>AUYO01000294.1 GCA_000497835.1 gamma proteobacterium L18 | reverse complement strand
TGGGGATTCCATGACCATCCGGACACCCATTCCACCGACATCCGGACACTGATTCCACCCTGATCCGGACACTCATTCCACAAGCATCCGGACACCGATTCCACGGCCATCCGGACACTTTCAGGCAGGCAGCAACGCAGGACTATTCACTACTATCGACCTCTTTTTTCGAAGCGAAGAGGTCGTCGTGGAGCGTTTATCCATGCGTAAAATCCGAGAGGTACTACGCCTAAAGTTCGACGCCGGCCTGTCCGTGCGCAAGATCGCCGCCAGCTTATCCATCGGCCATTCGAGTGCAGGGGATTACCTTTGCCGGTTCGCCGCCAGTGGGCTTCAGTGGCCCATCGATATTTCTGATGCGGAGTTGAATCGACGGCTGTTTCCACCGGCAGTGCCGGTGCCGACCGACCAGCGCCCAATGCCTGACTGGGCGTGGGTACACGCGGAGTTGCGCCGCCCCGGCGTCACTCTGGCCTTGCTCTGGCAGGAATATAGACTCGCTCACCCGCAAGGCTTCCAATACAGCTGGTTCTGCGAGCACTACCGCCTTTGGGCCGCCAAGGTCGACGTGGTCATGCGCCAGGAGCATCGAGCTGGCGAAAAGCTGTTCGTCGATTACGCCGGGCAAACAGCGCCAGTCATCGACCGGCAAACCGGCGAGATCCGCCAGGCTCAGATCTTCGTCGCCGTTCTCGGCGCGTCCAGCTACACCTTTGCCGAGGCCACCTGGTCGCAGAAACTGCCCGACTGGCTGGGCTCGCACGTCCGCTGCTTTGCTTTTTTCGGCGGCACAACGCAGATCCTGGTGCCCGATAATCTGCGCAGTGGCGTGACTAAAGCGCACCGTTATGAGCCGGATATCAACCCCAGCTACCGCGATCTGGCCGAGCATTATGGCGTCGCCGTCTTGCCTGCTCGCTCGCGCAAGCCCAAGGACAAAGCCAAGGTCGAAGTCGGCGTGCAAGTGGTCGAACGCTGGATCCTGGCGGTGCTGCGCAACCGCCAGTTCTTCTCGCTTGGCGAACTCAATACCGCCATCGCATTGCTGCTGGATCGCCTCAATCACAAGCCCTTCAAAAAGCTGCCCGGCTCACGCCGATCAGCCTTCGAGGCCATCGACCAACCGGCGCTGCAAGGGCTGCCGGAACACCCCTACGTCTATGCCGAATGGAAAAAGGTACGCGTCCATATCGACTATCACGTCGAGGTCGATGGCCACTTTTACTCGGTGCCGTACCAGTTAGTGAAACATCAACTCGAAGTGCGGCTCACCGCCCAGACCGTCGAGTGCTTCCACGCCAACCAGCGCGTGGCCAGCCACTTGCGCTCGCTGCACAAAGGCCGCCACACCACCCAAACCGAGCACATGCCCAAGAGCCACCGCGAACACGCCGAGTGGACACCGCAACGGCTGATCCGCTGGGCAGAGCAGACCGGGCCAAACACCGCTGGCGTCATCGCCTACATCCTCGAACGCCGAATCCACCCTCAGCACGGCTTCCGCGCCTGCCTGGGCATCCTGCGCCTGAGTAAACAGCACGGCGAAGCGCGGCTGGAAGCCGCGTGCCAGCGGGCGCTGGCACTGGGCGCATGCAGCTACAAAAGCCTCGAATCGATCCTGCGCCAAGGGCTGGAGCGCCTGCCGCTGGCTCAGCAAAACCTGCCGCTACTGCCCGACGAGCACATCAACCTGCGTGGCCCGGGCTACTACCACTGACCTGAGAAAGGAGCTTCGAAATGCTACCGAATCCAACGCTCGACAAGCTACAAACCCTGCGCCTGCACGGCATGATCAAGTCGCTGGGCGAGCAACACGCAACGCCCGATATCAATGATTTGAGCTTCGATGAACGCCTCGGCCTGATGGTCGACCGTGAGGTGACCGAGCGCGAAGACGCCCGCCTGACTACTCGCCTCAAAGCGGCGCGGTTGCGCCACAACGCCTGCCTGGAAGACATCGACTACCGCAGCCCGCGTGGCCTGGACAAGGCCATGATCCTGCAACTGGGCAGTGGCCAGTGGCTGCGTGATGGCCTGAACCTGATCATCGGCGGGCCAACTGGCGTAGGCAAAACTTGGCTCGCCTGCGCGCTGGCGCACAAGGCCTGCCGCGACGGCTACAGCGTGCGCTACCTGCGTCTGCCACGCTTGATGGAGGAGTTGGGCCTGGCCCATGGCGACGGCCGCTTCGCCAAACTGATGGCTGGCTACGCCAAGACCGACCTGCTGATCCTGGACGACTGGGGCCTGGCACCGTTTACCGCCGCGCAACGGCGCGACATGCTTGAGCTGCTGGACGACCGCTACGGCAACCGCTCGACGCTGGTCACCAGCCAGATGCCGGTGGACAAATGGCATGCGCTGATCGGCGATCCGACCTTGGGCGACGCGATCCTCGACCGGCTGGTGCACAACGCTTATCGGATCGAACTGAAGGGCGAGTCGATGCGCAGACGCGCAACGAAATTGACGACAGCAGGGACTTCAGACTAACAATGCGAACCTGCGTCGCTGCGCTCCGACTGCCTGTCCGGATGATCGTGGAACGGGTGTCCGGATGTTGGTGGGCTGAGTGTCCGGATGGCGTGGAATCCGCA
>KI547187.1:2209-2769 GCA_000497835.1 gamma proteobacterium L18 | reverse complement strand
CCGGCCGTGCTGTCCACCTTGCTCACTCTGGTGGCGCTCGCGCCAGTGGCCTACGTCATCAACCGCAACATGCCGGCGCGCGTGGCGACCGTGGATTTGCAGGTGCTGGTGGAGGAAGACCAGAAGCGCACCCTGGACGTGATCGGCAAGGGCGGCGACGTGACGGACGAGCAGCGCGCCGTGGCGCAGAAGCTGACCATCGACTTTGCCAAGAAGCTGTCCGCGACCGTGGATGCGCTGGGGCAAGAGTGCAACTGCGTGATCGTCAACAAGGCGGCGCTGCTGGGCGGCGTGACCATCGACTACACGGATCAAGTCCGGGCGAGGATGAAGTGATGAAGGCGAAGCGCATCTACTGGACGGTTTGCGCGGGTGTGTTCGCCGTGGGTGCGCTGGCCGCCGCCACTACCCCTTGGCTGGATTACACCTTCAACCTGACCAACAGCCTGCCCGGCACCCTCTACGTGATCCACAAGGGTGGGGAGGTGAAGAAGGGCGAGCTGATCGCCTACCGCTGGCATGGCGGGGCGACCTATCCCGCTGGCACCACCTTCATCAAG
>KI547187.1:0-578 GCA_000497835.1 gamma proteobacterium L18 | reverse complement strand
CAATCATGCTGGTGCAGGAATGGTTGAGCTGCGATTCCGCCGAGCAGGTCATGGCCATGAAGCGCGGCCAAAACCTGTGCGTCCACATCGAGACGTATTGCAGCAAGAAGGTGCTCAAGGTCTGCGTGGAGAAGAAAGAACGCCACTGCTGCTTTAACTCCAAGCTGGCCAAGATCATCAATCGCCAAGGCCGCGCGCAACTCGGGATGCCGATGAATAGCTGCGGCGGCTTCAACCAGGCGCAGCTCCAAGCCCTCGATTTCTCCCGGATTGATCTGTCCGAGTTCATCGCGGACATCGTGCCCAAGGATGTGCCGGCATCGACCATGAGCAACCGGGTGCAGCAAACCGTCAACCAAAAAGTTCAGAGCTACTACGACCAATGAAAACTCTCTCTATTACCCTCATTTTGCTGGCCTGCTCGACTTTCGCGCGCGAAAGCCTCGCCGGGCCGACCGTCTATACCCGGCAACACGACGTGCTGGCCACTGCCATCCGCAACGGCAGCTCCAGCGGCGTCATGGAGGGGGAGGTGGCCGAGCACTTCACTCGCCAATTCCGCTCGACCGGGCCGCTGT
>KI547186.1:2272-2999 GCA_000497835.1 gamma proteobacterium L18 | reverse complement strand
CGCGGCGTGTAAAGTCATCAAAGGGAATTTCGAGCTTCAGCTTAGACAATAGTAAGAACAGAGCCACGCGTGATAAAGATGCCGCAGGGCATAAGCATCCTGCCAGTAGTGCAACTAACGCTGTACGATGATACCGAAGAGCAATCCCAAATCGGGACTGAATGAGGCGGCGTATTCCAGTTGCCCATCCTTTCGCACGGCCGGCCCGGAGGTATGGTTGCCTTGTGTGACCTGGTAGACGATCTCCGAGATCGTCCTGTCATCGGTGTCCGACACAAGGCCCAGGCCTGTAGCACGAGATGCGCAAACAATCACGGGTATCGCGGCGAGCATCCTTGCGGCGTCAGCGCCGGGTACCATGATGAGCATCTCCCGAACCGCACCACCGGAAGTGTCCGCAGAACCGAGCAGGAGAATGTTGCCGTTCACCCGACCGCTGAACGTGTCCATCGACACGCCCGGCTCGACGTCAAAGATCACGCGCGGGTCCCCAACCCCGAGTTCCCCAAGCCTTCCGGCGAAATTCTTCTGGAATTCCTCAATAGAGACGGGCCTTGTTGCGTGCACCCAGTCGGATGCCAACGCTGGCAACACAACCTTCTCGCGATCCCTGTCGTCACTCCCAGCCCGGGCAGTTTGCTGCCAGAGCCCGCTCCTATGCTCCCCGATGCAATCCTCGATGACAACCGACCCGACATAGACAAGGAGACACCCGATGATTGCATAT
>KI547186.1:0-511 GCA_000497835.1 gamma proteobacterium L18 | reverse complement strand
AAGATCTGCATCGAGATCGGCGATGCGAAACCCGAGCGCGTTGGCGGCGCTGTCCTGCGCGTCCACGATGTCACGCGCCGTGGGGCCGCTGCTAGGCAGATAGGCGCAGCCGGAAAGCACCACGGCACAGACGATCGCTGCGTTGTGTCGCAAGGAAAGAAGGAATGTCATGGTCTGCTTGGAAAGGATAGAACGCGCGCGTACATGGCGCGCAGCCTGGCTTGATACTGTTCAGACCCGAACTCCAGCGCCTGCAACTGTCCGATGGCGGAAAGTTGCGCGCGCAGATTGGCATCGGCGTCGAGCCTGCGAATGCCTGCGGCAATGTCCTGAACGTTGTAGGGATCGATCAGAACAGCCGCGTCACCCGAGACCTCAGGCAGTGACGACACATTGGAGGTCAGCACCGGCGTGCCCAATGCCATCGCTTCAAGCACTGGCAACCCGAAACCTTCGTAGATCGAGGGGAACGTGACGGCGCGCGCATTGCGCACAAGCGTCATGAGCCATG
>KI547185.1:2191-3068 GCA_000497835.1 gamma proteobacterium L18 | reverse complement strand
TCCGCCCACCGTGCGTGGACTGTCCTGGGTGAATCGTCGAACGGCATCGCGCTGTCAGACTGGCACGAGGATTACGCCATTGCCGAAGTCGCCGCCGTGCTTGCCGATGACCAAGACGTATCGCCGCGCACCCGCGCCGCGGTAGAAGGACTACTGCACCGGCACCGCCTGCTGGCCGAAGAGCTTTCGCGACAGCGCAAGCTGCTCCAGGAATGGATTCTCAGCCAGCAGACCTACGGGTATTCGGAATAGCCGGTTGATGAAGGGAACTTCTAACCGGCTTCCGAAGGCGGTGTAGTGATGTTGATGGGAGGCTCCAAGAAGCGCTCCAAGAGCTTCCCTATAGGCACCCCCATGTCCACCATGGCGGGTGCCGCTCGTGCAAGGTCAGCGTCCGTAGGGACGCCATAGCCCATTGTGAAGGGCGATTCCCGGCGAGGCTTTTCCTTGCGCTTCATTCTGTGCTCGACCGAGAACAGCATCTTGGCCCGGAACATCTCGAACGACATGCTCCGTGCGGCCCTGTTCAGGTCTTTCATTTGCCGGTTCATCGACTCGGTGAAGGCATTGGTATTGCGCTTTCCGTCACCGAAGTAGGCGAAGATTTCCGCCTCCCAGTTGCTCATTGCCGTGGTCAGCGGCGCCCACTGGGGGCGCTCCTCCGGGGTCAGGCTGGAATGCCAGCGCCGGTACTCTTCCTTGGCGTCAGACTCGTTTTCCAGATTCCAGATGTTCAGGAACTCTTCCTTGAGACGGTAGGCGGCACCGAGTTCTGGGAACTGGTTGAGCCACGTATCGACCACCATGCGGTTCATGGGGTTGAGGTCATGCTCACGCATCAGCATCAGCTTTCGGTCGCCCTTGAGTGCCCGGCGCC
>KI547185.1:0-535 GCA_000497835.1 gamma proteobacterium L18 | reverse complement strand
GATCTCAAGCGCAGCGCAAACATCCGCTGCGATGAACCAGATTTCACCGTCGCGGTTGACGGTGCGCACTGGCAGGTGGTCGAAGTTGAAGGTCTGGTGAGGGGTGCCGCTGGAAGTGGCACCCACAGAGAGAAGATTTTGACTAGCCATGATGGCCTCCTGACATTCGTTCAATTTCGCCCCTTGTTCAGAGAGGCGGCCGGGTACTTGAACACGGTGTCAGGACCGCCCGCAGATTTCCCCCGAAGGGTCTTGTATAGCTGCGCGCTACCCGGCCATAGACCGCTATTGTCCCGCATCACGGGGCAACGCAAAACCTATGGACGTGAAAAAGCCGCTTTGACTTTCGGGAGCGGCTTCCGCCTGACAAGGTGTGTTCAGCACCTGACATGAACTCTAACGCCAAGAATGCAGGCTGTCAACAGCAATCTACGAAATCAAAATTGAAATGTAGATGCTGACCTACAACACCGAATCAACAGCCTTTTCCGAATACCCAAAAGAACCAGCCGCCCAGCAGCATCAGCACCGCACC
>KI547184.1:2513-3379 GCA_000497835.1 gamma proteobacterium L18 | reverse complement strand
TACTGCGTATTCCGCCGAACCTGGACACCCGCTCCGCCGCAAACTGGGCACCTGTTCCAACGCAAACTGGACACGCGTTCCAGGCCAAACTGGACACTACGGGCGCAGCGACGCGGGGTCGATGTTCGGTTTTTACTCCTGGTCAGTCTGCGCTGTCAAACGGGCGCGCATTTTTCGCATGGAATCACCTTTCAACGTGAGCTGATGCGCGTTATGGACGAGCCGGTCGAGGATCGCGTCGGCCAATGTGGCATCGCCGATGGCGGCGTGCCAGTGATCGATCGGCAATTGGCTGGTGACGATGGTCGAGCGGGCGCCGTGGCGGTCGTCGAGCACCTCCAGTAGATCGCGGCGGTGCACATCGTCGAGGACAGCCAGACCCCAGTCGTCGATCACCAAGGCGTCAATTCTGGCCAACTGCTTGAGCAATTTGGTGTAACGGCCGTCGGCTCGGCCGATGCTCAGTTCGTCGAGCAGGCGCGGCAAGCGCACGTAGTAGGCGCTGTAGCCCTGACGGCACGCTTGGTGGGCCAGCGCGCAAGCGAGCCAAGTCTTGCCCACGCCCGTCGGGCCGGTCAGCAGCACGTTCTGCTTCTCAGACAGCCACTGCCCGGCCAGCAGGCGCTGGAACAATGGCTTGTCCAGTCCTCGTGCGTGGCGGTAGTCGGTGTCTTCGGCAACCGTATTCGGCTTGAGCTTGGCGCGCACTAGGCGCAAAGCCAACTGCCGCCCATCACGCTCGGTTGCCTCACGGTCAACCAGCAGGCCGAGGCGCTCTTCGAAGCCGAGGTGATCAAGGTCCAGGCTGCCCTGATCGTGCAAGGCGCGCGCCATGCCGAACAGGCGCAGCTTGTTCAGCTTGTCGT
>KI547184.1:0-1563 GCA_000497835.1 gamma proteobacterium L18 | reverse complement strand
TTGAGTGCATGCGCGCAGGCCGCTGCGAGGCGCGCGTTGCCGAACTCCTGTCCCAGCCGAAGCACACCCAGGCAACTGCGGAACGCCTGCTGCGGATGGCGCCGCTGGTGCAACAAGCGTTCGACCAGCGTGGTGCAGGCGGGGGCCGATGGCAGTAGCCCGGCTGGTCAGTTTCTCCGCGCTCCAGCCTGCGACCTCGCGGTGGGTCCGCGGCATATGCATGTCAACCGTCGTGTGCCGGCCCTTGAAGGCGCAGTGGGCATGACTGGCCAGCCGCTGGCCGTGTCGGAAGATCTCGACCGTCGCTCCGGTGACGCGCACATCGACCTGCTCGCGTGCGTGTTGGTAAGGAACCGAGTAGTAGTGACCGTCGACCTCGACGTGGTAGTCAACGCCGACTCGGGCAAGCTTCCACTCGGCGTACTCATAGGGCTGTGCTGGCAAGGGGCGCAAGGCTGGTTGATCCATTTCGGCGAAGGCGCTGGCGCGGCTGCCGGGCAGCTTCTTGAACGGGCGTTGGTTCAGGGCGGTCAGCAGGGCACGCATCTCGCGGTTCAGTTCGCCAAGGCTGAAGAAGCGCTGATGGCGCAGGCGCGCCAGCACCCAGCGCGACATCACCAACACCGCATTCTCCACTTTCGATTTGTCCTTGGGGCGGCGTACGCGGGCCGGCAGCACAGCCACGCCGTAGTGGTTGGCAAGGTCCTGATAGGTCGGGTTAAGGTCCGGCTCGTAGCGCGACGCCTTGGTCACGCCGCTGCGCAGATTGTCCGGCACCCACAACTCGGTGCAACCGCCGAAGAAGTTCAGGGCACGCACATGGCTGGCGATCCAGTCGGGCAGTTGTTGGGACCAGGTCGCCTCGATGTAGGTGTAGTTCGACGCGCCCAGAACGGCAACGAAGATCTGGGCCTGCTTGATCTCGCCAGTAGCACCGTCCGTCACGGCCACCGTCTGGCCGGCGTAGTCGATGAACAGCTTCTCTCCCGGCGTGTGGGTCTGGCGCATCGACAGCGACAGCCGCTGGCGCCAGCGCCGGTAGTGGTCGCAGAAGGCGCTGTACTGGAAGCCGTCCTCCTGCCCGGCCTTGTACTCCTGCCACAGCAATTCCAGTGTCACGCCCTTGCCGCGCAGTTCGTTGTGGACGCGCAGCCAGTCCGGCGCTGGTCGCTGCACCGAAGACGGCTCGCTGGGCGGGAACAGCAGCCGTTCCAGGGACGGTTCGTCCAACTCCGACGGCAGCGGATAACTCAGGCCCGCCAACTTGGCACGTGCCAAGTAATCGGACACGGTGGTCGGCGAGACGCCAATGATGCGAGCGATTTCTCGCTTCGATCGGCTGTGGCCGAAATACAGCCGCAATACTTCTTGGATTTTACGCATGGATAACCTCTTGTTGGCCAACTGACACCCCGGAAAAATCTGCCAGAGTGCCACGGTTATCCCGCGTTGCTACGCCCTTCTTGGCCGCCTCAAACTGTCCAGTTTGAGGCGGAATCAGTGTCCAGTTTGCGCTGGAATGGCCGTCCAGATTGCCGTGGAATCAGTGTCCAGTTTGCCGTG
>KI547183.1:2858-3490 GCA_000497835.1 gamma proteobacterium L18 | reverse complement strand
GCCAACCACGTCGCTTCAATAGTCATGGATGCTTCCTTTTGAAAGTGGGCCAGGGGAGGCCGATGCACAGATTCTATACAGGGTTGATCACGTCCCGTTGAGTGCTTAGAGCGTCGCTTTTATCGTTGCATAAAACTTTTATGACAAAGTGCTTGCCAACCCTGTGGGTGTCCCGTACTATTCGCCCCCTCGCAACACGAAACGCACTGCAAACGCAGCAGCGACAAGGGTTGCGGGGCGGCAGTGGGTTGGGGTTGCGGAGGGATGCAGCGCTGACCGGCAGAAAAAAGTTCTGCAAAAACTGTTGACGAAACGCTGAATGCTCTGCATAATCTCGTTTCTCCGCTGCAACGAAATGACGGCAACGTCAGCGAGGCAGCGACAGCGAACCGGCAAAGCCGGGCGCTGAGGTTCTTTAACAATCAAACAACCGATAAGTGTGGGCGCTTGATGGCGAACGCCACGGTGACTTCGGTCGCTGTGATGCTTCAAAAGTTATCAGTGCTCGCACAGTAAAACATGTTGGTTGGGTTCTTCGGAGCCTGGCCAGTCAGTTTTCTGAGAGTGAGCGACCGCTCGAAAGAGCGAGGTGCTTCGGCACCACACAGAGATTGAACTGAAGAGTTTGATCC
>KI547183.1:0-1478 GCA_000497835.1 gamma proteobacterium L18 | reverse complement strand
GGATTAGCTCAGCTGGGAGAGCACCTGCTTTGCAAGCAGGGGGTCGTCGGTTCGATCCCGTCATCCTCCACCAGTACCTTGGGGTTGTAGTCAAAGACAAGAATTCAGGCGAGTGCCTGAGTGTTTGTCTTTGGCTGTTGCCAACAGGCGTTAAGCCTGGCTGTTCTTTAACAATATGGGATGTAGTAAAGGTGTCGCGAGCGTTGATGAGACGCTGTAGTACAAACGCGATACCGGGTTGTGATTGTATCAACCAAAATGTATTTAAAGTGATCGAAAGATGACTTGGAATACGGCACAAACGCGAGAACTCAGACCTATGACGGTCGTGTCCTTGAGACACACTCGTTATAGGGTCAAGCGAACAAGTGCATGTGGTGGATGCCTTGGCGATTACAGGCGATGAAGGACGCGGTAGCCTGCGAAAAGCTTCGGGGAGCTGGCAAACGAGCTTTGATCCGGAGATGTCCGAATGGGGAAACCCGGCCCGAATGGGTCATCCCTGACTGAATACATAGGTCAGGGAAGCGAACGCGGCGAACTGAAACATCTAAGTAGCTGCAGGAACAGAAATCAACCGAGATTCCCAAAGTAGTGGCGAACGAAATGGGAAGAGCCTTGTACTCTTTAGCAGCATTGTTAGCAGAACGGGATGGAAAGCCCGGCCATAGCAGGTGATAGCCCTGTATGCGAAAACAGCGTTGTGGAACTAGGTGTACGACAAGTAGGGCGGGACACGTGAAATCCTGTCTGAAGATGGGGGGACCATCCTCCAAGGCTAAATACTCGTAATCGACCGATAGTGAACCAGTACCGTGAGGGAAAGGCGAAAAGAACCCCGGGAGGGGAGTGAAATAGATCCTGAAACCGCATGCATACAAACAGTCGGAGCCTGGAAACGGGTGACGGCGTACCTTTTGTATAATGGGTCAGCGACTTACATTCAGTGGCAAGCTTAACCGATTAGGGAAGGCGTAGCGAAAGCGAGTCCGAATAGGGCGTTGAGTCGCTGGGTGTAGACCCGAAACCAGATGATCTATCCATGGCCAGGTTGAAGGTGCGGTAACACGTACTGGAGGACCGAACCCACTAACGTTGAAAAGTTAGGGGATGAGCTGTGGATAGGGGTGAAAGGCTAAACAAATCTGGAAATAGCTGGTTCTCTCCGAAAACTATTTAGGTAGTGCCTCGTGTCTCACCTTCGGGGGTAGAGCACTGTCATGGTTGGGGGGTCTATTGCTGATTACCCCGCCATAGCAAACTCCGAATACCGAAGAGTGCAATCACGGGAGACAGACATCGGGTGCTAACGTCCGGTGTCAAGAGGGAAACAACCCAGACCGCCAGCTAAGGTCCCAAAGATTGGCTAAGTGGGAAACGAAGTGGGAAGGCTAAAACAGTCAGGAGGTTGGCTTAGAAGCAGCCACCCTTTAAAGAAAGCGTAATAGCTCACTGATCGAGTCGTCCTGCGCGGAAGA
>AUYO01000283.1 GCA_000497835.1 gamma proteobacterium L18 | reverse complement strand
GGCACCATCGTAAAGCCGTTACCGGGCGGCTGGCAATTGATCGCCCCGGTTCCTGGTGCTCTCTGTCAGGTAGGTGAGCGGGCCGACTGCCGCCACCCTGGCCGCCGATTCGTGTCCCAGTGCCGCCACCCAGCGTTTGTAGACCGCCGTGCGCATGAGCTGTTTCTCCCGGGCAACGACGTTCGAGCGCATGGTGCCGCCCGCCGCCGCGAAGGCCTTGAGAGCGTCCAAAAAACGGTCCGAACCGAGAAGCGCAGAGGCCGTAACGTCGATTAGCGGCTTTTCTCGGGCCGCCCATTTGCTTGCCAGGACCGCGAGCACTCCAAGAACGGGGTGCCCGAACAGGGAGGTCACACCGCTTGCTACCGCGACCTTCTTGCCGGTGTCCCACAGCCTAGCAATGACGCCATCGCTTTCTGTGTAGCCCTTCAGCACATCCAGAATCCGACCGGAGTGGATGTTCTTGTTGAGGGCATTGCCGAGGCCCTTGCCCACTTTGGCGATGTTCTCCAGATCGGTTTGCGCTGCGCTTGGCAGGTATTTCATGAGTGCCGTCTTGGCGGTTGGATGGCGGGAAAGCTCGTCCCAGTACTTGGCAAAGCCGGGAGCATTAATACCTCGAGAGGTAGATCTACCGCCGCTTGTGAACGCACTGTTCAGTGCCGTCATGACGACCTGCCGCTGCATGGCCGGCGGCATTTTGTCCATGACGGCCTCAAAGCGCGCTACTTCACCCTTCCGCAGCCCATCCATGGCATAGCCAACCTTGGAGGTGATCGCGTCATTGAATTCTTTGCCGAGCAGGCTCACCAGATTGCCGTGCCAGTGGGCCCGCTCTGCGGCGAGCGCCCTGGCGTTGTCGAACTCGCCCGCTACGCCGTGGGCATCGGCCACTCGGCGCTGATCGCTAAGCAGCGACTGATGTAAGGCCAGGTCGGCATAGTCTTGATCCGTCAGCATTTCACCTGCCCGCGCCTTCGCATGGATCTGCTGAATAACTGGGTCGATGCGCTGGCGGGCAGTATCGAGCGCCTGGAAAGTCGGTGTTCTTAGGGTTCCATCTGGGGTCTTGCCAGTGACAACATCCTGCAGGCGCCCGGCGTTGGAAGCCAGGTTGTCCAGGCGCTGGACAGCATCAGGGTGAAGCCACTGAGTCAGCCTGGCCTTAGCCCCGGCATTTTGGCTGAGGTTCGACCAAAAAGCCGTTAGAGCCGGGATGTTCAGATCTCTACCTTTGCCGCCGGCGGCAACGTCACCAATGCCAGTCATCAGCACCTGCTGCTTGAGGCTATCAGGGATGGTCGCCATGGAACGGTCGAACGCCTGGAAGTTACCCTTCGCCAGCGCCTTCAGCGCAGAGCTCACGGTGCTGGTGATAGCGCCGGACTGATCCTTGCCAATGGCGGCCTGGAGTCCTTCCTCCATTCCCTTGCGCTGAGCCACCAAGGCCTTGGCCTGCTGGTACTGGGCGCCCAGCTCAGGACTGATCGAATTGACCGCGGCTTCCTGATCGCGGCTGAGAGCAGAGTAAAGGGCATCACGGTCGGTGTCCTCCAGGTCCTTGAACGCGCCTTTGCCCTTGTAGGCCATCCCGAGCTCCTTTCGGACCCGGTCGATAGCGGCATAGTTTGGATGGATGATGCGATTCTCGACCTGGCCCGGGAAAAGCGCCCCCTTCGGGACGGCAATGGTTTGAGGCGCAAGAACGCTGAGGGCTCGCTGCTGATCCCGGTTCAGCAGGCGCTTGTCGCCCAACTCTGCCTGGCGGGCGCGAACGTACCCAACGGTGTTGGCCGCCGGCACTTGGGTTTTGCCTGGGATTGCCTGTTTGACCCCCTGATACAGGGCGTCTGACTGTGCCTCCAGTTGGTCGATGGCGTCATTGGTTTGCGTCTTGAAAGCATCCGAGACTGCGGCCTTATCGAAGCTACCGCCATATCCTGCAACGATGTTGTCGGCTTCTTGCGCCAGAGAGCGAGCCGTATCGGCGTGGCGCTCGGGCACCTTCAGCCCGCCAATTTCCACCGGAGCCTTACCCGCATCAGGGTCCACCGCCAGAATTGATCGAACCTTCTTTTCTGCATCGCTGAGCAGTGACGGGTCATTGTTGAGCCCGCTCAATCGATTGTCGAAGTGGGCAAGCGAGTCTGTGGCCGGAGCAGGCGTATCTCTTGGCACTGCGGCGGCCACCCGGCCGTAGCTCTCGGTCGACTGCCTGCCCAAGTCGTTGATGGCATCCAGGCTTTGGTCACGGAAGTTGGCCGACACTGCCGCCTTGTCCGTGCTGCCACCGAAGTCCGTGATGAATTGGTCGGCTCGGCTGCCTAGAGCATCGTGAAAGGCATCCTGCTGCGCACCCAGCGGGCTGCCCACCTTCGAGGCTAGGCCTTGGACCACGCCAAGGGTCGCAGGGTCTTGGATGATCGCACCGGGCGGGAGCGGCTCGCTGATGCCCAACTGTTGCGCAGCATTGATTACGCCCTGGTCGGGGTTGGCTTGGTTGACCAGGGTATCGAGCTTCTTGTCCGCAGATCGGCGGCCGGCGGTCGCAGCCTCCACAACCGACTGCGGCGCGGGCTGAACTGGCGATGGTTGGTCCCCGATCAGCCGTTGAGCCGCTGCCTCCGGTGATTCGCCACCCGCCACCGCGGCGTCGAAGTTCTGCGTCAGGTTCTCGCCCTGAGCGCGGCGGCTGGCGATATTGTCTCGCACCGCCCGGCCCAGTGCGCCGGCGCCACGGGCCAGCACTTCCCCAGCAGCACCGCCAGCGCCCGCCATCGCTACGTCAGCCGGATCGAATGTGCCGCCGGCAGCCGCCTGCGCAGCCTGGATGCCAGCCTCTGTTGCGGCAGAAGCGCCAGCAACGGCGGCGGCCCCTTTCAGCACACCGCCGCCCACGGCACCGGCCGCACCGCCAGCAGGGCTGTACAGCGCGGTCGTAGCACCAAGCTGGAGGGCGTCCATGGCCGATGCGCCTGGCTTGTTCACGACTGCCCGGGCGCCGGTCTTGTTGTTGGCCACCAGGATGTTGCCCTTCTCGTCGGTCTCCACGCCAATATCAGGCGAGGCGGCCTGCAGGATCTTGGCCGCCTCGGCCGGGTCGTAGGTGGTCAGCAGCGTGGCGCTGATCTGTGCCGCTTTCGCTGGAGAGACGCCGGCGCCAGCCAGCAGGCCGGAGTTCTGCAGTTCCGGCAGCTCTTTGGTGGCCCGGGTCTGCCGATCCGCACCGGTGAAGAAGTTGCCGATGCGATCCAGCATTCCAGGCTGCTCTGGGGGCGGTTGTGGGGTAGCAGGCCGCGGGGATGCGGTGGGCGAGCCCGGCGCCGATGCGCCGACCGGTGGAAGCGGCTGGCTCTGCCCGGTCTGGGCCGGCTGCGGGATTGGCGCGGGCTTCGGCGCCGGATAGGCGCTGAAGAACTGATTACGAGCATCGCCCACATCGCCGCTGCTGAGGTTGGGCGCCACCACGCTGTCGAAGTATTGGTTCTGGGCGTCGGCCTTCTGATCATCGGGCAAAGCCTGGTACTCAGGCTTGGCGATCACGTCACTCCATTTATCAGCCATCGCTTAGCCTCCCCACAGTGCGGAATGATCTTTCTTCTGAGTCGGAGCCTGAGCGGCTGGCGCAGGCGCGGGCGCTTGAGTACGGGCCTGGCCTGCAGGTTGCGGTGCCGGCTGCTGCTGGGCACCTGGATCGGGCGACAACCCAATGGTGCCATCGAGTACTTCATCAGTATCCAGGGGGGCAATCCCTTGGTTTTTACGACGGCTGTTGATCATGCCGACGCGCACCTTTGAAGCTTGGGCGTTCAGGGCCTGAATTTCCGCCAGACGCTGTTTCACCACCTTGTTGTCGTTGATGTTGGCAAACAACTCATTCCAAGCGCGTACGGCATCGCCCTCGGTCTGAGTCCCCTTGTTCAGCCGGAGGCTGTCGTTGCGCATCTTCTCCATGGTGGATTGGAACGAGGAAAAGTTAGTGCTTTCCTGATTGTTCACCCCGATAGCATTCCTGCCTTTGTTCTCCAGATTTCCGACGAATGAAAGATTGAGCGTACCGTTGTCGATTTGCTGACCGATGTTCCCAAGCTGGGTATCCATGCTCTTCACGCCAGCCAGCGCTTCGATATCGTTATCCTCCAGCTTTTGCAGGCCCACCGGCAGATTCCCGACTTTCCGACCGCCATTGGCCGCCAGTTGGTTGTCCTTTGCGGCTGCGGCGTTTGCTTGAGCTGTCTTCGCCGCGGTGAGTTGGCGATTGGCAGCCTTCTCTCCGGTTGGGTCCATGGCCTGCTGAAGCGCGAGTTTGGCCGAGTCAGGAGCCCCGGGTGCCATGGCCGCCACCTGCAGGTCTTCCAGCCGGCTGGCCTGGCGCTGTTGTTGCTGGACACCTTGGCGTTGCACGGAGTCGTCGTAAACGGCCTGAGCCAACTGGACGTTGCGCAAGCTGTTGTCTCGCATAGCGTCGATGGAGGCGTCCATTTTCCTGTCATGGTCCTGATCTTGTTTGGACAGCGGCCGACTGCTGTCGTGGACCACATTGAAATGACTGTTGCGGGTGTTTTCGGCCAAGGCCTCCTGAAGCCGATCCTCGTTTGCCCACTGCTGGCGCATGTCGTGCAACTGCTGGTAGCCGGCCATGGCCCGGGCAGCATCGCCCGGTGCGCCGACGCTGAAATTACTCTGGCCAGTGAAGCCATTCAGGGTCGGGCGACCAGCAGCATCGCGCTGGGCACTGGGGTCGTTGGTGAACGATGGAACCCCATCCGCGCCAACCTT
>KI547182.1:0-2909 GCA_000497835.1 gamma proteobacterium L18 | reverse complement strand
GGCGATGAAAGACGTGGTAGCCTGCGAAAAGCTTCGGGGAGTCGGCAAACAGACTGTGATCCGGAGATGTCTGAATGGGGGAACCCAGCCATCATAAGATGGTTATCTTGTACTGAATACATAGGTGCAAGAGGCGAACCAGGGGAACTGAAACATCTAAGTACCCTGAGGAAAAGAAATCAACCGAGATTCCCTTAGTAGTGGCGAGCGAACGGGGACCAGCCCTTAAGTGGCTTTGAGATTAGCGGAACGCTCTGGAAAGTGCGGCCATAGTGGGTGATAGCCCTGTACGCGAAAATCTCTTGGTCATGAAATCGAGTAGGACGGAGCACGAGAAACTTTGTCTGAATATGGGGGGACCATCCTCCAAGGCTAAATACTACTGACTGACCGATAGTGAACTAGTACCGTGAGGGAAAGGCGAAAAGAACCCCGGAGAGGGGAGTGAAATAGATCCTGAAACCGTATGCGTACAAGCAGTGGGAGCAGACTTGTTCTGTGACTGCGTACCTTTTGTATAATGGGTCAGCGACTTATATTCAGTGGCGAGCTTAACCGAATAGGGGAGGCGTAGCGAAAGCGAGTGTTAATAGCGCGTTTAGTCGCTGGGTATAGACCCGAAACCGGGCGATCTATCCATGGGCAGGTTGAAGGTTAGGTAACACTGACTGGAGGACCGAACCGACTACCGTTGAAAAGTTAGCGGATGACCTGTGGATCGGAGTGAAAGGCTAATCAAGCTCGGAGATAGCTGGTTCTCCTCGAAAGCTATTTAGGTAGCGCCTCATGTATCACTGTAGGGGGTAGAGCACTGTTTCGGCTAGGGGGTCATCCCGACTTACCAAACCGATGCAAACTCCGAATACCTACAAGTGCCGAGCATGGGAGACACACGGCGGGTGCTAACGTCCGTCGTGAAAAGGGAAACAACCCAGACCGTCAGCTAAGGTCCCAAAGTCATGGTTAAGTGGGAAACGATGTGGGAAGGCTTAGACAGCTAGGAGGTTGGCTTAGAAGCAGCCACCCTTTAAAGAAAGCGTAATAGCTCACTAGTCGAGTCGGCCTGCGCGGAAGATGTAACGGGGCTCAAACCATGCACCGAAGCTACGGGTATCACCTTTTGGTGATGCGGTAGAGGAGCGTTCTGTAAGCCTGTGAAGGTGAGTTGAGAAGCTTGCTGGAGGTATCAGAAGTGCGAATGCTGACATGAGTAACGACAATGGGTGTGAAAAACACCCACGCCGAAAGACCAAGGTTTCCTGCGCAACGTTAATCGACGCAGGGTTAGTCGGTCCCTAAGGCGAGGCTGAAAAGCGTAGTCGATGGAAAACAGGTTAATATTCCTGTACTTCCGGTTATTGCGATGGAGGGACGGAGAAGGCTAGGCCAGCTTGGCGTTGGTTGTCCAAGTTTAAGGTGGTAGGCTGAGATCTTAGGTAAATCCGGGATCTTAAGGCCGAGAGCTGATGACGAGTTGCCTTTAGGCGACGAAGTGGTTGATGCCATGCTTCCAAGAAAAGCTTCTAAGCTTCAGATAACCGGGAACCGTACCCCAAACCGACACAGGTGGTTGGGTAGAGAATACCAAGGCGCTTGAGAGAACTCGGGTGAAGGAACTAGGCAAAATGGCACCGTAACTTCGGGAGAAGGTGCGCCGGTGAGGGTGAAGGACTTGCTCCGTAAGCCCATGCCGGTCGAAGATACCAGGCCGCTGCGACTGTTTATTAAAAACACAGCACTCTGCAAACACGAAAGTGGACGTATAGGGTGTGACGCCTGCCCGGTGCCGGAAGGTTAATTGATGGGGTTAGCTAACGCGAAGCTCTTGATCGAAGCCCCGGTAAACGGCGGCCGTAACTATAACGGTCCTAAGGTAGCGAAATTCCTTGTCGGGTAAGTTCCGACCTGCACGAATGGCGTAACGATGGCGGCGCTGTCTCCACCCGAGACTCAGTGAAATTGAAATCGCTGTGAAGATGCAGTGTATCCGCGGCTAGACGGAAAGACCCCGTGAACCTTTACTATAGCTTTGCACTGGACTTTGAATTTGCTTGTGTAGGATAGGTGGGAGGCTTTGAAGCGTGGACGCCAGTTCGCGTGGAGCCATCCTTGAAATACCACCCTGGCAACTTTGAGGTTCTAACTCAGGTCCGTTATCCGGATCGAGGACAGTGTATGGTGGGTAGTTTGACTGGGGCGGTCTCCTCCTAAAGAGTAACGGAGGAGTACGAAGGTGCGCTCAGACCGGTCGGAAATCGGTCGTAGAGTATAAAGGCAAAAGCGCGCTTGACTGCGAGACAGACACGTCGAGCAGGTACGAAAGTAGGTCTTAGTGATCCGGTGGTTCTGTATGGAAGGGCCATCGCTCAACGGATAAAAGGTACTCCGGGGATAACAGGCTGATACCGCCCAAGAGTTCATATCGACGGCGGTGTTTGGCACCTCGATGTCGGCTCATCACATCCTGGGGCTGAAGCCGGTCCCAAGGGTATGGCTGTTCGCCATTTAAAGTGGTACGCGAGCTGGGTTTAGAACGTCGTGAGACAGTTCGGTCCCTATCTGCCGTGGACGTTTGAGATTTGAGAGGGGCTGCTCCTAGTACGAGAGGACCGGAGTGGACGAACCTCTGGTGTTCCGGTTGTCACGCCAGTGGCATTGCCGGGTAGCTATGTTCGGAAAAGATAACCGCTGAAAGCATCTAAGCGGGAAACTTGCCTCAAGATGAGATCTCACTGGAACCTTGAGTTCCCTAAAGGGCCGTCGAAGACTACGACGTTGATAGGTTGGGTGTGTAAGCGCTGTGAGGCGTTGAGCTAACCAATACTAATTGCCCGTGAGGCTTGACCATATAACACCCAAGCAATTTGAGCGGAAGCCAGATTGCGGTGTTGTGAAGATGATACGAACCG
>KI547181.1:5483-7153 GCA_000497835.1 gamma proteobacterium L18 | reverse complement strand
CAACGAGCCCCCGGTGCAGGTAGCGGTCATTGGCAGCGGTGGAGCCGCGATGGCGGCGGCGCTGAAGGCCGTCGAGCAAGGCGCGCAGGTCACGCTGATCGAGCGCGGCACCATCGGCGGCACCTGCGTCAATGTCGGCTGTGTGCCGTCCAAGATCATGATCCGCGCCGCCCACATCGCCCATCTGCGCCGGGAAAGCCCGTTCGATGGCGGTATTGCGGCAACTGTGCCTACGATTGACCGCAGTAAGCTGCTGGCCCAGCAGCAGGCCCGCGTCGACGAACTGCGGCACGCCAAGTACGAAGGCATCCTGGGCGGTAATCCGGCCATCACCGTTGTGCACGGTGAGGCGCGCTTCAAGGACGACCAGAGCCTTACCGTCCGTTTGAACGAGGGTGGCGAGCGCGTCGTGATGTTCGACCGCTGCCTGGTCGCCGCGGGTGCCAGCCCGGCGGTCCCGCCGATTCCGGGCTTGAAAGAGTCACCCTACTGGACTTCCACCGAGGCCCTGGCGAGCGACACCATTCCCGAACGCCTTGCCGTAATCGGCTCGTCGGTGGTGGCGCTGGAGCTGGCGCAAGCCTTTGCCCGGCTGGGCAGCAAGGTCACGGTCCTGGCGCGCAATACCTTGTTCTTCCGTGAAGACCCGGCCATCGGCGAGGCGGTGACAGCCGCTTTCCGTGCCGAGGGCATCGAGGTGCTGGAGCACACGCAAGCCAGCCAGGTCGCCCATATGGACGGTGAATTCGTGCTGACCACCACGCACGGTGAATTGCGCGCCGACAAACTGCTGGTTGCCACCGGTCGGACACCGAACACGCGCAGCCTCGCGCTGGACGCAGCGGGGGTCACTGTCAATGCGCAAGGTGCCATCGTCATCGACCAAGGCATGCGCACGAGCAACCCGAACATCTACGCGGCCGGCGACTGCACCGACCAGCCGCAGTTCGTCTATGTGGCGGCAGCGGCCGGCACCCGTGCCGCGATCAACATGACCGGCGGCGATGCGGCGCTCGACCTGACCGCAATGCCGGCCGTGGTGTTCACCGATCCGCAAGTGGCGACCGTGGGCTACAGCGAGGCGGAAGCCCACCACGACGGGATCGAGACCGACAGCCGCACCTTGACCTTGGACAACGTGCCGCGTGCGCTCGCCAACTTCGACACACGCGGCTTCATCAAGTTGGTTATCGAGGAAGGCAGCCATCGGCTGATCGGCGTACAGGCGGTCGCGCCGGAAGCGGGTGAACTGATCCAGACGGCGGCTCTGGCCATTCGCAACCGCATGACGGTGCAGGAACTGGCCGACCAGTTGTTCCCCTACCTGACGATGGTCGAGGGGTTGAAGCTCGCGGCGCAGACCTTCAACAAGGATGTGAAGCAGCTTTCCTGCTGCGCCGGGATGAGGAAAAGGAGGTGTTCAATGAACGCCTACAGCCGCGCCAACCGCCGCATCTACGCGGCCTTGTCCGATCCCCTGTCGGCCACCCACCGGCACCGCCTCGACGATCTGCTCAAGCGCCACGACAACGGCAAGACGACCTGGCTGGCCTGGCTGCGCCAGTCGCCCGTCAAGCCGAACTCGCGCCACGTACTCGAACACATCGAGCGCCTCAAAGCCTGGCAGGCGCTCGACCTGCCTTCCGGCATCGAGCGGTCGGTGCACCAGA
>KI547181.1:2882-4396 GCA_000497835.1 gamma proteobacterium L18 | reverse complement strand
GCCCTGGACGCCTTGCGGCAGATCGGTGTGCGCTTCGCCGCCGATGACTTCGGGACGGGGTATTCCTGTCTGCAACATCTGAAGTGCTGCCCAATCAGCACGCTCAAGATCGACCAATCGTTTGTCGCCGGGCTCGCCAACGACCGCCGCGACCAAACCATCGTGCACACCGTGATTCAGCTTGCGCACGGGCTGGGCATGGATGTGGTGGCTGAAGGCGTGGAAACATCGGCGAGTCTTGATCTATTGCGACAAGCGGACTGCGACACAGGACAAGGCTTCCTGTTCGCGAAGCCAATGCCGGCGGCGGCATTCGCCGTCTTCGTCAGTCAATGGAGGGGTGCCACCATGAATGCAAGTGACTCGACCACCACCAGTTGCTGCGTGTGCTGCAAGGAAATCCCGCTCGATGCCGCCTTCACCCCGGAAGGCGCGGAATACGTCGAGCACTTCTGCGGGTTGGAGTGTTATCAACGCTTCGAAGCGCAAGCGCATCGGTTACGTCCGCGTCAGCAGCTTCGACCAGAACCCAGAACGGCAGCTCGAACAGATCCAGGTGGATAAAGTGTTCACCGACAAGGCGTCGGGCAAGGACACACGGCGGCCCGAACTGGAACGGCTGCTCGCCTTCGTGCGCGAAGGCGACACGGTCGTGGTGCACAGCATGGATCGTCTGGCGCGCAACCTCGACGACCTGCGCCGCCTGGTGCAGGGCCTCACCCAGCGCGGCGTACGCATCGAGTTCCTTAAGGAGCATTTGACCTTCACCGGCGAGGACTCGCCGATGGCGAACCTGATGCTGTCGGTAATGGGCGCGTTCGCCGAGTTCGAACGCGCCTTGATCCGCGAGCGGCAGCGCGAGGGCATCGCGCTCGCCAAGCAGCGCGGGGCCTACCGTGGCAGGAAGAAATCCCTGTCGTCTGAGCGTATTGCCGAACTGCGCCAACGTGTCGAGGCTGGCGAGCAAAAGACCAAGCTGGCTCGTGAATTCGGAATCAGTCGCGAAACCCTGTATCAATACTTGAGAACGGATCAGTAAATATGCCACGTCGTTCAATCCTGTCCGCCGCCGAGCGCGAAAGCCTGCTGGCGTTGCCGGACACCAAGGATGAGTTGATCCGTCACTACACGTTCAGCGAAACCGACCTCTCCATCATCCGGCAGCGGCGCGGCCCGGCCAACCGGCTGGGCTTCGCCGTGCAGCTCTGTTACCTGCGCTTTCCTGGTGTCATCCTGGGCGTCGATGAGCCGCCGTTTCCGCCCTTGTTGAAACTGGTCGCCGACCAGCTCAAGGTCAGCGTCGAAAGCTGGGACGAATACGGGCAGCGGGAGCAGACCCGGCGCGAGCACCTGGTCGAACTGCAAACGGTGTTCGGCTTCCAGCCCTTTACCATGGGCCACTACCGGCAGGCCGTCCAGTTGCTGACCGAGATGGCCTTGCAGACCGACAAGGGCATCGTGCTGGCCAGCACCTTGATCGAGCACCTGCGGCAGCAGTCGGTCATTCTGCCTGC
>KI547181.1:0-2717 GCA_000497835.1 gamma proteobacterium L18 | reverse complement strand
CCTCAACGCCGTCGAGCGGGCGAGCGCCGAAGCAATCACCCGCGCCAACCGGCGCATCTACGATGCCTTGGCCGAACCGCTGTCGGACGCGCATCGCCGCCGCCTCGACGATCTGCTCAAGCGTCGGGACAACGGCAAAACGACCTGGCTGGCCTGGCTGCGCCAATCGCCCGTCAAACCGAATTCGCGGCACATGCTGGAACACATCGAACGCCTCAAAGCGTGGCAGGCGCTCGACCTGCCTTCTGGCATCGAGCGGTCGGTGCACCAGAACCGCCTGCTCAAGATCGCCCGTGAGGGTGGCCAGATGACGCCCGCCGACCTGGCCAAGTTCGAGGCGCAGCGACGCTATGCCACCCTGGTGGCGCTTGCCATCGAGGGCATGGCCACCGTCACCGACGAAATCATCGACCTGCACGACCGCATCCTGGGCAAGCTGTTCAACGCCGCCAAGAACAAGCATCAGCAGCAATTCCAGGCGTCCGGCAAGGCGATCAACGCCAAGGTGCGGCTGTTCGGCCGCATCGGCCAGGCGCTGATCGAGGCCAAGCAGGCGGGCCGCGATCCGTTCGCCGCCATCGAGGCCGTCATGTCCTGGGATGCCTTCGCCGAGAGCGTCACCGAAGCGCAGAAGCTTGCGCAGCCCGAGGACTTCGATTTCCTGCACCGCATCGGCGAAAGCTACGCCACGCTGCGCCGCTACGCGCCGGAATTCCTTGCCGTGCTCAAGCTGCGGGCCGCTCCCGCCGCGAAGGACGTGCTCGACGCCATCGAGGTGCTGCGCGGCATGAACAGCGACAACGCCCGCAAGGTGCCCGCCGACGCGCCGACCGAGTTCATCAAGCCGCGCTGGCAGAAGCTGGTCATGACCGACACCGGCATCGACCGGCGCTACTACGAACTGTGCGCGCTGTCGGAGATGAAGAACGCGTTGCGTTCCGGCGACATCTGGGTGCAGGGGTCGCGCCAGTTCAAGGACTTCGAGGACTACCTGGTGCCGCCCGCGAAATTCGCCAGCCTCAAGCAGGCCAGCGAATTGCCGCTGGCCGTGGCCACCGACTGCAACCGGTACCTGAACGACCGGCTGACGCTGCTGGAAACACAGCTTGCCACCGTCAACCGTATGGCGACGGCCAACGAGCTGCCGGACGCCATCATCACCGAGTCAGGCTTGAAGATCACGCCGCTCGACGCGGCGGTACCCGACACCGCCCAAGCGCTGATCGACCAGACGGCAATGATCCTGCCGCACGTCAAGATCACCGAACTGCTGCTGGAGGTGGACGAATGGACGGGCTTCACTCGGCATTTCGCGCATCTGAAATCGGGCGACCCGGCCAAAGACAAGAACCTGTTGCTGACCACGATCCTCGCCGACGCGATCAACCTGGGCCTGACCAAGATGGCGGAGTCTTGCCCCGGCACGACCTACGCCAAGCTGGCTTGGCTGCAAGCCTGGCACATCCGCGACGAAACCTACGGGGCGGCGCTGGCCGATCTGGTCAACGCA
Organism: gamma proteobacterium L18; assembly: GCA_000497835.1. GTDB lineage: Bacteria > Pseudomonadota > Gammaproteobacteria > Pseudomonadales > Pseudomonadaceae > Aquipseudomonas. The sequence goes on along the minus strand of KI547181.1, from coordinate 1,207 downwards.
CAGTTCCGCCATCCCTTCGCCGAGCACTGGGGCGACGGCACCACCTCATCGTCGGACGGCCAGAACTTCCGCACCGGCAGCAAGGCCGAGAGCACCGGCCACATCAACCCGAAATACGGGAGCAGCCCAGGGCGGACGTTCTACACCCACATTTCTGACCAGTACGCGCCATTTCACACCAAGGTCGTGAACGTCGGCGTGCGCGATTCGACCTACGTGCTCGACGGCCTGCTGTACCACGAGTCCGACTTGCGGATCGAGGAGCATTACACCGACACGGCGGGCTTCACCGATCACGTCTTCGCCCTGATGCACCTCCTGGGCTTCCGCTTCGCGCCGCGCATCCGCGACCTGGGCGACACCAAGCTCTACATCCCGAAGGGCGACGCCGCCTATGACGCGCTGAAACCCATGATCGGCGGCACGCTCAACATCAAGCACGTCCGCGCCCATTGGGACGAAATCCTGCGGCTGGCCACCTCGATCAAGCAGGGCACGGTGACGGCCTCCCTGATGCTCCGAAAGCTCGGCAGCTACCCACGCCAGAACGGCCTGGCCGTGGCGCTCCGCGAGCTGGGCCGCATCGAGCGCACGCTGTTCATCCTGGACTGGCTGCAAAGCGTGGAACTGCGCCGCCGCGTGCATGCCGGCCTGAACAAGGGCGAGGCGCGCAATGCGCTGGCCAGGGCAGTGTTTTTCAACCGCCTGGGTGAAATCCGCGACCGCAGTTTCGAGCAGCAGCGCTACCGGGCTAGCGGCCTCAATCTGGTAACGGCTGCCGTCGTGTTGTGGAACACGGTCTATCTGGAACGGGCTGCGCACGCGCTGCGTGGCAACGGCCATGCCGTTGATGACGCGCTGTTGCAGTACCTGTCGCCGCTCGGTTGGGAGCACATCAACCTCACCGGCGATTACCTCTGGCGCAGCAGCGCCAAGATCGGCGCGGGCAAGTTCAGGCCGCTACGACCGCTGCAACCGGCTTAGCGTGCTTTATTTTCCGTTTTCTGAGGCGACCCCAAGTTGCCGCCTTGCCCTGCGACCCCTCATAACATAACATTGATAACATAACAAAACGTAACACATAGAATCGTTATGGTACGGGAAGCAACGATTACGCAGGAACAGGTCAATGCCGCCGCAAACGCCCTCCGCGCCGCCGGCGCCAAGGTCACCGTCCGGGCAGTGCGCAAAGAACTTGGTGACGTCG
>KI547180.1:37306-78182 GCA_000497835.1 gamma proteobacterium L18 | reverse complement strand
TTGGTTGCAACGTGCCCCGCTGGAGGTGGGTGGTGCGCCTGGTCGCACCAATATAGATCTCCAGTGGGCAAACAAGGCGGACGAGGAGATGGCACTGGCATAACTGGCCCGAAACAAACGTGGGAGCGGGCTCTGCCCGCGAAGCGCCGTGCGGACGGCGCTCGATCTCAAGGGCGCCAGAAAAACAACGACGGGCCCCTGGTGGCCTTAATACAATCTAAAGACATGCACCTGCCTGCCCTCATGCAATCCAAAGCCCCCCCCTCACGGATAACTAAACCTACGCACCAACGTCAACTCCCCCGGCGCCCGCATGGGCACCAGGAACGTCTCCATCTTCTCGTTCGGTGTGCCCTCCTCCGTGATCAGCGTGATCTGCGCCGTGGTCAACGGCTTCACCGCACTCTCCCCGTCTTCATCCTCGCGGTACCCGCCGCCGAAGTAATTGACATATATAAGGTACTGGCCCTTCTGCGGGGCCGGCATGGCGAAGATTTCCGGGCCGTAGCCCGTGGTTACGTCGACATCCAGCGCGGCGCCATTGGGCGCTGTGCGGTCGCCGTACCAGATGTGGGCGCCGTCCGGGGTGATGACGTGCAGGTCCAGGTCGGTATGGTCACTGTCCCAGGACAGCAGGATGCGCAGTTTGGCGGGGCTGGCACTGCCCGTGTTGAGGAACTGGACGCGGCGCTTCTGTTGGCCATCAGGGCTGCGCACTTCGACGCTGTTGGTGCCACTGGGAAACGAGAAGGGACGATCGAAGTGACCGCTGCCATCCAGCTTCAACGGCATGGCGACGCCGTTGACGATGACCTTGCCGGGCTGATCGGCGGATTTGGGCATGCCTTTGATATCACCCATGATGCGGGCGGTGTCTGCCTGATCCGACGGTGTGTTGACCGAGGACGCGGGGTAATTGACGGTCTGGCGGAAATGCTCGCCCTCCGGGGAGCCCGCACGCCAGCCCCCAATGGGCGTGTCCAACGTGACGGGGTTGTCGGCATGGGCTGTCGGCAGCGCCAGCAAGACACCCAGGAACAGGGCTGAGGGGTAAGTACGCGGTGTCATTGGCCTATTCCAGAAGCAGATGGCGGGCAAGCCCTTCGATGTAATTTTCGTCCTGGCCGTTGGGGTGGGCCTCGAAGGCCAGGTGCAGGTATTCATGGGTCAGGTCCAGGCGGTCCTGCAGGGTCAACACGCCACGCACGTAAATGCGCTGGCGCTCGCGGTCTACGTAAGGGCGGCCGTAGGCGAGGCGGCAGACGGCGAAAGCACTGATTTCGTTGTAGCCCACTTCATTGTCCAGCGCAGGCCGCCAGACACGCCGCTGGCTTTGCAACCATTGCTGGGCAGCTGGCAGTGGCTCACACGAGGCGACCGGGTTGCCCCAGCGACTGAGGCTGGCGCGCGGGTACGCGCGCTGCAGGATGACGTCGTAGCGCAGCCCGCCGTCGGCCTGCTCCACGGCCTGCGCCCAGGACAGCCTGTCCGGCCCGGGGGTGTCGGAGTGATAGGTGACGGAGCTGCCGGCCAGCACCAGGTCGCTGGTCCAGGCGGCCATGCGCCGGGCATCGGCACTCGCCGCGCGTGGCGCCACCCGTTGTCGGCTGCTGCTGTCTTCAATGCTGAGGCAATCGCCAGCACGGCCAGCGTTCTGCAATAGATAGCTGCGGATAGCAACCGCCATGGCCTTCGCGGCTTCAGCAGGCTGACTCTTGGCTTCGCGCTGCAGGACTCGGGCTACATACTCTTCGCGATCAAGACGGGCGATCAGTCGCGGCTGGCCAGTATCGCGCTGCAGGTAAAGATCGCCGCTGCTGTCTATCTCCAGATCATTGCCATTGTTGAACACCGCACGGTAATGCCCTTGCAGCGCACCTGCCTGTGCCTGGCCACCTGTTGTGGTGAGTACCGCCTTCAAGGGGTATCGGGCGAACAGGTCGACTTCCACGCAACGACCTGCCTCTTTCGGCCAAGGGGCGGGTAGAAAACTGCCAAGCACATCAGCGTAATGGCGCAGCACCATCTGGCTGGTGCCACGACCGCCGGCCCAGATCGGCGTACCGTCCTGCAGCCAGCCGGCAAACCCGCCCTGCCGCGCCTTGTCATCACCGTCCGCCAGCCAGCTCCAGGTCTTGACGCGCAGCCGGCCCCCCAGCGAACCGACAGCCTGGCCGTCGGCAGCATCAAGCACCACATCCAGCAATAACTGCCGTGCCTGCTGCTGGGCGGGCAAGGTACGCAACGTATCGAGCAGCTGCGCAACGGGCACGCGGGTCTGTGGTTGTAACTGGTCAAGGTTGACCAACCATGGCGGCGCGTTGTGGCCACGCCAGTACGCTTGCCACTGGCCATTGTCGATCTTCAATCGGCGCGGGTCGAAATACAGGCCGCAGGAATGCACCAATGCAGCATCACGACCAATGCTGCCCCCTGGGGTGCAACAGTACACCTCGTCACGGTCGGCGCCCTGACAGTCGTAGGACGGTTCATGCTGGTCGGTATCCACCAGCCAGGCATAGACGAACAGCTTCCACAGACTGCCCAATGGCGTTTGCAGGTCAGCCGGCAGCGGCGTCCGGCTGACCGCCTGGGTGGTGCTGAACTGCACCAGTTCGTACCCCGCCCCACGGGCCCAGGCCAGGCGCAACGGCGCCTCTTCTGCCTGGGACAACAGGGGCAGCGCGAGCAGCAGCAGGCAGAGCAGACAACGAGTCATGTTATTTGACCGTAATCTGGCCGAGCGCCGGTTTCTTCTCTTCGGCCTGGTGCTGCGGTGCATACAACTGGGTGTAGCGCACGGGCGGCAAGGCGAACTGGCCCTTCTGCGAGAAACGAATCAGGTGACGAAAACGCAGCTCACCGCTAAGGCTGTCAACAGCGATACCGTAGGCCAGTTGCCCGGGTTCGAAGCGAGCCTTCTCCAGCGGCGCCGCATCAGCTGCCCCCTGCCCCACCAGCTTGATGCCCCAGGTAGTGCGCTCCACATCTGCGCCCGGAGGCAGTGGAACCTCCAGCATGCCGAAGTTCAATGGCGCGCCCTTGGTACTGACCGTCACTTCATCCAGATACAGGCTGTCGCTGGCCAACGGTTTGTTGCCCACGACTTCAAGCTTGAAGGTGAAAGCCTCATCCCCGGGAACCAGGCGCAGCAAGCGGCGCTTGACCACCACGGGAAGATCGCCAGGCGCACTCTGTTTGCTGGTGAACGTCAGCAACGCACGCACTGGCCGCTCGCTGCTACCACTCAGGTTCAGTACGCCCGGCACACCGCTGCCTTGCCACTGCCAGAAATTATTGGCCGTGGTGCCTGTTGCGGCGTGCCAATCGGCAGCCGGCACCAGGGTGGTTGGCTTGTCGGCCTGCTCCAGATTGCGCGCCAGCCAGGTCAGCGCCAGCGCACGTTCCAGTGTGGACTGTTGCGGCAAGAGGCGCTGCAACAGATCGCGTGTCTGATCGGCGTTGGCCGGTTTCAGGGACAGGTCCAGCGCTGCAGCAAAGGGCTGGGCGCTGGTGGCGACCCGTTGACGGGCGTCATCCAGCTGGCGCGTGAAGGCCTCCGGCTGCGCAACCTTGGCCTGCTGCGCCAAGCCCGCAACCAGCGCCCGGGCGCTGGCCAGGCCGAGAGCAGAGTCAGGCGCGGCCATGATCACGCTGTCCTCACCATCATCCAGCAGGCTGGCATTGGTGCCCGGGCCCGCCTTGGCCAAGTCCTCCATCAGGCCACTGAGCAAGGTGTTGATCGGCAGTTGCATCTCTCGCGCGAACGACAGAATCAGCGCGCGCTGCAATAACGGTGTCATCGTCGCCCGCTTGCCATATACATCCATGACCCGCTGCCAGTGATCCGGCGGCAACGTCAGCCCCAGCGCCTTGCTGGCATGCCAATCGGCATAGTAGGCATAGGCTGTGAGGAACGCATCCGGCGCAACGTCTTCCCCCCACCAGGTAAAGGCAGCTTCCGGGCCCGCCATCTGGATCAGGCGCAGGCGGCTGTTCTGCATGATCAGACGCAGGCGATCGCGCACGCTGGCATCACTGCCGAACGTGGGGTAAGCAATGCTCAACGGCAGCAGCTGACTGGCCGTCTGCTCGACACCGCCCCACGGGTATTCGAGCAAATCATCGAGGCTGGCACGGAACAGCGCCTGCGGGCTGTCGTCCAGGCGCAGGCGGATGTTGCTGGCATCTGCAGGCAGCGCCAGGGGAATATCGCCTGCGGCCACATCCAGCGCCTGAGTCCGCACGGTCTGCCAGCCATCAGCAACGGTGGTGATGCGTACGGCCAGCGCGTCCTGGGTTTTGCCATCCTGTTGCAGTTCGGCTGTCAGGTCCTTGCTGCCCGCGGGTGACGGGGCAGCCGTTGGCAACGGAACATAGTTGATACCTTTGTTCAACGTCAGGGGCAGACGCTGGTCCGGGCCATTGCCGTGGATGACCAGCTCAGCCTTGACCGGCTGTTCGGCATCGCTGAAAGCAAACAGGCCCAGGTCAGGCTGGTCACCCGCACGGAAGCGAGTAGGCCCACTCCACTTCAGGTACAGGGGTTTTGCCGACCGTACGAACTGCTTCTTCTGCCCGACCTGACCTTCATCAGCCATGGCCCGGGCGGTGATGCGCCAGCGCGTCAGCGAATCGGGCATGCGGAAGGTGAAGCGCGCCTTGCCGCTTGCATCGCTGACCAACTCCGGCTGCCAGGCTGCGGTATCGACGTCTTCGCGACGTGGCCGCTCCAGCACCTTGACGCCACGCTCGCTGCGGTTGGCCTTGCCCGGGGCGGTAGGGCTGCCGGGCAGGGCCACGTCATAACTGATAAAGGAAAGGCTGGCACTGGTGCGCACATTGTTGCGACGCGGGTGATAGAAGAACTGGTCGATACCCGGTGCAATTTCCGGTTGCAGGGCATAGACCATTTCATCGACGACGCTGACCGTCAGATGCGCGGGAACAGGCTTGCCGGCAAACTGAGTGGTCAAATCGACCGTGACGGTATCGCCTGGCTGGTATTGCTCCTTGTCCGTGGCAATGGCGATGTCGATTTGCGGCGCGACGACCTTGATACCGGCATTCTGGAAGCTGTACTCCCCGCCCTTGGTGTAGAGCACCGAGAACGTCAGGTTGGGCGCGAAGGTATCCTTGACCGGTATGTGTACGCGGTACTGAGTGGGGCTGATGGTGTCGATCTTCAGCCAGTCACCGCCCTTGGTCAGCAAGGCCGTGGCTTCGACCTTGTCGCGCTCCAGCGACAGCAGCGCATCGCTCACCGGCTCAGGGAAGGTGATCAACGCCAGGGCTTCGTCACCAGCCTTGTATTCGGGCTTGTCCAGCACGATCTCGACGGTACCCGGCACGGCCTTGACGCCATCACCGGTCACGGAATGGCCGGTGGCGCCGAGGATGCGCTGATGCTCATCGACCACATTGAGGTTATAGGTGCCCGGGCGGTCGAAGGCCACGCTGAACCCGTTGTCACCCGCTGCCAGCTTGCCGCCGCCGGTGCTCTGATCCTCGAGACGCACCCAGGTATAGGCACTGGGCTTGATGACGGTGGGCTGTTCGCTGTTGTAGGTGAACGCAACCTTGTCGCCGACAGCACTGAAGCGCTCCGGTGCCGCTAGCTGGTACTGGGCCGCGCCGCGCTCGATGAGGATTTCCTTGGTGGTCTTGACCCGGTACGCGGCGCCGTCGCTGGCAAACACCGTGAGCATGTAGCGGCTGGGTTTCTCGGCCGCCGGCAGCTCGATGCTGGCGTAGCCCTTGGCATCGGTGGTCAGTTCGGTACTGGTCAGTTCGATGGGGAACTGCCCCAGATACTGCAGCTCGTTTTCCACCATCGACAACTGCTGGGCACGCAGGCTCAGGGTCAGGCGTGCGTTGGCCACCGGCTTGCCATCGGGGTACATCAATAGCAACTTGCCCTTGATCGGCTCGTTGGTGCGGAAATCCTGCTTGGCCAGGTCCAGGGAAATCTCGAAGTGCGGCTTGATGTACTCAGCCACGCGGAAGGCGCTGCTGTAAGTCTGGTCGCGGTAGGTGAAACGCAGCTCATAGCCACCGGCGACGGCATTTTCCGGCAACTGGAAGCGACCTTGGGTGCCGGCCTTGGCATCCAGGTTCAGATCCATGCCTTGCAAGGTGGTGCCCGTCGCATCAATGACGCTGACGTGCACGGCACCCGCAGTCGGCGAAACCGAATCCCGAGCGTTCTTGAATTCACGACCGACGATCTTCATCGACACCCAATCACCCGGGCGGTACAGCGGCCGGTCGGTGAAGGCATAAAGTTTGGTGTCGTAGATTTCGCTGTCGTAATAGAAGTTCTCGGAAACGAACACGCCGCCTTCGGCGTCTTCACCAATCACGTACGAGCGCTCGGGGCTGGCGTGCTTTAGACGAAGCAGGCCATCGGCGTCGGTTTCACCGCTGCTCATCACGCCCAGGCCATCGGTCCACAGCACTTTGACCTTGGGCACAGAACTACCTTCGTGCTTGCGTGCTGCCCACACCAGCAATTCGTCACCGGCGATCTTGCTGACCGCCACGGTGTTGGACACGAACACTACGGTAGTCGCGCGGTATTTACCGATCAACGCTTCCACCAGATACAACCCCGGTTTCAGCTTGCCCAGCGGGATGTAGACATTGCCTGGCGACACGCTGATGAACTCGCTGGACGAACCCGCCAGGTCAACGCCTTTGGGTGGCTGGATCGGCTTGGCCTGCCACAGTGGGTAGCGGAACTGGGTCACCAGCGGCAGGCCCGGGATGGGCGCGTACTGGGGCTGGGCATCGTACTGAGTGGGGGTGGCGATGACGTTGCCCATCTTCAGCTCGGGCACCTGCTCGGTGACTTCCTTGCGCGACTCATAGGAAAACGCACGCTGCATCACCCGCCGGGATTTGCGGTACCAGTTGTCCCACAGATAGGCCAGGGTGTTGGACAGCCCCTCCCCCTTGAACTGACCTTCGCTGACCACCCGGTGCAGGTTTTTCTGGCGCTTGAGAAACTCCAGGGGCTGATCGATTCGGTACACGCGGATGTCCGCGCCGCCGTAGGGCTCCATGCGAAACCTGCGGTAGTCCCGGCCCGGCGCCTCCAGGCGCACCATGGCCTGCTCGTCCGTGGCGAAGCTGCTGTCGGCCAGCAGGAAAAAGCTCTCCCCCGCCAGCGGTGCATAGTCGCTGGCCGGCACCGAGTCATCGGCGCGGGCCAGTCCAACTGGCGCCAGCAGGCACAGAATCCACAAGCACAGGCGCACCACCAGGGCAGCCCTCATCGCAGGAAATTGAGCCGATACACACCGATGAAATTCGGGTTGGCTGCGTCGGGTATCCATCGGGTGTCCTTCCATGTCATGAGTTGCTGCACGCTTGCCGAGCGCATGCCGTTGTCGGTGGGGGTGGTGGTGCCGGTGTGATAGGCGATATTGCGGCCCATCCAGATCATCAGGTGCTGGTCGTCGCCCTGATCGAAGAACATCAGGTCGCCGGGGCGCGCCTGGTTCAGGTCACGGCTGACCAAATGGCTATTGAACTGGATCAGCTTGATAGCATTGACGTACGGGCCAACCTTGCCACCGCCCTGCTGCCACTGTTGCGCCAAGCCGCGCTGGGCGTCGCTCAGCGCCAGCTCGGGCGGCAGGTAGCGGTTGGACAAGCCGTTGGCGCGTAGCCACTTGTCATCGTGAACCTTGAGGGCCTCGTTGGCGGCGAAGCGCACCAGGCCCGCGCAATCCTGCTGGTACCAGCGCGGGCTAGGCCCCCGGGTCAGTTGCTCCTCGGCAATACGCACGAACCAGGCGCGGAATACCTGGGACTGCTGGGCGTCCAGCGCAGCTGCGGGCGCCGCCAGCAGGCGAGCGCTGAACAACAGCGCCAGCAGGGCCAGGCTGATGCCCCTCACAGGGCGCGCCACTGCAACGGCAGCCATTGCCACAGGCCGTCAGGCTCGCTGCCCTTGGGCAGGGTCAGGGCGTATTTGCCGTAGCCGGCGAGCTTCTGCAGCCTGGGGACCAGATGGGTCTGGGCCGCGTTGCGGAACACCGGCTCCATGTCCTGAGGCAGGCTGTCGAAGGTTTCCTGCTGCATCAGTTGCGCCAGTGAATCCGGCCCCAGGTAGATGGGCATCAGCGCGTCCTTGGGGGCAATATCGGCCAGCGGCGCGACATGCTTGTCGAGCGCGCCCATGGCCTTGTCCACCAGTTTGTCGTCCAGAGAGAACAGCAAGGTGGAACCGTGGCGTGCCAGGCTGACCTTGAAGAAACCCTTGCCGGTGATGCTGTCCGGCTTCTCGGCGTCACGGTTGCGGTACTGGCCAAAATTGGAGCTGACCAGACGCTGCCATTGATGACCCTGGGGCGGGGTCAGCTCGGTGACCGGGAACTGGCCACCTGGCACCTTGCTTTCCCAGGCCCCAACGGTATTGCCGAACAGCCGGCCCAGGTCGGCGTCCAGCTTGTTGCCATCGGCGGTATCCAGGCCAGCCACCAGCAGCGGCGTATACAGGTGCGAATCCGGGTACCAGCAAAGGCCCGCAGCACCGGTCATGTGCCCGGTCAGGGCCTTGGCGGTCTGGTCATCGGCGCCCAGCTTGACCAACAGCGGTTGTTGCTGGTCGGTGGCCAGGGGCAATGCCACGCAAGCACTGGCGCCCACGGGCATCGCTTGCCAGATGGGGTTGAAATCAAGGTCTGGCGAATTATCGGTTTCGCGCAGCGCCAGGTAGCTGTGCCAGCCCTTGTCATCCATGTCCAGGCGGATACCACCAAAGGTGGGGATAAAGCGCTGGTAGCCCATGGCAAGGACGCCGGCATTGATGGCGATGCGTTGTTTGAGGCCCGCCTCCATCGGCAGCAAGCCGAAGGCCTCGGGAAACAACTGGGCACCGCCAAGCAGCGCAGCCAAGGCCTGGGTGGACACTGCGCCCGGGGCAACGTCGGCATTGGCATCGTGGTCGTACAGTTTGTCGGGGTTGGACAACACCACCAGCTTGTCGCCACGTGAAGCAAACAACAGCGACTTGCTGGCGTTGTAGGCCAGACGGTAGAGCGGCACCGTATCGCCGCCCACTTTCAGCTCGCCAACCTTGCTCAGTTGCTGGTCATCCAGCGCAACCTGAGCCAGGGGCTCAAGCAGCCTGGCCAGGCCACCGCGGTCCATCACCAGCAGGAAGTCCTTGAGACGGCCATCGGCACCGCGCCACAAGGCGACAGTGGCCGGCTGGTCGAACAGCGCTTCGATCAGGTCATCCTGCAGCTTGAGATCGTGCTCATAGATGATGCGCCGCAGACTGCCGATCAAACCCAGGCGATCACCGTGGGTCTCGTAATAGAAGACGAAATCCTCGGTCAGGGTTTCGCGCAGGAACGGCACACTGAGCAAGTCGCGAGGCAACTGGCTGAGCGACCGGGTCTCCAGCAGTGCATCGGGATGGCTCAAACCCAACGGGTCCATGGCCAGCGCCTGCTCCACCGGCTTGGGCTTATGCAGGTACAAACCCAGGCCGCCCGCCACCACTGCCACCAGACAGAGCCCAAGGGCCAGCACCGTTTTGCGACGCTTGCCGGTAGAAGGTGCAGGGCCTGGTGCAGGCGCGGCCGGTACAGCTGTGTTTTCGCTCATGTTCGCAAAGCCCGATTCATCCATGCGGTGCAGGGTTCAGTAAGTGAAGGTCTTGACCAGCAGCAGGTCGCCGATGGCACGCAAGGGCACGACGAAGCTCTCGCGCTTTTCGTTGACGGTGTTTTCGTTGAGCACCAGGTTGATTTCCGAGGTGATGACCTCGTTCTGGTTGCCGCGCTCCTCAAAGTTATAGCCGCCATTACTGTAGTTGCCCCAGTAGTTGACGTAGACCAGATAGGTGCCGTGCATCGGCGCGGTCATGGTGAACATCTCCGGGCCTGGCCCGTCGACGCTGTCTGTGTCCAAGCCCCCACCGTTGGTCAGCACCGGGTTGGCATAGAAGGCATGCTGGCCATCAGGGGTAATGATGTGCAGATCAAGTTCGGCCTTGGGGTCGTCCCACGCCAGGAAGATGCGGATACGTGCGGGCGTGCGCTGGTCATTGGCCTCATAGAACTGCACGCGCTTGAGCGGCTTGCCCTCGCTGCTGCGCACTTCGACGCTGTTGGAACCTGCGCCAAAGGCGTAAGGCCGGGCAAAGCGACCCTCTTCATCGGTATACAGGCTCAGGGCGTTGCCATTGACCGACAGCGTATGCGGCTGACGCATGGCCGAGGTGGCCTTGATCTGGCCTTCGATCATGCTGCGATTGCGTTGGATACCACGGTCGATGGGTGGCGTGGGATAGGCCACGCGCGGGTTCTCGGTACGGTCGAGCAGCCCGAAATAGCGCCAGCCACCCGCAGGGCTGTCGAGGGTAGCCGTGGCATCGGCCAGGGCGGCGGACGCCCAGAGGAAGGCGCTCAACCAGAGAAGAAATCGCATGTGTGCTTCCTGCAATGCATGATGAAGGGTGTCAGTTCCCGCGACACCTTTTATAGCCCCTTTTCGAGGCGGGCGAAGCGTAACCACTCGCCTCGCCTTTCACAATCCAATTACCGCTCCAGGATGTCGACCAGTGCTCATCGCCGGTCGAGAATTCGTTTGCCTTGCCGGGCGCCGATGGCACTGGCCTGCCCATCGCGCTGCTTGCCGGTGCGCGCCTCGCTGATCAGGCCCGGTATCAACACCCCCTCGGGCAGGTGCTTCCAGAATCGACTCGGCAGATGCCCCTGCATGGCCCGCGTATTGAGCCGGGCCGGGTTGAAGATATGACTGTAATAGGTGAGCCACAGCTCACCGTGGGGATCGTCCGCCTGCTGGGCCATCTGTTGCCAGGCGGGCGGGCACTGACGCTGGTAGTGCAGGGTGTGCCCGTCGTAATAGACGCCATCACGTGGCGTGGCGATCAACCAGCGATGGCGCCCCATGCGCCCGATAAAATGGCTGCTGGCGCTTTCCAGGATGTCATGGGCTGGCTCGTGCCAGGCCACGTACTCGGGCTGACCATCGCCAGCACTGGCAGGTGCCTGGGCCACGAAACGAACAAAGGCATGCAGGTGATGAGCCTCGCGGGACACCTGCTTGATGCGCCGATGCAGCTCGCTGCCCAGGCGATCGCCCGGCAGCATGGCCGTACGATCGCCATGGCTGACACGCCACAGCACTTCATAGAGCAAGCTCCAGCGTTGATCGCCCCGGTAACGGGCAGCCGATTCCAGTTGCTCGGCCAGCGCCAGGGGCACCCGGGCCTGGTAGGGCCCCAGCTCTGCGGGCAGCGTGTGATCCGTGGCGAACAGATCCGCCACCTCCCAGCTCACCTGACTGGGATCAACCTGATGGCTCAACAGCCAGCGTGCCTGCTGGCGCCAGGTGCCGAACAGATCATCGCAATCAAGGCTGATCATCCCCATAGTCCCATCTGCTGAGGCGCGGGACGATCGCGCAACTGCTCGCGCAATAAAAGGCTGCTGCTCTCCGCCTGCTGCGGATGGTAGTCACTGGTGATCAGGAAGGGCTTGGCCTTGGCCAGCACGCAGCGCAGGCGCGTCAGGTCTTCGTAGCGGATGCGCCGCTGACGCCGCAGTTCCACCAGACGCTGCGTGGTGCGGATGCCGATACCGGGAATGCGCGCGATCAACGCGGGTTCGGCGCGATTGAGGTCAAGCGGAAACACGTCGCGATGCTCCAGGGCCCAGGCCAGCTTGGGGTCGATATCCAGCGCCAGGTGCCCCGGCCCCTGGAACAGTTCGCCCGCCTTGAAGCCATAGCTGCGCAGCAGGAAGTCCGCCTGGTACAGGCGGTGCTCACGTATCAACGGCGGTGCTGCCAATGGCACGCTCTTTGGGCTGTTGGGGATGGGGCTGAAGGCCGAGTAGTACACACGCTTGAGCTTGAAGTTGCCGTACAGGCTTTCGGCACTGTGCAGGATGGTGCTGTCGTCGGTGTCGTCGGCCCCCACGATCATCTGGGTGCTTTGCCCGGCCGGCGCAAAGCTGGGGGCCTTGGGTTCATCGGCCACGGCCTGGCGCCCGAGATGGATGGTGTTCATGGCCTGGCGAATGGACCCTACCTGTTTTTCCGGCGCCAGCGTTTGCAGGCTGGCGTCGGTGGGCAGTTCGATGTTGACGCTGAGCCGGTCGGCGTAGCGGCCGGCTTCCTCGATCAGCAGCGGATCGGCTTCGGGGATGGTCTTGAGGTGGATATAGCCACGAAACTGGTGCTCTTCACGCAGCAGCTTGGCCACGCGGATCAGTTGCTCCATGGTGTAGTCGGCAGAGCGAATGATGCCGGAGCTGAGGAACAGGCCACTGATGCAATTGCGCCGGTAGAAGTCGAGGGTCAGCGTGACCACTTCCTCGGGCGTGAAGCGCGCACGCGGGACATCGCTGGAGCGACGGTTGACGCAGTACTGGCAGTCGAACAGGCAGAAATTGGTCAGCAATATTTTCAGCAGCGACACGCATCGACCGTCCGGCGTGTAGCTGTGACAGATACCCATGCCGTCAGTCGCCCCCAGCCCGGCCTTGCCTTCGGAGCTGCGCTTGGGCGCGGCGCTGCTGGCGCACGAGGCATCGTACTTGGCGGCGTCGGCGAGGATGCTGAGTTTTTCGATCAGCTGCATGGGGATTCTCGACACTGTTTTTATGTACAGTACAGAGACGCTGGCGGCTTCACAACACCTTTGCGACCACCGGCCGGAGCGCGGTTCGCGTAGCCGCTCTGCAACAGTGTTTTGCACCCGTTGATTTGCCCGACGCGCCCCGCTCTGCTAGTGTCGCGCGGTTTCAACTCCTGTCGAGAGAGCCGCCATGGCCCGCAAAAAAGCTTCCGTGGATTTCGAGCAATCGCTCGCCGATCTGCAAACGCTGGTCGAACGCCTGGAAACCGGTGAATTGTCGCTGGAAGATTCCTTGGCTGCCTTCGAGCAAGGCATCGGCCTGACCCGCGACTGCCAGGCCGCCCTGGCCCAGGCCGAGCAGAAGGTGCAAATCCTGCTGGAGCGCGACGGAGAGCTGACGCAAGAGCCCTTTGACGCGGAACAGCCCGAATGATCAGCACCTACCAGGCCGCGTGCCAGGCGCGCGTGGATAACGCCCTGAGCACGCTGTTTGTCGCCCCGATGCCGGAAATGGCACGTCTTTACGAAGCCATGCGCTACAGCGTGATGAACGGCGGCAAGCGCGTGCGCCCGCTGCTGGTCTACGCGGCCTGTGAAGCGCTGGGCGCGCCGGCCGAACAGGCCAATGGCGCCGCCTGCGCCGTGGAACTGATACACGCCTACTCGCTGGTGCACGACGATCTGCCGGCCATGGACGATGACGACCTGCGCCGCGGCCAGCCGACCACCCACAAGGCCTTCGATGAAGCCTGCGCGATCCTGGCCGGCGACGGCTTGCAGAGTCTGGCTTTCAGCGCTTTGCTGGATGACCGCCTCAGCCCGCAGACGGAAGCCGTTCGCTTGCAGATGGCCATGGCCCTGGCTCAGGCCGCAGGCCCCGGCGGCATGGTCGGTGGCCAGGCGATCGACCTGGGGTCGGTCGGCAAAAAGCTCGACCAAAGCGCGCTGGAACTGATGCACCGCCACAAGACCGGCGCCCTGATCGAAGCCAGCGTGCAACTGGGCGCCCTGGCCAGCGGCCGCGCCACTGCCGAGCAGCGTCACGCGCTGAAGACTTATGCACAGGCCATCGGCCTGGCGTTCCAGGTGCAGGACGATATCCTGGACGTGGAAAGCGACACCCAGACCCTGGGCAAACGCCAGGGCGCCGACATTGCCCGCGACAAGCCCACCTACCCGGCCCTGCTGGGCCTGGACCTGGCCAAGGCCTACGCCGTGCAGTTGCGCGACCAGGCGCTGGAGGCGCTGCAAGCGTTCGACGATGCCGCCGAACCGTTGCGCCAGCTGGCCCGCTACATTGTCGAACGTCGCAGTTAAACAGCGGCGCTGACAGCCCGACGCGTCATCGCGTGGGCAGCCAGCGCTGCATAGGTTAAACTGCCGCCACTTCATATTTATAACGATTCGCCTGATGCCAACGACGTTTCAAGAGATTCCCCGCGAACGCCCGCTGACGCCCCTGCTGGACCGTGCCGACACGCCGGCCGGCCTGCGCCGATTGGGTGAAGCCGAGCTGGAAACCCTGGCCGATGAACTGCGCCAGGAGTTGCTCTATACCGTTGGTCAGACCGGCGGGCACTTCGGTGCCGGCCTGGGCGTCATCGAGCTGACGATTGCGCTGCATTACGTCTTCGACACGCCGGACGACCGCCTGGTGTGGGACGTGGGCCATCAGGCCTACCCGCACAAGATCCTGACCGGTCGCCGCGAGCGCATGGCCAGCCTGCGCCAGAAAGACGGCCTGGCCGCCTTCCCGCGTCGCAGCGAGAGCGAGTACGACACCTTTGGCGTCGGCCACTCCAGCACCTCCATCAGTGCCGCCCTGGGCATGGCAGTTGCCGCGCGCCTGCAGAACAGCGGGCGCAAGGCCATTGCCGTGATCGGCGATGGCGCACTGACCGCCGGCATGGCGTTCGAGGCGCTGAACCATGCGCCCGAGGTCAACGCCGACATGCTGGTGATCCTCAACGACAACGACATGTCGATTTCGCGCAACGTCGGCGGGCTGTCCAACTACCTGGCCAAGATCCTCTCCAGCCGTACCTACGCCAGCATGCGCGAAGGCAGCAAGAAAGTGCTGTCGCGCCTGCCGGGTGCCTGGGAGATCGCGCGCCGCACCGAAGAGTATGCCAAGGGCATGCTGGTGCCGGGTACGCTGTTCGAGGAGCTGGGCTGGAACTACATCGGCCCGATCGACGGTCACGACCTGCCGACCCTGGTGGCTACCCTGCGCAACATGCGCGACCTCAAGGGCCCGCAGTTCCTGCACGTGGTGACCAAGAAGGGCAAGGGCTTTGCCCCGGCCGAAGTCGATCCGATCGGCTACCACGCCATCACCAAGCTCGAGCCGTTGAACGCGCCCGCCGCGCCGAAAAAAGCCACGGGGCCGAAGTACTCCGCGGTGTTCGGCCAGTGGCTGTGCGACATGGCCGCCGCTGATCAGCGCCTGGTGGGTATTACCCCGGCGATGAAGGAGGGCTCGGACCTGGTCGACTTCAGCGAACGCTACCCAGAGCGCTATTTCGACGTAGCCATCGCCGAGCAGCACGCAGTGACCCTGGCCGCCGGCATGGCCTGCGAAGGCGCCAAGCCGGTGGTGGCGATCTACTCCACCTTCCTGCAACGCGCGTACGACCAACTGGTGCATGACGTGGCGGTGCAAAACCTCGACGTACTGTTCGCCATCGACCGCGCAGGCCTGGTAGGCGAAGACGGCCCGACCCATGCGGGCAGCTACGATCTGTCGTACCTGCGCTGCATCCCGGGCATGGTCATCATGACCCCGAGCGACGAAAACGAACTGCGCAAGATGCTCACCACCGGGCACCTGTACGAAGGCCCGGCCGCCGTGCGCTACCCGCGTGGCACCGGCCCTAATGCAGCCATCGACAGCGACCTTGCGCCGCTGGAAATCGGCAAGGGCGTGATTCGTCGCGAAGGCAGCAAGGCCGCCCTGCTGGTATTCGGCGTGCAATTGGCCGAAGCCCTGAAGGTGGCCGAGAAGCTGGACGCCACCGTGGTCGACATGCGTTTCGTGAAGCCGCTGGATGAAGCGCTGGTGCGCGACATCGCCAGCCGCCATGAGCTGCTGGTGACCCTTGAGGAAAACAGCATCATGGGTGGCGCCGGCGCTGCGGTGAGCGAATTCCTGGCGCGTGAAAACCTGCTCAAGCCGATGCTGCACCTGGGCTTGCCGGATGTGTATGTGGAGCACGCCAAGCCGGCGCAGATGCTGGCTGAGTGTGGACTGGATGAGGCCGGGATCGAAGCGGCCGTTATCAAGCGCCTGGACGCATTGAACCTGGCATAACACACTCCTTGTGGGACCGGGCGAAGCTCGGGAAGGGCTCGACGATACTATCTTGGCGGCCGCTTCCCGAGCTTCGCCCGGTCCCACAAGGGTTGTGCAGCGGCTATGGGTTGATGCGCTCGCAGAGCCGACTCAGCGCCTCGATCATTTGCCCACTCGGGCGCTCGATCCCCGGATCACCCACTATCACCCTCCCCCTGATCGGCCACTTGCCCCAGGCATTTGCCTGCGCTTGATTGGGCACCACGATCACCTGTGGATCACGCTGCAACACCGATTCCAGGCTCACTTGCGGCGCCGGCAGCGCCAGCTCGGCGAAGATGTTGCGGCCGCCGCAGGCACTCAAGGCATCACTGATGATCTGCCCGCCCCCCACCGTGTACAACGGCGCGTCCCACACCTGATAAAACACCCGCAACGGCACCGACCGCCGATAGCGCTCGCGCAAGTCCGCCAGCCGTTGGCGCAACCCACGAGCCAGTGCTTGACCGCGGGCGCCCTGCCCCAGTGGCTCGGCGATCTGTTCGATCTGCGCAGCAAGGTCTTCAAGGGAGTGGGGTTCGGCCACCAGGGTCGCAATATTCAACCGCTCAAGCTGTGCGCGCTGGGCGGGGCCGACACTGCCCGGCCACAGCAGTATCAGGTCAGGGTTGAGCGCCAGCAGTCGCTCCATGTCCAGCTGCCCGTAGCGCCCCACTGAGGGCACAGCCTCAAGGCCAGACGGCCTGGGGCCAGCGTCGAGGATGCCAACCAGGCGATCCTGACCACCCACTTCGATCACAATCTCGGTCAGTGACGGCGCCAGGCTGACCACCCGCTGTGCAGCGCCGGCCGTGGTGCACAGCGCCAGCAACAGACAGGCGAGCAGCCTGGCCATCAGGCCAACTGACGCGGGATGCGATAAAGGCTGAGCAGCAACACGCTGGAAAACGCCAGCAGGCACAAGGGCACCGCTTCCAGCCCGAATAGCACGGACAACGCCGCGATCCAGGCCGGTAGCGCAGCAAATACAAACGCCAAGCGCCGAGTGGCCGCCAGGGCGATCCAGGCGGCAGGTTCCTGCGGGGTATCGAGGGCTTGCTGGGTGGCAATCAGCCTGCGCTTGTAGGCGCCGAAGCGTGGCAGGCTGAGGAACATCGACGCGACACCGGCGATAAACATTGGCATCGCCAACACGGGCATCAGGTCATCACTGGTGCCGAAGGCCCAGCTCATGACGAACAACGGCAGCAGGGTGAAGGCCACCTGCTGCCACCAGGCTACCGCCAGACGGCGGCGCACCTGCGATCGGGTCACGCCCGGTCGGCCTCGCTCTGATGTTCGTTGCCCATCATGTGGCCCAGCTTGCCCGCCTTGGTGGCCAGGTAGTGCTTGTTGTGCGGGTTGTGGCCGGTGTGCAGCGGCACACGCTCGGCCACCACGATGTTCATGTTGGTCAGCGCCTTGACCTTGCGCGGGTTGTTGGTCATCAAGCGCAGCGACTTCACGCCCAAGTGCTCGAGCATCGGCAGGCACATGGCGTAGTCACGCTGGTCGGCGGCAAAGCCCAGGCGCTCGTTGGCCTCCACGGTGTCGGCGCCACCGTCCTGCAGCTCGTAGGCGCGGATCTTGTTCAGCAGGCCAATGCCTCGGCCTTCCTGACGAAGGTACAGCAACACGCCACGGCCTTCACGGGCGATGGCCTGCAAGGCGGCTTCCAGTTGCGAACCGCAGTCGCAGCGCTGGCTGAACAGGGCATCACCGGTCAGGCACTCGGAGTGCAGACGGCCCAGCACCGGCTCGCCGTCGGCGACGTCGCCCAGGCTGAGCACGACGTGTTCGCGACCGGTGCTCTCATCGAGAAAACCGTGCATGGTGAATTGCGCAAAAGGCGTTGGCAGCTTGGAAGCGGCGACAAAAACGACGGGCACCGTGTGCTCCTATCAACTATCTGACATGAATATTAACCAAGGCCTGCATTGTAACAGCAGCTTAGTTGAGACGCTTAGGCTGAATTATGAGGGATAAAGATCGGGAAGTTTGATCGCTTATTGCGCAAAGGGATAAGGCTGGTTCCAGCGCTCGAACACAGGACGCAGTTCGCCGCTGGGCACCAGCTCGCCCATGCGCCGATCAAACAGCGCCAGCAGGGCGCGCCCCCGGGGGTTATCTGCAAAACCAACGAACAAGGGCAACTCGGCGATGTGCGTGACTTTGAATTGAGCCGGGTTGCCGGCGCCCTTGAGCACTTCCTCTATCTCAGTCTGCGCATCGATGTAATAGTCGGCGCGATCGTGGCTGAGCATCGACAGGATACCGGTGCGGCGCTGCACTTCGTTGTACTGGTGAATCCGGGGCAGGAAACGCTCGAAGCTGTAGCCCCTGACCCAGGCCAGGCGATAGCGACCGATGGTGTCACGGGTGGGTGACGGCCTGTCGGCCAGCCCCAGGGCATAGATGTGATCAGTGTCGTAGTGCCAGTGTGGATACAGGGTTTGGGCCACTTCATCATGATACGAGCCCACCCAGGCATCGGCCTCGGCACGCTGTACCAGACCCACCGAGCGCATGTACGGCACGGTGCGGGTCTGCACGCTGACGCCGGCTGGCTCGAACACCTTGCGCAGGATATCCCAGGCAAGGCCGCTGCCGTCGGCGTTGGTGTAATCGCTCCATGCCTCGCTGGCCACCAGGATATGGTCCGGTGCAGCAGGCTCCTGAGCCCAGGAGCGACCCATCAAGAATAAGCCGAACACCATCATCAGCATCCATCTGACCATGCCCACGCTCCCTGTCACACCACGCCAACCGTCAAAAGTGATGCCAGCCCCACACCACCACCTGCATCGCCAGCCACGCAAATACCCCGGCCAACACGTCATCGAGCATGATGCCGACGCCGCCATGCACATGCCGGTCAATCCAGCGAATCGGCCATGGCTTGAGTATGTCGAAGAATCGGAACATCAGGAAACCGACCAGGATCCATTCCCAGCCTTCGGGCACCAGCCACAAGGTTATCCACATGCCGACCATTTCGTCCCAGACGATACCCTCGTGATCGTGCACGCCCAGGTCATCCGCCACCTTGCCGCACAGCCAGAAGCCGAACAGCATGGTGATGCCGAGCATCAGCCAGTAGCCCCAGTCCGGCAGCATCTGCCACAGGGGGATGAACGGTATGGCAACCAATGAACCCCACGTGCCGGGTGCCTTGGGCATGGTGCCGGAGCCGAAGCCGAATGCCAGGAAGTGCCAGGGGTTGCGCCAGACCGACGGCGGCACGTTTTCTGCCGGGACCTGCTTGGGGTGGTCTGTCACGGTGTCTCCCGAAAATGTTGATAGCCCCGCACAACCGGGGTGATGTCGGCGCCTTGCGCATCCAGCAGGCGTACGCCCTGACCTTCGCGCACCCGGCCCAGCGCATGGATGTCCCAACCGTCTGCGCGCAACGCCGCCAGATGTTCGCCCGGCAGGCTAAACACCAGTACGTAGTCGTCACCGCCGGTCAGTGCTGCGGTCTGTGCCGCTTCACGGCCCAGCAGGCCGAGCAGTGCATTCGACAGTGGCAACGCGCCCAGTTCAATGTCCAGGCCTACACCGGAAGCCGACGCGATATGCCCGCAATCGGCCAGAAGGCCGTCGGAAATATCCATGGCTGCCGTAGCCTTGCCACGCAAGGCCTGGCCCAGGCCGAACTGTGGCGATGGCGACCAGTAATGCGCCAGCAATGGCGCGCCGATGGCTTCGTCGGCCTGCGCCTGGCCCAGCACCAAGGGCAAAGCACCGGCGGCATCGCCCAGTACGCCGCCCACGCACAGCAGATCGCCCGGCCGTGCGCCCGAACGCAGCAGTGCCTGCCCGGCGGGCACGCCGCCAAACACGGTCATGGTCAGGCTCAAGGGGCCGCGCGTGGTGTCGCCACCGATGAGGCTGAGGCCGCAGTGGCGTGCCATGCGGTTCAGGCCTTCGGCAAAAGGCTGCAACCAGCCTTCGGCCACCGACGGCAAGGTCAGGGCAAGGGTAAAGCCGATGGGGGATGCGCCCATGGCAGCCAGGTCACTGGCGGCCACTGCCAGCGCGCGCTGGCCGAGCAGGAAAGGGTCGGCGGGGTCGGGGAAATGCACCCCGGCCACCAGGGTATCGGTCGACACGGCCAACTGCTGGCCGGCTGGCAAGGCCAGCAGGGCGCAGTCGTCGCCAATGCCGAGCGCCACCCCGTCGCCCGCCTGCGCACAGGGCGCAGCGGCGAAGTAGTGTCGGATCAGCTCAAACTCGCCCATGGTCTGCAAGCGCGTGGATCAGCGCTTGAATGCCTTCACTTCGGCGGCGCGAACGTTCGGCGCTACCTTGTCCAGCACACCGTTGACGAACTTGTGGCCGTCGGTGGAACCGAAGACCTTGGCCAGCTCGATACCTTCGTTGATCACCACGCGGTACGGTACGTCGACGCGCTTGAGCAGCTCCCAGGTGGACAGGCGCAGCACGGCCAGTTCAACCGGGTCCAGCTCTTCCAGGGCCAGGTCCATGCACGGCTTGAGCACGGCATCGATCTCGGTCTTGCTGGCTGGCACGCCGTGCAGGATCTCGCGGAAGTAGGCACCGTCGACGTCGGTGAAGTCGTTGTCGACGCGGAACTGCGCTTCGATCTCGTTCAGCGAGTGGCTTGCCATGTGCCATTGGTACAGGGCTTGAGTGGCCAGCTTGCGGGCTTCGCGACGCTTCATGCTTTTGGAAGGTTTGCCAGCATCCGCAGGTTTTGGATCGCGCGGGTTGAAACGATCGCTTTCGTCGGAAATCACTTGGCCTCCAACTGCGACAGCAGGCTGACCATTTCCAGAGCGGACAGGGCAGCTTCAGCGCCCTTGTTGCCAGCCTTGGTGCCGGAACGCTCGATGGCCTGTTCGATGGAATCGACGGTCAGCACGCCAAAGGCAACCGGTACGCCGAACTCCATGGACACCTGGGACAGGCCCTTGGTGCATTCGCCAGCCACGTATTCGAAGTGAGGTGTGCCGCCACGAATGACCGCGCCCAGGGCGATGATCGCGTCGTACTCACCCTGCTGGGCGACTTTCTGCGCAACCAGCGGGATTTCAAAGGCGCCAGGGGCACGGATGATGGTGATGTCGCTTTCGCTGATGCCGTGGCGAACCAGGGCGTCAACCGCGCCGCTCACCAGGCTTTCGACGACGAAGCTGTTGAAACGGCCAACCACCAGGGCATAGCGACCTTTGGGGGCAATGAAGGTACCTTCGATGGTCTTCAGGGTCATTCGGTGAGTCTCGTCTTAAAGAGCAAGGACGCCGAGGCGTCCTATGGGGGTAATGGGTCACGAACAAGAACATGCGGGTCACCTGAAAACCATAGCGCTGGCCTGGCAATCTGGCGACCCTGAACCGGTCTTTATTCGGAGGGCACGTATTCTACTACTTCCAGGTCGAATCCGGATATCGCATTGAACTTCATTGGCGAACTCATCAGGCGCATTTTACGCACGCCCAGGTCGCGGAGGATCTGCGAACCGGCACCGACGATGCTGTAGGTGGTCGGTTTTTTCACCGGTGCGCTCTCGGCGGTTTCGCGGATATGCGCCAGCAGTACGTCGCCATCCACCGGGTTGCCGAGCAGCAGCACCACGCCGCTGCCCGCCTCGGAAACCGCGCTCATGGCGGCCCGCAGGCTCCAGCGGCCGGGCTGCTTGACCATCAGCAGGTCGCGCAATGGGTCCATGTTGTGCACCCGCACCAGGGTCGGTTCCTCGGCGCAGATGGTGCCCAGGGTCAGCGCCATGTGCACGTCGCCTTCCACGGCATCGCGGTAGGTGACCAGGTTGAATTGACCCAGTTCGCTGTCCAGCGGCTGCTCGGCAATCCGCTGAACGGTACGTTCGTGGATCATCCGGTAATGAATCAGGTCGGCGATGGTGCCGATCTTGATGTTGTGTTCGGCCGCAAAGGTTTCCAGCTCGGCACGACGGGACATGGTGCCGTCGTCGTTCATCACTTCGCAGATCACGCCGCTGGGCTCGAACCCGGCCATGCGCGCCAGGTCGCAGGCAGCTTCCGTGTGCCCGGCGCGGGCCAGGGTGCCACCGGCCTGCGCCATCAACGGGAAGATGTGGCCAGGGCTGACGATGTCCTCGGCCTTGGCGTCCTTGGCGGCAGCGGCCTGCACGGTGCGCGCGCGGTCGGCAGCGGAGATGCCGGTGGTCACGCCTTCGGCGGCTTCAATGGACACGGTGAACTTGGTGCCAAAGCCCGAACCGTTGCGTGGCGCCATCAACGGCAGCTTCAGCAGCTCGCAACGCTCACGGGTCATGGGCATGCAGATCAGGCCGCGGGCGTGCTTGGCCATGAAGTTAATGTGCTCGGCCTGGCAGCATTCGGCGGCCATGATCAGGTCGCCTTCGTTTTCACGGTCTTCGTCATCCATCAGGATGACCATCTTGCCCTGGCGGATGTCTTCCACCAGTTCTTCGATTGTGTTGAGCGCCACGCGGCACCCCCTATATCAGGACTTGAGGTAGCCGTTGGCGGCCAGGAAGCTCTCGGTGATGCCACCGGCGGACGGCTCGGCCGCCTTGTCACCCAGCAGCAGGCGCTCCAGGTAACGGGCCAGCAGGTCCACTTCCAGGTTGACCTTACGGCCGGCACGGTAGTCGGCCATGATGGTTTCGGCCAGGGTGTGCGGGACGATGGTCAGTTCGAACTCGGCACCGTCCACGGCGTTCACGGTCAGGCTGGTGCCGTCGACGGTGATCGAGCCTTTGTGGGCGATGTACTTGGCCAGCTCCTTGGGCGCGCGCACACGGAACTGGATGGCGCGGGCGTTTTCCTCGCGGGAAACGATTTCGCCGACACCGTCGACGTGACCGCTGACCAGGTGACCGCCCAGACGCGAGCTTGGGGTCAGGGCCTTTTCCAGGTTGACCCGGCTGCCGGCCTTGAGCTCGTGGAACGCTGTGCAGTCCAGGGTCTCGCGGCTGACGTCGGCCCAGAAGCCATCGCCCGGCAGCTCGACTGCAGTCAGGCACACGCCGTTGACGGCGATGCTGTCGCCCAGTTTGACGTCGGCGAGGTCCAGCTTGCCGGTTTCTACGTAAACACGTACGTCACCGCCCTTGGGGGTCAACGAACGGATGCTGCCGATGGATTCGATAATGCCGGTGAACATGGGTCCTCCTACGGAACCGGGCCTGCGCTGGGCGCGAGGCGCAAATTATACGCTTGCCGTCGGGGCAGGTATTGCGATGACTCGCCAGTCATCCCCCACGGCACGCATTTCGATGATTTTCAGCCGGGGTGCCTCGGCCATCCGCGCCAGCGGCCAGTCCAGCAAGGGGCGCGCACTGGAGCCCAGGAACTGAGCGGCGACGAACAATTGGTATTCATCCACCAGGCCTTGGCGGGCGAAGGCGCCGGCCAGGGTAGGGCCGGCTTCCACCAGAATTTCGCTGGTGCCGCGGGCGGCCAGCAGTTGCAGCAAGTGCGCCAGGTCCACGTGACCATCGACGGCGGCCACCACCAGCAGCTCATGGCCATGCTGCTGATACACGCTGACGTCCGCGCCCTCGGCACAGGTGACGACCAGCGCCGGGCCAGCTTGGAAGAACGGCGCGTCCAGTGGCACCCGCAGGCGGCCGTCTATCAGTACGCGCAACGGCGGGCGGCTCAGCGCCAGCGTCGTGGTCTCTGCGTCCAGGCCCAATTGCTCGGCGCGCACGGTCATGCGCGCGCCATCGGCCAGCACGCTGTCGGCGCCGGTCAATACCACGCTGGAGCGTGCCCGCAGGCGCTGCACGGCCGAGCGGGCGGCTGGGCCGGTGATCCATTGGCTTTCGCCACTGGCCATGGCCGTGCGGCCGTCCAGGCTCATGGCCAGCTTGACCCGCACAAACGGCACGCCGTGCTCCATGCGCTTGAGGAAGCCGGGGTTCAACGCCCGGGACTCAGCCTCCAGCACACCGCTGAGCACTTCAATGCCGACATCGGCCAGGCGCTTGAGGCCACGGCCGGCGACTTCGGGGTTGGGATCCTGCATGGCCGCCACCACCCGCGCCAGCCCGGCACTCACCAGGGCATCCGCGCACGGCGGCGTGCGGCCATGATGGCTGCACGGTTCAAGGGTGACGTAAGCCGTGGCGCCACGCGCCAGCTCGCCAGCCTGGCGCAGGGCATGCACCTCGGCGTGGGGTTCGCCGGCGCGCACGTGCCAGCCTTCGCCCACTACCTGGCCGTCGCGCACAATCACGCAGCCCACCCGCGGGTTGGGGTGCGTGGTGTACAGGCCACGGCGCGCCAGCTCGATGGCGCGCGCCATGTAATGGGCGTCCAGGACCGCTTGCTCGCTGGGCATGCTCACTCCTTGGCCGGTTCGCGGGCCAGGCGGTCGATTTCCTCGCGGAACTCGTCCAGGTCCTGGAAGCGGCGGTACACCGAGGCGAAACGGATGTAGGCGACCTCATCGAGCTTCTGCAGCTCGGCCATCACCAGCTCGCCGACAACCAGCGACTTGACCTCACGCTCGCCGGTGGCGCGCAGCTTGTGCTTGATGTGGGCCAGGGCCGCTTCCAGCCGCTCGACGCTGACCGGGCGTTTTTCCAGCGCCCGCTGCATGCCGGCGCGCAGTTTTTCTTCGTCGAAGGGCTGGCGGCTGCCGTCCTGTTTGATCAGGCGCGGCAAAACCAGTTCGGCGGTTTCGAAGGTGGTGAAACGCTCACCGCAGGCCAGGCATTCGCGACGGCGGCGCACTTGCTCGCCCTCGGCGACCAGTCGCGAGTCGATGACCTTGGTGTCGTTGGCACCGCAGAAGGGACAGTGCATGGTGGCAGGCAACAAAAAATGGGAGGGCCATGGTAGCGCATCCCACTGGCAAGACAAGCCAAAGCCTTTGCGGTATACAGTGGATAATTATTGCGATGGATCTGCCAATGCCCCTACGCCCCCTAGTTTTGCTGAGCCTGGTCGCCCTGCTGGCGGCCTGCAGCAGCGACAAGCCCAAGCCTGTGGCGCCCGTGGCGCCCGCCCCGAAACCCGCCGCCATCGGTGCAGAACCGCTGGGCCCGTTGCCTGCGTTTCAACGTGAACTGACCGGCACCGTGCTGGGCGCCCCCTTGAACGCCGAAGTGGAACTGGCATTGCTGGCGGTGGATGAACGCAGCCGGCCGCAAAAACTGTTGGCCAGTACCAAGTACATCGGCACAGGCAAGCCGCTGGCCTTCCAGTTGCGCTTCAACCCCGAGGCCTTTCCTCAAGGCCTGCGCGTTGAATTGCGCGGCCGCGCCAGCCAGTCCGGCCAGTTGATCCTGCATTTGCCCGCCGTGCCGGTCAGCCAGCCCACCACCCAGTCCCTGGGCCAGTTGCAGTTGCTGCAAGCGCCATGAAGGCGCTGCAACACGCGTTGAGTGAACTGCTGGGCGACGCACAACTGGTACCCACTGAGCTGCCGGGTACCGACCTGCAGTTGTGGCTGATCGACGGCGACAACATGGACCGTGCCTTCAGCCCCGAGGAAACCCGACGCATCCTCCACGAGCCCCCCTACTGGAGTTTCTGCTGGGCCAGTGGCCTGGCCATGGCCCGCTACCTGGCCGAACAGCCGCAGTGGGTGGAAGGCAAGCGGGTGCTGGACTTCGGTGCCGGCTCTGGCGTGGCGGCCATTGCCGCCGCCAAAGCGGGCGCCGCCGAGGTCGTGGCCTGCGACCTCGACCCGCTGGCGCTGGATGCCTGCCGCGCCAACGCCGAGCTCAACCGGGTCAGCCTGAGTTATTCGGCCGACTTCTTCGCCGAGGACGATCGCTTTGACCTGATTCTGGTCGCTGACGTGCTCTACGACCGCGCCAACCTGCCATTGCTGGATCAGTTCCTCAGCCGCGGCCGCGAAGCACTGGTCGCCGATTCCCGAGTGCGCGACTTCAGCCACCCGGTGTACCGCCAGCTGGCACGCTTGCAGGCCTGCACCCTCCCCGACCTGGCCGAGCCCCACGAGTTTCGCAACGTCAGCCTCTACCACGCCCGGCGCGGCTGAAGCGCTTCCGGCCAGCGGCGCCAGCCTTTATAGTGCAACCATTACCGCTTTTTTCGAGATGCACGATGAGCCAGTCCACGCCGTATATTTTCGATGTCACCACTGCCAGCTTCCAGCAAGACGTGATCGACAAGTCATTCGATCAGCCGGTGCTGGTGGACTTCTGGGCCGAGTGGTGCGCGCCCTGCAAAGTGCTGATGCCGCTGCTGGAAAAGATCGCCGAGAGCTACCAGGGCGAGCTGCTGCTGGCCAAGGTCAACTGCGATGTGGAACAGGACATCGTCGCCCACTTCGGCATTCGCAGCCTGCCGACCGTGGTGCTGTTCAAGGACGGCAAGCCGGTGGACGGTTTCGCTGAAGCGCGTCCGGAGTCCGAGATCCGCGCCATGCTGGAGCCGCATGTGCACATGCCCGAAGCGCCAGCTGCCGATCCGTTCGAAGCGGCACAGGCGCTGTTCAACGAAGGTCAGTTTGCCAAGGCCGAAGAGATCCTGCGTGTACTGCTGGGCGAGGACAACACCAACGCCCGTGCGCTGATCCTGTACGCGCGTTGCCTGGCCGAACGCAATGAGCTGACCGAAGCCCAGGCGGTGCTGGACGCGGTGAAGGGCGACGAGCACAAGGCCGCACTGGCCGGCGCCAAGGCGCAGCTGACCTTTCTGCGCCAGGCGGCCGAACTGCCGGATGCCGCAGACCTGAAGACCCGTATCGCGCAGAACCCCAACGACGACGAAGCCGTGTTCCAACTGGCGATCCAGCAGTTGTCGCGCCAACAGTACGAAGCGGCGCTGGACGCCCTGCTGAAACTGTTTACCCGCAACCGCAGCTTCAACGAAGGCGTGGCGCACAAGACGTTGCTGCAGGTGTTCGAGCTGCTGGGCAATGACCATCCGCTGGTCACCACCTACCGCCGCAAGCTGTTCGCCGCCCTCTACTGAGTCAGTCGACCCAGCAATACAGCGGCGCGTCGGCGCCGCTTTCCACGCGCACTTCCTGGCAGTGGCGCAAGCGCACCAACAAACGCTTGCCTGCCGCCGTGCTGCCCGCCAGGCCTTCGAGCTGCCCCAGCAGTTCCGGGCCGCTGATCTGCCCTGCTTGTTGAACCAGCTGTAGCGTTGACTGCCACAGGGCATCGTTCTGCGCGGCCGGTTTTGCCGTGGGCGCAGGGGTAGTCGGTGCTTCGGCCTGTACGTTCAATTGGGCGCCCAGCTGCTGCCAGTCGGCGGCGTCCATCTCGATGGTCAAGTCCACCGGCCAGGCGCCGATGGTTCCGCGAATTCGTAGCATGGTGATTCCTCGTCTGCGAATGAGCATGTTCCCACACCCGCTACCCTCTTTGTGAGTCAGCGCCTTGTGAGTGGCATTTGTGGGAGCGGGCTCTGCCCGCGACAAGACCGCCTCGATTTCACTGAAACCATGTGGTGCCTGCTTCGCGGGCAGAGCCCGCTCCCACATCAGCCATCCCGCTCGCCGCTCAAAAATTTCATCTGGGCCTTTATGGTGCTGGCACTTTAAAGTTGTTATAACGTTACAATTATTCATCTTTCATCAGGATTTCTTCATGCGCCGACTTCTGCTTGCCCTGCCCTTCGCGCTGCTGCCTCTGGCCGTTGCCCACGCCGACGACACCACGGTCAAACACGGCAGCCTGGGTACGCACGAACACGGCACCGCCCGCGTCAACGCCGCACTGGACGATCAGACCCTGGCGCTGGAACTGCAAACCCCGGCCATGAACATCGTCGGCTTCGAACACCTGGCCACCACCGACGCCGACAAGGCCGCCGTGGCCAAGGCGCGCGCCCTGCTGGAAAAACCCCTGGCGCTGTTCAACCTGCCAGCCGCCGCCGGTTGCAGCGTGGCCAGCCAGCACCTGCAAAGCCCGCTGTTCGGCGACGTGATGCCTGCGGACGATGACGACGATGATCACGATCACGACGAACACGCCGCCGGCGCAGAACATCACCACAGCGAAATCCACGCCACCTACGAATTCACCTGCACCTCGCCGGACAAGCTCAAGGCCCTGGACCTGTCCCAGGTATTCAAGACCTTCCCGGCCACCCACAAGGTCGTGGTACAACTGATCGCGCCAGCCGGCCAGAAAGGCCTGGATGCTACCCCGGACAACAGCACGCTGAGCTTCTGATGACCAGCACCGCCCTTATCGAACTGCGCGACCTGCACTTTGCCTGGCCGCGCCAGCCCGCCCTGCTGGATATCCCGGCGTTCTGCCTGGAAGCCGGTGAAACCCTGTTCCTCAAGGGCCCCAGCGGCAGTGGCAAGACCACCCTGCTGGGCCTGCTGGGGGCGTGCAGAAACCCGTCAGCGGCAGTGTCCAGGTATTGGGACACGAGCTTGGCCAGATGAGCCAGGGCCGTCGCGATCGCTTTCGCGTGGACCACACCGGCTATATCTTCCAGCAATTCAACCTGCTGCCGTTCCTGTCTGTGCGCGAAAACGTAGAACTGCCCTGCCACTTCTCGCGCCAGCGCGCCGAACGGACCAAACAGCGCCATGGCAGCATCGACCAGGCGGCTGCGACCTTGCTGGCGCACCTGGGGCTGACCGATCCGGCCCTGCTGCAACGCCGGGCGGACACCCTGTCAATCGGCCAGCAACAACGGGTGGCCGCCGCCCGCGCGCTGATTGGCCAGCCGGAACTGGTGATCGCCGATGAGCCCACCTCGGCGCTGGACTATGACGCCCGCGAAGCGTTCATTCGCCTGCTGTTCGCCGAATGCCGCGACGCCGGCTCCAGCCTGTTGTTCGTCAGCCACGATCAAAGCCTGGCGCCGTTGTTCGACCGCAGCCTGTCACTGGCCGAACTCAACCGGGCCGCGCGCCCTGCCGTACCAGGGGAAGTCTGATGTACCTGTTCCGTCTAGCCGTGGCCAGCCTGGCCAACCGGCGCTTTACTGCCTTCCTGACCGCCTTCGCCATCGCCCTGTCAGTGTGCCTGCTGCTGGCCGTGGAGCGCGTGCGCACCGAGGCGCGCACCAGCTTCGCCAGCACCATCAGCGGCACCGACCTGATTGTCGGCGCCCGCTCGGGCTCGGTGAACCTGCTGCTGTACTCGGTATTCCGCATCGGCAACGCCACCAACAACATCCGCTGGGACAGCTTCGAGCACTACGCCCACGACCCGCGGGTGAAGTGGGCCATCCCCATGTCGCTGGGTGATTCGCACCGCGGCTACCGGGTACTGGGCACCGACCAGTCCTACTTCGAGCATTACCAGTACGGCCATCACCAGCCGCTGGAAATGGCGGCCGGGCGCTTCTTCGCCACCGATCCGTTCGAAGTGGTACTGGGCGCCGAAGTGGCCGAGGCCCTGCATTACAAATTGGGTGACAGCCTGGTACTGGCCCATGGCACCGCCGCCATCAGCCTGGTCAAGCACGACGACAAGCCGTTCACCGTGGTTGGCATCCTCAAGCGCACCGGTACGCCGGTGGACCGCACGCTGCACATCAGCCTGGGCGGCATGGAGGCCATTCACATCGACTGGCACAACGGCGTGCCCGCCCGTGGCGCCGGCCGCATCAGTGCCGACCAGGCACGCAACATGGACCTTACGCCTACGGCGATCACCGCCATGATGCTGGGACTCAATAACAAGATCTCGACCTTTGCCCTGCAGCGTGAAATCAACGACTTCGTCGGCGAGCCGCTGCTGGCCATCCTGCCCGGCGTGGCCCTGCAGGAACTGTGGGGGTTGATGGGCACGGCCGAGAAAGCCTTGTTCGTAGTGTCGCTGTTCGTGGTGCTGACCGGCCTGATCGGCATGCTCACGGCTATCCTGACCAGCCTCAACGAGCGGCGCCGGGAGATGGCCATCCTGCGCTCGGTGGGCGCCCGGCCTTGGCATATCGCCAGCCTGCTGATCCTGGAAGCGTTTTCCCTGGCCCTGTGCGGCATCGTCGCCGGCGTGGCGCTGTTGTATGCCGGCATCGCCGCGGCGCAGGGCTATGTGCAGGCCAATTACGGTCTGTATTTGCCATTGTCGGCACCCACCGCCTATGAATGGTCGCTGCTGGGGATTATCCTCGCCGCAGCCCTGGTCATGGGCGCCGTACCGGCCTGGCGCGCGTATCGGCAGTCACTGGCCGATGGCTTGTCCATTCACCTGTGAGCCGTCCCGATATGAAAGCCGTCCTGTTGTTCCTGCTGATGATCGCCGCCCCCAGCCTGTGGGCGGCGCAACCTCGCGAGCTGACCTGGGCGGAGATGATTCCGCCCGACGCGCCCAAGCTCGCCCCGCAGATGACGCCGATGCACGACCTGTCGAAGATGGGCACCGACATGGAGTCGGCGCCAGCGGTGAAGCAGCAGCAACCCGACGCGCCGGTGGTCAAGGCGCTGGACGGCCAGAACGTGAAGATGCCTGGTTTCATCGTGCCGCTGGAAGTCAGCGACGATGGGCGCACAACCGACTTCCTGCTGGTGCCGTACTACGGCGCCTGCATCCACGTGCCGCCGCCTCCGTCGAACCAGATCGTGCACGTGACCAGCCAGGTCGGGGTCAAGCTCGACGATCTGTACCAGGCGTTCTGGGTGGAGGGCACCATGCGCGTGAAGCGCTCAGACAGCGAGCTGGCCGACGCGGGCTACCAGATGGACGCCGACAAAATCTACATCTACGAGCTGCCGGAGTGATCGGCAGCCGTTAAATGACAGTTTTATTGAGCTGAGTCAAAACAGCTGTTCCAGAGCCTTCCTACCATGGGCCAAGCCTTTTCCCCTTGCCCGATGGAAGACCCGATGAACACCAAACTCCTGGGGGCCTCGCTGCTCAGCCTGGCCCTCGTCACTCCCCTCGCCCACGCTCACCAGGCCGGTGATTTCATCGTCCGCGCGGGCGCCATCGAGACCGCGCCCAACGAAGACAGCGGCAACCTGAAGCTGGACGGCGCCAAGGTGTCCGGCACCAAGGCCACCCTGAGCAACGACACCCAGTTGGGCCTGACCTTCGCCTACATGCTCACGGACCATGTGGGTCTGGAACTGCTGGCGGCCACGCCGTTCCAGCACAAGGTGGGCGTCAAAGGCGTCAGCTCCGCCACCGGCGTATCCGGCCTGGACGGCAAGCTGGCGGATATCAAGCAACTGCCACCGACCCTGTCGCTGCAGTACTACCCCATGGAAGCCAGCTCCAAGTTCCAGCCCTACGCGGGCGTGGGCCTGAACTACACCTGGTTCTACGGTGAAGACCTGACCAGCGAGCGCAAGTCGGAAGGGTTCAGCAACCTGAACCTGAAAAACTCGTGGGGCTGGGCGGCGCAGATCGGCGCGGATTACATGCTGACTGACCACATCATGGTCAACGCCGCCGTCTGGTACGTGGACATCGATACCCAGGCCAGCGTCGACGGCCCGACCGCCCTGGGCGTGGGGCGCACCAAGGTCAACGTCGACGTTGATCCGTGGGTGTACATGGTGGGTGTGGGTTACAAGTTTTAAGCCAACGCTAGCAGCAGCTGTCTTGAAACCGCGTCGCCTGCATCGCGACTAAAGTCGGCTCCTACACGGTTCGTTGTAGGAGCAGGCCTTGGCCGCGATGCTGCCGCGAGGTTTTACAGGCCCAGCAGGTTGCGCAGGCCGGTGGCCATGGGGGTAATTTCAGGCAGGGTAAAGCGCTGCAGCAGGCGTGCATTGTTGGCCCGCGAGTGCTTGATGTCACCCGGGCGAGCTTCGCCATAACTGACCTCGGGCAGGCTGCCCAGTACCGACTTCAACTCAGCCAGCAACTGGTTGAGGCTCATGGCCTGGTTCAGGCCGACATTCACCGCCCCTTCCTCCACGCCTGGCGCCTCCAGTGCCTGCATCAGCACCGCCACCAGATCACCCACATAGATGAAGTCGCGGGTCTGCTCGCCATCGCCATACAGGCTGATCGGCAGGCCGGCCTGGGCGCGCTCGCAGAAAATGCTGATCACGCCCGAATACGGAGACGATGGATCCTGCCGTGGGCCGAAGACGTTGAAGAAGCGGAAGATCGCTGGTTCCAGACCATGCTGGCGGCGATAGAAGTCCAGGTAGTACTCGCTGGCCAGCTTGTCCGAGGCGTAAGGGGTCAGCGGCGCCTTCGGCGTGTCTTCGGCAATCGCTTCGCCTTCACCGTTGTTGCCGTAGACCGCGGCACTGGAGGCGAACACCACACGCTTGATACCGGCGATGCGCATGGCCTCGCAGACATTCAGCGTGCCCACGAAGTTGGCCTGATGAGTCTTGACCGGGTCGTCCACGGAAGCCTGCACCGAGGCCACGGCGGCCAGGTGCACCACAGCCTTGCAGCCTTGGGCTGCGCGCGCCACCAGGGCGGCGTCGGCGACATCGCCTTCGATCAGTTCGACACGCGGGTTGTCCAGCGGCAGGTTGGAACGCTTGCCCATGGAAAGGTCATCGAGGATCCGGACGGCATGGCCCTTTTCCAGCAGGGCATCCACCAGGTTGGAGCCGATGAAACCGGCGCCCCCGGTGATCAGTACAGGTGCATCAGCCATGTCGGTAATATCTGTCCAGTAGGCTTGGGAGCCCGGAGCGCCAGGCGCGGGGCTTGATCCCGAAGGTATGAAGGATTTTCTTGCAGGCCAGCACCGCGTGCTGCGGCTCGTCGGCAGCATCGGGACGCGCGGCATGGGCCTGGGCGGTCGGTGCTTCGATGGCCAGCTTGTGCAGGGTGGACGCCTCGCTGATGATCGCCTGGCCCAGCGCCAGCGGCGTGGTGGCTTCGTTGCCGGCGTAGTGATAGGTACCCCACAAGGGCGCCTGACAGTCCAGTTGCTTGAGCACCGAGATGATCACCCGGGCCGCATCGTCCACCGGCGTGGGATTGCCGCGACGGTCATCGGCCAGCAGGATTTCCTGAGGCTGCTCGGCCCGCGTGAGGAAACGCCCCAGCACGCCGTCGACGCTGTCATCCAGCAGCCAGCCGAAACGCAGCAGCACATGCTGCGGGCACGTGGCGCGCACGCTCTGCTCGATACGCCACAACGCCTGACCGCGCAGGCCCAGGGGCACGGGTTCGTCTTTCTCGCTGTAGGCCGTGGCACGCGAGCCATCGAACACGCGATAGCTGGATGGCTGCACCAGGACAATCTGATGGTGCTGGCACAGTTCGGCCAGGCGCTCTACCGAGCGCTCCTGCTGGGCCAGCCGGGTCTCACTGACGCTTTCGGCCTGGAACCAGTCGAAATAGTAGGCAAGGTTGATCAGTGCATCGGGGCGGGTGTCATCGAGCAACTGGGTGAGGCTCGCCGCATCCCAACCGCTTTCCGGCGGGCGGGGAGCGAGGAAGCCGATGTCTTCCTCCGCCCCGAGACGAATCAGCGCTTGCCCAAGGGCATTACCGCCGCCCAACAGCATAAGGCGCATTCGCATAGAGTCAGCAGGTCCGGTCCGGTTAAGTCTGTGAGCCAGGGATCGACAGCGGCCAGGGCCACGTGGCGATCGGTCAAGAGGCTTATGTTATTGCATTTTGCGGGTTTGTGCTGCGGGGATCAACGGCAAATGGCCTGCCCTTGGATGCGCGGTTCGAATGCATTGGTTACGTCTGCCTAAAGTACAAGCCTGCGTAACATGACCTCACATTTCGACCTGCAGCAATGACTTTGAACCACCCAACGACGTGCCATATGTTCAAGCCCTGTTGAACAATGACCATTAGGGAAGGGCCTGATGTTTGAAATGGAACTGAGTCTGCTACTGATAATGGCCGCAGTCGCCCTGGCTGCCGGCTTTCTGGATGCCATCGCAGGCGGCGGCGGGCTTATCTCGCTACCCGCACTCTTGGTGGCGGGAATTGAGCCCGTGGCGGCCGTCGCCACCAATAAGGTGCAAGCTTCATGCGCCAGCGTATCGGCAACGGTCAGCTTCATCCGCAAGGGCCTTTTGCCTTGGCGCGACTCGCTGCCCATGGTATTTGTGTCATTCATGGCTGGCGGTGCCGGCGCCTTTGCCGCGGGGCTGATTCCCAGCGGCACCCTGGACAAAGTGATTCCACCTTTGCTGATCGTCGTGGGCGTCTATTTCGCGCTTGTGCGAACACCGGGCAATGCTGAGCGACCACCACGGTGCAGCGCGTTGATATTTGGGGCAACGGCCGTCCCGGCGATCGGCTTTTACGACGGTCTGTTCGGACCTGGCACCGGTTCTTTTTTCCTGGTGGCGTTTGTGCTCGTCATGGGCCAAGGCCTGATGCGAGCGCTGTCGAGTAGCAAGCTGATGAACGCTTCGTGCAATGTCGGCTCACTGCTGGTGTTTTCAATGACGGGCAAAATCATCTGGCCACTGGCTTTTGCCATGGCCGTTGGCGCCTTCGTCGGCGCCCAGTTGGGGGCACGCTGCGCGATGCGGTTTGGCCCCGGTCTGGTACGGCCGTTGCTGGTTACCGTTTGCATGGCAATGGCCGTGAAGCTGCTGTTTTTTGGAGCGCCCATGCCTACGCCCCTGGAGCCGGTCACTCAGGGCAAATCGGCATCGATAACAGCTGTTTCATCTTGAGCCCAGTTGTTGGCGTTACCATCTTCCTCCCTCTGCTCGCCCATCTGAAGCAGAGGCTGCGATCTGGATGGACCTAACCGATGAAATTGCGACACCTGCTCACCACCTGCACCACCGCCCTGCTGCTGGCCGCCACCCAACTGGCCAGCGCCACCACGATGAAAGTCAGCACCGACGCCTTCGCCGAAGGCGGCAAGGTCAATGTCAGCGCCGCCGACACTCCGGCTGAATGCGGGACGGGCAAGCGTCACAACCCTCAGGTGTCATGGAGCGACCTACCGGCCGGCACGCAGTCGATGGCGGTGTTGATCCTGGACGTGGATGGCCATAACGGCCTGGGCGTCAGTCACTGGGTGACCTACAACATCCCGGCCCAGCGTGGCGGCATCAAGGAAGGCGAAGCGCTGGTCAGCGTGCCGGGCATCACAGTGGGCAAGAACATCGCCGGCACTGCGGACTTCCGCGGCTTTTGCCCGGCGCCAGGCGATCAGCCGCATCACTACGTGCTGACCGTGATCGCCACGGACCTCAAGCCCGGCTCGTTGCCCGAGGGGCTGACCCGCGAGCAATTGATGGCACGGCTGAGCGGCCATGCGCTGGCCGGGCGCAATGTGGTGGGCCTGTACGGCCACTGAGTCATAATGGCTGTTTACGGACAGCCAAGGAGCCCGCCATGAATGGCGTCATCGATATCCCATCGCTACAGGCCCTGATCGACGCAGGTACCACGGTGAATTACCTGATGTTCTGGGGGCATACGCCGCGCAGCGCCGATGAGGTGGACCGCAGCTGCCTGAGCCAGTGGTACCCCTCGCCGTTCGAGGTGGACGGCGACCGTTACGCCACGGCCGAGCATTACATGATGGCAGCCAAGGCCAGGCTGTTTGGTGACCTGGCCACTGTGCCGCGCATTCTTGAAGCTGCCACGCCCGCCCTGGCGAAACGGCTGGGGCGCGAAGTGCAGGGTTATGACGAAACCCTGTGGCTGGCACAGCGGTTCGATATCGTGGTCCGGGGTAACCTGGCCAAATTCCAGCAGACCCCTGGGTGCGGGGCGTTCTTAGCTGGCACCCTCGATCGGGTGCTGGTGGAAGCCAGTCCAGTGGACCCTATCTGGGGAATCGGCCTGGCGGCGGACGACCCTGCGGCGGGTGTGCCCGCGCAGTGGCAGGGCCTGAACCTGCTGGGCTTCGCCCTGATGCAGGTACGTACGCAGCTCTGTGGGACCGGGCGCTAGCTCGGGAAGCGGGCAACGCGCATTGACGGGGTATCGTGGGGCCTGCTTCCCGAGCTTCGCCCGGTCCCACATGGCTTGGCAGGGGTGAGCCATTTGTTGCGGAAATAAAAAGCCCCCGCGGGGCGGGGGCTTTTGGCTGATGCGCGGTCAGGCTGCGATCAGAACGGGATATCGTCGTCGAAGCTGTCGAAATCCGGAGCCGGTTGCGGTGCGGCCTGTTGTGGGGCCGGGCGCGACTGCTGTGGTGCGGACTGCTGAGGACGTGGAGCCTGCTGACGCGGCGCCGACTGCTGGTAGCCGCCGTTGTCGCCCTGGTTCTGGTCGCCCTGTGGACGGCCGCCCAGCAGCTGCATGGTGCCCTGCATGTCGACGATGATTTCAGTGGTGTAACGCTTGATGCCGTCTTTTTCCCACTCGCGCGTCTGCAGCTTGCCTTCGATGTAGACCTGCGAGCCTTTACGCAGGTACTGACCGGCGATTTCGGCAACCTTGCCGAACATCGAAACGCGGTGCCATTCGGTGCGCTCGACCCGCTGATTGGTTTGCTTGTCGGTCCACTGCTCGCTGGTCGCCAGGCTCAGGTTGGTGACTGCGTTGCCGTTTGGCAGGTAGCGGACTTCAGGATCCTGGCCGCAAGTACCGACCAAAATGACTTTGTTAACCCCACGGGCCATAACGTTCTCCTAGGCTTGGCACGTCTCTGGGGCCGGGTTTACCAGGCGCTCCAGGGATGCACGATCCAAAATTTCTGTGTCCAATTTGATATAGATGGCGGCTTCGTCGGCCACCACCACTGCATCTGTTACACCCGGCACGGCCTTGAGGCGCTCGACCAGACCGGCTTCGCGTATCGCCTCGGGCGACAATGGCAAGCGCAGGCTGGTCACATACGGTGGTTCGCGCATAGTAACAGCTATGGCCAACCAAATCGCCAACAGCCCGGCGCATCCGACAAACACGATGTTCAGGCCACCATGCTGGAACAACCAGCCGCCGAGGATACCCCCCAGCGCCGCCCCCAGGAACTGGCTGGTGGAGTACACGCCCATGGCCGTGCCCTTCCCGCCCGCCGGCGACACCTTGCTGATCAGCGACGGCAAGGACGCTTCCAGCAGGTTGAACGCGGTGAAGAACACCACAATGCCGACCACCAGTTCCGTCAGGGTGTTACCGGATACCCAGAAGTACAGTTCGGTGAGCATCAGGGTGGCAACGGCCCCTATGAGGACGCGTTTCATCTTGCGCTTTTTTTCACCATAAATGATGAACGGAATCATCCCGAAAAAAGATACCAGCAAGGCGGTCAGGTACACCCACCAGTGCTGCTCTTTCGGCAGGCCGGCACGCTCCACCAGCGCCAGGGGCAACGCCACGAAGCTGGCCATCAAGATCGCGTGCAGCACGAAAATACCCACGTCCAGGCGCAGCAGGTCGGGGTGCTTGAGCGTCGGCACCAAGGCCTGGCGCGCCACGCCCGATTCGCGATGGGTGAAGTGGCTGGAGGCCTTGGGCACCACGAAGGCGATCAACGCGATGCCCACCACCGCCATCACCGCGGTGACAATGAACAACCCGGACAGGCCGAACACGCGCGTCACCAGCGGCCCCACCACCATGGCCACGGCGAATGAAACGCCGATGCTCATGCCGATGGTAGCCATCGCCTTGGTGCGATGCTGCTCGCGGGTGAGGTCGGACAGCAGTGCCATCACCGCTGCAGAAATCGCCCCCGCGCCCTGCAGGACACGGCCGGCAATCACGCCCCAGATGGAGTCGGCATGGGCCGCCAGCAGACTGCCGAGCGCGAAGATCACCAGGCCCACGTAAATCACCGGGCGGCGGCCAATGCGGTCGGAAATGATGCCGAACGGAATTTGCAGGAAAGCCTGGGTCAGGCCATAGGCGCCAATGGCCAGGCCGATCAGGGCCGGGCTGGCACCGGCCAGGTCCATGCCGTAGGTGGCCAGTACCGGCAACACCATGAACATGCCCAGCATACGGAACGCGAACACCAGGGCCAGACCGCCAGCCGCGCGGGTCTCGCTGCCACTCATGCGTTCGCTGTGGAGATCGTGCATGGAAAAACCTCGTGTGAACCGGCGGCGATTCTACCAGTCCCACGGATAGAGGGGGTATATGGCGACGCTTTGCCGCGCAGTTGTCATGTATGACGTCAGGGATGTCATCCGATAGTGTGCATCCATCCAGTATTTAGCCTTATACTCCTGTGTTTACGCCCGCCGTGCGAGGCCACTCTTGGACAAGATCCTGATTCGTGGGGCTCGAACCCACAACCTGAAGAACATCGACCTGACCCTGCCACGGGACAAGCTGATCGTGATCACCGGGCTGTCCGGCTCGGGCAAGTCATCCCTGGCGTTTGACACCCTTTATGCCGAAGGCCAGCGCCGCTACGTGGAGTCGCTGTCGGCCTACGCCCGGCAGTTTCTGTCGATGATGGAAAAGCCTGACGTCGACACCATCGAAGGCCTGTCGCCGGCCATTTCCATCGAGCAGAAATCGACCTCCCACAACCCGCGTTCCACCGTCGGCACCATCACCGAGATCTACGACTACCTGCGCCTGCTGTACGCCCGCGTAGGCACCCCGCGCTGCCCGGACCACGACATCCCGCTGGAAGCCCAGACCGTCAGCCAGATGGTCGACCTGGTGCTGGCCCAGCCCGAAGGCAGCAAGTTGATGCTGCTGGCCCCGGTGATTCGCGAGCGCAAGGGTGAACACCTGGCGATCTTCGAAGAACTGCGCGCCCAGGGTTTTGTGCGCGCACGCATCAACGGCCGCCTGCACGAACTGGACGAACTGCCCAAGCTGGACAAGCAGAAGAAGCACACCATCGAGGTGGTGGTAGACCGCTTCAAGGTCCGCGAAGACCTGCAACAACGCCTGGCCGAGTCGTTCGAGACCGCGCTGAAGCTGGCTGACGGCATCGCCCTGGTGGCGTCCATGGACGACGAGCCGTTCGAGGAGATGATCTTCTCGGCGCGGTTTGCCTGCCCGATCTGCGGCCACGCCATCAGCGAGCTGGAACCCAAGCTGTTCTCCTTCAACAACCCGGCTGGCGCATGCCCTACCTGTGATGGCCTGGGCGTGAAGCAGTTCTTCGACGCCAAGCGCCTGGTCAACGGTGAACTGACCCTGGCCGAAGGCGCCATCCGTGGCTGGGACCGGCGCAATGTGTACTACTTCCAGATGTTGGGGTCGCTGGCCTCGCACTACAAGTTCAGCCTGGAAAAGCCGTTCAACCAGTTGCCGGCCGACAAGCAGAAAATCCTGCTGCACGGCAGCGGCACCCAGGATGTGGACTTCAAATACCTCAACGACCGTGGCGACATCGTCAAGCGCTCGCACCCGTTCGAAGGCATCGTGCCGAACCTGGAGCGTCGCTACCGCGAAACCGAGTCGGCCACCGTGCGCGAGGAACTGGCCAAGTTCCTAAGCACCCAGCCCTGCCCGGACTGCCGTGGCACGCGCCTGCGCCGTGAAGCGCGGCACGTATGGGTGGGCGAGAAAACCCTGCCAGCCGTTACCGGCCTGCCAATCGGTGATGCCACTGACTACTTCGATGGCCTGAAGCTGACCGGACGCCGTGGCGAGATCGCCGACAAGATCCTCAAGGAAATCCGTGAGCGCCTGCAGTTCCTGGTCAACGTGGGCCTGGACTACCTGACCCTGGACCGCAGCGCCGACACCCTGTCGGGTGGCGAAGCCCAGCGTATCCGCCTGGCCAGCCAGATCGGCGCCGGCCTGGTGGGGGTGATGTACATCCTCGACGAGCCCTCCATCGGCCTGCACCAGCGCGACAACGATCGCCTGTTGGGCACCCTCAAGCACCTGCGCGACATCGGCAACACGGTGATCGTGGTGGAGCATGACGAGGATGCCATTCGCCTGGCCGACTACGTGGTGGACATCGGCCCGGGTGCAGGCGTGCATGGTGGCAGCATTGTCGCCGAAGGTACCGCCCAGGAGGTCATGGACCACCCTGACTCGCTGACCGGCAAATACCTGTCGGGCCGGGTCAAGATCGTGGTACCGGCCACGCGGACACCGCGTAACAAGAAGCTGCAGTTGACCCTCAAGGGCGCACGCGGCAACAACCTGCGCAACGTCGACCTGGAAATTCCGATCGGCCTGCTGACCTGCGTGACCGGTGTATCCGGTTCGGGTAAATCGACGCTGATCAACAACACGCTGTTCCCGCTCAGCGCGACCGCCCTGAACGGTGCCACCACCCTGGAAGCGGCAGCACACGACAGCTGTGACGGCCTGCAGCACCTGGACAAGGTGGTGGACATCGACCAGAGCCCTATCGGACGTACGCCACGCTCCAACCCGGCGACCTACACCGGGCTGTTCACGCCGATCCGCGAACTGTTTGCCGGCGTACCGGAGTCCCGTTCGCGTGGCTATGGCCCGGGGCGCTTCTCGTTCAACGTCAAGGGTGGCCGCTGCGAGGCCTGCCAGGGCGACGGGCTGATCAAGGTGGAGATGCACTTCCTGCCCGACATCTATGTGCCGTGCGACGTATGCAAGAGCAAGCGCTACAACCGTGAGACGCTGGAGATCAAGTACAAAGGCAAGAGCATCCACGAGGTGCTGGAGATGACCATCGAGGAAGCTCGCGAGTTCTTCGATGCCGTGCCAGCCTTGGCGCGCAAGCTGCAGACACTGATGGACGTAGGGCTTTCCTACATCAAGCTGGGTCAGTCGGCGACAACGTTGTCGGGCGGTGAAGCACAACGGGTCAAGCTGTCCCGCGAGCTGTCCAAGCGTGATACCGGCAAGACCCTGTACATCCTCGACGAGCCAACCACAGGCCTGCACTTCGCCGATATCCAGCAACTGCTGGACGTGTTGCACCGCCTACGCGACCACGGCAACACGGTGGTGGTGATCGAGCACAA
Organism: gamma proteobacterium L18; assembly: GCA_000497835.1. Lineage (GTDB taxonomy): Bacteria > Pseudomonadota > Gammaproteobacteria > Pseudomonadales > Pseudomonadaceae > Aquipseudomonas. Next base: position 37,575 of record KI547180.1, on the reverse strand, counting down.
CCTGGACGTGATCAAGACGGCTGACTGGATCGTCGACCTGGGGCCGGAGGGCGGCTCCAAGGGCGGCATGATCATCGGTTGCGGTACGCCGGAGCAGGTGGCGGAAATGGAGCAGTCTTACACGGGGCATTACCTCAAGCCGTTGCTGGAACGCGATCGCGCCTGACCTGTCTGCTTCGCGTTGTGTGCATCGCGGCCAAGGCCGGCTCCTACCACGGACCGGGTAGGAGCCCACTTTAGTCGCGATGCAGACGACACGGTTTCCAGAC
>KI547180.1:0-35552 GCA_000497835.1 gamma proteobacterium L18 | reverse complement strand
TCCAGACAGTTGCGGCTACCGTTGTCCAGATAACAAAAAGCCCCGCCATGGTGAGATGGCGGGGCTTTTTTCATGCTGTCGATTAGAACTGCGACTGCAGGTAGTTCTGCAAACCGATCGACTTGATCAGGCCAAGCTGCTTTTCCAGCCAGTACGTGTGATCTTCCTCGGTGTCGGACAGCTGCACGCGCAGGATGTCGCGGGTGACGTAGTCCTTGTGCTGTTCACACAGGGCAATGCCCTTGCACAGCGCTGCACGCACCTTGTACTCCAGGCGCAGGTCAGCTTCGAACATGCTGGGAACGTCGGTACCGATGTCCAGGTCATCAGGGCGCATCCGTGGCGTGCCTTCGAGCATCAGAATACGGCGCATCAGCGCGTCGGCATGACCTGCCTCTTCTTCCATCTCGTGGTTGATACGCTCGAACAGCTTGCTGAAGCCCCAGTCCTCGTACATCCGCGAATGGATGAAATACTGATCACGCGCGGCCAGTTCGCCGGTCAGCAGCGTGTTCAGATAATCGATTACGTCCGGGTGCCCTTGCATCGCCCTACATCTCCTTGCTTGAAAGTAGATAGTTTGAACCAAGGCAGGCTGAACGTCACGGCAAGAAAGGTAAAAAACCGCAAAAAAGCAGAGAAAAGTAGATGATTGGCAGCGAAAAACCGCCCAAATGAGGGCGGTTCTCCTTAGCATTTCGAGTTAGCCGCGTTTTGCCTCCAACGCGCGGGCAACCCCTTCACCATAGGCCGGGTCGGCCTGGTAGAAGTACGGTAATTGACGCTCGATCACGTCACCTGAAACGCCACTCATTGCGTTGGCGATGTTGTCGATCAGCAGGGCTTTCTGCGCTTCGTTCATCAAACGGAACAGCGCGCCGGCCTGGCTGAAGTAGTCACCGTCAGTGCGGTGATCGTAGCGGTCTGCTGCACCGCTCAAGGCCAGCGAAGGTTCGGCGTGTTGTGGCGCCTGCTTGGGCGCATCGCTGTAGCTGTTGGGCTCATAGTTCGGCGCTGCGCCGCCATTGCTGCCAAATGCCATCGAGCCATCACGCTGGTACGAATGCACCGGGCTGCGCGGGGCATTGACGGGCAGCTGCTGGTGGTTGGTGCCTACACGGTAGCGGTGTGCATCGGCATAGGCAAACACACGACCTTGCAGCATGCGGTCTGGCGACAGGCCCACACCCGGCACCATGTTGCTCGGGCCGAACGCCGCTTGCTCAACTTCAGCAAAATAGTTCTGCGGGTTGCGGTTGAGTTCCAGCAGGCCCACCTCGATCAATGGGAATTCTTTCTGCGACCAGGTCTTGGTCACGTCGAACGGGTTCTCACGATGAGCGTTGGCCTGGGCTTCGGTCATCACCTGGATGCAGACACGCCATTGCGGGTAGTCACCACGCTCAATGGCTTCGAACAGGTCACGCTGGGCGTAGTCCGGGTCGGTGCCGGCAATGCGTGCGGCGTCCGCCGGGGCGAGGTTCTTGATGCCCTGTACGCTCTTGTAGTGCCATTTGACCCAATGACGCTCACCCTTGGCATTCACCAGGCTGTAGGTGTGGCTGCCAAAGCCGTGCATGAAGCGGTAGCCGTCCGGGATGCCGCGGTCCGAGAACAGGATGGTGACCTGATGCAGCGCCTCGGGCGAGTGCGACCAGAAATCCCACATGGCCTGGGCACTTTTCAGGTTGCTCTGGGGCAGACGCTTTTGGGTATGGATAAAGTCGGGGAACTTCAGCGGGTCGCGAATGAAGAAGACCGGTGTATTGTTGCCGACGATGTCCCAGTTGCCTTCCTCGGTGTAGAACTTGAGGGCGAAGCCGCGTGGATCGCGCTCGGTGTCAGCCGAACCACGCTCGCCGCCAACGGTGGAAAAACGCAGGAAGGTCGGCGTTTGCTTGCCTACTTCAGAGAACAGTTTGGCGTAAGTCAGGTCGGTGATGTCTTTGGTGACAGTGAACGTGCCGTACGCACCCGAGCCTTTGGCGTGCACGCGGCGCTCAGGAATGTTCTCGCGGTTGAAGTGGGCGAGCTTTTCGATCAGATGGAAGTCGTCCAGCAGCAAAGGCCCACGTGGACCGGCGGAACGGGAATTCTGGTTGTCGGCGACAGGTGCGCCGCTGGCGGTGGTGAGGGTTTTGCTCTGGCTCATGGTGTGTCTTCCTCTGTCAGACCTTATGGGACCGGGCTAATGGCTGGTGGTCAGTATCAGTAAAAGACGGGAAGACATCTAATTTATAGATCTGTTGTGCTCGATAGATTATTACAATGTTGTAGACGTCTGGCACCTACACATAGTGCGGGCATAAAAAAACCGGGCACTAGGCCCGGTTTTTTCGTACAGCTTGTTCGTCTTACTCAGCAGCTTCTACAACGCCGCCAACAGGACGATCAACCAGCTCGACATACGCCATAGGAGCGTTGTCGCCAGCGCGGAAACCGCACTTCAGGATGCGCAGGTAACCGCCTTCACGGTTAGCGTAACGCTTGCCCAGAGTGTTGAACAGCTTACCAACCATTTCTTTCGAACGAGTACGGTCGAAAGCCAGACGGCGGTTTGCAACGCTGTCTACCTTGGCCAGAGTGATCAGCGGCTCGGCAACGCGGCGCAGCTCCTTGGCTTTCGGCAGGGTAGTTTTGATCAGCTCGTGCTCGAACAGCGACACCGCCATGTTCTGGAACATAGCCTTGCGGTGAGAGCTGGTACGGCTCAGGTGACGTCCACTTTTACGATGACGCATGGTTCATTCCTTACCAAACTTACGTTCGGTGATTACGACGATCAGGCTGTCGCCTTGTCGTCCTTCTTAAGACTTGCAGGCGGCCAGGTGTCGAGGCGCATGCCGAGAGACAAACCACGGGAGGCCAAAACGTCCTTGATTTCAGTCAAGGATTTCTTGCCCAGGTTCGGAGTCTTCAACAGTTCTACTTCGGTGCGCTGAATCAGGTCGCCGATGTAGTAAATGTTCTCCGCCTTAAGGCAGTTGGCCGAACGCACGGTCAGTTCCAGATCGTCAACCGGACGAAGCAGAATCGGATCGATCTCGTCTTCCGGCTCGACTTCAGGAAGCTCTGTTTCACCTTTGAGGTCGACGAACGCAGCCAGCTGCTGTTGCAGGATGGTTGCAGCACGACGGATAGCCTCTTCAGGGTCCAGAGTACCGTTGGTTTCCAGATCAATTACCAGCTTGTCCAGGTTGGTACGCTGTTCGACACGGGCGTTTTCCACCACGTACGCGATACGGCGAACCGGGCTGAACGAAGAATCGAGCTGCAAGCGACCAATGCTGCGGCTTTCGTCTTCATCGCTCTGACGCGAATCGGCCGGCTCATAACCACGACCACGAGCTACTACGAGCTTCATGTTCAAGGCGCCGTTAGACGCCAGGTTGGCGATTACGTGATCGGGGTTAACGATCTCGACATCATGATCCAGCTGAATATCGGCAGCGGTAACCACCCCCGAACCCTTCTTCGACAAGGTCAGCGTAACTTCGTCACGACCGTGCAGCTTGATAGCCAGACCTTTCAGGTTCAACAGGATTTCGATTACGTCTTCCTGTACACCTTCGATGGCGCTGTACTCGTGGAGCACACCGTCAATCTCGGCCTCGACTACTGCACAGCCGGGCATTGAGGACAACAGGATGCGGCGCAGCGCGTTGCCCAGGGTATGGCCAAAACCACGCTCGAGAGGCTCGAGCGTAATTTTAGCGCGGGTTGGACTGACGACCTGCACATCAATGTGGCGGGGCGTCAGGAACTCATTTACCGAAATCTGCATGGATGCACCTATTTTCTAGCCCTTACTTGGAGTAGAGCTCGACAATCAGGCTTTCGTTGATGTCGGCGGACAGATCACTGCGAGCTGGAACGTTCTTGAAAACGCCCGATTTCTTCTCAGTGTCAACGTCTACCCACTCAACGCGGCCACGCTGGGCGCACAGCTCAAGGGCCTGAACGATGCGCAGTTGGTTCTTCGATTTCTCGCGAACAGCAACCACGTCACCCTGACGAACCTGGTAGGACGGTACGTTTACAGTCTTGCCATTAACGCTGATCGCTTTGTGCGAAACCAGCTGGCGGGACTCGGCACGGGTAGCACCGAAGCCCATACGGTAAACGACGTTGTCCAGACGGCATTCGAGCAGTTGCAGCAGGTTCTCACCAGTAGCGCCTTTCTTGCCGGCAGCTTCTTTGTAGTAACCGCTGAACTGACGCTCGAGAACGCCGTAGATACGACGGACCTTCTGCTTTTCACGCAGTTGGGTGCCGTAGTCGGATTGGCGACCGCGGCGCTGGCCGTGGATACCTGGGGCTGCTTCGATATTGCACTTCGATTCCAGAGCGCGAACGCCACTTTTCAGGAACAGGTCAGTGCCTTCACGACGAGCCAGTTTGCATTTTGGACCAATGTAACGAGCCATTATCTATCGTCTCCTGAATTACACGCGGCGCTTCTTCGGCGGACGGCACCCGTTATGCGGGATTGGCGTCACGTCGGTGATGCTGGCGATCTTGTAGCCGCAGCCGTTCAAAGCACGGACAGCGGATTCACGACCTGGACCTGGACCTTTGACATTTACGTCAAGGTTTTTCAGGCCATATTCCAGCGCAGCTTGACCAGCACGTTCAGCAGCTACTTGAGCAGCGAACGGGGTGGACTTGCGAGAACCGCGGAAACCCGAACCGCCGGAAGTAGCCCAGGACAGGGCGTTACCTTGACGATCGGTAATGGTCACGATGGTGTTGTTGAACGACGCGTGGATGTGGGCGATGCCATCAACCACTGTCTTTTTTACTTTTTTACGAGGACGAGCAGCAGGTTTTGCCATGACTAAATTCCTGTCGATTCGCTGGTGCGATTACTTGCGGATCGGCTTACGCGGACCTTTACGGGTACGCGCGTTGGTCTTGGTACGCTGACCGCGTACTGGAAGACCACGACGATGACGCAGGCCACGGTAGCAGCCCAGATCCATCAAGCGCTTGATTTTCATGTTGATGTCGCGACGCAGGTCACCTTCAGTGGTGAACTTCGCCACTTCGCCACGCAGCTGTTCAATCTGCTCGTCGCTCAGATCCTTGATCTTTGCGGCTGGGTTGACCCCAGTGTCTGCACAGATCTTCTGTGCAGTAGTGCGACCAACACCATAGATGTAGGTCAGCGAGATAACAGTGTGCTTGTTATCTGGAATGTTAACGCCTGCAATACGGGCCATTCAGTGGGACTCCAATTGACAGCTACCTACGCCCCGGAAGCCAAGAAATAGGGCGCGAGATAATATCGCTGTAATAACAAATAATCAACCCAGCAGCGCACTAGCTGCTGGGCTTGTAGCACAGATCACACTCAGCCTTGGCGCTGTTTGTGACGTGGTTCCGCGCTGCAAATTACTCGAACGACACCTTCGCGGCGAATAATTTTGCAGTTGCGGCACAGCTTTTTCACCGATGCACGAACTTTCATCACCAACTCCTCGAACCTTATGGGTCTCAGCGCAGCAAACCGCTGCCGCCGTAGCCCTTCAGGTTGGCTTTCTTCATCAGGGATTCGTACTGGTGTGAAACGAGGTGCGATTGTACTTGGGACATGAAGTCCATCACAACCACTACCACGATCAGCAACGAGGTCCCGCCAAGGTAGAACGGTACGTTTGCCGCAACCACCAGGAACTGGGGAAGCAGACAGACGGCCGTCATGTAGAGAGCACCGAACATGGTCAAACGGGTCAGAACGCCATCAATGTAGCGCGCCGACTGCTCACCAGGACGGATGCCCGGAATAAAGGCACCGGACTTCTTCAGGTTTTCCGCTACGTCTTTCGGATTGAACATCAACGCCGTATAGAAGAAGCAGAAGAAAATAATCCCTGCACTAAACAGCAGAATATTCAACGGCTGACCAGGAGCGATCGACTGCGAGAGATCCTGCAGCCAGCCCATACCAGCAGACTGACCGAACCAGGCACCCAGCGAAGCCGGGAACAGCAAAATGCTGCTCGCGAAAATAGCAGGAATAACGCCTGCCATGTTCACTTTCAGCGGCAAGTGGCTCGTCTGAGCAGCGAAGACCTTGCGGCCCTGCTGACGCTTGGCGTAATGAACAGCAATACGACGCTGACCACGCTCGATGAACACCACAAAACCGATAATCGCTACTGCCAGCAGACCGACAGCTACCAAGGCGAAAATGTTGATATCACCCTGACGCGCAGACTCGAAAGACTGCCCGACTGCTCTCGGAAGACCGGCGACGATACCCGAAAAAATCAACATCGAGATACCGTTGCCAACACCGCGCTCGGTAATCTGCTCGCCCAGCCACATCATGAACATCGCACCAGCCACAAAAGTGGCGACTGCGACGAAATGGAAGCTAATGCCAGCGGAGAACGAAACACCCTGGTTGGCCAAGCCAATGGACATGCCAGTTGCTTGAACCAAAGCCAGGATGACGGTGCCGTAGCGGGTGTACTGGCTGATCTTGCGACGGCCAGCTTCACCTTCCTTCTTCAACTGCTCCAGCTGCGGGCTGACGACGGTCATCAGTTGCATGATGATCGATGCCGAAATGTACGGCATGATCCCCAGTGCAAAGATGCTCATACGCTCCAGCGCGCCGCCGGAAAACATGTTGAACAAGCTAAGAATGGTCCCCTCATTCTGTCGAAACAGGTCCGCCAGGCGGTCCGGGTTGATACCGGGAACTGGGATGTGCGCGCCGATTCGGTAGACGATAATCGCCAGGAACAGGAAACGCAGACGAGCCCAGAGTTCGGACAACCCGCCTTTGCCTAGCGCTGAGAGAGCACCTTGCTTAGCCATTTATTCCTCGAACTTGCCGCCAGCTGCTTCGATAGCCGCACGCGCACCTTTGGTGGCTGCGATGCCCTTGATGGTGACTGCGCGAGTAACTTCGCCCGACAGCATGATTTTCACACGCTGAACGTTCTGGTTAATCACGTTGGCATCCTTCAGGGACTGAACGGTTACCACGTCGCCTTCCACTTTGGCCAGCTCGGACAGACGCACTTCTGCGCGGTCCATGGCTTTCAGGGAAACGAAGCCGAATTTCGGCAGGCGACGGTGCAGCGGCTGTTGACCGCCTTCAAAGCCTGGAGCAATGGTGCCACCGGAGCGGGAAGTCTGACCTTTGTGACCACGGCCACCAGTCTTACCCAAACCACTACCGATACCACGGCCCGGACGATGCTTTTCGCGACGGGAACCCGGCGCTGGACTCAGATCATTGAGTTTCATCGATTAACCCTCGACGCGCAGCATGTAGTAAGCCTTGTTGATCATCCCGCGGTTCTCGGGAGTATCCTGGACTTCTACAGTGTGACCGATGCGACGCAGACCCAGACCCTTAACACACAGTTTGTGGTTAGGGATGCGGCCGGTCATGCTTTTGATCAGCGTAACTTTAACGGTTGCCATGATCAGACGATCTCCTCAACGCTCTTGCCGCGCTTGGCAGCAATGGACGACGGGGATTGCATAGCTTTCAGACCCTTGAAGGTGGCGTGTACCACGTTCACTGGGTTAGTCGAGCCGTAGCACTTGGCCAGAACGTTCTGAACGCCAGCAACTTCGAGGACAGCACGCATAGCGCCGCCAGCGATGATACCGGTACCTTCAGAGGCAGGCTGCATGTAAACCTTCGAAGCGCCGTGCGCGGACTTCATGGCGTACTGCAGAGTGGTGCCGTTCAGGTCAACTTGAATCATGTTGCGACGAGCAGCTTCCATAGCCTTCTGGATCGCAGCAGGCACTTCACGCGACTTGCCACGGCCGAAGCCTACACGGCCCTTACCATCACCAACCACGGTCAACGCGGTGAAAGTGAAGATACGGCCGCCTTTTACGGTTTTGGCTACGCGGTTAACTTGAACCAGCTTCTCAATGTAGCCTTCGTCGCGCTTTTGGTCGTTATTTGACATAACTTAGAACTCCAGCCCAGCTTCACGAGCAGCATCAGCCAGCGCTTTCACGCGGCCGTGGTACTTGAAGCCAGAGCGGTCGAAAGCCACCTGCGAGACGCCAGCGGCTTTCGCACGCGAAGCGACCAGCTGGCCAACCTTAGTGGCCGCGTCGATGTTGCCAGTGGCACCATCACGCAGTTCTTTGTCCAAAGTCGAGGCGCTTGCCAGGACTTTGCTGCCGTCGGCCGAGATGACCTGGGCATAGATGTGCTGCGAAGAGCGGAACACGCAGAGACGCACGACTTCGAGTTCGTGCATTTTCAGGCGTGCTTTGCGAGCGCGACGCAGTCGAGTAACTTTTTTGTCGGTCATTTGCTATGCCCTACTTCTTCTTGGCTTCTTTACGACGGACGACTTCGTCCGCGTAACGCACACCCTTACCTTTGTAAGGCTCTGGTGGACGGAAATCGCGGATTTCAGCGGCCACTTGACCCACCAGCTGCTTGTCGATGCCCTTGATCAGGATATCGGTTTGGCTAGGAGTCTCAGCGGTGATGCCTTCCGGCAGTTCGTAGTCCACTGGGTGCGAGAAGCCGAGAGCCAGGTTCAGCACGGTGCCTTTGGCTTGTGCCTTGTAACCAACACCGACCAGCTGGAGCTTGCGCTCGAAGCCTTGGCTTACGCCTTGGACCATGTTGTTAACCAGGGCACGAGTGGTACCGGCCATAGCGCGGGTCTGTTGATCGCCATTGCGAGCAGCGAAACGCAGCTCACCAGCTTCTTCAACGATTTCTACGGACGAGTGAACATTCAGTTCCAGAGTGCCCTTGGCACCCTTCACCGAAAGCTGTTGGCCGACGAATTTGACTTCGACACCAGCCGGCAGCTTTACGGGGTTCTTAGCGACGCGAGACATGCTTATCCCCCCTTAGAACACTGTGCAAAGAACTTCGCCGCCGACACCGGCAGCGCGCGCAGCACGATCCGTCATCACACCTTTGGAGGTGGAGACGATGGATACGCCGAGACCGCCACGAACTTTTGGCAGCTCATCGACGGACTTGTACTGACGCAGACCTGGACGGCTGACGCGTTTGACTTCTTCGATGACTGGACGGCCTTCGAAGTACTTCAGCTCGATGGAAAGCGACGGTTTTGCTTCGTTGCTTACCTGATAACCCGCGACATAACCTTCGTCCTTCAGAACTTTGGCTACAGCTACCTTCAGCGAGGAAGATGGCATGCTTACGACGGACTTTTCAGCCATCTGGGCATTACGGATTCGAGTTAGCATGTCCGCTAACGGGTCCTGCATACTCATGGGCTAGACGCTCCTGTTACAAAAATATTTAGCCTTGCGGCTACTACGTCGCCGAGCTGACTGCGGTTCGAAAACCCAGGCTCAGGCGAGCCGGTCATTCTAGACATACCCCAGAAATGAATCAAGCCCCGTAAGGGGCTTGATTCGTTCTCAAGGTCACCGGCGGTCGGCTGATTGCTCAGCCTGCCACCAGGACTTTGGGAGTACGGCTTACCAGGAGGCTTTAACCAGACCTGGTACGTCACCGCGCATTGCTGCTTCACGCAGCTTGTTACGGCCCAGGCCGAACTTGCGGTAAACGCCGTGAGGACGACCAGTGATGCGGCAGCGGTTACGCATGCGCGAAGCGCTTGCGTCACGTGGCTGCTTCTGCAGAGCTACGGTAGCGTTCCAACGATCTTCGTCACTTGCGTTCAGATTCACGATGATAGCTTTCAGCTCAGCACGCTTCTTGGCGTATTTAGCGACCGTCAGCTGACGCTTCAGCTCACGGTTTTTCATGCTCTTCTTGGCCATTTTCCTACTCCAATCAGTTGCGGAACGGGAATTTGAAAGCACGCAGCAGGGCGCGACCTTCATCATCCGAACGAGCAGTGGTGGTCAGGGTAATGTCCAGACCGCGCAGAGCATCGATCTTGTCGTAATCGATTTCCGGGAAAATGATCTGCTCTTTCACGCCCATGCTGTAGTTGCCACGACCGTCGAAGGACTTGGCATTCAGGCCGCGGAAGTCGCGTACCCGAGGCAGGGAGATCGCCAGCAGGCGGTCCAGGAATTCGTACATACGATCGCGGCGCAGGGTAACCTTGACGCCAATCGGCCAGCCCTCACGGACCTTGAAGCCTGCAATCGACTTACGAGCGTAAGTGACGACAGCCTTCTGGCCGGTGATTTTTTCCATGTCGGCAACAGCGTGCTCGATGACTTTCTTGTCGCCGATCGCTTCGCCCAGACCCATGTTCAGGGTGATTTTGGTAACGCGCGGAACTTCCATCACGTTCGCCAGCTTAAGTTCTTCCTTAAGCTTGGGAGCGATTTCCTTCCGATAAATCTCTTTCAGTCGTGCCATGGTCTTCTACCTAGCAGTGTTCAAGCATCAACCGCTTTTTGGGTCGACTTGAAGACACGAATTTTTTTGCCTTCTTCTACTTTGAAACCAACGCGGTCAGCCTTGTTGGTTTCGCCGTTGAAAATGGCGACGTTGGAAGCGTGCAGTGGCGCTTCTTTCTCGACGATACCGCCCTGTACGCCCGACATCGGGTTAGGCTTGGTATGGCGCTTCACCAGGTTGATCCCACCAACGACCAGACGGTCGTCAGCGAGAACCTTCAGCACCTTACCGCGCTTGCCTTTGTCTTTGCCGGCGATCACGATGATCTCGTCGTCACGACGAATCTTTTGCATGTCGGATCTCCTTACAGCACTTCTGGGGCGAGCGAGACGATCTTCATGAACTTCTCGGAACGAAGCTCACGGGTCACTGGCCCAAAGATACGGGTGCCGATCGGCTCTTGCTTGTTGTTCAGCAGAACAGCAGCGTTGCCATCAAAGCGGATAATGGAGCCGTCAGCGCGACGAACACCGTGGCGAGTGCGGACTACAACAGCAGTCATCACCTGGCCTTTCTTCACCTTACCGCGAGGAATTGCTTCCTTGACGGTAACTTTGATGATGTCACCGATACCAGCGTAACGACGATGCGAGCCACCCAGCACCTTGATGCACATAACGCGACGAGCGCCGCTGTTATCGGCCACATCGAGCATGGATTGAGTCTGAATCATATAATTTCTCCGACCCCTAGCCCTTAGACTTCCACAGCGCGTTCGAGAACTTCAACCAGCGCCCAGGACTTAGTCTTGGCCATCGGACGAGTTTCACGAATCGAAACTTTGTCGCCGATGTGGCATTGGTTGGTTTCGTCGTGCGCGTGCAGCTTAGTCGAACGCTTAACGTATTTACCGTAGATCGGGTGCTTTACGCGACGCTCGATCAATACGGTGATGGTCTTGTCCATCTTGTCGCTGACAACACGGCCAGTCAGCGTACGGACGGTTTTTTCGGCTTCAGCCATGATTACTTACCTGCCTGCTGGTTGAGCACAGTTTTCACGCGAGCGATGTCACGCTTAACTTGCGAGAGCAGGTGAGACTGCCCCAACTGGCCAGTTGCTTTCTGCATACGCAGATTGAACTGGTCGCGCAGCAAGCCGAGCAATTGCTCGTTCAGTTGCTGTGCTGATTTTTCACGAAGTTCATTCGCTTTCATCACATCACCGTCCGCTTAACAAAGGAGGTGGCGAGAGGCAGCTTTGCAGCTGCCAAGGCGAATGCCTCACGCGCCAGCTCTTCAGAAACACCCTCGATTTCATACAGGACTTTGCCTGGCTGAATCTGGGCAACCCAGTACTCGACGGAACCCTTACCTTTACCCATCCGCACTTCGAGAGGCTTCTTGGAGATCGGCTTGTCCGGGAATACACGGATCCAGATCTTGCCGCCACGTTTGACGTGACGGGTCAGGGCACGACGTGCCGACTCGATCTGACGGGCGGTGAGACGACCGCGGGCAACAGCTTTCAAGGCGAACTCGCCGAAGCTGACTTTGCTACCGCGCAGTGCCAGACCACGGTTGTGGCCAGTCATCTGCTTGCGGAACTTCGTACGCTTAGGTTGCAACATTTGGCGTACCCCTTACTTAGCAGCTTTTTTACGAGGCGCTGGTGCTTGTGGTTTCAGTTCTTCTTGGCGACCACCAATTACTTCGCCTTTGAAGATCCAAACCTTCACACCGATCACACCGTAAGTGGTGTGAGCTTCGTAGGTGGCATAGTCGATATCGGCACGCAGGGTGTGCAGTGGCACACGACCTTCGCGATACCATTCAGTACGTGCGATTTCAGCACCGCCGAGACGACCGCTCACTTGGATTTTGATGCCTTTGGCACCAATGCGCATGGCGTTCTGTACGGCGCGCTTCATAGCGCGACGGAACATTACGCGACGCTCCAGCTGCTGAGCTACGCTCTGAGCAACCAGCATACCGTCGAGTTCCGGCTTGCGGATTTCTTCGATATTGATGTGCACAGGCACACCCATCTGCTTGGTCAGGTCCTGACGCAGTTTCTCAACATCTTCACCTTTCTTCCCGATAACGATACCTGGACGAGCGGTGTGGATGGTGATGCGTGCAGTTTGAGCCGGACGATGGATATCGATACGGCTTACGGACGCGCTTTTTAGTTTGTCTTGGAGATACTCACGCACCTTCAGATCTGCGAACAAGTAGTCCGCATAAGTCCGACCGTCTGCGTACCAGACGGAGGTGTGCTCCTTGACGATTCCCAGGCGAATGCCAATGGGATGTACTTTCTGACCCATCTGATCGACTCCGTTACTTGTCAGCAACCTTGACAGTGATATGGCAAGACCGCTTGACGATGCGATCAGCGCGGCCTTTGGCACGCGGCATGATGCGCTTCAGCGAACGCCCTTCGTTAACGAAAACGGTGGAGACCTTCAGGTCGTCAACGTCTGCGCCTTCGTTGTGCTCGGCGTTGGCTACGGCCGACTCCAGCACTTTCTTGATGATTTCCGCGGCTTTTTTACTGCTAAAAGCCAGCAGGTTGAGCGCTTCGCCCACCTTCTTCCCGCGGATCTGGTCGGCGACCAAGCGGGCTTTCTGGGCGGAGATTCGAGCGCCCGACAACTTAGCGGCTACTTCCATTTCCTTACCCCTTAACGCTTGGCTTTCTTGTCAGCCACGTGCCCGCGATAGGTGCGGGTACCGGCGAACTCGCCCAGTTTGTGGCCGACCATGTCTTCGTTCACGAGAACTGGGACGTGTTGACGACCGTTGTGTACTGCGATGGTCAGACCGACCATTTGTGGCAGGATCATCGAACGACGCGACCAGGTCTTAACTGGTTTGCGATCGTTCTTTTCCGCCGCCACTTCGATCTTCTTCAGTAGGTGAAGATCAATAAAAGGACCTTTTTTCAGAGAACGTGGCACTGTCGTATCCCTCTATTTACTTGCGACGACGGACGATCATTTTGTCGGTACGCTTATTACCACGAGTCTTCGCGCCCTTAGTCGGGAAGCCCCATGGCGATACCGGATGACGACCACCGGAGGTACGACCTTCACCACCACCGTGTGGGTGGTCAACCGGGTTCATGGCAACACCACGAACGGTTGGGCGAACGCCACGCCAGCGTTTGGCACCGGCTTTACCCAGCGAACGCAGGCTGTGCTCGGAGTTCGAGACTTCACCCAGGGTCGCACGGCATTCAGCCAGGACTTTACGCATTTCACCAGAGCGCAGACGCAGGGTCACATAGACACCTTCGCGAGCGATCAGCTGAGCCGAAGCACCAGCGGAACGAGCGATTTGAGCACCTTTGCCCGGCTTCAGTTCGATGCCGTGAATGGTGCTACCCACTGGGATGTTGCGCAGTTGCAGGGAGTTGCCTGGCTTGATTGGAGCCAGAGCGCCTGCGATCAGCTGGTCGCCTGCACTCACGCCTTTAGGGGCGATGATGTAGCGACGCTCGCCATCTGCGTACAGCAGCAGTGCGATGTGAGCAGTACGGTTTGGATCGTATTCGATACGCTCGACGGTGGCAGCGATGCCATCCTTGTCGTTGCGACAAAAGTCGACCAGACGGTAATGCTGCTTATGACCACCACCTACGTGACGAGTAGTGATGCGGCCATTGTTGTTACGACCACCAGACTTCGATTTTTTCTCGAGCAGCGGTGCGTGAGGAGCGCCTTTGTGCAGCTCCTGGTTGACCACCTTGACCACAAAACGGCGGCCAGGGGAAGTCGGTTTGCATTTAACGATTGCCATGATGCACCCCTTCCTTACTCAGCACTGCTGCTGAAATCGAGATCTTGGCCTGGCTGAAGGGAGATAACTGCCTTCTTCCAGTCATTACGCTTGCCCAGACCGCGAGCAGTGCGCTTGCTTTTACCCAGAACGTTCAGGGTAGTCACACGCTCTACTTTCACGCTGAACAGGCTTTCGACGGCCTTCTTGATTTCCAGCTTGGTTGCATCAGTAGCAACCTTGAAAACGAACTGACCTTTTTTGTCTGCCAGAACCGTAGCCTTCTCGGAAACGTGCGGGCCAAGCAGAACTTTAAATACGCGTTCCTGGTTCATCCCAGCAGCTCCTCGAATTTCTTCACGGCCGACACGGTGATCAACACCTTGTCGTATGCGATCAGACTAACTGGATCGGAACCTTGCACGTCACGTACGTCGACGTGTGGCAGGTTACGAGCAGCCAGGTACAGGTTCTGATCAACAGCGTCAGACACGATCAGGACGTCAGTCAGACCCATGCCATTCAGCTTGTTCAGCAGGTCTTTGGTTTTTGGAGCTTCAACAGCGAAGTCCTGAACCACGACCAGACGATCGGTACGTACCAGCTCAGCAAGGATGGAGCGCAGAGCAGCGCGATACATCTTCTTGTTCAGCTTTTGCGAGTGGTCCTGAGGACGCGCTGCAAAGGTGGTACCGCCGCCGCGCCAGATTGGGCTACGGATGGTACCGGCACGAGCACGGCCAGTACCTTTCTGACGCCATGGGCGCTTGCCGCCACCGGAAACGTCGGAACGGGTTTTTTGCTGCTTGCTACCTTGACGGCCGCCGGCCATGTAGGCCACGACTGCTTGGTGAACCAGCGTCTCGTTGAACTCGCCGCCGAAAGTCAGTTCGGAAACTTCGATCGCTTGAGCGTCATTTACATTTAATTGCATTTCAGCTTCCCCTTAACCGCGAGCCTTGGCTGCCGGACGCACAACCAGGTTGCCGCCAGTAGCGCCAGGAACAGCACCCTTGACGAGCAGCAGATTGCGTTCAGCGTCGACGCGCACAACTTCCAGGGACTGCACGGTCACGCGCTCAGCGCCCATATGACCGGACATTTTTTTGCCCTTGAATACACGACCAGGAGTCTGGCACTGGCCGATAGAGCCAGGGACGCGGTGGGAAACGGAGTTACCGTGGGTGTTATCTTGACCGCGGAAGTTCCAACGCTTGATGGTACCGGCAAAGCCTTTACCCTTGGACTGACCGGTAACGTCTACCAGTTGGCCTGCAGCGAAGATTTCAGCATTGATCAAGTCGCCAGCCTGGTACTCGCCTTCTTCAAGACGGAATTCCCAGACACCGCGACCAGCGGCAACGTTCGCTTTAGCGAAGTGACCTGCTTGAGCAGCAGTCACACGCGAAGCACGACGCTCACCTACAGTGACTTGCACTGCACGATAGCCATCGGTCTCTTCAGTTTTGAACTGGGTGACGCGATTCGGCTCGATCTCAATGACCGTGACCGGAATGGAGACACCTTCTTCGGTGAAAATACGGGTCATACCGGATTTTCGACCGACTACACCAATAGTCATGTTGTAAACCTCATGAGTGTACGGGGCTTTCACCCGCTATGGCCGCCCATTTCAGAGCGTTACACGACTAAGACCCAGTCTTAGCCGAGGCTGATCTGCACTTCCACACCTGCCGCAAGATCAAGCTTCATCAGCGCATCAACGGTTTTATCCGTTGGCTGGACGATGTCCAGAACGCGCTTATGAGTACGGATCTCGTACTGGTCACGCGCGTCTTTGTTGACGTGCGGGGAGACCAGAACGGTGAACCGCTCTTTGCGAGTAGGCAGTGGAATTGGACCACGCACTTGAGCACCAGTACGTTTCGCGGTTTCCACGATTTCCTGGGTGGATTGGTCGATCAGACGATGGTCGAAAGCCTTCAACCTGATACGGATTTGCTGATTTTGCATTGGATTTCAGACTCCAGGCTGCTATTCCCACCGGACGCACTACGCCCGATAAAAGGAGGCGTGATTCTATAGAGGGGCTGATTGGGTGTCAACCCAATAAAAAAACCCCCGCTAAGCGGGGGTTTTTTCGGAGCTCATCGATTACTCGATGATTTTGGCTACGACGCCAGCGCCGACGGTACGACCGCCTTCACGGATAGCGAAACGCAGGCCGTCTTCCATTGCGATGGTCTTGATCAGGGTAACAGTCATCTGAATGTTATCACCTGGCATTACCATTTCAACGCCTTCTGGCAGCTCGCAGTTACCGGTCACGTCAGTGGTACGGAAGTAGAACTGAGGACGGTAGCCTTTGAAGAACGGAGTGTGACGGCCGCCTTCTTCTTTCGACAGAACGTAAACTTCTGCGGTGAACTTGGTGTGCGGCTTGACCGAACCTGGCTTGACCAGAACCTGGCCACGCTCAACGTCGTCACGCTTGGTACCACGCAGCAGAACGCCGCAGTTCTCGCCAGCACGACCTTCGTCCAGCAGCTTGCGGAACATCTCAACACCGGTGCAGGTGGTGGTGGTGGTGTCACGCAGACCAACGATTTCCAGGGCGTCCTGAACGCGGACGATACCACGCTCGATACGACCGGTAACAACGGTACCACGACCCGAGATCGAGAATACGTCTTCGATTGGCATCAGGAACGGCTTGTCGATAGCGCGCTCAGGCTCTGGGATGTAGCTGTCCAGAGTCTCAACCAGCTTCTTGACAGCGGTGGTGCCCATTTCGTTGTCGTCTTTGCCTTCCAGCGCCATACGAGCCGAACCGATGATGATCGGGGTGTCGTCGCCTGGGAAGTCGTAGGTGGACAGCAGGTCGCGAACTTCCATCTCAACCAGTTCCAGCAGCTCAGCGTCGTCTACCAGGTCAGCCTTGTTCAGGAAGACCACGATGTACGGAACGCCTACCTGACGGGACAGCAGGATGTGCTCACGGGTTTGTGGCATCGGACCATCAGCGGCCGAGCAAACCAGGATCGCGCCGTCCATCTGGGCAGCACCGGTGATCATGTTCTTCACGTAGTCAGCGTGACCTGGGCAGTCAACGTGAGCGTAGTGACGAATGTTCGAGTTGTACTCGACGTGCGCGGTGTTGATGGTGATACCACGAGCTTTTTCTTCTGGAGCCGAGTCGATCTTGTCGAACTCAACAACGGCCGAACCGAAAACTTCGGAGCAGACGCGAGTCAGAGCAGCGGTCAGAGTGGTTTTACCGTGGTCAACGTGGCCGATGGTGCCGACGTTTACGTGAGGTAGGGAACGATCAAATTTTTCTTTAGCCACGACAGTGAACTCCTAGCCTAAAGGGGCTGAATCAGCCTTGTTTTTTAACGATAGCTTCGACGATGTTCGACGGAGCTTCGGAGTATTTGGAGAATTCCATAGAGTAGCTCGCGCGACCCTGAGACATGGAACGGACGTCGGTCGCATAACCGAACATCTCACCCAGCGGAACTTCGGCGCGGATAACTTTGCCGGAAACCGTGTCTTCCATACCCTGGATCAGACCGCGACGACGGTTCAGGTCACCCATCACGTCGCCCATGTAGTCCTCAGGTGTTACAACTTCGACCTTCATGATCGGCTCAAGAACAACACCGCCGCCTTTGGAAGCGAGTTGCTTGGTCGCCATGGAGGCTGCCACCTTGAACGCCATCTCGTTGGAGTCGACGTCGTGGTAAGAGCCATCGAACACAGTCGCCTTCAGGCCGATGAGCGGATAGCCGGCAACGACGCCGTTCTTCATCTGCTCTTCAATGCCCTTCTGGATAGCTGGGATGTATTCCTTAGGAACCACACCACCGACTACTTCGTTGTGGAACTCCAGACCTTCCTGACCCTCTTCTGCCGGAGCAAAACGGATCCAGCAATGGCCGAACTGGCCACGGCCGCCGGACTGGCGAACGAACTTGCCTTCGATCTCACAGGACTTCGTGATCTTCTCACGATAGGAAACCTGTGGTTTACCGATGTTGGCTTCAACGTTGAACTCACGGCGCATCCGGTCAACCAGGATGTCCAGGTGCAACTCGCCCATACCCGAGATGATCGTTTGACCAGTCTCTTCGTCGGTCTTGACGCGGAAAGAAGGGTCTTCCTGAGCGAGTTTGCCCAGAGCGATACCCATTTTTTCCTGGTCATCCTTGGTTTTTGGCTCAACGGCAACCGAAATAACCGGCTCCGGGAAGTCCATGCGAACCAGGATGATTGGCTTGTCAGCGGAGCACAGGGTGTCACCCGTGGTGACGTCCTTCATGCCGATCAGGGCCGCGATGTCGCCAGCGCGTACTTCCTTGATCTCTTCACGGGTGTTTGCGTGCATTTGCACCATACGACCCACGCGCTCTTTCTTGCCCTTGACCGAGTTGATCACGCCGTCGCCGGAGTTCAACACGCCCGAGTAAACGCGAGCGAAGGTCAGGGTACCCACGAATGGGTCGGTAGCGATCTTGAACGCCAGAGCCGAGAACGGCTCGTTGTCGTCTGCATGACGCTCCATGGCGATGTTCTCGTCATCCGGGTCCGAACCCTTGATGGCAGGAATGTCGACTGGTGCAGGCAGGTAGTCGATAACGGCGTCCAGAACCAGGGGCACGCCCTTGTTCTTGAACGAGGAACCGCAAACAGCCAGAACGATTTCGCCGGCGATAGTACGCTGACGCAGAGCGGCTTTGATCTCTTCGATCGACAGCTCTTCGCCTTCCAGGTACTTGTTCATCAGCTCTTCGTTGGCTTCGGCAGCTGCCTCGACCATGTTGTTACGCCACTCTTCAGCCAGCTCCTGCAGTTCAGCAGGGATAGCTTCGCGGCGCGACTTCATGCCCTTGTCAGCGTCGTCCCAGTAGACGGCTTCCATGGTCATCAGGTCGATCTGGCCCTGGAAGTTGTCTTCCGAACCGATAGCGAGCTGGATTGGCACCGGAGTGTGACCCAGACGCTGCTTGATCTGACCGATCACGCGCAGGAAGTTGGCGCCGGCACGGTCCATCTTGTTCACGTAAACGAGACGTGGAACGCCGTATTTGTTGGCTTGACGCCATACGGTTTCGGACTGAGGCTCAACACCGGAGGTGCCGCAGAACACTACGACAGCACCGTCGAGTACGCGCAGCGAACGTTCTACTTCAATGGTGAAGTCAACGTGGCCGGGGGTATCGATGATGTTGAAGCGGTGCTTCTCGAACTGCTTGTCGGAACCAGCCCAGAAGGCGGTAGTAGCAGCGGAAGTAATGGTAATACCCCGCTCCTGCTCCTGCACCATCCAGTCCATGGTCGCGGCGCCGTCGTGCACCTCGCCCATCTTGTGGTTTACGCCTGTGTAGAACAGGACGCGCTCGGTGGTCGTGGTTTTACCCGCGTCCACGTGAGCGACGATACCGATGTTACGGTAGCGTTTGATATCAGTTGTACGAGCCATAAAGCCCTCGCAAAATAATTGACGCTGGATTTAGAAGCGGTAGTGCGAGAACGCTTTGTTGGCTTCAGCCATACGGTGAACGTCTTCACGCTTCTTAACTGCAGCACCTTTGCCTTCAGCAGCGTCCAACAGTTCGCCGGCCAAACGCAGGGCCATCGACTTTTCACCGCGCTTGCGCGCGAAGTCTACCAGCCAGCGCATTGCCAGGGCGTTACGACGGGAAGGACGAACTTCGACCGGAACCTGGTAAGTAGCACCGCCTACACGGCGCGACTTTACTTCGACCAGCGGAGCGATGGCGTCGAGAGCTTTCTCGAAGATTTCCAGTGGGTCGCTGTTCTTGCGTTCTTTAACCTTGTCCAGCGCGCCATAAACGATACGCTCGGCAACGGCTTTCTTGCCGCTTTCCATCACGTGGTTCATGAACTTGGCCAGGATTTGGCTGCCGTATTTTGGATCGTCAAGCACTTCGCGCTTGGCTGCTACGCGTCTTCTTGGCATGGATAAGCCCTCAAACGGTCTTCAGGTTAGCTCGGGACATCCCACCCTGAGGTGCGGGACCCGACCTTACTCTTATCGACTCAGAAAAATAGATAATTGCAATGTGCTGCAAGCGACCATTACTTCGGACGCTTGGTACCGTACTTCGAACGACCTTGGTTACGACCTTTGACGCCGGAGGTATCCAGGGAGCCGCGAACGGTGTGGTAACGAACACCTGGCAAGTCTTTTACACGACCGCCGCGGATCAGTACCACGCTGTGCTCTTGCAGGTTGTGGCCTTCACCGCCGATGTACGAGGAAACCTCGAAACCGTTGGTCAGACGCACACGGCATACTTTACGCAGTGCCGAGTTAGGTTTTTTCGGCGTGGTGGTGTACACACGGGTGCACACGCCACGACGTTGCGGGCAGTTCTGCAGCGCAGGTACGTCGGATTTCTCGACGATACGCTTACGCGGCTGACGTACCAGCTGGTTGATAGTTGCCATCTACTAGCTCCACTGTTGTCTTGCGACGCTATTGTCTTGCAAGAAAAGCAAAATGGCAGGACATACGTCCCGCCAGATTTAGGGGTACAAGAGTCTAAAGAGGATCTTGTCCCCAGTCAAGGCAAGGCCCTGCCCTCCCCGACCAGCCGGATTCGGACATTGCATGTCCAAATCCTTCGATCACAGAGTCCAGGGCCCTACTTTGTTCAGTTACCGCTGGAGTTCAGCGCTTCAGTCAGTGCTGCTTCGACTTCGCTGGCGCTTACACGCAACGGCTTGTCAGCATCACGGCGACGCTTGCGCTCGCTGTGGTATGCCAGACCGGTACCCGCCGGGATCAGACGACCCACGACCACGTTTTCTTTCAGGCCGCGCAGGTAGTCGCGCTTGCCGGTTACCGCCGCTTCGGTCAGTACGCGAGTGGTTTCCTGGAAGGAAGCCGCCGAGATGAACGATTCGGTGGACAGCGAAGCCTTGGTGATCCCCAGCAGTACACGGGTGTACTTGGAGATGAACTTGTCTTCGCCGGCCAGACGCTCGTTCTCGCCCAGAACCTGGGTGAGTTCCATCTGGTCGCCCTTGATGAAGCTCGAATCGCCCGACTCGGAGATCTCGACCTTGCGCAGCATCTGACGCAGGATGGTCTCGATGTGCTTGTCGTTGATCTTCACGCCTTGCAGACGGTAAACGTCCTGAATCTCGTTGACGATGTACTTGGCCAGCGCGCTCACACCCAGCAGACGCAGGATGTCGTGCGGATCGCTAGGACCGTCGGAGATAACTTCGCCGCGGTTGACCTGTTCACCTTCGAACACGTTCAGGTGACGCCACTTCGGAATCAGCTCTTCGTACGGATCGCTGCCGTCGTTCGGGGTAATGACCAGACGGCGCTTGCCCTTGGTCTCTTTACCGAACGCGATGGTGCCGCTGACTTCAGCCAGAATCGAGGCTTCTTTCGGACGACGCGCTTCGAACAAGTCGGCAACTCGTGGCAGACCACCGGTGATGTCACGGGTCTTGGACGTTTCTTGTGGAATACGGGCGATAACGTCACCCACACCCACTTGCACACCATCCGCAACACCGACGAGGGCGTTGGCCGGCAGGAAGTACTGGGCCGGTACGTCGGTACCTGGCAGCAGCAGATCCTTACCATCGACACCCACCATCTTGACCGCTGGTCGGATTTCCTTACCAGCTGCAGGACGGTCTTTTACGTCCAGTACTTCGATGTTGGTCAGACCGGTCAGTTCGTCGGTCTGGCGCTTGATCGTAATACCTTCTTCCATGCCCACGAAGGTCACGGTACCTTTCATTTCGGTAACGATCGGGTGAGTGTGCGGGTCCCACTTGGCCACGATGGCACCAGCGTCGACCTTGTCGCCTTCCTTCACCGAGATCACGGCACCGTATGGCAGCTTGTAACGCTCACGCTCACGACCGAAGTCGTCGGCGATAGCCAGCTCACCGGAACGCGATACAGCAACCAGGTTGCCGTCGGCACGCTCAACGTGTTTCAGGTTGTGCAGACGAACCACACCACCGTTCTTCACCTGGACGCTGTCGGCAGCCGAGGTACGGCTTGCAGCACCACCGATGTGGAACGTACGCATGGTCAGCTGGGTACCCGGCTCACCGATGGACTGGGCAGCGATAACGCCGACCGCTTCACCGATGTTCACCTGGTGACCACGAGCCAGGTCACGACCGTAGCACTTGGCGCAGATGCCGTAGCGGGTTTCACAGCTGATCGGCGAGCGAACAATCACTTCGTCGATGCTATTGAGTTCGATGAACTCTACCCACTTCTCGTCTACCAGGGTGCCAGCAGGGACGATGACTTCGTCGGTGCCTGGCTTGAACACGTCACGGGCGATGACACGGCCCAGTACACGTTCACCCAACGGCTCTACAACGTCGCCGCCTTCAATGTGCGGGGTCATCAACAGACCCTGCTCGGTGCCGCAGTCGATCTCGGTAACCACCAAGTCTTGCGCCACGTCTACCAGACGACGAGTCAGGTAACCGGAGTTAGCGGTTTTCAACGCGGTATCCGCCAGACCCTTACGAGCACCGTGAGTCGAGATGAAGTACTGGAGTACGCTCAGACCTTCACGGAAGTTCGCGGTAATTGGCGTCTCGATGATCGAGCCGTCCGGCTTGGCCATCAGACCACGCATACCGGCCAGCTGACGAATCTGAGCTGCCGAACCCCGGGCACCGGAGTCAGCCATCATGTACATCGAGTTGAAGGATTCCTGGTCAACTTCGTTGCCGTGACGGTCGATGACCTTCTCTTTCGAGAGGTTGGACATCATCGCCTTGGACACTTCGTCGTTGGCCTTGGACCAGAGGTCGATCACCTTGTTGTACTTCTCGCCCTGGGTTACCAGGCCGGAAGCGTATTGGCTTTCGATCTCTTTCACTTCGTCGGTCGCGGTGCCGATGATGCGAGCTTTCTCATCCGGGATAACGAAGTCGTTAACACCGATGGAAACACCCGAAATCGTCGAGTAGGCGAAACCGGTGTACATCAACTGGTCAGCGAAGATAACGGTCTCTTTCAGACCAACCACGCGGTAGCACTGGTTGATCAGCTTGGAGATCGCCTTCTTCTTCATCGGCGTGTTGACGACGTCGAACGACAGGCCTGGTGGAACGACCTGGAACAGCAGCGCACGGCCGACGGTGGTGTCGACGATACGGGTATTCTTGACGCTGCCGCCATCACGATCGTTTACAGTCTCGTTGATGCGCACTTTGATTTTTGCGTGCAGAGCTGCTTCGCCGGCGCGGAATACGCGGTCGACTTCCTGCAGGTCGGCAAACACGCGGCCTTCGCCCTTGGCGTTGATCGCTTCACGGGTCATGTAGTACAGACCCAGTACAACGTCCTGCGAAGGAACGATGATTGGCTCACCGTTGGCTGGCGACAGGATGTTGTTGGTCGACATCATCAGCGCACGGGCTTCGAGCTGGGCTTCCAGGGTCAGCGGTACGTGGACCGCCATCTGGTCGCCGTCGAAGTCGGCGTTGTACGCAGCACAGACCAGAGGGTGCAGCTGGATAGCCTTACCTTCGATCAGTACCGGTTCAAACGCCTGGATACCCAGACGGTGAAGGGTCGGTGCACGGTTGAGCAGTACGGGGTGTTCGCGAATCACTTCGGCGAGAACGTCCCACACTTCCGGCAGCTCGCGCTCGACCATCTTCTTGGCGGCCTTGATGGTGGTCGCCAGACCACGCATTTCCAGCTTGCCGAAGATGAACGGCTTGAACAGCTCCAGGGCCATCTTCTTCGGAAGACCGCACTGATGCAGGCGCAGGGTCGGGCCTACGGTAATTACCGAACGACCGGAGTAGTCAACGCGCTTACCGAGCAAGTTCTGACGGAAACGACCTTGCTTACCCTTGATCATGTCAGCCAGGGATTTCAGAGGACGCTTGTTGGAACCGGTGATGGCGCGACCGCGACGACCGTTGTCCAGCAGGGCATCGACCGCTTCCTGCAGCATGCGCTTTTCGTTGCGCACGATGATGTCAGGAGCCGACAGGTCCAGCAGACGCTTCAGACGGTTGTTACGGTTGATCACTCGACGATACAGATCGTTGAGGTCGGACGTTGCGAAGCGACCGCCATCCAGTGGGACCAGTGGACGCAGATCTGGCGGCAGAACCGGCAGAACGGTCAACACCATCCACTCAGGCAGGTTGCCGGAACCCTGGAAGGCTTCCATCAACTTCAGGCGCTTGGACAGCTTCTTGATCTTGGTTTCCGAGTTGGTCTGCGGAATTTCTTCGCGCAGGCGGCCGATCTCGTGCTCCAGGTCAATGGCGTGCAGCAGTTCGCGGACAGCCTCGGCACCCATGCGGGCGTCGAAGTCGTCACCGAACTCTTCGAGGGCTTCGAAGTACTGCTCGTCGTTCAGCAGCTGACCCTTCTCCAGGGTAGTCATGCCCGGGTCGATAACGACATAGCTCTCGAAGTAGAGAACGCGTTCGATATCACGCAGGGTCATGTCCATCAGCAGGCCGATACGCGACGGCAGCGATTTCAGGAACCAGATGTGGGCAACAGGCGATGCCAGTTCGATGTGCGCCATGCGCTCACGACGAACCTTGGCCAGTGCAACTTCAACGCCGCACTTCTCGCAGATCACACCACGGTGTTTCAGGCGCTTGTACTTACCGCACAGGCACTCGTAGTCCTTGACTGGGCCAAAGATCTTGGCGCAGAACAGGCCGTCACGTTCAGGTTTGAACGTACGGTAGTTGATGGTTTCCGGCTTTTTAACTTCACCGAACGACCACGAACGGATCATCTCAGGCGACGCCAATCCGATACGGATTGCGTCAAACTCTTCGACTTGACCCTGGTTTTTCAGCAAATTCAGTAGGTCTTTCAAGGCCTTTCCTCCTGGCGGAGCAGGGAGCAGGCTTTAGGGGCCTGCTCCCGATTCGCGTCGCGTGTTATTCGGTTTCCAGATCGATATCGATACCGAGGGAACGAATCTCTTTGATCAACACGTTGAAGGACTCGGGCATGCCCGGCTCCATACGGTGATCGCCGTCCACGATGTTTTTGTACATCTTGGTACGACCGTTCACATCGTCCGACTTCACTGTGAGCATTTCTTGCAGGGTGTAGGCGGCGCCGTATGCTTCCAGTGCCCAGACCTCCATCTCCCCGAAACGCTGACCACCGAACTGAGCCTTACCACCCAGCGGCTGCTGGGTAACCAGGCTGTAGGAACCAGTGGAACGCGCGTGCATCTTGTCGTCCACCAAGTGGTTCAGTTTCAGCATGTACATGTAGCCAACAGTTACGTGACGCTCGAACTTGTTGCCGGTACGACCGTCGAACAGCTGCATCTGGCCGCTTTCTGGCAGGTCTGCCAGTTTCAGCATGGCCTTGATCTCGCTTTCCTTGGCACCGTCGAATACCGGGGTAGCCATTGGAACGCCAGCACGCAGGTTCTTCGCCAGGTCCAGAATTTCCTGGTCGCTGAAGCTTTCCAGGTTCTCTTGGCGGCCACCGATCTCGTTGTAGATCTCGGTGAGGAACTTGCGCAGTTCGATGACTTTACGCTGCTCTTCGAGCATGCGGTTGATCTTTTCGCCCAGCCCCTTGGCCGCGAGGCCCAGGTGGGTTTCCAGAATCTGACCGACGTTCATACGCGAAGGTACGCCGAGCGGGTTGAGGACCACGTCCACCGGGGTGCCATTGGCATCGTGCGGCATGTCTTCAACCGGCATGATCACGGAGACCACACCCTTGTTACCGTGACGACCGGCCATCTTGTCGCCCGGCTGGATGCGACGACGGATTGCCAGGTAAACCTTGACGATTTTCAGCACGCCTGGAGCCAGGTCATCGCCTTGCTGCAGTTTGCGCTTCTTGTCTTCGAACTTGTCGTCCAGCAGACGGCGACGATCAACGATGTACTGCTGGGCACGCTCCAGCTGTTCGTTGAGGGCGTCTTCGGCCATGCGCAGCTTGAACCACTGGCCGTGCTCCAGACCGTCCAGAACTTCGTTGGTGATTTCCAGACCTTTCTTCAGGCCGGCACCACCGTCGACGATCTGACCGACCAGGGCCTGACGCAGACGTTCGAAGGTTGCGCCTTCGACGATACGGAATTCTTCGTTCAGATCCTTGCGGATCTCGTCCAGCTGGCTCTTCTCGATCGACAGTGCACGAGCGTCACGCTCTACGCCGTCACGGGTGAAGACCTGAACGTCGATGACAGTACCTTTGGTGCCGGTAGGCACGCGCAGGGAGGTGTCCTTAACGTCGCTGGCCTTCTCGCCGAAGATGGCGCGCAGCAGTTTTTCTTCCGGAGTCAGTTGGGTCTCGCCTTTCGGAGTGACCTTGCCGACCAGGATGTCGCCGGCGCCGACTTCGGCACCCACGTAAACGATACCGGCTTCGTCCAGCTTGTTCAGCGCTGCTTCACCCACGTTCGGGATGTCAGCGGTGATTTCCTCTGGGCCAAGCTTGGTGTCACGGGCCACACAGGTCAGTTCCTGGATGTGGATCGTGGTGAAACGGTCTTCCTGAACCACACGCTCCGACAGACAGATGGAGTCTTCGAAGTTGAAACCGTTCCAGGCCATGAACGCGATGCGCATGTTCTGACCCAGTGCCAGTTCACCCATGTCGGTGGACGGGCCGTCGGCCATGATGTCGCTACGCTGAACGCGGTCACCCTTGCTCACCAGCGGACGCTGGTTGATGCAGGTGTTCTGGTTCGAACGGGTGTATTTGGTCAGGTTGTAGATATCTACACCAGCTTCGCCTGGCTCGACTTCATCGTCAGCCACGCGAACGACGATACGGCTGGCATCGACGGAGTCGATCACGCCGCCACGACGGGCCACGACGCAAACGCCGGAGTCACGGGCAACGTTGCGCTCCATGCCGGTACCTACCAGCGGCTTGTCGGCGCGCAGGGTCGGTACTGCCTGACGCTGCATGTTGGACCCCATCAACGCACGGTTGGCGTCGTCGTGCTCCAGGAACGGGATCAGCGAGGCTGCGACCGAAACTACCTGCTTGGGCGAAACGTCCATCAGGGTTACGTCTTCAGGCGCCTTCACGGTGAATTCGTTCAGGTGACGTACGGCTACCAGCTCGTCGATCAGAACCTTGTTCTCGTTCATGGTCGCCGAAGCCTGCGCGATCACGTGATCGGCTTCTTCGATGGCGGACAGGAACACGATCTCGTCGGTGACCACACCCTCTTTAACAACGCGGTACGGGCTTTCCAGGAAGCCGTACTGGTTGGTACGAGCGTACGCAGCCAGGGAGTTGATCAGACCAATGTTCGGACCTTCAGGGGTCTCGATCGGGCATACACGACCGTAGTGGGTCGGGTGTACGTCACGGACTTCGAAGCCTGCGCGCTCACGGGTCAGACCACCTGGGCCGAGTGCAGAGACACGACGCTTGTGTGTAATTTCCGACAGCGGGTTGTTCTGGTCCATGAACTGCGACAGCTGGCTGGAACCGAAGAACTCTTTCACCGCGGCCGCTACCGGCTTGGCGTTGATCAGGTCCTGAGGCATCAGGCCTTCGCTTTCAGCCATCGACAGGCGTTCCTTGACCGCACGCTCAACGCGCACCAGGCCAACACGGAACTGGTTCTCGGCCATTTCGCCTACGCAGCGAACACGACGGTTACCCAGGTGGTCGATGTCGTCGACGATGCCTTTGCCGTTACGGATGTCGACCAGGGTCTTCAGTACGGCAACGATGTCTTCCTTGCTCAGCACGCCCGAACCTTCGATCTCGGTACGACCGATACGACGGTTGAACTTCATGCGACCTACAGCGGACAGGTCGTAGCGCTCCGGGCTGAAGAACAGGTTGTTGAACAGGGTCTCGGCTGCATCCTTGGTTGGCGGCTCGCCAGGACGCATCATGCGGTAGATCTCGACCAGCGCTTCCAGTTGGTTGGCGGTGGAATCGATCTTCAGCGTGTCGGAGATGAACGGACCGCAGTCGATGTCGTTGGTGTACAACGTTTCGATACGGACAACCTGGGCCTTGGCGATCTTCACCAACAGCTCGGTGCTCAGTTCAGTGTTGCACTCAGCCAGGATTTCACCGGTTGCCGGGTGAACGATGGCCTTGGCAGTAGTGCGACCCAGCACGTAGTCCAGCGGAACTTCCAGCTCTTTGATGCCGGCTTTTTCCAACTGGTTGATGTGACGGGCAGTGATACGACGGCCCTGCTCCACGATCACCTTGCCGGTGTTGTCGAGGATGTCCAGGACGGCAATTTCACCACGCAGGCGCTGAGGCACCAGTTCCAGGCTGAGCTTTTCGCCCTGCACGTGGAATACGTTGGTGGTGTAGAACGCATCGAGGACTTCCTCGGTGCTATAACCCAGGGCGCGCAGCAGCACCGATGCAGGCAGCTTGCGACGACGGTCGATACGGACGAATACACAGTCTTTCGGATCGAATTCGAAGTCCAGCCACGAGCCGCGGTAAGGAATGATGCGGGCCGAGTACAACAGTTTGCCGGAGCTGTGGGTCTTGCCACGATCGTGGTCGAAGAACACACCTGGCGAACGGTGCAACTGGGAGACGATGACGCGCTCGGTACCGTTGATTACGAAGGTACCGTTCTCGGTCATCAGGGGGATTTCCCCCATGTAGACTTCCTGCTCCTTGATGTCCTTGATCGCTTTGTTCGACGATTCTTTGTCGAAAATGATCAGGCGTACTTTTACCCGCAAAGGTACGGCGTACGTTACGCCGCGCAATACGCATTCCTTGACATCAAAGGCCGGTTCGCCCAGGCGATAACCAACGTACTCCAGAGCAGCGTTGCCGGAGTAGCTGATGATCGGGAAAACGGATTTGAAGGCCGCATGCAGACCGACGTCACGGAACTGGTCCTTGGTCGCGCCCGCCTGCAAGAATTCGCGATACGAATCCAGCTGGATAGCCAAGAGGTACGGTACGTCCATGACGTCCGGCAACTTGCTAAAGTCCTTGCGGATACGTTTTTTCTCAGTGTATGAGTAAGCCATCAGCGTTCCCCAGCTTGGTCACCTGCTTGTTTGGCTCCTCCCGACGGGGAGTAGCCAGAAAATCGTGCAAACCCCTTGGTTTGCGCCACCATCATCGGTGGTTGAAGCACGTTACTGGCGCTGACTTGATCAGCAGCCAATAACGGAAAAAGGCCGGTGGCAAGAGCCACCAGCCATCAGCCGTTCGCTTGACGCTCGGGCTGGAGACGCAAGGTCGAAATTACTTGACTTCGACTTTGGCGCCAGCTTCTTCCAGCTTCTTCTTGGCGTCTTCAGCGGCTTCTTTCGAAACGCCTTCAGCAACGACCTGAGGAGCGGTGTCAACTTTCTCTTTGGCTTCTTTCAGGCCCAGACCGGTCAGTTCACGAACGGCCTTGATGACGTTTACTTTCTTCTCGCCGGCTTCAACCAGAACAACGTTGAACTCGGTTTGCTCTTCAACAACAGCGGCAGCAGCAGCTGGGCCGGCCGAAGCAGCGGCAGCAGTAACGCCGAATTTTTCTTCGAAAGCTTTGATCAGCTCAACAACTTCCATTACGGACATTGCGCCAACGGCTTCGAGGATTTGCTCTTGAGTAACGGACATGACTCTTTTCCTGAATTGGGGGACGGCCTACGCGACCATCGAAATAAACAAAAAACGCGAGAAGCGAGCGAGCCTTAGGCTGCTGCAGCTTCTTTCTGGTCGCGAACTGCCGCCAGGGTACGAGCCAATTTGCTGGTAGCGCCTTGAATCACGCTCATCAGCTGGGAAATGGCTTCGTCACGAGTCGGCAGTGTTGCCAGTACGTCGATCTGATTAGCTGCGAGGTACTTGCCCTCGAACGCAGCTGCCTTGATCTCGAACTTGTCCTGACCCTTGGCGAACTCTTTGAACAGACGGGCAGCAGCGCCCGGGTGTTGGGTAGAGAATGCAATCAGGGTCGGGCCTTTGAACACGTCGTTGAGGACCGAGTACTCGGTGCCTTCAACAGCGCGCTTGAGCAGGGTGTTACGTACAACACGTACGTATACGCCAGCTTCGCGGGCCTCTTTACGGAGTCCGGTCATAGCGCCTACAGTCACACCACGGGCATCAGCCACGACAGCGGACAGGGCACCTTTGGCAGCCTCGTTGACTTCAGCGACGATGGCCTTCTTGTCTTCGAGTTTAATTGCCACGGGTTTAACTCCTGCTTGTTACCGTTTCATCTGGCCGGAGCCGGATGTCGTTTTGGTGTCTAGTTCCAGAAGGAACCGGGAGCACCATCTGCGTAGGCTTGTGGTTTAAGGCTTGCGCCGCCTACGGTCTTGGATAGCCCCCGCAAAGCAGGGACCCCAATTTTTTGCGAAAGGCAGTGATCGCTCACTACCCTTCTCAGTCTTACGCGGTCAGGGAACCCTGATCGATCACCAGACCTGGGCCCATAGTGGTGCTCAGGGTGACGCGCTTGACGTAGATACCTTTCGAGGAAGCTGGCTTGATACGCTTCAGATCAGCGATCAGGGCTTCAACGTTTTCCTTCAGCTTGACGGCTTCGAAGCCAACCTTGCCAACGGAAGTGTGGATGATGCCGTTTTTGTCGGTGCGGTAGCGAACCTGACCAGCCTTGGCGTTTTTAACCGCGTTGGCTACGTCTGGAGTCACGGTACCGACTTTCGGGTTAGGCATCAGGCCACGTGGACCCAGGATCTGACCCAGTTGACCTACAACACGCATGGCATCCGGGGATGCGATGACTACGTCATAGTTCAGGTCGCCGCCTTTCATTTCGGCAGCCAGGTCGTCCATGCCAACGCGGTCTGCGCCTGCAGCCAGGGCAGCTTCAGCAGCTGGACCTTGGGTAAAGACAGCAACACGTACGGTCTTGCCAGTGCCGTGTGGCAGCACGGTAGCGCTACGTACGACCTGGTCGGATTTACGTGGGTCAACGCCCAGGTTCACGGCGATGTCGAACGACTCGCTGAACTTGACGGTCGACAGCTCGGCCAGCAGAGTGGCGGCTTCTTCGAAGTTGTAGACTTTGCCAGCTTCGATTTTGGAAGCAATAGCCTTTTGGCGCTTGGTCAGCTTAGCCATTACACACCCTCCACGTTGAGGCCCATGCTGCGAGCCGAGCCAGCGATGGTGCGCACGGCGGCGTCCATGTCGGCAGCGGTCAGGTCAGCATTTTTTGCCTTGGCGATATCTTCCAGCTGAGCGCGGGTCACGGTACCGACTTTAACGGTGTTCGGACGAGCGGAGCCGCTGGTCAGGCCAGCAGCTTTCTTCAGCAGAACCGAAGCTGGGGTGCTTTTGGTTTCGAAGGTGAAGCTACGGTCACTGTAAACAGTGATGATAACTGGAGTCGGCAGGCCGGCTTCTTGACCCTGAGTACGGGCGTTGAAGGCCTTGCAGAATTCCATGATGTTCACACCATGTTGACCCAGAGCCGGGCCGACGGGCGGGCTAGGGTTGGCCTGGCCGGCCTTTACTTGCAGCTTGATGTAAGCCGTGATTTTCTTAGCCATGAGCTACTCCAATATCGGGTACAAGCGCCAATCAAGGCTCCCCGGTTGCTTGCGTTTTATCCCAGAGACGACAAAACCCCGCAGCTTACGCCTGCGGGGCATGGGATATGCCTTCAGTCAGACCTTTTCGACCTGGCTG
The DNA here is from genome assembly GCA_000497835.1 of gamma proteobacterium L18. Lineage (GTDB taxonomy): Bacteria > Pseudomonadota > Gammaproteobacteria > Pseudomonadales > Pseudomonadaceae > Aquipseudomonas. Next base: position 3,862 of record KI547180.1, on the reverse strand, counting down.
AACTCGAGCTCTACCGGAGTAGAGCGTCCGAAAATAAGCACGGCCACTTGGATCCGGCTCTTTTCGTAGTTGACTTCTTCGACGGTACCGTTGAAGTCCGCGAAAGGACCATCGGTAACACGAACAACCTCACCCGGCTCGAACAGAGTCTTGGGCTTAGGCTTGTCGCTGCCATCAGCGACACGACGCAGGATAGCCTCAGCTTCCTTGTCGGTGATTGGTGCAGGCTTGTCGGCAGTACCGCCGATGAAACCCATCACGCGAGGAGTATCCTTGACCAAGTGCCAAGTGCTCTCACTCATTTCCATCTGGACAAGCACATAGCCTGGGAAGAACTTACGTTCGCTTTTGCGCTTCTGGCCATTGCGCATCTCTACCACTTCTTCAGTGGGGACCAGAATTTCGCCAAAACCGTCTTCCATGCCAGCTTGCTTTACACGCTCAACCAAAGAGCGCATAACATGCTTCTCGTAACCCGAGTAGGCATGCACAACGTACCAACGCTTAGCCACGGGACACCCTTAGCCGACGATCAAGGAAACAAGCCAGCCGAGCAGGGAATCAAGACCCCACAACAGCAACGCCATGACCAGAACGACCGCCACTACGATCAGGGTGGTCTGCGTGGTCTCTTGGCGAGTTGGCCATACGACTTTACGGATTTCGGTACGAGCTTCCTTTGCCAGGACGAAGAACGACTTGCCTTTGGCAGTCTGCAGCGCGGTGAACGCAGCTACACCAGCAATGACGAGCAGTGCAAGCACCCGGTACAGGATCGGAGACGCGTGGTAATACTGATTACCAACCACGCCAACCACCACCAAAGCGACAACAACCAGCCACTTGAGCAGATCAAAGCGAGAGTCTTGGGCTTCAGCCTTAGGGGTCATCTAGGAGGATCCTGTAAAAAGAAAGCCAGACATCACCGTGTGAATCTGGCAGGTCAGGAGGGAATCGAACCCCCAACCTACGGTTTTGGAGACCGTCGCTCTGCCAATTGAGCTACTGACCTAAAAACATAATCAGGCCGACCATTATGCAGGCCCGAACAAGTGATTTCAACCACTTATAAAACAAAGGCAGATATTTTCATATCTGCCTGAGTAATGGAGCTCTTGAGCGGATTTGAACCGCTGACCTCACCCTTACCAAGGGTGTGCTCTACCAACTGAGCTACAAGAGCGAAACACTTTGCACAACCAGCAAACTTGGAGCGGGTAGCGGGAATCGAACCCGCATCATCAGCTTGGAAGGCTGAGGTTCTACCACTAAACTATACCCGCGGAGCTTGCTGCTCACGCTAAATTGGTGGAGGGGGAAGGATTCGAACCTTCGAAGTCTGAGACGTCAGATTTACAGTCTGATCCCTTTGGCCGCTCGGGAACCCCTCCTGAACGTGGGCGGCATTATCAACCTTTGCCGTCCTGCTGTCAAGCGTTTTTTTCAATTAAATCTGAAAGTTAGCTTCGTTTGACAGTCGCTTCACACCTTGAGCGTTTCCGCTTATCGCTGTGGAGCGGGCGCCATTCTATGCAGGATTCAAGGAGCTTGCAACCCCCCACACAACATTATTTTCTGTTTTAAGTCTTTGAAATCATTGGAAAGTCTTTGGAGCAGGGTTTCGTCCAGCAAACGCCGGCTTTCGGGCGAAATCCGCAACCAGTGAGAAACCCCTTCGGGAGCGGTAATCGGCACCGCACGGGAGGAAATATCCAGGCTGGTGAGGCGCTGCTCGATCGGCGCGAGCTGCTCAGGCTTGGAAAATCCACCCAGGTAGAGGCAGTTTTCATCATGGCTTTCCGATTTGGCTGCCGCCGCTGCCCGCGCACGCGCATCATCGGACTCGCTCAACAGGCGAATATCCTGCTGCGCTCCCTTATAGAGGGAAAGCGAAGCAATTTCCTTGGGGCGCAGGGGCGCTTCCTGTTGGTGCCACACATAGTAGAAAACGTTGAGAATCAGAAGCAGCAGAAATAGCCAGCGCATAGGCACCTCAGGCAATCGGACAAGCGATGGCTAGGCCAACGAATACCAGGTCAGGCACAACCTTCGCCTGGGGCACTACATCTTTCACCAGCTCGGCGTCCCCACCCGTCAGGTACAGCTGGAAACCATCACCCCACAGCTGCCTGGCATGCTCCAGCTGCGTCTGCACAAAACCGCGCATCATTAGCGTACAACCGCGCTCCACCGCTTCCACTGTGTTGCGTCCAGGCTCAAGGCTGCCGTGCGCGCGCTCGGCGGATTGGTCGTCGTAGCGGATCTTGCGAGTGTGGGTGCGCAGCAGGCTGCGCATCAGGGGCATACCCGGGCAGATGAAGCCACCCACATGTTCACCCGCATCATCCACAAAGTCCGAGGTGATCGCCGTACCCAGATCAATGACTACGCAAGCACCGCTGGCCAGGCGATAACCCGCCACCAACGCAACCCAGCGGTCCAGGCCCAGGCGCTCAAACTCCTGGTAGCCATTGCGCACGCCGGCAAGCACTTGCGCCGGCCGCACAGAAGCAGATTGCACGCCAAAAGCCTGGGCCAGTGTATCGGTCAATCGAGTGGTTTCGTCCTCGTTACGGACGCTTACCAGGCGGCAATAGCGCAGCTGCAGAGCATCGATGGCACTCAGCGCATCGACCAGTGCCTGATCGTTGTCCACCACCCCGCCCGCCACGCGCGGGCCGCCTTCGGCCGCGATCAGTCGCCATTTTATGAAACTGTTACCGCAGTCCAGCTCAAGAATCATTGCGCAACCTCAGGCTGAGCTCACCGCCACTAAAGCTTTTTTCCACGCCATCGACCTGCAGGCGCAGGGCGCCCTGGTGATCGATGCCAACGACTACACCATCCACCTGGTTGACGCCTGCGATCAACGACACCGCACGCCCCTGCCATGCATGATTGGCCTCCCACAGCGGTTGAATGGCCGCAAAACCCTTCTCCCGGTGCAGTGCCAGATACTCCTGCAGGCGCTGGTTAAGCAGCGCAACCAATTGGTTGCGATCAACCGCCCTGCCCGCCTCCAACTGCATGGAGGTCCACTGCTGGTCGACAGCATCGGTAGACTGCATGTTCACGTTGATACCGATACCCAGCACCACGTGACAAACGTCTGCGGGGTCGCCAACCAGCTCCAGGAGAATGCCGGCGATCTTGCGCTGGTCTACCAGAACATCGTTCGGCCACTTCAGTCCGGCCTTGGCGATACCCAGCTCACGCAGGGCCTGCATGACCGCCAGGCCGACCACCAGGCTCAAGCCTTCAAGTTGGCGCATGCCGCCCTCGATGCGCAGCACCAGGCTGTAATACAGATTTTCGGCGAAAGGGCTGACCCAGGTGCGGCCACGACGGCCACGGCCTGCCGACTGGCGCTCAGCCAGGACCAGGAACGGCGCCGTTTCGCCACGATCGACCGCCCGCAACGCTTCGGCGTTGGTGGAGTCGATAGAGTCGAATACAAAGATGGGCCAGGCTTTGGTACCGGCGTAGGCGTCGATAGCCTCGGCATCGAGCAGTGCGAGAGGCGCAGCCAACTGATAACCGCGGCCACGCACCTTGTGGATAGGCAGATTGAGCTCCGCTTCAAGGTGCTGCAGCTGCTTCCATACCGCGCTGCGACTGATACCTAGCGCCGCCCCCAATGCTTGCCCGGAATGGAAGCGACCATCCTTCAAAAGCTTCAACAACGTCAACATGCAGATTCGCCTCACAATGAGGCAGGCATGATAGCCATGCTGGTGGCTGTTGCATAGAAAGGTGTAGGTGGGGTGTCAGTTAGGGCCTCATCGCGAGCAAGGTCGAGCGCGACCCCGGTTGCTCCCACAGGTGTACGCCTTAGGTGCGTCTTGTATTGTGGGAGCAAAGC
>KI547179.1:58308-96172 GCA_000497835.1 gamma proteobacterium L18 | reverse complement strand
GTCTTTATGGCGCCGAAAACGTCGCGGTCCCATCGCGACCAAGGTCGGCTCCTACCACGGACGGCGTAGGAGCCGACCTTGGTCGCGATGCAGGCAACGCGGTTTCAAGATAATTGTGGCTACATATCACCCTGGGAAATCCCCCACACAATTATCAGACCCATCAGCATGTAGCCCCCCGCACCACATCTGATAAGGTTCTCACCTGCCCAAGCCACCCCATTGAAGGAATCATCCATGCCGGCCAACCCGCCCCTTACCCCAGGTTTCATGGTGGTTCACGGCAACCGCCTCGATGAACTGCGCAGCCTGGTGGTCAGCTGGATGCGGCGTTACCCACTGGCGCCCTTGGAAAACGAAATCGCCCTGGTGCAAAGCAACGGCATTGCTCAATGGCTGAAACTGGCGCTGGCAGAAGACACCCAGGACGATGATCTGGGCGGCTGCGGGATTGCCGCCGCCATCGACGTGCAGTTACCGGGCAGCTTCATGTGGCAGTTATACCGCAGCGTGCTGGGTAAGGATGAGATCCCACCCACCTCGCTGCTCGACAAGGCACCGCTGACCTGGCGTCTGATGCGCCTATTACCGCAACTGATCGATCAGCCGCATTTCGAGCCGCTGCAGCGTTTCCTTACCGATGACAGTGACCTGCGCAAACGCTACCAACTGGCCGAGCGCCTGGCTGACCTGTACGACCAATATCAGGTATACCGCGCCGACTGGCTTGAGGACTGGGCCGCTGGCCGCCACCACCTGCGCAATGTGCGCGGCGAAGCCAAGCCGCTGCCAGACGCCAACCGCTGGCAGGCAGAACTATGGCGGGCCTTGTTGCATGACGTAGGTGAGGAGGGCATGGCCCAAAGCCGGGCGGGCGTGCATCAGCGTTTCATCGAGCGCATCAACAGCCTTGAGCAGGCGCCCAAGGGGCTGCCAAACCGCGTGATCGTATTCGGTATTTCCTCCCTGCCAGCCCAAGCCCTCGAAGCGCTGGCAGGCCTGGCGCGTTTCAGTCAGGTGTTGCTGTGTGTGCATAACCCTTGCCGTCACCACTGGTCCGACATCGTTGCCGACAAGGACCTGCTGCGCCACCAATACAAGCGCCAGGCACGCAAGCAAGGCATGCCCGTAGTCATCGATGCCGATGCCTTGCATCAGCATGCACATCCCCTGCTGGCAGCATGGGGCAAGCAGGGGCGCGACTACATCAACCTGCTGGACAGCTACGACGATCCCAACAGCTATCGGGCGGCCTTTCGCGAAGGCCGGATCGACCTGTTCAGTGATAGCGAGCCCACCACCCTGCTTGGCCAACTGCAGGACGACATCCTCGAACTGCGCCCGCTGGCGGAAACGCGCGCAACCTGGCCGGCGGTCAACATCGCCAAGGATCGCTCCGTACGTTTCCATATCGCCCACAGCGCCCAGCGCGAAGTGGAGATCCTGCATGACCAACTGCTGGCCCGCTTCAGCGCCGACCCGCATCTGCGCCCGCGTGACGTTATCGTCATGGTCCCCGACGTTGACAGCTATGCACCGCACATTCGTGCCGTATTCGGGCAGCTTGACCGCAACGACCCGCGCTTCATTCCGTTCACGCTCACCGACCAGAATCAGCGGGGTCGTGATCCGTTGCTGATTGCCATCGAACACCTGCTCAAGCTGCCGGACAGCCGTTTCGCCGTCAGCGAAATTCTTGACCTGCTCGACGTGCCGTCGCTGCGCAATCGCTTCGGCGTGCAGGAGAGCGACCTGCCTACCCTGCATCGCTGGATTGAAGGCGCCGGCATCCGCTGGGGGCTCAACGCCGCTCAACGTGCAGGCTTAGGGCTGCCAGAGCAATTGGAGCAGAACAGCTGGCGATTCGGCCTGCGCCGGATGTTGCTCGGATACGCAGTAGGTGGCGGCCAGGGGTACGGTGGCATCGAGCCTTACGACGAGATCGGCGGCCTGGACGCAGCTTTGATCGGCCCATTGGTTGCGTTGCTCGACGCCCTGGAAGTCGCCCATCAGGTGTTGTCTGCACCTGCCGAGCCCAAGGAGTGGGGCGAACGCCTGCAAGGCCTGATCCAGGTATTCTTCCAGGCCAGCAACGAGCACGACGACTACCTGCTGGTGCAGCTTGAAGAACTGCGCGAGCAATGGCTGCGCACCTGCGAGTCGGTCGCCCTGCATGAGCCGCTGCCCCTGACGGTAGTGCGTGAGGCCTGGCTGGCCGGCCTCGACCAGGGCAAGCTGTCGCAACGTTTCCTGGCCGGTGCCGTGAACTTCTGCACACTGATGCCCATGCGTGCCATCCCGTTCAAGGTGGTTTGCCTGTTGGGCATGAACGACGGCGACTACCCGCGCGCGCAACCCCCGCTGGACTTCGACCTGATGGGCAGCGACTACCGCCCCGGCGATCGTTCACGCCGTGAGGATGACCGCTACCTGCTGCTTGAGGCGCTGCTGTCGGCGCGAGAACAACTTTATGTCAGTTGGGTCGGCCGCAGCATTCGCGACAACAGTGAACGCCCGGCCTCCGTACTGATCGGCCAACTGCGCGATCACCTCGCCAGCGGCTGGCAACTGCACGGTGCCGAGGAAGGCGCCAAGCTCAATGCCGGCGAACAGCTGGTGCACGCGCTCAGCCTTGAGCATCCGTTGCAGCCTTTCAGCGCACGCTATTTCCATTCAGGCAGCGGCCTGTTCAGCTTCGCCTCCGAATGGCGGGTACTGCATACCGACCAGCAGCCACAGGCCAACGACGAAGTGCTGCCAGCCCACGTCCAGGAAGAGCCGCTGGCCCTCACCCAGTTGCAGGACTTCCTGCGCAACCCCGTGCGGCACTTCTTCAGTCAGCGCCTGAAAGTGTTCTTCGAGACCGCAGAAGCTCCGCTGGCCGACGAAGAGCCCTTCGTACTCGACGCGTTGGAGCGCTACACCCTCAGCGACAAACTGCTGACCACCGCCATGGCTGCCGCCGACGATGTCGATGCAACCCTGTATGCCCAGGCCCGCCGCATGCAAGGCAGCGGCCTGCTGCCCATGGCTGGTTTTGGTGAATGCCTGCAGGAGGAACTGATCGAGCCGTTGCCCGACCTGCTCCAGCGTTTTCAGCAATTATTGGTGCTTTGGCCGACGCCGGTGATCACCGCCAAACCGGTGAATTTCGAATACCAGGGCCTACGGCTGGATGGTTGGGTCAGCAACCTGCACCAACGCGGGGACGGCAATCTGCTCAGCGTCACTGCCATTGCCAACGCCATTGGCGGTGCCCGGTCACGCAAATGGCACCGCCTGGTTCGTAGTTGGGTTACCCACTTGGCGTCCTGTGCCGTTGGCCTGCCACTGACCACTGCCGTTGTCGCCAGTGACGACACGCTGGTGCTGGAAGCACTGCCCGCCGACAAGGCGCGCGACGCACTGGGTGACCTGTTGCTGGCCTGGCAACAAGGCATGCGCCGCCCCCTGCCGGTAGCGGTCAAGACTGCATTTGCCTGGCTTGGCCAGGCCGACCCGGTCAAGGCCGAGGCCGCCGCCCGCAAAGCCTATGAAGGCGATGGCATCACCACCGATGGCGAGCGCCGCGAAAGCGTGGCGCTGGCCCGTCAGTTCCCCGATTTCAATGCCCTGATCGACAGCGAGGAGTTCGAAGGCTGGTGCGATGCGCTATACCGCCCCATGTTCGAAGCCCCTTGGCGCTCCATCGACGGCGACGAGGCCCGCTCATGACCGACCATCACGCAAAGCCCTTGGCCCTGGCGTTCCCCCTGCGCGGCAGCCAACTGATCGAAGCCAGTGCCGGTACTGGCAAGACCTTCACCATCTCGGCCCTGTACCTGCGTCTGGTGCTGGGCCACGGCGGTGAGCAGTCCGGCTTTGGCCGCGAGCTGCTACCCCCGCAGATCCTCGTGGTGACCTTCACCGATGCCGCCACCAAGGAGTTGCGTGAGCGTATCCGCACCCGCCTGGCGGAGGCCGCGCGCTTTTTCCGCGACGAGATGCCCAGCCCCGACGACCTGATCAGCCAACTGCGTGACGAGTTCGCACCCGAGCATTGGGCCGGCTGCGCCAACCGCCTCGACATCGCCGCTCAATGGATGGACGAGGCCGCGGTATCGACTATCCACAGTTGGTGCCAGCGCATGCTGCGCGAACACGCCTTCGACAGCGGAAGCCTGTTCACCCAGACCCTGGAAACCGACCACAGCGACTTGCTGGGCGAGGTGGTACGCGATTACTGGCGGCGGTTCTGCTATGCCATGCAAGGCGAAACGCTGAACTGGGTGCGCAGCAACTGGGGTGGCCCGGCCGCCCTGCTGCCACGGGTGCGCGCACTGTTCGGCAGCCCGCGCCGCGCGGACGGTGGCCAGGAACCGGCCGCCTTGATCGAAGCCGCCCTGGTCGAGCGCAAGCAGGCGCTTGAGCAGCTCAAGGCCCCATGGGCCCAATGGGCCCAGGAGCTGCGCGTCATCTGCCTGGAGGCCGTTGCCGCCAAAGCCGTGGACGGCCGCAAAATGCAGGCCCGCTATTTCGAGCCCTGGTTCGACAAGCTGGTGGCCTGGGCCGGTGACGAAAGCCTGGTCGAACTGGACATCGGCACCGGCTTCACTCGCCTGACACCCGACGGCATGGCCGAAGCCTGGAAGGGCGATCCGCCCACGCACCCAGGCCTGGACGCCATGCAGGGCCTGGCCGATGCCCTGCGCAACCTGCCCACCCCTGACGCGGCGGTGCTGGAGCACGCCGCACGCTGGGTGGGCGCGCGCTTCGAGGAGGAAAAGCGTCGCCGTGCCGAAATGGGCTTCGACGACATGCTGCTGCGCCTGGACGCCGCGTTGCAGGGGGCCGGCGGCGAGCGCCTGGCAGGGCTGATTCGCGAACAGTTCCCGGTGGCCTTGATCGACGAATTCCAGGACACCGACCCGGTGCAGTACCGTATTTTCGAGAGCATCTACCACATCGAGGCCAACCAGCCTGACAGCGGGCTGTTCCTGATCGGCGACCCCAAGCAGGCCATCTATGCCTTCCGCGGTGCCGACATCTACACCTATCTGCGCGCCCGCCAGGCCACCACCGGGCGGCTGCACACGCTGGGTACCAACTTCCGTTCCAGCCATGCCATGGTCGAGGCGGTGAATCACGTATTCGACGTCGCCGAACAACGTACGCTGGGGCGTGGTGCCTTCCTGTTCCGGCACGGCGATGACAACCCGGTGCCATTCCTGCCGGTATTGGCCCAAGGCCGAAAGGAAAGCCTGAGCATCGACGGCCAGCCCGTGGCGGCCCTGAACCTGTGGCAACTGCCCAGCGATGCCCCGCTGTCGGGCCCGGTGTATCGCCAGCAACTGGCTGGTGCCTGCGCGTCGACCATCGTCGCCCTGCTCAACGGCGGCCAGCGAGGTACGGCAGGTTTCACCAAGCCGGGCGAAACACTGAAGCCGGTCACCCCAGCCGATATCGCCATCCTGGTCCGTGACGGCAAGGAAGCCCAGGCCGTGCGCGGCGAATTGGCCGCCCGTGGCGTGCGCAGCGTTTACCTGTCCGACAAGGACTCGGTCTTCGCCGCCCAGGAGGCACACGACCTGCTCAGTTGGCTGAAGGCCTGCGCCGAGCCGGACGCCGAGCGCCCCTTGCGCGGCGCCCTGGCCACCACCACCCTGAACCTGCCCCTCAGCGCCCTGGCGCAGTTGAACCAGGACGAGCTGGCCTGGGAGCGGCGCGTCATGCAGTTCCGCACCTACCGCACCCTGTGGCGTACCCAGGGCGTGCTGCCCATGCTGCGGCACCTGCTGCACGATTTCCAATTGCCCCAGGCACTGATGGCGCGCAGCGACGGTGAACGCATACTGACCAACCTGTTGCACCTTGCCGAATTGCTGCAGCAGGCCGCCGGTGAGCTGGACGGTGAGCAGGCATTGATCCGCCACCTGTCCGAGCACCTGGCCACCTCCGGTCAGGCGGGTGAAGAACAGATCCTGCGCCTGGAAAGCGATGAGCAACTGGTCAAGGTGGTCACCATCCACAAATCCAAGGGCCTTGAATACCCGCTGGTGTTCCTGCCCTTCATCTGCTCGACCAAACCGGTCGACGGCAAACGCCTGCCGTTGTCGTTCCACGATGCCGACGGCACGGCCCAGGTTACCCTCAGCCCCACGGCAGAGCAGGTGGCACTGGCTGACGACGAGCGCCTGGCCGAAGACCTGCGCCTGCTTTACGTAGCCCTGACCCGCGCCCAGCATGCCTGCTGGCTGGGTGTTGCCGACCTCAAGCGCGGCAATACCAAGGATTCGATACTGCACCGTTCGGCGCTGGGCTACTTGCTGGGCGGCGGCCAACGGCTGGACGAGTCCCAAGGTCTGGCCCGCTGGCTGCTGGACATGCAGGATGGCTGCACAGCCATCCATACCGCCCCCATGCCCGAAGCTGACGATCATCGCTATGTGCCGCCACGCAACGAAGCCACCCTTTTGGCCGCCAAGGTGCCCAAGCGTCGCGCTGCGGAAAACTGGTGGATCGCTTCCTACAGTGCCTTGCGTATCAGCGACAGCCTGGCCCCGGGCAGCGATCAGTCGCCAGACAGCCCCCAGGCACAGAAACTGTTCGACGACGAGCGCTTGGACCCGGCTGCCCCGCGAGAGGTACAGGCCCTGAGTGGCGATATCCATCGATTCCCCCGTGGTCCCAACCCCGGTACCTTCCTTCACGGCCTGCTGGAATGGGCCGGGCGCGAAGGTTTCGCCACCGTTGCCGCGCAGCCTCAGCTGCTGGCCGACACCGTGGGTGCCCGTTGCAACCTGCGCGGCTGGCAAGGCTGGATTCCCACCCTCAATGCCTGGCTGCAGCATGTGTTGCAGGCACCGCTTGCCTTGGGTGATCAGACGGTGAGTCTGGTAAGCCTGGAGCATTACCAGATCGAGATGGAGTTCTGGTTCGCCAGCCACCGCGTCGACGTCAGCCAACTCGATGCCCTGGTGCGCGAGCATACTCACGGCGGCGCACCACGCGCGCCAGCCGAAGGCGCCATGCTCAACGGCATGTTCAAGGGCTTCATCGACCTGACCTTCGAGCACGATGGCCGCTACTACGTGGTCGACTACAAATCCAACTGGCTGGGCACCGATGAAAGCGCCTACACCGATGAGGCCATGACCCAGGCCATCCTCGACCACCGTTACGACCTGCAGTACGTGCTTTACCTGTTGGCCCTGCATCGCCAGCTCAAGGCACGCCTGCCTGACTATGACTACGACCTGCACGTGGGCGGCGCGGTGTTCATCTTCCTGCGCGGCGTGCATGCGCCCAGCCAGGGCCTGGCCTTCGCGCGCCCACCGCGTGAATTGATCGAGCGGCTGGACGAACTGTTCCGCGGTATCGTCCGCCAACCTGAGCCCATGGGCGACCTGTTCGAAGGAGAACCGGCATGAGCCGTACATTTGCCGATCTGCTGCCCACTGCGCTGGAAGCCCGCACCCTGGCCGAGCTGGCCCCGCTGCAACGCGTCGATGACCTGCTGGCTTTGCTGGAACGCTGGGCCGAGCGGGGCTGGCTGCGGGCGCTGGACAAGGCGTTCGTGGGCTTTCTCGCTGAGCGCGAGCCAGGCGGTGATCCGCTGGTACTCCTGGCCGCCGCCTTGACCAGCCACCAACTGGGCCACGGCCACGTCTGCCTCGACCTTGCGCGCACCCTGGAAGAGCCGGACTTCGCCCTGTCGCTGCCGCCCGAGGGCGATGCATTGGCCGGCCCCGTGCTGCTGCCCTCGCAATTGCTCGAACACCTGGCCGCCGACACCTGGCGAGCCACCCTGGCCAGCAGTCCGCTGGTGGCCCTGGCCGAGGACGACAGCGGCGAGCGCCCGCTGGTGCTGGCTGGCCAACGCCTGTACCTGCGCCGCTACTGGGCCTACGAGCGTCGTATCGACCGTGCGCTGCGCCAACGCCTGGCCGAGCAGGAAAACACCCCCGACGACCTGCGATCAAGTCTTGAGCAACTGTTCGGGGCGCCCAGCGGCGAGCAGACCGACTGGCAGAAACTGGCCTGCGCGCTGGCCACCCGCAGCGCTTTCAGCATCGTCACCGGCGGCCCAGGCACCGGCAAGACCACCACCGTGGTGCGCCTGCTGGCCTTGCTGCAGGCCCCGGCCGTGAACGCCGGCACCCCGCTGCGCATCCGTCTGGCGGCGCCCACCGGCAAGGCCGCCGCTCGGCTGACCGAATCCATCAGCGCCCAGGTCAAGCAGCTGAAGGTCAGCGACAGTGTGCGTGACAAGATCCCTACCGAAGTGACCACCGTTCACCGCTTGCTGGGCAGCCGACCGGGCACCCGGCACTTCCGCCACGACGCCAGCAACCCGTTGCCGCTGGATGTGCTGGTGGTGGACGAAGCCTCCATGATCGACCTGGAAATGATGGCCAACCTGCTGGGCGCCATGCCCGCCCATGCGCGTCTGGTATTGCTGGGCGACAAGGACCAGTTGGCCTCCGTAGAAGCGGGCGCCGTGCTGGGTGACCTGTGCCGCGATGCCGAACAGGGTTGTTACAGCCCGCAAACCCTGGCCTGGCTGGAACAGGTCAGCGGCGAACGCATCACCGGCCTTGTAGTGGGCAGCGCCGAGCGCCACCCGCTGGCCCAGCAAGTGGTCATGCTGCGTCACTCACGCCGTTTCGGCGAAGGCAGCGGCATTGGCCAACTGGCACTGCGGGTCAACCGCCAGGAAGCCGAGCAGGCGCGCGAACTGCTGACCGGTCGGCAGTTCGCCGACATCTTCAGCGTGCCGTTGAAGGGCGAGCAGGATCGCAGCCTTGATCGCCTGCTGCTGCAAGGTCAGGCCAGTGATGGTGCGCAGGGCTACCGGCATTACCTGAACGTGTTGCAAACCAACCGCCCAGCACCGCGCACGCCGCTGGACAGCGAGGCGTGGGCCGTGTGGGCCAGGCAAGTGCTGGAGGCCTTCGAATCCTTCCAACTGCTGTGCGCCGTGCGCAAGGGGCCTTGGGGTGTCGAGGGCTTGAACCAGCGCGCAACGCGCGTGCTCACGGCTGCACGCCTGATCGAAGGGGATCAGCCCTGGTACGAAGGTCGTCCGGTGCTGATGACGCGCAACGACTATGGCCTGGGCCTCATGAACGGCGACATCGGGATTGCCTTGCGCCTGCCCGATGGCAGCAGCACTGACCGTCAGGTACTGCGCGTGGCCTTCCCGCGCAACGACGGCCAGGGCGGCGTGCGCTTTGTATTGCCCAGCCGTCTCAACGACGTGGAAACCGTATTCGCCATGACGGTGCACAAATCCCAGGGCTCGGAGTTCACCCATACGGCCTTGATCCTGCCCGACGCGCTGAATCCGGTATTGACCAAGGAGCTGATCTACACCGGCATCACCCGCGCCAAGCAGTGGTTCAGCCTGATCGAACCGCGCAAGGGCGTGTTCGAAGACGCCGTGCAACGCAAGGTCAAACGCCTCAGCGGCCTGATGCTGGAAAGCGAGCAACCCAACGCATAGCCGCAACTGTTTTTGTGGGAGCGGGTTCTCCCCGCGAAAAGAACACCGCGGTTACAGTTGTTACGCGGTGCAGCCTTCGCGGGTAGAACCCGCTCCCACATAGCCGCTGCCGCCAGGCTACAGGTTGCTCGCCAGGCGCACTGGCTCATCAGGCACCATCCCCATGAACCGCCGCACCCGCTCCGCCTCCGGTGCATGCCGGATACTCTCAGGCGCTGCATCCAACTGCACCTTGCCGTCCTCCATGAAGATCACCCGGTCGGAAATCGACAGGGCAAAATCCATCTCATGGGTAACGATCAGCATGGTCATCCCTTCCCGTGCCAGGTCGGCAATCACCTTTAACACATCGCCCACCAACTCCGGGTCCAATGCCGAAGTCGGCTCGTCGAACAGCATCACCTGCGGCCGCATGGCCAGCGCCCTTGCGATGGCCACGCGCTGTTGTTGCCCACCAGACAACTGATGCGGGTACTTATTGGCATGGGCCAGCAGCCCCACCTTCTCCAGCAGCACGAACGCCTGTTGCCGCGAGAGCTGCCGGTCGCCACCGTGATACACCGGCGCCAGGATGATGTTGTCCACCAGATTCAGGTGCGGGAACAGGTTGAAGCTCTGGAACACCATGCCGATATGGCGCACGCCTCGACGCATCTGCGGGTTGTTGGGGGTATCGCCGGCGTGAATAAAGCTTTCGCCGAACAGCACGATCTCACCCTGATCGATGCTCTCCAGGCCATTGATCGTGCGGATCAGCGACGTCTTGCCCGAACCCGAAGGCCCGATGATCGACACCACCTGGCCGCTGGCCACGGTCAGGTCGATACCCTTGAGCACAAGATGGTCGCCATAGCGCTTGTGGATATTCTGCAGCTGCAGCGCGGGGGCAGCACCGGGCGCAACCTGGCGATCAACCACTGAAGCCTGCCTCGCCAGGCTTTGGCGCAATTGCGCCAGCGGGTTAGCCGCCAAGGTCTGCGGTTTGCGCTTACTCAGGTCCAGGTAGCTCTCCAGCCGCTGCAACAGCCAGCCAAACAGACTGACGATCAGCACGTAGTACACGCCCACGGCCGCCAGGGTCTCCATGACCAGAAAATTCTGCGCGTACAACCGCTGCCCAACGGTGAGCAATTCGGTAAGGGAAATCACCGAAATCAGCGAAGTCAGTTTCACCACCGTGATGTATTCGTTGATCAACGTTGGCAACGAAATGCGAAACGCCTGGGGGATCACAATCAGCCGTTGCAGCCCCAGGCTGCCAATGCCCAGCGCGCGTCCGGCTTCCTTCTGCCCCTTGTGCACGGAAATCAGCCCGCCGCGGTGAATCTCGGCCATGTACGCCGCTTCGGTCACCACCAGCGCGAACAACCCGGAATAGAACGGATTGGACAGCACGCTGCCGGTGGCCGGGAACAGCTGCGGCAGGTTGTAGACGAACACCACCAGCACCAGTAGCGGAATACTGCGAAAAAACCAGATGTACACCCCGGCCGGCAGGCTCAGCCATTTGACGCTCGACAGCTTGGCGCTGGCCAGGCCGAAGCCCAGCAGCATGCCGATGAACCAGGCCAGGGCGCTGAGCTCCACCACGGTGACACTGGCTTCCCAGAACGCCGGCATGGAAAACAGCGAGAAAAAATAGGACCAGTCGAATTGCATAGGCACCCCCGTGGCCGCCCCGTAATCGGGGCGGCCGGCTTCAGGATCAGTTGGAGGCTTCTTCCAAGTTGTACTTCTTCAGGATCGCCGCGTATTCACCGGATTGCTTGCTCTGGGCCACGGCCTTGAGCAGCGCCTGGTAGGTGTCGTCATTGCCTTTCTTCACGTAGATGCCCAGGGTTTGCGGGTACACCAGTTGCTGGGAGGTCACCACCACGCGGCCCTTGGTTTTCTCCGCGATCATGTGCGCCGCCCCAGAGATCTCGACCTGCGCCTGGATATTTTTCGACAGCAACGCTTGGGTCACTTCCGGCGCAGACGGGAACTCGCTGACGCTGATCGCGCCCTTGTTGTTCGGCACGCAGTAATCGGTGGACAGTGTCTTGAACTGCGCCACCCAGGTGGTGCCTTGCTCAAGGCCTACCTTCAGGCCGCAAAGGTCTTCCGGTACGGCAGGTTTCAGCGTGCTGTCAGCCGGCACCATGATCGCCGCCCCGGTACGCGCATAGGGGATGGTCAGCGCCTGGGCCTGTCGCTCGGGGGTGATGTACATGCCGGAAATGATCGCATCGTAGTGCCCGGCATTCAGCCCCAGGATCAGGTTGGGAAACTTGGTGTCGACGAACTCGGCCTTGGCTTGCAGTTGCTTGGCCAGGGCGTGGGCCAGTTCCGGGTCGGAGCCCACTACGTTCTTGTCGCTGTCGTAGGACTCGAACGGCGGATAGGTGATTTCCATGCCCACTTTCAGTTGGCCAGGGGTGGCGGTGGTGGCGGCCAGGGCGGCACCGGTGCTCAGCAGGCAGGCGGCAAACAGGGCAAGGCGGGTCGGGTTGAACATGTCATGTGCTCCAGGAATAAGGGAAGACAGCAGCGTCAGGACGGCATTGCCTGTGTTTTCAGATGGCCGAAGCTCGATGGCTTGCGGGCCTTGGCCGGCAGTTGCACCTCGCCGTTCTCCACGCGTTTGCGCAGGTACTGGTAGGTTTGCAGCGCCTGGCCATACATGTGCTCGCCAATGGCGATTTCCTCGTACGCCTGATCGTCCTTGGCAAAACTGGGCAGCGGCTTGATCTGGGTGTGGTAGTCGCAGGCGTAGAACAGCGGGAAGGAATAACGCTCCTGGCTGACCTTGCGCACCCGGTGCGCGGTGGCCACGAAGGTACCGGCGGTCATCACCTCGAGCATGTCGCCGATGTTGACCACGAACGCATCGGCAATCGGCGGCGCGTCGATCCACTGGCCCAGGTCGTTCATCACCTCCAGGCCAGGCTGGTCGGCCTGCAGGATGGTGAAGCACTCGTAGTCGGTGTGCGCGCCGATGCCCGGTGCATCCACCGCTTCGGCGTCGAAGGGGTAGTGGATCAGCCGCAGCTTGGAAGGCGGGCGGGTGACCAGGGCGTCGAAGTAGTTCTCTTCAAGCCCAAGGGCCAGGGCGAAGCCGCCGAACAGCTTGCGGCCCAGGGCGAACACGGCGGCGTAATAGGCTTGTACCGACGGCTTGAAGCCCGGCACCTCGGGCCAATGGTTGGGCCCCAGCAGCGGCGTGTTGGCCAGCACCAGCGGGTCGTCGGCGGGCACTTCGAAGCCTATGTCAAAAGCTTCCTTGTGGTCCGGCTTGCCCTTCGAATACACCTCTTCCCCTTCCGGCACGAAGCCCTTGTGGGTGTCGGATGTGCCGATGTAGTGGCGCATCTTGGCGTCCAGCGGTTGGGCGAAGTAGTCGCGAGCCGCCTGGCGCAGGTTGGCGATCAACTCGGGGGCAATGCCGTGGCCGGTGATGTACAGAAAGCCGACCTCGCTGGCCGCCCGGCCCAGCTGTTCGGCCACCGCCAGGCGGTGTTCCAGTTCGACGCTGAACAGCCCGGCGATGTTGACCACCGGGATGCTCTTGAAGTTGGCCTTGGGCTCAGTGTTGTTGTTCATCAGGTTTCCTCAGCAGTGTGCGGCACGAAAGCGTTCGAAGTGGGCGCGCTCGGTGCGGGCCATCCACACGTTGAGCGACCACAGGTCAGCCACCGGAACATTGGTAAAGGGCAGGTGATGCAGGTAACCGTCGGCGCCGAATTCCGGGGTCAGGGTGCTGACCTGATAGCCGCGCGCCAGCTGGGCAGCCCATATGGCTTCCCAGTGTTTCTGGTGGAAGGCCAGTTCGCGGCCGTACTCCGGGGCGCCGGGGTGCGGCACTTGCGGGCCCTGGTCATAGCCAACCCGGGCCTGCACGTGGTGCACGCGCTCGATGAAGGCGCTGAGGTCGTCGGCCGGATCGTCCAGCAGCCGCTCGCAGGTCACCACCCAGTGGCTGATGTCGCTGGTGAAGCGCAGGTCCGGCAGTTGGCGGATCAGTTCCAGGGTCACCCAGGGATTGAAAAGCGAGCGCGAACGGTGGGTCTCGAAACTGAGGAACTGGCCGTGCTTGTGCCCCAACTCCATGGCCCGGCCGAAGAAGTCCACCTGCTGCGCCAGCGACCAGCGATCATTGCCGGCCAGCACGTTGATAAAGCGCGGCGTCAGCTCGCCGGCCCAGGCCAGCTTGCTGTCCAGGTCGTTCAAATGCTCGGCGGGCAGGGCGGATTGCTGGGGCAGCACATCGTAGGCGGTGAACAGAGTACAAATGTACCCCAGCGAGTTGGCGCGCAGGAATGCGGCGAATTCGCTGCGCTCGCGGGCCACCAGCGGCAGCCGCGCCTCCATGCCATCGAAGCCTGCGGCCTGCAGTTCTTCCAGGGCCTGGGCCTTGCTGGCGGTGTAACCCCACAGGGTGCGGAATATCTCCAGTTTCATCGACGCTCCTCATGCTACGCAGCACCCCGACGGCATGGGCCGGGGCGTCATTGGGCTGGGCAGTAGCAAAAGGGCACGGGAGTGGCCGGGTCTCTGACGGAACCGGTCCGGGTTGATGGGCCGATCTTAGGCAACCCGCACGGCACAGAAGAATAGGAAAGCTCAAATCGATAGTTTAGAAATCCTTGAACCATTAGCCAGCTACACAACCTCGGAAAATGGATAGGTTGTGCTATGGTTTTTGGCAGCATGGAGTATCGATGCCTGCGCGTGTGTTCACGAAGAGGGCTGTCTGGATGGCGGGTTTCGAGTGCTACGGAAAGCGGATGCAGGAGCATCGGCGATGAATGAACGCAGTGCTTTGCGGCGTGCGCAGCGGGTGCTGGCAATGACGGCCGCCGGGTTGGGCGCGGGGCTGTTTGCGCTGGCGCGGGTGCTGGATATCGGCCAGTCCGGCGCCTGGCTGGTGATGACGTTCGCCCTGTGCATGGGCGCTGGCAGCCTGGGCGCACTGGCCCTGTCGCGACGTACCTTGACGCAGGCCGTGGAGCCTCTGCAAAAGCTGGCCAACCTGGCAGCGGCAGCTTCGCAGTTCTCCGCGAGCCTGCAGGCCGAGCAGCCTCAGCAAGCCAGCGTCGACCCGCTGACGGGGCTGCCCAACCGCGCCTTCTTCGAAGGACGGCTGGCGCGCAATCTCAAGGGATTGGGCGAACGCCAGGGTTACCTGGCGGTGTTGTACATCGACATCGACCATTTCCGCCAACTCAACGATCGCTACGGTTACGAGGCGGCCGATGAAGTGTTGATTCGTCTCGCAGGTCGGATGCGTGCGCAATTACGCGAAAACGATCTACTGGTGCGCTTGGAAGGGGACGAGTTTGCCGTGCTGCTGCACCTTGAACAGGCTGAACAGGCAAGGCAAATCGCCGATAACATCATTGCCAGTGCGTACGCGCCGATTGTGCTGCCTGACGGCGGTGAGGCAACCGCGTCGCTGAGCGTAGGGCTGGCGCAGGTGACCGGAAGTGGATCTTCACCTGCCGACGTGCTGGAACAAGCCCATGTGGCCCTGCTGCACGCCAAACGCCAAGGCCGCGGGCGGCTGCACCAGCTTGTCCCCACGCCTCTGTAGTTCGCCGTGCTGCGTGGAACCGCGTCGTCTGCATCGCGACTAAAGTCGGCTCCTACACCGTCCGTGGTAGGAGCCGGCCTTGGCCGCGATGCAGGCGACGCGGCCGTCAAACGGTTGGAGCGAACTTCAGCGTCTGGCTCTCACCCATCAAAAACGGCCCATTCAACTCCGTCACCTCGCGAATGTAATCCCACAACAGATTAATCCGCTTCAACTTCCTCAGATCCTCCCGGCAGTACATCCAGAATTGCCGCGTCACACTGATTTCCCCCGCCAGCACCGGCACCAGATCACTGGCCTGCGCCGCCAGGAAACACGGCAATATCGCCATTCCACGCCCCTGCCTGGCCGCTACGTACTGGGCAATCACACTGGTACTGCGCAAGCTGGCGCTGGCGTTGGGCAGCAGGTTGGCCAGGTACAGCAACTCAGAACTAAAGGCCAGGTCGTCGACATAACTGATGAAACGATGCCCCGCCAGATCACGCCCCGAGCGGATGGGCGGGTGACGATCCAGGTATTCCTGGGTGGCGTACAACTGCAATCGGTAGTCGCACAATTTGCAGCACACATAAGGCCCGTGCTCCGGCCGCTCCAGGGCAATGACGATGTCGGCCTCGCGCTTGGACAAGCTGATGAAGTGCGGCAGCGGCAGGATATCGACGCTGATGGCCGGGTAGGCATCGACGAAATGGCTCAACTGCGGGGTGATGAAGAAGCTGCCGAAGCCCTCGGTGCAACCCATGCGGATATGCCCCGACAGCGCCACGCCCGAGCCCGATACCTGCTCGCAGGCCATGTGCAGCGTGCTTTCGATGGACTCGGCGTAGCCCAGCAGGCGCTGGCCTTCGGCGGTGAGGATGAAGCCGGTGGTGCGCGATTTCTCGAACAGCAAAGTGCCCAGCCCTGCCTCCAGCGAGGCGATGCGCCGTGACACCGTGGTGTAGTCCACCCCCAGGCGCTTGGCGGCGTTGCTGGCCTTGCGGGTGCGGGCCACTTCGAGGAAAAACTTCAGGTCGTCCCAGTTCAGGGCGGCCAGCGACGTGATGTTTTTTTGCATGTTGGACCGGCTTTTATCCGCGTTCTTGTTAGATGTTTGCACATCTATACTCCAAGACAGAGCCATCACGCCATGCACAACAACAATTACGCGGAGGTCTTGATGAACGTTTCTGTAACGGCCGGTATCCAGCCCGTCAAACTGCTGATCGACGGCGAATGGGTCCAGTCCCAGGCCAGCGAATGGCGCGACATCGTCAACCCGGCCACCCAGCAGGTGCTGGCCAAGGTGCCCTTCGCCACCCTGGCCGAAGTGGACGCGGCGGTGGCTGCGGCGCAAAAAGCCTTTGTCGGCTGGCGCAACACCCCGGTGGGGGCGCGCATGCGCATCATGCTCAAGTTCCAGGCGCTGATCCGCGAGCACAGCAAGCGCATCGCCCAGACTCTCAGCGCCGAGCAGGGCAAGACGTTGGCTGACGCCGAGGGCGATATCTTCCGCGGCCTGGAAGTGGTGGAGCACGCCTGCTCCATCGGCAGCCTGCAGATGGGCGAGTTCGTGGAAAACGTCGCCGGTGGCGTCGACACCTACACCCTGCGCCAGCCCATCGGCGTGTGCGCAGGCATCACCCCGTTCAACTTCCCGGCGATGATCCCGCTGTGGATGTTTCCCATGGCCATCGTCTGCGGCAACACCTTCGTGCTCAAACCGTCCGAGCAAGATCCGCTGTCCACCGTGCAACTGGTGGAGCTGGCGCTGGAAGCCGGCATCCCGCCGGGCGTGCTCAACGTGGTGCACGGCGGCAAAGAGGTGGTGGACGCGCTGTGCACCCACGCCGACATCAAGGCGATTTCCTTTGTCGGTTCGACGGCGGTGGGCACCCACGTCTATAACCTGGCCGGCCAGCACGGCAAGCGTGTGCAGGCGATGATGGGGGCCAAGAACCACGCCGTGGTACTGCCCGACGCCAACCGCGAACAGACTCTCAATGCGTTGGTAGGCGCCGCGTTCGGCGCTGCGGGCCAGCGCTGCATGGCCACCTCGGTGGCGGTGCTGGTGGGCGCGGCCAAACAGTGGTTGCCGGAGCTCAAGGCGCTGGCGCAGAAACTCAAGGTCAACGCTGGCAGTGAGCCGGGCACCGACGTCGGGCCGCTGATTTCACGCCAGGCCAAACAGCGGGTGCTGGGCTTGATCGACAGCGGCGTGAAAGAGGGCGCCATCCTGGAACTGGACGGCCGCGAGGTGAAGGTACCGGGCTTCGAGCAAGGCAATTTTGTCGGTCCGACGCTGTTCTCGGGCGTGACCACCGACATGCAGATCTACACCCAGGAAATCTTCGGCCCGGTGCTGGTGGTGCTGACCGTGGACACGCTGGATGAGGCCATCGCCCTGGTCAACCGCAACCCGTTCGGCAACGGCACGGGCCTGTTCACCCAGAGCGGCGCGGCGGCGCGCAAGTTCCAGAGCGAGATCGACGTGGGCCAGGTGGGCATCAATATTCCGATCCCGGTGCCGGTGCCGGTCTTCAGCTTCACCGGCTCGCGCGGCTCCAAGTTGGGCGACCTGGGCCCGTATGGCAAGCAGGTGGTGCAGTTCTACACCCAGACCAAGACGGTGACGGCGCGCTGGTTCGACGATGACAGCGTCAACGACGGCGTCAACACCACCATCAACCTGCGCTAGGAGTCGGCCATGAACATCGCATTTATCGGCCTGGGCAACATGGGCGCGCCCATGGCGCGCAACCTGCTCAAGGCGGGGCATCACCTGTACCTGTTCGACCTGAACAAGGCCGTGCTGGCCGAACTGGCCGCCATGGGCGGCACCATCAGCACCTCGCCCAAGGACGCCGCGCAAGCGGGCGACCTGGTCATCACCATGCTGCCGGCGGCCGCCCATGTACGCAGCGTCTATCTGAATGACGATGGCGTGCTGGCGGGGATTCGCGCCGGTACGCCGGCCGTGGATTGCAGCACCATCGACCCGCAGACCGCCCGCGATATTTCCACGGCGGCGGCGAAGCAGGGCGTGGATCTGGGCGATGCGCCCGTTTCAGGCGGTACCGGTGGCGCGGCGGCAGGCACGCTGACGTTCATGGTAGGGGCCTCGGCGGCATTGTTCGACACCCTGCACCCGGTGCTGGCGCAGATGGGCCGTAACATTGTGCATTGCGGTGAAGTCGGCACCGGGCAGATCGCCAAGATCTGCAACAACCTGCTGCTGGGCATCTCGATGATCGGCGTGTCGGAAGCCATGGCCCTGGGCAATGCGCTGGGCATCGACACCGGCGTGCTGGCGGGCATCATCAACAGTTCGACGGGGCGCTGCTGGAGTTCGGACACCTACAACCCGTGGCCGGGGATCATCGACACGGCGCCGGCGGCGCGGGGGTACAGCGGCGGGTTCGGGGCGGAACTGATGCTCAAGGATCTGGGCCTGGCCACCGAGGCCGCGCGCCAGGCGCATCAGCCGGTGATACTGGGGGCGGTGGCGCAGCAGTTGTATCAGGCAATGAGCCTGCGCGGTGAAGGCGGCCTGGACTTCTCGGCCATCGTGAAGGGCTACCAAAAACCGCAATGATACCGGCGACCTCCATCCTGTGTGACCGGGCGAAGCTCGGGAAGGGGCCTGCCCCAAATACCGAGGCGTCCGCTTCCCGAGCTTCGCCCGGTCCCACATAAAAACGCAATCAGGCGAAAACGAAATACTTGCGCACGGTCTCGACCACTTCCCAGGTGCCCTTCATCCCAGGCTCCACGATGAAGATATCACCGGCGCGCAGGTGCACCGGCTCCATGCCGTCGGGCGTGATCACGCAGTAGCCTTCCTGGAAGTGGCAGTACTCCCACTTCACATAATCCACGCGCCACTTGCCCGGCGTGCAGATCCAGGTGCCCATGATCTTGCTGCCGTCTTCGCTGGTGTAGGCGTTGAGGTTGACGGTGTGCGGGTCGCCTTCCAGCTTCTCCCACTTGCAGGCATCCAGCACGGGCAGGGGATGGGTGTCGCGCAGTACAACGAGAGGCTTGGACATGACGGGCTCCGGCAGACATTTCAGGAGCCCGCATGCTGACGCCTGGGCGAGGGGCGCGAATGCCTGAGGTCGACATCAAACGGTCTGTTTGCGCTGCTCGGGCACAGTGTCCACCGCCGGGCGAAACCCCAAGGCCAGTTGCTGGTACAGCTCCGGCCCGAGACGCGAGCTGACCGCCTTGGCGATCAGGGCCACGGCCATCAGACTGATGACCAGTTCGTGGCTGTCGATCATTTCCATGACGATGATGGCCGAAGTGATCGGCGACTGGGTCACCGCTGCCAGGAAACCGACCATGCACAGGGCAATCATCGGCTGCGGTGCCAGGTGAAACAGGTCGGCAGCGTTCGCACCCAGGGCTGCACCCACGGCCAACGCAGGGGCAAAAATACCCCCGGGGATGCCGCTGAAATAAGTGATTACCGTCGCCAGAAAACGGGTGAGGGGGGCATGCCAGGCGATGCTGGTGTCATGGGTAATGAGCTGCGTGGTTACGGTGTAGCCGCTGCCGTACGACATGCCGCCGCTGAGCCAGCCCAGTATCGCCACCAGCAACCCGCACGCGCCGGCGAACCACACCGGATGACGGCGCCGCCATTGCCACAGCCCGAGCTGCGCATGGCGCTGCGGCCATAACAGCATGCGGCTGAACAGGCCGCCCAGCACCCCGCAACCAATGCCGGCCGCCAGGGCTGGCATGACGATATCCAGGGTGATGCCCTGCACGTTAAAGTGGCCGAAATAGTTGTAGTTGCCTTGCAGGGCAATGGCGACCATCCCCGACAGGATAATGGTGCTCAGCAATACCCCGCTGGTGCGGGTTTCCAGCTTGCGGCCCAGTTCCTCCACGGCAAAGGCGATGCCCGCCAGTGGCGTGTTGAACGCCGCGGCAATACCGGCGGCGCCGCCTGCCAGGATCAGGTCGTTGGCGCGAATCACCCGGGCATTGGGCAGGAAACGATGAAAGAAGTGCATGATCGAGGCCGCCACCTGCACTGAAGGCCCTTCACGCCCCGCGCTGAAACCGCCGCTCAGGGCCAGGGTGCCGAGGCCGATCTTGGCGGCGGCAATGCGCAGCGATACCAGTCGAGGCACCGGTTTGCCCTGGGCCGCCAGCCGCGTCGCGGCGATCACCTGGGGAATACCGCTGCCTTGGCTGCCCTGGAAAAAGCGCGTGGTCAGCCACACCACCAGCATGCCCACCAGCGGTGTGTAGATAAACGGCAGCCAGGGCCTCGACGCCGTCTGGGTGGCGAACAGCGCCAGGGCCAGGTCGGCCAGGCGGGCAAACATCACCACCAGCAGGCCCGCCACGGTTGCGGCCAGCCACAACGTGACACGGGTGCGCCAGCGGATGGATGTGAATCGACGTCGCAGCAGGCTGAGGGGCTTTAGCATGGGAAGTTTCCGGCCATAGGTGCGCAAACGGTACCCGATTACGGCATCGCATCAAGTGACAATTGGTCGGGGGCGAGGCTGGCCAGCAGTGCCTGGGCGTGGCCGGGCAGGGCGCTGAAGTCGGCCGAGCACAACAGCAGGCGTCGCGCCGCCCAAGGTTCCTGCAGGGCGCGGGTGACAAAATGCAACTGCCCCTGGCAGCGCCTGACGGCGGCCAGCGGCACCACGGCCACCCCGGCGCCGCGGGCCACCATGCGGACCGCGCCGTCGAACCCTTCGGCACGCACCCGTACCTGCATGCGCCGGCCGCTGCGCAGGGCCTGTTCTTCAACCAGGATGCCTAGGGCGTTATTGACCGCCAACGCCACGTGCCCGTACGCCAGACTGTCGACGAAGCTAACCGAGGGCTGGCGGGCCAGCGGGTGATCGACGGGCATGATCAGCATCAGCGGGTCATCGCGAAACGCTCGGGTCTGCAGACCGTCGGCGGCCACGGCACTGGAGATGATCCCCAACGGCGCAGCGCCCTGGCGCAAGGCCTGAAGGATGCGCAGGCTGGGCATTTCCTCCACGTCCAGGTCCACCCCTGGGTGGCGTTGCAGAAAGTCACCCAGCAGTTCCGGGAGGTATTCAGTGAGTGCGGCGGTATTGCACAGCAGCCGCACCTGGCCCTGAATGCCTTGGGCGTACTGCGCCAGGTCGAACTGCAGGTGTTCGATCTGGCGCAGCACGCGGCGGCTGTGCTCGCCCAGCGCCTGACCGGCGGCGGTCGGTTGCACGCCGCGGCGGTTGCGTTCCAGCAGCGCGATGCCCAGCGAAGCTTCCATGGCGCGAATGCGGGCGCTGGCGGCGGCCAATGACAGATGGCTGCGCTGGGCGCCGGCGGTCATGTTGCCGGTGTCCAGGGTGTGCAGGAAAAGGCGAAGGTCGATCAAGTCAAAGTGCATGAAGGGCTCCAGCCTCAATCGGAGCAAGAGGCTTGATCAGTATATGGCAGATGTTCACCGGCCTGTTGCGCAGGCAGGATATGCCCATGAATACACTTCTCTCGCTGTATCAGGAAATGGGCTGGGCCTTGTCACTGCTGGTGCTGGCGACTTTCCTGCTGGCCGGCACGGTCAAGGGCGTGATCGGCCTGGGGCTGCCCACCGTGTGCATGGGGCTGCTGGGCCTGGCTATGGCTCCGGCGCAGGCAGCGGCGTTGCTGATTGTGCCCTCGACCGTCACCAACATCTGGCAACTGCTGCTGGGCGGTCATCTGCGTGGGCTGATGGTGCGGCTGTGGCCGATGCTGTTGACGATTTTTGTCGGCACTGCCATTGGCAGCCTGTGGCTGGGTATCGACGGTGGGCAATGGGTGGTGCGGGCGTTGGGCGGGGCGTTGGTGGTGTATGCGCTGTGCGGGCTGTTTCTGCCGGTGCTGCATGTGCCCGCGCGGCATGAGCGCTGGTTGGGGCCGCTGTGCGGCGTGGTCACCGGCATCATCACGGCGGCCACCGGTGTGTTTGTGATTCCGGCGGTGCCTTACCTGCAGGCCCTGGGGCTGAACCGCGATGAGCTGGTGCAAGCGCTGGGATTGTCGTTCACCGTCTCGACCCTGGCGTTGGCCGGGGGCTTGCTGTGGCATGGCGAGCTGGGCGGTGGCGAGCTGGGCGCGTCGTTGTTGATGCTGGTGCCGGCGCTGGCGGGGATGCAGGTGGGGCAGTGGCTGCGCGGGCGCATCAGTGCGGTGGTGTTCAAGCGGGTGTTCTTCGTAGGGCTCGCGCTGCTGGGTGCGCACCTGGCAATCAACGGCTGACAGCGCCGCTTTTGTGGGAGCGGGTTCTACCCGCGAAGGTCGCGCAGTGAAAAGCCTGGCTCACCGCGGTGCTCTTTTCGCGGGCAGAGCCCGCTCCCACATGAATCTCGATTGCCTGATCAGGAGGCGCTGGCAGGGCTGAGCATCTCGATGCGCTGAAACTCGAAATCACGCTCCAGGTATTCCATCCGCTGTTCGGCAAACGCCGCCATGTGCGGCAGCGCCGAATGCACGTCCAGCGCCGCCTTCGACGCCCAGATCTCGTAGAACAGGAACAGCGTCGGGTCATCCAGGTCGCGCAGCATGTGGTACTCGATGCAGCCTGGCTCGCCGCGGCTGGCTTCGACATGGCCGAGGAACAGGGCGTGGAATGCGTCAGCCATGTGCGGCTTGGTCTTGGCCTTGACGATGAAACCGTATTGTTCGTTCATGGGCACCTCCGAGTTAAGTGGCTCCCATTCTAAAAGCAATAATGAATAGCCATTCGTGCTTTTGACGCAAATGTGATTTGCCCCGCCAGGCCTTATTCCGCCCGCGTGTGGCCGGTAAAGTGCGCTCCATTCCTTTACCGAGACCTCCCCATGAAAAAGATTCTGTTGCTCAACGGCGGCAAGCAGTTCGCCCATTCCGACGGCCGCTACAACGCCACCCTGCACGACGCCGCCCTGGCGCTGCTGGACCACGCCGGTTTCGACGTGAAAACCACCTTCATCGACGGCGGCTACGACATCGCCGAAGAAGTGCAGAAATTCCTCTGGGCCGACGTGATCATCTATCAGATGCCAGGCTGGTGGATGGGCGCACCCTGGACCGTGAAAAAATACATCGACGAAGTCTTCACCGAAGGCCACGGCAGCCTGTACGGCAGCGACGGCCGCACCCGTTCCGACGCCTCGCAGAAGTACGGCAGCGGCGGACTGATCCAGGGCAAGCAATACATGCTGTCGCTGACCTGGAACGCCCCGCAGCAAGCCTTCGACGACCCAACCGATTTCTTCGAAGCCAAGGGTGTGGACGCCGTGTACTTCCCGTTCCACAAGGCCAACCAGTTCCTGGGCATGACCGGCCTGCCGACCTTCCTGGCAGTGGACGTGATGAAGCGCCCCAACATCGAAGGCGACGTTGAACGCTACAAGGCGCACCTGGCGCAGGTGTTGGGTTTCCAACTCTGAGGTAGAGTGGGTGACCATTGTGGTAGCCGGCGTGCCGGCAAGCGTTGCAGGGAAACCCAGGTTGAAAGCCAGATCCGACGAACTCCAGGTATTTATCTCGGTCATCGAGTGCGGCTCGATTTCAGCGGCGGCCGAGCAGGTGGGGCAAACCCCGTCGGCCATCAGCCGCACGCTGGCGCGCCTGGAGAGCAAGCTCGACACCACGCTGATCAACCGCACCACCCGGCGCATGGACCTGACCGAGGAGGGGCGGTTTTTCTTCGAGCGGGCCAAGCAGATCCTGCAGCAAATGGAAGAGCTGGAAGAGCGCCTGGCGGTTCGGCACCAGACGCCCTCGGGGCGCCTGCGGGTCAACGCCGCCTCGCCGTTCATGCTGCACGCCATCGTGCCGTATGTGGACGAGTTTCGTCAGCGTTACCCGGACATCACCCTGGAACTCAACACCGACGACCTGCTGATCGACCTGCTGGAGCAGAGCACCGACATCGCCATCCGCATCGGCGTGCTGGCCGACTCCACGCTGCATGCGCGCCTGCTGGGCCGCAGCCCGTTGAACATCCTGGCCAGCCCCGAATACCTGCGTCGCCGCGGTACGCCCCGGCAGGTGCAGGACCTGAGCCAGCACAGCCTGCTGGGCTTCACCCAGCCCGAGCACCTGAACCAGTGGCCCCTGCGCCATGGTGACGGCGACCGCTGGCAAGTGCAGCCGCAGCTGTCGGCGTCCAGCGGCGAAACCCTGCGCCAGCTGGCGTTGGCCGACCAAGGGATTGTTTGCCTCTCCGATTTCATGACCCACCAGGACATCGAACAGGGCCGCTTGGTACCTCTGCTGATCGAGGCCAACAGTGGCTACCGCCAGCCGATTCACGCCGTGTACTACCGCAACTCGCAGTTGGCCCTGCGCATTCAATGCTTCCTGGATTACATGCAGGAAAAGCTGGCCTGTTACGCCCATACGGATGCCTGACGAGTCATCGGGATTGAAAACGCGGCCTTGATGGTCCTAACTGTTGGCAGCTTTTCATAACAACAGTAAGGACACCCGATGCGTATTGTGCTGTTCAAAACCCTTGCCCTGAGTGCGGCCATTGTCGCCAGTTCCTCCTCTTACGCTGCGCTGCTGGAGGCGGGCGCCGTGGCCGCCCCTGACCAGTACGGCGCCAAGGTGGCGGCGCAGATTCTCAAGAAAGGCGGCAACGCCGTCGACGCCGCCGTCGCCACGGCGTTCACCCTGGCCGTGACCTACCCCGAAGCCGGCAACCTGGGTGGCGGCGGTTTCATGACCCTGTACGTGAAAGGCAAACCCTACTTCCTCGACTACCGTGAAACGGCGCCCAAGGCCGCCAGCCGCGACATATACCTGAACGAAAAGGGCGAGGTCATCGAAAACCTCAGCCTGGTGGGCGCCAAGGCCAGCGGCGTGCCGGGCACCGTGCTGGGCCTGTGGGAAGCGCACAAGCGCTTCGGCAAGTTGCCGTGGGCCGAGCTGCTGACCCCGGCCATCGGCTATGCCAAGGAAGGCTTCACTGTGGCTGACAAGCAGTTCCAGTACCGCCAGGATGCGCTGAAACTGTTCAACGGCCAGACCAACTTCAACGACTACTTCGGCACCATGAAGCCCGGCCAGACGTTCCGCCAGCCCGAGCTTGCGCAAACCCTGGAACGCATCGCCGACCAGGGCGCCAAGGACTTCTACGACGGCAAGACCGCCGACCTGCTGGTGGCGCAGATGCAGGCCGACAAGGGCCTGATCACCAAACAGGACCTGCACGACTACAAGGTCAGCTGGCGTCAGCCGCTGCACATCGACTGGCGCGGCAACCTGATCTACACCGCACCGCTGCCCAGCTCCGGCGGCATCGCGCTGGCGCAGTTGCTGGGTATCAAGGACATCCGCAAGGCCGATTTCAAGGACGTGCCGCTCAACTCTGCGCGCTACATCCATCTGCTGGCCGAGATCGAGAAGCGCGTGTTCGCCGACCGCGCCAACTACCTGGGTGACCCGGATTTCAACGAGGTGCCGGTGAACAAGCTGATCGCCCCGGCCTACCTGCTCAAGCGCGCCGACGAGGTCAACCCGACGGCCATTTCCGCCACCGAGAATGTGCACCCCGGCCTTGAGGCGCACCAGACCACGCACTTCTCGATCATCGACCACGACGGCAACGCCGTTAGCAATACCTACACCCTGAACTGGGACTACGGCAGCGGCGTGGTGGTCAAGGGCGCAGGCTTCCTGCTCAACGACGAAATGGACGACTTCAGCTCCAAGCCCGGCGTGGCCAATGCCTTCGGCGTGGTGGGCGGCGACGCCAACGCGATCCAGCCGGGCAAGCGCATGCTGTCGTCCATGAGCCCCACCCTGGTCACCCGCGATGGCCGCGTGACCATGGTCATCGGCACACCGGGCGGCTCGCGGATCTTTACTTCGATCTTCCAGGTGCTCAACAACGTCTATGACTACCACCTGCCGCTGGCCAAGGCCGTGGCGGCGCAGCGCGTGCATCACCAGTTGCTGCCCAAGGACACGATCTACTACGACAGCTTCGCGCCGTTGACCGGCGAGGCGGCCGAACAGTTGAAGGCCATGGGCTATACCCTGGAAGACCAGGGCTGGGAGATGGGTGATATCCAGGCCATCAAGGTGGATGGCCGCAAGGTCGAGACCGCCTCCGACCCGCGTGGCCGTGGGGTAGGGCTGTTGGCGAAGTGATTGCGCCGGGAAGTTCATGATGTACATCGCGCTTAGCGGTAAGATGACTTCCTTTTAACCTGTAGCCGCTGCCGCCAGGTTGCGGCTACAGGCCCGCCTGCTGATCAGGACATTCCATGAAACGCGTTGCCCTTGCCCTTGCCATCGCAGCGACCGCCGCCTGCGCCCACCAGCCCGCTGCCGATCCGGCGCCCAAGCCCCCGGTGGCCAAGGCCCAGCCGACCATCAAGGTGCCCGCCCCGGTCGACAAGGCCAACCAGCTGATGTTCGACATGGTCAAGCGCACCCCCTTGAGCAACAGCGTGCTGCGCGACGGCGACCAACTGAGCTTCATGATTATCCGCGCCAAGGACGACACCCTGCGCCAGGACATCATGATGCAGATCCAGGCCTCCTGCGTGGAGCCATCGGCCAAGCTGATGTACTTCGACGGCGGCAAGCGCTCGTACGTGAAAAGCCAGGACGGCCTGTACATGCCCGCCGTGCGCATGCGCAAGGACGTGGCCGAGGCCCTGCTGAAGAACCCCGATTTCGTCGACGCCTGCCACAACACCCCGCTGCCCGACTGGCGCGTGGTGCACACTGCCGCCAACGGCCAGCAGACCCTGATCGACCGCGCCAGCATCAAGCCCCAGGGTGACACCCTGCGCTTCTGGACGGCGTGGGATGAGCCGGTCACCACCTTCGACCTGCCGTACTACGCGCCCATGGCGCAGAAGCGTGAATACGTGGCGGTGGACTGCAAGCAGCAGACCTTCAAGGTGCTGTCCGGTTTCGACCTGGACGAGCGCAACCGCGTGACCGACGGCGCCGTGCACTTTGTGCCCGAAGCGCAGCAGATCGCCCGCGACACCGATAACCACGCCACCTACAAAGCCGTCTGCGGCAACCCCCAGGCACTGGCCAAACTCCCGGCCTTCAGCCCGCGCATCAAGGCACCCCTGGCCACGCCATACCCAGGCGTGATGGCGCTGCCGCTGGCGGCCATTCACAAGCTGGGCATGCCGGCCCCGCGCAAGCCGCTGACTTACCTGTCCGAGACCGGCACCGCCAACGGTCCCAACGGCGCGATGCCGCTCAATGTCGAGACCTTCATCGAGCATGACCCGGTGACCGGCCAGTTGGCCGTGCGCTCCAGCAGCGACGGGTTCGACAGCAGCGAAGTGTCGTTCCGCGGCCTGTTCTCGCTGGCCAGCAAGACCACCTTCCATGGCCTGGACACCGTGTTCGAAAGCTCGGCGGTGATCGATGCGCAGTTCCATGGCAACTGGCGCAGCCTGCCGGTGGGCAGCAACGTCGGCGTGACCCTGGACACCAGCGCCGTCAGCGCCCAGACCGGCGCCGTGCTCAACCGCGCCACCGTCGAATGCGCGGTCAAAAGCCAAGGGCCCGCCAGCCAGGTCAACCCGCGCCTCAGCGGCCAGGCCAAGCTGATGCGCTGCACCATCAACAGCGAAAAACGCCAGAGCGTCGATACCCTGTACTACCTGGAAGACTACGGTTACTTCTACCAGTCGGGCACCGACAAGAATGACCACTATTACAGCGAGCGCCAGTTGCAGAAGGTGCGCTAACCAGGAATCGCGTCGCCTGAATCGCGACTAAAGTCGGCTCCTACCCCGGACGGTGTAGCAGCCGGCCTTGGCCGCGATGGCGTCAGTGTAAACACCGCCGGTTTAGCTGTGTTTCATGGAGAAAATAGCTATGCAACGTCTGCCCCTAGCGCTGCTCATCACCCTGGTGGCGGGCTGCGCCCAGCACGCGCCCACTCCCACGCCTGATGCGCCCAAGCCTCACCAACTCACCGACGCCGAGAAAATGCTCAGCGACACCCTGGCCTTGCCGCCGGTGCCCGAGTCGGTAATGCGCGATGGCGACAACCTCAGTTACCTGGCCGTGCCGCCCGTCACCGAGCAGCAGCCGGTGCCGTTCGCCGCGCAGATCGAAGCCTCCTGCACCCAGTACCAGGCGCGTATCGCCTACGTGCAGGGCGAGAAGCGGGTGTATTTCGGCAGCAGCAACGGTGGTTACATGGCGCCGCGCAGCGTGCCGGAGGAATTGTCCCAACCCCTGAAGAACAACGCCGCCTTCAAGGCCGCCTGCCAGGCCACGGCGGTGCCCGAGTGGCGGGTGATCAAGGGCGGCAACGATGTGTTCTGGGTGCTGCTGGACCGCAACAGCATCAAGGCCGACGGCAGCGAGATTCGTTTCTGGTCGGCCCTGGACGAACCCACCGTCACCGCCGGCAAGCCATACCACGCCCCCAGCGCGCAGAAGCGTGAGCATTACGCGGTGGATTGCTCGAAGCAGACCTACCGCCTGCTGATGGGCTACGACGTCGATGAACGCAACACGGTAACCGACGGCAAGCTGTTCAAGGACCCGCAACCGCAGCCGGTCAGCCGCAGTGTGCCCGAGTACCAGATGCTGTTCAGCAGCGTCTGCGGCAAGCCCGAGTCGCTGGCGCAATTGCCTGCCTACAACCCACGCAGCAAGGCGCCGATCGACACGCCGTTGCCCGCCGTAGGCGCGGTGCCGCTCACCGCCATCAAGCACTTGAACCTGGCACCGCCTGCCAAACGCTTCAAGCAGACCCTGGAAACCGGCATGGCCAACACCGCCAAGAGCAACCTGCCGATCCGTGAAGAGCGTTTCTTCGAGATCGACAAGGCCAGCGGCCAGTTGGGTATCCGTGTGCGGGCCGACAGCTACGAAGGCAAGGAAGTGAGCTTCCGTGGCCTGGTGTCGCTGGCGCAGAGCACCCGTTTCTTCGGCAAGACGCAAATGGCGGAGGAGTCGATGCTGACCAACCTCACCTTCATCGGCGATTGGCAGCAGATGCCGGTGGGCAAGGAACTGGCCTATATCACCCAGGGCAAGCGCAAGAATTCGATGATGGGTGACCTGGGCGAGAGTCGCCAGGTGGTCAAGTGCATGGTCGACAGCGAGGCGCCGGCGACGCAGATCAATGCCAGCCTCAGTGGCCAGGCGAAGAAGCTGCGCTGCAGCGGGGAGGGGGATCCGTATAACCGGGTGGATACGGTGTGGTACCTGGAGGACTACGGGTATTTCTTCAAGCAGGGTACTGACAAGAACGCCCTGTACTACGACGAGCGCACGCTCAAGACCGTGCAGTGATGGCCCTCGTGGGAGCGGGCTCTGCCCGCGAAAAGAACACCGCGCGGTTCCAGGAACACGGTGGTGTCTTCTTCGCGGGCAGAGCCCGCTCCCACGTTTAAAAGCGTGCGGGGTGTTACACGCGGAAGTGGCTGACCATCATCTGCAGTTGCCCACCCAGGCGCGCCAGCTCGACGCTGGACGCCGCGGTCTCTTCACTGGCCGCCGCCGTCTGCTCCGACACGTCACGCACATTGATGATGCTGCGGCTGATCTCTTCAGCCACCGAGCTTTGCTGTTCGGCCGCTGCAGCGATCTGCTGGTTCATCAGCTGGATGTTCGACACCGTGCGGGTGATGTTCTCCAGTGACACGCCGGCCTGACGGGTCAGCGCCACGCTGCTGTCGGTCAGCTGACGGCTGCTGAGCATCACGTTGGCCACCTGCTGGGTGCCGCTCTGCAAGCCAGCCACCAAACCTTCGATTTCCTCGGTGGACTTCTGCGTGCGTTGCGCCAGGCCACGCACCTCGTCCGCCACCACGGCAAAACCACGACCGGCTTCACCGGCACGCGCCGCTTCGATGGCAGCGTTGAGCGCCAGCAGGTTGGTCTGCTCGGCCACGGCCTTGATCACGTCCATGACCTTGCCGATCTTGTCGCTTTCCTGCTGCAACTGGCCCATGGCTTCGGTGGAGCGATTGACTTCGCTGGCCAGGCGCTCGATCTGGTCGATGGCCTGGTTGACCACCTTGTCGCCATCACGGGCCTGGCTGTCGGCATCGGTGGCGGCCATGGAGGCCTGCTCGGCATTGCGCGCCACTTCCTGCACCGTGGCCGTCATTTCATGCATCGCCGTGGCCACCTGGTCGGTTTCCACTTTCTGGTTGTTCACGCCGGCGCTGGTCTGCTCGGTCACGGCGGACAGCTCTTCGGCGGCGCTGGCAATCTGGGTCACGCCGTCGCGGATGCTGGTGATCAGCTCGCGCAGGGTGGTGCCCATGTTCTGGATGCCTTGCTGCAGCACGCCCAGTTCGTCCTTGCGGGTAACGCGCAGGGTTTGGGTCAGGTCGCCGTCGGCGATGCGCTTCACCGCGTCCAGGGTGTCCTGGATAGGGCGGGTGATCTGGCGGGTGATGATCAGTGCCGCGGCAATACCGAAGAACAGCGCCAGCAGGGTGGCGATGATCTGCACGCTCTGGGCCTGGTCGCTTTCGCTGTCGCGGCGGTCCAGTTGCAGTTGGTACAGGGCGTCGCTGATGCGCACGATCTCGTTGCCTTCGTCGGTCATTTCCTTGCGGGCCTGGACGATGTCGGCGTTGGCTGCCTTGAAGCGGTTAAGCGCTGCGCGGTAGCTGTTGACGGCGCTTTCGTACAGCTTGATGCCATCCTGTTGGCCCGGCAGCGCGCTGTACAGCGGTGCCACCGCCGCCTGGGCGGCATCGAGCTGGGCGAACGCGGTCTGTTCGTTGGCAGCGCTGGCATCACCCAGGTAGCCACGCACTTCATAGCGCACTACCAGCAGCAGGTCCTTGGCCTTGGCTACGGCGACCACCTCTTCCATGCGGCGATCCGCCTGCACCGACAGGTTGACCTTGTCGATGGTCTGGAACGCAGCAATGGCCGTGTCATTCAGGTCCTGACGCGCCGCGTTGCTGGTGCGGTAGGCCGCACGCATCTTGTTCAGCGAGACCTTGTAGGCTTCCAGCTGACCATTCTGCTCCTTGAGCAGCTTGATGTTTTCCGGGCTCTTGAAGGTGTCGAGGATTTTCTTCTGCTGGGCCTCGAAGCCGTCCAGGGTGGTTTGCACCAATTGCGCGGCGGTGTCGTCGCCGTTGGCCAGCATGTACTGCAGGCGCGCCACGCGCAGTTTGGTCAAGGCAGAGTTGAGCTGGGTGATGTCACTCATCCAGTTACTGCGGTTAATCAGGCCACCCATGCTGTTCCAGCCGGCGGCGGCCAGCAGGGTGGTCAGTACCAGCACCAGGCCAAAGCCCAGTCCCAGTTTTTTGTTCACGCTTATGTTGGCAAACCAACTGTTCATTATTCCCTCCGGAAACGTGTGCGCTTCTTGATCGTTGGTTGCTGGGGGTCTTTTTTTATCGTTGGCAGCCAGCAGATTTTCTTTCTTCTTAGGCACGGTTTATCGGCGGGGAAAGCGCAAACATGAAATTTTAGTCATGGGGGTAGAGGAGGTGGTGCTGCTTATGGCCTCATCGCGAGCAAGCTTTGCTCCCACAGTGTCGCGTCCAGCACCTGCGTGGGGCTTTACACTGTGGGAGCAAAGCTTGCTCGCGATAGCGGTGGGTCAGGCAAACTCGATAAGGGCGTCTTGCACGGCGGCGATGAAGTACTCATGCGACGAACGGTCAAACAACACTTCGAAGGTCGGCACCTCGCCGCCCACATTGATCACGATAACGTTGATCCGCGCCGCCGAGGTTTGTGCCACCGCCCCCGCCGCAAAAGCCTCGGGCCGCAGGTCCACGCCGCACAATTTGGCCATCAACGCCGGCAGCAGGCTGCCGCTCAGCCGTATCCAGGCATGGCTGTCCTGCCGCGGCAGCAGGTAGTTGGCGCTGTGGTCCAACTCCCAGCGTGCTTCCTCATCGGCAATGCGCTGGCCGAGGTCGCCCTGGCTGCCCAGCAGCAAATACTCGGTCTGCGACAAGCGCGCCACCCCACTGCCATCGGCCTGCACCACGGCGCGGTTGGGCGCGTCGGGCAGGGTGAAGCCGCGCTGTTGCAGGTAGGCGGCGCTGTCGGCGCCGCGAAAGCCCACCCGGGGCAGGTCGAGCAAATCCAGCAGGGCGCAGGGTTGCACGGCCTGCCCGATGTAATCTTCAGCTTTGAGACTGGACATGGCTTACAGCTCCTGGCGCAGGTTGTCGGGGTCGAAGAAGGGCAGTTTGACCACGGTGGCCTCGACCACGATGCCGCCTTCCACGCGGATCGGGATCTTCTGGCCGGGTTGGCTCTGGTCAAAGCCCGCGTAGGCCAGGCCAATCACCTGCCCCAGGGTTTCGGAGTATTCGCACGAGGTGACGTTGCCGCTGATGTCCGGCCCGCTCAATACCAGGTGGCCTTCCAGCGGCTGCACACTGCCCTTGGGCAGGGTGAAGCCCACCAGCTTGCGGGTCATGGGCTGGGCTTCGAGGATGTCCACCGAGCGTCGGCCCACGAAGAACGGCTTGGTACGGCTGACCGCCCAGCCCATGTCGATCTCGGCGGGGTGGGTCATGCCGTCGGTGTCCTGGCTGATGATCACGTGGCCTTTTTCCAGGCGCAGCAGGCGCTGGGTTTCGACGCCGAAGGGGCGGATGTCGAAGGCCTTGCCGGCGTCCATTAACGCATCCCACAACTTCAGCGCGTGGCGGGCGGGCACGTGGATCTCATAGCCCAGTTCACCCACGAAGCCCACCCGCAGCAGTCGCGCCTTGATGCCGGCCACGGTGCCCTGGCGCACCGCCAGGTAAGGGAAGCCCGCAGGCGACAGGTCCAGGTCGGTGCACACCTTTTCCAGCACGTTGCGCGCATCCGGGCCCGCCACGTTCACCGCCGAGATGGCCGCCGTGACGTTGGCGATGTCGACGTTCAGCCGCCATTGCGCGTTCCACTTCAGCATCTGCTGGTAGATGCGGTCGACGCCGCTGGTGGTGGCCGTGACGTAAAAGTGGTTCTCGGCGAAGCGTGCGCACACGCCGTCGTCGATCACCACGCCGTGTTCGTTGGTCATCAGCGCATAGCGCGAGCGGCCCACCGGCTGCTTGAGGAAGGCGAAGGTGTACATGCGGTTCAGCAGCTCGGCCGCATCCGGGCCGCGCACGTCCAGGCCGCCCAGGGTCGACACGTCGATGATGCCGACCTTGTTGCGCACATGCAGCGCCTCGGCCTGCATGCACTGCTCACGCTGCGACGCCCTGCCGTAATAGGCCGGGCGCTGCCAGATGCCGGCGGGCATCATCTTCGCCCCGGCTTCCAGGTGGCGGCGATGCAGCGGTGTCTGCCGATACGGGTCGAAGGCGCGGCCGGCGACATGGGCCAGCTTTTCGGCCACGAAAGGCGGGCGCGCCGTGGTCACGCCCGTCTCGCTGATATTGCGCTGGGTCGCCTGCGCCACCAACCGCGCCGTGGGCAGCGCCGAGTGACGGCCCTGGGATGGGCCCATGCCGACGGTGGAGTAACGCTTGACCAGTTGCACGTCGCGGTAGCCGATTTTGGTGGCGTTGATGATGTCCTGCACTTGCAGGTCTTCATCAAAGTCGACGAAGTCCTTGCCCTTGGGGTGCGGGAAGATCGGCCAGGCAAAGTTGACCCGCGCTTCGGGCGCCAGGTTGACCCGCACCTGGGCGTTCAGGCCCAGCGCGGTGACAATGTCGGCGGCGCAGTTGGTGGCATCGCTAAGCACGTTGTCCAGGCTGTGGCAGCCGTTCACCGAGCCGGCCACATGCAGGGTCTTCGGCAGGCCGCTGAGGCTGAATTCGGCCAGTTGATCGTCGTAGGCCAGCTTGCCGCCGGCCTGGCACAGCAGTTGATAGACCGGCATGTAGCCGCCGGACATGCACAGCAGGTCGCAGTCCAGTTTCAAGGCGCTGCTGGCCACCTGGCCCTGACCGGTGATCTTGCGCAGCTCCACGCCGCTGACGTGGCGCATGCCGCTTTCGTGCAGGGCTTCGAACACCGTGGTGTCGACGTGCAAGGGGATGGAACGCTGCTCCAGCGCGCGCACCAGGGCGCGGTCGGCGGGGCCGTTGCGCAGGTCGACCACGGCGGCCACTTTCACGCCCTGCTCGTGCAGGTCCAGGGCAGCCAGGTAGCCGTCATCGTTGCCGGTCAGCACCACGGCGGTGTTGCCCGGTTTCACCGCATACAGCTTCATCAGCCGTTGGGCGGCGCTGGTCAGCATCACCCCGGGCAGGTCGTTGTTGCGGAAAATCACCGGCTGGTCGAACGAGCCGCTGGCGACCAGGCACTGCTGGGCACGCACTTTGTACATCCGCTTGCCCTGAATCACCGGCAGGTAATTGTCGGTGAACCAGGCGTTGCAGGTGGCGTGCTTGAGGACCTGGATATTGGCGTGGTTCTCCACCGCGCTCACCAGTTCGCGGCGCAGGGTTTCGGCGCGGCTGCCGTCGATGTCGAAGCGCGCATAGGTCAGCGAGCCGCCCAGGATCGGGCTTTGCTCGATCAGCAGCACCTTGGCCCCCGCGTTGGCCGCGCTAAGCGCCGCTTGCAGGCCGGCAGGCCCGGCGCCGATCACGGCCAGGTCGGTAAACAGGTAGGCCTTGTCGTAGTACTCCGGCTGGAATTTCAGGTCCAGCACGCCCAGCCCGGCCTTCTTGCGAATGATCGGCTCCCACACTTTCCACATGCCCTTGGGCTTGTAGAACGAGCGGTAGTAGAAACCCACCGGCATGAACTTGGAGAACTTGCCCAGCCAGGCGTCCTTGTCGTTGTCCAGACTGCCGTTGAAGTTCTGCCCGGTGGCGGCCAGGCCCTGTTCCAGCGGTTGCATGTCGGCCAGCACGTTGGGTTCGCGGGGCAGTTGCACCAGGCTGTTGGCGTCCTGCCCGGCCATGCTCAGGGGCCCGCGCGGGCGGTGGTATTTGAACGAGCGCGACAACAGGAAGCGACCGTTGGCCAGCAGCGCGCTGGCGATACTGTCACCGGCGAAACCCTGGTAGGGCTTGTCGTCGAAACTAAAAGTCAGCGGTTGGTTGCGGTCGATCAGCAGGCCCATGGGGGCGGGGAGGCGGTTCATCCTGCGATCTCCTTGGCGGCGAATTCCACGCGGGTGGTAAAGACTTCCTTCGGGTCGAAGGTGCGGATGATGTCGTCAGTGACCGTGTGGCGTTCGGCCAGGAACCAGTAGCTGGACGGCGTGTGCATCCACCATTCGCGCACCACGCCGGCGAGGTTCTCGCAGTTGAACACGTAGTCGGCCCATTCGGCGTCGCTGCAGGTGGCCGGGTCGGGCATGGCCTTGAACTCGCCGCCGTAGGTGAATTCGCTGATGTTGCGCGGCCCGTTGAGCGGGCAATTCATGATTTTCATCGTCCGATCCTCAGTGGCTGGCCGCGGTGGCGCCCATTTCGTTGACCTGCTTGAAGGTGCTGAAGCGCGCCAGGCTGAACGGCTTGATCAGCTCCGGCACCTTGCCGCCGCTGGCCACCAGTTCGGCCATGGTCTTGCCGCAGATGGGCGTGGCCTTGAAGCCCCAGGTGCCCCAGCCGGCGTCCAGGTAGTAGTTCTTCACCGGGCTCAGGCCCATGATCGGGCTGTAGTCCGGGGTCATGTCGGTGATGCCGGCCCACTGGCGCATCAGCTTGGCGTTGGCCAGGAACGGGAACATCTCGATGGCGTGGGCCAACAGGCTTTCCTTCAAGTCCAGTGTGGAGCGGGTGTTGAACAGCGGGTACGGATCGGAGCCGCCGCCGAATACCACTTCGCCACGGCTGGTCTGCTGCACGTAGCAGTGCAGCGCCGAGGAACTCACCAGCGGGTCGAGGAACGGCTTGAACGGCTGGGTCACCATGGCCTGCAACGGGAAAGTCTGGATGGGCGAGCGGATGCCGGCCTTGGCCATCATCTGCGAGCTCATGCCGGCGATGGCCTGTACCGCGCAGCCACACTGGACGGTGCCGCGGTTGGTCTTCACGGCGGTGATGGCGCCGTTCTCGATCACCAGTTCCTGCACTTCGGTGAGCTGGTGGATCTCCACGCCGCGCTTGGCCGCCTGTTTGGCGTAGCCCCAGGCCACGGCGTCGTGGCGGGCGGTGGCGCCGTCCATGTGCCACAGCCCGGCGATCACCGGCAGGTGGCCGGGGTCCAGGTTGAGAGTGGGCACCAGTTCGCGGATCTGCTGGCGGTCGATCATCTCGGTGCGGCCGCCGAAATGCTTGTTCACTTCGGCGCGCTGGCGGAACGAGCGCACGGTGGCGTCGGTGTGGGCCAGGGTCAGCTGGCCACGGTGCGAGTACATGATGTTGAAGTCGAACTCGTTGGACAGGCCTTCGAACATACGCACCGATTCTGCGTAGAACTTCACCCCTTCGCTGGTCAGGTAGTTGGAGCGGATCACCGCCGTGTTGCGTGCGGTGTTGCCGCCGCCCAGGTAGGACTTTTCCAGCACGGCGATATTGGTGATGCCGTGGTACTTGGCCAGGTAATAGGCCGTGGCCAGCCCGTGACCGCCACCGCCGATGATCACCACGTCGTAGCGGGGTTTGAGTTCCTTGGGCGCGGGCAGGTCGACCTCGACCGGGTACTCCGCGCTCAGGCCATATTTCAACAGGTTGAAAGGCATGGGGCCTCCGACAGACTGCGTGGGGTGTTGGCCTGCTGCAGCGCAGCGGTCAGG
Source organism: gamma proteobacterium L18 (assembly GCA_000497835.1). Taxonomy (GTDB): domain Bacteria; phylum Pseudomonadota; class Gammaproteobacteria; order Pseudomonadales; family Pseudomonadaceae; genus Aquipseudomonas. The sequence goes on along the minus strand of KI547179.1, from coordinate 59,530 downwards.
GTGTTTTTCATCAGGAAGGCGATGGTCATGGGGCCTACGCCACCGGGCACCGGGGTGATGGCGGCCGCCACCGGCAGCGCGCTGGCAAAGTCGACGTCGCCCACCAGGCGGCTGCGGCCGTTGTCGTCGATGCGGTTGATGCCCACGTCGATGACCACGCAGCCGGGTTTGAGCCAGTCGGCGTCGATCATCTGCGGGCGGCCGACGGCGGCCACCACGATGTCGGCCTGGCGGCACAGCTCGCGGGCGTTGACGCTGCGCGAGTGCAGCACGGTGACCGAGCAATGGGCCTGCAACAGCAGGGCGGCCATGGGTTTGCCGACGATGTTGGAGCGGCCGATGACCACCGCGTGCTTGCCGCTCAGGTCGCCCAGGGTGGCCTGCAGCAAATGCATGCAGCCGCTGGGCGTGCAGGGCGTGAGCACGTCGCGGCCCTGGCTGAGGCCGCCGACGTTTTCGCTGTGAAAACCGTCCACGTCCTTGGCCGACGCAATGGCCTGCAAGGCCAAGGCTTCTTCAATATGGGCCGGCAGCGGCAGTTGCAGCAGGATGCCGTTGACGCTGCTGTCAGCGTTCAACCGCGCGATCAAGGCCAGCACTTCAGCCTGGGTGGTGTCGGCGGGCAGGCGGTATTCCAGCGAGCGGATGCCGGCTTCCTCGGCGCGCAGGATCTTGTTGCGCACGTACACGTGGCTGGCCGGATCATCGCCCACCAGAATCACCGCCAGGGCAGGGTGGATACCGTGCTGGACGATGTCGGCTTTCACCTGGCGCAGCACCCCGGCTGCCGCAGCCTTGCCGTCGATCAACTTGAGACTGTTCACCGGAAGATCACCGTACGGTCCTGGTTGAGGAATACGCGGTGCTGCAGGTGGTATTTCACCGCCTTGGACAGTGCCACGGTTTCGGTGTCGCGGCCGATGGCGACCAGGTCATCGGGCAGGTAGGCGTGGTCCACGCGCTGCACTTCCTGCTCGATGATCGGGCCTTCGTCCAGGTCGCTGGTGACGTAGTGGGCGGTGGCACCGATCAACTTCACGCCGCGCTGGTAGGCCTGGTGGTAGGGCTTGGCGCCCTTGAAACCGGGCAGGAACGAGTGATGGATGTTGATGGCGCGCCCCGACAGTTGCTTGCACAGATCGTCGGAGAGGATCTGCATGTAGCGGGCCAGCACCACCAGGTCGGTCTGGGTTTCGTCCACCACCTTCATCAGCTCGGCTTC
>KI547179.1:2795-57811 GCA_000497835.1 gamma proteobacterium L18 | reverse complement strand
GTGCCTTGGTGTCCTTGGTCACGGGCAGGTAGATGAAGCGGATGCCCTCGCGCTCGGCCATGGGCCGCAGCTCCAGGTGGTTGGAGACGATGGCGGTGATGGTCATGTCCATCTCGCCCTTGTGGTAGCGGTACAGCAGGTCGGTGAGGCAGTGGTCGAACTTGCTCACCATCAGCAGCACGCGCATGGGCTGGCTGTTGTCGTGCAGCTCCCAGTCCATGTCGAACTGACCGGCCACGTCGACAAAGCCGGCCTTGAGTTGATCGATATCGCCGACGTGGCCGTCGTTGAAGCGAAACACCGCCCGCATGAAAAACCGCCCGCTGAGTTCGTCGTCGAACTGGGCCATCTCGCCGATGTAGCACGCGTTGCCCGCCAGGTACGAGGTCACCGCCGCCACGATGCCCGACGTGGCCGGGCAGCTTATCTTGAGAATGAATTGGTGTTTTTCGTGTTGCATGGCTTGTCCTCGGGGGAAGGGTGGCGGCAGCTCATCGCAGGGCGAAAAAAGGCGTCCCACAGGAAATTGCCTGTGGGGAATAAAATATTCCTTGGTGGGTTTTATAGGGGAAAGCGCGGAGGGCGTCTAGAGGGGGCGATGAAAGTTTTTTAACTGACAGGAAATTTATGTGGCCCTGACGCGGCCTTGCGGCCGCTGCTACAGGTTTTGCGCGGTCCCTGTAGCAGCGGCCGACAGGTCGCGTCAGAAGCGCCGCAAATCTAAGGGTTTTCGGTGCCGTAATTCATGATCGACAACAATTTGATCGGCACCTGCACCAACTGCTCCGGCCCATGGGGGATCTCGCCGTCGAAGGTCAGGCTGTCGCCCGCCTCCATGCGGTACAGCTGGTTACCGTGGCGGTAGATCAACTCCCCTTCCAGCAAATGCAGAAACTCGGTGCCCGGGTGCGAGAAGGTCGGAAACTCCTCGCTGGCGTCGTCCATGCTGACCATGTACGCCTCGAAGCTCTTCTTCGGCCCGCGGGTGTGGTTCAGCAGGTGATAGGTGTGGCCCTTCTCCGTGCCGCGGCGCACCACCTCCAGCCCTTCATCGGCCTTCACCAGCAAGGCGCTGCTGCCTTGCTGGTCATACTGGCTGAACAGCTTGGACATGGGCATGCCCAGTACGTCGCACAGGCGGCTTAGGGTGTCGAGGCTGGTGGACACCTGGGCATTTTCGATCTTGCTCAGCATGCCCTGGCTGATACCGGCGATGCGGGCCACGTCGGCCAGCTTGAGTTCCTGCGCCTGGCGCTGGCGCTTGATCTGCATCCCCAGGTACTGCTCCAGCTTCAAACGCGGTTGGGGGTCGATAGGCATGTTCATAAAGGCCTGCACGGTTTCTGTACATTAATATTAGTTTCGCACCACGAAAGTGCAAATTCGGGGACCTCCGCCGTTCGGCGTTTGGTGGTATTCCCCCTGGGAAAACTATATTCCCATATAGACAGCGCACAAAGCTCGTTTTCTCGTCGGCTGAGCAGCATCGGCAAATCTGGCAAGCGGCTTGCATTCCTATTGGGAAAGTAAGTTTCGTTAGCGGAATAATCGATCAGCCAGCCAGTCGCGAGGAGTGAAGTGCACATGTTGCCAGAAGAAACCCAGCGCATTATCGAGCAGCACGGGATCAAGTACGTGCTGGCGCAGTTCGTCGATATCCACGGTGCCGCCAAGACCAAATCGGTGCCGGTGTGTGGCCTCAAGACCGTGGCCGAGGAAGGCGCGGGTTTCGCCGGCTTCGCCATCTGCGGCATGGGCATGGAACCCCACGGCCCGGACTTCATGGCCCGTGGCGACCTGTCCACCCTGACCCCGGTGCCGTGGCAGCCAGGCTACGGCCGCGTGGTGTGCATCGGTCATGTCGACGGCAAACCGCACCCCTATGACAGCCGCTACGTCTTGCAGCAACAGGTGCAGCGCTTGGCCGACAAGGGCTGGACGCTGAACACCGGGCTGGAGCCGGAATTCAACCTGATGCGCCGCGACGCCGGTGGCAAGCTGCAGCTGGTGGACGCCAGCGATAACCTCGACAAGCCGTGCTACGACTACAAAGGCCTGTCGCGCTCGCGCGAATTCCTCGAGCGCCTGACCGAAGCCCTGCAAAAGGTCGACTTCGAGATCTACCAGATCGACCATGAAGACGCCAACGGCCAGTTCGAGATCAACTACACCTACAGCGACGCCATGACCTCGGCGGATCGCTTCACCTTCTTCCGCATGGCCGCCGGCGAGATCGCCAACGACCTGGGCATGATCTGCTCGTTCATGCCCAAGCCCGACCCCAAGCGCGCCGGCAATGGCATGCACTTCCACCTTTCGATCGCCAGCGCCGACAACAAGAACCTGTTCCATGACGCCAGCGACCCCAGCGGCATGGGCCTGTCGAAACTGGCCTATCACTTTGCCGCCGGCCTGTTGGCCCACGGCCCGGCGCTGTGTGCCTTCGCCGCGCCCACGGTCAACTCCTACAAGCGCCTGGTGGTGGGCAACTCGCTGTCCGGCGCCACCTGGGCCCCGGCGTTCATCGCCTTCGGCTCCAACAACCGCTCGGCCATGGTCCGTGTGCCCTACGGCCGCCTGGAATTCCGCCTGCCGGATGCCGGCTGCAACCCGTACCTGGTCACCGCCGCCATCATTGCCGCCGGCCTGGACGGCATCGACCGCCAGTTGATGCCCGACCAGGTGTGCAACGAAAACCTCTACAAGCTGAGCCTGGAAGAGATCGCCGCACGCGGCATCAAGACCCTGCCGCAATCGCTCAAGGAAGCCTGCGACGCACTGGAAGCCGACCCACTGTTCAGCGAAGTGCTGGGCCAGGAAATCGTCGGCGAGTTCATCAAGCTCAAGCGCATGGAGTGGGTGGAATACAGCCGCCACGTCTCCGACTGGGAGATCCAGCGCTACACCGAATTCTTCTGATTATTTCCCTTCAATAAAGCGCTGGCGGCGCCTGTGCCGCACAGTGAAGGAGACCTGTTATGTGTGGAATCGTGGGGCTGTACCTGAAGAACCCGCAGCTCGAAGCCCAGCTGGGCAAGCTGTTCGAACCGATGCTGGAGGCCATGACCGACCGCGGCCCGGACAGTGCCGGCTTTGCCATCTACGGTGACGAAGTGGCCGATGGCTGGGTCAAGCTGACCCTGCAAAGCACCACCGAAGGTTTCGATTTTCACGGGCTGATGAGCGCCCTGGAAGGGCAGTTGGGTTGCTCGCTGGACTGGTTCCAGAACGCCACGGCCGCGGTGCTCAAGGTCAACACCGACGAAGCGAGCGCCCGCGCTGCGCTGGCCGAGCTGGCACCTGAACTGCGCATTATGAGCGCCGGGCAGAGCATCGAAATCCTCAAGGGCATGGGCCTGCCACGGGAAATTTCCCAGCGCTTCGGCCTGGCCGGCATGAAGGGCAGCCACATCATCGGCCACACCCGCATGGCCACCGAGAGCGCGGTCACCATGGAAGGCAGCCACCCGTTCTCCACCGGCGCCGACCTGTGCCTGGTGCACAACGGCTCGCTGTCCAACCACTTCCGCCTGCGCCAGGAACTCAAGCGTGAAGGCATCACGTTCGAGACCGACAACGACACCGAAGTGGCCGCCGGCTACCTCACCTGGCGCCTGCAGCAGGGTGACTCGCTGAAAGAAGCGCTGGATAACTCGCTGGAAAACCTCGACGGCTTCTACACCTTTGCCATCGGCACCCGCAACGGCTTCGCGGTGATCCGCGACCCGATCGCCTGCAAGCCGGCCATCCTCGCCGAGACCGACGACTACGTGGCCATGGCCTCGGAGTATCAGGCGCTGTCGAGCCTGCCGGGCATCGAGAACGCGAAAATCTGGGAGCCGGCACCGGCCACCCTTTACGTCTGGGAACGCGAGTCGGCCTAAGGAGCACGCACATGAAAACCATCGACCTTTCCACTGCCAGCGTGCGCGACCTTAACCAGGCGCTGCACGACCAGGTCAACAACGTTGAAGACCGCGAATGGGTAGTCACCCATTCCAACGGCAAGCACAACCTCGCCGTGGGCGTGAACGAAGCGGTGTCCATCGATATTCAGGGCCATGCCGGCTACTACTGCGCGGGCATGAACCAGAAGGCCTCGATCACCGTGCATGGCAACGTCGGCGTCGGTTGCGCCGAGAACATGATGAGCGGCTATGTGCGGGTCAAGGGCAGCGCCTCGCAGGCGGCCGGGGCCACGGCCCATGGCGGTTTGCTGGTGATTGAAGGCGATGCTGGCGCGCGTTGCGGCATTTCCATGAAGGGCATCGACATCGTCGTTGGCGGTAGCATCGGCCACATGAGCTGCTTCATGGGCCAGGCCGGGCGTATGGTGGTGTGCGGCGATGCCGGCGATGCGCTGGGCGACTCGCTGTATGAAACCCACATCTACGTGAAGGGCAAGGTCGAGTCCCTGGGCTCGGACTGCATCGAAAAAGAGATGCGCGCCGAGCACCTGGAAGAGCTGCAGGAACTGCTCAACCGCGCAGGCTTCGCCCACCAGGCCAGCGACTTCAAGCGCTACGGCTCGGCCCGTCAGCTGTACAACTTCAAAGTCGATAACGCGTCCGCGTACTGAGGAGCATTGAAATGAGCGAGAAGAACCCTCCGGTGCTGCGCGAGTCCGCCACCTTCGACCGCCTGACCATTCAGGAAATCCAGCGTGCCGCCGAAACCGGCATCTACGATATTCGCGGCGGCGGCACCAAGCGCAAGGTGCCGCATTTTGATGACCTGTTGCTGCTGGGCGCCAGCGTGTCGCGTTACCCGCTGGAAGGCTACCGCGAGAAGTGCGGCACCGACGTGATCCTGGGCAACCGCTTCGCCAAGAAGCCCATCCACCTGAAAATCCCGGTGACCATCGCCGGCATGAGCTTCGGCGCGCTGTCGGCCAACGCCAAGGAAGCCCTGGGCCGTGGTGCCACCATCGCCGGTACCAGCACCACCACCGGTGACGGCGGCATGACCCCGGAAGAGCGCGGCCAGTCCCAGCACCTGGTGTATCAGTACCTGCCGTCGCGCTACGGCATGAACCCGGACGACCTGCGCAAGGCCGACGCCATCGAGATCGTGCTCGGTCAGGGGGCGAAACCGGGGGGCGGCGGCATGTTGCTGGGCATGAAAGTGACCGAGCGTGTAGCTGGCATGCGCACGCTGCCGATCGGTGTCGACCAGCGTTCGGCCTGCCGCCACCCGGACTGGACCGGGCCGGATGACTTGGCCATCAAGATTGCCGAGATCCGCGAAATCACCGATTGGGAGAAGCCCATCTACGTGAAGATCGGCGCCAGCCGGCCGTATTACGATGTGAAGCTGGCGGTGAAGGCGGGCGCTGACGTGATCGTGCTGGACGGTATGCAGGGCGGTACCGCCGCGACGCAGGAAGTGTTCATCGAGCACGTCGGCATCCCGATTCTGCCGGCCATCCCGCAAGCGGTACAGGCTTTGCAGGAGATGGGCATGCATCGCAAGGTGCAGTTGATTGTCTCCGGTGGCATTCGCAACGGCGCCGACGTGGCCAAGGCCATGGCCCTGGGCGCGGATGCGGTAGCCATCGGTACGGCGGCGCTGATCGCGCTGGGCGACAACCATCCGCGTCTGGACGAAGAACTGAAGAAAATCGGCTCGGCGGCCGGTTTCTACGATGACTGGCAGAACGGCCGCGACCCGGCGGGCATCACCACGCAGGATCCGGAGCTGTCCAAGCGCCTGGACCCGGTGGAAGGCGGCCGGCGCCTGGCCAACTACCTGCGGGTGCTGGTGCTGGAGGCGCAGACCATGGCGCGAGCGTGCGGCAAGTCGCACCTGCACAACCTTGACCCTGAGGACCTGGTGGCGCTGACCGTGGAAGCGGCGGCCATGGCGCGGGTGCCGTTGGCCGGCACCAGCTGGATCCCTGGTTCCGGTTACTGATTCGCTGGGGGGCAAGGCTTGGTTGTGAGGGTGGCTGTGTTGGCCTCATCGCGAGCAAGCTTTGCTCCCACAGTGCTGCCAAGCACTGTGAGTTGCATCACCACTGTGGGAGCAAAGCTTGCTCGCGATGAGGCCATCAGCAACACCAAAAATGAGAGGTCTGAAAGGCCCGATACTCCCTCCACTTAGCTTGCTGCCAGACAACCTTCCATTCCTCGCAGGAGCTTCGAAAATGGTCAACCGTCTACCCGGCATCTCCCTCCTCGCATTAACCCTTCTATCCCCCCTGGCCCACGCCGCCGACACCCCGCCGCCCGTGCTGAACCTGGGCAGCAGCGCCTGGATGATCACCGCCGCCGTGCTGGTACTGTTCATGTGCCTGCCGGGCCTTGCGCTGTTCTATGGTGGCCTGGTGCGTGCCAAGAACATGCTCTCGCTGTTTACCCAATGCTTCGGCATCGCCGGTGTGGTGGGCGTGCTGTGGGTGATCTACGGCTACAGCATGGTGGTCGACACCACCAACATGGTCGACGGCCAAGTCACCTTAAACAGCTTCGTCGGCGGCCTGAGCCGGGTGTTCCTGGCCGGCATGAACGCCGACAGCATCGTCGGCGACATCCCCGAAGGCGTGTTCGTGACCTTCCAGATGACCTTCGCCATCATCACCCCGGCATTGATCGCTGGCGCCTTTGCCGAACGCATGAAGTTCTCGGCAGCGCTGATCTTCATGGCCGTGTGGTTCACCCTGGTCTACGCGCCCATCGCCCACATGGTGTGGGGCGGGGCAGGGGCGTTGATGCACAACTGGGGCACCCTGGACTATGCCGGTGGCACCGCCGTGCACATCAACGCCGGCGTCGCGGCGCTGGCCGCGTGCATCCTGCTGGGCAAGCGCAAGGGTTATCCACACACGCCCATGCCGGCGCATAACCTGAGCTTCACCATGGTCGGCGCGGCCATGCTGTGGGTAGGCTGGTTCGGCTTCAACATCGGCTCGGGCGGTGGCCTGAGTGGCATCTCCGGCATCGTCATGATCAACACCCAACTGGGCGCCTGCGCCGGCATCATCGGCTGGATGTTCACCGAATGGTTCAAGGCCGGCCGCCCCAGCGCCCTGGGTCTGGCCAGTGGTGCCTTGGCGGGCCTGGTCGGCATCACGCCGGCGTGCGCCTATGTGGGCACGGGTGGTGCGTTGGCCATCGGCCTGCTGTGCGGGGTGATCTGCTACCTGGGGGCCACCAGCCTCAAGCGCCGCTTCGGTTACGACGACAGCCTGGACGTGTTTGGCCTGCATGGCATCGGCGGTATCGTCGGGGCGTTGCTGACAGGGGTGTTCTGCGTGCCGTCATTGGGTGGGTATGTGCCAAACGTCACCATCGCCGGGCAACTGCTGGCGCAGTTCAAGGGCGTGGCGTTCACCTTTGTGTATTGCTTTGCGGTGAGCTGGATCATCCTGAAGGTGATCAAGGTGGTGATTGGCTTGCGGGCGGACGAGGCGACGGAGGAGTTGGGGCTGGATCTGGGTGAGCATAACGAAAGCGCCTACAACCACTGATCCTGCGGCAACACCGGCAGATGTGGGAGCGGGCTCTGCCCGCGAAAAGGACGCCGCAGTACCACTGGTACTACTCGGTGTCGCTTTCGCGGGCAGAGCCCGCTCCCACGGCAGGTCCCAACGCGATCGCAGCCAATGTCGCGTTTTCAGTTGTCGCCGAATGGGCCGGCTGCCACGAAGGCGCCACCCTGGTACACCATGGTCGGGTCATCGGCTGGCGGCATTGGCTGCGCTTCCACCTTGGCACGGAACGGTTCGCTGCTGTCCTTGGGTTGGTAACCCAGATGCGCGGCGTAGCGGTTGTCCCACCAGTTCGGGGTGTTGTTGGAGGCGCCGTACACCACGGTGTGCCCGATGCCGTCGGTATAAAGCCCGCGCGCAATCAACTGCGTCAGGTCATCGAAGCTCAGCCAGGTGCTGAGCATGCGGCGGTTCTGCGGTTCGGCGAACGAGGAGCCGATGCGGATGGTCAGCGTCTCGATGCCATAGCGGTCAAAGTAGAAACTGGCCATGTCCTCGCCATAGCATTTGCTCAAGCCGTAATAGCTGTCCGGGCGGCGTGCACTGTGGGCATCCAGCACTTCGGTCTGCTTGTGGAAACCGATCACGTGGTTGGAGCTGGCGAAGATCACCCGCTTCACGCCATGACGGCGCGCCGCTTCATAGATATGAAACACCCCACAGATATTGGCGCCCAGGATTTCCTCGAACGGCCGTTCAACCGACACGCCCCCAAAATGCACGATGGCGTCCACGCCCTCGACCAGGTGATGCACCGCCTGTTTGTCGGAAAGGTCGCACAACTGAAATTCTTCGTTCTTGCCATCCACCGCGCCAATGCTGGCGATGTCGGACAGGCGCAGGGTGCGGCAGAAAGGTTTCAGGCGTTGGCGCAGTTCCTTGCCCAGGCCGCCAGCGGCACCGGTCAGCAGCAGGCGATTGAAGGGTTTGCTTGGGGTGGTCATGGGCGGCTCTGGCCTCTTGTTCATTGTTATGGTTTGGATGTCATCGTACAACTTGTCGCGAATTATTGGGAGCGCAGCCTGTCGCTGTCAATCTCCCAAGCGCTTAATCGGCATTGACACCTAATCGCCAGTATCGCTATAAGGTGGTTATACGACAACGTATGACTAAATGTGTCGAAGGCGCGACTCCCTCCTGTGGATAACGCTCACCTAACAAAAATACAATCAAGGTGATGTGATGAAGATAAAAGGCATCCGTTGGTGGATGGTGGCCCTGGTCATGGGCGGCCTGATCGTCAACTATCTGGCCCGTAACACCCTGTCGGTCGCAGCGCCCACGATGATGAGCGAACTGACCATTACCACCGAGCAGTACTCCCACATCGTAGTCGCCTGGCAGATCTGCTACGCGCTGATGCAGCCGATTGCCGGTTACATCCTGGATGCCATCGGCACCAAGATGGGCTTTGCGGTATTCGCCGTGGCGTGGTCCCTGGCGTGTGCTGGCGCGGCAATGGCCACGGGCTGGCAGAGCCTGGCATTCCTGCGCGGCTTGCTGGGGCTGACCGAAGCGGCCGGCCTGCCGGCTGGCGTCAAGGCCACCACCGAATGGTTTCCGGCCAAGGAGCGCTCCGTTGCCATCGGCTGGTTCAACATCGGCTCGTCCGTCGGCGCACTGCTGGCACCGCCACTGGTGGTGTGGGCGATCCTGCACAGCGGCTGGCAGCTGGCCTTCCTGATCGTCGGCGCCGCCGGCATCGTCTGGAGCGTGGGCTGGCTGTTCCTGTACAAACACCCGCGTGATCAAAAACGTCTGAGCGCCGAAGAACGCGAGTACATCCTCAGCGGCCAGGAAGCGCACTTCAAGGAAGAGCCCAAGCAGCGCGGCAGCTGGAAAAAGATCGTCGCCAGCCGCAACTTCTACGCCATCGCCTCGGCGCGCATCCTCTCCGAGCCGGCCTGGCAGACCTTCAACGCCTGGATCCCGCTGTACCTGATGACCGAACGGCACATGAACATCAAGGAAATCGCGATGTTCGCCTGGCTGCCGTTCCTGGCCGCGGACCTTGGCTGCGTGCTGGGCGGCTACCTGAGCCCGATCTTCCACCGCTACTGCAAAGTGTCGCTGTTCACCTCGCGCAAAATGGTCATGCTGTTCGGCTGCTCGTGCATGATCGGCCCGGCCTGCATCGGTCTGGTGGACAGCCCGTACATGGCGATTGCCCTGCTGTGCGTAGGCGGTTTCGCTCACCAGACCTTGTCGGGCGCGCTGTATGCCATTACTTCCGACTCGTTCGGCAAGAACGAAGTGGCGACCGCCACCGGTGCTGGCGGCATGTTCGGCTTCCTTGGCGCAGCGGCCTTCACTGCCGTGTTTGGCGTGCTGGTGACGCAGGTGGGTTACAGCCCGCTGTTCGTGGTGCTGGCGATTTTCGACATTGTTGCGGCGGTCATCGTGTGGACGGTGGCGCGGGAGGTGGTGCGGATCAAGCCGGTGGAGGATGTAAATGTCGCCGTTGGAACAGGCGCAATTGCAGGTTCTTGATCAGTACACACATTGCTACAACAGGCTGGCCCTTGTGGCTGGCCGCTCCTAGGCCATTCGGTCCGCAGCCCTTAGTAGTTGTCTTGACCTTGACTGAGCACAGGCGTAGTCTTTGATTCAAGAAGACACTGGTGCGCCGGTCAAGCGTCAAGTTATCCGGGCGAGTGTATTCTTGCTTCATCCAGGCCGCTTATAGCGGCCTTTATTTTGCCTGGCGTTTGGGTTTGACCTTATCCCCCTTCGGGACGATCGAATACAGCTCGGCTCTGGGCTTGCGGGTCGTCAGCTCGAAAACGGCCTCGTCCAACACTTCATTCCCGTAGCCATCTGCACGTAAGCAGGTGCTTTTGAGCGCGGTCATCTTGACCGACTCAACGACTCGAGCGCTGTCCGCCAAAGCGAATTGTACTTGAGTGATTACGTCCTCGATCGTATAGCCATCGCGAAGCACGCGACTGTCATAGGCATGCTTGCCCAGGAAAATAATTTCCGGGTTCTCCAGCAGCGGGAGCCCAGCAGCTTCCTTGTGGTTGTTGATAGCAGCATGCTGAATTTCGGTCAAAACGCCGATAGCTATGGTTCGGACGCGCTCACCTTGGGCAATCCGGTGCAGATTTGCCCGAATGAGAATTTCAGCATCGGCGTATAGCGGCATTTGAGGCCTTGTCGCGGGAGTAGGTAACGCGGTGGAGGCGTTACCTTAGCGGCAGGCAGATAGATCCCCGAGCACAAAATCGTAAGCAGATTTTTTCCCTGGCGGCAGCGGCTACAGGGGTCGGCATACTCAGCGGAACGCTGGCACCACGTGATCAATGAAGAGTTTCAGCGACTTGCGCTTCTCTTCATGCGGCAAGCTGTTGTCACACCAGAAGCTGAACTCGTCCACCCCCAGTTCCTGGTAGTACTTGATCCGCGCCACGATCTCTTCCGGCGTGCCGATCATGGTGTTCTTGCGGATGTTCTCCAGCTGGAACTCCGGCCGTTCGGCGAATTTCTCTTCCGGGCTTGGGTCGAGGAAGCCGTTCACCGGCACGGTCTTGTTGCCGAACCAGGCGTCGAAGGTGCGGTAGAAGCGCGAGATGGCCTTGGCGCCCACTTGCCAGCCGTCCGGGTCGTCCTTGGCGTGCACGTGGGTGTGGCGCAGCACCATCAGTTGCGGGCGCGGGATGCTTGGGTTGTTGGCCAGCGCGGCTTCGAATTTGTTCTTCAGGTCGACTACTTCTTCATCGCCTTTCATCAACGGCGTGACCATGACGTTGCAGCCATTGGCCACGGCGAAGTTGTGCGAGTCGGGGTCGCGGGCGGCGATCCAGATCGGTGGCGTGCGCACTGGTTTCGGCACGCTGGTGGAGGTGGGGAATTTCCAGATGTCGCCGTCGTGGGCGTAGTCGCCTTCCCACAGTTTGCGCACCACCGGCACCATCTCGCGCAGGGCGTTGCCGCCGCTGCTGGCGGGCATGCCGCCGGCCATGCGGTCGAACTCCACCTGGTAGGCACCGCGGGCCAGGCCCACTTCCATGCGGCCGTTGCTGATCACGTCCAGCAGGGCGCATTCACCGGCCACCCGCAGTGGGTGCCAGAACGGCGCGATGATGGTGCCGGCGCCCAGGTGGATGGTGGTGGTCTTGCCGGCCAGGTACGCCAGCAGCGGCATCGGGCTAGGCGAAATGGTGTATTCCATGGCGTGGTGTTCGCCGATCCAGACAGTGCTGAAACCGCCTTTCTCGGCCAGCAGGGTGAGCTCGGTCAGGTCTTCGAACAGCTGCCGGTGGCTGACTTGCTCATCCCAGCGTTCCATATGCACGAACAGGGAAAACTTCATGACGCGTACCTCGGATCTTTTGTTTTTGACCCGCCACAAGCGGGCCTGATGCGGTAGGGAGCGCTAGGCGCTGCGGTCGTATTATTGGTATACCATAATACCAATAATCTGCAATGTCTTTATGCGAAGGCCGGCAGCGCGCCCATCTTGCCGCGGCAGTACACCAGCGGGCTGTCGCCCTGCTCGGGAACGATCAGGTTCTTCACCGCGCCGACCATGATGGCGTGGTCGCCGCCTTCGTACTCACGCCACAACTCACACTCGATGATGGCCACGGCGCCTGCCAGCAGCGGGTTGCCCAGCTCGCTGAGGGTCCACTCGATGCCGGCGGCCTTGTCCTTGCCCTTGCGCGCAAATGCGTACGCCTCGGCCTGTTGCTGGCCGGACAGCAAATGAATGGCAAAGCGTTTGTTCTTGATCAGCACGGGGTAGGAGTCGGAGCTGTAGTTGGGGCAGAACAGCACCAGGGCCGGGTCCATGGACAGCGAACTGAAGGCGCTGGCGGTGAGGCCCACGATCTGGCCATCGTCGTCCAGGGTGGTGATCACGGTCACGCCCGAAGGGAAGGAGCCCATGACGTTTTTGTAGACGGTGGCGTCGATCATTTGGTGTTCCTCGGTAGAGGCGGCTGAATTGGTTTTATGCCGCTTTATTGTCTGATGGTATGCCAAGTTTATGCTTGTGGAAAGCTTGGAATACCATAATATGGTGTTCGTTCGAGAGGGCGTCGATGAACGGCCTCCGAATTGCATTTCCATACAAAGACAAAAATAGAGAATCGAGTGCATCCATGTCCCAGAAGACCGAACAGACGCAGTTGATCGAAAACCATACGGTGGATTACGTGCCGTTAGCTGAGCGCCATGGGAAGGCGCGCGATCTCTTTACCTTGTGGTTCAGCACCAATATCGCCCCCCTGCCGATCGTGACCGGGGCCATGGTGGTGCAAGTGTTCCACCTCAATTTGCTGTGGGGGCTGATCGCAATCGTGCTCGGCCACCTGATTGGCGGGCTGGTGATTGCCCTGGCCTCGGCCCAGGGCCCGCGCATGGGTATTCCGCAGATGGTGCAAAGCCGTGGCCAGTTCGGCCGCTATGGCGCCCTGCTGATCGTGTTCTTCGCGGCGATTATCTACGTAGGCTTCTTCATCTCCAATATCGTGCTGGCAGGTGAATCGATTCATGGCATCGTCAACGCCGTACCGCTGCCTGCGGGCATCATCATCGGCGCGTTAAGCGCCACCGCTATCGGCGTGATTGGCTACCGGTTTATTCACACCCTCAACCGCATCGGCACCTGGGTGATGGGCAGCGCGTTGCTGGCCGGTTTCTTCATGATCTTCAGCCATGACCTGCCGCTGGACTTCTTCAGCCGTGGCGCCTTCAACCTGTCGGGCTTTCTGGCGACGGTGTCGCTGGGCATCATCTGGCAGATCAGCTTCTCGCCGTACGTGTCGGACTATTCGCGCTACCTGCCGGCGGATATTGGCATCGCCCGACCGTTCCTGGCGACTTACGCCGGCGCCTGCCTGGGCACCATCCTGTCGTTCAGCTTTGGCGCCGTGGCGGTGCTGGCCACACCTGAAGGTACCGAGGCCATGGCGGCGGTGAAGCAGGCCACCGGTGGGCTGGGACCGATTTTGATGGTGCTGTTCCTGGCCAATATCATCAGCCACAACGCCTTGAACCTGTATGGCGCCACACTTTCCATCGTCACCTCGATCCAGACCTTTGCTGGCAACTGGACGCCCAGCATCAAGGTGCGGGTGGTGTTGTCGGCCGTGGTGTTGGCGGGGTGCTGCTTCATGGCGCTGGGGGCTTCGTCGAACTTCATCTCGCACTTTATCGGGCTGATTCTGGCGTTGCTGCTGGTGCTGGTGCCGTGGGCGTCGATCAACCTGATCGACTTCTACCTGATCAAGGGCGGCAGCTATGACATTGCCTCGATTTTTGCGGCGGATGGCGGGGTGTATGGACGCTTCAATCTGCATGCGATCGTGGCGTATTTCATTGGGATCATTGTGCAACTGCCGTTTGCCAATACGTCGCTGTATGTGGGGCCTTGGGCGAATGTGATCGAGGGGGTGGATTTGTCGTGGTTGGTGGGGTTGGTGGTGACTTGTCCGTTGTATTGGTGCCTGGCTACGCGAGGCCATCAAGCCCAAGCCGCTAAGCTTGCGTATGGCGAGTAACCTGTAGCAGCGGCCGTCAGGCCGCGTCATGGCGCGCGGTGTGCCAAGCATTGCGCGGTGTTTGTGACGCGGCCTGGCGGCCGCTGCTACAGAAATAAACAAGGCGCCTCGAAGGGCGCCTTTGTTGTAGGTGAGATCAAGGCTCAGTGCGCGCCAGCCGCCTTGTTCAGGTCACCTTCGGCCCACTCGGTGTAGACGCACGCATCGGCCGTGGCCCAACGCACCCGCACCGGATCGCCAGCCTTCAACGGCATCCCGGCAGCACTCAGGGCCTTCACGGTCATGGCGGTGCCGCCTGCGGTAATCACGCTGCAGGTCTGGCTCTCGCCCAAGAACAACACCTCGGTCACCTTGGCCGTCACTTCATTCCAGCCTGCCTGCAGCGGTTCGCTGGCGGCCTGGGCCACGCTCAGCGCCAGGGCCTTTTCCGGCCGCACCATCAGCAACACATCCTGATCGGTACGCAGGTTGGGCGTGAGGCGAATCGACAGCGCCTGGTTCTCGAAGGTGGCGGCCGCGTTGCCCTGGGCCTTGAGCTTGAGGAAGTTGGAATTACCCAGGAACGACGCCACAAAGGCATTCGGCGGGTTCTGGTACAGGTCGTAGCCGGTGCCCAGGCCGACGATCTTGCCGTGGCTGAAGATGGCGATGCGTTGGGACAGGCGCATGGCCTCTTCCTGATCATGGGTGACGTAGACGATGGTGATGCCCAGCCGCCGATGCAGCTGGCGCAGTTCGTCCTGCAGGTCTTCACGCAGTTTCTTGTCCAGCGCGCCGAGGGGTTCGTCCATCAGCAGAATGCGTGGCTCGTACACCAGGGCGCGGGCGATGGCCACGCGCTGTTGCTGGCCGCCGGACATCTGCGAAGGGCGGCGGTGGGCAAATGATTCGAGCTGCACCAGCTTGAGCATGGCGTCGACACGCTTCTTCACCTCGTCCGCCGAGTGCTTGCGAATGCTCAGGGGGAAGCCGATGTTGTCGCGCACCGACAGGTGCGGGAACAGCGAATAACGCTGGAACACCATGCCGATGTCACGCTTGTGCGGCGGCACGTTGACCAGCGACTGGCCGCTGACCAGGATCTCACCGCTGCTGGGCGTCTCGAAGCCGGCCAGCATCGACAGGGTGGTGCTTTTGCCCGAGCCACTGGAGCCCAGGAAGGTGAGGAATTCGCCGTCCTGGATATCCAGGGAAATGTTATCCACAGCGGCGAAGTCGCCGTAATGCTTGTTCAGGTTACGCAGGCTGACCAGGGTTTTACCTGGCTGCACAGTTTCGTTGATCACGGCACTCATTTGGAAACTCCCAGACGCATTTCATTGCGCCGACGCAGGGCGGCGGCGATGACCATCACCAGCACTGACAGGCCGATCAGCAACGTCGAAGCGACGGCGATCACCGGGGTCAGGTCCTGGCGCAGGGTGGTCCACATTTTCACGGGCAGGGTTTGCAGGGTAGGGCTGGCCATCATCACGCTCAGCACCACTTCGTCCCACGACACCAGGAAGGCGAACAGGCCGCCGGCCACCATGCCCGGGCGGATGCCGGGGAAGGTCACCTTGACGATCGCCTGCAAGCGCGACGCGCCACAGATCACCGCGGCGTCCTCGATGGACTGGTCGAACAGCTTCAGCGAATTGATGATGGAGATGATGGTGAACGGCAACGCCACGATCACGTGGCTGACCACAAAGGCGAACAGCGTGCCGGTGTAGCCCAGCTTGAGAAACAGCGCGTACACCGCCACGGCGATGATCACCAGCGGCACGATCATCGGCAGGGTGAACAGGCCGTAGAGCATTTCCCGGCCGGGGAACTTGCCGCGCACCAGGGCAAAGGCCGTGGGCAGGCCCAGGGCCACGGCGAAGAAGGTGGTGAGTATCGCCACCTTCAGGCTCGACAGCGCAGCGTCCATCCAGTCGGCGTTGGAGAAGAACTGCACGTACCATTTGCTGGTCCAGCCCGGTGGCGGGAACACCAGCCACTGGGACGAACCGAACGACAGCAGCACGATGAACACGATGGGCAGCAGCAGGAACAGCGCGATGATGCCCGTGGTGGTGTACAGGCCGACACGCAGGCGCGTGCTCATGGCATTGGGGGTCAGCAGCATGTCGGCTTACCTCGCGTTGCTGGAGCCGACCGGGCTTTCCGGTTGCAGCTTCAGGTAGAAGTAGAACAGCACCAGCGTGATGACGATCAACAGCGCCGCGGCCGCGCTGGCCAGGCCCCAATTGAGGAACGACTGCACCTGCTGGACGATGAACTCGGGCAGCATCATGTTCTGCGCGCCACCCAGCAGCGCGGGCGTCACGTAGTACCCCAGCGACATCACGAACACCATCAACGCCCCCGAGAACAACCCCGAGCGGCACAGTGGCAAGAACACTCGGAAGAAGTTGGTCCACGGGCTGGCACCGCAGATGGCGCCGGCCTGCAGCACCATCGGGTCGATGGCCTGCATGGTGGCCTGCAACGGCAGCACGATGAACGGGATCATGATGTAGCTCATGCCGATCACCACGCCGGTGAGGTTATGCACCATCTCCAGCGGTTGATCGATGATGCCCATGGCCATCAGCGCCTTGTTGATCACCCCGCTGGCCTGCAACAGCACCAGCCAGGAGTAGGTGCGCGCCAGCAGGCTGGTCCACATCGACAGCAGCACGATGTTCAGCAGCCAGCGGCCCCAGCCACGCGGCACCAGGGTAATCACCCAGGCCAGCGGGAAGCCCAGCAGTACGCTGAACAGCGTCACCAGGCCGGCCACCGAGAAGGTGTTGAACAGCACCCGGGCGTAGGCCGAGTTGGCGAACAGCTCCTGATAGTTGCCCAGGCCCGGCACCGGCTCCAGCACGCCGCGCAGCAGCAGGCCGATCAACGGTGCAAAGAAGAACAGGCCCAGGAACAGCAGGGCCGGCAGCAGATTGCGGCTGCCGCGCCAGCGTTGGGCCAGGGTCGGTGTATTCATGGCAGGTGCCTTGCCGTGGGTAGCGCCGACAGCGCTGGGGGCGCTGTCGGTGCCGTGACGGTGGGAAGCCGCCGTCATCTTCATTTGACCAGCCATTCGTTCCACCGTGTCGCAATAGCCGGGCCGTTTTTGGCCCAGTAGGCGAAGTCGAGGGTGATCTGATCCTTAGCGTAGGCAGTGGGCAGGTTGGGCGCGAGTTCAGGCTTGAGCAGGCTCACGCTGTCCTTGTTCACCGGGGCATAAGCGGTGAGGTTGGCGAAGTCCGCCTGGCCCTTGGCCGAGCTGGAATTGGCCAGGAACTTCATCGCTGCGTCCTTGTTTTTCGAGCCCTTGGGGATGACCAGGAAATCGGCCATGACCAGGTTTTGTTTCCAGCTGACGCCTACCGGCGCGCCATCCTGTTGCAGGGCGTAGATGCGGCCGTTCCAGAACTGGCCGATGCTGGCTTCACCCGAGGCCAGCAGTTGCTGGGACTGGGCGCCACCGCCCCACCAGACGATGTCTTTCTTGATGGTGTCGAGCTTCTTGAAGGCGCGGTCCAGGTCCAGCGGGTAGAGCTTGTCGGCGGCTACGCCGTCGGCCAGCAGGGCCAGCTCCAGCACGCCGGGGCTTGGCCATTTGTACAGGGCGCGCTTGCCGGGGTAGGTCTTGGTGTCGAACAGGGCGGTCCAGTCCTGGGGCTTGCCGGCGCCCAGCTTGCCCTCGTTGTAGCCCAGCACGAAGGAGAAGTAGAACGAGCCTACGCCGTGGTCGCCGACGAAGCGCGGGTCGATCTTGTCGCGGTCGATGACCTTGAAGTCCAGCGGTTCGAGCAGGCCTTCGGCGGCGGCGCGCAGGGCGAAGTCCGCTTCCACGTCGACCACGTCCCATTGCACGTTGCCGCTGTCGACCATGGCCTTGAGCTTGCCGTAGTCGGTGGGGCCGTCCTGCACCACCTTGATGTTGAGGGACTTGCTGAAAGGCTCGGCCCAGGCGGCTTTCTGTGCATCCTGGGTGCTGCCACCCCAGCTGACGAAGCTCATGCTGTCGGCGGCAAATGCAACGCTCGTGGATACGGCCAGAATGCCGGCGGCGAGAACCGCGGTAGCACCTTTGTTGAACACCATTTGTACGCCCTCATTTGTTGTGTTTTGAGCGGGCTTTACATCGCCCGCCTTTCGGGAGCAGTGGGTCCAGGGGGACCTGGTAATGGTCGACCGCGTCAGGGCTTGTTGTTTGTGCTGTCCCTGGCGGGCGCACCTGACACATTCTTTCGGTCTACTGGAATATCATATTATGGTATTCCAAGATTTGTACAAGAGTTTCGCCTTACCGGCTATCTGTGGATCTGAATGTGGAGTGGTCTTTAGGGCCTCATCGCGAGCAAGCTTTGCTCCCACAGTGTTGAAGCTACCCACAATGTTGGACTTACCACTGTGGGAGCAAAGCTTGCTCGCGATGAGGCCAGCAGCCTTGATGCATCTACCCTGTGAACGGAATGCTTTCCACAACTTCCAGGTCGTACCCGGTCAAGCCGGCATACTTCAGCGGCGGCCCCAGATGGCGCAGCTTGCCCACGCCAATGTCCTGCAGTATCTGCGCACCCGTCCCCACCTCGGAGTAGATCCGCGACTGCGACCGGCTGTACTGCCGCGGTGGTTGGGTCAGCTGCGGCACGCGCTCCAGCAAGGCCTGGGACGACTCATGATTGGCCAGCACCACCACCACGCCACGGCCTTCCTCGGCCACCCGCTGCAACGCTGCCCACAGGGTCCAGTTGCTGGGCCCGCTGTATTCGGCGCCCACCAGGTCGCGCAGCGGATCGATCACGTGCACGCGCACCAGGGTGGTGTCGTCGCGGCGGATATCGCCCATCACCATGGCCATGTGCACGCCGCCTTCGATGCGGTCTTCATAGGTAATCAGACGGAAGGTGCCATGCACCGTGGGCAGGTCGCGCTCGCCGTTGCGCACGATGGTGTGCTCGGTGCTGAGGCGGTAGTGGATCAGGTCGGCGATGGTGCCGATCTTGATGCCGTGCTTGCGCGCAAACACTTCCAGGTCCGGGCGGCGGGCCATGGTGCCGTCGTCGTTCATCACTTCGACGATGACCGCGGCGGGGGTGAAACCGGCCAGGCGCGCCAGGTCGCAACCGGCCTCGGTATGGCCGGCGCGGGTCAGCACGCCGCCTTCGCGGGCGCGCAGGGGGAAGATGTGGCCGGGCTGGACGATGTCGTTGGCGCTGGCGCCCGCGGCCACGGCGGCCTGCACGGTGCGGGCGCGGTCAGCGGCGCTGATACCGGTCGTCACCCCGACGGCGGCCTCGATGGACACCGTGAAGGCAGTGGCGAATACGCTGCCGTTGGCCGGCACCATCTGCTCTAGCCCGAGGCGTTGGCAGTGCTCGTCGGTCAGCGTCAGGCAGATCAGGCCGCGCGCTTCGCGGGCCATGAAGCTGATGTCGGCGGCGGTGCAGCGGTCGGCTGCCAGCAGCAGGTCGCCTTCGTTTTCTCTATCCTCATCATCCACCAGCAACACCATCTTGCCCTGGCGGAAGTCTTCGATGATTTCTTCGGTGCTATTGAAGGCCATGTGTTGTCTCACCTATAGCTGGCAGGCTGTATCGTTATTCTGGTATACCATAATACAATTTTAACCGGAACCGTCGAGGTAGTAATGAAGGCTTATTGGATCGCCCAGGTAGACGTCACCGACCCTGAGCAATACACCGAGTACACCCAGCGTGCGCCCACGGCATTTGCCTTGTATGGCGCGAAGTTCCTGGCCCGTGGCGGGCGCAGCATTGCCATGGAAGGGCGCGAGACACCACAGCGCAGCGTGGTCATCGAGTTTCCCTCGTACCAGCACGCCATCGATTGCTATAACTCGCCCGAATACCAGCAGGCCAAGGCCCAGCGCGAAACCGCAGCCACGGCTGAAATCATCATAGTCGAGGGGTACCCGCTGGGTGACGACACCGCGGTGTAGTCAGCGGATGAAGTGGATGTTGCCGCTGTCGTCGTTGCCCATGTAAATGCCGTAGACCCCGGCCTGGCGTTCCTCGATATAGCGTTCGAGGATCTGTCGGATGGCTGGGTAGTAGATGGCGTCCCACGGGATTTCATCAGGGGCGAAGAAGCGGTAGTCGAGGGTCTCCGGGCCGAAGGCGCCGGTGATTTCCACGGCGATGGCGCGGAAGATGATGTACACCTCGCTGATGCGCGGCACGCTGAAGATGGAGTACGGCGAGACGATGTCAGCGCGCACGCCGGTCTCTTCCCACACCTCGCGCACGGCTGCCTGCTCGGTGGTTTCGCCGGCCTCCATGAAGCCTGCCGGCAGGGTCCAGGTGCCAGGGCGCGGAGGAATGGCGCGCTGGCACAGCAGGTATTTGCCGTCCTGCTCGATGATGCAGCCGGCGATGATCTTCGGGTTGATGTAGTGGATGTAGCCGCAGCCCGTGCACATCAGCCGTTCATGGGTATCACCGGCAGGCACCTGGTTGGCCAGGCTGGCGGCACCGCATTGGGGGCAAAAGCGCGGGCTGGGCATGATCAACTCCCTATGCGGGGTTCTTTCTGGACGATGGGGGTGGCGATGTCACGCAGCTTGCTGGTGTCGTTCTGCTTCAGGCGCAGGTAGTCCAGCGCCACTTTGGCGGCGGCGCGTACGTGGTCCACCGAGGCCTGGTGGGCGGCCAGCGGGTCGCCGCTCTTGATGGCTGCGACAATGCGTTCCATTTCCTGGTTACTGGCGCCGCGGCGGTTTTCCTGGGACACGGACGTTGCGCGCAGGTAGCTGATGCGCGCCTGCAACTGGCGCAGCTGGGTGGCGGCCACGTGGTTGCCCGAGCCTTCCAGCAGTACGTCGTAGAAGCCTTGCACCGAGTCCAGCACCTGGGTCAGTTCGCCTTCGTTGAGGGCCTTGCGGTTCTCGTCCAGGGCTTTTTCCAGGGCGCGGATGTCCTTGGCCTTGGCGTTGAGCGTGAACAGCTGCACGATCAGGCCTTCCAGCACGCAGCGCAGCTCGTAGATGTCGCGGGCGTCTTCCAGGGTGATGATGGCCACGCGCGGGCCCTTGGCGTCGGCGAATTCCACCAGGCCTTCGGATTCCAGGTGGCGCAGGGCTTCACGCACCGAGGTGCGGCTTACGCCCAGGCGGTCGCACAGGTCGCGCTCTACCAGGCGGTCGCCGGGTAGCAGCTGGAAATTCATGATGGCGCTGCGCAGTTTATCCAGCACGATTTCGCGCAGGGTGACGGGGTTGCGATTGACCTTGAAGCTGTCGTCGAGTGGCAGGCGTTTCATCGGGTCCGCTCTGATTAGTTGGGTGGGTACCTCAGGGCCGGAATGGGGGCCGGACAAGGGCCGAAAATCATGGGCGAGTTTATCATGCAAACAGTTGTATTGAATGGGGTGGCCTATTCCCGAGCTTCGCCCGGTCCCACAGGGGAAATACAAGCCCATGTGGGACCGGGCGAAGCTCGGGAACGGGTTCACACAATAGTAGGCAAAGCCCCCAATTTACCCTTGTGGTAAACCATCGGCGTTACCGGCTCGGGGGGCAATATCAGGTTTTTCACCTGGCCAACGATGATCGCATGGTCGCCACCATCATATTCACGCCACAACTCGCACTCGATAATCGCCGTGGCCTTGGCCAGCAGCGGGTTGCCCAGCTCGCTCAAGTGCCACTCGATGCCCTGGGCCTTGTCCTTGCCCTTGCCGGCAAACGCGTAGGCCTCGGCCTTCTGGTCGGCCGACAGCAGGTGAATGGCAAAGCGCTTGCTGTCGCGCAGCACCGGGTAGGTGTCGGAGGCATAGTTGGGGCAGAACAGCACCAGTGCCGGGTCGATGGACAAGGCGCTGAAGGCGCTGGCGGTGATACCGACGATGCCGCCGTCCGGGCCCAGGGTGGTGACCACCGTCACGCCGGAAGGGAAGGACGCCATTACTTCTTTGTAGATGCCGGGTTCGATCATGGCAGTGGCTCTCTTAGCGCATCACAAATGGGTCGGGCATGGGCGCCTGCGAGAGGTTGATCCACACCGTTTTCAGCTCGGTATAGGCCAGCACCGAATCGATGCCGCTCTCGCGGCCGTAGCCGCTGTTCTTGAAGCCGCCGATGGGCGCCATGGCCGACACCGCTCGGTAGGTGTTGACCCAGATAATGCCTGAGCGCACGTCGCGGGCCAACCGGTGGGCGCGGCCCAGGTCGCGGGTCCAGATGCCGGCCGCCAGGCCGAACTGCGAGTCGTTGGCAATCGCCAGCGCCTCGGCCTCGTCCTTGAAGCGAATCACCGAGGCCACGGGGCCGAACACTTCTTCCTGCATGATCTTCATCGAGTTGCTGTCGCACTCGAACAGCGTGGGCTCGTAGTACCAGCCATCGCTGTCACTGTGGGCGCGCTTGCCGCCGGTGCGCAGGGTGGCGCCTTCGGCCAGTGCGGCCGCCACCAGGCCTTCGACCACGGCCAGTTGCTGGGCGGTGGCCATGGGGCCCATCTCGCTGGTTTCATCCTGAGGGTTGCCGATGCGGATGCGCTGGGCGCGTTCCACCAGGCGGGCGACGAATTCGTCGTAGATCTCGTCCTGCACCAGCAGGCGTGAGCCGGACACGCAGCTTTGCCCGG
This sequence comes from gamma proteobacterium L18, assembly GCA_000497835.1. Classification (GTDB taxonomy): domain Bacteria; phylum Pseudomonadota; class Gammaproteobacteria; order Pseudomonadales; family Pseudomonadaceae; genus Aquipseudomonas. The sequence continues at coordinate 35,237 of KI547179.1, read as the reverse complement.
AGGCGGCGTAGATACCGGCCACCGCGCCGTTGATGGCGCTGTCCAGGTCGGCGTCGGCGAAGATGATGTTCGGCGACTTGCCGCCCAGTTCCAGCGACAGCTTGGCGAAGTTCTCGGCGCTGCTGCGCACCACGTGGCGGGCGGTGGCAGCGCCGCCGGTGAAGGCGATCTTGCGCACCAGCGGGTGGCGGGTCAGCGCCGCGCCGGTGCTGGGGCCGTAGCCGGTGACCACGTTGACCACGCCCGGCGGGATGCCGGCCTCCAGGGCCAGGCGCGCCAGCTCAAGGATGGTGGCCGAGGCGTGTTCGGACGGCTTGAGCACGATGGTGTTGCCCGCCGCCAGGGCCGGAGCCAGCTTGATGGCGGTGAGGTACAGCGGGCTGTTCCACGGAATGATGCCGGCGACCACGCCCATGGGCTCGTGCACGGTATAGGCAAACAGGTCAGGCTTGTCCAGCGGCAGGGTGCCGCCTTCCAGCTTGTCGGCCAGGCCCGCGGTGTAGTGGAAGAACTCCGGCAGGTAGCCCACCTGGCCGCGGGTTTCGCGGATCAGCTTGCCGTTGTCACGGCTTTCCAGCTGGGCCAGTTGCTCTTTGTTTTCGGCAATCAGGTCGCCCAGGCGGCGCAGCAACTTGCCCCGGGCGGTGGCGGTCAGGCCGCGCCAGGCCGGGCTTTCAAAGGCTTTCTGCGCCGCTTGCACGGCACGTTCCACGTCGGCTTCGTCGGCGTCGGGCAACTGCGCCCAGGCGTGGGCGGTGGCCGGGTTGAGGCTGTCGAAGGTCTTGCCGGACAGCGCATCGACCCATTGGCCGTCGATGCACATCTGAAAACGGGCGAGAGTCATGCAACGATCCCCTTGGCGTGATTCTGGGTGGTAAGCGCGTGGGCCAGGAAGTCCAGCAGCATCTGGTTGACCAGGCGCGGCGACTCCACCGGCATCATATGCCGTTGTTCCTCAAGCACTGCAACTTGCGCGCCGGGAATGCGTTCGGCCAGTTGCTGGGCCATCAACGGCGTGGAGCCGGGGTCCAGCTCGCCGGTGGCGATCAGCGCGGGCACATGGATGCTGCCCAGGTCGTCGGCGCGGTACATGTCCTGGGTGGCGAACAATTCATAGGTGGTCAGGTAACCCTGGGGGTCATTGCTGGCCAGGGTCTGGCGGATGGCGGCGATCTGCGCGGGGTTGGCGGCCTGGTATTCGCGGCTGAACCAGCGCGACAGGGCGGCTTCGGCGTTGGCGTCCGGGCCGTGTTCGGCGGCCTGGGCGGTGCGGGCGATCACCCCGGCGCGCTGTTCGGCGCTGCGGTTGAACACACTGTTGAGCACCACCAGCCCCGACAGCCGCGTGGGGTGGTGCAAGGCAAAGGCGCGTGCCACCAAGCCGCCCATCGAGAAACCGATGATGATGGCCTGGGGGATCTGCAGGTGGTCGAGCAGTTCCAGCAATTGGTCGGCATAGCCGCCCAGCGGCGTGCCCTGTGCCGGGCGCGGGCTGGCGCCGTGGCCCAGCATGTCGTAGGCAATGACGCTGTAATGCGGGGCCAGGCCGACAATCTGGCCGCCCCACATTTCTTTGTTCAGGCCCACGCCATGGATCAGGATCACGGGGTGGCCTTGGCCGGTCGCCAGGTAACTGGTGCCGGCCGGGGTGAGTTCAGCGGTAGGCCGAATCATGGAACGCTCCTGCAAGCCTTAGTTGTTTTTTTCTGCGGCCAGTTCTTCAAGGTCGATGTAGCGGTTGCCGATGCGCGGGTGCAGGCGGCCGCCGTTGGCAGCGCCCAGTACCACCACGATCTCGTCGGCACGCGGCGCGTCTTCGATCTTCATTTCCAGGGTGATGTAGTGCGAGCGCAGGCCTTCGTCATCCTTGTGCATCATCGGGATCTGGATCGAGGTGCCCGGGCCGCCGCGCTTGTTGGTGAAGCTCAGGTAGCTCTTGGCCTTCACGGCTTCGCGGTAGTGGTTGCCGAAGCGCAGGGTGTGGATAACGGCCGAGGCGTGTTCGATTTCGCCGTCGGCGCCTACCACGGCGGCCTTGCCATAGGCTTCGATCTTGTCGGCACCGCCGATGGCGGCGGTCAGGCGTTCCACCATCAGCGCGCCCAGTTCGGAGCAGTTGGCCTTGATCACGGGCTTGAGGTCTTCGACAAAACCGTTGCCCACCCATGGGTTCTTGATCACCACGGCCAGGCCGACCATGGTCACGGGTTTATCAGTGGCCTTGCCGCCTTCGATGAGGGTTTCCTCGGTGTAGCTGACGATCTTGCGGATTTCGAAACTCATGGCCTGCTCCATTTTAGGGATGGGATTTGGTGTTGTTGTATTATGGTATACCATAATATTGTTCGTGCAAGCCCCTTTGTGCAAGGTGCAGGGATGGGCAGACGACAAAAGGTATTCGGTATGCCAGAAGATGACATTCCAAGGATGATAGCGCAGAAGGGGGGAGGGGGATAAGGAGCAGATGGGTGGAGAATTGCCGGAGCAGCCCCCGCCGCACTGTAGCAGCGGCCGTCAGGCCGCGTCCGGGCTGGACGCGGTCATTCTGGCAGGGCGTGGTGTCAGCGACGCGGCCTGGCGGCCGCTGCTACAGGAGATTAGTGTTTGGCTGGGGCTATGAGAGAGGCGAGGTAGTCATACAGCCCATCCGCCACCTTGATGTAGCCTTCCTTGGTGAAGTGCACAAGATCCGGCCGCGCCAGGTCCTGGGCTTGCCAGCTGTTGATCGAGCAATCCCCACCCATGAACGCCTGCCAGCTCCAGTACAGCGTACGGTTCTGGCTGGCCACACGCTTCTGGCTATCGATTACCCCATGCAGACTGCGCGGCTGCCGCGCCTGACAGCCACTGGCGCCCTTGTTCTTGATCGAATCCGGTGCGCCGACAATCAACAGCACCGTACCCGGCAAGGCTTGGCGCAGTTGCTGGATGCGCTGGGTCTGCTGGCTTTCATACAGGCCCAGGTCCAGGTCGTCATCGAAAGCTTCGTTGGTGCCGTAGGCAATGATTAGCAGGTCAGGCTTGAGCGCCTTCAAGGTGTCGAGCCAGCCGGCTTGCCACTTGTCCACCACGCTGAACTGCGCACCGTTGATGCCCAAGGTGGAGAACACCACGCCGCTGTTGTTCTGCGCCAGGATGTTCCAGCCACCCACCGCCAGGTTCTGGCCGCTGGCGAAGGTCAGGTCCATGGGCAACGCCAGGTTGCCGATGGCGGGGCTCAGGCGCCACTCACCGTTGGTGGCAGGCAGTGGGCGGGCCATCTGGGTGTAGTCGTCGCGGGCCTGCAGGGTGTTGTTGCTGGCAGCCTGGTAGAGGGTGGAGACGCGATAGCGCATGTCCGTAGGCGGGGTGGGCTCCAGGTGCACATGGGCGCCGGCCGTCTGCGCCACCGACAGGTAGCCGCCCAGGGGGAAGCGATCGCTGTGCTGGTTGCGCGCCGAGGTCAGGGCCCACTGGCTTTTCGCCGCAGTGATGCGCACCTGGTCATAGCGCGTGCCCGGCACCGCAGTACCGGAGATAAAGCCGATGCCGCCGTTGCCGTAGTCCTGCTGGAAGCGCGTGCGCAGCTCGCCGGTCAACAGGTCGGCGGCGGTGTGCGAGTCGCCCAGCTGCACAACGGTGACCGCCGAGCGCTGGGCGTTCCTGAACTTGTTCTGCAGCAGCCGCAGGTTGGGATCGGCGTCGGCCGCCTTGGCCGTGCGCACCACCTTGGCAGGGCTGGGCGGGGTTTGCGTAGTGACGGCCGAGACCGGGCTGCAGCCGCTCAACAGCAGGGCGCTCAGCAGCGTCATGGGGCCAGGCAGTCGTTTCATTCAACGCTCCGTTAAATCGTGGGTCTGGACATTGATCAGCGACATCACCCGTTCGGCGATGAGCTTCTGTCCGGTGGTAGTGAAATGGATGCCGTCATCGACACGGGTCTTCACTTTCTTGCCATCGGCACTTTCCATGTACGGCGAGAAGGTGTCGTCGTGGTAACCCAGCACATCGTTGGCCGACAGGAACAGTTGGCCGTAGTGGCTGGCTTCGCTTTTATACAGGTCGCTCAGGTAGGCCATGGCAGTGGACAGCTTGTCCTTGCGCATGTTCGGTGGCCCTACCCAGATCACCTGCACATGGTGGGCCTTGGCCAGCTCGAAGATGCTTTCCACGCGCTGGCGGTAGGACGCTTCCCAGTCCGCGCTGTGGAAGCGCAGGAACGGTTTGCCCTTGGCCACCGGCATGTCCCACGGGTCGTTAGGCCCCAGGAATACCACGATCAGGCGGATGTTGGCGTTGGCCTGCAAGGTCTGCTGCACCGTCAGCGGCCAGTTGAAGAAGCCGGGGTAGGCAAGGCCGGTGCTTTGCTTGCTGAGGTTGACGCTGTTGATCTTGTAGCGCTTGAGCAGGGTGTTGGCCATGTGCGGCGCCACCCCCTGCATCAGCGAATCACCGACGAAGAATACTTCGTCATTGGGGCTCAGGTTGGCGATGGTCAGGGGCGTGATCTTGACCGGCGCTTCCACCTTGGGCACCACCACCGGCTCAGGCACTTCCACCACCTGCGGCTCGGGTGCTACCACCGGTTCGATGACCACCGGCTCCGGCGTGGGCGTGCCATCCATGCGGGCGAAGAACGCGCTGCGGGCATCGTCCATGGCCTGGGTCAGGTTGGCGCCGAAGGTCCAGGCGGCGTTGTCGTTGAGCCCGGGTACGCTGCAATCGGCGTGGTACTTCTGCTGGCAGTACAAGCGCACCGACGTCTGGTTCAGCCACAGCAGAATCAACGCGGCCACCACCAGGCCCAGGGTCACTTGCACGGCCTTCCAGGGCTGGCTGGCCCACCACTTAGAAACTGGCATAGATGAACCCCGGCACGCCCGATGGCGATGCAAAGATGACCACGGAAATGAACAGGCCCAACGGTACCGGGTACACCAGCCACGGGATGCGCTGGCTGGCGGCGAAGCCCTTGCGCAGGCTGGCGACCAGCCATGGGTAGCACGCCACCAGTGCCAGGCAGGCGAGGATGCCCGCCCATGGGCCTTGGCTCAGGCCGTCGAAAGACAAGTGGGTGAGGCCGACCAGCATGTCCTGGGTGTCTTCCAGGGTGGCGCTGCGGAAGAAAATCCAGGCAAAGGCCACGTAGTGGAAGGTCAGCAGGCGTGCCAGCAAATCGGCGCCCGGCCAGGTCCGCTCGCCGGGGAAGGCGCGGCCGTAGAGCTTGTACACGATCAGCCCCAGGCCATGCAGCGCGCCCCAGATCAGGAAGTTGAGGCTGGCGCCGTGCCACAGGCCCGAGATCACCATGGCCGCGAACAGGTTCAGGTTGCTGCGCCAGAAACCTTTGCGGTTGCCGCCCAGCGGGATGTACACGTAGTCGCGGATGAACTTCGACAGGCTGATGTGCCAGCGGTCCCAGAACTCCTTGAGGTTGCGCGCCAGGTACGGGTAGTCAAAGTTGCGCGGCAGGCTGAAGCCCAGCAGCAGGGCGATGCCGGTGACCAGGTTGGTGTAACCGCTGAAGTTGAAATAGATCTGCAGCGAGTAGCCGTAGATGCTCAGCAGGATCTGTTCGGGCGAAAAGCCGCTGGGTGTATCAAACACCGGGTCTACCCAGTGGTTCGCCAGCCAGGTGCTGAACAGGAACAGCTTCACCACCGCCAGCGCCACCAGCCCCAGGGCCCGTTGCGGCTCCAGTATCTGGCGCGGCGCGGCCGGCAGGATCTGCGGCAGCAAGTGCTCGGCGCGGTTCACCGGCCCGGCGATCAGGCTGGGGAAAAACGCCAGGTACAGCGCCAGGTCCAGGGGCGCGGCAGGCTTGAGCGTGCCGCGGTTGATGCCCATCAAGTAGCTGACTGAGTGGAAAATGTAGAACGACATGCCCACCGGCAACAGCACTTCAATCAGCGGCAACGCCACGTCCACGCCCATGGCCTGGAAGCCTTGCTGGGCGTAGCCGACGAAGAAGTCCTGGTACTTGAAGAAGTAGAAGCAGCCCAGCACCAGCACCATGATGGCCGCATGGGTGAACCATCGCCCAGGGTAGCGGGCGCTCAACTGGCCCAGGCCGAACACGGCCACGGTGTACACCAGCAGGATGTTGAGGAAGTTCAGATTGAAGCTGTCCAGGATGGCGTAGCTGGCGCCGAGCAATAGCAGGTTCTGGGCGCGCAGGCTGAAGCTCAGGCACCAGTACAGCAGGAAGAACACAATGAAGCAGAGACCGAATTCGATCGAAAAGTAGCTCATCAACGTAGTCCGTTACGCAGTCTGCGGCCGCAGGGAGGGGGCGTTTCAGGCGCCAGGCCGCAAATCAGGGCGCGGATTATGTCAGAGTGCCACAGGGTCGCCAATACGGCGTTGGTTCAAGGTTGTTGGCCCGTGTCGCAGGCCACGACGCGTGGCAAGGCAAAGATGAAAACTTGCCTGGCAAGTGGATCCATTGGTGGGTTGGCGTGGTATGGTCCGGGGTCCGCCACTCGCTCCGACGGATCGCGAGCTGCACCTTGGCAAGTGTTTTGACGCACTTCAGTTTTTTCAACATCGAGTACTCGACCATGATGGTTACAATCTCTTTACCGGATGGAAGTCGCCGGGAATTTCCCCAGCCCCTCACTGTTCAGCAACTGGCCCTGTCTATTGGCACAGGCCTGGCGAACGCCACGTTGGCTGGCAAGGTCAACGGCACGCTGGTGGACGCCAGCTACCTGCTGGACACGGATGCCACGGTAGAGATTGTGACCACCAAGAGCACCGAGGCCCTGGAGCTGGTGCGCCATTCCACTGCGCACTTGATGGCCCAGGCCGTGCAGCGCCTGTACCCAGGCACCCAGGTCACCATCGGCCCGGTCATCGCCAACGGTTTCTACTACGACTTCGTGGCACCGCGCCCCTTCACCGTGGATGACCTGGCGCTGATCGAGGCCGAGATGGCCAGGATCGTCAAGGAACAACTGCCCGTCAGCCGCAGCGTGCTACCGCGCGACGAGGCCCGCGCGTTCTTCCTGGACAAGGGCGAGGGCTACAAGGCCGAGATCATCGACTCCATCCCCAGCGACGAGCCCCTGTCGCTGTACACCCAGGGCGAGTTCACCGACTTGTGCCGCGGCCCGCATGTGCCCAACACCGGCAAGCTGGGCGCGTTCAAGTTGATGAAGGTGGCCGGTGCGTACTGGCGCGGCAACTCGGACAACATCATGCTCAGCCGTATCTACGGCACCGCCTGGTTGAACGACAAGGACCTCAAGCACTACCTGCAGCAACTGGCCGAAGCGGAAAAGCGCGACCACCGCAAACTGGCCAAGCAGTTCGACCTGTTCCACCAGCAGGAAGAGGCGCCGGGCATGGTGTTCTGGCACCCCAAGGGCTGGTCGCTGTGGCAGTCGGTGGAGAACTACATGCGCCGCGTGTACCGCGACAGTGGCTACCGCGAAGTGCGTTCGCCCCAGGTGGTGGACAGCACCCTGTGGAAGCGCTCGGGGCACTGGGACAACTACAAGGAGAACATGTTTGTCACCGAGTCCGAGAACCGCGAATACGCCTTGAAGCCCATGAACTGCCCTGGGCACATTCAGATCTTCAAGCACGGCCTGCGCAGCCACCGCGAACTGCCGATCCGTTACGGCGAGTTCGGCGGTTGCCATCGCAACGAGCCTTCGGGGGCGCTGCACGGCATCATGCGGGTACGGGCGTTTACCCAAGATGACGGGCATATTTTCTGCACCGAAGAGCAAATCCCCGACGAGATCAAAGCCTTCCACCAGCAGGCGTTGAAGGTGTATGCCGACTTCGGCTTCACTGACATCGCGGTGAAAATCGCCCTGCGTCCCGAGCCAGGCAAGCGCCTGGGCAGTGACGAGGTGTGGGACAAGGCCGAAGACCTGCTGCGCAACGCCATGCGTGATTGTGGCGTGCAGTGGCAAGAGCTGCCGGGGGAGGGCGCGTTCTACAGCCCCAAGATCGAGTACCACCTGCGCGACGCCATCGGCCGGGAATGGCAAGTGGGGACCATCCAGGTGGATTACCACATGCCGGATCGCCTGGGCGCCGAATACGTCGACGAGCATTCCCAACGCCGCCGCCCGGTGATGTTGCACCGCGCGATCGTCGGCTCGCTGGAGCGCTTCCTGGGCATCCTGATCGAGCACCACGCCGGGGTGTTCCCTGCCTGGCTTGCGCCGGTGCAAGCGGTGCTGGTCAACGTCACCGATGCCCAGAACGACTACGTTCAGGCTACCCGCGAGCGGCTGGTGAAGATGGGTTTCCGGGTGGAAGCGGACCTTCGCAACGAGAAAATCGGCTACAAGATCCGCGAGAATACCCTGCAGCGCGTCCCGTACCTGTTGGTGGTGGGTGACCGCGAGAAAGAGCAGGGCCTGGTCACCGTGCGTGCCCGTTCCGGCGAAGACCTGGGCGCCATGACGGTGGCCGAGTTCGCTGAAAAGCTGCGTCGGGAAACGGATTTCAGCGAACACGCTGAAGCCTGATCCGGGTGAACGGCGGGCCTTGCGGCCCGCCGTTTTTTTTCGCCTGGTATTTGCCCGGGTAACCGGATTTGTCTGACATTCCGACATGCGGCGCCGACGATGGCCGTCATCTTTTGACACCTGCGCTAGGCTTTTCCATTCAACCAAAAAGGAGGTGGTTATGGACCGCTCAAACAGTGATCGTTCACGTATGGCCGCTATGGATAGCGCAGTGGTCAGGGAAAATCTGTACCAGGAATGGGACAGCGGGGAAGTCATCGAGCAGCCATGGGGCACCGCGCGCGGAGGGTCTGGCTACCTGAAGCATGAAGCGGGCTACGACATGGAAGAGGAAGAAGAGGAAGAGTAACGGCTGGGCGCGGCGGCGATGCACCGGGTGGGCGTCGCTAGCCGCAAAGCCCTCAGCGCGGTGCTGAAAAAACGGTGTCGCACCAGCCATGCAGGCTATAGCGCGCCCGGATCGCTTCAGGCACCGGCACATACGCACTTTCCAGAAACGCGCGGGGTATTTGCGGGTTCTGCTCGTCGATCACCAGGATGTTGGCCGGGTTGTAGAAATCGTAATCCACCACCGACGCATTGTTGGTGATCACCTTCTTGCCATGCATCATCCCCTCGAACAGCCGGAAGCTCAGGCCGCTTTGCCGTGGGCGAATCAGGTCGATCAAAATGTCCGCCTCGGCAATCAGCCGGGTCACGTCATCCAGCCCCAGGCGCTCGCGGAAAAAGGTAATGCGGCTGCGTGCCTCGCCGGGCTTCTTGTATTGCACCATGAACAGATACTGGGGGAAGCCGGCCTGCTCCAGTTGCTGGCCAATGGCATCCAGCAGGGCCAGGCGATCGAGACCAGCCATCACCAGGAACGCCTTGTACTTGGCGTCGCTTTGCGCGGAGGGCACGGCAAGGTCTTCATACATGAAGTTGTAGAGCTTGGTCAGGCCATGACGCTGGGCGTCGGGTGCCTCGAAGCTGTACACCTGGTCATACCGCTTGAGCCAGCTGTCCGATACCGGGGAGCGCGCCAGGCTGTCATACAGATAGGCTTTTTTCACCTTGGCAATGGCCATGGCGCGCTCGATGGTGGCGGGCTCTATTTGCCCGGGGTTCACCACCAGCAGGTAGTCCGCCTGGCCAAAGGCCTTGATCTTGCGGGCATCCAGCCATAAGCCAAGATGGTGGCGGGCCACCGAGCGCAACTTGCCCGAGAGCCAGTCCAGGCGTGGGCTGGACTGCGCCGTATCGAGGAAAAGGACCTGATGGCCCTGGTGTTGCAGAAAATCGGACAGCTTGCGGATGTACCCGCCCATGTCCTTGCAGATCAGCAGAATGCGCATAAACGATTGGTGTGTTCCAGTAAGACCTGCCAGCCGGGCAGTTTACGATAACTGGAGCGGTCCGCCCTATGGTGAGTATTAACTATTTGGTCAGCGATGTGTCGCACCTGTTACACAGTGGTTAAATGTCTGCGGTGATGGCGATGTAATATCTAGGTAAGACAACTGCATCTGGAGATCGACCGTGTACATTTCAAAAAGCATTGTGGGGGCAGTCGTGCTGAGCATTCTGGCCCCGGTCGCTTTTGCAGATACACATTCCCGACACCAGAGCCAGGTGGGTGTCACTTTCCAACTGCCCTTCGGCCAGGGCGGAATCAACCTCGACAACGCGCGCGTGGGCCTGGCCTACCAGCATGTCTATTCCGAAAGCGCTGACACCGTGTACGGCGGCGCAGCCACCGTGACCACATCGCTGCATGCGTTCGACCCGCGGGTGGGCGTGCAGGCGCTGGGCGGTGATCGTGACTTCTACGCCGGCGCCGGCGTGAGCTATGGCACTTCGGGCTGGGGTGTGCCGCTGTCGCTGCATGCGCCCTTTGTTGCAGTGGGCCTGGACAACATCGGCGAACTGGGTGGCTTCTATGGTGGCGTGAACACCATGAACGGCTTCAAGAAATACGAGAAGCGTGAATCCGCCCCGCAGCAGATCTTCGAATAACCGGTAGCCGCTGCCGCCAGCGCAGGCCCAGTTGCATGCCGAAGATGTGCGGTGAGGCACAGGGCCAGCGCAGCCTGGCGGCAGCGGCTACGGTTACATTTTGCTGGCGCTGGGTTCGCGCCAGTGCACATTGAGCGCCTGCATCTTGCCGCTGCTCAAATCCACGGTGCTGCGCATTTCACGCCCATCCAACTGGGCCACCACCACGTATTTGCCGGCTGGCAACTGCGTCAGCAGGATGGGGCCGACGTCATCCACACTCAGCACCTGATGCCCCTGGGCGCCCTGAATCGCCACCTTGATACCCGACTCGTACTTGTTGTCGGGCCCGGCGGAAAAGGTGATGTGCAGGTTGTACCCGCGCATTTGCTGGATGGCACAGGCCTCATCCTGGCCGATACCGCCAGACACGTAGTTGATGCCGTTCTGCTGTTGCTGTTGCAGGTGCACGCCTTCCTGGTTGACCGGGTCGACGCAGGCGGCGTAAGCGGGCAGCGTCGCGACGCTGGCCAGGAGGATGGAGCAGAAAGTGAACCGTTGTGCAGCTTTCACGACGAACACTCCCGAGCCCGCGCAGGGCTCTGTGGACAGGGGGTATAGCGTAAGACTGCGCGGAGGGCGGGGATGTTCGATGACGGTGTGCAATTGCGGGTAATTGAAAGGTGAGTGCTGATGCACCTGGCGCCCCTGCCGCCAAGCTGCGTCGTCCGCATCGCGGCCAAGGCCGGCTCCTACCACGGACCGCGTAGGAGTCGACTTCAGTCGCGATGCAGGCGTGTTCGTTATGGTTTTGGCCAGCGCCACGCCGGATCCGCCAGGTGCTGCGCAAAGAAATCCGACAGCGCCTTGATCTTCACCGGCCGCGTGCGCGCTGAGGGCGTCACGAAATACAACCCGCCGCGTGTCATGCTCCACTGCGGCAACAGCGCCACCAGGCGCCCGTCCGCCAGGTATTCACTGGCAATGAACTCGGGCAGCTCGGCAATCGCCAGACCTTCCAGCAACGCCGGCAGCAAGGCATCGGAGTTGGTCACCCGCATCGGCCCGCTGGGCACCACGTCCTCTTCGGTACCGTCCTCATGGGTAAAGCGCCACACCTGGCTGCGCGCCCGGTAGGCGTAACTCATGCACGCCCGCCCCGTCAGTTCACGCGGGTGCTGCGGGGTACCGTGCGCTTGCAGATAGCCGGGCGAGGCCACCAGGTACTGCGTGACCGCACAGATGCGCCGCGCCACCATGGAGGAGTCCGGCATCACCGCAATGCGCAGCGCCGCATCAAAGCCCTCGGCGATCAAGTCGACAGAGGCGTCTGACAAATGCAGGTCCACCGACAGCTCCGGGTATTGGCGCATCAGCTGCGGCATCAACGGCGCCACCCAGCGCAGCCCGAACGACATCGGGATGGCCAAGCGCACCTGGCCCCGCGGCTGCACCGACAACGCCTGGGCCTCGCTTTCCACCTCTTCGGCCTGGCGGTAAATATCCCCGGCCTTGGCCGCCATGCTGGCGCCGAACTCGGTCAGCGACAGCTGCCGCGAAGTACGGTTGAACAAGCGCCCGCCCAGACGCTCCTCCAGGCGCGCCACCGCACGCGACACCGTGGGCACCGACACGCTCATGACTCGCGCCGCCGCCGCGAACGAACCTTCCTCCGCCACCTTGGCGAACATGGCCAGCCCTTCGAAATCGGGAAGTTTGCTCATTTCAAATCTGCAATGATGAGTTTCAGATGATTCTATTTTGAAACAATGTCGCCGTCGATATGCTTCTCCCACACCGAAACACAACCCAACGATTCGACCCTGGAGAAACATCATGGCTAACAAACTTGAAGGCAAAATCGCACTGGTCACCGGCGGCACCACTGGCATCGGCCTGGCCACCGCCAAACGCTTCGCTGCCGAAGGCGCCCACGTCTACATCACCGGCCGCCGCCAGGCCGAACTCGACGCCGCCGTCGCCCAAGTCGGCAACGCAATCGGCGTGCAAGTGGACTCCACCCGCCTGGACCAGTTGGACAGCCTGTACGCCCAGATCGGCGCCACCCACGGCCACCTCGACGTACTGTTCGCCAACGCCGGCGGCGGCTCGATGCTGCCCTTGGGCGAGATCACCGAACAGCACTACGACGACACCTTCGACCGCAACGTCAAAGGCGTGCTGTTCACCGTCCAGAAGGCCCTGCCACTGCTGGCCAAAAACGCCTCGGTGATCCTCACCGGCTCCACCGCCGGCAGCTCGGGCACCGCAGCGTTCAGCGTGTACGCCGCCTCCAAGGCCGCCGTCCGCTCCTTCGCCCGCAACTGGATACTGGACCTTAAAGACCGCCACGTGCGCATCAACACCATCAGCCCAGGCGCCACCCGTACCCCCGGCCTGGTGGACCTGGCCGGCCCGGACGCCGCCCAACAGCAAGGCTTGCTCGACTACCTGGCCTCGCTGATCCCCATGGGCCGCGTCGGTGAAGCCGAAGAAATCGCCAGCGCTGCGCTGTTTCTGGCTTCGGATGACGCCAGCTTCGTCAACGGCATCGAACTGTTCGTCGACGGGGGCCAGGCCCAGGTCTGACCTACGCGCCGGGCGGCCTGCACAGGCCGCCCATGCGCAGGCGTGTACCGCGATCTCCTTGTGGGACCGGGCGAAGCTCGGGAAGCGGTCATCAGCCATACCGCGTCGTACGCTTCCCGAGCTTCGCCCGGTCCCACAGGGTGACGCGTGGAACCCCTCACTTTGACTTGCTCCCGCCCCCGACAAACGGCGAGTAAATTTCTTCAGCCCCCTGCATCCAATCCGCCTCCCCACGGGTAGTACAAGCAGTAGCCAATGCTGCTGACCTGATCCCCTCCCTGGAGAGCACCACATGAACAGCAAAAATATCGTGGGCATCATCGCCGCCACCTGCCTTATGACCGCCATCCCCGCCGCCTTCGCGCAAACCAGCCTGCCGGAAAACATCAAAGTCCCGGACGGCCACAAAGTCGCCCTGCAAACCACAGGCGTCGGCGAAATCACCTACGAATGCCGCGACAAGGCCAACGCCGCCGGCCAGACCGAATGGTTCTTCGTGGGCCCCAAAGCCGTGCTCAACGACCGCAGCGGTAAACAGATCGGCACCTACTTCGGCCCCCCCGCCACCTGGCAAGCCCAGGACGGCTCCAACGTGACCGGCACCCAGCTGGCCGTCGCCCCCTCGGCGCCGGGCGATCTGCCTTACCAACTGGTCAAAGCCAACCCCGCCCAGGGCAAAGGCGCCATGAGCAACGTCAGCTACATCCAGCGCCTGGCCACCAAAGGCGGTGTAGCCCCGAAAACCGAATGCACCGCCGCCAACAAAGGCGCCCGCGAAGTGGTGAAATACCAGGCGGACTACGTGTTCTGGGCCGCCAATTGAGCCAACCCCAGGCCTGAAGTCGTCTACGCTGCTGCCAAGCACCCCAGCCCATGTCGACGGCAGAACACAGTGTCCTTACCCGAGCCCCTGTTCGACTACGAAGCCTGCCTGGCCTCGTGCAGCCAAGGCGACCGGCAAGCGCTGCGCGACCTGTACCAACAGGAAAGCGCACGCCTGCTGGGCGTCGCCCAACGCATCGCGCGCGACAACGCGCTGGCCGAAGACATCCTGCACGACGTCTTCCTGCGGATATGGACCCGCGCCAGCAGCTTCGACCCTGCCCGCGGCTCGGCCCGGGGCTGGATCTACAGCATCACGCGCCACTTGGCACTTAACTTCGTGCGCAACCACGGGCGCGAAGTGCACATCGACGAACAAGCCGAAACTGCAATGGCCGAGCACCTGGACACCTTCGAATACCAAGCCCGCTCGGGACGCATCTACACCTGCCTCGAACAACTGGACCCTGCGCGTCGCAACTGCATCCTGCACGCCTACGTGGATGGCTACTCGCATTCCGAAATTGCGCAGAAAGTGAATGCGCCACTGGGCACCGTCAAAGCCTGGATCAAGCGCAGCCTGGCGGCATTACGGGAGTGCATGGGATGACAGACCCCATTGATGAACTGGCAGGCGAATACGTGCTGGGCACGTTGCCTGCCGAGCAGCGTCGCGAGGTAGAGACGCGTCTCGCCCATGATGCCGAACTGAGGGCGGCGGTCGATGCTTGGGAGCATCGCTTGCTGGCCCTGACCGAACTGGCAGAACCGCAAACCCCGACGCCCCAGTTGTGGGGCCGCATCGAGCGCAGCCTGTTCCGCGAAGACCTGCCAGCACCCCGGGCTTCGTGGTGGAACCTGTTGCCACTGTGGCGCGGGTTGGCGGGGGCGGGGCTGGCGGCGACGCTGGTGCTTGGGGGCTTATTACTGACACGCACGGCGCCGGTGCATACGACCAACTACCTGGTGGTATTGGTAGCCCCGCAGGACAAGGCGCCGGGGTGGGTGGTGCAGGCCAGTGACACGCGGGAGATACAACTGATACCGCTGGGGGACACGCCGGTGCCCAGCGACAAGGAACTGCAGTTCTGGACCAACGCGGATGGCTGGCAGGGGCCGGTGTCGCTGGGGTTGGTGAAGCCGGGGCAGGTGCTGTCGGTGCCTGTGGATAAGTTGCCGCCGTTGGAGGCGAATCAGCTGTTTGAGTTGACGCTGGAGGGGCGTGGTGGGTCGCAGACGGGGCGGCCTATGGGGGCAGTGCAGTTTATTGGGCGGGCGGTGAAGGTGATATGAGCGGGTGATTGTTGATAGGGGTGGTGCTTAAAATTTCCGGTTACAACCTGGGCGCTATTTGGCATGGAGCAAGAGTGCTAGCCTTTGTCGCCCCACGAGCTGATTAAATGGACTTTAGATGATTCACGAGAAAGATCTACCGACATCGGTTTTGCTGGGTGTTGATGAACTTCGACAACATGGAGTCAGCCTGTCATCACCGTCACAGATCATCGTTGATTTAGGGGCCACAATGCGGTCGCACCAAGGCGTCATGATCCTGCCAGCAACGCAGGTCAACGGCGCCAAGACCTACGAGGTGATCCAGGCCTTAGGCAAACCGGTCAAGGTTCCGGATACAACCCTGGACCATCTATGGTCCTGCACGAAGAAGCACTACGGCTTGACCGCCGCAACAGCTATCGCCGGCGCTGCGAGTATTCCAATTCCTAAAGTAATGGTAGGCGCGTGGGTGCACAAAGGCTCCAGTGCCACAACCAACCTTTCGAGCATCGTTGGCTGGAAGTTTTTTCCAAGAACGTTGATTCGTCAGCCTACGCTTGCCAAAGCGGCCAAAGTTACATTTGGAACCGTACGAGTCTTCGGCGTCATCGGCCGGGGAGTTCCTTTCGTTGCCGCAGGCCTGGCGGTGTTCGATTTGGTCAGTATCGGGGCGTGTGTTTATGAGGCTCAAAATGCAAAGTGATGCAGCCAGGGAATCTCTCGTTGCTGCCGTCATCGAAATTTTCGTCAGCACCATCGGCTTCATCCCGAGGGAGGAGGTCAGCGAGCAAACCAACTTCATTCACGACTTCAACATCATCGACGATGACCTGACGGTTTTTGTCCTTGAGGTGGAGAAGGCGTTTGGGCTCAGCGCGAAGCGCGAAGATTGGCAAACCGTCGAAACCATTGGACAGATCGTAGATTTGATCATCCGGTGCGGCCTACATCCCGAGGAATATCCTGCCCGGTCGCCAGGCAAGATCGGGCGCACCTTGTCTCGCCTCAAACGAAAGCTGCGTGGCGACGCTTGAGTCAGCAAAGTAGTAGCCCCTGGCACAGGGCTTTGATGTGGGACCGGGCGAAGCTCGGGAAGAGGCCATCTGCAACAAAGCCATGACAGATCAATAAACGCCATGGAACCGGTGTCCACGTTTTATGGAATGTGGACACCTAAGGTTTCTGAATATGCAGAAAGTCAAGATTATCGCGGCAACTCCTGTAGCCGCTGCCGCCAGGCTGCGCTGGCCCGCGACTTCGCGGTGGATCCCCAGCAACGCGAAGATTCAACGTAATTCACTGCCCCCTGCAAGCTTCCCACAGTCTTAAGTTGGCGTTTCCTATTCATCCCTAGGATCGTTCCTACAGCCGTACCAGCCCCGTAGTGCGCTAGCATAGGCAACGTCCGACAGAGCTCTCACAACCCCCGATGCTAGTCTGGCCGAATCGCTGAAACATCAGCGTTCGGGTGTGAGAACCCGTCGGAAATTGGAATGCAGCCTGCCGTCCAGCAGGCTGTCCGTCACTGCACCCTCGCTTCATGGCAGCCGTGCGCGGGCGGGCTTTGGCCCGACCGGGTTTCCCGTATTTCCCTGGTTCTCACCCCGCGTACGGCCGCCACCCAGTCCTGTGAGAAGGATTGGGTGGGAGGTCCTAGGGTTGGCTTTGATAATACGGAGATGTGCCATGAGTGACGTTTTTGCGGATCAACATTTTTCCTCATCCCCTTTTTGTGTGCGGCCTGATGTCAGTGCTGAGCAGGTGCTTTTGCATTTGTCGCAGGTGCTGCGGGCGGGGAGGCTGCGGCTTATGAACTGACGGAGAGTCCTGGGTTTAATGCCGGAGGGCTGGCGTTGGCGGTGGTGCAGGCGATGGAGGCGGCGCAGGTGTTGGTGGGGCGGTTGATTGATTTTGAGGGCGGTGCGGAAAGTCGGTAGCCGATGACCTTGGTCACGATTTTCCGGAGTGGGCCTTGTTCATGGCGTAGGCGGCAAGCTGTGCGCAAGTCTTGAGATGTGCTCAAGCCTCTACGGGTAGGTGCCCACGTTTTATGGAATGTGGACACCTGGATATCTGGCATCCAGCGGTTTTTAAGGACTGCTCTCTCCCGGCAAGTAACATCAAGGCTCATCACCATTGTTTTCATAGTGTTCATTCACTCGTGTACCCTCATGAGCCCCGCGCAACTATTGCACCTTTAACTAACAAGCGGCGCCAGCACGGATAGCGCACCTACACACTCAAGGAGTTATGCATTTGAACAATCCTTCGCAGGGTACGCCCGCACGGCGCAAAAGCGCCCGGAAGCTATCAATCGTCACGATCACCTTTGTCATTGTGATCGCAGTGCTGGCTGCTGTAGCAGTGCTTCAAAACCGCGAGGTTAAAGTCGAAGCGCTGCGTGACGGGATAGGCATGACACTACGGGCAGCTGAGCAACCGGCCGCTCCCACGACCACAAGTAACGACAGCTCCCCGATAGTCACCGCGCTCGACGCGGATGTTGTCACTCAAGTCAGAGGGCCGACCAAGGCTGCGCCTGTAGAGCCTACATCCAATGGCGGACTTTCCACCCATGGCGCAGCCTCGCCAATTGTCACGGGGAAGGGCGCAGTGGTCAGATCTACGGTCGATACGCGGCCATGATAGCTGGCAAATTCCGTCATTCGCTGGTGATCGCGGTGTTGATGTCTCCCCAACTGGCTGTCGCGCAATCAGAGACTATGCAGACCACTGGACCATGCTCGTCAATCATCACCGGTACGGGCGCAGTGGGCAACAGTACATGCATCGCCATCACTAAAGACGCGCTAGAGCGCCTGACTGATATCACCGCCGCAAGCCGAGGCCGTAAGTTGTTCGTGGCAGAAGCTTGGTTAAGCCCAACGGCGATGTTCGGGCGACCCAGTGGTGACGGGAAATCCATCAACGAGCAGGCGTTTTTGTCCGTTCGCGCGACGAACATAACGGAAGCACCGGTTCTTCTGACTGCCGCCAAATGGGAGATAGTGCAGGCGAGAAACCTGTCGAAGGGGGGCGGCGCATACGGCTACAGGAATTTGCTTTGGCCTGCGCTTTCCCTGAACAAACCAATCAAGATCGATGCAGGTAAGCAGGTCGATATTCAATTCGGTGAGGGGTTGGCGCTTAATGGCATGGCCAGTCGCTTGCGTAAAAACCGCGAGCTGGACACCGCCTACATAATCCCTGAGATCTCACCGGTACGAATCAACGGCGATATGTATGTCAATTGGTTCGTCGAACAGATGGGCCTGTTGTATGGGACTCAAGCAAAGCTCCGGGTCACCCTCTATGAGGGTGATTACAAGCCCATCGCTAGCCTGTCGTTGCCATTAGCGCAGGGCGTTGACTTCTTCTACCACGGTGAAGCAGTGGATCAGAAAGGAAACGTGCAATACGCCCCACGCCTGGCATATGACGCCTTTCTGGGCCAATACCTCAAAATACGGGAAGACATGGAGCCTGGGTTTCGAATCAAGCGTCCGCCGGCGCGAGTGATCGAGGTGATGCCAGACCCGACCGTGTGGGGCAAGCAGAGGTATCGAGATATCGGAAGCCAAGGGCAGACGGAGGAGTGATGGATTGGGTAATCTGCAGCGCCGAAATAGGTGACGTGGAGCGCCTCGAAGCCTGGTTCGGCAGCTGCTGCTAGGCCAACCATTTACTGATCCTCAGTATTTGGGATGGGGTACTGGAAATCACGTTGGGTTTTCTGTCGTACTGCGACAGCTTAATACGTTGATGTGCCGGGGGGATTTGAACCCCCGTCCAAGTCATGATGGGCGGGGGCTTTATCCCTTATGCTGCCATAATGCTGTCATTCGATAGCAGTGACTAGGTCCACCAGGTTTGGAACCTGCTTGTCTAGCTGGCTCTGATTCACCGTGACATTTTTACCCAGAACATTCGCCTGTCCTGCGCGCAGTGTCGAGATCGGCGTTCCTATCGCGCCGGAGACCACGGAAGCCGAGTTCGCATCATTTACCTCGTACTGAAACATGGCCTTGAATAGCTTTTTGTTATTCGGAATCGCCGTCCCATTAGGATGGATGCAGAACAAATTAGGATTCGCTCTCCAGACATCGTAAATTTCATCTCCAATTTCATTCACGACAGTCTTAAAGGCGGCAGCAGAGGATTGGTTCATCTGAGTGAGCCTGTTTCCAATATACATATATATATCCGGAAAGCTCATACGATATCTTCCAGTATTAAGGAAAAACTCGGATTGCTGCTGGCCAGCTTGGCGTGCGATACCGTAAACGAGAGACAGTACAGCGCGCACTGCTCGCTTGCTGGAGCCATCTGCTGAAAACGGAATCAAAAGCCTGTCTGCTGCTGACATTGCAAGCTCTGTATACACAGAAAAGCTTGGATTGCAGTCAATAAATACGGTGTAGTCGATCTGATTCCAGCTGTTCGCGATATCATTGATTAGGTCGCTCAGCCAAGTGTGAACAATTCTCCAAGCATCTTGCGGGCCAGGGAACGTGGCAGACATAACTCGGGAGGCTTGAATCTCAAGCTGTTCATCACCAACGACCAGATAAAGGTTATCCGGAACCTCGTGGTTTATCGCACGAGCCTGCGTAACGAAGTTAGCGCCGGTATTCGGGTTAACATATGGGCTGAGAATCCGATCCTCAATGTAGCCTGAGATCGTTCTGCGCGGATTGGCCGAGTGAATGGCGTTGAGCGCGTTTTCCCCGTTCTCAATCCCGCCAAGGATCATCGACGACGAGTTCGCCTGGGGGCAGACGTCGATGACAAGGACTCGTTTTTCTGGGTTCTGAATCGCGTACTCGGAGGCGATCTGGAACGTGAGATAGCTCTTACCCACCCCTCCTTTGTTGTTCCAAAGTGCGTAAATTGCCATTGCTGCCTCCTACCTGATCTGATGCGGTGCATGCTAAACCATGCGCAGCTATTACTGGTAAATGATTGGAAAAAATGTCGACGGGAAATCTAAGATTTTTGGCTACGTTCCGCGCGACTAAAATCGCTAGGGCACGCGCTCCAGAGCTGCTCGGCCTTACTTCCAGCCTGAACATCTGCCGCCGGCATCCATCGCCCATAAACCCTAGCGATCATAGTCCAATCGGTATGACCCATCTGCTTCGCCACCCACATCGGGTGTTCGCCCGCGGAAAGCATCATCGACGCATAAGTGTGCCGAGTCTGGTAGGGGCGTCGATACCGGACCCCAGACTTCTTCATCGCCGGCATCCACATCGTTTTTCTGATCGGCTGATCTCCAGCCCAACGCTCCAGCGTTCGCGGATTTTGGAAGACCTCCTGGTCAGCTAGGAAGGTGTGCTCTTTCTGAGCTTTCAGCGCCTCCAGGGCTGGGCGCAACAGCTTCACGGCTCGACGCCCAGCGGTAGTTTTGGTGACCTCCGCAGTCCCGCCGGCGGCCTGGGTCATAGCGCGGGTGATCATTACCTCGCCACGTAGCCAGTCAACGTCCCCCCATTCCAACGCAACCAGTTCACTGGTTCGAAGGCCGGTCCATAGCGCGAATTGGACAAGGTTTCTGGCTTGGCCGGTGAGGGCGGCAAGGATTGCTTGCTGCTCCTCAGGGCTGAACGGGTCCACATCATCGTCCTTCGGCGGCGCCTCTTTCCGCGAGTAGGTCCAGCCAGCGAGAGGGTTCGACTCAATCAGTTCCTCCTCGCACGCATCATTCAGCGCGGAGCGCAGGCAGCTCTGGATGTTGCTCAGGGTTTTATTCCCGACCTCTAGCTTGTCCAGCCAGTCGCGGACGGTCTTGCGCTTTAGGTCCACCAGCATCTGGTCGCCCAGGGCAGGCACTAGGCGGAGCTCCACGAGCTTTCGATACCCTTCGAAGGTGCTGCTCGCGATGTGCTTTCGCTTGGCTTCCAGCCACCTGGTCAGGAATCCATTTACTGTTTCCCGACTGGCCTCTGGGGCGAACTTTGCTGCCCGGGCTGAGCCGGGGAAAGTCACCGAGTAGTCAAAGGTGCCGATTGAGATGGCGTGTTCAATGGCTGCTTTGTGCTGCTCGGCTTTCTTCAGATTAGTGGCGGTGGGCTTGAGCGTGATGCGCTCGCGGCACCGGACGCCCCGATACATGAACGTGATTTCGATACTCGAATCGGAGACCGCCCGAACTCCCCTCCCGCCTCTACCCATGACTCATACCCCTCAACATCGATGAGCGTCCGGCCATCCGGCGCCCTGGTCCATATCTCACCGAGCCGCCAGATTCCGTCACGGATCTTTGAGCGGATCGCGTCCTCTGTGTATCCAGATTCGCTGGCAAACTTTCTGACGGTGACGTAGCGCATTTACCCCCCTATGCCTGGCTCAGACTTACGCCTGGCTCGGCATCTGCCGCGGCGCCAGGGTGATCAAGCAGGTTCCGAAAGATGGCCACCATGCCGTCGTGCTCAATGCCCTCAGCCTGGGCGACGTAGTCCAGCACCTGGATGGCCTCGTCTCGGCTATTCGGCTTGATCACCGCCAGTTGGTCCCGGACAAACCACTCCCGGGCTATTGCCTCATGCATCCCGTCCCCACGCTCACCTACAGCTTCACGAAGGCAATACAGGCGCTCCCAGTAATCGATCTCTGCCAGGCAGTCGGAGAGCGTATGGGGCATCAGGTCGCCATGCTTTCGGAAGCGCTTGGCCACCTCCGCTTTATCGTTTTGGATGTAGTCCTTGAAGCCTTTGCAGCGCTTCAGGGCCTTGGCGCAGAACTGCTCTGCCGGCGTGTCCTCCCAGATCGTGTCACCTTCGAAGCGGGCGGCGGCCTCTACAGCGCGGACACGCGTTGCAATGGCTCGCTCGGCCAGGCTTTCGAGGTCTGCAAAGCCAAAGGAACCGAAGGTTGCGAACGGATTGCCCCCGCTGTTTTTCAGCAGGTGGTCGCGGTATCGACGCTCCAGAACCTCGGCCGGCGCCTTCAGCTTCTTGGCCGCCTCCATGGCCACTGCGATGGGGGCCGGCAGGCCGGTGCTGACGACCTTGCGCAGCCAAAGCACTGCGTCGACCTCCTTGTCGCCCGTAACGACCTCCTGTGGCGGTAACGGCTGGGTGGCGGGCAGCGTCTCGGTGGTCTCGCGCATTGGCGGTAGTGTGAAAAGGGCGCGGTGTGCTGGGTTGTCGAGCATGGTTAGGCTTCCATCATGTCGGCGCTCAAAGGCGGCTGGCTGAAGTGATTGGCCAGCACCTGGCGGCCGTCGATGCCGCAAGCGGCGGAAAGGGTCAGTACTTCACCAAACGTGGTTGTGGGCTGTTGGAGCAGTTGCCACAACAGCATGAGGCGGTGGCCGAGCGGGCCGTTGTGTTGGCGTGTCATAGTTGGAGCCTCTCGTTCTGCGGGAGCGGGGCGGCCTGCAACGGCAGGCTTCCAGGCTCAGCACTGGTCGGAGAGGCCCGTCCAGCCTCGCTTGAGGGGGTGGCCTGCTGTGGGAGCGAACTATCTGGCAGGCAACTTATGCCGACCCCATTCAGCACCCAGCAAGTGACTTGGCGATGCGCGTCATGCTGGACGCTGATGACGTTCAGCTCTTCTCCGGCGTGGTCGTCCTGGCGGGCGCTGGCGCTGACGGCCATCAGCACCAGGATGGTGATTGCCACAACTTTCATCATGGCTGAGCCCCTCCGGCAATTTTGGCCAGTTCGGCCACCAGGTCGTCCGCACGGCCGTAGAAGCGGCCGGTGTCCTCGTTTACAAAGCGACCTAGCACCTCGGCAACCTGGGGGCTATCGGCCAGGCCGGAAAGATCCGGCGCCACAATTTCAGGGTCGTCCGAATGTGGCGCGTGAACGAAACTCGCCTCCTTGATTCGCAATACCTTCGCCGGGCGCACGCCGTTGGCGCCGGATACCCAATTGGTATCAGGGACACCCCACGGGTACATGCCCATCAGCCATGCGGTCGCGGCATTCTCTTTCTGGGTGCTGGACCAGTACTGCGTCTTACCGAATGCCTGTGGAGCGCTGGCGCACATGCGGTGATCCCAGTCGGCCAGTTGAAGCAGATTTGAACGAATGACCTGCAGCTCCTCGATTGAGGGAATGTGCCAGCCCCAGGTGCCGCGCACATTCAGGCCAAGAACCTTAACGGCGATTGCACTGCCTTCCTCGGCCATAGCCTTGGTGTTGGCCAGCCCATCGAAGCGTGATGTGGCGCCCTGGATGCGCGGCCGTGGGCCAGAGCGATCCCACCAATGCGCCTCGCACTCGTAATCCCGGCCGGCATCGATCAGGGCGTATTCGGCACCGTCAAAAAAGATGCGGCCAGCATAGAAACCGCCGGCCAGCGGCTGGCCAATCGCGGGCAGGGCTGCTTGGTTGATCTCGCGGCGCTTCACGATTGCACCTCCTGCTGCTGGGCAAGGAATTGGTCCATCAGCGCGTCCAGAGCCTCACCGCGGCAGGGATCACCGATGCCTCTGCGGACCATAGGCACGTTGGCGTTGCCGGTCTTGAGGGCGTGATCACGCAGGAATTCGTAGCGGCGAGCGTTGGCTACCGTAGCGATCCAATCGTCAATGCGAAGGCCGCACCCCGGGCGCACGCCGCGCTTGATGGCACCCTCGGCCAGCGCCAGTTGCTGCTCGAGCTGGTGCGCCTGCTCGATTTGGTCGCCTTCGCTGGCTGCCGTGACAACCGCTCCATGGCGGCCTACCAGCACGGTGGCGCCCAGGGTGATGAATGGGGCGATGTGCTGGGCCAAGGATTCACCCTCGCGAGCCTTCAGCACCACGGTCACGCGGTCAGTTGGCTGCATGGTTCACCTCCGACTGACTACGTTGAAACACTTCCTCGCGCAGGATCTCAACGCTCTCTGGCGCCTGGATGCCGATACGCACCTGGTTGTTGATTACCTGCTGGACGACGACAACGATCTTCCCGTCGATGATGATTTTCTCGCCGACGCGGCGTGTGAGGATAAGCATGGTGAGGCTCCTGTGTTTCTGGGCTTAGGCAGTGAAGCGGCGAACTGGACGCACCAGGTGCGCGGTGTCCTTCGTGCTGCCGAGCTGAACGCCGGCGGCAAAGTCGATACGGAATGCGCCCTTCGCGGAGCGCTCCGAGCTCGACCAGTACGAGTCGTTAATGAAGGCCTCCGGGATTGAGGCCCAGGCGTGATGCAACTCGGCGATGGCGGGCAGGTAGAAGTTCTGGTGTCCGTCTGCGGTATGGAGGCGCGCAGCATCTACAGCAGGGCTGTACGGGCCATTTACTGCCAGCTCAAGCGTGTTGATCACGCCGTCCGTGAGGCTGATTGCCATCGTTTCTGCTTCCCGCGCCCCCCATGCGTGGCTGCCGGCGTCGGCTGCGGCGACGATCAAGTGGCACAGGCCTTCGGGGTACTGGCGCACGCCGGCATAGATGCCGCCTTGGCCTGGCCAGAGATCGCCAATGGATGGAAGTTCGAGCTCAGCCAGGGGCTGAGATTGAGTCGAATGCTCAACCGGAGCGGGCGCCGATGGTTCGGCAGGCTCATCCATCTGATGAGCTTGTGCCGGCGAAGTATCAGATGCCAGCTCGACGGAAGATTGCAGGGGTGCTGGGGCCGCAGTTTGCTTAGCGGCGGCAGCCACGAGAGCGTCAAGGCCTGCCTGTGCCCCGGGAGGGCCGTAATAGTTGATCGTCAGGTGATCGACCCTGATCGTGGAATGCGTCATTCACTTTCTCCAGGCAAAGCGATGCCCTGCCGCGATTTTGGCTTTCGCAAAAATATGGGTTGGTTACGTCGTGCGGGTGAGAACGGGACTACGCCCGATCAGAGGGCGTACGCCGCTGATCACGCCACGAGTACACCTTGATGCTGATCCTGGTCTTGTTGGTGCTTGGGGGCGGGCATCATGCTGTTGCTGAAGACGATCAGGCCCAAGCGGAAGGCCTCCGCAACCAAAGCGGCACGGTTGCGTACACGAAGCTTAAAAAAGACTCGCTCGAGCGTTTTCTTCAACGTGCCAGGTGCGCGCCCAAGCTCTAAGGCGGTTTCCTTTCCGGTGAGGCCTGTGCATATGGCCAGAAGCACACGCATCTCCTGCTCCGCAAGCAAGCCAGTGCTTCCTTGGTAGCCTCCGAACATAATTGTCTTCGCCATCAGCGTACTGCTCCTTGAGTAGTTGACTGCTCGAAATATAAACATGCTTATAATTTTGAGTCAATAAGTACTTTTATGTTTCCTGCTTGAAGAATTTCGGGCGAAAAAAAACCCGCCGGCGGCGGGCTTCAGACTGGATTGCAGCTCAGAAAAAGGTGGCGCCCCAGAAAACGCGCCCAATGATCTTGATGCGTGCTTCTTCAATCTCATCTGCGGAGTACGTTTCATCAGGGTGTTCTGGAAGATTGTAGCTCCGCATTCGGATGCCGCCGCCGGGCAGTCTATAAAGCGATTTCACCCGAATTTGGCCTCCATGATCGATGGCGTACATTTTGCCATCGACCACCAACGTTTCCTCTAGGTGAACGATTACAGTACTGCCGTCATGGAGCACTGGGCTCATCGAGTTTCCTGAAATAGCTACAGCGACGACTCTTAAGGGGTCGACGCCCTGCTTTTCCAAGATTTCATCACTGAGATCGACGTGAGCAGTGGCGCTTAGCTCAATTACTGTCCGCTTGGGGTCTGTAGGGTCATCCAGCTCGATGAGGTAGGGAATTTCGGCAGTGAGTAGCGAGTTGGAAGGGGCGTACCTGCTCACCGCTTGCAGCGCTTCAATTTTTTTGCGGATCGCATTATTAAGCGGAGCATCTTCAACATGCTCCCCAAAGACAAGCTCGTCAGCGGCCGCTCGCCAAAGCGCGTTCTTGTCTTCGGCAGAATGCATTTCTCCATCACCCGTCTGCAGCCAAAGGCTGTTGACGCCGCACTCCTGGGCTATCTGGATCAGATAGGAGGAGCGGAGGGTCTTTCCTGACTCCAACTGGCTGATTGCTGTCTGGGCGATGCCAACCCTCTGGGCAAGTTCAGACTGGGTCAGGTTCGCATTTCTGCGGGCTAGCTTGATGCGTTCGGATAGGTTCATCTCCTGATCCTATAAAAATGCTTATGGGGTTGCAAAGAAGTCTGCTTATGGGCAGTCTATAAAAAGACTTATCAGGAACCCCTGAATGGCGACCCAAATTAATTTGCTAATTAACCACTTCGGTACCCAGGCCCTGACTGCTCGGGCGCTCGGCGTTTCTCAAGCTACGGTTTCCTATTGGCGTTCCGGATCGCTCAAGATCAGTCCGGAAAAAGCATTTCTAGCTGAGGTAGCCACTGACGGTGCGATAACCGCGTCTTCCCTGTGCCCCCTATTTGCCGAGGTCGAAGCCCGCCACAAGCTAGGGGAATCATCCTGGAATTTACGGCTTCCCGCATCTGGGCTCGATGGCTCTGTAGATCTGTCCAGTGTACAGACGCCTCAATCATGAGAGTCGCCCACCCCCAGTTTCTCTTGTCTGGCTGAATCGCGGACAACAAAAAGCCCGCTTCGCAGGCGGGCCTTTAATCCAGCTCCTAGCCGGGAGCTTTCTTTGAATCTTCGTCCTTAGGAGACGATTTCATGCACCCAAAAAATAGCACCACCGCATCTTACGGTCAACAAATGCTGACCGTCGAGCACTCGTTTCACTGCGATGACGGGGCGAAGAATATTTTCTTCAAAACCGTAACAGGCCCTCAAGTCGCCGCTGCCCTTAACGAGGCTTCCTGCCTGCTTTCGGCGGCCAACAGCTTGCTCAGCAAGCTCATGGATGACGGCTTGGATGGTAACGACGCATTCGGTATTCGCTTTCTCGTGGCCGCCGGCAAGGCCTTGGTTGATTCGAGCGCCTGTGCTGCCGAAAGCTTCGATAGCGGCATGGGAGGGCAAGCATAATGGCGCTTCCTCCTAGCAAGCTCACTCTGGCCCAGGGCCTGGCGAATGACGCTCTCGATCTCCTGCGCGCGGATTCCGAAAAACTCCACCAAATGACGGCTGTAGCCAACGCTATCTGCCTCGACCTCACGCACGGAAAAGGCGACAACATTCACCAGCTCGCCGAGCTCATCTCTTTTATGTCCCGGGATCAAGCGGAATACACCGATCACCAAATCACCCGGTTTCAAGCAGATCTGGACCTGCTGGAGGTGGCTCAATGAGCATTCCCGGGTTCAATGACCTTCTTGTCCAGGTAGATCGCGAGGCACCTGATCGGCTTCTCTCGGACGCCCAGGCTGAGCTGTTGGAGCGCATCCAGAGCGCGGCCGAGCAATCCATCGTGACCATCGCTGCTGGTATTGGCTCACTCGGTGAGCTCATTGCCGTCGGCAGTGAGTCTGGCGAGCTTTCGGCAAATGCGTTAATCGGCGCCGGATGGCTAATTCACCACTTGGCAGACACTCTCGGTCGACTGCACCACGAGCATGGCGCCGCCCAGTTCAAGTTGTTGTCATATCCGCGCGAGGTGTCGGCCCAATGACTGTCCTCAAACGAAAGGCCTGGGCTTATGCGAATAGCATGGTCGCGGTGGGCTTAGCGCTCAATACCGTTGCTGACCTCCTCGGAGCTGATGGCCTGGAGCACCACCTATCACGCGAGCAGGAAAACGGGCTCGTCCACACAGTATTGGCGCTCGGGGAGCTTGTGCTCAATGGAGCTGGCGAGCTAGCCGAACTCTCTGATCCGGATTCACCTCAGTGCGCGCCACGAAACGACACCTTGCCAAATCGTGGCGCCGATGAGGAAACGCAGGTATGACCATGACCCCTTTTTGTTTTAAAGGCGCCGACGTGCGGGTGATCACTGACGAGGCGGGCGATCCTTGGTTTGTGGCAATGGATGTTGCGCTGACCTTGGGCTACTCAAACACTTCTGATGCGGTTGCACGCCACTGTAAGGCGGTGCAAATCCTAAAGTCGCAAAACGCGACTTTTGAGGTCCCTAATCGAGGACTGCAGATCATCCCTGAACGGGATCTTTATCGCCTCATCATGAACTCGCAACTGGATTCCGCTCAGGAGTTCGAAGAGTGGGTAGTGGCTGAGGTTCTGCCCACCATCAGAAAGACCGGAAGCTATTCGCGACCGATCATCCCCCAGAGCCTGCCAGATGCCTTGCGCCTCGCCGCCGATCTTGCCGAGGAAAACGGGAAGCTGGCTTTGGCCAACGAGCACCAGGCTCAAACTATTGCGAGCCTAGAAAGCCTGTTCATGACCGGCGAAACGCCTACGCAGTTCTGTAAGCGACTTCGCGGGGTGAATGTCAGCAAGGTGAATCGCTCTCTGCTGGTGCTGGGCTGGCTCTTTGATTCGGCTGCCGACGACAGGAGCAAGCCGCGGTACCGGGTTGCCAGCCGTGTGCGGGATCGTTACCTCACTGAGCGGCCCAGAAAAATCAGCACTGAAGGTGCGGATTCGTTCGTGCGCTACGACCTGATTCTTCTGTTACGGGGTGCCAAGCGACTGCACGAGCTCTACATGACCGGGCAACTGATCATGAAAGCAAGCTGGGATGGCATTTTCACGCATGCGAAATACTCGGGAGGCGACCGCGATGAGTAAGCCTGCGACCGAGCAGCAGCTCATTGAGCGGATCGCCGCATTGTCTGTGGAACTCTATGGGGCTCATCACGCAGTCAAATGTTTGCGTGAAGAGCTGCACGACGAGTACCAGCAATACGTTCGCAATCACGGGGAGCCAGACCCCAGCCGTCGCGGCGTTGATCACAATAACCCCGCCTACGCAGGCCTGATCCGTTACACCGCGGAAGCTTATACCCGACTGCAAAAAGGCAAGCGGCAGCGCTACAACGTGAAGCGCCGACTGGATACGGCTGTGCGCGCCCTGATGATTCAAACCGGGCAGGTACTAGTCGCGCCAAAGCCTGCAGCTGTTAAGCGCTCCAACGCAGCCGGGGAGACCTTGCAATGACCGAAAAACCTCTCGCCATAGTACCCTTGGTGCCGGCTGAGGTCGACCTTCGGGGCATGGCCTTCATGCCCCTGGACGTTGCCCGTCTTCTAGATAGCGACCTTTTTGCACTTTCCACCGGGGAGGAATTCAAAACGGCGTTGGCTTTGTGGTGCAAATCCTGGCAGCAGCAACCAGCTGCGTCGCTTCCGAATGATGATCGAATCCTCGCGCACCTCTCGGGGGCTGGTACTCGGTGGAAGAAAGTTAGACCTATGGCCCTTCGAGGCTGGACGCTTTGCTCCGACGATCGCTACTACCACCCCGTCATTGCAGAGAAGGCAATGTCTGCCTGGCGTGAGCGGGCAGAATACCGCGACAAGCGTGAAAACGAGGCAGAGCGGCAGCGCCGGCACCGTGAAGATCATAAAGCTCTGCGGGCAAAGCTCCGAGAGTTCGGCGTGACGGTTCCCTACAACACACCCATGGCGTCGTTGCAGGAAATGCTTCAGTACCAAGAACGTGAGCGCTCACATAACGCACCTGTCACAAGTACGGGCGCGTCTCATGATACGCGCCGACTACGGCTAAGAGAGGGAGAGGGAGAGGGAGAGGGAGAGGGAGAGTATTTAAAAGAATATGTCCTCCAAGGCTCCGCCTCGGAAGACGCGCCCCCGCAAAGCGAGCTGACTGCATTGAGCTCTGAGGGCCACCACCACACTGGTCAACCCGCTTTGCCGATTCCTGAGGCAAGCGCAGCATCAGGCAGAGCGCCGAAGGTTGACCCCATGGTTGGTTTCGAGGATTTCTACAAGCTGTACCCCCGAAAGCAAAAGCGTGCCGACGCCGAGAAGGCCTGGCGCAAACTCGCACCGGACGAGGCACTGCGGGCAACCATGACCGCTTCGCTGGCGCTCCACTGCCAGTCTGAGGGCTGGCGCAAGGACCAAGGCCAGTTCATCCCGCTGCCAGCATCCTGGCTCAACAGCCGGCGCTGGGAGGACGTGCTAGGGCCGATTGACACCCTCGGCTGCCCGGCGGAGCAGATCGTGGATCTGTATCACCAGCATTGCCCCATGCAGGCGTCGGTGACAGTACTTGACCCAGTTTTGCGGCAACTGCTGAGTGAGCGCTGGGCTGAGCATGAGGCCCAGCGAGACTTGGGCTTCTGGGTCGAGTTTTTCCAACAGGCTGCGGACCTAGATACCGTGTTCTACCGAGGCGAGCGGCGTCGACCGTATCTGGAGGCGCTGGTCTTCCGACAAAACTTCCGTGACATCGTGGAGGGCCATACTCATGCGTGATCCCTACAGCCTTGAGGCCGAACATGGCCTGCTGGGCGCCATGCTCAAGAGCCCTGAATTGATCGACACCCTCAGCGAGGATCTCAGTCCAGAAGCGTTTTACTTCGCGGATAACGCTGAGGTCTACCGGGCAATCAAGGCTCTGAAGTCCGCCGGCAAAGCTGTGGATTTCCTGACCGTCGGTGAGCACATTGACGTGCTGCCGAGCGGTGACCGCGCGCTGGGGTACTGCGGCCAAATCGTCCACGGCACTCCAAGCGTGGCCAGTGCCAAGACCTACGCCGGAATTGTTCGTGAGCGGGCCATTGACCGCTCGCTTTACGACCTGGGCAATCAGGCCATGGAGATCGCTCAGGGAAGCGAGGATACCCAGACCAAGGTTGCCACGATCCAGGCAGCAGCCATGGCCATCGATGCTGGCGCTGATGGCGATGAGATCGTGAAAGCTTCCGACGTGTTGGTGGAGCAGCTCGAGGTGTGGCAGGAGCGTCACGACCGATTGACGCGAGGCGAAACCCTCATGGGTCTATCGACAGGCCTCACCGACTTGGACGCGAAGCTTGGCGGCCTGCAGCCCGAGCAACTGATCATCGTCGCAGGGCGGCCTGGCATGGGGAAAACCACGCTGGCCGCCGGTTGGGCTGTGCATGCGGCGATCCACCAGCAAAAGTCTTCTCTGGTGGTCAGCCTGGAGATGAGCAATGGGCAACTGCTGGACCGTGCGGTGGCTTCGGAAGGGCGCATTCCGTTGAATTTGGTCAAGGATGGTTCGGCATGCCAAACGCACGGCACGGAGCTAGCAGCGGCATCTGCTGCTGTCCGCAAGGCAGATCTGTTTTTCCTTGATCGGCCTGGCTCGACTGTGGGGCGAATTCGCTCGCTGGCTCGCCGGCATAAGCTGCGCTACGGATTGGATCTGTTGGTAATCGACTATCTCCAGCTCATGGAAGGCGAAGGCGGCAGTCGAACTGAGGAGGTCAGTGGCATGAGCCGCGGCTGCAAGTTGCTGGCGCGAGAACTGGGCATTCCAGTTGTCCTGCTGAGCCAGTTGTCCCGCAAGTGCGAGGAGCGCCCGAACAAGCGCCCGATCCCCTCAGACCTACGGGAGTCGGGCGCAATCGAGCAGGACGCAGACGTGGTGATATTCGTGTACCGCGATGAGGTCTACAACGAGAACAGCACGGCGAAAGGCATTGCTGAAATCATCGTCGGCAAAGGGCGGGACATTGAGACGGGCACGGTACGGGCGGCCTTCCTCGGGCAGTACAACCGTTTTGAGAACCTGGCTGCAGGGTGGGTCGAGCCGACGCCGCCCGAGAGGTCAAACACACTGGCAGGTCGATACGCAGTGGGTAAAAATCATGGGTAAAGTCATCGTGCAGAAACCAGCTAAGCAACTCACCACTTTGGAGCAGAGCTTTCTGCGGATCGCTGGCGAGGAGCTGGCCAAGGTCAAGTTCGGCGGCCCGGCCGCGCTGGCCTGCCTGCTGGATATCGTGGCGAGCTGGCACGGCAATGCGTTGCACCTCGGATTTCATGACTACGGTAAACGGTGGCTGCTTGAGGGCGGGGCAGGAAGCAAGGTGGCAGATACGCTACTGCGCGATCTGTTTGGCCTGAACGAGCCAGGGCCAAACCGGGCAGCGTGACCAGCCGGCCCTGCCACTCACACCTGGCGGGGCCGGCCACCGAAAAATGGCCGGTCGTTCAAATTTGGGTGGTGGAAAATTACTGCAACAAAAACGCTTTGAACTTCGGCCCGAATGCCTAGCGTTTTTGGGCTGAGATCCGTATCACTTGGGGTGCACCCAAAAATACCATGTTTAGGCCGCTGCGGCCCGAGCCACCAAACTGGAGATAGTACCTATGGCCAACCAGCCCAAAACTGAAAGCACGACCGATGACGCTAGTAAAGAATGGAAGGGCATGCTGCCAGAACTACAGGCCATCTCATTGATTACCGGCGTGCGTCCGTACGCCGGCGCCGACGTGGAGAAAATCGCTGCCGAACTGAAACTCCAGATTTCTAAGGCTGCGGTTGGCGACATGGGGCGCGGCCGGGCGATGCTGGTTTCCCAAGCCGAGGCGCTCAACGTGCTGTGCTTCAGCCTGCTGGCGAAAGCCG
>KI547179.1:0-1887 GCA_000497835.1 gamma proteobacterium L18 | reverse complement strand
AGCGCGCCTGCTGGGTGCTAGTCCGCAGGTTTGAGCACTGCGGAGGGCCTGCGGCCCAGTTTATGGTTTTCCACATGCTTGGTTGGGGCGCTTCCGCAACCTGGCGAACGGTCGGGCCAGCACCGCGCCACGAAACGCATGCTTCGAAAACGTGGCGCCAAACTGCCCAGGCCTTGGGTAGTTTATGGCCCTTAAGCGCGCATGGCCGCTCAAGCTCGCTGAAATATCAGCAGGTCTCCGCCGCTGAGCGACATCATGTGTGACCACCGCGACATTTCCGGCGCACCGTGTTGAATTCAACACACTGTGTCGATTTCTACACGGTGTGTCGTTCTCTACACGGTGTGGCGCTTGTGACACATTCGTACCACGCCACGGGCAGCCGAGTCGGACAGGTTGGTGCGAGTCGGACGATATGATCTGTCTCGGAGCCAGGTCCAGCCGCAGGGCTGCCTCCGAGTAGACACTCCTGGTGGGCCCGCACACTGAGCCGCATCCGCCGCGCGCTGCGCGGCTCGCGAACCTACCCGAGCTCAGCTAGGCCAGTTGGAACACGGCTCAAACTACCGGAATCCCGGCAGTTACCGCCAGGTCGAAACTACCAAAAACAGTCGAGTCGACCGAAATTGGTAGGCCGATTGTCGATGGCCGCCCTCATGCTGCCGGCCAGGACGCGGCGCCCGCCAGTCCGCCCTTCCGCTCCGATGCCAGTCACATTAGCTGGGGGAATCAAACACCAGGGGCTGACCATGAACCAATCTGCACAGAACCATATTTGCGCTGCTGATACCCAAGTCTCGATCAACGGGCTGACCCGATCCGCAAGGGAGTGGGCTGACGTGTTCGGCCTGGGCTGGCAAGCGCTGAAGATGCGCCGGTATCGCGGCATGGCCTGGGAGGATGCGTTCAAGCCTTTGCGTCGCGGCCCCCGAGCAAAGCCTCACGCCATGCCCAAGTAATTCTGCTCGCATCGGTTGTGGGCGCGGTTCCAGTCACAAACTCTAGACGGAACACGCCCACCCAGACCGAGTACAAATCATGGCTATTGGCGACATTGACGGCGACCTGCCGCTCACCAACGCAGCACGCATCAAACAAACTTCCTTCGACCAGACGAACCTGCCGGCTCAGTATCGGAATCAGGCTGCCGGACCTGTAAGCCGCGCCTCCCAGCAGCTTCCATCGCTGAGCGACTCTCCCCGTGCTGGCTCGGCTGTAACCCAGCCCATCCAGAGCCTAGACCGCTCGACACCTGCTGCTGGCCAGCCATCTTCGGCCGGTGCGGCCGGTGTGGCATCGCAGAGCCTGGCGGCGCCCTCGTTCCCTAGTACGGGAAACCAGAACACAGGGAATCAGCCTTCATCGCTGTACCAGGTTGGCATGAACGCCGCTGCGCTGACCCAGCCACTGGTGAGCCTCACCCCTTCATCGCAGCAGCCACCGTCGCCTGCGGGTAGCGACTTCCCTACTTCGGGTTCTCTCGGGATTCAATCCACGGCACAACCTGTTCAGCCCGCATCGATCGACGATCTGCGCCGGCAGCAGGTAGCGAATCCTGGGGCAGACAAGCCAGCAGATTTGCCCGGCGCGTTCTCGGTCGGGGCGGCGGCCTCAATGCCCTCGCTGTTTGACATGACGGCGAACTCAGCAGCCCTGACTCAGTCGCAGGTGAG
This sequence comes from gamma proteobacterium L18, assembly GCA_000497835.1. Classification (GTDB taxonomy): domain Bacteria; phylum Pseudomonadota; class Gammaproteobacteria; order Pseudomonadales; family Pseudomonadaceae; genus Aquipseudomonas. The sequence goes on along the minus strand of KI547179.1, from coordinate 214 downwards.
CTTTCCGCCGACACAATCTGCTGGCGATGCCAGCGCTGCCGGCGGTACTGGTGCTGGAATCGCTGAATCAGCGCCAAGCACCAGCCAAGTCGCCGCAGGTGGTGGGCTGCCTCCCGTCTCGGCTGACCAGCAGGCAGGCGGTGGGGGTTCCACATTGAATGGCTTCCAGCCCACTGGAATAGGTGCCAACGCCCAAGGTGGCCAGATCGTCGGT
>KI547178.1:82868-120398 GCA_000497835.1 gamma proteobacterium L18 | reverse complement strand
CGCGGGCGGCGCTCGATCTCATGAGGCATGAAATCCTCAAGGCATGCGCCTGGTGGCCTTAATGCAACCCCATGGCATGCACCTGGCCGGCCTCATGCAATCCCACAACATCCACTCCTAAACCACCCGCGGAATCCGCCGAGCCACCCCAGGCACCCGAACCACCATCAACAACACCCCCACCCCCGCATAAACCACCCACTCCTTCAAATCCGCCCTCACCACCCACAAAAAATGCAACAACCCCAACCCCAACACCCCATAAGCCAACCGATGCAGCACCTTCCACCGCCGCCCCAACCGCCGCTGACTGAACCGATTCGACGTCACCGCCATTACCAGCAACCCCACAAACCCCAACGCCCCCACAATAATGTAAGGCCGCTTGCGCAATTCCACGCCTAACTGCCCCCAATCCAAACCGAGCACAAAGAACAGATACGCCGCCAGGTGCATCACCACGTAAGCAAAACACCACAACCCCAACTGCCGGCGCACCGCAATCCACCCTGCCCACCCCGTCAGCTTCTGCAACGGGGTCATGCACAAGGTCACCATCAGCAAGATCAAGGTGCCCAGCCCCAACCGATCCACCAGCACCTTGCCCGGGTCCGGCCCCAACGCGAAGATCCACGCCTGATACACCCACCAGAACGGCCATACCCCCGCCGCCACAAACACCGCCAACCGCCACCACACGTAACGCATCAATAGTTCTTCCGCAGATCCATACCCGTATAAAGAGAAGCCACCTCCTCCTCATACCCATTGAACATCAGGGTGTCGCGCACATTGGGGCTGAACAGCCCGCTGGGCAGGCGGCGCTCGCGGGCCTGGGTCCAGCGGGGGTGGTCAACCTTGGGGTTTACGTTGGCGTAGAAGCCATACTCGTCCGGGGCGATGTTCTGCCAGGTGGTAACCGGCGGCTCGCTGACCAGGCTGATACGCACGATGGACTTCACGCCCTTGAAGCCATACTTCCACGGCACTACCAGACGCAGCGGCGCACCGTTCTGGTTGGGCAGCTCGCGGCCGTACATGCCCACCGCCAGAATGGTCAGCGGGTGCATGGCTTCGTCCAGGCGCAGGCCCTCTACATAAGGCCATTGGATCAGGGCGAAATCGGAACGCTGACCTGGCATCACCTTCGGGTCGTTGAGCGTTTCGAAGCGGATGTATTTCGCCTTGCTGGTGGGCTCCACCTGCTTGAGCAGGTCGGCCAAGGGAAAGCCCAACCAGGGAATGACCATGGACCAGGCCTCGACGCAGCGCATGCGATAGATGCGCTCCTGCAACTGGTAAGGCTTCATAAAGTCTTCCAGTGCGTAACGCCCTGGCTTACCCACCTCGCCGTCAATTACAACCGTCCACGGTTCGGTCTTCAGGGCGCCGGCATTGGCAGCCGGGTCGCCCTTGTCGGTGCCGAACTCGTAGAAGTTGTTGTAGTGGGTGGCGTCCTTGAACGGGGTGATGGCCTCCCCTTTCACGGTCATGGCTTGCCACTGGGTGCCGGGCAGCTTTTCGCTGAACCAGCCAGGTGCCTTGCCAGGCTCTACGTCGCTGTATAAAGAGGAGTCGGCCGTGGCGATGCGCGGCAGGCCGGTCGCGGCCAGGGCCAGCAGGGAGCCACTGAGCAGGGTGCGACGCGAAAGGTAGGTAGCGTGAGGGGTGACTTCGGACTCGGTGCAGTCCGAAGTCTTTGCAAGCTTGATCAGCATAAGCGCTCCGCGGTCTGGCTATGTCAGCATCAGACCGCAGAGTATGAGCTTATTCGCCCGCCTTGTGCCGGCTCTTGCGTAACAGATATTGAATCGGACCGGAGGCTGCGTAGCACAGGAAGATCAGCAGCAGAATGCGCGGCGGGTCGCTGAACACCACGGCGAACACCAGCACCACGGCCAGGATGGCCACGAACGGCACACGGCCCTTGAGGTCCAGCTCCTTGAAGCTGTTGTACTTGATGTTGCTGACCATCAGCATGCCAGCCGCGGCAACCAGCAGGGCCACCAGGAACGACAGCTTGGAACCCTGGATGCCATAGTCGCTGAACGCCCACACGGTACCGGCGACAACGCCGGCCGCAGCCGGGCTGGCCAGGCCAATGAAGTAGCGCTTGTCGGCGGTGCCGACCTGGGTATTGAAGCGGGCCAGGCGCAACGCGGCACCGGCTACATAGATGAAGGCGACCATCCAGCCCACCTTGCCCATGTCGCCCAGCGCCCAGCCGAAGGCCAACAGCGCCGGCGCCAGACCGAAGGCGACCATGTCGGACAGCGAATCGTATTCGGCGCCGAAAGCGCTCTGGGTGTTGGTCATGCGCGCCACGCGGCCGTCCAGGCCGTCGAGCACCATGGCAACGAAAATGGCGATGGCAGCAAAGGAGAAGTACTTCGCGGCATCGACGGAATTGCCGGCGCTCAGTGCACTTTGCGCGCTGATGGAATTGATGATCGAGTAGAACCCGGCAAACAGGTTTGCCGTGGTGAACAGGTTTGGCAGCAGATAGATGCCGCGATGCCGGACTTTACGCCCTTCTGCGTCATGCCCTTCTTCGACATGCTCATCGATCGGCAGCAGGCTTTCGGCGTCAGAGGCCGAGTGCGGCTCTTCGGGACGTTCGCTCATGGACAGTACCTTGCAACGGTGTGGAAAGTTTCGACAGACGTGCGCGGCCAGGGTTCGACCGCAAACGTTGCAGCTTTATACCAGAACCTGACCGCCATAACGAAAAAACGCGGCCTAAGCCGCGTTTTTCATCGCTACAAGACTTGAATCAGTTCTTGGCTTTGTCGACGATTTTGTTCGCCGAGATCCAAGGCATCATCGAGCGCAGTTGCTCGCCGATGATCTCGATGCCGTGAGCGGCGTTGTTGCGACGCTTGGCGGTCATCGAAGGGTAGTTGGTAGCGCCTTCGCTGATGAACATCTTGGCGTATTCGCCGTCCTGGATGCGCTTCAGAGCGTTGCGCATGGCCTGACGGGATTCGGCGTTGATGACTTCAGGGCCGGTCACGTACTCGCCGTATTCGGCGTTGTTGGAGATCGAGTAGTTCATGTTGGCGATACCGCCTTCGTACATGAGGTCAACGATCAGCTTCAGTTCGTGCAGGCACTCGAAGTAGGCCATTTCCGGCGCGTAGCCAGCTTCAACCAGGGTTTCGAAACCGGCTTTTACCAGTTCAACGGTACCGCCGCACAGTACGGCTTGTTCGCCGAACAGGTCGGTTTCAGTCTCGTCCTTGAAGGTGGTTTCGATGATGCCGGTACGGCCGCCGCCAACGCCCGAAGCGTACGACAGAGCAACGTTCTTGGCGTTGCCCGAAGCGTCCTGGTAGATAGCGATCAGGTCAGGGATACCGCCGCCTTTGACGAACTCGGAACGCACGGTGTGGCCTGGGGCCTTCGGCGCGATCATGATCACGTCCAGGTCAGCGCGTGGCACGACTTGGTTGTAGTGGATCGAGAAACCGTGGGAGAAGGCCAGGGTAGCGCCCTTCTTGATGTTCGGCTCGATTTCGTCACGGTACAGGGCGCCCTGGAACTCGTCCGGGGTCAGGATCATGACCAGGTCGGCAGCAGCGACGGCGCTGGCCACGTCGGCAACTTTCAGACCGTGGGCTTCAGCCTTGGCAACAGTGGCCGAGCCTTTGCGCAGACCGACAGTGACGTCAACACCGGAGTCTTTCAGGTTGCACGCTTGAGCGTGGCCCTGGGAGCCGTAACCGATGATGGCAACTTTCTTGCCCTGGATGATGGACAGGTCGCAGTCTTTGTCGTAGAAAACTTTCATGAAATTACCCCTGTTATCTTGGCCTGTGGCCATACGCTAATTTGGTTGAGGGTGGCGGGTTGTCCCGCCACCTTTACTGCCGTGTTCAGATGCTCAGCACTTTGTCGCCGCGGGCGATGCCGGTGACGCCGCTGCGGACAGTCTCCAGGATCGAGGCGGTGCCGATGGCCTGGATGAAGCTGTCCAGCTTATCGCTGGTCCCGGCCAGTTGTACGGTGTAGACACTGCTGGTGACGTCAACGATCTGCCCGCGGAAGATATCCGTGGTGCGCTTGATCTCGGCGCGCTGGGCGCCGGTGGCCTTGACCTTGACCAACATCAACTCACGTTCGATGTGCGCGCTTTCCGACAGGTCGACCAGCTTGACCACTTCGATCAATTTGTTGAGGTTCTTGGTGATCTGCTCGATCACCTCATCATGGCCGACAGTGGTCAGCGTCAGGCGCGACAGGGTCGCGTCTTCGGTTGGCGCCACGGTCAGGCTTTCGATGTTGTAGTTGCGTTGCGAGAACAGCCCGACCACACGCGACAGCGCACCCGGTTCGTTTTCCAACAGCAGGGAAATAATGTGCCGCATAGTTAGGTACGCTCCGTCTTGCTCAGCCACATATCGCGCATCGAACCGTCTTTGATCTGCATCGGGTAGACGTGCTCGGTGACGTCGACCTGAATGTCCAGGAACACCAGACGGTCCTTCATGGCGAAGGCTTTTTCCATCATCGGCTTCAAGTCTTTCAGATCGGTGATACGCATGCCGACGTGGCCGTAGGCCTCAACCAGCTTGACGAAATCAGGCAGCGATTCCACGTACGAGTGCGAATGACGACCGCCATAGCTCATGTCCTGCCACTGGCGAACCATGCCCAGCACGCCGTTGTTGAGCAGGATGATCTTCACCGGCAAGTCGTACTGCAGGCAGGTGGACAGCTCCTGGATGTTCATCTGGATGCTGCCTTCACCGGTCACGCAGGCCACGTGTGCATCGGGGAAGCTCATCTGCACGCCCATGGCGGCAGGCAGGCCGAAGCCCATGGTGCCCAGGCCGCCGGAGTTGATCCAGCGGTTAGGCTTGTTGAACTTGTAGTACTGGGCCGCGAACATCTGATGCTGACCCACGTCCGAGCTGACGTAGGCTTCGCCGCCGGTCACTTCGCACAGGGTCTCGATCACGGTCTGCGGCTTGATCAGGCTGCCGTCGCCCTTGTTGTAAGGGAACAGGCCTTTGTCACCGCGCCACTCGTCAACCTGTTTCCACCAACTGGCCACCGACTCTTTGTTCGGGGTTTCGCCGATTTCCTTCAGGGTGGCGACCATCTCGGTCAGCACGCTGTCGACCGGGCCGACGATAGGCACGTCTGCCTTGATGGTCTTGGAGATCGATGCCGGGTCGATGTCGATGTGGATGATCTTGGCGTTCGGGCAGAACTTGCTGGCGCCGTTGATGACACGGTCATCGAAGCGCGCACCCACGGCCAGGATCACGTCGGCGTGGTGCATGGTCAGGTTGGCGGTGTAGCTGCCGTGCATGCCCAGCATGCCCACGAACTGACGGTCCATGCCCGGGTAGGCGCCCAGGCCCATCAGGGTGTTGGTGACCGGCAGGTTCAGCAGTTGCGCCAGCTCGGTCAGCTGCGCCGAAGCGCCGCCCAGAATCACGCCACCGCCGGCGTACATCACCGGACGCTTGGCGGCCAGCAGCATTTCCACGGCCTTGCGGATCTGGCCCGAGTGACCACGAACGGCCGGGCTGTAGGAACGCAGCTTGGCCTTTTTCGGGTAAACGTATTCGAACTTCTCGGCCGGGTTGGTCATGTCTTTCGGGATGTCGACAACGACAGGCCCCGGGCGACCGGACTGCGCCAGGTAGAAGGCTTTTTTCATGACTTCAGGGATTTCCGACGCGTGCTTGATCATGAAGCTGTGCTTCACGATCGGCCGGGAAATACCGATCATGTCGGTTTCCTGGAACGCGTCGGTACCTACCAGAGTGGAAGCAACCTGGCCGGACAGCACGACCATGGGGATCGAGTCCATGTAGGCCGTGGCGATGCCGGTGATGGCGTTGGTCGCACCCGGGCCGGAGGTCACCAGTACCACGCCGGCCTTGCCGGTGGCACGGGCATAGCCGTCAGCCATATGGGTTGCGGCCTGCTCGTGGCGAACCAGGATGTGTTCCACTTCCGGTTCTTTGAACAGGGCATCGTAAACATGCAGGAGAGCACCACCAGGGTACCCGTAGATGTGCTTAACGCCTTCGTCACGCAAAAAGCGGACGACCATCTCAGCGCCAGATAAAAGCTCCACGTTGTTCACCTCTAAAACGCCAGAATACCGCTCCATGGGAACGGGTCTTAATAGGTTTACTGCCAGCAGAGCATGAGCGACGGTGGTCGCCGACTACGTCAGCACTGACTGAGCAAGTATTGGGACTTCCCCAAAGTGTTGCGGGGGTTTCCCACCCAGCGCGAGGTAACGCGTTGCGGGTGTTGCGGGTCGGCGCGGGTGTGCGCCTCATGATCTGCTGGTAAGGTCTGCTTCTGGCAGTCCCTATACAGCGGACTTACGATTGTTGTGATTCGCGACGCTCAAGTCAAGCCATCTGTTGCAATTTAATGCGTGCCAATTTTTTCGCCAGATGCAGAAAACATTTGCTCAGAAGCGTCTCAGGTAGTTTAGTGATTGCGTTAATGATCAAGGAATTAGCATGCGAGTGATCCTCATCCCGGTAATTGCGCTGGTGCTGGCAAGCCCTGCGGGCGTCGCCGCCCAGATCTACAAATGGGTCGACAGCCAGGGCGTGACCCACTTCGACGCCCAGCCGCCGACCGGGCAGAACGCCACCCCGGTGGATGCGGCCAGACCAGTGGCTCCGCCGCCGGCCATGCCCAAAGCGCACGACCCTGCCCAGGCCGAGGCCGCGCAGCGTGCGGCCGACCAGCAGGTGCAACAGCAGGTTCAGGAAGCGGATGATCGGATGGCGCAATTCTGCGACACCAGCCGTAACAATCTGGCGCAGTTGCAGGGCAATCCGAGGATTCGCCAGGAGATTGGCGGGGAGTTGAAGCCGCTGACGGAGGAGGAGCGCCAGGGGAAAATTGCGCTGGTGCAGAAGCAGTTGGCGGAGAACTGCCAGTAGAGCGGTGGGGCGCCCTTGCCGAGCTTCGCTCGGTCCCACACCCTTCCCGGCAGTGGTGTCAGGAAGGCAAAGCTTACAGCTCTTGGCGCACCGCAGGTTTGTCTGTGGCGCCACCAAAGGCTAAGTGCTTTGCCTGACTGACCCCACTGCCGCGAACGGTGTGGGACCGAGCAAAGCTCGGGAAGCAGACACCGCAATTCCAATCAGGAATGCCGGGCAATCAACTCATCAAACTCATGCAACAACACCCGAATACCACGGCTTTTCTCGGCCTGGTCGGCATACACCATCTCGGCCATGGCCAGAATCCCCGACGCATTGGGCAATGGCAGGTCCTGTTCAAGGATCTGCTTCATGCGCGGCAGGAAGATCCACTGCAGCCACTGGGAAAAGTCGAGGACGTCGACGCTGAAAGGCTCCTGGCTGGACAACTGTTCAGCCGTTGGCAGCGCTTCGCTCCACCACCCCTGCACCCGCAGCTCACGCTCGATCAGCAGCAAATGGTCGGCGATCTGCGGAAAACGTGCGTCCATCATCAATTCCCCGACGCTTTCTGGCGAGCCAGGTTGGCACCGGCACTGTCACCCTGTTTTTCGCGGGCTTGAGCGATGGTGTTCCACAGGCTGGCCTGCAGGTCTGGCCGGCCATTGGCGTACGTCAGGGCACGGCGGGCCAGTTGCTCGGCCTGCGGGGCATCGCCCTGGGACAGGCGCACCTGGGCCAGACGGTACAGCACCTGCGGCTCGCGCGGGGCAATGCGCTGGGCACGCTCCAGGCTAGACGAGGCACCGTTGAGGTCGCCCCCGCCCTGTTGCTGCTGGGCAGTGGTCAACAGCGCCAGCACCGGGCCGTCCAGCTGTTCGTCAGCGGCCAGGCCACCACCGGTGTTGCCACGCGGGATGCCGGTAGGCGCGCTGTTGCTCGACGGCATCGAGTAATTGCTGGTGACCGGCGCGCTGTTATACGGCTGGGCAGCCGCTGGCGGTGGGGTGTAGGCACCCGGGGTGATCGGCCCGGTGCTGATCGGCGCGTTTTGCGGCGCAGCGAAGGTCATGGGCGCGGAATTGCCCTGAGGCATCACCACTACACCCGAATCTTCCGACACGGGGCGCGGCGCCTGACGCTGCACCGAGGCGTAGCCCCGGTTGCTGGCCGACACGCGCTCGCTGTTGGACACGGCACTGCCCGAGTCCACCACCGGGATTGAACCTTGCGGCACCGTGGCGCAGCCATTGAGCAGCGCCAGGGCCGTTACAGCAGGAAACCACCACTTGTTCACTTCGATTCCTCATCACAGGTGAAGCTGCAGGCCTTAAGCTGCAAGCTGCAAGCTAACAGCCACCGCGTACCGCCTCAAACTTGCAGCTTGCAGCTTAAAGCTCCCAGCTGCTCTTAATTGAGCCAGCCCTTGACCCAATCCATCACGGAATCGGCCGGTGCCTGGCTACCGCAGGCGGGGCCTGCAGCGGGTTCGCTACCACGAATATACGGCATCTGTACCGCGCCAGGGCAGTTGGCGTCCGAGCCCTGGCCGGTGTGCGGGTCGATCCAGGCCTGTACCACGTTGTCCGGCACCGGGGTGTCCAGCGGCAGCGGATCGGCCTTCTTCATGAAACTGGTCCACACCTGCAGCGCGCCGGTGGCACCGGTGAACGGCGTCTTGCCGTTGTCGTCACGGCCAATCCACACCACCGCCAGCACGTCCTGGCTGAAGCCGGCGAACCAGCTGTCGCGCGAGTCGTTACTGGTACCGGTCTTGCCCGCCAGGTTCAGCGAGCTGGGCAGCACGTTGTACACCGAGCGGCCGGTACCTTCGCGCATCACGCGCTGCATGGCGTTCTGGATCAGGTAGATGGAGCCCGGATCAAAGCGCTGCTGCACTTGGAACGGGTAACGCTTGAGCGGCTCGCCATCGGCGGTCAGCACACTGCGAATGCCGCGCATCGGCGTATTGAAGCCGCCATTGGCGATGGTCTGGTACATGGTGGCCACCTGGATAGGCGACATGCCCCCGGCACCCAGCAGCATCGACGGGTAGGTCGGCCAGTCCACGTCCACGCCCAGCTTGGAAATGGTCTTGAACACGTTGGGCACGCCCAGGTCCAGGCCAAGGCGCGCCGTGGACAGGTTCAGGGAGTGCGCCAGGCCCTGGTACAGGAAGATCGTGCCGTTGGCGTTGCCTTCGTAGTTCTTCGGCCGCCAGATCTGGCCGTCGGCACCCTTCACTTCGAATGGCTCATCCTTGACCCAGCTGGTCAGGGTGTACTGGCTGGGTTTCTCCAGCGCCGTCAGGTAAATCGACGGCTTGACCAGCGAGCCGATCGGGCGCACGGCGTCCAGGGCCCGGTTGAAACCGGCGAAGCCCGGCACGCGGCTGCCGACCAGGGCCTGCACTTCGCCGCTTTCCGGGTTGGTGACGACCATGGCGGCTTCCACATCGTCCACGCCCTTGCGGTTGCCCAGGCGTTTGAAGGTGTCGGTCACCGACGCTTCAGCCTTTTGCTGCAGGATCGGGTCGAAACTGGTGAAGATCCGCAGACCTTCCTCGGTCAAGTCTTCGTCGCGGTAGTCTTCACGCAACTGGCGCTTCACCAGGTCCAGGAAGCCGGGGAACGAGCTGTCCGCCAGGCTGCCCTGCTTGCTCACGCCCAACGGCATTTTCTTCGCCGCATCCACTTGGGCCTGGGTGGCCACGCCCTGCTGCGCCAGCAGGTCGAGCACCAGATTGCGGCGTTCCAGCGCACGGTCCGGGTAGCGACGCGGGTTGTAGTAGGACGGCCCCTTGACCATGCCCACCAGCAACGCCACCTGATGCAGCTTGAGCTCCGACAGCGGCTGGCTGAAGAAGAACTGACTGGCCAGACCGAAGCCGTGCACCGCACGCTGGCCGTCCTGACCGATGAACACCTCGTTGAGGTACGCCTCCAGAATCTCCTGCTTGCTGTAGTGAATCTCCAGCAGCACCGCCATCATCGCTTCGGTGAGTTTGCGGCTCAGGCTGCGTTCGTTGGTCAGGTAGAAGTTCTTCACCAACTGCTGGGTCAGGGTACTGCCGCCCTGGCGCATCTGCCCGGCCGAGGTGTTGACCCAGATGGCACGGGCGATGGACTTGGGCGACACGCCGAAGTGGTGATAGAAGTCGCGGTCTTCCACCGTGACCAGGGTGTCGAGCAGATACGGCGGCACCTGATCGAGCTTGATCAGAATGCGGTCTTCAAGGTTTTTGGGGTACAGGCCACCGATCAGCAGCGGCTCCAGGCGCACCACCGGCAGCTTGGCGCCGTCCAGGCTGCTGAGCTCGGCCACATAGTCGCCATTGAAGCGCACTTGCACCGGCTGGGCTTTCTCCAGGCCTTCATAGAACTGGAAGCCACGGGTATTGAGGCTTACCGACGTGCCCTTGACCACGGCGGTGCCGGGGCCGTCCAGGGCGGCGCTGCGGCGGTAGCCCAGGGCGTCGAGTTCGGTGAGGAAGTCGGTTTCGCTCAGTTTCTGGCCGACGAACATCTCCAGCGGCCGGGCGTAGACCTTGGCCGGGATGGTCCAGCGCTTGCCGGAGAACTTCTCCTGCACGATGGCATCCAGGTACACGGCGAAGCCTGCCAGTATCACCAGGCCTACCAGGCCCAGCTTCAGGCCCCAGCCAAGCCAGGTAGGAAGGCCGCCGGAGGCGCGTTTTTTAGGGGTGCGGGGGGATCGGGATCGAGTCATGGCGGCGGATTATACGCACTTTATTCCCGCTGGGCAGACGTCCCGGCGGCACGACGACAAGCGACCATGAAAGGTTTGCACAGGGCCCACCAGCGGCCATAATGCGGGCCTTGAATTTCCAACTCTTGAAGGACCGCCCGTGAGCCAAGCCCTTATTGCCGCCCTGCAGAACCCGGCCCTTTACCCGCATCCCGTCGAGGGCTTCCAGGTCATCGAGACGCACATTTCCTGGGTGCTGCTCACCGGTCCCTACGTGTACAAGATCAAGAAACCGATGAATTTCGGCTTCCTGGACTTCTCCAGCCTGGAATCGCGCGCGCACTTCTGCAACGAAGAACTGCGCCTGAACCAGCGCCTGACCGACGACCTGTACCTGCAGGTGCTGCCGATCACCGGCACTGCCGAAGCCCCGGTACTGGGCGGCGAAGGCCCGGCCATCGAGTACGCCCTGCAAGTGCGCCAGTTCCCGCAGAGCAACCTGCTCAGCACACTGCAGGCGAACGGCGAGCTGACCAGCACGCACATCGACTCCATGGCCCGCCAGATTGCCGAATTCCACCTCAGCGCCCCGGTGGTGCCCGCCGCCAACGAAGCCGGCACCCCGGATGCGGTGATGGCCCCGGTACAGCAGAACTTCGACCAGATCCGCCCATTCCTCAAGGATGCGGCCGACCTGCAACAACTGGACGCCCTGCAGGGCTGGGCCCAGGCCAGCTTCGAGCGTCTCAAGCCGCTGCTGCAAGCGCGCAAGGCCGACGGTTTCATCCGCGAGTGCCACGGTGACATCCACTTGGGCAATGCCACGCTGATCGACGGCGAAGTGGTGATTTTCGACTGCATCGAGTTCAACGAGCCGTTCCGCTTCACCGACGTGTACGCCGACATCGGCTTCCTGGCCATGGACCTGGAAGACCGCGGCCTGAAATGCCTGGCCCGTCGCTTCATCAGCCAGTACCTGGAACTGACCGGTGACTACCGCGGCCTGGACCTGCTGAACTTCTACAAGGCCTACCGCGCCCTGGTGCGCGCCAAGGTCGCCCTGTTCGGCCTGACGCCCGAGTCGGACGCCGTGCAGCGCGCCACCACCTTCAAGCAGTACCGCAAGTACGCCAACCTGGCCGAAAGCTACAGCGCCATCCCGTCGCGCTTCCTGGCCGTGACCAGCGGCGTGTCGGCGGTGGGCAAGAGCTACGTGGCCATGCGCCTGGTCGAAGCCCTGGGCGCCATCCGCCTGCGTTCGGACGTGGAGCGCAAGCGCCTGTTCGGCGAGCAGCAGGGCGACAATCTGTTGCAGAGCGGCATCTACAGCAATGAAGCCAGCGTCACCACCTACCAGCATCTGCATCAGGTCGCCGACAGCATCCTGCGTGCCGGTTTCCCGGTGGTGATCGACGCCACCTACCTCAAGCACGACCAGCGCCAGCAGGCAGCGGCCGTTGCCGAGACCACGGGCGTGCCGTTCCTGATTCTGGACTGCAACGCACCGCAGGCCGTGCTGGAAGCCTGGCTGCAACAGCGCCAGGCCGAGCAGAACGACCCTTCCGACGCCACCCTGGAGGTGATCAAGGCCCAGCAGGCCAGCCGTGAGCCGCTGACTGCCGAAGAGCAGGCGTTGAGCAAGCGCGTGGAAACCAATGAAAGCGGCAGCCTGGACAAGCTGGTAGAACAGATCCGCCAGCGTTTGCCGGGCCTGTAAGCAACAGCAAAGTTTGCTTGTGGTGGCGTCTGAAAGGGCGCCTCGCGAGCAAGCTTTGCTCCCACAGTGTTACGCCGAACACTTGTGTAGGGCTTCACACCGTGGGAGCAAAGCTTGCTCGCGAGAGGCCGGTGCAGACCAACAAGGCTGTTGATGCAACAACTAGGTTTATTTTCTCCAGCCGTGAAGCAGTCGACAGTCTGGATGGGAGAATAGTGGCATTATAATGGCGTCAATAATTCCAACAGGAAGTCGCCATGAGCCAGCCCAAGCAGCTCGACTCGCCCCTCTACGCCCTCGTGCACCACGAAAACGTCCGCGGTTTCAATGAACAACGCCCGCCTGAGGGCAAGGTCGATTTCCGTGGCGGTGACTTTCGCGGCCTGGACCTGCGCGAACTCGACGCCCGCGGCATTGACTTCACCGACGCCTATTTCCGTACCGCCGACCTGCGCGGCCTGGACCTGCGCCACAGCTGCATGGAAGGCGCCAGCCTGGCCCATGCGCAAATCTCCGGTGCCTACTTCCCGGTGGAATTGAGCGCCGACGAAATCCTGATGTCCGTCAATTTCGGCACCCGCCTGCGCTATCGCACCCGCTGAAACCTCGCCCCGCGAATGTCCGGCGCCCTGAGCGCCGGATCGCTGACGCCTGCAAGCTGCTGATATCCGCAGAAAAGCACGCCTGAGCGCATTTCCAAACTGCCGCTACACTCCCTTTTCATAATGGCCAGCAATTGCGCCCCGACCCGTTCCGCTGACGCAAGGAGGCTTGATGAACGATGAGCTTCAGCATTTGAAAAACCTGGGCAAGACCTCAGCCCAATGGCTGCACGCCGTCGGCATCCACAGCGCCTCGGACTTGCGCCGCCTGGGTGCGGTGGACGCCTACCGTGCGGTCAAGACCCGAGGTTTCCGGGCGTCCAAGGTGTTGCTGTACGCTATCGAGGGTGCGCTGCTGGACGTGCACTGGAATGACATCCCCGCCGAGCGCAAAGAGGCTTTGAATCAGCAACTCGACGCGATATCGTCTCGTCGTAAAAACTGACCGCGCCTGCGCGTCAGGCTCGACTGTCGAGGGAATCGCGCAATGTATCTATTTGGAGAGCAGCCGGCCTATGCCGATGCGTGGGTCAATCGCTTGCAAGGGATTGCCTCGCAACTGCTGCTGGGCGTAGCCCCGCAGGGGCCGGCCCTGGAGCTGGAACCGGGGGCCGACCTGTCGCACTTGCTGACAGACAGCCACCTGTACCTGATCGACAGCGGCCTGATCAAGGCCTGCATCAGCCAGCGCCCGCTGTTCTACCTGCAGGACGGCGACCTGCTGGGCCTGTACCAGAACCGCGACGACCTGGCCTATCAGTACAGCACCGACGGTTTGCTGCGCCTGGTGCCCTACCTGCGCAGCGAAGTACTGGCGCACATCAACGCCACGCCTAACACCCAGGAACTGCTGATCGAGTACCTGACCGGGCAGACCACCCTGCTGTGTGATGCCATCACCCGCCTCAAGCAGCCCGAGTACCGCGCCAGTAACGGCTTCCAGCACGTGGCGGCCGGGGCGGTGCTGATCAATCAGGGCGATGAGGCCGACCATGTGTTCGTGATCATCGACGGCCACGCCGAGGCGTTTGTGGACGGCCACAAGGTGGGCGATGTGCCCAAGGACGAGATTTTCGGCGCCATGGCCATCTTCACCCACGAGAAGCGCAGCGCCACCGTGGTCGCCAGCCAGCCGACCACGTTGATGATCATCCCCAAGGAGCAGTTCCTCAGCCTGACCCAGACCAATCCGCGCATTGCACATAGCCTGATCGAGAGCATGGCGCGACGTATCGAGGCGCTGAACAAGCAGGTGACGCGGCTGATCGACAGCCCGTGAAAAAAGAGTGGAAAGGCCTGTTGACTTCTAAATGAGAATTGTTATGATTATCACATCTGGTCGCGAGGCCAGTGATGATTTGAAAGACCTTGGTTCGGACTCTCAGATTATCTCCTCATCAGGCTAATCACGGTTATTGACCCGGCTTTTTGCCGGGTCTTTTTTTGCCTGGGATTTGCGGTGGCTGATTCCCGGGCAGAGCCCGGTCCTACACCGTTCGCGGCAGTGGTGTCATTGACGCAAAGCATACCGCCTTTGGTGGCAGCGCAGGTCTATCTTTGAAATCCCAAAAGCGGTGTGCTTTGCCTACATGACACCACTGCCGCGAACGGTGTAGGACCGGGCTCTGCCCGGGAACCTCCCCCCCGCCCCCTTCACCGGGCGATGATCAGTGGATGTCCCCGCTCCGGGTGCGCCTGCACCAGCACTTCCAACCCGAACACCGTCTGCAGCACGTCAGGCCGCAACACCTTGCCTGGCGTATCCAGCGCCACCGCCCTGCCCTGCTGCAACAACAGAATCCGGTCGCAATACCGCGCCGCCAGGTTCAGGTCATGCAGAATTACCAGCACTGCCGCGCCACGGTCGGCAAACGCCCGCACCGCCTGCAAGGTCACGTGCTGATGCAAAGGGTCGAGGGCCGAGGTGGGCTCATCCAGCAACAGCGTGGTGCCCGGCTCCCCCGGCCATAGCTGCGCCAGCACCCTCGCCAGGTGCACCCGTTGCCGCTCGCCCCCCGACAACGCCAGGTAGCTGCGACCGCGCAGGTGCAACGCATCGGCGGCCTGCAACGCGGCCTCGATAATCTCGCCATCACGCGCCAGGCCACTGTCGTGGGGCAGTCTGCCCATGCCCACCACTTCTTCGACCCGGAAGGCAAACCCCAGTGTCGACGCCTGCGGCAATACCGCCAAGCATCGCGCCCGCTCGGGCCCGGGCCAGTCGGCCAGCGGTCGATCGTGCAGCCATACCTGGCCCTGTTGCACCGCCAACTCGCCACACAGGGCGCCCAGCAGGGTACTTTTACCCGCCCCGTTGGGCCCCAGCACACCCAGTACCTCACCCGGCTGCAGCGCCAGGCTGATGCCATCGAGCACCACGTCCTGACCGCGCAGCACGCGCAGGTTATCCACACGCACCATCAGGGACGCCCCCGCACCAGCAAGTAGAGAAAGAACGGCGCCCCCAGGAACGCCGTGACAATGCCTATCGGCAATTCGGCCGGCGCCAGGGCCATGCGCGCAATCAAGTCGGCAAACAACAGCAGGCTCGCCCCGGCCAGCAGCGAAGCGGGCAGCAAGACGCGATGATCAGGCCCCGACACCTGCCGCACCAGGTGCGGCACCACCAGCCCGACGAAGCCGATCAGCCCGGCGGCGGCCACTGCGGCGCCCACCCCCAGCGCGGTGCAGAACACCAGTTCGCGCTTGAGGCGCTCCACATCGATGCCCAGGTGCCGTGCTTCCGACTCGCCCAGCAACAGCGCATTCAGCGCCTTCGCCCGGCGGGGCAGCCACAGGGACACCCCGCTGGCAATCAGCAACAGCGGCCACAGGCGCTGGTAACTGGCACCATTGAGGCTGCCCAGGTTCCAGAACGTCAGGGTGCGCAGGGTGGCGTCATCGGCCAGATAGGTGAACAGCCCCACCGCAGCGCTGGCCAGCGCGGTCAGGGCGACACCGGCCAGCAGCATCACCGCCACACTGGTCTGGCCGTCCTTGCGCCCCAGACGGTAGACCAACGCGGTCACGCCCAGGCCGCCCAGAAATGCGCAGATAGACAGCAGATAAGGTTCCAGCATCGGCGGCAAGCCACCCAACCAGCTCCCCCGACAATGGCAATGGCCGCCCCCAGCGCGGCGCCACTGGACACGCCCACCAGGCCGGGATCGGCCAGGGGGTTGCGAAACAACCCCTGCATGGCCACGCCCGCCAGCGCCAGCACCGCCCCGGCGGTCAGGCCCAGCACCGTGCGCGGCAGGCGGATCTGGCCGACGATCATTTCAGCCTGTTCCAACCCTTGCCCCTGCACCGGCACACCGACCAAATGCAGGCAGGCCCGCACGGTATCCAGCAACGGCAGACTCACCGGCCCCAGCGCCAGCGACAGCCAACAGGCCAGCAGGCACAACAGCCCCAGGGCACTGAACAGCTTGCCAGGTGCCAGCACTGGCCTCATGGCTTGGCATCAGGGAAGAACGCCTGCGACAAGCCGTTCAGGCTGGCCGGAAGACGCGGGCCCAGACCGCCCACCAGCAGGGTCGGATCAAGCTGCACGATGCGCTTGTTCTTTACCGCCTGGGTGGTGGCCAGCGCCGGGTTGTCCTTGAGCAGCGCGGCGATGGCCGCATCCCCACTCAACGAACGATCAGCGAACACGATCACCTGCGGGTCCAGCGCCGCCAGCACTTCGGTGGAGAAGTTCTTGTAACCCGGCTGCGTGGCCAGGTTGCGGCCACCGGCCTGGGCGATCAGCCAGCCCGCGACGGTGTCGGGGCCTGCCACCAGCGGTTTGGCGCCCATGTGCCCGAGCATCAGGATAACCCCTGGTGCGGGCTGCTTGGCTTCGGCCTGTTTGACCCAGTCCTGATGGGTGGCCAGTTGCTGACGGTAGTCATCGAACAGTTTGCCGGCATGGGCCTCGTCGCCCAACAGTCGGCCCAGGTGCAGCAAGGTCGCCTGCAGGGTCGGCAGGTCGGCCTTGCTGTCGAACATCTCCACCTTGAGGCCCGCAGCACGGATCTGCTCCAGGACCGGCGGCGGTCCCATTTCCTCGGTGCCAATGAGAATATCGGGGCGCGGCGTGAGGCTGAGGATGCCCTCGGACGACAGCGCACGCTGATAGCCAATGCTTTTCAGCGCCTTGACGCTGTCCGGGTGCTGGCTGGTGGTGTCAACGCCCACCAGCTTGCTTTCCCCGCCCATGGCCACCACCCACTCGGTCAGGCTGCCGCCGGCGCTGGCCCAGTGCTGGGGCAGTGCCTCGGCCGCCATGGCCCAGGGGTGCAGCAACAGGGTGGCGGTAAAACCGATGACCTTGGCGCTCAAGCGCATCTGGTAATCCTCTGATCAATGAATGGCAAGGGTTGCGGCGCCCGGCGATATCCCGTTGAATGCGCGCCCGACCGGCAACTCGACATTCCATTTGATAATTATTTGCATTTGGACGTCAAGCCACCCCTTGTATCATCAGGTAACACATAGAGGTCAGCATGCAGTGGCTGTGTGAGAGCAACGCTTTGAGCGAAGCACAAAGCCGTGGTTTCGAGTGTGAAGGCATCAAGCTTTTTATCGTGCGTCGCGAAGGGCGGGTGTATGCCTACCGCAATCGCTGCCCGCATCGCGGCACGGCGTTGCAGTGGGAAGCCGACGTATTTCTGGATGACAGCGCCACCATGATCCGCTGCGCCAGCCATGGGGCGTTGTTTTTGATGGATTCGGGGGAGTGCGTGGCGGGGCCTTGCGAAGGCAAGGAATTGGAGAATTTCGACTGCCGCGAGGATGACAAGGGGATTTGGGTCGAGGTGTGATCGGTTTTAGCCTGTTCAAGCAATTGAGCCTGAGCTGACGCTATCGCGAGCAAGCTTTGCTCCCACAGTGTAAAGCGCACATTGATGTGAGCCTCAACACTGTGGGAGCAAAGCTTGCTCGCGATGAGGCCAAAACGAGTTGCCCAATCTGTAGCCTCACACCCTGAACAGCATTCGCAGTTAGAGAATGATGTCCAGACGACGGTTCACGTACACCCGCTCGCTGTCCAGATGCACCCCGTAGGCCAGCACCTCGACACCCGCCTCAACCGCCACTTTCAGGGCCTCGGCGTAGCCTGCATCGATCTCCGAGGCCGGGCGCACTGCCTCGATACCGGTCAGGTTCACGCAATACAGCTGCACCGCCCGCACCCCATTGCGCGCCAACGTCGCCAGTTCGCGCAGGTGCTTGGCGCCGCGCTGGGTCACGGCGTCGGGAAATGCCGCCACGGCGGTGCCGTCATAGCCCAGGGTCACGCTCTTGACCTCCACGTAGGCCGGGCCTTCGGGGTATTGCAGGCAAAAATCGACACGGCTGCCCTCCTCGCCGTAGGCCACCTCACGCTTGAGTGCGGTAAAACCGGCCAGCTCGGTGATCACACCGGCATTCAATGCCTCTTCCACCAACCGGTTGGCCCGCGCGGTGTTCACGCACGCCAGACGCCCCTGGGGGGTTTCACTGATTTCCCAGGTGCCAGGCAGCTTGCGCTTGGGGTCGTTGGAGCGGCTGAACCACACCTGGCCGCCCTCCACCATGCAATTGAACATCGAGCCGGTGTTCGGGCAATGGATGGTCAGCTCTTCGCCGTCCAGGGTGCGGATATCGGCCAGGAAACGCTTGTAGCGACGCAGCAGACGACCTTCTTGCAGCGGGGGATTGAATTCCATCAGCCTTTCCAGCTCCGCAGGCCACGGGCAATGCGCTCCACCGCCTGTTCCAGGCGCGGCAGACTCTGGGTGTAGGCGAAACGCACATGGTGGCCGGCCTGATGGCGACCGAAGTCCAGGCCCGGGGTAAAGGCAATGTGCTCGGTTTCGAGGAAATACTGGCAAAACGCGAAGGCATCACCGCCGAACGCGCTGATGTCGGCATACAGGTAGAACGCGCCTTCCGGTTCCACGGCAATGCCGAAACCCAATTCACGCAACGCCGGCAACAGGAAGTCTCGACGGCGACCAAATTCGGCGCGGCGTTGCTCCAGAATCTCCAGCGTCTCGGGCTGGAAACACGCCAGGGCGGCGTGCTGGGCCATGCTGGGGGCGCTGATGTAAAGGTTTTGCGCCAGCTTTTCCAATTCAGGCACGGCCTCAGGGGGCGCCACCAGCCAGCCGAGACGCCAACCGGTCATGCCGAAATATTTGGAAAAACTATTAAGGACGAAGGCTTGCGGGTCCACTTCCAGCACGCTGGCGGCGTCCATACCGTACGTCAGGCCGTGGTAGATCTCGTCCACCACCAAGTGGCCATTGCGCGCCTTGATGGCGTGCGACAGCTCGGCCAACTCGTCACGGCTGAGCAACGTCCCGGTAGGGTTGGCTGGCGACGCCACCAGGGCGCCGACGCTGTCGCTGTCCCAATGGCGGGCGACCAGGTCTGCCGTCAGTTGGTAGCGCACCTCGGGCCCGACCGGCACCAACTGCGCCGCGCCCTCGACAAGGCGCAGGAAATGCCGATTGCACGGGTAGCCCGGGTCAGCCAGCAGCCAATGCTTGCCGGGGTCCACCAGCAGGCTGCTGGCCAGCAGCAGCGCGCCGGAGCCACCGGGGGTAATCAGAATACGCTGGGGGTCCACCGATACGCCGTAGCGCTGGTCGTAGAAACCGGCAATGGCCTCGCGCAGCGCCGGCAGGCCGCGGGCTGCGGTGTAGCGGGTCTGACCGTTGGCCAGGGCGGCCTGGCCGGCCTTGATGATGGGCTCGGCGGTGGTGAAATCCGGCTCGCCGATCTCCAGGTGGATGACGTCATGGCCCGCCGCCTGCAATTCATTGGCCCGCGCCAGCAGTGCCATGACGTGAAAGGGTTCTATGGCGCGGCTGCGCGCACTGTAGGGCTGGGCCATCGACCTTCCTTAAAAGGGTGTAAAATGACGATTCTACCGGACACGCCGGTCGAACGTGTCGCGAAACGGCCGGTCCATATGCTTTGACGCCATCTTCGACAGGCTCGACAACCGGGAGTGGCGCCGTCTGGATTGATCTGCTAAGTTCGCCGGCTTGCAGTCGCAGGGCCGGCGGGTGTCGGAGATGGAGCATCCTGCGCAATGGATTAGAAGAGCGAGAGGCGGTCAAGCAAATGTCCACCAATGAAAAGCAAGCATCTACCCAAACACTGGACTCGGGCATCGAGCCTTACGTAGTAGCTCCTGGTGAGGAGTACATGGGCAAGCCCATGCGCGCCCACTTCACCAAGCTCCTGCAAAAATGGAAAATGGAGCTGATGGTCGGCGTCGACAAGACCGTTGATCATATGAAGGACGAAGCAGCCAACTTCCCCGACCCCGCCGACCGTGCCAGCCAGGAAGAAGAGTTCGCCCTGGAACTGCGTGCCCGCGACCGCGAGCGCAAACTGATCAAGAAAATCGACAAGACCCTGCAGTTGATCACCGACGAAGAATACGGCTGGTGCGAATCCTGCGGCGTCGAAATCGGCGTCAAGCGCCTGGAAGCCCGCCCTACCGCCGACCTGTGCGTCGACTGCAAGACCCTGGCAGAGATCAAGGAAAAACAGGTCGGCAAATGACCTGTTGAACCCGGGGCGTGCCCAACGCCCCGGTACTGCCGCCCCCTTCGCTGACTTTTCCAGTACCCTGTTCCCCATGAACACGCCTGCCTACATTGGCCGCTTTGCGCCAACGCCCAGTGGTTTCCTGCATTTCGGCTCGCTGGTGGCCGCCCTTGCCTCCTACCTTGATGCCCGTGCCGTCGGCGGCCGCTGGTTGCTGCGCATGGAAGACCTGGACCCGCCACGGGAAATGCCCGGCGCCCAGGCGGCCATCCTCCAGGCCCTGGAGAACTACGGGTTCGAATGGGACGGCGAGGTGGTGTACCAGAGCCAGCGTCATGACGCCTACGCCCAGGTGATCGACCGCCTGTTCCAGCAGGGGCTGGCCTATGCCTGCACCTGTTCGCGCAAGCAACTGGAGCCTTACCACGGGATCTATCCGGGGCTGTGCCGCAATCTCGGCCATGGCCAGGACGACGCCGCCATTCGTATCCGCGTGCCGGAATTGAACTACAGCTTCGTCGACCGCGTGCAGGGGCGTTTCGAGCAGCATCTGGGGCGAGAGTCCGGAGATTTCGTGATCCGTCGCCGTGATGGGCTGTATGCCTACCAGTTGGCCGTTGTGCTGGACGATGCCTGGCAAGGGGTGACGCACATCGTGCGGGGTGCCGACCTGCTGGACTCCACACCGCGCCACCTGTATCTGCAGGAGTTGCTGGGGTTGCCGCAGCCCAACTATCTGCATGTGCCGCTGATTATCCAGCCCGATGGCCACAAACTGGGCAAGAGTTACCGCTCGCCGCCGCTGCAGGCCGAGGAGGCGGCGCCGCTGCTGGTGCGCGCCTTGCGAGCATTGGGGCAGCCGGTGCCGGCAGAATTGCGCGACGCCATGCCCGGCGAAGTGTTGGCGTGGGGCATCGCCCATTGGAATGCCGACCTTATCCCCCGCACCTTGACCCTGGCCGAAGCGC
Source organism: gamma proteobacterium L18 (assembly GCA_000497835.1). Lineage (GTDB taxonomy): Bacteria > Pseudomonadota > Gammaproteobacteria > Pseudomonadales > Pseudomonadaceae > Aquipseudomonas. Next base: position 98,962 of record KI547178.1, on the reverse strand, counting down.
AGCTCATCCCCTGAACTGCGGCGCGGCTGTCGTGAGCAAGCTTTGCTCCCACGGTGGTGTGCCATCCGCCGTGGCAGGCTTACCCCTGTGGGAGCAAAGCTTGCTCGCGATGAGGCCCTCAGCTGGATGTAGTGAACTTCCAGTTGCACTACGATGCGCTTGCGTTACCATCGCCGCACCTTTTTAGCCCATGCGTACAATAATAAGTCGAGCACCCTGGGGTTTGACGCTTTATCCACTCGAGAGGCCGGCATGTATATCTATCGATTGGTCCTGCTGCTGGTAGTCGGTATCTACCTGTTCTCCCCCGCGATCATGGACTGGTGGATAGAACCGACCGGCGCCTGGTATCGGCCGTATCTGCTGTGGCTGATCCTGATCGTGGTGACCTTCATTCTCCAGAGCCAACGTGATGCCGATGAGCTTTAGCCTCACCCAGATGATCCTGATCAGCGCCGCCTACCTGCTGGTGCTGTTCGGTGTAGCCTGGGTCAGTGAACGCGGGATGATCCCGCGTGCAATCATTCGCCACCCCCTCACCTACACGCTGTCGCTGGGCGTGTATGCCAGCGCCTGGGCGTTCTACGGCACGGTGGGCCTGGCGTACCAGTACGGCTACGGTTTCCTGGCCTGCTACCTGGGGGTGTCGGGGGCCTTCCTGCTGGCGCCGGTGCTGCTGTACCCGATTCTGAAGATCACCCGCACCTACCAGCTGTCGTCGTTGGCCGACCTGTTCGCCTTCCGCTTCCGCAGCACCTGGGCCGGGGCGCTGACCACGGTGTTCATGCTGATCGGCGTGCTGCCGTTGCTGGCCTTGCAGATTCAGGCGGTGGCCGACTCCATCAGCATCCTCACCCGCGAGCCGGTGCAAAACCGCGTGGCCCTGGCGTTCTGTGCGCTGATCACGCTGTTCACCATCTTCTTCGGCTCGCGCCATATCGCCACCCGGGAAAAGCACGAAGGCCTGGTGTTTGCCATTGCCTTCGAGTCGATCATCAAGCTGGTGGCCGTCGGCGGCATCGGCCTGTACGCGCTGTACGGTGTGTTCAACGGCCCGCACGAGCTGGAACTGTGGCTGCTGCAAAACCAGACCGCCCTGGCCGCCCTGCATACGCCGTTGCAAGAAGGCCCGTGGCGCACGCTGTTGCTGGTGTTCTTCGCCTCGGCCATCGTGATGCCGCACATGTACCACATGGCCTTCACCGAGAACCTCAACCCGCGCTCGCTGGTCAGCGCCAGCTGGGGCCTGCCGCTGTTCCTGCTGCTGATGAGCCTGGCCGTGCCGCTGATTCTGTGGGCCGGCCTGCGCCTGGGCGCCACCACCAGCCCGGAATACTTCACCCTGGGCGTGGGCATCGCCGCCAACAGCAAGGCCCTGGCGTTGCTGGCGTATGTGGGCGGGCTGTCGGCCTCCAGCGGGCTGATCATCGTCACCACCCTGGCGCTGTCGGGCATGGCCCTGAACCACCTGGTGCTGCCGCTGTACCAGCCTCCGGCCGAAGGCAATATCTACCGCTGGCTGAAGTGGACCCGTCGCGGCCTGATCGTGGCCATCATCATGGCCGGCTACGCCTTCTACCTGCTGCTGGGCACCGCCCAGGACCTGGCCAACCTGGGCATCGTCGCCTTCGTGGCCACCCTGCAGTTCCTGCCGGGCGTGCTGGCCGTACTGTACTGGCCGGCGGCCAACCGCCGTGGCTTCATCGCCGGGCTGCTGGCGGGCATCACGGTGTGGATGGTGACCATGCTGCTGCCGTTGATCGGCAACCTGCAGGGCTTCTACATCCCGCTGCTGAACATGATCTACGTGCTGGATGACACCAGCTGGCACATCGCGGCCATCGCCTCGCTGGCGGCCAACGTGCTGATGTTCACCCTGATCTCGCTGTTCAGTAACCCCAGCGCCGAAGAGGCCAGCGCCGCCGAAGCCTGCGCCGTGGATAACGTACGCCGGCCCCAGCGCCGCGAACTGCACGCCGCCTCACCCCAGGAGTTTGCCACGCAACTGGCCAAGCCGCTGGGCGCCAAAGCCGCGCAAAAGGAAGTGGAACAGGCACTGCGTGACCTCTACCTGCCGTTCGACGAACGCCGCCCCTACGCCCTGCGCCGCCTGCGCGACCGCATCGAGGCCAACCTGTCCGGCCTGATGGGCCCTAGCGTGGCCCAAGACATGGTCGAGACCTTCCTGCCGTACAAATCGGGCAACGAGAACTACGTCACCGAAGACATCCACTTCATCGAGAGCCGCCTGGAGGACTACCACTCGCGCCTCACCGGCCTTGCCGCCGAGCTCGACGCCCTGCGCCGCTACCACCGCCAGACCCTGCAGGAACTGCCCATGGGCGTCTGCTCGCTGGCCAAGGACCAGGAGATCCTGATGTGGAACAAGGCCATGGAAGAGCTGACCGGCATCGCCGCCCAGCGCGTGGTGGGTTCGCGACTGATGACCATCGGCGAGCCGTGGCGCGGCCTGCTGCAGGGCTTCATCAACGTGCCCGACGAGCACTTGCACAAGCAGCGCCTGGCCCTCGACGGCCAGACCCGCTGGCTGAACCTGCACAAGGCGGCCATCGACGAGCCGCTGGCACCGGGCAACAGCGGCCTGGTGCTGCTGGTTGAAGACCTCACCGAAACGCAGATGCTGGAAGACAAGCTGGTGCACTCCGAGCGCCTGGCCAGCATCGGTCGCCTGGCCGCCGGCGTGGCCCACGAGATCGGTAACCCCATTACCGGCATCGCGTGCCTGGCGCAGAACCTGCGCGAAGAGCGCGAAGAAGACGGTGAGATTACCGAACTCAGCAGCCAGATCCTCGAACAGACCAAGCGCGTGTCGCGCATCGTGCAGTCGCTGATGAGCTTCGCCCACGCCGGCAGCCACCAGCACAGCGACGAACCGGTAAGCCTGGCCGAAGTAGCACAGGACGCCATCGGCCTGCTGGCCTTGAACCGGCGCAATTTCGAAGTGCAGTTCTACAACCTTTGCGACCCCGAGCACTGGGTGGAAGGCGACCCGCAACGCCTGGCCCAGGTGCTGATCAACCTGCTGTCCAACGCCCGCGATGCCTCCAAGGCCGGCGGTGCGGTGCGGGTCAAGAGCGAGGCAAGCGAACACACCGTGGACCTGATCGTCGAGGACGAAGGCAGCGGCATTCCCAAGAACATCATGGACCGTTTATTCGAACCGTTCTTCACCACCAAGGACCCTGGCGAGGGAACCGGACTGGGGCTTGCTCTGGTCTATTCCATCGTTGAAGAGCATTATGGACAAATCACCATCGACAGCCCGGCTGATATCCAGAGCCAGCGCGGCACCCGTATCCGGGTGACCTTGCCGCGTCATGTCGAAGCGACGTCCGCCGTGAACTGAGACCGTCGAGAGTATTGAATCAATGCCGCACATTCTGATCGTCGAAGACGAAACCATCATTCGTTCTGCCCTGCGACGCCTGCTTGAACGGAATCAGTACCAGGTCAGCGAAGCCGGCTCCGTGCAGGAAGCACAAGAGCGCTTCTCCATCCCCACCTTTGACCTGATCGTCAGTGACCTGCGCCTGCCTGGCGCCCCGGGCACCGAACTGATCAAGCTGGGCCAAGGCAAGCCGGTGCTGATCATGACCAGCTACGCAAGCCTGCGCTCGGCGGTGGATTCCATGAAGATGGGCGCGGTGGACTACATCGCCAAGCCTTTCGACCACGACGAGATGCTGCAGGCCGTGGCGCGTATCCTGCGTGACCGGGCAAGTGCCCCTGCGCCTGCCGCCGCCCCGCCGAACGCGCCAGCAATGGCAGCGGCAAGGCGATGGCCGCTGCCGAGACCGCCAATGGCGATATCGGCATCATCGGTTCGTGCCCGCCCATGCAGGACCTGTACAGCAAGATCCGCAAGGTGGCGCCCACCGATTCCAACGTGCTGATCCAGGGCGAGTCGGGTACCGGTAAAGAACTGGTGGCCCGTGCCCTGCACAACCTGTCGCGCCGGGCCAAGGCGCCAATGATTTCGGTCAACTGCGCGGCCATTCCGGAAACCCTGATCGAGTCCGAGCTGTTCGGCCACGAAAAGGGCGCATTCACCGGCGCCAGCGCTGGCCGCGCCGGCTTGGTGGAAGCGGCGGACGGCGGTACGCTGTTCCTAGACGAAATCGGTGAACTGCCGCTGGAAGCCCAGGCTCGCCTGCTGCGCGTGCTACAAGAGGGCGAGATCCGCCGCGTGGGGTCAGTGCAGTCGCAAAAAGTCGACGTGCGCCTGATCGCGGCCACCCACCGGGACCTCAAGAGCCTGGCCAAGGTCGGTCAGTTCCGTGAGGACCTGTACTACCGCCTGCACGTGATCGCCTTGAAATTGCCGGCCCTGCGCGAGCGCGGCGCCGACGTCAACGAAATCGCCAACGCCTTCCTGGCCCGCCAGAGTGCCCGTATCGGCCGCAACGACCTGCGCTTTGCGCCGGATGCCGAACAGGCCATCCGGCACTATTCGTGGCCGGGTAACGTGCGGGAACTGGAGAACGCCGTGGAGCGTTCAGTGATCCTCAGCGAGAGCGCGGAAATTTCCGCCGAGCTGCTGGGCATCGACATCGAACTGGAAGACCTGGACGACGAAGCCTTCGAAGCGCTGGCCGCGCAGCCGGGCAGCAACGTGGGTACCACCAATCACGAGCCCACCGAGGACCTGTCCCTGGAGGACTACTTCCAGCACTTTGTACTGGAACACCAGGACCACATGACCGAGACCGAATTGGCGCGCAAATTGGGCGTCAGCCGCAAGTGTCTGTGGGAACGGCGTCAGCGTCTGGGCATACCGCGTCGCAAGTCGGGAGTAGCCAGCGAAAGCTGATACGTTTCAGCTATTTATCGAGTGTCACAGGTAACAAACGTGGGGAGTGACAAACTGTTACCCCCACCGCCAAGGCGTAACAAACACCGAGGCGTACGGTAACGAATTTCGTCCTTCGCAGGCGCTGGCACCTAGCCACCAAATGGCTAAAAGCCTTGTTTTTCAAGGGTTTTAAAAAGTTGGCACGGCACCTGCTATGTATTTGGTACAAGAACAACAATAAGCAATGACACACTCTAATAAAAACAAGATGAAACGGCTCACGCATAACAAGAACAACACGGCGGAGGCGCAGCTAACTGATTCTTTTGGAGAGGCGTTGTAATTGGGGTCAGCCCCACACCCAGGCAAAGACCAATAAAAACTGCACTGAAAAGCAGAAACGGCATGGGATGAAAGCAACTCAGCGACCAAAGCAATCCGTTTGCTCTTGCTCCAGGTTATGGAGCCGCCCACTGGCAGAGACCACGTGGGTAGGGCGTTAAACAAAAACAAGAAGCCCGATCAAAAAAACAAGAAGAGCATGCAACTACATTCCTTGGGGAGCTTCGGCTCCCCTTGTAGTTTCCACGTTTCGTCCCCCTCGTTACGCAGCGTCCTACACCATCCCTCGACTAAATGCTAGAATCCCCGCCCATCATGCGGTCATTCTCCATTCATGGCCGAACATTCCTTCAAACAGTGCATCCCATGCTGAAGAAGCTGTTCCAGTCTATCCGTACCCCCGTGCGTCGTCCGCACCACCTGCGCACCACGCCCGAAGTGCTCAATAGCGGGCAACACTCGCTGCAGCGCAACCAGTTCAGCCGCCATGCGGTGAGCATCGTCGAACGCCTGCAGAACGCGGGCTATCAGGCTTATCTGGTGGGCGGTTGCGTGCGTGACATGCTGCTCAACATCACGCCCAAGGACTTCGACGTCGCCACCAGCGCCACCCCCGAACAAGTGCGTGCGGAATTCCGCAACGCCCGGGTGATCGGTCGCCGGTTCAAGCTGGTGCATATCCACTTCGGCCGCGAAATCATCGAGGTTGCCACCTTCCGCGCCAATCATCCCCAGGATGAAGAAGAGGAAGACAGCAACCAGTCGTCGCGTAACGAAAGTGGTCGCATCCTGCGCGACAACGTCTACGGCACCCTCGAAGAGGACGCCCAGCGCCGCGATTTCACCATCAACGCGCTGTACTACGATCCGGTCAGCGAGCGCATCCTCGACTACGCCAACGGCGTACACGACATTCGCAACCACCTGATCCGCCTGATCGGCGACCCCACCCAGCGCTACCAGGAAGACCCGGTGCGCATGCTGCGCGCCGTTCGTTTCGCCGCCAAGCTGGACTTCGGTATCGAGAAGCACACCGCCGCGCCGATCCGCGAACTGGCGCCCATGCTGCGCGAGATCCCGTCGGCCCGCCTGTTCGAGGAATGCCTGAAGCTGTTCCTGTCGGGCAACGCCTCCGACACCTTCGAGATGCTGGTGGACCTGCAGCTGTTCGACCCGCTGTTCCCGGCCAGTGCCCACGCGCTGGAGCATCAGCCCACCTACACGCACACGCTGATCAGCGAAGCGCTGAAAAACACCGACCTGCGCGTCAAGCAGGGCAAACCGGTGACCCCGGCCTTCCTGTTCGCCGCCCTGTTGTGGCCTGCCCTGCCCGCCCGCGTACTGCACTTGCAGGAACGTGGCATGCCGCCGATCCCGGCCATGCAGGAAGGCGCGCACCAGCTGATTGCCGAACAGTGCCAACGCATCGCCATCCCCAAGCGTTTCACCATCCCGATTCGCGAGATCTGGGACATGCAGGAGCGCCTGCCACGCCGCAGCGGCAAACGTGCCGACCTGCTGCTGGACAACCCGCGCTTCCGCGCCGGCTACGACTTCCTGCTGCTGCGTGAAAGCGCCGGCGAGCAGACCGACGGCCTGGGCGAGTGGTGGACCGACTACCAGGACGCCAATGACAGCGAACGCCGCGACATGATCCGCGACCTGGGCAACAAGGACGAAACCGGCGTCGGCCCGCGCAAACGCAAGCGTAGCGGTGCCAAGCGCAAGCGTGGCGCGGCGGCGGATTCGGGCGAGTAAGGCGATGGAAGTCGTTTACATCGGCCTGGGCAGCAACCTGGCCGAACCTGCCGAGCAACTGCGCCAGGCCATCGAGGCGCTGGGGCAGTTGCCTTCCAGCCAGGGGCTGACGGTGTCGGCGCTGTACAGCAGCGAATCGCTGTCGCCGGGGCAGCCGCGTTACACCAATGCGGTGGCGCGGCTGGAGACCTCGTTGGCGCCGTTGGTGTTGCTGGATGCCTTGCAGGCCATCGAGAACGACCAGGGCCGCGTGCGCGCCGAGCGCTGGGGGCCGCGGACGTTGGACCTGGATGTGCTGTTGTTTGGCGATCGAGTGATTGATGAGCCTCGGTTGAAGGTGCCGCATTATCAGATGCATGTGCGGGCGTTTGTGTTATATCCGTTGGCTGAGGTGGCGCCTGCGGGATTGCGGTTGGCGGATGGGCGGCATTTGGCTGATCTGCTGGCTGGTTGTCCGTTTGAGGGGTTGGAGCGGTTGGCTTGAGGTTGCGTTTGGGCTGACAGGCGTTCGCTTTGGCTTTTGTGGCGTTCTTGAGATCGAGCGCCGTCCGCACGGCGCTTCCCGGGCAGAGCCCGGTCCTACATTTGTTTCGGGCCAGTTTTGCCAATGCCATCGCCTTGACCGCTTTGTTTTTTCACTGAAGATTTGTGTTGGTGCCACCAAGGCGGACAAGGCGATCCCTCGGGCATAATTGGCCCGAAACAAATGTAGGACCGGGCTCTGCCCGGGAAGCGCCGCGCGGGCGGCGCTCGATCTCATGAACGACAAATCCCTCAAGGCGAACACCTGGTCGCCCTAATGCAATCCCATGGCGCCCCCTCCCCAGCCCCCCCGGTAACACACAATCCCCCCACCCAGTAACACACCCGTAACACATCCAATTGACTTCCCGCCCCCTCCTCACGACTATAGGCATCCCGTTGCGCCCTAACGCAGCAAAACGGCGCGGAGCGGCCTGATGGTGGCCGTCTCCTAAACATCACGGCAGATGATGTTGTGTTTGACCCGCTTATTGAGAGCAGTAATCACGGCGCCTGAATGAGGACCCCTTTGATGCCAGAAATCACCCTGACCACCCTGCAGAGCCTCAAGCTCAAGGGTGAGAAAATCGCCATGCTGACCTGCTATGACGCGACCTTCGCCCAGGCAGCCTGCCAGGCGGGTGTGGAAATCCTGCTGGTCGGCGATTCGCTGGGCATGGTCTTGCAAGGCCACGACAGCACCCTGCCCGTCACCAACGCCGAAATGGCCTACCACGTGGCCAGCGTCAAACGCGGCAACGAAGGCGCGCTGATCCTGGCAGACCTGCCGTTCATGGCCTGCGCCACCCTGGAACAGACGTTCGCCAACAGCGCCCAGCTGATGCAGGCCGGCGCGCACATGGTCAAGGTGGAAGGCGCGGCCTGGCTGGCCGAGTCGATCCGCCTGCTGGCCGAACGCGGCGTGCCGGTGTGTGCGCACATGGGCCTCACGCCGCAGACGGTCAACGTGCTGGGCGGCTATAAAGTGCAAGGCCGCAACGAAGCCCAGGCGCGGCAGATGCGCGCTGACGCCATCGCCCTGGAACAGGCTGGCGCGGCGATGATCCTGCTTGAATGCGTGCCCAGCGAACTGGCCGCCGAGATTACCCAGGCGGTCAAGGTACCGGTCATCGGCATTGGCGCAGGCAGCGCCGTCGACGGTCAGGTACTGGTGCTGCACGACATGCTGGGCCTGTCGCTGACCGGCCGCGTGCCCAAGTTCGTGAAGAACTTCATGGTCGGCCAGCCGGACATCCAGAGCGCCCTGAGCGCCTACGTCACCGCCGTCAAGGAAGTCAGCTTCCCGGGTACCGAACACGGATTTAATGCATGAACACCGTCAAGACCGTAAAAGAACTGCGCGCCGCCGTGGCGCGCGCCCGTAGCGAAGGCAAGCGCATCGGCTTCGTGCCCACCATGGGCAACCTGCACAGCGGCCATGCCGCGCTGGTGACCAAGGCCGCCCAGCGCGTGGACTTCGTGGTGGCGAGCATCTTCGTCAACCCGCTGCAGTTCGGCCCTGCCGAAGACCTGGACAAGTACCCGCGCACCCTCGCCGCCGACCAGGAAAAACTGGTGCAGGCCGGCTGCCACCTGCTGTTCGCCCCCACCGTGGAAGAGATGTACCCCGACGGCATGGGCGTGCAGACCCGCGTCAGCGTCCCGCACCTGTCCGAAGGCCTGTGTGGCGCCAGCCGCCCCGGGCATTTCGAGGGCGTGGCCACCGTGGTCAGCAAGCTGTTCAACATGGTGCAGCCGGACCTGGCCGTGTTCGGCCAGAAGGACTACCAGCAACTGGCGGTGATCCGCGCGCTGGTGCGTGACCTGAACATGCCCATCCAGATCATCGGCGAGCCCACCGTACGCGCCGAGGACGGCCTGGCGCTGTCCTCGCGCAACGGCTACCTGACCACCGAGCAGCGCGCTACCGCGCCGGCCCTGTACCGTTCCATGCAGCAGGTGGCCAAGGCCATCGAAGGCGGCGAACGCGACTACGAGCGCCTGCTGGGCGAAGCGCGCGAGCAGATCACGGCAGCCGGTTTCAAGACCGACTACTTCGAGATCCGCCACGGCATCAACCTGCGCCCGGCCACTGCCGAGGACCGCGACGTGGTGATCATTGCCGCGGCCTACATCGGCAGCACGCGCCTGATCGACAATCTGCACCTGAACCTCGACGCCTGACTGCTATCCTGCAAGGCCCGGAGCTGATAAAAAGGTCCGGAGCGTTTACGGTGGACACACCTGTAGGAGCGGGCCGTGCCCGCGAAGAACTACCCGCGTAGCACCAGGTAAAACGCGGTGGGGCCTTCGCGGACACAGTCCGCTCCTACAGGGGGTCCTCAGGCCTGATGAAAGTTTTATACAACCGACCGGACCGCCTCCGTGTCCAACGGCTGTTCAAGTACAAGGAAACCCGCAGCGATGGCGTATTACCGTACCCCCCACGACGTTACCGCTCTGCCCGCCTGGCAAGCCCTTACCGAGCACCGCCAGGCCATGCAGGATTTCAGCATGCGCGAAGCCTTCGCGGCCGATCCGCAGCGTTTTCACCAATTTTCCCTGAGTGGTTGCGGGCTGTTCCTCGACTACTCGAAAAACCTGATCACCACCGAAACCCGCGACCTGCTGGTCAAGCTGGCCGGTGAAGTGGACCTGCAGGGCGCCATCAAGTCGATGTTCGCCGGCGAGCTGCTCAACGCCTCCGAAGGCCGCCCGGCGCTGCACACCGCCCTGCGCCGCCCGGTGGGCGACAAGCTCAACGTCAACGGCACCAACATCATGCCCGAAGTGCATAAGGTGCTGAACCAGATCACCGAGCTGGTCACCCGTATCCACGACGGCCTGTGGCGCGGCTACACCGAAAAGCCGATCACGGACGTGGTGAACATCGGCATCGGCGGCTCGTTCCTGGGCCCGGAGCTGGTGTCCGAAGCCCTGCTGCCGTACGCCCAGAAAGGCGTGCGCTGCCATTACCTGGCCAACATCGACGGCAGCGAGTTCCACGAGCTGGCCACCAAGCTGCGCGCCGAGACCACGCTGTTCATCGTCTCGTCGAAGTCGTTCAGCACCCTGGAAACCCTGAAGAACGCCCAGGCCGCCCGTGCCTGGTACTTGGCCCAGGGTGGCTCGGAAGCCGAGCTGCACCGCCACTTCATCGCCGTGTCGAGCAATAACGCGGCCGCCGTGGCCTTCGGCATCCGTGAAGAAAACATCTTCCCGATGTGGGACTGGGTAGGCGGCCGTTACTCGCTGTGGTCGGCCATCGGCCTGCCGATTGCCCTGGCCATCGGCACCGCCAACTTCAAGGAGTTGCTGTCCGGTGCCTACACCATGGACCAGCACTTCCAGACCGCGCCGTTCGAACAGAACATGCCGGTGCTGCTGGCCCTGCTGGGCGTGTGGTACGGCAACTTCTGGGGCTCGCAGGCCCACGCGATCCTGCCGTACGACCACTACCTGCGCAATATCACCAAGCACCTGCAGCAGCTGGACATGGAGTCCAACGGCAAGAGCGTGCGCCAGGACGGCAGCCCCGTCACCACCGACACCGGCCCGGTCATCTGGGGCGGCGTGGGTTGCAACGGCCAGCACGCCTACCACCAGTTGCTGCACCAGGGCACTCAGTTGATCCCAGCTGACTTCATCGTGCCAGTGGTCAGCTTCAACCCGGTAGCCGACCACCATCAGTGGCTGTTCGCCAACTGCCTGTCGCAGAGCCAGGCGCTGATGCTGGGCAAGACCCGCGCCGAGGCCGAGGCCGAGCTGCGTGACAAAGGCATGGATGAAGCCGCCATCCAGAAACTGGCGCCACACAAGGTGATCCCGGGCAACCGCCCGAGCAACACCCTGGTGGTTGAACGCATCAGCCCACGTCGCTTGGGCGCCCTGGTGGCGATGTACGAGCACAAGGTGTTCGTGCAGAGCGTGCTGTGGGGCATCAACGCCTTCGACCAATGGGGCGTGGAGTTGGGCAAGGAACTGGGCAAGGGCGTCTACCAGCGCCTGACCGGCGGCATCGAAGAGCCGGCCGAGGACGCGTCCACCCAGGGCCTGATCAACTACTTCCGCGGCCGTCACCGCGGCTGATCAAAGAATCCCCTCACCCGAGGGGATTTTTTTGCCCGCCCGTTACCCCCTCCCTCTCTGTGGGACCGGGCGAAGCTCGGGAAAAGCACGCCTCGGTGTAGCAGCCATACCGGGTCGTGCTTTTCCCGAGCTTCGCCCGGTCCCACGAAAAGCGCAGGCTTGCCGGGCTGGCGATGTGGGTCCACCCTTGTCCTTGTGAACCACAAGAACAAGGACCACCGCCATGTTCGACATGACCACCTACCCGCACGCCGACGCCGTGCGCCGCTCGGCCGCCCTGGACGACGCCGGCTACCAACGCCTGTACCGCCAGTCCATCGACCACCCCGAGACCTTCTGGGCCGAACAGGCCAACGCCTTGCTGGACTGGATCAAACCCTGGACCCACGTGCACACCAGCGACCTGCACCGCGGCCAGGCCAGCTGGTTCGAAGGCGCACGCCTGAACGTCAGCTACAACTGCATCGATCGCCACCTGGCCGCGCACGGTGAGCGCATCGCCATCGTCTGGGAAGGCGACGACCCCAGCGAATCCGCCGACATTACCTACCGCAAGCTGCACCACAACGTCTGCCGCCTGGCCAACGTGCTCAAGGAGCGCGGCGTGACCAAGGGCGACCGCGTGTGCATCTACATGCCCATGGTGCCCGAGGCCGCCTATGCCATGCTGGCCTGCGCGCGTATCGGGGCGGTGCATTCGGTGGTGTTCGGCGGCTTCTCGCCCGACGCCCTGGCCGACCGTATCCTGGACGCCGACTGCCGCACGGTGATCACTGCCGACGAGGCCGTGCGCGGCGGTAAATACACGCCCCTGAAAAATAACGTCGACCAGGCGCTGCAACGCTGCCCCAACGTCAGCACCGTGCTGGTGGTGCAGCGCACCGGCGGCACCGTGCAATGGCAGACCGGCCGCGATATCTGGTACCACGAGGCCATCCACGGCGTCAGCCCCGACTGCCCGCCCGAGCCCATGGGCAGTGAGGACCCGCTGTTCATCCTCTACACCAGCGGCTCCACCGGCAAACCCAAGGGCGTGCTGCACACCACCGCCGGCTACCTGTTGCAGGCGGCGATGACCTTCAAGTACGTCTTCGACTACCGCCAGGACGAGGTGTTCTGGTGCACCGCCGACGTGGGCTGGGTGACCGGCCACAGCTACATCGTCTACGGCCCGCTGGCCAACGGCGCCACCACACTGATCTACGAGGGCGTGCCAACCTACCCCGATGCCTCGCGTTTCTGGCAAGTGGTGGACAAACACCAGGTGAACATTTTCTACACCGCCCCCACCGCCCTGCGCGCCCTGATGCGCGAGGGCGACGCGCCGCTGGCCAGCACTTCGCGCGACAGCCTGCGGCTGCTGGGCAGCGTCGGCGAGCCGATCAACCCGGAAGCCTGGGCGTGGTACTTCAATGAAGTGGGCAAACAGCGCTGCCCCATCGTCGACACCTGGTGGCAGACCGAAACCGGCGGCATCATGTTGACCCCGCTGCCCGGCACTCGCCGTATCAAGCCCGGCTGCGCCACCCAGCCGTTCTTCGGCGTGCAACCGCTGTTGCTGGACGACCAGGGCAAGGTGCTGGAAGGACCCGGCAGCGGCCTGTTGGTGCTCAAGGCCAGTTGGCCGGGGCAGATCCGCAGCGTCTACGGTGACCACCAGCGCATGCTCGACACCTACTTCAAGCCGTTCCCCGGCTATTACTTCACCGGCGACGGCGCGCGTCGCGATGAAGACGGCGACCTGTGGATAACCGGGCGGGTGGATGACGTGATCAACGTCTCCGGGCACCGCATCGGCACCGCCGAGGTGGAAAGCGCGCTGGTGCTGCACGACAATGTCGCCGAAGCCGCCGTGGTCGGTTACCCTCACGACCTCAAGGGCCAGGGCATCTACGCCTACGTCACGCCCATGAACGGGGTGACGCCGGACGATGCCCTGCTCAAGGAACTGCTGGCCCTGGTCAGCCGCGAAATCGGCCGCTTTGCCAAGCCGGACCTGGTGCAGTGGGCACCCGCGCTGCCCAAGACCCGGTCGGGCAAGATCATGCGCCGCATCCTGCGCAAGATCGCCTGCAACGAAACCGACAGCCTGGGCGATACCTCGACCCTGGCCGACCCCAGTGTGGTGCAAGGCCTGATCGACCAGCGCCTGAACCGCTGAACCCTGCGCGACCGGCTTGCCCCGGCCGCGCCCCGACCCAAGTTGCCCATGGAATTCATTCGCCGCCGCATCGAGAAACAAGTGCTGAGCCTGACCGGCCTGTCCCTGGGCCAGCTGGACCTGGAAAACCCCAAGGGCGACCCTGGCCTGTTCGGGCCCGAGGCGGTGTGCTGGCAGGTGCATGGCGACTTCACCAGCATGCTGGTGGGCGGCATCAGCGCGCTGATGCTGCAAGCGTTGCACCCATTGGCCCTGGCCGGGGTGTGGGACCATTCCAACTTCCGCACCGACATGCTGGGGCGGCTACGCCGTACCGGGCAATTCATCTCCGGCACCACCTTCGGCGCCAGCGGCGATGCCAATTGGCTGATCGACAAGGTGCGCACCATTCATCTGCAGGTCACCGGCCATGCCGAGGACGGGCGCGCCTATGCGGCCAGCGACCCGGAGCTGCTGACCTGGGTGCATGTGGCGGAGGTCAGTCATTTTCTGGCGGCGCATCTGCGCTATCGCAACCCGCACCTGTCACTGGCGGACCAGGATCGCTACTACGCGGAAATCGCCCTGATCGCCGAGCGCCTGGGGGCGCGGCATGTGCCAGCGTCGCGGCAGGAGATTGCGCAGTACCTGGAGGGCATTCGGCCGCAGTTGGTGTGTGACCACCGTAGCCGCGAGGTGATCCGCCTGTTGATGAACGCCCCGGCACCCAGCCGCCTGGCCAAACCGTTTGGAGCGTTGATGATGCAGGCGGGGGTTGACCTGCTGCCTGACTGGGCCAGCGCGATGCTGGAGTTGCCCCAGAGCGATCTGAAGCGCCGCATGGTGCGCAGTGGCATCAATAGCACCGCGCCCGTGCTGCGCTGGGCCGTGCGCGATGGCTCCGTCCACCGCGCCAGGCGCCGCATGGGCATCGCCTGACTCCGCGTCGCCCTGTTCCCGAGCTTTGCTCGGTCCCACACCGTTCGCGGCAGTGGTGTCAGTGAGGCAAAGCACTTAGCTTTTGGTCGCCACACAGATTGGCCTGCGGTGCATCCAAAGGCTAAGTGCTTTGCCTGCCTGACTCACATGGCCTGAAAGGTGTGGGACCGAGCGAAGCTCGGGAAGCAGACGACACCGATTTCCCCCACCGCCCCACAACGATTAAACTGGCGCCTCTTTTTTCAGGCGTACAGCGCATGTCCACCATGAACCAGGCGCTGCGCGCCGCTCTCGATTCCCGCAAAGAACTGCTCACTCAACTGCACGCCCAGGGCACCGACTGCTACCGCCTGTTCCACGGTAGCCAGGAAGGTGCCGGCGGCCTCACCGTGGACCGCTACGGCCCGCAACTGATGGTGCAAAGCTTCCACACCAGCCTTGAGCGCGATGACTTGCTGGCCATCCACGACGCCATCAACCGCGAGTTGGGCCTGGAGCTGCTGCTGGTCTACAACGACCGCTCCAAGGGCAACTCGCGCATCGATCGCCAGGACAGCGTGTACAAGCCCGACGAGGCCGCACTGGTCGACCTGGTGGGCCACGAATGGGGGCTGAACTACCGCGTGCGCGGCCGTCACGCCGGCCAGGACCCGCTGCTTTTCCTGGACCTGCGCAACGCCCGCGGCTGGGTGAAAGCCAACAGCCAGGGCAAAAGCGTGCTCAATCTGTTTGCCTATACCTGCGGCGTCGGCCTGGCGGCTGCGGCCGGCGGTGCCCGTGAGGTGTGCAACCTGGACTTCGCCGAGGGCAACCTGGCGGTGGGCAAGGAAAACGGCGCGCTGAACCCGGCACTGGTGCCCATGAGCTTCGTGCAGTCGGACTACTTCCCGGCCATCCGCCAACTGGCTGGCCTGCCGATCAGCCAGCGCCGCGGCCACAAGCTGCCCAGCTACCCGCGCCTGGAACAGCGCCAGTACGACCTGGTGTTCCTCGACCCGCCCGCCTGGGCCAAGAGTGCCTTCGGCACCGTCGACCTGCTGCGCGATTACCAGAGCCTGCTCAAGCCCGCCCTGCTGACTACTGCCGATGACGGCGTACTGATCTGCTGCAACAACCTGGCAAAAGTGGCTTTCGACGATTGGCGCGAACAGGTGCTGCGCTGCGCCGAAAAAGCCGGCCGCCCGGTGCGCGATTGGCAGGTGATCAAACCGGCCAGCGATTTCCCCTCCATGGACGGCCAGCCACCGCTCAAGACACTGGTGTTACAACTGTAAGTTTGTAGAAAAATCCTACACATAAAGCGGACTACTCTTCGGAACCAGATAGGCGTGCCATACTCCAAGCACTCCTATCTCGAGACAGTAGACGTTCCCCCATGCACAAAGGATTGATACGCGCCATCGGCGCCGTACTGACCGCGCTCGCGCTTTACAGCCTGCTGGGGTTTCTGATCCTGCCGGGCATCGGCTTGCGGGTGGCCAATCAGCAGCT
>KI547178.1:78408-82262 GCA_000497835.1 gamma proteobacterium L18 | reverse complement strand
CACATCGGCGAACCAGGTATCGAGCAGGTCGGTTTCGAGCGCCTGTACGCCAACCTGCAGATCGACAGCCTGTGGACCCGCGCGCTGCACCTGGACGCCATCGAGCTGGACAAGCCGCGTACCGAGCTGCAGTTCAACAAAGACGGCACCCTCAACCTGGCGCAGCTGTTCAAACTGCCGCCCGGCGAGCCGGCCAAGGCCGACGAGCCGCCGAGCAAGCCGTTCCCGCTGCGCATCGGCAGCATCAAGCTCAACGAAGGCTACCTGCACTTCAAGGATGTGCGCCCCAGCGAGCCCATCGAATTCCTCTACAACTCCATGAACCTGGAGTTGAAAAACCTCAGCACCCTGCCCGAAGACAACGCCGACATGACCCTGGTGGCCGCCGGCCCCGATGGCGGCCGGATCGACTGGAAAGGCAGCATCAGCCTGGTGCCGATCACCTCCAAGGGCAGCCTGAAGGTCACCGACGGCAAGATGAAGGTCTGGTGGCCCTATGTGCGTGACGCCCTGCCGCTGGCCTTGCAGGACGGTATTCTCAATCTGAGCACCGACTACGCCCTGGACCTGTCCAAAGAGACCGAACTGAACCTGACCAATGCTTCGGTCAGTATCGCCCCCTTCGCCCTCGACGCGCCTGATGGCCGGCCGTTAGTGCGCCTGGAACGGGTGGAGGTCAGTGACACCTCGGTTGACCTGGCCAAGCAACTGGTCACTGTCGGCAAGATCCGCAGCAACAAGCTGGAAACCTGGGCCGCCCGCGAAGCCGATGGCCAGCTGGATTGGCAGAAGCTGTTCGCCAGCCAGAAAAACGCCCCGCCGCCGCAGGAAAAGACCGCGCCGGCCACCGCCGATGCCAAGCCTGCGACACAGCCCGTGCCGAGCGCACCGAGCAAGCCCTGGCAGGTGCTGCTCAAGGATGTGCAACTGCGTGACTACCAGGTGCACCTGGCCGACCGCCTGCAGAAAGACCCCGTGGCCATCGACGTAGGCCCGCTGAACGTCGACCTGCAGAATTTCGACAGCCTGAACAAATCGCCCTTCACCGTGAAGCTCGACACCGGCATCGGCAAGCAGGGCAAGCTCAGCGCGACCGGCGAGGTCAACCTGGCGCCGGTCACCGCCAAGCTCAACGTCAAGACCCAGGACATCGACCTGCGCGTGGCCCAGGCCTACATCACCCCATTCATTCGCCTGGAACTGCGCAGCGGCATGTTGGGCAGCGACCTGGCGGTGAACCTGAGCAACGTCGACCCGCTGACCCTGAGCATCAAAGGCCGCGCCCAGGTGGACCAGTTGCACACCCTGGACACCGTGAAGGGCCGCGACTTCGTCAAATGGAACCAGCTGCAGCTCGACGGCCTGGACTACGAACACGGCAACAGCCTGACCATCGACAGCGTCACGCTGATGCAGCCCTATGCGCGCTTCATGATCAACGAAGACCGCACCACCAGCGTCAACGACCTGCTGATACCCCAGGCGCAGAACGCCCAGGCCCAGGCCAACGCCAAGCCTGCCGCCGCCAGCAAACCGCTGCTCATCCATGTAGGCGGCATCAACATCAATGACGGCTCGGCGTACTTCGCCGACTCCAGCCTCACCCCTAACTTCGCCACCAATATCCAGCAGCTCACCGGTACCATCGGCACCATCGACAGCCAGCAGCAGAAACCCGCCAAGGTGGACATCAAGGGCAAGGTCGACCGCTATGCGCCGGTGACTATTCAAGGCGCACTGACGCCGTTCGACCCCATGGCCAGCCTGGACATCGACACCCGCTTCAACCGTCTTGAGCTGACCACGCTGACGCCCTACTCCGGCAAGTTCGCCGGCTACCGCATCCGCAAGGGCCGGATGAACCTGCAACTGCACTACGTGATCACCAAGGGCCAACTCAAGGCCGAGAACAAGGTGCTGGTGGACCAACTGGAGCTGGGCGAGAAGGTCGACAGCCCTGATGCTGTGAGCCTGCCGGTGAAACTGGCGATCGCGTTGCTGAAGGACGTCAACGGCCAGATCAACATCGAGCTGCCCATTACCGGCGACCTCAACAACCCGCAGTTCAGCGTGATGCCGATTGTGTGGCAAACCCTGCGCAACCTGGTGGTCAAAGCCGTGGCAGCGCCGTTCAAGCTGCTGGGCGGGCTGGTCAGCGGGGGTGATTCGACGGACCTGAGCAACATCGCCTTTGCCCCGGGCTCCAGCGACCTGAGCCCAAGCGCCCAAGGCAACCTGATGAAACTGGCGGCCGCCATGAAAGCCCGCCCGGGCCTGCACCTGGAAGTGGAAGGTGGCGCGGCCGCCAGCAGCGATGGCCCGCTGGTGGGCCAGCAGCGCCTGGAACGCGAATACCAGAGCACCTACTTCAAGATGCTGCAGCGGCGCGGCGACAAGGTGCCCGCCCAGGCCTCGCTGCTCACCGTGCCGGAAGACGAGAAAGCGCCGATGCTGGCGGCCATCTACCGCGCACGGCTCAACAAAGCGCCGCCGGCCGAGTGGGATCAGCTGGAGAAGAAACAGCGTGAAAGCAACCTGCGCGATGCCGTGGTCAAGTCATGGGGCGCTGATGAACAGCTATTGCGTGCCGTGGGCCAGGCCCGCTCGGCCAGCATCAAGGCGTTCCTGGTGGACAAGGGGCAGTTGCCGGATGAGAAGGTGTTCCTGATCGATACCTTCATTGGTGAGGCGCAGAAGGATGGGACGGTGGTGACTAATCTGCATCTTGAGGCAGATTGACCGCGTCGTCCACCTTCCCGAGCTTCGCCCGGTCCCACAAGCCGTTACCGGCTCAAACAAAAAAGCCCCGGCGCAAGGCCGGGGCTTTGAGTGGGCACATCCTGTGCCCTTCGCATGAACCTGTTACTGGGTTTCCAGCGCGTCAGCCGAAACCGATTTGACGTGCTTGGTTTTCTTGGCAATGTTCACTGCGGTGGTTTTCTGCGCCGAGGTCAGCTTGACGCCGTCCTTGGAAGCCAGGGTAACCACGCCATGGTTGGTTTCAACAGTGATGTCGCTACCAGGAATGCCTTTCTCGGTCAGCAGGTTGGCTTTGACCTTGGTGGTGATCCAGGTATCGGAACCAGCCTGTTCGGTCTTGGCTACGTTTTCACTCGCGGTGGCGGCATACGCGAAGTTGCCCATGGCCAGGGTCAGAGCGGTAGCAGTAGCGGCAGCAATAGCGAACTTTTTCATACGAGTCACTCCTGTTTTTCGAGAAGTCTGCGCCAAGGTCACACTTGGCTGCAGGGTTAGCTATACCGTTGCAGGGCGTGTGCCAACTTTCAAATCAAATAAATCCCTTTGTTATCAGTCACTTATAAATGTACGCATTTTCGCAAGTCGTGCATATTGCATGCTTGCCGCCGAAACCGCGTGCAAGTTGCATGTCCGCTAAATAATTGGCTTCAGGGTATCGGCGCCGAAGGCTGCATCTGGCTCACGCGGTGCTTCAGTTGTACCGCAGCGCCTGTGACGCGGCCTGGCGGCCGCTGCTACAGGGGATTGCGTCGTCTGCATCCTGTAGCGGCAACTGTCTTTGTGGGAGAGGAGTAGCAGCAACTGTCTTGAAATGGTGTCGTCTGCATCGCGACCAAGGTCGGCTCCTACGCCATCCGTGGTAGGAGCCGGCCTTGGCCGCGATGCGGACGACGCCGGCCTGTAGCAGCTGCCGAAGGCTGCGTCGGGCGCACGCGGTGCATCAGTTGTACCGCAGCGCCGGTGACGCGGCCTGGCGGCCGCTGCTACAGCGGATTGCGTCGTCTGCATCCTGTAGCGGCAACTGTCTTTGTGGGAGCGGGTTCTACCCGCGAAAAGCACACCGCAGCGTTTCAGGAAGTTCGCGTGCCCTTCTT
>KI547178.1:47973-77448 GCA_000497835.1 gamma proteobacterium L18 | reverse complement strand
AGCCCCGAAGGGCCCTTTTTCACAACCGGGTGGTTACACGCCGGAAGCTTTTGCAGCAGCTACGTCCTTGATGGACAGCTTGATACGGCCGCGGTTGTCCACGTCCAGTACCAGTACTTCAACTTCCTGGCCTTCTTTCAGGATGTCGGTCACTTTCTCAACGCGAGCATCGCTCAGCATCGAGATGTGAACCAGACCGTCCTTGCCAGGCAGGATGTTGACGAACGCGCCGAAGTCGACGATGCGCTCAACCTTGCCCACGTAGATCTTGCCGATTTCGGCCTCGGCAGTGATCGACAGCACGCGCTGCTTGGCAGCCTCGGCCGCGTCCTTGGTTTCGCCGAAGATCTTGATCGAGCCGTCGTCTTCGATGTCGATCGAAGCCTTGGTCTCTTCGCAGATGGCGCGAATGGTGGCGCCGCCTTTACCGATGACGTCACGGATCTTGTCGGTGTCGATCTTCATGGCGATCATGGTTGGCGCGTTTTCCGACAGCTCGGTACGCGACTGGCCAATGATCTGGTTCATCTGGCCGAGGATGTTCAGGCGCGCTTCCAGGGCCTGGCCCAGGGCGATTTCCATGATCTCTTCGGTGATGCCGTTGATCTTGATGTCCATCTGCAGGGCGGTAACGCCCTTGGCAGTACCGGCCACCTTGAAGTCCATGTCGCCCAGGTGGTCTTCGTCACCCAGGATGTCGGTCAGGATGGCGAACTTCTCGCCTTCTTTAACCAGACCCATGGCGATACCGGCAACCGGCGCCTTCATCGGTACACCGGCGTCCATCAGGGCCAGGGAAGCACCGCAGACCGAAGCCATGGAGCTGGAACCGTTGGATTCGGTGATTTCCGACACAACACGGATGGTGTACGGGAACACGTCGGCGGCTGGCAGCATGGCCTGTACCGAACGACGGGCCAGACGGCCGTGACCGATTTCACGACGACCAGCGCCGCCCATGCGGCCACACTCGCCCACCGAGAACGGAGGGAAGTTGTAGTGCAGCATGAAGGGGTCTTTCTTCTCGCCTTCCAGGGTGTCCAGCAGCTGTGCGTCACGGGCAGTACCCAGGGTCGCAACGACCAGGGCCTGGGTTTCGCCACGGGTGAACAGGGCCGAACCGTGAGTCTTCGGCAATACGCCGACTTCGATGTTCAGCGGGCGCACGGTCTTGGTGTCGCGGCCATCGATACGTGGCTTGCCGTTGACGATGTTTTCGCGAACGGTGCGGTATTCGATTTCGCCGAATGCAGCTTTGACGTCGCTGGCCGAAGGCTGGCCTTCTTCACCCGACAGCTTGGCAACAACCTGATCCTTCAGCTCGCCCAGGCGCGCGTAACGGTCGGCCTTGACGGTGATGGTGTAGGCGTCGGAGATGGCAGCGCCGAACTCGGCACGGATAGCGCCCAGCAGCTCGGTGGCTTCGGCTTGAGGCGCCCAGGCCCAGGTAGGCTTGGCAGCTTCGGCAGCCAGCTCTTTGACAGCCTTGATGACAGCCTGGAATTCGTCGTGGGCGAACAGTACGGCGCCCAGCATCTGGTCTTCGGTCAGCTCTTTGGCTTCGGACTCAACCATCAGCACGGCGTCGGAAGTACCGGCAACGACCATGTCCAGGCTGGAGGCAGCCAGTTGCTCGTAAGTCGGGTTCAGCAGGTAGCCGGTGCTTTCGTGGAAAGCAACGCGGGCGGCGCCGATCGGGCCTTCGAACGGGATGCCCGAGATGGCCAGGGCAGCCGAGGTACCGATCATCGCAGCGATGTCCGGATCGGTCTTCTTGCTGGTGGAAACCACGGTGCAGACAACCTGCACTTCGTTCATGAAGCCTTCGGGGAACAGCGGACGGATCGGACGGTCGATCAGGCGCGAGGTCAGGGTCTCTTTCTCGGAAGGACGGCCTTCACGCTTGAAGAAACCACCAGGGATCTTGCCGGCGGCGTAGGTCTTTTCCTGGTAGTGCACGGACAGCGGGAAGAAGCCCTTGCTTGGGTCAGCTTGCTTGGCGCCTACGACGGTTACCAGCACGGTCACGTCGTTGTCGACGGTTACCAGCACGGCACCGGAGGCTTGACGGGCAATACGGCCAGTCTCGAGGGTTACGGTCGATTGACCGAACTGGAACTTCTTGATTACCGGGTTCACGGTTTCCTACCTTCTTCAGTTGGCTCTGGGGGAACTGGTTTCTTGCGAAATTCTTGGGCAGCAAGGGGAATCGGCCCCTTTGGCAGTCCAGATAAAACTTGAGGCTGGAAGCCTGCCTGCATCAACGCCTGAGCACCGATGCAAAACAGCCAACCAACCTCATTGATACGCGCGGCGTGTTCGTCAGCTCCGGCGCCAGGCGCCGGATTCGACGGAGGCAACACGCCGCGCACACCACAAGCCCGGGCCGCTATTAGCGACGCAGACCCAGACGGCCGATCAGGGCAGCGTAACGAGTGGTGTCTTTGCCCTTCAGGTAGTCCAGCAGCTTACGACGCTGGTTAACCATACGGATCAGGCCACGACGCGAGTGGTGGTCTTTGCCGTTGGCCTTGAAGTGGCCTTGCAGCTTGTTGATGTTGGCAGTCAGCAGTGCAACTTGCACTTCTGGCGAACCAGTGTCGCCAGCGGCTTGCTGGAACTCACCAACGATCTTTGCTTTTTCTTCAACGTTAAGTGCCATGAGGGCATCTCCATTACCAAGGAAAACCGTTTGACCGGCTTCCAACAGGCCGAGGACAGATCCTCGTATTTAAAAGTGAGGGATGACCGTGCCTGTTAACAGCCACCCTCGTTCGGTCATTCTGACCGAATCAGTCGACGTGGCGCGATGCGCCCGTCTTCGCTCACTTCACCGATACCGATGAAGCGACCGTTGTGATCCTGCACCCGCACCATGCCGAATTTCGGCGCGTCGGGGGCGCGTACCGGTTGCCCGTGCAGCCAGTAGAACGCACTGTGCTCGGAGAACTGCAACAGCGGCCAATCCTGCAGGCCACTGTCTGAAGGCATGAGGAACTGGTCCACCGCTTCGTTGCCACCTTCGGCGTGCACGCGCTCGAGTTCTTCGAGGGTGACGGTCTGGGCCAGCGTGAAGGGACCTGCCTGGGTGCGACGCAGTTCTGCGACGTAGGCGCCACAACCCAGCTGCTCACCGATGTCCTCGACCAGGGTACGGATATAGGTGCCTTTGGAGCAACCTACCGACAACCGTGCGCGGGTTTCATCGAAGGCGAGCAATTCCAGCCGGTCAATAGTAACAGAACGCGCCTCGCGCTCCACTACTTCCCCTGCACGTGCCAGCTTGTATAGCGGCTGTCCATCACGCTTGAGGGCGGAGTACATCGGCGGTATCTGACTGATTTGACCACGAAATTGTGGCAAAACAGCTTCGATATCGTCGCGACAAACGGTTACATCTCGAGTGCGCAAAACCTCACCTTCGGCGTCCGCCGTGGTGGTGGTCTGGCCCATCTGCATGACCGTCTCGTAACCCTTGTCGGAATCGAGCAGGTATTGCGAGAACTTGGTGGCCTCACCGAAGCACAGCGGCAGTACGCCGGTGGCCAGCGGGTCGAGGCTGCCGGTGTGGCCGGCCTTCTCGGCATTGAGCAGCCAGCGGACCTTCTGCAGGGCGGCGTTGGAGGTGAACCCCAGCGGCTTGTCCAGCAGGATGATACCGCTGACGTTACGACGGATACGCTTGACCTGAGCCACCGCTTACTCCTCGGTGCCTGGTTTGCTGTCGACGTCCTGGTGCTGGCTGTCTTCGGCCACGGCACGCTCGATCAACGCGGACAGCTGGGCGCCGCGGGTCACGCTTTCGTCGTAATGGAAATGCAGTTGCGGCACGCTGCGCAGCTTCATTTCCTTGCCCAGGTGCACGCGCAGGAAGCCTGCGGCAGAGTTGAGCACCTTGATGGTCTGCTTGATGGCCTCGGCGCTGTCCTGGCCCATGACGGTGATGAACACCTTGGCATGGCCCACGTCGCGGCTGACGTCAACGGCAGTGATGGTCACCAGGCCCACACGCGGGTCCTTGACCTCGCGGCGGATCAGTTGTGCCAGTTCGCGCTGCATCTGGTCGCCGATGCGCTGGGTACGGCTGTATTCTTTTGCCATGAATTCTTACCTGTAACTGAAGCGGCAAACGCCCGGCCAGGCGAGAGCCGGACCGGGCGTTGCGTTTAGAGTGGCCAGGCAAACCTGGCGCACTCCTCTAGCTCGCGTATTAGAGCGTACGAGCCACTTGGACCTTCTCGAAGACTTCGATCTTGTCGCCGACCTTGACGTCGTTGTAGCTCTTCACGCCGATACCGCATTCCATGCCGGCACGGACTTCCGAGGCGTCGTCCTTGAAGCGACGCAGCGATTCCAGCTCGCCTTCGAAGATAACGATGTCTTCGCGCAGTACACGGATCGGACGGTTCCGGTAAACGGTACCTTCGACAACCATGCAACCGGCGATCGCACCGAACTTCGGCGAACGGAACACATCACGCACTTCGGCGATGCCCAGGATGTTCTCGCGAACGTCGCTGCCGAGCATACCGGTCAGGGCTTTCTTGACGTCTTCAATGATGTCGTAGATCACGTTGTAGTAACGCATATCCAGACCTTCCTGCTCGACGATCTTGCGCGCGCCGGCATCGGCACGCACGTTGAAGCCGAACAGTACTGCATTGGAGGCCAGTGCCAGGTTGGCGTCGGATTCGGTGATACCACCGACACCGCCACCGACCACGCGCACTTGCACTTCGTCGTTGCCCAGGCCGTTCAGAGCGCCTTGCAGAGCTTCCAGCGAACCACGGACGTCGGATTTGAGGACGATGTTGAGCGTCTTCTTCTCTTCCTGGCCCATGTTTTCGAAGATGTTTTCCAGCTTGCCGGCGTGAGCGCGGGCCAGCTTGACTTCGCGGAACTTGCCTTGACGGAACAGAGCCACTTCACGGGCTTTCTTCTCGTCGGCAACCACGCTCATCTCGTCGCCAGCGTCCGGGGTACCGTCCAGGCCCAGGATCTCGACCGGAATGGCCGGACCTGCTTCCTTGATCGGCTTGCCGTTCTCGTCGAGCATGGCACGTACGCGGCCGTAGTTGGAGCCGACCAGTACCATGTCGCCTTGGCGCAGGGTACCGTCTTGAACCAGCACGGTGGCGACCGGGCCGCGGCCCTTGTCCAGACGCGATTCAACCACAACACCACGGCCCGGGGCCGAAGGGGTTGCCTTCAGTTCCAGAACTTCGGCTTGCAGCAGAACGGCTTCCAGCAGCTCGTCGACGCCAGTACCCATCTTGGCCGAGACCGGAACGAACGGAGTGTCACCACCCCACTCTTCGGAGGTCACGCCGTGTACCGACAGCTCGCTGCGGATACGGTCCAGGTCTGCACCCGGCTTGTCGATCTTGTTGACCGCGACAACCAGAGGCACGCCAGCAGCAGTAGCGTGCTGAACGGCTTCGATGGTCTGAGGCATCACGCCGTCGTCGGCAGCAACCACCAGGATCACGATGTCGGTAGCCTTGGCACCACGGGCACGCATGGCGGTAAACGCGGCGTGACCAGGGGTATCGAGGAACGTCACCATGCCACGGTCGGTTTCAACGTGGTAAGCACCGATGTGCTGGGTGATACCGCCGGCTTCGCCAGCAGCTACCTTGGCACGACGGATGTAGTCCAGCAGCGAGGTCTTACCGTGGTCAACGTGACCCATTACGGTCACAACCGGCGCACGGGAGAACTCTTCGCCTTCGAACTTCAGCGACTCGGCCAGGGAATCTTCCAGGGCGGTGTCGCTGACCAGGGTCACCTTGTGGCCCAGTTCTTCAGCAACCAGCTGGGCAGTTTCCTGATCCAGTACCTGGTTGATGGTGGCCGGGGTACCCAGCTTGAACATGAACTTGATGACTTCGGCAGCCTTGACCGACATCTGCGCGGCCAGGTCACCCACGGTGATGGTCTCGCCGATCTGCACGTCACGAATCACAGGACCGGTAGGGTTCTGGAAGCCGTGGGCGTTGCGCTTCTTCAGCTTGCCCTTGCCACGACCGCCACGACGGAAGCCATCGCTTTCCTCGTCGGTGGTGCGTGGGGCGGCACGTGGAGTCGGCGCCTTTTCCTTGACCGAAGCACGGTGCGGCGCGTTCTTGCGCTCGCCATCGTTGCGGCGGCTGTCGTCGTTGCGCGGTTTGTCCGGGCGACGCGGCTCGTCTTTCTTGCGGTCGGCAACCGGGGCAGCCGCTACGGCACCCAGGTCAACGTTGGCAGGCGCGGCAGCCGATGCTTCCACGGCAGCAGCCGGGGCAGCAGCAGGTGCGGCCGGGCGGCGTGCTTCTTCTTCAGCACGCTGACGGGCAGCTTCCTGGTCGGCTTTCTGACGCGCGGCGTTTTCGGCCGCACGGCGCTCTTCCAGCTCGCGCTTCTGCTCAGCCTGGATCTCTTCCGGGCTGCGCTGCACGAATACTTTCTTCTTGCGTACTTCTACGCTGATGCTCTTGCTGCCAGCCACACGCAGGGTGCTGGTGGTCTTGCGCTGCAAGGTAATCTTGCGCGGTTCTTCCGCTTTAGCCTTGTGGCTGCTTTTCAAATGAGCCAGCAGAGCCTGCTTCTCATTATCGGTCACAACTTGTCCGGCGTCGGTGTGCGGCAGACCTGCCTCACGCATCTGCTGTAACAGGCGCTCTACCGGTGCGGCGACCTCTGTGGCCAGTTCTTTCACCGTGACTTGCGTCATGCACTTCTCTCCTCAGGCCGCGCCTACTTACTCGAACCAGTGGGCTCGGGCGGCCATGATCAACTTGCCGGCACGATCATCGTCAATGCCGTCGATGTCGAGCAGATCATCAATAGACTGCTCGGCCAGGTCTTCGCGGGTAATCACGCCGCGCACCGCCAGTTCCATCGCCAAATCCTTGTCCATACCCTCAAGCGAGAGCAGGTCTTCGGCCGGATGGGCGTCTGCCAGCTTTTCCTCTGTAGCGATGGCTTTGGTCAACAGTCGATCCTTGGCCCGAGCGCGAAGCTCGTTGACGATGTCCTCGTCAAAGCCGTCGATGTTGAGCATTTCTTCCAACGGTACGTAGGCAATCTCTTCCAGGCTGGTGAAACCTTCATCAACCAGCACCTGTGCCAGTTCTTCGTCGACTTCCAGCTCGTCGATGAAGTTGCGCAGGATGTCGCCAGTCTCTGCCTGTTGCTTGGCCTGGATGTCCGATTCGGTCATCACGTTCAGGGTCCAGCCAGTCAACTGGCTGGCCAGGCGGACGTTCTGACCACCACGACCAATGGCCTGAGCCAGATTGTCAGCGCCAACGGCGATGTCCATTGCATGGGCATCTTCGTCGACAATGATCGCCGCCACTTCAGCTGGGGACATCGCGTTGATCACGAACTGCGCGGGGTTGTCATCCCACAGGACGATATCCACACGCTCACCGCCCAATTCACCCGATACCGCCTGGACGCGCGAACCGCGCATACCGATGCAGGCACCTTGTGGGTCGATGCGTTTGTCCTTGGAGCGGACCGCAATCTTGGCACGCGAACCCGGGTCACGGGACGCAGCCATCACTTCGATCAGGCCTTCGGCAATTTCCGGCACTTCGATGCGGAACAGTTCGATCAGCATTTCCGGCGCTGTACGCGACAGAATCAGCTGCGGACCGCGGTTCTCGGTGCGGATTTCCTTGAGCAGGGCGCGCAGGCGCACACCGACTCGGAAAGTTTCGCGAGAAATGATGTCCTCGCGGGCCAGCAGGGCTTCGGCGTTGTTGCCAAGGTCCACGATGACGTTGTCACGGGTAACCTTTTTAACGGTACCGGAGATGATCTCGCCCAGACGCTCGCGGTAAGCGTCAACCACTTGGGCGCGCTCTGCTTCACGAACTTTCTGGACGATCACCTGCTTGGCAGTTTGTGCTGCGATGCGACCGAATTCGATCGACTCGATCTTCTCTTCGATCACGTCACCGGCAACGGCGCCCGGCTTCTTGGCCTGGGCTTGGTCAACGGCCAGTTCGATCGCCGGGTCGTCCAGGTCTTCATCCTCGACCACTGCCCAGCGACGGAAAGTTTCATAGGCACCGGTGTGGCGGTTGATTTCCACACGCAGGTCCACTTCGTCCTCGAAGCGCTTTTTGGTAGCGGTTGCCAGAGCAATCTCCAGCGCTTCGAATATTACGCCGGCCGGTACACCCTTTTCGTTGGATACCGACTCAACAACCAGCAGTACTTCTTTGCTCATCGTACGCCTCGCCTTTCGCAAGCCATTGGATCCGCGGGATCCGCAGTATCTGGCACGTCTCAGTCAAAACTGGGAATAATGTTGGCCTTGTCGATCATATCGATCGGCAGCAAAAACTCGTGGTCATCTACCTGCACCACGACGTCCTGCTCCTCTACTCCGCGCAGAAGGCCCTGAAAGTTACGACGCCCTTCGAAGGGAGAACGCAGCTTTATCTTCACTTGATCCCCGGCATACTTGGCGAACTGTTCAAGGGTGAACAGTGGGCGTTCCATGCCAGGAGAGGAAACTTCAAGGGTGTATTCGACAGCGATAGGATCTTCCACATCGAGGACCCCGCTGACCTGACGACTGACAATGGCGCAGTCATCTACCAGCACACCGCCTTCTTTGTCGATATAAATGCGCAACATTGAGTGACGGCCCTGAGCCGAAAACTCGATACCCCAGCATTCATAGCCTAGGGCCACGACCACCGGGGCCAGCAAGGCCTGCAACTGTTCTAGCTTGCTCGACACCTGAACCCCCTCGTGCATGCTTATGCAAATAAAAAATGGGCGAAGCGCCCATCCCTGAAACGCCGTTGAATACCGGCGCTATGATCTTTTCAGCTAACAAAAAGCCCCTGTAAAAGGGGCTCCAGTAAAACTGGTTGCGGGAGCTGGATTTGAACCAACGACCTTCGGGTTATGAGCCCGACGAGCTACCAGACTGCTCCATCCCGCGACAAAGCTGGGGCAAAAGTATACGGCTGATACCCTGCCGGGTCAATCGCACACTTCCACCGACAAGAAAGCCCGCTGTTGCGGGCTCTCCTGAATAATTGGTACCGAGAAGGGGACTCGAACCCCTACACCCTATGGGCACAACCACCTCAAGGTTGCGTGTCTACCAATTCCACCACCTCGGCAATACTACGTTTGAAACCCTTGTTACTTTTGCTCTTGAGCTGGAGGTACGTCAGTGGTATTCACATCAGTCTTTTGCTCTTGAAGCACCGGAACATCATCTGTTGCCGGCTTTTGCTTTGGCGCTTCAATCGCGGCCGGAGAGGGTAACCCTACTTGAGCCAGCTGGTGAGCTTTCTCTTTAGCAAAGTATCCTAACCCCAAGCTGGTTATGAAGAAACCTGCGGCAAGTATAGCAGTAAACTTACTAAGAAAGGTAGAGGAACCTTGGCTTCCGAACACAGTATTTGATGCACCTGCTCCGAAAGACGCGCCAGCGTCCGCACCTTTACCCTGCTGCAGCAAAACCAGGGCAACTACACCCAGGGCAGCCAGCAGATGAAACACGACTACGACTGTTTCCAGCATCTTCTCAGTTTCCCGCGGCGCGACAGATCGCACCGAACTCATCTGCATTCAAGGAGGCTCCACCAATGAGCCCCCCATCGATATCCGGCATGCCGAACAGTTCAGCCGCATTGGCCGCCTTGACGCTGCCGCCGTATAGAAGCCGCACACCTTGTGCGACTTCAGAATTCTCTACCGCAAGCTGTGCGCGAATGGCTGCGTGCACATCTTGCGCCTGCTCTGGCGTTGCCGTCAGACCAGTGCCGATGGCCCATACAGGCTCATAAGCGATCACTGCATTGACGAAGGCGCCGATACCCAGGGCATCGATCACGCTGCTCAGCTGGCGCCCTACCACTTCCAGAGTCTTGCCGGCTTCACGCTCTGCCAGTGTCTCGCCGATGCACAGCACCGGAACCAGACCACCGGCCTGAGCCGCCTCGAACTTGCGAACCAGCACGTCTTCCTGCTCGCCGATGATCTGGCGGCGCTCGGAGTGACCGATCAACACAAGCTTGCAACCGGCATCGGCCAACTGAGTCGACGAAACCTCGCCGGTCAGGGCGCCCTGCCCTTGCTGCGCTGCGCAGTTCTGCGCACC
Source organism: gamma proteobacterium L18 (assembly GCA_000497835.1). Taxonomy (GTDB): domain Bacteria; phylum Pseudomonadota; class Gammaproteobacteria; order Pseudomonadales; family Pseudomonadaceae; genus Aquipseudomonas. The sequence continues at coordinate 67,331 of KI547178.1, read as the reverse complement.
TACTTCGATCGATACCGCTTGCAGGCCGTCGATGACGCGCTCGACATGCAGGCTGGGCGGAAATACCGCCACATCGACACCGCTTGGCAGGGCCTCGTTAACGAGACCCTTGAGCAGCTCAGCGACGCTGGCGCGGGTACCGTGCATTTTCCAGTTACCAGCTACCATAGGGCGACGCATGCTGTACCTCGTCGGTCAAAGTGGGCGCAGATGTTACCCAACGAAGCGACTACTGGCAAGCCGTATCAAGCGCAAACTTCACTAACGACTTTTGCGAGCTCGTCAGCGTAGCCGTGCACGGTCTTTTCATCGTCACCTTCGACCATCACGCGCACCAGCGGCTCGGTCCCGGATTTGCGCAGCAATACACGCCCGCGACCGGCCATGGCCTGGGTCACGCGCTCGCACGCCTGCTTCACCGACGGGTGTTCGATAGGGTCGACATCACCGCCGGCGAAACGCACGTTGACCAGCACCTGCGGGCACTTGCGCAGCCCATGACGGGCGTGGGCCAGGGTTTCATCGCGACGCTTGAGCGACAGCAGCACCTGCAGCGCCGCAATGATCGCGTCGCCCGTGGTGGTGTGCTGGCAGCACACGATGTGCCCGGAGTTTTCGCCACCCAACTGCCAGTCGCGCTCCTTGAGCTCGGCCATCACGTAGCGGTCGCCAACGTTGGCGCGGGTGAAGGGGATCGACAGCTCTTCCAGGGCCAGTTCCAGGCCCAGGTTGCTCATCAGCGTACCCACCACACCACCGTGCAGCTTGCCGCGCTCGTGCAGGTCACGGGCGATGATGAACAGCAGCTCGTCACCGTCGACGATGGCACCGGTGTGGTCGACCATCAGCACGCGATCGCCGTCACCATCAAAGGCAATGCCCAGGTCGGCGTGGCCCACCAGTACAGCGGCCTGCAGGGCCTCCATGTGGGTGGAGCCGCAGTTGTCGTTGATGTTCAGGCCATCGGGCGCTGCCGACAGTACCGTGACCTGGGCACCCAGCTCGCGGAACACGTTGGGCGCGACCTTGTAGGTGGCGCCGTGGGCGCAGTCGATCACCAGCTTGAGGCCGGCAAAATCGGTGCTGGTGGGCACGCTGCTCTTGCAGAATTCGATGTAGCGGCCGGCCGCGTCGTTGATACGCGACACCTTGCCCAGCTTGCTCGACTCGGCGACGGTCATCGGCGTGTCCAGCAGCTCTTCGATCATCAGCTCGATCTCGTCAGGCAGCTTGGTGCCCTGCCCCGAGAAGAACTTGATGCCGTTGTCGTCATGGGGGTTGTGCGAAGCACTGATGACGATGCCGGCTTCGGCGTGGAAGGTACGGGTGAGGTAGGCGATGGCCGGGGTAGGCATCGGGCCCAGCAGCATCACGTCCGCACCGGCGGCCGACAGGCCGGCTTCCAGGGCCGATTCGAACATGTAGCCCGAGATGCGCGTGTCCTTGCCTACCAGGACGCGGCAGGCGCCCATCTTGCGGAACGCCATGCCTGCCGCCCAGCCCAGCTTGAGCATGAAGTCAGGCGTAATGGGGTACTCCCCGACACGACCGCGAATACCGTCGGTGCCAAAATATTTTCTGCTCATGTGTGCTCCGTCATTCTTATTCAGCGGTTTCTACCGCTGTAATCATCCGTACGACATCGGCAGTTTGCGCCACATCGTGAACCCGGAGGATCTTTGCGCCCTTGAACATGGCCAGGGCCGCCAGCGCCAGGCTGCCGTAGAGGCGTTCGGAGACCGGACGCCCCAGGGCCAGGCCGACGATACTCTTGCGCGACACGCCGACCAGCAGCGGGCGCCCAAGGGCATCAAGGGCCTGCATGTGCTTGAACAGGCTGAGATTGTGCTGGTGGGTCTTGGCGAAGCCGAAACCCGGATCGAGGATGATGCGCTCGGCTGGAATGCCAACGGCGGCACAGGCCTGCATGCGCTCATCGAGAAATTGCGTCACTTCGCCGACCAGGTCGTCGTAGCGCGGGTCATCCTGCATGTCGCCCGGCTCACCCAGCATGTGCATCAGACACACCGGCAGTCCGGTAGCCGCCGCTGCATCCAGGGCACCGTCACGCTGCAACGAGCGCACGTCGTTGATCAACCCGGCGCCCAGCCGCGCGGTTTCGCGCATGACGGCCGGGGTGGAGGTATCCACCGAGATGATCACGTCGATTTCCCGGGCAATGGCCTCGACTACCGGAGCCACGCGCTCCAGCTCTTCGAGGGGCGACACCACGCGCGCACCAGGGCGGGTGGACTCACCACCCACGTCGATCAGCGTCGCGCCGGCGTCCACCATCTCCTGCGCGTGGCGCAGGGCCGCGTCGCGCTGACTGAAGTGGCCACCGTCAGAGAAGGAATCGGGGGTGACATTGAGGATACCCATGACATGGGTACGGCTTAAATCAAGAACCCGGTTGCCGCAAGGCAACCGGGTTGGGTACTGCTTTGAAGTCATGTCAGACCTTAGTGTTGAGCTGCCGGACCGCCGATAGGGCTCTCGGGACGGTCGTCCCGTGGCACCGGGGTGCCTGCCGAACCCGAACCGCCCGACCAGTCACGCGGCTCGCGCGGCGTACGACCGGCCATGATGTCGTCGATCTGATCGGCATCGATGGTTTCGTACTTCATCAAGGCGTCCGCCATGGCGTCCAGCTTGTCGCGGTTATCGGTGAGGATCTGCCGTGCAGTGCCGTAGCACTGATCGATGATGCTGCGCACTTCCAGGTCGATGGACTGGGCGGTTTCAGCCGACATGGCCGAAGCCGAACCACTGCCGCCACGGCCCAGGTAACCCTGGTCCTCGTCTTCAGCGTACAGCAACGGGCCCAGCTTCTCGGACAGGCCCCATTTGGTGACCATGTTCCGCGCAATCTGGCTGGCACGCATGATGTCGTTGGACGCACCAGTGGTGACACCGTCGAAGCCCAGGGTCATTTCCTCGGCGATACGACCGCCGTACAGCGAGCAGATCTGGCTGATAAGCGCACGCTTGGACAGGCTGTAGCGATCCTCCTCAGGGAGGAACATGGTCACGCCCAGGGCGCGGCCACGCGGGATGATCGATACCTTGTAGACCGGATCGTGCTCAGGCACGACGCGACCGACAATGGCGTGGCCGGCTTCGTGATAAGCGGTGTTCTGCTTCTCTTTCTCAGACATGACCATGGTCTTGCGCTCGGCACCCATCATGATCTTGTCTTTGGCCAGCTCGAATTCCTTCATCTCGACGATGCGCTTGCCGTTGCGGGCAGCGAACAGCGCGGCTTCGTTGACCAGGTTGGCCAGATCGGCGCCGGAGAAGCCCGGGGTACCGCGTGCGATGACGGCCGGATTGACGTCGTCACCCAGTGGCGCCTTGCGCATGTGTACCTTGAGGATCTGTTCGCGACCGCGAATGTCCGGCAGGCCAACCACCACCTGGCGGTCGAAACGGCCTGGACGCAGCAGCGCAGGGTCCAGCACGTCAGGACGGTTGGTCGCGGCGATGACGATGATGCCGTCGTTCATTTCGAAGCCGTCCATCTCTACCAGCAACTGGTTGAGGGTCTGCTCGCGCTCGTCGTGACCGCCACCCATGCCGGCGCCACGATGGCGGCCGACGGCGTCGATTTCGTCGATGAAGATGATGCACGGTGCGTGCTTCTTGGCCTGTTCGAACATGTCACGCACACGACTGGCGCCGACACCCACGAACATTTCCACGAAGTCGGAACCGGAAATGGTGAAGAAAGGCACCTTGGCCTCGCCCGCAATGGCCTTGGCCAGCAGGGTTTTACCGGTACCTGGCGGCCCGACCATCAGCACGCCGCGCGGGATGCGGCCGCCCAGGCGCTGGAACTTGCCCGGGTCACGCAGGAACTCGACCAGCTCGCCCACTTCTTCCTTGGCCTCGTCGCAGCCTGCGACGTCAGCCAGGGTGGTTTTCACCTGGTCTTCGGACAGCAGGCGCGCCTTGCTCTTGCCGAAGCTCATCGGGCCGCCCTTGCCGCCCGCGCCGCCCTGCATCTGGCGCATGAAGAACATGAACACCGCGATGATCACCAGGATCGGGAAGCTGGCCACCAGCAATTGGGTCCAGATGCTCTGCTGCTCGGGCTGCTTGCCTTCGATGGCCACGTGATTGTCGACCAGGTCGCCGATCAGGCCATTGTCGGCAATATTCGGACGCACTGTCTTGAAGCTGTCGCCGTCGTTGCGCTTGCCGGTGATGACCGCGCCATCAACCGTGATTTTCTCGACCTTGCCATCCTTGACCTGCTGGATGAAGTCGGAATAGTTGAGGGTCTGAGGCTCATTGGGGCTGGAGAAGTTGTTCATCACTGTCACCAGGACAGCCGCGATGATCAACCACAGGATCAGATTCTTTGCCATATCGTTCAATTCGCTACCCTCTGAAGCCTGCTACCCGCAACCCGCGCAGGCATGCTTCGCATGATAATCACCGGCTTAACTTACTACATAACCTGCTGGTCTGCAGGTGCCGTCTGTAACCCTTTGTGAAAACTAGACTACACGATGTTCATCCAGGGCAGGCAGGGCGCGCCGATTGGAAAAAACTATCGGGTCCCCCTGCCAGTTGCCTACCAACCTTTATTCACCCTTGTAACCACGGCCCAGCATGTACTGCTCGCGGGAACGATCGCGCGAGGAGTCCGGCTTGAGCATGATCACCTTGTCGAACTTCTTGCGGGTGTCTTTCAGGTATTGGTCGAAACCTTCGCCCTGGAAAATCTTGATGACAAAGTCGCCGCCCGGCTTGAGCACACGCTCAGCCAGATCAAGTGCCAGTTCGCACAGGAACATCGCCTTGGGCATGTCCACTTCAGGCGTACCACTCATATTGGGGGCCATATCGGAAATCACAAGGTCCACGTGCGAATTACCGACCGCCTCCAGAATTTGCGCCAACACCGATTCCTCGGTGAAATCGCCCTGAATAAAAGTCACGTCGGGAATGCTGTCCATTTCCAGGATGTCGGACGCGATCAGACGGCCCTGACCACCGATCAGACGGCTGGTCACCTGCGACCAGCCACCCGGCGCTGCACCCAGGTCGATCACGCTCATGCCGGGGCGGATCAAGCGATACTTTTCCTGAATTTCAAGCAATTTGTAGCTCGCACGCGAGCGGTATCCGTCTTTTTGCGCCTTTTTGACGTACGGATCGTTGAAATGTTCTTTTAGCCAACCAAGGCTTGTCTTGGAACGCGCCATTGGGCACCTCGATGATAAGGGTCGTGATTAATTGGGCGGATCCACGGGCCCTCGGGTAAAATGGCCGCCATTTTTGCAAAATCCAAACAAAGGGTCAGATTATGCCGCTCACTAACGAGCAGAAAAAACAGTACAAATCCATTGGCCACGATCTGAAACCAGTTCTGATTGTGGCAGGTAATGGATTGACTGAAGGGGTGCTGGGCGAACTGGAACGCGCATTGGCCGATCACGAATTGATCAAGATCGAGATTCGCTCGGACGACAGCGAAGCGCGCAAGGCCACCATTGCCGAACTGTGCAAGGTCGGCCGCGCCGAACTGGTTCAGACCATCGGCAAGAAAGCGCTGCTCTATCGCCGCAACCCGCAGCCAAACAAGCAACTGTCGAACATCCACCGCAATAAGTAATGTTCGCGCCGTTCAGAGGCGCGCCTTGCGCGCCCTGCCCGGTACCGGTTGCACTACCAGCGCCAGGCCCAACAGGGCCAACGCCAGGTAACAGAACAATTGCATGCGCAGCGGGTTCATGGCCCAGCTCGTCACCGCGCCATACAGCGCAGCATCCAGCAAGGCCACGGACAGCAACTGTCCACGCATATCGCGCCACAAGGCGGCGAAGCCCTCGGCCCTGATCAGCACCAAGCCCTGCATTACAACACAGAAGGCACAGAAACCGACCAGCAGCGTGGCGATCTGCGCGCCCACATCCTCGATCAGCACCGGCGCCAGGCCGAAATGGCCCAGCGCAGGCAGCACACCCAAGTGCAGGACCCACAAGCCGCCTACCCAGAATACCTGGGCAAGCTGCCAGATGATCGCGCCCGCGGTAAACGGGCGGCGCTTATCAAATGTGGCTGACTTCGACAATCTCGTACTCGATGACGCCGCTAGGGGTCTTGACCGCGACCACGTCGCCTTCTTCCTTGGCAATCAGGGCGCGGGCGATCGGCGAACCGACCGAGATCTTGCCCAGCTTGATGTCGGCTTCGTCTTCACCCACGATCTGGTACTTGACCCGTTCGTCGGTTTCAACGTTCGCGATTTCCACGGTGGTACCGAAGATCACCTTGCCGGTCGGCTCGATGGTGGTGACGTCAATCACCACGGCGTTCTGCAGACGGCCTTCGATGTCACGGATGCGCGCTTCGACCATGCCCTGCTGCTCGCGAGCGGCGTGGTACTCGGCGTTTTCCTTCAGGTCACCCAGTTCACGGGCAGTGCCGATGTCCTGGCTGAGCTTGGGGCGCACCACCTTGGTCAGGTGCAGATGCTCCTCTTCCAGGGCGCGAGCGCCCTGGACGGTCATGGGGTATTTATTCATGCATTCAATCCTGCGTGAAGGTCCTGCAAGCGACGCACGGTCTTTTCAGGGCCGAACTTCAACGCTTCGCAGATCGCTTCGCCAGCAGCAATGGTGGTGGTGCAGTAGATCTTGTGCTGCAGCGCGTTGCGACGGATGGAGTAGGAGTCAGCGATCGACTGACGGCCTTCGGTGGTGTTGATGATCAGGGTGACTTCGTCGTTCTTGATCATGTCGACCACGTGCGGGCGACCTTCGGTCACTTTGTTCACACGGCGTACTTTCAGGCCGGCTTCTTCGATGACGCGCGCGGTACCGGCAGTGGCCACCACTTCGAAGCCAAGGGCGATCAGGTCGCGGGCAACGCCAGCCACCAGTGGCTTGTCGTCGTCACGCACGCTGATGAACGCGGTGCCGCCGGTAGGCAGCACTTCGCTGGCGCCCATCTGGGCCTTGGCGAAGGCTTCGCCGAAGGTGTCGCCGACACCCATGACTTCACCGGTGGACTTCATCTCTGGGCCCAGGATCGGGTCCACGCCAGGGAATTTGGCGAAGGGGAACACCGCCTCTTTCACGCTGTAGAAGTTAGGAATGATTTCCTTGGTGAAGCCCAGCTCTTTCAGGGTTTTGCCAGCCATTACGCGGGCCGCGATCATGGCCAGGGAGGTGCCGATGCACTTGGACACGAACGGTACGGTACGCGAGGCACGCGGGTTGACTTCGATCACGTAGATCTTGTCGCCCTGCAGGGCCAGCTGCACGTTCATCAGGCCGACAACACCCAGTTCCAGTGCCATCTTCTTGACCTGCTCGCGCACTTCGTCCTGCACGTGGGCAGGCAGCGAGTACGGCGGCAGCGAGCACGCGGAGTCACCGGAGTGAACGCCAGCCTGTTCGATGTGCTGCATGATCGCGCCGATCACCACGTCGGTGCCGTCGCAGACCGCGTCCACGTCCATCTCGATGGCGCAGTTGAGGAAGTGGTCCAGCAGCACCGGGCTGTCGTTGGACACTTGCACCGCTTCACGCAGGTAGCGTTTCAGCTCGTCCAGCTCGTAGACGATTTCCATCGCGCGGCCGCCCAGTACGTAGGACGGGCGAACCACCAGCGGGTAGCCGATGGCGCCGGCAGCGCGGATGGCTTCTTCTTCGCTGCGCACGGTAGCGTTTGGCGGCTGCAGCAGGTTCAGGCGCTGAACCATCTGCTGGAAGCGCTCACGATCTTCGGCACGGTCGATGGCGTCAGGGCTGGTACCGATGATCGGCACGCCGGCTTCTTCCAGGGCGCGAGCCAGTTTCAGCGGGGTCTGACCGCCGTACTGGACGATCACGCCTTTCGGCTTCTCGACGCGAACCACTTCCAGCACGTCTTCCAGGGTCAACGGCTCGAAGTACAGACGGTCGGAGGTGTCGTAGTCGGTGGACACGGTTTCCGGGTTGCAGTTGACCATGATGGTTTCGTAACCATCGGCACGCAGCGCCAGGGCCGCGTGTACACAGCAGTAGTCGAACTCGATGCCTTGGCCGATACGGTTCGGGCCACCGCCCAGGATCATGATCTTGTCGCGGGTCGACGGGTTGGCTTCGCACTCTTCCTCGTACGTGGAGTACAGGTAGGCGGTGTCGGTGGCGAACTCGGCGGCGCAGGTGTCAACGCGCTTGTAGACCGGGAAGATCTCCAGCTTGTGACGGTGACGACGCAGGTTCTTGTCGGTCACGCCCAGCAGCTTGGCCAGACGCTGGTCCGAGAAGCCCTTGCGCTTGAGTTTCAGCATCAAGGCCTTGTCGATGTCGGCCAGGCCCAGGGTCTTGACGCGCTCTTCGTCCTTGATCAGGTCTTCGATCTGCACCAGGAACCAGTGGTCGATGGCGGTCAGGGCGAAGATTTCGTCGCAGGTCATGCCCGAACGGAAGGCGTCGGCCACGTACCAGATACGCTCGGCGCCCGGCACGGTCAGTTCGCGCTTCAGAATGCTGTGGAACTCGGGGTTGCTTGGCTCGACTTTGGGGTCCAGACCGCACACGCCCACTTCCAGGCCGCGCAGGGCTTTCTGCAGGGATTCCTGGAAAGTACGGCCGATGGCCATCACTTCACCCACGGATTTCATCTGGGTGGTCAGGCGGGCGTCGGCTTTCGGGAATTTCTCGAAGGCGAAGCGTGGCAGCTTGGTGACGACGTAGTCGATGGACGGCTCGAAGGACGCCGGGGTCTTGCCGCCGGTGATGTCGTTCTGCAGTTCGTCCAGGGTGTAACCCACGGCCAGCTTGGCCGCGACCTTGGCGATCGGGAAGCCGGTGGCTTTCGACGCCAGGGCCGAAGAGCGCGATACACGCGGGTTCATCTCGATCACGACCATGCGGCCAGTATTCGGGCAGATACCGAACTGCACGTTCGAACCGCCGGTTTCCACGCCGATCTCGCGCAGCACCGCCAGGGAGGCGTTACGCAGGATCTGGTATTCCTTGTCGGTCAGGGTCTGTGCAGGGGCCACGGTGATCGAGTCACCGGTGTGCACGCCCATCGGGTCGAAGTTCTCGATGGAGCAGACGATGATGCAGTTGTCCTTTTTGTCGCGGACCACTTCCATCTCGTACTCTTTCCAACCGATCAGCGATTCGTCGATCAGCAGCTCTTTGGTTGGCGACAGGTCCAGACCACGGGCGCAGATTTCTTCGAATTCTTCACGGTTGTAAGCGATACCGCCACCGGTGCCGCCCATGGTGAACGACGGACGGATGATGCACGGGAAGCCCAGGGTCTCGAGGACCGCGTTGGCTTCTTCCATGCTGTGGGCGATACCGGAACGCGGGCACGCCAAGCCGATGGATTTCATCGCCTTGTCGAAGCGCGAACGGTCTTCAGCCTTGTCGATGGTGTCGGCGTTGGCGCCGATCATTTCCACGCCGAACTTCTCCAGAACGCCTTCGCGCTCCAGGTCCAGGGCGCAGTTCAGGGCAGTTTGGCCACCCATGGTTGGCAGCACGGCGTCCGGACGCTCTTTCTCGATGATCTTGGCAACGGTCTGCCACTTGATCGGCTCGATGTAGGTGGCGTCGGCCATGTCCGGGTCGGTCATGATGGTGGCCGGGTTGGAGTTCACCAGGATGACGCGGTAACCCTCTTCGCGCAGGGCCTTGCAGGCCTGGGCGCCGGAGTAGTCGAATTCACAGGCCTGGCCGATCACGATCGGGCCGGCGCCAAGAATCAGGATGCTTTTTAAGTCTGTACGTTTTGGCATGGTTGTCACTCAAATCCGCAGGTCAGTCGGCAGGCCCTTGGGCGAGCCGCCTTGAACATTCTTTGGCGGCGCCGGGCAGGCAACATCCGCATCAAGCGGGGCCTGCCAGGCGCGCATTACGCTTCCAACAACTTCACTCAGCGGCGCTTGGCCATGGCGTCGATGAAGCGGTCGAACAGCGGGGCCACGTCGTTCGGGCCTGGGCTGGCTTCAGGGTGGCCCTGGAAGCTGAACGCGCTCTTGTCGGTGCGCTCGATGCCCTGCAGGGTACCGTCGAACAGCGACTTGTGGATCGCCCGCACGTTGCTTGGCAGGGTCGCCTCGTCAACGGCAAAACCGTGGTTCTGGCTGGTGATCATCACAACGCCGGTGTCCAGGTCCTGGACCGGGTGGTTGGCACCGTGGTGGCCGTGGCCCATCTTCACGGTCTGGGCGCCGGAGGCCAGGGCCAGCAGCTGGTGACCCAGGCAGATACCGAATACCGGGATCTCGGTTTCCAGCACTTCCTTGATGGCCTGGATAGCGTAGTCGCATGGCGCGGGGTCGCCCGGGCCGTTGGACAGGAACACGCCGTCAGGGTTGAGGGCCAGCACGTCGGCAGCAGGGGTCTGGGCCGGTACCACGGTCAGGCGGCAGCCGCGCTCTACCAGCATGCGCAGGATGTTCAGCTTGACGCCGTAGTCGAAGGCAACCACGTGGTACGGCAGTTCGCTGTCAGCGATTTCCGGGTGGCTGTCGGTGGCCAGGTTCCACACGCTGGAGCGCCACTGGTAGGCTTCCTTGGTGCTGACTTCCTTGGCCAGGTCCATGCCTTTCAGGCCTGGGAAGGCGCGAGCGGCGGCGATGGCTGCTTCTTCGGAAATGTTGTCACCGGCCATGATGCAGCCGTTCTGTGCGCCTTTCTCACGCAGGATGCGGGTCAGGCGACGAGTGTCGATACCGGCGATGGCGACAACGTTGTTGGCCTTCAGGTACTCGTCCAGCGGCTGGGTGTTACGCCAGTTGCTGGCAACCAGCGGCAGGTCACGGATGACCAGGCCGGCGGACCAGACACGATTCGACTCGGCGTCTTCGGCGGTAGTGCCGGTGTTGCCGATGTGCGGGTAAGTCAGGGTGACGATTTGCTGGGCATAGGAAGGATCGGTGAGAATTTCCTGATAGCCGGTCATTGCGGTGTTGAACACCACCTCACCGACAGTCTGGCCGTCGGCGCCAATGGCTTCACCGCGAAAAATGCTGCCATCAGCAAGGGCAAGTATGGCTGGCTTAGTCAAGAAGACCTCCCGTAAATAAAACCTGAAAGGGCGATCGCAGGTTGTAAAAAAGCGGAATGACGTATAGACACGTCACCCCGCTTCTTCATCGAATTATCTGCGCGCTTTTAGTGGACACACTAAAGCTGTAGCTTACAGAAAAATGATTTTTTTATCTACCGCCATTGAGCCTGAAAGGCAGAGGAATGCGACAAGGGATCGCGTGGCGGGGTAAAACGGGGGATTCTGGGGGATATTGTACGTGCCGGAAGGCGCTACGGCGAGCTTTTATCTGTGGTGTCGGGGCGGGCCTCATCGCGAGCAAGCTTTGCTCCCACAGTGTTGAACACCCCTGAGGCGTACGCACGTGGGAGCAAAGCTTGCTCGCGATGAGGCCATCAAAGCCCCCACCGCCAGCAAACCTTGCACCCAGGCAGATCAATGCAGGTCCAGCACATCCTGCATGTCATACAGCCCGGCAGCCTTGCCATCCAGCCACAGAGCCGCGCGAACGGCGCCCTTGGCGAAGGTCATGCGGCTGGAGGCCTTGTGGGTGATTTCCAGGCGCTCGCCTTCGGCGGCGAACAGCACGGTGTGGTCACCGACCACATCGCCGCCGCGCACGGTGGCAAAGCCAATGGTGTCGCGCTCACGCACGCCGGTATGACCTTCACGGCCATACACTGCCACCTTGCTCAGGTCACGACCCAGCGCCGCGGCAACCACTTCACCCATGCTGACCGCCGTGCCCGAAGGCGCGTCGACCTTGTTGCGGTGGTGGGCTTCGATGATCTCGATATCCGCCTCTTCACCCATCACCCGCGCCGCCAGCTCCAGCAGCTTGAACGACAGGTTCACGCCGACGCTGAAGTTGGAAGCAAAGACGATCGGAATGTCCTTGCCCGCCTCGGCCAGCACGTGCTTCTGCTCGGCGTTCAAACCGGTAGTACCGATGACCATGGCCTTGCCTGCCGCACGGCAGAAGGCCAGGTTTTTCAGCATCACGTCCGGCAGGGTGAAATCGATCAGCACGTCGAACTCGTCGGCCACCTGTTCCAGGTTGCCGGTCAGTTGCACGCCGATACGCCCCAGGGATGCCAGCTCGCCAGCGTCCGCGCCGATCATCGTGGTGCCCGGGCGAACGATCGCCGCAGTCAGCCCGGTCAGCGGCGCACGCTGTTGCACGGCCTCGACCAGGTTCTTGCCCATGCGCCCGGCAGCGCCCATCACCGCAATACGTCTCATGCCTGGCCTCTTACAAATCGCCGAAGAATCGCTTCATGCCTTCGAACCAGCCGCTGGCCTTGGGCGAATGCGAACTGTCACCTTCCAGGGTGCCGCGGAACTCTTCCAGCAGTTCACGCTGACGACGGCTGAGGTTGACCGGGGTTTCCACCGCCACGCGGCACATCAGGTCGCCCGCACCACCGCCACGCACCGGAGCAACACCCTTGCCGCGCAGACGGAACTGCTTGCCGGTCTGGGTACCCTCGGGGATTTTCAGCTTGACGCGGCCGTCCAGAGTCGGCACTTCCAGCTCACCGCCCAGTGCCGCTTCGGTGAAACTGATCGGCACTTCGCAGTACAGGTGCTTGCCGTCGCGCTGGAAGATGTCGTGCTCGCGCACGTTGATCACCACGTACAGGTCGCCCGTCGGGCCGCCCTGGGTACCGGCTTCACCCTCACCCGACAGGCGGATACGGTCACCGGTGTCGACGCCGGCCGGCACTTTCACCGACAGGGTCTTGTACTCTTCCACGCGGCCTTCGCCACGGCAGGAATCGCACGGATCGGAGATGATCTTGCCTTGGCCATGGCAACGCGGGCAGGTCTGCTGTACCGAGAAGAAGCCTTGCTGCATGCGCACCTGACCAATACCGCCACAGGTTGGGCAGGTAACCGGCGAGGAGCCTTTCTTGGCACCCGAACCGTCACATGGCTTGCAGTTGACCAGCGTGGGCACGCGGATATTGACGGTAGTGCCGCGAACGGCCTCTTCCAGGTTCAGCTCCAGGGTGTAGCGCAGGTCGCTGCCGCGCTGGGCGCCGCCACGGGAACCGCCACGGCCGCCACCGCCACCAAAGAAATCGCTGAACACGTCACCGAAGATGTCGGAGAAGTTCGCACCGCCACCACCAAAGCCGCCACCGCCGCCCATGCTTGGGTCGACGCCGGCATGACCGTACTGGTCATAGGCTGCGCGCTTGCTGGAATCGGACAGCACTTCGTAGGCCTCGTTGGCCTCCTTGAACATGTCTTCCGATGCCTTGTCGCCCGGGTTGCGGTCCGGGTGGTGCTTCATCGCCAGGCGGCGATAGGCCTTTTTCAGATCGGCTTCGCTGGAGCCGCGCTCGACCCCCAGAACCTCGTAATAGTCACGCTTTGACATAGTTCTATTTACTCTTCAGGACGCCGGGGCACCAAGGGGGGGCCTCCGACCGTGCCGACAGCATCCGAGTCAGTCGCATGCTGTAAAAATTCGTCTATTCCAGACACGCCAACGCGGGAGCAAGCCCCCGCGCGGCGACATCCTACCAGCCACTGCCCGAAGGCAGTGAACTGGCCGACCAACAAGCAATACTTACTTATTGTGGTCTTTGACTTCTTCGAACTCGGCGTCGACGACGTCGTCGTGCTTGCCAGCTTCTTCAGCCGGTTGAGCCGCTGCACCGGCAGGCTGCTCGGCCTGTTCGGCGTACATCTTCTGGGCAACCGGTGCGCTGACTTTCGACAGCTCTTCTACCTTGGCTTCGATAGCAGCCTTGTCGTCGCCTTTGACAGCGGCTTCCAGGGCAACCACGGCAGCTTCGATAGCGGTCTTCTCTTCAGCCGACACCTTGTCACCGGCGTCCACGACCATTTTGCGAGTCGAGTGCACCAACGCATCACCCTGGTTACGGGCAGTGGCCAGTTCTTCGAACTTGCGGTCTTCTTCCGAGTTGGCTTCGGCGTCACGGATCATCTGTTGAATTTCTTCGTCAGACAGACCGGAGTTGGCCTTGATCACGATCGACTGAGTCTTGCCGGTGGCCTTGTCTTTGGCGCCTACGTGCAGGATGCCGTTGGCGTCGATGTCGAAGGTCACTTCGATCTGTGGCACGCCACGTGGCGCTGGCGGGATCTCGGCCAGGTCGAACTTGCCCAACGACTTGTTCTGCGCGGCTTGCTTGCGCTCACCCTGCAGCACGTGGATGGTCACGGCGCTCTGGTTGTCGTCGGCAGTCGAGAACACTTGCGATTTCTTGGTAGGAATCGTGGTGTTTTTCTCGATCAGCGCGGTCATCACGCCACCCATGGTTTCGATACCCAGGGTCAGTGGGCTGACGTCCAGCAGCAGAACGTCTTTCACGTCACCGGCCAGAACGGCGCCCTGGATGGCAGCACCCATGGCAACGGCTTCGTCAGGGTTGACGTCTTTGCGGGCTTCTTTGCCGAAGAAATCAGTAACGGTTTTCTGAACCAGTGGCATACGGGTCTGACCGCCCACCAGGATCACGTCATTGATCGAACCTACGTCGATACCGGCGTCTTTCAGGGCGATACGGCAAGGCTCGATGGTACGTTGAATCAGGTCTTCAACCAGCGATTCCAGCTTGGCACGCGAGATTTTCACGTTCAGGTGCTTAGGACCGGTGGCGTCTGCAGTGATGTAAGGCAGGTTGACGTCGGTCGACTGGCTGGACGACAGCTCGATCTTGGCTTTCTCAGCGGCTTCTTTCAGGCGCTGCATGGCCAGCGGATCACCCTTGAGGTTCATGCCGCTTTCTTTCTTGAACTCGTCGACGAGGTAGTCGATCAGGCGGATGTCGAAGTCTTCACCACCCAGGAAGGTGTCGCCGTTGGTGGCCAGTACTTCGAACTGGTGCTCGCCGTCGACTTCAGCGATCTCGATCACCGACACGTCGAAGGTACCGCCACCCAGGTCGTAGACGATCACGGTGTGGTCGCCCTTGGCCTTGTCCATGCCGTACGCCAGAGCGGCTGCGGTTGGTTCGTTGATGATGCGCTTGACGTCCAGGCCAGCGATGCGACCGGCATCCTTGGTGGCTTGACGCTGGCTGTCGTTGAAGTACGCAGGCACGGTGATGACCGCTTCGGTCACCGCTTCGCCCAGGTAGTCTTCAGCGGTTTTCTTCATTTTTTTCAGGATTTCGGCGGAAATCTGTGGCGGTGCCATTTTCTGGCCGTTCACTTCCACCCAGGCGTCGTTGTTGTCAGCCTTGACGATCTTGTAAGGGACCATCTGAATGTCTTTCTGTACGACATCTTCGGCGAAACGACGGCCGATCAGACGCTTTACCGCGTATAGGGTGTTGTGCGGGTTGGTCACTGCCTGACGCTTGGCCGACTGGCCAACCAGGATTTCACCGTCGTTGGCGTAAGCGATGATCGACGGGGTGGTGCGAGCGCCTTCGGCGTTCTCGATGACCTTGGCCTTGCCGTTTTCCAGAATGGAGACGCAGGAGTTGGTGGTCCCCAGGTCGATACCGATAATCTTGCCCATGTTAACTCTCCCGAAACTTTGGATTTGGATGCCGCAGCAGTAGTGGCTGTCTGCGGTAGCACTTAAACGCTTGACATCAAAATGGGGGCCCTGGAAGGAATTTCAAGGCCACCCATTAACAGAAGTTTCACGCCTGCTCGTCGATGGACGGCGTCACTGGCGCGGCGGCCCTGCTGACCACGACCATGGCAGGGCGCAACAGGCGACCGTTGAGCTGGTAGCCACGCTGGAACACCTTGAGTACCACACCCGGTTCTACATCGGCGGCCGGCTGTTCAGCCATGGCCTGATGGAACTGCGGGTTGAAGCGCTCACCTTCCGGGTTCAGCGACTCGATGCCGAACTTGGCAAAGGCGGCCTCCAGCACCTTCAGGGTCAGTTGCATGCCTTCACGCATGGGGCGCAGCTTCTCGTCGGTGTCGCTGGACATTTCCAGGGCGCTGACCAGGCTGTCGGCAACCGGCAGCAGTTCAGTGGAGAACTTGTCCAGCGCAAACTTGTGCGCCTTTTCCACATCAAGGTCCGCACGGCGACGAACGTTCTGCAGGTCGGCGGCTACGCGCAGGGACTGGTCCTGGGCGGCAGCCAGTTGCTCCTCGAGGGTTTTCACGCGCGCGGCGAGATCATCGGCGCCCGCTTCAGCAGCCTGGTTTGCATCGAGATTCTGTTGGTCCAGAGTCTGTTCGTCAGCCATAAGGGTTCTCCTTTCAATTTCGTCTGCGAGCTCGACTCGCGCTTCTGCCCGCTATATGGGGTCGCAATTCTGAGCTTCAAGGGGCTCTGTTGCCTTGAATGAAGATTGGCAAATGCCCGGCCGCAATAAAAAAGCGGACCATGCAAGCCAATGGTGCTAAGGGAAGGCATTGTCAGGGCAATTGAAAACACTGTATAAATAACCAGACCTTTTAGCCCGGGAGCCGCCCATGCTGGTGCACCTATCCGTACACAACTACGCCATCGTCGAACACCTGGACCTCGAGCTTGCGCGCGGCATGAGCGTGATCACCGGCGAGACCGGGGCAGGCAAGTCGATCATGCTCGACGCCCTGGGGCTCACCCTAGGTGACCGCGCCGACAGCGGCGTAGTTCGACCGGGCGCCGACAAAGCCGACATTCTGGCCACCTTCGACCTGGGCGACATCCCCGAGGCCCGCACCTGGCTGGACGAGCGCGACCTGGACGGCACCAGCCCATGCATCCTGCGACGCGTCATCACGGCCGAGGGCCGCTCGCGTGGCTATATCAATGGCACGCCATGCCCACTGGGCGACCTGAAGGCGCTGGGCGAGCTGCTGATCGACATCCACAGCCAGCACGAGCACCAGTCGCTGCTCAAGACCGACACCCACCGCCGCCTGCTGGACGAATACGCCGGCGCCACCGACCTGGCCCGCCAGGTGCAGCTGGCTGCGCAAAAGTGGCGCCAAACCCGCCAGGAGCTCGACCGCCTGTCGAATTCCGGCGACGAGCAGCGCGCCCGCCACCAGTTGCTCAGCTATCAGCTGGAAGAACTGGAAAACCTCAACCTGGGCGAGAACGAGCTGGAGCTGCTGGAACAGGAACACAAGAACCTGACCAACGCCGAGGCGCTGTTCGGCATCTGCCGCCAGGTGATCGACCACTGCAGCGAGAACGACTCGGGCAACGTGCTCAGCGCCCTCACCGTCAGCCTCAACCGCCTGACCGCCGTGCACAACGCCCCGCGCGCCCTGGCCGAGGCGGCAGGCATGCTGTCCAGCGCGCAGATCCAGGTAGAAGAAGCGGTGGGCGAGCTCAACCGCTTCCTCGATCATTTCGACGCCGACCCCGCGCGCCTGCAACAACTTGAAGAGCGCCTGGACACCATCTACACCCTGGCGCGCAAGCATCGCATCCATCCCACCGAGGTGGCGGCCCTGCAACAGAAGCTGCTGGACGAGATCGAAACGCTCAACGCCAACGACGAATCCATCGAGCGCCTGGCCGACGAAGTAGCGGCCTATGCCCGTCATTACCAGGAACACGCCCGCGAACTCAGCGCCCTGCGTCAGCAGGCCGCCACCAGCCTTGCGGCCGCGGTTGAAGTGGAAATCCAGCGCCTGGGCATGCCCGGCGGTCGCTTCACCATCGAACTGCGCCCCCTTGGCAGCGACGACCTGGCGCCCCATGGGCTGGAACAGGTGGAACTGCTGGTCAGCGCCAATCCCGGCCAACCGCTCAAATCCCTGGCCAAAGTGGCCTCGGGTGGCGAGCTGTCGCGTATCAGCCTGGCGATTCAGGTCATCACCGCACAGACCTCGCGGGTACCTACGCTGGTATTCGACGAAGTGGACGTAGGTATTGGCGGGCCTACCGCCGAGATTGTCGGGCAGTTGCTGCGTCGCCTGGGCGAGCGTGGCCAGGTACTGACGGTCACTCACCTACCGCAGGTTGCGGCGCAAGGCCATCACCACCTGTTTGTGCACAAGCAGCGCGGCAGTGACGAAACGCGCACAGCCGTGGCCAACCTTAATAAAGGTGAGCGCGTGGAAGAGGTGGCGAGGATGCTGGGCGGCATCGACCTGACCAAGGAATCGCTGGCCCACGCCAAAAAAATGGTGGTCACCGCCCGCTGCGGCTAACGCCCCCTCATGAACACCTTCTGTGGAAGTCTGTGGGAGCGGGCTCTGCCCGCGAAAAGGACGCCGCGATTGACCTGAAGCAACGCGGTGTTCTTTTCGCGGGCAGAGCCCACTCCCACAGAATCCTCCATCACCCACCAAAGCCCCCTCCACAAAGCACAAAGGCGACCCTAGGGTCGCCTTCGTTGGTCACGCCAGTCGATTACTTCTTCTTGCGAACGTGCAGTACCAGGTTATGGTCAACCAACTCATAACCATGACGCTCAGCAATAGCGTGCTGCAGTTTCTCGATTTCCTCGTCGACAAACTCGATCACTTCGCTGGTGTCCACATCGACCATATGGTCGTGGTGGCCGCCATCTGCCAGTTCGAACACCGCATGACCGCCATCGAAATTATGGCGCACCACCAGGGAAGCGGCTTCGAATTGGGTCAGTACACGGTAAACCGTGGCCAGGCCCACATCTTCGCCTGCTTCCATCAGTGCCTTGTAGACATCCTCGGCGCTCATGTGGCGTTGCTGTGCAGCGTCAAGCATTTGCAGGATCTTGACTCGAGGCAGGGTCACCTTGAGGCCGGCTTTTCGTAACTCGCTATTTTCAACCATGGTCAGCTTTCTCGCCGATGCTGCTTCGCAGCTTCTCTTAATGCGGGTATGATCGGGGTTTACGTTGTCCCAGCCAAGATAGTGGAAGTCGCCCACCGATGCAAAACACCAAGCACTTGCTTTTCAGCCTCACCTTCGTGGGACTGCTCGCACTCGCCGGTTGTTCATTCCCCGGGGTTTACAAAATCGACATCCAGCAGGGCAATGTCGTCACGCAGGACATGATAGACCAGTTGAAGCCGGGAATGACCCGCCGACAAGTACGGTTTATCATGGGCAACCCTCTGCTGGTCGATACGTTTCATGCCAATCGTTGGGATTACCTCTACAGTATCCAACCAGGTGGCGGCGAACGCCAGCAGGAACGGATGAGCGTTTTCTTCAATGACAACGACCAGCTGGCCAGCCTGTCCGGCGACTTCATGCCGGGCGTGAGCAAGGACCAATCCATTCTGGGCGCGCCAAGCACTGCGCCAGCCGCAGCGCCTGTGGACAACGCTGTGCAGCCGGCCAAGGACGCACCGGTCAAGCCGGGCTCTACCCTGGACCAGATTCAGCGTAGCGTCGACGACGTCAAAGTGGTGCCGGTGCCAACACCAGCCCCGATCGAAGCCAACCCGCAGTAATCGGTTTGTCTAGT
>KI547178.1:0-47258 GCA_000497835.1 gamma proteobacterium L18 | reverse complement strand
GTTGGTACAAAAAAGCCCCGGCCTCTTCAGGAGCCCGGGGCTTTTTCATTTATGCGTTGCGTAATCGGGCGGCTTCCGCAGCCTTGGCTGCGCGCAATCGTCGCACCTCTTTCGGGTCAGCGATCAACAGGCGATAGATCTCGATGCGGTCGCCCTCCTCTACCGGGCGCTCTACATCAGCGACCACCTTGCCGAAAATACCCATGGGGCAGGCCAGCAGGTCGAGTTCGGGAAACTGCCCGGCAATCCCCGAGCGCTCCACCGCCTCGCGCACCGAACAACCGGCTGGCACCTGCACGCTCAGCAGCAACTGACGATCAACGGCAGCAAAGACCACCTCGACGTTGATGGCTGGCTCAGCCATACAGCTGCTTGGCACGCTGACAGAAAGCGTCCACCAGGGTATTGGCCGCCTGATTGAACAGCGGGCCCAAGGTGGCGCGCACCAGGGCACCGGCGTAGTCGAAGGACATGTCCAGGCTGATCTTGCAGGCCTTGTCGCCCAGAGGCTTGAAGACCCACAAGCCATGCAACTGGGTGAACGGACCTTCCTCCAGGTTCATTTCGATGGTCTTGCCCGGCACCAATACATTTCGTGTGACAAATTTCTGCGACAGCCCGCCCTTGGCCACTTCCAGGCTGGCGCGCATGGAGGTGTCGGTGGCTTCGATCACGGTGCTCGACGAACACCACGGCAGGAAGTCCGGGTAGTGCGCCACATCGTTGACCAAGTCATACAAGGCCTGCGCGGGGTAAGGCAACAGGGCCGAACGTTGGATATGCGTAGTCATGAGTGCGTCATTTCCTCCGGTGCCTATCAGTCGACAGCTACAAGGCCCAGGTGATCAAAAAAGATCGCGCATTGTCCGGGATTCACCGCACAGGCTCAAGCACGTAGCTACACCGTAGCCGACAACGTCGCGACTGCCTATAATGCGCCCCCTATGGCCAAACAAAAGAAACACCCCGAAGGGACTATCGCGCAGAACAAGAAGGCGCGACACGATTACTTCATCGAGCACAAGTTCGAGGCCGGTCTGGTCCTGTCCGGTTGGGAAGTAAAAAGTCTGCGTGCCGGCAAGGCGCAGTTGATCGACAGTTACGTCCTGCTCAAGGATGGCGAAGCCTGGCTGCTGGGCAGCCATATCACGCCCTTGACCGCGGCTAGCACACACGTCATCGCTGACCCGGTTCGTACCCGTAAACTGCTGCTGAACAAGCGCGAGCTGGAAAAACTGTTCACCCTGGTGCAACAGAAAGGCTATGCGTGCGTGGCGCTGTCCATGTACTGGAAGCAGCACCTGATCAAGTGCGAAATCGCGCTGGGCAAGGGCAAGAAGGAATACGACAAGCGCCATACGGAGCGTGAGCGTGATTCTGACCGCGAATTGCACCGGGCTGTGCGCACCAAGGGCAAGGACGACTAGGGTTGCAGGGTTGCGGGTTTGCGGTGAGGCTGCTGGCCTCATCGCGAGCAAGCTTTGCTCCCACAGTGCTAACCACCTCTGTAGCGCTGGGCAACCTGTAGCAGCGGCCGTCAGGCCGCGTCACTGACGCCGCGCACTGTCTGATCCGCCGCGCCGCCTGTGACGCAGCCTTCGGCAGCTGCTACAGAAGTGCAGCGTACGCTGTGGGAGCAAAGCTTGCTCGCGATGAGGCCCCCAAACCCAACCGCAATCAAAGCCCCTTGCGCCGCTCTGCCCGCGCCACGCGCTGCACCTGCTGCCTGACTTCATCCAGCACCTCCTGCACATACAGGATGTGTCGGCTGGAGATCTCTCGGGCGTCTTCGGCACGCCCCTCGATAATGGCCTGGTACAACTCGCGATGCTGGCTGATCAGCATGTCGCGGGTTTCGCTGCGCTGCTCGTACATCCCACCAATGTTGATCACCACGTTGCGCTTGAGCAGGTCGAACAGCCCGCGAATGGTGTGCAGCAGCACCGCGTTATGGCTCGCCTCGGCAATCGCCAGGTGGAAGTTGGCATCTGCTGCTCCCTCCTCCGCACGGGTGACCTTGTCTTCCCGCGCGTAGCAGTCGAGCAACGCGTCGAACGCCACCTTCAATCGCTCCCGATCCAGCTCCGTGGCACGCTTGGCCGCATAGAACGCGCATGACGCCTCCAGGGTGTGGCGAAACTCCAGCAAGTCGCGCTGCGACTCCGGGTTGCTTTCCAGCAACTGCATCAGCGGGTCGCTGAAGGTCGACCCCAGCGATTCCACTACATAGTTACCACCCCCCTGCCGACTCATCAGCATGCCCTTGGCCACCAGCTTCTGAATGGCCTCGCGCAGCGACGGCCGCGACACGCCGAACTGCTCGGCCAACGCCCGCTCCGCCGGCAGCCGCTCGCCGGCACGCAGGGTGCCTTCCAGAATCATGCCTTCCAGCCGCTCAACGATATCGTCGGACAGACGACGCTGCCGCACCTGATCAAACGCCATCAACCACCTCTCCACTCATCGAACTGCGACCAAAGTTGCACGGTGACAAATTGACACACCGCCAACAGGGGTTTTAACCTAGCAACGTTGCATTGTAAATTGGTATTACCAATTTGCCAATAGCCGCACAGTGCCTGACCAACAACAATTAGGGGCCACCCCACATGCAAACTTGGCAACAACTTTACAGCCCGCTCGGCAGCCTCGGCCTGTCGGCGCTCGCCGCTGTCATCCCGATCGTATTCTTCTTCCTCGCCCTGGCCGTGTTTCGCCTCAAAGGCCACGTGGCGGGCAGCATCACCCTGGTGCTGGCAGTGCTGGTGGCGATCTTCGCCTTCGGCATGCCCACCGACATGGCCCTGGCTGCGGCCGGCTATGGCTTCCTGTACGGCTTGTGGCCCATTGCCTGGATCATCGTGGCGGCGGTGTTCCTGTACAAACTGACGGTGAAAAGCGGCCAGTTCGAAATCATCCGCAGCTCGGTATTGTCGATCACCGACGACCAACGCCTGCAGGTGCTGTTGATCGGTTTCTGCTTCGGCGCCTTCCTGGAGGGGGCGGCCGGTTTCGGGGCCCCGGTGGCCATTACCGCCGCCCTGCTGGTTGGCCTGGGCTTCAACCCGCTGTACGCGGCCGGCCTGTGCCTGATCGCCAACACCGCGCCGGTCGCCTTCGGTGCGCTGGGCATCCCAATCATCGTCGCCGGCCAGGTCACGGGCATCGACGCCTTCAAGATCGGCGCCATGGCCGGCCGCCAACTGCCGCTGCTGTCGGTGTTCGTACCGTTCTGGCTGGTGTTCATGATGGACGGCATGCGCGGCGTGCGTGAAACCTGGCCTGCCGCCCTGGTGGCCGGCGCCAGCTTTGCCATCACCCAGTATTTCACCTCCAACTTCATTGGCCCGGAGTTGCCCGACATCACCTCGGCACTGGTCAGCCTGATCGCGCTGACGCTGTTCCTGAAAGTGTGGCAACCGCACCGCAGCGCCGGTGACCACATTGCCGGCACCGCCGATGGCGCGGCCGCCGTGGCCAGCGTCGGTGGTTTCGGCAAGCCGCGCACCCAATTGGTCTCGCCCTACAGCTTTGGCGAAATCTTCAAGGCCTGGTCGCCGTTCCTGATTCTCACCGTGCTGGTGACCATTTGGACGCTGAAACCCTTCAAGGCGCTGTTCGCTGCGGGCGGGGCGATGTACTCGACCGTGTTCAGCTTCGCCGTGCCGCACCTGGACCAACTGGTGATCAAGGTGGCACCGATCGCCGCCGCGCCCACGCCGATTGCTGCCGTGTTCAAGCTGGACCCGATCTCGGCCACCGGCACCGCCATCTTTCTCGCTGCTCTGGTGTCGATGGCAGTACTGAAGATCAAATCAAAAATTGGTATTACCACTTTCTTTGAAACGCTGTACGAACTGCGCTTCCCCATCCTGTCCATCGGCATGGTGTTGGCGTTCGCCTTCGTCACCAACTACTCGGGCATGTCCTCGACCATGGCCCTGGTACTGGCAGCCACCGGTGCGGCGTTCCCATTCTTCTCGCCGTTTTTGGGCTGGCTGGGGGTATTCCTGACCGGTTCCGACACCTCGTCCAACGCCCTGTTCAGCTCGCTGCAGGCCACCACCGCACACCAGATCAACGTCAGCGACACCCTGCTGGTGGCGGCCAATACCAGCGGCGGCGTGACCGGCAAAATGATCTCGCCGCAGTCCATTGCCGTGGCCTGCGCCGCCACGGGCCTGGTGGGCAAAGAGTCGGACCTGTTCCGGTTCACGCTCAAGCACAGCCTGTTCTTTGCCACCATCGTCGGCCTGATCACCCTGGCCCAGGCGTACTGGTTCACCGGCATGCTGGTGCATTGATGCGGCACACACCTGGAGACGACGCCTGATGAGCGAGCTTTTCTACAACGCTGTGCCTAACGCCACCCGTGTGGCCCCGCCCATTCCAGCGCCACGCCGCTACCCGGCCAGCAAACCCGCGCGGGTCTACCTGTTCGGCACCTGCGTGGTCGACCTGTTCTACCCCGAAGCCGGCATGGACGCGATCCGCCTGCTGGAACGCGAAGGTATTCGCGTCGATTTTCCCGCCGGCCAGACCTGCTGCGGCCAACCGGCCTATACCAGTGGTTACACCGACCAGGCGCGGGAAGTGGCACGCGCGCAGCTGAAACTGTTCGCCGGCGACCAGCCCGTGGTGGTGCCGTCGGGCTCCTGCGCCGGCATGCTGCGCCAGCACTACGCCGACCTGTTCAAGGACGAGCCCGACATGCTCAAACAGGTGCATTCCCTGGCCGAACGCACCTATGAGCTGGCCGAATTCCTGCTGCACGTGTGCAAAGTGCAACTCAAGGACAGCGGCCAACCCGTGAAGGTAGCGCTGCACACCTCCTGTTCGGCGCGCCGGGAAATGAACACTCACCTGCACGGCCGCGCCCTGCTGGCGCAACTGGCCAACGTCGAGCGCGTAGAGCACAGCCACGAAAGCGAATGCTGCGGCTTCGGCGGCACCTTCAGCGTGCGCATGCCGGATATTTCCGGCGCCATGGTGGCCGACAAAACCCGCAACCTGAAGGACTCCGGCGCCCACCAGGTGCTCAGCGCCGACTGCGGCTGCCTGATGAACATCAACGGCGCCCTGGAAAAACAGCGCGAAGCCCTGCGCGGCCAACACCTGGCCAGCTTCCTATGGCACCGCAGCGGAGGTAGCCAATGAACTCCCAGGCCCGCATCCCCGCCGTCGAAATCGAAGAAGACTTTCGCGCCCGCGCCCACAACGCCCTGGGCGACCAGCAACTGCGCAACAACTTCCGCAAGGCCATGGACTCGCTGATGACCAAGCGCGCCGTGGCCTTCGCCGACCCCGACGAGCGCGAGCAACTGCGCGCCCTGGGCAACGCCGTGCGCGCCCGCGCCCTGTCCAAGTTGCCCGAGCTGCTGGAAACCCTGGAGCGCAACCTCACCCGCAACGGCGTCACCGTGCACTGGGCCGAGACCACGGACGAGGCCAACGCCATCGTCCAGTCGATCATCGACGCCCACGGCGCCCGCCAAGTGGTGAAGGGCAAGTCCATGGTCAGCGAAGAAATGGAGATGAACCACGCGCTGGAGGCCCAGGGCATCGAGTGCCTGGAGTCCGACATGGGCGAGTACATCGTCCAGCTCGACCAGGAAAAACCCTCGCACATCATCATGCCGGCCATCCACAAGAATGCCGGCCAGGTCGCCTCGCTGTTCCACGACAAGCTCGGCGTGGAGTACACGAAGGACGTCGACCAACTGATCCAGATCGGCCGCCGCGTGCTGCGGCAGAAGTTCTTCGAGGCCGACATCGGCGTGTCCGGCGTCAACTTCGCCGTGGCCGAAACCGGCACCCTGCTGCTGGTGGAAAACGAAGGCAACGGCCGCATGTCCACCACCGTGCCGCCGGTGCACATCGCCGTCACCGGCATCGAGAAAGTCGTGGAAAACCTGCGCGACACCGTGCCCCTGCTGTCACTGCTGACCCGCTCGGCGCTGGGCATCCCGATCACCACCTACGTCAACATGATCAGCGGCCCGCGCAAGGCCGACGAGCGCGACGGCCCCCGGGAAGTGCACCTGGTGCTGCTGGACAACGGCCGCAGCCAGGCTTTCGCCGACAGCGAGCTGCGCCAGAGTCTCAACTGCATCCGCTGCGGCGCCTGCATGAACCACTGCCCGGTGTACACCCGCGTCGGCGGCCACACCTACGGCGAGGTCTACCCCGGCCCCATCGGCAAAATCATCACCCCGCACATGGTCGGCCTGGCCAAGGTGCCCGACCACCCTAGCGCCTCGTCGCTATGCGGCGCGTGCGGGGAAGTGTGCCCGGTGAAAATTCCTATCCCGGCCATCCTGCGCCGCCTGCGCGAAGAAAACGTCAAAGCCCCCGACAGCCCCCATCCCGTGATTCGCGGCCAGGGCAGCAAATACTCGCGCCAGGAACGCCTGATCTGGAACGCCTGGGCCGCCCTCAACCGCTCGCCCGTGCTATACCGGCTGTTCAGCTTCTTCGCCACGCGCCTGCGCAACCTTGTGCCCGGCAACGTCGGCCCCTGGACACAAAACCACAGCGCACCGAAACCCGCCGCCCGGTCGCTGCACGACATGGCCCGCGAACACCTGGCCCAGCAGGGAGACCGCCGATGAACGCCAAGCACAACATCCTCGCCAAACTGCGCAGCAGCCTGGAAGGCACCACGCCGATTGTGGATAACTTCGACGAAGGCCTGGTCACCCGGCCGTGGACTTATGCACAGGGCGAACGCCTGGCCCAGCTGCGCAAACTCATGGAAGCGGTGCACACCGAAATCCACCTCACCACCGACGCCGCTTGGCCGGCACTGCTGGCGCAGCTGCTGCGCGAGCGGCAATTGCCCGACCTGTTGATCGCCCCCGGCACCGCCCACGGCCAGCGCGTGACCGCCCACTGGCAAGGCCAAACCGACCTGCCCACGCTCAAGGCCTACGACCGCCCCGTGGAAGAATGGAAAGCCGAATTGTTCAACGACACCAGCGCCAGCCTGACCGGCACCCTGGGCGCCATCGCCGCCACCGGCAGCCTGATCGTATGGCCAACCCGTGAAGAACCGCGCTTGATGAGCCTGGTGCCGCCCGTGCATTTCGCCCTGCTCAAGGCCAGCGAGATCCACGACAACTTCTACCAGGTGCAACGCCAGTTCAACTGGGCCGGCGGCATGCCCACCAACGCCCTGCTGATCTCCGGCCCGTCGAAAACCGCCGACATCGAACAAGTGCTGGCCTACGGCGCCCACGGCCCCAAAGACCTGGTGGTGCTGATCCTGGAGGACCAATGAGCCTGCCCGCTGCCTTCGTCCGTGAAGCCTGCCAACTGATCCCGGCTGCCCGGCGCTTCGACGACCCCACCTCCACCCTGGCCTTCGGCACCGACGCCAGCTTCTACCGGCTGATCCCCAAACTGGTGATCCGCGTGGAGTCCGAAGACGAAGTGGTGGCGCTGCTCAAACTCGCCCACCGCGAACACGTGCCCGTCACCTTCCGCGCCGCCGGCACCAGCCTGTCCGGCCAGGCCATCAGCGACTCGGTATTGATCGTACTGGGCGACAACTGGAACGGCCGCGAAATCCGCGGCCAGGGCACGCAGATCCGCCTGCAACCGGGCGTCATCGGCGCCCAGGCCAACGCCTGGCTGGCGCCGTTCGGGCGCAAGATCGGCCCCGACCCGGCCTCGATCAACGCCTGCAAAATCGGCGGCATCGTCGCCAACAACGCCAGCGGCATGTGCTGCGGCACCGCGCAGAACACCTACCACACCCTGGCCGGCATGCGCCTGGTACTGGCCGACGGCACCCGCCTGGACAGCGAAGACCCCGCCAGCGTCGCCGCCTTCCGGCAAAGCCACGGCGCCCTGCTGGAACGCCTGGCCGAACTGGGCCGCGAAACCCGCGCCAACACCGAACTGGCCGCGCGCATCCGCCACAAGTACCGTCTGAAAAACACCACCGGCCTGTCACTCAACGCCCTGGTCGACTACGACGAACCGCTGGATATCCTCAGCCACCTGCTGGTCGGCTCCGAAGGCACCCTGGGCTTCATCAGCGCCGTCACCTACAACACCGTCATCGACCACCCTTTCAAGGCGTCGGCGCTGATCGTGTTCCCCGATGTGGAAACCTGCTGCACCGCCGTCACCGTGCTCAAGACCCAACCCGTGGCCGCCGTGGAACTGCTGGACCGCCGCAGCATGCGCTCGGTGCAGGACATGAAAGGCATGCCCGCCTTCGTCCGCGAACTGTCCGACGGCGCCTGCGCCCTGCTGATCGAAAGCCGCGCCGCCAGCCAGGCCCTGCTGCACGAACAACTCGCGCAAATCATGACCGCACTGGCGCCCTTCCCCGTGGAGCGCCAAGTCGACTTCAGCGAAGACCCCGTGGAAAACGCCCGCCTGTGGGCCATCCGCAAAGACACCTTCCCCGCCGTCGGCGCCGTGCGCCAGACCGGCACCACCGTCATCATCGAAGACGTGACCTTCCCCGTCGAACAACTGGCTATCGGCGTCAACCGCCTCATCGCCCTGTTCGACAAACACCGCTACGACGAAGCCATCCTGTTCGGCCACGCCCTGGAGGGCAACCTGCACTTCGTCTTCACCCAGGGCTTCAACAACCCCGAAGAAGTGGCGCGTTACCAGGCCTTCATGGACGACGTAGCGCAGCTGGTGGCCGTGGAATTTGGCGGTTCGCTGAAAGCCGAACACGGCACCGGCCGCAACATGGCGCCCTTCGTCGAACTGGAATGGGGCCACGACGCCTATCAATTGATGTGGCAACTCAAACGCCTACTCGACCCCACTGGCATCCTCAACCCCGACGTGGTCCTCAGCGAAGACCCACAAATCCACCTGAAAAATCTCAAGCCCCTGCCCGCTGCCGACGCCATCGTCGACAAATGCATCGAATGCGGCTTCTGCGAACCGGTGTGCCCGTCCAAAGGCCTCACCCTCAGCCCGCGCCAGCGCATCGTGATGTGGCGCGACATCCAGGCAAAAAAACGCGCAGGCCAAGACACCACAGCCCTCGAACGCGACTACCAATACCAGGGCATCGACACCTGCGCCGCCACCGGCCTGTGCGCCCAACGCTGCCCCGTGGGCATCAACACTGGCGAACTGGTAAAAAAACTGCGCGCCCGCAACGCCACAAACCTGAAGACCGCCACCTGGCTAGGCACTCACTTCGCCACCGCCCTGCAAGGCGCGCGCTTCACCCTGCACATCGCCAACGGCGCCCGCATGCTGCTGGGCGCCCCGCGCCTGGCCAACCTGTCCGCCCGCCTAACCCGCGCCAGCCAAGGCCGCGTGCCACAATGGACCCCGGCCATGCCCCAGCCGGAAAACGCCATCCGCATCACCCCACCGGTCACCGACGCCCGCCCGCGCGTGGTCTACCTGGCCGCCTGCGTATCGCGCGTCATGGGCCCCGCCGCCAGCGACCGCGAACAAACCTCCCTGCTCGACAAAACCCGTGCCCTGCTGGAAAAAGCCGGCTACCAGGTCATCTTTCCCGCAAATCAGGACAGCCTCTGCTGCGGCCAACCCTTCGCCTCCAAAGGCTACGCCGAGCAAGCCGAACACAAACGCCAGCAACTCATCGCCGCCCTGCTCACCGCCAGCCGCGGCGGCCTGGACCCCATCTACTGCGACACCAGCCCCTGCACCCTGCGCCTGGTGCAAGACCTGGCCGAAACACGCCTCGACCTCTACGACCCGGTGCGCTTCATCCGCACCCACCTGCTGGACAAACTGACCTTCACCCCGCAAGACACCCCCATCGCCGTGCACGTCACCTGCAGCACCCAGCACCTGGGCGAAAGCCAGGCGCTGATCGACCTGGCGCGGCGCTGCAGCACAAACGTCGTCATCCCCGAAGGCATCCACTGCTGCGGCTTCGCCGGCGACAAAGGCTTCACCACCCCCGAACTCAACGACCACGCCCTGCGCACGCTAAAGGACTCCGTCCAATACTGCGAAGAAGGCATCTCCACCAGCCGCACCTGCGAAATCGGCCTGAGCAGCCACAGCGGCATCGACTACCACAGCCTGGTCTACCTGGTGGACCGCGTTACCTCTTCGAGGCAGCGGTAAGCTGCAAGCGGTAAGCTGCAAGTAGGGGCGACGCCTTCTTGCAGCTTGCAGCTTGCCCCTTGCAGCTGCTCCTCAACATTCTGTTGCAATTGAAATGGCTTTTTCCCACTATCCCCGCGGAAATATTTCGAACCCCTCACATTCCCCAAAGTCCATCTATCAAGGCCTGCTAAAAAGGCCCAATCGCTCGGTGCCTGAGCCATTCACGGTCGGCGCTGCCGAGTCATCCCCGTCGAGGAGACTGACCATGAAACGCATCACCCTGACTGGCCTGTGCATGGCCGCCGCCCTGATGACCTCCCACGCCTTCGCCGCCGACGACCTGTGCGCCGCCAACCTGCAGAAAATCGACGACGCCGACAAAACCGCCGGCAGCGCCTCCGCGCAGATCATGGAAAGCAGCAAGGAAGACATCCAAAAAGCCCAGGCCGCCCAGGCCAGCGGCGACAAGAAAACCTGCATCGCCCTGTCCACCCGCGTGCTGGGCGACATCGACAAAGCCACCAACACCGACGGCAAATCCCAGTAACAACCGCCCAACGTGACAGACGGTCGACTCACGGCGCGTTTTGTCGTACACTGACCGTCTTGCTCGCTAACGCGGGCAGGCAAGAGCAGAAAGCGGGGCCGATTAGGATTCGACGCCGGTAACGAAACTCTAGGTGCATGCCGAGTGGGTAACAGAACTCGTAAATCCACTGTTGCAAACTTTATAATTGCCAATGATGACAATTACGGGGAATTCGCTCTCGCCGCGTAAGCGGTGTTAGCTTTCCCTTCTGGTAGCTTCGGCTCCAGCAATCGTTAGGGGATGTCTGTAAACCCGAAGCGATTGTCATATAGAACAGAATCGTCGCCTAGTACGTTGTGGACGAAGCGCCTAAAACTTACACAACTCGCCTGAAGCACCCTGCCCGTCGGGCGGCCGAGGGTTAACTTAGTAGACACGGCTAAGCATGTAGAACCGACAGCGGAGTACTGGCGGACGGGGGTTCAAATCCCCCCGGCTCCACCAAATGATCAAACAAAGACGTCCACGGACGTCTTTTTTTGTGCCTGCAACCCAGCAAATACGCGGCCTCCAGCGCTTTTGCGGTCTATTAAGAGTTTTTGAGTTCCAGCCGTTCGGGTATTCCAGACGGTATTCCAGCTCACCCGGTGCTAATCTTTGGAATACCGAATCAGTGCTTGAGGACAATCTCATGCCTGCTCAAAACCTCCGCCTCTCCGATCGACAGCTCAAGGGAGTCAAACCCGCGTCCAAGGATTACGTCCTCACTGACGGTGATGGTTTGCAGCTCCGCGTACGCAGCAACGGCTCGTTGCTGTGGAATTTCAACTACCGCGAACCGGTGACCAAGAAGCGCATCAACATCGGCTTCGGGACCTATCCCGAACTGTCACTGGCGAATGCACGAAAGAAGGCAGTAGAAGCACGCGAGTTGCTCGCCCAAGGCATCGACCCGAAGGTGCAGCGCAATACGCTGAATGAAGCCAAGCGCGCAGAAACGGAACACACCTTCGAGAACGTGGCCACCGCCTGGTTCGAGCTCAAGAAAGACTCGGTGACCCCGGCCTATGCCGAGGACATTTGGCGGTCGCTCACGCTGCATGTATTCCCCGACTTGAGAACAACACCGCTGACCAAAATCACCGCGCCGATGGTGATCGCATTGCTTCGCCCAATAGAAGCGAAAGGCAGCCTGGAGACGGTCAAGCGTCTCAGCCAGCGGCTAAACGAGATCATGACCTACGGCGTAAACTCCGGCCTGATCTTCGCCAACCCGCTCAGCGGCATCAGGGCGGTATTCAAGAAGCCCAAGAAAGAGAACATGGCCGCGCTTCCGCCCGAAGAGCTCCCCGAGCTTATGCTGGAGATCGCGAACGCCAGCATCAAACGCACGACCCGCTGCCTGATCGAATGGCAGTTGCACACCATGACTCGCCCTGCCGAGGCGGCAACTACTCGCTGGGCAGACATCGACTTTGAAAGGCGTGTCTGGACTATCCCTGCGGAGCGGATGAAGAAGCGCCGCCCACACAGCATCCCGTTGAGTGATCATGCTGTCGCGTTGTTGGAGTCACTGAAGACTCACAGCGGCCATCGCGAATACGTCTTCCCGGCTGACAGAAACCCGCGTACTCATGCCAATAGCCAAACGGCCAACATGGCATTGAAACGCATGGGGTTCCAGGATCGGTTGGTTAGTCACGGCATGCGCTCGATGGCCAGCACCATCTTGAATGAGCATGGGTGGGACCCGGAGCTCATTGAGGTCGCACTGGCGCATGTCGACAAAGATGAGGTGCGCAGCGCCTACAATCGAGCCGACTACATTGAGCGCCGGCGACCGATGATGGCCTGGTGGAGTGAGTACATCCAGAAAGCCGCCACCGGCAGCCTGCTTGCCTCAGCGTACGGCCAAGTCAGAGACAAGAACGTGGTGCCGATACGCTAGCGCTATGCTGGCGCATCAACGGCAGCAACAACAACTGAGCGTTCAAGATTCAAGACGAGCAGCCTCGCTTATCCGCTTCTCAGCGCGGGTCCATCCAAACAGGGCTGCATAGCCGCCCTGTTTGGATGGACCTTACTTTGAAGAGCTAAAAGCCACGACGTTGTCCGGGATTTACCACGGAATTCCACCGGTGGATAACCGCTTTTCACGCCCCAAGAGCGCTGAATTTCGGCCCTTGACCAGGTTTATCCACAGGCGTAGAACTGGCCGTGCAAAGGCTGTCGATGACAGCACCCCAGGTGACCCGAACCTTAAAGGTCACGCCGCTCCCGCGGTGGTTCTTCCCAAGTACGATTCGCATCCGGCAGCTCGTACGGTCACTACCCATGTGGTGGATGCTCTTACACAAATGACGCTCGTGCGCCAGATACACCGTACCTCGCTGCCCTGCAGCAATCTATCCGCTTGGCCGAATATTGCGCCAACCTGTGCCCGTCTCTTTCTTCTGGAAAGAGACGGGCACTTCTACCACTGCTGCAGCCCTGATCGCACATGGCTTTGCGGCAATTCCCCTCGTGACAATTGGCGTGACAAACGCCGATGTCACCAGCAACAGCGTTGTAAATGATGGTGCCGCAGACCACGGAATGGACTGCACCTGACTGACAGTCAGGCATGCCCCGGTCATCGCACTGCTGCGTTCACCCGGCTCAGGATCTTCAGGCACTGGTTTAGTCAGCCAGCGCTGCCTCCACCCGCCCACCGGTAACGGTGCTCAGGAGGCCAGATCATGAGATGCCCTTGCTCCCGGACGTAAGGAGCCGCCAGTCCCGCGCTAGAGGACATCCCCACAGGTCGCAGGGGCCTTGATCCCTGATAACACTCAGCATTCTTGGCGGGATGACGTGGGGCGAGGATCGGAGGTCGGAAGATGAGGTGACTGACATGGCATTGGTGGGTAGGCAAGATGGCCGCAATTTCGGCTATGGCAGGCAATTGAGCTATGCAGGGCCGCAGGCGCTGAAAGACATGTTCGGCGGTGGCCACTACGGTACGGTGAAGGCGCACAGTGGTCGATGGCAGGCATTCGTGAAGTGGTGCCGCTCCGAACAAGGGCCAGGTATCAATGATGCGCGGCAGATTGATCGGAAGGTATTGGCGAACTATGCGGCGTATCTGCGCGATGCGGTTGAGTGCGGTAGCCTCGCCATCAGCACCGCACAAAACCGCCTCTCCAGCGTTAACAGGACCATGGCTGCGCTGCGCGGTGATCAGTATGTGAAATTGCCCAGTCCGAGTAAGGCGCTGGGCATGCAGCGCACCGGGATTCGACATTCGATGCCTCAGGGCCAAGACCACGAACAGGTTAAGCAGATCGTCGATGCGCTTTGCCGTCATCATCATTTACGGGCCGCAGCAATCGCTCTGCTGGCGCGAGCCACCGGCATGCGCTTGCGTGAGGCCATCTTGGCGGACCTGCCACGGTTGAGCCGTGAGGCTAATGACCTAGGTAGGATCAACATTCAGGATGGCACCAAAGGCGGCCGCACCGGATCCTCGGCGCCGCGTTGGATTGCGGTGGACGAGCATGTTCGGGGTGCCCTTGGATTTGCAGGGCAGGTGTCGCCTGCGGGTAGCCGCAATCTGATTGCGCCAAACGAAAACTACCTCAATCTCCTACAACAAATCATCCGCCCTGCGCGGGATATCCTGCATGCACACAACCTCAAAGGCTTCCACGGGCTACGAGCGGCGTATGCATGTGAGCGCTATGAGCAAATCACCCAACACCGCGCGCCTGTCAATGGCGGCCACTGTTGCAAGTTAGATAGAAGCCTCGATCGTGAGGCTCGCAAGCAAATCAGCTTCGAGCTGGGGCACGGGCGCATTGACGTGGTCGCGGCATACATAGGTGGCCGGGCATGAGAAGACCATTCGATATGGAGCTGTTCTTGGCTGGCGTTTTGACCGGCTCGCACGCAACCCGGCAACGCCACGTGCGACAGGCAAAGATAATCCAGGCCGAAATCGCAGGGTGGTGGCAGCTAGAAACACCTTGGGCCTGGCAGAAAAAGCATGTGGTTTGGTTTCTTGAGCATCGCCTTTGTCAACGCAGCGATTCGACACGGTATTACTACTTGCTGACCGTGCGGCTGCTCGCTCGTCGTTTACAAAGATCATGGGGCTTTAATCGCTGAGAGCGATCGGCTGCTATCGACCCATACGGCCTTTCGCTGAAGGCGGCTAACTCCCGGAAATGGAAGTCTAAAGTAGAGAAAATAAACTTTGGGCCTGTCCCCTTTTCGCTCCTGTACTGCCCACCGTTCGGACCGACACTTCACCAATGGGGCGGTGGGGAACGAGGGCCTTTTAGAACAGCTCGTTGTCGTCCGGCTGAGGTGGCAACTCCTCGACTTCGATACGTGTGAACGACTGGATGGGGAGCCAGTCCGGCAATCGACTTCTCATTAGCCCGTCGTCAGACATGAAATGATGAGCCGCATCCGGCAGCATCTCCATGGGCAAGGGGTGAATGGCCCGGGGGTTGTGGAAGACTTCAAGTCCTTCAGACCATGTTTCTACCATTGCATCCTCCGATACGTAGTGTGCGTACTTAGTAATGTACGGATTACCATTCTCGTTTTTGCAAGCTGAGCCAAAGCGGAACAGCCTTACATGGTCGGAGCCGAAGCCAGCTTGCAGGCCGATCCTATTGAACTTTGAAATGGTGGCGCTGGAATTGAATATTACAGCGCTAATGTATTCCGCCCCTTCGAAGCTGAAGAAATTTGAGTTAATAGTTTTGGTGCCCCACTGATGAGTTTCCACGCGCTCGACCTTTGGGTCTCCCATGCTGCAATCATCAGCTTTCCGGTACCCATACAAGTAGACTGGTAGTGCATCCCGGGTCAGAGTCATCGCTGTTGGGGTCTGAAAATCCTGTATCGCAAGAATAAATGGCTTGCCCTGTACGCCCTCCCGCTCCCAGTAGCGCTTACTAAGCTTCTCGGTAAGAGGGCCAGCGAACTTAATCGGGAAGTAGTCACGGATGGCTGCCTCCATCTCTTCTTCCGTCTCGACGGGCGGAGGAGGAACAATTTTGCCTTTCTTGTCGCGGGAAGGGTTAACAGTGGTGGCTTCCGCACAGAACTCGCCAGCTAACCCGGAACAGGAAAAATCAGGTATTGCGCTGGACTTATCAATAACGAAACCGGCTTCAGTGAAAAGAGAGAATAGATATAGCTCCCAGATTCGAGAGTCAAACCCAGTGGTCTGGAATTGTTCGACGAAGTTTCCATCAGCATCCTCGTGCCAGCGCATCATCGGTTCGATGATCTCTTTTGCTGGCGAGAATCCTTCGAGAGTAGTTAGGTTCAGAAACGACTGGTGAAGCGGCTGCTTTGTTTTCTTTAGTGGCGTAAAGAAGTCTACGGGTTTTTTGTCGTTGTCGCCTTGCTTCCGCTGCTGCTCGATGATTGGGATTATTTCATCGATTTTTGCTCTAAGAGCTGCCCTGGCCTAAATTTTTGATTTAAAGAATTCAGTTGCGTTGATCCAGCGATATCGTTCTTTTTCGTCGCGCCCCAAAATTAGTCCAGCGAACTCGCTGTCAGGTCTGTCCCTAATAATTGTCGCAACAATGCGTGAGTCGTCCGCCTCGAACCAATGGATTTCCTCCGCGATAGCCAGCGCCTGGGGGCTCCTGCAGTACGCTGCAAAGGCATTGAATCGTTGGTTTGAAATAGGGCGCACGACAACCTCCTGTAGGTGCAACAGATCAGGAGAGGATCGTAAGCGGTGACCAAGCTAAAGAGAAGTGCTGAACCGGTCCAGGCACTGCTTCGGCCCTAGACCAGCCAGATTGTCGCCATGGCGTGAGCACGGGAAGAGCGGAGTACATCGCCACTGCCATTGGTCTATAGCATTGCGATCGGAGGTCGACGGTGGATGGCCGGCTTTGACATGCTGAAATCAACCACGGCATAGTAAAGCGAGTCCGCCAATAAGTGGAGACGTCTCACCTCAAGTTCAGGGAAGCCCGCAGCCTCCCCCTCATGGACCTGCTTCATAGCCTCAAGCACTTGACGCATCAGCAGTTCTCCAGCATCGCCCATCCAGGCAACGTCCAGAACCGGTCGACTACTGTTACCAAAGAGATGCCATTCCCTTTATCTCCTACGATCTCCGCCCGTGAAGGGCTCGATACAGCTCTACAGCTTATTGAATGTTCGATACCGGCCACCTTCAGCGAGAAAGACTGGTATTAAGGCAGCCGTGAGTTAAACTAAACGAAGGTAATTCGAGAAAACTATAGGCGAGAAGCTCGTGATAGATTCTATTAATTTCAATGGAAAGAAATTAGGCTTTTATTCTTCCCCAAAAAAATAGATCAAAATATATTTACTACTATTGTAGGTAAGAATGGTTCAGGTAAGAGCCGACTACTGAATCACATCGTAACAAAATGTATTGCGAGCCAAAATGGCACAATTGAGCCAGATCAGAAGGATGCGTTTGATCCGCCAACTGCCGTCATTGCATTATCTACCAGTCCATTTGATAGATTCCCTGTTAGCAATCCTTTAATTAAAGATGCCGATTATCGTCTTGTTCAGTCTAGCCTGGGTTACTATCATTACTTGGGGCTCAGGGGACTGTATAGCGGAAATCTAAGCATGGCTTTTATGGTTCGAATTATTGCAGGATTGATTCGGGCGTTAGCTAGCGATGCTGGAAGAATAAAAACTGTTCTAGGGGTTTTGCGCTATTTGGGATTTAACCCTGCAATCAAGGCGAGTTTTACGTGCGACATTACTGTTCCTGTTTTATCTCAACTCTCAGAAAGCACAAACCCCATCGAAGTTATAAATGAGTTTTTGATTGGCCAGCGCCGAGCAGGGTCTGAGTTCCGTCGACTGATGATGCGAATGGATGAACAAGCAGATGAGGAAAAACATAAGCTTGTCGACTCTGTTAATTACTATCTACACGAACACAGAATGAACCCCAAAAATAGAAAGCTAGAGATAATGATCACAAACAGGGGTGTCATTAATGATTTAAACGGTTCTCCCGTAAGTGACAGATTTGTCCCAATGATGGAGGCCGGACTACTTAAGCTTCGCAGCTTAGAGCTTCACAAAGAAGGCCACGCTAAACCATTTAAGATTAGCGACGCTAGTTCAGGTGAGCAGTGTATAGTTTTAGCCATGCTGGGAATAGCTTCCCAGATAAAAGACGGCGCACTAATTTGCATAGACGAGCCAGAGATTTGCCTCCATCCGGAATGGCAAGAGCGTTACATTGATCTTCTTATGAGTACCTTTAGGGGTTTCAAATCCTGTCACTTTATTATTGCCACCCATTCACCTCAAATTGTTTCAAGGTTAGAGAGTGAGAACTGCTATATTCTTGACATGCAAAAGTCATTACTTCTAGATGCCGTCGACTCTAATAGACGATCTGCGGATTATCAGTTAGCAAATATTTTCTCTGCCCCAGGATTCAAGAACGAATATTTAATGCGAGAGCTTTTGAAGTTACTCAGCAAGCTATCTGAGGGGGTCGAACTTTCTAACGATGACCATGAAGTCATATCCAGAATCCGTGAGATAGAAGACGCACTTGAAAAATCCGATCCAGTTCACCAATTATACTCTTTGGTTGTAGCTGCGATTTCGGAGGCGCCCTCTCATGGCTGACGATACATATTATGCGTTCCCCCAAGTTAGATATACTGAGCCTTCAGCTAAATTCGTTGACGAATTCTTATGCCTTTCCGAAAAAAGAGGGAACTATTGGGATGGCGATGAAAAGGCGCTAGCTTTAGTAAAGAAGGAAATCAAAGAACACTATTTGAGAGTGCAAGACTATAGGTGCGCGTACTGTAGACAACGGATGGAGGTTAAACATAATGGCATGTGGGACACTGAACACGTCATAAATAAAGATGAGTACCCGGCTTTCATGTTCGAACCTAGAAATCTGTGTATCTCTTGTAAAGATTGCAACACAATAAAGGGCAGGAAAGGCGTACTTAAAAATAAGGATCGTAAGACATACCCAAACTTAGCTAGTGACTATACGTTCTGTCACCCGCACTATCATAACTATTCTCATCATGTAAGAGTCGTAAAGGAAGCCATGCTTTATCTTCCAATCACTGACGAAGGCAGAGAAATGATTGAAATCTGCGGACTATTGCGGTTTGTCTATAAATTTGCAGGCTATGGATGTGTTGAAAGTAATGTACCTGCTGTTCTCATCCGTTTGGGACACGAGCTTCAGGAGGCAAAAACCTCTCATGAGCAACTTGCACTTATGACGATCGTTCAAAATTTGATGAGTGATAACATCAAGAAGGTTGCAGGCGAGCTTATTAAGCAATATGCATGAACAAATGTATTCTTCGTGGATGAATTACTCAATAGACTTTCTGACGCATGCATTGCCCTGCTTTTTATGACTGCTTTTGGCCTTTAGCTGGCCTTCTTGAAGGACAGCTCTGGGTCGACAGCGGTCGGTTACCACTGTCGGCCAACAACCTGACAGATCTTCAACGAGTCAACCGGATCAGACCTCGCTCCTTTTTGGCTGTGAATATATCCCTCAAACAACCCGGCAGAACGCTCAATTGCCAGGATCGAATCCGATTTCAGGCCGCGTTATTCGTAGAAACATCTGAGTATGGGAAGGGACAAGACCGCTCAAGCTCGGGGTTCTGCGGCCGATGCGCTAGGTCGAGCAAAGAACTTGTCCCCTAAATCCCGGCACTCACCGCACACAAAGGCCAATGCAAACCATGCCCCGTCCTCTTCAAGCAGTTTCAATGAGTTTGGCCACGCTTCTGACCGTTCTCCTGGCCGGCTGCAATGTCCACGGCAGCTACCCTGATGCCACTGAACCCGACGCGGCAAAGCTTCGCTTTTACAGCAATTTGAGCAGCGCGACGTTAGGCATCTTTGACGCACAGCATTGTCTGGGGCAAACCACTGGCATACTCAACAATCCTTTTTTGGCCAACACTTCTAGACGCGTTGGCATGCTCGCGCCCAAGGAAACAGACAGCTCTCCTTACCTTGAGATTAGCCTCAAGCCTCAACAGCCTCTTTACATACACCTCAACACCCAAGGCAGTCTCACAGTATGTGGAGCAGCGTTTAACTTCACCCCGCAAAAGAACGCTCAATACGAACTCACGTTTGAAGCAAGCGCAGGCAACTGCGTTGCGGGAATGAATAAGCTTGAGACGTTTAATGGGACGGTCACCCGCACGCCCTTGGTCATTGCAAACACCGGTTGGCCCAGCGAATGCAACGGTGCCAATCCGATGTTCAAAGGCCCGCGACCGACCCAACCCCTCGCTCCAATCGGCAGACCGGGTGCCAACCAAACGCTTGATCGAGTTCTTGATGCTGAATTACCAAATGGGGTACCACGCCACCCTTAGTGAGGTCAAAACAGCATCCTTATTCGAAGGCTCCCGCTGAGCGTCAGCTTTCAGCCAACCAACAGCAGACGGTCGTCGCCTCCCAACCATCGGGGACGGCCAGCCCCAGCACTGTAGCCGCTGCCGCAGGCTGCGCTGGCCTTCAACCACACTGGAGAACTCCAGCGTACCCAACGGCCAGCCCAGTCTGGCGGCAGTACAGCGCAAGGCTGAGCCTCAGCCGTCGGGGTGGATAGGCGGCTTCTGGCCGTCAGCGGCCCTTCGACTTGGACCGGTGAGGGCCGAAAGCATTCCGCTACCAACCATAGATTGGGGCGTTTGCTGCCGATCAGCTTGATTGACTCGTCCATCCATCACGCGAGGACGAATGGCCGCCTCGCTCGATGCGGATAGCGACTATGGCTAGCAGTCCTGCTAACAGCAAACAGGCGAGACAAGACACAAAAAAAATGCGAAAGCAGCAAAAACTCTTACAATCTCAGGCCGAATTTCCTACACATTTTCTCAACGATGCCCAAGAGATAGCCCCGTGAGTGACTCAGACAGCTCATCCGCACCCATGGTAGACGTAGTGAACCTCGCCGCATCCCTCCAGCGGTTCGCAGATGATCGCGACTGGCAGCAATTCCACTCCCCCAAAAATCTCATCCTGGCTCTCACTGGCGAGGTAGGCGAGCTGTGCGAGATTTTTCAATGGATGAGCGATGCCGACTCGATCTCCGCCGCAACAGATCCCGAGATCGGCCAAGCCGTCAAGGACGAACTGGCGGACGTACTGATGTACCTCGTTCGCCTGAGCAGCGTACTCGGCATTGACCTCAACGAGGCCGTGACACAGAAACTCGCCTCGAATGGCCAGAAGTACCCCGTAGATAAAGCCAGAAGCACCAGCAAAAAGTACGACCGACTCTGACCAACACGCACCTAAGGACAACCCGTGATCGTTTACGCTGCGACCAAACAGCAATTTCTTAAAGACAACGATAACGATGACATTGAGGAGGTGATCCTCAGGCATTACAAGGAAGCTACCGGCAAGAACGTTGGCTCCTCGGAAATCAGGTCGTGGCAAGGGTCTCTGACGTACATGGCCAAGGTCCTTAGAGATGAGGGCCTCCCGAGCGATGCAGGCCTGGCCATCGAATTGCACATTCCGCAATCGTCGAAGCGAATCGACTTTCTACTCACCGGTCGCGACGAAAATCAGGCAAAAAAGGCCGTACTGATCGAGCTGAAGCAATGGAGCAAGGCCAACGCCACAACCAAAGACGCCA
Source organism: gamma proteobacterium L18 (assembly GCA_000497835.1). Lineage (GTDB taxonomy): Bacteria > Pseudomonadota > Gammaproteobacteria > Pseudomonadales > Pseudomonadaceae > Aquipseudomonas. Next base: position 25,989 of record KI547178.1, on the reverse strand, counting down.
TCGTCAAAACGGCATTGGGTGGCGGCCTCATTGAGACCATTCACCCGTCCTATCAGGTATGGTCCTATGCAGCGCTGCTGGAAGGCTTCAACGAGGCGGTGTATGACAAAAGCATCGAAATCCGTCCGTGCGCCTACCTCCATAACTACGTCAGCGACGGGGTCATAGATTCAGCCCACTATGAGCCCCACATCAGCAAGGCTCCGCTGTTTCTAAAAGGCCCGGAAGAGCTCAGTAAACTCAGAACCTTTCTGAAGAAGCATATAAGTCATGGCGACAACAAAGAGGTTCTTTACGAGCTGTCCGAAGGGAAAATTCGCCCATCCAAGGCGCTAGCCGAAGCCCTCGGGGGGTTGATGAAAGGCAAACCCGAGTTCGTATTGATTGACGATCAGAAAGCAATTTTTGAGTCGGCGCTGGCGGCGGCAAGCGAGGCCTCGGACCAAGCACCAAAGGTGATGATCATCGAAGGTGGGCCGGGCACCGGGAAGACTGTCCTGGCTATCAATCTGCTGGTGAAGCTCACCGAATTGAAGCTGATGAGCAAATACGTCTCCAAGAATGCTGCCCCTCGCAAGGTCTACGAAAGCAAACTGGTTGGCACCATCAAGCGCAGCCATTTCTCGAATTTCTTCTCAGGCTCTGGGGCATTCATCGATACTGAGCCCAACACATTCGATGCGCTTATCGTGGACGAAGCTCACCGGCTGAATGAGAAAAGCGGGCTTTATGGAAACCTTGGGGAAAACCAGATCAAGGAGCTGATTGACTCAGCGAAATGCTCCATTTTCTTTATTGATGAGGACCAGCGTGTAACCTTGAGCGATATCGGCAGCAAGCAGGCGATACGCGCCTTTGCAAAAGCCAAGGGTGCTGTGGTTGAAGAACACGTGCTGTCTTCGCAGTTTCGCTGCAGTGGTTCTGACGGTTACCTGGCATGGCTGGATGACACGCTAGGCATTCGCTCGACGGCAAATCCGACGCTTGAGACCCAAGAGTACGAGTTTAAGGTGTTCGACTCACCTCAGGCGATGCATGACGCAATCAACGAGAAAAACCACGGAAACAAAGCTCGTGTGGTCGCGGGCTATTGCTGGCCTTGGTTGAGCAAGAAAGACCCCACCGCTGCTGATATCGTGATTGGTGACTACAAACGCCAATGGAACCTGGATCAGGATGGCAGCCTATGGATCATCGCTGAAAACTCCATCGAGCAGGTTGGCTGCATTCATACCTGCCAAGGTTTGGAAGTCGACTACATCGGGGTGATTATCGGACCAGATCTGGTCGTACGTGACGGTCAGGTAGTGACATCCCCGGATGAGCGTGACAAGCACGATAAATCGATTCGCGGCTGGAAAAAAATGATGAAAGAGCAACCTGCCCTCGCGAAAAGTGAAACAGACCTGATCATCAAAAATACGTACCGAACCCTGATGACAAGGGGAATGAAGGGTTGCTACCTGTACTGCACTGACAAAGAGACGGCGCAATACTTCGAGAGTCGGCTTAGTCAACACAGCAATTATTGACGGTATCGTTTGCTAGGAGCCCCTGCACCGGCGAGCGCAGGGGCAACGATCAACAGTGCGACCATCTGCTTTATAGATTCGGCCACGATTCGTTTTTAGGCGCGGCTCTCAAGAAAGCACCGTCCATCGGAATCCAGGCCACGCAGCCTTCCAACTGGTATTCCAAGCAAGTTGATCAAAAAATTATTTACTAGCCAAAACAGGTAGATACCGACTGATTTCAAATTACCCCGGCTCCACCAAATAAGCGTTACAAATCAGGCACTTAGCGAATCTCGCAAGTGCCTTTTTTGTGCCTAAATGGGCTGATTTGGCTCAGCAATGCCAGCTTTATGACAGCACCGACCGCCGGCCGGAGCCCGCAGTGAGCACTGCCGTTACCCGCTTGCAAAGGCTGATTGCATAACCAGTGATTGATATTCATAATTGGCGCCCCAAAATCCAGCCATGCACAATTAATCCACAGGATGTCCACAAGGGACCTAGCCTAAGATTGAAGCGCTCCGATGAGCGAGCAAGGGCAGCATCGTCAACGACAAGGGAGGACCGCTAATGTTCAGTCCTAAAACTATCGCTAACTATTTTCTGGAGCTCGCCGCAGCGAACGGTGAAGCGATAACCCCGATGAAGCTCCAGAAGCTCGTTTATTATGCGCATGGGTGGTATGCAGGATACACCGGCCAGCCTTTGATAAATGAGGCTGTCGAAGCCTGGCAATATGGCCCGGTGATTCCATCGCTTTACCATGAATTCAAGCAGTTCGGGTCTGGCCCAATCTCTGGCAAAGCATACGAATATGATGCCGGCGGAGTTCGCCCTGCGGCTCCACCGGCAGATCCTGAGATACGCACATTCTTGCAGAACGTGTTCGCGAGCTATGGGAAGTATTCAGGAATACGGCTATCTGAGATGACGCATGCGGCCGGCACTCCCTGGGACCTGACCTGGAGCGAGTGCAAAGGCATGCGAGGTGTGGACATTCCTTTCCCTCGCATAGTGGAGCACTTCAAGGAAACGGCGGCGAAAGCGCAGCAGGCAGCTCAAGCGTGAGCGGTCCCGAGCCAGGCCCTAAATTGGGGTCACTCACCATTGACCCAAAGGCGGAGGCGTCAGGCCCTGCTGTCAGAGGCTCCGGGGATGATGAAGATGCTTTTTTCGCAGCAGGCAAAGAGCATTTCCAGCTACAGCACAATCAGCAGAACCTCGGTTGGTTGGGGAAGTTTTGGGGGTCTACCAACACTGCGGCTCCAACCAACATTGCGGGTTTCGTTATAGGAGTTTCAGCACTTTTGATCGTGCTGAGCTTCCTGATTACACAAACCCCGGAGCTAAGCGAGGCGAGAAAATGGCTGTACGGCCTGACAACATCCGCGCTTGGATTTGTTTTCGGCTCGGCAACAAAAAAATAGCCTCCGCTGCCCTACCCACGGTAAGAAACCCTTCACGAAAAGCGGTGCTACCCTCCGATTTCCACCGGAGGGATTACGATGAACGCAATCCAAATGCTGCAGAAACTGATGGTCGCCCAGGTCAAGTCCAACCTGGCGCTCGGGGCAGCTATCGAAGAACTGGCGATCTGGGCTGAGCAAAACGGTGGCGGCGATGCTGCCGAGGAAGCCCGTGATGCGCTGGACGGCCTTGACGAGGCCACCGAATTGATCGGCAACGCACTCGAAGAGCTCGGCAAAGAGGTCTGATTACGGTTCTCGGCACCACCACGACTGGGCGTACAGCGCGCCGTCGACCTCCTCCAGTCCGCTCAGGATGAAACCAGTAGAGCCCATGGTCGATAGCGTCACGTCCATCAGCAGCGGCAATGGAGGCGGCTCCTTCGGCCAACCGGTGTTAGCGCCTTGGAAAGTGGGTTGAATGCTAGCCAGCCACGCCCAGCACAGTACATATTGATCGACTTCATCCACCGTGTGCTTTTGCGACGTGACATGTTCAATTAGGGGAATTTAATGTTGCCAGAGCCCACCTTCCTGTCCCCTCGTTCCCGCGCATTCGCGCGCACACGAGGGCGTGTTGGGTTAATGTTCATCCTCGCGCTATCCTTTCTGGCAGGAATGACGGACGCCATCAGCTTCACGGCTGGGGGTGATTTCGTATCCTTCATGAGCGGGAACACCACTCGTCTTGCCTCATCAGTCAGTCTCGACAACTGGCACACCGCAGCGCACATCGGTGCCCTGATCCTCGCGTTTGTCATAGGTAATGCACTGGGTGTTATCTTGGCAACGATCACGCGGCGCCGCTCATGGCCATTGCTGTCGACAATCGGCATGGCACTAATTCTCGCGGCGCAGGTGCAAGGACTTCCGGGCCTGGCCATTGCAGCCTTAAGCATGGGTATGATCAATGCCGTGGTGGAAGAGATCAACGGCCTGGCCATTGGTCTAACATTCGTGTCCGGCGCGCTTTCACGCTTCGGTCGGGGGGCAGGAAGATGGCTGATGGGCAAGCGCCTTAACGGTTGGCGGGTTCAGCTTATTCCATGGCTCGGCATGCTCACGGGCGCAGTGTTGGGCGCATATACTGGCCATGCCGTTGGTTTGAAAGGGCTGTTTTTCGCCGGCCTGCTTTCGTTGGCAATCGGTGGGCTCTCGATGCTAATACCAAGGCAGTGGCAAGCCACCTTCATGCATAAATAGTTCGCAAAAATCGCAGAGCAAGCATTCAGGTTAATGCCCCGCCGATCAAAACGCGATGCACTGACACCAAATTGGAAGAACCTTTGGCGTTCTGCCCGCAATCTATCCAGGGTGGCAGACCTTGGCATAGTCCTGCAGCGCCTTCAGGGGTGATCGCTCGCGGATTAGGTCGGCGCGGAGACCGAAAATAGATTGTCCGCCCTCTCCGCTTAGCTTGAGGGTCCGGCGAAGCCCACACAGAGGGGAGCTGGAGGCGTTGTGCGCCCCGTGACCATTTGCGAGGCTCCTGCCCACAACCTGCAGCCGCTGGACACCTCAGACGCTAATATCGCGAATACGAAGCACCGTAGTGGTCGAACATGCGGCGTGCCTAGCAGTTGCGCGAATACCCAGGCCGGCGGCCAGAAGCTCAGTGACGCGCTTGTGCAGATCCGCATCGACAGGTCGGCCCTGATATTTGCCCTCGGCCTTTGCTTTTTCGATCCCTTGAGCCTGACGCTCGCGGCGCTGCTCGTAGTCCTTACGAGCTATCGCGGCCATCATCTCCACCAACATAGAATTGATCGCGGCAAGCATGCGGCCGGTGAACTCGTCCCCCTTGGTGTCCTTCATGCCTTGATGGCTTGTCGGCAGGTCCAGGGCGACGACTCGCAGACCTTTGGAGTCAATGGCGGCCTTCAGGCTCTGCCAGTCCGCACCTGGCAGGCGGGACAGCCGATCTATCGACTCGACCAGCAGCACGTCTCCGTTACGGGCGTCCTTCAGCAGGCGCATCAGCTCGGGCCGATCCACGCTGGCACCACTCGCGTTCTCCATGTACTCACTGGCGACCGCCTGGCCATGGTCTGTAGCAAACTGCTCGAGCGCGCTACGAGCCCGGCTTGCGTCTTGCTCAACGGTGGATGCTCGGAGGTACGTACGGACAAACATGGCAGTGCTCCTGGTCTCGTATCACTTTGGGTGTTAGTTAAACTATTGTTGCACTTTGGGTGTTCCTTATCAAGCGAGAAGATCAAAAAAGATAAAATCAAAGCGTATTAGCTTAGGTGTACCCATAAATGACAGGGGATAGGGACGCCTTCTCGCTGGAGTCTTCCGACCAAGGTGGGTAGCATTACGCCATGTCTAAAGGAGCCCGCTGCATGGCACGAAGCCGATCTGTTGTCATCGAACTGCTACTCATCAAAATCTTGGCCCCCGTGGTGATTGGGGTGGTGGGCTATTCCATAGTCACCCATACAATGCAGGCCGCCATCACGCAACAAGTCACCACCATGCAGGCGATCAATCAGCAGGCTCAGGCTGCACAGGCGCGCCAGGTTGAGGCAGCTCGGCAACAAAAAGCCGCGGCGTCCCAAGCGATCCAGGCTGCCAACGAGCGGTATATTGAGGAAGCCCGCCTGCGCGGCGCGGCAGAGCAGGCGAAGACCCAGGCTTGGTACGCCTCATACAAACCGCCCAAGGGGTGCGACAACTGGAGGACCGACGCCCAGATGGTTGCGTGTGTCGAACAAGAACGCGCGGCAAAAAATGAGTTCGATCGACGCTGGGCCGCTGGGCAGATTCCGGGGTCCGTGCCTCGGCTTCAGTAATTTGCGTGCCATAGCTGCTACAACAGGTGCGGCCACTTTCCCAATACGCTTAAACTGACCCCCTAAGAGGGTGTAGACAAAATAAACTAAGCTCTGTGCTCAGATGCGTTTGAAGTCATGCCTCGAACCGGACGCCCTCCAGGGATTGCCGCAGAACAGTACCCCCTGCTGGTCAAGCTGACTCATGCTCATCCCTTCTCCAGCCAAGCTGAATTAGCCGCTACATTCCACGCTGCAACGGGCATCACCACTCATCCTGACACGCTTGCAAAGGCTTTGAAGCTGGCTGGAATCACACGCGTGAAGCAGCGTGCCAAGGGCAGCTTTATTGCAGCCCAACGTAAGCGTCCGGCGAACTCACCTTCCGAACTCCAGCTTTAAGGGCGATGGTGTCCGCGTATTTTTAAGCGGACGCGATCACCCTTATCGCCAGGATTTCCATGCGCCAACGAAGCTCTTATCCGAAACCATTTAAAGCCCAAGTCGTTCGGGAATGCCTGCAACCTGGCGCAACGGTGTCCAGTGTCGCCATCAGCCACGGCATCAATGCCAACGTCATCCGCAAATGGATGCCGCTCTATCGAGACCAATCCGCAGCAACCTCTCTACCGGCATTTGTTCCGCTAAAGGCCGCACCTAAACGGCCAGCCGAAGCGTCAGTGATCATTGAGGTGCCCATGGCCGGGCAAGTAATCACGGTGAAATGGCCAACCTCAGATCCTGAGGGCTGCGGGCAATTTATCCGGGCTGTCGCTCAATGATCCGCATCGACGCGATCTGGCTGTCCACCGAGCCGATGGACATGCGCGCTGGTACCGAAACCGCATTGGCCCGGGTGATTGCGGTGTTCGGTGCGGCGAAGCCGCACTGCGCTTATCTGTTCGCCAATCGCCGGGCTAACCGGATGAAGGTGCTGGTGCACGACGGTGTGGGTATCTGGCTTGCAGCCCGGCGACTGAACCAGGGCAAGTTCCACTGGCCGGGCATTCGCCATGGCGCTGAGGTCGAACTCGACAGCGAACAACTCCAGGCTTTGGTGCTGGGTCTGCCGTGGCAGCGCGTCGGCGCAGGCGGTGTGATCAGCATGCTGTAATCGCCGACCATTTGACCGGTCTGCTTGTCGTCGTTTCGGGCCTGCTCTGGCACAATCGGCGGCATGACTTTCTCGCCCAATCTCGACCAGATGACTCCGGAACAGCTTCGTGCCTTGGCGGCACAGGCGTTGCAGTTGCAGTCCCAGGTCGAGGCGATGAGCCGGAAGATCCAGAACGACGAAATCCTCATCGAACAATTCAAGTTCGAAATCGCCCTGCTCAAACGCCACAAGTTTGCCAAGCGCAGCGAGCAAATCAGCCCGGCGCAAGGCAGCTTGCTGGATGACCTGCTCGATACAGACTTTGAAGCTATCGAGGCTGAGCTGAAACAGCTTCTTCCCGCTTCGTCACAAGCCGAGCCACGGCAATCGCCGAAACGTGCCCCATTGCCGCCGCAGTTTCCACGCACGGTGATTCGTCACGAGCCAGAAAACACCCAGTGCGCTTGTGGCTGCCAGCTTCAACGCATCGGTGAAGACGTCAGCGAAAAGCTGGATTACACGCCAGGTGTGTTCACGGTCGAACAACATGTGCGTGGCAAATGGGCCTGCCGTCAGTGGGAAACTCTGACTCAGGCGCCGGTGCCGGCGCAGGTCATCGACAAAGGTATTCCAACCGCAGGCCTGTTGGCCCACGTGATGGTAGCCAAGTTTGCCGATCACTTGCCGCTCTACCGGCAGGAGAAAATCTTTGGTCGCGCTGGGCTGGCCATCGCTCGCTCGACCTTGGCCCAGTGGGTCGGACAAACCGGCGTGCGACTCCAGCCGCTGGTCGATGCTCTGCGTGAAGCTGTGCTGAAGCAGGGCGTGATTCACGCTGACGAAACGCCGGTTCAAATGCTTGCGCCAGGCGAGAAGAAAACCCATCGGGCCTACGTCTGGGCCTACAGCAGTACGCCGTTTTCGGCCCTCAAAGCCGTGGTATACGACTTCAGCCCAAGCCGTGCGGGCGAACATGCGCGCAACTTCCTGGGCGACTGGAGCGGCAAGTTGGTCTGCGATGACTTCGCTGGCTATAAAGCTGGTTTTGAGCAAGGCATCACTGAAATCGGCTGTATGGCCCACGCCCGTCGCAAGTTTTTCGATCTGCATGTCGCGAACAAAAGCCAGTTGGCCGAACAGGCGTTGCACTCGATCAGCGGCCTGTACGAGGTCGAACGCCAGGCGCGGGACATGAGTGATGAAGACCGTTGGCGAATACGTCGGGAACTGGCGGTACCGATCAGCAAAACACTGCATGACTGGATGTTGGCCCAGCGCGACTTGGTGCCCAATGGATCAGCCACGGCCAAAGCCCTCGATTACAGCCTGAAACGCTGGGTAGCGCTGACGCGCTACCTGGACGATGGGACTGTGCCCATCGACAACAACCAAGTTGAAAACCAGATACGGCCATGGGCGCTTGGCCGCTCGAACTGGTTGTTTGCTGGGTCGCTGCGCAGCGGTAAGCGGGCGGCGGCGATCATGAGTTTGATCCAGTCGGCGCGCATGAACGGGCATGATCCATATGTCTATCTGAAAGATGTTCTCACACGCCTGCCGACGCAGCGGGCGAGTGAAATCGATCAGTTGCTGCCGCATACGTGGCAATCGCTTTAATCGCGCAAGACTCACACATTGGGTTGGCCAGGAAGCGTGCAGGTGTAGGGAGTAACTAGGCGATATTGGGACGACGCCAGCAAGGCCGCCGTCATGACTTCAGGAGTTAAAGCCTCGTGCGTGGAAGTCTCAGGAAGATTCTTCAGGTATATCCCTGGCGCTGCCTATTATTTGGCCTAGGCCTACCACGGCGGTCTCCACAACTGCAATCAGCCTCTCTTCCTCCCAACCCTCCTTCGCCGCAGCCGACAGGCCAAGCATGGTCACGGAGACATAGTCTACGACGTGGCTAGCAGCGGAGATGCCAGATGCTTCGAGAAACGCCATCACTTTTGCACGATTCTCGTCTGCGATTTGCTTAGCAGCTATTCCCGACTCAGTGGCTCCGGCCTTCGCATGCTCCAGAATAAAACAACCTCGGCGGTTCGGGTGAGCGGAGTATGCATGCACCGCAGCCCTAAGCATGTCCCTCAGTACAGTCTGCGGTGATTTGTCCGGGATCAAAAAGGTGTCGAGTGGCACAACAGTCGCGGAGTAATGCCTCAAAGCATCGTTGAAAAACGCACCCTTGCTGCCGAAGGCCGTATAGAAGCTCGGCGCAGTAATGCCAATCGCTTCGGTCAGCGATGCGACGCTGACGTTCTCATAACCATGCTCGTGGAACAGATGCTGTCCGACCTGAATGGCGTCCTCAAGGACGAACTGGCGCGGTCGCCCACGGGCTCGCTTATTTACGTTAATAGACATTACATAATCCGTTTACTTTGGGGCTTATGAATACTATAGTGGCTGTTAACGTAAATAGCCATGCCACCAGCAGCGCTCTGCACGGCAGCCAGTACGCCAATCACGAGGAAAATTATGCAGCCCCACACATCTCAAAGCCTGTCCGATGAGGCTCCTGCCAAGGGCTCCGGATTACCCATTGCGGCGTTGGCTGGCCTAGCCGCCGCAGGCTTTCTATGCATCGTCACTGAGACACTCCCAGCCGGTTTGTTGCCTAGCATCGCCTCTGGTCTTCAGATCTCTGAAGCTATTGCAGGGCAGCTTGTCGCGATATACGCACTTGGATCGCTGTTGGCGGCAATCCCACTCACCAGTCTGACCCAAGGTTTGCGCCGCAGGCCTGTCTTGCTTGCAACGATCGTCTGCTTCGTTGTCGGCAACACATTGACCGCAATGGCTGATTCAATCGGTGTCGTACTGATCGCACGATTCATAGCAGGATGTGCCGCAGGGTTGGCGTGGGGAATACTTGCGGGATACGCACGCAGCATAGTCCGTCCCGAACAGACTGGGCCGGCAATGGCGGTCGCGATGGTAGGTGTCCCCCTGGCGCTATCACTGGGTGTGCCGTTGGGTACGTTCCTTGGGAGCTTGGTAGGGTGGCGTGGGTCGTTCCTTATTCTATCGGCACTTGCTGTCATGTTGATCGCTTGGATCATCGTCAAAGTTCCCGATGCTCCTGGTCGAACCGGGGACAGCCGCCCCTCGCTCACAGGCGTCATCAGAACCAAGGGTGTCCTGCCGATTCTACTTGTCATTCTGGCCTGGATGACTGCCCACAACATTCTCTATACCTACATCGCGCCGTTCTCCACTGCCTCGCAATCGCGAGTCGATCTAGTCCTGCTGGCGTTCGGAATCAGTTCGCTGGTTGGCATATGGGTAGTCGGGCGTTGGGTCGACCGGATGCTCCGCCTGATGGTGCTTGCAGCGATCGGTTCGTTCGCATTAACCGCTGTGCTCTTGACTATCGCTGGAGAGCAGAGCATCGCGGTCTATCTGGGCGCCATCGTCTGGGGCCTGGGATTTGGCGGCGCGGGCGCCATGATGCAGACGGCGTCAGCTGATGCCGCTGGCGACGGCGTCGACTTGGCCCAGGCCATGGTAACCACGGCGTGGAATCTGGCAATCGCGGCCGGCGGAGCTGTTGGCGGAGCACTGCTTACGCACGGCGGTACATCCATGCTGCCGCCCACTGTCGCCATTCTCGCACTGCTCGCGTTTGCAATAGCGCTGGCGGCACGTCGCTACGCCTTTCCTCCCGGTAGTCGCGCTCAACAACATCGCTGATCGCTCACTCATTTATCGTCCCACCAGGTGAAAAACATGAAGCTCCACGCAATTGCACTAGCCGTTGCTGCGCTCGCTATGGGTGTAACTCAGGCCAACGCAGCACAGATCAATCCTGCACCGCCTCCAGCTGTCAGCGCCAAACAGGCAGAGTTTCCGATACCCGAAGGCTTTGCCAGCGCCTACGAGACCGTTGACGGTGTGAAGCTGCATTTCGTACGTGGCGGTAAAGGCCCCCTTGTGCTGCTTGTCCACGGCTTCGGCCAGACATGGTATGAGTGGAATAGCCTCATGCCGCAACTCGCAGAACGCTATACGGTCGTAGCAGTCGACCTGCCAGGTCTTGGCCTGTCAGCGCCGCCGAAAACTACTTACACTGGAGTGGATGTTTCGGAATATCTACATAAGCTTGCCAAGCGGATGAGTGCAGACAAGCCCTTCTACCTTGTTGCCCACGATATTGGCATCTGGAACAGCTATCCAATGGTTGCCCGCCATCCAGAGGATATTCTTAAGGTTGCTTTCATCGAAGCGACCATTCCTGACGACACGCTCTATTCGCTGCCAGCCTTTGTTGACACAGGAGAGGCACCTGGATGGCACCACAGCTTCTTTGCAGCCTCAGACCAGTTAGCCGACGCGATGGTCAAAGGAAACGAGCGGTTGTTCCTGACACACTTCATTCGTCATCATGCCAGCAACCAAGCGGTCTTCACTGACGAACTGCTAGACCGTTACGTCCGGTCATACTCAAAGCCTCAGACCTTCCACCACGCATTTGAATATTATCGCGCGCTTCCCCAATCGATTAAGCAGAACGAGAAGCTGGTGGCCACTAAGTTAACAATGCCTGTGCTCGCAGTTGGCGGCGGTGGTAACGGCGGGTTCGGTGCCAAGCAGCCTGAGAACATCCGCCGGTACGCCACTAACGTTGAATCCCACGTGTTGCCAGATTGTGGCCATTGGGTTCCAGAGGAGTGCGCTCCAGCGTTGAACCCTTTGATCAACTCCTTCTTGGGTCGACCATAGGGCGGAATGCGTAATGTCTGACAATATACGTGGCATAGATCATATAGGAATCACCGTTCCAGATATCGAGGCAGCAACCCGATTCTTTCACGAGGCCTTCGATGCAGCTATCGTCTACGACACGGTGGTCGATAGCCATCCGCGCCGATCCCCTGAAGAGCTTGCCGCTACGGTTGCTCTGAAAGAAGAGCAATTAATCGTGGCAACCCGTATGATTCGTCTTGGGAACGGTGCCAACATCGAGCTGTTCGAGATCGAAGGCGCGGCGCAGGGCGTTGAGGGAATAGGCTCTTTGGGGCTCCAACACTTCGCCGTCTATTGTGATGAGCTAAGCCCAGTGCTCAATCGTGTGCTGGCTGCTGGAGGTACTCAGCTTCGCGGGCCAAACGCACTTTTTGGTATCGAAAAAGGAATAGGCAATTCTATGCAGTATGTCCGAGCGCCATGGGGCTCGTTGATAGAGTTGATCTCCATCCCCACCGCTACAGGGCCGAGCTGCGAGGTAGATCGCTGGAAACCTTCTTGAGCTAGATCTCTTATAAGCAGCAGCCTGCAAGCATATCTAGATGCAGGCTCGTGCAACTACTGCTTTGAAGCTGTTCGCCAGCTTGTACCGGGCGACAGCATGACGGTCAGCGGGAAGCCATTGCTTTCGCAGACGAGCTGTATTTTGGTGATCAACCTGCCTCGGCTACGGCCGAGGCAGTGGTGTTGTAGCTGTTGTTTATGGCGCCGCAAGCGATGGCCGATCTCATACATTATCTAAGATCATGCTGCGACGACGGCGGTTGAAATAATTTTAGGAGTTTAGATTGACACTCACGGCCCCGGCACGGCTGTCGTGAACCAAACCATTACTTCGCCTATGTCTTGACCCTTCAGGCTTCCATCATCGCGCCTGAATGCTCCGCTTGCCGCAATCACCTTAAGTACGAGTGGGCGATGAGCGACCCTGGGCTTACGGAGGTCACCGAGGGGGAAATGGTATGGTCAAGGTGTATCTACCGGACGCTTACAGCCCAACCCCGCAATTCCTATGGCTACAATGAGACGCACCGCTGCCAGTTGCCGGAGCAGCGCTACCCCAGCTGCCTGACTGATGCTAAATGGGCGCTAGTCGCCGATCTGTTTGAAGCTCAGGGCGGTCGGGGTGTACCACCGCGTCATTCTCGACGGACGCTGCTCGAAGCCTGCTGATATGTCGTGCGTACGGGATGTTCCTGGCGCATGCTGCCGCACGAGTTTCCTAACTGGGACAACGTCTACAAGACCTTCCGCCGGTGGAGTCTCCAAGGTAACTTCTAGCAAATGCATGATCGCTTACGCGCGCAATGGCGTGATAGGGAAGATCGCGATGCTGCGCCGTCAGCAGCTGTCTTAGATTCACAACGCCCCACAGTTCTTCACAGGAAGGGGGTAGTGGCTTCGACGCTGGCAAGGAAGTGAAGGGGCGTAAACGAAGTCTGATCGTCGATACGCTGAGGCTGCTGCTAGCGGTGAGTATCAGCGCAGCCAGTGTGCAGGATCGCGACGCGGCGGATGACGCGGTGGCGTACTCGAAGGGAAAATACCCGTCATTGAATACTCTCTTCGTCGACAGTGCGTACGCAGGAAAATGGGCTCACCGCACGCAGCAAGCGCATTCGGTCGAGGTTCAAGTGATCCGTGGGCCAAACAATAGACGAACGGGACAATGGCACTCAGAGCAAGGCGATCTTTTCACGGTAGCGCCTGCTCCGACCGGCTTCGTGGTGATGCCCAGGCGCTCGGTGGTGGAGCGGACTCATGCCTGGAATGAACGGGCTCGACGGCTGATCATGCACCATGATCGTCTGTTTGCCGTGAGCGAGGCCTGGGTATGGCTGGCCGAGGCACGGATGCTCGCACGCCGGCTCACGACTTGATTTTGTCTACACCCTCCTAGGGCTAGGGGTGATCGGGTCCGCTTAAAAATACGCAGACATCATCGCGCTCAATTCTGGGTTCCTGAAGGCGCGCTAACCGGCCGGTTACCTCGCCAAGGGCGAGGGCTTGAGATTGATTATTCTGAGGATGGAAAAGAGATGCTTGGTCTCACCAAGCGGTGATCTGGGCTAAACTCCGGAAGCTGTCGGTCGATAGCCTTTAGACATACGCCATGCGCAGGTGCAAACCTATGTTTAACTCAAGAGCAAAAAGAGAATTAGAAGCTGCACAGGCTGAAATCGCCTTGTTGCGACAGACGATTGAGGCAATTGATGCGGAGAGCCTTACAGTTACGCTGGACAGCCAAAAGCGTATCACCAAGGCGAATGCGAACTTTCTCAGCACTATGAGATACGCAGAGTCATCTCTGATCGGACGCGAATTCGACGAATTGGTACCGGATTATGTGAAGAAAATGGATAGTTATCGCAAACTTCAAGCAGCAATTGTAAACCTTGGACATATTAGCGATTTATACAGATTGCAACGTGGCGACGGTACTGAAGCGTCTTTGCGAGGTTCTTGGCACTCCATCAAAGGCGCAAATGGTCGGCTATTACGAGTCGACTTCACAGCAAGCGATGTAACACAGGTTGCTGAGGATGCAAAAGAAAACTCAGACTTTATAAGTGCCTTGTTACGCTCCACAGCAGTTATCGAATTTAGCCTATCCGGCGAAGTATTGACAGCCAATGAGCGATTCCTCAATGCAATGGGCTATTCACTCAATCAAATCAAAGGGCGGCACCATAGTATTTTCTGCGAGGCCCAAGAAGCTGAGTCTGCGGCTTATGATCAGTTTTGGGCAAAGCTCAATCGTGGAGAATACACAGCTGCCCGGTTCAAACGTGTGGATGCTCAAGGCCGGACGGTGTGGCTGGAGGCTTCTTACAACCCGGTTAGAAACACACGTAACGAGCTGTATAAAGTCGTGAAATTTGCCACGGTCATTACCGATCAGGTGGCACGCGAAGAAGAGGTTAATGAAGCGGCGAGCGTCGCTTTTAGTATTTCTCAGCGCACGGACATAAGCGCCCAGCGCGGAGCGGCGGTGGTTAGAGAGACAGTAGATACGATGCGAAAAATCTCTTTTGAGATGACGTCTGCTTCCCGGGACATAGAAGCTTTGGGTAAGCAATCACTACTTATCAGTTCGATTGTCCAAACCATAGGCAGCATTGCAGAGCAAACCAACTTGTTGGCGCTCAACGCTGCTATCGAGGCCGCTCGAGCCGGGGAACATGGTCGAGGATTTGCGGTTGTGGCAGACGAGGTGCGGCAGCTGGCAGCAAGAACCAGCAAGGCGACCGACGAAATCATCACGGTAGTAAACCAGAATAAGAAACTTACAGAGGCCGCTGTACAGGGCATGGCAAATAGTAGTGCTCAGGCGCAACAAGGATTGGCCTTAGCGAATCAGGCAGGCGAGGTTATTGTTGAAATTCAGGACGGTGCAAAACAAGTGGTTAATGCGGTAGGGCGTTTCGCCAATGAACTAAAGTAAACTAACCCCCCATTAAAACGTAAGCATTCATAATGATAATCCAGCAACCTCATCCGGGCATTTTCTTTCGATAACTACCGCAGGACTGGCATTGCAATTTAACTCCCAAGAAAAGAAAACCGTAAGGAACGAGCAAATGAAACCAGCATGCCCGGCTCTTAGACCATGGAAACTCAACATAAGCGTTCCACAAACCCTACTGCACTCAAGATGGGCGCACACTCAGCTAGGCTGATGCGAGCTGTCTGG
Source organism: gamma proteobacterium L18 (assembly GCA_000497835.1). Taxonomy (GTDB): domain Bacteria; phylum Pseudomonadota; class Gammaproteobacteria; order Pseudomonadales; family Pseudomonadaceae; genus Aquipseudomonas. The sequence goes on along the minus strand of KI547178.1, from coordinate 10,699 downwards.
GTAAGGAAACGTTGGCGGCTAGCGACGGTGCCACCTGCAAACCAAAAAATAACAGGCCCAGCAGGTAATGGTCGCGCCTATAGCAACGGCCCTGGTCGAAGCTGCCGATGCCGGCCAGGATCAGATCGCGCATAAGCGCCGTTACCTCTACCACCTGGCACGCGGTATCGATGACAGCGTACCCACGCGTGCGTCATCCAGCTCATAGCGTGGATTAACTGGATATATGCGTGTCAATGTGGACGATCACATCTTCGTAAAGATGATCGCCGGCACACACTTGCACTGGGTAGCAGTCGAGCTTGCTGGCGTTAATCCCATGCGGCCAAATTATGAGATCCTGCGGCTGCTGACTCAGGTAGTCGGCGGTCAGCGCGTGGGGCTAGGCTTGCTTTGCGCCAATCTCAGTCGGCGAATAGCGACCTGCACACCAGGCTGATATTCCCGTAGCGGTTCGAGGGAAGCCCATAACACACAGCAGGATCAAGCCATTTGCCCCCCCGCGAGCACGAACTCGGCGGCGTGCAGCGCTGGGTAATGCTCTGCGTGTGGCTGTTCAAAGGCGACAGAGGCAACGGCAAGCTGGCTTTGGCGGCCAGGTGGCGCTCGCGGCTGATATATACCAGACGTCCTTCGCGTAGGGGCTGTAGCTTTTATTCAATGCGCTGTTAGAGGACGTTGACACCCTATTTCCAGTCGCTGCACTGGATCTCGAAGTGCGGCCTCTTGTGCTCTTCATTCAGGGCATATTGCTTGAGCTATCGCCAAATTGTCGGATTTAGTCTATTGCCGTGTGCCTCCTCAAGGTGCCGATGTCAGGTGTCGGCGCAAATCGCCAACCGCCTGTTCGACCGTAGCCCTGTACCCTGCCCAACTGGTCGCTAGCATCAAATTGCGCGGCAGGTTGAAATCTTCCACCGCGCCCCCCTGGGCGTCATAGCCCTGGACGTCGTGGGACACTTGTTGGCGCAGGCTGCGGTCGAGGTCGAAATAGGCCCACACCGGCTTGCCCAGAGCCACAGCCAGGCCCACTTCAAAGGCCGTGCCGGCGTCGGGCTCCTGACCGCGGAACACGTTGAGATTAGCCAGCACCGCGTCGCTGCGACGGATCATTTCAATGTTCAGAGTGCATATATAGCGCGCCGCCGCCCCCTCCAGCCCTGCAGACAGATCGTTGTCGAAGAGGGAAAGGCCCTCCAGGCCCTGGTCGGCGCACAGGGCCTGGAGGTACTGCCCTCGGGCCAACGCATCACGGCGGAACACATCGAAACCGGCCAGGTACACCGGCCTGCGCGGGGTCATGAAAAGCATCCTGAACATCAGTACACCAACCGGATGGCGTTCACCCCCTGGTAGGTACCGGGTGAGCCCTGGCGCCCCGGCTGCATGCGCGCGTACACAGTGTAGGTGCGGCTGGCGCTGGCATGGGCGGCTAGGGTGTAGCTGGCGCTGGCGAACGCCTGGCTGCCCAGGATCGGCTGCCGGCCGTTGGCTGTGTACAGCTGATACTGGGCCGTGCCACTGCCGTTGCGCAAGCTCTGGCTGGTGCTGCCGTCGGTGTCTATGTACAGGCTGTAGCCGACGCTGGCAGCGCTGGCGCCGGCCTCGCAGGTGACCGTGACGCTGGCGGTGCTGGCGTGGCTCTGCTCGGCGATGCCGGCGACGCTGCCGAACAGCAGTGGCGTCGACGCCACCGAACAGCTGTAGGCCAGGGCGGCGGGGCTCAGGGGTAACAACACCAGCAATAACAGATGGCGCATGGCATGGGGTCCTCAATGGCAGGTCAGGGGGCCGATGTCGGGGATGCGCCCCGGCTCGGCGTGGTAGTCGAAGGTGGCGCTGCAGGCCGGGCGCCCCGGTGCCTGCACGCGCACCTGGTCGTGGGCGGCCACCTGCTGGAAAAACACCTCGCCGTCGTAACCAACCAGCGCCTGCTCGCCACTGCCTTGCAGGGTGGCGGTGGCGCCCACGGGCAGCGGCTGCTCGCTGACATCACGCAGGTGCAGGGTGGCGCTGTGGCTGCGGTGCACGGCGAAATGGGCGCGCACGGCGCTGCGGTCGCCGGGGGTCAGGTGCAGCTGGTCGGTGCCCAGTTCGACGTCCAGCGGTACGTCGCCCGGCTCGATGGACAGGTGGTTGTCCTCGAAGGCGCGCAACTGGTCGACGAACAGCAGGCCGTTGCGGTCGGTGCGGCCCAGGTCGCGGTTTTCCTGGCGCACGGTGACGTTGGCGAGGCCGTCGGTGTCCACCAGGGCGAAGGCGTCATCGATGGTGTTGGAGGCGAACAGGTGACCGCCCAGCAGGGTCACCGCGCCTTGGGCGCCAGCGCGCCAGTCGGTGCTGGCGCCGGTGCGCTCGGTCTCACCGCTGACCAGGCCGTAGGGCGATTTGTAGCTCAGGGCCAGGTCATCGCGGTCCAGGTCGCCGGTCTCGCGGGACACCCGCCAGCCTAGGTCGCCACGCTCCACCGCCGGGCGCCCGGCCTGCACGGTCTGGTAGCTGCTGTTGCCGCTGCGGTTGCTGCTGGCGCTCAAGGTGGCGCCGTCGCCGAAGGGTATCGACAGGCCCAGGAACAGGCCGTTGCCGGTGGTGCCGGTGTAGTCATGCAGGGCGGTGATCGAGCCGTAGGCGCCCCAGGGCAGCGGCCGGGAATAGGTGACCGACAGCGCCGTGGTCTGCACGCTGCTTGTGGTCAGGGTGGCGTCGTCTTAGATGTTCACGCGTTTTTTTGTGAACACCACACCCAGCGAGCCCAGGCCCGGCAGCGACCAGCCCAGGTTGGCGCGCAGGCTGGTGCCGGGGCGGTCGTCACCGTTGGCCGAGGCCAGGTCGCTGAAGGCGTGGTCGGCGCGCAGCACGCTGAACCCTGCGTTGAACACGCGACTGGCATGGCTGAAGCCGACGCCGTACTGCTGGCCGGCCTGGCCCTGGTACCGGCTGCCGGCCAGCGACAGGTTGAGCACGCCCACCTGGCCCAGCAGCCAGTCCAGCCCTGCCCCGTCCATGGCCAGGGTGTCGCTGGCTTCCAGATGGCTTTCCCAGGTCAGGTGATCGCTGGCGCCGTGCCGCCAACTGAACGACGCCGCCCCTTGGGCATAGTCGGAGGACTGGCTGGCGTAATGTTTGCGCACGCTGCCGGCTTCCACCGACACCGCGTCCAGGCCGGGGCTGAGCAGCAGGCTGCTGGTGTAGAACGACAGGGTCTGGGTGGTCTGACGGCCGCTGGCATCCTTGACCACCACGGCAATTTCGCCGCTGCCCGTGGCCACCGGCAGTTGGCTGGCCTCAAAGGGGCCGGGCTCGACCTGGCCGCTGAGCTGGTGCAGGCCGTTGACGTAGATGTCCACCGACGACGGCACCGCCACGCTGGAACTGATGCCGGGGCGCGGGTAGGTGACCAGGTCCGGGCGCAGGCCGAAGTTGGTGGCCACCTGCACCCCGGCCAGGCGCACCGGGCGGGTCCAGCCGAGGCCGCCGTTGACCAGGTCGCCGACCTTCCAACTGCGCAGGTGATCAAGGTCGGCCAGGCTCCAGGTGGTATCCAGGCGCACGGTGCTGTCCAGGGTCGGGCTACGGGTCTGCAGGCTGCTTGTTTCCAGCACGCCGGGGCCGCCCAGCAGGCGCAGGCTGGCCAGGGTGCTGGTGCTGGCCTGGCCGCTGGCGCGGGTGTACTGGGTGTCGTAGTTGAGCACCGCCGCCGGGTCACTGCGCAGGCCGCTGGCGTCGGGGCGTGCAGGGTCGTGGCGCAGTTCCTGGGCCACCAGGTCGCGGTCGGGCAGGTCCAGGTAGAGGCGCTGGGCGGCCTGGTCGTAACGGCAATGGCCGCCGGGAAGTTGGGTCAGGTCGACGTGCGTTTCAGCATGGGCCGGCATACCGATACCCAGCGCCGCCAACTGGTCGGCGGCCACCAGCAGGCGCCCGCCCTGCTCGTCCACTTCCTGGGCGGCGGCGCGGCTGCGGCCGTTCACAAGCACTTCCAGCAGCAGGGTGTCGGCGTGGGCCGGCAGGGGGCTGGCCAGTGCCAGCATCATCAGCAGGCACCGGTAGGGCGGCGGGTTCAACGGCCCTGGTCAAGGGTCAGCCAGCTGTCCATTGCGCTGCCACGGCCGCTGCTGGTCAGGTGCACGCGCGCGCCGGCCTGCAGCGCCTGGGCCGGGGCCTTGATCAGCCAGCGGCCATCCTGGCCGGCCAGCAAGTAAGGCAAAGCCGGGCGGCTGAGCGTCAGCGCTTGGCCGTCGGCGGCTGCCAGGGTCAGGTTGGCCAACTGCGCGTGGGCCTGGCCGGTGTTGTGCGCCAGCAGGTACCACTGGCCGTGGTCCTCCACAGTGCGCCAGTGCACGTCGGCATTGGCCCGCGCCGCTGGGCTAGCGAACACCGGCACGGTCAGGCGGAACGCCAGGGCCACCTGGCTGGGGTCGGCGTCGGGCAGTTGGTCGAACACCACGCGGTAGGCCTGCTCGGCGTCAGCGGACGGCCCGCGCAGCAGAATGCGGATGGTCTGCGATTGGCCGGGGGCGATGCTGGCGAACGGTGGGCTGACCAGCAACGCCTGGGTGGGCGCCAGCACGTCGGTATTGCCCGCCTGGGTCCACTGGAAGCTGCGCACCTGCACGCGGGAGGGGCGGGCGCTGCGGTTGATGAGGGTGAAGCTGGCCGTGTGCTGGCCGGCGTCCAGCGCCTGGGCGATGGGGATGATGTCCAGTGCCTGGGCACGGGCCTGCGGCGCAAGCGCGTACAGGCCGACCAGTGCACAGGCCATGGAAAGGCGTGTGACAGGGTTCATGAGGGGCTCGCCGACGGCTCAGTAGTTGACGGTGACAACCACGGTGTCGGAGTAGGAGCCGGTGCTGGCGGTCAGCTGGTCGGCAGCGATCTTGCCGTACACGGTGATGGCTTGCGCCGCTCCCGTGCCGGTGCCGGCCAGGGTGTCGGTGCCGGTGGTGTCGCCCCAGCTGGTGGCGTAGCTGCTGTCCTGGTACAGGCCGTAGCTAAGGGTAGAGCTGCTATCCGAGGCGTTGGTCAGCAGGCGTGCCGAGGTGGTGGCGTCGGTACCGCTGCCCGCCCCCAGGGCGATAGTGTAAGGTGCATCGTTGGTGCAGGTCACCGACAGGGCGGCGCTGGAGGTGACGGCTGTGCCCGAGTAGGAACCGAACGCCAGGGCGCCGGCGGACACCGAGCAGGAGGCGACTACGGTGGCGCTGACACTCATGTCGGCTGTGGCGGTCGAGGCGTTGGCGCTGTTGGCAAAGGCGATACCCAGACCGATCAGGGCGAAGGCCCCGGCCTTGAGGAACTTGGAGTCGAACATTAGGGGAATTTCCTGCAAAAGAGTTGCGTAAGTGTGTGGGTCCCAAGCGTCTGTAATGCCGGCTGGTGACCTTTTCAGCTTACGTGTCGAGCCCTTTGCAGGGGCGGCCAAACCGTTGCACATCCGGCCAAAAGCGCGGCAGATCCGGCCAATTCAGCCTTGCCAACTGCAGATCCACACCACCCGGCCGATGACGCTCAGTTCCGCCTGGCGCTTTTGCGCCAGGTGCAGGTCGCGGAACTGCTCGTTGATGGCCAGCAGCATGAGCGAGCCATCGCACTGGAACTGAAGGCGTTGCACCCGCACCACGCCGCCTAGTTCCAACAGGTACAGGCCATCGCCGGCCAGCCCTGGCGCGCCCCGATCGATCAGCACCGTGCCGCCCTCACACAGCGGCGCGCAGCCCTGGCCGCGCGGCACCTGCACCGCCAGCAGGCGGTGTTCGGCCAGCCCGCGCTGCTGCAATTCGACCAGGCCCAGGGCCAAAGGTTCGATGGCCGCCACGCTGCCCGGCCAAGGCAGCCCGGCGGCACAAGCCTGCGCCGGGTAGCGCGGCACCAGAACGCTGTGATCGTTGCTGGCAGGCAGCGGCGCCTGGCCGGCAATCAGCCAGTCCAGGCTCACCCCCGCCGCCCGCGCCATGGCCACGCACACCACTAGGCTAGGGGCACTGCCGCCACGAATGTATTTGTACAGCTGGGTCTCGTGCACGCCGGACTGGCGCGCCAGGTTGCGCTTGCCCCCTAGCGATTCAGCTATATCGGAGATTCTCTGACCTAGGCCGCCCAGGGACACGCCCGTAGCCTCGATCACTTTCAATCCTTTGGCATCCACCATGGAGGTAGCGCCGGCCGACGGCTCCATTTTCATGCGGTTGAACTCTCAAGATGCATAGCTTTAAGTCTTGACCCTATATAGCCAACTAACTATATTTTGACGTCTATGTTTTGACGGTGCGCCAATATCCCGTGTCAGCGCCAAAAGCGCGACCCGTAGATGATAGCCACTGGCTACATTTCTTCGCGACCGCAGAAAATATTTCTGTCTTGAAGGTATTAACGGCACAGTTGGCCGGGGCTTGATTTTTTTGCACATCATTACCCACTCCCCCTCCCCCGCGCCGCGTGCGAACGCGCCTGGCGCCAGACTCGCCGTGGTGCGCGAAATCGCCATCCTCAGCTACCCGGGCTGCTACGTGGGGGATGTGATCAAGCTGCTGGAAACCCTGCACGCCTTGGACCTGCGGCCCTGCTGCAGCATGCGCCGCGGCGCCAGCCTGCGGGCGCGGGTGTACTCACTGGATGGCGCGCTGCTGCGCTCGCCGGGCATGCCCTGGGTCAGTGTGCAGACCCAGGCCTTGGACGCACAATTACCGTCGGCCCCCGACACGTTGATCATCGCCCACGGCCCGGCGCATGCCTTGGACAGCCTACCAGCGGCGCTGCTGCAGTGGCTTCGCCAGGTGCAGCCGCGCGCGCGACGAGTGGTGGCGCTGGGCGCAGGGGTGTTTTGGCTGGCGGCGGCGCGGCTGCTGGACGGGCGCCAGATCACCACCCACAGCGCTCTGGTTGCCCTGCTGGAGCAGCGCTACCCAACGCTGCAGGTGCAGCAGCGCGGCAGCCTGCAGATCGATGGCCCGTTCTACACCACCAGCGAGCGCATGAGCGCCAGCGACATGGCCCTGCTGTTGTTGCGCGACCACTGCGCCGCCGTCAGCGGCCAGCCCTGCCCGTCCAGCGCCGACGCAATTCTGCCCCCCGCCAGTGGCGGCCCGGCCCTGCGCCTTTGCCGCTGGTGGCTGCCTCGTCTGGACCAACCGCTGAACATGGCCCAGGCCGCCGCCCACCTGCACACCAGCGAGCGCTCCCTGCGCAGGCTACTGCGCCAGGACTGCGGCTGTTCCCCGTACGGCCTGCTAGTGCTGTTGCGGCTGGACATTGCGCGCCAGGCACTGCTAGACAGCGACCTTCCAGTTGACAAGATCGCCCGCCGTGGCGGCCTGGGCGACGGCCAGCAGCTGGCGCGGGCGTTCCGCAAATACCTGGGCCTAGCACCGGGTGAATACAGGCGCACGCGCAAGCCGGCGTGGTTGCACCCGGACTACGGGAGGTTGTTTGATGGGCTGAGGCAGCCAGGGTGGCTGCAGCAGCTCTTCTAGCCAGTATCTTATGGTAGCTATGAACCCCCAACAGCTCGCAGGCAAGCCAACTCTCAAGAGAGGGCCAGACCGCTGTAGGAAGAAGTGTTCGTGCAGGGGATCTACTAACCAATACCCAAATGTGATGAGATACGCCGGAAAACCTGATCTTAAGCACATGATCCAGCGTACTCTAGAGCCCGTACCGTTCGTGCCCCCTCTCGATGAGCCGTGCAGGACATTCCGATACTAATCGCTCTACTCTGCTGGCTGAGCTGCGCTCACGCAGACATTTGGGATGGGCAGCAGCAAAATTGCCTGCGGTCCGTCATGGAGACTTCCCAAGACTTAAGCGCCTTTAGCCCGCGGACCAAAGCCGACAGCGATACGGGCCGCCATTCCCTACTTAATTGCTATGATCTGCGTCCACCCTCATCCCACTTGAAACATATTTCTCTAGAAATGAATCAACATTCCCGACCAAGGAGGTTAGGTTTGATGGACGGTTTCGTTCTTCTCGGACTTTTGGCGGTACCGCTGCTGATCTCATTGAGCGCTTTCCTTCTCGAATTCATCGCCACCTACGGTCTGCAAGACAGCGGCTTCGCGAAATACCGTCGCCTTTTCAGGGCAGTGGGACTCTTCACTGCTGGGGCCTGGGCTCTAGCGATTACCTTAGTGGCCTTAGGGCTGGCCGCGCTCCCGGCATAGCACCAGGCACAATTCGTCGGCGAGTCTTTTCACCTGACCGGCAACGGCATACCATCGAGCCTCGCCCAAATGAGGAAGCACTGTGCGACCTGACTCAAATCGGCTCCGTCACACATTCCGCATCACCGTAGCGTGCCTAGGCATGGCCGCCGTCGCGCTCATGGTCGCAAGGGAGGTGCGCTACCTCCACGGCTACTTCAAACCCGGTGCAGACCTGGTGCGACAGGAGGCGCCGATTGACTGGAAACCGGCCCCTCCGTCCTTACCGACTCTGCAGGATCTCCCGCCCGGCCTTCTGAAGGTCAGCGGGAGCGACCTCAAGTAGAGCCAATCACGAATCTTTCACATCTGCCCGAGTACTGTGGAATCACTCCTTTGTGATTCCACTGCCCGCTAACCCCAACGCGGGCATTTTTTTGCCTAGCGGTTCCACGCAGTCCACTCATCCCGAGCGAAGCGGACCGAAACCTGCGTTAGCTATCCTCAATATGGACACCAGTTTTGGGTTGAAAGGGGTGCCCAGGCCCGCCATTACCGCCCCTGAGTGGCGGGGCACCTTACCGTCTGGAACGTCATCCACATCCTCTCGATGCAACTTGGCTGCCAAGGCAGCCGCATCTTCATCGGTGTCCAGATAAAAGACTTGGCCCTTCGCGCCGGTCACCTCGAATGCATGTTTGATCCCTCTGCTACGGTACATGGCTGGCAGCTCTTCGCCTTCGATCCTTCTGACTTTGATGGCCATCATCACCTCCAGTGTTGAGATATGACGCGTAGACCACCATACCCCAGGCCAGTTCTGCTGCAGGTCGCCATCTGGGCCCCGGTGGATAACACCGCTGGTGCGCTAGGGACGCTCCACGTACGGTGGAGTTCTATCCTTAAAGTTCATGTCGAGAGGGATCTAGCCATGTTTGCAAAAAGCAGAATGCAGGCGCTCAGAGATCTGGTGCTTGCGAACAATCCACACCTGGCCGGCGAGTTAGATCACTGACCTGCAGTTGCTGATCTTGGTGAAAGCCTCCATCCAGTCGGACGCGGCTGCCGACCCCGTGGAAACCAAGGAGATGGTGGCCTTCTTCGATAGGCTCATCAATCAGAGACGCCAGATTTCGACCAAGTACAGACAAAGTCTGCAGCGATGGTGAGAGGCCAGGCCTGCGACGATCGCTAAGTGACACCACGGCTTATGGCGCCTGACGCGAGACCCTAGCCATCTCCGCGCCACGAAACGTCAGCCTCGAAAACGTGGCGCGAAACCTAAACTGAACCGTCGCACCGGCAAAATGTGATTAGTCGATCAACCTAAGGTCCTTCAAGGCTGCCTATGCCTCTGGCCACGACGGATCGCCTAATCTCGTAGAACAACGACTGGAGAATTTGCAGAGGTGTGGGAGCTAGCAGCGGAGTGGGGGAGGAGAGGATGGGCATTCTGACGCTCATCATGCAGGATATTGCAAAGGGTCTTCGGTGGAGTCACGCCTATAGGGCGACATCGACGAAATTACTCTTGCGATCTATTATGCTAGGTGTACCGGAACGCTCTAGGGCAGTAAAGTACCGCAGGCCAGGAACCAAGAAATTTCGACGCGCGAATTTTGAGCCAGTTAAGCAGCGACCTAAATCCCAGGATCATTGAGATGCACAGCCAGGAGGCATTTAGCCATGGATGACGCAGTCAAAGAATATCGTCGCCTCCTCGCGACACGCTACCCCGATCTGCAGGAGGCGTTAGAGCTGCTCTCAGACCCTGAACTGCGGACGCTTATCGAATGCGCATTTCACCTAACAAACTCTCTGACTTCCGTCGAAATCACAATGGCCGAGAGCCAGATAATACTGGATCAATACCTGCCCTCTCCCACCATCCATTGACGAGCAATATCTAGCCCGGCTCAACAGTCTCACGGCCGTTGAAGCGCTTGCACGATCTCGTTGTACCTGGCAGTGCGCTCTTGGAGGCGTATCTGCGCAGGGCTGGCCCCAAACCAGCGGTCCATGAAGCTGTTTTTCCTCAGCCCGGGCTCCAGCGCATCCGCCCAGCTATCGCCACGTAGGCGGCGCATCTTCACGGTTTGCCACTTCAGGCCCCGCTGGTCGGCCCACTCCATAGCCGGGCGGGTCTCACCATCAAACGTCACTGGCGTGGCGCCAGCGCAGATGGTCGAGCGGATGGGCATACGGGGAATGACGAGGGGCTGGGTGCTGCTGGTTGAGGTCTGCATATTCAAGCCATCCAGGGAGTTGTCCAGGTGGCTTGAATTTATGTGACTGAAATCAGAGTTGTGACTGAATCGAGCTTAGGCTCAGTCCGGGCGGCCGAAGCCTTCGATGATCCAGACTGCTGCTGCGCCGGCGGCGTACAGGGCAACGACAGGGGCTACGCCGAATTCTAAAATTGGCTCAACGAAGTGCTCACGCCCCCAGAACAAAGTGACCAAGAGGGCCAGCCAGGTTGCCGACAAAACCAGCCAAGCCCGCCGAAACCCTCGCTTGTACGCAAACCTGACTCGAATGTTGTGCATGGTGCCCCCTTCCGTAGT
>KI547177.1:141267-167101 GCA_000497835.1 gamma proteobacterium L18 | reverse complement strand
GCCATCACAGGATTCCCTTCCTTGGATAGCATTCAACTCTACAAAATCTCCAGACCAAAGGGGGTGTGGGGCAATTTCCTTGAATTTCGTACAGAGCCTAGGTGTATACGCGATTAGGGACCTTGTAGTACGAGATGTACTCACCTTGTATGAATGTTTGGGGGGGGGGGGGTAACAAGCATTCAGCCCCAGCCCCCTACAGGCCAAGATCAGTCATTACGGTCAGAGCCACACGAACCAAGATACAACAGCACGACTGTAATGCCCTTCATACCGTGCTTGCCCGCGTAGATCACGCAGACATAGGATCAGGCTGATTGTGGCTGGAATAGATAAAGCATTTAGCATCCACAAAAAAACATTACCTGAATCAAAGGCCACCAGCGCAACGATGTTAACGACCAGCAGACTGATGATCAGGTTGTATGTGAGGTGCTGACGTCTGAGGGAGGCGAAACCTTCCCAATCATAATTTAGCCACTCAGGAGAAAATTCCCCACATTCACGGCACTTATGGGTAGGCGGCAGGCTGATGCAGATATGGCCACAGCAGGGACAGCGGGCCTTCATTGTGTTACTCCCTGTTAAACGACGCTGATTCGGTTTTGTTGGCAATGTAACTGCGAGGGGTGCGCCTGCTTGGGAGCGCCCTGCACTAGGCTACAGGACGATCCGGGATGGCACAACGCAACTACGCAGTCACCACACCGAACACTGGCTAATGAACATTCCGGCGATCATGCCGGCGCTTCGGGTCTCAAAAGCTCGCTGGCAAGCCAGCTTCCACAAGATTCCACTGACGCTCCACACATTTCAAACAGGCCCTCGGCAGCAGTACGTAGAAACACCCTGCCAGGGGACAGAAGATTGCAACTTAGTTAGCCACACAACTAAAGAGCACCGACAATTCCGTATTGACCACCTTACTATTCAACGGCCTAAACCCGCCAAATACCCAAATACATGCAACGCGCCCCAGCTAAGATGAAAATACAATAACCGTCTCGCCATTTAAGTTTGACTTCCATTACCAACGGGCGTCCCATTCAACTCTTGTTATTGCTATGAGCTGCCATCTGAATGGCGAAGAATAAAACCGAAGCCGGCCATAACGGATCCAACATCAAGCACACAGCGCAGCTTAATAACGATTAACTGCCAGCCTTATAAAGGCATCCTGAAACGGATTCTGTTCCACCCGCTTTACACGTTCGTCCTCGTTGTCTTTATTACGCCCGGTCCTGCGCGAGGGTTACCGGTGGGAGTAATTAAAATGAGAAGAACACGCGTACCCGTACTTGCCACTTCGTTCACATTGCTGGCCCTTGCCGTCGCTGAGGTATGCACCCAACAGGCGTGGGCGCGCACCTTGCAGCAGGCCAATGTGCTGGCGCAACAAACCCTCAATCAAATGACCTTGGCGGAGAAGCTGGACTATATCGGCGGTACCGGCGGCTGGGACGTCAAGCCGCTGCCGCGGTTCAACCTGCCGCAAATACTGGGCGCCGATGGCGGCCTGGGCCTGCGCTACACCAATCAAGGCAATGACCAAGGGGTCGTCTACCCCAGCGGCCCTAGCCTGGCAGCCACGTTCAACCTGCAGCGCGCGTTGGATTTTGGTCGCGCCCTGGGGTATGACACCGCCAGTGGCGGGTATCACTACATCACCGGTCCAGGCATGAATATGTACCGCATGCCGTATGGCGGACGTAACTTTGAGTATGTCAGCGGCGAGGACCCGTTCCTGGGGGCCAGCATGGCGCCCGCAGTGATCAACGCTATCCAGTCGCGGGGCATATGGGCCGATGCCAAACACTACGCGGCCAACGACCAGGAAACCAATCGCTTTACCCTCAATGAAACGATTCCCGAACGCGTCTTGCGGGAAATCACACTGCCGCCGTTCGAGTCGGCTTCAAAGAACGGCAAAGTGGCGGTGATGATGTGTTCATTCCAAGAGGTCAACGGCGACCATGCGTGTGAAAACTCACACTTGATACGCGAGATACTCAAGGACCAATGGGGGTTCACCGGGTTTGTGCAAACTGACTACGGTGCCATTCTCGATGGACTGAAAGCCGCCCAGGCCGGCACTGACATTGACATGTTGTTTGGCTTGCAAATGAACGCTACGGTATTGACGCCTTATCTGGACAGCAATGTCCTGGCCGTGGCCACGATCAATGACAAGGTGCGGCGTATTCTGCGCCAGATTTACCTGTTCGACTTTGACACGTATGTGCCGCCCACTGCCCATGACACCAATAGCCTGGCCAGCAACCAGGCGTCACTGAATGCGGCCCGCGAAGGCATTGTGTTGCTGAAAAACCAGAACAACTTCCTCCCCCTCAATGCCGCTACGGTCCGTAAAATCGCCGTGGTGGGCGTGCTTGGCAAGTACGCACCACCCAGCGGTTTCGGCAGTGCCTTTTCCTCGCCGCTCAATTACATCAGCGAGGCCAGTGGCTTGGCACAAGCCGCTCCGCAGGCGCAGGTGACGTTCCTCGACGGGTTGTCCCTGGACCCTGCCGCCGTCACCTGGACGCACACCGACGGCGCCAGCGAAGTGGCCGGCCTGACCGCCGAATACTTCACCAATGCGACCTGGACCGGCACGGCGGCCACAACCCGTACCGACACCTTCGTCAACCTTGACTGGAACAGTGACACCAACCTGCCCACCAACGGCGACACCGCCAACACATCGATCCGCTGGACAGGGAACATTACCCCTACCGTCAGTGGCGAACATGTGTTCAAGGTGCGTGCCGATGGTTTGATCCGCCTGACGGTCGATGGCACGCAGATCCTGGCCAACGGGGATGGCACGCCCCTGCCCGACAACCAGATACCGCCGACGATCCCGGTCTACGCCAAGGTCAACCTTACGGCCGGCCAGGCCCATACCGTGGTACTGGAATATTCTCGCCGGCCGGGCTACATCGCCAGCCTGGGCGGCTTGACGGGCGTGCAGATGAGTTGGGCATCACTGGTGGCGCCCAGCGACATTGGCAGCTACGACGCGGTGCTGGTGGCTGCGGGCAACAGCAACGAGTATGAGGGCGAAGGCTTTGACCACATGTGGGAATTGCCGGAGTTCCAAGGGCAACTGATCCAGAACATCGCCAGCCAAAATCCTCACACCATCGTCGCCCTGCATGGCGGCACAGGGCTGAAGGTCAACGACTGGGTCGACCAGGTTGCCGGGCTGCTGCATACCTTCTACCCGGGCCAGAACGGCGGCCAGGCGTTGGCGGAAATCCTCTTCGGACAGGTCAACCCCTCGGCCAAGTTACCCATCAGCCTGGAGCGCAACCTGCAGGACAATCCCCTGTACAACTTCTTCCCGACGTTTGACAACAACGGCACGATCACCCAGATCAGCTACGCCGGGGACCTGCTGCTGGGCTACCGTGGCTACGAGAAGCTGGGCACCACGCCGCTCTACCCGTTCGGCTACGGGCTGTCGTATACCCGGTTCCGCTATTCGGACATCCGGGTCAACCCGCCGGTGGCCTTTGGCAACTCGCCTATCAGGGTGTCATTCAACGTCACCAATACTGGCCAGCGCGCCGGGGCCGAGGTGGCAGAGCTGTACGTCGGCCAGCGCAACCCACGCCTGACGCGGCCGGTCAAGGAGCTCAAGGGCTTCCAGAAAGTGCTGCTGCAACCCGGCCAGACGCAGCGCGTAACCATCGAACTCAATGGTCGCTCGCTCGCCTATTACAACCCCAACCGCAATGCCTGGGTGGTGGACGCGGATGTATTCAACATCGCCGTGGGCGGCGCCTCCAATGACATCCGCCTGCGCACCCGGGTACTGAGCCCGTTCCGGCAACAGCTGCCGGTGGGCAACAGCAACCCGCTGCCGGTGTCGGTGCAACGCGCCGTACGGGCCACGCCCACCGGACAGGGGCCGGACCAGACGGACGATGTGCTGTTTACCCAAACCATCTCGGCGGCGCCGCAGGTACCGCCGGGTGCGGGTTCAGGCGGAGGTGCACCGGGAAGTACACCGTAGAGGCCGGTTGAATACGCCTGGGGGCTCGTTCAGGGCCCCCAGGCGCCTGACCGCAGGGTGAGCCGGACAGGCTCACCCATCCCTGACCAACGGTTGATCGGGCTTGCTGAAACGTTTCTTCGAGGCTATAAAAAGGCACAACTCCAAGAAAGGCTTCAATCATGACCCCGCTCAAACTCGCTGTTGCCCTCGGCGCCCTGTCGGCTGCCTCCCACGCCATGGCCTGGGATTACGTCCTGCTCGACACCGACAAAGCCGCTCAGAACTGGCAGATCACCAGCCAGCAACTGGGCGTGAAAACCGCCAAACCCTTCAGTGTCACCCTGCGCACCTTGCACGGCGGTCGGCAGGAAGGTGTCAGCATTGTCGACATCGATAACGGCACGATGAAACTCTCGGTCGTCCCCACTCGCGGCATGAACGTCCTGCAGGCCTCGGTGGGCAATGTGCGCATGGGCTGGGATTCGCCGGTCAAGGAAGTGGTCAACCCGTCCTTCATCGAACTCAACGGCCGCGGTGGCCTGGGCTGGCTGGAAGGCTTCAATGAACTGGTCGCTCGCTGCGGCTACGAATGGGTCGGCCACCCCGGCGTCGACAACGGCGAGCTGCTGACCCTGCACGGGCGGGCCGCCAACATTCCTGCGAGCAAAGTCACCCTGCACATCGATGAGAAACCACCCTACGCCATCACCTTGCGTGGCGAACTCAAAGAGCAGGCGTTCAAGAAGGTCGACTTCGCGGTCGCCACCGAACTGGTCACCGAGCCGGGCAGCGTAGTCTTCGCCCTCAACGACACCCTGACCAACAACGGCGACTATCCCAAGGAATACCAGGCGCTGTATCACAGCAACTTCAGCACCCCGTTCCTGGAAGCGGGCGCGCGATTCGCCGCGCCGGTGAAACAGGTATCGCCGTTCAATGACAAGGCCAAGGGCGACCTGCCCGATTGGCAAACCTACCGCGCCCCCACCCAGGATTACGACGAAACGGTTTATAACGTGGTGCCCTATGCCGACGCCAAGGGTGAGACCTTGACCGTGCTGCATAACAAGGCTGGCAACCTGGGGGTATCGGTCGGTTTCAATACCCAGACGTTGCCAGTGTTTTCCCTGTGGAAAAACACCGACACCCAGGGCCAGGGCTACGTCACGGGGCTGGAGCCGGGCACCAGTTTTTCCTACAACCGCCGTTACCAGCGGCCACTGAACCTGGTACCCACCATTGGGCCGAAGGAACATCGGCAGTTCCACATCAGCTACAGCTTGTTGGCGGATAAGGGGGCGGTGGACAAGGCCTTGAAGCAGGTGAGCGACATTCAGGCGGGTCGGGAAACCGAGGTGCGGCAGACGCCGTTGGTGGATCTGACCAAGGAGTAGCGCTGGGTAGCGTGGATGATCGAGGGTGCCGGGGCTGACCAGCCCTTTGCTCCGCCCCCGTAGCCGCTGCCGCCAGGCTGCGCTGGCCCTCAACCACGCTGGGGATGTTTGGCGTACCGGGGGCCAGCGCAGCCTGGCGGCAGCGGCTACAGATCGGTGTTCGATGACCCGCGCATTGCCACAGCGCTCGTACATGCCCTAGCCTGTTGCTCTTCGACACCCACCATCGACGAGACAGTGATGAACGAACCACAAGGACGTATCGAGACTTCCGGGCTGCAATGCCGACCTCTTGGGCCAGATGACGCCGACATGATCAGCGTGCACCGTCAAACGATGTTTCTTGAGGCTGGCGGGGATCCTGACAATCTGCGAGTCATGGCTGAACAGTTTCGCCCATGGCTGGAGCAGCGACTGGATGACGGTCGGTACTACGGATTCGCACTCTGCGATGCTGATCAGGCTGTTGCAGCGATTGGTCTCATGACCATCGAATGGCCGCCCCACCCTTCGCACCCAACCATGGATCAGCGTGGTTACGTGCTCAATGTCTTTGTCGAACCCGCCTACCGCCGCCGTGGCTTGGCTTCGGCCTTGATGCAAATTGCTGAGGCTGAGTTCGCCCGACGGGGGATCGGTTTCGCTGTGCTTCATGCCACTGCGGTTGGGAAGCCGGTGTATGAGCAAATGGGGTGGATGGGGACGGCGGAGATGGCGAAGACGATCAGGTGATGGCGGTGGGTTTCGGCCAGGAGCTGCACTTCTCCCCCCAACGTTACGGCTCAGCCACGCGCCGCTGCCGCCAGGCTGCGCTGGCCGCTGGGTGCACTGAAGATTTCCAGTGTGGTCGAAGGCCAGCGCAGCCTGCGGCAGCGGCTACAGTGCTGGGGCTGGCAGTCCGCAATGGGTCCCCGCCTGAACAAACTATACGGCCACTGATGGTGATGGCAGGATTCACTAAGGAATGTGTCATATGGGATTGCTTCCAAACGAGCTAAGAGCCGACTTTCTGGAGGCGCTCTGTGAAATATCTGCGCTGATGGCGATTACGTTCGAGCAGGCCGGAAGTATCTCGGAAGACCACCCGTTGGCTCAGGCGGGGCTGATGAATGGGCGCGACATTGTTCTGGACTATTTGTACCACAACGAGGCGGGGGTGGCTTTTGAACACATGATTTACATGGTTGAAGAGCCCCCACTCGTTATATCCGAGCATTGCGCAAACGTACTAGGACAGATTGCAGAAACATTGCAGATCCCGTTCTACAAGCCTCGCCTGCCGGGATAGAGGGGGAACGGAGCACTGCAGGCGAACATCCGCTATCGGCTGATGCCACCTCCCCACCCCGGCGACGGCGGCTCAGCTGCATACCATGCCGGTCGCTGCGACTACAGTAGAGGTCTGCCGACCGCCCAGTCCCGACGGTGGACAGTTCTGATTGTGTTAACTCCCTCCATCGTCATGGCAGCGGCTGCGGTGCGCAATTGCCCCGCGGCCGCGAGACCAAGCGCCCGGCCAGCGAACGGGTGCCCTTGATTCAGCAAGCGCTGGGTAACGACGATTGGGTGCTGACCGGTTCCTGCATGGTGTGGCGGGACGCCCTGCTGACTGATGTAGATCTGGTGGTGTTCGTGGTTACGCCGACGCCTGTCCGGCTTGAACGCCTGACTGCACGTGAAAAAGCGCGCTTTGGTGAACGCATAGCACCCGGTGGTGACATGCATGAAATCCATGTGGCCTTCAGGAATTGGGCCTCACAGTATGATGACCCGAACTTTTCCGGGCGCAACCGGGCCTGGCGTGAGCGCTGGCTGTCGGGGCTGAAGTTGCCGGTGTTAACGGTTGAAGGCACACACAGCGTTGAGGCGATGACTGCCGAGGTCATGGATGTATTGGCACGGGTATCGCGGTAGCCTGGGCTCATCCGTAAGACCTCGTCCCACAATAGGAAGGATGGATAAACCCCGTGGAGATCCAGCAGATCACGCACTTGCCCTCCCACCTAGCAGCCCTTGAGAAATCAGCCGTTGCCGAGGGTTTCAGGTTTCTCACCAGACTGATTTCAGAATGGCAGTCAGACGAAAACAGCTTCGATGCCCCCGGGGAATGCCTCATGGCAGCGTATGTGAATCAGCAACTGGCAGGTATCGGAGGGCTTTCCATTGATCCCTACACCGAAGCGGGTACTGGGAGGTTGCGACGCCTATACGTGGCGCCAGCCTCCAGGGGCCAGCACGTTGGTCAGCGTCTGGTAAGCGCGTTGCTTGCCCATGCCGCTTTGCACTTTAAAACTGTGCGGCTTTATACCGACACATCCGATGCAAGCGCGTTTTACGTGCGCTGCGGTTTCAGGCAACAAGAAGACGACAATGCGACGCACGTGATGCAACTAGTAGATTAGGAGGACACCCCCGGCGCGCCTCTGATCAACGCCGCCTCTGCCGCCTCTCACGCACTTGGTTTATTTGCGCAGGACAATGTGAGTTCACCGTAACTCTCTCAGGAATGCTTTAAACCAACATTCGCCAGCTGCGCCTTGGAGTATTCCAACTCAGCCTACGCTGCCGCAGATAGGAAAGCCTCAAAAAAAGCCCTTTGCCAATGTGCCGGAGAACAACATCTCTACCGGGCCAACCAGCACCACGGCGCCCTCTCCATCCCATTGCACTACGGTACTGCCGCCATCACATTCAACCCGGACCGGGTTATCGAGCAACCCACGGCGAATCCCATTCACCGCAGCGCCACAAGAGCAGGACCCTGACCCAAGGGGAACACCCCCGCCTCTCTCCCAGATGCGCAAGCGGATGTGTTGGCGGTTGATGACCTGGACAAAATGCACATTCGTCTTGGCAGGAAACAGCGGATTCGTTTCAAGCGTAGGCCCAATAGCCGCGACGTCCACCGATGCCACGTCCGCCACGAAGTAAGTGCAGTGTGGATTGCCCATGCTCACGGCAGCTGGAGTACTGTCGATGGGCAAAAAGGTAGTGTCCACCTCTCGTGCTAGAGGGATATCGGCCCAGCCGAACATGGGCTGCCCCATGCTGACCGAGATCTCACCGGTGGCAGTGCGCGCGCAGGTGAGCCGGCCACGTTTGGTTCGCAAAACCACCGATGCGATGTTGCGTTCGCGCATCAGGATATCGGCCGCGCCTCGCGTGGCACTCCCGCAGGTATCCAAAGCAGAGCCGTCGGCATTCCAGAACATCAGTTGCGCATCGGCGTCATCACAGGCACGCAGTACCGCCAGTTGATTGAAGCCGACGCCACGGTGCCTGTCCCCCATTTTACGGGCAAGGTTGTCTAAGGATGGAATTTGGCTGGTTCTGGCATCGATGATGACAAAGTCATCGCCGTTGGCGTGCATCTTATGGAAATCCAAAGACATCGACTGAGCCTGCTTAACAAGGGTGTTTCTACGCTATCGCAATCCAACACAACGTCAAGCAGAGTGACGAGGCAGCAGGGGAATGTAGGGGCTGGGAGTGGTAACCACATCGGGCTGCTTCCGGCCAGCTGGCCGCCAGCCGAGACCGGTAATCAAGGGCATTTCAGATCTATAGCCTGTGCGAGCACTTGGTTGTAACGCTCGGCAAATCGAGCCGCCACTGGCTGAAGTCCAATGATTTCATCGCTGCATAGCACATCCGAAGTGCCCGGCATGGGCATCATGGATGCTCTGGGGAACAAGCACTTCAACCTGCCAGGGTTATCACCAAGACCAGGAAATGTGGCCGCATAGCCCATTATCGCAAGAAATCGGGGGCGCGCCGCTCCGGCCTCCTGTCTGGCCAATATTTCGGGATTTTTCGCCAGCAGAGTTTTAAGGGCTGCCAAATCCTGTTCCTGAGGTGGGCAGTCATCGGAAGCGGATGAAAACGTCAATGGCGCAAGGGCCATTGCTAACAGAATTGCCATACGTCCAAGCATAAAGCCCTCCAGAAGCGGCCTTGCGCACCGATCATTTTCGGCCGGCCGCGTATTATGATAATCATGGGGATGCCTTAGGCTCTGTATGAAATATGTGGAGGGTGCGTGAAATGCTGTGGAGGACGGCAACTACGACATGACCGCGACATTCGAGATGGCAAGCAAATCCCGGAATGACTACTCAACGCTGGAGTTGTTCTGGTCTGCCGATTGACGGGCCATGGGGCTAATTACGCGCACGCTAGCCGCCGCAGAGCACCCGCTTTTAATCGCCATAAGCGCCTTCCCCAAGCAACAGCTCGTAAAAAAGGCTCAGGCCTGCGCAGCGTTACTGGCTTTGCTTTGGAACATGGCGGTATCGGCCTTGAACATCAGTTCGTCGAGCAGCTCGCCATCTTCCGGATACCAGGCCACGCCCAGGCTGGCGCTGACCTTGATCTGGTGGCCTTTCCACAGCATGGGCACCTCGACAGCCCCGCAGATTGCCTGGGTGACACGCTGGATATCGTGCTTGTGATGCGCGCCGTCGAGCAGCAAGACAAATTCATCGCCGCCCATGCGCGCGGCAATTTCAAATTCGCGAATATGGGATTTGATGGCCGAGGCTACATGGATCAACACGGCATCGCCCGCCTGGTGGCCGAAACGATCATTGATCTGTTTGAAGTTATTCAAGTCGATATAGCACAGGGCCAAATGCTCTCCACGATTCTTGGCGTCGAGCAGCTTCTGACTGACGAAGGGAATGAAACTATTGCGATTGGGCAAGCCGCTCAGGCTGTCATAGAAGGCCAGCTTGCGGACTTCATCCTCAGCCAGTTTGCGTAACTTGATTTCTTTGCGCAGATGGCGCTGGGCGTTCAACAGCACCAGCGTGAACAACAGGACAAGTGCGCCGCCAATACTGATCAGGACAATCGTCTTGCGCAGCCGCTCGACGAGCTGTGGCGGGTTGGGGTCGTAAATGAAGTTTTCCAGGCCGTCAATGTTGTTGACCATGCCCAGTTCGAGGAACGTTTCAGCCATACGTTGCCAGCGCCCCGGGTTCATATGACCAATCTCGATCAAGTCCGATTGCACTAGTGGCCGCATGGCTTGGGCTTCGAACTCCAAGTGCGCGCGGCTTTTCTGCACTGAATACTGATTGAGCAACAGGTCAATGATTTTCTCGGGGTTATCCATCGCGTAGCGCCAGCCACGCAGCGTGGCGCGGCGGAACGCCTCGACCCGTTGGGGATGCTCGTCAATCTCGGCTTGCGTGGTGAACAGGATGTCGCTGTAGAAGTCGATCCCGTAGGTGACGGGCGAGATAACGTTGTAGTCCACACCGCGCTGTTTCAGGTAGAAAGGCTCGTTGGTCAGGTACGAGTTGAAAGCGGTCACTTTGCCGTCGGCCAGATCCTCAACCTGATAGCTGCTGGGCAGTAGTTGCAGTTTGTCGAGGGGTATACCCTCACTGCGGAACATCGCCAGAAAATCGGCATCGGTCTGTGCATCCATCAGCATCACCGGCTTGTCGATCAGGTCGTGCACGGTGCGAATCCCCTTGTCCGTGCGAGCCAGAAGCACAGAGGGGGAATGCTGAAAAATCACCGCAAGCGCAACCAGGGGCTTTCCATGCAAACGTGCGTAAAGCAACTCGCTGTTGGCTTCGGCATATTGCGCGCGCCCGGAAAGCACTTCTTCAACCGGCGTGATATTGGGACCACCCTCGTGTAAATGCACCTCCAACCCTTCTTCGCGGTAATAGCCCTGTGCGATGGCGGCGTAATAGCCCGCGAACTGAAACTGGTGTTTCCAACGCAGCTGTACATCAATTACCTGTACGCCGTCATTCGGTTGCGTGACCGGGCTCGCCCACGCAGCCTGGGTCGAGAACAGCACCAAACACAGCAGTCGACGCAACTGCCCCGGCAGACGTCCCTGCGGCTGACTTGGCGTGTTGGAGCAGCTACGGAGGCTGGGCATAGTGGAGGGTCCGGGAATCGCGCTTATCGTTTAGCGTGCAAGGCGTGACGCGGCATTGTGGCATCGCTGGTGCGGTGCCAGCAATCGCGAGCCATGGCGGTGGTCAGCGGCGTTCGGCTTAGAGGCGCTGTACGAACTGTGTGGAGCGGCGGTGGAATACTGTGGTAGCTGGCTGGCCAGCGAGCTGTTGAGGCCTGAAAAGCTAGCTGGGTGCCAGCTCCCACAATATTCTGCGGACGCTCCACTCAGTTCATACAGACCCCAGCAATCTTTTCCCATGACCGAGCTGGCGGGGGAGTTTGATCAGGTAAAACAGCGGTGATCACAGGCGTACATTGTTCTTTGTGTTTCTCCTGACGCTCAGTACCGTTGCGTTCGCCGGTTACGACTTACACATTACTCGTAAAGTGTTTTGGGCAGACGACGCTGGGCCAAACATCACATTCGAAGAATGGCAAGAGCATCTGAAAACCGATCCCCAGATCGTCAGAGACACTGCAAATGGGCCGCAGGACTTCTGGGTATCCATTGGTAGGGAGTCATTTCCACTGTGGTATCGCCCGGAACTGGGCGAGCTTTACACAAAAAATCCATCTGACGCTGCCATCAAAAAACTGGAGGACATCGCCCACACTCTTGATGCCAAAGTGCAGGGTGATGATGGTGAGTTCTACCCACAAACACCGTGACTGTGGCTGTTTCACCAATCGTCGGCGCAACTATTCTCCGCAGCAGCAACTGTCTTGAAATGGCGTCGTCTGCATCGCGACTAAAGTCGGCTCCTACGCCGTCCGTGGTACGCGCCTGCAGATGACGCCGTCCTGCAGCTGCCGAAGGCGGCGTCTGGCGCACGCGGTGCCTCTAACGCGGCCTGGCGGCCGCTGCTACAGGGGTGGAGGCGTTTTCAAACCGCGTTACGCCGTCCGTGGTAGGAGCCGGCCTTGGCCGCGATGCAGACGACGCGATCAAAGGGGGCCACGCCTTCTCGCAGCCTGCAGCGGCAGCGGTTTAACCCACCCCTGAGAAGTTTTACATAAAGGGTTCAGGCAACCTGTCACTTGGCAAAAAGCTGGGACATGTCTTTGAACGCTTTGAACTCCAATGCATTACCGCATGGATCAAACAGAAACATTGTCGCCTG
Source organism: gamma proteobacterium L18 (assembly GCA_000497835.1). GTDB lineage: Bacteria > Pseudomonadota > Gammaproteobacteria > Pseudomonadales > Pseudomonadaceae > Aquipseudomonas. Next base: position 154,661 of record KI547177.1, on the reverse strand, counting down.
TTCACCGACCTGCCCCTGGAAGCGGATGTAAGGCTCAATGACGAATTGAGTCCCCAATGACTTCAAACGCTCAGCCAGGGCTTCCCACTGGTGCCAGTGCAGAATGATGCCGAAATGCGGGACCGGCACATCATGGCCATCCACGCTATTGCTATGCACACTTTCCTGAGAAGCCGTCATGGGGTGTTCGTGAATAACCAGTTGATGACCGTAAAAGTTGAAGTCAACCCATTGGGCGCTGGAGCGGCCCTCTTCAAGGCCGAAGATTTCACCGTAGAAAGACCGGGCGGCTGCCAGGTCGTACACAGGAATGGCAAGGTGAAAGGGCGAAAGGCTCATTATCAGGTTCCCGGTTATGAAGCGCGATGGTCGGAGAGCAATCCTTGCTCAAGCTGCTGGCACGATCCTAATCAGGGTCATAGAATAAAAAAACAATATGATTTTGTGATTCACACAAAGGATTTTGATCAATGATCCGTGAGCTAAAGACACTTGTGGCTGTCGCGCAGGAAGGCACCTTTGCCGCCGCAGGCCACAGGATTGGCCTCACGCAAGCGGCCGTGAGTGCCCAAATCCAGCGGTTGGAAACAGAGTTGGGGTTTGAATTATTCAACCGCAGCGGTCGAACGGCCCACTTGAACCGCCAAGGTCAGCAGACCTTGCGCCAGGCACAGGAGCTGATCCGCCTCTACAGCGAATTGGGTAGCCCTACGCCGGGCAGTGCCCCTTCGATACAGGTCAACATCGGCGCGATCGCGTCCGTGCAAAGGGCCATGCTCCCCAACGCATTGGCCACCTTCCACGCGCGCTTCGCGCAGTGCAGAACCCGGGTACTGCCAGGTTTGTCCATGGACCTGGTCAACCTGGTGGACACCGGCGACCTGGACATCGCCCTGCTGATCCGGCCGCCGTTTGCCCTTCAGAGTGATCTGCAGTGGACCACCTTGATGCGTGAACCTTACCGGCTGCTGGTGCCTGAGCATCTGGCGGATGAACACTGGGAGGATCTGCTGCGCACACAGCCGTTCATTCGGTATGACCGGTCCTCGTTCGGGGGGCGGCAAGTGGACCGGTTTCTGCGCCACCTGCATCTGGCGGTCAACGAGAAGTGCGAACTGGATGAGCTTGAAGCGATCGTCAGCCTGGTCGGGCTTGGCCTTGGGGTTGCGCTGGTGCCGCAAACGTCAAGTCATTGCCTTTGGCCTGCGAACGTAAAGTGTCTGGATCTGGGGGGGCATACGTTTCATCGGGATATCGGTCTGATTCACCGCAGCAAAGGGACGTTGGCGGATCCCGTGCGTGCGCTGATCGAGATTATTACCGAGTGCGGGTAATGCACGCCCCCGCTCCGCTACAGAGGCGTTCACTCATATTCACATTACGATTAACCGGGAATAATGCCCTTTACTGACAAAAGGAGCTGTCGCCGTGAAGAACTACTTTTTGACCATCGCATTAGGCGCAATCGCAACCAACGCTGCCTGGGCTGGAACGTACGAATGGACCTCGGGTTGGGGCCAGGGCATCACGGAAAACATGGTCGATGATGGTAATGGCAACACGTTGAACATCTCCTGCCCCGGGGAGGACGAAGAAGAAAGCGACGTCAGAGCTTACGCAAGCATTGCCGGTAAAGAGTATTCCTCCAAGGATGACTCGGGTGGCTTTGACGTCATTGTCGACGGCAAAACCTACAGCAATCCATTTGAAACCAACTGCAACGCCTGCGCCTCCATCTTTCCTGGTTTTTGGAAAGCGTTACGCAATGCCAATAACCTGCAAATCAGTGCGAACGGCAAAACGGTGAACTTGCCAACCAAAAATATCAAAAAGACCCTGCTGCCCCTCGACAGCAAACAAAATAGCTGCCGCATGACGTGGTAATGGAGAAAAAACCGACGGCTCTGGCCAGAACCGTCGGCTCTGTCACCCAGCCCGCAGCCTTCACATTGAAGGCCCATGCAGCGTTGGTGAACGCCTGATCAAAGCACGCGACAAAGACGGCGCGATTTGACCAAGGCCCGGAACCACCAGCGTCAGGGCAGCTACGCCCCGCCCCCCGCTTTCTCCACATTGACCATCCACGGCACACCGAAGCGATCGGTCAGCATGCCGAACCCCTGCGCCCAGAAGGTCTCACCCCAGGGCATGCGAACGGTCCCGCCCTGACTCAAGCCATCGAACCAGGCTTTGCCCTTGGCCAGGTCATCGGTGGCAATGGACAGCGCGTACCCAGCGTGGGCTTTGGCGCCGGGGGTGGGGTCGTCGCTCATCATCAACTGTGTGCTGCCGATCAGCAGGTTGGCATGCATGATGCCGTCCGGTGGCGCGGCAGCGCACTCGGCGCCCGTCGACTCTTGTGGGGCCTCGGCGAAGGTCATTTTGAATTGCAGCGTGGCGCCGAGCACGGCGCAGTAGAAATCGATCGCTTGCTGGCAGGTGCCGGCGAAAAAGACGTAGGGTTGCACGTTCATCACATTGCTCCCAGGCAGTGGCGGCACGAAATACGCCGCCCCGCTGAACAGTCTAGGCGCTGTGTGGGAGGTCAAGGCTACCGTCCGCCCAACGCGAATGCCGGGGCAGCGGCTACAGGGGGGCCAGCCACTCAAGTTATCCGCAACCTCGCCGATAGCCTTCCCCCTACCCGATGCGAAGGATCGTACGATGTTTTACCCGCGAGAAGCCGAACGCGATCACCTGCTCAACCGCGTGATCCTGCTGTCCATCGCGTGCTGCGTGGCACTGGCATTTGCCGCGATGGCCCGCACGCACGGCGCAACCTATGCCGCCCTGCATCTGCAATCGGTCGAGGTCACGGGCACCGTGACGCAGGTCGAAGACGTCCCACGCAACAGCTCGGTAAAAACGATTCATTACCGCTACACCGACCACGACCAGCGCACCCACGAAGAAGCGTACTGGGACCCTCACTACGATGAGCACGACCCGTACGCAACGGGCGACAGCATTGCGCTGGTCTACGCCCGCTGGTTCCCCCAGGTCAGCCTTGTTGCCACTGAGTTGAACAGCTACCGGCCCAGCTTCTTGATCATGCTGGGAGGCTGCGTGCTGGCGCTGCTGTTTTTGGCGGTGTCGTTCAGGACGCTTGGCCGCTTGGCGGCCATGAAGCGGGAAGATCGATTTTATTGAGCTGTATTCACAGAGGGGAGCGATGTGTAGCAGCGGCCGCCAGGCCGCGTCACAGGCGCTGCGGTATACCTGATACGCCGCGTGCGAGAGCCGCAGCCTTCGGGCGGCTACACCGACCTGTGGGAGCAAAGCTTGCTCGCGATGGCATCGACGCCATGATCCAGAAAAACCGCGTCGCCTGCATCGCGAGCAAGCTTTGCTCCCACAGTGTGTATCTCTACAAGACAGTTGCTGCTCTAGGACAATGTCGTCTGCATCGCGGCCAGGACCGGCTCCTACCACGTACGGTGTAGGAGCCGACCTTGGTCGCGATGCAGGCGACGCGGTTTCAAGAGACCAACGGTTTACCAGCTGTATTTCACACTCCCCACCACCGTGCGGCGCATCCCCGGGTAGCACTCGTAGGTATCATCACACGTCGCCACATACTCGGTGTCCAGCAGATTCTGCGCATTCATCGACACCGTCACGTGCTGGTTGATCGGGTAACTCACGCCCGCATCGAACAAGGTGTAGTTGTCGATGTGGTAAGTATTGGCATTATCCCCGTACAACACCCCGGTATACCGCACCCCGCCGCCCAGGCTCAGGCCGGCGAACAGGTTGTCGTGGAAGGTGTAATTCAACCACGCGGACGCCATGTGCTTGGGCACGTTGGCCGGGCGGTTGCCTTCGTCGCCGTTGTTGCTCTTGGTGATCTGCGCATGGGTGTAGGTGTAGGACGCCAGCAGGTCCCAGTTCTGGTCCAGCCTGGCTTTGATCTCGGCTTCGATGCCGCGTGACTCCTGCTCGCCCGAGGCCACCGAGAAACCGGTGGTCACGCCGCCAACCACCTCGTTGGTCAGCACATTGGTCTTGGTCAGGTCGTAGGCCGCCAAGGTCATCAGAATCGCATCGGTCGGCTGGTACTTCACCCCCACTTCCCATTGATGGGCCATGCTGGGGTCGAAGGCGCTGCCGGTGCGGTCGGTGCCGGTGTTGGGGTTGAACGACTCGGCGTAGCTGACGTACGGCGCCAGGCCGAAATCGGTGAGGTAGGTCAGGCCCACTCGGCCGGTGAAGGCGTTGTCCTTCTGGTGGGTGGAGGCGCCCACGTGGTTGTCCAGGTCATTGCGCACGTAGTCGTAACGACCGCCCGCCGTGAGTATCCAGTGGTCGTCGAACTTGATCTGATCCTGTAGGTAGCCACCCACTTGCTGAATGGTCTGGTCGTAGTCGATCGAGCTCAGGCTGTTGGCCGAGGTCGGCCGGGGGATGCTCAGGCCGTACTGCGGGTTGTAGAGATTGAGCGTGGGCGCCCGGGTGCGCCAGCGGGTGATGTCAGCGTCCTGCCAGGCGTAGTCCACGCCCATCAGCAGCTTGTGGGTGAACGGCCCGGTACTGAAGTCGGCCTGGAACTGGTTGTCCAGGTTGAAGGTGTCCATGTGCTGGTCGAAGCGGTCGGCGATGCGCGTGACATCGCCGGTACCCAGGTTGACGGCGGCGGGCAGCAGGTTCTGGAAGATCAGGTCGACCTGGCCGTAACGCACGTTCTGGCGGAACTCCCACGTGTCGTTGAAACGATGGCGGAATTCGTAGCCCAGGGTGTATTGGGTCTGGTCCAGATGGTTGAAGCTGTGGTCACCCATCAGGATGTTGGTGGTATGGCCACTGGGCGTGCTGTAGGCGAACAGCGAACCGCCATTATGGTCGCGCAGGAAGTCAGTGAGAATGGTCAGGCTGGTGTCGGGGTCCGGTGACCAGGTCAGCGACGGCGCGATGTACAGGCGGTTGTCTTCCACCTGGTGGCCGTCGGCGTAATCCACCTGGGTGTCGGCATCCCGCGCCAGGCCAACCACGCGGTACAGCAGGCTCTGGTCGTCGTTCAGCGCCCCGCCGATGTCGAACTGACCTTGCAGACGGTTGTGGTTACCAGCGCTCAGTTGCACTTCGTCAACGTGATCGGCTTCAGGCCTTTTGCTGACGCGGTTGACGATGCCACCGGCATCCCCCTGGCCGAACAGGCTGGAGGACGGGCCGCGGGCGACTTCGACGCGATCGTAGGCGTAGGGCTCGCTGCGAAAGAACGCATAGCTGTTGTTCTGCTGGCGCAGGCCGTTGAGGTAATCGCTGGTGGCCTGGCCGTTGAAGCCGCGGATGTACAACCAGTCAAACCCCTTGGGGTCCAGGCCATAGGCTTCCACCTTCACGCCTGGCACATAGCGCAAGGCATCGGTGACGGTCTGCGCGCCCTGGGCCTGCATTTGCTGGCGAGTGATGACCGAGATCGACTGCGGGATCTCGATGATCGGCGTGTCGGTCTTGCTGCCGGCGCTGCTGCGGGTGGCGACGTAACCTTGCACGTCGGCCGCCGCATCGCTGCTTTTGCCGGAGATGCTGGTGGGGCTCAGTTGCACGGCGGCATCAACCAGCGGCACCAGCGTATAGCTGCCGTTGGCCAGTTGCACCGCTTGCAGCTTACTGCCGGCCAACAGTTGGCGCAGGCCGGCGTCCACGCCGTAACGGCCATGCAGGCCGGGCGAACGCTGCCCCTGTGCCACCTGGGGCGCATAGGCAATGTTGACGCCGCTGAGGGTGGAAAACTGCTCCAGCGCCGCACTCATCGGGCCTGCGGGAATATCGAAGCGGATATCGGCCGTGGTCTGCGCCCAGGCGCACGGCGCGGCGGTCAGCGCGGCCAGTGGCGCGCCCAGGGCGATGCTCAGAACCCCGTGGCGCACCGCGCGCTTGAGCAGGTCAGGTCGGGTGGTGGTTGGCTTGCGTGCAGGCATGTAGTTTCCCTTCGCCCCTGTGGCAGTAGTGATGGCGGTTATCGCGTCTCTACCCAACAAGTCGAACGAGAATCCAAATCGACCATTTTTTCGCGCATTATTTTTCGGAAAAGGCGTTCAGGCCGGTTCCACGCGGGTCCAGTAAGGGGTGAAATGCCGCAGGCGCACGGGCAAGGTGGCGGTCAGGTCGTCCAGCACCCGGTTGATATCACCCAGGTGAAAACCACCGGAGATACGCAGGCCCTCCACTTGTGTTGCGCAGCTCAGGTACCCGCTGTGGTAGCGCTGCAATTCGTTGATCATGTCGCCCAGGCGCCAGTCGTTGACCAGCAGCATGCCGCGCGTCCACGCATCGCTTTGAGGGCTGACCACCTGCACGGCGCCCACGTCATCACGGCCAAACACCAGTTGCTGACCCGCCTCCACCCGCACCGCCGGCAACAAGCTGGCCGTGCGCACTTCCACGGCGTGCTGCAGCACACTGACCCGGGTCCGGTCATCGGCGCTGCGTACCAGGAAGCGTGTGCCCAGGGCCAGCACACTGCCCTGGGGACTGTGCACCACGAAGGGCCTGGCCTGGGTGTCGCGGGCGGTCTGCACCAGGATTTCGCCGCGCAGTAACTGCACCTCGCGCAGGGTGGCGCCGTAGTGGATATTGACCGCCGTGGCGGTGTTCAACTGCAACTGGCTGCCATCTTCCAGTTGCAGGCTGCGCTGTTCGCCGGTGGCGGTGCGCTGGTCGGCCATCAGCGTGGGCAACGGTGTCATGCGCCACGACACCGTGGCGGCGCCGCCAGCGGCCAATAGCAGCGACAGCACCTTCATGGCTTCGCGACGTTTGAGCCGGGCATTGCTCAGCGTGGGCCGGGCAATGCCTGGGCCGACACGCTCGAAGCGCTCCTGCAAACGGGCCAAACGGTCCCAGGCGTGACGGTGGCCGGGGTCGGCATTGAGCCAACGATGGTGCGCCTGGCGCGTGGCCTCGTCGGCGTCGTCGCAGCGCAACTCCACGTACCAGTTGGCCGCCGCCTCAAGCGCTGCGTGATCCACACCCATGCCCTACTCCTCGGCTACCAGCAGGCAGTGCAGCAACGCACGCGCGGCATGGTTCTTGACGGTGTTGAGCGATACCCTCAGGTCCCGCGCGATCTGCACGTAACTCAGGCCGTCGAGCTGCGCCATCAGGAAAATCTGCCGGGTGCGCGTGCCCAGGCCGTCGAGCATCTGGTCGATCTGCAACAGGGTTTCGATGATCAGCAGGCGTGCTTCGGGCGAGATGTCCTGGGCTTCGGGCAGCGTTGCCAGGGTTTCCAGGTACGCCTGCTCCAGGGCGCGGCGTCGGAACATGTCAATCAACAGGTTGCGCGCGATACTGCTCAAATAAGCCCTGGGCTCACGCAGTTCCGGGGCCCTGCGCTGTACCAGTACGCGGATGAACGTGTCCTGGGCCAGGTCCGCCGCGTGGTCGAAACAGCCCAGCCGTTTGCGCAACCAGCCACAAAGCCAACCGTGGTGCTCGGTGTATAGGGTGTGGATGGCCTGGTGCTGGGTGCGGTCAACAGAGGACATTGCTCATACCTGAGACGAGTTCATATGGAAATGAATCTCATTTTCTTCAGTGTACGAACATTTAGCAATGAGTTTGTAGCCGCTGCCGCCACGCTGCGGCAGCGGCTACCGGTCAGGCGAGTGTCTTGTAGCGCTCGGCGGGCTGGGCCTGACGCAGATCCGACAACAGCAAGCGCCGTGCCCCATCCAGCGCCTCCCAGCGCTCGGCCACATGCAGTGGCGGGATGGTGACCAACTCGCGACGGTCATACCCCACCAGCGCCGCGTCCACCAGATCACCCACCTCCATCACCTCGGGCAGCGCGTCGATGTCCATCCCCGAACGCTGCCAGATCTCGGTGCGCGTGGCCGCCGGCAGCACGGCCTGTACGTAGACGCCTTTGGGGCCCAGTTCCAGATGCAACCCCTGGGACAGGAACAGCACGAACGCCTTGGTGGCGCCGTACACCGTCATGTTGAGCTCTGGCGCCAGCCCGACCACCGAGCCGATATTGACGATGGCGCCCTCGCCCGCCTGGGTCAGGCGCGGGGCGATGGCCGCGGCCAGGCGGGTCAGCGCGGTGATGTTGAGGGTGATCAGGGTGTCCAGACTGGCGGCGGTCTGCTGGGTGAAACCACCGTGCTGGCCCATGCCCGCGTTGTTGATCAGCACACCGATGCGGGTGTCTTCGATCAGGCGTTGCTCGACCCGGGCCAAGTCGTCGGCCTGGGTCAGGTCAGCCTGCAGCACGTCGATAGCCACCCCGCTTTCATCACGCAATTGCGCGGCCAGGGCGTCCAGGCGCGCCTTGTCCCTGGCCACCAGCACCAGGTCGTGGCCGCGACGGGCGAAGCGTTGTGCGTAGGTGGCGCCAATCCCGCTGGAGGCACCGGTAATCAAGACAGCTGGCAAGTTGCTCATGTGATGTGTTCCTGAGTGGGTATGCGAGAGGGCATGACTTTATGATGATGACCGAAATCTAAACCGTCAAGCATTTTGATGTCGAGTGACATCAATGTATACTGACGCCATTGCCACTCGCGGATTGCACAGGTTCAACCATGAAAGTCAGCAAGGCCCAGGCGCAGGCCAATCGCGCCCACATCGTCGAAACGGCTTCGGCACTGTTCCGTGAACGCGGTTATGACGGGGTCAGCGTGGCCGACCTGATGGGCGCGGCCGGGTTCACCCATGGCGGGTTCTACAAGCACTTTCGCTCCAAGGCCGACCTGATGACCGAGGCGGCGGCCTGCGGCTTTGCCCAGACCGACGCGCGCAGGTCCGAGGGCAAGCGCGCCGACCTGATCACCCAGTACCTGTCACGCGCGCACCGGGACTCGCCGGGCGATGGCTGCACCATGGCGGCATTGTCGGCGGACGCCTCGCGTCAGCCGGATGAGGTGAAAGCGGTGTTTGCCGAGGCCATCGAGCGGTCGCTGGAGGCTGATGGCGAAGCGCGCGCCACGCGCATCAATGAGCTGGCACACCTGGTGGGGGCGCTGCTACTGTCGCGGGCCTGCCCGGACGACTCACCGCTGGCCGACGAGATACTGGACACCTGCCGGGCGTTTGCCCTGTCGCGTGGTTGAACATGACAATGATGTCTATCCCTGTGGGACCGGGCGAAGCTCGGGAAGCGGTCGACACGCCCATCGAGTCGTTCACTTCCCGAGCTTCGCCCGGTCCCACAGGGTGATCGTCGCCCTTACAGTTGGTGATCAACCCACCAGCAGCGCCAACAACCGCTCCACATCCACCCGCCCCTGCTTCTGCGCCGGGGTGAACGCGCTATACGGATGCCCCAGCTGCAACGAGCGGTTGGACACCACGATCAGCGCCCCACTCTCCAGGTCCGCCGCTGCCAGCGAGCGTTGCCCCAGCGCAACCCCCATGCCCTGCCGCGCCAGGGTCACCGATAAACTCGACAACCCCGAACGCCGACCCAGTGCCGGGTCGGGCGCGGATGGACGCCATCGTCATCACCCCCCTCGACTTCGTGCAGAAAAACTTTGCCGACGTGGCCACGATTCGGGTCTACAAAAAGTCCGGCGTGCACATGATGGATTTGACGGCGGGGCGTATCGACTTTGCCTTCGACGACGTGACCTTCTTTGCCTCGGCCCTGCAGACCGTCTGCATCGCGACCAAGGTCGGCTCCTACGCCGTCCGGGGTAGGAGCCGGCCTTGGCCGCGATGCAGACGACGCGGTTACGCAGCGGGCACAGGGTTGCGGCGACCGCCTCCGGCATGCCAGTGTCTATACTGGCGTACGCAGCCCATCCGGCCAGGCAGGATACGTGAAACCTTCGACCTTCATGCAAGTGCTGTTGTGCCTCTGGCTGAGCCAGGTAGCCACTGCCTCGGCCGCGCCCTATCAGGTCGTCACCGAAGAGTGGGCGCCCTACAACTACATGGAGAATAACCGGGTCACCGGCATGACCACCGAGGTCGTGCGGGCGATCATGGCCCTGACCGGCGATGACTTCCCACTGCAATTGCTGCCCAGCATGCGCGCTACGCATGCCCTTCAACACCGGCCCAAGACCATCATGTATTCGATGTTCCGTACCCCCGAGCGTGAACCGCTGTACAAATGGGTAGGCCCCATTGCCGAAGAGGCCATCTACCCCTATCAGTTGAGCAACGCCAAACCAACGTTCGACAACCGCGAGCAATTGCTCAAGGCCCCGCAGATCACCACACGCCAGGCCGGGTTGATACCCGACAGGCTGCAAACCCAAGGCTTCAGTAACCTGGACAAGAGCGCCACAAGCAACTTGCAGCTGTATCGCATGCTGCTGGCCGGTCGCACGGGCCTGATAGTTGGCGACCCCCCGTCGGGCGTAGCCTATTACAGCCGCGTGCTGGACATTGCCCCCGGCACCCTGCGCCAGATTCCGGTCGAGCTCTATCGCTCGTCGCTGTACATTGCCTTCAGCCGCGATGCCGACGACAAGGTGGTTGCCGCGTGGGCCGACGCCCTGGACCGGTTGCGGCATTCGGGCGAGCTGGAGCGTATCCAGCGCCGCTACGACCAGTCCCTGGCCCCTTGAACCGGGGATTTTTCATGTTGGTTACCTACGCCTCACCGCCCATCCGGCGCATAATACGGCCTCGAGTCTAAGACGAAGCAGTCCCCGTCAGATGGAAATCGCAATGACCAGAAGTACCCTGCGCACCTGCGCCCGCCGTGCCCTGCCCGCCCTCCTCATCCTGCAACTGGCCCTGCTGACCGGCTGCGCCGGCGACCCCTCGCGCTGCTACGCCAAGGCCCTGCCCACCCAGGGCGAAGGCAGCCTGGCCTGGGGCCCCAACCTGAGTGCGGCGAGCAAGAAATCGCTGGCCAATTGCAAAACCTACGCAGAGCGTTCGGGCGGCACGCCCCGCACCTGCAAGGTGGTACTGACCCAGTGCAAATCGTAAAACAACACCTGCCTGTGTAGCAGCGTCCGCCAGGCCGCGTCACAGACGCCGCGTATTGCCTGATGCTACGCGTCGTTCATGACGCAGCCTTCGGCAGCTGCTACAGGTCCCAGCCCAGGGTGGCGTGCGCGGCGTCCAGGTCGGCGTGCAGATCATGGTGCCACAACCAATCGAAGCGTTCGGCCAGCGTCGCCGCCATCAGCGCTTCATCCCCCCCGCAACGGCGGTACTCGTACAGTTCACCCGCCTCCCGTGAGGTGCGTTGAACCTTGCAGGCACGCGGGCGGCGGATCGCGTCATACACCTCCAGCACCTGCTGCGCCTGGCCTTCCAGCACCCGCACATCGCCCAGCAAACGCGCCAGCAGCCAGGCATCTTCCAGCCCCTGTCCAGCACCCGCCCCCTGATGCGGCAACATGGCGTGGGCGGCATCGCCAATCAATGCCACACGGCCATGGACGTACCCAGGCAGCTCGGCCAGGTCGTGCAGCGCCCACAGAGTTGGCGAGGGGATGCACTGCAGTAACACACGCACCGCATCGCCCCACTGCGCAAAGGCATGCAGCATATCGGCCTGGGCAGTGGCTTTGACCCATGGTTGGCCTGCAGGCCACTGCGGCTCAGGCTGGCTGCGATCAGAGACGAACGCGACCACGTTGATCAGCCTGCCCTGCTTGACCGGAAAGGTCAGGATATGGGCATCGAGCCCCAGGTACATCTGCGGCACATTGATCAAATGCTCATCCACGCCAGCTTCGCGATACGCCGCGCGCAACAGCTCGCTATCGATCATGCCACGGTAGGCGCAGGTGCCACTGTAGCGTGGCGCGGCTTCAGGTTGGGCAAGGCCGCGCAACACATGATCACGTACCGTGGATTTGATGCCATCGGCGGCAATCACCACATCGCAGGTGTGCTGGCTGCCGTCGGCAAAGTGCACGTGAACCTGCCCGGCAGGTTGCTCGACACTCACTGCCCGCTTGCCGAAGCGCGCAATGCCTTCAGGCAGTTGGCTGGCCAGCGCATCGAGAAAGTCGGCACGGTGCACGGACGACTGGCCCACGCCAGGCGCCACGCTGGCCCCCAGGTAACCGGCGTCCAACCCGCGCCGCCACTCGAACCACACATCCTGCCACGGCGCCGGGGTGCGATCAGCGATCTGCGCGTACGGAGCGCCGATGCCCAGGCCATCGATGGCGCGCACGGCGTTGGCGCCGAACGACACGCCGGCGCCGACCTCGCCGAACGCCGCCGCAGCCTCGAACAATTGCACCTGCAGGTGGGCATGGCGGCACAGGTCCAGTGCCAGGGCGACGCCGGCAATGCCGCCGCCGATGATGGAAACACGCAAGCGGTTCATAAGGATGCCTCGGGGTCTTGTTGTTGGAATGCCCCGATCATGCCCCTGCGATCCACTATTGATAAATGGTCTAACCCGTAAAGACAGTATCACCAGCCTGAATAGACACTGGGCACAGCCGACAATGAGAACAATGGCCATGCACCTGCGCGATATCGACTTGAACCTGCTGGTGGTCTTTCACCAGCTACTGCTGGACCGCAACGTCTCCACCGCCGCCGAGCACCTTGGCCTCAGCCAGCCGGCCGTGAGCAATGCGCTCAAGCGGCTGCGCGATACCTTGAACGATGACCTGTTTGTGCGCACCCGCCAGGGCATGGAGCCTACCGCCTTTGCCGCGCAATTGGCCGAGCCGGTGTCGCTGGCGATCAGCACCCTGCAAGGCGCCCTCAACCAGCCCGCCGCCTTCGACCCCGCCACCAGCCAGAAGCGCCTGGTGGTGGCCATGAGCGACATTGGCGAAATCTACTTCATGCCCAGGCTGATCCAGACCCTGCTGGAACGGGCGCCGGGTATTTCGCTTAGCACCCGGCGCAGCGACGTCGACCTGCCGCGCGCCATGGCAGCCGGTGAAGTGGATGTGGCGGTGGGGTTGCTGCCTGATCTGCAGGCTGGTTTTTATCAACGACGGCTGTTCCATCATCGCTACGTGTGCCTGTGCCGGCAAGGCCACCCTCTGACCCGAGGGGCGCTGACGCGCGAGCGTTTTTGCGCCCATGGGCACGTGCGCATCCTGGCGACCAGCACCGGGCATGGGGAAATCGACGCGCACATGCAGCGAGCGGGGCTGCAGCGCGACATTCGCCTGGAGGTGCCGCACTTCGTGGCCGTGGGGGCGATATTGCAGCACACCGACCTGATCGCCACCGTGCCGCAGCGCTTCGCCGACAGCTGCGTGGCGCCGTTCGGGTTGACCGCGCTGCCCTTGCCGGTGACGCTGCCGGACATCGCCATCAACCTGTTCTGGCACGCCAAGTTCAACCGCGACCCGGCCAACCAGTGGTTTCGGCAGTTGATGGTGGAGTTGTTCAGTGATTGAACACCGGTGGGAGGTTCGACGCATTCTGTAGCAGCGGCCGTCAGGTCGCGTGACGGGCACCGCGTACCGCCTGACCCACCGCGCCGCCTGCGACGCCGCCTT
>KI547177.1:119889-140181 GCA_000497835.1 gamma proteobacterium L18 | reverse complement strand
GCTGCTACAGGACGGCGGCGTCTGCATCGCGGCCAAGGCCGGCTCCTACCAAGGACGGGGTAGGAGCCGACTTTAGTCGCGATGCAGACGACGCGACCGTGTAGCCGCTTGCGCAACTACTTGACGAACCGCGTTTCCTTGGACGGGCGATAGCCGAAATAGCCGCTGTAGCACCGACTGAAATGGCTGGGCGACACAAACCCGCACGCCACCAGGACTTCCACCATCGACAGCTCGGTGTGCTGCAACAGCCGCCGTGCCTCAATGATGCGCAGCTCCAGGTAATAGCGCTGCGCCGTGGTGCCCAATTGCTCCTTGAACAGCCGTTCGATATGCCGCCGCGAACGCTTGGCATACGCCGCCAGTTGCGCGAATTCCAGCGGCTCTTCCAGGTTGGCGTCCATCAGGTCGATGACTTCGCGCAGTGCCGGGCTGACCGAGACGTTCTTGGACGGGTTGATGCGCCGGTACCGCGACTCGCCGAAGGCCAGAATGTCTTCGATGCCCTCGATCAACGCCTTGTCATGCAGGCCCTTGATCCACTCCAGGGTCATCTGGAACGCCCCGGCCGGGCTTGAGGCGGTCAGGCGATCACGGTCCAGCACGCAGGTTTCGCTGGTGACGTGGGAGGTCTTGGCAATCTCGGCCAAGGCCGGGCGGTGTTCGGGGTGGATCACGCAGCGATAGCCATTGAGCACGCCAGCGCGCCCCAGGAACCAGGCGCCGTTCCACAAACCGGCCAGGGTAATACCGCGCTTGGCAGCGCTTTCAATGAAGTCGATCAGGGGCTGGCTGGCCTTGAGCTCGGTGCGGTGGCCGCCGCAGATCACCAGCAGGTCCAGGCCTTCCAGCAAGGCCGGGCTGAGGGCGGCATCCGGGCGAATCACCAGGCCCAGGTCGCTGATCACCTCGCCCGGCTCAAGGCCCACGGTGGTGGTGGTGAACAGCTTGGGGCGCAGCAGGTTGGCAGTGACCAGGGTGTCCAGCGCCTGGGTGAAGGCCGGCAGCGAAAAATGCGCCAGCAACACGAAGGCCACACGGCTTTCCCGCGGGCTGGGCGTTGGGGTCGGTGCGGCGCGGCCAGTGGTTCTGGCTTCGTGAAAGCCGCTGAGGGTGGTGCGTGCAGTCAAGGCGTGCCTCATGAATCAGAGCAAGAGAAAACCGTGCGCCAGCGGGTCGCTGTCGTCGACGAAAATAGTATTGTGGCCGATGATCTTTGCCCAGCCGCCGATGCTGGGACGAATGCCATTGTAGTCACCGACCATGACCACGTCTTCCACCTTGCCCTCGAACAGCGTGCCGATCAGGCTTTCGTGACGGTACACTTCGCCCACCGCCAGGCGCCCCTTGCCTACCAGTTGCGCCAGGCGCGCCGAGGTGCCGGTGCCACCGGGCGACCGGTCGATGGCTTTGTCGCCGTAAAACACCGCGCTGCGCCCATCGGCGCCGTCGTGGTGAGAGCGGTCGCACCAGATCACGTGGTGCACCCCTGCAATGGCCGGATGCTGCGGGTGCTGCGGGTTGCACACCTCGGCCAGGGCGGCACGCAGGCGACGACTGAGGCTGACGATGTCGGCGGTGACCAGGCCATCCAGCCCCGGCCAGTTGGCCTGGGGCTCGACCACGGCGTAGAAGTTGCCGCCGTAGGCGATGTCCACGGTCAATGGCCCGACGCCCGGCACCTCCACCACCACGTCGGCGGCGTGCAGGTAACTGGGCACGTTGAGCAGGCGGATCGAACTGACCCCGCCCTCGCCCATCATGTACTGGGCGTCCACCCGCCCGGCCGGTGTCTCGATGGCCAGCAGCCCCGGCGTGCGCGGGGTCACCAGCCCTTCTTCGAGCACCACGGTGGCCAGTCCGATGGTGCCCGCACCGCACATGGGCAGGCAGCCGCTGACCTCGATGAACAGTGCGGCGAAGTCGCAGTCCTCGCGCACGCTGGGGTAAATGATGGCCCCGGACATCACCTCATGGCCGCGCGGCTCGAACATCAACGCCGTGCGCACCCAGTCATGGTCACGCACAAAGATATCGCGGCGCTCGGCCATGGGCAGCATCGGCAGCAGCGGCGCGCCGCCGGCCACCACGCGCACCGGGTTGCCGCAGGTGTGGGCATCAATGCAGAAAAAGCTGCGTCTCATCAAACAGTCCTCAGGCCAGCTGGCGCGGTGAATGACGCTGCAAGGCGCCACGGGACAAGCGGTCGAGCAACAGCGCCACCGCGACAATGGCCAGGCCGGCGCGCAGGCCCAGGCCCATCTCCATGCGAGTCAGACCGCGGGTCACTTCCGCGCCCAGGCCCCCTGCCCCCACCAACCCGGCCAGCACCACCATGGCCAGCGACAGCAGGATGCACTGGTTGAGCCCCACCAGCAGCGTCGGTGCAGCGGTGGGCAGTTCGATCTTGAACAGGATGTCGCGCGGCGACGCCCCCGAGGCCTGGCCCAGTTCCAGCAGGTCCTTGGGCAGTTGCTTGAACGCCAGGGTGGTCAAGCGCAGCATCGGCGGAATGCCGTAAACAATAGTGGCGATGATCGCCGGGACCCGGCCCAGGCTGAACAGCATCACTGCCGGGATCAGGTACACCCACGGCGGCACGATCTGCATGATGTTGAGGATCGGCGTGACGAAGGTGTCCACGCGCTTGACCCGCGCGGCCAATACGCCCAGCGGGAAGGCCACGGCCACCGAGATCAGCACCGCCACCGACACCAGCGCGATGGTCTGCATCGACGCCAGCCACAGGCCGGAGAACAGGCAGAACGCCAACATTAGCCCAGCGAAAATAGCCACCCGGCGATGGGCGAAGAAGAACGCCAGCACCACCACGATGGCGATCAGCAGCAGCGGATGCGGCGCCAACAGCAGCGACTGCACCGCGCCCAGCACGGTCTCGATCACCTGGCTGATGACCACGAACAGGCCATGCAAGTGACGATTGAGCCAGTCCACGGCGGGCGCCAGGTACTCGCCCGGGGAAAAATGCAGGTCGGCAAGGTTCATGGCCGGGCTCCTTCGTTGCTGCGCACGGCGCTTTGCGCCAGGCGATCCAGGATCATGGTGAGGATGACGATGGCAATGGCGGCGTTGATCGACTTGGCGATGTCCAGGGTGCGCACCGCACCGTAGATGGCCTCGCCCAGGCCGCCGGAGCCGACGATGCCGGCGATGACCACCATGCCGAAGGCCATCATCAGGCTCTGGTTGATGCCGGCCATGATGCTGGGCATGGCGAATGGCAGGCGGATCTTGAAGAACATCTGCGCCGACGTGACGCCGCTGGCGTCACCCAGTTCGATGAACTCGCGGGGCGTCATGCGGATGCCCAGCGAGGTCAGGCGCAATACCGGCGGGACGGCGACGATGAAGGTGGCCAGCAGCGCCGTGGCCGGGCCATAGCCCAACAGGGCAATGGCCGGCAGCAGGTAGATGTAGGGCGGCAGGGTTTGCACCAGGTCCAGGCAGGGGTCGACCAATCGGTCGATACGCGGCGCCAGGCCTGCGGCCACCCCCAGCGGGATACCCACCACCAAGGCCAACACCGTAGCGGTCAGCACCAGCGCCAGGGTGCTGACGGTGGCCGGCCACAGGCCGATCAGCTCGCAGCACAGCAAGGCGACGAAAGTCAGCAGCGCAAAGCGCCGGCCCACCGCGCGCCAGCCCAGCAAGGCGATGATCAGCGCCACCCCATAGAACGGCGGCAGCGCGATCACCCACACCACGGCCTCGTACAGGCCCTTGAGCGCGGCATTGGCCAGGTCGAACCCATTGGCGCCGTGGTCCGACAGCCATTGCAGGCCGGCGTCCACGTTGTCATCGAAGGGTTGGGCAAAATCCGGCAGGTTCATTTCAACGTCTCCACGGCCTGGGCGGCCTCAGTGAATTCACTGGGAATGCCCTGCACGCCGCGCAGCAAGTCGCGCGGGGTGATGATGCCCACCACCTGGCCGTCGTCGACCACCGCCAGGGCATCGCGGTCCGAGGCCATGGTCAGCTGGATCAACTGGTCGATGTCGGCTTGCGGGGTGGTGCGGGTCAGGCGGCTGATATCGACGTTGGGGTGGGCGGCGCGGTAGGCCGCCACCGGGGTCATTACCGAATGCGCCTTGACCAGGTGCAGGCGCGAAATGCCGGCAACAAACTCGGCCACGTAATCGTCGGCCGGGTTTAGCACGATGTCCTCGGCCGTGCCCACCTGGATGATCACGCCGTCCTTCATGATCGCGATGCGGTCACCGATGCGGATGGCTTCGTCCAGGTCGTGGGTGATGAACACCGCCGACTTGCCCAGATCCTTGGTCAGTTGGCGGAACTCGTCCTGCAGTTGGCGGCGGATCAGCGGGTCGAGGGCGCTGAAGGGTTCATCCATCAGGATGATTTCCGGGTCGGCGGTAATCGCCCGGGCCAGGCCCACGCGCTGTTGCATACCGCCGGACAACTCATTGGGGTAACGCTGGGCCCAGTCGGTCAGGCCGACCTTGGCCAGGGCGCGCTCGGCCACCTGGTAACGCTCGGCCTTGCCCACGCCCTGCACTTCCAGGCCGAAGGCGGTGTTTTCCAGCACGGTGCGGTTGGGCAGCAGCGCCACGCTCTGGAACACCATGCCGATGTGGCGGGCGCGCACTTCGCGCAATTGCGCAGGGTTCAAGGTAGACAGGTCCTGGCCCTTGACCACGACCTTGCCTGCACTGGGGGTGATCAGCTTGTTGAGCAAGCGGATCAGGGTGGATTTGCCACTGCCGGACAGGCCCATGATGCAGAAGATCTCGCCGCGGCGAACCTGCAGGCTGACGTCGGATACCCCGACCACACAGCTGAAATTTTGCAGCACCTGGGTTTTGCTCAAGCCCTCGTTGACCACCGCTTTCATGGCGGCACCGGCGCTTTGACCAAAAATCTTCCACAGCGACTGGCAATCGATCAGCACTTCGTTGGCGTTTACGTTGGACGTTTTCATGTGGGAACCCGTAGAACCAGTTTTTCGCTGGTTTTTCTCATTAATCCAAGTTCGGCAGTGGCGGTATGCGGTGCGTCATTATTGTTGTTTTACGTTTTCCCAGCGCTTGAGCAGTTCACCATGGCTGGAGGTCCAGTTCTGGATGGCTTGGTCCATGGTCTTGCCGTCTTTCACTTCGCCGTTGATGGCGGTGATGTCGGCCACCGGCACGAACACGCTGGCCATCAGCTCGCGAGCCCGCGGGTATTCAGATGCAAAGCCCTTGTGGCCCACCCAGTAGTAGCCCTGGGGTGGCGGGAACACGTTTTTCGGGTCTTTGAGGAACTTGAGGTCGAACTTCTGCGCCATCCACGATGGTTCCCACACGGTGACGGCGATGGGCTCCTTGCGGTCAACGGCCGACTTCAGCGCGGCGGTCATCGCAGCGGTACTGCCTTCGACCAGTTGCAGCTTGATGCCGTATTCGCTGACCGCCTTGGTGGCGTCGCTCATCAGGCCCGACCCTGGCTCGATGCCGATGATCTTGCCGCCCAGCTTGTCGGCGTTGTCGTTGAGTTGGTCCAGCGAGTCGATGGGCACGTACTTGGGTACGGCAATGCCCTGGTACAGGCCGTGGGACACCGGCGAGAGTTTCTCCAGACGGCTTTTGTTCTTCACCCAGTAGTCATTGGCCGCGTAGTCGATCTGCGACGCCAATACCTGAATGTCACCCTTGCCCAGGGCGGCGTAGGCAATGCCCCACTCGGAAAACTCCACCACTTTGACGGTGTAGCCCGAGTCTTCCAGTACTTTTTTGGTAATACCGGTAATCGGGGTCAAGTCTTCCCAGGACAAGGTGCCCATGGTGATGGTCTTTTCTTCGGCATGGACTGGCAACATCACCATGCCCGCCAACGTTGCTGCGCAGAGTGCTTTCCACATCTTCTTCATGACTGACCTCGTAGTACGCAATAAAAAACCGGATTAACGTTTATTAAAGCCACACGTGCTCGAGCCGGGCACTGTGTCCCCGCCGATGTCCATCGATAAAAACCACGCCGGTGTACTAAGTAATAGCAGTACCCGTGCGCCTGGCGGCGGGCGTTTAAATAGCGGCGCTATATAAACGCCCCACGTGCAGGGTGCACGCCGTGGCCGTCAGCATTGCGGTGGTCATTGAAAAAGTAGTGGGCAACTCCCCTTGCCCTTTACCCTTGTTTCAAGACCACTTGTTGCCAGGGTTTACACCCCGTGAAATATCGCCCAGCCCGTCAATTTCAAGCCCTTGCGGCGCGATAAATATTTCCATGTTTTCCCGTGACAGTTCCCAGTGTTCGAACACCAGGTCCACTACTGCACTTTCATCATGTTTGCCTATGGCCTCGATAAAGGCATCGTGGTGTTCTACCGACTCGTCCAGGCGCCGTTCCATGTCCGGGTCGCGTGGCCGGTAAAAGGTATGGCCGATACGCGCATGGTCAATCAACAGGCGGCCCAGGCTGGGTTCCAGATAAGGGTTGCCGGCCATCTCCCCCATGATTTCGTGAAAACGGTTGTTCTCCAGCACCATGCCCAGTGGGTCTTTGGCCACGGTGGCCTGGCGGAAGCGGAACTGGGTCTGCTTCAGCTCGTCCAGCTGCCGCGGCCGGAAGTTGTGCACGGCCAGGCGGCCAATGGCGGCGTAGATCATCGGCGCCACCAGGAAAAAATTGCGCAGTGTCTGGTAGTTCATGGCAATCACCCGGGCGCCGCGGTTTTCCTGAATATCCAGATAACCTTCGCCCGCCAGGCGGCGGAATACTTCCCTGACAGGGGTGCGGGACAGGCCGTAGAGCTCGCTCAGCCCCACCTCGTCCAGCACTTCGTCCGGGCTGAGTTCCATGGTCAGGATCTGACGCTTCAAATCGTCGTACAGACTGTTTTTACCGCTTTTCACAAACGACCTCCAAGGGTGTTTACCGTCAGTAGCGGTCGGCTTATGGGAGCCAGACTCGCACGGGGACGGATATCGGTCAACGGGCTGTATTCACGATGTATACAGCGTGAATACCGTGAAAATTCTTTGAATATTTTGTTAATTCATTATTTATCAATCGCTTGGCGATAGCACTACCGCGCAGGGGTAGTCGCTTTCAGGAAAGTGGCGTGTCGCGAATGGAATGGTCTGGCCGCAGCAAGCAGGGCCCCGTGGCACCATCAATCGTTGCCTGCGATTCCCGCAAAGGCCCGTAGCATAAGGCTTGAAGGCGGTTTCGAGCTACGCGAAACGGCGTTGAGAGTGGTTTTTTCGGTCACCCAAACGGCCACCAGGGGGCCTCTAGACACCCCGAATAAACCTGCCCTATAGTGTGTCGACATGATGTATACAGGGAGTATTCATAGCCTGTCCGTGTGACAGCGCGATGAATGAATACCGCGGATCGACAACAACAATCAGGTCGTTGAAATGGCAAAGGTCACTCATGTTCCCGCCGATGACGCCACGTGTGGCTGGTACCACTTGGCTGCGCCCCGCACCCCGCGCCCTGCCCATGTGGGCACCCGTTCCGCTCGCTGGGTGGTGCTGGGCGCAGGGTTCACAGGGTTGGCTGCTGCACGGCAACTGGCCACGCATTTTCCCGATGAAGAAATCGTGCTAATCGACGCCCAGGCCGTGGGCTATGGCAGCTCGGGGCGCAACGCAGGCTTTGCGATCGATCTGCCCCACGACATTGGCGCCGACGACTACATCGGCGACATCGCCACCGCGAAGATGAGCCTGGCGCTGAACCTCAAGGGCCAGTCCATCCTCAAGGACCTGGTCAAGCAACACCAGATCGATTGCCAACTGCGCGAATGCGGCAAGTACCAGGCCGCCATCGAAGGCCGCGGCATTGCCGTGCTGGAGGCGTACCGTCGTGGCCTGGACAAGCTTGGCCAGTCCTATGAGGTGATCAGCCAGCAGGACTTGCCCCAGCACATCGGCACCGCGTTCTACCGTCAGGCGCTGTTCACCCCCGGCACCGCGCTGATCCAGCCGGCGGCGCTGGTGCGCGGCCTGGCCGACAGCCTGCCGAAGAACGTCACGCTGTACGAAAACACCGTGATCACCGAAGTGGAATACGGCACCAAGACCCGCCTGGTGCACGCCGGCGGCGCCATCGTCGCCGACAAGCTGGTGCTGACCAACAACGCCTTCGCCATGAGCTTCGGCTTCCTCAAGGGCCGCATGTTGCCGATCTTCACCTACGGCAGCCTCACCCGCCCCCTGACCGAAGACGAGCAGGCGCGCCTGGGCGGCAAACCCTACTGGGGCGTGATCCCGGCCGACCCGTTTGGCACCACCCTGCGCCGCACCGTGGACAACCGCATCCTGGTGCGCAACAGCTTCAGCTTCAACACCGATGGGCGCAGTGATCCCAAGTACCTGCGCCGCTTCATCAAGCGCCACCACGCCTCGTTCCGCGAGCGCTTCCCGATGCTGCCGCAGGTGAACTTCGAGTACACCTGGGGCGGTTCGCTGAGCCTGTCGCGCAACCACATGGCGCACTTTGGCCAACTGGCGCCCAACGTCTACGGCGCGTTGTGCTGCAACGGCCTGGGCGTGACCCGCGGCACCGTCACCGGCACCTTGCTGGCCGACTGGCTGGCGGGCGAAAGCGATCACCTCACCGACTTCCTGCTGGCGGCCCCCGGGCCCAGCCGCAACCCGCCCCAGCCGCTGTTGTCGGCCGGGGTCAACATGAACCTGGCCTGGGGCCAATACCGCGCCGGCAAGGAGAGCTGATTCACCGGTTGCATCGTTTCACAGCACCTGCAAGTAAAAACAACAACAACCCACTGCGGTGGGAGCTGGTTGACCAGCGAGCTTTTCGACACCTGCCCTCACTCGCTGGCCCACCAGCTCCCAGGTTCGCCTGTTGATCGGGAATGTTCATGTTCCCGACAGTCGTCAGGCGATACAGGAGACAACAATGAAAAGTCCTACTTGCTGTATTGAAGATGTGCCACTCAACGCCTTTCACCGCAAGTTGACCGTACGCTCTGGCGGCGGTTCTTTTGTCGATGGTTATGTACTGAGCATTATTGGCATTGCCATGTTGCAGATGTCCGCTGCCCTGCAACTTTCCGAGTTCTGGCAAGGCATGATTGCTGCCTCTGCCTTGATCGGTGTTTTCTTTGGCGGTTTTCTCGGCGGTGTATTGACCGACAAGTTGGGCCGCAAGAAAGTCTATTTCATCGGCCCGATTCTTTTTATTGTCTGCTCCCTGGCACAACTGTGGGTGGAGTCTGCGCCCGCGCTGTTTGTGTGCCGCTTTGTCCTAGGTTTGGCGGTGGGCATCGAGTACCCGGTGGCCACCGCGTTGCTGGTGGAATTCCTGCCGCGCAAATACCGTGGCCCGCGCCTCGCCGGCCTGACCATCATGTGGTTCGCCGGCGCCGCCTTCGCCTACATCGTCGGCAACGCATTGATTACCCAGGGTGGCGATGAGGCCTGGCGCCTGGTGCTGGCCAGCACCGCAGTGATTGGCCTGGTGTTGCTGCTGTTGCGCCTGGGCACGCCTGAATCGCCACGCTGGCTGCTGAGCAAAGGCCGCCCCGACGAAGCCGAGCAGGTGATCAAAAGCGTCTACGGCCCACAGTTTTCGCTGGCCAACCTGCCCGAGCAATCCGACCCCGGCAATACCTCGCTATGGGGCCTGCTGAGCCGTGGCTATGGCAAGCGCCTGGTGTTCGTCACGCTGTTCTGGTCGTGCTCGATCATCCCGGTGTTCGCCGTGTATGCCTTCGCGCCCAAGGTGCTCGAAGCCTTGCACCTGAAGGGCGACTGGGCGGCCTTCGGCTCCATCGCCATCACCCTGCTGTTCGTGATCGGCTGCATCTTCGCCAGCAAGCTGATCAACGTCATGGGCCGGCGCAGCATGCTGATCCATAGCTTCCTGTGGTCAGGGCTGGCGCTGTTGCTGCTGGGCCTGTTCCCCGATGGCAACGAAATACTGGTGCTGGCGCTGTTCGGTGCCTACGCGCTGTTCATCGGGGGCGCCCAGGTGCTGCAACTGGTTTACCCCAACGAGCTGTTCCCCACCGAAATCCGCGCCGTGGCCGTGGGCATCGGCACCTCGCTGTCGCGCATCGGCGCCGCCGTTGGCACCTATCTGGTCCCCTATTCCCTACAGAGCGTCGGCATCGGCAACACCATGTACGTCGCCGCCGCCGTGACCTTGGTGGGCCTTGCCGCCGCCTGGGTGATGGCCCCTGAAACCAAGTCCCTGAGCCTGCGCGACGCCGCCGCGCTCAGCCATTGATCTGCCGCCCCTATCAAGGAGACACCCGCATGAACTTCGACGGTATCTTTACCCCGGCCATCACCCCGCTCAACAGCCAGGGTGAAATCGACCACGTAGCCTTCACCGAAACCCTGGAATACCTGATCGAATCCAAGGTGCACGGCATCATCATCGGCGGCTCCACCGGCGAGTATTACGCCCAGACCGCCCAGGAACGTTTCGACCTGGGCGCCAAGGCCAAGGCCGTGATCGGCAACCGCCTGCCCCTGGTGATCGGCACCGGCGCCATCCGCACCGAAGACTCGGTGGCCTTCGCCCAGGCCGCCCGCGAGATCAAGGCCGATGCCATCCTGGTGGGCTCGCCGCCCTACGCCCTGCCCACCGAGCTTGAAAACGCCGCCCACCTGCACGCCGTGGACCGCGCTGCCAACCTGCCGATCATGCTCTACAACTACCCGGCGCGCATGGGCGTGAGCATGGGTGCGGCCTACTTTGCCGCCGTGGCGTCGAGCAAGAACGTGGTCGCCATCAAGGAAAGCTCCGGTGACATGGCGCAGCTGCACTTCCTGGCCCGCAACTACCCCAACATTGCCCTGTCCTGCGGCTGGGACGACCAGGCCCTGGAGTTCTTCGCCTGGGGTGCGCGCAGCTGGGTGTGCGCCGGCTCCAACTTCATCCCCCGCGAGCACGTGGCGCTGTATGAAGCCTGCGTGATCGAGAAAGACTTCGACAAGGGTCGCAAGATCATGTCGGCGTTCATGCCACTGATGGATTTCCTGGAAAGCGGCAAGTTCGTACAGTCGATCAAGTACGGCTGCGAGCTCAACGGCCAGGCCACCGGTGGTGTGCGCGCACCGTTGCAGGCCATGACCGGCGAAGAGAAACAGGCGTTGAAGAACGTCATCACTGACCTGAAGCATGAAGTGGCGCAGATTACTGGAGGTGCCAAATGAGCGATTTGCTGACCACCGAACAGTACCAGGCCATTGCCGATAAGCTGGTGCTGCCGACCCAGGCCTTCGTGGATGGCGCGCCCTATGCCTCGCGCTCGGGCGACACCTTCGCCACCACCAACCCGGCCACCGACCAGGTGCTGACCCACATCGTCGCCTGCGACGCCAGTGACGTCGACCACACCGTCGCCGCGGCCAAGGCCGCGTTCGAAGACGGGCGCTGGAGCAAACTGTCGCCCGGCGCCCGCAAGAAGGTACTGCTGCGCTTCGCCGACCTGCTGGAGCAAAACGCCCGCGAACTGGCGGTGATGGAGAGCCTGGACAGCGGCAAGCCGATCCGCGAATGCGAGCTGGTGGACGTGCCGGAAACCATTCACATGGTGCGCTGGCACGCCGAGCTGATCGACAAGATCTACGACAACACCGCCCCCGTGGGCCATGACGCCCTGACCCTGGTGGTGCGTGAAGCCATCGGCGTGGTCGGCCTGGTGCTGCCGTGGAACTTCCCGCTGCTGATGCTGGCCTGGAAAATCGCACCGTCCCTGGCGGCGGGCTGCTCCATCGTGGTCAAACCGGCCAAGGAAACCACCCTTACCGCCCTGCGCGTGGCCGAACTGGCCTTCGAGGCGGGTATCCCGGCGGGCGTGTTCAACGTGCTGCCCGGTGGCGGCAAGGAAGTGGGTGAACCGCTGGGCCGCCATATGGACGTGTCCATGGTCAGCTTCACCGGCTCCACCGCCACGGGCCGGCTGTTCCTGCACTACGCGGCCGAGTCCAACCTCAAGCGCATCGTGCTCGAATGCGGCGGCAAGAACCCGGCCGTGGTCATGAGCGATGTCGAAGACCTGGACGCGGTGGCCGGCCATGTGGTCAACGGCGCGTTTTGGAACATGGGTGAGAACTGCTCGGCGTCCTCGCGGCTGATCGTCAACGAAGACATCAAGGACGACCTGCTCGCACGCATCGGCGTGCAGATGCGCGAATGGAAAATGGGCAACCCGCTGGACCCGCAGAACCGCATCGGTTCGATGATCAGCAAATCGCACTTTGCCAAGGTGCAGTCGTACCTGGAACAGGCCGCCAGCGAGAAGCTCAAGGTACGCTTTGGTGGCAATACCGACCAGGGCATTTTCGTGGAGCCTACTGTGCTGGATGGCGTGAGCCGTGACAGCCGTCTGTTCCAGGAAGAAATCTTCGGCCCGGTGCTGTCGGTCACCACCTTCAAGACCCTGGACGAGGCGATCACCCTGGCCAATGACTCGGTGTATGGTTTGGCGGCGTCGGTGTACACCGACAACCTGCGCAACGCCATCAAGCTGGCGCGCGAGATTCGCGCCGGCATTGTCACGGTGAACTGCTTCGGCGAAGGTGATGCCTCGACGCCGTTCGGTGGGTACAAGGAATCGGGCTTCGGTGGGCGCGACAAGTCCATCTGGGCGCACGACCAGTACACCGAGATCAAGACCATCTGGATTGACGTGTCGCAGGGTTAAGCACTCACTGAACCACCGCGCCGCCTGTGACGCAGCCTTCGGCAGGTGCTACAGGACCGCGTTGTCTGCATCGCGACCAAGGCCGGCTCCTACACCGTACGTGGTAGGAGCCGGCCTTGGCCGCGATGCAGACGACGCCGTCTATCCGTAGCCGCTGCCGACTGGCTGCGCTGGCCGGCGTGAACCCTGCAGCTTTGCAGCGTGGCTCAGGGCCAGCGCAGCCTACCGCAGCGGCTACGGCGTCTTGAAACCGCGATGCAGAAGACGCGGTCTGTCCGTAGCCGCTGCCGACAGGCTGCGCTGGCCGGCGTGGACCCTGCAGGTTTGCAGCGTGGCTTAGGGCCAGCGCAGCCTGCGGCAGCGGCTGCAGCGCCTGTCAATTAATGAACCCAGCTCATAGGTTCATTCACAAAACCCCCGATTATCCCTGCAAACCCCGCCTGTTAGCATTCCCTCCGCTGTTCGCCCGCCCTTTTCCCCCATACAGCACCCAACAACAAGAGCGCTGAAAGCCCCCCTCCCGGCACCACCATCGATCCACCTTTTTTATTTGCTCGGCAGCCTGCTGACTCAACTTTCGCCCCAGGCCCCCGTGCGCCTGATCGGCCCCGTTTCGAGGTTTATATGCAACCAAGCCCCATCGTCTCCACGCTGGCACTGGCCGTCACCCTGGCTGCCCTGCTCGGCGGCTGCAGCAAGGAGCCCGCCCCTGCCCCCGCGCCCAAGGCACAAGAGGTGGGCGTGGTGACCCTGCAGCCCACCACCGTCAACCTGTCGCAAGACTTGCCGGGGCGCACCAGCGCCTACCGGGTGGCCGAGGTGCGGCCTCAGGTCGATGGCATTGTGCTCAAGCGATTGTTCCGGGAAGGCAGCGACATCAAGGCCGGCCAGCAGCTGTACCAGATCGACCCTGCCACCTACGAAGCCACCCTGGCCAACGTGCAGGCCAGCCTTGAGCAGCACCGCTCACTGACCACCCGCTACCGGCAGTTGATCGACGAGCAGGCCGTCAGCAAGCAGGAGTTCGACAACGCCCGCGCCCAGCAATTGCAGGCCGAAGCCCAGGTGCGCAGCGCGCAGATCAACCTGCGCTACACCCAGGTCATGGCGCCCATCAGCGGCCGCATCGGCCGCTCGGCCGTCACCGAGGGCGCGCTGGTCGCCAATGGCCAGGCCACCGCGTTGGCGACCATTCAGCAGTTGGACCCCATCTACGTCGACGTCACCCAGTCCTCGGCCGACATGCTCAAGCTGCGCCGTGCCCTGGACGCGGGCCAACTGCAGACCCTGGGCGGCACCAAGGCCAAGGTCAACCTGACCCTGGAAGACGGCCGCACCTACCCGCAACAGGGCACCCTGGAGTTCTCCGAGGTGTCGGTGGACCCCTCCACCGGCTCGGTGACCCTGCGCGCCGTGTTCCCCAACCCCGATCGCCTGCTGCTGCCAGGCATGTTCGTGCACGCGCAGATTCCCACCGGCACCGCCCAGGACGCCATCCTCGCACCCCAGGCCGGCGTGACCCGCGACCTCAAGGGCCACTCCACCGCGCTGGTGGTGGGCGCCGACAACAAGGTCGAACTGCGCGAGCTGACCGCCAACCGCACCCTCGGTACCCAGCTTCTTGTGGAAAACGGCCTGAAGGCCGGCGACAAGGTCATCGTCGAAGGGCTGCAGTTCGTCAAGCCCGGCGCCGAGGTCGTCGCCCACGAGGTCAAGCAAACCCTGGTGTCCGACGCCACCGCCCCTGACGCGAAAGCGGAGTAACCCATGTCCAAGTTTTTCATCGACCGGCCCATTTTCGCCTGGGTCCTGGCGCTGGTGATCATGCTGGTGGGTGGCCTGGCCATCCTCAAGCTGCCGATCAACCAGTACCCCAACATCGCCCCGCCCGCCATTGCCATCCAGGTCAGCTACCCCGGTGCCTCGGCGCAGACCGTGCAGGACACCGTGGTGCAGGTCATCGAACAGCAGATGAACGGCATCGACCACCTGCGCTATATCTCCTCGGCCAGCAACGCCGACGGCAGCATGCAGATCATCGTCACCTTTGATCAGGGCACCAGCCCCGACATTGCCCAGGTACAGGTGCAGAACAAGCTGAGCCTGGCCACTCCACTGCTGCCGCAAGAGGTACAGCAGCAAGGTCTGCGCGTGACCAAGTACCAGCAGAACTTCATGATGTTCGTGGGTCTGGTGTCCACCGACGGCAAGTCGACCAAGGAAGACCTGGCCAACTACATCGTCTCCAACATGCAGGACCCGATTTCGCGCACCCCAGGCGTGGGCGACTTCCAGGTGTGGGGCACCCAGTACGCCATGCGCGTGTGGATCGACCCGGCCAAGTTGAACCAGTACCAGCTCACCCCGGTGGACGTGACCGAGGCCATCCAGGCGCAGAACGTGCAGATTTCCTCCGGCATGATCGGCGGCCTGCCTGCGGTGAAAGGCACGGTGTTCGACGCCACCATCATCGGCAAGACCCGCCTGCAAAGCGCCGAGCAGTTCGCCGAGATTCTGCTCAAGGTCAACCCCGACGGCTCGCAGGTCCGTCTGAAGGACGTGGCCACCCTGGGCCTGGGCGGTGAAAACTACAGCGTCAACGCCCAGTCCAACGGCGCCCCGGCCTCCGGTATCGCCATTCGCCTGGCCACCGGCGCCAACGCCCTGGACACCGCCAAGGCCATCCGCGCCACCGTCGACAAACTCAAGCCGTTCTTCCCGCCAGGCGTGAAGGCGATCTACCCGTACGACACCACCCCGGTGGTCACCGAGTCGCTCAAGGGCGTCGCCCATACCCTGAGCGAAGCCATTGTGCTGGTGTTCCTGGTGATGCTGCTGTTCCTGCAGAACCTGCGCGCCACCATCATCACTACCCTGACCGTGCCGGTGGTACTGCTGGGTACCTTCGGGATCCTGGCCGCCACCGGTTTCACCATCAACACCCTGACCATGTTCGGCATGATCCTGGCCATCGGCCTGTTGGTGGACGACGCCATTGTGGTGGTGGAAAACGTCGAACGGGTGATGGCCGAGGAGCACCTGTCGCCCAAGGAGGCGACGCGCAAGTCCATGCAGCAGATCCAGGGAGCGCTGGTGGGCATCGCGCTGGTGCTGTCGGCGGTGTTGCTGCCCATGGCCTTCTTCGGCGGCTCCACCGGCGTGATCTACCGCCAGTTCTCGATCACCATCGTCTCGGCCATGGCCTTGTCGGTGTTCGTCGCCCTGGTGTTCACCCCGGCGCTGTGCGCCACCTTCCTCAAACCCATCGACGAGCACGCCCACGGTCAGCCCAAGCGAGGTTTCTTCGGCTGGTTCAACCGTCGTTTCGATGCGGCCACCGTCAGCTACGAACGCGGCGTGGGGCATGTCATCCGCCACAAAGTGCCGGCCTTCATGGCCTATGCGCTGCTGGTGGTCGGCATGATCTGGATGTTCACCCGCATCCCCACCTCGTTCCTGCCCGAGGAAGACCAGGGCGTGATCTTCACCCAGGTGCAGACCCCGCCCAACACCTCGGCCGAGCAGACCCAGAAGGTGCTCGATCGCATGTCCAGTTACCTGCTGGACAAGGAGCACGGCGAAGGCAATGCCGTCAGTTCGGTGTTCACCGTCAACGGCTTCAACTTTGCCGGTCGCGGGCAGAACTCGGGTATCGCCTTCGTGCTGCTCAAGCCATGGGACGAACGCAACGCCGACAACTCGGTGTTCAAAATCGCCGCCCGCGCCCAGCAGGAGTTCTTCAAGTACCGCGACGCCCTGGTGTATGCCGTGGTACCGCCTTCGGTACTGGAACTGGGCAACGCCACCGGCTTCGACTTCTACCTGCAGGACGAGGCTGGCGTCGGCCACGCCAAGCTGATGGAAGCGCGGAACAAGTTCCTGGAGCTGGCCGCCAAGAGCCCAATCCTGGCGGGCGTGCGCCCCAACGGTCTGCCCGACGAGCCGCAGTACCACCTGACCATCGACGACGAACGCGCCCGTGCGCTGGGCCTGTCGCTGACGGACATCAACACCACCTTGTCGGTGGCCTACGGCAGCAGCTACGTCAATGACTTCATCGACCGTGGCCGGGTGAAGAAGGTGTATGTGCAGGGCCAGCCTGATTCGCGCATGCACGCCGAGGACCTGGACAAGTGGTTTGTGCGCAACAGCAGCGGGCAGATGGTGCCGTTCTCGGCCTTCGCCACGGGCCAGTGGGTGTACGGTTCGCCCAAGCTTGAGCGTTACAACGGCGTGTCCTCGACCGAAATCCTGGGTACTCCGGCCCCCGGCCACAGCTCCGGTGAAGCCATGGCCGAGGTCGAACGCATTGCCCAGGAACTGCCGTCCGGCGTCGACATCTCGTTCACCGGCCTGTCCTACGAGGAGCGCCTGTCCGGCTCCCAGGCGCCCGCCCTGTACGCCATCTCGATCCTGGTGGTGTTCCTGTGCCTGGCGGCGCTGTATGAAAGCTGGTCGATCCCCATCGCGGTCATCCTCGTGGTGCCGTTGGGCGTGATCGGTGCGCTGGTGGCCACCAGCCTGCGTGGCCTGTCCAACGACGTGTTCTTTCAGGTCGGCCTGCTGGTGACCGTGGGCCTGGCGGCGAAGAACGCCATCCTGATCGTCGAGTTCGCCAAGGAGCTGCACGAGCAAGGCCTGAGCCTGTTCGAAGCCGCCACCCAGGCCTGCCGCATGCGCCTGCGCCCCATCGTCATGACCTCCCTGGCGTTCATCCTCGGCGTGGTGCCGTTGACCATTTCCACCGGCGCCGGCTCGGGCAGCCAGCACGCCATCGGCACCGGGGTGATCGGCGGCATGATCACCGCCACCGTGCTGGCGGTGTTCTGGGTACCGATGTTTTTCGTCAGCGTGTCGACGCTGTTCAAGGGGGCGCGCAAGGCCACGCCTGCGGCGCCCTCCAACCAAGAGACTGTGCAATGAGAAAGACACTGATCGCAGTGGCGGTGGCCGTGACTGTGCTTGACGGCTGCTCGCTGATCCCTGACTACCAACGGCCGACTGCGCCGGTGCCTGCGCAGTACGCGCAGGCACCGGCGGCCTCGGCTGCCGTGCCAGGCTGGCGCGACTTCTTCCGTGACCCGGCCCTGCAGCAACTGCTGCAGACCGCCCTGACCAACAACCGCGACCTCAAGGTGGCGGTGCTGAATGTGCAGGCCTACCGGGCCCAGTACCGCATTCAGCGCGCCGACCTGCTGCCCGCCGTCACCGCCAACGCCACGGCCACCCGCGCCCGCACCCCGGCCGACCTGTCGCAAACCGGGTCGAGCAGCGTGGGTGGTGAATACGCTGTCAACCTGGGCATCAGCGCCTACGAGCTGGACCTGTTCGGCCGCGTGCGCAGCCTCAGCGACGCGGCCCTGCAGAACTACCTGGCCCAGGACCAGGCCCAGCGCAGCGTGCAGATCAGCCTGGTGGCCAGCGTCGCCAACGCCTACCTCACCTGGCAGGCCGACCGCGAATTGCTGGCCCTGACCCAGGCCACCCTGGCCACGTACGAGCAAAGCCTGCACCTGACCGGTCGCAGCAGCGAGATCGGCGTGGCGTCGGCGCTGGACGTGGCCCAGGCGCGCACCTCGGTGGAAAGCGCCAAGGCATCGCTGGCCACCTATCAGCGCCAGGTTGCCCAGGACCAGAACGCCCTGCAGCTGTTGCTGGGGGCGCCGGTGCCCGACGATCTGCCAGCTTCCCGGCCATTGACCGGTGACCTGCTGGCAGACATGCCGGCAGGCTTGCCATCCGACCTGCTGAATCGACGCCCGGACATCCTTGAGGCGGAATATCAGCTCAAGGCCGCCAACGCCGACATCGGCGCCGCGCGGGCCGCGTTCTTCCCCAGCATCACCCTGACCGCCAGCGCCGGCACCTCCAGTGCGCGCCTTGCCGGGCTGTTCAAGGGCGGCTCGGGCGCCTGGACCTTCGCCCCGGCCATCAACCTGCCGATCTTCAACGCGGGTGCCCTGAAGGCCAGCCTGGACTACGCGAAAATCCAGAAGGACATTGGCGTGACCACCTATGAGAAAGCCATCCAGACCGCTTTCCGCGAAGTGTCCGACGGCCTGGCGGCGCGGCAGACCTACCGCCAGCAGTTGCAGGCCCAGGCTGACCTGGTCGACGCCAGCCAGCGCTACTTCACCCTCGCCGAGCGGCGCTACCGCACCGGCATCGACAGCCACCTGACCCTGCTGGACGCCCAGCGCTCGCTGTTCAGCAACCAGCAGACGCTGATCAGCAACCGCCTGGCGCAACTGCAGGCGCAGGTGAGCCTGTATCAAGCCCTGGGGGGTGGCTGGTCCTCCCACCGGTAGCGGGAGCCGGGTTACGCCGTCCGTGGTAGGAGCCGGCCTTGGCCGCGATGCAGGCGACGCGATCCTGTAGCAGCAACTGCCTTTGTGGGAGTGGGCTCTGCCCGCGAAAAGCACACCGCAGTGCGTCTGGAAGTCCGCGCTACCTTCTTCGCGGGTAAAACCCGCTCCCACAGTGAGTGGTGTAGCTGCCGAAGGCGGGGTACGCCGTGGCTGCCATAGAGCATTCATGAAATACCCTCACAACGGTACGCAGGCCGGGCCGGCTTATCACCGGCCGGGGGCTGCCCTACAGTGAAATCCCCCCCCATTGCCACCGGCCACCATTCTGCGCGTTGATCTGTACGGTACTGCCCTGGTGCTGGAGCTGTTCGGCGACGTGATCGCCAAAGGGGGCTCGGCCGTGGTCATTGCCTCGCAATCGGGTCACCGTCTTCCGGCCTTGACCACGGAGCAGAACAAGGCGCTGGCCCTGACCCCGACTGAGCAGTTGCTGGCATTGCCCATGCTCCAACCTGATCAGGTCACGGACCCGCTCAATGCGTACCAGTTGTCCAAGCGTGGCAACGCTTTGCGGGTAGCGGCTGAGGCGGTGCGCTGGGGCAAGCGTGGGGCGCGGGTCAATACCATCAGCCCGGGCATCATTTTCACGCCGCTGGCGCGCGATGAGCTCAATGGGCCGCGGGGGGATGGCTACCGCCGCATGATCGAGTCCAGCGCGGCCAAGCGTGGGGGTACGCCGGATGAGGTTGGTGCGGTGGCGGCGCTGCTGATGGGGGCGGAGGGGACGTTTATTACCGGTAGCGATTTTTTGATGGATGGGGGTGTCACGGCTCAGTACTGGTACGGCGAGCAGTAAACCGCGTGCCGCGGAAGCTGCGCCCTGTGGCTGTGGCTTTTGATCTTGCTTTTGATCTTGCTTTTGATCTTGCTTTTGATCTTGCTTTTGATCTTGATCTTGGCCCCGTTAAGCGTAGGCCCGACTGGAGGCGTTGCCCACGCGGCTGCCCGCAGGGCCCTTCGGCGCAGCCGAAGGAAACGGCAGCCCGCCCGCTTCTATAGCGGGTGCCGTTTAGCCGCGTGGGCGACGCCGGAAGGAGGGGACCCGAAGCGCAGCGTAGGGGCCAAGCAGGGGCGAGCCCTTTTTGGTTACTTTTTGGGGCGACTGCCAAAAAGTGACTCGCCGTAAGGGCGAAACCGTCGGTGGTCGCACCCTCGATAATGGATATGTCCACAGTCCGCAAAAGCGAGATCCGCAGACCGTGAGCATATCCATTATCGAGGGTGATGCAGAATCACCTTTCCGCCCTTACGGCGGGTCACTTTTTTCAGTCG
>KI547177.1:104889-119446 GCA_000497835.1 gamma proteobacterium L18 | reverse complement strand
CAGAAGATCGTCATCGTCCCCCCCCGCAGCCTTGCAGCAGCGCCTACTCATTACCCCGCGCCCACTCCCTCACCGCCTCCGCAAACATCCGCAACGCCATCGGCGGGTGCCGGTTGGCCGGGTAATACAGGCAGGCCCCCGGGTAGTAAGGCCCCCACTCAGGCAACACATTGATCAACCTGCCCGCCTGCACATGCTCCTCCACCTGATGCTCCGGCACCCACGCAATGCCGATCCCCGCCAACGCCGCCTCGGTCATCAGGTTGATGTTGTCCATGGTCATCGGCCCATCCACATCCAGGCTCGCCGAGCGCCCCAGATGGTCCAGGTCCCAGCGGAACAACGTGCCGCTGGCAAAGCGAAAACGAATGCAGCGATGTGCCTTCAGGTCATGGGGCGCCTTGGGCGCCAGGTGGCGGGCCAGGTACTGCGGCGAGGCCACGGCGGCAAAGCGCACGTCAGGGCCGAAACGCACCGCGATCATGTCCCGGGGCACATCGTCATACAGGCGGATACCGGCGTCGAAACCGTCTGCCACAATATCCACCAGGCGGCTGTCGGCCACGCATTCGATGTGGATCTGCGGGTTGGTCTCCAGAAACTGCGGTATCACCTGACGGATCAGCAGCTTGAACGATGACTCCGACGCACTCAGGCGAATGGAGCCTGTAGGCGTGTTGCGCTCCGAGGTGACCTCGTTGACCGCACTTTCCAGATCGCCCAATAGCGGCTGCACCCGGTGGAACAGTTGTTCCCCCGCCTCCGTCAGCGCCACCGAACGGGTGGTGCGGTTGAACAACCGCAGTTCCAGACGCGCTTCCAGTCCACGCATGGAATGGCTCAACGCCGAAGGCGAAACCCCCAGCGCCCGCGCCGCGCCACTGAAACTGCGCTGCTCGGCGATTGCGACGAAGGCCGTGAGTTCTGGCAAGCCGGCACGGATCATTTATGAATACCCCTCATCTGACCATTAAACGAACTGCCAATTGTTGAACGCAGCACAGGAATTTAGAGTGTACCGTTCCATCGCCTGCCCGTGAACATCGAGAGTCACCCAGACCATGCCGCACACCCAACATGCTCCCCCTTCGGACAAGCAAAGCCTGTGGCTGCTGGCCATACTCAGCGCCCTGATGGCGTTCGCGTCGATTTCGACCGACGTCTACCTGCCCGCCATGCCCGTCATGGCCCAGGCCCTGCACGCCAGCGCCGGGCAGTTGGAGATGACCATCTCCGGCTATCTGATCGGTTTCAGCCTGGGGCAGTTGCTGTGGGGCCCGCTGGGGGATCGCTATGGGCGGCGTCTGCCGGTGGCGGTGGGCCTGCTGTTGTTTATCGCCGGCTGTGCAGGCTGTGCCCTGTCGACCAGCGCGCCGATGGTCATCACCTGGCGCGCCGTGCAGGCCGTGGGCGCCTGCGCCAGCGTGGTGCTGGCGCGCGCCATGATCCGCGATCTGTACCAGGGCCACCGCGCCGCACAGATGCTGTCCACGCTGATGACGGTGATGGCCGTGGCGCCGCTGATCGGCCCAAGCGTGGGCAGCCTGATACTCAAGCTGGGTTCCTGGCAGCTGATTTTCTGGGCCATGACGGCCTTCGCCGCGCTCACGCTGGGGGCGCTTTATACGCTGCCCGAGACCCTGCCTGCGGCGCGGCGCAACCACGCGCCCTTGAGCCAGGCCTTCACGCGCTACGGGCAGTTGCTGACCGACCGGCGCATCATCGGTTACGCCAGCGCCGGTGGCTGTTTCTACGGCGCCATGTACGCCTACATCGCCGGCACGCCGTTCGCCTATATCGATTACTACCACCTTTCGCCCCAGGGCTACGGGGTGATCTTCGCCGCCGGGGTGGTCGGCATCATGCTGGCGAACCAGGTCAACGCCCGCCTGGTCAAACGCCTGGGCAGTGATCAGTTGATGCGCATCGGCACGGTCGTGGCCGCCCTGGCCGGTGTGTGGCTGGCGGTGGACGCCTGGGGTGGCATCGCCGGGCTGATGGGGCTAGTGGTGCCGCTGTTCGTGTTTGTCGCCTGCGCCGGCCTGATCATCGCCAACTCCATTGTCGGCGCGTTGCAAGGCTTTCCCGAGGTGGCGGGCGCCGTGTCGGCCCTGGTCGGCGCGTTGCAGTACGGCACCGGCATCATCGGCTCGGGGATGGTCGGCGCCTTCGCCGATGGCACGCCCCGGCCCATGGCCACCGTGATCGCAGGCTTTGCCGTGGCCAGCATGCTGTGCGCGCTATGGCTGGTCAGGGATCCGGCGCCGATTAGTGAGCCTTGCTCATGACTTCATTCACTTTATAGCGGTTTTTCCATGGGTCCGGTTTGCCTACCATGAGCCTTTGCACTGATCGGCTCATTTTCAAGGTAAGCAATGAAGACCATCGGCTACGCCGCCAAGACCCCGCAAAGCCCCCTCGCGCCCCTGCGTTTCGATCGCAGGGCGCTGCGCCCCAACGACATCGCCATGGAAGTACTGTACTGCGGCGTCTGTCACTCCGACCTGCACACCGCCCGCAACGACTGGGGCTGGACGGTGTACCCGGCCATGCCAGGCCACGAAATCGTCGGCCGTGTCACCGCCGTTGGTAGCCAAGTCTCGCGTTATCAAGTCGGTGACGCCGTGGCCGTAGGCTGCATGGTTGACGCCTGCATGACCTGCGACCAGTGCCGCAAGGGCGAAGAACAACTGTGCCGCGACGGCAACACCAACACCTACAACGGCAAGGACCGCGTCACCGGTGAAAACACCTTCGGCGGCTACTCCAAGCACCTGGTGGTGCGCGAAGAGTTTGCCCTGCGCGTGCCGGCCGGCCTGGACCTGGCCCGCGTCGCGCCGCTGCTGTGCGCCGGCATTACCACCTACTCGCCGCTGCGCACCTGGAACGTGGTGCCGGGCAGCCGGGTCGGGGTGATCGGCCTGGGTGGCCTGGGCCACATGGCGGTCAAGCTGGCCGTGGGCATGGGCGCTGACGTCACGGTCATCAGCCGTACCCGCGACAAGGAAGCCGACGCCCTGGCACTGGGCGCCGCGCGCCTGCTGCCGTCCAACGACAGCGCTGCCATGGCGGCGGCCGCGTCGAGTTTCGACCTGATCATCGACACCGTGCCGGTCAAGCATCCGCTGGACGGCTACGTGGCGCTGCTGGACGTGGACGCCACCCTGGTCATCGTCGGCCAGGTGGGCCCCATGGATGAGCAGAACACCGTGCCGATGATCCTCGGCCGTCGGCGCATTGCCGGCTCGCCCATCGGCGGCATTCGCGAAACCCAGGAAATGCTCGACCTGTGCGCCGAGAAAAACATCCTGCCGGACTGCGAAATGATCCGCATGGATCAGATCAACGAAGCCTTCGAGCGCATGGAGCGTGCCGACGTGCGCTACCGCTTCGTGATCGACATGGGCTCGCTGCCAGCGCCGGAAGCCGTTTGATCGGCTCCCTCCCCTTTTCAGCCAGGATCACCCGATGAAACTGATCACCGCCACCACCTTTGCCACCCTGCTCTGCTCGGCCGTCGTCGACGCTGAACAGGGCCAGCCACGGCCCGACCCCAAGCCGTCACCGGACGTGCTGCAAGTGACGCCGCAACTGTACCAGTACACCACCGACCTGTTGTTCGGGCAGGTGTGGAAACGCCAGGAGCTGGCACCGCGCGACCGCAGCCTGATCACCCTGGCCGCCTTGGTTGCCAGCGGCCAGTCCGCGCAGCTGACCGGACACATCAAACTGGGCCTGGACAACGGCCTGAAACCCGATGAGATCAGTGCGCTGATCACTCACCTGGCGTTCTACGCCGGCTGGCCCAACGCGATGTCGGCGGCGGGCGTGGCCAAGCAGGTATTCAGTGAACGGCACATTGCGGCCGCGCAGATCGCGCCGCCGCCCGCTGCCCCCTTGACGCTGGACCCGGGCAGCGAGGAAAAGCGCCGTGCCGCCGTGGCCGCAGGCGTAGGTGATGTGGCGCCAGAACTGGCCCGCTACACCAACGAGGTGCTGTTCGGCGACCTCTGGCGCCAGGCCAGCCTGAGCGCCCGCGACCGCAGCCTGGTCACCGTGGCGGCGCTGATCGCCCAGGGCCAGGCCGCGCAACTGCCGTTCCACCTCAACCGCGCCATGGACAACGGCCTGACCCAGGCCCAGGCCGCTGAAGTGGTCACCCACCTGGCCTTCTACGTCGGCTGGCCCAAGGCAATGTCGGCGGTGCCGGTGCTCAAGGACGTCTTTGCCGGCCGGGTAAAACCGGCCGAATCATCAACCCCTTTGTCTTCACAGGATCACCCCATGACCCAAGCGTCCCAAACCATCGTCCGCAGCGGCACCAAGCCGTCCATCAAAGGCCCTGAAGCCTGGTTCACCGGCGCGGTGCGCATCGACAGCCCGTTCCAGGCCGCAGAGCCCGCCCGCCTGGGCGGCGCCATCGTTACCTTCGAGCCGGGCGCCCGCACCGCCTGGCACACCCACCCGCTGGGGCAGACGCTGGTGGTGCTCAGCGGTGTGGGCTGGACCCAATGTGAGGGCGGCCCGCGCACCGAAATCCGCGCAGGCGACGTTGTTTCGTGTGCCTGCGGCAAACGCCACTGGCACGGCGCGTCGGCCACCACCGCCATGTCGCACTTGGCCATGACCGAAATGCTCGATGGCAAGAACGTCGAGTGGCTGGAGAAGGTGACGGACGAGCAATACCTGGCGGGGCCGCTGGTGACCGAATAGAGCCCCTGCCCGGCAGAAGGTGTATTTGAGCGACACCAGCGTCAGCCGTGGGTTGCCCAAGTAGGTGACGCTGTCGATGGTGGTGACGCCCACCTCCAGCGCGCCACTGGCAACCCGCTGCACGCTGAAGTGGCCGCTGTCGGTGACCCGCAGTGCATAACCGCTGCCCACCAGCGCCTGGCTCATGGCGGCTTCGGCGCTCATGCTGCCCTTGATCGCCGGTGCCTGGCGATTGCCCAGCAGGCTGGCGTCCAGCGAGGCGCCGGCACTCAGGGACAGGGCTAGGGCAACGGAGCGGGACCAATAGCGAGGCACTGCATTCTCCTGGAAAATTGACTGACAGGAGTAAGTGCCTTCAGTGGCAAAAAACTGGACAGATCAATGGTGTTTTTTTGATGAGGGGCTCGCGGCGCCAGTGACGCGGCCTTACGGCCGCTGCTACAACGGCGTCGTCTGCATCGCGACCAAGGTCGGCTCCTACGCCATCGGTGGTAGGAGCCGGCCTTGGCCGCGATGCAGGCGACGCGGTTTTTCTGGATGATGGCGTCGATGCCATCGCGAGCAAGCTTTGCTCCCACAGGTCGGTGTAGCAGCTACCTAAGGCGGCGTCCTGGCCAACCTCACCGAACCTGACACACCACACCACCCCTTCAGGCGCGGGCGCTGACCAGGGTCAGCCATGGCCCGTAGTGGCGCACCTGCACGCGCAAGGTTTCAGCCAGGTAGAAGGTTTCGGCCGCGGTGTCCTCGGCGTCCATCCTGCAATTGAGATTGCCCCGCACATGGCCCAGCAGCCATTGGTAATGCTCGGTGAAGAAGAAACCGTTTTTGGGAATGGATGGCGGGGTCAAGGAGCAAGACTCGAGAACGCATTTGCTAATGCTAATTATCAGTATCGGATTTTTGCCTGTAAATGCACCGCGGCGCCTGTATCGCGACTGAAGTCGGCTCCTACCCCGATCGTGATAGGAGCCGACTTCAGTCGCGATACAGGCAATGCGGTGTGCCGGACCATCCCCTCCTGTCAAATTATTTAGGCACCGGCGAACTGCCTGAAAGTGCCCCACCGGCATTCTTGTTTCACCGGGCCACTCAGGCCCCCTTGAAAGCGGAGATAATCATGAAAATCGTCAAAATGCTGGTACTGGTGGGTCTGATGGGCAGCTCGGTGGCGGCGATGGCCGAAGGCGGTGGCGATATCGTTGCCGCGCGCATGGACGCTGCCCGCGACCACGCCATGGCCCATTACGAGCAACAGCAACAGGAACGCGCCGTCGCCAGCGCTCACCAGCAAGCCCAGCAACAGACCCAGGCCCCCGCCGAAAAAGCCGGTAGCTGATACAGGGGCCCCGGCTTATGCGCGAGGCAACTGCAACACCACCTGCAACCCGCCCCCCTGGCTGCTGTCGCTGTCGTCCATTGCCAGCAAGCTGATCCTGCCGGGCGTGGTGGTGCCGGTAGGCATCGTCACCGCCCTGGTCGGGGTGCCGGTGTTCGTGGTGCTGGTGTTCAAACGAGGAGCGCGCCCATGAGCCTGGCCACCCAACAATTGACCGTGCGTTATGGCCGCCGCCCGGTGGTGCACGACCTGACCCGGCCGGCGCTGCAGCGCGGCACCCTCACCGCCCTGCTGGGCCCCAACGGTGCCGGCAAATCCACCCTGCTGCGGGCCATGGCGGGCCTGGAAACCTGCAGCGGCGGCCTGCACCTGGACGGCACCGACCTGATGGCCCTAGACCCTGGCGAGCGCGGCCAGCGCGTGACCTACATGCCCCAGACCCTGCCGCCCAACCTGGCCCTTAGCGTACTGGAATGCGTGCTGGCCGCCGTGCGCGCCAAGGACGCCAGCCTGCGTGGCGAAGCTGCCGTGCAGCAGGCCCTGGCCGCGCTGCAGCAACTGGGCATCGCCCACCTGGGCGACACCGCGCTGGACAGCCTGTCGGGTGGGCAGCGGCAACTGGTCAGCCTGGCCCAGGTGGTGGCGCGCACACCCCAGGTGATGCTGCTGGACGAACCCACCAGCGCGCTGGACCTCAACTACCAGCTCAAGATGATGGAATGCGTGCGCGCGCAGGTGGTGCAGCATCAGCTGATTGCCGTGGTGGTGCTGCACGACATCAACCTGGCGGCGCGTTATGCCGATCAATTGGTGGTGCTGGAGGATGGCAAGCTGTATGCCTGCGGCACGCCGCATCAGGTGTTGAACCCGTTGCTGTTCCAGGACGTGTACGGCGTGCAGGCACGGGTGGAGCGCTGCTCGCGGCAGATGTTACAGGTGGTGGTGGATCACGCCTTATAAAACCAACGCGTTGATCCCTGTAGCAGCGGCCGCCAGGCCGCGTCACCGGCACTGCGGTATACCTGATACACCGCGTGCGCCAGACGCCGCCTTCGGCAGCTGCTACAGGACGGCGGCGTCTGCATCGCGGCCAAGGCCGGCTCCTACCACGGACCGCGTAGGAGCCGACTTTAGTCGCGATGCAGACGACGCCATTTCAAGGCAGTCGCTGCTACGAGGGCAGCTTAGAACACCGCTATCGGGTAATCGACAATCAACCTGAACTCATTGGCATCGCCATCCAGTTGCCCCGCCGTGGCGCTGTGCCAGGCTTGCCGCACCTTGATGGACAAGTCCCGCGCCGGCCCCGACTGGATCACGTACTTGGCCTCGACGTTGGTTTCATGGTGGCGTTCATCGGCGCCGTAGAGCCCGAAGTAGGCGCTGTCGGGCGACAGGTGCGTGCCGTCGATGTGGTAGCCGTACACGTAGCGGGTCATGAAGGTCAGGCCCGGCACGCCGAAGGCGGCCATGTTCAGGTCATATTGCAGCTTCCAGGACTTTTCCCCCGGGCCGTTGAAGTCCGAGTACTGCACGGAGTTGGCGATGAAGCATGAGTCGCCGGGCTTGTTGTCATCCCCCGTGCCCACGTAGTCAAACGGGGTGTCGCCGTTGACCTTCTGGAAGCTCAAGGTCAGGGTGTGGGCCGAGGCGAAGGTGTAACCGGCGGCAATCGAGAAGGTGTTGTTGTCGAGGGTGCCGGCCTTGGCCGCGCCCTGGTCGCGGGTGTAGTAGTAGTTGAAGTCAACGGCCAGCGACTGGCTGTCCGACAGCGCCTTGGTGTAGTTGATGTTGCTGTAGTACTGGTCCCAGATATCCTGCAGGCGGCCGCCGTACAGGCCGAAGCTCCACGGGGTGTCGGCCAGGGCGTAGCGGCCGCCGGCGAAGTCCATGGCGTTGGACGGGCGGTTGGCGTAGGCGGCCCACAGGCTGCCGTTGCGGTTGGTCTGGTCTTGGCTGGTGGCCGAGTAGAAGTGCCCGGCTTCCAGGTCCAGGTTG
The DNA here is from genome assembly GCA_000497835.1 of gamma proteobacterium L18. Taxonomy (GTDB): domain Bacteria; phylum Pseudomonadota; class Gammaproteobacteria; order Pseudomonadales; family Pseudomonadaceae; genus Aquipseudomonas. The sequence goes on along the minus strand of KI547177.1, from coordinate 111,396 downwards.
TCGATTTCGCTGCTCATCAACTGGATGCCGCTGGCGGTGACCGGGGTCAGGCGGCTGCCGCCCACGGCGAACACCGGGCTGGTGCTGGGTTGCATGTCGCCGACCTTGAGCAAGGTGCGCGACACCCGTACCTTCAGCGCCGCGCCGGCCTTGCCGTAGCTACTGTCGGGGTGGCCGTCGGCGCCTTCGGTGAGGTTGCCGGAGGTAAAACCGGGCACCGCGTATTCATCCGGCGCCCACAGTTTCAAGCCCATGTAGCCGAAGGCGTCCACCCCTACCCCCACGGTGCCCTGGGTGAACCCGGAGGTGAACACGCCCTGCAACCCCTGGGTCCAGTCACGGGCATCCGGCGCGCCGTTCTGGTTATCGCGGTTCCAGTAGTAATTGCGCAACAACAGGTTCAGTGAAGCATCCTCGACAAAGCCCTTGGCCCCGGCCTGGTCGCTGACGAACGCGGCGCCCATCACGGCGGGTGCGTTGATCAGGCCCATGCCCACGGCTACTGCAGTCCACTTGAATAAAGTCATCGCCCACACCTCTGCGTGGCATGCCGTGCGCCCCTTGGCGGCACCGCCTGCCCAGTGAATGAAATTGATCGGGTTTGAAGGTTGAAGCGGCTGCCGCTACGGCAGCGCGCCGATGAAGCGGTTGGTGTAGTAGTCGTCGGTGGGCAAGGCCTGCTTGACGATGCCCTCGTCGCTGAAGAAGCGCACCGACTGGGCAACGCGCTCGGGCTGCATTTCGCCCAAATGTTCCTGCTGGCCGTACACGTAGCGGGTGTACAGCGCCAGGATCTGCTGCACCTTCTGCTCCTTGCCCTGGTACGCAGGCACCGCCATGGCGAAGGTTTTGGCCGCCTGGGCCGGGTCCTGGAGGATATCGCGCAGGCCCATCAAGGTGCCGGTGACCATCTTCTGCACCAGCTCGGGGTGGTGGGCGATGGCGTCATCGGAGGCCAGGATCGACTGCGCCATGCCGTCGAACATCTGCGCCTGGGGGATCAGTTGCAGCGTGCGCCCCGCCTCCTCGGCATTCACCACCCAGTCGGGCGAACCGGCCATGGCGTCGGCCTTGCCGTCGGCCAGCAGCTGCCACACCCCGGCGGGCCCGGCAGCCTGGATATTGACCTCGTCCTTGCCGATGCCCGCCTTGCGCAGCGAGGCCAGCAAGGCGTAGTACAGCGAGTCGGAGTAGGACATCACCGTCACCGTCTTGCCGCGCAACTGCGCAAGGCTGTCGATGTGCTGGGCGGCGTCGGTGGCCAGCAGGGTGTAGCCGTGAGTGCCCAGCACCGCGACGTTGCGCACCGGCACGCCGTTGGCGCGGACGATGATCGGCACGTCACCGCTGGCGGCGCCGAACAGGGCATTGCCGGCGCCGACTTGCTTGGCCACGTCGACGCCGCCCTTGGCGGCCACCCAGTTGACCCGCAGGCCCAGCTGGGCGTAGTAGCCCTTTTGCTGGGCGATGATCCAGGGGGCGAAGCCTGGCAGGTTGGGTGGCGCGGGCATCAGGAAGGTGACGTCCTGGGGCTCGGCGTGGGCCAGTGGGGTGATCAATATCAAGGTCAAGCACCAGCGGATCAGAGGTTTCATGGGATGACACCTTGGTTGTTTTGGGTTTGTGGGGGCCGTTTCCCGAGCGAAGCTCGGGAAGCAAACAACACCGATCTACCTATCGCGACTACCATGCACCGCAAAAAACTTCGCACCCTGCATGGCCTGCCCGACCGCTTTTTCATAGGCAGCGCGCACAGGCTCCGGCTGCCCCGCCTGCCCGAAGAAGTCCTTCAGGTAAGGCCCCAGCAACGGGTGCGCCGCCAACTGCTCACGCGGCAAGCCCCGGATCAGCTCATCGCGACAGGCCGACGGCAGGTACACATCGCGGTTCTTCTCCGGGTCCAGGATCAGCCCCTTGGGCACATGCGCCGGGTCTTCGCGCAACGCATCCAGTTCCTCGAAAAAGCGCCGGCGCATCATCACGATGCCGCGGTCACTCTGGCCCAGGTGTTCGCGGGTGCGATCGGTGACCGTGCCCTGCCCCACCCACACCACGAAGTCCTGGTTGGCCACGTGGCTGGTGATCCAGCGGCCGGTGACCGGGTCCTTGATGGGCCCGTACCAGGTCGGGATCTTGTCCTGCACGTAGGGTTCCTGCTCGCTGGGCACGCGGCTGAATACCCAGAGGATGCTCAGGGTGCGGTAGTCATCGATGGGCACGCGCCATTCGAAGTGGTGGCCAAGGTAGAAGCCGTTGGGCCACAGGGTCACGCGGCCCACGTTCCACATCACGTTGTCGTCGGCCTCGCCTTCACGCAGGCGGCGGTAGACGAAGCCGTGCTCGAATTCATCGAAGGCCAGTTGCAGGTGGGTGCCCACGTAGTCGACGTCGTCGCTTTGCTGGCGCAGGGTCCAGTTGTTGTGGGTCCACTCGAAATGCACCGGGTCGATGGAGTTCTCCTGGCACTGGAACCAGTTGCAGGGGATCTCGGCGCAGACGACCTGGGCGAAGCCGTTCTTGTAGTTGAACAGCTCCCAGTCCGGCAGCTGCGGCGCGGGCGCCGGGCCCAGATAGGCCCACAGCAAGCCGGCCTTGGCCACCACCGGGTAGGCCTTGATTTTGGTTTTGTTGCGCATGCGCCCGCTGGGGTCGCAGGTGTCTTCGTAGGGCTGGTGCAGGCAGCCGCCATGCTTGTCGAACTGCCAGCCGTGGTAGCTGCAGCGCAGGCCCGTCTGCTCGACGTAGCCGTAGGACATGTCGGCGTTGCGGTGCGGGCAGCGGCGGTCCATCAGGCCATAGGTGCCGCTCAGGTCCTTGTACAGCACCAGGTCCTCGCCCATCAGGGTCAGGGTCTTGATGGCCTTGTCGTCGAACTCGCTTTCACCGGCGATGGGTTGCCAGTAGCGGCGCAGGTAATCGCCCATGGGCGTGCCCGGGCCCACTTGGGTCAGGGTCTTGTTCTTTTCTTCACTGAGCATCGGCTGTGCCTCATCAGGGATCGTATTGTCAGGGGTTCACGCCAGGGCAACAGTCCAGGCGTCGTAGCCGTAGACCCAGTCGGCGTTGCCGCCGGCCTTGAGCCACTGGTTGCCGCGCGAGCCGATCTGGATCTGGCTGGCGCGCGCCAGGCGTGCGGTCTGGTAGGCAGTGAGCGCGGTGCCCAGGTCGGAGTCGGGCAGGCTCAGCGCACGGGCCAGCACCACCGCGTCCTCGATGGCCTGCCCGGCGCCCTGGGCCATGAACGGCATCATCGGGTGGCAGGCGTCGCCCAGCAGCGCCAATCGGCCCTGGGTCCAGTGGGGCAGCGGGTCGCGTTCGTACAGGGCGGTTTTCAGCACTTCGTCGCAGGCGTGCAGCAGCGCCACGGCGTCGGGGTGGAAGTCGGCGTAGGCGCTTTGCAGCTCGCTGACGCTGCCGCGGGTGGTCCAGCTTTCCAGGTGCCAGCTGGCCTGGGCGGTGGTGGCGAAAATGAAGATGTCGCGGCCGCGGTTGAGCGGGAAGGTGACGATCTGGCTTTCGGCGTTGGGGCCCCACCATTTGGTGAAGGCTTGCAGGTCGGGCACGTGGGCCACCTTGCTGGCCGGCACCACCGCCCGGTAGGCCACCACGCCGGTGAAGCGTGGTTGCTCAGCGCCGAACATCGTAGCGCGCACGGCTGAGTGGATGCCGTCGGCGCCGATCACCAGGTCGGCCTGGGCCTGGGTACCGTCGACGAAGGTCAGGGTGACGTCGGCTTCGTGCTGTTCGATGGTTTCGCAGCGCTTGGCGAAGTGCACGTTTTCCAGGGGGAAGGCACTGGCCAGTGCGGCCAGCAGGTCGGCGCGGTGGATGGTCAACTGCGGCGCGCCGTATTGCTGTTCGGCGCTGTCGCCCATGGCCAGGCGCGAGGTTTCCTCGCCGCTGTCCCACAGGCGGCTGATGCGGTGGGTGGGTCGGGCGGCCGGTTCGCGCACGGCGGCGCCCACGCCCAGGCCGTCGAGGGCGCGCACGGCGTTGGGGGTCAGGTTGATGTCGGCGCCGACGCGCATGAAGGCCTGGGCCTGTTCGAAGACAGTGACCTGGTGACCGGCGCCGCGCAGGGCGATGGCCGCGCACAGGCCGCCGATGCCGGCGCCGATGATGGCAATGTTCATGGTGGTGCTCTCCTCTGGTGGATGCCCAGCACCAATGCAGATTGAATGCCATTAATTCCTTTTTTAAGGAATTAAATTAAAAGCGATGAATATCAAGGGGTTGATGGGTTTCACTAAGGGAACATTCACCCTTGAAACAGCCCGTGCACCAGCCTGCAGCGAATTGTCACCCCGCTACCCAAAATGGTGTTCCCCCACGGTATGATTGCGCTCCATGGACATACCCATCGAAAAGAAAAAGCGCGGACGCCCGGCGCAAAAGGTCGCGATTGGCCGCGAAGGCCTGATCGACGCCACCCTGGAGCTGCTGCGCAGCATCGCGCCCACCGACCTGACCCTGCAGGACATTGCCCGCCAGGTGAACGTCGACCCGGCGCTGATCCGCTATTACTTCGGCGGCAAGGACGGCCTGCTGCGCGCCGCCACCCTGCACCTGATGGACGTCACGCAACTGGGCGCCCAGGCGTTGGCGGACGGTCAGGACGTGGAGGCGATGCTGTATGGGCGCATTCGCCTGATCATCGACATCGGGCGGCAGAACCCGCATTTCGTGCAGTTGGTGCTGCGTGAGATCTACCAGGGCAATGACCCGCAGCCCGGCGAGGTGCTGGACCTGATCGCCCAGCGCGGCGTGGCCTTGAGCGAGGCGATCCTGCACGCCCGCCCGGCGGCGCCGGGGTTGCCCCAGGTGGATGCGCGCATGCTGCATGTGGCGCTGGTGGGGGCTTGTACCTTCTTTGCGACTGCGCAGCCGTTGTTCGGGGTGTTGTTTGCCGGCAGCAGTGATGAGCTGTTGGCGGAGCAGTATTCGCGGTTTCTGACGGGGTTGTTGTTGCGCGGGATAGGTGTCAAACCTTCCTGTTGACCATTTACACAGGCGGTACTCGCTGTACCGCCATCGCGACTGAAGTCGGCTCCTACACCGTCCGTGGTAGGAGCCGACTTTAGTCGCGATGCAGGCGACGCGATTCCAAGGCAGGTGCGGCTACAGTGCTGTAGTGGTCTAGTCTTGCTCTCACACCAGCACGGGGAGCTCTCTGGACATGCGCAGAAGGACAATGCGGAAACTGGCAGCAGTGGCCGGCGCCGGGGTGTTTGTCGCGGGGGTTGTGTTGTCTGCCTGCCTGGCCGTGCAACACGCTCGTGAAGAAGCACGCGAGGTGTTGAACAGCCTCACCGCCGATGTCATCCACCGTTCCGTCAGCACCCAGGCCCAGGTCGACCAGATCGTCAACGCCCAGCGCAGCGCAGGGCTTGCGCCTTGCTCGCCCGACCACCTGGCGCTGATGCAACGCCTGCTGCTGGAAAGCAGTTACCTGCAGGGTCTGGCCTATATCCAGGGCACTCAGTTGCTGTGTTCGACCGTTCCGGTGCCCACCGGCGGCATTGACCTGGGCGCGCCGGACCACGTGACCGTGCGCAGCGGGCGGCGCTGGACTCACCTGACACTGCCCGCCATCCCCGATACCACTTTCGTGGTCAACGAGCACGAAGGCTACGCCGCCATCATCGTCCCCTCGCTGGCGCTGGACGTGGGGGCCGGGCAAACCGATATCGCCATCACCCATTTCCGCAACAGCGACGCCAGCATCGTGCGCACCCGCGGCGAGTTCAAGCCAGCGTGGCTTGCCCAGTACCATCAGCAACCCACCTCGTTTTTCGACGACGGCATGCTGGTGTTCATCCAGCCCTCCACCGACAACGACTCCTCGGTGGTCGCCGCCATGCTGGAAGGCCGCGTGGCGCAGCTGGTGTTCGCCAACCTGCCAGGCTACCTGCTGGCGGGCGGGGTGATCGGCCTTATTCTGGGCCAGGGGCTTTATATAGGCGTGCGCCAGCGGCTGTCGTTCAAATCCCAGCTGCTGCGCGCGCTGAAGCACCGCGAATGTTTCCTGCTGTACCAGCCGGTGATGAACCTGCGCACCGGCGAGTGCGTGGGCGCCGAGCGCGGCCTGATGGTACCGGACAAGGCCAAGCAGGTGCTGGTGTCGATCCGCGCCAAGGGCTTCAAGGTGGCCATCGATGATTTTGGCACCGGCAATTCGAGCCTGTCGTACCTGTCCACCTATGACTTGGATTACCTGAAGATCGACAAGGCGTTTGTCGACGAAATCAGCAGCGATCGCGCCAGCAGCCCGTTGCTGTTCCATATCATCGAGATCGCCCGGTCGCTGGGGCTGAAGATGATTGCCGAAGGCGTGGAGCACGAGCACCAGCGTAATGTGTTGCGCGATGCCGGGGTGCAGATGGCCCAGGGGTGGTATTTCGGCAAGCCAATGCCGATCGGTGATCTGCGGGCGTTTATCTATCGCTGCAAGGAGCAGGCACGCGAAGCCTCCAAGGTGATTCCGTAGCTGAAACGGCGTCGCCTGCA
>KI547177.1:102768-104268 GCA_000497835.1 gamma proteobacterium L18 | reverse complement strand
GACCGCCCCCACGGGTGTACGACTCAGGTGTGGTCAACGCTGTGGGAGCAAAGCTTGCTCGCGATGAGGCCATTAGCAACGCCTCAGGCGTCTGGTGTATCCACGGCACTGCGGTGCCGGCGGCAGCGCTCGGAGCAATAGCGCACCTCATCCCAACACCGCGCCCAGCGCTTGCGCCAACTGAACGGCAAGCCGCACACCACGCAGGTCTTGCTCGGCAGGTGCGCCTTCTTCATAGCCGCTCCCCCGCATCCAGCCGCGCCAACAACTGCTCGCCACGCTGCCACAGCGCGTCACGCCGTTCCGCCGGCAAGCCATTGAGGTTGAGGTACACCGGCGCCAGGCGCGGGTTGTCGCTAAGCGTCTGGCGATGGCGCATCAGAAAATGCCAATACAACGCGTTGAACGGACAGGCGTCCTCCTCCACCGCATGATCCACCCGGTAACGGCACTCGCTGCAGTGGTCGGACATGCGCTGGATGTAGCGCCCACTGGCGCAATAGGGTTTGGAGCCCAGAAACCCGCCATCCGCGTGCATGACCATGCCCAGGGTATTGGGCAGTTCTACCCAATCGAACGCGTCCAGATAGACCGCCAGGTACCACTCGCAAATTTCAGGCGGTGCAATCCCCGCCAGCAGGGCGAAGTTGCCCGTCACCATTAGCCGCTGAATATGGTGGGCATAGCCCAGCGCCATGGTCTGGCCGATCACCTGGGCCATGCAACGCATGTCGGTGTCGGCGGTCCAGTAGAATTCGGGCAATGCGCGCTGGTTGCCCAGGCCATTGAGGCCGGCGTACTCGGGCATGCGCAGCCAGTAGATGCCGCGCACGTATTCGCGCCAGCCGATCAATTGGCGGATATAGCCCTCGGCAGCATTGAGTGGTACCCGGCCCTGACGATAGGCCCGGTCAACGTCAGCGCACAATTGCCGCACGTCGAGCAGGCCGATGTTCAAGGCCGCGCTGATGCGCGAGTGGAACAGGAACGGCTCGCCTTCGGCCATGGCGTCCTGAAAATCACCGAAGGCCGCCAGGCCAAAGTCAAGGAAATGCTGCCATAGGCTCTGGGCCTGGGCATGGGTGACCGGGTAATCGAAACCGTCAAGGCTGCCGTAGTGGTCGCTGAAGCGTGCGCGCACCAGTTCGATCACCTCCAGGGTGATGGCGTCCAGCGGGAAATGCGCGGGGAACGGCCCGTGCAGTTTGCGCGGCAGGGCCTTGCGGTTTTCCCGGTCGAAATTCCAGGCACTGCCTGCAGGGGTGCCGTCGGCCTGCATCAGCAGGCCGCTGCGTTTGCGCATGCCGCGGTAGAAGTCCTCCATGCGCAATTGCGTGCGGTCCCCGGCCCAGCGGGCGAACGCCTGGCGTGAGCAGAAGAAACGCCGGTCAGCGTGCCACACCAGTGGGAGTCCGCAGTTGACCATGGCCTGCTCCAGGCGCCATTCACCGCACTCGGTCACGTGCACCTCATCGGCATCCAGCGCAGCCTGCCAACGGC
>KI547177.1:77800-102551 GCA_000497835.1 gamma proteobacterium L18 | reverse complement strand
CGATGCTGCCGCTGTTGCCTGGCGCATCCAGGGTGACGTAGTGCACGGTCCAGCCTTGCTCGCGCAGGGCCTGGGCGAAGTGGCGCATGGCCGAGAAAATCAGCACGATCTTTTGCGGGTGGTGGGGCACGTAGCGCGCCTCGCCCTCCACTTCCGCCATCAGCAGCGCGTCCCGGGTGGGGTCCAGTGCCTGAAGCAGATCGAGGTTCAAGGACAGCTGATCGCCCAGCACCAGGCCCAGGCGCGTGGGGGCACTCATGGCGACTGGCGACGGAAGAACAGCGTCACCTCACCCACGTCCACGCCCAGCTTGCTCATGCGCGTGCGGTTGATCAGGGTGTCGTCGTCCATCTGGTACATCCAGTCGTCCATGTCCATCACCCAGTGCTTGTCGTCCACGGGCAGGTCCAGGCGGTAACGCCAGTGCAGGGCATTGCCTGCCACCTCGCCCACCGCCTCGCCTACCACATCGCCCGCACGGCCCCGCCAGCGGCCGGGGCCGTCGGGGGTCAGGGTCCAGATGCGTTGCTGGCGGGTGCCGTCGCTATAGACGAAACGCTCATCCAGAATCAGCCGCTCGCCTTCGCGGTGGCTGGCGATGGTCACGTGGAAGCGCTTGGCGACCTCGCCGGAGCGCTTCTGGAACATGCCCCAGGCTTGTACAGGCTTGGAGAAGAAAGCGACCAAGTCCAGGGTGGGACGCTCGTTGGCGTAGTGCTGGACGTTGACGCTGGTGCAGCTGGCCAGCAGCAGGCAGGCCAATAGAGCCAGGCATGTGCGCATCGTCTTCTCCTGCGGTTGATACCCACCATAATTGTACAATATTTAATTTATGTACAGGTTTCTTAAGAAACCTATACACCCGTAGCCGCTGCCGAAGGCTGCGTCACGGACACCGCGGTGGATCAGCAACTGCGCGGCGCCTGTGACGCGGCCTTGCGGCCGCTGCTACACGTAAGCGTACCCCTGTAGCAGCAACTGTCTTGTAATGGCGTCGCCTGCATCGCGACCAAGGTCGGCTCCTACGCCGTCCGTGGTAGGAGCCGGCCTTGGCCGCGATGCAGACGCCGCCGACCTGTAGCTGCCGAAGGCTGCGCCACGGACAGCTCGGTGGATCAACTACTGCGCAGTGCCTGTGACGCGGCCTGGCGGCCGCTGCTACACGTAAGCGTACCCTCCCCCCTGTAGCAGCAACTGTCTTGTGAAGGTCACCACTGTGGGAGCAAAGCTTGCTCGCGATGGCGCCAGTGAGGGCCCCTCGCGAGCAAGCTTTGCTCCCACAGTGCCTACCCCGCCTCTGTAGCTGCCGAAGGCTGCGCTGGGCCCTTGATTACCCTGAAAATTTTCCGCGAAACCCATTCCCGGTCCGCCTGGCAGGATCGAATCTAGAACGATAGTGCAGCTGCTAGCACAATGCGGTTGAGTTTCATCACCACAATAGTATTATCCGCCGCCCAACCCTGACGGATCTGCGGTTCCACGTTCACTGCATACACGCTGCCTGCGTATGCCTTTTTTCCTTCAAGCATAAATAAATTCCGAGAGCAGCCCCATGCACGGCACTGCCACTGCCAAATCCGAGCCGAACGCCCTTGCCACCGGCAACGTTCAGCGACTGAGTTTCTTCGTGTTTTCCCTGTTTTTCATTTTCGGCAGCATCACCAGTCTCAATGACGTGCTGATCCCGAAACTCAAAAGCCTGTTCAGCCTGACCTATGCCCAGGCCATGCTGGTGCAGTCTTCGTTCTTCCTGGCCTATGTGATTGCCTCCATCCCCGCCGGCCTGCTGCTGGCCCGCGTGGGTTACATGCAGGCGGCGGTGATTGGCCTGGTGACCATGGCCGCCGGCTGCCTGCTATTTGTGCCGGCGGCGCTGGTGGGCCTGTTCGGTGCGTTCCTGGGCGCGCTGTTCGTGCTGGCCATCGGCGTGACCATCGTGCAAGTGGTGGCCAACCCGCTGATCAACCTGCTGGGCCCGACCAAGACCGCCCACAGCCGCGTCACCTTCGCCCATGCCTTCAACTCCCTGGGCACCACGGTAGCCCCGTACCTGGGCGCGATCCTGATCCTGGGCACCCTCAACGCCGTGGACCCGGCCAGCCTGACGCCGGCCGCCCTCACCGCGTTCCTGGCCGAAGAAGCCCAAGTCATCAGCCACACCTACCTGGGCATCGCCCTGGCGCTGGTGGCCGTGGCCCTGGTGGTATGGCAGCAGCGCAAGCAACTGCCCGCCGGCATCCATACCGCGCCCAGCAACCCGCTGGCAGCGCTGAGCTTGCTCAAGCGCCCACGCTTTGCCCTGGGTGCCGCCAGCCTGTTCTTCTACGTGGGTGCAGAAGTGGCCATCGGCAGCCTGCTGACCAACTTCCTGATGCAGGACAACACCTTCGGCTTCAGCGCCGAACTGGCCGGCAAGCACGTGGCCTATTACTGGGGTGGCGCGATGGTGGGCCGCTTCATCGGTGCCGCCCTGCTGCGCCGCTTCGCCCCGGGCAAGGTGCTGGCCTGCGCCGCCACTTGCTCGATCCTGTTGATCCTGCTGGCCGCCAACAGCCAGGGCGCCGTGGCAGGCTGGTCGATCCTGGCCGTGGGCCTGTTCAACTCGGTGATGTTCCCGACCTTGTTCGCCCTGGCCTGTGAAGGTCTGGGCGCACGCTCGGCCGAGGGCTCGGGCCTGATCTGCTGCGCCATCGTGGGTGGCGCCATCGTGCCGCCGCTGACCGGCCTGGTCGCCGACTTTAGCACCCTGTCGTTCTCCCTGCTGGTGCCTGCGGTGTGCTACGCCGCCATCGCTTCCTACGGTTGGTACACCCGCCGTCCTGCCAAACACGCCTGATGCTGCGCAGGCTGGCGTCGCCCACGGCGACGTCAGCCCTGCTACCAAAGCATGACCCGCCCCAAGTGCATACCGCCGCTTTCTTGCCTATGCTGCCAGAAACCAAGAAATGAAAGCCTTTGTTTAGCGGGTTACTGCCATGAGTCACTTGAGCGCCCTGTTGCGCCGCATCGGCGCAGCCGGGCTGGTCGCGGCCCTCGCCCAGCCTTGCAGCGCCGCTGCCCACACCCTTGATCTGCACCTGCCAGACGCCCCGCCCCTGACGCTTGCGGACGACCACGGCCGCCACGGCATCGTCGGTGACATCACCCTCAAGGCCGCCACGCTGGCGGGCTACGACCTGCACTTGATCACCCTGCCCTGGTCCCGCGCACAGCAGACCGTACGCGCGGGCAAGGATCAGCTGATCATCCCCCTGTCGCGCACCCCGGACCGGGAGGCCAACTACACCTGGATCGCGCCCGTCATGACCATGGACCGGGCCTTCTTCAGCCTGGACAAACGCGTCGACGGCTTCGAGCAGGCGCGCCGCACCTTCACGCGCATCGCGGTGGGCCGGGGCAGCGCCCAGGAGCAGAAACTGCGGGAAGAAGGCTTCAGCGACAGCCAGATCTACCCGGTCAAGATCGGCGAAAACCCGGCCCAGTTGCTGTTGCTGGGCCGGGTGGACGCCTGGTTCAATGGCATCCCGGAAACCCGCACTATCTGGCCGCAGGTGTCCAACAAGCCACTGTTGATGAGCCCAGGGCTGATGCGCACGGATTTGTACCTGGCGTGCTCGAAGGTGTGTGATGCGCAGATGGCACAACGGCTGGCGGAAGCGGTGCGGCAGTTGCGGGAGGATGGGACGGTGGCGAAGGTGCTGACATCGTACCTGCCTGATCACGAAGGCAGTGCCGTCGCGCAATAAATCGCGAGCCATGCACCAAAGGCGTCCGCCTTTTCAGCCCGCCCTCTCCAACGTCGTCAGCAAATCCACGAACTGCAGCGACAACTTGTGCCCCGGCTGCAAATGAATCAGCGGCTTGCACGCCTCATGGGACTCGCGCATTTTCACCGAGCTGTTGAGGTACACCGGCAGCATCGGCAAGCCTTCTTCCAGCAATTCGTCCACCATCTGCTGGTGCAGGCTGGCACGGCTGACGAACTGGTTCACCACCACGCCTTCCACCACTAGGTCTTCGTTGTGGTCGGCCCGCAGTTCGGCCACCTGGGCGATGACGTTGTACAGCGCCTGGCGCGAGAAGGTGTCGCAGTCGAACGGGATCAGCACGCGGTCGGCGGCGATCAGCGCGCTCACCGAGTAGAAATTCAGCGCCGGCGGGGTGTCGATGTAGATGCGCTCGTAATCCTCGCTCAGCTCATTGAGCAGGCGACGCAGTTTGTTGATCTTGAACTTGGCTTCAAGCTTTGGCTGCAGGTCCGACAGCTCGGCGCTGGCGGTCACCAGGTGCAGGTTGTCGTAGGGCGTGTCGCTGATGTTGACCCGGCTTTTCTTGGCCGCAGGGCCCGAGGACAACGTTTGCTTGAAGAAGTCGGCAATGCCGGCCGGGATGTCGTCGCCACTCAGGCCGGTCAGGTAATGGGTGGAGTTGGCCTGGGCATCCAGGTCCACCAACAAGGTACGATACCCTTCGGCAGCACTGACGGCGGCGAGGTTGCAGGCGATGCTGGATTTGCCCACGCCCCCTTTCTGATTGAACACTGCACGACGCATGAAAAACATCCACTTCCCTGGTCAATAATTCCCCCAGCATACCCAACCAATATTCCAGAATTATGACAGTATGAGGATGGCGATATTGCAATTGTGCGACAGCAGACCGATGGTCAAGGTGCGGGGTGTTTGAGCATGTCCGCCACCCGCTGTTCCAGGGCCGCCAGGCTGAAGGGTTTGGTGACCACTTCCGTGATGCCACTCATGAAACCCTCGCCCAGCACCGTGCTTTCGGCGTAGCCGGTGATGAACAGTACTTTCAGGTCGGTGAAGCGCTGTCGCGCAGCGTCGGCCACCTGGCGGCCGTTGAGCCCACCGGGCAAGCCCACGTCGGTGATCAGCAGCTCCACCGCTTCGCTGGCATCGATCAGGCGCAGTGCCGAGGCGCCGTCCGAGGCCTCCAGCACCGCGTAGCCGGCGTTGCGCAGGGTTTCCACCACCAGGGTGCGGATGGCCGGTTCATCGTCCACCACCACGATCGGTGCACCCGGGCGCGTGGCGGGCACCATGGGCGCATGGGCAGTGGCAGGTTCGGCCATCGACAGGCCATGGAAGCGCGGCAACAGCAGGCGGAAGCGCGTGCCCGCGCCCTCTTCGGAGATTACCTCCACCTGTCCGCCCGACTGACGCACGAAGCCGTGCACCATCGACAGCCCCAGGCCGGTGCCTTGGCCGATGGGCTTGGTGGTGAAGAACGGGTCGAAAATGCGCTTGAGGTCCACCGCCGCAATGCCGGTGCCGGTGTCGGACACCGTCACCGCCACGTAATCACCCGCCGGCAGCTCCACGCGGCTGGCGGCAAAGGCGTCCAGTTCGATCACCTCGGTGGTGATGGTGATCAGGCCGCCGCCGGGCATGGCGTCGCGCGAATTGATCGCCAGGTTGAGCAGCGAACTTTCCAGTTGCGCTGCATCGATCTTGGCCACGCCGGCGGCCGCGTCGGTGGTGATCACCACGCCAATGGCAGGGCCCACGGCGCGACTGATCAGCTCTTCCATGCCTTCCACCAGCTGATTGATGGCGGTGGGCTTGGGGTCCAGGGTCTGGCGCCGGGAGAACGCCAGCAGGCGCTGGGTCAGCGCCGCAGCGCGCTTGGCCGAGACATGGATGGCGCTGATCAGCTTTTCGACGCCGTTGGGGTTGGCCTGTTTGAGTTTGCGCTCCAGCAGCTCGGCGCTGCCCAGGATACCCGCCAGCAGGTTGTTGAAGTCGTGGGCGATGCCGCCGGTGAGTTGCCCCAGGGCTTCCATTTTCTGTGACTGGCGCAGGGCTTCGTGGGTGCGGGTCAGCTCCTGGGTGCGCTGGTTGACGCGCTCCTCCAGGGTTTCATTGGCCTGCTGTACCTGCAGGAACAACTGCGCGTTATCGATGGCAATGGCCGCGTTGGCGGCCAGGGTCACCATCAGGCGCTCGTGACGCTCGGTAAAGCGACCGGGCTGCGGATGGCCGAAGAACAGGCCGCCCAGCACCTTGCCGGTACGCGACACCACCGAGATCGCCAGGTAGCTGCGCACCGGCAGGTGGCCCTTGGGCATGCCGCGATGGGGCTCGGACAGGCCGTAGCGCGGGTCGGCCATGATGTCGTCGGAGCGCACCACACCTTCGTTGAGGAAAGTGGGGGTGAAGATCGCCGTGGCCCGCGGGTGGCCGAGTTTTTCGAACGCCTCGCGTGACGCACCGGACAAGGTGTACAGCTTCAGGTATTCGCCGGTTTCATCCAGCACGTTGTGGAAATAGGAGCCAAACGCCGCCCCCACCAGTTCGGTGCCGGCGTCAGTCAGGCTTTGCACGATGCGCTCAAGGTTCAGGTCGCTGGCAAAGGTGGAGTTCAGGGTGCGCAGGATGCCCAGGGTGCGGGTCTCCTGCTTCAGGGCTTCCTGGGCGTGCACCCGGTCGCTGATGTCCACCACGAACTCGAAGAAGGTGCCGTCGGGCATGCTCTTGACCGCCGCCAATCCCCACCAGCTGCTGCCGTCGCGGCGGATGTACTGCTTTTCGTAAGGGCTGGTCTGGCCGCGGCTGCGCAGTTCTTCAAGCGCCTGCACGGCCAGGTCGTGCCACTGCGCCGGGGTCAAATCCTGCCAGGCCACCTCGGCACGCAACTGATCCAGGGTGTAGCCCGATACCTTGAGAAAACCGACGTTGGCATCCAGGATGCGCCCTTCGGCGTCGAAGAACAGCGCCCCCACGGTTTCGATGTCCAGGGCGGCGCGGAAGCGCTCCTCGCTGCGCGCCAGGGTGGTGTTGGCCTGGTAACTTTCGGTCACGTCAAAGCCTTCGCAAAACACCCCAGTCACCTGCCCCTGGCTGTCCAGCAAAGGCTCGTAGACAAAGTTCAGGAAGCGCGTGGCCACGTGCTGGCCGTCCATCACCAGGTCGATGGGCATGGCATTGGCGACAAAGCGCTGGCCTGTGCGGTACACCGCATCAAGCTTCTCGTAATAGCCCTGCCCTTCCAGCTCCGGAAATACGTGACGAATCGAGCAGCCCAGGTAATTGCGTTCGCCGAAAAGCCGCTTGTAGGCGTCGTTGACGAATTCGAAGCGGTGGTCGCTGCCCGCCACAATGGTGATGAAGCCAGGCGCTTGCTCGAACATGCGCTGCTGGCGCGCCGAGGCCTGCTCCTGCTCGCGCCCCTGGAGCACCCGGTGCGTCACTTCGTGGCCCTGATTCAGCACGCCCAGCACCTGGCCGCGCTCGTCACGCAAGGGGGTAAGACTGTAATTCCAGAAGGTCTCGGTGACGGTCTCGCCGCGCTTGATGGGCAGCATTTGCTCGTAGGCGGCAACGCCCTGGCCCTGCTCGAAGGCTTTGGCGAAATCCGCTGCCACCACCGTCCAGATGTCCGGCCATACCTGCTCGGCGGTACGCCCCAGCGCCCAGGGATGGCGATCGCCCGCCACCGCAATCCAGGCATCGTTGTACAGCAGCACGAAGTGTTCGGACCAGTAAATGGCGCTGGGCATGGTGGAATTCAGGCACACGCTGACTGCCCAGCGCAGCACCTGCGGCCAGGTATCCGGGGCGCCCAAAGGCGACTCGGCCCAAGGGAACTGACGAATGCGCCGGCCCATCTCGCCGCCGTCGCAGAGGAAGTGGAACGCGGGGTCAGCGGGTGTTTCTGCGTACGACATGGGTAGACACTGGTGGCCGTGGTCTGCCCACTTTACGCAAGCGGCGAAGCCGAAGCGAGTGAGATTCCAGTATGTGACACCGGTAGCAGCGGCCGCCAGGCCGCGTCACGGGCGCCGCGTGGTGCCAGACATGGCGCGTGGCCCCTGACGCCGCCTTCGGCAGCTACGGAATTAGGGGACACACTGTGGGAGATACTATGGTGCTGAGCAACCTGTGGGAGCGGCGAAAAAAACACCGCGAAGTACCTGAACCACCACAGTACGCCCTTCGCGGGCAGAGCCCGCTCCCACAGTGATGTGGCAACCACCAATGTGAGCCGCACCACTGTGGGAGCAAAGCTTGCTCGCGATGGCGTCAGTGAGGTCCCCTCGCGAGCAAGCTTTGCTCCCACAGTGTGCACCTCCACAAGACAGTTGCTGCTACACGCCCTGCGCCACGGGCAAACCATCACCCTACGCGCCGGTGGTGGCGGGTGACAAGCCCCGTCCCGTTATCTGCATCCCTCAACAGGCGCCTTCATGCAATGTGCACGGTCGACGGGCGGGGCAAGTGCGCCAACTGACTGAAAACAAGGCCGTTGTTTTTTGCCGCGCGATGGCACAGGCCATGCAACTCTCTTGATGGATATCCCAGGATCGGCAGTCAGATCGGTCCGTTTACCGTGATAGAGGTACTGGAACATGAATGCAATCGACCTGCTTGAAGCTGACCACGAACGCGTCAAGGCCATCCTCACTCAACTGAGCGACTCCACCGAGCGCGGGGTGAAAAAACGCGCTGACCTGCTGGCCAAACTGGAAATGGAAATCACCCTGCATACGCAGCTGGAGGAAGAGATCCTCTACCCCGCCTTCAAGGCGGCCGGCGGCAAGGAACAGGATGTAATGTATTACGAGGCCAAGGAGGAACACCGCACGGTAGACTCCCTGGTGCTGCCCGACCTCAAGGAAACCGACCCGGGCACCCCGGAGTTTTCCGGCCGCGTGAAAGTGGTCAAGGAGTTGCTTGAACACCATATCGAGGAAGAGGAAAGCGAGATGTTTCCCCAAGCCAGGAAGTTGCTGGGCAACGCCCAGTTGGAAGACATCGGCAGCCAGATGGAAGCCGCAAAGGCAGCCTGGAAAAAAGGCCTGCACGGCAACGCCGCCTGACCTGTAGCCGCTGCCATCAGGCTGCGCTGGCCCTGAACCTTGATGATAATGTTCAGGGCCATACAGGCCCCCGGCACACTCATCGGCTCAAGCTTTATGTATCGTTGCCGCTACATTAGGTACCAATGACGATACATGGACTGTAGCAATGGCCCTTCTGATCAGCTCCACCTACCCCGCACCGTCGACCACCCTCACCGTCGCCGAACAACCCCTGACCGCCCAGCCACTGAGCAGTGAGGCTGTGCAGACACTGCAAGCCGCAGCCGCAGGCCCCGCTGCAATCTATCATCCCAGTGAAGAGGCGCAGCACCTGGGCGCAACAATGGAAGCGGTAGAGACCTGGATCGGCCGCCCGCAAGCCGCCGATTACCCGCAGAAGGAAGCCGCGCAGAAAGTGGCGCTGGATACCCTGAAGGTCGCCTTCCAGAGCCTGAAGTCCTCCCTGCCACCGGACCTGGCGGGCAAGAAATTCGGCTTCAGCGTGCAGGCCGACGGCACCCTCAAGGCGTCCAATACCAGTGGTCAATTGAGCACCCAGGACCTGGCCCGCCTTAACAGCCTGCTCAACGCCAACGGCGACCTGGTGGATGCCGCCACGGCCTTTCGCGACGCCTCCATCGACGTCGTCGCCGCCAGCGGCCCCTTGAGTGAAGCCGGCCTGGGCGGCTACAGCCTGACCAAGGACAACTTCGGCAAGACCATCGACCTGGCCGCCCTGTTCACGCCCAAGGGGCCGGTGCCCACCAAGGAATATGTACAGGGCATGTTCTTCAGCCAGCTGTACGCCAAAGGTGAACGCATGACGCCTGAAATGGAAACTGTGCTGATGGCTTCGCGAGACGCTGCGCAGTCATGACCCCTGACAGCCTGGCCAGCGCCTATCGCGCCTACCTGGATTGCCTGAACCGGCAGGACTGGCCGCGCCTGGGTGACTTCGTCGACGACAGCGTCACCCATAACGACCGGCCTTTGGGCCTGGCGGGCTACCGGGCGATGCTGGAACAGGATTACCGTGACATCCCCGACCTGCGCTTCACTATCGAGTGGCTGATGTGCGAAGCGCCCGTGGTCGCCAGCCGCCTGGTGTTCACCTGCACGCCCCGCGGGCGTTTCATGGGCCTGGAGGTGAACGGGCGCACGGTGACCTTCCGCGAGCATGTGTTTTACCGTTGGCAGGCGGGGCGCATCCTCGAGGTGCGGTCGGTCATCGACAAGGCGGCGATAGAAGCGCAGCTTTAGCTTACCTCGGCGGTTCACACTGTGGGAGCGGGCTCTGCCCGCGAAGAGAGCGCCATGGTGTTTCAGACACTTCGCGGTGTTCTTTTCGCGGGTAGAACCCGCTCCCACAGGTTGCTCAGCACCCTGGAATCTCCCACACTGCAAACCGCCTCACGGCAGGTGTCCTTCAAGCTCTGTGGCGTTATTCGAAATCCGCCATCTCATACAGCGGCCGAATCTCCAGCTCACTGGGCCCGGGCATCGGGTTGGGACAGCGCTTGGCCCAGGCGACCGCCTCGTCCAAATCCTCCACCTCCCAGATCCAGAACCCGGCCACCAGCTCCGACGTCTGCGCAAACGGCCCATCACTGACCGCCCGCCCCGCGCCATCAAAGGCAATACGCTTGCCGGCGCTGGACGGCTTCAGGCCATCGGCAGCCCGCAGGATCCCGGCGCTCGCCAGTTCCTCATTGAACTTGCCCATGGCTTCGAGCAATTCGTGGCTGGGCAAGGTGCCCTTTTCGCTGTCTTCTGTGGCTTTGACCAATACCATTACGCGCATGATTCACCTCCTCGCGGTCTTGATATCGTAGTGCAGATTCAGGCGCGCGCCGCCACTGCCGCCCAGCGGCAGCGCCGGCGGGGTGGGTCAACGAATCCCCATGGCCACCATCAGCTTGGCCATGGTCTCGTCCAGCGTGTTTTGCACCTTGACCGGCGCAAAGCCCGCCGCCTTGTTGCGCTGCATCTGCCACTCGGACGTAGCCTTTTCCTCGTCGCTGACATTGTCCAGAAAGCCGGCGGCCAGGATCTGGATCTGCTTGTAGTCATCCAGCGGCTTGTAATAAGCCACAACGCTGTCCGGCCCCGAGTAAAGGCCGGACGCATTACTGCGCTGTTTGTCCATCAGTGACTTGGCGTAGAACTGTTCTTCGTCGGTAAATAGACCCGTCTCGTTCTGCGCCACGGCCAGCAGCGAGCGGCGGTCCAGGCTGCCGAACAGGCTGTTGGTGTCCACGCCATCCCTGCTTGCGGGGTCATAGGGCGAGCCACTGGCGGCCATATAGGCGTAGGCACTGTCCAACCGTTGTCGGGCATCCTGGGCCAGTGCTTCGCCAAACAGGCCAGTGGAGCTTGAAGTGCTTTGCGGCAATGCCGTGGACAATGCCAGGGCATCGGCGCTGAACCCTTCACGGGTGGGGTAGAACTGGCTGTAGAGGCTTGCGGCCTGACTGCGCGTAACCGCATCGATACTGAGGTTGACTACCGCATCCTTGGCTGTCTGGCCGATCTTGAGAGACGAGCTCAGGACCGTCGTGGACGAATTGGCGGTCGAAGCCGCCAGTTGCGAGACGGACTGCTGGGTAAACAGATTGATGCGCATCCTGCGCCTCCATGTTCTGTGAACGACACTTATGTATCGTCACGGATACACGAACCTTTAATCCTCCCGTAGCAACGACTGGCTTGAAACCGCGTCGCCTGCATCGCGACTGAAGTCGGCTCCTACGCCGTCCGGGGTAGGAGCCGGCCTTGGCCGCGATGCAGGCGACGCCGTCCCGCCATCAGTGGGGCACAGGGTCTGCGCAGCCTTCGGCAGCGGCCACAGGGGCCTTGCGACGGGACAGGCCGATCAGCAGCATCGCCCCCGCTACACCGGCAGTCATCAGCGTTTCATAGCGGTACGCCGGGCTGATCAGCATGTAGCCCAGCACCAGGCTGATCAGCGCGATCACGAACCAGGTTAGCCACGGGTACAGCCACATCTTGAACGCCAGCACCTGCCCTTCGCGCTCGCTGATCTTGCGCATGCGCAGTTGCGACACAGCGATGACCAAATACACCAGCAAGGCGATGGCGCCGGTGGTGGACAGCAGAAAGCTGAACACCGTGCCCGGGAAGCCATAGTTGACGAAGCAGCCGACAAAGCCCGCCAGGGTCGAGCACAGCACCGCCACGGTCGGCACGCCATTGCCCGACACGCGCCGCGCCAGCGGGTGGGCATCGCCGCGCACGCCCAGCGAATAGAGCATGCGCGAGGCGGTGTACAAGCCCGAGTTCATGCAACTGGTCACGGCCACCAGCACCACGATGTCCACCATCAGTTTGGCGCCGGGCACGTTGAGGATTTCCAGAGCGCGCTGGAACGAACCGACCTGCAACAGCCGCGGGTCATTCCAGGCCACCAGCGAGACGATGAAGAAAATCGAGAACAGGTAGAAGATCGCGATGCGGTACACCACCAGGTTCGTCGCCCGGCGAATCTTGTCCTTGGGGTTGGCCGTTTCATCGGCGGCGATGGTGACGATCTCGGCGCCGAAGAACGAGAAGATGGTAACCAGTACGCCACCCAGTACAGCACCAAACCCATGCGGCATGAAGCCACCGTTATCCAGCAAATGGCCCACGCCCGACACCTCGGCCAGCGGCCAGTAACCGGTGACGCCCAGGGTGCACACCACGATGAAGCCGAGGATGGCGATGACCTTGACCAGCGCGAACCAGTACTCGAATTCGCCGTAGTTTTTCACGCTGATCAGGTTGGTGAACGACAGGGTCAGCATGATCAGGAACGCAAAGGCCCAGGACGGCACGGCCGGCATCCACGCATGCAGAATGTCGGCACCGGCGATGGCTTCCACCGGAATGATCAACACCCAGAACCACCAATACAGCCAACCGATCGTAAAGCCTGCCCACGGCGCGATGGCCTTGCTGGCGTAGGTGGAGAACGAGCCGCTGTCGGGGTTGGCGATGGCCATCTCCCCCAGCATGCGCATCACCAAAAGCACCAGCAGACCGGCGATGCCATAGGAAATCAGAATGGCGGGACCCGCCGTGGCAATGGCGTTGGATGAGCCGATGAACAGCCCTGCACCGATGATGCCGGCGATGGAAATCATCGAGACCTGACGCGAGGTCAGCCCGTGCTTGAGCGCACGCGGCGCGTTGTTGTGAGGTGAAGTCATGATGTACCCCTGGATCGCGTTTCACCCGGCCACGGCCCAGCCATCGGCCATGTGCGCAGGGCAGGAAAGAGTGGAGAAAACCTGTTATCGGGTCAGGTGCGAGAGCGGGTCACGGTGGGAAAATAATGGAGGGCCATGCGTCTTCCTTTTCATTGAGTTTGGGCGGCAGCACAAAAGTAATGAGGGTTTTATTGTTGTGTGACGACACGCGGGCGGTGCGGCGTTGACGTGGGTCAATGGTGTGACAGTTGTGCGTTGGCCACAAACGACGATTTAGAAGGTCGTGATTCCATGGCGGAATGAAAGGCAGATAGTGATGCGGGCGACGCGGCACCACTTGGACGCTGCGTCGATCCCATCGCGAGCAAGCTTTGCTCCCACGGTGTTAAGCCTGCCACGGCGGATGGCACACCACTGTGGGAGAAAGGGGGGCGCCTAGCCCTTGCTCGCGAGAGGTCAGTGAGGATTACATAGAGGTGGTCAGAGCAACTGCTGCAACACCACCTCCAGCGGGTGACGCAAGGTGCGATCAGCCATGCGCTTGACCTGGCTGCGGCACGAATAACCGGTGGCCAGTGCCTCGCCCTGCTTGTCCAGCTTGCCCGCCCACGATTGCTCGAAGATGGTCCGCGAGGTCTCCTGGTTGCGCGCCTCATGCCCGTAGGTGCCGGACATGCCGCAGCAGCCGGTGGCCTCGGTGGCAAGTTTGAGGCCCAGGCGCTCGAACACCTGCTCCCACTGGCGGGTGCTGGCCGGCACGTTGGTTTTCTCGGTGCAGTGGGCCATCAGGCGGAAGCTGCCACCCTGCTTGCCCTTGTGCTCCGGCAGCGCGGTCATCAGCCACTCCTGGGGCAAGGCCACGGTCGGGCATTCACCCAGGCCGGGCACCTTCAGGTATTCCTGGCGGTACACCAGGGTCATGGCCGGGTCCAGGCCCACCAGCGGCACGCCGCAATCGGCCAGGGCCTTGAGCTGGCGGGCGTTGCGGATGGCGGCCTTGGCGAAGGCGCCGAGGAAGCCCTGCACGTGCAGCGGCTTGCCGTTGGCGCTGTACGGCGCCAGGAACACGCGGTAGCCCAGGCGATGCGCCAGCTCGATGAACGAGGCCAGCAACGGCGTTTCGAAGTAGCGGGTAAAGGCGTCCTGCACCAGCACCACGCTGCGCTCGCGCTGGGCCGGGGTCAGCTCGGCCAAAGCCGGCAAGGTGGCCATGCGCACGTTGCAGCGGGTCAGCGTGGCTTGCAGGTTGTAGCGGCTGATCAGCGGGCTGTCGACCATGCCGGCCTGGCCCTTGAGCAGCCGGCCGATCAGCGCCGAGCCCATCACCGCGTTGTACAGCCCTGGCGCGTGCGCCAGGTACGGCAGGGTGAATTCCAGCGAGCCGATCAGGTAGTCACGCAGCGGGCGCTGGTAGCGGCCGTGGTACAGCTCCAGGAACCGCGAGCGGAACTCCGGCACGCTGACCTTCACCGGGCACTGCCCTGCGCACGATTTACACGCCAGGCAACCGGCCATGGCGTCGTACACCTCGTGGGAGAAGTCCGCCTGGCCGCGACGCCGCGCCAGGTTGTTGCGCAGCCGCCCCGGCAGGCCCTTGAGCCACGACACCTGGTTGCGCGCCGCCGCCAGCACGTCGATGTCCGCCGCGCCTTGCAGGCGCAGCCACTCGCGCATCAGCGAGGCACGGCCCTTGGGCGAGTGTTGACGTTCGCGGGTGGCTTTCCACGACGGGCACATGGCGTCGTCGGGGTCGAAGTTGTAGCAGGCACCGTTGCCGTTGCAGTGCATCGCAGTGCCGAAGTCTTGCCACACGCGCTCGTCGATCTGGCGGTCGAAATCACCGCGCAGCGGCGCTTCGTCGACCTTGGTCAGGCCTTCGGCGCTGCCAGGCGGGGTGCAGATCTTGCCAGGGTTGAGCTGGTTGTGCGGATCGAACGCGGCCTTGAGTTGCTGCAGCGACGGGTACAGCTCACCGAAGTAGGCCGGCACGTATTCCGAGCGCAGGCCCTTGCCGTGCTCGCCCCACAGCAGGCCACCGTAGCTCTGGGTCAGCGCCGCCACCGCATCGGAGATCGGCTTGACCAGCGCGGCCTGGGCCGGGTCTTTCATGTCCAGGATAGGCCGCACGTGCAGCACGCCGGCGTCCACATGGCCGAACATGCCATAGGCCAGGCCGTGGCTGTCCAGCAAGGCGCGGAAGTCGGCGATGTAGTCGGCGAGTTTTTCCGGCGGCACCGCAGTGTCTTCCACGAACGGCTGCGGGCGTGCCTCGCCGTCGACGTTGCCCAGCAGGCCCACCGAGCGCTTGCGCATGGTGTACACGCGGTTCACGGCGGCTGCGCCTTCGGCCAGGGTATGGCCCAGGCGTTCGATGCTGGTGTCGGCCTGCAGGTGCTCGACGAAGGCCGCCACCCGGGCGTTGACCTCGGCGGGGTCGTCACCGGCGAATTCCACCAGGTTGATGCCCAGGGTCGGGCGCTCCGGGTCGGCCGGGAAGTACTCGGCCACGGCGTGCCAGATGATGTCCTTCATGGCCAGCAACAGCACCTTGGAGTCCACCGTCTCGATGGAAATCGGTGTGTGTTTGAGCAGCGCATTGGCGTCGCGCAGGGCGTCCATGAAGCTGGCGTAGCGTACGTTGACCACCACCTGGTAGGTGGGGATGGGCAGCACGTTGAGCTTGGCTTCCACCAGGTAGCCCAGCGAGCCCTCGGCGCCGCACAGCACGCTGCTGAGGTTGAAGCGGCCCTGTTCGTCGCGCAGGTGGGCCAGGTCATAGCCGGTCAGGCAGCGGTTGAGCGGCGGGAAGGTGCGCTCGATCAGCTCGCCCTGGGTTTCCTGAATGTGGCGCGCGGCGCGGTACACCTCACCGGCACGCCCGGGGGCAGCGCAAGCCTGCGCCAGTTCATCCTCGGTCAGCGGGTGGGTGTGCAGGCGCTGGCCGCCGAGCAACACGCTGTGCAGTTCCAGCACATGGTCGCGGGTTTTGCCGTAGGTGCAACTGCCTTGGCCGCTGGCGTCGGTATTGATCATGCCGCCCACGGTAGCGCGGTTGGAGGTGGACAGCTCAGGGGCGAAGAACAACCCGTGGGGCTTGAGCGCCACGTTGAGCTGGTCCTTGACCACGCCGGCCTGCACACGCACCCAGCGCTCCTCGACGTTGATTTCGAGGATGCGGTTCATGTGCCGCGACAGGTCGACGACGATGCCGTCGGTCAGCGACTGGCCGTTGGTGCCGGTACCGCCGCCGCGTGGGGTGAGCTTGACCGCTTGGAAGCGCGGCTCGGCCATCAGCGCGGCGATGCGCGCCACATCGTCCGCATCAGCCGGGAACACCGCAGCCTGGGGCAGGCGCTGGTAGATCGAGTTGTCGGTGGCCAGCACGGTACGGGTGGCGTAGTCGGTGCTGGTCTGGCCCTTGAAACCGCTGGCGCGCAGGGCTTCGAGGAAATCAGGGTACAGGTTGGCCGGGGCGGTGCCGGTCACTTGGGCGATCATCGGGGATGGCCTCGTCTTTATGTCAGGATAATCATGGGTACGACACTGGGCATCACGCGCCAGGTAGTGGATGATGCAATGATCCCGGACCGCATCGCCCGGCACAAACCGATATTCGCGCACGCATTGATGACTTTTACGAATGAATTACCGCAACCTCACCCCGTCCATGTCGGTGCTGCTGGCCTTCGAAGCGGCCGCCCGCCACGAAAGCTACACCCGCGCCGCCGAAGAACTGGCCCTGACCCAGAGCGCGGTGACCCGCCAGGTGCAGGCCCTGGAGCAGCAACTGGGCGTGGCGCTGTTCCGTCGTGAAGGCCGTGCAGTCAAGCTCACCGACGTTGGCCGGCTGTATCACCGCGAAATCAGCGAAGCCCTGGGCCGCGTGCGCAGCGCCACCCTGCACGCCATGGCCCACCAGGCCGGCGCGGGCAGCCTGCGACTGGCCACCCTGCCCACCTTCGGCTCGAAATGGCTGCTGCCGCGCTTGCATGATTTCTACCGCCAGCACCCGGACATCCTGGTGCACATCAACTCGCGCATCGAGCACGTGGACTTCGCCACCAGCGGCATCGACGCCGCCATCGTCGTCGCCACCGGCGACCAGCCCGGCCTGGTGTGTCATCGCCTGTACGCCGAGGAATTGATGGTGGTGCTGTCGCCGACCCTGGCGGCCAGTCGTGCCGAGTGGACACCAGCGGCGATCAGCCAGCAGGTGCTGCTCAGCGTGGTCAACAACCCCAATGCCTGGGGGGAATGGTTCAGCCATCATGGGCAGGCGCACCAGAGCATGCGCCTGGGGCCCAGTTTTGAGCTGACCTCGCATTTGATTCAGGCGGTGCGCGCGGACATCGGCATCGGGCTGGTGCCGCGGGTGTTGATTACCGATGAATTGGCCAGTGGCGAGTTGGTCAGCCCGGTGCTGCCGTATGCCAGTGCGCGGGGGTATTACCTGGTTTATCCGCCGAGGAATGGGGCGTTGCCGGCGTTGCAGGCGTTTCGGGAATGGTTGTTGGCCAAGGCGTGATGGGGGGCTTGTCTTGGGTTTTGTGGCGGTCATCAGATCGCGCGCCGCCCGCGCGGCGCTTCCCGGGCAGAGCCCGGTCCTACATTTGTTTCGGGCCAATTTTGTCTGTGGCATCACCTGTCCTGCCTCGTTTTTTCACTAAAGATTTATGGTGGTGCGAGCAAGGCGGAACAGGCGATCTGACAGACAATGGCACGTTGCAACAAATGTAGGACCGGGCTCTGCCCGGGAAGCGCCGCGCGGGCGGCGCGCGATCTCATGCACACCCCCAAACCCAAGCCATGCACACCCGCCCCCCCCCATCAACGACACACCCCACCAGGACTCAAGCGACCGGCAAGGTAATCCAACACCCCCCTCACCTTCGGCAACCCCTCACGGCTCTTCAACCACACCAGGTTCATCGGCAGCCCATCCGTCGCTAACTGCGGCAACACCTCCACCATCGCCCCGCTGTCCAGATGCCGCTGCACCAGCCAGGTCGGCAACTGCGCAATCCCCAGTCCCGCCAGTACCGCCATCACCTCCCCTTCGCCATCGCCCACGGCAATGCGCGGGTGCATGATGCGCCGTTCCATGTCGCCCGCCTGCTTGCCCCTGAAATACCACGGCCCCACCAGCCCATCGGTCTGCCCGTAGCCCACGCATTGATGCTGTTCCAGATCATCCACCGTTTGCGGCACGCCATGGCTGGCCAGGTACTGGGGCGCCGCGCAGAAGATCATTCGCTGCGCGCCGATATACCGGTGCCCCAACGCTGCAGGCCACGCATCCGGCCCGCCGATGCGCACCACGATGTCGATGCCGTCCTGTACCGGGTCGACGAAACGGTCGGTAAACGACACGTGGGGCAGCAACCGCGGGTGCTGTTTGACGAATTCCAGCACCAGCGGCAATACGTGCAGGCGCCCGTAACTGGCCGGCAGGTCGATGCGCAGGCGGCCGTAGGGCTCGGCCTGCTCGGCGGTCAGCGTCAGTTCCACCTGTTCCAGGTCGCTGAGCACCGCCGTGCAGGTACGGTAGAACGTCTGCCCGGCATCCGTCAGCGCCAGGCGCCGGGTGGTGCGGTTGAACAGCCGTGCACCCAGGCGGCTTTCCAGCCGGGCAATGCCTTTGCTGACGGCCGAAACGCTCAGGTTCAGCCGCTCGGCCGCTGCGGTGAAACTGCCCAGGTCCGCCACGCTGACGAACACATCGATGCCCTTGAGCCGTTCCGAGGAGAACATCGCGCCACCCTATTGTTGAATTTAGTTCAAGATAGTTGATAGATAATGACCAAGATAAGCCATCAATTCTCCAATAGGCTACGGAAAAACCTCACTGGAGTTAAGTTTCATGCAGTCCCCACCCGTGTCCCCCGTCAATCGCTCAGGCCTGCAGATCCTGATCATGACCGTGGCGGCCTTTATCATCGTCACCACCGAATTCCTGATCGTCGGCCTGCTGCCCGCACTGGCTCGCGACCTGGATATTTCCATCGACCTGGCCGGGCAACTGGTCACTCTGTTTGCCTTCACTGTGATGCTGTTCGGCCCGCTGCTGACCGCGCGCCTGGCGCATGTGGAGCGCAAGCGCCTGTTTACCGTGATTTTGCTGGTGTTCGCGGCCTCCAACGTGTTGGCGGCAGTAGCCAGCAATATCTGGATCATGGCCCTGGCGCGCTTCATTCCGGCGCTGGGCCTGCCGGTGTTCTGGGGCACGGCCAGTGAAACCGCCGGGCAACTGGCAGGTCCGGGGCAGGCCGGCAAGGCCGTGTCGAAGGTGTACATGGGCATCTCGGCGGCGCTGGTGTTCGGTGTGCCGCTGGGCACCGTGGCCGCCGACACCCTGGGCTGGCGTGGCACCTTCTGGGTGCTGGCCGCGATTGCCCTGGTGATCGCTGCATTGATGCACCTGGCCATGCCGACCCTGCCCACCTCGCCCAAGGTGAGCGTCGGCGAGAAGCAGACCGCCATTCTGCGTCAGCCGCGCTTCCTGGCCCACGTACTGTTGTCGGTGCTGACCTTCACCGCCATGTTCACCTCGTACACCTACCTGGCCGACATCCTCGAACGCCTGGCCGATGTGCCGGCCAGCCAGGTGGGCTGGTGGCTGATGGGC
Organism: gamma proteobacterium L18; assembly: GCA_000497835.1. GTDB lineage: Bacteria > Pseudomonadota > Gammaproteobacteria > Pseudomonadales > Pseudomonadaceae > Aquipseudomonas. The sequence goes on along the minus strand of KI547177.1, from coordinate 82,897 downwards.
TTCGGCGCCGTGGGCATGCTCGGTAACCACCTGGGCGGCCTGCTGGTGGACCGCAAGCCGCTGGGCGCCATGGTGCTGTTCCTGATCGTGATGGGTGCGGGCATGCTGGCCGTGGTGCCGGCCGCGCATAATCACCTGTGGCTAGTGGTCGCGTTGATCGCCTGGGGCATTGGCTACACCGCGCTGTTCCCGGTGTGCCAGGTGCGGGTGATGCAGGCCGGGGCCAAGGCCCAGGCCCTGGCGGCGTCGCTGAATATCTCGGCCGCCAACGCCGGCATCGGCCTTGGCGCGATTGTCGGCGGGCTGGGCATTCGCCATTTGGGGCTGGCCTCGCTGGGCCTGATCGCCACGCTGATCGCGGCGGCAGCACTGGTGGTGGCGGTGCTGATGATTCGCAGCCGACGCGACCTGCAAGCAGTGCCAGCCTGAAGTTGACACCGCGATGCAGGCGACGCGGTCTTTCAGGGCCACGGCGTCGATGCCATCGCGAGCAAGCTGTGCTCCCACAGTGTTGAGCCAACAATCGATGTAAGGCTTTACTCTGTGGGAGCAAAGCTTGCTCGCGAGAGGCCGGTGCAGGTTGCCCACAACCATAGAATCGCCCCGCCCCTGCAGGCACCGAAGTAACCCTTGTAGCCGCTGAAGCGACTGCCTGGAACCGCGATGCAGTCGATGCGATCGCCGGGGTACAGCTCGGTTATTTCGCGGCAGAGCGCTTGGCCTCCTCCAGCGCGTAGCGACGACAATGCTCCAGATAGCCCATCTCATGGCTGGCCACCAGTTGCACCACGCTTGCCCACAGCCACGACGGCGCATCCAGGGTGCGCGAACGGTTGAGCTGCAAGTCCTTGATCCAGCCAGCACGGGTGCTCAGGTCCATTTGCCGGGCGTGGGACTGGCCCACTACCCGCGCCAGGTAGGCGGCGGCGCGCATGGCCTCGGTCTGGGTCAACTGGTCCAGTTCCAGCTTCATGTCCTGGGGCAGCAACTCGCGCACAAAGAAGCCATTGCCGAGCATGCGCGTCGCCAGCATGCGGTTACCCAGCCCCGGCGACAGGTGCCGGGCGCCCTCCACCACGCGCTGGCCGTTGTCGCGCGGCATGGACGCGCGCGCCACCCTGGGCGCCGCCGCGCCCACGGCCTGCTTGATGTCGATCAGGCAGTACTCCTGATCGTCATCGTCACCCACGCCCAACAGCGCGGCATAGCGCTGCAGCCCCAGGGAGCTGCAGCCCTTGACCCAGTAGGCGCAATCGAGCAGCTCGACACTGTCATCGCGCGAGCGGCCCTTGAGCGAGGTCACCAGGCTGTGGATATCGTCGCTGGCGCAGAGCTTCTTGATCGCCGTGCGCTCCTCTTTCGCCAGCGGCCAGAAATGCTTGCCCTGGGGGATGGTAGGCCGGGTGTCCTCGATGCGCTCCTGGGCCAGGTGCTTCCAAGTGCGCTGCACGGCGCTGCGCATGCCAGCCTTGACCTGCGCCGGGCGTGGCGGGTCTTCGTCGACGTTGGTCTCGAAGGCCAGTTCATAGCCGCGCATCATCTCTTCCAGCATCTTCGCCGTGGCCACACCCGGCAAGTCCGAGCCGCGGGCGGCGGTGGCCAGGGACAGTGCCAGGCGCACCAGGTCATGGGCCGGGTTGCCGATGACGGTCTGGTCCAGGTCGCGGATGTGAATATCGATCTTGCCCTTCAGGTCGCATGTGGGGCCCAGGTTGCCGGCGTGGCAGTCGCCGCAGATCCACACCGGCGGTCCGCTGGGCAAGCGCTTGCCGGGCTGGCTGTGCAGCCATTGATAGAACTGCACCGTGCTGCCGCGCACATAGGCGTGGGCGGAACGGGCCATTTTCAGGTTGCGCAGTTCGGTGAGGGGGGCCAGGCGTGCGTTGGGGCGGGGTGTTTTCATGGGGAGTTCTATGGCGGGGGGATAGCCAATGGACCGTAGGCGCCCGCAAGATGTTTCAAATCATTTCAACTCCAATCCCCCGCCGAAACAACAAGGCGGACGAGGTGTTGCCCCAGACATAACTGGCCCGAAACAGATGTAGGACCGGGCTCTGCCCGGGAAGCGCCGCGCGGGCGGCGCACGATCTCAAGAACACCACAAAGCCCCAAGCCATGCTCCTCCCGAATCCACCACGGCCCCGTAGCCTGGCGGCAGCGGATCGCGGTGTACGCTGAATGTCTGACTTGAGACTCAATCACGGCCACCACCGGCCGCCCGCGCGGCCTATCGCGGCCAAGGCCGGCTCCCACAGTGTTGAGCCTAATGCAGGTGTCGGGTTCAACACTGTGGGAGCAAAGCTTGCTCGCGAGAGGCCATTGCTGACACCGCAAAGACAATGGCAGCTACAAGGTGTAGCCGCCATTGTTACAGGAATCAGGCCAGCTGATCCCAAGGGCGGTCGCCCTGCGCATCCTTGATGCGGGTCGGCAGGCCCATCACGTCCAGCGCCTTGAGGAACGGCTCGGCTGGCAGTTCCTCGACGTTGGCCATGCGCTGCACGTTCCACTCGCCACGGGCTACCAGCAAGGCGGCTGCCACCGGTGGCACGCCAGCGGTGTAGGAAATGCCCTGGCTGTCGGTCTCGGCGTAGGCTTCTTCATGGTCGGCCACGTTGTAGATGAACAGCTCGTGCGGCTGGCCGTCCCTGGTGCCCTTGACCAGGTCACCGATGCAGGTCTTGCCGGTGTAACCCGGTGCCAGCGACGATGGATCCGGCAGCACGGCCTTGACCACTTTAAGCGGGATCACTTCCAGGCCTTCAGCGGTTTTCACCGGCTGCTCGGACAGCAGGCCCAGGTTTTTCAGCACGGTGAACACGTTGATGTAGTGCTCGCCGAAGCTCATCCAGAACCGCACGTTAGGCACGTCCAGGTTCTTGGAGATCGAGTGCACTTCGTCGTGACCGGTGAGGTACAGGTTCTGCGAACCCACCACCGGCAGGTCGTCGGTGCGCTTGACTTCGAACATGGTGTTGCTGGTCCACTGGCTGTTCTGCCAGCTCCACACCTGCCCGGTGAACTCACGGAAATTGATTTCCGGGTCGAAGTTGGTGGCAAAGTACTTGCCGTGTGACCCGGCATTGACGTCGAGAATGTCGATCGAATCAATGCGGTCGAAATGCTGTTGTTTCGCCAGCGCGGCATAGGCGTTCACAACGCCCGGGTCGAAACCCACGCCCAGGATGGCGGTAATGTTCTTCTGCTGGCATTCCTCGAGGTGTTTCCACTCGTAGTTGCCGTACCAGGGCGGCGTCTCGCAGATTTTGCCCGGTTCTTCGTGAATCGCGGTGTCCAGGTAAGCAACACCGGTATCGATGCAGGCACGCAGCACCGACATGTTCAGGAACGCGGAGCCGACGTTGATGACGATCTGCGATTCAGTCTCGCGGATCAGCGCCTTGGTCGCTTCGACATCCAGCGCGTTGAGCGCGAAAGCCTTGATGTCGGCGGGCTGTTTGAGGCTGCCCTTGGCCTTGACGCTGTCGATGATGGCCTGGCATTTGGAGATGTTACGCGACGCGATGGCAATACGACCGAGTTCGTCGTTGTGCTGCGCGCACTTGTGGGCCACCACCTTGGCGACACCTCCTGCACCAATGATAAGAACGTTCTTCTTCAATTTGTTTACTTCTCCTCAATCCGCCAGCTTAGGAAAGGCTGGACAGGTAATCGTCAAAACCGAACTCACGAACCACCTCGACGGTACCGTCGAGTTGTTTCACTACGATGGACGGCATTTTCAGGCCGTTGAACCAGTTTTTCTTGACCATGGTGTAGCCGGCCGCGTCGACAAACGACAGGCGGTCGCCAATGGCCAAAGGACGGTCGAATTGATATTCGCCGAAAATGTCACCCGCCAGGCACGACTTGCCGCAGACCATGTAGGTGTGCTCGCCGGCGCTTGGGGCCAGCTTGGCGTTCAGGCGGTAGATCAGCAGGTCGAGCATGTGCGCTTCGATGGAGCTGTCGACCACGGCCAGGTGCTTGCCGTTGTACAGGGTGTCCAGCACGGTCACTTCCAGCGACGCGCTCTGGGTGATGGCGGCTTCGCCCGGCTCCAGGTACACCTGCACGCCGTACTTCTGCGAGAACGCCTTGAGGCGTGCGCAGAACTCATCCAAAGCATAGCCTTCGCCAGTGAAATGGATACCGCCGCCCAGGCTCACCCATTCCACTTTGTGCAGCAGGTGGCCGAAGCGCTCTTCAATGGTGTTCAGCATCTGGTCGAACAGGCCGAAGTCGCCGTTCTCGCAGTTGTTGTGGAACATGAAGCCGCTGATCTGATCGATCACGCCTTCAACCTTCGCCGGGTCCCATTCGCCCAGGCGGCTGAACGGGCGCGCCGGGTCGGCCAGCAGGTAGTCGCTGCTGCTGACTTGCGGGTTGACACGCAGGCCACGGACCTTGCCTTCGCTGGCTTGGGCGAAGCGCTGCAGTTGGCCGATGGAGTTGAAGATGATCTTGTCGCAGTTCTCCAGCATCTCGCCGATTTCGTCATCGGCCCAGGCCACGCTGTAGGCATGGGTTTCGCCTGCGAACTTCTGACGGCCCAGCTTGAGCTCGTACAGCGACGAGGACGTGGTACCGTCCATGTACTGCTGCATCAGGTCGAACACCGACCAGGTGGCGAAGCACTTGAGTGCCAGCAGAGCCTTGGCGCCAGAGTGTTCGCGCACGTAGGCGATCTTCTGCATGTTGGCCAGAAGCTTGGTTTTATCGATGAGGTAATACGGGGTCTGGATCATGTCGGAACCCTGCGGCAAGGCCAGCCAAAAAAATGGACGCGAATTGTGCCCTCTCTTAAGACAGGGGGAAAGGGCAGATTGCGCATTTTGCTGCGTCAATGTTTCACATTGACCAGAGGGAGGCGAAAAAGCGGGGGATTCAGACGGGGGGACAACACAAAACCTGAAAATCACGCGATCTGTAGCAGCAACTGTCTTGAAATGGTGTCGCCTGCATCGCGACTAAAGTCGGCTCCTACACCGTTCGCGGTAGGAGCCGGCCTTGGCCGCGATGCAGACGACGCCGGCCTGTAGCAGCAACTGTCTTGTGGAGGTCACCACTGTGGGAGCAAAGCTTGCTCGCGATGGC
>KI547177.1:61711-77287 GCA_000497835.1 gamma proteobacterium L18 | reverse complement strand
GTCAGTGAGGGCCCCTCGCGAGCAAACTTTGCTCCCACAGCGTGCGCCGCACCTTTGTAGCAGCTGCCGAAGGCAGCGTCTGGCGCACGCGGTGTATCAGGTGGACCGCAGTGCAGGTCAGCCGCCGGCGCAATCGAACTGCTGGGTGTGCGCCACGGTTTTGCCGTGATCGTTGATCAGGTCCACGCCCAGGGTCAGCGCCAGGTTCAGGCCACTGCTGGTCTCCTGCAATTCATAGTGCTCTTCAGGCTTGAAATGCGTGTAGGTCAGCGTGCCATGGCAGGTCTTGTCGTCCACATAAACGCTGCTGGCGGCATACACCACCACCTGCAGGCTGTGCTTGCCGGGCGACACCTGGAAGTAGCGGCCGTCCTTGAGCGGGTGACCGTCCAGTTTCTCGGCCAGCATGTTGTCCCGCGCCTCTTCCTTCAGGCCTACCCAGGCGTCGTGCGGGTCGGGTTTGGGCATCGTGCCGGCACAGGCCGAGAGCAAGGCGGTCAGGCCCAGTACAGGGATCAGCGTCAGTGCTTTCAGGTTCATGAGGGATCCTCCCAAAGGGTTTAGATAGAGCGGTGCAAGGCGGGCTGCCTGCGATGGGGCAATCTTGCCGCTACCACCCCGCCCAGCCCAATGAATCCCCATGAAACGAATTTCAGGCCAATGCTAAGAACATCCCAGTGGTGGGCCTGGGAGGGCCTCATCGCGAGCAAGCTTTGCTCCCACAGTGTTAAGTCAACCACGGTGCATGGTTCAAACCTGTGGGAGAAAGGGGGGCGCCTAGCCCTTGCTCGCGATGCAGGCGACGCGATACTACGCAGGCTCCACCCGATTGCGGCCAGCACGCTTGGCGCGGTACAACGCCGCATCCGCGCTGCCGTAGGCTTCGTCGAAACCAGTGCCCGCCGGGTGGGCGCTGACGCCGAAGCTGGCGGTGACGGGGCGGTTTACCGGCAGCATGAACACGTGATCGGCAATGGCCGCGCGCATGGCTTCGGCAGCGCCCAGGCCGTCGGCCAGGTCGCCGCCGGGCAGCAGCACGGTGAATTCCTCACCCCCTACCCGCCCAATCAGCCCGCGCTCACCGACGATCTGCCGCAGGCAACCGACAATGCCCTGGATCACCGCATCGCCCGCCGGGTGGCCGAACTCGTCGTTGACCTTCTTGAAATGGTCGATGTCCAGCACGATCATCGCCACGCCCACCTTGAGCAAGGTGTTGCTGGTTTGCTCGATGATCGCCCCGCGGTTGAGCACGCCAGTCAGGGCATCGTGGGTAGCGCGATGCTCCAGTTGCCGGGCCAGTGTCTGCAACTGCGCATTGAGCGTATTCATCTCGCGCTCGGCGCGGTCGCTGCGGCCAATCAGCCGACGCGTCTCGCGGATCAGCCGCTCGAAGTGCAAGGCCATGTCGGTCAGCGACTGCCGATACAACTGGGCGTCCGCCTGGGGCAGTGACAGGATGCTGCGTGCATGCCCCAAGGCATCGAATTCGCTCTTGAACAGGTCGGGAACCTCCTCGCTCAGTGCTGCCGGCATCACGCTACTCCTCATCAACTGGCCACGGGCTGATCGTTGAACTGGATGGCGGCGAAGTCCGCTTTCAGCTCTTCGCCAAATTCAAAAATGGTCTCGTCTTCTTCATCGTGGTACCAGTTGACGATGACCTCGTTGCCCGCCTGTGCCGCCTGGTCCAGGGCATCGAAAATGCTGAACAGCATCTTGGTGCTGGAGCTGTTGAAATACGCCAGGGCGATGTTGGCGGTCAGGGTTTCGCCACTGCAGCTGTCGAGGTAGCTGCGCAGTTGCTGAATGATGGGGGCATAGAAAGCGGCCGCGTTTTCCGGGTAGGACTCGCCTTTGAGGGTCAGCAGACGCTGGTCGAATCGAAAGTCGACTTCCGGGGAAGTGGCGCTGGCTGCAACGTAGAAATTATCCATTTTCAGTGTGTCACTCTACTCAGATCGTGGCTTTGAGGCAGAACAGCGAAGTGCCCGGTTCATCCGCTCGCGGGTGGAAGCTGAACTCCAGCGGCGCGCTGGCATCGCGCGCCATGGTCAGGAAGCCCAGCCCGGCGCCCTTGCTGTCCTCGGGGGTTTCGGCGCGCAGGACCACCTTGTAGGCCTGCTTGATTTCATCGACGCTCATCTTGCACAGCGACACCAGCTTCTCGCGCAGGCGTTCAACGTCCTCGGTGGCGATGGGGTTGGCGCAGTGCATCAGGTAGCGCTCGCCGTCGGCGCTGATGCTGACCGCGCCCTGGCGCACCGAGGCATCATCGGCTGCCGGCGAGCGCAGGCAGTCGGAGGAATAGTGAATGATGTTCTGCGACAGCTCCACGAACGAGGAAAACAGCTTGCGCCGCGTAGGGCCGCTGACGCCCGCCACTTCCAGCTGCACCTTCATCACCTCGGCCATGGTGGTGATGATGCTGTGGGAGAAGTAGCCCATGTGATAGAAAATCACATTGCGCTGTTGGGCCAGGTCAAAAAAACTGCAGTCATGAGCCGTGTGTGGGTTAGCCATTCTCGTTCCTAAAGGCGGGCGCAGAATAAGGTGAGGTCATCGCGACGCACTTGCGTGCCCTGCCAGGTGGCCAGGCACACTTGCAACGCGTGGCAGATCTCCGTCGCCGACGCCTGGCGGTGCGCCAGCAGCGTGTCGAAGGCCTTGCGCTTGCCAAACGCAATATTTTTGGCGCCGCCAATCTGGTCCGTCAGGCCGTCGGTGGCAATGAACATCAGGCTGCCGGGCGCCATGGGCACCGAGGTGTTGGCCCATTGGTAGTCCAGCTCGCTGGCCACGTAGCCCACGCCCATGCGTTGGCCGGCGTAGGTGTCGACTTGCGCAGCGCCTGGGTTGAGCACCGACAGCGACAGCCGCGCACCTGCAAACGCCAACACCTGGCGGGCGCTGTCGAACCAGAAAAAAGCAGCGTCCAGGCCGTCATCGGACTCGGGCGTCTCGTCCACGCCTTCCACTTGGCCCAACAGCTCCTTGACGCTGCGATTGACCGCCGACAGCAGCCGCGCAGGGTCACGCGGCCCATGCTGGGCCAGCGCCCGGGTCAGCGACGAGGAGGCAATCAGCGTCATGAACGCGCCCGGCACGCCATGCCCGGTGCAGTCGGCGATGGCGCCGAACCAGCCATCGTCGTAGGCACAGAAATGATAGAAATCACCGCCCACCACATCGCGCGGTTCCCACAGCAAGGCGGCGTCGTCCAGGATCGACTTCAGCGCCTCGCGGGAGGCGCGCAGCATGGCACGCTGGATAACGCTGGCGTACTCGATGCTCTGCATCATCTGCCGGTTTTTTTCCGCCTGCATGGCGGCCACCACGCCCATCAACTGCAGGCCATTGCCCAACCCTGCGAACTCGCCGTCGCGGGTCACGATAAAGCCGTCGGACAGGGCCTTCTCACCGTATTCCACGGTCTTGAAGGTCAGGGCCTCGATGCTCATCTGCGCGTCGACAATCAGCGGCTCCTTGTCCATGAAGGCGATGCAGCTTTTCTTGTCGTACAGCTCGCGGTGAAACGGGCGGCTCATTTGCGAGAGGAAGATAGTGCGGTTGATCAGACCAATCGGTCGCTTGCCTTCCACCACGGCCAGGCAGGCCATTTCCTTCTGCGACGTGAAGATCTCCATCACCAGCATATTGGTGGCGCTGGACTCGATGGCCGGCATGGGCTTGCACAGATCGCCGGCGCAACGGTGATCGCGAGGAAGCGCGGGGCGCATGAAGGGGAAGGTTTCTGCGTGCATGCTGTGCTGGCCGGCCCTGGATGAAGGCGCGATGCTAGCGAGACAATGTTAAAGTGATATTACACGTACGTTCGTTCAGGATTTAAGCGCAAGAAAAATACACACCCTCCCCTGTGGGACCGGGCGAAGCTCGGGAAGGCGTCAGCAAGTTCACCGCGTTGTTAGCTTCCCGAGCTTCGCCCGGTCCCACACTTACAAGCCGCAGCCAGGCGGCAGCTAAGCGGCGTCCGCGGCCAATCCGGCTACGGAGGCCTCGACCAGCGCACGCGCAATTTCGCTCACGTGTTCCACATTACGCGCGAGCGCACGCAGGTGCGGCAGGCTGTTTTCCACCAACTCGGCGGCGCCGGCGCTGACGCTTTTCAGGTATTCGCAGGCTTGGGTCAGTGCCTCTTGCAACGGCATGCCGCCTCGTACAGCGAGGATGGGCAGGTCACCTTCGCAGGGGCCGAAGGGGTGGTGAGTGGTGAGCGAATGGGTCATGTACTGCTCCTGACTTGGATGGTGAGACTACCTCCGCCCGCGACTAAACGAATGGAGGCAACCGTACGCGGGTTAGTCGACCGAGAAGTCAGCACCCGGCGCGCCGAAGCGCCCCACGTACGATCACCATGAAAGGTTCCAGTCAGAGCGACCGGCAACGCTTCAGGAGGACGCTTAACGCGCCTGACTTCACAACGAGCGACTAAACCCGACCGCTGAATGGGCAGCGGCGGACGGAGGGTAGACCGGTTGAAAATCAGGTGCAAGCACGAAATACGAATAGCGAAAATGGAAACATTTAATCACATCTTCACCTCCGTAGGACGATTATTGCAGATCTTGTGCGAATTCCACTAGGAAATTTCCCAGACAATTTCGATCCCCCCATTCGCTCGCTACCCACCAATCTCATCCATGAAATCCGCCAGAAACGACACCAGCCGCGCATGCCGCACCGCCGCCAACCGCGCACCCTCACCCGTCTGGAAGCCGGATGCCAGGTTCAGCAGCTTGGTATGAAAATGCTCGATGGCGAACTGCGTGTCCTCATACCCGCGACCGGTCGCCGTTGGATTGGTGAAGTCGTACAGCGCCGAGCCCATGCGCCCGGAGACATAAAAGCAACGCGCCACGCCGACCGTGCCGATGGCATCGAGACGATCACTGTCCTGGAGGATTTTTGCTTCCAGGGTCTGGGGTTCGAAGCCGGCCGAAAAGCTGTGGGTTTTCACGGCATGGGCGACGGCTGCGACGCGGTCCGGGGCCCAGCCCCCGGTGCGTCAGGATCGAGGCGGCTTTTTCGGCAGACAGGGTTGAGGCCTGCGCGCGCAGTGGCGAGTCCTTTTCCACTGCCACGCAATCGTGCAGCAGGGTTGCGGCCAGCAACACCTCCAGGTCGCCGCCTTCGTGCTGCTGGATGCGCTGCACGTTGGTCCATACCCGGTGAATGTGCGAGAGGTCGTGGGAGCCGTCGGTGGTGTGGCCGGGTAGCAAGGCCAGCAGGTCGGTGGCCAAGGTTTGGTAGGGGGCAAATGGTGAGGTGGGCATGAGTGAGGCTCGGGTGGGGGATGCCCGACAGCTTCCTGGATATTGGCCTCACCACACAACCCTGTAGCAGCTGCCGCAGGCTGCGTCGGGCGACCACGGTATGTCGGGGATACCGCGGCGCCTGTGACGCGGCCTGACGGCCGCTGCTACAGGGATCGCGGGCTTCCTTGCGTCCGTGATACCTTTTACGCATGACCGATGCCATCGACCTGCGCCAGTTCCGCTATTTCATCGCCCTCAGCGAAACCCTCAATTTCGGCCGTGCTGCCGCGCGCCTGTTCATTTCCCAACCACCGCTGAGCCGGCAAATCCGGCAACTGGAAGATGACCTGGGCGTGCAGCTGTTCGAACGCACCCGCACCGGCGTCATCCTGACCGCCGCAGGCCAGGCGCTGCTGCCCGAGGCACGCAAAACCCTCGCCCAGGCGCAGAAAGCCATCGCCGCCGCACGCGCCAGCGCCGGCAGCCACGCCAATCAGTTCGTCATCGGCTACACCACGGTGCTGGACCGCAGCGCCATCCCGGACGTGACCGACGCCCTGCAACAGCAATTCCCCACCTGCCGCATCGTGGTCAAGGGCAAGCACTCCATCAGCCTGGTGCGCGACATCAACAACGGCGCCATGGACGCCGCCTTCATCGGCCTGCACACCGAGACCCGGGGCCTGACGCAGCAGACGCTGAAGGAAGAACCGATGATCGCCGCCCTGCCCGCCCGCCACCCGCTGGCCCGCAAGCGGCACATCAGTTTCCAGGATCTCGCCGACCAGCCGCTGTTCCACTTCGAGCGGCGCCTGAACCCGGGCTTCCACGACCATTGCCAGGCGTTTTTCGACAGCATCCAGTTCACCCCCGCCACCCTGCTGCCCGAACCCGACGACCACCACATCCTGCTGGGCCTGATCGCCGAGGGCCAGGGCATCGCCCTGCTTCCGGCTTCCTTGCACAACGTCAAACGCCAGGGCGTGGTGTTCCGGCGGTTCCGACCGCAGGACCAGGGCCTGACCGCCGGTGTGGCGGTGGCTTACGCTGGCGACAATCAGTCGCCGGTGCTACGGGCTTTTCTAGACCTTATTCAACCTCAGTCATGACCCGCCACCGCCCGCGGCCGATAGGGCTGTTCCAGCCGCTGAACCTCCTGCGCGGTCAGCACCAGATTGATCCCGGCAATGGCGTCGTCCAGATGCCGCGCCTGGGTGGCGCCGATGATCGGCGACGTCACCCCGGCCCGGCTGGCCACCCAGGCCATGGCCACCTGGGCCGCCGGTACACCGCGCTCGGCGGCTACCTGCGCAACCGCCGAAACGATGGCGTCTTCCTCGGCATGATGGTCGTACCACAGGTGCGCAGGCTTATCGGTGGCCGCACGCAGGGTCTGGGCCTTGCGTGACCCGGCCAACAAGCCGCGCGCCAGTGGCGACCACGGCGTAACGCCGATGCCCATCTCGCGGCACAGCGGCAGCATCTCGCGCTCTTCCTCGCGGTAGATCAGGTTGTAGTGGTTCTGCATTGACACGAACTGCGCCAGGCCGTGCTGCCGCTGCACGCCCAGCATGCGCATGAACTGCCAGGCATGCATGGACGAGGCGCCGATGTAGCGCGCCTTGCCCGAGCGCACCACGGTGTCGAGGGCCTCAAGGGTTTCCTCAATCGGGGTATGGGGGTCGAAGCGGTGGATCACGTAGAGATCGATGTGATCAGTGCCCAGGCGCTTGAGCGAGGCATCGATGCTGCTGAGGATGTGCTTGCGCGACAGGCCCTGGGCGTTGGGTTTGTCGCTCATGGGGTAGTTGACCTTGGTGGCGATGACCACCTCGTCGCGCGGCACATAGTCCAACAGCGCCCTGCCCAGCACTTGTTCACTGGCGCCCACGGAATACATGTCGGCGGTGTCGAAGAAGTTGATGCCGCTGTCCAGCGCCTGCTTGATGAAGGGGCGGCTGGCGGCTTCGTCCAGTACCCAGTCGCGCCAGGCGGGGTCGCCGTAGGTCATGCAGCCCAGGCAGAGTTTGCTGACGTGCAGGCCGGCGGTGCCTAAACGGGTGTAGTGCATGGTGTTCCACTCCTGAGGTGATTGCGGTGAGTGGGGACAGGCTAGGGAGCGGGCGGGGGATGGGTCCAATACCCTTTTCGCAATACCTTTTCAGTATCGCCAAAAAGCCTCTCGCGCCACACACCTCCGTGGGAGCGGGTTCTACCCGCGAAGGCCGCGCCGCGTTGCGCCTGACACACCTCAGCGCTCCATTCGCGGGCAGAGCCCGCTCCCACCAGGGCAATCATCACCACAATGGCCAGACAGCTAGCAATATCATTAACAAAATTCATGAAATAAAATATAAACATACAACAAAGGAATAATATCCATATATCAAAATAGAATTTCCTTTGCGTTTGTTATAAAAATACTATCGATACCAAGACGACACAGACGCCGTCCCACACACCGAATCTCAGGAATGGAACCTGTACCCCCACCACGGGCCAGCGCCAGTTTCAATGGACAACGCCCACTATGCCGCTTTCGCACCTCCCCACGCCCACCCGGCTGTTCCCGCTGTCGACGCTTTCCGTTGCGTTGCTGATGGCCGCAGCGCCGCTGGCCCACGCTGACACCAGCGACCAGCAACTGCAGACCGTGACCGTTACCGCCGCCCCCGAGGCTGCCCGTGCCCAGCAACGCACGGTGGTCAACAGCTCGTCGCCCATCGACATCATCAGCAACGACGCGCTGGTGAAAACCGGCCGCGCGGAGTTGTCGGAGGCCATCGCCAAGCTGCTGCCCTCGTTTACCTTCGGCACCAACATCGCCGGCTTCAACTCCACCACCCGCCCGCTGAGCAACCGCGGCATGGGGCCGGAGTACACCCTGGTACTGGTCAACGGCAAGCGCCGCCACCTGGGCGCGGCGATTCAGAACGGCTCCACCGACAACAGCGGCGCCAACGTTGTCGACATCGACATGATCCCCATCAGTTCCATCGACCATATCGAGGTGCTAAAGGACGCGGCCGCCGCGCGCTACGGCTCCGACGCGGTGGCCGGGGTGGTGAACATCATCCTCAAGTCCCAGGACTCGGGCGGGCATATCGAGACCAGCTACGGCGAGCTGTTTACCGGGCAAGGCGCGAGCAAGAAAATCGCCGCCGACGAAGGCTTCAAGCTGGGCGACAACGGCGGTTTCATCCACCTGTCAGCCGACGCCCGCAAGCGTGATTACGCCCAGTGGGACGGCAAGGCCGACAGCACTGTCATCGCCTACAACGACCCGGCCAAGCAGGCCGCCTGGGACCGCGTGGCGATCAAGAACGGCGACCCGGAGCTAAAAGCCTACAACCTGGGCTACAACGCCGAACTGCCGCTGGACGGCGCCACCCTGTACTCGTTCAGCACCTACGGCGAGCGCAAGGCGGTGATCCAGAACTACTACCGCTTCCCCAACGGCACCGCCTCGGTACCGGAGATTTTCCCGGACGGCTACTACCCGGTGAACAACCTGCGCGACATCGACTACCAGTTCGTGTTCGGCGGCAAGGGCGATGTGGGGGGCTGGAACTACGACCTGAGCACCAGCTACGGCCGCGACACCCTCAAGTACTCCAGCGAACTGAACCTCAACCCGTCGCTGGGCACCGACTCCCCCACCAGTTTCAACAACCTGGCCACCTTCCGCTCCGACCAGTGGGTCAACAACCTGGACTTCAGCCGCCGCTTCGAGAACCCGTTCAACCTCGGCGTGCCGGTGACCGTGTCCACGGGCCTTGAACACAAATGGGAGCGCTTCAGCACCTTTGCAGGGTCCGCCGACTCCTACGAGACCGGCACCTACAACGCGGCCACCGGCGCCCAGGCCACGGTGATCATCCGCCCCGGCGACGAGGTGGACCTGATCCGCAACACTTACGCCAGCTACCTGGACCTGGGCTTCGACCTGACCGACCGCTGGTACGCCGACGTGGCCGCGCGGGTCGAGCACTACGATGACTATTCGGGGAACAAGCTGGGCCTGAAGTTCAACAGCCGCTACAAGCTGACCGACACCGTGGCCGTGCGCGGCACCATCGGCACCGGCGTGCGCGCCCCGTCCCTGACCCAGGTGGGCTACACCACCACCGACAGCCGGGTGAACACTGACGTCAACGGCAACGTGGTACCGGCCACCACCCGCCTCACCCCCTCCGACAGCGCCCTGGCCCAGGCCCTGGGTGGCGGCGCGCTGAAGCCGGAAAAATCGCAGAACGTGGGCCTGGGCATCACCTGGCAACCGGCGCCGCGTACCAGCGTCACCGCCGACGCCTACGTGGTGGACGTGCAGAACCGCATCGCCCTGACCAGTGCCATCTACGACCACGGCAACGGTGCCATCAACAGCATCCTCGCCGCCCAGGGCGTGACCGCCGGCACCTGGGTGGACTACTACACCAACGCCTTCGACACCCGCACCCGCGGCCTGGACGTGGTGGCCGACCACACCACGCCGTTCGGCGAATTTGGCGACGTGCGCTGGAGCGCCGCGTTCAACTACAACAAGACCACCATCACCAACGCCAAGGACACCCCCGCCTCCCTGGCCGACGCCGGCGTGACCCTGGTGGGCCGCAACCGCGAAGGCGACCTGACCGACGCGCTGCCCAAGACCAAATGGATACTGGGCGCCAACTGGAAGGTGGGCAACTGGAACACCAACCTGAGCACCACCCGCTACGGCTCGGTGTCGACCCTGGCGGTGAACGAGACCGGCGACCGCAGCTTCGGCGCCAAGTGGATCACCGACCTCGACATCGCCTACACCTTCTTCGACCACCTGACCGTGAGCGTCGGCGGCAGCAACATCTTCGACGTGCGCCCCGACAAGAACGCGGTGTACAGCAGCCTGGGCCTGGCGCCCTACGGCAACCCGCCGTTCTACCCCGGTGGCGGCTCCTGGTACACCAAGCTGGCCTACGACTTCTGACCCCTGCGGCTGCATCGCGCCCCCACGCGATGCGGCCTTTTTTCTTCAAAGCCACATGAGGAACCGCCCCATGAAGCTGCAACGAACCCTGGCCAGCGCGGCCATCCTCCTGGCCCTGGGCCTGACTGGCTGCGGGCCTTCGCACCCCGACGCCCAGGCGGCCAGCACCCTGAAAATCGCCTTCTTCGGCGACAACACACAACTGGTCAGCCTCGACCCCTTCCAGGTCTACTGGCTGGAGCACCGCGTGGTGCTGCGCAACGTGGTGGAATCGCTGACCGACCAGGACCCGAAAACCGGCGCCATCATCCCCTGGCTGGCCGACAGCTGGGACATCAGCCCGGATGCGCGCGAATACACCTTCCACCTGCGCAAGGGCGTGACCTTCAGCAACGGCGAGGCCTTCGACGCCCAGGCGGTGAAGACCGCCTTCGACAGCGACAAGGCCTTCGCCGCCGAACTGCCCAGCGTGTTCGGCGCCACCTACCTGACCGGCTACGACCACGCCGAAGTCATCGACCCGCAGACCATCAAGCTGGTACTCAGCACGCCCAACGCCGGCTTCCTGCAGGCCACCTCCACCACCAACCTGGCCATCCTGGCGCCCGAGTCGTACCGCAAGAGCGCCAAGGAACGCTCCCTGGGCGCGATCATCGGCAGCGGCCCGTTCGTGCTGCAGCACTACACCCCCGAAACCGGCCTGCGCCTGGAGCGTCGCAAGGGTTATGCCTGGGCCTCGGCCAACGTGCAGAACAAGGGCGAGTCGCACCTGTCGGCCATCGACGTCAGCTACATCCCCGAAGAGAGCGTGCGCAACGGCCAGTTCGTGCAGGGCAAGGTCGACATCCTGTGGCCGCGCAACCCATTCTCCGACGTCGACCTGAAGCTGTTCGAAAGCAAGAAAGCCACCATCCAGAGCCGCTCACTGCCCGGCCCCGCCTGGAACCTGTACCCCAACACCCGCGGCGGGCGCATCCTGGCCGACGCCGACGTGCGCCTGGCGGTGCAGAAGGCCATCGACCGCAAGACTTACGCCAGCACCGTCTACAGCCCGCAGTTCCCGGTGGTGGACGGCGTGTACGACGTGACCACGCCGTACTTCCGCAGCCAGGGCGACAAGCTGGCCTACGACCCCCAGGGCGCCGCGCAACTGCTGGACAAGGCTGGCTGGAAGCTGGGCGCCGACGGCTACCGGGCCAAGGACGGCAAGCGCCTGAGCCTGGTCTACAACATCCCGGCCAAGGAAACCGCCGGCGACGTGCTGATCCAGGACCAACTGCGCAAGGCCGGCATCGAGCTCAAGCTCAAGGTGCAGACCACCGCCGAATGGTTCAACACCAACGCCTCGGGCAACTACGACCTGACCTTCTCGTACATGACCCGCGCCGATCCGATCGTGCTGCAGACCATCCTCGACCCGCGCGCGGCCAACGCCTCCACCCTGGCCACCAACGTTTACCCGCCGGCCATCCTGCCCCAGGCCCAGAGCCTCTTCGACCAGGGCCTGACCGCCACGGCGCCGGCGCAACGTGCCCAGGCCTACGGCCAATTGCAGGACTTGCTGATCGACCAGGGCTCGGCCATCCCGGTGTTCGAGCGCGTGTGGCAGGCCGCGACCGCGCCACGGGTGCACAACTTCCGCTGGAGCGCCGAGGGCTTCGCCTTCCTCAATGACATCGAGGTGTCGCCATGAGCCGTTACCTGACCAGCCGCATCGGCCAGGCGCTGCTGGTGCTGTGGGGCGCCTACACCATCACCTATTTCATCCTGTACCTGCTGCCGGGTGATCCGCTGTCGATCATGCTCAGCGCCTCGGGCATGGAAGTGGACTCGCTGTCGCCGGCGCAACTGGCCAAGGCCCGCGCCTACTATGGCCTGGACCAGGGGCTGATCGAGCGCTACCTGCACTTGCTGTGGGGCGTGCTGCACGGCGACCTGGGCCAGTCGTTGACGCTGAACCGGCCGGTGACCGCAGTGCTGGCCGAGCGACTGCCGCAAACCCTGGCGCTGGCCGGCACGGCCATTGTGCTGTCGCTGATCGGCGGCGTGGGCCTGGCCTACCTGACCGCCTACGTGCGCTGGCAGCCGCTGAAAACCGCCCTGGCGCGGGTGCCGGCGCTGGGTTTTTCGGTGCCGGTGTTCTGGATGGGGTTGCTGCTGATCCAGGTGTTCGCCTTCAGCCTGGGCTGGTTCCCGTCCACCGGCAGCGAGGGCGTGGAAAGCCTGGTGCTGCCGGCCGTGACCCTGGCCATCCCCAGCGCTGCGGTGTACGCGCAGGTGCTGCAACGCGGCTTCCTCGATGTGTGGCGCGAGCCCTACATCGTCACCGCTTACGCCAAGGGCCTGAGCCGTGGCCAGGTGCAGGCGCGCCATGGCTTTCGCAACGCCGCGCTGCCGCTGCTGACCCTGATCGGCCTGCAGGTGGGCAACACCGTGTCCGGTGCGGTGCTGGTGGAAACCATCTTCGCCCGCAACGGCGTCGGCCGCCTGGTGCAGGACGCCGTGCTGCGCCAGGACATCCCCGTGGTACTGGCGGTGGTCACAGTGTCGGCCGCCGCCTTTGTTGTCATCAACCTGCTGGTGGACCTGCTGTACCCGGTCCTTGACCCGCGCATCACCCACTCGCCCAAGGTGACCTGAACATGACTGACCGCGCCCTTGCCTCCACCGCTAATGCACCGCTGAGCGCCAGCCCATCCTGGCAGCCGCGCGGCCGCCTGCGTCGCACCCTGGACCTGGCCGTGCCTCTGCTGCGCCGCCCCGGTTTCGTGCTGGCCGCAGCGCTGGTGCTGTTCATCCTGCTGACGGCCGTTGCGCCTTCGCTGTTCAGCAGCCTCGACCCGTACGCCACGGCGCCGGCCGCCAAGCTGCTGCCGCCGGGCGCCGGGCATTGGTTCGGCACCGACGAGCTGGGCCGCGACCTGTACACGCGCTTGCTGTACGGTTCGCGCCTGTCGATTCTGGCGGCGCTGCTGGCGGTGGGCCTGGCGCTGGTGTGCGGGCTAGGCCTGGGCATCGTCGCCGGGTTTATCGGCGGCCGCATCGACGCGGTGATCATGCGCCTGATCGACGTGATGCTGGCCCTGCCCGGCCTGCTGCTGGCCCTGGCCATCGTCACCGCCATCGGCTTCGGCACCCTGCCGGTGGCCATCGCCGTAGGCGTGGGCATCATCCCAGGCTTTGCCCGCACCACCCGCGCCGAAGTGCTGCGGGTCAAGACCTTGCCTTACGTGGAAGCCGCACGGCTGGGCGGCGCCAGCTGGACCCGCACCCTGCTGCGCCATGTGCTGCCCAACGCCTGGGGCCCGGTGGCGGTGCTGGCCACGCTGGACTTCGGTGCGGCGATCCTGGCCACGGCCGGCCTGAGCTTTCTGGGCTTCGGCGCCCAGCCACCGGCCGCTGAATGGGGCACGTTGATCGCCAACGGCCGCCAGTTCCTGATCACTGCACCCTGGGTGTCGCTGCTGCCGGGCCTGTTAGTGGTGCTGGTGGTGTTCAGCCTCAACCATATCGCCCGCACCTTCGAGGAAAACCAACGATGAGCGCCCTGATCGACGTACGCAATCTGAGCGTCAGCTACCACAACGCCGGGCGCGTGAAGGAAGCCGTGCGCGACCTGTCCTTCAGCCTGCAGGCGGGCGAGACCCTGGCCATTGTCGGCGAGTCCGGCTCGGGCAAGACCACCCTGGCCAGCGCCCTGCTGGGCCTGCTGCCCGCCAGCGCGCAGATCAGCGCCGGCAGCCTGGCGGTGGACGGCAACGACATCAGCCACGCCAGCGAGCGCGCCCGCCGCCAACTGCGCGGACGCTTTATCGGCCTGGTGCCACAAGACCCGATGGTCAGCCTCAACCCCACCCTGAGCATCGGCAAGCAAATCGGCGAAAGCCTGATCCTGGCCCACGGCGGCCGCCGCTACCCGGCACTGGACGCCGACGTGCTGGAGCTGCTGGCCCAGGTGGGCCTGGACAACCCCGAACTGCGCGCCCGGCAATACCCCCACGAACTGTCCGGCGGCATGCGCCAGCGCGTGTTGATCGCCATCGCCCTGGCCGGCAACCCGCGGGTGATCATTGCCGACGAGCCGACCAGCGCCCTCGACGTCACCGTGCAACGGCGCATCCTCGACCACCTGGAGCAACTGGTGCAGGCGCGTGGCATCTCGCTGATCATCATCACCCACGACCTGGGCGTGGCCGCCGACCGCGCGGACCGGGTGCTGGTGATGAAGGACGGCGAGCTGGTGGAACAGGGCATAGCGCGCGAGGTGCTGTCGGCGCCGACCCAGCCTTACACCCGTGATCTGCTGGCGGCGGCGCCAGCATTTGGCAACGGCCAGCAACCCCTGCCGCTGCCACCCCGCCCGGCCCGGCCGCTGCTGAGCCTGCACGGGGTGGGTAAGCAGTATTCTCCGGGCGGGCAGCCGTTTCAGGCGCTCAAAGGGCTTAGCCTTGACCTGTACCCTGGCCAGACCCTGGCCATCGTCGGGGAGTCGGGTTCGGGCAAAAGCACCAGCCTGCGCATCGCCCTGGGCCTGGAACCGCCCAGCGAAGGGCGCGTGCATTTTGATGGGCAGGACGTGACGGGGCTGACCTGGCAGCAGTTTCGTCCATTGCGCCAGCGGATTCAGTTGGTGCAGCAGAATCCCTTCGCGTCGCTCAACCCGCGCTTCACCCTTTACCAGAGCGTGGTGGAGCCGCTGCTGTCCTTCGGCCTGCGCGATGGCGCCGAGTTGCATCAGGCGGCGCGGCAATTGATGGAGCAGGTGCAATTGCCGGCCAGCTTCCTCGATCGGCTGCCACGCGAGTTGTCCGGCGGCCAGCGGCAGCGGGTGGCGATCGCGCGGGCATTGGCCTTGAAGCCGGATCTGGTGTTGCTGGATGAACCCGTGTCGGCGCTGGATGTGTCGGTGCAGGCGCAGATTCTGGAGCTGCTGCGTAATTTGCAGGCGGAGCTGGGGGTGGCGTACGTGCTGGTGTCCCACGACCTGGCGGTGGTGCAAAGCCTGGCCCATGAGGTGGTGGTGTTGCGCCAGGGGCAGGTGGTGGAGCAAGGCCCGGCCAGCGAAGTGATGCATCGACCGGCGCATGCTTACACCCGTGAGCTGTTGGATGCGATCCCCGGTCATCGCCTTAGCGCCTAATGCAGGTGCCCGCAATGGCCTCATCGCGAGCAAGCTTTGCTCCCACAGTGGTGAGCCAGCAATCGATGTAAGACTTTACACTGTGGGAGATTCTATGGTGTTGGGCAACCTGTAGCAGCGGCCGTCAGGCCGCGTCACTGACGCCGCGCACTGTCTGATCCACCGCGCCGCCGGTGACGCAGCCTCCGGCA
>KI547177.1:55601-60474 GCA_000497835.1 gamma proteobacterium L18 | reverse complement strand
AGGTCGGCGTCGTCTGCATCGCGGCCAAGGCCGGCTCCTACCACGGACGGCGTAGGAGCCGACTTTAGTCGCGATGCAGGCAACGCGGTTTAAGACAGTTGCTGCTACAGAGGTGCGGGGCACACTGTGGGAGCAAAGGGGGGCGCCGAGCCCTTGCTCGCGATGAGGCCAGCAGCCCGCCGCCAGATTTCTTCCTGATCACCGGCGGCGCTTGCGCGTGCCCAACTCTATCCAGGTCGGCGCATGGTCGCTGGCGTGCTCTTCGTTGCGCACCCACGCATCCACCCCGGCATTCTTCAGGTAAGGCGCCATCGCCGGGTTCAACAGCAGATGATCAATCCGCAACCCGCAATTGCGGGGCCAGTGCTGGCGGAAATAATCCCAGAATGTATACACCCGCTCCTCGGGGTACAGATGCCGCAGCGCATCGGTCCAGCCCTGGGCCAGCAGCCGCTCGAAGCAAGCGCGGCTTTCCGGCTGCAGCAAGGCGTCCTTGAGCCAGGACCTGGGGTCGTAGATGTCAAAGTCGGTGGGCACCACGTTGTAATCGCCTGCCAGCACAACCGGGTGCTCACTGGCCTGAAGCTGCGCGGCATGGGCGATCAGGCGTTCGAACCAGGCGAGTTTGTAGTCGAACTTGGGCCCCGGCTGCGGGTTGCCGTTGGGCAGGTACAGGCAGCCCACCAGCACGCCATGCACGGCGGCTTCCAGGTAGCGGCTCTGGGTGTCCCCATCGTCCCCCGGCAAACCACGGCGCGATTCCAGCGGCTCGGCATCGCGAGCCAGAATGGCCACGCCGTTCCACGACGGCTGGCCATGGTGCAGGGTGCCGTAGCCGATGGCCTCGAAGTCGGCAGCGGGGAACTGCGCGTCGGTGGCCTTGAGTTCCTGCAGGCAGGCGATGTCGGGGCGTTCGCGGTCCAGCCAGTGCAGCAGGTTGGGCAGGCGTGCGCGCAGGCCGTTGATGTTGAAGGTGGCGATTTTAAGCGCTTTCATCGGTGGTCTCCGCTCGGTACCGCGTCGCGTTCGGACGCCGCCTTCGGCAGCTGCTACAGGACGACGTCGCGATGCAGACGACGCCGTCCTGTAGCAGCAACTATCTATGTGGGAGCGGGTTCTACCCGCGAAAAGCACACCGCGGTATGCCAGGATGTCCGCGTTACCTTCTTCGCGAGTAGAACCCGCTCCCACAGGGCCTGTAGCAGCTGCCGAAGGCGGCGTCATTGGCACCGCTGATGGTTCGAGTCACACCCTCGCAGGAACGTTCACCCCATCATCGCCATTGAACTCTGCCCCGCCCCTACCCCTCCCACCTTGTAGACCCCTGATCGCCCTGGAGCCAGACCATGGCCAGATCCCTCGAGCACTACCAGCAAAAGCGCAATTTCGACGCCACCCCCGAACCCAGCGGCAAGGCCACCCGCCGTGGCAAGGGCCATGCGCTGCAGTTCTGCATCCAGAAGCACGACGCCAGCCACCTGCATTACGACTTCCGCCTGGAGCTTGACGGCACGCTGAAAAGCTGGGCACTGCCCAAGGGCCCGTCGCTGGACCCCAAGGTGCGGCGCCTGGCCGTGCACGTGGAGGATCACCCGCTGGACTACGCCAGCTTCGAGGGGCACATCCCCGAGGGGCATTACGGCGCCGGCGACGTGATTGTCTGGGACCGTGGCGTGTGGATTCCCGAGGGCGATGCCCAGCAAAGCTATGACAAGGGCAAGCTGCGCTTTCGCCTGCAGGGTGAAAAACTGTCGGGCATCTGGAACCTGTTCCGCACCCACCTGGCGGGCAAGAAGGAACAGTGGCTGCTGATCAAATCGGCAGATGCCGAAGCCCGGCCCCAGGCCGATTACGATATCGTCGAGGCCGCCCCCGACAGCGTGCTCAGTGACCGGACGCTGATTCCCAAGGCCGCAAAGGCCAAACCTGCGAAGAAAACCAAGGCCCTGAGCAATGCCCCCAAAGCCGCCCTGCCCGCCACCCTCACCCCGCAACTGGCCACTCTGATCGAGTCCCCGCCCAGCGGCGACTGGCGCTACGAGATCAAATTCGACGGCTACCGCGTCATGGCCCGTATCGACGGCGATCAAGTGAAGCTGTTCACCCGCAACGGCAAGGACTGGACCGCGAAGATGCCCAGCCAGGCCAAGGCCCTGGCCGCCCTAGGCCTTGAGTCCGCCTGGCTGGACGGCGAAATGGTGGTGGCCAACACCGACGGCGTCTCCGACTTCCAGGCCCTGCAGAACGCCTTCGACGACGGCAGCGACGAGGCCATCGTCTATTACCTGTTCGACCTGCCGTACCTCAATGGCCGCGACCTGCGCCAGTGCCCGCTGCAGGAGCGCCGCACCGCCCTGGCCGCCGTGCTGGAGCACAACGATGCGCCGCAACTGCGCTATTCCGAGGATTTCGACCAACCGGTCGATTCCCTGCTGGCCAGCGCCTGCCAGATGGACATGGAAGGCCTGATCGGCAAGCGCGTGGACAGCCTGTACAGCGGCAAGCGCAGCCACGACTGGATCAAGCTCAAGTGCAAGCAGCGCCAGGAATTCGTGATCGTCGGCTACACCGACCCCAAGGGCAGCCGCAGTGGCTTCGGCGCCCTGCTGCTGGGCCTGCACGACGCCGACAGCGGTGAACTGCGCTACGCCGGCAAAGTCGGCACCGGCTTCAACACCGCCACCCTGGCCAGCATTCTTGAACGCCTTGAACCCTTGCAAACGGCCAAGCCCGCCGTGGCCAACCCGCCCACCGGCGCCCAGGCCCGTGATGTGCATTGGCTCAAGCCGCAGTTGCTGGCCGAGGTCGCCTATGCGCAGATGACTCGCGACGGCGTGGTGCGCCACTCGGTGTTCCACGGCCTGCGCGACGACAAACCGGCCAAGGCCATCGCCCAGGAGAAACCCGTGAAAGCCGCCAAAGCCAGCAAGACCGCCCCCGCCGACACCCTACGCCTGACCCACCCCGACCGCGTCATCGACGCCAGCTGCGGCGCCACCAAGCGTGACTTGGCCGAGTACTACGCCCAGGTGGCGCCGTGGATCGAGCCGCACCTCAAGGACCGTCCGGTGGCGTTGGTACGCGCCCCGGAAGGCCTGGCCGGCGAGCTGTTCTTCCAGAAAAACGCTGCTCATCTGGACATCCCCGGGCTGATCAGCGACGAAGCCGCCGGGCAATCGGTGATCATCATCAACCGCCCCGACGCCCTGCTGGGCGCCGTGCAGATGAACACGCTGGAGCTGCATACCTGGAACACCACCCGCGCCAACTACGATAAGCCCGACCGCTTCATCCTCGACCTCGACCCGGACCCGGCGCTGCCGTGGAAAAGCATGCTGGAGGCCACCCAACTGACCCTGACCCTGCTGGACGAACTGGGCCTGACCGCCTTCCTCAAGACCAGCGGCGGCAAGGGCATGCACATCGTCGTGCCGCTGACCCGGCGCGCCGGCTGGGATGAAGTGAAGGACTTCAGCCACGCCATCGTCAAGCACCTGGCCGACTTGCTGCCCGATCGCCTGACGGCCGTGTCCGGGCCAAAAAACCGCGTGGGCCGTATCTTCATCGATTACCTGCGCAACACCCGCGGCGCCACCACCGCCTGCGCCTACTCGGTGCGCGCCCGCGAAGGCCTGCCGGTGTCGGTGCCCATTCACCGTGATGAGTTGCCCGACCTCAAGGGCGCCAACCAGTGGACACTGTTCAACCTGGCCGAACGCCTGGCGGAGATTGACGACCCCTGGGCCGAGTACGCCAGCACCAAGCAGTCGATCACGGCGGCCCTGCGCAAACGCCTGGGCGGCAAATGATGGCCAAGGCCAGGGTGCATATCGGTATCTCGGGCTGGCGCTACACGCCGTGGCGCGGCGACTTCTACCCCGAGGGCCTGAAGCAGAAGGACGAACTGCACTTCGCCTCCCGCGCGGTCAGCAGTATTGAAATCAACGGCACCTTCTACGCCCTGCAACGGCCCGAGCGCTTTGCCGAGTGGGCCTCGCAGACGCCGGAGGGTTTTGTGTTCAGCGTCAAGGGGCCGCGCTACATCACCCACACCAGGCGCCTGCACGACATCGACGAAGCGTTGGCCAACTTCTTCGCTTCCGGGCCCCTGTCGCTGGGTGATCGGCTGGGGCCGATGCTGTGGCAGTTCCCCCCCAACCTGCGCTTCGACGCCGGCCTGTTTGACGACTTCATGGCCCGCCTGCCGCGCACCGGCAAACAATTGATCGAACAGGCACGCCATTGCGCCGAGCGCCTGCAGCGGCCTGGCTACCTGGACGGCAACCCCCGGCAGCGGCTGCGCCATGCCATCGAGATCCGCCATGACAGCTTCGTCGACCCAGCCTTCGTCGCCCTGCTGCGCAAGCATGATGTGGCGCTGGTGGTGGCCGACGCGGCGCGTAAATGGCCGAGAGTGCAGGACGTGACCAGCGACTTTATCTATATGCGCTTGCATGGTGACAAGAAGCTGTACGCCAGTGGCTACTCCGATGATGCACTGGAACAGTGGCGTAAGCGGATCATGGCGTGGAAGCGTGGGGCACAGCCGGGGGATGCGCAGTTGATCGACTCGCAGCACCAGCCAGACACGGTGAATGCGCGAGAGGTGTTTTGCTATTTCGACAACGATATCAAGGTGCGCGCGCCGTACGATGCGCGGCGGTTGTTGGGGTTGTTGAAGCTGGATAAGGGATTGGAGACGGCTCCGGGGCAGATGCCCATTGACATTTAATCCATAAAAATCACTGCTCTTGCGGGCCTCATCGCGAGCAAGGTCGAGCGCGACCCCGGTTGCTCCCACTGTGGGAGATTCTATGGTGTTGGGCAACCTGTAGCAGCGGCCGCCAGGCCGCGTCACTGACGCCGCGCACTG
>KI547177.1:43000-54846 GCA_000497835.1 gamma proteobacterium L18 | reverse complement strand
ATCTCTCCGTGGGAGCGGGTTCTACCCGCGAAAGGAACACCGCGTAATACCTGGCACCCTGTGGCGTCCTTTTCGCGGGTAGAACCCGCTCCCACAAAGCTTGCTCGCGATGAGGCCCGTACAGCCGACCACCCTCTCAGGAGGCCTTCTTGGCAGAGCGCTTGACCTCCTTCTTCGGCGCCGGCTTTTTCCCGGCCAGGCTGCGCTTGAGCAAATCGGTCAGGTCAATGATATCGGCCCCCTTGTGCTCGCCCTCCTCATCCACCGAGGTCACCGTGGCGATCTTGCCTTTGCTGGCCTTCTCTTCCACCAGGTCCATGATGGTCTGCTTGAAATCATCCTGGTACTCCTCCGGCGTCCAGGTGCCGCTCATGTCCTCCACCAGCCGCTTGGCCATCTGCAGTTCACGCTTGTCGATCTTGGCATCGGTGACGCTGCTGTCCAGTTCCAGCCCTTCCAGCCCGCGCACCTGGGACGGCCAACGCAGGGTGATCATCACCAACGCATCCTCCAGCGGCCTGATCAGCGCCAGGTGCTGCTGGGTATGCAACACCACCCGCGCCAGCGCCACCTTGCCGGTGCTGTCCAGGGTCTGGCGCAACAGCGCATACACCTTGCCGCCGCGCTTGTCCGGGGCCAGGTAGTACGGGGTTTCAAACGCCTGCAAGGGGATTTCCCCGGCAGTGACGAATGAGAAAATATCAATGGTCTGGGTCGCCTCGGGTCGCGCCTTGCGGATCTCATCCTCGCTGATCACCACGTAGCGGCCCTTCTCGTACTCCACGCCCTTGACGATATTGTCCTTGTCGATGTCCTTGCCCGTGACCTTGTTGATGCGCTTGTAGCCCACCGGGTCCATGCTGCGCTTGTCCAGCCAGTCAAAATCGATGCGCTCGCTGGACACGGCGGTGGTCAGCGACACGGGGATGTGCACCAGGCCAAAGCTGATGGCGCCTTTCCAGATGGCTCGAGCCATGATTGCCCTCCTGCGCGGCCCGCGGAAGGGGGCCCATACAAGACTGACTGCGCAGCACCCAGAAGGTTTACCCCACGTCTGCTCCTTCTTCCATTGTGGGACCGGGCGAAGCTCGGGAAGCGGACAACTCGGTTTTTTGCACTGCCCGCTTCCCGAGCTTCGCCCGGTCCCACAAAAAAGCCAGTTACCGAACGCCCCAGATTGGGCATTCGTCGCACCGCATGGGTGCACAACGGTTGTGGACAGCTGAGCTGTCACCATGCGTAACACGATTGTATACAATAAATTCCTGACCACCCAGGCATGATTCAGGCCAGACGGGCCGCAGCCAATTCCAGGTATTTCCTTGCAAATCAATCCCCTCGATCATCGGCAAACGCCCGACAGAAAATAACGCACACACAACTGGCACAAATCTGGCTTACAAGAACCACAAACTTGTATACATAAATACAATAACGTGGAGCCCCACCGATGCAGCTCAACAGCCCTGCCGAGACCTCCCTGACCGACCTCTCCCCCGCCCGGCCCCGTGACGCCGCGCTCAGCCCGCGCCTGCACAACCACGACCTGGCGCCCACGCGCATGGAAGGCCGACGCTGGGGCAGCTACAGCATCTTCGCCCTGTGGACCAACGATGTGCACAACATCGCCAACTATTCCTTCGCCATGGGCCTGTATGCGCTGGGCCTGGGCGGCTGGCAGATCCTGCTGTCGCTGCTGATCGGCGCCGCCCTGGTGTACAGCTTCATGAACCTGACCGGCTACATGGGCCACAAGACCGGCGTGCCCTTTCCCGTCATCAGCCGAATCAGCTTCGGCATCCACGGCGCGCAGCTGCCGGCCCTGGTGCGGGCGGTGATCGCCATCGCCTGGTTCGGCATCCAGACGTACCTGGCCTCGGTGGTGCTCAAGGTGCTGATCACCGCCCTGGCGCCTGGCCTGTCCGCCTATGACCACAACCTGCTGCTGGGCCTGTCGAGCCTGGGCTGGGCATGCTTTGTCAGTATCTGGCTGGTGCAGTTGATCATTCTGGCTTACGGCATGGAGATGGTCCGCCGTTACGAGGCCTTCGCCGGCCCGGTGATTCTGCTGACCATGACCTCGCTGGCCGTATGGATGGTGACCCGTGTCGACGGCGCGTTCAGCTGGTCGATCCGCCAGCCGCTGGAAGGCGCGACCATGTGGCGCCACATCTTCGCCGGCGGCGCGCTGTGGCTGGCCATCTACGGCACGCTGATCCTCAACTTCTGCGACTTTGCCCGCTCGGCGCCGTCGCGCCGCAGCATCCGTCGCGGCAACTTCTGGGGCCTGCCGGTGAACATTCTGGCTTTCGCCATGGTCACCGTGATGCTGTGCGGCGCGCAGTTTTCCATCAACGGCCAGGTCATCGAAAACCCCACGCAGATCATCCAGTCCATCCCCCACACCGGCTTCCTGGTGCTGGGCTGCCTGGCGCTGCTGATCGTCACCGTGGCCGTCAACATCATGGCCAACTTCGTCGCCCCGGCTTTTGTGCTCAGCAACCTGGCGCCGCGCCTGCTGACCTTCCGCCGCGCCGGCATGATCAGCGCCACCGTGGCCGTGCTGATTCTGCCGTGGAACCTGTACAACAGCCCGCTGGTGATCCAGTACTTCCTGGCCGGCCTGGGCGCCTTGCTGGGCCCGCTGTACGGCATCATCACCGCCGACTACTGGCTGCTGCGCCGCGGCCAGGTCAACGTACCGCAGTTGTACAGCGAAGCCCCGCACGCGGCCTACCACTACCGCCGCGGCATCAACCCACGCGCCATGGTCGCCGTGCTGCCGGCCGCCGCCATCGCCATCGTGCTGGCGCTGGTGCCGGCGTTCGAGACCGTGTCGGCGTTCTCCTGGCTGTTCGGCGCCGCCATCGCCGCCGCCGTTTACCTGCTGATCAGCGACCGTCACCAGACGTTCACCGACGTCAGCGGCGAAAGCATCGCCGTCGACAACGCCAGCCACTGATTTTCTGCCAACGAGGTTTTCCATGCGTATTCTGGTCGTCAATGTCAACACCACCGAGTCCATCACCGCCACCATCGCCGAACAGGCGCGCAGCGTCGCCGCCCCCGGCACCGAAATCATCGGCCTGACCCCGCGCTTCGGCGCAGAGTCGGTGGAAGGCAACTTCGAAAGCTACATGGCCGCCATCGGCGTGATGGACGCGGTGATGCGCTATGACCAGCCCTTCGATGCGGTGATCCAGGCCGGCTACGGTGAACATGGTCGTGAAGGCCTGCAGGAATTGCTCGACGTGCCGGTGGTGGACATCACCGAGGCGGCCGTCAGCCTGGCGATGCTGCTGGGGCATGCGTATTCGGTGGTGACCACGCTGGACCGTACCGTGCCGCTGATTCAGGACCGCTTGCGGTTGGCGGGGCTGTATCAGCGTTGCGCGTCGGTGCGGGCCAGTGGTTTGGCCGTGCTGGAGTTGGAAGAAGACCCGGCACGGGCCGTAGCGGCTATCGTTGCCCAGGCAGAATGGGCGGTGCGTGATGACAAGGCGGAAGTGATTTGCCTGGGGTGCGGGGGGATGGCCGGGCTGGATGAGATGATTCGCGAGAGTACCGGGGTGCCAGTGGTGGACGGGGTAACAGCGGCTGTCACGCTGGCCGAGTCGCTGGTGCGGTTGGGGTTGAGTACGTCCAAGGTACGCACCTATGCCACACCGCGCACCAAGCGCATTGACGGCTGGCCTCTGGCCCGCGGCTGACCCTGCACACCCCACTGTGGGACCGGGCGAAGCTCGGGAAGCGCACAACTCGGTTTTTGCAGTGCCCCCCTTCCCGAGCTTCGCCCGGTCCCACACGGGGTTGTAGCCGCTGCCGAAGGCTGCGCTGGGCCCCAAGTACGCTGAAGATCTTCAGGGTTCACACCGGCCAGCGCAGCCTGGCGGCAGCGGCTACGGGTTAGCTTGAGGCATCGGTGGTCGCTGCGTGCTTGGCGTAAAAGTCGTTCCAGATGGCCTCGATATCCCGCTGCATTTCGGCCACGCGCTGCGGGTCAAACGGCGACATCGATTCCTGTTCCGCCAGTGCGATCAGCTGGGCTTCGTGCTCCAGCAACTGGGCCAGCATCGTGCGGCGTGCGCTGCCGAAAAACACCATGCGCTCGCGGAAGTAGCTGCCTCGCGGCTCACGGCCGTAGGGGTACAGAAACCAGGCTCGCGAATCGTGGACCTGATCGTCGAACAGCGCGCGCAAATCGCCGGTCGGCTGGTCGGCGTTGCGACGCTCGTCCATGTCACCCAACTGCACATAGGAAATACTGTCCTTGGGCGAGATCGGGGAGGGAAACAACTGCGGGTATTTCTTGAAGCCCTCGCTTTTCAAGCGCGCGGCTTCGATGAAGGCGTTCCTGGGCAATGCGAACAGCAAAACCACACGGGAAAACCGCGGCAGAATGCGCCGCTCCAGCGCAGAGCTCAACGGGTCGTGATCGTTGTAGGCCAGACGGAATTCTGCAGCGGCCTCCCGCAATTGGGTCTGGGCCATGTCGGCGTCGAAATCCTTGATGCCGGCGGGCATCAGTTGCTTGGCGTAGCGTGGGTCCTGCTCGCGGGCCTTCTGCTCGCGGCGCAAAGCTTCAACGTCAGCCTGCTTGCGGTCGCGGGCGGCCTGGGCGGCGGTGCGGATGGAAGGTTCGGCCTGGGTATCGGTGGCGCGCCGGTAGAAGGGTGTGGTCTTCAGGCTGTTGAAGGCGTAGCGGCCAATGCGCCAGGCGGTCAGCCAGGTGAGCTGGCCGCTCATGGCTTTTTCGAGGGGGACGGGGGCGGGGGTTGGGGTGTAATGGTCGGTGGCCTCCCGCAGGAGGGGCTCGGGGGTTGGGGGGAGGTCTAGGGTGACTTGGCGCCAGGCGTTGAAGCGCTTGACTAACTCTGGATCAACTGCAAATGATCGCTCCAAATCAGTAGGCATTGCGCGCCAGAAGTTATTTTTCTCCATTTCCGGTAACGCTAGTTGAGGCACTTTTAAAGGTGCTCCCGAAGCAAACGCATCTGCAAAAAGCTCGTGTAACGCAATCTGTGATAATAATGAACCGTCGTTTACACCATTCGCTTTTCCTTGGTCTCCGGGCGGATATCCACCACCCACATCAGAATGCACACCCGGATAGATAACCTCAGCACAGTTAACCGGATAACTACCATCCTCTCGTCGAATGGAATCCACCGGGAAGCACAACCGTTGCTCATGTCCGGCCACCAAGTGCAGACACCGCTTGACCAACCCGCTCTCTGGTAGCGGCTGGGTGCGGTCCGCCCAAGCCGAGTGCCCACTTGCCCCCGGCGCGATATCGGCAAGCCCGACCGACGCCACAGTATCCAAAATCCCCAGATACTCGACACTGATGGGCAGCTTCACGTCGTCGAGCTGCAGGTAAGGCCGGGACTCCATCAACTCGTTCAACCAACTGACAAACGCCCGCGCTGACGCTGCCCCCCGCGAAAAACCATACACAAACAGCTTGAGCCCCAGCACCTTGCATTGGCCTGCATTGGGCGGGTTCAACGCCCAGCTCAGCGGCCTCTCGATCATTTTCAGCTGACGGCGCATCTCGGCCGCCCGGGCACTCGAGCCTTGTTGGCGGGATGCCCCGTGCAGCGAGGCCATCGCCCGGTTGGCCGCATGCAGCGCTTCATGGCCCAGCCGGGGCAAATCCAGCGCCCGGCGCAGGGCATCGATGATCATCAGCAGCCCCCAGTTGATGCGGGCTTCGCCGAAAGCGCCAAACGCCATGCCAGTGGTGCTGAAATCCAGGTCCTGGACTTCGGGAAAGGGCGTTCCCACCCCCGGCATGTAATACTTGAAGAACTCCTTGTCCACCACATTCCCATCATCCATCAGCCCTCGCATTTCGCTGGCACCACCGGCGTGGCCCATCCCCAGCGTTGCTCGGAACAGCCGAACGATATTGGTGGGGTGAGGCGGTTCGGACTGATACAGATCGTGCTTGAGGTTATTACCGGTGCCATCGAAGAACAGGCTGATATGCAAACTCTTGCAACACGGACGTGTCAGACGCCGCCCCGCCGCCACGCAAAGGGCATCGTGATAGTCGCGCTCCTCCTTGCCGAGGCGCAGCAGGTTCCGATGCACCAGCCACTCGTCGCTTGGCAGGCGCCCCTGGAGGGGAAACTGAGGGGGATACCAGACGGGCGTGGACTTTATTTTGGACATGACTTCGGCTCCGGTAGATGTAGCGGTGTCTTGATGGGGTAATCGGGACTGCCGTAGGCGTGACAGGACGTGGTGACCTGGAGTTGGTCGCAAGGCAGGAAGTGAACGGTGATGCCGCATTGCGCTTGGCCGGAATAATCCGGGATCGGCACAGATTGGCTGTGCCTACGCGTCTGTGCGTTGACTCCTTCGGCCCAGGCAAGGAACTTGGGCCAGTCGCGCGTGCCTGGGTAGCCTGCAGAACCTCCCACGCCGGTTTCCCATTCAACACGCACCGCCAACCCCGGCGTCCACTGCGCCGGCGCGACATAGCAACACCCTCCGCCCCCACCCTGATAAGGCCCGATAATGTCCAGCCCTGGCTCCCCATCAACACTGAACCGATTGATCGCCCAATGGGTATGGTTGACGGCCTCAATCAGCCCGGCCTGGGCAGGCGTCAAAAGCGAAACGAGCAGCGGACCGAACAAAACGAGCGGCAACCGACTCATCTTTATTTTTGGCACGAAAGCGGCTCCGGCAGGCGCAACGGTGTCTTGATCGGGTAGTGGGGAGAACCGTAGGCGTAACAGGAGGTGGTGACCTGCACCTCATCGCAAGGAAGGAAGTGAACAGTGATTCCGCACCGTTTTTCACCGACGTAATTCGGAATTGAAACAACTCGGGTCAGATGACGGGTTTGAGCATCAACCTTTTGTTCCCACTCCAGGTACTTGGGCCAGTTGGCGAAACCAGGCGAATCATCGGCAAACGCAATGCCTGCTTGCCAGGTGACACGCACTGTCAAGTCGGGTCTCCACTGCGCCGGCGCGACATAGCAACACCCTCCGCCCCCACCCTGATAAGGCCCGATAATGTCCAGCCCTGGCTCCCCATCAACACTGAACCGATTGATCGCCCAATGGGTATGGTTGACGGCCTCAATCAGCCCTGCCCTTGCACCTTGGGCGGTAATCCCTGCGCCCAAGCAGCACAGCAATGCGACTCCCTTCCTGAGGCCAGCACCTCGCAGCTCGCTCATACGGCCGTTTCCGCCTGTTGCTGCGGCGCGAGAAAATACTGAACCGACCACGTGAGCCAAGTGGCGGGGTGAGTGGCGCTACACGGTTGGATGGCGGGCATGGGCTACCTCTGTCAATTCCAGTTAAGGGATGAAAGAGGGAACCTTACGCAGCGCTACAGGGTGCGGCTGTAGGACGTTTCTGAGCGGCTGTGTTTTTTTGCATCGACACGTGACAACACCCGCCCAGCCGCACACGGATTTGTAGCAGCTGCCGCAGGCGGCGTCTGGCCCACGCGGTGCATCAGGTATGGCGCGGCGTCTGCGGCGTCCGTGGTAGGAGCCGGCCTTGGCCGCGATGCAGACGACGCCGTCCCGTAGCAGCAACTGTCTTTGTGGGAGCGGGTTGTACCCGCGAAACGGACGCCACAGGGTGCCAGGTATTACGCGGTACCCTTTTCGCGGGTAGAACCCGCTCCCACAGAGGGGTGTAGCTGCCGCAGGCGGCGTCAGGCCCATCGCGGTGTGCCGGATACTGCGCAGCGCCTGTGACGCGGCCTTACGGCCGCTGCTACAGGATCCGTATGAACCTCTAAAACGCGCGTTTGGGCAGGGCCTGGTAAAGCTGTTGAACGGCCTCGATGCCATAGCGGCGCTCCAGTTGCCTGACGATGAAATGCCCGGTGGCCATGTCCTGGAAATGGTCGATGAACGCCAGGTTGATCACCGCCCCACCCACCGCGCCAATCGCCGGGATGGACTGGGCTGCAGCCTTTTCGCTGACATGCAGGCTGAACCGCTCGGCGACCGCGGCAATCAGCTTGAGAATCGAACCGTCCGACAACGACTTGGCCAGCGCCGCGCGCACGGCGTAATAGCCCGTCTCGGTATCATCATCGGTGCTCGAACGCCCGCCCAGGGCGAACACCGCCAGGCAGGCCTGCTTGGCCTCTTCGCTGTCGATGCGCTCATCAAAACTGCGGGCAATGTCGGCGATGGAGCGCAGCATGATCGAAGTCGACAGCGGCAGTTCGACACTCAGGCCTGCCAGGCCAAAGAAGCCGCCCACCCCACCGCTCACGGCGATACCCGCCTTGTGCCAGCGATTGGACGGCAGCTCGCCGGGCAGGTCCTTGATGGTAAACACCGCCGCATCCAGCGCCTTGGTCAGCGCCGCCTGGGTGATACCGGCGATGCGCGCGGTGACGCGCCTGGGCAAGCGCGCCAGGGCACCTTCGATGGGCATGCCGATGACGTGGGTGACCTTGGCGATGAAGCCTGGGTTCTCCAGCAGGTTTTTGGCGTCCTGCAGTTGCTGTCGGTCCTGTTGCGAAATAATCATGGGGACTCACGGTGACTGAAAAAGGGCCTGTGTTTCACCTTACGCTCCATGGGCGCAATGTCCATGACCCGGCCGTCTCGGCGGCAGGTAGCAAAACGTATCCAGCCACGTACCAATCACGCACATCAAGGACACTTTGCGCGCCCATTCGCTGCGTACCCGAACTTGTCATATTCGTTCACACATCGATACAGATAGTGGCCAGCCTGACTTATCCAAGGAGGCTGTCCCGTGTTGCACCGCATCGTCTGTTCCCTGTCTGTGCTGGCCCTGTCCATTTCGGCTGCCCAGGCCACCGAGACCTACACCCTCGATACGCCGATCCTGAGCAGTATCGACAACTTCCGTGATGTGGCCGGCACCACCACCGCCTACACCACGGCCAATGATGGCACCATGCGCTCGGGGGTGTTCTACCGCTCCAATGCCATTACCCCGTCGGCGGCCGACCTGGCCACCCTCAACAGCCTGGGCATTACGGCCGTGTATGACCTGCGCACCACCAGCGAAGTGGCCGCCACCCCCGACACCCTGCTGACCGGCGCCACGTATACCAACATCGACATCATCGGCAATTCAGCGCTGGACACCAGTTCCATCACCACCGCCGCCGGGGCGATGGCCTACATGCAGGCCGTCAACGCCTCCTTCGTCGACAACGCCGACGTGCGCAGCCAGTTCTCGGTGCTGTTCAACGACCTGGCCAGCACCGACGGCGCCGCCCTGTTCCACTGCACCGCCGGCAAGGACCGCACCGGCTGGACGGCGGCCGTGCTGTTGAGCATCGCCGGGGTGGACAGCGCCACCATCATGGCCGACTACCTGGCCACCAACGACTACACCGCCACCCGCGTGGCCGCCACCCTGGCCGCGCTACCGGCGAGCATGGCCGCCATCTACGAGCCGCTGCTGACGGTCGACGCCAGCTACCTGCAGGCCTCGCTGGATGAAGTGACGGCGCTGTACGGCACCATGGACAACTACCTCAAGGAAGGCCTGGGCCTGTCCCAGGCTACCATCTACGTGCTGCGCGCCAAGATGGTCTACTACAACAGCCTGCCCGGCCAGGCCAGCCTGTTCGGCAACGCCGCCGCCGGCGCCCTGCTGCTGCAGCAATTGCAGAACTCCAGCCTGTCGGGCACCTACACCGCGTATAACTACTACCTGCAATCGGCCATCGACGCCGGTACCCTGGGCGTGGTGCCCACTACCGTGGGCGGCCAGGTGCACGCCGACGCGGCCAGCTACCTGCTGCGTCAGAACGCCCTGATCGACCAGGCCGCCGAACCCTACACCAACGGCATCGACCTCAAGGTGGGCCAGCGCAGCCTGTGGACCACCGGCCTTGCCGGCTACCTGGGCACCGACGGTTCGTCCCACGCCGCCAGCAGCAACGAGCACACCCAGGGCACCATGATCGGCCTGACCCAACGCTTCAGCGACCAGCTCAGCGCCCACGCAGGCTTCGGCTACAGCAAGGGCACCGTGGGCGGTGCCGGTGGCGAAGTGGACACCGACCTGACCTTCCTCAACGCCGGTGCGCGCTTTGCCCCCAACGGCCTTGAGCGAGGCGTGTTCGTGAGCGCCGATGCCAGCGCCGGCTGGGTCGACTACGACAGCAAGCGCCAACTGGGCGGTGGACTGGGCAGTGCCCGCGGTGACACCCATGGCAACCTGACCAGCGCAAGCGTTGCCCTGGGTTACCGCCTGCCCACCACCGGGGTGACCCTGGAGCCCAGCCTGGGCGTGCGCGTCAGCCACTTGAACCTGGACGGTTTCAACGAGAAGGACAGCGAGCTGGCCCTGGATGTGGACCGCATGTCGCAAACCCGCCGCAGCGCCTTCACCCACCTCAAGGCCAGCCTGACACCGATCGCCGTGGCCGGTGGCTGGCAATTGGTACCCGGCGCCAGCCTGGATTACCAACGTGTGCTGGGCAATCCGCAGGTCGACAGCAGCGCGCAGGTTCTGGGCCTGGACATTGAGCAGCGTGCGGCCTACGCCACCCGCGACCAGTTCAGCGGCGCACTCAACCTGACCGCCAACCTGGGCGCGGTCAGCCTGGGGGCCGAGGCCGGTGCCACTACCGGCGGCGACAGCCAGGGCTTCAGCGGCAGCCTGAAGGCCAGCTACCGCTTCTGATTCAGTGACGCCCCCGCAGGCCATTGCGCACGGCCTGCGGGGACACGCCATAGGCGTTCTGGAAGTACTGGCAGAAGCGCCCGACATTGGAAAAGCCCAGCCCGTGGGCCACCGTCGTTACCGACTGCACGTCGCCCGTTTTCAACGTCTGATAGGCGCGTTCCAGCCGAACCTGACGCTGATATTCGACAATCGATGTACCGGCAAAACGACGGAAGCCTTCCTGCAAGGCGCGCAGGCTGACGTTGCTCAACTCGGCAAGCTCGGTACCGCTGACCAGGCACTGCGGGTGGGACTGGATGTAATCCATCGCCAACCGCACATGGCGCGGCGCAATCGACGGGCCGGGGGTGCGCAAAGGATGACTGTAATTGTGCGGCCAGCTTTCCAGCACCGCGTCCACCAGCATCTCTTGCAATCGGGTGGGCATCAGCGCGCTGGCGTTCATCAGCGCGTCCACCTCAACCCCGGTGGCGAAACCGACCACTGCCTTGATGCCATCGAAGGCCGGGCTACTCAAGTCGACCTGAGGTTCAAAGCGGATCGGGCGTACAATGGGCCGGCCCAGCAGTGTGGCCAGCCGCGCAGTAAACAGCCCGCGACGGATCGACATGCCGTATTGCCCATGCCCATCGGTGAAGCGCACCGAACGCACCTGGGTTTTCTCCACGGCCAGCCCCACCTGGGGCCTGCCGACGGTTTCGTCCGCCAGATTGAAAATGATGCGCCCGGCGGTGGGGATCACGAATGTGATCTCGTCGTTGAGGTCCGGGATCTGCACGGTGAAATCGCCGCGATAGTGCATGTGGCGAAAACTCACGCCCTCGTGGCGGCCATAGACGCCGGCAATGCTGATGGGGGTGCCGATGCTGGGGACGTCGGCGTAGAGGTTGCCGAAGACCTTGGAGAACAGCCCGCCGAAATCGTCGGCGGCCATGTCGGTGGAGCGGATGACAATTTGTTTGCGGGTGGGGTGCATGGGGGAAAGTTTTTTATTGTTGGGGGCGGCGGTACGCTAGCAGGGGGATGTGACGGGGGGGTGACATTTGGGGGGCAGGTCTTTGGTTTTTTGGTGTTGTTTAGATCGAGCGCCGCCCGCGCGGCGCTTCCCCGCCCCACGCGCAAGCCCGGTCCTACATTTGTTGCAACGTACCATTGCCTGTGAGATCACCTGGTTCGCTCTGT
>KI547177.1:40633-42565 GCA_000497835.1 gamma proteobacterium L18 | reverse complement strand
TTTTTCACTGCAGATCTGTGGTGGTGCAAACAAGGCGGACCAGGTGATGGCACTGACATAATTGGCCCGAAACAGATGTAGGACTGGGCTCTGCCCGGGAAGCGCCGCGCGGGCGGCGCTCGATCTCATGACCGCAAAAAAACCCAAGACATGAACCCCGCTGCCTACCCCCCCCCCAGGAAACACATGCACCCCAAATAATCCACTAACGCCCGCACCTTCGGCGACGGATGCTTGCTACCCGGCCACAACACATGAAAAACATTGCCATCGCCCACCTGCCCGCTCAGCACCGGCACCGGCACCGGCACCGGCACCAGGCTACCCTCAGCCAATTGCTCACGAATGGCAAAGTCCGGCAAATAGGCAATCCCCAACCCCCGCATCGCAAAGCACACGCGGGGTTCGATGTTGTTGCAGATCATCGTCACCGGCAGCGCCACTTCTGCGCCGGCCGGCGCGCCCTGTAACACCCAGGCCTCGAGTTTGCCGCTGCTGGGGAAGCGATAGTGCAGGCATGCGCTGATGCTATGGGTGCGCGTGGGGGTGCCGGACTTTGCCGGGAAGCCTGCCGACAAGCGGCTTGGCACTGGGCAGGTGTTTACCCTGCCCGGCGTGCGCCCGGTGCTGTGGGTGGTGTTGGGGTTCGTGCTGGCGCACAACATCCTGTACACCTACATCGCGCCTTACCTGGCCACGGCGCACATGGCCCAGCGTACCGACCTGGTGCTGTTGGTGTTTGGCGCCAGCTCATTGCTGGGGATCTGGTTGACGGGCGTGTTGATCGATCGGCACCTGCGCCGATTGACCCTGGGCAGCACCGTGCTGTTTGGCGTTGCCGCGCTGCTGGCGGCCACGGCCGCGCGTCAGCCAGCGCTGGTGTACCTCGCCATTGGCGTCTGGGGCTTGGCGTTCGGTGGCTCGGCCACGTTGTTTCAGACAGCGTTGGCCAATGCCGCAGGCGATGCCATGGACGTGGCCCAGTCCATGCTGGTGACGGCCTGGAACCTGGCGATTGCGGCGGGCGGGGTATTGGGGGGGTTGTTGCTGGACGGCTTCGGCGCGGCGGCACTGGCGCCGGCCATGCTCGGGCTGTTGATGGTGACCTTGGGGGTGGCCTGGTCGGCTCGGCACGCGGGTTTTCCACTGACGGTTTCATGACAACAACTGTCTCCCACACAGCCAGCGGCCATTGTCTTGAAAGGGTGTCGTCTGCATCGCGACTAAAGTCGGCTCCTACCCCGTACGGCGTAGGAGCCGACTTTAGTCGCGATGCAGGCGACGCGGTCAGGGCAGGCTATCGCGCCACTGCACTCAGTCCGCAGACCTTACCGCCGCCTCGATCGTCGCGATATCTATCTTGCCCATTGTCATCATCGCCTTGAACGCCCGCGCCGCCGCTGCACGGTCAGGGCTGGTGAAAGCTGCGGTGAGCGCACGCGGGGTGATCTGCCACGACAGACCCCATTTGTCCTTGCACCAACCGCACTCACTTTCCTGGCCGCCGTTGTCGACGATGGCATGCCACAACCGATCGGTCTCAGCCTGATCATCGGTGGCCACCTGAAACGAAAACGCCTCGCTGTGGGTGAACGCCGGCCCGCCGTTCAAGCCCAGGCACGGAATACCCATGACCGTGAATTCCACGGTCAGCACATCGCCCTCCTTGCCCGCCGGGTAGTCGCCCGGGGCGCGGTGCACGGCACCCACGCGGCTGTCGGGGAAGGTCTTGGCATAAAAGGTGGCAGCATCGAGGGCGGTGCCGTTGTACCAAAGGCAGATAGTGTTTTTACTGATCATTGTTGTTCTCCTGGGGGGCGGGAGCGGTTTGATCAGTGTAGTGCGTGGCCCCGGTCAAACGTCGACGCCCGCCGTGCGGTCAGGCCAGGCGCTTGTGCAGATAGCTACAGAATGGGGTCAAGTCGCCGGTGT
>KI547177.1:39521-40132 GCA_000497835.1 gamma proteobacterium L18 | reverse complement strand
GGTACCGACGAGCGCCTGAATATCGGGGTGCTGGAGTTTCATGATGAACAGCGGTTTTACCGATTCGATGTGGAGTTGCCGT
Organism: gamma proteobacterium L18; assembly: GCA_000497835.1. Classification (GTDB taxonomy): domain Bacteria; phylum Pseudomonadota; class Gammaproteobacteria; order Pseudomonadales; family Pseudomonadaceae; genus Aquipseudomonas. The sequence goes on along the minus strand of KI547177.1, from coordinate 40,050 downwards.
GTCGTTCGGGGTCGGGCTTGTCCAGTGGTGATCAGGACTCCGTGTGGCAATTGCAGTCGCATCATCAGGTGGTCGAGAAACACATTCATGTTCGTACCTATGACCCGAACGATGTCTTCGCCAATCTTGAAGGCGATATCGATCAGACACGCGGGGCCACGACGACCTACGGCGATGCTCACCACGTGGGCGATGCGTTTACGGCGATGGGCGATCGTTACGCCTTTCGGCATGAACAAGAGCCGGAATCCGGGATAGGCCTGGCGCGGTTGCATCATGAACGCTATCTGAATGATCGGACCCGGCTGAGCGGCACCACCAGCAGCCCCATCCTGGCGCCGGGCCAATGCCTGACGCTGAAAGGCGACGCGCCTTCAGCGTTTGCGCCGGGCGCGGTGATTGTCGGGCTGACCACCCGGGCAGCGCGGGACAGCAGCTTTATTGCCAGTTTTACCGGCATGCCCTACGACCGCGACGTGTGCTTCCGGCCGGCGCTCAAGCCCAAGCCGGTCATGGCCGGTACGGTGGC
>KI547177.1:0-39066 GCA_000497835.1 gamma proteobacterium L18 | reverse complement strand
TGCCCAACCCAAGGCTGACGGCCCGGTGCTGGACATGAAGGCCGCCGTCAACCGCCTCAAGGAGGCTGGCGAGCAGACCTACAAACTGTCCCGGGAGGCCGAATCAGCCGGCGGCGATCCCGCCGAAGTTCACCATCAGATGGCCCTGCTGCGTGAGGAAGTCGAGCAACTGCGCGGCGCCGTCGCCTTGCTCAGTGCGCCCAATGGCGTGGCGGTTACCAGCGGCAAGCACCTGCAGCTGGCCGCACAGCAGAACCTGATCCTCAACGCCGGCGGCCAGGCGGATGTCAGCGTGGTGAAGCGGCTGTTTCTCGGGATTGGCGCCGGGTTGAGTGCGTTTGTCGACAAGCTGGGTATCAAGCTGATTGCCAACCAAGGGGCGGTGAGTGTGCAGGCGCAGAACGACAAGTTGGAGTTGTTGGCGCGGCATGGGTTGGATATCACCAGTAGCGAGGATGAGATTCGTATTACGGCGAGGAAGAAGATCACCCTTAATGCGAATGGCAGCTATATCCAGATGGACCGCAGCAGCATCGAGGCTGGTACGGAAGGCGATTTCTACATCAGGTCGGTGTACTTCGGTTATCGGAATGAAAAGTGCCGTAGCGCGCCGGACTTGCCTGACTTGCCAACACCGAACAACCCGCCGTTTGAGTACAGCCAGCAATTCCAGTTGCTGCGGCCGGACGGGAAGATGCCGGTGGCCAACTCGCGTTATGTGATCAAGACGCATGATGGTGCACAGGAGTGGCGAGGAGTTTCCGATGAGGAAGGCCTGACCGAGCGGGTGTGGACGGTCGATGAGACAGATCTGTCGATCAGCTATGACTTGCCGGAGGAAGAGGAAGAAGAGGAGGAAGAACGGCCGGAGGGCATTACCCTGCGGATCGGGCTGTTTTTCGATGGGACGGGAAACAATCTGTCCAACGCAGCAGCGGCTCAGCAGTGTCAGCGCGAGGGTGCGGAGTTATTTGATCGGGAGGCGTTGAAGATGCTGATCGAACAGTGCAAGGAGCTGGGGTATGAGGAGTATTCGGAAGGTCGGTTCAAGGCGGCGCCGGACAGTAGCTTCGGGAATTCAGCAAGTAATGTGGTGCACCTTTACCGATTATACCCAGACAATACAACAGATGGGCTGCTCCCGGGTAGCGACACGGCTTTTGTAAAAGTCTATGTGGAGGGTATCGGCACACGCAGCGGCGGAAAGGACAGTACATATGGGCAAGGGTTTGGACAGGGTGAAACTGGAGTCGTCGCGCGGGTTAACTCGGCCCCCGACCTAATTAGAATACAACTCCAAGAGTTTGTGGTGATAAATCCAATGACCGCGATAAAAAATATCGAGATTGATATATTTGGATTCAGTCGCGGTGCCGCAGCTGCACGGCATTGCGCCAATGAGTTCCTGAAACCAAAGCGCGGCATATTTTCCGAAACGCTGAAGGCGGGTCGGCTGGGCGTATTGTCGGGCTTCGATCCTGTTGCTGATGTCAGCCTGCATTTCATTGGTTTGTTCGACACAGTTGCTGCTATCGCAGACCCGCTGCGAGCAAACATCAACATTACCGATGCCCATAACCCGGGTGTTAACCTTTACCTGCCTCCGGGCTGCGCTCGCAAGGTACTTCAACTCACCGCTCGTGACGAAATCAGGTTGAACTTTGCGCTCAACAGTGTCAAAGATGATCATCAAGAAATAGTTCTGCCGGGGGTACACTCTGACATCGGCGGCGGGTATTTACCCATCGGTCAGGAACGCATGTTCCTGACAAAACCTGTTCGCGTCTCGCTGGGGCAAACCGAGCAGCTAGAGAAGAGTACGCAGTGGCGACAAATCAATGATCGTGCGCAAGCGTTGCGCGCAACTGGACTGGCGGGCGATGGTCAAATAGACATTGCAACATGGGAAACACCACAGCCTCCCCGGGGGCGCTTCGGGGGCGGAAGAGACTACTGGCTGGCCATAACGATGGACCGTTCAGTAAGAGGTGAGCTAAGCCTTATTTCGTTGCGGGTCATGCGCGAACTGGCATTTCTTCATGGAGTGCCGTTAAAAAGCCTTGAGGGACTCACCGACTTGGCACTGCCAGCAGAGTTAGAAGAAATCGGGGCTCGCGTGATAGAGCAGGCATTGGAGGGCAGAGATGCTGAACTTGATTCTACTCAAGAGAAGCTACTCACCAGTCGTTACATCCATCACTCGGCGAACTGGAACCTCCGTTCGGCATTGGCCATTAACAAACCTACACCGACCAACATACGCAACATTTACTCCCATATGGCTCAAGATGGGTATCCACAATGAAGTGCTTTGGTTTATTTTTTTTATTACTTTCTTGCTTAACGGCCTGCAGCCGCGAGCCCACTCGACCTGAGCGACTGCATCTGCCTTATACCGCTTGGTATGTTGGACTCGCTGCCCCCAGACACATGGAGGTATGGGTAGAAAGTGTCGACGTCCTAGATCAACGCGGCACTGCCTACTTTAATATTTTTGGCGGGGTACCCGGTTACACACGAAAGCCAGAAGGATGGCACAACGGAGGAGGAGCTTCGATCCCTCTTAGCCATATTGACCTACCGAACGAGCTAGTTCTACGATGGCAATCATTGGTCGAGTCGAAGACATACGAACTAAACATCGAAATACCTCAGTGGGTCCGTGACGAGATGGTGAAGCCGGAGCGAGTTAAATGCGTATTTGATAAGAGCGAGACAACGTACTACCGCAACAGGATAAACATGGGCATGGCCCCAGGCGGCATCGTCAAAGTCTGGCTAGGCGCCGGCTGTCTCGGCTACAAAGAAATCGGCCGCTACCAAGCCGAAGTCGACCCTCGCGGACCCTACGGCGGCAAAAGCAACGGCAAATACGTGCCTATAGAGCCGGAAAACAAAGCCTACGTGGAGAAGCACGGCATCCCCTACGGCACCTGGTAACCCTTAAACCGCTGCTCCCAGGTGCGTGCGCGTTCAGTCTTGCGGGGCAACAGGGTTGCCATGGTACTCCACCAGAAAGTCCACAAACGCACGCACCCGCGCCGGCATCGCGGCGCCGCCCACGAACACGGCGTGGATCGGCTCACGGTCACCGGGGTTGTATTCCTCCAACAGCGGCACCAGCGCACCGCTGTCCAGGTCGGCCTGCACGCTGAAGGTGCCGATCCGGGTGATGCCTGCGCCCAGCCGGGCCAGTTGCGACAGCACTTCACCGCTGTTGCCTTCCAGGCTGCCGGAGACCTTCAAGGTGAAGTCCTGGCCATCACGGCGGAATGGCCATTCAGGGTTGGCACGGCGGAAGTTGAAGCGCAGGCAGTTGTGCGTCAGCAGGTCCTCGGGCTGCTGCGGGGTGCCGTGGCGGGCCAGGTAGGCGGGCGAGGCGAGGATGACGCTGCCGGTCTCCCCTACCCTGCGCGCGGTGAGCGGGCTGTCGGCCAGGGTGCCGAAACGCAGCGCCACGTCGGCCTCGCCGCCGAGGATGTCGACGATTTCATCGCTGAGCATCAGGTCGACCACGATGGCCGGGTAGCGGGCACTGAACGCCGCCACCAGCGGCACGATGGTCAGTCGGCCATGGGCCTGGGAGGCGCTGACCCGCAAGCGGCCACGGGGCACGCCCTGGTCGGTGATGGCGTCTTCCACTTCGGCAATGTCGGCGAGGATGCGCCGGGCGCCGCGCAGGTAAGCTTCGCCTTCGGCAGTCAGGGTGATGGCGCGGGTGGTGCGGATCAGCAGGCGGGTGCCGATGCGCGCTTCGGTGCGGGCGATGATGCGGCTGATGGCCGACGGCGTCAGACCCAGGGCGCGGGCGGCTGCCGACAGGCTGCCTTCCTGCGCCACGCGGACGAAGACGGTCATTTCACCGGAGTGGCCATTGAGGTCCATTTGTGCTCCCCACGCAAAACTGTTGGTCCTGGCGAAGGACTACCGCCTGTAAACGGCCGATTGTAGCATTCGCCTCACAGATGAGGAGTCACCCATGCGTATCAATCCACCCCTTGTAGCCCTTGCCATCGGCGCCTTCGGCATCGGTGTCACCGAGTTCGCCCCCATGGGCATGTTGCCCGGCATCGCCGCCGACCTCGGCGTGTCGATCCCTACGGCCGGCTTGCTGGTCAGCGCCTACGCCATGGGCGTGCTGATCGGCGCGCCGATCATGACCCTGGCCACGGCGCGCATCCCGCGCCGCTACCTGCTGATTGGCCTGATGGCCATCTTCACCCTGGGCAATCTGCTGTCGGCCCTGGCCACCAGTTACCAGACCCTGCTGGTCGCCCGCGTGGTGACCTCGCTCAACCACGGCGCCTTCTTCGGCATCGGCTCCATCGTCGCCGCCAGCGTGGTGGCACCCGACAAGCGCGCTGGCGCCGTGGCGGCGATGTTCATGGGGTTGACCCTGGCCACCATCGGCGGCGTGCCGCTGGCTACCTGGTTTGGTGAAACCTTTGGTTGGCGCACGGCGTTCTGGGGCATCGCCGGGCTGGGCCTGGTGACCATGGCGGCGCTGTGGCTGGCCCTGCCCAACGTGCCGGCGCAGAAAGGCGACGGCCTGCTGGCCGAGATCAAGGTGCTGGGACGCAAACCGGTGCTGGCCGCGCTGGCGCTGACGGTGGTCGGCTCCAGTGCCATGTTCACGGTGTTCACTTACATCGCGCCGATTCTGCGCGACGCCACCCACGCCTCCACCAACTTCATCACCGGCATGCTGATGCTGTTCGGCATCGGCCTGACCATTGGCAACGTCTGGGGCGGCAAGGCGGCGGACCGTTCGGTAGACCGCACCTTGATCCTGTCGCTGACGACATTGATCGTGGTGCTGCTGGCCTTTACCGTGCTGATGCAATGGCCACTGCCGGCCGCCGTGGCGATCCTGATCTGGGGCGCAGCGAGCTTTGCCCTGGTGCCACCGTTGCAAATGCGCGTGATGGAAGCCGCCAAGGACGCGCCCAACCTGGCGTCGGCAGTGAACATCGGGGCGTTCAACTTTGGTAACGCCATCGGTGCGGCGCTGGGCGGTGCGGTGATCAACGCGCAGCTGGGCTACCCGGCGATCTCCCTGGCAGGTGCCGCCATGGGCGGGCTGGGGCTGGTGATGGTGCTGATGTTCAGTTGGCGCTCGAAACGCGCCGACAGGCAGGTATTCCAGGCAGCAGTGGAGTAACACCGCCAAGGCAATGCCCCGGTCAAAACCGGGGCATTGTGCTGTCAGCGGCCGGCAGCCAGGCCCTTGGCCCGGGCGGCATGCAGCTTCTTGTAGCTTTCGATCAGGCGCAGGTGACGGTCCAGGCCTTCCAGCTTCATGCTGGTCGGCGTCAGGCCATGGAAACGCACGCTGCCCTCGACGCTGCCCAGCACCGCGTCCATGCGCGCGTCACCGAACATGCGGCGGAAGTTGACCTCGTAGTCTTCCAGCTGCAACTCGTCGTCCAGTTCCAGCTCCAGCACCACGTTCAGCGCCTGGTAGAACAGCCCGCGTTCCACGGTGTTGTCGTTGAACTGCAGGAAGGTTTCCACCAATTCCTTGGCCTCGTCGAACTCTTTCAAGGCCACGTGGATCAGCAGCTTGAGTTCCAGAATGGTCAACTGGCCCCAGGCAGTGTTCTCGTCGAACTCGATGCCGATCAGGGTCTTGATGTCGGTGTAGTCGTCCAGTTCGCTTTCCTGCAGGCGCGCAAGCAGCGCAGCCAGTTGCTCTTCGTCCAGGCTGTGCAGGTTGAGGATGTCTTCGCGGAAGAACAGCGCCTTGTTGGTGTTGTCCCAGATCAGGTCATCTACCGGGTAGATTTCCGAATAATCCGGCACCAGGATGCGGCAGGCGGTGGCACCGATGTGCTCGTAGACCGCCATGTAGACTTCCTTGCCCATGCCTTCGAGGATGCCGAACAGGGTGGCGGCTTCCTCGGCGTTGGAGTTCTCGCCCTGGCCGGAGAAGTCCCACTCCACGAACTCGAAGTCCGACTTGGCGCTGAAGAAGCGCCACGACACCACGCCGCTGGAGTCGATGAAGTGCTCGACGAAGTTGTTCGGCTCGGTCAGCGCGTGGCTTTCGAAGGTGGGTTGCGGCAGGTCGTTCAGGCCTTCGAAGCTGCGGCCTTGCAGCAGTTCGGTGAGGCTGCGCTCCAGGGCCACTTCCAGGCTTGGGTGGGCGCCGAACGAGGCGAACACACCGCCGGTGCGCGGGTTCATCAGTGTCACGCACATCACCGGGAACTCACCGCCCAGGGAGGCGTCCTTGACCAGCACCGGGAAGCCCTGGGCTTCCAGGCCCTGGATGCCGGCGAGGATGCCCGGGTATTTAGCCAGCACTTCTTGCGGCACGTCCGGCAAGGCCAGCTCACCTTCGAGGATCTGGCGCTTGACCGCGCGCTCGAAAATTTCCGACAGGCACTGCACCTGGGCTTCGGCCAGGGTGTTGCCGGCGCTCATGCCGTTGCTCAGGTACAGGTTTTCGATCAGGTTGGAGGGGAAGTACACCGTTTCACCGTCCGACTGGCGCACGAACGGCAGCGAGCAGATGCCGCGTTCTTCGTTGCCCGAGTTGGTGTCGAACAGGTGCGAACCGCGCAGCTCGCCGTCGGCGTTGTAGAACGCCAGGCAGTATTCGTCGAGGATCTCGGGCGGTAGCTGGTCCTTGCGGCCCGGCTTGAACCAGCGCTCGTCCGGGTAATGCACGAACTCGGCGTTGGCCAGGTCCTGGCCCCAGAACTGGTCGTTGTAGAAGAAGTTGCAGTTGAGGCGCTCGATGAACTCGCCCAGGGCCGACGCCAGCGCGCCTTCCTTGGTGGAACCCTTGCCGTTGGTGAAGCACATCGGCGACTGGGCGTCGCGAATGTGCAGCGACCAGACATTGGGCACGATGTTGCGCCACGAGGCGATTTCGATCTTCATGCCAAGGCCGGCGAGGATGCCGGACATGTTGGCGATGGTCTGCTCCAGCGGCAGGTCCTTGCCCGGGATGTAGGTGCTGGACTGCGTGTCGGCGTCCAGCATCAACAGCGCCTGGGCATCGGCGTCCAGGTTTTCGACTTCCTCGATAATGAACTCGGGGCCGGTCTGCACCACTTTCTTCACGGTGCAACGGTCGATGGAGCGCAAGATGCCCTGACGGTCCTTGGCGGATATATCGGCGGGCAACTCCACCTGGATCTTGAAAATCTGGTTATAACGGTTTTCCGGGTCGACGATATTGTTCTGCGACAGCCGAATATTGTCCGTAGGGATATTACGGGTTTCGCAGTACAACTTTACAAAGTAAGCCGCGCACAACGCCGATGAAGCCAGGAAATAATCGAACGGACCCGGCGCCGAGCCATCACCTTTATAGCGAATGGGCTGGTCGGCCACCACCGTGAAGTCGTCGAACTTGGCTTCGAGTCGAAGGTTGTCGAGAAAGTTTACTTTGATTTCCATGCGGAATTACCATAATAGCGAGCAATACAAAATGGCCGCCATTATCCGGTTTTTTCCGGGGAAAGTCTTGCTCCGATGCTGCGATCGGGCCCAAGCCCCTTGTGTTCGGGGCTTGAGGCCGATGCACGGCGCCCGCGAGGCTGCCGGCTGGTGCGGATTGCTGCTTAGTGTGCGTTGATCAAGGCAAAAATGCCCAGCACTGCCCACAGCACCGAGACGTACTGCATGGGCACGTAAAACAGGGTGTGTTTCTTGCGCAGTACAACTTCGGCGCCGGTGTTCTTATCCACCAGGACTTGACCCGGTTGATTATTCAGGCGATGGCCGATATAGGCGTTGGCCGCCGCGCCCACCAGCAGCCCAATACCAATGCCCAGGCCATTGGGAAGGCCCGCAAACAATACGGTGCACAGCACTGGAATAAATACAGAAAGAATGCCCCATCCCTGCCACACAAGAAAAAACATAACACGTCCATGGTTAATTGCGAGGCGCGCAATCTAGCAAAGCGGATACCATTGCGCAACAATTAGATACAAGATTGCCATCATCCTGTGGCGTCGCGTCAGCGCACTAAGGAAAGCCCGCATGAGTTCAAGCAATGAGCGAGAGAAATGCAACCCCTGTAACCGCTGCCGCCGGGCTGCGGCAGCGGCTACGGTGTGATGTAGGCAATGGCTTACACGCCGAGCCAGCAATGTCCTCTATTGCTCGCCCCGGCAAAAGCGCAATCTAGCCTCACAGGTGAAGCGCAGGAAGTGCTTCAGTCACGGAAGACAGGCCAGCATGGATGCGCTCTGACAGGACGTTGGAAGGCCACAAAAGAACCCGCTTCGGCGGGTTTTTTATTGCCCGAACGCCTCCCCCATTGCCGCCACCAGAAAGTCCATCACCCCGCGCAACAGCGGCGAATGGCGCAGATCCGCGTGCACCACCAGCCAGATTTCCCGGGCAAACGGCTCGCCGTCGAAAGGCAGGCGCTGCAATGCCGGATCGTTATCGCCGATGAACACCGGCAGCCCGGCCACGCCCGCCCCTGCGCGTGCCGCCTGATGCTGGGTGGTGATGTCGCTGACTTCGCAGGCCAGCGCACGCCCCTGGGCCACCGCCATCAGCCATTGCTGATGCGGCATGTCGGCCAGGCCGCTTTCATAGGCGATGAACGCCCACTGCTCGGGCTGTCGCAGGTGCTCATAGTGCGCGCTGGCATACAAGGCAAACGGCATGTTGCCCACCTTGCGCGTCACACTGTCGGGCTCGGTAGGCCTGAACAGCCGTACGGCGATGTCCGCTTCGCGTCGGCCCAGGGAGATGCTGTGGGCCTGGCTTGCGATCGACAATTGCACCCGGGGATAGGCCTGCCGGAAGCGCTGCAGCTGCCCGGCAAGGAAGTGGCTGGCCAGCACCGGCGGTGCACTGACGGTGACGCGCCCGGTCATGGGTGACTGGCCGGCACGCGTGATGCGCTCGACCGCAAAGGCGCTGGCCTCCATGTGGGTGGCGACCTCGTACACCCGCTGCCCCACCTCTGTCAGTTGGCACGCACGGGGCAAACGGTCCACCAGGCGCACTTGCAACTGCGCCTCCAGCGCCCCCAGGCGACGGCTGACCGTCGCGTGGTCCACCTTCAAACGTCGCGCGGCGGCGGACAGGCTTCCCGCCTGGGCCACGGCGAGGAAGACGCGCAAGTTTTCCCAGTCGAACATCGGTGCGTTTTCTCCAGCCTGCTGTGCAGATACGCCAATTTTCGCACAGTTTAGTCGTTCGTATGCTGGCCCCTCTTATCAGGAGGCCGCACATGACCATCACCACCTTTTCAACTGCCAGGCGGGTGCAGCTCGCCACTTGCCTGGGCTTTTTCGTCGTGCTGATGGACGTCAGCGTGGTCAATGTCGCCCTGCAAGCCTTGCACCTGGCGTTCGACGCCCGGGTCACTGACCTGCAATGGGTGATCAACGCCTACGGTTTGATGTTCTCGTCGTTGCTGCTGTTGGCCGGCAGCCTCGGCGACCGGCTGGGGGCCAAGCCGGTGTTCATGGCAGGCTTTGGCGTGTTCAGTCTGGCGTCGCTGGGCTGTGGCATCGCCGCAAGTCTTGAGGCCTTGATTGCCTGGCGCCTGGCCCAAGGGCTGGGCGCAGCGTTGCTGGTGCCCACTTCCCTGGCGTTGTTGCAACAGGCCTTCACCGACAGCAGCGCGCGCCAGCGGGCTGTCGGCTGGTGGGGCGCAGGCGGCGGCATCGCCTTGGCGGCCGGGCCGGTGGTGGGCGGGCTACTGATTGAAACCCTGGGCTGGCGCAGCCTGTTTTTCATCAACCTGCCCGTGGGCCTGATGGGCCTGTGGCTGACCGCACGCCATGCCCCACGCGCCGCTGCCCAGCCCCAGCGGTCGCTGGACGTGCCGGGGCAAGTCAGTGGCGCCTTGGCGCTGGGGGCCCTGACCTTTGCGTTGACCCAGGCCAGCCAGCTGGGCTGGCAACACCCGCTGATCCTGACGGCGGCACTGGCCTTTGTCGCGCTGGGCGGGCTATTTGTGTGGCTGCAGGGCAACCGCCCCACCGCCATGCTGCCACCGGGACTGTTCCGCACGGCCGCCGTGGCCAGCGCCACCTGCATCGGCCTGCTGGCCAATCTGGTGTTCTACGGCATGGTGTTTACCTTGAGCCTGTACTTTCAAACGGTCCGCCACCTGAGCGCCGAGGCGACCGGGGTGGCGTTCCTGCCGATGATGGGGGTGCTGATGGTGATGAACGTCATCGCCGGACGAGTGCTGGGGCGAATGGGCGCCAGGGCCCTGGCGACCACGGGATTACTGATATCGGCAGCCGGTTACGGGCTGATGATAGCGGGGCTGTCGGCGCCCTCGCTGACGCCGCTGGTGGTGCCGATGTTGCTGGCGGGCAGCGGCATTGCCCTGATCGTGCCGACGATCACCAGCGCCACCTTGACCGCCGTCGGTGCCAGCCACGCCGGGGTTGCCTCGGGGGTGCTGAATTCGGCGCGGCAGGTGGGTGGGATTGTCGGGGTGGCGGTGTTTGGGTACCTGCTGCGCGAGGGGGTCATGCTGGGGGTGGAGCGGGCGCTGGGAGTGTCGGTGGTGGTGCTGGTGGTAGCGGCGGGTGTGGCGTTCACCGGCCTGGGCGCCAACCCGACCAGGGCAATACCGGCGGCTGACAAGGTACCGCGCCGCTTGTGACGCGGCCTGCGGCCGCTGCTACAGGGTCGGCGCATGGCCTTGTAGCAGCAACTGGCTTGAAACCGTGTCGTCTGCATCGCGACTAAAGTCGGCTCCTACACCGTGCGGGGTAGGAGCCGGCCTTGGCCGCGATACAGGCGACGCGGTCGTGTAGCAGCAACTGTCTTTGTGGGAGTGGGCTCTGCCCGCGAAAAACACACCGCGGTACGTCATGAAGTCCGCGTTACCTTCTTCGCGGGTAGAACCCGCTCCCACAGTGAGTGGTGTAGCTGCCGAAGGCCGCGTCCAAGGTTATACCGCGGCGGCGCCGTCCACCACGCGCAGGCTGTCGCGGCCGCCGCGCTTGGACTGGTACAGCGCCGTATCGCCCTGCTCGATCAGGGCCGTCAGGCTGCTGGGCGGGTGGTCGAACAGGGTGGCGCCGATGCTCAGGGTCACGGCGGCCGGCGTGTCGAAGCTGCGCTGCGCCAGTTGATGGAACTGCCCGCGCAGCTCATCACCCAGCGCGACAATCTGCTCACGGGAGGTGTCACTGAGCAACATCACAAACTCGTCACCGCCCAGACGCGCCGCCAACGCCCCTTCGGGCAGGACGGTACGGATCAGCTCGCTCAAGGTCACCAGCAGGCGGTCGCCTGCGGTGTGGCCGTACAAATCGTTGACCAGCTTGAAGTTGTCGATGTCGATCAACAGCAAGGCCCCCGGCCGGCTCGCCGATACCGGCTCCAGCAGGCGCGGCGCCCGCACCTCCAGGGCACGCCGGTTGTACAGTGCCGTCAATGGGTCACGCGCCGCCAGCCGGGCAATGCGTTTCTCGCGGCGGTAGCGCTCGCTGCCGGTCATCGACAGGGCGATCAGCATGATCGCCATGGCCCCTTCCACCAGCGAGATCTGAATGATTTCGCCGCGAAAGGCCGCCAGATCAATCAACGCACCCGGCATCAGCGTGGACGCCACCTTGGCAAAATAGAACAGCCCGTGCACCAGGAGCACATAGCGCAGCTGCACCGCGCCCACGCTCCAGGACTTGCCATGGGGCCGCAGCAGAAAGCTGGCGCGCAGGGTGATGACGCCGATCATGCTCGACTGCACCGCCATCATGATTTTGGACCACAACGGGTCGGTGGGCAGCGCCAGCATGGCCAGCCATATGGCGATCACCAGGTACCAGGCCTTGGACAGCCGCGTCTCAGTGAACCGCGCCACCCCCAGCAAAAACAGCCAATGCGCCGAAATCAGCAGGCCATTGGCGAACCAGATACCCACCAGCAGCAGGCCGCTGCCGCGCAACAGGGCCAGCACGCACCCCACGGTGATGATGGCGAAGCCACCGCTGAAACACAGCAACGAGGATTCGCGAACGCTGGCCCATTCGATGGCGAAGTACAGTGAAGCGGCCGCAGCGAGCGCTACGGATAAAGTCAGCAGAGTGACGGGGTCAAGCGACATGGTGAAGAAGGGCCTGCATGAATGGCGGTCTAGGAATGAAGTGTAAACGCTTGGTGAGTTTTTTCGCAGAGTTGGCGCAGCCCTGACGACGGCAAACCGACGGCTGCCCGTTCAGGCCTGCGGTATCAGCCCGTAGCCGCTGCCGCCAGGCTGCGCTGGCCCCGTCAGTACACACACCTTCCATCCATGGCATATAGCCATCATCGCATCAGATAGCCCTTTCGATAAAGGCCGCCCTGTAGAAAAAGCGCCGGCCAGTGAATTTTTTCGTATCCCTTTGTATCTGATGCCATAGAGCAGGTGCCATTACCACGACAGCACGCTGCGACCCCCCATCAGGTACAGAGTAACGTACATGAAATTACGCAAGAAAAAGGCCAAGCCTATTGGCCTGAATGACATCACCATCGTCGACGACGCCAAGATGCGCAAGGCCATCACCGCCGCCGCACTGGGCAACGCCATGGAGTGGTTCGACTTCGGTGTCTACGGCTTTGTCGCCTATGTATTGGGCAAAGTGTTTTTCCCGGACGCCAACCCCAGCGTGCAGATGGTCGCAGCGTTGGCGACCTTCTCGGTGCCGTTCCTGATTCGCCCACTGGGCGGCCTGTTCTTCGGCGCCCTGGGTGACCGTTACGGCAGACAGAAAGTACTGGCCGCAACCATCGTGATCATGTCCCTGAGCACCTTCGCCATTGGCCTGATCCCCTCCTACGCGTCGATCGGCATCTGGGCGCCCATCCTGTTGCTGCTGGCCAAGATGGCCCAGGGGTTCTCGGTGGGCGGTGAATACACCGGCGCCTCGATCTTCGTGGCCGAATATGCGCCGGACCGCAAGCGCGGCTTCCTGGGCAGTTGGCTGGATTTTGGCTCCATTGCCGGCTTCGTGCTGGGTGCGGGCCTGGTGGTGTTGATCTCCAACACCCTGGGCGACGCCCGCTTCGAGGAATGGGGCTGGCGCCTGCCGTTCTTCCTGGCGCTGCCGCTGGGTATCCTGGGGCTGTACCTGCGCCATGCGCTGGAAGAAACCCCGGCCTTCCAGCAACACGTGGAGAAGCTGGAACAAGGCGACCGCGAAGGGTTGGCCGGCGGGCCCAAGGTATCGTTCAAGGAAGTGGCCACCCAGCACTGGCGCAGCCTGGTAACCTGCGTGGGCGTGGTGGTGGCGACCAACGTCACCTATTACATGCTGCTCACGTACATGCCCAGCTACCTGTCGCACAACCTCCACTACAGCGAAAACCGAGGTGTGCTGATCATCATCGCGATCATGGTCGGGATGCTGTTCGTGCAGCCGGTCATCGGTTTCGTCAGTGACAAGGTTGGCCGCCGCCCCTTCATCATCTGCGGCAGCGTTGGCCTGTTCTGCCTGGCCATCCCGGCGTTCATGCTGATCACCAGCGGCTCGACCGGACTGATTTTCGGCGGCTTGCTGATCCTGGCGGTGCTGCTCAACTTCTTCATCGGCGTGATGGCCTCGACCCTGCCGGCGATGTTCCCCACCCATATCCGCTACAGTGCCCTGGCCAGCGCCTTCAACATTTCCGTGTTGGTGGCCGGCCTGACCCCGACGCTGGCCGCCTGGCTGGTGGAAACCACCGATAACCTGTACATGCCGGCCTATTACCTGATGGTGGTGGCCGCCATTGGCCTGGCCACGGGCCTGTCGATGAAGGAAACCGCCAACAAGCCGCTGCGCGGTGCGGCGCCTGCGGCCTCCGACCTTGAAGAGGCCAAGGAGCTGCTGCAGGAGCATCACGACAACATCGAGCAGAAGATCGAGGACATCGACACGCAGATTGCCGAGCTGCAAGCCAAGCGCGAGCTACTGGTGCAGCAGCATCCGCGTATCAACTGATACCCGTTGCGGCAACTGGCTTGAAACCGCGTCGTCTGCATCGCGACTAAAGTCGGCTCCTACACTGTTCGGGGTAGGAGTCGGCCTTGGCCGCGATGCAGGCGGCGCGATCGACGGGGCCTGGGTGTTCGCGATACACCGTGACCGCTGGCGGCTGCAAGGCCTAACCCAGCAACTGGGTGATCCATTGGACCTGCCGTTCGATCTGCGAGCGCTTCTGTTCGGGAATAGCCTGGGCCAGCGTTTTTTGCTTGAGCCGCAGCATGCGCTGCCATTTGGCAATGAATGCGGGGCTGCGCGCCTGCATCAGCAGCGGGCCGAAATACAGTTCCTGCTCGCTGTAGGCGACCACCGCGCTGCGCTCGGCGACGATGATTTCGTAGTCGAAGCGATTTTCGTGCAGCACGTCTTCAAACAGGATCTGATAGCCGTGATCCATCAACCACTGGCGCAAGGGCTGCTCGCCGCCATTGGGCTGCAGGATCAGCCGCTCACGGCCACTCAGGTGTGCCTGGCCGCTGTCGAGGATGTCGCGGATGGTCTCGCCGCCCATGCCGCACAGGCTCACGGCAGTAATGTCGTCACCAGGCTCGATGGCAGCCAGGCCGTCAGCCAGGCGCACGGTGATCCAGGGCTGCAGTTCATTGTCGCGCACCGTACGCTCGGCGGCGCGGAACGGGGTCAGTGCCACCTCCCCTGCCACGGCGGCAACAATGGCGCCGCGGCGCATCAAGGCCACGGGCAGGTAAGCGTGGTCCGAACCAATATCGGCCAGGCGGGCCCCGTCGGGTACCTGGGCGGCGACATGCGCCAGGCGTCGGGATAAGGTGTGCTGGTTCAACGGCAGGCTCTGCATGGCACGAATCGGGGCGCGATTCTGGCGGGCAAGGAACGGAAACTCAACCCCAGGCGTGTAGCCTGGCGGCAGCGGCTACATGCCTGCGCAGGAGGATGCGCTACCATGGGCTTTTTGATCTGGCGTCGGCTATGGATCTCAAACAACTGGAATGCTTTGTGCGCGTCGCCGAGTTCGGCAGCTTTACCCGGGCGGCAGCGGTGCTCAACCTCTCGCAATCGGCTGTCAGCCGCCAGGTGCGGCAACTGGAAGTCGAGCTCGAAGAGCATCTGCTGCTGCGTAATGGCCGCAGCGTGCAATTGACCGCATCGGGTCAGCGCCTGCTGAACCACGGGCAAGGCATTCTGCGCCAGGTACAGGTGGCTCGCGAAGAGCTGCGCGAGCAGCGTGGCAACCTGGCCGGCAAGGTGGTGATTGGCCTGCCGCCGAGCATTTCACGCCGCCATACCGTGGCCTTGGTGTCGGCGTTCCGCGAGCGTTTCCCCGGTTGCACCCTGGGCATCAAGGAAGGCCTGAGCCACTCCATGCGTGAATGGCTGCTGCTGGGGCGCATGGATTTCGCCCTGCTGTTCAACCCCGGGCAAAGCGGTCAACTGCACTACCAGCATGTGCACGCAGAGCCCTTGATGCTGATCGGCAGCGCGCAAGCAACGCTGCCCGAACAGGTGCGCATGCAGGACCTGGCCACCTATCCCCTGATCACGCCCAGCGAGCCGCACTCCATCCGCCGCCTGATCGAGTCCGAGGCCAGCCGCCATGGCTTGACCCTGGATGTGTGCCTGGAGATAGACAGTATCCCGTCCCTGCTGGAGCTGGTGCGGCTGGGCATGGGCCATGGTGTGCTGTTCAGGTCCGCCCTGACCCAAGGCGACGATTCACTGGAAGGCCTCAAGGCTGCCCAGATAGTCGACCCGACCATTCAGACCCACCTGTATGTGGCCACCGCCGAACAGCGCCCGCTGTCGCGGCTGGCCGAGCAGACACTGATGCTGGTCAACGAAATTTGCATCCCAAGCGGTTAGGCATGCAAAAACTGCATAGCAGCTAGAAAGGTAGCCCTGTTGTTGCCCACGGGTGTCGGCGCGACCATCACCTCACAACAACACCTGCAAAGGATACGTGATGAAAAGCTGTCTGCCCCCCGACGCCCACCCCATCCGCCCCCGCCAGTCGCTGCCCCAGGGGGCCTGGGATGCCCACTGCCACGTCTTTGGACCTGGCGCACAATTCCCTTACGCGGCTGATCGCAGCTACACCCCACCCGATGCCCCCTATGAGCAGTTGCGGTCGCTGCATGACCATCTGGGCCTGAGCCGCGGGGTCATCGTCCAGGCCAGCTGCCACGGCAGCGACAACCGCGCCATGCTGGACGCCATTGTGCGTGGCGAGGGGCGCTACCGCGGCGTGGCGATCGTCGACGGCAGCGAGACCGACCAGCAGTTGCAGGCCCTGGATGACGGCGGCGTGCGCGGGGTGCGGTTCAACTTCGTCGCCCACTTGGGCGGCGCCCCGGACCTCGAGGTCTTCGACCAGACCATCGACCGCCTGGCCGACCTGGGCTGGCATGTGGTGCTGCACCTGGACGCCCAGGACATCGTCACCTACGCCGACCGTCTGGCGCGCATCCCGGTGCCTTTCGTGATCGACCACATGGGGCGTGTGAAAGCCGGCGACGGGCTGGCACAACCTGCGTTCCAGGCCCTGCTGGGCTTGATGGAAAACCCGCTGGCCTGGGTCAAGGTGTGTGGCCCGGAGCGTGTATCGGCCGGGCGCAAACCCTTCGAGGATGCCATCCCCTTCGCCGAACGGCTGATCCAGGCCGCGCCGGATCGGGTGCTGTGGGGCACTGACTGGCCGCACCCCAACATCAGCCAGGACATGCCCAACGACGGCGGGCTCGTGGACTTGATGTGCACGTTCTGTTCCGATCCCCATTTGCGGCACAAACTGCTGGTGGACAACCCGCTCACCCTCTACGGACGCTGAACCGCCAGCCGCGCGCACGCCTTCCAACAATAAGACAATCGAAGAGTCCAGCCATGACCCCCCTGCAAGCCTCCCGCCACGCCGATGCGACGCCACCCGCCACCCAGGCCAGGCAGCCGTTCTACAAAGCCATGTACGTGCAGGTGCTGATCGGCATCCTGGCTGGCGTCATCGTCGGCCACCTGTGGCCCACCTTTGCTGCCGACCTGAAGCCATTGGGCGACGCGTTCATCAAGCTGATCAAGATGATCATCGGCCCGGTGGTGTTTTGCACGGTGGTAACCGGTATCGCCGGCATGCGCGACCTGAAGAAGGTGGGCCGGGTGGGCGGCAAGGCGCTGCTGTATTTCGAAGTGATTTCCAGCCTGTCACTGCTGATCGGGCTGGTGGGCGGCCACCTGCTCAACGCCGGTGGCGGCTTCAATATCGACGTCAACACCCTGGACGCCTCGGCGGTGACCGGCTACGCGGAAAAGGCCCAGCACCTGCACATGGTCGAGTTCTTGATGGGCATCATCCCCACCACCTTCGTGCAGGCGTTCGCCGAGGGCAATGTGCTGTGCATCCTGCTGGTGTCGGTGCTGTTCGGCTGCGCGCTGTCCTCCATGGGGGACAAGGGCAAGCCGGTATTTGACCTGATCGAAGGGCTGTCGGGGGTGTTTTTTCGCATCGTGCACATCATTGCCAAGCTGTCGGCACTGGGCGCGTTCGGGGCGATTGCCTTCACGGTAGGCACCTACGGCGTGGGCTCGCTGCTGCCGCTGATGAAGCTGGTGGCCAGTTTCTATCTGCTGTGCGCCCTCTTCGTCATCGTGGTGCTGGGGGCGGTGGCGCGGGTGTGCGGTTTCAGCATCCTGCGCCTCATGGCCTACATCAAGGAGGAGTTGCTGGTGGTGCTGGGCACCAGTTCATCGGAAGTGGTGCTGCCGCAGATGATGGAGAAACTGCAGCGCCTGGGCTGCTCCAAGCCGGTGGTGGGCCTCGTGATTCCAACCGGTTACTCGTTCAACCTCGACGGCACCAATATCTACCTGACCATGGCCGTGCTGTTCATCGCCCAGGCGTTGAACATCGACTTGAGCCTGTCACAGCAATTGACCCTGATCGTCGTCGCCATGATGACCTCCAAAGGCGCCAGCGGTGTGTCGGGGGCGGCCTTCGTCATGCTGACCAGCACGTTGATGGTGGTGCCGCTGGTGCCTGTAGCGGGCATGGTGCTGATATTGGGTATTCATCGTTTCATGGGCACGGGCCTCGCCATCACCAACCTGATCGGCAATGCCGTGGCAACGCTGGTGGTATCGGCCTGGGAAAAGGAACTGGATCGCGAAATACTGGCGCAACAATTGACCCGTCAGTCATAAAGGACATGATAACAACTTGCAGAAAGGATTAAGTGCCACCCTATATATATTGACTATCGGCCACCCACATCCCCGTCAACGACATCGTTGACGGGGATGTGGTTTTTTTGACAACCCATAAAATCAATCACCTACAGATCATCTACAACCGCGTATCGAAAAACTGACAAACCCTTGACAAAAGCGGTTGACAGTGGGAATCGCATAGACGATACCTATCTACGTCAACGCGGGACTGTGGCTCATTCATTAAGTTCAAACGTCATACTTAATTAGTCTCGGTCAGCAAAGCACCCAAGACACTGTCTTTGCAGTACGTATGCCCTCCGTTGTGGAGGGCCGTGGAAATGGATAGGTCGACTCATGTGCCACTTCATTTATTGCTTTTCAGAATGCCGAGTAGCTGAACCATGACCGTCACCCCGATCACGACTGCACCTGTCATTTCGCCTGATACCCCGCTGTTAAGCATCGTTTGCCCCACCTTCAATCACGAAGATTTTCTGGCCCAGGCGCTGGATGGTTTTATCGCGCAGCGCACCACCTTCCCGTACGAAGTACTGGTCAATGATGACGCCTCCACCGATGGCACTGCGCAGATCCTGGCCCGGTATGCACAACGTTATCCCGGTATTATCCGGCCGTTCTACCACTCGGTGAATCAATACCAGCAAGGCAAGGAATGTACGCCCGGCCTGTTCAAGGAGGCGCGTGGGCGCTATATCGCTTACTGCGAGGGCGATGATTATTGGACCGATCCGCACAAGCTGCAGATTCAGGTCGATTTCCTCGAAAGCCACCCCGATTACGTCATGACCTACCACGACGCCATGGCCTTCGATATCCATGGCGAACGCGGCATCCAGTTGCAGGGCAAACTACGCCGCGATGCCAGCGCGCTGGAGCTGCAAAAAGGCAGACAGCTGTCGACCCTGACCGTGTGCTTCCGCAATGTCTTTCACGAGCTGCCGCCGGAATTGGTGGGCGCCCCCTTGGGCGACATGTGCTGGTGGTCGCTGCTGGGCGCCCATGGCAAGGGCAAGTTCCTGGGGCAGATCAAACCGGCAAAATATCGCGTGCACCCCGGCGGCATTTTTTCCATGCGCTCGAAAAAACGCAAACTGCACATGAGCCTGCACACCTGTTCGGCGCTGGCCAACTATTACCACCGGCAGGGTAACCAGGTGCTGTACGAGTATTTTCTGGTGCAGGTATTTGCCTTGTCGCTAGCGGCCATTTCACCGCTGCAAAAGTTGCAGGCGCTGATGCTGGTGGCCCGCAATGTCAGCGTCAACCTGTTCAAACGTTTGATACCCACCGCCACCTGAATCCCAATGGTCGTCATGACGGTTGCTCATGACCTGGAAGTAGACCACCCCAAAAAACGGAGGAGCGATAATGTCTACAACCATTGCGATGATGCAACCTTACTTGTTCCCCTACCTCGGCTATTTCCAGTTGATTGCCGCTTGCGATAGGTTCGTGCTGGGCGACGACTTGCAATACATCAAATCGGGCTGGGTTAACCGCAACAATATTCTCTTCAACAACGAAGCCAAACTGCTGACCTTCCCGATGAAAAAGGATCGGTTCAAACTGGCGATCAACCAGCGTCAGTTAAGCGACAACTTCGCCGATGAAGCGCAGCGGCTGATCAATCTGATTGCTTCAAGCTATGCCAAGGCGCCTTGCTTTCGTCAGGCCATGCCCGTGATCGAATCATTGATTCGCTACCCGGAACGCAACCTGGCTGTGTATATCGAACATTCGATTCGCCAGCTCTGTGCGTACCTGCACATCCCTACGCCGATCTACCGTGCCTCGGACCTGAAGATCATCGCCCTCGACAAACAGCACCGCGTGGTACAGACCGCGCGGCAGCTGGGGGCATCGGTGTACATCAACCCGATCGGCGGCACGGGGCTGTATGAACACGGGTACTTTGCCCGGCATGGCCTGGGGTTGAAATTCTTCAGGATGGACGACGTTGTCTATCGCCAGTACCGGGGTGCATTCGTGGCCAACCTATCCATCATCGACGTGATGATGTTCAACACGGTCGATGAAATCCGCGCACTGCTGCCTTGCTATACCTTGCTGGACGGCGCCACGCCCGAAAGGCCGGCGCCGGCAGCCGACCTGCGAACCCCGGCCGACGCCGAAATGATGTAGCTCCCGCACGGTTTCAGAGGCCCAGGTCGCTGAGGCCGGGGTGGTCATCGGGGCGACGGCCCAGCGGCCAGTGGTATTTACGCTCGGATTCGGCGATCGGCAGGTCGTTGATGCAGGCGAAGCGGCGCTGCATCAGCCCATTGGCGGCGAACTCCCAGTTTTCGTTACCGTAGGAGCGGAACCAGTTGCCTGAGTCGTCATGCCACTCATAGGCGTAGCGCACCGCGATGCGGTTATCGGTGAAGGCCCACAGTTCCTTGATCAACCGGTAGTCCAATTCCTTGCGCCACTTGCGCTCAAGAAACGCCTGGGCCTGGGCGCGGCCTTCGATGAATTCGCTACGGTTGCGCCAGTAGGTGTCCTCGGTATAGGCCAGGGCCACCTTGGCGGCATCGCGCGAGTTCCAACCGTCCTCGGCGCCACGGACTTTCTGGATGGCGGTTTCCAGGGTGAAGGGGGGCAGCGGTGGGCGTTGTGCTTCACTCATGTCAGCTTCCTCGCAACGATTGAGAGGGCAATGATGCTCAGCCCTGATCAGCCGCGCAACTCCTGTAGCACAACCCGTAGCAGCGGCCGTCAGGTCGCGTCACAGGCGCCGCGCACTGGCTGACCCACCGCTGTGGGAGCAGGCGATCAGGCCAGACGCTTGAGCAGCGCCTGCGCCACGGCCTCGGAACTGCCCGGGTTCTGGCCGGTAATCAGCAGCCCATCCTCGATGACGAACGACTGCCAATCCGGCCCTTTTTCATACAACGCCCCCAGCGCCTTGAACTCATCCTCGACCAGGAACGGCACCACGTCGGTCAGGCCAACGCCCTCCTCTTCGGAGTTGGTAAAGCCACTGACCCGACGGCCCTTGACCAGCGGCTGGCCATTGGCAGCCTTGAGGTGGCGCAGCACGCCAGGGGCGTGACACACGAAGGAAATCGGCTTGCCGGCGCGCTCGAACGATTCGATCAGGGCGATGGACACGGGCGACTCTGCCAGGTCCCACAGCGGGCCATGGCCGCCTGGGTAGAACACACCGTCAAAGTCTGCGGCGTGGACGCTGTCCAGCTTCACGGTATTGGCCAGCGCCTGCTGGGCAGCCGGGTCGGCCTTGAAGCGCTGGGTCAGCGCGGTCTGCGAATCCGGCTCGTCGCTTTTGGGGTCCAATGGCGGCTGCCCACCGGCCGGCGACGCCAGCACGAGCTGGGCGCCGGCGTCCTTGAAGGCGTAATACGGCGCGGCGAACTCTTCCAGCCAGAAACCGGTCTTGCGGCCGGTGTTACCCAATTGATCGTGTGAGGTCAGAACCATCAGTATGTTCATTGCCGTTTCCTCGTAATCTGGGTGGTGAAGACTGTAGCCGCTGCCGCCAGGCTGCGGCTACAAGTGTTAACCCATCGGTACCAGGGCCAGGGCATCCGGTTCCGGACCGGCTGGCCAGCGGGCCTGGACGGTCCAGGTCGCGGTATCAATGACGGCCACCTCATCGCCGCCACTGATTGCCACGTAGGCACGCTTGCCGTCGTCCGACACCACGGCGCCGATCGGCAGCGCAGCCGCGCCCAACAGGGTCTGGCGATACTTCGCACCGTCGAAGGCCAGATTGACGCGCTTCACTTCACGCCGCTGCGCCACGTCGATCACCGACAACTCAGCGGACTTGGCGCAGGTCACCAGCGCCTGCTTGCCATCGGGGGTCATGACGATGCGGATGGGAAAGTCGCCAGTCTTGATGCGATCAACCACTTTCAAAGTCTGAGTATCGACAATTGCCACCTCATTGTCTTCCCGATTGCTGACCCATACCTGCGTGCCGGCCTGATTGATGGCGATCCCTTCGGTGCTGTTGCCAGTGGGCACCGTCGCGATCTTGCGCTGCCCGGCAAGGTCGACCACCGACAGGCTGCCGCCCTTGACGTGGGTAACGTAGGCGCGGTCGGCGCTCGGGGACAGCACCACCATGTGCGGCTGCCCGCCCCCTATGTCGATGCGCTGCTGCACCTTGCCCAGCACCAAGTCGACCACCAGCAGGCGTTCGCTGTCTTCGGTGGTGACCACCACGCGTTTATTGTCGGGCAGAAAGCGAATCCCGTGAGGCCGTGAATCCTGGCCCAGGTCAATGGTGCGCGCCACCTTGCGCGACGCCCAGTCGATCACGCTCAGGCTGTTGTTGGGCACGCCCCGCGCACCGTAGTTGCCTACTACGGCCAGGCGGCCATCGGCGGCCACGATAACCTCATGGGGCCCCGTGCCGACCGGCAGACGCGCCACTTGCCTGCCGTCCTGCAGGCTGAGGGCCGAAACGCTGGCGCCGTCCTTGTTACCCACCAACAACAGGTCATCGGCATGGGCCAACGGCAGCCCTGCCGTCATGACGGCCACCAGGCAGGCGACGCGGGTACGGGTGAAGTTCAAGCGAGTCAGATCGAACATGTTCGTTCTCCTTTCGGGTTGAAGTCCATGCGACATGCGCCAGACTGTGACCCTCCAAAAGCGCGCAGAGTTCGGAAATAGACGCCTCGCTGCTGCGCACTCATCGAACATGTTCACCGTTGCTGGATTATCTGCGCGCCTCCAGAATCAGGTTGAACGGCGTTTGCGTTGCGCGCCGAAAGCTGCGGAACCCGGCCGCCTCGAACACCTCGCGCAACCGCGCTTCCCCCGCCTGTGCCCCTAACCCCAACCCCACTTCCTGGGACAGCGAATTGGGCGTGCAGATGAACGTCGAAGCCGCATAGAACAGCCGTCCCACCGGGTTGATGTTCTCGTCGAGGGTGTCGTTGGCAAAGGGCTCTACCAACAATACGGTGCCGTCCGGCTTGAGCGCCTGATAGGCATGCTGCGCAGCGCCCACTGGATCGCCCATGTCGTGCAGGCAATCGAAATAACAGATCAGGTCGTAATCGGTGCCGGGAAAATCCTTGGCCGTCGCCTGGGCGAAACGAGCGCGATCATCGACGCCACCTTCATTGGCACGCTGCGTGGCCGTGGCGATGGATGGCGCGTGGTAGTCGAAGCCCGTGAAGCGCGACGCCGGGAAGGCCTGGGCCATCACCACCGTCGAGGCGCCATGCCCGCAGCCGATGTCGGCGACCTGGGCACCCGCGTTGAGCTTGTCCACCACCCCGTCAAGCGCCGGCAGCCATTGGGCCACCAGAAAGCTTTTGTAGCCAGGCCGGAAAAATCGCTCGGTACCGCTGAACATGCAGGGGTGGTGATCGCCCCACGCCAGGCCGCCGTCGCCGCGCATGGCAGCCACCAGCTTGTCCTTGTCGTGAAACATCGACGCCACCACCATCATGCCGCCGGCCACGTACACGGGCGAATCCTCGATGGCCAGCGCCAGCGCCTGCTCTTCGGGCAGGACAAAGTGGCCGTCGTGATGTTCCATGTAGCCGGACGCAACATGGGCATTGAGCCACTCGCGGATCAGCCGCGGGTGGCAGCCGGTCTGGGCAGCGAGTGTCTGTGGGGTGACCGGGCGGCTATCGGCCATGGCCTTGTACAGGCCCAGTTCGTCGCCCAGTATCACATTGGCGAGCATGGCGGCGGCGCCCATGTCGGACACCAGCTTGCCCATGAAGTCGTTGAGTTTTGCCTCGTCCATTACGCACCCTCCTGCAAGAAGGCCAACGTCGGGATGGCGTGGGGACATTAAGTTTAGACCCGATTGGGTGTAGCCTGGCGGCAGCGGCTACGGTAAATCTGTCATGATTGTGCTGCGGCACCCTCCTCCCCACTGCCCACCTGACTGGATCAAGGCGCTCGGATGCTCATCGTTTTCAGCGGCCTGCCCGGCACCGGCAAGACCACCGTGGCCAAAACCCTGGCTACCCACCTGGCCGCCACCTACCTGCGCATCGACAGCATCGAGCAGGCCTGGCGCACCGCCACAGGCGGCAGTGCCGATGTAGGGCCCGCCGGCTACTTCGTGGCCAACCAAATGGCTGCAGACAACCTGGGCTGCGGGCGCACGGTGGTGGTCGACTGCGTCAACCCCGTGGCCGAAAGCCGCCACGCCTGGGCGCAGGTTGCTGCACGCAATGGGGTCGATCTGCTGAACGTCGAGGTGATCTGTTCGGACGCGCAGGTGCATCGGCAGCGCGTCGAGGCCCGGTGCAGCGACATTCCGGGTTTGGTTGCTCCGACCTGGGCGTCGGTGCTGGTGCATGAATATGAACCGTGGGACTCTCCCCCGCTGACCCTGGACACTGCGCGATTATCGTCCGAGAAAGCGGTGACGCTCATTCGGCAGGCGTATGGCCAGGCAGAACAGCGGCGCAGGCAAAAAGTACTGTACGACGCTGCGCGCTGAGGCATCATCCCCGGCCTCATTGATAACACGGACGCTTGTCATGCCCCGCCTTGCCACCCCTCTACGCTGCTACCAGCTGCTCAGTGCCCTGACCCTGTGCGTAATACTCGCCGACCTGGCCGTCATTCTGTTCTGGGGGCTGAGACCGACGGATGTCAGCGGCACCCTGTTTGGCGGCAGTTACAACCAGATGATGTACTTGATGGCCTGGGCGGCCCTGCTGGGTGGCCTGCTGGTGTGCAGCCTGATGCGCCTGCCCGGCCACTGGCTGGGCTGGGGCGCAGCGGGCGTGCTGCAGACGGGTATCGGTGTGTGGTGGCTGATTGTCTATCCGGCCTCTGGCAACCCGGCCGCCGACGACCGGATTTTCGTGCCGACGCAGGACGACATCACGCACGCGGTGATGTTTGGCATGGGCATGATTGCGTTGGCAGCATGGCGGTCCCGCCTGCCTCGCAAGGCGATCAATCGTGCCGCGATCGGCCCCAAATCGCTGATGGCTTTGGCGCTGGTCCTCGTCTACGCGGCCGTGCCGATGCGTGCGTGGCTGAGCAAACCGATCCCCTATTGCAGCTTTGACAAGGAAGGGAATCAGGTGAGCATCTGCTTGGGGGATGAGCCCAGAAATATTCTCTAGCCAATGCTGTTTCATTCAGCTCGATGGCACACGCAGCAAAGCTTGTTGCCGTCCAGGTCCCTGATGTAAGTGCCGTAGTAATCAGGTGAATAATGCGCCCGGATACCCGGCGCGCCTTCATCGCCTGCCCCTAGCGCCATGGCCGCGGCGTAGAACTGATCGACCTGGGCGCGAGTGGTGGCCTGGAACGCCACCGTGGTGCCGTTGCCCACCGTGGCGGGCTCGCCGTTGAGCGGGCTATAAACGCAGAACACGGTGTCGGAGGGGGGGTGCCCTTGCCGAACAGAACACGCTCGGGGTTGAACCGGTGCGCGATGAGCGTGATGCCCAGCGGCTTCAATACCTGTTCATAAAAGGGCAATGCCCGTGACACGTCGTTGGTGCCGAGGGTGATGTGACTGAACATGGCAGCTCCTTGGTTCAAATAGCCAATGTAGCCCATGTTGTAGCCGCTGCCTGTCAACGGAGCGCACCCTCCACGGTGGGACCGGGCGTAGCTCGGGAAGCGGCCAGCAGGGATCTTGCGTCGTTCCCTTCCCGAGCTTCGCCCGGTCCCACAGGCCATTGCAGACGACATCTGTAGCCGCTGCCGCAGGCTGCGCTGGGCCTATGCCCCGCTGGAGATCCCCAGTGTAAACAGGCGCCAGCGCAGCCTAGCGGCAGCGGCTACTGTGCCAACGCAGCGCATCCCCTACTGTGGGACCGGGCGTAGCTCGGGAAGGGTACAACAGGCGTCCTGCGTCGTTCCCTTCCCGAGCTTCGCCCGGTCCCACAGGCCATTGCAGACGACATTTGTAGCCGCTGCCGTAGGCTGCGCTGGGCCTGTGCCCCGCTGGAGATCCCCAGTGTAAACAGGGGCCAGCGCGGCCTGGCGGCAGCGGCTACGCATCTCCCACGGCTCAGTGTGAGGGCTGTGCCCCGCTACAAGGGGGCTGGGTGTACGTGGTTGAATTGCAGCCCTTGGGTGTTGGTGAGGCGCCAGGGGTTGCCGGGGCCTTGACCGGTGAATTCGATGCGGTCGAAGCGTGAGTCCTTCAATCCGTCGATGGAAACCCCAGCCGGGCCACTGAAGCGAACACGATCAAAACTCAGGCCTTGGTGATAGACGCCTGCTGCGCTGTCACCCTTCACTTCAAAGGCGTTGCCCCGCGTGTTCTCGACACTGACGTCGCTGACGTGCACATCCCTGAACTGCCCCGACGTAGCCGAGCGCTGGTAATCAAGAATAGCGTTGGGGTCGTTGTAGTCGAGGGTGACGATGAACGCCTGCTTGACGATGTTGCGCAGCGCCGAATCACGGAAAGTCACATCACGCCCACCGCCGCCCATGAACGTGGTGCTTTTCATGCGCAGCCCGGCGTCGGTGCCGTCGGCCACGTTGTCCTCGGCCAGGATGTGCTCGATCCAGGCACCGGTGTGGCTGCCGATCACCACCATGCCGTGGCCGTGGCGGAAGTAGTTGTTGAAGATCCAGCTGTCCTGCTGGGGCGGCTGGTGCCCGGCGTCGGCGCCGGTGCCGGCGGCGAAGTTGACGCAGTCGTCGCCGGTGTCGAAGACGTTGTTGAAGACCATCGACCCCTTGCTGTTGGCAAACTCGATGCCGTCGCCATTGTTGGCGTCGTAGGTTTTCTGTGTGGTGTTGGCCAGCACCACGTTCTCGGTCTCAAGGTTCATGATGCCGTGATACGCCGGGTTCACCGCCGTGAAGCCACCGTAGAAGACGTTCTTCACATCGCGCAGGGTAATCAGCGACGAACGCATCTGCCCGTACGCGTCCTTGACGTTCATGCCCCGCGTCACGGCCTGCTCGACCTGGGCTTTGGCGAGGATGCCGTCCTGCGCATAGCGGGTGTTGTCGCTGGCCACGTAGAACGACACCGGCAGGCCCCGCTCATCCACGCCGTCGCTGCGCTGCTTCCAGCCATTGCCGTCGATGGTGCCCTTGCCGACGATGCGAATGTTCTCGAACGCCTGATGCTGGCTGGGGTCGCGCGGCAAGGCGTTGATCAGCGACGCCGGCCGAATGGTGGTCGAGTACGGGTACTGACGATAACCCGCCAGCGGGTAGTCTTCGGCGCGCTCGGAACCCAGCAGCGTGGCGCCTTCGGCAATCTCCAGGGTCATGTTGCTCTTGAGGTACAGCGCGCCGCTTTTGTAGGTGCCCTTGGGCAGCAGCACCTTGCAGCCCGGCGTGCAGGCGTCGATGGCCCGCTGGATCGCCTGGGTGTCCAGGGCGGTGCCATCGCCCTTGGCGCCGTAGCGTTTCACGTCGAACAACGGGGCGACCGAGGTGGTGCGCTGGACCAGCACGGGGCTGTCTGCCGATTCCTTGCCGTCGGCCCCCACAGCGCGCACGGTGAAGCGATATTGGGTGTCGGGCTTGAGACCTAATGCGGTGTAGCTGTGCAGGCCGACGCGGTGATGAAAACGCGCGCCGTCCTGGGCGTAGAAGCGGTCGAAGTAAGGCTTGGCCGGGGAGACTTGATCGTGGTTGGCATTGACGCTGCCCAGCAGCACGCCGTTGGCATACACGTGATAGTCAACGACATCGGCCTGCGCAGCGGGCTTGTGCCACACCAGCATCACGCTCTGGTCATCGAACGCCAGGGTCGGCACTTGCAGCCGGTCCGGCGCCTCAAGGGCCCACGAGGACAGGCTGCACGTCAGGGCCAGGGTCGCCAGCAGGCAGGGGGGAAGTAAACGCATGTCATGTTCCTTGGGTATCGCACTAAAGGATCAACCAGCGAGGCGCTCGGCGTGCTGGCTGAAATCACGGCTGGCCTGCACCAGCATCCGGGTGTAGTCGTGAACGGCCAGGTCCTGGCTCAGGGCCTGGCTGTCCAGCTGCTCGACGATCCGGCCCTGCTGCATCACCGCCACCCGGTCACACAGGTGCGTGACCACGCCCAGGTCGTGGGTCACCATCAGGTAGGTGAGTTTCTCGCGCTGGCGCAGATCCGCCAACAGGTTGAGGATCTCGGCCTGCACCGACACGTCGAGCGCCGAGGTCGGTTCATCGAGCAACAGCACCCGCGGCTCCAGGATTAGCGCCCGGGCAATGGCCACGCGCTGACGCTGGCCGCCGGACAACTGATGGGGGTAGCGGTAGCGAAAACCGTCGTTGAGCCCGACCTTGAGCAGGATCTGGTTGATGCGGTCGTCCTTGTTGCTGATGCCGTGAATGATCAGCGGCTCACGCAAGGCCGTGTCGATGGTATGGCGCGGATGCAGCGAGCCGTACGGGTCCTGGAAGACCATCTGCACATGGCGAAAGTGCGCCTTGGCCAGCTTGTGCTGCAACGGCGCGCCAGCAATGCTCAGCGCGCCGGTCCAGTGCCGATACTGCCCGGCCAGGCAGCGCAGCACGGTGGTCTTGCCCGAACCGGACTCCCCTACCAGGCCAAAGGACTGACCATCGGCGACGCTTAGGCTGACATCGTGCAGCACCTGATTAAGGGCCGGGCCTGAGCCGAAGCTCAGGTTCAAGGCGTGTGCCTGGATCATGCTCATGGTGATTTCCTCAGCAGGTCAGCCATTGGGGGTCGCGTTGCAGCACCGGCAGCCGCTCGCGGCGATGGTCCATGCTCGGCAGTGCCGCCAGCAGGCCACGCGTATAGGGGTGTTGGGCATGGTGCAGCTCGCTGGCGGCCAGCGACTCCACGACGCGCCCGGCATACATCACCAGCACGCGATCACAGTAATTGCGCACCAGATGCAGGTCATGGCTGACAAAAATCAGGCCCATTTCCTGCTGTTCCACCAGCTCCTGCAACACGCTGAGCACCTGCTGGCGCACCGACACATCCAGGGCCGAAGTCGGCTCGTCGGCGATGATCACCTGCGGGTGGGTGATGACCATCATCGCAATCATGATGCGCTGGCCCATGCCACCCGAGACTTCGTGGGGGTACAGGTGGTACACCCGCTGCGGGTCGCGGATATGCACCTTGGCGAGCATCTCCATCACCCGCTCGCGAGCCTCCGCACGGCTGGCCTTGTGATGGGCCAGGTAGGCCTCGGCGATCTGCTCGCCCACCTTCACCACCGGGTTCAACGAGTACTTGGGGTCTTGCATGACCATGGAGATGCGCTGGCCGCGGATGCCCTGCATGACCTTCTCGCTGGCCGCCAGCAAGTCCACTTCGCCGAACTGCATGGCCCTGGCGGTGATGCGCGCACTGGGCGGGTGCAGCTTGAGCAGGCTACGCCCAACCGTCGACTTGCCCGACCCCGATTCGCCGACGATGGCCAGTTTCTCGCGGCCCAGGGTGAAGGACACATCGCGCACGGCGTGGGTTTCTTTCTGGCCGTTGACGAAGCGCACATCCAGCCCTTCGACCTTCAATTTGACTGCACTCATAAACACCTCCGGTTACTCGCTGCGCGGATCGAGAATGTCCCGCAGGCCATCGCCCAGCAGGTTGAACGCCAGGCTGACCAGCATGATCGCGGCCCCCGGCACGGCCACCAGCCACCAGCACTCGAGCATGTAGCGGCGGCCCGTGGAGATCATCGCGCCCCACTCCGGCGACGGTGCCTGGGCGCCCAGGCCGAGAAAGCCCAGCGCGGCGGCGGTGAGGATGATGCTGGCCATGTTCATGGTCAGGCGGATGATCACCGAGGACAGGCACATGGGCACGATATGCCGGGCGATGATGCGCGTCGCCGAGGCGCCTTGCAGCTGCACCGCCACGACAAAATCGGCCTTGCGCAGCGCCAGGGTTTCGGCCCGCGCCAGGCGTGCAATCGGCGGCCAGGAGGTCAGGGCAATCGCCACCACCGCATGTTCCAGGCCCGGGCCAAGCGCCGCGATGAACGCCAGCGCCAGCACCAGGCTGGGGAACGAGATGAAGATATCGGTCAGGCGCATGAACACCGTGTCCACCACCCCGCCGAAGTAGCCGGACACCGTGCCCACCAACAGGCCGATGGGCCCGACGATCACCGTCACCAGGGTGATGATGTACAAGGTGATGCGCGAGCCATACACCAGCCGGCTGAACACATCGCGGCCATATTCATCGGTGCCGAACCAGTGCCCGGCACCGGGCGCTTGCAAGGCGGCGGCCAGGTTCTGGGCGGCAGGGTCGTGGGTGGCGATCCAGGGGGCGAAAGCGGCGACCACCACCAGTATCGCGGCCACCACCAGGCCGGCCAGGGTCATGGGGTCGCGCACCAGTTGGCGCAGTAGTTTCAGCACGCGCTTGCAGCCAGCATCAAAGCTGGAGCCGGGCGCCTGGGCCCGGGGCGCGGCGGCGGCATCGGTGGAAGACAGGTTACTCATCATGGACAGGTTCTCGGCATGAGTTCGGAATCATCCGGCGCACAAAGCGGCCTTCAGCGTTGCTTGTAGACGCCCAGGTAGCGCGTCGCCTCGGCGTCATCGCCAGCGAAGCCCTTGACGTCGGCGGCGCTGACCACGGTGTCGGTCATTTGCGAGATCATCAGGATCGGCCCCACCTGCTGGTCGTAAAGCGTCTGTGCCTGGTGATAAAGCTCAAGCCGCTTGGCCGCGTCGCGCTCGGCCCCGGCCTGGTCGATCAGGCTGTTGAGCGGCGGGCTGAAGAACGACGCCCGCCAGCCCTGGAAGTTGGCCAGGCCGGCGTTGTCACTGTTGTCGGGGTTATAGGCGAAGGTGCGCAGGCTGAAATACGGATGCGGGTAGCGCTCGGCGCCGCGGGCGACGATGATGTCGAAGTTGCGCGCGCGCATGGCGCCGTACACCTGGTTGCCGGTGCCGGTGACGATGTTGGCCTTGATGCCGCCCTCGGCCAGGGTGGCTTGCAGGCGCGCGGCGATGTCGATGTAAGGCGGCTCGGACAGGGTGCGAATGGTGGTGGTGAAGCCGTCGGGGTAACCGGCGTCGGCCAGCAGTTTTTTCGCCCTGGGCACGTCCAGGCGATAGCCCGGATCAGGCAGGCGCGCGGCCAGGCCCAGTTGCATGGGTTGCTGGTTGAGCGTGCCGTAATAGGGCATCACCCGCTGGTCCAGGCCCTGGTAATCGATCAGGTCGCGCACCGCTTCACGCACCTGGGGCTTGGCGAACTGCGGCTGTTTCATGCTCATGGCCACGTAGTACATCGTGCCGCGTGGCAGCGACTGCACCTTTACCTTGGGCTCACCGTCCAGCGCATGAATGTCCGGCGCCGCCATGCCGTAGGCCAGGTCCAGGTCGCCGCGCTCCAGCATCAGGCGCAGGGACTGGGATTCGGTCATGTTGCGCACCACCACGCGTTTGAGTTGCGCCGCGCCGCCCCAGTAACCGTCGAAACGGGTCAGCAGCAATACGTCGTTGGCGTTCCACTTGCTGAGCACGAACGGCCCGCTGCCGGCTTCATTGGTCACCAGCCAGCTGGCGCCCAGGTCGCCGTTTTTCTCGTGGGCCAGGGCTGTCTGGCGGTCGATCACCACGGCGCTGGGCGAGGTGGCCAGCGAGTCGATCAGCAGCAACGGGTCCATGGCGCGGGGCAGTTCGACCACCAGGGTCTGGGCATCGGTGGCGCGGATCAGCGTCTGGATATTGTCGAGGGTATAGCCGTAGGCCTTCCAGGTGGTGGACAGGCCGTAGTTGAGTTTCATCACCCGGTACAGCGACCAGGCTACATCCTGCGCCGTCAGCAGGTTGCCGGAGTGAAACTTCACCCCCTGGCGCAGGTGGAAGGTGACCTGCTTGCCGTCCTCGCTGATGTCCCAGCGTTCGGCCAGTTGCGGCAGGTGTTTTTCCGGGTTGCCCTGGTCGCGCTTGATCAGCGTGTCGTACAGGTTGGCGTTGACGCCCGAGGCGTCCAGGCCCGGCGCATTGGCCGGGTCGATGGAGAACAGGCTGACCAGGCTCATGCCGACGATCAGCTGGTCCACCGGGGTCTTGGCGCTGGCAGCAACTGGCACCAGGGCCAGTGCAGCCGCCAGCAGGCCTACAGGCAAGCGTGCAATGTTCATGTGCGGATTCCTTGTTGTTATGGTTATTCCATTCAGCGGGTGCGCGGGTCGAACACCTTGTACAGGGCATCACTGATCAGGTTCAGCACCACGAAGATCAGGCCGATCACCAGCACGCAACCCATCACCGCGTTCATGTCACCCAGCATCAGGCTGCTGGTCAGGTACTGGCCAAAACCGGGCCAGGCGAACACGGTTTCGATCAGCACCGCGCCTTCCAGCAGCGCGCCGTAGGCCAGGGCCACTACCGTCAGCAACTGCACGAGAATATTGCGGAAGGCATGGCCCCACACCACCTGGCGGCGCGACAGGCCCTTGACCCGGGCGGTAATGATGTATTCCTGGGACAGTTGCTCCAGCATGAAACTGCGGGTCATGCGGCTGATGTAGGCCACCGAGTTGAGGCCCAGGATCAACGCCGGCAGCACGATATGGCTGAGGGCACTGGCGAACGCCGGCCAGTCACCCGCCAGGCTGGTGTCGATCAGCAGCAGGCCGGTCACCTCGGGTACCAGGCCATCGTAGGCCAGGTCGATACGCCCTGCTCCACCCGCCCAGTCCAGCCAGGCGTAGAACACCAGCAGGCCCATCATGCCCAGCCAGAAAATCGGCGTGGAATGCCCGAACAGCGTGATCACCCGCGCCACATGGTCGCCCAGGCGACCCTGGTTGCTGGCCGCGCACACGCCCAGCGGCAGGCCGATCAACACGCCGAACACGATGGCCAGAGTGGCCAGCTCCAGCGTGGCCGGGAACACCCGGCGGATGTCGTCCAGCACCGGGTGGCCGGTGAGCAGCGCGTTGCCGAAATTACCGTGCAGCAGGTCGTTGAGGTAAAGGCCGAACTGCATCCAGATCGGTTTATCCAGGCCCATGGCCTGGTACACCTGGGCATAGGTGGAACTGTCGGCGTCGGGGCCGACCACGGCCAGCACCGGGTCCAGGGGCATCACCCGGCCGATGACGAACGTCAGCACCAGCAGGCCCAGCAGGGTCACCAGCACGGTACTGGCACGCCGGGCGGTGGAGGACGCGCGCGCGCCCAGGGCAGAGGCAGTCATGACAAACATATAAGCTCCTGATATCCGTGCATCTCAGCGCATTTTGTAAACGTCTTTGTAGCGCGTGGTCGCGGCCGAATGCCCTTGGTAGCCGGCGACGTCGGCGTACACCAGCACCGTGTCGGTCATCTGCGACACCGGCAGGATGGCGCCCACCTGCTCATCCAGGCGGGTCTGGATGTGCTGGTAGTCAGCCTGCTGCCGGGCGGCATCGGGCTCGACTTCGGCCTGCTCGATCTGCTGGTTCAAGTCGGGGCTGTAGAAGGCGGTGCGCCAGCCCTGGAAGTTGCTCAGGCGCGCTTCGTCGCGGTTGTCCGGGTTGTACACCAGGGTGCGCAGGCTCGAATGCGGGTGCCGCTCTGCCCCACCGCCGCCGCGGCCGACGATGATGTCGAAGTTACGCTCGCGCATGGCGCCGTACACCTGGTTGCCGGTGCCGGTGAGGATGCTGGCCCGGATCCCGGCCAGGGCCAGGGTGGCCTGCAGGCTGGAGGCAATGTTGATGAAGGGCGGTTCGGCCAGTACCCGTATGGTGGTGGTGAAACCGTTGGGGTAGCCGGCCTGCGCCAGCAAGGCCTTGGCCTGCTCGACGTTCAGGCGGTAGCCGGGGTCCGGCAGGCGCGCGGCCATGCCCAGGGGCAAAGGCCGTTGATTGAGCACGCCGTAATACGGCATCACCGTCTGGTTGATGCCCTGGTAATCGATCAGGAATCGCACCGCCTGGCGCACCCGCACGTCAGCGAACATCGGCTGCTTCATGCTCAGCGCCACGTAGTACAGGGTGGCGCGCTGCAAGGTCTCGGTACGCACCCGCGTGTTGCGCTGCAACGCGGCGATGTCCGGCGCCGACACGCCCTTGGCGATGTCGAGGTCGCCGCGCTCGATCATCAGGCGCAGGGTCTGCGATTCGCTCATGTTGCGCATCACCACGCGCTTGAGTTTGGCCGGGCCGCCCCAGTAGTCGTCGAACCGGCTCATCAGGATCACGTCGTTGGCGCGCCAGTCGTTAAGCACGAAGGCGCCGCTGCCGGCTGCGTGGGTCACCAGCCAGGCAGCGCCCAGGTCGTTGTTTTTCTGATGCGCGAGGACGGTCTGGCGGTCGAGAATGAACGCGCTGGGCGAAGTGGCCAGGGTGTTGAGCAGCAGTTGCGGATCGGTGGGGCGAGGCAGTTCCAGGACAAAGGTGCTGGCGTCCGGGGCGCGCAGGTACTGTTCTGCGTTCTGGGCCGTGAAGCCGTAGGCTTTCCAGGTGGAGGCCAGGGCCAGGTTGAGCTTGAGCACCCGTTGCAGCGACCAGGCCACGTCTTGCGCGGTCAGCCGGTTGCCGGACTGAAAGTGCACGTCGGGGCGCAGGGTGAAGGTCAGGGTCTTGCGGTCGTCGCTGACCTGCCAGTGCTGCGCCAGGGCCGGCACCAGGCGATCGGGCTGGGCGGCGTCCTGCACCAGCAGCATGTCGTAGAGGTTGGCGTTGACCTCGGCCACGTCAAGGCCGGTGGCCCCGGCCGGGTCCAGGGACAGCAGGTTGGCCATGCTCATGCCGACAATCAATTGGTCGGCAGGCGTTTTCGCAAAGGCCGCCGGTACTGCGGTCACCATCAGCGCGGCCGCCAGCAAGCGCGCCCACAGCGAAGGAAGAATGCTCATAGCGAGTGTGCCTTTTTTATAGTTATAGGGCGCTCGGTCAGCCCGGCTGGTGCCAGGCTGCCGTGTACACGTCAGAAGCTGTTGAGGGTATTGGTTTCGATGAACTCGAAATCAATGTCCTCGCCCAGGCCCGGCAACGACGACAAGTGCACAAAGCCGTCGCTGTCCATGGGGTCGACCAGGCGCTTGAGGTAGGCCGGCACCTCGTCGTAGTCCAGGTAGGGGTGCAGCAGGCCGCGCTCGTACCAGGTGCAGTTCTTGATGGCGCCGACCACGGTCAGGTTGGCCGCGCCATTGCCATGGATCTCGCAGTCCATGCCGAAGGACTCGGCCAGGTGCGCGACTTTCAGGCACGGTGCAATGCCCCCTACCCCGGCCACACCGGCGCGCAGGATGTCGCACACCTCATGCTTGACCCAACTGGCGCGGCTCAGGTGTTTGCCCGACAGGGTTTCGGGGCCCAGCACCGGGATATCCAGCTGGTTCGACAGCCAGGCATAGGACTCGGCGGACTCTTCCATCATCGGCTCTTCGAACCAGGCAAAGTCGAGTTTCTGCAGCTCGCGACCGATGTACAGGGCGTCGGTGCGGTTGTACCAGTGGTAACCGTCGAGCATCAGCGCGATGTCCGGGCCGACGGCTTCGCGCACGGCGGCGCAGGCCTTGACGTCGATGCGCGGGCTGGGCGCGAACGACACCGGCGGCATCCAGGTGTGCAGCTTGATGGCCTTGTAGCCGCGCTTGACCAGGGTTTCGGCAAAGCGCCCGTAGTCTTCGGGGGTGGCCAGGCCGCCGGGCAATTCGTCGCCGCACATGGTGGAGCCGTAGGCCGGCACCTTGTCGCGGAAACCGCCGATCAGCTTGTGCACCGGCACACCCAGCGTGCGCCCGGCCCAGTCCCACAGGGCCTGCTCCACCAGGGCCAGGGCGCGGTCGGTCAACTGGCTGGCGCTGCCGCGCTGCCAGTGGGCCAGGTCGTGCCAGATCTTTTCGCGGTCGAAGGCGTTTTGACCGATCAGCACCTTGCGCACAAAGCCGTCCAGCACATAGGGGCGGATCAGTTCGGGCGCGCCCAAGGCATAGCCTTCATGGCCGTCTTCGGTGCGGATACGCAGTAAAGCCATCTGCGCCTGGGCGACGTCACCGGGGTGGGCGTGGCCGGCGCTGTCGACGGCACGGCGGGTGGGATAGGCAAATACCTGGACGTTGACTGCTGTGATTCTCATGGGCGTCTTCAGCCTTTTCTTATTGGATTTGTGGAAAAGCTTCGTCTGTTGGCGACGATCATAGGTCATCGTACAACAGTTGAAAACCCCTCCAAAAACCGCTTCTTCCGTGACCAGCAGCCCCTATTCTGCGGTGTTATCCCAATAACCGCAATGACTTAGGCCAATTTAGATACCTCTGAAAGCCCTGTTTTAGAAGAGTATCGATAAAAAAATAGTTAAAAATGAGCGTGACCACGTAGACGAGTCATCTTGTCGTACGATAACGTATTTCTAAGACTCAAATGAGATCAACACGCAACACCCTGCTGCCCCGTAGTGCTCGTCAAACGACCCTAACAAAAACAAAAAAGAAGACCGTATGAACATCACCCTACGTACGCTCGCCGCACTCGCCACCCTCAGCCTGCCCGTCCATGCCCTGGCCGATACCGCCAGCATCGACTACCGCCACCAGTACACCGACGGCGACCGCGCCCACGCCGACCGCATCAAGCTCAACTACCGGCTGAGCAGCGGCCTGGGCTTTGAGGCAGAGATGAAATACCGCACCGGCGGTGATCGCCAGGACGTGGCCTACGACAACATGGTCAACAACGGCGAGGAGTTCACCGTCAGCTACAACTACGTCCTCAGCCCGCAGTCCACGCTGACGCCCGCGTTCCAGATGGACAGCTCCAGCGACGCCACCACCTACAAGTTCGGGCTCAAGTACAAGTACAAGGTCAACGACCGCTATTACGTGGCCACGCGCTACCGCCTGGACACCAAGAAGCTCAATCGCGATGCGATCGATGAGGACATGCCCGACAACGCCAAGAATGACCAGCACGTCAATCGCTTCGAAGGCTGGCTGGGCTACACGCCGGCCAGCAAGTGGGCCTACGAGTACCAGTTCATCTACTTCAAGACCGACTACATCCGCTTCGCCAACAAGAAAAACGACTACGAGCAGAACCTGATCGTCAAATACGCGCTCACCAAACAGTGGGTGCCGTTCATGGAGTTCGGCGACATCAAGGTCGACACCACCTCCAACGACCGCCAGGTGCGCTGGCGCCTGGGCGTGGTTTACAACTTCATGTAATGCCCCTTTCACCGATCAAGGAATGACCTGACCATGAGCAAACCTTTCAATCGCATCCTGCTGACCGGCGCCGCCGGCGGCCTGGGCCAGATCCTTCGCGAGGCACTTCAGGCCCACGCCCACATTGTGCGGTCTTCGGACATCGGCGCGATGACACCCAGCCGTGGCGAACACGACGAAGTGATGCCGTGCAACCTGGCCGACAAGGCCGGCGTGGCGGCGCTGTGCAAGGACGTGGATGCCATCGTCCACCTGGGCGGGGTGTCGGTAGAGCGGCCTTTCGAAGAGATTCTGCAGGCCAATATCTGCGGCATGTTCCATGTGTACGAGGCGGCGCGGCAGCACGGGATCAAGCGCGTGGTGTTTGCCAGCTCCAACCACGTCACCGGTTTCTACCCCCAGGACGTGGAACTGGATGTGCACGCCCTGCGCCGGCCGGATGGCTACTACGGGCTGTCCAAGGCCTACGGCGAAGACATGGCCACCTTCTACTTTCATCGCTACGGCATCGAGACCGTGAGCCTGCGCATCGGCTCTTCATTCCCGGAGCCGCGCAACCGGCGCATGCTTTCCACCTGGCTCAGCTATGGGGATCTGGAACACCTGGTGGCGCGGGCGCTGCTGGCCGACAAGGTGGAGCACACCGTGGTGTATGGGGTGTCCGCCAACCGTGACCTGTGGTGGAGCAACCGCCACGCCGCCCACCTGGGCTATGCGCCGCAGGACAGTTCGGAGCTGTTCCGCGCCAAGATCGAACGCCTGCCCGCGCCTGCCACCGACGAGCCCGGCAGCCAGCTGCAAGGCGGACCGTTCACGGCCGCCGGGCCCTTTGACTGAGCCTCAGTTGCCCAGCGCCTCGGCGTCGGCCGCCTCGTAGGCACGGCGCATGCGCTCGCGGCTGTTGGACAGGTGCAGGCGCATCGCCGCGCGGGCAGCGTCGCCGTCCCGGCGGGCGATGGCCTGGTAGATGTCTTCATGCTCGCGACTCAGGCGTTCAAGGTAGGGCTCGGTCTTGTCGTTGACCACTCGCGTTGAGTGGCGACGCGCACGCGGCAGGATGCTGACACCCAGGTGCAGCATGATGTCGGTGAAGTAGCGATTGCCGGTGGCCAGGGCGATCTGCTGATGGAACTGAAAATCCGCCGCCACCGCATACTCGACGCTGATCACCCGTGAATTGAGGGCGTCGAGCGAGTCGCGCATCAGTTGCAGTTGCTGCTCGGTGCGCCGGGCGCAGGCAAGGCCGGCGGCTTCCACTTCCAGGCTGATGCGCAGCTCGAGTACTGCCAGCACGTCCTGCAGGGTGACGATGGTGGCCGGGTCGATCAGGAAGCCGCTGGGGCTGGGGATTTCCAGCACGAAAGTGCCGATGCCGTGACGGGTCTCCACCAGGCCCGCCGCCTGCAACCGCGACATGGCCTCGCGCACCACCGTGCGACTGACGCCGTGCTCCTGCATCACCTGCGATTCGGTGGGCAGCTTGGCCGCCGCTTTGATCTCGCCACTGTGAATACGCCGGGAAAGCTCGGCGACCAGATCCTCGGCCAGGCTTCGGTGCCGGCCGCGAACACTGGATGAGGCGTCTGGGTAATCCATCAGGAACAAACATCTCGACTGTCGAATGAGGGGCCATCATAGCTCATTTGGTTGTACGACAACGATGTCGGCAGCGCGCGGGTTCGAGTAACGGCAACTGTTTTGTTCTCTGGTATTGAACAACCTGTAGCCGCGGCCGCCAGGCCGCGTCACGGACGCCGCGTACTGGCTGCCACACGGTACCGCCTGCATCGCGGCCAAGGCCGGCTCCTACCACGGACAGTGCAGGAGCCGACCTTGGTCGCGATGCCGGCACCGCTATTTACCCTGACACCACCCCACACC
>KI547176.1:126801-183774 GCA_000497835.1 gamma proteobacterium L18 | reverse complement strand
TCCCTGACACCCCCCCATACACATTGAACCAACCCACGAATAATTCCTCCCATGAGCGCAGCCTGCGCCCCTTGCTCAGGCATAATCGGTCTTGCCCGTTTGTATCCTCCTACCTACCCTTTAGGCACCGCCTGACCCATTCAAGGAGCCGCTCGGAACGTCAATGCGCCAAATATGGAAACCTTTTCGTGCGCTGTATTTCGCCGCGTTGATGATGTTGATCGGCTCGGGCCTGTTAAGTACTTACCTGGCCCTGCGCCTGGCGGCCGATCATGTGGATGGGCTATGGGTGGGTGCGCTGATGGCGGCCAACTATTTTGGCCTGGTGCTGGGCGGCAAGATCGGCCACCGCCTGATCGCCCGGGTAGGGCATATCCGGGCTTATACCACCTGTGCCGGTATCGTCTGCGCCGCCGTGCTGGGCCATGGCCTGGTCAATTACCTGCCCGCCTGGCTGTTCCTGCGGATGATCGTGGGCCTGGGCATGATGTGCCAAT
The DNA here is from genome assembly GCA_000497835.1 of gamma proteobacterium L18. Lineage (GTDB taxonomy): Bacteria > Pseudomonadota > Gammaproteobacteria > Pseudomonadales > Pseudomonadaceae > Aquipseudomonas. The sequence goes on along the minus strand of KI547176.1, from coordinate 183,277 downwards.
ACATGGTCATCGAAAGCTGGCTCAACGAGCAGGCCGACGCCAAGCAGCGTGGCGCCGTGTTCAGCGGCTACATGATTGCGTCGTACCTGGGGTTGGTCCTGGGGCAGTTGATCCTGGTGATCCACCCACAACTGGGCCTGGAACTGCTGATGTTGGTGGCCCTGTGTTTCGCCCTGTGCCTGGTGCCAGTGGCCATGACGCAGCGCATCCACCCGGCACCGCTCAAGCCTGCACCCATGGAGCCACGCTTCTTCCTCAAGCGCGTACCGCAGTCGCTCAGTACCGTGCTGGGCTCGGGGCTGATAGTGGGTTCGTTCTACGGCCTGGCGCCGCTGTACGCCTCTCAGCAGGGCCTGACGACCGAACAAGTGGGTCTGTTCATGGGTTCGTGCATCTTTGCCGGCCTGTTGGTGCAATGGCCGCTGGGCTGGCTCTCGGACCGTTACGATCGGGCCGTATTGATCCGCACCTTCGCGCTGCTGCTGGGCGTTGCCGCCTTGCCGTTGGCGATACTGCCCAGCGTGCCCCTGGAGGTGCTGTTTGGCGCAGGGTTTCTGGTGTCTTTGCTGCAGTTCTGTCTCTATCCCTTGGCCAACGCCTTTTCCAACGACCATGTGGAGCCTGAGCGCCGCGTATCGCTGACGGCCATGCTATTGGTCACCTACGGGATAGGGGCCAGCATCGGCCCACTGGTGGCCGGGGTGCTGATGAAGTCGTTCGGCAGTCAGATGCTGTATGCGTTCTTCAGTTTCTTCGCCCTGGTGCTGGTATGGCGAATCCGGCCCAAGGCCGTCACCAACCTGCACCAGGTCGACGATGCGCCGCTGCATCACGTGGCCATGCCCGACAGTATGTCCAGCTCGCCCCTGGTGGCGGCATTGGACCCGCGCGTCGACGAGCAATCGGTGCACGATCAGATGCACGTCACCCCCGATCCCGTACCAGAGGCGCCCGTGGACGTACAGGTGGAGCCTATCGCTGACGAGTTGGACGAAGCTGCGGAAATGGGCGATGGCAAAAAGGTCGGCCGCAGCTTGAGTGAAGAAGAACAGTAACCTTTAGCCTGGCCGCAGCGGCTACAAAAAAGGCCCGGTCATGGCAATGACCGGGCCTTTTTTACGGCGACTACAACTCAGTAGTCGTCTTTGTCGAACCGGCGCGCCTCGCGCTGCAGGTCGAACACAAAACGCTCCACCTGACGCTGCACCAGCCCCGTCATGTTGTGGAAGCGCATGCCGGCGAACGTGGTGTTGATGCGCTCTTCGTAATGCAGGTGGCGCAGTTCCACCGGGGCGCTCATCTTGCCGAACGGCAGGTTGGCGACAAAGCGGTCATACACCTGGCCCAGTTGCAGACGCTCGGAGATATCGCCTTCAAAGCGCAGCTTGCAACCGGTGGCAGAGATGTCCAGCAGCTTGCCGATGAACTCGCCCTTGAGTTTGTCGCCTGCAATCGACACATCCACCAGGTGGGCCAGCTTCAGTGCGGCGCGGAAGGCGTTACGACGTTGGTGGTAGATCACCTCAGTCGGCAACGGGCCGTGGTAGACGCGACCGCCATCGTTTTCATCGATGGTCAGGGTGTGTTCTACGCCCCAGGCAATGCGCACGCCATCATGGAAGCCTTCCACTTTGAATGGCTCGCCGGCCGCGAGAAATTTCTCGCCGTCACGCGGGATCATCTCGTCAAAGGCCAGGACATTGCTGTCACGGTCCAATTCGACCAGATAGGTCTGGAAGCGCTGGCTGCGCTCGTGAAATGTGATGATCAAAGGATCATGGCTCTGCAGCAGTGCGCGCAGGTTGGCGGCAATTTCCAAGGGCGTAGTCAGCACCTTGGGGGGCTGCGGAGCGTCTTCCGCGTTTGTGGCATTGAACACGGTTTATCAATCTCCAGGCAAAAAACGACACACGCAGGTGCTGGCGTTATGGCAGCATGTTCCACGCCTTGGGAAGGAAGGTCAAGCCTGACTCAACGGACGAGGCTTGGCCAATTTCGACGTAGAGCCTCGGGCATCATAAAGCGAGGGGGTTTCACCGCCCATCAGGATGCGCATCTGGTTGGCGGTGGTGAGTTGTTGCAGGCGAATCAACTTGCCGTTTTGCTCATTCGCTGCCTGGCAATCGGCCAGCAGCCCCGTGAGCAAATCGCCCCGAGCCAGCAGATCGGCTCCAAGGTGCGAATGTTGGGCAAGGATTTCCAGGCCGTTGCGGTCGGCCGTCAACTTGAGGTGCTGCAGAATTTCGGTGCGTTTACGGCCATGTTGCTCGAGCAGAACGATCAGCGACTGTTTTTGCGCCAGGATATTCTCCAGCAACGGCATGTCCCGGCCGTGCAGGGCCAGCGACTCGTGCTGCAATAGCGCAAGCAGTTGCTGCGCCGGAGCGATATCTTCTTCAATCAACAGCAGTAGGTTTCTGTCGTGCATGGCGAGCTCTGGTTTTCAAGCGTCCAGAAGCGTCTGCGCAGGGCAATGGCCCTAGCGCTGGGCTTCAAAATTTAGCAGTTTGCTGGCGACGCGGCTGCTATCCACTTTATAGCTGCCATCGGCGACGGCCGCTTTCAACTGTGCCACGCGGGCACTGTCGACGGTCGGCTGATCGCGCAGCTTGTCAGTGATCTTCTGCAACTGCTGAGCCTCGGAACTCAGGTGTACGGATTCCCCGCCGCTGGTGCTGCCAGTGGACGTCGTGGTGGCCGCTGTATCGGTGCTCACCGACGTATCGGTGGTGTCCTTGCTGCCGCTCGTACGTGTCGAGCTCGACACTTGCGAGGAATTGTTCAAACGACTGAAGTCGATAACCATAATAAAAAACCTCTGGGTATTTGGACGCTTGCCTTGTTTTCGGCCAAACCCCGAATAACTTTAGGCACTTTGATACAAAGCGCCGATGCACCAGAACTGGGGGCTACGGAGCCCTCAGTCTAGGAAAATACGCCGCGAACCGCCAGCATTTACATAGCCACTTCCACCTGGCCAGGGCCTGTGACGCGGGCCTTGATCACGCGGTTGGAGTTAAGGTTGCGTACCCGGATCTGCTCGCTCATGGCGCCTTTGGACAGTGCTTCGCCGGGCATCTTGACCGCCAAACCCCCTGTGGTGGCGGTGATGACCACGTTGTCGCCTTTCTTGATGGTGTCCGGCGCCTCAATGTGGGCGGGGGTCAGCACCTGGTCATTGACCGTTGGTCGGAGAAGCTTCTGTCCCACGGCTTGATCGAGTGCCGTCAGGTAGCCCTGGCTCAGCAAACCCACGTCGCGCTCGCGCATGGTCACATCGCCGTCGGCGATCACGCTGTCGCGCTTGAGGGGGCGGGTGGTGGTGACCACGTCACGGAACAGTTTCACCTGGGCGGGCACGAACACGGTCCAGGGCGAGCTGCCATCACAGCGCACGCGCACCGACACACGGCCAATGGGGGTGGCAGGGCTTTGCAGCGCCGCTGTCAATTCCTTGTCGCACAACCCCATGCGCAAACGCGGGTCCAGATTGTTGACCTGCACCTCATAACGGCCTTCGGTCTGGCTGGTTGCCAGATAATCCTCTACCGTGAACTCAAGAAAACCCTGTGTCGTACCGATAAGCTGCTCAGGAGTTGTGAATTCCTCTGCCTGGGAGGCATTGCCGAATCCGAAAAGGCAGACCGCAGCAAGCCCGCAGAGTAGTCTCTGTGCCATGCGTCGGGAAAATGTCGTTTTTGCGTTCATACACTATAAAAAGCAAGGGCCGTGCCGACTCAGTGGGTAGGTACGATTCAAGCGAAGGTTTTAAGGAGTCACGGGCATGGCTGGTGTAATGGATTCGGTGAACCAGCGCACTCAACTGGTAGGGCAGAACCGCCTGGAGCTGCTGCTGTTCCGTTTGAACGGTTCGCAGCTCTATGGCATCAACGTGTTCAAGGTGCGGGAAGTGCTGCAATGCCCCAACCTGACCGTGATGCCCAAGTCCAGCCCGGTAGTGCGCGGTGTCGCGAATATTCGTGGGGCAACCATCCCGATCCTCGATCTGGCATTGGCGACCGGTGCGCGCAGTTTGCAGCAGGACATCAAGAATACGTTCGTGATCATCACGGAGTACAACACCAAGATCCAGGGCTTCCTGGTGCACTCGGTGGAGCGCATCGTCAACATGAACTGGGAGGAGATTCATCCGCCACCCAAGGGCACGGGCCGCGATCACTACCTTACGGCAGTGACTCGGGTGGACAATCAACTCGTCGAAATCATCGATGTGGAGAAAATCCTCGCCGAAGTGGCACCGACCTCCGAGTCAATCTCCCACGGCGTGGTGGATCAGGAAACCCAAAGCAAGGCCGTGTCGTTGCGCGTGTTGACCGTCGATGACTCATCGGTGGCCCGCAAGCAGGTGACTCGCTGCCTGCAGACGGTAGGTGTGGAAGTGGTAGCCTTGAATGACGGGCGCCAGGCGTTGGACTACCTGCGCAAGCTGGTGGATGAGGGCAAGCGTCCCGAGGAAGAATTCCTCATGATGATTTCCGACATCGAAATGCCCGAGATGGACGGCTATACCTTGACTGCGGAGATTCGCAGCGACCCACGCATGAAAGACTTGCACATCACCTTGCACACGTCCCTTTCGGGGGTGTTCAACCAGGCGATGGTCAAGAAAGTGGGCGCCGATGACTTCCTGGCCAAGTTCAGGCCCGATGATCTGGCGCAGCGCGTGGTTGATCGAATCAAGGCAGCAGGCTAACGGCCGGGGCACCGATGCCCCGGGCACGACAGACGATTTAAGAGGCGGCACCATTGTCTACGGGTAATTTGGATTTCGAACAGTTCCGGGTCTTCCTGGAAAAGGCCTGTGGCATTCTGTTGGGCGAGAACAAGCAGTATCTTGTTTCCAGCCGTCTCAACAAGCTGATGGAGCAGCAGGGCATCAAGTCCCTGGGTGAACTGGTGCAACGCATCCAGACACAGCCGCGCAGTGGCTTGCGCGAGCAGGTGGTGGATGCGATGACCACCAACGAAACCCTGTGGTTCCGTGATACCTACCCCTTCGAAGTCATGAAAAACAGAGTGCTGCCCGAGTTCGTCAAGAATTCGCCGGGCCAGCGCCTGCGCATCTGGTCGGCCGCCTGTTCGTCGGGGCAGGAACCCTATTCGCTGTCGATGACCATCGATGAGTTCGAGCGGACCAACCTGGGCCAGCTCAAGTCGGGTGCGCAGATTGTCGCCACCGACCTGTCCGGGTCCATGCTGACCAACTGCAAAAGCGGTGAGTACGACAGCCTGGCCATCGGCCGCGGCCTGTCGGCGGACCGTCTGCAGCGTTACTTCGACACCAAGGGGCCGGGCCGCTGGGCGGTCAAGGCGCCGATCCGCAGCCGTGTGGAGTTCCGCTCCTTCAACCTGCTGGACAGTTACGCGGCGCTGGGCAAGTTCGACGTGGTGTTCTGCCGCAACGTGCTGATCTATTTCTCGGCCCAGGTGAAAAAGGACATCCTGATGCGTATCCACGGCACCCTCAAGCCGGGTGGGTACCTGTTCCTGGGGGCCTCGGAAGCGCTCAACGGTTTGCCGGACCATTACCAGATGGTTCAGTGCAGCCCGGGCATCATCTACCAGGCAAAATAAAGCAAAGGCCCTTCGGGGCCTTTGTTGTTTTAGTCTGATGTACCGCACCGACCGCGACGCAGCCTTCGGCAGCTACACCCCACTGTGGGAGCGGGTTCTACCCGCGAAAAGAACACCGCGTAATACCTGGCACCCTGTGGCGTCCTTTTCGCGGGTAGAACCCGCTCCCACAAAGACAGTTGCTGCTACAGAACCGGTGTAGCAGCTGCCGAAGGCTGCGTCACAAACGCCGCGCAATCCCAGCCCCCCCACACAAGCGGCAATCGCCCATTGCCGCTTTGTTGGCACCCGGCGGAATCCGCTTGCCGCTTTTCTGGCATTGCCGCTTGCCGCATTCGGCCAACCCCAGCAAAAACGGGCGCCTCGCAATTTGGCACGGCCCTTGCTATCTCTCCTGTCACCAACATCCGGTCCGCCGTTTAAAGGTTTCCAACATGAGCATCAGTTTCGACAAAGCGCTGGGTATTCACGAACAGGCACTGGCGTTCCGCGCCCAGCGCGCTGAAGTGCTGGCCAACAACCTGGCCAACGCCGACACGCCTAACTACAAGGCGCGTGACCTGGACTTTGCCGCCGTGCTGCAAGCCGAGGGCGACAAGCGTCAGAACGGCACCTTTGAACTTGAGCGGACCAACAGCAAGCACATCGAAGCCGAAGGCCTGAGCATGGGTGACCAGCAATTGCTGTACCGCACCCCCAGCCAGCCGTCGCTGGACCAGAACACCGTCGACGCCCAGGTGGAACAAGCCAACTACGCGGAGAACTCGGTGAACTTCCAGGCCAGCTTCACGCTGCTCAACGCCAAATTCAAAGGGCTGGTGTCAGCCATCCGTGGAGAGTAATTCATGTCTCTAGCCAGCGTTTTCAACATTGCCGGTACCGGCATGAGTGCCCAGACCACTCGCCTGAACACCGTCGCCAGTAACATCGCCAACGCCGAGACCGTCTCGTCGAGCATCGACCAGACCTACCGCGCACGGCACCCGGTATTTGCCACCGTGTTCGACCAGACCCAGTCCACCGGCGACAGCGGTTCGCTGTTCCAGGACCAGGATGCCGCCGGCAGCGGCGTGCAGGTGTCGGGCGTGGTCGAGGACCAGAGCAATCTGGAAGCTCGCTACGAACCCAAGAACCCGGCCGCCAACAAGGACGGTTACGTGTACTACCCGAACGTCAACGTGGTGGAGGAGATGGCCGACATGATCTCCGCCAGCCGTTCGTTTCAGACCAACGCGGACATCATGAATACCGCGAAAACCATGATGCAGAAAGTCCTGACCCTGGGTCAGTGATAGGGGCGAACCAGCATGACTACAACTACCGACAGCACTTCGGCCTCATCCGTCCTGACAGCGCTGCAAAAAACCACCAGTACCACTGACAGTTCCACCGGTACCGCTGGCAGCGCCCTGGGCAAGGACGCGTTCCTGCAACTGCTGGTGACGCAGATGCAGAACCAGAACCCCCTGGACCCGCAGGACAACACCGCTTTCGTTTCCCAGCTGGCGCAGTTCAGCAGCCTGGAAAGCATGCAGAGCCTCAACGACTCGGTGAGCACCATCCTCACCTCGTACCAGTCGTCCCAGGCCCTGCAAGCGTCCTCGCTGGTCGGCCACTCGGTGACCGTCACCGGCACCACCGCCGACGTCGACACCAGCAAGGGCCTGACCGGCTCGGTGAACCTGACCGACTCCAGCACCAGCAACACCATCGGCGTCTACAGCAGTGACGGCACCCTGGTGCGTACCCTGGACATGGGTACCCAGTCGGCCGGCACCTACAGCTTTACCTGGGATGGCAAGGACGGCGACGGCAATACCGTTGACTCGGGCACCTACACCTTCAAGGCAGTCGCGACCATCAACGACACCTCGACCGTGATGACCACCAACCTGCCCAACACGGTAAACAGCGTCACCATGGCCACCACCAGCGGCGGCGAGATGACCCTCAACCTTGCGACTGGCACCAGTGTTGGCCTGTCCTCTGTCCAAACCATCGGAATTTAATGCCGGCTACGGCGCAGGAGTGAACGTATGTCTTTCAACGTAGGCCTCAGTGGCCTGGCAGCAGCCAACAAAGCACTGGACGTCACCGGCAACAACATCGCCAACGTCGCCACCACCGGTTTCAAATCGTCGCGCGCCGAATTCGCCGACCAGTACGCCCAATCCATCCGTGGCACTTCGGGCAAGACCACCGTGGGTAGCGGCGTGACCACGGCAGCCGTGTCGCAGCAGTTCACCCAGGGCAACATCGAGTCCACCGGCAACAGCCTGGACATGGCCATCAACGGCAACGGCTTCTTCGTGCTGAGCGACAACGGCGCCAAGCTGTACACCCGTGCCGGTGCCTTCTACAGCGACAAGTCGGGCAACATCGTCGACGCCAGCGGCAACAACCTGCAGGGCTACACCACCGACTCCACCGGCAAGCTGACCTCCGGCGTGCTGTCGAACCTGGCCATCGACACCTCGAACCTGGCGCCCAAGGCGACTACCCAGATCTCGGAAACCGTCAACCTGAACTCCAGCGCGACCGCCCCGACCGTCACCCCGTTCAGCGCCAGCAACACCAGCAGCTACAACTACACCTTCAACACCGACGTGTACGACAGCCAGGGCAACGCCCACCAGCTGAACCAGTACTTCGTGAAGGATGACACGTCCAACAGCTGGACCATGTACACCACCATCGACGGCGTGAACCCGACTGACCCGACGTCCACCACGCCGCTGGCCAACCCGATTACCTTCAACTCCGACGGCTCGTACAGCTACACCGCCGGCGCCGTGACCGGTGGTCTGGAAGTTAATGCCGACGGCACCTTCAGCCTGGCCGGCTGGGTGCCAGCCGCCGAGCAGAGCGATGGTACCTACGCTTCCAACGGTGCTTCCGCCACGGCGAACATCACCCTGGACATGTCCAACCTGACCCAGTACAACGCCACCTCGGCCACCACTGCCAAGGATCAGGACGGCTACGCCACTGGCGAGCTGTCGGCCCTGTCGGTGAGCGACACCGGTCAGCTGACCGCCACCTTCACCAACGGCAAGACCAACATCATCGGCCAGGTGGCCCTGGCCAACTTCGCCAACGTGCAGGGCCTGAGCCCGGCCGGTGGTACCGACTGGCGTGAAACCTACGCCTCGGGCGTGCCGGTAATTGGTACGCCAAGCAGCGGCACCATGGGCTCGTTGACCGCCTCCTCGCTGGAAGACTCCAACGTCGACCTGACTGCCGAACTGGTGAACCTGATCAAGGCGCAGTCCAACTACCAGGCCAACGCCAAGACCATCTCCACCGAAAGCACCATCATGCAGACCACTATCCAGATGACTTGATAGTTGTCGGCAGCACTACAAAGCCCGGGCCAAAAGCCCGGGTTTTTTTGTGCCTGCACGCCCGTAGCAGCAACTGTCTTGTGGAGGTCACCACTGTGGGAGCAAAGCTTGCTCGCGATGGCGTCAGTGAGGGCCCCTCGCGAGCAAGCTTTGCCCCCACAGTGTGTACCCTGACTTTGTAGCTGCCGAAGGCGGCGTCGCATGCGTCTCGGTGTCTCAAGCGAAGTTGCGGCGTCAATGACGCGGCCTGCGGCCGCTGCTACAGGGTGAGCGGCCGGGCGTTTCCAGTTTTCTGGCGCCCATTGCCGCCAACCGGCAGCCACGCGCCGTTTTTCCGTCTCGGCCCGGCGGCGGGGCAGGGCGCAAACCCCGCCATTGCCCTGTAACACCGGCTACACAAAGCCTTTTTCAACCTTGGCCCGCTTGTTGCTATATCCCTGTCAGAACAGTGGTCGGCGGCATTCGCCCGTCATGGGAGACATACCTTGGACAAAATGCTTTACGTGGCAACCAGCGGCGCCAATCAGAACTCATTGGCGATGAAGGCGCACGCCAACAACCTGGCCAACGTTTCCACCAACGGTTTCCAGCGTGACCTGGAGCAGGCCCGCTCGATGCCGGTATTTGGCGACGTCTACGCCTCGCGCGCCTATGCCATGACCGAAAACCCCGGCACCGATTTCACCCCGGGTGCCATGGTGGCAACCGGTCGTGACCTGGACGTGGCCGCCGACGGCGACAGCTACATCGCCGTGCAATCGCCCGACGGCAGCGAAGGTTATGTGCGCATGGCCAGCATGAACGTCGACGCCCTGGGCGTGCTGCGCGACGGCAATGGTTTGCCGGTCATGGGCAACGGTGGTCCGATTGCCGTGCCGCCCGAGCAGCAGATCGAAGTGGGCAGCGACGGCACCATCAGCGTCCGCTCCATGGGCCAGGGCCCGGAAGTGATGGCGCAAGTGGACCGCATCAAGCTGGTCAAGCCCGACCCGCGCAACCTGGTCAAGGGCACCGACGGCCTGCTGCACACCAAGGATGGCCAACCGGCCGCGGCCGATGCCACCTCCAGCGTCACCTCCGGCTTCCTGCAGGCCAGCAACGTCAACGCCGTGGAAGAGATGACCTCGGTGCTGGCCCTGTCCAAGCAATTCGAGCTGCACATCAAGATGATGACCACCGCCAAAGAGGACGATGAGTCCATGGCGCGGGTCTTGCAGAACACCTGATAAATGACTGGGGCGCGGCGAAAAACAGGCGCGCACATAGGAGAACAGAATGCTTCCGGCACTTTACGTCAGCAAGACCGGTCTTGCCGCTCAGGACATGAACCTGACGACCATTTCCAACAACCTGGCCAACGTTTCGACCACCGGCTTCAAGGCCGATCGCGCCGAGTTCCAGGACCTGCTGTACCAGACCAAGCGTCAGCCAGGTGCCAACTCCACCACTGACACCGAGCTGCCATCCGGCCTGCAACTGGGTACCGGTGTGCGCATCGTCGGCACCCAGAAAAACTTCACCGCCGGCAGCCTGGCCACCACCGACCAGCCGCTGGACATGGCCATCAACGGCCGTGGTTTCTTCCAGATCACCCAGCCGGACGGCACCACCGCGTACACCCGCGACGGCACCTTCCACCTGGACTCCAACGGCCAGATCGTGACCGCCAGCGGCAACGCCTTGAACCCGGCCATCGTCGTGCCTACCAACGCCCAGACCTTCACCGTGGGCACCGACGGTACCGTGTCGATCACCACCGCTGCCAGCGCCACCTCCACGGTGATCGGCAACCTGCAGACTGCCGACTTCATCAACCCGGCCGGCCTGCAAGCCATCGGCAGCAACCTGTATCTGGAAACCGCTTCCAGCGGCGCGCCGCAAGTGGGTACCCCGGGCCTCAACGGCTTCGGTACCACCCTGCAGAACACCCTGGAAAACTCCAACGTCAGCACCGTGGAAGAGCTGGTGAACATGATCACCACGCAGCGCGCCTACGAGATGAACTCGAAAGTGATCTCCACTGCCGACCAGATGCTCCAGTACGTAACGCAGAATCTGTAATTCAGCCACACGGCGCCGCCGGCGCCAGCAACACCGTGAGGTCAGTGTCATGAGTCGTTTGTCCAGTGTTCTTGCCTTGAGTGGGATCGCTTTGTTGTCGGGTTGCATGTCACCGCCACCCAAGCCCAATGACCCGTACTACGCGCCGGTGCTGCCGCGCACCCCGCTGCCGGCGGCGTCCAACAACGGCTCGATTTACCAGTCCGGTTTCGACCAGAACCTGTACACCGACCGCAAGGCGTTCCGTGTGGGTGACATCATCACCGTGACCCTGGCCGAGAAAACCGCAGCCAGCAAAAGCGCCGACTCCAAGCTGACCAAGGACTCCAGCACCTCCCTGGGCCTGACCTCGCTGTTTGGCGGTGGCGCGTCCACCACCAACCCGCTGACCGGCGGCAAGCTGAGTCTGGACGCCGGTTACACCGGTACCCGCGCCACCGATGGCACGGCCAAGGCCGACCAGGCCAACAGCCTGACCGGTTCGATCACCGTGACCGTGGCCGACGTGCTGCCCAACGGCATCCTCTCGGTGCGTGGCGAGAAGTGGCTGACGCTCAACACCGGTGAAGAGCTGGTGCGTATAGCAGGCCTGATCCGTGCCGACGACATCGCCACTGACAACACCGTGTCGTCGACCCGCGTCGCCGATGCGCGCATTACCTATTCGGGCACCGGCGCGTTCGCCGAGTCCAACCAGACCGGTTGGCTTGACCGTTTCTTCATGAGCCCTTACTGGCCTTTCTAGGTGTCCACGACCATGCGTAAATTCAAGCACCTGATGGCCGTGACCCTGCTGGCTGCCTCGGCCCTGGTAACGGCGACTGCCGCCCAGGCCGAGCGCCTGAAGGACATCGCGAGCATTTCCGGCGTGCGTGCCAACCAGTTGATCGGCTACGGCCTGGTAGTGGGCCTGGACGGCACGGGTGACCAGACCACCCAGACCCCGTTCACCCTGCAGACCTTCAACAACATGCTGGCGCAGTTCGGCATCAAGGTGCCCACCGGCACAGGCACCACGCAGCTGAAAAACGTCGCGGCGGTGTCCATTCATGCCGACCTGCCACCGTTCGCCAAGCCTGGGCAAACCATCGACGTCACCGTGTCGTCCATCGGTAACTCCAAGAGCCTGCGTGGCGGCAGCCTGCTGATGACCCCGCTCAAGGGTATCGACGGCAACGTCTACGCCATCGCCCAGGGTAACCTGGTGGTGGGCGGCTTCGACGCCGAAGGCAAGGACGGCTCCAAGATCACCGTCAACGTACCGTCGGCCGGTCGCATCCCTGGCGGTGCCTCGGTGGAGCGTTCGGTGCCAAGCGGCTTCAACCAGGGCAACAGCCTGACGCTGAACCTCAACCGTTCCGACTTCACCACCGCCAAGCACATCGTCGACAAGATCAACAACATGCTCGGCCCAGGCGTGGCCCAGGCCATCGACGGCGGCTCGGTGCGCGTCACCGCGCCCATCGATCCCAGCCAGCGCGTGGACTACATCTCGGTGCTGGAAAACCTGGAAGTGGACCCGGGCGCCGCTGCGGCCAAGGTCATCATCAACTCGCGTACCGGCACCATCGTCATCGGCCAGAACGTGAAAGTCTCGCCCGCCGCCGTGACCCACGGCAGCCTGACCGTGACCATTACTGAAGACCCGATCGTCAGCCAGCCGGGCCCGCTGTCCAACGGCCAGACCGCCGTGGTACCGCGCTCCAAGATCAACGCCCAGCAGGAAGCCAAGCCGATGTTCAAGTTCGGCCCTGGCACCACGCTTGACGAGATCGTCCGCGCCGTCAACCAGGTGGGCGCAGCCCCCAGCGACCTGATGGCTATCCTCGAAGCCTTGAAACAGGCCGGCGCCTTGCAAGCCGACCTGATCGTGATTTGAGGTAGCGGACCATGGATATGCCTAAAGGTGGCGTCAGCGCCCCGGCCGATTCCGGGGCCTACACGGACCTCAATCGCCTGAATGCGCTGAAGACCGGTGACAAGGACAGTGACGCCAACCTCAAGAAGGTGGCGCAGGAGTTCGAGTCGCTGTTCGTCGGTGAAATGCTCAAGTCGATGCGTTCGGCCAACGATGTGTTGGGCAAGGACAACCCGATGAACACCGAGACCACCAAGCAATATCAGTCCATGTACGACCAGCAGCTGGCCGTGACCCTGTCCAAGCAGGGCAACGGCATCGGCCTGCAGGACGTGCTGATGCGCCAGCTGTCCAAGAACAAGGGCGTCGAGCACACCGGCGAGAACCCGTTCGCACACAACGCCCCGGCGCTGTCCACGCTCAATGGCGGGCGTAACACCGCCGCCGACATCAAGCACTTGTTGAACAGCGCCGCCAGCGGTACCCACAGCAACGACGTGGCGATGCTCAACCAGCGCCGCCTGTCGCTGCCCAGCAAACTGGCTGATCGCATCATGGCCGGCATCGTGCCGTCCACGGCGGCCAGCACCGATGGCACGGCCGCGGCCACCCAGGCGCTGGCGCGCAACGGCATCAAGGTCAATGTCGCGCCAAGCGCTGCACAAACCGCCGCCACCGACGCCGACGACAGCAACGACACCGGCGGCGAATGGCAATCGGCCCAGGCGGCCATCGCCAGCGGCGACATTCGCATCATCGGTCGCAGCGTGGCCCAGCCACCGCTGGCGCCGGCCAAGAAAGCCTTCAGCACGGCCGACGATTTTGTCGCCACCATGATGCCCCTGGCCAAGGACGCGGCTGCGCGCATTGGCGTGGACCCCAGCGTGCTGGTGGCCCAGGCGGCACTGGAAACCGGCTGGGGCCGCTCGGTCATGCGCGACGAAAGCGGCAAGAGCAGCCACAACCTGTTCGGCATCAAGGCCAGCGGCAATTGGCAGGGTGATCAGGCACGCGCCATCACCAGCGAGTTCCGCAACGGCAAGATGGTCAAGGAGACGGCGCAGTTCCGTTCCTACGATTCCTACGCCGACAGCTTCCACGATCTGGTCAGCCTGTTGCAGAACAACGATCGCTATCAAGCTGTGGTGAAGTCGGCCGATAACCCAGAACAGTTTGTAAAAGAGTTGCAGAAGGCCGGGTACGCCACTGACCCGGACTACGCCAGCAAGATTTCGCAGATAGCCAGGCAGATGAAGGGCTACCAGAACTACGCGCTGGGCAGTGCCTCCACCCATTTATAAGGTTTTGAATCATGTCACTGATTTCAATCGGGCTTTCCGGGCTTAACGCCAGCCAGACGGCTTTGACGGTCACCAGTAACAACATCACCAACGTCTCGACGGCTGGCTATTCGCGAGAGTCGGCCCTGTCCGTGTCGTCTGCCATGCAGAACGTGGGCGTGGGCTTTGTCGGCACCGGTACCACGATTTCCGACGTGCGCCGCATCTACAACAGCTACATGGACTCGCAACTGCAGACCACCACGGCCCTGAGCGCCGATGCCGCGACCTACAGCGACAACGTCGCCAGCCTGGACAGCCTGCTGTCCGACAGCGCCACCGGCATCAGCTCGACCCTGACCAGCTTCTTCTCGGCGCTGCAAACCGCGTCCAGCAACCCCAGCGACACCTCGTCGCGCCAGTTGCTGGTGACCGCCGCGCAGACCCTGAGCAACCGTTTCAACTCGATTTCGTCGCAGATCACCTCGCAGAACGAAGGCATCAACTCGCAGTTGAGCACCTTGGCTGGCCAGGTGAACGACATCACCAAGCAGATCGCCTCGCTCAACCAGCAGATCACCACGGCGTCGGCCTCCGGCAACACCCCCAACAGCCTGCTGGATGCGCGCAACGAAGCCGTGCGTTCGCTCAACGAACTGGTCGGCGTGACCGTTCAGACCAACAGCAACGGCGGCTACGATGTGTACCTGGGCACCGGCCAGGCACTGGTCAGCGGCAACACCGCCAACACCCTGACGGCGGCGCCCAGCACCACCGACAAATCCCAGTATGCCCTGAGCGTCAACTACGGCAACTACAGCACCGACGTGACCTCGGTGGTCACCGGTGGCTCCATCGGCGGCCTGCTGCGCTATCGCAGCGACGTGCTGGTGCCGGCGCAGAATAGCCTGGGCCAGATCGCCCTGACCGTCTCCGACAGCATCAACACCCAGTTGGGGCAGGGCCTGGACAGCAACGGCGACCTGGGTTCCAACCTGTTCTCCAGCATCAACAGCGCCACGGCCATCAGCCAGCGCAGCCTGGCCTCGTCCAACAACAGCGCAGGCTCGGGCAACCTCAACGTGACCATCGCCGACACCGGCACGTTGACCAATGACGACTATCAGGTGACGTTCACCAGCGCCACGGCCTACAGCGTGACGCGTTCGGACGGCACCAACATGGGCAGCTATGACCTGAGCACCACCCCGGCGCCAGTGATCGACGGTTTTACCCTGGCCCTGAGCGGCAACGCAGTCAGCGCCGGTGACAGCTTCAAGGTCACCCCGACCCGCAACGCGGCCAGCGCCATCACCACCACCATGACCGACTCCAGCACCCTGGCGTTGTCGGGCACGCTGACCGGTACGGCCAGCAGCAGCAACTCGGGCACTGCTACCTTCACCCAGCCGGTGTTGACCACGGCCGTGGACATCTATGACAGCAGCTCCAAGTCCACCCTGCAGACCGCGCTGGACAACTCCGCGCCGGTCAAGCTGGTGTTCGGCGCGGCGTCCAGCGGCACCCAGAGCTACACCGTCTACGACGCCAAGGGCAATAACATCGGTACCGGCACCATCGTGCCGGGCTCATCCAATGACCTGAGCATCAGCGTACCGATGCTCGACAGCACCGGCACCGTCATGAACGACAGTGACGGCAACCCGATGAGCTTCACCTTCTCCACCACGGTCAGCGGCACCCCGGCCACCAACGACAGCTACAGCGTGGCACTGACCACCGCCGGTTCTTCGGACAACCGCAACGCCACGGCGTTGCTGGGGCTGCAGACCACGGCCACCGTCGGCACCGGCTCGGCCACCGGCGGCGTCAGCTTCACCACCGCCTACGCCTCGCTGGTGTCCGGCGTGGGTGCGCAGGCATCGCAAGCGGTCACCGACGCCAGCGCCACCTCCACGGTGTTGACCACGGCCAAGGCCAACCGCGACTCGGTATCGGGCGTCAACCTGGATGACGAAGCGGCCGCGCTGGTCAAGTACCAGCAGTACTACACCGCCGCCTCGCAGATCATCAAGACGGCCCAAGACACCTTTACCACCTTGCTCAACGCACTCTGAGGGCTAGTCGACCATGCGTATTTCCACTTCTCAATACTTCGAGACCAGCGCGGCCAACTACTCCTCGGCGTTCTCGGCCACGGCCAAGACCCAGGAGCAGATCAGCTCCGGCGTGCGCATCAAGACCGCTGGCGACGATCCGGTGGGCGCGGCCAAGCTGCTGCAACTGCAACAGCAAAGCTCGCTGCTGACCCAGTACAGCACCAACATGAGCACCGCCACCAACACGCTGAACAACCAGGAAAGCGTGTTGAGCTCGATCAACAACGCACTGGTGCGCGCCCAGGAACTGGCGGTTAACGCCGGCGACGGCTCGCTCACCGACGCCGACCGCCAATCCATCGGCGCCGAGATCAGCCAGTTGCAAGACCAGGTGCTGGGCCTGCTCAACACCAAGGACGCCTCGGGCAACTACATGTTCTCCGGCTCCAAGAGCACCACGCCGCCGTACGTGAAGAACAGCGACGGCAGCTACACCTACCAGGGTGACCAGACTGCCCTCAGCGTGCAGGTGTCCGATACCCTGAACCTGCCCACTGGCGTCACTGGCTATACCGCTTTCGAGCAGGCCACCAACACCAGCCGTACCAGCTCCACCGTGACGTCGCCTGCGGTGAACGACAACAAAGTGTCGATCTCCCCGGGCCAGATGAGCTCGGAAGCCACCTACAACAAGTCCTTCACCGCCGGTGAGCCGTACACCGTTACCTTCACCAGTGACACCCAGTACGCCATCACCGACGCCTCGGGCAACGACATCACCTCGGAAGTGACCGGCAACGGCACCTTCAGCCCGTCCACCGAAGGCGGCACCCAGTTCACCCTGCGCGGCGTGGATTTCACCCTCAAGGTGGACACCGCCAACAGCGGTACCACGGCTGGCCACGTGATCACCCTGGCCAGCACCCCGGACACCCTGACCCCGTCGCGCAGCTCGGGCAACACCTCCACCGCGCAGCTCACCAGCGGCACGGTGACCAACGCGGCTACCTACACCAGCACCTTCCCAAGCTCGGGGGCGGTGATCAAGTTCACCAGCGCCAACGACTACTCGGTGTATGCGCAGCCCTACACCAGCGACAGCAAGGCAATCGCCACCGGCACCATGGCCGCCGGCGACACCTCGATCTCGGCGGCAGGCGCCACCTTTGATATCAGCGGTACGCCCGCCACCGGCGACACCTTCCAGGTCTCGGTCAATGCCCACAAGACCCAGAACGTGCTCGACACGTTGTCGCAGCTGGCCACGGCGATGAACACGCCCATCAATGGTGACAACACCAAGCTGCTGGCGCTGCAGAACTCGGTCACTTCGGCCATCGCCAACCTGTCCGAGGCCAGTGAGCAAGTCGGCATCGCCCGGGGCGTGATTGGCGCCACCGAGAACGCCATCACCATTCAGACTACCGAGAACACCTCGTTGAGCCTGGCGAACAAGACCACCCAGTCGGACATCGGCGACACCGACATGGCCACCGCCTCGATCAACCTGACCCTGCAACAGACCATGCTGGAGGCGTCCCAGGCCGCCTTCGCGAAGATCGCCCAGTTGAGCCTGTTCAACAAGATCTGAGCCATGAGCCAGTTTTTCGCGGCGCCATTCGCGGCCCTTCACGGGGCCGAGCCTGGCGCCGCATTTTTTCCCGCACCTTTTTCCGAAGCCTGGTCGCTGCGCGGCCGCTGAATGTTGAGTCTTGAGGCATGAACACCACCCCGCTTGTCAGCATCGTCATCCCCGCCCTGGACCCCAAGAATTTCCCCCGGGCGCTGAACAGCGCCGTGGCTCAGAACTACCCGCGCCTGGACGTGGTGGTGTGCGACGACAGCCAGGGCAGTGAGATTCGCCAGGCCGTCGAAACCACCCGCCAAAACCTGCCGGCCCATGTCAGCCTGCGCTACGTGGCCAACCAGCAGGCGCTGGGCCTCAACGCCACGATCAATGCCTGCGTCGGCCTGGCCCAGGGCGAATTCATCAAGGTGCTGTTCGACGAAGACTGGTTGATGCCCGAGCACACGCCGCTGCTGGCAGACGTGCTGGTGCGCAACCCGGATATCAGCGTCGCCAGCAGCCAGCACTACCTGTCCGACCCCGGCAACCGCATCATGCCCAACCGCATGGAGAACTCCGGTTTCATCGCCGGCGACACGCGCTTCAAGGGCAGCGACCTGCTGAGCATGTTCGAGGTGTGGCCGGTCAACTTCATCGGCGGCCTGAGCAGCGTGCTGCTGCGCCGTGCCGACGTGGCCCCGCTGATGCCTGCGCTGACCGTCAGCGAGGCGCCGTTCGAGGCCATGCTCGACCTGATGCTGTATTGCTGCCTGCTGTGCAAGGGTGACCTGGGCATCGTCGACAAATACCTGGCGGTGGAGCGCCTCAAGCCACTGCGCCTGGCTGCCATCGCCGACCTGGAAATCGCCCGTCAGGCTGAATACCAGGCCATGGTGCAGTTCCTGAGTGGACGTGAAGGTGAGCGTGCCGAAAAGATCGGTGGCGTGCGTCACCATGCGCTGAACGCCACCGCCGCAGCCTGGGAAGAGGTAGGCCTGGGCCGCATGTTCGGCGTGCAGGCCGACACCATGTTCGACCACGTGGGCGTCAACTGCGACGACTACGACGCGGTCTACGAGCAATGGGTGCAATGCCGCGATTTCACCCCGGCGCAACTGCAGCAACTGCCTGCCCGGGTCGACGGCTGGGCACGCCAGGCCAAGATCATCCCGGTGATCATCGACCACCGTGGCGACGGCAGCCTGCAGGCCACCCTCGACAGCCTGGCGGCGCAGACCTGGTCGCCGGAAGCTATCCTGGTGATGTCGGCCACCGCTACCGAGCCGACCATCATCGGCAACACCTTGAGCATGCCGCTCGATGCCGACTGGCCGCTGCAGCTCAACAGCATGCTGCGCGAACTGGACGACTACGACTGGTTCTGCCTGCTGCGCGCCGGTGACGAACTGACCGCCCATGCCTTGCTGCTGCTGGCCGAACGCATTGCCGAGCGCGATGCCATGCAGGCCTGCTATTGGGACGAAGATGCCCTGGAAGCCGACGGCCATCGCGCGCCAGTGTTCCGCCCCGACTTCAACCTCGACCTGTTGCGCAGCTACCCCTACGTGGGCCGTGGCCTGGCGTTCAGCCGCGAGGCGTTTATCGAGCACGGTGGCTTCGCCCCGGGCCTGATCGAGCTCAGCCCCCACGACCTGTTGTTCCGCCTGGTGGAAAACCGTGGCCCGCACGCCATCGAACACATCGGCGAGGTGCTGCTGCATGCCCGCCAGCATTTCCCGTCCTGGCTGGGCGAGCCCAGCGTGCGTGAAGGCAACGCACCGATGGTGGCGCGCCACCTCAAGCGCCTGGCGCTGGACTTCGACATTGGGCAGGCCGATATCCGCCTGATCAACCGTATTCGATATCGTCATGCCGGCCAACCGCTGGTCAGCGTCGTCGTCGCCAGTCAGGGCCGCCTGCGCGGTTTGCAGGACTGCCTGGAAAGCCTGCTGGCGCGTACCGCTTACACCCAGTTCGAAGTGGTGGTGGTGACCCCGGCCGATGAAAAAGCCGAAGTGCGTGACTGGCTGCAGGCCATGGCCGAGATCGGTGGCGCCAAGCTGCGCGTGATCCAGGCACCGGCGGCCAGCAGCCTGTCGGCGCTGGTCAACCTGGGCGCCCGCGACGCCCGTGGCGAGTACCTGCTGACCCTGAGCCAGGACTGCGTGGTGCTTGAGGCTGGCTGGCTGGACGAAATGCTCGGCCATGCCCGCCGCCATGAAGTGGGGGTGGTGGGTGCGCGCCTGCAAGGCCCGGACGGCAGCGTCGAGCACGCCGGGCTGGTGCTGGGCCTGCGTGGCGCCGTGGGTTCGGTGTTCGTCGGCGAGCAGGCGACGGCCGCCGGTTACCTGCACCGCCTGCAAGTGGTGCAGAACTACAGCGCCGTCAGCCAGCAATGCTTGCTGATCGACAAGCAGCTGTTCCTGGAACTCGATGGCCTGGCCGAAGGTGACCTGGCCCATGGTTTTGCCGATGTCGACCTGTGCCTGCGCGTGGGCGAACAGGGCTATCTCGTGGTGTGGACGCCGTTTGCCGCGCTGATGGTGCGCCGCCAGGAGCAGGTGCCCGACAGCGAAGCCCTGCTGGACTGGCGTCAGACCCAGCGTGCGGCTTTCAACCGCTGGCTGCCCAAGTTGGCCCGTGACCCGGCGTACAACAAGAACCTGAGCTTGATGGGCGCCAGCTTCACCATGAACGTCGGCCTGCGCCACGGCTGGCAGCCGTTTGCCCGGCACACGCTGCCGTTCGTGCTGGGCCTGCCGATCAACAAGGGCGCGGTGGGACACTACCGCGTCATCCAGCCGCTGGCCGAACTGGCCAAGGCTGGCCTGGCCACGCACCAGATCAACTTCGGCACGCCCTCGATCCTGGAAATCGAGCGCATCGCGCCGGACAGCATCGTCTTCCAGGGCCGTTACAGCGCGGGCCCCGTGGAGGGCATCGCCCAGGTCAAGGAATTCTCCAAGGCCTTCCGCATCTTCGAGCTGGACGACTACCTGCTGGACGTGCCGGAGCAGAACGAACACCGTCGCTACCTGCACCGCGACATCCGCGAAACCCTGCAGCGCGGGGTAGGGCTGTGCGACCGTCTGGTGGTGTCCACCGATTCCCTGGCCGACGCCATGTCCAGCATGCACCACGACATCGTGGTGGTGCCCAACATGCTGCCGCCTGAGCGCTGGCGCCACCTGACCAGCCAGCGCCGGGTGGGCCGCAAGCCGCGCGTGGGCTGGGGCGGTGGCACCAGCCACACCGGCGACCTGCTGCTGATCAAGGACGTGGTCAAGGCCCTGGCGGACGAAGTGGAGTGGGTATTTTTGGGTATGTGCCCGGACGAACTGCGTCCGTACGTGCATGAATATCACGCCGCCGTGCCGCTGGAACTCTACCCGCAGAAAATGGCCAGCCTCAACCTGGACCTGGCCCTGGCGCCGCTGGAGCAGCACATCTTCAACGACTGCAAGAGCAACCTGCGCCTGCTGGAATATGGCGCCTGCGGCTACCCGGTGGTGTGCACCGACACCCGCAGCTACCGCGGCGACTTCCCGGTGACCTCGGTCAAGACCAACAGCACCCACGAGTGGCTGGAGGCGATCCGCATGCACCTGTCCGACCTGGATGCCAGTGCGCGGATGGGGGATGAGTTGAGGGCGGCGGTGCAGCGCGACTTTATGTTTGATGGGGCGGCGTTGGGGAGTTGGTTGAGGGCGTGGATGCCGGGTTGAGGTTTGGGGTTGTGGTGTGGCCTGGGGGGGTGGTTTGGTCCCCAGGTGCATGGCGGGTTTTTTGTGGTGTTCATGCAACCGCGCGCCGCCCGCGCGGCGCTTCCCGGGCAGAGCCCGGTCCTACATTTGTTTCGGGCCAATCATGCCAGTGAGATCACCAGGTCCGCCTTGTTTGTTCACCACAGATCTGCAGTGAACGAACAAGGCGGACCAGGCGATCTCACAGGCAATGGTGCGTTGCAACAAATGTAGGACCGGGCTCTGCCCGGGAAGCGCCGCGCGGGCGGCGCTCGATCTCAAGACCGCTGCAAAGCTAAAGCCATGCGCTACACAACCAACCAATGCCGCGCAATATTCTCCAGATCCGGCGTATGCCACTGCCGCACATCCTTATGCACCGCCCGCAACGCCTCCGCCGCTTCGGCATCCGGGATCACCAGGCGATCCACCAGCGGCGCCACGGCCTGTAACTGCGGCATGATCGCCGCGATGTAGCCATTCAGATCCAGCCCCTGGTCCAGCGCCTGGGCGATGCTCTGGCTCAGATCTACCACCCGTAGCGCCGGCACCACGGCCTGTTCTTCGAGCTGTGCGGTGCGCAGCGGGTCGGTCAGTGACAGCGAGTAAACGATGCTGTCCGGCGCAAAACGCTGCAGTTCCAGCGCGCTGAGCATCGGCTGGCACACCACGCCTTCCAGGCGCTGGTTGTCCTGCAGGGCCTTGAACACTTGGTGGGTGATCTGCTCGTCACCACTGGCCGCGGTCTGGCACAGCACGCGGGGCAGCAGCGCCTGGCCGATACGGCGCCATTCGCGGCTGAAACGGTAGTCGGGGCGGAAGCCGCCACGGTCCAGGCGCAGGTTCTGGTTGTAGGCCGGGTCGTCCGCCAGCAGCGGCAGCCAGCGCTGTTGCAGGGTGCGACGCTCCAGGCGGGCGGCCTCTTCGGCGGCGGCCGAGGGCAGCGGTTGCACGCGGTCAAGCAGGGTCACCTGGGCGAACGGCGTCCACACCGTCAGGCAGCCGGCCTGCAGGCTGCGCAGGCACAGGTCCAGGGTGGCCGCGCTCAGGCTCAGCGCACTGTCCAGGCCACCCAGCTGATTGAACACCTCGCGGCGCATCATCAGGCAGTCGCCGCTCACGGCGCTGTAGTTCTGGTCCACCAGCAGGCGGTCGAGGTAGCCGCGCGCATCGCTCGGTTCATTGAAGAACGCAGGGCCGGCGATGTCGTCCAGGCCCAGGATCAGCCCGGCGCTCTGGCAGCGGCCCTGGCTGTCGACCAGCTTGGGCCCCACCACCGCGACCTCGCCACGCACGGCGTGGTTGATCAGGTTGTCCAGCCATTGTGGCTGTTCGATCAGCGTGTTGCCGGCCAGCAGCACCAGGTAATCGTTGGTCAGTGTGGCGGCGGTGGCATTGAGCGCCGCTACCGCTGGCAACTGCGCGTGGGACGCCACCCACACGCGCGAATCGTATTCGCGACCCAGGGTGGCCAGCCACGCGCGGGTGGAGTCGCCGGTACCGGCGACATCCACCATCACCACGTCGAAATCGGGGTTGGCGGTGACCTCCAGCAGGCTGTTCAGGCAGCGCTGCAACAGCGCCAGCGGCTGGTCAGCCAGCACCATCACCGTGGTGCGCGAATGGTGCGGCAGGTTGTAGAGAATGCGGTAATGACCATCGGCAAGGGCAGCGACCCGCGCCTGGGCGTAGCCGCGCGCTTGCAGGTGGCGGTGCAGCAGGGCTTCGACCTGCGGGTCGGCAGCGCTGCTCGGGGCATCGGCCACCAGGATCGGTTCGTTGACGTGGCCAAGGCCGGCAAGGCCTTCGCTTTCCACCAGGCGCAGGATCATCGCCAATTCGCTGGCGCTGCCGCAGTCGGCCTCGAAGCCGCCCAGGGCCTGTACGCAGGCCTTGTTCCACAGCCAATGACGGCTCATGTGCGCCGGGGCGCTGAGCAGGTAGTCCAGGTTGAAGCCGGGGCGGTAGGCGCTGTTCATGTCGCTGGCGCCGACGCGGTAGAACTCGTCGCCATAAATGGCGCGGCAACCCGGGGCCGCCAGCAGCTCCAGGGCCATGGTCTGCAGGCCTGCGGGCAAGAAGCGCACGCCGGCCGCAACGCGCATGAACCAGGCGCAGTCGAACGCGCCCAGGCGTGCGTTGAGGGTCTGCTCCAGCTGCCCCGGCGCGTAGGTCACGAACTGCAGATCCGCGTTGGAATGCTGCGGGTCCAGGGTCAGCGGCGTCAGCACCATGACGCCCAGGTTGTCGTAATGGGCGGTGTCGCTGTCCAGGCTTTGCAGGGTCTGGATCACCGGCTCCAGGTTGCCCTCGCGGTCGATGATGACGATGCCCAGGCGACCGTCCTGGCGATGCTGTTGCAGGTGCTCGTCGATCAGCGCGGCGTGGCTTTTCACCGGCGCGCGGCTGGCCAGCCAGTCGCTGATCGAGCCGCTGTCGCGGGTATTTTCGGCCACGGCGCGGGCCTGGGTCAGGCGCACGAAGTCGCCCAGTTGCTCCCAGAAGATATCCTCAATGCCCAGTTGGTAGGCGCGCATCGCCGGCAGTTCGCTGCGGGCGCGTTCCAGGCTGGCGTCGCTGTCGTCCCAGGCGAAACCGCCACCCAGGTCATCGGCGGTTTTCTGCGTGGCGGCCAGGTGCTCATGGCCGGGCGCGCGCAGGGCCACCACCGGGCAGCCGCTGAGCAGCGCCTTGGTGCAAGTGGAACCGGCTTCGTAGGTGTACAGCGCCTTGGCGCCCTTGAAGGCGTGGGCCAGTTGTTGCAGGGTCAGCGGGTTGTCCATCGACAGCAGCTGAATGTCGTCAGGCAGCTCGGCATAGTTCACCGCTTCGGCGGGCAGGCGATGCAGGTACAGGTAGTTGCTGGTGCGCACGCGGCTGTCGTCGGGGGCGAACAGGCTCATGTCGGTGGACGGCAGCGTCAGCACATTGACCGGCTCATCGACAGAGCCCTGGTAGAACTCGGGGCGGAAGTAAAAGAACAGATCATCGGGGCCTGCTTCCACCGAGCCTCGGCCCAGCGCGCCTTCGCGGTTGAGCATGTAGCGCACGCACACCGGGGTGTTGAGGATGTTGCCCGGGTACACCTCGGCGTACACGGCAATCGGCGTGCGGCCGTCGCGCTGATGCTGCTGGCGGATGCCCTCGGTGAGGATCGGCGTCTTGAGGTCCGGGTTGACCTTGCTGCAGCCCGTCACCCAGGCGTCGTGGCCTTGCAGGTTGAGGGCGTGGCACAGGTAGTGCAGCACCTGGATACCGGCAGAGGTTTCGCGGTAGTCGGGCGCGGTGATGTAGTACGGGAACCCGGGTTTGCGATGAAGCCGACCGGCCATGAGTTGTCCACCTGTTGAGAAGTTGTCTGGGATCAAGCCAGTTGTCTGATGCGTTCGATCACCCGCTGGCAGTTGCCGGCGTCGGTGTGGGCGAAAAACAGTTTGCGGGCCATGCGGTAGCGGTCGCTGTCCACTTGCGCAGGTGCGCGCAGTTCCTGTTCCAGGGCCTGCAGCAAGGCGTCGGAGCTGCCCACCACGGGGCCGGGGAACACCAGGTCCAGGTCGTACAGCACGCCGTCCTGTTGTTGCTGGTAGTGCTCAAGGTCGTAGGCGAAGCTGAACACCGGTTTTTCCAGGTACAGCGCATCGATGTACACGCTGGAATAGTCGGTCACCACCAGGTCCGCTGCGCGCAGCACGCAGGCGATGTCGGGGAACTGCTGGTGGTCCAGCTCGACGATGTTCTGGCCATCGATCAACTGCTCGATGTTGAACACCTCGGCGGCGTTCTTGAAGTAGTGCAGGCGGATGCCCAGGATCGCGTTGTGGCGGGCCAGCAGGGCGCGGATGGCCTGGGCTTCCTGTTCGCTGAACTGGTAATAGGCTGCGCCCGCCACGCTGACCTGGCGGTAAGTGGGGGCGTAGACGATCAGGGTCTTGTCGCCCTTGAGGCGCTCGATGCGCTCCAGGCCATCGCGCAGGTAGGCGGGCAGTTGTGGGCGCGGCATCACCAGGAAATCGCTGCGTGGCAGGCCGGTCACCCACACGCGGTCATAGGTGATGGGGTGGAACATGGTGGCCATGGCGTGGCTGTCGATGGCCGACGAGGTGATCAGCCCGGCGTAGTGCGAACGTTCGATGCGCCGGAAGGCCACGCGGTCGGTGTGCTTGCGCACTTCATCGTTGGCCAGGGCCAGCAGTTTCTTCAGCGGGATACCGTGCCACAGGTTGATGATGGTGCGCGGTTTGAGTGCCGGGCGTACCACGCTGAACTGGCGCGGCGGCCAGCGCATGGACAGGTCCATGGACACCGAATGGGTCACCAGCAGCACCTTGCAGCGCCACAGCACGAACAGCCCGGTGAGGGTCTGCAGGTCGACGATGCGCGTGTTGACCGCACCCTCCAGTGTGAAGGTAATCGGCACGCCGCGGGTGAAGACGATTTTCTCAAGGTTGGGGTCGGCCTTGACGGCTTCGAACACGGCCCGGGAATTTTCCACGAACTGATCGGATTTCAGGTGATGGACGAAGAACGCCCAGCGCTGCGGGTTCTTGCTCACACAGCGGTCAATCAGGCGCCACAGCGGAAGTACCACCAGGTCCGCAACCAGTTTACGCATTCAACGCTCCATAGCCCGGTGTTGCTTTGTCTGTTTATCGAGATTGCAGCTGGTCCACGACCCGTTGCAGTTGGTCCACCGCGCGCTGCAACTCCAGCATCTGGTCAGCGTGCATGGCCTGGGCCAGGCGGCGGATTTCGGTCGAGGAAATGTCGCGGGTGCGCGGCAGGTACACCACCTGGCAGATGTCGCTCAGGTCATCGAACTTGCCCGCCCAATCGTCGCCAATGGCGAAGATATCCGCACCCTCGCGCAGGATGTCGCTGCGCTTCTGGTCCCAATGGGTTTCCGGGATCACGTGGTCCACATAGCGCACCGACTTGAGGATCTCCACGCGCTGGGCATAGGGGGCGATGGATTTCTTGCCTTTCTGGTGGTTGAACTCATCGGTGGAGCAGCCCACCACCAGGCGGTCGCCCAGGCCCTTGAGGCGGCGCAGCAGGTGCACGTGGCCGACATGGAACAGGTCGAAGGTACCGTAAGTGATTACCGTGGTCATGGCGCCGTCCTTACGGTTCTGGGCTGGTCAGCAGCATTTCGATCATGCTGCAGTCGAAGGTGTGGATACCGCGGCTGCGCGACACTTCCAGGCGTTCGGCGTAGCTGTCGTCCACCAGGATGGCGTCGCTCTCGCGGATAAACGCCGACTTCGGCTGGCCGTCGGCAATGTGGATGATCTCGTCGAACAGGCCGGCCAGGCGAAAGCGCGCAAGGGTAGCGGCCAGGTCATGGCGGTGGCGGGTGATCAGCTTCACCGTGCGGCCCAGGTTGAGGGCGCGGTACACCAGGCTCACCACTTGGGTGTTGACCTGTTCGCGGAAAATCAGCGTGTCGTCCAGGTCTACGTACAGGGTGGAGTACTGCACGTCATGGCGGTAACGGTTGCCCAGGGCGCGGTCCACTTCGACGCAGCCTTGGTAAGCCAGGATGCCCAGCGGCGCGCGTTCCTGCTCGTAAAGGCTCAGCAGCGCAAAGTTCACCCCGCGCACGCGGTTGGTGGACATGCTGCCGGCAATGCGTGGGGCCACTTCCAGCAAGGTCAGGGCACCGTCGGCGGCGCGCTTGACCTGGAAGAACCAGGCGCCGCGCATCTTCAACTCGTCGCTGATGCGCTGGGCCATGGCCTGGGCCTGGGGCAATTCTTCGGTGACGCTGTTGACGGCGATGCCGTTGCGGATACGCAGGCGGCGACGCGCCGAGGCATACAGCAGGCCGCGCTCGCGATCGGAGAAGCAGTCCACGGTGAATTCTTCGCCGGGCAGGTACTGGCAGATCAGCGGGTCGGGCAGGGCGGCGCAGGCGCGTTGCAGGGCAGCGGCGTCGTCGCAGCGGGCGATGCCCTGGCTGCCCTGGCCACGGTCCGGCTTGACGAACACCGGGAAGCTTTCGACCTGTTCGGCGTGCTTGAACACCTGCGGCACCTGCACGGTGTCGCGCAGGCGCTCATACGTGCTGGACTTGCGCCGCGTCAGCCGGCACACCTCGGGGCTGGCGCCGACGATGACCGCCGGCAGCTTGTCGGCCACCTCATGCAGGGCAATGATGGCGTCGTCGTAGGCCGGGAAGATGTAGTCGATCTTCAGCTGCCTGCACAGCTTGACCAGCGCTGGCAGCCAGCCCTCTTCGTGGATGCTGGGCAGCGGGTGGTAGTCGGGGTACACCAGCTGCGCCGGGTTGCTGATGGGCTGCCCGGCGCCGTGGATCCGGACTTCCTTGCAGTATTGCAAGGCGTGGAAAATCTCCAGGCCGATTTCGGTACCGGCCGGAAACACCAGGACCTGACGAACGTTCATCGCGGCACTCCCGTTGGCTGTGCGTGACGGCGCAACAAGTGGCAGATGGTGTCCACCACTTCCTGGGCCAGATCAGGATATATCGGCAGGCACAGCACTTGGCGTGAGGTTTTTTCTGCAACCGGCAGCAATTCGCCGGCAGCCGACGGCAGGCCGCGGTACATGGGGAATTCGCTGATCAACGGGTAGAAGTAGCGACGGGCCAGAATGTCGTGGTCGCGCATCAGGTCGTAGACCTGGTCGCGGCTGAGCGGGTAGTCGCTGTCGATGAAAATCGGCAGGTACGAATAGTTGGCGGTCAGGTCGGTGCGGCGTTGCATCAGGCGGATGCCTTGCACGCCTTCCAGGCCCTGGCGGTACGCCTGGTCAATCAGTTTGCGGCGCGCCAGGGCGTCATCGATGTGGCGCAGTTGCAGCATGCCGAAGGCGGCGTTGATTTCGCTCATCTTGCCGTTGATGCCGGGCGCCACCACCGTGACTTCGTCGGCGAAACCGAAGTTCTTCAGGTAGTCGATACGCTTCTTGGTCTTGGCATCGGGGCACACGATGGCGCCGCCTTCGAAGGTGTTGAACACCTTGGTGGCGTGGAAGCTGAGGATCGACAGGTCGCCGTGGCGCAGCACGCTGGTGCCGTTCTGGCGTACGCCGAAACAGTGGGCGGCGTCATAGATGACTTTCAGGCCGTAGTTGTCGGCGATAGTCTGGATGGCTTCCACA
The DNA here is from genome assembly GCA_000497835.1 of gamma proteobacterium L18. Taxonomy (GTDB): domain Bacteria; phylum Pseudomonadota; class Gammaproteobacteria; order Pseudomonadales; family Pseudomonadaceae; genus Aquipseudomonas. Next base: position 154,647 of record KI547176.1, on the reverse strand, counting down.
TCGCATGGCGTGCCGTAGCAATGCACCGGCAGGATGGCGCTGGTGGCGGGCGTGATGGCCTTCTCGATGCTGGCCGGGTCCAGGTTGCAGGTGACCGGGTCAATGTCGACGAACACGGGCTTGAGGTCGTTCCACAACAGCGAATGGGTGGTGGCCACGAACGAATACGGGGTGGTGATGACCTCGCCGGTGATGCGCAGCGCCTGCAGCGCGGTGACCAGCGCCAGGGTGCCGTTGGCGAACAGGCACAGGTGCTCCACGCCCAGATAGTCCGCCAGGGCCTTTTCCAACTGCTGGTGGAACGGGCCGGCGTTGGTCAGGCGGCGCGTTTGCCAGATTTCTTCCAGGTACGGGATGAATTCTTCCAGCGGAGGCAGAAGCGGGCTGGTAACGGGGATGACTTTGGACATGATTGTGCTGGCGCTCCACGGAAGGTCCTGCGCGCGTGGTGGGCCGTCAATAAACGGGCGCCAGGCGTCGACAGAGGCGTAGCAGCAATTTCTCTGCCAAATCCTGCTTTTGCCGACCAACAGCCTGGTGGTCTACCACAGTTCCTGTGGGAGCGGGATGCCTCGGCGACATGGCCTGCATTTTGCTCAACAACACGGAATCCGCGGCCCGGGTCAGAAAACCGTCCCCCGGCGGCCGCCTCGATCTAAGGAACCTGTGCATGTTCAACGGCAAATCCCTCTTCATCACCGGCGGTACCGGTTCCTTCGGTCGCAATTTCATTCGCCGCCTGCTGGAGCAGTACCAACCCAAGCGCGTGGTGGTGTTTTCCCGCGACGAGCTCAAGCAGTACGAAATGCAGCAGAGCTTCAACGCCCCGTGCATGCGCTATTTCATTGGCGACGTGCGCGACGCCGAGCGCCTGCGCGTGGCCATGCGCGGCATCGATTACGTGGTGCATGCGGCGGCCCTCAAGCAAGTGCCGGCGGCGGAGTACAACCCCACCGAATGCATCCGCACCAACGTCAACGGCGCTGAGAACGTGATTGCCGCCGCCATCGACAACGGCGTGAAGAAAGTCATCGCGCTGTCCACCGACAAGGCCGCCAGCCCGATCAATCTGTACGGTGCCACCAAGCTGCTGTCGGACAAGCTGTTCGTGGCCGCCAACAACATTGCCGGCGACCAGCAAACCCGTTTTGCCGTGGTGCGCTATGGCAACGTCGCCGGCTCGCGTGGCTCGGTGGTGCCGTTCTTCAGCAAGCTGATCAGCGAAAAGGCCCGCGAACTGCCGATCACCGACCCGCGCATGACGCGCTTCTGGATCACCCTGGACCACGGCGTGCAGTTCGTGCTCGACAATTTCGCGCGCATGCACGGCGGCGAGATCTTCGTGCCAAAAATCCCGTCGATCCGCATCGTCGACCTGGCCACGGCCATGGCCCCCGAGCTGCCGCAGACCCTGGTGGGCATCCGCCCGGGCGAAAAGCTGCATGAGCTGATGGTGCCGCTGGACGATGCCCGCGCCACCCTGGAATTCGACGACCACTACACCATCCAGCCGTCGATCCGCTTCACCCACACCGACCTGGACTTCGCCCTGGATGGCCTGGGCGAGCGCGGCCGGCCGGTGAGCGAAGATTTCGAGTACCGCTCCGACATCAACCCGCAGTTCCTCGACGTAGAGCAGATCGCGGCCCTGCACGCGGAACTCAAGCCGTGATTCCGTACGGTCGGCAAAGCATTGACGCCGCTGACATCGACGCCGTGGTGCAGGTACTGCAGTCGGACTGGCTGACCCAGGGGCCGACCCTTGAGCGCTTCGAAAGCGCCATGGCGCAATATTGCTATGCCGGCCACGGTGTGGCGGTGTGCAACGCCACCGCGGCCCTGCACATCGCCTGCCTGGCCGCGGGCCTGGGCGAAGGCGACTGGCTGTGGACCTCGCCCAACACCTTTCTGGCGTCGGCCAACTGTGGCCGTTACTGCGGCGCGCAGGTGGACTTCGTCGACATCGACCCCGACACCCTGAACCTGGACGCCGGCAAACTGGCGCAGAAGCTGGCCATGGCCGAGCAGCAGGGGCGCCTGCCCAAGGTGGTGGTGGCCGTGGCTTTCGCCGGCCAGAGCTGTGACATGCGTGCCATCGGCGCACTGGCCGAGCGCTACGGGTTCTGCCTGATCGAAGACGCTTCCCACGCCGTGGGCGCGCGCTATGAAGGGCGCCCGGTGGGCTGCGGCGAATTCGCGCACATGACCGTGTTCAGCTTCCACCCGGTGAAAATCATCACCACCGGCGAGGGCGGCATGGTGCTGACCAACAGCCCGGAACTGGCCGCGCGCCTCAAGCGCCTGCGCAGCCACGGCATGACTCGCGATGCGGTGGACATGGACGAACCCAGCCACGGCCCCTGGTACTACCAACAGGTGGAACTGGGCTTCAATTACCGCATGACCGACCTGCAGGCGGCCCTGGGCCTGTCGCAGCTGCATAAGCTGGACGGTTTCGTCGCCCGCCGCCGGCAACTGGCAGCGCGCTATGCACGCCTGTTGGCCGACTTGCCGGTGAACCTGCCCGGCGTGCAGGCGGGTGCCGAGTCGGCCTGGCACCTGTATGTGGTGCGCCTGAACCTGCCGCGCATCGCCCTGGGCCATCGCGAGGTGTTCGAGGCGCTGCGCGCCGCCGGTATCGGCGTGCAACTGCACTACATCCCCGTGCACCTGCAACCGTATTACCGTGACATGGGCTTCGCCCTGGGTGACTTCCCCGAGGCCGAGCAGTATTACAGCCAGGCCATCAGCCTGCCGCTGTTCGCCGCCATGACCGATGCCGAGCAGGACCAGGTCGTCGCGACCCTGAAAGGGATAGTGTGCCCATGAGCGCGGTGGCGATCATTCCCGCCCGTGGTGGCAGCCAGCGTATTCCACGCAAGAACCTCAAGTTGTTCGACGGCGTGCCGATCATTGCCTGGTCCATCCGTGCGGCCTTGGCCAGCGGGTTGTTCGACGAGGTGGTGGTGAGCACCGACGACGATGAAATCGCCGACGTGGCCCGTGCCTATGGTGCGCAAGTGCCGTTCCGCCGGCCTGCCAGCCTGGCCGATCACCACACCGGTACCACGGCGGTGGTGCAGCACGCCTTGCAGGCCTTGGGCGCCGCCCACGAACTGGCCTGCTGCATCTATGCTACAGCGCCTATGCTCACGGCTGCCGACTTGCAGCAGGGGCTGGCTGCCTTGCAAGGCAATGACGACAAGTGTTTTGCGTTTTCGGTGTGCAGTTACGCCTTCCCGGTCCAGCGTGCCTTGCAGTTGGACGGGCAGGGCGGTGTCGCCGCGTTGTATCCCGAATTCAGTCAGGTCCGTTCCCAGGACCTGACGCCGGCCTGGCATGACGCCGGGCAGTTTTACTGGGGGCGCCGCCAGGCCTGGCTGCAAGGCCTGCCCATGTTCGCCGGGCACAGCCTGCCGATCATGCTGCCGCGCCACCGTGTGCAGGACATCGACACGCCGGAAGACTGGCGTCGCGCCGAATACATGTTTGCCGCCCTCAAGGCGGCTGGGGAGTTGAACCCGTGAAGGTGCTGATCCGTGCCGACGCTTCACACACCATCGGCAGTGGCCATATCGCCCGCTGCCTGACGCTGGCCCACTGCCTGCGCAAGCAGGGTGCCCAGGTTACGTTCGCCAGCCTGACGTTGCCTGGCCACCGGCTGGTAAACCTGTCCGCCCAGGGCTGGAATACCTGTGCCATGAAGCCTGGCGCCAGCACCTGCGACATCGAAGCGCTGCTGCCGTGGCAGGACGATATAGCGGCGTTGAAAAATGTCGGCCAGTTCGATTGGGTCATCGTCGACCACTACGGCCTGGATGCGCGCTGGGAAACCGCCGCGCGGGCCTATGCGCCGCGGATCATGGCCATCGACGACCTGGCCAACCGCGAGCACAGCGCCGACCTGCTGCTGGACCAGAACCTGACGGCCAGCGCCCAGGCGTATGCCGGCCTGCTGACGCCTGAATGCAACACGTATTTTGGCCCGCGCCACGCCTTGCTGGGCTCGGCCTACGAGGCCCTGCGAATATCGATCCGCCCGCACGTGCAGCGCGTGCTGGTCAACTTCGGCGGCTTCGATTTCAACGGCAATACGCTCAAGGCCATGGTCGCCCTCGAGGGCCTGACGGGCCTGGAAGTGGACTTCATCGCTGGTCACAACAACCCGGACTGGGCGCACCTGCAAGCCTACGTGGCCACGCGCCCTAACTGGACCCTGCACAGCTTCGTCGAGGATTTCCCGGCGCTGATGGCCACCGCCGACCTGTTTATCGGTGCCGGCGGCGGCACTACCTGGGAGCGTGCGGCCGTGGGCATGCCGACCATTTGCCTGGCCGTGGCCCACAACCAGCAGGCCAACGCCGAACTGATGGCGGTGGCGGGCGCCCATGTGTACCTGGGCGAAGCCGCGGATGTCAGTTCCCAGGCCCTTCGCCAGTCGGTGATGGGGCTGCTGGACGACGTTCAGCGCCGCCATTCACTGGCCGAACACTCTCGCCAACTGGTGGACGGCATGGGTGCCTTGCGCCTGGCCTGGGCCCTGTTTGCCGCAGCACCGTCGCAAGGATAGTTCTATGCCCAGCTTCAAGATCGGTCACCGCGCCATCGGCCTCGACGCGCCGCCATTCGTCATCGCCGAGATGAGCGGCAACCACAATCAGTCGCTGGAGCGCGCCCTGGCCATCGTCGATGCCGCCGCCAAGGCGGGCGCCCACGCGCTGAAGCTGCAGACCTACACCGCCGACACCATGACCCTGGACATCGACCAGGGCGAGTTCCGCATCAGCGACCCCGACAGCCTGTGGGCCGACACCTCGCTGTACGCGCTGTACCAGCAGGCGCACACGCCGTGGGAATGGCACGCGCCGATTTTCGAACGGGCGAAAAGCCACGGCATGCTGGCGTTCTCCTCGCCGTTCGATGAGAGCGCCGTCGACTTCCTGGAAAGCCTGGAGGTGCCGGCCTACAAGATCGCCAGTTTCGAGAACACCGACCTGCCGTTGATCCGCAAGGCAGCCTCCACCGGCAAGCCGCTGATCATCTCCACCGGCATGGCCAGCGTCGCCGAGCTGGATGAAAGCGTGCGCGCTGCCCGTGCCGCCGGCTGTCGCGACCTGATCCTGCTCAAGTGCACCAGTACCTACCCGGCGTCACCGCTCAACACCCACCTGCGCACCATCGCCCATATGCGCGAGTTGTTTGGCTGCGAAGTGGGCCTGTCCGACCACACCATGGGCGTGGGCGCCGCCGTGGCGGCGGTGGCGCTGGGCGCCAGCGTGGTGGAAAAACACTTCACCCTGGACCGCAGCGCTGGTGGCGTGGACGCCAGCTTCTCGCTTGAGCCGGCCGAGCTGGCCAGCCTGGTCACCGAGACCGAGCGTGCCTGGCAGGCGCTGGGCCAGGTGCAGTACGGCGCCACCACCGCCGAGCAGAAGTCGCTGGTGTACCGGCGCTCGCTGTACGTGGTGCGGGACGTGGCGGCGGGTGAGCCACTGACCCGTGACAACGTGCGGGCCATTCGTCCCGGCCTGGGCCTGGCCCCGCGACATCTGGACAACGTGCTGGGGCGCGCGGCACGCCGCCCTCTGGCTCGCGGCATGGCGCTGGATTGGTCAATGATTGACTGAACGGTCGCTTAAGCATGGCCAAAAAACGCGAAATCATGTTGAATCAACGTGACCTGTGAGTCATAACGGGCATCTCCACTGTAACCTGATGTTGGGTGACGTGGGCGCAGTGCCATGATTCATGGCCCCGGCGTCGCCTGTTTTCGCCCCCGCGCGGGTGATGCAAATCCCGGTTTTGTTGGCGCCCCTCCATCATGCGAGCGGTGATATTTAGCTCTTTATTATTGGGAAGCCATAATGATTGGCATAAAAAGCATAGCGAGTTACGTGCCTTCCGAAGGCGTTGATAACTACGCCCAGGGTGCCAAATTTGCCAAGGACGAAGAGTTCATCCTGGGCAAGATCGGCTCCGCTTTCCTGCCGCGCAAAGACGCTGGCCAGGAGACCTCCGACCTGTGCGTCGAAGCGGTCAATGCTCTGTTTGCGAATAACCCCGAGCTTAAACGCGAGTCCATCGACGCGCTGATCGTCGTCACCCAGAACGGTGACGAAGAAGGCCTGCCGCACACGGCCGCCATCGTCCAGGACAAACTGGGCCTGCCGACCCACGTGGCGGCGTTCGACATCTCCCTGGGCTGTTCGGGTTATGTCTACGGCATCTACGCGATGAAGGGCTTCATGGAAGCAGCGGGCCTGAAAAACGGCCTGCTGATCACCGCCGACCCGTATTCGAAGATCGTCGACCCGGAAGACCGCAACACCACCATGCTGTTCGGCGACGCCGCCACCGCCACCTGGATGGGTGAAGACGCGGTGTGGCAGTTGGGCAAGGCCAAGTTCGGCACCGACGGTTCCGGTGCACCGCACCTGAAGGTCACTGATGGCGTGTTCTTCATGAACGGCCGCCAGGTGTTCAACTTCGCGCTGCTGAAAGTGCCAGCGCACCTGCACGAACTGCTGGGCGAGTCGGGCCTGACCCCGGACGACATCGATGCGTTCTGCATCCACCAGGGCAGCGCCGCCATCGTCGACGCCGTGGCGCGTCGCTTCGAGGACAAGCCCGAGAAGTTCATCAAGGACATGGTCGAGACGGGCAACACCGTATCGTCCAGCGTGCCGTTGCTGCTGGAAAAGCACGTGATGGACGCCACCTGGAAGCGCGTGGCCATCAGCGGCTTCGGCGTGGGGCTGTCCTGGGGCTCAGCGATTCTGCATCGCTGATTCTCCTCACCTCTGTAGCAGCGGCCGGCAGGCCGCGTCACAGGCGCTGCGGTCTGTCTGGCGGACCGCATGGGCCACAGGACGGCGTCGCCTGCATCGCGGCCAAGGCCGGCTCCTACCACGGACGGCGTAGGAGCCGACTTTAGTCGCGATGCAGGCAACGCGGTCCCCTGTAGCAGTGGCCGGCGGACCGCATGGACCACAGGACCGCGTCGCCTGCATCGCGGCCAAGGCTGGCTCCTACCACGGGCGGCGTAGGAGCCGACTTTAGTCGCGATGCAGGCAACGCGGTTTCAAGCCATGCGTCACAAGCGCTGCGGTCTGTCTGGCGGACCGCATGGGCCACAGGGCGGCGGCGTCTGCATCGCGGCCAAGGCCGGCTCCTACCACGGACGGCGTAGGAGCCGACTTTAGTCGCGATGCAGGCAGCGCGGTTTCAAGCCATGTGCTGCTACAGGGTTTCGCCTTCTGATACGCTTGTGGGCTGAACGTATCACCAAGGCCGCCTGCCCATGACCGACATCCCCCAGCGCAACGCGCACCTTTTGCAAACGCGCTGGCCGCTGTTGTTCGATCGCCTGCAACTGGAAAATCCCGGCACCGTCCCTGCGCAATTGGTCGAGGGCCTGGGTACCACCCTGAGCATCAGCGGTGTGCAGCTCACCAGTCGTCATGATCGCCTCGCCGAAGCCCAGCTCCAGGCCGCGACCATCGCTCCGCAAGCGCCCCAGGCCCACGTATACGGCACCGGCCTGGGCGACCTGCAGCGCGTCCTGCTGCAACGCCCCGCACTCCAGCGCCTCACGGTGCACATCCTCAACAGCGCCGTGTTCGCCCTGGTGCTGCAGATCCTCGAACAGGACGACTGGCTGGCCGATCCTCGGGTCGAGCTGGTGATGGCCGGCGATCACGCCGAAATCTGCCTGCCGTTCTTCGCCTTGCCCTCGGAGTTGGTGCTGGCCGACGACCACAACGCGCGGATTCGCGACCGGCTGATCAGTGAAGTGCACCTGGCGTTCAACAACCGCGAATTCACTGCCCAGGATCCGGAAATTGCTCAGCGCCTGGAAGACGCGGTGCCGCTGCTGCACAGCGACCCCGACGTGGCGCAGCTGTTTGGCTCGCAGCCGGGTCGGGGTTTTTTCGTGATTGCCACCGGGCCCAGCCTGGAACAGCACTTTGCCAAACTCAAGGCGGTGCGCGAGCAAGCGGGTCGCCCATTCTTCATCAGCGTTGATACCGCCTACCGCCCGTTGCTCGCCCACGGCATCGTGCCCGATCTGGTGGTCAGCATTGATCAGCGCATCAGTAGTCGCCACTTGCCGGCCGAGGGCTCCGAGGGGGTAGGGCTGGTGTACTTGCCGTTGCTGGAAAAGTCGTTGCTGGAAAGCTGGAAGGGCCCGCGCCACGTTGGCTACTCCGCCAGCCCGGTGTATGCGCAACTGCGCGAGCAACTGCCCAAGGCCAGCCTTTATGTGGGCGGCAGCGTGATTCATCCGGCCGTGGACCTGGCCGTGAAAATGGGGGCAGGGCAGGTGACGCTGTTCGGCGCCGACTTCGCTTTCCCGGGCGACAAGACCCACGCCGGTTGGAGCGATGGCGACCTGGGGCCGCAGTTGCAGGCCGCCAAGCACTGGGTGCTCGACGGTCGTGGCCAGCGCGTGCGTACCCAACTCAACTTCCGTAGCTATTTGGTGGAGCTTGAACGCTACATCGCCGGGCACCCCCAGGTGCCGTTCTTCAATACCAGCCGTGCCGGGGCGATGATCGCCGGCACGCAGTTCGATGCGGAGTGGTGCCAATGAGCGGTTTTACGCAATACCGTGAACCGGCGGTTGCCTGTGCCCATCTGTTTCGCCTGGGGCGGGATGTGGAAGCGGCGTTGGTGATGGTGGAGTTGTTCGGCGCGCTGATGCCGCTGTTTGATCGCACGCCGCCTGCGTTGCAGCAGCAATGGGTGGCAGTGCTGGGCGAGATGCTGGCGTGCCAGGAAGGGCAGAACTGGTTGGCGCTGGCCGATTACCTTGAATATGAATTGCTGGAGCTGATGCGCCAGGGCGACATCTGAAATCCCACATCATCTTGCATGGCCAAATTTCATCTATCATCAATCCCCAGCCCCGGGCCGTGACGACTCGGGGCGGGCAAAAATGTGATCTGTGTCACAGTCGATACGCGGGCGGGTGAAGGTAAAGGGATCGTCGAGGGGGCTGAAACCCCCGGTTTACAAGGGGTGGCGTACTGATGGCGTTTTTTTTCAAAAAAAGCCCTCAAGCAACTTCCCATCACGACGATAACTATTACGAAGGTTCTCTAGGCCACACCCGGCGGTTGCCAGGGCCGGAAGCCGCTGCACCCACCCATCGAGGAATTTCGTCATGGCTTTGACTGTAAACACTAACATCGCTTCGCTGACCGTTCAGAACAACCTGAACAACGCTTCCAGCGCTCTGTCCACCGCAATGACTCGTCTGTCTTCCGGCCTGAAAATCAACAGCGCCAAAGACGACGCCGCTGGCCTGCAAATCGCCAGCCGTCTGACCACTCAGATCAACGGCCTGACCATGGCTACCAAGAACGCCAACGACGGTATCTCGATCGCCCAGACCGCTGAAGGCGCGCTGCAAGAGTCGACCAACATTCTGCAACGTATGCGTGAACTGGCCGTTCAGTCGCGAAACGACTCCAACAGCACCGCTGACCGTACCTCGCTGAACGCCGAATACGCTCAGATGAGCGAAGAACTGACCCGTATCTCGACTTCGACCACTTTCGGCACCGGCATGAAACTGCTGGACGGTTCGGCTTCGACTCTGGAATTCCAGGTTGGCGCGATGACTGGTTCCGACCAGCACATCACCCTGTCCCTGACCGGCAACTTCTCGGCCAGCGGCCTGGGTCTGTCGTCGACTTCGATCTCGGGTACCAGCAACGACGCAGCGCACAGCGCGGTCGACGCCTCGATCTCCGCCATCGACGCCGCACTGGCCACCATCAACAGCGCTCGTGCTGACCTGGGTGCCAAGCAAAACCGTTTCTCCAGCACCATCTCCAACCTGAACAACATCGTTTCGAACGCTACCGCTTCGCGTTCGACCATTCAGGATGCTGACTTCGCTGCTGAAACTGCTGAACTGACCAAGCAACAAACTCTGCAGTCGGCTTCCACCGCGATCCTGTCGCAAGCCAACCAACTGCCTTCCGCTGTACTGAAGCTGCTTCAGTAATAGCAACGGCTAGTTAAACGGAAGGGTGCTCACGAGTGCCCTTTCGTTTTTTCACATTTTCGAGGTGACGGACATGGACATGAGCGTCAAATTGAACGCGTCTTACCCCCAGGTTGCAACGCAAGCGACGGCCGCCAGCGCAGTCGCGCCCGCTGTGCCCGCGGCGAGCACCGCCACCGCCACCGCGACGGCTACAAGCGACACCGGCAACACGAAAACGCCCAGTCGGGAAGAATTGGATAAAGCAGTGAAGGACTTGCAGGACCATGCGGATTCCACGCAGCGCGGCCTGAGGTTTTCCATTGACGATACAACCCACCAGGTCGTGGTCAAGATCATCGCTACCGACAGTGGGGAAGTGGTACGGCAACTGCCGAGCGAAGCCGCCTTGAAGTTGGCGCGCTACCTGAAAGAAACCGACAGTATGCTGTTGGACACGCAGGTCTGAGTGCGTTGGCACGAGACTTGAACGAATTTGTAGAAATCTGCTTACTCTAGGCGTTTTGTCAAAAAGCCGACAGTCGCCTGAACGGGAGTTCAACCAATGACCACCACTTCCAGCACCACCAGTTCGACCAGCACCACTGGCACGACCTCGGTCAGCAGTTCGGGCGGCATTACCGTCAGCGGCATCGGCTCGGGTGTCGATACCGCCGCCATCGTTGAAGCTCTTGTCAACGCGCAGAAGGCGCCGAAGCAGGATCAGATCACGGCGCAGCTGTCGACCACGGCGGCTTTGAGTTCGGCAGTCAGTACTGTCAACGATGCCTTGAAGACATTTACAACCGCCATGGCGGCGTTGAACGATGTCAACTCGTTCACGGGTCTGGCGGCGACCTCGTCGCTGGAGACGGTCGCGACCGCGAAGTCGAGCAACACGGCAGCGGCGGGTACCTATAACCTGACCGTGTCGCAGATTGCCACCGGGTCCAAGGTCACCACGGCTGCCGTTTCGGGCGGTGCAACGACTGTCATGACCACCGCCGCGACCACCCTGAGTATCACTCAGGCAAATGGTACCGCGTACTCTGTGTCGTTGGCGGCAAACACCACCCTGTCTGGCGTGCGCGATGCAATCAACAGCCAGTTGCAGTCTGCTGGTATCTCGGCCAACTTGGTAACTGACTCCAGCGGCGCGTCTCGCCTGGTGCTGTCGTCGACCACGACTGGTGAAAATACGGGCTTGTCGGTCAGTGGTATTGACGCCTTGGCTATTGATGGCAGCCAGGCTGGATCCAGCAGCAGCGCAGGCTATCTGGGTAGCCTGCCTCAGGACGCGAAGTATTCGATAGACGGGCTGGACGAGATGACCAGCTCCAGTAACTCGCTGACCACTGCCGTCAGTGGGGTCACTATCACCCTGGCGGGCAAGGGCACCACGGCGATCACCGTCGGCTCCAGCACTGACGACATGAAAACGTCGGTCACCACCTTCGTCAGCGCCTACAACGCCTTGATGCTGGCAGTCACCGCACAGACAGCCGTAACCGCCACCGGCGCCACTGAGAGTACCAGTACTTCGGCCACTACCACCGCTGGCGCCCTGACGGGTGACTCGGGGATGCGCTCGTTGCTGGCGGCCATCCAGGGCCAGTTGACCAAGTCGAGCACCACCAGCGGTAACTTGAGCATCCTGTCGCAGTTGGGCGTTACCACGCAGACCGACGGCACTCTGCTGATGAACGACACCACTTGGGACACGGCCATGACCACCAACGCCGGCAACGTGGCCGGTTTGTTCGTGGGTACCAGTGGCTTGCTCACTCGCTTGACCTCGGTCATCACGCCATACACCCAGACGGGCGGTATTCTGGAGACCCGCATCAAGCAATACGCGGCGACCACCAGTGATCTGAATGATCAGCAAACCGACCTCGATTCGCGCATGACCACCCTCACCACAACCCTGACCGCCAAATACACGGCCATGGATACCCTGGTAGCCCAGCTCAACGCCACCAGCTCCAGCGTCATGACCACCCTGAACGCCTTGAACACCAAGTCGTCGGACTGATCAGCCGCTGCAGCATAAGGCCCGGCCCCGTCGTTTTCGACGGCCCGGGCCTTGTTCGTTTTCAGGCCGCCGCCCAGGCGCCCCTAAAGTTTTTTGCGGGCCAGTCGACACAATGGTCATGCAACACACATCACTGTTGACGTGTAACGAGGAAGCAACATGAATCGCATGAAAGCCCTTCGCCAATACCAGAAGGTCAGTTCTGTGGCGCAGACCTCCGAGGCGAGCCCTCATCGCCTGGTGCAAATGCTCATGGAAGGCGGGCTCGATCGCCTGGCGCAAGCCAAGGGTGCGATGAGCCGTGGCCAGACTGCGCAGAAGGGCCTCATGATCAGCCGGGCCATCGAAATCATCGGTGGCTTGCGTACCGGCCTGGACCCCGAGAAGAGTGGCGGTGATCCGGCCTCGCTTCAGGACCTTGATGCGCTGTACGCTTACATGATGCAGCGCCTGGGCGAAGCCAATCGTAAAAACGATATAGACATGATCGACGAAGTCGCCCGCCTGCTGATTACCGTCAAGAGTGGCTGGGATGCCATTGCTACAGTTGAGTAAAGCCAATGTCCGAGGAAGTCGACATGAGTGCGCTACAACGAATTGAACACACCGGGCATGCCCTGACCGACGCGCTGGCCGCCCGGGACTGGGAAGCCATCCGCGAACTGGACCGCCAGTGCCGCGCCTGCGTGGACGCCCTGGCCACCGAAAAGCCGGAAGATGAAGCCGAAGTACGCAGCAAGCTCGAGGGGTTGCTGGCCGTGTATCGGCAATTGCTGGAGGTCAGCAGGGGCGAGCGCAAGGCAATAGTCGACGAGATGTCACAACTGAAACATGCGCACAACGCCGCAAAGGTTTACCATCTGTTCCGTTAATTTGCTCGGTTGATCAGAAGTAATGCGCCATAAATTTGACTGTGTTGGCTTTTTTGACTTAACTAGTAGCTGTTTACTTTCTTCAGGCGTCTACCATTCGTAAACGGCGAATTGACGTCTAGCTTGCCCGTGAAGGGCATCGAGTTGACTAGGGAAGTTGCTATTGCATGTGGCGTGAAACCAAAATTCTGCTAATCGATGACGATAGCGTTCGCCGCCGGGACCTGGCGGTGATACTCAATTTTCTCGGCGAAGAAAATTTGCCCTGTACCAGTACCGACTGGCAGCAGGTGGTCGATTCGTTGTCGTCGAATCGGGAAGTGCTTTGCGTCCTTGTCGGGACCGTGAATGCCCCCGGTACCCTCCAAGGCCTGCTTAAGACCATCGCAGGGTGGGATGAGTTCCTTCCGGTGCTGCTTTTAGGTGAAGCCAATACGGGTGAGCTGCCAGAAGACTTGCGTCGGCGCGTGCTTTCCAGTCTGGAAATGCCGCCCAGCTACAGCAAGCTGCTGGACTCCCTGCACCGCGCCCAGGTCTATCGCGAGATGTACGACCAGGCCCGCGAGCGTGGCCGTCAGCGCGAGCCCAACCTGTTCCGCAGCCTGGTAGGCACCAGCCGTGCCATCCAGCACGTGCGCCAGATGATGCAGCAGGTGGCCGACACCGACGCCAGCGTGCTGATCCTGGGCGAGTCGGGAACCGGCAAGGAAGTGGTGGCGCGCAACCTGCACTATCACTCCAAGCGTCGCGATGCGCCGTTCGTGCCGGTCAACTGCGGGGCCATCCCTGCCGAGTTGCTGGAAAGCGAACTGTTCGGCCATGAGAAGGGCGCCTTCACCGGCGCCATCACCAGCCGGGCAGGGCGTTTCGAGCTGGCCAACGGCGGTACCCTGTTCCTCGACGAAATCGGCGACATGCCGCTGCCCATGCAGGTCAAGCTGCTGCGCGTGCTGCAGGAACGTACCTTCGAGCGCGTGGGCAGCAACAAGACCCAGAGCATCGACGTGCGCATCATCGCCGCCACGCACAAGAATCTGGAAGGCATGATTGAAGTGGGCACGTTCCGTGAGGACCTGTACTACCGCTTGAATGTGTTCCCGATTGAAATGGCACCATTGCGCGAGCGCGTCGAAGACATTCCGTTGCTGATGAATGAACTGATCTCGCGCATGGAACACGAAAAGCGCGGTTCGATTCGTTTCAACTCCGCCGCCATCATGTCGCTGTGCCGCCACGGCTGGCCGGGTAACGTTCGCGAACTGGCCAACCTGGTCGAGCGCATGGCGATCATGCACCCGTACGGTGTCATCGGTGTTGCAGAACTGCCGAAGAAATTCCGTTACGTGGATGATGAAGACGAGCAACTCGTCGACAGCCTGCGCAGCGACCTTGAAGAGCGCGTGGCCATCAACGGCCATACCCCGGACTTCACCACCGGCGCCATGCTGCCGCCCGAAGGCCTGGACCTCAAGGACTACCTCGGTGGCCTGGAGCAGGGCCTGATCCAGCAGGCGCTGGATGACGCCAACGGGATTGTCGCGCGTGCGGCCGAGCGCCTGCGTATCCGTCGTACCACCCTGGTGGAAAAGATGCGCAAGTACGGCATGAGCCGCCGTGAGGGCGATGATCAGACAGATGATTGACGCTTGAGTTCCCCTGATCGGCGCAAGGATGCGCCGGTGAAGCTCGTCTGTATCCCCCGTCGCACGTGTTAACTCCCCCGCAACCCCCCGTCTATATTGGCTTTCCTTGATTTGTATCAAGGATGATTCCAATCTTTGCCATTGTGAAGCGGCGCACAAAATGATTCGGCACGACGATTGCTACATACCGGTCACGATACCCATTTATGACGGTATGCCACGCGAGAGATCACGATGCCACAGGCCGCCCCCATGACCACTGACCCTGAACTCGAGGGTAAGCCCTGCGTTGAACAGGCCAGCCGGCTTGGCCTTGAGCAGGCGTTTGCGCTGTTCAACCAGATGTCCACCCAGCTCAGCGATTCCTACGGCATGCTCGAAGCGCGGGTGGCGGAGCTCAAGGGCGAACTGGCGGTGGTCAGCGCCCAGCGTATGGCCGAGCTGGCCGAGAAAGAGCGCCTGGCCAACCGCCTGCAGCACTTGCTGCACTCGCTGCCCGGTGGCGTCATCGTCATCGACGGCCAGGGCGTGGTGCGCGAAGCCAACCCGGCGGCCTCCCAATTGCTGGGCGAGCCCCTGGAAGGCATGTTGTGGCGTCAGGTGATTGCCCGCTGCTTTGCCCCGCGTGAAGACGATGGCCACGAAATCTCCCTGAAGGATGGCCGTCGCCTGTCGATCGCCACCCGTTCGCTGGACGCCGAGCCGGGCCAGCTGGTGTTGCTCAACGACCTGACGGAAACCCGTCGTCTGCAGGATCAGCTGGCGCGCCACGAGCGCTTGTCGTCCCTGGGGCGCATGGTGGCGTCGCTGGCCCATCAGATTCGCACGCCGCTATCGGCCGCGCTGCTGTACGCCAGCCATTTGACGGAGCAGGCGTTGCCGGTCGAGACCCAGCAGCGCTTCGCCGGGCGCCTGAAAGAGCGTCTGCATGAGCTGGAACATCAAGTGCGCGACATGCTGGTGTTCGCCCGCGGCGAGTTGCCCCTCAGCGACCGCCTGACCCCTGCGGCCTTGTTCGAGGCCCTGCAGTCGGCGGCCCATACCCATGTGCAGGATTTGTCGGTGCGCTGGCAGTTCGATTGCCCGCGGGGCGAATTGCTGTGCAACCGCGACACCCTGGTGGGCGCCTTGCTGAACCTGATCGAAAACTCGATCCAGTCCAGCCAGGGCCAGGTCCACCTGAAGATCCACCTGTATGCCCGCGATCACCAGCTGCGGCTGGCGATCAGCGACAACGGCAGCGGTATCGAGCCGGCCGTGCTGGCGCGTCTGGGCGAGCCGTTCTTCACGACCAAGACCACCGGCACGGGCCTGGGCCTGGCCGTGGTCAAGGCAGTGTCCCGTGCCCACCAGGGTGAGCTGGCGATTCGTTCGCGCCTGGGGCGCGGTACCTGTGCGCTGGTGACGCTGCCCATGATCCATACCCGTGCGGTGCAGGAGTAACGCTGATGGCCATCAAGGTCCTGCTGGTTGAAGATGATCGGGCCCTGCGCGAAGCGCTGGGCGATACCCTGGAACTGGGCGGGTATGAATACCGCGCGGTCGGCAGCGCCGAAGACGCTTTGCTGGCGGTGGCCAGCGAGGTGTTCGGCATGGTCATCAGCGACGTCAACATGCCGGGCATGGACGGCCATCAGTTGCTGTGCCAGCTGCGCGCCCGCCAGCCGCAATTGCCGGTGCTGTTGATGACCGCGCACGCGGCGGTGGACCGTGCCGTGGAGGCCATGCGCGCCGGTGCGGCGGATTACCTGGTCAAGCCGTTCCTGCCCAAGGCCCTGCTGGACCTGGTGGCACGGCACGCCCTGGGTTGCCTGGGGGCGGCTGAAAAAGAAGGTCCGGTGGCGGTTGAGCCGGCCAGTGCGCAACTGCTGGAGTTGGCCGCCCGCGTGGCGCGCAGCGATTCCACTGTCTTGATCTCGGGTGAGTCGGGCACCGGCAAGGAAGTGTTGGCGCGCTACATTCACCAGCAATCCCATCGCGCCGGTCAGCCATTCATTGCCATCAACTGCGCGGCCATTCCCGACAACATGCTGGAAGCCACGCTCTTCGGCCATGAGAAAGGCTCGTTTACCGGCGCCATTGCCGCTCAGCCCGGCAAGTTCGAACAGGCCGACGGCGGTACCCTGTTGCTCGACGAAATTTCCGAAATGCCGCTGGGCCTGCAAGCCAAGTTGCTGCGCGTGCTGCAAGAGCGCGAAGTGGAGCGGGTAGGCGCGCGCAAGCCCATCGCCCTGGACATCCGCGTGGTGGCCACCACCAACCGCGATCTGGCCGGTGAAGTGGCGGCGGGGCGTTTCCGCGAAGACTTGTACTATCGCCTGTCGGTGTTCCCGCTGGCCTGGCGTCCGTTGCGTGAGCGCACCGCCGACATTCTGCCGCTGGCCGAGCGCCTGCTGGCCAAACACGTCAATAAAATGAAGCATGCCGCCGTGCGCCTGGCGCCCGGTGCCCAGGCTTGCCTGGTGAGCTACCCATGGCCGGGTAATGTGCGCGAGTTGGACAACGCCATTCAGCGCGCCTTGATCCTGCAGCAGGGCGGCCTGATCCAGGCCGAGGACTTCTGCCTGGCGGGGCCTGTGGGTGCGGCGCCCTTGCCTGCGCTGTCCATCGTGCGTAGCGCGCCGGCCCCTGTCGAGTCCTTGACGGCGCTGCCGGCCGAGGCAGCGGGCGGCTTGGGCGACGATCTGCGCCGTCGCGAATTCCAGTTGATCATCGACACCCTGCGCACCGAGCGCGGCCGTCGCAAGGAAGCCGCCGAGCGCCTGGGCATCAGCCCACGCACCTTGCGCTACAAGCTGGCGCAGATGCGCGATGCCGGCATGGACGTCGAGGCCAGCTTGTACGCCAGTTGAATATCTAAAGTCGAGCACATCCTCCATGTGGGACCGAGCAAAGCTCGGGAAGCAGGTACCACCGAATATCGCGTTGCCTGCTTCCCGAGCTTTGCTCGGTCCCACAGTTTGGGGATTGTTTTGTAACGAATTCGTGATGCAAGTCAGGAGCTGGCACCCTTGTTGCTACCTCCTTTGTATCCGTTGTAACAGTGTCAAAAAATTGCGGGCCGTCGGAGAGAGTGATCCATGAGCCAAGGTATTGAATTCAACCGTCTGATTATGGACATGCGCACCATGCAGGCCGATGCCATGGGGGCCAGCAAAACTGCTGCCGCGCCCGAAGTGGCCGGTACCAGCAGCTTTGCCGATTTGCTCGGCAATGCGGTGAACAAGGTCAGCGACACCCAACAGGCGTCCGATCAGTTGGCTAACGCCTTCGAAATCGGCAAAAGCGGTGTAGACATCACCGACGTGATGGTCGCGTCGCAGAAAGCCAGCGTGTCGTTCCAGGCGCTGACCCAGGTACGCAACAAGCTGGTTCAGGCGTACCAAGACATCATGCAGATGCCGGTTTAAGGGCGAGATTGAGACATGGCAGACGCAGTCGTGGATAACGTACCCGCCAAGAGTGGCGCAGCCGGTGGCAAGTCGCCGCTGATGGGCCTTTCTTTCCTGGAGAATATTTCCAAGATGACCGTGTTGCGTCAGGTAGGCCTGTTGGTCGGCCTGGCTGCAAGCGTGGCGATTGGTTTTGCCGTGGTGCTGTGGTCGCAGCAGCCCGATTACCGTCCGTTGTACGGCAGCCTGGCCGGCATGGACACCAAGCAGGTGATGGAAACCCTCAACGCGGCCGACATCCCGTACACCGTGGAACCCAATTCCGGCGCGCTGCTGGTCAAGGCCGATGACATCGGCCGTGCGCGCATGAAGCTGGCAGCTGCCGGCGTAGCCCCCAGCGACGGCAACGTCGGCTACGAAATCATGGACAAGGAACAGGCGCTGGGCACCAGCCAGTTCATGGAAACCGCTCGCTATCGCCAAGGCCTGGAAGGCGAGCTGGCGCGTACCATCTCCAGCCTGAACAACGTCAAGGGTGCCCGCGTGCACCTGGCCATCCCGAAAAGCTCGGTGTTCGTGCGTGACGACCGCAAGCCTACCGCCTCGGTGCTGGTGGAACTGTACCCGGGTCGCACCCTGGACGCCGGGCAAGTGCTGGCCATCGTCAACCTGGTGGCCACCAGCGTGCCTGAAATGGACAAGTCCGGCGTCGCCGTGGTGGACCAGAAAGGCCACCTGCTGTCCGACCAGTTGCAAGACTCCGAGCTGACCATGGCCGGCAAGCAGTTTGACTACAGCCGCAAAATGGAAAGCATGCTCACCCAGCGCGTGCACAACATCCTGGAACCGGTGCTGGGCAACGACCGCTACAAGGCGGAAGTGTCGGCCAACGTCGATTTCAGCGCGGTGGAATCCACCAGCGAACAATTCAACCCCGACCAGCCGGCCCTGCGCAGCGAACAGTCGGTGACTGAACAGCGTTCCAGCGGCAGCGGCCCGTCCGGCGTGCCGGGTGCCTTGAGCAACCAGCCGCCGAACCCGGCCAGCGCACCGCAGAAAACCGGTGCGGCGGCAGCCGCTACGCCGGCGGCGATCCCGCCAGGCCAGCCGTTGCTGGACGCCAATGGTCAGCAGATCATGGACCCGGCCACCGGTCAGCCGATGCTGGCGCCGTACCCGGCCGACAAGCGTAACCAGTCGACCAAGAACTTCGAGCTGGACCGTTCCATCAGCCACACCAAGCAGCAGCAGGGTCGCCTGACCCGCCTGTCGGTGGCCGTGGTCGTGGACGACCAGGTGAAGACCGACGCCAAGGGCGAAGTCACCCACACCCCGTGGAGTGCCGACGACCTGGGCCGCTTTACCCGTCTGGTGCAGGATGCGGTAGGCTTCGACGCCAGTCGTGGCGACAGCGTGACCGTCATCAACGCACCGTTCTCGCCGGACCGTGGCGAAGTGGTGCCGGAAGTGTCCTTCTACCAGCAACCCTGGTTCTGGGACGTGGTCAAGCAAGTGTTGGGCGTGCTGTTTATCCTGGTGCTGGTGTTCGGTGTACTGCGCCCGGTGCTCAACAACATCACCGGCGGCGGCAAGGGCAAAGGCCTGGTTGGCGCCGACGGCGATGTGGAACTGGGTGGCATGGGCGGTCTGGATGGCGAACTGGCCAACGACCGCGTCTCCCTGGGCGGCCCGCAGAGTATCCTGCTGCCAAGCCCAAGCGAGGGCTATGATGCTCAGCTGAACGCAATCAAGAGTCTGGTGGCCGAAGATCCGGGTCGCGTGGCCCAGGTCGTGAAAGAGTGGATTAACGCCGATGAGTAACAATCAAGCGCTTGCCGCCAAACTGACCAAGGTCGACAAGGCAGCCATCCTGCTGCTGTCCCTGGGCGAGACCGATGCTGCCCAGGTGCTGCGGCACATGGGCCCCAAGGAAGTGCAGAAAGTGGGTGTGGCGATGGCGCAGATGCGCAACGTGCACCGCGAGCAGGTCGAGCAGGTAATGAGCGAGTTCGTCGACATTGTCGGTGATCAGACCAGCCTGGGCGTGGGGTCGGACACCTATATCCGCAAGATGCTGACCTCGGCCCTGGGCGAAGACAAAGCCAACGGCCTGATCGACCGCATCCTGCTGGGTGGCAACACCAGCGGCCTGGACAGCCTGAAGTGGATGGAGCCGCGCGCCGTCGCCGACGTCATCCGCTTTGAACACCCGCAGATCCAGGCCATCGTGGTGGCCTATCTGGACGCCGACCAGGCCGGTGAAGTGCTGGGCCACTTTGACCACAAGGTGCGCCTGGACATCATCCTGCGCGTTTCCTCGCTGAACACCGTGCAGCCAGCGGCACTGAAAGAATTGAACCTGATTCTGGAGAAGCAGTTCTCGGGCAACTCCAACGCGGCACGTACCACCCTGGGTGGTATCAAGCGTGCGGCCGATATCATGAACTTCCTCGACAGTTCGGTGGAAGGCGCGCTCATGGACTCGATCCGCGAGGTCGACGAAGACCTGTCCAGCCAGATCGAAGACCTCATGTTCGTGTTCAACAACCTGGCCGACGTGGACGACCGCGGCATCCAGGCGCTGCTGCGCGAAGTATCGTCGGACGTGCTGGTGCTGGCCCTCAAGGGCTCGGACGAGAACGTCAAGGAAAAGATCTTCAAGAACATGTCCAAGCGTGCCGCCGAACTGCTGCGCGACGACCTGGAAGCCAAGGGCCCGGTGCGGGTCAGCGACGTGGAAACGGCGCAGAAGGAAATCCTCACCATTGCCCGCCGCATGGCCGAAGCCGGCGAGATCGTGCTGGGTGGCAAGGGCGGCGAGGAAATGATCTAAGCGTCCGATTCGTGGTCTCATTTTGGTAGGGTGGTGTCTGCTTCGCGGGCAGAGCCCGCTCCCACATAGGGTCAGGCTAGATTGGCCATTGTGGGAGCGGGCTCTGCCCGCGAAGAGGCCACCGCTAACCTCAAGCATTCTGGCGCCATCAGGAATAATCAATGTCCCGCCCTTCCGAGCAACACCCCAGTGACCTGATCCGCGCCGAGGATCTGCAAGGCTTTGACCTGTGGGCCATCCCCAGCTTCGACCCCGAAGAACCTGAGCCGGAGCCCGAGCCGGAGCCGGTGGTCGAGGAAATCGAGGAAGTGCCGCTTGAAGAAGTGCAGCCCCTGACCCTCGAAGAGCTGGAAAGCATCCGTCAGGAGGCCTACAACGAAGGCTTCGCCACCGGCGAGAAGGAAGGATTCCACAGCACCACCCTCAAGGTGCGCCAGGAGGCCGAAGTGGCCCTGGCCGCCAAGCTGCAAAGCCTGGAACAGCTGATGCAGCACCTGATGGCGCCCATCGCCGAGCAGGACAGCCAGATCGAAAAGTCGCTGGTGGAACTGGTGGGGCATATCACTCGCCAGGTGATCCAGCGCGAACTCAAGACCGACTCCAGCCAGATCGAGCACGTGCTGCGCGAATCCCTCAAGCTGCTGCCCATGGGCGCGGGCAACGTGCGCATCTTCGTCAACCCGCAGGACTTCGAGCAGGTCAAGGCCCTGCGCGAGCGCCATGAGGAAACCTGGCGCATCCTGGAAGACGAAGCGCTGCAGCCAGGTGGTTGCCGTGTGGAGTCGGAGCACAGTCGCATCGACGCCAGCATCGAGACGCGCATCACCCAGGCCCTGGCGCAACTGTTCGATCAGTTGCACGAGCAGGCCCAGCACCCCGCCGAACCCGACCTGAGCGTCGAGTTGGAAGGCCCCGATGCGCCTTGATCGCACCAGCTTCGCCAAGCGCCTGGGCAGCTACGCGCCCGCCGTCAGCCTGCCGGCACAGCCGGTGCTGGAAGGCCGCCTGCTGCGCATGGTCGGCCTGACGCTGGAGGCCGAAGGCCTGCGCGCCGCCATGGGCAGCCGCTGCGTGGTGATCAACGACGACAGCTACCACCCGGTGCAGGTCGAAGCCGAGGTCATGGGCTTCTCCGGCACCAAGGTCTTCCTGATGCCGGTGGGCAGTGTGGCGGGCATTGCCCCCGGCGCCCGCGTGGTGCCGCTGGCCGACACCGGCCGCCTGCCCATGGGCATGAGCATGCTGGGTCGCATTCTTGACGGTGCCGGGCGTGCGCTGGACGGCAAGGGCGGCATGAAGGCCGAGGACTGGGTGCCCATGGACGGCCCCACCATCAACCCGCTCAAGCGCGACCCCATCAGCCAGCCGCTGGACGTGGGCATTCGCTGCATCAACGGTTTGTTGACGGTAGGCCGCGGCCAGCGCCTGGGCCTGTTTGCCGGTACCGGCGTGGGCAAGAGCGTGCTGCTGGGCATGATGACCCGCTTCACCGAGGCCGACATCATCGTCGTCGGCCTGATCGGCGAGCGGGGCCGCGAGGTGAAGGAATTCATCGAGCACATCCTCGGCGAGGAAGGGCTCAAGCGTTCGGTGGTGGTGGCATCACCCGCCGACGAAGCGCCGCTGATGCGTCTGCGCGCGGCCATGTACTGCACGCGCATCGCCGAATATTTTCGCGACAAGGGCAAGAACGTGCTGTTGCTGATGGACTCCCTGACCCGTTTCGCCCAGGCCCAGCGGGAAATCGCCCTGGCCATCGGCGAGCCGCCGGCCACCAAGGGTTACCCGCCGTCCGTGTTCGCCAAGCTGCCCAAGCTGGTGGAGCGTGCCGGCAATGCCGAGGCCGGTGGTGGTTCGATCACCGCCTTCTACACCGTGCTGTCCGAAGGCGATGACCAGCAAGACCCCATCGCCGACTCGGCGCGGGGCGTGCTCGATGGTCATATTGTGCTGTCGCGGCGCCTGGCGGAGGAGGGGCATTACCCGGCCATCGACATCGAAGCCTCGATCAGCCGGGTGATGCCCAGCGTGGTCAGCCCGCAGCACATGGGCCAGGCCCAGCATTTCAAACAGCTGTGGTCGCGCTACCAGCAAAGCCGCGACCTGATCAGCGTGGGCGCCTACGTGCCTGGCGGCGACCGTGAGACGGACCTGGCGATCAATCTGCACCCCACCCTGGTGCGCTACCTGCGCCAAGGGCTGGACGACAACGAAAGCCTGGCCGCCAGCAGCGAACGCCTGGCTGCCGTGTTCAAGCCTGTCGCGCCGAGCTGATAGGCCATGGCGATCAGCCGCGCAGCCCGCCTGGCCCCGGTGGTGGACATGGCCGAGAAGACCGAGCGCACCGCCGCTCAGCGGTTGGGGCACTTCCAAGGCCAGGTCCGTCTGTCTGAAACCAAGTTGGCGGAGTTGGACCGCTACCGCGAGGACTACCAGGCCCAGTGGCACACCTACGGCAGCAAGGGCGTGTCCGGCCAGTGGCTGATGAACTATCAGCGATTTTTGAACCAACTGGAAACCGCCGTTGCCCAACAGAAGCAGAGCCTGGCCTGGCACCAGAAAAACCTCGAGAACGCGCGGGTCACCTGGCAGCAGGCGTACGCGCGGGTAGAGGGGCTGCGCAAGCTGGTGCAGCGCTATATCGACGAGGCGCGGGCCCTGGAGGACAAGCGTGAGCAGAAGCTGCTCGACGAACTGTCCCAGCGTTTGCCGCGCCAGGCCAGTTTCTAGCCAATTATTTGTCAAGCCGCAGGTTGCCGGTGGCCGTCCACGATGCTAAACCTTGTACGGAGCTGGCTAATTTAAAGGAATTTCGTACATGGCCGTAAACGCTGACTACTCCGCCCAGGGAAAAGAGCTGACCATCAGCATTAATGGTCGGTTTGACTTCGGTTCCCATCAGGACTTTCGCAACGCCTACGAGCGTGTGAACGAGAAGCCCAAGGCCTACCGCATCGACCTCAAGAACACCACCTACCTCGACAGCTCTGCCCTGGGCATGCTGTTGCTGCTGCGCGACCACGCCGGCGGCGACTCGGCCAAGGTGCGGCTGGTGAACAGCAACAGTGACGTCAAGAAAATCCTGGCGATTTCAAATTTCGACAAGTTGTTTGAGATCGAATGAACATGCTCGCGGCCAGTGAACCGCTGACCGTACTGATCGCCGACGACAACATGACCGACCGCATGTTGCTGTCCAGCATCGTACGCAGACAAGGCCACCGCGTGTTGACCGCCAGCGATGGCCAGGAAGCCATCGATGTATTCGCCGAGCGCCGCCCGCAACTGGTGCTGCTCGACGCCATGATGCCGGTGGTAGACGGCTTCGAGGCTGCACGGCAGATCAAGGAACTGGCGGGCGAAGCGCTGGTGCCGATCATTTTTCTTACTTCCATGACCGAGGAGCAGGCGCTGGTGCGCTGCCTGGAGGCCGGGGGTGACGATTTTCTGGCGAAACCCTACAACCAGGTGATCCTGGCCGCCAAAATCAAGGCCATGGATCGTCTGCGCCGCTTGCAAGCCACGGTGCTTGAGCAGCGCGACCAAATCACCCGGCACCACGGTTACCTGCTCAACGAGCAGCGCGTGGCCAAGGCAGTGTTTGACCAGGTGGCCCACTCCGGCTGCCTCAGCTCGCCCAATATCCGCTACATGCAGTCGCCTTATGCGCTGTTCAACGGCGACTTGTTGCTGGCCTCGTTCACGCCGTCGGGCGGCATGCACCTGCTGCTGGGCGACTTTACCGGCCACGGCCTGCCGGCGGCGGTGGGCGCCATGCCGCTGGCCGAGGTGTTCTACGGCATGACCGCCAAGGGCTACGGCCTGCCGGAGATCCTGCGCGAGATGAACGCCAAGCTCAAACGCATCCTGCCGGTGGACATGTTCTGCTGTGCGACCCTGCTCAACCTCAACTTTCAGCGTCGCATCGTGGAGGTGTGGAACGGCGGCATGCCCGACGGCTACCTGCACCGCGTTGAGGAAAACGAGCATGTGCCGCTGCGTTCGCGCCACCTGCCGTTGGGCGTGTTGTCGCGGGCCACTTTCCAGGACAAGACCGAGGTGTTCGCCCTGGAGCCCGGTGACCGCCTGTTCCTGATGTCGGACGGGGTGATCGACACCGCAGACAGCGATGATCAGCTGTTTGGTCTGGAGCGATTGCAGCGGGTGTTCGACCTCAACAAGGACCCCGACCTGCTGTTCGAGGACATCCAGGCGGCGCTCAAGCAGTTCCGTGGCGAGTCGCGCGATGACGTCAGCATGGTCCAGGTCAAGATGGTCGAGCCCGACACGCTCGAACAGCCCGCCCTGGTCTACTCCGACAGCGGCGCGTCCAGCCCGCTGAACTGGTCCATGAGCCTGGAGTTGCGCGCCGATACCCTCAAGCGCTTCAACCCCTTGCCCTACTTGCTGCAATTGCTGCAGGAAATACATGGCCTGCGCGCCCAGAGCGGGGCGCTGTACAGCGTATTGTCAGAGCTGTACTCCAATGCCCTGGAGCACGGTGTGCTGGGCCTGGACTCCAATCTCAAGCGCGACGCCGAAGGTTTTGCGCAGTACTATGAGCAACGCAATACCCGCCTCAGCCAGTTGACGGACGGGTACGTACGCCTGCATTTCCTGGTGCAGCCCGAGGGCCGGGGAGGGCGGTTGATCATCGATGTCGAGGACAGCGGTCACGGCTTCGATGCGCGTCAGGTCATGTCGCGGCCTCTGGAGGACAAAGGGCTTTCCGGGCGAGGGCTGCGGTTGATCAGGCAACTGAGCAACAGTGCCCAGTGGTCTGACGACGGACGCAGCGCCTGCGTGGAATTTTCCTGGGAGGCTCTGGCATAATCCCAGGCTTGATCAAGGAGCGAACAAGTGTCCAACCAGCATCTGGATTACGACGTGCTCAGTGCGTTGCAGGAAGTCATGGAGGAGGAGTATCCGCTGTTGCTGGATACCTTCCTGACTGACTCGGAAGTGCGCCTCGACGAACTGCACAAGGCCACCGACCCGCAGCAACTGGGCCAGGCTGCCCATAGCTTCAAGGGCAGCAGCAGCAACATGGGGGCGGTGCAGTTGGCGGATCTCTGTCGCCAGCTGGAAGAGCGTGTCAAACACCCGCCACTCAACGACATCGAAGACCTGGTCAACCGCATCGACCACGAATTCGCCGAAGTGCGCCGCCTCTACCGCGACGAACGCCAGCGCTTCCCCTGCTGATGCAGACGCCTTACGCCTAATCCCTCTGCGGGAGATTCCAGGGTGTTGAGCAACCTGTGGGAGCGGGTTTTACCCGCGAAAAGAACGCCGCGAAGTATCTGAAACACCATGGCGCTCTCTTCGCGGGCAGAGCCCGCTCCCACATGGCGGACAGTTGCTCCCACAGTATGTATCCCGCAAAGTATCGATTTTTTTACATCTGGCCCGACTCTTGCTACCAACCCTGCACCTGTACCCCCGATTTCAGTGCAGCGGAGACCTGTCAATGTCAGTCGCGTCAAACCCTCTCTTGCAGCTCAGCAGCACGGCGAGCACTCAGGCCACCACCCTGGCCAACCTGAGTAAAACCGCCGAGCCCGCCAAGGACACGTCTTCCGACTTCGCCAAGGTGTATGCCAAGCAGTCACAGCCCACCACGGCCAAGGCCACGGTGACGGATCATCAGCAGGCCGCCAGCAAGCAGGATCAGGTCGCCAGCCAGACCAAGAGCAAGACTGCCAGCGACAAGGACACTGCCGCCGCCAAGCCTTCTGTTGCCGGTAGCGGCAAGGATTTGCCTGCCCACAAGACCGCCAAGGCGGACAAGGGCGATAGCGCGGCCAAGAGCGACAAGACCGGTAAAGCCGACAAGGCCAAGGACGATGATCAGGGTGACGATACCGTCACGGATGCCACGGCCACCGATACCCCTGCGGTTGCCGTCACCACCCCCGACCCGACCACGCCCGTGGCGCCGACCCCGGACCTGACCCAAGTGCAGGCGCAGCAGCCCAGCCCCGTGCCGGACCCGGCGCAGACCGCTGCGCTCGTCCAGGTGCCAACGCCTGCGCCGGCCCAGGACGCCACCGCCAGCACGAACACCGACAGCTTCGACCCGTCCAAGGACGACCCGCTGGCCAACATGCCTACCTTGCGCCTGGCGCTGGAGCAGAGCGCCAAGGCCCAGGGCACGACCTCGGCCCATGCGCAAACCGACGACAAGGCGGCGGCCAGCAACGCCAACGTCAACTCCGACGCTGACCAAAGCTTCGCCACGGGCCTGGCGGCCATGGTGGTGCAGCAGAAATCCTCCGGCGAGAGCGATGTCAGCGACCAGGCGTTTGGCAGCCAGATCGATGGCGGCCTGAAAAACGTCAAAGGTGCCACGGCCGACACCCGCATCGACGATTTCGCCAATCGCCTGGCGGCCATGACTGATGCGCCGACGGCCAAGACCGCTGCAGCCACCCCTGTGCAGGCCCCCACCACCCAACTGGCGATGAACCAGAGTGGCTGGACCGAAGG
This sequence comes from gamma proteobacterium L18, assembly GCA_000497835.1. Classification (GTDB taxonomy): domain Bacteria; phylum Pseudomonadota; class Gammaproteobacteria; order Pseudomonadales; family Pseudomonadaceae; genus Aquipseudomonas. The sequence continues at coordinate 127,389 of KI547176.1, read as the reverse complement.
CGTGGTCAACCGCGTGATGTACCTGTCCAGCCAGAACCTGAAGTCGGCCGACATCCAGTTGACGCCCGCAGAGCTCGGTCGCCTGAGTATCCGCGTGGACATGAGCCCAGACCAGGCCACTGCCGTGACCTTCACCAGTGCCCACCTGCACGTGCGCGAAGCGCTGGAAAGCCAGCAGGGCAAGCTCAAGGACATGTTTGCCGAGCAGGGCATGGGCCAGCTTGACGTCAACGTCTCCGACCAGTCGCGTCAGTCTTCCCAGGATCAGGCTCAGCAGGGCCAGCGCACCAGCCGGGGCAGCAGCGGCAGCGACAGCCTGGACGGCGTGGCGGCGGCCTCGCCGCTGGCGGCCGAGCCGACCGTGCAGCAAGTGATCGTCGGCACCAGCGCGATCGATTATTACGCTTGACCGCGTTGCCTGTTTCCCGGGCAGAGCCCGGTCCTACACCGGTCGCGGCAGTGGTGTCAGTGAGGCAAAGCGGTCCGCTTTTGGGATTCCAGAGATAGACCTGCGGTGCCACCAAAGGCGGACCGCTTTGCCTTTCTGACACCACTGCCGCGACCGGTGTAGGACCGGGCTCTGCCCGG
>KI547176.1:120701-126294 GCA_000497835.1 gamma proteobacterium L18 | reverse complement strand
GGGAACGGAACCCCCCCACACCTCTGTTTATCCCCTCCGCCTACCATTCCCGACAAATCTGGCATAACACTTGCTCCAGCCTGTGCAGGTGAGTGTTAACCCCCCGATTAGTGACGGATTATTGGCATGGCGAAGAGCGAAGCAGCAGAGAAAGAACCCAGCGCAGGTAAAGGCAAGCTCAAGATGATCATTCTTCTTGTGGTGGTGCTGCTGCTGGTTATCGGTGGTTCCGTGGGCGCTACCTGGTTCTTCCTGCACAAAGGCGCCGAGGCCAAGCCGGCCGAAGCCGCTGCCGCCCCCGCAGGCAAGCAGCCAGCGCTGTACCAGGCACTGACCCCGGCGTTCGTGGTCAACTTCAAGCAGGACGGCCGCGATCGCTACATGCAGGTCAGCCTGACCATGCAGGCCCGCGACAAGACCGACCTGGATGCCCTGCTGGTGCACATGCCGGTCATCCGCAATGACTTGGTAATGATGTTCTCCGGCGAAAACTTTGCCACCCTGGCTACCCCGGTGGGTCAGGAGATGCTGCGCCAGAAAGCCACGGCGGCAGTGCAGGCCGTGGCCCAGAAAGAAGTCGGCAAGCCGGTCATCGACCAGTTGCTTTTCACTAACTTCGTATTGCAGTAGGAACACGACATGGCCGTGCAAGACCTGCTGTCCCAGGATGAGATCGACGCCCTGTTGCACGGCGTCGATGATGGGCTGGTGCAGACCGAGAGTATTGGTGAGCCTGGCAGCGTCAAAAGTTATGACCTGACCAGCCAGGACCGTATCGTGCGCGGCCGCATGCCGACGCTCGAAATGATCAACGAGCGCTTTGCCCGCTACACCCGCATCAGCATGTTCAACCTGCTGCGCCGTTCGGCTGACGTGGCGGTGGGCGGTGTGCAGGTGATGAAGTTCGGTGAGTACGTGCACTCGCTGTACGTGCCCACCAGCCTCAACCTGGTCAAGGTGAAGCCCTTGCGCGGCACCGGCCTGTTCATCCTCGACGCCAAGCTGGTGTTCAAGCTGGTGGACAACTTCTTCGGTGGCGATGGCCGCCACGCCAAGATCGAAGGGCGTGAATTCACGCCTACCGAGCTGCGCGTGGTGCGCATGGTGCTGGACCAGGCCTTCATCGACATGAAGGAAGCCTGGCAGGCGATCATGGAAGTGAACTTCGAGTACATCAACTCCGAAGTGAACCCGGCCATGGCCAACATCGTCGGCCCCAGCGAGGCCGTGGTGGTGTCCACCTTCCACATCGAACTCGATGGCGGTGGCGGCGACCTGCACGTGACCATGCCGTACTCGATGGTGGAGCCGATTCGCGAAATGCTCGACGCCGGCTTCCAGTCCGACCTGGACGACCAGGACGAGCGCTGGAGCAAGGCCCTGCGTGAAGACCTGCTGGACGTCAGCGTGCCGGTGGGCGCCACCGTCGCCCGTCGCCAGCTGCGCCTGCGCGACATCCTGCACATGCAGCCCGGTGACGTGATCCCGGTTGAACTGCCGGAAGAATTGATTCTGCGCGCCAATGGCGTGCCGTCTTTCAAGGCCAAGCTGGGCTCCCACAAGGGCAACCTGGCATTGCAAGTAATCGAGCCGATCGAGCGCCGTTAAGGCTGAGTCGATAAGCCACCCACCCTGAATTTACTGCCCGTCGAGGACCTCTGATGGCTGACGAACACGAAATGACTTCCCCGGAAGACCAGGCCCTGGCTGACGAATGGGCTGCGGCCCTGGGTGAATCCGGCGAAGCCGGGCAAAACGACATCGATGCATTGCTGGCCGCCGACGCCAGCAGCTCGGGCGGCTCGCGCCTGGCGATGGAAGAATTTGGCAGCTCGCCCAAGCATAACGGTCCGGTGAGCATGGATGGCCCCAACCTGGACGTGATCCTGGACATCCCGGTGACCATCTCCATGGAAGTGGGCGCCACCGACATCAATATCCGCAACCTGCTGCAGCTCAACCAGGGCTCGGTGATCGAGCTGGACCGCCTGGCCGGCGAGCCGCTGGATGTACTGGTCAACGGCACGCTGATCGCCCATGGCGAAGTGGTCGTGGTCAACGAGAAGTTCGGCATCCGCCTGACCGACGTGATCAGCCCCAGCGAACGCATCAAGAAGCTGCGCTGAATGGGCCGCTTGCTGACGTTGCTGCTGGCGTTGCCACTGCCGGCATTCGCCGCCACCGTGACGGCGCCTGCGCCAGGCGCTGCACCGGCCGCAGCACCGGCTGCACCGGCAGTGGGCTCGGCGCTGGGCGGGGGCATGACCGGGCAACTGACGCAGCTGATGCTGGGGTTGTTGCTGGTCATCGGCCTGATCTTCGCCCTGGCCTGGGTGCTGCGCCGCGTTCAGCAGAACGCCCCAGCGGCAGCCAGGTGATCGAACTGCTGGGCTCGCGTGCCCTGGGCCCGCGAGACCGGCTGGTGCTGGTGCAGGTGGGTGGTGAGCAGATTCTGCTGGGCCTGAGCCCTGGCCGGATTGCCCCGCTGCATGTGATGCAACAGCCCATCGAGATGCCGGCAAAAACCAAGCCGGCCTCGCCAGAGTTTGCCCAGCGCCTGATGGAGCTGCTGGGCAAGGACCACAAGGATAAGCACTGATGGGCGCGTTGCGCTTTTTGTTGACCCTGGCACTGGTGGTGGCCGCGCCGATGGCACTGGCCGCCGACCCGTTGTCGATCCCGGCGATCACCCTGGGCACTGGCGCCAACGGCCAGCAGGAATACTCGGTCAGCCTGCAGATTCTGTTGATCATGACGGCGCTGAGCTTCATTCCGGCGTTCGTCATGCTGATGACCAGCTTCACCCGCATCATCATCGTCTTCTCTATCCTGCGCCAGGCCCTGGGCCTGCAGCAGACGCCGTCCAACCAGTTGCTGACGGGCATGGCGCTGTTCCTGACCATGTTCATCATGGCGCCGGTGTTCGACAAGGTGAACCAGCAAGCCCTGCAACCGTACCTGGCCGAGAAGATGAGCGCCCAGGATGCGGTGCTCAAGGCCGAAGGGCCGGTGAAGGACTTCATGCTGGCGCAGACGCGCCAGAGTGACCTGGACCTGTTCATGCGCCTGTCGCGGCGCACCGACATCGCCAGCCCCGACCAGGCGCCGCTGACCATCGTGGTGCCGGCGTTCGTCACCTCCGAGCTCAAGACTGCGTTCCAGATCGGTTTCATGATCTTCATTCCGTTCCTGATCATCGACCTGGTGGTAGCCAGCGTGCTGATGGCGATGGGGATGATGATGTTGTCGCCGCTGATCATTTCGCTGCCGTTCAAGATTATGCTGTTTGTGCTGGTAGATGGCTGGGCGTTGATCATCGGTACCCTGGCCGGCAGTTTTGGCGGCGTCTGAGGCGCCCCACGGAGATTCGTCATGACCCCTGAAGTGGCTGTTGACCTGTTTCGCAACGCACTGTGGCTGACCACCATGATGGTCGGCATCCTGGTGGTGCCCAGCCTGGTGGTGGGCCTGATCGTGGCCATGTTCCAGGCGGCCACGCAGATCAACGAGCAGACCCTGAGCTTCCTGCCGCGCCTGCTGGTGATGCTGATCACCCTGATCATTGTCGGGCCCTGGCTGGTGCGTACCTTCATGGAGTACATCACCAACCTGTACACCAGCATCCCGCAAGTGATTGGATGAACCCGCTCCTGCACCTGACCGACGCCCAGATCGGCGCCTGGGTCTCAAGCTTCATGCTGCCGCTGTTTCGCGTGGGGTCCATGCTGATGGCGATGCCGGTATTCGGCACCACCATGGTCTCCAAGCGCATCCGCCTGTACCTGGCCTTGGCCATCACGGTGGTGATCGCGCCGTCGCTGCCGCCGATGCCGGTGGTTGATTCCTTGACGGTGCAGGGGCTGATGCTGGCCGGCGAGCAGATCATCATCGGCTCGTTGCTGGGTTTCTCCTTGCAGATGCTGTTCCAGGCTTTCCTGATTGCCGGGCAAATCCTGGCGATTCAGATGGGCATGGGCTTCGCGTCCATGAACGATCCGGTCAACGGCGTGCAGACGGCGGTGGTGGGGCAGTTCTTCACCATGCTGGTGACGCTGCTGTTCCTGGCCATGAACGGCCACCTGGTGGCCTTCGAGGTGCTGGTGGAGAGCTTCACCACCTTGCCGGTGGGTGGCGGCGTGTTGGTCAGCCAGTTCTGGGAGCTGATCATGCACATGAGCTGGGTGCTGGCGGCGGCGGTGATTCTGGTGCTGCCGGCCATTACCGCGCTGCTGGTGGTCAACGTCGCGTTTGGCGTGATGACCCGCGCTGCGCCGCAGCTGAACATTTTTTCCATCGGCTTTCCGCTGACGCTGGTCATGGGCATGGTGATCCTGTGGCTGAGCCTGGCGGATATTCTCAACCAATACCAGCCCATGGCCACCGAGGCCTTGCAGTGGCTGCGCGAGCTGGCACGGGCACGCTGACATGGCAGAGAGCGAGAGCGGTCAGGACAAGACAGAAGACCCCACGGAGAAAAAACTCCGTGAGGCGCGCGAAAATGGCGAAGTGGCCCGCTCCAAGGAGCTCAACACCCTGGCGGTGATGGTCGGCGGCTGTGGCGCCTTGCTGGCCTATGGCGGGCATCTGGCGCAGACGCTGATGGAGCTGATGCGCATGAACTTCCACCTCAGTCGCGACGCCATTCTGGACCAGAGCCAGATGGGCCTGTTCCTGCTGGCGTCGGGCAAGCTGGCCATCAACGCGGTGATGCCGATCCTGGTGGTGCTGATCGTGGTGTCGTTCATTGCACCCATCTCCCTGGGCGGCTGGCTGTTTTCGCCGGGGTCCATGGCGCCCAAGTTCAGCCGCATGAACCCGCTCAGCGGCATCAAGCGCATGTTCTCCATGCACGCGCTGACCGAGCTGCTCAAGGCGTTGGCGAAGTTTTTCGTGGTGCTGCTGGTGGCCCTGTTCGTGCTGAAGAAGGACCGCAACGACCTGCTGAGCATTGCCCACGAGCCGCTGGAAATGGCCATCATCCACTGCGTGCAGTTGGTGGGCTGGAACGCGTTGTGGATGTCCATGGGCTTGATGATCATCGCCGCCGTGGACGTGCCGATCCAGATGTACCAGTCGCGCCAGAAGCTGCTGATGACCAAGCAGGAGGTGCGCGACGAGCACAAGGACAGCGAAGGGCGGCCGGAGGTCAAGCAGCGAATCCGGCAGTTGCAGCGCGAGATGTCCCAGCGGCGCATGATGTCGGCCATCCCCACGGCCGATGTGATCATCACCAACCCGACCCACTACGCCGTGGCGCTCAAGTACGACCCCGAGAAGGGCAGCGCACCGGTGCTGCTGGCCAAGGGCACGGATTTCATTGCCTTGAAGATTCGCGAGATCGGCAACGAGCACAATATCCAGATCCTCGAATCGCCGGCGCTGGCGCGATCGATCTTCTACTCCACCGAGCTTGAACAGCAGATCCCTGCCGGTCTGTACCTGGCCGTGGCCCAGGTGCTGGCTTACGTCTACCAGATCCGCCAATACCGCGCCGGTCGCGGCAAGCGCCCCATCCCCCTCAAGGATCTGCCGATCCCGCCGGACCTGCGCCGCGACAATTGATGGGTGGTGCCTGGTTCCCGGGCTCTGCCCG
>KI547176.1:105863-120482 GCA_000497835.1 gamma proteobacterium L18 | reverse complement strand
AAGGCAAAGCGGTCCGCTTTCTAGGGTTCCAACAATGACCCTGCAGCGCCTCCAAAGGCGGACCGCTTTGCATCACTGATACAACTGCCGCGATCGGTGTAGGACCGGGCTCTGCCCGGGAACCAGGCAACACCGAATTTCCCGCCTTCCACAAAAGTTGGAAAGGTTCTTGCAAAGGCATACCCACAACGCCATCAAGGCGTCAAAAGTTTGCTTGAGATCACGGGGACTATCGGTGGATCGCACTCAGTTAATCAACACCGCGCGCAGCAACCTGGTCGGCCTCGGCCGGGGCAGTCTGGGTGTGCCGCTGTTGCTGTTGATCATGCTGGCAATGATGATGTTGCCGGTTCCGCCGTTTTTGCTCGACGTGTTTTTCACCTTCAACATCGCGCTGTCGATCGTGGTGTTGCTGGTGTGCGTGTACGCCCTGCGTCCGCTGGACTTCGCGGTGTTCCCCACCATTCTGCTGGTGGCCACGTTGCTGCGCCTGGCGCTGAACGTGGCGTCCACCCGGGTGGTGATGCTGCACGGCCACGACGGCCACCAGGCTGCGGGCAAGGTGATCCAGGCCTTCGGTGAGGTGGTGATCGGCGGTAACTACGTGGTCGGTGCGGTGGTGTTCGCCATCCTCATGATCATCAACTTCGTGGTGGTGACCAAGGGTGCCGGCCGGATCTCCGAGGTGAGCGCGCGCTTTACCCTGGACGCCATGCCCGGCAAACAGATGGCCATCGACGCCGACCTCAACGCCGGCCTCATCGATCAGGCCCAGGCCAAGCTGCGCCGTCTTGAAGTGGCTCAGGAAGCCGAGTTCTACGGCTCCATGGACGGTGCCAGCAAGTTCGTGCGCGGTGACGCCATCGCCGGCCTGCTGATCCTGTTCATCAACCTGCTGGGCGGCATGGCCATCGGTATCTTCCAGCACGGCCTGAGCTTTTCCGAAGCGGGCAAGGTCTACGCCCTGCTGACCATCGGTGACGGATTAGTGGCACAGTTGCCATCACTGCTGCTGTCCACCGCCGCCGCCATCATGGTGACGCGTGCTTCGGGCTCCGAAGACATGGGCAAGCAGATCAACCGTCAGATGTTCGCCTCGCCCAAGGCCCTGGCCGTATCGGCCGGCCTGATGACCATCATGGGCGCAGTGCCGGGCATGCCCCACGTATCGTTCCTGTTCCTGGCCGCGCTGGCCGGTGGCGCCGCCTACCTGGTGTGGAAAAAGCAGAACGAGGCCAAGGTCGCCGCTGCTGCCGAAGTGCAGCGCCAGCAAGACCTGCTGCCATCGCCGACCCGGGCCCAGGACACCAAGGAATTGGGTTGGGACGACGTGACCCCGATCGACATGATCGGCTTGGAAGTGGGCTACCGCCTGATTCCGCTGGTGGACCGCAATCAGGGTGGCCAGCTGCTGGCGCGGATCAAGGGGGTGCGCAAGAAGCTGTCCCAGGACCTGGGCTTCCTGATGCCCACCGTGCACATCCGCGACAACCTGGACCTGGCGCCCAGCGCCTACCGTTTGACGCTGATGGGCGTGATCCTGGCCGAAGCCGAGATCTACCCCGACCGCGAGCTAGCGATCAACCCGGGCCAAGTGTTTGGCACCCTCAACGGTATCACCGCCAAGGATCCGGCTTTTGGCCTGGACGCGGTGTGGATCGAATTGAGCAACCGGCCGCAGGCGCAGTCGCTGGGTTACACCGTGGTGGACGCCAGTACGGTCGTGGCCACGCACTTGAACCAGATCCTGTCCAAGCACGCTCACGAGCTGATTGGCCACGAGGAAGTCCAGCAATTGCTGTCCGTACTGGCAAAAGGCTCGCCGAAGCTGGCCGAAGAGTTGGTGCCGGGCGTGCTGTCGTTGTCCAACCTGTTGAAGGTGTTGCAGGCGCTGTTGGCCGAGCAAGTGCCGGTGCGCGACATCCGCAGCATCGCCGAAGCCATCGCCAACAACGCGGTCAAGAGTCAAGATACCGCCGCTTTGGTGCAGGCCGTGCGTGTCGGTTTGAGCCGCGCAATCGTCCAAAGCATTGTAGGGCTTGACTCCGAGCTGCCTGTTATCACCCTGGAGCCAAGGTTGGAACAGATATTGCTCAATAGTTTGCAGAAGGCCGGTCAAGGTCAGGAAGAAGGCGTTCTGCTAGAGCCAAGCATGGCCGAGAAGCTGCAACGTTCCCTGATCGATGCGGCGCAACGCCAGGAAATGGCCGGGCAACCGGTGATCCTCCTGGTTGCGGGTCCGATCCGCGCTATGCTCTCGCGCTTCGGCCGCCTGGCAGTACCAAATTTACATGTCTTGGCGTACCAGGAAATTCCTGACAACAAGCAAGTGACCATCGTTGCGACAGTAGGGCCCAACGGCTGAGGTAGTGGGTTATGCAAGTTAAGCGTTTTTTCGCCGCCGATATGCGTCAGGCCATGAAACTGGTCCGTGACGAGCTGGGCGCCGATGCCGCGATCATCGGCAACCGTCGGATTGCCGGCGGCGTCGAGCTCACTGCCGCGCTGGACTACAAACTGTCCGCGCTGGCACCGCGTGTGCCGAACATGGAGCTTGAGGACGAACTGCGCAAAACGCAGTCGCGTATCGTCAATGCCCAGGCCGAATTGAGCACCCGTGGCGAAAGCGACGCGGTCACCAACCGGCAGCTGTTTGCCGGCCTGCCGCTGACCGCCGCCGAGCCGCTGGTGGAACCCGTGTTCCAGGAGCCGCCACGCCCGCAGGCGCCACCTGCCGCAGCGCCGGTGGACCAGCGCCTGTTCGAGTCCATGCGTTCGGAGCTCAACGGCCTGCGCGAACTGCTGGAAGTGCAGCTCGGCTCCCTGGCCTGGACGCAGCTGCAAGGCAGCAAGCCGGCCCAGGCCAACCTGTGGCGCCGCCTGCAGCGCATCGGCCTGTCGGGCCCGCTGTCGCGCGAGCTGCTGGAGATGGTGGGCGAGATCAACGAGCCACGTCAGGCCTGGCGCATGTTGCTGGCGCACCTGGCCCGCATGATCGCCACCCCGGACGTGGAACCCTTGGAGGAGGGCGGTGTGATCGCCATGGTCGGCCCTGCCGGCATGGGCAAGACCACCACCCTGGCCAAGCTGGCAGCCCGTTACGTGCTCAAGTACGGCGCGCAGAACATCGCGCTGGTGAGCATGGACAGCTTCCGCATCGGTGCCCAGGAGCAGCTCAAGACCCTGGGTCGCATTCTCAATGTGCCGGTGACCCATGTCGACCCGGGCCAGTCCCTGGCCCAGGCGCTGGAGCCGCTGCTGCGCAAGCGCGTGGTCCTGATCGACACCGCCGGCCTGCAAGCCAGCGACCCGGCCCTGCGCCTGCAGCTGGAAAGCCTGGCCGGTCGCGGCATCAAGTCGCGCAATTACCTGGTGCTGGCCACCACCAGCCAGAAGCAAGTGTTGACGGCTGCATACCATAGTTACAAGCGTTGTGGGCTGGCAGGTTGTATCCTGACGAAATTGGACGAATCGGCAAGCTTGGGCGAAGTGCTGAGCCTGGCGATTGGTCATGAACTACCAGTGGCTTATCTCACCGACGGGCCACGCATTCCGGACGATTTGCACTTGCCACGACGGCACCAGTTGGTCAGCCGCGCGGTGAACGTGCAAATGCAGGATGAGCCCAGCGAAGAGGCCATGGCCGATATGTTCGCTGATCTCTACCACAGCCCGAGTAAACGTGTTGGCTGAGGTGAATGTTATGAAGTCGTTGCAATCTACCTACATTGTTGGTCTGCCGGGCATTCTTCAAGTTGTTGAAAGCGCAGCCAGTCATGTGGCCTCGGTCTAAGTAAGACAAGGTAAAGAACGAACATGGGCAGCATGCATCCCGTACAGGTGATCGCCGTTACAGGCGGCAAAGGCGGCGTCGGCAAGACCAACGTGTCAGTGAACTTGTCTCTGGCGCTGGCCGAACTGGGTCGTCGTGTGATGTTGTTGGACGCAGACCTTGGCCTGGCGAACGTCGACGTCCTGCTGGGACTGACACCGAAAAGAACCCTCGCCGATGTGATCGAGGGCCGCTGCGAGCTGCGCGATGTGCTGCTCCAGGGCCCTGGTGGCATCCGCATCGTGCCGGCTGCGTCCGGCACCCAGAGCATGGTGCACCTGACACCCGCTCAACACGCAGGCCTGATCCAGGCCTTCAGTGACATCGGTGACAACCTCGATGTGCTGGTGATCGACACCGCGGCCGGCATCGGCGACTCGGTGGTCAGCTTCGTGCGCGCCGCCCAGGAAGTGTTGCTGGTGGTGTGCGACGAGCCGACTTCGATCACCGACGCCTACGCGCTGATCAAGCTGCTGAACCGCGATTACGGCATGAACCGCTTCCGCGTGCTGGCCAACATGGCCCAGAGCCCGCAGGAAGGCCGTAACCTGTTTGCCAAGCTGACCAAGGTGACCGACCGTTTCCTCGACGTGGCCCTGCAGTACGTGGGCGCCGTGCCGTATGACGAATGCGTGCGCAAGGCCGTGCAGAAACAGCGCGCGGTGTATGAAGCGTTCCCACGCTCCAAATGCGCGCTGGCCTTCAAGGCCATCGCCCAGAAGGTCGACACCTGGCCGTTGCCAGCCAACCCACGCGGGCACCTGGAGTTCTTCGTCGAGCGCCTGGTGCAGCAGACCAGTGCAGGGCCGGTATCATGAGCGCCAGCGGCTATCGGATGTACAGCAAGGCCTCCCGCGAGTCTCAGCAGTACGAACTGATCGAGCGCTATGCGCCGCTGGTCAAGCGTATTGCCTACCACTTGCTGGCGCGCCTGCCGGCCAGCGTTCAGGTCGAAGACCTGATCCAGGCCGGTATGATCGGCCTGCTGGAGGTGTCGACCAAGTACGACTCCACCAAGGGGGCCAGTTTCGAGACCTACGCCGGTATCCGCATCCGTGGTGCCATGCTCGATGAGGTGCGCAAGGGTGACTGGGCGCCGCGGTCGGTGCACCGCAATACCCGCATGGTCAGTGACGCGATTCGCGCTATCGAAGCGAAAACCGGTCGCGACGCTAAAGATCATGAGGTTGCGGCCGAACTCCAGTTGAGTCTGGATGATTACTACGCGATTTTGAACGACACCCTGGGCAGTCGCCTGTTCAGCTTCGACGACCTGTTGCAGGACGGCGAGCATGAAGGCCTGCACGAGGATGGCGCCAGCGCGGGCCTTGAGCCATCGCGGGACCTGGAAGACGAGCGCTTCCAGGCGGCCTTGACCGACGCCATTGCCAATCTTCCGGAGCGCGAGCGTCTGGTTCTGGCCCTCTATTACGATGAGGAACTGAACCTCAAGGAGATCGGCGAAGTGCTGGGGGTCAGCGAGTCGCGGGTCAGCCAGTTGCATAGCCAGTGCGCGGCCCGTCTGCGCAGCCGGCTGGGCGAGTGGCGCGCACGCGCCTGAACGGGGTTTTCAAGGTTCGGGCATCACTGTAATTGCCCCTGTGGGAGCGGGCTCTGCCCGCGAATCAGGCACCGCGGTGGCTGCTTCGCGGGCAGAGCCCGCTCCCACGAAAGTAAATTGCAGGGCTGCCGGGCTGGATTTGGGGATGCGGCATGGGTATTTTCCTTGCCGCACGTCATGTAGTGCACTAGCCAGATTTGATTGAATGCGCGTTCGGGGACCGGACGCGTTTAAGACTGCTTGGAGGTCTAATTGGACAAGAACATGAAAATCCTCATCGTTGACGACTTCTCGACGATGCGGCGGATCATCAAGAACCTGTTGCGCGACCTGGGCTTCACCAATACCCAGGAAGCCGATGACGGCACTACCGCACTGCCGATGCTGCACAGCGGCAGCTTCGACTTCCTGGTGACCGACTGGAACATGCCTGGCATGTCCGGCATCGACCTGCTGCGCCAGGTGCGCGCCGATGATCGCCTCAAGCACCTGCCGGTGCTGATGGTGACCGCCGAGGCCAAGCGCGAGCAGATCATCGAAGCGGCCCAGGCTGGCGTCAACGGCTACGTGGTCAAGCCATTCACGGCACAAGTGCTGAAAGAGAAAATCGAGAAGATTTTCGAGCGCGTCAATAGCTGATGTCCGCCACGGGGGTGCTATGGAGCATAAGAACTCATCTTTGGGCGACTTCGAGTCGACCCTGAAGAAACATGCGCAGGAGTTGGTCGAAAGCCTGGAAAAGGGCAAGTTCGGCGACGCTGTGCAATTGATCCATGAGCTGAACCAGACCCGTGATCGTGGCCTGTACCAAGAAGTTGGCAAGCTCACCCGCGAGTTGCACAGTGCGATCGTCAGTTTCCAGATTGACCCACACATGCCGCAAGCCGAGGAAGTTTCACAGATCACGGATGCTACCGAGCGCCTCTCTTATGTGGTCAGGCTCACCGAGGGTGCGGCCAACCGCACCATGGACCTGGTGGAGCAGAGCACGCCGGTGCTCAATGAGCTGAGCACCGATGCCAAGGCGCTGAGCGCCGATTGGCAGCGTTTCATGCGCAAGGAAGTCGGCGCTGCCGAATTCCGCGAGCTGGTGAAACGTGTCGACGGCTTTCTGACGCAAAGCGAGCAGGGCACCCGCAAGGTCTCCGGCGCGCTGAACGACATTCTGCTGGCGCAGGATTACCAGGACCTTACCGGTCAGGTGATCAAGCGTGTGACCCAATTGGTCACGGAAGTGGAGAGCAATCTGCTCAAGCTGGTGCTCATGGCCAGCCAGGTAGACCGCTTTGCGGGTATCGAACACGATCGTGATCAGCTTCGTGCAGAAAAAGATCAAGAAAAACATCCCACTCGGGGTGAAGGTCCGCAGATTCATGCCGATAAACGTGAAGACGTTGTGTCCGGTCAGGACGATGTCGACGATCTGCTATCCAGTCTTGGTTTTTAAGGGGCACGTTAAATGAGCTTCGGCGCCGACGAAGAAATCCTCCAGGATTTCCTGGTAGAAGCCGGTGAAATTCTTGAGCAACTTTCCGAACAATTGGTCGAGCTGGAAAGCCGACCCGATGACGGTGATTTGCTCAATGCAATTTTTCGCGGTTTTCACACTGTAAAAGGGGGCGCCGGCTTCCTCCAGCTCAACGAGCTGGTGGAGTGCTGTCACATCGCCGAGAACGTCTTCGACATCTTGCGCAAGGGTGAGCGTCGCGTCGACTCGGAGCTGATGGACGTGGTGCTTGAAGCACTCGACGCGGTGAACGGCATGTTCAGCGAAGTGCGCGAACGTACCGACATCACCCCGGCCACCCCTGAGCTGCTCGCAGCATTGTCACGCCTGGCGGAGCCTGCGGGCCCTGAAGAGGCCGTGGCGGTGGTCGAGGAGCCGGCACCGGAAGCCGAAGAAGTTGCCGATTCAGGCGACATCACTGACAGCGAATTCGAACAACTGCTTGACTCGCTCAATGCCGCCAAGGCCCAGGCCGAAGCGCCCGTTGCCCAGGCACCGGCCAGTCAGGCGCCTGCCGCCGACAGCGACGAAATCACCGACGACGAATTCGAGTCGCTGCTGGACCAGTTGCATGGCAAGGGCCAGTTCGCGCCTGACGCCGTGGCAACCCCGGCTGCGCCGGCTGCCGCCAGTGGTGCGGCCAGCGACGAAATCACCGATGACGAATTCGAAGCCTTGCTGGATCAGCTGCATGGCAAGGGCTCTTTTGTGCCCGACGCCCTGGCAAATGATGCCAAGCCCGCCGATGCCGCGCCTGTTGCAGGCGAAGCACCGAAGGCGGCTGGCGGTGACCTGATCACCGACGACGAATTCGAATCCCTGCTCGACGAGCTGCACGGCAAGGGCAAGTTCACCGAACCTGCTGCCAGCGCTGCTGCCGTGGCTGCCCCGGTGGCTGCCAAGCCGGCCGCCAAGCCCGCTGCCGCCCCGGCACCGGCCAAGGCTGCCGCCGCGCCTGCCCCGGCTCGCGCTGCTGCCCCGGCTGCCGAAAAGCACGCCCCCAGCGAAGCGGAAACCACCGTGCGCGTCGACACCGCGCGGCTGGACGAAATCATGAACATGGTCGGCGAGCTGGTGCTGGTGCGTAACCGTCTGGTGCGCCTGGGTGCCAACAGCGGCGACGAGTCCATGCAAAAGGCAGTGTCCAACCTGGACGTGGTGACCGCCGACCTGCAGACCGCGGTCATGAAGACCCGCATGCAGCCGATCAAGAAGGTCTTTGGCCGCTTCCCTCGCCAGGTTCGCGACCTGGCACGCCAGCTCAAGAAAGAGATCAACCTGGAGCTGATCGGCGAAGAGACCGACCTGGACAAAAACCTGGTGGAGGCCCTGGCCGACCCGCTGGTGCACTTGGTGCGCAACGCCGTCGACCACGGCGTGGAAACCCCCGAAGAGCGCGAAGCCGCCGGCAAATCGCGCAACGGCAAGGTGGTGCTGTCCGCCGAGCAGGAAGGCGACCATATCCTCTTGTCCATCAGCGATGACGGCAAGGGCATGGACCCCAACGTTCTGCGTGCCAAGGCCGTTGAAAAAGGCCTGATGGACAAGGATGCAGCCGACCGCCTGAGCGAGACCGACTGCTACAACCTGATTTTCGCCCCGGGCTTCTCCACCAAGACCGAGATTTCCGACGTGTCGGGCCGCGGCGTGGGCATGGACGTGGTGAAAACCAAGATCTCCCAGCTCAACGGCTCGATCAACATCTACTCGGCCAAGGGCCAGGGTTCGAAGATCGTCATCAAGGTGCCGTTGACCCTGGCGATCATGCCGACCCTGATGGTGATGCTGGGCAACCAGGCCTTCGCTTTCCCGCTGGTCAACGTCAACGAGATTTTCCACCTGGACCTGTCGCGCACCAACGTGGTCGACGGTCAGGAAGTGGTGATCGTGCGCGACAAGGCGCTGCCACTGTTCTACCTCAAGCGCTGGCTGGTCAGTTCGGCTGCGCACGAGGAACAGCGTGAAGGCCACGTGGTGATTCTGTCGGTGGGCACACAGCGCATCGGCTTCGTGGTCGATCAACTGGTGGGCCAGGAAGAGGTTGTCATCAAGCCACTGGGCAAGATGCTCCAGGGTACGCCGGGCATGTCGGGCGCCACCATTACCGGTGACGGTCGCATCGCCCTGATTCTCGATGTTCCGAGCATGCTCAAGCGCTACGCAGCGCGGCGTATTTGATTCCGGGGGCAGGGCGCAAGGTGCGCCCGCCCCCTAATGGAGTGTTTATGGCAGTCAAGGTCCTGGTGGTGGATGATTCCGGTTTCTTCCGCCGCCGCGTCTCGGAAATTCTTTCGTCGGACCCCGCTATCCAGGTAGTGGGCACTGCGACCAATGGCAAGGAGGCGATCGAGCTGGCTCAGTCGCTCAAGCCCGATGTCATCACCATGGACTACGAAATGCCCATGATGGACGGCATTACCGCCGTGCGTCATATCATGCAACGTTGCCCGACCCCGGTGCTGATGTTCTCCTCGCTGACCCACGAAGGCGCCCGGGTGACCCTGGATGCGCTGGACGCGGGGGCGGTGGATTACCTGCCCAAGAATTTTGAAGACATCTCGCGCAACCCCGAGAAGGTCAAGCAGATGCTGTGCGAGAAGGTGCATACCATCTCGCGCAGTAATCGTCGTTTCAGCGCCTACAGCGCCCCGGCCCCGGTAGCCCCGGCGCCTGCACCAGCGCCTGCGGCCACCAGCAGCCTGGCCAGCAGTCACGCCCCAGCGCCACGGCCTGCGCCAGTCCGCACGCCGGTCAGCAGCCATGCCCCGGCTGCGGCCAGCCATGCGCCGTCGTCGCCGGCGCCCAAGCGCAAGAACTACAAGCTGGTGGCCATCGGTACGTCCACCGGCGGCCCGGTGGCCCTGCAGCGCGTGCTGACCCAGCTGCCCGCCAGCTTCCCGGCGCCCATTGTGCTGATCCAGCACATGCCGGCGGCCTTCACCAAGGCGTTCGCCGAGCGTCTGGACAAGCTGTGTCGCATCAGCGTCAAGGAAGCCGAGGACGGCGACGTGCTGCGCCCAGGCCTGGCCCTGCTGGCCCCCGGTGGCAAGCAGATGATGGTCGACGGCCGTGGCACGGTGAAAATCCTGCCGGGTGACGAGCGCCTCAATTACAAGCCGTGCGTGGACATCACCTTCGGTTCGGCCGCCAAATCCTATGGCGACAAGGTGCTGGCCGTGGTGCTGACCGGCATGGGGGCGGACGGCCGCGAAGGCGCGCGTCTGCTCAAACAGGGTGGCAGCCACGTCTGGGCCCAGGATGAGGCCAGCTGCGTGATCTACGGTATGCCCATGGCCATCGTCAAAGCCAACCTCGCTGATGCCGTGTACGGCCTCGACGACATCGGTCGGCACCTGGTCGAGGCCTGTGTCTGATGGACGTACTCAGCTTACTGGGCCTGTTGCTGGCCTTCATCGCCATCATCGGCGGCAACTTCCTGGAAGGCGGTCACCTGTCGGCACTGATCAACGGCCCCGCGGCGTTGATCGTGGTCGGCGGCACGCTGGCGGCCTGCCTGCTGCAATCGCCGATCAGCGCGTTCAAGCGCGCCATGCAGAACGTCATCTGGATTCTGTTCCCGCCGCGCATCGACCTGGCTGGCGGCATCGACCGCGTGGTCAACTGGAGCCTCACCGCCCGCAAGGAAGGCCTGCTGGGCCTGGAGTCGGTGGCCGACAGCGAGCCTGACAGCTATTCGCGCAAGGGCCTGCAACTGCTGGTGGACGGCGCGGAGCCGGCGGCCATCCGCAGCATCCTGGAAGTGGACTTCCTCACCCAGGAAGCCCGCGATATCCAGGCCGCCAAGGTGTTCGAGAGCATGGGCGGCTACGCGCCCACCATCGGTATCATCGGTGCGGTGATGGGCCTGATCCATGTGATGGGCAACCTGGCCGACCCTTCGCAGCTGGGCAACGGCATTGCCGTCGCCTTCGTGGCCACCATCTACGGCGTGGCCACGGCCAACCTGATCCTGCTGCCCATTGCCAACAAGCTCAAGGCCATCGCCGTGCGCCAGGCGCTGTACCGCGAAATGCTGCTCGAAGGCATCCTGTCGATTGCCGAAGGCGAGAACCCGCGTTCCATCGAGCTCAAGCTGCAAGGCTTCATGGAGTGAGGGATTAGTCATGGCCCGCCGTCGTCATACCGAAGAGCACGAAAATCACGAACGCTGGCTGGTGTCCTATGCGGACTTCATCACCTTGCTGTTCGCCTTTTTCGTGGTGATGTACTCGATCTCGTCGATCAACGAAGGCAAGTACAAAGTCTTGTCCCAGGCGCTGGTGGGGGTGTTCAACGACCCCCAACGCAGCCTCAAGCCCATCCCCATCGGTGACGAGCGGCCGCTGACCATGCGCCCCTCCGAGCCGTTGGTGACCGACAGCGAACAGCCCGACGCCGGTATTGCCAGCGCTGCGCAAGATCCGCTCAAAAGCATCGCCGACCAGGTGCGTGACGGCTTCGGCGACCTGATCAAGTCCAACCAGTTGACCGTGCGCGGCAACGAACTGTGGATCGAGATCGAGCTCAAGTCCGGTTTGCTGTTCGGCAGTGGCGACGCCATCCCCAGCGACAAGGCGTTCAGCATCATTGCCAAGGTGGCCGATATCATCAAACCGTTCGGCAACCCCATCCATGTGGAAGGGTTTACCGACGACCAGCCGATCCGCACCGCGCAGTACCCCACCAACTGGGAGCTGTCGTCGGCGCGGGCGTCGAGCATCGTGCGCATGCTGGCGATGGAGGGCATCAACCCATCGCGCATGGCCTCGGTGGGCTACGGCGAATTCCAGCCCATCGACACCAATGCCACCGCCGACGGGCGTGCCCACAACCGTCGCGTGGTGCTGGTGATCTCGCGCAACCTGGATGTACGTCGCAGTATTACCGGTGCCGGCAGCGCCAATGTCACGCCGGATGCGGCGTTACGTCGTGCTGGCACACAAACTGCACCGTCGCCCGTATCGCAGTCGGTAAGGGGCAATGCTGTCAATTCCCCGTCACCGGCTTTATAACTTGAGTCGCATGTCTCGGTAGGCCTTCGCTGCCGTGCCGGGAGGAAACAATCCCATGAGAGTCTGGGCAGTAGCCAACCAAAAAGGTGGTGTCGGCAAGACCACCACCTCCATCGCCCTGGCCGGCCTGCTGGCCGAGGCGGGCAAGCGCGTGGTCGTGGTCGACCTTGACCCGCACGGTTCCATGACCAGCTACTTCGGGCACAACCCCGATGCGCTGGAGCACAGCTGCTACGACTTGTTCCTGCACAAGGGGCAGGTGCCGGCGGGCTTGCCGGGGCAATTGTTGCTGCCCACCAGCGACGAAAAGGTGGCGCTGCTGCCCTCCAGCACGGCGCTGGCCACCCTGGAGCGTCAATCGCCTGGCCAAAGCGGTTTGGGCCTGGTGATCGCCAAAACCTTGGCGCAGCTGTGGCAGGACTTCGACTACGCCATTATCGACAGCCCGCCCTTGCTGGGCGTGCTGATGGTCAACGCCCTGGCGGCCAGCCAGCAGTTGGTGATCCCGGTGCAAACCGAATACCTGGCGGTCAAGGGCCTGGAGCGCATGGTCAGCACCCTTGCCATGATCAATCGTTCGCGCAAGCAGCCGCTGCCGTTCAGCATCGTGCCGACCCTGTTCGACCGTCGTACCCAGGCGTCCATTGGCACCTTGCGCGTGCTCAAGGATGCCTACCCGGAGCAAATTTGGCAGGGCTTCATTCCGGTGGACACGCGCCTGCGTGACGCCAGCAGCAAAGGCCAGACCCCGTCGCAGTTCGACCCCAAAAGCCGCGGCGTCCTCGCCTACCGCGTGCTGCTCAAGCATTTGCTGGCGCAGCAACTTGTCGCGCAGGTGGCTTGATGAACCGCACGGTGTTTACCGCTACCAAGCCGCAGCTGGCCTTGCAGTCCTACCTGGACGGCCTGCTGCAGGACGCCACCGAAGAGCTTGAAGCCAGCAACGATGCCCTGGACGAGTTCCAGGCTGCCGTGCTGGAAGAGCAGGTGCGCGATGCGCGCCCCGAGCCCAAGGCCCAGGTTGCGCCGCCGCCTGTAGCCCGCGCCCCTGAAGTGGTGCCGGCGCCTGCGCCCGTGGTAACGCCACCTGCGCCAGTGGTAGAGCCGCCCGCGCAAGTTTCGCCGCCTGCTGCCGAAATAGTGGCAACACCGGTGGAACCTGTGGTGGAAGTCCATCGGCCAACGCCTCCGGGCGCTGTGCCGCCGGCCACGGTCGACGGCCGTCCCAGTTGGGCCGCAGAGCCTTTCGAGTGCCTGCTGTTCGACGTGGCCGGCCTGACCCTGGCGGTGCCGCTGGTGTGCCTGGGCTCGATCTATGCCCTGGCCGGCCATGAACTGACGCCGCTGTTCGGCCAGCCGAACTGGTTTTTGGGGATACTGCCCAGCCAGGCCGGCAACCTGAAGGTGCTCGACACGGCGCGCTGGGTGATGCCCGACCGCTACCG
Source organism: gamma proteobacterium L18 (assembly GCA_000497835.1). Classification (GTDB taxonomy): domain Bacteria; phylum Pseudomonadota; class Gammaproteobacteria; order Pseudomonadales; family Pseudomonadaceae; genus Aquipseudomonas. Next base: position 107,125 of record KI547176.1, on the reverse strand, counting down.
CGACGACTTCCAGCAGGGGCTGCAGTACGTGATTTCGGTGCAGGGCTACGAGTGGGGGCTGGCGGTGCATCAGGTCAGCCGCTCGCTGCGCCTGGACCCGGCCGAGATCAAGTGGCGCAGCCAGCGCGGCCAACGGCCGTGGCTGGCCGGCACGGTGATCGAACACATGTGCGCGCTGCTGGACGTCTCGGCCCTGGCCGAACTGATTGCCAGCGGCGCCGTGAAACACATGCAACAACTTAAATGACAAGCGGCGCCGCGCCGGCGCCACTGTACTGCACACACACCGTCATCACGGTTTTCGAGAGGTTAGGGGTATGAAGAAGTCGTCTGCACAAGGTTCCGAAGATCCTATTCTGCAGTGGGTAACCTTTCGCCTGGATAATGAGTCGTATGGCATCAACGTGATGCAGGTACAGGAAGTACTGCGCTACACCGAAATCGCCCCGGTGCCGGGCGCGCCCAGCTACGTGCTGGGCATCATCAACCTGCGCGGCAACGTGGTCACCGTGATCGACACCCGCCAGCGCTTCGGCCTGATGCCGGCTGACGTCAGCGACAACACCCGTATCGTCATCATCGAAGCCGACAAGCAAGTCGTCGGTATTCTGGTGGACAGCGTGGCGGAGGTGGTTTACCTGCGCCAGTCGGAAGTGGAAACTGCTCCGAACGTGGGTAACGAAGAATCGGCCAAGTTCATCCAGGGCGTGTGCAACAAGAACGGCGAGCTGCTGATTCTGGTTGAGCTGGACAAGATGATGACCGAGGAAGAGTGGTCCGAGCTGGAGAGCATCTGATTGATTTTAGAGGTAGGCGTCATCGTGCTGGCCATCCTGTGGGTGGCCACGCTCGCGGTACTGCTGTCCACCATCCGTGGGCAGCGTGAGATCGCCGCCCAGCAGGCGGCCGGCGATGCCATTCGCGACCAGCGCATCAAGGACCTGGCGCGCCGTGTCGAGGATTACCAGAACGGCACCGTGCGCATGGGTGAAGACATTCACGAGCTGCGCGCGGTGGTCGCGCCCCTGCCTGACAAGCTGAGCATGCTGGAACAGCGTGACCCCTCCAGCCTGTCCTTCGCCCAGGCCGCGCGCCTGGTGGGCATGGGCGCCAGCGTCGACGAGCTGACCCAGTCCTGCGGGTTGACCCAGGCCGAGGCGGAGCTGATGAGCAAGCTGCACCGCGGGTGAACCGCGGTGTCTGGTTCCCGGGCAGAGCCCGGTCCTACACCGGTCGCGGCAGTGGTGTCAGGTAGGCAAAGC
>KI547176.1:89587-105414 GCA_000497835.1 gamma proteobacterium L18 | reverse complement strand
CGCACCGCTTTTGGGATTCCAGAGATAGGTCTGCGGTGCCACCAAAGGCGGACCGCTTTGCATCCCTGACACCACTGCCGCGACCGGTGTAGGACCGGGCTCTGCCCGGGAACCAGACTCCACAAATCCTCAATGCGCCGCAACCACCCCCACCCCCTTCGGCAACGCCCGCGTCAACAACACCGCCACCATCGCAATCCCCAACCCCAGCCCCACCCAGTGAAACGCATCGTTGTAGGCCATGATCAGCGCCTGCTGATGCACGATCTCGCTCATGCGCCCCAACGCCGCCGTGTCACTGCCCAGCCGTTCGCTCAACTGCCCCAGGCGCTCCGCCACCTGCGGGTTGCCCGGCACCACCGCCTCGCGCAGGTAATCGAAATACACCTTGGTGCGCGCATCCAGCAATGTTGCCAGCAGTGCAATGCCGATGGCGCCGCCCAGGTTGCGCAGGATGTTGAACAGGCTCGACGCCGAGCCTGCGTCCTGGGGCTGCAGGTAGGCGGTGGCGATCAGCGAGATGGTCACCATGATCAGTGGCTGGCCCAGGGCGCGGATGATCTGGATCTGGTTGAACTGGGCGCCGGCAAAGTCCGGGTTCAGCACCCCCGAGGAAAAGCTCGCCAGGCCGAACAGGCCGAAGCCCAGGGTGCAGAGGATCTTGGGCGATATCACCTTCATCAACTGCGGCACCAGCGGGATCAGCACCAGCTGCGGCAGGCCCATCCACATGATCACTTCGCCAATCTGCAGGGCGTTGTAGTTCTGCACTTGGGCCAGGTACAGCGGCAGCAGGTAGATCGAGCCGTACAGCCCCACGCCCATGCCCAGGCTGGCGATGCTCGACAAACCGAAGTTGCGGTTGCGCAAAATGCGCAGGTTGATCAGTGGGTTGGGTCGCGATACCTGCACTATCACGAAGGTGATCAGGCTGAGCAGGGCGATCACCGCCAGCACCACGATTTCGGTGGACTCCAGCCAGTCCTGGCGGTGGCCTTCCTCCAGAAACACCTGCAGGCAACCCAGGCCCACGCCCAGGGTGAGGATGCCGGCGTAGTCGGTGCTTTTCAGCAGCTCCCAGTGCGGCGCCTTCTTTTCCAGGCCGTAGAGCAGCCCGGCGATCATCAGCAGGCCGGGCGGCACGTTGATGTAGAAGATGTACTGCCAGCCGAGATGCTCGGTCAGCCAGCCGCCCAGGGTCGGGCCGATCGAGGGCGCGAAGGTGGCGGTCATGGCGAACATGGCCATGCCCTTGGCGCGGTGATGCTCGGGCAGCTTGATCAGCGTGAGGGTGAACGCCAGCGGGATCAGCGCGCCGCCGGTGAAGCCCTGCATGGCGCGGAACACGATCATGCTTTCCAGGTTCCAGGCCATGGAGCACAGCAGGGAGGAGGCCAGGAAACCCAGCGACACCCACACCGCCAGCCGCCGTGCCGACAGCAACTGCACCAGCCAGGCGGTGAGGGGGATCATGATGATCTCGGCCACCAGGTAGGACGTGGATATCCACGAACCTTCCTCCAGGGTGGCCGACAGGGCGCCCTGGATGTCCTTGAGCGAGGCGTTGGTGATCTGGATGTCCAGCACCGCCATGAAGGCGCCGAGCATCACGCTCATCACCGCGATCCAGTCGCGCCGGGAGGGCTCGCCCACCGGGCGCAGCAGTTGATCACCGGCCATCGGCGACGGTGACACTGACGGTCACGGACATGCCCGGGCGGATCTTGCCGTGCAGCGGGTTGTCGGGGGCGAAAGTCAGTTTCACCGGGATGCGCTGCACCACCTTGGTGAAGTTGCCGGTGGCGTTGTCGGGTGGCAGCAGGCTGAACTGCGCACCCGAGGCGGCGAACAGGCTTTCGACGCGACCCTCGATGGGCTGGTCGGGGTAGCTGTCGAAGGTCAGGTGCGCGGTTTGGCCCGGTTGCATGCGGCCGATCTGGGTTTCCTTGAAGTTGGCCTGCACCCAGATGTTCTCGTCTGGCACGATCGACAGCAGGTAGGCGCCGGGCTGTACGTACTGGCCGGGGCGGGCGGCGCGCTGGCCGATCAGGCCGCTGATGGGCGCGTGGATCTGGCTGCGCGCCAGGTTGACCTGGGCCTGGGCCAGGTCGGTGCGGGCGGTGGCGATCTGCGCGTCCAGGCGCTTGATCTCGGCGTTCAGCGCGTTGACCTGCTGGCGCTGGCCTTGCAGGTCGGCCTGGGCCTTGCTGACCTGGGAGTGCGCGACGCGGGTGTCGGCGGACAGCGTCGTTACCCGTTCCTCCGAGACGTAGCCGGGCTTGCGCAGGGCCTCGGCGCGGTTCAGGTCGATCTGGCTGCGCCCCAGGGTGGCCTGGCTGGCCACCACCTGGGCTTCGCCGGCGGCAATCAGGCTGCCTTGCTGGGCCAGTTTGCTCTGCGCTTGCAGACGCTCGGCCTGGCGGGTGTCGAGGGTGGCCTGGGCGCGCTCCACGGCAAATTGGAAGTCGGCGGCGTCCAGGGTTACCAGCAGGTCGCCCTTGCTCACGTGCTGGTTGTCCTGCACCAGCACCTGGTCGATGCGCGCGCCCAGCTGGCTGGAGACGCGGGTGATCTCGCCTTGCACGTAGGCATTGTCGGTGGTTTCCAGGAACCGGCCCTTGAACCACCAGTGGCCGAAGAAACCGGCGGCAATCAGCAGAACCAGGGTGGCGAACATCAGCAGTCGGCGTTTGAGCGGCGCAGGCATGGTCGATCCGTCGAAAGGGTGGGGCAGGGTGCCAAGCGGGGATAATCGGGGGTTGGCTGGCCACCGGCAAGCGGCAATCATGCCGTTGATAGCCGGTAATGTGGCGCATTGCTGGAGCCTGAGACCTCAGCCCTGCTAACATCGCCTACTTTGTTTCATATTATTGTCCGAGAACACCATGACCACCGTTCGCACTCGTATCGCGCCATCGCCTACTGGCGACCCCCATGTCGGCACGGCCTACATTGCTCTGTTCAACTACTGCTTTGCCAAACAGCATGGCGGCGAGTTCATCCTGCGCATCGAAGACACCGACCAGCTGCGTTCGACCCGCGAGTCCGAACAGCAGATCTTCGACGCCTTGCGCTGGCTGGGCATCGAGTGGAGCGAAGGCCCGGACGTCGGCGGCCCGCACGGCCCGTACCGGCAGAGCGAGCGTGGCGAGATCTACAAGCAGTACGCCCAGCAACTGGTAGACATGGGCCATGCCTTCCCGTGCTTCTGCACCGCCGAAGAGCTGGACCAGATGCGTGCCGAGCAGATGGCCCGCGGTGAAACACCACGCTACGACGGCCGCGCGCTGCTGCTGTCGAAAGAGGAAGTGGCGGCTCGCCTGGCCGCTGGCGAACCGCACGTGATCCGCATGAAAGTGCCGACCGAAGGCGTGTGCGTGGTGCCGGACATGCTGCGTGGCAATGTCGAGATCCCGTGGGATCGCATGGACATGCAGGTGCTGATGAAGACCGACGGCCTGCCGACGTACTTCCTGGCCAACGTGGTGGACGACCACCTGATGGGCATCACCCACGTACTGCGCGGCGAAGAGTGGCTGCCGTCGGCGCCCAAGCTGATGAAGCTGTACGAGTACTTCGGTTGGGAGCAACCGGCGCTGTGCTACATGCCGCTGCTGCGCAATCCCGACAAGAGCAAGCTGTCCAAGCGCAAGAACCCTACCTCGGTGACGTTCTACGAGCGCATGGGCTTCATGCCTGAAGCGATGCTCAACTACCTGGGCCGCATGGGCTGGTCGATGCCTGACGAGCGCGAGAAGTTCTCGCTGGCCGAGATGGTCGAGCACTTCGATCTGTCGCGCGTGTCCCTGGGCGGGCCGATCTTCGACATCGAGAAGCTGTCCTGGCTCAACGGCCAGTGGCTGCGCGAACTGCCGGTGCAGGAGTTCGCTGCACGCGTGCAGAAGTGGGCGTTCAACGCCGACTACATGATGAAGATCGCGCCGCACGTACAGGGCCGCGTCGAAACCTTCAGCCAGATCGCACCGCTGGGCGGCTTCTTCTTCGCCGGCGGCCTGCAACTGGACGCCGCGCTGTTCGAACACAAGAAACTGTCGGCTGACCAGGTTCGCCAGGTGATGCAGTTGATCCTGTGGAAACTGGAGTCCCTGCGTGCCTGGGAGAAGGACCGTATCACCGCCACCATCCAGGCCGTGGTCGAGTCCCTGGGCTTGAAGCTGCGTGATGCCATGCCGCTGATGTTCGCTGCCATCACTGGCCAGGCCAGCTCGGTGTCGGTGCTGGACGCCATGGAAATCCTCGGTCCGGACCTGACCCGCTTCCGTCTGCGCCAGGCGTTGGACCTGCTGGGCGGCGTGTCGAAGAAAGAAAACAAGGAATGGGAAAAGCTGCTGGCCAGCATCGCCTGACCTGCTTTTTGTGGGAGCGGGCTCTGCCCGCGAAAAGAACACCGCAGTGTCTGCTTCGCGGGCAGAGCCCGCTCCCACAGAGATGTTTGTTGGGTCTATCGCCTGACTGACCCAGCAAATCCGGGGCAGGGCGCCCGTTTCGTCGGTAAGTGGTTGTATTGCTGGAAAAAACTTTTGAAATTTTTCAAAAATAAGTTTGACAGCCCTTCGATCCGGTCTTAATATGCGCCCCGTCCACACAGCAACACGCAGAAATGCGAAGCGCTGAAGATTGTGGGGCTATAGCTCAGCTGGGAGAGCGCTTGCATGGCATGCAAGAGGTCAACGGTTCGATCCCGTTTAGCTCCACCAAATTTCCAGGCCTGAAGTCGTTGTTTGACTTCGGTCAGATCAGATCCAGACTGATCTTGGTAAGAAGGTTTTGTCCCCTTCGTCTAGTGGCCTAGGACACCGCCCTTTCACGGCGGTAACAGGGGTTCGAGTCCCCTAGGGGACGCCATTTTAAACTAGTGATGCTGTTTTGGTCGCTGCGTCGCAAGACGATAAATTTGGGGCTATAGCTCAGCTGGGAGAGCGCTTGCATGGCATGCAAGAGGTCAACGGTTCGATCCCGTTTAGCTCCACCAATTTGCCAGGGTTCGTGAAAGCGGACTTGCTCGAAGGTTTTGCGTCCCCTTCGTCTAGTGGCCTAGGACACCGCCCTTTCACGGCGGTAACAGGGGTTCGAGTCCCCTAGGGGACGCCACGATTTGCCCGCTCTGCGGGAATTTTGAGGCTCATTCGCCTTTTGGATGAGCCTTTTGTTTTTAAGTGATGGCACGTGCAAACGGGTTGTCGCGTCGCAAGACGATAAATTTGGGGCTATAGCTCAGCTGGGAGAGCGCTTGCATGGCATGCAAGAGGTCAACGGTTCGATCCCGTTTAGCTCCACCAATTTGCCAGGGTCTGTGAAAACGGACTTGCTCGAAGGTTTTGCGTCCCCTTCGTCTAGTGGCCTAGGACACCGCCCTTTCACGGCGGTAACAGGGGTTCGAGTCCCCTAGGGGACGCCACGATTTGCCCGCTCTGCGGGATTTTTAAGGCTCATTCACTGGTTGAATGGGCCTTTTGTTTGTCTGCGATTTGACCCTTCCTCCTCACCTTTTTGCCTGCCGACCAGCGGTGCGCGATGCCCCCTTGCGTAAAAATATTACGAGCATAATATTATCTCCATAATATTCGGAGGTGCTCCATGCTCGACAAGAAAGCCCAGAGCCGCGAAAAGATTCTCGAGGCCGCCCGCAAGGCCATGATCCTGCGCGGCGTGGCCGACCCGAGCGTCAGTGAAGTAATGGGCGCGGCCGGCATGACCGTTGGTGGCTTCTACGCCCATTTCGACAGCAAGGACGCGTTGATGCTGGAAGCCTTCAGCCAGCTGCTGGGCCAGCGTCGTGCCTTGCTTGACCAGGTTGATCCCAATCTACCGGCCGATGAGCGCCGTGCACTGATGGCTCGCTATTACCTGTCTCGCAATCACCGCGATGCCGAAGACCGCGCCTGCCCGCTGCCCACGGCCCTGGGCGAGATGGGGCGGCTGCCGGAAGCGTTTCGCCAGGTGCTGATCGAGCACCTGCACCTGCTGGTGGCGCAGTTGGCCGACACGCCCGAAGACACCGACAAGGCCCTGGCTGACCTGGCCCTGATGATTGGTGGTCTGGCCCTGGGGCGTGCGCTGGGCCAGACCGACCTGTCCGACCGTATCCTGCGCGCGGCGAAGGCTGCGGTGCGCTGACATTGGGAGTTGCCACATGACCACGCTCACCTGGATTCGCGGCGTCAACCAGACCCTGGGCCACCTGGCCCCGCAACAGATCGCCGCGCGCATGCGCCTGGCCTTCATGCAGCCGCACACGCGGCCGCCCAAGGACTGGGAATTGCCGCTGCTGGCGCGTGCCGAGCGTGTCACCCTGCGCTTCGGCCTGTCGGTGCTGCGCTGGGGGCAGGGCCCCACGGTGCTGTTGATGCACGGTTGGGAAGGGCGGCCCACGCAATTTGCCGCGTTGATTGAAGTGTTGCTGAAGGCCGGTTACAGCGTGGTGGCGTTGGAGGGGCCGGGGCATGGTCGGTCGCGGGGCGCTCAGGCCCACGTGGTGCTGTTTGCCCATGCCTTGCTGGAGGCCGCCGCCGAACTGCCGCCCCTGCGCGCGGTGATCGGCCACTCCATGGGCGGCGCCGCTGCCTTGTTGGCCAGCCAATGGGGGTTGAAGGCCGAGGTGCTGGTCAGTGTGTCGGCCCCTGCGCGCATCCTCGGCATGCTGCGCAATTTCGCCGCCCATGTCGGCCTGCCGGCGCGGGCCCGTTCGGCGTTCATTCGCCAGGTGGAGCGCACGGTGGGCATTGCCGCCGCGCAGCTCGACGTCAGCCGCTATCAGTTGGACATGCCGGGCCTGATTGTCCATGCCGACAACGATCCGCTGGTGCCAGTGGCCGAGGCCCATGCCATTCACCAGGCCTGGTTCGGCAGCCGCCTGGTGGTAGTGCCTGACGGTGGTCATCAACGGGTATTGGCCGACCCCCAGTTGCTCGAAGGCGTGCTGGGGCTGCTCAGCCCCAGCCAGGCGAGGCAATCGGCGTAAGGGTGCGCTAGACTGGCGCCTGCCTTTGGAGCAGGAGCGAGAGCGCGCATGAACTGGGATCTGGCTACGCCGTTTGTCATCGACCTGAGTGTCGGGGCCGACGATATCGATGGATTGGGGCACGCCAACAATGCCGTGTACGTGACCTGGCTGGAACGTTGTGCCTGGCGTCACTCGCAGCGTCTGGGGCTGGATTTGACCGAGTATCGGCGCCTGAACCGGGCCATGGCGGTGGTGCGTCATGAAATCGACTATCTGGCGGCCGCGTATGAAAACGATGAGTTGCAGATGGCGACCTGGATCGTCGACTCCGACCAGCGCCTGAAGATGACCCGGCGTTTCCAGCTGATTCGTCCCCGGGACGGGATGACGCTGTTGCGCGCCCACACCACGTTCTGCTGCATCGACCTGGCCAGCGGCAAGCCCAAGCGCATGCCGCCCGAATTCATTGATGGTTATGGGCCGGCGGTGATGAGCGTCAGTTGACTGCGCGGGGGACGCTTCCCGAGCTTCGCCCGGCCCCACATGGGGAACGCATTCCATTGTGGGACCGGGCGAAGCTCGGGAAGCGGCCAACACAATGCTACAATGCCGCACTTTTTATCCTCCCCCGAGATTCCCCATGCACATTGCCCTGGCCCCTATGGAAGGCCTGGTCGACAACATCCTGCGTGACGTGCTGACCCGTGTCGGCGGTATCGACTGGTGTGTCACCGAGTTCATTCGTGTCAACGACATGCTGTTGCCGCCCGCCGTGTTCCACAAGATGGCGCCGGAGCTGGCCAGCGGCTGCGTGACGCCGGCCGGTACGCAGATGCGCGTGCAACTGCTGGGCTCCGACCCCATCTGCCTGGCCGACAACGCCGCGCTGGCGGTGAGCCTTGGCGCGCCGGTGATCGACCTGAACTTCGGCTGCCCGGCCAAGACGGTCAACAAGTCCCGGGGCGGCGCGGTGTTGCTCAAGGAGCCGGAGCTGCTCAACAACATCCTCTGCGAAGTGCGCCGTGCCGTGCCTGCGCATATCCCGGTCACGGCCAAGATGCGCCTGGGCTTCGACAGCCCCGACGGCGCTTTGGTATGCGCCGAGGCCCTGGCCGAAGGTGGCGCCGAGGTGTTGGTGGTGCATGCGCGTACCAAGGTCGACGGCTACAAGCCGCCGGCGCACTGGGAGTGGGTGGCCAAAGTACGTGATGTGGTCAAGGTGCCGGTGTACGCCAACGGCGAGGTGTGGACAGTCGATGACTGGCGCCGCTGCCGCGAGATCAGCGGCGTGCCGGACATCATGCTGGGCCGTGGCCTGGTGTCGCGCCCTGACCTGGCCCGGCAGATCGCCGCCGCCCAGGCCGGCATCGAACTGGCGCCCATGACCTGGGCCGAGCTGATGCCGTTGCTGCAGGAGTTCTGGCGCCAGGCGGTCATCGACCTTACCCCGCGCCAGGCGCCGGGACGCTTGAAGCAGTGGTTGGCGATGCTGACGCGCACCTTCCCGGAGGCGGTGGAGCTGTTTGCCCTGGTGCGGCGCGAGACCGATTGCGAGCGGGTCGGGCAGTTGCTGGGTGTGCAGGCACTGGCAGCCGCCTGAGCGCGCCCGCAAAAAAAATTTCATGGGCTTTCTTGAAATCCTGTTGGCAATCCTTATCTGTTTAGTACGCGATGCCGAAGTCGGGTCGCGTACCAAACCTTGCTGAATCTCAGGAGATTGACCATGACTGCTGCATTTTCCCTCGCCCCACTGTTCCGCCATTCCGTGGGTTTCGATCGTTTCAACGATCTGTTCGAGTCGGCGTTGCGCAATGAATCGGGTAGCAGCTACCCACCCTACAATGTCGAAAAACATGGCGATGACCAATACCGCATCGTCGTTGCCGCGGCAGGCTTCCAGGAATCGGACCTGGAACTGCAAGTGGAGAAAGGCGTGCTGACCGTCAGCGGCGGCAAGCGCGAAGGCAACGGCGAAACCGTGACGTATCTGCATCAGGGCATTGCCCAGCGCGCGTTCAAGCTGTCGTTCCGCCTGGCGGATCACATCGAAGTGAAAGCGGCGGGCCTGGCCAACGGGCTGCTCAATATCGACCTGCTGCGCGTGGTGCCGGAAGAGGCCAAGGCCAAGCGTATCCCGATCAATGGGGTGGCGCAGCCAGCGCTGCAGTAATCGCGATGCAATGAAAAGGGCGCCCAGGTGGCGCCCTTTTTTGTGGGGGAGAGGCTGATGGCCTCATCGCGAGCAAGCTTTGCTCCCACAGTGTAAAGGCTCACATCGGTGGTGGCCTCATCACTGTGGGAGCAAAGCTTGCTCGCGATAAGGCCCTGAAGGCCACCCTCAACCCCCGGAATCCTCAACCAGCATCTGCCTGAACTCTGCCAACGGCAACGGCCGGCTGTGCAAATACCCCTGGTACAAATGGCACCCCAGCCGCTCCAGAAACTCCAATTGCTCCGACAACTCCACGCCCTCGGCAATCACCGTCAGCTCCAGGCTGCGCGCCATGGCCACGATCGCCCGCACGATCTCGGCATCGTTGGGGTCCTGCGGCGCATCGCGCACAAATGACTGGTCAATCTTCAGAGCATCCACCGGCAGGCGCTTGAGATAGGTCAGCGACGAATACCCGGTGCCAAAATCATCCATGGCAAAGCTGACCCCCATTTTCTTCAGGCTGCGCATCTTGCTGATGGTGTCTTCCAGGTTCTGGATGACAATGCCTTCGGTAATCTCCAACTTCAGCAGCGTGCACGGCAGGTTGTGCTGGCTCAGGCTGCGCGCCACCCGCTCCACGAAATCGTTCTGGCGAAACTGTCGCGGGCTGATGTTGACGCACAGGGCGAAATCGTCGACATCGATCAGTCCGTCCTTCAATAGCTGGGCGCATGCACTGCAGGCTTCGTCGAGGATCCAGCTGCCTACTTCCAGAATCAGGCCGCTTTCTTCCAATACCTGAATGAACTGTGCCGGCGACTGCTGGCCCAGCAGCGGGTGGTGCCAGCGCAGCAGCACCTCGGCACCGACGATGCGGTCTTCGCGGGCGTCCACCTGGGGCTGGAAGTGCAGGCTCAGCTCGCCGCGGGCTACGGCCATGCGCAGGTCGTTCTCCATTTGCAGGCGTTCGCTGGCCGCCTTCTGCATGCTGTTGTGGTACAGCTGGGTGGTGTTGCGTCCCGAATCCTTGGCGCGGTACAGGGCGATGTCGGCGCGCTTGAGCAGGTCGGCCGGGGTGGTGCCGTGGTCGGGGATCAGCGCCACGCCGATGCTGGGCGTCACCTGCAGGCGCTGGCCGTCCAGCGACATGGGCTCGGCCAGCAGTTCGCGCAGGGTGTCGGCCAGTTCGCGGACCTTGGCGGTGACCTGGGCGCGGGTGCCTTCAAGGCCAGTCAGCAGCACCACGAACTCGTCACCGCCCAGGCGCGCCACGGTGTCTTCCAGACGCACGCTGGCTTCCAGGCGTGCGGTGATGATCTTCAGCACCGTATCGCCCACCGGGTGGCCCAGGGAGTCGTTGATGTGCTTGAAATGGTCCAGGTCGAGAAACAGCAGGGCGCCGCGCAGGTTGTGACGCTTGAGCAGGGCGATCTGCTGGCTCAGGCGGTCCATCAGCAGGGCGCGGTTGGGCAGGTTGGTCAGCGGGTCGTGGTAGGCCAGGTGACGAATCTGTGCCTGGGCGTTCTTGAGCTGGCTGACGTCGCGGGCGTTGAGCAGCAGGCAGGGGATTTCGTTGAGGGTAATGGGCTCGATGGACACTTCCAGCGTCAGGGTTTCACCGCGCTTGTTGCGCCCGATCAGTTCGCGATGGTGCACATGCCCGTGCTCGTCCAGCTCGGCCATCAGCAGCGCCTGCTCGCGCGGGTCGGCCCAGAAGCCCACCTCATCGACGCTGCGCCCCAGCACTTCGTCGGCCTTGTAGCCGGTCAGGCGACAGAAACCATCGTTGACCTCTACGTAGCGGCCATTGGCGCGCTCGGTGATGGTGATGGCGTCGTGGCTGGAGTGAAACGCCTTGGCGAACTTTTCCTCGCTGCTCTTGAGCGCCGCTTCCGCGCGTTGTTGCTGGGTGATGTCGCGCAGCGTAGTGACCACGCAGGGCTGGTTGTCCACGGTGATCAGGCGGCTGGAGATCAGGCAGGTGAGTATCTGCCCGTCCTTGTGCATCACCTGCACGGCCACGTTGTTGAGGGCGCGTTCGCGGATCACTTCTTCGATGCGCTTGAGGCGGTCGGCGCGGTCCAGCCAGAAGCCCAGTTCGTCGGCGCCGCTGCGCTTGACCTCGTCGGCACTCCAGCCGAAGGTCTGGGTGAAGCTGGGGTTGATCTCGATGAAGTGCCCGCTGGCCTGCAAGGTCACGCAAATGGGGTCGGTGCTGGCCTGGAACAGGCTGGCGAACTTCTCTTCGGAGCTGACCAGCCGCTGCTCGCGCTCCACCTGCTCGGTGATGTCCAGCAGGGTGCCGGCCATGCGCAGCGGCTGGCCGTTTTCATCGCGATACAGGCGTGCGCGGCTCTCGATGTAGCGTGAGGCGCCGTTTTCCAGGGCGATGCGGTAGGTGATCTGGTAATTGCCTGCCGGCCCTTCGCGCAGGCTGCGGTAGGCCTGGCGCATGGTGTTGCGCTCATCGTCCGGCACGCCTTCGAAAAAAGCCTCGAAGGACTCGTGGAACGGCACCGGCTCCAGCCCGTGCAACTGCGCGGCCCGCGCCGAGCCATAGAGCATGCCGCTGGGGATGTGCCAGTCCCAGGTGCCCAGTTGCGCCGAGTCCAGGGCCAGGTCCAGGCGCTCCTGGCTGTCCTTGAGGGCCTGTTCGGCGCGTTTGTTCTCGGTGGTGTCGATAAAGGTGCTGAGCAGGTAGCTGTCGCCTTCCAGCTCGATGTTCTGGGTGCACAGGATGCCGTCGTGGATCTGCCCGGAGCTGGCGCAGAAGCGCACCTCCATGTTCACCGGCTCGCCGGTGTGGCGCGTGGCTTCGAGCATCTTGTGGCGCTGTTCGGGGTCGGCCCACAGGCCCAGCTCCACGGTGGTCTTGTTGATGATCTGGTGCGCGGCCCAGCCCAGGGTCTTCTCGAAATGGTGGTTGACCTCGTGGATCAGGCCATCGGCGCGGCGGGTCAGCAGCACCACGTTGGGGCTGAGGTGGAACAGGGTGGCGAAACGCTTTTCGGAGTTGATCAGCGCCGTTTCCCGCTCGCGCTGGCGGGTGATCTCGCGGATCACCCCGATCATCTGTGGGCGACCGTCCTTGTTGGCGATCAGGCTGCCGTTGATTTCCAGCCAGTGCAGGCTGCCGTCGGGCCAGCGGATGCGGTGGCGTAGGGCCTGTTCCAGCGGTTCACCACGCAAAATGGCCTGCACCGCCTGGGTGGTGCGGTTGCGGTCTTCCTTGGGCAGCAGGTCCAGGTAGTCCAGGTCATTGGGCAGTGGCACTTGCGGGTCGAAGCCGAACAGCGCCTGGGTGCCGCGCGACCAGCTGATCTGCCCGGTTTCGATGTCCCAGAACCAGGCCCCCAGGTGCGCGCCGTTGAGCGCGGCCAGCAATTGCGGGGCGCTCTCCCAGCTTTGCTCGGATTCCTGGGGATCGGCCGCATGAATGCGCGGCAATCGCGGAAAGCGTGAAGCTGACTTTGACATGGGCACCAGACCTTTGGCGGATGGCTTCCTTAAGGTAGACCGTCTGCGCGCTTGTGCTACCCCGCAAGCGTGTCGGGTTCGGCATCCAGCAGGGCCATGAAGGCCCGCGCAGCGTTGGACAGCGTTCTTTCGGTGTGCACGATGTAGCCTAGCTGGCGACTGAGCTGTATGCCCGGCAACGCAATGCTGTGCACCTGGTCGTCCAGCATGGTGCGCGGCAGCACGCTCCAGGCAAGGCCAATGGACACCATCATCTTGATGGTTTCCAGGTAGTTGGTGCTCATGGCGATGTTGGCGGTCAGTCCTTGGGCCTCGAACAGGCGCTGCACAATGTGGTGGGTGAAGGTGTTGCCGCCCGGGAACACTGCCGGATGATAGGCGATATCCGCCAGGCTCACTGCGCCGTTCAGCGCCAAGGGGTGTTCGGGCGCCACCACGAAGTCCAGCGGGTCGGTCCACACCGGCACCGCACGCACTAGCGTATGGGGCTCCGGGGCCAGGGTGATCACCGCCAGTTCCGCGCGGCCGTGGAGGATTTCCTCGTAGGCCACTTCCGAATCCAGGAACTGAATGTCCAGGGCCACATCCGGGTAGCGCTTGGTAAAGGCACGCAGCACCGGCGGCAGGCGATGCAGGCCGATGTGGTGGCTGGTGGCAAGCGTGAGCCTGCCGCTGACCTCGCCGGTGAGGTTGGTCAGCGCCCGGCGGGTGTCATCCAGCACGTTGAGGATCTGGTAGGCGCGCGGCAACAGGGCGCGGCCGGCTTCCGTCAGGCTGACTTCGCGCCCAAGGCGATCGAACAGGCGTACATTGAGCTGTTGCTCCAGCCCCGCGATGCGTTTGCTGATCGCCGGTTGGGTCAGGTGCAGGCGCTCGCCCGCCCCGGAAAAGCTGCCGCATTCGGCGATGGCGAGGAAGGCGTTGAGGTTGGCCAGGTCCATCTAGTCGGATTCCTATTGGTTATCCAAAGCATGAAAATTATGAATTTGAGTAATCCAATGTAACCCCTTAGCATTCGCCCTACAAGCCAAGCGGTTATTGGCACAGAAAAGATACTGATGAGGAAAGTCTGATGGCCGGCAAAACGCTCTACGACAAGCTCTGGGACTCGCATTTGGTCAAACAGCGCGACGACGGTTCGGCGCTGATCTACATTGATCGTCACATCATCCATGAAGTGACCTCGCCCCAGGCTTTCGAAGGCCTGCGCCTGGCCAATCGCAAGCCGTGGCGCATCGACGCCAACATCGCCACCCCGGACCACAACGTGCCGACCACGCCCGAGCGCAAGGGCGGCATCGAGGCCATCGCCGACCAGGTGTCGCGCCTGCAGGTGCAGACCCTGGACGACAACTGCGATGAATACGGCATCACCGAGTTCAAGATGAACGACGTGCGCCAGGGCATCGTCCACGTGATCAGCCCGGAGCAGGGCGCTACCTTGCCCGGCATGACCGTGGTCTGCGGTGACTCGCACACCTCCACACACGGTGCGTTCGGCGCCTTGGCCCACGGTATCGGCACCTCGGAAGTGGAGCACGTGCTCGCGACCCAGTGCCTGGTGGCCAAGAAAATGAAGAACATGCTGGTGCGCGTGGAAGGCCAATTGCCCTTCGGCGTCACCGCCAAGGACATCGTGCTGGCCGTGATCGGCAAGATCGGCACCGCCGGCGGTAACGGCCATGCCATGGAATTTGCCGGCAGTGCCATTCGCGACCTGTCCATCGAAGGCCGCATGACCATCTGCAACATGTCCATCGAAGCGGGTGCCCGCGTGGGCCTGGTGGCGGCGGATGAGAAGACCATTGCCTACGTGGAAGGCCGTCCGTTCGCGCCAAAGGGCGAGAACTGGGCCAAGGCTGTCGAAGCCTGGAAAGACCTGGTGTCCGACGCCGACGCCGTGTTTGACACCGTGGTTGAATTGGACGCTGCACAGATCAAGCCGCAGGTCAGCTGGGGCACTTCGCCGGAAATGGTGCTGGCCGTTGACCAGAACGTGCCGGACCCGGCCAAGGAAGCCGACCCGGTCAAGCGTGGCTCCATCGAACGCGCCCTGAAATACATGGGCCTGAGCGCCAACCAGGCGATCACCGATATCCAGCTGGACCGCGTGTTCATCGGCTCGTGCACCAACTCGCGCATCGAAGACCTGCGCGCCGCCGCCGAGATCGCCAAGGGCCGCAAGGTGGCTTCCACAGTCAAGCAGGCCATCGTCGTGCCGGGCTCGGGCCTGGTCAAGGCCCAGGCCGAGAAAGAAGGCCTGGACAAGATTTTCCTCGAAGCGGGCTTCGAATGGCGTGAACCGGGCTGCTCCATGTGCCTGGCCATGAACCCGGACCGCCTGGAGTCGGGCGAGCACTGCGCGTCCACCTCCAACCGCAACTTCGAAGGCCGCCAGGGCGCCGGTGGCCGTACCCACCTGGTCAGCCCGGCCATGGCTGCCGCCGCCGCGGTGACCGGTCGTTTCATCGATGTCCGTGAATTGATTCAAGGGAGCGCAGCATGAAAGCCTTTACCCAGCACACTGGCCTCGTCGCGCCTTTGGACCGTGCCAACGTCGACACCGACCAGATCATCCCCAAGCAATTTCTGAAGTCGATCAAGCGCACCGGTTTTGGCCCCAACCTGTTCGACGAATGGCGTTACCTGGACGTGGGCCAGCCTTACCAGGACAACTCCAAGCGCCCGGTCAACCCTGATTTCGTGCTCAACCACGCCCGTTATCAAGGCGCCAGCGTGCTGCTGGCGCGCGAGAACTTCGGTTGCGGTTCCAGCCGCGAGCACGCGCCGTGGGCGCTGGAAGAATATGGCTTCCGCACCATCATCGCGCCGAGCTACGCCGACATTTTCTTCAACAACAGCTTCAAGAACGGCCTGTTGCCGATCATCCTCGACGACGCTGAAGTCGACGAGCTGTTCCAGCAGGTTGAAGCCAACCCTGGCTACCAGTTGACCATCGACCTGCAAGCGCAGACCGTCACCCGTGCCGACGGCAAGGTGCTGAGCTTCGAGATCGATGAATTCCGCAAGCACTGCCTGCTCAATGGCCTGGACGACATCGGCCTGACCCTGCAGGATGGCGATGCCATCGCGGCGTTCGAGGGCAAGCACCGGGCCAGCCAGCCTTGGTTGTTCCGCGACTGATTTTTTAGAGTTGGGCTTGGGGTCAGTTGTGGAGCCTTCCAGGGCAGAGCCCTGTCCTACACCGATCGCGGCGGTGGTGTCAGTGAT
>KI547176.1:83723-89188 GCA_000497835.1 gamma proteobacterium L18 | reverse complement strand
ACACCCATGGTCCGACCGGCGTAGGACAGGGCTCTGCCCTGGAAGGCCCCACCACCCATCCCAAGCCCCAAAAGCAAAACCTGACAAGACATCCCGAGGAAAGCATGAGCAAGCAGATTCTGATTCTCCCAGGCGACGGTATTGGCCCAGAAATCATGACCGAAGCGGTCAAGGTGCTGAACCTGGCCAACGACAAGTTCAACCTGGGCTTCGAACTGCAGCACGACGTGATCGGTGGCGCCGCCATCGACAAGCACGGCGTGCCCCTGGCCGACGAGACGCTGGAACTGGCGCGCAAGGCCGATGCCGTGCTGCTGGGCGCCGTGGGTGGCCCGAAATGGGACAAGATCGAGCGTGATATCCGCCCTGAGCGCGGCCTGCTGAAAATCCGCGCGCAACTGGGCCTGTTCGGCAACCTGCGCCCGGCCATCCTCTACCCGCAACTGGCCGACGCCTCCAGCCTCAAGCCTGAAATCGTCGCGGGCCTGGACATCCTCATCGTTCGCGAGCTGACCGGCGGCATCTACTTCGGCGCCCCACGCGGCAACCGCGAACTGGAAAACGGCGAGCGTCAGGCGTATGACACCCTGCCGTACAGCGAAAGCGAAATCCGCCGCATTGCCCGCGTCGGCTTCGACATGGCCCGCGTGCGTGGCAAGAAGCTGTGCTCGGTGGACAAGGCCAACGTGCTGGCTTCCAGCCAACTGTGGCGCGAAGTGGTCGAGGAAGTGGCCAAGGACTACCCGGACGTCGAGCTGAGCCACATGTACGTGGACAACGCCGCCATGCAACTGGTGCGCGCACCCAAGCAATTCGACGTGATGGTGACCGACAACATGTTCGGTGACATCCTGTCGGACGAGGCTTCCATGCTCACCGGCTCCATCGGCATGCTGCCGTCGGCTTCGCTGGACGCCAACAACAAGGGCATGTACGAGCCGTGCCACGGTTCGGCGCCGGACATCGCGGGCAAGGGCATCGCCAACCCGCTGGCCACCATTCTGTCGGTGTCGATGATGCTGCGTTACAGCTTCAATCAGCAAGTTGCGGCCGATGCCATCGAGAAGGCTGTCAGCCTGGTATTGGACCAGGGCCTGCGCACCGGCGACATCTGGTCGGACGGTTGTGCAAAAGTTGGTACGCAGGAAATGGGTGATGCAGTAGTCGCGGCGCTGCGGAATCTGTAATCTCTTGGGCCCGCTACAGCAGTAGCGGCCCACTTTTTTGTCAAAGGTGTAGTTGCGATGAAACGTGTAGGTCTGATCGGTTGGCGCGGTATGGTCGGTTCCGTGCTCATGCAGCGGATGCTGGAAGAGCAGGACTTCGATCTTATCGAGCCGGTGTTTTTCACCACTTCCAATGTCGGCGGCCAGGGCCCGGCGGTAGGCAAGGATATTGCCCCGCTCAAGGACGCTTACAGCATTGAAGAGTTGAAAACCCTCGACGTCATTCTGACCTGCCAGGGTGGCGACTACACCAGCGAGGTTTTCCCCAAGCTGCGTGAAGCCGGCTGGCAGGGTTACTGGATCGACGCCGCGTCCAGCCTGCGCATGCAGGATGACGCGGTCATCGTTCTGGACCCGGTCAACCGCAAGGTCATCGACCAGCAGCTGGACGCCGGTACCAAGAACTACATCGGCGGCAACTGCACCGTCAGCCTTATGCTGATGGGCCTGGGCGGCCTGTTCGAAGCCGGCCTGGTGGAGTGGATGAGTGCCATGACCTACCAGGCGGCCTCGGGCGCCGGTGCGCAGAACATGCGCGAGCTGATCAAGCAGATGGGCACCACCCATGCCACCGTGGCCGATGACCTGGCCAACCCGGCCAGCGCCATCCTGGACATCGACCGCAAAGTGGCCGAGGCCATGCGCAGCGAAGCCTACCCTACCGAGAACTTCGGTGTGCCACTGGCCGGCAGCCTGATCCCGTGGATCGACAAGGAACTGCCCAACGGCCAGAGCCGCGAAGAGTGGAAGGCCCAGGCCGAGACCAACAAGATCCTGGGCCGCTTCAAGAGCCCGATCCCGGTCGACGGCATCTGCGTGCGCATCGGCGCCATGCGTTGCCACAGCCAGGCGCTGACCATCAAGCTGAACAAGGACGTGCCGCTGGCCGACATCGAAGGTTTGATCAGCCAGCACAACCCGTGGGTCAAGCTGGTGCCGAACCATCGCGATATCAGCATGCAGGAGCTGAGCCCAACCAACGTTACCGGTACCCTGAACGTGCCGGTGGGCCGCTTGCGCAAGCTGAACATGGGTTCGCAGTACCTGGGTGCGTTTACCGTGGGTGACCAGCTGCTGTGGGGCGCGGCGGAGCCGCTGCGTCGCATGCTGCGGATTTTGCTGGAGCGGTGAGGGGTGGTTTGAGTTGAAAGAGACCCGTGCCTTTTGGTGCGGGTTTTTTTATGGGGGTGTGGTTTCGAGGTGCATGGCTTGGTTTTTTTTGGTGTTCATGCGATCGCGCGCCGCCCGCGCGGCGCTTCCCGGGCAGAGCCCGGTCCTACGTTTGTTTCGGGCCAATTTTGTCTGTGGTATTCCCTGGTCCGCCTTGTGTGTTCACTACAGATCTGCAGTGAACACACAAGGCGGACTAGGCGATCTCACAGGCAATGGTACGTTGCAACAAATGTAGGACCGGGCTCTGCCCGGGAAGCGCCGCGCGGGCGGCGCTCGATCTCAAGAACGCAAAAAAACCCAAGACATGCACCAGAACTCCCCACCCACCCCCAAGACAAGCGCAACAATTAGATATAAAGTCCCGCCCCCCTGCCATCCCCCCGAGGAACCCCCCATGCCCCAGACCTTCGACATCGCCATCATCGGCGCCACCGGTACCGTCGGCGAAACCCTGGTGCAGGTCCTTGAGGAACGCAATTTCCCCGTCGGCAACCTCCACCTGCTGGCCAGCATCGAATCCGCCGGCGCCTCCGTACCTTTCCGCGGCAAGAGCGTGCGCGTACGGGAAGTGGAGCAGTTCGACTTCAGCCAGGTGCGCATCGCCTTCTTCGCGGCCGGCGCCGCGGTCACCCGCAGCTTCGCCGCCCGCGCCAGCGCCGCCGGCTGCATGGTCATCGACCTGTCGGGCGAGCTGGCTGCACCCCACGTGGTGCCCGAGGTCAATGCTGCTGTGCTGGATGCCCTCAAAACCCCGGTCCAACTGGGCAGCCCCAGTTCCAGCGCCGTGGCCCTGGCGTTGATCCTGGCGCCGCTGCGCGAGCAACTGGGCCTGGTGAAGGTCAACGTCACCGTCGCCATGGCCGTCTCGGCCCTGGGCCGTGAAGCCGTCAGCGAGCTGGCGCGCCAGACCGCCGAGCTGCTCAACGCCCGCCCGCTGGAGCCGCGCTTCTTCGACCGTCAGGTGGCCTTCAACCTGTTGCCCCAGGTGGGCAAGCTGGATGAACAAGGCCATGGCAGCCTGGAAAAGCGCCTGGTCAGCGAGCTGCGTGAACTGCTTGAGCTACCTTTGTTAAAGATTTCCGTGACTTGCGTTCAAGCTCCGGTGTTTTTTGGCGATAGCCTCACTGTGTCGGTGCAGACCGAGCGTGCCGTGGACCTGGCAGCCGTCAATACCGCGCTGGACAGCGCCGAAGGCGTCGAGTGGGTGGAAGAAGGTGATTATCCAACGCCCGTGGGTGACGCAGTGGGCCAGGATGTAGTCTATGTTGGTCGCGTACGTACTGGCATTGATGACACTTGCGAACTCAACCTTTGGGCTACGCTCGATAACGTGCGTAAAGGCGCTGCGCTCAATGCCGTGCAGTTGGCGGAGTTGTTGATAAAAGACCAGCTGTAAAAGATACTTGGCAACACTTTACATAATGATTCTAACCCGGTGTCAAAACCGGGTCGTATTGCTTGAGGTGAGTTGCCTGCAGGCAGCTTTTCACTTCTTCTCGCTTGCCGAGGAAATGTTCAAACAAGGATTAGGCCATGGTTCAAGTTCGCAAACTGGTGTTAGCAATAGCCGCCGCTTCGGCGCTGTCATCCGGTATGGCGCGTGCACTGGATCTGGGTGAGGTCACCCTGAAATCGGCTGCCAACCAGCCACTGGTGGCCGAGATCGAACTGCTCGACGTCCGCGACCTGGCACCGGCCGACATCAAGCCAAGCCTGGCCACGCCTGAGGAGTTCCAGAAGGCGGGTGTCAATCGCGATGCCATCCTCAGCGACCTGACCTTCACCCCGGTGATCAACAGCGGCGGGCGCAGCGTGATTCGTGTTACCTCGCGGCAGCCGGTCAGCGAGCCGATGCTCAAGTTCCTGGTGCAGGTGCTGTGGCCCCAGGGCCGTTTGCTGCGCGATTACAGCGTGATGGTCGACGCCTCCAAGTTCGCCCCCCAGGGCGCCGCCCCTTTACAGCCGGCGACCACGCCTGCGGTGACCGCGCCAACCCCTGGCAAGCAGGGCGAGTTCACCACCGGCAAGCGCGACACCTTGTGGGACATTGCCCAGAAGTACCCGAACAATGGTGCCTCGGTGCAGCAGACCATGCTGGCCATCCAGGCCCTGAATCCTGACGCGTTCGTCGACGGCAACATCAACCGGCTCAAGACCGGCCAGGTGCTGCGCCTGCCCGACAGCCAGCAGGCCTCTGCCCTGGGCCAAGGCCCGGCGATTGCCGAAGTGGCCCGCCAGAACGCCGCCTGGCGTGAAGGCCGCCGCCTGGGGCCGCGCGCCCAGCAGTTGGACGCCACCCGTCGCACCGGTACCGGCAACGCTCCGGCGCAGACTGAGGCGGGCGACAAGCTCAGCCTGGTGGCCGCCGATGGCAAGAATGGACAGGGCAGGGCGGGTGACCGTCAGGCACGCCTGGCCCAGGCCAAGGAAAACCTGGACGCTACCCGTCGCGACAATGCCGAGCTGAAAAGCCGCATGACCGACCTGCAGAGCCAGCTGGACAAACTGCAGAAGCTGATTCAGCTCAAGAACGATCAACTGGCCAAGCTGGAAGCGGCGGGTGCTGCGGCGCCTGCTGCAGCACCTGCACCGGTGCCTGCCGAAGCGGCAGCCCCGGCCGCACCGGCTGCCGAGGCCCCGGCCCCCGCGGTCAACGCCCAGCTGACCCCACCGCCGGAAGCGGCGCCTGCCACCCCTGCGCCAGAGGCCGTCACGCCGCCACCGGCGCCCGTGGTCACCGCCCCGGTGGAAACCCCGGCCCCGGTCGAAGACAAACCTGGCCTGTTCACCAAACTGCTGACCAGTCCGATCATGCTCGGGCTGGTGGGCGGCGCTGCCGTGCTGATTTTGCTGCTGGCGGCGTTGCTGCTGGCGCGCAAGCGCAAGGCCCAGCTGGAAGCGGAAAAACACATGCGCATGGCCCGCGCCCTGTCGGAAGAAACTGATTTCGACAAGGATATCGACTTGCCACCCGGTAGCTTCGAAGGCCTGGAAACCCCGGCGCCGTCGGTGAAGCTGGCGCCTGCGATGGTGGCCGCCTCGGCCGCTGCCGCCGTGGCCGCGCCG
>KI547176.1:77692-83418 GCA_000497835.1 gamma proteobacterium L18 | reverse complement strand
TCCCCACGCCGCCGCTGCGCCCGGCCGCCGAGCCGGTAGTGGCCGCGCCGGTCGTCGAGCCACTGGTGGCATCGGTGATCGAACCGGTCCCGGCCCCTGTCGCCCAAGGTGAACCTGCTGCCGACGTGCTGGCCGAAGCCGACCGTCTGATCGCCGAGCACCGCTTCAACGAAGCTGTCGAGCTGCTGGAACCGGCCGTCAAGGCCGAGCCGGCGCGCAGCGACCTGCGCCTGAAACTGATGGAAGCCTATGCCCACCAGGGCGATCGCAGCGCTTTCATCGGCGAGGAGCGTCAACTGGTCGCCAACGGCGAGAACCACAATGCCGTCGAAAGCCTGAAGGCGCGCTTCCCGGCGATGCTGGGCGTGGCCATGGCCGCCGCCAGCGCTGCCGCCGTGGCAGCCGAACTGGACGCCCAGTACGTCAAGGACCTTTTGATGGACGAGCCGGGTTCGGCTGATCCTATCGACGACACCTTCGACAGCGACTTCGACCTCAACCTGGACGATGACCTCAGCGCCCCGGCCGAACCGGACCTGGACGTTGCCGACTTCGACGATGACCTGGAGCTGGACGCCCCGCAACCGCTGGAAGCCGCCGCCAATCCCGAGCCAGAGGTGGAGGCACCCTCGGCCCTGGACGAAGACGACCTGGACTTCGAAGCACTGCTGGCCCAGCACAACGTGCCGGCCGAAGAGCCGCCCGTGGATGACCTGGCCGAATTCGACCTGGACATTGCCGACGACGAGGCGGCTGCGCCAGCGCTGGCCCCGGAGGAGCAGGCTGAGCTGGACGCCCAGTTGGCCGATTTCGAAAACGAGCTGAACCTGGACAAGCCCGAGGTGCCACCGGCGCCCGTGGATGACCTGGAACTGCCGGAAGATTTCGACCTGTCCCTGGCCGAGGAAATGGACAGCACGCCCGCCAGCGCCCCGGACAAGCTGCACGCCGACCTGGGTGATGTCAGCGCCGAACTGGACGAGCTGTCGGCCAGCCTTGAGCATCCGCCGTTGGCCGAGCCATCGAAGGCGCCAGCCCCGGCTGCGCTGGATGACCTGGACAACCTCGACGACTTGCCGCCATTTGAAGATGACTTCGACTACCTGTCGGGCACCGACGAATCGGCAACCAAGCTGGACCTGGCGCGCGCCTACATCGACATGGGCGACCATGACGGTGCCCGCGACATCCTCGACGAAGTGGTCAAGGAAGGCACCGCCGGCCAGCAGACCGAAGCGCGCGAGATGCTCTCCAAGCTGGTCTGATCCCTCTGCAACCGACGACAACGGCAGCCCGCGTGGCTGCCGTTGTCGTTTCTGCGCCCCGGCCCCGTATAATGGCGGCCATTGCGCTTTATCACAGGCTTGAACCACGTGGACATTCTTCAACAATCGGCCAGCGAAGTCGCTGCCGAAGGCTTTACCCGCATCGCCCTGGGCGTTGAATACAAAGGCTCGCGCTACCGCGGCTGGCAGCGCCAGGCCAGCGGCGTGCTGACCGTGCAGGAAACCCTGGAGAAGGCCCTGTCGATCGTCGCCGACTCGCCCGTGGACCTGATGTGCGCCGGCCGCACCGACGCCGGTGTGCACGCCTGTGGCCAGGTGGTGCATTTCGACACCCGCGCCGTACGCTCCATGAAGGCCTGGACCATGGGCGCCAACATCAACCTGCCCCACGACATCAGCGTCACCTGGGCCAAGGAGATGCCGGCCACCTTCCACGCCCGCTTCAAGGCCATCGCCCGGCGCTACCGCTACGTGATCTACAACGACCAGATCCGCCCTGCGCACCTGGGCGACGAGATCACCTGGAACCACCGCCCGCTGGACGTGGAGCGCATGGCCGAGGCCGCCCAGTACCTGATCGGCACCCATGACTTCAGCGCCTTCCGCGCTGGCCAGTGCCAGGCCAAGTCGCCGATCAAACAGATGCACCACGCCCGCGTCACACGCCACGGCAAGATGATCGTGCTGGACATCCGCGCCAACGCCTTCCTGCACCACATGGTGCGCAACATCGCTGGCGTGCTGATGACGATCGGCGCCGGGGAGCGGCCGGTGGAGTGGATGCGCGAAGTGCTGGAAGGTCGTGAGCGCCGTGCCGGCGGCGTCACGGCGCACCCGTTCGGCCTGTACCTGGTGCAGGTGGAGTACCGCGACGAGTTCCCGTTGCCCGGGCGCTACATCGGCCCGCACTTCCTGACAGGCTTCGATACATTGCCGGGCTGACGGACTGGAATGCATTTGCTAACATCCAAAGCTTTGGCGTCTTCCTGAGGTTTTTCCGCATATGTCCGCCGTTCGCAGCAAAATCTGCGGGATTACCCGCGTCGAGGACGCGCTGGCCGCAGCCGAGGCGGGCGCCGACGCCATCGGCCTGGTGTTCTATGCCAAGAGCCCGCGGGCGGTCACGGCCGAACAGGCGCGGGCCATTGTCCAGGCCCTGCCGCCGTTCGTGACCACCGTGGGGCTTTTCGTCAACGCCAGCCGCTGCGAGCTGACCGAGATTCTGGAAGTGGTGCCGCTGGACCTGCTTCAGTTTCACGGTGACGAAACCCCTGCCGACTGCGAGGGTTACCACCGCCCTTACATCAAGGCGGTGCGTGTGCGCCCCGGTGAAGACCTGGAGGCCATCTGCAAGCAGTTCAGCGGCGCCCGCGGCATCCTGTTGGACACCTTTGTGCCCGGCGTGCCGGGCGGTACCGGTGAGGCGTTCGACTGGGGCCTGGTGCCCGAGCGCCTGAGCAAACCGATCATTCTGGCGGGCGGGCTGTCGGCAGCCAATGTGGCCCAGGCCATCGCCCAGGTGAAGCCTTACGCGGTAGACGTCAGCGGTGGGGTAGAGGCGGCGAAGGGCATCAAGGACGCGGATAAGATCGAGGCGTTTATGCAAGCGGTACGCGGTACGATTTCGCGCGAATGACGACCGACGTGGGAGCGGGCTCTGCCCGCGAAAAGCCCGCCGCGCAGTTGCTGAAATACCGTGGTGTCTGCTTCGCGGGCAGAGCCCGCTCCCACGGGGTCAGGTGAGGTTGTGCCAAGGGATGTGACGGTTGCCAATCTGCCACCGTCCATACCTCTGGCAAGGCGATGGCGACCGAAGGGTCGGCCACGCGAAATTTGAAGATGGCGCGAGCGCACCCGTGCAGTTCCCCATCCTTTACACGAATTAAATTGAGCTCAAAGGGCATGCGCGGGATCGCGCGAGCTGTCCCCGTTACTGGAGAAAGAAAGCATGAGCAACTGGTTGGTAGACAAACTGATCCCTTCGATCATGCGTTCCGAGGTGAAGAAAAGCTCGGTCCCTGAAGGCCTGTGGCACAAGTGCCCGTCCTGCGAGGCGGTGCTGTATCGTCCAGAACTGGAAAAAACCCTGGACGTGTGCCCCAAGTGCAACCATCACATGCGCATCGGCGCACGTGCCCGCCTGGACATCTTCCTGGACGCCGAAGGCCGCAACGAGCTGGGCGCGGACCTGGAGCCGGTCGATCGCCTGAAATTCCGTGACGGCAAGAAGTACAAGGACCGCCTGGTGGGCGCCCAGAAGCAGACCGGCGAGAAAGACGCGCTGATCTCCATCAGCGGCACCCTGCTGGGCATGCCGGTGGTGTGCAGCGCCTTTGAATTCTCGTTCATGGGCGGCTCCATGGGCGCCATCGTCGGCGAGCGTTTCGTACGCGCCGCCAACTACGCCCTGGAAAACCGTTGCCCGATGGTGTGCTTCGCCGCCTCCGGTGGTGCGCGCATGCAGGAAGCGCTGATCTCGCTGATGCAGATGGCCAAGACCTCCGCCGTGCTGGCCCGCCTGCGCGAAGAAGGCCTGCCGTTCATCTCCGTGCTGACCGACCCGGTCTACGGTGGTGTCTCGGCCTCCCTGGCCATGCTGGGTGACGTCATCGTTGCCGAGCCAAAAGCCCTGATCGGCTTCGCCGGCCCGCGCGTGATCGAGCAGACCGTGCGTGAAAAACTGCCCGAAGGCTTCCAGCGCAGCGAGTTCCTGCTGGAGCATGGCGCCATCGACATGATCATCTCCCGTCAGGAACTGCGCCCACGCCTGGGCAGCCTGCTGGCACAGATGATGGGCCTGCCGACCCCGACCTTCGTCGCCGCTCCCATCGAGCCGATGGTGGTTCCGCCGGCGCCTGCCACTGTATGACGCAACGTACCCTGGGCGAGTGGCTCGCTTATCTGGAGCAGTTGCACCCGGCGGCCATCGACATGGGCCTGGACCGTTGCCAGCAAGTGCTGGCGCGGCTGGGCCTGGGGCGCCTGGCGCCCCGCGTGATCACGGTCACCGGTACCAACGGCAAGGGTTCTACCTGCGCATTTGTCGCCTCCTTGCTCAAGGCCCAGGGCCTGAACGTCGGCGTCTACGCCTCCCCACACCTGCTGCGCTACAACGAGCGGGTGCTGATCGATGGCGTGGAGGTCGACGATGCACAGCTGTGCGAAGCCTTTGCGGCGCTTGAAGCGGCGCGGGGCGAGATTTCCCTGACCTATTTCGAAATGGGCACACTGGCGGCCTTCTGGTTGTTCAAGCGCGCAGCGCTGGACGCCGTGGTGCTTGAAGTGGGCCTGGGCGGGCGCCTGGACGCGGTCAACCTGATCGATGCCGATATCTCGCTGATCACCAGCGTGGGCCTGGATCACGCCGACTACCTGGGCAATACCCGCGAATCGGTGGGCTTCGAGAAGGCCGGCATCCTGCGTGCGGGTCATCCGGCCCTGTGCGGCGACCTCGACCCGCCGCACACCGTGCTGGACAAGGTGGCCGAGCTTGGCTGCCCGTTCTTCCTGCGTGGCCAGGACTACGACCTGAGCATTGGCGACAGCCAGTGGCAGTGGCGTGGCCGCGGCGTGGACGGCGAGCCGCTGGTGCTCGACGGCCTGCCGCTGTTGGACCTGCCCATGGAAAACGCCGCGCTGGCCCTGCAGGCCTACCGTCTGACGGGCCTTGCGTGGGAGCGAGAGTCGCTGGTTGCCGCGCTGCTGGCCACCCGCGTCACCGGGCGTCTGGATCGACGCCAGGTGACCTGGAAGGGCAAGCGCCTGAACCTGCTGCTGGACGTGGGGCACAACCCCCATGCCGCTGAATACCTGGCCCGCCGCCTGGCCGCCCGACCGCCGGTCGGCAAACGCCTGGC
The DNA here is from genome assembly GCA_000497835.1 of gamma proteobacterium L18. Lineage (GTDB taxonomy): Bacteria > Pseudomonadota > Gammaproteobacteria > Pseudomonadales > Pseudomonadaceae > Aquipseudomonas. The sequence continues at coordinate 78,275 of KI547176.1, read as the reverse complement.
GGTGTTCGGCCTGCTGGCCGACAAGGACCTGGATGGCGTTATCGCGCCGCTGGCCAGTGCTGTCGAGCAGTGGGCGGTAGCGCCGCTGCCGACCACGCGCACGCGGCCTGCCAGCGAACTGGTGGATGCCCTGGCGAACCTTGGCGCGACCGTGGCGTCACATGCCAGCGTCGAACAGGCCCTGGAGGCCCAGTGCGAGCTGGCCACCGAGGCTGACGAAATACTGCTGTTCGGATCTTTTTATTGTGTCGGCCAGGCCCTGGAGTGGCTGGCGCGGCATGCCACGGAGGAAGTTGCGGATGGCTTTGCTGGATAAGGTGTTCAAGCAGCGCATGGTCGGCGCTCTGGTGCTGATCGCCCTGGCAGTGATCTTCCTGCCGATGCTGTTTTCCCGCCAGGACGAGCTGCGCCAGGTGCGTGTCGACGCGCCCGAGGCCCCGCAGGCGCCCGTGGTGCCGCAGGTCAAGGTCGAGCCGGTGCCGGTGCCTGAGCAGCAGAACCTGCCCCAGGACGCCGAATCGATCGAGGCCCAGGCCGCACCCACGGCGCCGCCGCCCTCCATGCCGGTTGCGCCGCAACCGGT
>KI547176.1:74287-77119 GCA_000497835.1 gamma proteobacterium L18 | reverse complement strand
CAGGTGCAGGCGCCAGCGCCCAAGCCTGCACCTGCGCCCGTGGTCAAGCCAGCACCGGCCCCCGTGGCCAAGGCTGATCCGGCGGCCAGCAAGATCGACGCCAATGGCCTGCCGGTCAGCTGGGCCGTACAACTGGCCAGCCTGTCCAGCCGCAGCGGCGCCGACAGCCTGCAGAAGTCGCTGCGCAGCCAGGGCTATAATGCCTATGTACGCTCGGCCGACGGCATGAACCGGGTGTTCGTGGGGCCGTTGATCGACCGCGCCGAGGCCGAGCGCCTGCGCGACCTGATCAGCCGCCAGCAGAACGTCAAGGGTTTTGTGGTGCGTTTCCAGCCAGAGCGCAACTAAACAGCAGGCAATCACTGCTTACCCAGAAGGCGGCGCTCTGCTAAAATGCGCCGCCTTATCCTGTTGCAGGCTGCACCGTGGCATTTACCTGGGTTGACTGGGCGATACTCGCGATTATCGCCATCTCCGCTTTGATCAGCTTGAAGCGCGGCTTCGTCAAGGAAGCCTTGTCTCTGCTCACCTGGATCATTGCCGGTGCGGTCGCCTGGATGTTCGGAGGCGCTGTGTCCCAGTACCTGGAAGGTTACATCCAGACACCTTCGGCCCGTGTGATTGCAGGCTGCACCATTCTGTTCGTCGCCACCTTGCTGGTGGGGGCGATGGTCAATTTTCTCATTGGTGAACTGATCCGCGTGACCGGCCTGTCCGGCACTGATCGGTTCCTGGGCACCGCCTTCGGCGCGGCGCGCGGCGGCCTGCTGGTGGTCGTCGGCGTCGGGCTGCTGAGCCTGGGCCCGTTTCAACAAGACACCTGGTGGCAACAGTCTCGGCTGGTGCCCCAATTTCTATTGGTCGCCGACTGGTCGAAAAACCTCGTCCTGGGGATGACCAGTCAGTGGCTCGCCAGCGGAATCAGCACACCAGTTGATATTCCGTTCAAGGATCAACTCTTCCCGACCGCTCACAAGGGTCAATGAAAGGGTTGTTCAGTTCAGATTCATTAAGTAGGGGTTGCGTCGCATGTGTGGCATCGTCGGTATCGTCGGTAAGTCGAACGTCAATCAGGCGCTGTATGACGCGCTAACCGTCCTCCAGCACCGCGGCCAGGACGCTGCCGGTATTGTGACCAGCCATGATGGCCGGTTATTCCTGCGCAAGGACAACGGGTTGGTGCGTGACGTCTTCCAGCAGCGCCATATGCAGCGTCTGGTGGGCAACATGGGCATCGGTCACGTGCGCTACCCGACAGCGGGCAGCTCGACCTCGGCCGAGGCCCAGCCGTTCTACGTCAACTCGCCTTACGGGATCACCCTGGCGCACAACGGTAACCTGACCAACGTTGAACAGTTGGCCAAGGAAATCTACGAATCGGACCTGCGTCACGTCAACACCAGCTCCGACTCCGAAGTGCTGCTGAACGTGTTCGCCCACGAACTGGCCACCCGCAAGCAATTGCAGCCAACCGAGGAAGACGTGTTCGCCGCCGTGGCTGACGTGCACAAGCGCTGCAAGGGCGGCTACGCCGTGGTGGCGATGATCACCGGTTACGGCATCGTCGGCTTCCGTGACCCGAACGCGATCCGCCCAATCGTCTTCGGCCAGCGCCACACCGACGAAGGCGTGGAGTACATGATCGCCTCTGAAAGCGTGTCCCTGGACGTGCTGGGCTTCACCCTGATCCGTGACCTGGCCCCGGGCGAAGCGGTGTACATTACCGAAGACGGCAAGCTGCACACCCGCCAGTGCGCGCCTAATCCGCACTACGCACCGTGCATCTTCGAACACGTGTACCTGGCCCGTCCTGACTCGATCATCGACGGCATCTCGGTGTACAAGGCGCGCCTGCGCATGGGCGAGAAGCTGGCCGAGAAGATCCTGCGCGAGCGTCCAGAGCACGACATCGACGTGGTCATCCCGATCCCGGACACCAGCCGCACCGCAGCCCTGGAACTGGCCAACCACCTGGGCGTGAAATTCCGCGAAGGCTTCGTCAAGAACCGCTACATCGGCCGTACCTTCATCATGCCCGGCCAGGCCGCGCGCAAGAAATCGGTACGCCAGAAGCTCAACGCCATCGAGCTGGAATTCCGCGGCAAGAACGTCATGCTGGTGGACGACTCCATCGTACGCGGCACCACTTGCAAGCAAATCATCCAGATGGCCCGTGAAGCTGGCGCCAAGAACGTCTACTTCTGCTCGGCAGCCCCGGCCGTTCGCTACCCGAACGTCTACGGCATCGACATGCCAAGCGCCCACGAGCTGATCGCCCACAACCGCAGCACCCAGGAAGTGGCCGACCTGATCGGCGCCGACTGGCTGATCTACCAGGACCTGCCGGACCTGATCGATGCAGTCGGCGGTGGCAAGGTCAAGATCGAGCACTTCGACTGCGCGGTGTTCGACGGCAAGTACGTGACCGGCGACATCGACGACAAATACCTGAACAAGATCGAACAGGCACGTAACGACGCCTCGAAGATCAAGACCCAGGCGGTGAGTGCGATTATTGATCTGTATAACAACTGATCGATAGCGGCTGACCCAGCGCCCGAGCCTCTGCAAAGAGCTCGGGCGTTTTTGTTGGCGGGTGATTTGACTGCCAACACCAATGTGAGCATTGACACTGTGGGAGCTGGTGTACCTCCAAGGCTTGCCCGAAACCATGGAATCTCCCACCTTGAAATGGCGTCGCCTGCATCGCGACTAAAGTCGGCTCCTACACCGTCCGTGGTAGGAGCCGGCCTTGGCCGCGATGCAGACGACGCCGGCCTGTAGCAGCTGCCGAAGGCTGCGTCGCAGGCGGCGCGGTGTGTCAGTCCGTGC
>KI547176.1:49924-73057 GCA_000497835.1 gamma proteobacterium L18 | reverse complement strand
GCGTCCTGGAATCCCCCAGGGTGTGAGTAAAGGAGGGGCGGCCCTTGCTTGCGATGAGGCCGGCGAATGCGGCGCAGCACCTTGGTGCTCACAAGCCCTGCTTCAACGGAATTTGGTAGACTGACCGCCTGCGTTTTCTAATTACCAGCTTTAGGAGTAGCGGCATGACACAGGAATGGGACGCCGGGCGACTGGACAGCGATCTGGAGGGGGTCAGCTTCGACACCCTGGCGGTACGCGCCGGTCAGCACCGCACGCCGGAAGGCGAACACAGCGACCCGCTGTTCTTCACCTCCAGCTACGTTTTCCGCACCGCTGCCGATGCGGCGGCGCGCTTTGCCGGTGAAGTGCCAGGCAACGTCTATTCGCGCTACACCAACCCGACTGTACGTTCCTTCGAGGAGCGCATCGCCGCCCTGGAAGGCGCCGAGCAGGCCGTGGGCTTTGCCACCGGCATGGCTGCCATCACTGCCGTGGCCATGGGCCTGTGCAGTGCCGGCGACCACGTGCTGATCTCGCAAAGCGTGTTCGGCTCCACCATCAGCCTGTTCGACAAGTACTTCAAGCGCTTCGGCATCGAGGTGGACTACGTGCCACTGGCCAACCTGGCGGGCTGGGACGCGGCCATCAAGCCCAACACCAAGCTGCTGTTCGTCGAGTCGCCGTCCAACCCGCTGGCGGAATTGGTCGACATCACCGCCTTGGCCGAGATCGCCCACGCCAAAGGCACCCTGTTGGTCGTGGATAACTGCTTCAGCACGCCGGCGTTGCAACAGCCGCTGAAACTGGGCGCCGACATTGTCGTGCACTCGGCCACCAAGTTCATCGACGGCCAGGGCCGTTGCATGGGCGGCGTGGTGGCCGGCCGCGCCGAGCACATGAAGGAGATGGTTGGCGTGGTGCGTACCGCCGGTGCTTCTCTGAGCCCGTTCAACGCCTGGATCTTCCTCAAGGGCCTGGAAACCCTGAACCTGCGCATGCGCGCCCACTGCGCCAGTGCCCAGGCCCTGGCCGAATGGCTGGAACAGCAGGACGGCATCGAGAAAGTGCACTACGCCGGCCTGCCAAGCCACCCGCAGCACGAACTGGCCAAGCGCCAGATGCGCGGCGGTTTCGGCGGCGTGGTCAGCTTTGAAGTGAAGGGCGGCAAAGAGGGCGCCTGGCGCTTCATTGACGCCACCCGCCTGATCTCCATCACCGCCAACCTGGGCGACAGCAAAACCACCATCACCCACCCGGGCACCACGTCCCACGGGCGCCTGTCGCCTGCCGAGCGCGAAGCCGCCGGTATCCGCGACAGCCTGATCCGTGTCGCCGTGGGCCTGGAAGACGTAGCCGACCTGCAAGCCGACCTTGCGCGCGGCCTGGCGGCCTTGTGATCGACTGGTCTGCGAAAAGCACCAGCCACAATGGCCGGGTTGCCCTGGTCACTGGCGCGGCGCGCGGCATCGGCCTGGGCATCGCTGCCTGGCTGATTGCCGAGGGCTGGCAGGTAGTGCTTACCGACCTTGACCGCGAGCGCGGCCCCAAGGTGGCCAAGGCCCTGGGCGAGAACGCGGTGTTCATCGCCATGGACGTGGCCGACGAAGCCCAGGTCAAGAAAGGCGTGGCCCAGGTGCTGGGCCAGTTCGGCCGCCTGGACGCGCTGGTGTGCAATGCCGCCATCACCGACCCGCACAACACCACGCTGGAAACCCTGGCGTTGGAAAAGTGGAATCGCGTGCTGGCGGTCAACCTCAGCGGCCCCATGTTGCTGGCCAAGCATTGTGCCCCGTACCTGCGCGCCCATTGCGGGGCCATCGTCAACCTGGCGTCCACCCGTGCGCGTCAGTCCGAGCCGGACACCGAAGCCTACGCGGCCAGTAAAGGTGGCCTGGTTGCCTTGACCCACGCTCTGGCCATCAGCCTGGGCCCGGAGATCCGCGTCAATGCCGTAAGCCCGGGCTGGATCGATGCCCGCGACCTGGCCGAGCGTCGCGCAGCACCGCTGAGCGACGCCGACCATGCGCAGCACCCGGCAGGGCGCGTGGGCACCGTGGAAGACGTGGCGGCGCTGGTGGCATGGCTGCTGTCCAAGAATGCCGGCTTCGTCACCGGGCAGGAATTGGTGGTGGACGGCGGCATGACCCGCAAGATGATTTACCAGGAGTAAAAGTGCGTCGCCTGCATCGCGGCCAAGGCCGGCTCCTGCGCGGTTCAGGGTAGGAGCCGGCCTTGGCCGCGATGGCGTCAGGGAGGCGCAGCCCGAGCAAAGACGGGCAGGGTTGCAGCAATACCGACTTTTTGGAAAAAACTTCAATAAAGTTATTGACTTACCTTCGATAGCTGCGTAAAGTTCGCGTCATTGGAGAGGCAAGCGGGTGATTAGCTCAGCCGGGAGAGCATCTGCCTTACAAGCAGAGGGTCGGCGGTTCGATCCCGTCATCACCCACCACTCCGATCCTCTTCTAAACAAAGAGGGGAGGCCTTGTTACTGAGAAGGCATCCAACACTGCGCAGCGGTAGTTCAGTCGGTTAGAATACCGGCCTGTCACGCCGGGGGTCGCGGGTTCGAGTCCCGTCCGCTGCGCCATTTTTACCTGATTCGGCCTTACCGGGTCAGAGATCGAGAAACTCGAAAGTTCTCGGTCAGCCAAGTTTCAACTGCACGCAAGTGCAAGCGATACGCAGCGGTAGTTCAGTCGGTTAGAATACCGGCCTGTCACGCCGGGGGTCGCGGGTTCGAGTCCCGTCCGCTGCGCCATACAAAGCTTCGAGGCCTTGAACTCCTTGAAGCACAAAGAAAGCGACCTTCGGGTCGCTTTTTTTGTGTCTGCGATTTGGTGCGGGTGTTGTGCCAGACCTGAAATGCCAAAGGCCGCGCACATGCGCGGCCTTTGGTGGTGCACCCCGTTGGGGTCAGTATTTCCAGCTCACCGAAGCGGTGAGGTTGCGCGGGGCGCCGTAGTTGCTGGCGGTGCCGCTGTACAGCGACATGAGGTATTTACGGTCCGTGACGTTGTTCAGGTTCAGCGATGTGGTCCAGTGGCTGTCGATGTCGTAGCTGGCCATCAGGTCCACCAGTGCATAGGCATTCTGACGGATAAAGCTGGACGTATCATTCTGCACCGCGCTTTGCCAGCTGACGCGCGTGCCCACTCGTGCTTGAGGCATGCCTGGCAGACGATAGCTGGCCATGCCGTGGAAGCTGTGTGTAGGCACATATTTGCGTGCCGAATCGCCGTCTTCATCCTCGATGTGAACGTAGGTGTAGCCACCCATCAAGTCGAGGCCTGGCAGGGCTTCACCAGACGCCTCAAGCTCGACACCGTGGCTTTTGTAGTTGGCGGTACCGTAGAGGTATTGATTGCCGTCGAAGGTGTAGTCGTTCAGGTTGACTGCATTATCTTGCTTGGTCTTGAACACTGCCGCCTGCAGCTTCAAGCGATCATCCATTACCGAGCCTTTCAACCCGGCTTCCATGCTCTTGCCTTCAAGCGGCGCCAGTATTTTTCCGTCCTGGCCGACATAGCCATATTGCGGGTTGAAAATCTTGGTCCAGCTGGCGTAGACGCTCCATTGCGAATTCAGATCGTACACCAAGCCAGTGTAAGGGGTGACCTTGCCATGGATGCGCTGGTAGTGATCGGAGCCATAGCTGTCGCCCGAGCCATCAGCGCTCATCATGCGGGCACCAGCGATCCAGTGAAGGTCATCCATCAGGCTGAAGCGCGTGGCCGCAAAAATACTCTTCTGTGTGTCAGTGAAGTTCTGCGTGTCGTAGTCACCCGTGTAGATGAATGACGGCTCAGGCATGTTGCCTGCCAATAGTTGAGAGTAGGACGTTGGGAAACTATCGCTGAGATCAACGGCGTCGTACTCACGCGCCAATTGATGAGTGCGTCCGTAGTTCACGCCCAGGGTCAGTTGGTGTTCACGGCCAAAGAGGCTGAATGGCCCGGACACTTTGGCTTCGCCAATCATTTCATGAGCTTTGCTGCTGGTTTGCCCAGCGTAGACGTCGGCGGTATCGCCGGTCACATCGCCCACGTAGAGCATGCTGGTGTTCTGGTATTCGGTGATTCCGGTTGCGGTCACCGTGCCGTTCCAGCCATTTCCGAAATCATGTTTCAGTTCGGCAAATGCGCGCTGTGTGTGCATGTTCCAGTAGGTCCACGGCTGGCCGACGCTGCTGCTGCGGCTGCTGTAATGGATCGGCTGATTGTTGCTGTCTACCAGCGGCAGGTTCCCCCAGCTGCTGCCATTGGAGTCGCTGTTGTGCTGTGAGAAGCCCACTGTCAATGTATCGGCATCCGTTAGATCAAATGCCAACAGCCCGGCGGCCACGTTGCGCTCATGACTGTACCGGTCCAGATAGGAGTTGCCTTTGTCGTGGCTGTAGATAAAGCGACCACGCACATTCCCAGTCGGCGTCAACGGCCCGGAAACATCCACATCTACCCGGCGCTCATCCCACGAGCCGACACTGGTATCGATCTGCGCCTGGAAGGTATCGGTCGGGCGCTTGCGCACGAAGTTGACGGTGGCTGACGGGTTACCGGTGCCGCTCATCAGGCCGTTGGCACCGTGCAGCACGTCCACCTGTTCGAATTCGGCCATGTCCTGATCGCCGATCAGGATGGTCTGGGCAAACGGCATCCCCATGCCGTCGTACTCGAAGGTGCCGATGTCAAACCCACGGGAAGTGAACTCCGTACGGTCGGTCTCAGACTGCTCGACCGTCACCGATGGCGCCGAACGCAGGGCGTCCTTGATGCCGTTGATTTTGTAGTCGTCCATCTGTTGGCGTGTGATCGTCGTGATCGCCTGGGGCGTTTCCTTGTCCGTGGTACCCAGCTTGGTGGTGCTGGAGGCCGGCTGAGCCTGGTAGCCCACGCTCGGCCCATCGACCGTCAGGCTGCTGTCCTCGATCTGCGTGGAGGGCAGGGTAACTTCATCCGCAGCATGGGCAATCGGCATGGCACTGCAGGCACCAGCAAGCAACAGGCTGGCAGGGAGGCGACGATTCAAGGGAGTGCTTCCTGGGGGTGAGTGTTGGCTTTGGTTAACGTTAGTAATGATGCTAATGAGAAGCGTAACCAAATGCTACCAGCGTTTTGACGCTTTTTTCACATTATTTTGAGTATCGAAACCGATACGTTTCCAGAAATGTTCGTGATGCACGAACAGGTATGCAGCCCGTGCATAAAGGGCGAAAACCCTATGCAAGAGGCGCTGCTTTCAGCGAGGGGGGAGGGGATATGTCAGAAATGATGTAGCGGCTACAGGCCGGCGTCGTCTGTATCGCGGCCAAGGCCGGCTCCTACCACGGACGGCGTAGGAGCCGGCCTTGGCCGCGATGCAGACGACGCCGCACGGGTAGTGCGTGAACGTCAGCCGATCAGTCAGTGCCGTATCGGGGCGAACGTGGCCCGTACAGCAGCGCATTCGGATGCCCCGCCGACAGCAGGCGCGCACTGGTGATACCCGCGATCGGGTAGCCGGCATCCGAGCTGCTGTTGATTATCTGCTTCACCGCCGCTGTTATCAGCAAGCCGATGATGCCGCCGCCGTTGTTGTTCTGGCCTTCTTCGCTCGACGCACTGGCCGAACCCGTCCACAGCGTAGTGCCGGTCTTGAGGTCGACCAGGCTGGCCGTGGCGGTGACGATGGTGGCACTGCTGAGCACCATGTACTTGGTGCCGTAGTCCGTCACTTTCACGTACAGCGCAGCATCGGCGCCGAAGATCGACCGCAGCTTGGCGGCAGGCACCTGGCTGATCTCGGCGGCGTTGTTCAGGCCGTTCTGCTTGAACGTCTCATCCACCAGAGCCACCGGCATCACGTAGTAACCGGCCTCGGCGAGCGGGAAGGTCACCTGCGACATCAGGCTGTAGGTGGCGCTCACGTCCGGCGATTCGTTGACCGGCGGCAGCACCAGGATGGAGTGCGGCCGGGCAGCCTTGAACGCGGTGTAGTCGAGGTTCTTGCGCGGGCCGGCGCAGCCGCCCAGCAGGGCCAGGGCGAGCAGCGCCGCGGCAGGTTTGAACAGGCGGCGCATCATTGGGTCGCTCCGTGCGTGGCGTTCTTGATCAGGAAGTCCATGTAGGCGCCCGACTCGGGGAACAGGGTTTTTTCCTGCTGAAACTGCTGAATCATCTGATCATTCTTGCCCAGGCTCGAATACAGCAGACCCAACTGGGCGTGATAGCCCGGTGGTGGCGTGCCGTTCTTGGCGCGGATCTTTTCCAGGTCGGCTTCCAGGGCCTGGGCCTGTTGCTCCTTGGACTCGCCCTTGAAGTACTGGTGCACCTGGCCCTGATAGCCTTCCCACTGATAGAGGGTCTTGGGTTGCTGCGCACAGCCACCCAGTACCACGCCGGCGAGGAGGGTGATGGCCAGCCCGAGGCGTGGCGTGAAAGTCTTGCCCATGACGAATGTTGCTCCCTGTCATCTGGTTCCAAAGAATTAGCGGCGCGAAGGTTGCCAGCTGCCGTTGTCCACGGCTTCTACCAGGCGGTTGACCGCTTCGCGCATGGCCAGGTCCAGTACCTTGCCGTTGAGGGTGGAGTCGTAGCTGGCGGTACCGCCGAAGCCGACCACTTCACGGTTGGACAACGAGTACTCGCCCGCGCCCTGGGTGGAATACACCACTTCGGACGTGCTGATGTTGACGATGTTCAGGGCCACTTTGGCGTAGGCGACCTGGGTCTTGCCACGGCCCAGGATGCCGAAGAATTGCTGGTCGCCCACCTCCTTGCGACCGAACTCGGTGACGTCGCCGGTCACCACGTAGTCGGCGCCCTTGAGCTTCTGTGCCTGGCCCTTGATGGCGGCTTCCTGGGCGATTTCGCCCATGTTGTCGCGGTCCAGCACGTTGAAACGGTTGGTTTGCTGCAAGTGAGTGATCAGCACGGTCTTGGCCTGGCTGCCAAGGCGGTCGACGCCGTCGGAGAAAATGCCGCGCATGTAGCTGGAGCGGTTATCGAATTTGCCCACGGCAATCGGCGAGCGCGGGCCGGCATAGGGGCGGGCGGCGCTTTCGACCTGGGTCACGGCCAGCGCCTTGGAGCTTTCGGTGGTAGAGCAACCGGTGGTCAGGCCGATGGTCAAGGCGGTGAGGCCCAGGCATACGGCACGGGTAACAGTTTTCAAACACAATCTCCTGATAAAAGATGATCTTCCTGAAGGCCTTGCGCGCTGCCGCCCCCCCCCGTGCCCGCAGGAAATGGATGCGGTATTGTCCGATGTGTTGGGGGGGTATTTGTATCTAAGGCGACGCATCCTAGCCTGCTGGCGGCGTGATGTCATGGCTCTTTACACGCCGCCATGCGTCGATTCGGCTTTTATCTGCGCCGCGCTCGTAGTAGGGTTATAGGTTGTCTAAAACTCATTTCATGCGCGTTGTCTCTTCCTTGTGAGGCACAATAGAGGCTGATCGTTTGCCCAGGATTCGCAATGTCTAAGTCACTGAGCTTGAGCGCCCCACGGTTGGGCTGTGCTCTGGCGTTTGCGTTGGTCGCCTTGAGCGGCTGCTCGTCGAAAAAACAGGCCATGTACGAGAACGAAGCGTTCTCCGACTCGAGCACCTTTTCACGCAACTATCCGGTCAGCGATGCCTCGTCCTGCGAGGCCGCGCGTCGTGCCTTGCTCAGCCAGGGTTACATCATCACCAGCAGCGACCCCAAGCAGCTCAGCGGCCACAAGAGCTTCCAGCAGACGGGCGAGACGCACATGGAGATCAGCTTCAACGTTACCTGTGCGGCCGATGGCAACACCAACCAGACCTCGACCATGTTCGCCAACGCCTTGCAGGACCGTTACGCGCTGAAGAAGGTGAATAACTCCGCCAGCCTGGGCGTGGGCGTGCTGGGTTCGGTGTCGATGCCGATCGGCTCCACCGACGATTCCATGGTCAAGGTGGCCAGTGAGACCGTCACCTCGGCCAAGTTCTATGATCGCTATTTCGCCCTGGTGGACACCTACCTGCCGGCCGAGGCGAAGAAGGCTGCGCACATCGTCGACAAGCCCAAGGCCGACCTGGGCATGCCAGAGCCCAAGCCCGAAGCCAAGCCTGAGAGCAAGGCCGAGGAAAAGCCTCAAGCCAAGGCCGAACCTGCCAAACCCGCCGAACCTGTAGCTGCCGTAGCAGCGCCTGCCGTGCCGGCCGTGACCGCCGCCCCCGAGCCTGCGAAGGCCGAGGCTTCGCAACCGGTGGCAGCACCGGCGCAGGCAGCGCCGATCACGCCGGCCGCCACCACCACGACTGAGACCACCCCGGCGGCCACCACCACCACCGAAACCACGACGACGCCAGCCGCGACTACCCCGTAGCCGCTGCCGCCAGGCTGCGCTGGCCGGTGTGAATGGCGTCGTCTGCATCGCGACCAAGGTCGGCTCCTACGCCGTCCGTGGTAGGAGCCGGCCTTGGCCGCGATGCAGGCGACATCGTCCGGTAGCAGCTGTCTTGTGGAGGTAACCACCGTGGGAGCAAAGCTTGCTCGCGATGCGGGCGACGCGGTTTTTCTGGATTACGGCGTCGATACCATCGCGAGCAAGCTTTGCTCCCACAGGATGGTACGCGGTGCATCAGGCATAGCGCAGCGTCTGTGACGCTTGCAGCAGCTGCCGAATGCTGCCTGGCTAAATTGTGTGGCTTGCGCCTCGTACATTCTATTGACCCCCGTCATTATTCATTCATGGGCAGCCGCTAAGCTGCCCTGACATCAACGAGAGGAGAACGAGAATGGACGAGTATCAGGAAGAATTGCTGGAATCGCGCGCCGTCGAGCTGGACCCGCTGGAAACCGCCGAAGACGCCACCGAGCTATAACCCCCGCACACTCCAGCGCCGATATTCCCCCGGCGTCTGCCCCTTCCAGCGCTTGAAGGCGCGCGCAAAGGCCTCGGCCGATGCAAACCCCAACAGATAAGCGATTTCGCCGAAGGCCAACTCCGTGTCACGGATGTAGGCCATGGCCAGGTCGCGCCGCGTGTCGTTGAGAATCGCGCGGAATTGCGTGCCTTCGTCGGCCAGTTTGCGTCGCAGCGTCCAGGTGGGCAGCTTCAGGCGTGCCGCGACTTCCTCCAGGTCCGGTTCCCGCCCGCCATCCAGCAGCGGCCCCAGCAGTTGGGTGATGCGTTCGCGCAGGCTGCGGGTGCGGGTCAGTTGCTCCAGTTCCAGCTCGCACAGGTTCAGCAGGTACTTGTACGTACTGGGGCAGTGATCGGGGTTGCGCAGGGCCAGGCTGGCCAGGCTCAGGCGCAGCTGGTTCTGCCCGGCGCCGAAGGTCACCGGGCCGTTGCTCAGGGCCTGGTACTGCTCGGCATAAGGGGGCGTTTCGTATTCCACCTCCATGCGTTCGGCGTACAGCGTCTGCCCGCACAGCGTGCCCAGTTGCTGCAGCCAGCCGCCCAGCACCGAGTCCACCACGAAGCGGTTGTAGGCGTTGTAGGGGCTGATGGAGTAGAAGCGCAGCCAGGCGCCGCGCGAGTCCTCGTGCAGGCTGGGCTGGCCACGGTAATTGAACTGGTTGAGCGGCGCGAAGCGGATCAGCGTGCGGGCTGCCTCGCGCACCGTCGGTGCCTGCGCGGCGGTGACCCCGGCCAGGCCCGCCTGGGCCATGCGGCACACCCGCGCCATGCACAGGCCCAGCGCCGGGTTGCCGGTGAGCTGGATGGCGGCATGGCCCAGGCGCATGTAGCGCGGGATCGACAGGCGTGCCCCGGCTTCGCCCAGGCGCACCGGGTCCAGGCCGTATTGCAGCAGCAGCGGGGCAGGGTCCAGGCCGTGACTGGCCACGGCGTCGGCCAGGCTATGGATAAAGCCTACGGACAGATCGCCCAGTCTTACTGGCGCGCTGGGCATGGGCCTACAACCACAGGTTGATCAGCCGCGCACCGCGGCTGGCATCGGTGGGGTGGGTCTGGCCGTCATGGCTGGCAAAGCTCTGGCCGCCGCTGAACTGATCCCAGAACTGCCCACGCAGGAACACACTGACGGTGGCGCGCCGCGCCGGGCTCAGCCGCTGCCAGGCTTCGCCTTCGCTGACCTCGCCAGGCTTGAGGCCCAGCTGGTCGGCATCGCGACGGTCGGGGTTGCCACGCCAGGGTTCACCCCACACGTCCTTGCCGTTGAGCGCCGCCGGCACCGCGATCAGCTCGCAGCCCTGGGCGTCGAGCTGGGCGTAGTTGGCCGGGTACCAACTGTCGCTGCCGATCAGCACGCCCAGCCGTCCAGCGGGGGTGTCCAGCACCTGCAATGGCGATTCAGGGCTGGCCTGCACATAGCGGCGCTGCACGAAATCAGGGTATAGCTGGCGCTGCGGCTGGCCCAGCGGCTTGCCGTCGGCACCGAACACCAGGCTGATGTTGTACAACCCGCCGTTGCCCGTCACTAGGGTGCCGTCGCGCAACTGCGGGTCGGGCAGGATGATGGAGCCTGCCACCAGGGTCACGCCAAACTCCTTGGCCAACCCGCCGAACACCTGCTGATAGTCACTGGCCATGCTGCGCGCCTTCATGCGCAGGCGGGTGTCCTGGGCGCGGTCCTCGCTGTTGGCCTCCAGCCAGGCGCGGGCAAACAGCAGCGGGTTGCTGTAGCCCAGCCACTGGTGCGCCTCGGCCAGGCGTGGCGCCTGGTACAGCTCATCCTTCTCGCCGCGGGCCCACAGCAGCGTGCCGATGTGCTCGGGCAGCACTACCACGGTACGCGCGCTGATCATGCCCAGCTCGCGCGCCTGGCTCAGGTAGGCGGCCAGCTTGCGGTGCAGGCGCGCCAGGCTCTGGTAGTCGGTGGCGAACAGTTCGGGCTGAATCCCCAGCAGGTTGCCGCGCCCGCTGCGCACGCCTTCGTCCACGGCCACCTGAATGCGCAGGTCGGACAGGTAATGGCCGGCGGGGCGGTCCTGGGTCCATAGGCCGTAGGCGGCCAGGGCGACGATCAGGACGAGGGATGACAGGGTTAACAGCAAACGGGCCATGGGGTGGCGGATCAGCGCGGTGAAGAATGAACGCTCAGGGTAAACGTGCTGTTTGAATGGATCAATAACTTGTCACTTTCGGTCATTGAGACCGGTACACCTTGGCCGTAAATTCACCCACAGATAAACGACGGGGCCCAGCATAGATTCGCTGAGGCCGCCGCATCCCGTGATTTGCCTGTTGATGGAGTGACACCCATGGCCGCCGCTCAATACCCGCACCTGCTCGCCCCGCTGGACCTGGGCTTTACCACCTTGCGCAACCGCAGCCTGATGGGCTCGATGCACACCGGCCTTGAAGAAAAGCCCGGCGGCTTTGCGCGCATGGCTGCCTACTTTGCCGAGCGTGCCCGCGGGGGTGTGGGCCTGATGGTGACGGGCGGCATCGCGCCCAACGAGGAGGGCGGGGTGTATGCCGGCGCCGCCAAGCTGAGCACGATCGAAGAGTCCGACAAGCACCAGGTGGTGACCCAGGCCGTGCACGAGGCAGGCGGCAAGATCTGCCTGCAGATCCTGCACGCCGGCCGTTATGCCTACAGCCCCAAGCAGGTCGCGCCGAGCGCCCTGAAAGCGCCAATCAACCCGTTCACCCCGCATGAACTGGACGAAGCCGGCATCGAGAAGCAGATCGGCGATTTCGTCAATTGCGCGCAACTGGCCCAGCGGGCCGGTTACGACGGCGTCGAGATCATGGGTTCCGAAGGCTACTTCATCAATCAGTTCCTGGCCGCGCAAACCAACCACCGCACCGACCGCTGGGGCGGCACCTATGAGAACCGCATGCGCCTGGCGGTGGACATCGTCAGCCGCGTGCGCGAGGCGGTGGGCGCGCAGTTCATCATCATCTTCCGCCTGTCGATGCTCGACCTGGTGGAAGGCGGCAGCACGTGGGACGAGATCGTCACCCTGGCCAAGGCCATCGAACAGGCCGGCGCCACGCTGATCAACACCGGCATCGGTTGGCACGAGGCGCGCATCCCCACCATCGCCACCAAGGTGCCGCGCGGCGCGTTCAGCAAAGTCACCGCCAAGCTGCGCGGGGCGGTGCAGATCCCGCTGATCACCACCAACCGGATCAACACCCCGGAAGTGGCGGAGCAGATCCTGGCCGAGGGCGATGCCGACATGGTCTCCATGGCGCGGCCGTTCCTGGCCGACCCCGATTTCGTTAATAAGGCCGCCGAAGGCCGCGCCGACGAAATCAACACCTGCATCGGCTGCAACCAGGCCTGCCTGGACCATACCTTCGGTGGCAAGCTGACCAGCTGCCTGGTCAACCCGCGCGCCTGCCACGAGACCGAGCTCAACTACATCCCCACCGCCAAGGTGAAGAAAATTGCCGTAGTGGGCGCCGGCCCCGCCGGCTTGTCCGCCGCCACCGTGGCGGCCGAGCGTGGCCACCAGGTCACCCTGTTCGACGCCGGCAGCGAGATCGGCGGCCAGTTCAACGTGGCCAAGCGCGTGCCGGGCAAGGAAGAGTTCTTTGAAACCTTGCGCTACTTCAAGCGCAAGCTGGAAACCACCGGCGTCGACCTGCGCCTGAACACCCGCGTCGATGTGGCGCAGCTGGTGGTCGGCGGTTACGACGACATCATCCTGGCCACCGGCATCGCCCCGCGTTTGCCGGCCATCGACGGCATCCAGCATGCCAAGGTGCTGGGCTACCTGGACGTGCTGTTGCAGCGCAAGCCGGTAGGCCAGAGCGTGGCGGTGATCGGCGCGGGCGGCATCGGTTTCGACGTCAGTGAATACCTGGTGCACCAGGGCGTGGCCACCAGCCAGGACCGCGCCGCGTTCTGGAAGGAATGGGGCATCGACACCGCCCTGGAAGCGCGCGGTGGGGTCGCCGGTATCAAGGGCGAGCCCCATGCGCCGGCGCGTCAGGTGTACCTGCTGCAACGCAAGGCCAGCAAGGTGGGTGATGGGTTGGGCAAGACCACCGGCTGGATTCACCGCACGGGCCTGAAGAACAAGGGCGTGCACATGGTCAACAGCGTCGAGTACCTGAAAGTCGATGATGCCGGGTTGCATGTACGCATCGGCGAGGGCGAGCCGCAGGTATTGGCGGTGGACAACGTGGTGATCTGCGCGGGCCAGGATCCGCTGCGCGAGTTGCAGGACGGGCTGGTAGCGGCGGGACAAGCGGTGCACTTGATTGGTGGCGCCGATGTGGCGGCGGAGCTGGATGCCAAGCGGGCGATCAATCAGGGTTCGCGGCTGGCTGCGCAGCTGTAAGGCGGTAAACTGGCAGGCCCTGTGGCTTGGCCAGTGTGGTTGAAATGACCCTTCCCGACTGGGCGCGCCCTGCGCCCCTGCAACCCCTCAACCTCGGCTGGCTTGACGCCGCCGGGGTGCAGGTGGCCGTTCTGCGCCTGGACCTGATCGACCCACTGATCAGTGGCAACAAGTGGTTCAAACTCACTGAGCACCTTCAGCACATGAGCCGCCAGGACCTGGCGGGCGTGATCAGCCTGGGCGGCGCCCATTCCAATCACCTGCACGCCCTGGCCGCCGCCGGCAAGCGCCTGGGGTTCGAGACGGTGGGATTGTTGCGTGGGCATGCTCAGCAGACGCCTACGGTGACCGACCTGCAGGCGTTTGGCATGAAGTTGCACTGGCTGGGTTATGCCGGTTATCGCGAACGTCATGCTCCCGGGTTCTGGACACCCTGGAGCAGCTTGTACCCGGATTTGCTGGCGGTGCCGGAAGGCGGCGGTGGCGAGGAGGGCGCGCGCGGGTGTCAGGTCTTGCTGCAGCATGTACGGGCGCGATTGCCGGAGATGGGCTGGGATGGTTTTGACGGTTGGTGGCTGGCGGTGGGGACAGGGACTACGTTGGCGGGGTTGGTTCAGGCGGGTGGGCCGATAGCGTATGGGGCGATGGCGGTGCCGCCGGGGCACGGGGTGGTGGAGAATGTGACCGCGCTGGTGGGCGAGGCGGATGGCTACGAGTTGATCGATGCCAGTCGAGGTGGGTTCGCCAAGGTGGATGGGGATTTGCTGGCGTTCATTGAGGCCGCGGAACAGGAAAGTGGCCTGCCGCTGGAGCCGCTGTACACCGGCAAGGCACTGCTGGCGTTGCGCGACAATCTGCACCGCTTTGCCCCCGGCAGCCGACTGGTCTTCATCCACACTGGCGGCCTCCAGGGCCGCCGCGGGTTTGCTTGACCTACAGGCAAGGCATGCCCGCGATGGCGTCTGCACTGGCCTCTCGCGAGCAAGCTTTGCTCCCACAGTGTGAACTCGATTTGAGCGTTTCAACTGTGGGAGCAAAGCTTGCTCGCGAGAGGCCCTCGCAGACTGCAACTAGGCCTGCTTGCGCGGCAGCATCCGCACCAACGTGTTGTCACGCACCACATAGTGGTGGAACACCCCCGCCAACGCATGCAACCCGATCAGCCAATACCCCCAGGTGCCAATCTGCTCATGCCAGTGCTTGATCTGCTTGGCGGCGTCTTCATTCGCGCCGATCAAGTGCGGCAATTCGAAGCCCCAGAACGGCACCGGCTTGTCAGCGGCGCTCAGGGTCAGCCAGCCCAGCAACGGCATGGCCACCATCAGCGCGTACAGCAGGGCATGCATCAGGTGCGCCAGGCCCGTCTGCCAGGCCGGCGGTTTGGGCACGATTTTCGGCGCGGCGCCGACGATCTTCGCTGCCAGGCGAATCCACACCAGCACGAACACGGTCAGGCCGGTCATGAAGTGCAACTGCACGATCAGCGCACGGCTGTCGCTGCCCTTGGGGAAGTTGCCGCGCAGTTCGATGCAGGCGTAGACGATGGCCAGCAGCACCAGCATCAACCAATGCAAGGCAATGGACAGGCTGCCGTAGCGCGCCTCGGTGTTTTTCCAGGTCATGGGGTTCCTCACGGTCGTTGCTTGGTTTTTTTGGTTTTTTCAGGCGTTGCCGGGCACATTGGGCCACAAGTCGGAGACCAGGAATAGCCGCTGGGCCTCTTCCCAGGCGCCGTCGCTGGCTTGGACAAGGCGCACCAGCAATTGTGCCGGGGCCAGTGGGTCCAGGGCTTCGATCCACTGCTGCAACTGGTTGGCGGTCCAGGTGTCCGGCTCGCGGTAGCGGGCCGGCGCCAGCCAGGCGTGGCGCGGCAGTTGCTGCCAGCGGCCTGGCGCGCTGACGGCGAGGAAGGCCGGCCAGTCGCGCTGGTGCAGCCAGTGGCCCTTGAGGTGGTGCGGGTGGGCGCCGTGAGGCGGCTCGGCGATTCCAGGCCAGGGGTACAACAGATAGCCGCCCAGCCACAGGTGTGCGCTGAAGGCATCGATGTCCAGCGCCGCCAAAGCCTGGCGGCTTTCGGCACGGGCCGAGATGGGCAATTGATGGTCGGCCAGGTGGGACAGCTTGCGGTCCAGGCGGTCATGGCTGCCAGGCCCCAGCCAGTGCGCGGGGTCATGGCCGTTGCCGGCCTGCGGGCCCAGGTACAGCTTGATCGCCAGTTCCAGGTGGTGCACACCGTCGCCGTCGCGCAGCAGAATGTCCAACTCGCCCAGGGTATGGCCTTCGCGGCGAATGGGCAGGTTGGCGGCGATCAATTCGATGCCCGGCGCCTGACTCAGGGCGAACTGCCACAAACGCTCGTAATAGAGCCCCAGCCGACGAGTGGCGGCGCCCCGGGTCAGCCATTCGGCCAGCGGACTCTGATCCAGGTCCAGCGCCCGCAACCAGGCCTCCAGCCGCCAGGGCTGAGCCACCCAGTCACTGCCGGTCAGCGGGTGGCGCTGCGGCCACGGCGTCTGGGCCAGCATGGGCGGCGCCAGAATCACCCAGGCAAGGTCACGCACCTGCGGCTGGCGCAGGTCGCGGGGCAGAGCGGCCAGGGTGGGGAACAGGTTCATGGTGCGAGCATAGCCGGTTGGGGGCGGGGATGCAGAGCTCAAGGCGGGCGCCAAAAGGCTGACAACCCAAACCTCACAGGCCATGGCACGATGCAACCAATGTAGGACCGGCCTTTGGCCGGGAAGCGCCGCGCGGGCGGCGCTCGATTTCATGAGCGCCACAATGCTCCACGGCATGCCCCCCCATGAAGCCCGGCCCCACAGAAACAGAAGATGATGTGCGGTGTGATTACAAGGCGTAGGGCTTAGGGCATTGCGGCGCTCATGAAATCGAGCGCCGCCCGCGCGGCGCTTCCCGGCCAGAGGCCGGTCCTACATTGGTTGCAACGCGCCATGGCCTGACACACCGCATGCTCAGCCTTTGGTGCATGTCTCTGGATGTCATCAAGGCAAATAGCCCGCCCCCCACCAATCCCTTTTGTCCTCCCCGTTGCTTTCGCCCATAATCGACCCCACGTTTCCCAAGGCGCGACGCCACGTTCGCGCCCGTTGCAGATCCCGCAGGAGCCCCATGGAGCAATTTCGCAATATCGGTATCATCGGCCGCCTCGGCAGTTCCCAGGTGCTTGATACCATTCGCCGCCTGAAAAAATTCCTGCTCGACCGGCACCTGCACGTCATCCTCGAAGACACCATCGCCGAGGTGCTGCCCGGCCACGGTCTGCAAACCTCGACCCGCAAGATGCTGGGCGAGGTGTGCGACATGGTCATCGTCGTCGGCGGTGACGGCAGCCTGCTGGGCGCCGCCCGGGCACTGGCGCGGCACAATGTGCCGGTGCTGGGCATCAACCGCGGCAGCCTGGGCTTCTTGACCGATATCCGCCCCGACGAGCTGGAAGTGAAGGTGGCCGAGGTGCTGGACGGCCACTACCTGGTGGAAAACCGCTTCCTGCTGCAGGCCGAAGTGCGCCGCCATGGCGAGACCATCGGCCAGGGCGACGCCCTCAACGACGTGGTGCTGCACCCCGGCAAGTCCACGCGCATGATCGAGTTCGAGATCTACATCGACGGCCAGTTCGTGTGCAGCCAGAAGGCCGACGGCCTGATCGTGGCCACGCCCACCGGCTCCACCGCCTACGCGCTGTCGGCAGGCGGGCCGATCATGCACCCCAAGCTCGACGCCATCGTCATCGTGCCCATGTACCCGCACACCCTGTCGGGACGCCCGATCGTGGTGGACGGCAACAGTGAGCTGAAGATCGTCGTGGCCAAGGACATGACCATCTACCCGCAAGTGTCCTGCGACGGCCAGAACCACTTCACCTGCGCCCCCGGCGACACCGTCACGGTCAGCAAGAAGCCGCAGAAACTGCGCCTGATCCACCCGCTGGACCACAACTACTACGAAGTCTGCCGCACCAAACTCGGTTGGGGCAGCCGTCTGGGAGGCACAGGAGACTGATGCTCGATCCCGCACGCAGCTACGATCTTATCGGTGACGTGCACGGTTGCGCTCATACCCTTGAGCACTTGCTCGACACCCTCGGTTATCGCAAACAGGGCGGTATCTGGCGCCATGCCCAGCGCCAGGCACTGTTCCTGGGCGATATCATCGACCGCGGCCCGCGCATCCGCGAGGCGCTGCACATCGTGCGTGACATGGTCGACGCCGACCAGGCCCACTGCATCATGGGCAACCATGAATTCAACGCGCTGGGCTGGAGCACCCCGGCGCCGCCGGGCAGCGGCAAGCAGTTCGTGCGCGAGCACACGCCGCGTCACGCCCGGCTGATCGGTGACACCCTGGCACAGTTCGAACAGCACCCCGGTGATTGGAAGGACTTTGTGCAGTGGTTCTACCACATGCCGATGTTCATCGACGCCGGCCGTTTCCGCCTGGTGCACGCCTGCTGGGACCACAGCATGATCGAGTTGCTGCGCGGGCAATACCCCGACGGCTGCATCGACGAGCACTTCCTGCAGGCCGCCGCCGTGCCCGGCAGCTTCGCCTGCAACGTCTTCGACCGCCTGCTTCGGGGTACCGACATGCGCCTGCCCGACGGCCTGACCCTGACCGGCGGCGACGGCCTGACCCGCGCCTTCTTCCGCACCAAGTTCTGGGAGGACGACCCGCGAACCTACGGCGACATCGTCTTCCAGCCTGACGCCCTGCCGGAGGAGGTGGCCAGCACGCCGCTGTCCAGCAGCCAGAAAAACAACCTGCTGCGCTATGGCATCGACGAACCCTTGCTGTTCGTCGGCCACTACTGGCGCAGCGGCCGCCCCTCGGCCATCCGCCCCAACCTGGCGTGCCTGGACTACAGCGCCGTGCTGTACGGCAAGCTGGTGGCCTACCGGCTTGACCAGGAAACGCGCATCGACCCGCACAAGTTCGTGTGGGTGGACGTGGACCGCGCGGGGGTACGCCCATGAAGCCCGTGACTGCCATGCGCCTGCCGCTGAGCACCGATTTGAGCGGCTTCGTGCAACTGCTGACGCGCCTGCAAGTGCCCCACCGGGTCAGCGAAGAGCGCGGCGAGCAGGTGCTGTGGGCCATCGACGAGCAGATGGCCGCGGACATCCGCGAGCTGTACCAGCGTTTTCCCGACGGCGACGCCGACCTCGACCTCAGCAGCTACCAGCCCCAACCGCGCCTGTCGCGGCCCAGCCTGGCCGCCCAGGCGCGCGCCTGCCCGGCCACCGCCCTGGTGCTGTTGCTGTGCCTGATCGTCGCCGGCCTGACGTACCTGGGCGACAACCTGGACACCCTGCACTGGCTGACCTTCCAGGACTTCAGCTTCGACAATGAAAACCTCTATTTCCTGCCGCTGGGCGCCAGCCTCGACGCCGGGCAGTGGTGGCGGCTGTTCACGCCCATGCTGCTGCACTTCGGCGTACTGCACCTGACCATGAACGCCCTGTGGTATTGGGAACTGGGCAAGCGCATCGAGATTCTGCAAGGCCGCATCAACCTCATCGGCCTGACGCTGCTGTTCAGCCTGGTGTCCAACACCGCGCAGTACTGGTACAGCGGGCCCACGCTGTTCGGCGGACTGTCGGGCGTGCTGTATGGGCTATTGGGCCACGTGTTCGTGTACCAGTGGCTGGCGCCCAACAACGTCTACCGCATGCCGCGCAGCGTGATGGTGATGATGCTGGTGTGGCTGGTGATCTGCATGACCCCGTTGATCAGCATGTTCGGCCAGATCGCCAACGCCGCCCACGTCGGCGGGCTGTTGGTCGGTTGCCTGACAGGGCTCTTGGGTGGCGCCTTCGCGCGCCGTAAACTACGCGCATAAATTCTGGAGACGCCATGACTTCTTTCGCCCACATGATTGAAAACATCACCCCCGAAATCTACGAAAGCCTGAAGCTGGCCGTGGAAATCGGCAAATGGTCCGACGGCCGCAAGCTGACCACCGAGCAGAAGGAACTGTCCCTGCAGGCGGTCATCGCCTGGGAAATGCAGAACCTGCCCGAAGACCAGCGCACCGGCTACATGGGCCCGCAGGAATGCGCCTCCAAGTCGGCGCCGGTGGCCAACATTCTGTTCAAGTCGGATGCTGTCCATTGAACGAAATTGGTCGCGGTACCCTGAGCAAGATGGCCACCCGGCTCGACGAGTCGGCGGTCCAGTACAGCTTTCGCCTGGGCGATGTCGAGATCCCGGTCAATGACCTGATCGGCAAGCCCTTGCGCCTGGAATACCTGGGCGCCATCCACTGCACCCACTGCGGTCGCAAGACCAAGACCAGCTTCAGCCAGGGCTATTGCTACCCCTGCATGACCAAGCTGGCCCAGTGCGATGTGTGCATCATGAGCCCCGAACGCTGCCATTACGACGCCGGCACCTGCCGCGAGCCGTCGTGGGGCGAGCAGTTCTGCATGACCGACCACGTGGTGTACCTGGCCAACTCGTCGGGCGTCAAAGTGGGCATCACCCGCGCCACCCAGTTGCCCACCCGCTGGCTCGACCAGGGCGCCAGCCAGGCCCTGCCGATCGTGCGCGTGGCCACCCGTCAGCAGTCGGGCCTGGTCGAAGACCTGTTCCGCTCGCAAGTGGCCGACCGTACCAACTGGCGCGCGCTGCTCAAGGGCGACGCGGCGCCGGTCGACCTGGCCGAGGTGCGTGACATGCTGTTCGACACCTGTGGCGCCGGCCTGTCCATGCTGCAGGAACGCTTCGGTCTGCAGGCGATCCAACCCTTGCATGACACCCCCGTCCTGGAAATCCGCTACCCGGTCGAGGCCTACCCGGCCAAGATCACCAGCTTCAACCTGGACAAGAACCCGATCGCCGAAGGCACGCTGCTGGGCATCAAGGGCCAGTACCTGATCTTCGACACCGGCGTGATCAATATTCGCAAATACACGGCGTATCAACTCGCCGTGCATCAGTAGAGGGACGTCAGCATGCGCACCGAACAGCCGAAAATGATTTACCTCAAGGACTACCAGGCCCCTGAGTACCTGATCGACGAAACGCACCTGACCTTCGAGCTGCACGACGACCACACCCTGGTCCACGCGCAGCTGGTCATGCGCCGCAACCCGGCCCGTGGTGCCGGCCTGCCGCCGCTGGTGCTCGATGGCCAGCAGCTGGAGCTATTGTCGGTCAGCCTGGGTGACGTGGAACTGGGCGCCGCCGATTACCAGATCGACGACAGCCACCTGACCCTGCACCCCACGGCAGCCAGCTTCACGCTGGACACCAGCGTGCGCATCCACCCCGAGACCAACACGGCGCTGGAAGGCCTGTACAAGTCGGGCAGCATGTTCTGCACCCAGTGCGAGGCCGAGGGCTTCCGCAAGATCACCTACTACCTCGACCGCCCGGACGTGATGAGCAAGTTCACCACCACGGTCAGCGCCGAGCAGCATAGCTACCCGGTGCTGCTGTCCAACGGCAACCCGATTGCCAGCGGCCCCGGTGAAGACGGCCGCCACTGGGCCACCTGGGAAGACCCGTTCATGAAACCGGCGTACCTGTTCGCGCTGGTGGCCGGTGACCTGTGGTGCGTAGAGGACAAGTTCGAGACCGCGTCCAAGCGCGACGTCACCCTGCGCATCTACGTCGAGCCGGAAAACATCGACAAGTGCCAGCACGCCATGACCAGCCTGAAGAAGTCCATGCGCTGGGACGAAGAGGTGTATGGCCGCGAGTATGACCTGGACATCTTCATGATCGTTGCGGTCAACGACTTCAACATGGGCGCCATGGAGAACAAGGGGCTCAACATCTTCAACTCCAGCGCCGTGCTGGCCCGCGCCGAAACTGCCACCGACGCCGCCCACCAGCGCGTGGAAGCCATCGTCGCCCATGAATACTTCCACAACTGGTCGGGCAACCGCGTCACCTGCCGCGACTGGTTCCAGCTGTCGCTCAAGGAAGGCTTCACGGTGTACCGCGACGCCGGCTTCTCCTCGGACATGAACTCGGCCACGGTCAAGCGCATCCAGGACGTGGCCTACCTGCGTACCCACCAGTTCGCCGAAGACGCCGGCCCCATGGCCCACGCCGTGCGCCCGGACAGCTTCATCGAGATCTCCAACTTCTACACCCTGACCGTGTACGAGAAGGGCGCCGAAGTGGTCGGCATGATCCACACCCTGCTGGGCAACGAAGGCTTCCGCAAGGGCAGCGACCTGTACTTCGAACGCCATGACGGCCAGGCCGTGACCTGCGATGACTTCATCAAGGCCATGGAAGACGCCAACGGCGTGGACCTGACCCAGTTCAAGCGCTGGTACAGCCAGGCCGGCACCCCGCGTGTGCAAGTCAGCGAAAGCTACGACGCCGCCGCCAGGACCTACAGCCTGCACTTCCACCAGACCTGCCCGGCCACCCCGGACAAGGCGCAGAAGCTGCCGTTCGTGATCCCGGTGGCCCTGGGCCTGATTGACGCCCACGGCAACGACCTGCCGCTGCAACTGGCCGGCGAAAGCGCGCCGGCAGGCACCAGCCGCGTGCTGTCGGTGACCGAAGAAGACCAGACCTTCACCTTCCACAACATCGACGCCAAGCCCTTGCCGTCGCTGCTGCGCGGCTTCAGTGCGCCGGTGAAACTGAGCTTCGACTACAACCGCGACCAGCTGATGGTGCTGATGCAGCACGACAGCGACGGCTTCAACCGCTGGGACGCCGGCCAGCGCCTGGCCGTGCAGTGCCTGCAGGAACTGACCGCGCAGTACATGGAAAACCAACCCATGGTGCTCGACCCACGGCTGATCACCGCCCTGGGTACCGTGCTGGCCGATGACAGCCTGGACCAGGCCATGGTTGCCGAGATGCTCTCGCTGCCGAGCGAAGCCTACCTGGCCGAACTCAGCGACCGCGCCGAAGTGGACGCCATCCACGCCGCCCGCGAATTCGCCCGCGCGCAGATCGCCGAACACCTGTACGGCGCCCTGTGGGCCCGCTACCAGGCCAACCGCGCCATCTCGCGCGAGACCGCCTACGTGCCGGAAGCCGAGCACTTCGCTCGTCGTGCGCTGCAGAACATCGCCCTGTCGTACCTGATGCTGACGGCCAAGCCGGAAGTATTGGAAGCGACCCTGGAGCAATTCGACGCCTGCGACAACATGACCGAGCGCCTGACCGCGCTGGCCGTGCTGGTCAACTCGCACTTCGATGCCGAGAAAGCCAAGGCCCTGGAAACCTTCGCCGAGCACTTCAAGGACAACCCGCTGGTGATGGACCAATGGTTCAGCGTCCAGGCCGGCAGCACCCTGCCAGGCGGCCTGGAACGCGTGAAAGCGCTGATGCAGCACCCGGCGTTCACCTTGAAGAACCCCAACAAGGTACGTGCCCTGATCGGCGCGTTCGCCCAGCAGAACCTGGTCAACTTCCACAGCGTCGATGGCTCGGGCTACCGCTTCCTGGCCGACCTGGTCATCCAGCTCAACGCCCTCAACCCGCAGATCGCCTCCCGCCAACTGGGCCCACTGACCCGCTGGCGCAAATACGACCCACACCGCCAGGCGCTGATGCGCGGTGAGCTGGAGCGGATCCTGGCGTCCGGTGAGTTGAGCAGTGATGTGTATGAAGTGGTGAGCAAGAGCCTGGCGTAAGTCAGACGCTTGCCGCCAAAGGCGCCGCCCCTGCTCAGCAGGCGCGGCGCTTTTTTCATGGCGTGCAGAAAATGGCAACACACAGGCCCAGCGTCGAACGCACAAGGCTGACAACTCGATACATCAGGCCATGGTACGTTGCAACAAATGTGGGAGCGGGTTCTACCCGCGAAGCGCCGCGCGGGCGGCGCTCGATCTCAAGAACACCACAACAACACCGACCAGCGCTTCCAAACCACCCCACAAACCCCGTAGCCGCTGCCGCCAGGCTGCGCTGGTCGGTGTGAACCCTGAAAATCTCCAGCGAGGCA
>KI547176.1:45999-49530 GCA_000497835.1 gamma proteobacterium L18 | reverse complement strand
CAGCCTTGGTCGGCGCATTTGCCCAGCAGTAGCGCAACACATGACCAGCGCCGGACGCACAAGGCCGGCAACTCGGTACGACAGGCCATGGTACGTTGCAACCAATGTAGGAGCTGCCGCCAGGCGGCGATGCGCCGCGCGGGCGGCGCGCGATCCCATGAACACCACAAAAACACCGACAAGCGCTTCTAACATCACCCCACAAACCCGTAGCCGCAAGGCTACGGAAGAACTTGTTGCTTCGGATAATTCCTACAAATGCTTGAGAAAGATCTGATGGGCATATCTCGGCGCAAGACGAATATTCAGGTACCCGTTCTTGTGGATCTGAATCATGAACCATCGTCTCCCCACGCAAGCGGCTACAGGTGATCTGCTGCCGGTATCCCGTACTGCAAGTGAGCTTGCCAGTCACGCATGCATTCTGAGTAGTCGACATATTCAGGATCCGATGCTGCGTTTAAATTTCAATCGAGAGGTGGCCTTCTATACCCAAGGCATAGTGCAGGATGTTCAAAATGGGGTTGTCACCCAGGAAAAAGGAATGGCCGCGCTGCTTGCAGAGAAGCGACAACTGCTCAGTCAGTCTCGGGAGTTGGCGTTCAAAGGAATAGGCGTGACTGCAGGTACGCTGCAATTCATAGCCGGCGCGGGCGTCTGTTATG
Source organism: gamma proteobacterium L18 (assembly GCA_000497835.1). GTDB lineage: Bacteria > Pseudomonadota > Gammaproteobacteria > Pseudomonadales > Pseudomonadaceae > Aquipseudomonas. The sequence continues at coordinate 48,865 of KI547176.1, read as the reverse complement.
GTTCTGGGGGCCTGCTGTGCCCTTTATTTGGAGTACCGCTCATGGCACATGGCGCAAACAACGTGTATGAAAACGGGCGCAACTTGGTCGAGCGACGTTCCGACACCCACGGGCCGCTCAGGAAGCTCTATCAGAGTGCTGCCAAATTAATGGGGCGGGGGGAGTTGGAAGGCAACCTGGCGTACGGTGCGGTAGATGTCGGTACGTCTTTTTATGGTTTGGGCAGGCTGGTACTCAAACCGGATGCCTGGCGGCTTTTTCGCTATGTCCGCGCAGACTATGTGCGAGTCTACTCGCGCACCAGCGCGCGAGGTTTGGTATTCGAAGCTATTTCAAACGGCGTGACGCTGAAGTCTATGCGCGACGAGTTCGATAAAAATGCTCGATAGCTACTGGCTCATACTGGCAGGCTATGTGATCGTCTCGCTCACCGGACTGGCTATTTGCAAACAGGTGGCGATCAAGTGTTCAGGCAAAGCCGCGTCGACCTCCTGGTTCTGGCTGTCGATTGTCCTGACCGTGTTTTGGGGCATGGTACAACTGAACGTGGCAAACGCGGGTTACATCATTTTTTTTGAGGAAACAAAGCAGTACCTCGAAGAAAATGAATTGGCCAGACTGAGTGCGCTGATCGTCACCCTCTTGTTGACGGGGTGTACCCCAAGGCCGGAGAGGAATAAATCCATCCTGTAAGGCCCTGGGATGGTTTGTGGCTGTCAGTGATCGCCATCAACCCATCGACAAGTTGGATGGCAGACCGTGCGGCGTTCGAAGTCGGGTGATTCTCGATCAACATGGAAGCCAAGAGGCCCGCGCCACACGGCCCACCCTAAAGCAAAGCAAAAGGCAAAAAATGCCCCAGCTTTTATGGGGGCGCTACTACGCCATGGTAATTGAGTGCTGGCTTCGACCCCGGGCCGTTGATTGGGCAACGACGGGAGGAAACCTATCGTCAGAGGCCGATGACTGCAAGTGGCATGTAGCCGCTGCCGCCAGGCTGCGGGATTGCGTCATGGGCGCCAGGTGCTAGTCGATGTTTATTCTGGCGTTCTTGAGATCGAGCGCCGCCCGCGCGGCGCTTCCCGGGCAGAGCCCGGTCCCACATTGGTTGCAACGTGCCATGGCCTGATGGTCCGAGTTGCCAGCCTTGGTTGTTCACAGGGGAGGCCGCGAGGAAATCAACCATCAAGAATCCCGCCCCCCCGCCGATACGTCCCAACGCCCCCTGGACTTTTCGGCTGAATTTCATGAAGCAGTTTTTCAACAAGCCTTACCTGTTACCCACCCTGATTTCCCTTGTTTTGCTGGCCGTGGTGTCGCTGTGGCTGAGCCCGGCGCTGGACCTGCTGGCGCTGGCCGTGGACCTGCGCTGGTTGTCGGTGCTGGCGCTGTTTCTGTTTTGCCTGTTCTGCTGGGTGTGTATCTCCCTGGGACGCTGGGGCGAGGTGGCGTGGAAGCGTGCCGATTACCTGTGGCTGGGCTGCGTGGCGCTGGCGTTGGCGGTTCAGGCGGCAGGCGAGGGCAGTTTGCGCTGGGTGGCCACGGCGTTGTTGCTGGTGCTGGCGCTGTCGCTGCGCGCCACCAAGGTCAAGGCCGAGATCCTGCTGAAAACGCCACGCCGTCAGGCCGTCTGGCTGGTGCTCAACCAGCGCCTCGAAGTGCCGTCCGAAGGTCGCCTGGACATGCGTGCCCAGCGCGCCAAAGTGCGCCTGGTGCAGTTGCTGCGCGACTGGCGGGTGGGGCAACTGCCACTGGCCCATGTGCAAGTGACGGCGAAGGCGCCGGACCTGCTGGCCAGTTCGGTGATCGAGGTCAAGCCGCGCTTCAGCGAGCCGGAATTCACCTACGATTTCCAGCATTCACTGGAATCCACCGCCCTGGGCCGCTGGATCCTGGAGCAGCCGGTGGACACGGTGTACCTGTTCGGCGAGATCAATTCGATGCTGCTGGCCCAACTGTTCCGCTGGGGCAAGGACCACAATCTGGAAGTGATCGCCGACGGCGGCGTGACCCTGCTCAACGAGGAGCGCGCGGCGGCCTGACGGTGGTATGGTGTGGATAGTTCGCAGGCTATCTATCCATCCCCAGGAGTGCCGTTCATGAATCTGAAACGCCTGTTCACCGCGTCCAGCCTGGCCTTGGCGGTATTGGCCAGCGGCGCGGTCCACGCCGCCGACGCCCCACCCTCGGGCGTGCGTGGCGCCATCACCGCCATCAACGGCGACGACCTGCAGGTCAAGACCAACCGCGGTGAAGACGTGCTGGTGCACCTGACCAGCGAGACCCAGGTGCGGGGTGTGACCCTGGCCAACATCGCCGACATCAAGCCGGGCAGCTACGTCGGTTCGGCCGCCGTGCCCCAGGCCGACGGTACCCTCAAGGCGCTGGAAGTGCATGTGTTCCCGCCGTCCATGGCCGGTACGGGCGACGGCCATCGGGCCTTCGACCTGGCGGCCAACAGCAGCATGACCAACGGCAGCGTGGGGGACCTGGTGGTGGCCAACGGGCGCACCATCACGGTGAAGTACAAGGGGGGCGAACAGAAGATTTTCGTGCCCGAGGACGTGCCGGTGGTGAACCTGGTGCCGGCTGATCGCAGCCTGCTCAAGCCCGGGGTGAAAGTGGTGCTATTCGCCCAGAAGGCGGCGGACGGCAGCTACACCGCCAAGGCCATTTCCGCAGGCGAAAATGGCCTGAAACCGCCGATGTAAGCTCGGTGGCGCCTGCTTCCCGAGCTTCGCTCGGTCCCACACCTTTCGCGGCAGTGGTGTCAGACAGGCAAAGCACTCAGCCCTTGGTGGCACTACAGATAGACCTGCAGTGCCACCAAAAGCTAAGAGCTTTGCTTCATTGACACCACTGCGGC
>KI547176.1:42380-45391 GCA_000497835.1 gamma proteobacterium L18 | reverse complement strand
TTTGCTTCATTGACACCACTGCGGCGAAAGGTGTGGGACCGAGCGAAGCTCGGGAAGCATTCACCGCAAATTACTGCTGGGTATAGATCTGATCAAACACCCCACCGTCGGCGAAGTGGGTTTTCTGCACGGTGCGCCAGTCGCCGAAGGTCTTCTCCACCGACAGGAAGTCCACTTTCGGGAAGCGATCCTGGTACTTGGCCAGCACCGCCGGGTCACGCGGGCGCAGATAGTTTTGCGCAGCGATGTCCTGGCCTTCCGGCGACCACAGGTACTTCAGGTAATCCTCGGCCAGGGCGCGGCTGCCTTTCTTGTCCACCACCTTGTCGACCACGGCCACCGGCGGCTCGGCCTCGGCGGATACGCTGGGGTAGATCACCTCGAACTTGTCGCGGCCGAACTCGCGGGCAATCATTTCCGCTTCGTTCTCGAAGGTCACCAGCACGTCACCGATCTGGTTGGTCATGAACGTGGTGGTGGCGCCACGGCCACCGGTGTCCAGTACCGGCACCTGCTTGAACAGCTTGCCGACAAAGGCCTTGGCCTTGTTCTCGTCACCGCCGTTCTTCAGCACATAACCCCACGCCGACAGGTAGGTGTAGCGCCCGTTGCCGCTGGTTTTCGGGTTGGGCACGATCACCTGCACGCCGTCCTTGAGCAGGTCGGGCCAGTCCTTCAACGCCTTGGGGTTGCCCTTGCGCACGATGAACACGGTGGCCGAGGTGAACGGCGCGCTGTGGTTGGGCAAGCGGGTCACCCAATCGTCAGGCACCAGCTTGCCGTTATCGGCCAGGGCATTGATGTCGGTGGCCATGTTCATGGTGATGACATCGGCGGGCAGGCCGTCGATCACCGAGCGCGCCTGCTTGCTGGAGCCGCCAAAGGACATCTGCACATTGACCGCTTCGTTGTGCTCGGCCTGCCAGTGTTTCTGGAACGCGGCGTTGTAGTCTTTGTAGAAGTCACGCATCACGTCGTAGGAAACGTTCAGCAACGGCGCCGTCGCGGCCTGGGTCAGGCCGGCCAGCCCCAGGCCTGCGGCGAGCAAGGAAGCGCTCAAGAGTTTGTGCATGGTGGATGTCCCTGTTGTTGTCGTTGAAAGCATTTGGCCAGCAACTATAGCCGGGCCGGTCAGGCGCCCCAAAGATCTAAAAGTGGGGCGCTTATTCGATTTTTTTAAACAGGGCATTGCCACAGCGACAGCAGAACGCCGCCTCGCTGTCATGCTCGGCCTTGGCGCACACCGGGCAGGCACGTTGCAGGCGCTCGCCGCGCATGGCGTTGGCCAGTTCGGCGGTGAAAATGCCGGTGGGCACGGCGATGATCGAGTAACCGGTGATCATCACCAGCGCCGAAATCATCTGCCCCAGCGGGGTCTTGGGCACGATGTCGCCAAAGCCCACGGTGGTCAGGGTGACGATGGCCCAATAGATGCCCATGGGGATGCTGGTGAAGCCGTGCTCGGGGCCTTCGATCACGTACATCAGGGTGCCGAACACGGTCACCAGGGTGGCCACGCTGAGCAGGAACACGATGATTTTCTGCCGGCTGCCGCGCAGGGCCGAGAGCAGGTAATTGGCCTGGCTCAGGTAGGGTCGCAGCTTGAGCACGCGGAAGATGCGCAGCATGCGGATCACCCGCACGATCATCAGGTACTGGGCATCGCTGTAGTAGATGGCGAGGATGCCCGGCACGATCGCCAGCAGGTCCACCAGGCCGTAGAAGCTGAAGGCGTAGCGCAGCGGCTTGGGTGAGCAGTACAGGCGCAGCAGGTATTCCACGGCGAAGATGCCGGTCAGCCCCCATTCGATGGTGGCGAACAGATCGGCGTACTGGCGGTGCACGCTTTCGATGCTGTCGACCATCACCAGCACCAGGCTGGCGAGGATGATCAGCAGCAGGGCGGTGTCGAAGCGCCGGCCGGCCGGGGTGTCGCTGAAGAAAATGATGGTGTAGAGCTGTTGGCGCAGGGTGCGTTGACTGTCCATAAGGTCCGGGTTCCTGATCGTGGCCCCAGCCTAGGGCGTTTACCGACGACTGTGCAAGGCCACCTCTGAATGCATCATCCGGCTGCCGGCGCGCACCAGCCAGCAGGCGAGGATGAAGGGTGCGGTCAGGCTGGGCAGCGGCAGGCTGGCGAAGCCGGGTTGCAACAACAGCGCGAGGATGATCGCTAGAACTGCGCGCCCGGGTTGCGCGCTGAAGGCTAACGCGGCTAGGGCCGGGTTGAAGCCGTACACGCCGGGCAACGGTGGCTCGCCCTGCAGCCAGGCGAAGGCCAGCCCGGCAGCAGAGCCGAGCAAGGCCCAGCGCGCGGCGCGGCGGTCGGCCAGGTACAGGCCCAGGGCGATCATCGCGCCGGCCACGGGGCTGGCGATCACGAAAATCTGCCCCAGGCCGGTCAACACATCGGCCAAGCCGAAGGGCTGCACGGCGTCGGGCAGGGGCTGGATCGCGCCGGCCAGCGCCCAGCCGGCCAGCACGAACGGGGTGGTGTAGGCGGGCAGGCACGTGGGCCGCGTGGTGTATTTGAGCCAGCGTGCCAGCAGCAGCGTGCTCAGGCCGCTGGCGGCGATGATCAGCAACGGCAGGGTCAGGGTCAAGGGTAGCCAGTGGCTGAACAGCAGGCCGATCAGCACGCCGTTGTAGCTGTACAGACCGGCCTGGCGATGGGCGCGCAAATAGCCGCGTCGTTGCGCGGTCAGCAGGCCGCTGGCGGCGCCCAGCAGCGCGCCGCCGAGCAACTGCGGGGCGCCGATCAGGATCGCCAGCAGGCAGCACAGGCCGCACGGCGGATGGCGTTGCAGCAGCACCTGGCTGAAACCGTTGAGCAGGGCGGTGGCCCAGTCGGGGCAGTTTGGCATTGGGGGGCCTTTGTTGGGTTTTGTGTTGCCTGTTTCCCGGGCAGAGCCCGGTCCTACACCGATCGCGGCAGTGGTGTCAGTGATGCAAAGCGGTCCGCCTTTGGTAGCACCGCAGGCCTATCTCTGGAATCCCAAAGCGGTGCGCTT
>KI547176.1:4332-42173 GCA_000497835.1 gamma proteobacterium L18 | reverse complement strand
ATGCAAAGCGGTCCGCCTTTGGTAGCACCGCAGGCCTATCTCTGGAATCCCAAAGCGGTGCGCTTTGCCTTCCTGACACCACTGCCGCGACCGGTGTAGGACCGGGCTCTGCCCGGGAACCAGTCACCACGGACTCAAACCAGCGTCTCAATCCGCAACGAATTGGTGCTGCCCGGCTTGCCGAACGGCACCCCCGCAGTAATCACCAAGGTATCGCCCCGGCAAGCCAACCCCTGCGCCTGGGCAATCTCCAGCGCCGTGGAACACACCTCTTCCACCTGCCGCAGCCGGTCATTGACCACCGAACGCACCCCCCACGCCACGCTCAGTTGTCGGGCCGTGGCCAGGTTGGGCGTCAGGTTGAGGATCGGCACCCGTGGCCGCTCGCGCGCCGCGCGCAAGGTCGAGGCCCCCGACTCGCTGTAGTTGACCAGCACCGCCACCGGCAAGATGCCGCTGATGCGCCGTATCGCGCAGCTGATCGCATCCGACACCGTGGCCTCGGCCTGGGGCCGGCTGACGTCCAGTTGCGCCTGATAGTCGGGGCCGCTTTCTACTTGGCGGATGATCTTGCTCATCATCTGCACGGCCTCCAGCGGGTAGTCGCCCGAAGCGGTCTCGGCCGACAGCATCACCGCATCGGTGCCCTCGGCCACGGCATTGGCCACGTCGGTCACCTCGGCGCGCGTCGGCGCCGGGGCGAAACGCATGGATTCGAGCATCTGCGTGGCCACCACCACGGGCCGGCCCAAGGCGCGGCACACGGCAATGATGCGCTTCTGGATCTGCGGCACGGTTTCGGCCGGCACCTCCACGCCCAGGTCGCCGCGGGCGACCATGATGGCGTCGCTCAGCCGCGCGATCTCTTCCAGGTGAACCAGCGCCGAGGGCTTCTCGATCTTGGCCATCAGCCGCGCCCGGCCGGCGATCAGCTCGCGCGCTTCGAGAATGTCCTCGGGCCGTTGCACGAACGACAGCGCCACCCAGTCCACGCCCAGTTCCAGGCCGTAGCTCAGGTCGCGACGGTCCTTGGTGGTCAGCGGACTGAGCTCCAGCACCGCCTGGGGCACGTTGACGCCCTTGCGGTCGGACAGCTCGCCGCCGGCCAGCACCTGGGTGTCAATGGCGGCCTCGTGTTTGGCGGTCACTTGCAGGCGCAGCTTGCCGTCGTCCAGCAGCAGGTCCATGCCCGGTTGCAAGGCGGCGATGATTTCCGGGTGCGGCAGGTTCACCCGGCGGGCGTCGCCAGCGCTGGTGTCCAGGTCCAGGCGGAAGGCCTGGCCACGGTGCAGCAGGACCTTGCCGTCGGCAAAGCGGCCGACGCGCAGCTTGGGCCCTTGCAGGTCCATCAGCACGCCCAGCGGCGTATTGAGCTGGGCTTCCACCTCGCGAATCCACTCCAGGCGCTGGGCGTGATCGGCGTGCTCGCCATGGCTGAAATTGAGGCGAAACAGGTTCACCCCGGCCAGTGCCAGTTGGCGAATGTCTTCCTGGCTGCGCGTGGCAGGGCCCAGGGTGGCGAGGATCTTGGTGTTTTTATAGGCGGTCATGACGCGGAGGCTTCCAGGATCAGGATGGCGCGAAAGTCGTTGACGTTGGTGCGCGTCGGCTCGGTGATTACCAGCCCGTCCAGGGCCTGGAAATAGCCGTAGCCATTGTTGTTGTCCAGCTCGTCGCTGGCGCTCAGGCCCAGTTGGGCTGCGCGGCGGTAGCTGCACGGGGTCATGAGCGCGCCGGCGTTGTCTTCCGAACCGTCGATGCCGTCGGTGTCACCCGCCAGCGCGTACACGCCCGGCAGGCCCTTGAGGCTGTCGGTCAGGCTCAGCAGGAATTCGGCGTTGCGCCCTCCACGGCCATTGCCGCGTACCGTCACGGTGGTTTCACCGCCGGAGAGAATCACGCAGGGCGCCGCCAATGGCTGGCCATGGATGACGATCTGCCGGGCGATGCCGGCGTGCACCTTGGCCACTTCGCGCGCTTCGCCTTCCAGATCGCCGAGGATCAGCGGGCTGAAGCCGGCGGCGCGCGCTTTCACGGCGGCGGCCTGCAGCGCTTGCTGGGGTGTGGCGATCAGATGGAAGTGGCTGCGCGCCAGGCACGGGTCGCCGTCCTTGACCGTTTCCGAGGCGGGGTTGTGCAGCCATTCGCGGACGTTGGCCGGCACCTCGATGTGGTAGCGCGCCAGGATCGCCAGGGCCTGCGCCGAGGTGCTGGGGTCGGCCACGGTGGGGCCGGAGGCGATGACCGTGGCCAGGTCGCCCGGTACATCGGAAATCGCGTAAGTGTGCACGGTGGCCGGCCAGCAGGCCTTGGCCAGGCGCCCGCCCTTGATGGCCGAGAGGTGCTTGCGCACGCAGTTCATCTCGCCGATGGTGGCGCCGGATTTCAGCAGTGCCTTGTTGATGGCCTGCTTGTCGGCCAGGCTGATGCCCTCGGCGGGCAAAGCCAGCAGCGCCGAGCCACCGCCCGACAGCAGGAAGATCACCCGATCGCTTTCACGCAGGTTGCTGACCAGTTGCAGCACCCGCCCGGCCACGGCCAGGCCGGCGGCGTCGGGCACGGGATGAGCGGCTTCCACCACCTCGATTTTCTGGCAACTGGCGCCGTGGCCGTAGCGGGTGACCACCAGGCCGCTGACCTCGCCTTGCCAGCAGCGCTCGACCACTTCGGCCATGGCCGCGGCGGCCTTGCCGGCGCCGATCACGATGACGCGGCCGGTGCGGTCGGCGGGCAGGAAGGGTTCCAGCACCTGGCTTGGGTGGGCGGCGGCGATGGCGGTGGCGAACAGCTCGCGCAGCAGGGATTGCGGATCGACTGACATGGCAGGCTCCCGGGGGGATTTATTGTTATTGATTTGTGGTGTCTGGTTCCCGGGCAGAGCCCGGTCCTACACCGGTCGGGCCATGGGTGTCAGTGATGCAAAGCGCACCGCTTTTGGAGTTCCAGAGATAGACCTGTGGTGCCACCAAAAGCGGACCGCTTTGCCTTCCTGACTCAACTGCTGCGACCGGTGTAGGACCGGGCTCTGCCCGGGAACCAGACACCACCGTTCTCACCTGTCGCGGATGCTGAAGTTAGCCATGTGCTCCAACCCCTTGATCAGCGCCGAGTGGTCCCAGTTGCTGCCACCCAGGGCGGCGCAGGTGCTGAACACTTGCTGGGCATTGGCGGTGTTGGGCAGGTTCACGCCCAACTCGCGAGCCCCCTGCAGCGCCAGGTTGAGGTCTTTCTGGTGCAGACTGATGCGGAAGCCGGGGTCGAAGGTGCCTTTGATCATGCGCTCGCCGTGCACTTCCAGAATCTTCGACGAGGCAAAGCCGCCCATCAGCGCCTCACGCACCTTGGCCGGGTCGGCGCCGTTCTTGGCGGCGAACAGCAGGGCTTCGGCCACGGCCTGGATGTTCAGCGCGACGATGATCTGGTTGGCCACCTTGGCGGTCTGGCCGTCGCCGTTGCCGCCCACGCGGGTGATGTTCTTGCCCATGCTCTGGAACAGCGGCAGGGCGCGGTCGAAGGCGTCCTGGTCGCCGCCCACCATGATGCTCAGGGTGGCGGCCTTGGCGCCCACTTCGCCGCCGGACACCGGGGCGTCCAGGTACTGCGCGCCGCGCTCGTTGACCTTGGCGGCGAAGGCCTTGGTGGCGGTTGGCGAGATGGAGCTCATGTCGATGACGATCTTGTTCGGGCCCAGGCCCTGGGCCACGCCCTGGTCGCGGAACAGCACGTCTTCGACCTGCGGGGTGTCAGGCACCATGATGATGATGAACTCGGCTTCCTGGGCCACTTCGCGCGGGTTGGCCAGGGCCACGGCGCCGGCGGCGACCAGGTCGGCGGGGGCGGCGTCGTGGTGGGCCGAGAGGAACAGTTGGTGGCCGGCTTTCTGCAGGTTGTGGGCCATGGGGTGGCCCATGATGCCGGTGCCGATGAATCCGATTTTTGCCATGGTGGTGATCCTTCCTGATTGTAGTTGTTGAAAGGGATAACGATTGATGGATGCCTGCCCGGTCCTTGTGGGAGCGGGCTCTGCCCGCGAAGCAGGCACCTCGATCTGTCGGGATTACGCGGCGCGCCCTTCGCGGGCAGAGCCCGCTCCCACAAGCGATTTGAGCCAATGCAAGCCAGCCTCGGTGGTGGTCAGCGGCTTGTACTCGCAACCCACCCAGCCCTGATAACCGATCCGGTCCAGGTGCTCGAACAGGAACCGGTAGTTGATCTCGCCGGTGCCCGGTTCATGACGCCCCGGGTTGTCCGCCAACTGCACATGATTGATCTGCGGCAGGTGCGCTTGCAGCGTGCGCGCCAGGTCACCTTCCATGATCTGCATGTGGTAGATGTCGTACTGCAGGAACAGGTTGTCGCTGCCCACTTCAGCCTGAATCGCCAGGGCCTGATCGGTGGTGGTCAGGTAGAACCCGGGGATGTCCAGGGTGTTGATCATCTCCATCACCAGGCGAATGCCCGCCGCCTGCAGCTTGTCGGCGGCGTATTTGAGGTTGGCGACGAAGGTGGCCTTCACCGTGGCGCAGTCCGCGCCCTGGGGGCGGATGCCGGCCAGGCAATTGATCTGGGTGTTGCCCAGCACCTGGGCGTAGGCGATGGCCAGGTCCACGCCGGCGCGGAACTCCTCGACGCGGTCAGGGTGGCAGGCAATGCCCCGCTCGCCCTTGGCCCAGTCACCGGCCGGCAGGTTGAACAGCACCTGGGTCAGGCCATGGGCCTGCAGTTGCGCCTTGATCTCGGCGGAGTTGTAGTCGTACGGGAACAGGTATTCCACGCCACTGAAACCGGCGTCGGCGGCGGCCTTGAAGCGGGCAAGAAAATCCTGTTCGGTGAACAGCATCGACAGGTTGGCGGCAAAACGCGGCATACAAGCCTCCTTGAAAGATCAGTCGAGCAGCGAGATGGCAGTAGGGGCGTCGTTGCCGACCAGCGCCAGGTCTTCGAATTCGTTAACGGCGTTGATCTCGGTGCCCATGGAAATGTTGGTCACCCGCTCCAGAATGATTTCCACCACCACCGGTACCTTGTGCTCGGCCATCAGTGCCTGGGCCTTGCGCAGCGCCGGCTGGATCTGCGCCGGTTCGAACACGCGCAGGGCCTTGCAACCCAAGCCCTCGGCCACCGCTACATGGTCGACGCCGTAGCCGTTGATTTCCGGGGCGTTGATGTTCTCGAAAGCCAATTGCACGCAGTAGTCCATTTCGAAACCGCGCTGGGCCTGGCGAATCAGGCCCAGGTAGGAGTTGTTCACCACCACGTGGATGTACGGCAGGTGGAACTGCGCGCCCACGGCCAGCTCTTCGATCATGAACTGGAAGTCGTAGTCACCCGACAGCGCCACCACCTTGCGGCTCGGGTCGGCCTTGACCACGCCCAGGGCGGCGGGAATGGTCCAGCCCAGCGGGCCTGCCTGGCCGCAGTTGATCCAGTGGCGTGGCTTGTACACGTGCAAAAACTGCGCGCCGGCAATCTGCGACAGGCCGATGGTGCTGACGTAGCAGGTGTCCTGGCCGAACACCTGATTCATCTCTTCGTACACGCGCTGAGGCTTGACCGGCACATTGTCGAAGTGGGTCTTGCGCTGCAGGCTGGCCTTGCGCTGCTGGCAGTCGGCGAGCCAGGCGCTGCGGTCCTTGAGCTTGCCGGCGGCTTTCCATTCGCGGGCCACTTCCAGGAAGCGGTCCAGGGCCAGGCCGGCGTCGGAAACGATGCCCAGGTCGGGGGTGAACACGCGACCGATCTGCGTAGGCTCGATGTCCACATGAATGAAGCGCCGACCCTCGGTGTACACATCCACGGAGCCGGTGTGACGGTTGGCCCAGCGGTTGCCGATGCCCAATACCACGTCAGACTTGAGCATCGTCGCGTTGCCGTAGCGGTGCGAGGTTTGCAGGCCGACCATGCCGACCATCTGCGGGTGGTCATCGGGGATGGTGCCCCAGCCCATCAGGGTCGGGATGACCGGGATGCCGGTCAGCTCGGCGAACTCCACCAGCTTGGCGCTGGCGTCGGCGTTGATCACGCCGCCGCCGCTCACCAGCAGCGGGCGTTCTGCCTGGTCCAGCAGCGCCAAGGCCTTTTCCACCTGGATGCGGCTGGCGGCCGGACGGGTCACCGGCAGTGGCTCGTAGGCGTCAATGTCGAACTCGATCTCGGCCATCTGCACGTCGAACGGCAGGTCGATCAGCACCGGGCCGGGGCGGCCGGAGCGCATCTCGAAGAAGGCTTTCTGGAAGGCATAAGGCACCTGGCCCGGCTCAAGCACCGTGGTGGCCCACTTGGTCACCGGCTTGACGATGCTGGTGATGTCCACGGCCTGGAAGTCTTCCTTGTGCAGGCGTGCGCGCGGCGCCTGGCCGGTGATGCACAGAATCGGGATGGAGTCGGCCGAGGCGCTGTACAGGCCGGTGACCATGTCGGTGCCGGCCGGGCCCGAGGTGCCGATGCACACGCCGATGTTACCGGCCTGGGTGCGGGTGTAGCCCTCGGCCATGTGCGAGGCGCCTTCCACGTGGCGAGCCAGTACGTGCTCGATACCGCCGACCTTCTTGAGGGCCGAGTACAGCGGGTTGATGGCGGCACCTGGAATGCCGAAGGCGGTTTCCACACCTTCGCGGCGCATCACCAGAACGGCTGCATCGATTGCTCTCATTTTGCTCATGGTTTTGTGCCTCTTTGTGTTTTGTAATTGTATACAAGTGGCTTGTTGCCCGAGTTTATTCACGGCGCAGGCTTCAGGTCAAACCCTTTTCGCTTTTGCCGAGGGATGGTGTTATCTGGCCATTGGTCGGGATTATTTTCAATATTGTATACAATAAAATCTGTATTTGTGCTCTATTTGTCGTGTCGATTTTTCATTGAAGAGGATCTGCCGATGACTGCCATTACCTTGGCTGCTGCCAATCGTCTCGCCGAACACGCCCTGGCCACGGGGCGCGACATCAAGGCTGCGCCGCTGACCGTGGCGGTGCTGGACAGCGGCGGGCACCTGATCAGCCTGCAGCGTGAAGACGGCGCCAGCCTGCTGCGGCCCCATGTGGCGATCGGCAAGGCGTGGGGGGCGATAGCCTTGGGTAAAGGTTCGCGCTTGCTGGCGGTGGACGCGCAGGCGCGGCCAGCGTTTTTCGCGGCGTTGAATGGCTTGGGGCAGGGTGGGGTAGTGCCGGCGCCGGGCGGTGTGTTGATCAGGGATCAACAGGGCGTGGTGATGGGGGCGGTGGGGATCAGTGGGGATGTGTCGGATGTGGATGAGCGCTGTGCGATCAGTGCGATCGAGGCATCAGGCTGGATCGCCGATGCTGGGGATTGAGGTGTCTGCTTCCAGGGCAGAGCCCTGTCCTACACCGTTCGCGGCAGTTGTGTCAGGTAGGCAAAGCGGTCCGCCTTGGAGGTTTCACAATTAGGCCTGCGGTGCCTCCCAAGGCTGTGCGCTTTGCATCACTGACACCCATGGCCCGACCGGTGTAGGACCGGGCTCTGCCCGGGAAACAGCCACCATAACCCTCAATCCGGCGCACACCCCTTCAACACCATGCGGATGATCGTTTGCGCCGCCGCCTCATAATCACTCTCATCCAGCCGCGCCTTGCCGGTGACCACGGCGATCTGCCAGTCAAAATCGGCATAGGTCTGCGTCGCCGCCCAGATGCTGAACATCAGGTGGTGCGCATCCACGTGGGCGATCTGCCCACGGTCGATCCAGGTCTGGATGCAGTCGATGTTGTGCTTGGCCTGGGCGTTCAACTGTTCCACCTGATCGGGGCTCAAGTGCGGGGCGCCGTGCATGATCTCGCTGGCGAACACCTTGGACGCCGCCGGCAGGTCGCGGGAGATGCGGATCTTGGAGCGGATGTAGCCGCTGAGCACCTCGTTGGGCTCGCCTTCCGGGTTGAACGGCGTGGACGCCGCCAGGATCGGCTCGATGATGCTTTCCAGCACCTCGCGGTAGAGGTTTTCCTTGGACTTGAAGTAGTAGTAGACGTTGGGCTTGGGCAGCCCGGCCTTGGCCGCGATGTCGCTCGTCTTGGTGGCGGCGAAGCCCTTGTCGGCAAATTCTTCGCTGGCCGCGCGCAGGATCAGTTCTTTGTTGCGCTCGCGAATGGTGGTCATAAACCCGATGATTCCTTGCCTGCTGGGGCGGTGGGGCATGGTAGCACCGTGCTCGCGCAGGGCTCAACCGCAGGGCGCGCGCGGTGGGCAGGGCAACGGTGACAAGGTATGCTCGCGGTTTATCGAACATGAAACATGGGAATGATTCTTATGGCAGGAAGCAGTCTGCTGGTATTGCTGGACGATATCGCCGCGGTACTCGACGACGTTTCGGTGATGACCAAGGTCGCCGCCAAACAGACCACCGGCGTGCTGGGCGACGACCTGGCGCTCAATGCCCAGCAGGTCACCGGTGTGCGCGCCGAGCGCGAGCTGCCGGTGGTGTGGGCGGTGGCCAAGGGCTCGCTGCGCAACAAGGTCATCCTGGTGCCGGCGGCGCTGGCCATCAGCGCCTTTGCGCCGTGGGCGGTGACGCCGCTGCTGATGGTGGGCGGTGCCTATCTGTGTTTTGAAGGCTTCGAAAAGGTCGCGCACCCCTTGCTGCACGGCAAGGCTGAGGACCAGGCCGAACACGTGGCGTTGAGCGCGGCGGCGGCGGACCCGGCCGTGGACCTGGTGGCGTACGAGAAAGAGAAAATCCAGGGCGCGGTGCGCACCGACTTCATCCTCTCGGCGGAAATCATCGCCATCACCCTGGGCATCGTCGCCGACGCGCCGCTGAGCCAGCAGGTGATCGTGATGAGTGGCATCGCCTTTGTCATGACCGTGGGGGTGTATGGGTTGGTGGCGGCCATCGTAAAGCTCGATGACCTGGGGCTGTGGATGACCCAGCGCTCGGGCGGCGTCACGCGCGCCGTCGGTGGCGGCATACTGCGGGCGGCGCCGTACATGATGAAGACGCTGTCGGTGGTGGGTACGGCGGCGATGTTCCTGGTGGGCGGCGGGATCCTGGTGCACGGGATTGCGCCGTTGCACCATTGGGTGGAAGGCGTGGGGGGCAGCGTGACCATGGCGTTGCTCAATGGCGTGCTGGGTGTGGTGGCGGGTGCTGTGGTGTTGGGTGTTGTCAGCCTCGCCAGCAAAATCTGGAAAACCCTGCGCGGTTAATGCCGCCTACAGCAGCTAAGGGTCGGCGGCGCCTGCATCGCGGCCAAGGCCGGCTCCTACCCCGGACGGTGTAGGAGCCGACTTTAGTCGCGATGCAGACGACGCGATTCAAAGACAGTTGCTGCTACAAAATCTCCACCGTGTTTCATGACGACGAGGAATGACATCCCGCCGATTCCTCGTTTGCGGCCCGCCGGGCCGGGTTCGATACTGGGGCATCTGCCCTGAACGAGCCCGCTGCCCGTGACCGATCTCACTTACCGCTTTGCCCCCGCCTTCCAGGCGCCCACCGGTTCGGCCATCCGCGAGCTGTTCAAGTACCTGTCGCTGCCCGGCATGATCTCGTTCGCCGGCGGCTACCCGGCCACTTCATTCTTCGACCAGCCCAACCTTGCGGCCGCCGCCGAGCGCGCCTTGCGCGACAGCCCCGTGGACTGCCTGCAATACGCCGCCACCGACGGCCTGCCCGCCCTGCGCGAGCAACTGGCCGCGCTGATGGCCCGGCGCGGTGCGCCCGTCGCCGTGGACGACCTGATGGTGACCACCGGCTCGCAACAGGGCCTGGACCTGCTGATCAAGGTGCTGCTCAGCCCCGGCGAGCATGTGCTGGTGGAGCGCCCGACCTACCCGGCGGCGCTGCAAGCGTTCCGTCTGGCCGGCCTTGCGGTGGACAGCGCCGCCACCGATGCCCAGGGCCTGGACACCGAGCGCCTGGCCGAGCAGTTGTCGACACAGCCAAGGGGCAGCATTCGCCTGCTGTACTGCGTGCCGACCTTCGCCAACCCGACAGGCGCGTGCTTGCCGCTGGATCGGCGCCTGGCGCTGCTGACACTGGCCGCCGAACACGATTTCCTGATCATCGAAGACGACCCCTACGGCGCCCTGCGTTTTGCCGGCGACGAAGTGCCGTCGCTGCTGGCGCTGTCAGCCCAGGTAGACGGCGCGGCGGGCCGGGTGATCCACCTGTCCAGCCTGTCCAAGGTGGTGGCGCCGGGCCTGCGCATCGGCTGGCTGATCGCCCCGGCGGCCATCCGTCAGCGCTGTGTGATCGCCAAGCAGACCGTGGATTTGTGCACCGCGCCGTGGGCTCAGCAGATTGCTGCGCTGTACCTGGCCGATGGCGCGTTGGAACGGGCGCTGCCGGGCCTGGCCCAGGGTTACGGGGAAAAATGCGCGCGCATGCTGGCCGGGCTGGAAGGCCTGAAGGAGGTGTTGGAGGTGTCGCCGCCGCAGGGCGGGATGTTCATCTGGGGGCGTTGTCGCGGTGGGGTGGATGCCACGCAGTTGTTGCAGCGGGCCATCGAGCAGCGGGTGATGTTCGTGCCGGGCGGTGCGTTCTTTGCTGACAACCCCGACGCCAGCAGCCTGCGGTTCTCGTTTGCGGCGCCTTCCCATGTGCAGATCGATGAGGGTGTTGCGCGTCTGCGCAGGAGTTTTGAGCTTTAAGCTGCAAGCTGCAAGCAGTTCGCGATCCTGCTCTTGCTTGCAGCTTGCAGCTTGCAGCTTGCAGCTTTAGAAGAACACTTTCAGCAGGAAGCTGGCGGTGTTCTGGTTGGTCTCGAAGCTATGGGTGCTCTGGATGCCGTACTTGTCTTTCCAGTAGTCGTATTCGAAACCGACGTAGACGGTCTGCGGCTTCCAGTCCAGCGCCTTGCCCAGGTCATACTTGACCTGCGGGTTAAAGTGCAGGTTCTTGTGGTAGTCGCCGTTCTTGTTCGAGTCGCTGCCGATCACCCAGTCCATGTAGCCGTCGATGAGGATGTCGGACTTGCCCACGGGAATGGTGTAGGACCATACCGGGGTGATCTGCCACACGTTGTTGCCGGCGCGGTCGCCGTCGACGATACGGTCGTAGAAGTTCAGCTGGAAGTAGTCGAAGCCCGGGATGTCCAGGTCGAAGCCCGGGCCGATCAGGTAGGACTCCACGTCACCTTCGCCGAACTCGTAGGTCATGGCCAGCAGCACGTCCTTGACCGGGCCGTAACCGATTTTCTGACCGAAGATTTTGCTGGCCGACAGGCGTGGGCTGAACTCGCCGTACAGGGTGTTGTTGCCTACGCCCGAGTCTTTCTTGCCGTTGTAGAAGATGTTGTCGACGAACAGGAAGTTGTCACCGTATTTCCAGCTGTCAGCGTGTTCGAACGTGAGGGTCTGCTGGTTTTCAGGGTTGACCTTGAAGTTCTGACCATACAGGTAGGTCAGGCTGTTGCTCTGCCATTGCAGCCAGCCGCCGTCGTCAGCCATGGCCTGGCCCCCCGCCAGCATGCCACCGGCCACCATCAGGCTCGAAAGAGTACGTTTCATTGGTTAGCTCCCAGGTTTGATTTCAGTCTGTTTTTCTAAGGTGGCGCTCTGTGGCGGCGCCTTTTTGGATGCAACAAAAGTCGTCCAACCGGTCAACTTCCTCTGCGGCGCAACTGAGATAGCAAGAGCCTTGCCAAGGTCAACGAACGGCCAAGGAAATCCCGTCGGCTGCTGTGAAAAACAGTCGAAAGGTGCTCGATTGGCTGCAAACGGCGACGCGGCAGGGCAGGCGCCCGGTCTTGTACAAGAGGTCAGCTTTATCGGGGAAAAAATCCCCCCGGTTTTACGCGGCCGCGCAGATTACTGACTCACGCGGCATCGCTCAAGTGCTCCGTTACAGAGCAGGCGCAGCAAAAGTGGGGCACTCGGTCAGCTTTTTGGCCGGCGCCCCCCACGCTCAGTGCTGATGCGCCGCTCTGGACAGAGCCTCTCGCTCGGCACCGCCGAGCACGTTGAACAGCAGGTTGAGCAATACCGCGCTCAACGTCGCCATGGCGATGCCGCTGTGGGTGATGGGCCCCATCCACGCCGGCAACTGGGAAAAGAACTCCGGGCGCACCACCGGGATCAGGCCCATGCCGGTGCTGACGGCCACCAGCAACTGGTTGCGGCGGTCGCCGATGTCGGCTTCCTGGAGGATCTTGATGCCGGTGGCGGCGACCATGCCGAACATGGCAATGGCGGCACCGCCCAGCACGGCAGGAGGGATGGACGCCACCAGGAACGCCGCCTTGGGCAGCAGGCTGAGGGCGATCAGGAAACCGCCCGCCACCATGGTCACCGAGCGGCAGCGCACGCCGGTCATCTGCACCAGGCCGATGTTCTGGGCGAAGGAGGAGTGGGTGAAGGTGTTGAAAAAGCCGGCCACGAACGAGGCGGCGGCGTCGCACAGCAGGCCGCGACGCAGCATGCCGGGGGTGACCTCGCGGTCGGTGATCTTGCCTAGGGCCAGGAACATGCCGGTGGACTCGACGAAGATGATCACCACCACCAGGCACATGGACAGCACCGGCGCCAGGCTGAAGGTGGGCATGCCGAAATGCAGCGGCTCCACCACCTGCAGCCAGGGCGCCGTGGCCAGCCCTGACAGGTCGACCATGCCGATGAAACCCGCCAGGATGTAGCCCAGCACCATGCCGATGAGCACCGAGATGTTGACCCAGAAGCCGTTCATGAAACGGTGGATCAGCAGGATGGTGGCCAGCACCAGGCCCGCGACCGTCAGGTAGATGGGCGAGCCGAACTGCACCGCCTTGGCGCCGCCACCGGCCCAGTTGACCGCCACCGGGAACAGCGACAGGCCGATGGAGGTGATGACCGTGCCGGTGACCAGCGGTGGGAAGAACCGCACGATCTTGGACATGAACGGTGCGATGAGCATGCCGAAGAAACCGGCGGCGATGGTCGCCCCGAAGATGCCCGGCAGGCCCACGCCCTGCATGCCGGCCATGGCCACCATGCTGCCCACGGCAGCGAAGCTGGCGCCCATCATCACCGGCATGCGGATGCCCAGGGCGCCGATGCCCAGCGACTGCACCACGGTGGCCACGCCGGCCACCAGCAGGTCGGCGTTGATCAGGAAGGCGATTTCTTCACGGGAAAGCCCGGCGGCCTGACCGATGATCAGCGGCACCGCGATGGCGCCGCCGTACATCAGCAAGACATGTTGCAAACCCACCAGGATCAATTGCATCAACGGCAGGGGCTGTCGTGGCGGAGCGGCGGGGATGCGCGCGTGGGTTGACTCGGACATGCAACACCTCGGATTTTGTTTTTATTGTGCGGTAAGCAGTACCCGTAGCAGTTGCCCCTTTGATCGCGTCGCCTGTATCGCGGCCAAGGCCGGCTCCTACCCCGGACGGCGTAGGAGCCGACTTTAGTCGCGATGCAGACGACGCGATTTCAAGACAGTTGTTGCTACGAACGACCCATCAGTTGGTCTGCGCCCCGTTGGCGATCCACTGGCCAATCAGGTTGCGCTCTTCCTGGGTCATCTGGGTGATGTTGCCCAGCGGCATGATCTGGCTGGCGACGGCTTGCGCCTGAATGCGCGGCGCCAGTTGCTGGATCTGCTGCGGAGTGTCGAACATGATCCCCGCAGGCGCGGTGGAGAACAGCGGGCTGGTCGGCTTGGCCGAATGGCACACCGCGCAACGCTCCTGGATCACGCCATGGACCTTCTCGAAGTCGGCATCGCTGGCGGCGTTGCTGGCTTGCGCCGGTTTTTCGGCCACTGCCGGTTGCGCCGGCATTTCATCGGCGCGCTTGCCGCCAATCGCGGTACCCGGCAGCGGCTGGTATTCGATCTTCGGCGCCTGGGCCACGTCGGCATTGTTGCTCATTTGCATCGGGCCGGTGACGAAGGCCAGGCAGATCATGCCCAGTGCGCCGGCCGGCAACGCCCAGGCGAACTTGTGGCTGTTGTGGCGGGTGTTGAAGTAGTGACGCACCACCACGGCCACCACGGCGATGCCGGCCAGGATCAGCCAGTTGTAGTGGCTGCCGTAGGTGCTGGGGAAGTGGTTGCTGATCATGATGAACAGCACGGGCAGGGTGAAGTAGTTGTTGTGACGCGAACGCAGCAGGCCCTTGGCCGGCAGGGTCGGGTCGGGGGTGCGGTTCTCGGCGATGGCCGCCACCAGTGCGCGCTGGGCGGGCATGATGATGCGGAACACGTTGCCGACCATGATAGTGCCGATGATGGCGCCGGTGTGCAGGTACGCGCCGCGGCCGCTGAACACCTGACTAAAACCGTAGCAGGCGGCGATGATCAGCACGAACAGTACCAGGCCCAGCAGGCCCGGGCGCTTGCCCAGGGGCGAGTCGCACAGCACGTCATAGATGAACCAGCTGGCGATCAGCGCGCCGACGCCGATGGCGATGCCTTCACCGCCGGTCAGGGTGCTGCCGGGGGCCAGCAGGTACAGAACGGGGTTGGAATAGAACACCACGCACAGCAGCACGATGCCCGACATCCAGGTCCAGTAGGCTTCCCATTTGAACCAGTGCAGGTTGTCCGGCATGGTCGGTGGGGCCAGCTTGTATTTTTCCAGGTGGTAGATGCCGCCGCCGTGGATGGCCCACAGATCACCGCTCAGGCCCTCGCGGGGGTTGGCGCGATTGAGGTTGTTCTCCAGCCAGACGAAATAGAAGGATGCGCCGATCCAGGCGATCCCCACGATCATGTGAATCCAGCGCACGCCCAGATTCAGCCACTCCATCAGATGTGCTTGCACAGTACTAACCTCTTGCCGTGCCACTGCAGTGCAATGGCCGGCCTTCTCTTATTGGTGGGGGGCGAGGATCAGTAATTCATCCTCATTGAAGAAATGCTCGTCGCAGTTGTTGCCGGAACCACTGCGATCAACCACCAGGAAGTCATCCCGCTTTTCGATCGTCAGCACCGGGTGGTGCCATACGCCGCGATGGTAATTGATGCCCTGCCTGCCATTGGTGATGAAGGCGCGGACCAAGCCTGATACAGGTGCATCGCCAAGTGGCGCGACCACGATCAGAAAGGGGTTGCCCAGCAGCGGCACAAAGGCCTGGCTGCCCAGCGGATGGCGCTCCAGCATGCGCACGGTCAACGGCATGTCCAGCACGTCGGCGCGGAAGATGCTGATGATCGCCTTGTCGTCGGGCGTGGCGGTGTCGACCGTGGCCAGACGATGAAAGCGCTGGGTCGAGCCGTTGTTGATCATGAAGTGGTCGCTGCCGTCGGTTTCGATCACGTCACCGAAGGGGGCGAAGGCTTCTTTTGTCAGGGGCTCGATCACGAGTGTGCGCATTTGAATTCTTCTTTTCTCTAAATTCGAATCACGGTTGTGTGATGCACTTGTAGGAGCAAAGCTTGCTCGCGATGGCGTCTGGGAGATCGCCATCGCGGGCAAGCCTTGCTCCCACAGAGCATGGCTTGCCAGCCAGGGTGTCCCTTACTTGGCGACCTTGCCGAGGACACGCAAGCGGCTCACGCCACCGTCCGGGAACACGTTCAGGCGGATGTGGGTGATAGGGCCCAGGTCCTTGATCTGCTCCTGGAAGCTGTGCTCCTGGTGCATCTGCAGTTTCTGGCTGGGTAGCAGTTCGCGCCAGAACAGGCTCTGGGTTTCGATCTGGCTGTCGGTGCCGCCCTTGACGAAGGCGCCCTGGATCGAGCAGCTGTCGGGGTAGTTGCCCTTGAAGTGCAGGGTGTCGACGATTACCTGCTCCACGGTACCGGCATGCCCCAGGGCCACGATCACCCAGTCATTGCCCGGCGTGCGGCGGCGGGCGGTTTCCCAGCCGTCGCCCATGTTGATGCCACGGCCCGGGTTGAGGATGTTGCTCATGCGCCCGAAGTGCTCGTCGGAGCAGGCCAGGGCACGGCCGCCGTTCAGGGCGCTGGCCAGGTCGACCTGTTCGTTGTCGCCGGTGGCCGACCAGTCGCGGAACGGCACGCCGTACACGCGCAGGCGCGCTACGCCGCCGTCGGGGTAGATGTTGAAGCGCAGGTGGGTGTAGGCCTGGGCATCGTTGATTTCGTGGTAGTGGTGGCTGTTGCCTTGCAGCTCCACGGCCGGCAGCACTTCGGTCCACTGGGTGGCGTCGGTGGGGTCGCCCTCGGCCACGAAGCAGCCTTCCAGCGAGGCCGACGGCGGGTAGTTGCCGGTGAAGAACGAGGTGTCGATGTCCACGCCCTTGATCGAACCCGGCACGCCCAGGCGGATCACTGCGCTGTCATAGCCTTCGAAGCGTTTGCGGCGCGATTCCCAGCCGTCCATCCATTTGCCGTTGTCGTCGAACACGCCCTCTTTCCACACCGCAGGGGTGGGCTGGAACAGGCGGTTGACGTCGGCGAACCAGTCGTCGGTGACCGAGATGGCCTGGGTGCCCAGGCGCGCGTCGGCCAGGTTGACGAACTTCTCGAAGGGTACGGCGTATGCTTTCATTTTTTCTTGTCTGCCTTGAATGGGGGCTGGAGGGGGCGAGTTACAGGCCTTGCAAGCGGAACAGGGCAATCTGGTTGATCTGCGCCAGGGCTTCCTTGAACTCGGCCTCGGCCGAGTTGTGGATGCGCACTTCGAACGCGGCGAGGATCTGATGCCGGTTGCTGCCTTTCACTGCCATGATGAAGGGGAACTTGAACTTGGCTTTATAGGCGTCGTTCAACTCCGTGAAGCGCTGGAACTCTTCGGTGGTGCATTGGTGGATACCGGCGCCGGCCTGTTCGTTGGTGCTGGCTTCGGTCAGTTGGCCCTGGACGGCTGCTTTGCCGGCCAGGTCCGGGTGCGCATTGATCAATGCCAGTTGGCTGGCGTGATCAGCGCTCAACAGGATGTCGCTCATGCGCTGGTGCAGGGTTTCGATCTGGTCCAGCTCGGGGCCCTGGCCCAGGTCGTAGGCCTTCTCGGCCACCCATGGCGAATGTTCGTAGATGTCGGCGAAGGCGGCGACGAAGGCCTCGCGGCCCAGGGTCGACGGCGTCAGTGTCTGGAAGGCAGTCATTGCGCGGCCTCGGCGGTGTAGGGGTGGGTTTCATGCCAGTGGCGGGCGATGTCGACACGGCGGGCGAACCACACCTGCTCGTGACCTTTCACGTACTCGATGAAACGCAGCAGCGAGGCCAGCCGGGCAGGGCGGCCGATCAGCCGGCAGTGCAGGCCGATGGAGAGCATCTTCGGCGCCTCGGCACCCTCGGCGTACAGCACGTCGAAGGCGTCCTTCAGGTACTCGAAGAAGTCGTCGCCCTTGTTGAAGCCCTCGCACCTGGGTGAAGCGCATGTCGTTGGTGTCCAGGGTGTAGGGGATCACCAGGTGCGGCTTGCCGGTGCCGTTGTTGCGTTCCCAGTAGGGCAGGTCGTCGTCGTAGGTGTCGGAGTCGTAGAGGAAGCCGCCTTCCTCCATCACCAGCCGGCGGGTATTGGGGCCGGTGCGGCCGGTGTACCAGCCCAGCGGGCGCTCGCCGCTGATTTCGGTGAGGATGCGGATGGCTTCGAGCATGTGCTCGCGCTCCTGGGCCTCGTCCATGTACTGGTAGTCGATCCAGCGGTAGCCGTGGCTGCAGATCTCGTGCCCTTGGGCCACCATGGCGCGGATCACGTCGGGGTGGCGCTGGGCGGCCATGGCCACGGCGAAAATGGTGAGCGGGATGCCCGCTTCCTTGAACACTTTCAGCACCCGCCACACACCCGCGCGGCTGCCGTATTCATACAGCGATTCCATGCTCATGTTGCGCTCGCCCTGCAGGGGCTGGGCGGCGACCATTTCGGACAGGAAGGCTTCGGACTCCTTGTCACCGTGCAGGATATTGCGCTCGCCGCCTTCCTCGTAATTGAGCACGAAAGACAGGGCGATGCGGGCGTTGCCCGGCCAATGCGGGTGGGGCGGGTTGGGGCCGTAACCGATGAGGTCGCGTGGGTAATCAGCGCTCACTGCTTGCATCCTTCTTCGCGTCATTAGGGTGGCGGGTGGCCCCGATGAGGTTGGCGACCCGGCGATGGATTGATTGTATACAACTTTATCATCGCTTTGTAAGCCTGTTTTTTGCCAATCATCGTATTGATCCGCCGATTTTCTCCCTTGCAAAATACTTGCCCAACCGGTCAGGTAATGACTGCCAGGCCGCAGCGGTGCCTGCATTGGCGGCCGAAATGCCCGATTAATGGGAAGGGTAGCAGGGGGTGAAAAAAAGCCAGAATTATTGTGTACAATTTAAATTGAAAGTGTCTTAATGTTTGCCTGTCGGACGGTTTGGGTGCCCCGCAACGGTGCGCAAGCCTGTGATAAACCGGATCAAAATGAGGCACGAAAGACCATGGGACGTTTGACTACACACGTGCTGGACGCCGCCCACGGCTGCCCTGGCAGCGGCATCAAGGTCGAGCTGTATCGCGTTGAAGGCCAGCAGCTGGAGCTTGTGGCCAGCGCCTTGACCAACAGTGACGGTCGTTGTGACGCACCGCTGTTACAGGGTGATGACTATCGCACCGGCGTGTATCAGCTGCAGTTTGCCGCTGGCGAGTATTTCCGCGCCAAAGGCGTGCAAGGGCCAGGCCAGGCGTTCCTGGGTGAAGTGGTGTTGCGCTTCGGCATCAGCGCCGAGCAGGACCATTACCACGTGCCGTTGCTGCTTTCGCCGTACAGCTATTCCACCTATCGCGGCAGCTGACGGCTGCCGGAACAGCGCTTCGTTGGTACCTCTTGCCCGCCCACACTGCGGGCTTTTTTTGTTTTGTGTTGCCTGTTTCCCGAGCTTCGCTCGGTCCCACAGGGTGGGCGGTGGGACCGGGCGAAGCTCGGGAAGCGGGCGACGCGGTGCTGTTCAGGGTAGTATTCGCCGAGTATTCCTCATCACCGAATGGAACTCGTCGAGTCGATCTATGAAAAAAGCAGCAGGCATAGCAGCAGGTGTGATCATTGTCGTGGGCGCCCTCGCCACCGGCGGCGCGTGGTACACCGGCACGCAACTGGAAGGGGTGTTGCAGAACGCCGTGGCGCAGGCCAACACGCAGTTGGCGCAATCGGGCGTCACCCCTGACGGCAAGCCGCAGTTCAGTGCCGAACTGGTGTCCCTGGACCGCCAGTTCTTCAGCAGCACGGCCCATTACCGCCTGAACGTACGACTGCCCGATGGCCAACTGGCCCACTACGCGTTTGTCGACCACATCGAGCACGGTCCCTTCCCGCTGTCGCGCGTGACTTCGCTGCGCCTGACGCCCGTGATGGCGGCCAGCAATGCGGCGCTGGAGAACAACACCGACACGGCCAAGTGGTTCGCCCTCAACAACGGCCAGGCGCCGTTGACCAGCCATACCGTGATTCACTACGACCGAAGCAGCTCGACCCAGCTGACGCTGGTGCCGGTGGAGTCCAAGGCGCCCGGCAAGACCCTGAAGTTCTCCGGCCTGAGCATGACCATCAACACCACGGCCGATGCGCAGAAGTACGACCTCAAGGGCAGCTTCGACCAGTTGTCCATGGACGTGGCCAGCGAGCAGGGCCCGGTGCATGCCGACGTCAATGGCGTGACCCTGGAAGGTGGTGGCGAGAAGGGCAAGTCGGGCTTCTACCTGGGCCATTCGGACCTCAAGGCCGCCAGCCTCAATCTTCAAGGCGCCAACGCCCCGGCCGTTGCCGTCAAGGACCTGGCTTTCAACGGCCTGATGCAGGAAGTCGAGGACAAGCTGGCCGCCGAGGTTAATTACGCCGTGGGTTCGTTGTCGGTGGGTGGCCAGGCCTTCGGTTCGGCGCAGATGAACTGGAAACTGGGCAACTTCGACATCGCCGCCAGTAAGGCGCTGTACACCCTGTACCTGGCCAAGATCGCCCCTCAGCAGCAAGCGGCGGCGGCCGCCGGCGTGCCGTTGAAACTGCAGCTCAGCGAGGCCGATCAGCATCAGCTCAACACTAACCTGATGGCGCTGCTGGCCGGCAAGCCGCACATCGAGATGGAGCGTCTGGCGATCAAGACCGCCAACGGCGAAAGCCAGGCGCACCTGTCGGTGGACCTGGCAAGCCCTGGCACCCTCGACAGCCAGAACCCGGACGTGGGCAAGAAGATGATCGGCCTGCTGGACGCCAGCATCACCCTGTCCAAACCGATGATTGTCGACCTGGCCAGCGCCCAGGCGCAGTTGCAGGGGCAGACCGACAAGGACGCCGTGGCCCTTCAGGCCAAGAACGTCAGTGATTCGGTGAGTGGCATGGCGGTGATGACCCAGCTGGGCAAGGTTGAGGGTGACAACGTCACCAGCCGGCTGCATTACGCCGATGGCGTGGTGGACTTCAATGGCCAGAAAATGACGCCGGAGCAGTTTGCGGCGTTTATCGGCAATTTGTTGGGCCAGCAGCAGGCTCAGCGCTGATCTGACCCGTCGCGTTGGCCGCATCGCGACTAAAGTCGGCTCCTACACCGTCCGTGGTAGGAGCCGGCCTTGGCCGCGATGACGTAGTCAGCTGCGGCTGATCAGCGCCGCTGCCCCCGCACCACCAAACAGCGCCGCACTCACCCGATTGAACCAGCTCTGCCCGCGCCCCGTGCGCAGGTAGCGCGCCGCGCCGTGTGCGCCCAGGCCGTAGCCCAGCTTGCAGAGCAAATCCAGCACCGCCCAGGTGGCGATCATGATGCCCAGTTGCGCCGCCAGCGATTGCCCGGCGTCGAGGAACTGCGGCAGGAAAGCGGCAAAGAACAGAATGTCCTTCGGGTTGCTGGCCCCCAGCGCAAAGGCGCGCCAGAACAGCGCGCCGAAACGCGGTGCCGGCAGGTCGGCGGGGACTTCGGCGGCGCTGGGCGCGCGGCGCGATTGCTGCCAGCTTTGCCAGGCGAGGTAGAACAGGTACAGCGCGCCGACGATTTTCAGCGCGCTGAAGACTTTTTCCGAGGCCATCAACAACGCGCCCAGGCCCAGCGCCGAGGCGCTGAGCAGGCAGATCGAGGCACTGACCCCGCCCAGGAACGCCGGGTAGGAACGGCGCAGGCCGAAGTTGAGGCTGTTGCCGATCATCAGCAGCGACAGCGGGCCGGGGATCACGATCACCACCCATGCGGCGGCGCTGAACAGCAGCCAGGTTTGCAGCGTCATTGTTCTTTCCTTGTCGTTGTGCGGTGCCCTGTGGGACCGAGCGAAGCTCGGGAAGCAGGCACCGCCGATTCACCCTACAAAAACACAAACTTGGCGATAAAGATCACGCACAGCACCCACAAGCTCGCCGAGATATCGCGATGCTTGCCAGTCCCCGCCTTCAGCGCCACATAGCTGATAAAGCCCAGCGCGATCCCGTCCGCCACCGAAAACGTCAGCGGCATCATGATCATCGTCACGATCGCCGGAATGCTCTCCGTCGCCTCGTCCCAATTGATATGCGCCATGCCGCCCATCATCAGCATCGCCACGTAGATCAGCGCGCCGGCCGTAGCATAAGCGGGAATCATGCCAGCCAGTGGGGCGAAAAACATCGCCGCGACGAACAACAGGCCAACGGTGACGGCGGTCAGGCCGGTACGGCCACCGGCCGCCACGCCTGCGGCGCTTTCTACGTAGCTGGTCACCGGCGGCACGCCGACCATGGCGCCGAACACGCTGGACGCACTGTCGGCCTTCAAGGCCCGCGAAAGGTTTTCGATGCGCCCCTCGGCGTTCACCAGGTTGGCGCGCTGGGCCACGCCCATCAGCGTGCCGGCGGTGTCGAACATGTGCACGAACAGGAAGGCCAGCACCACGCTGATCATGCTGACGTTGAACACGCCCGCCACGTCCATGGCCAGCCAGGTGGGTGCCAGGCTGGGCGGCATGGAGAACACGCCGCCATACTGGACGATGCCCAGCCCCCAGCCCGCCAGGGTCACGGCGATGATGCTGATGAGGATGGCGCCGAACACCCGGTGGTAGCTGAGCACCGCGATCAGCAGGAAGCACACTGCCGCCAGCAGCGGCGCCGGGTCACGCAGGTTGCCCAGCTTGATCAGGGTGGCGGGGCTGGCGACGATGATGCCCGAGGTTTTCAGGCCAATCACGCCCAGGAACAACCCGACGCCGGCGCCCATGGCAAAGCGCAGGCTGACCGGGATGCTGTTGAGCAGCCACTCGCGCACCCGCGACAGGGTCAGCACCATGAACAGCACGCCGGAGATGAACACCGCGCCCAGGGCCGTCTGCCACGAATAGCCCATGGTGCCGACCACGGTGTAGGTGAAGAACGCGTTCAGGCCCATGCCCGGCGCCAGGCCCACCGGCCAGTTGGCGTACAAACCCATCAGCAGGCAGCCCAGTGCCGCCGCGATGCAGGTGGCGACGAAGGCAGCGCCATGGTTGATGCCGGCGTCGGCCATGATGTTGGGGTTGACGAAAATGATGTAGGCCATGGTGATGAAGGTGGTCAGGCCGGCGATCAATTCGGTGCGCACGGTGGTGCCGTGCAGGCTGAGTTTGAACAGGCGCTCCAGCAGCCCGCGACGCAGGGGTGGGGCGAGGTTCAGGGGCGCGGCTTCGGATTTATTGCTTTCCACAGCGAGTTACTCCTCAAGGCTTTTGTTGTTTTCCGAAGCCACGCGCGAAACGGCGCGACCCCGTGAGGCAGGTAAGAGTGGTGGTGCAGGCGACCGATTGTTATTTGACCTATGGGTCAGGTTTGTCGCTCGAAGGGGATTATGAGGTTGTATACAAAGAATGCAAATAATGTTTTCAGCTTTGTGCGCAGATTATTCCGCCATCGCGGCATATGGTGTTCGCCAGTGGTTGCCAAGTGCCGCTATGCTTGACCTGACACAAGCCCATAGCCCTGTGTACAATGGGCCTTACTGCCGCAAAACCTTCACCTTCGAGTGCCCATGAACGAACAGTTGCAACCCCTCAAGAAACCCACGCGCGCGGCCAAGGCCGGGCGTCTCGGCACCCAGGACGACATCGTCTACGCCCATATTTTCGAGGCCATTCTCGAGCAGCGCCTGGCGCCTGGGACCAAATTGAGCGAGGAAGCACTGGGCGAGATCTTCGGCGTCAGCCGCACCATCATCCGCCGCGCGCTGTCGCGCCTGGCCCATGAGGGTGTGGTGTTGTTGCGCCCCAACCGCGGTGCGGTAGTGGCCAGCCCCAGCGTCGAAGAAGCCCGCCAGGTGTTCTTCGCCCGGCGCATGGTAGAGCGCGCCATCACCGAACTGGCCGTGGAGCACGCGACTGCCGAGCAACTGGCCGAACTGCGGCAGATGGTGCTGGATGAGCGCGACAGTTTCTCGCGCGGCGACCGTGGCGCCGGCATTCGCCTGTCGGGCGAGTTCCACCTGAAGCTGGCCGAGGCAGCCAAGAATGCGCCGCTGATCAGCTTCCAGCGCAGCCTGGTGTCGCAGACCTCCCTGATCATCGCCCAGTACGAAAGCGGCAACCGCTCGCATTGCTCGTACGATGAACACACCCAGCTGATCGACGCCATCGAAGCCCGCGACGCGGCCCTGGCGGTGGACCTGATGATGCATCACATGGACCACATCGACAGTAAGCTGAACCTGGACGAGGAAAGCGCCTCGGATGACCTGCATGCGGTGTTCTCGCATCTGTTGCAGGGCAAGAAGGGCGGCAAGGGTTAATCAGAAGGGTTTGTGGTGAGGCGGCTAGCCTCTCGCGATGAGGCCGTCAGCCGCGCTGATGCACCTTCTGCCCTGCCGCATAGGTCTGCAGCACCGTGCGGTCATCCCCCAGCGTCGTCAGCACAAACAACGTCTCTTCAATGCTCTTGGACTGCTTGATGCGATACGCCAGCAACGGCGTGGCGTTGTAGTCCAGCACCACAAAGTCGGCATCGCTGCCCGGCTGCAGATTGCCCACCTTGTCTTCCAGGCGCAGCGCCCGCGCGCCGCCCAGTGTCGCCAGGTACAGGGACTTGAACGGGCTTAGCCGGGCGCCCTGCATCTGCATCACCTTGTAGGCTTCGTTCAGTGTGTGCAGCAGCGAGAAGCTGGTGCCGCCGCCCACGTCGGTGCCCAGGCCGACATTGAGCTTGTGCTTTTCAGCCTGGGGCAGGTTGAACAGGCCGCTGCCCAGGAACAGGTTGGAGGTGGGGCAGAAGGCGATCGCCGAACCGGTCTTGGCCAGGCGCGAGCATTCGTCGTCGCACAGGTGCACGCCGTGGGCGAACACCGAGCGCTCGCCCAGCAGCTGGTAGTGGTCGTACACGTCCAGGTAGCCCTTGCGCTCGGGGAACAGCGCCTTAACCCATTCGATCTCCTTGAGGTTTTCGCTGATGTGGGTCTGCATATAGACGTTGGGGTATTCCTTGAGCAACTGGCCGGCCACGGTCAGTTGCTCAGGGGTGCTGGTGGGCGCGAAGCGCGGTGTGACGGCGTAGTGCAGGCGGCCCTTGCCGTGCCAGCGCTCGATCAGCGCCTTGCTGTCGGTGTAACTGCTTTCGGCGGTGTCCACCAGGTAGTCGGGGGCGTTGCGGTCCATCATCACCTTGCCGGCGATCATGCGCAGGTCGAGCTTTTCGGCCGCTTCGAAGAAGGCGTTCACCGACTCTGGGTGCACGCTGCCGAACACCAGCGCGGTGGTGGTGCCGTTGCGCAGCAGTTCCTTGATGAAGATGTCCGCCACTTCGTCAGCGTGGGCCTTGTCGGCGAACTGGCTTTCGAACGGGAAGGTGTAGGTGTTCAGCCAGTCCAGCAACTGCTCGCCATAGGAGGCGATCATGCCGGTCTGTGGCAGGTGGATGTGGGTGTCGATAAAGCCGGGGGTGATCAGCGCGTCGGGGTAGTGCTCGATGGCAATGTCCGCCGGCAGGGTAGGCAGCAGCGCTTCGGCGTGGCCGACGGCGCTGATCAGGCCGTTGTCCACCACCAGCAGGCCGTCGGCGAAGTATTCATAGGAGGCGTCGACACCGACTTCGGCAGGGTCGCCGATGCTGTGCAGGATGGCGGCGCGGTAGGCTTTGCGGGTAAGGCTCATGGGTCTCTTTCTCAGGCTTGGCTGCGTCGCGAGTGCGGCAGCAGTTGGGCAATGGGTTCGGCGCTGGCGGTGCCCTGGCCGAAGTTGGCGTTGTAGGTGGCGATGATTTCGGCGGCAACCGACACGGCGATTTCAATCGGCAATTTGCCTTTGACGTCGGCCAGGCCCATAGGGCACCTCATGCGTTGCACCACCTGCGGATCGAAGCCGCGATCGCGCAGGCGGTGCTCGAATTTGACCCGCTTGGTTTTCGACCCGATCAGGCCGAACCAGGCGAAGTCATTGCGCTTGAGGATGGCGGCAGTCAGTTCCAGGTCCAGCTGGTGGTTGTGGGTCATAACGATGCAGTAGCTGCCGGCGGGCAGGTCGTCGACTTCGTCCACCGGTTCTTCGTTGACCACTTTGCGCACGCCTGCGGGGATGTGTGCGGGGAACTCCTGTTCCCGCGAGTCGATCCAGGTGACGCGGCAGGGCAGGGCGGCCAGCAACGGCACCAGCGCGCGGCCGACGTGGCCGGCGCCGAATACGGCGATGCGCGCCTGCACCTGGCCCATGGGTTCGAACAGCAGCACGGTGGCGCCGCCGCAGCATTGGCCCAGGCTGGCGCCCAGGCTGAAGCGCTCCAGGTGGGTGGCCTGGCTGCCGCTGGCGAGCATGTCGCGGGC
This sequence comes from gamma proteobacterium L18, assembly GCA_000497835.1. Lineage (GTDB taxonomy): Bacteria > Pseudomonadota > Gammaproteobacteria > Pseudomonadales > Pseudomonadaceae > Aquipseudomonas. The sequence continues at coordinate 16,636 of KI547176.1, read as the reverse complement.
GATGTGCATGGCCTTGTATTCCAGGTGGCCGCCGCCGATGGTGTCGTAGAGCTGGGTGGCGCTGACCACCATTTTCGAGCCGGCGTTGCGGGGGGTGGAGCCCTTTTCCTCGATGATGGTCACCAGGACACAGGGTTCACCTTGTTCCTGCAGGGTGGCCAGGGCGCTGATCCAGTTGTTCATGGTCTGGGTTCCTGGGTGGTTTCAAGGGCCTCGTCGCGAGCAAGCTTTGCTCCCACAGTGTTCGCCTCAAGTACAGGTGTACGCTGTGGGAGCAAAGCTTGCTCGCGATGAGGCCGGCCCATCAAACGACTTCTTCTTTCACGGGCGCAGCGCTAGCCGCTACCGCCTTGCGCATCTGCTCACACCCCCACAACACCCGCTCCGGCGTGGCCGGCGCATCGATGGTGGGCTGCACTTTGTAGTCCGCCAGGCTGGCCACCGCATCCTTGATCGCGCACCACGCCGCAATGCCCAGCATGAACGGCGGCTCGCCCACGGCCTTGGAATGGAACACCGTGTCCTCGGGGTTTTTGCGGTTTTCCACCAGCTTCACCCGCAGGTCGGCCGGCATGTCGGCCACCGCCGGGATCTTGTAGCTGGCCGGGCCATTGGTCATCAGCTTGCCCTTGGCGTTCCACACCAGTTCTTCGGTGGTCAGCCAGCCCATACCTTGAATGTAGCCGCCTTCCACCTGGCCAATGTCGATGGCCGGGTTCAGCGAGGCGCCCACGTCGTGAAGGATGTCGGTGCGCAGCATCTTGTATTCGCCGGTCAGGGTGTCCACCACCACCTCGGCGCAGGCGGCGCCAAACGCGAAGTAGTAGAACGGCCGACCACGGGCCTGGCTGCGGTCGTAGAAAATCTTCGGCGTCTTGTAATAGCCGGTGCTGGACAGCGACACCTGGCCCATCCACGCCTGCACGATCAGGTCGGCGAAGGGCATGACCAACTCGCGCACGCGCACATGGCCGTTGCGGAACTCCACGTCCTCGTTGCTGACCCCATACTTGCGCGCGGCAAATTCCACCAGGCGCTGCTTGATGGTCTCGGCGGCGTTCTGCGCCGCCTTGCCGTTCAGGTCGGCGCCGCTGGAGGCCGCCGTGGGTGAGGTGTTGGGCACCTTGTCGGTGTTGGTGGCGGTGATCTGGATGCGGCTGATGTCCACCTGGAATACCTCGGCCACCACCTGGGCGACCTTGGTGTTGAGCCCCTGGCCCATCTCAGTGCCGCCGTGGTTGAGGTGGATGCTGCCGTCGGTGTAGATGTGGATCAAGGCGCCGGCCTGGTTGAGGAAGCTGGCAGTGAACGAGATGCCGAATTTCACCGGGGTCAGCGCCAGGCCCTTTTTCAATACCGGGCTGTGGGCGTTGAAGCGGCGGATCGACTCGCGGCGTTCCTGGTATTCGCTGCTGGCCTCCAGGTCGGCGGTCATCTCTTCCAGCAGGTTGTGTTCCACCGTCTGGTAGTAGTGGGTGACGTTGCGCTCGGTCTTGCCATAGTAGTTGGCCTTGCGCACCGCCAGCGGGTCCAGGCCCAGGTGACGGGCGATATGGTCCATCACCTCTTCGATCGCGACCATGCCTTGGGGGCCGCCGAAGCCGCGATAGGCAGTATTGGAGGCGGTGTTGGTCTTGCAGCGATGGCCGTTGATGGTGGCATCGCCCAGGTAATACGAGTTGTCGGCGTGGAACATGGCGCGGTCGACGATGGACGCCGACAGGTCCGGGGAGTAGCCGCAGTTGCCGGCCAGGTCCATGTTGATGCCGTGCAGGCGGCCGCTGTCGTCGAAGCCCACGTCGTACTCGACGTAGAACGGGTGGCGCTTGCCGGTCATGGACATGTCCTCGACCCGCGGCAGGCGCATCTTGGTGGGCTGCCCGGTGAGGTGGGCGATGACTGCGCACAGGCATGCCGGGCTGGCGGCCTGGGTTTCCTTGCCGCCGAAACCGCCACCCATGCGGCGCATGTCCACCACCACCTTGTTCATCGACACGTCCAGCACCTCGGCCACCAGCTTCTGCACTTCGGTGGGGTTCTGGGTGGAGCAGTAGACGATCATGCCGCCGTCCTCGGTGGGCATCACCGAGGAGATCTGGGTTTCCAGGTAGAAATGCTCCTGGCCGCCGATGTGCAGGGTGCCTTGCAGGCGGTGCGGGGCGCTGGCCAGGGCTGTGTCCGAATCCCCGCGTTTATGGGTGTGGCTGTCGAGCACGTAGTGCTGTTTGCGGAACGCCTCGACCACATCGAGTACCGGTTCCAGGTCTTCGTACTCGATGACTGCGGCCATGGCCGCCTTGCGTGCGGTGTCCAGGTCGCTGGCGGCCACGGCCACCACGGGCTGGCCGACGAATTCCACCAGGTCGATGGCCAACAGCGGGTCGCCGGGCAGCAGCGGGCCGATGTCTTTCAGGCCCGGGATGTCCTCGTGGGTGATGGCGATGCGCACGCCGGGGAAGGCGTAGCAGGGGCCAGTGTCTATCTTGACCACGCGGGCGTGGGCACGGTCCGACAGGCGTGCGTACACATGCAACTGGTTGGGGAATTCCAGCCGGTCGTCGATGTACTGGGCCTCGCCCGACACGTGCTTGTCGGCGCTGTCGTGCTTGACGCTGCGGCCCACGCCGGTGGTCAGGCCCTGGGCGAAACGTTCGGCCAGTTCGGCCTGGGTGAGTGGTGCGCCATGAGGATTAGACATAAGCGGTCACCCGAGTCTCGATGTAAGGGGAGTGCTGCTCGATAAAGTACTTGCGCAGCAGGTTCTGGGCGGTCAGCAGGCGGTATTCCTTGCTGGCGCGGAAGTCCGACAGCGGCGTGAAGTCCTCGGCCAGGGCGGCGCAGGCGGCTTCCAGGGTGGCGTGGTTGAACACCTTGCCCAGCAGCGCGGCTTCGCAGGCGCGGGCCCGTTTGGGGGTGGCGGCCATGCCGCCGAAGGCGGCACGTACATCGGTGACCACACCGTCTTCCAGGCGCAGGTTGAATGCCGCGCACACGGCGGAAATGTCATCGTCCAGGCGCTTGGACACCTTGTAGGCGCGGAAGCTACGGCCGGCCTGGGCGCGGGGCACGATGATCTTCTCGATGAACTCGCTTTCCTGGCGGGCAGTGATGCGGTAGTCGATGAAATAGTCGTCCAGCGCCAGGGTGCGGGTGTCGTTGCCCTTGCGCAGCACCACTTGCGCGCCCAGGGCGATCAGCAGGGGCGGGCTATCGCCGATGGGCGAGGCGTTGCCGATGTTGCCGCCCAGGGTGCCCTGGTTGCGGATCTGCAGGGAGGCGAAACGGTGCAGCAGTTCGCCGAAGTCGGGGTATTCGTCGCTCAGCGCCTCGTAGCAGTCGGTGAGCGGGGTGGCGGCGCCGATTTCCAGGCGGTCGTCGAAGTGCTCGATGCGCTTCATCTCGGCGACGTTGCCCACGTAGATCATCACCGGCAGGGTGCGGTGGAACTGGGTGACTTCCAGCGCCAGGTCGGTGCCGCCGGCCAGCAGCCGGGCTTCGGGATGCGAGCCGTAGAGGTCGGCCAGGTCGGCGACGGTCAGGGGTACCAGGCAGCACTTGTCGCCACTGTTCAGCTCACCGGTTTCGGTAGGGGCGATGGCTTTCAGGCGGGCGATGGTCTCGGCCTCGGCGGCGTCGAACTGGTCAGGCGCCTGCTGACAGCAGGCCTGCTCGGCGGCAGCCAGGATAGGGCGGTAGCCGGTGCAGCGGCACAAGTTGCCGGCCAGGGCCTCGTGAGCCTTGTGGCTGTCGGGCTGGTCGGTGTTTTTCTGCAGGGCGAACAGCGACATCACGAAACCCGGCGTGCAGAAGCCGCACTGCGAGCCATGGCAGTCGACCATGGCCTGCTGCACGCTGTGCAATTGGCCCTTGTGCTTGAGGTCCTCGACGCTGATCAGCTGTTTGCCGTGCAGCGACGAGACAAAGGTCAGGCAGGAGTTGAGGCTGCGATAGCGCAGGCGTTCACCGTCAAGCTCTGCCACCACCACGGTGCAGGCGCCGCAGTCGCCGCTGGCGCAGCCTTCCTTGGTGCCGGGTTTTTTAAGGTGCTCGCGCAGGTACTCGAGCACGGTCAGGTTGGGGTCCAGGGCGTGCTCACTGCGCAATTCCCTGTTGAGTAGAAACTGGATCACGGAAAGGCCTCACTGACGCATTTATTGTTGTTGACCGACGATGCTTTGAATTTAGCAGTTCTGACTTTGCGGTCAACACTTTTCTGACTCGAAAGTCAGGATTTCAGGCGAGCGGGTGCCTGGTCGATTTATTTGCTTATTCCATGCCAAAAGGCCATATCCCCCTCTGCGTTTCCAGGGGGCAAGTGCGCTACACTTCGCCGCTTGCCATGTTTGAAGAGTTTGAAGGACAACCATGACGTTCAAGGCGCCGGACAGCCTCTCCGAGCAAATCGCCGATTACCTGGCCGAACGCATCATTCAGGGCGAACTCGCCCCCGGTGAGCGCATCCAGGAACAGAAGGTCACCGCGGCCCTCAATGTCAGCCGTGGGTCGGTGCGCGAAGCGCTGCTGATCCTGGAGCGCCGCCACCTGATCGCGATCCTGCCGCGTCGCGGTGCACACGTGACCGAACTCAGCCCCCATAAGGTGCAGAGCCTGTGCGCATTGATGAGCGAGATGTATATCCTGCTCGGCAACGCCGTGGCCGTGCGCTGGCAGACCCAGGCGGACCTGGCGCCGTTCCTGGCCATCCAGCAGCGCCTGGGCGAGAGCCTGGCGCGCCAGGACATCAAGGCCTTCGTGGAAGACAGCTTCAACGTGATGCGCGCCGCCTACCCGTTCGCCGACAACCCGTACCTGCAGGAAACCGTCGAGAACCTGCAGCCGGCCATGAGCCGCACCTATTACCTGGCGCTGGACCAGCGCAAGGCCACCATGAACGAATACCTGGCGCTGTTCGACAGCTTGTTGCAGGCCGTGGTGGCCCGCGACCTGCCGCGCATTCGCACGGTGTTGGGTGACTACACCCAGCGCAGTTGCCAGTTGGTGCTGGCCGCGCTGGCGGCAGGCTGACCATGCGCCTCAAGTGCATCAAGCTGGCGGGGTTCAAGTCGTTCGTCGACCCCACCACCGTGAACTTCCCCAGCAACATGGCGGCCGTTGTCGGCCCCAACGGCTGTGGCAAGTCCAACATCATCGACGCCGTGCGCTGGGTAATGGGCGAAAGCTCGGCCAAGAACCTGCGCGGCGAGTCGATGACCGACGTCATCTTCAACGGCTCCACCAGCCGCAAGCCGGTGAGCCAGGCCAGTATCGAACTGGTGTTCGACAACAGCGACAGCACCCTGGTGGGCGAATACGCCGCCTACGCGGAAATTTCCATCCGCCGCAAAGTGACCCGCGACAGCCAGAACACCTACTACCTGAACGGCACCAAGTGCCGCCGCAAGGACATCACCGACATCTTCCTGGGCACCGGCCTGGGGCCGCGCAGCTATTCCATCATCGAGCAGGGCATGATCAGCAAGCTGATCGAGGCCAAGCCCGAGGATTTGCGCAACTTTATCGAGGAAGCCGCGGGCATCTCCAAGTACAAGGAGCGCCGCCGCGAAACCGAGAACCGCATTCGCCGCACCCACGAAAACCTGGAGCGCCTGACCGACCTGCGCGAAGAGCTGGAACGCCAGCTCGAACGCCTGCACCGCCAGGCCCAGGCCGCCGAGAAGTATCAGGAATACAAGGCCGAGGAGCGTCAGCTCAAGGCGCAACTGTCGGCCCTGCGCTGGCAGGCCCTGAACGAGCAGGTGGCCCAGCGCGAAGCGATCATCGGCACCCAGGAAGTCAGCTTCGAGGCCCTGGTGGCCGAGCAGCGCAACGCCGACGCGGCCATCGAGCGCCTGCGCGACGGCCATCACGACCTGTCCGAACGCTTCAATCTGGTGCAGGGGCGCTTTTACTCCGTGGGTGGCGACATCGCCCGCGTCGAGCAGAACATCCAGCACGGCCAGCAGCGCCTGCGCCAGTTGCAGGACGACTTGCGCGAAGCCGAGCGCTCGCGGCAGGAAACCGAATCGCACCTGGGCCACGACCGCACCTTGCTGGCCACCCTGGGTGAAGAACTGGAAATGCTCGCCCCCGAACAGGAAATGACCAGCGCCGCCGCTGAAGAGGCCGCCGCCGCCCTGGAAGAATCCGAAGCCACCATGCACGGCTGGCAGGAGCAGTGGGACAGCTTCAACACCCGCTCTGCCGAGCCGCGCCGGCAGGCCGAGGTGCAGCAGTCGCGCATCCAGCAACTGGACCAGTCCATGGAGCGCCTGGGCGAGCGTCAGCGCCGCCTCAGCGAAGAACGCACGCAACTGGCCGCCGACCCGGAAGATGCGGCCATCCTGGAGCTGGGCGAGCAACTGGCCGCCAGCGACATGCTGATCGAAGAACTGCAGGCCGGTGAAGCCCAGCAGGTGGAGCGCCTGGAGCAGGTGCGCGAGCAGTTGCAGCAGGCCACCCGCGAACAGCAGCAGGCCCAAGGCGAACTGCAACGACTCAACGGTCGCCTGGCGTCCCTGGAGGCCCTGCAACAAGCCGCCCTCGACCCGGGCACCGGCACCGCCGAATGGCTGCGCGAGCAGCACCTGGACCAACGCCCGCGCCTGGCCGAAGGCATGCGCGTGGAAGCCGGTTGGGAGCAGGCGGTGGAAACCGTACTGGGCGCCGACCTGCAAGCGGTATTGGTGGACGATTTCAACGGCCTGGCCCTGGACGCCTTCGAGCAGGGCGACCTGCGCCTGCTCAGCAGCGCGGGCGCGGCGCCGAGCCTGGCCGGTAGCCTGCTGGACAAGGTCGACAGCCGCGTCGACCTCAGCCCCTGGCTGGGCCAGGTGCGCCCGGTGGAAACCCTGGACCAGGCCTTGGCCGGCCGCGCGCAATTGCAGCCGGGCCAAAGCCTGATCAGCCGCGATGGCTACTGGGTAGGCCGGCACTTCTTGCGCGTCAGCCGCGCCAGCGATGCCCAGGGCAGCGTGCTGGCCCGTGGTCAGGAGCTGGAAAACCTGGGCCTTGAGCGCGACGAGCGCGAGGCGGCCCTGGCGGCCCTGGACGAACGCCTGGAGCACCTGCGCGAACAACAGGTGCAACAGGAAGAGTCCCGCGAGCAGGTGCGCCGCCAACTGGCCGAAGAAGCGCGCCAGCAGGGCGAGCTCAAGGCGCGCCTGTCGGCCGGCCGTGCCAAGGCCGAGCAATTGGCCCTGCGCCGTCGCCGCCTGGACGAAGAGTTGGCCGAACTGGCCGAGCAGCGCGCCCTGGAAAGCGAGGAGCTGGGCGAGTCGCGCCTGCACCTGCAGGACGCCCTCGACGCCATGGCCCAGGACACCGAACAGCGCGAACTGCTGATGGCCCAGCGCGACAGCCTGCGCGAACGCCTCGATCAGGTGCGCCACGACGCCCGCCAGCACAAGGATCACGCCCACCAGTTGGCCGTGCGCCTGGGCTCGCTGCGCGCCCAGCACGATTCCACCCGCCAGGCCCTGGAGCGCCTGGAAATGCAGGCCGAGCGCCTGACCGAGAAGCGCGAGCAATTGTCGCTGAACCTGGAGGAGGGCGAGGCGCCGCTGGAAGAGCTGCGCCTCAAGCTCGAAGAACTGTTGGAACGGCGTATGGCCGTCGACGAGGAAATGCGCCAGGCAAAAATGGCCCTGGAAGACGCCGACAGCGAACTGCGCGACGCCGAGAAGCGCCGCACCCAGGCCGAGCAGCAGTCGCAGATGATCCGCGGCCAGCTGGAACAGCACCGCATGGAATGGCAGGGCCTGAGCGTCAAGCGCACCGCCCTGCAAGAACAATTGCACGAGGATGGCTACGACCTGCAAGGCGTGATCGCCACCCTCGACGCCCTGGCCAATGAGAAAGAGGCCGAGGAAGAGCTGGAGCGCATCAACGGCCGCATCCAGCGCCTGGGCGCCATCAACCTGGCGGCCATCGACGAATACCAGCAACAGTCCGAGCGCAAGCGCTACCTGGATGCCCAGAACGACGACCTGGTCGAAGCCCTGGACACCCTGGAAAACGTCATCCGCAAGATCGACAAGGAAACCCGCAACCGCTTCAAAGATACCTTTGATCAGATAAACGGCGGTTTGCAGGCCTTGTTCCCAAAAGTTTTCGGTGGCGGCAGCGCTTACTTGGAACTGACGGGCGAAGATTTACTCGATACAGGGGTGACAATCATGGCGCGCCCCCCGGGCAAGAAGAACAGCACCATTCATTTGCTCTCTGGTGGAGAAAAAGCCCTGACGGCCCTGGCCCTGGTATTTTCCATCTTTCAACTGAACCCGGCGCCGTTCTGCATGCTCGACGAAGTTGACGCGCCGCTGGATGACGCTAACGTAGGACGCTACGCACGTTTGGTGAAGGAAATGTCCCAAACGGTGCAATTCATCTACATCACCCACAACAAGATTGCCATGGAAATGGCCGATCAGTTGATGGGCGTGACCATGCACGAGCCAGGCTGCTCGCGGCTGGTAGCGGTGGACGTAGAGGAGGCGATGGCGATGGTCGACGCCTGAGTGGCAAGCGAATTTGGACCGCTTGCACTTAATTGGCGTATCTGCTGCGACAGACGGTGTAAAGTTATCTTGGGTCGTGCTAGTTTATTGGACATATTTTCGTACGCGTGGGGAAAACGCCTGTCAGAACATAGAGTTGGCGCCACGTCTTAAAGGGGGTTCAAGCCCTTTATTTTTCAGCATTTTTTATAGAGGCACAGGATTAAATGGAAATCGGTCTGCGCGAGTGGCTGATCGTCATCGGCGTAATTGTCATCGCCGGTATTCTCTTCGACGGCTGGCGCCGCATGCGCGGCGGCAAGGGCAAGTTGAAATTCAGGCTCGACCGCAGCTTCTCCAACCTGCCGGACGAAGAGCACAGCGCGGAAGTGCTGGGCCCGTCGCGGGTGCTGGAAGAAGAGCACAAGGAGCCATCGCTGGACGAGCACGACCTGCCGTCCATGAGCGCCCCTGCGCGTGAGCCAGTGGCAAGCAAGCGCAACAAGAAGCAGGAGCGCGAGCGTGAACGTGAGCGCGTGGCCGCCGAATCCACCCAGGGCGACCTGGCCCTGGAGCCTGCGCAGCCAAGCCTGTTCAGCGCCCGTGACGACGATTTCCCGGAAGACAAGGCCCCGGCCTTCACCGCCGCCGGCACCGCGCCGGCCGAGCACCGCGACGTGCCGCAAGCCGAAGAAGTGCTGGTGATCAGCGTGATCTCGCGTTCCGAAGGCGGCTTCAAGGGCCCGGCGCTGCTGCAGAACATTTTGGAAAGCGGCCTGCGCTTCGGCGAAATGGACATCTTCCACCGTCACGAAAGCATGGCCGGCAACGGCGAAGTGCTGTTCTCCATGGCCAATGCCGTCAAGCCTGGCATCTTCGACCTGGACGACATCGACCACTTCAGCACCCGCGCCGTCAGCTTCTTCCTGGGCCTGCCAGGCCCGCGCCACCCCAAGCAGGCCTTCGACGTCATGGTCGCCGCGGCCCGCAAGCTGGCGCACGAACTGGATGGCGAATTGAAAGACGACCAGCGCAGCGTGCTGACCGCCCAGACCATCGAACACTACCGTCAGCGGATTGTCGAATTTGAACGTCGGGCGTTGACGCAGAAGCGTTGAGATCGGTGGTGCGCCCTTCGCGGGCAGAGCCCGCTCCCACAGGCAACAGGTGCTCAGTGCCTTTGTGGGAGCGGGCTCTGCCCGCGAAGCAGTCACCTCAACATCATCGCCAAACACTATAGAGAGCAGCCCCGGCTGCTCTTTTGCTTTATACGAGAACACAGCACATGACCGCCGCCAACACCCGGATCCTCGAGCTGCGCGCCGAACTGGACCAGCACAACTACCGCTACCACGTACTCGACGAGCCGAGCATCCCGGACGCCGAATACGACCGCCTGTTCCGCGAACTCAAGGCGCTGGAAGCCGAGCACCCGGAGCTGGTGACCGCCGACTCGCCCACCCAGCGCGTGGGCAATGCCGCCCTGACTGCGTTCAGCCAGGTGCGCCATGAAATCCCCATGCTCAGCCTGGGCAACGCCTTCGAAGAAACCGACATGCACGAGTTCGACCGCCGGGTAACCGAAGGTCTGGACCTGCCCGTCGGCGACCTGTTCGGCGGCGGTGCGGCGGTGGAGTACAGCTGCGAACCCAAGCTCGACGGCCTGGCCGTGAGCCTGCTGTACCAGGACGGTCTGCTGGTGCGCGGCGCCACCCGTGGCGATGGCACCACCGGCGAAGACATCAGCGTCAACGTGCGGACCATCCGCAACGTGCCGCTCAAGCTGCACGGCCGAGGCTGGCCCGCCACCCTGGAAGTGCGCGGCGAAGTGTTCATGTCCAAGGCCGGTTTCGAGCGCCTCAACGCAGCGCAGATGGAGGCGGGCGGCAAGACCTTCGCCAACCCGCGCAACGCCGCGGCCGGCAGCCTGCGCCAACTGGACTCGAAGATCACTGCCAGCCGCCCGCTGGAGTTCTGCTGCTACGGCCTGGGCCAGGTCTCGGAAAACATCGCCGAGACCCACATCGGCAACCTGGAAAGGCTCAAGACCTGGGGCATGCCCATCAGCCGCGAGCTGAAGCTGGCCAAGGGCATCGACGAATGCCTGGCCTACTACCGCGACATCGGCGAGCGCCGCAACGCCCTGGCCTATGAAATCGACGGCGTGGTGTTCAAGGTCAACAGCCTGGCCAGCCAGCGCGAACTGGGCTTCCGTGCCCGTGAACCGCGCTGGGCCATCGCCCACAAATTCCCGGCGATGGAAGAGCTGACCGAGCTGCTGGACGTGGAATTCCAGGTGGGCCGTACCGGCGCTGTTACCCCCGTGGCACGCCTGAAGCCGGTGAAAGTGGCCGGCGTCACCGTGGCCAATGCCACCCTGCACAACATGGATGAAGTGGCGCGCCTGGGCCTGATGATCGGTGACACGGTGATCATCCGCCGCGCCGGTGACGTGATTCCGCAAGTGATGCAAGTGGTCACCGAGCGCCGCCCGGCCGATGCCCGCCCTGTGCACATCCCGGAAACCTGCCCGGTGTGCGGCTCCCACGTGGAGCGCACGCAGCTGGTCAAGCGCAGCAAGGGCAAGGAAACCGTCAGCGAAGGCGCGGTGTACCGCTGCGTCGGCCGCCTGGCCTGCGGTGCGCAACTCAAGCAGGCGATCATTCACTTTGTTTCCCGTCGCGCCATGGACATCGAAGGCCTGGGCGAGAAGAGCGTCGAGCAACTGGTGGACGAGGGCCTGGTCGGCTCGCCGGCCGACCTGTATACCTTGGGCTTTGAGCAGATCGTCGACCTGGAAGGCTTCGCCGAGGTGTCCAGCAACAAGCTGCTGGAAGCCATCGCCGCCAGCAAGCGCCCGACCCTGGCGCGCTTCATCTTCGCCCTGGGCATCCCTGATGTGGGCGAGGAAACCGCCAAGGTGCTGGCCCGCTCGCTGGGCTCGCTGGAGCGCATCATGGTGGCCTTGCCCCAGGTGCTCACCTACCTGCCGGACATTGGCCTGGAAGTGGCCTACGAGATTCACAGCTTCTTCGAAGACCCGCACAACCGCACCGTCATCGGCCAGTTGCTGGAGCGTGGCCTGGAGCCCCAGGACCAGGGCGACGTACACGCCGAGTTCGCCGCCAGCACCACCCTGGCCGGGCTCATCGCCAAGCTGGACATCAGCTCGGTGGGCCCCACCGGTGCCGAGAAGCTGGTGAGCAAGCTGGGCAGCCTGGACAAGATCATCGCCGCCGACGGCATCGACCTGCGCCAGGCCCTGGCGGCCAAGCAGGCGGACGCGGTGCGCGAGTACTTCCTGGTACCGGAGAATGCCCAACGCGCCCTGGCCGTTGAGCAGCAACTGCAAGCCTTTGGCATGCACTGGGCCAGTGAGAAAAAGGTCATCGAAGGTCTGCCGCTGACCGGCCAGACCTGGGTGCTGACCGGCAGCCTGGAGCGCATGAGCCGCGACGTGGGCAAGGAGAAACTGGAAAGCCTGGGCGCCAAGGTAGCGGGCTCGGTATCGGCGAAGACCCATTGCGTGGTGGCGGGGCCGGGGGCTGGTTCCAAACTGACCAAGGCTAATGAGCTGGGGATCAAGGTGCTGGACGAGGATGCGTTCGTCGCCTTCCTGGAAGGGCACGGCATCACGGTCTGATTGTGGTGAGGCGGCTGGCCTCATCGCGAGCAAGCTTTGCTCCCGCAGGTGTACAACTCAGGTGCGGTATGCACTGTGGGAGATTCTATGGTGTTGAGCAACCTGTGGGAGCGGGTTCTACCCGCGAAAAGAGCGCCGCGAAGTACCTGAAACACCGCGGCGCTCT
>KI547176.1:0-4125 GCA_000497835.1 gamma proteobacterium L18 | reverse complement strand
ATTCGCGGGCAGAGCCCACTCCCACGGTGCCAATGCAACCAACGATGTGAGCCTTGCCACTGTGGGAGCAAAGCTTGCTCGCGATAGCCGCACCTCGGTCTCCCGCCCCACACAGTTTTTATGCAACGATCCCAGCGCAGTGCACTCATAAGGAAATGCCAAAACCAGCAGGGATCCCCCCATGTCAAAGCCGGACAAGGACACCATTCAATGGCTCGTGGACCAGTCCATGCTCCACGCGGCCAAACAGCGCGCCATCACCTACGCCGGCCAGGCCCGGCTGTGGCAACGTCCCTTCGCCGAAGCCCGCCCGCGCGACGCCTCGGCCATCGCCTCCGTGTGGTTCACCGCCTATCCAGCCTCCATCGTCACCCGTGACGGCGGCTCGGTGCTGCAGGCCCTGGGCGATGAAACCCTGTGGCACGCGCTGTCGGAAATCGGTATCCAAGGCATCCACAACGGCCCGTTGAAACTGTCCGGCGGCCTGCGCGGGCGCGAGCGCACCCCCAGCGTGGACGGCAACTTCGACCGCATGAGCTTCGACATCGACCCGGCCCTGGGCACCGAAACCGAAATGCTCGGCCTGAGCCGCATTGCCGCTGCCCACAACGCCATCGTCATCGACGACGCCATCCCCTCGCACACCGGCAAGGGCGCCGACTTCCGCCTGGCCGAGCGCGCCCACGCCGACTACCCCGGCCTGTACCACATGGTCGAAATCAAGGAAGAAGACTGGCCACTGCTGCCCGAGGTGGAGGAGGGGCGCGATGCCCGCAACCTGCCGCCGGAAACCGTCGACCTGCTCAAGGCCAAGCACTACATCGTCGGCCAGTTGCAGCGGGTGATCTTCTTCGAGCCCGGCGTCAAGGAAACCGACTGGAGCGTGACCCCTGTGATCGTCGGCGTCGACGGCAAGGCGCGGCGCTGGGTGTACCTGCACTACTTCAAGGAAGGCCAGCCGTCGCTGAACTGGCTGGACCCCACCTTCGCCGCGCAGCAGATGATCATCGGCGATGCCCTGCACTCTATAGATGTGATGGGCGCGCGTATCCTGCGCCTGGATGCCAACGGCTTCCTGGGGGTGGAGCGCCGCGCCGAAGGCAACGCCTGGTCGGAGAGCCACCCGCTGTCGGTCAACGGCAACCAGTTGCTGGCCGGCACCATCCGCAAGGCCGGTGGCTTCAGCTTCCAGGAGCTGAACCTGACCATCGACGATATCGCCGCGATGTCCAAGGGCGGCGCCGACCTGTCCTATGACTTCATCACCCGCCCGGCCTACCAGCACGCGCTGCTGACCGGCAACACCGAGTTCCTGCGCCTGATGCTGCGCCAGGTGCACCACTTCGGCATCGACCCGGCATCGCTGATTCACGCCCTGCAGAATCATGATGAGCTGACCCTGGAGCTGGTGCATTTCTGGACGCTGCACGCCCACGACACCTACCTGTACCAGGGCCAGACCTTCCCCGGCAACATCCTGCGCGAACACATCCGTGAAGAGATGTATGAACGCCTGGCCGGCGAGCATGCGCCGTACAACCTCAAGTTCGTCACCAACGGTGTGTCGTGCACCACGGCCAGCATCATTACCGCGGCGCTGGGCATTCGCGACCTAGACGCCATCAGCGCCGAGGACGTGCGCAAGATCCAGCACATCCATCTGCTGCTGGTGATGTACAACGCCATGCAGCCCGGCGTGTTCGCCCTGTCGGGCTGGGACTTGGTGGGCGCCTTGCCGCTGCCGGCCGAACAGGTGGCGCACCTGATGCAGGACGGCGATACCCGCTGGATTCACCGCGGCGCCTACGACCTGGTCGACCTGGACCCTGACGCCGAACTGTCCGCTGGCGGCATGCCGCGGCCGAAAACGCTGTATGGCAGTCTCACCAGCCAGTTGCAGCAACCGGACTCTTTCGCCACCCAGCTGAAAAAAATCCTCGCCGTGCGCCGCGCCTACGACATCGCCGCCAGCCGCCAGATTCTCATCCCTGATGTGGAACACCCCGGCCTGTTGGTGCTGGTGCATGAACTGCCCGCCGGCAAAGGCACGCAGATCACCGCGCTCAACTTCAGCGCCGACGCGCTGGTGGAAACCCTGCACCTGCCAGGCATCGCGCCGGGCCCGGTGGTGGACATCATCAACGAGCGGGTGGAAGGCGACCTGACCGAGAGCGGTGACTTCACCATCACCCTGGACCCTTACGAAGGCCTGGCGCTGCGCGTGGTCAGCAGCACGCCGCTGTAGTCATCCCTGTCACCCTTGGAGAACGTGCATGTATCGCTTTTTCGAACAGTTGAGCACCCGCATTGCCGCGCCCTTCAAGGCGCAGGAAAACCGTCACAGCAAGGTATGGCAATGCCAGTGCGGGCAGTCGGTGTTCTTTCGCAACAGCCAGTGCCTGGCCTGCTCGGCGGCGCTGGGTTTCTGGCCGGAGCTGAACCTGCTGTCATCGCTGCAGGCCGGGCCCCAGGAAGGCAGCTGGCAACTGGACGCCGACCTTGAGGCCGGCCTGTTCCGCCGCTGCGCCAACCTCGATACCCCGGCCGCCTGCAACTGGCTACTGCCGGCCGACAGCCCCGACACCTTCTGCGTGTCCTGCGCGCTGAACCGCACCATCCCCGACCTCTCGGTACCGGAGAATCCCGAACGCTGGCGCAAAGTGGAAACCGCCAAGCGGCGCATGGTCTCGCAACTCATCAACCTGGGCCTGCCCGTGGTACCCAAGGTGCAGGATGAAGGCACCGGCCTTGCCTTCGACTTCATCGGCATCGACCTGGAAGGCAACGCCCCCATGACCGGCCATGCCAACGGCCTGATCACCCTGGACATCAAGGAGGCCGACGACGCCCACCGGGAAAAAGTGCGGGTGATGATGCGCGAACCCTACCGCACCTTGCTCGGCCACTTCCGTCATGAAGTGGGGCACTACTACTGGGACCGACTGGTTGCCGACAGCCACTGGCTGGGTGAATTCCGCAACTTGTTTGGCGACGAAACCCAGAGCTACGCCGACGCCCTGCAACGCCACTACGACCAAGGCGCGCCACTGGATTGGCAGCAGAGCTACGTCAGCGCCTACGCCACCATGCACCCCTGGGAAGACTGGGCGGAAACCTGGGCCCACTACCTGCACATGATGGACGCCGTCGACACCGCTTTGGGCTTTGGCATGAGTGCGCGTGATATGGATCTGGACTACCAGCCGTTTCCGCTGGATACCCTCTATGATCCGCAGCACGCGAGCGGGCCGGCGTTTCTGGCGTTCGTGAATAACTGGATCGAGTTGGCGGGCATGCTCAATGAGCTGTCGCACAGCATGGGGCAGCCGGACTTCTACCCGTTTGTGCTGCCGCAGGCGGTGATTGCCAAGCTGCACTTTATTCACCTGGTGATTCAGGAGGCCGGGGGCAGGGCGGATGAGGTGTTGCAGGTGTGAAGCAATAATAGTATGCGGCCTGGACGCTCCCACAGTGTTCACTTCAATGTGTTATGTACGCTGTGGGAGCAAAGCTTGCTCGCGATCCAGGCGACGCGATTTACCTGAGCCGACGCGGTCATCATTGCGCAGGCATCCTCCAGTAATACCTGGGCAGCGCGGGCTCTCAGCCTTCGTCGCCATCCCCGCAATCCACCTCGCCGACAAGTGCTTGAACCGCTTGAGAATTTTTTCCTGCAATCAATGGTTGTATCTTCGCTCAAGACCGGTACAATGGCCCCGCTCGCTGCCAGGCGAGTGTTGTTATGGTGACCCCATCGGTCCCCCCGCAACGATTACCCGTTAACCTGGTCAGGCCCGGAAGGGAGCAGCCACAGCGGGAACATTGTGTGCCGGGGTGTGGCTGGTGGGGTTGCCTCCATTCTCTGCTTTATCTCCCTTCTAAAGACTTTTTGCTCCTTCGCCGTGTGGTGATTCAAGGGGTGATTTGGCGTGTCTGATGGTTTTTGTTTGAGGTGGCTTGGTGTTTGGGCTTCTTCTATATAGAGGGCGAGCGCCGTGGGGGGGGGATTGCATCAGGGCTACCAGGTGCCAGTCTTTGTTTTTCTAGCGTTCTTGAGATCGAGCGCCGTCCGCACGGCGCTTCCCGGGCAGAGCCCGGTCCTACATTTGTTTCGGGCCAATTACT
>KI547175.1:182605-187067 GCA_000497835.1 gamma proteobacterium L18 | reverse complement strand
GCTGAAGGCGCTGGGGGTGTTGTAGCCCACCTCCAGCGCCACTTCCAGCACGCTGCGGCCCAGCGCCAAGTGCTGCAAAGCGGTGAGCAGGCGCGCCTGCTGGCGCCATTTGCCGAAGGTCATGCCGGTGTCGCGCACGAACCAGCGCTGCAAAGTCTTGGGGTTGACGCCCAATTGCGTAGCCCAGTCGTTCAGCTCCAGTTCCAGGCCCTGACCCATCAGTATCTGCTGGTTCAAGGGCTGCAAGGCGGCGTGGCGCAACTGCGGTAAATGCAGCGGCAATGCCTGCTGCCGCGCCAGCTCATCGAGCATCAGCGCCACCACCCGCCCATCGCGGCTGTCAGGCAGCGATGGCTGACGAATGTCCACGGCGGCCAGAATCAGCTCACGCAGCAAGGCCGAAACACCCAGCACCGAACAACTGCGCGGCAACTGCACCGGCACCTGCGCCGGGTCGATGTACAGGGTTCGAATGCGCACTGCGCCAACCATGCGCGTCCAGTGCTCCACCCCCGGCGGTATCCACAACCCGCGATTGCCCGGCACCAGCCAATGCCCCTCGGCGGTGCCCACCACCAGCACGCCTTGGGTTGCGTACAGCAACTGCGCCTTGTGGTGCCGGTGATTGGCCACCCAGTGGCCGTCATCGAAATCCAACGCCACCGCCGCCACGCTGCGCGCATCACCGGGTTCACCGTGATCCACCTCGATGTCCATTTTACGCATGCAGGCGCCCTTTTATCGTTAGACGCACACTCTGCCCTATCCCTAAGCTTGTGCCCAGCCATCCCTGCACTGTGATATCACCATGTCCACGACGATTGACAGCTCTGCCCTGCTCGCCCAGCTCGAACGTATCGCCAACAGCCTGGAACGCGCCTTCCCGCCCGACCAGGCGCAGGTGTTCGACACTCAGGCCATCGCCTACCAATGGCACTACCGACGTGTGCGCGGGGTGGAACAGGCGGTGCTGCATGCCGTGAAAAACCCCGACCTGATCGCCTTCGAGGCGTTGCAGAACATTGACCGGCAGAAACGCCTGATCGAGCAGAACACCCGCCAGTTCGTCGAAGGCCACCCGGCCAACAACGTGCTGCTGACCGGCGCCCGTGGCACCGGCAAGTCCTCGCTGGTCAAGGCCTGCCTTGAGCGTTTCCATGGTCAGGGCCTGCGCCTGATCGAGGTGGACAAGGCGCACATCGGCGACCTGCCGCAGATCCTCGACTTCACCACCGGCCGCCCCGAGCGCTTCATCCTGTTCTGCGATGATCTGTCGTTCGAAGAAGGCGATATCGGCTACAAGAGCCTGAAGACCGTGCTCGACGGCTCGGTGGCCGGCCAGGCCGCCAACACGCTGATCTACGCCACCTCCAACCGCCGCCACCTGATGGCCGAGCGGGCCAGTGACAACCTCAACTGGAAACGCGGCGAAAACGGCGAGCTGCACCCGGGTGAAGAGTCGGAAGAGAAGATCTCGCTGTCCGAACGCTTCGGCCTGTGGATCTCGTTCTACCCCTTCTCCCAGGACGAGTTCCTGGGCGCGGTCAACGAATGGCTGGCGGCCTGCGGCGTGCCTGAAGAAGCTTTCGCCCAGGCCCATGTAGAAGCCCTGCGCTGGGCCACCCAACGCGGCTCACGCTCCGGGCGCATTGCCGCGCAATTCGCCCGTGACTACGCCGGGCGCGTGGCCGCCGAAGCCTGACTCTCGAGCATTTCCTGCATGCCCAGCAGGTTGGGTGAGCGAGTGCCGCGGCGCCACGTCAGCCAGGTCTGGCGCCAGCTGTATTCGCCACCCAGCGGCCAGGCGCTGACGTTGCTGCTGCCCGGCATGCTTTCCAGCATGCTGCGCGGCACCATCGCCAGGCCCGCACCCGCGCTGACGCAGGCGAGCATGCCGTGGTACGACTCCATCTCGAAAATGCGTCCCGGCGTGGCGCCGTCGGCGATGAACCAACTTTCCAGGTGTCGCCGGTAGGAGCAGTTGGCGCGGAAGGCATAGACCGTCTCGCCACTCACGTCCAAAGCACGGGTTACCGGTGCGTGGCCCTTGGCGGTCACCAGCAGCATTTCTTCTTCAAACACGGGGATGCCATCCAGCAACGGGTGCAGCGGGCCGTCGACGAACGCGGCGGCGAAACGCCCGGCCAGCACGCCGTCGATCATGTCGCCCGAAGGCCCCGTGGACAGGTCCAGCTCCACCTTGGGATAGCGCTGGTGATAGGCCGCCAGCAACGGCGGGATGCGCACCGCCGCCGTGCTTTCCAACGAGCCCAGAGTGAACACGCCCTGGGGCTCGCCGCTGGACACCGCCAGGCGCGCCTCTTCCACCAGGTCGAGGATGCGTCGGGTGTAATCCAGAAAGCTGTAGCCGTTGGCCGACAAGCGCAGGCGCAGTTTCTCGCGAATGAACAGGTCCACGCCCAACTCGCTTTCCAGTTGCTTGATGCGCGTGGTCAGGTTGGACGGCACGCGGTGCACCTTGGCCGCAGCGGCGGTGATGCTGCCTTCCTCGGCCACGGCCTTGAACAGTTCAAGCTGGGTGAGATCCATAACATTCTCGTTTCGTGAGTGTTTCACTGATTATTATTCATTATTAATGAACCAGGCAACCGCTTAAGGTATGTCCATCTACTGCCTTTGGAGGTTTGCGATGAACGCCCCTGCCGCTATCGACTACGCGATTTCCCTGAACCCGGCCACCGGTGAAGAACTGGCCCGCTACCCGTTCCAGACCGCCACCGAGCTGGACCAGGCGCTGACCCGCAGCGCTGACGCCTACCGTCAATGGCGCCGGGTATCGGTGGCCGAGCGCGCCGCCGTGCTGGTCAATGTGGCCGCTGCCCTGCGCAACAACAGCGAAGCCCTGGCCCGCAGCATGACCCTGGAAATGGGCAAGCCGATCGTGCAAGCCCGCGCCGAAGTGGAAAAATGCGCCGGCCTGTGCGAGTGGTACGCCGCCCAAGGCCCTGAGCTGCTGGCCCCCGAGCCGACCCAGGTACCCGGCGACAAGGCCTTCATCGAATACCGCCCGATCGGCCCGATCCTGGCCGTGATGCCGTGGAACTTCCCGGTGTGGCAAGTGCTGCGCGGCGCCGTGCCGATCCTGCTGGCCGGCAACACCTACGTGCTCAAGCATGCGCCGAACGTGATGGGCAGCGCCCTGCTGATGGCCGCCGTGCTGCGTGAAGGCGGCGTGCCGGAAGGTGCGTTCGAAGTACTGAACGTAGGCAACGACGGCGTCTCCAGCGCCATCAACGATGCGCGCATCGCTGCCGTGACCGTCACCGGCAGCGTGCGCGCCGGTGCCGCCATCGCCTCCCAGGCCGGTGCCGCGTTGAAAAAATGCGTGCTGGAGCTGGGCGGTTCCGACCCGTTCATCGTGCTGGCCGACGCCGACCTGGACGAGGCCGTGAAAGCCGCCGCCATCGGCCGCTTCCAGAACGTGGGCCAGGTGTGCATCGCCGCCAAGCGCTTCATCATCGAGGACAGCATCCTGCCGGCCTTCACCGAGAAACTGGTGGCAACGGTCAAGGCCATGCACGTCGGTGATCCGCTGGTGGACGGCAACTACATCGGCCCGATGGCCCGCTACG
The DNA here is from genome assembly GCA_000497835.1 of gamma proteobacterium L18. Classification (GTDB taxonomy): domain Bacteria; phylum Pseudomonadota; class Gammaproteobacteria; order Pseudomonadales; family Pseudomonadaceae; genus Aquipseudomonas. The sequence goes on along the minus strand of KI547175.1, from coordinate 183,474 downwards.
ACCTGCGCGACGAACTGGATGGCCAAGTGCAGCAGACCCTTGCCGAAGGCGCCACCCTGTTGCTGGGCGGCCACAAGGTGGAAGGCGTGGGCAACTATTACGCGCCAACCATCCTGGGTGATGTAACGCCGGACATGACCTCGTTCAAGCAGGAGCTGTTCGGGCCAGTAGCCTCGATCATCGCCTGCCGCGATGCCGACCATGCCGTGCAATTGGCCAACGACAGCGAGTTCGGCCTGGCCGGCAGCGTCTGGACCGCCGACGTGGCCCTGGCCCGCCGCCTGGCCGCCGAGCTGGACACCGGTGGCGTGTTCATCAACGGCTATTGCGCCTCCGACCCCCGCGTGGCCATTGGCGGGGTGAAGAAAAGCGGTTTCGGCCGCGAGCTGTCGCACTTCGGCCTGCGCGAGTTCTGCAACGCCCAGACCGTGTGGGTAGACCGTCGCTAAATGAAAGATGGCCGTCGGTCGCCCCGCGGGATCGACGGCCCTCCCCCGCAGCCTAAGCTGGTGAAACGACCTTATCGAGGGAACGTCACCATGTTCAGGAAAACCCTGCTTGCCCTGTCCACCGCCGGTTTGTTGTGCGCTGTCTCGGCCGTCGCCGTGGCGGCGTCCGACAGCCCCATCTCGATCAATCCCGGCACCGACTCCTCCTCCCCTACCAGCCCCGGTGCAGACCCGCGCACCCAAGGCGCTGACCCTGGCCGCAGCGGCGGCACCGACAACAATGGGGCCGGCTATGACGGCAAGAGCGGCATGGGCAGTGGCGGTGGTGGCGGGGATGACGATGATGATGACGACGATGGCGGTGCAGCCGATGGCGGCTCCGACAGCGCCGCGCCGCCTAACTGACCCACTGTCTTGATA
>KI547175.1:149487-182368 GCA_000497835.1 gamma proteobacterium L18 | reverse complement strand
CTCCTACGCCGTCCGTGGTAGGAGCCGGCCTTGGCCGCGATGCAGACGACGCCGGCCTGTAGCAACTGCCGAAGGCTGCGTCACAAACGCCGCGGTGCAGCCGCCAGTGCGCGGCGTCTGTGACGCGACCTGGCGGCCGCTGCTACAGGTTTAAAAGGTTCAGGCGCGCATGGCGCCGGTGCGTGACTGGCCGAAGTGGCGGCAGACGATGCGGTCGCCGCCGGCGCGCACGGCTTCATCGCACAGCTGCGCCACGGCATTGAAGAACGCCGAATGGCCCGCCTCACTGCGCGGTATCAGGGTGCCCGCGCCAAAACTGACGGTGGCCCCGCCAATCGCCCGCACGCCGCGCTGGCACCGCTCGGCCACAGCCCGCGCGCCGTCGGCCGGGGTATCGGGCAACACAATCATGAAAGCATCGGCCGAGCAACGCCCGGCCACATCGCGGGCACGCCCCGCCGTGGTGGTGAGCACCAGGCCAATGCGCTGCAATTGTGCATCGGCCTGCTCACGGCCCTGCTGCGTGGCCAGGCTGCGAGCGTGATCCACCGTCACCACCAGCAACGACAAGGGCTGCTGCAACCGCACGGCCTGGGCCCACTCCGACACCAGCAGCAACGCCACCGCACCGGAAGGTGCCAGGGGGTCATTGCAGGCGGGCTCGCGAGACAATTCTGGGGGCAGGATCACGACCGACTCCTTGGGCGATGGGCATTGTGACGAATGGCGATCACCTTATCGCCTGCTCTTTTACCCTGTCCAGCATAGAACTTGCCCGCCGCGTAGCCAGTCGGTAACAGCGGCGGTACGCATTTTTTACATTGCCGTCTTGAAGCGCAGGATGTTGTAGGGCGCGCTGCGCAGGTCCTTGCCACCGTGCAACCCCGGCACTCGCTGCCACTGCCCCACCGTGACGTACAGGTAGCCGCCCTGCCAGTAGAGGCCGTCAGGCCAGATCAGCCGCGAATCCTGCCCCACCAGGCTGAACTGCCCTGCGCGGTCGCGACGGAGGATGGAATAGCGCGAGGCGTCGCCGAAGTACAGGGAGCCCTTGTCGTCCACCGCGATGCCGCCGTTGGACGCGGTCTGGCCTTCAAAGTGGATGTCCTTGACCAGGGCGTCCTCGGGACGATTGAAGTCACTGAGCGCCGCCGTGTCGATGCTGTAGTAATTGGGGTTGGTGGGGATGGTCCAGTACAGCTTCTTATGGTCGGGCGACAGCTCGATGCCATTGACCCCGCCCTGGGGCATGCTCGGATGGTCGAGGCTGTAGGCGTGAGGCTGGCCTTCGACATAAGTCATGAAGCCCGGCGCAGGCGAGGTTTGCGGCAGGTTGTGGAACACCTCGCGCATCTTGCCGCTGGCCAGGTCCACCACGATCAGCGAGCAGTCCGAAGGGCTGGAGTAGCCGTTGTTGGAGATGTACACCGTGCCCTGGGCGCCATGGTCGGGGTCTACCCGCAGGTCATTGAGCTGCAGGCTGTCGCGCATGAACGGCTTGTGGAAGACGATGGTCTTGAGCACCTTGCGCGTGGTGATGTCGATGCCCACCAGTTTCGCGGAACCATCGGGAATGCCCTCGATGCCCGGCCGCTTGCCCTCGTCCAGCACCCACAGGGTGTTGCCCGCCAGGGTTAGTCCCAGGGGTGAAACCAACCAATCTGCCAGGGGCTTGCCCGTGTCGGTGGTGGTGGCCAGGTCCGGGAAAGGCACCTGCTTGCCCTTCACCAGTTCCACCACCGAGGGGAAGGCGTGGTTGCTGCCGGCGCGCGGCAGGGTCAGGAAGGTGCGGCCGCCAGGGGTGACGACGATGCCGCTGGCTTCGGTGTTGTCCAGGGCTGCGACCAACTCGCCCTGGCTGGCGGCATGGGCCGTGCCTGCGGCGACGCAGGCCAACAGGGCCAAAGTACGTGCTTTCATTGCGTGGATACCTCCATGTCAAACATCCTTACTGGGCTTGTGCATCCAAGACCGGGGTGCCGTCGGTGGGCGTGCGTACCAGCAAGTACGGCGGCTGACGGGTATCGGCATGGGCGCCGAGGCGGTCCCACTGGCCCAGGGTGACGTACACCTGGTTGCCGGCCACGAAGATGCCGTCCGGCCACACCAGGCGCGGGTCGCGCAGCACCACGTCGAGGTGGCCGTCGGGCCAGCGGCGCACGATCTGATGGTGTTCGGCGTCGGTCAGGTACAGGCGATCCTGGGCGTCGGTGGCCATGCCGTCGGTCATGACCTTCTCACCCTCATCGCGAATCTGCGCGGCCAGTTGTTGGTCATCCTTGCTGAAGTCGGCCAGGGCCGCGGTGGGGATGCTCCACAGGTGGCGGCTGGTCAGCGGCGAGTAGTACAGCCGCGAGCTGTCGGTGCTCAGGGTGATGCTGTCAACGCCACCATGGGGGAAGGCGCTGGCCTTGCCCTGGTAGCGCATGGGCACGCCGTCCAGTTGGGTGACGAAGTCTTTTTGCGGCAGCACCGAAGGGTCTTTGCTCAGCACCCGACGCTGACGACCGGTGGCCAGGTCGACGACGACCAGGGCCGGGTCTTCGCCGAACGAGGAGTCGGCGACGTAGGCGATGCCCTTGGCGCCGTGGGTGAGGTCCACGCGCAGGTCATTCATGTGACTGTCCTGGCGCAAGGCGTCGCTGAGCACCCAGGAGGCGAACACCTTATTGGTTGCCGGATCAATGCCCACCACCTTCGCCGCACCCGGCTTGATGCCGTCGATGCCGGCGCGCTTGCCGTCGTCGATCAGCCACAGGCGGCCCTGGGTATCGGTGGTCATGCCGTGTACCGAAATCAGCTTTTGCGCGTCGCTGCGTTCGGACGGCAGGCTGGTGGCGGCGTCGGGGTATGGCACCAGCTTGCCGTTCACCAGCTCGCCCAGGGTCATGCCGGGGTGATTGATGGCGTGGCGGGGGAAGCCGACGAACACCCTGCCCGACGGTGTAACCACGATGCCGGAGGGGCCTGGCCCCTTGAAGGCGGCCACTTCTTCGAGGGAACCGAGTGGAATGGCGCTGCGGTCAACGGTTTCGGCCAGGGCCGGCAACGTGCTGCCCAGCAGCAGACCAGCGGTTAACAACAAGCTTGCGGTCTTGTTCACAAATCATCTCCGGATTTGACTGAAACCGGTTTCAGGCCGATGCTGAAAAAAACCCGAGCGACAGCATCGGGCCTGGTCAACACATGGGAACACTGATTTGAATCGGCGTTCCCTGCGCCGGGCCAGTATAGGAACCGGCTCCGCCACGGCGGATGAAAGGATTTTCATCAACCCTTGTAAAGGAAACTGCCATGACCGCGAACACCCTGCGGCGCACCAGCGCCGCCTTCGCCCTGGGCCTTGCAGCGCTTACGGCCCATGCCGCCCCCAGCCACCTGATCAGCAGCCAGAAACTGCCCTGGCAGGTGGCCCAGCAGTTGGCGGCCGAAGCCGTGCAAACCTGTGCTGCCAAAGGTTGGTCGGTGACCGCCACGGTGGTCGATCCTTCCGGCCATGCCCAGGCAGTGATCAAGGGCGATACCGTGCCGCTGCAGTCACTGTCGGTGTCGTACCGCAAGGCCTACACCGCGTTCTCCTACGGGCAGGCGTTTGACAAGGACACCATCAGCGAACTGCTGGCGGCCAAGCTGGACGGGCCAGCCAATGGCGCGCTGAACACCGTTCCCCAGGTGCTGTTCATTCCAGGTGGGGTGACGTTGCGTAAGGCCGATCGGCAGGTGCTGGGTGGGCTTGGGGTGTCCGGTGCGCCGGGTGGGGACAAGGATGAAGGGTGCGCCTTGGCGGCAGTAAAGAAATTCCAGCCGCAATTTGAATGAACCCGCCCCCTTTCTGTGGGACCGAGCGAAGCTCGGGAAGCGGCCAGCGCGGATTATGGCGGCGACTGCTTCCCGAGCTTCGCCCGGTCCCACACATGAAGCGTTATAGCCGCCGCGATGAAAGTATTTTCACCTTGGCGGCTTTTCACATCGCCTTCACAAACCAAGGCGCACAGTACACCTACTCCTTTGTGATGATTCATTTAGCCCGCCACGTTGCGGGCTTTCTTTTGCCTGAAAATCAGCGCGCACCGCCACCATTGCCACCCGGGCCACCGCCACCGCCAGGACCGCCGCCACCGGGGCCGCCCTGCATGCCACCGCCGCCGCCACCGTGACCACCGCCACCGCCGCCATGGTGCGGATCAAAGATCCAGCAGCCTCCCAGACTCGACATCAACACGGCCACCAGGGTCAGCTTCGCCAGGTACTTTTGCATAGCAGTTCTCCAGGTTGCGAACGGCAATACCGTCCTTCTCAGCTGTGACCGGCATTCCCCCGGTTTGCTCATATCGCTTGGCAACAAAGCCGATACATTCACGCAAATTCCGCGCTTTTTTGACGTATTTTTGTCACGGGGCTCCCTACCTTCGGCTACAAATAAATATGCAAATGATTCGTATTGAATTCATTTAACCAAAAAAAACGGAGCCCCCTCAATGAAGTCTTCCTTCCCCCTGCTGAATGTGGCGGCGTTGTCGTGCGCACTGTTCGGCGCCAGCCAGGCCGTCGCCCAGGACACCGATCTGGTGGTGTACAACGCCCAGCACGAGACGCTGACCAAGGCCTGGATCGCCGGTTTCACCCAGGACACGGGCATCAAGGTGACCTTGCGTAACGGCGATGACACAGAGATGGCCAACCAGCTGGTGCAGGAAGGTGCCAAGTCCCCGGCCGATGTGTTTTTGACCGAAAACTCGCCGGCGATGATGCTGGTGCAGAACGCCGGCCTGTTCGCCCCCGTGGCACCGTCTACCCTGGAGCAGGTGGGCGCGCCCTACCGCCCGGCGCAGGGCAAGTGGGTGGCCATCGCCGCGCGCTCCACGGTGTTCGTGTACAACAAAGAGAAGCTGGCCGCCGACAAGCTGCCTGCCTCGATGCTTGACCTGGCGCAGCCGGCCTGGAAAGGCCGCTGGGGCGCATCCCCTGCCGGCGCCGACTTCCAGGCCATCGTTGCCGCCGTGCTGGCCCTCAAGGGTGAACCCGCCACGCTGGAATGGCTCAAGGGCCTCAAGGCCAACGCCACCGTTTATCGCGGCAACAGCGCAGTGCTCAAGGCGGTGAACGCCGGGCAAGTCGAAGGCGGCGTGATCTACCATTACTACAGCTACGTCGACCAGGCCAAGACCGGCGAGAACAGCAAGAACACCAGCTTGCACTATTTCAAGCACCAGGATCCCGGTGCCTTTGTGAGCCAGTCGGGCGGAGGCGTGCTGGCTTCCAGCAAGCATCAGGAGCAGGCCCAGGCGTTGCTGAAATGGATCACCGGGCCCAAAGGCCAGGCCATCCTGAAAACCGGCAATTCGTTTGAATACGCCGTGGGCCAGGGCGCAGCGTCCAATCCCAAGCTGGTGCCCCTGGCAGAGCTGGACGCACCGACCGTCGATGTGTCGAAACTGGACAGCAAGAAAGTCGTCGAGCTGATGAACCAGGCGGGGCTGCTCTGAGGTGTCCACCCCTTCCGGACTGACCGGGGCCGCCACACGGGTGGCCCCGCTTGCTTTGCGCGCTCGACAGCGACGCGGCGGGGTCTGGCTGGTGGCGGTGTCGGTGGTGATTTCGCTGCTGGCCTTGCTGCCGCTGATCTTCGTCGCCGGCGTATCGGTGCAACAGGGCTGGCAGAGCATCGTCACCCTGCTGGTACGGCCACGGGTGGGCGAGCTGCTGCTCAACACCCTGCTGCTGATGCTGCTGACCCTGCCGCTGTGCATTGCCCTGGGCGTGGCCCTGGCCTGGCTTACCGAACGCACGCGCCTGCCCGGCCGACGGCTGTGGTCGTTGCTGGCCACCGCACCATTGGCCATACCGGCCTTCGTGCACAGTTATGCCTGGGTCAGCGTGGCCCCCTCGCTGCATGGGCTGCCCGCTGCGGTGCTGATTTCGGTGATCGCCTATTTTCCCTTCCTGTACCTGCCGGTGGCCGCCACCCTGCGTCGGCTGGACCCAGCCCTGGACGACGTGGGCCAGTCCCTGGGGCTCAAGCCCTGGGCGGTGTTTGTTCGCGTGGTGCTGCCGCAACTGCGCGTGGCCATCGGCGGCGGCACGCTGCTGGTGGGCCTGCACTTGCTGGCCGAATACGGCCTGTATGCGCTGATTCGCTTCGACACCTTCACCACCGCCATCTACGACCAGTTCCAGTCGGCGTTCAACGGCCCGGCGGCAAACATGATGGCCGGCGTGCTGGCCCTGTGCTGCCTGCTGCTGTTGACCATTGAAGCGTCCACCCGAGGCTCGGCGCGTTACGCTCGCGTGGGTTCGGGCAGCGCCCGTGCGCAACTGCTCTGGGCCCTGCGCCCGGGCCAGCAGTTGGCAGGGTTGGGGTTGATGCTGGTTACCTGCGCACTGACACTGGGAGTGCCCCTCTGGACCCTGAGCCACTGGCTGGCCGCAGGCGGCATGGAGGTATGGCGCAACGACGAGCTGTGGGAGGCCGTGTGGCAAACCCTGGCGTTGGCCAGTGCCGGCGCGCTGCTGACCACCCTGGCCGCCGTGCCGGCTGCGTGGCTGTCGGTGCGCGCCCCCAGCCGCCTGCAACGGCTGCTGGAAGGCTGCAACTACTTGTCCAGTTCGCTGCCCGGGATTGTCGTGGCCCTGGCACTGGTGACCGTAACCATTCAGTTCGCCCGCCCCCTCTACCAGACCCTGGTGACGGTGCTGCTGGCCTACCTGCTGATGTTCCTGCCCCGCGCCCTGGTCAGCCTGCGCACCGGTATCGCCCAGGCGCCGGTGGAACTGGAAAACATCGCCCGCAGCCTGGGTCTGGCGCCGCACCAGGCGCTGTGGCGCGTCACCCTGCGCCTGGCCGCGCCCGGTGCCGCGGCAGGCGCGGCGCTGGTGTTCCTGGCGGTCTGCAACGAACTGACCGCCACCCTGCTGCTGGCCCCCAGCGGCACCCGTACCCTGGCCACCGGGTTCTGGGCCATGAGCAGTGAAATCGACTACGCCGCAGCCGCCCCTATGCCTTGATCATGATCGTGCTGTCACTGCCGCTGACCGCCCTTCTCTACCAGCAATCGAAACGGAGTGCCGGCCGATGAGTGCCCTTGAATTGAACCAGTTGCACAAGTGCTTCGGCACTTTCGCCGCCCTGGACGACGTCAGCCTGAGCGTACCCAGCGGCAGCCGCACGGCCATCGTCGGCCCGTCGGGTTCGGGCAAGACCACCTTGCTGCGGCTGATCGCCGGCTTCGAATTTGCCGACCATGGCAGCATCACCCTCGGCGGCCAGGCGCTGGTCGATGGCAAGCAGGCGGTGCCCGCCCATCAGCGGCAAATCGGCTACGTACCGCAGGACGGCGCGCTGTTTCCGCACCTGAGCGTGGCCGCCAACATCGGCTTCGGCCTGCCGGGCAGCAGCGCGGCCAAGCGTGCCGAGGTCGAAGCCCTGCTCGACCGCGTGGCCCTGGACCGCCGCCTGCTGCAGTGCTGGCCCCACGAACTGTCCGGCGGCCAACAGCAACGGGTGGCCCTGGCCCGCGCCCTGGCCCAGCGGCCGCGGCTGATGCTGCTGGATGAGCCTTTCTCAGCCCTGGACACCGGGCTGCGCGCCTCCCTGCGCAAGGCTGTGGCGCAGGTGCTGGGCGATGCCGGCATTACCACCGTGCTGGTGACCCATGATCAGGCTGAGGCACTGTCGTTTGCCGATCAGCTGGCGGTGATGCGCCAGGGGCGCCTGGTGCAGGCGGGGCCGCCGCTGGAGCTGTATCGCCATCCTGAGGATGCGCAGACGGCGCAGTTCCTGGGTGATGCGGTGCTGCTGCCTGCGCAATTGGAGGATGGCCTGGCGAGCTGCGCATTGGGCCACTTGCCGGTGCGCGATCGCGGGTTGCGGGGCACTGCCCAGGTCATGCTGCGGCCCGAGCAGTTGCACCTGTGCGAGCAAAGCCCGGGGGCCGTGCGGGGGGTGGTCAGCGAGACGGACTTTGTGGGTAACAGCTGGACCCTGGCGGTACGGTTGAATGGCGCGGGGGTGACGGTGATTCGGTTGCGCAGCCAGGGCGTGGAGGTGCCGGGGGTGGGGAGTGAGGTGTATGTCAGGGCGCAGGGGTTGGCGCATGTGGTTGGGTAGGGGATAGGGTTTGTGTGGGATGGCATGAGGGCCGCCAGGTGCCAGGCTTTGTTTTTGTGGCGCCCTTCAGATCGAGCGCCGTCCGCACGGCGCTTCCCGAGCTTCGCCCGGTCCCACATCTGTTTCGGGCCAATTTCGTCTGTGAGGTCACCTCGACCGCCTTGTTTGCACCTTCATAAATCTAGAGTGAACCAACAAGGCGGACCAGGTGATGGCACTGACGTAACTGGCCCGAAACAGATGTGGGACCGGGCGAAGCTCGGGAAGCGCCGCGCGGGCGGCGCGCGGTCTCAAGAACACCGATGCAACAACGGCTAGCACCTCTCAGCCGCACCCCGGTTTCGAGCCTGACGGCAGCGACTTGGGATTGTGGTGCGGCCGGGGTGCATGTCTTGCGCTTTTATGGCGTTCTTTAGATCGAGCGCCGCCCGCGCGGCGCTTCGCGGGCAGAGCCACTCCCACATTTGTTGCAACGCGCCATGGCCTGTGCCACCGAGTTGTCAGCCTTGGTTGCACCCTTTGAGCGTTATGTGGCCTGCGCGACGCCCTACCGCATCCCTCCATGTCGTCATTTGCGATACATACCCCGTAAACTACCCCCTCGCCCCACCACCCCAGGAGTACCCCAATGCCCCACGAAGGGAGCCTGCTACAAGCCGCCGTCGTCTTCCTGTTCGCCGCCGTCATCACCGTGCCCTTGGCCAAACGCCTGCAACTGGGCGCCGTGCTGGGTTATCTGTTCGCCGGCGTGATCATCGGCCCGCAGGTGCTGGGCCTGATCGGCAATCCGCAGAGCGTTTCACATATCTCCGAACTTGGCGTGGTGTTGCTGCTGTTCATCATCGGCCTGGAACTGTCGCCCAAACGCCTGTGGGTAATGCGCAAATCGGTGTTCGGCGTGGGCTTGGCGCAGGTGCTGCTGACCGGTGCGGTGATCGGCGCGGTGGCCATGCTCGGCTTTGCCCAGCCGCTGCCCACTGCGGTGGTGCTGGGCCTGGGCCTGGCGTTGTCGTCGACCGCTTTTGGCCTGCAAAGCCTGGCCGAGAGCAAGCAGTTGAACAGCCCGCACGGGCGCCTGGCGTTTGCGATTCTGCTGTTCCAGGACATCGCCGCCATCCCGCTGATTGCCCTGGTACCGCTGCTGGCCGCCGGCGGCCATGACGCCAGCCCCGGCGACAACCTTAACCACGGCCTGCGCGTGCTGGGCAGCATTGCCGTGGTGGTGGTCGGTGGCCGCTACCTGCTGCGCCCGGTGTTCCGCACCGTGGCGCGTACCGGCCTGCCGGAGGTGTCCACGGCCACGGCGCTGCTGGTGGTGATCGGTACCGCGTGGCTGATGGATTTGGCCGGGGTGTCGATGGCCTTGGGTGCGTTCCTGGCCGGTTTGCTGCTGGCCGATTCGGAATACCGCCATGAGCTGGAATCGCAGATCGAGCCCTTCAAAGGCCTGCTGCTGGGGCTGTTTTTCATCAGCGTGGGCATGGGCGCCAACCTGCAACTGCTGGTGGAGTCGCCGGTCACGGTCATTGGCCTGATGCTGTTGCTGATCGCCATCAAGTTGCCCCTGCTGCTGTTCATCGGCCGCCTGGCCGGCGGCCTGAGCAAGCTGAGCGCGGTGCGCCTGGGCGTGGTGCTGGCGGCCGGTGGCGAGTTTGCCTTCGTGGTGTTCAAGATCGGCAAGGACCAGGGCCTGTTCGACCAGCACCTGTACGACACCCTGCTGCTGACCATCACCCTGTCCATGGCGGTGACGCCGCTGTTGCTGCTGGCCTGCGCGCGCTGGATCAAGTCGCGGCCCAAGCCGGTGGTGCCGGTGCCCGAGCACCTGAAGGCGATCGAGACCGATGCGCCGCGCGTGGTCATCGCCGGCATGGGCCGGATGGGTCAGATCGTCTCGCGTATCCTGCGTGCGCAGAATGTCTCGTTCGTGGCGCTGGATACCTCGGTGGACACCATCGAGCTGACCCGCAGCTTCGGCAACGTGCCGGTGTTCTACGGCGACCCGCTGCGCCCCGAAATCCTCAGTGCGGCCAAGGTCGGCGAGGCGGAGTATTTCGTCATCGCCACGGACGATCCGGAAACCAACATCAAGACCGCCGAACTGGTGCACCGGCTGTACCCGCATATCAAGATCATCGCCCGCGCCCGCAACCGCCAGCACGTACACCGCCTGGTGGAAGCCGGCGCCGTGCCGATTCGGGAAACCTACTACTCCAGCCTGGAAATGAGCCGTCGTACCCTGGTGGGCCTGGGCCTGAGCGAGGAGCAGGCCAGCTGGCGCATCCAGCGGTTCAAGCAGCACGACGAACAGGTGCTGGCCGCCCAGTACCTGGTGCGCGACGATGCCGCCAAAGTGCTGCAGACCGCCCAGGAAGCCCGTGCCGAACTGGCCACGCTGTTCGAGTCCGACAGCGGCGAACAGGATCGCGCACACCTTTCATGAAGAGCCGCTAGGCGCCCTCCGGGTTTTGACCTATATTCGCGCGCGCCTCGGCCACCGGCCGGGCGCGTTCGATTTCAACACCCAAGGCAACTGAGCACCATGTCCGAGCCCTTCGAAGTCCCCTCCCCCCACGAACACCACGTCGAGCACGCGCACCACAGCGGCGACAGCTTCGCCAGCAAAATCGCGGTGATGACGGCGGTCATGGCCACCATCGGCGCCCTGCTCAGCTACCAGGCCGGCTCCACCGAAAGCGAAGCGGCGATGAACAAGAACAACGCCGCCATCAAGAAGACCGAAGCCTCCAACCAGTGGAACTACTACCAGGCCAAGTCCAGCCGCCAGAACCTGGCCGACCTGGCCAGCCACATCCCGGGCATGGACGTGGCCCACTACCAGGCCGAGGTGGAACGCTACAAGGTGCAGAAGGAAGAGGCGCGGCAGAAGGCCGAGGCCCTGGAGAAGGAAGCGGCCGAGTGGGACGTGAAGTCCGAGACCATCCTGCACCAGCATCATCGCTGGGCCCAGGCGATGATGGCGATACAGATTGCCATTTCGCTGGCGGCCATGACCTTGCTGACGCGCAAGGAGTGGCTGGAGCGGCTGTCGATGGGCGCGGCGGGATTGAGTGTGGTGTTGGGGGTGTTGGCCTGGTTTCACGTCTGAGGTTTCGGCTCCTACGCTGTTCGGGGTAGGAGCCGGCCTTGGCCGCGATGGCGTCAGTACGGATACGCCCTATCAGGCAACATGCACCGGATACTTGCGGAAATAATCGCCAATCGACGCATGCAGCGCCTGCGCCAATTCCACCTGATGGGTATGCTGGATCAACCGCCCGCAGTCATACGGATTGCTCATGAACCCATGCTCCACCAGGATCGACGGAATGTCCGGTGACTTGAGCACCGCGAACCCCGCCTGTTCCACCCGCCGCTGATGCAGCCGGGTCACCTGTTTGAAATGGCCCAGCACCGTTCTCCCCAGGTCCAGGCTGGAGGCGATGGTGGCATTCATCGACATGTCCACCAGCACTTTGGACACCATCGGATCATCGTTGCTCAGGGTCTTGTCGAACACCCCAGCATAGGCGTCCGAGCTGTTCTCGCTTTCGGCGATGTAGCGGGCCATGGCCGAGGTCGCGCCATGGGGCGACAGCACGTACACCGAAGCCCCACGAGCCGAGCGCGAGGGCGCTGCGTCGGCATGGATGGACACCAGCATGTCGGCCCGCCGTTGATGCGCCAGCAACACGCGCTGGTGCAGGGGCACGAAGAAATCGCTGTCGCGGCTCATGGTGGGATGGAAACGCGGGTCACGCCCCAGTTGCTGATACAACGCGCTGGCGATGCCCAGCACCACGGTCTTCTCGTAATGCTTGCCGCCACCCACGGCGCCCGGGTCCTTGCCACCATGCCCCGCGTCGATAGCGATGATGGCCGGACGCACTTTCGGTGCGTGACGTGCAAGCATGGCAGCCGCCTTGCCAACCGGCAATTCCACCACCAGGCGCTGATGCCCACCCGGCAGGTGCACCAAATGCGCCACCGCATGGGCGGGCTGATGCATGTCCAGCACCAGGCGCATGCCCGTCTTGGTCGGGCCGCTGCGCAGGCCGCGCACCGGCGTGCCGGCGAAATTCAGCGCCCCCGCCGGCAGGTGCGCGGCAACGCCGTGGAGGTCGATCACCACCCGGTCCGGGCCCGTGAGGGTGAATAGCTGATAGTCCACGGTACCGGCCAGGTCCAGCACCAGGCGGGTCAAGCCGCCCTGATGGGTGACCTGGCAGTGGCTGACGCCGCTCAGCGGCGCCGCCAGCAACCACGACGGGGACATCAGCGACACGGCGCTGATCAGGCCTAGAAATTTGCGACGGTTCACGACAATGCCAGCCTCGGTGTCACGGGGGTAGTCCATTAAACCGTCGCGCGTGCAAGGCCCTGAATTAAGTCGTTTAAATAAAAATTTAATAGAGTCCGACGCACTGCCTCCCTAGGGTAGCGATGCCATTTACAATGGCCCCCCAAAAAACATCGGAGCCTGCAGAGGAGCAACCCATGAGCCGTGCCCTGGTCATCGAAGACGACGAGGTGACCGCCAACGTCATCATGACCGAACTGAGCCTGCACGGTTTTGCCGTGGACTGGAGCGCCAGTGGCCGCGACGGCCTGGCCCGCGCCATCGCCGGGGGCTACGACGCCATCACCCTGGACCGCATGCTGCCCGACTTCGACGGCCTGACCATCGTCAGCACCCTGCGCAGCCTGGACATCCACACGCCGGTGCTGATGATCAGCGCCCTGTCGGACGTGGACGAGCGCGTGCGCGGTTTGCGCTCGGGCGGTGACGACTACCTGACCAAACCCTTTTCGCCGGTGGAGATGGTGGCCCGCGTGGAAGTGCTGCTGCGCCGCCCCAGCGCTGCCGCCAGCCACCCGCAACTGCAGGTGGGCGACCTGTGCCTGGACCTGGTGGAGCACCGCCTGAGCCGCGCCGACGAACACATCGCCCTGTTGCCCACCGAGTTCAAGATTCTCAATTACCTGATGCGCAACGCCGGCCAACTGGTGACCCGTACCATGCTGTTCCAGGAAGTGTGGGGCTACCACTTCGACCCCGGCACCAACATCATCGACGTGCACCTGGGGCGCCTGCGCAAAAAGATCGAAGGCAGCGAGCAGTCCCCCGTGATCCAGACCGTCAGGGGCACCGGCTATGTCCTCGCGCCCCGCGCTTGAGCCCTGGCGCTCGTCCAGCAGCCGCCTGATCGGTTTCTACGCACTGTTCTTCGTGGCGTGGGGCGCGGCGTTCACCGGCGTGCTGTACTGGCAGATCTCGCAGTACCTGGGCAGCACCGCCGAGCGCACGCTGATGCAGCGTGCGCACTACTACGCCAAGGTCGACGATGACAACCTGGTGGGCGAACTGGCCGCCAGCGAAGCCTATTCCACCCCCAACATCGACGCCTACGGGCTATTCGATGCACAGGGCCAGCACCTGGCCGGCGACCTGCTGAAACTGCGCGCCAGCCTGCCCGACGACGGCCAGGTGCACTACCTGCAAAAGGGCCTGAGCGTGGCCCAGTCCAGTGAAGAGCCGCGCAGCAGTTACGCCCTGCTGGTGCACCGTAACGATGGCCGCATGCTGGTGCTGGCCCGCGACGGCGGCTCGGTGTCGGCGGTGGGCGGCATCATCCAGCAGGCCCTGGCCTGGGGGCTGTCGCTGACGCTGATCCCCGGCCTGATTGGTTGGCGCCTGATGCGCAGGCGGCCGATCAAGCGCGTGCAAGGCCTGCAGCGCAGCACCGAAAGCGTGGTGTCGGGCAACCTGGCCGACCGCCTGCCGCTGTCCAGCCGCCGCGACGAACTGGACATGCTGGCCAGCGCCGTGAACACCATGCTCGACCATATCGAACAGCTGATGCTGGAGGTCAAGGGCGTGTGCGACGGCATCGCCCACGACCTGCGCACGCCGCTGACCCGGCTGCGTGCGCGCTTGCACCAGCTGGACCAACTGCCGCTGGACGCGCCACAACGGGCCACCCTGGACCTGGCCCTGGCCGACAGCGAGTCGATCATGGTGCGCTTCCAGGGCTTGCTGCGGGTGGCCGAGCTTGAAGACACCCGCCGGCGCAGCGCCTTCCAGCCTTACCTGCCGGGCGAACTGCTGCAGCAGGCCCACGAGTTCTACGAGCCCATGGCGCTGGAGCGCCAGCAAACCCTGAGCCTGGAGATTGCCGGGCCCTTGCCCGCGCTGATGGGCGATGCTGCGTTGATGTTCGAAGCGCTGGTCAACCTGCTGGACAACGCCATCAAATTCACCCCGGTGGGTGGCGCGATTGTGCTGCGCGCCAGCGCCACGGGCGGGCAAGTGACGCTGGAGGTGATCGACAACGGCCCCGGCATCGCCCCGGCCGAACGTACCCAGGTCAGCCGCCGCCTGTATCGCGGCCCCAGCAGTGAAGCGCAGCCGGGGCATGGGCTGGGGTTGTCGCTGGTGGCGGCGATTGTGCGGTTGCATGGGTACAGGTTGGATATCGCAGGCGATGAGGGCGGGGCGCGGATCAGCATCCACTGCTGACCCTCAACCGTCGTAGCAGCGGCCGCCAGGTCGCGTCACGGACACCGCGTATATCAGGCATTGCGCGTTGACCGTGACGCAGCCTTCGGCCGCTACACCCCTCTGTGGGAGCGGGTTCTACCCGCGAAGAAGGTAACGCGGACTTCCTGGCAGACCGCGGTGTGCTTTTCGCGGGTAGAACCCGCTCCCACAAAAACAGTTGCTGCTACAGGACCGCGTCGCCTGCATCGCGGCCAAGGCCGGCTCCTACCACGGACGGCGCAGGAGCCGACTTTAGTCGCGATGCAGGCAACGCGGTGTCAAGACAGTGGGTCGGTTTACGTGAATTAAGATTACTTAACACAGGTTAAGTTGAGCCACCCGCCCCACACCGCCACAGTCTCGGCCCCCTTCCCCGCCGAGGCCCCGCCGCCGTGAAACGCCTGCTCCTGCGTACGCTCATCCTGTTGATCCTGCTCGCCTGCCCGTACGCCGTGTTTGCCGCCACCCTGGTGCCACGCCCACCCAGCCTCAACGCCAAGGCCTGGGTGCTGATGGATGACCAGACCGGCGCCATCATCACCGAGCACGACAGCGACCAGCGCCTGCCGCCGGCCAGCCTGACCAAACTGATGACCGCCTACTTGGCCACGCGCGAAATGCAGGCCGGCCGCCTCAAGCCCGACGACAAGGTACTGGTCAGCGAAAACGCCTGGCGCACCGGCGGCTCGCGGATGTTCCTCGACCCCGGCACGCAGATCAGCGTCCACCAACTGCTGCAGGGCATCATCATCGACTCGGGCAACGACGCCAGCGTGGCCATGGCCGAACACATCGCCGGCAGCACCGACAGCTTCGTGCCGCTGATGAACGCCGCCGCAGCCAAGCTGGGCATGACCAACACCCATTTCGCCAACCCTACCGGCTTGCCCATGGACGACCACTACTCTTCGGCCCGCGACATGGCCGTGCTGGCGCGGGCGATCATCAACGACGAGTCCGGCTACTACGAACTCTATGCGCACAAATACCTGACCTGGAATGGCATCCGCCAGCCCAACCGCAACCTGCTGCTGTGGCGCGACCCCAGCTATGACGGCCTGAAGACCGGACACACCGAAGCGGCGGGCTACTGCATGGTGGCCTCGGCCCAGCGCAACGGCCGCCGCCTGATCAGCGTGGTGTTCGGCGCCACCAGCGAGCGCGCCCGCGCCGAAGACAGTGCCAAGCTGATGGGCTATGGCTTTCGTTTCTTTGCCACCCACACCTACGCCAAGGCCGGGCAATCGGTGGCCACGCCGCGGGTATGGATGGGGCAGCAGGACAGCGTGGCCGTGGGGCTGGCGCAGGACATTACCCTGACGCTGCCGGTCAATCAGCAGCGGCATACGCGCAACCAGGTCACCCTCGATGAGCCGTTGCAGGCGCCACTGGCGGCGGGCGATCAGGTTGGCACGCTGGCGTTGTATGACGGTGATCAACTCCTGAGCAGCCAGCCGCTGGTGACGCTGCAGGCGGTTGAGGCGGGCAACTGGTTCAGCCGTTGCTGGGACAGGTTGTACCTGTGGATCAGCTCAGTGCTGGCAAGCGCATAACCCTGGTTATTCGCAAGCTGTACCGGCCTCATCGCGAGCAAGCTTTGCTCCCACAGTGGTGAGACAAACACCGATGTGAGCCGCACCACTGTGGGAGCAAAGCTTGCTCGCGATGAGGCCGGTACAGGCAAAAAATACGACAGGATTCGCAACATAAATACTGAATTAAATCCGCGCAAAATATGTCCTGACGGCTTGACCCTACAGCCCGCACATGCCTTTGCAGAGCCTCTCCACGCAATTGATCATTTCTTGGCCATTGCCGCCAAGGTACTGGCCCTGCTGGCTTTGGCAAAGTTATCCACAGAGATACCCACGATTTCCGGGGACAACTGTCCACGCCCAAAAAAATCCGAACCATAACGTGCAGGCCACGCGCAATGGCCGCAAATGTCCCCTTTTGG
This sequence comes from gamma proteobacterium L18, assembly GCA_000497835.1. Lineage (GTDB taxonomy): Bacteria > Pseudomonadota > Gammaproteobacteria > Pseudomonadales > Pseudomonadaceae > Aquipseudomonas. The sequence continues at coordinate 165,763 of KI547175.1, read as the reverse complement.
CCGCAGCGGTTCCGCATGCCCTCCCCCGCCTGGGGTAAGAATGTCGACGGCGCGTTCGCCTGACTGACGAGGGGAATCCAATGAGCAAGGTCATCCGTTCCATGGGCGCGCTGGCGTGCGGCCTTACGTTGCTGGCTGGCGCGGTGCACGCCGAACAGCGCGAACTGCGGCACCGTGCTGATCGGCTTCAACCCGGCCAAGGTCAAGGCCGCGCTGGGCGCGGATGCGCCGGTGGACAGCTGGGACCTGGTGTTCAAGCCCGAGTACATGGCCAAGCTCAAATCCTGCGGCGTGGCCATGCTCGACTCGCCGTCTGAGATCCTGCCCATCGCCCTGCACTACCTGGGCCTGGACCCCAACAGCCAGAACCCGGCGGACTATGAAAAGGCCAAAGCGCTGATGCTCAAGGTGCGTCCCTACGTGACCTACTTCAACTCGGCCAAATACATGACCGACATCGCCAACGGCGACATCTGCGTGGCCATCGGTTATTCGGGCAGCTTCTACCAGTTCGGCAACCGCGCCAAGGAAGCCGGCAACGGTGTGGTGGTGGACTGGCGCCTGCCCAAGGAAGGCGCGCCGATCTGGTTCGACACCTTCGCCATCCCCAAAAGCGCCGACAACGTCGCCGAGGCTCACGAGTTCCTCAACCACCTGCTGGACCCCAGCGTCATCGCACCCATCAGCAACTACGTGGGTTACCCCAACGTGAACAAGGACTCGATGTCGATGATCACCAAGGCCATCACCGAAAATCCGGGGCTAACGCCAACCCCCGAAGAGCGCAAGAAGCTCTACGTGGTGCAGCCACTGCCGCAGAAAATCGAGCGGGTGCGCACGCGGGTGTGGAGCAGCATCAAGACCGATAGTTGAGCGGCGGCGCACCCTGTGGGAGTAACAGTCTTTGTGGGAGTGGTGTAGCAGCAACTGTCTTGAAACCCCGTCGTCTGCATCGCGACCAAGGTCGGCTCCTACGCCGTACGTGGTAGGAGCCGGCCTTGGCCGCGATGCAGTCGACGCGGCCTCAGGAGTACAGCCCCAGGCTGTCATCGGTGGCGATCGGCTCATCCAGCTCAGGCAACGGCAACGGCTCGGGGGTGAATGCGTCGATGGCCAACGTGCGCAGGCTCACCGGCAGGTCGGTGGTGAGATAGACCCACAGGTCCGCGGCATCGTCGCTCAACGAGGAGGACGATGAGGTGCCGGTGTCCATGTCCCAATCCCAACTGTCATCGCGCTCATCGTCCTCGACAACGGCGCCAGCCGGCGGCTTGCTCAGCAACACGATCTGCCGGACCTGCTCGCGCAGCGCAGGCGACAACGGTAGGTTGTCACGCTGGGCCTGGCGCAAGCGCTCAAGCAACTGGCCGCCGTCTTCGCGGACGGTGTCGATCAGGCGCTGCTCGTTGTCCAGTTGCTGCAACTCCTCATCGAACGCGGGCAACTGCCCCCAGCACACTTGATCCAGGTGGCTGGCCAGACGTGTCTGCAACACCGCCAGCGCGCGGCTGTAGTCCTGACCGGCGAAGAACCCCAGCCATTTGCGATGCTGTTGGCAATGCTGGCGGATGGACGGCGTGACGAAGTCGGCGACGCGGTAATCCAGCAGGCGCAGGGCGCCGTCGGACAGGGACGGCAACAGGTCGGCGGCGGTGTCGGTCAGCCAGCGCTGGCGTTGACCCAGCAGTTCACCACGGCGTTGTTGCAGATCCGCCAGGCGCCACTCCAGCGCAGCGGTGGCCTTGGACAAGGCGGTGACGGCGACCTTCAGGTCGCGGCGCGATGCGTCGCTCATTCAAGCTCCTTGGTCGGCGAGCAGGCCGTCTTCGTGACGGCTGGCGAAGTAGTTGGCGAAGTAGTCTCGCAGCCCCTGCTTGTCCATGCCGCTCGCCCATTGCAACGGTTGGCCGGGACGGGCAACAAGGTCGGTGAAGGGGTCATAGCCCAGGTCGGTGATGTCGTGCATGCGCAGAAAGTAGCGGCGGTTGACCGCATCGCCATGCCACAGGTGGCGGATCTGGCTACTGACCACGCCCAGGCTGCCTTGCACCCGCGCAAAAAAGCGCTCTCGCCAGGCCTGCAAATGCGCGATCTGCCGGGGGTCGTGCTTGAGCGCGTTGCGGATGCAGAAGTTGCCGTCGCCATAAATGGCATGGGCCATGAAGTGGTCGGCGCTGCCTGACACGGCGGCTTCGTACAGGCCCACTTCATCGAAGATGTCCCTACGCATGGCCCAACCGTAGCCGGTGTGACCATGGCGGTCGTAGCGCCCGGCATCCAGCGCCTCGGGGTGGCGGCGCATCACCGAGGCGAAGGATTCGGCCACATCGGGCGCATCGCCTGGGACATTGCCGCGCTGCAGGCGCAGGGCGGTTTCGAACACTTGCGCCACCGGGTGACGCTGCAATTGCTTGACCAGTTCACGGGGCCAGCGCGGGTTGTCGAACAGGATGTCGCAGTCCAGCCATGCGACGTAGCGGCACTGGCGCGGCAGCCAGGAGGCGGCCAGATTGAGCAGGCGTTCTTTCTGCCATAGCAGTGTATTGGCGCGTACCTGGATCACGTCCAAGGCAGGTGGCAGTTCGAAGGGCGCCTGGCCGAATGCGCATTCGACGGTGATGCACGTCACCCCGGCCTTGTGCATGCCTGCCATGAACAGGTCGTAGTTGCGCCGGCGGGTAGCGTAGCGGCACGGGTTGAAGTAGGTGGTCAGCACCACCAGGGAATTGTTCAAAACACTGATCCTTCAGTTCCTGTAGCAGCGGCCGCCAGGTCGTGTCACAGGCAACGCGCACTGGCTGACCCACCGCGTTGCCTGTGACGCCGCCTTCGGCAGCTGCTACAGGGGTTGTGGCCTAAGTTACACCAGGCGTTCGATCTTGCGGTGTTGCCACACGCCTTTGTAATACGCGGTCTGCATGGCCAGCATCGCCAGGTAGGTCAGCGGAAACGCCATCCACACCCCTTGCAAACCGAAGTGACTATTGAGCAGCCACGCCGCCGGCAGTTCCACGCCGACGATGCAGAAAATCGAAATCAGCACCGGCACCAGCACCGTGCCGCTGGCGCGCATGATGCCGCCCACCAGGGCCTGGAAGCCGAACACCAGCATGCTCCAGAGCATGATGTGCAGCAGGTGCGACGCTTGCGCCAACGCCACCGGGTCAGTGATGAACAGCCCCAGCAGCCAACCGGACAGCAGGTACCCCAGCAGGATCAGGCCGCCGGTGAGCCACACATTGATCGCCAGCCCCGTGCGCAGGATCGGCCCGATGCGCTCAAGCCGCCCGGCACCAATGGCCTGGGCGCCGAGGATCGAGGCGGTGATGGCGATCGACAGCGCCGGGAATTGCACGTAGTTGACGATCTGCGTGACCGCGCCGTAAGCCGCCGTGGCCTGGGAGCCGTGGCCGTTGACCAGGGACAGAATCACCAGCTCGGACAGCGAAATCACCACCATCTGCACGCCCGTGGGCAAACCGATGCGCAGCACCTTGGCGAGGATGGCGCGGTCCAGGCGCAACGACCTGATGAACTCGACGTCCAGCGCCAGCGGGTGCTGACGGCGGTTGAGGCGCCAAGCCAACAGGCCGATCGCCGCGATATTGCCCACCAGCCCCGCCAGCACCGCGCTCTGGATGCCCATCTGCGGCAGCCCTGCCCACCCGCGAATCAATGCGGGCGTCAGCATCAGCCCCACCACCGTCGACAACAGCAACGCCAGCAGCGGCGACAGCGTGTCACTGACCCCACGCAGCAACTGGGTGAACAACACGAACACCAGCAGGATGGGCATGATCCACATCATCACCCGTGCATAGGCCACGGCATCGTCCAGCACATCCACCGGTGTACCCAACCCCTGCAAGGCCTGGCGCGCAAAGACGCTGCCGAATACCGCTGCCACCAGACCGATCAACGCCCCCAGCAGCAAGGTGGCACCGGCAATCTGCTTGACCACCTGTGGCTCGCGCGCCCCCCACGCCTGGCCGATCAACACCCCGGCGCCGGCGCCCAGGCCGATGACCAGGGCGATGAAGAAGAACACGATGGGGAACATCCCCGACACGGCAGCCAGCGCCTGGGTGCCCAGCATCTGGCCAATGTAGATGCTGTTGAGGGTGCCGGACATGGACTGCAGGAAGTTGGACAGCACCATGGGCGCAAGGAACGCCAGGTAGGTTTGCCACAGGGGGCGTTGCGGTGGGGTGGGCATGGAATACTCGGGCAGATGGAAAGGTGCGCGGGGATTCTAGCGCATTCACACCGGTCAACACCGTGTCGCCTGCATCGCGAGCAAGCTTTGCTCCCACAGTGTTGAGGCATACATAGATGCGGGCGTTTAGATTGTGGGAGCAAAGTTTGCTCGCGAGAGGCCGGTACTGATTGCCCAAAACCATGAAACCTCCCACGGTACGGCGGGGTTACCAGGCGCGCACTACGCTGACGCCGGCGCGGTAGTCGGCGATGGCGCCGGCGCTGCCGCGGCGCTCTACGGTGATCTGGTAGCGGCCGCGCGCCAGGCGCACTTCGCTCAGTTCGGCGTGCAGCACCCCATCGCTCCAGGAGGACAGCGCAGGGTGGCTGATGCGCCGGTCCTGAATGACCACCGCGTCGTCGACGTCGTAGATGCGCAGGTTGACGCTGAACGGCGCGCCGCTGTCACGGCCGCCTCCGGTCGCGTCCCACAGCACCTTGCGCGCCTGGGTGTCGGCGGCCGGGTAGAAGTAATCGATGCGCACCGAATAGCTGTCGTCCTGGACAATACGCACGGCAAGACCGGTGACCGCGCCGGCGCTTTTCAGGCTCAGGGGCGCGGCTTCGCTGGCCTCGGCCTGGGGAGTGGCCATGCACAGCAGGCAGAGGGTGAACGGCAGACCTTTCAAAACGCAACCTCGATACAAGCATTGCGTTACAGGTTAAACGATTTTTCAGGTAATGCCCGACCTGAGGTCGTACGCACCTGCGTTGGAGCCGACCTTGGAGCAGCGCTTCCTGCCAGCGATCCGTCAGCTCGCGGCCATCGGCACCGGTGATAGCGTACGGCGGCAGCGCGCACCCCACCACGTAGGTCGGCTGCCCCTGATGATCGAGCATAGCCCATAGCGATTGAAACACCAGCAAGCGTGGCATGGTCAGTTCCTGAGCAGGGTTTTCAGTGACAGGCCGGGGTCGGCCAAGTGGCTGGCGCTCGGGAGCTGGCCGGCGATGATCAGCCGTTCGCACAGCTTGATGTCCTTGGCCACGCTGTTGCGCCTTGCAGGCGCTGTTGGCGGTCGAGGTAAAACAACAGAAAGCCGCCGGCCAGACTACGCCGGGCAGAGGGCAATAGCAGGCGCAGTCTGAGTTTGATGCGACGAGCCAGCGGGTGTTTGTGCCGTTGCAGATCATCACCCGCGAAAACCTGTAGCGGCTTGGCGGTAGTTTTGTGGTGGTCTTGCGATCGCGCGCCGCCCGCGCGGCGCTTCCCGAGGTTCCCTCGGTCCCACATTTGTTTCGGGCCAATTTTGCCTGTTAGGTTACCTGGTCCGCCTTGTTTGTTCACTCCAGATCTGCAGTGAACGAACAGGGCAAACTAGGTGATGGTACTGACATAACTGGCCCGAAACAGATGTGGGACCGAGGGAACCTCGGGAAGCGCCGCGCGGGCGGCGCTCGATCTCTAGAACGCTGCAAATCCAAAGGCAAGCGCCCCCTCACCCCACCCGGGCGATCGCCTGGGCGACGGCGGCGACGTTGTGCTCATTGAGCCCTGCCAGGCACATCCGCCCACTGTCCACCAGGTAGATCCCCGACTCTTCGCGCAACTGCCGCACCTGCGCAACGCTCAACCCGGTGTAGCTGAACATGCCCTGCTGACGCAGCAGATAATCATGACGCCCATCCGGGCATTCATCACGCAGCAGCGACGCCAGTTGTGTGCGCATGGCCTTGATGCGCACGCGCATCTGCTCCACTTCCGCCAGCCACTGGGCACGCAGGTGCTCGTCGCCCAGTACACCGGCCACTAACCGCGCGCCATGGCTGGGCGGGCTGGAGTAATTGCGGCGTACGGTGGCCTTCAGTTGGCCCTGCACATTTTGCGCGGTGGCCGCATCGGCGCACACCACCGACAGGCCGCCAACGCGCTCGCCGTACAGCGAGAAAATCTTCGAGAACGAGTTGCTCACCACCAGCGTCAGGCCAGCCTCGGCCATGGCGCGGATGGCGTAGGCGTCCTCTTGCATGCCCTCGCCCAGGCCCTGGTAGGCGGTGTCGAGGAAGGCGATCAGCTGGCGCTCGGCAAGAATCTTCACCACCACGTCCCACTGCGCAGGCAGCAGGTCGGCACCCGTGGGGTTATGGCAGCACGGGTGCATCAGCACGATGCTCTGCGCCGGCAGTTCGGCCAGGGCCGCGCACAGGCCGTCGAAGTCCACTGCGCCAGTGGCTGGATCGAAATAGGGGTAGGTGTTGACGGTAAAACCGGCACCGCCGAACAGTGCATGGTGGTTTTCCCAGGTCGGGTTGCTGACCCACACCTGCGCCTGCGGGAACCACTGGCGCAAAAAGTCGGCGCCCACTTTCAGCGCGCCCGAACCGCCCACCGTCTGGATGGTGGCCACGCGGCGCTCATCCAGCACCCGGGCCTGCTCGCCGAACAGCAGGCGCTGCACCTGGCCGCAGTAATCGGCCAGGCCGTCCATGGGCAGGTACAGCGACGGGCCCTGCTCGCTGGCCAACCAGCGGCGCTGGGCTTCGGCCACCGACGGCAACTGTGGAATGCGGCCTTCGGCATCGTAGTACAGGCCGATGCTGAGGTTGACCTTGTTGGCGCGCGGGTCGGCCTGGTAGGCCTCCATCAGCGACAGGATGGGGTCACCGGCGTAGGGACTAACGTGATCGAACATGATGAACTCCAGACAGAAAAAGACTTACGCGCAGTAGCGACCGGCGCGATGGTTGAGGGCCACGATCAGGTTGAGCACCACCACCCCGACCACCGACACGGCCAGCACCGGCAGCGACACGGTGGTCAGCGACAGCGACAGGATCAGCACGTCGCTGCCCATCTGCAACCAGCCGGCCCGCCAGCCGAAACGTTGCTGCAGGTACAGCGCCAGAATGTTGAGCCCGCCCAGGCTGGCGCGATGGCGGAACAGAATGAGAAAACCGGTCCCCAGGATGATATTGCCCATCACCGCCGCGTACAGCGGTTGTACATGGGCAAAACTGATCAGCCCGGCCAGGTGGTCGGAAAACAGCGACACCAGGCCGATGCACAGGAAGGTCTTGAGGCTGAACGCCCAGCCCATGCGCCGCACGGCCAGGTAGAAAAACGGCACATTGAGCAGGAAAAACACCACGCCAAACGCAAAGCCGAAGGCGTAATGCAGCAACAGCGCGATGCCTGCCGTGCCCCCGGTCATGATCCCGCCGGTGCGCAACAGCAGCAGGCCGAAGGAAATCATGACGGTGCCCACCAGCAAGGCCAGGCAATCTTCGACACGACTATGGGGGAAGCTGGGGGCGGCGGCTGTGGTCATGGTGCACTCGATGTCCGGGAAGTTCGGGGCGGCCGGCCTGGCCCGAGGAGCCAGATGACCGAATCGAGCGCGAAATTAGCAAAAAACAAAATTAATGTGTATTTAAAAATCATATTTCGCACAGATCACGCACAAACAAGAAAAACCATGCGCCAGACGAGTGCGAGCACTCCTGTTTTTGCGCGCTTTCGGTGCATTTTTACCGCGCGCCAATGCCCGCTTCCTTGATCCGCTGCAGCACCACCGCCGTCTTCATGTGGCCGATGCTGCCACTGCTGGCCAGGCGGCCCATCAATGCGTTGAGCTCGATCAGGTCGGCCACTGCCACCTTCAAGGCGTAGTCGGCATCGCCGGTGGTTTTGTAGGTATCGATGATGGCCGCCTCGTCCAGCACAAAGGCCTCGAAGTCCTCGGACTGCGCCGGCGTGTGGCTGACCAGCTGCACCTCGATCATCGCCACCATCTGGGTATTCATGGCCTGGGGCGCCAGGCGCGCGTGGTAGCCCAGGATCAGCCCGGCCTGTTCCAGGCTGATGCGCCGGCGCGAACACTGCGACGCCGACAGGCCCACCAGCTCGCTGAGGTCCTGGTTGGTGAGGCGGCCGTTGGCCTGGAGCAGGGTCAGGATCTTGAGGTCGAAATCGTCAATCGCGTACATGGCTCGGTTCCGTTGCGCGGGTGTGAGGGGCAGGCAGATTAACAGCACCCAAGCGCTGCGCTGAAGCCCTTCGCGGTGATTGGCACCTGATTTGCAATTGCCCCTGTCATGACGTCACCCAGGGCACCGGCCAGTGCCCGCCCCACTCTGATCAGGACATCACCATGAGTCAGCCTGCACCCTCGACGCTGCACCGAGGCTTGAAGAACCGCCACATCCAGCTGATCGCCCTGGGTGGCTCGATCGGCACCGGCCTGTTCCTGGGCATCGCCCAGACCATCAACATGGCGGGGCCCGCTGCCATCCTGGGCTACGCCATCGCCGGCCTGGTGGCCTTCGCGATCATGCGCCAGCTGGGCGAGATGGTGGTGGAAGAACCGGTCACCGGCACTTTCAGCCACTTCGCCAACCGCTACTGGAGCCCATTCGCCGGCTTCATGTCGGGCTGGAACTACTGGGTGCTGTACGTGCTGGTGGGCATGGCCGAACTGACCGCCGTGGGCCTGTACGTGCAGTACTGGTGGCCCGGCGTGCCCACCTGGGTGTCGGCGGCGGTGTGCTTTGTGCTGATCAACCTGATCAACCTCACCCACGTCAAATGCTACGGCGAGGTGGAGTTCTGGTTCTCGCTGATCAAGGTGGTGGCGGTCATCAGCATGATCGCCTTCGGCGGTTGGTTGCTGGCCACCGGCACCGGCGGCGAACAGGCCGGCATCAGCAACCTGTGGGCCCACGGCGGTTTCTTCCCCCATGGCCTGGCGGGCCTGGCGATGTCCATGGCGGTGATCATGTTCTCCTTTGGCGGCCTGGAGCTGGTGGGCATCACCGCCGCCGAGGCCGACGACCCCAAGCGCAGCATCCCCAAGGCCACCAACCAGGTGATCTGGCGCATCCTGCTGTTCTACATCGGCGCCCTGGCGGTGCTGCTGTCGCTGTACCCGTGGGAGAAGGTGGTCACCGGCGGCAGCCCCTTCGTGCTGATTTTCCATGCCCTGAACAGCAACGTCATCGCCACCGTGCTCAACGCCGTGGTGCTGACCGCCGCGCTGTCGGTCTACAACAGCTGCGTGTTCAGCAACAGCCGCATGCTGTTTGGCCTGGCGCGCCAGGGCAATGCGCCGGCGGCGGTGTTGCGGGTGAACCGTCGCGGCGTGCCCGTGGTGGCGCTGGGTATTTCGTCGCTGGCCACCGGGGCCTGCGTGGTGATCAATTACCTGATGCCGGGCGATGCCTTCGGCTTGCTGATGGCCTTGGTGGTGTCGGCGCTGGTGCTCAACTGGGTGGTGATCACGGTCACGCACCTGAAGTTCAAGCGCCAGCAACGGCAGGCCACGGCCTACCCCAGCTGGGGCTACCCCGTGAGCAATTACCTGACGTTGGCATTTTTGGCCGGCATCGTGCTGGTGATGTTCCTGACCCCGTCGATGCGCCTGTCGGTGTACCTGATGCCGGTGTGGCTGGGGCTGTTGGCAGTGGCGTACACGTTGCGCGCAGCGCCGCCGGCAGCAGAAGGACTGGCGCCTGCCCCTGCCGCGCCGAGATGAAATTAAGCAGATGCCTGAAGCGTGATGTTTACTCGTCACGCTTCCCGGCTACGCTCTGAGTTTCAGCCTCACTTTCGCAGGATTTCATCTTGGCAACTATGTGCGCAGCCGGTCTCGATACCGGTTTTGCTTCCCTAGACTATGTGCAAATCGGCATTCTGGGCGTGATCCAGGGCATTTCCGAGCTACTGCCCATCTCGTCCACCGCGCACATGCGCATCGTCCCCGCCCTGCTGGGCTGGCCCGACCCGGGGTCGGCGTTCTCGGCGGCCATGCAACTGGCGGCGCTGGCGGCGGTGGTCAGCTACTTCTGGAGCGACGTGCGTCAGGTCGTCAGCGGCAGCGTGAATGCCGTGCGCGAGGGCGACTTCGATAGCCCGTGGTTCAAGCTGGCAGTGGCGATCATCCTGGCGACCATCCCCATCGTCATCTTCGGGGTGTTGCTGGCGCCGCTGCTCAATAGCTGCAACTCGCCGTTGCGCGGGTTGATGGTGATCGGCGGCTCGTGCCTGGTGATGGCGGTGCTGCTGGCGGGCGCCGAGCTGAGTTGCCGGCACCGGCGGGACATGAGCCAAATGCGCCTGCGCGACGCCCTGATCGTCGGCATCGCCCAGGTGGGCGCGTTGATTCCCGGGGTGTCGCGTTCGGGCTCTACCCTGACGGCCGCGTTGTTTCTCAACTTCAAGCGCGAAGAGGCCGCACGGTTTTCCTTCCTGCTGGGCTTGCCGGCCATTGCCCTGGCCGGACTCAAGGAGCTGTGGGTGCTGCTGCGTGCCGGCATTGGCGCCGAGGCGTGGGGGCATCTGGCGTTCGGGTTGGTGATTGCCAGCATCTCGGCGTTTTTTGCGATTTGGGGGCTGATGAAGTTTCTGGAGCGGTTCAGTACCTGGCCGTTCATTGTTTACCGGGCGGTGCTGGGGGTGTTCTTGATTGTGGCGGTGAGCACCGGGTTGTTGGGGGCTTGAAAGGATCGGCTCTGCACAGTGCGCACCCCGGCAGCTGCAGGATGGTGTCGCCCGCATCGCGGCCAAGGCCGGCTCCTACCCCGGACGGCGTAGGAGCCGACTTTAGTCGCGATGCGGGCGACGCGATTCGATTACAGGTCAGGCGTGGTCCAGGGGGGACGGTTTGGCGTCGATGCGGATCTTGTACAGGTGCACTGGGTACTGCACGGTCGACGGTTTACCGCCCGTGGTTGCCGGGGTGCGGTTGATCTGCGCGGCGGGCAAGTACAGGTAGCCGTCCTGAATCCATAGGGCGTCCACCCACACCAGGCGCGGGTCAGCCACTACCGTGGTCACGGTCTTGTCCGGGGCGATGCGCTTGACGCTGCGGGTGTTGACGTCTGAGGCGTAGATATTGCCCGCCGCATCGATGGCCGTGCCGCCGGTGCTCCAGGTGTCCAGCCAATGCTCGGCGTGGGCGTCGACGTCCTTGGCCGACAGGTTGGGGTTGTTGATGTAACGCGTGGCGATCCGCGCCAGCGGCCCGGGAATGGCCTGGTAATACAGGTACTGGCCGTCCGGCGACACTTCCAGCTGATCCAGCCCCACGCGCTTTTCCTGGCCATTGGGGATAAACAGTTTCTGCCCATCGGCATACATGGGCAGATGATCGATAGACAGCTCATGCCCCTCCAGCACCGTACGCGCCTTGCCACTGTCCAGGTCCAGCACCACCAGGCGCACGGCACCAGGATCAGTCAGGTAGGCCTGGCGTGAACGGAAACGCACGTCATCGAAGTAGCTGTTGTCCTTCTGAATCGCGCTGTCAAAGGTGTAGGTCTTGTCCACCTGATTGGTGGTCAGGTCAATGAGCACCAGCTTGCCCGCCCCCGGCACCGCATGAGCCCCGGTGTTGATCCCGGTGTTGCCGGCATCCACCGCCCACAGTTTGCCGTCGGGGCCTACGCGCAAGGCGTTGACGTGCAGGAAGTGCTTGCCGGGCTCGGCGGCGTTCCAGCTGTTCCACTGCGCATCGGGATAGGGGTGCAACTGCCCGTCCTTGCCGACTTCGGCCAAGGACATGCCCGGCCCTTCGGACTGGGTCAGCGACACGAAGATGCGGCCATCGGCCGTGACAGCGGCACCGTTCCAGATATGCGGCGAGGTGGCCACTTCGATCAGGCGGCTGTCTTGCTGGGTGGGCAGCGTGGGCGGCAGTACATCCTGGGCAATGGCCATCAAGGGGCAGGACATGGCCAAGGCGAGGAGCAGAGGCTTGCAAATGGGCATGGGTACATTCTCCGTTCTTGTTTAACCGGAGTATTGCCGCGGCGGATAGTTCGAATCCATTTGCGAATGTTCAAGCTTTCATTCCTGGCGGGAATGTATTCCGACAACGCTCTACCGCCGACCGTTGGCGCAATATTGTATACAATCTATTGGACAGGATAACTGATCTTTGAATACATTAAGCCCACAACAAAAACCAGGGTACCACCATCATGATCGAGTCCCCGCCAGCCGCTGTCCGCCCCGAAGATGAGAACCTCGGCCTGTTCGCCAATATGGCGTACGGGCTGCAACACGTACTGACCATGTACGGCGGCATCGTCGCCGTCCCCCTGATCATTGGCCAGGCGGCGGGGTTGTCGCCGGCTGAAATCGGCCTGCTGGTAGCCGCCTCGCTGTTCGCCGGCGGCCTTGCCACCTTGCTGCAGACCCTGGGGGTGCCATTCTTCGGCTGCCAGCTGCCGCTGGTACAAGGCGTGTCGTTCTCCGGGGTCGCCACCATGGTGGCAATCGTCGGTAGCCAGGAAGGCGGCGGCGTGGCCTCGATTCTGGGTGCGGTGATGGCGGCGTCGTTGATCGGGCTGCTGATCACGCCGGTGTTCTCGCGCATCACCCGCTTCTTTCCTCCATTGGTCACGGGCATCGTCATCACCACCATCGGCCTGACGCTGATGCCGGTGGCGGCGCGCTGGGCCATGGGCGGCAACAGCCGCGCCGAGGATTTCGGCAGCATGGGCAACATCGGCCTGGCCGCGCTGACCCTGGTGTTGGTGCTGTTGCTGAGCAAGGTAGGCAGTGCGGCCGTCTCGCGGTTGTCGATCCTGCTGGCGATGGTCATCGGCACGGTGATCGCCAGCCTGCTGGGCATGGCCGACTTCTCCACCGTCAGCCAGGGCCCGGTGTTTGGTTTGCCGAGCCCGTTCCACTTCGGCATGCCGAGCTTCCACGTGGCAGCCATCATCTCCATGTGCATCGTCATCATGGTGACCCTGGTGGAAACCTCCGCCGACATCCTCGCCGTGGGCGAAATCATCGGCACCAAGGTCGACGCCAAACGCCTGGGCAACGGCCTGCGCGCCGACATGCTGTCCAGCCTGCTGGCGCCGATCTTCGGCTCGTTCACCCAAAGCGCCTTCGCCCAGAACGTGGGGCTGGTCGCGGTCACCGGGGTGAAAAGCCGCTATGTGGTGGCTACCGGCGGCGTGTTCCTGGTCATCCTTGGCCTGTTGCCAGTGATGGGCCGCATCATTGCCGCCGTGCCTACCTCGGTGCTGGGCGGCGCCGGCATTGTGCTGTTCGGTACCGTGGCGGCTAGCGGTATTCGCACCCTGTCCAAGGTCGACTACCGCAACAACATGAACCTGATCATCGTCGCCACCTCGATTGGCTTTGGCATGATTCCTATTGCCGCGCCAAACTTTTACGACCATTTTCCCACCTGGTTCGCGACCATTTTTCACTCGGGGATCAGTTCTTCGGCGATCATGGCGATTGTGCTGAACCTCACCTACAACCATTTCACGGCGGGCAACTCCGACCAGCAGTCGGTGTTTGTCGCGGGTACCGAGCGCAGCTTGCAGTATCGGGATGTGGCGGCGTTGCGCGAGGGGGACTACTTCAGTGGTGGCAAGCTGTATGACGCGCAGCATCAGGAGATTCCGCTGGTGGGGGAACGGCAGCGGGCGCGGGAGGTGATGGGGGTGGCTTCGGAGCATTCGTGAGGGTGGTCGCCACCTTCAGCGATCCAGCCTGGGCTTCCTTCATGCCGGAAAACCTGGGCTTCCCGGTGATAAATCGAGCTCACGGGAGGGCCTATCCCGCCCCTTGTATCACTCTGCAACAGAGCTGTAGGACCCAGCGTAGGACGTTTCTGATTTGCTCGGGTAAGGTTGTCCCAGCCGGGTTACGGTAATAACCTCCCTCGCGTCGCTGCCCATCAGCGACCGGGTTTGGTAGCCCGGATTCAAGATCGCTCATGGCCCCTGTGGCGGCCGTGCGCAGTGCACATCCGTGTGCGCCGGTTTCACTCTTGTCCGGTCTACCAAACTGCGTACAGCCGCCTCCCTTCGTCTGGTAGCGAAGGCGCGGCCTTCACTCAAACAAGAGAAAATGACATGGAATTTGAAAGTCAGCCTTGCCCGTCTGCTACGGCTACAACGCCGTTTGGCACCTGCGATATGAGCAACACTCCTTTCTATACCGTGCGAGCAGGGATTTCTGCCCAGGAAGCACTTGTGCAGATTTCGGTGCTGCTCAAATGCGCGGGTGAACCGGCTTATGAATTGTCCGATGGCGAGGTGCCGCAGCGAGGGTTGGTGTGGGCGACATTGCATCAGATTGAGACGGCAAAGGCGCTGACGGATGCGCTGATTCAAGGCGCGGCGAGAGGGTAAGTCTCGAGCCCGGCCTGGACGCCGGGCTGGTTCAAAGCAGCTGACCGAAGTGGAAAGCAAACAACATGCTAACGTCGATGGGAAGTAGCGCGTACGTAGGCCCAAAAGGAAAGCATAAGCGGAGCTGTTGCTGAATGGTCAAGCCGTCGAAAATATCTTACGAAGAAGCGATGGCGGGCTTAACCGCCGAAAAGCATTGGGAGGCCGGTGCCTTCGTGGAGTGGGTGCAAGGCTCCGTCAAACAGTGGCCATCCTCGTTCACGTGCCAATATTCTCGGTGCCCCGGCCCTGAACCTTCCGAGAGAAAGAGACGATCCCCAGATGAGGCTGCTATGAATTGCACACAATTGAGCGAGGCCTTTGGCTTGGCGTGTACGCAAATAAATAGCGGGCTCGCGTATTTGGAGAGCCCCATATCCTGTCGTTTGACGGCACCTTGATTGGCGCGTATGTGCAGGATCTAGGACAGGGTCGCGTGCGCATCACAGACAACGCAGACACGCTTTTTCACGCCATGACAATGGGCGTCGCCCCGAACGCCACCAAAGCAGCCAAACTTGCGACTATAGCTGCAGAATGCCATTTCGCTTTGTCAGAAAGCGGAGAGCTGCATACATCCTGCACGCAGGCCGACGTCCCTTACTATATGGCCCGCTTTATAGAAGCTGCTAGTCAGATCAGCCAGGCCTGCGATCTCTGGCGCCCGGCTCCGATCTCCAAATTCGAGAAAATCGTATCTAGAGCCTTGCGCTCTGGCTTTCCGAAGCGGGTTAAACGGGACTTTGAAATACAAGGCGCAAGTGGTCACGAACTGAAGTTTCAATTTGCTCTGGATGTTGGCTCTACTCACCCGAAAATCATCCAGACCGTCAGCGCTCAAGACGGAACCCCCCATTGGCTGTCGGTATACAGCACTCTCGGCAAGATGGTGGATTTGAAAAACGCGGCCCCTCAAACGCGGCGCTTGGTGATTCTGGAGTCGGCTAATCCACAGGATTTGAGCAAGGCGGCATCAGCGCTTGCGGAAAGCGCGAGCGTCCTTGTTTTTTCGACAGCGTCACAACTCATCAACGACATCAACTCGCTGGCCGCATAGCGACTCATGCTTGTTCGATGCCAGGCAAGGAACAGGCTGTGAAGCCCTATCGCAGTCGGTGAAGAGGAACCCGCCTATACCATCGCGAAATGCCTGAGGGGAATCAAGGAAATGAGAATGGGCCCCGACAACAGATTTGAGAGAGTCGAAGGGGATATGACTGGCAAGGCAGATATCGCTGACCTGAAAACAGGCATCGCTGAATTGAAGACCGCTATCAACGAGAGGTTCAAAGCTCAGACCGCATGGCTTTGCAGCACCATGATTGCCCTGGCGGTTGTTATCTTCTGCACTGCAAGGTTCGTCTGATCACAGCACTGCTGGATTGGCCCACCTTCCCATCCAAACCGCGCCGCAAACGTGTTTTTTCCACGGGTTTCGTGGCACTTGCCGTATGTGTGGCAGTGGTCGAGCTAGTGTTGCTCAACGTATGGACAGGAAACATCAGCTAAGGACTTTCCGATGGCCATGCTGAAAAGATGGCCATATGATAGCCGGCCCTGGACTCCATGGAGGCGTCCATTGTCATGCTTCAAAAGGAATCGTCATGAAAGACTTCGTGATCAGCGTCAACAACACTGTCCTCTATATCGCCTTGGGCGTGATTTGGCTGACCGCCATCGTGATGCTGTTCAATAGCTTCCTGGTGGGCGTCGGCACCTTCGTGGTAGGTACGCTGACCTGGTGCATCGTTTCGGGCTTCTGGTTCGTGCAGTCGGCTACCTATGAAGAGCTGCGCAAGCTCAACAGCAAAGGCAACTGACGGCCCGTAGCCGCAGCCTGGCGGCAGTGGCTACGGTAGAATCGGACAGGCACAAAAAAGCC
>KI547175.1:130408-149059 GCA_000497835.1 gamma proteobacterium L18 | reverse complement strand
GTGCTTTTTTTGAGGAATATGGTCGGGACGGAGTGATTCGAACACTCGACCCCTAGCACCCCATGCTAGTGCGCTACCGGACTGCGCTACGCCCCGACTAGGCGTGAATCTTGTTGCTAAAAACGCGTTCCTTGTTGAAGGGAACGATCAAGAATATACCGCAAGCTTTTGAAAAGTGGAAGTATTTTCTTGATGCTAATTATTACTTTTTCAGTACCACCAATACGTCTTCCAATTCGGAGATCATCTGCCGAATCAGCTGCTTGTACTGGGTGGTGTCGTCCTTGGCTTCGTCACTGGACATGCGCAACCGCGCGCCGCCAATGGTGAAGCCCTGGTCGTACAGCAAGGCGCGGATCTGCCGGATCATCAGCACGTCCTGGCGCTGATAATACCGGCGGTTTCCGCGGCGCTTGACCGGGTTAAGCTGGGGGAATTCCTGTTCCCAGTACCGCAATACGTGGGGTTTTACAGCGCAAAGTTCACTGACCTCACCAATGGTGAAGTAGCGTTTGCCAGGAATCGGCGGAAGCTCGTCGTTATGACTTGGTTCCAGCATATGCCTCAACTCGGGCCTTCAACTTCTGCCCTGGACGAAAGGTGACCACACGGCGAGCCGTGATCGGGATTTCCTCACCGGTTTTCGGGTTGCGGCCAGGCCGCTGGCGCTTGTCGCGCAGGTCAAAATTACCGAAACCGGACAGTTTGACCTGCTCATTGTCTTCCAGAGCGTGCCTGATTTCCTCGAAAAACAGTTCGACCAATTCCTTGGCCTCCCGTTTGTTCAGGCCCAGCTCTTCGTAAAGACGCTCGGCCATCTCAGCTTTCGTCAGAGCCCCCATGCGCTACTTCCTTAACGTGGCATTCAACCTTTGTTCGAGCGAGGTGAGGATAGCTTGCGTCGTGGAATTCACCTCATCGTCATTAAGAGTGCGCGATGGATGCTGCCAGGTCAAGCCAACTGCAAGGCTTTTTCTATTGGGATCAATACCTTTACCTTGGTAGACGTCAAACAGGCTGAGGTCTGTGAGCCATTCCCCTGCATTTTCACGAATAACCTGCAGTACGGCGCTCGAAGGCACTTGAATATCGGCTACCAAGGCCAGGTCGCGACGCACTTCAGGGAAGCGCGACAGCTCCGCAAACTTCGGCAGCTTGCCTTCGGCCACTTCGGCCAGCACCAGCTCGAACACGAATACCGCGCGGTCCAGGCCCAGGGCCTTGACCAGCTCTGGGTGCAGGGCACCGAGGTAACCGACTTCGCGGCCTTCGCGCACGATACGTGCGGTTTGGCCGGGGTGCAGGGCTGGGTGTTTGCCTGGCTCGAAGCTGAACTGCCGCAGCGCGCCGGCGAAGCCCAGTACGGCTTCAACGTCCGCCTTGGCGTCGAAGAAGTCGACCACGTCACGGCCTTGTGCCCAGCCTTCTGGCAGACGCGAACCGCAGATCAGGCCGGCCAGCATCGGCTCTTGCTTCAGGCCATCCAACTGCCCCACGAAACGCAGGCCGCTTTCGAACAGACGCACGCGGTTCTGCTGACGGTTGAGGTTGTGTTGCAGCGCCTTGACCAGGCCCGGCAGCAACGAGCTGCGCATGGCGGCCATGTCGTTGGAGATCGGGTTGGCCAGCAGCAGCGGCTCGACACCTGGGTTGAACAGCTCGAACCACTTCGGATCGATGAAGCTGTAGGTGATCGCTTCCTGGTAGCCACGGGCAACCAGCAGGCGACGCAGCTCGGGCAGTTCGCCACGGGCTTCGGCCTTGGCTTGCGGGGCCAGGCGGGCTTGCGGGTAACGAACCGGCAGGTGGTTGTAACCGTACAGGCGCGCCAGCTCTTCGATCAGGTCCACTTCCAGGCTAATGTCGAAGCGATGGCTTGGCACTTCAACGCGCCATTGGCCTTCACCTTCGGCAACGATGCCCAGGCCCAAAGCGGCGATCAGGCTTTCGATCTGCGCAGCCGGCATGTCCATGCCCAGCATCTGGCTGACGCGCTCGGCACGCAGGGTGATCGGCGCGATGTTCGGCAGGTGTTGCTGGCTGACGGTCTCGACGATCGGGCCAGGCTCACCACCGGTGATTTCCAGCAGCAGGCCGGTGGCGCGCTCCATGGCTTCACGGGCCAGGTTGAAGTCCACGCCACGCTCGTAGCGGTGCGAGGCATCGGTGTGCAGGCCGTAGGAGCGGGCCTTGCCAGCGACGGCGATCTGATCGAAGAACGCACTTTCCAGGAAGATGTCGCGAGTCTTGGCGGTGACGCCGCTGTGCTCGCCCCCCATGACACCGGCGATGGCCAGGGCACGGCTGTGGTCGGCGATGACCAGGGTGTCGGCACGCAGGGTGACTTCCTGACCGTCCAGCAGGACGAGCTTCTCGCCCTCCTCGGCCATGCGCACGCGAATGCCGCCGTTGATTTCAGCCAGGTCGAAGGCGTGCAGCGGCTGGCCCAGTTCGATCATCACGTAGTTGGTGATGTCGACGGCGGCGTCGATGCTGCGTACGTCGCTGCGACGCAGACGCTCCACCATCCACAGCGGAGTCGGCTTGGACAGGTCGACGTTGCGGATGACGCGGCCCAGGTAACGCGGGCAGGCAGCAGGTGCCAGCACCTCTACCGGACGCACTTCATCATTGACCGGTGCCATGGCAGGCACCACTGGACGGGCGACGGGGGCGGCGTACAGCGCGCCCACTTCGCGGGCCAGGCCGGCCAGGGACAGGCAGTCGCCACGGTTCGGGGTCAGGTCGACCTCGATGCTGGCGTCGTCCAGACCCAGGTACACGCGGAAGTCTTCACCCACCGGCGCGTCGGCCGGCAGTTCCATCAGACCGTCGTTGCCTTCGCCCACTTGCAGCTCGGACTGCGAGCACAGCATGCCGTTGGACTCAACGCCACGCAGCTTGGCTTTCTTGATCTTGAAGTCACCCGGCAGTTGAGCGCCCAGGGTGGCGAACGGGATCTTCAGGCCCGGGCGCACGTTGGGCGCGCCGCAGACAACCTGGAAGGTCTCGCTGCCGTTGCTGACCTGGCACACGCGCAGCTTGTCGGCATCGGGGTGTTGCTCGGTGCTCAGCACTTCGCCGACGATCACGCCGGTGAATTCGCCAGCCGCGGGGGTGACGCTGTCCACTTCCAGACCGGCCATGGACAGACGAGCCACCAGCTCATCGCGGTCGACCTGCGGGCTTACCCAGCCACGCAGCCATTGTTCACTGAATTTCATCCTGCTCTCCTAATAATTCGTTTAGCGAAATTGCGCGAGGAAGCGCAAGTCGTTGTCGAAGAACAGGCGCAAGTCATTGACGCCATAACGCAGCATCGCCAGGCGCTCAGCGCCCATGCCGAAGGCAAAGCCCTGGAACTCTTCAGGGTCGATGCCGGACATGCGCAGCACGTTCGGGTGCACCATGCCGCAGCCCATCACTTCCAGCCAGCCGGTCTGCTTGCACACGCGGCAGCCTTTGCCGCTGCACATCACGCACTGGATGTCGACTTCAGCCGATGGCTCGGTGAAGGGGAAGTAGGAAGGACGGAAGCGTACGGCCAGCTCTTTCTCGAAGAACACCCGCAGGAATTCCTCGATGGTGCCTTTCAGGTCCGCGAAGTTGATGTCGCGGTCGATCAGCAGCCCCTCGACCTGATGGAACATCGGCGAGTGGGTGATATCCGAGTCGCTGCGGTATACCCGGCCTGGGCACACGATGCGAATCGGAGGCTGCGAAGTTTCCATGGAGCGGACCTGCACCGGCGAGGTGTGGGTGCGCAG
Organism: gamma proteobacterium L18; assembly: GCA_000497835.1. Lineage (GTDB taxonomy): Bacteria > Pseudomonadota > Gammaproteobacteria > Pseudomonadales > Pseudomonadaceae > Aquipseudomonas. Next base: position 145,292 of record KI547175.1, on the reverse strand, counting down.
CAGCATGTTCGCATTGAAATAGAAGGTGTCGTGCATCGACCGGGCCGGGTGGTGGCCTGGGATGTTGAGCGCCTCGAAGTTGTGGTAGTCGTCTTCAACCTCAGGGCCTTCGGCAATGCCGTAGCCGATGTGGGTGAAGAACTGCTCGATCCGCTCCAGGGTGCGAGTGATCGGATGCAGGCCGCCAGAGGTCTGGCCACGGCCGGGCAAGGTCACGTCGATCTGTTCGGCGGCAAGCTTGGCACTCAGTTCGGCTTCTTCAAAGCCTGCCTTGCGTGCATTGAGGACTTCTGTAACACGCTCCTTGGCTTCGTTGATCAGCGCACCGACTTTCGGACGCTCATCGGCAGGCAGGTTGCCCAGGGTCTTCATCACCTGAGTCAGTTCGCCCTTCTTGCCAAGGAAGTGAACCCGGATCTGCTCCAGGGCATTGATATCTTCAGCGTTTTGCACGGCCTCCAGAGCTTGAGAGACCAGCGCATCCAGGTTTTCCATGTACAGACTCCAGATACAAAACAGGGGAAGAGCTTAAAGGCTCTTCCCCTGTTTATGACGTTTAACACCCAAGGCCGCAAACGCGACCCCAGGTGATTGTCGTGGGTACTTAGGCCAGAGTGGCTTTAGCTTTCTCGACAATCGCAGCAAACGCCGCTTTTTCGTTCACTGCCAGATCAGCCAGAACCTTACGGTCGATCTCGATGGACGCTTTTTTCAGGCCAGCGATGAAACGGCTGTAGGACAGACCGTTAACACGAGCACCAGCGTTGATACGAGCGATCCACAGAGCGCGGAACTGACGCTTCTTCTGGCGACGGTCGCGGTAGGCGTATTGGCCTGCCTTGATGACCGCTTGCTTGGCTACACGGAATACGCGCGAACGCGCGCCGTAGTAGCCTTTAGCCAGTTTCAGAATCTTTTTGTGACGCTTACGGGCAATGACGCCACGCTTTACACGAGCCATGAGTAACTTCCTCTATCTTTGACCGAAAATTAACGAAGGCGCAGCATGCGCTCGACTTTTGCAACGTCCGACGGATGCAGCAAGCTGCTACCGCGCAGTTGACGCTTACGCTTGGTCGACATTTTGGTCAGGATGTGGCTCTTGAAAGCGTGTTTGTGCTTGATGCCGTTAGCGGTTTTCAGGAACCGCTTAGCTGCACCACTCTTGGTTTTCATCTTTGGCATGTTCGGATACTCCGCATTCAGTTGATAAACATAACCGCAAGGCCTGCCGTGCCCTGGTGGTTATTTCTTTTTCTTGGGGGCGATGACCATGATCAGCTGGCGTCCTTCCATCTTAGGATGCTGTTCGACGGAACCGTACTCCAGCAGGTCTTGTTCGACCCGCTTGAGCAGTTCCATACCCAGCTCCTGATGCGCCATCTCACGGCCGCGAAATCTCAACGAAATCTTGGCCCTGTCCCCATCACTAAGGAAACGTACCAGGTTGCGTAGTTTTACCTGGTAATCCCCTTCCTCCGTCCCTGGACGAAACTTGATTTCTTTTACCTGGATCTGTTTCTGGTTTTTCTTTGCTGCCGCAATCTGCTTCTTCTTCTCGAAGATCGATTTGCCGTAGTCCATCACTCGGCAGACCGGTGGCACTGCGTCAGCAGAAATCTCTACCAGATCCAGCTTCGCTTCTTCAGCGATACGAAGCGCTTCATCAATCGAGACGATGCCAATCTGCTCGCCGTCAGCGCCAATTAACCGAACCTCGCGTGCCGAGATATTCTCGTTGATCGGGGCTTTCGGTGCAGCTCGTTTATCTTGTCTCATTTCACGCTTAATAATAATTACTCCGAATCTTGGCGACCACGCCGGGAAACCGCTTGTGCGAGGAACTCAGTGAACTGGGCGACGGGCATGGAGCCCAGGTCTGCGCCTTCACGGGTACGCACAGCGACAGTTTGCGTTTCAACCTCCTTGTCTCCGATAACCAGGAGATAAGGAACCTTGAGCAAAGTATGCTCGCGGATTTTAAAGCCGATCTTTTCATTTCTCAAGTCGGACTTGGCACGAAAACCGCTTTCCGTCAGATTTTTTTCCACGGACTGGACAAAATCAGCTTGTTTATCAGTGATGTTCATGATCACCGCCTGGGTTGGCGCCAGCCAAGCCGGGAACGCACCTTCATAGTGCTCGATCAGGATACCCACGAAACGCTCGAACGAACCCAGGATGGCGCGGTGCAGCATCACGGGATGCTTGCGACCGTTGTCCTCGGAAACGTATTCGGCGCCCAAGCGGATTGGCAGGTTGAAGTCCAGCTGCAGCGTACCGCACTGCCAGACACGACCCAGGCAATCCTTGAGGGAGAACTCGATTTTCGGACCGTAGAACGCGCCCTCGCCCGGCTGCAGATCATACGGCAGGCCAGCGGCGTCCAGCGCGGCGGCCAGAGCGGACTCGGCACGATCCCACAATTCATCGCTACCCACACGCTTTTCTGGACGAGTGGACAGCTTGAGCTGGATATCCTTGAAGCCGAAATCGCTGTAGACGTCCATGGTCAGCTTGATGAACGCGGCCGATTCGGACTGCATCTGCTCTTCGGTGCAGAAGATGTGCGCATCGTCCTGGACGAAGCCACGCACGCGCATGATGCCGTGCAGGGCGCCCGAAGGCTCGTTGCGGTGGCAGGCACCGAACTCGGCCAGACGCATCGGCAGCTCGCGGTAGCTCTTCAGGCCCTGGTTGAACACCTGCACGTGGCATGGGCAGTTCATCGGCTTGATGGCGTAGTCGCGGTTTTCCGACTCGGTGGTGAACATGTTTTCGGCGTAGTTGGCCCAGTGGCCAGACTTTTCCCACAGGCTGCGGTCAACGACCTGTGGCGTCTTGATCTCCAGGTAGCCGTTGTCGCGCTGTACCTTGCGCATGTACTGCTCAAGCACTTGGTACAGGGTCCAGCCGTTGGGGTGCCAGAACACCATGCCCGGCGCTTCTTCCTGGAGGTGGAACAGGTTCAGGCGCTTGCCGATCTTGCGGTGGTCGCGTTTTTCCGCTTCCTCGATGCGCTGGATGTAGGCCGCCAGCTGCTTCTTGTCAGCCCAGGCGGTGCCGTACACACGCTGCAGTTGCTCATTCTTGGCATCGCCGCGCCAGTAGGCGCCCGACAGCTTGGTCAGTTTGAACGACTTGAGGAAACGGGTGTTCGGCACGTGCGGGCCGCGGCACATGTCGACGTATTCTTCGTGGTAGTACAGGCCCATGGCCTGGGTGTCAGGCATGTCCTCGACCAGACGCAGCTTGTAGTCTTCGCCACGAGCGGTGAACACGTCGATGACTTCGGCGCGCGGCGTGACTTTCTTGATCACGTCGTACTCGGTGTCGATCAGCTGCTGCATGCGCTGCTCGATGGCGGCCATGTCGTCAGGCGTGAAGGGACGCTCGTAGGCGATGTCGTAGTAGAAGCCTTCGTCGATGACCGGACCGATGACCATCTTCGCGGTGGGGTACAGCTGCTTGACCGCGTGGCCCACCAGGTGCGCGCACGAGTGGCGAATGATTTCCAGCCCCTCTGCATCCTTGGGGGTGATGATCTGCAGGGTGGCGTCGTTTTCGATCAGGTCGCAGGCGTCGACCAGGTTGCCGTCGACCTTGCCGGCCACGGTGGCCTTGGCAAGACCGGCACCAATGGATGCGGCGACTTCAGCGACCGAAACCGCGTGATCGAACGAACGTTGACTGCCGTCGGGAAGAGTAATGATGGGCATGGCGCCTCCTCTCCTAGTGGTGACCCCTACCAAAGGTCACGTGGGTTGGGATGAGCCAGTACAAGATTCGGCGGTATGCCTGCCTCACAGTGGCAGGAGCCGCTAGGCCAACCGGGACCGAACCAGAGTGACTGGAATAGTAAAAAGGTAACCCGCCATTGCGGTTGCCAAAGGAGCAACCCGCACCTGACGAGGGCGCACACTCTAGCATAGATAATCACCGATGAGTGGTCGCAGGCTTAGCCCTTGCAGGAACTTGATGGCTCGCCTTCACTCTGATGACAGACAAGCCATACTTTGAATCAACCTGACCCCTGGAGCATTACGGTATGCGTCTTCAATCGCTTTTCCTTTCCCTGGCCGCCTGCGCTGCAATCACCCTGCCCCAGTTCGCCAGTGCTGGCGAGTGGCCTGCAGGGGCTGAAAGCCAGTTCCTCTCGCAATGCGAGAAAGCGGCCACCGAGAAGGCCGGCGCCGCTCGAGCCAAGACTGTCTGCGAATGCAGCGACAAGGCCATCACCAGCAAGCTGAGCACGGCCGAATTGAAGCAAGTGGCCAACTCCGACAACGGCGTGGACGCTCAATTGCAGAAGAAAATGATGGATGCGGCGGCCAGCTGCCGCACCTCGAAATGACCCCGTTTACCGCCTTGCGTGGCGTAATCTGACCCCACAGGCCAAAAAACCGGCCACCCGAAGGTAAAATCTGTGTTTTTTTTCGGCTTTTTTTCACGCTGCTTTTTTCCGCCAAACCCAATGAAATCAAGGGTATGGCGGCTTTTGCGTGGCCGGAGCGAAAAAATAGCTGAGACAAATGCGCATCTAAAGAGCTATTCGGTCGAACAATTAGACTATGATAGCCCGGTGTGCCCAGTTGGCCTGAGCAGCACAGCACTACTTAATATGTTTCTTGGAGATACACCATGTCTAATCGCCAAACCGGCACCGTAAAATGGTTCAACGATGAGAAAGGCTTCGGCTTCATCACTCCTCAAGGTGGCGGTGACGACCTGTTCGTACACTTCAAAGCTATCGAATCCGACGGTTTCAAAAGCCTGAAAGAAGGCCAGACCGTTTCGTTCGTGGCTGAGAAAGGCCAAAAGGGCATGCAAGCTGCTCAAGTTCGCGGCGAGTAATCTCCCGAGCTAAAAAAAACCCGTCCATGTGACGGGTTTTTTTGTGCCTGGGATTTAGTGCCGTGTTGAACGTACCTTTCGCTGCAGTGACGCGATTGGCGCGCGTTACCGGTCAGCCGCAGTTGACGCGCGTGACCTTGCCGCTGTCATCGGCATTGAGGTTGACGCGGTCGGAGCGGTATTCCAGGGTCATCACATCACGCGGCTTGAGAATGCGGGCAATCTGCGACCCCGAACCGGTACGCGCCTGCTCCAGCAATGCCGGGCTGGCCTGCTTGCCCACGGCAAATTGAGCACCGTCGGCGTGGCAGCGCCCGTCATTGGCCACTGCGGCCGAGCCGCCTGCCGAATTACCGCCAGCCGAACCGTTACCGGACGACGCACACCCAGCCAGGGCCAACGCCGCCAGCAGGGTTACCCATGATGCACGCATGCAGGACATGAAGCCTCCTTGTGAGAAATAGTGTTGCCCAGAGTGCGACAGCACAAAAGGCACAGGGTTGCATGACAACCAGTCTGCCCCACCTCGACACGGCCGGCGCAGGGCAATCGTGTCGAAATGTTAATAGACGTCGATGTAGTCGAACGGGGGATTGGGCCAGTTCTGCTTCAGCGCATTGAAGATCTGCTGCACCCATACGTCATCACAGGCGGCCACCTCCCCTACATAACCCGAGCCTGCTGCCCAGGTTTCCAGACGAAAGCGCAAGCCGTCGATGTCCTGACCGCCCACCACCGTGGACAGCCAGGCGTGCCCGGTCTTGCTGACGCGCAACTGGTTGTGGACATGGTCGTCGCCTGCGGCAATCAACTGCCGAACGGCGTCCAGGGTGAAGGTGTTGCTGTCGTTCAAATCGATGCGCACAGAAGGGTTCCAGCCAGGCAAATAAACCTGATTTTGGCATGATTGACGCTTTATGCCTAAGTAGGAGTGCCAAAAGGCGCGCCAGATGGTTTACTGATGGCCCCGCGCTGGCCTTGTGCCGCGTCGGGCTCAGCGGCCAGGGAAAGGGCACGCTGATATCAATTCTTCTGCCCAGGTAGCCCGCGCATCATGGCCAACGTAACCGTAGACGCCGACATCAAAGCCAAATGGCCTCAGGGGCAATGCTCCTATAGCCCGGGCAACCCCGAAGAGCTGGCGATCATTGCCATCGACCTGCTGGTGAAGGAGCTGGGTACCCCGGCGGCGCTGTCGTTCATCGAGCAGGTGTTCGGCAAGTATGCGGCGGAGCCTGGGCATCAAGCGGCGCAGCCAGCCTGAGCCGCCGCCCCCCCCCCTCCAGGCCGCGTCACAGACGCTGTGGTAGACCTGATACACCGTGCGCACCAGACGCCGCCTTCGGCAGCTGTTACAGAACCGCGTCGCCTGCATCGCGGCCAAGGCCGGCTCCTACCACGTACGGTGTAGGAGCCGACTTTAGTCGCGATGCAGACGACGCGGTGGACCTGATACACCGCGTGCGCACCAGACGCCGCCTTCGGCAGCTGCTACAGAACCGCGTCGCCCGCATCGCGGCCAAGGCCGGCTCCTACCACGCACGGTGTAGGAGCCGACTTTAGTCGCGATGCAGACGACGCGGTCTCAAGGTAGCAGCGGCCGCCAGGCCGCGTCACAGACGCTGCGGTAGACCTGACACACCGCGCGCGCACCAGATGCCGCCTTCGGCAGCTGCTACAGGACCGCGTCGCCTGCATCGCGGCCAAGGCCGGCTCCTACTACGGCGCGATGTAGACGACGCGGTTTCAAGACGCTACATCAGAACGTAACACCGGCGATCAGGATGATGTTGCTGTAGGGCTGGCATTCGCCCGTGCGCACCACCGCACGCGCTGCGCGGGTCAGTTGCTTGAACGCCTCGTGGCTGACCAGTTGCTGCTCCCCCAGCGCGCCCTCGCCCTTGAGCCTCTCAAGCACAGGCAACGCCGGCGGTGCCTTGTCGAAAATCTCCTGCGCCAGCACATTCCCCTCCACCTGCATCTCGCTGAGCACCACGTTCAACGTCGAGACGAAGTCCGGCACACCAGCCGTCAGCGCCAGATCGATCAACTCGACGCCCGGCGGCACCGGCAGGCCGGCATCACCGATAACCACGGTGTCACCATGCCCCAGTGAGGCGATCAGCCGCGACAGGGCGATATTGAGCAACGGTGTCTTCTTCATGGCTGGGCAAACCCCGCAACGTCGGCAAAGCACGGGATGGACGGCTGTGCGCCGGCGCGGGTGACCGACAAGGCTGCAGCCACCTGGCCAAAGGCAATGGCCTGACGCTCGCCCTCGCCACGCGCCAAGGCGGCGGCAAAGGCCCCCACGAAGGTATCGCCCGCTGCCGTGGTGTCCACTGCCAGTACCTGGGGCGCAGGAAAATGCTCAAAACCGGCACCATCGGCAAACAACGAACCTTGCGCCCCCAAGGTGATGATCACCTTGCCCGCACCCTGGGCCAGCAACTGGGTGGCCGCCTGCCGGGCACTGTCGAGGGAATCGACGCGTAGCCCCGTCAGGGTGAAGGCTTCGGTCTCGTTGGGAATCAGGTAGTCGATGGACGCATACCAATGCGCCGGCAACGGCGCACTGACCGGCGCCGGGTTGAGGATCACCGTCTTGCCCAATGCCCTGCCCCGCTCAAGGGTGAACGCCACGGTCTCGGCCGGCACCTCCAACTGGCAGACGATCACCTCAGCCTGCCGCAACAGCGCATCGGCCTGCTGGACCCACTGGGGGCTGACCTCACCATTGCCACCTGCCACGATGACAATCGAGTTCTGACTGGCATCGTCCACCACGATCAGCGCCAGGCCACTGCTGAGCCCGGGCGCCGTATCGACTGCCTGACAATCGATACCTTCATCCAGCAACGCCTGGCGCAATTGCGCGCCGTACGCATCGTCACCCACGCAACCGACCATCGCGGTCGACGCCCCCAGGCGCGCGGCGGCCACTGCCTGGTTGGCGCCTTTGCCGCCTGGCACCGTGGCAAAGCCGCTGCCCACCACGGTTTCACCCGGTTGCGGCAAGCGCTGGGCGCGAGCCACCAGGTCCATGTTCAAACTGCCTACTACCACAACTTTCGCTTGCATGTGCCTGCACTCTGTTTCAGCGGTATTCATTGAAAAGATCCGAACGCGGCGCGGTGGATTCGCGCAGCACGATACTGGGGGCCACGATCTGCTGCACCACGCCCTCGACCGTCTTGGCGCCGATGCGCACCAGCAGCCGCTCGGCCGCCTGTTCGCCCAGCTGGCGAATGGACTGGCCTACCGTGGTCAACGCCGGGTACACGTAACGACACAATTGAATGTCGTCGAAACCGATCACCGACAGTTCGTTGGGCACGCGGATACCGCGCTCGGCGGCAGCACGCAGCACCCCCATGCCGATCATGTCGTTGGCCGCGAAGATCGCCGTGGGTCGCTGCACACCGTCCAGCAGTTCGCCCGCCGCACGATAGCCGCCGGGACCACTGAAATCGCTTTCCAGTACGCGTTCGGGCGCACTTTGCACGCTGAACTCGGCCAGCGCGCGCTGATATCCGGCCAGGCGCATCTGCGCCACGCTGGTGTCGGCCGGGCCGTTGATGCAGGCGATATCGCGGTGGCCCAGTTCGAGCAAATGACGGGTGGCCAGATAACCGCCCAGCTCGTGATCGATGCGCACCAGGTCGGCCGCCACCCCCTCCAGGCTGCGGTCGACGATGACCATGGGCGTGCGCACCGTGGCCAGGCTGCTGAGCAGATCGCTGTCCTCGCCCACCGAGGCCACGATCAGCCCATCGACCCGTTTTTCCAGCAGTACGCGCAGGTAACTGCGCTGCTTCTGCGGGTTATCGTCGGAGTTGCACAGGATCACGCAGTAGCCGTTACGCTCGCAGAAATCCTCGATACCCCGCGCCAGTTCAGCGAAGTACGGGTTGATACTGTTGGGCACCAGCAGGCCGATGGTGGCCGTGCTGCGTGCCTTCAACGACCGCGCCACAGCGCTGGGCACGTAGTCCAGCTGGGCAATCGCCGCCTCCACCTTGAGCCGTACCGGCTCGCTGACGGGGCGGGTCTTGTTCAGCACATGGGACACTGTGGTGTAGGAAATACCTGCCAACGCCGCCACATCTTTGATAGTTGCCATGGCTCAGCTCCGCTTTTTCGCACGTTGACTGCGGTAGGTGTCGAGCACCACCGCCACCACGATCACGGCACCGGTAATGATGCGCTTGGTGGGCTCGGTGGCGCCGATCTGCGCCAAACCTGCCGCCAACACCGAAATGATCAACACGCCGAAAAACGTACTGATGACCGAACCGCGCCCACCCATCAGGCTGGTACCGCCGATCACCACGGCGGCGATCACCTGCAGTTCCAGGCCCGAGCCGGCGTTGGGATCGGCCGCCTCCAGGCGCGATATCTGGAACAGCGCGGCCAAGCCTGCCAACAGCCCCATCAGCGAAAACACCAGCACCTTGTACGGCTTGGGGTTGATGCCAGCCAGGCGCACGGCCTCCTCGTTGGTGCCGATGCCGATGAGGTAGCGGCCAAACACGGTGCGGGTCAGCACCGCCTGCGCCACCACGATCACCACCAGGGCGATGATGAACGAGGGTGAGATGCCCAGCGCCAGCGGGTCGGACAGCCAGGCAAAAGCGTCACCGATGTAGGCCGTGCGCGAATCGGTCATCTGATAGGCGACGCCACGCGCCATTTCCAGCACACCCAGCGAAACGATGAACGACGGGATTCGCCAGGCCACGGTGATAGACCCGGTGATGGTCCCGGCCAGCGCCGCGCAGCCCATGCCCAGCAAGGCCGCCGGCAACACGCTCCAACCCCAGCCGAGGATGGCGACGCTGACCGCCGACGCCGCCAGCGCCAGCACCGAGCCTACCGACAGGTCGATGCCGCCGATGATCAGCACGAAGGTCATGCCCACCGCCAGCACCATCAGGTCGGGGATCTGGTTGGCCAGGGTGCTGAAGGTGTTGTAGGACAGGAAGTGGTCGCTGAGCACGGAAAACAGCACGATCATCGCCAGCAACGCACCCGCCAGGCCCAGGTAGGTGCCCAGGCCGAAATAGGTGCCCGAGCGCTTGGTCGCAGGTGCAGCCTGCGGTACTACTGAAGGTTTCATGCAAGGTTCCTGGGCGCTGTATCACTGACCAGCGCATCTCGTTTTTGATAACCGGCGAAGGCAGCCGCCAGCAGTTGATCCTGGGTCCAGTTGTCGCGCTCGAAGGTCTCGATCAGGCGCCCGGCCGACAGTACGCCGATGCGATCACAGATCAGCATCAGCTCGCGCAGATCACTGGACACCACCACCAGCGCCTTGCCCTGGCGAGTCAGTTCGCCCAGCAGGGCGTAGATATCGAACTTGGCCCCCACGTCGATGCCACGGGTGGGCTCGTCGAACAGCAACACCGAACAGTCGCGCTCAAGCCAACGGCCGATCACCACTTTCTGCTGGTTGCCGCCCGACAACTGCGACACCAGTTGATCCGGGCTGGAGCTGCGGATTCGCATGGCGGCAATCTGGCGCTGGGCCAGTTCGCGCTCGGCGCTGCCGTTGACCAGGCCGGCGGCGGAAATCGCCGACATGTTGCCCAGGGCGATGTTGCCGCTGATGGACTGTGGCAGCAGCAGGCCTTCGCCCTTGCGGTCCTCGGTAATCAACGCAATGCCATGGGCCACCGCGTCGGTAGGCGAGCGGATGGCGGCCTTGCGCAGCGGGTCGCCCACCTCCACGTGACCGCTGTCGGCAGCGTCGGCACCGAAAATCAGGCGCAGCAATTCAGTACGCCCGGCGCCGATCAGGCCCGAGATACCGAGGATTTCGCCCTTGCGCACCTCGAACGACACGTCCTTGACCTTGTCGCTGCGGCTCAGGTGTTTCACCACCAGCGCCGGGCCGCCGATGCTTCGCGGCCCCAGGTCGATGTGCTCGCCAAGCTCGCGTCCCACCATCAGGCTCACCAACTGTTCACCGTTGTAGTGGCTCATCTGATCCACACACACCAGTTGCCCATCGCGCAGCACGGCGATGCGCTGGGCAACGCGGGCCAGTTCTTCCAGGCGGTGGGAGATGTAGACGATGGCCACGCCGCGCGCCTGCAAGCGGGCGATCTGCTCGAACAGGATCTCCACTTCCCGCGAGGTGAGCATGGCGGTGGGTTCGTCGAGGATCAGCACATGGCAATCGCCGATCAGGTTGCGGGCAATCTCCACCATCTGTTGATGACCGATGCCCAGCTCGCCGACCAGGGTGTCCGGGTCGATGGCCTCCAGGCCTACCTGGGCCATGGCCTGTAGCGCTGCTTCGCGCAGGCGCTTGCGGCTGATCCAGCCAGCCCGGCTGGGCAGATTGTCGAGGAACAGGTTCTCGGCCACCGACAATGTCGGCAGCAGGTTGAGCTCTTGCATCACCATGCGCACGCCCAGGGCTTCGGCCGCGGCGCGACTGCCCGGACGGTAGGGCTGGCCCTGATACTGCATTTCGCCCACGGTGGCGCTTTCCAGGCCACCGATGATTTTCGACAGGGTGCTTTTACCGGCGCCGTTTTCACCCGTCAGGGCCAGCACCTCGCCGCGCACCAGGCTCAGGTCGATGCCTGACAGCACCGGCTGCGCATACGTCTTACCGATACCACTGACCGAGAGTACGACGTTCGGGGCAGCAGCTGACATAGGAATTCTCCAGGCGCCTGCCCAGGACGGGCAGGCGCGGCAGTGCAAGGAAGGCTCAGGGTTTGGTGACCAGCTCGACCGGGGTTTCGATCACGCCGTTGGCGGCGCCGTCGATAGGTTCGTGCTTGATCATCTTCAAGGCTGCCTGGATACCGAACACAGCCTGCTTGGCGGCGAACTGGTCAGCAGTGGCGAGTACGCGGCCATCCTTGAGCATGGGCTTGATGGCGTTAATGTTGTCGTAGCCCACCACTTGCACCTTACCGACCTTGCCGGCGGCGCGCACGGCCGAGACGGCGCCCAGCGCCATGCTGTCGTTGCCGGCCAGCAGCGCCTTAAGGTCAGGGTATTCGTTGAGCATGGCCGAGGCCACGGCGTTGCCCTTGTCGATCTCCCAGTTGCCGGACTGGGTGGAGACGATCTTCATCTGCGCGGCGTCCATGGCGTCCTTGAAGCCGGCGGTGCGCTGCTGGGCGTTGGTGGTGGTCGAGACGCCTTCGATGATGCCCACCTGATCGCCAGCCTTCAGCTGTTTGGCCAGGTACTCACCCACCAGGCGCGCGCCCTTGCGGTTGTCAGGGCCCACGAATGGCACGCTGATGCCCTTGCTCTTGAGCACGTCGGCGTCCAGCTGGTTATCGATGTTGACCACGGTAATGCCCGCGTCCATGGCTTTCTTGATCACCGGCACCAAGGCCTTGGAGTCCGCCGGGGCAATCACCAGCGCGTCGACCTTGGAGACGATCATCTGCTCGACGATGCGGATCTGGTTGGCAGTGTCGGACTCGTCCTTGATGCCGTTGGAAATCAGGTCAAAGTCGGTGGCATGGGCTTTCTGGTAGTCCTTGGCGCCGTCTTCCATGGTCAGGAAGAATTCGTTGGCCAATGACTTCATCACCAGCGCCACTTTAGGCTTGGTGGTGTCGGCAACGGCTTGGGACAGGGGGGCAACCGCGCAGACGGCGGCCAACAGCGAGACAGCGAGGAAACGTCCAGCGAATGGCAATTTCATGGGTCACTCCGATCTTATGATTATTGTATGCAGCGGATGTGCGCAGGATCGTGCTGAAAGGATTAAGCGAGGATCCTTCAACGCAAACGTTTGCGTTGAGGAACTATGGTAACGCCGCACGACTTTGTCAACTGGCCGTACGGCGCTTTTTGCAGCACCTTCAGAGCGGTGCCGCTGGCGGAGGAAAAGTCCTACAGGCGGATAAACCGACTGGTTTCACAGGATAGCCCAGCTTCGTCGCGGCACCCAGCGATCACCGCTTTTATGTGTCCTACACCCTGGCCGCCATGACCAAACAGAAAAATTTCCTCGTTGCGCAGCAAAACATAAATTTCGTGGTCAGACGTGCGCTTCTTCAGTCGACCTGTTGCGAAATTGCCCACAGTAAAATACTGTATGCACGTACAGCACAATAAGGAATGCTTCGTGGCCACCAACACTTCCCCACTCGACAGCTACCAACAGCTCGGTCTGCGCATCTCGAAAATCATCAATTCGCCCACGGCGCAAAAGGCCCGGGCTGCGCTGATTTTCAAGCTGGACCACGAATCGCCCGATGATTGGGCGCAGTTGCTGGAGGAGATCGGCGAGAACGACAACGTCACCCTTGCCTGGCGCGACGACGGCGGCGTGCAGATTTTCTGGGTCGTGCCCAAGGAAGACTGAGCCGGCGCCACGTCCTTTCACGGTGGCGGGCCCGCAGGCGCCCGCCCCTCCCCTCGTTTTTGATTGGAATCATGCATGTTCAGGAAATTAACCACGGCGCTGCTGGCGTTGACGCTCGTCTGCGGCCAGGCCTTTGCCGATGTGCGCATCGGCACCTGGAACCTGGAGCACCTTAGCGTGCGCCCCGGCAAGGACTTCGCCAGCATTGCCAAAGTGGCGCAGAACGTCGACTTCCTTGCCGTACAGGAATTGATGAACGAAGAAGGGCTCACCGCCCTGCAGAAAGCCCTGGAGCAGGCCACCGGCAAGAAATGGTCGGCCATGGCTTCCCACGCCACCGGGCGCAGCTCCTACAAGGAAATGTACGGTTTCGTCTGGCGTGATGACGCGGTTGCCTACGAAGACGGCGCCGTGACCTACCTGGACAAGGGCGACCACTTCGAGCGCGAGCCCTACTCGGCGCGCTTTCGCAATCTGAAGGACAACACCAGCTTCGTGGCGGCCACCGTGCACATCCACTACGGCAAGACCGTGGCCGACCGCACCAAGGAAATCGCCGTGCTGGGTGACTACTGGGCCTGGCTGAAAAGCGTGTACGACGGCAACACCAACATCATGCTGATGGGCGACTTCAACACCCCGCCCACCTCCAGCGCCTGGGCCGGCCTGCGCACCAGCGCGCGCCCGCTGATGCTGCAGGGCGCCAGCACGCTGGCGACCACCGACGGCCAGTTCTCCAACCTGTATGACAATATTTTCGTGGCCAACGAAAGCACCATCAACGTCAAGACCGTCAAGGTATTCGACTACCCCGCCTACCTGAAGATGAGCAACGCCACGGGGCGCTCCAGCGTGTCCGATCACGCGCCGATCTTCATGGACGTGGTAATGGGTGGCAAGTCGACCGGCAAGGCCGCGCCATTTGCCGCTGCCGCACCCGCGGCGAAGCCTGCGCAGGTTGCAAGCGCTGCTGTATCCGGCAAAAGCGGCCCCGTGCGCGGCAACCGTAATTCCATGACGTACCACCGCCCGGATTGCCCGTCCTACAACTCGATTTCGGCGAAAAATCAGGTCGAGTTCGACAGCGAGTCGGCTGCACTGGCAGCCCATTACCACATTGCCGGCAACTGCCGCTGATCACGGAATGTGCAAGGAGAAAAAAACGATGCGACGTATTGGCTTGACCCTGATGGCCCTGGTGCTGGCGCTGGCCGCCGGCACCGCCGCGGCTAAACCGCTGAACCGCCATGAGGTGGAAATGTGCCGCTGGGGCGCGGACATCGCCCGTCAGGCGCAGCAATCGAAGCTGTCCGGCGTGACCCTGTACAGCGCCCGCCGCAAGCTGGAGCGCCGTCACTTCAGCCAGCCATGGATGCGCCACATGGCCATCGGCATCACCGAGCAAACCTACCACAGCCGCTCGCGCCTGCGCCCGGCGGCGGTGAAGCAGGCGTACTACCAAGGCTGCATCCGGCACGAGAAAGGGCGCCGGTAACCGGTGTCGCAACCTGCGCCGTCGCTGCCTCCTGCAGCAGCGGCCGCCAGGTCGCGTCGCAGACGCCGCGCAATGGCTGATCCACCGCGCTGGTGGTAACGCAGCCTTCGGCAGTTGCTACAGAACCGCGTCGTCTGCATCGCGGCCAAGGCCGGCTCCTACCACAGACGGCGTAGGAGCCGACTTTA
>KI547175.1:110156-130193 GCA_000497835.1 gamma proteobacterium L18 | reverse complement strand
GCTGCTACACCTCTCCCCGTGGGAGCGGGTTCTACCCGCGAAGAAGGTAACGCGGACTTCCTGGCAGACCGCGGTGTGCTTTTCGCGGGTAGAACCCGCTCCCTCATAGACAGTTGCTGCTACAGAACCGCGTCGCCTGCATCGCGGCCAAGGCCGGCTCCTACCTCGGTCGGCGTAGGAGCCGACCTTGGTCGCGATGCAGGCAATGCGGTTTCAAGACAGTTGCTGCTACGAATCGCAGAGGGCCTTCAACCGTGCCATGCTGTAGACATTGACCAACCGCCCATCACGCAGCGCGTAGTCGCGCAACTCGCCTTCCACCTCGAACCCAACCTTGCGGTACAGCGCCAGCGCCGGCGCGTTATCGACATAGACCGTCAACTCCACCCGGCGCAGCCCCATCCAGTTGTCAGCCACATCCAGCACCGCAGCCATCAGTCGACTGCCAACACCCTTGCCCTGCCAATCCGGCGCCACACCCATCGCCAGCGAAGCGCTATGAGCCAGGCGCACGCGCTCGTTCTGCCATAGCCCGCAATGGCCGACCACCTGCTCGCCGTCAATCGCAACCAGGGCCACACGGCGCTCGCTCTCGGCGCCCATCGCCAGGCGCTTGGTCCACATTTCCACGGTTGGCCAAGGCATTTGCAGCACTTGGCGCGCTACCGCAGGCGCACCGTACAACTGCGCAAGACCGTGCGCATGTTCCGGCGCCGCAGCAACCAGACGTATCCCTTCCACCCGTCCATTCACAGGCCTGCACTCCTTGTCAGTGAGGCCCGAGTGTAGGCGAGCGCTGCCCGCCCTGGCCAGTCAGTTGGCCTGATGCGCCACCACCACCGACTTGATGCCCTGCGCGGCCAGCAGCTGCGCACGCTTCTGCTCGGCTTCCCCCTGGGTCTTGAACGGCCCCAGATACACCAGCTGCTTGCCATCGCGCTGCGCCACGCTGGCGACAAAACCGTTTTCGATCAGGCGAGAGGTCATGTCACTGAGTGCGCCCATGTTGGCACCGTCGACGATCTGCACTTCCCAGCCATTCGCGCCGGCCACGGCGGCAGGCTTGTCCTGGGTGGCAGCCACTTCCTGGCCTTCGCCGCACACTTCACGCACCTTGGGGTTGTTGCCATCTTCGTCGATGATGGCGGTGAAACCGTCCTCGGTCTTGATCGCCGCGTAGTTGCGGTAGCCTTCGAACTGGCCGGCGGCGTTCTTCTGGCGCACTTGGCCGCAGACGTCACCCTTGGTCGTGGTGCGCACGTTGGTGAAGCGCGCCGTCTTCGGGTTGTCCAGGTGCAACAGCACGGCTTTGGCCGACTCTTCCACCGCACTGCCACAACCGGCCAGCATCAGCACCGCACCCACCACCATCAATTTGCGCACACGCCTACCTCCCGAATATGATCGATCGATTTTACCACCGATCGTCGCGCGAAGGCCTGCCCGACACAACGCAAGCACGCCGCCACGGTCTTCAATGATAGGAACCGGCTACTCCATGCCGACACGCACAGGTTTGGCGATGAAGTTACTGATGCTGACGTTACTGCTGTTCTTCGCCCTCATCTTGCTGGCTGCCGCCTTGAATGCGGCGGCGCCCTGAGCGGCCACCCTTCCCGTCGCCGTGGCGCTGGTCGATAATGCCCCCAAGCTTTTACTGCCTGACAGAGACCACCATGATTGCCAAAGAAGCCCGCAGCCAGCTCGCCCTGGACACATTCGCCGCCAGCAACCCGCAATTGCTCGACGAAATCAAGGACCTGAGCCCCAGGGACCAACAGCAGCAGATTCAGTGGGCATTCGAGGACCAGGCCGATGAGCAGGGCCTGGAACCCTGGGAGCTGACCCTGGAATTGATTGCCACCTCCCCCGAAGAGCTCAAGGCCATGCGCCTGGAAGTCCATCAGGAAGTGGCCGAGACGCTGGGCATGAGCTGGGAAGAATACTGCTCGTTCAATGAGATCGAACCCTGATCCCAGGGTAACCGAATGCCAGGCATGCCGGATGCCTGGCGCCGCTTCCGGAGACGACACCATGGCACCCGATCTGGATTTTGATCACGGCGACGAAGCACCGCTCAACGACTCCGATGAAGGCGAAGCCAACCTCGACACCGCTGAGGTGTTGCCGGACGAGCCGGAAATCATCATTGACGACGGCGTCAATGGCGTCGACTAGCCGTGGGCAACGGCCGGCGCAGGCAGATCACCCGTACCGCGATAGCGCACCACAATGCCGCGGATCTTGTGGTCATGGCGTAGCTGGTCGAGTTTGTGGGTGGCCTCCGAGCGCGAATCGAACGGCCCCACGAACACTCGACTGACATTGTCCTCACGCGCCACGTACGGGGCGTAGCCCATGCCCTTGAGTTTTTTGCTCATCAGCGCTGCCGAGCCGGCGCTGGTGGACGCTAGCTGTACCGACCATTTCACCCCGGCAATTTCGGCTGGCCCTTTTGAGGTCGCCATTGCCGGAGCTGGAGCCAATGCAGGCGCAGGTGCTGGTGTGGGCACGACGGCCAGCGGATAGCCACAGGCCTGGGCGACGACAGCATTGGCGGATGACTGATCCAGGGTCACCTGAAAACCGTCCGAGCCCTTGCGCGCCAGGTAGTGACCGAAGCCCGAATAGGCACCATAGGTGTTCTTGCCATTGACCTCCCCGCACACACTGCCGTCGGCCAGTTCGCGATCACCACGGAACTGCGCCGAAGCAGGGTCCGTCAATTGGTACGCCACAGCCTTGTGGGCAGACTCCATGGCGCTGTCACCACAACCGGCCAGTGCCAAGGTAACCATCAGAAGGGAAAATGTGCGCATCGGGAGACCTCCGCAAGGGGACTACATCCTTGATTCTAGCAGCGCCGCGCGGTGGGGCCGCAGGGGACAGGTGCCAGACCCGTACTGACTATAGGCTCGACAGGAGAGGAGCGGCAAGCGGTGCAGGGCGGCGCTCAAGAGAGGTTCATTAAAAAATTAGTAGCCCTTACCGCGCCCCATTCGCCACCACCAGTGGGGAGACCACACTGGTCCAGGCCGACACCACTGATGCCCATGCCATGGCAAGAGCCCCCAGGAGAATTCCGGGCTTTTGGTCCTTGAGGACGCCAAGGTCCTCCACCGGCGCCGCGTACGTAGTGACCCCAAGCAAGACAGCGGCCACTGCGCTGGCACAGGACATCGCCACCATGACCACATGGGTCAGCGTCGGCACCTTACGCCGGTAACCACATAGCACTATGTAAATCAGGATGAAGAACAAGCTTAGCCCGACAGACCAGCGCAACGGTTCAATCTCGATTGCCATAATGGTTGCCTCACGACACTCGCAGCGCGTAAAGCCCAAACAGCAGCCCAAGCACAGCCCCGACCAACAAGCTGACAGTGCTGGGCAGCAGGGCATTGGCAATGGTCGCGCTACCAGCCATAGTCGCCAAGGGTGTAACGCTCATGAAGCGTGACGGGATGAGAAACGAAAACGCCTTCTTGTGCGGCATGCTCAGACTCCCTGTTTGATTCGCCAGACCGACACTGGAGGTGTGTCGGCCCAACCAGTATGGGCAAGGCCTCAAGGGCACCACAACCCACGAACAAAGAATCAGAACAATCCTACAACCGCCAGGGAAAGCGCTCCCTCAGAACACCCCCCAACTACAAACACGTACTCAACGCCGCCAACCGCTGATGGGCCAACGCCGAACCCTGCTCAGCGAAATACGCTACCGCGCTGCCCTTGCCTGCCTGGCGCACATCGGCAAAATTCTTCGAATCGATCATCACCGTCAGGCTGCCATCCTTGTTCGGCTCGGTATGGGAATCAGCCGCAGAACCGGACAGCACTTCATCCTGCCAGGAATACTCGATGCACTGGGCAACGTCCTTGGCCGGTTTTTCCGATGTAAACGAGCGGTAGGCACCCTGGCTACGGGCCTGGTCCATGTTGGCGGACATGCAGCCGCTCAGTGAAACCAGCAGGATTGCGCTCAACAGCTTTCGCATGGTGTTCCCTCAAGAGTGATCAGGGCGGCACTTTATCATCTGTGCGCCGCAATTATGGTGTCGACAGCCTTACCAACACGACACTAGAGGGGCAGATAGGCACGCACGCATCTGAATACACCCTGCAAATCATCAGGCGCCAGCTTCGGCACAAAATACTCGCGGCCCTTGCGGGTTTTACGATGGGGCTTGTCCAATCGATCAAGGCTGACGGTGTAAAGCATGTCACCTTTTACCCAGAGGGAAACGTGACCATCAATTTCCACGGGGTTGACGCGAAGCAAATGATGCCACGCCTCTTCTGCATGAGGCGCCGTAGATGAAATGGGCACTACGGTACAAAGACGGCGTCTGTGGGTGGCCGTGGGTGATACAACAACCACCTTGCGAACCTTCATCATCTCGGGAGGAACGAAGCCTCTGGTGAAGTCGCAAATAAGGACATCGCCTTGCTTGGGATGGTAATACACGGGCAGTTCCTTTTCCCGAAAAAGCAAAGCCGCCCGAAGGCGGCTTCAATCGACGCGCGGATGAGCTTGCATCGCCCCTTCCGCGCCGCTGGGTCAACCCGAAGGGATCCAGACTCCTGCCAGCGCTAGCTGGTGACCGGGCAATTATCCCGGGTTTACGTAACGTGTTCCAGCGACACTTCGTTTCAAGACGCGTCAGCCCGACAAATCGCAGACAAACAAAAAAGGCGACCCTTTCGGATCGCCTTTTTCACACCGCCCAGCAGAGCGGATTTTGTTTGGTAGGCGCGATTGGACTCGAACCAACGACCCCCACCATGTCAAGGTGGTGCTCTAACCAACTGAGCTACGTGCCTGCTGTAGGGCGGCATTTTACGGAATTGCCCGGGGCTGTCAACGACTTTTTTAGCTAACCCACTGAATAACCGAAATTTTTAGTCAAAACAGGCTTTCCAAGTTAGCGCTGGAATCCGGATTTCATCTCAGGTACGATTTGCCAACACGTCAAAAATATAAAACAGAGGTTGCAGCAATGGCGAACACCCCCTATCCACAGTCCTACTACGCCGCATCAGCCAATGCCGCGCCTTCACGCCCGTCCTTGCAGGATGAAGTGCAAACTGACGTGTGCATCATCGGCGCTGGCTACACCGGCCTGTCCAGCGCACTGTTTCTTTTAGAGAACGGCTTCAAGGTCACGGTTCTCGAGGCCGCCAAGGTCGGTTTTGGCGCGTCGGGCCGCAACGGCGGGCAGATCGTCAACAGCTACAGCCGTGACATCGACGTCATCGAGCGCACCGTGGGCCCCAAGCAGGCGCAACTGCTGGGCCAGATGGCGTTCGAGGGCGGGCGCATCATTCGTGAGCGCGTGGCCAAGTACAACATCCAGTGCGACCTGAAGGACGGCGGCGTGTTCGCGGCCCTCACCAGCAAGCAGATGGGCCACCTGGAATCGCAGAAGCGCCTGTGGGAACGCTTCGGCCACACCCAGCTGGAACTGATGGACCAGCGCCGCATCCGAGAAGTGGTGGCGTGCGACCAATACATCGGCGGTATGCTGGACATGAGCGGCGGCCACATCCACCCGCTGAACCTGGCATTGGGCGAAGCCGCCGCGGTGGAATCGCTGGGGGGCACTATCTATGAGCAGTCGCCTGCGGTGAAGATCGAGCGCGGCGCCAACCCGGTGGTGCACACCCCGCAAGGCCGCGTGCGCGCCAAATTCGTCATCGTCGCCGGTAACGCCTACCTGGGCAACCTGGTGCCGGAGCTGGCGTCCAAGTCCATGCCGTGCGGCACCCAGGTGATCACCACCGAGCCGTTGAGCGATGAGCTGGCCCGTACCCTGCTGCCCCAGGATTACTGCGTCGAGGACTGCAACTACCTGCTGGACTACTACCGCCTGACTGCCGACAAACGCCTGATCTTCGGCGGTGGCGTGGTGTACGGCGCCCGCGACCCGGCCAACATCGAGGCGATCATCCGCCCGAAAATGCTCAAGGCCTTCCCGCAGCTCAAGGACGTGAAGATCGACTACGCCTGGACCGGCAACTTCCTGCTGACCCTGTCGCGTTTGCCGCAAGTGGGCCGCCTGGGCGACAACATCTATTACTCCCAAGGCTGCAGCGGCCACGGCGTGACCTACACGCACCTGGCCGGCAAGGTGCTGGCCGAGGCCCTGCGTGGCCAGGCCGAGCGCTTCGACGCGTTCGCCGAACTGCCCCACTACCCGTTCCCCGGCGGCCAGCTGCTGCGCACACCGCTGACCGCGCTGGGCGCCTGGTACTACAGCCTACGTGACCGTCTGGGCGTGTAACCGGGCAGAAAACAAAACGGCACCGCAAGGTGCCGTTTTCGTTACTGGGCGTCCAGGGCCCGGGTGGCGCGTGCCGCCGCCTGTTCCTGGCCGGCCTGGCCCAGGTCGTTGGCGGCCTTCAGCCAGCGCTGGCGATCCACATTGGCCGGCAGTTGCCCTGGCTTCTGCACCAGCACCGCCCAATGCCCGGCACTGTTCCAGGCAGAGCGAAAGCTGTCGAAGCTCATCAGTTTGCGCCGTTCGTTGCCCGAGCGCAGCAGCACGTGCTGCTTATAACGGTCATAGCCCACCAGCAAGGCATAACGCGGGCTGGTCCAGACCGTACCGTCCATGTACCGCACCAGCACCGGGTAGCCCGCAGCCACCTGGGCGAACAGGGCGGGCAGATCGTCGGCCAGCGGGTAGACGACCATGCCGTATTCCTGGGCAGTGGCTTGCAGCGAGGTTTGCAGCTTGTCCTCCCCGCCCGGCAGATGCAGTGACTTGTCCAGCAACCCCGGGGTAATCACGACGCCCTGCTGCGACAACGCGCTGGCCAGGGCCATGGAGGCGCCCTGCTCGGTGTCACCGCGAAAGAAGGGCACGCTGCTGAGCTCCACCCTGTCCGGCAGGCCCTTGATCGGCGGCGCCGGCGTGTGGCTGGCGCAACCGGCGGCGGCCAGCACCATCAACAGGGGGGCGAACAGCTTGATGAAGGGGGTGCGCAAAGTAACCTCACTGTCAGGAGCAACGCCGCTGCTGGCGGCCGGGGCCCTGATGATAGGCCGCCTGCGGGCCAGGGTATAGCGTTTGCGCGCAGTTTCATCCGCGCCATAGAGCCAATCAGCCCAAGCGCTGCGACCTTTGGTCAATAGCCTGAAACACGCCACCGACTAGACTGTCACCTGTACACCGTTGCTGCCTTCTGGAGGCACTGCTTATGAGCCTGACCATGGCCATCGTGATGATGGTCGGCGCCTGGATACTGGTCGCTGCCGCCATGCTGTGGGGCGTGATGCGCATTGCGCGGCGCCATCAGCATCCGGCTGCGCCCAAACCTGTACCACAGCCCCGTAGCAGCGGCCGCCAGGCCGCGTCATTGACGCCGCGTAACAGTTGAATTGCGTAGCCTGGGTCGCGGCCCAGGCAGCAGTTGTTACGCAACGGCCGTCTCGCGCTTTTTGCGAGCCCGGCGCGACAGCATGTTCAACCCTTCGATCAATGCCGAGAACGTCATGGCCGCGTACACGTAGCCTTTGGGCACATGGGCGCCGAAGCCTTCAGCGATCAGCGTCATGCCGATCATGATCAAGAAGCCCAGGGCCAACATCACCACCGTCGGGTTGTCATTGATAAAGCGCGCCAGGGGCTCGGCAGCCAGCAACATCACCAGCACGGCGCTGATCACGGCGATGATCATGATCGGCAGGTGTTCGGTCATGCCTACGGCAGTAATGATGCTGTCGATGGAGAACACCAGGTCCAGCATCAGGATCTGACAGATCGCCCCGGCAAAGCCCATGGCGACCTTGCCGCCCACGCTGGCCTCATGCTGGGCCTGGGGGTCGACGCTGTGATGGATTTCCTTGGTGGCCTTCCACAACAGGAACAGGCCACCGGCGATCAGGATCATGTCCTTCCACGAAAACGCCTGCCCGAACACCTCGATCACCGGCTCCGTGAGCTGGACGATGTACGCCACCGTGCTCAACAGCCCCAGGCGCAGCACCAGCGCCATGCCGATGCCCAACCGACGGGCCTTGGCCTGGTATTGCTTGGGCAATTTGTTGGTCAGGATCGAGATGAAAATCAGATTATCGATGCCCAGCACAATCTCCATGACCACCAACGTGGCCAAGGCAATCCAGGCGGTGGGGCTGGAGGCGAGTTGCAGAAGGTAGTCCATGGGGGTGCCGCTCATGCTGTCGATGGGATGCGCGAGAGTGTAGGAAATTTCATACATCAGGAAAATTCGTATTTTTAGCCGGTATACTTCGGTTTTACCGAATCGGCTATTTACCATGCTCAATTACCGTCAATTGCACTACTTCTGGGTGGTGGCCAAGACCGGCAGCGTGGCACGCGCCGCCGAGCAACTGAACCTGACGCCACAAACCATCAGCGGCCAGATCACCCTGCTGGAAGACACCTTCGGCCTGGCGCTGTTTCAGCGGGTCGGCCGGCAGTTGGAGTTGACCGAAGCGGGACGCCAGGCCCTGCCCTACGCCGAGCAGATGTTCCAGCTGGGCAACGAACTGCAAACCCTGCTGCGTGCCCAGCCTGGCCAGCAGCCCTTGGCCCTGCGCGTGGGCGTGGCCGACGTGGTGCCCAAGTCCATCGTTTACCGGCTGATCGCGCCGAGCATGCAACTGGACGAACCGGTGCGCATCACCTGCCGCGAAGACAAGCTTGAACGCCTGCTGGCGGATCTGGCGGTGCAGCGCCTGGACCTGGTGATCTCCGACAGCCCCATGCCCGCGCACCTGGACATCAAGGGCTACAGCCAGAAACTGGGGGAATGCGGTATCAGCTTTTTCGCCACCCAGCCCCTGGCCGAGCGCTATGGACCCGGTTTCCCTGCCAGCCTCAACGGCGCCCCGCTGTTGATCCCCGGCCAGGAAACCATGGTGCGCAGCCGCTTGCTGCGCTGGTTTGGCGATCAGCTGATCCAGCCGAAAATCGTCGGTGAGTTCGACGACAGCGCCTTGATGCAGGCTTT
Source organism: gamma proteobacterium L18 (assembly GCA_000497835.1). Taxonomy (GTDB): domain Bacteria; phylum Pseudomonadota; class Gammaproteobacteria; order Pseudomonadales; family Pseudomonadaceae; genus Aquipseudomonas. Next base: position 121,211 of record KI547175.1, on the reverse strand, counting down.
CGGTCAATCGGGCAGCGGCCTGTTCATTGGCCCCAGCGTGATCGCCGAGGAATTGCAGGCACAGCACAACGTACGGCTGATCGGTCAAACCGAAGCCGTACGGGAGTCGTTCTATGCCATTTCAGTGGAACGCAAGGTCAGCCACCCCGGCATCGTCGCCATCACCGAAGGCGCGCGCCGGGAGCTGTTTACCGCGACTCAGGCCTGAGGTGCAGCGCTAGCCCGGTGGGCACTCATCATCAACCAGGCCAGGGCAATGGACAGCAGCATGAAGCCGGCAGCGGCAAAGCCCACGCTGCCCAGCCCCAGGGTATCAATGACGCGACCGCCGACAATGGCGCCCAGGCCGATGCCCAGGTTGGCCCCGGCAATGTTCAGCGATGCCGCGAAAGCCGGGGCCTGGGGCGCCGCCTTGATCAAGCGCACCTGACTGACCAGAAACAGCGCAGCCTGGGTCACGCCCCACACCGCCAGCGCCGCCGCCAGGCCGAAGACGGAGTGGATGCTGGGCACCACCGCCACCAGGCCTGCGATCATGAACCCGGAGAACAGCATGGAGGCAATCAGCGGGTGACGATCCACCAGGCGGCCGCCCAGCGAGTTGCCGATCAGGCCCACGGCACCGAAGGCCATCAGGCACCAACCCACCACCGAACCTTCGAACCCGGCCAGGCGCTCGAGGATGTCGGCCAGGTACGTGTAAGCCGTGAACATGCCGCAAAAAACGATGATCGACAGCAGCACATGGCCCTGCATCAGCGGCTGGCGCAGGATGGCAAATTGCGAGCCCAGCGAGCGCTCCTCTGCCTTGGCCTCGGTGCGCGGCAGGTAGACCAGCAGCAACACCGCCTTGGCCAGCGCCACGCCGGCGATGATCCAGAACGCGGCGCGCCAGCCCAGGGCGTTGCCGATCAGGGTGCCGACGGGGATTCCGAATACCGTGGCGCAGACAATGCCGAAGCCGATCTTGGCGATGGCGCGGCCGGCGTGGTCGGGGCCGACGATATCCACGGCAGTCTCGCTGGCCAGGGCCCAGAATACCGGCAAGCCAAGCGCCGGGATCAACCGGGCGATACTCATGACCGCAATGTTGGGCGCCAGGGCCGCGATGACGTTGGCCAAGGCGAACAACAGAAGAATGGTGACAAACAGGCGCTTGCGCTCGAAACGACCGCACCAGGCGGTCAGGAACGGCCCCAGGGCGGCAACGGTAAAGGCGAACAGCGTCACCAGCAGCCCGGCCTGGGACACGCTGACGTCCAGGTCACGCGCGATCGCCGGCAACAGGCCGACGATGATGAATTCCGTGGTCAGCACGGTGAAGCCGGCGGCCGACAACAGCAGGATGGGGAACAGCATTGAAACCTCAGACAAACAAAAACGGAAACCACGCCCCTCCCCCCGCCTTGTGGGACCGGGCGAAGCTCGGGAAGCGGCCGCCTCGACATCATGGCTGGCCGCTTCCCGAGCTTCGCCCGGTCCCACAAGGAGGGGGGATGCGTCAGGGCGCAGGGGTGATCAGTAAGCGCCCATGAAATCGCGCTTGCCCACTTCCACACCGTTGTGGCGCAGGATGTCGTAGGCAGTGGTGACGTGGAAGAAGAACTGCGGCAGACCATAGTGCAGCAGGTAAGCCTGGCCGCTCAGTTTCTTCTCTTTAGGGGTGCCTGGGCGCAACACGATTTCGCGCTCTTCCTGGCCGTCGATCTGCGCCGCTTCCAGGCTGCCGATAAAGCCCAGCACCTTGGCCAGCAGCGCCTGCAGGTCCGCAAAGCTCTGCTCGGCATCCGGGTAGGACGGTACTTCAACACCGGCCAGGCGCGCCGAAACACCCTTGGCGAAGTCGACAGCAATCTGCACCTGGCGAACCAGCGGGAACATGTCCGGGTACAGGCGCGACTGTAACAGCACCGATGGCTCGATATTGCGCGCAGCCGCGTGGTCCTCGGCTTTCTTGAGGACATCGCCCAGTGCGGTCAGCAATTGCTTGAACACAGGAACGGAGGCAGCGTACAGAGAAATGCTCATGGGAGCTCCTGATAACGATTAAGGGCAGTGAGCCGCCAATGATAGACCCTGGGCCAGGGCGGCGTCCGGTGTTTTATTGCATACTGGCGCCTTCCCAGACCCGCCGCCCACGGAGCGCCCCATGTCCGCCGAACAAGAATCCGCCACCGACACGCTGCTGCTCAGCCCCAGCGAAATCCGCATCCTGGGCGCGCTGATCGAAAAACAGGCCAGCAACCCGGAAACCTACCCCCTGACGCTCAATGCCCTGGTACTGGCCTGCAACCAGAAAACCAGCCGCGAGCCGGTGATGAACCTCACCCAGGGCGAAGTCGGTCACAGCCTGCGCACCCTCGAAGGCCAGGGTATGACCCGCCTGGTGATGGGCAGCCGCGCCGACCGCTGGGAACAGCGCCTGGACAAGGCGCTGGAGCTGGTGCCAGCGCAATTGACCCTGATGGGCCTGATGTTCCTGCGCGGCCCGCAGACCCTCAACGAGCTGCTGACCCGCAGCAGCCGCCTGCACGACTTCGAAGACGGCGAGCAGGTGCTGCATCAGCTTGAGCGCCTGGTGGCGCGTGGCTATGCCCTGCACCTGCCACGCCAGGCTGGGCAGCGTGAAGACCGCTACACCCACGCCCTGGGCGGCCCGGTGGACATGGACGCGCTGCTGGCCAGCCGTTCAGAGGGCAGCGAGCGCAGCAGCGGCGCAAACGTGTCCCAGCAGCGCATCGAAGAACTGGAAGCGCGCGTCGCCGCCCTGGAAGAGCGGCTGGCGCGTCTGGAAGGCTGATCAGCCGCGAGCGTATTCGGTGGCCAGGCGCACCTGCTCATCAGTGGGGCGCACGCCGGTGTACAGCACGAACTGCTCCAATGCCTGCAGGGCGATGACCTCAAGGCCGGTGATCACTTGCTTGCCCAGGGATTGGCCCAGCCGCACCAGCGGCGTCTGCGCCGGCAGCGCCACTACGTCGAAAATGATGTCGGCAGCCTGCACGGCCTCGGCGCAGAACGCCAGGTCGTCCACCTGCGGCCCGCCGCTCATGCCGATCGGCGTGACATTGACCAGCATCTGCGGGCGCAGGTCGCCCAGCTCGGCACGCCATTCATAGCCCAGGTGCTGCGCCAGCGCCGGCCCGCTCTGCGGGTTGCGGGCCACCAGGGTGCCGTGGGCAAACCCGGCATCACGAAAGGCCGAGGCCACCGCCTTGGCCATGCCACCGCTGCCGTGCAGGGCAAATGAGGTGTCTGGCGATAGATCATGTCGCTCTATCAATTGACGAATGGCGATATAATCGGTGTTGTACGCCTTCAAATGACCGTTATCATTGACCACGGTATTGATCGACTGGATGGCTGCCGCCGAGGTGTCCATTTCGTCGACCAGCGCGATGCACGCTTCCTTGAACGGCATCGACACGCCGCAGCCCCGGATTCCCAGGGCGCGGATACCGGCAATTGCTGCCGGCAGGTCACTGGTGCTGAAAGCCTTGTAGTAATAATCCATACCCAGCTGCTCGTAGAGGTGGTTATGGAAACGCACGCCGAAGTGCCCCGGCCGCCCGGCCAGGGACATGCAAAGGACGGTGTCGCGGGTTGGAATCATGGGCATTGCAAGGCTCCATCACTGGCATGTAACTGAGTAGTAAGGACAATGTAGTTTCAGACCTTACACAAAATTTACCAAACCCCGTCGCAGATTCTTACAAATTCGCTGTCATAGTAGTGCGACAGTCCTTGGGTGAACCAATCCGGCCCCGGGTACTGGAATCGTAATATGAGGAACAAGTCATGATTCGTCAGCTTCCCAAGATTGCCTTGCTGATCGGCGCCCTCGCCGCAGCCGGCCAGGCGTCCGCCCATGGCGGTGGTGGTCCAGGTGTGTTGGGTGCAGTTCTAGGTGGCGCCGTTGTTGGCGCAGTGGTGACCTCTGCCCTGGCCCCGCGTGAAGTCGTGGTTCAGCAGCCGGTCTACGCCGCGCCGCCACCGCCGGTTTACGTAGCGCCGCAACCGGTCTACGTGGCTCCGCAGCCTGTTGTCTACGCACAACCGGTCTACGCGCCGCCACCGCCACCACGCTACTACGGTCCGCCACCGGTCTACTACGGTCGTCCAGGCTGGTAAGTGGCATGGCCACCGACAGCTGCCTGCGGGCAGCGTCGGTGAGCTGATGCGTTGCATCAATGATCACTATTGAAAGCGGTGATTTCCCGGCACTCCTGCGGGGCCTTAATCTGGCCTCACGAAATGCAGGAGTTACCCATGAACACCGTCAGCATCATGTCAGTCATCGGCAGCGCCGTTCCCGCCAAGCTTCGCGACCTGGGGTTGCTGGCTTGCTGGTACGTAGTACGCGACGGTGAACCGCTCAGCGGCCCCTTGATGTCGCTGGACCATGCGCAGGCCTTGTCGCAGACCTTGATGAGCAGCAAGGCCGACCAGCCCGTGACCCACTGACCCTGCAACACCCCGAATTTGTGTTGTGCGTTGCTCTCGCACCCCCTTGCCCCGCCACCCTCGTCGCGGGGCTTTTTAATGCCTGCAAAATACCTTGTAGCAGCAACTGTCTTGAAACCGCATCGCGACTGTAGGAGCCGGCCTTGGCCGCGATGCAGGCGACGCACTCTTTCTGGATTACGGCGTCGATATCATCGCGAGCAAGCTTTGCCCACAGCCCGGCTTCAAGCCTTCTCGGCCATCAGGGCATTGGCCTGGGCGCGCTGCGCCAGTTTTTGCACCAGCTTTTCCAGCCCTTGCAGCACCGTGCGATCAGAGCGGCCACTTTCCAGCTCATCGGCCAACGCGTTCACCACCTGGCGCAGTTCATGGGCGATGACGATGCGGTCATCGTTATGGTCCTGCTTGTGCGACTCAAACAGCCGATGCAGGTAGTCCTGCAACCCGGCCTGCACCCGATGACGGTCGGTGGCGCGCCAGTGCGCCATGTTCACGCCCACCTGGTTCAACAGTTCCTGAAACTCCAGCACCAGGTACTGCAGCCGCCGCGCGTAACCCACCTGCTCGTCGCGCCATGCCTTGTGCTGCGACGCCGCTTCCTGCTTGCGCTGCAAGGCCGGCACGGCGATGGCCAGCATCAACGCGATGACCACCGCCACGGCCTGAATCCACGCCAGGGCGTCCAATGGCTTTTGAATGAACGCACACAGCAACAGCACCACCGCGATGGCGCCACTCCACAACAACAAAGCCCGGTAGTCCTGTTTGAAAAAGCCCTTGAACATTGCGCGACTCCCACGTCGTTTTTAAACGTTGTTGGTAGAGGAAACCCGCCAGATCGCAGTTGGACGGCAGGCGAACATGAAATAACACTTTTATTTTTTTATTACAGGGGTTTAAGCCCGCCAGGCAATCGACAGCGCCTGAGCCATACTCATAAACTACGGCGTTTTTTCAAGAACAACCCGTTACAAACGGCTTATCTACTTTTTAGCGAGCGCTACACGTGAAAACCTCCCTTTCTATCCTGAGCCTGTTGCTTGTTCTGACAGGTACTGCTGCCGTCACGTCGAACGCTGTTGCCACCGAAAAACCTGTTTCCCAACGAGATCCCTCGCAGTTGCACCTAGCGTCGGGCAGCGCCCTGCTGATCGACCTGGAAAGCAACAAGGTGATCTACGAAAACCGCGCCGATACCGTGTTGCCAATTGCCTCGGTGTCCAAGCTGATGACGGCCATGGTGGTCCTGGACGCCAAGCAGGACATGAACGAGATGATCGATGTCGACATCAGTCATACCCCGGAGATGAAGGGAGTCTTCTCCAGGGTCAAGCTGGGCAGCGAACTGACCCGTCACGACATGATGCTGATCGCCCTGATGTCCTCGGAAAACCGCGCTGCGGCCACCCTGGCCCATCATTACCCGGGCGGCTACAACGCCTTCATCAACGCCATGAACGCCAAGGCGCGCAGCCTGGGCATGAGCCACACCCACTATGTGGAACCCACCGGCCTGTCCACCAGCAACGTCTCCACGGCCCGTGACCTGAGCAAGCTGCTGATTGCGGCCCAGCACTACCCCACCCTGCGCGAGCTGAGCACCACCCGCGAAAAAACCGTGTTCTTCAAGAAGCCCAACTACAGCCTGGGCTTCCACAACACTGACCACCTGGTCAACAAGAACAACTGGGACATCCGCCTGACCAAGACCGGCTTCACCAACCAGGCCGGCCACTGCCTGGTGCTGCTGACCACCATGGGCAACCGCCCGGTGGCCATGGTCATCCTCGATGCCTTCGGCAAGTACACCCACTTCGCCGACGCCACCCGCCTGCGCAATTGGGTCGAAACCGGCCGCAGCACTGCTGCCCCCGCCGTAGCCCTGCGCTACAAGGCCGACAAGCACGGCCGCCAGGTCGACTGACCTGCCTGGGCACTGATCACACCCCCGGTGTGATCAGTGCTTGCGGCTGGCCTGCTTGTGCGTGTACATGGCCGCGTCCGCCTCGGCCAGCAGCCGCTTGATCGAATCATGCCTGGCCGGGTCGTACTCGATACGCCCCAGGCTGTAGCGAATGTCGTAGCCGCGCTGGGCCTCGGCATTGCGGCGCGCCAACGCCTGCTTCAGCCGCTCGGCGATCACGTCACCGTCCTGGGCATTGGAGCCCATCAGCAGGGCGACGAACTCGTCACCGCCCAGCCTCCCCACCAAGTCCATCTCGCGCAACACCTCACGCAAGGTCTCGGCAAACGCCACCAGGGCCCGGTCGCCTTCGGCGTGGCCCCAGGTGTCGTTGATTGTCTTGAAATCGTTGAGGTCGAAAAACAGCAGCGAGGCCGGGGTGTTCATGCGCTTGCAGATGCTCAGCGCATGCTCGGCCAGTGCCTCGAAACCACGACGGTTGGACACCTGGGTCAAGTCGTCGATGGTAGCCAGTTGCAAGGCCTCGATTTCCTGCTCGGCCATGCTGGCCAGGTCGCGCAGCAACTCGCGCTCCTCGGCATCGAGGATGCGTGGACGCGAGTCGATCAGGCACAGGGTGCCGATCTTGGCACCATTGCCCACCCGCAGCGGGCACCCGGCGTAAAAACGGATGTGTGGCTCGCCGGTCACCAGGGGGTTGTCGTGAAACCGTTCGTCATTGGTGGCGTCGGGAATCATCAACACCTGCTCCCCCAGGATGGCATGGCCGCAAAAGGAGATGTCGCGCGGGGTCTCGGTTGCACTCAAACCCTGGCAGGACTTGAACCACTGCCGGTTGACATCCACCAGGCTCACCAGCGCGATGGGCACGTCGAACAGCCGCCGCGCCAGGCGCGTGAGGCGGTCGAAGCGCTCTTCAGGCGCGGTATCGAGGATGTTCATCGCGCGCAGCGTGTTCACGCGCTCCGCTTCGTTCACAGGTTTGGACGGGGCCAGCATCGAAACACTCCAGAGTCCGGGTTTTGCTGAATCAGCTAAGCCTAGCCCATAAGTGCGAGCGCACGAAAACCGGCCCCCCAACATCAGGCGGTGGTGTTGACAGTGGAGCCGGTGGTGCTGCTGCCTTCGTCCACCAGCGCCTGGGACAGCTCGGCGGTCAACGACGCGATTTGCGCCGAGGTCGACGAGACGGCGGCCTGGGCAGTGGCGACGGCGGCGGCCTTGGCGTCCTGGTCCTTGATGGCCTGAGCCTTCTGCACGGCCTGCTGCTGGGCTTGCAGCTGCTTTTGCAGCTCGGCGATCTGCTTCTGCAGCTCGGTCACGGTCTCGGAGCTGCTGGAGCTGGAGCTGCTGTCGCTGCTGCTACCGCCGCCGCCCGCACCGGCCGCGCCGCCAGCGGCGCTCGCGGTGGTCGAGGTAGTACCGGTGGTCGTACCGTCGGTGCTGGTGGCCGTGGACGTGGCGTCATCGGTGGTCGCGGTGGTGGCCGCGGTCGACTTGGCGGTCGTGGCGGTGCTGATGTGCAGCCCCGAGGAGATGTTGCTGATGGTGGACATGACGAAATTCCTTTAAGGGAAGATGGTTCATGGGTCATCGACTGGCCATTCTTGAGCTTTAGAAATATCGTGTAACACTTGGGATACCTCGGCGATACATCCTCACACACCGCTGAAAGGCCCGCTTTAGAGCCCTCTGTGGCGAACCCCCATAGATGAAATAATCTTCAGCAAGGCGACAGGTAAAACTCGGCACAATGTGCCCTCAACAGCCGAAATCCCAGGTACAACACCATGACACGCGTTTTGACCATCGAAGACGATGCCGTGACAGCCAAGGAAATCGTGGCCGAGCTGAGCAGCCACGGCCTTGAAGTGGATTGGGTCGATAACGGCCGCGAAGGCCTGGTCAAGGCCGTCAGCGGCAACTATGACGTTATCACCCTGGACCGCATGCTGCCCGAGCTTGACGGCCTGGCCATTGTCACCACCCTGCGCACCATTGGTGTGTCCACGCCGATCCTGATGATCAGCGCCCTGTCCGATGTGGACGAGCGTGTGCGCGGCCTGCGCGCCGGTGGCGATGACTACCTGACCAAACCTTTTGCGTCCGACGAAATGGCCGCCCGCGTCGAAGTGCTGCTGCGCCGCAAAAGCACCGTGGCCGACGTCGACACCACCCTGAAGGTGGCCGACCTTGAGCTGGACCTGATTACCCGCGAAGCGCGCCGTGGCGAACAGGCCCTGAACCTGCTGCCCACCGAATACAAGCTGCTGGAATTCCTGATGCGCAATGCCGGGCAGATCCTGACCCGCATGATGATCTTCGAGGAAGTGTGGGGCTACCACTTCGACCCGGGCACCAACCTGATCGACGTGCACATCGGCCGCCTGCGCAAGAAGATCGATCCGCCGGGCGCCATCGCGCTGATCAAGACCGTTCGGGGCTCGGGCTATGTCATTGCCGAACCCCTCTAAGGGCTGGCGCTCGTCCAGCAGTCGACTGCTGGCACTGTATAGCTTTCTCTTCGTGGCCTGGAGCAGCATCCTCATGGGTGTGCTCTATTACGAGGTATCGGACTACCTGAACAGCCTGGCGCGCCATTCTTTGATGCAACGTCAGCATCTGTTCTCGCGCTTCAGCGGCCAAGCCCTGGACGACGCGCTGTCGGCCAGCGAGACCTTCGACAACCGCGCCTACGACGCCTACGGGCTGTTCGACGCACAGTTGCGCCCGCTGGGCGGTGACATCAAGGAAATACCCAAGGGCGTGGCCCTGGATGGCAACATCTACGAACTGGATGACTGCATCGACTCCGACGACCCCAAACTGCCCCAGCAAGGCTGCGACGCCGTGGCCATGGCCACCCAGGACGGCCGCTGGCTGGTGCTGGTGCGCGACAACGGCTCGCTGTTCGCGGTGACGCGGATCATTCTGCACGCGCTGCTGTGGGGCATCTCGCTGACCATCATTCCGGGGGCTGCGGGCTGGCATTTGCTGCGCCGGCGTCCCATTCGCCGCATCCGCGCGATCCAGGACAGCGCCGACGCCATCGTCGCCGGCGACCTGACCCAGCGCCTGCCGCTGTCCAACCGGCGCGACGAACTGGACATGCTGGCCGCCATCGTCAACGCCATGCTCGACCGCATCGAGCGGCTGATGATGGAGGTCAAGGGCGTGTGCGACAACATCGCCCACGACCTGCGCACCCCGCTCACGCGGCTGCGCGCCCAGTTGTATCGCATCCAGCAGCAGGCCGGGGTCGATTCCGAGCACGCCCTGCAACTGGATGGCGTGATTGCCGAAACCGACACGCTGATGGCGCGTTTCCGTGGCCTGCTGCGTATTTCCGAACTGGAGGACCATCAGCGTCGCTCCGGCTTCGTGGAATTCGATCCGCTGCCGTTGCTGCACGAGTTGCACGACTTCTACCTGCCACTGGCAGAAGAAGGCGAGTTGCGCCTGGAGCTTGATTCACCCGACGTGCTGCCCAGCCTCAATGGTGACCGCGCCTTGCTGTTCGAGGCCATCGGCAACCTGCTGAGCAACTCGATCAAGTTCACCCCGCCCGGTGGCGTGGTGGTACTGCGGGCGCGCAATGAACTGGACAGCACCTGCATCGAAGTGCAGGACTCGGGGCCGGGCATTCCCCAGGATGAGCGCGAAGCGGTGTTCCAGCGTTTCTACCGCTGTGATGACGACAACACCCAACCCGGGTTCGGCCTGGGCCTGTCCATCGTTGCGGCCATCGTCAACCTGCACGGGTTCACCCTTGAAGTGGGCAACAGCCAACAGGGCGGTGCCAGCCTGGCACTGCATTGCCGTCAAAGCAAAGCGCGAGTGTGATCGAGATGAATCTGCTCTATATCGCTGATATACGGGACGAACAGCTGCTGCGCGGCTTTGCTGACAGCGGCCAGCGGGTCGTCGAGGCCAAGCCCCACGAAGCCGACTGGGCCCTGGCCGACAGCAACTACGGCTTCATCCTGCTGGACCTGCAACAGCCCCAGCCCGAACTGCTGCAGCGTTGCCTGGCGCGCAAGCGCAAGTCGCGCATCCTTGTGTTGCTGGCCGAAGACAATGGCCCGGCGCGGGTCGCGGCCCTGCGCGCCGGCGCCGAGCTGTGCCTGACCAAGCCGGTGTTGTTCATCGAGCTGCAGGCACGCATGCACGCCCTGCTGCGCGATCACCTGAGCCCCGCCGTGGACGCCGAGGCCGGCCTGTGGCTGTCCACCACACGCCTGCTGCTGGGCCGCGGGCCGCACCAGCAGCCGCTGACCGTCAGCGAACAACGCCTGCTGGCCATCCTGGCAAAGCGTCCCGGCGCGGTGAGTCGCGAGCTGATTGAAGAGCAGCTATGGGGCGCAGCCCATGACTCACGCAGCGCCCTGATCGAACGGCACATCTGCAACCTGCGCCGCAAACTGGCCAGGCTCGATGCACCCAATGCGCTACAGACGTTGCGTGGGTTCGGGTATAGCTTGCGTGAGACGGTGCATGTGCGGACTGATTGAGGTCGAGGTGGGGGGCGATCGTAGGTGCGTGGCTTGGTTTTTGTATTGTTCATGAGATCGCGCGCCGCCCGCGCGGCGCTTCCCGGCCAGAGGCCGGTCCTACATTTGTTTCGGGCCAGTTATGTCAGTGCCATCACCTGGTCCGCCTTGTTGGTT
>KI547175.1:74716-109787 GCA_000497835.1 gamma proteobacterium L18 | reverse complement strand
ATTTGTTTCGGGCCAGTTATGTCAGTGCCATCACCTGGTCCGCCTTGTTGGTTCACTCCAGATCTGCAGTGAAAAAACAGAGCGGACCAGTTGATCTAACAGACAGAATTGGCCCGAAACAAATGTAGGACCGGGCTGTGCCCGGGAAGCGCCGCGCGGGCGGCGCGCGATCTCAAGCGCACCAGAAAAACCAAGACATGCACCCCGCCCGAGCTGGCTCTAGGCTAACCACACAGACCTCAGCCAATACACACCTTTCCATCAAACAACAACCGCGCCGTGCGCACCAGACCGCAGCTCACCACCTTGCCGTTGTCGGTATGCACCGCCACGGTGAACTCACCCGTGGGGTGCTCCACCGCCAGGCGCTTGTGCGCGCCGTCCGGAACCACGGCCAGGTCGCTGGCCACTGAACCTGGATACAGGCACGCGGTGGCAACGCTGACCGCACCAAACACCCCGATGGACGCATGGCACTTGTGCGGGATGAAGCTGCGGCTGCTGATCGCCCCGCCCTGCTGCGACGCGGCCACCAGACACATCTTCGGCACGGTACGGGCGCTGACGTCGCCCAGGTTCATGGCCGGCCCGGCCTGCAGGCGGATAGACTCCAGGCGCGCCTTGAGCTCGCTGTCGGCGTCGAGGTCGGCGCGGCTTTCGTAGCCCGTGCGGCCCAGGTCAGCGGCGCGGATCAGCACCACCGGCATGCCGTTGTCGATGCAAGTCACGGCCACGCCGCCAAATTCATCGGCGACGTTGCCGGTGGGGAACAGCGCACCGCAGCTGGAGCCGGCAATGTCATCGAACTCGATCACCATCGCTGCCGCCGTACCCGGCACGCCGTCGATACGGGTGTCACCGGCGTAGGCCACCTCCCCGCCCGGGGTTTGCACCTGGGCGGTGGCGGTCTGGCCGGTGTTTTCCATGAAGATGCGCACCGCGGTGACATCGCCAGTGGCTTTTACCAGCCCGCGCTCCAGGGCGAACGGGCCGACGCCGGCGAGGATGTTGCCGCAGTTCTGGCCGTAGTCCACCCGCGGCTCGTCCACCACCACTTGGGCAAACAGGTAGTCCACGTCCACGCCGGGACGCGTCGAGGGCTGGATGATGGCCACCTTGCTGGTCAGCGAGTCGCCCCCGCCGATGCCGTCGATCTGCCGGGCGTCGGGCGAGCCCATGGCCGCCAACAGCAGGCGGTCGCGGGACTCGCCGTCTTCGGGCAAGTCGCTGGCCAGGAAGTAGGCACCCTTGGAGGTGCCGCCACGGATCATCAGGCAGGGAATACGACGCTGGGCCACGTATCAGTCCTCCAGTTCGCTGACGTCGTCCACGTAGCGCAGGCCCTTCTCGGCCAGGCGTGGGCGCATGTTGTAGATGTCCAGGCCCAGCTCGCCACTGGCCAAGCGCAGGCGCTTGCTCTCTTCCAGGTCAGCCCGCTTGCGCGCAGCCTCCACCACCGTGTGCAACTCGTCGCGACGCACAACCACCACGCCGTCGTCGTCGGCCAGCACCACGTCACCAGGGTTGACCAGTTGGCCGGCGCAGATCACCGGGATGTTCACCGAGCCCAGGGTTTCCTTGATGGTGCCTTGGGCGTGAACCGCCTTGGACCACACGTGGAAGCCCATTTCGCGCAGGGTGTGGGTGTCACGCACGCCGGTTTCCAGGATCAGGCCGCGTACGCCACGCGCTTGCAGCGAGGTGGCCAGCAGGTCGCCGAAATAACCATCGGTGCACGGCGAGCTCGGTGCAACCACCAAAATATCGCCGGCCTTGCACTGCTCAACGGCCACGTGAAACATCCAGTTGTCGCCCGGCGCCACCAGCACGGTCACGGCCGAGCCACTGATGGCAACGCCTTGCTGAATCGGACGCATGAACGGCGCCAGCAGGCCCTTGCGGCCCTGGGCTTCGTGCACGGTGGCCACGCCGTACTGGCGCAGCTCGTCGATCAGGGCACTGTCGGCACGCTGGATGTTGCGCACAACGATTCCGGTTTTTCCTACGAGGCTCATCCCAGATTCTCCGTTACGCGAGGGAAGATGCTCTGGTAGCCCTCGCCGTAGATGATGTCTTTCTTCGCGGTGATGCCAATGTTGCGCTTGGCTTGCACGCCACGTTGCAGGGCCACGCGGGTGTAGTACTCCCACAGGTGTTCCTGGCCGGCCATGCACTGGATGGCGGCGTATTTCTTGTCCCAGACTTCGGTGATGTCCAGCAGCACGTCCGGCTTCCAGTCGCATTGTTCTGGCTGGTGCGGTTCGAAGCTGTACACGGGCGGCGCGCCGACGATTTTCTCGCCCGGCTTGTAGCCTTCGGCCTGGGCGATGATGCGCGCTTCCTGGGCCAGGTGGGTAGCCAGGGGGTGGTCGTAGTTGTAGGGATCTTTCAGCGAGTGGCTGAGCACGAATTCGGGCTGCACGCGGCGGAACACGTCGGCCAGGCGGAACAGGGTGTCGGTGTCGGCGCGCATCGGGTAGTCGCCGATGTCGAAGAACTCGACGGTGGCGCCCAGCACTTCGGCGGCGGCTTCGGCTTCCTGGCGACGACCGGCCTTGACGATCTCTTCGGTCATGCCCGGGCCCTTGCGCCACATTTTCGCCGACTCGCCACGCTCGCCGAAGGACAGGCAGACAATGTGCACGTCGTAACCTTGCTTGGCGTGCAGAGCGATGGCACCGCCGGCGCGCCAGACGAAGTCGGCGGAGTGGGCGCTGACCACCAGGGCGGTCTTGTTGGTATTGGCAGACATGGTGGACTCCAGTGGGGTTGCAGTGACTTCATCCTGTCACGCGACCTTGGCGGGGAATATTGCATTCAGTTAGTCTAGGTATACTTTTTGTTTATCGGGGCGCCTGCCATGCTCGCTGAATTGCCAAACCTGCTACAGATTCGCGCCTTTGTGCGGGTGGCCGAGCATGGCAGCATTTCCCGGGCATCCACCCTGATGTACCGCGCGCAATCGGTGGTGACCCGGGCCATCCGCGACCTGGAAATACGCCTGGACGTGCCGCTGTTCGAGCGCCACGCCAGCGGCATGCTGCTGACCGACCAAGGCAAGCGCGTGCTGGCCCGGGCCGAGCGCACCCTGGCGGAACTGGAGAGCGTGCCGGCGCTGCTGGGCAACGTCGCCGGCCATGCGGCCGAGCCGTTGTACCTGCTCAACGCACGGCGCCTGGAGCTGTTCATCGCCTTGTGCCAGACGCGCCACATGCAAACCGTGGCCAGCCTCTACGGCCTGACCCAACCCGCCGTCAGCGCGGCGTTGAAGGTGCTGGAAGGCGGCAGCGGTTGCCTGCTGTTCGAGCGCTCGTCACGGGGCCTGCAACCTACCCGCGCGGCCAGCGAGATCCTGGCGCCGCTGCGCCGTGCGCTCAACGAATTGCGCCACATCGAGGCCGACCTGGCGGCGTTGCGCGGCTCGCTGCAGGGCACGGTCAATGTCGGCGCCCTACCCCTGGGCCGCAGCCGCCTGCTGCCGGCCGCCATCGTCGCCCTGACCACCGCCCACCCGGCCGTGCGCGTGGCCACCAACGAAAGCCCGTTCGAATTGCTGGCCTCGGAGTTGCGTGCGGGGGATGTGGATTTTGTCTTTGGCGCGTTGCGCCCGGCGGATTTCGCCAGCGACCTGCACGGCGAAGCACTGCTGACCGAAGCCATGGTGCTGCTCGCGCGCCGCGATCATCCGCTGCAAGGCCAGCCGATCAGCCCGGCCGACCTGCAAAGCATGCGCTGGGTATTGCCGCGTGCCGGCAGCCCGGCACGGGGCCTGCTCAACGGTCAGTTCGCCGCCTGGGGCATCGATGCGCCGCTGCCGGTGGTGGAAAGTGCGGACTTGGCGATCATCCGCGGCCTGCTGCTGGGCTCGGACATGATCGCCGCGGTGTCGGCCCACCAGCTGGGCCATGAGATCGACACCGGCGAACTGCAGCCGCTGACGTTGGACCTGCCGCTGACCGAACGCCCCATCGGCCTGACTTACCGCGCCGCCGGCCTGCATGCACCGGCGGCCCAGGCGTTGATGGAGCAGATTCGCGCCGCCGTGGCTCAGCGCTTGCCGGCCACCGAGTAGAGCACCTGCTGGTTGCGGGTTTTCTGGAACTCTTCCAGCGACAGGCCGCGGAACGCCGAGTAGATGTGCAGGTTGGACACCCCTACCACCGCACCCAGCTTCTCCAGCAGGAAGAAAATCACACCGTACTGCAACAGGCCCAGCCAGTCGCGGCGGCGCACCAGATCGCGCTCCTCCTCGCTCAGGCCTGCCTCTTCAAACAACGCCTCGGTGTCGCCCAGGAAGCGCTCGCGGTACGCGGGCACGATCAGCTGGTGCAGGAACTTGTTCAGGCGGTAGCCCTTGTGGCTGCGTTCCAGGGTGAACGGATAGGTACCAGGCAGGTTTTCCACGCCCTTGAGCTGGTAGTCCATGTGTTCACGGTGACGCGCCAGCACGTCCACCGGCACTTCGCGGGCCTGGTTTTCCAGCACCAGGGTGGCGATGCCGGTCATCGACGGCAGGTAGTAGCCTTGGTGACGCTTGATGACGTTGGATGACAGCGCGCCGCGCATGATCAGCCAGGTGATCACTTCCGAGCCTTCCATGCCGCCCAGCTCGGCGTATTCGGCCAGGGTGATCTCGGTCAGTTGCTGCGGGTCGTTGACCAGCAGGTCGAGGAACTGCGCGTCCCACTCCGGGTTGTTGAAGCCGCAGCGCTCGCCATGCACCTGGTGCGACACGCCGCCGGTGGCGACCACAGCCACCTTGATGTCCTCGGGGAAGCTTTCGATGGCGCGGCGCAGGGCCTGGCCCAGCTTGTAGCAACGCTTGGCGGTGGGGATCGGGAATTGCAGCACGCCCACGTGCAGGGGCACCACTTGCACCGGCCACTGGGTGTCGAACGGCATCAGCGCCGACATGGGCGAGAACAGGCCGTGGTCCACCGGTTTGTCGCGGAAGAACGCCATGTCGAATTCATCGGCCATCAGGCTGCGGCCGATGTGCCGCGACAGTTCGGCGTGGCCGCCGATAGGCGGAATGGCGCGCACCCCGCCGCCCTCGTCGGCCACGGCGTATTGCTCGTCTACGCCCAGGCAGAAGGCCGAGTAGTGGTCGAAGAAGAACGAGGTCACATGGTCGTTGAAGATGTAGAACAGCACATCGGGCTTGTTCTCTTCGAGCCACGCCTTGATCGGTTCGAAGTCCTTGAAAATCGGTGCCCAAGCCGCCTCTTGCTGCTTGTTGTGGTCTACGGCAAAACCGATGGTAGGCGTGTGGGAAACGGCGAGACCGCCAATGATGCGCGCCATGCAAACCTCTGCTCGCTGATGAAATTCTTGTGATGAGGCAGGCTAACCCAGGGCGTGGCCAGCGTCGTCTGTGTAATGGTTATAGAGGGGTCGTTTTTGTTTATCGCTTCCAGGCATGGTCACTATTAACCCGAAGGCTCTGGCCTGCGGGCTGCCATCAGCTTAGCCTTGTCACCTTGATTGATCCTGGATCGGCGGCGCCCGTTTCCCGAGCTTCGCCCGGTCCCACAGTGTTGTGCATCTGTGGGACCGGGCGAAGCTCGGGAAGCAGGCGCCACCGGTCCCACGCCTCCAGAGTCCGCCAATGACCAGCCTGAACGAGCCTTTGCCCACCCAGCACCCCACCATGACCCGCGCCATGGTGGCGCTGTTCGCCTTCTGCTGCGGCGCCATCGTCGCCAACATCTACTACGCCCAGCCCATTATCGAGCTGATCGCCCCGGACATCGACTTGTCGGCCCATGGCGCCAGCCTGATCGTGTCGCTGACGCAGATCGGCTACGCCGCCGGCATTTTCTTCCTGGTGCCCCTGGCCGACCTGCTGGAAAACCGCAAGCTGATGCTGGCCACCACCCTGCTGGCGGTGCTCAGCCTGATCGGCGCGGCGCTGAGCCACCAGCCCAGTGTGTTCCTGATCGTCTCGCTGCTGATCGGCTTCAGCTCGGTGTCGGTGCAGATGCTGATTCCCCTGGCCGCGCACATGGCCGATGAGTCCTCGCGCGGGCGCGTGGTGGGCAGCATCATGGGCGGGCTGCTGGTGGGCATCCTCCTGGCCCGGCCGCTGGCCAGCGTGATTGCCGACCACTTTGGCTGGCGCGCGGTGTTCTATGTGGCGGCGGTGGTGATGGTGGCGATTACCCTGGTGATGGCGCGCACCATCCCGTATCGCCAGCCGGATCACAGCGCCAGCTACGGCCAGTTGCTGGCCTCCCTGGGCACCTTGGTACGTCGCCACGCGCTGCTGCGTCAGCGCTCGTTCTATCAGGCGATGATGTTTGCCACGTTCAGCCTGTTCTGGACGGCGGTGCCGTTGGAACTGTCACGGGTGCATGGACTGACCCAAAGCCAGATCGCCATTTTCGCCCTGGTGGGTGCCATCGGGGCCATTGCCGCGCCCATCGCCGGACGCCTGGCAGATGCCGGTCATACCCGGCGTGCCTCGCTGGTGGCCATGGTGTTGGCGCCGCTGAGTTTTACCACCTCGTTGCTGTTGCCAGGCTATAGCGTGATTGCCCTGGCGCTGACCGGGGTGCTGCTGGATTTTGCGGTGCAGATGAACATGGTATTGGGCCAGCGCATCATTTACGGCCTGGATGCCAGCAGCCGGGCGCGATTGAATGCGCTGTACGTGACCAGTATTTTTGTTGGCGGTGCGGTGGGGTCGGCGATTGCCAGCAGCCTGTATGAGGCGGGGGGGTGGGCTTGATCCTGAAGGTGGGCTGCGCGATTCCGCTGCTGGCGCTGGCGGCGTTCCTCATCAATTCGCGTGGATAACCCTACATCAGCAGCGCTTGCACTGACGTCATCGCGGCCAAGGCCGGCTCCTACACCGATGGCGTAGGAGCCGACTTTAGTCGCGATGCAGGCAATGAGGTTTCAGCCCCGTTATGGGTCAAGGCACCAGGATGACCTTCTGGCTACTGCCGCCGTTGACGGCGGCGTAGGCGGCCAGGCCTTCGGTCAACGGCACTTCCAGCAGGTCCACCGGCAGTGGCAAGGTGCCATTGTCGAAGTGACGCCCGAACTGCTCCAGCATGCGCGCGCACGCCGCGCAGTTGTACAGCAGACTGTTCACCCCCACCAGCGAACCACCCTTGCGGTACAACCCCAGTGCCGAGAACTCCACCAGGCCGTTGACCGGCGCAGCGATGATGGCGATACGGCCGAAGGTGGCCAGGGCCGTCACTGCCGCCGGCAGCCAGAAGCCCGTGGTGTCGAAGATCACTTCGGCGCCGCCAGGGAACACGGCCTCTACCTGGGCAGCCAGGGTGTCGGCCTGGTCCAGCAAAATGGCTTCATACCCCTGCGCCTTCAAGGCCGTGGCCTGTTCGGGGCGGCGCACCGCCGCCAGCACCTCGGCGCCGCGCACGCGGGCCAGGGCCAGGGCGGCGGTGCCGACCGCGCCATTGGCGCCCAGTACCAGGAAACGCGTGCCCTGTTTCACCTGACTGCGCTCGACCGCGTCCCAGGCGGTGGTATAGGGCACGCCCAGGCTGGCGGCCTGGGTGAAGCTCAACTGCTGGGGTTTGAGCGCCACACCGTCGGCAGGCACGGTCAGGTACTGGGCATGGCTGCCATCGTGCTTGAAGCCCAGGTCGCTGCCGGTACCCCATACGGCCTGGCCCAGCAAGTGCTCCGGGCCTTGGACCACAACGCCTGCGAAATCGCGGCCTGGCACCCGTGGCAACGTAGTGTAAGGGAAGCGGCCCAGCACGTTCTTGACGTCGCTGGGGTTCAGGCCAGCGGCTTTCACCTCGACCAGCACCTGGCGGGCGGCGGGGACGGGAGCGGGCAGATCGACCACCTGCAGGTGAGTCAGGTCGCCGGTGCGGTTGAATTGCAGCGCTTTCATAGGGGACTCCGTCGGGATGATGGCAGGCAGTCTATGGCCGGTTGGCGAGGGGTTCCGGCCAACTAGTTCATCCTGTCGGACAGAGCGCCGCCGCAAGCCCCGCCTCTGTAGCAGCAACTGTCTATGTGGGAGCGGGTTCTACCCGCGAAACGGACGCCACAGGGTGCCAGGTATTACGCGGTGTTCTTTTCGCGGGTAGAACCCGCTCCCACAGAGGGGTGTAGCTGCCGAAGGCTGCGTCAGAGGCGCCGCGGTGGTTCAGCCAGTCAGCGTTGCCTGTGACGCGACCTGACCGCCGCTGCTACAGAGTGCGGAGCCCCACAAACTGCGAAGGCGCCACGCCCAGCGCGCGCTTGAACATGTCGCTGAAACTGCTGGGCGAATAGCCCAGGCTGCGGGCGATGACGCTGACGGGCACGCCCTGGATCAACTCGGCGGCCGCGGTGGCCAACTGCACCTGCCGCCGCCATTCGGCAAACCCCATGCCCAGGCTGGCCTGGAACAACCGCGACAAGGTGCGCACGCTGGCCCCCGCCTGGTCGGCATGCTGCTCGAAGGAAATGCTCAGCGACGGCTGCGCCATCACCGCCTGGCACAGGTTCATCAAGCGCCGGTCGGAGGCTGCCGGCATCGGTACGCGCAGGGCGCTGCGGCCGGCCTTGTGCAGTTCCAGCACGGCCAGTTGCGCCAGCGCCTGGTAATACTCGCCCTGGCGGCCCTGTTCGTGGGCCACCAGGGTCAAGATCAGCTCGCGCAGCAGGCTGCCCACCTCCAGCACCTGCACCTGGGTGTCGAGGGTGGCGGCAATGGCCGGGCGCAGGTAGATATTGCGCATCTGCAGGTCGCTGACCACGCGAATGCCATGGGGCACGCCCGGCGGCAGCCACACCGCGCGCTGGGGCGGCACCACCAGCGCCTCAGTCGGTGTTTCCACCCACATCACCCCGCTGACCGCGTACAGCAACTGCCCCCACACGTGCTGATGAGGTTCCACGAACAACCCGCGCGGATAAGTGCGCGACAGTGGCTGGACAGGAATGTCGAGGTTGCTCAGGTCAGGTGGGGCGGCGATGGCCATGGTGTGTACAGCGCGGCAGGTGACGATCGCACAGGGTAACCATCCCCTCTTGCGGCCGCCAGTAGCGGTTCGCCGGATGGCCCGCCAGATGAAGAATTCTTAACCTTTACAGGTATATAGTGCGCCACCCCGACGCAGAGCGTTTTGGCGACCGATCATCGAACTGGTTCGTACATTTTGTCTTGACCCTGCCCAAGGCCTTCAATAGCCTGCCCGCAACAACTACAAAGACGAGAATCACCCCATGCCTGATAACCATTCGGGTGCAGTGACGATCGCCTCCGCGACTCGTTCCGCTGCTGCCTCTGCCGTGCGCCCCAGCCGTGCCCGCTTTGTCATTCTGACCTTGCTGGCGATTGGTACCATCATCAATTACCTGGACCGCAGCATCCTCGGGATTGCCGCGCCCACCATGACCACAGAGCTGGGCATTGATCCGGCGCTGATGGGCGTGATGTTTTCTGCCTTTGCCTGGAGCTACGTGCTGGCCCAGGTACCCGGTGGCGCCCTGCTCGATCGCTTCGGCAGCGGCAAGACCTATTTCGTCGCCGCCAGCGCCTGGTCGTTGACCACGCTGCTGCATGGCCTGGTCTCCGGGTTTGCCTCGCTGATCGGTCTGCGCCTGCTGCTAGGCGTGAGTGAAGCCACCTGCTTCCCCACCAACAGCCGTGTGGTGGCCACCTGGTTCCCGCAGCAGGAGCGCGCCCGCGCCACCAGTATCTACACCGTAGGCGAGTACATCGGCCTGGCCTTCTTGAGCCCCCTGCTGTTTGTGCTGCTGGCTCACTACGGCTGGCGCTCGCTGTTCGTGCTGACCGGCATCATCGGCCTGGTGTTTGCCGTGGTGTGGAAGCTGCGCTACCGCGAGCCTCATGAGTGCACCAAGGTCAACCAGGCAGAACTGGACTACATCGAAGCCGGTGGCGGCCTGGCGCCCAAGGAAGAGAAGAAAACCCCGTTCTCGTGGAAAAGCCTGCGCACTTTGCTGGGTTACCGGCAGATCTGGGGTGCCTGCCTGGGCCAGTTCGCCGGCAACTCGACACTGGTGTTCTTCCTGACCTGGTTCCCCACCTACCTGTCCACCGAGCGCCACATGGGCTGGATGAAGATGGGCTTCTTCGCCGTGCTGCCTTTCATTGCCGCCGGTTGCGGGGTGATGCTGGGCGGCTGGTTCTCTGACCGCCTGATCCAGCGCACCGGCAACGCCAGCCTGGGCCGCAAGCTGCCAATCATCGCCGGCCTGCTGATGGCCAGCTGCATCGTGGCGGCCAACTATGTGCAGAGCGACCAGGCAGTGATCGCCATCCTGTCGCTGGCGTTCTTTGGCCAGGGCATGGTGGGGTTAGGCTGGACCGTGATTTCCGATATCGCACCAAAGAAGCTGATTGGCTTGAGCGCCGGGGTGTTCAACCTGGTGACGGGTTTGGCGGGTATCAGCACCCCACTGGTGATTGGCTTTATCGTGTCCAGCAGTGGCTCGTTCGTGGGGGCGCTGTGGTTTATCGGTGCGGTGGCGTTGGCCGGGGCACTGGCTTATCTGCTGTTGCTGGGTGAGGTGAAACGCCTCGAAGTCTGAGGTGGCTGCTTCCCGAGCTTTGCTCGGTCCCACACCTTTCGCGGCAGTGGTGTCAATGAGGCAAAGCTCTTAGCTTTTGGAGGCACTGCAGAACTTTCTGTGGTGCCTCCAAGGGCTGAATGCTTTGCCTTAATGACACCACTGCCGCGAAAGGTGTGGGACCGAGCAAAGCTCGGGAAAGGCGCACCACAATCACCGCCCCATCTCGCCAATGATGTAATCGACAAAACTGCGCAACTTGGGCGAGCGATAGCGCTCCTGCGGGTACACCAGGTGCATCGGCCGTACCGGCAGGTGCCACTGCGGCAGCAATGGCACCAGCCGCCCATCCTGCAATTCCTCGCGCACCAGCGCGTCCGGCAACATCGCAATCCCCAGCCCCGACAGCGCCGCACGCTTGAGCGCCGGCGCACTGTTGACGGCGATGCGGCCGCTGACGTCCACGCTCACCTCGCCATCGGCCCCGGACAAGCGCCAGTGCTTTTGTGTCCAGCGCCATTCGGTGCCCGCCGGGTAGGCGAACGCCAGGCAGTCATGCCGGGCCAGTGCCTGTACATCCGTCGGCGTACCGCGGGCTGCCAGGTAGGCAGGCGCTGCGCACAGGGTCAGCCCGTAGTCGTACAACGGCCGCGCCACCAGGCTTGAGTTTTCCAGGGTGCCCAGGCGGATGGCGGCATCGAATCCCTCCTCCACCAGGTCCACCAGCCGGTCGGTCAGCACCACGTCGAGCTTCACCGCCGGGTTCGCCGCCAGGTACCCCGTCAGGCACGGCATCAGGCACTCGGCACCGAAGGTGGGCGGCGCAGTGACCCGTAGCGTGCCATGGGGCACGGCCTGCACTTCTTCGGCCAGTTGCTCGGCCGCGCTGACCTGGCCCAGGATGTCCAGGCAGCGCTGGTAATACGCACTGCCGAATTCGGTCAGGCTCTGCCGCCGCGTGGTGCGGCGCAGCAGGCTGACGCCCAAGCGCTGCTCCAGCGCCCGCAGGTGGTTGCCCACCATGGTGGTGGACATGCCGCACGCTTCGGCGGCAGCGGTCATGCTGCCGCCCTCCACCACTTGGACGAATACGCCCATGGCCTGAAACAGGTCCATTAGCCACTCCTGCTTGATAGTCCTATCAGTGTAGAGGCGTTTATCTCATCATGCTGGATAAACATACTGAGGGCGTCCAACACAGGAGACGGCGCCCATGAATGCTTTGCCCAGCCACCCACCCAGCCTGATGAACAACTACCAGCCGCTGCCGATCAGTTTCGTGCGCGGTGAAGGCTGCCGCCTGTGGGACGCCGAAGGCCGCGAGTACCTGGACGCCTTGGCCGGCGTGGCGGTGACGTCGGTGGGCCACAGCCATCCGCGTATTGTCGAAGCCATACGCGAACAGGCAGGAATGTTGCTGCATACCTCCAACCTGTACCGCATCGATTGGCAGGTACGCCTGGCCGAACGGCTGACCACCCTGGCCGGGATGCACCGGGCGTTCTTCTGCAATTCCGGCGCCGAGGCCAACGAAACGGCGCTGAAACTGGCGCGCTTGCACGCCCAGCGCAAGGGCATTCGCCAGCCGCTGGTGGTGGTGATGGAGAACAGTTTTCATGGTCGTACCTTCGCCACCCTGTCGGCCAGTGACAGCCCCAGCTGCCAGGCAGGTTTTGCGCCGCTGGTGGACGGATTCATCAAAGTGCCGTTTGGCCATGTACTGGCGTTGCAGGCACTGGCACAAAGCCACGGCCAACGCATCACCGCCGTACTGGTAGAACCGGTGCAAGGCGAAAGCGGCGTGCAGGTGGCGCCCAGCGGTTACCTCAAGGCCCTGCGTGAACTGTGCGATGCCCAGCAGTGGCTACTGATGCTCGACGAGATCCAGACCGGCCTGGGTCGTACCGGCCGCTGGTTCGCCGGTCAGCATGAAGGCGTGGTACCTGACGTGATGACCCTGGCCAAGGCCCTGGGCAATGGCCTGCCAATCGGCGCCTGCCTGGCCGCGGGGCCTGCTGCCGAGCTGTTCGGCCCTGGCAGCCACGGCAGCACCTTTGGCGGTAACCCGCTAGCGTGCCGGGTGGCGTGCACGGTGCTGCAGATCATGGAGCAGGAAGGACTGGTTGCCAATGCCCAACGGCAGGGCGAGCAGTTGCTGGAAGGCTTGCGGGCCGCCCTGAATGACCACCCTCAGGTGCTGGCGGTGCGAGGCCACGGCTTGATGATCGGCATCGATCTGCGCCAGCCCGGTCGCCACCTTGCAGAACTGGCCGCACGTGAGTATCGGTTGCTGATCAATATCGCCCGGGGCCAGACCATTCGGCTGCTGCCGCCGCTGACGCTGGGCGACGCAGACCGCGAGGCGATCGTCGAGCGAGTGCTGGCGTTGCTGGACTCAGTGCGGTGAGTTGTCGGAAGGGCCGATCAGCTCATGCACCTTGGCCACCACATCATCGATCTTGAACGGCTTGTCGAACACCGCCGCAAACAGTTCCGGGGTGGCGCGGCCGATGCTGCCCTGGGCACCGCTCATCAACAGAATCGGCAGATCCTTGTGCAGGGGATGCTCGCGAATCTTGCGGGCCATCTCCAGACCGTCCATCACCGGCATCATGAAGTCGGTGATCACCAGCGCCGGACGCTCGCGCTCAAGCACCTCCAGCCCCTTGCGGCCGTTGGCTGCCTTGACAACCTCATAGCCCTCATCCTCGAACGCCAGTTCGAGAATGTTGGCAATCATGAATTCGTCGTCGACGATCAGGATGGTGCTCATGTCAGCTCGATCCGGGCGTCTTCAAGGCTTGCTGACCGCCGAGGCGCTACCGGATAACACTGCCTCTGCATGCTTGAAGGCCTTTTTGAGATCGATACCGCGGTCGTCGATGACCAGCTCCAACAGGGAGGGGTCATAAACGCTGTCCCTTACTTTAAGGATGGACAGCAGGCGTTTTAGTTCAGCTTCATATTCGACAAAGCGCAGCAGCAGGATGTTATCGACGATGCTGGACAGGTCGGGAGTGGGCGAGCTGATCTCGGGGCCGAACAGGCCACGGATTTCCCAGGTCACGAACACCGTGACGCCACGGGCGCGCAGTTCGCCCATCAACGCGCTGAAGAACTCGGTCAGGCGTGCCTGGCTGGTGGCGCAGCGGGTCATGCCACCCAGGCTGTCGATCAGCACGCGCTTGATGCGATGCTGGTCCACCAGCTTGAGCAGGCGCGCGCCCAGGCCGTCCACCAGCCCTTCGGTGGTGGGTTGCCAGGCCACGAACAGCGCGCCGGCATCCTGCATGGCCTGGAAGTCGTAGCCCAGGGCCTTGGCCTTGATGCCCAGGCGCTGGGGCGATTCGTAGAAGCCAAAATGCAGCGCTGGCTCCACGTGTGTACCGGCACCGAGAAATTGAATGCCCAGCGAGGTCTTGCCGATACCCGAAGGGCCCATGGCCAGGGTTACCGAGGAACGCGGCAGGCCGCCACCGATCAGCTTGTCCAGCGCCGGCACGCCACTGGGCAGGCGCGTCAGGTCGGCGTCGTCGCGGCGTGACGGGTGGCTGTACAGGCTTTCCAGACGCGGGTACACCACCAGGCCGTCGTCGGTGATCTCGCACTCATGCAGCCCGGACAGCGCACCGCTGCCCCGGGTCTTGCGCAACTGGATGCGACGTACCGAGCGGGTGCCGAACAGTTCTTCACCCAGCTCGATGACGCCATCGACCATGGTGTGCTCAGGGCTGCCATCGTCCAGGCGCGAGCTGGTGAGGAACAGCACGGTGCAGCCGGCGAACGCGGCGTGACCCTGCAATTCGGAGATGAATTTTTTCGTGTCGATCTGCGACTCGGCCTTGGAGCGCGCGTTGAGCAGACCGTCGACGATCAGCACCGTGGCTTTCTGCCGGCTGATCTCGCGGCGCAGCAGCTTGACCACTTCGTCCAGTCCGTCGTTTTCCAGCGTGTCGAACGCGCTGACGAACTGGATCTCGTTGCCGATGCGGCTGGCGTCGAAGAAGCTCAGGGTGGACAGGTACTGGAAGAGTCGCTCGTGGGACTCGGCCAGCAAGGTCGCCACCAGTACGCGGCCGCCATTGCGCACGTGGTTGAAGCCCAGCTGGTTGGCCAGGATGGTCTTGCCCGACCCTGGTCGCCCCTGGACGATATAGGACGAACCTGCGACCAGCCCGCCCTTCAATAGAAGGTCGAGCCCTTCAATACCGCTTTCAAGGCGTTTTAGCTGTTCCAAGATCCGGCCTGCCTTTGTGAATAATCGCCGAGATAGAGCCCTTTGCGAGCAGAGCGCTCAATCTCTTGAAGAATAAGGAATTCTATACCGCTTAAAGGCAATGCTCACACATTTATTGCCATGCCCATTGTGGGAGCTGGCTGGCCAGCGAGCTCTCGGGGCCCCAAACAGCTCGCTGGCAAGCCAGCTCCCACAGCCATCGACGGGGTCAATCGCGCTATCGAAACAAGCGATTAGACGTGCAGGCCTCTAGCCATTAGCTTTTGCGCCAATCAATGTCGCAAATCGTCGCAGGGCCAGGATGGCGCAGCGTGGAAAAGCGCACCCTTTTATCTGGCTCACGAGTGACTTCCCATGTCCCTGAACACCCCCCAGCAGATCGCCGAAATGGCCATCGAAACCGGCACCAAAAAAGCCCACGCGCCGCTGTCGGCGATCTTGGTGCTGGGCTTTTTGGCCGGTGCTTTCATCGCCCTGGGCTTTCTGCTGGACATCCACGTCAGCACCATGATTCCCGGCCCGTGGTCCTCCCTGGGCAACCTGCTGGGCGCGGCGGTGTTCCCGCTGGGCCTGATCCTGGTGATCCTGGGCGGTGGTGAACTGCTGACCGGCAACATGATGACCCTGCCCATGGCCCTGTTCAGCGGCAAGATCGCACTGGGCGCGCTGCTGCGCAACTGGTTGCTGGTGACATTGGCCAACCTGGCGGGCGCAGTGTTCGTGGCCTACTGCTTCGGCCATGTGCTGGGCCTCACCGAAGGGCCGTTCCTGGCCAAGACCCTGGCCATTGCCAATGCCAAGGCCAGCGCCGACTTCACCCACGCCTTTGTCTCGGGCATCGGCTGCAACTGGATGGTGTGCCTGGCGGTGTGGCTGAGCTACGCCAGCAAGGAAGTGACCGGCAAGATCCTGGGCATGTGGTTCCCGGTGATGGGCTTCGTGGCCATCGGTTTCCAGCACGTGGTGGCGAACATGTTCGTGATTCCGGCGGCCATCTTTGCCGGTGCACTGGACTGGAGCCTGTGCGTGAACAACCTGGTGGCGGTGTTCCTGGGCAATGCCGTGGGTGGCGCGGTGTTCGTGGGCCTGGCCTACTTCGTGGCGTTCGGCAAGCAGGCGCGCGGCGAGGCTGCGCCGCTGGTTGAAGTGCAACGCTGAGACCGCGCCGTACACCAAGGCGAACCAGGCAATCCCACAGACAAAACTGGCCCGAAACAAATGTAGGACCGGCCTCTGGCCGGGAAGCGCCGCGCGGGCGGCGCGCGATCTCAAGGACGCCACACAACCCAAGACATGCACCTCGAACGCACACCGCAGCCTTGTCCTGTGGGACCGGGCGAAGCTCGGGAAGCGGCCGGCGCAATATCGCGTCGTTCATTTCCCGAGCTTCGCCCGGTCCCACATCTGTTTCGGGCCGATTTTGTCTGGGGGATCACCTGGTTAGCTCTGGCGCATGGCTTGAATGCCCCGGCTCTGTTACAAAGACATTTTTGTTACTGCCGCGCATTCCCATGACTATCGACGACAGCATGATCACCCGGGCGATTTTCGCCCTGCTTTCCCAACGCGCCACCGAGGACTCCATCTGCCCCAGTGATGTGGCACGGGTGCTGAGCGCCGACGAAGCCCTGTGGCGCAGCCTGATGCCGGACATCCGCCGCGTGGCCTCGTGCCTGGCCGAAGCAGGCGTTTTGCGCATCACTCAAGGCGAGGCCACCCTGCCCCCCAATGCCATCGGCAGCGGCCCGATCCGTCTGCGCCGCGGGCGGCTGATGCGCTGACTGATAACAGCTGCGCATCAATCCATCAGAAAAATGCAGTTATCATTTCAAAATATTTCCGCGACCATCGTCCCCCTACAAGAAACCCATGTGCCCTGCCGCACGTGTCATAAAAACGATGGGAGATGCACATGCAGTCCTCGCACCA
Organism: gamma proteobacterium L18; assembly: GCA_000497835.1. GTDB lineage: Bacteria > Pseudomonadota > Gammaproteobacteria > Pseudomonadales > Pseudomonadaceae > Aquipseudomonas. Next base: position 93,112 of record KI547175.1, on the reverse strand, counting down.
GGGCGCGTCCGCGTCCGCACGCGCCAAAGCCGGCGCGGTATTCCGGGTTACCTCGGGCAACTTTCTGGAACAGTTCGACTTCTTCCTGTTCGGCTTCTACGCCACCCACATCGCCGCCGCCTTTTTCCCCGCCAGCAGTGAGTTCGCCTCGCTGATGATGACCTTCGCCGTGTTCGGCGCCGGCTTCCTGATGCGGCCGCTGGGCGCGGTGATCCTGGGTGCCTATATCGACGACGTGGGCCGCCGCAAGGGGCTGATCGTGACGCTGTCGATCATGGCCAGTGGCACCATATTGATTGTGCTGGTACCTGGTTACGAAACCATCGGCCTGCTGGCACCCGCGCTGGTGTTGATCGGCCGCCTGCTGCAAGGCTTCTCGGCCGGTGCAGAACTGGGCGGCGTGTCGGTGTACCTGGCCGAAATGGCCACGCCCGGCAAGAAGGGCTTCTACACCAGCTGGCAGTCCGCCAGCCAGCAAGTGGCCATCGTGGTGGCGGCTGCACTGGGCTACGGCCTGAACCAGTGGATGAGCGGCGATGACATTGCCGCCTGGGGCTGGCGCATTCCGTTCGCCGTGGGCTGCATGATCGTGCCGTTCATTTTCCTGCTGCGTCGCAAGCTGGAAGAAACCGAAGAGTTCACCGCCCGTCGTCACCGCCCGGCCATGCGCGAGGTGTACAACACCCTGATCGCCAACTGGAACATCGTGGTGGCCGGCATGCTGATGGTGGCCATGACCACCACCGCCTTCTACCTGATCACTGTGTATGCGCCGACGTTCGGTAAAAGCGTGCTGAACCTGAGCACCGCCGACGCACTGATGGTGACCCTGCTGGTGGGTGTGTCCAACTTCATCTGGTTGCCCATCGGCGGCGCCCTGTCGGACCGCATCGGCCGCAAGCCGATGCTGATCGCCATGACCGTGCTGGCCATCGCCACCTCGTACCCGGCGCTGTCGTTCCTGGCCCAGGCACCGAGCTTTGCGCACATGCTGGAAACCCTGCTGTGGCTGTCGTTCCTGTATGGCATGTACAACGGCGCGATGATCCCGGCGCTGACTGAAATCATGCCGGTGGAAGTACGCGTGGCCGGTTTCTCCCTGGCCTACAGCCTGGCCACCGCAGTGTTCGGCGGTTTCACCCCGGCCATCTCCACCGCGCTGATCCACAGCAGCGGCGACAAGGCTGCCCCCGGTTACTGGATGAGCTTCGCCGCCCTGTGCGCGCTGTGCGCCACCTTGTACCTGTACCGTCGCGGCAGCGCCCAGCTGCGCGCCGCCGTGTGAGGAAATGATGATGAAAGCACTGTTCAAGACCCTTGCAGCCCTGGCCTTCACTGCCAGCAGCCTGGCCCAGGCCGCCGAGCTGAACGTGATGACCTCGGGTGGCTTCACCGCCGCCTACAAGGTGCTGGGCCCGCAGTTCGCGGCCCAGCACGGCGACACCCTGAACACCATCCTGGGGCCGTCCATGGGCAAGGCCGCCGAGGCCATCCCCAACCGCCTGGCGCGCGGCGAGCACGCCGACGTGGTGATCATGGTCGGCTATGCGCTGGATGACCTGATCAAACAGGGCAAGGTGCTGCCGGGTTCGCGGGTGGAACTGGCGGACTCGCGCATCGGCGTGGTGGTGAAGGCCGGTGAGCCCAAGCCTGACATCAGCAGCGTCGAGGCCTTGAAGAAGACCCTGCTGCAGGCGCAGTCCGTGGGCTATTCCGACAGCGCCAGTGGCGTGTATGTGCAGGATCAGCTGTTCAAGCGCCTGGGCATCGAGGCTCAACTCAAGCCCAAGGCGAAGATGATCGAGCGCATCCCGGTGGCCGGTGAAGTGGCCAAGGGCAACCCGCAACTGGGGCTGCAACAGGTCAGCGAATTGCTGCCCATCCCCGGAGTGACTTACGTGGGCAAGATCCCGGAATCGGTGCAGTCGGTCACCCGCTTCGCCGCCGGCATCCCGGTGGGCGCCGAGCACCCGGCCGAGGCCAAAGCCCTGCTCGACTACCTGGCCTCACCCCAGTCGCAATCGGTGGTCACCGGCACCGGCCTTGACTCGGTGCCTCACTGATCAGCCAGCGGCTTGCGCATGTCCCTGATCAGCTGTTCCAGCTCCAGCGCCGCCGGGGTCAATGACCGACCCCGGCGACGGATCAGGCCCACGCTGCGCATCACTTGCGGCTCCACCAGGGGGATGCTAGTCATCCACTGGTGCTCCCCCAGCGGCAGTGCCATCGACGGCACCGCGGCAATCCCCAGCCCCGCCTCTACCAAACCCAGCATCGTGGTCACGTGGCGCGTCTCGCAGATGCTCGGCCGCGCCGGACGAAGGTGCAGCAACGCCTGATCGAGTACGAAGCGGTTGCCCGAAGTCTTGTCCACCGAAATGTAGTCGTGCTGAAAGTACTCTTCCCAGGTCAGGGTCTTGCGGCCCGCCAGGGGGTGGTCGCGGCGACAGGCGGCCACGTAGTGTTCCTGCACCAATTGCTCGAATTCCAGCTCACCCGGCAGGTTGCCGGTGAAGCTCAAGCCCAGGTCGGCCTCGCCGCTGATCACCGCCTGCTGCACGTCGTTGGCGCTGGCATCGAGCACCTTCACGCGGATGCGCGGGTAGAGCTTGTGGTAGCGCGCCACCACCTTGGGCATGAAGTAATAGGCCGCCGACGGCACGCACGCCACGGTGACGTTGCCCAGGCGTGTGGACGCCACTTCGCCGATGCCCAGCAGGGCGATGTCCAGGTCATTGAGCAGGCGCTCAGCGCTGGGAGCGAAGGCGCGGCCGACCATGGTCAGGCTGACCCGGCGCGTGGTGCGGTCGAACAGGCGCACGTTGAGCGCGCTTTCGAGTTTCTCGATGCGCCGGCTCAGGGCCGGCTGGGAAATGCTGATGGCCTCGGCGGCCTTGCGGAAACTGCCCTTTTCCACCACGGCACGGAAGGCCTGCAGGTCATTCAGGTCGAAATTGATGCTCATCCCGGTACTCATCACCGAATTTTAATTATCCGATCAGCTTACTGCATGAATGCCGCGCATTGATGCTGGACCTTAGTCTCTAACCGTTCGTCGCCGCAAGCGCACCAACGTACCGCCCCAGCGCTCCATTATTTACCGCGATGACATTCATTGCAGATCAACAATAACAACGGAGACTCCCCATGGACGCAATCAAGGCAGGCAAGCTGGCCCTCGCACTGGCGTTGGCCGGCGCACTGAGCAGCCCGGCTTTCGCCGACACTTCCAACGATTTCGTCGACAGTGCCGCGGCTGGCGGCATTACCGAAGTGGAAGCGGGCAAACTGGCACTGGAAAAAAGCAGCTCGGCGGACGTAAAGACTTTCGCCAACCACATGATCAAGGATCACGGCGCCGCCAATGAACAGCTCACGGCCCTGGCCCACAAGCTGGACATCAAAGTGCCTGACGACGGCACGCTGATGCAGCAAGCCAAGCAAAAGATACTGGAGTTGCGTGACGAGTCCTTCGACAAGTCCTACGCCGACAACCAGGTAAAAGCACACGAAGACACCGTGGCGCTGTTCAAGAAAGAGGCGGCCTCTTCAGACAATGCCGAGCTCAAGGCTTTTGCGCAGAAAACCCTGCCAACACTTGAAGCCCATCTGAAAATGGCCAAGGAACTGCAAGCCAAGCATCCATAAGCCGCGGGGCGCACGGCTGAGCATTTCCCACAGCCGTGCGCCGGGTTTACCATGGGCGGTTTATGCCCTGCCAAAAGTCTTTCATGAACACTGATTCCCTCGCCGTACTGCAGCAACAGCTGACCACCGCCCTGCACACCCCGCCTGCCGAAACCCGCCGCCTGTTCCATGGCCGTGGCCGCTGCTGGCCGGGCCTGGAGCAGATCACCGTGGACTGGCTGCAAGGCGTGCTGCTGGTGTCGCTGTTCCGCGAGCCGGCCGCCGATGAACTGGCGGCGCTCAAGCCGATGCTGCTGGCGCTCGCCCAGGCCACGCCGCAGGTGCAAAGCCTGATCCTGCAACATCGCTACCTGCCCGACAGCGCCGCCGAGTGGTTGCTGGGCGAGCCGGTGGACACCTGGTTCATCGACGAAGACGGCCTGCGCTATCAGCTGGACCTGGGCCGCAAGCAGAACATCGGGCTGTTCCTGGACATGCGCTACGGTCGCCGCTGGGTGCGCGAGCAGGCGGCGGGCAAGCGGGTACTCAACCTGTTTGCCTACACCTGTGGCTTCTCGCTGACGGCCATCGCCGGCGGGGCCGAGCATGTGGTGAACCTGGACATGGCGCGTGCCGCCTTGAGCCGTGGCCGCGATAACCATCGCCTCAATGGCCATGACCTGGACCGCGTCAGCTTCCTGGGGCATGAGCTATTCAAGTCGTGGGGCAAGGTCAAGCGTGGCGGTCCGTACGACATGGTCATCATCGATCCGCCGTCGTTCCAGCGCGGCAGCTTTGTGCTGACCCAGGATTACCGCAAGGTACTGCGCAAGTTGCCGGAGCTGCTGACTGAGGGTGGGGTGGTGCTGGCGTGCGTGAACGACCCGGCCATTGGTTCGGATTTTTTGATTCAGAGCATGGCTGAAGAGGCGCCGGGGCTGGTGTTCCGGCATCGCCTGGCGAACCCGCCGGAGTTTCCGGATGCCGAGGCCGAGGGTGGCTTGAAGGCGCTGGTGTTCGTCCCCGGCGTCGACACACCTTTATCTTCGAACACATAAGGCTGACAACGCCGCCCTCACAGGCCATGGCACGTTGCAACAAATGTGGGACCGGGCTCTGCCCGGGAAGCGCCGCGCGGGCGGCGCTCGATCTAATGAACGCTAAAAAAACATCGACTCGCACTTGGCGGCCACGACGCAATCCCTTGGCCTGTCGGCAGCGGCTTGCGGTGGGGCGTAGAGGTGCATGTCTTGGGTTCCATGGCGGTCCTGAGACCGCGCGCCGCCCGCGCGGCGCTTCCCCGCCTCACGCGCAAGCCCGGTCCTACATTTGTTGCAACGCGCCATGGCCTGTGAGATAGGCGTTGCCAGCCTTGCTCTGGGGGGCAATGCAGCCTACCCTTGCCCGGCTTTTTCATGCAGGCAGCAGGAAGCCGGTTCGAATCCGGCGCGGTCGCGCCACTGTGTTCGGGCTATACCCGTCAGCCAGACCTTGCTGCCCGCTTTACCCATTCGCCCAACGGACGCGCCATCCCGGGAGCTGCTTTATGCTGTTTCGTCGCCTTGCCTTTGCCTGCCTGTCACTGTCGGCCACCGCTGCGTTTGCCGACGCCACCCACTACCCGCTGACCCTGCAGAACTGCGGCCACAGCGTGCGGATCGACGCCGCTCCGCAGCGTGCCGTCAGCCTTGGCCAGGCCAGCACCGAGCTGCTGCTGTCCCTGGGCCTGGGCCCGCGCATGGTCGGCACCGGGGTGTGGTTCGGCCCCCTGCCCGCCACGCTGGCGGACGCCGGGGCCAAGGTGCCGCGCCTGGCCGACAACGCGCCCAGCTTCGAGTCGGTGGCCAAGGCGGCTCCGGACATCGTCGTGGCGCAGTACACCTACCACGTCGGCCCCCAAGGCGAGGTGGCAACCCCTGAACAACTGCTCAAGCTGGGCATTCCCTCCTACGTGTCCCCCAGCGACTGCGACGGCAAGGGCGTGACGGCCCATTCCAACGCCGACGGCAGCCGCAGCCAGTTGTATTCCCTGGCGCTGGTGGACAAGGAAATCAGCGAGCTGTCGGCCATTTTCAATGTGCCGGACGCCGGCCAGGCGCTGAGCGCAAGGCTGCACCAACGCGTGGCGGCGGCTGTCAAGCTGGCCAACGCCACGCCCCACGCGCCGCTGTCGGTGCTGTACTGGTTCTCCAGCACGCGCCTGGAAGGCGACCCGTGGGTGGCCGGCAAGAACGGTGCGCCGGGCTACATCTCCCAGGTGCTGGGCCTGCACAACGTGATCGACAGCGACGAAGAATGGCCCGGCGTGAGCTGGGAAAGCATTGCCGCCAAGGATCCCGACGTGATCGTCCTGGCACGCATGCAACGGCGCCTGTACCCGGCCGACGACGTCGAGAAGAAGCTGGCCTTCCTGCGCAACGATCCGGTGACCCGCGAGCTGAAGGCCGTGCGCAACGGCCGCCTGATCGTGGTCGATGCCAATACCCTGAACCCATCCATGGGCGTGGTCGACGCCATCGAGCAGATCGCCAAGGGCCTGTCTGAATCCACGGGCAAGCACCCGTGATTCAACCCGTGCTGGCCGACCGTGGCCGCGCCCTGCGCTGGCTGCTGGCCGCAGTGGCCCTGGCCAGCCTGGCGCTGTCGATTGCCTTGGCGGTATCGCTGGGCGAGCTGAATATCCCCTTGAACGTCACCCTCAAGGCGCTGCTCAATGGCCTGGGCCTGGGCAGCTATGACGTGCCGAGGATCCAGCAGGGCATCATTTTTGAATACCGTCTGAGCCGCGCCCTGGTGGCGGCGTGCTGTGGCGCCGGCCTGTCGCTGTGCGGCGCAGTGTTGCAGGCGTTGCTGCGCAATGCCCTGGCCGACCCTTACGTGCTGGGCATCAGTGCCGGCGCCTCCACCGGCGCGGTGCTGGTGATGTTGCTGGGCCTGGGCGGCGGCCTGATCGGCATCTCGCTGGGCGCCTTCCTCGGCGCGGCCTTGGCCTTCGGCCTGGTGGTGCTGCTGGCCACCGGCATCCAGGGCGGCCCGGCGCAAGTGATCTTGGCCGGGGTGGCCGGCGCGCAGTTGTTCAATGCCCTGACGGCGTGGATCGTGTCGACCTCGGCCAACGCCGAACAGGCGCGCAGCGTGATGTTCTGGCTGCTGGGCAGCCTGGGCGGGGTGCGCTGGAACGACGTAGGGCTGGCGTCCACCGTAGTAGGCATCGGCCTGGCCGTGTGCCTGTATTGCGCCCGCACTCTGGACGCCTTCACCTTCGGCGACGATGCCGCCGCCAGCCTCGGCGTGCCCGTGACCCGGGTGCGCTGGCTGCTGTTTGCGGTGACGGCGTTGATCACCGCCAGCCTGGTCAGCATCGTCGGCGCCGTCGGCTTTGTCGGCCTGGTGGTGCCGCACATGGCGCGCCTGCTGGTGGGCCCACGGCATGTGCGGCTGTTGCTGGCCAGTGCGCTGATCGGCGGCAACTTCATGGTGCTGGCCGATATCGCTTCGCGGCTGATCGTGCCGGGGCAAGTGCTGCCGATCGGCGTGGTCACGGCCCTGGTGGGCGCACCGGTGTTTGCCGCCCTGCTCTACCGCAAGCGAGGCACGGCATGAGCCTGCGCGCCGACAACGTCGGCTGGCGCAGCGACGGGCGCCTGATCATTCAGGGCGTCAGCCTGGCCCTGCCCGAGCGCGGCATCCTGGGCCTGATTGGCCCCAATGGTTCGGGCAAATCGACGCTGCTGCGCCTGTTGGCCGGTTTGCGCCCGCCCAGCCAGGGCAGCGTCAGCCTGGACCGGCAAGCGCTGGCACAGTGGCCGCGCAAGGCCCTGGCCCGCCGGCTGGCGCTGGTGGAACAGCACGCCGGCACCGACATCGATATCGCCGTGCAAGACATCGTGCGCCTGGGCCGCACGCCCCATCGCGGCGCCCTGGCGCCATGGACCAGCGCCGACCAGACCATCGTCGACCAAGCCCTGGCGCGCATGCAACTGAGCGACCTGCGTCAACGCCCGTGGCGCAGCCTGTCCGGCGGCGAGCGCCAGCGCACGCAAATCGCCCGCGCCCTGGCGCAATGCCCCAGCGAGCTGCTGCTGGACGAGCCCACCAATCACCTGGATATCCAGCATCAGTTGCAGCTGCTACAACTGATTCAGGGCCTGCCGGTCACGTGCGTGATGGCCCTGCACGACTTGAACCTGGCAGCCATGTTCTGCGACCAGCTGGTGATGCTGCAGCACGGGCGCGTGGTCGCCAGTGGCAGCCCCGAGCAGGTCATCACCGCCGCGCTGATCGCCGAGGTCTACGGTGTGCGCGCCGAGGTCACGCGTTCGGCCCATCATGGCCGGCCGCACGTTCAATACCTGCCTTGAGGCACGCCCATGAAAACCGTTCTGGTGATTGGCATTGGCGCCGGTAATCCGGACCACCTGACGCTGCAGGCGCTCAAGGCGCTGAACCGCGTGGACGTGTTCTTCCTGTTCGACAAGGGGCCGGCCAAGCACGGCCTGAACGACCTGCGCCGTGACCTGTGCACGCGGCTGGCCACCGAACGGCCGTGGCGTTTGGTGCAAGCCGACAACCCCGAGCGCGGCCCCGACGGCGACAGCTACACCGGCGCGGTCGCGCAACTCAATGAAGACAAGCAGCAGGTGCTGGAGCGCCTGATGGACCAGCACCTGGCCGACGGCGAATGTGCGGGCATTCTGGTGTGGGGTGACCCGTCGCTGTACGACAGCACCTTGCGGATTCTGCAGGCGATACTGGCCAGCGGTCGCCAGGTGTTCGAGTACCAGGTGATCCCCGGCATCAGTGCCGTGCAGGCGCTGGCGGCCAGCCACAAGGTCACGCTCAATGACATTGGAGGCTCGGTGCGGATCAGTCCGGGGCGGCAACTACCGACGCAGTTGGCGCCAGGGGAAAGTCAGGTGGTGATGTTGGATGCGCATCAGGCGTTCGAGCGGTTGCGTGGCCAGGGGCTGTTTATCTGGTGGGGGGCGTATGTGGGCAGTGTCGATGAGGTATTGATTGCCGGGCCGCTGGATGAAGTGGCCGACGAGATCATCCGTGTGCGCGAGCAGGCGCGGATGCGGCATGGGTGGATCATGGACACCTACCTGCTGCGGCCTATATCCAGACGGTAACGGTCATGGTTTTGTGGGGGCTGTACGGGCCTCTCGCGAGCAAGCTTTGCCCCCACAGTGTTGAGCCAACCACAGGCGCAAGGCCTTGCACTGTGGGAGCAAAGCTTGCTCGCGAGGGGCCCGCACGGCCACCCATGGGATCCGTGCAAAAAACGCCGCCAGAAACATACCCATGAAAAAGGCCGCTTTCGCGGCCTTTTTCATGGGGCATCAAACGCTTAGTAGCGCGTGATGTCCGCCTTGGTTTCCAGCGCCTTGCGGTAGGCAGCAAAGTCCTGCTGGCCGGCACGCGAAGCCAGGAAGCGACGATATTGCGCTTTCTCGGCGTCGCTGGCGGCAGCCGCTTCGTTGACACCGTTCAGGCGCACCACCACGTAGCTGCCATCAGACAGGGCAACGCTGTCGTAGACCGGCTTGTCCTTGCCCTGGGGCTTGGTCATGCGGAACACGGCCTGCAGCACGGCTGGGTCAACCCCTTCCTGGCTGCGGGTAGCGGCTTCCTGGGTCTTCCAGCCTTGTGCATCGGCAGGCTTGCCGTCACGCAGGCTGGCGATCAGGGCGTCGGCCTTGGCCTTCACCGCGTCGCTGGCCTTGACTTGCGCCAGGTGCTTGCGGATCGCGTCAGACACAGCTTCCAGCGGCAGTTGCGCCGGCTTGCGGTGTTCCTTCACGTGCACCACCACGGTGGTTTCCGGGTCCAGTTCGATGGCCGAGCTGTTGGCGCCTTCGTCCATCACTTCCGGGCTGAATGCGGCCTGGATGACGGCACGGTTGGCGGTCACGCCTTCGCTGCCGCCGTCGCGACCGAACGCTGCGGAAGTCTGCACTTTCAGGCCCAGGTCCGAGGCTGGCTGCACCAGGTCGGAGGCTTCGAACGCCGAGTCTTCCAGTTTCTTGGCAGCATCGACATACATCTGCTCAACCTGAGCGGTCTTGGCTTCGCGGGTCAGCTTGTCCTTCAGGCTGGCGAAGGTCGGCACGTTCGGTGCCTGCACGCCCAGCAGCTTGATCAGGTGGTAGCCGAACTGGCTGCGCACAGGCGCCGACACCTGGTCCTTGTTCAAGGCATACAGGGCGGTTTCGAAGGCCGGGTCGTAGACCCCCTTGCCGGCGTAACCCAGGTCACCGCCATTGTTGGCCGAACCCGGGTCCTGGGAGAACTCCTTGGCCAGCTTGGCGAAGTCTTCGCCCTTGGCCAGGCGCGCCTGGATTTCTTCGATCTTGGCCTTGGCCTGGGCGTCGGTGGTCTTGGCGTTGACTTCGATCAGGATGTGCGCGGCCCGGCGCTGCTCGGAGAGCGCGGCGGTCTGGGCCTTGTAGGCAGCCTGCAGGTCTTCGTCCTTGACGGTGACCTTGTCGAAGAACGACGACTTCTTCAGCTCGATGTAGTCGATCACCACCTGGTCGGGGCTCATGAACTCCTTGGCGTGCTGGTCGTAGTGCGCCTTGACCTCATCGTCGCTGACCTTGACGGCAGACGGATCGGCCTTGAGCGTCAGCGAGGCGAAATCGCGAGTCTGTTTTTCCAGACGGGCGAAAGCCTGCACCTGGGCGTCAGTGACGAAGCTGCTGCCCGCCACACCGGCGCGCAGTTGGCCGACCAGCATTTCCTGGGCCATCATCTGGCGGAATTGCAGGCGCGAGTAGCCCATCTGGCGAATGACGGCGTCGAAACGGTCGGCGCTGAACTTGCCATCCACCTGGAACTCAGGGGTTTGCAGGATCAACTGGTCCAGTTCGGCTTCCGAGAAGCTGAACTTGGCATCGGTGGCGCCCTGGATCAGCAGCTTGCGATCGATCAGCCCTTTGAGTGCTGCTTCACGCAGCATTTTCTCGTCGAGCATGGAGGCGTCGAAATCCTTGCCCAGCTGTTGCATCAGCTGGCGGCGTTGCATCTCGACAGCCTGGGCCAGCTCGCTCTGGGTAATGGCATCGCCATTGACCTTGGCCGCGTCGGCAGTGTGGCTGGTGGCTTTGAAAATGGCATCGAAGCCGGTCAGTGCCATCAAGGCAACGATGACACCGATGATGGTCTTGGCAATCCAGCCTTGTGAATTGTCCCTGATATTCTGCAGCATGCGTCCCCCAGAAACGGTTGTACTGATTAAGCAACCGCGGAGAGTGGGTAGAATCCGGATAGAAGAAAGGCGCATCCGAGGATGCGCCTTCTCGTAACTGGCGGAGCAATCACCGGCGCCGTGCGTCGGCTTGAGACCAGCTCAATGGCTGCTCCGCTTCCAGGTCGGAAATTTTTCCCGCCCCGGTCGGGCAAAGGCGTGAAAGAACTTAGTTTACCGCTTCTTTCAGTGCTTTGCCGGCTTTGAAGCCAGGCTTCTTGGCAGCAGCGATTTCCAGGGTCTTGCCAGTCTGTGGGTTACGGCCAACGCGAGCTGGACGGTCAGTCACAGAGAAAGTACCGAAACCTACCAGTACCACGGAGTCGCCAGCCTTCAGAGCGCCAGTGACGGAGTCGATTACTGCGTCCAGCGCGCGGCCAGCTACAGCTTTCGGGATATCAGCAGATGCGGCGATAGCATCAATCAGTTCCGACTTGTTCACTCTAAGTCCCCTTATATCTATATGAGTTTGTTTCTAAGTATGTGGTGAAAGCTAAAACTGCGCCGGGAGGCCGCTGACACATTGAAGTGCCGCTTTATAACAAGGGCTTTAAAAAGCTGTCAACAAAGCCCCCCGGTGAAAAATGCTTGCTAGTGCGTGCTGATTCTTTCCTTGGAATCAGAGTCGCGTTTCTCGTCCTTCGCGACAATCTCCGGAGCCACATCGGGCAAGGGCTCCGGGGCGTATTGCAGCGCAATCTGGAGCACTTCGTCAATCCATTTAACCGGTTTAATCTGAAGATCCTGCTTAATATTGTCAGGAATTTCCTTCAAATCACGCACGTTCTCTTCGGGAATGATCACTGTCTTGATTCCACCGCGGTGAGCGGCCAGCAATTTTTCCTTAAGACCACCAATAGCCAGCACCTGACCACGCAACGTGATCTCGCCGGTCATGGCCACATCGGCGCGAACCGGGATCTGGGTCAGGGCCGAAACCAATGCGGTGCACATGCCAACGCCAGCACTTGGGCCGTCCTTCGGCGTGGCACCTTCGGGCATGTGGATGTGAGTATCGCGCTTCTCGTGGAAGTCCAGGGGGATGCCCAGGCTCTTGGCGCGGCTGCGCACCACGGTCAATGCGGCAGTGATGGATTCGACCATCACGTCACCCAGCGAACCGGTCTTGATCAACTGGCCCTTGCCCGGTACCACGGCAGCTTCGATGGTCAGCAATTCGCCGCCCACCTGGGTCCACGCAAGGCCGGTCACCTGTCCGATCTGGTCCTGCTGCTCGGCCAGGCCGTAGCGGAACTTGCGCACGCCCAGGAAATGCTCGAGCGAGTCGGAGGTCACTTTCACCGAAAAGTGCTTGTCGCGGGCGTGTTCCTTGACCACCTTGCGGCACACCTTGGCGATCTGACGCTCCAGGCCACGCACACCGGCTTCGCGGGTGTAGTAGCGGATAATGTCGCGAATCGCTGCCACTTCCAGCTCCAGTTCACCCTTCTTCAGGCCGTTGGCCGTGATCTGCTTGGGCGACAGGTACTTGGTGGCGATGTTGATCTTCTCGTCCTCGGTATAACCCGGCAGGCGGATCACCTCCATCCGGTCCAGCAACGCTGGCGGGATGTTCATGGAGTTCGAGGTGCAAAGGAACATCACGTCCGAGAGGTCGTAGTCGACTTCCAGGTAGTGGTCGTTGAAGTTGTGGTTCTGTTCCGGGTCCAGCACTTCCAGCAGCGCCGAAGCCGGGTCGCCACGCATGTCGCTGCCCATCTTGTCGATTTCGTCCAGCAGGAACAGCGGGTTGCGCACCCCTACCTTGGTCATCTTCTGGATCAGGCGGCCCGGCATGGAACCGATGTAGGTACGACGGTGGCCACGGATCTCGGCCTCGTCACGCACGCCACCCAGGGCCATGCGCACGAACTTGCGGTTGGTGGCATGGGCGATGGACTCGGCCAGGGAGGTTTTACCCACGCCAGGCGGGCCTACCAGGCACAGCACCGGACCACGGATTTTTTTCACGCGCTTCTGCACGGCGAGGTACTCAAGGATACGTTCCTTGACCTCTTCCAGGCCGTAGTGGTCGGCGTCGAGGATGTCCTCGGCACGGGCCAGATCCAGGCGCACCTTGCTCTGGGCCTTCCACGGCACTTGCACCAGCCAGTCGATGTAGGAGCGCACCACGGTGGCTTCGGCCGACATCGGCGACATCTGCTTGAGCTTGTTCAGCTCGGCCTGGGCCTTGGCGTAGGCGTCTTTTGGCAAGCCAGCGGCTTCGATGCGCTTTTTCAGCTCTTCGACTTCGTTGTGGCCTTCGTCGCTGTCGCCGAGTTCTTTCTGAATGGCCTTCATCTGCTCATTCAGGTAGTACTCACGCTGGCTGCGCTCCATTTGTTTTTTCACGCGGCCACGGATGCGCTTCTCGACCTGCAGCAGGTCGATCTCGGCGTCCAGCAGGGCCAGCACGTGCTCGACCCGTGCGGACAGGTCGATGATTTCGAGGATTTCCTGCTTCTGCTCGATCTTCAGCGCCATGTGCGCGGCCATGGTGTCGACCAGGCGGCCCGGCTCATCGATGCTGTTGAGGGAAGACAGGACTTCGGCGGGCACTTTCTTGCCCAGCTGCACGTATTGCTCGAACTGAGCCAGCAGGCTGCGCACGAACACCTCGGACTCACGGTCCGGGGCGTCAACTTCGTCGATCAGTTGCACTTCAGCGCGGCAATGGCCATCCACTTCCATGAAACTTTCAACGGTACCGCGCTGCTCACCCTCTACCAGCACCTTGACGGTGCCATCAGGCAGCTTGAGCAATTGCAGCACGGTAGCAACGGTACCCACGCGATACAGGGCGTCTTCGCCTGGATCATCGTCGGCTGGATTCTTCTGGGCCAGCAGCAGGATCTGCTTTTCGCCCGTCATCGCCGCCTCGAGGGCTTCGATGGATTTCTCGCGCCCCACGAACAGCGGGATCACCATGTGCGGATACACGACGACATCACGCAATGGCAGGAGAGGCAATTCGATGGTTGTCTTCATGATTTCGCCTCTACAGCGGCCCTCGGGCCGTAGACAGATGGAATTGAGCTTGTGATCAATGTGGGGGCAGCCCCTCAAAAAAACAAGCGCCGCGGGCAGGAAAAGCAAAGGGGCCCGAAGGCCCCTTCCTGTTTCAAGCCGCAGTACGACTTATGCGTCTGGCGCAGCCTTGGCCGGCGTCTCACTGTTTTCGTAGATTAACAGTGGCTTGGACTTTCCTTCGATGACGCTTTCGTCGATCACCACTTTACTGACGTCAGTCTGCGAAGGGATCTCGTACATGGTGTCCAGCAGCACGCCTTCCAGGATCGAACGCAGGCCACGGGCACCGGTTTTACGTTCCAGCGCGCGGTGAGCCACGGACTTCAGCGCGTCGGTACGGAATTCCAGGTCCACGCCTTCCATTTCGAACAGCTTGGCGTATTGCTTGGTGAGGGCGTTCTTCGGCTCGGTCAGAATCTGCATCAATGCAGCTTCGTCGAGCTCGTCAAGGGTCGCCAGCACCGGCAGACGGCCAACGAATTCCGGGATCAGACCGAACTTGACCAGGTCGTCAGGCTCGACTTCACGCAGGGACTCGCCCACCTTCTTGCCTTCCTGTTTGCTGCGCACCTGGGCGTTGAAGCCGATGCCGCCTGCGGTGGAACGGTTCTGGATGACCTTTTCGAGGCCCGAGAACGCACCGCCACAGATGAACAGGATGTTGCGGGTGTCGACTTGCAGGAACTCCTGCTGAGGATGCTTGCGACCGCCTTGTGGCGGTACCGAGGCAACGGTGCCCTCGATCAGCTTCAGCAATGCCTGCTGCACGCCCTCGCCCGAGACATCACGAGTGATGGACGGGTTGTCGGACTTGCGCGAGATCTTGTCGATCTCGTCGATGTAGACAATGCCCATCTGGGCCTTCTCGACATCGTAGTCGCACTTCTGCAACAGCTTTTGAATAATGTTTTCAACGTCTTCACCGACATAACCCGCTTCAGTCAGCGTGGTGGCGTCGGCGATGGTGAACGGGACGTTGAGCAGGCGTGCCAGGGTTTCAGCCAGCAGCGTCTTGCCCGAGCCGGTCGGGCCGATGAGCAGGATGTTGCTCTTGCCCAGCTCGACGTCGTCGCCTTTCTTGTCGCGTTGGTTCAGGCGCTTGTAGTGGTTGTACACCGCTACCGCGAGAACTTTTTTGGCACGTTCCTGACCAATGACGTACTGATCAAGGATGCCGCTGATTTCTTTGGGCGAAGGCAATTTATGCGCGTTGCTTTCGGCCTGGGCTTCCTGCACCTCCTCGCGGATGATGTCGTTGCACAGGTCGACGCACTCGTCGCAGATAAAGACCGAGGGGCCGGCAATCAATTTGCGTACTTCATGCTGGCTTTTGCCACAGAAGGAGCAATAGAGCAATTTGCCGTTGTCCTCGCCGTTGCGGGTGTCAGTCATTCGATCGATCCAAATCCGATAGGCTTGCAACACAAGATGAAGGCAATCGCGGGGTTTTTCAAGTCCGCAGGTGGCTGACAATGCCAACCACCTGGCATTTGCTCCGCTTAGGCAGGCATCTGACGCTTGTTGATGACCGAGTCGACCAGGCCGTACTCAGCCGCGCGCTCGGCATTCATGAAGTTGTCACGATTGGTGTCTTGCTCGATCTGCTCGATGGTCTGGCCGGTGTGGAAGGCCAGCAGTTCGTTCAGGCGATGACGAATCGTGAGGATTTCGCGGGCGTGAATGTCGATGTCCGACGCCTGGCCCTGGAAACCGCCCAGTGGCTGGTGAATCATCACACGCGAGTTGGGCAGGCAGTAACGCTTGTCCTTGGCACCACCGGCCAGCAGGAAGGCGCCCATGCTGCACGCCTGACCGATACAGGTGGTGGACACGTCCGGCTTGATGAACTGCATGGTGTCGTAGATCGACATGCCTGCAGTGACCGAACCGCCTGGGGAGTTGATGTACAGATGGATATCCTTGTCCGGGTTTTCGGCTTCAAGGAACAGCAGCTGTGCGCAGATCAGGTTGGCCATGTAGTCCTCTACCGGGCCGACCAGGAAAATCACTCGCTCTTTCAACAGACGCGAGTAGATGTCGTATGCGCGCTCGCCACGAGCCGATTGCTCGACAACCATCGGGACCAGGCCGCCGGCGGCCTGGATGTCAGAACTGTGCTGAATATAAGAATTGCGGGACATGTCTCGCACTCACTCCCAAATAGTCAAGTCTTGAATACGCATAAGCCAGCGCGAAGGCTGGCTTATGGTGGTGTTCCAACG
Source organism: gamma proteobacterium L18 (assembly GCA_000497835.1). Classification (GTDB taxonomy): domain Bacteria; phylum Pseudomonadota; class Gammaproteobacteria; order Pseudomonadales; family Pseudomonadaceae; genus Aquipseudomonas. The sequence continues at coordinate 76,984 of KI547175.1, read as the reverse complement.
CAGGAAGGAATCAGTCGGCTTGTGCAGCTTCCACCGGCTTGACTGCTTCTTCGTAGGAGACCGATTTGTCGGTCACGCTAGCTTTCTGCAGAACAGTATCCACAACTTGTTCTTCCAGCACAACCGAACGCACTTCGTTCAGTTGCTGGTCGTTCTTGTAGTACCACGCCACGACCTGCTCTGGCTCCTGGTAGGCCGAGGCCATTTCCTGGATGAGTTCACGTACGCGCGCTTCGTCCGGCTTCAGCTCGTTGGCCTTGACCACTTCAGCGACGATCAGGCCCAGCACTACGCGGCGCTTGGCTTGTTCTTCGAACAGCTCGGCTGGCAGTTGGTCAGGCTTGATGTTGCCACCGAACTGCTGAACGGCTTGAACGCGCAGGCGGTTCACTTCGTTTTCCAGCAGGGCCTTTGGCACTTCGATCGGGTTGGCAGCCAGCAGACCGTCCATGACCTGGTTTTTCACCTTGGTCTTGATGGCCTGGCGCAGCTCGCGCTCCATGTTCTTGCGAACTTCGGTGCGGAAGCCTTCCAGACCGGTTTCCTTGATGCCGAACTGATTGAAGAACGCTTCGTTCAGTTCTGGCAGGGTCGGTGCGGAAACGCTGTTGACGGTAACGGTGAACTCGGCGGCTTTGCCAGCCAGGTCCAGGTTCTGATAGTCCTCTGGGAAGGTCAGGGTCAGAACGCGCTCTTCACCGGCTTTGGCGCCAACCAGGCCGTCTTCGAAGCCCGGGATCATGCGGCCGGAACCCAGCACCAGCTGAGTGCCCTGGGCCGAACCACCGGCGAAGGCTTCGCCGTCGATCTTGCCGACGAAATCGATGTTCAGCTGGTCTTCGTTTGCAGCGGCACGGTCGGCAGCTTCAAAACGAACGTTCTGCTTGCGCAGGATTTCCAGCATGTTGTCCAGGTCGGCGTCAGCCACTTCGGCGCTCAGGCGCTCGACAGCGATGGACTCGAAACCTGCGACGGCGAACTCTGGGAATACTTCGAAAGTAGCGATGTATTCCAGGTCCTTGCCCTTTTCGAACACTTTAGGCTCGACAGCCGGGGCACCGGCTGGATTCAGCTTCTGCTCAACCACGGCTTCGTAGAAAGTCGCCTGGATCAGGTCGCCCAGGGCTTCCTGACGAGCGGAATCTTCGTAGCGCTGGCGAATAACGCTCATCGGCACTTTGCCAGGACGGAAGCCTGGAACCTTAGCGCGACGGGCAGTCTGTTGCAGACGCTTGTTGACTTCGGTCTCGATGCGCTCGGCAGGCACGCCGATGGTCATGCGGCGCTCGAGAGCGGAAGTGTTTTCAACAGAAACTTGCATGGATTTTCCTCGTTGCACAGACGTTAGCCGGCCATTTCCGACCCCAATCAAGGGCATGCATTCTAGAGGGTCGAACACAAGAAGTCACCCTGTGCAAGGCAGCTTGAAACAACGAATGGCAAAAGTGCCGCAAAAGCCCGTCTGCAAAGGGCTTGGCAGGGCCCTGACACCCGCTTTCGGCACCGCGGGCGACACGACCGACGGCATTTACCGATTGCGCATGCACTGATATCGCGCACGCGGATCTTTTCAAAATATTTACGTTCATAGACAAACAGTTACAAAATTTCGGTGTCTGATACATCAGAACGGGCGCATTACCCCCGACACCAGGAGACAACCGTGTTCAACAAACTGACCAAATTCACCATTGCCGCTTTCGCCGCCGTTGCGATTGCCAGCACCTCCGGGTGCATCATCCTGCCGGACCATGGACATGGCGGCGGCCATCACGGCGGCTGGTACCGCTGATACAGGCCTGAAATGAGAAAGCCCGCCTTCGGAAGAAGGCGGGCTTTTTTGTGGCCACTGAAAAGTCCTGCCGCCCATTGATCCAAAGCGGGCAGACAAGGCCGGCGACGCCTCTCCACCAGGCCATGGCACGTTGCAACACATGTTGCAGCAACTGCCTTGAAATCGCGTCGCCTGCATCGCGACTGAAGTCGGCTCCTACCCCGTCCGTGGCAGGAGCCGGCCTTGGCCGCGATGCAGACGCCGCCGGCCTGTAGCAGCTGCCGCCAGGCTGCGTCGCGTCGCGCCGACGGCGCTCGATCCCAACAATCGGCGAGCACCCAGTGAGCGTGACGCAATCCCCAGCGGGCACCCTCGACCCCCTCCCCACCACACCCAGGGTGAAATCGCGTCATGGCGCAAAGGGGCAGGCCCTGATTCTTCTGCCGTTCTTGAGATCGAGCGCCGCCCGCGCGGCGCGACGCAGCCTGGCGGCA
>KI547175.1:55655-73307 GCA_000497835.1 gamma proteobacterium L18 | reverse complement strand
GGCATACCGCGGTGTGCTTTTCGCGGGTAGAACCCGCTCCCACATAGACAGTTGCTGCTACACTTGTTGCAACGTGCCATGGCCTGATGGAGAGGCATTGCCCGCCTTGGCTGGCCGCTTTGGATAGGAGAAGAAGGGAAATGCTTCCGGAAAACAAAAAAGGCGCCTGATTCGCATCAGGCGCCTTTTTCATGAGATATGGGGTGGACGATGGGGATCGAACCCACGACAACAGGAGTCACAATCCTGTGCTCTACCAACTGAGCTACGCCCACCATAAAACATTTACAACCAGTGCCCCACTACAGACGGGGCGATACAGCTTGAATGGTGCGGACGAAGAGACTCGAACTCTTACAGCTTGCGCCGCTGGAACCTAAATCCAGTGTGTCTACCAATTTCACCACGTCCGCATTGAAGCTTTTTAAAGCAAAGGCGCCAGACTCTCATCAGGCGCCTTTCGGAATATGGGGTGGACGATGGGGATCGAACCCACGACAACAGGAGTCACAATCCTGTGCTCTACCAACTGAGCTACGCCCACCATATTGCGTTTGCTGCGTCACTTGTGCCAAAGCTGCCTGAAATGGCGCACCCGGCAGGACTCGAACCTGCGACCATCCGCTTAGAAGGCGGATGCTCTATCCAGCTGAGCTACGGGCGCTTATATAACCTGCAATCGGTGACGACTGCAAATTGTAAGCTTCAGTCATGCCGAGTTAAATGACTAACTCTGCCTGACCTTTTTCACCAGTGCTAGGCCCTGCCCGACAAGTGCGACGAATGTTATAGACGGCCGGTCAGGTCGTCAACTCCTTTCTGAAAAAAATTCATTTTATTTAAGGGCTTAGCGGAATCGTCGGACCAAGCGCCTTTGCCCTTCCTCTATAGCATGCGAGAATGCGCGCACATTTTCTTCCCTCTCGATGGTTAATCACGCGTCATGACTGCACAACTTATCGACGGCAAGGCAATCGCCGCCAGCCTGCGCCAGCAGATCGCCCAACGGGTCACCGAGCGTCGCCAGCAAGGCCTGCGCACGCCGGGCCTGGCAGTGATCCTGGTCGGCAGCGATCCTGCCTCCCAGGTTTATGTCTCGCACAAGCGTAAAGACTGCGAAGAGGTCGGCTTTCTGTCCCAGGCCTTCGACCTGCCTGCCACCACCACCCAGCTGGAGCTGGAAAGCCTGATCGACCGTCTGAACGATGACGCGAACATCGACGGCATTTTGCTGCAATTGCCGCTGCCCGAGCACCTGGACGCCTCCAAGCTGCTCGAACGCATTCGTCCGGACAAGGACGTCGACGGCTTCCACCCCTACAACGTCGGCCGCCTGGCCCAGCGCATCCCGCTGCTGCGCCCCTGCACGCCGAAAGGCATCATGACCTTGCTGGAAAGCACCGGTCAGGACCTGTATGGCATGAATGCCGTGGTGGTGGGCGCCTCCAACATCGTCGGCCGCCCCATGGCCATGGAACTGCTGCTGGCCGGTTGCACCGTGACCGTCACCCACCGCTTCACCCAGGACCTGGCCGGCCACGTCGGCCGTGCTGACCTGGTGGTGGTGGCTGCCGGCAAGCCGGGCCTGGTCAAGGGCGAGTGGATCAAGGAAGGCGCCATCGTCATCGACGTGGGCATCAACCGTCAGGCAGACGGCAAGCTGGTAGGCGACGTGGTGTACGACACCGCCCTGCCCCGCGCCGGCTGGATCACCCCGGTGCCGGGTGGCGTAGGCCCGATGACCCGCGCCTGCCTGCTGGAAAACACCCTGTATGCCTGCGAAAGCCTGCATGCCTGAGTGATGCGCCGGCTGTAGCCAACGCCGCATCTCCCACCCCGGGGATGCGGCGTTTTTCATGACGCGATAAATGGGTGGTAAGTATTGCCCACCCTGCGAAATGCCTCCCCCCCTAAGCTGCGGCGCTCACTCACTGACGAAAGGATTTTGTCATGACGCCCGCCCAACCCCACGCATCGCTGATCCAGGCCAAGCTGCCCCAGTGGCTGATCCATGAATCCGCCACTACCCGCCAGGCCATGCGTCGCACCGGCGCGCCTTCGCTGCCCTGGTTCGAGCATGCACTCAGCCACCAGCCGCAGACCGTGCAGGCCCTGCGCAGCGCCTACGCCCAGCACCGCTTCGATACGGCCCAGCTCAACGAAATGCTCGACCACCTGCCCACTGTCGAGGCCTTCGCCGAGCCGCTGCTCAAGGCTGCCCTGCGCGAGCGTTTCAAGCTGGAACTGGACGTTCGCCAGACCTACCTGTTCCACGCGGCCAGGGCCACGGTGGATTCATCGTTCGAAAGCGCCTCGGCAGACCCGACGATCAGCGCCCAGCAGGCCCTAAAAGGTGCCACCAGCAGCCTGCTGACTGCGGCGCTGCAGAACTTCGAAGCCGCCGACGCCCAGCCCCAGGGCATGGACGGCAACGGTCGGCAGGCTGCGCTCTTCGCGGCCTACCCGATCATCGGTGTGTCGGTGAGCGGCGAGCCGCTGTCGATCCCACCCCACGCCTTCGCCACACTGTGCCGCGAACTGGACCTGGGCGGCCGCTACCAGGCACAGATCAACAATGCCCTGCACGCCATCGCCCGCCCTGGCGACGCGCCGGCCAGTGTCAAGGCCAACAGCGCGGCGCGCTTCAAGCTGTTCGAACGTTCGGCATTCGAATTGCACACTCACCTGGCCTACCTGAAAAAAGACATCGACCAGGACACCCACCGCACCCTGCTTGAACTGGCCGCCTCGCAGAACGCCCAAGAGTGCCATTTTCTCAGCCTGTTCGACGTGCCGCTCAATGGCATCGTGGCGATCATAAACGACCGGGGTGTGACGATTTATATCCCCGAAGACCCTCATGCCCCCCTCAGGTCCTATCGTAATGCCAGCGAATTCGCCGCTGCCCTGCGCCTGCGCCTGGCCAAGCCCGACTATCAGGCGTTCTTCGCCCGCTTCGTACCGGCGTCCCAGCGCAATCAGGTGTTTAGCCTGCTCCATAAACAGTTGTTCCCGCTGACCTGGAACAACACCCAAGGGCTGTATGAGGAGCAATTCGACCCTCAGGCCAACCTGCGGATCAAGACCGTGGCGTTCGACGCGCCGTTCCTGACCGCGCTTTACCAGCAAAAAGTCTCGGCGCTCAAGAACGACGCCCTGTTCCACGCGGTGCCGACGGCGGTGCAAAACCAGAAAGCCCACGACGAAAAGGTGCAGTACACACTGGGGCTGTTCTATGAAGCCCTGAACGTGGCCGCTTTCGTGGTGCCGGTACTGGGTGAGCTGATGCTGGCCGTGACCGCGATCGAACTCTGCCACACTGCCTACGAAGGCTTCGCCAGCCTCAGCCGCGGCGATCGCGATGCGGCGTTCGGGTTCTTCATGGACGTGGCGGACAATGTGGCGATGCTGGCCCTGCTGGGCGCTGCTGGCGGCGCGGCCACCGGCTCACTGCCAGCGGTGGAAGCCCCCGCTGCCGTGGCCAGCATGAAACCCGTCACCCTGGCGGACGGCAGCTCACGGCTGTGGCAGCCCGATCTGGCGCCCTTCCATCACGACGTGCAGTTGCCCGCCACGCTCAAGCCTGATGCCCAGGGCCTGTACCACCACCAGGGCAAGACCTGGTTACCCCTGGACGGGCGCACCTATCGGGTCAAGCCACCCGAAGGTCAGCAACCCTGGCGCCTGGCCCACCCCGAGCGCCCCAATAGCTATGAGCCACCCCTGCGCGGCAACGGCAAGGGCGCATGGCTCCACGAACTGGACGTGCCGGGCGAATGGCAAGGCATCACGCTGTTCCACCGCCTGGGGCACAGCGTCAAGGACATCGGCGAGGTGACGGCGCAACGCCTGATGCGCATCAGCGACACCCATGAAGCCGTGCTGCGCCATACCCTGGCCCATGGCGAAGCGCCCCCTGCGCTGCTGGAGGACACCCTGCAACGCTTCCGACTGGATGAGACACTGCAACGTCTGGCCCGCCAACTGCAGGACAACGCGCCCGACATCGACGCCGCCTCGTTGATCGACCTACTCACCCTTGAGCCAGGCTGGCCGGCCGAGCGCAAGCTGAAACTGCTTGATGATCAAGGCCAGGTGGTGCGCGAATGGGGCTCGGCAGACAGCCCATCGCCCATGGCGCCCGTGCCGCTGCACCCCGGCGAAGATGTGCTGACCACCCTGCTCACCCACCTGAGCCCTATCGAAACCCGCGCGCTGTTTGGCGACGAAGCCAGCGCCAGCCGCCTGGACGTACCGCGCCGCCGCGAGATAGCCCGCCAACAACTGGCCGACAGCGCCCGCCTGCGCCGCGACAGCGTGTTCGCCAGCCGCTACCAGACCCTTCAGGACACGCCCGGCGGGTTGCCGCAGCTGATCCGCAATGCCTTCCACACCCTCCCCACGCTGGTGGCCGAGGAACTGGTGGCTCAGGCCTCCGCCGAGGAGCTGCGGATGATGCGTGAGCAGGCAACACTGCCGCCGCGCATCGTCGAGGAAGCCCGCGCTTACCTGCGCAAGATCCGCCTGTTGCGCGCGTATGAAGGTGTGTTTCTGGACAGTGTGCACAACCCAGACAGCGAAAAGGTCAAATTGCACAGCATCGCGGCCCTGCCCGGCTGGTCGGACCAGGTGCACATCAGCGTGCGCCAGGATGGCTTCGGTGGCCAACGCCTTGACAGCACCGGCGCCGAGCAGTCGCCGATCCGCAAGGTATTGGTCAAGCAAGGGCCCGACTACGAAACCCGCGATGAGGACGACGGCCAGCTGCACGGCAAGGACGACGTATACGGCTCGATCCTGCATGCCCTGCCCGACCCGCAACGGGCGAAACTGGGTTTCCCCCATGTGGGCCAGAAGGCCGAGCTGCAAGTGGCAGTGCGCAATGCTCCCCTGCTGCCGCGCCGCAAGGTGGAAGCGCTGCTGCAAACCCGTCCCCATGAACCGGGAGAACGCTCGCCCATGGGCCTGGCCGAAGGGCGCCGAGGCATGCCGGCCACTGGCAGCGGCCGCATCGTGCTGGAGGATTCGCTGCTGGATAAGTTGCGCATCCTGGAGCTGGAAGCCAGCTTCCAGGCCGATGCCCAGCAACTGCTGAGCCGTCTGGAGGCATCCGGGCTGAGCAGGGAGGCCATCGACGCTCGCCTCAACCAATTGCTGGACGAACAACAGGCCCTGCAGGCCAGCCTGGACCAATGGACCCTGGCCACCGCAGCCGCACCAGCCCTGGACACGACACGGCAACTCAGCCGCCAGCGCATCAGTGACGCCCTCTGGCAGCACTGGCGCGCCCACAGTCTGCCCGAGCTGGGCCAGCGGCCCGACCCACTGCGGCTGCACGGCATCACCGTGCAGGACTTCCCCGCGCAGCTGCCCGACTTCATCAGCGCCCGGGTCACGCGCCTGACGCTCAGCGATTTCGAGCCCATGCCCACCTACGGCGCCGAAAACCGCCCCCTGCCCGAGATCCTCGCTGATCGCACCGCTCAGATAGAGGTCATGGAGAACTTCTTCAGCCGCTTTCCCCAGGTGACCGAGTTGCAACTGACTGGCAGCAACGCGCCGGGCATGAACGGTCGCCACCCCTGGACCCAGCTGGTGCGCCAGCACTTCCCGCGTCTGACGGTACTGAACCTGGTGGACATGTCCATGTTGATCCAGACACCGCAAATGGCCGATCTGCGCGCCCTGACCCACCTACGCCGCCTGGACCTGAGCGGCAACTTCATGATCGGCACGCCGGATTTCGCCGGCTTGACCCTGGACTACCTGGGGCTGGACCGCACGGTGTACGACACCCGCCACGCGACCTTGCCGCTGTTCGAAGACACCCTGCTGGACCACGTGGCGCACATTTCACTGCGTGGCAATCGCCTCACCGACCTACCTGTGCAGGTGCTGGCCAACCCACCTACCCTGGGCCCGGTGACGCGCATCGACGTGCGTGATAATCCCTTGTCGCGGGCCACCAACATTGATGCCTTGATGAGCGAACGCACTGGCAGCCGTTATCGATTCACCGTGGACCTGCCGGACGCCGAGCAGACCACCCTGACCCATCAACGGGACGAACTGGCCCGCGCACTGGAGGACTGGAGCCAGGCATCGGGCTCATCGAGCGCAGCCGACACCCAGCGCGAGACCCTTCGCTGGCAGACCGAGCAACTGCTGCTCAACTACTGGCGCAGCGCCCATATCAACAACAGCGCCCCCACCCTGGACCTGGAAGGCGACCTCAGTGAGTTCCCGCTGACCCTGCCAGACTTTTTCTATCAACGCGTGGACCGCCTGGCGCTGAGCAACCCCGTGTCCACGCCACAACAACTGGACCGCCTGTTGCGCCGCTTCCCGCGCCTGGAGAGCCTGACGCTCTATGGTCACAGCACACCACTCACCCGCCTGCCAGCGGCGCTGCGCGACATGCAGAACCTGCATTACCTGGACCTGACCAGCCAGGGCATGACCATCGACCAGGCGCTGCTGGACGACCTGGCGCACTTGCGCAATCTGCGCGGACTGGCGCTCGACAAGAACAGCATCGGCAGCGTGACCGACGGCAGCGTACTGCTGCGTACCGCGCTCAACTCCCTGAGCCTGGAAAGTGTCGGCCTGCACACCTGGCCCGCCTGGCTGGACGCCCTGCTGCCGCGCCCGCTGGAAGCGCTCAATCTGGAGGGTAACCAGCTGCGCGCCGTACCCGACTACCTGTTGGCCAACCCTCGCTCCCGCGATCACGTGACCCACATCAACCTGCGCGGCAATCCACTGCCGGAGGAGCTGATGCAAAGCCTGCAGGTGTCGGAGTCCTATGCCAGCAGCTACACCTTCGACATGGACCTGGAGGACCTGGAACTGGAATCCAGTAGCCTGGGCGACTCCGACAGCAGCGCACGCAGCCACTCACCCCATGGTGCACCGCCCCCCGATGAACCTGCTTTGGTCGATCCGTGGCTGACCAGTGGCAACGTGGAACAGCAGGCAGCCCGCCGACAGGTGTGGCAGCGCCTGGAAGAGGCCGGCAGCTATAGCGACCTGCTAGGGTTGATCGACCACCAGCGCGGTACCGCCGACTACCGCACCGGCGCCAGCCGCGCAGCCCTGACCGAACGTGTGTGGGCGGTGCTGGAAGCAGCCGATCAAGATACGGCCCTGGGGCAACTGCTTGACGCCACAGCGCAAGCCCCACTGCAACAACTGCGCGACCGCGAAACCTGCCCCGACGGCATTCGCCTGGCCTTCAACCAGATAGAGATTCAGGTGTTTACCCAGCGCGCCGTGAGCGAGTCGCCCGGGCTGGGTCGCGGCCAGCAATTGCAGCGCCTGAGCCGACGCCTCTACCGCCTGGACGAACTGGACCGCCAAGCCATCCTCAACACCGGCTCGCGGGACGAAGCCGAAGTTCGTCTGGCGTACCGCATGCGCCTGGCCGTTACCCTGGACTTGCCGCTGCCACCGTCACGCATGCTGTACGAAATGGTCGCCAACGTCAGCCAGAAGGAACTGGACACCGCCCTGGCGGCCGTACAGCAAGGCGAACACGGCCAGGCCTATCTGCGCCATGCAGCGCAACAAACCTTCTGGGTCACGTACTTGCGCGAAACCTATGCCGAGCGGTTCAAGGTATTGAAGGATGAGTATGAGGCGAACGTGCTGGCATTGGATGACCGCTACCCGGAAGAAACCCAGGAGCAGCTGGGGGCACGGATTGTGGTGCTGGAGCAGCAGTGGCGGGAGAATGAGCGGGCGTTGCTGATGGAGTTGACGCGGATAGAGGAGCGTAGCGCGGACGCTTGAGACCTTCAGCGTGCTTGAGGGCCAGCGCAGCCTGGCGGCAGCGGCTACTAACGGTAGCCGCTGCCCAAGGCTGCGCTGGCCCTATCAGACACCAAAGCGCGCTTCAGGCCTAGTCAGCCAGACGCCAGGTAGTACCACCCTTGCCGTCTTCCAGCACCACGCCCATGGCAGTCAACTGGTCGCGGATACGGTCCGACTCGGCCCAGTCCTTGCCGGCACGCGCCGCCAGGCGCGCGGCGATCAAGGCGTCGACTTCGGCCGCGTCGACCTTGCCTTCGGCGCCGGCACGCAGGAAGTCATCGGCTTCCAGTTGCAGCACACCCAGCAACCCACCCAGCTCACGCAAGCGCGCCGCCAGACCCGCCGCCGCGTCGACATCACTGTCGCGCAGACGATTGATCTCGCGCACCAGGTCAAACAGCACCGCGCAGGCTTCAGGCGTGGCGAAGTCATCGTTCATCGCGTCGGTGAAACGCGTGACGTAGTCCTCACCACCGCTGGCGGCAACCGCCGGCAGGCCCTTGAGCGCATGGTAGAAACGCTCCAGCGCGCCCTTGGACTCGCGCAGGCTGTCCTCGGAGTAGTTGATGGAGCTGCGGTAGTGGCTGGACACCAGCAGGTAGCGCACCACCTCCGGGTGATACTTGGCCAGCACGTCGCGAATGGTGAAGTAGTTGCCCAACGACTTGGACATCTTCTCGCCATTGATGCGGATCATGCCGCAGTGCATCCAGGCATTGGCGTACTGCTGGCCGGTGGCGGCCTCGCTCTGGGCGATCTCGTTCTCGTGGTGCGGGAACTCCAGGTCGTTGCCACCGCCGTGGATATCGAACGTGTCGCCCAGGCAGCAGGTCGACATCACCGAGCACTCGATGTGCCAGCCCGGACGGCCCGGGCCCCATGGCGATTCCCAGCTCGGCTCGCCCGGCTTTACGCCTTTCCACAGCACGAAGTCCAGCGGGTCCTGCTTGGACTCGTCCACTTCGATGCGGGCACCGATGCGCAGGTCTTCGATCTTCTTGCGCGACAGCTTGCCGTAACCCTGGAACTTGCCGACGCGGTAGTACACGTCGCCGTTGCCCGGGGCGTAGGCGTAACCCTTGTCGATCAGGGTCTGGATCATGGCGTGCATGCCGGCGATATGGTCGGTGGCACGCGGCTCCAGGTCCGGCTTGAGGATGTTCAGGCGCGCTTCGTCCTCGTGCATCGCGGCGATCATGCGTTCGGTCAGGGCGTCGAAGCTTTCGCCGTTTTCCCGGGCACGGTTGATGATCTTGTCGTCGATGTCGGTGATGTTGCGTACGTACGTCAAGTCGTAGCCACTATGGCGCAGCCAGCGGGTCACCAGGTCGAAGGCGATCATGCTGCGGCCATGGCCGATGTGGCAGAAGTCGTAGACGGTCATGCCGCATACGTACATGCGGACCTTGTTGCCGTCCAGCGGCTTGAAGACTTCCTTGCTCTTGGTGAGCGTGTTGTAAATGCTGAGCACGATGATTCCTTAGCTGCCCCACGAGTCGCGCAGGGTGACGGTACGGTTGAATACCGGACGACCAGGCTGGGTGTCTTTCAGGTCGGCGCAGAAGTAGCCTTCGCGCTCGAACTGGAAGCGGTCTTCCGGCTGTGCATTGGCCAGCGAAGGCTCGGCACGACAACCGGTCAGCACTTGCAGCGAATCAGGGTTGATGTTGTCCAGGAAGGTCTGGCCTTCCTCGGCCTTTTCCGGGCTTGGGGAGCGGAACAGGCGATCGTACAGGCGCACTTCGCACTCCACGCTGGCGGCGGCCGGCACCCAGTGGATCACACCCTTGACCTTGCGGCCTTCCGGGTTTTTGCCCAGGGTGTCGGGGTCGTAGCTGCACAGCAGTTCGACGATGTTGCCGTCGGCGTCCTTGATGGCCTCGTCGGCGCGGATCACGTAGCTGCCGCGCAGGCGCACTTCACCGGCCGGTTCCAGGCGCTTGTAGCCCTTTGGCGGCTCTTCCATGAAGTCGTCGCGGTCGATGTAGATTTCGCGGGCGAACGGCAGCACGCGAACACCCATGTCTTCTTTCGGGTGGCGCGGCAGCTCCAGGGTTTCTTCCTGGCCTTCGGGGTAGTTGGTGATGGTCACCTTCAGCGGGCGCAGCACGCACATGGCGCGCGGGGCGTGGCGGTCCAGGTCGTCACGGATGCTGAATTCCAGCATGTTCATGTCGACCACGCCGTCGGAACGGTTGGTGCCGATCATTTCGCAGAAGTTGCGAATCGAGGCGGCGGTGTAGCCACGACGACGGAAGCCCGACAGGGTGGACATGCGCGGGTCATCCCAGCCCTGTACGTGCTGCTCGTCAACCAGTTGCTTGAGCTTGCGCTTGCTGGTCACGGTGTAGCTCAGGTTCAGGCGGCTGAACTCGTACTGGCGCGGCTTGCACGGCACCGGCAGGTGGTCCAGGAACCACTCGTACAGCGGACGATGGCCCTCGAACTCCAGGGTGCAGATGGAGTGGGTGATGCCTTCGATGGCGTCGGACTGACCGTGGGTGAAGTCATAGTTGGGGTAGATGCACCACTTGTCACCGGTCTGGTGGTGATGGGCATGACGGATACGGTACAGGATCGGGTCGCGCAGGTTCATGTTCGGCGAGGCCATGTCGATCTTGGCACGCAGCACGCGCTCGCCGTCCTGGAACTCGCCGGCCTTCATGCGGGCGAACAGGTCCAGGTTCTCTTCCACCGAACGCTCGCGGAACGGGCTGTTCTTGCCAGGCTCGGTCAGGCTGCCGCGGTATTCACGGGCCTGCTCGGGGGTCAGGTCGCACACGTAGGCGTTGCCCGACTTGATCAGGTCAACGGCCCAGTCGTGCAACTGGTCGAAATACTGCGAGGCGTAGCGCACCTCACCGGCCCAGTCGAAGCCCAGCCATTTCACGTCACGCTCGATGGCGTCGATGTATTCCTGGTCTTCCTTGGCCGGGTTGGTGTCGTCGAAGCGCAGGTGGCACACGCCGCCCAGCTCTTTGGCCAGGCCAAAGTTGACGCAGATCGACTTGGCGTGACCGATGTGCAGGTAGCCGTTGGGCTCTGGCGGGAAGCGCGTGACGATGCTGGCGTGCTTGCCCGAGTCCAGGTCGGCCTGCAGGATCGGCCGCAGGAAATTGGTGGGAACTACCGGCGCGCCTTTGGCGTTTGCGGCATTGGGAGCGTTATCGGCGGTGGGCTTGCTCATAGGATCCTTGAAAACGTACCTGTGGCCATGGGTAGGCCGACTAAATCAAAGCGCTTATCATAGCCGAAGCTGTCAAGTCGCTGACAGGCCAGTCTGCCGGGTTTCGCCGGCCGTCTGCGAAAAAACAGCCTCGAAATGCGTATCGCGACCTGTAAACTGCGCGTCAGGGTTATAACGACCCGCCAAATTCTCCAGAAAAGAGCGAATCCTGAAATGTCCAAAGTAAAACTGACCACCAACTTCGGCGACATCGTGCTGCAGCTCAACGCTGAAAAAGCGCCAAAAACCGTGGAAAACTTCATCGAGTACGTCAACGCTGGCCACTACGCCAACACCGTATTCCACCGCGTCATCAGCAACTTCATGATCCAGGGCGGCGGTTTCGAGCCAGGCATGAAGGAAAAGAAAGACAAGCGCCCAAGCATCCAGAACGAAGCCAACAACGGCCTCTCCAACACCAAGTACACCGTGGCCATGGCCCGCACCATGGAGCCGCATTCGGCTTCGGCGCAGTTCTTCATCAACGTCGCCGACAACACCTTCCTGAACCACAGCGCACCGACCGTTCAGGGCTGGGGCTACGCCGTGTTCGGTGAAGTGGTAGAAGGCAACGACGTGGTCGACAAGATCAAGGGCGTGGCCACTGGCTCCAAGTCGGGCCACCAGGACGTACCAGTTGAAGACGTGATCATCGAGAAAGCCGAGATCGTTGAGTGATTCTGCTGATCTCCGATCTGCACCTGCAGGAAGAACGCCCGGACATTACCCGGGCGTTTCTGGAGTTTCTCGCCGGGCGCGCGCGCTCGGCGAGCGCTCTTTATATATTGGGGGACTTTTTCGAAGCCTGGATTGGCGACGATGGTGCCAGCCCCTACCAGCTTTCGATCGGCGAGGCCCTGCGCGCATTGAGCGACAGTGGCACGAAGATCTTCCTGATGCACGGCAACCGCGACTTCCTGATCGGCAAGCGCTTTTGCAAGGCTGCCGGCGCCACGCTGCTGGCCGACCCCAGCGTGGTCGACTTCTACGGCGAGCCGGTGTTGCTGATGCACGGCGACAGCCTGTGCACCCTGGATGAAGGCTACATGCGCATGCGCCGCATCCTGCGCAACCCGCTGACGCTGTTCATCCTGCGACACTTGCCGCTGCGCACCCGCCACAAGCTGGCGCGCAAGCTGCGCAGCGAAAGCCGCGCGCAAACGCGGATGAAGGCCAATGAGATCGTCGACGTGACGCCTGAAGAGGTGCCGCGGATCATGGCCCAGTACAAGGTGACCACGTTGATCCACGGGCACACCCACCGGCCAGCCATCCACAAGCTGCACGTGGGCGGTGCGCCCGCGCGGCGGATTGTGCTGGGGGATTGGGACAAGGAAGGATGGGCGTTGCAGGTGGATGAGCAGGGGATGTCGTTGGCGGCGTTTAGTTTTTGATTTGCGGTGCCTGATTCCAGGGCAAAGCCCTGTCCTACACCGGTCGCGGCAGTGGCGTCAGTGATGCAAAGCGGTCCGCCTTTGGTCATTTCACAGGTAGACCTGTGAGCCTTCCAAAAGCGGACCGTTTTGCCTAACTGACACACATGGCCCGATCGGTGTAGGACAGGGCTCTGCCCTGGAACCAGGCACCACCGATCAATGCCCTGAAGCCTCAGGCCCCGCCTTGGCCGCAAACGGCGGCTTGGCCAGCCACACGATCAACATCAAGCCCATGAACATCCACCCCAGCAGCGTGAAGTAATCCACGGTGGAGAGCATGTACGCCTGCGCCTCGACAATCCCATCCAGCTGCTGATACGTCTTGAGCCCTGCCCCACCCATTTGCTGGATGGTGTGCTGGGTGGCCGGGTCGTACACGGTCACGCTTTCCGTCAGGTAGGCATGGTGCTGATCCGCCCGGCGGATCCAGATCCACGTGGTCAGCGACGCTGCGAAGCTGCCGCCCAGGGTCCGCAGGAAGGTGGCCAGGCCCGAGCCGTCGGCGATCTGGTGCGGCGGCAGGTCCGACAGCAGGATGGTCAGCGTCGGCATGAAGAACAGCGCCACACCGATCCCCATGAACATCTGCACGAGCGCCACGTGGTTAAAGTCCACCTCATTGGTGAATCCGGCCCGCATGAAGCAGCTGGTGCCGATGGCCAGGAACGCCAGCCCTGCCAGAATCCGCAGGTCGAACTTGGTGGCGTACTTGCCCACGAACGGCGACATCAACACCGGCAATATGCCCAGCGGCGCCACCGCCAGGCCCGCCCAGGTAGCGGTGTAACCCAACTGCGTCTGCAGCCACTGGGGCAGGATCAGGTTGATGCCGAAGAAGCCGGCATAGCCCAGGATCAGCACAATGGTGCCGTAGCGGAAGTTGCGGTACTTGAACAGCTTGAGGTTCACCACCGGGTGCGCGTCAGTCAGCTCCCAGATAACGAAGAACGCCAAGGCGATGGCCGAGATCACCGAGCCGATGATGATGAAGTTGGACTCGAACCAGTCGGCATCGTTGCCCTTGTCCAGCACGATCTGCAAGGCGCCGACACCGATGATCAAGGCAATCAGCCCCACGTAGTCCATGGGCTGGCGGCTGGTGACCACAGGCCGTGCCGCCAACTGCTGGCGCACCACCAGGCAGGCGAAGATGCCGATCGGCACGTTGATGAAGAAAATCCACGGCCAGCTGTAACTGTCCGTGATCCAGCCACCCAGAATAGGCCCGGCAATGGGCGCCACCACCGTGACCATGGCCAGCAGTGCCAGTGCCATCCCCCTTTTCGCCGGGGGTACACCGCAATCAGCAGCGTTTGGGTCATGGGGTACAACGGCCCCGCCACCACGCCTTGCAGTACGCGGAAGCCGACCAGTTCAGGCATGGAGGTGGAAATACCGCACAGGAACGAGGCCAGCACGAACAGGATGGTGGCCCACAGGAACAGTTTCACCTCGCCAAAGCGGCGGCTCAGCCAACCGGTCAGCGGCAAGGCGATGGCGTTGCTCACCGCAAACGAGGTGATCACCCAGGTGCCCTGCTCGGAGCTCACGCCCAGGTTGCCGGAAATGGTCGGCAGCGCCACGTTGGCGATGGTGGTGTCGAGCACCTGCATGAACGTCGCCAGCGACAGGCCGATGGTGCTGAGCAGCAGGCTGGGCGGCTTGAAGGAAGCGTTACTCATCGCAAATCCCCAGGAAAAAAGTCAGACAGGCCCCGCGCATGGGCGGCGGGGCCTGGGATCGGCGAATCAGCGTTGGGCAGTGCCGGCGGCAGCGCCAACGCTGTTGTCGTGGATCAGGCGGGCGATCATGTCGTCAGCCTCACCCAATTGGCGGTCGTAGACCTGGGTGCTGAACGTGGCTTTCTGCGGCGGCTGCTGGGCCAGTACCGGGCCGCTCTGGTCGTGCAGATTGACGTCGACCACGGTGGACAGGCCGATGCGCAGCGGGTGGTTTTTCAGCTCGTCGGGGTTCAGGTGGATACGCACCGGCACGCGCTGCACGATCTTGATCCAGTTGCCGGTCGCGTTCTGCGCTGGCAGCAGGGCAAAGGCGCTGCCGGTACCGGCACCCAGGCTGTCGACGGTGCCGCTGAACTTGACGTCGCTGCCGTACAGGTCGGCGGTGATGTCCACCGTCTGGCCGATGCGCATCTTGCTCAGTTGGGTTTCCTTGAAGTTGGCGTCGATCCAGATCTGATCCAGCGGAATCACCGCCATGGTCGCGGTGCCTGGCTGGATGCGCTGCCCCAGTTGCACGGTGCGCTTGGCCACGTAGCCGGTCACGGGTGCGATCAGGGTGGTACGGGCATTGGCCAGGTAGGCCTGACGCAGTTGCGCGGCGGCGGCCATCACGTCCGGATGGGTAGCCACGGTGGTGTCATCCACCAGCGCGGTGCTGCTCTTGAGCGCTTGCTGGGCGTTGGCCACGGCCGCCTGGGCGGCGTTCAGGTCATCACGGGCGTGGGACAGTTCTTCCTGGGAAATCGCCCCGCCGGCCGCCAGGGTACGACGACGGTCGTAATTGTCCTGGGCCTTTTTCAGGTCGGTCTGGCGCGACAGCAACTGCGCCTTGGAACCGTCGACGTTGCTGTACAGGCTGCGCGCCTGGCGCACGGCCTTGGCCAGGTTGGCCTGGGCGCTTTGCAGGTTGACCTTGGCATCGGCCGGGTCGAATTCCAGCAGCACTTGGCCGGCGTGCACCAGGTCGCCGTCGTCGGCGCCGATGCTGGTGACGGTGCCGGTGACCAGTGGGGTGATTTCCACCACGTTGCCGTTCACGTAGGCGTCATCGGTGCTTTCGCTCCAGCGGCCGTACATTTCGTACCAGCCCCAGGTGCCCAGGCCGCCGAGGATCACCACCAACAGCAGAATGAACAACATCACCTTGCGCTTGCGCGGGTTGCCAGCGTTGGGTTGTTCCGTGCCCGGCGCCTTGTCCGGGGAGTTTGTAGCGGAGGCAGTAGCCATGACAGATACCTTGCTTATTCAGTCTGTGTTGCGTGTGCGGGAGTGGCGGCTGCCTGGGCGACGTTTTCGCCCTGGTAACCGCCGCCAAGGGCTTGCATCAACTGGATCGACAGGTCGATCTGCTCGGCGTTGAGGCTGGCCAGTTGGCGCTGGGCTTGCAGCAGTTGCTGTTCGATGGTCAGCACGTCCACGTAGTTGCCGATACCCGACCCGTAACGCAGGGTGCCGGTGTCGAACGACTGTTTGGCGATGCTGGCGGCGCGTTCCTGCGCCTTGATCTGCAGGTCGATGGCGTGCAACTGGTTGATGGTGTCGCTGACATCGCCAAGGGCCTTGACCAGGCTCTTGTTGTACTGCGCCACCGCCAGGTCGTAGTCGGCGTCCTTGGCGTCGAGGGCGGCGCGCAGGCGGCCACCGTCGAAGATCGGCAGCGACACGGTCGGGGCGATGGTGAAGAACTTGCTGGCGCTGCCGAACAGCGCGTCACCCAGCAACGACTGCGTGCCCGCCTGGGCGCTCAGGTTGAGGTTGGGGTAGAAGCGTGTCTTGCTCGCGGCCACGTCCTTGCTCGCAGCCTCGACACGCCAGCGCGCGGCGACCAGGTCGGGACGGCGGCCCAGCAGCTCGGCCGGCAGCACCGACGGCAGGGCCACGGCGCTGGCTTGCAGTACTTTCGGGCGGGCGATCTCGTTGGCGCGGTCCGGGCCTTTGCCCAGCAACACGGCCAGGGCGATGCGCGCGCTTTGCAGGCGTTTCTTGGCGTCCTCGGCCGACGCCTGGGAGGTGGCCGCCAGGCTTTCGGTCTGCTGGAACTGGTAGTCGCTGTCGATGCCGGCCTTGAGGCGGCGCTGGCCCAGGTTGAGCATCTGCTGGGTGCGCTTGAGGTCTTCCTGGGCCAGATCGTCCATGATGTAGGCCTGGCCCAGGTCGCTGTAGGCACGGGCCACGTCGGCGGCCAGGGTCAGGGCAGCGGCCTGGCGATCCACTTCAGCGGCACGGGCCTGGCCCAGTGCGGCTTCCCAGGCATCGCGCTGGCCGCCCCACAGGTCGAAGCTGTAATTGAAGGCCAAATCGGCCTGGCGCACGGTGGCGTACAGGCCGCCCACGCCTTGCGGGTCCTGCACCTTGGGCAGGCGCTCGCGGGTCACGCCGGCCTGGGCATCCAGGGTCGGCATGCGCGAGGCGTCGACGGCATAGGCAGCAGCGTCGGCCTGATGGGCACGGGCCGCGGCCACCTGCATGTCGGGGCTGTCACGCAGCGCTTCGCGTATCAGGCCGTCGAGCTGATCGTCGCCCAGGCTCTTCCACCAGTCGGCCTTGGGCCAGGCGGCCGGCGACAGGGTCACGCCCTTGAGCGTGCCGTCGGCGTGCAGGGTTTTGGCGTCGGTGGCGACGCCCGAAGTGTTCAACCCGTGGAAATTGGCGCAGCCGGCCAGGCTCATGGCCAAAAACACCAGGCTGAACCGATTACGTAAGGACTTGCCGCTCATTTTGCACCTACCCGCAAGGCGGTGAGGGTGTCCCCTGCCGCCAGCAATACTTTGGTTAAGATTCGTTCCAGGCTTTCCAGTTCATCCGGCTCCAGCACGCCCACCAGCTCGTTCATGGCGTCGGACCCCACCACCGGCAACTTGCCCGCCAGCTCAAGGCCGGCGCCGGTCAGCCCTACCCGCACCTGACGGCGATCGTCAGCACAGGGGCGGCGCACAATCAGCGCCTTCTGTTCCAGGCGGTCGAGCATGCGCGTCATCGAGCCGCTGTCCAGCGACAGGTAGCGGCACAGCTCGGCCGGCCGGTCGACACCGAACTGTTCCATGATCAACAGCACCTTGAATTGCGCGGCGGTGACGCCCTCGGGCACCAGGTGGGTGTCGAGGATGCGGTCCTTGACCGACGACGCGCGGCCCAGCAGCAGGCCGATCGTGCAGTTGCGGAAGTTTTCGGGGGTGAAGTGTCTCATCGTGTAAAAGCCTGCCTAGGCAGTAATGTTCACACAATGTTACTGCCTAGGCAGCTAATGTCAAACTAAATTGTTAGCTTGCTTATTATTTAGACGATGGGCGGGCGACGCCGACCCGACAGGCCATGGCACGTTGCAACAAATGTAGGAGCTGCCGTGAGGCGGCGATGCGCCGCGCGGGCGGCGCTCGATCTCAAAGCGGCAGAAAAACATCGCCTGGCACCTGGCGGCCGTGACACTGTCTTCAGC
>KI547175.1:53289-55220 GCA_000497835.1 gamma proteobacterium L18 | reverse complement strand
GGCACCTGGCGGCCGTGACACTGTCTTCAGCGGGGGCGTTTGAAGGAAACCCGGTCTACCTGGATTGGGACCGCGTCACGGCGCAAAGGTGCAGGTCGTGGCCTTTCCGTTGATCTCGAGATCGAGCGCCGCCCGCGCGGCGCATCGCGGGCAGAGCCCGCTCCCACATTTGTTGCAACGTGCCATGGCCTGTTTGAGCGGCGTTGGCAGCTTTGTTCGCCAGACGTTGGAGAAGTTACGCGGTCGCAGGCACGCCGCTATGGAAGCGGAATTCAGGGTCGGGGCTGAGGATCAGGTCGGCTTCAACAGCGCGGACCTTCTCGATGGTCTGGGCGATATCCTTGGCGTCGCCGTATTGATGCGCCAGCTTCAGGTAGCCCTGGTAATGCCGCGCTTCGCTCTTGAGCAGGCCGTGATAGAAGGTGCCCAGCTCTTCATCCAGGTGCGGCACCAGCGCCTCGAAACGCTCGCAACTACGCGCTTCGATGAACGCGCCCACCACCAGGGTATCCACCAACTTCACCGGTTCGTGGCTGCGCACCACCTTGCGCAGGCCCGAGGCGTAGCGCCCAGCGTGCAGCGGCCGCAGATCGATCTTGCGGCGCTTCATCAGGCGGATCACCTGTTCGTGATGCACCAGCTCCTCACGGGCCAGCCGCGACATCATGTTGATCAGGTCGGCGTGGGTGCAGTACTTGGCGATCAGGCTCAGCGCGGTGCTGGCGGCCTTGAATTCGCAGTTCTTGTGGTCGATCAGCATGGTTTCCTGATCGGCCAGGGCCGCCTCGACCCAGGCCTGCGGCGTCCTGCAACCGAGGAACTCATGGATTTCAGACAGCATGCGCAACTCCTGGCGGTGGGCAAAAGCGGCCGATTATACGGACCCCACGGCAGATCGCCAGCCGCTATGCTTGATAGAGGTCAACGGGCCTGACTGACGGCTGTCTATAGTAGGCAGACGCCTTCATATCCCTACCCGCGCGGGAGAACCGTCATGCAAGCGATCCGCAGCCTTCTGGTGGTGCTGGACCCCGAACACGCCCATAGCCAGGCGCTGACCCGCGCCAAGCTGATCGCCGGCGTCACCCAGGCGCATATGCATCTGCTGATGTGCGACCCGCACCAGGAGCACAGCGCCCTGCTGTCCCTGCTGATCAGCCAACTGCACGACGATGGCTTCACCGCCACCGCCGAGCAAGCCTGGGAAGGTAGCCTGGAGAAAACCATCATCAAGGTGCAACAGGCAGAAGGCTGCGGGCTGGTCATCAAGCAGCACCGGCATGAAAGTGCCCTGAAGCGCTTTTTGCTGACCCCCGCCGACTGGAAACTGCTGCGCCATTGCCCCTGCGCGGTATTGATGGTCAAGAGCGAGCGCCCCTGGACCCACGGCGTGATCCTGGCTGCCGTCGATGTGGGCAATGCAGACGGCGAACACCGTCACCTGCACGGCAACATCATCGAACACGGTTTCGACATCGCGCGCCTGGCCAAGGGCGACCTGCACGTTATCGCCGCCCACCCCTCGCCCATGCTGTCGGCGGCCGACCCGACCTTTCAGCTCAAGGAAACCATCGAGGCGCGTTATCGCGAGCAATGTGCGGCGTTTCAGGCTGAATTCGACATCGACGACGCGCACCTGCACATCGCCGAGGGACCGGCGGATGTGCTGATCCCGTTTACGGCGCACAAGCTCAATGCAGCGGTGACGGTGATCGGTACGGTGGCGCGCACCGGGGTGTCGGGGGCGTTGATCGGCAATACCGCGGAGGTGGTGCTCGATGCGCTGGAGAGCGATGTGCTGGTGCTCAAGACCGATGAGATCATCGCGCATCTGGAGGAATTGGCCCGGGGGTGATGTGTTGCGGCTACTGGCCTCATCGCGAGCAAGCTTTGCTCCCACAGAGTACACCTGTACCTGAAGTGAACACTGT
>KI547175.1:46412-52486 GCA_000497835.1 gamma proteobacterium L18 | reverse complement strand
TGAGGCCAGTAGCCACCCCGCAAATCTACCCAGGAAACGCATCCTGCAAAAAACCCGGCGCGATATAGCGCTCGTAGTGCGCCTCGGACAACAGGAAAAATTCCCGATCAATGGCATCGCGCAGATCCGGCAGCTCCCAATCACGGAATTCGGGCAGCAAGACCATGCCATAGGCCTCCAACTGGTTGATCACCCGCGCACCTCGGGCAATCAACTGGTACGCCCAGCAGTATTCGGATTGATTAGGTACAAAACGGATCTTGCGTTGCTCCAGCTGAAGGCGCAGCTTGTCCTTGTCGAAGATTTCCAGCTTGGCGACCATCACCTGCACCAAAAGCTGTTCCAGGCGCAGCCACACCGCGCGCTTGGCTTCTTCGTCATAACCATTCCAGTGGATCACTTCGTGGTGGAAGCGTTTGCAGCCGCGGCACACGAGGTCCCCGTAAACCGTGGAGCAGAGGCCTACGCAGGGGGTCTTGATGGACTGGTTGGACATGGCTTGGCAACGCATTGAAAAGTAAGACAGGCGGCCATGTTAGCCCTTTGTCTAAGGATGATCACCCCCGAAGTGGTAGGGCTTAACTTACCTTTCTGGAATTTTTGCCGTAGAATCACGCTGCCTTTTTAGGCACCAATGTCCGCTAGAAGCTGTTTTCAAAGCGTCACGAGCACAGTTATCCGACAGAACGGCGTTGGCGCAGGTATTTGCAGGCTCGAATACCTGGCGCCAGCCCTCATCAGCTCCCCGTTCTGGAGGCGTAAAACTTTGAAAGCAGCTTCTACAAGGAATTTCTGCGGCCCAGGCTTGACGGCTCATAAAGCCGTGCGGCGCATGGGCGCAGAAATGACTGGATGAGCGTCCCGGACAGGGACCACTGATGAGGGTAATAACTGTGCTTGAAGCCTACCGCAAACACATCGAAGAGCGTGCCGCCCAGGGTATCGTGCCCCAGCCGCTTAACGCCGAACAAACAGCCGGCCTGGTCGAGCTGTTGAAGAATCCTCCCGCTGGCGAAGAAGCCGTCCTTGTCGACCTGATCACCAACCGCGTTCCACCAGGTGTGGACGAAGCGGCCTACGTGAAGGCCGGTTTCCTCTCCGCCATCGCCAAGGGCGAAGCCACCTCCCCGCTGATCGACAAGAAACGTGCCGTCGAGCTGCTGGGCACCATGCAAGGCGGCTACAACATCGCCACCATGGTTGAGCTGCTGGACAGCGCCGAGCTGGCCGCTGTTGCCGCCGAACAACTCAAGCACACCCTGCTGATGTTCGACGCTTTCCACGACGTGGCGGAAAAAGCCAAGAACGGCAACGAACACGCCAAAAGCGTGTTGCAGTCCTGGGCTGACGGCGAGTGGTTCAAGAAGCGCCCGGTGCTGGCCGACAAGATCAGCCTGCGCGTGTTCAAGGTCACCGGCGAAACCAACACCGACGACCTGTCCCCTGCCCCCGACGCCTGGTCGCGCCCTGACATCCCGCTGCACGCCCTGGCCATGCTGAAAATGGCCCGTGACGGTATCGTTCCGGACGTGCAAGGCTCCATCGGCCCGATGAAGCAAATCGAGCAGATGCGTGGCGAAGGCTTCCCGATCGCCTACGTAGGTGACGTGGTCGGTACCGGTTCGTCGCGTAAATCGGCGACCAACTCGGTGCTGTGGTTCTTCGGTGACGACATCCCTTACGTGCCTAACAAGCGCGCCGGTGGTTTCTGCTTCGGCTCCAAAATCGCCCCGATCTTCTACAACACCATGGAAGACGCCGGCGCCCTGCCGATCGAATTCGATGTCTCGAACATCAACATGGGCGACGTGATCGACCTGTACCCGCACGCTGGCAAAGTCTGCAAGCACGGTACCGACGAAGTCATCACCACCTTTGAAATGAAAACCCCGGTGCTGTTGGACGAAGTCCGCGCCGGCGGCCGTATCCCGCTGATCGTCGGCCGTGGTCTGACCGAAAAAGCGCGCGCCGAGCTGGGCCTGGGCCCAACCGACCTGTTCAAGCTGCCGGAAGCGCCGGTCGACACTGGCAAGGGCTTCACCCTGGCACAGAAGATGGTCGGCAAGGCCTGCGGCCTGCCAGTGGGCAAGGGCGTACGCCCGGGCACCTACTGCGAACCGAAAATGACCACCGTGGGTTCGCAAGACACCACCGGCCCGATGACCCGCGACGAGCTGAAAGACCTGGCGTGCCTGGGCTTCTCCGCTGACCTGGTCATGCAGTCGTTCTGCCACACCGCTGCCTATCCGAAGCCGATCGACGTGGTTACCCACCACACCCTGCCGGACTTCATTCGCACTCGCGGCGGCGTTTCCCTGCGCCCAGGCGACGGCATCATCCACAGCTGGCTGAACCGCATGCTGCTGCCGGACACCGTCGGTACCGGTGGTGACTCGCACACCCGTTTCCCGATCGGCATCTCGTTCCCAGCCGGTTCGGGCCTGGTCGCCTTCGCCGCAGCCACTGGCGTAATGCCACTGGACATGCCTGAATCGGTACTGGTGCGCTTCAAGGGCAAACTGCAACCAGGCATCACCCTGCGTGACCTGGTACACGCCATCCCTTACTACGGCATCCAGAAAGGCCTGCTGACCGTCGAGAAAAAAGGCAAGATCAACGCCTTCTCGGGTCGCATCCTGGAAATCGAAGGCCTGGATGAGCTGACCGTCGAGCAAGCGTTCGAACTGTCCGACGCCTCGGCCGAGCGCTCTGCCGCCGGTTGCACCATCAAGCTGCCGGAAAAGGCCATCGCCGAGTACCTGAAGTCGAACATCACCCTGCTGCGCTGGATGATCAGCGAAGGCTACGGCGATGCGCGCACCATGGAACGTCGCGCCCAAGCGATGGAAGCCTGGCTGGCCAACCCTGAACTGCTGACCGCCGATGCCGACGCCGAATACGCCGAAATCATCGAAATCGACTTGGCCGACGTCAAGGAGCCAGTGCTCTGCGCCCCTAACGACCCGGACGACGCTCGCCTGCTGTCCACCGTTCAAGGCCAGAAGATCGACGAAGTGTTCATCGGTTCGTGCATGACCAACATCGGTCACTTCCGCGCTGCCGGTAAACTGCTGGATCAGGTCAAAGGCCAACTGCCAACCCGCCTGTGGCTGTCGCCGCCGACCAAGATGGACGCCCACCAGCTGACCGAGGAAGGCTACTACGGCATCTACGGCAAAGCCGGCGCGCGCATGGAAATGCCGGGCTGCTCGCTGTGCATGGGTAACCAGGCACGCGTCGAGCCGAACAGCACCGTGGTGTCGACCTCGACCCGTAACTTCCCGAACCGTCTGGGCGATGGTGCCAACGTGTTCCTGGCCTCCGCCGAGCTGGCTGCCGTTGCCTCGATCCTGGGCAAACTGCCAACCGTGGAAGAGTACATGGAATACGCGAAGAACATCGACAGCATGGCTGCCGACGTTTACCGCTACCTGAGCTTCGACCAGATCGCCGAGTTCCGCGAGGCTGCTGCCAGCGCGAACATTCCGGTGGTTCAGGCCTGAGGCCACGCTGAATGCCCGGGTGGTTGACGGGTAAATGAAAAAGGGTTGCCTTCGTCAGGAGGCAACCCTTTTTTGTGCGCGGCAGCAATCAGGATTCACTCCAGCAAGCGCACATCGAACAACTCAAACCGTGTGACGTCACCCGCCGCAACGTTGAAAAAACGCCCCCCCACGCCTGGGAGATAAGCAATGCCCGCCACGGGTGCCTCGTACCTGGCGATTCTCTGGCCATCCTTGTCTCGCAACCAGAAGCCGTTTCCCGCCGCGTCAGCCTCGGTAAAATCGAACTTCCATACGTTGTCCACGGAAGCGGATGCATACAAGCCAACATAACCGTTGTGGCTGACGCCCAGCGCCGCATTGGCGAATTCGCCCTCCCCCTCGCCGCCGGTAATCGCGTAATGGTAACGGTCCTCCGTTTTGCTCAAATAGGTGAACGTGAATTCCACCAACGGTTTGCGCGGGTCATAGGCAGGCATTAGCCAGCCCCGCTGGAAAATCGTGGGCGCTCCCGACAGCACGACATAATGCCGCCCCCCATCCAGCGTGCACGACAGTTTTGCAGCAAACGATTTTTCCATTAACGCTTTCATACTGACCTCCCTGCTCAGATAGAACGCGACAGCCCGATTTCGTCAGCTGCGCGGGCCACGATCCTGGCCTGGAACGTGGCTACAGGCTCGGTACCCAGCGTCAGATACTGCCCCTTGTAGATGCCGACCTGCCGTCCATGGTGCGAGCGCAGAATAAAGTCCAGCGTGCTGTCCTTCTGCCAATCCCCCAGCGGTTCGACCTTCCAGAAATCGGCAGTGGATGTCGTGGAGTACAGCCCCAGGTAATCGTTGCGGCTCAGCTCCAGGGTGGTGCCTTCCCAGCGGCCCGGTTGTACGGCGGTGATCTTGAAGTGAATACGATCGTCGGTTTGCGTCTGGTAGACGAAATTGAACAGTATTAGCTGCGCATTTTCGTCAAGGGTCAGCCAACCATCGTCAGTCGGCACCGCACCGTGTTCGGTGACCCGTACACAGCCTTCGTGGCCGGGTGTGGTGCTGTACAACTGCGCAATGAACGATCCTTGGTGATACTTGCTCATGTGACCTCCTTGGTCTTTTTCCATACAGTGAGGTGAATCCGTTTTCACTTGGGTTCAACCCAGCGTGCGCGGGTGGCGCAAGGCAAAGCGGGCAATCTCGCCCCGGGTGACGCTCAAGCGCCGATTGCCGATATCGGCCGGCAGATAGAACGCGCCGTCCTGGGGACGGTCGTCCACTGCCACACGGTAACCATCCTTGTCACGCAGACGGAAATCTTCGCCATCGGTGTCATCGAAATCGAATTTCCAGACGTTTTGTACGCTGGCCAAGTGATACATACCCAGGTAGCCATTCAGGCTGGTGCCCAGTGCGGCCTTGGCGTAATAGCCGGCGGTCTCGGCGCCGGTGATGGCATACAGAAAACGGCCTTCGCTGCTGCTCAGGAACGTGAAGTGCAGTGGCACTGCCCGATCCTCCAGATGGCTGGTTTCCAGCCAACCCGACTGCCCGGCAATCGCCTGCTGCGACAGCGCAACGACCCCGGGGCGACCACCGGCCAGGCAGTCCAGGCAGGCGACGAATGAGTTACCCATCAAGTCTTTCATGTTGACCTCCTTGGTCGTCAGCAAAGCCCCTGAGGCCCTTGCTCCTCCATCCGACGACATCACAGCCACTTGAGAATGCTGGCGTTGAAAATCGCAGGCTTGGTCCGGCCAACGCCAAGGTACCCGAGGGAAACAGGATTACCCTTATTCCAGTGCAGTTCATCCTTGAGGCCCACCACTCGCCCAGTCGATTCCACCCAGGCAAAGTCGAAGCGTCTGTCGCTGGCCTGCTGCTTGACGTTGAGCACCCACAGATTGCTTGCTTCGGAGACTTTATAGAAGCCCAGGTAGCCTCCGCTGCTCACCCCCAATTTGCCTCCCGCATACTCGCCGGCAGCAGGGGCGCCGGAGATACGGAAGCACATCCCCTCCCCCGTCAGCTTGACGAATTCGAACTTCAGTTCCACGGGATCGCCATGGCGCATAAGCCATCCACCCTCAGCAGGCAGGATGGAGTAATAGCAGGATACCGGCCCGGTTTTGCCTTCACCGGACCATTGAAGCGTGGCTATGAACGACTTTCCTTCCAATGTTTTCATGTCGAGATCCTTCTCTTGTGAAAACCCCTGTCGCCAGAGGTATTTGATGTATCAGGCATCACAGGCTACAGCCAATGTTCCATCGCACGTTCGAACGCCATGACCGTGCCATCCTCGGTGTTGCGGTAATCGATGTATTGAATCCTGCCCAGGTCTGCATCCCCTTTAGTCCCGGTTGAAGCGGTACCTCAAAGCGACACGAAAACCCTCGCATCGCGCATCAGAAACCGGGCCGGCTGGCCGTTAGCGGCCGGCTATCTCATGTCAGGTTTCCACACGCCGGATTAATCGGGCCATGGGTTGAATAAGAACATGCCTCGCCAGGTGCCGCCCCCTACCATGTTATGGATGTCAACCAATCTGCCCGGTGAAACCCTGCCCGCCTAAACCTGG
>KI547175.1:38728-45306 GCA_000497835.1 gamma proteobacterium L18 | reverse complement strand
TGGGGCATAAAAAAACCCGTCGTTATCGACGGGCTTTTTCTGAAGCGGTTCATCCTCAGGCCGGGGAAGTACCGCTCAACGCCAGGTCCATCAACTCACGGTTGGCCACCGCGTACATCGCGTAGTCGGTGCCGGTGGCAGCCTTCAGCTCATCGAGCATGGCGCGCCAGCGCACCACCATGTTCTTGTGCTGTTCGGCCCACAGTTTCACGCGCTCATCCATGTCCGCAGGGGCATCGGTCATCTGCAGCACGGAGATGGTGATCGCCCGTTGCTGGAAGTCGATGTCGTCGCGGAACGCCTCGCGGGCCAGGGCCTGCCAGTTGTTTTCCACGGGCAGGCTGCTGATTTGCTGCAGGTACCAGTTCAAGTCCAGGGAGCTGCCCACGGCGAAGAACGCCTTGGCCACTTCTGCGGCATGGTGGCCGGTGACGTCGGACGCTTCGATGATGGGCAGCAGGGTGTACAGGTGGCTGGTACCGGCCACCATGCGCGCCAGCAGTTCCGGTACGCCCGCCTCGACATAGGCCTGGTAGCGGGTTTGCCAGACTTCGCGGGTCGGCCCCTCCAGCAGCTCATCGAGCTTGAGGCCCAGGGCGGCGATGTGTGGGCCGAAATGCGCCACATCGCGGCCAGCGTCTTGCTCGTTGCGACGACTGCGCAGGAACCAGCGCGTGGCGCGACGGCCCAGGCGCATCAGCTCGTCCATCAGGGTCAGCTGCACCTCCGCAGCCACCTGGTAGTCCAGTGCTTCGATCTGACGGAACCAGTGCGGCAGGTGGAAAATGTCGCGCACGATCACATAGGCACCCGCCACGTTGGCCGGGCTCATGCCGGTGGACTCCTTCAGGCGCTGCACGAAGGTGATGCCCATGTTGTTGACCAGGTCGTTGGCGATCTGAGTGCTGACGATTTCACGCTTCAGGCGGTGGCGACGCATGGAATCGGCGTACTTGTTCACCAGGCTGGGCGGGAACGCGGTCTCCATGTCGCGAGTCAGGTAGTCGTCATCGGGAACCTGGGACTTGAGCAAAGCTTCCTTGAGGTCGATCTTGCTGTAGGAAATCAGCACCGACAACTCGGCGCGGGTCAGGCCCTGGTTGGCCGCCACGCGCTCCACCAGTTGCTCCTCGCTGGGCAGGAACTCAATGGCCCGATCCAGCTTGCCGCGGCTCTCCAGGTCGGCCATCAGGCGCTTGTACTCGGCCAGGCGCTCGTAGGCACGACGCGCCGCCAGGGACAGGGCCTGGGTCTGCTTGTAGTTGTTGCCCAGCACCAGGTTGCCGACTTCATCGGTCATGCTGCCCAGCAACTGGTTGCGCTGCTTCTCGGTCATGTCGCCGGCCTGCACCACTTCGTTGAGCAGGATCTTGATATTGACCTCGTGGTCGGAGCAGTCAACGCCCCCGGCGTTATCGATGAAGTCGGTGTTGGTGGCGCCGCCCAACAGGCCGAATTCCACGCGGCCCAGTTGGGTCATGCCCAAGTTGCCGCCCTCGCCCACCACCTTGCAGCGCAGCTCGTTGCCGTTCACGCGCAGGGCGTCGTTGGCCTTGTCGCCGACGTCGGCGTGGCTTTCCTGGCTGGCCTTGACGTAGGTGCCGATGCCACCGTTCCACAACAGGTCCACCGGTGCCTTGAGCAGCGCATTGAGCAGCTCGGTGGGGGTCAGGCGATCGGCGGCGATGTCAAAGCGCGCCTTCATCTGCGGGCTGATGGCGATGCTCTTGGCGCTGCGCGGGAAGATGCCGCCACCTTCGGACATGATTGAGGTGTTGTAGTCGCTCCAGGCCGAGCGCGGCAGGTCGAACAGACGCTGACGTTCGGCGAAGCTGGTGGCCGGGTCCGGGTTGGGGTCGATGAAGATGTGCAGGTGGTTGAAGGCGGCCACCAGTTGCAGCTTGTCGGACATCAGCAGGCCGTTGCCGAACACGTCACCGGCCATGTCGCCGATGCCGATGACGGTGGTCACATCCTGCTGCACGTTGATACCGCGCTCGCGGAAGTGGCGCTGCACGCCCACCCACGCGCCCTTGGCGGTGATGCCCATCTTCTTGTGATCGTAACCGGCCGAACCGCCGGAGGCGAAGGCGTCGCCCAACCAGAAGCCGTAATCGATGGCAATGCCGTTGGCGATGTCGGAGAAGGTCGCGGTGCCCTTGTCGGCCGCCACCACCAGGTAGGGGTCGTCGTCATCGTGCCGCACCACGTTGGCCGGTGGCACCACGCCGCCGTCCTTGAGGTTGTCGGTGATGTCCAGCAGGCCAGAGATGAAGATGCGGTAGCAGGCGATGCCCTCGGCCTGGATATCGTCACGGCTGCCACCCAGCGGCAGGCGCCGTGGCAGGAAACCGCCCTTGGCGCCCACCGGCACGATCACCGAGTTCTTCACCTGCTGGGCTTTCACCAGGCCGAGTACCTCGGTGCGGAAGTCCTCTTCACGATCCGACCAACGCAGGCCGCCACGGGCCACGTTGCCGAAGCGCAGGTGCACGCCTTCCACGCGCGGGCTGTAGACGAAGATCTCGAACTTGGGCACCGGCTTGGGCAGCTCGGGGATCAGCTTGGGGTTGAACTTGAAGCTGAAGTACGACTTGGCGTGTCCCTTGGCGTCGGGCTGGTAGAAGTTGGTACGCAGGGTGGCCTTGATCAGGTCCAGGTAGCGGCGCAGGATGCGGTCTTCGTTGAGCACCTGTACATCGTCCAGGGCCGTGAGAATGGCCTGTTCCAGGCGCTGCTGCTTGTCATCCAGGTCTTCGCCGGTCAACTTGCGCGCCAGGTAGAAGCGGGTCTTGAACAGCCGGGTCAGCTCGCGGGCAATGTCGGTGTGGTTGTTCAGGGTGCTGGCGATGTAGCCCAGGTCGAAGCCCAGACGGATCTGCTTGAGGTAGCGGGCATAGGCACGCAGCAGCGCCACGTCGCGCCACGGCAGGCCGGCGGTCAGCACCAGGCGGTTGAAGGCGTCGTTCTCGGCGTCGCCCTGCACGATGTGCACGAAAGCATCCTGCAAGGTGTCGTTGAGCTGCTGGATGTCCAGGTTCAAGCCTTCGGCGGCGGTGAAGGCGAAATCGTGAATCCAGAACTCGCGGCCGTTGGTGTGGCGCAGGCGATACGGGAATTCGCCCAGCACGCGCAGGCCTAGGTTCTCCAGGATCGGCAGCACGTCAGACAGGGCCAGCGGGGTGTCGGCATGATAAAGCTTGCAGTGCAGCTGCTGTTTGCCGGTCTGCGCCAGCGGCTGGTAGAAGCTCATCACCAGCGGGCGTTTTTCCGACAAGGTCAGCAGGTGCTGCATGTCCACCACCGCCGAATGCGCGGCGAAGCGCTCGCGGTAGCCGGCAGGGAAGCCCTTGGGGAAATCGGCCAGCACGTTGGTGCCATGGGCCTCGCCAAAGGCCTCGACGGTAAGGCTGGCGTAATCGTCCTGCCAGGAACGGCAGGCCTGCACCACTTCGTTTTCCAGTTGCAGCGGGTCGATGTCGATGCGGTTTTTCGGGTCCACGCGCAGGATCAACTGCACGCGCGCCAGCACCGATTCGGAGAAGAAGGTCCAGAACTCGCAGTCGCTGGCCTTCAGGCGCTCCATCAGCACCTGCTGGATTTTCTGCCGCACTTCAGTGGAATAAACGTCACGCGGCACATAGGCCAGGCAGTAGCAGAAGCGACCGTACGGGTCCTTGCGCAGGAACACGCGGATCTTGTTGCGTTCCTGAATTTGGACGATGGACATCACGGTGCTGAACAGCTCGTCCACCGGGGTCTGGAACAGATCATCGCGCGGCAGCACCTCCACCACTTGGGCCAGTTCCTTGCCCAGGTGTGCCTTGGCGTCGAAGCCGGAGCGCCGTTCGATCTCGGCCACCTTGCGACGGATGTAAGGGATCTGGCGCACGCTTTCACCGTACACCGACGAGGTGTACAGGCCCATGAAACGGCATTCCTTGATGACCTTGCCGTTCTCGTCGATCTGGCGCACCGACACGTAGTCCGGGTAGGCCGGGCGATGCACGCGGCTGGGGTGCGCCGCCTTGGCGAACGACAGCAGCAGCGGTTCGTTGAGGTAGCTGACCGCGTAATCCTCGATGCGCAGGTCATCGGCGGTAAGGCCGGCGCGCAGCAGGCGGGTCAGGCCCAGGAACGAGCTTTCGTCGTACACCAGATGCCCGCCGTCAGCGTCATTGGCGACGGTGAATTCTTCATAGCCCAGGAAGGTGAAGTGGTTGCTCACCAGCCATTCCAGGAAGGTCTTGATCTCGGCCTTCTCGTCGGCGTCGACGGCGTAGGCGCTTTGCTCCACCACCTGCAGCACATCGCGCACCTTGGCCTTCATCAGCTCGAAGTCACCCACGGCCACGCGCACTTCCACCAGCACCTGCTCCAGTTCACGCGCCAGCAGGGTCAGCTCGGCAGCGTTGGCGCAGCGGTCGATCTCCAGGTACATCAGCGACTCTTGCAGCACGCCCTCGCCCTGGGTGCCCTTGGGCAGCACTTCCAGCAGGTTGCCATCGGCGCCGCGGCGCACGCTCAGCACGGTGGTCTGCAGGGTGTGGATGCTGTAGCCGCGGCGGTTGAGCTCGGTACGCACCGAGTCCACCAAAAAAGGCAGGTCGTGGTGCAGGACTTCGACGGCGGTATGGGTGGATTGCCAGCCGTGGCGTTCGTAATCGGGGTTGTACACCCGCACCTGGGGCTGGGCGTGGTCGAAGCGCTCCAGCAGGCGCCAGGCCGACAGGGTACAACCGGCCAGGTCGCTTAAGCGGCGCTGGGTAAGTTCGTCCAATGAGATGATGCCGAAGAACTGATCGGCGAACAGCGCTACTTGTGGCAGTGCCTGTTCACTGATGTGCTGCGCCAGGGCCGTCTGCAGTTGTTGCTGGAAATCGGCTTTGCTGGCTGCGGTGAAGAACGCCATCTGTGGTACTCCGCTTGGGCTTGTTTTTGAATGAAGCGTCGCGTGTGTTCCCCTCTGGGATCAACCATAGCCAACCCGCTGCGAGAGGGGAGGAAAAACCCGCTACCGAAGTTTTCCGGCACCGGGGGGCAAGGGTCCGAACCGGCGCCTTGGACGTTGCACCAAAATGGACCGCTTGCCGACTCCCCAGCTTAACGAGTGCAACAGGTTCGATACTTGCGGGGCTGCGACATATTCGGTCAATCAGGAGTTGTCGTACGAGATACACAGGGCGTTGCACACACAGGTTTCTGATTCGACGCAAACAGTGTCAGAATCCCTGCCTGCCCACTAACCTTGGTAATAAACATGCAATTTCAAGCCAGCCAGTTGATGGTCAACCCGTGCGACGACGAAGAAGACAACATGGCCCTGCTGTGCTGCCATGATGAAAAGGGCGGCATGATCCTGATCACCCGTCTGGCCGACGACAAGGACGTGGAGTTCACCCTGGGCGAGGAAGACCCCTGCTACGTGCGTGACTTCAAGGTAACCCTGGACGACAAGACCCTGACCTTCGAGCTGGCCGCCGACGACGCCGACGTATTGAACGGCGACGTGGAACTGGTGATCCACTATGACAGCAGCCAGGTAGACCTGCCGGAAGTGGAAGAGACCCTGCGCAACATCCTCGACGGCACCGGCACCTACGTTAGCCACATCGCCCGCTGATCAGCGCACAGGAGCGCGCCATGACCCGCCAGGTATTCGACGCTCACTGCCACATCATCGACCCGCGCTTCCCGCTGGTCGCCAATGACGGCTACTTGCCACCCACCTACACGGTGGACGATTACCTGGCCCAGGTCACGCCGCTGGGCGTGAGCAGCGGCGCGGTGGTGTCCGGGTCGTTCCAGGTGTTCGACCAGGGCTACCTGCTGGATGCCCTCGCGCGGCTGGGCCCGGGCTTTGTCGGCGTCACCCAGTTGCCCGCCTCCGTCACCGATGACGAACTTCAGCACCTGGACCGCCATGGCGTGCGGGCCCTGCGCTTCAACCTCAAGCGTGGCGGTTCGGAGCAGTTGGACAAGCTGGAGCCGTTCGCCAAGCGCGTGCATGAACTGTTGGGCTGGCACGCCGAACTGTATGTCGATGCTCGTGATTTGCATGCGCTGGAGGCGCGCTTGATGCGCTTGCCGGAAGTCAGCATCGACCATCTGGGGCTAAGCCGCGAAGGCTTGCCCACGGTGCTGCGCCTGGCCGAGCGCGGGGTGCGGGTAAAGGCCTGCGGGTTCGGGCGTGTCGATTTCCCAGTGGGCCCGGCGTTGCAGGCGCTGTATGCGGCCAATCCCCATGCCTTGATGTTTGGCACCGACCTGCCGTCTACCCGCGCGCCGAGACCGTTTCAGGTGGATGACCTGACGTTGGTCGAGGATGTGCTGGGAGAGGATGGGGCGCAGATGATGCTGTGGGGCAATGCGCGGGATTTTTATCGGGTGTGAGGGGGCTGGGCGATATTTTTGTGTTGTCCATGAGATCGAGCGCCGCCCGCGCGGCGCTTCCCGAGCTTCGCTCGGTCCCTGTTTCGGGCCAGTTATGTCTGTGGCATCACCTGGTCCGCTTTGTTTTTTCACTGCAGATCCGTGGCGGTGCCAACAAGGCGGTCGAGGTGACCTCACAGGCATAA
>KI547175.1:14061-38458 GCA_000497835.1 gamma proteobacterium L18 | reverse complement strand
TTGTTTTTTCACTGCAGATCCGTGGCGGTGCCAACAAGGCGGTCGAGGTGACCTCACAGGCATAACTGGCCCGAAACAAACGTAGGACCGGGCTCTGCCCGGGAAGCGCCGCGCGGGCGGCGCACGATCGCAAGAGCGAAACAGCTCCCAAGCCAGGCACCCCAACCCCTCACTCCACCTTCTTGCGAATCCAGTACAGATAAGTCCCCTCACCCTCCCGCTGCTCCACCAGCTCATGCCCCAAAAAAACACAAAACTTGGGGATATCACGCTTGGTCGACGGGTCTGTGGCAATCACTTTCAACAGACCGCCCGCCGCCAGGTCGCGCACGTGCTGATGCAGCATCATCACCGGTTCAGGGCAGTTGAGGCCGGTGGCGTCGAGCACGCCATCCACGGCCAGTTCAGCGGGTTCAGACATACAACTCTCCAGAAACATGCAGGCAATCAGCCCTTGCGCGGGGCTTTCTTGGTCGGGGTTTCAAGGCGACGCAGGTGGCAGGTCACTTCCTCGCGGTCGTGGTACAGCTGCTTGCAGCCGATTTCCACCTCGATGCCACGGGCCTTGAAACCATCGGCGATGCGCTCCAGCAAGCGGCGCACTTCGGCGTAGCGTTGCTTCATCGGCAGCTTGAGGTTGACCACCGCCTCGCGGCACAGGCCCTCACCCAGCCAGGTTTCCAGCAGGAACGCGCTGCGTGCCGGCTTTTCGACGATGTCGCAGACCATCCAGTCCACCGTCGGGCGCGGCTTGTAGGTGAAACCGTCGGCCATCAAATGGGTGACCAGGCCGGTGTCCATCAGGCTCTGCGCCATGGGGCCGTTGTCGATGGCGGTCACCAGCATGCCGCGACGCACCAATTGGTAGGTCCAGCCACCGGGGGCGGCGCCCAGGTCGACGCCGGTCATGTCCTCGGACAGACGCTCATCCCACTCGTCGCGAGGGATGAAGTGGTGCCAGGCCTCTTCCAGTTTCAGGGTCGAACGGCTAGGCGCCTCGCGGGGGAACTTGAGGCGCGGGATACCCATGGGCCACATGGCCGAGTTGTCGGCCGGGGCCAGGCCCAGAAACACATCACGACCGCTGCGGAAGGTCAGCAGCAGGCGTGGCAGGCTGTCGTCTTCCACCAGCTTGCCGGCCTTGAGCAGCGCCTTGCGCAGCGGGCCTTCGAATTTGCGACAGAAGGTCGACAGCTCCTTGCCGTCGTTGGTGTCCAGCACCTCCAGCCACAGGCTGCCACAGGTCGGATAGTCGGCCAGGGCGTCCAGCAGCACGCTGATGCGGTCGGTTTCCGGCAATTCCACGAATTCGCCGCGGGCCCACTGACGCGGGAAGATCAGGTCGCTGAAGTTGACCTCATCCATCAACCGCTCAAGGTCGGCCGGTTCATGGCAGATGAACTCGGCAAAAGCGCTGGAAGGCTTGGCCTTGGCGTAGCCCGCCACGTCGAAGTAGGCGGCCAATTCGGAAATTTCGGAACAGACTTCGCCTTCGAAGCCCGACCGGCAGTGCATAAACAGGGTATTCATTAACCACTCCTGGACCGGCGCCCCGACAGTGGGCCGCCGCCATGGCGGACGCGCCACTGGCACGCCGCCGAAATGGGCGCATGATAAAGGAAGTTCGGAACCGGCGACACGCCTGGACAGTCCAGTGTAATGATAGCTAGCTACGCTTTCTGCCCGGGTCCGTGCCGTGCGGACCTTCACGGCAACTGCCAAGGAGTGATTTCATGCCCTCGCTTGATAGCCTGAAGACCCTGAAAACCCTGCAGGTTGACGACCGTCAGTACCATTATTTCAGCCTGCCCGAAGCCGCCAAGAGCCTGGGTGCCCTGCAACAATTGCCGATGT
Organism: gamma proteobacterium L18; assembly: GCA_000497835.1. Lineage (GTDB taxonomy): Bacteria > Pseudomonadota > Gammaproteobacteria > Pseudomonadales > Pseudomonadaceae > Aquipseudomonas. The sequence continues at coordinate 36,604 of KI547175.1, read as the reverse complement.
CCCTGAAGGTGCTGCTGGAGAACCTGCTGCGCTGGGAAGACGGCAAGACCGTCACCGGTGACGATCTCAAGGCCCTGGCCGCCTGGCTGAAGGATCGCCGCAGCGACCGCGAAATCCAGTACCGCCCGGCCCGTGTATTGATGCAGGACTTTACCGGGGTGCCCGCCGTTGTCGACCTCGCCGCCATGCGCGCCGCCGTGGCCAAGGCTGGCGGCGACCCGCAGCGCATCAATCCGCTGTCGCCGGTAGACCTGGTGATCGACCATTCGGTGATGGTCGACAATTACGGCACCGACCATGCCTTCGGCGAAAACGTCGACATCGAAATGCAACGCAACGGCGAGCGCTATGCCTTCCTGCGCTGGGGCCAGAGCGCTTTCGACAACTTCAGCGTGGTGCCACCGGGTACCGGCATCTGCCACCAGGTCAACCTGGAATACCTGGGCCGCACCGTGTGGACCAAGGACGAAGACGGCCGCACCTACGCCTTCCCCGACACCCTCGTGGGCACCGACTCGCACACCACCATGATCAACGGCCTGGGCGTATTGGGCTGGGGCGTGGGCGGTATCGAGGCGGAAGCCGCCATGCTGGGCCAGCCGGTGTCGATGCTGATCCCCGAAGTGATCGGCTTCAAGCTGACCGGCAAACTCAACGAGGGCATCACCGCCACCGACCTGGTGCTGACGGTCACGCAGATGCTGCGCAAAAAAGGTGTGGTGGGCAAATTCGTCGAATTCTACGGTGACGGCCTGGCCGACCTGCCCCTGGCAGACCGCGCCACCATCGCCAACATGGCCCCGGAATACGGCGCCACCTGCGGCTTTTTCCCCGTCGATGAGATCACCCTGGACTATCTGCGCCTGTCCGGCCGCCCCGATGCCACGGTGAAACTGGTGGAGGCCTACACCAAGGCCCAGGGCCTGTGGCGCCTGCCCGGCCAGGAACCGCAGTTCAGCGACAGCCTGGCCTTGGACATGGGCGAGGTGCAAGCCAGTCTGGCCGGCCCCAAACGGCCGCAGGACCGCGTGGCGCTGCCCAAGGTGCCCCAGGCGTTCTCGGACTTCATCGGCCTGCAGCTCAAGCCATCGAGCAAGGACGAAGGTCGCCTGGAAAGCGAAGGCGGCGGTGGCGTGGCCGTGGGCAACGCCGCCCAGGCCGGCGAGGCGCAGTACAGTTGGCAAGGCCAGACTCATCACCTGAAGGACGGCGCCGTCGTCATTGCCGCCATTACCTCGTGCACCAACACCTCCAACCCCAGCGTGATGATGGCCGCCGGGCTGGTGGCGAAAAAAGCCGTTGAGAAAGGCCTGCAACGCAAACCGTGGGTAAAGAGCTCACTGGCCCCGGGCTCCAAGGTGGTGACCGACTACTACAAGGCTGCCGACCTGACTCAGTACCTGGACGCCTTGGGCTTCGATCTGGTGGGCTACGGCTGCACCACCTGCATCGGCAACTCGGGGCCGCTGGACGAGCCGATCGAAAAAGCCATCCAGCAGGCCGACCTCACCGTGGCGTCGGTGCTGTCGGGCAACCGCAACTTCGAAGGCCGCGTGCACCCACTGGTCAAGACCAACTGGCTGGCCTCCCCGCCCTTGGTGGTGGCCTACGCCTTGGCCGGCAGCGTGCGCATCGACCTCAGCAGCGAGCCGCTGGGGACCGGCAGCGACGGCCAGCCGGTGTACCTGCGCGACATCTGGCCCAGCCAACGGGAAATCGCCGAAGCGGTCAGCCGCGTCGACACCGCCATGTTCCACAAGGAATACGCCGAAGTGTTCGCCGGCGACGCCCAGTGGCAGGCCATCGACGTACCCCAGGCTGCGACCTACGTGTGGCAGGACGATTCTACCTACATCCAGCATCCGCCCTTCTTCGACGACATTACCGGGCCGCTGAAGACCATTACCGACGTCCACGGCGCACGGGTGCTGGCGTTGCTGGGCGACTCGGTAACCACCGACCACATCTCCCCGGCCGGCAACATCAAGGCCGACAGCCCCGCCGGCCGCTACCTGCGCGACAAGGGCGTGGAACCGCGCGACTTCAACTCCTACGGTTCGCGCCGCGGCAACCATGAAGTGATGATGCGCGGCACATTCGCCAATATCCGCATCCGCAACGAAATGCTCAACGGCGAGGAAGGTGGCAACACTTACTACATCCCCACCGGCGAACGCCTGGCGATCTACGATGCGGCCATGCGCTACCAGGCCGACGGCACGCCGCTGGTGGTCGTCGCCGGCCAGGAATATGGCACGGGCTCCAGCCGCGACTGGGCGGCCAAGGGCACCAACCTGCTGGGGGTGAAGGCAGTGATCGCCGAAAGTTTCGAGCGTATTCACCGTTCCAACCTGGTGGGCATGGGCGTGCTGCCGTTGCAGTTCAAGGATGGCCAGAGCCGCAAGACCTTGAACCTGACGGGCCGTGAGACCCTGGATATCACGGGCCTGAGCGGTGCGGACCTGCGGCCGCACATGGACCTGGGGCTGCGCATTACCCGGGAGGATGGCAGCCAGGAAACTGTGACCGTGCTGTGCCGTATCGATACGTTGAACGAGGTGGAGTACTTCAAATCCGGCGGCATCCTGCACTACGTGCTGCGGCAGTTGATTGCCTCTTGAGTCCGAGTCGTCTGCATCGCGGCCAAGGCCGGCTCCTACGCCATGCGTGGTAGGAGCCGGCCTTGGCCGCGATGCAGGCAACGCGTTTTCAGATCCGAACTACAGACAACCCACCACCACACCCGGTAGCCTCGCAGCTTTTGAAAACCCGGCTGCCCCAATGCCCGCGCCACGCCTACTCGCCCTGCTCCTGCTCACCACCGGCTATGCCCTGGCCCTTTGCTTCGGCGCCCTGGGCCTCGAGGCTGTACCCGTCTTTGCCCTGCTTACCGTACTGGCCTTCGCCGCCCATAAACGCCTGAAACCACTGGCCCACACCCTCTTCACCCTCCTGGCCCTGGCCCTCGCCGCCCACCTGCTGCCCGGCTTCAACAACGCACTGGTGATCGACAGGCAAGTGATGAGCCCCGATGCCCCACCCTTCTCCATGGCCCTGAACCTGGACAAACCGCTGATCGGGTTCTGGCTGCTGCTGGCCTGCCCGTGGGCGGTGCCCAATGTCCCCTGGCGCCAGGCGACACAGGCAACCCTGATTACCCTTGCCGCCACCAGCGCGGTGGTGTTCGGCCTGGCTTTCGCCGTGGGCGCGGTGGCCTGGCAGCCCAAATGGCCGGCCAACGGCGGCCTGTGGCTGCTCAACAACCTGCTGCTGGTGTGCATCGTCGAGGAACTGCTGTTTCGCGGCTACCTGCAGCAAGCGCTGCAACGCTGCCTGCCCGGTGCGATGGGCCTAATGGTCACCGCAGCGCTATTCGGCGCCACGCACCTCGCCGGCGGCTGGCAATGGGCGGTATTGGCCACGCTGGCGGGCATCGGCTACGGCATGGCATTCAAGCGTGGGGGGCTGTGGGCGGCAATAGCCTGTCACCTGGGCGTCAACCTGCTGCACTTCAGCCTCTTCAGCTACCCATTGGCGATCTGAACCAGGTCGAAAGTACGAGAAATATAATTTCAATTTCGTGTCATCGCTGCCGACAACCTGTGAAAGCCTTGCGGAACCCCACAGCCATGCGTAACAACCAGCCTGTCACCCAGCGCGAACGGACTTTTCCTGCCCAACAGCGCCTGATTTCCACCACCGACGCCAAAGGAATGATCACCTACTGCAATGACGCATTCGTCGAGATCAGTGGTTTTTCCCGTGAAGAGCTGATTCGCGCGCCGCACAACACCGTGCGCCACCCGGACGTGCCCCAGGCCGTGTTCGAGCACATGTGGGCCACCCTGCGCCAGGGCCAGCCGTGGATGGGCATCGTCAAGAACCGCTGCAAGAACGGCGATTTCTACTGGGTCAACGCCTACGTCACACCGATTTTCGAGAACAACCACGTGGTGGGTTACGAGTCGGTGCGGGTCAAGCCCACCGCCGAAATGATCCGCCGTGCACAATCGCTGTACGAACGCCTGAACAGCGGTAAGTCGGCCGTGCCGCGCCGCGATCGCTGGTTGCCGGTAGTGCAGGACTGGCTGCCGTTCATCCTGGTCAGCCAGGTCGGTTTCCTGATCGGCAGCTGGCTGGGCACCTGGTGGGGCTTTGCCGTGGCGGCCCTGCTGTCAGTACCGCTGGGACTGGTGGGCCTGAGCTGGCAACAGCGCGGCATCAAGCGCCTGCTGCGCCTGGCCGAACAGACCACCTCCGACCCGCTGATTGCGCAGATGTACACTGACAGCCGCGGCGCCCAGGCGCGCCTGGAGATGTCGATTCTCAGCCAGGATGCGCGCCTGAAAACCTGCCTGACCCGCCTGCAGGACACCGCCGAGCACCTCAATGACCAGGCGCGCCAGTCCGACGGCCTGGCCCACCAGAGCTCCGAAGGCCTGGAACGCCAGCGCGTGGAAACCGAACAAGTGGCCGCCGCCGTCAACCAGATGGCCGCCACCACCCAGGAAGTGGCCAACCACGTGCAGCGTACCGCCGACGCTACCCAGCAGGCCAACTTGCTGACCAGCCAAGGCCGCAGCATTGCCGGTGAAACCCGCGAAGCCATCCAGCGCCTGTCGGTGGTGGTGGGCGAAACCGGGCAGACCGTGACTCAGTTGGCCAAGGACAGCGACGAGATCGGTGGCGTGGTGGACGTGATCAAGGGCATCGCCGACCAGACCAACCTGCTGGCCCTGAACGCCGCCATTGAGGCTGCCCGCGCCGGTGAAATGGGCCGTGGTTTTGCCGTGGTGGCCGACGAAGTGCGGCAACTGGCGCAGCGCACCAGCGAATCCACCGGGCAGATCCATGCCCTGATCGCCAAGCTGCAACAGACCGCCGGCAATGCCGTGCAAACCATGGACGCTGGCCATCGCCAGGCCGAAGAAGGCGTGGCACGGGTGCTGGAGGCCGATCAGGCGCTGGTGGGCATCAGCGAAGCGGTGGCGCATATCACCGACATGACCACGCAGATCGCTGCCGCCACCGAGGAGCAGAGCGCCGTGGCCGAGGAAATCAGCCGCAACATCAGCACCATCGCCGACCTTGCCGACCAGACCAGCGAGCAGGCGCAGAACTCGGCGCTACTGAGCGAAGAGCTGACCCGCACCGCGCACAGCCAGTATTCGCTGGTAGAACGCTTCAACCGCTGACACCCCTCCCCCTGTGGGACCGGGCGAAGCTCGGGAAGAATCCACCGCGCTAGACTGGACATGCGCGGTGCCGCTTTCCCGAGCTTCGCTCGGTCCCACACGGGTCAGGCCAAAAACCGCGCCGCGGCCTCGGCACTCGCCGCCATATGCTGCTCATGAGTCAGCCCCGACGCCTTCAACGGCTTGAGGTCATGATCCCCCGCCACCAGCCAGCACAGCTGGATCTGCGCCGACAACTCATACCCCTCCACCATCGCCCGATTGCCCAAGGCATCGCGCTCGCCCTGAACGATCAAGGTGGGCGTCTTCAGCCCTGCCAAGTGCTCGACACGTGGTTTCTCCGGCTTGCCCGCGGCATAGAACGGATACCCCAGGCACACCAGCGCGTCCGCTTCCAACTCGTCCGCCAACAGGCTGGCCATGCGCCCGCCCATGGACTTGCCGCCAATGGCCAACGTGCCCGTCACAAGCGGCCGCACCTGGGCGTACACCTCGCGCCAGCACTCCAGCAGCTTGGGCTTGGGGTTGGGCGGGCGTTTGCCGCCATCCACCCGACGCTGGGCCATGTACGGAAACTCGAAACGGATCACCCCTACGCCACGCTCGGCAAGCTGCGCGGCAATGCTGTCCATGAACCCGCTGTCCATCGGCGCCCCCGCGCCATGGGCCAGGATCAGGCAGGCCACGGGCGTGCCCTGGGGCACCGTCCACAACCACCCCCGTGCCTGGGCCAGCGCGGCCAATTGATCCTGGTCAATGCCGCCACCCTGCGCGTCTTTCATGCTTGCCCCGTCGTGAAAAGAATTCGATCGCCATGATGCCATGCCCATGCTGGCGCCTGCGTGCGGTATGTCCACACAACGACTAAGCTCATAGCGATCAATGCGGGCCCGGCGGATAGGTTTCCGGATGTGTAGAACCCCCTCCGCCAGCGACCCCGGCCAGGCCCTCGGCAGCGCTGCAGGCCACGCCAGGTGGACGTCGGAGCGACCAACAAGGATTGCTAGCCATAATTGCTAGCAACTCTTGCATCACCCCTTTGCATTCTCCATACTGCGGCCGGTTTATAACCCTAATAACAACACCTGAACCGTGGATAACCAGCTATGAGCACCGTAATCGCTCCGACTGCGTACAACTACAAAGTGGTTCGGCAGTTCGCCATCATGACGGTGGTCTGGGGAATCGTCGGCATGGGCCTGGGGGTGTTCATCGCCTCGCAACTGGTCTGGCCGCAGCTCAACTTCGACCTGCCCTACACCACCTTCGGCCGCCTGCGCCCCCTGCACACCAACCTTGTGATCTTCGCCTTCGGCGGCTGCGCACTGTTCTCCACGTCCTACTACGTGGTGCAGCGAACCTGTCAGACGCGGCTGATTTCCGACGGCCTGGCAGCGTTCACTTTCTGGGGCTGGCAGGCGGTGATCGTCAGCGCCATCATCACGCTGCCGCTGGGCTACACCACGACCAAGGAGTACGCCGAGCTGGAATGGCCGATCGCCATCCTGCTGGCCATTGTCTGGATCTGCTACGCCATCACCTTCTTCGGCACCATCGTCAAGCGCAACACCAAGCACATTTACGTGGGCAACTGGTTCTACGGCGCGTTCATCCTGGTGACGGCCATGCTGCACATCGTCAACCACATCTCGCTGCCGGTGAGCCTGTTCAAGTCCTACTCGGCCTACGCCGGCGCCACCGACGCGATGATCCAGTGGTGGTACGGCCACAACGCCGTGGGCTTTTTCCTCACCACCGGCTTCCTGGGCATGATGTATTACTTCGTGCCCAAGCAAGCCGAGCGGCCGATCTACTCCTACCGCCTGTCCATCGTGCACTTCTGGGCGCTGATCACCCTGTACATCTGGGCCGGCCCCCACCACCTGCACTACACCGCCCTGCCCGACTGGGCGCAGTCCCTGGGCATGGTCATGTCGATCATCCTGCTGGCGCCCAGCTGGGGCGGCATGATCAACGGCATGATGACCCTCTCGGGCGCCTGGCATAAGCTGCGCACCGACCCTATCCTGCGCTTTCTGGTGGTGTCCCTGGCGTTCTACGGCATGTCCACCTTCGAAGGCCCGATGATGGCCATCAAGACGGTCAACTCGCTGTCGCACTACACCGACTGGACCATTGGCCACGTGCACGCCGGGGCCTTGGGCTGGGTGGCGATGATCTCCATCGGCGCCGTGTACCACATGATCCCCAAACTGTTCGGCCGGGTGCAGATGCACAGCATCGGCCTGATCAACGCGCACTTCTGGCTGGCCACCATCGGCACCGTGCTGTACATCGCCTCGATGTGGGTGAACGGCATCACCCAGGGCCTGATGTGGCGCGCCATCAACGACGACGGCACGCTCACCTACTCCTTCGTCGAAGCCCTGCAGGCCAGCCATCCCGGCTACATCGTGCGTGCACTGGGTGGCTCGTTCTTCGCCAGCGGCATGCTGCTGATGGCCTACAACGTGTGGCGCACCGTCCGTGCTTCAACGCCTGAAGAAGCCGAAGCCGCCAGCCAGATCGTCGTCCTGGGGGCTCACTGATGAAACATGAAGTGCTTGAAAAGAACATCGGCCTGCTGGCGTTCTTCATGGTCATTGCCGTGGCCATCGGCGGCCTGACCCAGATCGTCCCGCTGTTTTTCCAGGGCGTCACCAACAAGCCCATCGAAGGCATGAAACCGCGCCCGGCGCTGGAGCTGGAAGGCCGCGACGTGTTCATCGCCAACGGCTGCGTGGGTTGCCATTCGCAGATGATCCGGCCATTCCGCGCCGAAACCGAACGCTACGGCCACTACTCGGTAGCCGGTGAAAGCGTGTGGGACCACCCCTTCCTGTGGGGCTCCAAACGCACCGGCCCGGACCTGGCCCGCGTGGGCGGACGTTACTCGGACGACTGGCACCGCGCACACCTGTACAACCCGCGCAACGTGGTGCCCGAGTCGGTGATGCCCGCCTACCCCTTCCTGGTGGAGCGCAAGGTCGACGCCAGCCTGACCGCCAAGAAGATGCAAGTGCTGCGTGAACTGGGCGTGCCCTACACCGACGCCGACATCGCCGGCGCCGAAGCGGCCGTCAAGGGCAAGACCGAAATGGACGCACTGGTGGCCTACCTGCAAGGCCTTGGCACCCTCATCAAAAGCAAACGGTGACGCACATGGATATCGGAACCATCCGAGGCCTGGGCACCGTCGTGGTGATGGTGGCCTTCATCGGCCTGGCGTTATGGGTATTCAGCAGTCGGCGCAAGAAGGACTTCGACGAAGCCACCTTGCTGCCGTTCGCCGATGACCCCGACGCCATCGCCAAGGTAGAACAAGCCCAGGCGCAAGCGCGCGCGTCCAGGAGTGACCAGCAATGACAACGTTTTGGAGTCTGTACGTAACCGTCCTGACCCTGGGCACCATCGTGTCCCTGACCTGGCTGCTGTTTTCCACCCGTCGCGGGCAACGCAGCGAGGCCACCGAGGAAACCGTGGGGCATTCCTTCGATGGCATCGAGGAATACGACAACCCGCTGCCCAAGTGGTGGTTCCTGCTGTTCGTCGGCACCATCATCTTCGCCTTGGGCTACCTGAGCCTGTACCCCGGCCTGGGTAGCTGGACCGGGCTGCTGCCGGGTTACCAGTACCTGGACAATGACAGCAAGAAGCAGTTTTCCGACGGCAAGACCGGCTGGACCGGCGTGCACGAATGGGAAAAGGAAATGGCCCGCGCCGACGCCCGTTTCGGGCCGATCTACGCCAAGTTCGCCGCCATGCCCATCGAGGACGTGGCCAAGGACCCGCAGGCGCTGAAGATGGGTGGCCGTCTGTTCGCCAGCAACTGCTCGGTGTGCCACGGCTCCGACGCCAAGGGCGCCTACGGCTTCCCCAACCTGACCGACCAGGACTGGCGATGGGGCGGCGAGCCTGCCACCATCGAAACCACCATCCTGGGTGGCCGCCACGCGGTGATGCCGGCCTGGGCCGAAGTGATCGGCGAACAGGGCGTGGCGGACGTTTCTGCCTTCGTCATCACCCAGCTCGACGGCCGCAAACTGCCCGAGGACGCCAAGGCCGACCCGGCCAACGGCCAGAAAATCTTCGCCGCCAACTGCGTGGCCTGCCACGGCCCTGAAGGCAAGGGCACCCCGGCCATGGGCGCGCCCAACCTCACCCACCCCCAGGCGTTCATCTACGGCTCAAGCTTCGCCCAGTTGCAGCAGACCATCCGCTACGGCCGCCAGGGGCAGATGCCGGCGCAGGAGTTGTTGCAGGGCAAGGACAAGGTGCATTTGCTGGCGGCGTATGTGTACAGCCTTTCCCACGGAAACGAAAAGCCCCAGGACTAATCCGTAGCAGCTGCCGCCAGGCGGCGCTGGCCCTGCGCCTCACAGGGGATATCCAGCGAGGCCTACGGCAACGGCTACGGATGTATTGATTTCAAAAGTTGTAGTAACGTGACTACATTCACGTATAGGGGTACGCTTCCATGACCATCACAACGGTTTCCAGCCGGGAATTCAATCAGGACACCAGCGGCGCCAAAAAGGCTGCGCAGCACGGCCCAGTGTTCATCACCGACCGCGGCCGGCCAGCCCATGTACTGATGACCATTGAGGAGTATCAAAAGTTGACCGGACACACCCAAAGCATTGTGGAGCTGCTGGCCATGCCGGAATCCGATGACATCGAATTTGAAATCGAGCGGGCCCATATCGTCCCCCGCCCAGTCGACCTCTCCTGATGTTCCTGCTCGACACCAATGTCGTGTCAGAACTGCGCAAGTCGACCGCAGACCCACACGTGCGGGCTTGGGCCAGCGATGTTGCCCCCGCCAGCCTTTACATCAGCGCGATCACTGTCATGGAGATAGAAAAAGGCGTCCTCAGAATCGAGCGACGGGACGCTCAGCAAGGCAAGACCCTGCGCAAGTGGTTGGATTCGCGTCTGATACCTGCCTTTGCCGGGCGGGTACTGGCCGTTAATACGCAGGTCGCCATCCGTTGTGCGCAACTACATGTTCCAGATCAGCGCAGCGAGTGCGATGCACTGATCGCCGCCACCGCACTGGTGCACGGCCTGACCCTGGTAACGCGCAATGTGGCAGATTTCCAGGGCAGTGGCGTGCCCATCATCAATCCTTGGCAGGCCTGAACCGTATACCCGACAGCTACGCCTATTTCTGACCGCGTTCGGCATGCACCGAGCCAGCACCCCAGCCCCACCGTGAGGCTCACTGATGAGCAAGCAGATTCCGGTACACGATGTCACCCCGCCGGCCGCCAAAGGCGACAGCGTCGACCTGTACGCGGCGCGGGAGAAAATCTACACCCGGGCGTTCACCGGGGTGTTCCGCAACCTGCGGCGAGTGGGCGGGGCGTTTCTGTTCGCGTTGTATTTCGGTACGGTGTGGCTGAACTGGGGCGGGCATCAGGCGGTGTGGTGGAACCTGCCCGAGCGCAAGTTCTACATCTTCGGTGCCACCTTCTGGCCGCAGGATTTCATCCTGCTGTCGGGCATCCTCATCGTCAGCGCCTTCGGGCTGTTTTTCATCACCGTATTCGCCGGCCGGGTGTGGTGCGGCTACACCTGCCCGCAAAGCGTGTGGACGTGGATCTTCATGTGGTGCGAGAAGGTCACCGAAGGCGATCGCAACCAACGCATCAAGCTCGACAAGGCGCCCACCAGCGCCAACAAGATCCTGCGCAAAACTGCCAAGCACAGCCTGTGGCTGCTGATCGGCTTTGTCACCGGCATGACCTTCGTCGGCTATTTCTCGCCCATCCGCGAGCTGGCCGTCGACTTCTTCACCGGCCAGGCCGATGGCTGGTCGTATTTCTGGGTGGGCTTTTTCACCCTGGCCACCTACGGCAACGCCGGCTGGCTGCGCGAGCAGGTGTGCATCTACATGTGCCCCTACGCACGCTTCCAGAGCGTGATGTTCGACAAAGACACGCTGATCGTTTCCTACGACCCGCGCCGCGGCGAGAAACGCGGCCCGCGCAAGAAGGAGGCGGACTACAAGGCCATGGGGCTGGGCGACTGCATCGACTGCACGATGTGCGTGCAGGTGTGTCCCACCGGTATCGACATCCGCGACGGCCTGCAGATCGAATGCATTGGCTGCGCGGCCTGCATCGACGCCTGCGACAGCATCATGGACAAGATGGACTACCCGCGCGGGCTGATCAGCTACACCACCGAGCACAACCTGTCCGGGCAGCAGACGCACAAATGGCGGCCGCGCCTGATCGGCTACGCCGTGGTGCTGCTGGTGATGATCGGCGTGCTGGCCACCGCCTTCTTCACCCGTTCGCTGGTGGGCTTCGACGTCAGCAAGGACCGCGTGCTGTACCGTGAGAACGCCGAAGGGCGCGTCGAAAACGTCTACAGCGTGAAGATCATGAACAAGGACCAGCGCCCGCACACCTACGTGATCGAAGCCTCCGGCCTGCCCGACCTGCGCCTGCAAAGCCGCAACGAAATACAAGTAGCGGCCGGCGATATCGTCAGCCTGCCCGCCGAGCTGTCGGTGGCGCCCGAACAACTGCCGTCCAGCACCAACGAGGTGATGTTCACCCTGCGCGACGCCGAAGACGGCGACGTGCATGTGCAGGCCAAAAGCCGCTTCATCGGCCCCCAAGTACGTTAAGGAATCGCTATGTTCAACGCCACGGCGGACGCCGCTACCCCTTGGTACAAACACCTCTGGCCCTGGATCATCATCGCCATCCTCACCTGTTCGGTCACCCTGACCCTGTCCATGGTGACCATCGCCGTGCAACACCCGGACAACCTGGTCAGTGACAACTATTACGAAGCCGGCAAGGGCATCAACCGCTCGCTGGAACGTGAACGCCTGGCCCAGGATTTGAAGCAGCGTGCCGACGTGACACTGGACAGCCTGACAGGTGAAGTCGATGTGCGCTTGAGTGGTGACAGCCAGCCGGCGCAGCTGACGTTGAACCTGATTTCGCCGACGCAGCCGGACAAGGATCGGCGTATCGACCTGAACCTGGCGGGCAATGGCCGCTACGTGGGCCATGTGGTGGACCAGGTGCAAGGGCGACGTTTCGTCGAGCTGCTGGGCCAGCAGAACGGCATGACCTGGCGGTTATTCGAAGAAGAACAAGTATCGCCCGACAAACCCCTTACCCTGGGCGACGAACCCCTGCAAGGCGCCGAAGACTTGAAGCGCTGATGTCCCACAAGGCCCTCATGATCTTGATGCCATGAACCCACCCACCCCCTGCTACCACTGCGCCCTCCCCGTCCCACCCGGCGCCCCGTTCAACGCCGTGGTGCTGGACCAGCCGCGCGCCTTCTGCTGCCCCGGCTGCCAGGCCGTGGCCGAAGCCATCGTCGCCGGCGGCCTGGCCAGCTACTACCAGCACCGCGACCAGGCCAGCGCCAACCCCCAGGCGCTGCCGCGGCAATTGGCCGACGAACTGGCCCTGTACGACCGCGACGACGTGCAACGCCCCTTCGTCCACCACCAGGGCGAGCTGCGCGACGCTACCCTGATGATCGAAGGCATCACCTGCGCAGCCTGCGGCTGGCTGATCGAAAAGCGCCTGCGCGCCCTGGACGGCGTGGTTGAGGCACGCCTGAACCTGTCCAACCACCGCCTGTTCGTGCAGTGGGACCCGGCCCGCCTGGCCCTCAGCCAACTGCTGGCCGAGCTTCGCCACATCGGCTACGCCGCCCACCCCTGGCAACCCGACCGCGCCGCCGAGCAACTGGCCAGCGACAACCGCCGTGCCCTGCGCCAACTGGGCGTGGCCGGCCTGCTGTGGTTCCAGGCGATGATGGCGACCATGGCCACCTGGCCCGAATTCAACCTCGACCTCAGCCCGCAACTGCACACCATCCTGCGCTGGGTGGCGATGTTCCTCACCACGCCCATCGTCTTCTACAGTTGCGCGCCGTTCTTTCGCGGCGCGCTGCGCGACCTGCGCACCCGCCACCTGACCATGGACGTGTCGGTGTCGCTGGCCATCGGCGGCGCCTACGTGGCGGGCATCTGGACCGCCATCAGCGGCAGTGGCGAGCTGTATTTCGATGCCGTGGGCATGTTCGCCCTGTTCCTGCTGACCGGCCGCTACCTGGAGCGCCGCGCCCGCGAGCGCACCGCCGCAGCCACCGCGCAACTGGTCAACCTGCTGCCGCCGTCGTGCCTGCGCCTGAACGCCGACGGCCAAGCCGAGCGTATCCTGCTCAGCGAGCTGAACCTGCATGACCGAGTGCAGGTGCTGCCCGGCGCCGTGATCCCTGCCGACGGCCGCATCGTCGAGGGACAATCCAGCGTCGACGAATCGCTGCTGACCGGCGAATACCTGCCCCTGCCCCGCCATGCCGGCGATACCGTGACCGCCGGCACCCTTAACGTCGAGAGCGCTTTGACCGTGCAAGTCATTGCACTGGGCCAGGACACGCGGCTATCGGCCATCGTCCGGCTGCTGGAACGCGCCCAGGCGGATAAACCGAAACTGGCGCAACTGGCTGACCGCGCCGCGCAGTGGTTCCTGCTGTTTTCCCTGGCCTGCGCGGCGGCCATCGGTCTGCTGTGGTGGCACCTGGACGCCAGCCGCGCGTTCTGGGTGGTGCTGGCCATGCTGGTCGCCAACTGCCCGTGTGCCCTGTCGCTGGCCACGCCCACGGCGCTGACCACCGCCACCGGCAGCCTGCACCGCCTGGGCCTGCTGCTGACCCGCGGGCATGTGCTGGAAGGCCTGAACCAGATCGACACCGTCATCTTCGACAAAACCGGCACCCTCACCGAAGGCCGCCTGCAACTGCATGGCATCCGCCCCCTGGCGCAAGTGGACAGCGATCATTGCCTGGCGCTGGCGGCAGCGTTGGAAAGCCAGTCCGAACACCCCATCGCCCGCGCCTTCGGCCCTGCCCGCCAGGCCGCCGAGCAAGTCGTCAGTCACCCGGGGCTGGGCCTGGAAGGCCGGGTCGAGGGCCGCCCTTTGCGCATTGGCAGCCCCGGCTATGCCTGCGCCCTGAGCGGCTGCCCGCTGCCCGCCGCACCGGACACTCACGGCCAGTGGCTGCTGCTGGCCGACAACCGCCAGGCGCTGGCCTGGTTCGGCCTGGATGATCGCCTGCGCGACGACGCCAAAGCCTTGCTCGACGCCTGCCGCGCACGCGGCTGGCACACGCTGCTGCTGTCCGGCGACAGTTCGCCGATGGTCGCAAGCGTAGCCAGGACGCTGGGCATCGACGACACCCACGGCAGCCTGCCGCCGGACGCCAAGCTGGCCATCCTGCAGCGCCTGCACCGTGAGGGGCGCAAGGTGCTGGTGGTGGGCGACGGGGTGAACGACGTGCCGCTGCTGGCCGCCGCCGACATCAGCGTGGCCATGGGCAGCGCAACGGACCTGGCCCGCACCTGCGCCGACGCCGTGCTGCTCAACAACCGCTTGGACACCCTGGTGCAGGCCCTGCACATGGCCGGTCGCACGCGGCGGGTGATTATCCAGAACCTGGCCTGGGCGGCGCTGTACAATGGCCTGATGCTGCCTTTCGCGGCCGCAGGGCTGATCACCCCCGTGTGGGCAGCCGTGGGCATGTCGCTCAGCTCGCTGACCGTGGTGCTCAACGCCCTGCGCCTGAGCCGCAACGCGCCGTCACGTCGGCCGATGACCGCGACCGCCGCCCTCAAGACACCGGAGCTCGCATGCCCGCCCTCTACATCATGATCCCGGCCGCCCTGGTGATCGTTGCCATCGCCATCTACGTATTCTTCTGGGCCGTGGACAGCGGCCAGTACGATGACCTGGATGGCCCGGCCCACAGCATCCTGTTCGATGACCAGGACCCGCGCCACCAGGCCGGCGTGGACGAGGCCAATGCCAGCAAACCCGGCCAGGACAAGGCCCCGCCCCATGCTTGAACTGGCCCCGCAACTGGTGTCCGCCTTGGTGCTGGGCCTGCTGGGCGGCGGCCACTGCCTGGGCATGTGTGGCGGCCTGATGGGCGCGCTGACCCTGGCCATCCCCGCCCAGCAACGCGGCCGTCGCCTGCGCCTGCTGCTGGCCTACAACCTGGGGCGCATCCTCAGCTACGCCTGCGCAGGCCTGCTGCTGGGCGTGGCTGGCTGGGCCCTGGCCAGCAGCCCCGCCGCCATGGCGTTGCGCGTGCTGGCCGCCTTGCTGTTGATCGCCATGGGCCTGTACCTGGGCGGTTGGTGGAGCGGCCTGGTGCACATCGAACGCGCCGGTCGCGGGCTGTGGCGGCTGGTGCAGCCGCTGGCCAACCGCCTGTTGCCGGTCAGCAGCGTGCCCCGCGCCCTGCTGCTGGGCGCCCTGTGGGGCTGGCTGCCATGCGGGTTGGTGTACAGCACCTTGCTGTGGGCCGCCAGCCAGGGCAATGCCGCCGACAGCGGCCTGCTGATGCTGGCCTTCGGCCTGGGCACCTGGCCCGTGCTGCTGGCCACCGGCCTGGCCGCCGAGCGCACGCGACAGCTGCTACGCCAGCGCGGCGTACGCACCGCCGGCGGTATCCTGGTGATACTGTTCGGCCTGTGGACCCTGCCCGGCCCGCACCAGCACTGGCTGATGGGCCACTGACAACTGCGTTGATGCACATCAATACCCCCTGGTACGTACGTCCCTAGACTGGCCCCCTGCACGCCAACCGGGGAGTCCCGCATGCTCGATAGTCTTGTCTGGGACGCTGAGCTGATCCGCCGCCATGATCAGCCAGGTCCGCGCTACACGTCCTATCCCACCGCCGTTCAATTCGACAACCAGGTGAGCGCGTTCGACCTGCTGCACGCCCTGCGCGACAGCCGCAAGGCCCTGCGCCCACTGTCGTTGTACGTGCACCTGCCGTTCTGCGCACACATTTGCTACTACTGCGCCTGCAACAAGGTCATCACCAAGGACCGCGGCCGCGCCCAGGCTTACCTGCAACGCCTGGAACAGGAAATCCAGCTGATTGCGTGCCACCTGGATCCCCGCCAGAGCGTGCAGCAATTGCACCTGGGCGGCGGCACGCCGACCTTCCTCAACCATGACGAACTGCGCCAGCTGATGGCCAGCCTGCGCAGCCATTTCAACCTGCGCCTGGACGACGGCGGCGACTACGGCATCGAAATCGACCCGCGCGAGGCCGACTGGTCGACCATGGGCCTGTTGCGCGAGCTGGGCTTCAACCGCGTCAGCATCGGCGTGCAGGACTTCGACCCGCTGGTGCAGCGCGCCGTGAACCGCCTGCAGACCCTGGACGAAACCCGCGCCATCATCGAGGCCGCGCGCACCCTGCAGTTCCGCTCGGTGAACCTGGATTTGATCTACGGCCTGCCGCGCCAGACCGTCGACAGCTTCGCCCGCACGGTAGACGAAGTGATTCAGCTGCAACCCGACCGGTTGTCAGTGTTCAACTACGCCCACCTGCCCGAACGTTTCCCACCCCAACGGCGCATCGACCACGTCGAGCTGCCGCCGCCCGGCGTGAAACTGCAGATGCTCAAGGGCACCATCGAGCAACTGACCGCCGCCGGCTACCGTTACATCGGCATGGACCACTTCGCCCTGCCCGACGACGACCTGGCCATCGCCCAGGAAGAAGGCCAGTTGCAGCGCAACTTCCAGGGCTACACCACCCATGGCCACTGCGACCTGATTGGCCTGGGCGTGTCAGCGATCAGCCAGGTGGGCGACCTGTACAGCCAGAACAGCAGCGACGTGAACGAATACCAGAACACCTTGGCCGGCGCGCAACTGGCCACCGCGCGGGGCTTGAACTGCGACGCGGACGACCGCCTGCGCCGTGCGGTGATCCAGCAGTTGATCTGCCATTTCGAGCTGGATTTCGCGGCGTTCGAGCAACGCTTCGGGATTGAGTTTCGCGGGTATTTTGCGGCGATCTGGGCGCAGTTGCAGCAGATGCAAGGCGACGGGTTGATTGAGCTGGACGCGGTGGGCATTCGGGTGAAGCCGGTGGGACGGTTGCTGGTGCGGTCGGTGTGCATGCTGTTCGATGCGCACCTGGCGCCGCAGGATCAGCAACGCTTCTCCCGCGTCATCTGACCTATGCAGGCTTATGTGGGACCGGGCGAAGCTCGGGAAAAGGCTAGCCAGGACCTTCGTGGCGTTCGCTTCCCGAGCTTCGCCCGGTCCCACAAAGAACAACGCGCTATTTGGCGGCCAGGGCGACCGCCTTCACCACCTGCTCAGGCGACAGATTCTGATCCTTCATCGACTGCGCCAACTTGGACATGGCCACAATCATTGCCGCGTTGATGGCGTTGATCGCACTTTGCAGCGCCGCCATGCGTGCCTGGCGCTGCTGGGCAGGCAGGTCCTTGTCATTGGCCAGGGCCTGCAACTCGGCCATCTTCTGCGCCAATTGCTTCTTCAACTCGCGGATCATTTTCAGCGTCTCCTGGACGCTTGCAGGCAAACCGCTATCTTCTATGTCCTTATTGTTACTTTGCTGCGCCGCCTTGCTCACTCCGGGTGAGGAGAGCGTTACTTTGACCGCCGAACTGGCTACAGGCTCCTTGCCATCATCGCTGGCCTTGGCCTGCGCGTGGGTGTCGTGTATCTGCCACTGGGCGGGCGTAGGCGTGGTGCGGGGGTCGAAAATCAGCATCGCGGGGCTCCGTGCGCAGTTCATGATGTCAATTGTATCGACGATGAAATACTTTTCTTGAGCGCGCACTGCGACTAAACGTCGGCTGGTCTCGTACGTTTCAAAAAGGTACCCTTACAGTCAATGTGTGTTTTTCCAAAGGATTTGAATAGATGTCCGAGCCAGTCAAAGTACGTACTGTCACTCAGGCCCACTGCAAGGATTGCAGCCTGGCACCCCTGTGCCTGCCCCTGTCGCTGAACCTGGAAGACATGGACGCGCTGGACGAGATCGTCAAACGTGGCCGCCCGATGAAAAAGGGCGAATACCTGTTCCGCCAGGGTGACCGCTTCAACTCGGTGTATGCGGTGCGTTCCGGCGCGCTGAAAACCTTCAGCCTCAGCGATGGTGGCGAAGAACAGATCACCGGTTTCCATCTGCCCAGTGAACTGGTGGGGCTGTCGGGCATGGACACCGAGTCCTACCCGGTGACCGCCCAGGCCCAGGAAACCACTTCAGTGTGCGAGATCCCCTTCGAACGCCTGGATGAACTGAGCGTGCAATTGCCGCAGCTACGTCGGCAGTTGATGCGAGTGATGAGCCGCGAGATTCGCGACGATCAGCAGATGATGTTGTTGCTGTCGAAGAAAACTGCCGACGAACGGATCGCCACGTTCCTGGTCAACCTGTCCGCGCGTTTCCGCGCCCGCGGCTTTTCCGCCAATCAATTCCGCCTGAGCATGTCGCGCAACGAGATCGGCAATTACCTGGGGCTGGCCGTGGAAACGGTGTCGCGGGTGTTCACGCGGTTCCAGCAGAACGCGCTGATTGCCGCCGAGGGCAAGGAGATCCACATCCTGGACCCGATCCAGCTGTGCGCCCTGGCGGGCGGCACCTTGGAAGCCTGATTTCGACCTGACCGATCGAACAGGTATACTGGCGGGCATATTTTGCCTGCCAGGACCCCCACGATGGTTATCGATACCTTCAGCTTCAAATCCCTGATCCGCCCCGTCGTGGACTTCCCCAAACCCGGTGTGATCTTCCGCGACATCACCCCGCTGTTCCAATCGCCAAAAGCCCTGCGCATGGTGATCGACAGCTTCGTGCACCGCTACATCGATGCCGAGTTCAGCCACATAGGCGCCATGGACGCGCGCGGCTTCCTGATCGGCTCCATTGTCGCCCACGAGCTGAACAAGCCGCTGATCCTGTTCCGCAAGCAGGGCAAGCTGCCGGCCGATGTACTGGCCGAAGGCTACAAGACCGAATACGGTGAAGCGTTTCTGGAAGTGCACGCCGACAGCCTGTGCGAAGGCGACTCGGTGATCCTGTTCGACGACCTGATCGCCACTGGCGGTACCCTGATCGCCGCGGCCAACCTGGTACGGCGCATGGGCGCACGCGTGCATGAAGCCAGCGCGATCATCGACCTGCCGGAGTTGCTGGGCTCCCAGCGTCTGGAAGACATGGGCATCCCGACGTTCTGCCTGACCAACTTTGCGTTGACTGATATGTAACCATCGCGGCCAAGGCCGGCTCCTACCACGCACGGCGTAGGAGCCGACTTTAGTCGCGATGCAGGCGACACGGTTTCAAGACGGTGGCTGCTACAGGGTTATGTGTAAAGCACTTACAGACTGACCGGCTTGCGCCCGGCGAAGGAATGCGCCAGCGTACCGCCGTCGACCATGTCCAACTCGCCACCCAACGGTACGCCGTGGGCTATACGCGAAGCGATCAGGCCTTTGCTGGCCAGCAATTGGGCGATGTAATGCGCCGTGGCTTCACCTTCCACCGTCGGGTTGGTCGCCAGAATCACTTCAGTGAAGCTGCCCTGCTCTTCGATCCGCGCCATCAATTGCGGAATACCAATCGCCTCCGGGCCCAATCCATCAAGCGGCGACAAATGCCCCTTGAGCACGAAGTAGCGACCGCGATAACCGGTCTGCTCCACCGCGTACACGTCCGTCGGGCCTTCCACCACGCACAGCAAGGTGTCGTCACGGCGATGGTCGGCGCATTGCGGGCACAATTCTTCTTCGGTCAGGGTACGGCACTGGCGGCAGTGGCCCACGCCTTCCATGGCCTGGCTCAGCGCCTGGGCCAGCCGGGTGCCGCCGCTGCGGTCGCGCTCCAGCAGTTGCAGCGCCATGCGCTGGGCGGTTTTCTGACCCACGCCCGGCAGGGTGCGCAGGGCATCGATCAGTTGGCGGATCAGTGGGCTGAAGCTCATGGGGTAAATGCCTGACAAAAACAACGAGACGCGGTTTATACCCGCGCCTCCGGGTGGCGTCAAATGCTCACGCCTCAGACACTTTGACCACCAGCTTGCCAAAATTACGCCCCTGCAACAGGCCGATGAACGCTTCGGGGGCGTTCTCCAGGCCCTCCACCACGTCTTCACGGAAACGCACCTTGCCTTCGCGCACCCACGGCAACATGGCGGCGATGAATTCGGCCTGACGGTCGCCAAAGTCGTCGAACACGATGAAGCCCTGCATGCGGATGCGCTTGGTCAGCAACAGGCGCGGCAGCAGCGACAGACGGTCGGGGCCGGGCGGCAGTTCGGTGGCGTTGTACTGGGCGATCAGCCCGCACACCGGGATCCGTGCACAGGGGTTGAGCAACGGCATCACGGCGTCGAAAACGGCGCCGCCCACGTTCTCGAAGTAGATGTCGATACCCTTGTCGCAGGCCTTGGCCAGGTCCTGGGCGAAGGTGGGCGACTTATGGTCCAGGCAGGCATCGAAGCCCAACTCATCGACCACATAGCGGCATTTGTCGGCGCCACCGGCCACACCCACCACTTTCAAGCCCTTGAGCTTGGCCACCTGCCCCACCACTGAACCCACGGCGCCTGATGCTGCGGCCACCACCAGGGTCTCGCCGGCCTTGGGCTGGCCAATGTGGGTCAGGCCCATGTAGGCGGTCATGCCGGGCATACCCAACACACCCAGCGCCAGCGAAGGGTTGGGGATACCTGCGGGCAGCACGATCAGGTCGTCGCCGTTGGAGATGCTGTGGGACTGCCAGCCGGTCATGCCCACCACTTGGTCGCCGACCTGGTATTTGGGGTGGCGCGATTGCTCGACCACGCTGACCGCGCCGCCGGTCATCACTTCGTCGATCTGCACAGGGGCAGCGTAGGACGGCGCGTCGCTCATGCGGCCGCGCATGTAGGGGTCCAGGGACAGGTAGAGGGTGCGGAGCAGGACCTGGCCATCTTGCAGGTCAGGCAGCGTCACGCGCTCCAGGCGAAAGTGTTCGGGGGTGGGGGCGCCTTTGGGGCGCGATACCAGCACGATGCGCTGGTTGAGGATCAGGTCCTGGGACATCAAGGGACTCCTTCAGGTGGGACGGTATAGAGCAGACCCTATCATGCCTGACGACGTTCCCCTGCTCTTCTGTGGGACCGGGCGAAGCTCGGGAAGCGGATACCTCAGTAGCCCTGGCGGCCCTCTTCCCTAGCGTCGCCAGGTCCCACAGGCAGAAGCACAAACAACAATGCCAGGCATGAGCCTGGCATTGGGGTGCAGCGCAAGAGGCCTTAGAACGGCATCTTGAAGCCCGGTGGCAGTTGCATGCCAGCGGTCATGCCGCCCATTTTTTCCTGGCTGTTGGCTTCGATCTTGCGCACGGCGTCGTTGACGGCGGCAGCAATCAGGTCTTCCAGCACTTCCTTGTCTTCCTGCATCAGGCTGTCGTCCAGGCTGATGCGCTTGACGTCGTGACGACCGGTCATCACCACGCTCACCAGGCCGGCGCCGGATTGACCGGTCACTTCGGCGTTGGCCAGCTCTTCCTGCATCTTGGCCATTTTTTCCTGCATCTGCTGCGCCTGCTTCATCAGGCCGGCCATGCCACCTTTCATCATGGGGATCACCTCATCGGTTGTTTGGTTTGCCACGCAGCGCGCCCTTGGGGGAGCACACTGCGCGTGGTTAAAGGGTTATTGGCTTTGGCTGGCCAAAGCGTCGACAGGTTCAATAGTATCCTCGCGCACGCTGGCGCCGAACTGGCTGATCATCTGC
The DNA here is from genome assembly GCA_000497835.1 of gamma proteobacterium L18. Lineage (GTDB taxonomy): Bacteria > Pseudomonadota > Gammaproteobacteria > Pseudomonadales > Pseudomonadaceae > Aquipseudomonas. The sequence goes on along the minus strand of KI547175.1, from coordinate 14,802 downwards.
CGGATGAACGGATCGGCATGGATCGACGCCACGGCTTCGCCCTGGCGCTCGTTGCGGCGGCGCGAAGCGGCCTGGGCAGGGGTTTCCTGCTCGGGGCGGATCAGCTCGATGGTCAACGTCAGCGTGCGGCCATGGTACTGGTTCAGGGCGTCGTTGAGGCGCCGTTGCTGGGTGCTATTGAACAGCGCGCTGTGGCCCGGGTCCAGGTGCAGCAGCCAGTGGTCGCCATCAACGGCGATCAGGCTACAGTTGGCGGCGATGCTGCCGGTCATGCCGGAAATCGGCAGCTTGGGGAACAGCTCCAGCCACTGCAAGGCCAGGCCGGTGGCCGGCTGCGAGGCCGGCAGTGGCTCGGGTTCAGGCGCAGGCTCCGGCACGCTGTCGCTGGCCAGGTCGTCCAGATAGCTGTAGGAGGCGGTGTCGATGTCCGCTTCGTAATAATCTTCGTCCAGTGGCGGCTCGTCGTCGCGGTCCATGCCAGCTGGCACGTATTCGATGGGAGGGACGTCTGCCTGGGGCGCCGGTGGTACCACGCTGGCCGGAACCGGTGCGGGCATGGGCGTGAGGGCCGGTTGTTCGGCGACCACGTCCAGCACCGGCTCGTCGACCGGGACAGGCTGCGGATCGGGCTCTACCTGCGGCGCAGGCGGTGGCTCGATGGGCGCGGGCTCGTTCCACGGCAGATCGACATCGGCGACCACGGGCGCAGGCGTTGGCTCTGCCACAGGGGCTGGCGTGGGC
>KI547175.1:0-13529 GCA_000497835.1 gamma proteobacterium L18 | reverse complement strand
TCAGGCGCTGTTTGCACCGGCGCTGGTGCAGGTTGCGGCGCGGCCACAGGGGTCGGCGCAGGCGCGGCGATGGCCGCCACCGCGGGCGCGGCAGCCAGGGCTTGCGGGGACTCAGCTGTGGCTTGGCTGGTCCCCACCGGCTTTAGCACCGGCCTGGGGGCATCGCCGGTGTCCGCAGGCCGGAACGCCAGCATGCGCAGCAGCACCATCTCGAAGCCGCTGCGCGGGTCGGGCGCCAATGGCAGGTCGCGACGGCCGATCAGGCCCATCTGGTAGTAGAACTGCACGTCCTCGGCCGGCAAGGCCTGGGCCACCGCCAGCACACGGTCGCGGTCGCCGTGGCCGTTGTCGACGGCATCGGGCAGCGCCTGGGCTACCGCCACACGGTGCAGCACATTGAGCATTTCGGACAGCACGCCATTCCAGTCCGGGCCCTGTTCTGCCAGGTGACGCACCGCTTCCAACAAAGCGCGGGCGTCGCCCTCCAGCAGCGCCTGCAACACGCCGTACACCTGACCATGGTCAAGGGTACCGAGCATGGCGCGCACATCGGCGGCCAGTACCTTGCCTTCACCAAACGCAATGGCCTGGTCGGTCAGGCTCATGGCATCGCGCATCGAACCGTCGGCAGCGCGCCCCAGCAACCACAGGGCATCGTCTTCGTACGGCACGTTTTCGGCGCCCAGCACGTGGCTCAGGTGCTCCACCACGCGCTCAGGCGTCATGTTTTTCAGCGAGAACTGCAGGCACCGCGACAGGATGGTCGCCGGCAGCTTCTGCGGGTCGGTGGTGGCCAGGATGAACTTGACGTAGGGCGGCGGCTCTTCCAGCGTCTTCAGCAAGGCGTTGAAGGAGTGGCTGGACAGCATGTGCACTTCGTCGATCAGGTAGACCTTGAAGCGCCCGCGACTGGGCGCGTACTGCACGTTGTCGAGCAGCTCGCGGGTATCCTCGACCTTGGTGCGGCTGGCGGCGTCGATCTCGATCAGGTCGACGAAACGCCCTTCATCGATCTCGCGGCACACCGAACACTCGCCGCATGGCGTGGAGGTAATGCCCGTCTCGCAGTTCACGCACTTGGCGATGATACGCGCGATGGTTGTCTTGCCCACCCCACGGGTACCGGTAAACAGGTAGGCATGGTGCAGGCGCTGGTTGTCCAGTGCGTTGATCAGCGCCTTGAGCACGTGGGTCTGCCCAACCATTTCGCGGAAGGAGCGCGGACGCCATTTACGTGCAAGAACCTGATAACTCATCGAAAACCGTCGCAACTAGAATGCCAAAGACCGCTAATCGTAGCGGAGCAGGGGCAAAAAAGCATCCAATGGCGCGCGTAACTTTGCCTACTGCGCCTCGGCATCGTACAAGCTCCCGCGCCCGATGACGGCTCCGGGCACCAGCAACGCCCCTGGCGCCAGCACCGCGTTGGCGCCAATGCGGGCGCCGTCGCCAATCAGGGCACCGAACTTGTCGCATCCGGTGGCCACCAGTTCACCGCCCAGCCGCACGCGTACCTGCTTGTCGGCGCGCTCGTTGCGGTAATTGCACACGATGCTGCCAGCCTCCAGGTTTACGTCCCGGCCCAGCACCGAGTCGCCGACAAAATTGAAATGGGCCAGCTTGCTGCCGACGAACATGAACGAGGTTTTCAGTTCTGCCCCTGGCCCGATGATGCAATGGGCCGCCAACCAGCAGCCACCCCGCAGGTACGCCCCGGCCGCGATGAAACAGCCGGGGCCCACCACCAGCGGCCCCTTGAGCACGGCCCCGGGCTCCACCGTGGCCGTGCGGTGAATGGCCACCTGGTCGACGATACGGTATTCATCACCAGGCAGGGCGGCCTGCCGGGCCAGTACATGCCCGGGGGCACCGGCCACCAGTTGCCAGGGCAAACAACCGACCCAGTCAGCGAATTCAGGTTGGGCCAGATCGCGCAGGTAATCGGGTAGATGAAGCATCGGGGACCGTCCGTGTTCGGGTTCATGTGGCTGACCAGCATAGAACCATGCCCCAGGGCCGGGTATCAGACACTTCCCAAAGTAAGGAAGGAATTGCCTGCCAATGGCAGCTTATGCTTACTATGGCGCGCGGAGAGTGACTACGCTTCTGGCTTGATATGGTTTTTCACGGCACGGAGACGCCGATGCGCCTGACCATGACTGCGCTAGCGCTGATTGCCGGCCAATGCCTGGCCGCCGAGCCGCCCCTGCGATTTTCCATCGCCGAAAGCTGGCCCATGCCGCTGGTTCAGGTCGAGGACGGCCAGCCCACCCAGGGCATCCTCTACGACATGATGCAAAGCCTGGCGCGCCAAGTGGGCGCGCCGGCCGAGTTTCGTGTCATTGCCCGCCTGCGACTGCAGGCTGCCATGGAACGCGGCGACGTCGACGTACGCTGCTATGCCGCGCAATCGTGGCTACCGGGTTTGTCCGGCGATTACATCTGGAGCCTGCCGCTGATTACCCAGCGCGACTACGTGGTGGCGCGCCCGGACGACGCCGCCCCCGTGAACCTGAATACCCTCCACCCACAAGTGATCGGCACGGTACTGGGCTACACCTACGACGCCCTGCGGCAGCAGTTCGCCAGCGGCCAACTGCACCGTGACGACGCCCGCAGCGAAGACCAGGTGCTACTCAAGCTGCAGGCCCGGCGCTACCGCTACGCGATCACCAACAAACTGTCGCTGGACTGGTTCAACCAGCACCTGGCGCCCGCACAGCAGCTCAAGCCGGTGGCGTTCGTCGAAGAACAGGCGCTGGGCTGCTACGTGCGCAACGACCCGGCCGTGCCGGTGCAACGCATCCTGCGCACCTTGCTGCGAATGAAGATGTCGGGGGAGATCGACCGGATGGTCGAGCACTACACCGGCGTACCGGTTGCCACGCAACCCTGAGCCCGTGTAGCCGCTGCCGTCAGGCTGCGGCAACAGGACTGGTGGCATAACGGTCTCATCTGTATCCTGTGCGACAAATTTGATTCAAAATGTAAGGGAATACGATGAAATACCTGCGCCCCCTCCTGGCCGCAGCACTGCTGTGCGCGGTTCAATTGCCTGCCGTGGCCGACGCACCGTCGGGCACCACGCAAACCCAACCCAAGATGACCGCCGAACAACTGCTGGCCTCCCTCAAGCCCCAGCACGGCACCATCAACCTGCCCGGCGACATCGCCACCCTCAAGCTCAACGACGACTTCTATTACCTGTCGCCCGACGACGCCGAACGCGTGTTGAACATCGGCTGGGGCAACCCGCCGGGCATCAAGACCCTGGGCATGATCGTGCCCAAGGCCACCAACCCGCTGTCGGAGCGCGGCTGGGGTGTGATCGTCAGCTACACCGAAGACGGGCATATCGCTGACGAGGACGCCAACAAGATCGACTACAGCCAGCTGCTGAAGGACATGCAGGCCGAAGACGAGGACGACAACAAGGCGCGTCGCGAGCAGGGCTATGACGGCATCACCCTGGTAGGCTGGGCCGAACCACCGCACTACGACGGCCAGACCCACAAGATCTACTGGGCCAAGGAGCTCAAGGCCGACCACGCCGACGTCAACAGCCTCAACTACAGCATCCGCGTGCTGGGGCGCAAAGGCGTGCTGGAACTTAACGCCGTGGCCGCCATGAGCGACCTGCCCACCATCAAGCGTGAATTGCCGCAGGTGATGGGCTTCGCCGATTTCACCGATGGCAACCGCTACGCCGACTACAGCCCGGCTACCGACAAGCTGGCCTCCTACGGCCTGGCCGCCCTGGTGGCGGGCGGCATCGCCAGCAAGGCGGGCCTGTTCGCCAAGCTGGGCGTGATGCTGCTGGCGTTCAAGAAGTTCATTGTCATCGGCGTGCTGGCCGTGGGCGCCTTCCTGCGCAAGCTGTTCAGCCGCAAGGGCTGATCACGCTCACGAAATGCTGGCGAGGTGCCCCAACAGCACCTCGTTACGCTGGCTGAACCCACCATCGTCGGTGCCCAACATGCGGTTGTAGATCAACCGGCTGAGCGCCGACTGTGGCACGTTGAAATTGCGCTTGAACGGCGCGATCTCCCAGTCGTTGGCCAAGGCTTTCTCCATCAACCGCTCGAAACTGCCCACCACGGTCTTGGCGGCGTGGTCACGGCTGACACCGCCACGCTGGTAATAGGCGGCGGCATCACGCGCTGCGCGATGCAGCAGGTTGCAGACTTGCGCGACCGTATAGCACTGCAACGCGCGGGTGATCATGGCGCAGGTCTTGACCCCGGCACGGTAGCCCAGGCGGTACTCTTCCAGGGCGGTTTCCAGAAAGGCCAGGCACTCCAGCAAGGCCAGGTGCTCACAGCACTCGTGCAATTCCAGCGCTGCCCGTTGCATGAAATCGGCCTGCAACACATGCGCTTCCAGATGCTCGTACAGCGCCAACCCCGACAACCCCTGAATCACCGGCTGCCAGCGCACCTCGTTGAAATGCACCCGAGCGTCCTGCTCGCGGTCCAGCTCAAAGGCTGCCGTGTCGGACTCCGGGTCTACCGCGATTACCCCGGTGCGCCATAATTGAGTGATCAGGTCGCGGTCCACGTCACGCATCGGCGTCAGGCGGCCGTGTCGCACCTGGCAATAGGGGCGGATGTGGCTCAGGTCTTCGCTACCGGCATGCTTGATCAGTGCCAGCAGGTACAGGCAGTCGCGCGGGCGGAGCGCCGCCAGCGGCTGCGCCGTGGCCATCGCCTGTTGGTAGGCCTCGACAATGCGCATGCGCTTGGCGGTGTCCAGTTGCTGCTGTTCCTGGTCCTTGCACACGGCGCAGCGAAACGGCCGGCCTTCGCGGCGCCCGATGAAATCGGTACGAGTGGCAAACTGCATCGGCTCGCCACAGCGCGAGCACTTCATCACCGTCGACCAGGCCCGGGAGTGAAGTTTGACCAGTGCGGTCAACTCGCCCGAGCCCATGTTTTCGGCACGATAAATGGTGGCCACGGTTTCCAGGAAACGCCCCGTGTCCTGGCTGACGCGCCAGTAACGCTGGCACAGGGCGCGGATCCGGGGGTCGGCATCCAGGTACTCGATATGCAGGCCTGGGTGATCGGGCATGGCAACAGCTCTCGCATGGCTTTTTCAGGCCCACCACAGTAGAGCCCGCCTGGGGGGAAGTAAGCCGGACGATTCCTAAGCAAGGGAGGGAAATTTCCGAAACCAGGGGGCCCTGCGTCCTACAGACCCAACACATGTTGCCGACTTGTATCCATGACAATTATTTGATTGCACTGCCAGGCAGGCCCAGGATTAGCATCCAGCACCCCTACTGATCAGGACCCGTCATGGAACAGACCGCTACCCCCCCTTCGCCCCTGGCCGCCGCGTCCCGCGGGTGGCTCAACGGCTTCATCGGCGTGCTGATTTTCAGCGGCTCGCTGCCCGCCACGCGCCTGGCCGTGATGGACTTCAGCCCGCTATTCCTGACCGTCGCCCGCGCCACCCTGGCTGCGCTGCTGGCGCTGTGCATCCTGTTGCTATTCAAGGAAAAACGCCCAGCGCGCACGCAATTGGGGTCGTTGATCATTGTCAGCCTGGGCGTGGTGGTGGGGTTTCCGTTGCTGACCGCCCTGGCACTGCAGCACGTCACCTCGGCCCATTCCATTGTGTTTCTTGGGCTACTGCCGTTGTCCACCGCCCTGTTCGGCGTGCTGCGCGGCGGCGAGCGGCCGCGGCCGGCATTCTGGGTGTTCTCGCTGATCGGCAGCCTGATGGTGGTGGGTTATGCGGTGGCCCAGGGGCTGTCGGCCTCACCGCTGGGCGACGTGCTGATGCTGTGCGCAATCATCGTCTGTGGCCTGGGGTACGCCGAAGGGGCTCGGCTGTCGCGCAGCCTGGGCGGCTGGCAGGTGATTTCCTGGGCGCTGGTGGTGGCCCTCCCCTTCATGGCCGTCGCCACCTTCGCCTTGCTGCCTGCAAGCTTCGCCCAGGTGCACTTGGCGGGCTGGCTGAGCCTGGGCTACGTGGCCCTGTTCAGCATGTTCATCGGCTTTGTGTTCTGGTACCGCGGCCTGGCCCAGGGCGGGATCGCCGCCGTTGGCCAGTTGCAATTGCTGCAACCGTTTTTCGGCCTGGCGCTGGCGGCCACCTTGCTGGGCGAACAGGTCAGCTGGGGGATGCTGGGGGTGACGGTCGGCGTGATCGCCTGCGTGGCCGGCGCGCGGCGATTTGCGCGTTGATCGGGGCTAGAAGCCTTTCCAGTAATCCATGAACCCATCCTTGCCCACCAGCCAGGTGCTCTGCAGCTCGCGGTTCACCGCCTCGACCTTGGCCTGTACCTGCGCCCACGGCTGGCGCAGCAGTACCCAGCATTTGCTCGGCGGGCAGTAGATCGATGACTGATAGCCCCACTGCTGCATCAGGATGTTCATGCTCTTGTTGGTATGGAAAGCAACGTGCACCGGTGGGCGCAGGTAGAACCAGTCGCTGTCGCACGGTACGTTTTCGCACACCACGGTGTGCAGAACCAGACAGCCATCCGGGGCGACCAGCTCGTGCACCCGATCAAGGTCGCGGCGAGTCAGCACGTGTTCGAACATCGCCGAATTGATCACTGTGCGGTAACTGCCGGGATGGGGTTCGTCCACGTAACAGTCAAGGTCCGGCGCGTGCACGTAGGGATCGTAGATCGGTAACGGCAGGTGAAAGTAACGCGCCATCAGGCGGCTGAGGCTACCGTACCCGGCGGCGTAATCGAGCATGCCGTCGGCGGCAATCAGGCCGTGCTGACGCAACAACGCCAGCATCATCGCCTGCTCAGCGTACGGCGGCTGATTGATGGGGCTGTCGGGGTTTTCGTTGTAGTGGTGGAACTGCTCGTTAAGCCGCCCCCAGTCACGCGAATGCAAGCGCGCATGTGTCTCTGAAAATACAAAGCCGCAGTGATCGCAGCGACGGTAAGCCACCTCACCGATCTCGCGCATGAACGCATCGAAAGGCGCTTCGGTGTAGCGCTTGCTGAAATAGTAGGTGCTGGAGCGGCTGCAGATCATGCAATCCATGGCCTGATACTTCCTGGGCGCCTGAAGGTAGGCCAACAGAATGTATCACTGGAGTTACATATTAGCTAAAGAATGCTGACTCATGTTCAGTCAGACAGGGGTCGCAGCATCCACCTCAGCGTCCTCTGGCGCGATCCCCTTCAGCATCGCCTGCGGTGGCTTTCCGAACGCCCTGAGGAAGGCTTGGCGCATTCGTTCGCGATCTCCGAATCCAGTCTCACGGGCCAGGACATCGACGGGATAACGCCCGGTTTCCATCATGATTCTTGCCGCTTCAACCCTGAGTTTCTCCACCGCCTTGGCAGGCGTTTCTCCCGTCTGGTCCTTGAACAGCCGGCTGAACTGGCGAGGACTCAAGCGAGCGGCAGAGGCGAGCGCCTCCACCGACAAATCACTGCGCAAATTTTCCTTGGCATAGGCCATCGCCAATTGCACGCGGTCAGACTTGGGGTCCAACTCCAGCAGCGCCGAGAGCTGAGCGTGCTCGCCGCTTCGCCGTTCCGAGATCAGCAATTTACGGGCGACCTGCCGCGCAATATCCCGCCCCAGATCCTGCTCCACCATCGCCAGCGCGAGGTCGACGCCTGCGCTCATGCCTGCCCCACTCCAGATGTCGCCATCGACGCTGAAGAGCCGGCCATCCTCCAGCTGAATCTCGGGGAAGCGACGCTTGAATGCAGGGGCATGCAACCAATGCGTGGTGACCTTCCTGCCCTGCAGCAAACCCGCCTCGGCCAGCAAGAACAGCCCCGTACACAGCGACGCGATCCGTCTAGATTGCGCGCTTGCCTCGCGCAGACATCCCAATAGCGTCTCGGGGACGTCTCCGACTTCCAGGTACCCACTGAGGATTATCGTGTCGTACGCACCCGCGACCATCGCCTGGGTATCGACAGCGAAGCCTTGGGAAGTCGGAATCAGGCCGCCGTGTTCGGAGACCAAGGTGAACTCGTATGCTGCCTGACCCCGAAGCAGGTTGGCGCACTCGAACACTGAAGCCACGGCGAGGCTGAGTGACTGGAACTGGGGATACACCACCAGGGCGACGATATGCATCTCGGTCCTCCTACGAACCCAATGGGCTCATTGTCACCACAAGCCACCCTGCGGTAAACCGTTGAGACGCATGTCCGAAATCCTTGCGTATATGACATTGTCGCCAAACCGCCCTGCTCATAGCATGAACACCAACGCGATAGACGACTGGTCTACTGAGTGATGGACATGGCAACGACAGGCGACACACGACAACAGATTCTCCAGGTAGCTCAACGCATCATCGGCTCGAAAGGGTTCTCTGCTGTTGGCCTGAACGAAATTCTACGCACCGCAGGCGTGCCCAAGGGCTCGTTCTATCACTACTTCGAATCGAAGGACTGCTTCGGCGAGGCCTTGCTGGAACATTACTTCGATGAGTACCTGGAAGGCATGGACAGCTTGTTCGCAGGATCGGGTGACGCTGCGCACCTGCTCAACCTGTACTGGAAGCAATGGATAGGCAACCAACGCAGCAGCGGTGATGCCGCAAAGTGTTTGGCGGTAAAGCTGGGGGCTGAAGTCGCGGATCTATCGCAACGCATGCGTGCAGCGTTGGATCGCGGGACCCGCAGGATCATCGACCGCCTGGCACGTGCAATAGCGCAGGGCCAGCATGAGGGCTGCGTACTGACCGAGCTGCCTGCCGATCAGGTGGCACTGCGCCTCTATCTACTGTGGCTGGGGGCAAGTGTGCTGGCCAAGATCCGCCAGGATGACACGTCGTTCACCGCAGCGTTTGACGAAACACAGCGAGCACTGGGGATTGGCCCCATGGCTTGGAAACCCCACGTCGTACTTTGACGATGATTCCTCAACGGAGCACATCCATGAACGTTCTGATGGTAGTTACCTCGCACGACACGCTTGGCGATACAGGCAAAAAAACCGGCTTCTGGCTTGAGGAGTTTGCCGCCCCTTACTACACGCTGTTGGATGCTGGAGTGCGTGTGGTCGTGGCCTCGCCGGAAGGTGGTCAGCCTCCTCTAGACCCGAAAAGCGACCTCCCTGAATTTCAGACGCCAATGACCGAGCGCTTCAAAAACGATGCCTCAGCCCAACAGGTCCTGAGCAGCACAGTGAAGCTCGATGCGGTCAGTGCCGACGATTTCGATGGTGTGTTCTACCCCGGTGGTCACGGTCCTCTGTGGGACCTGGCAGCGTCGAAGACATCGATCTCCCTGATCGAAAGCTTCGAACGCCAAAGCAAGCCAATCGCTTTCGTGTGCCATGCACCCGGCGTGCTCCGCCACGTCAAGTCGAGCACAGGCGAGCCGTTGGTCAAGGGCCGGAACGTCACCGGCTTCACCAACTCGGAAGAAGCCGCCGTAGGGCTTACCGAGGTAGTGCCTTTCCTCATCGAGGATGAGTTCCAGGCATTGGGTGCCCACTATCAGAAGGGCCCTGACTGGCAGCCCTTCGTGGTCCAGGATGGTCAGCTGATCACCGGCCAAAACCCGGCAAGCTCTGAAGCAACTGCCAGCGCCCTGCTGAAGAAACTGCGCTGATCTGCTTGCGCCCGTCGTGAACACGACGGGCGCCTCCCACCTTGTTTCCATTTTCCCGAATAGGTATCGGCGGGCTTGTGTTGCCTGCGAATCGCCAATTCTCTGAAGGAGCTATCGTATGCCCTCTCAATGTTCCACCCTGTTCAGCGGCCCCTACTACCTCTCCATTGCGGGAGAATTGATCGAGGCCGAAGCCTCCACGCCTGTCATCAATCCCGCTACCGGCCAAGTGTTCGCTCACGCACCGAGCGCAACGGCGGCACAGCTCGAAGAAGCGGTAGCGGCGGCGAAGGCTGCATTCAAACCGTGGGCTGCGTTGGGCTATGCCGGGCGTGAAAAGTACCTGCTGGATTACGCAGCCGCGTTGGAAACCCATCGCGAGGACTTGGCACGGTTGCTCACCCTGGAACAGGGCAAGCCACTGAAGACGGGCGCGCAGCGTGAAGTCGATCTGGCCATCCAATGGATTCGCGAGACCGCGGTTCGACGTATCCCGGTAGAGATCGTCGAAGATAACGACACGCATGTGGTTGAACTGCACCACACACCGCTGGGTGTGGTGGGGGCAATCACCCCATGGAATTTCCCTGTACTGCTGGCCTTGTGGAAAGTCGCCCCTGCCCTGTTGACCGGCAATACCATCGTGATCAAGCCATCGCCGTTCACTCCCCTGACCTCCCTGCGCTTCGGCCAGATCGCACAATCGGTCTTCCCGGCAGGTGTGGTCTCGGTAGTGGCCGGTGGTAACGAACTGGGCCCGCAAATGACTGCCCACCCGGATATCGCCAAGATCAGCTTCACCGGCTCCACCGAAACCGGCAAACATGTCATTCGCTCGGCGGCAGGTACCGTGAAGCGGCTGACACTGGAGATGGGCGGCAATGACGCGGCCATCGTCCTGCCGGATGCAGATTGGGACTCGATCATTCCACAGCTGTTCTGGGGTGCAGTCGGCAACTCGGGCCAATGGTGTGTCGGGATCAAGCGTCTTTATGTACACCGCTCATTCCACGCCGCATTCGTCGAAGCCTTCGTGAGTTACGCGCGCCTTCAAACGATGGGGGACGGCCTGGACCCGGCCACCAAGGTTGGCCCGGTTCAGAACAAGATGCAGTTCGATAAGCTTCGCGGTTTCCTGGATGACATCAAGGCCAATGGCTACAAGGTCGCGTTGGGTGGAGCCGTCGATGAAAGCCGCCAGGGCTACTTCATCCCCGTGACCGTAGTCGATAACCCCCCTGAGGATTCGATGATCGTCCAGCAGGAGCAGTTTGGCCCAATCGTGCCGATCCTGGCTTATGACGACGTCGATGAGGTTGTCGAACGGACCAACGCCAGCCCTTACGGCTTGGGCGGCTCTGTTTGGGGACGCGATACTCGGGCTGCTGTGGCTGTGGCGAACCGCATCGAAAGCGGCATGGTCTGGGTAAACGAGATCCACACCCAAGGTGTCGACATCCCGTTCGGCGGCCAGAAGCAATCCGGGTTGGGCACCGAAGGCGGCCATGAGGGGCGCTTGCTGTTCACCAACCCGAAAACGATCCTGATCAGAAAGTAAAAATGATAACGGCGCCAGTGATGGCGCCGTTTTCGTAGCCCCGCCACCGGGTACCGTCAGCCCTGATTGATGATGTTGCCACGCATCTGCGCCACGCCTTTGTCATCCAGGTCACGACGCGTACGAATAGGCCGCAGCTCGCCCTGGATGCGGCTGTTGATGTCATCTATACCCGTCCTGTGCCGGTTGGCGTTGGACTTGCCCAACAGGTAACGCAACGACAGCCGGAACTGCTCGGACTCATGCGCCACCGGCCGCGTGCCGTGCAGCGTGCAGTTGTGCCACAGCCCCACATACCCCGGCCCACCGATCAGGCGCTGATCCGTGCAAGCGAGGCTGTTGCCCTGATCGTCGCCATACACCCAGTGGTCCCCCTGCTGGTGCTGCAACCGGTGGGGAAACAATGTAGCGCCCAAGCGGTGCGTGCCCGGCATCAGGTGCAGCGGCGAATCATGCTCGGTAACCTCGTGCAGGTACACATACAGCGTCATGAACGTCGAAGGGTCCAACTCCACGCGGCCGCGCGGCCAGTCGATGATGTCCTGATGGAAATCGATACCGCGAAAGTAGGTAATGTCGCGGTACGGCTTTTTGATATACGGCCCCAGGTTGGCCACGTTCACGTCGCGGATACGCTCGCGAATCCAGTCCGGCAGCCAGGCGTCCGGCACCCCGCACACGGCCTTGCGGATGACCACTTCGTAATCCTCGCCCAGTACATGCGCAAGCACTTGGGTCAGGCGCGGGTCTTGTTCGATGAACTGCAACTGCTCGTCGAACTGGTTGAGGAAATTGAATGCCGGGGTGGGGTTGGCGTTGAAATGGTTTTCCTGCGCCAGGTACTCGGCTTGGTCCATGAACAGGCTGCCGTCAAAGGCCCGGGCGGCGATCATTTGCTGGTACAGGGCGTGCGTGCGGTCTGCGTCCAGGATTTCGCCGAAGACGTGGGCGCCTTGATTCAGGAGGTTGTTGACACAGGTGTGCATGGCAGCTCGCTTGATGTTGCGCAGGTATATGGGCGTTATCGGCGGCAAGGCCAGCAATTTGATACCGGCAACGGAAAACGCAGCAGCGGATCACCACCGCGTGCCAAGATTCTGTAAGGAACACCCACAGGAGCAGACATGGATATCCAACTCGGCAAGGCCGGCATTCAGCACGCAGACGTTATTGCCCCGCTGTTTGACGCCTATCGAATCTTTTACGGCAAAACCTCCGACTTGCCCAAGGCCAGGGCTTTTATCGGCGAACGGCTTGAGCGCGAGGAATCAGTGATCTTTTACGCCTGTGACCGCGAACACGGGGCGGTGGGGATTGTGCTTGAGACAGGGCGCGGGAATCTGGGGGCGCAGCGACTGTATGAGTCGTTTGGGTATGTGAGGGATGAGGGGTATTACACCTATTGCCTCGCGCTTCCAGCACCCGCTGCGACGGGAAGCCTATAAATGGCGGTCAAAACGTTGGCAATCGCCACGCTGATGGCGCTTCCCCTACCACCCGCCTTTGCTGGCGCCGACTGTACCTTGGTCAGCGATGCCAAAACCTCCGCTGTCCTAATGCAGACGGGCGACTGCACTACCCGGATCACCCCCGCCTCCACTTTCAAGCTCGCCATCAGCCTGATGGGTTTCGACGCCGGCTACCTGCACGACGCCCATACGCCCATCCTCGACTACGCACCCGGCGACCCGGACTGGGGCGGTGCAAATTGGCTGCAACCAACCGACCCCGCGCGGTGGATCAAGTACTCGGTGGTTTGGTATTCACAGCGCATCACCCACGCGTTAGGCGCCTCCAAAGTCGAGGACTACACCCGAGCATTCAGGTACGGAAACGTGGACCTGTCAGGCGACCCCGGCAAAGGCAACGGCTTGGACCGGGCCTGGATTGGTTCGTCGTTAAAGATCTCGCCGACCGAGCAGGCGGCATTCCTGCAGCGGCTGGTGAACCGAACGTTACCGGTAAGCCGATACGCCATGGACATGACCGCGCAGTTGGCACTGATTGATGAGCGTCCGCAGGGGTGGGCGATTCATGGCAAGACGGGCATGGCCTACCCTAGGGACGCAAACGGCGTGAGTGATGAGGCGCACGGGTATGGATGGTTTGTGGGGTGGGCGATGAAAGCGGGGCGCACGCTGGTGTTCGTGCGCTTGGTCCAGGACGAGCGGGCTGGGGGGATTTCGGCGGGATTGCGGGCCCGGGAGGAGGTTTTGCGGGACTGGGGAAGGTTGATTGACCAAACCGGGGAATGAGCGCAGCCAGTCACGATTTCGAAACGTGAACGCTCTAGCTGATGAGTTCGGTGCATCGGGCCGAGGCACACCGGGTCTTTCTGAAAGCAGGTTATAGCGGGGATGCCAAGATGCGATGAGGCCGGGACTGCTGGCCAAAATCTTGAAGCCCGGAAAAGAC
>KI547174.1:190171-209791 GCA_000497835.1 gamma proteobacterium L18 | reverse complement strand
TGTCGAGCGCGACCCCGGTTGCTCCCACAGTCTTGAGTCATCTACCGTGGTCGGCATTACACTGTGGGAGCAAAGCTTGCTCGCGATGAGGCCCATCCTGACACACCGCATCGTAGCCGCTGCCACCAGGCTGCGCGGGCCCCAAGCCCACCTAAGACATCCAGCGCGCACCAAGCCCAGCACAGCCTACCGGCAGCTACAGACCACCAATAACAGACACAAAAAAGCCACCCCGCAGGGTGGCTACATGAAGCAACAGGTCAGGCCCTGAACCGCGCCACCAACGCTGTCAGCTCCCCAGCCAAGGCCGTCATCTCCCGACTCGCTGCACTGGTTCGCCCCGCCCCCTCAGCCGACTGCAACGACAGGTTGCGGATATTGATCAGATTGCTGTCCACCTCCCGCGCCACATGGGACTGCTCCTGCGCCGCACTGGCAATTACCAGGTTGCGCTCGTTGATCTCGCTGATCGCCCCATAAATCTGCTCCAGCACATCACCGCATGCCTGGGTCAACGTCAGATTGACCTGCGCTTTCTCAGTACTCGAACGCATGGAGTTGACGGCCGCCTCGGTACCGGTCTGCAGGCGCACAATCATCTGCTCGATTTCGCGCGTCGATTCTTGCGTGCGGTGGGCCAGGGTACGGACTTCGTCAGCCACCACGGCAAACCCACGTCCTGCTTCGCCAGCCCGAGCGGCTTCGATCGCAGCGTTCAGGGCCAGCAGGTTGGTCTGTTCAGACACCGCGCGGATCACATCCAGCACCTTGCCGATCTTGCGGGTTTCGCCGGCCAGTTTCTGGATCAGCTGTGAGCTGCCTTCGATATCGGCCGCCATGGCGTGGGTGCCGTCGATGGTGTCCTGAACCTGTTGGCGGCTCTGGTGCGACAGGGCATTGGAAGCCTCCGCCGCCTGGGACGTCGATACGGCATTACGAGCGACCTCTTCAACCGCAGTGGTCATTTCGGTCACGGCGGTGGCCGCCTGCTCCAGCTCCTGGTCCTGCTGCTGAACACCGCGATTGGACTCTTCGGTTACTGCGGACAGTTGCTGAGCAGCCCCGGCCAACTGCTGCGCCGAAGCGCTGATGTGGGCGATTGTCTGACGCTGGGTGTCCTGCATGCGGCCCAGTTCGGCAAACAGTTCGCCAATTTCGTTGCGGCTGTGCACTTCAATAGGCTCGCGCAGATCGCCCGATGCAATGCGTTTGAAGTGCTGCCCAGCCAATCCAAGGGGGCGCAACACTCGGGCAACGATAAAGCCCCAGCAGCACCCTGCCAGCAACAGCGTGGTCAACAGCAGCAACACGGCAATGGTCTTGGCTTCCCGGAGGCGGCTATCGGTCAGCACCATTAACGCTGAGCTGCGATCGTTCAGGGCTTTCATCAGCGCATTACGCTGTTCCTGCAACGCGCCCATGGCCGCAGCTGCCTGCTGGTTGACCGTAAAGTAGGCTGCCAGGTCGCCTGCACGCGCCGCGGCTCGTTGACCATCAATGGTCTTGCCGTAAGCCACAAACGATTGCTCCAACTGCAGGCCCAGGGCGGTATTTTGCGGCTCCAGCGTCTGGCCGAAATGGTCGATCAATTGCGCCGACTGTTGCCAGATTTCCTCAGAGCGTGTCAGTCGCGCCGTCGACGCCTCGTGCTGGCCGCCCAGATTCTCAAGGAAGGCGGACGAAACGTTGGCACTGGTGCGGATGGCCAACAGCAGGGCGTTATTCAGGCGGTCGGCTTGCAGGGCAGTACGGTGCAGCTCCTGCACCTGGGCGTCGCTTTGTTCGGCGTTGCGCCAGGCGCTGACGGTGGAAAACAACAGGGCAGCGACGAACAAGGCAAGGATCGCGCCCATGCTGGTGCGAATACTGAGGTGACGAAACATGCGATCAACTCCACAGATCGAGGTCGGGCGCGGACTCTTCGCTTGTTCCAGCAGGGGTATCAAGCGCATCTGGGTTGTTATTGTCAGAGTGGTCCGCTTCCTCTATATCGCTAGCCGTTGGCCATGCTTTAGCCCACGGTCAGCCAAGTGGGCGATAATCGACCTTTATTTGCGGCATATTGCCGCACTTGCCTCTGTAGCAGCTGCCGAAGGCTGCGTCACAGACGGCGCAGTGGGTCAGCCAGTACGCGGCGCCTGTGACGCGGCCTGCCGGCCGCTGCTACAGGGATCTACAGGCATAAAAAAACCACCGCGCGGGTGGTTTTCTCACAGCACACGCCATCAGTCGCCGTAATACTCGCAGCCACTGGTGCACGTCTCATGGATACGAACCTTCGAAAGCTCCGGCAGCAGCGGCTTGACCTGTTCCCAGATCCACTTGGCCAATACTTCGCTGGTAGGGTTTTCCAGGCCAGGAATATCGTTCAGGTAATTATGGTCAAGCTGCTCGTACAGCGGCTTGAAGATCGCCTTGATTTCCGAGAAATCACGGATCCAGCCAGTGTGCGGATCGACCGGGCCGGTCAGGTGCAGCGCCACCTTGAACGAGTGGCCATGCAGGCGGCCGCATTTATGCCCTTCAGGGACATGTGGCAGCCGGTGAGCCGATTCGAAAGTAAATTCCTTGAAGATTTCCACGTGTCTTGAACCCGAAAAAGCCAATGCAATCGCCTAGTCTACCAGTAACCTGACCCAGCTGTCAGAGGGGTTGCAGCACATCCGCCAGCTTGCCGCTGTGCGTCAGTTCCAGAAACTCATCGCCCATGCGCTGGCTTTCGCTCATGGCGGTGCGCCAATAGTCCTGGCGTGCTTTGTCCTGGCCCATGAAGCGCTTGAAGTCGCTGCGATCGGGCAACTTGCCGTACGGCAGGCTGGCCAGGTACTGCGCCGAAGGCGCCAGCAACACTACATTGCGCAGGCGCTGGGCATCGCCGCGCCGCCAGGGCAGGGTCTTGTCGAACCAGCCCGGGATGACCTTATCGGTGAAGTGCGGGTACAGCACCAGGTCCTCGCCGCTGTAGGGCAAGTCCAGGTGGTAGTCCAGCAGTCCGCCGTCGCGGAATGTGCCAACGCCCGCGCCAGGAATATCGCGTACGCCCTCCATCACCATGGGAATGGACCCCGAGGCCAACAACGCTTGGCGCAGGTTGCCGGTGTTCAGCGGCAGGCAGCGCGAGGGAAAGTCGGTGAGGGGCTGCAAGGGCGGCGCCAGGCGTTGGTCATGCAGGATCACTCGCTCGAAATGCCGCGACAGCCGCGCCCGGCCCATCAGGTTGTCGGCAATCACCGCCCCCAGGCCCAGGCCCAGATGGCCGCGATGGTCTTGGGCCAGGCGCCCGTGACTGCGCACCACCATGACGTTGAGGCGGTAATGCGCGTTATCGAGGATGCGCGCGTCCTGGCCAGCTAGCAGTTCGTCGAGCATGCGGTGGCAGCTTTGACTGACTTCGGCCATGGTCACGCCCTTGGCAAAGCTCTGCTCGTTATACAGTTGGCCGAGTAGCCGCAGGCCCTGCACGGGGTCAGGCAGGCAGGCGCTGGCAAAGCGCCAGGAGCCGATCGAGGCCCCAATCAGCGAGCGCTCGCGTACCGCCCCCGGTAACCATTCGCCGAACAGCGCCAGGTCCAGCCCCTGTATGCCCAAGGCTTTGGGCCCGCCAGCGGCCCCCGGCAGGATGCCGACGTGGGCAGGTTGCAAACCCTGCTCGCGAATGCGCGCCATGGCTTGATGGCCGACCTTGATGCTCAGGGAAGGGGACTTGATATGGATGGCGCTCATGCAGAAACCTCGTAACAGACAGGTCAATCTACTGCATTTCCCGCCATGGCGCATGAATCCGTCGCCGCTGCCGCAGGCTACGGGCCACCTCATAAACTTGGGAATTTTCCTACAGGAAGGATTGCCCTAGTCTGGCCGACGTCCGCAACGCACTTCGCTACCATGATGGCCTTTCAATTTCAGTTTCAATTAAGTTGTTCCGGATAGCCTTTGCTCCGTACCCACTTGATGACTCAATGGAGCCTGCCATGAACCGCGTCACTGCCCTGATCACCGCTGTTACCCTGACCCTCGGCGCCAGCGCCGCCCAAGCTCGCGACCTGGGCCCCGACGAGGCACTGCGCCTGCGCGATGCTGGTACCATCCAGTCGTTCGAAAAACTCAATGCCGCCGCCCTGGCCCGTCACCCGGGCGCCACGGTGAAGGAAACCGAGCTTGAGGAAAGCTACGGCAAGCACCTGTACCAGGTAGAGCTGCGCGACGCCAAGGGCGCCGAATGGGACCTGGAACTGGACGCCGCCACCGGCGAAATCCTTAAGGACCACCAGGACACCTGATGAAACCGACTCTACGGCCAGGCCCGCTGTTGGCCCTGGCCGCCTGCTGCACCTTTGCCAGCGCCCACGACCTGGGGCAGGATGAAGCCCTCAAGCTGCGTCAGGCGGGGGTGATCCTGCCCCTGGAGCAATTGTTGCACAAGGCCATGGCGCGCTACCCGGGCGCCAAGCTGCTGGAAGCGGAGCTGGAGGAAGACGATGGCGTCTACACCTATGAAGTCGAGTTGCTGACCGCCGATGGCGTGGTCCGCGAAATCGAGCTGGAGGCGGCCACCGGCCACCTGCGCAAGGACAAGGAAGATGATTGATGCGCCTGCTGCTGGTTGAAGACAACGTGCCCCTGGCCGACGAGCTCACGGCGGGGCTCAAGGCCCAGGGCTATGCCGTGGACTGGCTGGCGGATGGGCGCGACGCCGCGTACCAAGGCTCGGTGGAGCCCTACGACCTGATCATTCTCGACCTTGGGCTGCCGGGCTTGCCGGGCCTGGACGTACTCGCGCAATGGCGCAGCGGCGGGCTGTCCACGCCCGTGCTGATCCTCACCGCGCGCGGCTCCTGGGCCGAACGCATCGAGGGCCTGAAGGCCGGCGCCGACGATTACCTGACCAAACCCTTCCACCCCGAGGAGCTGCACTTGCGTGTGCAGGCCCTGTTGCGCCGTGCCCGTGGCCTGGCCAATCAACCCACCTTGCAGGCGGCCGGGTTGCACCTGGACGAAGGGCGCCAGAGCGTCAGCCAGGCCGGCGTCGACATTCAACTCACCGCAGCCGAGTTTCGCCTGCTGCGTTACTTCATGCTGCACCCCGGGCAGATCCTATCGAAGGGGCACCTGGCCGAACACCTCTACGACGGTGAAACCGAGCGCGACTCCAACGTGCTGGAAGTCCACGTCAACCATTTGCGGCGCAAGCTGGGGCGTGCGGTCATCGAGACCCGCCGCGGCCAGGGCTACCTGTTTGGCGCAGGCTCGCCTTGAAGTCCATTCAGGGGCGATTGAGCGTCGGCCTTATCAGCGTGCTGGTGGTGGTCGGCGTGGCCGTGGCGCAACTGAGCCTGTGGCTGTTCGAGGTGGGCCTGCAACGTTATCTGGAAGCTGGCCTGCGTAACGAAAGCGAGAACCTGCTGGTGGCGCTGGTGCGCGGCCCCACTGGCCTGCAGCTGGATGACCGGCGTATTTCTCCGGCCTACGAGCGCCCGTTCTCCGGCCATTACTTTCGTATCGACTTCCCTGACGGTCATTGGCGCTCACGGTCGCTCTGGGACCAGGAGTTTGCGCAACCCGATGTCGTCGGCCTGCACGCCAACCTGACCCTGGGGCCGGAAAACCAACTGTTGCTGGTGCTGCGCTCGGACTACAAGCGCCTCGGCCAGTCGCTGTCCATCAGCGTGGCGCAGGACTACACCCCGGTGCGGGCCAGCTTCCAGCGCATGCAGCGTATCGGCCTGGGCATGGGCCTGGCGGCGCTGTTACTGATCCTGGTGTTGCAGCGCCTGACGGTGAAACGTGCGCTGCGGCCGCTGGAGCGCGCCCGCGAGCAGATCGCGCAATTGCAGCAGGGCCAGCGTTCCCAGCTCGACACCCAGGTGCCGGTGGAGCTGGAACCGCTGGTGGCCCAGATCAACCATCTGCTGGCCCATACCGAGGACAGCCTGCGGCGTTCGCGGCACGCTCTGGGCAACCTTGGTCATGCATTGAAAACGCCCATGGCGGTGCTGTTCAGCCTGGTCGCCGGCGAGCGCCTGGCCGCCCACCCCGAGCTGGCGAAGGCATTGCGTGAGCAACTGGAACAGATCGAGCAGCGCCTGGGTCGCGAACTCAATCGCGCACGCCTGGCCGGGGATGCGCTGCCCAGCGAGCTGTTCGACTGCGAAACCGAGCTGGCGGGGCTGGTGGCCACCCTGCGGATGATCCATGGCGAGGAGCTGGCCATCACCTGCAGTCAGCCGCCGGGCCTGATGCTGCCCTGGGACCGCGAGGACCTGCTGGAAGTGCTGGGCAACCTGCTGGACAACGCCTGCAAATGGGCCGACAGCGAAGTGCGCCTGACCGTCACGGGTCACGCAAATGGTTACGTGCTGGAGGTCGACGATGATGGCCCCGGTATCCCCCTGGCTCAGCGTGAAGAAGTGCTAAACCGCGGCTCGCGCCTGGACGAGCAGGTCAGCGGCCATGGCCTGGGCCTGGGCATCGTGCGTGACATCGTCGACGCCTGGGGCGGCACCCTGGCGCTGCTCGCCAGCCCCCAGGGTGGGTTGCGCGTGCGCATTGGCCTGCCTCGACGCGCTGCCAGCTAAACTCTGCGCGGGTTGTGTTGCCTAACGCTTGCACGGCGTTCGCCGTGCCGCGTTGAATGACAAGGACCGCGCATGAACGAAACCCTGCTGCAACACAAGGCACTGATGGTGCTGCTGATTCTGGTAACCCTGGCCTTCATCTGGATCATGCTGCCGTTCTACGGCGCGATTTTCTGGGCGGTCATCCTCGGTATCGTTTTCGCGCCACTGCAACGCCGTCTCACCCTCAAGTTCAACCGCCGACGCAACTGGGGCGCCTTGGCCACCCTGATGATCTGTCTGTTCATTGCCATCCTGCCGGTAATCGTGGTCAGCGCGCTGCTGGTGCAGGAAGGTGCTGCGCTGTATCAGAAGATCGAGAGCGGGCAACTGGACATCGCCGGCTACATCGCCCAGTTCAAACATGCGCTGCCGGCGTCCCTGCAACACCTGGCCGACCGCATGGGCATGGGTAACCTGGACGGGCTGCGGGACAAGATCACCAAGTGGGCCATGCAGGGCAGCCAGGACCTGGCCAGCCAGGCGTTCAACTTCGGCCAGGGCACCTTTGACTTCATCATCAGCATCGGCATCATGCTGTACCTGCTGTTCTTCTTCCTGCGCGACGGTCCGGACCTGGTACGCCGTGTGCGCAATGCCGTGCCCCTGGCCGAACACCAGAAGCGCCGCTTGCAACTCAAGTTCAACCGCGTGGTGCGCGCCACGGTCAAGGGCAACCTGCTGATGGCGGTGGTGCAGGGTGCACTGGGTGGCGCGATTTTCTGGTTCCTGGACATTCCCAGCGCGCTGCTGTGGGCCGTGGTCATGGCCTTCATGTCACTGCTGCCAGCCGTGGGTGCCGGCGTGGTGTGGGCGCCGGTGGCGGTGTTCTTTCTCATCAATGGCCAGGTCTGGCAGGGCGCACTGCTCACCGGTTACGGGCTGCTGGTGATCGGCATGGTCGACAACGTGTTGCGCCCCATCGTGGTGGGCAAGGACACGCGCATGCCCGATTACCTGATCCTGGTCTCCACCTTGGGCGGGTTGTCGGTGTTTGGCCTCAACGGTTTTGTGATTGGGCCCTTGATTGCCGCGTTGTTCATGTCCAGCTGGTCGATTTTCGCCGCCACCAAACCGCAGGTGAAGTTGCCGCAGGATCCGGTCTGATCTGGTTTATCATGGGCAGGATCCAATGGTGGAAGGCTGTTCATGAGTAAACCCGGACAAAGGGTGTTGGTTGCGGTGCGCCAGATGATTGCGGCGGGCGAGCTCGCCGCAGGGGAGCGCGTGTTCGAAACGGTGGTGGCTGAAGCGCTGGGGGTGTCGCGTACGCCGGTACGCATTGCGTTCCGCACCCTGGAGCAGGAGGGTCTGCTGGTTCAGCATGGCGCCCGCGGTTACCAGGTGCGCAGGGTCAATGCCCAGGACATTGCCGGCGCCGTCGAGGTCAGGGGTGTGCTGGAAGGCCTCGCAGCCAGGCAGGCGGCGGAGCAGGGGCTGTCGGCTGAACAGCTGGAGGGCTTGCGTGTGTGCCTGGTCGAGGGCGATGAGCTATTCGATAAAGGTCATGTCACTGAAGACGACCTGCAGCTGTACCACGACCTCAACATGCGCTTTCACCAGATCATCGTGCAGGCCAGCGGCAACCCGGCCATCGCCGAGGCCCTGGCACGCAACGATCATCTGCCGTTCGCGTCGGTGACGGCGCTGGCCGTGGACTGCCAGGACTTGAAGGCCGAATACCGGCGTTTCAATTACGCCCACATGCAGCATCACTCCATTGTCGATGCCTTGGCCAGCCGTCAGGGCGCCCGGGCCGAGGCGCTGATGCGCGAGCATGCCAACGCCACGTTGCGCTACGCCCAGGTGTTCGAAGCCGCCAGCGAGCGGATGAAAGTGCTGCGCGCGTGACTTGAAACCGCGTCGCCTGCATCGCGGCCAAGGCCGGCTCCCACACGGGAGGGGGGTAGGAGCCGGCCTTGGCCGCGATGCAGACGACGCGATATACGGCGGCAGGATCAACCCGCGGCAGCACTGGTCGCAATCAGATTGCGCTCCGCCGCCATCCACCGATCAATCACCTGCCGCGCCCGTACGCCGCCCACATCAATCTTCAATTTGAGCAACGTACGCTCCGGGTGAGCACTGAGGTTGCGCTGCTGGCGCTCCAGCATCTCCAGGTCCTCGCTGAAAATCTTCCCCTGACCCTCACGAATGGTATCGGTCAACGCCTGATCGTCCGGCCGGAAGCGCCGCGCCATGCCCCAGAAATACCAGATCGAGGTTTCGGTACGCGGGGTAATGAAGTCCACCACGATGCTCGACGCCTTGCAGCTGTCCGGAGCGTCGTAGCCACCTTGCCCGGCATGGGCCACGCCCACTTCGATCAGCACATGGCTGGGCGGGGTGAAACGGCAGATCTGCCAGCGGTCCACCAGTACGTCATCGGCCAGCCCATTGCCGCGCAGTGCCATGCGCCAGAAAGGGGGGGCCATGATGTTGTGCATGTGCCGCGCGGTCACCACCTCGTCGCCGTTGACCGTAGTCACCGGCAGTGCCTCGTCGATTTCCTTCTGGCCGATGCTGCTGGCGTGCACGTAGGTCTCGTGGGTCAGGTCCATGAGGTTATCGATCATCAGGCGGTAGTCGCAGGCGATTTCATACAGGCCGCCGCCGTAGGCCCACTCGGGATTTTCGGCCCATTCCAGGTGGGGGATCAGCGCTGGGTCGGCTTGGGCCTGGTCGCCCGGCCACACCCAAATGAATCCATGGCGCTGCACGGCGGCGAAGGTACGCGTCATCGGGAAGCTGGCCACTCGCTGCCCTGGCATGGATTGGACCTTGCCCTGACAACCCATCACCAGGCCGTGGTAACCACACACCAATTGCCCATCCACCACACGGCCCAGTGACAGCGGGGCGCCGCGGTGAGGGCAGAAGTCATCCAGGGCTATCACGTTGCCGGTGCCATCACGGTAGAACACCATGGATTCACCGCAGATCTGCCGGCCCAGCGGGCCTTCAGCGATCTCGTCGGGGGTGCAGGCGACATACCAGGCATTTTTCGGGTACATGAACGTTCTCCACATCAGGTTTATTGTTTTTGTATGGATCCATTAATGGTCAATGTTTCATGTTTTGTCAATTGATATGGCTTCAGTGGATCCACTGAAAAAGGCATAATCACGCCATCGGTGAGCGCTACGTCGGCCCGTCCGACGTCAGCCTTGAGGCGTGGCGGGTGCATTCGTTACCATCACGCCCGCCGTGCTCATTACCTACGGTATTTGTCTCTCTTTCCTACGCGCCCGGAGGGCGTTTCACCCCCTGAAACCGGCGTTTGCCCTATCTGGCAGGCGTGTCGAGGTGTTCGGGGACTGCTGTTTTTTCATTTTTTTTGTCGTTAGAGCGGTTTAATGCCACAACCCATTCCCCTGAAAGACCACGAAAAAGAGAAGCGCCTGGTCAACCGACGCCTGGTGGCCTGCGCGGTCTTTGTGCTGGCGCTGAGCTTTGCGCTGGTCGGCCGCCTGTATTTCCTGCAGGTCATCGAGTTCGCCTACCACTCCACCATTTCCGAGAACAACCGCGTTCACGTGTTGCCCATCCCGCCGGAACGTGGCGTGATCTACGACCGCAATGGCGTGGTGCTGGCCACCAACCGCCCCAGCTTCAACATGACCCTGACCCGCGAGCGGGCAGGGGACTACAAGCATGTGCTGGACGAGGTGGTGCAGATCCTCAGCCTGAGCGAGGACGACCGCAAACAGTTCGACAAGGAACTCAAGCGCGTACGCCACCCCTTCGAGCCCGTGACGCTGATGTACGAGCTCACCGAAGACCAGATCGCCAAGATCGCGGTCAACCAGTACCTGCTGCCCGGCATCGACGTGGAAGCGCAGTTCGTGCGCGAATACCCCCTGGGCGAACACTTCGCCCACTCGGTCGGCTACGTGGGCCGTATCAACGAAAAAGAATCCAAGACCCTGGACCAGACCGAGTACCGCGGTACTCAGTCCGTGGGCAAGACCGGCATCGAGCGCTTCTACGAAGCCGAACTGCACGGCCACGTAGGCTATGAAGAAGTCGAAACCAACGCCCAGGGCCGGGTGATGCGGGTGCTCAGGCACACCGACCCGATTCCGGGCAAAAACATTGTGCTGAGCCTGGACGCCCACTTGCAGCAAGCCGCCGAGGACGCCTTGGGCGACCGTCGCGGCTCGGTGGTGTGCATCGACCCGGACACCGGCGAGGTGCTGGCCATGGTCAGCAAGCCGGCCTTCGACCCCAACCTGTTCGTGACCGGCATCAGCTTCAAGCAATACGCCAGCCTGCGTGACTCCATTGACCGGCCGCTGTTCAACCGTGCCCTGCGCGGTCTGTATGCACCCGGTTCCACCATCAAGCCGGAAGTGGCGATCGCCGGCCTGGACAGCGGCGCCACCACCGCCCAGTCGCGGGTGTTCGACCCCGGTTACTACGAACTGCCCAACTATGACCACAAATACCGCAACTGGAACCACAGCGGTGACGGCTGGGTGGACATGGACGCGGCCATCATGCGGTCCAACGACACCTACTTCTACGATTTGGCGCACAAGCTGGGCGTCGACCGTCTGCATGACTACATGACCCGCTTCGGCCTGGGTCAGAAAGTGTCCATGGACATGTACGAAGAAGCGCCTGGCCTGATGCCGTCACCGGCATGGAAGCGCGCCACCCGCCGCCAGGCCTGGTTCCCGGGCGAGACGCTGATTCTGGGTATCGGCCAGGGCTACATGCAGGTCACCCCGCTGCAACTGGCCCAGGCCACCAGCCTGATCGCCGCCAAGGGCGTGTGGCGCCGACCGCACCTGGCCGAAACCGTCGGCGGCGTGGCCCCGGTGGACGAGAACCCGATGCCCAACATCGTGCTGCGCAACCCGCAATACTGGGAGCAGGTGAACCACGGCATGCAGATGGTGATGCACGACCCGCGTGGTATCGCCCGGGCTGCGGCCCAGGGCGCCCAGTACCGCATTGCCGGCAAGAGTGGTACCGCGCAGGTGGTGGCGATCAAGCAGGGCGAGCGTTACAACCGGCTCAAGACCCTGGAGCGCAACCGTGACAACGCCTTGTTCGTCGGCTTTGCGCCGGCTGAACATCCGAAGATCGTGGTGTCGGTAATGATCGAAAATGGCGAGGCCGGCGGCCGCGTTGCCGGCCCTGTGGTACGGCAGATCATGGATGCCTGGTTGCTGGACCAGAACGGTCACTTGAAGCCTGAGTACGCCAACCCCACGCCGGCCACCAAGGCCGACCCGGTAGCGGCCGCGCCGCTGCATCCCAAGCATTCCCCCGTATAACCGCGTTGTGCCCATCGCGCCCAAGGGCGGCTCCTACACCAATGGCGTAGGAGCCGCCCTTGGGCGCGATGCAGGCGCTGCGGTCTGTCACTTGGCGCTAAACCTGAAAATCGTCGTCTGCGTATACGCCTTCCCCGGGTCCAGCCGCGTGCTTGGGAATTTCGGCTGGTTCGGCGAGTCCGGATAATGCTGCGTCTCCAGCGTGAACGCGCCCCAATGCGGGTACACCGTGCCGCCCTTGCCATGAATGCTGCCATCCAGGAAGTTGGCGGTGTACAACTGCACCCCAGGCTCGGTGGTGTACAGCTGCAGCACACGCCCCGATTCAGGGTCACTCACCTCGGTGGCCAGGCGCTTCACGTCGCCATGGGTGTCCAGCACCCAGTTGAAGTCAAAGCCGCCTTGCTTGGGCTCGGCAAACTTGAGCTGCGGGTGGTCATCCTTGATATGCGCCCCAAACGCAGTGGGTTTGAGGAAGTCCATCGGCGTGCCCGCCACGGGCGCCAGCTCGCCGGTAGGGATCAGCTTGGCGTTCACCGGTGTGTAATGGGAACCATGGACCGTGGCCACCTGCTTGAGAATATCGCCATTGCCGGCGCCCGCCAGGTTGAAGTAGCTGTGGTTGGTCAGGTTCAGCACCGTCGGCTTGTCGGTGGTGGCGCGGTATTCGATGCGCAGTTCGTTGCGCTCGTTCAGGCTGTAGGTGACCTGGGTATTGAGGGTGCCGGGGAAGCCCATCTCGCCGTCGGCTGACACGTAGGTCAGGGTTACGCCGACGCTGTCCTTGGCCTTGCTGGGCTCGGCCTTCCACACGTGCTTGTCGAAGCCCTGAGTACCGCCGTGCAGGGAATTCGGCCCGTCGTTGGTCGGAATCTGGAAGGGCTTGCCGTCCAGGCTGAATTTGCCGTCCGCCAGGCGGTTGCCGTAGCGGCCGATGGTGGCGCCGAAGTACACCGTGGGGTTGGACTGGTAGCCGTGCAGGTCATCGAAGCCCAGCACCACATCGGCGGTCTTGCCGTGTTTGTCGGGCACCAGCAGCGACTGCAGGATGCCGCCGTAGGTGATGATGGTGGCTTGCACGCCATGGCTGTTTTTCAGGGTGTACTTCTCGATGGCGGTACCATCGGGCAGGGTGCCGAAGCTGCCGCGTTCGGCGCTCAGGCCGGCGGCGTGGGCAGTAATGCTGGCCATCATGATCGAGAGTCCCAGGCTGGCGAGGGTAAGACGTGGTTGCATGGTAAGCCTTCCTTCTTGTTGTTTTGGCGGATGCTTTCGGAAATTTCCTATCTATTGGTCAGACTATTTGCCTTCTTTTTCGGTGCGGCAAGCTTATATAGTCGAAAAAACAGCACTTGAAAAATAAATGGTAATACTATTTAGTGGTGCTGTGGCCATCGCTGGCCACGGCGACCAGCGACAACAATAAAAACAGAAGGGCGTGACATGAATTGGCAGGCACTTTCACCCACGCGTTACCGGCTCGCCGAAGGGGCGTTCTGGGACGCTGCCACCCAGGCGTTGTACTGGGTGGACATCGCCGGCTTCAAGGCGTGCCGGTTGCAGGCCGGCGAGACGCGGCACTGGCAGCTGGACCAGCCGGTCTCTGCATTCATCCCTACCCAGACCGGCGACGCCCTGGTGACCCTGGCCACGGGCGTGCACCGCCTGGCCCTGGATTCCCCCGAGCATGCCCCGCAGCTTAGCCTGTGGTGCCAGGCCGACCCGGTGCCCGGCAACCGCGCCAACGAGGCCCGCTGCGACCCCCACGGGCACTTGTGGCTGGGCAGCATGCAGAACAATCTGGATGCCGAAGGCGGCGACCTGCCGCTGGAACGTCGCAGCGGTGGCCTGTTTCGCATCGATCACCAAGGCCGTGTTGACGCCGTGCTGGAAGGGCAGGGCATCGTCAACACCCTGCTGTGGACCGATGACGGTCAGGCACTGCTGAGCGCCGACACCCTCGACGGCGTGATCTATCGCTACCCCCTAGATCATCAAGGCCTGCCCGGCCCGCGCCAGGTATGGGCCGCCGAGCACCCGCGCGGAGCCCCCGACGGCTCGGCCATGGACGCCGAAGGCTACGTGTGGAACGCCCGCTGGGGCGGCCACTGCCTGCTGCGTTTTGCCCCTGACGGCAGTTTGGACCGTGTGGTCGAATTGCCCGTGGAGCACCCCACCAGCTGCGTGTTCGGCGGCCCCGACCTGACCCGGTTGTACGTCACCAGTTCACGCCAGGCCGGCAGCACCAACGCCCTCGACGGCGCGGTGCTGTGGGCCGACGTCGGCATCCGTGGCCAGCCGTGCCAGCGTTTCGGCGGGTGACACTACGTTACATAGAGCCAGTGAATTACCTGCTAAGACTGTACATCGCCCCTGATAGGGCGCCACGTGAAACCGTTGGGCGCTGTAGCTATATCAAATAAGAACAAGGAGTTAGCTATGTTGAGTCGTCATGGGATTCGTTCCCTGTGCTGTGCCGCCGTATCCACCGCCATCCTCGGCCTGGGTTCCACCGCCTTTGCCGCCGATCCGGTCAAGATCGGCTTCCTGGTCAAACAGGCCGAAGAGCCCTGGTTCCAGACCGAGTGGGCCTTCGCCGAAAAAGCCGCCAAGGACAAGGGCTTCGAGCTGATCAAGATTGCCGTGCCGGACGGCGAGAAAACCCTGTCGGCCATCGACAGCCTGGCCGCCAACGGCGCCAAGGGCTTCGTCATCTGCCCGCCGGACGTGTCCCTGGGCCCGGCCATCGTCGCCAAGGCCAAGGCCAACGACCTCAAGGTGATGGCCGTGGACGACCGCTTCGTCGATGCCAACGGCAAGTTCATGGAGGACGTGCCGTACCTGGGCATGGCCGCCTTCGAAGTGGGCCAGAAACAGGGTGCCGCCATGGCCGACGAGGCCAAGAAGCGCAACTGGGACTGGAAAGAAACCTACGCCATTATCAACACCTACAACGAACTGGACACCGGCAAGAAGCGCACCGATGGCTCCATCGACGCGCTGAAAAAGGCCGGTCTGCCCGCCGACCACATCCTCACCGCGCCGCAGAAAACCCTGGACGTGCCCGGAGGCATGGACGCGGTCAACTCGGCGTTGCCCAAGCTGCCGCAGAGCGCGAAAAACCTGATTATCGGCGGCATGAACGACAACACCGTGCTGGGTGGGGTGCGCGCCACGGCGTCCAACGGCTTCGAGCCTGACCACGTGATCGGCATCGGCATCAATGGCACCGACGCCATCGACGAGTTGAAGAAACCGAAAAGCGGCTTCTTCGGCTCGATGCTGCCCAGCCCCGACAAGGAAGGCTACAACACCGCTGCGCAGGTGTTCGAGTGGGTCACCACCGGCAAAGAGCCTCCCAAGTACACGGCCATGGACGACGTGACCCTGATCACCCGTGCCAACTTTCAGGACGTGCTGACCAAGATCGGTCTCTGGAAGTAATCACGGGGTAGCTGGGCGATGTGGGGCCTCTGTGGGACCGGGCGAAGCTCGGGAAGCAGGCGCCTCGCCGTTCCAGGTATACCGCGGTGTCTGCTTCCCGAGCTTCGCCCGGTCCCACAGGGGTCGTCGTTTCAGTGAAGGTTATTTTCCATGCAACTATCCACGGCAACACAACCACACACCGCCCACGGCACCCTGCGCTTCGACGCCATCGGCAAGAACTTCCCCGGCGTGCGCGCGCTGTCCGACATCAGCTTCACCGCCCACCCGGGCCAGGTGCTGGCGCTGATGGGCGAGAACGGCGCGGGCAAGTCGACCCTGCTCAAGATCCTGGGCGGCGCCTACCAGCCCAGCGCCGGCCAGGTGCTGATCGGGGATCAGCCCATGGCCTTCAAGTCCGCCGCCGACAGCATCGCCCACGGCGTGGCGGTGATTCACCAGGAGCTGCACCTGGTGCCGGAAATGAGCGTCGCCGAAAATCTGCTGCTGGGCCACATGCCCGCGCGCTTCGGCCTGGTCAACCGCGGCGCCATGCTGCGCCGCGCCCGCGAGCTGCTCAAGGGCCTGGCCGACGAGATCGACCCCGGCACCCGCCTGGGCGAGCTGTCCCTGGGCCAGCGCCAGTTGGTGGAAATCGCCAAGGCCATGTCGCGCAACGCCCACGTCATTGCGTTTGACGAACCCACCAGCAGCCTGTCGGCCCGCGAGATCGACCGGCTGATGACCATCATCGCCCGTCTGCGCGACGAGGGCCGGGTGATCCTGTATGTGTCGCACCGTATGGAAGAAATCTTCCGCATCTGCGATGCCGTTACCGTGTTCAAGGACGGTCGCTTCATCCGCACCTTCGATGACATGGCGCAGTTGACTCATGACCAACTGGTGACCTGCATGGTGGGTCGCGATATTCAGGACATCTACGACTATCGGCCCCGCGAGCAGCAGGGCGTGGCCTTGCAGGTGAAAGCGCTGCTAGGCCCCGGCCTGCAGGAACCGGTCAGCTTCAGCGTGCAGAAAGGCGAAGTGCTGGGCTTTTTCGGCCTGGTGGGCGCCGGGCGCACCGAGCTGCTGCGCCTGCTCTCGGGCCTGGCACGCCACAGCGCGGGCGACATTGAGCTGGAAGGCCGTGCGCTGCACCTGAAAAACCCTCGCCAGGCCATCGACGCCGGCATCCTGCTGTGCCCCGAAGACCGCAAGAAAGAAGGCATCGTGCCGCTGTCCAGCGTCGCCGAAAACATCAACATCGGCGCCCGCAGCCGCCACGCCCACCTGGGCTGCCTGTTGCAGGGCCGCTGGGAGCGCGACAACGCCCGCCAGCAGATCAGCGCCATGAACGTGAAAACGCCGAGCCCCAGCCAGCAGATCATGTTCCTGTCCGGCGGCAATCAGCAGAAGGCCATTCTCGGCCGCTGGCTGTCGATGCCCATGAAAGTGCTGCTGCTGGACGAGCCCACCCGCGGCATCGACATCGGCGCCAAGTCGGAGATCTACCAGATCATCCACAACCTGGCGGCCAAGGGCATTGCAGTGATCGTGGTGTCCAGCGACCTGATGGAAGTGATGGGCATCAGCGACCGCATCCTGGTGATGAGCGAGGGCGCCCTGACCGGCGAACTGAAGCGCGAACAGGCCGACGAATCCCGTCTGCTGCAACTGGCACTGCCACGCACCCGTGGCTGAACAATAATAAACGAGGTGCTTATGACCACTCCCACCACCCTGCAGGCTCCACGGCAAGGACTCAACATGCGCCGTTTTCTCGATGAGTGGGCGATGCTGCTGGCCGCCCTTGGCATCTTTCTGCTGTGTACCCTGGTGATCGACAACTTCATGTCGCCCATGAACATGCGTGGCCTGGGCCTGGCGATTTCCACCACCGGCATCGCCGCCTGCACCATGCTGTATTGCCTGGCGTCGGGGCATTTCGACCTGTCGGTCGGTTCAGTCATCGCCTGTGCCGGCGTGATCGCGGCCGTGGTGATGCGTGATACCAACAGCGTGTTCCTGGGCGTGTCCGCGGCGCTGGGGATGGGTCTGATCGTGGGTCTGATCAACGGCATCGTGATCGCCAAGCTGCGCATCAACGCCCTGATCGCCACCTTGGCCACCATGCAGATCGTCCGTGGCCTGGCCTACATCTTCTCCAACGGCAAGGCCGTGGGCGTGATGAACGAAGGCTTCTACGTGTTCGGCAACGGCCAGGTGTTCGGCGTGCCGGTGCCGATCCTGATCACCATCGTCTGCTTCATCTTCTTCGGCTGGTTGCTCAACTACACCACCTACGGCCGCAACACCATGGCCATCGGCGGCAACCAGGAAGCGGCGCGTCTGGCCGGGGTGCACGTGGACCGCACCAAGATCATCATCTTTGCCGTGCATGGTTTGGTGGGCGCGCTGGCGGGTGTGGTGCTGGCTTCGCGCATGACCTCCGGCCAGCCGATGGTGGGGCAGGGCTTTGAACTGACTGTGATCTCGGCGTGCGTGCTGGGTGGCGTGTCGTTGAGCGGCGGCATCGGCATGATCCGCCACGTGATTGCCGGGGTGCTGATCCTGGCGATCATCGAAAACGCCATGAACCTGAAGAACATCGATACCTTCTACCAATACGTGATTCGCGGCACCATTCTGCTGATCGCGGTGATCATCGACCGGCTCAAGCAGCGCTGAGCATCGCGTCTGGCGCGTGATCGGCGGTGGTCCGATCGCGGCCAAGGCCGGCTCCTACAACGCTTGGTGTAGGAGCCGACCTTGGTCGCGATGCAGGCACCGCGCACTACCAGACGTTCAAGGCGCCAACGCCCGCATCGCCTCCAGCACCGTCTGCAACGACCGGCTCAGGGGCTTGTCCTGGCGCAGCACCAACCCCAGGGTGCGCTTGAGCATCGGCGTCACCGGCTGAATCTGCAACCCGCGCCGGTGGTGCACGGCCTGCACCGCCATGGCCGGCACAATGCTGAACCCCAACCCCGCGCCCACCATTTCCTTGATCGCCTCGATACTGCCCAGTTCCATCACCGGCCGCAGGCGCAGCCCGGCCTGGGCGAACCAGTCATCGATCACCAGCCGCGTGCCGCTGCCCGATTCGAACGCCACCATTGGCAACTCCGCCAGGTGCGCCGCCGTGAGTTGGCGGGGCAGGGTGCTGCCTTCGGCGAAAATCGCCACGAAAGGATCCTCCAGCAGCGGCGTCACCACCAGGCTGCGACCACTGGCGGGCAGGGTCACCAAGGCCAGGTCCAGGCGGTTGTGCTCCACCTCGCGCAACATGGCTTCGGTATGCCCGGTAGCCACCCGAACGTCCAGGGCGGGAAAGTGCTGGCGCAGCCGTTGCAGCATCGGCGGCAGCAAGTGGATGCAGGCGGTGGCGCCGGTGCCGATGGCCACGCGCCCGGCCACGCCGTCGGCATGGCTGGCCAGGTCTTGCAGGGCTTCTTCCACCACCGCATCAATGCGTCGGGCGTGCTCCAGCAAGGTACTGCCAGCGGCCGTGGGCGTCAGGCGTCGGCCCACACGCTCGATCAGGCGCACCTGCAACCGCGCTTCCAGCTGGCGGATCTGCAGGCTGATGGCGGGCTGCGTCAGGCCCAGGTGCGCCGCAGCGGCCGAAAAACTGCCCAGGGCGATGACATGGGAGAAGGTTTGCAGGTGAACCAGGTTGAGGGCGGCCATGGCAAAGTATTTCTTATGCGGGGGTGCGCCGATCATAGCTTTATTTAGTGTGCGCGGGTGGGCAATATGCCATGTACTTTCACAAGGAGATGCCGATGACACCTGAAGTGCAGCTACGCGACGCCACGGCTCGGGACCTGGATACCCTTCAGCGCATCTACGCCGAACACGTGCTGCACGGCAGCGCCAGCTTCGAGCTGGTGCCGCCCACGGTTGAGCAGATGCATGAGCGGTGGGCGGCCGTCTGCGCGGCGGGGTTGCCCTACAAGGTGGTAGCGCTCAATGGCGAAGTGGTGGGCTACGGCTACGCCACCCCGTACCGGCCACGTCCTGGCTACCGCTTCACCTGCGAAGACTCGGTGTACCTCAAGGACGGCATGGGCGGTCGTGGGTTGGGAGCGTTGCTGTTGGCGGCGGTGATCGAGCACTGCGAAAAAGGCGGTTGGCGGCAGATGGTGGCGGTGGTGGGTGACAGTGCCAATGCCGCCTCGTTGAGGCTGCACGAGCGGTTGGGGTTTCGTCGTGTGGGGGTGTTTGAGTCGGTGGGGTTCAAGCATGGGCGGTGGTTGGATACGGTGTTGATGCAGCGGGGGTTGGGGGAGGGGGAT
>KI547174.1:182385-189840 GCA_000497835.1 gamma proteobacterium L18 | reverse complement strand
TGGTTGGAGTGGCGAGCGGGGGTTGGGGGAGGGGGGAGTCGGGGGTTGGGGGGAGGGGGGATCGGGGGGTTGCCGGGGTGAGGTTGGCGGGGGGGATTGTGTGAGGGCTGGCAGGTGCATGTCGGTGTTTTTCGGGTGTTCATGCGATCGCGCGCCGCCCGCGCGGCGCTTCCCGGGCAGAGCCCGGTCCTACAGTTTGTTTCGGGCCAGTTTTGTCTGTTAAATCACCTCGACCGCCTTGTTTGCACCACCAAAGATCTGCAGTGAAAAAAACAAAGCGGTCGAGGTGATCTCACAGGCAATATTGGCCCGAAACAAACTGTAGGACCGGGCTCTGCCCGGGAAGCGCCGCGCGGGCGGCGCGCGATCTAATGGGCACCCCAAAACCATCGACCTGCACCTGCCCACCCCAACCCCAAGCCCGCGCAATTGTATATGTATCCTACGCTGAACTAGACGCCGCCCTGTCATTCAAACGAAAATGCCGCTCCCATCCGTATCAAAGACCTCATGAACAACCCCGACTGGATCATTTGCGAGCACTGCGACTCCGTCTACCAGCCCACACCGCTGGTCAAGGGCGAAAAGTCCTGCTGCACCCGCTGCGGCGCCGTGCTCGACCGGGGCGGGCACCTGAGCACCCAGCAACTGCTGGCGCTGTCGATCTGCGCGGCCATCGTCTTCTGCTTCGCCAACGTCTTCCCGGTCATCTCCATCAGCCTGCAGGGCCTGAGCAACGAAGCCACCCTGTGGCAGTCGGTGGAGGCTTTGGCCCAGGGGCGCATCAGCGTGATCGCCGCCGTGGCGGGGCTGACCATCATCCTGGCGCCGATGCTGCAGATCATCCTGCTGTGCTGGGTGCTCAGCTTCGCCGTGGTCGGCACTGCCGCGCCGGGCTTCAAGGCCTGCATGCGCGCCCTGGAACACCTGCGTCCCTGGAGCATGCTGGAGGTGTGCCTGCTGGGCATCCTGGTGGCCATCGTCAAACTGGGCGGCATGCTCGACGTGCACCCGGGCCTGGGTCTGTGGGCACTGGGCATGCTCACGGTGCTGATCATCCTGATTTCGGGCAAGGGCATTCGCCGGCTGTGGCATGACCTGGAGGGTGTGATCCCGTGAGCCTGCCGCCCTATGCCCACGAACTCAAACTGGTGCTGTGCCACACCTGTGGCCTGGCCTGCAGCGAAGGCGTCCATTACTGCCCGCGCTGCGACTCGGTGGTGCACCCACGCAAGCCCGAAAGCCTGGCGCGTACCTGGGCCTTCCTGGTTGCCAGCCTGATCTTTTACATACCGGCTAACCTGCTACCGGTGATGTACACCAACATGTTCGGCAGCGGCAGCGAGAACACCATCATGAGTGGCGTCATGGAGTTCTGGGAGGGCGGCTCGTGGGACATCGCCCTGCTGATCTTCATCGCCAGCATCGCCGTGCCGTGCATGAAATTCGTGGTGCTGGGCACCTTGCTGATTACCTGCCAGCGCCGCAGCCAATGGGCGATGCGCGAGCGCTCAAAGCTGTATCGGCTGATCGAGATCATCGGTTACTGGTCCATGCTCGACGTACTGGTGGTAGCCCTGGTGGCGGCCCTGGTGCAGTTCCATTCGCTGAGCAATATCGAGCCGCGGCTGGGCATTCTGTTTTTTGGTTTGGTGGTGGTGCTGACGATGTTCGCCGCCATGAGTTTTGATCCCCGGCTTATCTGGGACGCAGAGGTTGAAGATGCCTGAACACCCGAGTTCCACCCTCACGCCTTCGAGCCCCGAGATCCGGCGCCGACGCTTCAACGTCTCGCTGGTCTGGCTGGTGCCGATCGTGGCCGCGCTGATCGGCCTGTCGATGGTGGTGCACAAGGCCCTGTCGGCCGGGCCGCAGATCGTGGTCAGCTTCCTCACGGCCGAGGGCCTGGAAGCCAACAAGACCCAGGTCAAGTACAAGAACGTGGTCATCGGCAAGGTCACGTCCATTGTCCTGAGCCAGGACCGCAGCCACGTCGACGCCACCATTGACCTGGACCAGTCGGCGAAGGCCTTCACGGCCCGTGATGCGCGTTTCTGGGTGGTGCGTCCGCGCATCGGTGCCGGTGGCGTGTCGGGGGTCGATACCCTGCTGTCCGGCGCCTTCATCGGCGCCGACCCGGGCAACGCCGAAGACACCGAGAAAAACTTCGTTGGCCTGGAAAACCCACCGGCCATCACTTACGGGCAGAAGGGCAAGCGCTTTACCCTGCACACTGCCGACCTGGGCTCGCTGGACATCGGTTCGGCCGTCTATTACCGACGCATCCAGGTGGGGCAGGTGGTGTCCTACCACCTGGCCGATGATGGCAAGGGCGTTGACGTCGACGTCTTCATCAACGCCCCCAACGATCAGTACGTGCGCAAGGACAGCCGCTTTTGGAACGCCAGCGGCGTGGACGTCAGCCTGGGCGCCAACGGCCTGAAGGTGAACACCCAATCGGTAGCCTCGATCCTGTCGGGCGGCATTGCCTTCGTGGAACCCAACTACAGCGCCGACAAGACCCAGGCCGAGGAGGGCGGCGAGTTCACCCTGTTCGACGATCAGGAAACCGCCCTGGCGCCGCCTGATGGCGAAGCACGTTATGTGCAGATGCGCTTCGACCAGTCCCTGCGCGGCCTGGCGGTGAACGCTGCCGTGGAGTTCCTGGGCGTGAACGTGGGCAAGGTGGTGTCGGTGGACCTGGACTATGACGCCAAGACCGAGACCTTCCCCACCGTGATCGGTGCGGTGATCTACCCCAACCGCCTGGGCAAGGCCCATGAAAAACTGCTGGCGCAGATGGGCGGTGAAGACGACGCCAAGGGCGCGCTGCTGATGAGCCAGTTCGTCAAGCACGGCCTGCGCGCCCAGGCCCGTAGCGCCAACCTGCTGACCGGCCAGCTGTACATCTCGCTGAACTTCGTGCCCAACGCCAAGCCCGTGGCCTTCGACATGAGCGCACGTCCCATGATCATCCCGACCGTGCCGGGCAGCCTGGACAAGCTGCAGGAGCAACTGCAGGCCTTCGTCGACAAGCTGAGCAAAATCCCGATCGACCAGATTGCCGACAACCTCAATGGCAGCCTGGGCCAGCTGAACAAGACCCTGGAAAACGTCAACGGCCAAGTGCTGCCGGAAATGCGTGACACCCTGGTACAAACCCGCAAAACCCTGGCCACCGCCAACGACAGCTTTGCCGAAGATTCGCCGCAGCGTCAGCAACTGGGCCAGGCCCTGGATGAAGTGCAGCGTACGGCGCGCTCGGTGCGCGTGCTCACCGACTTCCTGGGACGCCATCCGGAAGCGCTGATCCGGGGCCGTATCAAGGACGGCAAGCCGGACGCCTACCAGCCGGCCACCTCGACCTCTCGCGAAACTGAACAGGAATGAGTGCCATGACCCGACGTTCCCTGGCCTTGCTGGCCACCCTGGGCCTGGCAGCCTGCAGCTCGGCGCCGACCCATTACTACACCCTGGTGCCCACTGCGCCGCAAACGGCGGCGCCGGTGCCGGCGCCGGCCTTCCAGTTCGAGATGCTCAGCGTGCGCATGCCGGTGCAGGTCGATCAGCCGCAGATGGTGGTGCGCCAGAGCACCGGCGGCCTGGCGATCCTGGAAACCGAGCGCTGGGGTGCGCCCCTGGCCGACGAATTCCATGACGCCCTGGCCGGGCAGCTGGAACTGAAGCTGGGCACCCGCGACCTGGCGGGGCTGCCCAAGGCTGCCGACAAACCGATCGTGTCATTGCAGACCGACGTGCGCCGCTTCGACTCGCTGCCGGGGCAGTACGCCTTGATTGACGTGGTGTGGAGCCTCAGCCAGCGCAGCGACGGCCAGAAGCGCCGCAGCCTGACCTGCGCCAGCGTCATTCGTGAAGCCAGCGGCGTGGCGATGGACGATCTGGTACTGGCCCACCAGAAAGCCATCGGCCAACTGGCCAGCCAGATCGCCAAGGCGGTGAACAGCTGGGCCTGTCCCGGCGCGTAACTCAGTACCGGCCTCTCGCGAGCAAGCTTTGCTCCCACAGCGGTGAGCCTGCCACGCCTGATGGCGCACCACTGTGGGAGATTCTATGGTGTCGGGCAACCTGTAGCAGCGGCCGTCAGGCCGCGTCACAGGCCCCGCGCACTGTCTGATCTACCGCGCCGCCTGTGACGCAGCCTTCGGCAGCTGCTACAGAGGTGTGGCGTACGCTGTGGGAGCAAAGCTTGCTCGCGATGAGGCCGGCAGCAACACCCGGAGCGTCTGGGATCAGCTACGCGATTTCAGCGCTGGCCTCCCGATGCGCCATGATCTGCGGCAACGTCCGCTCGATCCAGTCCGCCAGGTCCCCCACCAGCAACGCCGCTTCCTCCCCCCACGGCGTCAGCCGATATTCCACATGGGGCGGCACCACCGGCAATGACGTGCGCAACACCAGCCCGTCACCCTCCAGCCCCTGCAGCGTCTGCGCGAGCATCTTCTCGCTGACCCCGCCGATCTTGCGCCGCAAGTCACTGAACCGGTGCATGCCACCCGACAGAATCACCAACACCAACACCCCCCAGCGGCTGGTGATGTGCTTGAGCACGTCCCGCGACGGGCAGTTGGCGTCCATCAATTCGCCCCGGCGCGCCTGGGCAGTGAAGGAATCACTCATCTGATACTTACCTTTTTGTACGTACTTACTTTTCGTAAGTTTAGGCTATAAGGTGGTTTCACTTCCATCACCTGCCAAGGAAATCTTCATGATCGCAATCACTGGTGCCACCGGTCAGCTGGGTCGTCTGGTCATACAAGCCCTGCTCAAGCGCGTGCCTGCCGAGCAAATCGTCGCATTGGCTCGTCACCCGGAAAAGGCCGGCGACCTCGGCGTCGCCGTGCGTGAGTTCGACTACGACCAGCCCGAAGCCATGGTGATCGGCCTGCAAGGCGTCGACCGTCTGCTGCTGATCTCCTCCAGCGAACTGGGCAAGCGCGCCGCTCAGCACCAGGCGGTGATCAACGCCGCCAAGCAGGCCGGCGTCAAGCTGCTGGCCTACACCAGCGTGCTGCATGCCACCGGCTCGGCCCTGGGCCTGGCGGCTGAACACCAGCAGACCGAACAGGCGCTGGCCGCCAGCGGCGTGCCGTACGCCCTGCTGCGCAATGGCTGGTACAATGAAAACTACAGCGCTGGCGTGCCAGCGGCCGTCGCCCACGACGCCTTGCTGGGCAGCGCAGGGCAGGGGCGCATCGCCTCGGCGGCCCGTG
Organism: gamma proteobacterium L18; assembly: GCA_000497835.1. Lineage (GTDB taxonomy): Bacteria > Pseudomonadota > Gammaproteobacteria > Pseudomonadales > Pseudomonadaceae > Aquipseudomonas. Next base: position 184,609 of record KI547174.1, on the reverse strand, counting down.
CCGACTATGCCGAAGCGGCCGCCGTGGTGCTGACGACCGATGGCCACGTGGGTAAAACCTACGAACTGGCGGGCGACACCAGCTACACCTTGGCCGATCTGGCCGCCGAGATTTCGCGTCAGGCGGGCAAGACCGTGCCCTACAACAACCTGCCGGAAGCCGAGTACAAAGGGGTGCTGGTGCAAGTCGGCCTGCCCGAGCCGATCGCCGACCTGCTGGCCAACTCCGACGCGGCGGCCGCCAAGGGCGCGCTGTTCGATGACAGCAAGGTGCTGAGCAGCCTGATCGGTCGCCCCACCACGCCGATAGCCGACGCGGTGGCCGTGGCTCTGAAAGGTTGAGACTTCAGCCGTTGATGATGTACAGACAGATCGACAGGGTCACCAGCGAGCCCAGCGTAGAGATCAGAATGGTGCTGGACACCACTGAAGCCTCGCGCTTGTAGTACTCGGCCAGCATGAACGGCCCGGTGCCTGTGGGCAGGGCGCTGAGCAACAGCGCCGAATGCGCCCACAATGGCGGCAGGTGGAACACCTTGTAGGCCAGGAACCAGGTCAGCACCGGGTGGGCCACCAGCTTGATCAGCACCAGCAGCGAGGTCCCTTCACGGGGACCTTGTTGTTTCTGCGCCAAGAACAGCCCCAGGGAAATCAGCGCGCAGGGTGTGGTGGCCGCGCCCAGCAGGCTCAAGAACTTGCTGGCCGGGGCGGGCAGCGGGGTACCGGTCATGGCCCAGCAGGCGCCCAGAATGGGCGAGATCACCAGCGGGTTCTTGGCCAGCGCCACCAGCACCTTGAACACGATGCGATGCACCTGCGCTTCGCTCTGCAGGCCGACCTCGATGCACACCAGCGCCAGCCCGAACAGCACGCACACCACCAGCAACGAGGCGATCAGCGCCGGCTCCAGGCCGCTGCCGCCCAGCACCATCACGCACAGCGGAATGCCGATGTAACCGGTGTTGGCATAAGACGCACTCAAGGCATCGATACTGGCGTCGGCGAAATGCCCGGCCTTCTTCCAGCGCAGCGCCAGCGTGAGGACGAACATCGCCAGGGTGCCCAGGGTGAAGGTGGCGACGAAGCCAGGGTGCCAGATCTGCTCCCAGGTCGCCGTTGCAGTGGAGGTGAACAACAGCGCGGGCAGGCACAGCCACACCACCATGCGGTTGATTTCCGACGCGGCCGTAGCCCCCAGGCGGTTGGTACGCCGGCAAATGAACCCCACCAGAATCAGGGCGAAGATAGGCAGCAGAACGTTGAGCACGGAAGACATGGGCAGCCAGTGACCTTGTTGCATCAGATAAGCCGGCAAGGTTAGGGAAGTGAATCGTTAGCGTCCAATCTTTCTCAGCACTGGCGTGTAAGCCAAAGCTTACACGCGCTGGTGTGGATCTCCTCTATGGCGACCCCGGGCTTCTGCGTAAACTTGGATCCATCAACTGCTGCACAGGAGTGCAGCGGGATCAGGGAAGATCGACCATTGGCCCGGAGGGCTGCCGACAGGGAGTTGGATGGTCTTGAAGAAAACCCGCTTCGGCGGGTTTTTTGTTGCCTGCAAAAAAGCCCCCGCAGGGGCTTTGGTTCAGCGTTTGACCGGTACGATTTTCTCGATGACGCTGTTGCTCAACTGCACCAGCACATACTTGTCATTCACCCGTACCCAATGGCTTTTCTGGTCCTCGGGGGCGGACAGACCGCGGGCGTGCCAGTCCTTGACCTCCTCGCCGCTGCGACGGAAGTGGTCGGGTATCTTGTCGCCCACCTTGAACTGGCCGGTGTCGGTGCCCGGTATGTGCACCGCAGGTTCAGCAGGCTCCGCCGCCTGGGCCAGGCCCGCGACGCCGCTCAGACTTGCCACCACGACCGCCATGGCGGTCCATGTCTTGATTTTCATCCTGTACTCCCGGTGATTGTGGTCGTCACAGGTTCTGACCCCGGGGCCGGCAAAACATTCCTTGCAAAGCGATCGCAAGTGCGCCGCAGCTGTGTAGCAGCAACTGTCTTTGTGGGAGCGGGTTCTACCCGCGAAAAGCATACCGCAGCGTATCAGGAAGTTCGCGTGCCCTTCTTCGCGGGTAGAACCCGCTCCCACGGGGAGAGGTGTAGCAGCAACTGTCTATGTGGGAGCGGGTTCTACCCGCGAAAAGCACACCGCGGTATGCCAGGAAGTCCGCGTTACCTTCTTCGCGGGTAGAACCCGCTCCCACACGGCCTGTAGCAGC
>KI547174.1:175311-180995 GCA_000497835.1 gamma proteobacterium L18 | reverse complement strand
AGGCTGCGTCACAGGCGGCGCGGTTAATCTGTCACTGCGCGTTGTCTGTGACGCGGCCTGGCGGCCGCTGCTACAGGTTGCACTGCCTGGGATCAAAGTCAGGTCAACAACTCGGCAAACGCCTTGTCCGCCTCCAGCACCGCCGGCAAGGCAACGAACAGCGCATCCAGGTCCACGCCCTCCAGCAGCGGGCCATTGACGGCCTGGCGCGCCTCTTCGGTGTCGTCGTCATTGGCCTGCAACGCATCGGAAATGGCGATGGCCTGGGCGACCAGGCGCGGCAAATCACCCGGCGGCGGGGCTTGCATTGGCCGTGCCTGGAAGGCAATCGCCTGCTGGATCGACACCGGCAACTGCCAGCGGCGCGCCAGTTCAGCCCCGACTTCCGGGTAGCCGAAGCCCAGGTGCAGCGTCTCGCTGGCCGCGCGCCCCGAATTGCCGGACTTGTGTGCGTGGTTGATCTGCGCGGCCACCATCGGCGCGCCGGTCTGGATCAGCAGCTCGCCGATGTTGTGCATCACCCCGCAGGTGAACGCGGTTTCCGCATCGGCCCCGGCCTGCTTGGCCAGCAGCCGGCAAATGCCGGCCACCTGGAAGCTCTTGAGCCAGAACCCCTTGAGGTCAAAGTTGGCGCTGGCCTTGAAGGCCCCGGTCACGGCCGAGGCCAGCACCAGCGTGCGCAGGGTGTTGAAGCCCAGGCGCAGGGCCGCATCCTCGATGCTGGCCGACTCACGGGCGCCGCGAAAGCGTGCCGAGTTGGCCAGGCGCAGGATCTTGGCGGCGATCACCGGGTCTTTCTCGATATTGCGGGCCACGCTTTCCAGGCTGGTGGAGGGGCTGTCGAACTGCTGGATCAGGTCCTGGGCCACTTTGGGAATGCTGGGCAAGCTGTGCAGATCGGCGAAGAGCGTATCGATTTCCATGGCATGACACCTGTAGTGGACGCGGTAGTCTCAACCATAGGCAATATTTGTCGGCTTGCCCAAACCGGCGGACGAAAAAGCCGTGGGGGACAAACGCGATTACGCGTTGTAGAATCAATTTACGCATACAAGAATAAACCGGCGGGGAAGAGTCCACATGAAGCGACTCGGGTTCAAACTGATTCACGGCGATTTTCTCGCCCGCAGCGTGCGCGGCATTCCCTGCGCGCCACCTCGTCCACGTGCCTGACGCAACGACATTTTTCGTTATCCGTGCACTGCCGAGGAGCCAATCATGGCCGACATCTTTGACAACCCCATGGGCCTCATGGGCTTTGAGTTCATCGAATTCGCATCGCCCACACCCAATACCCTGGAGCCGATCTTCCAGATCATGGGCTTCACCCGCGTGGCCGAGCACCGTTCCAAAAACGTGCACCTGTACCGCCAGGGCAGCATCAACCTGATCCTCAACAACGAGCCGCACAGCGTGGCGTCGTACTTTGCCGCCGAGCACGGCCCGTCGGTGTGCGGCATGGCCTTTCGCGTGGCCAACGCCCACAAGGCCTATGCCCGGGCGCTGGAACTGGGTGCGCAGCCCATCGAGATTCCCACCGGGCCCATGGAGCTCAACCTGCCGGCCATCAAAGGCATCGGCGGCGCGCCGTTGTACCTGATCGACCGCTTCGGCGAAGGCAGTTCCATCTACGACATCGACTTCAACTGGCTGCCTGATGTCGACCGCAACCCGCCAGGCGCGGGCCTGAAGATCATCGACCACCTGACCCACAACGTGTATCGCGGCCGCATGGCGTACTGGGCCGGTTTCTACGAGAAGCTCTTCAACTTCCGCGAGATCCGCTATTTCGACATCAAGGGCGAATACACCGGCCTGACCTCCAAGGCCATGACCGCGCCGGATGGCATGATCCGCATCCCGCTCAACGAGGAGTCATCGCGCGGCGCCGGGCAGATCGAAGAGTTCCTGATGCAGTTCAACGGCGAGGGCATCCAGCACGTGGCCTTCCTGACCGACGACCTGATCAAGACCTGGGACGCCCTGAAAGCCATCGGCATGCGCTTCATGACCGCACCGCCCGACACCTACTACCAGATGCTGGAAGGGCGTTTGCCCGGCCACGGCGAGCCGGTGGGCGAGTTGCAGGCGCGCGGTATCCTGCTGGATGGCTCATCGCAGCCCGGTGATCAGCGCCTGTTGCTGCAGATCTTCTCGCAGACGCTGATGGGGCCGGTGTTCTTCGAATTCATCCAGCGCAAGGGGGATGACGGGTTTGGCGAGGGTAACTTCAAGGCCTTGTTCGAATCCATCGAGCGCGACCAGGTGCTGCGCGGCGTGCTTGACACTCAGGCGTAGGTTCGGCAGTTGCAGGCCGGGGTCGTCTGCATCGCGGCCAAGGCCGGCTCCTACCACGGATGGCGTAGGAGCCGACTTTAGTCGCGATGAAGGCGACGCGGTCTCAAGACAGTGGCTGCTACACAGGAGGGGTGTGCACCGGCCGACGATACAGCCAATGGCACACGCCGCCGGTCAGCACCCCTAGCAACAGCAGCCCCCCCAGCGTTGCCAACCCCTGTGTTTTCAACTCTCGCCAACTGTGCCCCTCCGGGTAGCCGGTGTGCACTTGATACCCATAGCGCGCGGACATCAGCAAGGTGTGGTGCTCTGGATGGTCAGGAATTTCGCCGCCTTCCACACTGCCATTGCTCCACAAAAAAGCATTCCCCACCTCGAGCACCAGCGTTGCATTCTCCTCGATCTGCTCCAGCGCCCTAGCCAGGGTGCGACCATCAATCACCGTGCGTACCGCCAGCTCGTCGCCGGCCAGGCGGTACACCAGCGATGCCCTGTCGGGGGTTACCGGGTTGTTGGCTCGCAGCCAAAGCTGGCCATTGAGGTAGTCGTCCGGGTTCACCTTGCTGTCGTAAGGGCCATAGAAGGTGCTGCAGTACCCTTGGTTGTCGCGTACCAGGTTGGCGGAGCGAATCACCGGTTCAAGGGTGACTTCCGTGTGCATCTGCTGCACAACGCGATCGCAGGTCTGTCCCGCCAGCGGGAACAGGCGCGTGGCGCTCTGGGCGGCCTGGTCGATAATGTTGTCGACCTGGCGCACCGCTTCTGCGGCGATATGTTGCGCGTCGCGCGTCAAACCGCGGTCCACGTGCCAGCGCATCACGGCCAGGCCGCTGATAACGGGCAGCAGGCCAACGATCGTCGCTGCCAGGATGCCCGGCAGCGGCGATGAGGGGGAAGGAGAGAGTTTCATGCACACGTCCTTGAGTGGGGGGGAGTCAATGAATCATCCGTCCAGCATAAAGGGGGCGCGCGCGGCCAATTTGTAGCCGCTATCGGCAGTCGGTGTAGGGGGCTGCGTATAGTCGTGTGGGAGGGATCACGATTCCAGCACGGCCTCGCGCGGCAGGCGTTCCTGCGCCGGGCTGCGTGAAAAGTAGCGTTTGTACTCGCGGCTGAACTGCGAACTGCTTTGGTAGCCCACCCGGTGCGCCACCTGGCTGACGCTGATGCCCTCGGCCACCAGCATCGAGCGCGCCTTGATCAGGCGCAGTTGCTTGAGGTACTGGATGGGCGAGGCGAGGGTGGCACGCTTGAAGTGCTCGTGGAACGTGGAGGCACTCATGTTGGCGCGCCGCGCCAGCTCATCCACCTGCAACGGCTGGGCGTAGTGGTTGTGCAGCCAGGTCAGGGCGGCGGCAACGCGGGCGAACTGACCTTGCTGCTCGACCAGTGCGCGCAACACCCCGCCTTGCGGCCCGCGCAAGGCGGCGAACAGCACTTCGCGTAGCCGCGAGGGGCCCAGAATGCGGCACGTCAGCGGATCGTGCAGGCACTCCAGCAGGCGCTCCACGGCGCAGCGCATGTCTTCGTCCAGCGCGGCGCTGGCCATCGACGACGGCGTCTGCGTCTGGTATTCCCCCGGCCCCATGGCCAGCACCAGCTCACCCAGCACCAGGCGGTCAATGGGGATGCTCACGCCCAGCAGCGGCAATTGCTCGGTGGCGAACGTTTCGTACTGGAAAGGCACGGGCAGGGCCTGGACCAGATAATGCCCGGCGCCGTATTCCAGCGAACGCTCGCCCAGGTAGGCGATCTTGCTGCCCTGGGCGATGATCATCAGGCTGGGGTCATAGATCTGCGGGCAGCGGGCGGCGTTGCCGTGGGAACTGACCACGCGCAGGCCGTCGATGGCGGTCGGCAGGAAGCCATCGCTGTGGGCCAGCGGTTGCAGCAGGGACACCAGCCGCGCGTTGGCGTCCAGGTGGCAAGTGGGAGACATGAGGGGTTCCGCGGTAATGACAATCAGGCGGCCATGATCGCAAATTTTTGTCCGTGTGCGGCAGGTGTCGGAGGAATAGGCATGCATCGCGCAGGATCACCCATGGCCGGCCAACCCTGTAATCCGGACAATGCCGCCGCTTTAAGGGCTTATGCCCGGTTATCGCAAAACAGGTACCCCCATGTCCAAAGCACTCGGCTACGCCGCCCTGACCCCCACCACGCCGCTGGCCCCCCTGGCCTTCGAACGCCGCGACCCGCGCGCCAACGACGTCAGCATCGACATCCTGTATTGCGGTGTCTGCCACTCCGACCTGCACCAGGCACGCAACGAGTGGGGCATTGCCGTGTACCCGCTGATGCCCGGCCACGAAATCGTCGGTAAAGTCACCGCCGTGGGCCCCGCTGTACGCAACTACAAGGTCGGCGACCTGGTGGGCGTGGGCTGCATGGTCGACTCGTGCCAGCAGTGTGCGGCCTGCCGCAAGGACCTGGAGCAATACTGCCAGGCCGGCCCGACCATGACCTACGCCACCCCTGACCGCATCGACGGCACCAACACCATGGGCGGCTATTCCGACCACATCGTGGTGCGTGAAGAGTTCGTGGTCCGCATCCCGCAAGGCATGGACCTGGCCGCCGCCGCGCCTATCCTCTGTGCCGGTATCACCACCTACTCGCCGCTCAAGCACCACGGCGTGGGCGCAGGCCACAAGGTCGGCATCCTGGGCATGGGTGGCCTGGGCCACATGGGCATCAAGTTCGCCAAGGCCCTGGGCGCCGAAGTGACCGTGTTCACCCGCTCGGCCAGCAAGGCTGCAGAAGCGCGCAAGCAAGGTGCTGACCATGTGATCGTCTCCACTGACGAGGCGCAGATGGCGGCCGCAGCCGGTCGTTTCGACTTCCTGCTCGACACCATTCCGGTGCAGCATGACCTCAACCCCTACCTGCAGACCCTGACCTTTGATGGCGTGCACATCCTGGTCGGCCTGATCGAACCGGTGTCGCCGCCGCTGCATGCGGCCAACCTGGTATTGCAGCGTCGCGTGCTGGCGGGTTCGTTGATCGGCGGTATTGCTGAAACCCAGGAAGTGCTAGATTTCTGTGCTGAGCATGGGATTACCTGTGATATCGAGATGTTGGATATTCGCAATATCAATGAGGCGTTTGAGCGGATGTTGGTGGGGGATGTTAAGTATCGGTTTGTGATTGATATGGCTACGTTGAAGGGGTGATGGGGCCCGCCTTGATAGTTGCATCAAGGCCACCATCGCGCGCCGCCCGCGCGGCGCTTCCCGGGCAGAGCCCGGTCCTACATTTGTTGCAACGTACCATTGCCTGTGAGATCGCCTCGTCCGCCTTGTTTGTTCACTGCAGATCTGTAGTGAACACACAAGGCGGACCAGGTGATGGCGCTGGCATAACTGGCCCGAAACAAATGTAGGACC
>KI547174.1:162324-175082 GCA_000497835.1 gamma proteobacterium L18 | reverse complement strand
CCATTGCCTGTGAGATCGCCTCGTCCGCCTTGTTTGTTCACTGCAGATCTGTAGTGAACACACAAGGCGGACCAGGTGATGGCGCTGGCATAACTGGCCCGAAACAAATGTAGGACCGGGCTCTGCCCGGGAAGCGCCGCGCGGGCGGCGCGCGATCTCATGAACGCCCCAAAAACCATCGCCTGGCACATCTGCCCCCACCAAAAAACCAAATGTGCAGCAATTAAGAACTTCCACCCCCACCCCTTGCCCCCACCCCCCAACACGCCTTAATACACGGCATCCACCCGCCCGCCGTGTACCGCGCCAATGAAAACCCGCCTGTCCACCAAACTCTTCCTGGCCCTGATGAGCACCATGATCCTGCTCGTGCTGGCCATGGCCTTCGCCAATGGCCTGAGCTTCACGCGCGGCTTTCTGGGCTACATCAACGAACTGGCCGAACAACGCACCCGCGCCGCCCAGCCACGGTTTGTCGACGCCTACCGCGATCACGGCAGTTGGGAGTTCGTGCGCGGCGAGCCCCATGTCTGGTTCCAACTGGTGCGCCCCGACGCACCCAGCGCCGACGACGTGGTGCGCTTCACGCCCATCTCCGACCTCACCGGCGCAGTGTTCCGCATCAGCCTGCTCGACGCTGACGGCCATCGCGTCATGGGCTACGACGACGTCAGTGAGGACGCCCTGCGCGTGCCCATCGTCGTCGCCGGCAAGACCGTCGGCTGGCTGGCCACCACACCCTTGCAAAGCGTCACCGAAGCCGGCGGCGAGCGCTTCATGCGCCAGCAACTGGCCTCCAGCCTGATCGTCGCGCTGGTGGCCCTGGCGCTGGCCGCGCTGATCGTGTGGTGGGTGTCGCGACGCCTGCTGGGGCCGGTGCGCCAGGTGGCAGCGGCGACCCACCGCCTGGCCGCCGGTACCTACAGCGAGCGGGTAGGGGTGGACAGTGATGACGAGGTCGGCCAACTGGCCCGCGACTTCAATCAGCTGGCGCTGACCCTGGAGCGCAACGAACGCATGCGCCGCGAGTTCATGGCCGACGTCTCCCACGAACTGCGCACGCCGCTGTCGGTGCTGCGCGGCGAACTGGAAGCGCTGGAAGACGGCGTGCGCAAGCTCGACGCCGAGTCGCTGCAGTCGCTGCTGGGCGAGGTGGGCATGCTCGGCAAGCTGATCAACGACCTGTACGAACTGTCCCTGGCCGACGTCGGCGCACTGTCCTACCGCAAGCAGTCGGTGGACGTGGCCGAGACGCTTGCCCAGGGCGTGGCGATGTTCCGCGAACGCTTCGCCAGCCATGACGTGCGGCTGGAGCTGCAACCGCCTCGCGGCCCCTTCCAGGTGCTGGCCGATGAAGGCCGGCTGCAGCAACTGTTCAACAACCTGCTGGAAAACAGCTTGCGCTACACCCACGCCGGTGGCCTGTTGCGCATCAGCGCCATCGCCGTGGGCGGCCGCGTGCACATCGACTTCATGGACACCGCGCCAGGGGTGGCCGCTGAATGCCTGCCGCGCCTGTTCGAGCGCTTCTACCGCGGCGAGGCTTCGCGCAACCGTGTCAGCGGCGGGGCAGGGCTGGGCCTTGCCATCAGCCATGCCATCGTCGAAGCCCACGGTGGTACCCTTGAAGCCAAGGCTTCGCCATTGGGCGGCCTGTGGCTGGCCATCGAATTGCCGTTGGAGGTCGCATGAGCGTCGAAGACACACCCGCCCGCATCCTGGTGGTGGAAGACGAACCCAAACTGGCGGCCTTGCTGCGCGACTACCTGAGCGCCGCCGGCCATCAGGTGCAGTGCCTGGCCGACGGCCTGGCGGTATTGCCCGCCGTGCGCGCGGCCATGCCCGACCTGATCCTGCTCGACCTGATGCTGCCGGGCCAGGACGGCCTGGCCATCTGTCGGGAACTGCGTGGTTTCAGTGACGTGCCGATCATCATGATCACCGCCCGCGTCGAAGAGGTCGACCGCCTGCTGGGCCTGGACCTGGGGGCGGACGACTACATCTGCAAACCCTTCAGCCCCCGCGAGGTGGTGGCCCGGGCCCGCGCTATCCTGCGCCGCCGACCACGCCAGGCGGGTGACGCCGGCCTGCAACTGGACGAGGCCACGTGGCAGGCACGGTTCAACCAGGTCGACCTGGACCTGACGCCCGTGGAGTTTCGCCTGCTCAAGGCCCTCAACGAACACCCCGGGCGCGTGTTCTCCCGCGATCAACTGATCGATCGCCTGTACAGCGACCACCGCGTGGTCACCGACCGCACCGTCGACAGCCACATCAAAAACCTGCGCCGCAAGCTGGAACAGGCTGCCCCCGGCGAAGAGCCGATCCAGTCGATCTACGGCGTGGGCTACAAACTGCAGTGGTAGACGGGGCTTTACCTCCGACGGTGGCGATCACGTCTGTTACCAAGGTGGCGTAACCCCATGTGCTGGCGCTATCCTCTTGGGCTTAGCCATACGTGAGTCAGCCGATGCAGGAAGTATCGCTGGGCAGTTTTCCCGCCACCAGCGGCGAGATGAGCGACAAGGTGCGCCACTTCAACTGGGCCGCCACCCCCCTGGGGCCTATCCAGAACTGGCCCCAGGTGCTGCGCACCACCGTGGAATTGGTATTGGCCAACGCCTTCCCCGCGTGTCTGGTGTGGGGTTCGGACATGATCGCCCTATACAACGACGCGTTCCTGCCGCTGCTGGGCAACAAGCCCGAGCCGCTGGGACGCTCGTTCCGCGATATTTGGAGCGAGGTGTGGGCCGACATCGGCCCGATCGCCGCACGCGCCCTGGCCGGCGAACCCACGTTCATCCGTGACCTGCCGCTGATGATCAACCGCCGTGGTTTCTCGGAACCGGCCTGGTTCACGTTCTCCTACAGCCCGGTGCGTAACGAGCACGGCCAGGTGGTGGGTTTTCTCGACACCGTGATGGAGACCACCGAGTCCATCCTCGCCCAACTGCGCACCCACGAACTGGCTGCCAGCTTCGAGCGCCAGGTGGCCGAGCGTACCGCCGACCGCAACCGCCTGTGGCAGCTGTCTTCGGACATTATCCTGGTCACCCGCCCGGACCTGGCCGTGGTCACCCTCAACCCCGCGTGGGAGCAGGTGCTGGGCTGGACCGAATGCCAACTGCTGGGCAGCAGCGTGCTCGACCTGGTGCACGTCGATGACCGCCCCCTGGTGCTGGCCGCCGCTGCGCTGCTGACCCGCGGCGAACCGGTACAAGACCTCGACTGCCGCCTGCGCGACAGCCAGGGTGGCTACCGCTGGATCAACTGGGCCGCCGTGCCCGGCGACGGCTTCTTCAACGCCGTGGGCCGCGACGTCACCGTCGACCGCGAGCGCGCCGAAGCCCTGCGCCAGGCCGAAGAACTGCTGCGCCACAGCCAGAAAATGGAAGCCGTGGGCCAGCTCACCGGCGGTCTGGCCCACGACTTCAACAACCTGCTGACCGGCATCACCGGCAGCCTGGAGCTGCTGCGCCGGCGCATCGCCCAAGGCCGCTTCAACGAACTGGACCGCTACCTGGACGCCGCCCATGGTGCCGCCACCCGCGCCGCGACTCTCACGCATCGGTTGCTGGCCTTCGCCCGCCGCCAGACCCTGGACCCACGTCCCACCGACGTGGTGCAACTGATCGAAGACCTGCGCGACCTGATCCGCCAGACCCTGGGCCCCACCGTGGTGCTGGACTGGCAGCCGGGCGCCGCGCCCTGGACCGTGCTGGTGGACCCTAACCAGTTGGAAAGCACCTTGCTCAACCTGTGCATCAACGCCCGCGACGCCATGCCCGACGGCGGTCACCTAGTGCTTGAGGTGCACCATCACGAGCAAAGCCACCCTGCGCTCACCGAGGACGAACTGCCACCCGGCCAGTATCTGTGCCTGAGCGTGATCGACAGCGGCACCGGCATGCGCCCCGAGGTCATCGAGCGCGCCTTCGACCCGTTCTTCACCACCAAGCCGCTGGGGCAGGGCACCGGCCTGGGGTTGTCGATGGTCTACGGCTTTGCCCGGCAGTCGGGCGGCCGCGTGCGCATTGAATCTACCTTGGGGCAGGGCACGGCGGTGCGCCTGTATCTGCCGCGCCACCTGGGCGCGGCCCAAGCCCCGGCTGGCCCGTGCGCCGCTGCCGTGGCCCGCCCGGCGCGCATGGGCGAGACCGTGGTGTTGATCGACGACGAGGCCACCCTGCGCATGCTGGTAGCCGAACAACTGGAAGAAATGGGCTATCAGGTGCTGCAAGCCGCCGATGGCGTCGCCGGTTTGGCGCTGTTGCAGATGACCGGCGAGGTTGACCTGCTGATCACCGACGTCGGCCTGCCCGGTGGCCTCAACGGCCGGCAGGTGGCCGACGCCGCTGCGCGTATCCGCCCGGGCCTCAAGGTGCTGTTCATCACCGGCTACGCCGAGCAGGCCGTGATCGAGCGCTCCAACCTTGAGCCGGGCATGCACCTGCTGGTCAAACCCTTCGCCATGCAGGCCCTGACCGAGCGCGTGCGTGCGGTGCTGGATGCCTGAAGCGGTCAGCGCCTGGCGGGCTGCGGCGCCGCCTGCGCCGCCGCACGCGCCTGGCGCTCCATGTACAGGTACAACACGCAGGCAATCAGCAACGGCAGCAGAAAGTACAAGGCGCGATAGCCCAGCAGCGCCGCCAGCAGCGTGCCGCGTGAATACTGCCCCTGCAACAGGCTGATGAACACGGTCTCCAATACCCCCAGCCCGGCGGGAATATGGGTGATGACCCCGGCAATGCTGCTGATCAACAGAATCGCCAGCACGCTGGGGTAACCGACCTTGTCTGGCAGCAACAAGTAGATGATCGACGCCATCAGCGACCAGTTCACCGCGCTGAGCAGCGCCTGCGCTGCCGCCAGCCGTATGCCGGGCAGGGTAATGCTGTGCTGGCGGATCTGCCAGGTACGCCGCTTGGCAAAGGCGCACGCCAGCAAGTAGGTGCAGCCGACAAGCAACATCGCCACGCCGATCAGGCGCAGGCCGGTCTCGCCCATTTTCACGCTGTCAGGCAAATCCGGCAGCTCCGAGGCAAACAGCACGCCGCCCACCAGCAGGTAGCCCAGCCAGTTGGTGATCAAGCCCAGGCTGAGGATCTTGGTGATGGTCGGCACGTCCAGCCCCAGCTTGCCGTACAGCCGGTAGCGCAGGGCGATGCCGCCCACCCACGAACTGAGGTTGAGGTTGAACGCATAACAGACGAACGCCAGCGGCAGCACCTGGCGCACCGGCAACTGATGGCCGGTGTAGCGCCGCGACAGCAGATCGTAGCTGGCAAATACCCCGTAACTTACCAGGGCGATGCCCGCGCCCGCTGCCAACAGCGGCCAGGGGTAGGCGCGCAACGCATGGCCCACTTCCTGCCAGTCCATGTTGCGCAACAGCAGCACCAGCAATACGGGAACCAGCACCAGAAACAGCACGTTGACGCCACGCCGCAGCCATTTCCACAAGGTGGCGTGATTACTCATAGGCTTTGTCCTGGGCGGTTTCCGTCGGCTCAGGCAACACCGGGCCCAGCGGCGCGAGCTTCGGCGAGTGGGCGGGGAACATGCCGACAATCGCCGGGAAGTGCCGCAGCACGTGGAACGTCAGAAAAATCAGCGGCGCCCGCCACCAGTAGCCGCGCAGCACCCGTTGTAGGGTCACCGTCTTGCAGTGCTGGGCCGCCAGTTCGGCCAAGTGATCATGCAGCAACTGGTTGAACTCGCCGTCCTCGATGATCACGTTGGCTTCCAGGTTCAGCGACAGGCTCAGCGGGTCCAGGTTGCTGGAGCCCACCGTGGCCCACTGCCGGTCGATCACCGCGACCTTGCCGTGCAACGGCCGCTGGGTGTACTCACGGATCTGCACGCCATCGCGCAGCAGGTAGTTGTACAACAGCCGTGAACACAGGCGCACCAGCGGCATGTCGGGCATGCCCTGCAGAATCAGGGTCACGGCCACGCCACGGCGGGCGGCATTACGCAGTTCGCGCAGCAGGCGGTAGCCGGGGAAGAAATAGGCGTTGGCGATGATGATGCGTTCCTGCGCCCGGCGGATCGCCAGCAGGTACTGCTGCTCGATATCGGTGCGGTGCTGCTGGTTGTCGCGAATCAGCAACAGCATGCGCGCCCGCGCCGTGTCGGCGTCGATCGCCTGGCGCGGCGTCAGCCGAGGGGCGGGCGGCGCGGCGCACGCGGCTGGTTTCGTCCAGCAGGGTCAGGGTGGCCTGGTGCAGGTCGGCGACGATGGCGCCTTGCACCTTCACCGCGTAGTCCTGCTTGGCCATGGGCCCGGAGGCCAGCAGATGGTCGGCGCTGTAGTTGATGCCGCCGATGAAGGCTGTTTCGCCATCCACCACCACGATCTTGCGGTGCAGGCGGCGGAACAGGTTGGTGCGCATGCCCATCAGCTTGGGGCGCGGATCAAAGGCTTGCAGCCGTACCCCGGCCTCGACCATTTCATGCAAGAACTGCCGGCTCAGGTCAGCGGTGCCGTAACCGTCCACCAGCACTTCCACGCGCACGCCACGCTGGGCCGCGGCAATCAACGCCTGTTGCAGCGGCCGGCCCACCTCATCCTCGAACAGAATGAAGGTCTCGATCAGCACTTCCTCGCGCGCCGCCTCGATGGCCTGGAACACGCTGTCATAGAACGCCTCGCCGTTGATCAGCAACTGCACGGCGTTGTCACTGCGCCACAGGCGGTTCACAGGCGCACCTCCACGGCCAGCGGCACATGGTCAGACAAATGCGACCACGGCTTGCGCGCCAGCACCTTGGGGGTGACGGCGGTGGCGTTGCGCAGGTACACGCGGTCCAGGCACAGCATCGGCAGGCGCGCGGGGAAGGTACGGGCGACGGCGCCATAGGTGTGGGCGAAGGCCTCCTTCATGCCGCACTCGGCCAGCACCGCATCGGCGCGCTTGCGCCAGTCATTGAAATCACCGGCCACGATCACCGGTGCATCGATGGGCAGCCCGTCCAGCAGCCCGCACAGCAGTTGCAACTGCTGCTGGCGCTGCCGCTCGCCCAGGCCCAGGTGCACGCACACCGTGTGCACCTCGCGGTGCCCCGGTACCGCCAGGATCGAATGCAGCAACCCGCGCTGCTCGGTGCCGCTTACGCTGATGTCGAGGTTGTCATGGCTGATGATCGGAAACTTCGACAACAGCGCATTGCCATGCTCGCCGTCGGGGTACACCGCGTTGCGACCGTAGGCATACACCGGCCACATACTGTCGGCCAGGAACTCGTACTGCGGCACGTCCGACCAATTGGCAAAACGCTGCCCGTGCAGGCGGTGCATGCCCAGCACCTCCTGCAAGAACACCACGTCCGCCGACACCGCCCGCACCGCCTCGCGCAGCTCGGGCAGCACGAAGGTGCGGTTCAGCGCGCTGAAGCCCTTGTGAGTGTTGACCGTCAGAATCCGCAGCGTATGAACCGCCGCGGCCTGTTCGGGCTGTGGCTGGGGTTGGGGCGTGAGCATGGGGGGACCTTCCTGGGAGCCGTATGAGAATACCGACTCGGGGGCGGGCAGGAAGTTCTGGCGTGGGAGCGGGTTCTACCCGCGAAAAGAACACCGCGTACTACTTGGCGCCACGCGGAGTCCTTTTCGTGGGCAGAGCCCACTCCCACAAGAACAGTCGGTGCTACGGGGCGTCGATCGCGTCGTCTGCATCGCGGCCAAGGCCGGCTCCTACCCCGCGCGGCGTAGGAGCCGACTTTAGTCGCGATGCAGGCGACGCGGTTTCAAGACAGCGGCTGCTACGGGGGCCAAGTCTGTAGCAGCGGCCGCAGGCCGCGTCATGGGCGCCACGGTATTGGAATGCTTGTCGCGCCAAGAACTATGGTTGTACGATGACTCACGACCTCTATCCAACAACAATCCAGGAGCTCCCATGACCCAGCCCACCTCGGTCCTTATCGCCGGCCCCTTGCTCCCAATCCTGCAAACAGCCGTGGAATCCCACTTCACCGCCACCCGCGCCTGGGAACTGGCCGACAAACACGCCTGGCTGCAGGCCCACGGCGCCAGCATCAAGGCCCTGGTCACCAGCGGCGTCTACGGCGCCAGCGCCGAGTTGCTGGCGCAGTTGCCGAACCTTGAGGCCATCTTCAGTTTCGGCGTGGGCTATGACGCCATCGCTGTGGACGTAGCCCGCGACCGGGGCATCGTGGTCACCAACACTCCGCAGGTGCTGGATGATTGCGTGGCCGACACCGCCATGGGCCTGGTGCTGGACACCTTGCGCCGCTTTACCGAAGCCGACCGCTACGTGCGCGCGGGCAAGTGGACCCAGGCGCGCTTCCCGGTGGCGGTGAAGTTGGGCGGCAAGAAGCTGGGTATCGTCGGGCTGGGCAATATCGGCCAGGCCATCGCGCGTCGGGCGGCGGCGTTCGATATGGAGATTCTGTATCACAACCGTAAGCCCAAGGCGGACGTGGGCTACAGCTACTACGCCGATCTGGACGCGATGATTAGCGCCTGTGACGTGCTGGTGCTGGCGGTGCCGGGTGGGGCGTCCACGGATCGGCTGATCGATGCCCGACGCCTGAAATTGCTGGGCGAGAAGGGCTATCTGATCAATATCGCCCGGGGTTCGGTGGTGGACCAGCCAGCGCTGGTGCAGGCTTTGGAGCAGGGCGTGATTGCGGGCGCCGGGCTGGACGTGTTCGAGGACGAGCCTAATGTGCCCGACAGCCTGCTGAGCATGGAAAACGTGGTGCTGCTGCCCCACGTGGGCAGCGGCACCGCCGAGACCCGTCAGGCCATGGGCGATTTGGTGTGGAAGAACATCGATGGCTGGTTCCACAAGGGCAAAAAGCTGGTAACCCCGGTTACCTGACGTCCGATGTGGGAGCGGGCTCTGCCCGCGAATAGCACGCCGCGAATTCACAGACCAATCGCGGTGTTCTTTTCGTGGGCAGAGCCCACTCCCACATGATCACCGCGTCAACAACCCATCCACCGTCTGCCAGCACACCTCGCGCGACTGCTCCAGCACGCGCCGTTTCCACTCATCGGTCTCCACATAAAACGCCTCGCGGATCTGCTGTTTGATCTGCTGGCGCTGCGGGCTGCCCGTGCGCGGGTGACGCTGCAACCACTGTTCGGCACGCAACGCTTGCAGCACCTTGGGCCCCGGCTGGGTGCCGTATTCCAGGGTCACGCCGTTGTACTGGGCCTGGGGGCATTCCTCCATCACCGCCAGGTCCAGGGTGCCGCTCAGGTTGGCCGAGGTGGAGCTGCCGTCGAAGCTGTTGGTCACCTGCGGCCCCCACCAGGCCTTGGCGCGGGCGATGTCTTCGGCGCTGGCCGGGCCCTTGTAGATGCGTTCGCCCACCCCCTGCGGGCCAAGCCCGGTGTGCACGTCGATCCAGCCGATGCGCTGGCACTGCTGGGCGTGCTCGCGCAGGATTTCGCGGATCTGCTTGTTGCTCCAGGTGGGCGCGGTGCCGGCGAAAAACAGCCCGTCGGGGTGGCTTTGCTGGCCGCTGGAGACCGCCGCCTGCAACGCCTTGCGACCCTTGCGCGCCACGTACAGCATCAGTCGCAGCTCATTAAGGCGCGACGGCGGCCACTGCTCCGGCAGCAGTCGCTCGGCAATCGCGTCATAGCCGGGGTTGGCCGCCGGCGGCTGGGAAAAGTCGAGAAAGTTGCGGTTCAGGTCGACGTTTTCATGGGTCACCCGCCGCAGCCACGAAAACCCGTAGGGGTTCAGCGCATGCAGGTACAGCACCGCCAGGTCCGGATGGTCGATGGACGCCGCCCAGGCGTCATCGTTGAGCAGATCGATCTGCACCGCCGAGCCGCAAAAGCCTTCGACGCCATGGCAGCCACTGCTGATCACCATCAGGTTGCGCGCGGTGGGCGAGCCCACGCGGGCCACGTCCAGCGCCAGGGTCTCGTTGTCGCTGCCGGGCAGCGGGTGCACGCGCGAGGTCACGGCCAGCCCGCGCCGCGCGCAGGCCACCAGGAACTGTTGGCGCGCCTGGGCGTAGCTGGTGGAGAAGACGGAAAGGTTCATGCAAGGGTCCTGAAGGTTTGAGGAAGGTAACGGGCGCGCGCACGGCCATGCCGCGCGGACAAGGCCCGCGCGCGGTGGTTGAGGCAAATGAAAGAGGGAGCGGCGTTAGCTGGCCCAGCGCGCTTGCAGGCGCTGGCGGGTTTGCGCCGGGGTGATCACGTACAGGCCCAGCGCCGCGCAGACCACGGCGGCAATGCCGATACCGTGCAAGGCGGTCTCGAAGCCCTGGGCGATGTCGCCACCGAACAGGGTCACCAGCCGCCCCACGGCCCAGGGCGCGACCATGCCCGACAGGGTCATGCTGCCCACGTGAATGGCCAGCATGGCGCCGCGCTGGCGCTGGGGCGAGATGTGCGAGGTGATGGTCATGCCAAAGGCGAACACGCCATTGAGCAGCACGCCGCCCAGCACGTAGCAGCCCAGTTTGATCGCAAGGTCCTGGGTAAAGAGGCCCAGCGCACAGAACGCCAGGCCGCCCAGCATGCAGCAGGCCATGGGCGGCAGCACCAGGCTGCGCCGCGCACTGGCGCCGCGCTGCAGCAGGCGCTGGGACAACGCTGACAGCAGCAGGTTGATGACGATGATGCTCAAGGTGGCCGCGAACATCACATAGCCGGCCTGCAGGGCGCTAAGCCCCAGCCCTTTTTGCAGGTACACCGCCGACCAACTGAACGACAGGGCGTTGGGCAGGTAGGCCAGAAAGCACATCAGCGAGATCCACACGAACGTGCGGTTGAGCAACAGGTGCCGATAGGGCACGTGCCTGTCCGTTGCCGCCTGGCGATCGGCAGCCGCCCCTTGAGTGCCCTCGGCCCCCAGCAGCCACCAGGCCAGCATCCACGCAAGGCTAAGCCCGGCCAGCAGCAGATACGCCGAACGCCAGCCGAAATGGGCGATGCTGAAGGGCAGGGCGATGGCGCCCAGCAGGCCGCCGAGCATGATCGATACCTGCAACAGCGAGGCGGGCAGCACCTGCTTTTCCGGGGCGTACCACTTGAAGCTGGCGTGCTGGGTGACCGCCGTGCCCGGCCCGCAGCCGGCGCCCAGCAGCAGGCGGCTGGCGGTCAGCGCGCCGAGGCCACCGGCGAAGGTCACCAGCAGTTGCGCGCTGGTCCACACCAGGGCCATCAGGCTGAGAATCCAGCGGGTGGGGAAGCGGTTGGCCAGGAAGCCCACGGCGATGCCGGACAGCGAATACAGAAAGAAGAACGCACTGCCGACAAAGCCGAACTGCTCGGCGCTCAGTTGCAATTCATCAATGATCTGCGGCCCGGCGAAGGCGAAGATGGTCTTGTCCAGCACGCTGATGACCATCACGGCCATCAGCAGGCCGATCACCAGTGGGCGGCGCGGGGGCGCGGGAGGCGTCATGGGGTGTCCTTGTGCGAGGGAGGTACGATGGACACAGCATGCCCCAGCGCCCTGCGGCTGGATAATCACCTCTGCACATGCTTATCAGGGCTGGTTATGGCGCCTCAATTGCTTGAAGCTGATGGTGTGCTTGAGGGCCTCATCGCGAGCAAGCTTTGCTCCCACAGTAGTGAGGCGAACACGGATGTGAGCCGTTACATTGTGGGAGCAAAGCTTGCTCGCGATGAGGCCCGTGAAGCCTCCCTAAAATCCCGGGCTACACCAGCTCCGGCACCTTCACCGCATGCGGGCTCTTGTACACATAGATCAACTCATCGGCCAACGCCTTGGCCTCGCGGGTCATCAACTCCTGATCACGGCACACCAGCGAGATATTCATCGGCGGCACCGGCTCGGCAATCTTCAATACCTGCAACCCATCCATCAAATTCTGCGTGCGGTCCAGCACCCGCTGCGACCAGTAGCTGACCGCATCGGTGGAGGTGGCCATCTCGGAAAACAGCACCACCGAGGCGCACTCGATCACGTTCTCGGGCCACGGGATTTCGTTGTCCTCGAACATGGTGCCCACCTTGGACTGCTCCAGCGAGTCCTGCAGCAACCAGTCCAGCTCGCGCAATTGCAGCAGCGAGGTGGCATCGGCCTGGGGATGGCCCTTGCGCACCGCCAGCACCGTAGGCTGCTCGTACAACTCCACCCAATGGAAGCCATCGGTGCTGCGTGCTGGCGGCAATGACGTCAGCGCCATGTCCAGCAACCCCTCGCGCAAGCCCTCCATCAACTTCGAGGGGCGCAGCTCGTGGATCTGAATGTGCACCTTTGGGTAACGTTTGCGGTAACGGTTGAGGCTGCTGATGAACTGCGCCCCCGGCGTCACCGGTGACACGCCGATGGACAGCTTGCCGTCCATCACGCCCTTGAGCGTCTCGATTTCTTCGCGGGCGCGGCGTACTTCTTCAAGAATCAGGCGCGCGCGACGCACCAGCCGCTCACCGTACTCGGTGGCCGTGATGCCGCGGTTGGAGCGGATCAGCAGGGGCACGCCCAGTTCTGCTTCCAGTTCCTTGATGCCCTTGGACAGGGCCGGTTGGGAGATATGCAGCAGGCGGGAGGCCTCCTGGATACTGCCGCTTTCGCAGATGGAGACCATGGCCCGCAGTTGATGCAACTTCATGAGAACTCACTGGACGTCAGAGATGTTCTTGAAAACAAAGCAAAAACCGGGCCCACGCATCGACGCCAATCTCGTAGCAGCAACTGTCTTGAAATGGTGTCGCCTGCATCGCGACTAAAGTCGGCTCCTACACCGTCCGCGGTAGGAGCCGGCCTTGGCCGCGATGCAGACGACGCCGGCCTGTAGAT
>KI547174.1:156313-161316 GCA_000497835.1 gamma proteobacterium L18 | reverse complement strand
AGCTGCCGAAGGCGGCGTCACAGGCGACGCGGTGTGCCAGCCTGTGCGCGGCGTCCGTGACGCGGCCTGGCGGCCGCTGCTACAGGTTGCTCTTAACCTTCATGCTTGTCTTATTTGCGCCTGCATCGCGACTAAAGTCGGCTCCTACACGGTCCGCGGTAGGAGCCGGCCTTGGCCGCGATGCAGACGACGCCGGCCTGTAGCAGCTGCCGAAGGCTGCGTCACAGGCGACGCGGTGTGCCAGCCTGTGCGCGGCGTCCGTGACGCGACCTGACGGCCGCTGCTACAGGTTGCTCTTAACCTTCATGCTTGTCTTATTTGCGCCGGTTAGCGGATACCCGTCACGCGCAGCGCCGACGGGGTGAAGTCCTTGCGGCTCATCGGCACGTTGAAGGTATAGCCATTCTTCTCCTCGTTATGCAGCGAGTTCACCGCGTAACGCCCCGACAGCAGGTCGTAATGCACCTCGGCGGCAAACGCCGGGGCCTTCACGTTGTAGAAGAACGTCGCATGCCCCTCCGACACCCGCCACAGCGCGCCATGCCCGTCGTAGGCCTCGGTTTCGGCGCCTTGCCAACTGTCTTCGTCGATGTACACGTCACGACGCGAGTAGATATGCCGCTCGCCAGGCTTCAGCGTCGCCGTCAGGTGCCACACCCGGTGCAGCTCGTAACGGGTCAGGTCCTGGTTGATGTGCCCCGGTTTGACGATGTCGGTGTACTTGAGCTTCGGCGATTCCAGGCGGTAGCTGTTGTACGGGATGTACAGCTCCTGCTTGCCCACCAGCGTCCAGTCGAAACGGTCCGGCGCGCCGTTGAACAGGTCGAAGTCGTCATAGGTGCGCAGGCCTTCGGCGGCCGGGCTGTCGTAGGCCACCTGCGGTGCGCGGCGCACGCGGCGCTGGCCGGCGTTGTACATCCAGGCCTCGCGCGGCTCTTTGACCTGGTCGACGGTCTCATGCACCAGCAGCACGCCACCCACCATGCGCGCCGGCGCCAGGAATTCCTCGCGGTAGAAACTGAGGATGTTGGCCTGCTCCTGCGGGTCGTAATCGCTCAGGCCGGTGGGGAACGCCAGTTCCTGCTTGAGCACCGTGGGGGTGAAATCGCCGTTGGCCTGGGGCGAGGCCTGCATCACGATGCGCTTGAGGGTGTCCCCGCGGTAGCGGCCGATCAGGTTCCAGATCACCTCCAGGCCGTCCTTGGGAATGGGGAAGGGCACGGCGCCGGGGTGGTAGTGCTCCAGGCCGTTGCCGCCGGCCACCAGTTGGGTGTCGGTGGCGTTCTGGCGCGTGGCGGCCAGGCTCTTGTCCGGCAGGCCGACGCTGCGGTGGCTGGGGTACACGGGGATGCGGTAGGTGTCCGGGTAGCGGGCGAACAGCGCCAGTTGCCCCGGGGTCAGCTTGTCCTTGTACTGCGCGGCGTTGGCCTGGGTGATCACGAACAACGGCTTTTCATTGGCGAACGGGTCGGCCAGGAAACCGTCGGCATCAATGGCGCCAGCGTTGGTCGGCAAGCCGCCGGTAAACGCCGGAATGCTGCCGTCGGCGTTGCCGGCTTTTTGCGCGCCCACCGGCGTGAGGTCGGTGCCCAGGTGCGCGGCTTGGTCGGCGGAAACGGCAGCGTGGACCTGGGAAGCCAGCAGGCACAGGCTCAGGGTAAACAGATGCAGATGGTTCATCGGGTACCTCGCAGTATCAGAAGCTGACGCCGACGCTCAAGGCGACGAAGTCACGGTCAGTGTTGGTGTTGTAATCGCCGCCGAAGAAGTTGGTGTAACTCAGGCTGGCGGTGTACTTGGTCAGGTAATCGGCGTCCACGCCCACGCTGATGGCCTTGTTGCCCTGGGTGAAGGTCGGGCCGTTGCCGTGCACGTCGTGGGAGAAGGTGATGTTGGGTTTCAGGTTGACCCCGGCGAATACGTCGCTGTATTCCTCCACGGCGCGCAGGCGGTAGCCCCACGAGATCGGCGTGTAGTAGCCCTTGCTGCTGCATTGGCTGGGGTTGGAACTGTTCAGCGCCTTGCAGATGTCGTTGCCCGACAGCCCGCCCAGCAACAGCGCGGTGCCGGCGTCGGCCAGCTCGCCATTGCCGTACACGCTGCTGCGGCCAAAGCGCAGGTCCGAGCCGTCGGTGGCGCCCAGGCCGCTGATGTAGCCCATGCCGATCTCGCCCACCAGGTTCAAGCGGTCGCCGCCCAGCACGTGGTCGAAGGTGCGCACCGCCGTGGTTTGTGCCTGGGTGTAGGGCATGCGCTTGTAGCCCTGGATGGTCGAACCGTAGGTCGAGCTGGCCCAGCCGGTGCTGAAAATCGGCAGGCCGGCGTTGACCAGCGGGTTGGTGGCCGCCGAGCCCAATACCGCGGCGTTGGACACGTCGCTGGCGTTGAGCGACATGGGCATGTTGGGCCGGTAGCTGATCTCCCCCGACACCGCCGTGGCGCCGATGTTGGTGGCGAAGCTCAGGCCATACAGGCGAATGTCCTCGGGGTAGGTCAGGTAGTAGCGCGCGGTACTCACGCCACCCCGGCCGGACAGGCCGCCCACCGGGTCGGCCAGGGCGCCGCGGCCCACGGTCCAGTTGAACTCCGGGGTACGCGAGTGATAGTTCAGGGCGTAGAAGCCGAACTCGGTGTCGTTGAGTTGCGGTACGGTCCAGCGCAGCGACACGCCGAACTGGCCGCTGTTGCGCGCATCGTCGTCGCTCAGGCGTGGCACGTAGCCGTAGCTGCTGCCGGTGCGGTCGAAGTCGGTGCCGTTGATGGTCATGCCCTGGGTGCAGCCGGCGGCGGCCACGTCGCTGCCGAAGAAGGTGCCGCAGTTGTCCAGCTCGGTCTTTTCCCAGTTCAGCTGGTAGAAGGCTTCCACCGACAGGTTGTCGCTCAGGCCTTGGCTGACGTACAGCATGTTCACCGGGATCAGCCCTTCCTTGACCTCGGAGCCGGGGCGGCGCAGGGCCGAGACGTCCACCGGATTGATGGCGTTGATCGAGTTGCCGATGAAGGTGCTTTCGCCCCAGCTGACCACCTGCTTGCCAGCGCGCACGCTGCCGGGCAGGTCGGCGATGCTGTAGTTGTGGTACACGAAGGCGTCGAGGATTTCCGCGCCCTGGCCCTTGGCGGCCTCGTCGCGGCCGCTGTCGTCGATGTCGTAGAGGTGGGTGTTGCCATGCTCGACGGCGTAGTCGTACCAGTACTTGGCGCGGATAAACACGCCGGTGTCTTCGTACTTGAGTTGCAGGTCGTGCACGCCCTTGAAGATCTCGGAAAAGGCCTGGCCTTTCTTGTAGTTCAGGCGCCCGTCATCGCTGGTGCGGGTGGCGGCGTGGCCGCCGTTGGCGGTGCCGATGAACTGTTTGTCCGGGTTGGCGGTGCCGAAGCTGGCGCCCACGGACAGGGTCGAATCCAGATGCCCTTCGATCTCGCCGATGTTGAAGTCCACGGCCAGGGCCGGTGCGCTGCCGGCCAGTGCCACGGCGACGGCCAAGGTGTGGGGATACAGTGTCCCCAGGCGTTTTATCGTTATCACGGTGCTCTCCCCCAAAACCTGCATGTCGATGACGCGGGGTCGTCGCCCCGCTGGCTGCTGGTAACACCACCTGTGCTCCAGGTAGGCCGCATGGTAGGCAGCGCGCCGCGTTCTGCCTTCCAGCAAATTCTTATGCCTATAGCCAAAGGTGAAGTGCGCCCCACGCCAGGCCCCAAGTGAGGGCGCGGTGCCTTGGGAAGGTGCGGGGTATTCCCGCCGGGTATAGCCATGAAAACTCGCGAGAGGGCAGGGCTGGCGGGGCTCCCTAGAATGGCTCCAGGGCCGCGCCCACAGGCGGCGGCGACAGAAATTGGGAGCGTGTGCGGTGGCGAGGCAGTGGTTGAAGGTGGGCATCTTGGCGCTGGTGATCAGCGGCGCCGCGCAGGCGGGGCCGAACAAGGCCCTGACGGGGTTGTTGACTGATATTGCCAGCGCCGGGTCGCGGCAGGTGGCGGTGGGTGAGCGTGGGCATGTGCTGCTGTCCGATGACCAGGGCCACAGTTGGACCCAGGCACAGGTGCCCAGCCAGCAATTGCTCACGGCGGTGTATTTCGTCGATGCCCAACACGGCTGGGCAGTGGGGCATGACACGCAGATCCTCGCCACCGCCGACGGCGGCGCCACCTGGCGCCTGCAGTTCCAGGACACGGCGCGCCAGGCACCGCTGCTGGGGCTGCATTTTCTCGATGCCCAGCATGGTTTTGCCGTGGGGGCCTACGGCGTCTTGCTGAGCACCGACGACGGCGGCCAGCACTGGCAGGACGTCAGCGAGCGCCTCGACAACCCCGACCAGCTGCACCTCAACGCCATTGCCGCCATCAAGGACGCGGGCCTGGTGATGGTCGGCGAGCAGGGGCTGATGTTCCGTTCCGCCGACGCCGGGCAAACCTGGCAGCGCCTGCAAGGCCCCTACGAGGGCTCGCTGTTCGGCGCCGTTGGCACGGCCCAGGCGCGCACCCTGCTGGTGTTTGGCCTGCGCGGCCATGTGTTCCGCTCCACAGACTTCGGTGACACCTGGCAACCCATCGCCGTGCAAGGCGAGCGCGGCCCCCTGGAGGCCGGCCTGGCCAACGCGCGCCTGCTGGACGACGGCACACTGCTGCTGGTGGGCGAGGGCGGCACCGTACTGCGCAGCATCGACGACGGCCAGACCTTCAGCCGCGTGACCCGCCCCGACCGCCAGGCCCTGGCCAGCGCCATCGCGGTCAGCGATGGCCTGCTGCTGGTAGGCGAGAACGGCGTGCACCACACCGACAACCACGGCAACGAGGGCCAGCAGCCATGAGCATCCACCAGACATTCCCGGCGCCCCAAGGCACGCTGCTCGAACGCCTGATCTTCAACAACCGTCCCGCCGTGATCTTCCTCTGCGTGCTGGTCAGCGTCTTCCTGTTCTGGCAGGCCACGCAGATCCGCCCGTCCACCAGCTTCGAGAAAATGATCCCGCTCAAGCACCCCTTCATCGAGCGCATGATCG
>KI547174.1:154175-156033 GCA_000497835.1 gamma proteobacterium L18 | reverse complement strand
AACACCGCAACGACCTGGCCAACCTGGGCAACACCGTGCGCATCTCGGTGGAGGCGGTGAACGGCGACATCTTCAACAAGGACTACATGGAGACCCTGCGGCAGATCAACGACGAGGCCTTCTACATCCCCGGCGTCGACCGCTCGGGCATGAAGTCGCTGTGGAGCCCCAGCGTGCGCTGGACCGAAGTGACTGAGGAGGGATTTGCTGGCGGCGAGGTGATCCCGCAGAGCTACAACGGTTCGGCCGACAGCCTTGAATTGCTGCGCAGCAACATCCTCAAGTCCGGCCAGGTCGGCCGGCTGGTGGCCAACGACTTCAAGTCGAGCATCGTCGAAATCCCGCTGCTGGAGTCCTACCCGGATCCGGCTGATCAAGGCCGCCTGCTCAAGCTCGACTACCAGCAGTTTTCCCACAGCCTCGAAGAAAAGATCCGCGACAAGTTCCAGGCCCAGAACCCCAACGTCAAGGTGCACATCGTCGGCTTCGCCAAGAAGGTCGGCGACCTGATCGACGGGCTGATCATGGTGGTGATGTTCTTCGGCGTCGCCTTCGTCATCACCCTGGTACTGCTGTATTTCTTCACCCATTGCCTGCGCAGCACCATCGCGGTGCTCAGCACCACGCTGGTGGCGGTGGTCTGGCAATTGGGCCTGATGCACGCGTTCGGCTTCGGCCTGGACCCGTACTCGATGCTGGTGCCGTTTTTGATCTTCGCCATCGGCATCTCCCACGGCGTGCAGAAAATCAACGGCATCGCCCTGCAGTCCAGCGATGCCGACAACGCCCTGACCGCGGCGCGGCGCACGTTTCGGCAGCTGTTCCTGCCGGGCATGATCGCCATCCTTGCCGACGCCGTGGGCTTTATCACCCTGCTGATCATCGACATTGGCGTGATCCGCGAACTGGCCATCGGTGCGTCCATCGGCGTGGCGGTGATCGTGTTCACCAATCTGATCTTGCTGCCGGTGGCGATCTCCTATGTGGGCATCAGCAAACGTGCCATTGATCGCAGCAAGAAGGACGCGGTGCGCGAGCATCCGTTCTGGCGGGCGCTGTCGAATTTTGCCAACCCCAAGGTGGCGCGCGTGTCGGTGGTGCTGGCGTTGATCGCCTTGGGCGGCGGCTTGTGGTACGGCCATAACCTGAAGATCGGCGACCTCGACCAGGGTGCACCGGAACTGCGCCCAGACTCGCGCTACAACCGCGACAACCAGTTCATCATCGACCACTATGCCACCAGCTCCGATGTGCTGGTGGTGATGGTGCAGACGGCCGCCGAAGGCTGCTCGCGCTACGAGACCATGCAGCCGATCGACGATTTGATGTGGCAGCTGGACAACACCGCCGGGGTGCAGTCGACCATCTCGCTGGTCACCGTCAGCAAGCAGGTGATCAAGGGCATGAACGAAGGCAACCTGAAATGGGAAAGCCTGTCGCGCAACCCCGAGGTGCTCAACAGCTCGGTGGCGCGCGCCGATGGCCTGTTCAACGGCAACTGCTCGCTGGCGCCCGTGCTGGTGTTCCTCAACGATCACAAGGCGGAGACGCTGGACCGGGCGGTGACGGTGATCAAGCAGTTTGCTGCCAGTCATGACAAGGACGGGCTGCAGTTCCAGTTGGCGGCCGGTAACGCCGGTATCGAAGCGGCCACCAACGAGGTCATCAAGCAGGCCGAGCTGACCATCCTGATCCTGGTGTACATCTGCGTGGCGGTGATGTGTTTGATCACCTTCCGCTCCTTCGCCGCGACGCTATGCATCGTGCTGCCGCTGGTGCTGACCTCGGTGCTGGGCAACGCGCTGATGGCGTTCATGGGCATTGGGGTGAAGGTGGCGACCTTGCCGGTGGTGGCGCT
>KI547174.1:137940-153789 GCA_000497835.1 gamma proteobacterium L18 | reverse complement strand
CCGGCCTGTGCCTGGCGATTGGCGTGTGCACCTGGATCTTCTCGGCCATCAAGTTCCAGGCCGACATGGGGTTGATGCTGACCTTCATGCTGCTGTGGAACATGTTCGGCGCGCTATGGCTGCTGCCAGCGCTGGCGCGGTTCCTGATCAAACCGGAGAAAATGGCGGGCAAGCAGGGCGGCTCACTGTTCGCCCACTGACCCCGCCGACTTCCCCTGTGGGACCTGTCGATCGCGTCGTCTGCATCGCGGCCAAGGCCGGCTCCTACCCCGGTCGGCGTAGGAGCCGGCCTTGGGCGCGATTGCAGGCGACGCGATCTCTCAAATACACGTTTGCACCTCTCCAGAGGGGTGTAGCAGCAACTGTCTTGTGAAGGTCACCACTGTGGGAGCAAAGCTTGCTCGCGATGGCGCCAGTGAGGGCCCCTCGCGAGCAAGCTTTGCTCCCACAGTGTACGCCGCACCTCTGTAGCAGGTGCCGAAAGGCTGCGTCATGTGCCCCACGGTGCATCAGGCATTGCGCGGCGCTTGTGACGCGGCCTGGCGGCCGCTGCTACAGAACCACCGAAAGGTGAGGCATCCCAATTCGTCAGCGTGCGCTTGGCATGTAGGGCAACAACCGCTCGGTCTCCGCGCGGACTACCGCGTAACATTCGCAACTCAACTGTTCCAGCCGTACCCGGTCCAGCACGTTGATGTGGCCGCGGTTGTACTCGATCACTCCCAGGCGCTGCAGCTTGCCCGCCGCATCGGTCACGCCCTCGCGGCGTACGCCCAGCATGTTGGCGATCAGTTCCTGGGTCATGGTCAGTTCGTTGCCGTGCAGGCGGTCCAGGGACAGCAGCAGCCAGCGGCACAGTTGCTGGTCGATGGAGTGGTGGCGGTTGCACACGGCGGTCTGGGCCATCTGGGTGATCAGCGCCTGGGTGTAGCGCAGCATCAGCAAGAGCATTTCGCCGTGGCGGTTGAACTCATCCTTGAGCCGCTGCCCCGGTAAACGCCAGGCCTGCCCGGCGCTTTGCACGATGGCGCGGCTGGGGGTGCTTTCACCGCCCATGAACACTGCCACGCCGATCAGCCCTTCATTGCCCACCACGCTGATCTCCGCCGACGCGCCGTTCTCCATCACGTAGAGCAACGACACGATGGCATCGGTGGGAAAGTACACATGCCGCAGGGCATCGCCCGACTCGTACAGCACCTTGCCCAACGGCAGGTCGATCAGCTTCAGATACGGCTGCAGACGCTCGCGCACCGGCGCGGGCAGGGCGGCCAGCAGGTGGTTCTGGTGTGGCTCAAGTGCATTGGACATGGCAGCCACCGTAGGGGAAGGTATGAGCCTACGCTACTTGGCCACCGGCTCGCCATGCACGGCCATCGGGTCGATAAACACCGCCAGGCTGTGCTCGCCGCCGTCATCGCTCAGCGTCAGGCAACACGGCGGCCCGCTGCCGCGGCTGACGGTGATGCGGTACTGCGTGTGGCCAAAGCGGTAGTCCAGGCTGTACCCCGGCCAGTCCTTGGGCAAAAGCGGTTGCAGTCGCAGTAGGTTGCCCTCGCGCTGCACCCCCAGCAGCGATTCGACGATCAGGCGGTACATCCACCCCGCCGACCCCGTGTACCAGGTCCAGCCGCCGCGTCCGGCGTGGGGCGCGGCGGCGTAGACGTCAGCGGCCATCACATAGGGCTCCACCTTGTAGCGCTCGATCAACGCCGGATTGCCCTGGCGCACCGGGTTGATCAGGCGCAGCAGTTCCCAGGCCTTGTCGCCATCGCCCAGCACGGCAAAGGCCATGCTCGCCCACACGGCAGCGTGGGTGTACTGGCCGCCATTCTCGCGCACGCCGGGCACGTAACCCTTGATATAGCCGGGGTCCAGCTGACCGCTGTCGAAGGGCGGCGTCAGCAGTTGCACGATGCCGATGTCCCGGCGCACCAGGTAGCGGTCCAGCGCCGCCATGGCCGTGCGCGCCCGGGCCGGAGGCGCGGCACGCGACAGCACGGCCCAGCTCTGGGCGATGGAGTCGATGCGGCATTCATCGTTGCTGGCCGAGCCCAGCGGCTGGCCGTCGTCGAACCAGGCGCGCCGGTACCAGTCGCCATCCCAGGCATGGGCCTGCAACTGCGCCCGCAAATCTGCGGCGCGCTCGTCGCAGCGCAGGGCAAACGCGCTGTCGCCATGAAGCTGGGCCGTCAGCGCGAATTGTTGCAGCACGTCGTAGCCAAAGAAGCCCAGCCACACGCTTTCCCCCAGCCCGCGCTCGCCCACGCGGTTCATGCCATCGTTCCAGTCACCGCTGCCCATCAGCGGCAAGCCATGACTGCCGCATTGCAAGCCATGGTCCAACGCCCGCTGGCAGTGCTGGTACAGACTTTCCGACGGACCGGTGTACGTGGGCAGGTCGTAATAGGACTCCTCACCCTCGTTGAGCACGCGCCCCTGGGCGTAATCGACCCGTTCGTCCAATACCGTCAGGTCACCGGTCACCTGCACGTAACGGCTGGTGGCCAGCGGCAGCCATAACAGGTCATCCGAACAGCGGGTGCGCACGCCACGGTCCAGGGGCGGGTGCCACCAATGCTGCACATCGCCTTCACGGAACTGATGCCGGGCGCACAACAGCAAATGCGCGCGCACCTGCTCGGGCGCGGAATGCAGCATGGCCATGCTGTCCTGCAACTGGTCGCGAAAACCGATCGCACCACCAGATTGATAAAAACCGCTGCGCCCCCAGAAGCGGCTGGCGATGACCTGGTACATCAGCCAGCCGTTGACCAGTACGTCGATCTCGGGTTCGGGCGTGTGCACGCGCAGCACGCCCAGGGTGGCACGCCAGTGGGCACGCACCTGCTCCAGCGCCAGGCCGGCGGCACGGGCGCCACGGTATTCCTGCACGCGACGGGTGGCGGCGGTGGCGTCCTGCTCGGCGCCCAGGCGGAAGATCACTTCCTGACTGGCGCCGTCGGCCAGTTCCAGGCTGACCTGCATCACCGAGCAAGGGTCCAGGCCGCCACCAGTGCGCCCTGACAGGTGCGAGCGCGACAGCCCCGCTGGCGCCGCCAGACTGCCGTTGCGGCCGAGGAATTCGGCGCGGTTGCCGGTGATGCGCCGCCCCGGCGAGTCAGTGTCGAGAAACGCCACCCGGCCGCTGAACTCCATGGACCACGCATTGCGGGCGAACAGGGCGCCGCTGAACGGGTCGGCCTCGGTCACCACGTGCATCGCCGACTTGCTGCGCAGATCGCCCAGCACCCATTCCACGTACTGGGTCGCCGAGAGTCGCCGGGTGTGCCCGCTGGTGTTGCGCACCGTCAACCGTAAAAATTTCACCGGTGCATCCAGCGCTACGTACACCCACAACTCGCTGTGCAGGCCATCGTGGTCATGCTCGAACACGCTGTAGCCAAAGCCGTGGCGGGTGCGGTAACGGCCGGGGCCGGGGCAGGGCTGCGGGGTAGGCGACCAGACGCGGCCGCTGTCTTCGTCGCGCAGGTAGAGGGCTTCGCCGCTGGGGTCGCTGACCGGGTCGTTGTGCCAGGGCGTCAGGCGGTATTCGTGGGCGTTCTCGGCCCAGGTGTAGGCGCTGCCGGACTCCGACACCAGGGTGCCGAAGTGCGGGTTGGCCAGCACATTGACCCAGGGCGCCGGCGTCGGCCGGCCCGGGGTGTGGTGGATGATGTATTCGCTGCCGTCGGCGCTGAAGCCGCCGTAGGTGTTGGCCATCATCAGTGTCGGATCAGGCGGGGGGGCCGGGGCGGGCGCAGGCGTTTGCACCAGGCTGGCGTCGAAGCGCGGCAGCGGTGGCTGGCTGCGGCGGCGGTGCACCTGCTCTTCAAGCGTGCCAAGGGTGTCGCGCACCACCACGCGGGCCACGGACAGCAGCAAGGTGCGGTCTTCGGCCGACAACTGCTGGCCCGGCCGGATGAAAATCCCGCCGGGGCGATCCACCAGGCTGGCCTCGCTGCCGGACGTCACCAGGCCCATGATCAGGTCCTGCAGCAACTGCCGGTAACCGGCCTGGCTTTCGTTCCAGATCACCAGGTCCACGGCCAGGCCTTTCTGGCGCCAGTGCGCGTGGGCCTGCACCATCTGCCGTACCAGATCGAGGTTGGCCGCCTCGCCGATCTGCACCAGCACAATGGGCAGGTCCCCGGAAATCGCCTGGCCCCACAGCCCCGACTGATTGCGACGGTTGCTGATCAGCACGGCGTTGTCGGCACGCAGCGAGGCATTGGCATAAATGACCGAGGCCGCCAGGTGCTCGAACAGGTGCGCGTCAGCGCTGGAGGCGTTGAGCTGGCGCAGCAACACCTGGCTGTGGGTCCAGGCCAGGTCGAAGACCCGGTCGGCCAGGTGACGGTCGCGGTATTTGTGGATCAGTTGCACGCAGGCGTCGCGGGTGTCGGCCAGCCCGGTCACCAGGTCGATGGTTGCGCTTTGGCCTGCATCCAGGGTGATGCGGCAGCGCACGGCGACGATGGGATCGAGTACCGAGCCCTGGCTGCCGCTCAACTGCTCCACCCCCGGGTCCAGGGCCGCGGGGGCCATCAAGGTGCGGCCACGTCCGATGAAACGGGCGCGGTCGGTTTCGTAGGAAATCGCGTCGATGTCCACGCCATGGGCGGCCAGCAAATGGCACATCCACGGCATGGCCTGCTGCTGCGAGCCAGGGCGGCGGGTACAGACGATGGCCTGCAGCGCCGGCAGCAGTTCGGTCTGCACGAACAGCTTGCTGAACGCGGGGTGCAGTGCGTCCTGCAGCGCGGGCGCCAGCACTACTTCGGCGTAGCTGGTCAGCTCCAGGGTGCGCCGGGTGCGGCCGCGATTGGTCAGGTGCAGGCGGCGCAGCTCGACGTCGTCTTCAGGCGATACGACGATCTCGGTGTGGCAGTCGAAATCCCGCTCGCGCAGGCGGAATTCAGCCCGTGCGTCGCTGAAAATCGCTTCCTGGCTGTACGGCACATGCTGGCTGGGCTGCTGGCTGGTGGACCAGAACGTGCCGCTGGCGACATCGCGCAGGTAGCAGAAAAACCCCAGCTGATCGCTGACGCCGTCTTCCTGCCAGCGGGTCAGGGCCAGGCCGTCGCAGCGGCTGTAACCGGCGCCGGCGCTGTTGACCATCACGTGGTAGCGGCCGTTGGACAGCAGTTGCACGGCCGGGCGCTGGTGCGCCGGGTCACTGAACACGCGCAGCAGCGATTCGCCCTGGCGGGCGGCGTCCTCATCGGCACCGGCCTGGTCGGGCGGCCGGTAGCGCGTGGCATTGCGCGGCACGCGCTCCTGCAACAACAGCTCGCACGCCTGGAACTGCGGGTCACTGGCAAACCGGCGTTGCATGGGACGGTCCAGCAGCACCGAGGTCAGGGCCAGCAGGCTCATGCCCTGGTGGTGGGCCATGAACGAGCGCACCACGGCCAGGCGCTGGCCGGGCGGCAGGCGCGCCTGCGTATAGTCCACCGCTTCGTACAGGCCCAGGCGCCCGTTCAGGCCGTGCTCGCCCAGACGCTGCAGGTTTCGGCTGGCCGCTTGCGGCGCCACCAACAGGGCCAGCACGCTGGCGTAGGGGGCCACTACGCTGTCCTCGCCCAAGCCACGCTTGAGGCCCAGCCCCGGCACGCCGAACGCGCGGTATTGGTAGGTGAAGCCGGCGTCCTGGGCGTTATAAGCCGACTCCGACACCCCCCACGGCAGGCCCAACTGGTTGCCGTATTCCACCTGCCGGGCCACCGCCGCGCGGCAGGTCTGGTCCAGCAGGGTGCCGGGGAAGGTGGGCATCACCAACAGCGGCATCAAGTATTCGAACATCGACCCCGACCAGGACAGCAGCACCGGCACGCCACCGTTGCTGGTCAGCAGCCGACCCAGGGAAAACCAGCTGGCCTGGGGCACCTGGCCCTGGGCGATGGCGATGAAATGGGTGAGCCGTACCTCCGAGGCCAGCAGGTCGTAGTAGGCACTGTCCAGGCGCTGGTCGGTGACGTTGTAGCCGATGGCGAACAGGTCGCGCGGGGCGTCGTACAGGAAGGTAAAGTCCATTACCGCCAGGGCAGCCACGCGAGCGGCCAGTGTCTTGAGCTGCTGGGCGACGTCAACGCCTTCGCCGACCAGGTCCTGATGCATGTCCAGGCACTGCGCGTGCAGCGCCCGGCGCCAGTACGCCACGTCGTCGTCACCGGCCGGGCAGGGCAGGTCGATGCCGCGCTGCAACAGCTCCAGCAATGGCTGGAGGTGATCGTCGGGGGCAGGCTGCCAGGCCTGCACATCGCGGTACAGGTCCTCGATCACCTGGGCCTGTGCCTCGGCGGCGCGGCAGGCGGCCAGCAGCACATCGAGGGTGTCGAGCAGGCCGCTCACCACCTGCGCAGGGTGGGGCGGCGCGTCCGCCAGGGCCAGCAGGCCGGGGCGCAGGGTCAACAGCAGGCCGGCCAGGTTGCCGCTGTCCACGGTCGACACGTACAGCGGTTTCAGCGGGGCCAGGGTCTGGGTGTCATACCAGTTGTACAGGTGCCCACGGTGACGCTCCAGGCCCTCCATGCTGGTCAGCATCAGGTCCAGCCGCGTCAGCAGGCGGCCGCGGCCCAGATAGCCGAAATCATGGGCGGCCAGGTGCGCCAGCAACGCCATGCCCAGGTTGGTGGGCGAGGTGCGGTGGGCCACTTGGGCGTAGGGCGCTTCCTGGATATTGTCCGGCACCAGCCAGTGATCCTCGGGGCCGATGTACTGATCGAAAAAGGCCCAGGTGCGGCGTGCCAGACGGTGCAGCAGGCGTCGCTCCTCGGTGGAGGGATCGAAGCCGGCCAGGGTCGACGGCAGGCTCACCCACCAGGCCAGCGCCGGGCCGGCCAGCCACAGCATCAGCACCGGCGCCGCCACGGCCAGGCTCAGCGGGCGGTTGAGCAACAGGGCACCCAGGGCGCCGGCCAGTACCGGTGTCAGCCAGAAGGTGCGGTACAGCCCCGGCAGGTCCTGGGTGGCCTGACGCTCCACTTCCCGCGACGGGCTCCACTGCAGCAAGTGACGCTTGCTGACGGCCAGGCGCCACAGGGTGCGGGCGATGGCGTCCAGGCTGAAGCCGGCCTCGAACGGCAGCCAGGCCAGGGCCAGGCCGCTGCGGGCAAAATGCAGCGCCGCGCTGCGCGTGGCCGCGCTCAGGTGCTGGCGCCATGAGGCTTCGGGGGCTTTGTGCAACATACCCAGCAGGCTGTCCAGGGTTGGCTGGATCAGGATCAGCGCCAGCACCGTCAGCGTCCACGCCAGCGGCGGCGCGCTGCCCAGCCAACCCCACAGCAGCAGGGCCAACAGCGCCGCCGGTTCCAGGCTGCGGCGCAGGTTGTCGAACAGTTTCCAGCGCGCCAGGGCGGTCAGGCCGGTGGCGCACCAGCGGCCATCGGCGGCCCGCGCCCACGGCAGCAGCCAGGGCAGCAGTTGCCAGTCGCCCCGGATCCAGCGGTGGCGGCGTTTGACGTCCGTGAGGTAGCCACTGGGGTATTGCTCGAACAGTTGCACGTCGCTGAGCAGGCCGGAATGGGCGTAGCAGCCTTCGATCAGGTCATGGCTGAGGATGCGGTTGGCCGGGAACCGGCCCTGTAGCGCCCCCTCGAAGGCCGCCACGTCGTAGATCCCCTTGCCAATGAATGAGCCGTTGTCGAACAGGTCTTGGTACACGTCCGACACGGCGCGGGTGTAGGGGTCAATGCCGGCGTCGCTGCCGAACAGCCTGGCGTAGGCCGAGCGAGCGGCGCTGGGCAGGCTGATGCCGATGCGCGGTTGCAGGATGGCATAGCCGGCCACCACCTGGCCCTGGTCGTTCAGGCGGGCATGGTTGAGCGGGTGCTCCAGGGCGCCGACGAACTGGCGCGCGGTGTCGCGGGGCAGTTGCGTGTCGGTGTCCAGGGTGATTACGTAGCGCACTGGCCCCATAGCCTCGACATCGCCTACGATCTGCGCAAAGCCGCTGCGATCGCCCTCCAGCAGCAGGGCGTTGAGCGCCGCCAGTTTGCCCCGCTTGCGTTCCAGGCCCATCCAGGTCTGCTCGCCGGGGTTCCAGCAGCGTGGCCGGTGCAGCAGGCAAAAGCGATCGCCTGCAGGCGTCGGGTAGGTGCGGTTAAGGGCCTGGATCAGCTGCGTGGCCTGGGCCAGCAGGGCGTCGTCGGCGGGTTGCTCGGCAGCGGGGGCATCGAGAAAATCGGTCAGCAACGCGAAGTGCAGGTGCTCGTCGCGGTTGGCCAGGTAACGCACCTCCAGGTCTTCAACCAGTGCCTGCACATCGGCGGCGTCGGCGATCAGGGTGGGTACCACCACCAGGGTGCGGGCGGCTGCAGGAATGCCGCTGCTGAAGTCCAGGCGCGGCAGTTGGCAGGGGGCGAGGGTGAACGTCACCAGGCCATTGATCAGGTTCATGGCCAGGCGGCTGGTCAGCAGCACGGCGGGCAGCGCCAGCAGGGCCAGGGCCACGCCATTGAGCATCGCCAGCAACGGCCAGGCCAGCGCCACTGACAGCACTGCCACCGGCGTCAGGAAAAATGCCAGTGGCGCCCGGCGCACAAGGCGCTGCCAACGTTCTGTCATCGGTACCCGTACGCCCAGGCGCTGTTCCAGCTGGGGCAGGCCGGCGCCGATCAGGTAGAAGCCCACGTGGCTGGGTGCAGAGGCCAACGGACGATGTTCGGTGGCCAGTGCCAATGCGGCGGCCGCCACCGGTTCTTCGTTGTACGCGCAGTGCCGGGCCAGGCGCTCGATCACATGCCGGTAGTGGTCGCGGCTGGCGAAGTCCATGGCCGCATAGACGCCGGTCGGGTCCTGGCAGAGGGTGTGCTCCACATGGCTCATGCGTTCGACGAACTCGCGCCAGTCCGTGGCCGCCAGCATCCGCAGGCTGGCCACGCTGTTGCTGATGGACACCTGGTCGGCGGCCTGCTGCTGGGCATCCAGGTGCACCAGGCGCTCAATGGTCAGGCCCGACTCTGCGAGCATCTGCTCCACCCACGTCAGCGCTTGCACCAGCAGCGCGCTCTGGCCCTGCAGGCGGCGGGTCAATTCAGCGACGAAAGCGGGCGTCATGGGCGGTGCGGAGCGGACCATGTCGGCCACCACCAGCACCACCTCGCGCGGGCTGTGTTCGGCGGTGTCGGTGAGGCGGTCGGCCCAGTCGTCGGCCAGGTTGCGATCCGTCCAGTTGGCCATCACCCGCGCGGCCACGCGGCGCAGGTTTTCGATCAGCGCCAGGCGCAGCATGATGGCGACGCCCCACAGCTCGCCCAGGGCCAGCGGCGTCACCGACTGATACGCCTGCACGAAGCGGCTCAGGCTGGCCTCATCCACCCGGCCATCGCCGTGGGCAATGGCTTCCAGGGCAATGTCATACACCCGCGGCAACCCCGCGCACGGCCCGTTGGCCAGGCGCGGCAGCTCGCGGCTGTAGCCCTTGGGCAAGTGGCTGCGGGCGATGCGGATGTGCTCTTCCACCAGGTAGTAATTGTCCAGTAACCACTCCGCCGCCGGCGTTGCCCGCCGGGTAGACGGATGCGCCCGCGCCAGGACCGCGCAACTGTGGGCCAGGGTGGCGGCGTTGTCGGTCAGCCGTGACAGCAGCGCATCGTTGGGGCGGGTCGGGCTGAGCTGATGCTGGCGCGCCAGCACGATGCCGTGGTCGGCCATCTGCTCGGCGCTGAACAACTCGGCGCGCAGAATGGCCTCGTACGTAAACGCACGGGAAGCGGCAGGCAGCCAGCGGCGCCTGGCGGCGGCAATGAGGCGGGTCCAGGGGCGATCCATGAATGTCCTTGCCATGGGGGAACGGCGAGGGTTGAGTGTGGGGCGGTGGAGGTGACGGAGTCTGTGCGGTGGCGTACAGACGGGGGGATCTCGCTGCACCGCGACTGTCTGTGGGACCGGGCGAAGCTCGGGAAAAAAACGACGCGGTCTGCCTGACACACTGCGTCGCCTGCTTCCCGAGCTTCGCCCGGTCCCACAGGGGCCCACCGTCCAGGCGGCTACAGGTGCTGGTAGTCGGCCAGGGTGGCGGGCAGGACGCTGGTCAGTGCCAGCACCTCGCGCACCTGTGGCAGTGCCGCCAGCGCCTGGTTCATCGCCGCCCGTACGACTTCGCCCTCCACGCCATGGGTGCGGGTGATGTAGGGCAGCGTCGGGCTCTGTTCGGTGCGGCCAATCACCCGCACGTTTGCCACTTCCTCGGGCGCATGGCGGGCCAGGTAGGCGAAGGTGACGTTGTCGATGGCGGCCAGGTCAGCCTTGCCGGTGGACACCCAGGCCAGGCTCTCACGGTGGCTGCCGCTGATGCTTTCCCGGCCGAAGAACTGCCCCGGCGCGGCGTAGGGGGCCAGGGTGCGGTACAGCAGGTTCATGCCGGTATTGGAATCGCGGCTGTTGATCACGCCATGGCTGCCAAGCCACTGCGCCAGCGTCTGCCGCCCATCGTTACGATGCGCCACCAACAGGCTGCAATGCGCACCGCCGCGGGCATCGGGCAGGTCGAAACAGGGCCTGCCGATCACGTGCACCCGTTCACCCAGTCGGGTCTTGAGCGGATAGCCGCAGGTCTGCGTCAGCAACAGGCGCGGGTGCAGCCACAGTTCGTCCAGCGGTCCGAAGAAGCGCTCATGCACCCCGACGCCCAGCAACGCCAGGGTCAAGGCCAGCCACTGTTCATTGGCTTCATGCACCGCCGTGGGGGCGACGTACATGGGCAGTTCGGCGATCTGTGCGACGGTCACGGTGTGCTCCTCAATGCCAAGGGTGACGGGGGCTGTCGATGGGCCGCCAGCCGTGGCGCTGGAACAGTTCACCGTAGCCGCGCACCAGGAACTGGCCACTGCGCTGCAGCCAGTCGTCGCGGCGTTGATGGTAGACGCGGGGCAGGTAGTACCACGGCAGCCCTGGCAGGTCGTGGTGCACCAGGTGCAGGTTGAGGTTGAGGAACAGCCAGCGCCAGGGCCAGCCCGCCTCGTTGATCACCGAGCGCTGTTGTGGCTCGGCGGCGGGGCGATGTTCGTGATAGGACCGCACCATCGACAACCCCAGCGCCAGCACGCTGGCCAGCAGGTAACCCGCCACCGACAGCCCGCCCTGGGCCTGCACGTAGCTGAGCAACAGCCCTACGCAGGCGCCATGGCACAGCCACATGGCCCAGCCCTGGCCACTGCGCAACCGGCGGCCCTGCTGCACCATCAGTGGCCCCAGCGCCAGCAGCGGGCCTATCAGCAGGCGGCCGAACAGGGTCTTGTTCAGCCAGTGCACACCGCGCTCCACGGGGCTGCTGTGCTCCCAGTCCCGGCGGCCCCTGTAGCGGCTTTCGGGGTCGTGGTGCGGGCTGGTCAGTTCGCTGTCGCGATGGTGGCGCAGGTGATCGTCGCGGTAGAGGGTGTAGGGGTACCAGATGGCGATGGGCGCGTAGCCCAGCACTTTGTTCAGCCATGGCCAGCGGGTGGGGTGACCATGCAGAAGCTCGTGTTGCAGCGACATCCACAGGGTGATCAGCGGCACCAGCAGGAGGACGCTCAGGCCTTGCCCCAGCTGCGGGGTGGCATGGACCAGGGCGAACCAGGCGCCGTAGGTGCCCAGCAGCAACAGCCAGGTGGGCCAGTCGGTGCGCGCGGTCCAGGTGCGGTGAAGCTGGTTGATGTGCTGCTGGTGGGCAGCGTCGAGATAAGCAGGCATGGCAGGCGACCGGGGCAGGGCAATGGTCGCACCTTAGCAAGTCTGGTTATGTTCGAATAATCATATTGGGCTACTTGCATAGCACCTGATGGAATTAGCGGTAGATCGCGTCGCTTGCATCGCGAGCAAGCTTTGCTCCCACAGTGTTGAGTCAACTACGGTGGACGACTCGACACTGTGGGAGCAAAGCTTGCTCGCGAGAGGCCATTGAGGTTACCCCCTAAACTGCGTCACCTCAGCGCTTTTTGCGCAGCAGTTTGTCCAGGTAATACTTGAGGCTCAAGCGGTCCTTGGGACGCGGCTTGTAGTGGGTTTTCTGGCGTGTGCCGGGCTCCACCTCGGCGGGCGTTGCTGTGTAGTAATACAACGCAATCGAGCGCCGCGAGCGGTCCGGCGGGCAGGTCAGGGGCTCGGGGTGGCCGTGGTTGCTGTCCTCGTCGGTGTTGAACACCACGCAGCGGTTGTACACCGGCAGCACTTTCTTCAGGCACTGGGTCATGGGCTTGTCCCACAGTTCCAGGTGGCCGCCGTAGCTTTCCTGCCAATCGGGGTTGAGGTAGATGATGGCGTTGATGCGGCGCTGCACCTTGAGCTTCTTGTTCAGCCGGAAGTCCGAATGCACGCCCAGAAAGCCACCCGCGCGGGTTTCATGCAGGCCGCCACCGACAAAATACGGGTCGGGGATCAGCCCCTGGATACCGGTCATCTGCTCCATGAAGTTGAGCATGGCCGCGCTGTTGAACAGGGCAAACACAGTGCGCAGGTAGGGTGCGCAGTGGTTGGGGTCGACCTGGCGTTTGAGCTGGCCCTTGTAGCCGCGTTCGTAGAGCTGTTCGTTGCTGGTGGCCTCGACGGGGAATTCCTGGCAGATGCGCGCAATCAGCTCATCGGGCAGGAAGTTGTCGATCACAATGTGCGGGAACGGCTCGGCCTGGCGGTATTGGTCCGCCAGCAGGGTGCCCAGCTGGCCTGCGGCCTGGAGGTTGAAATCCAGCTCCGGGGTCACGGCGATGGGCAGGGTATGGGTGGTGTCGGTCATGGCTGCATCCTGAAGCGATCGTGAGGTGGCTCAGCCGTGCCAGCAACGGTACCAGCCGTTGTGCTCGCTGACCTGCAATTGGGTTTGGTACAGCGCGGACAGCCGTTCGCTGGTCAGCACTTGGGCCTTGGGCCCGTCGGCGATGACCTGGCCCTGGCTGATCAATATCACACGCTCGATCTCGGGGATGATCTCGTCGATGTGGTGGGTGGTGATGATCATGGCGCGGTCATCATGGCAGAAGTCGCGCATCAGGCTCAGCAGGCTGAGGCTGGCGCCCATGTCCAGGCCGCTGGTGGGCTCGTCCAGAATCAGCGCGCGCGGGTTGTGCACCAGGGCGCGGGCCAGCAGCAGGCGGCGTTTCTGCCCGGTGGACAGGCGCTGGAACATGCGCTGTTCATCGATCTGCATCCCCAGCTGGCCCAGCAGTTCGCGGGCACGCTCAACGTGTTCGGCGGTGGGCTGCAGGTGAGCGTGGGTGCCCATGGCGCCGAAGAAGCCGGAGATCACCACGTCCAGCGCCGAGGTGTGGGGCGTGTAGTCTTCCTGCATGTCCTGGGACACGAAGCCGATCTTGGCGCGCAGGTCCCACAGGTTGAAGGTCTCGTGGCCGAACAGGCGCAGGTAGCTTTCCGGGCGCTCTACCGGGTAGATCTCGCGGTTGATCAGCTTGAGCAGGGTGCTTTTGCCGGCACCGTTGGGCCCCAGGATGGCCACGCGTTCGTTGTAGCCGATGTGCAGGGACAACGCGTGGAACACGCGGGTTTGCTGCTGGAAGGCGGTGACCTGGTTCAGTTCGATCATGGTGGGCCTGAAGGCTGGGACAGGGTGGGCGACATTGAACCAATCACGCCGCGTGAATGCAATTGCCGTGACTGCTGCCATTACCTTCCTATTGTCGGCGCCGCCC
This sequence comes from gamma proteobacterium L18, assembly GCA_000497835.1. Taxonomy (GTDB): domain Bacteria; phylum Pseudomonadota; class Gammaproteobacteria; order Pseudomonadales; family Pseudomonadaceae; genus Aquipseudomonas. The sequence continues at coordinate 140,164 of KI547174.1, read as the reverse complement.
TTGTGGGAGCGGGTTCTACCCGCGAAAAGAATCACGCGTTACATCAGACGCTCCGCGAGCCCCTTTTCGCGGGCAGAGCCCACTCCCACAAAGAAAATGTGCGGCTACGGTCAGCGGTAGCCCTGGGCTTGCAAGTCGAACAGTTCGGCATAGCGGCCGTGGGTGGCCATGAGCTGATCGTGATTGCCTTGCTCCAGCACTCGCCCGCTGTCCAGTACGATAATGTGGTCGGCGCTGCGCACGCTGCTGAACCGATGGGAAATCAACAACGTCATCCGCCCCCGCGCATACTCGCGAAAATGCTCGAACACCGCTGCTTCCGCGCCCGCGTCCAGGGCGGCGGTAGGCTCGTCGAGGATCAGGATATCGGCGTCCCGGCGCATGTACGCCCGCGACAGCGCCACTTTCTGCCACTGCCCGCCTGACAGCTCCTGCCCCCCGACAAACCAGCGCCCCAGCTGCGTGGCATAGCCTTGGGACAAGCGCTCGATAAAGTCGGCGGCGATGCCTTGGGTCGCAGCGTCGCGCCAGCGCCCCGAATCGCCGAACGCAGTCACGTCGCCCACGCCCAGGTTCTCGCCCACGGTCATCTGGTAGCGAATGTAATCCTGAAAAATCACCCCGATGCGCTGATGCAGGGCGTGTTCGTCCCAGTCCTGCAGGTCGCTGCCGTCCAGCAGGATTCGCCCGTGGTGCGGCGTGTACAGCCGGGTCAGCAGCTTGATCAGGGTGGTCTTGCCCGAACCGTTTTCCCCCACCAACGCCAGGCTGCGGCCGGGCGCCAGGTGCAGGTTGATGTCGCTCAGGGTGTCGCGGCTGGCACCGGGGTAGCGGAAGCCCAACTGCTCGCAGCGCAATCCGTCGCCCGGATTCACCCCGGCCGTGAGCGTCCCCCGCGCGATCTGCACCGGATGGGCCAGGTAGTCATGCAGGTCGGACAGGTACAGGCCGTCCTCATACAACCCGGCGATGGCGCCCAGGCTGGCGCTGATGGCGCTCTGGCCCTGCTTGAACAGCACCAGGTACATGGTCATCTGGCCCAGGGTGGTCTGGCCGTTCACGGTGTCCAGCACCACCCAGGCGTAGGCCAGATAAAAGGCGGTGGTGCCCAGCAGGCCCAGGGCGAAACCCCAACCGTCGCGGCGCAGGGTCAGGCGCCGGTCTTCGCTGTACAGACGCTGAAAGTTGTCGCGGTAGCGTTGCAACAGCAGCGGCGCCAGGCCGAACAGCTTGACCTCCTTGGCGTGGGCCTCCTGGGACAGCAGCGCCTCCAGGTAGCCTTGCTGGCGGGTCTCTGGCGCGCGGCGCTTGAACAGGCGGAAGGCATCCCCGGAAAAATGCGCCTCGGCGAAGAACACCGGCAGCGCGCCCAGCACCAGAATCGCCAGCGCCCAGGGCGAGAAGTGCACCAGCAGCACGGCAAAACTGACCAGCGAAATCAGGTTCTGCACCAGCCCAAGGCCCTTGGTCACCAGCCCCAGCGGCCGCGTGGACGCGTCACGACGCACGCGCACCAGCTTGTCGTAGAAGTCCGAGTCCTCGAACTGCAGCAGCGACAGCGTCTGGGCCTTTTCCAGAATCAGCAGATTGACCTTCTGCCCCAGTTGCACCCGCAGCAGCGCCTGCTGCACCGACAACCCACGCTGCGCCGCCGCCAACAGAGCCAGCACACCGGCTTCGGCCAGCACATAGCGCAACACCGGCCACACCGGTGCCTGGCCGCTGCTGGCGTGCACCTGCATGGCCGCCAGCACGGCATCGACGATACGCTGGCCGATCCAGGCGGCCAGGGCCGGCAGCATGCCGGCGGCGAGGGTGGCCAGCACCAGGCCGATGAACAGCGGGCGCGAGGTGCTCCAGACCAGGGCGATGGCGCGACGGGCCTGGTCGAGGAAGGTGGTGAGGCGGGAGAGCGGTGGCATGGGGCTGCTCTAGGTACAAGGTTGGGAGCATTGTGCCAGAGCGGGCGGCGCCATGGATGCAATGCCATGCAAACAAGGCTGGCAACCCAAAACCCATAGGCCATGGCACGGTGCAACAGATGTAGGACCGGGCTCTGCCCGGGAAGCGCCGCGCGGGCGGCGCGCGATTTCGAGAACGCCCTAAAAACCCAAGACATGCATCTAGAGGCCTTAACCCAATCCCCCTGCTACCAAGCTACGCGGATTGTGTTGGGGTTTCGAGGTGCATGTCTTGGGGGGTTGCGTTCTGGAGATCGCGCGCC
>KI547174.1:125007-137710 GCA_000497835.1 gamma proteobacterium L18 | reverse complement strand
AGGTGCATGTCGTTGGGGGGGTGGCGTTCTGGAGATCGCGCGCCGCCCGCGCGGCGCTTCCCGGGCAGAGCCCGGTCCTACATTTGTTGCACCGTGCCATGGCCTGTGCCATTTGGCTTGCCATCCCTTGGCGCGAGGCGTTGGATTTGTGTAATTAAAAAATAAAAAATTCCGATATTGATTAAATGGAATTTTTATTCCATAAATAATCAATCCCACAACAACAAATAAAAAGGCTCCCCCATGCGCGAACTCCGCATCGGTCTCATCGGTACAGGCTTCATGGGGCGTGCCCACGCCCTGGCGTTTCGTCATGTCAGCGCAGTGTTCGAACTGCCCGTCACCCTGCGCCTGGCGGCGCTGGCCGACGCCGACCCGCAGCGCGCCAGCCAGTGTGCACGGGCATGGGGCTTTCAGACGGCGCACAGCGACTGGCAACGCCTGATCGACGACCCGGCGGTCAACGTTGTAGCCATCACCACCCCCAACCACCTGCATTTCCCCATGGCCATGGCCGCGCTGGCGGCGGGCAAGGCGGTGTACTGCGAGAAACCGCTGACGGTCACCCTGGAGGAGGCCGAGCAGATGAATCAGGCCGCCAAGGCCGCCGGGGTGGTGACGCGGGTGGGCTACAACTACCAGCACAACCCGATGATCGAGTGGGCGCGGCAGATGATCAGCAGCGGTGAGCTGGGCCAGATCATCAGCTTTGATGGCGAGTTCAGCGAAGACTTCATGGCCGACGCCGCCTCGCCGTGGGCGTGGCGCTGTGAACCGCAGCATGGCGGCGGCGCGCTGGGCGACCTGGGCAGCCACCTGCTGGCCATGGCCCGCCACCTGGTGGGCGATGTGCAGGCGGTGTGCGCCGACAGCCAGACCGTGCATCGCCAACGTCCGGCGGTGGCGGGCAGCAAGGAGACCTAGGCGATCCTCGTCGATGACCACACCCAGGCCCTGCTGCGTTTCGCCAACGGCGCGCGCGGCACGTTCAGCACCAGCTGGCTCAAGCACGGTTACAAGAACCACCTCAGCTTCGAGGTCAGCGGCACCCTGGGCACGTTGTCGTTCGATCAGGAACGCCTTAATGAACTGCGCCTGTGCCGTGCTGGCGAAAGCGGCTTCCAGCGCCTGCTGGCCGGCCCTGCGTTACTTGGCTATGCGGCGTTCAGCCCGGCGCCGGGGCACCAATTGGGCTACAACGAACTCAAGACCCTGGAAGTACACGAGCTGATCATGGCGCTGGCCGGGCAGGGACAGTCGGGCACCGATTTCGCCGAAGCCGTGGCGGTGGAGCGCCTGGCCACCGCCATCCGCCTGGCGGCGCGCGAACAGCGCTGGGTGGAGGTGGGGCAGGTGTGAGCCCGCCTTACTGCTGGGCGCCGAACATCCCGGTCCAGTAGATACCCGCATCGCTTTTCGGGTCGGTGGCGTAGGCCGCGCCCAGGTCGCGAAACTGCGGGTTCATCAGGTTGGCGCAATGCCCCGGGCTGGCCAGCCAGCCCGCCACCACCTTGCGCACCGCGTCCTGGCCGGCGGCGATGTTCTCGCCCAGGGCCTGGGCGCTGTAGCCGGCCAGTTCGGCGCGGTCGCCGGGGGTGTGGCCGTCGTGGTCCAGGTGGTCGAAATAGTTGTGGTTGGCCATGTCCTGGGAGTGCGCCAGGGCGGCGCCAGCCAGGGTGGCGTTCCAGGTCAGCGGTGGCGCCGGGTTGAACGGCTGTGCCCCGCAGGTGTGGGCTTGGGCGCGGGCGCTGTTGATCTGCGCCAGCAGCTTCTGGCCCTCGGCCGCGGCATCGCCCAGCCCGCCGGCCAGCAACGGCCGCGCCACCACGATGCGCCAGTCCTGGCCCTGATGGCTGACGCCGATGTCAATGAACTGCGGGTCCAACACCACTTTGCAGAAGCTTTCCTGCACCGCCGCCATGGCCGCCTGGGCATCGCGTGGCCCCGACAGGCTGATGGCCTGCACGCTGACCATGGGGTACCCGGCCCGCGCCATCGCATCCCGCAAATCGCCCCCGCCGCTGGCCGGCAGCACCAGGCGCGGGTCCAGGTTCAGCGGCGGCAGCTCGTGAGAGGCCTGGCCGTCGCAACGTTGCACCTGGCCCCGAAACTGGTTGATCGAGTCAGTGAGCTGCGACTCGTCGCTGGCAGCGGCGTGGGTAGCCAGGCTCAGGCTCAGCGAAAGGGTGGCCATGCGCAAGGCGGGCAACAGGTCGGGCATGGAGGGCTCCAGGGTCGGGACAGCGAAAGACGATTCTAGCCTAACCGCAAGTCGAGTCTGAATGGGCGTTTAGCGTCCATTTTTAAACAAAGATTACAGGTGAAGAATATCCAGACCGTGGGAAGGGGGCGGGGTTCGCGCAAAGGGTGAGATTTTTGGATGTTTCATAAAACAAGCCCAACCCCGCCCCCCGCCATGCAAACAAGGCGGGCAACCCAAAAACCACAGGCCATGGCACGTTGCAACAAATGTAGGACCGGGCTCTGCCCGGGAAGCGCCGCGTGGGCGGCGCGCGATCTCAAGAACACCACACCAACATCGACATGCACCTCCAACAAGCGCAGCCTTCCTTGGCGGAAGCGGGAACCGGGTTGGTTTTTCGAGAGGCATGTCTTGGGTCTTGCAGCGCTCTTGAGAACGAGCGCCGCCCGCGCGGCGCTTCCCGGGCAGAGCCCGGTCCTACATTTGTTGCAACGTGCCATGGCCTGTGGGTTTTGGGTTGCCCGCCTTGTTTGCCAGCCATGAAATCACCATCGCCCTTATATCTGCCAAACCAATTTCCCCGCCTTTTGATCATTGGACGCCCCTCCCATCCCATGCAAAGGTACCCCCTCCCCAACCCAGAGCCCCACCATGCCCCTCGATCTCTACCACCCCCACATCCCCCAGCCCACCCACCCCCTGATCCTCTTCATCCACGGCGGCGGCTGGCAAGCCGGCGATGCCCGTACCCACGCCGCCTTCTGCGACTTCCCCGCCGAGCTGCAACGCTGGGCCAACCTGGGCTACGTGGTCGCCTCGGTGAACTACCGCCTCAGCCCCGAGGCCCCATACCCGGCGGCGGTCGACGACATCCAGGCCGCCCTGACCTGGCTGCACGCCAACGCCCAACGCCTCACCATCGACCCCCAGCGCACCGGCCTGTGGGGCGTATCGGCCGGCGCACACCTGGCGGCCCTGACCGCCGTCAATACCCCGGTGCAAGCCGTGGTCGCCTGGTACGGCGCCTTCGACCTGCAAACCCTGGACGACCTGCCACCCGCCACCGCCGACGCCGCCCGCCGCTGGTTGGGCGACAGTCAGAACGCCGCCAGCGCCAGCCCCATTCGCTTGCTGACCGCCGACTCGCCGCCCATGCTGCTGATCCACGGCGACCAGGATCAGGTCATCCCGCACCGTCAATCCCAGGCCATGGCGCGCCAACTGAGCGACGACAGCCAGTTGCTGATCCTCCCCGGCGTAGGCCACAGCTTCACCAGCCCCGACGCAGCGCAAAAGCAGGCCGCCGTCACCCAGGCCGTGCAGGCCAGCGAAGCGTTTTTCCAGCGCTGGCTTCAACCCGCTGGTTGAGGCCGTCCCGGCAACGCCAGGCCCAGCACCCCCAACAACGGCAACACCGCGCACAGGCGAAACAGCATCGCCACGCCCACCTGATCCGCCAGCATCCCCAAGCCCGCCGCCGCCATGCCGCTGATACCAAACGTCAGCCCGAAGAACAGCCCCGCGACCAACCCCGTGCGCCCCGGCAACAGCTCCTGGGCCATGACCAGAATCGCCGCGAACGCCGACGCCAGCGTCACCCCGATCACCACCGACAATAGCGTGGTCACCGGCAACGACGCATAAGGCAGCCACAGCGTGAACGGGCACACCCCCAGGATCGACAGTACAATCACCGGCTTGCGCCCGATGCGGTCGCCCAGCGGCCCGCCGATCAGCGACCCGGCTGCAAGGGCGGCCAGGAAGATAAACAACTGCACCTGCGCCTGCGCCGTGCTCAGGCCAAAGCGGTCCATCAGGAAGAAGGTGTAGAAGTTGGCGATGGCCGCCAGGTACACGTACTTGGACATCACCAGCACCGCCAGCAGCATCAGCGCCCGCGGCACTTGCGCAGGCGCGTCGACCACACCTGCCACCCTCGGGGCCTGCGGCACAGCCTTCACCAGCACCACCAACAGCACCCCGCCCAGCAACGCCAGGCCCACTAGCCACGCCGCCCCGACCGGCAACGACACCACCAGCAACGCCGCCAGCATCAACGGTCCCAACGCCGAGCCCACGTTGCCGCCCAGCTGAAACACCGACTGCGCCAACCCTGGCCGGCCATTGCTCAACTGCCGCGCCAGCCGCGAGCCCTGGGGATGAAACAGTGACGACCCCAACCCCACCAGCGCCGCCGCACCGGCAAGCCCCGCAAACCCCTGGGCCAGCCCCAGCACGCCCATGCCCAGCGCCATGCACAGCATCGACAGCGGCAACAGCCAGCGCAGGGCGAAGCGATCCGCCAGCGCGCCCACCAGCGGCTGGCACAGGCAGCCAGTGGCATGGAAGGCCAGGGTGATCAACCCGATCTGGCTATAGCTGAGGGCAAAATCGCTTTTAAGGCGCGGGTACAGGGAGGGCAGCACGGCCTGGAACAGATCGTTGAACACATGGGCGGTGGCCAGCAGCAACAGCAGGGGCAGGGTCATGGCAGGTTCGCAAGGCAAGGAGAGGGGGGAACGCAGGGGGCTGCCAGTAAACGCGAATGGATGGCCCGCCGGCCAATGCATATTCATCAAAGTATTTTTGCGTTTTGCGAATAATCCACGAGAGGCAGACACCACACGGCTTATGCCAAAACCACTGGTATGCAACGTTTTTTAGTATTTACGGTTACTAACCTGGCCATGATTTAACGGCGCCGTGTTCACTTGTCACGGAGCCCGGCCCCCATGTATCAATCCCTGTTCAGCGCACTGGCCCTCAGCCTGTGCTGCGCCCACGCCCTGGCCCAGCCGCAGTTGCGCATCGCCGTGCCGGACATCGGTGCCGGCACCACGCCGTCGGGTGGCGGGCTGGTGGACGTCATCCACAGCCAGCACCTGCTGGAGCAGGCCTTCGCTGCCGATGGGGTGGAGGTGAAATGGATGTTCTTCAAGGGCGCCGGCCCCCTGATCAACGAATCCTTTGCCAGTGGCCAGGTGGACATGGCCTACCTGGGCGACCTGGCCAGCATCGTCGGCAAGGCCAACGGCCTGGACACGCGCATCGTCGCTGCCGCGGCCCGGGGCGTCAGCCACTACCTGGCCGTGCCGCCGGGCTCCAGCGTCAAGACCCTGGCCGACCTCAAGGGCAAGACCGTGGGCCTGTTCCGTGGCACCGCCGCGCAACTGTCGTTTATCCAGGCGCTGAAAACCGCCGGCATGACCGAGAAGGACGTGCGCGTGGTCAACCTCGACTTCGTCGCCGCCAGCGCCGCCCTGGCCGCCCGGCAGATCGACGCCACCTGGGGCGGCGCCAACGTGCTGGCCCTGCGCGACAAAGGCCTGGCCGCCGTGCCGCTGTCCACCCGCACCCTGGGCGGCGCTGGTGAGCTGGTCGGGCTGGTGCTGGTCACTGGCGGCCTGGCCCACGACCACCCGGACTGGCTGGCGCGCATCCTTGAGGTGCAACAGCAGGCCGCGCACTGGGCGGCCGCCCCGGAACATCGCGATGCCTACCTGCAGTTGCTGGCCACCCAGGCCGGCTACCCGGAAGGCATCCTGCGCGCCGACCTCGAGGGCGCACCGCCCCTGTCGGTGCTGCTGTCGCCCACGCTCGATAGCGCGTTCGTCGAGCAACTGCAGCAGTCAGTCGACACGGCCCTGGCCGCCCGCCTGATCCGCCGCGATGTACAGGTACGTGACTGGCTGGCCCGCGTGCCCGCGCCCCTTTCAACAACCCCCGAACCGGGCGTACCAGCGCAGACCGCCGCCGCTCACTGAACCGAACCGCCTCACGATTCGATGGACACCCCATGAAGCACTTTGCCCTGAACCCCTATACCTCGTTGCTGGCCCTGATGATCAGTAGCGCCAGCGCCCTGGCCGACGAGACGGTTGCCAGTCCCGGCGATACCCAACTGCAAACCGTCAAGGTCGAGGCGGCGCGCACCGTCGACGCCCAGCAGCCCCCGGCGTCCACCCGCACGCTGTCCGGCAAGACCCTGGAGCAGCAGCGCATCTACCGTCTGCAAGACCTGCAGCAAGTCGCCTCGGGCCTGGACATTGCCACGGTCAATTCGTACGACACACGCGTCACCATTCGCGGCGTGGGCGATGGCGGCGGCAGCGAGATCAACATCGGCATGCCCAGCAGCGTCGGCCTGTTCCTGGACAACGTCTACCTCAGCCGCCCGGGGATGCTCTCCAACGACCTGCTCGACATCGACAGCGCCAACGTCTTCAGCGGCCCGCAAGGCACGCTGTTCGGCTACAACACCACGGGCGGCGCCATCGACATCCACAGCCGCCAGCCCACCTTCACCCCTCAAGCTTCGGTGCGCCAATCGCTGGGCAGCCACGGTTTCACCCAGACCCAGGGCATGCTCTCCGGCCCCCTGGGCGATGGCTGGGCGGGGCGCATCAACCTGTCCCACACCGAGCGTGGCGGCACCGTGGAAAACATCGAGACCGGCCATGAACTGGGCGGCAGCATCCAGGACGGTTTTCGCGGCCAACTGCTGTACAAGCCCGATGACGACTTCAGCCTGCGCCTGATCGCCGACTACAACCAAGCCAGCAATAACCCGGTGCTGGTGCTCGACAGTACCCACGCCATCAACGGCGTCGACACCTACCGCAACCGCGCCAGCGCCCTGGGTGCCGACGTGGTCACGGGTGGGCGCAAGGTGGCGCTGGACGATGAAAGCAGCGCCAAGGTGGAGCAGGGCGGCGTATCGGCCGAGGCCAACTGGCGCCTGGGTGATGGCTACAACTTGCGTTCGGTAAGCTCTTTCCGCTACTTCGGCTTCAAGCCCAAGACCGCCGACAACCTCGACGTGCCGCTGTACAGCGACAGCGGCGCCGACGTGCACGACCGTACCTGGTCACAGAGCTTGCGGCTCGACTCCCCCCATGGCGAGTTCTTCGACTACGCCCTGGGCGCCAGCTACTTCGGCGAGAACCTGGACACTTACGCCCACGACCACTACGCAGCGGTGTACCCGACCATTTACTACGGCAACACCACCAACACCAACAAGCTGGTGCAGCGCTTCGGCGAGCTCAACGACCAGGTGTTCTCGCTGTGGGGCCAGGGCACCTGGCACCTCACCGACAAGCTCGACGTGACGGCCGGCGCGCGGGAAACCTACGACCAGAAGTCCGGCTCGTTCCGCCGCGTCAACAAGAACGACTTTGACTCCGGCGAGTTGAATCAGTACAGCCGCCTGCCCGCCGCCATGGTCAACTTCAGCTACCAACTGTTGCCCAACGTGCAGACCTACCTGACCGTGGCCTACGGCGAAAAAGCCGGCGGCCTCAACGTGTCCTCCGGCGCCGCCGCCAAGGCCGGTACCGGCAGCCTGTACATCGAGCCGGAAACCACCAAAGGCGCCGAACTGGGCTTCAAGAGCCACTGGCTGGACAACCGCGTCACCCTCGATACGGCCGTGTTCTGGTCCCAGGTGTCCAAGTTCCAGACCACCGCCTACGACCTGGAAAGCCAGAGCAGCTACCTGATCAACGCCGGCACCATGCGCTCGCGCGGCGTGGAAACCACCCTGGGCCTCAAGCCCCTCGACGGCCTGAGCATCGACTTCAACGCCACGGTGCTGGACAACAAGTACCTGGACTTCAAGAACGCCACCTGCCCGCCGGCCATCAGCCTGGCCGCCGGCGCGCCTGCCACCTGTGACGAGACCGGCCAGCAGGTGTTCCGCTCGCCCAAGCTCACCTACAGCCTCAACACCCGCTACGAGTGGACCGCGCTGGACAACCTGCAGGCCTTCGCCGCCGGGCGCTGGTCGTACCGCACCTGGGCCTTCGGCACCGTGGACGATTCGGCCTTCACGCGCATCCCCGGCTACGGCCTGCTGGGCCTGTCCACCGGCCTGAGTGGCAAGTACGGCGACGGTCGCTGGAACGCCTCGCTGTGGGTCAACAACGCGCTGAACAAACGCTACTACGTGACCATGACCGCCGGCGACTACGGCAGCGCCTTCGGCGTGCTGGGCGACCCGCGCACCCTGGGCGTGACCCTGGGCTATGACTTCTAAGGACTGGCAATGACTTCCCTGATGTTCAACCGCCGCAGCTTCATGCGCGGCAGCGCGGTACTGGCCAGCGCTGCGCCCTTCATCGGCCCGGCGCTGGCGAACAGCGCCCCTCAACCTGGCCCTTTGCGTACGCCCCTGGGCTGGCTGGGGCAGGCGACCCCGCGCAGCTTCGAAGGCGTAACCTGGGGCACGCCCTGGCCCCAGGGCCTGGTGCCTGCCGATCGGCATTTCGTCCTCGCCGGCCAGGACACCCCGGTGCAAAGCTGGCCGCTGGCCTATTGGCCCGACGGCAGCCTGAAATGGACCGGGCATGCCGTGGGCCCGCACGCACACCTGGCGGCGCAGTACGAACTGCAACCGGTAAGCCAGGCCCCGGCGCCTGACGCCGACCTGGTCACGGAAACGGCTGACAGCCTGATACTGGACACCGGCCTGCTGCGTTGCGAAATCCCCCGCCAAGGCGATGCTCTGCTGGCCTCGGTAGCGCGCCAAGGCCAACCGACCCTGCGCAACGGCCACCTGTTGCTGCACGTGCAGGGCGACCCGGATCAACCCGGCGCTGCCGTGCAAGCCTTGCGCAGCCAGATCGAACGCGTGGTGGTCGAGCAAAAAGGCCCGGTGCGCGCGGTCATCGCCGTGCATGGCAGCCATCAGGCGGCGGACGGCAGCCGTAAACTGCTGCCTTTCACCGTGCGCCTCTACGCCTACGCCCACAGCGAGCGCCTGCGCCTGGTGCACTCCTTCGTGTTCGATGCCGATGAACACACCGACTTTATCAGTGGCATCGCCCTGCGCTTCGACACGCCGCAAACCGCCGCCTTGCACGACCGTCACGTGCGTTTCGTCGCCGCCAACGGCGGTGTGTTTGCTGAGGCGGTGCGCGGCCTGACCGGCCTGCGCCGCGACCCCGGCGCAGCGGTGCGCAAGGCACAGATAGAGGGCAGGGCGACGCCCCCCGTGGCCCAGTTCGCGCCCGAAGTCGGCCAGCGCCTGCAGTACATCCCGGCCTTCGGCAGCTACCGCCTGCTGCAGGCCCACCCCGACGGCTACCAGATCACCAAACGCACCGCCCAGGGCCACGGCTGGCTCACCAGCGCCACCGGCGAGCGCGCGGCGGGCGTCGGCTACCTGGGCTCGCCCAGTGGCGGTGTGGTGTTCGGCCTGCGCAATTTCTGGCAAAGCTACCCGGCGCAACTGGACATCAGCGCCGCGCACACCGACCTCGCTCAAGTGACGATATGGCTGTGGGCTTCGCAGGCCGCGCCCATGGACCTGCGCTTTTACCACGACGGCCTGGGCGAGACCGACTTCACCCGTCAGCGTGAAGCCTTGGAGATCACCTACGAGGACTACGAACCCGGCTTCGGCACGCCATTGGGCGTGGCCCGCACCAGCGAAATCGAGCTGCAATTCGTCGCCGCCACCCCCAGCAACGCCGCGCTGGTCGACATCGCGGCGCGCATTCAGGACCCACCCCTGCTGGTGGCCAGCCCCGCGCGCCTGCACCGCGCCGGCGTGTTCGGCCCCGACTGGGCGCCGGTGGACAGCAGCGCCCAGGGCGCCAAGCCGCTGGAGGCGCAACTGGCGTTCTACTTCGATTTCTACCGCGACGAGATCGAGCAGCGCCGCTGGTACGGCTTCTGGGACTACGGCGACGTCATGCACACCTACGACGAAGACCGCCACGTGTGGCGCTACGACGTGGGCGGCTACGCGTGGGACAACTCCGAGCTGAGCACCGACCTGTGGCTGTGGTTCTACTTCCTGCGCACTGGCCGCCACGACGTGTTCCGCATGGCCGAAGCCATGACCCGCCACACCGGCGAGGTCGACGTGCACCACATCGGGCGCTTCGCCCCGCTGGGCTCGCGGCATAACGTGCAGCATTGGGGCGACAGTGCCAAACAGCTGCGCATCTCCACCGTGGCCAACCGCCGCTTCCTGTACTACCTCACCGCCGACGAACGCGTGGGTGACCTGATGCGCGCCCAGGTCGAAGCCCTGCGCACCCTGCGCGAGGTGGTGCCGGGCCGCAAGGTGGGCCAGCAGCGCGACGCCCGCGACGGCTACGCCAGCATCTCCTTCGGCACCGACTGGGGCGCCATCGCCGCGGCCTGGCTGACCGAGTGGGAGCGCACCGGCGACCCTGCCGTGGCCCAGCGCCTGCGCAACAGCATGGACAGCATCGCCGCCCAGCCCCATGGCTTTTTCACCGGCGTGGGCGAGATGGAGCTGGACAGCGGCCGCTTCGACATCGACACCAGCGGCAAGCTCACCGTGTCGCATTTATCCGCCGTGTTTGGCCTGGCAGAAATCTGCAGCGAGCTGCTGCAAGTGCTGCCCTCGGCGCGCTTCGAGAGCGCCTGGCTGGATTACTGCCGCCTGTACAACGCCCCCGCCGATCAGGTGCGCAAGGCCCTCGGCAAACCACTGGGCAACCTCAACCTGGCCCAGGGCCACGCGCGCCTGACTGCCTTTGCGGGCTGGCGCCTGAAGGACCCGGGCTTGCAGCAGCGCGCCTGGCGCGAATTCGCCGCCGGCTCCGGCGGCATCCCCAAGCCCGATCGCCAGCTGCATGACGTGCTGGTGCCGGCCTACGTACGCAACCTCAAGGAGCCCGCGCCCGTGTCGATCATCGACGAGCGCGCTGGCACCTCTCAGGAAGCCAACCTGTCCACCAACGCGGTCGCCCAGTGGGGGCTGACCGCCATGGCGCTGCTGGCCCTGGCCGGCCGGCCCATTCCCCATGAGCATTGAGGCTTGCATGCAGCAGATTGTGCGTGACCGATTCGAACGTTTTGATTCACAGCGCTGGCGGCTGGAAGTGGAGCGGGGCGAGGATTCGCGGGTGAGCGTGGAGCAGGGCGCACTGGTGATGGACACCAGCGCCGGCATGACCTTGTGGCTGAACCAGCCGCTGGGCGGCGCCTACCGCATCGCTTTCCAGCGCCAGGTGCTGGTGCAGGGGCAGGCCAACGACCGGCTCTCGGACCTCAACTGCTTCTGGGCCGCCCACGAGCCCGGCAGCACCGAACTGCTGCCCCGCGACGGCGTACTGGAAAGCTACGACTCGCTGGACACCTGGTACGTGGGCATGGGCGGCAACGGCAACACCACCACGCGCTTTCGTCGGTATGACGGCAGCGAGCGGCGGCCGTTGCTGGGCGAGTGGCTGGACGCCGGGCACCTGCTCAAGGCCGGCCACGACTACCACATCGTCATCGAGGTACGGGCCACCGGCACCAGCTTCTGGGTCGACGGTGAGCGGGTGTTCCATCAGGCGCTGGACGACCTGCCCGCGCCAGGCTACTTCGGCTTTCGCTCGGTATGGTCGCGTCAGCGCATCGGCGACTTCACTGTGCAAGCCCTGTAAGCACGTCGCGCAGGCTGTCCGGCGGGGTGGCGGGCAGGGCGGCTTCTACGGCCTGCATGGCGCGGTCGGCGTCTAGGAAGGCGTCGATCAGCGCCTGAGCCAGGAACGACAGCTTGTAGCCTGCGCGGCTGACGATGCCGTAATGGGTAAAAAACTCCGCCGCCTGCGGGTCCAGCCCGCGCACTTTCAACAGCTTCAGGCCCTGCTGCAAATACGGGTTGCTGCGGCTGACATTGGTGGTGCCGATGGCGTCGGAATGCTGGATCACCGCCACCAGGCTGTAGCCGTTGTCGCACTCGATACTGGTTTGGAAATCCGGTCGCCCGCTCAGCTCCACCAGCGCCTTGCGCAGGTTGGGCGGGCGCACGGTGCCGGCCAGGGGGTAGCTGAACAGCTGCTCCACCGTCACTTCGTCGAACTGCGCCAGGGGGTGTCCGCTGCGGCAGCAGAAACCCCAGCGATGCGGGCTGAGCAGTTGCACGCGGTAGTCGGGGTCGAACTCGAAATGGCGCGCGTCGGCGACAAAAAACTCGCATTCCTCAGCCAGCAGCCGCTGCCCCAGCGCCTGCCAATTGTCCACGTGAAAACGCAGGCGCACCTTGGGCAACTGGCGGGTGAACTGGCCGATTGCCTGGGGCATCAGCCACGCGGCCGGCGCTGGCCCACAACCGAACGACAACTCGCCGGCCTCGCGCTCGTTGAACTGGCGCACCTCGTTGATCAGGTTATGCGCGTTGCCTACCAGCAGGCGTGCGTGCTCCAGCACGATCAGGCCTTTCTTGGTGGGTTCCAGGTTGCGATGGCGGTCGATGAGTCGCGCGCCAAAGCTTTGCTCCAGCGCCTGAATGCTGCGGCTGAACGCCGACTGCGAAATATTGACCGACTGGGCAGCCAGGCCGAAATTGCGAAATTCGACCAGGGCGATGAAATGGCGAAGCTGGCGCAGATCCAGGTGCATGGTGACGCAAGTTCCAGAAGCGATGGGGGCCCGCTACTGTGCCTGTCGGCCACTGATTTGAAAAAGAACCAAAAACTCGCCGAAGTGGCGTTTTGGCATATGCCACGTTGGCCCCTGACGCCGCCTTCGGCA
>KI547174.1:120146-122571 GCA_000497835.1 gamma proteobacterium L18 | reverse complement strand
AAGGCGGCGTCAGTGCCACCCCTGCTAAAAAATAATGCCTCACCTTAGAACGATTATTCATCTGGGTTATTAGTTAATCGTCCCATCGCATATCCATCACGCCGCTTTTGAACGCCTGGCGCCGACCAATGACGCCAAAACTTCGCTTCTGCCGTAGTAGCGTCAGAAGCACTTGCCATCAGGCCAAAGACAACGCTGCAACGGCCATTTGCTTCGCTTCACCGGCCCATTGTCCATCGCCCATCGATCCGTAGAATCCGCCCCCATCAGCTTCTACCCCACTATCGAATTGAAAGAGGATTTCACCATGATGAACGCAATGCAGATGCCCATGAGCGCCAACATGCCGATGATGCCAATGATGGGCATGCCGATGATGATGGCCACCATGACCATGGAAATGATGGAAGACTGCATGATGTGCACCCTGAAGCCTGCCGCCGGCATGGACATGGCCATGTTCAAGAACAACGGCGACATGATGCAGATGATGATGAACTGTGGCATGCCGATGATGATGCATTGCGGCAACCTGTCGATGATGTGCATGTCCCAGGCTGCCATGGCCATGCCGATGGGCATGATGATGCCGATGATGGGCATGCCGATGCCAATGATGAAGTGCGTGATGGAATGCACCATGCTGGCCGACGGCATGACCTGCAAGATGATGCCGATGCCGGGCATGACCATGGACATGATGAAGAACGCCGGCATG
Organism: gamma proteobacterium L18; assembly: GCA_000497835.1. GTDB lineage: Bacteria > Pseudomonadota > Gammaproteobacteria > Pseudomonadales > Pseudomonadaceae > Aquipseudomonas. The sequence goes on along the minus strand of KI547174.1, from coordinate 121,853 downwards.
CTGATGATGAAAATGATGAACGACTGCAGCATGCCGATGATGATGAGCTGCAACGGCATGCCGATGATGTGCTGCACCTGCTGATAGCACCCGCGTCGTCTGCATCGCGACTAAAGTCGGCTCCTGCGCCGTCCATGGTAGGAGCCGGCCTTGGCCGCGATGCAGGCAACGCGATCGACAGGGTACGCACTGGGGGAGAGGTGTTGCTCGCTTGGAATAATTCAGGTCAGTCGAGGCGCTCGGGATAGGTCATCACCAGGTACGCCAGTACATCGCTGTCCGCCGGGTTGCGATAGCGGTGCGGCTGGTCGGCGTAGAACACAATCGAATCGCCGGTGGACAGCAGATAGCGCTCCTCGTTGACACTGATCTCCAGCACCCCCTGGGACACCACCAGGTTCTCCTGCACCCCGGGGCCGTGCCCTTCAGAGCTTTCCTCGCCCAAGGGGCTCAAGCGCAATTCGTAAAACTCCGCTTGCCGCGCCACATCGAAAGGGAACAGCGCTCGGCTGATGAAGGTGCCGTTGGCGCTCACCAACCGCTTGCTCTCACGCGCCGGCAAAACCGCCACGCCATCGAACTCACGTTGCTCAAGAAACGCCGCCACTGACACCTTCAGCGCCTTGGCAATTTTGCACAGCACCTTGATCGACGGCACGCTGCGCCCCGACTCGATCTGCGCCAGCATCGCCCGGCTCACGCCACTGGCCCGCGCCGTGGCGTCCAGCGACAACTGCCGCTTGGCGCGCAGGCGCTGCAGGTTCAGCGCCACGCGCTGGCCGACCAGGTCGTCATCGGAGTTTTCGGGGCTGCTGAATTCGGCGGGCAGCGCGAAGGAGCTGTCGAGAAAACCGCTGCGCAAGGCCATCGATCAAGCCTGGCGCGAGGTATCGATGGCCTTGAGCGCTTGCGCCCATTGTTCCTGAATGCCAGCCGTCTGGCCGCTGTACATGGCCCACATCAGCTTGCCCAGGTGCTGCGCTTTCTTTCGATTACGGTGCAGGGTCAGGTCGATCACGTTGGTGTGGGCAGTCATGGGTGTGTTCCTTGGGGCAGCGCGGCGAGTGCCGGAATGGGGTCAGGATAGCGGGATAGGCTTAGAACCTTAAATACTGAATTGGTATTTTGTAATTCGATTCTGGTATATGTGGGGTGGGGTAGTTGCGGTATTGGGGTGGCGGTGAATTGCATGAGGGCCGGCAGGTGTACGCCGATGTTTTTCGGGTGTTCATGCGATCGCGCGCCGCCCGCGCGGCGCTTCCCGGCCAGAGGCCGGTCCTACATCTGTTTCGGGCCAGTTTTGTCTGTGGCATCACCTGGCCCGCTTTGCTTTTTCACTGCAGATTTGGGTGGTGCCACCAAGGCGGTCGAGGTGATCTGACTGGCGTAACTGGCCCGAAACAAATGTAGGAGCGGGCTCTGCCCGCGAAGCGCCGTGCGGGCGGCGCTCGATCTCAAGGACGAAGAAAGTCTCAAGGCGAGCACCTTTACGCCACCCCGCCAAGCTGCTGCTACAGGCGGTGAATTGCATGAGGGCTGACAGGTGCATGCCGACGTTTTTGGGGTGTTCATGCAATCGCGCGCCGCCCGCGCGGCGCTTCGCGGGTAGAACCCGCTCCCACATCTGTTTCGGGCCAGTTTTGTCTGTGGCATCACCTGGCCCGCTTTGCTTTTTCACTGCAGATTTGTGGTGGTGCCACCAAGGCG
>KI547174.1:81608-118924 GCA_000497835.1 gamma proteobacterium L18 | reverse complement strand
GCAATCGCGCGCCGCCCGCGCGGCGCTTCCCGGCCAGAGGCCGGTCCTACATTTGTTTCGGGCCAGTTTTGTCTGTGGCATCACCTCGTCCGCTTTGCTTTTTCACTGCAGATTTGGGGTGGTGCCACCAAGGCGGTCGAGGTGATCTGACTGGCGTAACTGGCCCGAAACAAACGTGGGAGCGGGCTCTGCCCGCGAAGCGCCGCGCGGGCGGCGCGCGGTCTCAAGCACGAGGAAACCCTCAAGGCGAGCACCTTCATGCCCCCCCCAACTCACCCCAACAAAATGCATTTCCCTGATAACCAAAAACCACTTTAATAAAAAATAAATTACAATATAACCAATCGTGATTTTACACCTGATACTTAGACGAATATTGTCGATACACGCTTGACCCCAAGCGTCCATCCCGACCCCCGCACGGTGGAGGAGAGCCTATCCGCTTCCTGATCCGTGAGGGACACCCCATGCAAACCTGACCCACCGACTGCTTCGAGCCCCCAATAAAACGCCGCCGCCCTGACTCATCTCAGCGAACCCGGCTGCGCCACTCAAAGCACCTGCCCCAAGGCAGGAGACAACCCGAGTCTGCCCGATGAGCCACGCACACCCCCAAAGCATCTACGGCCTGCCCCATGCCGATAACCGCCTGACCCTGACCCAGCCCGTCACCCAGCAAGACCCGATCGCCGAGCGCCTGCACCGCAAACAGCGCCTGGCCGCCTCCTACCGCCTGTTCGCGCAGCTGGGCTTCGAGGTCGGCGTGGCGGGGCATTTCACCGCCCGCGACCCCGTGCACACCGACCATTACTGGATCAACCCGCTGGGCGTGCCGTTCTCGCAGATCCGCGTGTCGCACCTGCTGCGCGTCGATGGCACTGGCCAGGTGGTGGAGGGCGAGGGCGTGCTCAACACCAGCGCCCTGGAGTTGCACTACGACCTGCAGAAGGCCCGCCCCGAGGTGGTCGGCATTGCCCATGTGCACGGTTTTCACGGCCGTGTCTGGTCCTCCCAAGGCAAACTGTTCCAGCCGATTACCGCTGAGTCCGGCGCTTTCATCGATGACCAGGTGATCTTCGATCGCCACGCCCTGCGCGCCGCCGACGGCCGCCTGGAGCAGAACCGCGACCGGGTCAGCCAGGCCTTCGTCGAGACCTTCGCCGACAACAACCTGCTGGTGTGGCAGAACCATGGCCTGTGGACCGTGGGCCACAGCGTGGAAAGCGCGGCCTGGCGCTTCATCCTCGCCGACGACACCGCCCGCGCCCACTTGCTGGCTTACAGCGCCGGCACGCCGGTGGTTCCTGAAGCCGACCCGCGCGACGCCAGCGACAAGGCCCGCCACGAATTCTTCAGCTGGCTGAACTTCCTGCCGCTGTGGGACCGCATCCGCCTGGAACAACCCGACCTGCTGGACTGAGGCTTAGCCATGCCGAACTTTTCTCGACGACGCCTGTTGCAGGCGGGCCTGCTGCTGGGCGCCGGTCACCGCATGGCCTGGGCCGCCGAGCCGGCCTTGCGGGTGTGGCGTTACAAGGGCCTGGCCAGCTCCTTCATGGACCTGGCGGGGCAGGGCGATCTGCCGTACCCGGTGCAATGGGCCGACATCGCTGGCGGCAGCATCGTTATCGAAGCCCTGGCCAGCGACCACCTGGACTACGCCTACATGAGTGAGATCCCGCCAGTGTTCGCCGCCGCCTCCAAGGCGCCGATCAAGCTGATCGCCGTGGTCAAGGGCGACGCCAACGAGACCCGTCTGGTGGTGCGCAAGGACGCCGGCATTGCCCAGGTCAGCGACCTGAAAGGCAAGCGCGTGAGCTTTGTGCGCGGCACCAACACCCAGTGCTATTTGCTCAACCTGCTGGCCCACCACGGCCTGTCGCTGGCCGATGTGGTGCCGGTGCCCATGCCCATGCAGGACGCGTTGTTCGCCTTCCGCAGCGGCCATATCGACGCGCTGGTGGCCGGCGGCATCAGCGGCCTGCAGGTCGAGACCCTGATGGACGGCCAGCTGCTGCCGGGCACCGAGGGTTTATACGCCGGCAACTACCTGATCGCCACCAACGAAGCCGCCCTGGCCGACCCGCTGCGCCGCGCGCGTATCGCCGACTACCTGCAACGCGAGCGCGCCACCTGGGCCTGGGTACAAAACCATCCGGACGCCTGGGCCACGCGCAGCGCGAAGCTCACCGGTATCGACCGGCAGCTGTACCTGCAGCAGTTCCAGCGCCGCAGCCAACCGGCGCAACTGGTGCCCATCGACGACGCGGCCATCGCCTCGCAGCAGCAGGTCGCCGACCTGTTCTACGCCAACCAATTACTGCGCCAGGCCGTCGACGTGCGACCGCTGTGGCGTGACGACTTCCATCATCTTTTGAACAGTTGAATGCCCATGAAGCTGAAATCCTCTTTGTCGGGGCTGCGTTTCGCGCCCCTGCTGCTGGCCGGCTACGCCCTGCAACCGGCGTTCGCCGCCAGCGCCGATGACACCCTGGACACGGTGGTGGTGACCGGTTCGCGGGGCAGCGAGTCGCGCACCGTGACCAGCAGCCCCGCGCCGATCGACGTGATCAGCGGCCAGCAGCTTGAAAACACCGGCAGCGGCAGCCTGCGCGGCGCCCTGCAAAAAGCCCTGCCGTCGTTCTCGCAACGGCCCTCGGGCAGCTCCAACGACAGCATCGCCCGGCCCTACAGCCTGCGCGGCCTCAACGGCTCCAACGTGCTGGTGCTGGTCAACGGCAAGCGCCGCCACAACAGCGCGGTGATCAACCTCGACTCCACCGCCGCCTACGGCACCAACCCGGTGGACCTGGACATGATTCCGGTCAGCGCCGTTGACCATATCGAGGTGCTGCGCGACGGCGCCTCGGCGCAGTACGGCTCGGACGCCATTGCCGGGGTGATCAACATCATCCTCAAACAGCAGGACCACGGCGGCTCGGTCAGCACCTCCTACGGCGATTATCCGGAGAAAGGTGACGGGGCCATCCTGCGGCAAACCTACAACCAGGGTTTCACGCTGCCCAACGATGGCTTCTTCAACCTGTCGCTGGATGCCAAATCGCAGCAGACGGCGGTGCGCTCGCGCGACGCCACCGGCAGCTTCTACTACAAGCAGGCCGACGGCAGCGCCGACCCGCGCGATGCCACCGCCGACCGCGACGTACAGAAAAACGGCCTGCCCAAAATCAAAGACATCAAGGTCGCCTACAACGCCGAACTGCCGCTGGACGATGTGACCCTGTACTCGTTCTCCACCTACAGCCACCGCGACGCGCGCGGCGGGCAGAACTACCGTCGCCCCAACTCCACCAACATCATCCCGCAGATCTACCCGGACGGCACCGCGCCGTTCTACACCCTGGTGGAGGACGACTACCAGGCCGCCGCCGGCGCCAAGGGGCAGGTGGCCGGCTGGAACTGGGACCTGAGCAGCACCTTTGGCCGCGACGATGCCCAGTCGGGCGCCGACGAAACCCTCAACGCCTCATTGGGGCCCAGCAGCCCCACGCACTTCGACACCTACAGCAGCACCTTCGACCAGTGGACCAATAACCTGGACTTCACCCGCGCCTTCGACGTCGGCCTGAGCAAGCCGGCGCAGGTGTCCTGGGGCCTGGAACACCGGCACGAGCGCTACAAGACCGAGTCCGATGACCCGCTGTCGTACATCAACGGCGGCTACATCTACCCCAGCGGCCCACTGGCCGGGCAGCCGGCGGCGGTGGGCGCCCAGGGCGCCATTACCCTGACCCCGGAGGACGCCGGTCAGGCCAGCCGCAACAGCTACGCCAGCTACCTGGACGTGGGCTTCAACCCCTTCGAGAAACTGTACGTGGGCGCGGCGGGGCGCTTCGAGGGCTACGACGACGGTTCGGGCACCACCACCAGCGGCAAGCTGTCGCTGCGTTACGACCTGACCCCCACCTTCGCCCTGCGCGGCACCCTGAGCAACGGCTTCCGCGCGCCATCGCTGTCGCAGTCGGTGTACGCGCAGACGGCCAACCAGTACACCTCGGTCAACGGCGTGTCGCAGTTCGTCGAGGCCAAGACCGCCCGCGTCGACTCGGCCCTGGCCCGCGCCCTGGGTGCCACCGACCTCAAGCCCGAGAAGTCGCAGAACATCAGCCTGGGGTTCACCTGGCAGCCGATCCAGGCCGCCAGCGTGACCCTGGACGCCTACCAGATCAAGATCGACGACCGCATTGCGCTGACCGGTTTCCTCTCGGGCGCAGGCGTCAACCAGATCCTGGTCGCCAACGGCTACAAGCCCGGTTACCAGGTCAAATACTTCACCAACGCCGCCGACACCACCACCCGCGGCCTGGACCTGGTTACCGACTACAAGGTCGACTACGGCGCCTACGGCCGGGTCAAGTACGGCCTGGCCTTCAACTGGAACCAGACCCAGATCGACAGCATCAAGTCCACGCCCGCAGCGCTCACGGCCGCCGGCAGCAACCTGGCGCTGTTCGATCGTGTGGCCCAGGGCTACCTGACCGTGGCCAACCCCAAGACCAAGCTGATTTTGAGCAGCGTGTGGGACATCGGCAACTTCACCGTCACCGGTGCCGTGACCCGCTACGACAAGGTCACCGCCCGCGACACCAACCCGCAGTACGACGTGACCTACGGCGCCAAGTGGCTTACCGACCTGGAAGTGGCCTACGCGGTCACCAAGGACTTCAGCGTGGCGGTGGGCGCCAACAACCTGTTCGACGTGCGCGCCGACAACAACGCCTACCCCCAGGGCGACGTCAACGGCTTCCCCAAGTTCGGCAGCATCGAGCCCTTCGACCCCTACGGCGGCTTCTGGTACACGCGCCTGACCTACAACTTCTAAGGAGCGGCACATGGGTACTTCCCGCAAGCAGATCATCCTGGGCGCCTTCATCCCCAGTGCCGGCATCATGGGTGCGGCCTGGCGCCAGCCCTCGGCGGCCAAGGACTCGTTTCGCGACTTCGAGCACTTTCGCTGGGTGGCGCAGACGCTTGAAGCGGCGCGCTTCCACGCGGTGTTTTTCAATGACACGGTCAATGTCGATACCGACCTCGACGTGCTGGCCCACGGCCCCAACAGCGTGCGCTGGGACCCGCTGATCCTGCTGCCGGCGCTGGCCCTGGCCACCCAGCGCATCGGCCTGATCGGCACCGCCAGCACCACCTACAACGAGCCCTATAACCTGGCGCGCAAGTTCGCCAACATCGACCACCTCAGCGGCGGCCGGGTGGGCTGGAATCTGGTGACCTCGCTGGGCGGCGGCGAGAACTTCAACCGTGACGCCCACGTGCTGCACGCCGACCGCTACGACCGCGCCGAGGAGTTCTATGACGTGGTCACTGGCCTGTGGGACAGCTGGGAGGACGATGCCTTTGTCCAGGACAAGGCCAGCGGGCGTTTCCTGGACACCGACAAGCTGCACGTGCTGGACCACCACGGCAAGCACTTCCAGGTGCGCGGGCCGCTGAACGCGGCGCGCTCGCCCCAGGGCTACCCGGTGATTGCCCAGGCCGGTTCCTCCGATGCCGGGCGCGCCCTGGCCGTGCGTGCCGGCGAGCTGATCTTCACGGCCCAGCACACCGTGGAGCAGGGCCGGGCGTTCTATGACGAAATCAAGCAGCGGGCCCTTGAATTGGGGCGCGACCCCGAGCACCTGAAAGTGCTGCCGGGCGTGTCGCCCATCGTCGGCCGCACCCTGGAAGAGGCCCAGGCGCGCTACGACCAACAGCAGGCATTGTTGGACGCGCCGTCGTTCCTGCGCTCGATCTCGCGCTTCACCAGTCTGGGTTTCGACCTCTCCGAACTGCCGTTCGACGCAGTGGTGCCGCTGCCCCCCGAGCAGTTCGACACCAACACCCACAAGAGCCGCCAGAAGCTAGTGTTCGAGCTGATCCGCCGCGAGCGACCCACGGTGCGCCAACTGTTCAACAAGCTCACGGCGGGCGGCCATCGCATCCTGATCGGCACGCCGCAAAGCATCGCCGATGACTTCCAGGAATGGTTCGAAGGTGGCGCGGCGGACGGCTTCAATGTGATGTTCTCCGGGTTGCATCAGGGCATCGCTGACTTCGCCGAACTCGTGGTGCCGGAGCTGCAACGCCGTGGTCTGTTCCGCGAGGAATATCAAGGCCAGACCCTGCGCGACAACCTGGGGCTGCCGTTCATTGCCAACCGCCATGCGCGCAGCGCCGGGGGCCGTTCATGAGCCGGATGCGTCCCTTCGCGTTGTGCTTGCTGGCGCTGGCGCTGAGCGCCTGTGGCGAGGCCAAGGCACCTGCCACCCAAACCTCCAGCTCGCCTCACAGCGGCGGAGTATTGAAAGTCGCGCTGGACGGCGATCCGCAGTGCATCGACCCACAGCAGGCGGGCAACAACACCGCGCTCAATGTCGGCCGGCAACTGGTGGATTCGCTGACCGATCAGGACCCGGCCAGCGGCGCCATCAAACCGTGGCTGGCCGAGCGCTGGGAGGTGTCGCCGGACTCGCGGCGGTTCACCTTCCACCTGCGCGACGGCGTGACCTTCAGCGACGGCTCGGTGCTGGATGCGGCCGCAGTCAAGGCCAACCTGCAGGGCATCGTCGACCTGGGCGCCAAGGCGATTCTGGGCTCCACGTACCTGGCGGGCCTGCAAGGCATCGATACCCCCGATGCCCATACCGTGGTGGTGCGGTTTGCCCAGCCCAATGCGCAGTTCCTGCAGGCCACCTCGACCATGAGCCTGGGCCTGTTCGCCGCCCGTACCCTGGCGCTGCCCTCGGCCCAGCGTTGCCAGGGCGAGCTGGTGGGCTCCGGGCCGTTCGTGGTCAAGTCGTTCGTGCACAACCAGGTGGTGTCGCTGAGCCGGCGCGAGGATTATCACTGGCCCTCATCCCTGGCGGCGCATCAGGGCAAGGCCTGGCTGGACGGCCTCGACTTCCTGATCATCCCTGAATCGGGCGTGCGCCTGGGCAGCCTGGTGTCGGGCCAGATCGACGTCAACACCAGCGTTGCGCCGCAAGACGAGGCGGCGCTGCAAGCGCAGAAACTGCCGATCCTCAGCCGCGCCAACCCCGGCGTGGTGTTTATCCTGGCGCCCAATGAGTCGACGCCCTTGTTCAGCGATGTGCGCGTGCGCCAGGCGTTGAACAAGGCCATCGACCGCCAGCAGTTCAAGCCGATCATCTCGCGCTACCAGCAGGTGGCCACGGCGTTGCTGGCCAGCAGTACGCCGTTGTATCACGACTATTCAACGCTGCTGGCCCATGACGACGCGGGCGCCAAGCGCTTGCTGGATGACGCGGGGTGGGTGCCGGGCAGCGACGGTATCCGGGTCAAGGACGGCCAGCGGCTGTCGTTCAAGCTCGACTATTGGCAGCAGGTGCCGATCTTGGAGCTGGTGCAGCAGCAACTGCGCCAAGTGGGCATCGAACTGCGCCTGAACAAGACCACCCTCAGCCAGGTCACGGCGACCCAGGCGGGCGGTGACTACAGCGTGCGCTTCCTCAACCTGACCCGCGCCGACCCGGACGTGCTGCGCACCGTGTTCCAGGCGCCGGGCTACAACGTCAGCGTGCGCCAGCCGGGGGACATCGACCGGGTGCTGGCCGACTCGGCGGCCACCCTGGACCCTGGCCAGCGTCAAACGCTGATCGATCAGGCCAGCCAACGCCTGCTGGAGGAGGGGCACGCCATCGCCCTGATCGAACTGGCCACCGTGCTGGCCCACGCCACCAACGTCAATGGCCTGCACTATGAGGCGTCCTCGCGGCTGCAGTTCTTCGACACCTGGGTGCAGCCATGAGGGCCGCGCTGCTGTCGTGGCTGAGCCGTGTCGGGCAGGCGTTGCTGGTGCTGTGGGCGGCGTTCAGCGTGTCGTTCGTGTTGCTGTATGCGCTGCCCAGTGACCCGGTGAGCATCATGCTTAACCAGAGCGGCGAACAGACCAGCGTCGATGCCGCGCAAGTGGCGCGCCTGCGGGCGGAATACAACCTGGACAAGCCGCTGCTTGTGCAATACGGCCTGGCGCTGGGCAAGGCGTTACACCTGGATTTCGGCCGCTCGATCCAGACCGGTCAGCCGGTGGCCGGGGCGTTGCTGCAGGCGTTGCCGGCCACCGCGCAATTGGCGGTGGCCGCACTGGTGCTGGCGCTGGGGCTGGGTACCGGGCTGGCGTTGCTGGCCAGTCTGAGCCGCCTGCCGTGGCTGCGTGACGCCTTGCTGGGTGTGCCGGCCCTGGCGGTGTCGCTGCCCACCTTCTGGGTCGGGCTGTTGCTGTTGCAGGCGTTTTCGTTCGGCCTGCACTGGTTTCCGGCCATGGGCAACCGTGGCGTGCCGGCCCTGGTGCTGCCGGCGGTGACCTTGGCCATCCCCACCTCGGCGGTGATTGCCCAGGTGTTGCTGCGCTCCATGGCTCAGGTGCAGCGCCAGCCCTTTGTCGAAGCCTTGCGCGCCAAGGGGTTGAGCTGGTCGCGAGTGGTGTGCGTGCATGTGCTGCACAACGCGCTGGTGCCCATCCTCAGCCTGTCCGGGGTGATCGTCGGCTCGTTGCTGGCCGGCTCCGTGGTCACCGAGACGGTGTTCTCCCGAGACGGCATCGGCCGGCTTGCCCAGGCGGCCGTGAGCGTGCAGGACATTCCCATGGTGCAGGGCGTGGTGGTGCTGGCGGCGTTGATTTTCGTGGTGGTCAACCTGGCGGTGGATGCGCTGTATCCGTTGCTCGATCCACGTTTGGGGAGGCGCTGATGAAACGCTGGCGTGTGGTGATTGCCGTGGTGGTGTTGGTCACGGCGTTGGGTTGGGCGCTGTGGCCGGGGTTGTTCAGCCACGCTGACCCGTTGCTGGGTATCCCCGGCAACGCCTTGCAGCCGCCCGGCGCGGCCCATTGGTTTGGCACCGATCAGTTGGGCCGCGACCTGTACAGCCGTACCGTGCACGGCGCGGGGCTGTCGCTGCGTGCGACCTTGCTGGCGGTGCTGATCGCGCTGGTCAGTGGCATCGTGCTGGGCGTGCTCAGCGGCTTTTTCGGCGGCTGGCTGGACGCGGCGTTGATGCGCCTGGTGGAGGTGTTGATGGCGGTGCCGGCGTTGCTGCTGGCCATGGCGGTGATCACCGTGCTGGGCTTCGGCACCTTGAACATCGCCCTGGCGGTGGGCCTGTCGGCGGTGGCCAGTTTTGCCCGGTTGGTGCGCGGTGAAGTGCTGCGCTGGCGGGTGAGCACCTTCGTCGAAGCGGCCAGCGCCTGCGGGGTGCGGTCGTGGACGGTGATCGTGCGACACATCCTGCCGCCGGTGGCCGGGCCCGTTTTGGCGCTGGCGGCGCTGGAGTTCGGCAGCGCCGTACTGGCGGTGTCGGCGTTGAGCTTTCTGGGGTTTGGCGCGCCACCGCCGCAGCCCGAGTGGGGGCTGCTGGTGTCCGAGGGGCGCAATTACATGGTCACGGCCTGGTGGTACACCGGCCTGCCGGGGCTGGTGGTGGCCGCCGTGGTCATCGCCGCCAACCAACTGGCCAGGGCGTTGCAGGCACAACAGGGAGTTCGTCCATGAGTACCGTCCCCTTGCTGCAGGTCACTGACCTGCGCATCGACTACGGCACGGCCATTGGCCTTGCGGGCGTCAGCTTTACCCTGCAGGCCGGTGAAGTGCTGGCGATTGTCGGCGAGTCCGGCTCGGGCAAGTCCACCACGGCGGCGGCCCTGGTGGGCCTGTTGGCCGAGAACGCCCAGGTGCGCGGCGGCAGCATTCGCCTGGCGGGCCGCGAACTGCTGGGCCTGCGCGAGCGTGAGTGGCAAGCGGTGCGCGGCGTGCAGATCGGTTTTGTGCCGCAGGACCCGGGCTTGTCCCTGGACCCGGTGAAGCGCATCGGCGAGCAACTGGTGGAGGCCATGACCGTTCACGGCGTGCCGAGCAAACCGGCGCGCCTGCGGGCGTTGGGGTTGCTGCGTGAAGTGGGCCTTGACTCAGTGGAGCTTCTGGCCCGGCAGTATCCCCATGAGCTGTCCGGCGGCATGCGCCAACGGGTGCTGGTGGCCATGGGGCTGGCCAATCGGCCGGCGCTGATCATCGCCGACGAGCCCACCAGCGCGCTGGATGTGGCGGTGCAGCGCCAGGTGCTCGATTGCCTGCAAGGCCTGGCTCAACAGCGGCAGGCCGCGGTGATCCTCATCACCCATGACCTGGGCGTGGCCTTGCAGCGCGCCGATCGGGTGCTGGTGATGCAGCGTGGGCATATCGTGGAAAGCGGCAGCGCCGCGCAGGTGTTCAATGCGCCGCGACATGCCTACACCCGCGCCTTGCTGGCGGCGGCACCCGGTGCGCTGGCGGCTTGCCCGCGCCAGCGGTCCGGTGCCCAGGTTGGGCAGGCGCCGGTGCTGTCGGTCAGCGGGCTGCGCAAAAGCTTTGCCACCTGGCGCCAGCCTCGGCCACCGGCCGTGGATGACGTGGCGTTCGAAGTGCCGCGCGGGGGCACCACCAGCCTGGTGGGGGCATCCGGGTCGGGCAAGTCGACCACCGCGCGTCTGCTGCTGGGGCTGGAGCGCGCTGATGCGGGTTCGGTGCGTTTCAACGGTCGCGAATTGCTGGCGGCCTCACGGAGTGAGTGGCGCGACCTGCGCCGGCAGATCCAGGTGGTGTACCAGAACCCGTACGCCTCGCTCAATCCACGGCTGACCTTGGCGCAGATCATCAGCGAGCCATTGCAGGCGTTTGCCGTGGGCACTGCACACAGCCGTCGTGAGCGGGTGGTTGAGCTGCTGGCCCAGGTGCAGGTGCCTGCCGCGTTGATCGACAGTTGCCCGGGTAACCTGTCGGGTGGCCAGCGGCAGCGGGTGGCCATTGCCCGGGCCTTGGCGCTGGAACCGGAGCTGGTGGTGCTGGATGAGCCGTTGTCGGCGTTGGATGTGCTGGTGCAGCGGCAGATTCTGCAGTTGCTTGATGAATTGCAGCAGCGCTTGGGGGTGAGCTACCTGTTCATCTCCCACGACCTGGCCGTGGTGCGGCAGATCTCGGACCGGGTGGTGGTGATGCAAGGGGGGCGGGTGGTGGAGCAGGGGGAGTGCGAACGGGTATTCCAGCGGCCGGAGCACCCGTTTACACGGGCGCTGTTGGAAGACGCCATGCCTACCACGTTGGCTGTGACGCAGCCTTCGGCAGCGGCTACACCACCCCCTGTGGGAGCGGGTTCTACCCGCGAAAAGAACACCGCGTAATACCTGGCACCTTGTGGCGCCCTTTTCGCGGGTAGAACCCGCTCCCACAAAGACAGTTGCTGCTACGGGTGTTTTGTAGCAGCGGCCGCCAGGCCGCGTCACGGGCGACGCGGTTTTACAGGGTGTACGCAATCCCCACCTGCACCGTACGCGGTGCCCCGGGGTAGGCATAGACGTTGCCGAACGCACCTTCCTCGTAATCGCGGTTGAACAGGTTCTTCACGTCCAGGTTCAAACGCACATGCTCGTTGACCTTGTAGTACCCCAGCAAGTCAAACACGGTGTAGGCCGCCATGGAAAACCCGCTGTTGGCCGTCTGCCCCGCACGCTCATCGACGTACCGTGCCCCAGCGCCCAGCCCCAACCCTTTCAAGCTACCGTCCTGGAATTCGTAGACGTTGAGCAGGCTCAAGCTGTTGCGCGGGATATTGAGCAGGCGCGTGCCCGACTTGAGGGTGTTGTCCTTGGTGACCTCGGCGTCCACGTAGGCATAGCCACCGATCACTCGCCATTCAGGCGTCAGGTTGCCCGCCACGTTGATGTCCAGCCCACGGCTGCGCACCTGGCCGGCGGCAACGCTGTAGGTATTGTCTACGGGGTCGGTGGTCAGTACGTTGCGCTTTTCGATCTGGTAAACCGCTGCGTCGACGCTCAGTTGGCGATCCAGCGCTTCCCATTTGATGCCCAGCTCTACGGACTTGCCTTTTTCCGGTTCGAAACCGTTGCTGGCGACGGTACCTGTGATCGGGCGGCTGGCGCCGGTATTGGGCTTGAACGAGCGCGCGGCGTCAGCGTACACCGCCACTGTCTCGGTCAGATCGTAGGTGAAGCCCACCCGCGGGGTGACGGCGTTGTCGGCTTTGCTCCAGTCGCGGCCGCCGGCCACATAGGTATCGTAGTCATGCTCGAAGCGTTCGAATCGCGCGCCGGCCAATACCTTCAAGCGATCGGTCAAGGCCACCTGGTCCTGCACGAAAGCGCTGTAGGTCTTCAGGTTTTCCTTGTCGTGGGTAGGCGTGCGGGTCAGGGCTGGGCGTGCCTGCCCATACACCGGATCGAAAATGTCGATCGGGTAGGCTGTCACGGCGCCGCTGGAGCGCTGGATGATCGACTTGTAGTCGTAGTTTTCGACCTCGATGCCGGTCAGTAATGTGTGCTCTAAACCTGCAGTGGAGAAATGCCCGGTCAGGTTCAACTGGCCGTCCCTGTCCGTCCACTCCAGCTTGCGATCGTTGAAGTTACGCCCCAGCGTGCGGCCGTCGGTACCAATGCCATTGGCCTCCACCGCATTCCCCGCCAGGCTGCCGTCCAGCCATTGCACGCCACCGCCCAGGGTCCAGTTTTCGTTGATGAAGTGCTCGAAACGCACCTGCGCCATGTTGTTGTCGTTGTGCAGCTTGCCCGCGTCCTTCTCGCCAAAGAACGTCGAGCGCGACGCCGTGCCGATCTGCCCGGGGTAGTGAGTGACACCGCGATCCAGCGGATGATTGTTGCGCATGAAGTCGCCTTCGAACACCACGCGGGTGTCGTCGTTGACCTGCCAGCTGAGCACCGGCGTGACGCCATACCGCTCGGTCTGCACGTGGTCGCGGAAGGTGTCGCCGCCTTCGCCGACCACGTTCAGGCGGTACGCCAGGCGGCCTTCATCGTCCAGTGGCCCGGACGCGTCCAGAGTGCCACGGCGCATGCCCTGGCTGTCGAGCTGGCTACCCAGGGTCACGCTGCGTTCGGCCAAGGGCTGCTTGGACACCACGTTGAAGGTGCCGCCCGGATCACCGCGCCCGTACAGCATGGTCGCCGGGCCGCGCAGCACTTCCAGGCGCTCGATGGTGTTGGCATCGGGCATGTTCGGGTAGCCGCGGTTGATGGGGAAACCGTTGCGGTAAAACTCGCCGGTGGTAAAGCTGCGCACCGTGAAGGTGGTCAACCCCTGGCCACCGAAATTGTTGGCCCGGCCCACGCCCCCGGCGTAGTCCAGGGCATCCTGCAGGCGGGTGGCGGACAGGTCTTCGACCGCGTCTTTAGTCACCACGCTGATCGACTGCGGTGTTTCATGAATCGAGGTATCGGTGCGCGTGGCGCTGGCCGAGCGGGTGGCGCGGTAGCCCTTGACCGGGCCCTGGGCGCTTTCATCGTCGGCAGTGCCGACAATGCTGGTGGCCTGCAATACACATCCAGAGCGGCCAAACAAGGCAGGCAACCCAAAACCCACAGGCCATGGCACGGTGCAACAAACGTGGGAGCGGGTTCTACCCGCGAAGCGCCGCGCGGGCGGCGCTCGATCTCAATACCGCCACAACACTCAAGACATGCACCTCGAAAACCCGACACGATCCGCGTAGCCGCTGCCGCCAGGCTACGCAGATTGCGTTATGGCCGCCAGGGGCTAGTCGATGTTTTTCTAGCGCTTTTGAGATCGAGCGCCGCCCGCGCGGCGCTTCGCGGGTAGAACCCGCTCCCACGTTTGTTGCACCGTGCCATGGCCTGTGGGTTTTGGGTTGTCAGCCTTGTGTGTTCGGCATCACAGCCGTGTGGGGGCACAAAGGCCCCCACAAGGTTTAGTGCGAAGCCGCGCTGAACTGCCCCCGCACCTTGCGCACCTGTTCAGCCGACACCGCCCCGGCACGGTTGGACCAACCGCCGCGCAGGAACGTGGCCAGCTCCGCCACCTCACTATCATTCATGCGCCAGCCAAACCCCGGCATCGGCAGCACCGACGGTGCCTGCGCCGTCGACGGCGTTTGCGCCCCCTTCAGAATCACCGCGATCAGCGCAGTGGGGCTCTGCGCATTGACGATCGAGGCGCCATCCAGGTGCGGGAACACCCGTGGCGCGCCCTGGCCGGTGACGAAGTGGCAGGCCCCGCAGTTGTCCAGGTACAGACGCTGGCCCAAGGACAGGTCGGTGGCCGCGGTCAGCTGCCGGGTGGTGGCCGCGCTGCGCTCGGGGTCGGCGTGATAGGCCGGCTCGCCGCTGGCGGGCAGCGATTGCAGGTAGGTGGCGATGGCGCGCAAGTCCTCGGGGGTCATGTGCGAGGTGCTGTTGGCGATCACATCCTTCATCTCGCCGGCCACGGCCGCAGTGCTGTTGCGCCCGCCGGCCAGGTAGGCCACCAGCTCGTCCTGGGACCAGTGCTTGACACCGCGCAGCGCCGGCACGGCCCAGCCATTGAGCTCGGTGCCGCTCAGGTAGCTGGCCGCGCTGTCGTCCAGGCCTTGCTCTTGCAGGGTCAGCGCCCGTGGCGTGTGGCACGAGCCGCAATGGCCCAGGCCCTGCACCAGGTAGGCGCCGCGGGCAATCACGGCATCGCGGTTGGCCACGCTGCTATCGGCCTGTGGTGCGGGGGCGAACAGGCTGCGCCAGTACGCCAGCGGCCAGCGCATCGACAGTGGCCACGGGATGCCATTGGCCTGGTTGGCCTGCTGCACCGGGGCCACGCCTTTCATGAAGTAGGCGTACAGCGCCTCGGTGTCTGCCGTGCTGACCTTGGCATAGGAGGGGAAGGGCATGGCCGGGTACAGCGCGTTGCCGTCATGGCCGATGCCCCGGCGCACGGCGCGCTCGAACTGGCCGTAGCTCCAGCGGCCAATGCCGGTATCAGGGTCTGGAGTGATGTTGGTGGAGTAGATGGTGCCGATCGGCGACTCGATCGGCAGCCCGCCTGCAAAGGCCTTGCCGCCATGGGCGGTGTGACAGGCCACGCAGTCGCCCACGCGGGCCAGGTACTCGCCTTGCTGGATCAGCGCGGGCGTCACCGGTTGCGACAGGCTGGCCTGGGCATCGCCCGCGCGGTTGAGCACCAGGCTCAGCCCCCACGCGGCCAGCGCCAGGATCACCAGGAGTGCTACCACCATCAGCCAGGGAAAACGGCGTGTGTTGTTCATGACCTCGTTCCTCATGCGCTCACCAGCGGGCCAGGGTTTTTCAGGTACAGGTCCTTGATGGCCTGGGCCGCGAACAGCGTCAGCGCGCCGATCATGGACGTGGGGTTGGCCTGGAAGTTCTGCGGGAAGGCGTTGCCGCCCGGCACGAACACGTTGTGCACGTCCCAGCTCTGCAGGTAGCGGTTCAGCGCGCTGGTTTCAGGCGAGTCGCCCATCACCGCGCCGCCCACGTTGTGGGTGGACACGTACTTGGTGATGTCCCAGTGCGAGTCCATGCCCAGGTAGCTTTCGCTGTAGCTGTCGGGCGCCAGTTCCTGGGTGATGCCCAGCACGACCTTGCGCAGGTACTGCTGCAGCTTCAGCTCGTTCTGCTTCCAGTCAAAGGTGATGCGCAGCAGTGGCTGGCCCCACGGGTCTTTGTAGGTCGGGTCCAGGTCCACGTAGTGGTCGCGGTAGGACATGCAACTGGTGGTGATGCCGATCTTCATCGAGTGCCCATACCAGTCGACCATGCCGTCTTTCCAGCCCTGGCCCCATTCGGGGGTGCCGCTGGGCAGCGCGGTGCCGATGGGCGTGCCGGTGGCTTGCGCGCTCTGGATCTTGGCGCCGCCCAGGAAGCCCAGGCCCGGGCCGTCGAAGTTGCCCGGGGAGACGTCGTTGAACAGCTGGCCGGTGGCGCCGGCGGTGGCGAACGGGTTGAAGTGCTTGTCCTTGAAGAACAGCGTGGTGCCGCCGTTGCTGAGGAACGCGTAGTTGCGGCCCACGGTGCCCTTGCCGCTGATGGGGTCATAGGGCGTGCCGATTTTCGACAGCAGCATCAGCCGCACGTTGACGAACTGGAAGGCGGCCAGCACGACGATCTTGGCCGGCTGGAACACTTCGTTGCCCTGGCCGTCGGCGTAGGTCACGCCACGGGCGGTCTTGCCGTCGGGATGCAGGTCCACGCGCAGCACGTTGGCGTTGGTGCGGTAGGAAAAGTTGTCCATGCGCTTGAGCGAGTCCAGCACCGCGGTTTGCGGCGAGGCCTTGGAGAAGTTCAGGCAGGGGTATTTGCTGCAGTAGCCGCAGTAGTTGCATGGCGCGATCTGGTTGCCATACGGGTTGGTCCAGGCCCGCGAGACGTTGGCCGACGGGTTGGGGAAGGGGTGGTAGCCCAGCTTGCGCGCCGCGTCCGCGAACATCGTGTTGTTGAGCGTGTCTTCCATGGGCGGCAGCGGGTGCGGGAACGAGCGTGGTCCCTCGAACGGGTCGCCGCCGGGCATGATCGTGCCACGCAGGTTGCCGGTGGTGCCGGACAGGCCGCAGATCTTGTCGAAGCGGTCCAGGTACGGCTCGATCTCTTCCCAGGTGAACGGGAAGTCCTGCACCTGCATGCCTTCGCCCAGTTGGCCGGGCTTGTAGGCCTGGTCGGCGTAGGTCTTGAGCTTGATGTCGGTGGGCGTGGGACGGATCAGCACGCCGGTCCAGTGCAGGCCCGAACCGCCCACGCCGGTGCCGGGCACGAAGGCGCCCCATTGGCGCGTCGGCAGCGCGGTGTCGTGAATGCTGTGGCGCACGGTCAGGGCGCCGTCCTTGGGCGTGACCATGATCTTGTTGCGCACGCCGTAGGCGTACTCGTCCGCAGGCTTGGGGTAGCCGAAGTCGGCGTTGGTGCGGTCTTCACCGCGCTCCAGCGCGCGGACCTTTAGGCCGGCCTGGGCCAGTTCGATGCTCATCAGCGAGCCAGCCCAGCCCATGCCGACGACGATGACGTCGACTTCGTCATTGGTAATAGTTGCCATAAAACTCTCGATAAAGTGGGGCGCAGGCGAGGGCGCTTAGCCGCGCTCGCCGCTGAGGCTGACGGGACCCAGGGGGTACTTGACGTTGTGCTGCGCCACCCATTCCAGGTAGCTGGCCCGCGCACCGGGAAAACCGATGGCGATCCAGGCCTTCATGCCCTTGTTGCCGCCGTAGATCGGGTCGGCCAGGTAGCCCTGTTTGCTGTGCTTGAGCAGCTCGCCAAAGAACAGCTTGGCGCCCAGGATGCTTTCGCCGAAGTCGGCGAAATTGATCTCGCCCGACGACAACCGCTTCAGCGCATCGACGCGCCCGGCTATATCCAGGGCGGCGAAGTTGGCGCCGTGGGTGTGCTGACACCAGGCCTGGGCCGCCTGGATGCCTTTCTGGTAGACCTCTTGCGGCCGGTACGGTAATTGATAGCCCAGGGTGGCGGGGGCTTTGACGTCAAACGGGCCTTCAAGATAGATCTCGCTGCCCAGGTCGCCGGCCAGTTGCTGGTCCAGGAACACCGGTACGTTGGTCTCCAGCGCGCCGGGGCCGCGCCCGCCACCGGGTATCAGGCAGTCGCAGGCGGCCATGATGAAAGCCCATTGGGCCGGGTCGAAAAACGTCGGCCGGTAAGTCTCAAGGGTGGGGGCCACCAGGTCAGCGGCCATGGCGGCGCTGAGGCCCTTGACCACCACGCCCATGGCCGGCAAGGCAATCAGGGAGGACAGCAGAAACTTTCTTCGGGATGTCTGCGAGGCTAACAACATAAGGGGGCTCACTTTAGCGGCTTGCAAAATCCGGACGAGGCAAGACAACGGCCAAGCGCTCGAAACGGTGTGCAAGCCCCCTCGAAAAGCGCCCAGCCAAAGGCCTGGCTTTCCCGTTGACGGGGAAAGGCACAAGGGGGCGGTTGGCCGCATCGGTGCTGAGGGGGTGGCAGGCCTTGGGGCTGCTCTAATTGGACTAGTCACATCGGGCCGGCGGGTGCAAAACCTGCGCGGCAAAGAGGGCGCGATACTGGAGTATCGTCTGGCTCATCACGGGTCAGTCATCGTACCACTGCTTTTAATGTAACGGCTACGATAATTTATCAGGGTGTCAAAGTGACCGGGTGTCGCAGGCTTGATAGCTGGTTTAGAGAGGTTTTTGTTATTGTGGCTGGGTTTGGTGATGATTTGATGTTGTAGGATGACGTAGGGTTGGAAGCAGTGGGGCTGGCAGGTGCATGCCGATGTTTTTTGGGTGTTCATGCGATCGCGCGCCGCCCGCGCGGCGCTTCCCGGGCAGAGCCCGGTCCCACGTTTGTTTCGGGCCAGTTATGCCTTGGAGATCACCTTGGCCGCCTTGTCGCACCACCGCAAATCTGCAGTGAAAATACAAGGCTAACCAGGCAATCCCACAGACAAAACTGGCCCGAAACAAACGTGGGAGCGGGTTCTACCCGCGAAGCGCCGCGCGGGCGGCGCTCGATCTCAAGCACGAAGAAACCCTCAAGACGAACACCTCGCAGCCACACCTCAAACCACAGAAAGAAATCACCGCCTACGATGCGGAATATCATCATCGGCAATCAACACCCGCTCCATCACCCGCGGGAAATCGCCGTAGTTGTACACCGGGTAATGCAGCACCGCGCGGTTGTCCCAGAAAGCAAGGGCACCTTCGGTCCACTTGAACCGCACCTGGTACTCGGGGTTGCTGTAGGCCTTGAGCAGCAACGCCACCAGCGCCTGGCTCTCTTCCTGCGACCAGCCGATGATCTGCGGCGACATGGAAAAATTGATGAACAGCGCATCTTCGCCCGTCTCGGGATGGGTGCGCACCAGCGGGTGGGCGAGGATGGGGTAGGGGTAGCCCACCCGGTCCAGCGACGACTTGAAATTGTGGGTGACAAAGGCATTGTCGATGCGCTCGCGCACCTCGGCCGGCAGGCCGCGATACACCAGGCCGCTGTCGGCCCACAGGGTGTCACCGCCGACCGGCGGCAGGCTCACCGCACGCAGCACGGCGCCATAGGTGGGCTTGAGCATCCAGCTGGTGTCTGTGTGCCAACGGCCCTTGCGTGCCTCGCCGTAGGCTACCGCTGCGTCCTCCGCGCGGATCAGGTGCGCCTGGGGCAGGCTGGGGTCCTGCGTGTCGGTGGTGGGGTGCACGTACAGCTCGCCGAACTGGCGGGCGAAGGCCACCTGCTGGGCGCTGCTCAGGTGCTGATCACGGAAGAAAATCACTTTGTGTTTTAGCAGCAGGCCGTGGATCTGGTCGCGTTGGGCAGGGCTCAGCGGCCGGGCCAGGTCAATGCCGCTGATTTCGGCGCCCAGGGTGGGCTCCAGTGCGGTGACGGTCAGCGGTTGTTCGAGTGCGATGGCGTATTCCGCGCCCATGATGGTGCTCCTTCAGGCGGTGGCTTGGCTAGGGGTAAGCAGGGCGTCGACGGCGTCGATGATCGGCTGCGCTTCGGTGCGCACCAGCCAATCAGGGCTGACCTGGGCGAAGTGCACGCGGCGGTCGCTGCCGATCACCACCACCGTGGGCTGCGGCAATTCCCAAGTCCCGGTACCGGTCACCGCGCCGATGCTGGAGCCTTTCGCCTCAGCCGCTGCGCGCGAGGCATCGTCGAAGGTGTAGAGAATCCCCAGCCGTCGCCCCAGGGTGTTGTCCGGGTCACTGGCCACTTGCAGGGTGAGGTCGTGGCGCTGCTTGATCTCGATCAGCCGCTCGGGCACCTGCGGGCTTACCGCCACCAGCGGCACCCCGCGGGCATGCAACGCCGGTTGCAGGTGGCGCTGGTAATAGGGGATGGCGATGTTGCACGCCGGGCAGCCGGCAAACCGAAAGAACACCAATACCGCCGGCCCGCGGCGTACCAGGGTGTCCAGGTCCAGTTCGCCGCCTTCCACCTTGAGCAGGGTGAAGGGGCCAAGGTTGTCGCCCACCCGCACGAATGGCTGGGCCGGTGCCTGGTCGACCAGGCGCTGGCGCTGGTCGATGTTGACTTGCAGGGCGGCCGCATCCCAGGTGCGCACGCGCTCGGCGTGCAGGTCGGCCAGCAGTTGGTTCAGTGATGGTGTGGCGGTGCTCATGGATAGCCCTCGTGGCTGTGGGGGAAGCAGGCCTCCGCAGCGTAGGGTCGGGCTGTATGGGGTGACGTTAGACGGGGGGAGGGGGGTTGTGAAGGTTTGTTTTGTTCTAAGCTAATATGCTGGCTGTGGATTTATTTGTGTCTGGTTAATGCGTCTTTTGCATGTTGCTGCTGGCCCTGTAGCAGCAACTGTATTGAAATCGCGTCGCCTGCATCGCGACTGAAGTCGGCTCCTACACCGTCCGTGGTAGGAGCCGGCCTTGGCCGCGATGCGGACGACGCCGGCCTGTAGCAGCTGCCGAAGGCTGCGTCTGTGCCCTGCATTGCGCGGCGCTTGTGACGCGACCTGGCGGCCGCTGCTACAGGAGTGATGCAACGCCGTGCGGGGTAGGAGCCGGCCTTGGCCGCGATGCAGGCGACACCGGCCTGTAGCAGCTGCCGAAGGCTGCGTCTGTGCCCTGCATTGCGCGGCGCTTGTGACGCGACCTGGCGGCCGCTGCTACAGGAGTGATGCAACGCCGTGAGGGGTAGGAGCCGGCCTTGGCCGCGATGCAGGCGACGCCGACCTTTAGCTGCCGAAGGCGGCGTCTGGCACACGCGGTACAACAGTCGGACTGCGCTGCCTGTGACGCGGCCTGGCGGCCGCTGCTACAGGGGGCTGTCGCAGTCACGGGACGCTGTTGCTGGTCGACGCAGCCCAGTAGCCGCCGCCGCTTGCGCGGCCTGCAACACCCGCAGCAGGTTCTCCCCCCAGATATTGCGCAAATCCTTCTCGGTATACCCCGCGTCCAGCAACCGCTGGCTGATCTTCGGCAACTGGCTGACATCCTCCAGCCCCGTGACCCCGCCACCGCCATCCCAATCGGCGCCGATGCCCACGTGCTCCGGCCCTACCACCTCAAGGATATGCAGCAGGTGCTTCATGAACACATCCAGGTCGGCCTTGGCCTGTGGGTAGCGGGTGTCGATGTCGTGGTAGTCCTGGTACAGCGCATGGCTTTGTTCCGGGCTCAAGGCTGCCAGGTTGTGGAAGCGCGCACCCAAGGCGGCCAGGGCCTTGTTGCGTTCGGGGTTGGGGGTCAGTGGCACCAGGTAGTCGCTGTAGCTGTTGACCTGCACCACGCCGCCCTTGGCCGCCAACTGGCGCAGGCGCTTGTCGTCCAGGTTGCGCGGGTGCGGGTTGACCGCGCGGCTGCTGGAGTGTGAGGCGATGATGGGCGCCGTGGACTGCGCCAGGATCTGGTCGAACACCGCGTCGCTGGCATGGGACACGTCCAGCAGGATACCCAGGCGGTTGGCCTCGCTCACCAACTGGCGGCCTTCGGGGCTCAGGCCTTTCCACTGGGGCAGGGCGGTGGCCGAATCGGCCAGTTCGTTGTTGGCGAAATGCACCAGGCCCAGCATGCGCAGGCCCTGGCGGTAGTAAGTGTGCAGCAGGCCGGGGTCGGCGGCCAGGGGCTCGGCGTTTTCCATGCTGATGAACACCACGCGCTTGCCCTGGGCGGCGATGCGCCGGGCATCGTCGGCGGTCAGGGCCAGGCCGAACACCTGCGGGTTGCGGTCGATCATGTCGTGAATGCGCATCAGCGTGGCCAGGCCGTAGGCGCTGGCGTAGGCACGGCCTTCGTCGGTCAGCGGCTGCTGGGGCGTGTACACGGCAAAGAAACCGCCGTCCAGGCCGCCCTCGATCATGCGCGGCACGTCCACCTGGCTGCCGTCCTGGCGGTAGTCGTGGCGCTGGGTGATGTCCCAGCCGGGGCGGGTCAGGTCCAGCGGCGTGTCCAGGTGGCTGTCCAGCACCAGCAGGCGCTGGTGCAGGGCCAGGGTGGCGGGGCTGACGACGGTGTCGGCGGCGTGGCCCAGCAGGGGCAGCAGGGCCAGGGTCAAGGCAAGCATCGATTTGGTCATGTCAGAAATCCACGCTCAGGGTGGTCTGGAAGGTGCGCGGCGAACCGGGGCGGAACACGGCAGGGCCCGAGGCGGTGGGCGAGATGTAACCCAGGTAGTCCTTGTCGAACAGGTTGTCGAGGTTGAAGCGCAGCTTGATGTTTTTAAGCGGCCCGTAGTGCACGCGCTCGCCACCCAGGTCCAGGTAGGCGTTGTAAACGGTGTAGCCGGGCACCGATTCGCTGTTGGTGAAGTTGCTGTAGCGCTCGCCGATGAAGCGCCCGGAGACATTCAGCAGCGCCCAGGGCGCCAGCTCGAAGGTGACCCCCGCCTGGGCCAGCCAGCGCGGGCTGTCGGGCAGGTCATTGCCGCGCAGCGCCAGGCCGGCGGCGTTGTCCTTGAAGGTGGATGTGTTGTAGGTGAGGCTGCCGTTGAGCACTACCTTGTTGGCCAGTACCGGCGGTTTCCACTGACCGCTCAGTTCACTGCCGTAGGCCTGCACCTTGCCCACGTTCTGGTAGTAGGTTTCCACCTGGCTGCTGCCTGGCACCGGCGAGGCGAACGATTGCAGGCGGTTGTCGAAGTCAGTGCGGTACAGCGCCCAGGAGGCGTTGAAGGTAGGGTGGTTGATGCGGTAACCCACTTCGTAGTTTTTCGCCCGTTCCGCGTCCGGCGCCGGTGCCTGGGGGCTGGCAGCACGATAGATATCATCGGCGCCGCGCGGCAAGGCCATGTTTTCCGAGTAGCTGGCAAACACCTGGCTGTTGCCGGTCAGGTCGTAGACCAGGCCCAATTGCGGCAGGAAGGCATCGTTCCACTCGGTGCTCAGGCGCGGCTGGCGGTTGGCGATGTAGTCACCGGCGTTGCGGTAGCCTTCGATGCGATAGTCCAGGTTCAGGCTCTTGAAACCGTATTGCACGCGCAGGCGGTCATCGAGCAGCGACCAGGTGTCCTTGAGGTGAAACTGCAGCGAGTTGCGCGTGGAGGTGAAGTCGCCTTGCAGGTGCACCGGCTCGTCGAATAGCGGGTAGCCGTCGGGGCTGCCGTCGCTGAGGTTGTAGCGCGCCTGCTGGCGGTTGAACACGTCGGTTTCGGCCCACAGGCCGGTTTCCACTTCGTGCTGGCCGACGCTCCATTTGAGCCCCGTGCGGCCGCCGAAGCGGTGGCCGCTGAGCGAGGACAGGCCGTACTGCACGCCGCGCGGCGCCACCAGGCCCGCCACGTTGCTTTCCGCATTGTGCAGGGCCAGCGAGGTGGCATAGGACTCGGGCGACACGCCGAAGCCTTTCTTGTCCTCGTAGTAAAGGGTGGTGTAGTTGTCCAGGTTGGGCGTCAGCTCGAAGGTGCCACCCAGGCTGTACAGGGTGTCGCGGCGCTGGTTCACGGCCTGCTTGTAGTACTGGTTGTAGTTGGCGTTGCTGTAGCGCACGCCTGCCACCGTTTCCGGCAGGGTGGGCAGGCTGTCCAGGTAGGCGAAGTTGCGGCCCGAGCGGCCAAACGCGTCGTTGGCGGTGCCGTTGTATTGCGCCAGGGTGACGTAGGGCGAGTCGTAGTCGTAGAACGAGTTGTGCACCGCCCGCAGCCACACTTCGTTGTGGTCGCCGAAGCGGTAGCGCACCTTGGCTTCCAGGTGTTCGCGGTCGATGGTGCCGGGGCCGCGCCACAGGTCACCGTCGATTTTAGAGCGGCTGACGTAGGCGGACAGCCCCTGGTATTCGCCGCTTTGCAGTTTGACGAAACTGCGCCGCAGGCTGTCGCTGCCCAGGGTGTAGGCGACGCTGGCGCCCGGCGCGACGCTGGGGTTGCTGGTCTGATAATCCACGTAGGGGCCCAGCGAGGCATAGCCCGATTGCGAGACATCGCCCGCGCCGGTGGAGGCGGTCACCTGCTCAGTGTTTTCGTTGTCGACGTAGCGATAAATCGGGCTGCCGCCGAACTGGTCAGTGCGGCCCAGGGGCACGCCGTCGATGGAAAATCCGATCTGCTGCAGGTTGAAGGCGCGCACGAACACCGAGTTGCCGAACTCGTACAGGCCCAGGGCGTCGTTGACCTGCACGTTGAAGCCGGGCAGGGCCTCCAGCATCTTCAGCCCCGAGGTCCCGGCCGGCGCCGACAACAGGGCCTGATGGGAGATGGCCACGGTGTTGCTGATTTTGTCTTCACCAATGGCGGCGCTGGCTTCGGTGACGCGGGCGCCCACCACTTCCACTTTTTCCAGCTTGGGTTCGGTGTCGTCCGCAGCCAAAGCGGGGTCGGCGCACAGGCTGCCCAACAGCAGGCCGCCTAGCAGGTGGGGCGTTTTTCGTTTGCTGACGCTCATCGTCTGTCCTTGGCAATGGGGAGGTGTTCTTGATGAGCTTGAGCAACTTCGCGGTGCAATTTTCAGCGCGCACTTAGACTGATTGGTTTGGGGATTAGAGGTTTTTGTCGGCGGCTAGCTGAAGATTTCTTTATGAATAAACCGCAGCAAGTCCGAATTTTTTATTCTTTTCTTTCATGATATGGGCTGGGGCACACTGGCCCCACCTGCAGGACGCAGCCCAACCTCAACCCGACAGGCCCACCACCATCGTGTCCGTTGGCGTGTGCAGTCCACGAAGATTGTGGATTTATGGAAGCCGAGAGCGTGCACAAGACCCGAGTCATCGGGCAGATCTTCCAGCAGCATTACCAGTGGTTGTGTACGCGCCTGGCGTACCGCACGGGGTGCAGCGACCGTGCCGAGGATATCGCTGCCGAAACGTTTTTGAGGGTGTGTACCCTGGCCGAACCTGACGCCATTCGTGAGCCCCGTGCCTTGTTGACCACCATTGCCCAGCGCCTGATGTACGAGGGCTGGCGCCGGCGCGATGTTGAAAAGGCGTACCTGCAAGGCTTGGCAGGGGACGTTGAAGACGTGCATCCCTCACCCCAGGAGCAGATGATGCTGAATGAGCGCCTGCTGGCCATCGATCGGCGCCTGGAAGGGTTGGCGGGGCAGGCCAGGGCGGTGTTCGTGCACCGCCAGTTGGAGGGCATGACCTACGTGCAGATCAGCGAGCGGCTGGGGTTGTCGGTGGGGCGGGTGCATCAGTTGATGACCGTGGCGTTGCAGTGCTGCCATTGCGGCTTGCGCGAATGAGCGATCGACCACCGTGTAATCTCCCACAGTGTTCGCCGCCTCTTTGTAGCAGCAACTGTCTATGTGGGAGCGGGTTCTACCCGCGAAAAGCACACCGCGGCGTATCAGGAAGTCCGCGTGCCCTTCTTCGCGGGTAGAACCCGCTCCCACAGGGAGTGGTGTAGCAGCTGCCGAAGGCTGCGTCGCAGGCGGCGCGGTGTGTCAGGCAATGCGCGGCGCCCGTGACGCGGCCTGGCGGCCGCTGCTACAGGTCGCCTCCCGCAGTGGGACCCATGCTCCTTTCAGCGATCGATGGCCAGGGAGACTTCCACCGCATCCGGCCGCCAGAACTCGCGGTCGAATTCGACGATGCTGCCATCCTGGGCAAAGCACACTCGTTCCAGGTACAAGCCACTGGACCCACTGGCAATCTCCAGCTCCGCGCTCTGCCCCTCATCCAGCAAGCACGGCTTGAGGTTGATCTGACTGCGCGCCTGCTGCCGGCCGTAATGGTCGCGCAGCAACGCGGTCAGCGAGCGGTCCAGCCGATGTTCCAGCAAACCGGGGCACCAGGTGGGGTTCAGCACGTTGGTTTCCAGCAGCACCGGCCGGCCATCCACCCAGCGCCGTCGTTGCAGGTAGAACACCAGGTCATCGGCGCCAAGGCCCATGCGCGGTGCCAGCCACGCACCGGCCGGGCGCTGTTCGGCCAGCAGGCATTCGGTGCGCGGCTCGCGGCCCTGGGCGCTGACGTATTCCATGAAGCCGGTGATGCGCGTGGGGTCGTAGCGGATGGGCGTGGGCGACACGAACCAGCCGCGCCGATGGCCACGGTACAGCGCGCCCTGTGCTTCCAGGCGCTGCAACGCCTGGCGCAGGGTGACGCGGGTGCAGCCGAAATGCTCGGCCATGTCGCGTTCGGTGGCCAGGCGCTCGCCGGCGGCCAGGCGGCCGTGGGCAATGTCCTCGGCCAATTGGTCGCTGATGCGCAGGTACTGCGACTGGGCGGGTTTGATGCTCATCTTAGCTGGCCTGCAACGGCTCGGCGGCGTTGAGGGGCGCCTGGCCTTGCAGCTCGCGCTGCCAGGCGCGCCAACCGTACACGGCCAGCAGGATAAACCCGGCATACAGCACAGCCGTCAGCGGCAAACCCTTGACGTAGTACATGCCGGTGTACACCGCATCCAGGGCAATCCACAGCCACCAACTGGCGACGAATTTGCGCGCCGCCCAGTAGCTGGCCACCAGGCTGTAGCCGGTCAGGGTCGCGTCCAGCCACGGCACCGCCGCGTCGGTGAAGTGCGCCATGCCGGCGCCCAGCAACACCGACAGCACCGCGCCGGCCACCAGGCTGACTACCGCCAGGCGCAGCGGCAACGGTTCGATGCGCACCTTGCCCTCGCTCAGGCGCCCGGTGCGCCAGCGCCACCAGCCGTAGCCCTGCAGGAAGGCGAACAGCACTTGCAGCAGCATGTCCGAGTACAGCTTCACGTCGTAGAAGATCCACACGTACAGCAGCACCGCCACCACACTCACCGGCCAGCACCACGGGGTGCGGCGGGCGGTCAGCCACACGCCGAGGACGTTGACCAGCACTGCGATTATTTCCAGGTTCGACATGGCAGTTCTCGTTTAGAAATTGATAGTGGCCGACAACCGCGCCGTACGCGGGGCGCCCAGGAACAGGTAATCATCCCCCTCGTACTCGCCCACGTCACGCCAGTAGCGCTTGTCGAAGAGGTTGTCGACGCTCAGCCGGAACACCGTTTCATAGCCTTCGATGCGCGTGGTGTAGCGGCTGCCGGCATTGAACACCGCGTAGTCGCCGACCTGCACCGTGCCTTCGCGGTTTGCGTACTTTTTGCCGCTGTACTGCACCCCGCCCAGCAGGGCCAGGCCGTCGATGCCCGGTACGCTGTAGTCGCCATAGAAGCTGGCACGCAGGCGCGGCACGTTGATGGCCTGGTGGCCTTCGTAGGCGTCCACGCCGCTATCGGTGACCCGCGCGCGGGTGACGGCCAGGCTGGCGTTGAGTTGCAGGCGCTCGGTGGCGCGGCCGCTGGCGGTCAGCTCCAGGCCGATGTTTTTCTGCTTGCCTTGTTGCACGTAGGTGAAGGTGTCATCGCCGTTGGGCCGCGAGAACTGGTAGGCCTGGCTGATCTGGAACAGCGCCGCGCCCAGGCTCAGGCGTTGCCAGTCCTGCTTGATGCCTACTTCCAGTTGCCGCGAAATCGTCGGCGCCAGGGTGTCGCCGTAGTTGCTGGCGAACCACGGCGCCTCGCTGCCCAGGGACAGGCCCTTGCTGTAGCGGGTGTACAGCGACAGGGAGTCGGTGGGTTTGTAGATCACCGCAAGGTTGGGCAGAAACTCCCACATCTGCGTGTGGCGGGTGGTGTCGCCGTCGGCGTCGAACGTCTTCTCGTCCAGGCGTACTTCGCGGCCGCCGAGCACCAGTTGCCACTGCTCGTTGAGGTGCAGGCGGTCGTTGAAGAACAGCCCGTACTGGCGGCTGTCCAGGTGACGGTAGGTGTGGCTCGGCGAGTCGGCAGAGGGGGTAAAGGTCTGGGGCGTGGCATCGAGGCTGCCGCTGCCGACGTATTCGTTGACGGCGTCGCGCTGGTCTACCGTGCGGCGGAAGGCGCTGACGCCCACGTCCAGTTCATTGCGCAGGCCGAAGGCGTTGAACTCGCCACTGAGCGAGGCTTCGGCCTCGTCGTTGCGGCGCGTGTCGTCAGGGTTGCGGAAGTCGTAGATGTCGTAGTTGCCGGTGCTGCCGAACTGGCTGTTCACCGCCGTGCAGCCGTCGCCGTAGTAGCAGCCATAGGGAAACGCACTGTAGTCATCAATGATCACCCGGCTACGCGACAGGCTCAATTGCGCCTTCCAATCGTCGGTCAGCTGATACTGATACCGGCCTTCCATGTTCAGCGAGGTCATGCCCACCGGGTTCGACCAGCTCTGGTAGCCCAGCAGGTCATGCGGGTCGGCGTGGTGCGGCAGGTCGGTGCCGCCCAGCAACTGGTAACCGGGCACCGAGCGTTGTTCGCGGTGCTGGTATTCCAGGTCCAGTTGCAGGCTGGAACGCGAGTCGATGTTCCAGTCGAAGGCCACCGAGCCGAAGTCGCGGGTGCCGTCGGCGTGGTCGACGTAGGAGCGGATGTCCTCGTGGGCCAGGTTGGTGCGGATGCCGAATTGCTGCTCGCTGCCAAACCAGGTGCCCAGGTCGGTGGCCAGGTAGCGGCCGCCCTGTTCGTCAGTGGACACGGTGACCGAGCGCACGTCGGTGGGGCGCTTGGTTTGGTAGTTGACCACGCCGCCCGGTTCGCTGACGCCGCTCTGCAGGCCGGCCAGGCCCTTGAGCACTTCGACCTGCTCCTTGTTTTCCAGCGCCACGTTCTGCTCGCCGGTGATGGTGCGGCCGTTGATCTTGTAACTGCTGGCGGCGTTCAGCGAAAAACCACGGATCACGAAGTTTTCGTAGTAGCCCACCGGGGCATAGCTGTCGCCCACCGAGGCGTCGTTGCGCAGCACTTCACTGAGCAGGCGCGCCTGCTGGTCTTGCAGCAATTGCGTGTTGAACACCGAAATGGCGGCAGGGGTATCCAGCAGCGGCGCGTCGTCCACGCCGCCGACCGAGGCGCTGGTGGCCCGGTAGCTGTCCGGCGATTCGCCGAGCACGGTCACGGCGCTCAGCGTCGTGGGTTCTTCCGCCGCCGCCCAGGGCGAGGCGAGCGCAATGCTCGTCGCCAGCAGGCGGGCGCGGAAGGGAATGGGGCGAAACATGGGGCAGCTCCTTGTCGCACATATGTTTTTTTGGGCTGCAGGCTACCCTGCGCGAGGCCGCAAGGCTACGCGCAACGATCATGGCCTGCGCCGATCAGGTTTTCAGGCCGGAGCTGCTCCGGTGGTCATTGGCAAAGCGGGGTCGGCGCTCCATTGCTGCAGCGAGCCGTCGAACAGGGTCACGTCGTGGCGGCCCAGCAGGGCCAGGGCGAAGGCGGTGGCCGCGGCGCTGATGCCGCCGCCGCAGTACAGCAGCAGGGGTTGGGGCAGGTGGTCCACGCCCAGTGTGCTGCGCAGGGTGTCGATGGGCAGGTAGCGGCCGCTGTCGTCGAACAGCGCGCGGGCCGGGCGGTTGAGGCTGTTGGGGATGTGGCCGCGGCGGCTGTAGCGGGTGGCGGTGGTGCCTTCGAACACGGCGGCCGACAGGGCGCAGATCAGGTGGCCGGGGGCGCTTTGCTGGCTGACGGCCTGGACCTGTGCCAGCGTGGCCCAGTAGCCAGGTTGCGCCTGCAGCGTCAATGCGCCGCTGGTTGTGGCTGAGGCGCTGGTGCCGTTGGCCAGCGGCAGACCCGCCAGGCGCCAGGCCTTGAGGCCACCGTCCAGAAGCGCCGGCTGCAGGCCGACGCTGCGCAGCATCCACCACAGGCGCGCGGCCCAGAATCCGTCGGTGCGGTCGTAGATCACCACGTGGCTGTGATCGTTGATGCCCAATGCTTGCAATGCCTGGTTCAATTGCGGCAGCGCTGGCATGGCGAAGCTGTAGTCGGCCTCCTGGTTGTGCAGGCGTTCGAGCAGGTCGGCGTGAAGGGCGCCGGGGAGGTGTTCGGCCTGCCAGCCGGGTTCGCCGCTGTAGGCTTGATAGTCGCCATCGAACTGCGGTGCACGCAGGTCTACGGTGGCGTCGAGCACCACCAGGTTTTCATCCTGGGCATGGGCGGCTAGCCAGGCGATGTCTACCAGCAGCGCGCTCATGACCTGTTTCCTTGCCGCAGATGGTCGAGCAGGCGCTGGCCTTCCGGGCCGTTGAACCAGTCGGCATGGCGCAGCAGGTAGTCGTCCCAGGCGATGTCGGCGCTGGCGCGGTCGTTGAGGATGCCTTCGAAATACTCGGTTTCGGACACGGCGAAGTCGGCGTGTACCAGGGGCAACCAGGCGATCAGGGCGTCGAGGGCGGGCAGGGCGCGTTCGCTGGCGTAGCCGCTCAGCAGCGCATCCACCGTGGCCAGGTCCGCGCGCGCCACGCCGCCCACGTCCAGGTCCAGCCAGGGAATGGCATTGCGCTCCAGCGCCGTGGCCAGGTCGTACAGCGCGCAGGTGCGGTCGCACAGGCCGAAGTCGAGCACGCTGCTGACGTGGCCGCCTGCCCACAGCAGGTTGGAGGCGTGCCAGTCATTGTGGGTCCACAGCGGTGGTTGTGCCGCCAGATGGGGCAACAGATTCGCATGGGCGGGCAGCAGGGCGCGGCTGAGTTCGGCGCGCCAGTCGCGGTTGGCCAGGTAGCGGCTCAAGGCTGGACTGTTGTCTATCTGGACGGCCAGCGCGGCCAGCGGGTCGGCTTGGGTGAAGGCGTGGCAGCGGCTAGACAGCACATCAGCCTGGCGCGGGGCGGCGTCGAAGCCTTCGGCAGCGTTGTGCAGGCGGGCCAGGGCGGCACCGGCGGCTTGGGCGTGGGCTGTGCTGTGGAAGGGCGACCACGACTGGGCATCGCGGTACAGGTCATCGCCCGGCGACCGGGCATGCACTTCATAGGTCCACTGGCCTGAAGCAATCGCCGTGGCCCCGGTTTCGCTGATCTGCACGTCGGGCGCGGGGAGGCCGTGTGCGCGCAGATGGGCGATGAAGCGATGCTCCTCTTCCAGCCACGCAGCGCTGCGCACCTGCTGTGCGTGGCGCTTGATAAACCATTCGCCACGGGCCGTGCTGACCAGCGCCGCCGCTGAAAACGGCCGCGGGCTGTGCCAGTCGATGCGCTGCAAGGTGCCCACCTGCGGGTACCGGGCCAGCAGCGGCTGCAATTCGGCAGCGGTCAGCGGCGCCCACACCGGCGCCACTGCTTCGCCGGCCAGGCCGTGGCTGTGCAGCGCTTGGCTCATGGCGTCACTCCAGGCAGGTACTGATTGGTGGTGGCTGCAGCCCACACTTGCGGTTGCTGCAGGATGCCATGGCTGTGCAGCCAGTGGGCATAGGGTTCGATCAAGGCCTGGCGCTGCTCGCCGAAACGGCCTTTGTGCAGCCAGGTCGGGGCAATGTGGGTGAGCGAGCGGTCAATCAGCGCGCCGGGGAAATAGGGGATGACGCGCTCGTAGGCCTCACGGGCCAGCAGGGGCTCGGCGGCTACGCTTTCAAAGCCTCGGGTGGTGACGGCCAGGAAGGCGCGCAACACCTCCGGGCTGGCGGCAATCCAGTCCTCCCGAGCCCCCAGCAAATAGCTGTGATAGGCCGGGGCGCCCCACTGGCTGACGCGGTGCACCACGCGCCGCTCGGCCGGCACCGGGCTGTCCATTAGCGCCTCCCAGGCCCAGTAGCCGCCGAAACTGGCGTCGGCGCGGCCGGCTTCCAGCTCCTCGGGGCGCAGTTCGCGGGCACCGGCATCGACGATGATCACCGCGTCGGGGTCGCCGCCGTCCTTGCGCACCAGGTCGCGCACCATGGCCAGGCCGCGCGGGGTAGGGTTCATCGCCAGGCGCTTGCCCATCAAGTCGCGGGGGCGCTGGATATCGAACTCGCGCAGGGTCTGGAACGCCTCCAGCCCATCATGATTGATCGCCGCCACGCCCTTGAGCGGCTGGCCCAGGTCGCGACGCACCAGCAGACGATTGCTGGGGAACACGCTCAACTGCACCGCGCCGTCCAGCAAGTGCTGCAGGCTATCGCCGCGCGCAGGGTCCGGCACGCACAGCTCCACCTCAAGCCCGGCCTCGGCGTACCAGCCGCGGTCGCGGGCCAGGTAGAAACCGGCGGAGTTGGGCCAGGGGTGGAAGTACTCGAGCATGATGCGCAGTGACGACATGGTGGGGCGGGCCTTGTTCGGTCTTTGGAAGGTGGCCCTTTATAAACGCAAGGTTTGGTATATACCAAATATCGAATGGGACTATGCTTAGCGCCGAAATTCAGTGATCAGGCTCTGCATGGAAACAAGGGGGGCTGTACTTGGCGAGTGGGAGCTGGCTTGCCAGCGAGCTTTTCGGGCCTCAACAGCTTGCTGGCAAGCCAGCTCCCACAGCGGTGTCCGTATCGCGGCCAAGGCCGGCTCCTACGCGGATGGCGTAGGAGCCGGCCTTGGCCGCGATGGCGTCAGTGCGAGCACCGCCGTTGTAATGCGGCGTCCGTGACGCGGTCCCCCCACAAAGACAGCCGGGACCTACGGGTTTTCGCGCCACACGGGTTGGTGGTCGTCATCAATGGCCCAATGCGCTTGGCCCGGCCGGATGCACACGCCGCCCACCCAGCGCTCATGGCGGGCATGCTCAGGCCAATACGCCTGGCCGGCCAACACGCGCCGCCCCAACGCCGTCAAACGCACCGGCCGCTGGGGCCACGGCAGTTCAGGCTGCTCTTCGACCAGCAACGGCGCGGCCCCCCCGATCAACGGCCGCAGCATCGCGTTGAACATCATGTCCCCCAGGTACGGCAGCGGCTCATGCTTGAACATCAACACGCCAAACACCTTGCCGATCGGCAGCGCTCCGGCCTCATCGATCACCTGCAACGCCAACCGCTCGGTCAGCGACAGCCCATCGCGCACCCCCGGCAATTCCTGCAACTGCCGCCGCAACGCAGCCGCCAGCAGCGGCAACGCTGCATGGTCCACCTGGGCCAGCGCCGCCAAGGCCAGCGGCGAAGGCGCGCAGTACGCCTGCCACGCCTGGCGCGCCAGTCGCAGCATGGCCGCCTCCACCGGCCGGCGCTGGGGCCACAGCCACGCCAGCACGTCCGGCGCCAATTGGCCGATGCCGATGAAACGCTCAACCCCTGGCACCTGGCTGACTTCGATCAGCGCCAGGCGCGTGGGCACCTGCGCAAGTCCCGCCAAGGCGCGGATCAGGAACAGTTGGTCATAAGCATCGGCCTCGCACCACAGCACGCCCGGACGGTCTTCGTCCAACTCGGCCAGGTCGCGGTACTCGTTGTCGAAGCGGCGGGTTACCTCGCTCAGGTCCAGGGCGAAGGCCTGGCTGATGAAGCGGCTGCGTTCCTGGCGGTAGGCATCGGCCGGCAACTCGCGCACCGGCCCCATGCACAGGGGATCGGTGAGCATGCAAAAGCGACCCTTGAACCCGGCCAGTTGCAGGCTGTGGGCGATGTCGTTGCCGCAGCGCCAATGCGTCTTCTGTGCTTCATCGCTGGCCTCGAAATCGGGGTGGCGCGCGGCAAAATCGATGGCGTCGACGTGCGCCTTGAGCTTCGGCCAACTGCTGAACCCCAACTGCTTGGCGATCTGCCATTGGGCCTGGGACAAGGTCGGCGGCTGCGCAGGTGGGGCGTTTTGCTTGAGCTGTTTGAGCAATTCCTTGGCGCGTTTGCGCTGCTGCTCAAGGTTGAGGCGGCCGTCGTTGGACGAGGGCAGGGAAGGTGTGGGCATACGATCTCCTTGGGCAACCAGGGTCCGCTTCATGGTTGGGAGTCGTGATGACAGGTCAACAGGGTTGAAAATCCGGGGCGCGGCCCTTTGCGCGGATGCGGGCGTGGATGGCGCCTGGGGCCACTATAGGTACCCGTGCGCGGCGACGCAACCGCTCGCTTATGGCCCTGGGGCATAGCCGCGCAGGGCGGGAGGTATACCTGTGGGACCGGGCGGAGCTCGGGAAGAGGCCCCCCCCAGTTAACCGCGTCGCTCGCTTCCCGAGCTTCGCTCGGTCCCACACCAGACGTGTGGGGAGTTGCAATAGGCTAATAATCCTTCAACACCGACCGCAAAATCGCATCCAGGTCCAGCCACGGATACTGATCCTGCTCGGTACGCGCCGCGCAATCATCACGGTGACTGAACGGCGTATACGCCTTGCTTGCCAATTGCGTCTGCCCACACTGCGGGCACTGCAGATGGTCGCCCAGCAAACGCCACGCGCGGTCCCAGTTCTTGAGTTTGATCGGTCGGTCCGGCACGGCGTCAACCTCCGCAGAATCCCTGTCACGGTCATCCGCCAGCCTACGCCCACCGGGCCTTCACGCATACGCCGCTGGTCAGGCCGCCTGCAACGCCTTGGCAATTGCCTCGTTGAACGCCGGCAAATCCTTGGGCGTGCGCGAGGTGATCAGCGTCCAGCCATTGGCGCCGCACTGCTTGACTTCGGCATCTACCCAGGCGGCCGCTTTGGCGTTCACCAAGTCCGTGCGCACGCTGACGTAGGAGGTCAGGGTCTTGCCTTCAATCACCCCGGCATCGATCAGCGCCCACGGCCCGTGACAAATCGCCGCCACGGTCTTGCCGGCCTTCACGAACTCGTTGATCAAGCGCTGCGCATCGCTGTCCTGGCGCAGGGTGTCGGCGTTCACGGTGCCACCGGGAATCACCAACGCATCGAAGTCGGCGCCGTGGTAGACGGCCAGCTTGCCGTCCGACTCCACCGTGCGGTCTTTCTCGGTGTCCTGTTGAAAGGTTTGGGTGGTGCCGCCCTTGATCGAGCCGTGCACCAGCGTGGCGCCGTAGCTGCGCAGGGTCTCCAGCGGCTTGAGCAACTCATCGCGCTCGATGCCGGTGTTGCTGGTAATGACCAGGATTTTCTTGCCTTGCAGTGATGTGCTCATTAAAGACGTCCTCAAATGGCGGGTTGATTCAGATTGTCGTAGCAGCTGCCGAAGGCTCGGCGTCAGGGGCATCGCGGTCCATCGGCAAAAATGGCGGTGCCAGTGACGCGGCCTGTCGGCCACTGCTACAAAAAAGGCGCATGGAGTACATTTGTGCTCTTTGGGTGGTGGTGCGGCCTCTCAGGGCTGCGCGGGCTCAGGCGACGCCTCCGGATCGGTATCGCGGCTAGGCGCCGATCGCGACGGCTGTCCCGCCAAGCGCCATTTCACCTCGGTAATCCCGTACCGTTCGGCCATCGGCTTGCTCACCTGCTTGATCTGCTGGCGGCCAAATTTAGGAATGATCCCCACCCCGGCGTCGCAACTGGCCCAATGCCAGGCGATCGCGTTGTCCATCTTTTCCAAGCGGATAATGAACGACGCAGGTTTGCCGTGCAGGCGGTATTCAATGACATAGAGCTGTGGATTCATGGGTGCCTCCGTCGATCCCTGTGAGTGGGAGTGCACGGGGGCTGCGGGAATTCAAAAAAATTGCTTGTGGATGCGATAAGTGGCACGTCTGGGACGCGCAGCGCCGATTTACTGACGCGCCGCGAAGGGAAGGGGTTGCCTGGCACCGATCAACTTGGGTAAGGTTCGCCCGCCGCTGCACATCAGCGGTGCAGGATTGGCGTCCTGGCAGGAGTGAGCAAATGAGAGGCCGCTTTCGGCGGTCTTCTCATCTTTGCAGCATGGTTACGCCCTTTATGGGCGGGGCCGTGCGTGGGTGCCTTCGGGCACGCCGGTCCTCCTCCGGTACGCCAACCCGTACGGCTTCGCCCACCTGATTGGCGTCAGGTGGTCGTTCTTTGCTTTTTCAGGAGGTTTGACCATGCATAACGCAACCCAATTGCACTCCATCATCACCCAGCTCGAAAACCATGATCTTCCAAAAAGCCTAATGCGCCAATTGCGCTGCCTGCACGATGACCTGACCGCCCCCTCGGCCCACCGCCTGCACCTCAACGCCGACGAAAAGACCCTGGTCGACAACCTACGCTGGACCCGCCACCCCGGCCGCGAAAAGGTCTACCGTCTGGCTGCCGCCATGCGCCAGCAAAAACCCTGGCCCACCCCCGCCTGATGTAGCCGCTGCCGCCAGGCTGCGCTGGCCCTGTGCCTCGCTGGAGATATCCAGTGAACGTGAGGGCCAGCTCAGCCTGACGGCAGCGGCTACCATCCACCACCAGCAGAGCAGATGTCGGGCAGTTCTAAAACCAGTACCAGCGCTTCGGCTTTTCTGAGTCGGGCGTGCAAAGCGCTTGCAGCAGGCTGCCAACAAACGCCACCCATCGCACCGGCTCATTACTCATGAATAACTGATTCTCAGGGGCCAGGAACAAAAGCGAGCCGTTGCGCGCAGTATTGAGTTGGACCATGCCCCAGGTGATCGTGGTGATGACGCTGAGCCAATACCATCGCGTGGATGCCCGGGGTCCTGACAATGCTATGGACAGCCATCTACACAGGGCGAAACCGGCGATCGAGACTGCCAGGTGGAGACCGGTTATGAGGAGCTCACTGCTTGTCACGTTTTTCGAACTCCTCTCGTAACGCTTGCATGGTCAGCCCGTTTGACAGCGCTTCCAAGGTCAGCGCCCCTTTGCCGAGTTTGGCGTAAGCCTTCACGTAGTCGCTCTTGATGTAGCGGAACAACCGCCAGGCATCGGGGTTGATAGGGCTCACAGGATGGTCCCCCCGAAGTTATGGCGGCCAAGAGCGGGTATTCGGGCGTAGTTTTCGAAGGCAATTCGTAGAGGGGTCATGACAGGCGGTCCTAGGGAAAGACCGCTCAGGCTATTCGGCGGGACCTGAGGGCGGATGTAGGACGATTCCGAAGGTACTGAAGATATTTCAGTTTGCGCCAACGTTTGGCGATCCAGCGCATCGCCAGCCAGTGCTTGCCTGGCAAACAAAGCGGACGAGCAGATGCCACAGACATAACTGGCCCGAAACAGATGTAGGAGCCGAGCTTGCTCGCGATGCGCCGCGCGGGCGCCGCGCGATCTCAAGAACGCCGTCAACCCCTCTACATGCACTTCCAGCAAACACCGCAGCCGCTGCCGCCAGGCTGCGCTGGCCCTGATGTGCGCTGCAAATCTGCAGCGGCTACGCGGTTCAAGGTGCAGCTGCCGGCCCGGGCTGCTGCACCAAGGCAAACTTCACCTGACGGTAATCATCCCCTGTTTTGATCAGCGCCTCGCTGCGGTACTCGAACACACGTCCTTGGACCTTGATCGTGATCAAACCCTCGACGTGCTGGGCCTGCACGGCATCGTCGTCGCTGATCAGAAAAGGATGCACTTCGCCAAGCCGCTGCAGCGCCGCTTGGCCTTCCCCCCACTCTGGCCCCACGAAATAGAGATAGCTGAAGCGGGTGGTGGCACCACCGCCATTGTCGCGCGCACCGTACAGAAAAGTGTTGTCCCCCAAGGCCTGTTTGACGACCAGTTTGTCCAAGCGCGGGCTTGTCGGGCTTAGCAGCCAGCCCCCGACGATGTAGACAAACAACAAGGCCAGCAGGACATTCGCGGCAAACTGCACGCGGGCTCCACGCAGGTTGGCGTCAACGGTGATACCACGGGGGCAGGGGGGAACGCGCATTTGTCATCCTGACAGTGGAAAGAACGCGGCATTCTACAGATGCAATCTGAGGATGTATTACCTGACTGGAAAATCAGACTTTTCCTACATTCATCTTTAAAGCCAACACCGTCGACGTAGCCGCAACTGTCTTGAAACCGCGTCGCCTGCATCGCGACCAAGGTCGGCTCCTACGCCGTCCGTGGTAGGAGCCGGCCTTGGCCGCGATGCAAACGACGCCGTCCCTGTAGCAGCAAC
>KI547174.1:58676-81208 GCA_000497835.1 gamma proteobacterium L18 | reverse complement strand
CAGGAAGTCCGCGTTACCTTCTTCGCGGGTAGAACCCGCTCCCACAGGGCGTGTAGCAGCTGCCGAAGGCTGCGTCGCAGGCGGCGCGGTGTGTCAGCCCTTACGCGGCGTTCGTGACGCGGCCTGGCGGCCGCTGCTACGGGGTGCACAACACCACACAAACGCTACGCCCCCAACAAATCATACCCATCCAGCAACCGATAAAAGATCTCCGGCCGCCGCACCAACGCCCGCCGGATCGCCGCCGGTATCGCGTCACGCGTCTTGCGACACAACCCCAACTGCTCATCAAACTCGATCACCAACCCCCGCACGCTACGCACCTCGTTATGGCTGGGGTTGATCCGCACGCCAATGCCTAGCAACTCATGCATGCGCCTGCACAATCGATGCAAATCCTCGACACTCTGCAGGTTCTCCAACCGCTCGATCAGCTTGCGTTCTTCATGCCGCGTCAGTTGCAGAATGCGCACGTCGGCGCCGTCTGTGGCCAGCAACTGCGCATGCCCGCAGGTGCAGGCGGCAGGGGGGCAGGGCTGGCGGATCGGGGCAGGGGTGGTCATGGCTCCAGCATAGTCAGTGCACCCCGCCTTGCACAATGCTGCGGATTGCTTGCGTGATCGTCCGGATGTAGCACACCGGTGCAATATTCATGAGGCCACGCTGGTAAGGTTCTAGACTTGCAACCGTACTGCCCGGCCAACGTAGCCGCGCAGACGCTATCGTGATTGCCGCAACGAGGAATGACCATGCACACTTTGACCATCAATGGGCAGGCGCACGACGTCGACGTGCCCGCCGATATGCCGTTGCTGTGGGTGCTGCGCGATGTGCTGGGCATGACCGGCACCAAATATGGCTGCGGCATCGCCCAGTGCGGCGTGTGCACAGTGCACTTGGACGGCCAGGCGGTGCGCTCGTGTGTGCTGCCGGTCAGCGCCGTGGAAGGGCACAGCATTACCACCATCGAGGGCGTGGGCGATACGCCGGTGGGCGCGCAGCTGCAGCAGGCCTGGCTTGAGCACGAAGTGGTGCAGTGCGGCTACTGCCAGCCGGGCCAGATCATGGCTGCGGCCGCCTTGCTGCACAACCACCCCAAGGCCGATGACGAGCAGATCGTCACGGCCATGACCGGCAACCTGTGCCGGTGTGCCACCTACACGCGCATCCGCGCCGCGATCAAAAGCGTCAGCCAGGCCTGAGGATCAACCCCATGAAAACCGCCGATCATTCAGGTGTGGCGCTGTCGCGCCGTGGCTTGCTCAAGGGCAGTGCGCTGTCCATGGGCGGGCTGATAGTGAGTACCTGGCTGCCGCCGCTGGTGGCCCGTTCGGCTGCGGCCGAAGCCGTGGCCCCGGGGCGCCCGGGCGTAACCAACTTTGAAGGCTTTGGCGCCTTCGTGCAGATTGGCGAAGACGGCCGCGTGCGCGTCATTTCGCCCAAGATCGAGATGGGCCAGGGCGCCCAGACCGGCATCGCGATGATGGTGGCCGAAGAGCTGGAGGTGGGCCTGGACCAGGTGCTGATCCAGGAAGCGCCGCCCAACGGCGCGCTGTACACCGACACCATCCTGCAGTTTCAGGCCACCGGTGGCTCGTCCTCCACGCGCTACACCTGGGAGCCGCTGCGCAAGGCCGGCGCCACGGCGCGCATCCTGCTGATCCAGGCCGCCGCCCTGCGCTGGAACGTGGCACCCAGCCAGTGCCACGCCGAGCAGGGCAAGGTCCACGGCCCCCAGGGCCAGGTGCTGGGCTACGGCGAGCTGGCCAATGCCGCCGCGCAATTGCCGCTGCCCACCGACGTGCCGCTCAAGGCCATCGCCGACTTCAAGCTGCTGGGCACCCCGGCCCGGCGCCTGGACACCCCCGACAAGGTCACCGGCAAGGCGCAGTTCACCATCGACCTGAAAGTGCCCGGCATGCGCATCGCCTCCACCCTGACGTGCCCGGTGCACGGCGGCACGCTGAAGGCGGTCGAGGAGGGCGATGCCCGCCAGGTGCCCGGTGTGCACGACATCGTCAAGCTGAGCAACGCCGTGGCGGTGATCGGCGATCACTTCTGGGCTTGCCAGCAAGGCCTGAAGGCCCTGCGCATCGAGTGGGACTACGGCGCCAACGGCGACGGCCATTCCGACCTGCTGGACAAGGCGCTGCTGGACGCCAGCGCCCGCGACGGCGTGATCGCCCATCAAAACGGCGACATCGCCACTGCCCTGGGCTCGGCCAGCAGCCAGTTCGAAGCGGTGTACCAGCAACCGTTCCTGTCCCACTCGCCCCTGGAGCCCATGGGCTGCGTGGCCCACGTGCGCGCCGACGCCTGCGAGCTGTGGGTAGGCACCCAGGCGCCGGTGTTCGCGCAGATGGGCGCAGCGAAAATCAGCGGGCTGCCCCAGGACAAAATCATCATTCACAACCAGTTGATCGGCGGCGCCTTTGGCCGTCGCCTGGAGTCGGATTTCATCTTCCAGGCCGTGGACATCGCCCGCCAGGTGGACTACCCGATCAAGCTGGTGTGGAGCCGTGAAGAGGACATGACCCACGACCTGTTCCGCCCGCACTACGTGGACCGCATCAACGCCGCACTGGACGAACAGGGCCGGCCCCAAGGCTGGGAGCACCGCATCGCCGGCGCCTCGGTGATCGCCAGCTTCGTCGGCGCCTTGCCGCCCAGCGGCGTCGACGCCGACGCGGTGGAAGTGGCCATCGAGCCGATCTACCAGTTGCCGCACCTGAAAGTGCGCTACATCCGCGAAGACCCGAAAACCATCCCCGTGTCCTGGTGGCGCGGCGTGGGGCCGCTGCGCAGCACCTATGTGCTGGAGTCGTTCGTGGACGAGCTGGCGCACCGCGCCAAGGCGGATCCGGTGGCCTACCGCAGCCAGCTGATTGCCGAGCAGCCGCGCGCGTTGGCCGTGCTCAAGCGCGCCGCCGAACTGAGCGACTGGCACACCCCGCTGCCCAAAGGTCAGGGCCGTGGCATCGCCGTCAGCGCGGTGTTCGGCAGCTTCATCGCCACCGTGGTCGAGCTGGAAATGCAGGGCGAGCGCGCCATCAAGATCAAGCGCCTGGTGTCGGTGATCGACTGCGGCTTCGTCAACAACCCCACTTCGGTGACCTCGCAGGTGGAGGGCGGCACGCTGTTCGGCCTGTCGGCCGCGTTGTTCAACGAGATCCTGGTGGAAAACGGTCGCGTGCAGCAGAACAACTTCAACGCCTACCGGCAAATCCGCATGAGCGACGCGCCGCCGGTTGAAGTGCACCTGATGCCCAGCCTGGAAAGCCCCGGTGGCGTCGGTGAAACCGGCGCCGTGCCGGTGGCGGCGGCCTTGGTCAATGCCTTGCACGCAGCCTCCAACGCCCGCGTGCGCCGCTTGCCCCTGAGCCGTTCCGGCTATTACACCGTTTGAGGATGGCTGACATGACGTTTATCAAAGTAGCCCTGGCCGCCACCCTGGCCGTGCTGGGTGCCAGCGCCCAGGCCGCCGACCCGCAGTTGATCGCCAAGGGCGAATACCTGACCCGCGCTGCCGACTGTGAAGCCTGCCACACCACGCCCGGCGGCAAGCCGTTTACCGGCGGGCTGGCGTTCCAGCTGCCGTTCGGCACCCTGTACTCGCCCAACATCACCCCCGACACCGCCACCGGCATTGGCGGCTGGAGCGATGATGACTTTGTCAGTGCCCTGCAGAAGGGCGTGGGCAAGGACGGCAAGCACTACTACCCGGCCTTTCCCTACACCTCGTACACGCTGATGCCGCGCGAGGATATCCTGGCCATCAAGGCCTACCTGTTCAGCTTGGCGCCGGTGAACCAGGTGGCCAAGGACAACGCCATCTCGTTCCCCTTCAACCAGCGCTGGGGCATGGCCATGTGGAACATGATGTTCGCCGACGACCGGCGTTTTGCGCCGGACCCGGCGCAGTCCGCCGAATGGAACCGCGGCGCTTACCTGGTGCAGGGCCCCGGCCACTGCGGCGAGTGCCATTCGCCACGCAACCTGTTCCAGGCCGTGGACAGCGACAAGTCCCTGGCCGGCGCGGCCATCGGCAACTGGCAGGCGTACAACATCAGTTCCGACAAGCGCTTTGGTGTCGGCAGCTGGCCCCAGGACGTACTGACCACCTACCTGGCCACCGGCGAGGCACCGGGCTACGCCATGGCCGGCGGGCCCATGAGCGATGTGGTGGAGCACAGCCTGCGCTTCCTCACCCCGGCCGACATCAAGGCGGTGGCGGTGTACCTGCAAGGCTCACCGGCGCGCGCCGAGGGCATCCCCCGGCCCGCCACGGTGGTCAACGACGGGCCGCTGCCGCCCGGCGATGGCCTGGGCCGCAAGCTGTTCGTCGACGCCTGCGCCGGTTGCCACCGCCTGGACGGGCAGGGCAACCAGACCGGCGTGGCGACCCTGACCGGGCTCAAGTCGCTCAACGATCCGTCGGGCAGCAACGTGATCGCCGCGTTGCTGGCCGGGCACTATCCGTATTCCTTCGGGTCGCAACAGAAGATGCCCGGTTTTGCCCAGGGCTACAGCGATAAGGAGTTGGCTGCCGTGAGTACCTTTGTGTTGCGCCGCTTCGGTGAGAGCGATGCGCGTATCAGCGCCCAGCAAGTGGCCCGGAGCCGTGCCAGTGCCTTGCATTGATCCACTGCTGCAGGCCATCGACGAGGCCGGCGAAGGGGTGCTGGCCACCGTCGTCAAGGTCCAGGGCTCGGCCTACCGCCGGCCTGGGGCGCGCATGCTCATTCCAAAAGTGGGCAGCCCCAGCGGCACGGTCAGCGGCGGCTGCCTGGAAAACGAGGTGGCGCGCAAGGCCTGGTGGCTGAGCGAGCAGGGGCCCAAGGTGGTGGCCTACAGCACGGCGGCGGACGAGGATGACCCGCTGGACGAGGCGTCGCTGAGTTTCGGGTTGGGCTGCAACGGCACGGTGTTCGTGTTGATGGAGCGGGTGCAGGATCAACAGTCGCTGGTGCTGCGCACCTTGCGCGATACGGGGCAGCCGCGAGCGTTGGCGACGGTGATCGCCAGCGACGGGCCCTTGGCCGTCGGCGCCCGGCGTGTCTTGAACGAAACCGACTGGGCGTGGCCGTCGCTGAACGATCAGGTGCACCAAGGCTTGGTCAGCGTGCTGGAACAGGGCAAATCAGCCCTGCGCCGCTATCGCGGTGAATGGGGCGAGGTCGAGGTGTTCCTTGAATACCTGGCGCCGGCGCGGCGGCTGGTGGTGTTCGGTGCCGGGCACGACGTGCAGCCGCTGGTCAGCATGGCCAGCCTGCTGGGCTGGAAGGTCACGGTGGTGGACGGGCGCTCGCACTTCGCCCGTGCCGAGCGCTTTCCACAG
Organism: gamma proteobacterium L18; assembly: GCA_000497835.1. Classification (GTDB taxonomy): domain Bacteria; phylum Pseudomonadota; class Gammaproteobacteria; order Pseudomonadales; family Pseudomonadaceae; genus Aquipseudomonas. The sequence continues at coordinate 75,870 of KI547174.1, read as the reverse complement.
GCCGAGCAGGTGGTGTGTGCTCACCCGCGCGAACCGCTGCCGCCTTGTGTAGTGCTCGATGGCGCGGCCGTGGCGATCATGACCCACAGCCTGACCCAGGACTTTCACTGGTTGCAGGCGGCGCTCGCCAGTAAAGCTGCGTATATCGGCCAACTGGGGCCACGGGACCGCACCGAGCGCCTGCTGGCCGACATGCACGCTACGCCGGCCCTGGAGCGTCTGCATTACCCCATGGGCCTGGACCTGGGCGGTGACACCCCGGAAAGCGTGGCCATGGCCATCCTGGCCGAGATCACCGCCGCCTTCAACGGTCGCCAGGGCGGCCCGCTGAAGGCCCGCCAGCAAGGCATCCACGATGTGGAGCCCTCGGTGTTGCATCCGTCCTCTTAGCGTCATGGTTTTGGGCAATCCTCACTGGCCTCATCGCGAGCAAGCTTTGCTCCCACAGGCGTACGACTCAGACGTGGTCAACACTGTGGGAGCAAAGCTTGCTCGCGATAAGGCCCGTTCAGGCGACATCGTTCGCAAACCACTCCGCCGCCGTGCGCCAGATGCACACCCCCAGAAAATACGCCGACATCAACGACCACAGCGTCATCACCAACGGATTGATCGCCGGGTGGTCATGCACCAGCGACAAACTGCACAGCAGCCAGATCGCCGTCACCGCGATATTGATCGGCATAAAACGCCGCACCCGGAACGGGTGCAGAAACTTCATCCGCGTCACCGTCAGCAACGCCAGCAGCACGATGGTCAGCAAGGTCCACCACGGCGATGGCGTGAGGGTGTACAAACACAGCGCCACCACGTTCCACGCGGCCGGGAAGCCCTGGAAGTAATTGTCCTTGCTCTTCATGTCGACGTTGCAGAAGCAGAACAGCGACGACACTAGCATGATCGAGGTGGCCACCAGTGCGGTGTAGTCCGGCAGCGGGATATAGCGGTAAATGAACAGCGCCGGTATGAATACGTAGGTGAGGTAATCAATCACCAGGTCCAGCACCGAGCCGTCGAACTGCGGCAATACCGTTTGCACGTTCACCCGGCGCGCCAGCGAGCCGTCGACGCCATCGACGATCAGCGCCACACCCAGCCACATCAGGCAGGCCTTGGGCTGGTTTTCAAACAGCGCCAGGGTGGCCAGCAAGGCGGTCACCACCCCCGTGGCGGTAAACCCATGGGCGCCCCAGGCTTTGAGCCTGGCCAGGTGCAAGGTCGAAATCACAGTACGTCTCCAGCAAGGAAAAAGGCAGCGAAGCGCTGGCTGATCCAGTCGACCGGAGGCGGGCGGCAAGGTTCAGTGGCGATGTTCTCAGAATAGGCAATTGGCCGCGTGGTGTGCTGAAAAAATATTCTGACATTAAGGCTTGAGTACGAATAAAATTCCGAAAATTCCCCTGCCAGGCACACCCATGGACAAACTCGACCGCGCCATCCTCGACATGCTGCAAGTGGACTGCACCCGTTCGGTCAGCGATATCGCCGACCAGATCGGCCTGGGCAGCACTGCCTGCTGGCGGCGCATCCAGAAGTTGGAAGAGTCGGGCATCATCCGTGGCCGCGTGGCGTTGCTGGACGGCAAGCAACTGAACGTCGGCGTGGTGGTGTTCGTGTCCATCCGCACCACCCAGCACAACGCCGAGTGGATCGAAGGCTTCCACCAGGCGGTGGAGGGCATCGAAGAAGTGGTGGAGGTGTACCGCATGGCCGGCGACACCGACTACCTGCTGCGCGTGGCGGTGCCGGACGTGGCGGGGTACGACGCGGTGTACAAGCAACTGATCCGCATCCCCGGGCTGTCGGACATCAGCTCCAGCTTTTCCATGGAACAGATCAAGTATTCCACCCGCCTGCCGCTGCGCTACGCGCCGTAACCTTGGGCAGTGGGTCCCACAAAAAAGCAGGCAGAGCGTTTAAAGCAGCTCCAGGAATCGCTGCACCGCAGGCGTAACCCGATCCTCGTTCCAGATGTACCACAGCTCCGCATACGCTCCTTCATCGGTCAGCGGCCGGAAACTCACTGTCGGCATCGCCAGGCTGGCAATCGACGCCGGCACGATGCCGTAGCCCATGCCCGCCGCCACCAGCCCGAGGATGCTCGCCACTTCCGGCACCCGCCAGGCCACGTTCAACTGCACCCCGGCGCGCTGGGCCAGGGTGTGGGCGATCTGCAGGATGGCCAGGCTTGCGGGGTCGTTGAAGCTGATCATCGGCTGGTCGGCCAGTTCGGCAATGCTCAGCGCCGGCTTGGCCAGCAGCGGATTGTCAGTGGGCAAGGCGACGATCAACGGCCGCCGCGACCCCACGCGCTTGCCCTGGCGCGGCCCCAGTTCCACACCCGGGGCACGTACCACGGCGATGTCCAGCTCGCCGCTTTGCAAGGCCTGTAACTGATCCTCGATACGCTGTTCATGCAGCGTCAGGCGCACGCCGGGGTATTGGCTGCGCAAGCGCTTGAGCAGCGCCGGGAACTCGGGCTCGAACATCGCCGAGCCCACGTAGGCCAGGTGCAGGGAGCCCAGCTCGCCACGCGCCGTGCGCTGGGCCACCTCGCTGGCCTGCTCGTGCATCTGCAGCAGCCGTTGCACCTCCAGCCGATAGGCTGCGCCGGCCACGGTCAGCTCGATGCCGCGCTTGCGCCGGAAAAACAATTGCACCGCAAGTTCGGTTTCCAGCTTTTTGATCTGCTGGCTCAGCGCCGGCTGGGCAATGCCCAGGCGCTCGGCGGACTTGCCGATGTGCAGGGTCTCGCACACGTCGAGGAAATAGGCGAGGCGTCGCAGGGAAATCGTCATGGTTGAATTATAAGTTTTTTCTTATCAATAATGCACCTTCCAGTGGATGGATCATCCATCCGTTTGGGTTCATCGTTGACCTACCTTACGTGTAGCGCCAAATGAGGGCCCAGAACCCATGGACAAACAACCTATCAACGACCTGCGCAGCGCCCTGGCGCGTTTGCAGGCGCATCCCGGCCAACTGCTGGAAACCGACCACCCGGTGAACCCCGACGCGCAATTGGCCGGCGTCTACCGCCGCATCGGTGCCGGCGGCACGGTCAAGCGCCCCACCCAGCTGGGCCCGGCGATGATCTTCAACACCATCGAAGGCTACCCCCATTCCCGCGTGCTGGTGGGCCTGATGGCCAGCCGCGAACGCGTGGGGCTGTTGCTGGACAGCGCCCCGGAAAAGCTTGCCGAGCGCATGGGCGAAGCGGTGAAACATCCCATCGACCCGGTGATGGTCGAGCATGCCGATGCGCCGTGCCAGGAAATCGTCTTCAACGCCCAGGACCCTGATTTCGACATTCGCACCCTGCTACCCGCACCCACCAACACTGCCGAAGACGCCGGGCCGTTCTTCTGCCTGGGCCTGGTGCTGGGCAGCGACCCGGAGTTGGGCCACACCGATGTCACCATCCACCGCCTGTGCGTGCAGGACCGTGACAAGCTGACCATCTTCTTCGCCCCCGACCGCCACATCGACCACTTCCGCCAGAAGGCCGAAGCCGCCGGCAAGCCACTGCCCATCACCATCAACATGGGCCTGGACCCGGCGATCCCCATCGGCGCCTGCTTCGAGGCGCCGACCACGCCGCTGGGCTTCGATGAACTGAAAATCGCCGGCGGCCTGCGTGGGCGAGGCGTGGAGCTGGTGGACGCAGTCAGCGTGAAACAGAAATCCATCGCCCGCGCTGAAATCGTCATCGAAGGCGAGATTTTGCCCTACGAGCGCATGCGCGAAGACATCAACACCAACACCGGCCACGCCATGCCGGAGTTCCCCGGCTACAATGGTCCGGCCAACCCGGCGCTGCCGATTATCCGCGTGACCGCCGTGACCATGCGTCGCGACGCCATATTGCAAACACTGGTAGGCCCGGGCGAGGAACACACCAACCTGGCCGGCATCCCCACCGAAGCCAGCATCCGCAACGCCGTGGACCTGGCCATGCCGGGCTTTCTGGTCAACGTCTATGCCCACACGGCAGGCGGCGGCAAGTTCCTGGCGATCCTGCAGGTGGCCAAGCGCAAGGCCGGTGACGAAGGCCGTCAGCGCCAGGCGGCGATCATCGCCCTGGGCGTGTACCGCGAACTGAAGAACGTGATTCTGGTGGACGAAGACGTCGACCCGTTCGACTCCGACGACGTGCTGTGGGCCATGCAGACCCGCTACCAGGGCGACATGGACACGATCTTCCTGCCCTGTGTGCCAGGCCATGTACTCGACCCCTCGCAAGGCCCGGAATACAACCCGGCATTGCTGGTGCGCGGCAACACCTGCAAGACCATCTTCGACTGCACGGCGCCGTTCCATCTGCGCGAGCACTTCACCCGCGCCGAATTCGTCGACGTCGACCCGCACCCCTACGCCCCTGAACTGTTCCCCCGGAGGCCGGCATGAGTAGCCAACGTCAACGACTCGTAGTAGGCATCAGCGGCGCCACCGGCATCATCTACGGCATCCGCGCCCTGCAGATGCTCAAGGCCCTCAACGTCGAGAGCCACCTGGTGGTGTCCAAGGCCGCCGAGATGACCCGCTCGTACGAAACCGAACTCAGCCGCGAGCAGCTGTACGCCTTGGCTGACCACGTGCACCCGATTGCCGACGTTGGCGCCAGCATCGCCAGCGGCTCGTTCCGCACCTTGGGCATGCTGGTGGCGCCGTGCTCAGTGCGCACCCTGGCCGAAGTCGCCAGCGGCGTGACCACCACGCTGCTGACCCGCGCCGCCGACGTGGTGCTCAAGGAGCGCCGGCGCCTGGTACTGATGGTGCGCGAAGCGCCGCTGCACTCAGGGCACCTGCGCAACATGCTCACCGTCAGCGACCTGGGCGGGGTGATCCACCCGCCGGTGCCGGCGTTCTACACCCACCCCAACAGCCTGGCCGATATCATCGACCACAGCGTGGCGCGGGCTTTGGACAGTTTTGGCCTTGAGGTCGACGACATGCCGCGCTGGGGCGAGAACATCGACGTGGCCCCGGCGGCGCGCAAATACGCCATGGCCGTGGGGCAATGAGGGCTGAGCAGGTGGTGTTGCTGGATGCGCCAGCGCAGCAATGGGCGGTTTCCCTACCGCTGGTGGCAAGGGCGCCACAATCCTTGTAGCAGCGGCCGCAGGTCGCGTCACGGACACCGCGCACTCCCTGAAACACCGCGGGGGGCGTGACGCAACCTTCGGCCGCTACAGGCGGCGGCGTCTGCATCGCGGCCAAGGCCGGCTGCTACCCCGGGCGGCGTAGGAGCCGACTTTAGTCGCGATGGGGGCGGCGCGGTTTCAAGCCAGTTACTGCTACAGAACGGCGTCGCCCGCATCGCGGCCAAGGCCGGCTCCTACCCCGGACAGCGTAGGAGCCGACTTTAGTCGCGATGGGGGCGGCGCGGTTTCAAGCCAGTTACTGCTACAGAACGGCGTCGCCCGCATCGCGGCCAAGGCCGGCTCCTACCCCGGACAGCGTAGGAGCCGACTTTAGTCGCGATGGTGGCGGCGCGGTTTCAAGCCAGTTACTGCTATAGAACGGCGTCGCCCGCATCGCGGCCAAGGCCGGCTCCTACCCCGGACAGCGTAGGAGCCGACTTTAGTCGCGATGGTGGCGGCGCGGTTTCAATCCAGTTACTGCTACAGAACGGCGTCGCCCGCATCGCGGCCAAGGCCGGCTGCTACCCCGGGCGGCATAGGAGCCGACTTTAGTCGCGATGGGGGCGCGCGGTTTCAAGACAGCTGCTGCTACAGATCTGTAGCCCGCGCCGTGGTTGTAAAAGCCCGGCGCATCTGGCTATGATGCCCGCCCGGAGATGGCATTCCTCCCCGAACCGCCGCGCTGGCCGCAGCTGATGATGCCTACAACCACCTGACCATCAGGGGCTGTAGGCGTACGCGCAACCAATCCCTTCTGGTCAGGCACATTCAACCTTTTGTGTGACTGACGCCATGTCTCGACTCAAACGCTTCGAACAACTCCAACTACTGCCCTACATCGGCAAATGGCTGCTGCTGGCCAGCGTCGTGGCCCTGCTGGCTGGCAGCGCGTCGGCCTTTTTCCTGTTTGCCCTGGACTACGTCACCGGCGTGCGCGAAGGCCATCGCTGGCTGATCGCGCTGCTGCCGGTGGCAGGCTTCGCAGTGGGCTGGATTTACTACCGCCTGGGCAAAACGGTGGAGGCGGGCAACAACCTGCTGATTGATGAAATTCACGACCCCAAGAACGTGGTGCCCTTGCGCATGGTGCCGCTGGTGCTGGGCGGCACCCTGGTGTCGCACCTGTTCGGCGCCTCGGTGGGCCGCGAGGGCACGGCGGTGCAGATGGGCGGTGCGCTGGCCGACCAGCTCACCCACGTGCTGCGCCTGCGCCGCGAAGACCGGCGCATCATCCTCATGGCCGGCATCGCCGCAGGCTTTGCCTCGATTTTCGGCACGCCGCTGGCGGGCGCGGTGTTCGGCCTTGAAGTGCTGGCCATCGGGCGCATGCGCTATGACGCGTTGTTCCCGTGCATGGTCGCGGCCATTGTCGCCGATCAGGTGGGCCTGGCCTGGGGGGCGCAGCACACGCATTACGCCATTGGCGAGATCGTGCCGGTGGGGCCGTGGAGCCTGCTGGCGGTACTGATCGCCGGCGTTATCTTCGGCCTGGCCGGCCTGTTGTTCGCCACCGCCACCCACCGGCTGGGCGCCTGGGTGAAGCGGGTGATCGCCTATCCGCCGCTGCGTCCGTTCGTGGGCGGTATCGTGATTGCCGTGGCGGTGTGGGCCCTGGGCGCCTACGACTACATCGGCCTGGGCATCCCCAGTATCGTCCAGGCGTTCCAGGTTCCCGCGGCGCCATGGGACTGGCTGGGCAAGCTGGTGTTCACCGTGGCCTCGCTGGGCTCGGGCTTCAAGGGCGGTGAAGTGACGCCGCTGTTCTACATCGGCGCCACCCTGGGCAACGCCCTGGCGCCGCTGCTGCACCTGCCGTTCGCGATGCTGGCGGGGCTGGGCTTTGTCGCGGTGTTCGCGGGGGCAGCCAACACCCCGCTGGCGACCATCATCATGGCCATGGAACTGTTCGGCGCCGACATCGGCCCGCTGGCGGCGGTGGCCTGTGTGGCCAGCTACCTGGTGTCGGGGCACACCGGCATCTACAAGGCCCAGCAGGCGGGCCACAAGATCTAACACCGGGCAGTCAGGGGCTCGGGCCCCCATGGCGCGGCCCCTGTGTGGGAGCGGGTTCTACCCGCGAAAAGAACACCGCGTTCTACCCCACTGCCTGCGGCGACCTTTTCGCGGGCAGAGCCCGCTCCCACACAGGGCAGTTTCCTGAACAAAGCGTTAACACAGCGCCGATTTTACGCCATCGTCATAATCGCGAACCTATACTCCGCCCCGATGGCGCGGCCTAGGCGTGCCGTCGTGAACCCCCGTTCGACACCTTGCCGGAATCTGCCCCATGAACAAGGTACTGCGCCACTATCTTCCGGCTTCGACGCTGCGGATGCTGCCCAACCGCTGGGACCTCATGGCCCTGCCCTTGGTGGTGGGCTTCCTGCTGTTTTTCTCCATTGGCGCGCACCAGACCTGGGCGCCGATCTCCACCCTGCAAAGCCAGGCCATCTCGCTGGACCCGGCCAACCTGCCTGAGTACGCCGTGCGCACCACCTTGCGCATGCTCGCCGCCATGGCCGCATCGCTGGTGTTCACCCTGGTCTACGGCACCCTGGCGGCCAAGAGCCGGCGCGCCGAGAAGCTGTTGGTGCCGGTGCTGGACATCCTGCAATCGGTGCCGGTGCTGGGCTATATCTCGTTCACCGTGACCTTCTTCCTGCTGCTGTTCCCCGGCCGGGTGCTGGGCGCCGAATGCGCGGCCATCTTCGCCATCTTCACCAGCCAGGCCTGGAACATGACGTTCAGCTTCTACCAGTCGCTGCGCATGCTGCCGCGCGACCTCACCGAGGTGGCCAGCAACCTGCAGCTGTCGGCCTGGCAGAAGTTCTGGAAGCTGGACGTGCCGTTCGCCATCCCGGGGCTGGTGTGGAACATGATGATGAGCATGTCCGGCGGCTGGTTCTTCGTGGTGGCCTCCGAGGCGATTACAGTGGGTGACCAGACCATCACCCTGCCGGGCGTGGGCGCCTACCTGGCCACCGCGATCCTGCAGCAGGACCTGGCCGCAGTGGGGTACGTGATCCTGGCCATGGTGGTGGTCATCGTGCTGTACGACCAGTTCCTGTTCCGCCCGCTGGTGGCCTGGGCCGACAAGTTCCGCATGGAAAACACCGCCTCCCAGGCCGGCGCGCCGGAGTCCTGGGTGCTCAACCTGATCCAGCGCACGCGCCTGGTGCAGCGCCTGCTGCGGCCCATCACGCGCACCATCGGGCGCCTGGGCAACCGCCGCTTCAGCCTGCCGCGCCGGGCCCGTCGCTCCACCCCAAGCCCTGCGGCCTCGCGCCTGGTCGATTGGGTGTGGAACGCCGCCATCGGCGCGCTGACCCTGTATGCCCTGTGGCACATCGTGCAGTACGTGGGCGCCGAAGTGGGCCTGGACGGATGCGTGCACGTGCTGGGGCTGGGCTTTATCACCCTGCTGCGGGTACTGCTGCTAATCGCCGTGGCTTCGCTGATCTGGGTGCCGCTGGGGGTAATGATCGGCCTGCGCCCCAAGTGGGCGGAAAAGGTCCAGCCGCTGGCGCAGTTCCTGGCCGCGTTCCCGGCCAACCTGTTGTTCCCGGTGTTCGTCATCGTCATCCTGCACTATCACCTGAACCCGGACATCTGGCTCAGCCCGCTGATCGTGCTGGGCACCCAGTGGTACATCCTGTTCAACGTGATCGCGGGGGCCACGGCGTTTCCCAATGACTTCCGCGAGGCGGCGGCGAACTTCCGTATCCGCGGTTGGCAGTGGTGGCGCACGGTGATGCTGCCGGGGATCTTCCCGTATTACGTCACCGGCGCGATCACCGCCTCGGGTGGCGCCTGGAACGCCAGCATCGTTTCCGAGTTCGTCACCTGGGGGCAGGACAAGGTCGCGGCCCATGGCCTGGGCGCCTATATAGCCCAGACCACCGCCGCCGGCGACTTCCCCAAGATCACCCTGGGGGTGGTGGTGATGTCGCTGTTCGTGGTGGTGTTCAACCGCGTGGTGTGGCGACCGATGTACACCATGGCCGAAAACAAGTTGCGCATGAATTGAATGGGGCTGCGAGCATGAATACCTTGAATCAACACCCGGGCAACGCCGCGGCGCAGATTTTCTCCCTGAGCAACGTCAGTCGTGGCTTCGGCAAGGGCAAGGAGGCGCTGCAGGTGCTCAGCGACGTCGACCTGACCCTGCATGAGGGCGAGATCGTTGGCCTGCTGGGCCGCTCCGGCTCCGGCAAATCGACCTTGTTGCGCATCATCGCCGGCCTGATCGAACCCAGCGCCGGCGAGGTGCTGTACCAGGGCAGACCGCTGACCGGCCCGGCCGAAGGCGTGGCCATGGTGTTCCAGACCTTCGCGCTGTTCCCGTGGCTGACCGTGCTGGAAAACGTGGAAGCGGGCCTGCACGCGCTCAAGGTGCCGCGCAAGGAGGCCCGTCAGCGCGCCCTGGCGGCCATCGACCTGATCGGCCTGGACGGTTTTGAAAACGCCTACCCGCGCGAGCTGTCCGGCGGCATGCGCCAGCGCGTGGGCTTCGCCCGTGGCCTGGTGGTCAACCCCACGTTGCTGCTGATGGACGAACCGTTCTCGGCCCTCGACGTGCTGACCGCCGAAACCCTGCGCACCGACCTGCTGGACCTGTGGAGCGACAAGCAGCTGCCGATCAAGTCGATCCTGATCGTCACCCACAACATCGAGGAAGCGGTGCTGATGTGCGACCGCATTCTGGTGCTGTCGTCCAACCCGGGCCGCGTGGTGGCGCAGATCAACGTGCCGTTCGCCCACCCGCGCAACCGCCTGGAACCCAGGTTCCGCAACCTGGTGGACGATATCTACGCGCTGATGACCGACCGCCGCAGCGCCGACGCCAGCAAAGGCCGCGCCGAACTGAAGGTGGGCAGCTCGCTGCCCAACGTCTCCACCAACCTGATGGCCGGCCTGATGGAGGCCCTGGCCGCCGAGCCGTACCACGGCCGCGCGGGCATGGCCGTGGTGGCCGAGCGGTTGCTGCTGGAGGTGGACGACCTGTTCCCCGTGGCCGAAATGCTCGAACACCTGGGTTTTGTCGAACTCAAGGGCGCCGACATCAGCCTGACCGACGCGGGCAAGGTGTTTGCCGAGGAGGGCACCCAGGAGCGCAAGACCCTGTTCGCCGACCACCTTGTGCGCAACGTGCCGCTGGCCGCACGCATTCGCGGCATTCTGCAGGGCCGCCGCGGCCACCACGCGCCGCGGGTGCGCTTCGAGCAGGAGCTGGAGGACTCACTGACCGATTCGGCGGTGGAGCAGACCCTGGAGAGCGTGATCAGCTGGGGGCGGTATGCCGAGATCTTCTCCTATGACGACCATACCGAGACGTTCAGTCTGGAGGATGTGGAAGGGGAGAGCTGATGGCATTCGGGGCAGAGACCGCGTCGTCTGGATCGCGACCAAGGTCGGCTCCTACCCCGACCGCGTAGGAGCCGACCTTGGTCGCGATGCAGGCGACGCGGTGTATCGACTTTAAACCCGACCACCGGACTCAAGCTTTTCAACCGGATGACGATACCTTCCAACAATCATCCGTTCAGAGGCACGTCGTGAGTCTCATCACCTCCCTTGATCGCCCCGCCAGCCGGGTACAGTCCAGCGCGGACAGCCCCGAACCTGAACACGCGATCATCGAATGGCTGCTGCACGACGACCAGGTGATGCGCGAGTGCTTCCGCCACGCCGTGGCCATCCTCAAGACCGCCCTGGGCACTGCCTACAGCGCGGTGATCCTGCTGGATGCCGAGCATCAGCACTACCGCGCCGAAGCCGGCCTGATCCTGGACATCATCCCGCGCGGCCGTTCCCTGGCCGATTACGTGGTGCGTCAGCAGGACGTGTTCGTGGTCGAGGATGCCCGCCAGGACGCCCGCTACGCCCAGTGCCAACTGGTCAGCGCCGCGCCTTTCATACGCTTCTACGCCGCCATCCCCTTGCGTGTGCCGGGGGGTGAAGTGGTGGGCGTGCTGTGCGCCATGGACCCGCAACCGGCCACCCTGGACGCTGCGCAACGGGACTTGCTGGTGCACCTGCGCGCCATGATCGAAAACGACCTGGCGCTGCGCACCGCCACCGCCATTGACCCGTTGACGCAACTGTTCAACCGCCGCTTCATGCTGGAAAGCATCCAGCGCAAATGGCAGGAAGCGCCCGTGGGCCAGACCCTGGTGGCGGTGATGGTGGACATCGATTACTTCAAGCAATACAACGACACCTACGGCCACCCGGCCGGCGATGACTGCCTGCGCAAGGTGGCGGCGGTGATCCAGGCCGTGGCCGATCAGCACCACCTGATTGCCGGCCGCCTGGGCGGCGAAGAATTCGGCCTGCTGGCCAGCGGCATGCCGGCCAAGGCGGTGCATCAGGCGTTGGAAGCGCTACGCCGAGGCATTCAGGATCTGGACATCGAGCATCGGCGCTCAAGCTTTGGGCGGGTCACCGTGAGCATCGGCGCGGCGGTGGTGGGGCCGGGCGTGTCATCGCGCGACAGCTTCAGCACGGCGGACCAGGCGCTGTATCAGGCGAAGGCGCAGGGTCGCAATCAGGTGGTGATGGGGTGAGGGCTGGCACCCTCGGCCCCCTGTCGAGCGCACAAGGCTGACAACTCGGTCTTACAGGCCATGGTACGGTGCAACAAACTGTGGGAGCGGGTTCTACCCGCGAAGCGCCGCGCGGGCGGCGCTCGATCTCAAGAGCGCCACACCACCCCCAAGACATGCGCCTGAAGGCTAACCGCGCAACCACTCCACTGACTGTGGGACCGGGCGAAGCTCGGGAAGCGGACGACTCGGAATCTCGGCTGGCCGCTTCCCGAGCTTCGCCCGGTCCCACAAGGGGGGGGCATGTCTTGGGGTTTTATGGCGTTGTTGAGATCGAGCGCCGCCCGCGCGGCGCTTCGCGGGCAGAGCCCGCTCCCACGGTCTATTGCACCGTACCATGGCCTGTGAGGGCGGCGTTGTCAGCCTTGTTTTTTCGGCATTATTCCTGCGCCGCCAGCCTTTCGCGCACCAGCGCCTCCAGGGTCAACCGGTTCTGCGACAGCAACGTATCGCGCACGGTCTCCATCCGCGCCCGGTCAATGGTGTCCCAGCCCAACGCCCGCAGCACCGGCCGGCGCAGTACGCGGAAGGCCATGCCCTGGCTGTTGAAGGCCATGGCCCGAATGATCGTCACCTCATCATCGGCGCTGCGCCCGGTCAGGCGGCCGACGATGCCGCGGGTGACGCTGCTCAGGCGCTGGTTGAAGCCCTGGTTCATCATCTCGAACGCCGCGGGCGGCCCCAGGCCGGCCTGTTCGCGGGCCATGAACAGCCGCCAGTCGCTGCTTTGTGGGGTGTCGTGGATGAAGCTGACGAAGCCGCCCAGCACCTCCAGGTAAGCGTCGATCAGCGCGGTGTCGGTGGCGTCGGCGTCCTCCAGCAGCGCTTCGGCGTGCATCACCACGCCGCTCAACTGTTCCCAGATGTGCATCAGGATGTGGTCGACACAGGCGACGTACACGCCTTCCTTGTTGTCGAAATAGTACTGCAGGGCAGGGGCATTCACCCCCGCCGCCGTGGCGATGTCACGGGTGGAGGCCCCCTCGTAACCGCGTTCGGCGAACAGCCCCATGGCCGCCTCGATGATGCGCGAGCGGGTTTCTTCGCCGCGCTGGTAGCCGCCTTCTTTCGCGGGTCGATGTCGTGCCATGTCAAAGCGCCTGTAGGGTGTGCAAGCAAAATATATCACTTGACATAAATTCGCCACCGTCACATTTTGTATCGACTGGAATATTTTGGAGCCCCCGGCATGTCCGTCGATCGCCCTCTCGGTGCGCAAGAGCAACTTTCCCCCGTGGTCGATGAGCCGCAACGGGCCGGCCCCCGCAAGGTGCTGATGGGCCTGGGCCTGCTGATCGTGCTGGCGGCCCTGGTGTGGGGCGGCTATTGGTGGCTGCACGGGCGCTTCATCGAAAGCACCGATGACGCGTACCTGGCGGCCGACAGCATGACCGTGGCGCCCAAGGTGGGCGGCTACGTGACCGAGGTGCTGGTGGCCGACAACCAGACCGTCGAGCTGGGCCAGCCGCTGGTGCGCCTGGATGCCCGCAAGTACCAGGCGGCCCTGGACGAAGCGCTGGCCACCGTGGCCTCCCGCGAGGCCGACGTGGCCAAGGCCGAGGCCGACCTGGTGCAACAGGACGCCAGCATCGCCCAGGCCCGTGCCGAGCTGGCCGGGCGGGCGCCGATACCCAGCACGCCCGTGCCGAGGTCAATCGTTACGCGCCGCTGGCCAAGTCCGGCGCCGAAACCGAAGAGCGCCTGGCCGAGCTCAACAACAAGCTCGCCCAGGCCACCACCGGCCAGGCCGCGCACCAGGCCGCGCTGCAATCGGCGCAGACCCGCACCGGCATCCTCAAGGCGCAACTGCAACAGGCCCGCGCGCAGCTGGTGGTGGCCCAGGCCAGCGCCCGCCAGTCGCAGCTGGACCTGGACGACACCACGGTGGTCAGCACCCTGGCCGGCCGCGTGGCTGACCGCAGCGTGCGGGTAGGGCAGTTCACCCAGCCCGGCACCCGCCTGCTGACGGTCGTGCCCGTGCAGGCCCTTTACCTGACCGCCAACTTCAAGGAAACCCAGATCGGCGACATGCGCCCCGGCCAGAAGGTCACCGTGCACGTCGACGCGCTGCCGGGCCAGGACCTGGCCGGGCACATCGACAGCCTGTCGCCGGGCACCGGCTCGCAGTTCGCCCTGTTGCCGTCGCAGAACGCCACCGGCAACTTCACCAAGATCGTGCAGCGGGTGCCGGTGCGCATCCAGATGGACGTGCCGGATGACGTGCGCAAAGTGCTGGTGCCCGGCCTGTCGGTGACCGTCGACGTGGACACCCGCACCCATGGCTGAGACCCTGGCAGCACCGGCCCGCGCGCCGCGCGAAGCCAACGCCTCGCTCAGTGACTGGGTGGCCGTGGCCGCCGGCTCCCTGGGCGCGCTGCTGGCCACCCTGGACATCTCCATCACCAACTCGGCGCTGCCGCAGATCCAGGGCCAGATCGGCGCCTCGGGCACCGAGGGCACGTGGATTTCCACCGGCTACCTGATGTCCGAAATCGTCATGATCCCCCTGGCCGCCTGGTTGACCCGGGTATTCGGCCTGCGCCGCTTCCTGATGGGCACGGCGATCATGTTCACCGTGTTTTCCATGTACTGCGGCCTGTCCACCACCCTGATGGGCATGGTGCTGGGGCGCATCGGCCAGGGCTTTGCCGGCGGCGCGATGATCCCCACCGCGCAGACCATCATCCGCACGCGCCTGCCCAAGCATCAGATGTCGGCGGGCATGGCTATCTTCGGCCTGACCGTGCTGCTGGGGCCGTTGATGGGCCCGGTGGTGGGCGGCTGGCTGACCGAAAACGCCAGTTGGCGCTGGTGCTTCTTTCTCAACCTGCCCATCAGCCTGGCGCTGGTGGCGCTGTTGTGGACCGGGTTGCGCCCGGAAAAGGCTGATCTGCAGCAGTTCATCAAGGCCGACTGGGTAGGCATCCTCGGCCTGGCCCTGGGCCTGAGTACGCTGACCGTGGTGCTGGAAGAAGGCCAGCGCGAGCACTGGTTCGAGTCGCACATGATTGTCTGGCTGAGCCTGTTGTCGTTCCTGGGATTCTGCCTGGTGGCGGTGGGGCAGGTGACGGCCAAGCGGCCCATCGTGCGCCTGAGCCTGCTGCGCAACCCGCGCTACGCCAGCGTGATTCTGATCGTGTCGACGGTGGGCGCGGCGATCTACAGCATCTCCTACCTGCTGCCGCAGTTCCTTGGCACCGTGGCCGGCTACAACGCCCAGCAAGCCGGGTCGATCATGCTGCTCTCGGGCCTGCCGGCGTTCCTGTTGATGCCCATACTGCCAACGCTGTTGCAGCGCTATGACAGCCGCTGGCTGGTGGGCATCGGCTTGGTGATGTTCGCCATCAGCTGCGCCATGGACATCGGCCTGACCGCCCTCAGCGTGGGCCATGACTTTTACGGCTCGCAGCTGCTGCGCGGCTTCGCGCAGATTCTGGCGATGATGCCCCTCAACCAGGCGGCGATGGCGGCGGTGGCCAACGATGAAGCGGGCGATGCGGCGGGGCTGTACAACATGTCGCGCAACTTGGGCGGCTCCATCGGCCTGGCGCTGATGGGGGTGATGATCGACCGTCGCAACACCTACCACGACGACGTGATCCGCGAGTCCCTGACCGCCAACAGCACCCAGGGCCAGGACTACATGGCCGGCCAGACCGCCAGCTTCCTGGCCCAGACTGGCGATCAGGCGCTGGCGCAGCTCAAGGCCTCGGCGCAGTTGGCCAGCAATATCGCCACCCAGGCCACGGTGATGACCTTCAACGAATGTTTCTACCTGCTGGGCATTGCCCTGGTGGTGTGCGTGCCCCTGGCCTTACTCCTGAAAAAACCGGCGAGCCATCCATGATCGACAGAACCCTGACTTCGGCCCTGGTACTGGCCCTGCTGGCCGGTTGCACCGTGGGCCCTGACTACCACGGCGCGCCGGTGGTGGCGCGTGACAGCGTGGCCGCTGGCCGCCTGCCCCATGCCGACCCGCAGGCCGCTACCGCTCCGGCGGCCGCCGACTGGTGGCGCGGCCTGGGCGATACCCAACTGAACGAACTGGTGGAGTCCGCGCTCAAGGACAGCCCCGACATCCATTCCGCCTTGGCCCGCCTGCGCCAAAGCCGCGCCGGCCTGCACAGCCAGCAGGCCGACGGCATGCCCAAGCTCAGCGCCAACGCCACCAGCCTGCGCATGCGCTCGCCCGATCTGTCGTCGCTGACTGGCAGTGACAGCGGCGGTGGCGGCCGTGGGCCGGTGCAGTTCTACCTGGCCGACTTCGACGCCAGCTGGGAAGTGGACCTGTTCGGCGGCACGCGCCGCGCCATTGAAGCCGCTTCGGCCAGCGCCGATGCCTCCCAGGCCGATCTGGCCGACACCCAGGTGCAACTGGCCGCCGAAGTGGTGCAGGCCTACGTCGACCTGCGCGACCGCCAGGCACGCCTGGCCCTGGTCGACGCCACCGCCGACCTGGAAAGCCAGGTGCTGGACCTTACCCAGCAGCGCCGCGCCCGGGGCGTGGCCTCGCAACTGCAACTGGAACAGGTGACCACGCAACTGCAGACCACCCAGGCCCAGCGCCTGCCGTTGCAGGCGCAGATCATCGATTCGCTGGACGAGCTGGCGGTGCTCTGTGGCCTGGAACCGGGCGAGCTGGACGCGCGCCTGGCCAAGCCGGTGGACCTGCCCACGGTGCCGGCCAGCGTGCCGCTTACCGACCCGGCCGCGCTGCTCAAGGCGCGCCCGGACATCCGTGCTGCCGAGCGGCAACTGGCGTCCAGCAACGCGCAGATCGGTGAAAAGAAGGCTGACTGGTTCCCCAAACTGTCGCTGATGGGCGACCTGGGCTTCAGCGCTGCCGAGCCTTCGCACCTGTTTCGCAAGGACAATGGCACCTGGTTGCTGCTGCCGCGCCTGACCTGGAACGCACTGGATTTCGGCCGCGTGGCCGCCAGCGTCGACAGCGCCGAAGCGGGGCGCGATGAAGCGCAGGCGCATTACCGCAGCGTGGTGCTGCAGGCCTTGCGCGATGCGGATACGTCGCTGGCGCGGTATGGGCATCAGCGCCAGAACGTGGTGTTGTTGCGGGAGATCGAAGCGTCTTCAGGCCGGGCGGCCAGCTTGACTCGCGAGCGCTATAAGGCGGGGACGGCCAGTACCCTGGACTGGCTGGATGCGGAGCGTACTCGGTTTGATGCGCAGCAGAACCGGATCAGTGGGGATGCGCAGTTGTTGAAGGATTTTGCGGCGTTGCATAAGGCGTTGGGGTTGGGGTGGCGGGTTTAGGGTTGTGGGGACCCTGGGGGGCATGGCTTGAGTTTTGGGGGGGGCATGAGATCGCGCGCCGCCCGCGCGGCGCTTCCCCGCCTCACGCGCAAGCCCGGTCCTACATTTGTTTCGGGCCAGTTATGCCTGCAAGATCACCTCGATCGCTTTGTTGGTTCACTACAAATCTGCAGT
>KI547174.1:21058-58442 GCA_000497835.1 gamma proteobacterium L18 | reverse complement strand
GGCGCTTCCCCGCCTCACGCGCAAGCCCGGTCCTACATTTGTTTCGGGCCAGTTATGCCTGCAAGATCACCTCGATCGCTTTGTTGGTTCACTACAAATCTGCAGTGAAAAAACAAAGCGGACCAGGTGATGGCACTGGCAAAATTGGCCCGAAACAAATGTAGGAGCGGGCTCTGCCCGCGAAGCGCCGCGCGGGCGGCGCGCGATCTCATGACCACCAAAAAATTCAAGCCAGGCACCTCGGCCCCACCCCACTTTCAATGTATCCTCCCCCCATGATCACCCACTTCCTCATCTTCCTCACCACCCTGGTCGCCATGGAGGCCGTCGGCACCCTGGCGCACAAGTACATCATGCACGGCCCGGGCTGGTGGCTGCATCGCTCGCACCATGAGGAGCACCTGGGTGCGCTCGAAGCCAATGACGTGTTCCTGCTGGCCCTGGCCATCATCGCCGTCAGCCTGCTGCTGTTGGGGGGCACTGTGGTCCACAGCATCGGCGCCGGCGTGGCGGGCTACGGCCTGATCTACATGTTCTTCCACGACGGCATCGTCCACCGCCACTGGCCGGTGCGGCCCAGCCCGCGCCACCCCTACCTGCAGCGCCTGTACCACGCCCACTTGATGCACCACAAGGTCAAGGGCCGCCACAACAGCGTCTCGTTCGGCTTCCTCTACGCCCCACCCATCGCCACCCTCGAGAAAAAGCTCGCCACCCCCGTAGCCGCTGCCGAAGGCTGTGCTGGCCCGGCCCCTCAACGCTGAACTCAGGCCATCGCCTGCCCGATCATCTGCACCAGGTCATCCACCGCCGCGCCGCCGTGCTCCCGGGCCCGGTGCAGCACATAGCCTATGCTCGGCAGCGCCGGTAGCTCAGTCAGCACCCTCAATGGCGCCGGTAAGCCGATGTCGGTGCGCAAGGTCACCCCCAACCCGGCGTTCACCGCCGCCCACAGTCCCGCCACGCTGGGGCTGGTCAGGGCAATGCGCCAGGCGATTCCGGCCGCATCCAGGGCCTCGATGGCCGCGCTGCGCAATACGCAAGGGGCGTCGAACAGCACCAGCGGCAAGGGTTCGTCAGCCGGGAAGCGTCTGGCCGGCGCCCCGATCCAGCGCATCGGCGTGTGCCCCAGGTGTGTCGCCCAAGCCGTCCTGACCCCGGTGTCCCAAGCCAGCGCCACATCCAGGCGGGCGCTGTCGATCAGCGGCAACAGCTCCGCGCTGCGACCCAGGCGCACCTCCAGATTGATGCGCGGGTAGACCGCAGCGAAACGCTGCAACACCTGGCTCAGCAGATGCTCGCCAAAGTCCTCCTGCAGCCCCAACCGCAGCGTGCCTTGGGCCTGAGTACCGTGCAAATGGCCGAAAATTTCGTCATTGAGGCTCAATAATCGCCGCGCATGGCTCAGCAACAACTCCCCCAGCGGCGTCAACACCAGCCCACGCCCCGCGCGCGCCAGCACCGGTGCGCCCACCTGGTCTTCCAGCTTTTTCAACTGCGCACTGACCGCCGAGGTGGAGCGCCCCAGCCGCTCGGCCGCCTTGGCGAAACTGTCCAGCTCCACCCCGGTGACAAAGGTGCGCAATACATCCAGGTCGAAGGCGGGGAGGCGCATGGGGATTGTCCTGAAAAAGTGGATCGTCAATTCAAACTAATCTGATATTCGGGAATATCGTCCCTTGCTAGCCTTGCGCTCGTCAACAGTTCCCAAGGATTCCGCCATGCCGTTCGTGCGTATCTCCCTGCTGCAAGGCCGCTCGCCGCAGTACCTGCAAAACCTGTCCACCACCGTGCACCAGGCCATGGTCGACACCTTCGACGTGCCGCCCAGCGATCGCTTCCAGACGATCCACCAGTACACACCGGGTGAGTTGATGTTCGACCGTCATTACCTGGGCGGCCCGCGCAGCGACGCCTTCACCCTGATCGCCATCACCGCCGGCAAGCCGCGCAGCGACAGCACCCGGCGAGCGTTCTACCAGACGCTGGTGACGCGTCTGCAGCAGGCGGTGGGGCTGGATCCGGAGGATGTGATGGTGGTGATCAACACCACGGCGGCGCAGGAATGGTCGTTTGGCGGGGGGCGGATGAATGGAGACCAAGCCCTGTAGCCGCTGCTGCGCTGGCCGCCACTTTCACTGAAGATTTATAGTGAGGCGAAGGCCCAGCGCAGCCTGGCGGCAGCGGCTAAGGGTTTAGGCAAGTGATCAATTGCCGTCGGCAACCTTGCGTTCGATTTCGGCCGTCTTGCGTTCCAGCGTTTCCGCATCCTGCTCCTTGGCACGGGTAGACGACGGCGTAATCACCTCATCCACCCCACGGGTATCGTCATCGCTGTCCTCAAGATCACGCTTCACCACATTCACCGGCTTGCCGGAGGTGTCGCGAGGCGGGGCGTTTTCGGGGCGGTTGTTGTCGTTGCTCATGGCAGGTTCCTCGGTCAGACGGCTTCGTTAAGCCCATACACTATGGAGCAGCCCAGTACGGACGAGTTCAAGTCAGTTGCCCGCGCATATTTTTTAAACCTTCTTCGCCCCCCACCAGTCGATTGGCTACAGGCACCGCGTGGGCCGAGGAGGGCGAGACATGATTGGTGTGGTAATCCCTGCGCACAATGAATCACGGTATATCGAGCAGTGCCTGGCCTCCATCGAGGTGGCCGCCGCGCATCCGCTGTTGGCGGGGGTGACGGTGCAGGTGCTGGTGGTGCTGGACGATTGCAGCGACGATACCGGCGCGCTGGCCGCGGCCATGGGCCATCCGACGCTTGAGGTGTGGTTCCGCAACGTCGGCAAGGCCCGCGCCGTGGGTGCTCAGACGCTGCTCAACGCCGGTGCGCGCTGGCTGGCGTTTACCGATGCCGACACCCGGGTACCTGCCGATTGGTTGGCCCGGCAGTTGGCCTTCGAGGCCGATGCGGTGTGCGGCACGGTGGCGGTGGACAGCTGGCAGGGTTACAGCGAGCAGGCGCGGGTGCGCTACCTGGAAGGGTATCGATTCGAGGAGGGGCATCGGCACATTCACGGTGCCAACCTGGGGTTGAGCGCGGCGGCCTATGAGAAGGCCGGTGGGTTCCAGCATCTGGCGGCGCATGAAGACGTGCAGCTGGTGGCGGACCTGGAGCGCATCGGCGCGCGCATCGTGTGGACGGCGACCAATTCGGTCACCACCAGTGCGCGGCGTGATTTCAAGTGCCGGGAGGGCTTTGGGGAATTCCTCTTGAAGCTCGACGAAGTCGCCTGCACACAACCCTTGTAATCGCCGCCGACCTTGCATTTGGGAGCAGGTTCTGTGTGGGAGCGGGTTCTACCCGCGAAGGGCACACCGCATGGGTGCTGACACACGGCGGTGTGCCCTTCGCGGGCAGAGCCCGCTCCCACAAGGGCCAGGTAGCCCAGAATCAGAACAGATTGATCGGATAGCTCACAATCACCCGGTGCTCATCCTGATCACGCACCCCGGTAAACTCGGTACGCATCGAGGCATGGCGCAGGGCAATGTTCAGATCCTTCGCCGGCCCCGATTGCACCGTGTAGCTGACGGTCAGGTTGCGTTCCCACTCGCTCTTGTCGCCGGTCGCGGTCCGTGCGCCCGAGCCGCTTTCATACATGCCCAGGAACGTCAGTCCCGGTACGCCCAGGGCGGCGAAGTCGTAACCGTAGCGCACCTGCCAGGTGCGCTCGCCGGCACGCTGGAACTTGCCGATCATCGATTCGGTGATGAAGTACGACGTGGAGCCGTCACCCTGGTTCAACCACACCGCGTCGCTGTCCCCGGTCACCTGCTGGTAGCCGGCAGCAATGGTGTGCGCACCTACCTTGTAAGTGAACATGGCGCTGGACAGTTGGCTGTCGACCTTGCCCTTGGTCACGCCGTCGCCGTAGTAGCCGGCGGTGTAGTAGTCCGAGTCACTGCCGTTCTTGCCGGCCGAGCTGTTGTTGAAGTAGCGCAGGTCGGTGCGCAGGGTGCCGGGGCCCACCTGCCAGTTATGCACCAGGCCCAGGAAGTGCTGGTTATAGAAGTTTTCCAGGCCGCCGTAGTAGTACTGCAGCAACAGGTCGGGGGTAGCTTTCCAGTCCACACCGGCGTACTGGAACTTGTGCACGAACTTGCCGGTCAGGCGGCTGTTGGAACCGGGGATCGACATGCCCATCTGGTTGGTCGACCCACGGCCTTTGACGCTGTCCAGTTGACCGGCGATGAAGGTGAAGTTGTTCAAATCCTTGGACTGGATCTGCGTGCCATTGAAGGTCTGTTGCAGCAGGCGGTCGGTGGACATCACCACCGGCAGCATCGGCACCAGGGTACCGGCGCGCACTTCGGTCTTGGCAAAACGCATCTTCGCCGTGGCGCCCAGGCTGCCGAACTCATCGGCCGCGCGGCCATTGTCGGTGGGGAAGATGTTGCCGTTGTAGGCCGTGCCCGACGGGTTGTAGTGGGTGCCTTTGCCCGAATCCAGCTTGATGCCCAGCATGCCGATGGCGTCCACACCGAATCCGACGGTGCCCGGGGTGTAGCCGGACTTGAAGTTGAGGATGAAACCCTGGCCCCACTCCTGGGTGTAGTTGGGGTTGGCCGAGCCGCTGCGGTTGTCGGCATTGCTGAAGAAGTTGCGCGCCAGAATGCTCGCGGTGCTGTCCTCGATAAAGCCCTCGGCGTTGCTCTGTTGGGCCATCACCAGCCCGCACAGGCCGGCCAGCAGGGTGGGGGCGCGGTTGGCTGCGCGATTCAAAAGCACCATCGGTTATTCCTCATGCTGTAGTCAATGTTGTGAGAGGCAGGCAATGGCGGCAGTCAAAGTTTTTTATTATTCGTCAGGAGCAACAGGGGCCGGGGCGCGGGTCAGCGCCACCGGTGGCAAGCGGTACAGCACCCACAGGGCCAGCACCCCCAGGCCTGCGCACAGCAGCAGGCCGCTGCCCAGGGCCTGGGCCAGGGCCTGGCGCGCCAGGTGCAGCAGCACCGGGTCGTCGCTGGCCTTGAGCAGCACTTGCGGGTCGATATAACGGGGCAGGGCGTCGGCGTGGCCGGCGGCAACGAACGCGCCTTGCAGGTGGCTGGCGTACAGCAGCTTGACCAGCACGCCCATCACCGCGGTGCCCAGCAACCCGCCCACCAGCCGCAGCGACTGGGTGAGGGCGGTGGCAATGCCCAGGAACTGGCGCTCGGCCAGGGTCTGGGTGAACACCGTGAGGTTCATCAGGATGAACCCCAGGCCCAGCCCGGCCAGCAGGATCAGGCCCAGCAACACGTTGAACGAGGCGCTCAGGCCCACCAGCGACAACCCGGCGCAGGCCACCAGCAGCACGGCGAAGCCGGCCAGGGGGATCAGGTTGGGGTTGCGCAGGTGGGTGATGATGCGGCCGTTGACGATAGCGCCCAGGGTGATGCTCAGCGCCAGCGGCGTAATCAGCAGCCCGGCGTCCTGCGGGCTGTAGCCGTAGCTGCCTTGCAGCAGCAGCGGCAGGTAGAACAGCAGGGTGAACATGATGGCCCCGGCCAGCAGCGACAGTACGAACAGCAGGCGCACACTGGCCGAGCGAAACAGCGCGGCAGGCAGCAAGGCTTCACTGCAACGACGCTCCCAGAACCACAGCCCGGCCGCCGCAGCGATGCACACCACACCCAGTACCGCGCTGCCCCACACCTGGGCCTGGCCCAGCCATTCCACGAACAGTTGCAGGCTGCCCAGCGCCACCGCGATCAGCAGCGCGCCCAGCCAGTCCAGGCGAATGGCGCGGCTTTGCAGCGGGCGATAATGGGGCAGGTAGCGCCAGGCGAAAAACAGCGCCACTGCGCCCAGCGGCGGGTTGATGTAGAACACCGAGCGCCAGCCGAACGCGCCGGTCAGGTAGCCGCCCAGGCCAGGCCCGATGGCGTTGACCACGCTGAACAGCGCGCTGAGCAGAATCTGCCAGCGCAGGCGCTGACGGGTGTCGGGAAACAGTTCGGGGATGCAGGCAAAGGCGGTGCCGATCAGCATGCCGCCGCCCACCCCTTGCAGGGCCCGGCCCAGCACCAGCACCAGCATGTCGGTGGCCAGCGCACACATCAGCGAGGCCAGGGTGAAGATCACCGTGGCCGCCAGCACGAACGGCTTACGCCCGTAGTAGTCGCCCAAACGGCCAAATATCGGGATGGTGACGATCGACGCCAGCAGGTAACCGGTGGCCACCCAGGCGTACAGCTCGAAGCCCTGCAACTGGGCGACGATGCTCGGCAAGGCGTTGCCGATCACCGTCTGGTCGAGGGCCGAGAGCATCAGCACCAGCGAGATGCCGAGCATGGCCAGCAAGGCTTGCTTAAAGGTCAGGGCGCTGTGACTCGGCATCGTCATCATCGGCCCCTTACACCAGCGCCGCGACGGCGGTGGCGATGCGTTGGCAGCCGGTTTCCAGGGTCTCGATCGCCGAGGCCGTGGACATGCGGAAGAACGGTGCCAGGCCGTAGGCGCTGCCGGGGATCACCGCCACGCCCTGGCTTTCCAGCAGGTAGAGGATGAAATCGCTGTCGCTTTCCAGCACCTGGCCTTGGGGGGTGCGCTTGCCCAGCACGGCGCCGCAGTTGACGTACAGGTAGAAGGCGCCTTCGGGCGGGATGCAGCTCAGGCCGTCGATGGCGTTGATCAACTCCAGGCAACGGTCGCGGCGCTGGCGGTACACGGCACGGCTGTCGGCGATAAAGCTCTGGTCGCCGTTCATGGCTGCCAGCGCGGCGGCCTGGCTGACGCTGCAGGCGTTGCTGGTGGACTGCGACTGCAGGGTTGCCATGGCGGTGATCAGGTCGGCCGGGCCGGCACCGTAGCCGATGCGCCAGCCGGTCATGGCGTAGGACTTGGACACGCCGTTGATCACCAGCACGCGGTCCTTGAGCTGCGGTTCCACGGCCAGGATGTGGGTGGCGGGGCGGTCGTCGTAGCGGATGTGCTCGTAGATGTCGTCGGTCATCACCAGCACGTCGGGGTAGTCCAACAGCACATCGGCCAGGGCGCGCAGCTCTTCGGCGTGGTACACGGCGCCGGTGGGGTTGCTTGGCGAGTTCAGCAGCAGCCAGCGGGTGCGCGGGGTGATGGCGGCGCGCAGTTGTTCGGCGGTCAGCTTGAAGTGGTGTTCCTCGGTGCAGGCCAGGGTCACCGGCTCGCCTTCGCAGGCCAGCACCATGTCCGGGTAGGACACCCAGTACGGCGCCGGGATCAGCACTTCATCACCCGGGCCCAGGGTGGCCGAGAAGGCGTTGTAGATCGCGCTCTTGGCGCCGTTGGTCACCACCACCTGGGATGGGGTGTAGTCCAGGCCGTTCTCGCGCTTGAGCTTGGCGACGATCGCCTGGCGCAGCTCCGGGGTGCCGGCGTTCTGGGTGTAGCGGGTTTCGCCGTTCTCGATGGCGTCGCAGGCGGCCTGGCGGATGTGCGCCGGGGTATCGAAGTCGGGCTCGCCCACCACCAGGTTGATGATCGACTTGCCGGCGCGGCGCAGCTCGTTGGCGCGGTCGGCAGCGGCGCTGCTGGGCGAGGGTTTGATGCGATGCACACGGGCGGCGATGCGGGAAGCGGTCACGGGGAAGTCCTCGGTGGTGGCCTGATGACGGCTACGTTACGAGGGGCGGCGGCGGGGCTGATAAGACAAGTTTGTTCTGGTTTGATAGGCACAGCTTATGACCGTGTGGTGCGTGGGGTGCACTATTTTGGTGCTATGCTGTATTTGCGGGGGATGGGCGGGTTTGGCGGAGCCTCGTTCCCTGGTGCTATAGCAAAGACTTATGGTGGGCTCATCGCGAGCAAGCTTTGCTCCCACAGTGTCAAGCCTGACAAAAGTGTTCGCTTGACACTGTGGGAGCAAAGCTTGCTCGCGATGAGGCTCCAATGTGCACTCCATGACCACCCAGTCAAAACATGGCCCGTCTCTTGCTCTGTCAGCTGTTATCCACCCGCCAGAGTGTGCCACCCCCGTGAACCTGCGCCGTTTGAAATACTTCGTGAAGATCGTCGATGTCGGCAGCCTGACCCAGGCCGCCGACGTGCTGCACATCGCCCAGCCCGCCCTCAGTCAGCAACTGGTGACACTGGAAGCCGAGATGCAGCAGCAACTGATCATCCGCACCAAGCGCGGCGTCACGCCGACCGAAGCGGGCAAGGTGCTGTACGGTCATGCGCAACTGATCCTGCGCCAGTGCGAACAGGCGCAGAGCGACGTCAACGCCACCGGCTTCGCCCTGTCCGGCCAGGTCTCGGTCGGCCTGGCCCCCGGCACTGCCGCCTCGGCGCTGTCGCTGCCGTTGCTGCGCCGGGTGCGCGAACGCCACCCCGGCATCCTGCTGTACCTCAACGAGAACTTCGGCACCACCCTCAGCGAACTGATCATGAACGGCCGCATGGACATGGCCGTGCTGTACGGCGGCCGCGAAGTGCACGGCCTGACGTTCGTGCCGCTGATGCGCGAACAGCTGTACCTGGTCAGCGCCGACCCCGAACTGCAACAGCGTGATGAAATCGGCCTGGCCGAAGTCGCCGAGCTGGACCTGTTGCTGCCACGCACCTACAACACCATGCGCCGCCTGGTGGACGAAGCCTTCCTGAAGATCGGCCTCAGTGCCCGGGTGATTGCCGAGGTGGAGTCATCCACCACCCTGGCCACCGCGGTCAGCGAGCATTTCGGTTCCACCATCCTCCCCGAGTCCGCTGCCCGCGCGTTGGTGGCAGTGCATGAGGCGCACCTGCTGCGCATCACCTCGCCGGACATTGAAGCGCCGCTGGCGCTGTGCCTGTCGGGGCATTTGCCGCTGTCGGTGCCGGCCCAGGCGGTGAAGGCGATTTTGCTGGAGTTGATTGCTGAGATGCGTGGGAATTTGGTGTCGGTGCAGGCTTGAGCCATGCGGCTCCACACACCTCAAAAGCCGAACAACCCAGGCTGGCAACCCCAAACCATCAGGCCATGGCACGGTGCAACAAACGTGGGAGCGGGCTCTGCCCGCGAAGCGCCGCGCGGGCGGCGCTCGATCTCAAGAGCGCTAGAAAAACATCGGCTAGCACCTGGTAGCCCTGACGCAATTCCAAGACAGGCCATCGAGGTGCCCGCAAGACCCCGACGGAACATCGCATCAAGGCCGCCAAGTGCCAGTCTATGCTTTTCCGGCGCTCTTGAGATCGAGCGCCGCCCGCGCGGCGCTTCCCGGGCAGAGCCCGGTCCTACATCTATTGCAACGTGCCATGGCCTGTTGGATTGGAGTTGCCAGCCTTTGTGCCATGGCCTGTTGGATTGGCGCCGCCCGCCTTGTCCACCCGTCATAAGCCGCCCTTATCTCCCCACAGTCAAACCGTCTTGGCCGTGATTTTGTGCGCTCGATAGAGTTCGTCCAGCCACTTTTACTATTCACGGCAGGGGCCTTTGCATGAACCCGGAACGCATTAAAGCGCTTATCGACCTGATGGCCGAATCCGACCTCAGCGAGCTGAGCCTCAACGAAGGCGACACCCAGTTGCGACTGCTGCGCGACGGCCAGCCGGTGGCCGTGGCCAGTCCGGTCGCAGCACCGCTCAAGCAGGCTGCAGCGCTGGCCGCCGCGCCAGCACCCATCAGCGACACCTTCGACGCCAGCGCCGCCCTGTATGGCGTGCTGCACCTGACGCCCGCCCCAGACCAGCCACCGTTCGTCAAACTGGGCGACCGGGTAGAAGCCGGCCAGACCCTGGCCGTGGTCGAGGCGATGAAGATGTTCCACCCGCTCAAGGCAGAACGCGCCGGCATCGTCCAGGCCATCCTGGCCGCCAGCGGCGAAGAAGTCGCGGCCGGCAAGCCGCTGTTCCGCCTGGAGGCCGTGTGATGTTCGATACCGTCCTTATCGCCAACCGCGGCGAGATTGCCTTGCGCATTTTGCGCGCCTGCCAGGGCCTGGGCCTCAAGACCGTGGCCGTGTATTCGGAAGCCGACCGCGACGCCCGCTATGTGCAACTGGCCGACCAGGCCATCTGCATCGGCCCATCGGCCCCCGGCCAAAGTTATCTGGACCACGCCGCGGTGCTGTTCGCCGCCGAACTCAGCGGCGCCCAGGCCATCCACCCCGGGTACGGTTTCCTCTCGGAAAACGCCGCCTTCGCCGAACGCGTGGAGCAGGCCCGCCTGACCTTCATCGGCCCCAGCGCCGCCTGCATCCGCACCATGGGCGACAAGGTGTCGGCCAAGCGCGCCATGCGTGAAGCCGGCGTGCCCTGCGTGCCGGGGCCGGACACCAGCATGCCGGACGACGCCGACAGCATCCTCGCCATCGCCCAAAGCATCGGCTACCCCGTGATCGTCAAGGCCGCTGGTGGCGGCGGCGGGCGCGGCATGCGTGTGGTGGAGCAGGCCGACAAGTTGCTCGACGCCATTGCCCTGACCCGTGAAGAAGCGCGCCGCGCCTTCGGCAACCCCGAGCTGTACATCGAGAAATTCCTCGGCCACCCGCGCCACGTGGAAATCCAGGTGCTCTGCGACGCCTACGGCAACGCTTTGTGGCTGGGCGCCCGCGACTGCTCCATGCAGCGCCGCCACCAGAAGGTGCTGGAAGAAGCGCCGGCCCCCGGCATCGACCCGGCGCTGGTGGCCAAGGTCGGCGAGCGCTGCGCCGCCGCCTGTCGGCAGATCGGCTACGTGGGCGTGGGCACTTTCGAGTTTCTGTTCGAGGACGGCGAGTTCTACTTCATCGAGATGAACACCCGCTTGCAGGTGGAGCACCCGGTCACCGAGATGACCACCGGCATCGACATCGTCCAGCAGCAAGTGCGCATGGCCCGCGGCGAACGCCTGAGCCTGACCCAGGCCGACGTCGGCGTGCACGGCCACGCCCTGGAGTGCCGCATCAACGCCGAGGATCCGCACACCTTCATGCCCACCCCGGGCCAGGTCAGCCGCTGGGAAATCCCCGGTGGTTACGGTGTGCGCGTGGACAGCCACGTCACCCACGGCTACCGCGTGCCGCCGTACTACGACTCCATGGTGGCGAAAGTCATCACCCATGGCGCCACCCGCGATGAGGCCCTGGCGCGCATGCGCCTGGCGTTGAGCGAGATGCGCGTGGAAGGCATCAGCACCAATATCGCGCTGCACTGCGACATCCTCCAGGACCCCGGTTTCTGCGAGGGCGGCGTCGACATTCATCACCTTGAACGCTGGCTGCAACAGAGGACCGCATCATGAGTGCCATGCACATGGACGCCGCCCCGCGCATCAGCCTGTTGGGCACCACTGCGCTGCTGCTCGAAGCCCCCGGCAGCCTCGACCTGCCGCCGCAACAACGCATCTGGGCCCTGGCCCGCCTGGCCCAGGACTGGGGCGGCGTGGCCGAAGCGGTGCCGGGCATGAACAACCTGATGCTGACCTTCGCCACCCCGCCACGCGACCTGCAAGGCCTGAAAAACCGCCTGCTGGAAGCCTGGGAACAGTGCCAGCCGCTGCCGCTCGAAGGCCGCATCATCGAGCTGCCGGTGATCTACGGCGGCGAGCACGGCCCGCACATGGCCGACGTGGTGGCCCATACCGGGCTGGACCTCGAGACCATCGCCAACCTGCACGCCGAGCCCCTGTACCCGGTGTTCGCCCTGGGCAGCCACCCCGGCTATTGCTACCTGGGCGGCATGGACCCGCGCCTGGCCACGCCACGCCGTCAGGTGCCGGTGCTGAGCATCGGCGCCGGCGCCGTGTCGATCGGCGGCGTGCAGACCGGCGTGTCGGCCTCGGCCGGCCCCAGCGGCTGGAACACCATTGGCCACACCGACATGGTCTTTTTCGACGCCCGGCAATCACCCCCGGCACTGTTGCAGCCCGGCGACCACATCCGCTTTCGTATCGAGAGGATCATTCGATGATCGAGATCATCAGTGCCACCGCCCTGGCCACCGTGCAGGACCTGGGGCGCCACGGCAGCCTGGGCTACGGCGTGGGCACTTCCGGGGCCATGGACAGCCTGTCGCTGATCCTCGGCAACCTGCTGCTGGGCAACGAGGAGGGCGCGGCCGCCATCGAGATTCCGCTGTTCCCCTTTGAAGCGCGCTTTATCGAAGACTGCGCCTTTGCCGTGACCGGCGCCGCCTGTGGCGCCACCCTCGACGGCCAGGCGCTGCCGCCCAACTGGGTGGCCCAGGCCAGCGCCGGGCAGGTGCTGAAGCTGGGTTACCCCTCGGCCGGCAGCCGCGCTTATGTGTGCCTGGCCGGTGGTGTCGACGTACCTGAAGTGCTGGGCTCGCGCAGCACCCAGTTGCGCGGCGAGTTCGGCGGCCTCGAGGGGCGCATGCTGCAACAGGGCGACCGCCTGCCGGCTGGCCGCCCGGGCCGCGCCGGCAACACCGATTTCGGTGTCAGCCTGGCCACCCGCGCCTTGCCGCTGGACGTGGACGGCGTGCCGGCCATGCGCGTGCTGCCCGCCGCCGAGTACGACTGCTTCAGCGCCGAGGCTCAGGCCGCGTTCTGGGCCGGGCAATGGAAGGTCACCACCCAGAGCAACCGCTACGGCTACCGCCTGGAAGGCCAGCCACTGCTGCCGGAAAAGCCGCTGGAAGTGCGCTCCCACGGCATCGTCCCCGGCGTGATCCAGGTGCCCCATGGCGGCCAGCCGATCATCCAGATGCGCGACGCCCAGCCCAGTGGCGGCTACCCCAAATTCGGCACGGTGATCGAAGCCGACCTGTGGCGCCTGGGCCAGGCGCCCATCGGCAGCCACGTGCGCTTTATCCACTGCACCTATGAGCAAGCCCTGGACGCCCTGGAGGCCAATCGCGCCTTCCTTGACGCCACGCGCCGCCTGCTGACCTTGCACAGCCTTTGAGGACCTCGCCATGAACATCAAGGAAATTCGCCAACTGGCCGGCTGGCTGGGCGCTGCCAACCTCAGCGTGCTGCACCTCCAGCGCCCCGGTTTCGATCTGCTGCTGCGCCGCGGGTCGGCTGCCGCGCAGCCTGTGCAGACGGCGGTGCACACTGAGCAGGCCGCGGTGGTCGAGGCCCCCGTGGCCTCGATCAAGGCGGGCGGCCCGGGGCTGTTCTTCAGCCACCACCCCGATGAGCGCAAGGCCTGGGTCAAGCCCGGCGATACGGTGCGCACCGGGCAACTGGTGGGCGTGCTGCAGATCGGCCACCTGCTGCTGCCGGTGCGCAGCCCGCAGGACGGCCAGGTCAGCGCCGTGCGCGCAGGCGAAGGTGAACCGGTGGGCTACGGCCAGCCGCTGTTCGATCTGGCCGGCTGAGGAGGCTTACCATGCGTATCGACTTGAACGCCGACCTGGGCGAAGGCTTCGGCCCGTGGAAAATGGGCGAAGACCAGGCGCTGATGGAAATCATCTCCTCGGCCAACGTGGCCTGCGGCTTCCATGCCGGCGACCCGCTGATCATGTACACCACGGTGCGCCGGGCCAAGGCCCTGGGCATCGACCTGGGCGCCCACGTCGGCTACCCCGACCTGCAGGGCTTCGGCCGCCGGGCCATGAACATCGAGCTGGGCGAACTGGCCACTTACGTGGTGTACCAGTTGGGTGCGCTGGCCGGCATGGCCGCCGTGGCCGGCTACCCCATGACCCACATGAGCTTTCACGGCGCGCTGGGCAACCGCGTGGCCGCCGACGCCGAGATGGCCGATGTGCTGGTGGGCGCCGTGGCGCAGTTCGACAGCAAGCTGATCATCAGCTCGTCCAGCAGCCAGGCCATCGAGGCGGCCGCCGACAAGCACGGCCTGCCGGTGGCCACTACCTTCCTGGCCGACCGCGCCTACGACGCGCAGTGCCTGCTGGTGCCCCGTGGCACCCCCGGCGCGGTCATCAAAGACCCGCAACAGGTACGCGACCGCGTTGCCCAGCTGCTGCAGGACGGCACCGTCACCACCCTCGACGGCCAGCGCGTCAAGGTCAACGCCCGTTCCATCCTGCTGCACGGCGACACGCCGGGCGCGGTGGAATTGGCCCGCGACCTGCGTGCGTTCATCGAGGGGCAGGGCGCCGTCATCACCCCGATCAGCCAACTGGTGCGGTCATAAGCGCACCTTATTGCCACACAACCAATGCGTCTTGGTCGGTTCGAGCCCTGCTCGGTACAGTCCAAGGCAGACGCAGGATTTGAGGACTACAGCATGCCATTCTCCGACTACAAAACCGCGCTGGTCACCGGCGCTTCCTCCGGCATCGGTGCCGCCGTGGTCGAGCGCCTGTGCGCCGAAGGCCTGCAGGTGCACGCCCTGGCCCGCAGCGCCGACAAGCTGGCCGAACTGGCCGAGCGCACCGGCTGTATCGCCCACGCCATCGACGTCACGGACCTGGCCGGCCTGACCGCGCTGTTCGGCAAGTACCAATTCGATGTGCTGGTCAACAACGCCGGCGTCGACCGCCCAGGCTCGCTGCTCAAGGCCGACGCCGAAGGCATCGACCTGCTGGTGGACGTCAACCTGCGTGCGGTGCTGCACCTGGCGCGCCTGGCGCTGCCGGGCATGGTGGAACGCGACAACGGCCACATCATCAACATCAGCTCCATCGCCGCCGCCTACAACTTCGGCGGCAACGCCACCTACCACGCCACCAAGGCCGCGGTCAGCATGCTTTCCAAGCAGTTGCGCGTGGACGCCTTCGGCAAGCGCGTGCGGGTCACCGAGATCTGCCCCGGCCGGGTGGCCACCGACATTTTCGCCCACGTGCACGGCGACTCCGAAGAAGTGCGCAAGCGCTTCATCGAAGGCTTCGAACTGCCTGAGGCCAAGGACATCGCCAACGCCATCGCCTTCGCCATTGCCGCGCCGGTGTCGATGAACGTCGGCCACATGGAAATCACCCCCACCCTGCAAGTGCCCGGTGGCTTGTCCACCGCCCGCCCGCAGGAATGGCAGGGCTGAGCCCCAGCAGAAGAACGGCCCGAGCCGTCGCCGCTGTACCGCGCAAGGTTGACCTTGCGCCTTGTATCTGCCCCAAGCCGCATGTCGATGGGAATTGACCATGAAGCATGACTTCGATCTTGCCGCCGTTTTCCAGGGCGAATACGCCGATCTGATCCTCAAGGGCATAGGCATGACCCTGCAACTGGCGCTGCTGGCCTGGTGCCTGGCCATGGTGCTGGCCCTGCTGCTGGTGTCGATCCGCCTCACCGGCAACAAGTACGCCGAGCGCCTGGTGGCCGCCTACGTGTCCTACCACCGCAACGTGCCCACCCTGGTGCAGCTGATGCTGTGGTACTTCGGTATCCCCACGCTGCTCAGCGACAACACCCAGGTGTGGCTGGCCAACTACAGCACTGAATACCTGTTTTCCATCATCGCCCTGGGCCTGTGCCAGGCCGCCTATTTCAGCGAAGACATCCGCAGCGGCCTGCGCGCCATTCCCAACGGCCAGGCCGAAGCCGCCCGCGCGCTGGGCCTGGGCTACGTGCGCTCGCTGCGCTACGTGATCCTGCCCCAGGGCGTGCGCAACTGCCTGCCGTCGCTGATCAACCACAGCGTGCTGCTGTTCAAGAACACCAGCCTGGCCATGGCCATCGGCGTGGTGGAGCTGACCTACGCGACGCGGGAAGTGGAGAACTACACCTTCCGCACTTTCGAGTCGTACCTGGTGGCCACGGTGGTTTACCTGGCGCTCTCGCTGTTGCTGATGGGCGCGGGCGCCCTGGTTGCGCGGCATTTCAGCAAAGCCATGGCGAGGTAAGCGGCGATGTTCGATTTCTTCAAGATTGTCCACGACAACTGGCCGCTGTTCCTCATCGGCCAATACCCCCACGGCCCCCTGGGCGGCCTGGCCAACACCCTGATCCTGGCCGCCGGTGCCCTGGTGCTGGCCTTCCCGCTGGGGCTGCTGCTGGCGCTGGCGCGG
This sequence comes from gamma proteobacterium L18, assembly GCA_000497835.1. Classification (GTDB taxonomy): domain Bacteria; phylum Pseudomonadota; class Gammaproteobacteria; order Pseudomonadales; family Pseudomonadaceae; genus Aquipseudomonas. Next base: position 42,634 of record KI547174.1, on the reverse strand, counting down.
GTGTCGCCGTGGCGCTGGCTGCGCTACCCGGCCACGGTGTGGGTGTACGTGCTGCGCGGTATTCCGCTGTTGATGGTGATTTTCTGGACCTACTTCCTGGTGCCGCTGCTGATCGGCCACAACATCACCGGCTTCACCACCATGCTCTGCACCCTGGTGGTGTACCAGAGCGCCTACCTGTGCGAGATCATTCGCGGCGGCATCCAGGCCTTGCCCGGTGGCCAGTACGAAGGCGCGCGGGCCCTGGGCCTGGGCTATGTGCGCACCACGGTGTGGGTGATTCTGCCCCAGGCGCTGTACAACGCGCTTCCCAGCCTGATCAGCCAGTTCGTCTCGATCATCAAGGAAACCTCCCTGGGCTACGTGATCAACGTGCAGGAAGTGACCTTTGCGGCCAACCAGGTCAACAACCAGTTGCTGACCAAGCCGTTCCAGGTGTTCTTCATTCTGGCCATTACTTACTACGTGCTGTGTTACGGGCTGACCCGCCTTGCCGGTGTGCTGGAAGCGCGCATCGCCCGCAAGCGCCAGGGCACCACCGCCAGCGCCGCTCCGCAGGCCTCCCTGCTGACCACCGATAACTGAAGAGGGTTGCCTTCATGCATCCGATGATCATGTTTTCCAGCATCAACAAATGGTACGGCGAGTACCACGCCCTCACCGACATTACCGCCGAGGTCAAGCGCGGCGAGGTGGTGGTGCTGTGCGGCCCTTCGGGCTCGGGCAAGTCGACGCTGATCCGCACCGTCAACCGCCTGGAAGACATCCAGAAGGGCCAGATCCTGTTCGACGGCCAGGACGTCAATGGCACCGACGCCAACCTCAACCGCCTGCGCAGCCGGGTCGGTTTTGTCTTCCAGAGCTTCAACCTGTTCCCGCACCTGTCGGTGCTGGACAACATCATCCTCACGCCCACCAAGGTGCGCGGCCTGAAGGCCAGCGAAGCCCGTGCCCAGGCCATGCAGCTGCTGGACCGCGTGGGCCTGGCGCACAAGGCCAGCGCCTACCCCGCGCAGTTGTCGGGCGGCCAGCAACAGCGCGTGGCCATCGCCCGCGCCCTGGCCATGGAACCGCCGGTGATGTTGTTCGACGAGCCCACCAGTGCACTGGACCCGGAAATGGTCGGTGAAGTGCTGAGCGTGATGAAAGGCTTGGCCAAGGAAGGCATGACCATGATGTGCGTGACCCACGAAATGAACTTCGCCCGGGAAGTGGCGGACACCCTCTGGTTCATGGACGCCGGGCAGATCCTGGAAAAGGCCGCGCCCGAGCAGTTCTTCAGCCAGCCTTCGCACCCCCGGGCGCAGCGCTTCATCGCTGACCTGCGTGCCCACTGAATTCAACCTTGATTGATCTGGAGTAAGCCCATGGCTATGCATAAAATTTTGGCCGCACTGGCACTGGCCCCCTTGGCGATCAGCGTTGCCCAGGCCGACCAGCTGAGCGATGTGATGAGCAAGAAAAGCCTGAGCTGCGGCGTATACGCCGACGTGCCGCCGTTCTCCGCGCCGGACCCGAAAACCCGCGAGCTGGTGGGCATGGACGTGGACCTGTGCACCGCGCTGGCCAAGCACCTGGGCGTGGCCCTGGAGCTCAAGCCGATGTCGGTGGAGGCGCGCATCCCGGAAGTGAAGATGGGCCGTGTCGACCTGATCTTCGCCAACCTTGCCTACACCAAGAGCCGCGCCGAGCAGATCCAGTTCAGCGACCCGTACTACATCGCCAAGGAAACCCTGGTGGTGCGTGCGGCCAACGCCGAGCAGCCGCGTGACTTCTTCAAGGGCAAGAAAATCAGCTCCACCAAGGGCTCCACCTCCGAGCAGTCGATCCGTATGGCCGACGCCACCCCGGTGACCTTCCAGGACACCGGTTCGGCCTACATGGCCCTGCAGCAAAACAAGGTGGTGGGCCTGGTGACCAACACCATGACCGCCATCAAGCTGGTGGGCCAGGCGAAGGAGGGCGGCGTGGAGCTGGCCATCGCCAAGGACCCGATGGCCCTGGAGCCGATCGGTGCAGGCATGCGCCAGGGCGAGCCGGCGTTCCTGGCCAAGGTCAACGAGTCGCTGCGCGCCATGGATCAGTCGGGCGAGATCGACGCCATCTGGAATCGCTGGATCGGCCCGGAGACCCCGTACAAAATGGTCCGCGAAGACAAAGTGCAAAGCCTGGCGGAGCTCAAGTTCGACCCGCTGCCCTGAGTCGTCTACCCCCTGTGGGACCGGGCGAAGCTCGGGAAGCGTACGACTCGATATTCGCGTCGATCTTTTCCCGAGCTTCGCCCGGTCCCACATTGTATTCTGTGCCCTTTATCGTTCTACGTACTGGAAAGGGAACCCCATGATTTTTGGTTTGAATGGCAAGACCTGCGCCCTGTTGGCCGCTGTGCTGGCAGTCAGCGGCTGCGCTTCGCTGAGCGCCCCGGCAAAACCCGCCGCCGGTTCGCGCACGGTGTTGCAGCACGTGGTGTACCCGGCAGGCTATGAAGTGAACGTGATTCGCATCGTGCTGCCCGCCAACACCAACTCCCCGCACCACACCCACCCAGGCCTTGAATCGGGTTACGTGGCGCGCGGCTCGGTGACCATCGCCATCGACGGCCAGCCGGAGCATGTGCTGCACGCCGGCGACACCTTCGAGACGCCGGCAGGTGTCCCGCACATCGTCAAGAACGGCCCGCAGGAAACCGAGATCGTCAGCACTTACATCCTCGAACTGGGCAAGCCGCTGACGCACGTGTTGCCTTGAAATCGGCGTTGCGCCCGACGCGGCCTTCCGGCCGCTGCTACAGGGACCGTGTAGCAGCGGCCGTCAGGCGTTACGCGTCGTCGTGCAGCAGGTGGAAGATCTCGCGCTTCATGCGGATAAACTGCGCATCCATCACCATATCCAGGTTCCTCGGCCGCTCGATCGGCACGTCCAGCACCTGCTTGATCCGCCCAGGCCGTGCACCCATCACGAATATCCGGTCGCCCAGCAGAATCGCTTCGTCGATGTCATGGGTAACGAACAGCACGGTCTTCTTGCTGTGCTCCCATACCTTGAGCAACAACTGCTGCATCTGCAGCCGCGTCTGGCTGTCCAGGGCGCCGAAGGGTTCGTCCATCAATAGAATCTGCGGGTCATTGGCCAGGGCCCGGGCAATGGCCACGCGCTGCATCATGCCCCCCGACAGCTGCTTGGCGTAGTTGTCGGCGAAGCGCTGCAAGCCCACTTCGTTGAGGTAGAACTCGACGATGTCCTTGCGCTCGCCGGCCGGCATGCCACGGCGCTTGAGGCCGAACTCGATGTTCTGCCGTACCGTGAGCCAGGGGAACAGGGTGTAGCTCTGGAACACCATGCCACGGTCGGCGCCGGGGCCGTCCACTTGCTGGCCGCCCACGTAGATCTCGCCGCTGGTGGGCTCCGCCAGGCCGGCGGTGAGGTACAACAGGCTCGACTTGCCACAGCCCGAGGGGCCTACCAGCACCGCGAACTGTTGGTCGGGCACCTCGAACGAGACCTGCTCCAGCGCCGTGAAGGTGTCGCCCGAAGGCGTCTTGTATTGCAGCGTGACCTGGTCCACCTGCAGCCGCGGCGCGGCGTTGGTGGCAATGTTCATCGGTGTGACCAGCTTGGGTGAGGTTGCGGTTACTGAGCCCATGCGGCCACCTTTATGCGCAGGAAACGGAACAGTTGATCGGTGATCAGGCCCAGCAGGCCGATAACCGCGATCGCCAGGAAAATCACGTCCACCTGAAAGCCACGCATGGCTTTGAGGCTCAAGTAGCCCAGGCCGCTGGAGGCGGCCACCAGTTCAGCTACCACCAGGTAGGTCCAGGCCCAACCCATGGTCACCCTTAGCGTGTCCAGAATACCGGGCACCGAGGCGGGTGCGATGACGTGCAGCACCGCGTCGGTACGGCTGGACCCCAGGGTGTAGGAGGCGTTGATCAGGTCCTTGGAAATGCCCTTGGACACGTCGGCGATCATCACCAGTTGCTGGAAGAACACGCCGAAGATGATGATCGACACGCGCTGCTCCAGGCCGATGCCGATCCACAGGATGAACAGCGGCACGAAGGAGGTCACCGGCAGGTAGCGGATGAAGTTCACCAGTGGCTCCAGAAACGCCTGCACCACGCGGAAGCTGCCCATCAGCAGCCCCACCGGCACGGCGACGAGGGAGGAAACGATGAAGCCCACCATCACCACCTCGACGCTGGCCCACACGTGAGTGCCCAGGGTGCCGTCGTGGGCCAGACGCAGGGCGGCGTCCAGGACGGCGCCGGGGGTGGGCAGGAACATTGCCGGCACCACGCCGCCGTAGGACAGCACCGCCCACAGGCCGATCAACAGGGTCCAGGCCAGGGCGCTGGCGCTCCAGATCACCTGCACCGGCAGGCTGGTCTTGGGCGTGAGGCAGCGGTTGATCCATGAGTTGCGCTTGGACATGCCAGGCTCCTATCGCGGGGTGACGAAACGGTTGTCGATCAGGTCGCTGTAGCTGACGTTGAACGGTTTGCCTTGCAGTTCGGTGGCGGTCTGGTTGGCCAGCTTGATGACGTTGGCGGCCTCGCCGGTGCTGCCGTTGCTGCCCAGCAGCTTCTCGCTCATGGCCTGGTCGTAGAAGCGCACGCCCTTGGCGGCCGAGGCCAGTTCAGCCGGGTCGGCCAGGTAGCCGCCGACGCCCTTGGCCATGATCGCGTAGGCTTCCTGCGGGTGGTCCTTGGTGTATTGCACGGCCTTGTACAGGCCGGCCACCAGCGCCTTGACGTCGTCAGGCTGCTTGTCCACCACGTCGCAGCTCAGGGCCACCACGTCGACGATCACGCCCGGGGTGGTGCTGCTGTCCACCAGCACCTTGCCGGTGTTTTTCTCGCGCACAGCGCTCAGGTGCGGCTCCCAGGTCACGGCAGCCGGTACGCGGCCGGCGATGAAGGCGGTGGCGGCGTCGTCGGCGGTCATGTTCTGGATGGTCAGGTCGCTCATTTTCATGCCGGCGTTCTTCAGCAGGTAGGCCAGCCAGAACTGCGATACCGAGCCTTCGTTGACGGCCACGGCCTTGCCCTTGAGCTGTTGCAGGCTGGTGACGTCCTTGCCCACCAGCACGCCGTCGCCGCCGTGGCTTTCATCCAGCGCAGCCACGGCCTTGAAGCAGAACTGTGGGCGGTACTTGAGGATCTCGTCCAGGGTGGAGGCCGAGCCCGAGAGCTTGCCCGAGGCCTGGGCGGCCATGTACATGGAGGCTTCTTCGATGGTGGGCAGCTCGACCGTCAGGCCTTTCTCCTTGAAGTAGCCCAGGTCCTGGGCCAGGTACAGGGTGCCGTAGCCCACCCAGGTGGTGTGGCCGATGGACAGGGTGCCGGCCTGGGCACCGCTGGCGATGCCGGCGGCCAGCGCGGTGAGGGCCAGTGGGCGCACGCAGCGCGATACGAACGACTTGATCATGTGACACTCCCGGAATCTTGGTTTTCTGATGGGTTTCTCGGGGCAGTGGGCGTAACGCCAAAAACATGCAGCGGGTGGGTCTCTGACGGACCTTTTGCCTCAGTGCGGCAGGGTTGATGGTGGCCCATGTGGGCGGGCAGGAAAACGAGGAAATATGTGGTCGCTGGCTAGGAAAAAGGTTGTTCGGCACGAAGCGGGGCGCAGGTGTAATCCAGATGTGGGAGCGGGCTCTGCCCGCGAAAGGAACACCGCGTATTTCCTGTTGTTTACGCGGCGTTCTTTTCGCGGGCAGAGCCCGCTCCCACAAGGGTTTCCAGGTTACATCACGGCCATCTTGGCGGTAGGCGCATTGACGGGTTCGAGAATCATCTGCGCCGCTTTCTCGCCAATCATGATGCACGGCGCATTGGTGTTGCCGCTGATCAGGGTCGGCATGATCGAGGCATCCACCACCCGCAACCCTCGCACTCCATGCACACGCAACTGCGGGTCGACCACCGCCATCGGGTCGCTGCCCATCTTGCAGGTGCCCACCGGGTGGAACACCGTGGCGGCGTAGTCGCGCACGTAGTCCAGCAATTGCGCATCGGTCTGCACCTGGGCACCGGGCAGCATCTCTTTGCCGCGGATGGCGTCGAACGCCGAGTCGGCCAGAATGCGTCGCGCCAGCTTGATGCCTTCCACCAATACGGCCGCGTCGCGAGGGTCGCTGAGGAAGTTGAAGTCGATCACCAGCGTGCCGTCACGGCCCAGCCGCAGTTCGCCGATGCTGCCGGGCCGCAGCACGCAGGTGTGCACCGCATAGCCGTGCCCCCACTCGAACAGCCGCCCGCGATGGCTGCGGTAGCCGGGCACGAAGTGGAACTGCACATCCGGCAGGCCCTCGGCCAGTGGCGTGCGGGCAAAGCCGCCGGCTTCCACGTAGTTGGTGGTCAACCAGCCCAGCTTGCGCACCAGGTAGCGCCAGGGGGACGCCAGGATGGTGGGCAGCGAGCCTGCGGAAAAGCCCAGCGTCAGCGGGCTTTTAGACCGAACGGTCACCAGGCCGTCCAGGTGGTCCTGCAGGTTCTTGCCCACGCCGGGCAGGTCGTGGCGCACCTCGATGCCGGCCTCGGCCAGCTCGGCGGCCGGGCCGATGCCCGAGGCCAGCAGCAACTGCGGGCTGCCCAGGGCGCCAGCGCTGAGGATCACTTCGCGACGGGCCTTGAGGTAGGTTTGCACGCCGTCGCTGTCGACCACCACGCCCTTGGCCACGCGCTGCTCCAGCACCACGTTTTTCACCGTGCAGTCGGTGATCACGGTGAGGTTTTCACGCGCCAGCACCGGCGCCACAAAGGCGCGGTAACTGGACAGGCGTTTGGCGTTCTTCTGCGTCAGGTTGTAGACGCCGCAACCTTCCAGCCGCGCGCCGTTGAAGTCGTCGTTGCGACGAATGCCGATGGCTTCGGCCGCTTTGACGAACAGCGCCGACACCGGATTGGGATCGCGCGCCGCTTCCACGTTCAGTTCGCCGCCCGTGCCATGCAGCGCCGGGTCCTGGCCCAGGCGGTTGTTCTCCGATTGCTTGAAGTACGGCAGCACGCTGTTCCAGTCCCAGCCCGGCTGCGCCCAGCGGTCGTAGTCGCTGGCGTGGCCACGGATGTAGATCATGCTGTTCATGGAGCTTGAACCGCCCAGGGCCTTGCCGCGTGGCGTGTGCAGCGAGCGGTTGCCCAGGTTTTTTTGCGGCGCGGAAAAGAAGTTCCAGCTGTACTTCTTGCTCTTGTACAGCGTGATGGTGCCGGCCGGCGTCTGGATGCGCGGGCTGTTGTCGTGGCTGCCGGCCTCGATCAGGCACACCTTGACCTGCGGGTCGGCGCTCAGCCGGTTGGCCAGCACGCAACCCGAGGAGCCTGCGCCGACGATGATGTAGTCGTATTCGGTGTTCATTGTGGTATGGGCTCGCTCTGTGGTGGGGCGGCAGGTTGTAGGAGCGGGCGCTGCCCGCGAAAAGCACACCTCGGTATGACGGTATTTACGCGGTGTTCTTTTCGCGGGCAGAGCCCGCTCCCACAACAAAAGGCAGAGTTGTTGAAGCGCTCAGCGCAGCTGGAACCAGGTGGTTTTCAGCTGGGTGTATTTGTCGAACGAGTGCAGCGACAGGTCGCGGCCGAAGCCCGATTGCTTGCCGCCGCCAAACGGCACGCACACGTCCAGGGCGTCCACGGTGTTCACCGACACGGTGCCGGCATTCAAACGCCGTGCCACGCGGTGGGCGCGGTTCAAGTCATCGGTCCACAGCGAGGCGGCCAGGCCGTAGATGTGGTCGTTGGCCAGCTGCACGGCTTGATCTTCATGGTCGAAGGCGCTGATGGCCAGTACCGGGCCGAACACTTCTTCGCGGGCCAGGCGCATGTCGGCGCGCACGTCGGTGAACAGGGTGGGCTGGATGAAGTTGTCCGAGCCATTGATGCTCACCCGCTGGCCACCGGCCACGCGGCGTGCGCCGCTGGCGTCGGCATCGGCGATGTGTTCCATGATGCGCGCCGCCTGGGTGGCGTCGACGATGGCGCCCATCTTGCTGGCAGGGTTCAGTGGGTCGCCGGGCTGCCAGTCGCGGGCCTTGGCGATCAGGCGTTCGACGAACTCGTCGTGGATGCTGCGCTCCACCAGCAGGCGCGAGTTGGCCGAGCACACCTCGCCCTGGTTGAAGAAGATGCCGAACGCGGCTTTTTCGGCGGCCAGGTCCAGGTCCTGGCAGTCGGCGAACACCAGGTTGGGGCTTTTGCCGCCGCATTCCAGCCACACCTGCTTGAGATTGGACTGGGCGGCGTATTGCATGAAGTACTTGCCCACCTGGGTCGAACCGGTGAACGCCAAGGCGTCGACGTCCGGGTGCAGGCCCAAGGCCCGGCCGGCCTGTTCGCCCAGGCCGGTGACCACGTTGAACACCCCTTCGGGAATGCCGGCCTGCAGGGCCAGTTCCACCAGGCGCAGGGCCGAGAAGGGCGACTGTTCGGCTGGCTTGAGGATTACGCTGTTGCCGGCGGCCAGGGCCGGGGCCAGCTTCCAGGCGGCCATGTCCAGCGGGAAGTTCCACGGCACCACGGCGGCGATCACGCCCAGCGCTTCGCGGGTGATGGTGGCCAAGGTGCCGGGGCCGGTGGGGGCCACCTGGTCGTAAAGCTTGTCGAGGCTCTCGGCGTACCAGGCAAACACGTGGGCGGCGCCGGGCACGTCGATGTTCCAGGCGTCCATCACCGGTTTGCCCATGCTCAGGGAGTCGAGCAGGGCCAGCTCTTCTCGGTGGGCCAGGATCAGCTCGGCCAGGCGCAGCAGCACGGCTTTGCGCTCGCGTGGCGCCATGCGCGCCCAAGGGCCGTGTTCGAAGGCGTTGCGCGCGGCGCGCACGGCCAGGTCGACATCGGCCTCATCACAGGCGGCCACCTGGGCCAGCAGGGCGTTGGTGGCCGGGTTGATGACGGCGAAGGTTTCGCCTGACAGGGCCGCGTGTGCGTGCCCGGCGATATGCGCGCAGGTGTCGAAGCGTTGGGTGTGGGCCAGGCGTTGCCAGGTGGTGAAGTCAGTCACAGCGGTCTCCAGAATCCAGGATAGGTAATGGCGTTGACGCGGTTTTTTGGCAGTGTGGGAGTGGGCTCTGCCCGCGAAGAAGACACCTCGCAATGCCTGATGCATCGCGGTGTTCGCTTCGCGGGCAGAGCCCGCTCCCACAGATATCGAGCTTCGCTACGCATGGAGGTACTCGGCCAAACGCACCAGCATCGCGTCACAGGCCTGCATCTGCGCCACGCTGACAAACTCATCGGGCTTGTGCCCCTGGTCCATGCTGCCCGGCCCGCACACCACCGTGGCGATGCCGATGGCATCGAACAAGCCGCCCTCGGTGCCGAAGGCCACGGTGCTGAATTCATCCGACCCGCACAGCTGCGCAATCAACTGCGCCGCCTGGCCCTGGCTGTCCGTGGCCAACCCGGGGTAGGCCGACAGTTCGGTGAACGCGATGGCGCTGGCGGCATTGACCGCCTGCATGCGCGGCAGCACGTGCTGATACGCATAACGCTGCAATCGCTCGGCCACCTGACGCGGGTCATAGGCGGGCAGGGCGCGCACTTCAAAGTCGAAGCGGCACTCCTGGGGCACGATGTTCAGCGCCTTGCCGCCGCCGATCACGCCGGTCTGCACGGTGCTGAAGGGCGGGTCGAAGCGTGGGTCGTGCAGGTCTGGCGCCCGCAGATCGGCGCCGATGCGGCCCAGTTCACCGATCAGCTCGGCGGCGTATTCGATGGCGTTGACGCCCTGCGGCGCATAGGCCGAATGGCAGGCGGCGCCGTGCACGTCGCAGCGCATGGCCAACTTGCCCTTGTGGCCCAGCACCGGCTTGAGCTCGGTGGGCTCGCCGATGATGCACAGCACGGGTTTGTGCGGGCGTTGCGCCAGATCCGCCAGCAATGAGCGCACGCCCAGGCAGCCCACTTCTTCGTCGTAGCTCAGGGCAATGTGCACGGGCATGCGCAAGGGCGCCGTCAGCAGGCGCGGTACTGCGGCCAGCACGCAGGCGATAGAGCCCTTCATGTCGGCCGCGCCGCGCCCGAACAGCTTGCCGTCGCGTTCGGTCAGGGTGAAAGGCGGCACGCTCCAGGCCTGGCCGTCCACCGGCACCACGTCAGTGTGGCCGGACAGCACAATGCCGGGCCGATCATCCGGCCCCAGGGTGGCGAACAGGTTGGCCTTGCTGCGGGTCTGGTTGAAAATCAATTGGCAGGGCACGTCGTACCCAGCCAGGTAGTCGCGCACGTACTCGATCAACTGCAGGTTGGATTCGCGGCTGGTGGTGTCGAACCCGATCAGGTCGGCCAGCAGGGCGCGGCTATTCATCGCCGGGTACGCCATAGCTGGGGGCCTTGGTGGGGTCCAGGGCGCGGGTCAGGTAGTCCTGCAACTGTGGGCGGTAGGCGTGCCAGAGCGTGGCCAACTCGTCCAGCGGCGCCTCGTCGGCCCAGTCCACGCGCAGGTCGACGATGGGCCAGGTCAGCTCGCCCACCACCACCAGGGCGGCCGAATGCACCGGGCCGGCCTCGCCCCCCGCGGCCACGGCGGCCTGCATGGCGGCCAGCAGGCGGTCGGCCAGTTGGCCTTCGCTGGTTTCGAAGGTGCGCACCAGGGTGTCGATCACCGCGCGGTCGGCGAGCATGTTGCCGGCGCCCACGCACTGCTCGCCGACCACGGCGTTGTGAGTGCCCAGGGTTTCGCTGCCGCTGAAGTGCGCGGCGTTGCCCAGGTGGTCCAGGGCGGTGACCTGGCGGTATTGGCTGTAGCCGTTGCTGGTCAGCGCCTTGTCCAGCGCCTGGGCCGGGGCGAGCCCTAGCTCAAGCTGGTCGAGCACCTGCGGGCCGAGGGCGGGCAGGGTGATGTTCTGGGTGGACACCGCGCCCACGCCTGGGCGCAGCCACGGGCAGCGGGCGCCCACGGCGATGCTGGAGGAGCTGATGGCAATGCCCAGTTGGCCGGTTTCGGCGCAGCGGCCGACGATGGAAAAGGTCATGGGGGAGGGTCCTGTTGAGTGCTCAAGACCATTGTGGGCATGGGGCTTTGCGGGGCGAAACGAGGATTTTTGTGGTGCTTGGCCAATAAAAAACTCTGTAGCCCTGAAGATTTTTGTGGGAGCGGGCTCTGCCCGCGAAGGTTACGCCGCGCAGTTCCTGGCGAACCGCGGTGCCTGCTTCGCGGGCAGAGCCCGCTCCCACACCAGACCTTACAGAATCCCGATCTCGCGAGCGGTGCGGTCCACCGCAATCCGCGTCTTGTCCACCAGCTCATCCAGCTCCAGTCGCGTGGCCACCAGCGCTGGCGCCATGATCATGCGGCCCAGGGTGGAGCGAATGATCACGCCTTCCTCAAAGCCAATGGTGCGGCAACGCCAGGCGATGTCGTTCTCGTTGGCAAAGCGCTTGCGGGTGGCCTTGTCTTCGGCAAACTGCAACGCTGCCACCAGGCCGATACCCTGCACCTCACCCACCAGCGGGTGGTTGCCGAACACCTCGCGCAGGGTGTTCTGCAGGTACGGGCCGGTGTCGGCTTTGACCTGCGCCACCACGCCTTCATCGCGCAGGGCCTTGAGGTTGGCAATGGCCACCGCCGCCGCCACCGGGTGCCCGGAATAGGTCAGGCCGTGGGCAAACACGCCGCCGCGTTCCACCAGCGCTTCGGCCATGCGCCGTGACAGGATCAGCCCGCCCATGGGGATGTAGCCCGAGGTCAGGCCCTTGGCGATGGACAGGGTGTCGGGCTCGAAGCCCAGCGCCTGGTGCGCAAACCATTCGCCGGTGCGGCCAAAGCCGCCGATGACTTCGTCGGCGCACAGCAGCACGTCGTATTGGCGGCAGATGCGCTGGATTTCCGGCCAGTACGTGGCGGGCGGGATGATCATGCCGCCGGCGCCCTGGAACGGTTCGGCGACGAAAGCGGCGACCTTGTCGGCGCCCAATTCCAGAATCTTGTCTTCCAGCTGGCGCGCGGCGCGCAGGCCGAATTCCTCGGGCGTCAGGTTGCCCTCGTGGGCGTACCAGTACGGCTCGTCGATGTGCGCCACGTCCGGCACGGTGCCGCCCATGTCATGCATGAACTTCATCCCGCCCAGCGCCGTGGCCGCCAGGGTGGAGCCGTGGTAGCCGTTCCAGCGGCCGATCATCACCTTCTTCTCGGGCTTGCCCATCACCTGCCAGAACTTGCGCACGGTACGGATCAGCACCTCGTTGGCCTCGGAACCGGAGTTGGTGTAGATGGCGTGGCTGTAGTGGCCGGGCAGCAGGCTGAACAGCAACTCCGACAGCTCGATCACTGCCGGGTGGGTGGTGTGGAAGAACATGTTGTAGTAGGGCAATTGCTCCAGTTGCTGGCTGGCCGCCGCAGCCAGGTCCTTGCGGCCGTAGCCCAGGTTGGTGCACCACAGGCCCGACATGCCGTCCAGGTAGCGCTGGCCTTCGTTGTCCCATAGGTTCAAGCGCTCACCGCGCACCATCACCCGCGGGCCTTCGGCGTTCAGGGCCTTCTGGTCAACGAAGGCGTGAATGTGGTGGGCGGCGTCGGCGGCCTGATAGTCGAGGGTGCTGCGGGGCTGAGTGGGCATGGCATGGCTCCTGTGGCGGCAAGGGAAGTGGGATAATTATTTTCACGGCAAAATATTTTTGTAAACAAAATATTTTTCAGGAAAAAGACAAACCGTTACCCTAGGGCCTTCAGTGCCGCCAGCCAGAGCCCCCATGACCGGATTACGCGAAAGACAGAAAGAACAGCGCCGCCAGGTCATCGCCGAGGCGGCCCTTGAGCTGTTCAACGATCAGGGCTTTGGCGCCACCACCCTTGAGCAGATCGCCAACCGTGCGGGCGTGTCGGCGCCCACGGTGGTCAACTACTTTGGCGGCAAGCAGGAGATTCTGCTGACGCTGCTCAAGGGCCCTGATCAGCTGGCGATGCAAGAGGCGCGGGCGCACCTGGACGATCACAGCGACCCGTTGGAAGCCCTGTGTGAACTGGAAGGGCTGATGACCCAGTACCAGTTGCAGGCCATGCCCGCGACCCTGTGGCGCGAGTTGGCGCCGTTCCTGTTCACCGGTGAATTCGCCGCCGTGCTGCAACCATGGAATGACGCGGTGGTGGCCGAAACGCGTGCGCTGCTGGGGCACTTCCAGCGCCTGGGCAAGTTGCGCGCGGGGGTGGACATCGAGGTGGCGGCGACGGTGTTCAACCAGTACGCGAACCTTGCGTTCATCCGCCTGGCCACCGAGCCTGCCCCCGATCGCGCCGCCCATGCCGCGCACATGCGCGCCATGCTCGGGCTGCTGTGCCATGGCTTGCTGGCCAGTGGGCGGGTCTGATCCCCGTTGTGGGAGCGGGCTCTGCCCGCGAAGCATACACCTCGGTATTGCTGATGTTCCGCGGTGCCTGCTTCGCGGGCAGAGCCCACTCCCACACAAGTCTTTTCCCACACCACAGCGCTACCCGGCCTAGCTTTTTCCTGCCCTGCAACCACAAAAAACCTCATTTCGCCAAACCCCTTCCTTGCACAGAATGCGCTCAAGAGCATCCCGGCCGAACCGACTTGGCCCGCTTTCGAGAAGGACACACACATGACAGTGGCAACCGTGGAAATCGATACGCTCATCGTCGGCGCCGGCCAGGCCGGCGTGGCCATGAGCGAGCACCTGAGCAAGCTGGGCGTGCCGCACCTGGTGCTGGAGCGCAACCGCATCGCCGAGCGCTGGCGCACCGGCCGCTGGGATTCGCTGGTGGCCAACGGCCCTGCCTGGCACGACCGCTTCCCGGGCATGGAATTCGATGACCTGAGCCCCGACGGTTTCGCCCCCAAAGAGCGCGTGGCCGATTACTTCGAAGCCTACGCACGCCAGTTCAACGCGCCGATCCGCACCGGCGTGGACGTGAAGAAAGTGCAGCGCAATGTTGGCCGCCCCGGTTTCACCGTCGAGACCAGCGAAGGCATCATCCAGGCCCGCCGCGTGGTGGCCGCCACCGGCCCGTTCCAGCGCCCGGTGATCCCGCCGATCGCGCCGCAGAACCTGGCCCTGACCCAGATCCACTCCGCCGATTACCGCAACCCCCAGCAGTTGCCCGCAGGCGGCGTGCTGGTGGTGGGCGCCGGTTCCTCCGGCGTGCAGATCGCCGATGAACTGCGCCGCGCCGGTCGCGACGTGTACCTCTCGGTCGGCCAACACGACCGGCCGCCACGCGCCTACCGTGGCCGCGATTTCTGCTGGTGGCTGGGGGTGCTGGGCGAGTGGGACGCAGCGGCCATGAAGCCGGGCCGCGAGCACGTCACCATCGCCGTCAGCGGCGCCCATGGCGGCCGTACCGTGGACTTCCGCGAGCTGGCGCAGCAGGGCATGACCCTGGTTGGCCTGACCCAGGCATTCGACGGCGCGGTGGTGAGCTTCCAGCCCGACCTGGTCGACAACCTCAAGCGCGGCGACGACAACTACCTGGCCCTGCTGGACGCGGCCGATGCCTACATTGAGCGCAACGGCCTGGACCTGCCACCCGAGCCCGCCGCCCGCCGGGTGTTCGCCGACGCGCCGTGCATCAGCCAGCCGCTGCAGCAACTCAACCTGCTGGAGGCCGGCGTGACCTCGATCATCTGGGCCACCGGCTTTGCCACCGACTACAGCTGGCTGGCCGTGGACGCCTTCGACGCCAACGGCAAGCCGGCCCACCAGCGCGGCGTGTCCACCGAGCCTGGCGTGTACTTCCTTGGCTTGCCTTGGCAGTCACGTCGGGGTTCGTCCTTTATCTGGGGCGTGTGGCACGACGCCAAGTACATCGCCGACCAGATCGCCATCCAGCGCCAGTACGCCGCCTACCATTGCGACGCCGCCCAGCGACAAGCCAAGGCCGTCGAACAGCTCACCGTCAGCGCCTGAATTTTCCAACGACTTTGAGGAGTACTGCATGCCCACCCATACCCGCATCCGCATGTTCAACACTAAGCAAACCTACCCCAACCAGTCGCTGGACAATGACCTGTGCCAAGCCGTGCGCGCCGGCAACACCGTATACGTACGCGGCCAGGTGGGTACCGATTTCGAGGGCAACCTGGTGGGCCTCGGCGACCCCCGCGCCCAGGCCGAGCAGGCGATGAAGAACGTCAAGCAGTTGCTGGAAGAGGCGGGCTCGGACCTGTCGCACATCGTCAAGACCACCACCTACCTGATCGACCCGCGTTACCGCGAACCGGTGTACCAGGAGGTGGGCAAGTGGCTCAAGGGCGTGTTCCCGATTTCCACGGGGTTGGTGGTGTCGGCGCTGGGGCAGCCGCAGTGGTTGATGGAGATTGATGTGATTGCGGTGATCCCGGATTGAAAACGAGTGCGCAACCGACCCTGTGGGACCGGGCGAAGCTCGGGAAGAGACCGGCCCTGGCACCGCGTCGTTCCCTTCCCGAGCTTCGCCCGGTCCCACAGGGGGACATCATCAGGTCAACATCGAGGCCTTGAACAACCGCTTGCGATCAATGCTCTTGCCCGACAGCATGAACTGCCCCATGCCCTGTAATGCAGGGTCTCGGGGTGCGCAGGCGAGGGCGGCACGTGGGCCTTCACCACCTCGAAGATAAACAGGTTGTAGCCATCCACCATCGACGCCTCAGGCAGGTTGATCACGCACTCGCCGCTGTTGCGCACCATGTGGATTGATCTCTTGATCTTTGGCGGCCCTGGCGTGAAAAAATTCCGCCACAATCGATGCGCACAATAAATTGGATCCAGCCGAACGGTAGTCTCAGGCTATCGACCGAGTGATGGCACACTGATATATTTGCGCCATCACTCACTCACCTCAGCGTGCAGAAATGAACCCCCTCAAGTCGCTCCTGGCAGCCTGTGTGCTGCTCAGCGGGTGCAATGGAATGCCGACCGCTTACACCACGGACCCTGTCTATGATCAAGCCTTCGTCGTTCACTCAGGGGGGCCATTGCCCTTTATGCTGATGGGCACGGCGGTGCAGTGGAACGCCGATTATGCGGTCACGGTGAAACACATTCCATACCTGCCGGGCGCCGTCTATCAGGGCCAGGCCGATGTGCAGTTCTTCCGCCACAAGGCCGACGGTGCGCCGCTGTGGCGCGCCTATGTGCCGGGCGAGACGCTGACGGCGGTTGGCTTCAATTCCCTCTACGTGCCGGTGAAAGGCCAGGGCCGCGCGTTGTCGGCCATGGTGCGGCTCAATGCGAAGGAAGGCAACGTGATGTACGCCACCAACGATGCCCCCACGGCCAAGGGCATGTCCGGCGGGCCGGTGTTTGCGGCCGATGGCAAGGTGGTGGGGATCAACGTGGCGTACCTGACAGAGGGCGACCTGGCGGGGCTCAAGCGCAAGGACCTGGCGGGGGAGCAGCGGGTGAGTATTTTCCTGCCGTATGCCGAGATTACCCGGGAGTGGAATCGGTACCTGGCGCAGTCGCAGCCGTTGAAGGCCGGTACTAACCTGGCCAGCCGCTGATACTGCAGCCTACGGTTTTGTGCAGTCAGTTCCGGCCTCATCGCGAGCAAGCTTTGCTCCCACATTGGTGAGGCGACCACCGATGTGGGCCTTTACTCTGTGGGAGCAAAGCTTGCTCGCGATGAGGCCGGCACAGGTCTCCTGATCAGCGCTCACGCAACGCTTCGCGGGCGCGGTTCAACGGCTTGATCAGGTAATCCAGCACCGTCTTCTCTCCCGTACGTATGTCCACCGTGGCAATCATCCCCGGCACGATGGCAAAGGTCTTGCCGGCCTTGTTGCGCAGCACATCCGATGCCGTGCGGATGAACACCCGGTAATAGAACACCTCCGGCTTGGCCTCGTCCTGAAGGGTGTCCGGGCTGATGGTCACCACCTTGCCGTCCAGGCTGCCGTAGATCGAATAGTCATAGGCGCTGATTTTTACCTTGGCTTCCTGCCCCGGGTGGATGAAGGCAATGTCGCGCGGCGTGATGCGCGTCTCGATCAGCAATTGCTCATCCAGCGGCACGATCTCCATCAGCTTGCCGTTGGGCGGTATCACGCCGCCCACGGTGGTCACTTCGATGTCCTTGACGATGCCGCGCACCGGCGAGCGCAGGGTCAGGCGTTCCAACGAATCGTTGCGGCCACGGATGATGGCCACCAGCATGTCCGCCTCGGCGTTGGCCTTGGCCAGGTCTTCGCGGGCGCGCACCATGTAGTCCGAGCGCGCCTCGGTGGCCTTGAGTTCCAGCTCCGAACGTTGACGATTGAGGCGCAGCACCTCGACGCGGCTGGAGGCGCCGATCTTGGCCAGGTTCTCGGTGATCTCCAGTTCGCTGCGCACCAGCCGCAATGACTCCTGGATGCCGGCCAGGGTCGACTCAAGGCCACGGCGGCGAGTGCTGTACAGCGCGGTCTCGGCGCTGATCAGGTCGGGGTAGGCCTGCAGCGATTCGGCGAATTTGAGCGGCGTATCGTTGACCTCGGCCTGCAGACGGTTGACGCTGGCCAGCGCCGCCCGGTACTTGGCCTCGCTTTCGCCGACATTGGACTGGTTTTTCACCGGGTCCAGCTGCGCCAGCACCTGCCCGCGCTCCACCATTGCGCCCTCGGTGACGTTGAGTTGCTGGACGATGCCGCCCTCCATGGACTGGATCACCTGCTCGTGGGAGCTGGGGATCACCTTGCCGGTGCCGGTGGACACCTCCACCACTTGAAACCACCAGGCCCAGATGAAAAAGCACGCCAGCATCAGCGCGCAGCCCCAGATCACCCAGGCGCCGCGGGCCAGGCCGCGGTCGTCCTCGCCGTCCAGGTAGGACGCGTGTTCGTAAGTGCTCATGCCTGGGCTCCCTGGGGTTGCTTGAGGCGGGCGAGGGCGGCATCGCGATGGTCGTCGATGACGATGCGTCCGCCGTCTACCACGATGATGCGTTCCACCAGTTGCAGCAGGCTGACCCGGTGGGTGGCGACGATCAGGGTACGGCCCTGGCAGAAGCTGGCCAGCTGTTCCAGCAGGCGCCGTTCGGTGGTGTCGTCGAGGCTGGCGGTGGGTTCGTCCAGCAGCAGCACCTGCGGCTGGCGCAGCAGCAGGCGTGACAGCAACAGGCTTTGCCGCTGCCCGCCGGACAACCCCTGACCGCCCTCCAGAATCACGTGGTCCATGCCCTTGGGCAGCTGCCGCACGAAGTCCAGCGCGCCGGTGTGCGACAGCGCGGCAAGGATTTCCTGATCGCTGGCCTGGCCTGCGCCCAGGGTGATGTTGTCGCGCAGGGTGCCGTGGAACAGCCGCGCATGCTGGGGCAGCAGGCCGACGTCGCGGCGCAGGTCGGCGGGGTCCAGGTGGGCCAGGGCAATGCCGTCCAGGGTGGTTTCGCCCGTGCTCAAATCCATGGCCCCGGCCAGGGCTTGCAGCAGCGTGGACTTGCCGGCGCCGTTGCGGCCCAGCACGGCGATGTGTTCACCGGGGCGGATGGTCAGGTTGATGCCGCTCAGGGCCGGCGAGGCCTCTTCGCTGTAGCGAAAGCCGGCCTGCTTGAACTGGTATTCGCCGCGGATCGCCGGCAGGTGCACGCGCTGGCTGCCCGGTGGGTGGTCCACCGGCAGTTGCATCAGGCGGTTCAGGCCCTCCAGGGCCACCTTGGCCTGTTGCCAGCGCGTCAGCACGTGGGTGAGCTGGGCCATGGGCGCCATCATCCGCGACGACAGGATCGAGGCAGCCACCAGGCTGCCGGTGGTCAGGTCGCCGGCGATGACCATGGGCGCGCCGAACACGATGACCACGGCGAACACCGCGCTTTGCACGTTCTGGGTCCAGGCCACCAGGCTGTTGGTGAGGGTGCGCAGGCGCAGGCTGCTTTCGGCCGAGGCGGCGTTGTAGTGGTTCCATTGCTGCTGAAAGCGCTGCTCGGCCTGCAGTGCCTTGATGTCGTCCAGACCCTGGATGGCTTCCACCAACATGGCGTTGCGCAGGGCGGCTTCGCGCATGGACTCGTTGGCCAGGCGCGCCAGCTTGCGCTGGGCGAACACCCCGGGCAGCACCATCAGGATCAGCGCCACGATGGGGATGGCCACCAGCGCGCCGCCGATCAGGTAGAACACCAGCAAGAACAGGAAGAAAAACGGCAGGTCGGCCAGCGCCGTGGCGGTGCTGGAGGTGATCAGGTCGCGGATCTGCTCAAGCTCGCGCAACTGCGAGATAAACGAGCCGGTGGAGCGCGGCCTTGCCGAGTTGCGCAGGCGCAGGGCGTGGCCGAACACCAGGTCCGAGACGCGCAGGTCGGCGCGTTTGCCCAGCAAGTCGGTGATGCGCAGGCGCATGATGCGCATCACGAAATCGAACACCACCGCCAGCAGCACGCCACCGAACAGCACGTACAGGGTGGGCAGCGATTCGGCCGGGATCACCCGGTCGTACACCTGCATGGAGAACAGCACCCCGGCCATGCCCAGCAGGTTGGCCACCAGCGAGGCGATCATCACCTGGGTATAAGGGCGCAGGTCGCGCAGCACGATGCGCCGGAACCAGTGCTCGTCGAAGGGTTTGACGTAGTCGTCGGTGCGCACGTCGCTGAGCACCTGGGTGGGCCGCAGCACCACGGTGCGGATCGCTTCGCCTGCCAGGGTGGCCGGGTCGATGCGGCTTTGCAGGCCCTGGTCGCCACTGAAGACGATACCCAGCTCGCCGTCGGCGCCCACGCTTTCCACCACCCCCACCTGGCCGTCGCGCAATTGCACAATCAGCGGCGCGCGCCAGCGGCTCAGGCTGCGGCGGTCGAAGCCGGCGAACTTGACGCTCAGCCCCGCCTGGCGCGCCATGTGCCGCACCACGTCCTCCAGGCGCGCGTCGGGCTGCTGCGAGGCGATGCGGATGCTTTCCGGCGACACGTCCAGGCGGTAGTGACGGGCGATGGTCAACACCGCTTCCAGCCAGGGGCCGTAATCGGCGCGGGGCGCTTCGTGGGCAACGACGATGGCGTCGGTCATGGCAGGATCTCCACGTGCTGGATGGTGCTGTGGTCGATGCCGAAGGCGCGGCGCAGGCCGCCGCTGTTGTACAGGCAATCGATTTGCAGGCGGCGCATGTCGGCCACGGTGTTTTCCAGGTCAAAGCGCGATTGGTAAATCTCCTGCTCGGCGTTGAGCAGGTCCAGCAGGGGCCGGGTGCCCAGTTCCAGGTACTGCTTGCCGTACAGCTCGCGGGCCTGGCGGATACTGGCCTCGCGGGTTTGCAGGGCATTGAGACGGCGGTCCAGGCTGCTGGTCTGCGACTGGGCTTCGGTCAGGCCCTGGCGGGCCTGCAGGCGCGCGGCGTCTTCGGCGGAGTCGGCGGCCGTCAGCGCGTGGCCGGCGGCGCGGGTGCGGGCGCTGGTGGCGCCGCCCTGATAGATGGGCACTTCCAGGTTGAGGAAAATGCCCGCCTGGGTGCGTTTGACGTACGGGTCGTCCTTGTTGAAGTCGTTGTCCAGGTTCTGGGTCAGCGACGGCTCCAGCGACAGGGTGGGGTAGGCCTGGGCCTTGGCGTTGGCCAATTCGGCCTGGGCCTGGGTGCGCTGGGCCACGGCGGCCAGCACGCCGGGCAGGGCATCGCCGCTGTCGGGGACCTGGCAGGACTGATTCAGGCCGGGGGCGAAGGCGTCGGTCACCTGGGGCACGTTGCGCCGGCCCAGCAGGTTGGCCAGGGTGGTTTGCCAGCGTGAATACTGCGCCTTGTAGTCCTCCAGCGTGGCCATGCCGCCCTGGGCCCGGGACTGCGCCTGCACCACGTCGGAGCGGGTGCTGGCGCCCATGTCGCTGCGCTGCTGGGCCAGGTCGACGATGTCGCCGATGCCGTGGATCTGGTCGCGGGCGGTGGCCAGCAGGTGCTGGTAGCGCTGCACTTCGATGTAGGCGTAGGCGGTATCGCGCGCCACCTGGTCGATGGCCAGCAGGATATTGGCCTGGCTTTGCGCCGCCTTGGCGCGGGCGGCGTCGACGGCGCTGTCGACTTTGCCGAAGTCGTAGAGCATCTGCTTGAGGGAGATACTGATGGCCTGGGTGTTGCGGCTGCCGGCATAGCCACTGTCGTAGCCGCCCTTGATGCCGCCGGTCACCTGCGGGTAGTAGCCGGCCTGGGCGACGTTGATGTTCTCGCCCTGCTGCATCAGCGTGCCGACGGCCTCGGCGATGCTGGGGTGCCAGTCCACGGCCACGCGGATGGCCTGCTCCAGGCCCAGGGTCTGTTCGCTGGCGTTGACCGCCTGCGGTGGTGGTTGCGTGCGCCGCGCCGGCGGCTGGCTTTGCAGTTTGGTGGGGCTGATGACACTGAGCCCGGGTTCCAGGTGATCATCGGCGCTGGCCGAGCTCGTGATGCAGTGTTGCAGGCCGACGGACAACAGGACCGCCGACAACTTCGAGAGGCGAACTGGCTTCACGTGGTTCCCTTACTGTTATTGATGTCTTCCCTAAAAACACATAAAGCTGACAACCCGGTCTAACAGGCCATGGCACGTTGCAACAAATGTGGGACCGGGCTTGCGCGTGAGGCGGGGAAGCGCCGCGCGGGCGGCGCGCGATTTCATGAACGCCAGAAAATTCAAGACATGCACCTGTGTCTGTGGGACCGGGCGAAGCTCGGGAAGAGGCCAGCCAGCCCCCCCGAGTCGTACGCTTCC
>KI547174.1:0-20747 GCA_000497835.1 gamma proteobacterium L18 | reverse complement strand
CTTCCCGAGCTTCGCCCGGTCCCACAAGGCTGCGGCGCAACTGGCGGGTGCCTGCCTTGAATGATGTGGCGCTCATGAGATCGCGCGCCGCCCGCGCGGCGCTTCCCGGCCAGAGGCCGGTCCCACATTCGTTGCAACGTGCCATGGCCTGATCCATCGAGGTTTTAGCCTCTGTCATACAACATGCACCCCACTCTGCACCCACAGGTGATGACTCGGATCTTCCTGCGGGGTGTACTGGGTATAGTTCACTCCGCCGGATTGTTCACTGGCATCGGCCACCCAGGTGCTGCCGGCCATGTGCACGGTGTCGTTGCTGCCTCCCTTGATGATCAGTTTGTCGGCCCCGGTCTCGGTCACCGCGATCAGGTCGGACAGGGTCAGCGTCAGGTTCACCGCGCTGGTGGTGTTGAGGTCCAGGATCTCGATGTTGTGGATGCGGCTGGCCAACGTGCCCAGGTCGATGGTGGCGTCGCCGCCGCCCCACAGCAGGGTGTCGGTGCCGGTGCCGCCGTCCACCGAGGTGAAGTTCTGGTCGTGGACGATCAGGGTGTCGTCGCCCGCGCCGCCGTTGAGGGTGACGGGGCCGCCGTGGCCGGCATCCAGGGTGTCGTTGCCGCTGGTGCCCTGGATGACCTCGGTGGTGGCGGCCACGGTGGCCGTCGCCGCGGTGGTGTCGTCGCTGACCAGCGCCAGGGCCGAGAAGGTGGTCACGGCGCCGGCCTGGTTGAGGTTGACGGTCAGGGTGGAGATGTCGGTGGTGCCGTTGGGGTGTGTCAGCTCGTAGGTGAACACGTCCGAGTGGCCGATCACCGCATCGGTCGACCCGGCGTTGAGGGTGTACACGTAGCTGCCGTCGGCGTGCACCAGCAAGGTGCCGTAGGTGCCGGTCAGGGTGGTGCCGTTGTAGCCGGGCACCACGTAGTTGCCGGCCAGCAGCACGCTGAGCACGGTGTAGGCCGAGCCCAGCACGTCGGCGCCACCGCCGGCGGTGTCGGTCAGCAGGTTGCCGCTGACCGGCGTGTAGGTGCTGACCACGTTCTGGTTGGTGTAGGTGGCGGCGGCGGTGACGCTGGTGGTGATGCTGGTGGCCACGGCCAGGCCGCCCAGTACCACTTTCACCTGGTAGGTGCCGGCGGTCTGGTCGTCGACGTTCACTGTGTAGTTGCCGCCGCCGATGCCCACCAGGGCGCCGCCGCCGACGGTTTTCACCACCACGTACTGGCCGGTGCTGACGTTGAGCTTGGAGATGGTCACCGTCAGGTTGCCCGCCACGCTCAACAGGTTGCTGGCGTTGAGGGTGATGGTCAGGTCGGTGACGGTGTTGGCGGCCACGGTGGTGGTGTAGGTGGCGTTGCCGCCGCCCACCAGCGTGGTGAGCGTGCCCAGGGTGGTCGTGGTGGTGACCTCCTTGGCCGCCAGGGTGATGCTGGTGTTGGCCACGTCATAGGTGGCGTCCACCAGCGTGGCGGGGCTGGCCAGGTTGGTGTTGCTCCAGACCTCGGTGGCCTGCGGGCTGTCGATGCGCACGTACAGGGTGGCGGTGGCGGCGGTGCCGTTGGCCAGCAGCAGTTGGTAGTTGAACGTGTCCACCTGGCCGACGCTGGTGACGCTGCCGTTGGGGGTGTAGGTGTAGCTGCCGTCGGCGTGGATCACCAAGGTGCCGTACAGCCCTTGCACCGTGGTGCCGGCGCCGCTGGCGGCGGTGACGTAGCTGCCCGACTTGTACACCTGCAGCACGGCGGAGTTGTTCGGCCCCAGGCTGTCGGCCACGCCGGTGGTGCCGATGTCGGTGATCACGTTGCCGGTGGTGACCGCGCCGGCGGCCCCGGTGAACTGGGTGAGGCTGGTGGTTTGCGCGGCGAAATCGGTGGTCACCGTGGTCAGCAAGCCGATGCCGGTGCTGGACACGACCAGTCGATAATCGCCGGCCAGCAGCGAGCCGATCCTGGCCTGCGCTTGTTGCGAGCCCAGGGTCAGCAGGTCCAGCAGGCCGCCGTTGCCGTTGACGTCCAGGGTCACCCAGACGCCGCTGGCGTTCTTGACCTGCAGGGTATAGACCACGCCGTTGAGCAGCGACACCGCGCTGCCGGCGGTCAGGGTCAGTGTGGGGATGACGCTGGTGCCGGCGCCCACGGTGAAGGTATAGGTTTTGCTGAACCCGGAAGTCAGGGTGGTGAAGGAGTCGGTGGCATGGGTGGTGGAGGTCACCGGCGTGATGTTGACCGTCGCCACCGCCAGGTCGTTGCTGGCCACCAGGGGGATGTTGGCGTCGATGTTGGGCACCGTCAGGGTGGCAGCGCTGGAGACGTTGCCACGGGCGTCGGCGAGGTTGACGGTCAGGGTTTCGCCATGGTTCTGGGCGCTGCTCAGAGTGACGCTGAACGTACCGCCGCTGCCCACGGTGGCGGTGCCCAGCACCGTGCCCGAGGCGGCTTTCACCGTCACCGTGCTGCCGACTTCGCCGCTGCCGGTCAGGGTCAGGCCGTTGGTGGTCACGGCAAGCCCGGTGGCGGCTGCCGGTGGGGTCAGGTCCGGCGCGGTCGCCGTCGCGGCCACCGACACGTTGCCGCTGGGGTCGGCCTGGGTAACGCTCAGCACCTGGCTGTTGATCTGCGCGGCGATGGCCACCGAGAAGGTGCCGTTGGCCGCCACGGTGCCGGTGCCCAGCACGGTGGTGCCCAGCAGCACCTTGACGGTGGAACCGGCCACGCCGGTGCCGGTGACCAGGGTGCCGCTGGCGTTGACCAGCACGCCCGTGGGCACGCCGGGGGCGGTGGTGTCGGGCGCGGTCACGCTGGTGCCGGCCGAGACGTTGGTGGCCAGGTCGGTCAGGCGCACGGTCAGTACCTGGCCGTCCAGTTGCGCGGTGGTCAGGGTGACGGTGAAGGTCCCGCCCACGCCGACGATGCCGGTTCCCAGCGTGGTACCAGCGGCGTTGGTGACCGTGACGGTGGCGCCGATCTCGCCGCTGCCGGTCAGGGTCAGGCCGTTGGCCGCCAGCGCCACGCCCGTTGGCGCAGCGGGCGCCTGGGTATCCCCGGCGGTGAGGCTGGCGGTGGGCGACACATTGCCCGCGGCGTCAGCCTGCTTGATGCTCAAGGCCTGGCCGTTGAGTTGGGCGCTGCTCAAGGTGACGGTGAAGGCGCCCGCCGAATTGACGACGGCGGTGCCCAGGGTGGTGCTGCCGTTGCTGACGGTCACCGTGGCACCGGCCTCGCCGACGCCGGTCACCTGCAGGCCGCTGGCGCTCAGCGCCAGGTTGCTCAAGGCTGCCGGTGGCGTGGTGTCGGCGGCGGTCAGGGTGGCGTTGGTGGAGACGTTGCCGGCCACGTCGGCCTGGCTGACGGTGAGGGTCTGGCCGTTGGTCTGGGCACTGTTCAGGGCCACGGCGAAGCTGCCGTTGACCACCAGGCCGGAGCCCAGCACATTGCCCGCGGCATCGCGCACGGTGACCGTGGCGCCACTTTCGCCGCTGCCCGACAGCAGCAGGCCCGTGCCGTTGAGGACCAGCAGGCTGGGGGCGGCGGGCGGCGTGGTGTCCGGGGCGTTGACGGTGGCGTTGCTGGACACGTTGCCGGCCGCGTCCGCCTGCACGGCATTGATCAGCTGGCCGTTGGTAAGCGCCGTGCCCAGTGTGATGGTGAAGGTGCCGCTGGCGCCGACGGTGCCGGTGCCCAGCGCCGCGCCGGTGCTAGAGGTGAGGGTCACCGTGGCGCCCACCTCACCGTGGCCGGTCACTAGCAGGCCTGCGCCATTGACCACCAGGCTGTTGAGCGGGTCGGGTGCGCTGGTGTCGGCCGCCACCACGGGGCTGGGCAGTGAAGCGCCGCCCAGGGTCGTGGTGGCCGTGACGGACAGGGTCTGGCCGTTGGTTTGTGCCGTGTTGAGGGTGAGGGTGAATACCCCGCTGCCGGGGGTAGTGGTGGTGCCCAGCACGGTGCCGGCGGCGTTGTAGACGGTGATGGTGCTGGACGCGGTGGCCACACCGGTCAGGGTCAGGCCGTCGGCGGCCAGCACCAGGTTGGCCGGTGCATCGGGTGCCGGGTTGACCGGCACCGTCAGGTCGCTGCCGATCGACACATTGCCGGCGGCGTCGGTGAGTTTCACCGTCAGCACGGCATTGGCGGCGATGCCCGGATCAAGGTTGATAGTGAAGGTGCCGTTGGCGCCCACGGCGCCGCTGCCGACCACCGTGTTGCTGGCGTTGGTGACCACCACCGTGGCATTGACCTCGCCGCGCCCGGCCAGCACGCTGTGGTCGGCGCTGATGCTCAGGTCGGTCGCCGCCGTGGGCGCCAGGGTATCGGCGGTGACGTAGACCAGCGCCACGGAGTGGTTGTTGGCCCCGTCGGTGGCCACCACCGACAACACCTGACCGTTGTCTTGCAGCGGGCTCAGGGTGATCTGGAACACGCCGGTACCGTCCGTGGTGCCGGTGCCTACCTGGGTACCGGCGGCATTGGTGACGGTGATGATGCTGCCAATCTCGGCCCGGCCGTTGAGGGTAGCGCCGCTGTTGGTCAGCGAGTCGACGATGGGTTGCGCCGGGGCGGTGCTGTCCGGGGCGTTGACGATCACTGCGGCGGAAGTGTTGTTCGCCGGGTCGACCTGGGTCACGGACACCGGCTGGCCGTTGAGCAGCGCGGTGGGCAGGGTGAAGCTGAAGGTGCCGTCGACGGCGACCAGGGCGGTGCCCACTTCGCTACCGCCCACGCTGACGTGGACGGTAGCGCCGGCTTCCCCGGTACCGGTCAGCAGCAGGCCGTTGGTGCTGATCGCCAGGTTCTGGACGTTGGCGGGCAGGGTAGTGTCCAGAGCGGTGTATTGCAGTGCGGCGCTATGGTTGTTGGCCCCGTCGGTCTGCACCACGGTGAGGATCTGGCCGTTGAGCTGGGCACTGCTGAGGGTAACGCTGAAGGTGCCGTCGGTATTGACCGTGGTGGTGCCCAGCACCGTGCCGTTGGCCGAGGTGACGGTCAGCGTGGCATTGGCTTCGCCGGTGCCGGTCAGGGTCAGGCCGTTGCTGGTTTCGCTCAGTACCACCGGCGCCAGCGGCGCGGTGACGTCGGCGGCCGTCAGCGGGGTGGCGGTGGCAATGTTGCCTGCTGCGTCCTGTTGCACCACCGACAGCACCTGGCCGTTGAGCTGCGCGGCCGTCAGGGTGACGCTGAAACCGCCGTTGGCGGCCACGGTACCGGTGCCCAGCACGGTGCCGGTGCTGTTGGTCACGGTGACGGTGGCGCCTACCTCACCGGTGCCAGTCAGCACCAGGCCGCTGGCGCTCAGGGCCAGCCCCTGCACCGGGTTCGGCGCGGTGGTGTCGGGGGCCAGCAGGGTGCCGGCCGCCGAGGTGTTGCTTGCCCCGTCAGTGAGGGTCACGGACACGGCCTGGCCATTGGTCAGGGTGGCGTTATTGCTCAGGGTGATCAGGAAATGCCCGGTGTTGTCGACCAGGCCGGTGCCGATCTGCGTGCCAGCCAGGCGGATGGTCACCGTGGCGCCCACCTCGCCGCTGCCGCTGACCACCGTGCCGGTGGCGTTGAACTGCAACTGGGTCGGGGCGGCGGGCGGAGTCAGGTCTGGCGCGTTGACCACCACGGGGGTGCTGACGTTGCCGGGTGGGTCGGCTTGCTGCACGGTCAGCGGTTCGCGGTTGATCTGCGGGGTGCTGAGCGTGACCGAGAACGAGCCGTCCGCCAGCACCACGCCGCTGCCCAGCACAACGCCGGCGGCGCTTTTGACGGTGACGGTGGCGCCGGCTTCGCCGGTACCGGTCACCACCACGCCAGCGGCATTGATGTCCACGTTGGCCAGCGGGGCGGGCGGGGTGAAGTCCGGGGTCACCAGGGTGGCTGAAGACGAGACGTTGCCCGCCGCATCTTTCTGCACCAGGGTCAGCACTTCGGCGTTGGTCAGCGCAGTGCCCAGTACCAAGGTAAAGGTGCCGGTGCTGCCCACCACGATGCTGCCCAGCGCGGTGCCGTTTGCGTCGCTGACCGTGACGGTGGCACCCGCTTCACCTTGGCCGGTGATGGTGGTGCCGTCGCTGGCGATGGCCAGTTGGGTCAGCACCGTGGGCGCGGTGGTGTCGGCGGCCGTCACATTCGCGGCCGTCGAGGTGTTGCCGGCCGCATCGGTGAGGGTCACGGCCAGGGTCTGGCCGTTGGCCTGGGGCGTGGTCAGGGCGATCTGGAAGCTGCCGTCGAGCAGCACGGTGCCCGTGCCCACCACGGCGCCGCCGGTGCTGACCACGCGTACGATGGCACCCGCCTCGCCGGTGCCGGACAGGATCAGGCCGTCGCTGCTGACCACAAGGCCGGTGGGAACGGTGGGGGCCACCAGGTCGGGGGCGGTCAGGTTGACGCTGTTGGACTCGTTGCCGGCCGGGTCGGTCTGGCTCAGGGTCAGGGTCTGGCCGTTGATTTGCGCCGGCGTCAGGGTGACGCTGAAGCTGCTGTCGCTGGCCACTACCACGCTGCCCAGGATCACACCGCCCTGACCCAGCACGGTGACGGTGGCACCGGCCTCGCCGTGGCCGGTCAGGGTGGCGCCGGTGGCGGCCAGGTGCAGGTCGGTCAGCGGCGCCGGGGCGGTGACGTCGGCCGCCAGCAGGGTGGTGGGCAGCGAGGCGATGCCGTCGCTGGAGGTGGCCGTGGCCAGCAGTGACTGGCCGTTGAGCTGCGGGCTGCTCAAGGTGATGCTGAAGGTGCCGTCGCTGTTGACGGCGGCGCTGCCCAGGGTGGCGCCCGAGGCGCTGTGCACGGTGACGGTGCTGCCGACCGTGGCGGTACCGGTCAGGGTCAGGCCATTGGCGCTGAGCACCAGATTGTCCGGGGCGGCTTCGGCCAAGGCGCCGGGGGCGGTTACCGTGGCGCTGGGCGAGGCATTACTGGCCGCGTCGGTCTGGATCACGTTCAAGGTTTCACCCGGCGTGGCGGCCGGGTTCAGGGTCAGGCTGAAGCTGCCGTTGCTGGCCACGGTGCCAGTGCCCAGCAGGGCGCCGCTGGCATCGCGTACGGTAACGACCGCGTTGGCTTCGCCCAGGCCGGCCAGGGTCGCGCCATCGGCACTGACGGCCAGGTTGCTGACGGCCAGCGGCGCCGTGGTGTCGGCGGCCGTGGTGGTGGCCGGGCCGGAGATATTGCCGGCGGCATCGGTGGCCGTCACCGTCAGGGTCTGGCCGTTGGTCTGGGCACTGGTGAGCGTGACGTGGAACACGCCGTCGCTGCCGGTGGTGATGGTGCCCAGCGCGACGCCTTGGGCGCTGGTCACCGTCACCGTGCTGCCGGCTTCGGCATGCCCGGTCAGTTGCAGGCCGGCGCCGTTGAGCACCAGGTCCGTCGGGGTGGCGGGTGGCGTGCGGTCCACGGCGATGATGTCCACCGGCACGGACACGTTGCCAGGTGGGTCTTCCTGATTGACGGTCAGCACCTGGGCGTTGAGCTGCGCGGTGCTGAGGGTCAGGCTGAAGGCGCCGTTGCTGGCCACCACGCCCGAGCCCAGTACCGTGTGGTCGGCGCTGTACACGCGCACCGTGGCGCCGGGTTCGCCGTGGCCGGTCACGGTCAGGCCGTCGGCGTTGATCGCCACCTGGGTGAGGGCGGCCGGCGGGGTCAGGTCTGGCGCCAGTTGGGTCACCGACGGCGAGACATTGCCAGCGGCGTCCTTCTGGTTGACGTTCAGGGTCTCGCCGTTGACCAGCGGGTTGGCCATGCTCACCGAGAAGCTGCCGTTGCTGGCCACCGTGGCGGTGCCCAGCACCACGCCGGTGCTGCTGGTGACCTGCACGGTGGCGCCGGGTTCGCCGGTGCCGTTGAGGGTGCCGCCGTCCTGGCTGATGGTCAGGCCGCTGACCGCCGCAGGCGGGGTGGTGTCGACGGTCGTCAGGCTGGCGATGGGCGAAGCGTTGCCGGCCGCATCGGTCAGGGTCACGCGCAGGGCGCCGCCGTCGGTCTGCGACTGGGTGAGGCTGATCTGGAAGTGGCCGCTCTGGTCGACGATGCCGGTGCCGACCTCCGTTCCACTGGCGTTGCGCACGGACACATTGGCGCCCGCTTCACCCAGGCCGCTGACCACGGTGCCGACATTGTTGATGGACAGGCCGCTGGCCGCTGCGGGCGCCTGGATATCCGGGGCCACTGTGCTGGCGGGTTGCGAGACGTTGGCGGCGGCGTCGCTTTGGGTCACGGTCAATGCCTGGCCATTGGCCTGGGCGGTGGTGAAGACGACCACGAAGGTGCCGTTGCTGGCCACCACGGCGCTGCCGACCACCGCGCCGGTGGCATCGGTAACCGACACCGTGGCGCCCACTTCGCCCTTGCCGCTCAGGGTGCTGCCGTTGGCGGCCACGGCCAGGTCGGTGGGGGCGTCGGGGGCGGTGGTATCGCCGGCCACGAGGGTGGCGGGCACGGAGGCATGGCCGCTGCCGTCGGCGGCGGTCACGTGCAGGGTCTGGGCGTTGACCTGCGCGGTGCTGAATAGCACGCGGAAATGCCCGGTGCCGTCGACCACGGCGCTGCCCAGGGCGGTGCCGCTGTTGTCGGTCACGGTGACGGTGGTGCCCGCCGTGCCGGTACCGGTCAGCACGGTGCCATCGCTGCTCAGGGCCAGATCGGCAGGGGTGGCCACCTGGGTACCGTCGGGGCCGCTCACGGTGACGTCGGCCGAGGTGTTGCCCGCGGCGTCGCTGCCGGTCACGGTCAGGGTGCTGCCGCTGGCAGCTGCCGGGGTCAGGGTGACCACGAAGCCGCCATTGCTGGCGACGGTGGTGCTACCCACCACGTTGCCGCCGCTGTCGCGCACGGTGATGGTCGTGCCTGCCTCACCGAGGCCCGACAACTGGCTGCCGTCCGGGGTCAGGATCAGTTGCGAGGGGTCGGCAGGGTCGGTGGTGTCAGGGGCATTCACGCTGCCGGGCAGCGAGGTGTAGAGCGCGTCGGACGCGGTCACCAGCAAGGCCTGGCCGTTGGTCTGCGCGGTGTTCAGGGTGATGTCGAAGGCCCCCGTGTTGTCGGCCGTGGCCTCGCCCAATGCATTGCCGTTGGCGTCCGTCACCCGTACGGTGCTGCCGGCCTCGGCAACGCCGGTCAAGTGGGTGCCACCGTCCACTACCGCAAGGTTCGTCGGCGCGGTGGGCGCGGTCAGGTCCAGTGCGGTCACGGTCTGGGTCGTCGAGGGGTTCTGGCTGGCGTCTTCCTGGTGGACGTCCAGGGTCTCGCCGTTGAGCTGCGCCGGGTTCAGGGTCACGCTGAAGCTGCCATTGCCCGCGACCACTGCGCTGCCCAGCAACACGCCACCGGCCGTGTGCACGTACACGGTGTCGCCGGCCACGCCCAGGCCGGTGACCGTGGCGCCGTTGGCGCTGAT
Organism: gamma proteobacterium L18; assembly: GCA_000497835.1. Taxonomy (GTDB): domain Bacteria; phylum Pseudomonadota; class Gammaproteobacteria; order Pseudomonadales; family Pseudomonadaceae; genus Aquipseudomonas. The sequence goes on along the minus strand of KI547174.1, from coordinate 11,378 downwards.
GGCCAGGTTGGTGAGGCTGCCTGGGGCGGTGGTGTCAGGTGCGGTGTACGAGGCGTCGGCGGAGACGTTGTTGTGGGTGTCGGTCTGGTTGACGTGCAGCAACTGCCCGTCGGCCTGCACACCGCTGAGGGTGACAGTGAACGTACCGTCTGTATTGGTGATCACCACGTTGCCCAGCAGGCTACCGTCCTGGGCGTAGACGCGCACCGTGGCGCCCACTTCACCGGTGCCGCTGAGTGCATCGCCGGTGTTATTGAGGCTGAGCAGGGTAGGGGCCGAGGGCGCCTGGATATCCGCCACGGTCCATGAGGTACCGGGGGACGGATTGCCGGCGAGGTCGGTTTGCAGCACGGTCAAGGTCTGGCCGTTGAGTTGCGCGGTGCCCAGGTTGACCTGGAACAGGCCGTTGCTGGCCACCACGCCAGTGCCCAAGGGGTTGCCGGCGGCGTCGTTGACGGTGACGGTGGCGCCCACCTCGCCGTGCCCGGTCACCACCAGGCCGTTGCTGGATAGCACGGCGTCGTTGATGGCGGCCGGGGGGTAAGGTCGGGTGCGGTGGCGGGGGCGGGCGTCGACGGGTTGCCGGCGGCGTCCGTCTGCACCACTTGCAGCACTTGCGCGTTGATTTGCGCGGTGGTGAGCAGGGCCGTGAACTGGCCGTTGCCGTCCACCACGGCGGTGCCGATGACGTTGCCCGAAGGGTCGCGCACGGTCACGTTGGCGCCGATTTCGCCGTTGCCGGTCAAGGTGTCGCCCGCGGTGCCCACCACCAGGTTGGTGAGCGGCGCGGGTGCCTGGGTGTCGGGGGTCTGGAAAGTCACCGGCCCGCCACCGTTGCCGGTGTTGTCGGTGGCCGCCACGGTCAGGCTCTGGCCGTTGTTCTGCGCGCTGTTCAGGGTGACATGGAAGGTGCCGTCGGCGGTCACCGTGGCAGTGCCCAGTACCGTGCCACTGGCGCTGCGCACGGTGACCCGCGAACCGGCTTCGCCGACGCCGCTGAGCACGGTACCGGCGGTGTTGATCGACAGGTTGCCCGGTTGCAGCGGGCCGTCCAGGTCGGGCGCGCTGATGTCGGCGATGGGCGAAGTGTTGTTCGCCACATCGTTGAGGGTCACGTGCAGCGCCTGCCCGTCGATCTGCGCGCTGTTGAGGGTCACGGCGAAGCTGCCGGTGTCCGAGACCACGGCGGTGCCCAGCACGGTGCCGGCGTTGTTCTTGACGGTCACGGTGGCGCCAGCCTCGCCACGGCCGGTCAGCAGCAGGCCGTTGGCGTTGACCACCAGGTCGGTGGCGGCGGCAGGGCCGGTGATGTCCGGGGCGGTGACGGGTACGCTCACCGAGCTGACCGAGTTGCTGTCGGTGGCGATCACGCTCAGCACTTCGCCGTTGGCCTGGTTGGGCAACAGGTTGACGGTGAAGGTGCCATTACCGTCCACCACGGCCACACCTACCACCGTGCCGCTGGGGTCGAGCACTTCGATGGCGTTGCCGGGGGTGCCGGTACCGGTCAGTTGCGAGCCGTCGGCGTTGACCGCCAGGTCCGCGGGGGTACCCGGGCCATCGGCTGACGGGGCGATGACCGCGACGTTGGCCGAGCTATTGCCAGCGGCGTCGGCCTGGCTGAGGCGCAGGATGTCGCCGGTCACCACGGCCGGTTGCAGGGCAATGTTGAAGCTACCGTTGACGCCGACCACGCCGCTGGCGATCGGAGTACCCGCCTGGTTCAGCACGGTGACGGTAGCGCCGACTTCGCCTTGCCCGGACACGGCCAGGCCGTCGGCGCTGATGACCACGTTGGTGACGTTGTCCGGCAAGGTGGTGTCGGGCGCCGTCAGCGCCTCGGGGGCGCTGCTGTTGCCGGCGGCATCGGTGACGCTGACGTCCAGGTGCTGGCCGTTGGTCTGTGCGCTGTCCAGGGTCACGCTGAAGGTACCGTCGACGTTGACCCGGGCAATCCCGATCACTGCGCCGTGGAAGCGCACCAAAATCCGTGCGCCCGCCTCGGCGGTGCCGGTCAGGGTCACGCCATCGGCGGCCAGCGCCAGGTTGGTCGGCTGGGCGGGTGGAGTGGTGTCGGGGGCGGGCAAGGCGACGTTGGGGGACAGGTTGCCGGTGCTGTCGCTCAGGGTCACCTGCAACAGCTGCCCGCTGTTTTGCGCCGGGCTGATGGTGATGCTGAACAGCCCGTCATTGCCCACCACGCCGCTGCCCAGCACGGTGCCGTTGCCATCGATCACCGTGGCGGTACTGCCCACTTCGCCGTGGCCGGTGACCAGGGTACCGGTGCCGCTGATGGCGACGTCGGTGGGGGCTGGCAGGGTAATGGTGGAGCCGCCCTCTACGGGGGCCAGGGCGTTGACTGGCGGCGAGACGTTGCCGGCCGGGTCGGTGTCGCTGACGGTCAGGGTCTGGCCCTGGGTTTGCGCCGGCACCAGGGTGACGCTGAAGGTGCCATCGCTGGCCACCAGCGCGGTGCCCAACACATTGCCGTCGGCATCCTTGACGGTGACGGTGCTGCCCGCTTCGGCGTTGCCGGTCAGGGTGCTGCCGTCGCTGCTCACCACCACCTGGGTGGGGGCATCGGGCGCGGTGGTATCGGCGGCAACCACGGTGCCGGGCGCCGAGACATTGCCCGCCGCGTCAGTCAGGGTCACGCTCAAGGTCTGGCCGTTGGCCTGGGCCTGGCTCAATGACACCTGGAAGCTGCCGTCGCTGCCCACGATGGCGGTGCCCAGCAGGTTGCCGGCGGCATCGCGGACCGTCACGGTGCTGCCGACTTCGCCCGTGCCGGTCAGGCCCAGGCCTTCGGCGCCCAGCGCCAGGTTGTCCGGCGCGGCGGGGGCAGTGGTGTCGGGCGCGACCACTGTACCGGGCGCCGAGACATTGCCGGCGCCGTCGGTGAGGGTCACGTCCAGGGTCTGGCCATTGTTCTGCGCGCTGTTGAGCGGGACCTGAAAGGTGCCGTCGCTGCCCACGGTACCGCTGCCCAGCACGTTGCCGGCGGCATCGCGCACGGTCACCGTGGCGCCGGCCTCGCCCAGGCCGCTGAGGGTCAGGCCTTCGGGGGACAGGGTCAGGCCGGTGGGTGCGTCGGGTGCCGTGGTGTCGGCGCTGCTGCCGTTACCACTGCTGCCGCCACCACCGCCGCCGCCCGTGCCTACCGCGGCCGCTGTAGCGCCACCGGCGCCCAGCAGCCCCAGTCCGGCAATCGCCCATTCAGGCGTGGCGCTGCCCACCACGGCCACGCCGGCCAGCAGGTCATCGATGGAAGAAACTTCGGCGAAGGTAAAGCCGTGGAACGCCTGCGCGTCGTACTGCGCCTGCCACAGGGTACCGTCCTGGCCCTGGAACACCATGTCGCTCTGCACGCCTTCAGGGTTGACCTTGAAGAAGTTGCTGACCCGCACATGCTCGCCGTTTTTCAGGTTCAGCACCGCGTCATCGCCGCTGCGGCTGACGGAGGCGACTTGTTCGGGAGGCACGGGGATCTGGACGACGGCAGGGTTTTGCAGTTGGACGTTGCCAAACGCCTGGGCAGTGACTTGGGCAGTGGCTTTGTCGGCGACGACGATATTTTCCATTATCGGCTCTTCCTTTCGCTTTTTTTTCCTGTCACCCCACAACACATGGCGAGGTGATCAATGGCACGCAAGAAACGGCTTACCGAAAAATTCCTGTACGGATGGGATCCTTTATGTATAGCAAACGGATACAGAGATGCAGGCTAGCCTGGTAGCTAGCACCGATGGCGCGACAGGCGGCGCAAGGGTTGGGAGGGGAATTGGGTATGACAGGAAGGTGGGGAAAAGGATGTAGCAGCGGCCGCCAGGCCGCGTCACAGACGACGCGGAGTATCTGATACACCGCGTGCGCCAGACGCAGCCTATGGCAGCTACACGACCGCGTCGCCCGCATCGCGGCCAAGGCCGGCTCCTACCACGGACAGCGTAGGAGCCGACTTCAGTCGCGATGCAGACGACGCGGTTTCAAGACAGTTGCTGCTACACCCCTCTGTGGGAGCGGGTTCTACCCGCGAAAAGAACACCGCGTTATACCTGGCACCCTGTGGCGTCCTTTTCGCGGGTAGAACCCGCTCCCACAATTGGCCTGGTGAGCATCCACGTGGTGATGCGCATGGTCTTCGTCCTGTTTGCCGCGCGCCTGGCCTTGGGCCGCCGGTGAGGCGGCTATTCCCCCAGCACCCCATCAGGCATATTGATCAGAAACCGCACATTGTGCCGCTCGAATTCAGGCACCTTGCCCAGCAGGGCGGCGAGAAAGGACCTGATGGCCTCCTTGCCCTGAACGCGGCTGATGATGCCCCGTGATTCGTCGTAGGAGATTTCCAGTATGCCTTCCTCGACCGGGGGCAACGCACTGGCGCAGGTGGGCGATACGTTGAGTCGATACCCTCTGCGAGGCATCGTCTCCAGCATTTTGCGGTCCAGTTTCAGGTGCCGGCGCAAGGCATGAATCTGCACGGCCAGGTTGTTCTCTTCAACAAAGACGTCCGGCCAGGCGGCGTCCAGCAGTTCCTGTTTGGTCACCAGGCGGTTGGGGCTGGCGATCAGCTTCTCGAGCACATCGAAGGCCCGGGTGCCCAAGGGCACGGCCCTGCCGCCGATAAATGCCTCGCGCCGCTCGATAGAGACGTTGGCTTGCCCTACGCGAATCATGGTGTTCACCCGGCGGTCATTGGACGAAGGTCTATTGTGCCTGCCGGTGGGGGTGTGCCATCGCCCGATTGGGCCACGCCTGCGCTCATTCAGGCCTGGCGCCGCCTGCGTAGCTCCCCGGGCGTCAGGCCCAGGTGGCGCTTGAACAGGCGTGCCAGGTAGGAAGGCGACTCCAGGCCCACGGCCAGGCTGACGTCAAGCATCGACAGCGAGGTGCCCGACACAAGCCGGGCGGCCGCCTCCACCCGGGCGTGGTGGATGAAGTCCAGCAGTGTCCGCCCGGTCACGGCCTTGAAGACCCGCGTGAGGTGGCGTCGCGACAAGTGGAATTGGTGCCCGATCAACTCCACCGTCAAGTCGCTGCCCAGGTTTTCCCGGATGTAGCGCTCGATATCGCGCACCAGCAGGGCGTGCTGCTGGTCTTTGTCCGGGTGCGGTGGCGCCGGTTGGCAGCCGATCAGGCGTGCGCATTCCTCGAACAACAGATGATTGAGGTGGGGCAACTGGCGCTGGAAAGCCTGGGGGGCTGTGCTGCGCAGCAACTGATCGTGCAGGCGCAGGATGCTGTCCAGTGCCTGGCTGGCTTGCCAGATGCCGGCACGGTCAATCCGCTGGGCGAAGTCTGGATAACCATCGGCCTGCCCTTGGTGCCTGACGTACGCCGGATCGACGTACAGCGTCATGTGGCTTTCGCGCCCCGGGGCGGCCTGGGTGGCGTGTGCGTGTTCGGCGGGCACGAAGGAGAACGACTGGGCGGACAGGTGCGCCGTCTTGCTGCTTTCAGTCGACAGCAACAGCCCGCCGGTGCGCGGCAACAGCAGCATGGCACCGTCATGGGCATGCCAGTCCACGGTGTAGCCGGTGGTGTCGCTGGTTTCCAGGTGGAACACCCCGCGCGACTGGCCGTTGAGCTTGGGGGAGAAGTACGCCATCACGCGTTTCCTGGTGGTTGCGCGATGGGGCGCAAGGGTAAGGGGTATGACTGCAAGGCTCATGGGGCGGCCTGTCCTGCCGGAACATCATACGTCAACCAGAGCCAAGCTGCCGCCCGCGCAACTCGCTTGTCATCAACAACGACTGCGGCCCGGCACTCTGCGGATGCTGCGGCTCCTGCAGCCCCACCAGTCGAAACCCCGCCATGTCCAGCGCATTGACCCAACTGCTCAGTGTGCGCATGTACCACGGCATGGGTTGCCACTGGCCTGGGAAGCCTGCGAATGTCTCCTCGCGCCAGCCGTCCTGATAATCGCCCGTAGCCGCCACCCAAGGGTGCAGCGTCTGGATCACCAGGGCCCCGCCCGGGGCGAGCAGGGGGGCCATCGCGGTCAGCAGTGGGATGATGTCCTGATGCAGCAGGGCGAAGTTGGCGCAGATCACGTTGTAGTCGCGGCCGATGTCTACCTGCGCCAACGCCAATGCCTCGTAGCTGGCAACATGCACGGGCGAAGATCCGGCTGCCCGCGCTGCAGCCACCAGCGCGGCATCGCCGTCCACGCCCACCGCGTCGATGCCGCGGTCGCTCAGTGCACGCAGCAGCCAGCCTTCGCCGCAGCCCAGGTCGAGCACGCGCTCGGGCTGGCGGCCCATGATGGCCAGCAGGATGGCCTGGTCGGTGACCTGCACGCGGCTGGCCAGGGCGCCGCTGCGGATCGCTTCGATCCAGGCGTCGGCGTTGTGCTGCCAGCTTTGTTGCAAGGTGGATTCGGGGGTGTCCATGGGGTGTCCGCAGGGAGGCGTTGGGGACAAGGATAGGACATCTGGCAGCCTGGCGGCAGCGGCTACAGGGCGCGCGCCGCCGCGCGGCCGGTTGCTGGCACAGGCTGCGCCGCCGGCCGTGATGCCAGCGCCGCTATGCAGGCCACCAGCGACAACCCGCCAATGAAATACCCCACCGGCAGCCACCCCGCGCCCTGGTTGAGCAGCGCGTAACACAGGCTGGGCGAGAACCCCGAGACGATAAAGCTCAACTGCGTGGCCAGTCCCACCCCGGTGTAGCGCACGCGGATGCTGAACAGCTCGGCGTAGAACGACGGCCACAACGCGTTGGGCGCACTGTAGAGCACTGCCTTGAGCAACACCGTGGCGAAGATGATCAGGCCAATCTGCCCAGTGGTGATCGACCACAGGAACACGAACACCCCCGCGCAACAGGCCAGCGACCCCAGCGCAAAAATGCGTTTCTTGCCGATGCGGTCGGCCAGCAGCCCGTACAGCGGTTGGCAGATCAGCGCCACCACCTGGCTGGCGGCGATGGCCGTCAGCATTGCCGAGCGATCGACGTGCTGGTTGTTGGTGGCCCAGGACAGGCCGAAGATCATCACCAGCGACGACACCGAACAGATCAGGGCGCAGCAGAACACCGTGATGAACGCCCGCCATTCCTTGCTGAACATCTCCACCACCGGTGCCTGGGCGACTTCGTCGCGCTTTTCCAGGAACTCGGGGCTCTCGTCCACGCCGCGGCGGATCATCCAGGTGATGGTGACCATCACCGCGCTGAGCAGGAAGGGAATACGCCAGCCCCACGCCAGCAGCTGTTCTTCCGAGAGCATCGACAGCGGGATGAACACCGAGGTCGCCAGGATCGAGCCCATGGACGCGCCATTGATCAACCAGCTGGTGTAGAACGCGCGCTTCTTGCCGGGCGCATGTTCCATGGTCAGCAGGCTGGCGCCCACCTGCTCACCGCCTGCCGACAGGCCTTGCAGCAAGCGGCAGAACACCAACAATCCCGGCGCCCAGGCACCGACGCTGGCGTGGGTGGGCAGCAGGCCGATCAGGGAGGTGGACAGGCCCATCAGCACCAGGGTCATCATCAGTACCCGCTTGCGGCCGATGCGGTCACCCAGGTGGCCGAAAATCAAGGCGCCGAAAGGGCGGGCGATGTAACCCACGCCAAAGGTGGCCAGCGCCGCCAGGGTGCCTGCCATGGGGTCGGAGGAGGGGAAGAACAGCGTGCTGAACACGAGCGCCGCGGCCGAGCCGTAGATGAAGAAGTCGTAGTATTCCACCACGCTGCCGAGGAAGCTGCCGAAGGCGGCCTTGCGGGCCATCCTCCGGTCGTAGGGTTGGTGTGTGCTCATGGGCAACCTTTATTGTCGTTGTTGGGGTTGGATATTCAGGGTGTGCGGTTCAGCCGTTACCGAAGGGCGCCAACTGGCTGCCGCCGCACACGTGGATGACCTCGGCGGTAATGAACGCGGCATCGTGGGAGGCCAGGAACGCCGTGGTGTTGGCGATATCCGCCGGCGTGGTCAGGCGCTTGAGGGGCGTGTTGCGAATCGACCCCTCCACCATGGCGTCAAAGCTTTCCAGGTCGCGACCCTCCTGGGTGAACGCCGACGGCAGCAGGCCCGGGGCGATGGCATTGACGGTCACATTGTGTGGCGCCAGTTCGCGCGCCAGAGAACGCGTCAGCCCCACCAGCCCGGCCTTGCAGGCCACGTACGCGGGCGGCCCGCCGGCCACCCAGCAGCGCGAGACCATGTTGATCACCCGGCCGCTGCGCTGTTTTTGCCAATAGGGCGCTACCTGCTGGCACAGCAGCGCCGGGCCGCGCAGGTTGACCGCCATCATGTGGTCCCACTGCGCGGGGTCAAAGTCGTACAGCGAGCCACGATGGTTGACCGCCGCGTTGTTGACCACCACGTCGATGCGGCCGAAGGCGGCGCCGGCCTGCTCCACCATGGCGGCGATGGAGGCGGCGTCGCCCAGGTCGGCGCGCAGGGCCAGGGCCCGCTGGCCGGGCTCCAGCATCAGGTCTTGAACCAGGCCTTCGGTGGCCTCCAGGTTGAGGTCCACGGCGACGATGTCCAGGCCGTCCTTGCACAGGCGTTTGCAGATGGCCCGGCCCAGTTCGCCGGCGGCGCCGGTGATCAGGGCAACGCGGCGGTCAGTGGGTGCAGTGGTCATGGGCAGTCCTCCTCGGGGCGTGGGGAGTGTCCAGGCCCAGGTAATTACGGATCAGCGCGCGGTTGCGCGCCAGCTTTTGAATATCGTTGCAGGCTGTGGTGCAGAAATCCTCGATGGACACCCAATCACTGAAGCCGCTGTCGCGCAGGGTGGTCAACATCTGCCGCAGGGGCAGTACGCCCTGGTCCGGCGGGCACCATTCCCAGGCCCAGCCCTGGCCAGGGGCCAGAGGCTTGTAGGCGACATTCTTGACCTGGACGTGGGCCAGGTGGGCGCCCATCAGCTCCAGTGAGAGCTTGACGTTCTCCCGGCCTTCGATGGCCAGGTTGCCCATGTCGTAGATGATGCCCAACTGCTGCGCCGGGTAGTGCTCGGCAATGCGCATGGCCAGCGAGGGGCTGGAGCAGATGGTGCGTTGGTGCACCTCCAGGGCCAGTTGCACGCCGCAAGCCTGGGCCCGTGGCACAATCTGGTCGAGAAAGCGGCGCATGCGGGCGCAGGCCTGGGCATAGCTTTCCTGCTCGGGATCCGGGGCCCAGAGCCGTAGGCGAGCCTGGCCAGCCAGCGCCGCCAGGTCGATCAGGCGCAACGCCTGCTGAACATCGCCGACAGCCAGGTAAGGGCTGAGCGCGAAGATTGTCAGATCGGCCGCTTCGCACAGCCGCTGGATGCGTTGAATCGATGCCTCGTCGGGCGCCACGGTGCAGCGGTTGTTGTCCCGTGCATGCCAGGGCGCCGATGCGCTGATGCCGTGGGTGTCGGCCACGCGCCACTCGACGCCCTGGTAACCCTGTGCGGCCAGTTCATCGATCAAGCGTTCCGGGGAGAGGCTGGGCAGCGAGGCGCTTGAAACGCCGAGCCGCCTGTCCAGAGTCCTCATGAGGTTGTCCTCGGTTTTTGTTGTAGGGCAAACGTGGGTCCATGCTAGGTCAAACGCGAGGTTGATTAAATTGATATAAAATCCGCTGTTGGTTAACCTCCAGGTTGATTAAGTAGTGGAGGCCATCGTGAGCCTGATCAATCTTCGTCACCTGCGCGTATTTTCGGCGGTGGTCAGCTCGGGCAGCCTGGCCACGGCCGCCAAGCTGATGCACATCACCTTGTCCGCCGTGTCCAAAAGCCTCAAGGAACTGGAGCAGGACGTCGGCGTGCAACTGCTGATACGCGGCCGCAAGGGCGTGCAGTTGACCCAGGCCGGCGAGGCCTTCCACACCCACGCCGCCCAGGCCCTGAGCAGTTTCAGCCAGGCGCTGGCGCTGCCCCAGGCCGCCCCGCGCATGCCCCAGGTGGTGCGCGTGGGTGCGCTGCCCACGGCGGCGGGCTACATGCTGGGCCCGGTGGTGGCGCAGATGCGCGAGCAGGCGCCGCACGTGCAAGTGCAGGTGCTGTCGGGCGTGTATGAGTTTCTGGTGGGCAAGCTGCGTACCGGCGCCATCGACCTGATCGTCGGGCGGCTGATCGGGCGGGACATGTTGGGCGTGGCGTTCGAGGCGCTGTACGAAGAAGACATGCTGATGGTGGTGCGCAGCGGCCATCCCTTGGCCGATCGCGAGCACCTGCGGCTGGAGGACCTGCGGCCCTACGTGCTGATCGCCTCACCCCAGGGCTCGCTGGTGCGCATCAGCGTTGAGAACTTCCTGTTGTCGGAGCACGCCAGCGAGCGGTTCGATATCCTCGAATCACTGAGCGAGACATTCTCGCGGGTCTATGTGCAGGATCATGACGCGGTCTGGTGCGTACAGCGCGGTGTGGTCGACCTGGACTTGCGCCTGAGCATCGTCCGCGCGCTGCCGTTCAGCAGCCCGTTGCTGCGCGCACCGGTGGGCCTGACCACGCCCACGGACCGGCCGTTGTCGGAGGCGGCAACGCGCTTTACCGCGCTGCTGCGCGCCTGGCCAGCCGCGCACCATCCCTAGCCGCTGCCGCAGGCTGCGCTGGCCGGTGCGGCCATAGGCAGGGCAGCGGTGGTCTAGCGCGTCAAAATCAGCTTCAGCCCCAGCCCGATGAACACCGTGCCGGCCGTGCGATCCAGGATCAGGCCGGCATTGCGGCGGCGGCTGAGCCACTGGCCAATGGCGCCGGAAAAATACCCCAGCAGGCCAAACAGCAGCGCCGCCTGGAGCGTGAACGTCACGCCCAGGGCGGCGATCTGCCCGCCCACCTGGCCGTGGTCGGCGATCACGAACTGCGGCAGGAAAGACAGGAAGAACAGCACCACCTTGGGGTTGATCGCGTTGGCCAGGCAGCCTTTGAAAAACAGCCGGGTCAGCGAGCTTTCAACCGGCACATCGGCCTGGATGTTCACCGCGCCGCTGCTGCGCCAGGCATTGAAACCCATCCAGATCAGGTACAGCCCGCCGATGATCTTCAGCGCCAGGAAGGCGGTAGCCGAGGCGGCGATCAGTGCGCTGATCCCCAGTACCGCCAGCAAGGTATGGCTCAGGCACCCCAGGGCGCAGCCCAGCCCGAAGACGATGCCCTGCCTGCGGCCTTTGGAAATGCCCATGCCCAGCACCATCAGGTTGTCCGGGCCGGGACTGGCGGTGATCAGCAGGGCGGCGATGAGAAAACTCGAGAATTGTTCCAGCGTCAGCATGGTGGGCTCTTGGCAGATGGAAGGGTATGGCAAGGGTATCAACGAAGTCCATTCTCCGTACACTGTGGCCGCAGCCTGGCGGCAGCGGCTAGAGCAGATGATTAGTGGGGCATCAGAAGAAAGTGTTGGGCACCCTGTAGCAGCGGCCGCCAGGCCGCGTCACAGACGCCGCGCACTGGCTGACACACCGCGCC
>KI547173.1:171524-271176 GCA_000497835.1 gamma proteobacterium L18 | reverse complement strand
TCTACAGAAGGGGGCACCATGCAAAACGTTCGAGTCAGGTTTGCGTATAAGCGAGGATTTCGACGGGCGTGGCTGGTGCTATCGGTCGTTTGGCTCTGCCTGACAAGCGCTTTATTTTTCTCCACCGGCCATCCACTGGCTGTGAATCTTTTGGCGATACTCCAATGGGGAGCAGTCCCCGTCATCACCCTCTACGCCATTGGCGCCGCTTTTGTCTGGATCATCGAAGGATTCGCTCGCCCGGACTGACCCAGCGCCCTATCCAGTCACACCTCAAATTCCAGTCACATAGATTCAAGCCATCTGGATAACCTGGATGGCTTGAACATGCACACGTCGATCAGCACTCAATCTGTTTCCTTGCCCCGCATGCCGCTGCGCGATACGACTTGCGCCGGGGCCACCCCCGTAACGCTCGATGATGTAACCCATCCGGCCATGGTCTGGGCGGAGATGCGGGGCCTGAAGTGGAGCACCGTCAAGATGAGGCGCATGCGCGGTTATAGCTGGCGCCAGGCCCTAGAGGCTGGGAGGCGGAAATCGCCCTGGATGGATAACTGGGCACCGGTCAACGACGCCCAGATGCGGCGCATCGACAAGGAACATGAGCGCCGCGAAGCAAGGCGAGATCCGTTTCGACGATAATCGCCCACAGCAATTCGGGCTCCGTGTCCTCAGCGCGTTATACGCTCCCCGGCCAGGTGATGGCTAGCGACATGAAAACCCACGCAACCGACACCTATCTGGGCCGCTGGTCGGGAATTTGAGAAGGCACCACAGCAAGGCAAAAAGCCGCTCAAGAAGCTCCAGCAATGAGCACCATGTATCCCCTGGTGTATCCCCATACTCACAAGCCACAACCAAACCCAATTAAAACAGCCACTTAATCAACCAGTTCAAACGCCTGTGTAGCCACCAAGTACGAAAAAGAGCTTACCGAAAGGTAGGCTCTTTTTTTTTGCGCTCGGAAAAGTCCTACATCCAGTTCAGCAGCGGACTGATAGTCATACCCTTCCCACCGGCCTATCGTACGCTACGCACACTAAGTACCCCCAGGGAGGACACATGGCAACCAGCACCGCCAATGAAATCGCTGACTACCTTCTATGGTTCGCCAAGGAACATGGCGATCTGCTGACCGCACTGAAACTTCAGAAGCTGATGTTTTATGCCGACGCCTGGCACATGGTAATGCACGGCGGCGAGCAACTGATACCGGAACCGTTCGAGGCCTGGGTGCACGGGCCAGTTCACCGCGATACCTACCATCGGTTCAGCCAATACCGCTGGCTTCCCATACCGTGCGACGCCGACAAGCCGTCCATACCCCAAGAGGTCGAGGTATTTCTCGCAGACGTCTACCGAGTCTTCGGTGGTTTTTCAGGATTTGAGCTTGAGCAGCTGACCCATCAGGAAACACCCTGGAGGTCCGCACGCGGCAATCTCCCATCAGACGCAACCTGCACTCAGCCAATCGACAAGGGCCTTACCTGCAGGTTCTACGCCAACATGTCGCAGGCAGAACAGTAGGAGATCAAGATGGGGATGAAGGCAGGACGCCTGAAAAAGCCTGAGTCGAGAATACGTGCAGGGGCACCGGACACACGTCATCGCATTACCTTCTCGTTCAGGCACATTGAGCAATCCCATGACAAATTCCGCTACTCGGGATGTGAGAGCAATTACTTCTGCAAGGTCATTGCAAGACTGAGCGCGTTAAGCACGCTGACCATCCAGGAGTTTCACGCCAACAGGTCCTCATCGATTCGCGCACACCCCATCGCTTGGGAATGCACCTCGGAGCCGAAGGGCTTTGCCCAGCTTTCCGAACAACTGAGAAGCACCACTCCTTTTCAGTTTGCAGTCAGTGCGAATGAGCATGGTCGAATTCACGGTTTCTTCGTAGACCATGTTTTCTTCCTGGTTTGGCTCGACCCCAAGCATGATCTGTACGCCGGCTAGCAGGCGCGCCCGTAGCCGAAGGCTGCGCTGGCCCTGTCCCTCACTGAAGATCCTCAGCGAACCCACCGGCCAGCATGGCGCCAGACGCCCTGCCACATTCGCGCCGCATAACCGTCACAATCCACTGCTAGCCTCCCCGCCAGTAATTTTTTGTCACGCCTTATCAGGGATGCCGTAATGAGCGACAAGACTGACGACACGCAACAGCCCTCCTCCCCCCTGCTGCCCGACACCAGCCGCCGCCGTTTTCTGGGTGGCGTGGCTGTACTGGGCGTGGGTGCCGCGACGCTGACAGCCTGCGGCAGCACCAATGACCAGGGCGGCAAGGCCGACGAGCATCCGCTGTCGCCCACCGAGTTGGACAAGGCGCTGGCCGACAATGTGAAGACCGTGGTGGTGATCTACGCCGAGAACCGCAGCTTCAACAACCTGTTCGGGAATTTCCCCGGCGTGGAGAAGCCACTGTCGTCGCTCAAGCCCGAGGAATACCAGCAGCGCGACCGTGACGGCAGCCTGCTCAAAACCCTGCCACCGGCATGGGGCGGTACCCTGCAGATCGGCCCGCAGACGGTGGATGGCGTGACCTATCCCGCCGGGGTGCAGTATCAGGAGAATCTGCCCAACGCGCCGTTCGCCCTGAAGGGGCCGAACAAGGAAGACCTGCCCCTGGGCGTGACAACCCGCGACCTGTGGCACGTGTTCTATCAGAACCAGATGCAGATCAACGGCGGCAAGAACGACCAGTTCGTGGCCTGGGCCGACTCCGGTGGCCTGACCATGGGCTACTACGACCAGACGCAGTATTCGCTGCGCCTGTGGGACGTGGCCCGTGAGTTCGTGCTGTGCGACAACTTCTTCCAGGGCGCCTTTGGCGGCTCGTTCCTGAACCACCAGTACCTGATCAGCGCCACCGCGCCGTTCTACCCCAATGCCAGCACCTCGGCAGCCAAGGAGCAGATCGCCACGCTGCAGAGCGATGATCCGCTGGACACGCGCTTGAAGCCGCTGGACAAGACCCCGGCCAGCGCCATGACCGGCGCCCCGGCATTCGGCCCCAGCGCAATCACCCCGGACGGTTTCGCCGTGAACACCATGGCGCCGCCCTACTGGCCCACCTGGATCCGCGACCCCCAGCGCCCCGACTACTCCAAGCCTGACCTGGCCAGCGTGCTGGTGCCCCAAAGCCACGAACACATCGGCGACAAGCTGAGCAAGAAGAACATCGACTGGGCCTGGTACGCCGGCGCCTGGCAGGCCACCTTGAACGAGTTCAAGGATTCGGGCGGCATTCCGAAAATCCCCAATTTCCAGTACCACCACCAGCCGTTCAACTACTTCAAGCAGCAGGGCCCGGAGAACCCGGCCGAGCGCCAGAAGCGTCTGCGCGACGGCGGCCTGGGTGACGAGCTGAGCACCAACACGTTCTTCGCCGATGCGGCGGCGGGCAAGCTGCCGGCGGTGACCTTTTACAAGCCCCAGGGCAACCTCAACATGCACGCCGGTTACGCCGACGTGGCCGCCGGCGATCGTCATATCGCCACGGCGCTTAAGGTGCTGCGCAACAGCCCGCAGTGGAAGAACATGGTGGTGGTGGTGACGGTGGACGAGAACGGCGGCTGGTGGGACCACGTGGCACCGCCCAAGGGCGACCGCTTCGGCCCGGGCACGCGTATTCCGGCCCTGGTGGTGTCGCCGTTTGCCCGCAAGGGGACGGTGGACCACACGGTGTATGACACCGCGTCGATCCTGCGGTTGATTACCCGGGTGTTCAAGCTGGAGACCCTGGACGGGCTCAAGCAGCGTGATGACGCCATGAAGGCGCGCGGGCAGAAGCCCATGGGCGACCTGACCAACGCACTGAAGTTCTGATCTGCCTGGACACTGCTACAAGCGCTCGTGGGAGTGGGCTCTGCCCACGAAAAGAACACCGCGGTCTGTCAGAAACTCCGCGTGCCCTTTTTCGCGGGTAGAACCCGCTCCCACAGGAATGGTGTAGCAGCTGCCGGAGGCTGCGTCGCAGGCGGCGCGGCGGATCAGCCAGTGCGCGGTGCCTACGACGCGGCCTGGCGGCCGCTGCTACAGGTACCATGGCATCTTGCACTGTGGACGGTTGTGGCTACGCCGGCTCCGGGGTCAGCTCTACCACTTCGGCCTTCTTGATCACCGCATACACCACCGCCGTCACCACCGCACCCGCCACAATCGCCAACAGATACAACAACGCATGGTTGATCGCATTCGGGATCAACATCACGAACAGCCCGCCGTGGGGCGCCATCAGTTTGCAGCCGAAGTACATCGACAGCGCACCGGTCAACGCACCACCGGCAATGCTGGCCGGAATCACCCGCAGCGGGTCCTTGGCGGCAAACGGAATCGCGCCTTCGGAAATGAAGCACAACCCCAGCACCAATGCCGCCTTGCCCGCTTCACGCTCGCTCTGGGCGAATTTGCGACGTGCCAGGAAGGTGGCGATGCCCAGCCCGATCGGCGGCACCATGCCGGCCGCCATGGTGGCAGCCATGGGCGCGTAGCTCTGGGAGGCCAGCAGGCCTACCGAGAAGGCATAGGCCGCCTTGTTGATCGGCCCGCCCAAGTCAACGCACATCATGCCGCCCAGCAGCACGCCCAACAGAATGGCGTTGGTGGTGCCCATGCTGTCCAGGAAGTGCGTCAGCGCTTCGAGCATGCCGGCCACCGGCTTGCCCACCACGTAGATCATCACAAGGCCCGTGAACAGGCTGGCCAGTAGCGGAATGATCAGGATCGGCTTCAGTGCTTCAAGGCTTGTGGGCAACCGCGCGTAACGGTTGATCGCCTTGGCGGCGTAACCGGCGATGAAACCGGCGACGATACCGCCGATAAAGCCTGCCCCCAGCGTACTGGCCAGCAGGCCGCCGATCATGCCTGGCGCAAGGCCCGGACGGTCGGCGATGGAATAGGCGATATAGCCCGCCAGCAACGGCACCATCAACTTGAAGGCACTGTCGCCACCGATCTGCATCAGGGCGGCAGCCAGGGTGCCCGGCTCCTTGAACGCGGTAATGCCGAAAACGAACGACAAGGCGATCATCAGGCCGCCCGCGACAACCATGGGCAGCATGTACGAGACGCCGGTCAGCAGATGCTTATACGCACCGGTCTTCTCTTGCTTGGCTGGCGCACTACCGCTATTCCCCGATGCAGCCGACTCAGGCTTGCCTTCCGCCAGCGCCTTGTCGAGGATCGACTTGGCCTGCTTGAGCGCCACGCCAGTGCCACAGCGATAAATGCGCTTGCCGGCGAAACGCTCGGTGGCGACATCAATGTCGGCCGCCAGGAGCACCACATCGGCTTCCTGGATGGCAGCAGCGCTGAGTGGATTGCGCGCGCCTACCGAACCCTGGGTTTCCACCTGCAAGTCATAACCCATCTGCTTGGCAGCGGTCTGCAGGGCTTCGGCGGCCATGAAGGTGTGGGCCACACCCGTAGGGCAGGCGGTAATCGCCACCAGACGCGGGGCGCGATCGCTGGCAACCACGGGTGCCGGCGCACTGCCTTCAAACACCTTCGCCTGCTCGGCCGCCTGACGCAGGAAGCCGTCGGCATCCTGCAAGGCCGCGGCCGGGGTGCTCTGGAACAGGCGCTTGCCCACGAAGCGGCTCAAGTCGATGGGGCCGGTGTTGACCACCAGCACCCAGTCGGCAGCTTCGATGGCCGCAGCACTCAGACGGCTTTCAGGGCGCTGCGGGTCATGCACTTCGACGCTGGTGCTCCAGCCCTGGCGCTGGGCCACGGCGTCCAGCAACCGGGCGCTGAGCACACTGGAAACGCGGCCGTTGGGGCAGGCCGTGACAATGGCAAGTTTCATCGCATTCCCTCTTATTGTTCTGTCAGCGCGCGTACGCAGACGCCGCTTTCAAGCCGCGCCAGCAAGGCGTGGTCACTGATACCGAAACCAATCTGGCTTACCGCCATGGCGGCAATGGCCGTGGCGGTGCACAGGGCCTGTTCGGGTGTAGAGCCGGTGAGCAGGCCATGCACCATGCCAGCCAACAGCGAATCGCCCGCCCCCACGGTGCTGGCCACATCGACCGTGGGTGGCAGCGCCTGCAACGTCGGCCGGGCGCTGAACCAGAGCACGCCCTGGGCGCCTTGGGAGATCACCACGTTTTCGATGCCCCGGGCCTGCAGACGCTTGGCGACGGCCGCCTGTTCCGCCAGGGTGTCGACACGCTCGCCCAGCACTTCGCTCAACTCGTCGGTGTTGGGCTTGATCAGCCAGGGCTGGGTGGCCAGGCCTGCGCGCAAGGCGGCACCGCTGGTGTCCAGGGCAACCTTGAGGCCCATGGCTACCAGGCGCTCCAACAAGGCCTGCAGCCACTGGGCATTTATGCCACGCGGCAGGCTGCCGGCCACCACTACGGCGTCATGACCCGGAGCGATCTGCTCCAGGCGCGCCAGCAGTGCGGCCTGGGCGTCGTCGTCGACAAAAGCGCCCGGGCCGTTGAGGTCAGTGATGCGACCGCCGCTCTCGGCGAGCTTGATGTTGCTGCGGGTCTCGCCCGGCACGCGGATGAACTGGTCATCGAAACCACGCGCCTGGAACAGCGCCTCGAACGGCAGCGCGTTGTCCTCACCGAGAAAACCGCTCACGGTCAGCTCATGGCCCAGGTCAGCCAGCACCTGGGCCACGTTGACGCCCTTGCCGGCCGCGTGGCTGTGCATGGCCGTGCTGCGGTTGACGTCGCCCACCAGCAGGCTGTTGAGCTCCACCGTCAGGTCCAGCGCCGGGTTAAGGGTCAGGGTCAGAATCTTGGCCATCAGTGCTTCTCCACCAGGGCGCGCACTTCACTGGCGCTGCCCAGGCCCAGCGCGGTCTGCGCCAGGCCCTGTGCTTGGCTCAGGGTGAGCTCGCGCACCCCGGCTTTTACCTCGGCAATGCTGCGCGCCGAGACACTCAATTCATCCACGCCCAGGCCCACCAGCAACGGCACGGCCACCGGGTCTGCCGCAAGCTCGCCACAGATGCCCACCCACTTGCCATGGGCATGGGCCGCGCGCACGGTGATGTCGATCAGTTGCAGCACCGCCGGGTGCAGGCCATCGGCCTGGGCGGACAGCGTCGGGTGACCGCGATCGATAGCCAGGGTGTACTGGGTCAGGTCGTTGGTACCGACGCTGAAGAAGTCCACTTCGCGGGCCAGCACCGGCGCCAACAGGGCCGCCGACGGCACTTCGATCATGATGCCCAGTTGCAGGTCGGCCACCGGGATTTCCAGGCGCAGGCGCTCGGTCATGTCCCGGGCCTGGCGCCACTCCTCGACGCTGCCAACCATGGGGAACATGATGCGCAGCGGGCGGTTGTCGGCAGCACGCAGCAGGGCGCGCAGCTGGCTTTCCATCACGTCGGGGCGTTGCAGGGTCAGGCGGATACCGCGCACGCCCAGGAAGGGGTTTTCTTCCTTGGCGATCGGCCAGTAGCTCAGCGGCTTGTCGCCGCCCACGTCCAGGGTGCGCACCACCAGCGGGCGACCGGCCAGGCCATCGAGCACGCGGCGGTACTCAGCTTCCTGAATGGCTTCGTCAGGGGCCTGGGAGTGGGCCATGAAAATCAGCTCGGTCCGCAGCAGGCCGACGCCTTCGGCGCCCTGCTCCACCGCCGCTTTCACGCCGGCACTTTCGCCGATGTTGGCGAACACTTCCACGGCATGGCCGTCACGGGTGACAGCGGTTTCCAGGCGACGGGCGTTGGCCGCTTCCTGGCGCTGGGCGCGCTGCTCGCGCTCCTCGATGGCGTGTTGGCGCACCTCATCGCTGGGGTCGACGACCAACTGGCCGCGCTGGCCGTCCAGCAGCAGCGGGCAACCGGGCTTGAGCAACAACACCGCTTCACCGGCACCGACGATGGCCGGAATGCCCAGGGCGCGGGCGACGATGGCGCTGTGGGCCGTGGCGCCGCCACGAGCCGTGAGGATACCGGCCACGCGGGCCGGGTCCAGGCGCGCCACGTCGGACGGGCCGACCTCGTCCATCACCAGAATATAAGGCTGGCTTGGCTCCTCGACATTGTCCACGCCGCACAACTGCGCCAGCACGCGGCGGCCGATGTCACGCAGGTCGGCAGCGCGCTCGGCCAGCAGCGCATCGGCCAGGCTTTCCTGTTGCACGGCAGCGGCTTCGATCACGCCGATCCAGGCCGCCGGGGCGCTCTCGCCCTGTTTCAGACGGCCAGTCACCTCATCGGTCAGCGCCGGGTCGTCGAGCATCTCCTGGTGGGTAACGAAAATCTCGCGGATGGCCTTGGCCTGGGCGCGGCGGATCAGCCCGTCGATGTCTTCGCGCACCTGAAGCAACGCGGCTTGCAGGCGTTGGTGCTCGACGTCGTGGGACTCGCCACGCAGCGGGTAATCGAACGCCTGGGGCACCTGCACATGGGCCGGGCCCATGGCGATACCCGGGGCGGCGGCGATGCCGTTGATCTGCTGGCCGGCCACCGGGGCTTCGACCCTGGCGGTGATGACCGAGGCCTCTTCCACCGGGATAACGACGGTTTCGACCACGGCCGGCAACGGCTCGATCTCCTCGCCCAAACCTTCTGCCACCGCCGCCAACAAGGCCGGCAAGGCATCATCGGCGATGCTCGGCTCGACGATGAACTCCAGCACCTGGCCACGACGGGCGCCCAGGCTCAGCAGCTTGCTCAGGCTCTTGGCCGAGACGGCAGGCTCGTGGCTGTCGACCAGGCGCAGACGAACTTCGCCGTCAAAACTCTTGGCCAGTTGCGCCAACTCCTTGGCCGGGCGGGCATGCAGGCCGTGGGCGTTGGCCAGGCCAATGCGCGCGCTGGGCCAGTCGGCCGGTACTTCGCCGCCCAGCACTTCCAGCACGGCACGGGTGCTGGTGGCGCGCCCCAACTCCTGGCCTCGCCCTTCGATCAGCAGCGCACACAGGCGCTCCAGCAAGGCCTGATGGGCCTCGCCCAGGCTGGCCAGGCAGAACAGCCCGGTCAGCGGCTGGCCCAGGTAGCGCAACGGTTGTTGCGGGGTGACGAAGGCCAGGCCCGGCTTTTTCACGGTCTGCTCGCTGTGCAGCCACCACAGGCCATCGCCCAGCGGCAGTGCCTCTACTTGTTGGAGAACGGCGGCAAAACCATTGCTCACGCAATCAGCCTGGCGCAACAGGCGGGCACCACGCCACACCAGTTCTTCAAAGTCTTCGGCGGCCACGCCCAGGCTGATCATCTGCGCGTCCAGCGCCAGCTCTTGCGGGGCGCCCTGCAACAGTTTCAACAGCGATTCGGGCGAACCGGCGCGGCGCAACGCCTGGCCCAGGTCGGTTTCGCCCAGGGCACGGGTCAGCAGTTGCAGCAGGCGCAAGTGTTCATCGGACTTGGCGGCGATGCCGATCGCCAGGTACACGATCTGGCCGTCGCCCCAGTCGACGCCATCGGGGAACTGCAGCAGGCGCACACCGGTGGCGTATACCAGGTCGCGGGTTTCAGGGGTGCCGTGGGGGATGGCGATGCCCTGGCCCAGGAAGGTCGAACCCTGCGCCTCACGGGCCTGCAGGCCGGCCAGGTAACCCTCGGCCACCAGGCCGTCGGCAACCAGTTTTTCGGCGAGCAATTGCAGGGCGGCGGGTTTATCCACAGCACTCTGGCCCATGGATATCTGCTCTATAGTGAGCTCGAGCATGCCAATCTCCTTTGCGGCATCCGGCGGATGCAGAAGTCTTGTTTTAAGGGTTCAGCATAGGGCTGAAATCATGCTGCGGTCAGCCCCAGGCTGGTCGACGTCATTCAGTTCACACTGCGGGGTAAATTAGCTGACCACCCCGACAGATTTTTTTCGGCAGAAAAACACGTGAGCTGAATCGTTTAACCTAGAATGACAGGCACGTTACCCGATAATCTTCAGGCATTGAAGCCCAACCTGTCGGCGGCGCTGCGACCATGGTCGCGTGCCACAACCGGAAAAGATCGTGAAAAATGCTCGGCAGCGCCTGGCCACACGGTGCAGCGCTGCGCATAACAAGGAATACTCGGTTGAAACTCAGTGATATTGCCCGCCTGGCCGGTGTGTCGGTGACCACCGCCAGCTACGTCATCAACGGCAAGGCGCAACAGCAGCGCATCAGCAAGGCCACCGTGGAGCGTGTCCAGGCGGTGGTCGAGGCGCACGGCTTCACGCCCAACCCCCAGGCCGCCGGCTTGCGCAGCCGCCATACGCGCACCTTGGGCTTCATACTGCCGGACCTGGAAAACCCCAGCTACGCGCGCATTGCCAAGCGCCTGGAAAAGCGCGCCCGCGAACATGGCTATCAATTGCTGATCGCCAGTTCCGACGACGAGCCGGCCAGCGAGCTGCAACTGCAGCAGCTGTTCAAGGCCCGGCGCTGCGATGCCCTGTTCGTCGCCAGCTGCCTGCCGGCCAGCGATACCAGCTACCTGGAACTGCAGAACAAAGGCCTGCCGATCATCGCAATCGACCGCGAGATGGACAGCAGCCAGTTCTGCTCGGTGGTCAGCGACGACCGTCACGCGGCCTTGCAGTTGACCAGCAGCGTGTTGCGCCCCGCGCCCAAAGACATCGCCCTGATCGCCGCCCGCCCCGAGCTGAGCATCAGCCGCGAGCGCGCCGCCGGTTTCCACCAGGCGGTGGAAGGCTTCAAGGGCAAGGTGCTGGTGTCCGAAGGCGAGTCCTTCAGCCGTGAATGTGGCCGCCAGTCGATGCTGCAACTGCTGGAGCAACTGGGCCATCTGCCGGAAGCACTGGTCACTACCTCCTATGTCCTGTTGCAGGGTGTGTTCGACGTACTGCAAGGCCATCAGGACGAGTTCCCGTCGCTGCACCTGGCCACCTTCGGTGATACACAGTTGCTGGACTTCCTGCCCCTGCCCATCAATGCCATGGGCCAGCAGCACGACCTGATCGCCAGCAAGGCCCTGGAGCTGGCGCTGGCCGCCGTGGAGCGCGATGAATACCAGCCTGGCGTGCACGCCATCGCCCGTACCTTCAAGCAGCGCATCCACGAGGCCTGAGCCATGGGGCTGATCGACACCCACACGCATCTGGACTTCCCGGATTTCGACGTCGATCGCCCTGCCCTGCTGGCCAACGCACGCGCCCTGGGCGTGCAGCGCATGGTGGTGCTGGGCGTGCACCAGGCCAACTGGCAGCGGGTGTGGGACCTGGTGCAAAGCGATGATCAGCTGTATGCCGCCCTGGGGTTGCATCCGGTTTATCTGGACGAGCACACGCCCGGGCATCTGACGGATTTGCGCGACTGGCTGGCTCGCCTGGTAGGTCACCGGCAACTGTGTGCCGTGGGCGAGTTCGGCCTGGACTATTTCCTCGAAAACCTGGACCGCGAGCGTCAGCAGACGCTGTTCGAAGCGCAGCTGGCGCTGGCGGCGGAGTTTGATTTGCCGGGGCTGCTGCATGTGCGACGCAGCCACGCGCAGACCATCGCCACGCTCAAGCGCTTCAAGCTCAAGCGCGGTGGGATCATTCATGCGTTTGCGGGCAGTTATGAAGAGGCGCGCGAGTACCTGAAGCTGGGGTTTAAGCTGGGGTTGGGTGGCGCGGCGACGTGGCCGCAGGCAGTGAAACTGCGCAAGACGGTGGCGCGGTTGCCGTTGGAGGCGGTGGTGCTGGAGACGGATTCACCGGACATGGCGCCGGTGATGTTTGCCGGGGTGCGCAACAGTCCGGAGCATTTGCCGCAGATTGCGCAAGCGTTGGCTGAGGTGATGGGGGTGGAGGTGTCGGCGCTGAGTGAAGCCAGCACGGCAAATGCCTGCCACCTGTTCAACTGGGACCTGTAGCCGCAGCTACAGCACCGCGTCGTCCGCATCGCGGCCAAGGCCGGCTCCTACCACGGACGGGGTAGGAGCCGACCTTGGTCGCGATGCACGCGACGCCATTTCAAGACAGTTGCTGCTACAGATTGGCTAGAACAACACCGTCCACAACGCGATCACGGCGTACCACAGCACCGCCGAACGCAGCAGCAACTCCCACAGGCTGTCCAGGCTGGCGACGCCCGCCTCGCCCGCCGCCGACTCCGGCAACTCCCCTGCCACACGCCCCACATCGGCAATCAGCTTCTTGGCGCCAATGCCCCAGTGCAGCAGCTCGTGCAGCATGACCTTCCCCACCGCAACAAAATTGCCCACCAGGGCAAAGCTTGCCGCCAACACCCGCACCGGCAACCAGTCGAATGCATGGCGAATACTGCCTGCGCGCGCAACCACACCCGGGTTCTTCGAATTGGCGATGGCCAGCGCCAACAGTCGATACACCAGCGCCGCCACCGGCCCCAGCAGCACATACCAGAAGATCACCGCAAAGAAGCTCTGGTACGCCTGCCACAGCAGATGGTTCTGCACCTTGGCCAGCAGGCTGGCTTCGTCATCGCCGGTCAGGTTCAGGTCACGCTCGGCCACATGGACGGCAGCCTGCTCGTCGCCACGGCGCCAGGCATCACGAAATGGGCCGATTGACGCCTTGATATCGCCCCGGCCGAGTGCGTAGGTCACCACCCACAAATGAATGGGGAAGGCCAGCAAGCCATAGGCCACAGGTTTGAGTGCCAGCAGCACAACGCCTAGCACGATAGCCGGCAGCAGAATCCACAACGCCAGGATCAGCGCCGGCTCTTTCGCCAGGCGCGGCTTGGCTTCAAGGCGGGCCAACTCGGCCAGCCAGCCCTTGTCGCGCTGCAGTCGATGGCGCAGGGCGGAAAACTTTTCGACCCACAGTACCAGCACCACTACCAGAAAACTCATTGTTCGCCCTCGTCAGCCCCGAGACTGGCGCGGTAGCGCGCCCAATCAAAATGCGGCCCTGGATCGGTCTTGCGCACCGGCGCGATGTCGCTGTGCCCGCAGATGCGCGATGGGGTGATGCCCGGGTACTGCGCCAGCAACTGACGGGTCAGGGTGGTCAATGCCCGGTACTGCGCGTCGGTGAACGGCTCGAAGTCTGTGCCCTCAAGCTCGATGCCGATGGAGAAGTCATTGCACGTCTCGCGCCCTTCGAAACAGGACACGCCAGCGTGCCACGCCCGCTCAAGACAAGAGACGAACTGGGTCACTTCACCGTCACGCTCGATCAAAAAGTGCGCTGACACCCGCAGTTCGGCAATGGTCTCGAAGAAGGGGTGGGCACCGGTGTCCAGCTGGTTCTGGAAGAACTGCTGCACCCGCCCGGTCTTGAATTGCCCGGGGGGCAGGCTGATGTTGTGGATCACCAGCAGGGATATCTCGCCCTCGGGCCGCTGATTGAAATTGGGCGAGGGGCAATGTTGCGCGCCCTGGCACCAGCCAGTGGCGGAATCGATGTTCATCAGGGTTCCTTGGCAACACACGTCGATGGCCCAGTATGCCGCGCCAGGACGCTGCTGGGCAGCCTGGGGCCGCGAAGAATTATTTCCCTTTGCGTTGGCGCAGGTTAGTGACAACCGAGTCCAGCGCGCGATCGAACAGCAGGGCATCGTCAAGGATGCGCACCGACCCGCGACGGAACTCCACGGCCAGGCCCATGCGCGTCTTTTCCAGCACCTTCATGCCCGTACGGTTGACGAACACGTACTTGCCGGTGGCCTCGATAATCGCCGTCAACTTGCAGCGCAGGCGGTTGTCATCGTCTTCCTTGATCTCGACCCAACTGCCAGGGCGAAGTTTGTCTACCTGCAGCAAGCCCGGATCGTCAGCAGGCAGACGCACCAGCGGCTCACTGTCGGCGGCATCGCCATGACCGGCCAGCACGATTTCCTCCACCACCGCCACCAGTGCCGGCGGCTGCTGGCCTTCGGCAAGTTGCGCGGGCTGATGGGCGTCACGCTTGAGTGCCTGCACGTGCAGCACTTCCAACTGACTGAAAAACTCGCTGGTGGCGAAGGGATCGAACGCCGAGCTGGTGAGGCCGTCGCGCAATGACTTGAGCAAGCCCGGCACCACTTCCAGCAGACGTTGGTGGGCATCGGGCTCATCATGGGGCTCCACGCTCCAGATCAGGTCGTCCATGGTGGCCAGGCCTTCCTGCCATTGCGGCGAACCATCGCCATGCTTGAGGCAGGTCAGCAGCAACACCTTGCTCCAGGCTTCCTCCAGCAAACGCACCACCACCTGCGGCAACAACTTGCCCAACAGCCGGCGATTAAGTTCTTGCTGCACACGATGACGGGCCAGTTCCGCCTTGGCGCGGCCTTCCTCGGCATCGCGGGTGCGCTGTTCAAGCAGCTCGCTGCGGCGCCGTTCGTCGGCAGTGAAGGCGAGGAAGTCGGCCAACAGCTCGGAGAAAATCGCCGGGTCGTCGACAAAGTCATTGAGCAAGCGTTGCACGATCTGCTCGATGCGCAGGTACAAGCTGTCGCGCTGGTAATCGTCACGGTTGCCCCAGCCCATGGCGGCCGAGGCAATCTCGTTGAGCAGGCGACGGGCCGGGTGGCTGCCACGGCTGAAGAAGCTCTTGTCCAGCACCGCCACCTTGAGCATCGGAATCTGCAGGCGGCCAATCAGGGCCTTCAGCGAGTCCGGCAGGATACGGTCGTCGAGAATGAATTCGAACAGCATGGCAATGAGGTTGATGACGTCTTCGTCCATCACCCCGATCACCCGGAACTTGCCGCTCTTGACGCTAACGCGGGTCAGCAACTGTTCCAGCTGGTAGCGCAGGTCGTAATCGTCCTGCGCGGCCTGGGACGATGGCACGTACTGCTGCAGGTGCGACAGCAGGCGCATCAGGTCGTTGGTGGAGATAGGCTGCGCTTCGGTGCTCGTTTCCAGCTTTGGCGCGACGCTGCCGCGCAACTGGTGCAGCAACTCCTGCAGGGCGCCAAACACCTCCTGCACATTTTCATCCAGATGGACGGCGCCCGCCGGGCTGTTGCCCGTCTGATCCTCGCGGCGGCTGCTGGGCCGCGGCGGCGTGCGATCGGCACTGCGACGCGCGGGGGCAGCCTTGAGCTCGGGCAGCACGCCGGTGGCGATCAGCAACTGGTTGGCCTCGAGGTACAACTGATCGCAGTCGCTGAGCACGTACTTTTCGAACAGTTTGAGCACGATCAGCTTGACCTTGATCTCCACGCCCAGGTTGCGCCCAGCTTCCAGGAAATAGTCACACAGCATGGCCGGCCCCAGCGGGTTGCTGGCATCGTCCAGACGCTTGAGCACCAGTGAATTGAGCCGCGCCGTCAGTTGCCCCAGGGCCAGGCCATCGCGCGACAGCACCTTACCCACCATGGCATCCAGGGCCACGGTGCGCTCCAGGTCATCGTTGGCCACCAGCTCCAGCTTGTCGTAATTGACCGGCTGGGTAATGACCGGCTCGGCGATTTCGTACTGGCCGATGGCGACGAAGGCTTCGTAAAGGCGCTCCAGAAAGCCCCGCTCGATGCTCTTGCGCTTGAGGCGCAGGTCGCGCATGGCTTCGAAGAAGGTGTTCTGTTCAGCGTTGTTGCAGGCCCGGTCGGCCATTTCGAACAAGGTATCGTCGGCATTGTCGAACAATGCCTGCAGCCCTTGCTTGAGCTGCTGCGCAGCCTTGTCGCGCACTTGCAGGAGGACAACGGGCAGGCGTGCCAAAGGCGTCTGATTGGCTTGATCAGCAGCCGCCTTGTTCAAGGGCACGACTTTCCCATCGTTGTGCATCCCGTTCTCCTGAAAGAATGAGGCCTGGTGTGTCGCTAGTATGCAGGTTCCCGGCACGCGCCCACAGGGCTCTGCGCAACGCCTTTGTAAGCAACCGCATTCAGAACGACAACAATCCAGACCAACGTCAAAGACATGACGCCAAATACAAGGCGCTCATTATCTGCAAAACCTGAGTACAGCGCTAGGGTGGCTGAACGAGTTATTTGCAACCCGATGCCAAGTGGACAACAAAAGCAGGTAAAAGCTCCCCGTACGCGCCCCTCTTTTGCCATCCCGCGCCATTGGGCAACGCAGCGCTCGCAAGGCTTCGCGCCAGGGCATCGCTGCCCTATAATCCGGCCACTTTGCCTGTGGAGCCTGCTATGCCGAATCTACGCCTCGCCGACCTGACTGCCGAGATCGAAGCCAACGTGCGCCGTGCGTTGCTGGAAGACATTGGCAGCGGCGACATCACCGCCCAGCTGATCCCGGCCGAGCGCCTGGCAAAAGCCACCATCATCACCCGCCAGGATTGCGTGGTGGCCGGCACCGCCTGGGTAGAC
The DNA here is from genome assembly GCA_000497835.1 of gamma proteobacterium L18. GTDB lineage: Bacteria > Pseudomonadota > Gammaproteobacteria > Pseudomonadales > Pseudomonadaceae > Aquipseudomonas. The sequence continues at coordinate 255,033 of KI547173.1, read as the reverse complement.
GCGGTGTTCCGTCAGCTCGACCCACGCGTGGCCGTGCATTGGCAGGTCAGCGATGGCCAGCGCGCCACTGCCAACCAGGCCCTGTTCCACCTGGAAGGCCCCGCCCGCTCGCTGCTGAGCGGCGAACGCACCGCCCTCAACTTCCTGCAGATGCTGTCCGCCGTGGCCACCCAGGCCCAGGCGCTGGCTGACAAGGTGGCCGGCACCCAGGTCAAACTGCTCGACACCCGCAAGACCCTGCCCGGCCTGCGCCTAGCGCAGAAGTACGCCGTGACCTGCGGCGGTTGCCACAACCACCGCATCGGCCTGTATGACGCCTTCCTGATCAAGGAAAACCACATTGCCGCCAGCGGCGGCATTGCCCAGGCCATCAGCGCCGCGCACCGCATCGCCCCCGGCAAGCCGGTGGAGATCGAAGTCGAAAGCCTGAGCGAACTCAAGGAAGCCCTGGCCGCCGGCGCCGACATCGTCATGCTCGACGAACTCAGCCACGACGACATGCGCGAAGCCGTACGCCTGAACGCAGGCCAGGCAAAACTGGAAGCCAGCGGCGGCATCAACGAAACCACCTTGCTGCCCATTGCCCAGACCGGTGTGGACTACATCTCCATCGGCGCAATGACCAAGGACGTCAAGGCCATCGACCTGTCGATGCGCCTGAGTCTGTGACACCACACCCCACGAGATGAACGAAGGTATTGGAGTACTCGCTGTGACGAACACGCTCAACCCCGGGGCCGACAAGGTCTACATCATCCGCATCGACGGCACCCGCCTGGGGCCTTTCCAGACCAGCGTCGAACCCAACAAGGCGCTGATCTACGAAGTGACCCTCAACGCCGGCGCCGGCGACACCCTGGAACACCACCGTGAAAACGGCCAGGTGGACAAGTACCTGATCACCAACACCCACTTCCAGCCGCAGATGACCAGCGTGGCGGCGCATTACACCGTGCGGTGGCGTCAGGAAGGCTGATACTGCGGCGCCAGCCGCTTCCCGAGCTTCGCCCGGTCCCACAGCCCCCCCTGTGGGACCGGGCGAAGCTCGGGAAAGCCCCGCCGCCCTCTCAAGGCTTCAACGGCAGCTCACCCACCTGCGGCCGCGCAAACAGATACCCCTGCATCAACTCAATCCCCAGCCCCAGCAGCGCATCGCGCTCCCCTACCGTCTCTACGCCCTCGGCCAACAAGGTAATCCCCAACCGCTGCGCCACCAGCACAATCCCCGCCACAATCGCCTCACGCACCGGGTCGCTGTCGATGTTGCGCGTTAACACCATGTCCAGCTTCAGCACCTGTGGCTGAAATGTGGCCAACAGATTCAACCCCGAATACCCCGAGCCAAAGTCATCGATCGCCGTGGTAAAACCCTGCCGCTCATACGCCTTGAAGATCGACTTCAAATGCTCCGGGTCTTCGACCTTCTCCCCCTCTGTCACCTCAAACATCAAGCGATCCAGCGGGAACGCCGACGCCTTGGCCGCCTCCAGCGTGGCGCGGATGCACGTCTCGGCACGGTACACCGCGTTGGGCAGGAAGTTGATGCTCAGCTTGCAATCGGGGATGTCAGGCAGGCCCAGCCCCGCCGCCAACTCGATGGCCTTGACTCGGCAGGCCTGGTCGAAGCGGTAACGGTTGGTGTCGTTGACCTGGGCCAGCACGCTGGCGGCGGATTCGCCGTTAGGGCCGCGGACTAGGGCTTCGTAGGCGTACAGGGCGCCGGTGCGCACGTTGAGGATGGGCTGGAAGGCCATGGTGAAGGCGAAGTCCAGGGCTTCCAGATTGCGGCACTGGGCGCAACTGGCGGGTTGGAAAGGCTGAGGGAAGAGGGTTTGGATCATGGGGCCTCCTGGGGAGGTAGATCGGGTAAAAGACAATATTGAATACCAGCATATGGCCAGCATGACATCAGACTGCAAAAGGGCACGGAAAATTTCGTAACCGTGGTGATATGAATGGCCTATCAACCGAGGATGCGCTGGCCGTCACATCTACAAAACTTTAAAGAGAAGTGCGTAGCCTAGCACTTCACCACTCGAGGATTTACCCGTGAATATGCACCGAATCCGCCCACTTGCCCTGTGTATCTTCCATCACCAGGGCAAAATTCTGGTTCATCAATTTCACGATGCGGTGGCCGGGCGAACGATCTTCAGGCCGGTGGGGGGCGGCATCGAATTTGGTGAAACCAGCCATGAGGCGATCGTGCGCGAGGTACGGGAAGAATTGGATGCTGCAGTTACTGATCTGCGCCTGATAGGGACGCTGGAGAATATTTTTGTGTGGCAGGGCGTGTCGGGGCACGAGATTGTGCGGGTGTTTGATGGCCGGTTCGAGGATTCGCGGTTGTATGAGCGCGATTATCTGGATGGGTGCGAGGATGATGGGGCTGCGTTTACGGTGCGGTGGTTGGGGCGCGAAAGCTTTACCGACGATGTGGTACTGGCGCCGGATGGGTTGGGGGAGTTGCTGGAGGGGATGGGGTTGTTGCGGTGAGGATGGTGCCGGAGATAGGAATCAGGAATCGAACCTCCCTCCTACAGACCACGTAAATCAAGGCTCCCCGCGTGAGGGAGCCGGAAGATTACCACACGGTTACCACGTTGTTCTACGGTAGCTCGGTGCTAGGCGTCTTGGAGTATCCACAAGGTGCGTCATATGGCAAAGTGACATTTTCAGAGCGCCAAGGATGACTCATGACTATCCCGATCCGTTTACTCGAGGCTGTTAGAGATAACCCAACAGAAGGTGCACTGGCAGTATGCGCACACGCTCTGTCAGAAGCTGATCTTGTAATTGACTGGACGCAGGATGCGCATGCCACCTTGCTGGAAGCGACTGCAGTGCTGCTGAGCATAGAGGAGCAGGGGCTTGTTTCTCATTTTGTTGCTCCCCCTGATTTGAATGGCCCGATGGGTGCTGTTTGCAATCAGCTCCGTAATTTTCTCCAGGACGTTCAAGCTGATTTAGTTGGGCAATCATCTGCCCAGAAATTGGAGAACCTGAAGAATCGTTTCAACATCACGCTCTCCAACGGCTTCGGATACGAATTCACGGATGGCGACCTCAGTAGAATCCAAACAGTTATAAACGAGCTGCGGGACCTGCTTTCGAAAGAGCCGAGGCTGGACGCCGGCCACAAACAAAGACTGATGAAGCGCCTAGAGGATCTTCAAAGAGAGCTGCACAAGAAAGTTTCTGACCTCAACCGGATTTATGGGTTGATAGGGGATGCGGGCGTTACCCTCGGCAAGCTTGGGACTGATGCTAAACCCTTCACGGACCGGATTAAGGAGCTCCTTGGATTTGCTTGGAAATCTCAAGCTCGAGCAGAGCAACTACCGAGTAGCGCCGAAAACCCAATGATAGGCCATGATTCCGAACCACCATTGCTCGGTTAACCTTACACGATTTTCGAACAGCTCGCGGCTGAAAAGCTTTTTACAAAGCGAGCTTTCCTTCAGAGGTTCCTCTACGCTGTCCTTCCCTGCAGAGGACATCACTATGGCAGCCGACCACGCACTCCCCGACATCATAAGCGCACTCCACGAGAACCAACTAGCTATAGCTGCGGCCATTGAAGAGCTCTCGAACTGGGTTGAACAACGAGGCTCGACGATTGTAGCGCAGCACGTAAAGGACAACCTTTCGAATCTGGACCGACATCAAGAGCTTATCTCCCAGGGGATCGAACGCCTACGAAAAACTTAAGTTACTCTCGCGCCTCTAAGACGCCCGCCTATTTTCTCAGCGGGCCACTGCCCCTACCGAAATTCTAGCGGTCTTCAATCAAGCGTATTACGCGCTTAACAATCATGACCACCGTCAGCACAAGGTTTGTAGATACGGTCACTGCTAGCGCGAACGCTGTAGAAGATATATTAATCGAGCATTTGTAATCAGAAACCTCAAGAATAGTCAACACCTCTTTAGGTGCAAGGAGACTAACTACACAAAAGAATATAACGACAAGCGCAGCAATGATTGAGTACGATATATTGATTACCAGCTGGCCAAGTATGCGACGATGAGTCTCATACTTTGCGACTAGAGGATTTCTTCGTCCTCCTTTGCAATCCAGCAACTCACCCATACTTTCGGCAGGTTTGGGTTTTTCGCCCCCCGCGCTTAGCTCGAATAATTTATCATCGGCATTTTTGCTTTGATCATATACCAGCATCAGAAGGCTCAGAAGGAGCCCTGCAAAAATTGAGCTTGCCGTTATGATAACCCCCACAGCATTATCGCTACCGGCGGATTTAGAAAAATACGCTGCACACCCGACAACAAAAGGCAACAGCAAGAAAGCTCCGATATCAAACCAATCCCAACTAGTTTCATCAGCCTTCTTCAAGGTAAACAAAAAATGCTTCTTTAGCACGAAGGCTATATTGATTTTCGAGCTCATCTCGCCACCTTCTGCTCGAACTCATCCATGAGCAACACGGCATAATTGTGCAAACTTCCGGGATGAGGGGCGCCGTCATTAATAGTCACATTGTCGCTAGTGATCTCGATGGTTGAAACGGGCTCACCCTGCCGCAGAGAAACAATTTTGGTGCGTCCCTCAGACTCAATCACCGCCTTTACCTCCGATGACAGCTCACTGAGAATCTCGACGAACCCTTCACCATCTTCTGTTTTCTTGCTCTTGAAATGGTTGAAACTGCCAAAACTACTTCCTCGCTTAGGCTTCAGCGTCACCTCAGCCCGATCTACGCCGAGAAGGTCCGTGACATCTGAACCACCACGCTCTACTCGATACTTCCCCAAGCGAATCTCTTTCACTTTCGAGCTGTCTAACCAGCGCTTCACTGTACTCTCATGAGCAAGGGGGGGCATTTGAACAGAAAGACCGACGAAGTTTTTGAAGTAGTCGTTAAATTTAGAGGCGACAAATGTCTTGACACCTTTATTGCCTGCGGTGTGAAAAATCACTATCCCTGTTCGGCAGTCAGCAGGAATTCTGAAGTGATAGTACAGGCTCACAACATCAGAATCATCATGCTTCTTCTCATACTTATTAGCTTTCTCCGAGGTACTATATATCCGACCAGGAATACCGTATTCACCGTACTCAATCCAGCCATATACATCCCGACCAACTTGACTAAGCTCGACAACCCGAACAGTTTTCTTACTCTCGGTGTCGTTATGAACTTCCTTTTTCAGTGTCTCTAAGAAGGCACTTACAAAGTCCAATACGTCTTTTGAGCGCACATTATCTAATTTGTGATACCGCTCAGCGAGGGGACCTGGCAACATTTTGTCATGTATTTTTATGCTGTATGCCATGAAAGAGTGCATTTCTTCATCCCTGTGAATTGGAAGCCTTTTGATATCACACCGCCGGCAATATTGGAAGCTTCACTTTTTAGTGATCTACACGAAGAAACAGATACCCGGACGGTTAATCCTCAGAGCTGCGGCGACCTTTAACTAGCCTCAACAGCGTACTCCTGGAAGCCTTTGTTGCAGCGCAGACTTCCGACCAACTGCAACCACGATCCAACATCGCCAAGATCGCCTGATTCCTCTCCTCGTTGGCTGGGCGCCCTTTGTAACTGCGCTCCTCCTTGGGCTTGAGCTTGTCTCGCTCTTTGGCCTGCTGGATGCCCTGAGTGGTCCTACGGCGTCTGTCGTCATAGTCCTTGCGGGCGATGGCGGCCAGCATGTCCAGCATCATTGAATTCAAAGCATCCATCATCCGCATGGTCATCTCGTCCTCCGCCTTCACCATCATGTGAGAGGTCGGCAGGTCGAGGGCCACCACACGAACCTTGCGGCTCAGCAGCTCAGATTTCAGGCGGTCCCAGTCTTCGGCATTGAGGCGCGAAAGGCGGTCCACCTGTTCAATCAAGAGCACGTCTCCAGGGTGACTATCAGCCAACAAGCGGAACAGCTCTGGGCGCTTGAGGTTAGCTCCAGACTCGTTCTCTGCGTACCAGGCTGCGATGCGCAAACCGCGCTCCTGGGTGAACGCTTCCAGGTCTGCTCGGGCGCGCTGAGCATCCTGATCTTGGGTTGAGACGCGGAGGTAGGCGCGGATGTACATGGAATAGCTCCGGTTCGCTTTGGATGGTTCGCATAATACTGGTTCGTTTTGATTGGTCAACCATCAATTATCGAACCACCTATCGAACCACCCTCGCTGGTTCCGTAAAGGCATACCCATTCCGAACCTCCTCGTCCCGGCACGTGAGAAAATCAGAGGAGGGGCCTGCTGTGAGTCCTCGCTCGCACGGTAACCATGTGGCACTCTGCGAATACTCGGCATCGCTGATGCTGCTCATTACTCGCAGGTTCATGGAGGAACAGGATGCTTCAAGTCTGGGGTCGGCGCAGTGCATTTAACGTACAGAAGGTGATGTGGTTGGTTGGAGAGTTGGGGCTTCAACACGAGCACATTCCAGCAGGTGGCAGCTTCGGGATCCGTGACACGCCCGAATTCCTGAGGATGAACCCTCACGGCCGAATTCCTGTGGTGAAGGACGGCGAGGTAATCGTCTGGGAATCCCACGCGATTCTGCGCTACCTTGCAGCAACCTACGGCGGGCACTCACTTTGGAATCAGGATCCTGCCGTGAGATCAGAGACGGATCGGTGGATGGATTGGGCTCAGTGCAGCCTTCAGACGGCGTTCATTGACGGTGTTTTCTGGGGCGGATACCGCACTCCACCTCATCTACAGGATGTCGAGCGGCTGGAGGCAGACATCCGGCGCTGTGGCCAGCTTTTCAGCGTCCTGAACGGTGTATTGGCCGACAAGGCCTTTCTTACTGGCGACACTTTGACTTTGGCGGACATAGCTGCTGGGACCAATCTCTACCGTTACTTCGAGCTAGACATTCAGCGCCCGTCACTACCGAACGTGGAACGCTGGTATTCCTATTTGAAGGAGCGACCAGCGTATCAAGAGCATGTGATGATTCCGTTCTCAGAACTGCAGGGACGACAGGCCTTCTAACCGTCTTGCGTACGGAACTACAACACGACCCACTCCCCCCCCCGCTACCGGGCCTGGGATTAGGGGTGATGCGGTTGGGCCTGGCGTGGTCGGAGGAGTGGTGAATGATGGGATGCGCCGTGGAATTCCTGGGCGAAGCCTCAGGGGTGCCGCTTCCAGGGCTCGCTGGGGGCTACGGGGGGTATCACGGGCGATTCACTTTCGAGGCGGGGTCTCAAATTTTTTCGGAAAAATTATTCGCCCCCGAGGCAATGTTAGTAGGTGGATTTCCCCCTATTAGCTACATCTCAATTCCATAAGGCAGTGATTGGTAGGGGGATTTCTCCCCATCAATTTGTAGCTCATCGCCACCAGGCAGGATTCACGTTTGAGCAGCCGGTAGATTGGGGATTGGCGGAATGCGCCCTTTGGCGCCGGCACTGGAACGTGAGCCAAAAATTCGGCTGACGTTCCTTCACCCAATACCTTGGGGATTTTGGCTAGTAGGTGTTTATGCGCGAGTGCAGCCTTTCCTGGCTCACGGGTGGCATTAATCACTCCACCAGCGCCAGGCTGGTCATCGTTACGGTGTCTGCAGTGATGATGGTGGCTACTGCATTCATGCTGTGTGTCCTTCTGATTTCGTTGAGGGGCCGCGCTGGCGGCTCGATAATCCGAATGTGGGCCACCGGGATTGCGGGGCCCGAGTCCAACGACTTCCTGTCACCAGGCTGGGCAGTGATACCCGGAATCACGGGGATCACTTCGTGAAGAGCTTTGAAATAGTCCTCCGACCTACTGAATAACCACTCGCCTCTATACGGTGCCTGTAGTGCCGACCAAGGGACGCGGCCCACTCCCAACTGAATCGTAGTCAGAGCCTTTACCGGGATTATCCCGGTTTAGGATTCGTGCTCACGGAGCGAGACCAGGAGTTGCTCTACCGACTCCAGGTAGCTTTGCGGGGCAGCCGCTATGGCAGACTGCGCGGGCTTCGTGATGACCCTCTCAGCGTTACCCCGGAGGATGTCGTCAATAGCCATGTCACAAAACACGGCAAAGCGGACACCCAGCCAGCGGGCGAACACACAACCAGCTTCGGGTGGCCCCAGGTGCCGCCATTGCGGCCACGGGAGGTTTCAACTAAAACCATGGATTCCAAGGTTTTAGTGATGGGAATTTCCCTCACTAAATCGTCGAGGGCAGAGATACCTGGAATTCCAGGGATCACTTATGAGGGATCAGTCGGGGAAGACACCACCGCCTCAGCAGTTCCTCACGGATGTAGTCCGCACCACGGAAGGCATACCACGGATGTACGTGGATGAACTGAGCCCCTCTAGCGCCCTTCTTGGGCCTCTTGATGAGCCCTTGCTCCAGGTTGCTAAGTGACGCCAGGAGGGCTCTACGCCCCACTCCAGGGACCGCTTGGGCCAGATCATCAATCGATCCGTACCAGCAGTTCCATGCTGTCAGGTGCTCACACAGAAACCTCAGCACCAGGACATCCGTGGTGGGATGGTCGATGGAGATGAGGCCCAGGAGGCGCTCATAGTCCACTTTGAGGCGACTCATGAATGGATCGTGGACAGACACTGCCTCAATCAACTCAGCAGCATCGCGGGCATCGCGGGGGAAACGGGTGTCGATGCCTACATATCGGTCAATCACCCTGGAGTGCACTCTCTCGGGCTCACCTAGCACTTGGTCAAGTATGTCCCCGGTGCGGGTGTCGACCACGAACAAGTCGTGCCCTGACTTCTCGATGATGATGGTGGGGATGGTGGGGATGCCCCTCTCGGGGGGCAGGATGGGTTGGTGGATGGTCATTGTTGTTCTTATGGGTATGCGGAGGCACTCGGCGGGCCGGTGAGTCGCCAAGTGCTTATTTATAGAAAGGAAAAGTAGTGAGCCCCATGACACGTGGCCTGGAGCTGGTTCTGAGTGCACAGAATCTGCACCCATGGTAATGATGGCTATGTATGCCTCAATCCTGAGCCTCCACGAACAGGACAAATCAGACACGGATGATGACCATCATCATAGATGACAACTGAAGATGCCCCTAAGGGCTGTATCCATGATCGACCAGCAGGAGCCCCAGTATGCCCCCTACCCCCCATCATCGGTGGTGTAGAGTGGCCTGCGGTCCTGGTGGTCATCACACGGATACAAGTCCATGATCAGACACAGCGAGGATGCCCACAGTCCGGCGCAAGTCCGGCATCACGAGTGAACGTGACGAAGCCCCGGATCACGGCTGGGTGATCCTATTGTGGTCCCTCGACCCGTTTTAGGCCTGAAGCAAGTCCCGCCGCATTTCAGCCCACTCAATCAGCGCCTGCATAGCAGGACCAAGCGCAATGCCTATCTGAGTGAGCCGGTACTCAACCCTTGGTGGAACCTGGGGGTACACCTCACGCTCAACAATGCCATCAGCCTCGAGCTGCTTGAGCTGTTGGATGAGCATCTTCTGATTGATACCGTCGATGAGCTTTTCGAGTTCCGAAAATCTGAGAGGCCCATGCGCAGCAAACAGCTGGCAGAGGATGATGATCTTCCACTTCCCCTCCAAAACGCGAAGGGTCTCCGTGCTCGCGTCAGCCCATTTCTGACGATTGGCGGGGTCGCCGCAATCCCATTCCCGGCCCATTTCTTCCTCGCTATGGTAGTTACACACCTTTTGGTGGGTACTTACCATTATCACACAAGCCCCCTAGACTGGCTGCATACTTTCCTACTTGAAGGCTCTCCCCTATGAAAATCGGCATTATCGGTACAGGTAATATCGGAGGCACAATCGCACGGAAAATGGCTGCAGTTGGCCATGAAGTCCGTGTGGCGAACTCTAAAGGTGTGGAAGGCGTGCGCGCGTTTGCTGAAGAGGTGGGAGCACAGCCCGTGGATGTGGATGGAGCGGTCAATGGAGTAGACGTAATCATCCTCTCAATCCCACTCCCCGCTCTGGAAGCGCTCCCCTCAGACCTTCTGAAGGATGTCCCGCTTTCCGTGCCAGTGGTGGACACCAGCAACTACTACCCAGGACTTCGCGATCCGCACATTTCAGAGCTGGAAGCGGGGATGCCCGAGAGCCTCTGGGTCAGCCGTCAACTGGGCCGCCCTGTCGTGAAAGCATTCAACAACATCTTGGCATACTCGCTGGAAAAACTGGGTCAGCCCGAAGGCACACCTAGACGTCTAGCGGTTGCTGTGGCTGCTGATGACCAAGAGGCGAAATCTGTTGTTATGTCCCTGGTGAGCCAAGCAGGGTTTGACCCAGTTGACGGTGGCACACTGGAAGAGTCTTGGAGACAGCAACCGTGTACTCCGGGGTATTGCTGCGACTTCGATGCTGAGGCGATGAAGCAAGGCTTAGCGTCAGCCGTCAAAGGCCACGCTGAGGCGATACGTGATGCACTGCCTAAACACTTCGCCAGACTGGGAGCCAGCCCGACTCATGCCGACATCGTGTCAATGAACCGGGAAATGAATACGGTAGATTGAGTGGCGCAACATTATCCACACCCCTGACTACCTTATGGCGGCTGCTCCGATGTATTTCCTGAGCGGAGTACCGCCTTAACAAGCTTCGGTCACGGTCATTAGCCACTTTTGCATGACTTGCAATGAATAGCCTTTACCGTACCGGCTTGCTACGTCAGCGCTTGCCCAACCGCCAATGCTCTTACGAATGTCCTCGGGACACTGAACCTCTCTGAGCCGATCAGCCATCGTATGCCGAAGCTCATGAGCAGTGTGCCCGATTCCCCGACCTCTGAGCCACTTCGCGATGGTCGCCGATGCGCTGGTGGCTTTGCAGCCGTTGTCGCAGGTGTATTTGGTGAAGGCGAAGCGGGCACCAGGTAGTGCACTCTCCACGGCTCTCTGTGCAGCCCACAGTGATGCGCCTACCAATGGCACCATGCGCTTGCTGTCCTTGTTCTTAAGCGACCGCCATGGGTGCTCCTGAATGACTATGTGAGGCACTTCTGCGTCCAACACAATGTCACTCAAGGGCAGGCCGACAATCTCCGCTAAGCGCGCCCCAGTGTCCGCAAGCATTGCTGTAATCCACCGCGCCTCATCATCCATTGCTCGGCACATCTCTACAGTCTTGCGAAGCTCATCCACGGTAAACGGCTGGCGCTCCTTAGAGTCGTTGCCCTCCCCCACGATCTTCAACTCCGAGAACGGATTTGTCCGCTCGATTTCATGCTCACGGGCATACTGGCTGAAGACAGCCACGATGGTGGACAGCCTTCTTCGCACACTGCTGGTGGCCGATCCACGGGCCAACTCTGCATCGACATACGAACGGGCATCTGCACGAGAAACAGCGCCAAATGGCTTGTCCCCAACAACATCAATGAGCCCCGCCATCACGCGCCGAGCATCAGCAGCGAATTTCTTCTCCTCCCCCTTTGAATGGTTCCTGAGGTAGAAGTCGAAGGAGTCACTGATACGCTGTTTGACGGTGCCTGCCAAAAGTCGCGTAGCTTCGCTCTCGACCGGCGTGATGTGGTCCGTGGGCATTCCCGTACCTTGATCATCCTCATCGTCATACGCATGGACAGGGCGCTTCCCGTCCAAGTAATCGAAGAACGCCTCAAGGACGGTTGGATCATTCTGGGCAGGCTTAGGCGATAGCCCCCAGTCCTTGAGCAGCGCCATGGCATGCACCCGAAGGGCCTGCGGAGTAGACGTTGGCTCGGAACGTAGTCGCTGCCATTCAGTCTCGACCTCTCGGTTTAGCCGCTCGATCTCACGCCCAGCTACCACAATGTCCGTGGTGCTGAGTTTGATCTTGACGAGCTTCTTGCCGTAGCGAGAGTGAAGGTCTTTTGGAATCGGACGCTGGAAATACAGCGTGCCATTGCGGGAGTAGGAGTAGCGGAGAGTCACTTGCAGAGGGCCAAAGCTTACTTTCATCGGTAGTTACCACACAGGTTACCACGCGAGAGAAGCCTTGAGACGCTGAAACCTTTGATTTATAAGGGTTTCATGGAGATTTTGTGGTGCCGGAGATAGGAATCGAACCTACGACCTTCGCGTTACGAGTGCGCTGCTCTACCGACTGAGCTACACCGGCGGTACTCGAATACTAGCGTGCAGACACTAGGACTGCCTACCCACTTGAACAATGAAATGGCTACAACGGCCAATCCGATTTTCGCCGCCCAAAATAAAAACGCCGGACCTTTCGGCCCGGCGTTAGACGTGCTGCTCATGACGCAGAGGCTAGCCCTGCCTCAATCAGCGCAACGTTATCAGCAACCGCCCTGGCCAGTCTTGAAGCCGCGAGTGGCGTTGCAAGTGGTACCGCTGTTGGCCCAGGTGATGTTCGCGTTACCCGAGGTCACGGTAGGAGTCAAAATGATGGTCAGAGCAGTACCGCTCGAGTCGGTAGCGGCGGTAGTCACCTTGATGATGCCGGCGCTCACGGAAGTAACAGTGGTAATGTTGCTGGTGGTGGTGACAGTAGGTACGCCGTTGCTGCCCGAGGTGCAGTTAGTCAAGGCACCCAGTTCCTGTACGCACGAGGCAATCCCGGTTTTCACCGATTCCAATTCCGCCATCGCGCCGGCAGCACGAGTGCGCGAGGTATAATCACCATATTGTGGAATGGCGATGGCCGCTAGGATGCCGATAATCGCAACCACGATCATCAGTTCGATCAGGGTAAAACCTTTTTGTGCATTCATTGTGTTCCCTCCAGAGGGCAGCGGATTGGTGACCCTGATTACCCCTGAGCACACGGCGTGCCAACCTTGCGCCCACCCGCTTGCTTGGCCTGCGGCCAAGAAGTGACAGTTTGGGCAGTGCAGACTTCAACAGAAACTGACGCTTTTTGTCACCACTTGCGGCGTATTTGGCAGGCAAGCCCCGACTACGCTATAAACGGTCCATGAATCGCGTCCGGTGCCCCCATGAATGATGTCACCCTCACCGGCCTGGCCAAACACTTGGTCCAGGCTGAATTGCTCACAGACAAAAGCGCACAACAGGCGTTACAGCAAGCGCAGCGCAATAGAATTCCGCTCGTACACTTCCTGGTACAAAACAAACTGGTGAAGAGCCGGGAAATTGCCGAGGTCGCAGCAGAGCAATTTGGCGTATCGTTCATGGACCTGAGCATGCTTGACAAGGAAAGCCAGCCGAAAGGCTTGGTCAGCGAAAAGCTGGTCCGTCAGCATCACGCCCTGCCGTTGTGGCGTCGCGGCAATAAGTTGTTTGTGGGTGTTTCCGACCCTACCAATCACCAAGCCATTACCGACATTCAGTTCAGCACAGGGCTGACGACCGAAGCTATTCTTGTCGAGGATGACAAACTGGTCGATGCCATCGAAAAGTTCTTCGACAATGGCACCACAGGCCTCGAAGAGTTGAGTGACGTCGACCTCGACGAGCTTGATGTCGAAACGGTCGATGAAGACAAGATGGACACCGGCGCACGCCAGGATGCCGACGATGCCCCGGTGGTGCGTTTCGTCAACAAAATGCTGCTGGATGCCATTCGCAGCGGCTCTTCGGACTTGCACTTCGAACCCTACGAAAAGAACTACCGTGTCCGGTTTCGCACCGATGGCATCCTGCGCGAAATTTCCCGGCCGCCGATCAACCTGGCCGGGCGCATTGCCGCGCGGCTCAAGGTCATGGCCAGTCTGGATATTTCAGAGCGGCGTCGGCCCCAGGATGGGCGGATCAAGATGCGCATCTCGAAGAACAAGGCCATCGACTTCCGCGTCAATACCTTGCCCACGCTGTGGGGCGAAAAGGTAGTGATGCGGATCCTGGACCCCTCCAGCGCGCAAATGGGCATTGATGCCCTGGGTTACGAGCCCGACCAGAAAGAGCTTTATCTCCAGGCCCTGCGTCAGCCTCAAGGCATGATCCTGGTGACCGGCCCTACCGGTTCAGGCAAGACGGTTTCCCTGTATACCGGCCTGAACATCCTCAACACCGTGGACATCAACATCTCCACCGCTGAAGACCCGGTCGAAATCAACATGGAAGGCATCAACCAGGTCAACGTCAACCCCAAGCAGGGACTGGACTTTGCCCAGGCGTTGCGTTCGTTCCTGCGTCAGGACCCTGATGTGATCATGGTGGGTGAGATCCGTGACCTGGAAACTGCCGAGATCGCCATCAAGGCTGCCCAGACCGGCCACCTTGTGCTTTCCACACTGCACACCAATAGCGCGGCAGAAACCCTGACACGCTTGCAGAACATGGGCGTGGCCAGTTTCAACATTGCCACCTCGGTCAGCCTGATCATTGCGCAGCGCCTGGCGCGAAAACTGTGCCCTCACTGCAAGAAAGAAATCGACATACCGCGCGAAACGCTTGTGAAGGAAGGCTTTCCCGAGGAAAGGATCGGCACGTTCAAGGTTTACGAACCGGTCGGGTGCGACCAGTGCACCAACGGCTACCGGGGCCGCCAGGGTATTTACGAGGTGGTCAGGAACACGCAGTCATTGCAGAGACTCATCATGGCGGAAAGCAACTCCATCGAGATTGCCGACCAGGCACGCAAAGAAGGCTTCAACGACCTGCGTACGTCCGGCCTTATCAAAGTGATGCAAGGCGTTACCAGCCTTGAGGAAGTCAACCGAGTGACCAAGGACTAACCATGGCGGCGAAAGCGGCAAAGTCAAAAGACGCGCTCTATGCCTGGGAAGGGCTTGATCGCAAAGGTGCGAAGATTACCGGCGAGATGAGTGCGCCCAATGTGGCCCTGGCCAAGGCACAGTTGCGAAAGCAAGGTATCAACCCAAGCAAGATTCGGAAAAAATCGGCTTCCCTGTTCAACAGCGGGAAACGCGTCACCCCTCTGGACATCGCCATGTTCACGCGGCAGATGGCGACCATGATGAAAGCCGGCGTGCCGTTGCTGCAATCCTTCGAGATCATCATTGAAGGGGCGGAAAACCCCAACATGCGAAAATTGATCGACGAGGTCAAACAGGAAGTTGCGGCGGGTAACAGCTTTGCTTCTTCTCTGCGCAAGAAACCGCAGTACTTCGATGAACTCTACTGCAACCTCGTGGATGCCGGCGAGCAAGCCGGTGCATTGGAAACCCTGCTGGACCGGGTTGCCACCTACAAGGAGAAGACCGAGGCGCTGAAGTCGAAGATCAAGAAGGCCATGAACTACCCCATTGCCGTGCTGGTTGTCGCGTTTATCGTCACCGGTATTCTGCTGATCAAGGTGGTGCCGCAGTTCAAGAACGTTTTCTCGAACTTCGGTGCGGAATTACCTTCTTTCACCTTGATGGTCGTAGGCCTGTCGGAATTCGTGCAGGCCTGGTGGTGGATCATTGCGCTCGGACTGGCCGCCACAGTTTTTGCCCTCCGGTACTTCTACAAAGGCAGCCAGAAGTTCCGGGACGCTGTGGATAAGTGGCTTTTGAAAGTGCCTATCATCGGGGGGATTTTGTACAAATCCGCCGTTGCCCGCTTCTCCCGCACGCTCTCCACTACCTTTGCCGCAGGCGTGCCATTGGTAGAGGCGCTGGACTCTGTAGCAGGCGCCACCGGCAACGTGGTGTTCAAGCGAGCCGTCAATCGCATCAAGCAGGATGTGTCGTCCGGCACCCAGCTGAACGTGTCCATGCGCTCCACCGAAGTATTCCCCAGCCTGGCCATCCAGATGACCGCCATCGGCGAAGAATCCGGCGCCCTGGACAACATGCTCGATAAAGTCGCCAACTACTACGAAGCCGAAGTCGACAACATGGTCGACAGCCTCACCACCCTCATGGAACCCATGATCATGGTAGTGCTGGGCGTACTCGTCGGCGGCCTGGTCATTGCCATGTACCTCCCTATTTTCAAACTCGGCTCAGTCGTCTAACCCCATGCCCCTATCCGAATACCTGGCCACCTCCCCCGTGGCCTTCACCCTCTGCGCCCTGATCCTAGGCCTCGTAGTAGGCAGCTTCCTCAACGTCATCATCCACCGCCTCCCCAAAATGATGGAACGCGATTGGAAAGCCCAAGCCCGCGACATCCTCGGCCTGCCCGCCGAGCCCGACGGCCCACGCTACAACCTAATGCTGCCCGCCTCCGCCTGCCCGCACTGCCAGCACAAGATCCGCGCCTGGGAAAACATCCCGATCGTCAGCTGGCTCGCCCTCAAAGGCCAGTGCAGCCAGTGCAAAGCCCCCATCAGCAAACGCTACCCGCTGGTGGAACTGGCCAGCGGCCTGCTCAGCGCCTTCGTAGCCTGGCACTTCGGTTTCGGCTGGGCCGCCGGGGCGATGATGCTGCTGACCTGGGGCCTGCTGGCGATGAGCATGATTGATGCCGATCATCAGTTGCTGCCCGATGCGCTGGTGTTGCCGCTGCTGTGGCTGGGGCTGATCCTCAATGCCTACGGCGTCTTCACCACCCTCAGCGACGCGTTATGGGGCGCCGTGGCCGGCTATCTGTCGCTGTGGCTGGTGTTCTGGGCCTTCAAGCTGGTCACCGGCAAGGATGGCATGGGCCATGGCGACTTCAAATTGCTGGCCATGCTCGGCGCCTGGGGTGGCTGGCAGGTGTTGCCGCTGACGATCCTGCTATCGTCGCTGGTGGGGGCGATTCTGGGTGTGATCATGCTGCGCTTGCGCAACGCTTCGCACAGCACGCCGATCCCGTTCGGGCCGTATCTGGCGATTGCGGGGTGGATCGCTTTGCTGTGGGGTGGTCAAATAACGGCTTCCTACATGCAGTTTGCTGGTTTCCGATGACTACAGCTTCTTCGACTCCCTGGATCCTGGGCCTTACCGGCGGTATTGGCAGCGGCAAGAGTGCCGCCGCCGAACGCTTTGCCGAACTGGGCATGCACGTGGTGGATGCCGATCAGGCGGCCCGTTGGGTGGTTGAACCCGGGCGCCCTGCCCTGGCTGAGATTGCCCGGCATTGTGGCGCGGGGGTGTTGCAGGCTGACGGTTCGCTGGACCGCGCCGCGTTGCGCCAGCTGATTTTCAAGGATGCCGAGCAGCGGCGCTGGCTGGAAGGCCTGTTGCACCCGCTGATCGCCACCGAGATTGCCGAAGCGCTGGCCAAGGGCACGTCGCCTTATGCGGTGTTTGTCTCGCCGCTGATGGTGGAGTCGGGGCAATATCGGCTAGCCCAGCGCCTGCTGGTGATCGATGCGCCGCAGGCGCTGCAGATCGAGCGCACCTTGCGGCGTGACAACACCAGCCTTGAGCAGGTGCAGGCGATTCTCAAGGCCCAGGCCACCCGCGAGGAGCGCTTGCGCCATGCTGATGATGTGCTGGTCAATGACAGCGACCTGGCGACGTTGCGCGCCGAGGTCGAGCGGCTGCATGATTTTTACCTGACGTTGACTGGAGGCCAATCATGAGCCAACCCCTGACCGTACAATGCCCCACCTGCGGCGCGCCTGTGGAGTGGAACGCGGCCACGCCGACCCGGCCTTTTTGCTCTGATCGTTGCAAGTTGATTGACCTGGGGGCTTGGGCGGCGGAAGAGCACAAGATTCCGGTGGGGCCGGATGCCGAGGATGAGCTGTTTTCCGGGGATTTGCCACATAGCGAGCATTGAGGTTTGAACCTGGATGTTGTGGGGCCCTGACTGGCCTCTCGCGAGCAAGCTTTGCTCCCACAGTGTGAAGGCCCACATCGGTGTTTGCAGTGGCATTGTGGGAGCAAAGCTTGCTCGCGATGAGGCCCGATCGGGTTCACCGCAGCGTCCAACGCTCACTCGTCTTTCCAGGGGGCTGCCAGGTACCGCGTGCGGTTGAAGGTTTCCAGCCACTCCGGGCAGAACACCACCAGCGCCGTGACGATCACCCCGTTGATAAACGCCTCGGGGAAGATCACCAGCCACAAGTACCCCACAAAATCCCAGATCCACTCGGGTAGGGCGAAGCGCCCGTCCAGCCACAACAAGCCAAGCCCGGCAAACACGCACAGCAATGCCGCCAGGGCCGCCGGGAAAAAGCCTGAACAGAATATGTAGACGAAGGGATTCTTCGGCTGCGCCCTTTCCACGGCCAACGCACAAAGTTCGGTGACCAAAACCGGCAAGCCGATCAGCAGCAACCCATTGATACCCGCCGCCAGCAAGTCCTGACGTCCAAGCAGCACCAGGCCCATCTGCGCCACCAAACCACCCAGCATGGCCAGTGGCCAATCCAGCAGCAGGGTCACGGCCGTCATGCCGATGAAGTGATAGGACACGCCGGTGTCAAAGTCGCGCCGCACCAGCCACAGCACAAACAGCGCCAGCACGGTGCCGAACAGCAAGTGCTGACGACGGCTATCGGTGAACAACTCTACCCACGGCGCCCGCCACGCGGCCCAGCCCAGCACCGGTATATACAGGCACCAGCCGACGCCAAGCGTCGCGCCGGACAGCACCTGCGCGCTGATCATTTTTTCGCCTGCTCCAACGCCGTCTTCAATGCAGCGGCGTCGGTAAATTCATGCTGGGCGACCAGGCGCTGGTGGTCCAACTCCAGCCACAGCACCGAGTCTTCGGCCACGTTGTACGCCGGCGCGATGCGACCCTCACGATCGAGCACCACGCGGTAGTCGTAGGAACGCATGGACGGCAGCGCGAACATCTTGGCGATCAGCGCCGGCATGCGCTGGATGTCAGCGAGGAATACCGCCTGGCGACCCTCCAGGTAGCCCTTGGGCTGGCCTTGCAGCGCCGCATTGACCAGCTTGGCGCCGCCCATGTCACGGGCCACCAGCAAAATGCGTGCATCCTCGTTGAGGCTGTAGGGCGCATCGAACTGGTCCAGCAGGGTCCAGGCGGGCAAGCGCTCACCCACTTCCAGGGCCATGGCCCAACAGGGCAGCAGGGTGAGCAGCAACAGGGTCCAGAACTTCATGGGCACGTTCCTCTGGCAGATTGGCTTGTTGGCAGTTTACACCCCCACCTGTGACACGGCGCCTGCAAGTCATTCACGGCAAAGCGCAATTTGAGCGCTAAGCTTGTGTGCATGGATGATTCAGATTACTTGCGCCTGCTTACCATCCAGGCCGAACAAGCCAATGCGTTCCTGTCCAATGCCCGCAAATGGGAGCGTGAGCGTTGGGTCTGCCAGCGCCTGCTGCAAGGGCTGAACATCCCCTACCGCAACGAGGAGTTCAACCCGGCCAACCAGGAGCCTCCCGACGTGCTGTTCCGCGAGGCCTGCTTCGAGGTGTTCTTCGTGCTCGACGAAGGCCGGCGCCTCAACGATGAGTGGCGCGAGGAACTGCAGCGCCGTCGCAGCGCCTTCTCACTGGCCCAGTTGGTGCGTCGCGAAGCGCGGCCCAAGCGCATCGGCGCCCCGGAACTGCTGCAGCGCCTGGCGCCGACCCTGCGCAAGAAGTCGCACAACTACAAGGAGCGCGGCCTGGACCTGGGCGAGCTGGACATCATCGCCTTCGCCAGCCTGAAGCGCGAAGTGCTGGACCTCAACAGCCATTTTCCGCCGCCCACCGAATACCTGCGCCAGGGCTGGCGCTCGCTGTCGCTGGTGGGGCCGACGTTTGCCAGGGTGCTGTTCGCCCATCCCGACGCGCCGGATTTCCTGCGCAGCAACCTGGGGCGCAGCATCGTGTTCGATGTAGGCATCAGCTTGTAACCGCCTCGCCGTTGTCTTTGGCGCCCTGTATGATTCGTACAGGGAACACTGTACTTTTCCCACAGTCAGAAGCGTCTACCTTACGAGGTCACGATGAGCAGCCGTCTGAATCCCGAAGATCAGCAACGCGTGGATGAATACCTGCAACTGCCCCAGCACAAAGTCGAGCGCCGGCCCTTCCGGCCGTGGATGCTCCTGGTGCTGACGGTGGCCGTGACCGTAGGACTTGGCCTGTTGAGCCGCCTGATCAGTTACCTGGTGCTTTGAGCTGCCTTGCGCTCGCCCTTCCCACTGACCCACAGAATTCCGTAAACCTTATGAGTACTTTGAATGACACATCGTATCGTGATTGTCGGCGGCGGCGCCGGCGGCCTGGAGTTGGCGACTCGCCTGGGTAAAACCCTGGGCAAGCGTGGCACTGCCAGCGTGACCCTGGTCGACGCCAACTTGACGCACATCTGGAAACCGCTGCTGCACGAAGTGGCCGCCGGCTCCCTGAACTCCTCGGAAGACGAGCTGAACTACGTGGCCCAGGCCAAGTGGAACCACTTCGAATTCCAGCTGGGGCGCATGAGCGGCCTGGACCGTGCTGCCAAACAGATCCAACTGGCCGCCACCATCGATGAGAATGGCCTGGAGCTGCTGCCTGCACGCACCCTGGGTTATGACAGCCTGGTGATTTCCGTGGGCAGTACCACCAACGACTTCGGCACCCTGGGCGCGGCGCAGAACTGCCTGTTCCTGGACACCCGCAAACAGGCCGAGCGCTTCCACCAGCAACTGCTCAACCACTACCTGCGCGCCCACGCCCACACCGACCTGGACAGCCAGATCAGCGTGGCCATCGTCGGCGCCGGCGCCACTGGCGTGGAACTGGCGGCCGAGCTGCACCACGCCGCCCACGAACTGGCGGCCTACGGCCTGGACAAGATCAAACCGGAGAACATGCGCATCACCTTGATCGAAGCCGGCCCACGGGTGTTGCCAGCCCTGCCCGAGCGTATCGGCGGCCCAGTGCACAAGACCCTGGAAAAGCTCGGCGTCACCGTGCTGACCAACGCCTCGGTCAGCGAAGTGAGCCCCGACAGCCTGAAGACTGCCGACGGCACCGTCATCCCAGCCAGCCTCAAGGTATGGGCGGCAGGTATTCGTGCGCCGGCGTTCCTGAAGGATATCGACGGCCTGGAAACCAACCGCATCAACCAGCTGCAAGTGCTGCCGACCCTGCAGACCACCCGCGATGAAAACATCTTCGCCTTCGGTGACTGCGCGGCCTGTCCGCAGAAGGGCACTGACCGCAACGTCCCACCCCGTGCCCAGGCAGCCCACCAACAGGCGTCGCTGCTGGCCAAGTCGCTGAAACTGCGCATCGAAGGCAAGGAATTGCCGGAATACACCTACAAGGATTACGGCTCGCTGATCTCGCTGTCCAAGTTCTCCGCCGTGGGCAACCTGATGGGTAACCTGACCGGTAGCGTGATGCTGGAAGGCTGGCTGGCGCGCATGTTCTATGTGTCGCTGTACCGCATGCACCAGATGGCGCTGTATGGCACGTTCAAAACCATGATGCTGATGCTGGGCAGCCGCATCGGCCGCGGCACCGAGCCGCGCCTCAAGCTGCACTAACCCCACCCCAACCTGCGGCCGCCGCTACCCTGTAGCAGCGGCCGCAGGCCGCGTCACTCCCTCCCGCGTACTTTCTGACACCCCACGCTTGCCGCAACGCAGCCTTCGGCAGCTACACAACGCCCTGTGGGAGCGGGTTCTACCCGCGAAGAAGGGCATGCGGACTTCCTGATACGCCGCGGTGTGCTTTTCGCGGGTAGAACCCGCTCCCACAGACAGTTGCTGCTACAGGACGGCGTCGCCTGCATCGCGGCCAAGGCCGACTCCTACCACGGACGGCGTAGGAGCCGACCTTGGTCGCGATGCAGACCACGCCGTTTCAAGGCAGCTGCCGTCTTATTTGCGACAGGCTGCGCTTTACCGGCGACAGAGTGCTTGCTATACCTGTATATACAGGCTTATATAGCTCCACTCTCAACCTGACACCAGGACACCGCCATGCCCGCCACCCTGCACATCCTGCCCGGCCATTTCGACCTCGACCAACTGCGCGCCATCTATCAGCACCAGGCTCCCTTCGAGCTCGACGCGTCGGCCAGGGATGTGGTGGCGGCCAGCGCCAACACTGTCAGCCAGATCATCGCCAATGAACGCACCGTTTACGGCATCAACACCGGTTTCGGCCTACTGGCCCGCACGTCGATCGCCACCGACAAATTGGCAAAACTGCAGCGCAACCTGCTGCTGTCCCACTGCACCGGCACCGGCCCGCTGCTGGATGACGCCAGTGTCGGCCTGATCATGGCGCTGAAAGTGGCTTCGCTGGCCCGCGGCTTTTCCGGTGTGCGCTGGGAACTGATCGAGGCATTGCGCAGCCTCTATACCGCCAAAGTGTTCCCGTGCATTCCGTCCCAGGGTTCGGTCGGCGCCTCCGGCGACCTGGCGCCGCTGGCCCATATGTCGGCAGTACTGATCGGTGTAGGCCGCGTGCGCCACGAAGGCCGCGAAATGGATGCCGTGGAGGGTCTGGCAATCGCCGGGATGAAACCGCTGGAACTGGGACCCAAGGAAGGCCTGGCGCTGATCAACGGCACCCAAGTGTCCACCGCCCTGGCCCTGCGCGGCCTGTTCGCCGCCGAGAAGCTGTTCAGCGCCGCCGTGGTAGCCGGCAGCCTGACCGTGGAAGCCCTGAAAGGCTCTGCCGTGCCGTTCGACTCGCGCATCCAGGCCGTGCGTGGCCAGCCGGGGCAAATCGCGGCGGCCGCCTATTACCGTGATCTGCTGGGCACCACCAGCGAGATCCGCCAGTCCCACGCCGACTGCAAACGCGTGCAAGACCCCTACTCCCTACGCTGCCAGCCACAGGTAATGGGCGCCTGCCTGGATCACATGCGCTTTGCCGCCGGCGTGTTCCTGCGCGAAGCCAATGCCGTGTCTGACAACCCACTGGTCTTCAGCGCCGACGGCGACGTGCTGTCGGGTGGCAACTTCCACGCAGAACCGGTGGCCATGGCCGCTGACGTGCTGGCCCTGGCCATCTCGGAAATCGGCGCGCTGTCGGAACGCCGTACTGCGCAACTGGTAGACCCAGCCCTGTCCGGCCTGCCCGCCTTCCTGGTGCGCGAAGGCGGCCTGAACTCCGGCTTCATGATCGCCCAGGTCACCGCCGCCGCCCTGGCCTCGGAAAACAAGACCCTGGCGCACCCAGCGTCCATCGATAGCCTGCCCACGTCCGCCAACCAGGAAGACCACGTGTCCATGGCCACCTTCGCCGGCCGCCGCCTGCTGGACATGGCCGGTAACAGCAGCGCCGTGGTCGCCATCGAATTGCTCGGCGCCGCCCAAGGCATCGACCTGCTGGCGCCGCTGAAAACCTCGCCGAAACTGACCGAGGTGATGAGTTTCATTCGCGAAGGCGTGGCCCACTACGATGAAGATCGCTACTTCGCCCCCGATATCGCCGCTGCCCGCAGCTGGGTCGAGGATGGTGTATTCGGCCGCTGGCTAGCGTTCGGCGAGCTGTACGAAGCATGAGCAGTCGCCCCGCCCAGGCGCTGTATCAGACCGCCAAGGACTTTGTGCTGAACAAGGTGCACGCCGGGCACTGGAAGCCCGGCGACCTGATCGCTTCGGAAAACCAATTGGTGCAAACCCTGGGCATGTCACGCATGACCGTCAACCGCGCCCTGCGCGAGCTGGCCGAGGAAGGCCGGCTGGTGCGGGTCAATGGGGTAGGCACCTTCGTGGCCGAGCACAAGCCGCAGTCCAACCTGATGCGCATCAGCAACATCGGCGACGAAATTGTCGCCCGTGGCCATCGCTATGAATGCCGCATGCTGCACATGGGGCGTGAAGCGGCGTCCATGGGCATTGCCGCGGCCATGGGGCTGGCCACCGGCGCGTCGGTGTTTCATCTGCTGTGCGTGCACCTGGAAGAAGGTGTGCCGGTGCAATTGGAGGATCGCTACGTCAACCCGGAGCTGATCCCGAAATTGCTGGAGCAGGACTTTGGCGCGCAATTGCAGCCGGCAAGCTATCTACTGCAAGTCATTCGGCCGGATGAGATGGAACATATCGTCGAGGCTGGGCATCCGAGCGACGAAGAAGCCAGGTTGTTGCAGATGGAGACGGATGAGGCGTGTCTGGTGTTGTTGCGGCGTACCTGGAGTGCGGAGCGGGCGGTGACCTATGTGCGGTTGGTGCATCCGTCTTCGCGGTATCGGTTGGGGAGTCGGGTCAGGGTTTAGATTGGCGGTGTCTGCTTCCCGAGCTTCGCTCGGTCCCACAGGGGACTGCACAGCGCACCGATATTTCAGGCATAAAAAAAGGCGTCCACAAGGGACGCCTTTTTTCTGAAGATGGTCGGGGTAAGGGGATTCGAACTCCTGACATCCTGCTCCCAAAGCAGGCGCGCTACCGGACTGCGCTATACCCCGGTACAAAAAAGGCACCCAGAAGGCGCCTTTTTTGATGCCTACCGACGTTACTCGGTAGGTCTTTTTAAGATCTGACCCAGCGAACCGGAGTCAAAAATGGTGGGTCGTGTGGGACTCGAACCTACGACCAATTGGTTAAAAGCCAACTGCTCTACCAACTGAGCTAACGACCCAAAAATGGTCGGGGTAAGGGGATTCGAACTCCTGACATCCTGCTCCCAAAGCAGGCGCGCTACCGGACTGCGCTATACCCCGATATGAAATTTGGCTCCGTGACCAGGACTCGAACCTGGGACCCAATGATTAACAGTCATTTGCTCTACCGACTGAGCTATCACGGAACTATCAATTTCAGATGCAACAATTTCAGTACTGCAAGTTTCTAAGCTGTATCACTACCGCCTTGAACTCTTTGGCTTTCCCGCATCGCTGCGTTAGTGCCTCTGAGGCGCGCTATTCTACATCCTTCAAAACCCTTGTCAACCCCTAATTTTCATTCAACTTACTGAATTTCAAACTATTTTTCAGACCCCGGTGTTGCTGGCGTCTGTGGGTTGCCGTTACAGCGAGGCGAACTTTACTCAACCTTTTTGAGAAATGCAAATAGAAACATGCATTTAGCTCAAATTTTTTTGCTCCCCCACTGAAAACGACCGTGGGAGCGGGCTCTGCCCGCGAAAAGCACGACGCGAACCCTCTGAATTACCGCGGCGTCTGCTTCGCGGGCAGAGCCCGCTCCCACAAT
This sequence comes from gamma proteobacterium L18, assembly GCA_000497835.1. Taxonomy (GTDB): domain Bacteria; phylum Pseudomonadota; class Gammaproteobacteria; order Pseudomonadales; family Pseudomonadaceae; genus Aquipseudomonas. Next base: position 230,251 of record KI547173.1, on the reverse strand, counting down.
CGGGTGCCATTAAGCGAAGACGATTTCGTCGTCAGCCACGCTGGCAGTCACAGTGGTGCCCGGCAGGAACTGCCCGGACAGGATCAGTTGTGCCAGCGGGTTCTCGATCCAGCGCTGGATAGCGCGCTTGAGCGGCCGCGCGCCATACACCGGGTCGTAACCAACGGCGATCAGCTTGTCCAACGCCTCATCGCTCAGCACCAGGCTCAGGTCACGCTCGGCCAGACGGCTGCGCAGGCGGCCCAGCTGGATTTGCGTGATGCCGGCGATCTGGTCACGAGCCAGTGCATCGAACACCACCACTTCGTCGATACGGTTGATGAACTCCGGACGGAAGTGCGAGCTCACCGCATCCATCACCGCCGCGCGCTGTGCCTCGCGGTCGCCCACCAGTTCCTGGATCTGCGTGGAGCCCAGGTTGGAGGTCATCACGATCACGGTGTTGCGGAAGTCCACGGTGCGGCCCTGATTGTCGGTCAGGCGACCGTCGTCCAGCACTTGCAGCAGCACGTTGAACACATCCGGGTGCGCCTTCTCTACCTCATCCAGCAACACCACCGAGTATGGCTTGCGACGCACGGCTTCGGTCAGGTAGCCGCCCTCTTCATAACCGACGTAGCCCGGAGGCGCACCGATCAGGCGAGCCACCGAGTGTTTCTCCATGAACTCGGACATGTCGATACGCACCATGGCCTCTTCGGTATCAAAGAGGAACTCGGCCAGCGCCTTGCACAGCTCGGTCTTGCCCACGCCGGTAGGGCCCAGGAACATGAACGAGCCGCTGGGGCGATTCGGGTCCGCCAGCCCCGCACGCGAACGCCGCACGGCATTGGCCACGGCCACCACGGCCTCGTCTTGGCCGATCACGCGCTGGTGCAGCAGGCTTTCCATCTTCAACAGCTTCTCGCGCTCGCCTTCAAGCATTTTCGAGACCGGGATGCCGGTCCACTTCGACACCACTTCGGCAATCTCTTCCTCGGTGACCTTGCTGCGCAGCAACTGGTTGTCGCTCTTGCCGTGCTGGTCAACCATCTGCAGGCTGCGCTCCAGGTCCGGGATTACCCCGTATTGCAGCTCGGCCATGCGGTTGAGGTCGCCGCGACGGCGGGCCGCTTCCAGCTCCTGGCGCGACTGTTCGATCTTCTGCTGGATCTGTGCCGAGCCCTGCACCTCAGCCTTTTCCGAGGTCCAGATTTCTTCCAGGTCCGCGTATTCGCGCTCAAGGCGAGTGATTTCCTCGGTCAGTTTCTCCAGACGCTTGATCGCCGCTTCGTCGTCTTCCTTCTTGAGGGCCTGGGATTCGACCTTCAGTTGAATCAGGCGACGCTCCAGGCGGTCGAGTACCTCGGGCTTGGAGTCGATCTCCATGCGGATGCGGCTGGCGGCTTCGTCGATCAGGTCGATGGCCTTGTCCGGCAGCTGGCGATCGGTGATATAGCGATGACTGAGCTTGGCCGCGGCAATGATCGCGCCGTCGGTGATGGCCACCTTGTGGTGCACTTCATAGCGCTCTTTCAGGCCGCGCAGAATGGCGATGGTGTCCTCTTCGCTCGGCTCGTCCACCAGCACTTTCTGGAAGCGCCGCTCAAGGGCCGCGTCCTTCTCTATATATTGGCGGTACTCGTTCAGGGTGGTGGCGCCCACGCAGTGCAGCTCGCCACGGGCCAGGGCTGGCTTGAGCATGTTGCCGGCGTCCATGGAGCCCTCGCCTTTGCCGGCACCGACCATGGTATGCAGTTCGTCGATGAACAGAATGACTTGGCCGTCCTGTTTGGCCAGGTCATTGAGCACGCCCTTGAGGCGCTCTTCGAACTCGCCACGGAACTTGGCACCGGCAATCAGCGCGCCCATGTCCAGGGACAACAGGCGCTTACCGCGCAGGCCGTCCGGCACTTCGCCGTTGATGATGCGCTGGGCCAGGCCTTCGGCGATGGCGGTTTTACCCACGCCAGGCTCGCCGATCAGCACGGGGTTGTTCTTGGTGCGGCGCTGCAACACCTGGATGGTGCGGCGGATTTCGTCGTCACGGCCAATCACCGGGTCCAGCTTGCCTTCTTCGGCGCGCTTGGTCAGGTCGACGGTGTATTTTTCCAGGGTCTTGCGCGTGTCTTCGGCGTTGGCGTCATTCACCGCATCGCCGCCGCGCAGGTTGTTGATGGCGTTTTCCAGGGCTTTCTTGCTCACGCCCTGCCCTAGCAACAACTTGCCCAGCTTGCTGTTCTCGTCCATGGCCGCCAGCAGCACCAGCTCGCTGGAGATGAACTGGTCGCCCTTCTGCTGCGCCAGGCGGTCGGCCTGGTTGAGCAGGCGCGCCAGGTCCTGGGACATATTGACGTCGCCGGTGGGGTTCTGGATTTTCGGCAAGCGGTCGAGCTCTTTGCTCAACTCCTTGCGCAGGCTGTTTACATCAAAGCCGGTCTGCATCAGCAGGGGCTTGATGGAACCGCCCTGCTGATCGAGCAACGCCTGCATCAAATGCGCAGGCTCGATGGCCGGATGGTCCATGCCAACGGCCAGGGATTGGGAATCGGAGAGCGCCAACTGTAGCTTGCTGGTCAAACGGTCTATACGCATGAGTCACCTTCCTATAGGGGCAGGCCGGAGCGATGGACACACCTGATGACGAAAAACCTGCCTGAGATACCGATATAGATGGGGGGGATTGTTCAAGATTCAAGCGGCAGGGGCTTGACCCAGGTCATGAGATCGGTGGCGCCTGGTTCCCGAGCTTCGCTCGGTCCCACAAGGGATCACATTTGGAATTAGTTGTGGGAGTGGGCTCTGCCCGCGAAAAGGACACCGCGTACTCCAGCAGTTAGGCGGTGGCACATTCGCGGGCAGAGCCCGCTCCCACTACTCCAGCCAAATCAACGAAGCAAAGCGCCCCGTCTGCGGCGCACGCCGGTAAGAGAAGTAGCGTAGATCCTCGATGGTGCATTCACCACCGCCATACACGGCCGTGATGCCCACCGCCGCCAGGCGCAGGCGCGCCAGGGCATAGATGTCGGCCAGGTACTTGCCAGGCAGGGCGCCCGGCACGAACGCCTCAGCCGTCTGCGGGTGGCTGGCCATGAAGATGTCACGCACCTCGGCCCCCACCTCGAAATTGCGCGGGCCGATGGCCGGGCCCAGCCAGACCAGAATCTCGCTGGCCGGCACGCCAAGGCTTTCGACCGTGGCCTCCAGCACCCCGCCCGCCAGCCCGCGCCAGCCGGCATGGGCCGCGGCCACACGGGTGCCGGCGCGGTCGCAGAACAGCGCAGGCAGGCAGTCGGCGGTCATCACCGTGCAGGCGATGCCCGGCGTCGAGGTCCAGCTGGCGTCGGCTTCGGCAATTACTGCCGGGTCGGCATGGGCCACGGTGATGCCGTGCACCTGCTTGAGCCACGCAGGCTCAATGCCGAACGCCTCGGTCAGGCGCCGGCGATTCTCGGCGACCGCGGCCGGGCTGTCGCCCACGTGGTCACCCAGATTGAAAGACTGGAAAGGCGCGGCGCTGACGCCGCCCTCTCGCGTGGTGACGCAGGCCTTCACACTGGCCGGTGCCGGCCAATCGGGAAAAATCAGGTCCTGCATCACGGTACTCACCCGATGAACGCCTCGCGGTCCTGCTTGAGCAGCGACAGCAGCCAGACGAAATCGTCAGGCAGTGGCGATTCCCAGCTCATGCGCTCACCGGTGGTCGGGTGTTCCAGTTCCAGGAAGCGGGCGTGCAGCGCCTGGCGCGGGAAGGTCTTCAGCGCTTCGACCATGCTGGGGTTGGCAGCTGGCGGAATACGGAAGCGGCCACCGTAGGCCTGGTCACCCACCAACGGGAAGTTGATGTGCGACATGTGCACGCGGATCTGGTGGGTACGACCGGTTTCCAGTTTCACCCGTACGTGGGTGTGGGAACGGAAACGCTCCAGCACGCGGTAATGGCTGACGGCCTGTTTGCCGCCCTCCATCACCGCCATGCGCTGGCGCTGCTGGCCGTGGCGGCCGATGGGGGCGTTGATCTTGCCCCCGGCGGTCACTACGCCAATCACGATGCACTCATAAATCCGACTGACGGTACGGCTTTGCAGCTGGGCAACCAGCTTGGTCTGCGCCTGGATGGTCTTGGCGACCACCATCAGGCCCGTGGTGTCCTTGTCCAGGCGGTGCACGATACCGGCGCGCGGGACATTGATGATGTCCGGCACGTGGTGCAGCAAGGCGTTGAGCAGGGTGCCATCGGCGTGGCCGGCAGCCGGGTGCACCACCAGGCCCGCAGGCTTGTTGATGACCAGGATGTCGTCGTCTTCGTAGACGATGTCCAGCTCGATGTCCTGGGCGATCCACTCGCCCTGGGCTTCCTGTTCGGCGGTAAGGGCCAGGATGGCGCCGCCGTGAACGATGTCACGCGGGCGCAGCACGTCACCGTCCACGGTGAGGCGGCCTTCTTTGATCCAGGCGGATAGGCGCGAGCGCGAGTGCTCGGCGAACAATTGTGCGGCGACTTGATCGAGGCGTTGGCCGCCCAAATCGGACGGCACCTCTGCGCTAAGTTGTATGATCTCGGACATGCTCGGACTGTGCGGCGGCACAGCCTTTGGTTTCGGCTGCACGCTTGTGGTTAAATACGGCGTCTTTTGCCCCGAGGCTTCCACGGGGCGCTCATCATAACAGGACGGTCACGCCCAAGACAGCGGCCGTCATAGGGACGCAAGCCGCCATGCAAGTGAAACACCTGCTGCTGATCGCCATCCTCGGACTCACGGCCGCCTGTTCGTCGAAGAAGGAAGTTGTCGACGAAAACCTGAGCGAAACCGAGCTGTACCAGCAGGCGCAGGCCGATCTGGACAACCACAGCTACACCAGCGCCACCGCCAAGCTCAAGGCTCTGGACTCGCGTTATCCGTTCGGGCGCTACGCCGACCAGGCGCAGCTCGAGCTGATCTACGCCAACTACAAGAACTCCGAGCCTGAAGCGGCCAAGTCGGCTGCCGAGCGTTTTATCCGCCTGCACCCGCAGCACCCGAACGTGGACTACGCCTACTACCTCAAGGGCCTGACCTCGTTCGACCAGGACCGTGGCCTGCTGGCGCGCTTCCTGCCGCTGGACATGACCAAGCGTGACCCGGGCGCTGCCCGCGACTCCTACAACGAGTTCGCCCAGCTGACCAGCCGCTACCCCAACAGCCGCTACGCGCCGGACGCCAAGCAGCGCATGATCTACCTGCGCAACCTGCTGGCGGCCTACGAGATCCACGTGGCCGACTACTACCTGACCCGTCAGGCCTACGTCGCTGCCGCCAACCGTGGCCGCTATGTGGTGGAAAACTTCCAGGAAACGCCGTCCGTCGGCGACGGCCTGGCCGTGATGGTGGAAGCCTACCAGCGCCTGGGCCTGGACGAACTGGCGGCCACCAGCCTGGAAACCCTGAAGCTCAACTACCCCAACCACCCGCAACTGGTGGATGGCAAGTTCGAGCCGCAGCAGGCCGAGGCGGACAACCGCTCGTGGCTGACCAAAGCCACCCTGGGCCTGGTAGGCACCAGCGCGCCGCTGCCACCGGGTGAAACCCGCGCCAACCAAGAGCTGACCAAACAGTTCCAGGATGACAAGGACGCGATCCCGCACGACCTGCTGCCAAAAGATCAGGGCGGTACTGCTGACGAGCCGGCTCAGCCTGTCGATGATGCACCGAAGAAAAAGCGTGGCTTCTTCAGCTACCTGACCTTCGGCCTGTTCGACTAAGCAGCGCTGCACTCAAAAAAGAGACCTTCGGGTCTCTTTTTTTGTATCCGCAAAAAAATAGTTGCCCCCACAGGGGTTTGGCTCAGGGCCGCCATCAAAAAGATATCACCGCCGATACCCATCGCCGCTTGTCCCCCAGCCCTGCCCGCTCCTACACTGCCGCATCCCTTCCTGTCTGAGCTGTTGACCATGATTCGCCTGATTTTCTGGATCGCCATCGTCTTTGCCGTGTTGTGGCTATGGCGCAAGATCAAGCCCGCCCCGCAACGCCCGGGCCGCACCGGCGAGGCACAACCGTTGCTGATGGTGCGCTGCGCCCATTGCGGCGTGCACCTGCCGCAAAATCGCGCCATCGGCACCGGCAATCAGTGGTACTGCAGCCAGGCTCATCTGAACGAGGGCCCTGCCCCACGTGAGCGCTGAGACCTTCCTGCCCGGCGGCCCCCAGGCGCGGCGGATGCTGCGCCTGTACCACCTGTACCGCCTGACCATCGGCATCACCCTGATCCTGCTGATCTCCAGCGACATGGACGACAAGCTGCTGGAACTGGCCAACGGCGTCTGGTTCCGCACTGGCAGCTGGGCCTACCTGCTGCTGAACATTGCAGCCGTGATTCTGTTGGAAAAACTGCGCCCGCCTGGCCACGTGTTCGCCTTGGCGCTGTTCGACATCCTGATGCTGTCGGGCCTGTTCTATGCCGGCGGCGGCACGCCCAGCGGCATCGGCAACCTGATGATCGCCTCGGTGGCCATGAGCAACCTGCTGCTGCGTGGGCGCAATGGCCTGTTGATCGCCGCGCTGGGCAGCATCGGCATCATCTACCTGACGTTCTACCTCAACTTCCTGCGCCCCAACAACGTCACCAATTATGTGCAGGCCAGCACCCTTGGGGTGCTGTGCTTCGCCGTGGCGCTGATGGTGCAGGCCCTGACGCGCCTGCTGCGGGTCAGCGAAAAACTGGCCGAACAGCGCGCCAGCGACGTCACCAACCTGGAAGAGCTCAACGCGCTGATCCTGCAGCGCATGCGCACCGGCATCCTGGTGCTGGACACCCTCAACCGGGTGCAACTGGCCAACGAAGGGGCGCTGAAACTGATCGGCCAATACCAGCTCAATGGCCAACTGATCGCCGCCTATTCGCCGGAATTGATCGAACGCCTGCTGCAATGGCGCACCAACCCTACCCTGCGCCTGCGCAGCCTGAAGTTCGAGCCCACCGGCCCCTCGGTGCAGCCCAGCTTCATCGCCCTGCGCCGTGGCGAGCAACAGCAAACCCTGGTGTTTCTCGAGGACCTGTCGCAAATCGCCCAGCAAGCCCAGCAGCTCAAACTGGCAGCCCTGGGCCGCCTGACCGCCGGCATCGCCCACGAGATTCGCAACCCGCTGGGCGCCATCAGCCATGCCGGCCAACTGTTGCAGGAATCCGAAAGCCTGGACCCGGCCGACCTGCGCCTGACCGAGATCATCAAGGACCAGTCCAAGCGCATGAACCTGATCATCGAGAACGTGCTGCAGCTTTCACGCAGGCGCCAGGCCGAGCCCGAGTTGCTGGACCTGACGGTGTTCATGCAGCGCTTCCTCGACGATTTCCGCGCCACTGCCACGCCGCGCCAGGCCTTGCACCTGTACGTCACCGACGGCCCCATCGAAACGCGCATGGACCCCAACCACCTGACCCAGGTGCTGACCAACCTGGTGGAAAACGGCCTGCGCTACAGCGCTCACAGCCATGGCCAGGCCCAGGTATGGCTGAACCTGTTCATCGAACCGACCAACGGCTTGCCTATTCTTGACGTATTGGATGATGGCCCCGGCTTTTCAGCCGATCAACTGCAACACATCTTCGAACCTTTCTTCACCACCGAAACAAAAGGAACTGGATTGGGCCTCTACATTTCCCGTGAACTGTGCGAAAGCAACCAGGCGCACCTAGACTACAAGCCACGTGAGCGCGGCGGCAGCTGCCTGCGCATCACGTTCGCCCATGCACGGAAGCTGAGTTGAACATGAGCCAACGGCAAAAGATCCTGATCGTCGACGATGAACCGGATATCCGCGAACTCCTGGAAATCACCCTGGGCCGGATGAAGCTCGACACCCGCAGCGCCAAGAACGTGCGCGAAGGCCGTGAGCTGCTGGCCAGCGAACCCTTCGACCTGTGCCTGACCGACATGCGCCTGCCCGATGGCACGGGCCTGGAGCTGGTGCAGCACATCCAGCAACGCTTCCCGCAATTGCCCGTGGCGATGATCACCGCCTACGGCAGCCTGGACACCGCCATCAACGCGCTGAAGGCCGGTGCCTTCGACTTCCTGACCAAACCGGTGGACCTGACGCGCCTGCGTGAACTGGTGGGCACCGCCCTGCGCCTGCAAGGCCCTGCCGGCAGCGAACCCAGTATCGACGACCGCCTGCTGGGCGATTCTCCGCCGATGCTGGCCATGCGCAAACAGATCAGCCGCCTGGCCCGCAGCCAGGCGCCGGTGTACATCAGCGGCGAATCGGGCAGCGGTAAAGAGTTGGTAGCCCGCCTGATTCACGAACAGGGCCCCCGCGCCGAACTGCCGTTCGTGCCGGTGAACTGCGGGGCCATCCCCTCGGAGTTGATGGAAAGCGAATTCTTCGGCCATCGCAAAGGCAGCTTCACCGGCGCGGTGGAAGACAAGCCCGGCCTGTTCCAGGCGGCCAACGGCGGCACGCTGTTCCTCGATGAAGTGGCGGACCTGCCGCTGGCCATGCAGGTGAAACTGCTGCGCGCCATTCAGGAAAAAGCCATCCGCAGCATTGGCGGCCAGAGTGAGGTGGTGGTGGACGTGCGCATCCTGTGCGCCACCCACAAGGACCTGAACGCGGAAGTGGCGGCCGGTCGTTTCCGTCAGGACCTCTACTACCGCCTCAACGTGATCGAACTGCGCGTGCCGTCATTGCGCGAACGCCGTGAAGACATCGCCCTGCTGGCGGCCAAGGTGCTCAAGCGCCTGGCCCACGGCAGCGGCCTGCCGCCTGCGCAACTGAGCGCGGCTGCGCTGGAAACCCTGCGAGGCTACCGCTTCCCGGGCAACGTGCGTGAACTGGAAAACATGCTGGAGCGCGCCTACACCCTGTGTGAAAACGAGCGTATCGAGCCCAGCGACCTGCGCCTGAGTGAGTCGGCGGCAACCAGCGAAAACGGCATGCCGGACCTGACCAATGTGGACAACCTGGAAGATTTCCTGGAAACCATCGAGCGCAAGCTGATCCTGCAGGCCCTGGAAGAAACCCGCTGGAACCGCACGGCAGCGGCGCAGCGCTTGAGCCTGTCGTTCAGGTCAATGCGTTATCGCCTCAAGAAGCTGGGCCTCGAATAACCGCCACCACCCGCAGCAACGGCCGCGAGGCCGCGTCACAGACACCGCGTAGGCTTCGACGCCGCCTCCGGCAGCTACACGCCCTGTGGGAGCGGGTTCTACCCGCGAAGAAGGTAACGCGGACTTCCTGGCAGACCGCGGTGTGCTTTTCGCGGGTAGAACCCGCTCCCACATAGACAGTTGCTGCTACAGGTCGGCGTCGCCTGCGTCGTGATGCAGGCGACGCGGTTCCCTGTAGCAGCGGCCGCCAGGCCGCGTCACAGGCACTGCGGTACAACTGGAGCACCGCGTGCGCCAGACGCAGCCTTTGGCAACTGCTACAGGCCGGCGTCGCCTGCGTCGTGATGCAGGCGACGCGGTTCCCTGTAGCAGCGGCCGCCAGGCCGCGTCACAGGCACTGCGGTACAACTGGAGCACCGCGTGCGCCAGACGCAGCCTTTGGCAGCTGCTACAGGCGACGCCATTTCAAGTCAGTTGCTGCTACAAGGTTACGACAATCGACTTCGTGGGCAGTAAGGCGCCGGATCAATGATCGGCTCACGCCCCAGCATCAAATCGGCAAACAGCTGACACGACGCCGGCGCCAGCACCAGCCCATTGCGGTAATGACCGCAGTTGAGCCAAAGCCCGTCAAAACCCTCCAGCGCCCCGATAAACGGAATCCCCTCAGGCGAGCCAGGCCGCAGCCCCGCCCAATGCTTGACCGGCGTGGCACCCGCCAGCGCTGGCAACAAATCAACTGCCGAGGCCTTCAGACTCTCCAGCGCCCTGACGGTAGGCGTCTTGTCATACCCTTCATGCTCCAGCGTACTGCCCACCAGAATGTGCCCATCCCGACGCGGGATCGCGTAGCGCCCCTTGGCCAGCACCATGCTGGGCAGGAAATCCGCCTCGCACTTGAACAGAATCATCTGCCCCTTCACCGGCTCGACCGGCAGCCGTACTCCCAGGCTCTCCAGCAGGTCACCACTCCAGGCCCCGGCGGTCAGTACCACCTGATCTGCGCGCAGTTCGCCCTGCTCGGTGTCCACGCCCACCACAGCCTTGCCATCACGCAGGAAGCCACGCACCTCACAGTGCTCGCGCAGGGTGACATTGCCACAGGCCTGCAACGCCGCCTTCAGCGACTTCACCAGGCGCGGGTTGCGCACGTTGGCCACGTCGGCCATGTACACCGCGCTGCGGTATCCACCGCCCAGCACCGGCACATCGTCGTAGGCGGCAGAAATATCCACCTTGCTCAGCGGACGATTCAGGCGCGCGGCCCAGGCCAGGGCCTCATCCTCGTCGGGCAGGTCCAGCCAGTACAGGCCGGTGGTGTGCACCTCGGGGTCGATGCCGGTGTCGGCGAACAGACGCGCGCCCAGTTGCGGGTAGAAGTCCTGGGACCAGTGCGCCAGCGCGGTCACTGCCGCGCTGTAGCGCCACGGGTACAGCGGCGAGACGATGCCGCCGCCGGCCCAGGAGGACTCCTGGCCTACGCCGGAGCGGTCCAGCAGAGTGATGCGGGCTACGTGGGGGGCCAGGTTGAGGGCGGTCAGCAGGCCGATGACGCCGCCGCCGATGATGATGAGTTCTTGTTGTGTGGGCATTGGAGGTCCAGGGTCACGGGGCACTCAGCGGCCCCAGCATTTGGCGACGGTCTGCGTAGTGCCGGTGATGTTACGGGTGCCGTCCTGCGCAAGGGTGAACGTACCGCAGGCATCGGTGGCCATTATCGTACCGGCAATCGGCACGGCCTGCAGCGTGTAACCTGAGGCACTGCGGGCTGTGGAGAAACTCACGGTGTACCAGGCATTGCTGGCGGGCGCCGTAAACGTCGCCGTGGAGTCCGCGTAGGTGCCATATTTGGAATACCAGCGTTCCAGGTTTTGGGCCGTCTCGGACATCAGCTCGGTGATCTCGGCACGGTGCGTGCGTTGCACGTAGCTGGTATACGACGGGTAGGCAATCGAAGCCAGGATGCCAACGATCGCCACCACGATCATCAATTCGACCAGGGTGAAACCGGGTGTGGTCTTGCGCATGTTCAGTTCCTTCTATTGGATTTGCCGCCACAGGATCCGCCCGGGACTGCTGGTCCCGCCCGCTTCCACCAAGGTGGTGATGGTGCCGCTGGAGTCGTTGACGATCTTGCGCTGGCTGGACCCGGTGGTGGAGGTGGCGGCCACACTAATGATGGCGTTCAGGTTCGGGATACCGGTGGAAATGTACAAACCGGCCACCCGCGTGTCAGTACTCGTCACTTTGCCATCGGCGTCGGTGTCCAGTACCGGATAGCTCAATAGACTACCGTTGAGCGCATCGAGCTCAATCACGTAACCACTACCCTGGCTGGAACACGGGTCGGTGGTATCGATGTCCGCCGTGGTGAAGATGATCCGCCCGGTGGTGTAGGCTGCCTGGTAGATGACCCGGTTCCCGGTCAGCAGGGTGCCGTAGACCAGTGGTATGTACCAGCCTTTGAGCGAGGTGTAGTTGGTAGTGTTGGCCGAGGTGGTCAGGTACTGGCTGGTGCCCGAAGTGTAGGTACCGGTAATCGACTGCGACTGCAGGTTGGACACCGTGTAATTACCCGTGGCGTTGTCGGCATCCCATACGGCGTAGAACGCCTGGTTGTCGGTGGTGGTCTTGTCGGCCGTCTCCAACAGTTTGCCGGTGCCGAAGTACACCATCTTGCCGCTGGTGCTGTTGGTGATCAGCAACGGCTGCGCGGTAATGGGCTGGGTCGACCCGCCTGGCGCCGTGAACAGTGGACTGCCGGAAAACGCCACCGCCCAGCTGGCCGTGGACGTACTGCTCAGGTCAAACTTCCACATATGCCCCAGCAGGTCGCCACCGTATGCCGCCTGGACCACGTTGGAGGCATTGACCTTGAGCTTGACCGAAGACAGGCCATTGCTGCCATTGCTGCTCTCGGCCACGATCTCCTTGATCAACGCCCCCGTGGCCAGATTGACCACGAACAGGGAGGCAACACCCTTGGTGCTGCCGTAGCCATTGGCAATAAACGCAGCCCAGGTGCCGTCCGGCAAGCGCGCCACTTCCGGCTTGGAGTAGGCATAGCCGAGGTTGGCGAAGGTGGTGGCCGTGTCCGGACGCAATTCCCATAGTGCCTTGGGTGTGTTGCTCTTGGTGGTGCCATCGAACAGTTGCACGGCGGTATAGGCCTTGCCCGCACCGCCCGTACCCGTCAGGGCGATGGTTTTCCACAGGGCACCAACCTGCGCGTCGTACACCGCGACTTGCCCGTCGTTGAGGAAAGTGTGCGAGGTGCCGTTGATGTAGTTGGTGTCGCTGACCTTGTACAGCGACGCCAACGCCGTGGAAGGCATGTAGGCATAACTGCGCACACCACTGGTGTTCAGTACGTTGAAATAGCCTTCGTTGTCGTTGACCAGCAGACGCGGCGTCATGTTGGCCGCCTTGATCGCCAGGTAGGCGGTGTAAGTCGAATCGTTGGTCAGGTCCGAGGCGGTCTGGTCAGTGGCCCCGGCCAGGGTCAGGGGCGAGTTGATGATGTCACCCATCTGCACGGTGCGCGTGCGCAGGCCGGTTATGTTGGTGCCCTGACTCCAGTTCACCAGGTTGGTACCGGTGATGCCGGTGGGCAGGTTGGCACTGAGCACCGCCTGTTGCGCCGGGGAATAGTTGGTGTAAGCCATGGTGATCGGCAGCCCGGTCGTGGTGTTGAACGACTCGAACGTGGTACCCGCCGTACCGATGGCCATGGTGGTATTGGTGGTCCAACTGGCCGTCGAGCTCACCACACCGGCGGTACTGATGGAATAGGCGTTGATCACCCCGCGCCAGTCGGCCGGGTCATACAAGGTCTGGTAATACACGGTGCTGGACGACAAGGTTGACGAGTTGGTGGCGCCCGCACCGCCGGAACCAGCCTTGGAGGTGATGTCACTGAGCGCCGAGGATAGCGCAGTGGTCAAACTGGCACTGTCGATGGCCTGGTAGTACTTGCCGTGGCCGTAGCTGGCAGCGTCGGACAGCATCTGGTTGGAGGCGGTGAAGCCCACGGTGTAGGTGAACATGTTCTGCTTGGGAAAGTCGGCGGCGTCCCAGCTTTTGCCCGCCGCATCCGTGCTGGTGGTGGACGCCGCACGCATGTCGATGTCGTAGGCGAATTTAGCCAGGTCATCCAGGTACAGCGTGTCGCCTTCACTGTCGCCGTTGAGGTTGTCCCCGTCGTTGTTCACGCCATCCCAGTTCGGCAGCTTGCTGCCCCCCAACGGATCGTTAGTGGGGAACGTACGGTCGTAGGTGGGCAGACCGTCGGTGATCACCACGCCGAAGTTCTTCTGACAGCGGTACTGGATAGGGCTGGTGTAAGTCGACGGTGACGAGTTGTAGTACGGGGTCATGCCACGCATGTAGCGAGTGATTTCGTAATACGTCTCTGCCAATGGCGTGTTGGCGACGGCGGCCAGGCCGTTGATGGAGCTGAGCAGATTGTTGTAGTTGGTGGTGGCCTGGCTCGACGACGTGGTGGTGGCCGTGGTGGGACCGGTCACCGCTTGCAGGTCACTGATGGAACGGGCGATGTACCCCCCAGGGCCGCGGTCCGAGTTGGTGGGCGAGTTGAACGTCGCCAGGCCGATGCGCAGGTTGCGGTTGGCCGTTACCAGGGCAGCGGACACGGTACGCGCCACGTTGATGCGATAGTCGGTGGGGATGGTACCCGTGGTGAAGTCAGTGTTGGTGCCGTTGGCCAGTTTGATCAGGTAGGCGAAATAGGCCGCCGAATAACGGGTGTTGCCGCTGCCGACCGGATCGGGCAGCTTCAGGCACAGCACGTTGTTCGACGACTGCGCGCGGTAGAAGCCGTAATAGCCATTGGAGCAGCCGCCGGTGTAGAGGTCGGACAGGAAGATGTTGGTGTCCGTCATGTCCAGCGCCTGGACGGAGTTGCAGCTACGGTTGCTGGCGCACACGTAGACCTGGGACCAGGTGGCGTTCGGGTCGAACGCCGTGGCCCAAATGATGCTGTTCATACTGCCGGAGTCGTCCACCAGCAGCATGACGTTGGGCGTAACCGCCGCCGCACTCAACAGCGGGGAGCTGGATGGCGTAAAGGCGGCGTGGGCGGGCACGGCAATATAGACCGCCAGGAACATGCCCCATACCCAGCTGACCCAGCGCGGCAATGTCCTTTTACTGTTTGGCATAAACGCTCTCCAGCACGGTGCGCGGGTTGGTCAGAGGGGTGGCGGCCGTGAAGCCGATACCGGTGATGCGGTAAAGCCTGGGGCTGCCGGTGCCACTGGAGTTGACGGGGTCTGCCGTGGTGCCTATCAATTGCACACCGTAAAATCCGGTTGTGCCCACCGCCACCCAGGTAATACCTGCAGTGCCGTAGCTGCCTGCAGCTGTAACGCCGTTATAGTCCGCAGCCGGCGGTGGTGCGCAGGCAGCGGTGCCAGAGCATTGAGCCAGGCTGTAGGTGCTCGCGGAAACGGCATTCTCACCAGCGCGCAGGGCCATTTCTGCGGCTTCGAAAGTGGTGGTGCGAGTCTGCACGCTGCCCGCCATCTTCTCCTGCAAGGTCGCGTTCTGCATGGACGAGATGCCGATCATGGTAATCAGCAATAGCATCACCAAGGCGACGATCAGAACCATGCCGGCCTGCCGTGCGACGCCGGGGGCACGACCGATGTGTCGTACATTGTTCATCGGCTTCTCCTTAGGGCAGGCGGTTGCGGATGCCCGCCACGGCGCTGAATGTCTGATCCTTGACCCGACCATTGGGATCGGTCAGCGTCAGGCTTATGCGCACGCTACGCACCTGCCCCAAGGCAGTCGCTGCTGGGGTAGCGTTGTAAGACGTGATGGGCGTAGTCAAGCTGGTGTCGGCCGCCATCCCGAACAGCAGGGTCATCGCCGAGACATTGCTCAACAACACCGACTGCGTCGTTCCAGTAGTGGTCAGCAATTGCTTGTTGGTGGCGTTGTAGGTGTATATCACTCGACGAATCGGCAAGGCGATCTGGCCGGTGCCGGCAGTCCGGGCTCCTGCATAGACCGTCGAAGGACTGGTGACGCAATCGGTGAGGATAGTCCAGGTGGGGGTTGTCCCTCCACTGCCCACATCCCCGGTGAGAAGCGTCAAGGTGTTTGTGCTGGAGACGAAATTGATGGGGTACAGCACTGATGCAGTCCAATCCGTCGCCGTTGCGTCGGGGGTGAGCGTGTTTACGCAACCAAACATGCCGACCATGCGGATTTCCTGCAACATGCGACTCAGGGCGTAGCGCGCATCTTCCTGCATGGCGGCCGAAGCGTTCTGGGCGAGGAACGTATTTTTTGCAGAAAGAAATATCTGGCTGACACCCAGCAAGATGATCAGGCCCAGCACCAAGGCCACCATCAGCTCGATCAAACCGAAGCCACGTGATGTTTTTTTCATTGGGTCGCCGTCCCATCGTTAAAGGCCCGGGACACGAGCGTGAAGGTCTGGCTTGAACTGCCCCGATCCGCAACGACTGTCCCCACTCCGTTCACCGAAGTCGCGGCGCGAGTATCGTTCCAGGTGATGGTGATGGTGATCACGTTGCTGGCGATGACAATACTGCCGTCGGCATCGCTGCCAAGTTGCTGCGCGATGTTGGTCTTGAAATCGTACCAATCCAGGGAGCGAGGCGTGCTGGTGTCATTGCTTGCGTTGGAAGCTTTTGCGGACGCCAGGCTGTAGTTGACCGAGTTATTGCTGCGAATGCGGTCGAGCATATCGTAGGCGATGAAGCTGGCCTGGGTGCGCAACGATGAGCTGTCCGTGTACTTCAATGCATTGAGCTGAATGGCTGCCGCGCCAAGCAGGCCGATGGCCATGACCAGCAGCGCCACGAGCACCTCGATCAGGGAGAAACCACGCTGGGCCGGATTGGGCTTCATGTGCATGTCCCGCTCAGTACTACCCGCCCATTTAGACAAACCCCCAAATTGCGGCTGACCGTTCCTTGGGTGTAGGTGAGGGTTAGCGCCGCAGATGGATTGGTCAGCCCACCTAGATTGTTGAATTCAATGTATGTCGGCGTAGTATCGAAGGTCAGCGTCGCCGTGCTGGACATGCCCGGTACCACACGCAGGCTCGTGCCGGCAGCGCTGAGGGTAACGTTGAGCACGCCCGTCCAGGCCCCTGCTGTCGCCGGTGTGATACGCACACTCAAACCACGGCTGATGGCCTCAAGGCGCGTGTAGTTAATTGCCCTGTACAAATCGCCGGTTTCGGTATCCGCACGGTTCTTGGCAATAAGCGTCGTGTACGACGGCATGGCGACGGACAGCAGGATCGCGAGCACCGCTACCGTCACCAGCAGCTCCACCATGGTGAATCCATTACGTCTTGAATCCATTTTTTCCCCACTCCCCCAATGCGCCGGACTATAAACCACCCCTACCTGCGCCAAAGCACGGCACAGGATATACGGTTGTTCCAGAGGGATCAGCGTCCATCTGTACAAACTCGTTTCCAATTCGCCACGCAAGGAGCGCCGGCATGCATCAACAGGGTTTCAACCTTTTGCAACTGATGGTGACAGTCACCATCGCCGCGGTGCTCATGCACCTCGCCCTGCCCACTTTCCACAGCATGATCCAGGCCCAGCGCCGCCACATCGCCGCCCATGAACTGCTGACCGGCCTGCGTGCTGCGCGCACCGAAGCGGTATTGGGCAGCCGCGATGTGCTGCTGCATGCGTTGGACGGTGACTGGAGCAATGGCTGGCGGATCATCGCCGACCACAGTGGCAAGGGCGCCGACGATGCCAACAACCCGGTGTTGCGGGTCAATCAGGGGGATTCGCGGCTGACGGTCAAGGGCAATGGCCCGGTGCGCCAGCAGGTGCGCTTTACCCCGCAGGGCTGGGCATTGCAGGACAGCGGAGCGTTTCAGGCAGGCACCGTGCATGTGTGCGACGGGGTGACAGGGGAAAGTCATTACCAGGTGGTGGTGGCCAAGACCGGGCGCGTGCGCCTGGCAAACGAAAGGGCCCATGAGGCCCTTTGTTCACAGCAACGATCAGATCGCCTTGACGCGTAGTTCCTTGGGCATCGAGAACGTGATGTTCTCCGGCCGCCCGTCCAGCTCTTCGGCACCCGTGGCGCCCCAGGCGCGCAGTTGCTCGATCACGCCGCGCACCAGCACTTCGGGGGCCGACGCGCCGGCGGTGATGCCGATGCGTTGCACGCCGTCGAACCAGGATTGCTGCATGTCCTCGGCACCATCGATCAGGTACGCAGGCGTAGCCATGCGCTCGGCCAGTTCGCGCAGGCGGTTGGAGTTGGAGCTGTTGGGGCTGCCCACTACCAGTACCACGTCGCACTCGTCGGCCAGTTGCTTGACCGCGTCCTGGCGGTTTTGCGTGGCGTAGCAGATGTCGTCCTTGCGCGGGCCGCCAATGTTGGGGAAGCGAGCGCGCAGGGCGTCGATGACGCGGCTGGTGTCGTCCATCGACAGCGTGGTCTGGGTCACGAAGGCCAGGTTGTCCGGGTTGCGCACGGCCAGGCTGGCGACGTCCTTCTCGTCCTCCACCAGGTAGATCGAACCACCGGTGCTGGCGTCGTACTGACCCATGGTGCCTTCCACTTCCGGGTGGCCGGCGTGGCCGATCAGGATGCATTCGCGGGCGTCGCGGCTGTAGCGCGCCACCTCGATGTGCACCTTGGTGACCAGTGGGCAGGTGGCGTCGAACACTTTCAGGCCACGGCCAGCCGCTTCCTGGCGCACGGCCTGGGAAACGCCGTGGGCGCTGAAGATGACGATGACGTCGTCCGGCACCTGGTCCAGTTCTTCGACGAAGATGGCGCCGCGGTTGCGCAGGTCTTCGACCACGAACTTGTTGTGCACCACTTCGTGACGCACATAGATCGGCGGGCCGAAGACTTCCAGGGCGCGGTTGACGATTTCGATCGCCCGGTCCACGCCGGCGCAGAAGCCACGGGGGTTGGCGAGTTTGATTTGCATGCTAGGCCTCGTGTCAGCGCGCAGGCGTCAAGCTCAAAGAGCCTTGACGTCGATGATGTCCACTTCGAAGTTCAGGGTCTTGCCGGCCAGCGGGTGGTTGAAGTCGACGGTCACTTGCGCGTCGTCGAACGCCTTCACCACACCCGGCAGCTCAGTATTGGCCGCGTCGTTGAAAATCACCAGCAGCCCTTCCGACAGCTCCATGTCCTGGAACTGCGAGCGTGGCATGATCTGCACGTTCTGTGGGTTGGGCTGACCGAAGGCGTTCTCCGGCGGGACCACCACGGTGCGCTTGTCACCGGCCTTGAAGCCGAAGATCGCGGCCTCGAAGCCTGGCAACAGGTTGCCGTCGCCCACCTTGAACACGGCCGGGGCCTTGTCGAAGGTGCTGTCGACGGTGTCACCGTTTTCCAGGTGCAAGGCGAAGTGCAGGGTGACTTCGGTGTTTTGAGCGATACGCTGCTCAGTCATTGACCGCTTCTCCGGTTTTCTTGCTCTTGAACATGTCCAGGGCCAGCATCACGGCGCCCACGGTAATGGCGCTGTCGGCCAGGTTGAACGCCGGGAAGTACCAGCGGTTCTGCCAGTGCACCAGCACGAAGTCGATCACGTGGCCCAGCACGATGCGGTCGTACAGGTTGCCCAGTGCGCCGCCCAGTACCAGCACCAGCGCCACGGCCAGCCAGTTTTCGTTGCGGCCCAGGCGCTTGAGCCACACCAGCAGCACGGCGCTGACCGCCACGGCGATCAGCGCGAACAGCCAGCGCTGCCAGCCCGAGCTGTCAGCCAGGAAGCTGAAGGCGGCGCCGGTGTTGTAGGCCAGTGTCCAGCTGAAGTAGTCAGGGATGACCACCATCTGCTGGTACAGGCTCAGGTTGCTCTGGAAGTAGAACTTGCTGGCCTGGTCGAGGACCAGGACCAGCACGCTCAACCAGAGCCAACCCAGGCGCCCGAAGCGCCCGGCATCGGCCTTAGGCATAGTGACGCACCTCGCCTGCACCGCTGATGTTGTCCACGCAACGGCCGCAGATTTCCGGATGCTCGGCGTTTACGCCGATGTCATCGCGGAAGTGCCAGCAACGGGCGCACTTGGTGTAGCCGGACTTGACCACTTTCAGTTTCAAGCCCGCTACTTCGGTGACCACGGCATCGGCCGGGGCATCGACGAACGGTGCCACGGTGGCCTTGGAGGTGATCAGCACGAAGCGCAGTTCGTTGCCCAGCTTGGCCAGGTCGCCGCTGACGGCTTCGTCGGCGTACAGGGTGACTTCGGCCTGCAGGTTGCCACCGATGGCTTTCGCCGCGCGCTGGTTCTCCAGTTCCTTGTTGACCGCGGTCTTCACCGCCATCACGCCTTCCCAGTATTCGCGACCCAGTTCGAAGCCTTCCGGCAGTTCGGTCAGGCCCTGGTACCAGGTGTTGAGCATCACCGACTCGTTGCGCTCGCCCGGCAGGTACTGCCACAGCTCGTCGGCGGTGAACGCCAGGATCGGTGCGATCCAGCGCACCAGCGCTTCGGAGATGTGGAACAGCGCGGTCTGGCACGAACGGCGTGCGGTGCTGTTGGCGCCGGTGGTGTACTGGCGGTCCTTGATGATGTCCAGGTAGAAACCACCCAGCTCCTGCACGCAGAAGTTGTGGATCTTGGAGTACACGTTCCAGAAGCGGTATTCGCCGTAGTGCTCTTCCAGCTCGCGCTGCAGCAGCAGGGCGCGGTCGACGGCCCAGCGGTCCAGGGCGATCATTTCCTCGGCCGGCAGCAGGTCGGTGGCCGGGTTGAAGCCCGACAGGTTCGACAGCAGGAAGCGCGCGGTATTGCGGATACGGCGGTAGGCGTCGGCGCTGCGCTGCAGGATGGTGTCCGACACGGCCATTTCGCCCGAGTAGTCGGTGGCCGATACCCACAGGCGCATGATGTCAGCGCCCAGGGTGTCGTTGACCTTCTGCGGGGCGATGACGTTGCCCAGCGACTTGGACATCTTGCGGCCGTTCTCGTCCACGGTGAAACCGTGGGTCAGCAGCTCACGGTACGGCGCGTGGTTGTCGATGGCGCAGCCAGTCAACAGGGACGAATGGAACCAGCCGCGGTGCTGGTCGCTGCCTTCCAGGTACAGGTCGGCACGCGGGCCGGTCTCGTGGCCCATCGGGTGCGAGCCACGCAGCACGTGCCAGTGGGTGGTGCCGGAGTCGAACCACACGTCCAGGGTGTCGCTGATCTTGTCGTACTGGGCCGCTTCGGCGCCCAGCAGCTCGGTGGCGTCCAGCTTGAACCAGGCTTCGATGCCCTCGACTTCAACGCGTTTGGCCACTTCTTCCATCAGCTCGACGGTGCGTGGGTGCAACTCGCCGCTTTCCTTGTTCAGGAAGAACGGGATCGGCACGCCCCAGTTGCGCTGACGCGAGATGCACCAGTCCGGGCGGTTGGCGATCATGGAGTGCAGGCGCGCCTGGCCCCAGGCCGGGACGAACTTGGTCTCTTCGATGGCTTTCACCGCGCGGTTGCGCAGGGTGGCGCCTTCGGTCGGCTGCTTGTCCATGCCCACGAACCACTGCGCGGTGGCGCGGTAGATCAGCGGGGTCTTGTGGCGCCAGCAGTGCATGTAGCTGTGGCTGATGGTTTCGGTGTTCATCAGCGCGCCGACTTCGGCCAGCTTGGCGATGATGTTCGGGTTGGCCTTCCAGATGAACTGGCCACCGAAGAACTCCAGCGAATCCACGTACACGCCATTGCTTTGCACCGGGTTGAGGATGTCGTCGTTGACCATGCCGTATTTCTTGCAGGTCACGAAGTCGTCTTCACCGTAGGCAGGCGCGGAGTGAACCACGCCGGTGCCGGCGCCCAGCTCCACGTACTCGGCCAGGTAGACCGGCGAGGTGCGGTGGTAGAACGGGTGCTGGAAGTGGATGTTTTCCAGGGCCGAGCCCTTGGCGGTGGCAATGGTGGTGCCGGTCAGGCCGTAGCGGCTCAGGCAGGCTTCGACCAGCTCTTCGGCCAGGACCAGCAGGCGGTCACCGACGTCCACCAGCGCGTAGGTGAAGTCCGGGTGCACGTTGAGTGCCTGGTTGGCCGGGATGGTCCACGCGGTGGTGGTCCAGATGACGATGGAAGCGGTCTTTTCCAGGCCCGGCAGGCCGAAGGCGTCGGCCAGGCTTTGCTGGTCGGCGACGTTGAAGGCCACGTCGATGGTGTCGGATTTCTTGTCCTGGTATTCCACTTCCGCCTCGGCCAGGGCCGAACCGCAGTCGAAGCACCAGTTCACGGGCTTGAGGCCCTTGAACACGAAGCCGTTCTTGACCATTTCCGCCAGGGCGCGGATCTCGCCGGCCTCGTTGGGGAAGCTCATGGTCTTGTACGGGTTGGCCCAGTCACCCAGCACACCCAGGCGGATGAACTCGGCCTTCTGGCCCTCGATCTGCTCGCTGGCGTAGGCGCGGCACAGTTCGCGGGTCTTGTCGGCGCCCAGGTTCTTGCCGTGGGTGACTTCCACCTTGTGTTCGATCGGCAGGCCATGGCAGTCCCAGCCCGGCACGTACGGCGCATCGAAGCCGGCCAGGGTCTTGGAACGGATGATCATGTCCTTGAGGATCTTGTTGACCGCATGACCGATGTGAATGCTGCCGTTGGCGTACGGAGGGCCGTCGTGCAGCACGAACTTTGGACGATCCTTGCCAATTTCACGCAGCTTCTGGTACAGGCCAATGCTGTCCCAGCGCTGCAGAGTTTGCGGCTCGCGCTGGGGCAGGCCGGCCTTCATTGGGAAGGCGGTGTCCGGAAGGTTTAGCGTGGCTTTGTAGTCGGTCATTTCAGGCTCTTGGGTTAGCAGTTGGCCGATGCTCAAGGGCATAGGCTCGGGCGGCGGCGACATCCGCATCGATCGCCGACTTCAGCGCCTCAAGGGAGGCGAAACGCTGCTCATCACGCAGCTTGTGGTGGAACACCACCGTCAAACGCCGGCCATAGAGGTCACCGGCAAAGTCCAGCAAATGTACTTCCAGGTGGGCACTGCCATCACCTGCAACGGTTGGCCGCACGCCTATGTTGGCGACTCCCGGCCATAGCTTGCCATCGATTTCGGCGCTTACCTGGTACACCCCGGTAAACGGCACGCGACGGCGTTTGAGCTGCACATTGGCCGTTGGCCAGCCCAGTTGACGGGCCAGCTTCTGGCCGTGCAGCACCCGCCCGGCAATGCGGTACGGGCGGCCGAGCAGTTGCTCGGCCAGGGGAAAATCGGCGGCGGCCAGCGCCTTGCGCACCTGCGTGCTGCTGACGCGCACGCCATCAAGCTCCACGGTTTGCGCCGCTTCAACGGTGAAGCCCTGAACCACGCCCGCCTGCATCAGGAAGTCGAAGTCGCCCAAGCGGTCGCAACCGAAGCGGAAATCATCACCCACTTCCAGGTGCTGCACACCCAGACCATCGACCAATATGGTGTCGACGAACTCGGCGGCGCTGAGCTTGCACAGGCGCTGATTGAAGGCCAGGCACAGCACGCGGTCCACGCCCTCCTCGGCCAGCAGCGCCAGCTTGTCGCGCAGGCGCGCCAGGCGCGCCGGGGCGGTCTCGGGGGCGAAGTATTCGCGCGGCTGGGGCTCGAAAATCACCACGCAGCTGGGCACGCCCAGCTCCCGGGCACGCTCGCGCAGCCGCGCCAGGATAGCCTGGTGGCCACGGTGAACACCGTCAAAGTTGCCAATAGTGGCGACACAGCCCCGATGTTGGGGCCGCAGGTTGTGGAGGCCTCGAACCAGCTGCATAACGCGCTTCTTGCTCATAAAGTGGCCGATTATAACCACACACGGGCGCTGGCGACAGGCGCCACCGCCACGGGCGGGTCACATAACCGGAAAACCGACGCCTGGCCTTACGCCAGCCCGCGCCGGGCAAAGTCGCGCAGTCGGAAACCGAAGGCGAACAACACGCCGAAATACACTACCACGCCTGTCAATACCAAAGCGCCCAGGCGCAGGAAGCGCGCCAGCATCTGGCCGTCCGACCAGGCGGGCATGTAGTGCATCAGGCCCAGCAGTACCGCTGCCATGGCGATCACCGCCAGCAACAGCTTGACGAAGAACTTCAGCCAGCCCGGCTGGGGCTGGAACATGTCCTGCTTGCGCAGCTGCCAGTACAACAGGGCCGCGTTCAGGCACGCGCCACCGCTGATCGCCAGGGCCAGGCCGGCATGGGCCAGGGAGCCGATGAACGCCAGGTTCATCAATTGCGTGGCGGCCAGGGTGAACACAGCGATCTTCACCGGGGTGCGAATGTTCTGCTGGGCATAGAAGCCCGGTGCCAGCACCTTGATCAGGATGATGCCCAGCAGGCCGACGGCGTAGGCGATCAGCGCGCGCTGGGTCATGGAGGCGTCGAAGGCATCGAACTTGCCGTATTGGAACAGCGCCACGGTCAGCGGCTCGGCCAGCAGCGCCAGCGCCACCGCGCACGGCAACACCAGGATAAAGCACAGGCGCAGGCCCCAATCCAGGATACGCGAGTATTCGTGGCGGTCTTTATTGGCGTACGTCTTGGCCAGGGTGGGCAGCAGGATAGTGCCCAACGCCACGCCCAGTACGCCGGAGGGCAACTCCATCAGGCGGTCGGCGTAATACATCCACGACACCGAGCCGGCGGCCAGGTAGGAAGCAAAGATGGTGTTGATGATCAGCGAGATCTGGCTCACCGACACCCCGAGAATCGCCGGCCCCATCTGCTTCATCACCCGCACCGCGCCGGTGTCGCGCCAGCTGAAACGCGGCAACACCAGCATGCCGATCTTTTTCAGGTGCGGCAGCTGGTACAGCAACTGTGCCAGGCCACCGGCCAGCACGCCCCAGGCCAGCACCATGATGGGCGGGTTGAAGTACGGGGTCAGGAACAGCGCAAAGACGATCTGTGCGATGTTCAGCAGCGTCGGCGTGAAGGCCGGCACCGAGAAACGGTTCCAGGTATTGAGGATCGCGCCCACGAACGAGGACAACGAAATCAGCAATATGTAGGGGAACGTCACCCGCAGCAGGTCGGCGGTAAGCTGAAATTTTTCCGGTGTGTCGGCAAAACCCGGCGCCGTGGCCCAGATGACGAACGGCGCGGCGATCATCCCCGCCACCGTCACCAGCGCCAGCACCAGGGTCAGCATGCCCGCCACGTAGGCGATGAAGGTGCGCGTGGCCTCCTCCCCCTGCTGGTTCTTGTACTCGGCCAGAATCGGCACGAAGGCCTGTGAAAACGCACCTTCGGCGAAGATACGCCGCAGCAGGTTGGGCAGCTTGAAGGCAATGAAGAAGGCATCGGTGGCCATGCCGGCGCCGAAAATGCGAGCGATCAGGGTGTCGCGCACAAAGCCCAGCACCCGCGAGATCATGGTGATGGAGCTGACCGCGAACAGTGACTTGAGAAGATTCATCGAAAGATTTTTTGCCTTCTGGACAAAGAGCAGCGCGAGAATGCGCCCAACTGTGCGATACTCCGCGCCGCATCAGCAGGCAGAGCCAAAAAACGCGAGTTTACAGGTCATGCGTCAGAAGTGAATCACTCACTCTGGTTAACGACCACTCAGCGGAACGTCTCAAGCACCCTTGACAACAGATTCAGTCATCGGCATGATTCGCGGCCTATTTTGTTTGCTATTTAAAAAAGTCTTTCGAGGAGCTCGACGGTGGCCAACTCACCTTCCGCCAAAAAACGTGCAAAACAGGCTGAGAAGCGTCGCAGCCACAACGCCAGCCTGCGTTCCATGGTCCGCACCTACATCAAGAATGTAGTTAAAGCCATCGACGCAAAAGACGCCGAAAAAGCACAAGCTGCTTACGTTCTGGCTGTGCCAGTTATCGACCGTATGGCCGATAAAGGCATCATCCACAAGAACAAGGCTGCTCGCCATAAAGGCCGTCTGAATGGCCACATCAAAGCACTGGTTCAGGCTGCCGCCTAAGCTTATTGCTTGATGTACCAAAAAACCGACCCCAGGGTCGGTTTTTTGTTGCCCGCAATAATTGCCCCGTAGCCGCAGCCTGGCGGCAGCGGCTACGGGGCCGCGCCTCAGAATGAGATCAGGCCTTGGGACACCGCAATACCGATGGCATGCCCGCGGTTAGTGGACCCCAGCTTGTGCCCCGCATTGGCGATATGAAAGTCCACCGTGCGCTCGGCACAACCAACAATGCGACCAATTTCCCAACTGGTCTTGCCCATGCTCGCCCACCCCAGGCATTCAGCCTCCTTCAGGGTCAGGCATGAGGTAGGCGCCTGCTCAATCGCCATGCGCCGCTGCAAGCCCTCAATCAGATAGGGCACCATCATGAACAGCAACCCCAGATCATCATCACTGGCCGCCAACCCCTCCTCGATCGGATGGGCAACACTCAGCGACCCGGACAGGGTCTTGCCGCGCAGCGGAATACTGACACCTGCCCGCATGCCATGAAGCCCCATCGCCTCCCAATACTCTTTGGTACGCCCCCGCGCCCGTCGCTGCGCCCGCTCCCAGAATAACGGCTTGAGGTGCTGCCGGCAGTGTCGCGCAATCGGATCGATTTCCTGATAAGCCTCGCGCTCGTAATGCTCAAGCCAACTTCGGGGAAAGTTGGTCAACGGACGCCCGCACTCCGTGTTTTTATTCCCGGAGAACGACATGGAGTAATAACGATAACTCATGCGCTTCAATATGCTGCGCAAGCGTAACTCCCACCCGCGCTGATGAGCACGCCCCGCCAACAAGGCAAAGTCCGCCAACAGCGAACTTTCCAACAAACGAACACCGTCGACCGACTGATTCAATATCCGGCTTTTCATGATAGCCCTGCACTCAATAAACGTTTCAACCATTACAAGAGGGACAGCGCTATCCCTCTGCTTGCAGAAACCTCGACCCACGAGGCCCTGCGTGTCGCGCCGGCGTGCGACCGGGCGGGACACTACGCACGCACCGAAAACGTGTCAATGCGCCGAAACACTTTCATCGGACAGGGAAAAGCTGCCTTGGCAACTAACGAAAAATGGATCCGACCGACACTACGGAACAACCGGAAACATCTACAACCCCCTTATATCAAGGCCCCAACGAACGACACTGCATTAATGATTTGAAAAGCATCGACACCCCGCAGCCACTTTATGGACTACGCGACAACTGTAACTTCCACAAGGAAACAAACACCCTGCAACACTACGCGATAGTTCATTAGCAACACTATACAAGAGGGAATAAAATTCCCGGCAACTTTTGCAACGCATAAAAAAACGGCGAGCCAGGCTCGCCGTTTTTTTTTGAACACACCTCGTCGCCGCTAAGGCTTTGCCCACGGCAGAATCGGAATGGCCGTCACTGCATTCTGCGGGCTACCCTCGATCACGCGATCGCTGTACACCAGGTACACCAGCGTATTGCGCTTCTTGTCGAAAAAACGCACCACCTGCATGGTCTTGAACACCAGCGAGGTGCGCTCCTTGAATACTTCCTCGCCATCCTTCAAATCCGCCGGCAGCGTGATAGGCCCTACCTGACGACAGGCAATGGATGCTTCAGCGCGATCCTCGGCCAGCCCCAACCCACCCTTGATGCCGCCCGTCTTGGCGCGCGACAGGTAGCAGGTCACACCCGGCACCTTGGGATCATCGAAAGCCTCCACCACGATGCGGTCATTGGGTCCGACGAACTTGAACACCGTCGACACCTGGCCGATCTCTTCGGCTGAAGCCAACAATGGCAAGGCCAGTAACAACCCGACAATTCCTTTGATCACGCGCATGATGAACCCTCAGACCAGAATGAGATTGTCGCGGTGCACCAGCTCAGGCTCGGCGATGTACCCCAACAGGCTTTCGATGACCTCGGAAGACTGACCGATGATCTTCTGCGCCTCGGCCGCACTGTAGTTGGCCAGGCCGCGGGCAACTTCACGCCCATCAGGCGCCAGGCACACCACCATCTCACCGCGACGGAACGCACCCTGCACGCCCTTCACCCCTACCGGCAGCAGGCTCTTGTGGCCTTCCAGCAGCGCCTGGACGGCACCGGCATCCAGGGTCAGCGCGCCGCGAGTCTGCAGGTGGCCAGCCAGCCACTGCTTGCGCGCGGCCAGCATGCCGCGCTCGGGCGACAACAGGGTGCCCAGGCGCTCGCCCGCCTTGAGACGATCCAGCACACGCTCCAGGCGACCACCCACGATGATGGTATGGGCACCGGAACGCGCCGCCAGCCGCGCCGCACGCAGCTTGGTCTGCATGCCACCGCGCCCCAGGGCACCACCGGTACCGCCCGCCACGGCATCCAGCGCCGGATCGTCGGCACGGGCTTCGTAGATCAGCTGGGCATCGGGGTTGTTGCGCGGGTCGGCGTCGAACATGCCATCGCGATCGGTGAGGATCACCAGCAGGTCGGCTTCCACCAGGTTGGCCACCAGCGCTGCCAGGGTGTCGTTGTCACCGAAGCGGATTTCGTCGGTGACCACCGTGTCGTTTTCGTTGATCACCGGGATCACCCCCAGCTGCACCAGGGTGCGCAGGGTGCTGCGGGCGTTGAGGTAACGCTTGCGGTCAGACAGGTCGTCGTGGGTCAGCAGGATCTGCGCAGTGTGCCGGCCGTGCTCGGCAAAGCTCGACTCCCAGGCCTGCACCAGCCCCATCTGGCCGATGGCGGCGGCCGCCTGCAGCTCGTGCATGCCACTGGGTCGCTTGGCCCAGCCCAGACGGCTCATGCCGGCCGCCACGGCGCCCGAAGACACCAGCACCAGCTCGACACCCGCCTCATGCAAGGCCACCATCTGCTCGACCCACACGCCCATGGCGGCACGATCCAGCCCCTTGCCGTCAGCTGTCAGCAACGCGCTGCCGATTTTCACGACCCAGCGCTGCGCACCCGTCACCTTGCTCCGCATGTTCTTCCAACCTATGCCCGGGAGAAATAATTCGTAGAAACCAAAACGCCGCTCCCTGGTGGGGAGCGGCGCTGTAGTTTACTACGGATTGGGGTTGCCTGTTTCCCGGGCAGAGCCCGGTCCTACACCCTTCGCGGCAGTTGAAACAATGACATCAAGCTTTTAGCTTTTGGTGGCGCAGCAGGAAGACCTGCGATGCATCCAAGGGCTATGTGCTTTGCCTCCCTGACACCACTGCCGCGACCGGTGTAGGACCGGGCTCTGCCCGGGAAAAGAACGACGCGGATCAGTCGCGTACGTAGATGATTTCCGGACCGTCTTCAGCGTCCTCTTCATCCCAGAAGCTGTCGTCTTCGCCGATGTCGTGCACGCTCTTCACGCCAGTGCGACGCAGGGTACGGGCATCGTCCAGCGCCTGCAGCTGGGCACGCGCCTCGTCTTCGATACGCTGGTCCAGGTCACGCAGCTCGGCCGCATAGGCCGGGTCGTTGGCCAGGCGGTCGGCGCGATCTTCCATGTAGCGCATCAGATCGCGGGTCAGGCGCTCGGTGCCTTCTTTGGCGATGGCCGAGATCACGTAGACCGGACCTTCCCACTCCAGACGATCGACGATCTCCTTGACGCGCGCTTCGCGCTCTTCTTCCAGGATCTGGTCGCACTTGTTCAGCACCAGCCAGCGCTCACGCTCAACCAGCGACGGGCTGAACTTGGTCAGCTCGTTGACAATGACTTCGGCGGCATCGGCAGCACTGGTTTCATCCAGCGGCGCCATGTCCACCAGGTGCAGCAGCACGCGGGTACGGGCCAAGTGCTTGAGGAAGCGGATACCCAGGCCAGCACCGTCGGAAGCACCTTCGATCAGCCCCGGAATGTCGGCGATGACGAAGCTTTTCCAGCGGTCGACGCTGACCACGCCCAGGTTCGGCACCAGGGTGGTGAATGGGTAGTCGGCGACTTTCGGCTTGGCGGCCGATACCGAGCGGATGAAGGTGCTCTTGCCAGCGTTCGGCAGGCCCAACAGGCCCACGTCGGCCAGCACTTTCATTTCCAGCTTCAGGTCGCGCTGCTCGCCCGGCTTGCCCGGCGTAGTCTGACGCGGAGCCCGGTTGGTGCTGGACTTGAAGCGGGTGTTGCCCAGACCGTGCCAGCCACCATGGGCGACCAGCAGGCGCTGACCGGCCTTGACCAGGTCACCGATGACTTCCTGGGTAGCGGCGTCGATCACGGTGGTGCCGACCGGCACGCGCAATTCCAGGTCTTCACCCTTCTTGCCGGTGCAGTCGGTGCTGCCGCCGTTCGAACCGCGCTCGGCGTCGAAGTGACGGGTGTAACGGTAGTCCACCAGGGTATTCAGGTTTTCGTCGGCGACCATGTAGATCGAGCCGCCGTCACCCCCATCACCACCGTTGGGGCCACCGTTCTCAATGAACTTTTCCCGGCGGAAGCTCATGCAGCCATTGCCGCCGTCGCCTGCTTTTACCCGGATGGATACTTCATCAACAAATTTCATGAAAAAACGCCTCTCGCCTTACGGACGAGCCAAAAAAAGCAAAGACATAAGGCTCTTGCAAAAATGAGCGCTGCGAACCCCATCAACGATACTCGCGCCAGCGGCCCATGCAAACCTTTGCAAGAGACTCACCCCACAAACGAAAAAGCCCCGTCGCGAGACAGGGCTTTCCAAGCGAATTCGCGATTAGGCCGCGACTACGCTCACGTAACGACGACCGAAGGCGCCTTTAACTTCGAACTTGATCACGCCTTCGACTTTAGCGAACAGAGTGTGATCTTTACCCATGCCAACGCCGTAGCCAGCGTGGAATTGGGTGCCGCGCTGACGCACGATGATGTTGCCTGCTTTGATAGCCTGGCCGCCATACATCTTCACGCCAAGGCGTTTGGCTTCTGAGTCGCGACCGTTACGGGTACTACCACCAGCTTTTTTGTGTGCCATGAGTCAATTCTCCTAGTGAGGAATTAGGCTGAAATTAAGCCTGAATACCGGTGATTTTGATCTCGGTGTACCACTGGCGGTGGCCCATGCGCTTCATGTGGTGCTTACGACGACGGAACTTGATGATACGAACCTTGTCGTGACGACCTTGGGAGATCACTTCAGCAACAACGGTAGCGCCAGCAACAACTGGTGCGCCGATGTTGACGTCGTCGCCGTTGGCGACCAGCAGAACGCGATCAAAGGTAACGGATTCGCCAGTGGCGACTTCCAGTTTCTCGATCTTCAGGTACTCACCCGGGGCGACTTTGTACTGCTTGCCACCGGTAACAATTACTGCGTAAGACATGGTATTTCTCCGATAATCCTGCTCACCCAGCTCTTTATAAGTAGAGTGTCGGCTGGCATGGCTGCATGGGGTGGAACGACCCAAATGCAATTGCGTAAGGCAGGTGCTGCCCAGGAAGTTCAGGGTGCGCGATTGTACGCAAGCCCCGCCCGCCTTGCAATAGGCCGTCCATCGCGCCTTGACAGGGCCGGACCTGAGACCTAGCATGCCGCGCATCCCTTCTGGAGCACCTGTCGCTGATGCAACCCCAAGCTTTCTACCGCGCGGTGGCGGACGATTTCAACGCCGTCGACGTCATCATCAAGAAGCAACTGACTTCGCGCGTACCGCTGGTGTCGAAAATCGGCGACTACATCACGTCGGCCGGGGGCAAGCGACTGCGTCCTTTATTGGTGCTGCTGTGTGGCAAGGCCCTGGGCCGCGAAAGCGACGACCTGCGCCTGCTGGCCGCCACCATCGAATTCCTGCACACCGCCACCCTGCTGCATGACGACGTGGTCGACATGTCCGGCATGCGCCGTGGCCGCTCCACCGCCAACGCCATGTGGGGCAATGCCCCCAGCGTACTGGTGGGCGACTTCCTGTACTCGCGTTCGTTCGAGATGATGGTCGAGCTGGGCTCGATGCCGGTCATGCGCATCCTGTCCCAGGCCACGCGAGTCATCGCCGAGGGCGAAGTGCTGCAATTGTCCAAGGTGCGCGACGCCAGCACCACCGAAGAAGTGTACATGGAAGTGATTCGCGGCAAGACCGCGATGCTGTTCGAAGCCTCCACCCACAGCGCCGCGGCGCTGGCCGAGGCCTCGCCGGAGCAGGCTGAAGCCCTGCGCACCTTCGGCGACCACCTGGGCGTGGCCTTCCAACTGGTCGACGACCTGCTGGATTACAAGGGCGACGTCGAGACCCTGGGCAAGAACGTCGGTGACGACCTGGCCGAAGGCAAGCCGACCCTGCCGCTGATCTACACCATGCGCGAAGGCACGGCCGAACAGGCTGCCATGGTGCGCAAGGCGATCCAGAAAGGTGGCATCGAAGACCTGGAAAGCATCCGCGCCGCCGTGGAAAGCTCCGGCGCGCTGGACTACACCGCCAACCTGGCGCGTGACTACGTGAAGCGTGCCATTGCCTGCCTGGATGTACTCCCGCCAAGCGAATACCGCGATGCGCTGGTTGAACTGAGCGAATTCGCCGTAGCCCGTACGCACTGATATCGCGTCGCCTGGTTCCCGGGCAGAGCCCGGTCCTACACCGATCGCGGCAGTTGATTCAATGACATCAAGCTTTTAGCCTTTGGGGGCGCAGCAGGGAGACCTGCGCAGCCTCCAAGGGCTATGAGCTTTGCCCCCCCTGACACTACTGCCGCGAGCGGTGTAGGACCGGGCTCTGCCCGGGAACCAGACAACGCGATTAAAAACCCTATACAATGCGCGCCTTTATTTTGCCCGCACCGAGGATCCCGCGTGAGCACTCTGCCTGCCTGCCCCAAATGCAACTCCGAATACACCTACGAGGACGGCACCCAGCTGGTGTGCCCCGAGTGCGCCCACGAATGGTCGGCCGGCGGCGAAGCCGAAGCGGCCAGCGATGACGCGGTGAAAAAGGATGCCGTGGGCAACGTGCTGCAGGACGGCGACACCATCACCGTGATCAAGGACCTCAAGGTCAAGGGCACCTCCCTGGTGGTCAAGGTCGGCACCAAGGTCAAGAACATCCGCCTGTGCGACGGCGATCACGATATTGATTGCAAGATCGACGGCATTGGCCCGATGAAGCTGAAGTCTGAGTTCGTGCGCAAAGTCTGACCTGACGAATGGTTGCGAGGCTGCCCGCTGCGGCCTCCACCCTCCTGCCCTGCCCCCGCCCGACAAAATACCTGCGATAGAGTCTTGCTATTCCCTGAATAAGAATTATTCTCATTGAAACGCTTTCAAGGAGAACTGTCATGACCTATCTGATCGACGCTTGGCTGGACCGGCCACACCCTTACCTGCGTATCCTGCATCGCGAGACGGGCGAGGTGTGTGCGGTGCTGGAGCAAGAAGCACTGGATGAACTGCGCGACCAGGGCGACCTGGACCTGTCGGGGTTGAACTCCAGCGAGCCGATCGTGCTCAAGGAGCTGGTGCGAAACCTCTTTCTATTCTGCTATGCCCGAGCGTTGCGCCCGGTAAGCAGCCTGCATTGAATCTGGCGGCCTTTGTGGGGGGCTTATGGCCTCTCGCGAGCAAGCTTTGCTCCCACAGGTATACACCTTCAGATCGGTGAACACCTGGGTAGACCCAAGCTTGTTCCCACAGATGTACACCTGTGGGAGCAAAGCTTGCTCGCGATGACGCCCGCAAGAGCGCCATCGCGATCACGCCGGATTACAGTACGTCCAGCAGCTCTACGTCGAACACCAGCACGCTGTGCGGCGGGATGCTGCCAACGCCCTGGGCACCGTAGGCCAGTTCGCTAGGCACGTACAGACGCCATTTGCTGCCGGCGTTCATCAGTTGCAGCGCTTCAGTCCAGCCAGCGATCACGCCGCCTACCGGGAATTCAGCCGGTTGGCCACGCTCGTACGAGCTGTCGAACACGGTGCCGTCGATCAGGGTGCCGTGGTAATGAGTGCGCACGCTGTCTTCGCGCGAAGGCTTGGCGCCTTCACCGGCGGTCAGCACTTCGAACTGCAGGCCCGATGCCAGGGTGGTGATGCCTTCACGCTTGGCGTTTTCAGCCAGGAACGCCAAGCCAGCGCCAGCGGCCGCTTCGGCCTTCGCAGCCGCTTCGGCTTGCATCACTTCACGGATCACCTTGAAGCTGGCAGACAGGTCTTCCTGGCTGACACGGCTGGCCTGGCCGTTGAAGGCGTCGGTCAGGCCGGCCAGGATCGCGTCCAGGCTCACACCCGGTGGCGGGTTGTCGCGCAGCTGATCACCCAGCTGACGGCCAATGCCGTAGCTGACGCGGGTTTCGTCGGTGGACAGGTTTACTTCGGACATCTTCGTGCTCCGCTGCAGGGCCCGACAGCGGGCAACCATGATGTCACCAGCCTCCCCGGGCCCAAACCAAAAGGGCAAGCAGACTAGCACACTGAAATGGCCAGTCCAGCCTGCCCGGGCCGTCAGTGACGGGAGCGGAAAGAGATGGGAACGCGCAGGTCCTCTTCGGCGCTCGCACCCAGGCCGCACATTTCGTCGTGTACCGAACCGTGGATCAAGTGGAAGGGCACCACCGGCAAGGTATGCAACAGGTCACGGGCATGCTCTACCGAGCGCAGGTGCATGGCATGCCCGCTTGCATCGTTGAGCGGGTGGGCCTTGCCATGCATACGCGCTTCAAGCAGGTAGATGCCCCCTTCGAGCGAGATCAGGTTGAGCTCGTCGATCAGGCCGGCATTGGCGTGGGTGGTCAGTTCCTGAAAATTCATGACTGCACCTCAAATGATTTGTCTGGGTACCACTGCTCATTTTTCATACAGCGCCAGACAAAGCACAAGGCGCCCATCACACCGCCTGTCCGATACCTGCCAAATCAGTGCTTGGTGATCTTGTCCAGGTAACCCATGGCAAACGCCGACACCACGAAGGTCATGTGGATGATCACGTACCACATCAGGTACTGGGGCTCGATGTTGCGCGCGTCCATGAACATGCGCAGCAGGTGGATCGAGGAGATGGCGACGATGGACGCCGCCACTTTCATCTTCAGCGAGCTGGAGTCCATCTTGCCCAGCCAGCTGAGCTTCTCCTCGCCCTCATCCACGTCCAATTGCGAGACAAAGTTCTCGTAGCCCGACAGCATCACCATCACCAGCAGGCCGCCCACCAGGGCCATGTCGATCATCGACAGCAGCACCAGGATCAGGTCGGCTTCGCCCATGGAAAACACGTTGGGGATGACGTGGAAGACTTCCTGGAAGAACTTCAACGCCAGCGCCAGCAGGCCCAGCGACAGGCCCACGTAGATGGGCGCCAGCAGCCAGCGCGAGGCGTACATGGTTTTTTCGATAAAGCGTTCCATTGAAAACAACACCTGGGCGGTAAAATCGGGGCGCGATTATAACGGACCTGGCGGGGTGATACAGGGGTTGATGCTGTGCTGACCGGCCTAATCGCGAGCAAGCTTTGCTCCCACAGTGTCGAGACATACATCTGTATTCGGCTCACCACTGTGGGAGCAAAGCTTGCTCGCGATTAGGCCAGCAGCCTTCATACCTGCGCATCAGGAGGAACAGCGGTGACATCGCTCCCCATTGATCTTGCGCAGTTGCGCCTGCAAGTGCAGCGACCAGATCTGCGGGTCGCCCGCCACCTGGTAACCATGCAGGGTAAGGCTGTCGACAATCGCATCCATCACCGACTCGGCCACCGTAGGGCCCGGGAAGGGGCCTTGGGATTTGATGGCGGAAGGTTGTTCGCCGGCCATGCCAGCGGCAAAAAGCAGAGTCCACATCCCGGTATCACCGGCCAGTGGGCGTATGCTGCATTCGATTCGGGTCACCAGACCCAGGCATTGGCGAGTAAGGCTGAGGTTGCGCGGCATGGCGTCGCTCCTCGGTAAAGCTATTGCTTCAACCTTCACTGGAAGGCTGTTTCAATCCTGCGACCCGTGGCTATCCTTGCCCTGAGGATAGAAGAAAACCCGCACTGGCAATATGCGACTGCGCAGTCAGGCGCCGAATGGTCATCCGGCGCCCTCCCGGGTTCAGGCTGGCTTGACCTGGGCCAGCTCGGCCTCGGCGTGCTCTTTCTCGGCTTCCTTGAGGTCTTCCTCGCTGATCATCTCGGCAATCTCGCGCAGGCGCTCCACCACGCGGGCGTTGACGCTACCCTCGGGGAACTCACCATTGGCGTCCGGCGAGCCGGCATCCTCGCCCACCAGCAGGCTCAGGGCCTCATCGGCCTGGCGCACGGCGTAGACGTGGAACTGGCCGTCACGCACGGCCTGCAGCACCTTCTCGTCGAGCATCAGGGTGGCGACGTTGGCGTGCGGGATGATCGCGCCCTGCTCGCCGGTCAGGCCACGGGCCTCGCACAGGCGGAAGAAGCCTTCGATCTTCTCGTTGACCCCGCCCACCGCCTGCACCTCACCAAACTGGTTGATGGAGCCGGTGATGGCGAAGCACTGCTTGAGCGGTTTGCGCGACAGGGCCGAGATCAGTGTGCACGCCTCGCCCAGCGACGCACTGTCGCCGTCCACGTAACCGTAGGACTGCTCCAGGGCGATGCTGGCCGAGATCGCCAGCGGGAATTCCTGGGCGTAGCGGCTGCCCAGGTACCCGGTCAGAATCATCACGCCCTTGGAGTGGATCGGCTGGCCCAGATTGACCTCGCGCTCGATGTCGACGATGCCGCTGCCGCCCGGGTACACCGTGGCGGAAATACGCGCTGGCACGCCGAACGCCGAATCCCCCACTTCCAGTACCGTCAGGCCGTTGCACTTGCCCACGGCAGCGCCGTCGGTGTCGATCAGGATAATGCCCGCCAGCATGTCGTCGAGAATCCGCGCCGACACCCGACCGGTGCGCGTGGCCTTGGCCTTCAGCGCGCGGTCGATGTGGCCGGCGTCGGTCATCTCGTCGTTGGCCAGGTGGCGGATGAAGTCAGCCTCGCTGACCAGCTGGAACAGATCGCCAATGCGCGCCGACAGGCGCCCCTGATGTTCAGCCAGGCGCGCGCTGTACGTGGCCAGGCGTGCCACCGCGTCTGCGGTCAGCGGCGCCATGCCCTCCTCCGAGGTGCGCGTCTTGAGCAACTGGGCGAACTGCTCCAGGCTCTCGTCGACCATGGGGATGTCTTCGTCGAAGTCCACCAGCACCCGGAACATTTCCTGGAAGTCCGGATCGGCGTCCTGCAGCGCGTAGTACAGCTGGCGCGAGCCGATGATCACCACCTTGATCTGCAGCGGGATCATCTGCGGCGTCAGGGTCACGGTGGCCAGGCGGCCGTACTCGCCCAGCGGCGATTCCATCTTCAGCTTGCGCGACTGCAACGCACGCTTCAGCGCGTCCCACACGAAGGGCTCACCGAGCATCTTCTCGGCTTCCAGGATCAGGAAGCCGCCGTTGGCGCGGTGCAGGGCGCCGGGGCGCAGTTGCCGGTAGGTGGTGTACAGGGCGCCCTGGTCGGTGCTGTATTCAATGCGGCCGAACAGGTTGTCGTAAGTGGGGTGCGGTTCGAACACCACCGGCGCGCCACCGTTGCCCGGATGGCCCACCACCAGGCTCGGCGCGTACTGCTCTTCAAGCAGTTTGCGCGCCTGGGCGTCGGTCTTGCTGTCGTCCACCAGCTGCTCGACCACGGTCTTGAGCAGGTACACCTGCATGGCCTGCAGGTAGGCACAGACGGCGGCGTTTTCCGCGTATTTTTCCGACAGCGGCGCCAGCAGGGGTTGCAGGGCCAGGGTGATGGTTTCTTCGTTCAGCTGGCGCAGCTGGTTGCCGGACTCGCGCTTCCACTGCGGCAGGCTGGCCAGTTCTTCGTTGAGGCGCTCTTCAAGGTCCGAAATGTCCTTGTGGAAGCGATCGCGATCGGCTTCGGGCAGCTGGGCGAATTCGGCTTCATCCAGCGCTTTGCCGTCGAGCATCGGCGTGAAGGCGATGTTGCTGCTGTCGCGGTACAAGGCCACGTCTTTTTCCAGCGACAGGCGCTCGATCACGTCCAGGGCGCGGTCGTAGCGCTGGTTGAAGGCGCGGTCGATGGCACTTTTTTTCTGCTGGTAGGACGGGTGCTCGAACACCGCCGGGAAGGTCGACAACAGGTTGTCGATCAGCCCGCCGATGTCGGCCATGAAGGTGGTCGCGCTGCCCGCTGGCAGCTCCAGCGCGCGGGGCTCGCGCGGCTCGTCGAAGTTGTTGACGTAGACCCAGTCCGACGGCGTCTTCAGGCGCTTGCCTTCGGCCTTGAGGTAGCGTTTGACGAACGAGAAACGGCCGGTGCCGGGCTCGCCCATCACGAATACGTTGTAGCCGGGGCGTGGCATGGCCACGCCGAATTGCAGCGCCTCTACAGCGCGTTCCTGGCCAAGCACACCGCGAAAGGGCTCCAGATCATTGGTGGTGGAGAAGCTGAACTGTTCAGCGGAAAACGGACGGGTCAGCGCTTCTGGCGCAAGACGCAAGCTGGCAGCAACAGGATCAGGCATCGGGCATCCTTACTTCGGCGGGGCAGATGACGGCATTCTGGCGCCGAAGAGCTTTAAGCTGCAAGCCTCAAGCTGCAAGCAGCACGCGGCTTACTGGCTTGCAGCTTGAGGCTTGCAACTTGATGCTCTCAAAAAGGCACTTTTTGGGTGGAACTGTGAAACCCCGCCTAAACTCCAAACTGCGTCCTGGAGCAAGGCAGTCCCAGGCAATCCTGAACCTTTGGTTTTGCACCTTACAAAGAGAACAAAGCTATGAAACGGATTCTTCTGGGTACGCTGTTCACCGTTGTCTCGCTCAACGCCATGGCCCAGGCCCCTGGCGGTCCGGACTGCGGTTGGGGGAACATGCTGTTCGCAGGCCAACGCGGCACGCCGGCACACTTCCTGGCTTCCACCACCAACGGCACCTCGGGCAACGCCACCTTCGGCATGACCTCGGGCACCAATGGTTGCTCCACCAACGCGGCACTGACCTACGGCGGCAAGTCGTGGATCGCCATGAACGGCATGATGAACGAACTCTCCGAAGACATGGCCAAGGGGCAGGGCGAAGCGCTGACCACCTACGCCGTGGTACTGGGCGTGGCGCCACAGGATCGTGCCTATTTCGAATCCGTCACCCACCAGCACTTCCAGGACATCTTCACCACCGCCAACGTGACGGCTGACGATGTTCACGCCAACACCATGAATGTGCTCAAAAGCGACCCACGCCTGGCCAAGTACGCGGCCGAGGCCTAAGCTCGAACCGCCCGCCCCCCCGGGGGCGGGATTTCCACGCCACTGCGGCACGCCTTTTCGTCCCTCTGACTTAGTTGCCAAAGATGCTCAAACGCCTCGCTTACCTGGCGCTCTGTGTCTGCGCCCCGCTGCATGCCGCACCCCACGTGGATCCATCCCGAATCACAGCCCTGGCGGCCGACCCGTACTGGATCGCCCTGGGCCACTACACGCCGGCCAAATTCGGTGGCTGGCGCAGCTACGTGGATGACAAGCGCTTCTTCCTCGCGGCCGACGGTGCCCATCACCCGGAGCAGGAACTGGCGGCCACGGTGGCAGCCTTGTACGCGCCGGCAGCCAAGGGTGACCAGCATGCCCAATGCGTGTTCCCCGCCCGTACCCGCTGGCTGCGCCAGCAACTGAATCTGCAGGATTTACCGGCGCCCGACTGCGACGACTTCCACAAGTGGTACAAGGAAATCTCGCCGCACCACACCGTGCTGGTGTTCCCGGCTGCCTACCTCAACAGCCCCTCGTCCATGTTCGGCCACACCCTGCTGCGCATCGACCAGGCCGAGGCGCGGCAGGACAAGACCTCGCTGCTCAGCTACGCGATCAACTTCGGCGCCTACATCGAAGGCAACGACAACAGCATCCTCTATGCCTGGAAAGGCCTGGCCGGCGGCTACCCGGGCATGTTCTCGCTGGTGCCCTACCAGCAGAAACTGGCCGAATACCGCAGCCTGGAAAACCGCGACCTGTGGGAGTACCACCTCAACCTCACGCCCGAGGAAACCGGGCGCATGGTGGAGCATGTGTGGGAGCTCAAGCAGGTGCGTTTCGACTATTTCTTCTTCGACGAAAACTGCTCGTACCGCCTGCTGGAGCTGCTGCAAGTGGCGCGCCCCAGCCTGCAACTGACCGGGCAATTCCCGCTGACCGCCATCCCCACCGACACGGTAAAAGCGGTGAAGCAGGCCGGCATGGTCGGCGAGATCGACTACCGCCCTTCGCGCGAACGTGAACTCTTGGCCCGCGCCAAGCCCTTGAGCGCCGACGAGCAGCAGTGGGTGCTGAAGGTGGCCGAGGATACCGATCAACTGCAAAACCCCTCCTACAAGGCCCTGGCGGCCGATCGTCGCGCCTTGATCCAGGACGCCGCCTACCGCCTGGAGCGCTACCGCGCCACAGCCCAGGAGCGTGACCCGGCGCGCACCCAGCGCAGCTTCCAACTGCTGCGGGCCATCAGCCAGAACCCGCCGCCGGAACTGAACGTGGATCGCCCCGGCCTGCCCGAAGACGGCCACGATTCGCGCACCTGGCAGCTGGGCGCTGGTAACCGTGACGGCAAGAACTTCGCCGAGTACGGTTTGCGCATGGCCTACCACGACCTGAACGACAACAGCGAAGGCTTCCCGCTGGGTGCGCAGATCGAGATCCTCAACATGAAGCTGCGCCAGTACGAGGGCAACCGCTGGCAGGTACAGCGCCTGGACCTGGCCACCATCCGCTCCATGACCCCGCGCAACGAACTGCTGCAACCCTGGTCATGGCAAGTCACCGGTGGCCTTGAGCGGGTGTTGGGCAAACACGGCGACGAGAACCTGGTCAGCCACGTCAACGGCGGCGCCGGCGGCACCTGGCAGCTGGGCGACAACACCCTGGCGTTCGCCCTGGGCACGGTGCGGGTCGAGCACAACAACGACTTCTCGGCCATGGTCTCACCCGCCGCCGGTTTCGACAGCGGCCTGCTGTGGAAAAACCGCCTGGGCAACCTGCGCCTCGAAGCCCAGGGCGACTACTTCCTCAATGGCGAGGTACGACGCACCCTGAGCCTGAATCAGCAATGGGAGCTGTTCCGCAACCTTGGGCTGCGCCTGAGCGCCCAGCGCGACTTCAGCGAGCTTACCGGGCCGCGCAACGAGGTGATGCTGTCGCTCAAGTGGTACCACTACTGACAATTCCATCACACGGCCTTGACGCGGCGGCAACCAAATCGAACCTAGACTTGACTCATGGGTCCACCGTTTGACCGTCGCAGTTTCCAGACGGGAGCGGTGGGCATGAAACGGGAGTCGGATCATGTGGCGCTGTGTGGTGGTGATAGTGATGGTGACGCTGGCGGGATGCCAGTCCACCCATGAGCAAATGATCAGCCAGGGGTACCCGCCCGGCTATGCCGACGGGTTCAAGGATGGCTGCGGCAGCGGGCGGGAAGCGGCTGGCGTGAATGGCTTCTTCCGCAAGGACGTGCCGCGCTATTTGAAAGAGAAGGTGTACGCCACCGGCTGGGACGACGGCTTCCGCCAATGCCAGGCCAGCGCGGCCAGACAGCCCAACCAGAGCGACTGGAGCGTGCAGCACGGTGATGACCGTGAGCGGGCGTGGCAACAGCAGAAAACCCAGGGCGAAGGGCGGGCATACCACCCCTGAATCTGTCGCGCTGCTGATGGCCTCATCGCGAGACCACCGCACTACTCAGGAGAACACAGTGAGTCGAGCGTTCGTCAACGAAGACCATGCCCAGGTCAGCCAGGCCGCCGAACGGCGCGTCAGCGACCAACCCAACTACGTCACACCGCGTGGCCTGGAATTGCTGCAGGCACGCCTGCGCGCCTTGCAGGGCAGTGATAACGAGCCGCAGCGGCTTGCCGACCTGCATTACTTCAGCCAACGCGTGCAAAGCGCCCAGGTGGTGATGCCCACTGACAACGGCAAAGTGCAGATCGGCAGCTGGGTGAGGTTTGCCGATGAACACGGCAACGAGCAACGGGTGTGCCTGGTAGGCGAGGATGAGGCGGATGCGGCGCAAGGGCTGATCAACTGGGGTTCGCCGCTGGGGCGGGCGTTGATGGGCGGGCAAGTTGGGGATGAGGTGGTATGGAAGCGACCTGCCGGGGATCTGACCATCGAAATCGTTGGTATCGACACTCGCTGATATCGGCGGTGTTGGCTTCCCGAGCTTCGCCCGGTCCCACAGCCCTAGCGCGCAACACTGTGGGACCGGGCGAAGCTCGGGAAGCAGGCGACACAAATCCAAAGCATAAAAAACGGGGCCCGAAGGCCCCGTTCCTGTATTACGCCAGTTTCTTGTGGCGTACCCGATGCGGCTGGGCCGCTGCGTCGCCGAGGCGCTTTTTGCGGTCGGCTTCGTATTCGGTGTAGTTGCCTTCGAAGAACACGGCCTGCGAATCATCCTCGTACGCCAGGATGTGGGTCGCAACACGGTCCAGGAACCACCGATCGTGAGAGATCACAATGGCGGCGCCAGGGAAGTCCAGCAGGGCTTCTTCCAGCGAACGCAGGGTTTCCACGTCGAGGTCGTTGGACGGTTCGTCGAGCAGCAGGACGTTGCCGCCCTCCTTCAGGGTCAGGGCCAGGTGCAGACGGCCACGCTCACCACCGGACAGGTCCTTGACGAACTTCTGTTGGTCGCCGCCCTTGAAGTTGAAACGACCAACGTAGGTGCGCGACGGGATCTCGTAATTGCCGATGCGGATGTTGTCCGAACCGTCGGAGATCTGCTGGAACACCGTCTTGCTGCCGTCCAGGTCGTCACGGCTCTGGTCCACGCAGGCCAGTTGCACGGTTTCACCGATCTCGATGCTGCCCGAGTCCGGCTGTTCCTTGCCCATCAGCATGCGGAACAGGGTCGACTTACCGGCACCGTTACCGCCGATCACGCCGACGATGGCGCCTTTTGGCATGGCGAACGACAGGTTGTCGATCAGCACGCGGTCGCCGTAGCCCTTGGTGACGTTCTTGAACTCGATGACCTTGTCACCCAGGCGCGGACCGGCCGGGATGTAGATCTCGTTGGTTTCCGAACGCTTCTGGAATTCCTGCGACTGCATTTCCTCGAAGCGCTGCAGACGAGCCTTGGATTTCGACTGGCGGGCCTTGGCGCCTTTGCGCACCCACTCCAGCTCTTCCTTCATGGCCTTTTCATGGGCCGACTGCTGCTTGGATTCCTGGGCCAGACGGTCGGACTTGGCTTCCAGCCAACCCGAGTAGTTGCCCTCGTACGGGATACCGGCGCCGCGGTCCAGTTCCAGGATCCAGCCTGCCACGTTGTCCAGGAAGTAACGGTCGTGCGTGATCGCGACCACGGTACCCGGGAAGTCGTGCAGGAAGTGCTCCAGCCAGGCGACGGAATCGGCGTCCAGGTGGTTGGTCGGTTCGTCGAGCAGCAGCATGTCGGGGGCCGACAGCAGCAGGCGGCACAGGGCCACGCGGCGCTTTTCACCACCAGACAGGTGTTCTACCTTGGCGTCCCAGGCCGGCAGGCGCAGGGCGTCGGCCGCCACTTCCAGCTGGCGCTCAAGGTTGTGACCGTCGCTGGCCTGGATAATGGCTTCGAGCTTGGCCTGTTCGGCGGCCAATTTGTCGAAGTCGGCATCCGGATCGGCATAAGCGGCATACACTTCATCCAGACGCGCCTGGGCGTCCTTGATGACGCTGACCGCTTCTTCCACCACTTCACGCACGGTCTTGGCCGGGTCAAGTTGTGGCTCCTGCGGCAGATAACCCACGTTGAGTTCGGGCATCGGGCGTGCTTCGCCGTCGAATTCCTTGTCAACGCCGGCCATGATTTTCAGCAGGGTGGATTTACCCGAGCCGTTGAGGCCCAGCACGCCGATCTTGGCGCCGGGGAAGAACGACAAGGAGATGTTTTTGAGGATTTCCCGCTTCGGCGGCACAACTTTGCTCAGCCGATGCATGGTGTAGACGTATTGGGCCATGAGTAACCTGGTGACAGTAGACAGATGAAGAATCCGCGAGAAGGTCAAAGCTACCGGAATGCGCGAAGCAGGGCAAACCGCCCGCAACCAGTAGTGGCACAGAGCCATAAAACAAGGCATGCTAGCCGCCCTTCGGGCGTACGGCTTATAGTGCGCGCTGTTTTCGGCCCCGCCCCTGTTTGCAGACGGTTTTCGCGGCCTTCACCAGCCACATGCCACAGCCAGCCAGACCGCAGGATCACAGTTTGACCAACCTCAATCAGCCGTCTTCCCTGCGCTCCCCGGCCACTGCGTCCGGCGAACCGACGCGCGGTACGTTAAAGAGTGCCCTGGCGCTGCTGGCACTGCTGCTATTGACGCTGCTGGTCTGGCAGCTGGTTGACCAGTTCAAGCGCAGCGTTGCCGACCAGCGGCAGCGTACGGTGGAGTACACCGCCGTGCTGGGCGAACACCTGGGCCTGAACATGGCCCTGGAGGGCCAGCAGGCCCTGTACCGCCTGACCGCCGGCGATGTGCAGACGCCTCAGGCGGTGCAAGCCCTGATGAGCCCGCGGTTGCCCGCCCTGCAAAGCGTGGCGCGCCTGGACAGCCAGGGCAACGTGCTGGCCGACAGCGCGGGCACCGGCCCGGCCCAGGACCTGGCCGGCCTGATCAAGCGCAGCCTGGGCCAGCACTTTCATTTCAGCCAGAGCCAGGACGGCCGCCAGGTGTACCTGCTGGTCAGCGCCAGCGAGCGCCCGGCGGATGGCTACTGGTTGCTGCGCCTGGACAGCTCCATCTATTCCAGCCTGACCCACCGCGTGGACCCTACCGCCCTGCCCCGCTGGCTGCTGGAAAGCCGCGAGCCCAACCTGGTACTGCGGCGTGACCCGCGCAGCACCGAGCAAGGCCTGGCCCTGAGCGCCCGCGAGCAGGCCCAGAGCGTCACCACCGTGCCGCTGCCCAATACCGACTGGCAACTGCGCACCCTGTTCGACGAGGACGAAACCGAGCTGCAATTGCTGCCCGCGCTGATCGGCAAGTTCCTGCTGCTGGGCGCCTGCTCGCTGTTGCCGCTGCTGGCGCTGTTCAACCTGCGTCGCCGCCAGCGCCTGCTGCACGAAGGCCGCCGTCGCTACCACGACATTTTCGAAGGCACCGGCGTTGCCCTGTGTGTACTCGACCTGCGTCCGCTGCAGGACCACTTGGCCGCCGCACAGGTTGGCACCCCGGCCGAACTGGACGCATGGCTCGCCGCGCACCCTGACCAACGCGAGCAATTGCTGCAGCAACTGCGGGTGACCGAAGTCAACCAGATGGCCCTGGGCCTGCTCAATGTCACCGACAGTCATGGTGCCTGGCAGCGCCTGTTCGGCCTTGACCGCCTGGACGGCGCCAGCACGGGCCGACAATTGCTGGACACCCTGCTCAGCGACCAGCAGGAACTGGAAACCGAAATGCGCATCGCCGACCGACTGGGCCAGGACCAGTACTTGTGGCTGACCCTGCGCCTGCCGCACGTCACCGGCGACTACGGCTCGGTGATTCTGAGCATCAACGACGTCACCAGCCGCAAGAGCGTCGAGCTGTCGCTGGTGGAGCGCGAAGGCTTCTGGTCTGACGTGGTGCGCACCGTGCCGGACCACCTGTACGTGCAGGACGTGCTGACCCAACGCATGATCTACAGCAACCACCATCTGGGCCAGACCCTGGGCTTCAGCAAGGCCGAGCTGGCGCAGATGGGCGAGTACTTCTGGGAGATCCTGCTGCACCCCGAAGACGCCAGCGACTACGAGCGCATGCGTCTGGCGCGGCGCCATGACGCCCAGTTGCAGTTGCTGCAATGCCAGCTGCGCTTCAAGCACAAGGACGGCCGCTGGCTGCGCTTCGACATCCGCGAGCAG
Organism: gamma proteobacterium L18; assembly: GCA_000497835.1. Taxonomy (GTDB): domain Bacteria; phylum Pseudomonadota; class Gammaproteobacteria; order Pseudomonadales; family Pseudomonadaceae; genus Aquipseudomonas. The sequence goes on along the minus strand of KI547173.1, from coordinate 185,555 downwards.
GCTCTGGCCCTCGACGGCGATGGCCGCGTGACACGCATCATCGGCGTGGCCAAGGACGTCACCGACCAGATCGAGGCCAGCGAATCGCTGCGCGACAGTGAACAGCGTTACCGGATGCTGGCCGAGAGCATCAGCGATGTGATTTTCTCCACCGACAGCCAACTGGCGCTCAACTACGTCAGCCCCTCGGTGCACGCGGTACTGGGCTATGACGTGCAATGGGTGTTCGACAATGGCTGGCAATCGACCATCGCCAACCCGCAGCACATGACCGGCATTTTCCAGTTGGTCGAACAGGTCAGCCAGGTGCTGGACAAGCCCGAGGAACTGGCCGCCCTGCGCAGCCAGCTGACCACGCAACTGTTCGTGCTCGACTGCCTGCGCGCCGATGGCCGCAAGATCCCCATCGAGCTGCGCCTGGTGCTGGTGTGGGACGACCACGGCACCTTCGAGGGCATCCTGGGCGTGGCCCGCGACATCAGCCAGCAGCGCCGCGCCGAGAAAGACCTGCGCATGGCCGCCACGGTATTCGAGCACTCCACCTCGGCCATCCTGATCACCGACCCGGCCGGCTACATCGTGCAGGCCAACGAGGCCTTCAGCCGCGTCAGTGGCTACGAAGTGGCGCAGGTGCTGGACCAGTTGCCCACCATGCTCACCGTCGACGAGCAGCAGCAGGCACACTTGAGCTACGTGGTCAAGCAACTGCACACACGCGGCAGCTGGGAGGGCGAGGTGTGGCTCAAGCGCCGCAGTGGCGAGCACTACCCGGCCTGGGTGGGCATCACCGCGGTGCTGGACGACGAAGGCGACCTGGCCAGCTACGTGTGCTTTTTCAGCGACATCAGCGAGCGCAAGGCCAGCGAGCAGCGCATCCACCGCCTGGCCTACTACGACGCCCTGACCCATCTGCCCAACCGCACGCTGTTCCAGGACCGCCTGTACAACGCCCTGCAGCAGGCCGAGCGGCAGAAGTCGTGGGTAGTGCTGATGTTCCTCGACCTGGACCGCTTCAAGCCGATCAACGACTCCCTGGGCCACGCCGCCGGCGACCGCATGCTCAAGGAGATGGCCATCCGCCTGCTGGCCTGTGTCGACGACGAGGACACCGTGGCGCGCATGGGCGGCGACGAGTTCACCCTGCTGCTGCAGCCGCGCAACACCCGCGAGGCCGCGCTCAACCGCGCCATCCACGTGGCCGAGCAGATCCTGGCCAGCCTGGTGAAGCCGTTCGTGCTGGAAAACCGCGAGTTCTTCGTCACCGCCAGTATCGGCATCGCCCTGAGCCCCCAGGACGGCAGCGAGCTGAGCCAGCTGATGAAGAACGCCGACACGGCCATGTACCACGCCAAGGAGCGCGGCAAGAACAACTTCCAGTTCTACCAGGCCGACATGAACGCCAGCGCCCTGGAGCGCCTGGAGCTGGAAAGCGACCTGCGCCACGCCCTGGAGCAGAACGAATTCGTGCTGTACTACCAGCCGCAGTTCAGCGGCGACGGCAAGCGCCTGACCGGTGCCGAAGCCCTGCTGCGCTGGCGCCACCCGCGCCGCGGCCTGGTACCGCCGGGCGACTTCATCCCGGTGCTCGAAGAGTTGGGCCTGGTGGTGGACGTGGGCGACTGGGTGCTGACCGAGGCCTGCCGCCAGCTGCGCGCCTGGCACCAGGCCAAGGTGCGGGTGCCCAAGGTGTCGGTGAACATCTCGGCGCGGCAGTTCTCGGACGGCCAATTGGGCACGCGCATCGCCAACATCCTCAAGGAAACCGGCCTGCCGCCGGCGTGCCTGGAGCTGGAACTGACCGAAAGTATCCTGATGCGCGAAGTCAACGAAGCCATGCAGATCCTCGACAGCCTGAAGTTTTTGGGCCTGAGCATCGCGGTGGACGACTTCGGCACCGGCTACTCGTCGCTCAACTACCTCAAGCAGTTCCCCATCGACGTGCTGAAGATCGACCGCACCTTCGTCGACGGCCTGCCCGAAGGCGAGCAGGACGCGCAGATCGCCCGCGCCATCATCGCCATGGCCCACAGCCTGAACCTGGCGGTGATCGCCGAAGGCGTGGAAACCCATGAGCAGCTGGACTTCCTGCGCGAGCATGGTTGCGACGAGGTGCAGGGCTACCTGTTCGGCCGGCCGATGCAGGCCAGCCGGTTTGAGGCGCAGTTCAGCAATGATGCGCTGTTTATGTTTGATTGATATTCGGGGTTGGGCCTTCCCGGGCAGAGCCCGGTCCTACACCGGTCGCGGCGGTTGTGTCAGTGATGCAAAGCGTTCCGCCCTGGGAGGTACCGCAGGCCTATCCGTGGAATGCCAAAGGCGGACTGCTTTGCCTCTCTGACACAACCGCCGCGACCGGTGTAGGACCGGGCCCTGCCCGGGAAGGCCACCCCCCATCCCCCAAGCATGAACACCACTCGTCAACGCAATGACTGCCTTTCATATGCCAGATAAAACGCGATGGGGTAGAATGCGCGCCTGATCACCTTTTTCCAGCACGATCCTTGAGGACCGCCATGTTCAGCCGTGATTTGACCCTTGCCAAGTTCGACGCCGATCTCTTTGCCGCCATGGAGCAAGAAGCTCAGCGCCAGGAAGAGCACATCGAGCTGATCGCCTCGGAGAACTACACCAGCCCAGCCGTCATGGAAGCCCAAGGCTCGGTACTGACCAACAAGTACGCCGAAGGCTACCCAGGCAAGCGCTACTACGGTGGCTGCGAGTACGTCGACGTGGTTGAGCAACTGGCCATCGACCGCGCCAAAGAGCTGTTCGGCGCCGACTACGCCAACGTTCAGCCGCACGCCGGCTCCCAGGCCAACGCCGCTGTCTACCTGGCCCTGCTGCAGGCTGGCGACACCATCCTGGGCATGAGCCTGGCCCACGGCGGTCACCTGACCCACGGCGCCAGCGTTTCCTCGTCGGGCAAGCTGTACAACGCTGTCCAGTACGGCATCGACGCCAACGGCCTGATCGACTACGACGAAGTCGAGCGCCTGGCGGTTGAACACAAGCCGAAAATGGTCGTGGCCGGTTTCTCCGCCTACTCGCAAGTGCTGGACTTCGCCCGCTTCCGCGAAATCGCCGACAAGGTAGGTGCCTACCTGTTCGTCGACATGGCCCACGTGGCCGGTCTGGTCGCTGCTGGCGTCTACCCCAACCCTGTGCCGTTCGCCGACGTGGTCACCACCACTACCCACAAGACCCTGCGCGGTCCACGTGGCGGCCTGATCCTGGCACGCGCCAACGCCGACATCGAGAAGAAGCTGAACTCCGCGGTATTCCCGGGCGCCCAGGGCGGCCCACTGGAGCACGTCATCGCCGCCAAGGCCGTGTGCTTCAAGGAAGCGCTGCAGCCTGAGTTCAAGGCCTACCAGCAACAAGTGGTGAAGAACGCCCAGGCCATGGCCGGCGTGTTCATCGAGCGCGGCTTCGACGTCGTGTCGGGCGGTACTCAGAACCACCTGTTCCTGCTGTCGCTGATCAAGCAGGAAATCTCCGGTAAAGACGCCGACGCCGCCCTGGGCAAAGCGTTCATCACCGTGAACAAGAACTCGGTGCCTAACGACCCACGTTCCCCGTTCGTCACCTCGGGCCTGCGCTTCGGCACCCCGGCCGTGACCACTCGTGGCTTCAAGGAAGCAGAGTGCAAGGAACTGGCTGGCTGGATCTGCGACATCCTGGCTGACCTGAACAACGAAGCGGTGATCGACGCCGTTCGCGAGAAGGTCAAGGCCATCTGCGCCAAGCTGCCGGTTTACGGCAACTGATAGCGTGATGTGAAAAAGCCCGGCTCAGTGAGCCGGGCTTTTTTTTGGGGATGGGGGGACTGCTTCCCGAGCTTCGCCCGGTCCCACATGCCAGGCGCTCCCCCCCCTTGTGGGACCGGGCGAAGCTCGGGAAACGGCCACCACTGTCCTCAGCGAACCCGCGTAATCCGCCCAGCCGGATCACTAGCCCCCGCCTTTGGCTGCTGGGCCAAATACCCCAGCAACGCATCCAGATCGAGGATGCGACTGTCCTCCCGCCGTGCGCCTTGCTGGAACACGGCGAAACGGTCCCCACCGTCAGCCAGAAAACTGTTCATCACCACGCGGTAGCTCTTGCTCGCCTGCACAGGCTTGCCATCCAACATCAGGCTGCCCGGCACCACCTTATCCCCACTTTGACGAGTGTGGTCCCAGCGATAGCTGAACCCATGGGAAATCTGCAACGGGTTGAAGTCGTCAGCCTGCCACTGCTGGTTGAGCAACTGCTGCAACTGCGCCCCCGTAAGGCTCATCAACACCAACGTGTTGTTGAAAGGCTGCACACTGGCGACTTGGGCGTAAGTGAGCTGGGTCTGCCCCGGCGACAAGATCAACTGGTTGCGGATACCGCCCTGATTGGTGAAGGCGATCTGCGCACCCAGCGTGCGGGTCATGGCCAATTGGGCGTCGGTGATCAGATCCCCCAGCGGCGATTCGCCGTTGCTATCGGCCGCAGCGGTGATCTTCGGCGCGCCAGGCGTGCCCACCGGGCGCAGCAGCACCGTGTTGCTGCGCGCCTCCACGGCTTGCTGCAACGCCGCCATTTTCGCATCGGGCGGGTATTTAGCCGGGTCAGCCAGCAGGTTCTGCGCCTGGATGGCGGTCACCTGGTGGGTGCCGGGGGTCACTTCCAGCGTCAGGTGGGTGAGCAGGTGACCGTAGGAGCTGCCTTGGGTCACCAGCAGTTTACCCACCTTGCACAGGTAGCCCTGATGCGAGTGGGCGGAGATCAGCACGTCCACGGCCGGGTCCAAACGCTGGGCCACGTCCACGATATCGCCCTGCAAGTGCGAGCAGTCGGGCTTGTCGTAAGGCTCCGGGGTGTCGCCGCCCTGATGCACCACCGCGACGATGGCATTGACGCCCTGGGCCTTGAGCTCGGGGATCAGCGCATTGATGGCGTCCGCTTCATCCGTCGCCTTCAAGCCCTGCATGCCCTTGGCACTGACCACCTTGGCCACGTCCCGCAACACCGCCCCCACGAACGCCACCTTCACGCCGTGCACGGTTTCAATGCGGTAGGCGGGCAGCAACGGCTTGCCCGTGTCAGTATCGATCAGGTTGGCCGCCAGGTAGGGAAAGCCGCCCCCGGGGAAATTGGCCTGGAATTGGCAGGCTTTATCCGGCCGTGATGACTGGCAGCCGCCGTTCATCTGGCGCAGGAACTCGGCCTTGCCGTTATCCAGTTCATGGTTGCCGATGGTGCTGAATTTCAGGCCCATGCCGCGCAGCGCCAGCAAGGTCGGTTCATCCGCCCACATGGCGGACAAGGGCGGGCTGGCCCCGACCAGATCACCGGCGCCGATAAACAACAATTGCGGGTCCTGGGCACGCAGCTGGTCAAGCATGCCACCTAACGTCGCGATACCGCCCGCCTCCACCCGCTGCACCTGCCCATTGCCATCCTTGTACGCATAGCGGTTGGCCTGCAGGTACCCATGCAGGTCATTGATGGCAACGATATTCACCGCCACCGGTTGGGGCGGTGCTGACACACAGCCACTCAGGGCCAGCGCCAGCGCGGTGGCTTTCAACACTCGATGCATTGCACTCTCCTTAGTACACAACACTCATTTCGTGCCCGGGTGGGGCGCGGGGTAATCGCGGTTGATGTCCAGCGGGCTGGCGTAGGGGCCATCCCACAACTGCCCATGCAGTTGTTCGATACGCGCGGCCATGGCCGGGTTGCGCATCACCACTTCCAGGTTGCGCGATTTATCCAGGTAGCCGCCCAGCCAGTTGCTGGTGCCGACCCAGGCCACCTGCCCGTCGATTTCCAGGGTCTTGGTGTGGATCACCCGAGCATACGGGATGAAGCCCTGCGATGCCTGGGGCAAGGTGACGATACGCACCTGCACGTTGGGCAGTATCGCCAGGCTTTTCAGGTAGGCCAGTTCCGGCGGCGCGGTGTTCCAGTCCGAGACCATCAGCTTCACCCGCACACCGCGCGCTGCAGCGGCGCGCAGGGCGTTGTCGATCACCGGGTAATACGGCCGGGTGTTGTCCGGGCCGTAGGACAGCGGTGCGTAGTCCAGCAATTGCACGCGGATCTCTTTCTTCGCTTCAGCCAGCAGGCGCGGCAGTTCCTGCTCGGAGTCGCCGACGCCGGGCGGGTTATAGCGGGCGGGGCTGGCGACCAGATAGTTACCCGTGCGCGGCGCGGGTTGGCCAGCGGCTGGCAGGGGCACGGTCTGGCCCTGGCTCAGGGCCTGTTCGGCGTGCCAGTCCTGATCGAAGATGGCCTGCACCTGGGCGGCCATCGGTGCGTCGCTGATCAGCAGACCGGTTTCGTGGATGTGCTCCAGCGAGCGCCAGTCGAAGTTCTGGCTGCCGACGAACGCCCGCCCGCCGTCCACCACCATGAACTTGGCATGGATAATGCCGTTGCCGGTCAGCTTGGCGTACGGCAGCACCGCGAAGCTCAGGTTGGGGATAGCGCGCAGCCGCGCCAGGGTGGCCGGGTCGGACAGTTTCTGGCCTTTGTCTTCCAGCAGGAAGCGGATCTTGACGCCGCGCTTGCCGGCGGCTTCCAGGTGCTGCAGCACCTGTTCCATCACCGAGCCTGGGTGGTCGACGGCGTAGAACTGTTCGATGTCGATGCTGTGCCGGGCGCCGTCGAACAACTGCATCCACACCGGCCCAGGGCTGCGCAGGTCGGGGGTGGCCAGGGTGGTGTCGACGGGGGCGGTGTGGATCAGTTCGAAGCCGGGGATGGCGAAGTCGGCGTGGGCCTGGGGGATTGCAAACAGCAGCGCGAGTGCGCCCAGGTAGTGTTTGAACATGGTGACTCCCAGTTATTGATATACCTGTGGGACCGAGCAAAGCTCGGGAAAAGGGCGCTGCGGTATAGCAGTTGAACCCCAGCGCCCCCTTCCCGAGCTTCGCTCGGTCCCACAAGTCCAACAGGTCCAACAGGTCCAACAGTTGGTTCCACCAGAACTTATGCGGTGCGGTAGCGGGTGGCCTCGGGTTCCAGCAGGTCGCTTTCAGCCACGGTGCGCGCCCCCATCGCGGCGCGGATCAGCAGCATTTTCAGCTGTTCGTTGATGCGCTCCTGGCGGTCCTGGAACAGGTTATGGAAAACGATGCAGAACAGCGCGATGGCAATGCCCAGGCCCGTGGCATACAAGGCCGTGCCGATACCAGCCGAGATCTGCCCCGGGTCCGACACGCCGGCACTGGCCAGGGCCTTGAAGGTGTCGATGATGCCCAGGATGGTACCCAGCAGGCCCAGCAGCGGCGCCGCCGTAGTGATGGTCTCGATGATCCACAGGCTGCGCGCCAGCGGCGCACGGGTGTGCAGGTACTGGCTGTCGATCACGTCGTCCAGGTCCTTGCGGGTGCCGATCGAGGCTTTCTGCTTGAGGACTGCCGTTACCATTTCCAGCGGCAGGCTGTTGCGCGCGGTCAGTTCGGCTGGCAGTTCACGCGGTGCAGCGTTGCCGGACATGGCCGCCATCAGGCGCGCGGCCTGCTTGCACACGTAGGCGAAATACACCGAGCGTTCGATGATGATGAACACGGCGATCGCCAGGGCGCCGTACATCACATAGAACGTGATGTCGTGCATGAGGTTGGTATTCATGAGGTCTGCTCCACAGGGTCGAAATCAGAAATTGGCTTCCAGCGCCACGGTCACCGTGCGCTCCACGCCGACGATGTAGGCCGGGTCGCCGTCGCGGTAGCCGCCGTAGGTGGCCGAGTTGGTCTTCACCGTGTACACACCGTCCAGGTACTTCTTGTCGAACAGGTTGTCGACGTTCAGGCGCAGGGTGGCGTCCTTGAAGAAGCGGTGGTCCACCGGCAGGTACACGCCGGCGCCCAGGTTGAACACCGTGCGGCCGGGGATGCTTTCGTCGTTGGTCAGGTCGCCGTAGATCTTGCTGGTGTACTTGCCGCCGAAAGTGCCGTAGTAGTGGCCGTCGTCGTAGCCGATGTTGGCCGCCAGCATGTTGCGCGGCACGTTGGCGAACTGTTTGCCGGCGGTGGGCAGGGTCACCGCCACGCCGTTGTTGTAGGCCGTCATGTCGTCCTTTTGCTCGGCCTTGGTGTAGGTGTATGAGGTGTAATAGTTGAAGTTGTGCGGCAGCAGGCCGCTCCAGGCCAGCTCCAGGCCGGAGTTGTCCACCTGGCCCACGTTGATGTCGGCGTAGTCGCCGTTTTCATCCTTGGACGACACCTGGCGGTTCTGGAACTTCATGTAGAACAGGCTGGCCGACAGGCTCATGTTCGGCTGCTGGTAGCGCCAGCCCAGTTCGTGGTTCCAACTGGTCTCGGGCTTGAGGTCGATGGAGGTTTCGTTGGCGTCGTACAGCACGTAGTTCTGCGGGATGCGCATGTTGCGCGACAGGCTGTAGAACAGCTGATTGTCTTCGTTCAACTGGTACTTGATGCCGATGTTGGGCAGGAACTTGTTGTAGCTCTGCTCGCGTTTTTCCTCGGCCTCGGTGAGGCTGCCCAGGTTGTGGCCCTTGCGCTCCACGTTCATGAACGACAGGCCACCGATCAGTGTCCAGTCCGGGGTCAGGTACCAGGTGTCCTGGGCCCAGACTTTCTGCGCCGGGGTCTCGGTGAAGCGGTTGCGGCCCTGCACCTTGTTGCCGTTGGCGTCCACCACGTAGTCGCTGTCGGCCCAGATATCATCCGGCTTGCCGGCGGAATTGATGCTGACGAAGGGTTGGGTCTGACGCTGGCGGGCGTCTTCGAACCAGTAGCCGAACTGCAGGCTGTGGTCGCCCAGGTCCCAGTTCAGCTTGGTGGTGATGCCGGGGCGCCAGGTCTGGGTCAGCGAGGAGCGGTAATACACGCCGCTGTTGCTGGTGCCGTCGGCGTTGTACTGGGCCGCCGTGGACAGGTTGCTCAGGTCGTACACGCCGCTGGTGCTGGAGCCGCTGTTGAGCGCGTAGCTTGAGCTGCCCACGCCGCCGCCGTTGCCGTAGTAGTAATAAGGGATCACCGACAGCGACAGGTTGTCGGCCAGCTTGAAGTTGGTGTTGAGCACGGCGGTGAAGGTTTCGAACGGGTTCAGCGCCAGGCCGTAATAGCTGGTGATCTTGCCACTGCTGTTTTTGGTGGCCACCGACGGGTACGGGTCGTAGTCACGGCCGTACTGGGTGAACTGCGACTTGGTCAGCTGGCTGTAGCTGTTGTTTTCCTGCTTGTGGTACTTGAGGATCAGGTTGGCGGTGTTGCCGTCACCCGCATCGAAGAAGCTGTTCCACTCCACCTTGTCGGCCCGCACGGCGCCGTCGCCGCGCCATTTCTGGCCTTCCTCGTGGGACATCGACAGCCAGTTGCTGAGGCCGTTGACCTCGCCGGTGTTGACCCGCGCAAAGGTCTTGTAGGTACTGTTGCTGCCCACGGTCTGCTTGACGAATACCCCGGTTTCCTTGGTAGGGCGAATGGTCACGATGCCGATGTTGCCGCCGCTGGAGCCGATGTGCGGGCCATCGGACTCGGACGCGCCCTGGGTGACGAAAATCTGGTCGATGTTTTCCGGGTCGCCCAGCAGGTTGGAGTACAGCGCATAGTTGCCCGAGTCGTTGATGGGCATGCCGTCCACCGACATGCCCACCTGGTCGGAGTTCATACCGCGCATGGTGAACTTGAAGCCCGACAGGCCGGTGCTGTCTTCGCTGGCAATGTTCAGGCCCGGCACGTACTTGAGCTTGTCGATGGCGTTGCCGGTGGCGGTCTGCTTGTCCAGGGCTTCCTTGGTCACGGTGGAGCGCGACTTGGGCGCCTCCTCCTGCACCATGTAACCGGCACCGACGCTGGCCTTGCCCTCCACGCCGATGGTGCCCACGTCTGTATCACTGGTGTCGGCGTAGGCGGCGCCGTGGGCCATGCCGGCAGCGATCACGGCCAGCCGAATCTTGCTATACCTCATTGCTTGCTCCTTTGCGCTCGGTGCTTATTGCACGCTGTAGTTAAAAGTGGCGGTAAAACGCTGTTGGCTGCGCCCGCCAAAGGCTTGCTCGGGGAACGGCTTGACTTGCTTGATACGTCGCAGGCTGGTGCTGGCCGCACGGTTGAGCAGCATGCTCGAGGCCTGGGTCTGGATGCCGGAGTCCAGGACGTTGCCGGCCCGGTCCACCAACAGCCACACCACCACCTCACCCGTGGGGCGTTCCAGCGCCGCCTGGCGGCTGGTGGGGTATTGCTTGAAGCGCTCAATATCGCCACGCAGCCCCTGCAGGTAGCCGCCTTCCAGCGCCTGGCTATCGACCTTGGGCGGTGCGGGCGCAGGCGCAGGCGCCGGTGGCGCTGCCACGACGGTGGGGGCCGGGGCTGGCGCCGGTGCGGCGACGGGCTGTGCCTTGGGCGCGGCCTTGGCCACCGGCTTGGCGGTGGGTTTGGGCGGCACCGGTTTTGGCCGCACGGGCTTGGGCACGGGCTTGGGCGGCGGTGGCAGGGCCGCTTCCTCATCTTCCACCACGGGTGGTGGCGGTGGCGTTTCCACTACCGGCTGTGGCGGTTGCTCGGGTTCAGGCTCCACCAGCGCCAGCTCAACGGCCGACTCGTCGTAAGTGGGCTCGATTTTCAACGGCGCGGTGCGCACGCCAATCAGGATGATCACCAGCGCCGCCAGCGCCGGTGCCCCGCCCAGCCATTGGCGGGCGCGGTACAGGGCGTACAGGCTCATGATTTGCGCGTGGCGATGGACACGGAGGTGAAACCACCGCCGCGCAGGGTGTCCATCACCTCCACCAGGCGCGCCACTTCCACGCCCTTGTCGCTGTTGACGATGATGGTGGTCTTGGCGTCCGGCTGTTGCGCCGCCTTGAGTGCCGGCACCAGGCCGTCGAGGGTCATGGCCTGGCCATCGAGCTGCAACTGGCCGTCGATGCCCAAGGTCAGGATCGCCTTGTTCTGCGGCTTGAGCTGCTGGGCGTGGGCGGCGCTGGGCAGTTGCGTTTTCATGCCCAGCGCCGGAATCACGTTCAGGCTTACCAGCACGAAAAACACCAGCAAAAACATCATCACATCGATCATCGGGATCAGTTCGATGTGCGCCTTGCGCTTCTTTGGCTCGTCCCAGGTTCTCATGGGGCCCCCTCCGGTAAAGTTAGGGGCGCCAAGCTAGCAGCCGAAAATGACTGAAGGGTTACCTGTTTTTGACCGGTTGGCGGCAGACGGAAGTCAGTCAGATGACGCTTTAACTGTTCACTTTCTGTTCACCAAAATGCAACGGGGAGGATTCAGGATCCATGTTTTTTTGACCGAGGAGACAGGCTTTTCATGACCGACCCCAGCCGTATCGACCTGCCCCGGCGCCGTCTGATCACCGCCGTCGGCGCGGGCATGGCACTGTCTATCCTGAGCCCTTTCGCCCGTAGCAGCGGGGTCGGGCAGCCCTTTGCCCTGGGCGTGGCCAGTGGTGATCCACTGCCCGATGGCTTCGTTATCTGGACCCGCCTGGTGCCCGAAAACCAGCCGTTGAGCAAGCCGGTAGCGGTGCGCTGGAGCGTGGCCAGCGACGCGGCCATGACCCGCATTGTGCGCAGCGGCCAGGTGCAGGCCGACGCCCGCCTTGCCCACTCGGTGCATGTAGAAGTGACAGGCCTGCAAGCGGCCCGCCCGTACTGGTACCGCTTCGAGGCGCTGGGCGAACAGAGCGCCATCGGCCGGGCGATCACCGCCCCGGTGCAGATGGCGGCGGCGTTGAACATGGGTTTTGTCTCGTGCTCGCACTGGGAGCGCGGCTACTTCAGTGCCTACCGTCACTTGGCGGCGGAAAATCCCGACCTGGTGTTTTTCCTCGGCGATTACATCTACGAAAATTCCTACCCGGCCAGCAGCGGCAAGGTGGTGCGCGCCCACGCCATCCCCGAGGCCCGCGACCTGGACGGCTACCGCAACCGCTACACGCAGTACAAACGCGACCCCGACCTGCAAGCCCTGCACGCCGCCGCGCCCTGCGTGGTCACGTGGGACGACCACGAGGTGCAGAACGACTACGCCAACCGCTGGTCCCAGGACGCCGGCGTCGACCCGGCCGCGTTCCTGAAGCGGCGCGCCGCGGCCTACCAGGCCTTCTACGAACACATGCCGCTGCGCCGCAGCAGCCTGCCCCACGGCCCGGACATGCGCGTGTACCGCCGTCTGGAATGGGGCCCGCTGGCGCGCATCCATGTGCTGGACGGTCGCCAATACCGCACCGAACAACCCTGCGTGCTGCCCGACGGCCGCCACGGCGGCCACGTGGCCACCTGCGCCGCCCTCAGCGATCCGCAGCGCACCATGCTCGGCTGGGAACAGGAAAAATGGCTGCACGACGGCCTGCGCCAGTCCCGGGCCGGCTGGAACATCGTCGCCCAGGACCTGCTGATGGCGCCGCTGGACCAGCAAGACCCGCACACCCACGAATGGGGCCACTGGACCGATGGCTGGGACGGCTACGAAGCCACCCGCGACCGGGTGCTGGCCAACGTGCAACAGAGCGGCGCGCGCAACCCGGTGTTCTTTGGCGGGGATATCCACTCGTTCTGGACCACCGACCTGAAGGTGGGGGCCGAGGTGGTGGCGACGGAGTTCGTGGGCACCTCGGTGACGTCTGATGGGCCGCCGTACGAGGCGTTCAAGGCGGTGTTGCCGCGCAATCCGCATGTGCGGTTTTTTGATAGCCGGCAGCGCGGGTATGTGTCGGTGAGCGTGGATGCGCGGCGCATGGAGACGCGCTTTCAGGCGCTGTCCGATTGCCGTGACCCGGCGGCTACGGTGTCGACCTTGAAGCGCTTTGTAGTTGAGGATGGTCGGCCTGGTGCGCAAGAGGGTTGATGCACTCAATGCGATCCTGACCGGACCAGGCGTCGATGCCATCGCGAGCAAGCTTTGCTCCCACAGTGTTGAGCCGAATACAGGTGTAAGGCTCAACACTGTGGGAGCAAAGCTTGCTCGCGATGAGGCCAGTGAACATCACACAAGACCAGAGCGAACGGATTTCCGGTTGACTCAGGTCAGCGCGTTGAAGCCGTTCCGAATCTTGGCTTCCGGCAGATCATCAGCAATAAACACCATCACACTCTCGCGCACCTCACCCTCGGCCCACTCGATATCCCAGTCAAAGCCATACAGCTTCAACACGCCCTGAAACACCAGGCGGCGATCCTCGCCAGCAATGTTGAGCACGCCCTTGTAGCGCAACAACTGCCGCCCATGCTCCTCCAGCAACTGGTTCATGAAGTCGCTGAGGCGATCAATGTCCAGCGGCTTGTCGGTGCGCAGCACCATGCTGCTGATACGGTCCAGGCTGTCGGCGGCCACCACCGGACGCAGGTTGAGGCCGCCATTGAGGTTGAAGCCACGCACGTCGAGCAACTCGGCCAGGTCGATCCGGCCATGCTCCACCACGCGCACCGGGGCGCGGCGGTTGATGCGCGTCAGGCGCTGGCTCAACGCTTCAAACGCCTCGGCGCTGACCAGGTCGGTCTTGCTCACCAACAGCCGGTCAGCAAAGCCCACCTGAGCCTGGGCGATGGTCTGGGCCAGGTGCACCTCGGCATTGGCGGCGTCCACCAGGGTGATGATGCCGTCGAGGATGTAGCGCTCGCGCAACTCCTCGTCGATGAAAAACGTCTGCGCCACGGGCGCAGGGTCGGCCAGGCCGGTGCACTCGATCACCAGGCGGTCGAAGGCGATTTCGCCGCTGTCAAGGCGTTCCAGCAACAGGTACAGGGCCTTGGTCAGGTCGGTGTGGATGGTGCAACACACACAACCGTTGGCCAGGGTCATGACCTGCACCGGGGCGTCGCCCAGCAGTTGCGTGTCGATGCCGGCGTCGCTGAACTCGTTTTCGATGACGGCGATTTTCAGGCCGTGCTCGGCCTTGAGCAGGTGGCGCAGCAAGGTGGTCTTGCCGGCGCCCAGGAAGCCGCTGAGGATGGTGACGGGGATGGGGGAAGACAAATTACTTTCTCCAGCATTTTCGGGAGGCTTAATGTGGGAGCGGGCTCTGCCCGCGAAGCAGGCACCGCGCACTGTCTGAAGCTGCGCGGTGCCTGCT
>KI547173.1:147910-171064 GCA_000497835.1 gamma proteobacterium L18 | reverse complement strand
GTGCCTGCTTCGCGGGCAGAGCCCGCTCCCACAAAAGACAATTATGCCCATTTGCTGTCCGCAGGCATGATCGCTAAATCAACAACACTTCGGCCCGCCCTTGCCGCCGTAGCGGGCCTCCTGGCGTTCGCGGAAGAACGCCTCGTAGTCCATCACCGGCTTGTCCGGATGCTTGGTCTGCATGTGCTCGACGTAGTTGTCATAGTCGGGCATGCCCACCATCAGGCGCGCAGCCTGCCCCAGGTATTTGCCCAGCCGGCTCAGGTCATTGAACATGTCTGCCTACCTCTGTGATCAAGCGCCGGGCACCGTCTGGAAAGGCGATTCCTTGTCGGTACGTTCCTTTTTGCCCCAGGCCGCGATGCTGACCTTGATGGCAAACAGCAGGATCGAAAACACCACCAGCAGGAACAACCCGGTCAGCGCCGCGTTGGTGTACGCGTTGAAGATCACGTGCTGCATCTGATTGATGTCCTTGGCCGGGGCAATGATCTGCCCGGCGTCCAGCGCGGTGCTGTACTTCTTGGCCAGGGCCAGGAAGCCCACCGCCGGGTTGGCGTCGAACAGCTTGATGAAGCCGGCCGTGGTGGTGCAGATCAGCAGCCACACCGCCGGAATCAACGGCACCCAGATGTAGCGCTGGCGCTTCATCTTGATCAGCACGACCACGCCCAGCATCAACGCGATACCGGCCAGCATCTGGTTGGAGATACCGAACAGCGGCCACAGGGTGTTGATGCCGCCCAGCGGGTCGACCACGCCCTGATACAGCAACCAGCCCCACAGCGCCACGCAACCGGCGGTGCCGATGATGTTGGCCACCCACGACTCGGTACGCTTGAGCGAGGGTACGAACGAGCCCAGCAAGTCCTGCAGCATGAAGCGCCCGGCACGGGTACCGGCGTCCACGGCCGTCAGGATGAACAACGCCTCGAACAGGATCGCGAAGTGGTACCAGAACGCCATGGTGTTCTCACCCGGCAGCACCTGGTGCAGGATCTGCGCGATACCCACCGCCAGGGTCGGCGCACCACCGGCGCGGGCCAGGATGGTGGTTTCGCCAATGTCGTGGGCCACGGCCTGCAGGGCATCCGGGGTAATGGCAAAGCCCCAGTTGCTCACCGCCGTTGCCACGGCCACCACATCGGTACCCACCACGGCGGGCGGGCTGTTCATGGCAAAGTACACGCCCGGCTCGATCACCGAAGCGGCGACCATGGCCATGATCGCCACGAACGACTCCATCAGCATGCCGCCGTAACCGATGTAACGGGCGTTGGTTTCGTTATCCAGCAGCTTGGGCGTAGTGCCCGAAGAGATCAGCGCGTGGAAGCCCGACACCGCGCCACAGGCAATGGTGATGAACAGGAACGGGAACAGGCCGCCCTTCCACACCGGCCCGGTGCCGTCGATGAACTGGGTCAAGGCCGGCATTTTCAACACTGGCATGGTCACCAGGATACCGATGGCCAAGGCCACGATGGTGCCGATCTTCAGGAACGTCGACAGGTAGTCACGCGGCGCCAGCACCAGCCACACCGGCAGTACGGCGGCCACAAAGCCGTAGCCGATCAGCATCCAGGTAATCTGAAGACCGGTGAAGGTAAACACCTTGGCCCACGCCGGATCAGCAGCAATCTGGCCCCCCAGCCAGATCGAGGCCAGCAGCAGGATCACGCCCACCACCGAAATCTCGCCGATGCGGCCCGGGCGGATGTAACGCATGTACACGCCCATGAACATCGCGATCGGGATGGTCGCCATCACCGTGAACATGCCCCACGGGCTGTCCGCCAGGGCCTTGACCACGATCAGCGCCAGCACCGCGAGGATGATGATCATGATCAGGAAGCAGCCAAACAGGGCGATGGTGCCGGGGATGCGGCCCATCTCCTCGCGCACCATGTCACCCAGCGAGCGACCGTTGCGGCGGGTGGACATGAACAGCACCAGGAAGTCCTGCACCGCACCGGCCAGCACCACGCCGGCAATCAGCCACAGCGTGCCGGGCAAATAGCCCATCTGCGCGGCCAGCACCGGGCCCACCAGCGGCCCTGCGCCAGCGATGGCGGCAAAGTGGTGACCAAATAGGATGTGCTTGTTGGTCGGCACATAGTCCAACCCGTCATTGTTGAGCACCGCCGGCGTGGCCCGGCGCGGGTCCAGCTGCATCACGGTATTGGCGATGAAGAGGCTGTAGTAACGATAGGCAACCAGATAGATCGCCACCGCCGCCACCACAATCCACAGTGCGTTGATCGGCTCGCCGCGGCGCAAGGCCACGACACCGAGCGCGCACGCTCCCAGTACTGCCACGATCAGCCATGGCAGATGGCGGAGCGGACTATTGTTGTTCATTTTTTTTATTCCAACCAAGTGGATACGAAAGTCAGCCCTGCGAGTCTAGCGAGACTGTCGGGAAAGACCACCCCCAACATTGGTCTAGAGCCCTCATTTACAGGACGACCATCATTTTTATCCGCCCTTGAAAGCCACTTGGCAAGCACCAGCAGACCAGTGAACACAACGGCCAATTGCCGGTCGCAATAGGTAAGCCCCCCGCACAGGACCCACCCCATGCCCAAGGCCCCTTTCCCGCCACCGTTGCTGTACCTGACCTTCATCGCCGTGGCCATCGCCCTGAGCTACGCCCTGCCCCTGCCCGTGTCCGACACCAGCTGGTCCCGCGCCACGGGCGTGGCCCTGATCCTCATCGGCCAGGGCCTGTCGTTCTGGGCCATGCTGCGCTTCAAACGCCAGGCCACCACCGCCAGCAACTTCGACGCCCCGGACGAGCTGTTGCAAAGCGGCCCCTTCGCCCTGTCGCGCAACCCGGTCAACCTGGGCGACACCCTGTCGTACGCCGGTATCGGCGTGATGCTCAGCAGCGTCTGGCCGTGGCTGCTGCTGCCCGCCCTGATCACCATCATGAACCGCGCCGTCATCCGTCCCGACGAAGCGCAGCTCGAACAGCTGTTCGGCGACACCTATCGTCAATATTGTCGACGGGTTCGAAGATGGCTCTAAGACACTAGGCTATAGTCATTGGACTCGCAGAGGGCCGCAGCCATGACCGATAACCACGACGAGCGCCGCCGTTTCAAGCGCGTGTCATTCGACGCCAAGACCCAGATCACCCAGGGCAACCGCACCTGGTCGGTGAAACTCATCGACCTGTCGCTGCGCGGCGCCCTTATCCACAAGCCCGAAGACTGGGTGGTGGACCCCAAGCAGCACTTCCTGATCAACATTCACCTCACCGATCTGATCGAAGTGCAGATGGATGCCGAGCTGCGCCATGAAGAACATGGGCACCTGGGCTTTGCGTGCCTGCATATCGGGTTGGAGGATATTGGGCATTTGCGGCGGATCATTGAGTTGAATCTGGGGGATATGGAGGAGCTGGAGCGGGAGTTGGGGGCGTTGGTGGAGGTTTGAGGGTGAAGCTGCTCCCGGGACTGTAGCCGCTGCCGCCAGGCTGCGCTGGCTCTGACTGACACGAAAAAGATGAGCGCACGCTTAACGTACGCCATTCAACTTCGACACACCAAGCTAGGTCAGGCGCATTTCCAACTGCTGGCAGACCGGTTTTCACGCTGCTCCCCGTGCCGCCGCCAGCGCAGCCTGGTACATGCTGTTCTCGGCTGCGATAGCCAGTAGCTCTTCCTTGCCAGCTGCATCGTCACTGATGGCCAAGGAGTAAGGAATCGTGCGGTGCACCCCTCTACCCTCGCACCACACTTTGTCCCAAGCATCGTTTTGATCATGGGTCACATCGATCATTTTTGGCGAGAAGGTGTCTTTGTAGCGCGCGGCCAGATCCGCCATGATACGAAGCTGCCTAGGGGTGAACTCTTCATCATCGAAGATCACTCCGTAGCGGACTACGACATTCTGGCGACTAAAATCCGCGATCTGCCCAGATACGATGGCTACGACATCACCCAGATCGCCACTAAGCTCCTCCCATTCCTCCATAAGGCTTACGGGAACCGGCCCAAACTTCCAGGCTTGATAATCCGCACCTGTCACACTTTTTCCGGTCTGGCGGAAATGTTCAAAATCAAGAAGATAAAGCAACTTGAACAGCTTTATCTTTCCGCAGAACTCCGTGTTGGCAGCAAAATAGACTATCGCGTTAATCAAGCGATCTCGGGCGGTGTGAGCCATTGAAGTTCCCTCGTTACAGAGCAGAGCTGATGTGTTACGCCTTCCAATGCAAGAGCGGAGCTTCGAGCGAAATAAACCGAGAAGCCCCTGATACTTTAATTTGGCCCACCGTCAAGCCCCAGGCATAAAAACTCGCCTTTTGCACGCCTGCTGGTGAGCGGGCCCCTACCCGGTGGGTAGGACGTGTGGCGAGTGTGTCTGCAACCAGGTAGTCGACAAGACCTACAACGTTCAGGCATTCATGAACCAAGCATGAGCATTAACGCCCTTGAGCGTTCATGCCCTCCGCGACGGCATCCACCAAGGCACGCGCACTGGACAACAATTCAAGAACCGTCCAAACCAGCCCAGTCCGCGCCTCGCCGTTATCGGTGAGTTCGTAGGCGGTTTCATAAGCACATTTCAATGCATGCGACGCTTGGACCAGAGCATCCTCGGCGACAACGCCTGCGGACACTTGAAACATGGCGAGGCCCTCAGAGTCTATGGGACCAAAGGTTCGACTAGACGTGACAAGACCCTCGTTCAAGGGCGATGCGAGGTTTACAGGATTTTGAGCAATCGGGTCCATCGGTAACTCTCCTTGATCAGTTGAGTCGCCACGTCCCGCTGTCAAACAGGAAGGTGGCAACTGTACGCGGGTTGACAGACCAGGGATCAAGGAACCCGGCGCACACGAAGATGCCCCACGCACAGCTGCCGTAACAAATCCGCGCGTCCTGTATCGGGTTACGGATGAATATGGGCTTGAGCGCCTTGATCGACGGTCTGTCAAAACCGGCCACTGAAGTAATCAGCGGCGGATGGAGAGTATTGCCGGAGCAATGGCCACACAAGCACTCGGGCAGCTTACACGGCAAAATCAGAAATGTCCTACCGAATCCTAGGGAAGGACCGTAGGAAAACCATTATCTAACGAAAAAAGAGAGAAGGTGAACATATAAATTCGAACTGTATAGCGAGTCATTTTGTAATTTTTATATCCACTTGGGCTCCATCTGGAAGCTCGTGAATTTGGCAAGCCAAATTTCCTCGAAACCGCATGGACTCGGCCTGATTCACCGCCACCAAGTTTTCTACCACGTAATCCCCTCCCAAGATGAAAGGTAACTTTGAAACAAGACTTTGCCCTGCAGGAATAGTGTAGTGTGGGTGTTGCCACAAAAGCGCCAATTCATACCCAGTGAGATAATTAAAATCGGCAAGAATCCCGGCAGCCCAACCTTCTAGGTCTTCTGCCAGAAATTGATACTCCGCAGTTTCAGGATCAAAACTGTAAAACTCACCATTCCTGATGCAAAACTGACCGCCAAAGACGTCTTCGGCAAAAAACAGAGTGTCGCTAACCATATCGGGCGCATAGCTGAACTTCCACAAATCGGCGTTATTCCACTCAATCAGACCTACTTCTTCGCCGTTGGACATCATCGGGAACATCCGCAAAGCCGACCCAAAAGCATAAAAGCCATTTTTCTTATGGAAAAGGTCTTCAAGCCCCGAGGGCTCGCCAAAAACCTTAGACAGCAAACCGTAATTCGTACTCCCGCCCAACGGATCACCTCCGATCTGCATAAGCTTATCAAGCGCAGTACACATAAAAACTCCCTTTATCAAACTAGGATTAACCGCAGGCCGATCTCATAAGGTTTCTCGGGGCGGTAAGGTTGGGGTCGATTGGCCCCAATCATATAGTATCGTTGGGACTTGTTGGGGAGGGTATGAATAAGCCGCACTCGCAGAACTTAAACCTTTAATCACCTTATAAAATCGAGCACGGAGATCATCTCCGAAAAATTGATACCAGCTTTTTTTTTCACAAACACAGACGTTCCAAATCCTAACGTCAACGGCGTCAACTTCCCCGGCAATACTCCCAGATAAAAACCGATAAACTTATTTTCTTACTCAAAAAACCTACCTCAACTGACCGCACTACCAGCGCCCCCCTGACGCATACCGCTCAGAGGCTAGTTAACCAAACCCCTGCCCTTGAAAGCGCTACGCCCCCGTCAGACCTACTGCTTCAAGATGGAAATAAATCTTTGGAAGACATCAACTTCAAGGTCTACATCATCCGGAGAAAGAAGCACATTCATAAGCTGATGACCTATCAAACAATCATATATATCGACCCCAATCCAACCCCTAGACCAAAATTCGATCGTAGCCAGCTTACTAAAGCCATCCAGCTCCACGCGTTCAAGCGTCCCGAAATCTCCGTCCTCAAACTGAGAATATTCCACGGAATATCCTTGGAGCAACGGGACAAGCTCCCTGTCAAACTGAAGAAGGTTCATAACCCCTCTCATTCATTATCCAGGATGGTAATATTTTTAATTCTGAAAAATTTTCACCACCCCATTTATTGAACACATACTGCTGACCTCTACCAATATCCGACCCAATCATTTTGAACCAGCCTCTTCTGCCGCCCTGCAAAAGCAACTAGTTGGCACATCGAGCCTTATGTTAATAAAACCTTTAGGTGCAGCTGCTATAAAGTAATCCGCGCCGGGGATTGAAATAAATTTTTACCTACTGATCCCTCGAACAACTATATTACCACTTCGCATTGATAGCAGTTTAATTTGAAATATCCACCACCCACCCGCTAAAAGCTTCTTTTAATCAATCATATTTACTTAGACGAAACTGCCTACGCTTAAATATTTATACGCAACCGAAAGTTCGCCAAGAGCCTCCATCCTAATCCACTCGAACTCACCCTCCTTCATAAATTTTTCGAGTGAAGCCTACTCGAAAATCGGAGAAAGACGAGGGATAACCCCCCACTCCCTGCCATCCTTACAGACTAGGCTACAAAAATCAAACTCACCGAACCCCGCCAAACCAGTAATGCACTAGCATTTCAGAACATGTCATCTCAGTCACAGCAAGGGCTTTTCGATATCACACAAAGCGCGTTAATTTTTTGATCAGGATAATCTTCAAGCGGAACTCCCAGACCGGTAACTTCCAGCCCACCATAATCGACATCGGTATAGAACCACCCCTCCACCTCATCAAACTCCAACTTGGTGAATTGACTCAAAACGGCTACCCGATCCCCCAGCCCGATGGCTTGGGGCAATTTCCCTCTATAAATATAATCTCGACAACGTTCACCAGGGAAGCTGAAATCATAAATCTTGAGCGCGTACACCTTATACTCTCTAATCATGATAGATAGCGCAGGGATCAACGCTTTAGACTTATTTATTATTTCTCTATCCAATAGAAAGAAAGCGTATCCGCCGTTACCGTACTCATCAAGGCTATAGCTTTCCAATCGCAGCCGCGGCCCCCGATCGAACTGAAAAACTGACAACCCATCATCTACAGCCGAGCGCAACAACACTTCTCGAAGCCGCTGAGCACTAGTCTCCAGAGGGATACCAGCCAACGACACCGAAGGTACAACTGGAGCATCCCACGACACGACAAAACCATCATCGATATTCACTTTGGCACCCACATATTTCTCGCAGGGTCGAACTTAACCTGCTGACCTTGAGGATTCAAGTAGATCGTTGCCTTATCATATATCGGCCCATCCTCATCAAATGTCGGCCTATAATCCGTCGGTTGAACCACTTTAATTTTACTCCCATCCTTTAGAGTGATTTTATAATATTCACCTATGTGAGTTGTTTTAATTTCAGCGCCCACTGTCGAGGGGCTATACTGAATTTCCTTGATTCCTGAAGCCCCGCCGTCGATCTTGAACGCTTGAGAAAGCCCGGAGGTGCCAGAGCGAGTGGAGTCTACTACCGCTACACCGTCCATAGTAAATGACTGCTTGATTTGTTCAATTGACTTTCCCCACACGCTGGTCGGGTCGTCGAGTATATTGCGGGGAATTCCCGCCTGCGCTGCCAGGTCCTCCCTTAATCTCTCTCTGGCAATAGCAGACGTTGCCGGAATCAGAGGAGTGTCGACAGTCAGGACCTCCTCTGCAGCATTTACCCCAGACTTCGCTATGCTTTTAGCCGCTATAGATGCCGACCTTGCTTCAGCCAGCGCACCCAATACAGCTTTTAGCCCACCCTTGGCCGCACTGGCCCCAGGTACCACAGCCAACAACACATCCAGATCGACTGTACTAGTATCCACCCCACCCGTGGCATAACGCTCCAACGCGTGCCACTGATCAGCGTTCAGCTCAGCATTGTTGGAGATAGCACCGATCTCGCGAAGCTTTTTGGTCGCTACCGATTCGCCATACTGCTCAACCCACTTGTCAGGAACGACACCAACACCTCCTGGTGGGTCGTAGGTAGTCGAGTTGGCCGAATTGAACAGCGCATTGTCTTTGAACTGCGCTGGCGTAGCGCTGAATTCATAAACCTTTGCGCCATCGGCGACCACCGGTTTACCGTCCTCCCACGTCAGCAACACCTTGGCGTTTTGAAGGTCCTGCACCACTGAACGCGCTTTGGCCAAGTCATCAGCCAACGCCACTCCCTCAGGATTATCATCGCCATATTGGGCCATGACGGCGGTGAGACGGGCGTTGTCGCGTTGGTCGATGTCACCGCCAGCGACCAAGGTCAGCAGCATGTCCCAACTGAAACCGCTCCGGCTGTTACCAACCGTTTGGTCGAGTTTGGTTGCCGCCTCGGCCAGTTTTTCTTCTTCTCTCGCATGGAGTTTGCGGTTATAGGATTGCGCATTACCCGCAATCTCCGAGCCGAGGGAAACGTCACCTCCAGTGCCTGCCGCAGCGACCAGGCCGACGAGCTTGGAAGCAGCGTTGACCAGCCGATCATGCTCAACCTGATCAGTCCCCTTGAGAAACGGGAGGCTGTCCAGCGTTTCGATAAGCGCCTCGTTCGCCCCGGCGGCAATTGCGCCGGTTTTGAAGTCGCCGCCCATCGCTTCGGAAAGCAGGCCACCCGCCAACGCGTGAATCGCTGTTTTGCTCAGCCCACTTTCCGAAAGCTGAAGCTTGTTGCCGAGATCGCCGACGTTGGTGAAGACCGTTGCCTGCAGCATGTCGAATACGCTGCTCAGCATGGCGTCGCTGAACTTGCCCTGCCCTAACGCTTGTGACAGTCCGCCTCGGACAGCACCGCCAGCTAGCTGAATTGCACCAAACCGAGCAATGGCAGCGGGGTCCGTCAGATGCGGCACCACGCTTGGCCCTGTGACTTTGTTGGTAATCGGATCAGTCTGCGCACCAAACCAGTTACCGCTGGCATAGTTGATAAAGCCAGCCGAAGCTCCGGCGATCAGGGCCTGTTTGACGCCATCGCTGCTAAACGTGTCCTTGAGCGCGGTTCCAACGTTGCCCTTGTTGTTGACCAGGCTGACAGCGCCTGTGCTCGCCATTGAGGTGAGCGCAGCCGTGGCAATAACGTTGCCCAACCCCGCAGGCACCACAACGCCGGCCGCCGTGGTATAGCCCGCCGCCATCGTGGCGCCAGCCCCTACCGTCGAGCCCGCCGAGGCAGCCAGTGCACTAGCAGCCCCCGCCGTCAAAGCAGTGACCACGATGATCACCGCCAGCATTGCCCCCTGCCCCATTCCGGAGTTGCTGTACTTGAACGAGTCGTGCAGCTCCTTGACCTGCTGCCAGTTCACATCCCCGCGTTGCTCTGCCTCTTTCAGCCATGCCAGTTGCGGGTCTGCCTTGACCATGGCGTCAATGGTCTGCGTAACGGTGTTCTGGTTGATCTGCTTGATATCGATGCGCAGGCCATCAACTGCCTTGATCGCCAACTGCCCCTGCGCCACCAACTCACTCTGCCGCAAGGTCTCATCGGTATTGCCCTTACCCTTTGCACTGAACCACGACAAGTCGCTCTTGCTCTTGGTATGGCTCTCATCATGCAGGTCCTTCACCCCCTCAAACGTAACCGCCCCACCACTCACCAGCGTGATGTCTTTCCCGCTCTCAAGCTTCGCCACCTGATAGCGCTGATCCCCACCGCTCTCGATGGTCAGGTCACCCCCGGTCTTGATCTCGGTGCCCACGTTGGTCTGCTGCGTGACCTCGTCACGCTGCATTTTCTTGGCGCCCCAGCCGCCGTTTTCCTTCATGTCGTAGAGGGTGTGGGTGCTGTCCTGGGCGGCCAGCAGGTTGGTCTGCTCGCCGCTGTACAGGTACGCCTCGTTGCCGGCGGTGATTTTGCTGGCGACCAGGGTGGTGTCGCGCTGGGCTTCGCTGGTGAAGTTGTTGCCTGCGGTGAAGGTGGAAGCGCGCTGGGTGGTGGTGTCGTTTTCTTCCTTGATGCGTTTTTTGCCGTCTTTGCTGCGGCTTTCCACGTTGTGGACGTCGCCTGCGGAGGCGACGTTGAAATCTCGCTCTACCGCAACGTTGATGTCATTGCCGGCCTTGACGTCGCTGGCGATGAAGTTGCCGTCCTGGCCGGCGCGGAAGTTGACATCGCCGCCGGCAGTGACGGTAGCTGCAAGGTTCTTGACGTCGGTGGTGACGCTGGAGTTGTGGCCACCGTTGTGGAATTCGTGTTTCTCGCTGACGTCTTGCTTGGCAACGATGTTGATGTCACGCGCAGCGGTGATGTCGACATTGCCGTCCGCCTTGACGCTGCCGTGGTTGGTGAAGTCCTGGCCGGACTCGGCGGTGAGATTGTCCCCCGCCGTTATCCGCGCGCCCTCATCCGTAACAGTGCGCATCCCCGCCCCATCGCGCACCGCAATCGCCGTACGGTCATTGACGATGTCGCCCTTGAGCGTGACCAGATCAACCTGCCCGGCACGAATATCCCCCGCCAGCGCATTGCGGATACTGTCCTGCGCCAGCAGGCTCAAGCGCTCATTGGCTTCTGCGACCCCGCCGTTGTAGACGCTCCCGCCTACGCTTGCGCTCAGGTCATTGCTGGCACTCAGGGTGCCCACGTTGATCAGGTCATTGCCCGCCATCAGCTTCAGGTCGCGCCCTTGAATCAGCGCGCCGCCATTGACGTTGCGGCTGTCGGCCTGGGCCAGGTACAGCACGGGCACCAGTACGCTCTGGCCGTCGATGACGCGGTTTTCCATCCACACGATGTCGTGGGTCAGGGCGGCGACCTGCTGGGCGCTCAGGCCCACGCCCACGCTGAGGTTGAGCGCGCTCTTGCTGGCCAGGGCGTTGTCCATCAGGTAGCGGTACTGGTCGTAGTCGCTGGTCAGGCTGGCGGCCAGGAAGCGCTGGCCGGTGCGCGCGACCACGGCGTCGCTGATCAGGCGGGTTTCGTAGCGGCCATCGCCCAGGCGGCGGGCGGACTCGTCGCTGCTGTAGCCCAGTTGGCCCAGCAGGTAGTCCGAGCTCATGAATTTGCTCGGGTCAGTGAGGTTGGGGTTGGTCTCGATCAGGTAGTGGCTTTGCGGGTTCTGGCTGGGCACGAACAGGCCGTACTCGCCCTGGGGCAGGCGGAAGCTGCTGGACGCGGTGGGGTCTACGGCGGCGAAGGGCACGCCGCTGAAGTCCACGGGGGTGAAGCTGACGCGCACCGTGCCGTCGGGGTCGATGTGTTCGACGCGCTCCACGTCCTTGGCCTCTGCCAGGGTGCCCTCTGTGTGCTCGGGGCTGAGCTGGATTTCGACGGCGCTGACTTTCAGGGTGTCTTCGGTTTGCAGCTGGCCGGTGAGTTGTGCCTGGGTCTGTTCCAGCAACTCGCCGTTCTGCACGCTGTGGGTGACGTTGAGCGCCACGGTGCCGCCCGATTGAATCGTGCTGCTGTACTTGTGGGTGGCGTCGGGGGTCCAGGTGGTGACGTCGCTTTTCTGCTGGAAGCGGCTGTCGCTGGAACGGGCGATCAGTTCGTTGAACCGCGCTTCGTCGAAGTTGCCGGCGGCGACGGCGGCGTTGAACGCCGGGACGTCGATGTATTGCATCTGGTCCCAGTAGCCGGTGCTGATGCGCGCTGGCGTGCCGATGACGATGACCTGGCTGCCACTGCGCGCCGAGGACGCCTGGTTGAGCAGGGTGTCGGCGTTGATGGTCAGGTCGCCGTTGGCGGCCATCAGGCTGTAGCGGTTCTGTACGTCGCTGGCGTTGAGCACCATGCCCTGGCCGGCGATCAGGCGGGCCATGGGCGAGTCCGTCAGTACGGCTTCGTCCAGGGTCTTGGTGATGGTGATGGTGCCGCGCTTGAACGAGTCGTGGCCGCCGCAGTGCTGGCCGCAACGCCATTCAAGGGTGCCGCTGGTCACGGCCTTGGCCAGTTCGAACTGGGCCTTGGCGTTTTCGATGCTGACCGCGTTGAGGTCGATGGCGCCGTGGGCCTGGATGCTGCCCGACAGGTTGCTGAAGGCGCTGGCGAGGCCACCGTCGTAGCCGGCAAAGCTGAAGCCGCCCTGGCTATACAGCTCGCCGTAGGTGTTGCTGAAACGGTCGGCGCGCAGGGTCATGTCGCCGGCGCTGAACATCAGGGTGTCGGGGCTGTTGATGATGGCGCCCAGGGCCTTGAGGCTGAGGGTGCCGGTGCTGCTGCCCAGGGTGCCGTTGTTGGTGATGCTGTTGGCGCTGATGGCGAGGTTTTGGCCGGCGATCAGCCGCCCGCCGTTGGTGAAGTCGCCGGACAGGACCAGGGTGGTGTCGCCCACGCTGGCCAAGCTGCCGCCCAGCTGGCTGAAGGTGGTGGCCTGCACGCTGAGGTTGCGTTGGCTGGACAGCCGGCCGCGGTTGACCAGGCTGCCGGACAGCCCCATGGCCAGGGTGTGAGCGCTGGCCAGGTCGCCGGCGTTGTCCAGGCTGGCGACGTTCAGGGTCAGGGCGCCGGCGCTGGCCAGGTGGTCGCCCGCCAGCAAGGTCAGGTTGCCGGCGCTGGTCAGGCTGAACGCGCCGTCGAACTGGGCGCCGCCCACGCTGCGGACATTGCCCAGGCGCCAATCGGCGCTGCCGGTGCCTGTGATGGTGCCTTGGCTGCCGTCGAGGCTGGCGGCTTGCAGGTCGAAGGCCAGGCTGCCGACCTCCAGGGTGCCGCTGTTGGTCAGCGTGCCGCCCAGGGTGAACTGGCTGAGGTCGCCGCCCAGGGCGCGCAGGCGGCCGCTGTTGCTGACGTTGCCACCGCTCAGGGTCAGGCTGCCGGCGGACTCAATCAGGCCCTGGTTGTCGAGGGTGTCGGCCAGGTTGAGGGTGAGGTTGGCGCCGCTGATTTCGCCGCCCGCGCCGTTGTCCAGGCGCTGGCCGTCGAGGGTCAGCTCGCCGTTGGCGAAGAGTTTACCGGCGCGGTTGCTGAGGTGTGCCACGGCCAGTTTGAGCTTGCCCACCAGGCTGGACAGCATGCCGGCGCGGCTGTCGTCGGCGCTGTTGTCGAGGGTGCCGGCGGTGATGTCCAGGCTGTCGGCCACGGCCGTACCGCCCTGGTTCTGTAGGGTGCCGTCGCCCAGCGCCAGGGTCAGGTCACCGCCATTGGCGCGCAGCAGGCCCTGCTGGTTGAGCACGGTGCTGGCGGTGATCAGCAAACCGTCGGCGCCAGCAATGATTTGCCCGCCCTGGCGGTTGTCCACCTGGGTGCCAGTGAGGTCGATGCGCTTGCCGCCCAGGCTGCCGTTGCGGTTGTCCAGCTGGGTGAAGCCTTGCAGCCACAGGGCCTGGTCGTCGGCGTCGATGACGCCGGTGGTGTTGTCGAGCACGCCGCTGATGGCCAGGCGCACGGTGCCGCCGTTGCCCAGTACGGCGCCCTTGGCGCTGTTGTTCAGGGTGGTGGCGGTGAGGGTGACGGCCTTGCCGCTGATGACGCCGCCCTGGTTATCGAGGGTGGGCGCGGTGATGCGCAGGTCGGCGTCGCTCTGGATGCGCCCGTCACTGTTGGCCAGGCTGTCGAGGGTCAGGCGCACGCCGCCGGTGCCGCCGACGATCAGGCCGGCGTCGCGGTTGTCGAGCTGGCCGGCGGTGAGGTCGAGGGTGTCGAACAGCAGGCTGCCGGCGCGGTTGTCGAACGCCACGCCGGGGTTGTTGAACACCAGCGCCTGGCCTTGCAGCTTGCCGCTACGGTTATCCACGCTGGCGGCCTGCAGGCTGAACAGGGTCTTGGCCAGGGCGCGACCGGCCTGGTTGTTGAAACGCTGGGCCAGGCGCAGGTCGAGGCTGCCCGCCGTGGCGATGATCTGCCCACCGGCGCTGTTGTCCAGGCTGTCGGCGGTCACGCTGACGCTGGCAGCGCTGAGGGTACCGGCGCTGTTGTTCACCGTGCCGGCGCTGACGTCCAACGCTGTGCCGGCCTCGATACGGCCGCCCTGGTTGTCCAGCAGCGCGCTGGCTTTCACCGTGGCGTCGCCGGTGCTGGCGGAGAGGGTGCCGCTGCGGTTGTCCAAGTGCCCGACGTCGAGGTCGAGGCGGTTGGCCAGCAGGGTGCCGGCGCGGTTGTCGAAGGTGCTGGCGGCGACCTTGAACTGGCCACCCACCACTTCCAGGCGGCCGGCGCGGTTGTCCAGGCTGGCGAGATTCAGGTCGACGTTCTGCCCGGCGCCGAAGCGGATCAGGCCGCCCAGGTTGGCGAGTGCCGGGGTATTGAGGTTGAGGCTGGTTTCGCCGCGCAGGCGCGCCGTGCTGCCGTTGTTGGTGAGCTGGGCGCTGTGCAGGGTGACGTCGCGGCCCTGGATGACGCCGTTGTCGTTGCGCAGGCTTTGGGTGCCGCGCGCGTCAAGCGTGCGGCTGGCGATCACGCTGCCGGTGTTGGCGATCTCGGCGGCGCGCAGGGTGACGTCGCCCTGGCTGTTGCGGCTGTTGTCGGCATTGACGCCGGCTTCGATGACACCAGTGTTGTTCAGGCGGCCATCGGCGCTGAGGGTGATGCTGTCGCGGGCGGTCAGGCTCTGCCGGTTGTCGAGGTTGCCAGCACTGCGCATCTCGATGCGGGTGCCGCCGTACACCGGGCCCTGGGCATCGATCTGCGCGGCGTTGGCCACCACGGCGCCGTTGGCGCTGACGTTGGTCATGGTCAACTTGCCGTTGGCGTCGATCTGCACGTCGCCGGCGCTGGCGGCCAGGTCGCCGGCCAGGCGCACGCCCACGCCCTTCTCGGTGCCCACCAGTTTTACGGCGCCCACGTACATGCCGCCCAGGGCGGCGCTGTCGATGGCCAGTTGCGGTTTGTCCGAGCCGTCATCGGCGCGTGGCGTGGCCTGCAGGGTGTCGGCGTTGACGTCGTTGCGGCCGGTGACCACGGTGAGGTTCTTGGCGTACAGCTTGGCGTTGAGCTTGGTGGAGCGGGTGATCAGCTCGAACTGGTCGACGTTGCTAGCGTTGAGGTCGGCGCCTTCGATGGCAATGTCGCCGCTATCCACTTGCAGGCGGTCCAGCCGGCCACTGCCGTCCAGCACCGGCTTGCCGGTTGTCAGCGTGGCGCGCGGGGTGTTGATGAAGCCGCAGCCGTTGCAGGTGATGCCGTAGGGGTTGGCGACGATCACCCGCGCAGCCTGGCCGGCCACTTCGGTGTAGCCCTGCAATTGGCTGCGGTTGTTGCCGGTCACCTCGTTGAGGATGGTGGTGGCGGCCTTGCCGTTGAGGTTGGCGTTGCCCAGGATGATGCCGCCCAGTTGCGTGGCCTGGGTGCGGCCGGTGGCGTTGTTGAGGATCACTCCCTGGCTGCCGACGTTGTAGTCCTGGAACTGGTTGTGCGACAGGCCGCTGGCGTTGGGCGCGGCGATGTTGACCACTGGCACGCCGTTGCCCGCCGCCCCCAGGGTGGTGCCCGGGCCGCTGACCACGATGCCCTCGGCCTGGGCCCACAGCGGTTGCCAGAACATGACGTTGGCCAGCAGGAAGGCCAGCGCACGCTTGGGCATGCCCCAGAAACGTTCGCGGGGCTGAAGGGTGGCCGAAGGCTGGCGGGCCAGGAAGGCAAGGTGACGGGCGTCCATGTCGTGTACTCGTGCAGCGAAATTCAGAGGAAGAGGTTGAGGCTGAAATAGATCGGCGTTTCGCGGTCGGCGATGGCGCCGGGGCGTTCCAGCGAGTGGGCGACGGTGACGCTGGCGCCCAGATAGCGGCCGCGGGCGAACAGTTCCACGGCGTTGCCGCTGAGGCGGCCGTGCTGGTCGCCGCTACCCCGGCCATGACTGATCACGCCTTGGTCGTAGGCCAGGGCCATGCCGTATTCGGTCAGGGCCGGGCGCAGCAGGTCCCAGTCCAGCGGGCGGGTCCAGCGCACTTCGTTGCGCCAGTAGCCGCCGCTGTCGCCGGCCAGGTACTGGTCCTTGAAGCCGCGCACCGACGACAGCCCGCCGACGCTCATGCGCTGGGAGCTGAACAGCTGGTCCTTGCTGTGCTGCCCGGTGGCCAGGCTGCTGAAGGTGAAGCGCTCGCCCCACAGCTGGAAGGGGTGCAGGTAGCTGGCGGTGGCGGTGTATTTGCGGTAGCGCGGCGAGGGGCCGTCGCTGCCCAGATCGCCCTGCGCGCCGAAGGCACCAATGCCTTTCTGGGTGCTGAGGTCCAGGTTGAGGAAGGCGTTGCCCACGCGGCGGCCGTGGTTGATGCCGTAGCTGGCTTCGGTCAGCGTGTTGCTGCTGAAGGCGATCCGCGAATGATCGTTGTAGTTGTTGGTGGCCAGGCGCGTGAGGCCGACGTTGACCGAGGTCTTGCTCAAGGCATCGCGGTACACCACGCGCTCGGCGCGCAGCTGATGGGTTTGGCTGTCGCCTGTCTGCTTGAACAATGGCAGGCCCGTGGGCGTTACCTCCGAGCGGTAGGCACTCTGGCTGTAGCTGTAATTGAAGCTCCACCAGCCCCACGGCAGGTTGTAGTTGAGCATCTCGTTGTGCGAGCCGTGGACCGAGTCGCTGACCGCGTCATGCCCGGCGCGCAGCATCAGCTCGTCGGCCAGGCCCAATGGGCTGTCCCATTCAAGCCCGGTGTTCCACTGCTGCTCCCCGGTGCTGCGCTGGCCGTCGTTGGTGCGGCCCAGAGAAGCGCGCCAGGGCTTCTGCGGGCTGTTGGTGACCAGCACGTCGCTGCCGCCCACGGCCTGGCCGGGGCTGAGCTCCATGCGGGCTTGGTTGGAGGGCAGGCGGTTGAGCTGGTCAACCATCTGCTCGATCTGCCGCAGGTCAAGCACCTCGCCGGCGCGCCCCGGGAAGGTCATGGCCAGTTCACGTTGGCTGATGCCGCTGTCGGGCGCGCCCTTGAGGCTTTCCAGACGCCCTTCCACTACCTGCACCACCAGCGTGCCGCTGCTCAGGTCCTGGGGCGGCAGGTAGGCGCGACTGGTGACCAGGCCTCGCTCCAGGTAGTGGTTGGTGATGGCTTTGAGCACATCGTTGAGCTGCGCCACGGCCAGGCATTGGCCGAGGAAGGGCTGCACCAGCGTTTCCCGCTCGGTGGCGGACAGGTGGTCGGCGCCCTTGAGCTCGATGCGGGTGATGGGGAAACAGCGGTTGTCCGCAGGCGCCGAGAGGCTGTCCTGGGGGGCGACCTTGCCGGGCAGGTTCTTGAGCTCTTCGAGGCGCCGCTGTTGATCTTCCAGCAGGCGATTTTGACGCTCGCGGATCAGATCCTGATCGCCTTGGGCAGGCACCGGTAGAGGTGCGGCGTGGGCGGTTATGGGCAGGTAGCAAATGCTGAAAAACAGACAGAGCCAGGCCGTGATCCGTGGTCTGGGAATGGACATTCAATCGATCCTTGAAGCGTCGGGGGGCCAAAAGAGCGGCGATACTAGGCGCCTGATTCCCGAACGTCAATTTCCAGATACAATTGAGTATAATTCAAGATATTAACGTTAAAATGCGTCTAAAAGTGCCTATATTCAGGAAAATACAGATTAAATAGAAATAACCAGTACAGATTGTAAAGGGATCCACTCCGCGTTTCCGGCACATTCAAACCGACGAACGGCACCCGCTCCCCTTTTGTTCGTGGGACCGGGCGAAGCTCGGGAAGCGGCCACCCTGGATGACCGAGTCGTTCGCTTCCCGAGCTTCGCCCGGTCCCACATGAGTGTAGGGGGAGCGGTTATTCGAATAAGGCATCCAATGCCTGTTCCAGACGCGTCACGCCAATCACCTGCAACCCCGCAGGCGCCTCCTTCGGCGCATTGCCCTTGGGCACGATGGCGCGCTTGAAGCCATGCTTGGCGGCTTCCTTCAAGCGCTCCTGGCCGCTGGGCACCGGCCGCACTTCGCCCGACAGCCCCACTTCGCCAAACACCAGCAGGTCATGGGGCAACGGCCGGTTGCGCAGGCTGGACATGATCGCCGCCAACAGCGCCAGGTCAGAGGCGGTTTCCAGTACTTTCACCCCGCCCACCACGTTGAGGAACACGTCCTGGTCGTGGGTGGGAATGCCGCCGTGGCGGTGCAGTACCGCCAGCAGCATGGACAGGCGGTTCTGGTCCAGGCCCAGGGTGACGCGGCGCGGGTTGGCCATGTGGCTGTCGTCGACCAGGGCCTGCACTTCCACCAGCATCGGCCGCGTGCCTTCCCAGGTGGCCATGACCACGCTGCCGGGCACTTCTTCCTGGGCACGGGTGAGGAAGATGGCCGAGGGGTTGGAGACTTCCTTCAGGCCCTTGTCGGTCATGCCGAACACGCCCAGTTCGTTGACGGCGCCGAAGCGGTTCTTCACGGCGCGCAGCAGGCGCAGGCGGCCGTCGGATTCGCCTTCGAAATACAGCACGGTGTCCACCATGTGCTCCAGCACGCGCGGGCCGGCCAGGGCGCCTTCCTTGGTCACGTGGCCCACCAGGAAGATCGCCGTCCCGCTCTGCTTGGCATAGCGCACCAGCAGCGCGGCGCTTTCGCGCACCTGGGAGACGCCGCCGGGGGCCGATTGCAGGGCCTCGGTGAAGATGGTCTGGATGGAGTCGATGACCATTACCTTGGGCTGTTCGACGCGGGCGGTGGCGATGATGGTTTCGATGCAGGTTTCGGTCATCACCCGCAGCTTGTCCTGGGGCAGGCCCAGGCGGCGGGCGCGCATGGCCACCTGCTGCTGCGATTCCTCGCCGGTGACGTACAGGGCCGGCATGCGCGCGGCGATGTTGCACAGGGTCTGCAGCAGGATGGTGGATTTGCCGATGCCGGGGTCGCCGCCAATCAGTACCACCGAGCCGTCCACCAGGCCGCCGCCCAGCACGCGGTCAAGCTCGGTGGACGCGGTGGTGAAGCGCGGGATTTCCTCGACGCTGACTTCGGCCAGGGTCTTGATCTGCGCCTGCTGGCCGGCCCAGCCGGTGCGGCCGCTGGGGGGCGCGGCGGCGCCGGCTTCGATCATGGTTTCGGTCAGGGTGTTCCAGGCGCCGCACTCGCCGCACTGGCCCGCCCATTTGGGAAAGGTGGCGCCGCATTCGGTGCAGCCGTACAAGCGCTTGGCCTTGGCCATGGTGGAGCCCCCTGTATATAAAAACAGTCATCATACCGGAACATTTCATTAGCTGCTGCCAGGCTGCGGCAACCGATTGGATCAAACTTCTCGGGCGGGGGTGGGTCATTGTTACCAAGTGTTTAGCGCGGCGGACTTTGCTGTCTTACACTGGCTGCAACCATTCATGTGACACGAGGGATATCAAACATGGGCGTATTAGCTGAGTTCAAGGCCTTCGCGGTCAAAGGCAACGTGGTCGACATGGCCGTGGGTATCATCATCGGCGCCGCCTTCGGCAAGATCGTGTCGTCGTTCGTGGGGGATGTGGTGATGCCGCCGCTGGGGCTGTTGATTGGCGGGGTGGACTTCAGTGACCTGGCGGTGGTGCTGCGTGAAGCGCAGGGAACAGCGCCGGCGGTGGTGCTGGCGTATGGCAAGTTCATTCAGACGGTGATCGACTTCCTGATCGTGGCCTTTGCCATCTTCATGGGCGTAAAGGCGATCAACCGCCTCAAGCGCGAAGAAGCCAAGGCCCCCACCCTGCCGCCTACGCCGACCAAGGAAGAGCTGCTGCTGGGTGAGATTCGTGATTTGCTGAAAGAGCAGAATGCTCGTCCGTAGACCGCAGTGCCCGTGACGCCGCCTTCGGCAGCTGCTACAAAATACCCGTGTAGCAGCGGCCGCCAGGCCGCGTCAGCGGCAACGCGGTTACCAGTAATTCTCTACCGCAATCTGCCCCGGCTTGCGGGTCAGCGCCAGGCGCATGTCGCGGCCTTTGAGCACCTGCCGGGTGTCGTCGATCATCTGCGGGTTGCCGCAGATCATCACCCGTGAGTCCGCCGGTGTCAGCGCACAGCCCGCTGCCCGTTCCAGTTCGCCATTCTCGATCAACGTGGTGATGCGTCCCCCCAACGCGCCCGGGTATTGCTCGCGGGTGACCGTGGAGATGTACTGGAACTTGTGCGCGTACTCGGCCAAGTATTCACGCCCGGTCAATTCGGCAATCAGGGGCTGGTACGCCAGTTCGCGGCCTTCGCGGGCGCTGTACACCAGGATGATGCGCTCGAATTTTTCCCACACCTCGAAGTCCTGCAGTATTGACAGGAACGGCGCCACGCCCGTGCCGGTAGCCAGTAGCCACAGATCGCGGCCATCGGTGAAACGGTCGGGGGTGAGGTAACCGAATGCCTGGCGGTCGACCAGCAGCGTATCGCCTTCGCGCAACCGGCTCAGCTCGCTGGTGAACTCCCCGCCCGGCACCACGATGGAGAAGAACTCCAGGAACTCGTCGTGGGGCGAGGACACCATCGAATATGCCCGCCAGGCAACCGAACCATCGGCCTTGGTCACGCCCAGGCGGGCGAACTGTCCGGCGCGAAACCGAAACCCGGGATCGCGGGTGGTGCGCAGGGTAAACAGGCTTGGGGTAAGCGGGTGCACCTCCAGCAACGTCTGGCGGGTGAAATTCTCGGCACTGGCGGTCATGGTGGTCTCCACGAAAACAATGCCTAAGTGTCCTGCAATCTGCAGCGTAATAACACCCGCGAGATGTAATGGCATTTACAGCTCGCCCCTGCAGGATCAATTCGTTTTATCGACGATTTGCAGCTTTTTTTCTGCCATTTGCACCTAGACTCAAGCAAGTACCACGATTGGATCCTGGATCATATGCGCAATGGAGGGGAGCTTGATGAAGTACTGGCATAAGGCGCACCTGTGCGAATTGCAAGCGATGAGCGATGACGACGAGATACTGGCAGCGGCCTACCGGTCGGCACACACGCTGGGTTTCGATTACCTGGGATTTGCCACCACCCCCGACTTCAACGGCTCAAGCTCCCACATGGAGGGCGTGAGCAACATGCCGGCGGCATGGTGCGAGCGCTATCGCCAACAGGGTTATGTCAACAGCGACCCCACGGTCAGGCATTGCCTACAATCGGTGGTGCCGCTGTTATGGTCCGATCAGCTGTTCGCCTGCGCCCCGGCCCTGCACAGAGAGGCCTGGGAGCATGGCATGCGGCATGGCGTAAGCCTGGCCATCCATGACACCGGCGGGCGCATGAGCATGGTCTCGTTGATCCGCCGCGACTTGCCGGTCACTGCCGATGAGTTCTGCCTCAAGGCCGGCGATTGTCTGTTGCTGAGCAACCTGCTGCATGAGCACTTGGGCGGGCACCCGTTCAAGTCCCTGGACGGCTCACTGGCGCACCTGTCCACCCGTGAGCTGGAGATGCTGCGCTGGTCAGCGCAGGGCAAGACGGCGGGGGATATCGGCATGATCCTCAGCCTGTCCGAACGCACGGTGAACTTCCACATCAACAACGCCGTGCGCAAACTGGGCAGCAGCAACAAGATCACCGCCGTCGTCCACGCGGCCCAGGCCGGCATGCTATAGCCGCCACCCCTGCACAAATCTGCAAATGAACGTAGAATTCGCGGCCCGGAGCGCCACAAGGCGGCTCCTCGCTGCGAGTTTGGTGTCGCCGAGACTTGCGTATCATATAGCTGCCCACCCTGAGTCTCTGCCCCATGCCCGTGCTGACCACGCCCTTTGCCCAACTTGACCTGATCCGCCAGCCCGACCAGCCCAACGAGCCGCTGCAGGCGTTCGACGCGGCGGATGAGTACCTGCTCAACCAGCTGGCCGAACAGCAATTGCCCGCCAGCACGCGGGTGCTGGTGCTCAACGACAGCTTCGGCGCCCTGGCCATCAGCCTGCAGGGCCAGTTCGATCTGGTCACAAGCGGTGATTCGTTCCTGGGCAGCCAGGCACTGGAAAAGAACCTGGTGCGCAACGGTCGGCCCTTTGATGCCATTGCCGTACTGCCGGCCAGCCAGCACTGGCATGGCCGGTTCGACCGCGTGCTGATCCGCGTGCCCAAGACCCTGGCCCTGCTGGAAGAACAGCTGATCCGCCTGCAAGGCCACCTGGCGCCCGGCGCCCAGGTGGTGGCCTCGGCCATGGTCAAGCACCTGCCGCGCGCGGCCGGTGACCTGCTGGACAAGTACATCGGCCCGGTCAGCGCCTCGCTGGCGGTGAAGAAGGCGCGACTGCTGGTCGCCAGCGCCGAGACGCGCCCGGCCTTCACGTCGCCCTACCCTAGCCGCTACCGTCTGGATCAGCCGGCCCTGGCGTTGCTCAACCATGCCAACGTGTTCTGCCGCGAAGGCCTGGACATCGGCACACGCGCCTTCCTGCCGCACCTGCCCACCGGCCTTGGCAGCGCGCGGGTGGCGGACCTGGGGTGCGGCAATGGCGTGCTGGGCATTGTCAGCGCCCTGCAGAACCCTCAGGCCGAGTACACCTTGGTGGACGAGTCGTTCATGGCCGTGCAGTCGGCGGCCGAGAACTGGCAGGCGGCGCTGGGCGAGCGCCCCGTGACCGTACGCGCCGGTGATGGCCTGGCCGGGCAGGCACCGCAGTCGCTGGACGTGGTGCTGTGCAACCCGCCATTCCACCAGGCCCAGGTGGTGGGTGACTTCCTGGCCTGGCGCATGTTCCAGCAGGCCCGGGAGGCGCTGGTGGTGGGTGGGGCGTTATATATCGTGGGTAACCGCCACTTGGGCTATCACAGCAAGTTGGCGCGGTTGTTCCGGGGGGTGGAGCAGGTGGCGGCTACGCCGAAGTTTGTGATTCTCAAGGCGCGGAAGTAGCGGCGGCCTTTTCCCGGGCAGAGCCCGGTCCTACACCGGTCGCGGCAGTTGTGTCAGGGATGCAAAGCATTCAGCCTTTG
>KI547173.1:83256-147557 GCA_000497835.1 gamma proteobacterium L18 | reverse complement strand
GCATTCAGCCTTTGGTTGCCAACCGATAGACCTGCTGTACCTCCAAAGGCGGACCGCTTTGCCTACCTGACACAACTGCCGCGACCGGTGTAGGACCGGGCTCTGCCCGGGAAAGGTCCCCACAAACCAAAAAAAACCCTCCGAAGAGGGTTTGAAAACCGCTGCCTGTGCAAAACAGCGGGTGGGATGAGACGGTATTTCAGTGCGATTTCATGCCCGCGGCGGTCATGAACATGCGCAGCAACTCGGCAACGATGCCCAGGGCGACGATGCTGCCAGCCCAGATCACCAGCAACCAGCCCACGCGCTTCCACCAGGGGGTGTTGGCGGCCGGGTCGGGTTCGTGTTCCTTGATGCTCATGTCAAAATCCTCCAAACGTCGCCGAAATCGGTGACGGCGTCTGTGGGAGCGGGCTCTGCCCGCGAAAAGAACACAGCGTACTCACTGTGATAACGCATTGCCCTTTTCGCGGGTAGAACCCGCTCCCACAGCCAGTACCGTCACACAGCACTATCAGTGGTAGCCATCCTCTGGTTTCACCTTGCCGCGGAACACGTAGTAGCTCCAGAAGGTGTACACCAGGATGAACGGGATGATGAACAGCGTGCCCACCAGGATGAACCCCTGGCTTTGCGGCGGCGAAGCAGCATCCCAGATCGAGATCGACGGCGGGATGATGTTCGGCCACAGGCTGATGCCCAGGCCGCTGTAACCCAGGAAGATCAGGATCAGGGTCATGATGAACGGCATGTAGTGGGCGCGCTGCGACACCGACTTGAGCAGCGCGTACACCGACAGCAGCACCAGCAGCGGCACCGGCATGAACCACAGCAGGTTAGGCATGCTGAACCAGCGGCTGGCGATGTCGGCGTGGGTCAGCGGCGTCCAGATACTGACGATACCGGTCACCACCAGCAGCACCAGGGTCAGCGGCTTGGCCAGCTTGTGCATGGCCTCCTGCAGGCTGCCTTCGGTCTTCATGATCAGCCAGGTGCACCCCAGCAGGGCGTAGGCCACGATCAGCGCCAGGCCACAGAACACGCTGAACGGCGTCAGCCAGTCCAGGCCACCACCGGCGTAGGCACGGTTGACCACCGGGATACCATCGATGAAGGCACCCAGGGCCACGCCCTGGAAGAAGGTGGCAACCAGGGAGCCGCCGATGAAGGCCTTGTCCCAGATGTGGCGCTTGTTGTCACGCGCCTTGAAGCGGAACTCGAACGCCACGCCGCGGAAGATCAGGCCGATCAGCATGAAGATCAGCGGCAGGTACAGGGCTTCCAGCACCACCGAGTAGGCCAGCGGGAAGGCGCCGAACAGTGCCGCGCCACCCAGTACCAGCCAGGTTTCGTTGCCGTCCCATACCGGGGCGACGGTGTTCATCATCACGTCACGGTCCGATTCGCCCTTCAGGAACGGGAAGAGAATCCCGATGCCCAGGTCGAAACCGTCCATGATCACGTACATCATCACGCCGAAGATAATGATGATTGCCCAAATCAGTGGCAGATCAATACCCATGACTCAGTTCCCCTTGTTCAGGCTGTCGACGGTGCCTTCTTCGGTGCCTTCGTGGGCAGCGGAGAGGGGACGTGCAGGCGTGCGGTTCTGGCCAGGACCACCGTGGGTAGCTTCGGCGCCTTCGTGGGTTTTCGGACCCTTGCGCACCAGGCGCATCATGTAGCCGAAACCGGTACCGAACAGCGAGAAGTAGACCAGCACGAACAGCACCAGGGTGATGCTCATCTGGGCGGCGCTGTGGTTGGACACCGCGTCCGTGGTGCGCATCAGGCCGTAGACCACCCACGGCTGACGGCCGATTTCGGTGGTGAACCAGCCGGCCAGCAGCGCGATCAGGCCCGATGGCCCCATGCACATGGCCAGGGTCAGGAACAGGCGGTTGGTGTACAACCCGCCGCGCCAGCGCAGCCAGGCACTCCACAGGCCCACGGCGATCATCAGCATGCCCAGGCCGGCCATGATGCGGAACGACCAGAACACGATCAGCGAGTTCGGACGGTCTTCAGGCGGGAACGACTTGAGCGCCGGGATCTGCTTGTCCAGGCTGTGGGTCAGGATCAGGCTGCCCAGGTACGGCACTTCGATGGCGTACTTGGTTTTCTCTTCCTTCATGTCCGGGATGCCGAACAGGATCAGCGGGGTCGGCTCGTTGCCGACGTTTTCCCAGTGGCCCTCGATGGCGGCGATCTTGGCCGGCTGGTGCTCCAGGGTGTTCAGGCCGTGGGCGTCACCGACGAAGGCCTGGATAGGCGCGACGATCAGCGCCATCCACATGGCCATGGAGAACATCTTGCGGATGGCAGCGTTGTCGCGGCCACGCAGCAGGTGCCAGGCCGCCGAGGCGCCGACGAAGAACGCGGTGGCGACGAAGGCGGCGATGGCCATGTGCGCCAGGCGGAACGGGAACGAGGGGTTGAAGATCACCGCCAGCCAGTCCACCGGGATCACGCGACCGTCGACGATCTCGTAGCCCTGCGGGGTCTGCATCCAGCTGTTGGACGCCAGGATCCAGAAGGTGGAGATCAGCGTGCCCACGGCCACCATGACGGTGGAGAAGTAGTGCAGGCCACGGCCCACGCGGTTCCAGCCGAACAGCATGACGCCGAGGAAACCGGCTTCCAGGAAGAACGCCGTCAGCACTTCATACGTCAGCAGCGGGCCAGTGACCGCGCCTGCGAAGTCGGTGAAACGGCTCCAGTTGGTGCCGAACTCGTAGGCCATGACCAGGCCCGAGACCACGCCCATACCGAAGTTGACGGCGAAAATTTTCGACCAGAAATGGTACAGGTCGCGATAGGTGTCATCCTTGGTCTTGAGCCACAGGCCTTCGAGCACAGCCAGGAAACTGGCCAGACCGATGGTGATGGCAGGGAACAGGATGTGAAACGATACCGTAAACGCGAACTGCATTCGGGCGAGATCTAGAGCCTCTAAGCCGAACATATGGTTTCCTCTATCAGATGATTCATCTGCGTGTGCCGGGGACGCCCCCGTCATACCGCGCCGACGGCCCTCACGGTTAATGAGTGCGGCGCGCGAAAAGTGTTCTTGGTGTGCAAGTGCGGCAATGACCAGCGGTCAGCACACCGTGCCTTGGCACAGCGTATTGATCTGGATCAATTACCAGTGAAAGAGTAGACCCAATCTGCCCATATAACCGCGTGGTCGATTGTCACGCGGCAGGTTGCCTCACCCTGCTAAAGCAGGGCTTGCAGCGATTTTCGGGGATCGGGCGAGAGGATGGCGGCGAACGTCATCGACCTGTTTTTCCGTAACCTGGCGTTACAAAGTAATGATAATCTCGCGCATTCCGCTCGCGAGGTCGCCCTGTCCCATGTCCAGTTCTGCTGTGCTGCTGCGCCGTCACCGTCCTTTCATGGCCTTCTGGCTGGCGCGGGTGTTTACCGCCAGCGGTTTCCAGATGCTCACCGTGGCCATCGGCTGGCACCTCTACCAACTGACCGGCAGCGTGCTGGACCTGGGTCTGGTGGGGTTGGTCGAGTTCACCCCCCGCGTGCTGTTCATGCTGCACACCGGCCACGTGGCCGACCGCTACGACCGCCGCAAGGTGGCAGCCCTGTGCCAGGCCGCCCAGGCCCTGATCGCCTTGGCCCTGGTGATTGGCAGCAGTACCGACAACGTCAGCCGCGACATGATATTTGTGCTGGCCTTCTTGCTGGGCGCCGCCCGGGCGTTTGAAATGCCCACCACCCAGGCGCTGCTGCCCAATATCGTCCCTGCCGAGCTGTTCCCACGCGCGGTGGCGGCCTCGGCGTCGGCCATGCAGACCGCGACCATCGTCGCGCCGGCCCTGGGTGGCTTCCTGTATGCCTTCGGCAGCGTCTGGGTATACGGCCCCACGGTGGTGCTGTACGTGATCGCGCTGTCGCTGATGCTTAGCCTGCCTGCGCGCCAGACCCCGCTGAACAAGGGCAAGGCCACCCTGCAATCCTTGCTGGCGGGCATCAATTTCATCCGCAGCCGCCCGGATATCCTCGGCGCCATCTCCCTGGACCTGTTTGCCGTGCTGCTGGGCGGCGCCACGGCGCTGCTGCCGGTGTTTGCCCGCGACATCCTGCTGACCGGCCCGTGGGGCCTGGGCCTGCTGCGTTCGGCGCCAGCGGTGGGGGCGTTGCTGATGTCGTTCTGGCTGTCGCGCTTCCCCATCGAGCGCAAGGTGGGGCGCATCATGTTTACCGGCGTGGG
Organism: gamma proteobacterium L18; assembly: GCA_000497835.1. Taxonomy (GTDB): domain Bacteria; phylum Pseudomonadota; class Gammaproteobacteria; order Pseudomonadales; family Pseudomonadaceae; genus Aquipseudomonas. The sequence goes on along the minus strand of KI547173.1, from coordinate 143,329 downwards.
TGTGTTTGGCGTGGCTACGATTGCCTTTGGGCTGTCCACTTCGTTCTGGTTCAGCCTGGCGACCCTGGCGGTGCTGGGCGCGGCAGACATGATCAGCATGGTGATTCGCGGGGCATTTGTGCAGCTGGAGACGCCCGATGAGATGCGGGGGCGGGTGAGTGCGGTGAACGGGCTGTTTATCGGGGCTTCGAACCAGCTGGGCGAGTTTGAGTCGGGGCTGACGGCGCATTGGTTCGGCACGGTGCCGGCGGTGGTGCTGGGTGGCGTGGGGACGCTGGCGATTACCGGGATCTGGATCAAACTGTTCCCTACCCTGGCCAAGCGCGATCATATGCATAACCGCAATCCTGGTTGACGCCTTGCCGGCCTCATCGCGAGCAAGCTTTGCTCCCACAGTGTCAAGCCAACCACCGTGGATGGCATCACACTGTGGGAGCAAAGCTTGCTCGCGATGAGGCCATCAGCATCCCCCCCGAAAAGACGGGCAAACGTTCACCCCAAGCCAACCATGCTGGTATGATGCGCGGCTTTTTTCGGCCCCCGCGCGAGCTTGTGCTTTGCTTGAGGGGTCAATTCATTCACGGCGCCGGGGCGCGCCACGGGGATCAGGCATGCTGGAAAGGCTGTTTCAACTAAAAGCACACAACACCAACGTGCGTACCGAGATACTGGCGGGCATCACCACGTTCCTGGCCATGGCCTACATCCTGTTCGTCAACCCGAGCATCCTCGGCGAGACCGGCATGGACAAGGGCGCGGTGTTCGTCGCCACCTGCCTGGCCGCCGCCATCGGCTCCACCGTGATGGGCCTGATCGCCAACTACCCGATCGCCCTGGCGCCGGGCATGGGCCTGAACGCCTTCTTCACCTACACCGTGGTGCTGCACATGGGTTACACCTGGCAGACCGCGCTGGGTTCGGTGTTCATCTCGGCGGTGCTGTTCTTCCTGCTGTCGATCTTTCGCATCCGCGAATGGATCGTCAACAGCATCCCCCTGCCCCTGCGTTCGGCCATTGCGGCTGGTATCGGCCTGTTCCTGGCGCTGATCGCCCTGCACAACGCCGGTATCGTGGTCGGCAACCCGGCCACCCTGGTGGGTCTGGGCGACCTGAAACAGCCTGCGCCTATCCTGGCCACCCTGGGCTTTGTGCTGATCGTGGGCCTGGAGGCCCTGAAAGTGCGCGGCGCGGTGCTGATCGGCATCCTGGCGGTGACCATCGTCTCGATCCTGATGCACTTCAGCCCGTTCGGCGGCGTGGTGTCCATGCCCCCTTCGCTGGCCCCGACCTTCCTGCAGCTGGACATCAAGGGCGCACTGAACGTGGGCCTGGTCAGCGTGATCTTCGCCTTCCTGTTCGTTGACCTGTTCGACAACTCCGGCACCCTGATCGGCGTGGCCAAGCGCGCCGGTCTGATGGGCAAGGACGGCCACATGCCGAAAATGGGCCGTGCCCTGATCGCCGACAGCACTGCGGCCATGGCCGGTTCCCTGCTGGGCACCTCGACCACCACCAGCTACATCGAGTCGGCAGCCGGCGTGAGCGCCGGTGGCCGTACCGGCCTGACTGCCATCGTGGTGGCCCTGCTGTTCATCCTGGCGCTGTTCTTCGCCCCGCTGGCGGGCAGCGTGCCGGCCTTCGCCACCGCCCCTGCCCTGCTGTTCGTAGCCGTGCTGATGATGTCGGGCCTGGCGGAAATCAACTGGGACGACATCACCGAGGCCGCGCCCGTGGTGGTCACCGCCCTGGCCATGCCGTTCACCTACTCGATCGCCAACGGCATTGCCTTCGGCTTCATTTCCTGGACACTGATCAAGCTGCTGTCGGGCCGTACCCGTGACCTGAACCCGGCGCTGATCATTCTGTCGATCCTGTTCGTCATCAAGCTGGGCTGGTTCAACGCATGAGTACGGTAGTGAACCCGGCGGACTACAGCCGCCAACTGGACGAGAAAACGGCGCGCCTGCGCGAGCTGCTGGCGCCGTTCGATGCCCCGGAACCGGCGGTGTTCGATTCGCCGCGCGAGCACTACCGCCTGCGCGCCGAGTTCCGCCTGTGGCGCCAGGACGGCCAGCGTCACTACGCCATGTTTGCCCCGGGCGAGAAGCACACGGCCATCCTGATCGAGGAATTCCCGATCGCCAGCCTGCGCATCAACGAACTGATGCCCAAGCTGAAAGCCGCCTGGCAAGCCAATGACGCGCTGAGCAACAAACTGTTCCAGGTGGAGTTCCTGACCACCCTGGCCGGCGATGCCATGGTCACCCTGTGCTACCACCGCCCGCTGGACGAGCACTGGCAAGTGGCCGCCGAGCAACTGGCCGCCGATCTGGGCATCAGCCTGATCGGCCGTTCCAAGGGCAAGCGCGTGGTGATTGGCCGCGACTTCGCCGTGGAAAAGCTGGACGTGGCAGGCCGCGTATTCAGTTATCAGCAGCCCGAAGGCGCGTTCACCCAGCCCAACGGCACGGTGAACCAGAAGATGCTGACCTGGGCCTATGAAGCCCTGGGCCAGCGTGATGACGACCTGCTGGAGCTGTATTGCGGCAACGGCAACTTCACCCTGCCCCTGGCCACTCGTGTGCGCAAGGTGCTGGCCACCGAAATCAGCAAGACCTCGGTGAACGCGGCGCTGAACAACCTGGCCGACAACGCTGTGGATAACGTCACCCTGGTGCGCCTGAGCGCCGAGGAATTGACCGAAGCGCTGAACGAGGTGCGTCCGTTCCGTCGCCTGCAGGGCGTTGACCTGAAGAGCTACGAGTTCGGCAGCGTGTTCGTCGACCCGCCGCGTGCGGGCATGGACCCGGATACCTGCGAGCTGACTCGTCGTTTCGACAACATCCTGTATATCTCCTGCAACCCGGAGACGCTGGCGGCCAACATCGCCCAGTTGCACGATACCCACCGTATCGAGCGTTGCGCGTTGTTTGACCAGTTCCCGTATACCCATCACATGGAATCGGGTGTGCTGCTGGTTCGCCGCTAAGGCACGCAAACCTCACAGCTAACCATTGTGGGAGCGGGCTCTGCCCGCGAAAAGACCGCCGCGTAGTTTCAGATAAATCGCGGTGTGCTTTTCGCGGGCAGAGCCCGCTCCCACAAATGGGCCTCTGTGAACTAAAACGCAAAACACGAACAACCAAACGCCCCCCAGAACCCCTGGAAATCACTGACCGGTACGCTCGACTGCCGCGCCCTGTCGTGGCTGTGGGCATGCACGCCGCATGGCCCGCTGCACTGATGCACCTGCTGCAATACCGGCGACTGCGGCCGCCAATGGCCCGGCACGATCGCTACGGGTGACCAGTCCGGGGTGACCGGAATGGTCGGCGGTGCCAACTGGTCGAACTCGCCCGCCGCGTGCACCACCTTGCCGTCTACTACGGTCAGCAACGATTCAATCCACTTGATCGCCTCTTCCTCGACGCTGAAATAGTCCGCCGACAACGCCACCAGGTCCGCCAGTTGCCCAACCTTGATCTGGCCCTTCTTGCCCTGCTCCGATGAGAACCAGGCACTGCCGTGGGTGTACAGCTCCAGCGCCGTGTCACGCTCCAAGCCCTGTGGATAAAGCTCCAGGCCGCCCACGGTCTTGCCGCTGACCATCCAGTACAGCGAGGTCCACGGGTTGTAGCTCGACACCCGCGTGGCATCGGTGCCCGCGCCCACTGGCACGCCCTCGGCCAACATGCGCTGGATCGGCGGGGTCTGTTCGCCGGCCTTCTTGCCGTAGCGGTCGACGAAGTATTCGCCCTGGAAGGCCATGCGGTCCTGGATGGCGATGCCGCCGCCCAAGGCCTTCACCCGTTCGATGTTCTTCGGCGTGATGGTCTCGGCGTGGTCGAAGAACCAGGGCAGCCCGTTGAAGGGAATGTCACGGTTGACCTTCTCGAACACGTCCAGCATCCGCGAGATGGATTCGTCATAGGTGGCGTGCAGGCGGAACGGCCAGCGCTGCTCCACCAGGTGGCGCACCACCGGTTCCAGGTCCTGCTCCATGGTGGCGGGCAGGTCCGGGCGCGGTTCCAGGAAGTCTTCGAAGTCGGCGGCGGAGAACACCAGCATCTCGCCGGCACCGTTGTTGCGCAAAAAGTCGTTGCCCTGACCGTAGCGGGTGCTGGCGGTCCAGTGCTGGAAGTCGGCCAGCTCCTCCTTTGGCTTTTGGGTGAACAGGTTGTAGGCGATGCGTACGGTCAGCTGGTCTTTAGCGGCCAGTTCGTTGATCACCTCGTAGTCATCGGGGAAGTTCTGGAAGCCGCCGCCGGCGTCGATGGCGCTGGTGACGCCCAGGCGATTGAGCTCACGCATGAACTGGCGGGTGGAGTTGACTTGGTATTCCAGCGGCAGTTTCGGGCCTTTGCTGAGGGTGGAATACAAAATCATCGCATTGGGCCGCGCCACCAGCATGCCGGTGGGGTTGCCCTGGGCATCGCGCTGAATCTCGCCACCCGGTGGGTTGGGCGTGTTGCGGTCATAGCCCACCACGCGCAAGGCTGCGCGGTTGAGCAAGGCGCGGTCGTACAGGTGCAGCACGAACACCGGGGTGTCGGGCGCGGCCTTGTTCAGTTCGTCCAGGGTGGGCATGCGCTTTTCGGCGAACTGGAATTCGTTCCAGCCACCCACCACGCGCACCCACTGCGGCGCCGGGGTGCGCAGGGCCTGCTCCTTGAGCATGGCCAGGGCATCGACCAGCGACGGCACGCCTTCCCAGCGCAGTTCCAGGTTGTAGTTCAGGCCACCGCGGATCAGGTGCAGGTGCGAGTCGTTGAGCCCGGGGATCACCGTGCGCCCGCGCAGGTCGATGACCTGGGTGGCGCTGCCGCGCAGGGCCATGGCTTCAGCGTCGGTGCCTACGGCGACGAACTTGCCGTCCTTGATGGCCACGGCGCTGGCCTTGGGTTTGGCGCGGTCGACGGTGTGCAGGCGGCCGTTGTGCAGGATCAGATCAGCGATGACGGGGGTGTTCATGACAGGGTTCCTTATTGTCCGGGTTCAACGGGCGTTGGGGTCAACGGGCTTGCAGCCAGCCGCTCAGCCAGCGGGTGACGCGCGGCATGAAGACGTAGACCACCAGCAGCACGACGCTCAGGGTGATGACGGTGTTGGACGGGGCATAACCGCCCAGCCAGGGAATCAGCTTGAAGATCGGGCCCCACAGCAGCGGCACGATGAAACTCAGCGGCAGAATGACCATGAAGGTCACGCAGGCCTGCTTCCAACGCGGTGGCTGGGGGGCGCCTGCGTCCACCGGGGTGAACCAGAATTCGCGATCGTTGTTGATTTCCAGTTGGTCGCCGTCGGCCAGCATGGGCTTGGCTTCTTCCACCAGACGCATGCGGTCGCTGGAGTCGAGCCAGGTTTGCAGCTGTTCGGTGCTGGCAAAGCGCAGCACGCTGGTGAACAGTTGCAGGCCGTCGCTTTGGCCACGCATGACATCGATGCCCAGATGGCCGGGGTAGCTGCGGGCAGTGCCGATAATGCGGCGCAGCCATTCTTCGTAAGCCGGTTCACGGCCTTTGCTGATGCGGTGGCGTACCAGCAGGGTGACCACGCCATCTGCCATTTCGATGTTCATGCCTGACTCCTTTCACACGGATGCGGTAAGGCGAACCGGGGCCTGGCGGCCCCGGACGCCGGGCTTAGTTGACCTGACGCTGGGGGGCTTTGTGGACCATGGTGTAGGCGTAGTCCACGCACATGCCGTAGGCGCCGCTGTGCTCGCGCACCAGGCCCATGACCGCGTCATAGGTGTCCTTGTGGGCCCAGTCGCGCTGGAATTCGAGCAACACTTGCTGCCAGGTCACCGGTACCGCACCGGCTTGAATCATGCGTTGCACCGACATGTCGTGGGCTTCCTGGGTGGTGCCGCCGCTGGCGTCGGTCACGATGTACACCTCGTAGCCTTCGGCCATGGCTTCCAGCGCCGGGAAGGTCAGGCACACTTCGGTCCACAGGGCGGCGATGATCAGCTTCTTGCGGCCGGTGGCCTTCACCGCTTCCACGAACTTGGCGTCTTCCCAGCTGTTCATCGAGGTGCGCTCGATGGGCTTCTGGCCTGGGTTGACACCCAGCAGCTCCGGCCAGATGAAACCGCTGAAGCTTTCGGTTTCCACCGAGGTGTAGATCGTCGGCACGTTGAAGATCTTGGCGACCTTGGCCAGGCCTACGGTGTTGTTCTTCAGGGTCTGACGGTCGATGGACTGCACACCGAAGGCCATCTGTGGCTGGTGGTCGATCAGGATCAGGGCGGCGTTGGTTGGGTTCAGCAGTTCGCGGATGGACATGGTGTATTCCTTTTCAGATGTCGAGAGTTCAGGGTTCAAGGTGGCGGATGCGGGTGCCCGTCTTGGGGAGCTGTGTGCGTCCGGCTTGGTGCTAATGTAGGCGCGTGCAATATCCGAGACAATTCCATAGAATTGAGAATCATTGATTCCAATTTGGGGACACCGATGGACCGTATCGACGCCATGCGCGCGTTTGTCACCACCGTCAACGAAAACGGCTTCGCTGCCGCCGCCCGTGCGATGGACGTACCGCGCTCGAAAATCAGCAAGCAGATACAGGCGCTGGAAGAGGACCTGGGCGTGCAATTGCTGCAGCGCACCACCCGCAGCCTGCACCTGACCGAGGCGGGCGCCGAGTACTACGAAGCGGTGCGTGAAGTGCTGGCCTCGGTGGACGAGGCCGAGCAGCGTGCGCGCAGTGGGTTGGGCGAGGCCCGTGGGGTGTTGCGGGTCAACGCGCCGATGTCGTTCGGGCTGTGCAAACTGGGCCCGCTGGTGCCGCTGTTTCATGAACAGCACCCGCAGATCGAACTGCAACTGGTGCTCAGCGACCAGCAGGTGGACCCGGTGCGCGGCGGTTTCGACGTGACCATCCGCATTGCCAGCCTGGGCGATTCCAGCATGGTGGCCAAGCAACTGGCCCCGGCGCCGCGGGTGCTGGTGGCTTCACCGGCCTACCTGGAGCGCCATGGCACGCCGCAGGAGCCGCGGGACCTGATTGCCCACAAATGCCTGAACTATGGCTACCTGCAGAGTGGCGTCAGCCTGCAATTGAGCAATGGCCGCGATACCCAGCGGGTGCACGTGACCGGGCCTTTGCATGCCAACAACGGCGACCTGCTGGCCACGGCGGCCGAGGGCGGGATGGGCATTGCGCTGTTGCCGGCGTTTATTGTCGAACAGGCCCTGGCCGAGGGGCGCCTGGTGGCGGTGATGTGCGACTGGCAGGCGCCGCCGATCAGCATCAACGCCGTGTATCCGTCGGCGCGGCGGGTACCGCAGAAGACCCGGGCGTTTATCGAGTTCATGGTGGCGCATTTGGCGCCGCAGTAGGAGCCGACCTGGGTCGCGATGCAGGCAGCAGGGTGTCAGATAGGGCCTCATCGCGAGCAAGCTTTGCTCCCACAGTGTTGAGCCAGTCTAAGGTGTTGGGCTTAAGCACAAGGGTAAAGTTTGCTCTCACAGTGGTGTGCCATCCGCGGTGGCGGGCTTTCCACTGTGGGAGCAAAGCTTGCTCGCGATGAGGCCGGTACAGCTGGGACCAATGTCAGCGGAAATGGGTTGCTATGCGGCGTAAACCGTCTTCGTCGAAAGTGCCAGCGGTGGCCTGCAGGTCTACCCAGGCCAGCAGCCACGCATGTTGCGCTTCGCGCAGCTGCAATCGCGCGCGGTACAGTTGCTGTTCGGCATCCAGCACGTCCAGGTTGATGCGTTCGCCCCCCAGCAGGCTTTTGCGCGTGGCCTGCAGTTGCGCTTCGGCGCTGGCGGCGACCATGCCGTAGGCCGCTACCCGCGCCTGGCCGCTGCGCGCCGCGTTGTAATGGCGGCGCAGGGTGTCGAGGGTGGCGACGATCTGACCGTCCAGTTCATGCCGCGCCTGGGACAGGCGGTTGCCGGCCTGGCGGGTCGCCGCGCTGACGCCGCCACCGGCAAACAATGGCACGCTCACTTGCACGCCGATGCTGTGGGTGTCGAAGGCCTGCTGGTAGGTGTTTTCCGATTCCGATCGGGACTGTCGGCTGCTGGCGTAGAGACTGACCTTGGGCAGATGCCCGGCGCGCTGGCGCTGTACTTCCTGTTCTGCCACCGCCAGGCCCTGCTGCCGCGCCGCCAGCTGATGGTTGCGCTGCAAGGCCAGGCGTTGCCAGCTGTCGAAGTCGGCAGGGATCAGGGACGGCAACGCGAATCCGTCTGCCAGCGGTTGCAACTGCGACAGGGCGACACGCTCCCCGATCACCCCCTGCAACGTGCGTGCAGCCACATCCTGGGCGTCCAGGGCCTCGATCTCTTCCGCCACCGCCAGGTTCAGCCGTGCCTGGGTTTCCAGCACGTCGGTGTGGGTGCCCGCGCCGCCCGCCAGCAGCCGTTGATTCAGCGCCAGGCGCTCGCCCAGGGCATGCTTGCGCTCACGCACCAACTGCGCCCGCCGGGCCGCCAGCAGGGCGTTGCTGTACAGGCGCACCACCTTGGCCAGCAAGGCGTGCTGCTCACCCTGCCATTGCCGTCGCGCCATCTCCGCCTGGGCGTTGCCCTGTCGATAGCGCGCCAGGGCGTCGAAATCCAGCAACGGTTGTTGCAGGCTCAAGGTGGCGGCATGGCTGCGGTAATCGCGGTCCTGGCGCTGAGCCCCTTGGCTCACCTCGGACTGGTTGCGTGAGGTGTTGTAGCTCCAGTTCAGGGTGGGCAGCAAGGCAGCGCGGCCAATGGCCTGATGTTCAAGCCCCGCGTCGCGGGCAGCGCTGGCGGCCTGCCAGGCAGGGTCATTGCGTTGCGCCAACTGGTAGGCGTCGAGCAAGCTCAGGGCCTGGGCGCTGGGGGCCAGGCAGATCAGCAACACGGCTATTCGCGTCTTCATCATTCCTCCACCAACGCCAGGCGGCTGCGGTCACGCAGCGGTTTGAGCAGGTAATTGAGCAACGAGCGCTCGCCCGTGCGGATGAACGCCTGCACCGGCATGCCCGGCTGCAAGGTTAGGCCGCCCAGTTGCGACTGGCCGCTGACCTCGGCACGCAGCAGGTAGTACGGCTCGCCCGTGCGCTCGTCCTGCTGGCGATCGGCGCCGATCAGGGTCACCCTGCCGGGCACGCGCGGCGTGGTGCTCTGGTTGAAAGCCGGGAACAGCAGCGCCACCGGCAAACCGATGCGGACCTTGTCGACCGTGTCCACGGGCAGCCGCGCTTCCACCTGCAGGGGCTTGCCGCGCGGCACGATATCCAGCAGTACCTGGCCGGGCTTGACCACTTCGCCCAAGGTGCTGACCTGCAAGCCGCTGACGCGCCCGGCCACCGGCGCCAGCAAGGTACTGGCGGCCAGTTCGCGCTCGGCCACGGCCAGGCGATGGCGCAGGTCTTCAGCCTGCTGGCGGGTGTCGGCCAGTTGGCTGGTGGCGTCGCGGCGGAAGGTTTCTTCAAGCTGGCGGTAACGCACCTGCTGTTCTTCAATCTGGCGGCGCAGCAGGCCGATGCGCCCGTGGCTCTCGTCTATGGCTACTCCCAGCTGACTGAGCTGGCGCCCCGACTCCAATGCGCGATGCTGGCTGACGAAACCTTCGCTGGCCAAGCTCTGCAAGCTGTTGACCTGGCCTTGCAGGCTGCGCTGCTGTTGTTGCTGGCCTGAGAGCGCCGCTTGCACGCTTTTCAGTTGCGACTGGCTGCCGAGCAGGCTGGCGTTGAGCGCCTGGCGTTCACTGAGCAGGCTGCTGGCGCGGCGCTCGAAAAGTTGCTGGTGCAAAGCCTGCACAGCCGGGTCCAGATTCGCCGGGAACACGGGTGTTTCACCGTGTTGTTCGGCGCTCAAGCGCGCCATCTGCGCTTCGGCCGCCTGCCACTGGTGACGCAGGTTGCGTACCTGGCTCTGCAGGATCGGTTGCTGCAACCGCATCAATGGCTGGCCAGCCTCCACCGGCTGACCGTCGCTGACCAGGATGCTTTCCACCACCCCGCCGCTGGCGTGTTGCACCGTCTGCCGCTGGCCCACCACGGTGAGGTGCCCGGCCACCGCCACGCCCTGGTCCAGCGGCGCCCACATGGCCCAGGCGAAAAAGCCGCCCAGGCCCAGCAGCAACAGGGTCCAGCCCAGGCGGGCGGCGGCTCGTTCGTTGGGTATCGGGCTCATGCAGCCACCTCCTGGTGGGCCAGCACCGAGGCGGCAGGGCCAAAGCGATGCAGTTGGCCGTCACGCAGGATCAGCAGGTGATCGACGCGGCTCAGCACATTGGCCCGGTGGGTCATCAGGATGACCGTGCGCTGCAATGCCCTGAGCTGGTCGATGGCTGCCAGCAGTGCGTGCTCCCCCGCTTCGTCGAGGTTGGCGTTGGGTTCGTCCAGCACGATCAGCGCCGGTAGCCCATAAAGTGCGCGGGCCAGCGCGATACGTTGTTTCTGCCCACCGGACAGCCCGGCACCGCCTTCGCCCAGACGAGTGTCATAGCCTCGAGGCCATTGCAAGACAAGCTCATGCACCCCGGCCAAGGCTGCGGCGGCCAGCACCTTGCCGCCGTCGGCAGGCCCGAAACGGGCGATGTTCTCCGCCACCGTGCCAGCGAACAACTGAATATCCTGGGGCAGGTAGCCGATCTGCGGCCCCAGTTGCCGGGGCGGCCACTGGGCAAGCTCGGCGCTGTCCAGACGCACCTGGCCAGCGCTGGGTTGCCACACCCCCACCAGCACCCGTGCCAGGGTCGACTTGCCGCTGCCCGATGGGCCGATCACCCCGAGCACGCTACCCGCTGGCAGGCTGAACGCCAGCCCGTGCAACGTCGGCTGGCTGCGGCCCGGCGGCCCAGCGTCCACACCTTGCAACACCACTGCGCCTTTGGGCGCAGGCAGACGCAGTGGATCAGGCGCTGGCGGATGCTCATCGAGCAGTTGCCCCAGCCGCCGATAGGCATCGCGAGCCGGGCCCCATTGCTTCCACGCCCCGATCAGTTGATCGATGGGCCCCAGCACCCGCCCCATCAGGATGGAGCCAGCGATCATCATCCCGGGACTGATCTGCTGGTTCACTGCCAGCCACGCGCCCAGTCCCAGTACCAGCGACTGCAAGGCCAGGCGGATGCCCTTGGACCAGGCGCCTACCGCCGCCGACCGCTCACTGGCCAGCCCATGCACCGCCAGAAAGCCTTGCTGCTGCACCTGCCAGCGCCCGCGCAAGGCATCGAGCATGCCCATGGCCTGCACCGCCTCGGCGTTGGCCAAGTGTGCGGTGGCCTGCTGGGCCGCTGCCTGCGCCAATTGCCCAGCCTGCGCCTGATGCCTCCCGCACAACCGCTCGTTGAGCCAGGCCAGCAGCACCAGCAGCACCGCGCCGCCCAGCGCCAGTCCGCCCAACGCAGGGTGAAACAGAAACATCACCCACAGAAACAGCGGAAACCATGGCGCGTCGAACAAGACGAACAACGCCGTGCCGCTGGCGAACTGCCGCAGGCTGGACAGGTCCTGCAAGGCCAGCCCCGCTGCGCCCTGCCCCTCGCGCAACTGCGCGGCATGGGCGGCGTCGTGCACCCGCCCTTGCAAGGTGATTTCCAGGCGCGCCCCGAGGCGAATCACCAACAAACCGCGCAACCATTCCAGCGCGCCCATCAGCGCCAGCACGCCAAGGATCATCAGCGTCAGCATCAGCAGCGTCATCTCGTTGCCAGAGGCCAGCACCCGGTCATACACCTGCAACATGTACAGCGCTGGCGCCAGCATCAGCAGGTTGATCACCGCCGAAAACACGCCAATGTCCACCAACGAACGCCGGGCAGCCGCCAGCGCACTGCGCAATTCATTGCCAGAGCGGATCATTCAGGGGTTTCCTTGCAAAGATATCCACAGGAGCCCGCCGAGCGGCGTTGACGGAATGCCCGGCGTTCCCCACAATTCAAGAGCGCCATGACCCTGGCCTAGAGAACCTCGGGTCACAGCGCTGTGTCAGCGAAGCGGGTGGGAGAGAAATCTTCCACTCGCTTTTTTATGCCTGGGGTTTAGGCAGCGAAGGCCCAGTCCCACCAGGATTGGTCGGCGCTGGCCAGTACCAGGTTCGGCATGGCCACGGGTGCTGCCACGGGGGCTGCGGCTGCGACCTGGTCGAAGGTTGCGGCGGTGGACAGGTTGTACTCCGCGAGGAGTTTGTTGAGGGTGGCTTCCAGAGGGTCGGCGTTGCCTTTCATCAGGCCGTAGACGACTTCGTGGACGGGGTTGCCTTCGCGGCCGGCGCCATCGGGGGCGGAGAGGTTTAGGCCGTTGAAGGAGACGTTGTTTTCAGCGAGGGTAAAGTTGGTGCCTTTGCCGCCGTTGAGGTCCTGGCCGAGTTGGATGTTGTCCAACGTGCCCCACAGGTAGTGGTTCATGTTGGGGCTCGGCGCGCCAAACATTTTGAATACGTAATTCAGGCCATTAGCAGTATCGCTCTCAGCAATCATTGCGTAGTTCGAAGTTTTACTTCCGGTGGCGTATTGATCGCCGGTGGTGGGAGGAAGAATCATGCTGGAGGTATTAAACCCTCCGGTTGCCCCCGCCCCATGCCCGGCGGTTACGAAACCGGCCTCCCAACTTTGCAGATAGTCGCTGATCTTGGAAGCGCCCAACTCTGGTTTATAGCTAACAGAAATGTTCATAACAGTACCTCTGGTACGTTCGACGGATAAAGCCGTCACTTCTTCGCCCGACAGGGGCAAAACTTATTATCCTTTCACGCAAACAGTCAAAATGTGTATTGCAGCGTGCCCGTCAATGTCCGGCCACGCGCTATTGCCAGGTTCTCGAAATCAGCTTTAGGCACAAAGTACGCTTCATCCGTTGCATTCTCCAATGCCAGGAAGACTGTAAGATCCTTGGTTGCTGCGTAACTCCCGTACAAATCATAGGCCACATAAGAAGGCCAAGCGGCAAGATCCCACCTTACCTTCTGAGCACCTTTATCCAAGTCATTGCCAAATCCAGCGCTATATCTGGTGCGTACGCCCACATCTAGCCTTTTATCGAAGAAGCGGGCACCCAACGTTAAAGAGCCACGATCTGCGGGCGTATAGGTAGCACTCCCGACAATATAATTACACTGGGACTTCATATTAGCTTTATGGTCGTCGGACCATATATGCAGATTAGGATTACCTGGGATTGCGGTCCACTTCGTGGCGCCAGCCATATAATTTTCAAGACCGCAAAATTCGTTTTGCCCAATCATTCTCGTGTAAGTGAGCCCAGCATAAACCCGTTCAACATCGTAATCAACCCGATACTCAACACCGCGATACCTGACTTGTTTCAGATTATTAACGTTCGCAAGGTTTGTGTAACTATTATTCACATCAGAACGCGGCGGAATTACGCCCAGCATCATGAACATCATCTTATCGATGCGCGTATCAAAGTAATTGACCTTCATAGCCAAGCGGTCATCAGCAAACAGCACAGCACGTTTGAATATATTGACCCCCAACTCCCAGTTTTCCGAGGACTCAGGTTGCAACGTGGGATTGGGAAATAACAAAGCGCTTCCGCCGCCAGCATGCGGGCTGCCCGACATAAATACCTCACTTACGCTAGGTGGTCGCCACCCCCTCCCCCAACTTCCATAAATTTGTGCCCACTCGAGCCCTGGCTTGATACCTATGCCGAAGTTGGGCGACCAGCGCCCCCCTTTGCGATCAACGTTGTATCGATGCTCAACCGGGCGTTTTATAAATTTATGGGTGCCCACCGGTGGAAACTCATAAATTGTCGAGTGCGCTTCCCCGTAAACACGGTACTGGTCATGACGCAGGCCCGCGTCGACGGTGAGCCAGTCACCATATTCGTACTGCAACCTGTTGAAGATGGCTGCCATGCTCCGATTGCCGTGAGGGGTCGCGCCAATGATGATTGGCGTTGTATCCTGATTTTCTGCCGGCACGTAGCCAGTCTTTGGGTTAAAGCTGTCGTGGAATACTTCACCGCCCACGGTCCATCGGGAAACACCCGCTACGCCATGATCAAAGCTAGCGGTATTTTCAGCCTGCAACCCCCACGTCACGGTCTGATACTGCGAGTCGAAAGGGGCGATGTAATTGCCGGAGTCTTTTGACGCAGCCTTCCCGGCGCTCCAACGATCCAGCTGAGTGTTGACGAAATACAGCTTTGCTTTAGCGTCGATCAACGGGTTCTCGGGCTGGTAGCTGTAGTCCAATGCGTAGTTCTGGACGTTCATTTTGTCCCTGGCAATCCGTCGATAGCCAAGAAAGGTCGGGCCTAGATTCGGCCCTGCCGTCCCACCATCCGCACTGGTACGCAAATAGCTAGCCTGCAACCGCTGATCATTCGGCAAATTCAATCCAAACTTCACCATCTGCGACCGATTTGCACCGTCCATGAAATCCACATCCGCCGCCAACCAATCATGAAACGTCTGCGGCCATAAATCGCGAAACCCCAACTGCTCCCCCAGCCGCCGATCATTGTTATTCCCCGCCCGATAATCCCCAAACCTTCGCTCGCTCACCCCCAGCAAAATGTCCCCACGCTCATCCCCCACCGCAAACAACCCACTGCCATTGAAGTGCGTGCCATTCCCCAAGTTGCCGATCCCATGCCCCACCCGCACTCGCCCACCAACATCCTTGCCATCCTCGAGAAAGTCCCGCGCCTCAAACGTGCGGAAGGTGGCGATGCCTCCCAACACCCCCGCTCCACCCTGACCCGCCTGGGTGCCTTTTTCGATGTCGATGCCGGCGACCATCTCCGGGTCTACCAGGATCACGCCGTTGCGCTGCTGGTGGCCGCTGACGTTGAAGTTCTGGCGCATGCCATCGATGTTCATGTTGACCCGGCCGTAGTCCTGGATGCCGCGGATGTTGATCGACAGGCCGGGGTCGCGCTGGTTGACGGCGGTGTAGACGCCGGTGGTTTCCTCGAGCATGTCGGCGGCGTGGCGCGGGGGGCGGTTGTCGATCATTTGGCGGCTGATGTGCGACACGGCGCGGGGCTGCTGGTAGACCCAGTCGCCGGGCTTGCTCGAGTCGGCTTCGGCGCTGATGTCGATCATGTCCAGTTCGATGGCACCGCCGTCGCTGGCGCCGGGGCGGGGCATCAGGGTGATCAGACCTTCCGCGTTGCGGCGGTGGATCAAGGGGTGGCCCTGGAGCAGTAGCTCAAGGGCGGCGTCCGGGGTGTAGCTGCCCTTCACGGGGGTGCTGCGCAGACCTGCCAGCAGGCGGTTGTCGTAGAGCAGGATCAGGCCGGTGCGTTGGGTGAATTGCTCGATGGCCTGTTGCAGGGGCTGGGCGGGGATATCGAAAAGGGTGGTGCGTGGCTGGCCGGCGGCGCTGCGCCGTTGTTCGTCGGCGTAGGCCAGCCCTTCCCCGGCCAGCAGCGCGAATATGCCTATGTGGATGGCAAGGGCCAGCCGGCGGGTGACCGGGGTTGCCTTGCGTTGGATGACAGTCATTGAGCTTCCCTTGTTGGCAGATTCTTGTGATGAGAATGGATCTCGGTAGCAAGACGCCTGACGGGGGGAAACTCAGTAAATTATTTTTGGTTTGGGGAGGCGCGGTGCTGTGGCAGCGACAGTCTTTATGTGGGAGCGGGCTCTGCCCGCGAAGAGGACGCCGTGGTGGTTCAGATACTCCGCGGTGTTCTTTTCGCGGGTAGAACCCGCTCCCACAGGTGCGGAGTGGTAGCAGGATAAATAGCGGTGCCTGCATCGCGACCAAGGTCGGCTCCTACACCGTTCGCGGTAGGAGCCGGCCTTGGCCGCGATGCAGACGACGCCGTTTTGTAGCAGCTGCCGAAGGCTGCGTCGCGGGCAACGCGCATTGAGCCGGGCCTGTGACGCCGCCTTCGGCAGCTGCTACAAGGCCAAGGCGGCCCAGGTCTGGCGGGCGAAGGCCAGGGCGTCGGCGTGGCGCGGGTCCTGGGCCAGCCATTTGGCCAGTTCGGCTTTCTCGATCTGGTTGAGTTCGCCAGCGTCCTGACGCACCACCCATTGGGCAGCGGTTTCGATCAGGTCTGGGGGTAATGGCTGTTGATTCACGGCAGGGCTCGACAGTGCGTTGTGGGCCTACTATGCCATTCACGCCCTACACTTGTCGTAGGGCATTTCCCACAGAGTCACTGCAAACGCTGCATGACCATTGCCAGGCCCTTTGCCAGATGCTTCTGCACGGAGCTGTCGGAAATTTCCAGTTTACTGGCGACCTCGGCATGGGTCAGGCCTTCCAGGCGGTTGAGTCGCAGCACTTCGCGGGTGCGGGGCGGTAGCTGTGCGATGGCGTCGCGCAGGGCCTGGCGCTGTTGTTGGGCCATGGCGGCCAGCTCGATGCAGGCGGCGGGGTCTTCCACCGTCAGCAGGGCCTCGGGAGGCACCGCGTGGGTGTTGCGCCGGGCTTGCTGGCGCAGGTGGTCCACCAGCAGGTTGCGGGCGGTGCGGTAGAGGTAACCGGCCGAGTACTGCAGCTTGCCCAGGTGCTGTTGTTCGGCCAGGCGCAGGAAGCTTTCCTGCACAAGATCCGCCGCCAGTTGCGGGTCGCCCAGCCGCCTTGCCAGGTAGCCGCGCAAGGCGCGGGCGTGGCCCAGGAACAGGCCCGTGAGTTCCATATCCGACAAACCGATTCCCTGGAAAAAATGACGCATGAAGCCGGCATCTTAGGGCTTATCGAGAAACATTATCAAATGTAACACCATGTTGAACGGCCGCCTCCGATCGATCGAGCTGACCGGCGATACAAATTAATTTGACCAAATTAACTGGTTAGTACAATTTATGTACACCTCGCTCCACAGTCTCACACCAAAAATAACAAGGGAGAGTCTCCATGAGCCGTACCGTACTGGTGCTCAACGGCCCGAACCTCAATATGCTGGGTACTCGTGAACCTGCCACTTATGGCCACGAAACCCTGGCCGACGTCTCTGCCTTGTGCGCGCGCACTGCCGAAGAACACGACCTGGTGGTCGAGTTTCGCCAGAGCAATCACGAAGGCGAAGCCATCGACTGGATTCACCAGGCCCGCGGTCGCTGCGCAGCGATCGTGATCAATCCAGGTGCCTGGACCCACACCTCCATTGCCATTCGCGATGCCCTGACCGCCAGCGACCTGCCGGTGATCGAGGTGCACATCAGCAACGTGCACGCGCGCGAAACGTTCCGCCACCACAGCTACATCTCCGGCATGGCCGTGGCTGTGCTGTGTGGTTTTGGCACCCATGGTTATCGGTTGGCGCTTGAACACGTCAGCCACCTGTTGAACAAGAAAGGTTAACTCGCATGTCCCAGAACAATAAAACCAGCGTACTGGCCGGCCTGATTGGCGCTGGCATCCAGGCTTCCCGCACCCCTGCCCTGCACGAGCGCGAAGGCGCCGCCCAAGGCCTGGGTTACCTGTACCGCCTGATCGACCTGGACCAGCTCAAGCTCGACACCAGCCACCTGGAAGAACTGCTGACCGCCGCCCAGCGCATGGCCTACACCGGCCTGAACATCACCTTCCCGTGCAAGCAGGCGATCATCCCGCTGCTCGACGATCTGTCGCCGGAAGCCCGTGGCATTGGCGCGGTGAACACCGTGGTGCTCAAGGACGGCAAGCGCGTCGGCCACAACACTGACTGCCTGGGCTTTGCCGAAGGCTTCCGCCGTGGCATGGAAGGCGCGGCGCGTGAACGCGTGGTGCAGATGGGGGCCGGTGGCGCAGGTGCGGCCGTGGCGCACGCGCTGCTGATCGAAGGTGTGCAGCAGTTGACCATTTTCGACGTGGACGCCAGCCGTGCACAGGACCTGGCTGACAACCTCAACCAGCACTTCCCGGGCAACCGCGCCCGTGCCGGCAGCGACCTGGCCGTGGCCATGAACGAAGCCGACGGCATGGTCAACACCACGCCGATGGGCATGGCCAAGCTGCCAGGCATGCCGGTGCCGGCCGAATTGCTGCGCAAGGACCTGTGGGTAGCCGAGATCGTCTACTTCCCGCTGGAAACCGAACTGCTGCGTACTGCCCGTGCCCTCGGCGCCCGCACCCTGGACGGCGGCACCATGGCGGTGTTCCAGGCGGTGAAAGCGTTTGAACTGTTCAGCGACATCGTGCCGGATGCGGATCGCATGACGGCGCATTTCAACAGCATGTAATCCCGCCCGACGTCACCCACCTGTGGGACCGGGCGAAGCTCGGGAAGAGGACAGCACGACCACCGCGCCGGTCGCTTCCCGAGCTTCGCCCGGTCCCACAGAGGTAACCGCAACCCTGCATCACAACACGGGGCGCAGCAGCGCCTGGGCTTCGTAGAGCGCCGGCAGGTAGCGCTGCTGCATGGCCTGGGTGCTAAGCCTGGCCACCTGGGTGGTAATCGACAACGTCGCCTTCAGCTCGCCCTTGCGGTCCCGCAGGGGCACGCTCAACACGGCCATGCCTACTTCGAATTCCTGGTCCACGCAGCAGAAGCCCTGCTCGCGCACCCGCGCCAGTTCCTCTTGCAGCGCCGCCATTGTGGTCTTGGTGTAAGGCGTCAGCGCGCGCAATTCCACACGCTGCAGATAGGCCTGCAACTCGGCCGCTTCCAGCGCCGCCAGCCACACCCGCCCACTCGCCGTGCAATACAGCGGCAAACGCGAACCCGGCCGGATCGACAACGACGACACGTGGCTGTAGCGGCTGCGAACCACGTGAATGATGTCGTCATCATCGCGCACGCCCACCGATACATGCTCCTGGGTGGTCCGCGCCACCTGCTCGACGATCGGCCGCAGCATGCGCGGCAGTTGCGCCGAATCAACGTAGGCTTGGCCAATGCGCAGTGCCTTGGCGGTCAGCCAGTACTGGCGGCCGTCGGTCTCCACGAAACGCTCATGCACCAGGGTCAGCAGAAAACGCCGCGCCGCGCTTTGGGTCAGGCCCGACAGCGTCGCCGCCAGCGGCACGGTCAGGCGTGGATGGTCCTCGCTGAACAACTGCATCAACCCCAGGCCCTTCTGCAGGCCCACGATCAAGTCGCGGTCATGGATGGTCGGTTGCTTCATCAGAACCCCGAACAGTAAATATCGACGATGACTGCGATTATCGCAGTGCCCCCGCGAATAACAACCCAAAGCGCCGACAGCCGCGTTGTCGCCTTTCCACCCCCGCCGCACCATGGACCGACAACAACAGACAACGGTCCAGGAGATCGACATGATTCGCGGCTCGACGCAGTTGGTGGCCATTCTCGGCACGCCCATCGCCCAGGTTAAATCCCCGGAAAACTTCAACCGCTGGTTCGCCGACAACGACCGCGATATCGCCATGCTGCCCATCGACCTGGGTGCCCAGGCGCTGCCGGCCTTCATCGACACCCTGCGCGGCTGGAACAACTTGCGCGGCTGCGTGGTGACCGTGCCCTACAAACAGGCCGTGGCGCCACTGCTGGACGCGCTGACGGACCGCGCCGCCGCCCTGGGCATGGCCAACGTGATTCGCCGCGAGGCCGACGGCCGCCTGGTGGGCGACCATCTGGACGGCACCGGCTTCCTCAAGGCTGCTGCAGCCCATGACTTCCACCCCACCGGCAAGCGTGCCCTGGTGGTGGGTGCTGGCGGCGTAGGCGCGGCAATTGCCTACGCACTGGCGGAACAAGGCGTACAGCATCTGTCGCTGGTGGACATGCGTCAGCCGCAGGTCGAAGCCCTGCAAGGCGTGCTGCTCAAGGCCTTCCCAAGCCTGGACGTGCAGGCCACCTACACTGACCTGAGCGCCTTCGATCTGGTGGTCAACGCCACGCCCGTGGGCATGGGCGACACCGGGCAGATGTCACTGCCCACAGACCAGGTCGCCACCTTGCGCCCGCATACCCTGGTCGCCGACGTGGTGACCTCGCCGCAGATCACCCCCCTGCTGGCCCAGGCCAAGGCGCAGGGCTGCCGCATCCAGACCGGCCCGGAAATGGCCAGGGCGCAGATGGGCAACCTGGGCGCCTTCATGGGCGTGACCCCGGAAGACGCCTGAGGAGCCCGCCATGAACGCACCCGTACCTTCACCGGGCTGGACCCATGATTTCGATCTGGTGGTGCTGGGCAGTGGCGCCGCAGGCTTCGCTGCTGCCACCACGGCGGCCTGCCGTGGCCTGAGCGTGCTGCTGGTGGAAAAGGCCGACACCTTCGGCGGCACCTCGGCCATCTCGGGCGGTGCCGTGTGGGTCTACGGCACCGACCAGGCTTGCGCGGCTGGCGTCACGGACAGCGCCGACGCCGTGCGCACCTACCTGAAAACCACCATCGGCCGCGGCTACCGCGCCGAGTTGATCGACGCCTACATCGAGCGTGGCGCCGAGGCGTTGCGTTATCTGGAAAGCCACAGCGAGCTGAAATATGCCCTGCGCCCTTTCTCGCCCGATTACTACCCCGACGAACCGGGCGCCACCGACACCGGGCGGGCGTTGGAGATGGTCGAGTACGACGGCCGCCGTCTGGGCGCGGCATTCAAGCACCTGCGCAAACCACCGGCAGGGATGCTGCTGTTCGGCGGGATGATGGTCAACCGCGTGGATATCCAGCACTTCCTCAGCTTCCGGCGTTCGCCGCGTTCGCTGTGGCACTGCGTGAAACTGATGGCGCGTTACGGCCGCGATCGCCTGCGCCATGAACGTGGCACCCGACTGACGGTGGGCAATGCCCTGATCGCGCGACTGGCCACCACGGCGTTCGAAAAAGGCGTGCAGTTGTGGCTGAACGCCCAGGCGCAATCGCTGGTGATCGACAACGGTGTCGTCACCGGCCTGACGATTCGCCACGAAGGCCGGACCCTGCGGGTACAGGCACGTGGCGGCGTGGTGTGCGCAGCCGGTGGCTTTGCCGCGGCTGCCGATGCCGGGCAGCGCCGCCCGGCCACTGGCAGCGGCCACCTGACCATGTCCCCGCCCACCAACAACGGCGACAGCCTGGCCCTGGCCAAGGCGGTAGGTGCCCAGTTGGGTGAGGGGTTGGCGGCAGACTTCTTCTGGGCGCCGGTGTCGCAATTGCGCCACGCCAACGGTGACGTCGAGCGCTTCCCGCACCTGGTCACCGACCGCGCCAAACCAGGCATCATCGCGGTGAACCGCGCAGGCCAGCGCTTCGTCAACGAGTCAAACTCCTACCACTGCTTCGTCCAGGCCATGCAGGCGCAGGGCAACGCGCCGTGCTGGCTGATCGCCGACGCCCAGGCCTTGAACGCGTACGGCATGGGCCTGGCGCGGCCCAAGCCTGTGGATAACAGCGCGCTGATCGAGGCGGGTTATTTGCTGCGCGCCGACAGCCCTGAACAATTGGCACACCTGATCGGCGTCGATCCCAAGGGCCTGGCCGCTACCCTGCGCCAGCACAACGCCGACGCCCTGGCCGGCACCGACAGCCAGTTCGCCAAGGGCGGCAACAGCTACAACCTTTCCCTGGGCGACCCGCACCACCGCCCCAACCCGTGTCTGGCGCCGCTGACCCGGCCGCCGTTCTACGCCATCCGCATCGAGACCGGCGACCTGGGTTCGGCACGCGGGCTGGTCACCGACGCCAACGCCACTGTGCTCGACCAGCAAGGCCAGCCGATCCCCGGCCTGTACGCGGCCGGCAATGACATGAACTCGATCATGGACGGCACCTACCCCGGCCCCGGCATCACCATCGGCCCGGGCCTGACTTTCGGCTACATCGCCGCTACCCACGTCGCCCAGCGCTTGCGCAGCGGCACCCACGCCACACAAGAGGCTTGACCCCATGTTCTACGAATTGCGCACCTACACCCTCAAACCCACCAAGCTGGCCGACTGGCTGGCGCTGTACCACAGCGACGCGCTGGCGGTGCAGACCGAGCACCTGGGCCAGTTGATCGGCTTCTTCACCACCGAAATCGGCGACGTCAACCAGGTGGTGCATATCTGGGCCTGGAAAAGCCTGGACGATCGCATGGCCCGCCGCACGGCGATGGCGGCGGACAGCCGCTGGATGGAGTTCAGCCGCAAGAACAAGGAGCTGGATGCGGTGGTGAAGCTGGAGTCGCGGATGATGCGGCCTACGGCGTTTTCGCCGCTCAAGTAACGCGGCGCCCTCATCGCGAGCAAGCTTTGCTCCCACAGTGTGAAGCGAACACTGATATATGGCTTTACACCGAGGGAGATTCTACGGTTTCGGGCAAGCCTTGGAGGTTCACCAGCTCCCGCAGCCCCAAGGCAACCACCGATGCGAGCCTTGGCACTGTGGGAGCAAAGCTTGCTCGCGATGGCGCCCGAAAGCTGAAAAACAATTTGAAAGGGCTGCCATGAGCGCTTCCGATTTGTACGACTGCGATGTTCTGGTCATTGGTTCGGGCGCCTCAGGGCTGGCCGCTGCCGTGACCGCCGCCCATCAGGGGCTGAAGGTGATCGTCGCCGAAAAGCATCATCAACTGGGCGGCACCAGCGCCTGGTCCGGCGGTTGGTTGTGGGTGCCGGGCAACCCGCTGGCGGTGGCCGATGGGCAGTCGGAAACGCCCGGTGCGGTGGACACCTATCTACGCCACGAATTGCACACCGACGTGCTCGACGAGCGCCTGCAGACCTACCTGCAACAGGCGCCGCAAATGGTCGAGTTCTTCCAGCAGCACACCCAGGTGCAGTTCCATTCCGGCAGCCGCATGCCCGACATGCACGCCTCGCCGGGGGCCGCCAGTGGTGGGCGCTCATTGTGTGCCCAACCCTTCGACGGTCGCCTGCTGGGGCCGTGGCTGCAGCGGCTGCGGCCACCGCTGGACCTGATCAGCCTGGGCGGCATGGGCATTGCCGGTGGCGTGGACCTGGCGCATTTCTTCAATGCCACGCGTTCGCTGCGTTCAGCGGTGTACGTGGCGGGGCGGTTGTTGCGGCATTGGCGTGATCGCGTGGTGCATGGGCGCGGGATGCACCTGGTGAACGGCAATGCGCTGGTGGCGCGGTTGCTGCGCAGCGCCTTGGATGTGGGGGTGGAGCTGCGCACCGGCGCCGCTGCGCATGGCTTGCTGTGCGAAGGCGCCCGGGTGGTGGGGGCACAGTTGTCCACAGGCCAGGTTCGGGCGCGTCGGGGGGTGGTGCTGGCAGCGGGCGGGTTTGCCCACGACCGGCAGCGGATCGCTTCACTGTTCGGGCACGACAATCATCTGTCGGCGGCGCCTGTGGAAAACGCGGGGGATGGGTTGCGGTTGGGCGAGCAGGCGGGAGGGGTAGTGCCGAAGCTGGCTCATGCGGCGGCTTGGGCGCCTGTGTCCAAAGTAGTCCGTGGCGCTGCCTTCCCGAGCTTCGCTCGGTCCCACATGGATCGCAGTACTCCTGTGGGACCGGGCGAAGCTCGGGAAGGGCGCGCCGCGTTCCCCCACCTGCTGGACCGCGCCAAACCCGGCTTCATCGCCGTGCTGGACAACGGCCGCCGCTTCACCAACGAAGCCGACTCCTATCACGATTTCATGCAGGCATTGTTCGCCGCCCTGCCCCACACCCGCCAGCCGCACTGCTGGCTGATCTGCGACCACCGCGCCCAACGCCGCTACGGCCTGGGCGCAGCGCGACCGTTCCCATTTCTCAACTGGGGCCTGCAACGCCAGGGCTACCTGCGCAAGGGTCGCACGTTGGCGCAATTGGCCGAACGCTGCGGCATCGACGCCGCGCAATTGCAGTGTACTGTGGATAACTTCAACAAGGGCGCCCAGGCCGGGCGGGACGATGAATTCCAGCGCGGCGCATCCGCCTACAACCGTGCCCAGGGCGAAGTGCTGCACGCCCCCAACCCGTCACTGGGCGAGCTGCGCACGGGGCCGTATTACGCGGTAAAGCTGGAACCCGGCAGCCTGGGCACCTTCGCCGGGCTGGCCGCGGATAGCCAGGCTCGGGTACTGGATACCCAAGGTCAGGTCATCAACGGGCTTTATGCGGTGGGCAACGACATGGCCAGCATCATGGCCGGCCATTACCCCAGCGGTGGCATCACCCTGGGGCCGGCGTTGACCTTCGGTTACCTGGCCGGCCTGAGCCTGGCGCAGGCACCACTCAGGGCTTCAGAAAGCGCAGCACCGTCTCCACGATCATCTCGCGATGACGCACCTTGTGCTGCTCGTCACTGAAGTCGATCTGGAAGATTTCGCCGAAGGTGTGCTTGTTGGACACACGGTAGAAGCAGAACGAGCTGATCAGCAGGTGCACGTCCAGCGCGTCCAGGCCCTGGCGGAACAGGCCGCTTTTGGCGCCACGCTCCAGCACTTCGTCGAGGGCATGCAGCACGGTCTTGTTCATCGCGCGAATCGCCGAGGATTGCTTGATGTACTCGCCTTTGTGCATGTTTTCGTTACAGACAATGCGCACGAAGTCGACGTTGCGATCGTGGTGATCGAAGGTGAATTCCACCAGGCGGCGGATACCTTCGCATGGCGCCAGCTCGCCCAGGTGCAGGTCCACCTCGGTGCTGCGGATGTCGCCGTAGAGTTTTTCCAGTACTTCGACGTACAGCTGTTCCTTGCTGCCGAAGTAGTAATAGATCATGCGTTTGGAGGTTTGCGTACGCTCGGCAATGGCGTCTACCCGGGCACCGGCCAGGCCCTGCTGAACGAACTCGGCGATTGCCGCCTGCAGGATGTTCTCGCGGGTTTTCTCGGGGTTGTTCTTGCGGCTCTTGCGTGGTGCGGCTTCAGCGGTATCCACGGAGCGTTCTGTCATTGTTGTCATTCTGGGCTCACGGCCATCGTTAAACAGCGGCAATTATGGAGCGGCCAGCGTTGTGAAGGAAGCCTGCAAGCCCCGGTATACAACCAAAGGCTTGCAGTTGCCTACAAATGGTTACAATTTGGCGTGACGAACACCCTTGCTGCGCGCCTTGGCCATGGCTGCCAGACGCACCGCCACGTTTGCCGCACCGTAGCCGGCATAACCATTGCGACGCTGGATGATTTCGAAGAAGAAGCGGTCTTCGAAGGGTTCGGTGTACACGTGGAACAGCTCGCCGCCGTTGGCATCACGGTCGTAGAGCACGTTGTAGTAGGCCAGCTCGCTGAGGAACTCGTCGTCGAAGTCGAAGCGTGCGGCCAGGTCGTCGTAGTAGTTGAGCGGGATGTCCAGCAGCGCCAGGCCCGCCTCCTTGGCCTTGGTGACGGCGGCGAAGATGTCGTCGCAATCGAAGGCGATGTGGTGCACGCCCGAGCCACGGTAGGTGGACAGCGCGTGGGAGATGGCCGTGTTGCGGTTCTCCGAGATGTTCAGCGGCAGGCGGATGGAGCTGTCGCGGCTGCGGATGGCGCGGCTTTTCACCAGGCCATACGGGTCAGGCAGCACCACTTCGTCGTCGGCGGTGAAGTCCAGCAGGCTCTTGTAGAACAGCGTCCAGTTGTCCAGGTTGTCCGGCGGCAGGGCCATGGCCATGTGGTCGATGCGCTTGAGGCCCAGGGCGCTCGGCTTGACGTCCTGGATGCTGAAGTCGGTGTCGTAGATGGTGCGGCCCTGGTCGTCCTGGTCCACCAGGTAGATCAGGCTGCCATCGGGGGCGCGCACGGCGGCCAGCTCACGCTCGTTGGGGCCTACCAGGCCACGGAACGGCTGGCCTTTGTAGGCCACGGCCCGTTCCAGCGCCTTGGCGCTGTCTTTCACGCGGATGGCGGTGGCGCACAGCGACGGGCCGTGGGACTCGAAGAAGTTGTGGGCGAACGAGTACGGCTCGGAGTTGAGGATCAGGTTGATGTCGCCCTGACGCATCAGGCTCACGGCCTTGGACTTGTGCTGGCCGGCCTTGGCGAAGCCCAGTTGCTCCAGCCAGTTGCCCAGCTTGGCACCCTGGGCTTCGTCGACGGCGAATTCCAGGAACTCGACGCCATCGTACTGCTCGGCCTCGGGCGGCGAGAACAGGATGTCCAGGTTGGGAACCGGGGTTGCTTCCTTTTCCAGCAGCTTGCGGGTTTTTTCCTCAAGGTACAGCAGCGAACGCAGACCATCGGCGGCGTTGGCGCGCGGCGGTGCGGCGCGGAAGCCGTCGTTGAAGATTTCCAGCGACAGCGGGCCGGTGTAGCCGGACTTGATGATCGGCGCCAGGAAACCTGGCAGGTCGAACTCGCCCTGGCCCGGGAAGCAGCGGAAGTGGCGGCTCCACTCCAGCACGTCCATGTTCAGGATCGGCGCGTCGGCCATCTGCACGAAGAAGATCTTGTCGCCGGGAATGTCGGCGATGGCCGCCGGGTCGCCTTTCAGCGACAGGGTGTGGAAGCTGTCCAGCAGCACGCCCAGGTTAGGGTGGTCGGCGGCTTTGACGATGTCCCAGACCTGCTGGTAGGTGTTGACGTGCTTGCCCCATGCCAGGGCTTCATAGCCGATGCGCAGGTCGCGCTTGCCGGCGTGTTCGGCCAGCAGGTGCAGGTCGTCGATCAGGATCTGGCGGTCGCCCACCGAGTCGGCCGAGGCGTTGCTGCACACCAGCACCAGGTCGGTGCCCAGTTCCTGCATCAGGTCAAACTTGCGTTCTGCACGTTCGATGTTGCGGGCCAGACGGTCGCGGCGGCAGCCTTCGAAATCACGGAACGGCTGGAACAGGGTGATGGCGATGCCCAGATCAGCGCACATCTGGCGGATCTCACGAGGGCTGCCGTCGTAGTACAGCAAATCGTTTTCGAAAATCTCGACGCCGTCGAACCCCGCCGCGGCGATGGCTTCGAGTTTTTCCGGCAGGGTACCGCTCAGGGAGACGGTGGCAATCGAACGATGCATGTTTCAGCTCCATGGGGCTGCTGCACGGGCACTTGAAGGGTGCGTACTTCGGCAGCTAACCGGTGTCCGCTGCGAGGTGTCAGGTGCACCTGCGGCGGGTTGAAAGAATTCTTGGATAGTAATTTATACCGCAATTCGGGCGCGTACGAACCAGTTAGTTTTGTGTGCGATTATCGACCGAAAAGCGGCCGGTTCAATTGACGATTTTTCGACCAATCGCCAACATCCCCACCCCTCATTGAAGTCTGTCAGGCGGCCAAAAGCCAACCGGCAAATGAATCTGAAGTTCTCATACCCAGAGAATTTCAGAGAGCGCTACTCCATAAAAATTTCAAGAATCGGGTAACTACCATGCAAGCTGTAAATGTTCTTGCGTCTCGCCATGCCAGCATGGGCGAGAAAATCCGCGGCGCCATGGCCGTCGGAAAGACCCGCTGGGGCATGCTCGCCCTGGTGTTCTTCGCCACCACCCTGAACTACATCGACCGTGCCGCCCTGGGCGTCATGCAGCCTATCCTGGCCAAGGAAATGAGCTGGACGGCGATGGACTACGCCAACATCAACTTCTGGTTCCAGGTGGGCTACGCCATCGGCTTCGTGCTGCAAGGCCGGCTGATCGACAAGGTGGGCGTGAAACGCGTGTTCTTCTGCGCGGTGCTGCTGTGGAGCCTGGCCACCGGCCTGCACGGCCTGGCCACCTCAGCCGCCGGCTTCATGGTGTGCCGGTTCATCCTGGGCCTGACCGAGGCCGCCAACTACCCGGCCTGCGTGAAGACTACCCGCCTGTGGTTCCCGGCCGGCGAACGCGCCGTGGCCACCGGCATCTTCAACGCCGGCACCAACGTCGGCGCCATGATCACCCCGGTGATGCTGCCGTTGATCCTCACCGTGTGGGGCTGGCAAGCCGCGTTTGTCTGCATGGCCTGCCTGGGCCTGACCTGGGTGGTGTTCTGGGGCCTGAAGTACTACAACCCCGAAGATCACCCACGGGTCAAGCAGAGCGAACTGGACTACGTGCAGGGCGAGGCCGAGCCTGACCAGCAGGCCGTGCCGTTCCACAAGATCCTGCGCATGCGCGGCACCTGGGCCTTCGCCCTGGCCTACTCGATCACCGCGCCGGTGTTCTGGTTCTACCTGTACTGGCTGCCGCCGTTCCTGAACCAGCAATACCAACTGGGCATCAACGTGACCCAGATGGGCATCCCGCTGATCATCATTTACCTGAGCGCCGACTTCGGCAGCGTCGGCGGTGGCATCCTGTCGTCATTCCTGATCGGCCGTGGCGTATCGCCGGTCAAGGCGCGCCTGACCTCGATGCTGCTGTTCGCCCTGTGCATCATTGCCGTGGTGGGCGCAGCCGGCACCAGCAACCTGTGGGTGGCGGTACTGGCGATCTCCCTGGCGATTGCCGCGCACCAGGCGTGGACGGCGAACATCTGGGCGGTGGTGATGGACTACACGCCCAAGCACATGATGAGTACGGTGTTCGGCTTTGGCGGCATGTGTGCGGCGATCGGGGGCATGTTCATGACCCAGATCGTGGGCTACATCCTGACCGTGACGAACAACAACTATCACGTGCTGTTCATGATCATTCCGGGGATGTATTTCATTGCCCTGACGTGGCTGTACCTGATGGCGCCGCGCAAGGTGCCGGTGGTGGATTGATAGAAACTGCTTTCAATCTGTACCGGCCTCTCGCGAGCAAGCTTTGCTCCCACAGTGTGAACTCGATTTGAGCGTTTCACCTGTGGGAGCAAAGCTTGCTCGCGATGCAGGCGACGCGGTCTAACTGAACAGCTCAGACGCCGGGCTGGCACTGGACAGCTCTTCAGTGGCAGCCAGCAACAACACCGACAACTCCTGCAACCGCGCCTCACTCAACCGCGCCGTCGGCCCCGCCACGCTCAATACCCCCACCACCCCGCCATCCAGCGGGCGCCGCACCACGGCCGCAATCGCCGAAGTACCCACCGCCGAACTCTCGATCACCAACGCATAACCCCGCCCACGCGCCTGCTCCAGGTAGCGCAGCAGATCTTCATTCGACGTCGGCGCATTCGGCCCGAAGTCGGCCCGATCGGCGATGCCCTGCTGCTGCACCAGCGCCAGCGCCTGCTCATCACTCATGCTGGCCAGCCAGGCATGGCCGGATGCGGTGTAGAACAACGGCGCGTCCTGGCCCATTTCCGGGTCGTAGCGCAGCCCCGAGCGGGCGCCCTGGGACTTGGCGATCCAGGTCTGCCGGTCGCCATCGATCACCCCCAGGCGCACCAGCTCGCCGGTCTCCTGCGCCAGCCGGTCGAGGATCGGCTGGACGATGTCGGCACCGCTGCTGGCCAGGTAGCGAAAACCCATGGCCACCAGCTTGGTGGACAGGTGGTAGCGGCTGTTGTCCGGGTTCTGCCGCACGTAGCCCAGGCGCATCAGCTCGCCCAGCATGCGGTGGGTGGCGCTTTTGGGGATGTCCAATTGCTCGGCCAGGGTTTGCATGGGCAAACCCCGGGGGTCACTGGTGAGGCTTTCCAGAAGGCTGAAAGCGCGTTCGATCTGACTGCCGGCCATGGTCACGGGTCCTGGTAAAAAGTGTGGCGATGGTAGCCACGGGCGGGCGAAGTGCAAGCTTTGTCCGATCTTCGCCCAACTTTGCCGCCCCACCCCTTGGCCGGGTGGGAAACACGGCCATAGAATGTGGAACCTGATTCCAAAATACAACAGAATCCGCCATCAATGCAGGGAGATCGAGCATGCAGAGCATCACCAACCGTCACGGGCTGAACATGCCCAAACTGGGCCTGGGCACCTGGCCCATGGTGGGCGAGGAATGCACCGCCGCGGTGATTCAGGGGCTGGACGTGGGCTATCGCCACATCGACACCGCCGCCGGCTACAACAACGAAGACGCGGTGGGCAAAGCCCTGGTGCAGTCCTCGGTGCCGCGCGAGCACATCCATGTCACCAGCAAGGTGTGGTGGGACAAACTGGCCCCGGCCGACATGCGCCAGTCGTTCGACAACACCCTGAAAGCGCTGCAAAGCGACTACATCGACCTGTTCATGATCCACTGGCCGACCAAGGACTGGGACCTGGAGCGCACCATCGAGACCCTGGTGTCGTTCAAGGAGGACGGCCGTGCGCGCAACATCGGCGTGGCCAACTTCCCGTTGCCGCTGCTGACCCGCGTGCTGGAGGAACTGGGCGCACCGCTGTCGGTGCTGCAGGTTGAATACCACGTCACCCTGGACCAGACCCCGCTGCTGCAACTGGCGCGCAAGCACGACATGGCCCTGACGGCTTACAGCCCGCTGCTGCGCAACCGGGTGTCGGACATTCCTGAACTGCAAGCCATCGCCAAGAAGCACGGTGTGCTGCCGACCCAGGTGGCGCTCAAGTGGCTGCTGGACCAGGACGGTGTGGCGGCGATTCCGAAGGCGGCCAGCAAGGCCAATCAGCTGAGCAACCTGGCGTCGCTGCAGGTGCCGCTGGATGATGAAGATCGCCGGATCATTGCGGCGCTGCCCAAGGATCAGCGCCTGGTCAGCCCGCCGTTTGCCCCGCAGTGGGATTGAGGCTTCGCGGGTGATGTTTGCCAGCCTGTAGGGCCTCTCGCGAGCAAGCTTTGCTCCCACCGTGTGAACTCGATTTGAGCGTTTCACCTGTGGGAGCAAAGCTTGCTCGCGATGAGGCCCGAAAGAACAGCACAAAAAAACCGCCTTGGAGGGCGGTCTTTTTGTGGCTGCAACCCGGCTTAGAAGTCGAAGAACACTGTCTCGCCTTCACCCTGGATGCGGATGTCAAAACGGTAGGCCGTCTTGCCATTCACTTCGCAACGGGTGGCAATCAGGGTCTCGCGACGGGCCGGCTGCTCGATCAGGTTCAGCACCGGGTCCTTGGCGTTGGCCTCGGCTTCGTCGCTGAAGTACAGGCGGGTTTGCAGGTGGATGTTGATGCCACGGGCAAACAGGCTGACATTGATGTGCGGCGCCATCGGCACGCCGGCGGCGTTCTTGACCACGCCCGGCTTGATGGTGTGCAGGTCCCACTCACCACCGTCGAAGGTAGTGGCGGTGCGGCCGAAGCTGTTGAACGGCTTCTCCAGGTTGTAGTCCGTGTCGTAGTGGCCGTTGGCGTCAGCCTGCCAGAACTCCAGGAACGAATCGCGCACCTTGTGGCCGTTGCCGTCGTAGACGTCGCCCAGCAGGATGATGTGCTCGCCGGGCGCGCCGGGCTTGGCCATCTGGTTCCAGATTTCCTCGTCGCGCGGCGGGTTGCCGGCAGCGGACAGGGCCAGGCCGATGTGCACGTATGGGCCAGCGGTCTGCGAAGGTGTTTCCTTGAGCAGGGTAATAGGCATGGTGGCGCTCTCCTCAGCAGTTTTCGAAGTGGGTCTTGCGCTGGCCGCGCAGCACGATGTCGAAGCGGTATGCCAGGCAATCCATCGGGTTTGCGTGGTTCATATCCAGCTTGGCGATCAGGCTCTGCACGGCTTCCGGGTCGGCGATCGACTTGACGATCGGGCACATCGGGATCAGCGGGTCACCTTCGAAGTACAGCTGGGTGATCAGGCGCGTGGAGATCGACGGGCCGCTGACCGACACGTGGATGTGCGCAGGACGCCAGTCGTTGGGGCCGTTGCGCCATGGGTACGGGCCCGGCTTGATGGTGCGGAAGTTGAAGTAGCCTTCGCTGTCGGTGACCATGCGGCCGACACCACCGAAGTTGGGGTCCAGCGGCGCCAGGTAGCGGTCGTTCTTGTGGCGATAACGGCCGCCGGCGTTGGCCTGCCAGATTTCCACCAGGGTATGCGGGATCGGCTTGCCGTACTGGTCGCACACGCGGCCGGCAACGATGATGCGCTCGCCGATCGGCAGGCCACCGTTGTTGAAGTTCAACAGCAGGTCGTTGTCGTATTTGCCGAATTTGAGGTGCGAGAAATCAGGACCGGTGGACTCGCTGGCCGACTGCGGGATGCTGACCAGGGCCTGACGCGGAGAGCGGGCCACTGAGGTCTTGTAGTCGGGGGTCAGGGCCTTGGGGTGCCAGTTACGATCACGGATAACGAAGCGACTGGTGTCTTGGGAAGACATGCCGTTCTCCTATTATTTGATTTATTGGGTCCTGCGGACAGGCTTCGAACTAGTCTCAATGAAAATCCCTGCAACGAAAATTGAATAGTACAGTCTTATACATATCCAAATGGTTATCTAACAATCGGTCGCGGAGGGTGTACGCCATGTTGTGGAAAAAAGGCCGTCGCAGTGACAACGTGGTCGATGCCCGCGATGATGGTTCGGCTGCAGGGGGCGGTGGCGGCGGGTTGCGCATTGGCGGCAAGGGCCTGAGCCTGACCGCGGTGGTGTTGATCGTCGGCTTCGGCCTGCTGACCGGCCAGGACCCGATGCAGATTCTTGGACAACTGACCGGGCAACTGAGCCAGCCACAGACCGCCCCGGTAGACACCCGCAACCGCCCTGCCCCACCCGCCAGTGACGAACAGGCCGATTTTGTTCGCGCCATCCTTGGCGATACCGAGGACACGTGGCGGCAGGTATTCCAGCAAGGCGGTCGCCAATACCAGGACCCCAAGCTGATTCTGTTCCGCGGCCAGGTCAATTCGGCCTGCGGCTTCGCCACCTCGGCCACGGGCCCGTTCTACTGCCCCGGTGATCGCCAGGTGTACCTGGACATGGACTTCTTCAAGGAAATGGCCCAGCGCTTCCATGCCGCCGGCGAGTTCGCCGAGGCGTACGTGATTGCCCATGAAGTGGGCCACCACGTGCAGAACCTGTTGGGTATACCGGCCAAAGTGCAGGCGGCACGCCAGCGCGGCGCAGCCATGGAGGGCGCGAACGGATTGTCGGTAAGGCAGGAGTTGCAGGCCGATTGCCTGGCGGGGGTGTGGGCCTACCATGCGCAGCAGCGGCTGCACTGGCTGGAACCCGGCGACGTGGAGTCGGCGCTGAACGCCGCCAATGCCATTGGCGACGATCGCTTGCAGCAACAGAGTCAGGGACGCGTGGTCCCCGACTCGTTCACCCATGGTACTTCAGCCCAGCGCGTGCGCTGGTTCAAGACCGGGTTCGCACAGGGTCAGATCAACCAGTGCGATACCTTTGGGGCGAAGGCGCTGTGATCAGAATGCAGCCTTGATCTGCACACCGGCCATCAGGGCGTTCTGGGTGTTGGTGCCGTAGAAGGCGCCTGGCTCTTTGATGTACTGCACGTCAGGACGCACGGTCAGCCACTTGGTGACCTGGGCGGTGTAGCTCAGCTCGATCAGCTGCTCGCCGCTGTCCAGGTTGTCGATGTCATCGGCCGCAACGGCGGTGGAAGCAGCGGCAATCTGGTTGTCACGGGTGCGCTCGTTGAGCACGGCACGGCCATAGGCCAGGCCAATGGCGTCGTCAGGACGGCTGTCGAACGGCTTGTGCAGCACGATGCCAGCCGAGTACCAGTGACGGAACGGCGAAGTGGCGGCGTCGGTCTGGGTAGCCTGGCCGAATACGTGCAGGTTGCGCTTGGGGTCGGTTTCCGAACGCCATACCGCCTGGTCGGCCAGCACGTAGGAGCCCGAACGACCGGCAGCCTTGCCGCTGCCGTCGATGCGCGCGGTGTCGGAGGTGTCGTAGTACCAGCCGAATTTGTACTGACCGTCGTAGGTGCCACCACGGGTGTAGATGGCTTCGATCGGCATGATGGTGCCGGTGTAGTGATCCGGGCTCATGCGCAGCGCGTACTTGGACTCGCTGTTGGTGATCGGGTTGACCTCGAACGCGGCGGTCTGGATCGCCCACTCGTCGTTGATCTTGTATTTGAGCATGCCGCCCCAGTGGCCGGTCGGGGCGTTGGTCCAGCCGCTGCCACCGGACATCGACAACGGGTGGGCGCAGAAGCCGGCGTTGACGAAGTTGGTGAGGATGCTCATGCCGCCGAAATCGTTACCCATCGGCATGAAGCCGACTTTCATGTCCAGGTCCGGGGTGAAGATGGTGCGCTCGTAGCTGAATTCGCTGATGCGGGTGTACTGGCCGCCGTAGATTTCCTGCACCGGCAGGCGGTTGCCTACCAGGTCGGCCGAGGCGCTGTTGCCGCGACGGTCGGTGACGGTCACTTGCACGACACCGCCGTTGTCCACACCCAGAATCTTGCTGAGGTCAAAACGTGCGCCCAGGCGCAGTTGTTGGGCGTAGCGTGCGCCATGGCTTTCGCCGCCGTGGACGGTGCCGAAGGTTTCGGACACGTAGTCACCGGTCAGCTTGACGCCTTTTTGCTCCAGCTCGGTGCGGGTGCCGCCCCAGTTGCCGGTCATGGTGGAGTCATCGGCCAGGGCCATGCCCGGGGCCGAGACAGCCAGGGAGCCCAACGACAGGCCGGCCACCAGGCCCGAAGTCTTGATGCAACGCGAGGATTTGATCAGCATGATTCTCTACGATTTCGATTGATTCAGAGGGGGGTATCGGCAGGCAGTTGCATTACGCCCAGTACAGAGGGGTGCATCATAATGACGCACCCCGAGAGGATTAAGACCAATGGTAACAAAATTGTATTGCGGAATTTAGGAAAATGATCGGAATAGTTAGTTTAGTTTAATTTTGAGGTATGCGAAGGTTGTGCGGGGCGCGGTGCAGCTGAATCACGAACGCAATCGCCCCCCATGTGGGACCGGGCGAAGCTCGGGAAGAGGCCAGCCGGATGGACCGCGGCGTCAGCTTCCCGAGCTGGCGCCCGGTCCCACAGCGTGCAGGGAGGTCAGGTATTGGCGAGGTTGAGCAGGTCGGCGCAGGTCGGTGCGTGCCAGTCGGCAAGCGCAGGCCAGGGGTTGTCGGGCAGGTTCACCAGCACGGTGTGGGCCCCCGCCGCCCGACCGCAGTCCAGGTCGAAACGGTAGTCACCCACCATCACCATCTGCGCTGGCGTCACGCCCCACGCGGCCGCCAGCTTGAGCAGGCCATCGGGGTCGGGCTTGGGCAGCGCATTGTCACGCCCCAGTACATCTTCCACGGCGAAGCAGTCGGCGATGCCGATGGCCTGCAGGGTGATGTGTGCCAGCTCCTGCGCATTGCGCGTCAGGATGCCCAGGGTGTGGCCACGCGCGGCCAGGCTGCGGACCAATTCCACGGCGCCGTCGGCAGCGCGCGAAGCCATTGCCAGTTCCCGTTCGTGCTCCAGCAACCAGGCATGCTTGGCGGCAGCCACCTCGGCCGGCAAGCCGGCCAGGTGGGTGAGGATGTCATCCTCGGGCGGGATCTCCAGGGCCACGCGAATAGCCGCGAAATCATGCACCGCCACGGTCAGGGTGCCGTCCATGTCGAACACCCAGTGGCGGATATCGCGCAGGCTCACGCCCAGTCCTTGCGGTGGCGGATCAGGCCTTCCTGGGCCGAAGACGCCACCAGCTGACCGGCGCGGTTGTACACGCTGCCACGACAGAAGCCGCGGGCATTGCCGGCCCACGGGCTGTCCATGGCGTACAGCAGCCAGTCGTCGGCGCGCAGGTCGCCGTGGAACCACAGGGCATGGTCGAGGCTGGCCAGCTGCATGTCCTTTTGCCACACCGATTTACCGTGGGGCAGCAAGGCAGTGGTCAGCAGACCGAAGTCCGAAGCGTAGGCCATGATGTATTTGTGCAGCGCGGGGATGTCCGGCAGGGTGCCGTCGGCACGGAACCACACATACTTCACCGGATCGCCCGGCACCGGGTTGTAGGGGTCGCGCTCGGTCACCGGGCGCACTTCGATGGGCTTGGGGCACAGCAGCTTGTCGCGGATGTGCTCGGGCAGCAGGTGCGCGACTTTCTGGGTCAGCTCAAGCTCGGTAGGCAGGTTTTCCGGGCCGACCACAGTGGGCATGGACGCCTGGTGTTCGTAGCCCTCTTCGTCGTACTGGAACGAGGCACTGCAGGTGAAAATCTGCTGGCCCTTCTGCACGGCGGTAACCCGACGGGTGCTGAAGCTGCCGCCATCGCGCACCTTGTCGACCATGTACACCACCGGCAGCTGGGCATCGCCGGGGCGCAGGAAATAACCATGCAGCGAATGCACGTGGCGGGCATCCTCGACGGTCTGGCTGGCCGCCGACAGCGACTGGCCCAGCACCTGGCCGCCGAACAGCTGGCGGAAGCCCAGGTCCTGGCTGCGCCCGCGGAACAGGTTTTCCTCGATCGGCTCAAGGGTCAACAGGTCGACCAGATCGTCCAACACATGGCTCATTCGAACTCTCCAAAAAACAGAAACAGTGCCCGTGAGACGAGACAGTAGTGGCAAATGATACAGCGTTTGAGGGCGCCTACCCCAGTGCCACGACATTGGTCTAGCCGTGCAGCGTTTCCCGCCATTGGTCACGATTGATGCGATAGAGCACGTGGCGTTGCAGCTCATGACCGCTCGGCAGGCGCGGATGATCGAAGTCATCCCCGGGGTCGCGCTGCATGCCAATGGCCTGCATTACCTTTTCCGAAGGCAGGTTGCACTGGGCGGTGAATGACACCACCTCGTCCAGCCCCAACTGGCCGAACGCGGCACGCAGGCTGGTCCACGCCGCCTCGCTGGCGAAGCCCAGGCCCCAATGGCGACGTGCCAGGCGCCAGCCGATTTCCACGGCGGGGTAAAAGGGGCGTCGAAGCTGACGGTGTTGAGGCCGGTAAAACCGATGAAGGCGCCGGTGTCCTTGCGCTCCAGCGCCCACAGGCCAAAGCCGTATTCATTGAAATGGCCTCGGATGCGGCCAATCAGGGCGGCGCTTTCCAGGCGGCTGAGCAGCTCGGGGAAATAGCGCATTACCTGCGGGTCGGCCGACATGGCGGCAAATTCCGGCAGATCATCGTCGCGCCACTGGCGCAGCACCAGGCGTGCGCTTTCCAGCTCCAGGATCGGCTTCATTGATCGAGTCCCCCATGCAGTGCTTGAAGTTTAATGTGCCGATGGCAAGAATCGGACATCCACCGGACCCGAATTGCTCATGCCGCTGCCACTGATTTACCACGACGACTACAGCCCGCCCTTCCCCGCCGAGCATCGCTTCCCCATGGACAAGTTCCGGCTGCTGCGCGACCACCTGGTGGACAGTGGCCTGGTCAGCGATGACGCCCTGTTGCGCCCGCAATTGTGCCCGACCGATACCTTGGCGCTGGCCCATGACCGTGACTACATCGCGCGCTTCATGAGCGGCCAACTGGCACGCGAAGACCAGCGCCGCCTGGGCCTGCCTTGGAGCGAAGCGCTGGCGCGGCGCACCGTGCGGGCCGTGGGCGGCTCGCTGCTGGCGGCCGAGCAGGCGTTGCAGCATGGCCTGGCCTGCCATTTGGCGGGCGGCACTCACCATGCCCACTACGATCATCCGGCGGGTTTTTGCATCTT
Source organism: gamma proteobacterium L18 (assembly GCA_000497835.1). Taxonomy (GTDB): domain Bacteria; phylum Pseudomonadota; class Gammaproteobacteria; order Pseudomonadales; family Pseudomonadaceae; genus Aquipseudomonas. Next base: position 106,327 of record KI547173.1, on the reverse strand, counting down.
CAACGACCTGGCCATCATCAGTCACCACCTGTTGGCCAACGGCCGGGTGAACCGGGTGCTGATCTTCGATTGCGACGTGCACCAGGGCGACGGCACCGCACGCATCCTGGCCAATACGCCGGACGCCATCACCGTGTCGCTGCACTGTGAAAAGAACTTCCCCGCGCGCAAGGCCGACAGCGACTGGGACATCCCCTTGCCCATGGGCATGGGCGATGCCGACTACCTGCAGGTGGTGGATGACACGCTGAACTACCTGCTGCCGCTGTATCAACCGGACCTGGTGCTGTACGACGCCGGTGTGGATGTACACAAGGACGATGCCCTGGGTTACCTGCAACTGACCGACGCCGGGGTGTCGGCACGTGACGAGCGGGTAATGCGCCACTGCCTGGGCCGCGATATACCGGTGATGGGTGTGATCGGTGGCGGCTACAGCAAGGATCGCCATGCCCTGGCGCGCCGTCATGGGCTGTTGCACCACAGCGCGCACCGGGTGTGGACAGACCTGGGGCTGTGACTTACCCACATCGCCTGTGGAGCCGCCTGTGGATAACCTGCGGGAAAGCGCTGCAACGCCAGCAACGGCGGGGCTTGCAGGCTGCTGTACGTTTTTTATCCACCGACGATGCGATACACTGCACGGCTTACTTCGCACCGTGTAGCCGCCCATGTCCGATTCCCGCCCCGCCCCTGCCCACCACATCGCAATCATCGGCGGCGGCCCTGCCGGCTTGATGGCGGCCGAAGTGCTCAGCCAGGCGGGTGCCCGCGTCGAGGTGTTCGACGCCATGCCGTCGGTGGGTCGCAAGTTCCTGCTGGCCGGGGTGGGTGGCATGAACATCACCCACTCCGAACCCTATGCAGCGTTTGTCGGTCGCTACGCCGAGCGCCAGGCGCAGGTGGCGGCGCTGCTCCAAGGCTTCAATGCCGATGATCTGTGCCAGTGGATTCACGGCCTGGGCATCGACACCTTCATCGGCACTTCGGGCCGCGTGTTCCCCACCGACATGAAAGCCGCCCCACTGCTGCGCGCCTGGCTCAAGCGTCTGCGCGAACAGGGTGTGGTTATCCACACCCGCCACCGCTGGCAGGGCTGGAACGCGGACGGCAGCCTGTGCATAACCCATCCCGAGGGTGAAATCGCCCTGAAGCCCGAGGCCACGCTGCTGGCGTTGGGCGGGGCCAGTTGGGCACGGTTGGGGTCCGATGGCGCATGGCTGCCCTGGTTGCAGGCGCGGGCTGTGGATATCGCGCCGTTGCAGGCGGCCAACTGTGGTTTCGAAGTGGCCGCCTGGAGCCAACTGCTGCGCGAGAAGTTTGCCGGGGCACCGTTGAAGAACGTGGCCATGCACCTGGCCGGTGGGGCGCCGCGCCTGGGGGAAGCGATCGTCACCGCAGGCGGCATTGAAGGCAGCCTGGTATACGCGCTTTCGGCGCAAATTCGCGAGCAGATCAATGCGGCGGGCCAATCCACCGTGTATCTCGACCTGTTGCCCAACAGAGCTGTGGATAACGTTGCGGCAGCATTGAGCAAGCCGCGGGGCTCACGCTCGATGGCCAAGCATCTGCACAGTGCCTTGGGGATTGATGGGGTGAAGGCGGCGTTGCTGCGCGAGCTGACCGACAAGGCCACGTTCGATGATCCACAGGCGCTGGCCCGGGCGATCAAGGCGCTGCCGATTGTGCTGGTGCGGCCACGGCCGCTGGATGAGGCGATCAGTACGGCGGGGGGGTGCGCTTCGAAGGGCTGGATGATGGGTTGATGCTGAAGGCGCTGCCCGGGGTGTTCTGCGCCGGCGAGATGCTGGATTGGGAGGCGCCGACGGGCGGGTATCTGCTGACGGCGTGCTTTGCCAGTGGGCGGCGCGCCGCAGAAGGCGCGCTGGGGTGGCTGGCCAGTAAATGAGGGTGCCGGCGCGGGCCTCATCGCGAGCAAGCTTTGCTCCCACAGTGTTGAGCCCAATACGGGTGTACGCCTCGACACTGTGGGAGCAAAGCTTGCTCGCGAGAGGCCAGTAGCCTCTAGGCCAGAATCAGGGTTTACGCTTGCGCGGGCCGGTGTTGAAGGCCGGCACCTTGCGTACAGGTTTCACCGCTGGCGCGACGTTTTCGGTCGGCGTGTCGCCGCTGTCCATCCACTTGCCCAGCGTTTTCTTGCCGCCGCTGACCTTGGGTTTCTTCGGCTTTTTCGGCTTTTTCAGCACGTCGCCGCTGGCATTGGTTTCCGGCACCCGGTGATCAGGCTCGAAACCGGCTTCGTCGACACGCTTGAGCGTCTGGCGGGTCAGCACTTCGATGGCCGACAGCAGTTGCACTTCATCGGCGCACACCAGCGAGATCGCTTCACCGGTCTGGCCGGCGCGGCCGGTACGACCGATGCGGTGAACGTAGTCTTCCGCCACGATCGGCAGATCGAAGTTGACCACGGTTGGCAGGTCATCGATGTCCAGTCCACGAGCCGCCACGTCGGTGGCTACCAGAATCTGCACTTCGCTGGCCTTGAAGCGGTCCAGGGCGCGCTGGCGCGTGGCCTGGGGCTTGTCGCCGTGAATGCCGTCGGCGTTGATGCCCAGGCCCTGCAGGCGCTCCACCAGTGCGTCGACACCGTTGCGGGTCTTGGCGAACACCAAAGTCTGCTGCCACTTGTGGCGCTTCATCAGGTGAATGAACAGCTCAGGCTTGCGCTTCTTGTCCACCGTGACCACCCACTGCTTGACCGAGGCAGCGGCGACGTTGCGCGGGCTGACTTCGATGCTTAGCGGGTTGTTGAGCATCTGCCCGGCCAACAGGCGAATGGCGTCGGAGAAGGTGGCCGAGAACAGCAGGGTCTGGCGCTTTTTGGGCAGGGCGGCGTAGATGTCACGCAGCTCCTCGGCGAAGCCCAGGTCGAGCATGCGGTCGGCTTCGTCCAGCACCAGGGTTTCCAACTGGTTGAACTTGACTGCGTTCTGGCGGTACAGGTCCAGCAGACGGCCCGGGGTGGCCACCAGCAGATCGACACCCTTGCGCAGCTTCATCATCTGCGGGTTGATGCTGACGCCGCCGTACACCGCGTAGGTGCTCAGCGGCAGGTGCTGGCCGTATTCCTGGATGTTGGCGTTCACTTGCTCGGCCAGCTCGCGAGTCGGCACCAGCACCAGTGCGCGCACGGAGTTGCTGGCCACTTTCGGGCCTTCCATGGTCAGGCGTTGCAGCATCGGCAGGGCGAAGCCGGCGGTCTTGCCGGTACCGGTCTGGGCGGCGGCCATCAGGTCGCGGCCGGCCAGCACGGCCGGGATGGCCTGGGCCTGGACTGGCGTCGGGGTCTGGTAGCCGAGGGTTTCCAGGGCGCGCTGCAGGGGTTCAATCAGGCCAAGGGTGGCGAATGTCATGGGGGTACCGTCAGGTGAAGTTCTGCAATGGGGGGCAGTTTACCTTGTTGGCGGCAGCCCGCTCCCACAGTTTTTTCATTAGCCGCGGTGTTTGCGCAGGGCATCGCTGATCTTGGCGGCGGGGACTTTCTGCAAGGTGCAGAACAGGTCGTGCGACACATTGGGCAGGCCGTGGGTGGTGCGCAATTCGCCCGCCAGGTGCTGGATCAGGTTGGCCGCCATCTCGGCGTCGGCCATGGCCCGGTGGGCGGTGCCGGTGTCCGGCAGGCCGGCCCATTGGGTCAGGGTACCCAGCTTGTGGTTGGGCGCCGCCGGCATCAGGCGGCGGGCCAGCAGCATCGAGCAGGCAAAGCGCTGACGGCGCTCGCGGCGCAGCAGGCCCAGTTCGAAGTCCCAGAACCGCTGGTCGAACGAAGCGTTGTGCGCCAACAGTGGCGTGTCACCGACAAAATCAGCCACTTCGTTCATCACCTGGGCCGCAGGCGGCGCTGCCCGCACCATGGCCGTGCTGATGCCGGTCAGGCTGGTGACGAAGGCTGGCACCGCAACGCCGCCGTTCATCAGGCTCTGGTAACGGTCCACGATCTGACCGCGCTCGAGCATCACCACGGCGATTTCGGTGGCACGGCAGTAGGCGCCCGGCGAGATGCCGGTGGTTTCAAAGTCGATGACAGCAATACGTTCCACTACAACTCCAGGGTATTCAGTTCTTGAGCAGCAACGCGCCTTCGATGGGCACGTAGCGGCTGGCGGCGCGGATCAGCGAATTGGCGGTCAGCCCGGGCACGCCGTAGGCCACGGCCTGTACGCCGTGCTTGCTGATGATGCGTTCGAGCAGCATGTCGAAATCGCCGTCACCGGAGGCCAGCACCACTTCGTCGACGTGATCGGCGGCGTCCATGATGTCCAGGGTGATGCCCACGTCCCAGTCGCCCTTGGCCGAGCCGTCGCTGCGCTGGATGTAAGGCTTGAGCTTTACCGTGAACCCCAGGTTGCGCAGGATCTGCTGGAACTGCTGTTGCTTGCTGTCACCGCGATCGATGGCATAGGCGTAGGCCTCGACGATCTGGCCATGCTTGCTGATGTCGGCCCACAGGGCGGCATAGTTGAAATGGCAGCCGTAGGCCTGGCGCACGGTGTAATAGAGGTTTTGTACATCGGCGAACACCGCGATTCTTTTCACCGCACATCCTCGTGGCGCCGAAGCGCTCGACCTTGATCAGGCCGTCAGTATGCCAGTTGCAACGCGGGTGCTGGGAATTGTCTGGCGAAATGGCCCGCCAGGGGGTGGCGGGCCATTGGCCAAGGGGGGGATCAGACGAAGGTGTCGTCGTCGTCGAAGAAGCTGCCGCCGCTGTCATCGTTGAAGTCGGTGTCGGCGAAGCCACTGTTGTCGTTGTTGCTCCAAGAGTCGTTATTGGCAAAACGCTCGGGTTCGCCACCCCAACCGCCCTGGTCCTGCATCGGCACTGGCTCTTGCAGCACTTCGACGATTTCCTGCGGCTGGTTGTTGTGGTGGAACAGGCTGCTGATGCCTTCGGCCAGCATCACGCCACCGGCCACACCGGCGGCGGTCTGCAGTGCGCCACGCATGAAGCCACCGCCGGCCGGGGCCGCCGCCTGCTGGGGCGGTGGTGGGGGCGCGTACTGGGGCTGTTGCGGCGGTTGCTGGTACTGGTTGCCAGGTTCGCGCCAGCCGCCCGAGGACTGCGGCGCGGGAGCAGGTGCCTGTTCACGGGAACCGCCGCCAAAAATACTCGACAGAAAACCGCCGCTCGACTGCGGCTGTTGCTGGGCAGCCGCCTGAGCCTGGGCTTGCGCCAGGTCGGCCTGCAGCTTCTTGACCTGCTCGTCCATGCGCTTGAGGGCCGCTTCCTGCACCAGGATGGCCTGGGCCATGTAATAAGGCACAGCCGGTTGCGCGGCCACATGTTCCTTGATCCGCTCGAACGCCTGGGCGTCGCGTGGGGCTGCTCCCGTTTCGGCTTGCTTGAGCCGGGTAAACAGACCATCGATCAGGGTTTGCTCTTCGCTGTTCATGGCGACCTCGTTAGATTGCCGGTAAAAATGTCGGCCCGGCCCGGTATGGGCGGCCTGTGTACAAAATGGGGCACGGCCATGACGGTTTCAATGGCGGCACCTCATGAAACTTCCTTCAGGCAGCCGCCGATGACGGCGGTTGGAGCGGCTGGGCGCATCGGCTAAAGTGTCGGCCTGCTTTTACATGTGCGATACCGACTGATGAACCCGCTGACCGTCTTGCGTGACTCCCTGTATTTCTTCCGCCGCAACCTGCTGGCCATCGCCCAATTGTGCCTGCCACTGGTGGTGCTGGAGGCCCTGGCCGCGCAAATGGTGCAACAGGCGACCGGCCCCGATGGCTCGCCTATGTATGACATCGCCGTAGGCCTGCTGTTCTATCCGTTGTACACCGGCGCGCTGATTCTGTTCCTGGACGCCCGCAGCAAGGGCCTGCAACCGCTCAAGCGCAACCTGCTGGCGGCCACCCTGCGCATGTGGCCGTATTTCGCCTTGCTGGCGGCGACCAGCACTGTGCTGATCATGCTGGGGTTGTCGCTGTTCATGCTGCCGGGGCTGTATGTGCTGGTGAAACTGGTGTTTTCCGAATACCTGCTGGTATTGCGCGGCCTGACGCCCATGTCCGCCATGCGCGAGAGCTTCCAGCTGACCCAGGGGCACTTCGTGCGCATCCTCACCTGCCTGCTGGGGGCGATGCTGCCGCTGGGCGCCATCGAACTGGCCAGCGCCATGGTGTGGCCGGAGCCCAGCCATTGGCAGCAACTGCTGCTGGACAGCGTCAACGGCTTCCTGCAGTTGTTCACCAGTGTGGTGCTGTACCGCCTGTTCATGCTGCGCGTGGACGACACCGGCCAGGCCTGAGGCTTGGGCGCGACGAGCGGCTCGGTTATGCTGCGGTGACATCGCAAAGCCATAAGCCGAGCCCATGACCCGATTACTGCGCATTTCCCTGCTGGTACTGCTGGCCCTGGCATTGCTGGCGGGGCTGCTGGTCTACACCCTGACCTGGCGCCCCCAGCCCCGCGAGAAACTCACGCAGATGTGCCGTGCACAGGCCCCGCAACTGGTGCCTGGCCAAGCCCTCAAGGTGATGACCTGGAACGTGCAGCACCTGGCCGGCAAGCAGTACGTGTTCTGGTACGACCTGCCCGACGGCAGCGGCCCGGACGAACGCGCCACCCGCGAAGACCTGGCCTACAACCTCGATGAAGTGACACGGGTAATCCGCGACGAGCAGCCCGACGTGCTGTTGTTGCAGGAGCTGGACGACAACGCCAAGGCCAGCGACTACCAAGACCAACTGGCCTTGCTGCGCGCCCGCATCGTCGACCTGTACCCGTGCGGCGTCGAGGCGTTCGACTGGAAGGCGGACTTTATCCCCAACCCGCATATCCTCGGCAGCGTCGGCCGCAAGCTGGCCACGCTTAGCCGCTATCAGATCGTGCAGGCCGAACGTCAGCAACTGCCCCGCCGCGAGGGCCACTGGCTGACTGCGCCCTTCGATCCGCATCGCGCGCTGCTGACCAGCTACCTGCCAATTCAGGGGGGTGGGCAACTGGCGGTGCTCAATACCCATCTGGATGACTACGCACCGGGCGAAGATACCCAGGCGCGGCAGATTCAGGCGATTCTCAAGCGGATCGACCGTATGGAAAGCCATGGCACGCCCTGGTTGCTGGGTGGAGATTTCAATGCCCTGCCGCTGGGCCAGGCCTTGCGTTTGCCGCCCGCGCAGCGGGTGGCCTACCCTGCCGACAGCGACCTGCATCTGTTGTGGGATCGCTACCCGATGATCCCGGACAACACCGAGGCCAGCGGCGAGGGTCGTGCGGAATGGTTCACCCACTACCCCAACGACCCTGCGATACCGGCGCCCGATCGCACGCTGGATTACCTGTTCCATAGCCCCAAGCTCAAGCGTATCGACGCGCAGGTGCGGCAGGAGGATACCGAGGAGATCTCGGACCATCTGCCGCTGACGGCGCGGCTGCTGCTCCCACCGCCAACAGTCCCGTAGCCGCGACTTTCTTTTGTGGGAGCGGGTTCTACCCGCGAAGGCCACCCCGCGCACTGGCTGACGAACCGCGTGGCTCTTTTCGCGGGTAGAACCCGCTACCACGAAGGGTCATTTGCGGGGTTTGATACGGGCGGTGGCTTCGGCGATCAGGGGGTCGTCCGGCCAGTAGTGCTTGGGGTAGCGACCTTTCAGGTCTTTCTTCACTTCGGCATAGGTGGTGCGCCAGAAGTTGGCCAGGTCCTGCGTGACCTGCACCGGGCGCCGTGCCGGGGACAGCAGGTGCAGCAGCACTTGCTGGCGGCCATTGGCAACCCGCGGGGTTTCGGCCAGGCCAAACAGCTCCTGCAGGCGCACCGCGAGGATCGGCGGGTGCTCGCTGTAATCCAGCCGCACGTTGCTGCCAGAGGGCACCGTCAGGTGTTGCGGCGCCCATTCGTCCAGGCGTTGCGGCAGCGGCCAGGGCAAGGCGTTGCGCAAGATGGAGGACAGGTCCAGGTTGCCGAAGTGGCTCAGGCGCGTGACCTTGCCCAGATACGGTTCCAACCAGTCTTCCAGGGTGGCCAGCAAGGTCGCGTCGCTGACGTCCGGCCATTCGCTGCTGGCACTGTTGGCCAGGTCCAACTGGCGCAACAGGTTGACCCGCGCCTGCCATTGGCGCAGTTCCGGGGTCCAGGGCAACAGCTCCAGCCCCTTAAGGCGGACCAGGCCAGCCAACGCCTTGGCGCGCGCGGCAACATCCAGTCCAGGCAGCGGTTCGCGACTGAGCACCAGCTCGCCCACCTTGCGCTGGCGTTCGGCGCGCAGCACGCCCTCGCGCTCATCCCACTCCAGTTGATCAACCTGGCGCACCTGCTCGGCCAGCACGCCGTCGAACAGTTGCGCATCAAAATCAGTGGCCAGGTAGATGCGCTCTTCGCGTTGCCCCTGGCGGCGGCCCAGGTCGGCGATGACGATCCACTCATGCTTCATCAACGCGTCCGGCTCACCGAACTGGGCGGCGCGGCCGTTGGCCAGGCGGTATTCGCCGCCACCGGCACGACGCTGCTGGGCCACTCGGTCGGGGTAGGCCAGCGCCAGCAAGGCGCCCAGCCAGCGGGGATGATCGGCATCGGCGACCGGCTCGCGGGCAGCGCCTTTCAGATACCCCCGGTATTGCCGTGCCAGTTGCCGCACCCGCTGTACGCCGCCCTGGCTGCCACGGGCACCGCGCTGTTCGCCGGACAATAGGCCCAGACGGCTATGCAGGTCGGCACCCGCACCACGGACGATGTCCCGTTCACCCAGCAATGCGGCTACGTCGCAGGCCAGGTCCGCCAGCCCCAGCGACTGCCCGCGCAACAGCAAATGGGCGATGCGCGGACGGGCCGGCAACTGGGCCATGGCCTGGCCATGCTCGGTCAGGCTGACTGCCGCCGGCTCGGCCAGCGCTCCCAGGCGCAGCAGCAAATCCAGCGCCTGGCTGTAAGCGGCAGCCGGGGGCAGGTCGAGCCAGCTCAACTGCGCCGGGGTAACGCCCCAGCGGCTCAGTTGCAGGGCAAGGCCGGCAAGGTCCGCCTGCAGGATTTCGGCAGCGCCATAGGCTGCCAGTTGCTCGTGCTGGGCTTCGGACCACAGCCGATAACACACACCCGGTTCCAGCCGCCCTGCCCGGCCGGCGCGCTGGGTGGCGCTGGCGCGGGAGATGCGCTGGGTGTCCAGACGGGTCATGCCGCTGCCCGGGTCGAAACGCGGCACCCGCGCAAGGCCCGCGTCGATGACCACGCGCACGCCATCAATGGTCAGGCTGGTCTCGGCGATGTTGGTGGCCATCACCACCTTGCGCTTGCCGGCCGGCGCCGGGTCGATGGCGGCGCGCTGGGCATTGAGGTCCAGCTCACCGTGCAATGGACACAGCAGCACATTGCCGCCTTCGCCCAGAGCCTCGCCGAGTTGCTGATGCACGCGGCGGATCTCGGCCTGACCGGGCAGGAACACCAGCAGGCTGCCGGTCTCGTCGTTGAGCGCTTCCAGCACGGTATTGACCACGCGCGGCTCGATGAACTCGCCCGGCTGGAACGGCCGCCCCCAGCGCATGGCCACCGGGAACATGCGTCCTTCACTGCGTACCACCGGCGCGTTGTCGAGCATCGCGGCCAGCCGCTCACCTTCCAGGGTCGCGGACATCAGCAGGATTTTCAGCGGCGGGTCGTCGCGCAGCAACTCGCGGCCGTTGAGGCTCAAGGCCAAGGCCAGGTCGGCGTCCAGGCTGCGCTCGGAGAGTTTGCTGATTTGACATGTTGTCAGGATTTCACTTAACCACTACGCTTAGTGGACTAAGCCAGAAATCATGGACAAAAAAACCGTGACAATCATCAAGAGCAAGGCCTACCTGCCTCATTACCCACTTCAAGCCATTGATGATGAGCTGGCGTACAAGCTTCTGATGACTCCCACAAGATTCGACAGGCTAAGGGGGAATACTCTTCAGCTTTTCGACTGTCACTGCCACTGCCTAGGCGAGCACCTCAGCCTGTCAAACCTTGAATCCGAAAAGCTCACGTGGCTAATCGAAAGCTTTCTTGGAAGCCTTCATGCTGGTGACCTTACCCAACTTGCAGACGAGGTCGTCCGGATCCGCTCAATCACGGCGGCTGAAATGATTTCTGGTTTGATCGATCAGGTTCCTGGTCTGCAGCCAGTGACTTGGTCTCGTGCCCGACTGCCTCACTTCGACCAGGTATGGCAAGAGAGTAAGCACAAGCTAGATCCGGAGACCGTGTCCTTCTGGGGTGGTTGGCCGGTCAAGGGTAAAAAGGGAAAACCGGTTTATCTCAAACTGACTGCGATGTATCACTCGCACGGGCCTCAGTTCACCAAATCCTTCCATGAAGCGATCAGGCGCGACTCTATGAAACGCGCCAAAGTCTCGAGCGCTATGGTTAACAAGCTCGCCATGTACATAGCTGAGCATAGCTTTCGCTTCCCCCCGGCAGCTTTCCAGTCCCCGGAAATCCTTGAAGAGTTTTTCAAGGATTTTTTCTGGCACTACCAAGAGACTGAATATGAGCGTAATGAGGACACAGGTCTTAATGCTCGCTCCTTCAGAACTATGCGCCACCTAATCATCAGGTGCTTTCTCAAAACCGACATCTGGTCAGGTGAAGAAGACTCCATACCTTTGCCTCCCGGAATCTCTCGGCGAGGTTCAGAGCTCAACATCAAGAAGAACAAACTTGGTATCGAGATCAAAGACAAACTTCTGACAGAAGTACCGCTGTATGTCACGGACATACAGGCTATCGACCTCCTTTACGGACACATTGCCAGTGATCTTTTGTGCGTCAAACGATGGGGACTAGCAGAGGCATTGAAAATCCGTAAAGCTCAAAAACTTCGGATTAGATACGCCCAGGATGGGATGATTCTAGAGCACGTTGCCCGCAATCCCAAAAACGACTTCGACTTCGAAAACTTGGCCTTTGAAAATATCTGTCGCACCTTCGAAGAAGAAGGGATGTGCACGACCGTTGACGCGCGTCTCCGTTACGGATTCAGACTCCCCGCACTCGCACTAAAACTTGGTCTTCCCACGACCTATAGCATGCTGCCGTTTCAGTGCTTACTCACTCTTTACCATCCGGAACTCACCACCACCTTTATGGATGACTTGGTGATATGGGACGGCCCTAAAAGGGTATCATTCCTGAAGACTGATGATGGCTATGAACTGATTGGATTCAAGGATCGGCGTGGGAGCAAGAGTTCCGAGCAAAAAATCTTGCTGCATCCTAAGGCAGCTGCGCTCGTGCGTATGGTCGAACAGATCACAGAGCCACTTCGCCAGTACCTTAAAAAGCAGGGCGACCCGACATGGCAAAAGTTATTCTTGACCTGCGGACATAGCTTCAACTATCCGATAACTGCCAACAGCAACATTCTGAATCGGACTGCAGTCGAGAAAAATGCGGAAAAGCGGAATTTCTTCATTGAGCGGTTAACACCCCATACAGCCAAGAGAGGCGAGGACTTGGTGGAGTTTATCAAGAAGCTCTCGATTTCCAGAGTTCGCGCTCAGGCAGCCGTAGCCGATTACATTCAGAACCACAACCTAACCAGATTGGCCAGAAAGCTCGGCCATGCCTACCTGAGCCGAGACCTGCTGGACTCCTATCTGCCCACCGCGATCTTCGATTTTTTCGCGACCCGGTACGTGCGCATATTCCAGAAGGGCATCATCTGCGAAGCCATGAAAGACAGTAAATACCTGCTTCGTGCTTCCAAATTTGAAAGGTTCGAACAGCTTCACAAGTTTTTGAGTCGGTACACGCTCAAGGAGGTGCCCGATAACCTCAAAACCAGGGAGGAAAATCTTTTGGTAAATGGTGAGGTTGTCGAGGTGGGTATTGCTGTGTCATCTGAAAGCATGACCGCGCTTATGTCGATCAGGAAAGCCATCACGCTGAGTAAGACGCCGCTAGCTGTTCGAGGACTTGCCAAATACTGGGCCGGGGTCTGCGACACAGTCGAAAAATACATCCTCAAAAGCCGCGACAAAGTCCTGCACGCCCACTTGGAGTGCGCCCTCAAGAACTGCAATCCCAGTGCTTACGAGAACATGATCCATGCAGTATCCTGAACACCTTGCCCATTTTGCCAGCCTGTTCAAGAAGCGCGACATAGCACACTTCATGTCGGCACCCTGGCTTACATCAAGCTTTCTGGAGCCCGTATGGAAATACAATTTTGGTTACAAGACTGATCAAGACCTAGACTGGCGTGTCCACCTGTACGACGGTTCGCTATTAACAGATCCGCAGCACGTCAAACTCCTACACTCATTGCAATGCTGGCTGATCGCCTCGACTGAAAGTGCGATAGGGCCTAGTTTCACCAATAGCTGGGCCTCACAGGCAGCCTCTTTCCGACGAACAATCACGGTTATCGATCATATCCTTCAAAGCGCTGAAGATTTGGAGTTGGTCGAGCACGGCCTGAGCGCGCTGACCTATGACGTGATGTGCGACATCATCGACCAGATTGGCACCAGCAGCTCCGTTGCCGTGAGCACTTACGACTGGAACAACCGCCTCACGGACTACTGCATGTCCCTCTTGCAGACAACCAGCGAGGAAAGTATTGATAAGTGCTTGGAGGAACACCCTCCCCTCGCAGACATAACACCTCTTCAGCTTGAAGAGAATACGCTGGATATCCCTCTAGGGCTGATCCCGCGTGTACGAGCCGCACTTTATATCAATAAGATGTACCATACCAATCCGAATGGTGGACTTAACGTAAACTCAAAACGAGTTAGCGCACTTCTTTACAAAGACACTCTAGCAGGAAAAAATCGGCTTAAGCCTCTACACAGCATATTAGGCTTTGTCTGGCGTGTAGACCGTTTCATTCGTGAGTTCGACAGCGTCCCAGTCACTAACGGCAACCCAGACCGTATGACCAAGCGGGACTTGGTCTTGTACCGTACTGCTTTTACCTTCTTGCAAAAAATCTCGGCCCTCGACTTCAAGCTCCCCAGTAAACAAGATCTCAGGGATATTGCCATCTTTAAAGTTAGTGGCGCAGAAATGGGGCGCTTCAAAAACGTCCCTACCCCAATCATCTTCAAGTCGATCAAGGATGGGATTGAGTTTCACTTTAAACACGGCCCACAGCTTCTTAAAAGTTATGTGAGCATCGCCAAGTATTCTGTCAAACACAAGGTGAACATCACAGGCATTCCGGACGAAACCATTCTCTCGCTCCTGGAACCCTCCATCGCTGATCTAGGGGTGCAGTACCTGGGCATTTCGACTCGCTCCAGCGGTAGGGATCCTGGAACTGAACTCAAAGAGTCCAAGGACGTTTACTTTGGCAAGTTACGGGGCAACGCAGGCCTACTGGAGCTTATCGGGGTTTACTACGGGGCCATCCAGTTGTTGGTTGGAGCAACCATGGCGAAGCGTGGCAGTGAGCTACGCAGCCTCGACCCGATCAACTGCCTCAGCGAGGACAAAAGCTGGTTGATCGCCCGCATCGCGAAGTCCAGTCGCGGCCTGAAAGGTCTGAGGGCGCGGAACGCCCGCCCCATCGATCCTCTTGCAGCGGAGATGGTTCAGACGCTGATCGACTTCCAGAAAGAGCTGATCGAGATTGGCTTCATCGATCACCATCTTCCCCTGTTCTCATCCCCTGGCGTCATCGGCACAAGCTCTTTGACCCCCTGCGACGTTTACCTCTACTACAAGAACATTGACCTGTTCTGCGACTACTTTGAGGTCGAGCGTGACGGCCAGGGGCGCCGCTACTACATCCGTCAGCATCAGCTGAGGCGGTTCTTTGCCTTGGTTTTCCTGCACTGTGGCTACGGGGCAAACGCGGGCATCCTCCAATGGATGTTCGGGCACACTGACCCGGCGCACATCTGGAACTACATAACAGAGGAGCTGCCAGGCAAGGAGCTCCGAAACACCCTTGCACAGGCTGTAAGTGAGCAAATGACCACGGGAGGCGCCACGCACTATACTGATGTGATTGACCTGATTGAGGGTAAATTTGGGACTCGAAATGTATCGGTAATGGATCCGGAAAAGCTTGCAGGATACTTTGATTTTCTTATGGAATCCGGACAGATGACCATGGAGCCTATTTTCTTGGAGAGCGATACCGGCTTCCGGGTTGAAATACTTGTTGTTTTGAGGAAACAAGATGAACTGGGATGAAGTTAAAGTTATTCAAACCACGTCAATTGAGAACGCTAGAAAATTATTACTAGCGGTCATTTCGACGCCATCAAAGTATCTCGAAAATAGCGTGGTGAGAGAAGCACTTATTAGCCAAGCATCGTTGGCAAAGCTCGAATTGCTGACCACGGTCGAGGGTGAAACGCTGCAAATATTGCCTCTAAGCCTCAACACATTTAAGCAAAGATCTGAGGAGCGGCTACCAGGGGGATTTGACGCTATAGATCGCCTACGTAAAAACGCTGTATTGGCTATCAAAAAGGAAGAGGGGAAGCCACTTCCGAAAAACAATAGAACCAGAGAAGCGCTCCTTGAGCAATTGGCGGAGGCCAATCTCAACCTCGACATACACAAACGCGCAAACCTAATACTCCTTCAAACATTGTCCGACGTTCGTAGCAAACTGGATGGTGTTGTTAGCGCTCCAGAAGAAGCCACTCGCAAAATTCGTGCTGCGGAAATTTTGAAACGCATTACCGCGATTACCAGCTTAAACCCTGAAATGTATCAAATCCCATCTATACAAAAGGCACCGGTCATATCGATCACGGCCAAGGGTAAGAAAAATGACTGACGGATTTCTTGTGGAAACATTAGATCATGCTGATCTATTTCATAGGTTTTCCGCGACCAAGGCTCGGAAGAAGTCATTCTATAGATTCCCCTACATCAAATGGCCTAATAACTACCCGTGCCATATCGCAAACCTTTACTTACTTCACCTCTCCAGAAAGCATCAACAAATTTCCGCTGATGGCCGTAGACAGGACAGTAAAGGCGGGACTATAGGCCAGTATGCTAGCAATATCAGCCTGCTTATAAAACGCTGCTGGCAGCATGGCGTTGACCCCTACCACATAACTGAAAAATTTTATGAAGACTTCATTATCGAATTAATAGAAGAACCACACCCGACACGTCCCGACAAACCCAAAAGGAAAGACGGAACTACGATCAACATTGGCAGGGAATGCTTAAAATTTCTTGCTTGGATTGGGGACTTCCATGGTGACCCTAATTTTGTTTCGCGCAAAGGAACCATAAAACTAACTACAGAAGAAGTTATCCGCACGTTCAACAATCACCACGTCGTGACAAAAACCACTTCACACCATGCGCACCCCTTACCCTTTCGCGAGCATACACGCGGCCCTATTCCCCTGCACAACATAGACAGCATGGAACTGGCTATTAACTTGGGAAGCAGGTCAGACTTTCTCAAGGCACGACACCTTGCCCTAATAACATTACTGCAGCATACCGGCGCCCGTCGAGCAGAAATTGCGTCATTAACGTTGTCGTCATTACGAGATGCTCTACTGATGAAGTACCCAATGCTGAGGCTGGTAACGCTCAAGCGAGGGGAAGCCTTCATCCGCGAAGTCCCTGTCAACGCGATTGCACTGAACGAGGTGAAGAAATACATTCACGAAAGACAGAAAATAATCAAAAAACATCCAGAAAACAACAACGATTACCTGTTCATCTCTCAGACAACAGGGCGCCCATTAGCTGTTGAGTCCATCACATCGTCCATACTACGAATAAGAAAGGCTGCCGGCATCGAGGAACAAGCATGTGCGCACATGTTTCGTCACGCTTTCATCACGAATTTATTCACATTACTCATAGAACGACACAAATTTGAAAGCAAGGATGATTTTGAAGCTGCACTGATCAGCGACAGGGAGTTTTTACGTAAGGTAAGAGAGTGGACAGGCCATAAGAGCATCGAATCTTTGAGGGACTACCTGACAAAAGTATTTGAAGGAAACGATGGCATAGGTGATGCCACCGAAAGCGTACACAAGACCACTACCCTGGCGCTTTACCAGAAGAAGTACGATGCTCTCTACAAAGAGTTCAAGCTCAAGAAAGTCACTCAGGATGAGTTCGTGTGCAAGAGTGACGAGTTGATGGAACTGCGAGATCTTGAGCTATCCAGATATGACGCTAAGCCCAAATGACTGTGACCACAAGGGTTGCGGCACTCGGCGATGGGGCGCGATCCCTAATGCCCCCATATGGGTACATTAAGGGGCAAAAATGGCTTCAATGTCCCGTATCGGGATCATTACGCCGTACGTTTGGGCTTGCCCCCTCCGGGGGGCGGCTCTCGTGAACCAAACCCCGGCTGCGCCTGGTTTTGGCCCTGTGGGCTTCCATCCTCAAGCCTCTGGCCCATCCTGAGCCGGCGCGCTCCGCTTGCGGTTGTGCCTGATATCTACCATTCACAATGGCTTTCACCGCCACATTTTGCAACCAACTTGGAAGCAAAAAAACATGGCAAATAGCCATTCCGTGCCTACGCTCAGGAATTCCTCTGTGAAATGAGCGCACCATGACAAAAATTGAGGTAGGGCCGGTAGTAGCTGATGATTTTGAGACGTGGCTGAACACGCGCCCCAAGTGGTTGCAGACTGCAGCTCGCATGCTGATCGACGCGAAGCGGCAACTGACCCACGCGGAAATCCAATCCCTGGCAAGGCTTTGCAAGCTCGAAGCCAAAGACGACGCTGATCCAGGATTTCTGACAGTTACTCCTGGCACGCTGTCGAAGGCGGCCAACCGGCCCTTGCTTCGCATCGACGAGATTCTGGACGTGCATGGGCTAAACGCGATCAAGCCCGGGGCGAACCTACCATTCGGTAAAAGCAACCTGTCTGTTATCTACGGACAAAATGGAACCGGCAAGAGCGGGTTTGCAAGGTTGCTCAAGCAGATCTGCGGCTCCCGCTCCAAGGACGAGATTCACAGCAACGTCTTTGATCCGGCACCTACGGCATGCCGTGCCCACTTCAAGGTGTCCATCGACGGAAAGCCCAACGATGTTCATTGGGACATCCCCAGCGGCCCTCACAAAGCCTTACGGCATGCACAAGTGTTCGACAGCAAGGCTGCCCAGCAGTACATGGGCAGGACGGAGGCATGCTACGAGCCAAGCCGGATGAAATTTGTATCAGCCTTGATCGCCACAGCAGACGCCGTAAGTGCTGAGCTCGCCGGAGAAAAGGCGTTGCTCAGTAAAGCGCTACCCGCCGTACCTGAGGGCCTAAATCAAACTGCCGAAGCGAAATGGCTTTTGGGCCTGAAGGGTACGACCACCCTTGCGACCATTGAAAAGGAATGCCTGTACACGGATCAACATGATCGGGAACGGATAGATAGCGAAGCCTTGCTCGCAGAGAAAGATATTGCCGGTCGCCTTATGGCCATCGGGAAAGAAAAAACTGCGCTAACCAATATTGTCGCAGCACTCTCCGCGCTTCAACTGGGGTTAAACGATGCGGTGGGAATTGAGCTGGAAAACCTGAAAAACACAGCTGCCAAGGCAAGGAGTGTCTGCGACGAGGCGGCGGCGGCTATTTTTGGGAAGGCAGAGCTGGAAGGTGTAGGCACAGCTACCTGGCAGCAAATGTGGCAGCAAGCACGGGCCTACTCCACCGCCACAGCCTATGTCGAGATGGACTTCCCCAATGTTTCAGCGGACTCACGTTGCGTGCTGTGTCACCAAACCCTTAGCGAGGATGCCAAAGCCCGGCTGACAGGGTTTGAGAAGTTTGTAACAGACGGCCTCGAGACTGCCGCCAAGAAAGCTGAAAATGATTTTGCTGATCGTAAAAAACGGCTGCCAACGCTACCAGGGCAAGCGGACTGGATTGTTCATATGTCCACCTTGGAGTTCGAGGAAGCTGACGGGATTGCTTGGCTTGGCACCCTCAAATCTAGGCGCGATCAGATCGTACTCGGAAGCCCTACCACCACCTTGCAACCATTCGACTGGTCGAGGATAAACGAAGCGGCCAAAGCCAAGTCGACAGGGCTGGTCGAGGAGGAGGTAAACCTGTCGTCTCTATTGAAAGATGAGCATCGACAGGCAATGCAGGGTCTAGTCCGGCAACTCCAAGCCAAGCAGTGGCTCTCTCAAAACAAAGCGTCAATTGTTGCTGAAAGGGCTAGGTTGATCGCGGTTGCAGCAATTGATAAAGCTTCGCGCTCAGCCGCCACCAATGCCCTGACTACGAAGAAAAACGAGCTGGCGAAGACCGAGCTTGATGCCGGCTATCAATCTCGATTCCTAGATGAGTTGAAGCGCCTAGGCGGCCACCGCCTTCCAATCGCGCCGCAAAGTAAATCCGGGGGCAAGGGCAAGATCACCTTCGGCTTGAACTTGGTGGGCGCGAATGGCACCCATGGGCTGGACTACATCTTGAGTGAAGGAGAGACCAGGATCGCTGCGCTGGCCGCGTTCCTTGCGGACACTACAGGCTCAAACCAACTAGCCCCGTTTATCTTCGACGACCCTATTTCTTCACTCGATCAGGACTTCGAAGAAAAAGTGGTTGAGCGTCTCGTAGCTCTGTCGCAGACGAGGCAGGTCATCATTTTCACTCACCGGCTTTCTCTGATGGCTCAGGTAGAAGCCGTCGCCAAAAAATGGGAGTCGATCCCAGGTATGCCTTCAGTCAAGCCAACGCTAACGTCCCTCCAGAGGATGGCGAAGACTGCCGGGATCGTCGCGACTGCAAGCGCTCGAGACCTAAAGCCGGAAAGTGCGGTGCGCGGGCTGATCGATAACGCTATTACACGCCTCAAGAAGCACCAGGAAAATGCAGAGGTCGATGCTTACGAGGCCCTTGGAAAGAGTGCGTGCAGTGACTTCAGGATCATCGTTGAAAAGACGATTGAGTTCATCCTGCTGGCAGATGTCGTAGGACGTTTCAGGCGTGCAATAAACACTCAGGGCAAGCTGCACAAGGTCGCCAAGGTGACGAATGAGGACTGCGTATTCATTGACGACCTGATGACACGCTATTCGGTATTTGAGCATGCCCAGTCGGATGAATTGTCCAGCAGCGCTCTAGAACTGGATGTCTTTGAGGCCGACGTCTTAGCTCTGCAAAAGTGGATAGCCGAGTTTGGGTCGAGAGCCAGCTAGCATGGCTCACTGAGCAAGGGCCAGAGTCATGACAAGACTCATGATTCTGGCCGGCAACTATGTAAGCTTAGGAACAACCCACCCACTAGAGCTCTACCGGGCGTCCTGTCGCTAGGCTTCAGCCTTATCTATCGCCTCGAGTGCTTTAGACGCGGGCTGATCCAGTGAGGGCAGCGCCGCAATGGTATCTGCGTACCCTGGGTAAGTCGTCCGAGAGGAGTGTTCAGTAGGGACATTTACGAACGGCTCTCGTGCAACATTGTAGAGCTTGTGCATCCAAATGTACTTTTTTAGGACTTTGGCGCTTGGGTTCTTGAGGCCACGTTCAATCAACCCGGATAAGGTTGTCAGATACTCGGGATAGCGAAGATTATCAACACCTGTCGCATGAACCACGGTGTCCCATGAGAAGTAGTCAAAAAACCAGAATCCGTCGTTATCTTGCTTCAAAAAGCTTCGGACATACTCAAGTTCTTCAGAGGGCTCATGCTGATACGAAGGATTCGTCAGCACCGTATCGAATGCAATTGGATCGATGATGACGCGAGGAACGCCAGCGACCGTGGACTCCAACTCATGCGCTCGAAGCAATGCAGGCCCGACTACAATCTTGTCGGTGTGGAGAAGATCTCCGAAGGTAAGACCGCCCCGCAGAAGATAGCCGCTATCTGCGATGCTTACCACAAGCAGGCTGAGCTTATTCACGAGCTGAAAAAGCGCAGCAGGCCTGTCAGCCTTATAGGAAATGACGATGCAGTCAGAGAACTGCGTCATCATGAAGTCTGCAGCATCACCAAGGCTCGCTATCTTTGCCGCGTCCTTGAGGGCATTAATCAGATCACCCAGACCTTCAGCGTCAGAAACTGTTTCTTTGACGATTTCACTGAAACCTAGGAAATCAATAAACAGCGTCAGCCGCTTTTCGTACTCAACCGTTTTACCCATGCTTCCCCCCAAGAAAAGTTCTAACAATGCCCTATCTTTGGACTCGCAGGACTGTACATGGGGCGTGCACAAGTGATCTTCAACCCAGCAGAGCTTCAACTGGGTCTGTTTCGGTCAGCAGCAGGTGGAAACCCCACGCTGCTCAGATCATCAGTCAGCGTGGGAATGTTCAGCGCGAAATTTTACGCCAAGAACATGACCTCAAGAGCATTTTCATGCACATGCGATTGCGGCCATTATAAATATCGATACGACATCACACGTCTTCCTGATGAGTCAGGAAGTCAAAGGTTGTCAGCGTGTCGCAGTTCAGGCAGTGGTACATGCTGGAGGCGTCCTGGAAGTGCATGCCACAAAAGCTTCCGCAGAAAGGGCAGCACTCATCCCACTCCAGATCTCCCCAGCTCCAAACGCCCAAGTATTCGGGTACACCATCCCGATCATGGCCGGTGACCTCGAACGAGTCATCAGTCGTGCCGACGAACCCATCAATGCCGAAGTGCTCAAGGATCGGCAAAATGTCCGCCGGATCCAGCGTGAACCATTCACCAGACCCACGCAGATGAGAGAAGTGCCGGTGAATCTCCTTTTCCAGCCGCACGTCATCATCGGTACGAATCCATCCCAGAAGTAATAGCTTTCTTGGATTCCCGGTTTGGAGGCCTTTTTTGCGTTTCTCGATGTCCTTGGCACGGCCTATTTTCACTTGCTCATTACTGTCTTCAATGAAGAAGTAGATCATCGCCGCGCCCTCCGTACATCCATTATCCCGTGTCCTTCCAGAATGCAGCCAACATGTCGACTGGCCTGATGACGTGGCCGTATTCTCCAACCATGGCGGACAGCCAACCGAATGAATAGCAGGCGACGCCAGACCGCTGATCGTGCGCCTCAGTCAGGTCACGATTTAAACAACTCGTCCAGCGGCACGAATGCAGCGCCCGATTCTGCGGCAGCCCTGACTTTGCGCTCGATCACCTCCGCAATGGGTATCCGGCGTCCCAGCGCCTTGTAGATGTCCTCGCCGGACATGCAGATCACCTTTCGCCCTCTGCCAAACGCGTGGAGGCCTTCTTGGGTGAACCCGCCATAGCTGATGAAAACGCCACGCGCCCAGGCAGCCTTTTGATCGAGTTTGCCTTGAAACGTATGGAGCTCGGCTGCCCCAATCGGATCTCTGACCCACTTGGCCTCGATCAAGTAAGTTTCGTTTCCAAGCTGAAAGCTTCCGTCTATCTGCTCGCCAACCAGGCTAAACGGCGAACGCGCCTGGAGCTTGGAGGAGTCAAAAAGCTCTTTGAGGAATACTTCAAATTCGTAGCCACGCTTTTGCGGTGGCAGGTCGCGCAGGTCATATAACCGCTGCTTCAGGTCATCAAGGATCGCGCCCTGATCAACCACCGCTGCAGCAGCGAAAGGATTTCGTACCACCTGGGCGTGCTGCCCTGGTGATCTTATTGATTCGAGCAGGGACAGAAAGCGGCCTTCGGCGTTCACCACGTCTTCCGTCGTGTTGCTCTCTGCCCGGATAGTTTGCCGGTATTTCCAGAGGGCTTCGAGCACTCGGGCCACTGTGGGGTGATCGGCGTTTTGCAGGAGGCATCTGACACGCCTGGCCTTGGAGGTGCCATCCTTGGAAAACATCTCGTGGGAGATGTCGATCTCAAGCTCCTCCATGAAGAATTCGTCCATGGTGCGGTTGGAGAAATCGAGGACGTATCCGCCGCCCATGTCGAAGATCGAATCAAGGAATCGCATCTCTGTCGATTTGAAATTCGCCACACCTATCCTCATTTTCCAGTTCGCTGAAGGCATGAACCTAATCCAGGATCACGTTGCTAGTCTGACCGCCAATACGGCCCAATTTAGCTAGCACGCTGCTCCGCGATTCACCCGGCTAGTGCCTATCGTAGACGCGCTGCAGATTCGCATGCTAGCTTTGCCGCCTCTCTGATCTTCCTGGATCAAACGGTCGGCTCGTGAAGGCTCAAAAGCCACAGATTGCAACACCTCTTTATCGCACGCATTTCGACGATAGTCAGCGGGCAGCCGACACCCTGGCGACCGGAGAATTGCCATGCGCGTCCCAATTTATCCAAACGACCTGATCCGTAATCGTGGCTTCAAAAGCCTATCCAAGCAGTTGCAACAGCAATGGTGTGGCCCAACCCCAATCTCGCTTGCAGATGCTCAAAAAGCTCTCGCGCAGGGACTGGGCTACAAGAGCTTCTACGATCTCAGCGAGACATCAAAGGTCTGCCAACCTGGTGAACCTGTGCCGCCAGAAGCCGATGTCAGGCAGGCAATTCGTTCAGCCATAAAAGCTACCCTTCAACCAGAAGCCTCTCTGCCTCTGGATCAACAAAAGCTGGAACGGCTTGTAAACGATCTATCCCTGAAAAAGCTCGTAGCCTTCAAACGTATGCAGGTTTCTCCGGAAGCTGGTCATAGCGTGTTATCTGAACTGGTTCGCGGGGCTCAGCCGGGGTTGTCCAAGGAGCACGTTCCGACACTGGAAAAGATCCTTGCCGAATCTGGGAGCTTAAGAGATCGAGCGCTGTTCGCATGCATGCTGGGCGCTTTACGGCAAAGCGAATTCCTATCGGCGAGAATGCAACATGGCGCTGCTGTGTGTAGCGTGAAGATCCTTGATACCAAGAAGGTACTCGATGCAATTCCCGAGGGGCACAGGTCGGTGTTCGAGCGGTACATCAAGACCTCGAAGTTGTCGGACGGAGAGTATCTGTTCCGTGCGACTAATGGCCCTGAGCGTCCACTATCGTCTGAAGCGCTGAGAAAAATCTGTGTCTCGTGGGCTCGGAAAGCGGATATTGATGCGTCCCTGGTCACACCTCATCGCGTACGCAAGACCACCGATGGTTATGCTGACTTGATGCGCCAAATGAGCGAGCGGATGGGGCACCATTCAGCAAACACGTCATTGGCATACGCAGTCGGATCACCTACAACCAGTAGCACTGTTCACTAGGCCCATACTCGGTAATCGTACAGAGTTTGATTAGTGAGGCCATTGGCG
>KI547173.1:77183-81627 GCA_000497835.1 gamma proteobacterium L18 | reverse complement strand
TGGCGCTTTGCCTGCCAGATAGTTCGACTGCGATCCGGAGGATCCCTGCTCTCGGCCAGCCCCCTGTCGGGGTACGGCTGTCGTGAACCAAACCTTGGCTTCGCCAAGGTTTGGCCCTCCGGGCGTCCATCCTCAGGCCTTTGGCCCAGAGGGCCGGCGCGCTCCGCTTGCGTTCATGGCAGATACCCGAGCCCCCTCCCAGATACTCCCCGCGTAACCGGCCCAGGGCTGATGCTCGCGCAGGCTATTGCAGAGTTAATTTCCCTGACCTATGATCGGCCCAGGCGGTGATGGTCGCCTGGCGCCTGTTTCGCGAAGCAATAGCCCATCGTAGATACATCCCTCGTTTTACATCGGCATGTCCCTAACCCGACGCTGCCCGGTGAACAGGCAATCGGTAACCAAAGCGTCTATGGTTTTGGAGACATTGCTATGTCCGATTTTTCCCCGCTCAACATTTTCAAATCTCAAGCCAAGCAGCTCGCTCGTGATCAGGACGTAAAGCTTTCTGTCGCTCAAGAGACCCTCGCACGGAAAGCTGGCTTTGCTGATTACCACGAGCTCGCTGTGGTCGCTCAGCGGAACCCCGAGGATCCGCGCTTGATGATGGCTGTCTTTGGGATCAAGGATTTTGACGACGCGATCCACGAGGACGATGTTTACTCGGATCTGGATCAGGAGTTGGAAGATCAGCTGTCCGGTGCGATTGCGGAGACAAATGCAAGCGGATTCACGGTGGACGCCTTGACGGTCGATGCTACTCAATACGCCGACTCAACCGGGATACTGAGCTTGGGAGTTTCGCTGACCTATCAGGGCGAGCAAGACCAAGATCGGGTGTATCACGGTGCAGCATTCTTCCTTAACGCCACAGTCGAGTTGCTTCGCCGTGATGGTAAGTGGTTGCTTGCAGAGGATGGCGTATCCATCTCCAGTATGGAATCAGATGCTGATCGAGATCGTAGATCTGAGCACGAATATTGGGCTCAGGTGGAAGAGGCTCGAAACAGCAACCGCATGTCCATGGCGCAAGCACTCGCAAGCGAGCTGGGGATATCGGTCGAAGATGGCGAGCTCTTGGCGGGATCAGAGATCACCACCAACGAGTCGGATGATGGTCTCGTGTACAGCTACTGGATCAATTTTGAACCTGAAGCTGAAGGCGAACTGAGGGCAGACCTGCTAGCGCGTTTTGGCTCGCTCGAGTACGAGCTACACGTAAACTTCTTCGATGATGTTGAACACGAGTTCTGATATCGATGAGGTGGTGGCCAGCTTCATGCTGGCCATTCAGGACTCCACGAAGGCAGAAACGCAGGGTAGCGAAATGACAACAATCTACTTCGACGAATCAGGCAACACAGGACGTCAGCTGGCCGATCTCGACCAACCACTGTTTATCCTCGGCTCCTGTGACTTCAACGCTGAAGAGTGTGAGCGATTGCTCCGCCCACTGCGCTCCAGGCAGGCGCCTGAAATCCACTTCAAAAAGCTTCGAAAGACTGGGCGGGGGCAAGATCGGGTCATTGAGCTATTTCGGTCTGGTCTAGTGACGCCTGAGCGCTTCAAGGCACAGGTGTTTCACAAGCGGTTCATGCTGCTGACCAAGGTGATCGATGACCTCCTGGAGCCGCTGCTTTACTACCAATTCGACTTCAACCTCTATGAGAATGGCCAGAACATCGCTTTGAGCAACATGATCTTCGCTTGCCTTCCACTCGCAGTGGGAGATGCCTGCTTTGATCAATTTCTTTCTTTCTACTACGACATGTGCGGCGAGAAGAGCGAGGAAGCTATCACCGCGTTCTACGAGTATTTAGAGGTGATGAAAGAAGCTGCCGCACAGAGCACGCTGCCGATGGAGTGGGAGCTTGAGATGCTGTCAATGAGCTCGATGATTGTTCGGGATGCCCTCGAAGAGCTGCCCAAGAGTACCTTCAACCCTGCGATCCCGGCGTTCTTTTCACTGTGTGTTGAATGGGGAAGGCAGCACGCCCGGTTCGACGCGATATGCGATGACTCGGAGCCCCTGGAACGTCAGGCCGATTTTTTCAAGGCAATCGCCGAGCTCGAAGAGCAGGCTGAAGAGCAACAAGTGATCGGTTTCGGAAACGCCCAGATTGAGTTGCCCCTGAGACTGAATACGTTGACCTTCAGCGCCTCACACGACTCTGATGGTATTCAGCTTACCGACGTGCTCACTAGCGCACTCTCGTATTACTACACCAAGCGGCAGAAGGGTGAAACAGACGATGAGTTCTTCATCAAGCTGGACAGCCTAGGCTTTCTGCATGATTTCGTCAGTGGATGTGTTTGGCCTACAACAGATGTAACCCCTGAAGCACTTGGAAGGGCGGGTGATGAAGGTGGGCACAACCCAGCGAACGCATTCGCTGACTTTATGATGGCACGAGACAGGCAAGATTAGCACCGGGCCATAATGGCGGCACCCAAATGAGATCCGATTCTAAGGAATGCTTATGATCACCAGCTCCCTCGCTGAGCAATTGCGTAACGCTCAGCATGTCGTTGTCTTCACAGGCGCTGGTGTATCAGTAGAAAGCGGCATCCCAACATTCCGAGATGCTTTGACTGGGCTGTGGGAGCGGTTTGATCCTGCACAGCTCGCCACCAGCGACGCATTCCGAGCTGATCCATCACTGTGTTGGGGATGGTATGAATGGCGCCGGAATAAGGTTCTGCAGGCGCAGCCAAATGGAGCCCATCTCGCTATCGCCGAACTGGCCAGGTACGTACCCAAGCTCACTGTCGTGACTCAGAATGTTGATGACCTTCATGAACGGGCAGGCAGCCGGGACGTATCCCATCTGCATGGCAGCCTGCACTCGCCTCGGTGTATCGATTGCCGGCTTGCTTATACGTTGCCCCTCACGTCCGAAGCTCTGCCTGAGGGCGGGAGTCGGATTGAGCCGCCACGATGCTCTGCATGTGATGGATATGTTCGACCTGGAGTCGTTTGGTTTGGTGAGATGCTGCCAGAGGACGCTTGGAGTGCAGGAATCGCAGCAGCAGCGGAATGCGATGTCTTCCTGTCGATTGGTACGTCCGGGATTGTTTATCCGGCAGCAGAGCTTCCGCTACGCGCGTTGGGACGTGGCGCGACCGTTGTTCACATTAATCCTGCGCGGTTTGATATCAGCGGTCAGGAGCACTTTCTCGAAGGCCCTGCCTCTGTGATGATGCAGAGCCTGCTTCGCGAAGCCTTTGGCGACCATCCTGTCTCGTAGTCTATGACGATTGAAACTAAAAGAGCCGCGAACATAGAACTAATTCCGAACACGCTCACCCAAAATTGACATCCTGTAAACGTTGGCGAGGTATTGAGCATCGCTCGCGAATTGTCTCGCGTGCTTCTCCCAGCGTGGCTGGTCGGTGACTGTCAGAATTGAGGTGCCGTCGGGAAGATTATCACCAACGATTTGGCCTTGAACCCCATTAACGAACACCTTTAACGCGTCGTAGAAGTCTTTCCCGGCCAAGAGAGAAGCTTTAATCTCTTCCGAGCCTTCCTGGTGTAACCAGCTTTTGATGTTGAAGCGGAGCGCGTCTTCTACTTGCTCGACGTCACGGTGAAGATCTCGAAATGCATCGAAAGCTAGCTCCGGGATCCATCCTAGGGTGAAGTCGTACTGCTCCAACCAATGCAGATCGGACACAGAGAGGCAGGTGGGGACGTAGCTGCGCAGCTTGGCGAGCGAAACCATGTAGTCATCATTGGAGGGTGCTTGTGGGGTAACTGACAAACTGTAAGCGTTTGGGAAAATACGCTGCAGTACGTCTTGAGGTATGGACTTGAGATCATCCGCACTGTAATCGGCCCAGTGTTTCACATGAACGGAAAATGAGCTTCCGTCCGGACGCTTATGCCGATAGACAGAACTACTGTTTTGCTGATCCTGAATGGTGGTGTGCTTGTGAGCAGTCGTAAAAATCACGTAGCCTTGAATTTTTCCTGCATACCCATCAGTTTTTTCCAACTCATCCAGCACCTGCTTCCAAGTGAATGAGGTTTCGCGCAACTTGCATTGGCCGACCAGTGGAAAATCCGAGCTTTTGGGGACTAGATCAACCCCAAACTGGCTCTGACCTTTGTGACCGTAGCATTGGTATTTGATATGCGGGTCGTGCTTGTGGGCTATTTGCTCCATGAAGTAGCAGCAAAGTTCCTCCCAATGTTCCCAAATCTCAACCTTCAGTCCTAGCATTTCCAGCTCCCTTGGCGGGGGGAAGTTGTTGACGCGATGAGCGGGTGCAGCGGCCTAACGTTGGCAGGCATGATCATCGCACTAGAGGTCATGATATCGAGATCTGAAACGTAATGCGCCCAAGCTGAAGGCCGCGTAAGGTGATCGGCTTGAGGAGCTAATGAGCTCCATCTACATCGACTTGACCGAGACGACCTCCACGTACTTGTACTTTTTCC
>KI547173.1:39781-76272 GCA_000497835.1 gamma proteobacterium L18 | reverse complement strand
GCGTTGCGCTGACGCTTTACACAATCGGATGCCGATATCAGTTTTTTTCTGGAGCCTTGATATAACTAGGCACCGCTGAAGAAGGGGCTTGGTGCCGATCCTCGGTAGCACGGGCTTTGTGAGCTTCCGCGTAATCCTTCTGAGCCTCGGCTTTCTCGTCAGCGGCCTCGTTGGATTTTCCGTCAGCCTGTTTCTGCTCGGACTTTTGTTCGTGCTTGTTGGCATCCTGCACATGATCTTCAGAGGTCTTATCACAGCCGGCCATCCCGAGTGCAGCAGCCAATAGCAGAGGCAACATAATTGCTTTTGTCATTTAGAAACACCTTCACAATATGAACTATCCTATCGAACCCCCTCGATTTGATTCGTTCAATGGAAGCTAGGCGCATCTTCTTGAAAACGCTCCACGCAAAAAATCACCGTACCAGTGCTTCCGAACCAGGAACACGAATACCTGGCTACCCAAGTCATGGCGGAGTACCTAGCTACGCAATTCGACTCGCTGCTCGACGGTGTACTGTTCGAATCGCTCAAGTGCGGAAAGGCACTAACCTGACCCTTTTTAATCATGCGGTGGTGGCTTCACTCGAGCCTCGAACTGCTTTCACGAACCTAGATGATTTGCTTAGCAGCCCCCATCGCAGACGCCTGCGATTGAGTACGTTCCTGACACGCTGGTCAGGCATAAGGTTTGTCGTTTCAGATTCATAACGGAAGACCTCCAGTGCGAGGATGGTCAGCCTGAGTCCGACGAGCATTATGACGACTGGGATGATTACTGACGGCTATTTAGGCTGGGGCAGGCGTTGGAAGATACGAGGCGGCGGGAGTCGTTGTGAGCCTTCAGCACTTTCTTAAGCGTCTAACGCTCCCATACAGAAGCAGTGCAACTGGGTCAGTCCCGTACCGATCATGTGAATCAAACGACCAGCGCCGGCCATCAGGGCTCGGGCATTCTTCGCAGTGGTCGAGCTCATCTCAGCAGTTTTATATCGACAGGCCCAAGCCATCGACACTCACGCGGAGATGGCCGGCATAAATCCCGTTACTGATACGCCACCCACGCCGCCCCCAGGTGACCTCTCTCAACTCTCCTTCCTCGCCACACGCTCCACTCGCGACTGCTCATCAACGCCATCTAAGGACAGCAGACAAATCATGTCTGCGTCCCGTGGATCATTTTTTTGGCGGTGGCGGCGGCGGTGGAGATTTCGGAAGGTTTTTTCCGTGATCTTTAACGAAGCGCATTGGAGGGGGTGGCGGTGGCGGCGGCTTTTGATTGCTCATGCTGGTTTAGCTCCTGCTGGTGGGTGTAAAACGGAACGAATGACAACACCGAAAGAATCATGGTGAGGGTTACGTAATTCGCTAACGAAACGAGTTTCGCACCGCGCTTATCGTTGTTCACCGTGTTAACGGTTGCACCCTCAATGTAGTAGCTCAGAATGATCGTCTTGAAGTAGGTTTCTGCGTCATCGTCATTTTCTCCATGAACTGCGAAATGAGCCGTCGCATCGGCTCGGTACTTCTCCAGCTCAGCCAGCGTGGGCAGTCCCCTGTCGAAGTCGCGCAATTGCCATGACGAACGAAAATAATATGCGCCACAGAGCAGGCACAGGACAGCACACAGGTACAGAATCCAAAATGCGACGCCAGCAAAACCGTCCTCTGAGCTTGGTGCTTTGCCCAGCATGTAGGAGAGAAATGAGAGTAGTACGCCTAGTATCGCAAGGGGGAGATTGAGTCTGGAGATGAGTTTTTCTTTGCGCTCGAGCTCGTAAAAATAGATTTTCTCGTAAAAAGCAAACCGTCCTGCGTCGTCCATGCAACCTTCCTTCTGGCCCAGAGGGCACTGGCTCAATCATACTGTCAGCTACCGAAAGCAGGAGCGACCAAACCAAGCCACAGGAGCTCAGAAGAAAAACTCCGGCGCCTGAGTGGCGTTATCGTCGCTGAACCCTGCCAGGCTGGCTTCATGAGTTCCAATATTTTTGGACTGTGCTCCTAGCAAGCCCAAGCTTTTCCGCGATTGTTTTCCTGTCCAAGCCTTGCGCCTTCAGGGCCCGGACGCTTTCCGCATTCAAGGGCCGCCTAGGCTTTCCTTGAGAGCGCTTGACGAGCTTACCCTCGCTGAATTGTTCCTCTACCAACGCCCACCCTCCGGTCTCTTCGAATTCCCTGACTTTTAGGGCGGTACGCTGCAATACCTCCGACGGAAGCTCATCGCCCTGGGCTGCAATGGCCAAGGCAACCATCGTCAGTAGATCGAGACCGAGGTATTCCGCGATTTCGTCGAGCTTCTCCAGCGTCGGATTTGCTCGTGCTTGCTCAAGCATTCCAACGTAAGTCCTGTGGGTTGCCCCAGCTAGCTCGTCGTAGCTCAAGCCTTGATGAGCACGCGCTCCACGCAACGCCGCCGCTAGGGCCTCTTTCAGCTGCATGAACCATACCCCCAAAACTGAGGATAGAGCCACGGCTGGCGTGTTCCGATAAACAGATCATAATGATATTATAGTGACATGTCGTTTGCCAGGCAGCCGTTTGTTCACGGTGGCGTGATGTGAGGACTGGCATAGCAGAGGAGTCTTGGCGACCACCACGCTCATGATGTTCATGAACCGCGTAAGCCAGCCCGCAGTCGTCATCAAGCAGCTTCCTGGCATCAGTGGGATCTTTTTTTCGCGATAGCAGGGATAGTTAGTAATGAAGTTTGATTGTGTGAAATTCGCCGGAAAGGTCGACTATGTAAGGTCTGTAAACCTTATAAATGGTGGTCACAAAATCCTGGTTAGCATTGATGGCGCGGTGATTCCGAACCTCCAGGTCTCCAACAAGCTCTACGAAGAATTAGAAGCAGGTGAACCTGCGACCCTCTATGGAATTTTCAACCGGAGTAAGAAAAAAGAGAAAAATCATGGAGTGCTCTACGGCCTCACCCAGCGCGGTGAGAAAATATTTGATACCAGTCAGCGGTTCAAAGTACCTGTCGCTCTTGCAGGATTTGCAGTCATCGCGTTTTGCCTGATGTTCGTAATTGGGTGGGTTCCGTCTTTGTTTGCTCTGGGACTGCTGTTTGGGCCTGACCCGGACGTGTTCTCCAGCGCTACTGTGCTTGCGGTAGTGGAAGGCAGCTTGGCTGCGCTGTTTTTTCTTTGGCGCGCTCAGGTGATGCTAAGCGCAACGGCGAATCCAGAAGGTTGGGAAAGCATCGAGCCTGCGACACTTTCCAGTCGCTTCAGTAAATTCCATAAGTAGCCAACCTGTCGGTACGCTGGGGTACGTGCAACATCGTGCCCCACTCGCTAGAAAGCGCGGCAGGAATCCCGGATTCGCAGCGTCAGACCTCCTTCCCATGAGAGCATCTAGCAAGCGGAGCGCGCAGGCGTGCAGGATGAGCGCCCGGAGGGACGAGACACGGCTTGCTGTGGCTCGGTTCACGCCAGCCATCCGCCGTCAGGCGGCACGCTATTCCCGCTGCTCAGCTTCGAACCATCTCAGAGGAATCTGCAATGACCAGTAAGGAGCTCAGCGAGCTTGAGAGAGCAAGACGAAGGGCTCTCTGGGCACTTGCCAGCCTCCATCCTGGTGATTCAATGGCACTCGGTGTCTTAGCCATCCTTGACGATCTCGACGACCAGGAGCGAAGCAGCACAGCCTTCGTCCATGAGCCACTCGATCTCAACAAGGTTCGTCATTCTGCCCCGTTGAAACGCCATCACTCCGGCATCGATATAGTCTTGGAGCAAGAAATCCCGCAGCCCTGGAGAGAGCGCTTTCTGCAGGCCAGCGTTGGATCAACGCGACTCCCCGAAGGCCCATATGCGCACGACTGGCAGAAATTTCTGGTTGAGTGGGAGCGTGAGATGCAGCACCTGCATAATCACCGGGTAGCGCAGGCAGCCAGCGGCTAAGGCGACTGGCTCGGCGTAGCGGAATCGCAACCTTCTAACAGGAGCAGCAGGATGGAACGGCCCTCATTCTTTATCGATTTCGAGGCCTCGGGGATAGCTCCTGATAGCTATCCTATCGAAGTCGCTGTCGTATCGAGTGAAGCCTCCTACAGCTCGCTGATCAAGCCTGCTCGTTACTGGACGCACTGGTCGTTCGATGCGCAAGACATGCATGGTCTCAGTCAGGATCAGTTGCGTGAGCAAGGTGATGCGCCGGTCGGTGTGGCGATACGTATGAACCAGCTTTTTTCAGGTCAGATTCTCTGCAGCGACTCGCCACAAGATACTTTTTGGCTCGATGTCCTCTACGAAGCAGCAGAGCTGACGCCCACCTTCCAGTTGAAGCCTTTGGAATCGTTCGTGGGCCGGCAGGCTGCCAGTGAAATTTACCGTCTGCTGCCCACAACCAGGATCCACCGAGCTCTCCCTGATGCGACTGCTTTGATGCTTGCCTGCCGAGCTTTTCTATAAGCCTGAGCTCTCGAAGAGCAGGCTAACTCTCTGTGATATACCGATCAGCTTGCGAGAGATATCAGCTGCTCTACTGATCATAAACAAAGCATTTTCTAGGTTCGAAACAGGAGGGCAGACTTGAGTTTTGACTGCGCCCGCCGACAACAGTGAGAACCCTGTACCGCGCTGAAACTTGTTTTCTGACCCTAAATGGTGAGTGCAGGCCCCTCAGATAGTTAAGTAAAGGAATACCACTTTGCACATTAAAAGTTTTGGCTTGCTGGGCCTTCGCAGGCTCTACCTCAACAACACAATGCAGACTGAATCTCTCAACCCGCGTAATGTCCACCAATACGCTACCTCGAAGATAAACATATTTGTCGGGCCCAACGGTGGCGGAAAGTCAACGGTATTGGATATGGTGCGAGCACTGAAAGATGCTAACTTGATCAAAACGGTTGCTCGCGAAAACATGCAATCCACTACCGCATCTATGTCCGTTATCCTTTTCGAAGGTGGAACCAAGGTAGTTTCGGCGTTCAACAAGCTAGACATCAATGAGTTTGGCACCGCTATTTATGTAATGACGCCAACCGGTACACATATTTTTGAAGGAAGCATTTATAACAATTCGTCCAAGCCGCCAAAAAAGCTATTAGATACTTTAAAAAAACTACCGATCATAATCAGCTTTCGCAATTTACACGACGAGCAAGGCGTCTCTGTTAATAGGATCATAGATGCACTGAATACAGATGGTAAGCATCTAGTAGGGCTAGCGCCGCACCCTCTTCAGCCTAATCAATCAACCTATGTGAGCTCGCCCACGCAAAATCATACCAACATCTTTGCTCAGCCTATTAGTCTCATCAAGAACAATCTTCTAGGGGTCTATTTAAATGATGACCTAAGTCAGTTCAACCACATTCCAATCGAGATGCTGCCATCTGGCTGGCGAGCATTTGCAGGTTTGGTGGGATGGCTTAACTCCGTAAATGATGATCAGATATGCGTTATCGAAGAGCCAGAAGTCCATCTGCATCCAACGCTTCAGAGACTCATGATGAGCAGGGTTTCGGAAATAGTAAAGCGCAAGAACTTACAGCTTTTCATTTCTACACACTCTTCGGTGCTGCTAGATGTAGCGAGCTGGGCTGTTCCAGATACCAGGCTGTTCGAAGTTAACGGCTATGCACTGACAGAATTAACGTCCCCAGCAAGAGCTTTGGTAGGGCTAGGAATAAAACCTAGTGACGTGTTCCAAGCAAACGGCGTGATATGGATCGAGGGGCCTTCGGATCGGATTTATATATTGAAATGGTTGTCGGACTGGTGCTTGATGCACAATGAAACATTACCCGTGGAGAACCTTGACTTTTCATTCGTGCTCTACGGCGGATCGACGCTCAGCCATTTCACATCAAGTGCGGCACCTGGGTTAATCGACATATTCAGCATCAACAGGAACTCTATTGTTATAATGGATCGAGATCTCGACTTCCAACGCGCACCAGATGGCACTGACATATGTATCAATCTGAACTGCGTAAAGTACCAGGTATGGAGTGATATAGCCGCACTAAATTCTAAAACAGGATACTGCTGGGTTACGGAAGGCTATACAATAGAAAGCTACCTACCTTCAGACTTTTTGAACAACCATTATCAGGTTGTTAACTCCAGACTAACCAAGACCTCCTCCAAATCCAAGGTAGATATTGCGACTCAATTTGTGGCAGGAACAAGCTCATTTAGTGGGAGCTATGACCCTGCGAGCGATTTACCCATTCAAATTGAAAAACTATTCAGGTCAATTGAAGCCTGGAAGCTGTAGTGCGCCATAGCAGCCAGAAAGCCTACTCCTTATGCCGATAAGCCATAGGACAGGCAATCATAGCTCTGCATTCCAAGCATCCATGGCGTCACTCACGGTCGAAAACCACCGGAGCTCAGCGCTCTGAATAGCATTGGCGACCTGCATGTCTGTATTGGAATCCACCCATGATGGCAGGCTGTGCTCGTTGCCTGAGAACAGCCTGGCTGTCGCAACTGCAAATCTCCCCGTACTCGCTGACTCGAGGCACGCGTAGCGCACGGCAGCGCCACTTGGCAGCCTACGCCAAGCCACCACCTCAATACAGTCCAGCCCCCCCTCAGCAGACGGATCAGCCTCCTGAACTACCTCAGCTGCTGCAACCGCTTGGCACGACCCACTGTGCGCTCTTGGGTTGTGAACAAAATGCTTCAACTGCTCACGTGCCGCGACAATTTGCTCGCGAAGCTCTTCTGGATCGATGGACATGCCACCCCGGTTAGTCACCGAGAGGGTCTTCAAGGAGTTGGCCGCCTGGATGAACTCGCGTTCGCGCGCTTTCACCCACTCCGGGCGGCGGTCAGGAAACAGCCGACTAATTAGGTGATGGAGGTTGATCATGTAGGGCTCCGGTGACTAGGTGGTAGCTAAGGCACACCGGCAGGCTATCAGCCTAAGCCTCCATGCACGAAACGCTGGCATTGAACAGCCCACGGGTTGTCGGTCGGAAGGGTGATGCGGCGGGGTTAAGCGCACTTCACACCTGGGGGGCATAGGCTAAAAGATTGCGCATGCGCCCAGAGTAGTGACACCTTCCGCGCTCACTCATCCTTAGTACCGTTGCAGTGATCCTCCTTCCATGATTCCATTTTTGGCCTCCCTCGCTCGAACCAAACTACACCCTCAGACCTTCTCCATGCTGCATGAGAGTTCCCTCCGCCTGGCCACACACCCCGCTCCGCAACAAACGTCCAAACACACGCCAATCCTTTGTCTTTCAACATCCGCTCAAATATGTCCTGGCGTATGAAGGCGTGTGAACCATCGTCAGGGCCCATGCTGCAGATCAATTGGGGCTTCCCTGGCGCATCCACGTAGACACGTGGATCTGAGAGCATCGGGGTAATGGACAGCTGATTTGCCAACCAAGGGGCTGGTAAATGTGCAGAGGCTCCCTCTGGAAGGGAGGCATCCAAATGGGACTCCCAATGATATTTAACGCAGGGAAATGCTACCTCGATCTCACCTTGGTTATAAAAGCTGGCAGGTGTCCACATCAACTGATCCCAAGTAAAGCGCCATGGGGCCTCAAGCAGATAGCCGTCGTCCGTGCAACTGCGTCCCGACCACCTCGAAACATCCAGAGAACGCTGATTGCTCAGAAAGCGAATCAGCTGTTTTTGATCTTTTTTCCTGACAACGACAGGCATGAGGAAACGCCATTCCTGCTGACGTAGCCCGTGCTCTCGGCTCTCTCCATCGTCGTAACGATTCGCCACGGAGCGATGCTCGTAAAGGACTAGCCACTTTTCCCCAACCTTGTCGGTTCGGCCTACGAGGCTTGGCATCCCTAGGCTAGGGTCAAGCTTGAAAGGCCATTCCTGAAGGCAGTCTTCGGCTGTTTCCTCGGAAACAATTGGTGAGATATCTACAGAACCAAAACCGGAGTCGGACAGCCCTTGAAGAACAGTAGGGTCGATATCTCGATGGAAACCTAGATCGATGGATGAACGGTAATCACGTGTTCCATCGACTCTTGCTTCGGAGAGCCAATTACTATCCGCTAGCCGGCAAAGGAGTTCATCGAGCGCAAGCCACTCATATTTGGCACCAATGCGCTCATAGAGTGGCCTCTCGCGAGAATAGCTGTGACGGTGAGAGCTATCCGATGGGAAGCGTTCTTCTGTCCATCCGAAGTCATAGGCGCGCTTGGCCACCCACCGTTTGGCCGCCTCCATGTCGACGCCTTCCAACGTGCGCGGGTACTTTTCCGAGCGGACGGTGCACCATCTGAACTCGTCGGTAAATCTTCTTTTTTCGTCAACATCCAGTAGGTCAACAAGCCTCTTCTCTAGCTGCTGAAGCTCCTCGGAGTGGTCATGCGCCTCCAGTTCCTCGAACTCTTCAACCGCCTCCACCCCCTCGACTTCCTCAAACTCCTCAACCGCCTCTACCCCCTCGGCCTCCTCAAGCTCATCAAGCTCATCAAGCTCATCAAGCTCATCAAGCTCATCAAGCTCATCAAGCTTCTCGAGTATTTCGAATGGGCGGAGCAAGAATCGGAACGGATTAAATTGGAGAGCACTGATCGCATCGACGATTTCTTGCCTGTCTGGGTAAGGGGCAATTACCTCTGTATCGAATCGCTCGTTCATCTCGGATTGCGTGTGAGGCATTTGAGAAGTCAAAGCAACGCTCGAAAATGAGCTGACACGATGCTTGATCTCATCAGCGAACTCACTTATTCCGCCAGTGCAAGAACGCTTGATTTCGTCACCTCCGGCTTTTGTGGCGACATCATCGAGAAGAGCCTGTGAAACAGTTAATTGAACAGGCTGAGATTTATAAGGTGGCCTACAGGTACCGAGATCGACCTCGGTAGGCAGGCAACGATAGTGGGCAGCCAGCTCAATAATCCCGGATGCATAGTCCCTCAGCATGATCGATAGCGGAGCGCACTGCTCAGAGAAAACCATCCGGTAAGCTACCGGGGCGTAATGCTCCAACCGCATTGGAGATGGATCGATACAACATGCGCCATAAGCAGCCCCGTGCAACCGTTCCATTACGTAGAGATCATCAAGGCCAGCGAACCTCTTGCACAGTTCACCGTAGAGCTTGACCTTCGAAAACAGCAATGCGGATAGCGCCTTGGTCGCTTTGTCTCTGATTTCTCTATGCGATGACGCCGTCAGCCACGTGACCGCGAGCCCGCAAAGAAGCTGTACGTGCCGATCCGTTTTCTCGGTCTGACTGGTCAAGCACCAGTCCAGGAGGCGGCGGATCGTGCTGCCATCCGCCATATCGAAGTCGTTGATTTTCACCGTCCAGGAAGCATCACGCTCTGGCATCATTTTATTAATCAGAATGTCGTGGAGTAGTTCAGCGTTCCAAGGATGATCAACGTTGGCACAGAGTTCGATCAGCACGTAGAGCTGGCTATCATCGACATCCAAGATAGCCTGGTAAATTTGCCAAGTGCGCTCCGTGAAAGCATTCGCCCCCCGCCAACGCAAGCTCTCCAGGAAGGCGCCTCTGACCGAGTCTTCGTTGATCCAGATATCGATATCTCTCGGAAGTGCATCCAAAAGCTCTGAGCCGAAACGCTCAGGAATTTGGATAGACAAGGCCTCAGCCAGACCAGCCCACTCCCATTTGAATCTGTCGCCGTCAAGAATGAAGCTCAAAACCCCGTTCTCCAGTTCGAGCTCTGGATCCGTCACCCCCTTGAGCAGAGCGTCCGCCATCAGGTGGTCTTGGAGTCGCTGGAAACTGAACCTCACGATATCCTCGACCGGAGCAAATGGATCAATTTCAAGCCGGCGCGGTGGTGGGTCGAGTCGGAAAATTCCGTTCTTCTGCAGGACGTCAAACCAGGTTTTGGAAGGTGGTGAAGAAAAATTCGAAAACACCTCCGCTGAAATTCGCACAGCATCGGCCAAAACCACGTAATCGCGCCTCTCTGTGGCCATCAACCTGGCGATGGCCGAGATTGCCGCTGTAGTAGGAGCGACCAGATCTTCGCTGCCGTCTCTTCCGACACCTAAATTTCGTGCAACGCTGCGGATGTAGAATGCAAAAACCTGCTTCGTGCCATGCAGCCCCTTGGGGAATTGCTTACAACCGTCTCGGGCAAGGGCAACGCACGCACTGCGAAGAAACAGCGGATTCACAAACTCAGCTGAGAGCCAAGGCGTATCCGGCTGGGAAATGCCTCTCTTGTGCAGGTAGATCTTCGCGGCCCTCGATTGCTCTTCATTCGTCACGAAGCCACGAATGGTGAAGGCAACTGTCGTCTCCATCACCTTAGGCGGAACTACATACGGCGTGTACTCAGTACGACAGGTGACGACAAGAACGAGGTTCTCGTAAGCGTTGACTCGGGCAATCAGAGCGGGAAGCTCATTCCTCCATAGCTGCGCACCCGCACCTTCGTTGATGGCATCGATGAGAATGAGTCCGCGCTTTTGAGCGGCCTCAGCGGCAGAACTCATAACCTGCAAGAATATCTCTGGCTCAACAGTCCCCAGCCCGAGTATTTCTGTCGCTTGCCTCCAAAACCCCTGAGAGCCTAATTGCTGCCCCAAAAGTAAAACCACCGGATGCCCATCTGAAATCGCTTTTTGAGCAACGGAACCGAGTGTGTGCGACTTGCCTGTGCCAGCCTTCCCTGTCAGAAGGGCAAAACGGTTTTGCTCAGCGGAATAAAATTTCCCTTCCAGCTTTGAACTCAATCCGTAGAGGGCATTTGAAAGCTCGTCCAGCTTATGGCTAAGGTAGTTCATGTCCGAAGAGGAGTATTCCCTTCTGGATTCAGACTTTGGCATATTTTGCCAAGCCCAGGCTTTCAATTCATGGACGCTATTAGAGGCGTCTGACAAAGCAGCGACGCAACCAACAATGGGCCAAGCCCCCCAAGAGTCAGAGCCAAACCTGCTGCCGAATGCCGCAACCTTGGATGCCGCCTGCTCGACACGCTGGATACCAGCGATGAGGCTGGCGTCGGAATCATTTTTTATGAAGTGGTTAAACCTAGCGTTCTTTGCGATAGCGAAAAAAGCAGACTTCAGCTCGGTTATGACCTCTTCGTCCCGGAGGAGCACTTTGAAGAGGCTCTCGATTCCAACCTCTACGTGATCTTCTGGGTGATATCGCTCATCGAGTGAATCTACGGCGAGTTCCACATTCTTGTGGAACCATTGCCCAGACATTTCCAGCTCGCCAAACCAGAACTTCCGTAGGCCCTCAGCTGTAGGGTGTAACAATTTGTCGGTCAGGTCAGACGCCGTCCAGGCCACGAACTCAACCGTGGGGATACTGCTTTGGGCACAAAGCGCTTCCCAGGCAAGCTTATGCGTACTCCAGTGCTCCCACCCTTTCTTCCCTGCGCCCTGAGCTCCACTGCGATCAGTAAGGTCGCAGGGAATGGCAATCACATACTGTTTCAGCCCAGGGTGAGATTTCAAAGCCTGCTCGACTGACTCGTCGATTTTGCCCCAATCGACCTCCCGTGACCTGAGGTAATACTTGGCCTGATAGCCGATCTCAGAACCGTCCTGAAGCAGCCAATAGCTCTCGATCCCTCCGTCTCCTCCCGAGCCTTCGATCCGCCTGAACTCTTTGGCGCTCTCGGGGCGGTCGCGCCTGGCAAGTTGGCAGACAAGCTCTTCGAAAGACAATCTTTGCCCGTCGTCTTTCCCGATGATTTTTGAATAGTCCATTAAACGTCTATCCCACAGCCGGATTTTAGCGCCGGACACTACTCCCCTAGAGGTTTGAGTGCTCACCGGCGAGCAATAAGATTCAGGTCTCCCGTGGTTCCGGTGCATACCTGTGAGCACATCACGAAGCGCTAGCCTCAAGCGTTGGGCCACCGAGGAGCCAGTACGTTGACATCATGCCTCAATCGAATATTCTCGTGGGCCGAAAAGATGTGGCCACGAGTATGCGCTGGAACGATTTGGCGATAAATGGAAGAACAGTCTGCATGGCACACCTCCAGCCGACCGTGCGGACATTCCAGATAGGAGATCGCGGCGTTAGCGTTGAATTCACCTTCGGATTCCATTGCTTTACGGACAACAAGGAAAACGGGCCGCTGATAGTTAATCCGAAAACCAAGGAGGAGCGATATTTCTGCCCTACACGTTACGACTTATCAAAGCAGCTCCTCGACTACATCGACAGGCGCTTCATTGAGTCGAAGGTAAGGGCTCATTTTGCGGGGGACAACAGGCGCTATTTTTGTCTGGATGCCCACGAGTACGCGATTTTCTTCGAAATCCGTAAACCTCAGGATGTCGAGAATCTACTTCGACTGAATGTGGTTTCTGCGTACGAGGTCAACGACTGGGGGCGGTCGGGCCTGCCTACCAAAGGGCCGATCTGGAACGTGCGCTACGTGCTGGAGAAACGCAACGAAGGCGTGAAACTCTAAGGCCGGTCGCTCATCGGACAAACAGAAAGCAAAAAAGCCCTGCGGTTCACACCACAGGGCTTTTTGCTGAATCAGATATCGGCCTAGCCTTTCAAATCCCGCTCACTGGCTGGGAGGAACTCGCCTAAGCTCGTTCCCGGCATCACCACCCCTCCTTCGAGGTTCCGGTCTGTGGCGACAAGTTCATAGTACCTAAGCGTGATTCTCACGTCAAAAAAATCAACGTTGTGACCGGTCACGCTTTGTTGGTAGGGAGACCTCTTCTTCCTGGCCCCTGTCACCAGCCACCGGTGCGCCTGAATTCAATGCCCATGAGCTCCAGTATGATCAGGACATTCACTGAAAGAAGGTGTGTTCAGATGGGTGGCAGCCTAGGCTAAGCACCACGCTGAAGAGCAAGCGGAGCGCGCAAGCCAGGATGGCTGAAGGCGTGAGGATGGAAGCCCGCAGGGCCAAGACGCCAAGGCGGCTTGGTTCACGACAGCCGCCCGGCAGGCACGCCTTATCCTCAAGGTTTTCTAGGCTTCGCTCTCGCAGTCGCTTCAGCAACCAATGGATCTTCTGGCCAATGGTGCTTTGGGTATCGGCCCTTCAGATCCTTCTTCACTTCCAAGTAGGTGTTGCGCCAGAAATTGGCGAGATCCTGGGTGACCTGCACAGGCCTACGAGCCGGCGACAGGAGATGCAGAATCAACGGCTGCTTACCTTGAGCAATGCGAGGGGTTTCTGCCAGGCCAAACAGCTCCTGCAACCGCACTGCGAGGATTGGCGGATGCTGCGAGTAGTCGATACGGATATTCGATCCGGACGGCACCTGGATTGCCTGAGGCGCCTGGGTCTCCAGCTCCTGTGGAAGCGGCCAAGGCAGGAGATTTCTGACTATCGAAGACAGATCAAGCTGACTGAAGTGGCTAAGCCTCGTGACTTTACCCAGATACGGCGTGAGCCAGTCTTCGAGCGTGTCGAGGAGATTGGCATCGCTGAGATCAGGCCATTTACTTTCTGCCTGGCCATTCTGGATATCCAGCTGACGCAGTAGGTCGATCCTCGCCTGCCACTGCCGAAGCTCAGGGTTCCACGGCAGGAGCTCGATGCCCTTGCGCCTCACCAGGTTGACCAAGGCCAGCGAACGAGTTTGCACATCAAGACTCGGCAGGGCTCTTGTCGACAATATGAGCTGCCCAACCTTCAATTGTCGCTCAGCCTTCAGAACACCTTCCCTTTCGTCCCAGTCGATCTCATCGACATACCTCACAAGGTCAGCCAGTTCGTCATCGAACAAGGACGGATCGAGGTCACTCGCCAGGTAGATCCGCTCTTCGCGCTGCCCTTGCCGACTACCCAGATCGGCCACCACCAGCCACTCGTGCTTGGTGAGAGCATCGGGCTCTGAGAACACCGCAGCACGACCGTTGGAGAGACGGTACTCAGATGCACTTGCACGCCTCTGCAAGCCTATTCGATCAGGGTAGGCGAACGCCAGGAGGCACCCTACCCACCGTGGGTGATCGGGCTCGCTAACAGGGCTGGAGGCCTTCCCACGCAGCAAGGATCGGTACTGCCGAGCAGACTGCTTCACCCGCTGGAAGGAACTACCACTACGACGTGAATGTTGCTCACCTGACAAGGCACTAAGCCTGGTGTGAAGGTCGGCACCTGCCCCACTCAGGATGTCTTTTTCACCCAGCAGCGCTGCGATATTGCATGCCAGGTCATCAAGGCCCATCGCATTGCCTTTGATGAGCATGTGCGCGATCCGTGGATGCGCTGGGAGCTCGCTCATGGCTGATCCGTGCGGTGTGAGCTGTCCACCATCGTCGAGTGCGCCCAAGCGCTTCAGCAGGTCTCTGGCTTGGCCGAAAGGTGCTGATGGAGGTTGGTCGAGCCAGGTCATGTCTTCCGGGTTCATTCCCCATCGGGCCAGCTGGAGTGCCAGAGCTGCGAGATCCGCCTGCAGGATCTCTGGGGTGCTGTAGCCGGCCATTTGCTCGTGCTGCGACTCCGACCACAGGCGATAGCAAACACCTGGCTCCAAGCGCCCTGCCCGCCCCGCACGCTGGGTAGCGCTGGCCTTCGAGATACGCTGCGTGTCGAGTCGGGTCATGCCACTGCGAGGATCGAACTTCGGCACTCGCTCGAGACCGCTGTCCACCACCACCCTGACGCCTTCAATGGTCAGGCTGGTCTCGGCGATGTTCGTAGCCAGTACGATCTTCCGGGAGCCTTTTGGTGCTGGGTCTATCGCCGCACGCTGGGCGTTCAGGTCGAGGTCACCGTACAGCGGGCACACGATCACCTCTGGACGACTGATCAGTTGCTCCTTGAGGTCTTCCGCCACCCGCCGAATCTCTGCCTGCCCAGGAAGGAAGACCAGGACGCTTCCCGACTGTTCATTGATGGCGGCCAAGCAGGTGTCTGTGACTCGCGCATCGATTCGCTCGCCCGGCTGATAGGGGCTACCCCAAACCGTCGAGACCGGATACATCCTCCCTTCACTGGTGACCACAGGCGCATCATTCAGCACCTTTGATAGGCGAGCACCTTCCAGTGTTGCTGACATCAGGAGCAGCTTGAGCGGGGGCTCATCGCGCAGCAGTTCGCGGGCACTCAGGCACAGAGCCAGTGCAAGGTCAGAGTCAAGATTTCGAAGGTGGTACTCGTCGTAGATGACTACGCCCACGCCATCCAGCGCAGGGTCATCTTGGAGCCGGCGAGCCAGGATGCCCTCTGTGACCACTTCGATCTGGGTTCGCGGGCCTACTTTGCTTTCAAGGCGAATGCGGTAGCCGACAGTCTCACCAACCTTCTCACCCAGTTCACTTGCCAAGCGCTCAGCAGCAGCCCTAGCAGCCAATCGACGGGGCTCGAGCATGATGATCTTCTGGTCACCAAGCCAAGGTTCGTTTAGGAGCGCCAGGGGTACTCGAGTGGTCTTGCCCGCACCAGGTGGCGCTTCAAGGATTACTTCGTGGCGGTTGGCCAAGGCCTCTCGTAGGTCTGGCAATACGAGGTCAATAGGTAGAGAAATCATCAAGGCTCCCAAAGCAGGGAAGCAGTATACGCTGGGCGTTGAGTGATGATTTGGACTTGAGAGTGCCAGTCAGGATCAGTGAGCTACCTAAGCGCACGATTTGAAGATAAGAATAGCGAGGACAGAAGCAGAGGCAGGAGCAGGAGCAGGAGCAGGAGCAGGAGCAGGAGCAGG
The DNA here is from genome assembly GCA_000497835.1 of gamma proteobacterium L18. Classification (GTDB taxonomy): domain Bacteria; phylum Pseudomonadota; class Gammaproteobacteria; order Pseudomonadales; family Pseudomonadaceae; genus Aquipseudomonas. Next base: position 60,694 of record KI547173.1, on the reverse strand, counting down.
AGCAGGAGCAGGAGCAGGAGCATCAAAGCCTTGTGGGCTTTGACTTTCAAGCAAGAGCAAAAGCAGGCAACGCCTTGTGGGTGTTGCCTCTAAAGCTTGACAAGCAGAAGCCTACAATCGAACTAATCAGCAAATCATGGAATTCATCGAAGATCAGCAGGCCCACGCCGTCCAGCGCCGGATCATCCTGCAACCGGCGGGTGAGAATCCCTTCGGTAACCACCTCGATGCGCGTCTTGGGCCCCACGCGGCTTTCCAGGCGGATGCGATAGCCCACGGTTTCACCCACCTTTTCCCCCAACTCGCTGGCCAGGCGCTCGGCGGCGGCGCGGGCGGCCAGGCGCCGCGGTTCCAGCATCAGGATGGTCTGGCCGGCCAGCCAGGGTTCATCCAGCAGCGCCAGCGGCACACGGGTGGTTTTACCGGCGCCGGGGGCGCTTCGAGGACGGCTTCGTGACGTTCGCTCAGCGCTTCGCGCAGCGCAGGCAGAACGACATCAATTGGCAATGAAATCATGGTGGCTCCCAAGCTAGCCGACGAGTATAACGGCGAACCAGAGCTGCATAATCATGGTCTTAGTTACAGCAACCGCGTGAGGTTGCATTTATCATTTCGGAGATTCCCATGCGTATTCCTTCGCGTTTGATAGGCGGTGTTTTGGTAGGCGCCCTGCTCACCCAAGTGACGGCCTGCGGCAGCCTGTTCTACCCTGAGCGTCGCGGCCAGATCGAAGGCCGCATCGACCCGGTGATTGCCATCGCCGACGCCGTCGGGCTGCTGTTCTACATCATCCCGGGCCTGATCGCGTTCGGTGTCGACTTCGCCACCGGCGCCATCTACTTCCCCCACGGCAAGACCGCCCAGGTAGCCCCCGAGAAACTGCGTGAAGCAGTGGGTGTCGACGGCAAGGTGGATCGTGCGAAACTGGAGGCTATCCTGCACAACGAACTGGGCCGCAGCCTGCCCCTGAACGACCCGCGCCTGATCGAAAGCCGTGGCAGTGTCGAACAGCTGGCCATGTACGGCCTCAAGCCCGCCGCATAAGAACAGGCCCCCATGACCACATCCGCTCGACACATCAAGCTGCTGCGCCTGGCCACCCGGGCGTCACTGGCGACAGCCTCAATCCTGATCATCGCCAAGGCTGTGGCCTGGTGGTTGAGCGGATCGGTCAGCCTGCTGGCCGGCCTCACCGATTCGGTACTGGACGGCGCCACCTCGTTCCTCAACCTGCTGGCCGTGCACTACGCCCTGCGGCCAGCCGATGAGGATCACCGCTACGGCCACGGCAAGGCCGAGGCCATGGCGGGCATGGCCCAGGCGCTGTTCATTGGTTTCAGTGCCGTGCTGATCGCTTACCAGGCCATCGAGCGTCTGCAAAACCCGCAGCCGCTGGGGCAGGCCGGCGTGGGCATCGCGGTGATGGTGCTGTCGCTGGTGCTGACTGCAGGGCTGCTGGCGATCCAGTTCAAGGTCATCCGCGAAACCGGCTCCACGGCCATCCGCGCCGACTCGCTGCACTATCGTTCGGACATGATGCTCAACGGCAGCATCCTGATAGCCCTGCTGCTGGCGCAGTTCGGTTTCGCGCAGATGGACGCCTACTTCGGCCTGGGGATCTCGCTGTACATCCTCTGGAGCGCGGTACAGATCGCCCGGGAAAGCTCAGCCATCCTGATGGATCAGGAACTACCGGTGGATGTCAGTGAACAGATGCTGCAACTGGCTTGCGCGGTGCCCGGCGTGCTGGGTGCCCATGACCTGCGCACGCGGGTGTCGGGCAACCACTGGTTCGTGCAGCTGCACCTGGAGCTGCCGGGGGAACTGACCCTGACCGTCGCCCATGACCTGTGCGAACAGGCCGAGGCGGCGATCATGGCCCAGTATCCGAAGGCCGAAGTGCTGGTGCATGCCGACCCGGAGCAAGCGGTGCGGGACGGCAAGCCCCACACCCCTCAGTTCACCCTGTAACCCCGGGTGCTGAGGCAGGACGCCATGGCGTTGCGGTAGCTATAGACCACGGCAGGGTCCGGGGCGTAGGTGGCGTTGGCCGGGTCGAAGCCGGTCTGCTGCACGGCGGTGCGGTAGCAATCGTACTTGTCTTGCTGAATCTGCTCGGGGCTCTGGCCGTAGGCCGGGTAGACGGCAACGTCATACGGGTCGGCCGCCGGCTGCGGTTGCTCGACCTGCGCCACGGGCGGGTTCACCACTTCGTATTCCTGACTGTCATCCTGCCACTGGTAATAGCTGCCGGCTGCGAGGAAGAACAGCCCGCCCCCTATCCATACTTCACTGGCGTAATCGGGCAGGTAGCGGGTACGAATACCCCGCGGCGGCGCGACTACTACGTAGCGCGGGCCTTCGGGGCGGTACCAGTAGCCATTGGAGAAGAAGTAGTCACCGCCACGATAGGGCACGCGATAGGACTGCCCGGGGAAGCGATCCACATACTGCCCAGGACGATACTGCGGACCTGGCCCCCAGCCATTGCCATGCCCCTCGGGCCGACCTGGCCAACGGCGGTCGTCACGGCGGTCGCGGTTGGGCATATCGGCGAAGTTGCCACGGATCGGCTGCTGGGTCTGACGCACTTCATCAGGCCGTGGGCGGATAGGCGGCTGCTCCACCTGCTGTTGCCGTGGTTCCTGATGGAACTGGTATTGCCCGCTTTGCTGCGGCGCCCGCGGTTGTTCCTGATGGAACTGCGTGGGTGTGTCGCGCTGCTGATGGAACTGCGGCTGGGCATTCTGCGGGCGCGCACCGCCCTCTTCACGGTTGAAGTTCTGCTGGTGGAACTGATACTGGCCGCCTTGCTGCGGACGTTGCTGCTGGGGCTGGGGTTGAGCCGGTGCAGGCGCCGGCCGGTTCTGCGGCTGAGCCCCTTGAGCGGGACCATGCGGCTGTTCCCGTTGCTGCTGTTCTCGCTGCCGTTGTTCCTGGCCCTGGCCTTCGGCCAGGGTGTGAGCGCTGACGCTCACGCAGAGCAAACCAACACCTGCCAATTGCCAGATGCGCGACTTCATGCTGTTCCTCGTGGGCGGATGGGGCGTATAGATAAGACTGGAAAAACCGGGTTCGGTTCTTCAAGTCTATCAGCCTGTATGGGAACGGTATCGGCCGAGACATGTTTTTTGGCGCGCAAATAAAGAAGGGGAGACCCGTCGGCCTCCCCTTGAGTATCTTCCGTCCTGCTCGACGCTTGTGGCGCCGGCTCACCTCACGCCGTCTTCTGGACAGTGTGTAACCCGGGGGCCAGCACGTCCCCTGTGGGGGCGGTGGCCGCAACCTGCCTGCTTGGGTCTGGTTGCAGTGGACTCGTGTCCGGGTAGTGATTCTGGGTAAAAGAATACGGCGAAGGCGGCGGCACAGGATTGCTAAGATTGCTGATGAAAACATCACTTGCGCAATTTTTGCCTTCAGATGGATAATTTGCAGCAATATTAAAGATCAAGGGCTGATCCATGAGCAAGCTGGACCGTTATGACCTGAGCATCTTGGCTGAATTGCAGCGCGATGCCCGTATCTCCAACCAGGAACTGGCCGAGCGTATTGGCCTTTCGCCCTCGCCCTGCTCGCGCCGGGTCAAGCAGTTGGAAGACGACGGCTACATCACCCGCCAGGTGGCCCTGCTGGACCGCAAGATGCTGGGCCTGAGCCTGACCGCCTACGTGCATATCGGCATGGATCGCCACACCCCCGAGCGTTTCGAAAACTTCGAGGCCGCCGTGCGCGCCCTGCCCCAGGTACTGGAGTGCAGCCTGGTGACCGGCATGGAGGCGGACTACCAACTCAAGGTGGTGGTGCCGGACATGGACCACTACCAGAAACTGCTGTTGGGCCACCTGACCCGCATCGACGGCGTGACCAGCGTGCGTTCAAGCTTTGTGCTGAACCAGGTGCTGGCCAGCACTGAATTGCCCCTGACCCACCTGCGCAACTAGGAGGCGCCCCCATGGACCCGGCGGTATTCGAAGAATGGATGATGACCATCCTGGTGACCGTGTTGATCGGGTTCATGGGGTTTATCGTCTGGGACTTGGCGAAGAAGTCCAAGGCGGGACGGTTTGGCACGATCATTCTGTTTGCGGTGTTGGGGTTGGGGATTTTGGCGTTTGTGATCAAGAGTGTGGTGATTGCCGTTATCGAATCCCACTGAAGCCCCTCATTTCCACCACCAAACTCCTGTAGCAGCTGCCGCAGGCTGCGTCACAGGCACCGCGTTGTGCCAGGCACCGCGCGGCGCCTGTGACGCGGCCTGACGGCCGCTGCTACGGGATGCGGGGCGCCGGGACTTCGCGGTATTTGCCTTGCTCCAGGCCGTCCAGCGCCCAGTCGCCGATGCGTACGCGCACCAGGCGCAGGGTGGGCAGGCCTACTGCCGCCGTCATGCGGCGCACCTGACGGTTGCGACCTTCCTTGATGACCAGCTCCAGCCAATGGGTAGGCACGCTCTTGCGAAAGCGCACCGGCGGATCGCGCGGCCACAGGTCCGGTTCTTCCAGCAGCCGCGCCTGCGCTGGCAGCGTCATGCCGTCGTTAAGCTCCACGCCCTGGCGCAGGCGCTGCAGATGCTCTTCGGTCGGCTCGCCCTCCACCTGCACCCAGTAGGTTTTCGCCAGCTTGTGCTTGGGGTCGGCGATGCGCGCCTGCAACTGGCCGTCGTTGGTCAGCAGCAACAGGCCCTCACTGTCACGGTCCAGGCGCCCGGCCGGGTAGATGCCGGGGATGTCGATGAAATCCTTGAGGGTGGCGCGCCCTTCCCCGTCGCTGAACTGGGTCAGTACGTCGAATGGCTTGTTGAACAGGATCAGCCGCGGCTCGGCCGGCGGCGCCTTGGCCACGCGCCGTGGCTGCCCGGGTTTGACAAAGGGTTTGGCGCCCGGGCGGCGGGCGTTGGTGCGGGGTGGCAAAGACATGGAGGCACAAATTCAAGGCAGCTGGGGCGACTATGCTAGTGGCCCCGGCCGCTTTGGGCAAACCTCAACGGAACGGCGGTTCGTCGAAGCTGCGCAGTTTGCGCGAGTGCAGGGAGTTGAGTTGCGTGCGCAGCAGGTCCAGGGCCGCGATGCCGATGTTCAGGTGCTGGCTGACCGCGCGGTTGTAGAAGGCGTTGGCCGAACCCGGCAACTTGATCTCGCTGTGCAGCGGCTTGTCGGACACGCACAGCAAGGTACCGTATGGCACGCGCAGACGATAGCCCTGGGCGGCGATGGTGCCGCTTTCCATGTCCACTGCCACGGCGCGCGACAGGTTGATCAGCGGCCGTTCCTGGGCCCAGCGCAGCTCCCAGTTACGATCGTCATAGGTCAGCACGGTGCCGGTGCGCAGGCGCTTTTTCAGCTCGTCGCCACGCTCGCCAGTGACCTGGGCAGCCGCCTCCTGCAAGGCCATCTGCACCTCGGCCAGGGCCGGAATCGGGATGTTCGGCGGCAGCACGCGGTCGAGGATGCCGTCCTGGCGCATGTAGGCGTGGGCCAGCACGTAGTCGCCGATGGTCTGCGACTGACGCAGGCCGCCACAGTGGCCGATCATCAGCCAGCAGTGCGGACGCAGCACGGCCAGGTGGTCGGTGATGTTCTTGGCGTTGGACGGGCCCACGCCGATGTTGACCAGGGTCACACCGTCGCCGTCGGCCGCGATCAGGTGATAGGCCGGCATCTGGTAGCGGTGCCACACCACGCTGTCCACCAGAGCCTGGGCCTGTTCGCTGGCCATGCCCTTCTCGATCACCACGTTGCCGGGCATGACCATGCGCACGAAGCGCGGGTCGCTTTGCAGTTGCTCCAGGCCGTGGGTCACGAACTGGTCGACGTAGCGATGGTAGTTGGTGAGCAGAATCCACGGCTGCACATGACGCCAGTCGCTGCCGGTGTAGTGGATCAGGCGGCGCAGGGAGAAGTCCACGCGGGCAGCGTCGAACAGCGCCAGCGGCATCGGGTCGGCGCTGGCCCAGTCGTACAGGCCGTCGGCCACGCCGTCGGTGGCGGCAGACAGGTCGGTGCTGGGGAACACGCGAGCCAGGGCGGCGGCGGTGACACCGCTGCCGGCCAGCTCATCGCCCTGCTCCACCACATAAGGGTAAGGGATGTTCTGCTCGCTGACGCCCACTTCCACGGTGACGGAGAAGTCGCGCATCAACGGGCGCAGTTGGTCCAGCAAATAGGTGCGGAACGCGGCGGGCTGGGTCACGGTGACCGAGTAGGTGCCTGGCGACTGGACCTTGGCGTAGGCGCGGGTGATGGGCGGGACTTCGCCGCTGTAGGTGTAGGTGACGCGCAGTTCCGGGTAGCGGAACAGGTCGCGCTGGGCAGCGTCTGGCTCGCTGCGGTCCTTGAGGTATTGCTTGAGCGCCTGGCTCAGGGCCTGAGTACCCCGCTCGTGCAGTTCAGCCAGACGATCGACGGCTTGTTCGGCGGTTTCGACAACTACAAAGGCTTCGGCGGTTCGAGTCACGGTGCGCTTCCTGTCTGATATCGCAGACCTCCATCTTGCCTGTAACAACGCCTAAAGGCACGCGTTCGGCAGCACGTTCAACCCTGTGGGACCGGGCGAAGCTCGGGAAAGGAACGACGCTGGTATCGAGGCGTGTCCTTCCCGAGCTTCGCCCGGTCCCACAGGGTAAGATGATCACGCCTGAAACGGCGTTGAGCGTTGGACCAAGGCCCCCACATCAAGTCCTCGCGGCAACGCGCCGTAGACGCGGCCGCTACCGCTCAGGCGGCTGGCGATGTAGGCATCGCTGACCACCGCGTTACCGGCTTCAAGCAGGAGCTTGGCCTGCACCCCCAGCGCGATGTCTTCGGTGAGCTGCCGGGCCCGGTACTGGATGTCGCTGGTGTCCTGGAACGCCGCCTTCAACCCGTCGATGTGCGCCGCCAGACGCCGGTCGCCATGACCATCACCCAGCTCGGCGAACAGCGCATCCAGCACACCCGGCTCCTTGGACAAGGCCCGCAGCACGTCCAGGCACTGCACGTTGCCCGAGCCTTCCCACGTCGAGTTGACCGGCGCCTCGCGGTACAGCCGCGGCAGGATGCTGTCCTCGACATAACCGGCGCCGCCCATGCACTCGGCGGCTTCGTTGATCATGGCCGGGGCGCGCTTGCAGATCCAGTACTTGCCCACCGCCGTCATCAGGCGGGCGAACCTGGCCTGCTGGTCATCGTGCAGATGATCCAGCGCCTGGCCCATGCGCAGGCTCAAGGCCAGGGCCGCTTCGCTTTCCAGGGCCAGGTCGGCCAGTACGTTCTGCATCAACGGTTGATCGGCCAGCACCCGGCCGCTGACCTGACGATAGGTGCAGTGATGGGCTGCCTGGGTCAGCGCCTGGCGCATCAGGGCGCTGGAGCCGACCATGCAGTCGAAGCGGGTCATGGCCACCATCTCGATGATGGTGGGCACCCCGCGCCCCTCCTCGCCGATCATCCACGCCAGCGCACCGCGAAACTCCACTTCGCTGGAGGCGTTGGAGCAGTTGCCCAGCTTGTTCTTCAGGCGCTGGATGTAGAACTCGTTACGGGTGTCGTCGGGGCGATGGCGCGGCAGCAGGAAGCAGCTCAGGCCCTTGTCGGTCTGCGCCAGGGTCAGGAAGGCGTCGCACATGGGCGCCGAGCAGAACCATTTGTGCCCCACCAGTTCATAGGCCTGGCCCGGCCCGGGCGTACCCACGGCGAAGGCGCGGGTGGTGTTGGCGCGCACGTCGGTGCCGCCCTGCTTCTCGGTCATGGCCATGCCCAGGGTGACGCCGGCCTTGTGCGCCATGCCGACGTTGCGCGGGTCGTACTCGGTAGCCAGCACCTTGGGCAGCCACACCTCGGCCAGATCGGGCTGCAGGCGCAGGGCCGGTACGCTGGCGAAGGTCATGGTCAGCGGGCACCCGCTGCCGGCTTCGGCCTGGGTGTGCAGGTAAGTCATGCCGGCGCGGGCCACATGGGCGCCGGGGCGCGGGTCGGTCCAGGGCAGCGACGGCAGGCCGTGCTCGACGGCGGCGCGCATCAGTTCGTGATAGGCAGGGTGAAACTCCACCAGGTCAACGCGGTGGCCGAACCGGTCATGGCTGCTGAACACGGGTTTGTTCTGGTTGGCCAGAAAGCCTGCGGCCATCAGCGGCCCACCCGCCAGCGCGCCGTAGGCATCGATGCGCGACTCGGCCCAGCCGCCACCGCTGCGCCGCACCCAGTCCTGCAACGGCAGGTCGATGCGCCACAGGTTGACGCCGTCCAGCGCGGGCGGCTGATTGGTGACTTCGTGGGTTTCGGCGAACGGGTGCAGGTTCATCGCAGGCTCCTGGGGGCAAGTTCATACTCCAGTGAACCATGCCCCCTACCTGCATCAAAGTGACATATCGGCCTAAATGTCGGCGCTTTCGCCCTGCGCCTTGACCAGCAACCAGCGGTGCAGTGCGGACTGCAGGTCTTCGAAACGCACAGGGCGATTCAGGCATTCGGTCATGCCGGCTTCCAGGCAACGCTCACGCTCGTGGCGGTGGGCGACCACTGCCAGCACCGGCAAACGCGCGCAGCCCGGCAGTTCACGCAGGCGGCGGCAGGTGGCGAAGGCGTCGGTCAGCGGCGTCTGGCAGTCCAGCAGCACCGCATCAAAGCGTTCGCGGTGCAGCAGTTCCAACGCGGTGATGCCGTCATCGGCAGTGCGTACCCGGTAACCCAGTTTCAGCAGCATGCCGCGGATCACCAACTGGTTGATGCTGTTGTCATCCACCAGCAGCACGGTGCAGTCATGGGGCGCACGCTGCATGCTCTGCGGGTTGGGGCGCAGGCCCGACGGCGTGACGCCGGCGTGATGCACCAGGCCCAACTGCACCGTCAGCTCGAACCAGCTGCCCTGCCCCGGCTCGGAGTGATGGTGGATTTCGCCGCCCATCAAGTCCGCCAATTGCCGGCAGATCGCCAGGCCGATGCCCAGGCCGCCGTATTCGCGGGTCATGGAGCCGTCGACCTGGAAGAAGCGCTGGTACAGGGTGGCGTCGGCCAACTGGTTGAAACCGATGCCGGTGTCGGTCACCCGGAACGTCAGCGCCAGGCTGTCCGCAGTGCGGGCGCCAACGCGCACGCGCAGGCCTACCGCGCCCTGGCGGGTAAATTTGACGGCGTTGTCCAGCAGGCAGCCCAGGCACAACGCGAGCTTTTTCGAGTCACCCTGCAGGCGCTCGGGCAGGTCGCTGTCGGTTTCCACCGTGAACGCCAGGTGCTTGGCCTGGGCAGCACGTGAGTACTGCATCTGCAGGCTGTCCAGCAGGGCCTGCACACCGAACGGCTCGTGGCGCGGATAAAGTCTGCCGGCCTGCAACTCGGTAAGGATCAGCATGTCATCAACCATGCGCATCATGTCCCGCGCCGAGCCCGAGGCGGTTTGCTGATACTGCGCCAGCTCCGCGTCCATGGGCACGGTCTGCATCAGCTCCAGCGAACCGATCACGCCATTCATCGGCGTGCGCAGTTCGTGGGTGACGGTGGCCAGGAACTCGTCTTTCAGGCGGTTGCTGTTGGCCAGTTGCTGGTTGAGCAGTTCCAGCTTCTGCCCGGCTTCCAGCAGTACGCGGGCCTGTTGCTCGCGCATGGAGTTGATGCGGTCGGCAAGCGCCAGCGACAGCAGGCCCACTTCCAGCGCCGAGCCGATCTGGCTGGCGTACATCGTGATGAACACGTTGGGCAGGTAGCCCAGCACCATCAGGGTATTGATGATGCCGCCGGCCAGGAAGGCGGTCCAGGCGATGATGAAATAGCGCGCCAGGCGCAGACCGCGCCACCAGGCAATCAGGCCGGCACTGAACACCACCACGGTAAACACCAGCGCCAGCGCCGTGGCCAGGCGCAGGGCCAGGCCGTAGGTGGAGGTCAGCGACAGCATCATCGTGACCACGCCCCAGGCCATCAGCACCATCAGCACGCGGTCCAGCCAGCGGCTGTGCTCGGCGGTCTGCAGGAAACTGCGGGCAAACTGGCAACCGAACAAGGCGGCCGAGCCAATCAGGAATGGGGTGGCGGCGTTGGCCCACCACGGGTTCTCGGGCCAGAAGTACTGCACCCCGGCGCCGTTGACCGACACCTGGTACATGCCGAACGAGGCGATGTAGAGGATGTAGTAGAGGTAGCTGCGATCGCGCACGCTGAGGTAGATGAACAGGTTGTACACCAGCATCCCCAGCAGCACGCCATAGATCAGGCCCAGCACGTAAAGGCGCGTGGGCTGGTCTTCGATGTAGGCGTCATACGACCACAGGTTCAGCGGCGCCTGCACCGAGCCTTCGCTGTGGATGCGCAGGTAGACGGTCTTTTGCTGATTGGCCGGGAACGGGATGGCGAACACATAGTTGTTCTGCTTGATCTGGCGCACCGAGTACGGCAGTTCGTCGCCCGTGCTCTGGGACAGGCGGAACTTGCCCGTGCTGTCGGGCAGGAACAGCTCGATGCTGTCCATGGGCGGATAGGCCAGCTCCAGCAGCCAATTGCCGATGGCGTCCGGATCTTTGGGGACGAAGCGCAGATCAACGCGCAGCCAGAACACCGAACGCGAATAGCCGGCGTTGAGCACGGCTTCGCCCTGCCGATGAAATTTATCGGCAAAGGCCGCGGAGGTCACCTGCTCGATGCTGGCATTGCCTTCGACGTCTTCATACACCTGCATCACGTGCCCCAGGGGAAGGGTACGCGTGGTCTCGTCAAAATCGAGCGCGCAGGCCAGCAGCGGTAGCCAGCCCACCAGTAAAATCAGGAAATAGCGCATACAGCCCCAGCGTAGCCTGTCCGAGCGCGTCAGGAAGCCCCCATTCCCTTTGAGACGACGTCGTCCGGCAGTGCCTGTTATCGGTTTCGGAGCACTCTAGCATAGCTTCTTGCCACCAGTGCACCGCCCGTTAAAAAATGTAACAGAGGCTCTAGACCAGCGTTCCCAGCGAATGTAGCAAAATCGTACAAAGGCGATCCGGGAAAAAATCCATCTGCCCCGGCAAACCCCGCAAAAGCGATTGGTGGTAAGCTCGCGCACCATGAATATCTATAGCTCCCGCCCCGTTGTCCTCTGTCTCTCCGGCCACGACCCCAGTGGCGGCGCCGGCCTGCAGGCAGATATCGAAGCCCTGATTGCCCAAGGTTGTCACGCCGCCCCTGCGGTGACTGCCCTGACCGTTCAGGACACCGTCAATGTCACCGACTTCCGCGTGCTGGACCGCGAGTGGGTGTTGGCCCAGGCCAATGCCGTGCTCAACGATTCAGAAGTGGCAGCGGTCAAGCTGGGCATGCTCGGCTCGCTGGAAATGGTCGACACCGTGGTCGAACTGCTCAGCCAGCACCCGCACCTGCCGATGGTCTGCGACCCCGTGCTGCGTGCCGGCGGCGGCGGACGCCTGGGCAAGGACGAGGTGGGCTACGCCATGCGCGAACGCCTGCTGCCCCTGGCCATCATCGCCACCCCCAACCTGCCCGAAGCGCGCATCCTGGCCGAACTGCCCGAAGGCACCGCCGACGAGTGCGCGGAAAAACTGCTGCCCTACGTGCGTAACCTGCTGATCACCGGCGGCCACGGCGATGAAGTGGAAATCCACAACCGCCTGTACAGCCGCGACGGCCGCCGGCAGACCTTCACCTGCCAGCGCCTGCCCGGCAGCTATCATGGTTCGGGTTGCACCCTGGCCAGCACCCTCGCCGGCCGCCTGGCCCTGGGCGAGCAACTGGACAGCGCGGTGCAGTCGGCGCTCAATTACACATGGCGCACCCTGCGTGACGCCGAACAGTTGGGCAAGGGCCAGTACGTGCCCCGCCGCCTGCCGCTGGACTTCTGCTCGTAACGCCACGCCATTTAGAGGTGCGCTTGATGAAACTACGTGGCCTTTACGCCATTACCGACAGCCAACTGTTGGCCGGCAAGTTCCTTGACTACGTCAAGGCGGCCCTGGACGGTGGCATCGTGCTGCTGCAATACCGCGACAAAAGCAGCGACGAGGCCCGCCGCCTGCGCGAGGCCGAAGCCTTGCGCAAGGTGTGCGAACCGTACAAGACCCAACTGATCATCAACGATGACGCCGAGCTGGCCGCCAAGCTGGGCGTGGGTGTGCACCTGGGCCAGACCGACGGCCCGCTGACCCCGGCCCGTGCGCTACTGGGCCGCAACGCCATCATCGGCTCCACCTGCCACGGCCAGTTGCCGCTGGCCGAGCAGGCTGCCCGCGAAGGCGCCAGCTACGTGGCCTTTGGTGCGTTCTTCGATTCCAGCACCAAGCCCGATGCCGGCCTGGTACCGCTGGACACCCTCAGCCAGGCCCGCGCCCAGTTGAAGCTGCCGATCTGCGCGATTGGCGGCATCACCCTGGACAACGCCCCACGACTACTGGAACAGGGCGCCGACCTGCTTGCCGTGGTCAATGCCCTGTTTGGCGCCGAAACCGCCCAGGACGTGACCCGCCGCGCCCGCGCCTTCAACGCCCTGTTCGAATCCGCCTGATTTAAAAGAGACGACTGCCATGTCCCGCTCCGAAACCCTGTTTGCCAACGCCCAGAAACACATCCCCGGCGGCGTCAACTCGCCTGTCCGTGCCTTCAAGAGCGTGGGCGGCACGCCGCTGTTCTTCAAGCACGCTGCCGGCGCCTACGTCACTGACGAAGACGACAAGCGCTATGTCGACTACGTGGGCTCCTGGGGCCCGATGATTCTGGGCCACAGCCACCCTGACGTACTGGACGCAGTGCGCAAGCAGCTGGAGCACGGCCTGTCCTACGGCGCGCCGACCGAGATGGAAACCCAGATGGCCGACCTGGTCTGCTCCCTGGTACCGTCCATGGAGATGGTGCGCATGGTCAGCTCGGGCACCGAAGCCACCATGAGCGCCATCCGCCTGGCCCGTGGCTTCACCGGCCGCGACAGCATCATCAAGTTCGAAGGCTGCTACCACGGCCACTCCGACAGCCTGCTGGTGAAAGCCGGCTCCGGCGCCCTGACCCTGGGCGTGCCAAGCTCGCCGGGCGTGCCGGCTGCGTTCGCCAAGCACACCCTGACCCTGCCGTTCAACGACCTGGCGGCCGTGGCCGAAATGCTCGGTGAAGTGGGCCAGGAAGTGGCCTGCATCATCGTCGAGCCGGTGGCCGGCAACATGAACTGCGTGCCCCCGGCGCCTGGCTACCTGCAAGGCCTGCGCGAGCTGTGCGACCAGCACGGCGTGGTGCTGATCTTCGACGAAGTGATGACCGGCTTCCGCGTGGCCCTGGGCGGCGCCCAGGCCTACTACGGCGTTACCCCGGACCTGAGCACCTTTGGCAAGATCATCGGCGGCGGCATGCCGGTGGGCTGCTTCGGCGGCAAGCGTGAAATCATGTCGCACATCGCGCCACTGGGCCCGGTCTACCAGGCCGGCACGCTGTCGGGCAACCCGCTGGCCATGGCCGCCGGCCTGACCACCCTGAACCTGATCAGCCGCCCTGGCTTCCACGACGAATTGAGCGACTACACCTCGCGCCTGCTCGATGGCCTGCAACAGCGCGCCGACGCCGCCGGCATCCCCTTTGTGACTACCCAGGCGGGCGGCATGTTCGGCCTGTACTTCAGCGGTGCCGATGACATCGTTACCTTTGAAGACGTGATGAGCAGCGACGCCGAGCGCTTCAAGCGCTTCTTCCACCTGATGCTGGAAGGCGGCGTGTACCTGGCGCCTAGCGCGTTCGAGGCGGGCTTCACTTCCATTGCCCATGGCGATGCGGAACTGAAGATCACCCTGGATGCGGCCGAGCGCGCTTTCGCGGCCCTCAAGTAACCACAAACCCTGTGGGACCGGGCGAAGCTCGGGAAGGACGCGCTGCGGTGTGCCAGAATAGACCGCAGCGCCCGTTTCCCGAGCTTCGCCCGGTCCCACAGTGGTTCGATGTGGCCCGCAGAGCAGAAAATCGAGTAAAGACTTTGTAAGGACGGCCCGGCTTATTTCATAATGTGCCACCAGTCCATTGTTCTGGCCGGGTCCGCCCGTTTCCTGTTGAGGTAAGTCGATCCCCATGAACCGCACCGGCCGCGCCCTTGCCCTGGGCTGCCTGTTGCTTCTTCAGCCTCTGCTGGCTTCTGCCGGCGGCAATTCGTTGTTGATCCCGGCGATGGGTCGCTGCACCCTCAACACACAGCCGCAGGACCTGCCACAGGCCCTGGCTGCCTGCCAGAAAGCCGCCAAGGCCGGTGACGCCCAGGCGCAATATGAGCTGGGGCAGTTCTATTACGACGGCAAAGCTACCCCGCGCGACCTCAACCAGGCGCTCAACTACTTCGAGCAGGCTTCGTTGCAAGGCCATGCCGATGCGCAATACCACCTGGGCCTGATGTTCTTCCACGGCGAAGGCGTGGCCGCCAACAATGTGCAGGCCTATATCGTGCTGAAGATGGCTGCGGTCAACGGCCAGGAAGATGCGCTGGACAGCGCCGACGAAGTGGCCGCGCAGATGCCGCGCGACCAACTGGAAACAGCCACGCAGGTGCTGGGGCAGATTTTCCGCAAATACCTGCTGGAATTGCAGACCGCTGATGGGCGTTCGCCCTTCTCGCCGTTGCCTTGAGTCCTTGCTTCACTGCATTGGGTAACACTTGAACCGGTGGCAGCCCATTGATCTAAAGTGGGCAAACAAGGCTGGCGACGCCGCTCTCACAGGCCATGGTACGTTGCAACAAATGTGGGACCGGGTTCCACCCGGGAAGCGCCGCGCGGGCGGCGCTCGGTCTCAAGGGCGATAAAAAAACATCGCCTGGCACCTGGTGGCCACAACGCGATCCTGAGTCGCCCTCTTCGAGCAACCCCTTGATAAACCCGCCTTGAGATCGCATCAGGGCATACAGGCGCATGCCTTTGTTTCTCCGGCGCCCTTGAGACCGCGCGCCGCCCGCGCGGCGCTTCCCGGGTAGAACCCGGTCCTACGTTTGTTTCGGGCCAGTTATGTCTGTGGGATCACCTGGCACGCCTTTGGGGCCGTTATTTCTCCGGCATCGGCATCGGGAACGGCATCACGTTGCTCACGCCGCGGGCTTCGCTGATTTTCGGCGTGCCCAGGCGCTCCACTTCGTCAATGCGCACGATGGAGTGCATGGGCACGAAGCTGCGTACCACACCTTCGAACTGGGCCTTGAGCTTTTCTTCGCTCGGGTCCACGACCACCTGGGTGCGCTCGCCAAAGACGAATTCCTCGATTTCCAGGAAACCCCACAGATCGCTCTGGAAGATCTGCTTGGCGTACATCTCGAAGACTTGGCCCTGGTTGAGGAAAATCACTTTGTAGATTGGAGCTTCGCGTTTGGTCATCTTGGATGGGTATACAGTCGGGGAGGTAAAGAGGGCGAAAACTATAGCATAGGCGCCCGGCAGGCAATGCTAGGAAGGTCGACCGTTGGCCCCTATAATGTGCGGTTCTTTGAATGACCTGATGAGCTCGCATGGCCAAGAAGCTTTATATCGAAACCCACGGTTGCCAGATGAACGAGTACGACAGCTCGCGCATGGTCGACCTGCTGGGTGAACATCAAGCCCTGGAAGTCACTGCCCGTGCAGAAGACGCCGACGTCATCTTGCTCAACACCTGCTCCATCCGCGAGCGGGCCCAGGACCGCGTGTACTCGCAACTGGGCCGCTGGCGCGAACTGAAACTGGCCAACCCCGAAATGGTAATTGCCGTGGGTGGCTGCGTGGCCAGCCAGGAAGGCGAAGCCATCCGCGACCGCGCGCCCTACGTGGACGTGGTGTTCGGCCCGCAAACCCTGCACCGCCTGCCGGAAATGATCGACGCCGCGCGGGTCACCAAGCTGCCCCAGGTGGACATCTCGTTCCCCGAGATCGAGAAGTTCGACCACCTGCCCGAGCCGCGCATCGACGGCCCCACCGCCTACGTGTCGGTGATGGAAGGCTGCAGCAAGTACTGCACGTTCTGCGTGGTGCCCTACACCCGTGGCGAGGAAGTCAGCCGGCCGTTCGACGACGTGATCGCCGAGGTGTTCCACCTGGCCGAGAACGGCGTGCGTGAAGTGACCCTGCTGGGCCAGAACGTCAACGGCTACCGCGGCCTGACCCACGACGGCCGCCTGGCCGACCTGGCCGAGCTGATCCGCGTGGTGGCCGCTGTCGACGGCATCGACCGCATCCGCTACACCACCTCGCACCCGCTGGAGTTCTCCGACAGCCTGATCCAGGCCCACGCCGAGGTACCGGAGCTGGTCAAGCACCTGCACCTGCCCGTGCAGTCGGGTTCGGACCGCGTGCTGGCGGCCATGAAGCGCAACCACACGGTGCTGGAATACAAATCCAAGCTGCGCAAGCTCAAGGCCGCCGTGCCGGGCATCTGCATCAGTTCGGACTTCATCGTCGGCTTCCCGGGCGAAACCGAGAAAGACTTCGAGCAGACCATGAAGCTGGTGGCTGACGTGGGCTTCGACTTCTCCTACTCGTTCGTCTACAGCCAGCGCCCGGGCACTCCGGCAGCCGACCTGGCTGACGACACCCCTGAAGCGCTGAAGAAACAGCGCCTGGAGGCCCTGCAACATCGCCTCAACCAGCAGGGTTTCGAAATCAGCCGACAGATGGTGGGTACCACCCAGCGGATTCTGGTCACCGACTATTCGCGCAAGGACCCGGGCGAGTTGCAGGGCCGTACCGAGAACAACCGCATCGTCAACTTCGCCTGCCTGGACGCCAAGCTGATCGGCCAGTTCGTCGACGTGCACATCGGCGAAGCCCGCCCGCACTCGCTGCGCGGCACGCTGCTGACCTGAAAAACAAACACCGTGGGAGCGGGCTCTGCCCGCGAATCAGGCACCGCGGTGCATTCTTCGCGGGCAGAGCCCGCTCCCACGGGTTTTGCGCTTAGATGACCACTGGCCCCCTGGGGCCTTTCGCCGGTGGCCTGCTGGGGTTATCCTTGAATCCAACTCAATTGCCGTCGGGCGGCTAAAAACGACCTTGAACGCACCCATAGAACCTCATCGCTTTATCCTCGAGCCCTTCGAGGCTCGCCGTTTCGCCAACCTGTGCGGGCAGTTCGATGAACACCTGCGCCTGATCGAACAACGTCTCGACATCGAGATCCGCAACCGCGGCAATCAGTTCGAGCTCATTGGCGAACCTGCCCACACCACCTCCGCCGAAAACCTGCTGCGTCGTCTGTACCGCGAAACCAAAGCCACCGAGCTGTCGCCGGACCTGGTGCACCTGTACCTGCAGGAATCGGCCATCGAAGAGCTGGACAACCCTGCCAATAACGAAGTGCCGGTGTCGTTGCGCACGCGCAAGGGCATGATTCGCCCGCGCGGGCTGAACCAGCAGCGCTACGTGAAGGAAATCCTGGGTAACGACATCAACTTCGGCATCGGCCCGGCCGGTACCGGCAAGACCTACCTGGCCGTGGCCTGCGCGGTGGACGCGCTGGAGCGCGAACAGGTACGTCGTATCCTGCTGGTGCGCCCGGCGGTTGAAGCCGGCGAGAAGCTGGGCTTTTTGCCCGGCGACCTGGCCCAGAAGATCGACCCGTACCTGCGCCCGCTCTACGACGCGCTGTACGAGATGCTGGGTTTCGAACACGTGGCCAAGCTCATCGAGCGCCAGGTGATCGAGATCGCACCATTGGCCTACATGCGCGGTCGTACGTTGAACAACAGCTTCATCATCCTCGACGAAAGCCAGAACACCACCGTCGAGCAGATGAAGATGTTCCTGACCCGTATCGGTTTCGGCTCCACCGCCGTGATCACCGGCGACATCACCCAGGTCGACCTGCCCAAGGGCACCAAGTCCGGGCTGTCCCATGTGATCGAGGTGCTGGACGGCGTTCCGGGCATCAGCTTCACCCATTTCAAGCCCAAGGACGTGGTACGCCACCCCCTGGTGCAGCGCATTGTCGAAGCGTACGAACGCTTTGATGCCCGCACGGTCGACAAGGACAACGCACGCAATGGTTGAACTGGACCTGCAGGTTGCCACCAATGACCCGGTGCCCAGCGAAACGCTCTTCCAGCAATGGTGCGAGACGGCGCTGGGCATGCGCAAGGGTGACTCGGAGCTGACCATCCGCCTGGTGGACGTGCCCGAAGGGCGCGAGCTCAATCACACCTACCGTCATAAAGATTACGCCACCAACGTCTTATCCTTTCCGGCAGACGTGCCTGACGACATGCTCGACATCCCCCTGCTAGGCGATCTGGTGATCTGCGTCGCGGTGGTGGAACGCGAAGCGGCCGAACAGGGCAAATCGCTGGAAGCGCACTGGGCGCACCTGGTCATTCACGGCTGCCTGCACCTGCTTGGTTTCGACCATGAAGAGGATGAGGAAGCCGAGGAAATGGAAGGCCTGGAACGAGAGTTGCTTGCCAAACTGGGTCATCCCGACCCGTATGCAGACGACGATGAACACTAATATTCACCACCGAAACAGCAAGGATCACGAGAAAAGGGCCATGAGCGAAGATCGATCGAGCAACGGGCAGAAGTCATGGCTGGGTAAAATCACCCAGGCTTTTGCCCATGAGCCGAAAAACCGCCAGGAGCTGCTGGAGCTGCTGCGCGAAGCCCACCAGAACAAGCTGCTCGACAGCGAAGCGCTGACCATTGTCGAAGGCGCCATTCAGGTGGCTGACCTGCAAGTACGGGACATCATGGTCCCACGCTCGCAGATGATCAGCATCAAGTCGACCCAGACCCCTCGCGAATTCCTGCCCGCGGTGATCGACGCCGCCCACTCGCGCTACCCGGTGATCGGTGACAGCCACGACGACGTGATCGGCGTACTGCTGGCCAAGGACCTGCTGCCGCTGATCCTCAAGGAGAACGGCGACAGCTTCAACATCAAGGACCTGCTGCGCCCGGCCACCTTCGTGCCCGAGTCCAAGCGCCTGAACGTGTTGCTGCGCGAATTCCGCGCCAACCACAACCACATGGCCATCGTCATCGACGAGTACGGCGGCGTGGCGGGCCTGGTGACCATCGAAGACGTGCTGGAGCAGATCGTCGGTGACATCGAAGACGAGCACGACGTGGAAGAGGACAGCTACATCAAGCCTCTGCCCAGCGGCGACTTCCTGATCAAGGCGCTGACGCCGATCGAGAACTTCAACGAGTTCTTCGACAGCGAATTCTCCGATGATGAGTTCGACACCGTCGGCGGCCTGGTGATGAGCGCCTTCGGCCACCTGCCCAAACGCAACGAGACCACGGAAATCGGCGCTTACCGTTTCCGCATTCTCAATGCCGACAGCCGCCGGATACACTTGCTGCGCCTGACCCCCATTTCCCGCTGAAAACGCATTAAGGATCGAGATGCGCTGGATCACCCGCCCCGGCTGGCCCGGTAACCTGCTGGCCGTGGCGGCCGGTGCCCTGACTCCCCTGGCGCTGGCGCCTTTCAACATCTGGCCGTTGTCGCTGTTGTCGCTGGCGCTGCTGTACCTGGGCCTGCGCGGCCTCAGCCCGCGCCAGGCCTTCATGCGCGGCTGGGCCTATGGCTTCGGCCTGTTCGGCGCCGGCACCAGCTGGATCTACGTCAGCATCCACAACTTCGGCGGTGCCTCGGTGCTGCTGGCCGGTTTCCTGATGCTGCTGTTCAGCATTGCCGTGGCGCTGTTCTTCGCCCTGCCCACCTGGCTGTGGGCGCGCTGGATCCGTCGCAACGAAGCGCCCCTGGCCGACGCCTTGGCGTTCGGCGCGCTGTGGGTGGCCCAGGAAGCCTTCCGCGGCTGGTTCCTGACCGGTTTCCCGTGGCTGTACGCTGGTTACAGCCAGCTCGACGGCCCGCTGGCCGGCCTGGCGCCGGTGGGCGGCATGTGGCTGATTTCGTTCGTGCTGGCCCTGACCGCGGCGCTGCTGTGCAACCTGCACCGCCTGCGCCAGCGCACGTCCTTCCTGATCGCCGGTATTGTGTTGCTGCTCGCCCCCTGGGGCATCGGCATGGCGCTCAAACATCACGCCTGGACGGAGCCTTTGGGCCAGCCGCTGAGCGTGGCGGCGGTGCAAGGCAACATCGAGCAGGAAATGAAGTGGGACCCGGCCCAGGTGGATGCCCAGCTGGCGCTATACCGCGACATGACCTTCACGGCGAAGAAGACCGACTTGATCATCTGGCCGGAAACCGCCGTACCGGTGCTGATGGACAACGCCCAGGGCTACCTGGACATGATGGGCAACTTCGCCAGCAGCCGTAATTCGGCGCTGATCACCGGGGTGCCGATCCGCCAGATCGTGCGTCACGAGAAGCAGTACTACAACGGCATCACCGTAGTGGGCCAGGGTGACGGTACGTACCTGAAGCAGAAACTGGTGCCGTTTGGGGAGTACGTGCCGCTGCAGGACCTGCTGCGCGGGCTGATCACCTTCTTCGACCTGCCCATGTCGGACTTCGCCCGGGGGCCGGCCGATCAGGCGCTGCTGCAGGCCAAGGGTTATCAGATCGCGCCGTTCATCTGCTACGAAGTGGTGTACCCGGAGTTCGCGGCAGGCGAGGCAGCGCGCGCGGACCTGTTGCTGACGATCAGTAACGACACCTGGTTCGGCACCTCGATCGGGCCGCTACAGCACTTGCAGATGGCGCAGATGCGCGCACTGGAGGCGGGGCGCTGGATGATCCGGGCCACCAACAATGGCGTGACGGCGCTGATCAACCCGTTTGGGCAGATCACCGAGCAGATTCCGCAGTTCCAGAAAGGGATCATGTACGGCGAGGTGGTGCCCATGCACGACCTGACGCCTTACCTGCAATGGCGCTCATGGCCGCTGATCATCCTGTGCCTGGGGTTGTTTGGCTGGGCATTGCTGGCCAGCCGCATCGCCAGGACTGTTTGATTGCGGCGCGCCCTTCCCGAGCTTCGCTCGGTCCCACACCTTTCGCGGCAGTGGTGTCAGAAGGGCAAAGCTCACAGTTTTGGTGGCACTGCAGGTTCATTTGTAGATCACCAAAGGCT
>KI547173.1:14032-39333 GCA_000497835.1 gamma proteobacterium L18 | reverse complement strand
AAGAGCTTTGCCTCACTGACACCACTGCCGCGAAAGGTGTGGGACCGAGCGAAGCTCGGGAAGCAGGCGACACAAATCATCGGTAGAACAACCAATACCCCACCAACCCCACCGCCTCATTCAACAACTGCCCGCTCTGCCAGAACGCCTTGCCCTCCGGCATCCACCCGCCAAACGCGCGGGCATTATCGATGCCCAGGAACCCCACCGGGGCACTCACCACTTCCAGCCCCGCATGCTCGAAACTCCAGCGCGCCCGCGGCATGTGCCACGCCTGGGTCACCACCACCACGCGATGGATACCCTGCGCCTTCAATATCTCGGCGCTCATGGTGGCGTTCTCCCAGGTGGTGCGGCTGGCGCCCTCCTGCCACTGGGTCGCCACGCCGAAATCATCACGCAGGGACGTGGCCATGATGTACGCCTCGCTGGGCGGCGTGCCGTAGTGCAGGCCGCCGGAGGTGAGCACCGGCAAGCCTGACGCCTTGGCCAGCCGCGCCGCATAGCGCACGCGCTCAAGGTTGACGCCGGTGGGCTGGTCTTCACCGCCCCAGGCCGGGTCACCGCGCTCGCGGCCTGCGCCCAATATCACGATGGCATCGGCATACTGGGCCAGTTGCGGCCATTGCTCGAAGGTCAGCGCCGGCTCCTGTTCCAGGGCATGGGCCGACCACTGCACCACCTTGGGCAAGCTCATCAACCACAGCCCACCCAGCCCCAGCACGAAAAACAGGCCTGCCAGGCGCGGCCGTGAACGGCGCAGCCACCACGCCAGCAGCAGGCACAGGAAAAGAACGCCGGGCGGCAGAATCAATTGTTTGATGAAGTAACGAAAAGGCATCGAGCATCTCCCAGGATGCTCGAAGCCTAAGGGTAACGGCGCAAGGGCTCAATCTGAATGTATCGGCGGGTGCAGCGTCGAGGGTGTGAGTGCATGCGCATCACCTCACGATCTATTTGAAATGCACCGACCTGGCTTTCCCGAACGGCTTCCTCGAAGCCTTGTCCTTGATCCACACTACATTATTGTTACTGGCCGCCGGCATCGGTTCCTTGCGGTCGCGAACCACGGCGCCAGCGTGTACGCCCACGGGCATCAGGTCCAGATAGGCGTTGATGAGTTCCACCTCGGCTCGGCTCAGGCCACGCAACTCCAGCTCGTCTGGCACCTCGTCGCGCAACCTGACCGACGTCCTGGCAACGTCCAGGGCCAGCCCCAGACGATCGATCAAACGTTCAAACAGCTCCGGCTTCATACCTTTAACATGTGACTCAACCATCCGTTCACCTCATTGAAGATAAAACATACTCCCCATTGATGAGCTTAGCGGTGCAAGCGAATCCAGCCCGCTGCTGCGACCAACGGCCAGTATCTGCGGGGCTTTGCTGGCATTCGGCCTTGGTTGGCGGGCACTGTTTGATGCAATCAGGGTTTCCCTCCTTTGAGCGGGGTCATGTATGCTACGGCGTTTCAAGATCGCCACCGGATTGCCGGGTGCAGCGGATGTCGCGCTGCCTGGATAAGGTCACCCATTTCTCAGCGCAAAGTAGCCATGCACGAACTCTATCAGCCCCGCGAAATCGAAGCCGCCGCCCAGTCGTTCTGGGATGAGCAAAAGTCCTTTGAAGTAAGTGAGCAGCCAGGCAAGGAGACCTTCTACTGCCTGTCGATGTTCCCCTACCCCAGCGGCAAGCTACACATGGGGCACGTGCGCAACTACACCATTGGCGACGTGATCTCGCGCTACCACCGCATGCAGGGCAAGAACGTCCTGCAACCCATGGGTTGGGACGCCTTCGGCATGCCGGCGGAAAACGCCGCCATGAAGAACAAGGTCGCGCCGGCCAAGTGGACCTACGAAAACATCGCCTACATGAAGACCCAGCTCAAGAGCCTGGGCCTGGCGATCGACTGGTCGCGCGAAGTCACCACCTGCAAGCCCGACTATTACCGTTGGGAGCAGTGGCTGTTCACCCGCCTGTTCGAAAAAGGCGTGATCTACCGCAAGAACGGTACCGTGAACTGGGACCCGGTCGACCAGACCGTACTGGCCAACGAGCAGGTCATTGACGGCCGTGGCTGGCGTTCGGGCGCGCTGATCGAAAAGCGCGAAATCCCGATGTACTACTTCGCCATCACCGCCTACGCCGAAGAATTGCTGGAAAGCCTGGACGAACTGGACGGCTGGCCTGAGCAGGTCAAGACCATGCAGCGCAACTGGATTGGCAAATCCCGCGGCATGGAAGTGCAGTTCCCGTACCACCAGGCGTCGATCGGCGAAGCGGGCACCCTGAAGGTGTTCACCACTCGCCCCGACACCCTGATGGGCGCCACCTACGTGGCCGTGGCCGCCGAGCACCCGCTGGCCACCCTGGCAGCGCAAGGCAATCCTGAGCTGCAGGCGTTCATCAATGAATGCAAGAGCGGCAGCGTCGCCGAAGCCGATGTCGCCACCCAGGAAAAGAAAGGCATGCCGACGGCGCTGTTCGTCGAGCACCCGCTGACCGGCGAGAAACTGCCGGTGTGGGTCGCCAACTACGTGCTGATGCACTACGGCGACGGCGCCGTGATGGCCGTGCCTGCACACGACGAGCGTGACTTCGAGTTCGCCACCAAATACAGCCTGCCGATCAAGTCGGTAGTGCGCACCAGCGCCGGTGACACCAACCCTGCCCCATGGCAGGAGGCCTACGGCGAGCACGGCACCCTGATCAACTCCGGCGAGTTCGACGGCCTGGACTTCGCCGGCGCCTTCGACGCCATCGAAGTGGCACTGATCAAGAAAGAACTGGGCAAGTCGCGCACCCAGTTCCGCCTGCGCGACTGGGGCATCAGCCGCCAGCGCTACTGGGGCTGCCCGATCCCGATCATCCACTGCGACGCCTGCGGCGACGTGCCGGTGCCCGAAGACCAACTGCCGGTGCAACTGCCCGAAGACGTGGTACCGGACGGCGCAGGTTCGCCCCTGGCGCGCATGCCCGAGTTCTACGAGTGCACCTGCCCTAAATGCGGCGCGGCGGCCAAGCGTGAAACCGACACCATGGACACCTTCGTGGAGTCGTCGTGGTACTACGCCCGCTACGCCTCGCCACAGTACGACCAGGGCATGGTCGACCCGGCCGCGGCCAACCACTGGCTGCCGGTTGACCAGTACATCGGCGGTATCGAACACGCCATCCTGCACCTGCTGTACGCACGCTTCTTCCACAAGCTGATGCGCGACGAAGGCCTGGTCAGCTCCAACGAGCCGTTCAAGAACCTGCTGACCCAGGGCATGGTGGTCGCCGAGACCTACTACCGCCTGGAAGATAACGGCGGCAAGACCTGGTTCAACCCGGCTGACGTGGAGCTTGAGCGCGACAGCAAGGCCAAGGTCATCAGCGCCAAGCTGATCAGCGACGGCCTGCCGGTGGAAATCGGTGGCACCGAGAAGATGTCGAAGTCGAAAAACAACGGCGTCGACCCGCAGTCCATGATCGACCAGTACGGCGCCGACACCTGCCGTCTGTTCATGATGTTCGCCTCGCCGCCCGACATGAGCCTGGAATGGTCCGACTCCGGCGTCGAAGGCTCGCACCGCTTCATGCGTCGCGTATGGCGTCTGGCCCAGGCCCACGTGGCCCAGGGCTTGCCGGCCGCGCTGGACGTTGCCAGCCTGAACGACGAGCAAAAGGCCATCCGACGTGCCACGCACCTGGCCATCCGCCAGGCCAGCCAGGATATTGGCCAGCACCACAAGTTCAACACTGCCATCGCCCAGGTGATGACGCTGATGAACGTGCTGGAAAAAGCCCCACAGGCGACCGAGCAGGACCGTGCCCTGATCCAGGAAGGTCTGGAAACCGTAGCCCTGCTGCTGGCCCCGATCACCCCGCACATTTGCCACGAGCTGTGGAAAGCCCTGGGCCACGCCGGCGCCGTCATTGACGCCGCCTGGCCAGTACTGGACGAAAGCGCCCTGGTGCAGGACAGCCTGACCCTGGTTATCCAGGTCAACGGCAAGCTGCGCGGCCAGATCGAGATGCCGGCCAGCGCCAGCCGCGAGGAAATCGAAGCGGCAGCACGGGTCAACGAAAACGTGTTGCGCTTCATCGATGGCCTGACGATCCGCAAGGTCATCGTCGTGCCTGGCAAACTGGTCAATATCGTCGCCAGCTGATCGGATCAGCGCGCCCGGGCAACCGGGCGCCATATACAGAGTCGGCCCACAAGGTTTCTAGGGAGCATCAAGATGATCAAACGCAATCTACTGGTTATGGGCCTGGCCATGCTGCTGGGCGCCTGCGGTTTCCAGTTGCGCGGCACCGGCACCAACGAACTGGCTCTCAAAGAGCTGAACGTGACCGCCCGCGATGCCTACGGCCCTACCGTCACCCAGCTGCGCAAGCAGATCAAGGCTGCCGGTGTGAAAGTCTACGACGGCGCCCCTTACAAGCTGGCCCTGAGCCGCGAGCAGGAAGACCAGCGTTCGGCCAGCTACACCAGCGGTACGCGTTCGGCTGAGTACGAGCTGACCACTACCCTGAGCTACGACATCATCGGCCACAACAACCTCAACCTGATCAGCGACAAGATCGTGGTCGACAAGACCTACACCCAGGATGGCAACAACCTGGCAGGTTCCGACCAGGTGGCCCAGCAGACCCGCGAAGAAATCCGTCGTGAGCTGGTACAACGCCTGATGCTGCGCCTGGAGCAGATCAAGCCTGAGCAATTGGCCAAACTGCAGGCTGATGCGGACGCCAAGGCCAAGGCCCTGGAAGAGCAGGAAGCCGAGGCTCAGCGCATTCGTGACGCGACGCCGCAACAGTCGCCGATTCAGATCCCTTCGAAGTAATAGAGGAACGGGGCGCTCAGGCGCCCCTTCTTTCATCACCATGAAACTGACCCCCGCCCAGCTCAACAAGCACCTGCAAGGCAGCCTCGCACCGATCTACGTGATCAGCGGCGATGACCCGCTGCTGTGCCAGGAAGCCGCCGACGCCGTGCGCGCCGCGGCGCGCCAACAAGGTTTCGATGAACGCCAGGTGTTCAGCGCCGACGCCAACTTCGATTGGGGGACGCTGCTGCAGGCCGGCGCCAGCCTGTCGCTGTTTGCCCAGCGCCGCCTGCTGGAACTGCGCTTGCCTTCGGGCAAGCCCGGGGACAAGGGCGCCGCAGCCTTGATCGAATACTGCGCCCGCCCCGCCGAAGACACCCTGCTGCTGATCAGCTTGCCCAAGCTGGATGGCAGCGCGCAGAAGACCAAGTGGGGCAAGGCCCTGATCGAGGGTCAACAGACCCAGTTCGTACAGATCTGGCCGGTAGACGCCAACCAGTTGCCGCAATGGATTCGCCAGCGCCTGTCCCAGGCGGGCCTGGCTGCCCAGCAGGATGCCGTGGAGCTGATTGCCGCGCGCGTGGAAGGCAACCTGCTGGCCGCTGCCCAGGAAATCGAAAAGCTCAAACTGCTGGCCGAGAACAACCAGGTGACCCTGGAAACCGTGCAATCGGCGGTGGCCGACAGTGCGCGTTTCGACGTGTTCGGCCTGGTGGACGCTGTGCTCAACGGCGAAGCGGCTCATGCGCTGCGCATGCTCGAAGGGTTGCGTGGCGAGGGTGTGGAGCCGCCGGTGATCCTGTGGGCCTTGGCGCGTGAACTGCGCACCCTGGCCAACATCTCGTTGCAGTACAGCCAAGGCACGCCACTGGACAAGGCCTTCAGCAGCGCCAAACCGCCGGTCTGGGACAAGCGCAAACCGCTGATGAGCAAGGCTCTGCAACGCCACTCGGCCAAGCGCTGGGGCGAGTTGCTGCAGGATGCCCAGCACATCGATGCCCAGATCAAGGGGCAGGCCCAGGGGTCGGTGTGGATTAGCCTGTCGCGCTTGTCGCTGTTGATGGCGGGGCAAAGGCTGGTGCTGCCGGCTCAATAATTGCGGCGTTGCAACAGGCCTCTCGCGAGCAAGCTTTGCTCCCACACTGTTCGACTCAAATACGGGTGTACCCTGTGGGAGATTCTATGGTGTTAAGCAACCTGTGGGAGCGGGTTCTACCCGCGAAAAGAACACTGCGAAGTATCTGAAACACCACGGTGCTTTCTTCGCGGGCAGAGCCCGCTCCCACAATGCCACTGCAAACAACGATGTGAGCCCTGGCACTGTGGGAGAAAGGGGGGCGCCTAGCCCTTGCTCGCGATGCAGGCGACGCGGTTTCGAGGTCTTGCGCTGGAACACAGCAAGCGTATCATCGCGACTCCAACCAAGGAGACCCGCCATGAGCAAAAAGCGCCCCAACAAGGCCAAGTCCATCATCGCCCAGCCCCTGTTCCGCAGCCGCCAGGAACGACCCACCAAGGGCAAGGGCAGCTACAAACGCGAAGCCTTCCAGTCGAAAAACTGGGAGGCTTCTCCTTTTCTGGCTGCCTGAAACCGCCGTTCACCACGAACTTCCCCGCGCATCGCCCCTCGCCCCCCGCTCTCGTGATATGGTCCGCATCTGACTTGAAATACCTGGACCTGTGAATGTCTCTTCGTCGTCTCCAGCGTGTGCAAATGCGTCATCTGCTCGCTGCTTCCACCCTCGTTCTGCTGGGCGCCTGTGCTGAAAAGCCTACGGTTGCCGCCGATGCCCTGCCCGTCCCCGCGCAAAAAACCTCGCCCGCTGCCCCGCTGACCACTGCGGCGCCCGTGGATGCCGATGGCGTGATGCTGCCGGCCGAGACCTTTGCCCAGTGGGAGGACGGTTTCCGCCAACAAGCGCTGCAGGCGGGCATTCGCCCTGATCTGTTCGATCGTGCGTTTGCCGGGGTTACCCCCGATCCTAGCGTGGTCAAGGCCGACCGCAGCCAACCGGAATTCACCCGGCCGGTGTGGGAGTACCTGGACGGCGCCATCTCGCCCGTGCGCGTGCGCAAGGGCCAGGCACTGCTGAGCCAGTACGCGGACGCCTTGCAGCGGATCGAGCAGCGCTATGGCGTCGACCGCCAAGCGCTGGTGGCGGTCTGGGGCATGGAAAGCAGCTTCGGCCAGTTCCAGGGCGACAAATCGGTGATTCGTTCGCTGGCCACCCTGGCCTACGAAGGCCGCCGCCAGAGCTTCGCCCAGGACCAACTCATCGCGGCGTTGCAGATTCTGCAGAACGGCGATATCCAGCCCGAGGCCATGCTGGGCTCGTGGTCGGGTGCCATGGGCCAGACTCAATTCATCCCCACCACCTACAACTCCCACGCCGTGGACTTCGATGGTGATGGCCGCCGTGATATCTGGAACAGCGCCCCGGACGCCCTGGCCTCGACTGCTCATTACCTGCAAAGCTCCGGTTGGCAGCGTGGCCAGCCGTGGGGCTTCGAGGTGCAACTGGCGCCGGGCTTCGACTATGCCCAGGCCGATGGTGCGCTGCGCAAGTCGGTGGCTGAATGGATACAGATGGGCGTCAAGATCACCCCCGGCACGCGCCTGCCGGCTGGCAGCGAGCAGTTGTCCGCGTCACTGTTGTTGCCAGCGGGCTACCGCGGGCCGGCGTTCCTGGTGCTGGACAACTTCCGGGCGATCTTGAAATACAACAATTCATCGTCATATGCGCTGGCGGTGAGCCTGTTGTCGCAACGGTTCGATGGCGGTGGTTACGTGATGGGCGACTGGCCCCGTGATGACCTGCCGCTGAGCCGTACCGAGCGTATCGAGCTGCAGACGTTGCTGACGGCCAAGGGTTACGACGCTGGTACACCGGACGGGATTATCGGCGCCAATACCCGCAAGTCGATTCGCCTGGCGCAGCAGGCGCTGGGCTGGCCGGCAGATGGGTATGCCAACCACAAGTTGCTGGACAGCCTGCGTCAGCCTTGAGATAGGCGGCGCCTGCTTCTCGAGCTTCGCCCGGTCCCACAGAGTTAATATCCATCTGTGGGACCGGGCGAAGCTCGGGAAGCGGCCGACACCGATCTATCGCACCACATCCTGCTCCAGCATCAAGGTTTTCTGCCCCGCATCCAGGCGCACCTGGGTGTTCAGCGGCAGGGTCAGGTTGGGGTCGCAGTGCCCGCTGCGCCAGCCGGCCAGTACGGGAATGCCCATCGGCCCGAACACTTCCTTGAGCAGCGGCGTCAGCCGCGGCACATCCAGCCCTGCGAAATCCCCTACCAATACCCCGCGAAGCCCCTTGAAACGCCCTGCAAGGCGTAAATGGGTCAGCAGCCGGTCAACCCTGTACAAGGGCTCGCCAACGTCCTCAATGAACAGTATGGCGCCGTCCAGGTCGATCTCGTAATCGGTGGCCAACGTGGCGCAGATCATCGACAGGTTGCCGCCCGTCAGGCGACCGCTGGCCACGCCGTGCTCGATGCAGGTCAACGGATGGGCCACGGGGTGTGCCAGCAAATCGCCCTTGCGTAACTGCCCGCGCAGCAGTCGGCGCAAGGAGTCTTCGGTGGGCGCCTGGCGGTTGGCCAGCAGGTCGGAGGTGAGCATCGGCCCGTGGAAGCTGACGAAGTTGCAGTGGCGTGCGAACGCCAGGTGCAGCGCAGTCAGGTCGCTGTAACCGATGAAAGGTTTGACGTGCCGGCCGATCAGGTCGTAGTCGATGCGATCCAGCAGCCGGGGCGTGCCGTAGCCGCCGCGCAGGCAGATGATGGCGTCGATTTCGGGATCGGCAAAGGCATCGTGCAGGTCTTTGAGACGTACATCGTCGCTACCGGCCAGGTAGCCCTGGTGCTGCAACACACCGGGATACACCTTGAGACGGTGGCCACGGCTGGTCACCCAGCGCTCGGCGGCCTTGACGTCGAACTCCTTGGGGCCGGCAGGGGCAATCAAGGCAATATTGGCTTCGGTAGGCACCTGACGCGGCAATGTGGCAGCGTCGACAACGGGCGTGTGTTTCATTCGATGGGCTCCTTGCATGGATCGATAACCCCTACTGTAGAGGGTTCCCCATGACAGAACAGCATAGTCTTGTAACCGCATGCCTCGCAAAAACAACAATGCCGGCCGTGGTTGCATCACCATCGGCCGGCATCGGTGCCACGGGGCCTCGATCAGAGCTTGATCTTGGCCTCGTGCGCTTGCTGGTCAGCGTGGTACGAGGAACGCACCAGCGGGCCGGAAGCGACGTTCTTGAAGCCCATCTTGTAGCCTTCCTCGGCGAACCAGGCGAAGGTGTCCGGGTGTACGAAACGCTGCACCGGCAGGTGGCTGCGCGACGGTTGCAGGTACTGGCCCAGGGTCAGCATGTCGATGTTGTGCTCGCGCATGCGATGCATCACTTCGATCACTTCTTCGTCGGTCTCGCCCAGGCCCAGCATCAGACCGGACTTGGTCGGCACGTGCGGCACCAGTTCCTTGAACTTCTGCAGCAGGGTCAGCGACCACTGGTAGTCCGAACCCGGACGCGCGGCCTTGTACAGGCGCGGCACGGTTTCCAGGTTGTGGTTGAACACATCCGGCGGCTCGGCAGCGGTGATTGCCAGTGCAACGTCCATGCGGCCGCGGTAGTCCGGCACCAGGGTTTCCAACTGCACGCCCGGCGACAGCTTGCGGATTTCACGCAGGCAATCGGCGAAGTGCTGGGCACCACCGTCACGCAGGTCGTCGCGGTCCACCGAGGTGATGACCACATACTTGAGGCGCAGGTCGGCGATGGCCACCGCCAGGTTCATCGGCTCGTCGGCGTCCAGCGCTTTCGGGCGGCCATGGCCGACGTCACAGAACGGGCAGCGACGGGTGCAGATGTCACCCATGATCATGAAGGTGGCGGTACCGCCGGAGAAGCACTCGCCCAGGTTCGGGCAGGAGGCCTCTTCGCAGACGCTGTGCAGCTTGTGCTTGCGCAGCAGTTGCTTGATACGGTCGACTTCAGGCGAAACCGGGATACGCACGCGGATCCAGTCGGGTTTCTTCGGCAGTTCGTCGGTGGGGATGATCTTCACCGGAATACGCGCAACCTTCTCGGCACCACGCAGCTTCACGCCTGCTTCGACTTTTGGCCGGGGCGAGGTCACGTTGGTCACCGGGATGATGGTTTGCACGGATTCAGCTGTGTCTTGCGCGGTAGTCATATCAATCGATTCCGCCCGTCAGGGTCGTCTGCTCAGCGTAGTCGAGGTGCTTGACGAGCTGCGCGCGCAGCCGGGCACCAACCTCGGCATATTCAATCTGGTCTGCATGATCGCACAGCTGGGTCATCGCCAGCCCGGCATATCCGCAGGGGTTGATACGGCGGAACGGCGCAAGGTCCATGTCCACATTCAGGGCCAGGCCATGAAAGGAACAACCATTGCGTATCCGCAGGCCCAGCGAGGCGATTTTCGCGCCCTGGACATACACACCCGGGGCATCGGCCTTGGCCGCCGCCGGTACACCATACTCGTCCAGCAGCGCGACGAGGGTCTGCTCGATGCGCGTGACCAGGTCACGCACGCCGTAGCCCAGGCGTCGCACGTCCAGCAACAGGTACGCCACCAGCTGGCCAGGGCCGTGATAGGTCACCTGGCCACCGCGGTCTACCTGCACCACCGGAATATCGCCGGGCACCAGCAGGTGCTCGGCCTTGCCCGCCTGGCCCTGGGTGAACACCGCAGGGTGCTGCACCAGCCAGACCTCGTCCCCGGTAGCCGGGGTGCGCTGGTCGGTAAAGCGTTGCATCGCGTGCCAGACTGGCTCGTAGGCCATGAGGCCCAGTTCGCGAAAGCCCAGGCACCGCGACATCAGAGCACCATTTTAACTACGCCGGTGGCACGCAGTTCGCTGTTGATGTTGTAAAGCTGGTCTTGCCCGGTGGCCAGGATGTGCAGCTGCAGCGTGGTGTACTTGCCGTTGCTGCTCTGGCGTTCGGCGGTCTTGTCATGCTCGATGTCAGCGTGACGCGTGACAATTTCGATGACTTTGTCTTTGAAGCCTGCGCCGGTATCACCAATCACTTTGATCGGATAATCGGCGCAAGGGAATTCGATCTTAGGAGCCTTGACTTCGGTGTCTGTCATAGCAGTAACGGCCTCGCAAGCCGTGAAGACGGACAAACCCCCTGGCTGCACGGCGCGGCCAGGGGGCATGCTGTTCACGTAATCAGTTGAACAAGCCGTAGAAGAATAGACGAATGCTATCCCACATGCGGCGGATGAAGCCACCTTCCTCGACACCGTCAAGGGCGATCAGGTCGGCGCTGTGGACAACCTGGTCACCATTCTTGACTTCCACTTTACCGATCACGTCGCCCTTGGCGATTGGCGCGGTCAGTTGCGGCTTCATGGTCATGGTGGCGGTCAGGCCTTTGAGCTGGCCTTTTGGCAGGGTCATGGTCAGGTCGTCGGCCAGGCCGGCGCGCACTTCATGGGTAGCGCCTTTCCAGACCGGCGCCTTGGCCAGTTCGGTGCCCTTCTGGTAGAAGGTCTGGGTTTCGAAGAAGCGGAAACCGTAGGTCAGCAGCTTCTGGGTTTCGGCAGCACGAGCGGCTTCGCTGGTGGTACCGAACACTACGGCGATCAGACGCATGCCGTCACGTACGGCCGAGGCCGCCATGCAGTAGCCGGCTTCTTCGGTGTGGCCGGTTTTCAGACCGTCGACGGTCTTGTCGCGCCACAGCAGCAGGTTGCGGTTAGGCTGCTTGATGTTGTTCCAGAAGAACTCTTTCTGCGAGTAGATCGCATAGTGGGCCGGGTCGATGTTGATGATCGCGCGGGCCAGCTTGGCGATGTCGTGCGGGGTGGAGTAGTGGTCCGGGTTCGGCAGCCCGGTAGGGTTCATGAAGTGACTGTTCTCCATGCCCAGGTCGCCGGCGGTCTTGTTCATCATGTCGGCGAACGCGTCTTCGCTGCCGGCGATGTGCTCGGCCAGGGCCACGGTGGCGTCGTTACCCGACTGGATGATGATGCCGTGCAGCAGGTCGCTGACCGACACTTGCGAGCCGACCTTGAGGAACATCCGCGAACCACCGGTGCGCCAGGCGTTTTCGCTGACGGTGACCGGATCGTTCTCGCCGATCTGGCCGCGCTTGATCTCCAGGGTGGCGATGTAGGCACTCATCAGTTTGGTCAGGCTGGCTGGCGGCAGACGCTGATCGCCATTGCTGTCCACCAGGACTTGCCCGCTGGACGCTTCCATCAGTACGTAGGCCTTGGCAGCCAGTTGCGGCGCCGCAGGCGTCATTTGCTCGGCCGACATGGCAACTGGGGCGATCAGCAGCAGTACAGGCAGGCACAGGCGTTTGGCAAAGGTGGTGATGTTCATCCGTCTCTCGAAATTGCTAATGGGCACATGCCCTCTCGGGCAAAATCTGGTTAGAGGGGCACACTGCCCCGGGTGTCGCTTGACCTTCTGCGGGCCTTTGTCTTAAACGATTGCCGACGGCCACAAGGCACAGCCGGCAAGCGGATTCCGGCCTGTTGCCAGGCCGGGAAAATCATTCGGCGGTGACCACGCTGGGCGAGCCCAGGTTGGCCAGGCGCACGCTGTCCTGGGTCTGCTGCACTTCACCCGGCGTGCCGATCGGCCCCATCCGCACTCGATACAGTGTCTGCTGGTTGCGCACTATCGAGCTGACGAACACCGGGGCCCTCACCATCGAGCTCAGCTTGGACCTCAGCAGCTCCGCAGCGTCCGGATTGGCGAACGCTCCCACCTGGAGAAACTGGCCAGAGACTGGAACAGAAGCGTTTTTTTTTGCGTCGATCTGCGCAGGCAGGACGGCGGCAGCATGCTGTTGCGGCGGCGGCGTCCATTGCTCGATGGTGCCCGCCGAGGCGGTGATGACCGGCTTCTGCGGTGCCTGGGCGACCTGCGGCTGGTCCAGCATCAACGGCGCCGGACGGCCACGCTGGGCCCAGTACTGGGCCGGGTCGATACCTTCGACCTTGACCCGGGCGGTGCCGATCTCGGCGTAGCCCAGCTTCTTGGCTGCGGCGTACGACAGGTCGATGATGCGGTCGGAGTAGAACGGACCGCGGTCGTTGACCCGCAGGATCACGCTGCGGTTGTTGTCCAGGTTGGTGACGCGCACGTAGCTGGGCAGCGGCAGGGTCTTGTGCGCGGCACTCATGCCGTACAGGTCATAGACCTCGCCATTGGCGGTGTTCTGGCCATGGAACTTGGTGCCGTACCACGATGCCGTGCCCGTGGCCGCATAGTGGCTGGCATCGGTAAGCGGGAAGTAGGTCTTGCCCAGCACGGTGTACGGGTTGGCCTTGTAGGGGCCGGTGTGCAGCGTCGGCACGGCGTCAGGGATGCGCGAGACATCGACGTCCCACCACGGCGCGCCGTCCTTGTGGGCCCGGTTGATGTCCAGGCCAGGCTGCGAACGCACGGCATAGCCGCCGCTTTGCGGGGAACGGCTGGTCGACGAACAGCTGACGACCAGCAAGGCGAGGGCTGCGTAGCCCATCAGCTTCAGTGGTGTGCGAATCGGCATTGTCCGCATTACTTGACGCCCCGTGCTTGGACCAGTGCTTGCGACAGTTGATAGACCGCCATGGCATACATGGCGCTGCGATTATAGCGAGTGATGGCGTAGAAGTTGCCCAGCCCCATCCAATATTCCGGACCGAACTCACCGTCGAAGCGGAAAGCAGTCACGGGCATATCGTCGCGCAGCGCATCATGACTCGACCAGCCCAGTGCTCGCAACTGTCCGACGTTCTTTACCGGATCAATGCCCGGGCTCAGACCCTCATCCACGTGCTCGCCGCGCACCGAGGCACGGCTTACCACGGGCTGGCCCATGACCCAGCCATGCTGCTTGAAATAGTTGGCGACACTGCCGATGGCGTCATCGGGGTCACTCCAGATGTTGATGTGGCCATCACCATCGAAATCCACCGCATAGGCGCGGAAGCTGCTGGGCATGAACTGTGGGAGGCCCATGGCGCCGGCGTAGGAGCCCTTGATGCTGAGCGGGTCGACCTGCTCTTCACGCGACAGCAGCAGGAATTCGCGCAGCTCCTTGCGGAAGAAATCGGCACGCGGCGGATAATCGAAGGCCAGCGTGGAAAGTGCGTCGATCACCCGGTAGTTGCCGGTGTTTCTACCGAAAAACGTTTCGACACCAATGATAGACACGATTATCTGTGCCGGCACACCGTATTCCTGCTCGGCACGCTTGAGGGCTGCTTCATGCTGGCGCCAGAAATCCACGCCACGGGCGATGCGCGCATCGGTGATGAACAGCGGGCGGTATTCCTTCCACGCCTTGACACGCTCGGCCGGCTTGGAAATGGCATCCAGGATGGCCTGCTTGCGCTGCACCTCCTCGAACACGCCAATCACCTGTTCGCCGGCAAAGCCGTAGTCGCGGGTCATTTCACCGACGAACTGCGCCAACTGCGGGGTGCCATCGTAATCGCCGGCGGTCGCCTGTTGCGACGACCCGAGGATGCCTACCAGGCCGACCCAGGGAATGCACCGAGCGGCCCAGTTGCAAACTGCTTGCATGAAATTCTTCACCTTAATCAAACCTGCGCGATCCACTTGCGATGGGTATGGATCGACATCAAAACCCCAAACGCTGACATCAGCGTCACCAGCGAAGTTCCGCCGTAACTAATGAAGGGCAGCGGCACGCCTACGACGGGCAATAGGCCGCTGACCATACCGATATTGACGAAAACATAAACAAAAAAACGTCATGGTCAGGCTGCCGGCCAACAGCTTGCCGAACAGGGTCTGGGCCTGGGCGGTAATCACCAGGCCACGGCCGATCAGCGCCAGGTACAGCAGCAGCAAGGCGCAGATGCCCACCAGGCCGAACTCTTCGCCCAACACGGCGATGATGAAGTCGGTGTGGCTTTCGGGCAGGAAGTCCAGGTGCGACTGGGTGCCCAGCAGCCAGCCCTTGCCGAACACGCCGCCCGAGCCGATGGCAGCCTTGGACTGGATGATGTTCCAGCCGGTGCCCAGCGGGTCGCTCTCGGGGTCGAGGAAGGTCAGGATCCGCTGCTTCTGGTAGTCGTGCATGATGAAGAACCACATGCCCACCGCCACCGGCACTGCCGCGGCGATCACGCTGATGATCCAGCGCCAGCGCAGGCCGGCCATGAAGAGTACAAATGTACCCGAAGCCAGAATCAGCAGCGAGGTGCCCAGGTCCGGCTGGCGGACGATGAGGATGAACGGGATGCCGATCAGTACCAGGCTGGCCCCCACATGCTTGAGCGTGGGCGGCAAGGTGCGTTTGGCCAGGTACCAGGCGATGGTGGCCGGCATGATGATCTTCATGAATTCCGACGGCTGGAAGCGAATAACCCCCGGAATGTTGATCCAGCGTGTGGCGCCCATGGCGTTGTGGCCCATGACGTCCACCGCGATCAGCAGGATCACCCCCAGGCAATAGGCCAAGGGCACCCAGCGCGCCATGAAGCGCGGCTCAAGTTGAGCAATCAGCAGCATCGACACCAGGCCGATGCCGAACGAGGTGGCCTGCTTGATCAACAGATCCCAGCTTTTGCCGCTGGCCGAATACAACACGAACAGACTGCCGGCAGCCAGGGTCAGCAGCAGGATCAGCAGCGGGCCGTCGATGTGGATGCGCTGCAGCAAGGTGGCGCGGCGGCGCATCACGTCCTCGCTGGAGAGCATGCGATCGAAATTACTCTTCACGTGCGGTGGTCTCCGTTGCGGTATTGCTGGCGTACTCGGGCTTGAGCTGGCCATCGGGGCCCAACAGCCAGGCGTCCATCACCTGGCGAACCACGGGGGCCGCGACGCCGGAGCCGGACTCGCCGTTCTCCACCATCACCGCAACTACAATTTTGGGATTGTCAGCCGGCGCGAAACCCACGAACAGGGCGTGGTCGCGATGGCGTTCCTGAAGTTTGGAGCGGTCGTATTTCTCGCCCTGCTTGATGGCGACGACCTGGGCAGTGCCGCTCTTGCCGGCAATGCGGTATTGGGCGCCCACCGAGGCCTTGCGGGCGGTACCACGGGCACCGTGCATCACTTGCTGCATGCCGTGGTTCACGCGGTCCCAGTCGTTGGGGTCACGCAGCACAATGTCTTCCATGGGGTTCTCGTCCACCGGCGGTTCACCTTCGATGGTGCGCGCCAGGTGCGGACGGTTCCACTTGCCCTTGTTGGCCACCAGCGCGGTGGCCTGGGCCAGTTGCAGCGGGGTGGCCTGCATGTAGCCCTGGCCGATCCCCAGAATCAGGGTTTCACCCGGGAACCACGCCTGGCGCCGGGTAATACGTTTCCAGTCCCGCGACGGCATCAGGCCCGGGGACTCTTCGAACATGTCCAGCGAGACCTTCTGGCCAATGCCGAAGCGATTCAGGTAGCTGGACAGACGATCGATGCCCATCTTGTGGGCCAGATCATAGAAGTAGGTGTCATTGGACCGCATGATCGCGGTGTCCAGGTCCACCCAGCCATCGCCGCTGCGGTTCCAGTTGCGGTATTTGTGGTCAAAGTTGGGCAACTGGTAGTAACCGGGGTCGAACACCCGCGTACTGGCGGTGACCACACCGGTGTCCAGGCCAGCGATGGCCACGGCCGGCTTGATGGTAGAGCCAGGCGGGTACAGGCCGCGCAGCACGCGGTTGAACAGCGGGCGATCGATGGAATCCCGCAGCTCGGCATAGGCCTTGAAGCTGATACCGGTGACGAACAGGTTGGGGTCGAAGCTGGGTTGGCTGACCATGGCCAGCACTTCGCCGGTCCTTGGGTCGAGGGCCACGATAGCGCCCCGACGCCCGCCCAGCGCGGCCTCGGCGGCCTCCTGCAACTGGATGTCGAGACTCAGGACGATGTCCTTGCCCGGCACCGGGTCGGTACGCTTGAGCACACGCAACACGCGGCCACGGGCGTTGGTCTCGACTTCCTCATAGCCCACCTGACCGTGCAGTTGCGGCTCGTAGAACCGCTCGATGCCGGTCTTGCCGATGTGGTGGGTACCGCTGTAGGCCACCGGGTCGAGGGTTTTCAGCTCTTTCTCGTTGATGCGCCCCATGTAGCCCACCGAGTGCGCGAAATGCGGACCCTGCGGGTAATGGCGCACCAGTTGCGCCACCACTTCCACCCCGGGCAGGCGGAACTGGTTGACGGCAATTCGGGCGATCTGTTCTTCGCTGAGCTCGAACAGGATCGGGACCGGCTCGAACGGCCGGCGCCCCTGCTTCATGCGCTTTTCAAACAAGGCGCGGTCGTCAGGGGTCAGTTCCAGCACCTGGACGATGGTGTCCAGCACCTGCGCCCAGTCCCCCGCCCGCTCACGGGTCATGCTCAGGCTGAAACTGGGGCGGTTGTCGGCGATGATCACGCCATTGCGGTCATAGATCAGCCCACGTGACGGCGGCAGCGGCTGCACATGCACCCGGTTGTTTTCCGACAGCGTGGAGTGATATTCGTACTGAATGACCTGCAGGTAATACAGGCGTGCCACCAGCGCGCACACCATGACCATTACCACGATTGCCCCGACCACGACGCGTCCACGCACCAGGCGTGCATCTTTCTCGTGATCCTTGAGGCGAATCGGCTGGGACATGAAAGGCGGCTTATTTGTGGTAAGGGTGCCCGGACAGGACGGTCCAGGCGCGATACAGCTGCTCGCCGATCAGGATGCGTACCAGCGGGTGGGGCAAGGTCAGCGGCGACAGCGACCAGCGCTGATCGGCGCGCGCGCACACTTCCGGCGCCAGCCCCTCGGGACCACCGACCATGAAGTTGACGGTGCGCGAGTCCAGCCGCCACTTGTCCAGCTCCACCGCCAACTGCTCGGTGCTCCACGGCTTGCCGTGTACTTCGAGCGTGACAATGCGCTCACCCGGCTGCACCTTGGCCAGCATGGCCTCGCCTTCCTGACGGATAAAGCGCGCCACGTCGGCGTTCTTGCCACGGGTGTTGAGCGGTATTTCCACCAGGTCCAGCGCAAGCTCGGACGGCAGACGCTTGGCGTATTCCTGCCAACCGTCTTCCACCCACTTCGGCATGCGCGAGCCGACCGCAATCAGACGCAGACGCATGGCCCGGCCTTATTCGTTGCCTGGGGTGTGGTGCGCGCCGCTGGCGGCACGGCTTTGCTCGGCGCCCTGCCACAGACGTTCCAGGTCGTAGAACTGACGGGCAGCGGCGGTCATCATGTGCACGATGACGTCGCCCAGGTCCAACAGCACCCAGTCGCTTTCGCCCTTGCCTTCTTCACCCAGAGGCTGCGCGCCCTTGGCTTTGACGTTCTCGCGAACCTTGTCCAGCATGGCGTTGATCTGACGGCTGGAAGTACCGGTAGCGATGACCATGTAGTCGGTCAGGCTGTGCTTGTCCTTCACGTCGATGACCAGGATGTCCTGGGCCTTGACGTCTTCCAGGGCGGCCTTGGCCAGTTCAACCAGCTCTTCGCCGGATACGCTGATTTTTTGCTTAGTCATATAAAACTCGTTCAGTTCAATTGGACGCACGGTACAGCCCGTGCGCCTCGATGTAGGCCAGTACCGCGTCAGGCACCAGGAAACGTACCGACTTCCCGCTGGCCAGCAGTTGACGGATCTGGGTGGCCGACACCGCCAGGGGTGTCTGCCAGACGAAAGTAATATTCCCGCCGGGCCCTTCAAGGGCCAACGGGTCGCTGACCGACCGCGCGGCCAGCAGGTTGCGCAAGGCATCCGGCGGCTCGCTGTCGGCGTCAGGCCGCTGCAATACCAGAATATGGCAGTGCTGCAGCAGTTCTTCCCAGCGATGCCAGGAAGGCAGGCCACAGAAGGCATCCCAGCCCAGCAGCAGAAACAGCTGGTCGTCAGCGGCGAGTTCCGCGCGCATCAGCTCCAGCGTATCAATGGTGTAGGACGGCTTGTCCCGTTGCAGCTCCCGGGCATCCACCGTCAGGGGCGCCACGCCCTGCACCGCGCATTGCACCATGGCCAGGCGGTCCTGCGGCGTCACCTGGGGGGTGTCGCGGTGCGGGGGCCGGGCATTGGGCGTCAGGCGCAACTCGTCCAGATGCAGGGCATCGGCCACTTCCAGCGCGCTGCGCAGGTGACCGATGTGCACCGGGTCGAAGGTACCGCCCAGCACGCCGATACGGCGCGGCGCGGGCTTGCTGCCAGGCTGGCTCAGGTCACCCAAGTCAGGCTGGCTCCTGGCCGCGCAGCTGGCCGTCGCCGACCACAATGTATTTCTCGCAGGTCAGGCCTTCCAGGCCGACCGGACCACGGGCGTGGATCTTGTCCGTGGAAATGCCGATCTCGGCACCCAGGCCATACTCGAAGCCATCGGCAAAGCAGGTCGGGGTGTTGATCATCACCGAGGCCGAGTCGACTTCGGCAGTGAAGCGCCGGGCTTCGGCCAGGTTCTCGGTGGCGATGGCGTCGGTGTGGTGCGAACCGTAGTGGTTGATGTGCTCGATGGCCTGGTCCAGGCCGTCGACCACGCGAATCGACAGGATCGCGGCCAGGTACTCGGTGTGCCAGTCTTCTTCAGTGGCCGGCAATACCTGGATGATGTCGCGGGTACGCTCGCAGCCACGCAGCTCCACGCCTTTTTCAGCAAACTGGGCCGCCATGGCCGGCAGGAAGTCGGCGGCAACGGCCGCGTCCACCAGCAGGGTTTCCATGGCGCCGCAGATACCGTAGCGGTAGGTCTTGGCGTTGAACGCGATGCGCTGGGCCTTGGCCAGGTCGGCGTCGGCGGCGACATAAATGTGGCAGATGCCGTCCAGGTGCTTGATGACCGGCACCTTGGCATCGCGGCTGACGCGTTCGATCAGGCCACGGCCGCCACGCGGGACGATGATGTCCACGTACTCGGGCATGGTGATGAGCGCGCCCACGGCTTCGCGGTCAGTGGTTTCCACCACTTGCACAACGGCGGCAGGCAAACCGGCCTCGGCCAGGCCGCGCTGTACGCAGGCGGCGATGGCACGGTTGGAATGGATGGCCTCGGAGCCGCCCCGCAGGATGGTGGCGTTACCGGACTTCAGGCACAGGCTGGCGGCATCGATGGTCACGTTGGGACGCGACTCGTAGATGATGCCCACAACGCCCAGCGGCACGCGCATCTTGCCCACTTGAATGCCCGACGGCCGGTAGCTCATGTCGCGGATCGCACCGACCGGGTCTGGCAGGCTGGCCACCTGGCGCAGGCCGACGATCATGCCATCGATGCGCGCGGGGGTCAGCGCCAGGCGCTCGAGCATGGCCGGCTCCAGGCCGTTGGCCCGGCCAGCGGCCAGGTCCAGCTCGTTGGCGGCGGTCAACTCGCTGCGGGCGGCGTCCAGGGCGTTGGCGGCAGCCTGCAGGGCGCGGTTTTTCTGCGCAGTGCTGGCGCGCGCGATCACGCGGGACGCTTCGCGGGCGGCGCGACCCAGGCGGGTCATGTAGTCAAGAACGGACTCAGTCATGGTCTCTGTGGTCTTGGCAAAGAGGAAAGCGGCTGATTATAGCTGTCTCGAAGGTCCGCTGACAGCGGTGGCAGGCGGATGGTCGAAAACAGTCGGGCAAAGGGCAACGATTCAGCCGTGATTAAGCCACAGATGAATATTATCCTTGCGAGCTCTTTCGTATCTTCCGGTAACCGTCCGATGCTGCCTGCCGCCCTGCCCTGGCCCGATGCTCGCCCCCTGCCCGACGCCTTTTTCGACCGCGACGCGCAGTTGCTGGCCCGCGAGCTGCTGGGCAAGGTGATCCGTCATCGCCAGGGGCCGTACTGGCTGTCGGCGCGCATCATCGAGACCGAGGCCTACTACTGCGCCGAAAAAGGCAGCCACGCTTCGCTGGGTTACACGGAGAAGCGCAAGGCCCTGTTTCTGGATGGCGGCCACATCTACATGTACTACGCCCGAGGCGGCGACTCGCTGAATTTCAGCGCTCAGGGCGCGGGCAACGCGGTGTTGATCAAGTCGGGCTACCCCTGGGTGGACCAGCACGCCGATGCCAATGCGCTGGCGCAGATGCAGGTGAACAACCCCGACGCCAGCGGCCAGCCACGGGCGCCGGAACGCTTGTGCGCAGGCCAGACACTGCTGTGCAAGGCACTGGGCCTGAAGGTGCCGAACTGGGACGCCAAGCGCTTCGACCATGAGCAATTATTTGTCGAGGACTTGGGAATCATCCCGAAACAAATTATCCAGACCACCCGCCTGGGCATTCCCCACGGGCGCGACGAACATCTGCCGTACCGCTTCGTGGACGCCGAGCATGCCCGCCACTGCACAAGGAACCCCTTGCGCCGCGGGCAAGTCGAAGGTCGCGACTTTTTCATCCTGACGCAAGGAAACTGACACATGGGCCCATGGCTCGACGGGCTGACCGCCTGGTTAACTGCCCACCCACAATGGCTGGGGCTGGCGATCGTGCTGGTGGCTTGCACCGAATGCCTGGCGATTGTCGGGCTGATCGTGCCGGGCACCGTGCTGCTGTTCGCCATCGCCGTGCTGGCGGGCAACGGCAGCCTGTCCTTGGGTGAGACGCTTCTGCTGGGCTATATCGGCGGGCTGCTGGGCGATGCCTTGTCCTACTTCACCGGGCGACATTTCCATCAGAACATTCGGCGTTTGCCGGGCCTGCGCCACCACCCCGAGTGGATTGGCCGCGCCGAGGGCTATTTTCAGCGTTATGGCATTGCCAGCCTGCTGG
This sequence comes from gamma proteobacterium L18, assembly GCA_000497835.1. Classification (GTDB taxonomy): domain Bacteria; phylum Pseudomonadota; class Gammaproteobacteria; order Pseudomonadales; family Pseudomonadaceae; genus Aquipseudomonas. The sequence continues at coordinate 17,806 of KI547173.1, read as the reverse complement.
TGGGGCGCTTCATCGGCCCCCTGCGGCCCATGCTGCCAATGGTGGCGGGCATGTTCGACATGCCGCTGCTGCGGTTTATCGGCGTAAGCCTGCTGGCCGGAGCCGGCTGGTCGGTGGTGTACCTGATGCCGGGATGGGCCACCGGCGCTGCCCTGCGCCTGCCATTGCCCGAAGGCTTCTGGGGCGAGGCCGGGGTACTGGCGGCCGGTTTCGCGGTGCTGATCGGGCTGAGCATTCATGCGGCCTGGCGCTCGCAGCCCCACGGCACCCGGCTGGTGACGGTCATGTGCCTGGTGCTGCTGGCCGGGGTGTTCCTGGGTTGGCCTCACCTGGCGCATTTCGATCAGGGCATCATGACCCTGGTGCAGGAGCACCGGGGGCTGGGCGGCGATGAAGTGGCGATAATGCTCACCAAGATGGGCGATTTTCGCAGCCAATTTGTTCTCGCCATGCTGCTATGCAGTTTGCTGCTGGTGCTGCGCCAGTGGCGCCCGGCGGTGTTTGCCCTGGGCACCCTGTTGTTCACGGCGCTGGGCAACACGCTGATGAAGCATGTGTTTGCCCGGGCACGCCCCGAGGTACTGACCGATCCATTGAGCAGTTTCAGCATGCCCAGCGGCCACAGTTCGGCGTCGTTCGCCCTGTTCCTGACCCTGGCCGTGCTGGCCGGGCGTGGCCAGCCTCCACGGCTGCGCCTGACTTGGCTGCTGCTGGGGATTCTGCCGGCGGCGGCGATTGCGCTGTCACGAGTGTACCTGGGCGCGCATTGGCCTACGGACGTGCTGGCCGGGACCTTGCTGGCGTGCTTTGTCTGCGCGGCCAGCCTGACCCTGAGCCAATGGCGCCAGCCGTTGCCGGCCATGGCGCCGCGGGTGTGGTGGGTGGTGTTGCCGATTCTATTGGCGGTACTGGCGTATTTCGCTACCCGCGGGTTTGCGCATTCGCTGCAGCGGTACGCGTATTGAGCCCAGGTAGGTAGCAGCATCGCGCCGTCTGCATCGCGACTAAAGTCGGCGCCTACACCGTCCGCGGTAGGAGCCGGCCTTGGCCGCGATGCAGGCGACGCGATTGAACAGGCTCCCACAGATCGTATCAGGCGAACAGTTCGCCCTGCAGATCATCGAGCAGCACCTGGATCGCCGCCAGCCGTTCGGCCGGTTCATCCAGCCCCAGCAGGTCGATCTTGTCCTGCTCGGGGAATGGCAGCAGATACCCCAACTGATTGGCCAACGACTGCCGCCCCGGCACCTCGCTGCCCATGTCCAGCGCCGCCACCATCGGGTGCTCGGCCAGGGCATGCAGCAACGCCACAAGGTCCGCATCGTCTTCCTGCAAGGGCTGGTCGCCCCGCTCTGCCAGCCACTCGACGTCAGCCACCAGCAATTGATCGCGCTGCAACGCAGTACCGGTCACCCGAAAGCGCCGCACGCCTTCCACGCGGATACCCAGCAGGCCGTTGTCCTGCTTCTGGAAGTCGCGAATCACGGCCTCGCAGCCGATCATGGCGTGGCCCGTGGGCGCCGGCCCTACCTCCTGGCCTTCCAGAATGCAGACCACCCCGAAACCCGCCCCCTGCTTCATGCAGCGGCCGATCATGTCCAAGTAACGTGCCTCGAATATCTGCAAGTCGAGGATGCAGCCCGGGAACAGCACGGTATTGAGCGGAAACAGCGGCAACGTCATAGTGGTTTCCTTAAACGAACAGGCTGACGGCCAGCGGCAGGAACACCGCAGTCGACACCCCCATCAGGCTCATCGCCAGCGCGGCGAAGGCCCCACATTCTTCACCTTCCTGCAGTGCTACCGAGGTGCCAACGGCGTGGGCAGTCATGCCCAACGCCATGCCCCGGGCCGCCGGGCTGTGCACCTTGAGCATGGACAACATGCCCGGCCCAAAGATCGCGCCGATCACCCCGGTGATCAACACAAACACCGCCGCCAGGGCCGCCACGCCGCCGATCTGCTCGGCCACCAGCATGGCGATGGGTGAGGTGACCGACTTGGGCGCCAGGGTCATCAGAATCATGTGTTCGGCACCGAAGCTCCACGCCAGCAGCAGGCCCAGGCCGGTAGCAAACACCCCGCCTATCACCAGCGTAGCCAAGACCGGCGCCAGCAATTGACGAATGCGCCGCAGGTTCAGGTAAAGCGGCACCGCCAGCGCCACGGTGGCAGGCCCCAACAAGGTGCCGAGGATCTCGGTGCTCTTGCGGTATTCGCCGTAGCCGACACCGGTGAGCAGCAGCACGCCGATCACCAGCAGCATTGAGACCAGCACCGGCTGCAGGAAAATCCAGCGCGTGCGCTCGTAGCCCGCCAGCACCAGTTGATAGGCCCCCAGCGTGATGCCAATGCCGAACAGCGGGTGATGAATGACCGATTCGACGGCGCCGTGCCAGTCCAGAAGCATCAATGGTCCCCCCGCCGCGCCAGCATTTTCTGCATCAGCCAGCCGGCCAGCGCCATTGAGAGCAGCACGGAAATGAACAGCGTGCCGACGATGGCCCAGAAATCGGCGGCGATGTCACTGGCGTAAGCCATCACCCCCACGGCCGGCGGCACCAGCAGCAACGGCAGGTAGCGCAGCAGACTGCCGGATGCTTCGCTCAGCGGCTTGCCCACCTCGCCACGCAGCACCAAGAACGCCAGCAACAGCAGCAGACCGATGATCGGGCCCGGCAGCATGGTCAGCACCAGGTGGTTGAGGGCCGTGCCCAGTAATTGAAAAACGATCAGCCACGTCAAACCACGTAACAACATTTTTACCTCCGCCCCCGGCATTCCTGGCCATTATAAGCACGCAAGGTTGGCGACTATAAACCGCCATTCGCCTGAGCCATGGACGCTTGACCCGGCAGCGGTGCCATGGTGATCTAAGTGAGCGCACGCCAACGCGCCCATCAACAAGGAGAGTGTCGATGCCGTTTGTACCCGTAGCAGAACTCAAGCAATACGTCGGTAAGGAACTGGGGTATTCCCAATGGCTGAAAATCGATCAGGCGCGCATCAATCTGTTTGCCGAGGCCACGGGTGACTTCCAGTTCATTCACGTGGACCCGGTCAAGGCCGCCAAGACCCCGTTCGGCAGCACCATCGCCCATGGCTTCCTGTCGCTGTCGCTGATCCCCAAGCTGATGGAGGATCTGCTGGTAGTGCCCGAAGGCCTGAAGATGGTGGTCAACTACGGCTTGGACAGCGTGCGCTTCATCCAGCCGGTGAAGGTAGACTCCAACGTGCGCCTCAAGGTCGAGCTCACCGAAGTGACCGAGAAGAAGCCCGGCCAGTGGCTGCTCAAGGCCACCGCCACCCTGGAAATCGAGGGCTCGGACAAACCGGCGTATATTGCTGAACCCTTGTCACTCTGCTTCGTGTAATAACCGAACAGCGGGCAATGTCCCCGGTGGCTGTTTCACCGGGGGCATTGTGCGGCATACTCGCCGCCTTACTTGCCCGGATCCAGCCATGCGCCCACTCGTCCCCCTCGCCCTGACCTTATTGATCACCGCCTGCGGCGATGGCGAGTCCCTTTCCCCTCCCGACGCTCGCCTGCCCGATGGCGGTCGTTACCGTGGAGAGGTGGTGAATGGTCTGCTGCAGGGCCAGGGCCGGATCGACTACCCCAACGGCAGTTGGTATGCCGGTGCGTTTCTCAATGGCCAGTGGCATGGCGAGGGCGAATGGCACGGCAGTAACGGCGAAGTCTATCGCGGCGGCTTCCAGCAGGGCCTGTTCCATGGCCAAGGCAGCCTGACCGCCAATGGCACCAGCTACACC
>KI547173.1:0-13637 GCA_000497835.1 gamma proteobacterium L18 | reverse complement strand
GGTACCTTCAAGCTGGGCCGGCGCGATGGTGAAGGCACGCTCAAGGAACCGGGCCAAACCTACCGTGGCGAGTTCAAGTCCGACCAGTATTCGGGTGCCGGCCACCTTGAGCTGGACGACGGCAGCGACTACCAGGGCGTGTTCGCCCACGGCAAGCCCAACGGCGAAGGGGTGCGCAGCGACGCCAGCGGCAATCAGTTCACCGGCAACTTCGTCAACGGCGAGCTGGAAGGCCATGGCACGTTCAGCAGTTCCGAAGGCGACCAGTACATCGGCGACTTCCATGCCAACCAATTGCACGGCCGGGGCCGCTACGAAAGCGCCGAGGGTGACGTGTGGATCGGCCAGTTCAAGGAAGGCGCGCTGACGGGCGAAGGCGAAATGTTCGGCAGCGACGGTAGCCACTACAAAGGCCGCTTCGATGACTGGCACTTTTCCGGGCCCGGCAGCCTGACCCTGGCTGACGGCAGCAGTTACGTGGGCGGCTTCAACAATGACACCTACGACGGCAAGGGCACGCTGATCCACAAGGACGGCGCGGTGGAAAGCGGCCTGTGGACCAACGGCCAGCGTGTACGCGACGCCCAAGGCAAACTGCTGCCTGACAGCCTGGAGCTGGGTCTGCTGAACCAGGGGGCCCTGCTGGACAAGGCGCTGGCGGCCGTACCCAAATCCACCGGTGGCGACATTCAGCTGTACAGCCTGACCTTGGCCGGTGACGGCAAGCAAAGCGTGTTCATGCGCGAGGCCGACTACGTCAACCATATGCTGGCCAGCCGCTTCGGCGCCGTGGGCCAGGTCAATCTGGTCAACCATCGTGACCACCTGGGTGACCGCCCCATGGCCACCCGCGAAACCCTCAGCCGCGCAGTGGAAACCATTGCCCAACGCAGCGGTGCCGAAGACCTGGTGTTCATCTACCTGACCAGCCACGGCACCCACGAAAATGAACTGGTGCTGGACCAGCCGCGCCTGCAGCTGTCGGACTTGGAACCGGACGAACTCGCCAATGTGCTGGCGCCATTGAAAAACCGCGACAAGATCGTGGTCATCTCGGCCTGTTACTCAGGTGGTTTCATCCCCGCGCTGAAAGATGAGCATACACTGGTGATGACAGCCTCCCGCGCCGACCGCGTATCGTTCGGCTGCTCGGAGGAATCGGACTTTACCTACTTCGGTGACGCCCTGTTCGCCCAGGCCCTGAACGAGACCGATGACCTGCAACAAGCGTTCGAACTTGCTCGCAAGCACGTTGCCGAACGTGAGGAGGCAGACAGCTTCGAGGCCTCGGACCCACAAATCTGGGCGCCCAAAGGCGTAGTTGCCCACTGGCAGCGTCTGCGCCAACAGCAGGCCAAGCGGGCGTTGCAGAGTGCGGCAGTGAGCGCGCAAGCAGCAAAAAGTGCAGGGAGCCACTAAGCTTCCTGTAACAGGGGAGAGACATCATGTACTTGACGCCGCAACACATCCTGCTTGCTGGAGCCACCGGTTTGACGGGCGAGCATTTGCTCGACCGCCTGCTCAATGAACCCACGGTGAACAGGGTGCTGGCGCCAACCCGCCGCCCCCTTGCCGAACACCCTCACCTGGAAAACCCGGTAGGCAAGCTCAATGATCTGCTGCCTGGCCTGGGCGGCCGCGTGGATGTGGCCTATTGCTGCCTGGGCAGCACCATCAAGCAGGCCGGCTCGCAGGAAGCTTTCCGCGAAATCGATCACGACCTGGTGGTGGCCTACGCCAAACGCGCCCGGGAACTGGGTGCGCGTCATCTGCTGGTGATCAGCGCCATCGATGCCGACGACAAGTCGAAGATTTTCTATAACCGCGTGAAGGGCGAGACCGAGCGCGACCTGAAGGCCATGAACTGGCCGCAGTTGACCATCGTGCGACCCTCCTTGCTGCTGGGCACCCGCGTGGAGCCGCGCTTGGGCGAGCAGTTGGTAGCGCCCATTGCCAAGTTGATCCCCGGCAAGTATCGCGGCATCGAGGCGTGCCAGTTGGCGCGGGCGCTGTGGCGGTTGGCGCTGGAAGAGCAGGATGGGATTCGGGTGGTGGAGTCCGATGAGTTGCGGCGGCTGGGTAAATAGCCCCCCCGCCACCCTTGTGGGACCGGGCGAAGCTCGGGAACTAGCGCAGCAGGGGCTAGCGGTGCCCCCTTCCCGAGCTTCGCCCGGTCCCACAGGGGAGAGTCACAACCCGCCGTGGGCCTGTACGCCAAACCCCAGTACGGTCAGTGCCGACACCGGCAACAACAGCGTGTCCAGCAAGGTACTGAACGGCAAGTCCACCCACGGCAAGCTCGGCGCTTCTGTGCCGAACTTATCCACAGGGCAGCATCCCCCCTCAATCGCATACCAATCCAGCCGCGCCCCTGAATAAACCACCGGCGCCCCCGGCTTGGCCGCATTGAGCGTGCTCACACTGGCACATCCACCCAGTTGCAGCGCCGCCACCAGGCAAATCAGCGATTTATTCATCGCCGCCCAAGTGATACTCGCCCCACCGCGGCAGCATGTCCTGGGGAATATTGAGCAGGTTCAGCACCCGCGCCACCACGAAGTCCACCAAGTCATCGATGGTTTGCGGCTGATGATAGAAACCGGGCGAGGCCGGCAGCATGATCGCCCCCATCTGCGACAGCTTGAGCATGTTTTCCAGGTGGATGGTGGAATACGGCGCCTCGCGAGGCACCAGGATCAGCTGGCGACGCTCCTTGAGGGTGACGTCCGCCGCCCGCTCGATCAGGTTGTTGCAGGCTCCCGTTGCAATCGCCGAGAGCGTGCCGGTGGAACAGGGCACCACCACCATCGCGGCGGGCGCGCCGGAGCCTGAGGCCACCGGCGACATCCAGTCTTCCTTGCCATAGACGCGAATCTGATTGGCCGCAGCGCCGGTGTATTCAGTCAGGAACGCCTGCATGGCCTGGGGCTTGGGCGGCAGCACGACGTCGGTTTCCGTGGCCATCACCAATTGCGCAGCCTTGGAAATCAGGAAGTGCACTTCCCGATCCTCGCGCACCAGGCAATCAAGCAAGCGCAGGCCGTATTGGGCGCCCGAGGCACCCGTCATGGCCAGCGTGATGCGTTCCGGGCCACTCATTTCAGCGCCTCGGCCAGCTTCAGGTGCAGGCCGCCGAAACCGCCGTTGCTCATGATCACTACATGGGTACCAGGCTGAGCCTGGCTTTTGACCCGGGCGATGATCGCCTCAAGGGAATCGGCAACGATCGCCGGTACCGGGCATTGCGCGGCGGTGGCAGCCAGGTCCCAGCCCAGGTTTGGCGGGGCGTACCAGATCACCTGGTCGGCGTCCCGCACGCTTTCCGGCAGCCCGTCGCGGTGGGCACCCAGCTTCATGGAATTGGAGCGCGGCTCGATCACAGCGATCAATGGTGCGTCGCCGATGCGCTTACGCAGGCCATCCAGCGTGGTGGCGATCGCGGTCGGATGGTGGGCGAAATCGTCATAAATCGTGACGCCCTGTACCTGTGCCACGGTCTCCATGCGGCGCTTGACGTTCTTGAACGCGCTCAACGCTTCCACGCCCATGGCCGGCACCACGCCCACATGGCGGGCAGCGGCCAGGGTCGCCAAGGCGTTGGCGACGTTGTGCTGACCGGTCAGGGGCCAATCCACTGTGCCCTCGACCTTGCCGTCGAACAGCACTTCAAAGCGCGAACCGTCTTCGCTCAACAGACGCGCCTGCCATTGACCGCCGTCGCCGGTGGTCTGCACCGGGGTCCAGCAGCCCATGTCGATCACGCGCTTGAGCGCAGGCTCGGTGGTGGGGTGGATCACCAGGCCTTCGCTGGGGATGGTACGGACCAAGTGGTGGAACTGGCGCTCAATGGCAGCCAGGTCGGGGAAAATATCCGCGTGGTCGAATTCCAGGTTGTTCAGGATGGCGGTGCGTGGGCGGTAGTGGACGAACTTCGAGCGTTTGTCGAAGAAGGCACTGTCGTATTCATCTGCCTCGACCACGAAAAACGGCGTATCGCCCAGACGCGCCGAGACCGCGAAATTCTGCGGCACACCGCCGATCAGGAAGCCCGGCGCCATGCCGGCGTGCTCAAGCACCCAGGCCAGCATGCTGCTGGTGGTGGTCTTGCCGTGGGTGCCAGCGACGGCCAATACCCAGCGGCCTTGCAGCACGTGGTCGGCCAGCCATTGCGGACCCGACACGTACGGCAGGCCCTTGTTCAGTACATATTCCACCGCCGGGTTGCCCCGCGACAGGGCATTGCCGATCACCACCAGGTCAGGCGCCGGGTCCAGTTGCGCGGCGTCATAGCCTTGGGTCAACTCGATGCCCTGGGCCTCCAGTTGAGTGCTCATGGGGGGATAGACGTTGGCGTCGGAACCGGTGACGTGGTGGCCGGACTCCTTGGCGAGTACCGCCAGCGAGCCCATGAACGTGCCGCAGATACCGAGAATGTGAATATGCATGATTGACCTCGCGAAACATCGAGGCAGGTTAACTTAGGGTAGGAAAAATCTCACGCGCTGATTGTGCCGCCACACCATTGTAGGAGCCGGCCTTGGCCGCGATGGGGCCACCGCCCTTCCAAAGTCGATCCGCGTTGGCCGCATCGCGACCAAGGTCGGCTCCTACAAGAAGTTCAGTTGGCGGCTGAGGCCATGTTTGCGCATCTTTCTATATAAGGTATTGCGGCTCACGCCCAGTTCTTCCGCCACATGGGTCATGTGCCAACGCTGACGCTCCAGCACCCCCAGCAACGCTGTGCGCTCGGCTTCTGCAAGCGGTTGTTCGGGCAAAGGGGCAGCAGGGGCCTGGTCGCGCAGGTAGCCAGGCAGGTCAGCAACGGTCACCCGCCCGCCTTCGCTCAATGCGACCAACGTGCGCAGCACATTGCGCATCTGCCGCACGTTGCCCGGCCAACCAAACGCCAGCAGCGCTTCGCGTGCCTGTACATCCAGTTGCACCGGTTCACCACCCGCCTCCTGGTGCAGGATGAAATCCAGCAACGCCGGTTTATCGGTGCGATCGCGCAACGCCGGCAGGTCTATTTCCAGCCCGTTGAGGCGGTAGTACAAATCTTCCCGGAAACTGCCGTCGCGCACCCGCTCCAGCAGGTTGCGGTGCGTGGCGCTGATGATGCGCACATCCACGGCCACGGCTTCACCGCCCAGCGGTACCACCATGCGGTCTTCGAGCACGCGCAGCAGGCGGGTCTGCAGGGCCAGGGGCATGTCGCCGATTTCGTCGAGCAACAAGGTGCCACCGTCCGCCTGCTGCAGCTTGCCGCGCATGCCTTCCTTGCGAGCCCCAGTGAAACTGCCTCCGCGATAACCGAACAACTCGCTTTCGATCAGGCTCTCGGGCAGCGATGCACAGTTGAGCGCCACGAACGCCTTGCCCGCGCGCTGACTGCTCTGGTGCACGGCCTTGGCGAAGGCTTCCTTGCCCGAGCCGGTTTCACCATGGACCATCAGCGGCACATCACGCTCGAACACCTTCAGGGCCCTACGGAAATCCAGTTGCAGGCGCTCGTCACCCAGGCAGATATCGGCCATTGGCGCCATCGGCTTGGCCACGGGAACGGCAATGGCCAACGCGCGCGGCCGGCCCTTGAGACTGGCGAACAACGAGCGGCCATCACGGGTGCGCAACGGCCAGCTGGTACTGGCTTCGGTGGTAGCGCGGCCCAGCAACTCCCCCAGCGCGCAGTCGAAAAAGGCATCCACAGGCTGCCCTACCAAACTGCCACGCCCACGCCCCAGCAGGTTCAGCGCACTCTGATTGACGGCCGCGATACAGCCTTGCTCGTCGAACGCCAGCAGCCCTTCGCTGAACATGCCCACCGATTCGGCCTGCAGGTGGAAGCGCAGCAGCCACTGGTCCTCGAAATGACGCATGAAGTAGCAGCTCTCGATCATCTTCGCCGAGAGGTTGACCAGGGTCATGGTGTGGAACTGGCTTTGACGGGAGGCATCAGCCCGCGCCGAGGATACGTCGAGCACCGCCAGCAGTTCGCCGCTGGGGTCGAACACGGGGCTGGCAGAACAGGTGAGGCCGGTATGCCGGCCCCTGAAGTGTTCGTCCTGATGAATGGTCAGGGCCTGACGTTCGACCAGGCAGGTGCCAATGCCGTTGGTGCCCTCGCAGGCCTCGCTCCAGTCGGCGCCCAGCCACAGGCCGGCGCGCTCGAACACCTTGCGCTCAGTGGGGGCAGTGACACAGTTGAGGATGACGCCACGGGCATCGGTGAGCAGCACCGCGTGGCCGGCACCGGACAGTTGCTGATGCAGGCTGGCCATTTCGCTGCCGGCAATCTGCAGCACTTGCTGCATGCGCGCGCGACTTTCAAGGATGCGCCCGTGTTCAAGCACCGTGGGGGCCACTGCCAGCGAAGGATCGAGGTGGTAATCCTCCAGGCAGCGCAGCCAGGAACGGGCAATGGACGGATCGCTGGCCGGGCCGCGCGCAGGTTGCCCCCCACGGGTGACGGTCAGCACTTGCCGCGCATGACGGCTGAGATGATCACTGTGCACTTTTTATTATTCTCCAGTGGAGTTCATCCCAAGCATCCTCCAGCAGCCCAGCCAATGCAATGCCACCTTCGACCCATGGGTCACCGCTGTGCCAACGATGACACAAAGTGTCACCCAGGCTGTCGCGAACCTGCCACGAAGCATTGCTACAACGGACTGTCCGCCGGGCTGAAACCTGCGGTTTTACTGGGTCTCAAAGCAGTGGCCCGACACTTGCTCTACGCTATTAAACGCCGCAAACGCGTCCTCCAGCCAAAAGACAAGAATCAAGGAGAAACTCACCATGCGTTATGCACATCCTGGTACCGAAGGGGCTCTGGTCAACTTCAAGAGCCGCTACGGCAACTACATCGGTGGCGAATTCGTGGCACCGGTCAAGGGCCAGTACTTCACCAACACTTCGCCGGTCAATGGCCAGCCAATTGCCGAATTCCCCCGCTCCACTGCCGAAGACATCGATAAAGCCCTTGATGCCGCCCATGCCGCTGCCGACGCCTGGGGCAGCACCTCGGTGCAGGCCCGCTCGCTGATCCTGCTGAAGATCGCCGACCGCATCGAGCAACACCTGGAAACCCTGGCCATCACCGAAACCTGGGACAACGGCAAGGCCGTGCGTGAAACCCTGAACGCCGACATCCCCCTGGCCGCCGACCACTTCCGCTACTTCGCCGGGTGCCTGCGAGCACAGGAAGGCAGCGCTGCCGAGATCGACGGCAACACCGTGGCCTACCACATCCACGAACCGTTGGGCGTGGTCGGGCAGATCATCCCGTGGAACTTCCCGATCCTGATGGCGGCCTGGAAACTGGCCCCGGCGCTGGCCGCCGGCAACTGCGTGGTGCTCAAGCCTGCCGAGCAGACTCCGCTGGGCATCACTGTGCTGATCGAGCTGATCGGTGATTTGCTGCCGCCCGGCGTGCTCAATATTGTCCAGGGCTTCGGCAAGGAAGCGGGCGAGGCACTGGCCACCAGCAAGCGCATCGCCAAGATCGCCTTCACCGGCTCGACCCCGGTGGGCTCGCATATCATGAAATGCGCGGCCGAGAACATCATTCCGTCTACCGTGGAGCTGGGCGGCAAGTCGCCGAACATATTCTTTGAAGACATCATGCAGGCCGAGCAGAGCTTCATCGAGAAGGCCGCCGAAGGCCTGGTGCTGGCGTTCTTCAACCAGGGCGAAGTCTGCACCTGCCCATCCCGCGCCCTGGTGCAGGAGTCGATCTACCCGGCCTTCATGAAAGAAGTGATGAAGAAGATCGAGCAGATCAAGCGTGGCGACCCGCTGGACACCGACACCATGGTCGGCGCCCAGGCGTCCGAGCAACAGTTCGACAAGATTCTTTCGTACCTGGACATTGCCAAGAACGAAGGTGCCGAGCTGCTGACCGGTGGCAGCGTGCAAAAACTGGAAGGCAACCTGTCGACCGGTTATTACATTCAGCCGACCCTGCTCAAGGGCAACAACAAGATGCGCGTGTTCCAGGAAGAAATTTTCGGCCCGGTGGTAAGCGTCACCACCTTCAAGGACGAGGCCGAAGCCCTGGCCATCGCCAACGACACCGAGTTCGGCCTGGGCGCCGGCGTGTGGACCCGCGACATCAACCGCGCCTACCGCATGGGCCGCGGTATCAAGGCCGGTCGCGTGTGGACCAACTGCTACCACCTGTACCCGGCGCACGCCGCGTTTGGCGGTTACAAGAAGTCCGGCGTGGGCCGTGAAACCCACAAAATGATGCTGGACCACTACCAGCAGACCAAGAACCTGCTGGTGAGCTACGACATCAACCCGCTCGGTTTCTTCTAAGCTGAACACTGTGTCAGCCCGGTTGTGCTTGCATGACCGGGCTGATTCATTTCAGCGTCCGTTTGATTGCGTTTTCTAATAGTTTTAAGGCAGCATCGGATCGACGGCATGCCGTGGTATTGGTTGCCACCCCTTGTCCAGCACGCGAGGCCCGATATGCGAATTGTTCAAGCAACGCTGGAGCATCTGGACCTGATTGCTCCATTGTTTGTGAAATACCGCGAGTTCTACGGCGAACTGCCCTACCCCGATTCCTCCCGCGCTTTTCTGGAAAAGCGTCTTCGACGCAAGGAATCGACGATTTACCTGGCCCTGCCAGACGACGATGACAACAAGCTGCTGGGCTTCTGCCAGCTCTACCCCAGTTTCTCTTCGCTATCGCTCAAGCGCGTGTGGATTCTCAACGACATCTACGTCGCTGAAGACGCCCGCCGCCAGCTGGTAGCCGACCACCTTATCCGCACCGCCAAGAAGATGGCCAAGGAAACCCAGGCCGTGCGCCTGCGTGTATCCACCAGCGCCAGTAACGAGGTGGCGCAAAAAACCTACGAATCCATCGGCTTCCACCAGGACACCGAGTTCCTCAACTACGTGCTGCCCATCAACTCCGACTGAATTCCCCTGTAGCCGCTGCCTGGCGGCAGCGGCTACATCGCGTGGGTAAGATGAAACAGAAACGCCTGGCTACAAACTCGTGGGGCAATCCCGCCATCCGGTCGTATAATTCCGGCACTTCAGGTTGTACGATTTGTTACCGAACAGCCTACCGTCCCTCAAGTCGCCCCAAAGCCCGTAGCGTCGGGCCCTGCACAGGTGTTGCACATGGATTTCAACCCGCTTGACCTGATCCTTCATCTGGATACGTATCTCGATCTGCTGGTGACCAACTACGGCCCCTGGATCTACGCGATCCTTTTCCTGGTCATCTTCTGTGAAACAGGTCTTGTGGTGACCCCCTTCCTGCCGGGCGATTCCCTGCTGTTCATCGCTGGCGCCGTGGCCGCTGGCGGCGGCATGGACCCCTGGCTGGTGGGCGCACTGCTGATGGCCGCCGCCATCCTGGGCGACAGCACCAACTATGTGATCGGCCGAACCGCCGGCGAGAAGCTGTTCAGCAATCCCAATTCGAAAATCTTCCGCCGCGACTACCTGCAGCAAACCCATGATTTCTACGAGCGCCACGGCGGCAAGACCGTCACCCTGGCGCGCTTCCTGCCTATCCTGCGTACCTTCGCACCGTTCGTGGCCGGCATCGCCAAGATGTTCTACCCACGTTTCCTGGCGTTCAGCGTGGTCGGTACCGTGGTGTGGGTCGGTGGCCTGGTGACCCTGGGCTACTTCTTCGGCAACGTTCCGTTCATCAAGAAGAACCTGTCGATCCTGGTGCTTGCCATCATTCTGCTGTCCCTGCTGCCCATGGTCATCGGCGTTGTCAAAAGCCGCATGGCCGGCAAAGCCGCCAAGGCCTCGTCGCGCTAGGCATGTGGTCGCTGCGCGCCTGGCGGCGCCGTCGGGCGCTGGCACGCCACCCGCTCGACCCGCTGCTGTGGCAGCGGGTGCGACATAAGCTGGCGATCCTCGACGACATCAGCGTCGAGGAGGACCAGTGGCTGCAGGAGCATAGCGTGCTGTTCCTGCTGGACAAGCACTTGACCAGTCTCGACGGCGTCCATCTGGACGACGAGACACGCCTGCTGCTGGCCGCCCAGGCGCAATTGCCCCTGCTGCACCTCGGCGATCTGGACTGGTACGGCAACTTCCACGAAATCGTGCTCTACCCCGACGACTTCCTGAGCCCCCAGCGCCACCGCGACCCTAGCGGCGTGGAGCACAGCTGGGACGGGGAGCACAGCGGCGAAGCCTGGCAGCAGGGGCCGATCATCCTCGCCCTGCCGGGCGTGCTGGCCAGTGGCGGCTGGGAAGGCTACAACCTGGTCATCCACGAACTGGCGCACAAACTCGACATGCTCAACGGTGATGCCAATGGCCTGCCGCCGTTGCACCGGGACATGCGCGTCAGCGACTGGGCGCACGCCATGCAACACGCTTATGACGACCTCAATCGACAGCTGGATCGCGATCCCGACGCTGAAACAGCCATCGACCCTTATGCTGCAGAAAATCCCGCAGAGTTCTTTGCCGTCACCAGCGAGTATTTCTTCAGCGCTCCGGACCTGCTGCACCAGGCGTACCCTGCCGTTTACCAACAGTTGAAAGCCTTCTACCGCCAGGACCCGCTGGTGCGGCTGCAGGGCCTGCAACTTAGCCATCCTGACTACCGGCACGGCCATCACGGCTGAGGCGGCAGTGGTCTGGCCATGCGTGGCAACGCGGGCAATATATGCAATAATCCCTGCCACTTTTTGGCCTAAACGGCCATTTTTACTGGCCTACAACGGGGGCAACGCCCAATGAGCTACAGCAAGATTCCGGCTGGCAAAGACCTGCCGAACGACATCTACGTCGCCATCGAGATTCCGGCCAACCACGCGCCGATCAAATACGAAATCGACAAGGACAGCGACACGCTGTTCGTCGACCGCTTCATGGCCACCCCTATGTTCTATCCGGCCAACTACGGTTTCATCCCCAACACTCTGGCTGACGATGGCGATCCCCTGGACGTGCTGGTCGTCACCCCGTACCCAGTGGCCCCAGGTTCGGTCATCCGTGCCCGTCCCGTCGGCATCCTGCACATGACCGACGACGGCGGCGGTGACGCCAAGGTTCTGGCCGTACCGCACGACAAGCTGTCGCAGCTGTACGTTGACGTGAAGGAATACACCGACCTGCCAGCGCTGCTGCTGGAGCAAATCAAGCACTTCTTCGAGAACTACAAAGACCTCGAAAAAGGCAAGTGGGTCAAGATCGAAGGCTGGGGCGACGCTGAAGCCGCCCGCGCTGAAATCACCAAGTCGGTTGCTGCCTTCAAAGGCTGAGCCATCCGGTGACAAGAGAGCCCTGCCCAGTGCGGGGCTTTTTTATGTCTTCAGAAATGTCCTACAGCCTCCTGTGTTCAGGCTAGTCACACTGCCGGCGTCTCCCACAACCCGGAAACCACCATGATCAGCTCCGGTGATCGCCTCAAGACCCTGCTTCAGGAATGCCATCTCACCCCCTCGGACCTGGCGCTGCACCGCAAGGTACTGCCTCAGCACGTCAACAACTGGATACGTCGCGGCGTACCCATCGCCCGCCTCGACGACATTGCCCAACTGCTCTGCGTCCACACCCGCTGGCTGCGCACCGGCCTGGGGCCCAAGTACCGATTTCCACCGCCCTTCCCGCCCAGTGATCCCCGGGACGAATTCTTCGACCAGGACAGCCTGACCCCTCACGGCAATCCCGCCATTCGCTTCGCCAGCACTGATCAGGATGTTCTACTGCCCTTCCACCGCCCCCTTAACCATCAGCTCATCGCTGATGAGCAGCATCATCTGCGCCTGCCACTGGCGGCCTTCCATTCACTGGGAATCGCTGCAGACCAATGCGTGGCACTGATCATGCCCGACGCGGCCATGGCACCGCGTATCCGGCAAGGCGCCGCCATCGCCATCGACCGCACCTTCACTACCCCCGTCGCGGGCCAGATCTACGCCTTGCTGCGTGAGGACAGGATATCCGTGCGCACCGTACATCCCATGGCGTGCGATGCCTTGAGGCTGCGGGCAGACAACCTGGGGGAATTCGGTGATGAATTGGTGGGCGCCGAGGATGCGGTCGAGATTCTGGGGTGGGTGTTCTGGTGGTCAAGCTTGCAGCCCCGCAGGCCGGATGCCGGGGAGGATGGGAACGAATGACATTTGTGCTGGGCTTTTGGCTGGAATGTCGTTATTCTTTGCCCACCTTTTGGCAGGGGCGTTAAGCGCCTTGCCACAGCCAGGTAGCAATCATCACTGCTTGGCTAACCGGTAACGCAAGATTACTGGTTCCTACATTTTTAGAAGGCGGTTTGGGTTTGCCAAAAACAAACTAGGACTGTCGACGAGAAGCCGGCCACAAGCCGGCTTTTTAATGCCTGAAAAATGGTGTCAGCCCCCTGGATAGGCCAGTTCGATCCAGCCGTCTTCCTCTCCACCATAACCACAGTAGTCCCGAGGCACGATCTCAAGATCGTCCGCTATTCGTTCAATGACATGGCGCAATTCCAAGCGCTGCAGCCAGCGTGTCGGGATAGCGGCGGCGCCGTATTCAATGCCCAGCAAATGCCCTGCAATCAACCCGGTGCTGTCACTGTCGCCACTGTGATTGACCGCTCGAATGACACCGTCCTCCAGGCTATCGGCCGTCAGCGCGCACCACACACCGATGGCCAGCGCCTCCTCGGCTACCCAACCACCGCCCAGTTCGCCAATGCGTTCTGGCGTTGGATGAAAGCCTTCGCGAACAAAGAACAGGACGCGCTCCAGCCATTCGCGAATATCTTCCATATCCGGTTTGTGCCCATGTTCGGCAAGGCTGTCGGTCACTGCCTTTTCCAGCCCCATCACTCGATCTGTCATGCGATGCAGGATGTCTGCGAACAACCCGGCAGCGAGGTAGCCGCTGGGGTGCCCATGGGTCAGGCGACCGGATTCGGCGGCGTATTCAAAGGCGTTGGCGAAGAACGCAAAGGGGGCACTGCGCATGAGGGCGCCGCAACCCTTGCTGTCATTGTGCGCAGCGCTGCCCAACTGCTTGCTGGCCTTGAGCGCGCTGATGCAGGTAGAGCCGGGAGCACGGCGCGCCCACAAGGCTTTTTCGTCAATCAACCAGCCGTCTTTGCTGACTGCGATACCGGGCTGTTCGTTTTGCGTGATCAGCCAGCGCAGCAAGGCGTGGTGGATGACGCTTGGGACGTGGCAGATGCCTCGGGAGCTGCCGCGGACATAGGCACGCAACAGGCCTTCGGCGGTGAACAGCATCATCTGCGTGTCGTCGGTGATTGCGCCGATGCGGCCGTAGGCCGGGGTAAAGTCAGTAATACCCTGGCCGCCGTACTTGGCGTGTATCACAGGCCACTCGAGGAACTCCACCGGTGCGCCCAAGGCGTCGCCGACGGCACCGCCCAGCAGGCAGCCTTTGATGCGTTCGAGTTTGTTCATGTGTGTTTCCTTACACGGTTGCGTCCACATCCCATTGTGCCGCATTTCTGTCGTCGCAGCTTGGCGGCAGCGGCTACGATGCGGTGTGTCAGGTAGGGCCTCATCGCGAGCAAGGTCGAGCGCGCCCCCGGTTGCTCCCACAGGTGTACATCTCAGGTTAAGTGGACACTGTGGGAGCAAAGCTTGCTCGCGATGAGGCCGGGACTGCTGGCCGAGATTTTGAAGCCCGGAAAAGAC
>KI547172.1:216214-377351 GCA_000497835.1 gamma proteobacterium L18 | reverse complement strand
GGCACTGGCATAACTGGCCCGAAACAAACGTGGGAGCGGGCTCTGCCCGCGAAGCGCCGCGCGGGCGGCGCTCGATCTCATGAGGCATGAAATCCTCAAGGCATGCACCTGGTGGCCTTAATGCAATCCCCTGACATCCACCTAGCAGCCATCACCCAATCCCCCACCTATATATAGAAGCCCCCCCCTCAAACCACCCCATCCCCCCGCAACCTCTCCACCTCCTCCCCACAAACCCCCAACACCCGCAACAACACCTCCCCCGTATGCTCCCCCAACAACGGCGGGGCACGCCTGTACTCCACCGGCGTCTCCGACAACCGAATAGGCGAAGCCACCTGCGGCACAATCCCCGCCAACGCGTGCGGCAGCTCCACCGCCAGCCCGCGCGCCTCTACCTGGGGATCAGCAAACACCTGGGCAAGATCATTGATAGGCCCACACGGCACCCCGGCCTGTTCCAACTGCGCCACCCATTGCGCCGTAGTCTTGAACACCGTCGCCTGCCTAATAAGCGGAATCAACTCGGCACGATTGGCCACCCGCAGCTTATTGGTCACGAAGCGCGGATCGTCGGCCCACTGCGGCTGCCCAGCCACCTCGGCAAACTTGCGGAACTGGCTGTCATTACCCACGGTAAGGATGAAATCCCCATCAGCCGTAGGAAAGTCCTGATACGGCACTATATTAGGGTGCGCATTGCCCAGCCGTTTCGGCGCCACCCCCGTGGTCAGGTAGTTCATGGCCTGGTTGGCCAGGCAGGCGACCTGCACGTCGAGCAGCGCCATGTCGATATGTTGCCCACCGCCATGCTGATCCCGGTGGGCGAGGGCGGCCAGGATGGCGACAGTGGAATAAAGGCCGGTGAGGATGTCGGTCAACGCCACACCGACTTTCACCGGGCCGGCACCTTCGTCACCTTCAGGGCGGCCGGTCAGGCTCATCAGCCCACCCAGCCCCTGGATCATGAAGTCATAGCCCGCGCGCTTGGCGTAGGGCCCGGTCTGGCCGAAGCCGGTGATGGAGCAATAGATAAGCTCCGGGTTCACTGCCTTTAAAGCGGCATAGTCCAACCCATAGGCCGCCAGGCCGCCCACCTTGAAGTTCTCGATGACGATATCGGACTTGGCCGCCAACTCGCGCACCAGGCGTTGCCCCTCGGGTTGGGTGAAGTCGATGGTCACTGATTGCTTGTTGCGGTTGGCCGACAGGTAATAGGCGGCCTCGCTGGTGTTCTCGCCTTCTATATCCTTGAGGAAGGGCGGGCCCCAGGCCCGGGTGTCGTCGCCGTTGCCCGGGCGCTCGACCTTGATGACATCGGCCCCCAGGTCGGCGAGGATCTGACCGGCCCAGGGGCCGGCCAATACGCGCGACAGGTCCAGCACCCTGAGATGTGAAAGCGCACCCATGACCAGGCTCCTTCTATTAATAGAACGCCTGGATGCCGGTTTGCGCACGGCCAAGGATCAGCGCATGCACATCGTGGGTGCCTTCATAGGTGTTGACCACCTCAAGGTTGACCAGGTGACGGGCCACGCCGAACTCGTCGGAGATGCCGTTGCCGCCCATCATGTCGCGGGCCATGCGGGCAATGTCCAAAGACTTGCCGCACGAGTTACGCTTCATGATCGAGGTGATTTCCACTGCGGCAGTCCCTTCATCCTTCATGCGGCCCAGGCGCAGGCAGCCCTGGAGGGCGAGGGTGATCTCGGTCTGCATGTCGGCCAGCTTCTTCTGAATCAGCTGGTTGGCCGCCAAGGGCCGGCCGAACTGTTGGCGGTCGAGGGTGTACTGGCGCGCGGTATGCCAGCAGAACTCGGCTGCCCCCAGGGCGCCCCAGGAAATGCCGTAGCGGGCCGAGTTCAGGCAGGTGAACGGTCCTTTGAGGCCGCGCACTTCCGGGAAGATGTTTTCTTCGGGGACGAAGACGTTGTCCATCACGATTTCGCCGGTGATGGACGCCCGCAGCCCGACCTTGCCATGAATGGCCGGCGCGCTCAGGCCCTGCCAGCCTTTCTCCAGCACGAAGCCACGGATATCGCCGGCATCGTCCTTGGCCCATACCACGAAGACGTCGGCGATCGGGCTGTTGGTGATCCACATCTTGCTGCCGGTCAGACGATAGCCACCGTCCACGGAGCGGGCGCGGGTGATCATCGCGCCCGGGTCGGAGCCATGGTTGGGCTCGGTCAGGCCGAAACAGCCGATCCATTCGCCGCTGGCCAGCTTGGGCAGGTATTTCTGCTTCTGCGCCTCGGTGCCGAACTCGTTGATCGGCACCATCACCAATGAGCTTTGCACACTCATCATCGAACGGTAGCCGGAGTCCACACGCTCCACCTCACGGGCAATCAGGCCGTAGCACACGTAATTGAGGCCGCTGCCGCCGTACTGCTCGGGAATGGTCGCGCCCAACAGGCCGATTTCGCCCATCTCGCGGAAGATGGCCGGGTCGGTCTTTTCGTGACGAAAGGCTTCCAACACCCGTGGCGCCAATTTGCCCTGGGCGAACTGCTGGGCGCTGTCGCGCACCATGCGTTCTTCCTCGCTGAGCTGCTGGTCGAGCAGCAGCGGATCGATCCAGTTGAAGCTGGCCTTGGCGCCCATGGTGTGTCCTCGTCGCAAATGAATGGGAATGCATTGATGCTAGGCGCCGAACGGGCAGGGGACAAACGAGGATTTCGCATAGCCTTGTGCTAATTTCTCACTCCGAGAGGCGGAAAAAGCCCAATAAGCGCCTCCACCTGTGAGGTTGCCGTACATGCGCCGAAAAATCCCCAGCACTACCGCGCTGATCTGCTTCGAAGCCGCCGCGCGGCATGAGAGTTTTACCAAGGCCGCCCATGAACTGTCCCTGACCCAGGGCGCCGTGTGCCGGCAGATAGGTGGCCTGGAGGAGTTCCTCAATGTGGAACTGTTCCAGCGTTCAAGGCGCGGGGTGAAACTGACCGAGGCGGGGCTTTCCTATAGCCGCCAGGTGGCCACGCAACTGGATGCCGTGGAGCGCGACACCCTGTCGGTGATGGGGCAGCAGGGCAGCAACACCATTGAACTGGCCGTGGTGCCCACCTTCGGCACGCAGTGGCTGTTGCCCAGGCTCAAAGGCTTCCAGCAGCAGCACCCCGACATCACCGTCAACCTGACCAACCGCACCCGTCCGTTTCTGTTCGCTGACACGCCGTTCGATGCGGCGATCTACTTTGGCGACGCCGACTGGCCCGGCACCCAGTCCCATCGCCTGATGGGCGAGAACCCGGTGCCCGTGTGCAGCCCGGCCATGCTGGGGGGCAGGGCGCACCTGGACGCTGCCACCATCGCCCAGTTGCCCCTGATGCAGCAAACCACCCGGCCCTATGCCTGGCGCCAATGGTTCAACAGCCTGGGCATGAACGTGAGCCGCGACATGACAGGCCCGCGCTATGAACTATTCTCCATGCTTTCCCAGGCCGCCATGCACGACATGGGCATCGCACTGATCCCGCCGTTCCTGATTCAGCGCGAGCTGGAGGAGGGCAGGCTGGTGATCGCCAACCCCCACGCACTGGCCAGCCCCAAGGCTTATTACCTGATGATTGCCGAGCGAAAGGTGGAATCCGCGTCACTCAAGGCCTTTCGCGACTGGCTGACGGCTGAATCGTTTCGCTATGTAGCTGATCATGAAGGGAAAGCTGCAAAAGTAACTATGTAGTCCATAAAATCACGTACCTACAGATATAAGGAAATGTCGTTTTTACGAAGACTGTTATGGCGGCGTGTAAAATTTGCTGAACACCCCGTTCTGCATGGCCTACAGCCCTTTTTCCGGGTCATTCCGCGCTATTCATCGGAACAATGTAAAAAAATATTAAAACCCTACAGAAAAGCTGGAAAGCCCGGGCTACCGGGGCTCGAATGGGTATGTTGCGGCAATCGGTCACAGGGTGACTTGTAGTGTTTCGTCCGTCACCCTTCATAACTGGTTGAAGGCCTGCAATAACGCCTGCAAAATGCCGCGCCCCGCCGCAATCAGGCGGGATCGTGCTGATCGGCCGCCCCAGCTGCGCCATCCGAAGTGCGCTGGTTAACTCAATAAGATCAAGCAGGAGATTTGACGTGCACATTGGTGTTCCTCTCGAAACGCAGACGGGCGAAACACGGGTTGCTGCAACCCCGGAAACCATCAAGAAACTGATCGGCCAAGGCCACAAGGTCACTGTCCAGAGTGGCGCCGGCATCAATGCCAGCGTGACCGACAGCGCCTATGAAGCCGCCGGCGCCACCATTGGCAGCGCAAGCGATGCCTTCGGTGCCGAGCTGATCCTGAAGGTGGTTGCCCCCAACGACGCAGAACTGGCGCTGATCAAGAGCGGCACCGTTCTGGTTGGCATGCTCAACCCGTTCAACAACGAAACCATCGCCAAGATGGCCGAACGCGGCATTACCGCCTTTGCCCTGGAAGCTGCCCCGCGTACTTCCCGTGCACAGAGCCTGGACGTGCTGAGCTCGCAGGCCAACATCGCCGGCTACAAGGCCGTGCTGCTGGCCGCCCATCACTACCCGCGCTTCATGCCCATGCTGATGACCGCCGCCGGTACCGTGAAGGCTGCCCGCGTGCTGATTCTGGGTGCCGGTGTTGCCGGCCTGCAGGCCATCGCCACGGCCAAGCGCCTGGGTGCGGTGATCGAGGCCTCGGACGTACGTCCTGCGGTGAAGGAGCAGATCGAGTCGCTGGGCGCCAAGTTCATCGATGTGCCGTACGAGACTGACGAAGAGCGCGAGTGCGCCGAAGGTGTTGGCGGTTACGCCCGCCCGATGCCCGCCAGCTGGATGCAGCGCCAGGCCCAGGCCGTTCACGAACGCGCCAAGGCTTCGGACATCGTCATCACTACCGCACTGATCCCGGGCCGCAAGGCACCGACCCTGCTGAGCGCCGAAACCGTCGCGCAGATGAAACCAGGCTCGGTGGTCATCGACCTGGCCGCCGCACAAGGCGGCAACTGCCCGCTGACCGTGGCCGATCAGGTGGTGGTCGAGAACGGCGTGATCATCTGTGGCCCCACCAACCTGGCTGCCATGGTCGGTGCCGATGCCTCGGCGCTGTACGCACGCAACCTGCTGGATTTCATGAAGCTGGTGTTCGACAAGGACGGCCAGTTCACGATCAACCTTGAAGACGACATCGTCGCCGCGTGCCTGATGTGCCGCGACGGCCAAGTCATCCGCAAGAACGGCTGAGGACAATAACAATGGAAGACATGCTGATCTCCCACGGCGTCTATAACCTGATCATCTTCGTACTGGCGATCTACGTCGGCTACCACGTGGTCTGGAACGTCACACCTGCCCTGCACACCCCGCTGATGGCCGTTACCAACGCCATCTCGGCCATCGTCATCGTCGGTGCCATGCTGGCCGCCGCCCTGACCGTGACCCCACTGGGCAAAATCATGGGCACCCTGGCCGTGGCCCTGGCTGCGGTGAACGTATTCGGTGGCTTCCTGGTGACGCGCCGCATGCTGGAAATGTTCAAGAAGAAGGCGCCAAAAGCGTCGGCCGAGGTGAAAAAGTAACATGAGCATGAACCTCGTCACTCTTCTGTACCTCGTTGCCTCGATCTGCTTCATCCAGGCACTCAAGGGCCTGTCGCACCCGACCACGTCGCGTCGCGGCAACCTGTTCGGCATGCTGGGCATGACCCTGGCCGTGCTGACCACCGTTGGCCTGATCTACAAGCTGGGCGCCGAACTGGCCACCGGCGGCATCGCCTACGTGATCGTCGGCCTGCTGGTGGGCGGCACTGCCGGTTCCATCATGGCCAAGCGCGTGGAAATGACCAAGATGCCTGAGCTGGTCGCCTTCATGCACAGCATGATCGGCCTGGCCGCGGTGTTCATCGCCATTGCCGCCGTGGTCGAGCCACAGTCGCTGGGCATCGTCCCGGCCCTGGGCGACGCCATTCCTACCGGTAACCGCCTGGAGCTGTTCCTGGGTGCGGCCATCGGTGCCATCACCTTCTCCGGTTCGGTGATTGCCTTCGGCAAGCTGTCGGGCAAGTACAAGTTCCGCCTGTTCCAGGGCGCACCGGTACAGTTCGCCGGCCAGCACAAGCTGAACCTGATTCTGGGCCTGGCTACCCTGGGCCTGGGCCTGACCTTCATGTTCACCGGCAACTACGCGGCCTTCGCCGTGATGCTGGCCCTGGCCTTCATCCTGGGTGTGCTGATCATCATCCCGATCGGCGGCGCAGACATGCCGGTGGTTGTGTCGATGCTCAACAGCTACTCGGGCTGGGCGGCCGCCGGTATCGGCTTCTCGCTGAACAACTCGATGCTGATCATCGCCGGCTCCCTGGTGGGTTCGTCGGGTGCGATCCTGTCGTACATCATGTGCAAGGCCATGAACCGTTCGTTCTTCAACGTGATCGGCGGCGGCTTCGGCGGCGCGACTGACGTGGGCGGCCCGGCTGGCTCGAAAGAAGCCCGCCCGGTGAAATCCGGTTCGGCTGATGACGCAACCTTCCTGCTGACCAACGCCGACACCGTGATCATCGTCCCGGGCTACGGCCTGGCTGTGGCCCGTGCCCAGCACGCGTTGAAAGAGCTGACCGAGAAGCTGACCCACAACGGCGTGACCGTGAAGTACGCGATCCATCCGGTTGCCGGTCGTATGCCTGGCCACATGAACGTACTGCTGGCCGAGGCCGAAGTGCCGTACGACCAGGTGTTCGAGATGGACGACATCAACTCCGAGTTCGGCCAGGCCGACGTGGTGCTGGTGCTGGGTGCCAACGACGTGGTCAACCCTGCGGCCAAGAACGATCCGAAGTCGCCGATCGCCGGCATGCCGATTCTGGAAGCCTTCAAGGCCAAGACCATCATCGTCAACAAGCGCTCGATGGCCAGCGGTTACGCCGGCCTGGACAACGAACTGTTCTACCTGGACAAGACCATGATGGTGTTTGGTGACGCGAAGAAAGTCATCGAAGACATGGTCAAGGCCGTCGAATAACGGCTTGATCCACGGCAATACCCAAAACCCCGGCGCTGGTTAGGCTGGGGTTTTTTATTTGTGGCAACTTCGGCGTTGCCCTTAACACCAGCAAAACCAAGCTGTAGGAGCCGACTTTAGTCGCGATGGCACCCACCGCTATCGCGACCAAGGTCGGCTCCTACGCGATTGTTGAGCGCTGGAAGAAGGGCTTACGACCTAAGTCGGGCGCCGAATTTTTTTGAAATCACTAGACTGCGCACAGCTCCGCTACCTGAGATAACACAACATGTACCGTGACCGTATCCGCTTGGACGCCTTGCAGAGCAAGGTGATGAGTGCGGCTGATGCCGCTGCCCTGATCAAGGACGGCATGACCGTCGGCATGAGCGGCTTCACCCGCGCCGGTGAAGCCAAGGCCGTGCCCCATGCACTGGCCGAGCGTGCCAAGGCAACGCCGCTGCAGATCACCCTGATGACCGGCGCCAGCCTGGGCAACGACCTGGACAAGCAACTGACCGAGGCCGGTGTATTGGCCCGGCGCATGCCGTTCCAGGTCGACAGCACCCTGCGCAAGGCCATCAACGATGGCAAGGTCATGTTCATCGACCAGCACCTGTCCGATACCGTCGAGCAACTGCGCAACCGCCAGATCAAGCCGGTGGACCTGGCCGTGATCGAGTGCGTGGCCATCACCGAAGAAGGCCACCTGGTGCTCAGCACCTCAGTAGGCAACTCGGCCAGCTTCGCCATCCTGGCCAAGGAAGTGATCGTCGAGATCAACCTGTCGCAGCCGCTGGAGCTCGAAGGCCTGCACGACGTCTACATCCCCAGCTACCGCCCAACGCGCCTGCCTATCCCGGTGCTGAAGTCCGATACGCGCATCGGCAGCGGCGCGGTGAAGATCGACCCGACCAAGATCGTCGGCATCGTCATCAGCAACCAGCCCGACTCGCCGTCCACCGTGCTGCCGCCGGATGACGACACCCAGGCCATCGCCGACCACCTGGTGGCGTTCTTCAAGAGTGAAGTGGCCGAAGGTCGCCTGACCAACAGCCTGATGCCGCTGCAAGCGGGCATCGGCACCATCGCCAACGCCGTGATGTGTGGCCTGGTGGATTCGCCGTTCGAAAACCTGACCATGTACTCCGAGGTACTGCAGGACTCCACCTTCGACCTGTTCGACGCCGGCAAGCTGGAATTCGCCTCGGGCAGCTCCATGACCCTGTCGGCCAAGAAGCACGCCGAAGTGTTCGCCGACTTCAACCGTTACAAGTCGCGACTGGTGCTGCGCCCCCAGGAAATCTCCAACCACCCGGAAGTGATCCGTCGCTTGGGCATCATCGGCATCAACACGGCGCTGGAGTTCGACCTTTACGGCAACGTCAACTCCACCCACGTGTGTGGCACCAAGATGATGAACGGCATCGGTGGCTCGGGTGACTTCGCCCGCAACGCGCACCTGGCGATCTTCGTCACCAAGTCCATCGCCAAGGGCGGCGCCATTTCCAGCGTGGTGCCGATGGTCAGCCACGTCGACCACACCGAGCATGACGTGGACATCCTCGTTACAGAAGTTGGCCTGGCCGACCTGCGTGGCCTGGCGCCCCGCGAGCGTGCCCGAGTGATCATCGACAACTGTGTGCACCCAAGCTACCGCGCCGCGCTGAACGAGTACTTCGAAGCAGCCTGCGAGCGTGGCGGCCACACGCCGCACATCCTGCGTGATGCACTGCAATGGCACAGCAACCTGGAAGAAACCGGGCGCATGCTGGCCGTGTAAAACACAACAGTTGGCAGCTGGTGCAAGGCTTTTGCGCATCAGTTGCCGAACTGTTCGAAGATAGCGTCTAAATCTGTACTGCTGTACCGGTAAAAACCCCGCCTCAACCCCTGCAAAAACCCCCGAATTGATCAAAAATGCACCATTCGAGTGCTGACCGATACAGTTGGCCTCATTTTCGGTCAAACAGTGCCCTTAAACAGTTAACTGAACCCTCACAATACAAATGAACTGTGCCTGCAAATGTTGACTGTGCAGGAGGATCATAGGCACCAGTAGAAACCAACTAGCCAAGCCCGCCACAAGCGGAAGGATGTCAACCATGGAACGTACAATCAGTTCCGACCTGCTTTTCCAGAACAGCTCCGAAGAAACCCGCACCTCGTTCCCGCTGCGTGTCATCAGCAACCTGATGCTGTGGCAACGTCGCATCGCCAGCCGCCATCAACTGGCCCGTCTGGACGCCCGCCTGCTGGCCGACGCTGGTATCAGCGAAGCACAGCGTTGCGAAGAGCTGAGCAAGCCTTTCTGGCGTTAATGCTGCACCCCGCTGGCCGACGTTTGCCAGCAATCTGAATTCGAACAAAGCCCGCTGCAGGCAACTGCAGCGGGCTTTGTCGTTTCTGAATAGAAACCGCGTCGCCTGCATCGCGACCAAGGTCGGCTCCTACCACCACGGGCCGCGTAGAACCCGACGCGATGACGCGGTCTGCGGTAGGAGCCGACCTTGGTCGCGATGCAGACGAAACGAATCTTCAAGAAGAGTACAGTTTTCAAAACACAATTCTAAGACCAGTACAGTCTACAGTTGATGAAACTTGCCGCCCCAACGCTCCCCACCTGGAACTAAATCAGCAACAATTGTCTGACATGCGCGTGAACCGCAACGTATCGCACCCGGTACAGCGCGCGTCTGATGTAAAATGCTGCGCTTACCCCAGTCCGCTCAGGAGAATGACCATGATTCGCACCCGTCTGCTTGGCGCTTCACTGTTGCTGGCCCTTTCCTGCGGCGCGCACGCCTCCAGCTTCATCGTCACCACCGATACCATCGTGGATGCCACCAAAGCCACCAGCGATGCCACCTCCGACGCCACCGCTTCGCTGCGCGACAAAAAGGTCGTGCTGGAAGCCCGTGACGATGCCGCCAGCTTCGTCGCCAGCCAAGGCGCCGTGCGTGGGGCGCGTCTGGAGTGCGCCTTTGCCTACATCCGCCAGCAGAACCCGACGCTTGCCGCCACCGATGCGCAACTGGCCCAGGCCATCGTCGCCATCTGATCGAGTCCCTGTCACCTGGTAGCTTGAACGACCTATGCGTTTTACGTTTTCCCGCAGTCTCATAGCAGCTTCGCTGATCGCCGGTGCCTGGTGTTCCCAGGCGCTGGCGTTCGACACCACCACCCAGACCCTCGTCGCCACCGGCTACATCACCAGCCAGGTGACCACGGCGCCGTTCGACCGCAAACTGGTGCGCGCCGCCCAGGACGATGCGGCCGCCTACGTTGCCACCGACGGCCAGATCGAGGGTGCACGGCTGGAATCAGCACTCACCTACCTGCGCCAGCACCATGCCGGTATTCATGCCAGCGACCTTGAACTGGCGCAGGCAATTCTCGTCCAATAATTACTCCCTGTCCTTGGAGACACCCCCATGCGTACCCCGTTGATTGCCGCCACCCTGGGCCTGCTGTTGCTGGCCGATGTGGCTAGCGCGCATACCCTGCAGCAAACCAGCAACATGATCGTGCATGCGTCGAACCGCACCATCAACTTCACCTCCGACACCACTACATCGATCCGCGATTCGAAGGTAGTGCGTGACGCCCAGGACGACGCCGCCAGCTACGTGGCCAGCAACGGCACCATCCGTGGCGCCCAACTGGAAGCCGCACTGGTAGCCGTGCGCGCCCAGGTGCCGGAAGCCAAGGACGCCAGCGACCAGGAACTCGCCCAGGCCATCCTGGCCCTGTGAGGCACCTGAGCGCCTGGCTGCTGGCCTGGGCCCTGTTGCTATGCGGCACCAGCGCACAGGCCGCCTTGCGTTTGCACCTGCAGACCGAGGGCCTGACTGCACCGCAGCAACAGGCCAGCCAGGCGCTGCTCGACGAGGCCCTGCGTGACCTGCCGCCCAGCTTTGTGCAGCGGCTGGACCGCCAGATCGATGTCGACTGGTCATCGCACATGCCCGACAACGCCTACGGGCAGGCATCGGCGGTGTCCAGCCTGGACCTCAACGTCAAGCTGCTGGCCAGCCTGACCGATGGCACCGCGGCCACCACACAGACCCACCGGCCCCACGGCACGGTGCGCGAAGAACTGCTGGCCACTGTGCTGCACGAACTGACCCATATTTATGATCGAGCCCGCCTGTGGCCCGATGCTGATCGCAGCCTGTTCAACCGCTGCAAGCGCTACAGCTCAAGCCTGGGCGAAGTCGGCCTGCCGGGCGAGTGCCGCGGCCAGACCGACCGCCGCTTCACCCTCAGCGACGACCCGCGCCTGCTGGACCTGGCCGGCTGGCCGCAATCGGTGGGCACACGCGGCGAGCGCAACGACGCCAACCGCCAGATCGTGCGCAGCCCCGACATTTACGAAGTGACCAACCCGCTGGAATTCGTGGCGGTGAACATGGAGTACTTCCTGCTGGACCCGGAGTACGGCTGCCGTCGCCCCGAACTCTACGAATACCTGAAAGACCATTTTGGCTGGGCCCCCGCCAACGCCGCCCAGTGCCAGACCGCCTTGCCGTTCCTCAATGCCGGCAATGACTTTGGCCGCACGCCGCTGGGCAGCATCGACCCCGAGCGCGTCTACGAGGTGGATTACCTGCTGGCCGAAGCCAACCAGAACTGGGTCAGCCGCTGGGGCCACAGCATGCTGCGCCTGGTGATCTGCGCCCCCGGCCGCCCACGTGGACCCGATTGCCGACTGGACCTGGACCGCAGCCTGGTGCTGTCGTACCGCGCCTTCGTCAACGATGTGCAGCTGTCGACCTGGAGTGGCCTGACCGGTGGCTACCCATCGCGGCTGTTCGTGCTGCCGCTGGGGCAGGTGATCGACGAGTACACCAAGACCGAACTGCGCAGCCTGGCCTCGGTGCCGCTCAAGCTCACCCGCAACGAGATCGACTCGCTGGTGCGCCATGCCGCGGAGATGCACTGGAGCTACGACGGCAACTACTACTTCGTGTCCAACAACTGCGCGGTGGAAACCCTGAAGCTGCTGCGCGCCGGCACCCACAATGCCAAGTTCGATGACCTGGACAGCATCGTGCCCAACGGCCTGTTGCAGGTGATGGAAGCGCGCGGCATCGCCGACACCAGCGTGCTGAAGGACCCCAAGGAAGCCCTGCGCCTGGGCTACCGGTTCGATTCGTACCGCGACCGCTACCAGGCCATGTTCGACATCCTCAAGCAGCAGTTGCCCATCCCCCAGGAGAAGGTCGAGGACTGGATGAGCCTTGAACCCAAGCAGCGCGAGCCCTGGTTCGCCAAGGCCGACCTGCGCACCAGCGCCGCGCTGTTGCTGCTGGAGCAGGCCAGCCTGCGTCGGCAATTGCTGCTGGCACAGGATGAAGTGAAGCAGCGCTACCTCAATGGCCGCGCCGCCAATGACACCAGCCTGGTCAACGCCAACAAGACCTTGCAGGCAATGCTGGCCAACAGCGGCTTCCTCAGCCGCCCGGCCGAGCTGCTGGACAGCGGCGGCTACGGCCTGCCGCAGAAGGCCGAGTTCAAGCGCCTGGAGTCCGAAAGTGCCGAGCGCCAGAAGCAGTTGCAGACGCTGAGCGTGGACTTGGACAAAGAGGTGAGGGCGCTGCTGGAGCCCAAGCGGGCGGCGGAGATTGCGGCTACTGAAGCCAATATCAAAGTCGTTGCCGACCATTTGCGTACCCTGCACAAGGCAGCTGGCGGCCTGATACTGCCTTGATAAACGGCGGTGGCTGCATCGCGACCAAGGTCGGCTCCTACGCGGGTCGCGGAATGCGTGATATCCGCGTAGGAGCCGGCCTTGGCCGCGATGGGGCCACACCTGACACCCGGTATCACCGTAGGAAATTTCCGAAAGGTTGCTGAAAGCTTCAATCGCTAGCATCGCCATCACCACCGGCACAGACCGGCGCTATCAAAAACAACAATGGTGATCCTGATGTCCTGCATGCCCCGCCCTTATTCCATCCCGCTACCCGTACTCCATTGCCCCGACGCCTTGCGCTGAACCCTTCCGTCGCGACTGCCTGGAGTACCCGCTATGCTGACCTTCCTCGGCTTTGCCATGGTCATCACGTTCATGTGCCTGATCATGACCAAGCGCCTGTCGGCGCTGATCGCCCTGATCATCATCCCTATCCTGTTCGCCCTGTTCGGCGGCTTTGGCCCGAAAATCGGCCCGATGATGCTCGAAGGCATCACCAAGCTTGCGCCCACCGGCGTGATGCTGATGTTCGCCATCCTCTATTTCGCCCTGATGATCGACTCGGGGCTGTTCGACCCCGCCGTGCGCAAGATCCTCAAGCTGGTCAAAGGCGACCCGCTGAAAGTGTCGGTAGGCACCGCCGTGCTGGCCCTGGTGGTATCGCTGGATGGCGACGGCGCCACCACCTATATGATCTGCGTGGCCGCCATGCTGCCGCTGTACAGCCGCCTGGGCATGAGCCCGCGGATCATGGCCGGCCTGATCATCCTGGCCGGCGGGGTGATGAACATGACGCCCTGGGGTGGCCCGACCGCCCGTGCCGCCAGCGCCTTGCACGTGGACCCGTCGGCGATCTTCGTGCCGATGATCCCGGCAATGCTGGCTGGCGTGCTGGCGATCCTGGCCATCGCCTACGGCTACGGCAAGAAGGAGCGGGCGCGACTGGGCGAACTGCACCTGCCGGGTGACGAACCCGATCACAGCGAGATCAGCGTTTCGCAGTTCCCGGAGGCCCGCCGGCCCAAGCTGCTGTGGTTCAACGGTGCCCTGACGCTGGGCCTGATGGGCGCTTTGATCGCCGGCCTGCTGCCGCTGCCGGTGCTGTTCATGATCGCCTTCAGCATCGCCATGATCGTCAACTACCCCTGCCTGCAAATGCAGAAGGAGCGCATCGCCGCCCACTCCGGCAGCGTGCTGGCGGTGGTGGGGCTGATCTTCGCCGCGGGCATCTTCACCGGCATCCTCAGCGGTACCGGCATGGTCGACGCCATGTCGAAAAGCCTGCTGACGGTGATCCCCGACGCCATGGGCCCTTACCTGGCGGTGATCACCGCGCTGGTGAGCATGCCGTTCACGTTTTTCATGTCGAACGATGCATTTTATTACGGGGTGTTACCGGTTTTGGCCGAAGCCGCCAGCCATTACGGCATCAGCGCAGTGGACATGGCCAGGGCGTCAATCGTCGGCCAACCCGTGCATTTGCTGAGCCCGCTGGTACCTTCCACCTACCTGCTGGTGGCCCTGGCAGGCATCGAATTCGGTGATCATCAGCGTTTTACCCTCAAGTGGGCAGTGCTGGTGTGCCTGTGCATAATGCTCGCCGCGCTGCTGCTGGGCACATTCCCGTTGTTCGGCAGCCTGACCGGCTAAGATTTACCTACCGAAGGCGCGCCGCACTGTACGGCGCGCCTCACTCACGCTCGAAGGAAAAAACATGGAATGGCTGACCAACCCGGAGCTCTGGGTTGCCTTTTTAACGCTCACCGCGCTCGAGATCGTGCTGGGCATCGACAACATCATCATGATCTCGATCCTGGTCAGCCGCATGCCCAAGCACATGCAGCAGCGCACGCGGATCTTTGGCCTGGCATTGGCGATGATCACGCGGATTCTGTTGCTGCTGTCCATCACCTGGGTGATGCGCCTGACTGCCGACCTGTTCGTGGTGTTCGGCCAGGGCATTTCCGGCCGTGACCTGATCCTGTTCTTCGGTGGCCTGTTCCTGCTGTGGAAAAGCTCGCAGGAGATGTACCACGGCCTGGAAGGCGAAGAAGAGGAGGGCGACGAGCCAAAAGGCAAGGGCGGCAACTTCCTGTACACCATCATCCAGATCGCGATCATCGACATCGTCTTCTCGCTGGACTCGGTGATTACCGCCGTGGGCATGGTCTCCCATGTGCCGGTGATGATCGCGGCCATCGTCGTCGCCGTGCTGGTGATGATGCTGGCTTCGCGCACCATCAGCGATTTCATCGACAAGCACCCGTCACTGAAAATGCTGGCGCTGTCGTTCCTGCTGGTGGTGGGCGTGGTGCTGATCGCCGAGGCCTTCGACGTGCACATCCCCAAAGGCTACGTGTACTTCGCCATGGGCTTCTCGCTGGCGGTGGAAGCCATCAACATCAAGATGCGCACGGCGATGGCCAAAAAGCGCAAGCAGAGCGATCCGGTGAAACTTCGCAAGGACGTTCCGGGTCAGTAACCCAGGGCGCAGCGGAGCAGAAGGGGGCCTTGATCGGCCCCTTTTTTCATTTCAAAACTCGCCATTTAACTCGTGGGAGCGGGCTCTGCCCGCGAAAAGAACACCGCGCAACGCCTGACTGACCGATGTGCCTTTTCGCGGGCAGAGCCCGCTCCCACGATAGAACAATGCAAATATTACAGTTTTGTTTCAACGGCACTAATTCCTGTGCCATGCTGGCGCCCAGGCCCATGGCCGACTAAAGCTTAAGTAGCCACGGCATAAAAAGATTTTCTCCAAAAGCCGCGCTGCCGCACATTCATCCGCTCCCGCATTGGGAGCCAGCCACAGGGGGCCTTTCTCATGCTCACCCTGCTCAATCTGCTATCGGCAGTGGCACTGCTGATCTGGGGCACTCACATCGTGCGCACGGGCATCCTGCGCGTGTACGGTTCCAACCTGCGACGCCTGCTCAGCCAGAACATGTCCAAGCGGCCGCTGGCCTTCATCGCCGGCATCCTGGTGACAGCGGTGGTGCAGAGCAGCAACGCCACGGCCATGCTCACTACCTCGTTCGTCGGCCAGGGGCTGATGACGCTTACGCCTGCGCTGGCGATCATGCTGGGCGCCGACGTGGGTACGGCGCTGATGTCGCGGGTGCTGACCTTCGACCTGTCGTGGCTGTCGCCGCTGCTGATCTTCCTCGGCGTCATCTTCTTCCTGTCGCGCAAGCAGACCCGCGCAGGTCAGATGGGCCGCGTGGGCATCGGCCTGGGGCTGATCGTACTGGCGTTGCAACTGATCGTCGAAGCGGCTACGCCCATTACCCATGCCCAGGGCGTGAAGGTGCTGTTCGCCTCGCTGACCGGCGACATCCTGCTCGACGCCCTGGTGGGCGCCCTGTTCGCGATGATTTCCTACTCCAGCCTAGCGGCGGTGCTGCTGACCGCAACGCTGGCCGAAGCTGGCGTGATCAGCCTGCCCGTGGCGATCGGCCTGGTGATCGGCGCCAACATTGGCAGCGGCCTGCTGGCATTCATCTCCACCAGCATGCAGAACACTGCCGGCCGCCAGGTCGCCCTGGGCAGCCTGCTTTACAAATTGATCGGTCTGCTGCTGATCGTGCCTGTGCTGGAGCCGCTGGCACACTGGATGGACGGCCTGACCTACGACCCCACCAACCTGGTGATTGGCTTCCACCTGCTCTACAACACGGTGCGCTGCCTGCTGATGCTGGGCACAGTGGGGCCCATGTCGCGGCTGTGCGTGTGGCTGCTGCCCGAGCGCGAAACTGGCGACGGTACCGCCAAGCCTCGTCACCTGGACCTGACCGCACTGGAAACCCCCAGCCTGGCACTGGCCAACGCGGTACGCGAAACCCTGCGTATCGGCGACCTGGTGGACAGCATGCTCGGCGCGCTGCTGAACGTACTGCGCGGCGCCCAGACTGCGGTGACCCAGGCCGTGCGCAGCCAGGGCGAGGACGTGGAAGTGCTGTACAGCGCCATCAAACTGTACCTGGCGCAGATGCCCCGCGAAGACCTCAGCGAGCAGGACAGCCGGCGCTGGGCCGAGATCATCGAGCTGGCCATCAACCTCAAGCTGGCCAGTGACCTGATCGAACGCATGCTGCGCAAGATCCAGCAGCAGAAGACCTCCCAGCGCCGCGAGTTCTCCGAGACCGGCCTGGAGGAGCTGGCCACCCTGCACAGCCAATTGATGTCCAACCTGCGCCTGGGCTTGTCGGTGTTCCTCAGCGGCGACCCGGAAAGCGCGCGCCAGCTGTTGCGCGAAAAGCGCCGCTTCCGTGCCCAGGAGCGGCGCCTGGCCCATGCCCATGTGAGCCGGCTGCAGCGTAAAGTGGTACAAAGCATTGAAACCAGCTCGCTGCACCTGGAGCTGATCGCCGACATGAAACGGCTGAATTCGCTGTTTTGCGGCAGCGCCTACGTGGTGCTGGAAACCGTCGATACCGGAGCCCTGCAAGCCGACGCTGTTCCCGACGATGCGCATTCGCCTTGAACGTACGCGGGCGCCGGCAGTCTGTTCCACTGTCTGAGCCGGTTCCCGCAGGAAGCTACCCATGCGTTGTCTGCTGTTGCTTTGCCTTTTGTTCAGTTGCACCCAAAGTCAGGCGCTGGATCGCTACAAGGTAGAAGGCTACCTGCTGCCCAATGGCCTGCAGGTGCTGATGAAACCGGGTGACGAGCGCAGCCACGTGGCCATCCGCCTGGTGGTGGGCGTAGGCTTTGACGATTTCACCTGCAACGAACGCGAACTGCCGCACCTGCTCGAACACCTGTTGTTCAGCGGTATCGACGGCAGCGGCGAAGGTGGCCTGGAAGAGCGCATGCAGGCACTGGGCGGGGAGTGGAACGCCTTCACCAGCGACAGCGACACCACCTTCGTGATCGAGGCGCCTGCCGCCAATCAGCGCAAGGTGCTCGACCTGCTGCTGGAAGTAGTCACCAAGACCACCATCGACCAGAAGGCCCTGGATATCTCCAAGCGCATCGTCGAGCGCGAGGACGGCGGCCACTATTCGCACCTGCAACGCTGGCTGGACAAGCAGGGCGTAGGCCATGCCGCCAGCGACCAGTTGGCCATGGAA
Organism: gamma proteobacterium L18; assembly: GCA_000497835.1. Classification (GTDB taxonomy): domain Bacteria; phylum Pseudomonadota; class Gammaproteobacteria; order Pseudomonadales; family Pseudomonadaceae; genus Aquipseudomonas. Next base: position 359,615 of record KI547172.1, on the reverse strand, counting down.
CTGGGCCTCAAGTGCAGCGAACGCTCGCCGGTGCGCGATATGACCCTGGCCCAGGTCGAGGCCGTGCGCAAGAACTGGTACGCCCCCAACAACATGACCCTGATCGTGGTGGGCGGCCTGGACAAGGTGCTGCCCGCCTACCTGGAGCGCACCTGGGCGAGCCTGGACGCGGTCAAACCCACCGACCACCCGGACATTCCCGTCACCCTGCACAGCGCCGCCTACGACCGCACCCTGCCGCTGGGCTGGCTGGGCGATGGCGCCAAGCTGCACGTGTTCTTCCCCGAGCCGGCCCTGAGTGACGACACGCCCGATGCCACCCTGGACCTGGTGCAGGTCTACATGGAGTGGGCACTGTACAAGGAACTGCGCCTGGACCACGAACTGTCCTACGGCCCGTGGAGCCAGCGCGAAGCCTTCGGTGATACCGGCCTGCTCAGCCTGAACGCCGACCTGGACCGCGCCGACGTGGACAAGGCCCGCGAACTGATGGCGCAGATGATCACGCGCTTGAAGAAGGATGGCCTGGACGGCGCTACCTTCGAGCGTCTGCGTCAGGCAACCATCGCCCGCCAGGGCTGGAGCGTGCAGGGCAACAGCCAGTTGGCGGACTTCTACTGGAACGCCTTGCCCACCTACGCCAAGGGCCGCTTCGAGGACCCGTCCCGCGACCTGCGCAAAGTCACGCTCGCCCAGGCCGATGCTGCGATGCGGCAGATATTCGCCGGCCGCGGCTACGTGCGTGTCGAACAGCCTCTGCTCGGTTACGACCAACTCTACACCCTGGGCGTTGTCCTACTGGTTGTGTGCGGTCTGACCCTGCTGGGCTGGGGTGCCTTGAGGCACAAACGGCACTAATTGCGCATTCAGGGAGGCAAGGGCGTATCCTTGGCGGCGTTTTTTCCTGCACCTGCCAAGAATTGCCGAAATGCCCACACTGATCCTGCGCATCATCGAACTCATCAAGCGCTACCCCGGGGTGATCGCCCTGGGCGGCTTCATCTCGGGCATCGGCAGCTTCATTCTGGTGGACCGCCAGGCCAAACTGGCCAGCTGGGTGGCCGTGCTGATGCTGGTCAGCTGGGTATGGCTGATGGTCGAACAGAGCGCCACGCGCTGGTTCAGCCGGCGCTTCCAGCGCGAGATCCCCGAGCCGCTGCTGCGCTACGCGACGCAGATGATCCACCAGGAAAGCCTTTTCTTCGTACTGCCGTTCTTTTACACCACCACGACCTGGAACAGCGGGCAGTTGGTATTCACCGGCCTGCTGACCGTGGCCGGCCTGGTGTCGATCACCGACCCGCTGTACTACAGGTTCGTCGCCCCACGCCGGTGGCTGTTCCTGGCGTTGCACACCCTGACCCTGTTCGCGGCCATGCTCACCGCGCTGCCGATCATTCTGCACATCACCACCGCGCAGAGCTTCCAATGGGCACTGGGCACGGCCATGGTGCTGTCGTTCCCAAGCCTGGCCACCAGCTTCCCCATCAACCACTGGCGGCGCGCCGTGGCCCTGGTGGTGGTTACCCTGGCAGTGGGCGGCTGCGGCTGGCTGCTGCGCTCGTGGGTACCGCCGGCCACACTGTGGATCACCCAGAAGTCAGTGACCCTGGACATGGACAGCATCACCCGCAACCCCGGCGACAGTATCAAGAACGTGTCGGCCAGCCAGATACGCGCCAACGGGCTGTACGCCTACACGGCCATCAACGCACCGCGCGGGCTGGATGAGCGGATCTACCATGTGTGGCGCTTCAACGGTAAGGAAGTGGACCGTATCGCCTTGGATATCCACGGCGGGCGCGACGAAGGTTATCGAGCCTGGACACACAAACAGAACCTGCCGCCCAACCCGGTGGGCAAGTGGCAGGTGCAGATCCTCACCGAGGACGGGCAGATGATCGGCATGTTGCGTTTCAAGGTCACTGACGACAACGCTTCCGCGCAGTAGCATCACATCCTGTAGCAGCGGCCGCCAGGCCGCGTCACAGGCGCCGCGCAATGCCTGCCACACCGCGCAGGCCATGACGCAGCCTTCGGCAGCTGCTACGGACGGCGTCGCCTGCATCGCGGCCAAGGCCGGCTCCTACCACGTACGGCGTAGGAGCCGACCTTGGTCGCGATGCAGACGACGCCGTTTCAAGTCAGTTGCTGCTACGCTCGGTGCATGACTATTCTCGCCGCCGACGGCAATGCCTACCTCGATTTCAGCATGCAGCCCCCGCGCCTGCACATCGTTGGCGACTGGACGCTCCCCCACTATTCACGCCTGCGCCAGCTGACCCGGCAACTGGCCAGCCAGTACGACGCCACCACCCCCATCGACCTCGACCAACTGGGCGCCATCGACACCGCCGGCGCCTCCCTGCTGGTGGAGCTGCTGGGCGCCGAACGCCTGGGTCGCCTGGCTGATACGGCGGTGCACCTGCCCGGCTCCAAGCGCGCGCTGCTGCAAACGGTGTACAGCTGCATGCAGGACTTCTGCGAACCAGCCAAGGAGCCCGAGCTCAATACCGGCCTGCAACTGCTCAGCCGCATCGGCACCGCAGTGGAAACCGTGTGGCGGGACACCCTGCAACTGCTGGGCTTCATCGGCCTGATCCTGGAAACCCTGTTCCGTGGCCTGCTGCGCCCCAAGCGCTGGCGCACCACGGCGGTGGTCGCACACATCGAGCAGACCGGGCTGGACGCCGCGCCCATCGTTGCCCTGCTGACCTTTCTGGTGGGCGCCGTGGTGGCATTTCTCGGCGCCACTATCCTGTCCAGATTCGGCGCCAGCATCTTTACCGTGAACTTGGTGGCCTTCTCCTTCCTGCGCGAGTTCGGCGTGCTGCTGACCGCCATCCTCATGGCAGGCCGCACCGCCAGCGCCTTCACCGCGCAGATCGGCTCGATGAAGGCCAACGAGGAAATCGATGCCATCCGCACCCTGGGCCTGGACCCGATGGAATTGCTGGTGGTGCCACGGGTGCTGGCACTACTGGTGTCGCTGCCGGCCCTGACCTTCCTGGCCATGCTGTGCGGTATCGTCGGTGGCGGGGTGGTGTGTGCTTATTCGCTGGGGATCTCACCGGCGATGTTCTTGTCCAAGCTACAGGCCGACATCAGCGTGCAGCACTTTCTGGTCGGGCTGGTGAAAGCCCCAGTATTCGCGTTCGTCATCGCCGCCATTGGCTGCCTGGAAGGCTTCAAGGTCAGCGGCAGCGCCGAATCGGTGGGCGCGCACACCACCTCAAGCGTGGTGCAGTCGATCTTCGTGGTGATCGTGCTGGACGCCGTCGCCGCCCTGTTTTTCATGGAGATACGCTGGTGAACTGGACCGTCGCAGCCCCCAACGTACCGGTGATCAAGGTGCGTGGCCTGAGCAACCGCTTCGGCCGCCAGGTGGTGCATGAACAGCTGGACCTGGACCTCAACCGCGGCGAGATCCTGGCCGTGGTCGGCGGTTCGGGCAGCGGCAAATCGGTGTTGCTGCGCAGCATCGTCGGCCTGCGCCGGCCCGATGCCGGGAACATCCAGGTGCTTGGGCAGGACCTGGCTACCCTCGACGACCAGGCCCGTTCGCAGGTCGAACGGCGCTTTGGCGTGCTGTTCCAGAAGGGCGCGTTGTTCTCGTCGCTGACCGTTACCGAAAATGTCGCCCTGCCATTGATCGAGCATGCCGGGCTGAGCCGCGCCGATGCCGAACACCTGGCCTGCGTGAAACTGGCCCTGGCGGGGTTGCCATTGTCGGCCGCCAATAAGTACCCGGCCTCGCTGTCGGGCGGCATGATCAAGCGCGCTGCTCTGGCACGGGCCTTGGCGCTGGACCCGGACATCCTGTTCCTGGACGAGCCCACGGCCGGCCTGGACCCCATCGGCGCCGCCGCCTTCGACCAGCTGATCCTGACCCTGCGCGATGCCCTGGGCCTGAGTGTGTTCCTGGTCACCCACGACCTGGACACCCTCTACACCATCACCGACCGGGTGGCGGTGTTGTCGCAGAAACGCGTACTGGTGGCAGCGCCCATCGCCAAGGTGGCGGCCACCCCGGACGCCTGGATTCACGAATACTTCCACGGCCCTCGCGGCCGCGCAGCCCGGCGGGCGGCTGCCGTGCAGAACGAGGTCTGATATGGAAACCCGAGCCCATCACGTATTGATCGGCCTGTGCACCGTGCTGGTGGTGGTCGGGGCATTGCTGTTCGGGCTATGGCTGGCCAAGTCCAGTGTGGACAGCGCCTTCGACGACTACGAAGTGGTATTCAACGAAGCCGTGACCGGCCTGTCGCGCGGCAGTTCGGTGCAGTACAGCGGCATCAAGGTGGGCGACGTCACCGAACTGCGCCTGGACCCACAGGACCCGCGCCGGGTGCTGGCGCGCATCCGCCTGACGGCCGAAACGCCGGTCAAGCAGGACACCCTGGCCAAGCTGGCGCTCAACGGCATCACCGGCACCTCGATCATCCAGCTCAGTGGCGGTACCCCGCAAAGTCCGGAACTCAAGGGCGAGAAGGGCGCCTTGCCGGTGATCGTCGCCTCGCCGTCGCCCATCGCCCGCTTGCTGACCAACAGCAATGACCTGATGGCCAGCGTCAATCAGTTGCTGTCCAACGCCAACCGGCTGATTTCCAGCGACAACGTCGACCGCTTCACCGCCACACTGGCGCACGTGGAACAAGTGACCGGCGCGGTAGCCGCCCAGCGCGACGAGATTCGCCAGATGATCAGCCAGGCCTCCGGCACAGTGAACCAGGCGGGCCAGTTGGTGCACAACGCCAACGGCCTGCTCAACCAGCAAGGCCGGCAGACCATGGGTAGCGCCCAGCAGGCCATGCAATCGCTGCAACAAAGCGCCGCCACGCTCGACGCCTTGCTGGCCAACAATCGCGACGCCGTCAACGGCGGCCTGCAGGGCCTCAATCAATTGGCCCCGGCCGTCCGCGAGCTGCGCGACACGCTGACGGCCCTGAAGGCCATCGCCCAGCGCCTGCAGGCCAACCCAGGCGGTTACCTGCTGGGTCGCGACCAAAACAAGGAGTTTGAACCATGAGTGCCGTGCTTCGCGGTGTGGCCCTGGGCCTGGCCTTCAGCCTTCTGCCCGCCTGCTCAATCCTGCCCAAGTCCGAGCCCGCCGAAGTCTACCGCTTGCCCGCAGCCAGCACATCCCCGCACAACGGCCCCAGCCTGCCCTGGACGCTGCGCATCGGTAAACCCCAAGCCAGCGATGCCCTGAACAACTCGCGCATCGCGGTGGTGCCTCAGGGCGACCTGATCAGCAGCTACAAAGGCGCACGCTGGAGTGACCCGGCGCCCGTGCTGCTGCGCAACCGCCTGCTTGATGGCTTCATCAGCGACGGGCGGGTGCGCGGTGTCAGCAATGACGACAGCACCGTGCAGGGGACGTTTGAGCTGGGAGGGGAACTGCAGGCCTTCCAGAGCGAATACGCAGCCGGCCGCGTAACCGTGCGCGTGCGCCTGGATGCGCGGCTGGTGGACGGGCGCAGCCAGCGCATCCTCGCCAGCCGCCGCTTCGAGGTCAGCCAGCCGCTGACCTCCACAGCCGTGCCCGGCGTTGTCGCCGGCTTCGGCCAGGCCAGCGACCGGCTGACCGCGCAGGTGATCGAATGGACGCTGGCTCAGGCTGCCGTGGCGCCGAAGAACCAGTAGCACACGGCGATGGCCGCGACCACGCCGGAGAATTCCGCCAACAACGCACAGCCTACCGCATGGCGGGCGCGCTGGATGCCGACCGCACCGAAGTACACCGCCAGCACGTAGAAGGTGGTTTCGGTGCTGCCCTGAATGGTCGCGGCCACCAGCGCCGGGAAGCTGTCCACGCCCTTGCTCTGCATAGTCTCGATCAACATGGCTCGCGCGGCACTGCCCGAGAACGGCTTGACCATGGCCGTGGGCAGGGCGTCGACGAAACGCGTGTCCATGCCCAGCCATTGCACCACGTGGCGAATACCATCCAGACCCAGCTCCAAGGCGCCCGAGGCACGCAGCACGCCGATGGCGCAGAGCATGGCCACCAGGTATGGCAGCAGGTTCTTGGCCACGTCGAAGCCTTCCTTGGCGCCTTCCACGAAGGTTTCATACACCTTGACCTTGCGCAGGGCCCCGATGACCAGGAACAGCATGATCAGGCCGAACAGTGTCAGGTTGCCGAGGACCGACGACAGGCTGGCCAGCGCCGCCGCCGACATGCCCGCCAGCAGGGCCATGAATGCACCCAGTGCCAGCGCGCCGGGGATCAGATAGGCCAACACCACCGGGTCCCACAGGCGCAGGCGCTGCATCACCGCCACCGACAGCAGGCCCACCAGGGTGGAAACGCTGGTGGCCAGCAGGATGGGCAGGAACACCAGGGTGGGGTCCATGGCGCCTTGCTGGGCGCGGTACATGAAGATGGTCACCGGCAGCAGGGTCAGGGACGAGGCGTTGAGCACCAGGAACAGGATCTGTGCGTTGCTGGCCGTGGTGCTGCTGGGATTGAGCTCTTGCAGCGAGCGCATGGCCTTCAGGCCGATGGGCGTGGCGGCGTTGTCCAGGCCCAGGGCATTGGCGGCGAAGTTGAGGGTAATCAGGCCCAGGGCCGGGTGGCCGCGTGGCACTTCCGGCATCAGGCGGGCGAACAGCGGGCCCAGCACCTTGGCCAGCCAGTCGACGATACCGGCCTTTTCAGCGATGCGCAGGAAGCCCAGCCACAGGGTCAGGGTGCCGAACAGCAGCACCATTACCTCCACCGATAGCTTGGCCATGGCGAAGATACTTTCCACCATCGCCGCGAAGATGCCGGCGTTGCCGCCGACCAGCCATTGGGCCAGGGCGGAAATGGCCGCCACCACGAAAAAGCCGAGCCAGAGGCCGTTGAGCATCAGTCATACCCCAAAGAAGATGCGGCGAATGATAGCGGCCTGGGTCCGGAAACGACAAACCCCGACACGAGGGTCGGGGTGTGTGGGTGTTTCTGGATATTTACTGTGGGGCTGGTGGCCTCATCGCGGCCAAGGCCGGCTCCTACGCTGTCGGTGGTATGAGCCGATTTTAGTCGCGATGCAGACACCGCGACCAGACTTACTCGGCGACTGCCTTGCCGGCCGTGGCTTGCTTGCTGCTCAGGTGCGGCAGCGAGTTCCAGTAGCGCTCGCCCTTGGCGTCGTCGTACATGCCTTCCCAACGGGCGATAACCAGTACGGCCAAGGCGTTACCGATCACGTTCAGCGCAGTACGCGCCATGTCCATGATGCGGTCGACACCGGCGATGAAGGCCAGGCCTTCCAGCGGGATGCCCACGCTGCCCAGGGTGGCCAGCAGTACCACGAAGGACACGCCCGGCACGCCGGCGATGCCTTTGGAGGTGACCATCAGGGTCAGCACCAGCATCACCTGCTGGCTGATCGACAGGTCGATGCCGTACAGCTGGGCGATGAAGATGGCGGCGATGCTCTGGTACAGGGTCGAACCGTCAAGGTTGAACGAGTAGCCGGTCGGTACCACGAAGCTGCTGATGGCTTTCGGCGCGCCGTAGGCTTCCATCTTCTCGATCACGCGCGGCAGCACGGTTTCGGAGCTGGCGGTGGAGTAGGCCAGTACCAGTTCATCCTTGAAGATGCGGAACAGCTTGAACACCGAGAAACCGAACAGCTTGGCCACCAGGCCCAGCACGCCAATGGCGAAGAACAGGATGGCGACGTAAACCAGGATCACCAGCTTGGCCAGCGGCAGCAGCGAGGCGAAACCGAAGTTGGCCACGGTCACCGCGATCAGCGCGAACACGCCGATTGGGGCGTAGTTCATGATCATGTGGGTGACCTTGAACATGGTCTCCGACACGCCCTGGAACACCTTCACCAGCGGTTCGCGGGTTTCCGGGGCCAGGCTCGACAGGCCCAGGCCGAAGAACACCGAGAAGAAGATGATCGGCAGCATGTCGCCACGGGCGATGGCCGCGAAGATGTTCGACGGGATCAGGTTGAGAATGGTCGCGATGAAGGCGTGATCATGCTGCACTTCCGAGGTGGTCTTCTCGTATTGCGAGATGTCCACGGTGCCCAGGGTGCTCATGTCGATGCCGGTTCCAGGGTGGAACACGTTGGCCAGCAGCAGGCCCACGACGATGGCGATGGTGGTCACCACTTCGAAGTACAGGATGGTCTTCAGGCCGATGCGGCCCAGCTTCTTCGCGTCGCCTACCCCGGCGATACCGACGACCAGTGACGAAATCACGATCGGGATAACGATCATCTTGATCAGGCGAATGAAGATGTCACCAGCCGGTTGCAGGACATTGCTGATCCACCAGGCCTTTTCGGCACTGAAGTGGTTGAGCAATGCGCCCAATGCAATGCCCAATACCAGACCGATGAGGATCTGCCAGGCGAGGCTGAGTTTTGCCTTCTTCATATTATTACCCTTGCTTCAAGTGAATCCGGGACATCTGCGTTTGATCCGTCAGAACCCGCAGGCTTGAGCCTTTGGAAGCTCTTTTGCCAGGTCTGCGGATGCCCCCGTAGAAGGTTTTCGCCGAACACCCGGAAGGGCGCTTGCCAGCGAAAAAAGGCGCAACTATTCCGATGCAGGCCCGCGACGTCTAATGCCGTAAACGCCTACCCTATGCCGAATCGGCATGATATTTTTTGTGTCGAACGGACGTCACAACGGGTTGCTCTACACCCGTTCGGATTCTCGACGGTGGCGCGAACGGCACCGTTTAACCCGTTGCGCCCCTTGAATCGGGGGCATGCGACGGCATTGTTCGACAATCCGAACGCCGTTTCCGGACGCAGGGGTGAAAGCGAGAGGGAAAAAAATCACGATAAATGGTCGGCACGGCTGCGACAAAAAGTCCGAGGGCATGGCGTCCTACAACCGACCAAACGCAAAAAAACCGCCGAAGATCGCCTGGCGGTTTTCTCAAGTTTCAAGCTCTCCGCAAGTCCGGCCATTGCTGGCACACGGACTTGCGTCGCAGCTTTCTCCTGACCTGGCCCTACGTCGGAGGCACTCCCTGTACCCCTAGGTCACTCCGATCCTGTTGCAATCAGAACGTCCCGGCCCCTTGGTCATGCGTCGGCCCTCCTCGGGCGGGCGCAGTTAGTAGAAGCTAAATCATTGAAAAGGTTCAGCTTCTGGATAAACCACTGGTCAGTACCAGTTAGGGTCTTTCTTCAGTTGTTCCATCAGCAGGGCTTGCATGCCCTGATCCGGCTTGCCCAGCCAGCGGTAGTCCGCATGGCGGGTCGGCGACTTGTCCGAGGGCAGGCCTTCGGGCACATCCACCAACATGGCGTAGGCGTGCTGCTTGTTCCAGCTGAAGGCCACGATCAGGCGGTGGTTCTTGCAGACCTGCTGGCTTTCGCACAGCGGGCCTACAAGATACTTGTCTCCATCTTCTTCGACAGCCGACATCTGCTGCTCGGAGACGCCAGTGAGGTTGAGTACCCAATCAGGCACGCGCTCCTCTTTCTTGACGACGCCTTGCCATGTCTCGCGATATTGCGGGTCACTGCTCAAAAGGCCATTGACCTGCACCTGGCCGTCATTGGCCGCCATCGCCATGCCACCGCAGCCCATCAGCAGGGCCACGGCGACAGCCTTGAAGGTCGTGCTTTGCATGGGTATCTAGCCTCGTCCACGGCGGCCAAAGATGAAGGAAGCCACGAACAACACCAGGAAAACGATGAACAGGATCTTGGCGATCCCGGTCGCGGCGCCAGCGATACCACCGAAGCCCAGCACTGCAGCGATGATGGCAATGATCAGGAATGTGACTGCCCAACTCAACATGGTGACTCTCCTTACCGTTTTTTAATTAGGGTGCTGCCTACTGCGATGCTCGCGGGGGCGAGACTGTCATCTAGAACACCCAGCTCTGGCTACGCACGGCCTGGTCGCTGCTCTCGGCCCGCCGCAGCATGGCCTGGTCTTGCGACAACGGTGCGCGGTTGGAGCTGACGGCATTGAAATGTGGGTAGCTGATCGCGGTTTGCACGGGCGCCTGATAGGCTTCGTGCCAATGCTGATAAAGCTGACCGGCAAGCAGTGTGATCATCAGCGCCAAGGTTACCGACAGGCCCTGCTGGATCTGTTTGGACGAGATCGACAAGTGGGGTGAACATTGGCTTCTCATCCGGTAACTCCTCTTGGTGGTCTGATGATCATCACTGCCTGTGAGTGATATTGCAGACACCGTGCCAGCTTTTTTATAAGAGAAAATCCAATAAAATCAGTATGTTGCGTGGTTAGGAAAGAAGGCCCTGGCGAGCAACCTGCACGATAGCCATCGGTTGCTCGGGCGTTTTGCACGATGGCTTAGCTGGTGGACTTGCCCGCCACTTTCAACAGGTCGGCGTCCACGCCGCGCACGCCCCGGATGTTGCGGGCGATTTCCACGGCCTCGGTCTTCTCCTGGGTACTGGCGACCACGCCGGTGAGCGTCACCATGCCTTCTTGGGTATCGACCTTGATGTTGATGCCGTCCAGGTTGCGGCTATATAGAAGGCTGGCTTTGACCTTGCTGGTGATCCAGGCATCGCTGATGGACGCCTCGGTGGTCTTGGCCTCGGCTTCGGCCTTGGTGGTGTTGGTGTCGGCCGCCCCCAGACTGATCAGGTTGTTCACTTGCGTGACACCTTCGGTATTGCGCGCCAATTCACCCGCCAGTTGCTTGGCGTCGGCCGTTTGCGCGTGGCCTTTGAGGGTGACCACGCCGCCCTGGGTATCGACGTCGGTGTCCAGCGCCTGGGTGGCGCTGTTCCACAGCAGCTTGGACTTGATGGTAGCGGTGAGGGTGGCATCGTCGAAGCGCTGAGCAATGCGCTTCTGCACGGGAGGCTGGTTGGCCAGTGCCGGGTCGATGGTCAGCTGGTTGTCGACCTTCTGGATGCCGGACGTCTGCAAGGCAATCTGCTCGGCCAGGTCACGATCGACCTCGTTTTCGACGCCCCCTTTAAGCGTGGCGACGCCCTCGCTGACGCTGACACTGATCTTGAACGGGCTCAAGTGCCGGTTGAGGGCGAAGGACGTCCAGATCGACCCTTCCTGCCGGGCTGCCTGCAACTGGCTGCTGATTTGACTGGTATCACCGGCGGCCGCCTGGCCGAATGCAGGGATCAGGGCCACGCTAAGCGAGCAGGCGAGGGCAAGGCGTTTGAGGGCAAACATGACAAGTCTCCTTAAATACAGACAGTCAGGTTGGACCCGCAACAGGCATGCCAGTGCCGTTTTTTCTATTTTCCCAATGGAACCAGTGGCTTAATGCCGTCATCACAGATAGTTACCATGCACGTCGCCTAATCAATCAGAATTGACCATGCAACTTGCCCGATTATTCTGAGACTAACCAAGATCATTCTTTAAGGAGCGTAGGAAAAATGGAAGCTGGCACGGAACATCAAGGCCGAATCCTCCTGGTGGACGACGAATCCGCCATCCTTCGCACCTTCCGATACTGCCTGGAAGACGAAGGCTACAGCGTCGCAACGGCCAACAGCGCAGCCCAGGCTGACGCCTTGATGCAGCGCCAAGTGTTCGACCTGTGTTTTCTGGACTTGCGTCTGGGTGAAGACAATGGCCTGGACGTATTGGCGCAAATGCGCACCCAAGCACCGTGGATGCGTGTGGTGATCGTCACTGCCCATTCGGCGGTGGACACCGCTGTGGATGCCATTCAGGCGGGTGCCGCCGATTACCTGGTGAAGCCTTGCAGCCCGGACCAGCTGCGCCTGGCCACCGCCAAGCAACTGGAAGTGCGCCAATTGTCGGCACGCCTTGAGGCACTGGAAGGCGAGATCCGCAAACCCAAGGACGGCCTGGATTCCCACAGCCCGGCCATGATGGTGGTGCTGGAAACGGCGCGCCAGGTAGCCGGCACCGATGCCAACATCCTCATCCTGGGTGAATCCGGCACGGGTAAAGGCGAACTGGCCCGTGCCATCCATGGCTGGAGCAAGCGCGCGAAGAAGGCCTGCGTGACCATCAACTGCCCGTCGCTGACCGCCGAACTGATGGAAAGCGAGCTGTTCGGCCACAGTCGCGGTGCCTTTACCGGCGCCAGCGAAAGCACCCTGGGCCGGGTCAACCAGGCCGACGGCGGCACGTTGTTCCTGGACGAGATCGGTGACTTCCCCCTGACCCTGCAGCCCAAGCTGCTGCGCTTCATTCAGGACAAGGAGTACGAGCGTGTGGGCGACCCGGTTACTCGCCGCGCCGACGTACGCATTCTGGCCGCCACCAACCTCAATCTCGAGGACATGGTGCGCGACGGTCGCTTCCGCGAAGACCTGCTGTACCGCCTCAATGTGATCACCTTGCACCTGCCGCCCCTGCGTGAGCGCAGCGAGGACATCCTGACCCTGGCCGACCGCTTCCTGGCCCGCTTCGTCAAGGAATACGCACGCCCCGCCCGCGCGTTCAGCGAGGAAGCACGGGCCGCCCTGCTCAACTACCGCTGGCCGGGCAACATCCGTGAGCTGCGCAACGTGGTGGAGCGCGCCAGCATCATCTGCGCCCAGGAGCGCGTGGAGGTCAGCCACCTGGGCATGGCCGAACAACCCACCAACAATGCCCCGCGCATTGGCGCTGCCCTGAGCCTGGACGAGCTGGAAAAAGCCCACATCGGCGCGGTACTGGCTACCAGCGATACGCTGGACCAAGCCGCCAAGACCTTGGGCATTGATGCGTCGACCCTGTACCGCAAACGCAAACAATACAACCTGTGAGGTTGCCGATGAAGTTGCGGACCCGGCTGTTTCTCAGCTTCTCGGCCCTGATCACCGTGGCACTGCTGGGGCTCGCCCTGGGCCTGGTCAGTGTCATGCAGCTGGCCAGGGCGCAGGAGGGGCTGATCCACTCCAATTTCGCCTCCCTGGACCTGGGCCTCAAGCTGCGCCAGAACCTGGGCGACCAACTGGTGATGATGCTCAGCGATCACACTGACAAGGTCGCGCTGGGTAACACGCAACAACAGTTCCAGGACCTGATCAGCCAGGGGCTGGCCAGCGAGCAGGAGCAGGGCACCCCGGGGCCGTTCGCCCAGACGGCCAGCGATTACCAGAAATTCCTGGCCATTTATGCCCAGGCCAATAGCAGCGACGGCAACATCGGCGACAACCAACCGCTCAGCGATGCCTTCAATGTGTTGCGCAACGGCCTGATCAATGGCCACAAGCGTGCCCTGGACAACATCAATGCGGCCCAGGAAACCGCCCATCAACGGGCGGTACTGGTGTCGGCGCTGCTCGGCCTGGTAGGGCTGGCGGTGTTGCTGATCGGTTTCTTCACGGCCCATAACATTGCCCGGCGCTTCGGCGAACCCATCGAGGCGCTGGCCACGGCTGCCGACAACATCAGCCAAGGCAATTTCGAGGTGGAACTGCCGCAGTCCAGCGCCGCCGAGCTCAACCGCCTGACCCAACGCTTCGCGACCATGGCCCAGGTGCTGCGCAAGCACCAGGAAACCAACGTCGATGAACTGCTGACCGGTCAACAGCGCTTGCAGGCCGTGCTGGACAGCATTGACGACGGCTTGCTGATGATCGACCGCGACGGCCGCCTGGAACACTTGAACCCTGTGGCTCAACGCCAGTTGGGCTGGGAGGACGACCGCCTGGGCATGGGCCTGGGCGAAGCCTTGCAGCGCCCGGAAATGGACGAGCAACTGGCGTTGATCCTGCGCGGCGGCAGCCTGGAGCGAGCCCTTGAAGACCTGAATTTCGAGGTGGATGGCGAAACCCGACTGCTGGCTTACAGCCTGACACCCGTCAGCCATACCGAGGGGCACATCCTCGGCGCAGTGATGGTGCTGCACGACGTCACCGAGCAGCGCGCCTTCGAGCGGGTGCGCAGTGAGTTCGTGCTGCGCGCCTCCCATGAACTGCGCACCCCGGTTACCGGCATGCACATGGCTTTCGGGTTGCTGCAGGAGCGCGTGCACTTTGCCCCCGAGTCCCGCGAAGCCGACCTGCTGGAAACGGTGAAGGAGGAAATGCAGCGGCTGATGCAGTTGATCAACGACCTGCTCAACTTCTCCCGTTACCAGAACGGCCTGCAGAAACTGGTACGCGGCCCCTGCGCCATTGATGACCTGCTGGAGCGGGCACGGCAACGTTTCGACGAGCAGGCGCGGCAGAGCGATATCGACCTGATCATCGAGCACCCGGAGATACTGCCGCGCCTGCATGCCGACCAGGCGCAGCTGGATCGGGTGCTGGACAACCTGCTGGACAACGCCATGCGCCATACACCGCACAGCGGGCGTATTCGCTTGCAGGCACGCCGGCATGCCGAGCGGGTGATCATCAGCGTCGAGGACAATGGTGAAGGGATTGCCTATGGCCAGCAGGGTCGGATCTTTGAGCCGTTCGTGCAGGTGGGGCGCAAGAAGGGTGGCGCCGGGTTGGGCCTGGCGTTGTGCAAGGAGATCGTGCAATTGCATGGTGGGCGGATGGGCGTGTATTCCCGGCCGGGCCAGGGCACCCAGTTTTACATGACGCTACCCTTGTAGCAGCGACAGATTTGAAACCGCGTCGCCTGCATCGCGGCCAAGGCCGGCTCCTACGCCGTGCGGGGTGTACGCCGTTCGGGATATGCGCCGTGGGTATGCGCCGTACGGGGTATGCGCTGTCCGGGGTAGGAGCCGGCCTTGGCCGCGATGCAGGCGACGCAGGCACTAAGCTTCATCATCCAGACGACGGCCATTAAGGCGCCGCCCCCGGGTCACCAGTTCCATGAACTGCCGGGCATTGAGCGGATGGGCGAACAACCAGCCCTGGCCGTAATGCACACCTTCGCTGGTCAACAGCAGGGCCTGGGCTTCCAGCTCGATGCCTTCGGCAATCACCCGTAGTTGCAGGGCGTGCGCCATGCGGATGATATGCGGCGCCACTCCGCTGCTGGCGGCGTCATGGCCCAGGGCGTCGATGAACGCCTTGTCGATCTTCAGGCAGTCCACCGGCAAGGTTTGCAGATAGGCAAGGCTGCAATAGCCAGTGCCAAAATCGTCGATCAGCACTTGGTGCCCCACGTCCCGCAGCGCCTGCAGGTTATCCCGGGCCACCACCACATCAATCAGCCCACGTTCGGTCACTTCGAAGGCAATCTGATGTGCGGCCACCCGGTGCTGCGCCAACAGGCGCGCCACCACACGGCCTATGCGCGGCACCATGACGTCGCAGGCCGCCAGGTTCACCGATACGTAAATGTGGGGGTTGGCACGCAGCAGCTGGCCCAGTTGCTCCAGCAGTTGCTGCAGGACGAAGTCGGTAATCTCGCGGATCTGGCCGGTGTTTTCCGCCATGGGGATGAACAGGTCTGGGCTGGTCAGGGTGCCGTCCGGACGCCGCCATCGTACCAGCGCCTCGGCGCCCACACATCGTCGGCTGTTGAGGTCGAAGATGGGCTGGTACAGCACCTTCAGCTCGCCACGGCGCAACGCCCCTTGCAGTTCGGCACTTAACGAGCGGCGTTCGCGCACCAGCAACAGCACCATCCAGCCCACGAAGCCGGCCAGTACCAGGCTGCCGGGGAACAGCGCCCACAGCGCAGCATTCATTTTCGGCAGTAGGCTGGTACGCGGCGCGATCAGCACCAGTTGGTAGTCGGGTGACTTGGTGAACATGCGATAGATGAGGCTATCGCGCGTGATCAGCAGGGCTTGCTGGGAGGGCGGCGGCCAGTCGCTGGTGGGTGGCCAGGCTTGCACCGGGCCCAGCACCGGCACCGCGCGCTTGCCCTTGTCCAATACCACCAGCAGGCTGCCGCCGGGGGTGAGATCCACTACGTCGGTCAGATGACCGCGCGAGGTCGACACCGTGAACGCCCCCCGGCCCAGGCGCAGGGCGGCCAGGTTGTCATCGGGTTGGGTCGTGGTATTGAGCCAGTAGCTATAGGTGGGGCCTTTGATGTCCGGGTCGCGCAATTCGCTGGCGCCGGGTTCGCCCGGGCGGCTTGAACAGCGTTGTTGATCATCGGTGTACACCGCGTCGTAGACAAAGCGGTTATCGAACTCAACCTGCTGCAAGGCGCTGATCATCGCCGGGCTGCAGCCTTGAAGCCCTTGCCCGTTGAGCCCGTCGACGCTTTCGCGCAGCTGGCCGAATATCTGTTCCAGGCGGTCGAGAAAGCGCTCACCGCGAGCATTCATCTGCTCGATTTCGGTTTGCTGCACCTGGTGCATCACCAGCCCGAAACTGGCACTCAACAACAAGGCCGCACAAGCCGCAGCCGCCAGCATCGCCATTAACCACGGGCGATAGATAGCGCTACGAATACGCAGGAATGCGGGAGACATGGGTAAATATCCAGTTGCTTACCATGAGGTATAGCAACTGGCAGGGATTTAGCCTCGCCGTTGGGCGGCGCGCTTAGCGGGCGTTGCTGAGCGCCTGGAGGATGGCGGCCGTTTCGGCGTCGGGCTGGCCATCGAAGCGGGCTGGGCGGAAGTGCATCTGGAAGGCCGAGATCACGTGGCGGGTGGCAACGTCGAGCTCACCGGTCTGGTCCACGCCATAACCCAGGCGCGTCAGCTGCTGCTGATACCAGAGGATGCTTGGCTCGTTGACGTCGAAGCGTGCCTTGTTGCGGGCCACGGCGCCAGCGTCGGGCCAGATGCCCAGGCCTTCGTCGGCCAGGCGCTTCCACGGGAACATCGGGCCCGGGTCCTGTTTGCGCAGGGGGGCGATGTCGCTGTGGCCAACGATATAGCGCGGCTCGATGTGGTAGCGCTTGACGATGTCCTTGAGCAGCGCCTCGACGGCCTTGATCTGCGCTTCGGTGTAGGGATACCACAGCCGGCCGTTGGGGGTATCGGTGTAACCGGGGTTGACGATCTCGATGCCGATGGAGCTGGAGTTGAGCCAGGTGCGTCCATCCCACTGGCTTTCACCGGCGTGCCAGGCGCGTTGGCTTTCATCCACTAGCTGATACACCTTGGGCGGGTTGAGGCCTACCAGGTAATGGGCGCTGACCTCGCCGTGGGTCAGCAGCGCCAGCGAGCGTTCGTCGGAGGCGGACGTGTAATGCAGCACCACGAACTGGATGCGGCTGTCGTGGTTGACCGAGGGGTGGCTGCGATCCAGTTGCAGGCCAGTGGAACAGCCGGTCAACACGAGTAACAGCAGGGCGCAGCCGAGGAGTTTCATAAGGGGGAACGACAACTTGGTGGGCGATAATGCAATAGTATAACACGCTCATATCTGCCTGTTGCGCCCCACCCGATCTAAAGCAAACACATCGTGGGAGCGAAGCTTGCTCGCGATGGCATCGACGCCATGACCCTGAAAGACCGTGTCGCCTGCATCGCGAGCAAGCTTTGCTCCCACAGTGTGCACCTCGCTTCTGTAGCAGCAACTGTCTTTGTGGGAGCGGGTTCTACCCGCGAAAAGAACACCGCGTAATACCTGGCACCCTGTGGCGTCCTTTTCGCGGGTAGAACCCGCTCCCACAGAGGGGGGGTAGCTGCCGAAGGCTGCGTCAGGGCCAGCACGATTAGCCGTTGAGCACGCGGTTACGGCCGGCGTCCTTGGCGCGGTACAGGGCTTCGTCGGCGCGCTTGAGCACCAGGTCGCTGCGTTCGCTGCCGCGGAAAGCGGCCAGGCCAATGGAAATGGTGATGGTCACGCGCTGGCCCTTGAAGTGGAACGGACAGGCTTGCACCGCTGCGCGCAGGGCTTCCACCAGGCGCAGCCCCTCGGTCATGGGCGTCTGCGGTATCAGCAGCACGAACTCCTCGCCACCGAAGCGCGCCATGAAGTCCACCGGCCGCAGGCGTTTGCGCATTTCGTTGGCGATGATCTTCAGCACCTTGTCGCCCGCCAGGTGGCCGTAGCTGTCGTTGATGGATTTGAAGTGATCCAGGTCGAGCATGGCCAGCAGTAATTCGCTGCCGTCCTCTTGTCGTTGGGCCACGGCCTGCTCCAGGCGTTCGGACCAGGCCGCGCGGTTGGGCAGACCGGTCAGTGGGTCGATCAGGGCTTTCTGGCGCTGCTCCTCCAAGTGCTCGCGATAGCCCTGGGCTTCACCTTCCATGCTGGCCACCCGCTCGGCCAGGCCTTGCAGGCGGGTGGCGATCTCCTGCTCACGCTGGTCACGCTGCTGCTGGTGGGCGTCGATGGTGCCGATCAGGCCTTCCAGGCGCTGCTCCAGAATCTGCTTGAGGCTGTTGACGTCGGTGGCGCCCTGCACGCTGCTTTGCAATCCGCCGACCTGTTCGCGCAGTTGGCTGTCCAGCTCGCGGGCAGCCGAACGGCTATCGGCGTGGCCTTCACTGGCGGCCTGCAGATGGCTCTGGAAGGTGTCCAGGCGCTCGTTGAGTTGCTTGAGGTACAGCTCGAAGTCGTGCTGGCCGCTGTCGTTGATGGCCAGCATCAGGGTGGCCAGGTCGTCGAGGATGGGCAGCAGTTCGTACCAGTTCAAGCCGTGCTGCAAGCGGTCGCGCATATCCTCGGCTTGCGGACGGTGGCGCTCGGGCAGGGTCAGGTCATTGAGCAGGCCAAGCAGGGTGTCCTCGATGTGCGCGGCCACCGAGCTGTAGGAAGGCTCGGGCGAGGGCGGCAGGGCATAAAGCACATCCTCGGCGGGTGCCTCGGGGTCAATGGCGGCAATGGCCTCGGCCATTACCGCAGGCAAGGGCAGGCTGTCGATGAAGACGGGGGCGACGGTGCCCGAGGGGATTTCCGCAGCGGCTTCGGCGTGGGGCTCGACAACGGCCGGCTCGGGAACCGGGACTGGCTCCTCAGCCAGAGGCACTTCTGCCACCGGCGCCTGGGGCTCCACGATCGCGAGCGGCGTCTCCACCACTGGGACCTCAACCACAGGTACCGGCTCAGGCTCTGGCCTTGGCGTGGGAGCACTGGCCACCGTCGGGGCGGCCACAGGTGCTTCGGTGCCCGGCGCAGGAGGCGCCTCAGGCTGTGGCGCAGGTGCCACAAGCGGGGACGGGGGCGCAGGTATCGGGGCGGCAGGCTCGGCCGCAGGTTCAGCTTCTGCATCACGACTACCGAACAACCGCTCCAGCAGCCCAGGCCGATGGCTGTCCCCACCGCTTTCAATGCCACTGAGCGCTTGCCCCTGCAAGGCACTCAGTTCGCTGAGCAACAGGGGAATCTCCCGCGCCTGACCGGCGCGATCTTCCACCTGTTTGGCAAACTTCTTCAGCGGCTTGGCCACGTCACGCGGCAGCGGCAGCTTCTGCAACTGCTCAACCAGTGCCGTCAACGCGGTGCTGGTCTGCGTGACCCGCGTTTCGCGGCGCTGCTCGGAGTCGAGTACGGCCTTTTCCAGGCGTGGGATCAGTGCGGCAAGGCCGGCGTCCATGTCATCGGTACGCACCACCTCGCGCATTTCCTTCATGCACTGGTCCACGGCCTTGTCGCTACCCTCGGCCGCCAAGGTGCTGCGCACCAGGCCGCGACGCAGCAAGTCGAGCCGCGCATTCCAGCGGCGCTCCAGTTTTTCCTGCTGTTCAATACTCTTGAGGTACTTTTCTTTCCAGCGCTGGGCGTCGTCGGTCATGCCAAGGGTCTGCGAGGTGAGGGGCTAAGGGCTGGAAGCGCATCGCCCACAAGGGATGCGGGCAAGCGGATCTCTACTGCCACGGGCAGGTGATCGGAAATCGGCTGGGGCAGTACCTGCACCCGCTCCAGGGTCAGGGTTGGGCTGAGCAAAATATGATCAAGGCAACGTTGCGGACGCCAGCTGGGGAAGGTGGCTTCCGCCTGCGGGGCCAGCAGGCCCAGGTCGCGCAAGGGCGAATGCAGCAGCAGGTCGCTGGCATGGGTGTTCATGTCGCCCATCAGAATCTGGTGGCGGTAACCGCCAATCAGCTCGCGAATGTACGCCAGCTGTCGAGCCCGGGTACGGGTGCCCAGGGCCAGGTGCATCATCACCACGACCAAGGCATCTTGGCCTTCGCCAAAACGCGCCAGGATCGCACCACGTCCGGCAGGGCCTGGCAACGGGTGATCCTCCAGGCTCCAGGGCCGCAGGCGGCTGAGGATGCCGTTGCTGTGCTGGGCCATGCGGCCGAGGTTGCGGTTGAGTTGCTGGTACCAGTAGGGGAAGGCGCCCAGTTGGGCCAGGTGTTCCACCTGGTTGACGTAACCGGAGCGGATACTGCCGCCGTCCACTTCCTGCAAGGCCACCAGGTCGAAGTCGTTGAGCAGCTCGCCGATCTTCTGCAGGTTGGTGGCCCGGCCGGTGTGGGGCAGCAGATGCTGCCAGCTGCGCGTCAGGTAATGGCGATAGCGTTGGGTGCTGATGCCCACCTGGATGTTGAAACTGAGCAGGCGCAGCCGGCCATCCTCAGGGAGGCCGCTGGTAGTTACATGATGCTCGTTGACCCGCGGATCCCGCAGGCCAACCACACGTTCAGATCTCCAGCGGCGCACGGGCTCACCTGATGATTAGTTGGCAGCGCTCTTGTTGGCTGCACGTTCTTTGGCAATCAGTGCATCGGCCACTTTCAGCGTTTCTTCAGGGCCACCAGCGGTACCCAGGTCAAAACGGTATTTGCCGTTGACGATCATGGTCGGTACGCCCTGCACACCGTAAGCCACGGCCAGGTCCTTGTACTGCTTGACTTTGCCCTGAACGGCGAAGGATTTGAAGGTTTCCAGGAATTTGTCCTTGTCCACGCCTTGGGTGGCGACGAAGTCGGCCATCTGGTCAACGTCGGTCAGGCGCTTGCCTTGCTTCTGGATGGCATCGAACACGGCAGCGTGAACCTTGTGCTCCACACCCATCATGTCCAGGGTGATGAACAGTTGGCCGTGGGCATCCCATGGGCCACCGAACATGGCAGGGATACGCAGGAAGTGCACGTCAGCCGGCAGCTTCTCGATCCATGGGTTGATGGTGGGCTCGAAGGCGTAGCAGTGCGGGCAGCCGTACCAGAACAGTTCGACGACTTCGATCTTGCCAGGCTGGGCCACAGGCACCGGATTGGCCAGTTCAACGTACTGTTTGCCCGCTTCCAGCGGGGCATCGGCGGCCTGGGCAGTGATACCGAACAGAGTGGCCACAACCAGCGCGGCGCCGAGGATCAGATTACGCATGCTTTACTCCTGAGCAAATAGGGATCGCCACCCGGCGACGTGCGGTGAGACTCGCAGCCAGGGGTTCAGTTCGCTAGTGTAACGGCAGACTTCAAGAAAAAGGGCAGCCGAGGCCACCCTTTTCCATTGTTTCATTTCAAGACACGACAATCCCGTCAGTGCAGCCCTTGCACGTAGGACGCCAGCGCCTCGATGTCCTTGTTGCTGAGCTTGGACGCGATGCTGCGCATCACCATGGTGTCGCCGTCATTGGTGCGGTTGCCTTCGCGAAAGTCCGTGAGCTGCTTGGTCACGTATTGCGCATGCTGGCCGCCGAGGTGCGGGAAGCCGGCCATGGCGTTGCCAATGCCGTTGGGCGAGTGGCAGCCGGTGCAGGCGGGCATGCCCAAGTCCAGTTTGCCACCACGAAACAGCGCCTCGCCCTTGGCCACCAGGTTGGGGTCGGCGGCGCCGACGCTGCCCTTCTGGCTGTTGAAGTACGCCGCCAGGTCTGCCAGGTCCTGATCGCTGAGGTTGGTCAGCAGGCCGGTCATTTCCGGCACCTGTCGCTTGCCCGACTTGATGTCATGCAACTGCTTGTTCAGGTAGCGCTCGCCCTGGCCGGCCAGTTTCGGGAAATTGGGCGCCATGCTGTTGCCATCCGGGCCGTGGCAGGCACCACAGACCGCCGCCTTGGCTTGCCCGGCAGCCGGGTCGCCCGCCGCCTGGGCCAAACCTGTGATTCCTACTGTCAGCAGCAGACTCACTATTATTTTTTTCATCAGCTAATCCAACTACGGCTAAGGGTGAAAGATCGGTGCCGCAGGCATGGGCCGCTCATCCAGTGGATTACGGTCTTGTAGTCTTCGGCACTGCTGTCCGTGCACAATCCACGTGGCGGCATAGCCTTGAAACCCTGAGTTACATCAGTGACGCTAGCAGCAAGCCGCCATTTCGTCCTGAAACGATAGGTTCAGGGTTGGGGTAATTTGCGCTCTAATGCGCGACGCACATCAAGATGCCCCCGGTGTGTACCCCTTTACGGCGGGACAAAGCACACACGAAATCTACGGCATTATATACTACCGACGTCAGCGAAGCGGAAACGACCCGCCTGCCAGGGCCATTGCCCGGCGTCGCCCCACAGCGGAAATCACATGCAAGTCAAAAACCCCATCCTCGGTCTGTGCCAACAGGCTACCTTCTCGCTCAGCGCCGCCAAGGTCGACCAGTGCCCCGATGACGAAGGCTTTGAAGTGGCCTTTGCCGGCCGTTCCAACGCCGGCAAGTCCAGTGCCCTGAATACCCTGACCCACGCCAGCCTTGCGCGTACCTCCAAGACCCCGGGGCGCACGCAGCTGCTGAACTTCTTCCAGCTGGACGAAGAACGCCGCCTGGTGGACTTGCCCGGTTACGGCTACGCCAAGGTGCCGATCCCGCTCAAGCAGCACTGGCAGCGCCACCTGGAAGCCTACCTGGGCAGCCGCGAAAGCCTGAAGGGCCTGATCCTGATGATGGACATTCGCCACCCCATGACCGACTTCGACCAGCTGATGCTCGACTGGTCGGTGGCCAGCCACATGCCGATGCACATTCTGCTGACCAAGGCCGACAAGCTGACCTACGGCGCGGCCAAGAACACCCTGCTCAAGGTGCAGTCCGAAATTCGCAAGGGTTGGGGTGATGCGGTGAGCATCCAGCTGTTCTCGGCGCCCAAGCGCATGGGCCTGGAAGAGGCTTATGCCGTCCTGGCGCGCTGGATGGAACTGCCGGACAAGGTCGACGCGTGACGTTGTAGGAGCCGAGCTTGCTCGGCTCCTACAGGGTTTCGCCGAATCGCGGGCAAAAAAAACCCCGGACTTCGTATGGGGAGGGGGAAGTTCGGGGTTCAAGTTCCGGACCGCTAGGGCGGGGTCCAGATATCTGCCAACACTTAACACAACATAGGAGCATCGAACGGCTTCACCAGCCATTCAGGTACTCTGAGTCGGGTTTGACAGGTTTAGTTCCCCGGGTGCTGAAAACTAATTGTCCTAAGCAGTGCGGGCGTTAGGCCTGATCCAATATCAGCGGCGTTCGCACCGGCCTCATCGCGGCCAAGGCCGGCTCCTACACGATCGGTGTAGGAGCCGACTTTAGTCGCGATGCAGGCACTGCAATTACCGATCAGTGCGCCTCGTCCCAGTTGTTGCCCACACCCACTTCAACCAGCAGCGGCACGTCCAGTTCGGCGGCGCCGCTCATGTGCGGACGAATCTGTTCGCTGACCTGGTCCACCAGGTCTTCACGCACTTCCAGCACCAGTTCGTCGTGTACCTGCAGGATCACCCGGGCATCGAGCCCCGAGTCGCTCAGCCAGTTGTCCACCGCCACCATGGCGCGCTTGATGATGTCGGCCGCGGTGCCTTGCATCGGGGCGTTGATCGCGGTGCGCTCGGCACCCTTGCGCAGGGCCGGGTTCTTGGCGTTGATGTCGGCCAGGTACAGGCGACGACCAAACAGCGTCTCCACATAACCTTGTTCGGCGGCCTGGGCGCGGGTACGCTCCATGTAGGCCAGCACGCCGGGGTAGCGGGTGAAATAACGGTCGATGTATTCCTTGGCCTGCTTGTTGTCCACGCCAATCTGCTTCGCCAGGCCGAAGGCGCTCATACCGTAGATCAGCCCGAAGTTAATGGCCTTGGCGCTGCGCCGCTGGTCAGTGGTGACCTGGTCCAGCTCCACGCCGAATACTTCCGCGGCGGTGGCACGGTGCACGTCCAGGTTGTTCTGGAACGCATGCAGCAACCCTTCATCCTTGGCCAGGTGGGCCATGATGCGCAGCTCGATCTGCGAGTAGTCCGCCGCCAGCAGTTTGTAGCCTTTCGGCGCCACGAAAGCCTGGCGAATGCGACGGCCTTCGGCGGTACGGATAGGAATGTTCTGCAGGTTCGGGTCGCTGGAGGACAGACGACCGGTAGCGGCGACCGCTTGGTGATACGAGGTGTGGATACGCCCGGTGCGCGGGTTGATCTGCTCCGGCAGGCGGTCGGTGTAGGTGCTTTTCAATTTGCTCAGCGAGCGGTACTGCATCAGCACCTTGGGCAGCGGGAAGTCCTGCTCGGCAAGCTCAGCCAGCACGGCTTCAGCGGTGGAAGCCTGGCCCTTGGCCGTCTTGTTGAGAATCGGCATGCCCAGCTTGTCGTAGAGAATCACGCCCAACTGCTTGGGCGAACCCAGGTTGAATTCCTCGCCAGCGATTTCGAAAGCCTGGCGCTCCAGCTCGACCAACTTGGCGCCCAGTTCGCCGCTCTGTACGCCCAGCAGCTCGGCGTCGACCAGGGCGCCCTGGCGCTCGATCTTGGCCAGCACCGGCACCAGCGGCATCTCGATGTCGTCCAACACGGTCAGCAGGCTTGGCGCGGCGGCCAGCTTGGCCTGGAACAGCTGGTGCAGGCGCAGGGTCACGTCGGCATCTTCAGCGGCGTAAGGGCCGGCCTGTTCCAGCGGGATCTGGTCAAAGGTCAGCTGCTTGGCGCCTTTGCCGGCAATCTGCTCAAACGTGATGGTGGTATGGCCCAGGTACTTGGCGGCCAGGCTGTCCATGTCGTGACGGGTGGCGGTGGAGTCCAGCACGTAGGATTCGAGCATGGTGTCGAACTTCACGCCCTGCACGTTGATACCCTGCAGCGGATCACCCGCGATGGCGCAGTTGGCCAGGATGTTCATGTCGTACTTGGCGTTTTGCCCGACCTTGAGCTTGGTCGGATCTTCCAGCAGCGGCTTGAGGGCGCGCAGCACGGTGTCGCGGTCCAGCTGTTCGGGGGCTCCCATGTAGGCATGAGTCAGCGGGATGTAGGCCGCTTCGTGGGGCTGAACGGCGAACGACAAGCCAACCAGCTGTGCTTTCTGGGCATCCAGGCCAGTGGTTTCGGTGTCGAAGGCGAACAGGTCGGCCTTGTTCAACTTGTCCAGCCAGCGGTCGAACGTTGCCTGGTCCAGGACCGTTTCGTAGCGGGTTTCCACGGCAGCCACCGGGGCCACCTCGGCGACCACTTCCTGACCGGCCCGCTTGGCATCGCGCTGAACTTCGTCGATCCAGCTCTTGAACTCAAGCTCGGTGTACAGCTCTACCAGCGCCTCGCGGTCCGGCTCGCCGCACACCAGGGCTTCCACTTCCACGTCCAGCTCGACGTCGATCTTGATGGTAGCCAGTTGGTAGGAGAGGAAGGCCATCTCCTTGTGCTCTTCCAGCTTGGCCGGCAGGTTCTTGGCACCGCGGATGGGCAGGGCAGGGACCTTGTCGAGGTTCTCGTACAGCTCTTTCAGACCGCCGCCAATGCCCACCAGCAGGCCGACGGCAGTTTTCTCGCCAACGCCGGGAACGCCTGGAATGTTGTCGACTTTGTCGCCCATCAGGGCTAGATAGTCGATGATGTGCTCGGGGCCAACGCCAAACTTCTCCTTCACCCCTTCGATGTCCATGACGCTGCCGGTCATGGTGTTGACCAGGGTCACATGGCCATCGACCAGCTGGGCCATGTCCTTGTCGCCAGTGGAAATGATCACCGGCCGATCAGCGGCAGCGCTGCTGCGCGCCAGGGTGCCGATCACATCGTCAGCCTCTACGTTGTCCACGCACAGCAGCGGGTAGCCCAAGGCGCGCACGCTGGCGTGCAGCGGCTCGACCTGCACGCGCAGATCGTCGGGCATGCTGGGGCGGTTGGCCTTGTAGTCGGCGAACATTTCGTCGCGGAACGTGCCGCCTTTGGCGTCGAATACCACGGCAAAGGGGCTGTCCGGGTATTGTCTGCGCAGGCTCTTGAGCATGTTCAGCACGCCCTTGACCGCGCCCGTCGGCATCCCCTTGGAAGTGGTCAGCGGTGGCAGGGCATGGAAGGCCCGGTACAGGTAGGAGGAACCGTCCACCAGGACGAGGGGAGCTTTGCTCATGAGCAGAATCAACCTTTTCGGCGGGTCCGGCGCTAGAATGTCCGGAACATTGACGACAAAGGGACAAGGTTATCATGCGAACCGCTAAACGCTTGTTGCTGGCCAGTGTGTTGATTGCCTCTCCGATGGCCGTGCTGGCTGCGGACGAAGGCGTCACGGCTGATCCGGATGTCACCATTCGCCAGGAAGGCGACAAAACAGTCCAGGAATACCGGCAAAATGGCTTCCTGTACGCAATCAAGGTCACCCCGAAACATGGCAAGCCGTACTTTCTGGTTCGCGCCGACGGTACCGATGCCAATTACATCCGGTCTGACCAGCCGGACATGCTGATTCCGGCATGGAAGATTTTTGAATGGAAATGACTCAACCTTAACTTCAACCGGGCACCTCCGACGGGGGTGCCAGTATGGGCAAATTTTTCATGTCAGTGTTTACACCCCTGTCGCGGCCTGAGCTTGAAACCTTTCTCGCACCTTACGGCCTGGGCCGTCTTCGCGACTTCCAGGGAATTGCCGCCGGCACCGAGAACAGCAATTTCTTCATCAGCCTGGAACAGGGCGAGTATGTCCTGACACTGGTCGAACGCGGCCCGGTGCAGGACCTGCCGTACTTCGTGGAACTGCTGGACGTGCTGCACGAAGCCGACCTGCCGGTGCCCTACGCGCTGCGCACCACCGACGGCGTGGCCCTGCGCGAGCTGGCCGGCAAGCCCGCACTGCTGCAGCCGCGCCTGCCGGGCAAGCACATCAAGGAACCCAACAGCCAGCACTGCGTGCAGATGGGCGAGCTGATCAGCCACATCCACCTGGCCACCCGCGACCACGTGCTGGAACGCAAGACCGACCGCGGCCTGGACTGGATGCTGGAAGAGGGCGAGCGCCAGATCGGCCAATTGAACAGTGATGCAGCAGCCTTGCTGCGTAGCGCCCTGGAAGAGATCAAGGCGCACAAGGCGCAGATCATGGCGTTGCCGCGTGCCAACCTGCACGCCGACCTGTTCCGCGACAACGCGATGTTCGAAGGCACGCACCTGACGGGCGTGATCGATTTCTACAACGCCTGCTCGGGGCCAATGCTGTATGACCTGGCCATTAGCCTGAATGACTGGTGCTCGGATGCAGCCGGTGCGCTGGATGCGCCACGGGCGCGGGCTATGCTGGGAGCTTATGCAGCATTGCGGCCGTTCACGGCGGCGGAGGCCGAGTTGTGGCCGGTGATGCTGCGCGTGGCGTGCGTGCGCTTCTGGCTGTCGCGGCTGGTGGCGGCGCAGGCGTTTGCCGGGATGGACGTGTTGATTCACGACCCGGCGGAGTTCGAGCACCGCTTGGCGTTGCGCCAGCAGGTCAGCGTGGCGCTGCCGTTCGCGTTGTAAGCGCTTAATCGGCGTCGCCCTTATCGCGAGCAAGCTTTGCTCCCACAGTGTTGAGCCCGATCACGATGGTCGGCTTGAACACTGTGGGAGCAAAGCTTGCTCGCGATGAGGGCGACGCGGTCCGCGTAGGAGCCGGCCTTGGCCGCGATGCAGGCGACGCTATCCTTCAGAGTTGTTCCAGGCAACCGGCCAAATCGTTGCCCAGCTTTTCCATCAGCTGCTCATAACCCTTCGGCGTAGCCTCGGCAAACCCGCCCAGACCATCCAGCTCCGCCAAGCGCACCGGCAACCCTGCCGTCAGCGTTTCGGCCAAGCGCGGCCGCGCCGGCGGTTCGCTGAACACACACGACTTGCCCACTTCCTGCAACCGCGCCCGCATGGCAGCCACATGCTGCGCACCCGGCTGCACTTCGGCGGCCACGCTGAACACGCCGGTGTGCTTCACGCCGAACTCGTCCTCAAAGTAATCGAAGCCTTCATGGAACACGAAGAACGGCTTGCCGGCGACACCGGCCAGGCGCGACTTCAACCGCGCATCCAAGGCATCCAGGCGACCGTCAAAGGCCTTCAGGTTGCTGGCGTAACGCGGGGCGTTGGCCGGATCAGCCTTGCCCAGGTCATCGGCCATGCGCTGCGCGATCACACGGGCATTGACCGTGGACAGCCACAGGTGCGAGTCCAGGCTGCCGGGGCGGTGGTCGTGGTCATGCTCGTCCGGGTCAGCCTCTTCGTGCGAATGGCTGTCGGCGGTGAAGTGGCGCAGTTTCAGGCCGCCCATGTCCTGGATGGTCACGGTGGGCTTGGTGCGGGTGGCCACCACGCGCGGCAGGAAACCTTCCATGTCCGGGCCTATCCAGTACAGCAGGTCGGCATCGGCCACGCGGCGCACGTCGGAAGGGCGCAGGGCATAATGGTGCGGGGAGGCGCCCGGCGGCAGCAGCACTTCAGGGCTGCCGACACCGTCCTGCACGGCTGCGGCAATCAGTTGCAGTGGCTTGATGCTGGTGAGCACGCGAACCTCGGCCTGAGCAGGCAGCGTCACGACAGCGGCAAGGCAGAAAGCGACAGAAAGAGCAAAATTACGGGACACAATGACCACTCAAGTCGGCGAGAACGGGTAATATAATAACGTCTCTTGCTGATATCGTCGCCGCTCATGCCCAATACCCCGCTGGCCAACCGTCCCCACGATCACTCCCACTGCGTACACAGCGCCCTGTCGGAAGCCGATGCCCTGTGCGCACGCATGGGCCTGCGCCTGACTGCCCTGCGTCGGCGCGTGCTGGAGCTGGTGTGGCAAAGCCACAAGCCGCTGGGTGCCTACGATATCCTCGCGGTATTGAGCGATCAGGACGGCCGCCGCGCCGCGCCGCCCACGGTGTACCGCGCGCTGGATTTCCTGCTGGAAAACGGCCTGGTGCACCGCATCGCCTCGCTCAACGCCTTCATCGGCTGCAACCACCCCGAGCACGCGCACCAGGGCCAGTTCCTGATCTGCCGCGAATGCCACGTGGCCCTGGAGCTGGAACAACCCGCCATCAGCCAGGCCATCATCAATAGCGCCGCCGATGTGGGCTTCAAGGTGGAAGGCCAGACCGTGGAAGTGGTCGGCCTGTGCTCGGCCTGCCAGGCCGCCTGATGAGCGACGCACTGATCCGCCTGGAACAGGTGGCGGTCACCTTCGCCGGGCAGCCCGTGCTGGACAATATCCAGCTCAGCGTGCGCAGCGGCGAGATCGTCACCCTGATCGGCCCCAACGGCGCCGGCAAGACCACCCTGGTGCGCGCCGTGCTCGGCCTGCTCAAGCCCGACAGCGGCCTGGTGTGGCGCAAGCCCAAGCTGCGCATCGGCTACATGCCGCAAAAGCTGCACGTGGACCCGACCTTGCCGCTCTCTGTATTCCGCTTCCTGCGCCTGGTGCCTGGCGTTGACCGCAAGCGCGCCTTGGCAGCCCTGGCCGAAGTGGGCGCCGAGCAAGTCATCGACAGCCCCGTGCAGACCATTTCCGGCGGCGAGATGCAGCGCGTGCTGCTGGCCCGCGCCCTGCTGCGCGAGCCCGAGCTGCTGGTGCTCGACGAGCCCGTGCAGGGCGTCGACGTAGCCGGCCAGGCCGAGCTGTACAGCCTGATCACCCGCCTGCGCGACCGTCATGGCTGCGGCGTGCTGATGGTGTCCCACGACCTGCACCTGGTGATGAGCACGACCGACCAGGTGGTGTGCCTGAACCGCCACGTGTGCTGCTCCGGCCACCCGGAACAGGTCAGCGGCGACCCGGCGTTCGTCGAGCTGTTCGGCGACCACGCGCCTAGCCTGGCGGTGTATCACCACCACCACGACCATGCCCACGACCTGCACGGCGAAGTCGTGGCCGGCGAGGCCAAGCATTCCAGTATTCTCACCCCCCATGTACACGGAGACGGCTGCAAGCATGGCTGATTTTCTGCTTTACGCCTTGCTGGCTGGCCTATCCCTGGCGGTTGTCGCCGGCCCCCTGGGGTCCTTCGTGGTATGGCGGCGCATGGCCTATTTCGGCGACACCTTGTCCCACGCAGCCCTGCTGGGCGTGGCCCTGGGCTTCGTGCTGGACGTCAGCCCGGCGCTGGCGGTAACCGTCGGCTGCCTGTTGCTGGCCATCCTGCTGGTCACCCTGCAACAGCGCCAGCCGCTGGCCTCGGACACCCTACTGGGCATCCTGGCGCCCAGCACGCTGTCCCTGGGCCTGGTGGTGCTGAGCTTCATGCACGACGTGCGCATCGACCTGATGAGCTACCTGTTCGGTGACCTGCTGGCCATCAGCCCGACCGACCTGGGCTGGATCCTGGGCGGCAGCGCGGCGGTCATGGCCCTGGTCCTGGCGCTGTGGCGCCCGCTGCTGGCGGTCACCGTGCACGAAGAGTTGGCGCGGGTCGAAGGCCTGCCCGTGGCCGCACTGCGCATGACGCTGATGCTGTTGATTGCTATCGTGATTGCCGTGGCGATGAAAATCGTCGGCGTGCTGTTGATCACTTCGCTGCTGATCATCCCGGCCGCTGCGGCGCAACGTCACGCCCGCTCACCGGAACAGATGGCCCTGGGCGCGAGTATCCTTGGCGTAATTGCCGTGTGCGGCGGCCTGGCCATGTCGTGGTTCAAGGACACGCCGGCCGGTCCGTCCATCGTCGTCTGCGCCGCTACACTGTTCCTATTGAGCTTCGCACTGCCACGCCGTTGATGGTATTGATGGATCCCACAGGTTTTCGTGTCGCCGGGCAGGGTGTAGACTTGCTCGCTTTTTGCGCAAATAGAGAGTCGCAGGAATGAAGCCGTTCGCCTCCCGTTATCTGCTCCTTGCCGCATTTTCGCTCATCTTGGGCGCTTGCCAGAGCCATGTGCCACAGCCCGCCGCCCCCGCGCCGGTGCCTGACGCGTATCTGCAATTGCAGAACAACATCGATGGTGGCGAGCTGGCCACTGCCGAGGATCAGCTGGGCGCCTTGCAGAAGCAGAGCCCCGATGACCCACGCCTGGAGCCCTACCAGCGCCAGCTGGCCGAAGCCTACTTGCAGCGCAGCCAGATCGTGCTGCAGAAGGGTGACGTCAACGCAGCCGCCACCGCCCTGGCCCGTGCCCGCGCGCTGATGCCCAAGGCCCCGGCCCTGACCGGCGGCGCCAACGGCCCGATCCGCCAGGCACGCAAGGCCGAACTGGACCAGGCCGAAGCCGCCTTGCAGGCAGCCGAAGCCAAGCCTGTGGCCAAGGTCATCGACCCTACGGCGCAGAGCACACCGGTTGCCTTGAACATTACTGAAAGCCGCGCCTTGCAGCGTCAGCTGGATGACATCGCCGCGGACGTGGTGAATTACCACTGCGATGTGTTGGTGGTGGTGCCGCGCACTCAGGATTGGCCGTGGCTGCAGACGCTGATCAAGAAGCGTGTGAACAAGCTGGCGCCGCAGTTGCCGTGGGAATTGGGCCACAAGGTTGTGCGCAACCAGCCGGCGCAGATGGTGCTGACACCTCGTAAACCCTGAAGAAATTGGGTGAAGCCACTGGCCTCATCGCGAGCAAGCTTTGCTCCCACAGGTGAAACGCAAATGCCGCGTTTGACTCTGTGGGAGCAAAGCTTGCTCGCGAGAGGCCAGTACAGGCACTACCCCATTAAGCCGGGACTGCCTTGGCCTTGGCCTCGCGATCCCACACGCGGTGCTTGGCGATGGCAGTAATGAAGGCTTTGTGCGCCTTGGCATCATCACCCACCAGCAGCCCCGCATCCTCTTCCAGCTTCAAGCCGTCGATCAACGACTTCGCGTCGGTGCTCACGCCGATGGCCTTCAAATGCTTGTAGGCCTCAAGCACGAAGTGCAACGCCACCCCGTCACCACTCAACGCCTGCACCGAAGCCTTGCCACCCGGCACCCACACCGCATCGAACGCCACCGAAGGCAAGCCCTCTGCAGAAGCATCCACCGGCAACGCCTTGCCATCGGCCGTTTTCACCGGCGCTGACGTGGGCCCCAGCACCTTGGCGTGGGCACCTTCGCCTTCCAGGGCTTTCCTGATGGCCGCCACCTGCCCGCCATCGACACCATTGGCCACCAGGATCGCCACCTTGCGCCCCTTGATGTCTCCCGACAGCAGGTTCATCTGGCTCAACGCCGGGGACGCCTTGAGCGACTGCTCGTGCACGTCCACGGTACCGGCCTTGGGCGCTGGCAGGCCGAGGTTCGCCGCCACGCGGGCGGCCAGGTCGAGGTCGATGTTGGCGAGGATCTCGTTCACTTCGCGGGCACGAATGTATTCACGCTCGACCTTGCCCAGCTCGAAGCTGTAGGCAGCAATCACGTGTTCCTGCTCGGGCTTGCTCAGGCTGTGGAAGAACAGCCGCGCCTGGGAGAAGTGATCGGCGAACGACTCGCTGCGCTGACGGATCTTGTGCGCCTCGATGCGCTCGGGGTACGACACGAAACCGCCATCCTGGGCCGCTGCGGGGGTTTCCTTCGGCCAGCCACCATCGATGGAGTTTGGCTCGTAAGAGGCGCGGCCCTTGTCGATGGTCACCCGGTGCTGGGCGTCGCGCTGGCCATTGTGGTTGGGCGCCAGCGGCCGGTTAATCGGTATTTCGTGGAAGTTCGGCCCGCCCAGACGGCTGATCTGCGTGTCGGTGTAGGAAAACAACCGGCCCTGCAGCAACGGGTCGTTGGAGAAGTCGATGCCCGGCACGATATGGCCGGGGCAGAACGCGACCTGCTCGGTCTCGGCGAAGAAGTTATCAGGGTTGCGGTTGAGCACCATCTTGCCCAGCGGCGTGACCGGCACCAGCTCTTCGGGGATGATCTTGGTGGGGTCCAGCAGGTCGAAGTCGAACTTGTGCTCGTCCTCTTCCGGCACGATCTGCACGCCGAACTCCCACTCGGGATAGTCGCCCATCTCGATGGCTTCCCACAGGTCGCGGCGATGATAGTCGGTGTCCTTGCCCGCCAGTTTCTGCGCCTCGTCCCACACCAGCGAGCAGACGCCAGCCTTGGGCTTCCAGTGGAATTTCACGAAGCTGGATTTGCCCTCGGCGTTGATCAGCCGGAAGGTGTGAATACCGAAGCCTTCCATGGTGCGCAGGCTTTTGGGGATGGCGCGGTCGGACATGGTCCAGATCACCATGTGGGCCGACTCGGGCACCAGCGACACGAAGTCCCAGAAGGTGTCATGGGCCGAACCGCCGGTGGGTATCTCGTTATGCGGCTCGGGCTTCACGGCGTGAACGAAATCGGGAAACTTGATCGCGTCCTGGATGAAGAACACTGGCATATTGTTGCCAACCAGGTCGAAATTGCCTTCATCGGTGTAGAACTTGACGGCAAAGCCGCGCACGTCGCGCACGGTATCGCCCGAGCCACGCGGCCCCTGCACCGTGGAGAAACGCACAAAGACTGGAGTGACCTTCGCCGGGTCCTGCAGGAAGCCGGCCTTGGTCAGGTCGGAATGCGCCTTGTACGTCTGGAAGTAGCCGTGGGCGCCAGTGCCACGGGCGTGGACGATCCGCTCGGGGATCCGCTCATGGTCAAAATGCGTGATTTTCTCGCGCATGATGAAGTCTTCCAGCAGCGACGGCCCGCGGGCGCCGGCCTTGAGGGTGTTCTGGTTGTCGCTGATCTTCACGCCCTGGTTGGTGCGCAGGGCCTGCCCGGTAGCGTCGGTACGGAAGGTTTCGAGGCTATCGAGCTTGGGGTTGGTGTTGGCGCGGTCCGGTGCGTCGGTACCGGCGGCCTGGCTTTTGCCGGAACTGGGCGTGTTCTTTTTCATCTGTCCTAGACTCCTCATCTGCGGCCACCCGTTGCGGATGGTCTGCATGGGCTGAACCCCTGTCACGGTCAGGGATCATGGGTATGCCTAGGTAGTGACTGGCCGGGTCGGGCCCCGTTCCGTTTATTTTCGAGACCTTCGATCGCCTTATTGCCAAATGAAAGGATGTTTACGAAATAAATGCTAAGTCTCTCTAAACGGACAGGCTAAAATGCGCGACCGGCTAACCGCTGTCCCCCATTCCATGCGCCCCACAAGGTTCGCTACGTGATCGAGTTTCAAAATGTGCATAAAACCTACCGCGTCAACGGTAGGGAAATCCCCGCGCTGCACCCCACCAACCTGACCGTCGAGAACGGCCAGGTCTTCGGCCTGATCGGCCACTCGGGTGCTGGCAAAAGTACCCTGCTGCGCCTGATCAACCGCCTGGAAGCGCCCAGCGGCGGCACCATCATCGTTGACGGTGAAGACGTCACCGCCTTCGACGCCAACAGCCTGCGCCGTTTTCGCCAACAGGTCGGGATGATCTTCCAGCACTTTAACCTGCTGGCCTCCAAGACCGTGGCCGACAACGTCGCGCTGCCGTTGCGCCTGGCTGGCGAGCTGTCGGCCAGCGAGATCAACGCCCGCGTTGCCGCGCTGCTGGAGCGAGTCGGCCTGTCCGACCACGCCAAGAAGTACCCGGCGCAGCTGTCCGGCGGCCAGAAGCAGCGCGTGGGCATTGCCCGCGCCCTGTCCACCAACCCCAAGGTGCTGCTGTGCGACGAGGCCACCAGCGCCCTCGACCCGCAGACCACGGCGTCGGTGCTGCAACTGCTGGCCGAGATCAACCGCGAGCTGAAGCTGACCATCGTGCTTATCACCCACGAGATGGACGTGATCCGTCGCGTGTGCGACCAGGTAGCGGTCATGGATGCCGGCGTGATCGTCGAGCAAGGCCCGGTGGCCAAGGTGTTCCTGCACCCGCAGCACCCCACCACCAAGCGCTTCGTGCAGGAAGACGAGCAGGTCGACGAAGCCGAGCAAAGCGATATCTTCGCCCATGTGCCCGGCCGTATCGTGCGCCTGACCTTCCAGGGCGATTCCACCTACGCCCCGCTGCTGGGTACCGTGGCCCGTGAAACCGGCGTGGACTACAGCATCCTGGCCGGCCGCATCGACCGCATCAAAGACACGCCCTACGGGCAGCTGACCCTGGCCATCACCGGTGGCGACATGGACGCTGCCTTTGCCCGCTTCACCTCTGCAGACGTTCATATGGAGGTGCTGCGCTGATGGACTTCCTCAATTACTTTGCCAACGTCGACTGGTCCGAGATTCTCGACGCCAGCAACGACACCATGATCATGCTGGGCGCTTCGCTGTTCTTCACCGTGCTGCTGGGCCTGCCGCTGGGCGTGCTGCTGTTCATCTGCGGCCCGCGCCAACTGTTCGAGAACAAGGGTATCTATGCGCTGCTGGCGTTCTGCGTGAACGTGCTGCGTTCGCTGCCGTTCATCATCCTGCTGATCGTGCTGATCCCGGTCACCGTGCTGATCACCGGCACCTCGCTGGGCGTGGCCGGCGCCATTCCGCCGCTGGTCATCGGTACCACGCCGTTCTTCGCGCGCCTGGTGGAAACTGCCCTGCGTGAAGTCGATCGCGGCATCATCGAAGCCACCCAATCGATGGGGGCCACGCCGCGTCAGATCATCGTGAATGCGCTGCTGCCGGAGGCATTGCCGGGCATCATCGCGGCAACAACCGTGACAGCGATTACACTGGTTTCCTACACGGCCATGGCCGGTGTGGTCGGCGCCGGTGGCCTGGGCGACCTGGCGATTCGCTTTGGTTACCAGCGTTTCCAGACCGACGTTATGATCGTCACCGTGGTGATCCTGGTGGTGCTGGTGCAGGTGCTGCAGACCATCGGCGACAAGCTGGTGGTGCACTTCTCCCGCAAGTAACCCCTAATGATGTGCCGCGGCCATGCCGCGGCGCCGAGGGCCCGAGGCCTTCGCAAGGAGCTGAACATGAAAAAACTGCTGGCGGCCTTTGCCGCTGTCGCCGCCCTGTCGGCCCACGCCAATGACACCCTGACCGTGGCGGCCACCGCCGTGCCCCACGCCGAAATCCTCGAATTCGTGAAGCCGCAACTGGCCAAGGAAGGCGTGGACCTGAAGGTGAAGGTGTTTACCGACTACATCCAGCCCAACGTGCAGGTAGCCGAAAAGCGCCTGGACGCCAACTTCTTCCAGCACCAGCCGTACCTGGATGAGTTCAACAAGGGCAAGGGCACCAACCTGGTTGCCGTCACCGGCGTGCACCTGGAGCCGCTGGGCGCCTACTCCAGCAAATGGAAGAAGCTTGAAGAGCTGCCGGGCGGTGCCAACGTGGTCATCCCCAACGACGCCACCAACGGCGGCCGTGCGCTGTTGCTGCTGCAGAAAGTCGGCCTGATCAAGCTGAAGAACCCGACCGACATCCTGTCCACGCCCAAGGACATCGTTGAGAACAGCAAAGACCTGAAAATCCGCGAACTGGAAGCCGCCACCCTGCCGCGCGTGCTGACCCAGGTCGACCTGGCGCTGATCAACACCAACTATGCGCTGGAAGCCAAACTGGACCCGTCCAAGGATGCCCTGGCCATTGAAGGCAACGACTCGCCTTACGTGAACATCCTGGTGGCGCGCCCGGACAACAAGGACTCGCCGGCCATGCAGAAGCTGGCAGCGGCGCTGCACAGCCCTGAGGTGAAGACCTTCATCCAGGACAAGTACAAGGGCGCGATCATTCCGGCGTTCTGATTGACTCGCCGCCAGGCTGCTCTGGTCCTACGCCCCACGTGACATCGTGGGCGTACATGCTGGCCAGCGCAGCCTTCGGCAGCGGCTACAGCGTTCCCACCTACCACACACAACCCGTAGCCGCTGCCGCCAAGCTGCGCTGACCCTGTGCTGCACCGCAGAATCCGAAGCCTAAATGCCGGGCAGTCCCAGCAGGGTAGCTACTCAATAGAAATTGAAAAGGCGACCCTAAGGTCGCCTTTGAATGATGGTGAGGCTGTAGTCGCAGCGATTCTTTAGCTTCAGGATCGTTTCCGCTCCCTTGGTTCAGAACCCAATTGAATCATCGGCCGTATGGTGGGGCCTATCAATTGTCCCTACGTCAGTGAGTGCCAGCTTCACTGCTGCCAAATCCGAGGGGCCAATACTGGTAAGCCAAGCCCGAAAATGCGCGGTTGCAGTCCTCATCAGGGATTTTCGGCCGAGTACCCGAATGGGTCAACTGCCTCACCCTCCATTTCTGCCATTAGCACACGGGCTGCGGCCCTGTGCCCGAGTAACCAAACGACCTTGGCGTCGATTCGAACGATTATCCAGTCTTGTAGGATGCCTCTCTTTCGGTGACTCCATATTGACCCCTGCCGACCCGCACACTATTCTCGCCCGCGTCACGAATGCATTCGTGACCAGGTTTGACGGCCTGACCCGTATTTGAATTAGCAGCTTCCAGAACCTTGCTAAGGCGTGTGTGTGCCTATGCATTGCTTATGGCGGCTGTGCATGGGGCATCTTCGGGTGCGCCGGGTTCTCATACGACCGGTCCGTCAACCTGCGCACAGCTGCCACCATTTCTGTTTGACGGCGGAAGGTGGCCTCTATTACCCGTATGAGAGGCTAAAAAATGAACAACCATTTCGAATCACCCGAGCGTGAAGATAGTTCGGCTTTAAAAACTGATGTTCGCTGCCAACTCTTTGAAGCTTCACCCGGGGTGCCGCTTTCGACAGCACTTTCTCGAGCGTCTGGAATGCTGAGTACAGCCCTTGTGCTATACGATGAGACATGCGACAGCGAACTGACAACGACCAGGGCACTTAATCAAGCCATCTATCAATTGGTGGATGCCGGAAAAATCTTGATTGATGCCGCGCAGGCAGACGCAGAGCAACGGCTTAAGCTATAGCAGTAGCCTACTGGCAAGGTATCTAGCGCAATGTGCTCCCGGCACCTCAAGGCAGGGAGCACTCACAGATGTCGGCTCCCAATGGCACCAAGCTTAATCTACGCTTATCTGGCCCTCAAAAATTTCACGCAGGTCAGCTCTTAAATCGGCAGGAAAATCATCGTTATACCTCCAGTACGCGATAATAGCAGCGACCTTGTCCAAGGTTATGTGATCTACCTCCACCATAACCTTTAACAGCTCCAATGTTTTCTGCGTAGGAATTTCAAAAACCTCCGCAACTGCACGCATGTCTCGATCATCAGTTACCACAGGAAAACCTAACACGAAGCTATGCGCGAGATACCGTACATCAGTCTTCGAAGGGCCTGAAAAATCCGTTTCAACGTACTCCCATATAATTGAATACGCTGCCTCGACCTGTTTCTTCTGCTGCTTGGAAATCACGGGGCTGGTGGCCCTTTCCAAACAGTGCTCATCTTCCAAGGCCCAGTAAAACTTATGCTTCAACCGACTACTTTTCTGTATTTCCAAATTGGTTTCGGCCAGCACGTACAGACAATATTTCTGCCCTCCAAACTCTACGCATAGAAGAGGGCGTATATTATTAGCAAGTCGGAGATAAGAATTTGTATCTGCTAAGATTTTCGATTGTGGCATTGTAGGAGCTCAGAGTGAATACTCCGGGCGTCAAGTGCAGAGACGTCCATGATGGTCTGAATAAGACCTGGTCCTTTTTTCGACTCATTCAAATGTTCGCGTAGAACTTTAAAAAAAGTCGTATCGAAGACCTGTTCGATGCGTTCGATATAAACTGCAGTCTCGGGCGGACCGTCCTCTTCGAAGAGAATCTTACTAACGAGAGGTAGCTCCCTATTAACAACGGTAGAGGCTTTATGCAAGTCTGGCGTCAAGACCAGCGTATTCAGCCCAGCATCCTTCGCATAAGCATTCGCTTGGCAATACACCGAATAGGGGGAAATCACGTGTTCTCGGGCTATTTTGATTATTTCATTAATCTGAAGCCTTTTAGAACTTATGGGAGAAATATCCTCATAGGCTTTCTTCGCCAATTGATGAGGGAATAGCAAAGCGCCAGCGAAAGCGTCTGCAAAGTCCTCACCATCCTCTCCGCGAACATCTGGAGCGAGACAATGCCCGAGTTCGTGAGCCATCCAGAATTTAAAATCCAAAATATTCACATCCAGATTCAAATAGACCCATGTGGTCATAGAATCGGGAAGAAATATATGAGTGGCGTTTTCATGCCTATTCTTATTGCCCCAAAGCACGGGAACCAGCACGGCTTGGAGTTTTTTAAAGTGTTGAATCAAATGAATAAAATCAATTTTTGCTTCTTCAGTCAAATTGATTTCAGCACGAATTTTTGTAGCTACACTCTGAAGATAGCTGTACTCAAGGATAGGATTCTTCAGAACCGGTGGCATTTCAAGTTTGTCAAACGGGACATAGGGAACTAAATGCCTAAGCATTTTCCCCATTGTTTGTGCATGTGCGTAATGAGCTTCGGTGGTTTTCGTTGCCTTTACCTTACGAAAGGCAACCACAGGCGCATGAGGGTCCTCCTTTGTAACTAGATCGCTAAAGCTAAGCCCTAAGGTGGTAGCTAGGCGAAGCAGCTTATCCGGTTTAGGGAAGGTCTCTTTTTTCAACCATTTGGAAACGGCTTCACGGGAAACGCCAAGGCGTTCCGCTAGCGTCGATTGGTTAAGCCCCACCGCTTCCATGGCGTGAGCGATTTGTGCTGTAGCTAGTGTTTTTTCCATGGTGCGCACTCTAGCTGCGTGTCAACTTTTGTCAACCTGACACCGGCGGACGGTCCGGTATTTGCTGATATTTTTTGCGTCATTACGTTACGAGTCAGGGTGCAGGTTCAGTTACGCTGCACCAACGCCGGCAGCTGCGCAGCCAGCTTCGGCCCGTTCAGCGGCGCGCGGATGAAACCACGCTGCGTACCATCCGGCCCCAGCAACGCCAGGTTGCCGCTGTGCTCAACGGTGTAGTTGGGTTTGCTGGTGTCAGCCGGGATGTAGGGGATGCTCAGCCCATTGGCCAGCTTCTGCAGGCCGCCCTCATCGCCAGTGAAACCCCGGAAATCCTTGTCGAAATAGCCCAGGTACTGCTTCAACTGCTGGGGCGTATCACGCTTGGGGTCGACGCTGACCAGAATTACCTGCAACCGCGCCGCCGCGTCCGCTGGCAGCTCGCTCTTCACCTGGCGCAGTTGCGCCAGGGTGGTGGGGCAGATGTCCGGGCAGAAGGTGTAGCCGAAGAACAGCACGCTCCATTTGCCTTTCAGATCATCCAGGGCCACCGGTTGGCCGTTCTGGTCGGTCATGGTCACCGAGGGAACGCTGCGGTGCTCGGGTAGCAGGATAATGCCGGCGTCGATGAAGCCGGTGTTGGCGCCCTCGTGGTTGTCCTGCAGCACCCGGTGCACGGTGAGGCCCAGGATGATGGCGACAATGGCGGCAAGGACGAAAACGGTTTTCTGGACTCGAGTCATGGGCTCAGCAACAGGTAATGATCGACGAGCAGGGCAATGAACAGGGCCAGCAGGTACCAGATGGAGTACTTGAACAGGCTCATCGCCGCATGCGGATTGCTGCCACGGTACAGCACCACCGCCCATTGCAGGAAGCGCGCGCCCAGGCCAATGGCACAGATCAGGTAGAGCAGGCCACTCATGCGGATCACGTAGGGCAGCAGGGTGGCCACCAGCATCAGGCCGGTGTACAGCAGGATGTGCACCTTGGTGTAGTACACACCGTGAGTCACCGGCAGCATGGGGATCTCGGCGCGGGCGTATTCGTCACGTCGGTGAATGGCCAGGGCCCAGAAGTGCGGCGGCGTCCAGGCGAAGATGATCAACACCAGCAGCAGCGGTTCGGCGCTCAGGTGCCCGGTAACCGCCACCCAGCCGAGCATGGGCGGGGCCGCGCCCGCCAGGCCGCCTATGACGATGTTCTGTGGCGTGGCGCGCTTGAGGAAACCGGTATAGATCACCGCATAACCCAGCAGCGAAGCCAGGGTCAGCCACGCGCACAAGGGATTGGTGAACACCAGCAGCAGGATCATGCCACTCACTGCCAGCAGGCCGGCAAAGCCCAATGCTGCCGTTGGGCCTACCCGGCCTTCGGCCACCGGGCGCTTGTGGGTGCGGGCCATCAGCGCGTCGATGCGCCGGTCCACCACATGGTTGATTACGGCTGCACCACCGGCGCACAGGGCGATGCCCAGGTTGCCGAACACCAGTACCGCCCAGGGCACGCCACTGCGGGTTGCCAGGAACATGCCCACCAGCGAGGTCATCAGCATCAACACCACGACCTTGGGCTTGGTCAGTTCCAGGTAATCTCGCCAACCGGCCTGGGCATGGTCGCCCGTTGCCGTACTCATCGGCTTTCTCCTCAGTTGTCATTTACCTGACCAGAGCACCGGCAGGTGGGGGCGCCAAGGGCGGCGCTGCGCAATGGCCCGGGGTACCGGCACTGCGCGCACGCGGTAATTCACCGCGATCACTGTCATCAACAGT
This sequence comes from gamma proteobacterium L18, assembly GCA_000497835.1. Taxonomy (GTDB): domain Bacteria; phylum Pseudomonadota; class Gammaproteobacteria; order Pseudomonadales; family Pseudomonadaceae; genus Aquipseudomonas. Next base: position 318,514 of record KI547172.1, on the reverse strand, counting down.
ATGGCCCCGCCTGCGTTATGGGCCACTGCTACCGCCAGGGGCAAGTGCAACACTACATTGCTGATGCCCAGTGCCAGCTGCAATCCCAAGGCCGCCAGCAGCGCCGCGCTCAGGCGCCCCAGGCCTTCGACACGCAGTTGCCAGGCTAGCCCCAGCAGCACCAGGCTCAGCACGCAGGCGCCCGCACGGTGGGTGAGATGAATGGCCGTACGGGCTTCGCTGTCCAGGTGCCCGCCCAGGTAGTTGGGGCCAATGTGCTGGGTCAGATGGAAGCCGTTGGCAAAGTCAGCGTCAGGTAGCCACTGGCCCTGGCACAGGGGGAAGTCCGTGCAGGCCATGGCCGCATAGTTCGAGCTGACCCAGCCACCCAGCGCGATCTGCCCAATGGCCAGGCTCAGGGCCAGCAACGCCCAGCGACGCAGGCGCGGCGACAGGGCGGGCAACGGCAAAAAGGCTCCGGATAACCGCAGGCTCAGCAAGAACAGCAGACTGAGGGTGGCAAATCCGCCCAACAGGTGCGACGTCACTACCTGGGGCCACAGCTTGAGCGTCACCGTCCACATGCCGAACGCCGCCTGCGCCACCACCACGCCCAGCAACGCCAGCGGCAACCGGTAAGGCTGCCCGCCCAGCCCATGCCTGCGCCAGGCCTGGATGGCCAGCAAGCCCACCAGCAGCGCCAGGCTGCCCGCGCAATAACGGTGGATCATCTCGCTCCAGCCCTTTTCGGCCTGCACCGGATGTTCGGGGAAATGCGCCTGGGCGTGGGCCAGTTGCGCATCCGAGGTCGGCACCGCGATAAAGCCGTAGCACCCCGGCCAATCGGGGCAGCCCAAGCCCGCATGTGTAAGGCGCGTGTAGGCGCCCAGCAGGACGACGATCAGCGCTAGCACCGTGGCCAGCAACGCGAGGCGAAATCCAGGTTTGGCCATGGTCGACTCCTACCCGATATTGGACAGTTTCAACAGTTGGCGCAGGTCGTTGAGCAGGTCCTTGCCGTTGACCTGCGCGCCGTAGCGCAGCACCAGGTTGCCGTGCGGGTCGATGATCCACAGGTGCGGGCCGGGCTTGCCTTCAACCATGGGCGCGTACTTGTCCAGGGCCAGGGGGTAGCGCTGCAATTGCGGGTATTCGCGGCTCAGGCGCGCTTCATAGTCGGGGCTTTGCGGGCCGGGGCTGGCCAGTGCATGGCTGGCGCGCGAAGCATCACGGCCCAGGCCGATCTGGATCTGGCGCGCCAGGTACACCAGTTGCTGGCAGTCTTCCGTGCATTCACCGGGGCTGGTGACCAGCATCTGCCAGCGCTGCTCATCCGCCGGCACGCCCAGGTCAGCACGGGTCTGACCATTGGCGATCAACTCGCCGTGGTAGCTGCGCCCCTCCGGCACCCAGAAGTTGAGTTTGTACATGAAGGTGGCCAGCACCATGGGCCCGACAGTCACCAGCAGGATCAGCAACAGCTGCAAGCGCCCCTTGCGGCGCATGGACGGTGCCTTCACCTCAGACAGGCCGGGTGGATTCATGGCTGCTCCCATGGCGCTTCTCCTTCTTGTTATTGAAGCCAAGGTAGACGTAGAGCCCCGCCAGCGTCAGGGACATGGCGAACCACTGCACGGCGTAGCCGATGTGCTGCTCGGGCCCCAGGCTGACCACCGGCCAACCCAGCTGATAGGCCGCAGGGCCGGGTGTAAGGCGTAGCTCGTGGGCATAGCCTTCGCGGCCCAGTTCGGCCCACAGCGTGCCCGGATCCAGGGCGGTCACCAGGCGCGGCCATTGCTGGTTGGCGGGGTCAGCGCTCAGTTGGTAGGTCGCGCCGGGCGGTACGTAAACCCATGCCTGAAGACTCAGCACCTGGTCGGGGGTATCGAAATGGGGCGGGGTGCGCCGGTCCTGCCAAGGCATCCAGCCGCGATTCACCAACACCCACAAACCACTGGCCTGGTCACGAAAAGGTTGCAGCAACTCAATGCCTACTCGCCCTTCACGTTGGCGATTGTCGAGGATCAGGCTGTGATCGGCGTCGAACTGCCCCCTGAGCAGCACTCTCCGGAAAGCCGGGGCCTGCAGTGCTTCCAGTTGCGTGCTGGTGACCGGTTCGGCCACACGATGTTGAGCATCCAACGCCAGCAACTGACGCTTTTCCTCTGCACGCCCCAACTGCCAGACCCCCAGGCTGATCAGTACAGGTAGCAATACAAGCACTACCAGAGTGGGCAGCAGCCCGGGGCGAAAGCGCCTCGCTATACTTGAATACATCGCTTGCCCCCTTTTGGAGTGCGCCATGCTCAAAGCCGCGATCGTGCTGATGTTGCTGGCGACGGTGGCCAGCCTGTTCAGCGGTCTGTTCTTCCTGGTCAAGGACGATGGCAAGTCCAACCGCCTGGTCAAGGCGCTGACCGTGCGCGTTATCCTCGCGGCCATGACCGTTGGCCTGGTGGCATGGGGTTTCTACAGCGGTCAGCTGACGTCCCACGCCCCTTGGTAACCCTGCCTACAGCACGTACACGAATACAAACAATCCCACCCACACCACGTCCACGAAGTGCCAGTACCAACTGGCCGCCTCGAACCCGAACTGATGATCGGCATCGAAATGCCCGCGCAGGATGCGGATCAGCATCACCGTGAGGATCAACGTGCCCATGGTCACGTGGGCGCCGTGGAAACCGGTGAGCATGAAGAACGTGGCGCCGTAGATGCCCGAACCCAGCGTCAGCCCCAGCTCCTGATAAGCCTCGACGTATTCATGGGCCTGCAGGAACAGGAAGGCCACACCCAGCGCAATGGTTGCCGCCAGCCACAGCTTCAGCGGGCCGCGATCCCCGCGCTTCAGCGCATGGTGGGCGATGGTCACCGTCACGCTGGAGCTGACCAGTAGCACGGTGTTGATCAGCGGCAGGTGCCAGGGGTCGATCACCCCCTTGGGTGGGGGGAACTGCGCAGGGTCCGGGGTGTGCAGCAGCGGCCAGACAAACTGAAAGTTGGGCCACAGCATGTGGGCGATGCCCTTGGGACCTTCGCCCCCCAAGGCAGGCCCGGCGATGTTGCGCACATAGAACAGCGCGCCAAAGAAGGCGACGAAGAACATCACCTCGGAGAAGATGAACCACGACATGCCCCAGCGGAACGAACGGTCCAGTTGCGGGCTGTACAGCCCCGCTCGGCTTTCCTTGATCACCGTGCCGAACCAGCCGAACATCATGTAAGCGACGATCAACGCACCGAGGAAAAAAATCAGCGGCCCGTGGGAATGAGCGTGCGCTGCCTTCAGATCATTGAACCAGGTGCCCAGGCCGAACACCGTGGTGAACAGGCCCACGGTCGCAATGATGGGCCACTTGCTCTGGGCCGGAACGTAGTAGTGCTGGTGGGTCGCCATCGTGTTGTTCTCCGTTGTTGCGGCACCGTTGTTGCGGAAAAATCCCGCGGCTAGCTGCCGGTCTTGATCGGCGGGTGTCGCGCGGTGATATCGAAGAGCGTGTAGGCCAGGGTCAGGTGCTTGATGTCCTTGGGCAGGTCGCGGTCGACGATAAAGCGCACCGGCATCTCGATGCGTTCGCCGGGGTCCAGCACCTGCTGGGTGAAGCAGAAGCACTCGGTCTTGTGGAAATATTGCGCTGCTTCCGACGGCGCGATGCTGGGCACGGCCTGGGCGCTCATGGCGTGGTCCGTCGGGTTGCGCGCCACGAACATCATCTGCGTGACCGCCCCTGGGTGCACCGTGACCTCGGGCACCATGGAATAGAAGTCCCAGACCATGTCGGCATTGTTGGTGGGCAGAAACTGCACGCGCACCTCACGCGCCGTATCCACGACCTGACTGCCTTCATACTGGCCCGCCGTCTTGCCATTGATGCCGAACGCCTTGCACATCACGTCGTACAGCGGCACCAAAGCGAAGCCGAAGACAAACATCAGCGCCACTACGACCAATAGGCGCGGCACCAGCCGTCGGGTGTTCATTCCACCTCCGGCGGTGTGGTGAAGGTGTGATAGGGCGCGGGGGAAGGCACCGTCCACTCCAGGCCTTCGGCCCCGTCCCACGGCTTGGCCGGGGCAGGGGGGCCACCGCGGATGGTCTTGATGACAATGAACAGGAAGAAGATCTGGGTGGCGCCAAAGGTGAACGCACCGATGGACGACACCATGTTGAAATTGGCGAACTGCAGGTTGTAGTCCGGCACCCGCCGCGGCATGCCAGCCAGGCCCACGAAGTGCATGGGGAAGAAGGCCATGTTCATGCCGATGAAAGACAGCCAGAAGTGCAGCTTGCCCAGGGTTTCGTCATACATGTGGCCGGTCCACTTGGGCAGCCAGTAATACGCCGAGGCAAAGATGCCGAAGATCGCCCCAGGCACCAGCACGTAGTGGAAGTGCGCCACCACGAAGTAGGTGTCCTGGTACTGGAAGTCGGCCGGGGCGATGGCCAGCATCAGCCCGGAAAAACCGCCGATGGTGAACAGGATGACAAATGCGACCGCAAACAGCATCGGCGTCTCGAAGGTCAGCGAGCCCTGCCACATGGTGCTCACCCAGTTGAACACCTTCACCCCGGTGGGCACGGCGATCAGCATGGTGGCGTACATGAAGAACAGCTCGCCCACCAGCGGTATGCCCACCACGAACATATGGTGCGCCCACACCAGGAACGACAAAAACGCGATGCTGGCCGTGGCGTAGACCATGGAGGTGTAGCCGAACAGCGGCTTGCGGGAAAACGCCGGAATGATCGAACTGACCGCGCCGAACGCCGGCAGGATCATGATGTACACCTCGGGGTGCCCGAAGAACCAGAACACATGCTGGAACAATACCGGGTCGCCACCACCGGCAGCGCTGAAGAAGCTGGTGCCGAAGTGGATGTCCATCAGCATCATGGTCACGCAACCGGCCAGTACCGGCATCACCGCAATCAGCAGGAAGGCGGTGATCAGCCAGGTCCAGACGAACAGCGGCATTTTCATCAGGGTCATGCCGGGTGCGCGCAGGTTGAGGATGGTGGCGATGATGTTGATGGCGCCCATGATCGAGCTGATGCCCATCAGGTGGATGGCAAAGATGAAGAAGGTGACGCTGGCCGGCGCGTAGGTGGTGGACAGCGGCGCGTAGAAGGTCCAGCCGAAGTTGGGGCCACCGCCCGGGGTGAACAGGGTCGAGACCAACAGCAGGAAAGCGGCGGGCAGCAGCCAGAAACTGAAGTTGTTCATGCGCGGCAGGGCCATGTCCGGCGCGCCCACCATCAGCGGGATCATCCAGTTGGCCAGGCCGACGAACGCCGGCATCACCGCGCCGAACACCATCACCAGGCCGTGCATGGTGGTCATCTGATTGAAGAAGGCCGGTTCCACAATCTGCAGGCCGGGCTGGAACAGCTCGGCGCGGATCACCATGGCGAACGAGCCGCCCAGCAGGAACATGCAGAAGCTGAACCACAGGTACAGGGTGCCGATGTCCTTGTGGTTGGTGGTCAGCACCCAGCGCATCAGGCCCTTGGCCGGGCCGTGGGCGTGATCAGCCCCGGCATGGCCATGATCGTCGATCACTGCACTCATTCGTGTCTTCCTCGGCAAGCACGCTTGCCCGGGTTATTTGGCTTGGGCCTGTTTCAATGCCAGCACGTCCTTGGGCGTGACCATGTCACCTTTGTTGTTGCCCCAGGCATTGCGCTCGTAAGTCACAACGGCGGCGATATCCACTTCCGACAGCTGCTTGCCGAAGGCGGCCATGGCGGTGCCAGGCTTGCCGAAGAACACCCGGTTCAGGTGTGCCTCCTTGGGCCCGGTGGCGATGGGCGAGCCCTTGAGCGCCGGAAACATCGGCGGCAGGCCCTGGCCCTCGGCCTGGTGACAGGCCACGCAGGTGGTGTGGTAGATCTTGTCGCCGCGATCGGCCAGCTCCTGCAGGGTCCATTCCTTGCTGGTCAGTTCCTTGAGCTTGGCCGCTTCGGCCTTGCGTTCGCCCATCCAGGTATCGAAATCGGCCTGGGTCTTGGCCTCCACCACGATGGGCATGAAGCCGTGGTCCTTGCCGCACAGTTCGCTGCACTGGCCTCGGTAGATGCCGGGCTTGTCGATGCGGGTCCAGGCTTCGTTGATAAAGCCGGGGATAGCGTCACGCTTGACCGCAAAGGCCGGCACCCACCAGGAATGGATCACGTCGGCGCCGGTTACCAGGAAGCGGATCTTGCGGCCTACCGGCACCACCAGCGGATTGTCCACCTCGAGCAGGTAGTGCTGGTCCTTTGGGGCCTGGTTGTGGATCTGCTCTTGAGGCGTGGCCAGGTTGCTGAAGAACTCCACGTCCTGGCCCAGGTATTTGTAGTGCCACTTCCACTGGTAACCGGTGATCTGGATGTCCAGGTCGGGCTCGCTGGTGTCGTACATGCGGATCAGGGTGCGCGTGGCGGGGACAGCCATCACCACGAGGATGACCAGCGGCAGCACGGTCCAGAGGATTTCCACCTTGGTGCTTTCATGGAAGTGCGCGGCGACCTGGCCTGTTGAGCGACGATGAATGACCATCGACCAGAACATCACGCCGAACACCACAATGCCGATGACCACGCAGATCCAGAAGATGGTCATGTGCAGGTCGAAGACCTGATTGCTGATGTAGGTCACCCCCGGCGCCATGTTGGTGGTCCAGGCGGCGTGGGCAGGCGTGAATATCGGCCACAGCGCAAGGCCCATCCAGACTTGTGGATGTCGCATCATCGCGGGTTCCCCTTATCGTTCTTGTTCTACCCCAGGCTTTACAAGCCCACGGCTAAGGGAGCGGCGGTCAAGACAGCGATCTTCAACGGCCGGGGCCTTGCTTCGCTTGTAGTCGGGCATCAGGCAACGCGGTACTAAGGCGAGTATAGACAGCGCCCCTAGCGCTGCAATGAAAGGCGGAAAATGAAAATTTTCAGCGCCGAGACAACGCGGCGTTATAGCCGTTCCATATAAAGGTTAAATAATTATGACAAATGCGTCTTAGGCGGCGTCAGAAGCCAGCTACCCTAGGTCTTCCGTTTGAAATAGCCCCGCCCTGGAGTCTTCATGAACACCGCCGCATTGCGCGAGCAGATCCAACGTGCCCATCAACACGAGGCCGACACCGGCCAATTGACCCTGCAACTTGAAAAACAGCTGCCTCACCTGCATCCCGTCATCCAACTGCCGGAGGCGGATCGCAAGGGCGTGCTGACCCGCTTCGTGGCTGCCTACATCGATCAGGTCCCAGACATGCTCGACGCCGCAAACGATGTCGCGGTGAAAGCCGGCATCGAATCGCAGATCAAGCCGGTGCTTAAAATCGCCGAACAGTACTTCATTCAGCCGCCAAAAGAACTGAACGGCCATGAAGGGCTGGATTGTCTGCTGGATGAGGCCTACCTGGCCCACCGGTTGGTGGAAGAGGTCAACGACCTGTACATCAAGCACTTCCAGCAACCGCTTATTCCGCTGGATACCACGGTTGCGAACCTGATCGCCCATCAACTGATCGGGGAAGCGTTTGCCAACCAGCTGGACGAGGTGGTGCACCATTCGGTGGACAACATGCTCAACGAGGAAAGCTTTGCGCTGGAATCGGTGGAGCAGTTCCGCGACAAGCTGTCGGCTGAAGAGACTGGCAAGGCATGGAGCCAATGGCCGTGCCTGTCGCGCCAGTTTGGCCTGGCGCTGGATCTGAACTGATCCGCTGACGCCATCGCGGCCAAGGCCGGCTCCTACCGCGGACAGTGTAGGAGCCGGCCTTGGCCGCGATACAGACGACGCAGATGTTGCGAAGGATCGCGTGGCGGTAACGTCAAGCGTTGACGCCCGCGCTTGTACGCATCTGCCCCTCGATCCTGCGCTTCAATCCGCGGCTTTCGATGATCAGCCGCGAACCACTGGCGCGGTTCGCCCGCCCCCAGTCCTCCAGCAATTCCAGGCAGGAATGGTCGATGTAACGCAGGTTGCCCAGCGGCACATGGACGATGCTGCCCGCCGGAATGGTGTCCAGCACCTGGGTCAGCGCCGGCACCTTGAGGAAAGTCGCCGCCCCGGTCAGGCGCAGCTCCAGTTCCTTGTCGTCACGCTCCACCAGGTTGATCTTCAACCGTGCTGCTTTCAGCGCCAGCATCAGCAAGGTCAGGGCGAAACCCAACAGCACACCGGTCAGCAGGTCGGTGAAGATGATGGCCAGGGCCGTTGCACCGTAGATGAACATCGGCATGCGCCCATAACGTCCCAGGCTACGCAGCGCCTTGAGGTCCACCAGCTTGAAGCCGGTATACACCAGCACGCCCGCCAGGCTTGCCACCGGAATGCTTTGCAGCACCCTGGACAACGCCACCACGAACGCCAGCAGCCAGATACCGTGCAATATCGCCGACATTCGCGTCTGCGCACCCGCTTGCACGTTGGCCGAACTGCGCACGATCACGCCCGTCATCGGCAGCGCGCCCAGCACCCCACACAGCATATTACCCACACCCTGGGCCGACAGTTCGCGATCAAAGTCAGAACGCACGCCACTGTGCATGCGATCCACCGCGGCAGCGGAGAGCAGCGTCTCGGCACTGGCGATGAAGGCCACGGCGAAAGCGGCGATCAACAGCGTGGGGTCGGCCAGGTTGAGCAAGTCCGCCGGACGCAACCAATCGATGGCCTCGGCCAGGTTGGCCGGTACCTCGACGCGCTTTACCGCCATGCCCATCCACAGGCTGATCCCCGTGGCCACACCGACGCCCAGCAGCGCACCCGGCACGAAACGCAGCCGCTGTGGCCGCAGCTTTTCCCAGGCGTACATGATCGCAATGGTGCCCAGCCCCAACAGCCCGGCCTGCCAGCCAATACCTGCGCCCATCACCGGCAGGGCTTCGGCCACGGCGCCGGGGAAGCCGATCAGGTTGTGCATGCCCGATGGCAGGGGCGTGCGGTCGAGCATCACGTGCAACTGCGACAGCACAATCAACACGCCGATCCCCGCCAGCATCCCGTAAACCACGGCCGGCGCGGTGACGCGGAACCAGCAACCCAGTTTGAACCGGCCAGCCAGCAATTGCAGAAAACCGGCCAGCAAAAGGATCGGACCCAGCATGGCCATGCCATGCTGACGCACCAGTTCGAACACCAACACCGCAAGGCCCGCCGCCGGCCCGCTGACCTGCAACGGCGAGCCGGCCAGAAAGCCCACCACCACGCCACCGATGATCCCGGTGATCAACCCCTTCGCCGGCGGCATGCCGGACGCGATGGCGATGCCCATGCACAGTGGCAGCGCCACCAGGAACACCACCACCGAAGCCAATAACTCTCGCGGCAATACCGCCTTTAACTGTGCCATGTTCATGACGTTTCTCCTGAAAAGTAGTGCTGCAAGCCACATCCATGGCCGATCTCGAAAACCCTGTGGCGTTTTCCAGGCATGCAGTTGCCCACAACCGGGCCCAAAGGCCGGCTGGCAATCACAGGGTTTTCGATAACGGCAACGGGGCAGGCGGCGTACCCAAGTACGCCGCCCTACAGGCCTCGTTTATCGCAAGGTTCGAGCGTTAGAAGCGCCCTTTGGGCGTTGCGCTCGGGGTCGGCAGGGTGCCGTCAAGCGGGACGAAGCAATCACGCTCCGCATCATAGGCTTTGATTTCGCTGGTCTCGATGCTGTAGACCCAGCCATGAATGAACAACTGGCCGCTGGCCATGCGCGAGGCCACCGAAGGGTGGGTGCGCAGATGCTGCAGTTGGGCGATGACGTTCTCTTCGGTCAGCACCTTCATGCTCTCGGCTTCGGTGGCGCAGTTGCAGTTGTCGTGCACCACAGTCTTGGCCACTTCAGCGTGCCGCAGCCAGGCTTTTACCGTCGGCATCTTTTCCAGCGTGTGCGGGTTGAGCACAGCGCGCATGGCGCCGCAGTCCGAGTGCCCGCAGACGATGATGTGGTGGACGCCCAACGCCATGACGGCGTACTCGATGGCGGTGGAAACACCACCGTTCATCTGGCCGTACGGCGGTACCACGTTGCCCACGTTACGGGTCACGAACAGGTCGCCAGGCGAGCTGTGGGTGATCAGCTCGGGCACAATCCGCGAGTCGGCGCAGGTGATGAACATCGCCCGTGGGGTCTGGGCGGTGGCCAGTTTCTTGAACAGTTCTTCCTGCTGCGGAAACACTTCGTGGTGAAAATGCAGAAAGCCATCAACGATGGTCTTCAGAGCAGCTTCCGCGCTTTCAGCCTCGACGGCCGGCTCGTTCAGGGAAGAGTCCTTGTCGGTCATGATTCGTCCTCGTGAGTCGGTTAAAGGATTTTCCCATTTTACGGGGTAAAACGCCCTACAAGAAGAAACTATGCAGGGCGATTTATGCAGCTTAGTGACTAATCGGTCACGTGGGATTCAAGGTAGAGATGAAATCTTAATTCAAGCTGAATAGAAGGCTCTGGGACGGGGGTTTGAAGTGTTTCAGGAAGCTACGAAGTGATGGCAAAAAAGCATGACTTGGGCCGCCAAAAACCCTGAAACCGGCTTCGATTCATCCGCAAGGGCCGCTTGTGCGCGCAAACCGGGTGGCGGTTTGCAGACCTTCAAAGGTATACAGCCTCATCGAGGCAGCGTAAGCTCATTGTAGCTACAACATGCTCACAAGGAGCCACTCATGGCGCATACTGAAGTTGTAAGGACCCGCATCGACAGCAAACTCAAGGCCAGTGCCACGGCTGCGCTTGAGGAAATGGGCATGACGATTTCGCAGGCCATTCGCATGATGTTGGTCCAGGTTGCCCAAACCAGAGAGCTACCCTTCCAGGTTAAAGCCCCGTCACTCAATGCGCGTGCTCGCAAGGTGATGGAGGAACAAGACGCCAATCCGATAACCGTCGAATATGAGAGTGCAGAGGCCTTGTTCAAAGACCTCGGCGTTTGAGATCTAAAGCTCTGGTCATTCGAACAGGTCGTAAAAGCCTCCTGTCTGCTCCAGCGTGATGGTGCCCCGGTGGGTGTCGCAACGAAGGTCGAGCCCACGTCGAAAAACGTCCGAGCGTAAAGGCCTAAGCTAGAAAGTGATACCCAGCGGTCATCCCTGGTAACAACATCACAGCAACGACATCTGCCCCCCAGGCGGGCAAAAGGCGGTGCAGTCCAGCGAATAGCCTTCGCGCCGACTCAGCCCGAAACGCTTGATACCCGCCTTGAAGCGCTGCTCCAGCAAATCGGCAAACACCCCTTCACCTCGGAAACGCGCGCCAAAGCGGCTGTCATACAGCTCACCGCCACGGCTTTGGCGGATCAGGCTCAGCACATGCTCGGCCCGTTGCGGGTAATGCTGTTGCAACCACTCCTCGAATAGCGGGGCCACTTCCAGCGGCAAGCGCAGCAGCATGTAGTTGGCCGTCAGCGCCCCCGCCGACTTGGCTTCGCGCAGCAGGCTCTCCAGCTCCATGTCGTTGATCATGGGGATCATCGGTGAGCACAGCACGCCCACGGGGATGCCGGCTTCACGCATCACGCGGATCGCCCGCAGCCGCGCCTTGGGGGCGGCTGCGCGGGGTTCCAGGGTGCGTTTGAGCTCGTCGTCCAGGGTGGTGAGGCTGATCATCACCGACACCAGATTGAGCTGCGCCAGCTCGGTCAGCAGGTCCAGGTCGCGCAATATCAGTGAACCCTTGGTGACGATGGTGACCGGATGGCGGTAACGCAACAGCACTTCCAGCACGGCGCGGGTCAGTTTGTGTTCACGCTCGATGGGCTGGTAGGGGTCGGTATTGGAGCCCAGGTTGACCGGCGCCACCTTGTAGCCGCGCCTGGACAGCTGCTGCTCCAGCAGGGCGGCGGCGTTGGTCTTGGCGATGAGCTTGGTTTCGAAATCCAGGCCGGGGGACATGTCCCAGTAGGCGTGGCTAGGCCGGGCATAGCAGTAGATGCAACCGTGCTCGCAACCACGGTAGGGGTTGATGGTGCGGTCGAAGGGCAGGTCGGGGGAGGTGTTGCGGGTGATGATACTCTTGGCCGTTTCAATGCGCACTTCGGTGCCCTGGGTGACCGGGACTTCCTGGTACCAGCCGTCGTCTTCGGCCACCGAGCGCTGGGCGGCGAAGCGATTGTGCGGGTTGGCGGCGGTGCCGCGGCCGCGTGGGGTCAGGGGCGTGGACATGAGCGGGCCTCTTTACTGTACCTATATACAGTACAATGAGACTACCGCTGTGGATAGGCCCGGTCGTCCACTGGTGGCTGCATCGCGGCCAAGGCCGGCTCCTACCACGTACGGCGTAGGAGCCGACCTTGGTCGCGATGCAGACAACGCGGTCCTGCCGCAGGCTGCGTCAGGGGACTACTTCGAGGTCACCTGGCCCAGGTCATCGCCCGAGGTGGTTTTCAGGTCATCGGTGCGCAACGCTTTCACGTCCTTGGCCGACACCTGCGAGCCCTTGTTGCCCCAGCTGGTGCGGATGAAATTCACCACGTCAGCCACTTCCTGGTCCGACAGGCGCCAGGCGTAGGACGGCATGGTGAAGTTCGACGGCGCAGTCTTGGTGGCCACCAGGGTGCCGCCCTTGAGTACGATGTGGATCAGCGAGGTCGCGTCTTCAGTCTGCAGCACCGGGTTGCCGGCCAGGGCCGGGAACACGCGGGTATAGCCCTTGCCGTCAGTACGGTGGCAGGCAGCGCAGTTGTCGATGTACACCGAGGCACCCGGCTTGCTGTCGTCGCCTTTCCACAACGCATCGGCCACGGCCTTGTCGTAGACCTGCGGCTTGTCGTCGGGATTCACCGCTGGCAAGGACTTCAGGTAACGGGCAATGGCCGTCAGGTCAGCGTCGCTCATGTACTGCATGCTGTGTTCGACCACGTCGCTCATGCCGCCGAACACGGCGGTGCGGTCGCTACGACCGGTCTTCAGGAAAGCCACCAGCTCTTCTTCGCTCCAGCTGCCCAGGCCATCCTTGTGGTCGCCGCGCAGGTTCTTGGCGATCCAGCCTTCCAGCGGCGCCGAGCCGGAGAGGAATTCCTTGCCGTCGGCCGGGTTCAGCGCTTTTTCCTGCATGGTGATGGCACGCGGGGTGTGGCAGGCGCCGCAGTGGCCCAGGCCCTCGACCAGGTAGGCACCGCGGTTGATCGACTCATCGTTGCCAGCAGCCTTGAACGGCTCGACCTTGGGCGCAAACATGCCGCGCCAGATCGCCAGCGGCCAGCGCATGCTCAGCGGCCAAGGGATATCGACGTCCTTGTTCTCCTGGGGCACCGGCTGCACGCCTTTCATGAAGTAGGCATACAGCGCCTGCATGTCTTCATCGCTGACACGGGCGTAGGACGGGTAGGGCATGGCCGGGTACAAGGTACTACCGCTTTTGCCGACGCCGTGACGTACGGCCTGGTCAAAGTCTTCGTACGAATATTCGCCAATGCCGGTCTTGTCCGGGGTGATGTTGGTGGAATAGATGGTGCCGATCGGCGTTTCCATCGGCAGGCCACCGGCGAACGGCTTGCCGCCCTTCGCGGTGTGGCAGGCCACGCAGTCGCCAGCACGGGCCAGGTACTCGCCTTTCTGCACCAGCGCGGGGTCAAACGACGGTTCGGCTGCCCACACGGGCAGGCTGGCCAGGGCCAGGGATGCGATAAACAGGTTTTTCATGGTCATCGCTCCTTAAGCCTGCACCAGCGGGCCGGGGTTTTTCAGGTACTGCTCGCGGATAGCGCGGGCCGACCAGTAGGTCAACGCGGCAACCAGGCCGGTAGGGTTGTAACCCAGGCCTTGCGGGAACGCGGAAGCACCCGGCACGAACACGTTGTGCACGTCCCAGCTTTGCAGGTAACGGTTGATGGCGCTGGTCTTGGGGTCGGTGCCCATGATCGCGCCGCCGTTGAGGTGGGTGGTCTGGTAGGCGGCGGTGTTGAATTTCTCGCCCACTTTCTTGCCCAGGATAGCGATGGATTTGGGGTTCATGGCCTTGGCGATCTTGCTCAGCTTGTCCGCCATGAACATGTTCATCTTGATGTCGTTTTCCTGCCAGTTGAAGGTCATGCGCAGCAACGGCATGCCGAACGCGTCCTTGTAGGTAGGGTCCAGATCGAGGTAGTTGCCACGGTAGGACTGATGCGCGCCGTGGGCGTCCATCGATACCTGGTGGGTGTAGTACTCGGCCGTGGTCTTCTTCCAGGCGCTGCCCCACGCCGGGGTACCGGGCGGGTTGGAAGTGCCGGCGATAGGACGGCTGCCAGCCTGGTTGACCCAGAACGGCGAACCACCGACAAAGCCGTGCGGGCCATGGTCGAAGTTGTCGGCGTTGAAGTCGTCGATGGCCACGCCATTGCCGCCGGCACCGATGAAGTTGTTGGTGTGGGTATCCTTGTCGAAGAAGGCTTTGACCGTGGCCATGTTTTGGTAAGCGAAGTTCTTGCCCACCACGCCTTCGCCGCTGACCGGGTCGTACGGCTTGCCGATACCCGACAACAGCATCAGGCGCACGTTGTTGAACTGGAAGGCCCCCAGAATCACCAGGTCCGCTGGCTGCTCCACTTCACGGCCTTGGGCGTCGATGTAGCTGACACCGGTGGCCAGCTTCTTGTCATCGGTCAGATTGACCTTCAGCACATGGGCATTGGTGCGCAGTTCGAACTTGGGCTCCTGACGCAGGGCCGGCAGGATGTTCACGTTCGGCGAGGCCTTGGAATACATGTAGCAGACATAGCCGCTGCAGAACCCGCAGAAGTTGCACGGCCCCATCTGTGCGCCATAGGGGTTGGTGTATGGCCCCGAGGTATTGGCGGACGGCAGGTTGTAGGGCTTGTAGCCCGACTCAGTGGCGGCCTTGTGGAACAGCATGGCCGAAACGCCATTCTTCTGCGCTTCGAGCGGGAAGGGGTTGGAGCGATCCGGTGCGTAGGCGTTGCCGCCCTTACCCTGGCCAACGATCTGGCCCTTGACCGACCAGGCGGTACCCGAGGTGCCGAATACTTTTTCCGAGAAGTCGAAGAACGGCTCCAGTTCCTCGTAGGTCACGCCGAAGTCCTGGATGGTCATGTCTTCGGGGATGAATTTCTTGCCGTAGCGCTCTTCGTAATGGCTGCGCATGCGCAACTCGATCGGGTCGACACGAAAGTGCACGCCCGACCAGTGCAGGCCAGCGCCGCCCACCCCCTTGCCCGGCAGGAACGCGCCCAGCTGGCGGTTGGGCAAGGCCACGTCGTTGACGCTGTGGCGGATGGTGACGGTCTCTTTGGAAATGTCCTGGAAGAGTTTTTTGCGCACGCTGTAGGTCAATTCATCAATGACCTGCGGATAGTTGCCGTCCGGGTAGGTGTCCTGCATCGGGCCGCGCTCCAGCGCCACCACGTGCAAGCCCGCTTCGGTGAGCTCTTTGGCCATGATTGCGCCGGTCCAGCCGAAGCCGACGATCACCGCGTCGACTTTTTTCAATACGGTCGCCATGCTCAAGCCCTCTCGCCGCGGATGGATACTGCCGGGAAGGGATAGGCCTCGTTGCGTTCCACCCAATCCATGAAATCAGCGCGCGCGCCGGGGAAGCCCACCAGGGTCCAGCCGACCATGCCCTTGTTGCCGCCGTGCACCGGGTCGCTGAAGAAGCCTTCCTTGGTGTTCTGGATCAGCAGCGCGAAGAAGGACTTGGACGGCACGTCATCGAACTGGATCTCGCCTGATTCCAGCTTGGTCAGCACGCTTTCCTGGGCAGCGGTGTCCAGTTGGGCAAACACCTTGCCGGCCTGCTTCTGGCACCAGGCGTCGGTGGCGGCGATGCCCAGACGGTAGATCTCGCGGGGCACCAGTTTGAGCTGATAGCCCATTTCCGGCGGCGCATCGGCCACGAACGGCCCCTGCATGAACCACAACGCCCCGCTGGCGTAGGCGGTGTTCATCTGCCGGTCGATGAATTCCGGTGCACCGGCCTCCAGCGCACCCGGGCCCAGGTCATCGGCCGGGATCAACCGCGCCACGGCAGCGTTGACGAACGCCCACTCCTCGGCGGTGAAGTAGGTGGGCTGATAGTCCTGCGCAGGCTTGGCAGGCGCGGGGGCAGCCGGTTTTTCCGGCGCTGCCATCAGCTCGCCCACACCCATGCCCAGGCCGGTGCTGGCCACAGTGACGACGGGTATCAGGGTCAGGGTTTTGCGCAGGAAATCGCGCCGCGGGTTGTCGTGGTCTTGTTCAGACATGGGTGATCCTCATACGATCGCGGATTGTTCGCAGCCTTGGGGCTGCTTATCTTTTTAGTTGCTCATCGAGCTGCACAGGCGGGCATCGCGACGCTCTAAGTAAAGAACACCACGACGTTTTTTAGTTTTATCGAGTCTGGGCGGCACGCCAGGTTGTTGCTTAAGCCTTAGGTAAGGCCTTTGGAGAAGCGAAAATGTAACCGGTTTCAGTCAGGTTTCACAGGACTTTTACACGAACTTTTTACAACCGGGTGACAGCGCTTTCACGTCGACAAGCGGAATATTCAGCCGATAGCCACCTTCTCGTCCCGGAACCGCCATGACATTCTTTCGTCGCCTGTTACTTTGCCTGCCGCTATGCCTGGGGCTGGCCGGTGCCTGTATGGCCGACACCCCGGCACGCTCAGCGCAATGGGCGCAGCCAGTGGAAGCCCAGTACAACCTCTATCAGATGAGCCCCACGCTTTACCGCAGCGCCCTGCCGGACGAGCAGGCCTTGCCGCTGCTGGGCAAGCTACAGATCAAGACAGTGGTCAGCTTCTTGCCCGAATCCGATGCCCAGTGGCTGAAAGAGTCGCCCATCACACAGGTGCAGTTGCCCATGCGCACCGTGCATGCCGATGACGCGCAGATCATTGCTGCGTTGCGCGCCATCCAGACGGCAGAGGCCAAGGGGCCGGTACTGATCCACTGCAAACACGGCCTGGACCGTACGGGTTTGGTGTCGGCGATGTACCGGGTGGTGGTGCAGGGGTGGAGCAAGCAGGAGGCCGTCGCCGAAATGACCCAAGGCGGGTTCGGTGACGTGAAACGGATGAAATACGGCGTGGACTACATCAACGACGTTGATGTGGAGAGCGTGCGCAATGCCCTGGCCAGTGGGGCTTGTAGCACCAACCCCCTGGCTGCGTGTGCGGTCAAGGGGTTGTTCAAGGCGCTGATCTAAAGCTCGCCACATACCCGTAGCAGCGGCCGCCAGGCCGCGTCATAAGCACTGCGGTGTACCTGATGTACCGCGCAGGCCAGACGCAGCCTGCGGCAGCTGCTACAAGGCAGGAGCGGGCGGCCGCTACGCCTCAGGCTTCTTCAGCTTCGGGTTGGGGAAGAACTGCACCGTCTGCACTTTCGGGTTGGCGACTTTCGGCGCCGACTGGTTGACCCGCGTCCCCAGCTCGCTGGGGATCGACTGGCCCTGTGCGTTGAGTGTGTCGCTGTAGCCACAGGCCACGCACTCACGGTGCGGGACTTCGTCCTCGCTCCACATCATCAGCTTGTCCGACTCGCTGCACGCCGGGCAGACAGCCCCGGCGATGAAGCGTTTCTTGGTCTTGATCACGGTACTTTCACTCATGCTGCCGCGTCCTCACTCAGGCCGCTATGGCGCAAGAGTGCATCAATCGACGGCTCACGGCCGCGGAAGTCGACGAACAACACCATCGGCTCCTGCGAGCCGCCGCGCGCCAGGATGGCTTCGCGGAAGGCACGACCGGTGGCTTCGTTGAGCACGCCCTCTTCCTCGAAGCGCGAGAAGGCGTCGGCCGACAGCACTTCTGCCCATTTGTAGCTGTAGTAACCGGCTGCGTAGCCGCCGGCGAAGATGTGCGCGAAGCTGTTGGGGAAGCGGTTGAATGCCGGTGGGCGCATCACCGAAACCTCGTCACGCACGCCTTCGAGCACCTGCAGCACCGAGCGGCCATCGCCGTGGGTGGCGTGCAGTTCGAAGTCGAACAGCGAGAACTCCAGCTGACGCACCATCATCAGGCCGGACTGGAAGTTCTTGGCGGCCAGCATTTTCTCCAGCAGGTCCTGGGGCAGGGCGGCGCCGGTATCGTAGTGGCCGGAGATCAACGCCAGGCCTTCCGGCTCCCAGCACCAGTTTTCCATGAACTGGCTTGGCAGCTCGACCGCATCCCACGCCACGCCATTGATACCCGACACGCCAGCGTGCTCGACGCGGGTCAGCAGGTGATGCAGGCCGTGACCGAATTCGTGGAACAGGGTGGTCACTTCATCGTGGGTCAGCAGCGCGGGCTTGCCGGCGTCGGCCGGGGTGAAGTTGCACACCAGGTTGGCCACCGGGCTTTGCACCACGCCATCGACCTTGCGGCGATGGTCGCGGGCGCCATCCATCCAGGCACCGCCACGCTTGTTGGCGCGGGCGTACAAGTCGAAGAAGAAGCGGCCCACGTGTTGGCCATTTTCCTTGATTTCGAACAGGCGCACGTCCGGATGCCAGGTGTCGAAGCCGGTCTGTTCGGCGATTTCGATGCCGTACAGGCGCTGGACGATGGCGAACAGGCCGGTCAGCACCTTGTCGATCGGGAAGTAGGCGCGCAGGGCTTCCTGGGAAACGCTGTAGCGCTGTTCGCGCAGCTTTTCACCGTAGAAGCCGCTGTCCCAGCTTTGCAGATCAGGGCAGCCTTGCTCGGCGGCGTAAGCCTTGAGCTGGGCCAGGTCTTGCGCGGCGAACGGCTTGCTGCGCTTGGCCAGGTCACGCAGGAAACCCAGCACCTGGTCGCTGGACTCGGCCATCTTGGTGGCCAGGCTCAGTTCGGAGAAGCTGCTGTAACCCAGCAGTTTCGCCAGTTCCTGACGCAGGTCGAGGATCTGCTCCATCACCGGGCCGTTGTCGTTCTGGCCGGCATTGGGGCCTTGGTCAGAAGCACGGGTGCAGTAGGCGGCGTAGATTTCTTCGCGCAGGGCACGGTCCTGGGCGTAGGTCATTACCGCGTAGTAGCTGGGGAATTCCAGGCTGATCAACCAGCCGTCCAGATCCTTGGCCTTGGCCGCGGCAGCCATTTGCGCTTTGGCCGAATCGGTCAGGCCGGCCAGGGCGGCTTCGTCGGTGACGTGCTTGGTCCAGGCTTGGGTAGCGTCCAGCAACTGGTTGGAGAACTGGCTGCCCAGTTCCGACAGTTTGCTTTGCACTTCGGCATAGCGCTGTTGCTGCTCGGGCGGCAGGTCGATGCCCGACAGGCGGAAGTCGCGCAGCGAATGTTCCAGGATGGTTTTCTGCGCCACGTCGAAGGTGGCCGCTTCCGGGCTGTTGACCAGGGCTTCATAAGCCTGGAACAGTTCGCGGTTCTGGCCCATCTCGGTAGAGTAGGCGCTCAGGGCCGGCAGGCAGGCTTCATACGCCTGGCGCAGTTCCGGGCTGTTGCACACTGCGTTAAGGTGGCTGACCGGGCTCCACGCCGCGCCGAGGCGGTCGTTGAGTTCATCCATGGCCAGTACCAGGCCGGCCCAGGTAGGGTTCTTGACCTGGGTTTCGAGAATCTTGGCGATCGCCGCACGGTTGTCGGCCAGGATCTGTTCAATCGCCGGCTGTACGTGCTCGGCACGGATCGCCGAGAACGGTGGCAGGTCATAAGACTGCAGTAGCGGGTTGGTCGCGCTCACGGTTACACACCTTGGCTGAAGAAACACCAGACCATCTTAATTACAATCGGCGCTGACCGCAGCTATCAACGCCAGAGAAGGAGCCTATCGTGGCCATTCGTACGTTCCAGCAGCACACGCCCGTGGTGGGTGAGCGGGCCTTTGTCGACCGTTCGGCGGTTGTGATCGGCGACGTTGAAATCGGCGAAGACAGCTCGGTATGGCCCATGACCGTGATCCGCGGCGACATGCACCGCATCCGCATCGGCGCCCGCACCAGCGTGCAGGACGCCAGCGTGCTGCACATCACCCACGCCGGGCCGTTCAACCCGGACGGCTTCCCGCTGATCATCGGCGACGACGTGACCATCGGCCATAAAGTGATGCTGCATGGCTGCACCGTCGGCAGCCGCATCCTGATCGGCATGGGCAGCACAGTGATGGACGGCGCGGTGGTGGAGGATGAAGTCATCATCGGCGCCGGCAGCCTGGTGCCGCCGGGCAAGCGCCTGGAAAGCGGCTTTCTCTATGTGGGCAGCCCGGTGAAGCAGGCGCGGCCACTGACAGATGAGGAAAAGAGTTTTTTCACCTACACCGCCGCCAACTACGTAAAACTCAAGGACCAGCACCTGGACGCCGGCTTCGCCAGCCCCAATCCGCTGTCCACCGACTGATCCAGGAATACCCATGTACTATCAGAACATCCTCTTCGACCTCGACGGCACGCTCACCGACCCACGCGAAGGCATCACCCGTTCGATCCAGTACGCACTGGAGAAGCTGGGCATCATCGAACCCGACCTGCAAAAGCTTGAGCATTTCATCGGCCCGCCGCTGCTGCAGGCGTTCATGCAGTTCTATGGCTTCGAGGAAGAAAAAGCCTGGCAGGCGGTGAATTTCTACCGTGAACGTTTCAAGGTCACCGGGTTGTACGAGAACGAAGTGTTCGAAGGGGTGATCGAGCTACTGCAAACCCTGGAAGCGCAGGGCCGCCACCTATACGTGGCTACCTCCAAGCCGTGGGAATTTGCCCGCGAGATTGCCCGGCATTTCGACTTTGCCAAGCACTTCAAGGTGATCTACGGCAGCGAGCTGGACGGCACGCGCACCAACAAGGTGGAGCTGATTGCCCACCTGCTCAAGGAAGAAGGCCTGGACCCGGCGCAGACGCTGATGATCGGCGACCGCAAGCATGACCTGATCGGCGCCAAGGCCAATGGCGTGGATGTGGTGGCGGTGGGGTATGGCTTTGGCAGCCGGGAAGAGCTGGCGGCCGAGGCGCCGACCTATCATTTCGATACCCTTGCCGAGTTGCATCAGGCATTTTTGGGGTGAGGCTGATGGCCTCATCGCGAGCAAGCTTTGCTCCCACAGGTGTACGACTCAGGTGGGGTGAACACTGTGGGAGCAAAGCTTGCTCGCGAGAGGCCCTTACTATCGGTACAAATCTCAGAGGCCAGCCAGGTGTATCAAGGCAGCCTTGCGCTCATCCGTGGGCAATTTGCCCAAGCGCTCCACCTCGCTGAAGAACCTCGGCCAATCGCCACCCACCTGCCTGAACAACGCCGCAAACGACGGCACCCACTGGTCATACAGCCCAAACGGCAACAGCTTGGCGTTGTTCATCGGTGAGTACATCCAGGCGTCATAGCGCTTGTCGCCATTCCACTGGCTATCACGCAGCTGCCGATAATCAGCCCGCATCCGTTCGAATTCACGCTGTTTGGCCACGCGCATCGCTTCAGGCGTCAACGGTTGGGCGTACACGGCTTTCAAGCGCTCCCGGGTGTCGAGCACCAACTGGGTGAACTGATGGACCTGCCTGGACTGATCCACATTGGCCGGCGGCAACCCCTGATACGCCCGCCACTGCCGGGTTCCCTCCTGTTCGACGAAGGTGGCGTACGATTCGTTGAACTCGCTGTCGTCCTTCACATAAAACCGCTGATGCGCCAGCTCATGGAAAATCAGCGTCGCCAACCGCTCGTCGCCTCGGTCCATCATGGTGTTGATGATCGGATCATCGAACCAGCCCAGGGTCGAGTAGGCATCCACGCCACCAATGTATACATCCATCCCGGCCTGCTTCTGCAAAGCTGCCTCGCCCCGGGCGCCGCCCAGGCTGTAGTAACCGCGATAAGCCACACAGCCGGCAATCGGGAAACAGTGGGTTTGCGGATCAAGGGAAAACTCTCGGGTCGCGAACACGTTCCACACCACTGATTTGCGGTGTACATCGGCATACAGCCGGTAACTACGGTTATCGGGGAGGTGCAGATGGCTGCTGGCAAAGTCCCGCGCCGCCTGGGATTGACGCAACTGCGCACGCAGCTTGGCATCCCTGGAGGGGTCGGCGATCACTTGGCTGACGGGCTCCCGGGCCCGCAATAGTTGCACTTGGCCATCGAGCAACTGGCCGTAATAGGTGGAACAACCGTTCAGCAGCAAAACGGCCAGCAGGGGAACCAAGACACGAATTTTGCGGTCGAGTGCCCCAAGGTCTGAACGCCTGAGAAAAAGAAGATCGATCATCTGTCGCGTGAATCCTTCAGTGGGACGATGCGGCCATCATTGCCATCGGGAGTGTTGCCATGCGTGCCTTTTTCCTTGTCTGCGGTCTGGCGACCGTGGCCGGCTGTTCCACTTTGCCCGACCCTGATCCGCACCAGGCCTGGGTAGACCTGAAGGCCGGCTCCGACAATTCGCTGAAGGCGGTGAAGGTCGACAACCATGACTGGACCGACCCACGTTACTTCGAAGTGCAGCCAGGCGCTCATGAATTGTGGGTAACTTTTCAATTCCCGGTGGCGCCCAGCAACATCGGCCCGGTGGCGCAGCCGCTGTGGCGCGACTGCAGGATGAAGCTCAGCTTCAAGGACTTCAACGCCGGCCAGCGCTACCAGTTGGAGGCCGGCAGCCTGGGCTTTCAACCCTGGGCCAAGCTGTATGACGGGCAGCGTTACGTAGTCGGCAAGGCGCAACCGGCTGGCTGCCAGGCTACGTAAACGGCATAACGGGGGTATGCTGGAGCTCTGTCCCCACACTGGAGCCCATCATGCGCCGCGCCCTTGCTGTAGCAGTACTCGCCACCCTGGCCGGTTGCAGCATCACCCCTTTGCCACCGGTCAATCCTCAGCAGGCCTGGGTCGACATGACCATGCTGGGCGGCAAGGTAATCATGGCCGAGCGCCTGGACGGTGTGCGCCTCAACGACGGCCGTTACTTCCAGGTTACCCCCGGCAGCCATGACCTGATGGTGCGCTATGACTTCGAGATCTACGCGGGCGGGCTGATCATGATGGAGCCGGACGAACGCACCTGCTACATCAACGTGCGCTATGACGGGTTTCAGGCCGGCCAGCGCTACCTGCTCGAAGCCCGCACGCTGGGCTTGAACCCCAGCGTACGGCTGTATGACTCGAGCAAGAAAGTGGTGGCCGAGGACAGGGCGGTCAACTGCCTGTTCTAGCGGTCGTTCTTTTGATAGATGATTTTCTTGCTGCCGCCTTCGCATGAACCCACGACCATATTCTTGTCGTGGACTTCTTCATTGCTGACGATTTCGAGGGTGTAGGACGTGACGCCCTGAGCCTGGATCTTGGCTTCGATCTCGGCCTTGAGTTCTTCACAGGGCTTGGTGGCTGCCAGAGCGCTGGTGGCCGCAGCACAGCAGGCGAGGGTCAATAGCAGTCGCTTGATCATGATGGCATCCCTGAATGGGTGTAGGAGCCGGTCCTGGCCGCGGTGAAACCCATCGCGACCAAGGTCGGCTCCTACAATTGGACCACAAATGCCATCATCTGTTCCGATGGAGCCTCAGCTCACCAGCGTGGCATCCAGGCTGATCTTGGCGCCCTTGAGCACCTTGGACACCGGGCAGCCTTCCTTGGCCTTGTTGGCCAGTTCCAGGAACTGCTCCTGGGTGGCACCGGGCACCTTGGCCTTGAGGATCAGGTGCACGGCAGTGATCTCGAAGCCTTCGCCTACTTTGTCGAGCGTCACCTCGGCAATGGTGTCGATACGGTCGGCCGTCAGGTTGGCGCCGCCCAGGATCATCGACAGTGCCATCGAGAAACAACCCGCATGAGCCGCACCAATCAGCTCTTCCGGGTTGGTCCCAGGCTGGCCTTCGAACCGGGTGTTGAAGCCGTATGGGTTGCTTTTCAGCGCGCCGCTTTCAGTGGAAATCTGGCCTTTGCCATCTTTCAGGCCGCCTTGCCAAACCGCCGATGCTGTCTTCTTCATGATGCCTCCTCGGGTTGCACGCAAAGGTTCGCGCAGGTACTGAGTTTAGGAGGCTGGCGAGGCTGGCAAGTTCAGATCGATTGACAAACACGCATTGAAGTTTCTCAATATGCCCATACTGTTGGGTAAAGGGCAGGGTGGACCGCGCGCGCCAGCCTCCCCGTTGACGACTGAGGACCTGCCCCATGACACGACTCGCCGATATCAAGATTTCCGCCCTGGACCTGGTGCCCGTGCGCGCCGACAAGGGCCCTGCGCATTCGCTGCGCAACTCGCTGGACCTGGCGCAACACCTGGAGAAGTTCGGTTACCACCGCTTCTGGGTGGCCGAGCACCACAACATGGATGGCATCGCCAGTTCGGCCACCTCCGTGCTGCTGGGCTATCTGGCGGGGGGTACTTCCACCATCCGCGTGGGCAGCGGCGGGGTGATGCTGCCCAACCATGCGCCACTGGTGATTGCCGAGCAGTTCGGCACCCTGGAAAGCCTGTACCCGGGCCGTATCGACCTGGGCCTGGGCCGCGCACCAGGCTCCGACCAGATGACCGCCCGCGCCCTGCGCCGCGAGCGTTCGGGCAGCGCCGACGACTTCCCCGATGACGTGCGCGAACTGATGAGCTACCTGGGCCCCCGCACACCTGATCAAAAAGTGATCGCCGTACCGGGCACCGGTACCCAGGTGCCGATCTGGCTGCTGGGCTCCAGCCTGTTCAGCGCGCAGTTGGCTGGCATGTACGGTTTGCCCTACGCCTTCGCCTCGCATTTCGCACCGCGCTATATGCACGAAGCGATTCGCGTGTACCGCAACCACTTCAAGCCGTCGGACGTGCTGGACAAGCCGTACGTGATGCTGGGCGTGCCGCTGGTGGCGGCCGACACCGACGAGCAGGCCGACTACCTGGCCACCTCGGTGTACCAGCGCATCCTCAACCTGATGCGCGGGCAGAGTCTGGTGCAACAACCGCCGGTGGACAGCATGGAAGGGCGCTGGTTGCCCCACGAGAAAGCAGCCGTAGCTGACTTCCTGGGCCTGGCCATGGTCGGCAGCCCACAGAAGATTCGCGCCAAGCTGGATGTATTGCTGGAGCAGACTCAGGCAGACGAACTGATCTTCACCTGCGACCTGTACGAACACGCCGACCGGCTGCATTCCTACGAACTGCTGGCGCAGCTCGCAAAAGGCTGAAAACACAACCTGCAATCGAAACTGTGGGAGCGGGCTCTGCCCGCGAAGCAGACGCCGCGGTCTTTCCTGACAGGTCGCGGTGTCGACTTCGCGGGCAGAGCCCGCTCCCACAGAAATTTGCAGAGCCCGAAAAGGCTCAGCGTTTGTACACGATTTCCTTGCGGCCGGCTTCGCAGGTGCCTACCACCTTGCCACCGGTACCTTTGTCGGCAATTTCCAGCGTGTAATGGCTAACGCCTTTCGCATCGAGTTTCGCGGCGATTTCCGATTTCAGTTCTTCGCACGGCTTGCCTGCCGCCAGTGCCGAACCCGCCATGCATAACAACCCTGCTGCCAACAAAATCTTCTTCATCGGTCACATTCCCTGGTCAGAACAAAGCAAAAAAGCGCCCGGTAGCGTTACCGGTGCCCCCCAGCAATGTTTGTAGCGGAATACTGGCCTTTCGGCCAGTAGGACGCGTCCGGAAATGCTGTCAGCTATTTTCTATGCGGAAGCCTACCTTCAGGGTCACCTGAAAGTGCGCGGCCTTGTTGTTCTCGATATGCCCACGGGTTTCCAGCACTTCAAACCACTCCAGGTGCTTGACGGTCTTGCCGGCCTCGGCCAGGGCGTTGTTGATCGCTTCTTCGATGCTGTTGGCCGAAGAACCAACCAGTTCGATCAGCTTGTAGGTGCGATGGTCAGACATGGTGAATCTCCTTTCGATAGTGGTCTTGAGCGTAGGTGGCCTTTTAGCTCTGTGCCGAAACGGGGCCTAAAAGTTCAGATGCACTGCACTTTCCTGAAGCGCCGCAGTCGGAAACTTACACACGCAACTCACCACGCAGGAGAGACACCTATGGCTACTTCACTTCGCAAAGCTTCGTTGCAAAGCATGGAAGCGGAAATCGAAAGTCTGCTCAAATCGCTGGAGAGCTTGAAGGACGATGCGTCCGACGAGTCGCGCAAAACCCTGAAAAGCCTGCGCGCCAACGCCGAAAATGCACTGAAACACTCGCGTCATCTGCTCAGCGACGTGTATGAAGACGTGAAGGTGAAAACCCGCGAAACCGGCGTGGCTACCCGCGACTACGCGCAGGAACACCCTTGGACCACTGCAGGCGTCGCCATTGGCGCGCTGGGCCTGCTGGCCGGCTACCTGCTGGTCAAACGCGGCAACTAATCCGTCTGGCGCGCCAGCTCCGCCGTGAGCCAGTGCGCCAGCTGCCGGGCGCGTCCATCATCGGCGCGCCGGGGCACCCATAGCGCCAGGCGCGCCGAGGTTTCGCTGAAACCCCACGGCGCTGCCAGTCGCCCTGCCCGCAGGTCGTCGATGACCAGCGGTTCCGGGGCGATGGCCACCCCCAGGCCGGCCACCGCCGCCTCCAGCAGATAATACAAATGCTCGAACCCCTGGCCGTTGCGCAACTGGCCGGGCGCCATGCCGTGGCTGTGTGCCCAGTTGGGCCAGGCCTGCGGGCGCGAGGTGGTGTGCAGCAAGGGTACGCCGGCCAGTGCCTGGGCCGGGGCAGTTGCCAGCGCATCAAAGCCACTGAAACGCGGGCTCAGGACTGGGCCGATGCGTTCCACGGCCAACTCGTAGACCTTCATGTCTGCAGGCCAGGGCGGCTCGGCGAACACCAGCCAGGCATCCAGGCCAGGGCGGCGGGGGTCCAGGTCACCTTCGGCGGCCGACAGGTGCAAGCGCAAGTCCGGCAAATCCGCATTGAGCTTGCCCAGCCGCGGAATGAACCAGCGCGCCAGCAGGCTGCCGGAGCAGCCCAGCACGAACGGCGCATCGCTGGCGCCCTGGCTGATCTCTGCACAAGCCGTGCGCAGTCTCTCGAACGCATCCGCGCTGGCATCGCGCAGGCGCTGCCCGGCATCTGTGAGTTTCAGGCCCCGTCCTTCCTTGACGAACAGGCTCACCCCCAAGTGCTCCTCCAGCACCTTCAATTGCCGGCTGATGGCCCCGTGGGTGACGTGCAGCTGTTCGGCGGCGCGGCTTACGCTATTCAGCCGGGCTGTAGACTCGAAGGCGCGCAAGGCATTGAGAGGGGGCAGGTCGCGGCTCATGGTATCTGTGAGTTTTCCTGACAGGTTGCAGCAATCTTATCGGTTTTATTCAAGGCGTGCCGTGGTTACAGTAGATTCATAGCTGACCTATTCATTTTCACCTGGAGCGACCCATGACCCAGACTACCCTGCGCACCGGCCCCGACGCCAACGGCCTGTTTGGCGCCTTCGGCGGCCGCTACGTGGCTGAAACCCTGATGCCGTTGGTGCTCGACCTGGCCCGCGAATACGAAGCCGCCAAGGCCGACCCCGAATTCCTCGAACAGCTGGCCTACTTCCAGCGCGACTACATCGGCCGTCCTAACCCGCTGTACTTCGCCGAACGCCTGACCGAACACTGCGGCGGCGCCAAGATCTACTTCAAGCGCGAAGAGCTGAACCACACCGGCGCGCACAAAGTGAACAACTGCATTGGCCAAGTGTTGCTGGCCAAGCGCATGGGCAAGAAACGCCTGATCGCCGAAACCGGCGCCGGCATGCACGGCGTGGCCACCGCCACCGTGGCTGCGCGCTTCGGCCTGCCTTGCGTGATCTACATGGGCGCCACCGACATCGAGCGCCAGCAGGCCAACGTATTCCGCATGCGCCTGCTGGGTGCCGAGATCGTGCCAGTCACCGCCGGCACCGGCACCTTGAAAGACGCCATGAACGAAGCGCTGCGCGACTGGGTGACCAACGTCGACGACACCTTCTACCTGATCGGTACCGTGGCCGGCCCGCACCCGTACCCGGCCATGGTTCGCGACTTCCAGTCGATCATCGGCAAGGAAACCCGCGAGCAGTTGCACGCCAAGGAAGGGCGCCTGCCCGACAGCCTGGTGGCCTGCGTGGGCGGTGGCTCCAACGCCATGGGCCTGTTCCACCCGTTCCTGGACGATGCCAGCGTCGAGATCATCGGCGTTGAAGCCGGCGGCCACGGCGTGGACACCGACAAGCACGCAGCCAGCCTGAACGGCGGCGTACCGGGCGTACTGCACGGCAACCGCACCTACCTGCTGCAGGACGGCGACGGCCAGATTACCGACGCCCACTCGATTTCCGCCGGCCTGGACTACCCCGGCATCGGCCCGGAACACGCCTGGTTGCACGAGATCAAGCGCGTGAACTACGTCAGCATCACCGACGAAGAAGCCCTGGCCGCGTTCCACACCACCTGCCGCCTGGAAGGCATCATCCCGGCCCTGGAGACCGCCCACGCCCTGGCTGAAGCCATCAAGCGCGCGCCGACCCTGCCCAAGGATCACCTGATGGTCGTCTGCCTGTCCGGCCGTGGCGACAAAGACATGCAAACCGTGATGAGCCATATGGCCGCCGCCGAGCAGGAGAAACTGGCATGAGCCGTCTAGAACAACGTTTCGCCGACCTGAAAGCCGAAGGCCGTGCCGCCCTGGTTACCTTCGTGACCGCAGGCGACCCTGGCTACGATGCCTCCCTGGCCATCCTCAAGGGCCTGCCCGCCGCTGGCGCCGACGTGATCGAACTGGGCATGCCCTTCACCGATCCGATGGCGGACGGCGTTGCCATCCAGCTGGCTACCCTGCGTGCCCTGGACGCCGGGCAGACGCTGGCGAAAACCCTGAAGATGGTGCGTGAGTTCCGCGTCGACAACACCACCACGCCGATCGTGCTGATGGGTTACTACAACCCGATCCATCGCTTTGGCGTGGAGGCCTTCGTGGCCGAAGCCAAGCAAGCCGGTGTCGATGGCCTGATCATCGTCGACCTGCCGCCCGAGCACGACGCCGAACTGGCCACCCCGGCCCAGGCTGCTGGCATCGACTTCATCCGCCTGACCACGCCGACCACCGACGATGCGCGTCTGCCGCGCGTGTTGGAACGCAGCTCCGGCTTCGTCTACTACGTGTCGGTAGCCGGCGTGACCGGTGCCGGTTCCGCTACCACTGAAGCCGTCAGCAGCGCCATTGAGCGCCTGCGCCGCCACACCAGCCTGCCGATCAGCGTCGGTTTCGGCATCCGTACCCCCGAGCAGGCAGCAGCCATCGCTCGCTTGGCCGACGGTGTGGTGGTGGGTTCGGCACTGGTGGACAAGATAGCCAACGCCCCGTCTGAAGACCAGGCCGTGGGCGACGTGCTGGAACTGTGCTCGGCCCTGGCCCAGGGCGTACGTAAGGTGCGGGTCAGCTGAAGGTAAATGTTTTGTTACAAAGGAATTAGTTGCTGATAAATCTGACTAATTTCACAGACCAGAGGGAACCTGATCGCTAAGATCCGGTTCCCTTTTTTGTTGTTTGAGCAGTGAGGATTCGCTCGATGAAACTCTCCAAGCCACTGATTGCCAGCCTCGGCCTTGCACTCGTCGGCCTGACTGGCCTGGCCCATGCCGATCAATGGGGCCCAGGCGGCCCTGGTGGCCCGGATGGTCATTACGATCACCGTGATGACCACCGCGATCATCGTGACGACCGTCGCTTCGACCACGGCGGCCCACCGCCGCGCGACTTCGGCCCAATCCGCCAGCACGCCTTCGAACATCGCGGCTACTTCGGCCGTGCCGAACGCCTGCCGCCAGGTGTGTTCGTGGTCCAGGGTCGCCCGCTGGCACCTGGCTACGGCCGCCCGCTGGGCCCGCGTGAGCTGGAACAACTGCCTTACTACCCAGGCTACCAGTGGATCGCCTACGGCCCGGATATCGTGCTGATCCAGGACGGTACCGGTGTGGTTTACCAAGTGCTGCAAGGCGTGCTGGCTTACTGATCCCCCTTTTGACACACCACCGCGAGGAACGCGTATGAAACTGCCAAAAACTGTAATCGCAGGCTTGGGCGTGCTGCTGGTTGGCGTCACCCCACTGCTGCAAGCGGCCCCTGGCCCTGATGACCAGCGTCAGGGCGGCGAGCAGCACCAGCAACAGGGTGGCGATCGCGGCAACGAACACGGCGCCCCGCAGCAACAGCAGCACGCCGGCGGTGGCAACCGTCCGCCACAGGACTTCGGCCCTGTGCGCCAGACCATCCAGCAGCACCGCGACACCTTCGGCCGCGGCAGCCCGCTGCCACCGAACGTGCACGTAGTCAAAGGCCGCCCACTGCCCCACGGCTACGGCAAGCGCCTGGACAGCCGCGCCCTGTCGCAGCTGCCACGCTACCCGGGCTACGAATGGCGCCGCCTGGGCACTGACGTGGTGCTGATCTCGGTCGGTACCGGCGTGGTGTACGAGATTCTCGATGGTGTGTTGAACTGATAAGCCCGCAACACCCTTGTGGGACCGGGCGAAGCTCGGGAAGCAGACACTGCGGACTCCCTTGAGAACCGCGGCGACTTTTTCCCGAGCTTCGCCCGGCCCCACACAAAATCAATCGGCGCCGAACACCGATAGTTTCAAAGGCCGCACCGCCCCCATCCAGATCGCATGATCGCGGTGGTCCGCCAGCTCATCGCCACTCAACGGGTGCATGAACACCACCAACCCGTTGCGGTTCATCGCCAGCCATGGCAACACCTGCACCACCGCTTCCGGCTCAAACGCCAACTGGCAACTCCACTCGGGATGCGGCCCCACCCGCTTTTCATGCACCCGGCCCATGACCACCGGCAACTGCCGCGCGGCTTCTTCGCAGAGCGCCCGCGCCTGGTCGACGGTCGAGGCGTCGAAGTAGATGTGGGCGTGGTAGCCCTGGATTGGTTGCACAGTCGTTCTCCCGCTTGTGGATAACCGAAGATTACCAGCTCCTACCCTGCACCTGTTCAGCCATCAACCACTCCACAAACCGCCCAATCATCTCCCCCCGCCGCTTGCGCTGCGGCACCACCACGTAATACCCCAACGCCGAACTGGCCGTCTCGGCGATCGGCCGGCATAGCAACCCCTGCTCGATCAACGCATCCACCAGGTGCCGCCAACCAATGGCCACGCCCTGGCCGGCAATGGCGGCCTGGATCAGCAGGGTGTAGTTGTCGAACCGCAACTGCCCCGGCGCCGGCGCACTGGGGATATGCAGTTGGCGGAATAACCCCGCCCAGTTGAACCAGTGGCTGGTGCTTTCCCCGCGCAGGTGCAGCAACGGCAGGTCCAGCAATGCCTGGGGCGACAAGGGCAGGGCGCGGCCTTCCAGCAGACGCGGGCTGCACACGGGGAAGACTTCCTCGGCAAACAGCCAGTGGCTGTCCCCCTGCTTGAAGCGACCATCGCCAAACAGCACCGCCACGTCGATATCGGCCCGCAGCATGGCGTGGCTGCGTTCGCTGGTCACCAGGCTCACATCCACATGCGGGTGAGCCTGGTGGAAGCGGTGCAGGCGCGGCATCAGCCAGTAGGCGGCAAAAGCGAAGTCGGTGGCCACCTGCAGCACTTCGTGTTGCGGCTGGGTAGTGATGGCGGCCAGGCCCTGGTCGATGGCCTCGAAGCCCGACTGCACGGACTCGAACAGAGTGCGGCCAGCGTCGGTCAGTTCGATGCCGCGGTAGATGCGGTCGAACAGGCGCGTGGCCAGTTGCTCTTCCAGGCGCTTGATCTGCTGGCTGACGGCGGGCTGGGTGGTGCCCAGTTCGGCGGCGGCCACGGTGAAGCTGCGATGACGGGCTGCGCATTCAAAGGCGCGCAGCAGGTCCAGGGACAGGTCGGCGAGGCTATCAAACATTAGCTGTGCTTATCCTAGGCATTGCCCGGTGTGGGCTTTACCGCATTTCAGCGCGATCGCATTCTGGTTGGCGAGCACTTTCGCATAATTCAACACTATGGAATGCCGCCCACCCATGAAGCGCAAGAACATCCTCTTCATCATGGCCGATCAGATGGCCGCGCCGCTGTTGCCTTTCTACGCCGCGAATTCGCCGATCAAACTGCCCAACCTCAGCCGCTTGGCGGAAACCGGCGTGGTGTTTGACGCCGCGTACTGCAACAGCCCGCTGTGCGCGCCTTCGCGGTTCACCCTGGTCAGCGGCCAGCTGCCCAGCAAGATCGGCGCCTACGACAATGCTGCCGACTTCCCCGCCGATGTGCCCACTTATGCCCATTACCTGCGCCGCCTGGGCTACCGAACGGCGCTGTCGGGCAAGATGCATTTCTGCGGCCCGGACCAGTTGCACGGCTATGAAGAGCGCCTGACCAGCGATATCTACCCGGCCGACTACGGCTGGGCGGTGAATTGGGACGAGCCGGACGTGCGCCCCAGCTGGTACCACAACATGTCGTCGGTGCTGCAGGCCGGGCCCTGCGTGCGTACCAACCAGCTGGATTTCGATGAAGAGGTGGTGTTCAAGGCGCAGCAGTATCTGTACGACCATGTGCGCGAAAGCGGCGAGCAGCCATTCTGCCTGACCGTGTCCATGACCCACCCGCATGACCCCTACACCATCCCCAAGCGTTTCTGGGACCTGTACCGCGACGAAGATATCCCGCTGCCGGCCAATGTGCCTGGGCAGCATGAGCTGGATCCGCACTCCCAGCGCCTGCTCAAGGTCTACGACCTGTGGGACAAGCCGCTGCCTGTGGACAAGATTCGCGATGCCCGCCGCGCCTACTTCGGCGCGTGCAGCTACATCGACAGCAATGTCGGCAAGCTGCTGGAAACCCTCGCCGACACGGGCCTGGCCGAGGACACCATCATCGTCTTTTCCGGCGACCACGGCGACATGCTGGGCGAGCGGGGGCTCTGGTACAAGATGCACTGGTTCGAGATGTCGGCGCGGGTGCCGTTGCTGGTGTGCGCACCAGGACAGTTCCAGGCCGGGCGAGTGAGCGCGGCGGTATCGACGGCCGACTTGCTGCCTACGCTGGTGGAAATGGCCGGCGGTACTGTCGATCCACTGTTGCCGCTGGATGGCCGCTCGTTGCTGAGTCACCTGCAAGGGCAGGGCGGCCATGACGAGGTGTTCGGCGAGTACATGGCCGAAGGCACCGTCGGCCCGCTGATGATGATTCGTCGCGGCGATTTCAAATTTATCTACAGCGAGGACGACCCTTGCCTACTCTACGACGTACGCCGCGACCCGCAGGAACGTGAGGACTTGAGCCAGTCACCTGCACACCAGGCACTGTTCACCGCACTGCTGGCCGAGGCGCGGGCCAAATGGGACGTGCCGGCGATACGCCTACAGGTGCTCGCCAGCCAGCGTCGCCGCCGCCTGGTGGCCCAGGCGCTGAGCCTGGGCAAGCTGAAGAGCTGGGACCACCAGCCGCTGGTGGACGCCAGTCAGCAGTACATGCGCAACCACATCGACCTGGACGATCTGGAGCGCAACGCCCGTTATCCACAACCCTGCCAAGACTAATAACGTTCGAGGGGAAGTCCGATGAAGTTATCCACACAGGTTGTATTCGCGCTGCTGACGGTGACCAGCCTGCACGCGCTGGCCGACGAGCAAAGCTGCAGCACGGTGCAGATGGCCGACCCTGGCTGGAGCGACATCGCTTCCACCAATGCCATCACCGGCTTGCTACTCGATGGCCTGGGCTACAAGGCCAAGGTCGATACCCTGGCCGTGCCGATCACCTATGGCGGCCTGAAGGACGGCAAGGTGGATGTGTTCCTGGGCAACTGGATGCCGGCGCAGCAGGGCTTCTACGACAAGTTTGTGGCTACCGGCGATGTCACCCAGTACAGCAAGAATCTGGAAGGCACCGAGTTCACCCTGGCGGTGCCGGACTATGTGTGGGACGCAGGCGTGCACAGCTTCGCCGACCTGAACAAACATGCCGAGCAGTTTGGCGGCAAGATCTACGGCATCGGCTCCGGTGCGCCGGCCAACTTGTCGATTCAGCAGATCATCAAGAAGAACGAGTTCGACCTGGGCAAATGGAAGCTGGTGGAATCCAGCGAGCAGGCGATGCTGTCGGAAGTGCGGCGGGCTGTGGATAAGAAACGCTTCGTGGTGTTCCTGGGCTGGACCCCACACCCGATGAACGTCGAGATCAAGATGCACTACCTGACTGGCGGCGAAGCGTATTTTGGCAGCAACGGCAGCGTCTACACCCTGACCCGCAAGGGTTATGCACAGGCCTGCCCGAACGTGGCGAAGCTGCTGGGCAACCTGAGCTTTACCCTGGACATGGAGAACAGCATCATGGCCGACGTGGTGAAGACCAAGGCGAGCTACCCCGATGCTGCCAGGAAGTGGATAAAAGCCAATCCTGCCGTGCTGGACAAGTGGCTGGAAGGGGTGAAGACAGTCGAAGGGCAGGATGCGTTGCCTGCTGTAAAAGCCAAACTGTAGACCGCGTCGTTCGCTTCCCGAGCTTCGCCCGGTCCCACATGGGGAATGCCTGCCCTTGTGGGACCGGGCGAAGCTCGGGAAGGCCGCAACCCGATTTCAATCAAAGAGGACCCCATGCGCGGTACCCGACTGGCAAAACTGCTGCCCTTCCTCACCTGGCTCCCCCGCCAGACCCGCGCCAGCGTCGGGCGCGACGTAGTGGTGGGGCTCAGCGGCGCCATCCTGGCGCTGCCGCAATCCATCGCCTACGCGCTGATCGCCGGCCTGCCGCCCGAGTACGGCTTGTACGCCGCCATCATCCCGGTATTGATCGCCTGCCTGTGGGGTTCGTCCTGGCACCTGATCTGCGGCCCCACGGCAGCCATTTCCATTGTGCTGTACGCCAGCGTCAGCCCACTGGCCGTGCCCGCCAGCAATGATTACGTCACCCTGATCCTGCTGCTGACGTTCCTGGCCGGCATCTTTCAATGGCTGCTGGGCATGCTGCGCTTCGGCGCGCTGGTGAACTTCGTCTCCCATTCGGTGGTGCTGGGCTTCACCCTGGGCGCCGCCATTGTCATCGCCATAGGCCAGTTGCCGAGCCTGATGGGCATCCAACTGAGCAGCCAGGCCACCGCCCTGGCGAGCCTGACCAGCCTGTTCCAGCACCTCACGGAACTGGACCGGCCGTCATTGCTGCTGGGCCTGTTCACCCTGGTGCTGGGCCTGGTGCTGAAGGCCCTGGTGCCACGCTGGCCGACGTTGCTGATCGCGCTGGTCAGCGGCAGCCTGCTGGCCGCGCTGTGGTCGTCGATGTTCGGCCATGTACAGCGGGTCAGCGCGTTCGTGGGGCAGTTGCCGCCTTTCAGCCCGCTGCCTACGGACCCTGCGCTGGTGCTGAGACTGCTGCCCAGCGCGGTGGCGGTGGGGATGCTGGGGCTGGTTACCAGCCTGTCGATTGCCCGCTCGATCTCTGCACGTTCGCAACAGTTGCTCGATGCTAACCAGGAAGTCCGTGCTCAGGGGCTGTCCAATATCGTTGGCGCATTCTTTTCCGGTTCGCTGTCGGCGGGCTCCTTTACCCGCTCGGGCCTGAGCTACGACGCAGGCGCCTGCTCGCCGTTGGCCGGGATGTTTTCGGCGATGTGGGTGGCGCTGTTCGCCGTGACCGGGGCACACCTGATCGCGCAGATTCCGATACCGGCCATGGCCGGCAGCATCCTGCTGATCAGTTGGGGCCTCATCGACCATCGCGGCATTCGGGCGTTGTTCCGGGTCAGCCGCCCGGAGTTCGTGGTGATGACCCTGACCTGCCTGGCCACCTTGCTGCTGGAGTTGCAGACAGCGATCTATGCCGGGGTGCTGGCGTCGCTGTTTTTTTACCTCAAGCGCACCTCGCAGCCACGGGTGCAGCAATGGCGCGACGGTGATGAGGAGGTGCTGCGGGTGGGCGGTTCGATCTTCTTCGGCGCCAGCCATTACCTGCAGGTGCGGCTGCAACGCGCCCAGGGCCAGCACGTGGTGATCGACGCCCAGCAGATCAACTTCATCGATTATTCAGGGGTGGAGATGCTGCACCAGGAAGCGCGCCGCCTGCGCGCCCAGGACCGCAGCCTGACGCTGCGCCACGCACGGGCGCAGGTGGTGGAGGAGTTGCACAAGCTGGAAGGGGCAGCGCACTGCCCAATCCGCTTCGAGCCTTAACCGGCGGCCATTTCCTGGCGCAGGCTGGCCATGACGGCCTTGGAGTCCGGCGTCACGCCGCGCCAGTAGGTGAACGCCTCGGCAGCCTGTTCCACCAGCATGCCAAAGCCGTCCAGCGCCTGGGCGGCGCCATGTTCGGCGGCCCAGCGGCAGAACGGCGTGGGCTCCTTGCCGTACATCATGTCGTAACACACGGTGACGCCCGGCTGGATCAGACTGCTGCTGATCGGCGGCAGGTCGCCGGCCAGGCTGGCCGACGTGGCGTTGATGATGATATCCACAGGCTCTTCCAGCCAGTCGAAACCGCTGGCGGCCACCGGGCCCAGGCCGGCGAAGATCTGCGCCAGCAGCTCAGCCTTGTCGACGGTGCGGTTGGCGATGACCAGCGACACCGGCTTCTGCTCCAGCAGCGATTCCACCACGCCACGCACCGCGCCACCGGCACCCAGCAGCAGGATGCGCTTGCCCGCCAGGGTAACGCCGGCGTTGTTGATCAGGTCGCGCACCAGGCCCACGCCGTCGGTATTGTCACCGCGCAGGGTGCCGTCGGGCAGACGGGTCAGCATGTTCACCGCGCCAGCACGCTCGGCGCGTGGGGTGAGTACGCTGCACAGGCGGAAGGCGTCTTCCTTGAAGGGCAGCGTTACGTTGGCACCCAGGCCGTCCTGGAAGAACTCGCGTGCGTTGCCGGCGAAGTCATCCAGCGGCGCCAGGCGCGCGCCATATTCCATGGTCTGGCCAGTCTGCTCGGCAAACAGGCGGTGGATGGCGGGCGACTTGCTGTGGCCAATCGGGTTACCGAAGACGACGTAGCGATCCATTCAGGCGGTTCCTAATCAAGGGCAGGCAATAAAAGGGTTATCCACAGCGGCCGTCAGGCCTGGCCAAGCCAGTCGCGGTCGGTCAGGTAATACTCGGTCAGCAGCGCTTCTTCGCTGCCCGGCACGGCCTTCCAGTCATAGCCCCAGCGCACCTGGGGTGGCAGCGACATGAGGATCGACTCGGTACGCCCGCCCGACTGCAGGCCGAACAGGGTGCCACGGTCGTACACCAGGTTGAACTCCACATAGCGGCCGCGGCGGAATTCCTGGAACTCGCGCTGTTGCGGGGTGTAGGCCGCAGCCTTGCGACGCTGGACGATCGGCAGGTAGGCCTCGATGTAGGCGTCGCCAATGGCGCGCATGAAGGCGAAGCTGGTGTCGAAGTCCCACTCGTTCAGGTCGTCGAAGAACAGGCCGCCCACGCCGCGTGGCTCGTTGCGGTGCTTGATGTGGAAGTAGCGGTCGCACCAGGCCTTGTAGCGCGGGTACACGTCTTCACCAAACGGCGCACAGGCGCGCTCGGCCACGCGGTGCCAATGGATGCAGTCGTCTTCGTTGCCGTAGTAGGGGGTCAGGTCGAAGCCGCCGCCGAACCACCACACCGGCTCCTCGCCTTCTTTCTCGGCGATGAAGAAGCGCACGTTGGCGTGAGAGGTCGGTACGTGGGGGTTGTGCGGGTGGATCACCAGCGACACGCCCAGGGCCTCGAAGCCACGGCCGGCCAGTTCAGGACGATGGGCGCTGGCCGACGGCGGCAGGCCGCTGCCGAAGACGTGGGAGAAGTTGACCCCGCCTTTTTCGATCACCGCGCCATTTTCGATCACTCGGGTTCGGCCGCCGCCACCGGCTGCTCGGGTCCAGGCGTCCTCGACGAAGCGGGCGCCGCCGTCTTCGGTTTCAAGGGCGTGGCAAATCCGCTCTTGCAGGTCGAGCAGGTAGGCTTTTACGGCTTCGGTGCGGGTAGTCATGGCATCACCTTGTAACGGGCAAAGGCCGGGCAGCGCTGGGGAAAACCGCCGCCCGAGAGCAAATTCGGCGCGTAGCATAGCACCGGTGGCCCGCTTTGAGCGGTTGACGGCGCGCAGACAAAAGCGTCCGATAGAGGCTTTCCCTGCCCGGTTAAGGAGATTGCAGATGGCCAAACGTATCCAGTTCAGCGCTAACGGTGGTCCGGAAGTCCTCGAGTTCGTCGATTTCCAGCCGGCCGAGCCAGGCCCACAGGAAGTGCGGGTGCGCAACAAGGCCATCGGCCTGAACTACATCGACACCTATTACCGCAGCGGCCTGTACCCGGTGCCGTCGTTGCCGTCGGGGCAGGGCACCGAAGGTGCAGGCGTGGTGGAGGCGATAGGCAGGGAAGTAACCTCGGTGAAGGTGGGCGATCGCGTGGCCTACGCCGGCGGCCCGCTGGGCGCCTATAGCGAGGTGCATACCCTGCCGGCTGCCGTGCTGGTCAAGCTGCCCGACGCCATCAGCTTCGAACAGGCAGCCGCCGTAATGCTCAAGGGCCTGACCGTGCAGTACCTGTTCCGCCAGACCTACGAGCTCAAGCGTGACGAAACCATTCTGTTCCATGCGGCTGCGGGCGGCGTGGGCTCCCTGGCGTGCCAATGGGCCAAGGCCATTGGCGCCAAGCTGATCGGTACCGTCAGCTCGCCGGAAAAGGCGGCCCGGGCAAAAGAGCTGGGCGCATGGGAAACCATCGACTACAGCCATGAGGACGTGACCAAGCGCGTGCTGGAACTGACCGACGGCAAGAAATGCCAGGTGGTGTATGACGGCGTGGGCAAGGATACCTGGGAAACCTCGCTGGACTGCGTAGAGCCGCGTGGGCTGGTGGTCAGCTTCGGCAATGCGTCCGGTGCGGTCAGCGGTGTGAACCTGGGTATTCTGGCGTCGAAGGGCTCGCTGTATGTGACCCGTCCGACCTTGGGTACTTATGCCACTGCAGGCACCCTGCAGGCCATGGCCGATGAGCTGTTCGGCATGATTACCAGCGGCAAGCTGCACGTGGAGATCAGCCAGCGTTACCCGCTGGCCGAAGCGGCCAAGGCGCAGACCGAGCTCTCGGCGCGCCGTACCATGGGTTCAACGATTCTGTTGCCTTGATAGGATAAATTGGCGATGTACACACTGTGGGAGCAAAGCTTGCTCGCGATGACGTCAGTGCCGGCGCCTCGCGAGCAAGCTTTGCTCCCACAGAGTCGTCCTCCCCAGGGCGTTGCCCCCACATAAAGATAGTTTCTGTGACTACGGGCGGATGACTTCACCGGTGACCAGATCGCGAATCACGCTGGGGCTCTTGCGCCCACCCAGGGCGCCAGTGAGCACCACATCCACTTCACCCCGGAAATACTGCTCGATCCGCAGCCGCGTCATGGCCGGCGGACGGCCCGCTGGGTTGGCGGAGGTGGACACGATGGGCCCCACCAGCGAGCACAGCTCACGCACCAGCGGATGATCGCTGACCCGTATCGCCACGCTGTTGTGCTTGCCGGTGATCCACTCGGGCAGCAGCCCCTGGTGCGGTACCAACCAGGTGTTGGGACCGGGCCAGGTGCTGGCCATGCGATCGATCCAGGCTTCGGGGAAGTCCTCGAACAGGAAATCGAACTGGCGGATGTTGTCGGCCACCAGGATCAGGCCCTTTTCCACAGGCCGCGCCTTGATCGCCAACAAGCGGTACACCGCCTCTTCGTCCCAAGGGTTGCACCCCAGGCCCCAAACCGCTTCGGTTGGATAGGCAATCACCGCGCCTGCCTTCACATCACGCGCGGCTTGTTGCACACGCCAACTGCTCACCATCATTGCTACTCCGCTTGAATGCTGTGAGCAGTGTACTTAGCTAATCCGCGCAAACCAACGTCCGGCCTCGTTGACTACGCGCCCTTCAAGCTCAAGCTCCGTCAGGGCCTGCAACACCTTGGGCAAGGGCCAGGCGCTGGAGCGCACCAGGGCTTCGCTGCTTTGCGGCGCGGCATGCAGCAGCGCCAGCAAGGGATGATCCGGCTCGGGGCAGGGCGCCGACACGCGTTGCCAGCCCCGCAGGGGTTCCAGGATGTGCTCTACGGTCTCGACCAACTGTGCGCCGTCGCGAATCAACTGGTGACAACCCTTGGCGCCGGGGTGATGAATGGAGCCGGGAATGGCATACACCTCACGGCCCTGCTCGTTGGCCAGGCGCGCGGTGATCAGCGAACCGCTGGCCAGGCTGGCTTCCACCACCAGCACGCCCAGGGACAAGCCACTGATGATGCGGTTGCGTCGCGGGAAGTTGGCCGCCACGGGCCCTGCGTCCAGCGGAAACTCGGAAACCACCGCGCTGCCCGATGCCGCCATCTGCGCGGCGAGGGCCTTGTGCCGCTGTGGATAAAGTTTTTGGATACCCGTACCAAGCACCCCGATTGTCTGCCCGCCCACGTCCAGCGCGGCCTGGTGAGCGGCGCCATCGACACCCGCTGCCAGGCCACTGGTGATGACAAAACCGGCCTTGGCCAGGCTGCGGGAAAACGCGGCGGCGGTGTCCAGCCCCGGGCGTGAAGCACGGCGGCTACCGACGATCGCCAGTTGCGGTTTCTCCAGGATGGCAGGGTCGCCAGCGACAAACAGCAGGGGTGGGGCGGCACTGGTTTCGGCCAGCAGGGCGGGGTAGCCAGGGTCGTCCCACATCAGTAAATGCTGGCCCGGATGCTCTAGCCAGGCCATCGCGGCCCCTGCGCCGGCCTTGATGTCGGCACTGTCGCGAGCCTCGCAGGCGGCCGACGAAAGGTTCAGTTTGCGCCAAACCGACAGCGGCCCGCGCAAGGCCTCGGCAGCCGAGCCGAAGGTCTCCAGCAGTTGATGAAAGCGCTTGGGCCCTGTATCGGGCAGACGATGAAGGCGCAGACGCGCCTCCAATTCGTCGAGGGGAAGTGAAGCGTTGGCAAAGAGCGGCATCTGATCATCCTTGATTCAGGCCCCTGTGCAGCGGCAGGTAAAAGCTGTGGATAACTCTGTTGGTAACTGTTTAACAACTTTCCCGGATGGTCAGGGATTTTGCACCTTGTCCATCACTGCCAGGGAGCGATTGGCGTTAAGCACTAAACCATAGCTGAGCTTTTGATAAGTGCGGAACACCATCAGCAGGCCGGCCCGTTCGTCGGGGATTTTCACCTGCTCGCCAGTGATGCGGTCGCGCACCGTTTCACCGGTCTTGTAGATGGCCAACACGTTGCCTTCCTGCAGCCCGTCGCGGCTGCCGCGGTCCAGGGTAACCACATCGTACTTGCCGATCTGTGTAACACCCCGTGGCACATCCAGGATGGTGCCACTGATGGCACGGCTGGGCGCGCTGGGCAGGAAAGTGGAATTCACCGGGCGTTCTTCGCTGACGAACAGACGGTCGCCAAGGCGCACTTCCTCGCTGGAGCGCTGCAGGTTCAGGGTGGCGATATCACCTTCGGTGGCAACGATCTCGCCACCGCCCATGTTGTCGGCGTTCACGCCCAGTTGCTCGTGGGTGACCGGATCGGTGTAGACCTTGCCCTGCCGGAAGATGCCGTACGAGGCGTGGGCCGGATCAAAGGTGCCACGGGCATAGATGCGGTCACCCATGCCGCTGACCACACGCTCGCCCTGGCCTGCGACGATGTACGGCGCCTGCTGGAAGGCTTCGGTGCTGTCCAGGATGCGGTTGCTGAGCAGGAAAGCGTTGATCGACTGCAGCGGGATGCTGGGGATAGCGTCGGCCACCGGCGTGCTGCGCACATGGGGCGACAGCTTGATGGTGCCGCGCGAACCGCCACGCTCCAGCATCAGTTGGGGCTGGCCGTTGACGTAACTGAGCACCAGCGAATCGCCGGGGTAGATCAGGTCAGGGTTGGCGATCTGCGGGTTGGCGTGCCATATCTGTGGCCACTGCCAGGGTTCACGCAAAAACTTGCCGGAAATGTCCCAAAGTGTGTCGCCCTGAACCACAGTGTAGCGCTGTGGATAACCGTCCTTGAGCTGCACATCGGCGTTGGCCAGGCCGGCGCACGCCATGAGCAGCAGGGCGAGTAGTGATTTCCTCATGCCGTGAATCCCTTTATTATGTACGTTCACGTGAAACGCAGCCGTTTACGGCCCTTCTCCCTGGGAGAACGTTTGACAGGCAGACCGCCCCCAACCTTGCGCGGCTGCTACCTTTGACTTTACCTCACAGTGCAGCAATTACGCATATGGCTATTTTAAACATCCTCGAATTTCCAGACTCGCGTCTGCGCACCATCGCCAAGCCTGTGGCCGTGGTGGACGACGAAGTTCGCCAGTTGGTCGATGACATGTTTGAAACCATGTACGAAGCGCCTGGCATCGGCCTGGCCGCCACCCAGGTCAACGTGCACAAGCGCGTGGTGGTCATGGACCTGAGTGAAGATCGTAGCGCGCCCATGGTGTTCATCAACCCTGAGTTCGAGTCGCTGACCGAAGAGATGGGCCAATACCAGGAAGGCTGCCTGTCGGTACCCGGCTTCTACGAGAACGTCGACCGCCCGCAGCGCGTCAAGATCAAGGCCCTGGACCGTGACGGCAAAGCCTATGAAATGATCGCCGAAGGCCTGCTGGCCGTGTGCATCCAGCACGAGTGCGACCACCTCAATGGCAAGCTCTTCGTTGATTACCTGTCTACGCTCAAGCGTGACCGCATCAAGAAGAAGCTGGAAAAAGCCCACCGCCAGCAAGCTTGATCCCTCACATTCCAAAGGCTTGCCACGGCAAGCCTTTTTCTTTTCCAGCGAGTAATCCATGAGCATGCGCATCGTCTTCGCGGGCACGCCCGAATTTGCCGCCGAACACCTCAAGGCCCTGCTGGCCAGCCCGTATGAAGTGGTCGCCGTGTACACCCAGCCGGATCGTCCTGCCGGGCGTGGCCAGAAACTGATGCCCAGCCCGGTCAAGCAACTGGCCCTGGAACACAGCATTCCCGTGCTGCAACCGCCGACCCTGCGCAACGAAGACGCACAGGCCGAACTGGCGGCGCTCAAGCCGGACCTGATGGTGGTAGTGGCCTATGGCCTGATCCTGCCGCAGGCGGTGCTGGATATCCCGCGCCTGGGCTGCATCAACAGCCATGCCTCGCTGCTGCCACGCTGGCGCGGCGCCGCCCCGATCCAGCGCGCCGTACAGGCCGGTGATGCCGAAAGCGGCGTCACCGTGATGCGCATGGAAGCCGGGCTGGATACCGGGCCGATGCTGCTCAAGGTCAGTACTGCCATTACCGCCCAGGACACCGGCGGCAGCCTGCACGACCGCCTGGCAAAGATGGGCCCGCCGGCCGTGATCGAAGCCATCGGCGGTTTGGCTGCCGGCACCCTGGCTGGCGAAGTGCAGGATGACGAACTGGCCACCTACGCCCACAAGCTCAACAAGGACGAGGCACGCATTGACTGGAGCCAGCCGGCCGAGGTGCTGGAGCGCCTGGTACGCGCCTTCTTCCCATGGCCCATCTGCCACAGCACGCTCAACGGCGAAGCCGTGAAGGTGCTGGCCGCCAACACCTGCGAAGGGCAGGGCGCGCCGGGCACCATCCTGGGTGCCAGCAAGGACGGCCTGGTGGTGGCCTGCGGCGAGCAGGCGCTGTGCCTGACCCGCCTGCAGTTCCCGGGCGGCAAGCCGCTGAACTTCAGTGACCTGTTCAACAGCCGCCGCGAGAAGTTCGCCGTCGGCGCGGTGCTGGGCCAATGAACCCGCGTCTCGCCGCCGCCCGCGCCCTGGCCGCCGTACTCAGCGGCAAGGCCTCGCTGAACAGCTCGCTGCCCCTGCAACTGGACAAGGTCGAGGCCCGCGACCGCGGCTTCACCCAAGACCTGGCCTTCGGCACCGCCCGCTGGCAGCCGCGCCTGTCGGCCCTGGCGGAAAAGCTCCTGCAAAAGCCGTTCAAGGCGGCCGACGCTGACGTCGAGGCGCTGATGCTGGTCGGTCTCTATCAGCTGTTCTACACCCGCGTGCCGGCCCACGCAGCCATCGGTGAAACCGTAGGCTGCGCCGACAAGCTCAAGAAGCCCTGGGCCAAGGCGCTGCTCAACGCCGTGCTGCGCCGCGCCCAGCGTGAAGGCAACGACCTGCTGGCCGAGATGGAGCGCGACCCGGTGGTACGTACCGCTCACCCGCGCTGGTTGCAGAAGTCGCTGAAGGCTTTCTGGCCGGAGCAGTGGGAAGCCATCTGCGCCGCCAACAACGCTCACCCGCCGATGATCCTGCGGGTCAACCGCCGCCACAACAGCCGCGATGCCTACCTGGAACTGCTCAAGCAGGCCGACGTCAGCGCCAGCGCCTGCCAGTACAGCCGTGACGGCATCGTCCTGGAACAGGCCTGCGACGTGCGCGACCTGCCAGGCTTCGTCGACGGCTGGATCAGCGTGCAGGACGAGGCCGCGCAACTGGCCGCCGACCTGCTGGACCTGGCCCCCGGCCAACGCGTGCTGGACGCCTGCTGCGCCCCCGGCGGCAAGACCTGCCACCTGCTGGAAGCCGAGCCCGCCCTCAAAGGCGTGGTGGCCATCGACCTGGAAGCCAAGCGCCTGGTGCGCGTGCGCGAGAACCTCGACCGCCTCAAGCTCGATGCCCAGCTGATTGCCTGCGACGCCCGGGAAACCGGCCAGTGGTGGGACGGCCAGACCTTCAACCGCATCCT
This sequence comes from gamma proteobacterium L18, assembly GCA_000497835.1. Taxonomy (GTDB): domain Bacteria; phylum Pseudomonadota; class Gammaproteobacteria; order Pseudomonadales; family Pseudomonadaceae; genus Aquipseudomonas. Next base: position 274,188 of record KI547172.1, on the reverse strand, counting down.
GCTGGACGCCCCGTGCTCGGCCACCGGCGTAATCCGCCGCCACCCCGACATCAAGCTGACCCGCCAACCGGACGACATCCAGGCCCTGGCCACGCTGCAGGGCGAACTGCTGGACGCCCTGTGGCCAACCCTGGAAGTGGGCGGCGTGCTGCTGTACGCCACCTGCTCGACGCTGCCCACCGAGAACACCGAAGTGATCGAGGCCTTCCTGGCCCGCACCCCGGGCGCTCGCGAGCTGGACCTGGCCACCGCGGCCGGCATCAAGCAGCCACACGGCCGCCAATTGCTGGCGCAGGAAGGCGGCCACGATGGCTTCTACTATGCCAAGCTGATCAAGATCGCGGCGCATCGCCCCAGCTGACGGGAGTAACGGATGAAGATCATCATCCTGGGTGCCGGCCAAGTCGGCGGCACCCTGGCCGAGCACCTGGCCGGCGAGGCCAATGACATCACCGTGGTGGACACCGACGGCGACCGCCTGCGCAGCCTGGGCGACCGCCTGGACATCCGCACCGTGCAGGGCCACGCCTCGTTCCCCACGGTGTTGCTAAAAGCCGGCGCCGAAGACGCCGACATGCTGGTGGCGGTGACCAACAGCGACGAAACCAACATGATCGCCTGCCAGGTGGCGCACACGCTGTATCACACGCCCACCAAGATCGCCCGGGTGCGGGCAGCGGCTTACCTGACCCGCGACACCCTGTTCGACAACGACGCCATCCCGGTGGATGTGCTGATCAGCCCTGAACAGTTGGTTACCCACTACATCAAGCGCCTGATCGAAATCCCCGGCGCGCTGCAAGTCATCGACTTCGCCGGTGGCAAAGCGCAATTGATCGCCGTCAAAGCCTTCTACGGCGGCCCATTGGTGGGCCAGCAACTGCGCCAGATCCGCGAGCACATGCCCAACGTCGAAACCCGCGTGGCGGCGATCTTCCGCCGCGACCGGGCGATATTGCCCCGTGGCGACACCGTGGTTGAAGCCGATGACGAGGTGTTTTTCATTGCCGCCCGCGAGGACATCCGCGCGGTGATGGGCGAACTGCGCGGCGTGGACGAGAGCAACAAGCGCTTGGTGATCGCCGGTGGCGGGCAGATCGGCGAGCGCCTGGCCGAGGCCATCGAAAGCCGCTACCAGGTGAAGATCATCGAGATGAGCCCGGTGCGATGCCGGCACCTGTCCGACACGCTCAATAGCACGGTCATCCTGCAAGGCAGCGCCTCGGACCGCGACCTGATGGTGGAAGAGAACATCGCCCAGGCCGACATTTTCCTGGCCCTGACCAACGACGACGAAGCCAACATCATGTCCTCGCTGCTGGCCAAGCGCCTGGGCGCGCGCAAGGTGATGACCATCATCAACAACCCGGCCTACGTGGACCTGGTGCAGGGTGGCGAAATCGATATCGCCATCAGCCCGCAACTGGCCACCATCGGCACCTTGCTGGCCCACGTTCGGCGGGGCGACATTGTCAGCGTGCACTCGCTGCGTCGTGGCGCGGCCGAGGCCATCGAGGCGGTGGCCCATGGCGATGCCAAATCCAGCAAGGTGGTGGGCCGGGCCATCGAGAACATCGCCTTGCCGTCCGGTACCACCATCGGCGCCATCATCCGTGACGAAGAAGTGATCATTGCCCGCGGCACCACGGTAATCGAGGCGGGCGACCATGTGATCCTGTTCGTTGTGGATAAAAAGTACATTCGTGACGTGGAGAAGCTGTTCCACGTTGGATTGAGTTTCTTCTAAAAGGATTACCGCGTGCTCGAATCACTGGAGAAGATGCTGGCCAAGGGTGTGGATAACGCACTGCTGCGCTTTGGGCTGGGCAAGGGTTACCTGGATCTGGGCGAGCACGCCAAGGCGGCGCAGCACCTGGCCCGTTGCGTGGAACAGGACCCCAAGTATTCGGCGGCGTGGAAGCTGTTGGGCAAGGCGTTGCAGGGGCAGGGTAATGCGGCTGGCGCCAGGACGGCGTGGCAGCAGGGGATAACGGCGGCGCAGGCCCATGGCGACAAACAGGCCGAGAAGGAAATGACCGTATTCCTGAAAAAGCTGGATCGCACTAACCCCTGATTTTTTGGGGTGTTGCTACTGGCCTCTCGCGAGCAAGCTTTGCTCCCACAGTGGGGGGCCAACCACAGTGCATGGCTTACCACTGTGGGAGCAAAGCTTGCTCGCGATGAGGCCAGCAGCATCACAGCCACTATCAGTACCAGCGCGCCTCGCCGGCAGGGCGCTTCTTGAAGCGCTTCATGCTCCACATGTACTGGCTTGGGTAAGCGCGCACATACTTGGCAATCACTTCACTCATCGCCGCCACCGAAGTCTCGGTATCAGTGCTGTACATCGCTTCAGGCGCCGCTTCCAAAATCACCTTGAAGCCCGAACCATCCGGCAGCCGCAAGGCATGCAGGAACACACCCACCGCCTTGCCCCCCGCCAGCATGTTGGGCACAAACTTGCTGGTCAGCGCCTGGGTACCCAGGAAAGGCACGAACACGCCCGCCGATTCCGCCGGCTCCGGGTCCGCCGGGATGCCCACCTGGCCGCCCTTGCGCACTTCCTTGATGACGCTGAGGATGCCTTCCTTGGTGGACGCCGCCACGCGGTTGCCCAGTTGCACGCGCTGTTTCTGCAGCAGCTCATCCACCGCCTTGAGCTTGGGCGGGCGGTAGAAAATGATCGGTTTGCACTGCATGCAATAGAAGTGGTTCAGTACTTCCCAGTTGCCCAGGTGGCTGGTGATACCGACCACGCCCTTGCCCGAGGCCAGCGCCTGCTCCAGCACTTCCAACCCCTGCACTTCGCGCACCAGCTTCAACGACTTCTCGGCCGGCCAGATCCAGGCGCAGGCGCTTTCGGTCAGGCTCTTGCCGATGTCCATCATGCTCTGCCCCACCAGGCGCTCGCGTGCGGCAGCATCAAGCTCGGGGAAACACTTGGCCAGGTTGATGCGCACGATTTCCCGCGACCGGTTCGGCAGCTTCCAGGTCAGCCAGCCAATGGCCGAACCCACGGCCTCGACGGCGCGCCAGGGCAGCATGGCAAACAATTTCAGGGCCCCGACCATCAGGGCGCCTTTGAACTTATCCACAAACCACTCCTTTCTTCAGCAAGGCGCCATTGTAACCGTCAGTGGCACAAAGCGGCGTAGCGATCACAGTCCAGGGTGTGGTCCATCACCATGCCCGACGCCTGCATGAAGGCGTAACAGATGGTCGGCCCCACGAAGGTGAAGCCGGCTTTCTTCAACGCCTTGCTCATGGCTTCGGCTTCCGGGGTTTGCGTGGGGATGTGGCTGCGGTCGGGGAAATGGTTGATGCGCGGCTTGCCGCCGACGAATGACCACAGCAGCGCCACCGGATCGTCAAGTTTCAGCCAGGCTTGGGCGTTCTGCCGTGCCGCCTTGATCTTCAGGCGGTTGCGGATGATGCCGGGGTCGAGCATGCGCTCTTCCACCTCGGCGTCGGTCATGCGCGCCAGCCGCTGCGGGTCAAAGCCGAACATCACCTTGCGGTAGTGCTCGCGCTTTTTCAGCACGGTGATCCACGACAGGCCCGCCTGGCAGCCTTCCAGCAGCAGCAATTCAAACAGACGACCGGGGTCACGCAGCTCAACCCCCCATTCTTCGTCGTGATAAGCCTGGTAGATCGGCTCATCCGAGCACCAAAAGCAGCGTGGCATAAGGCTCCATGGGTAGAGGTGAGGGCGAATCGGGGTATACTCCCGCTCTTTATATTCGCAGCCCTAGAAACAGGTGAATTTCGTGAGCCAGCCTACGCCAGCCGTGCGTACCTTCCAAGACTTGATCCTCGCGCTCCAGCAATACTGGGCCGAGCAAGGTTGTGTGGTGCTTCAGCCCTACGATATGGAAGTAGGCGCCGGCACTTTCCATACCGCCACGTTCCTGCGCGCCGTAGGCCCGGAAACCTGGAACGCCGCCTATGTGCAGCCAAGCCGCCGTCCGGGTGACGGCCGTTATGGCGAAAACCCCAACCGCCTGCAGCACTACTACCAGTTCCAGGTGGTCCTCAAGCCAAACCCGGAGAACTTCCAGGAACTGTACCTGGGCTCGCTGAAGCACATCGGCCTGGACCCGCTGGTCCACGATATCCGCTTCGTCGAAGACAACTGGGAATCGCCGACCCTGGGCGCCTGGGGCCTGGGCTGGGAAATCTGGCTCAACGGCATGGAAGTCACTCAGTTCACCTACTTCCAGCAGGTAGGCGGCATCGAGTGCTACCCGGTCACCGGCGAAATCACCTACGGCCTGGAACGCCTGGCCATGTACCTGCAGGGCGTGGACTCGGTCTACGACCTGGTATGGACTGACGGCCCGTTCGGCAAGGTGACCTACGGCGACGTGTTCCACCAGAACGAAGTGGAGCAGTCCACTTACAACTTCGAGCACGCCAACGTCGACAAGCTGTTCGAACTGTTCGACTTCTACGAAAGCGAAGCCAACCGACTGATCGAGCTGGAGCTGCCGCTGCCGACCTATGAAATGGTCCTGAAAGCGTCGCACACCTTCAACCTGCTCGATGCCCGTCGCGCGATCTCGGTCACCGCCCGCCAGCAGTACATCCTGCGCGTGCGCACCCTGGCCCGCGCCGTGGCCCAAAGCTACCTGCAAGCCCGCGCCAAGCTGGGCTTCCCCATGGCGTCCCCTGATCTGCGTGATGAAGTGTTGGCTAAGCTGGAGGCTGCACAATGAGTGCTCAAGATTTCCTGGTTGAACTGGGTACCGAAGAGCTGCCACCCAAGGCCCTGAACACCTTGGGCGACGCCTTCCTGAGCGGCATCGAGAAAGGCCTGCAGGCTGCCGGCCTGAACTTCACCGCCAAGAAGGTCTACGCCGCGCCGCGTCGCCTGGCCGTGCTGATCAGCGGTCTGGACACCCAGCAGCCTGATCGCAGCATCAACCTTGACGGCCCGCCCCGTCAGGCCGCCTTCGACGCCGAAGGCAACCCGACCCAGGCGGCCCTGGGCTTCGCCAAGAAGTGCGGCGTCGACCTGGCCGAAATCGACCAGAGCGGCCCCAAGCTGCGCTTCAGCCAGCGTATCGTCGGCAAGCCGACCGCCTCACTGCTGCCAACCATCGTCGAAGATTCGCTCAACGACCTGCCGATTCCCAAGCGCATGCGCTGGGGTGCCCGCAAGGTCGAGTTCGTGCGCCCGACCCAATGGCTGGTGATGCTGCTGGGTGACCAGGTAGTGGATTGCACCATCCTGGCCCAGAAAGCCGGTCGCGAGTCCCGTGGCCACCGCTTCCACCACCCGGAAAACGTACGCATCAGCGCCCCGGCCAACTACGCCGAAGACCTGCGCAAGGCCTACGTGCTGGCAGACGCCGCCGAGCGTCGCGAGATCATCAGCAAGCGCACTGCCGAGCTGGCCATGCAGCAGGAAGGCACCGCCATCGTGCCGCCGGCCCTGCTGGACGAAGTGACCGCACTGGTCGAATGGCCCGTGCCGCTGGTGTGCTCGTTCGAAGAGCGTTTCCTGGAAGTACCGCAGGAAGCCCTGATCACCACCATGCAGGACAACCAGAAGTACTTCTGCCTGCTGGACGTGGACGGCAAACTGCTGCCGCGCTTCATTACTGTGGCCAACGTCGAGAGCAAGGACCCGAGCCAGATCGTGCTGGGCAACGAGAAAGTCGTGCGCCCACGCCTGACCGACGCCGAATTCTTCTTCAAGCAGGACAAGAAGCAGCCACTGGAAAGCTTTAACGAACGCCTCAAGAACGTGGTGTTCCAGGCCCAACTGGGCAGCGTTTACGACAAGGCCGTGCGCGTTTCCAAGCTCGCCGCCTTCATCGCCCCGCTGATCGGCGGCGACGCCCAGCGCGCTGCCCGTGCCGGCCTGCTGTCCAAGTGCGACCTGGCCACCGAGATGGTCGGCGAGTTCCCCGAGATGCAAGGTGTAGCCGGTTACTACTACGCCCTGAACGACGGTGAGCCGGACGACGTCGCCCTGGCCCTGAACGAACAGTACATGCCGCGTGGCGCTGGCGCCGAGCTGCCAAGCACCCTGACCGGTGCCGCCGTGGCCATCGCGGACAAGCTGGACACCCTGGTGGGCATCTTCGGCATCGGCATGCTGCCTACCGGCAGCAAAGACCCGTATGCCCTGCGCCGTGCCGCCCTGGGCGTGCTGCGTATCCTGATCGAGAAGCAGCTGGACCTGGACCTGGAAAAGGCCGTGGCCTTCGCCGTGTCCGCGTTCGGTGCCAACGTCAAGGCTGCCGGCCTGGCTGGCCAGGTACTGGAATTCATCTTCGACCGCCTGCGTGCGCGTTACGAAGACGAAGGCACCGACGTCGCCACCTACCTGTCGGTACGTGCCCTGAACCCAGGTTCGGCGCTGGACTTCGACCAACGCGTACAGGCTGTTCAAGCCTTCCGCAAGCTGCCTGAGGCCGCTGCCCTGGCCGCGGTGAACAAGCGCGTGTCGAACCTGCTGAGCAAGGCCGAAGGCTCGATCGCCACTACCGTGGAGCCCAAGTACTTCGACAACGCCAACGAGTTCTCGCTGTACTCGGCCATCCAGCAGGCCGACCAGGCTGTGCAACCGATGGCGGCTGCCCGTCAGTACAACGAAGCACTGACCCGCCTGGCCGCCCTGCGCGAGCCGGTGGATGCGTTCTTCGAAGCCGTGATGGTCAACGCCGAAGACGCCAAGGTACGCGCCAACCGCTATGCCTTGCTGTCGCGTCTGCGTGGCCTGTTCCTGGGCGTTGCCGACATTTCGCTGCTGGGGTAAGCCTTGAAGCTGGTGATACTGGACCGCGACGGGGTCATCAATGAAGACTCCGACGCCTACATCAAGTCGGTAGAGGAATGGATTCCGATCCCCGGGTCCATCGACGCCATTGCACAGCTGAGCAAGGCCGGCTGGACGGTTGCCGTGGCAACCAACCAGTCGGGCATTGCTCGCGGTTACTACGACCTGGCCACCCTGGACGCCATGCACGCGCGCTTGCGCCTGCTGGTGGCGGAGCAGGGTGGCGAAGTCGGGTTGATCGTCTATTGTCCCCATGGCCCCGACGAGGGCTGCGATTGCCGCAAACCTCGCCCGGGCATGCTCAAGACCATCGCCGCCCATTACCAGGCCGACCTGGCCGGGTTGTGGTTCGTGGGCGATAGTAAGGGTGACCTGGAAGCTGCGCTGGCCGTCGACTCTCAACCTGTTCTGGTGAAAACCGGGAAAGGCTGCAAGACCCTGGACAAGGGCTTGCCGGAGGGGACGCTGATTTTCGATGATCTGGCTGCTGTAGCCAGAGCACTTATCCACACCTAGGGCGTTGTTGAATCCCTGATCATTACCGTGCCGCACTTGCGGCCGGTGGTGTCGGCGGTTCGCAGGCGCACTTTTAACAGGCGGGTTCGCCCGCAACGGTACAAGCCGCTATGTCGACACTGCAGGCGATCAGAATTTTCGTCTTCTACTTGCTGCTGGGCACCAGCTCGCTGCTGTGGTGCACCCTGAGCTTCTTCGTTGCTCCCTTTCTTTCGTTCCCGGCCCGTTATCGTTTCATCAACGTGTACTGGTGCCGCTGTGCGTTGTTCCTGACCCGTACCATTCTCAACATCCAGGTCAAGGTGACCGGTGCCGAGCATGTACCCGCACAACGCTGCGTGATCGTTTCCAACCACCAGAGCACCTGGGAAACGTTTTTCCTCTCCGCTTATTTCCAGCCCTTGAGCCAGGTGCTCAAGCGCGAACTGCTGTACGTGCCGTTCTTCGGCTGGGCCATGGCCATGCTGCGGCCTATCGCCATTGACCGGGACAACCCCAAGGCAGCCCTGAAAGTGGTGGCGGCCAAGGGCGACGAGCTGCTCAAGGACAATGTCTGGGTACTGATTTTCCCTGAGGGCACCCGCGTACCCTTCGGCAAGATCGGCAAGTTCTCGCGCAGCGGCTCGGCCCTGGCGGTGAACGCCGAACTGCCGGTGCTGCCAATTGCCCACAACGCCGGCAAGTACTGGCCCAAGGAAGGCTGGGGCAAGCGCGCCGGCACCATCGAGGTAGTGATTGGCGAGCCAATGTACGCCAACGGCACCGGTCCACGGGCTATCGCCGAGCTCAATGACCGGGTGGCTGCCTGGAATGAGCAAACTCAACGTGCCTTGGGTTCACTGCCGGAAAACCCTGAAGTCGAGGACACGCCGGCCGTCGGCTGATCTGTGGATAACTTGTGTACAGTATTTGGATCATTTCCAAAAAAAGTTCGTAAGTTGTTAATTTTAAAACTTATTTCAGCACGCTATGGCGCAATGCAAAACGTGCATAAGTTTTTCGAAGCATAAAAAAACCGGCCTTGATTGCCGGTTTTTTTATGCCCGTGAATCCCCCCGGTCCCACAAGGGGGGCGAGGCTTCAGACTTTATCCAGGTCCACGCCGCGGGTCTCCTTGAGGCAGAACAGCCCCACCACCAGGCTCACACCGGTCACCAGCACCGGGTACCACAAGCCGTAGAAGATATCCCCGGTGTAAACCACCAGCGCAAACGATACGGTTGGCAGGAAGCCGCCGAACCAGCCGTTGCCAATGTGGTAGGGCAGCGACAACGAGGTGTAGCGGATACGGGTGGGGAACAGCTCCACCATCACCGCCGCCAGCGGCCCATAGGTCATGGTGGCAATCAGGATCATGGCAACGATCAACAGCACCACCATGGGCTGGTTCACCAGGCTGGGGTCCGCCTTGGCCGGGTAACCGGCCGCCGTCACTGCGGCGCGCATGGCCGCTTCGTCGTAGCCATCGATGCGCTTGTCACCAATGGTTACCACCACCGGGTTGGCTGCATCCGCTGGGGCGGACGAGTAGGGCAGGCCCTGTTTGACCAGGAAGGTCTTGACCTTGTCGCACGGGCTGTCGAAACGCGCCTTGCCTACGGGGTCGAACTGGAAGGTGCAGCCCGACGGGTCAGCCATCACCGTGATCGGTGCCTGACGGCTGGCCTGGTCGATCTGCGGGTTGGCGTAGTGGCTCAGAGCCTTGAACAGCGGGAAATAGAGCAGGGTGGCCAAGAGCAGGCCCGTCATCAGAATCGGCTTGCGACCAATGCGGTCCGACAGCCAGCCGCAGATGACGAAGAACGGCGCACCGATGATCACGCTGATGATCAACAAGCTGTTGGCCTGGGTGGGGTCCATCTTCAGCATCTGGGTCATGAAGAACAGCACGTAGAACTGCGCGCAGTAGAAGGTCACCGCCTGGCCGGCGTTGATGCTGAACAGCGCGATCAGCACGATCTTGAGGTTCTGCCAGGAGCCGAACGATTCCTTGATGGGCGACTTGCTGGTCTTGCCCTCGGCCTTCATGCGGGTGAAGGTCGGCGACTCATGCAGGCTCATGCGAATCCAGGTGGATACGCCCAGCAGGATGATCGACAGCAGGAAGGGCAGGCGCCAGCCCCAGGTCTCGAACGCATCGCCTGTCAGGTAACGGCAGGCCAGCACTACAAGCAGGGAGAGCAACAACCCCAGGGTGGCCGTGGATTGAATCCATCCGGTATGCAGGCCGCGTTTGTTGGCCGGCGCGTGCTCGGCCACGTAAGTGGCTGCGCCGCCATACTCACCGCCCAGTGCCAGCCCCTGCAACATGCGCAGGCACACCAGAATGATCGGCGCGGCGATGCCGATGCTGCTGTAGGTGGGCAGCAAGCCCACGGCGAAGGTCGACAAGCCCATCAGCACGATGGTCATCAGGAAGGTGTACTTGCGGCCGATCATGTCCCCCAATCGGCCAAACACCAAGGCGCCGAAAGGGCGTACCAGAAAGCCGGCGGCAAACGCCATCAGGGCGAAGATGAACGCTGTGGTCTCGTTGACCCCAGCAAAGAACTGCTTGCTGATTACCGCCGCCAGGGCGCCATACAGAAAAAAGTCGTACCACTCGAAGACCGTGCCGAGGGATGAAGCGAAGATGATTTTCTTGTCTTCCCTCGCTGCGCTGGGCGCCAGCGCAGCGCCCTGATCCTGGATGTAATCCGCCATGTCGTTGTCCTTAGGCCCTTTGGGCACAGTGATTATTGTTGTTGTGCACTGTCGATGGCCGCGGACTGCTGCGGCCATCGCCTTCCCCGGCCGGTCAGAATACCGGTTGGGCGTATTGCCGAGTTGTTTCCTCCACACGTGGGGTCGCTTGCAGAATCATCTGTGCTGCCTTTTCGGCAATCATCAGGGTGGGCGTGCAGGTATTGCCCGAAACTATGTCCGGCATGATCGAGGCGTCCACCACTCGCAGGCCGTCGATGCCGTGCACACGCAAGGTGGCGTCCACCACGTCCTGGGGGCCGTTGCCCATGCGGCACGTGCCCACGGGGTGAAATATAGTCGTCCCGATGGCACTTGCCGCTTCATGCAACTGCGCTTCGGTTTCCATGGCCGGCCCCGGCAAGTACTCGGACGGTTTGAAGATGCGCAGGGCAGGGGCGTCGACGATGCGTCGGGTGAGGCGAATGGCCTGGGCGGCGACGCGCAGGTCCTCCGGGTCGCTGAGGTAGTTGGGGTCGATGATCGGCGCGTCGTCCGGGTTGGCCGAGCGGATATCCACACGCCCGCGACTCTTCGGGCGCAAGTTACACACAGACGCGGTGAACGCGGGGAAGGTGTGCAAAGGCTCACCAAAGCGGTCCAAGGACAGCGGCTGCACATGGTATTCGAGGTTGGCGCTGGGCTGCTCGGGGCCTGATTTTACGAAGGCACCCAATTGGCTGGGCGCCATGGCCAGCGGGCCGCTGCGGTCATACAGGTAGCGCAGGCCCATGCCCAGCTTGCCCCACAGGCTGTTCGCCACCTGATTGAGGGTGCGGGTGTTGTTGACCTTGTAGATAAGCCGCAACTGCAAGTGATCCTGCAGGTTGCCGCCCACCCCCGGCAGTTCGTGCTGCACGGTTATCCCCAGACGTTCGAGCAAAGGGCGGGGGCCGATACCGGAACGTTGCAGGATACCGGGCGAGCCGATAGCGCCAGCGCTCAGCAGAATCTCGCGACGGGCTGTGTATAACTGCACTTGGCCCTCACGCCGCGCATTGACGGCGGTGGCCCGGCCGTTATCCACCGTCAGCCGGTCAACCTGCACGCCGGTCGACACCGTCAGGTTGGGGCGCTTGAGCACAGGCCGCAGAAAAGCCTTGGCCGAATTCCAGCGGATACCGGCACGCTGGTTGACCTGAAAATATCCACAGCCCTGGTTATCCCCGGTGTTGAAGTCGTCCACGCTTTCCACACCGCATTGCGCGGCGGCGCTGCGGAAGGCGTCAAGGATGGGCCAGCGGTATCGTTGCAGTTCCACTCGCCACTCACCTTTGCCGCCATGGGCAGGCGAGTCACCAGCGTAGTGGTTCTCACTTTGGCGGAACAGCGGCAGCACATCTTTCCACCCCCAGCCGACGTTGCCCTGTGCAGCCCAGCCATCGTAGTCGGCTGCCTGGCCGCGCATGTAGATCATGCCGTTGATGGAGGAGCAGCCGCCCAGCACCTTGCCCCGTGGATAACTCAAGGCACGCCCCTTCAGCCCGGGCTGGGCCTCGGTCTTGAAGCACCAGTCGGTGCGAGGGTTGCCAATGCAGAACAGGTAGCCGACGGGGATGTGAATCCAGGGATAGTTGTCTTGCCCGCCCGCTTCCAGCAGCAGGACCGAGACCGTGGGGTCGGCAGAAAGACGATTGGCCAGCAGGCAGCCTGCTGGGCCGGCACCGACAATGACGTAGTCATAGGTGCTGGTGGCTGATGGCATGGGAATCCTCGCGCCGTTTTTATTGTTGTCTTCCCTCATGGTATTGATTAGCTTCGAGATGAAAACACGCGTTTTCACCCACCCGCTGTGCGTTTTTGAACAAGGACCCGCCATGTTCGACTGGAACGACCTGCGCTTTTTCCTCGAGCTGCACCGCAGCGGCCGCCTGCTGACGGCAGCCAAACGCCTCAACACCACCCACAGCACCGTGGCCCGGCATATCGAATCCATCGAGCACAGCCTGGGCAATGCGCTATTCGTTCAACACGCTCAGGGCTACGAACTGACCCCGGCGGGGCAGGCGCTGCTCAAGCACGCCGAAGCCATGGAAAACGTCGCGCTGCTGGCGCAGGAAGAAATGACCCAGCCGATGATGCCACTGGGCAAGATCCGTCTGGGGGTGACCGAGGGCATCGGCATCATGTTCCTGACCCCTCGGTTGGGCGGCCTGTTCGAACGCTACCCAGGACTGGAAGTGGAACTGGTGGCAGTGCCACGATTCGTCAGCATCCTCAACCGTGAAGCCGAGATCAGCATCCACCTGGACCGGCCTTCGGCCGACCTGTTGATAACTCGCAAGCTGACTGATTACCGCCTGGCCCTCTATGCCAGCCCCACCTACCTCACACGCGCGCCAATACTGAGCAGTCGGGAAGACCTGGCGGCCCACGACTGGATCGGCTATGTGGACGATTTGCTGTTCAGCCAGGAGCTGCTGTTTCTCAACAGCTTCTGCCGCGCCCCCAACGTGGTGTTTCGCAGCACCAGCGTGATCGCCCAGCAACAGGCGGCGAGGGCAGGGCTGGGTATCGCGGTGTTGCCCATGTACATGGCGGCCGATGATCCGCAGTTGGTGCGGGTGGTCCCCGGGGAAACCATCCAGCGCAGCTACTGGATGAGTACCCGGCGCGAGCTGCACAAGTCTGTGCGGCTGAGGGTGGTGTGGGACTACCTGCTGCAGGTGTGCGCGGCTGAGCAGGACCAACTGCTCGACCGTGCCTGAGCATTACAGAAACAAGTGCCAGGCCCCAAGCGAAAAAGACAGCAGACCAAGCGCCAACAGGACGATGCCTGGTGCAAGATCCAGCAGGCGGCGAACCCGCGCGTATCGATCCAGCCGCCGTGACAGCAGGCTGTAGGCGATCAAGATAGAGACATCGATGCTCACCCAGATCAGCAACAGCATGCAGGCCTGGCGGGTAAAGGGCAGCTGCGGCGAGATAAACCCCGGGAGGAAGGCCAGGAAGAACAGTATGTCCTTGGGGTTGGAAAGTCCCACGCCCAGGGTCTTCCAAAAACCGAAGCGGCTGATCGCTGCCTGTTCGCATGCTGCTGCCTGGGGCTTCAACACCTGCCAGCCAAGCCAGGCCAGGTACAGCCCCCCCACAACCTGCCCGCCATTGAGCAACGCGACGCTGAAGTTCAGGGTGGTATAGATGGCGGCCAGCGCGCAGATCAGCAGCATTTGGCCGGCGATTACGCCGCCAGCAATGGTCAGGCCTGGCCAGGCCCGGCGGGCGTCGGCAATGACCATCGCGACGATGGGGCCGGGGGAGGCTATCAGCAGCAGCACAGCCAGGGCGAAAGAGAGATAAGTCGTTGTCATGTCAGCAGCAGTTTCACGGCGTTTCAGGGCGTTCAGGGTAAGGGGCGGGCAGGGCGTTCAAAAACGGATAAAGTGGCCGGGTTGCATGAGCAAAAATCATGGTTAAGGAAAGTGTCATGACCTCGCGGCTCCCCCCGCTATATGCCCTCCGGGCGTTTGAAGTGGCGGCGCGTTACGGCTCGTTCACCGTGGCGGCGCAGAACCTGTGTATCACCCAGAGTGCGGTCAGCCGCCATGTGAAAACCCTGGAAGAGCACCTCGATTGCCCGCTGTTCGAGCGCAAGGGGCCCAAGCTTGCGCTGACCGATGCCGGAAGGCTCCTGGCCCAGGAACTTGAGAGCAGCTTCAACGCCATCGAAAATGCCTGTGCCACGGCTCGCCGCCCCAAGGGCACCTTGCGTATCAAGGCACCCTCCACCCTGACAATGCGATGGCTGCTGGGCACGCTGAATAAATTCCAGACAGCCAACCCCACCGACCAGGTGCAACTCACCAGCGCATGGATGGATGTGGACAGCATCGACTTTCGCAACGAGCCGTTCGACTGCGCCGTACTGCTGAGCAGCGGCGACTTTCCGAAGGACTGGGGCTTCATCAAGTTGTTTGACGAATGGTTGGTGCCGGTGTGCGCTCCCTCGGTTCAAGGCAGAGAACACTGGAGCATCGAACACCTGGCCCTTGCCGAACTCCTCCACCCCTCCCGCGATTGCCGCGATTGGCGCCGCTGGTTGGAGCGGCAAGGGCAGGGGGATGCCGTGGACTGGAACGAAGGGAAACGCTTCGACACCCTGGAGTTCGGCATCGCCGCGGCAGCGGCGGGGCACGGGGTCTCCATCGGTGACCTGGCCCTGGTCGGGGAGCAATTGCAGGATGGCTCGCTGGGGCTGCCGATTCGCACGGCGGTGAAGACGGGGGACAGCTATTACCTGGTCTGGTCGCAGCGTCATTCGGAGCATCACCTGCTGGCGCGGGTGCGCGATTTTCTGTTGGCGAATGTGCCAGTGATCGAGACTCGGAGTATCCAGATGCTGGAGTGACCGTAGCCGCAGCCGCAGGCTGCGCTGGCCCTATCACTCGCTAGATATCTGCAGCGTCAGGCCAGCTTCGAGACTAAGGTCGATTTTTTTCTCAGAGGCCTGCAGCTGCTTGATGCTGCTGACAGGTGTAGGCAAGTCCTCCGGCATGGTACCTCCCAAATCCGAAATCGTCTCACGGACCTTCCTGCCGACTTCGAGGTGCACTTGGTTAGCATGCAGCTTTCCCCTCACCTCATCGCGACGAAGTTTTTCTTCCGTTTGCGTTGCTCGAAACAAGTTGGCGGCCAGCTCCGTAGACCCCATATGATCTAGAATCCGCTGACTTTTCTTGAGCCCTTTGCGCCGGTGTATGGCTTTTTGATCAAGGCCGCCGTAAAGTCCTTGATAGCCGTGGTTCTGGAAAATCGCAAAATCCAGGCACGTTTCAACCCCAGCCAATTGAGCAACTTCTACCAATTGCTTGTTGTGCTCCTTCAACTCATTGCGCAGCAGTAGACGTTTCTGGTCCTCCTTGAGTTGCTGAAAGCCCACATCATCTGCTAACTCCTGCCGCCGGGTCTGCACGGCAAAGTAGGTTTGCCCCGCAGCAATCACCGGCTTCGCCGGATCGCCATTTTGAACAACCAGATAGCAGGCGTAACGCGATAGTCTGATATCACGGACCTCACGTCGCGCACCTGAGCCAATAGGCACCAATACGAGGATGTCCTCGAAATGGTCCTCAACGTCCTGATCACTATTTCTGCAAGCATCTCGGGCACGCGCCAGCACTGCCTGAAAGTGACGAAACTCTGAGTAGTCCAGCAGCTTCGATAAGGTCCTGGCAGACCAATATTCCGAGCCATCTTCGGCAACCTGCCGGTGTTGCTCGAACGACTGATGTTGATCCTTCATGTGCCTGCCCCTCGGTGATCTAACGGGTGCCGCTGAGCACTATTGCCCTCGCAAGAGATACTGATTCTAAAATAAAAAACCCCGGCGCAAGGGCCGGGGTTTCTATCATCGAGCGATTAGGGATCACTCATTTGTGACATTTGATGTGCCTACTAACCGGGATCAGAAGTCCAGGTTCGACACCGCCAACGCGTTGTTCTCAATGAACTCGCGACGCGGCTCTACAGCATCACCCATCAGGGTGTTGAAGATCTGGTCAGCAGCGATCGCGTCTTCAATGGTGACTTTCAGCATGCGGCGCACGGTCGGGTCCATGGTGGTTTCCCACAGCTGGTCCGGGTTCATCTCACCCAGCCCTTTGTAGCGCTGGATGGTGTGGCGCTTGGTGCTTTCGGTCATCAGCCACTCGAGCGCTTCCTTGAACTCGACCACTGGCTTCTTGCGTTCGCCACGTTGCACGTACGCCCCTTCGTCCAGCAAGGTCGCCAACTGCGCGCCCAGTGCGGTGACGGTGCGGTAGTCGTTGCTGCCGAAGAAGTCGCGGTTGAAGGTGATGTAGCTGGCCAGGCCGTGGGAGGTAATCTCCACTTCCGGCAGCCACACGTTGCGCTCGCGGTCTTCACGCAGGCTGGCCTTGTACACCAGGCCTGACTTCTCGCTGGTGCGCAGACGTGCGTCAAACTTGGCGAGCCAGGCTTGCATGCCAGCGTGGTCCGACAGGTCGTCCAGCGACACCGCCGGCAGGTACACGAAGTGCTCGGTGAGCTCTTGCGGGTACAGGCGCGACAAGCGCTTGAGGGTCTTCATCACCATGCGGAAATCGTTGACCAGACGCTCCAGCGCCTCGCCCGAGATACCCGGTGCCGATTCGTTCAAGTGCAGGCTGGCGTCTTCCAGGGCCGATTGGGTCATGTATTCTTCCATGGCCTCGTCGTCCTTGATGTATTGCTCCTGCTTGCCCTTCTTCACTTTGTACAGTGGCGGCTGGGCAATGTAGATGTAGCCGCGCTCGATCAGCTCAGGCAACTGGCGGAAGAAGAACGTCAACAGCAGCGTACGGATGTGCGAACCGTCGACGTCAGCATCGGTCATGATGATGATGTTGTGATAACGCAGCTTCTCGATGTTGTACTCTTCGCGACCGATACCGCAGCCGAGGGCCGTGATCAGCGTGCCCACTTCCTGGGACGAGATCATCTTGTCGAAACGCGCTTTCTCGACGTTGAGGATCTTGCCCTTGAGCGGCAGGATCGCCTGGGTGCGACGGTTACGACCTTGCTTGGCCGAGCCACCTGCGGAGTCACCCTCCACCAGGTACAGTTCGGAAAGGGCAGGGTCCTTTTCCTGGCAGTCCGCCAACTTGCCCGGCAGGCCGGCGATGTCCAGCGCGCCTTTGCGGCGGGTCATCTCACGAGCCTTGCGCGCCGCTTCACGGGCACGGGCAGCGTCGATCATCTTGCCGACGACCGCTTTTGCCTCGTTGGGGTTTTCCAGCAGGAAGTCGGAGAAGTACTTGCCCATCTCCTGCTCGACTGCAGTCTTCACTTCGGACGAAACCAGCTTGTCCTTGGTCTGCGAGCTGAACTTGGGATCAGGCACCTTCACCGAGATGATCGCGGTCAAACCTTCACGGGCGTCGTCGCCGGTGGTGGCTACCTTGTTCTTCTTGGCCAGGCCTTCCTGTTCGATGTAGTTGTTCAGGTTACGCGTCAGCGCCGAACGGAAGCCCACCAAGTGGGTGCCGCCGTCACGCTGAGGAATGTTGTTGGTGAAGCACAACAGGTTTTCGTTGAAGCTGTCGTTCCACTGCAGGGCGATTTCCACGCCCACACCGTCATCACGCTGCACATTGAAGTGGAACACTTCGTTGACCGGCGTCTTGTTGGTGTTCAGGTATTCAACGAACGCACGCAGACCGCCTTCGTATTTGAAGGTCTCGTCCTTGCCCGAACGCTCGTCCTTCAGGTAGATACCCACGCCAGAGTTCAGGAACGACAGTTCGCGAATTCGCTTGGCCAGGATGTCCCAGCTGAAGTGGATGTTCTTGAAGGTTTCAGCCGAAGGCTTGAAGTGGATCTGGGTACCGGTGGTTTCACTGTCACCAACGATTTTCATCGGTGCCTGAGGAACACCGTGCACGTACGTCTGTTCCCAGATTTTTCCGCTACGGCGAACGGTCAGCACCAGCGTCTCGGACAGGGCGTTAACCACGGAAACACCTACACCGTGCAAACCGCCAGAAACCTTGTACGAGTTATCGTCGAACTTACCGCCGGCGTGCAGCACGGTCATGATGACCTCGGCTGCCGATACGCCTTCTTCTTTGTGCACATCAACCGGAATGCCGCGGCCATTGTCGCGGACGGTGATGGATTCATCAGGGTGGATAATGACGGTGATGTCGTCGCAATGGCCGGCCAAGGCTTCGTCGATCGAGTTGTCGACGACCTCGAACACCATGTGGTGCAGACCGCTACCATCATCGGTGTCGCCAATGTACATACCGGGACGTTTGCGTACGGCATCCAGCCCTTTCAGCACTTTAATGCTGGAGGAATCGTACGTTTGATTTTCGCTCATGCCTTCACTCCCGATGGTCGTGGGTCTGGGTGATACGGCCCTGTTCCACGTGGAACAAAGCGACTGGCGTTTCCGTCTGCCAGCCTTCCCTCAATAATTCGTGATCTACACAGGTAATGAAAACCTGGCAGCGTAATTCTTCTAGCAAGCGGCAAAGTGCGCGGCGGTGTTGCTCGTCGAGTTCTGACGGCAAGTCGTCCACAAGATAAATACATTGGCCGCGTCGTGCCTGGCTGACCAGGTGCCCTTGGGCAATGCGCAATGCGCACACCACCAGCTTTTGCTGGCCCCGGGAAAGGATATCCGCAGCGTTGTGGGCACCCAGTCGCAACCGCAGGTCAGCGCGTTGCGGTCCAGCCTGGGTATGGCCCATCTGTTGATCACGTAGCAGGGAAGTGCCGAGCACCTCGGAGAGGTCCCGCTCCTTATCCCAGCCGCGATAGTAACTGAGGGTCAAACCTTCCAGCTCGAGGAGCTCGCTGAGGGTCTGCTCAAACACCGGCTTCAACGCCTTGATATAGGCCCGACGGTACTCATCAATTTCGGCACTGGCCAGGCATAACTCCCGGTCCCATGCTGCTTGCGAAGCTGCGTCAAGTGTACCACGCCGCAGCCATGAGTTTCGCTGCTTCAGGGCCTTCTGCAGCCGTTGCCAGGTGGCCATGAAGCGAGGTTCCACGTGGAACACGCCCCAATCAAGGAACTGCCGGCGAATTTTCGGAGCCCCTTCCAGCAAGCGGAAACTGTCCGGGTTGATCAGTTGCAGCGGCAGAATTTCCGCCAGTTGCGCTGCGCTGCGAGCATTCTGCCCGTCGATCCGAATAGTGAAGTCGCCTTGCCGCTCCCGCGACACACCCAGCGCGGCGTGGCCGCCTTCGTTCAATTCAACCTGGCCGAACACCGTGCAAGCACCTTGCTCGTACTGGATGACCGGCAGCAGGCGAGTGCTGCGGAACGAACGCGCCAGCCCCAGCAAGTGGATAGCTTCCAGCACGCTGGTCTTTCCACTGCCGTTGGTGCCGTACAGGATGTTGATGCGGGGGGAGGGGGAGAAGGTCACCGGGTGCAGGTTACGCACCGCGGTGACAGAGACACGACTGAGGGACATCTAGAGTCTGCTGGGCAAGTTACAGGCGCATCGGCATGACGACATACGCGGAATCGTCGTTGTCGGATTCTTGCACCAGGGCGCTGCTGTTGGAGTCAGACAGAATCAGGCGAACCTGTTCAGTGGTCATCACGCCCAGCACGTCCAGCAGGTAGCTGACGTTGAAGCCGATTTCCAGCGAGCCACCGTTGTAGTCCACGCCCACTTCTTCTTCCGCTTCTTCCTGTTCAGGGTTGTTGGCCTGAATCTTCAATTGGCCAGCGGCCAGTTGCAGACGGATACCACGGTACTTTTCGTTGGACAGGATAGCGGTACGGCTGAAGGCTTCACGCAGTGCCTGGCGATCACCCAATACCAGCTTGTCGCCACCTTTGGGCAGGACGCGCTCGTAGTCAGGGAACTTGCCGTCGACCAGCTTGGAGGTGAAGGTGAACTCGCCGGTGGTAGCACGGATGTGGTGCTGGCCCAGGACGATGCTCACGGTGCCATCCGGTTCGGTCAGCAGGCGCGCCAGCTCCAGGATACCTTTACGCGGCACGATCACCTGGTGACGACCGTCATGGGTGATGTCGGCTTTCATCGAGCACATGGCCAGACGGTGACCGTCGGTGGCCACGGCGCGCATCAGGCCGTTGGACACTTCCAGCAGCATGCCGTTGAGGTAGTAACGCACGTCCTGCTGGGCCATGGCGAAGCTGGTGCGCTCGATCAGGCGGCGCAGGCGACTTTGCTCCAGGCTGCAGGTCAGCGAACCCGGGCCTTCTTCAACAGTCGGGAAGTCGTTGGCTGGCAGGGTCGACAGGGTGAAACGGCTGCGACCGGCCTTGACCACCAGCTTCTGCTCATCGACCTTGATGTCGATGAGCGCGTCGTTTGGCAGGCTTTTGCAGATATCCATCAGCTTGCGCGCAGGCACGGTGATTTCGCCCTGCTCTGCAGGCTCTTCCAGTTGCACGCGGCCAACCAGCTCGACCTCAAGGTCGGTACCGGTCAGCGAAAGTTGCTGGCCTTCGACAACCAGGAGCACGTTGGACAATACCGGCAAGGTCTGGCGGCGCTCGACGACGCCCGCGACCAGTTGCAGGGGTTTCAACAGGGCTTCGCGTTGAATGGTGAAATGCATGGTCTAGTCCCTTGCCTTAATAAGCTGCGCTGACGTTCATCAAGTAGTCAGCGTCCGCAGCAGGTTCTTGTAGTCCTCGCGGATATCCGCGTCGGATTCCTTGAGTTCGTTGATCTTGCGGCAAGCGTGCAACACCGTGGTGTGGTCGCGGCCGCCGAACACATCGCCGATTTCCGGCAGGCTGTGGTTGGTCAGTTCCTTGGACAAGGCCATGGCCACCTGACGTGGGCGAGCCACCGAACGCGAGCGACGCTTGGACAGCAGATCGGAAATCTTGATCTTGTAGTACTCGGCCACCGTACGCTGGATGTTATCCACACTGACCAGTTTATCTTGCAGCGCCAGCAAGTCCTTGAGCGATTCGCGAATCAGCTCGATGGTGATGTCACGCCCCATGAAGTGCGAGTGGGCGATGACGCGCTTGAGCGCACCTTCCAGCTCACGCACGTTGGAACGGATGCGCTGGGCGATGAAGAACGCTGCGTCATGCGGCAGCTCTACCTTCGCCTGGTCTGCCTTCTTCATCAGAATGGCAACACGGGTTTCCAGTTCCGGTGGCTCGACGGCTACCGTCAAGCCCCAGCCAAAGCGCGACTTGAGACGCTCTTCCAGGCCTTCGATTTCCTTCGGATAACGGTCGCTGGTGAGGATCACCTGCTGGCCGCCTTCGAGCAGGGCGTTGAAGGTGTGGAAGAACTCTTCCTGGGAACGCTCCTTGCGGGCGAAGAACTGAATGTCATCGATGAGCAACGCATCCACCGAACGGTAGAAGCGCTTGAATTCGTTGATCGCGTTCAGTTGCAAAGCCTTGACCATGTCGGCGACGAAACGCTCGGAGTGCAGGTACACAACCTTGGCATTGGGATTCTTCTTGAGCAGGTGGTTACCCACAGCGTGCATCAAGTGAGTCTTACCCAGGCCAACGCCACCATAAAGGAAGAGTGGGTTGTAGCCATGCTTGGGGTTGTCGGCCACCTGCCAGGCCGCCGCACGGGCGAGCTGGTTGGATTTACCTTCGACGAAGTTTTCGAAGGTGAACGTCCGGTTCAGGTAGCTGGTGTGCTTGAGCGCACCCTCGACCTGCACATTGCGTTGTTCGGTGCGCGCCGGTGCTTGCTGGGAGGCAGCACCCGCCATGGAGTCGAAGCTGTCACGCGAAGGTTCTTCGCTGGCCTCGGCCACGGTGGACGTCGCTGCTGCCGGTTCGGGTGCAGGCGCAGCCACAGGTGCCGGCTGCTGCTGGGCGGCCTGGGCCTGGGACGCGGCAACGGCGGCGGCCAGTGGCGCATTGGGTGCGGCACGTGGCGCCGAGCTGCGGCGGCTACCTATTAATAAGGAAAGAGCAGGCGCGATTCCGCTGCCGTGCTCGGCCAGCAGTTCAAGCAGGCGACCCAGGTACTTTTCATTGACCCAGTCCAGCACAAAGCGATTGGGCGCATACACACGCAACTCGTCGCCTTCGGCTTCGACCTGTAGCGGACGGATCCAGGTGTTGAATTGCTGGGCAGGCAGTTCATCGCGCAGAAGCTCCACGCACTGCTGCCAAAGTTCCACTGACACGGATATCCCCTGAGTTGAAAGCCGGAGAGGCAAAAAACGATCCCCATTGTACCGATGCCGAGCACACTTATCCACATGCAGGGGTGTGCAGATAAAGGCGAATCAGCACCTTACGTAGAAAAAAATACCGGAGAGGGCTGTGAATAAACTCTGTGGATAACCGCCATTGAGCACTCTGCACAACTGGGGGTCGAAATCTGTGCATAACTGGCCTGTGTATAAGTGGCCATTTCATGCACAGCTTTTCCGAGGTCTTGGCACAGCCGCAGCACCGTTTCTCGACAGGGTTACCGATCGCTGTACATCACGGAAACAAAGGCCTGCGAGTGGTTATCCACAGAAGGGGGCCTTGCTAAGATCTATAAGTTCTTCAGAAAAGCTTTAAATAAGGTCCTTCTCTATTTCTATATTTTCCGCAGGTTTGTCCGGTCAGACCAACGGTCATGCCCATGTAAAGGAAAAGCTGGTTGGAAATTGACCTGAGGGCTTGCTTTCACTAGAATCGCCGGTCTCTTAAAACGGGGACCATTCCGGCCCGTTGTGGACGAACCAGGTAACACGCCATGAAACGTACTTTCCAACCCAGCACCATCAAACGCGCCCGCACCCACGGCTTCCGTGCTCGCATGGCCACCAAAAACGGCCGTGCCGTTCTGTCGCGTCGCCGTGCCAAAGGCCGTGCGCGCCTGGCAGTTTGATCACTCGGCACTGGGGGTGAGTCAGGACTACAGTCGGGAAAAGCGTCTTCTGACAGCCCGACACTTCAAAGCGGTCTTTGACTCCCCAACCGGCAAGGTTCCAGGGAAAAACCTGCTGCTCCTTGCGCGCGAAAACGAGCTGGATCACCCTCGTCTGGGGTTAGTGATCGGCAAAAAGAGCGTCAAGCTCTCCGTTCAGCGCAACCGACTCAAACGCTTGATGCGTGACTCGTTCCGTCTGCACCAGGACATCCTGGTTGGCTGGGACATCGTCATCGTCGCGCGTAAAGGTTTGGGTGACGTAGAAAACCCGGAACTGCATCAGCATTTTGGCAAGCTCTGGAAACGACTCGCTCGTAGTCGGCCTCCAGTTGTAAAGACCGAATCTGAAGGGGTAGACAGTCAAAATGCGTAAACTGGCCATCGTTCCGATCCAGTTTTACCGCTATGCCATCAGCCCCCTGATGGGCAATCACTGTCGTTTTTACCCCAGTTGTTCCTGCTACGCGCTGGAAGCCATCGAAACCCATGGCCTTCTACGCGGCAGCTGGCTGACCCTCCGTCGTCTGGGTCGCTGCCATCCCTGGCACGCCGGTGGTCTTGACCGGGTTCCGCCAGCCCCATCTCCCCGTAATTCTTCGATAGCCGAGTAATCATGGATATTAAACGCACGATCCTGATCGCCGCACTGGCAGTCGTGTCCTACTCCATGGTCCTGCAATGGAACAAGGACTATGGCCAGGCTGCCTTGCCGACTCAGAATGTTGCTACCAACACTGGCGCATCGGATTTGCCCGAAGCCCCGCTGGGTAACAATGCTCAAGCGAGTGCCGACGTACCCAGCGCACCTTCTGCCAACGCTCCAGCGCCAACCCTGGCCCCGGATGCCGGCAGCAAGAACCTGATCCGAATCAAGACCGATGTCCTGGATCTGGCTATCGATCCTAACGGGGGCGACGTCGCCCAGTTGACTCTGCCGGAATACCCGCGCCGCCAGGATCGTCCTGACGTGCCATTCCAGCTGTTCGACAACGGCGGCGAGCGCACTTACCTGGCACAAAGCGGCCTGGTAGGCACCGACGGCCCGGACTCGCGTTCCACCGGTCGCCCGCTGTACAGCTCGGAACAAAAGAGCTACCAGCTGGCCGACGGTCAGAACCAACTGGTCGTTGACCTGAAGTTTTCGTCCAACGGCGTCAACTACATCAAGCGTTTCACCCTCGACCGTGGCGAATACGACGTCAAGGTCAGCTACCTGATCGACAACCAAGGCACCACGCCTTGGTCGGGCAACCTGTTCGCGCAGTTGAAGCGTGACAACAGCGCCGACCCGTCGTCCAGCACCGCTACCGGTACCGCGACTTACCTGGGCGCCGCCCTGGGTACCCCGGCCGAGCCCTACAAAAAGATATCGATGAAAGATATCGACAAGGGCAACCTGAAAGAAACCGTTCAGGGCGGTTGGGTAGCCTGGCTGCAGCACTACTTCGTCACGGCGTGGATTCCGAACCATTCGGACAACAACGCCATGTCGACCCGCAAGGACAGTGCCGGCAACTACATCATCGGCTTCACTGGCCCGACCCTGACCGCCGCACCTGGCGCCAAGGTTGAAACCAGCGCCGTGCTGTACGCAGGTCCAAAAGTTCAGGACAAGCTCAAGGAGCTGGCGCCTGGCCTGGAACTGACCGTCGACTACGGCATTCTGTGGTTCATCGCCCAGCCGATCTTCTGGCTGCTGAAACATATCCACATGCTGCTGGGTAACTGGGGCTTCTCGATCATCGTGCTGACCTTGATGATCAAGCTGCTGTTTTTCCCGCTGTCGGCTGCCAGCTACCGTTCGATGGCACGCATGCGTGCCGTTGCTCCGCGCCTGGCCCAGCTGAAGGAACAGTTCGGCGATGACCGCCAGAAACTGTCCCAAGCGATGATGGAGCTGTACAAGAAAGAGAAGATCAACCCGCTGGGTGGCTGCCTGCCGATCGTCGTGCAGATGCCGGTCTTCCTGTCGCTGTACTGGGTACTGCTGGAAAGCGTCGAGATGCGTCAGGCACCTTGGCTGCTGTGGATCACCGACCTGTCGATCAAGGACCCGTTCTTCATCCTGCCGATCATCATGGGCGCCACCATGTTCATCCAGCAGCGTCTGAACCCGACACCGCCGGATCCGATGCAGGCCAAGGTGATGAAGCTGATGCCGATCGTATTCACCTTCTTCTTCCTGTGGTTCCCTGCAGGTCTGGTGATGTACTGGGTGACCAACAACACCCTGTCGATCCTGCAACAGTGGTACATCACTCGTGGTATCGAGGCGAAAAGCAAGAAAGCTGCCGCCTGAACAGGTTGATCATCTAACCTGTGGATAAACGCCCCATTCGTGGGGCGTTTTGCTATCTGTCGATTTATTGAGGCCCGCATCATGAACAGTCCCCGTGAAACCATTGCCGCCATCGCCACCGCCCAGGGCCGCGGCGGGGTGGGTATCGTGCGTATTTCCGGGCCATTGGCGGGTGCTGCCGCGCAAGCCATTGCCGGGCGCCAGCTGACCCCGCGCCACGCCCACTACGGGCCGATGCGCACCGCCGATGGCGATGTGATTGATGAGGGCCTGGCCCTGTACTTCCCCGGGCCCAACTCGTTCACCGGGGAAGATGTGCTGGAACTGCAGGGCCACGGCGGCCCGGTGGTGCTGGACATGTTGCTGCAACGTTGCCTGGAATTGGGGTGCCGCCTGGCACGGCCGGGTGAGTTCAGCGAGCGGGCCTTCCTCAACGACAAGCTCGACCTGGCCCAGGCCGAGGCGATCGCCGACCTCATCGAAGCCAGTTCCGCACAGGCGGCGCGCAACGCCGTGCGTTCCTTGCAGGGTGCTTTTTCCCGCCGTGTGGATAACCTCACGGAAAAATTGATCGCCTTGCGCATCTACGTGGAGGCGGCCATCGACTTCCCCGAGGAGGAAATCGACTTCCTCGCCGATGGCCATGTGCTGAGCATGCTCGACGACGTGCGGGACAACTTGTCCACAGTGATGCGTGAAGCCGGCCAGGGGGCGTTGCTGCGTGACGGCATGACCGTGGTCATCGCCGGCCGGCCGAATGCCGGCAAGTCCAGCCTGCTCAACCTGCTGGCGGGCCGCGAGGCCGCGATTGTCACCGACATCGCCGGCACCACCCGGGATATCCTGCGCGAACATATCCACATCGATGGCATGCCGTTGCACGTTGTGGACACTGCGGGCCTGCGCGATACCGAGGACCAGGTGGAGAAGATTGGTGTGGAGCGTGCCCTAAAGGCCATCGGTGAGGCCGATCGGGTGTTGCTGGTGGTCGACGCCTCGGCACCGGAAGCCAACGATCCATTTGCGCTGTGGCCGGAATTCCTCGAAGCACGCCCGGAAATGGCCAAGGTCACGCTGATCCGCAACAAGGCCGACCTGACCGGTGAGCCTGTGGATATGATCACCAGTGCCGATGGCCACGTGACCATAAGCCTCAGTGCCAAGGATGAAGGGCAGGGCCTGGACTTGCTGCGCGAGCACCTGAAAGCCTGCATGGGTTATGAACAGACCGCTGAAAGCAGCTTCAGCGCCCGCCGCCGCCATCTGGATGCCCTGCACCACGCCAGCCAGGCGCTGGAACATGGTCGCGAACAGCTGACCCTGGCGGGTGCCGGTGAACTGCTGGCAGAGGATCTGCGGCAGGCCCAACACTCGCTGGGGGAAATCACCGGTGCATTCAGCTCCGATGAC
The DNA here is from genome assembly GCA_000497835.1 of gamma proteobacterium L18. Lineage (GTDB taxonomy): Bacteria > Pseudomonadota > Gammaproteobacteria > Pseudomonadales > Pseudomonadaceae > Aquipseudomonas. The sequence goes on along the minus strand of KI547172.1, from coordinate 248,081 downwards.
TTGCTGGGCCGGATCTTCTCGAGTTTTTGTATCGGGAAGTGACCGTCAGGCTGTGGATAACCTGAATCGCAGCTCCGTGCCGTTGGGCTGGCCTGGGGTAATGTGGATATCACTACCGTGCAGCTGCAACATGCGCTGCACGATAATGAGGCCCAGGCCGCCACTTTCCGGTGATGAGCGGCGCAGGGCCGAGGCACGGGTGAACAGGCCAGCGCGCAGTTCAGGCGCTATGCCCTTGCCGGTGTCGATCACCGCTACCTGAACATCCCCCTCCCACGGCTCCAGGCGCACGCTGATGCGGGTACCGGGTGGGTTGTGACGGATGGCGTTGTCCAGCAGGTTGGTCAGTACCCGTTCGATCATGCCCAGGTCGGCGTTCACGCTGGGCACCGCCTGGGGCATGTTGACCTCCAGCTGTTGCTGCCGGGCTTCGGCCGCCAATTCAAACTTCTGCAACACATCCTGCACCAGATCGGGCAAGGCGAAGGTTTCGGCCTGTGGATGAACCAGGCCCGACTCCAGCCGCGCCAGCTCGAACAGCTCCTGCGCCAGCCGGCCCACTTTGCGGCTCTGCCCCAGCGCTACATCCAGGTAGTGGCGGCGTTCCTCGGCGCTCAGGCTCTCATCTTTGATACGCAATGTTTCCAGATACCCGTGCAGAGAGGTCAGGGGCGTGCGCAGATCATGGGAAATGTTGGCCACCAGGTCGCGGCGCTGCTGATCCTGGCGGGTCAGTTCCTGCCATTGTTCGGCGATGCGCTGGCCCATTTGTGAGAATGCCGCGCTCAGCACGCCGATTTCATCGCCTTTATCCACAGGCTGTAGCGGCAAGGCGGCCGCTTTATGGCCATTGGCGTCGAACTCGCGCACTTTTTGCGTCAGTGCTTTGAGTGGGCGAGTGATCAAACGGAAGGCGATCAAGCCCATGATCAGGCTCAAGACAACCATGAAGCACATTATCCACAGGGCTACCCGCAGGGTTGAGTCACGGGACAACGCCGCTGAAAGCTGATCGTGCGCTTCGCCTTGCAAAACAACGTAGACATAGCCGCCTTCGCGGCCGCCCACTTGAACCGGCGCGGCGCTGAACACTTTATCCACATCCAGATTGCGCGGGTCTTGCCCCAATACAGGTAGCGGGGCGCCGCCCAGAAACTTATGCACAGGGCGTAAATCCACAGCCTGGCGCTTCAGGTTGTCGTCGGGGGCACCGTTGCCCACGATCCTGCCGTCCCTGGAGAGCAAGTACAGCTCTACCGAGGGGTTGACCGCCATCAGCTTGTCGAACAGGTCGTGCACGGCTTCCGGGCGCCAGCCGCTGGCATCCATCAGTTGCGCGGTGCCGGCGATATGCGCCGCCAGGCCGCTGGACAGGCGCTGTACCACTTCCTGCTCATGACGGGTGCTGGCGCTGATCTGCAGCCAGATGGCCACGCCGCTGCAGGCCAGCAGCAAAGCGGCGAATACCAGCGACAAGCGCTGGCCCAGGGACAGGAATTTCAAGAGGGAGTCTCCGCGCTCACCGGCGTGGCGGCGAACTTGTAACCACGGCCCCACACGGTGAGGATGCGCCGCGGGGCGGCGGGGTCTTCTTCGATTTTGGTGCGCAGGCGGTTGATGTGGGTGTTGACGGTGTGTTCATAGCCATCGTGTTGATAACCCCACACCTCGTTGAGCAGGTCCATGCGCGAGAACACCTGGTCGGGGTGGCGGGCAAAGAAGTACAACAGGTCGAACTCGCGCGGCGTCAGCCCCAGCGCCTTGCCGTCCAGGCTGATTTCCCTGGCCACCGGGTCGATCGCCAGCCCATGAGTTATCAACAGGCCCGATTCCAGGCGCGCATTGCGCGCCATGGCGTCGGTACGCCGCAGCAGGGCACGCACCCGTGCCACCAGTTCCAGCATCGAGAATGGCTTGGCCAGATAGTCATCGGCGCCCAGTTCAAGGCCCAGGATGCGGTGCATTTCGCTGGAGCGTGCGCTGGTAATGATGATGGGCGTATAGCGCGCCATGGCCCGGGCGCGCTTGCAGATCTCCAGGCCGTCGATGCCGGGCAGCATCAGGTCCAGCACCAGGGCGTCCCACTGGCCTTGCTCGAGCATGCGCACGCCCAGATTGCCGTCGTCGGCGTGCTCCACGACGTACCCCTCATCGCGCAGATGCAGGCGCAGTAAATCGGCGATGTGCGCGTCGTCTTCGACGATCAGTACGCGTTTAGGCCTTTCCATGCAGTTATCCCCAGGCAGCTGATAGCTCATTGTGGCGAAAAATTGGCCGGGGAGTTATCACATTTAATTTAACTCTGCGTGAGGACTTGGCGACCGGGAGGCCCGAACAATGGCCCCAACAACGCTGATACCCGGAGCCTGCAATGGCCAGCACAGCAACCCTTGAGAAGACCGCGAGCCACCCTGGCTGGCTGCGACTGACCCATTGGCTCAACGCGGTGGCGGTGCTGATCATGGTTGCCAGTGGATGGCGCATCTTCAATGCCTCCCCGCTGTTTGGCTTCAGTTTCCCGTCGTCATTGACCCTGGGTGGCTGGCTGGGCGGCGCCCTGCAGTGGCATTTCGCGGGGATGTGGTTGCTGTTCGTCAATGGCGTGCTGTACCTGATGCTCAACATTGCCAGCGGTCGGTTATTCACACGCTTCTTTCCATTGTCGCTGCGTGGGGTGTTCACGGATTTATCCACAGCACTGCGCGGCAAGCTCGCCCACGATGACCTCAGCCATTACAACCAGGTGCAGCGGCTGGCCTACCTGTTTGCCATTGTGGATATCGCCCTGTTGATCATTTCCGGCCTGGTGCTGTGGAAGTCCGTGCAGTTCGGCTTGTTGCGTGAATTGCTGGGCGGTTACGAGACAGCGCGCCGGGTGCATTTCTTCGCCATGGCCCTGTTGGTGGGGTTTGTGGCTGTGCACTTGGTGATGGTGGCACTGGTGCCGCGCACGCTGCGGCTGATGATTACCGGCAAAGAGGGCAAGTCGTCATGACTGTGGATAAATCACCCATCAGCAGCGAAGCCAACGACATCATCAGTGAAAGCCGGCGCCTGCTGGCCCCGCGCATCCATGACACCACGCGCCGAAGCTTCCTGCTCAAAGGCCTGACACTGGGGGGCATCTCCATGCTCAGCGGGTGCAGTTTGAGTGACAGCCAAAGCGTTGAAAGCGCACTGGCGAGCATCTCGCGCTTCAACGACCGGGTTCAGGGCTGGCTGTTCGACCCCAAGGCGCTGGCACCCGTGTACGACGAAGCCATGATCACCCGGCCGTTCCCCTTCAACGCCTTCTACGGCGAGGACGATGCGCCCAGCGTTGAAGCCGCGACGTATCGCCTGGAGATCAGTGGCCTGGTGGCAGACAAGCGCAGCTGGCGGCTTGAAGAGCTGCACGGCATGGCTCAGACCGACCAGATCACCCGGCACATCTGTGTCGAAGGCTGGAGTGCCATCGGCCGCTGGGGCGGCGTGCGTTTCAGCGATTTCCTGCAGCGCATCGGTGCCGACACCAGTGCCCGCTTCGTGGGCTTCAAATGCGCCGATGACTATTACACCAGTATCGACATGGCCACCGCCCTGCATCCCCAGACCTTGCTGGCGCTGACCTATGACGGCCAAACCCTGCCGCGCCAGTATGGCTTCCCGATGAAGCTGCGCATGCCCACCAAGCTTGGCTATAAGAACCCCAAGCATATCCAGGCCATTTACATCACCAATACCTACCCCGGGGGGTACTGGGAAGACCAAGGCTACAACTGGTTCGGCGGCAGCTGAGACTTTTATCCACAACACCGCCTCCGCGGTGCTTTCAACCCACGATCCAAGGAGCACTACCATGAAAAAACTATCCACAGTCGTATTGTCCATGTGCCTGGCCCTTGGCACTGCCGGTGCCTATGCCGCTGACACCACCACCAGCGGCGCAATGAGCAATGACAGCATGTCCAGCGGCTCGATGTCGAAGGACACGATGAAAAAAGACACGACCATGAAGAAAGATGCGATGACCAAGGACAGCATGAAAAAGGATGCGATGAAGAAAGACAGCATGTCCAAGGATGGGATGAGCAAGGATTCCATGAGCAAGGATCAGTGATTTGAAGGGGCGCCAGCAGGTTATCCACATGCCTGCGGGCGCTCCGGTCTTTGGAGACTGCAATGAAAGCGATTTTCCGCAGTATTTTGGCCGCCGCCATCTTGTCCACAGCCGCCTGTGCCCAGGCAGCCGAGAATGCGGTTGTCATTGATCCACCCAAGCTCGACGAGAGCAGTAAAACGATCCACAGCGAGACAGCCGTGTTCGCCGGTGGCTGCTTCTGGGGCGTGCAGGGGGTGTTCGAGCATGTGAAGGGCGTTACCCAGGCAGTGTCGGGCTATGCCGGCGGCCTGGCGCGCACGGCGCATTACGAAGAAGTAGGTTCGGGCGATACCGGGCATGCCGAATCGGTGCAGGTGACTTACGACCCCACGCAGATCAGTTACGGGCAGTTGCTGCAGATCTACTTCTCGGTGGCCCATGACCCGACTGAGTTGAATCGCCAGGGCCCTGACAGCGGCACCCAGTACCGTTCGACCATTTTCGTCGCCAATGCCGAGCAGCGTGATGTGGCCCAAGCCTACATTGCCCAGCTGGACGCTTCCCATGCGTTTGGCAAACCGCTGGCCACCACTGTGGAAAATCTCAACGGCTTCTTTGCGGCCGAGGCTTATCACCAGGACTACCTGGTGCAGAACCCCCATAGCCTCTACATCATGATCAACGATCAACCCAAGATCGCCAACCTGGCGAAGCTGTTCGCCAAGCGTTATCGCGAAGAGCCCGTACTGGTCAGCAACTGACCAACTCCCCCTGCAGCAGCAACTGTTTCTGTGGGAGTGGGCTCTGCCCACGAAAAGGACGCCGGTGACGCCAGGTAGTACGCGGTGTTCTTTTCGCGGGTAGAACCCGCTCCCACGGTATTTGCGCCGCCGCCACAGGTGTTTTGTGGCTGAAAACTTTTCAACAACCCCAAAATAAGCCCTGTGGAAAACCATACCTCAGCTCTGGTGATAAGCACGCCTCAAAGCTGGAGATAAATCCGCCTGTGGGTAACTGGTAGTTTCATCCACAGGTTTAAACCGCTTATCCAAGGGTCTCCTGAGCACATGACCACAGGGTTCAATTTCTCTGTACAGTACGTAAGTAGAGGCTTGTAGAAGGTTATCCACAGAAAGGTGCCTGCATAGAAATAAACATAAAAACAAAGCTTTAATAAATTTCTCTCTCTATTTTTATTTCTGCGCCGTCGTTCGAACCGAGCACCGCCATTCATCCACAGCTGGTTAAATTTTGTGCAAAAGGTTCCTATAGAGGGGGGTAAGTCCCTATACTGGTGAGCTATCCCAATTACCCATCAATGAACAGGCACGAGGTGCGTGGTGGATTTCCCTTCCCGTTTTGAAGTGATCGTCATCGGCGGCGGCCATGCCGGAACCGAGGCTGCGCTTGCGTCAGCACGCATGGGCGCAAAAACCCTGCTGTTGACACATAACGTGGAAACCCTCGGGCAGATGAGCTGCAACCCTGCGATCGGTGGCATTGGTAAAAGCCACCTGGTCAAAGAGATCGATGCGCTCGGCGGCGCCATGGCGCTGGCCACCGATAAAGGTGGTATCCAGTTCCGCGTGTTGAACAACCGCAAGGGCCCGGCCGTGCGTGCCACCCGGGCACAGGCCGACCGCATCCTGTACAAGGCTGCCGTACGCGAAATTCTCGAGAACCAGCCCAACCTGTGGATATTCCAGCAGTCGTGCGATGACCTGATCGTCGAGCAGGACCAGGTACGCGGTGTGGTCACTCAGATGGGCCTGCGTTTCTTTGCCGACTCCGTGGTGTTGACCGCCGGTACCTTCCTGGCAGGACTTATCCACATTGGTCTGGAAAATTACTCCGGCGGCCGGGCAGGGGATCCGCCCTCCACGGCGCTGGCGCGCCGGCTGCGCGAGTTCCCGCTGCGCGTGGGGCGTCTGAAAACCGGTACGCCGCCGCGTATCGATGGCCGTTCGGTGGATTTCTCGGTAATGACCGAGCAACCGGGTGACACGCCGATCCCGGTGATGTCGTTCATGGGCTCCAAGGAACTGCACCCACGCCAGGTCAGCTGCTGGATTACCCACACCAACGCACGCACCCACGAAATCATTGCCGCCAACCTTGATCGCTCGCCCATGTACTCGGGTGTCATCGAGGGTGTCGGCCCGCGTTACTGCCCGTCGATCGAAGACAAGATCCATCGCTTTGCCGACAAGGAAAGCCATCAGGTGTTCATCGAGCCGGAAGGCCTGACCACCCATGAGCTGTACCCGAACGGCATTTCGACCTCGCTGCCTTTCGACGTGCAACTGCAGATCGTGCGTTCGATCCGCGGCATGGAAAACGCTCACATCGTTCGCCCTGGCTACGCCATCGAGTACGACTACTTCGATCCGCGCGACCTGAAGTACAGCCTGGAGACCAAGGTCATCGGCGGTCTGTTCTTCGCTGGCCAGATCAACGGCACCACCGGTTACGAAGAAGCCGGTGCGCAAGGTTTGCTGGCCGGCACCAACGCGGCATTGCGCGCCCAGGGCCGTGATGCCTGGTGCCCGCGTCGTGATGAGGCGTACATCGGCGTGCTGGTCGACGACCTGATTACCCTGGGTACCCAGGAGCCGTACCGCATGTTCACCTCGCGCGCCGAATACCGGCTGATCCTGCGCGAAGACAACGCCGACCTGCGCCTGACCGAGAAAGGTCGCGAGCTGGGCCTGGTCGATGACGCCCGTTGGGCGGCCTTCTGCGCCAAGCGCGAAGCCATCGAGCTGGAAGAACAGCGCCTGAAAAGCACCTGGGTGCGCCCGGGGACCGAGCGTGGCGATGCCATTGCCGAGAAATTCGGCACCCCGCTGGGCCACGAATACAACCTGATGAGCCTGCTGACCCGTCCGGAGATCGACTACAACGGCTTGATCGAGGTCACCGGCGAAGGCGCCGTGGACCCCACCGTCGCCGAGCAGGTCGAGATCAAGGCCAAGTACGCCGGCTACATCGACCGTCAACAGGACGAGATCGCCCGTCTGCGCGCCAGCGAAAACACCAAGCTGCCTGTGGATATCGACTACGCTGCGATTTCCGGCCTGTCCAAGGAAATCCAGGGCAAGCTGGGGACAACTCGCCCCGAAACCCTGGGCCAGGCTTCGCGTATCCCGGGCGTAACCCCGGCGGCCATTTCGCTGTTGATGATTCACTTGAAAAAACGCGGCGCAGGCCGTGAGTTGGAGCAAAGCGCTTGAGTTCTATGGTTACCCCCCAACACTCGCAGGAACTGGCCCAAGGGGCCCGGGAGCTGGGCGTCGAACTGAGCCAGGCCCAGCATGATCAATTGCTGGCCTACCTGGCCCTGTTGATAAAATGGAACAAGGCCTACAACCTGACTGCCGTGCGCGACCCCGACGAAATGGTCTCGCGCCACCTGCTCGACAGCCTCAGCGTGATCGCCCACATCGGTGACGGCGAGCGTTGGCTGGACGTGGGTAGCGGCGGCGGCATGCCGGGTATTCCATTGGCTATCCTGTTTCCGGGCAAGCAGATCACCTGCCTGGACAGCAACGGCAAGAAGACGCGTTTCATCACCCAGGTCAAACTGGAGCTGAAACTGGACAACCTGCACGTTATCCACAGCCGGGTTGAGGCGTTCCAGCCACCGCTGCCGTTCAACGGGATCATCTCCCGTGCGTTCAGCAGCCTGGAGGACTTCACCAACTGGACACGGCACCTGGGTGACACGAATACACGCTGGTTGGCAATGAAAGGGCTGCATCCTGCCGATGAGCTGGTAGCATTGCCGGCAGATTTTCACCTCGAAAGCGCACAGGCCTTGACCGTACCGGGTTGCCAAGGCCAACGTCATCTGCTGATACTGCGCCGCACGGCATGATTGGGAACACACGCAAGAATGGCTAAGGTATTCGCGATAGCGAACCAGAAAGGTGGTGTGGGCAAGACCACCACCTGCATCAACCTCGCAGCTTCGCTGGTCGCGACCAAGCGCCGCGTGCTGCTGATCGACCTCGATCCACAGGGCAACGCCACCATGGGTAGCGGTGTGGACAAGCACGGCCTGGAAAACTCGGTCTATGACCTGTTGATCGGCGAGTGCGACCTGAACCAGGCCATGCACTTCTCCGAGCACGGCGGCTATCAGCTGCTGCCGGCCAACCGTGACCTGACGGCGGCCGAAGTGGTGCTGCTGGAAATGCAGATGAAGGAAGCTCGTCTGCGCACGGCCCTGGCGCCGATCCGCGAAAGCTACGATTACATTCTGATCGACTGCCCGCCGTCGCTATCGATGCTGACCCTCAATGCCCTGGTGGCTTCCGATGGGGTGATCATCCCCATGCAGTGCGAGTACTTCGCCCTGGAAGGTCTGAGCGACCTTGTGGATAACATCAAGCGCATTGCCGAGCTGCTGAACCCGGAACTGAAGATCGAAGGCCTGCTGCGGACCATGTATGACCCGCGCCTGAGCCTGATCAACGATGTATCCGCGCAGCTCAAGGAACATTTCGGCGATCAGTTGTACGACACCGTGATCCCGCGCAACATCCGCCTGGCCGAGGCCCCGAGCTTCGGCATGCCGGCGCTTGCCTACGACAAGAACTCGCGTGGCGCCCTGGCCTACCTGGCCCTGGCGGGCGAGATGGTTCGTCGCCAGCGTCGCAACACTCGCGCTGAAAAAGCTTAAGGAATCCACATGGCCGTGAAGAAACGAGGTCTCGGACGTGGACTGGATGCCCTGCTCAGCGGGCCTACCGTCAGCGCGCTGGAAGAACAGGCCGTTCAAGCCGACCAGCGAGAATTGCAGCACCTGCCCCTGGACGTGATCCAGCGCGGTAAATACCAGCCACGCCGGGACATGGACCCGCAGGCGCTGGAAGAACTCGCCCACTCGATCAAGAGCCAGGGCGTGATGCAGCCCATCGTGGTGCGTCCGATCGGCAATAACCGCTTCGAGATCATCGCCGGTGAACGCCGCTGGCGTGCCAGCCAGCAGGCCGGCATGGACACCATCCCGGCCATGGTCCGCGATGTGCCCGACGAAGCCGCCATCGCCATGGCGCTGATCGAGAACATCCAGCGCGAAGACCTGAACCCGGTCGAGGAAGCCATTGCGCTTCAGCGTCTGCAACAGGAATTCCAGCTGACCCAGCAACAGGTCGCCGATGCAGTGGGCAAGTCGCGGGTGTCCGTGGCCAACCTGCTGCGCCTGATCTCGCTGCCGGAAGTGATCAAGACCATGCTGTCCCACGGCGACCTGGAGATGGGCCACGCCCGCGCTCTGCTCGGTCTGCCGGACGAACAGCAGGTCGAAGGGGCGCGACATGTTGTCGCACGTGGTCTGACCGTGCGCCAAACCGAAGCACTGGTCCGCCAGTGGCTCAGCGGCAAGCCTGAGCCGGTGGAACAGAGCAAGCCTGATCCGGACATTACCCGTCTGGAGCAGCGCCTGGCAGAGCGTCTGGGCTCTGATGTGCAGATCCGTCACGGGCAGAAGGGCAAGGGTCAGTTGGTGATCCGCTACAACTCCCTGGACGAGCTCCAAGGTGTGCTCGCTCACATTCGCTGAAACAATCCTTCTGTAGCGCGCAGTCGGAAATCACTACCTGACAGTTGAATAGGGGCTGAACCGCCCCTATACTCTGCGCGCATTTTGTCGGCACAAATTATGCCAAGTCATTGATTTTGGCGAGCCGACTCACGAGGAGCAATTGTGATGGAAACCCGCACGCCAAACCGCCTGCCCTTCCATCGCTTGGCGGTATTTCCGGTATTGCTGGCTCAATGTGTCGTGTTTCTGTTGGCAGCCTTGGCGTTGTGGCAGTGGCGCGGGGCAGTCACTGGATATTCAGGCCTCCTTGGAGGGCTGATTGCCTGGTTGCCGAATTTGTATTTTGCTCACAAGGCTTTCCGGTTTACCGGAGCCCGAGCCGCGCAAGCCATCGTCCGGTCGTTCTACGCCGGCGAGGCAGGCAAATTGATTCTGACGGCAGTGCTGTTCGCGCTGACGTTCGCAGGTGTGAAACCATTGGCGCCGTTGGCAGTATTCGGTGTCTTCGTGCTGACTCAGCTGGTCAGCTGGTTCGCACCCCTGTTGATGAAAACAAGACTTTCGAGACCTTAGGGCGTTTGAGGCAACCATGGCAGCAGAAACCGCTTCGGGCTATATCCAGCACCACTTGCAGAACTTGACCTTCGGTCAACTACCAGATGGCGGCTGGGGCTTTGCCCACTCCGCAGCACAAGCCAAGGAAATGGGCTTTTGGGCTTTCCACGTCGATACCCTCGGCTGGTCGGTAGCCCTGGGCCTGATTTTCGTCCTGATTTTCCGCATGGCGGCTAAAAAGGCGACTTCCGGCCAACCTGGCGCCCTGCAGAACTTCGTCGAAGTGCTGGTAGAGTTCGTCGACGGCAGCGTCAAGGACAGCTTCCACGGCCGTAGCGCCGTGATCGCTCCCCTGGCCCTGACCATCTTCGCCTGGGTGTTCCTGATGAACGCCATCGACCTGATCCCGGTCGACTGGATTCCTCATCTGGCCGCCGCTATCTCTGGCGATCACGAGATTCCGTTCCGTGCAGTGTCCACCACTGACCCGAACGCTACCCTGGGCATGGCGCTGTCGGTGTTCGCACTGATCATCTTCTACAGCATCAAGATCAAGGGTATCGGCGGCTTCCTGGGTGAACTGACCCTGCACCCGTTCAGCAGCAAGAACATGCTGGTTCAGATCATTCTGATCCCGGTCAACTTCCTGCTCGAGTTCGTGACCCTGATCGCCAAGCCAATCTCTCTGGCGCTGCGACTGTTCGGCAACATGTACGCCGGTGAACTGGTGTTCATCCTGATCGCCGTGATGTTCGGCAGCGGTCTGCTGTGGCTGAGCGGTCTGGGCGTTGTACTGCAGTGGGCGTGGGCTGTGTTCCACATCCTGATCATCACCCTGCAGGCCTTTATCTTCATGATGCTGACCATCGTCTACCTGTCGATGGCGCACGAAGAGAACCATTAAGACTCGCCTGGCGTGTCTGATGACCCTTCCACCCCGGTGGGAGGGTGCCCTTGGGGGGAGTCTGCCGGGGCTGCTGCAAAAACGATTTGTTTTACCGCTTTAATCTAAAAAACCTAACCAATACGACGTAAAAGTCGGGAGGAAAGATGGAAACTGTAGTTGGTCTAACCGCTATCGCTGTTGCTCTGCTGATCGGCCTGGGCGCACTGGGTACTGCTATCGGCTTCGGCCTGCTGGGCGGTAAGTTCCTGGAAGGCGCTGCTCGCCAGCCAGAAATGGTTCCAATGCTGCAAGTTAAAATGTTCATCGTCGCCGGTCTGCTCGACGCCGTGACCATGATCGGTGTTGGTATCGCTCTGTTCTTCACCTTCGCAAACCCCTTCGTTGGTCAACTCGCTGGCTAATCTCTCGAATTTTCGAGTTGATTGGTGTGTTGGACAAAGAACGAGCGAGGTGTTGGCGTGAACATTAATGCAACCCTGATTGGCCAGTCCGTTGCGTTCTTCATCTTTGTGCTGTTCTGCATGAAGTTCGTGTGGCCTCCGGTCATCGCGGCTTTGCACGAACGTCAGAAGAAGATCGCGGATGGACTGGACGCTGCGCAACGAGCAGCTCGCGACCTGGAGTTGGCCCAAGATAAAGCGGGTCAGCAACTGCGTGATGCTAAAGCTCAAGCAGCCGAAATCATTGAGCAAGCCAAGAAACGCGGTGCTCAGATCGTCGACGAGGCCCGTGAACAGGCCCGTGTCGAAGCTGACCGTGTGAAGGCTCAGGCTCAGGCCGAGATCGAACAGGAACTGAACGGTGTCAAAGACGCGCTGCGTGCCCAAGTGGGTGCTCTGGCCGTAGGCGGTGCCGAGAAGATCCTGGGCGCCACAATCGATCAAAACGCGCACGCGGAGCTGGTTAACAAACTGGCTGCAGAAATCTAAGCGAGGGCGATCATGGCAGAACTGACCACGTTGGCCCGACCTTACGCTAAGGCAGCCTTCGAGCATGCCCAGGCCCACCAGCAACTGGCCAATTGGTCAGCCATGCTCGGCCTGGCTGCTGCGGTGTCGGAAGACGACACCATGCAGCGCCTGCTCAAGGCCCCGCGACTGACGAGCGCACAAAAGGCCGCCACTTTCATTGAAGTGTGCGGTGAAAAGTTTGATACCCAGGCACAGAATTTCATTCATGTTGTCGCGGAAAACGAGCGTCTCCTGCTGTTGCCGGAGATCGCCGCTCAGTTCGACCTGTACAAGGCCGAGCTGGAGAAATCCGTAGACGTGGAAGTAACCAGTGCCTTTGCATTGAACGACGAACAGCAAGACAAACTCGCCAAGGTTCTCAGTGCACGGCTTGGCCGCGAAGTGCGACTGCACACCGCGCAAGATGCCTCCCTGATCGGGGGCGTCGTCATTCGCGCTGGTGACCTGGTAATCGATGGTTCAGTGCGTGGCAAACTCGCGCAGCTGGCCGAAGCATTGAAATCTTGAGTTTGAAGGGGCAGCAGAGCAATGCAGCAACTCAATCCTTCCGAAATAAGTGAAATTATCAAGGGCCGCATCGACAAGCTCGATGTGACCTCCCAAGCCCGTAACGAAGGCACTGTCGTCAGCGTATCTGACGGCATCGTGCGGATTCACGGTCTGGCCGACGTAATGTACGGCGAGATGATCGAGTTTCCGGGCGGCGTCTTCGGCATGGCTCTCAACCTGGAGCAGGACTCCGTAGGTGCCGTTATTCTCGGTGCATACGCTTCCCTGGCCGAAGGCATGAGCGCCAAGTGCACTGGCCGCGTCCTGCAGGTTCCGGTTGGTAAGGAACTGCTGGGTCGCGTCGTCGACGCACTGGGTAACCCTGTTGACGGCAAAGGTCCACTGGGCAACACCGAGACCGACGCGGTCGAGAAAGTTGCACCGGGCGTGATCTGGCGTAAGTCGGTAGACCAGCCTGTACAGACTGGCTACAAGTCGGTTGACGCCATGATCCCTGTCGGCCGTGGCCAGCGTGAGCTGATCATCGGTGACCGCCAGATCGGCAAGACCGCCATGGCGATCGACGCGATCATCAACCAGAAAAACAGCGGCATCTTCTGCGTGTACGTGGCAATCGGTCAGAAACAATCGACCATCGCCAACATCGTGCGCAAGCTGGAAGAGAACGGCGCCCTGGCCAACACCATCGTTGTTGCCGCCAGCGCTTCGGAATCCGCCGCCCTGCAATACCTGGCGCCGTACTCCGGCTGCACCATGGGTGAATTCTTCCGCGACCGCGGTGAAGACGCGCTGATCGTTTATGACGATCTGTCCAAGCAAGCAGTGGCTTACCGCCAGATTTCCCTGCTGCTGCGCCGTCCACCAGGCCGTGAAGCCTACCCAGGTGACGTGTTCTATCTCCACTCCCGTCTGCTGGAGCGTGCATCGCGCGTTTCCGAAGAGTACGTAGAGAAGTTCACCAACGGTGCAGTGACTGGCAAGACCGGTTCCCTGACCGCACTGCCGATCATCGAAACTCAGGCTGGCGACGTTTCCGCGTTCGTTCCGACCAACGTGATTTCCATCACCGACGGTCAGATCTTCCTGGAATCGGCCATGTTCAACTCGGGCATCCGCCCTGCAGTGAACGCCGGTGTTTCGGTATCCCGTGTGGGTGGTGCCGCTCAGACCAAGATCATCAAGAAGCTGTCCGGTGGCATCCGTACCGCTCTGGCTCAGTACCGTGAACTGGCGGCATTCGCCCAGTTCGCTTCTGACCTGGACGAAGCCACCCGCAAGCAACTGGAGCACGGTCAGCGCGTTACCGAGCTGATGAAGCAGAAGCAATACGCTCCTATGTCCATCGCGGACATGGCGCTGTCGCTGTACGCCGCTGAGCGTGGTTTCCTGACTGACGTCGAAATCGCCAAGATCGGTAGCTTCGAGCAGGCCCTGATTGCTTACTTCAACCGCGATCACGCCGATTTGATGGCGAAGATCAACGTGAAGGGTGACTTCAATGACGAAATCGACGCTGGCATCAAAGCCGGTATCGAGAAGTTCAAGGCCACCCAAACCTGGTAAGCCGCAGCGGGAGCCGCGAGGCTCCCGCTTGCTAACCTGATAGGTGTTACATGGCAGGCGCAAAAGAGATTCGCAGTAAGATTGCGAGCATCAAAAGCACGCAAAAAATTACCAGCGCCATGGAAAAAGTGGCGGTCAGCAAAATGCGCAAGGCTCAAATGCGCATGGCAGCCAGCCGTCCTTATGCGGAGCATATCCGCCAGGTGATTGGGCATCTGGCCAACGCCAACCCGGAATACCGCCACCCGTTCATGATCGATCGCGAAGTAAAGCGCGTCGGTTATGTCGTCGTGAGCAGTGACCGTGGTCTGTGCGGCGGCTTGAATACCAACCTGTTCAAGGCCTTGGTCAAGGACATGGCGGCTAACCGCGAGCGCAACGTCGAAATCGACCTGTGCGTGGTTGGCAGCAAGGGTGCGGCGTTCTTCCGCAGCTTCGGCGGCAACGTCGTTGCAGCGATCAGCCACCTGGGCGAAGAGCCATCGATCAATGATCTGATCGGCAGCGTCAAGGTGATGCTGGATGCCTACCTGGATGGCCGTATCGATCGCCTGTCCGTGGTGTCCAACAAGTTCGTCAATACCATGACGCAAAAGCCAACGGTCGAGCAGTTGATTCCGTTGGTCGCAACCCCGGATCAAGAGCTCAAGCACCACTGGGACTACCTCTACGAACCCGACGCCAAAGAGCTGCTGGACGGCTTGATGGTTCGCTACGTGGAGTCGCAGGTCTACCAGGCGGTGGTTGAGAACAACGCGGCTGAACAAGCTGCGCGGATGATCGCGATGAAAAACGCCACCGACAACGCCGGCGACCTGATCAGCGAATTGCAGCTGGTCTACAACAAGGCGCGTCAGGCTGCGATCACCCAAGAGATCTCGGAAATCGTCGGCGGCGCTGCCGCGGTTTAACGGTTCAAATATTCAGAGGATCCTGCTATGAGTAGCGGACGTATCGTTCAAATCATCGGCGCCGTCATCGACGTGGAATTCCCACGTGACAGCGTACCGAGCATCTACAGCGCGCTGAATGTTCAAGGCGCGCCTACCACTCTGGAAGTTCAGCAGCAGCTGGGCGACGGCGTGGTTCGTACCATCGCAATGGGTTCCACCGAAGGCCTGAAACGTGGCCTGGACGTGGTTGACACCAAGGCGCCTATCTCGGTACCAGTCGGTAAAGCGACCCTGGGCCGTATCATGGACGTGCTGGGCAACCCAATCGACGAAGCCGGTCCTATCGGTGAAGAAGAGCGTCGTGGTATCCACCAGCCAGCGCCTTCGTTCGCTGAACAAGCTGGCGGCAACGATCTGCTGGAAACCGGCATCAAGGTTATCGACCTGGTCTGCCCGTTCGCCAAAGGCGGTAAAGTCGGTCTGTTCGGTGGTGCCGGTGTAGGCAAAACCGTAAACATGATGGAACTGATCCGTAACATCGCGATGGAACACAGCGGTTACTCCGTGTTCGCCGGTGTGGGTGAGCGTACTCGTGAAGGTAACGACTTCTATCACGAGATGAAGGACTCCAACGTTCTGGACAAGGTAGCCCTGGTCTACGGTCAAATGAACGAGCCGCCAGGCAACCGTCTGCGCGTAGCGCTGACCGGCCTGACCATGGCCGAGAAGTTCCGTGACGAAGGTAACGACGTTCTGCTGTTCGTCGACAACATCTACCGTTACACCCTGGCCGGTACCGAAGTTTCGGCACTGCTGGGTCGTATGCCATCGGCCGTAGGTTACCAGCCGACCCTGGCTGAAGAGATGGGTACTCTGCAAGAGCGCATCACTTCGACCAAGTCCGGTTCGATCACCTCGGTACAAGCCGTATACGTACCTGCGGACGACCTGACTGACCCGTCGCCAGCCACCACGTTCGCCCACTTGGACGCCACCGTCGTACTGTCCCGTGACATCGCTTCCCTGGGTATCTACCCAGCGGTCGATCCACTGGACTCGACTTCGCGCCAGCTGGACCCACTGGTCATCGGCCAGGAACACTACGACACCGCTCGTGGCGTTCAGTACGTGCTGCAGCGTTACAAAGAGCTGAAAGACATCATCGCGATCCTGGGTATGGACGAGCTGTCGGAATCCGACAAGCAACTCGTTACCCGCGCTCGTAAGATTCAGCGCTTCCTGTCGCAGCCGTTCTTCGTGGCTGAAGTCTTCACCGGTGCCTCGGGTAAATACGTTTCCCTGAAAGACACCATTGCTGGCTTCAAAGGCATCCTCAACGGTGACTACGACCACCTGCCAGAACAAGCGTTCTACATGGTCGGCGGCATCGAAGAAGCGATCGAGAAAGCCAAGAAACTGTAATCCCGGCGCCCGGCAACGGGCGCTAATCAGGTTGAGGCAAGCAGATGGCTATGACAGTCCATTGCGATATCGTCAGCGCGGAAGGGGAAATCTTCTCCGGTCTGGTCGAGATGGTGATTGCACACGGTGAACTGGGTGACCTGGGCGTAACCCTGGGCCACGCACCGTTGCTCACCAATCTGAAGCCAGGTCCGATCCGCTTGATCAAGCAGGGTGGGGAAGAGGAGGTGTATTACATCTCCGGCGGTTTCCTCGAGGTTCAGCCGAACATGGTGAAGGTCCTGGCCGACACCGTGCAGCGCGCTGCCGACCTGGACGAAGCCTCCGCTCAGGAAGCCGTAAAGGCTGCTGAGAAGGCCCTGAACGAGCAAGGCGCGGACTTCGACTACGGCGCTGCTGCCGCACGTCTGGCCGAGGCCGCAGCTCAGCTGCGCACCGTTCAGCAGATTCGCAAGAAGTTCGGCAAGTAAGCCGTAACCTCTGTGCGATTGAGTAAAAGGGTAGCCTCGGCTACCCTTTTTCTTTTTGTGCTTTTTATCTTCTGGTCGCATTCGCCGACCAGCCCGGATTGGTAGCCACTCAATGTCTCTCGATATCGTCATTCTTGCCGCTGGCCAAGGCACCCGCATGCGCTCGGCCATCCCCAAGGTGCTGCACCCGGTGGCGGGCAACTCCATGCTCGGCCATGTTATCCACAGCGCCCGGCAACTATCGCCCCAAGGCATCCACGTGGTCATCGGCCACGGCGCGGAACTGGTGCGCGAACGCCTGGCCGCCGCGGACCTGAATTTTGTACTGCAGGACAAGCAACTGGGCACTGGCCACGCTGTGGCCCAGGCCGTGCCTGCACTGACCGCCGACACCGTGCTGATCCTGTACGGTGACGTGCCGTTGATTGAAGTGGAAACACTGCAGCGCCTGCTGGCCTTGGTCACGCCCGATCAACTCGGCCTGCTGACGGTCAACCTGGCCGACCCGACCGGCTACGGCCGTATCGTGCGTGACGCAGCGGGGCAGGTCAGCGCCATCGTCGAACATAAAGACGCCAGCGACGCCCAGCGCGCCATCAAGGAAGGCAACACCGGCATCCTCGCGGTGCCCGGCAAGCGCCTGGCCGAGTGGCTGGGCCGCCTGTCCAACAACAACGCCCAGGGCGAGTACTACCTCACCGACGTGATTGCCATGGCCGTCGGCGACGGCCTGATGGTGGCCACGGAGCAACCCCATGACGCCATGGAAGTGCAGGGCGCCAACGACCGCCGTCAGCTGTCCGAACTGGAGCGCCACTACCAGCTGCGCGAAGGCCGCCGCCTGATGGCCCAGGGCGTGACCCTGCGCGATCCGGCACGTTTCGACGTGCGCGGCGAAGTCACCGTCGGCCGGGATGTGCTGATCGACGTCAACGTCATCCTTGAAGGCAAAGTAGTGATCGAGGACGACGTGGTGATCGGCCCAAACTGCTACATCAAGGACAGCACCCTGCGCAAAGGCGCCGTCCTCAAGGCCAACACCCACCTGGATGGCGCGGTGATGGGGGAGGGTAGCGACGCTGGCCCCTTCGCCCGCCTGCGCCCGGGCACCGTCATGGACGCTCGCGCCCATGTGGGTAACTTCGTGGAACTGAAAAATACCCACATGCACGAAGGCGCCAAGGCGGGTCACCTGACCTACCTGGGCGACGCCGACATTGGTGCACGCACCAACATCGGTGCCGGCACCATCACCTGCAACTACGACGGCGCGAACAAATGGCGCACGGTGATGGGTGAGGATGTGTTCATCGGTTCCAATAACTCGTTGGTGGCGCCTGTGGATATCCAGTCCGGGGCTACTACTGCGGCGGGTTCCACCATTACTCAGGAAGTACCCGCAGGCCAACTGGCCGTAGGCCGCGCCCGCCAGCGCAACATCGACGGCTGGAAGCGCCCCGAGAAAATCAAGAAACCCTGAGTTATCCACATCGCTGATTTCTCCCCCTGTGGGACCGGGCGAAGCTCGGGAAAAGCACACCGCGTACTTCAGCTAATACGCGGTGCCAGCTTCCCGAGCTTCGCTCGGTCCCACAGTGGTTTCTGCGTTGTGGATAACTTGATGAAAACGCCTGCCGTCACCTGAATCACAGTTCACTTGACGAAAACCCGCCAATAGGTTTTGATTGCTTCCGTTATCTTTCGAATCGAAACTTAAAAGCCGCCATGTCGAAACGCAACACGCCCCAGCGCCGTCATAACATTCTTGCCCTGCTCACTGAACAGGGCGAGGTGAGCGTCGACGCGCTGGCACGTCGCTTCGAAACTTCCGAAGTCACCATTCGCAAGGATCTGGCTGCCCTGGAGAGCAATGGGCTGCTGCTGCGTCGCTACGGCGGGGCAATCCCGGTGCCTCAGGAACTGATCGCCGAGCAGGCGCAAAGTGTTTCTATCCACAAGCAGGCCATTGCGCGTGCCGCTGTGGACAAGATTCGTGAGCACGCCCGCATCATCATCGACAGCGGCAGCACCACTGCCGCCATGATTCCTGAACTGGGCCATCAACCCGGGTTGGTGGTCATGACCAACTCGCTGCACGTGGCTAACGCCCTTAGTGAACTGGAACATGAGCCCGTGCTGTTGATGACCGGTGGCACCTGGGACCCGCATTCCGAATCCTTCCAGGGGCAGGTCGCCGAACAGGTGCTGCGTTCCTACGACTTCGACCAACTGTTCATCGGTGCCGATGGCATTGACCTGACGCGTGGCACCACCACCTTCAATGAACTGCTCGGCCTGAGCCGGGTGATGGCCGAGGTTGCCCGCGAAGTGATCGTGATGGTCGAGTCGGACAAGGTCGGTCGCAAAATCCCCAATCTGGAACTGCCCTGGAGCAGTGTCCACACCCTTATTACCGATGATCGCCTGCCTCAGGAGGCACGCGACCAGATTCAGGCCCGCGGTATCAACCTCATCTGCGCCGCCGCAAGCTAGGAGAACAACCCATGTGTGGAATCGTTGGCGCCATCGCCGAGCGTAATATCACCGCTATCCTGCTCGAAGGCCTGAAGCGCCTTGAGTACCGTGGCTACGACAGTGCCGGCGTGGCGCTGTACACCAACACCGGTTCGCTGCAGCGCCGCCGCCGCGTGGGCAAAGTCAGCGAGCTGGAAGCGGCCCTGGCTGCCGACACGCTGGCCGGCCAATTGGGCATCGCCCACACCCGCTGGGCCACCCACGGTGCGCCGACCGAGCCAAATGCACACCCGCATTTCTCGTCCGATGACGTGGCAGTGGTGCACAACGGCATCATTGAAAACCACGAAGTGCTGCGCGAGCGCCTGAAGGGCCTGGGCTACGCCTTCAGCTCCGACACCGACACCGAAGTCATCGCTCACCTGCTGCACCACACCCTGAAGACCATTCCCGACCTGACCGACGCCCTCAAGGCCACCGTCAAGGAACTGCATGGCGCTTACGGCCTGGCCGCGATCAGCCTCAAGCAGCCCGACCGCCTGGTAGCCGCCCGCAGCGGCAGCCCGCTGGTGATTGGCCTGGGTCTGGGGGAAAACTTCCTGGCCTCCGACCAACTGGCACTGCGCCAGGTGACCGACCGCTTCATGTACCTGGAGGAGGGCGACATCGCCGAGATCACGCGCGAAGCCGTGCGTATCTGGGACAACGCCGGCCAACTGGTGCAGCGTGAAACCGTGCAATACCACGAAGGCGCCGAAGCCGCTGACAAGGGCGAGTTCCGCCACTTCATGCTCAAGGAAATCCACGAGCAGCCAAAAGTGGTGCAGCGCACCCTGGAAGGCCGTCTGGGTCAGGAGCAGGTCCTGGTGCAGGCCTTCGGCCCACAGGCCGCCGAACTGTTCGCCAAAGTGCGCAACGTGCAGATCGTCGCCTGCGGTACCAGTTACCACGCCGGCATGGTTGCCCGTTACTGGCTCGAAGGCCTGGCCGGCATCCCTTGCCAGGTAGAAGTGGCCAGCGAATTCCGCTACCGCCGCGTCGTGGTACAGCCGGATACCCTGTTCGTGTCGATCTCCCAGTCAGGCGAAACCGCCGACACCCTGGCCGCCCTGCGCAACGCCAAGGAGCTGGGCTTCCTCGGCAGCCTGGCGATCTGCAACGTAGGCATCAGCTCGCTGGTGCGTGAGTCGGATCTGACCCTGCTGACCCAGGCCGGCCCGGAAATCGGCGTGGCCTCGACCAAGGCGTTCACCACCCAACTGGTTGCCCTGATGCTGCTGACCCTGTCCCTGGGCCAAGTGCGCGGCACCCTGGAAGCCGGCGTCGAAGCCGAACTGGTCGAAGAACTTCGCCGCCTGCCAACCCGCCTGGGCGAAGCCCTGGCGATGGATGGCACTGTGGAAAAGGTAGCTCAACTGTTCGCCGAGAAGCACCACACCCTGTTCCTGGGCCGTGGTGCGCAGTTCCCGGTCGCGATGGAAGGGGCCTTGAAGCTCAAGGAAATCTCCTACATCCACGCCGAGGCCTACCCCGCCGGTGAGCTGAAGCACGGCCCACTGGCGCTGGTGGACAAGGACATGCCGATCGTCACCGTCGCGCCGAACAACGAACTGCTGGAAAAGCTGAAGTCGAACCTGCAGGAAGTGCGTGCCCGGGGTGGTGAGCTGATCGTGTTTGCCGATGCGCAGGCGGAGTTCCGTGATGGACCGGGTACGCATGTGATTGCCATGCCGCACATCGTTGATGCGCTGGCGCCGATTCTCTACACGATTCCGTTACAGTTGCTGTCGTATTACGTGGCGGTGCTGAAGGGGACGGATGTGGATCAGCCGCGTAACTTGGCTAAGTCCGTGACTGTGGAGTAACTGCGGCTCCCATGGTTGCTGAGTCGACTCTGCCTGGGGGGCCAGGTGCGGTGATGACGAACAGTTATCTGGATGGGCGTGGCGAAAGGCTGCGACCTGCATGCAGTTGGCGTGGATCCTGGAGATCGTTGGCATTGCTTTGAGGTCTATTTGCAGAGTCTGTGCAGATACGACTTGGGGCACCAGGCCGACGTCGGCGAGGGTTGGCGTGTCGCCGTGGCAAAAGCGCCCCGTGTGGGGGCTGACAGCCAGTAATTTTTCCAGTACTTGCAGCCCTTCGAGCACCCAGGCTCGTCGCCACTGTATGACTTCGTGTGCGGTGGCGGCAAATTGCTCGTCCAGATACTTTGCGACCCGGCGGGTGGTCAGTGGGTGGATATCACAGATCAGTTGTTGGAAAATCCCTCGCACCCTGGCCCGCCCAAGCGCATCGTCGGGCAGCAAGGACGCTGCATTGTACTTCTCATCGAGGTATTCGATGATTGCACCGGACTGGAACAAAGGTGGGGCTCCATCCTCCAGGGCAGGTATCAGGCCTTGCGGGTTGAACTCTAGGTATGAAGCAGTGCGTTGCGCGTGCTGGTCTAGGTCCCAGGCGAGGGCGGTATAGGCAACATTCTTCAGGTTCAGCGCAATGCGAACCCTGAACGCTGCAGAAGAACGATGGTAATCGTGCAGTATCATGGGGACTCCCTGTAGCTGTCGTGACTGCTTGCCGCCGAGCGAAGACGACCCCCGCCATTGCTGGCGAGGGTGCGCAGGCTGACTCAGCGTGCCTCGGGCGAGCCTACGACTTTGGCCACGGGTTCGTTCTCCTTATTGACGAATACGCACAACAACTTCATCGGGTTGGCGCTCAGTACCCGTGCAAAGTGCACATCCTGATCTTCGACCATGTACGACATCCCAGCGGTGAAGCGTTTGTCCGGCTTGCCTTCGGTAACCAGGTCAAATTCGCCATCCAGCACATAGGTGAGTTCAAGCCCTGGGTGGATGTGCGGGGCTGCGCTGCTCCCGGCTGGAACCTCGATGAGGTTGAAGTTGATGGTGTAGCCCTGCGGAAACTGCGTTTTCTGCAGTACGGTCCGTTTGATGCCGCCTTGGACATAGGTCGTCCCTACACCAGCGGTTAACGCGTTCAACTGTTCTTCCTTTAGTTTTACCTGGTCCATGGAGTATCTCCTTTCGAGTGATCGTTGGCGTTTACGGTTTTGAGTCTTTTATTCTGAATTCAGATGCCGTCTGGGAAACGTTGTGTCCCCGCTACGGGCGGGAGCCACGCTGGGGCACGGCTCGCATAGATTTCCGCAGCAGGGACGAAGTGGCCCGGGTTATCGAGAGTGCCGCCCTTGAGTACGACCTTTCCGGGCGCCGACGCGATCCGTGCCAACACATGAGCACCGCAGGTGACGCAGAAGTGACGCAACACTGGATTGCCGCTATCACCCTTGTCCTCGAACAACTGTGTCGTGCCTTCCTGGGTGTAGTCCTGCTCGCGGATGACGAGGTTCAGGGTGAAAGTGCTGCCGCTCAACTTCTGGCAATGGGTGCAGTGGCACAACGACACCGATCTTGGCTCGCCGGTTATCGTGTAGCGCACGGCACCGCATAGGCAGCCGCCAGTGTAATGGCTCATGACATTCCTCCTTCGTGATGATGGGCGGCAGTCCTGCCGCTCAGAGATGCTTTTGCCGGCAGGCAGCCAGTGCCCCTAAGGCAAGAGCGCCAGCCGAGAGCGCCAGGCCGCGCGTCAGCCCTCCCGGGCCATCGGCCAGCCAGCCGACAAGCAAGGGGCCGGCGATTTGCCCCAAGGCGAAGACCACCGTGAAAGCGCTGATGGCCGCAGACCAATACTGGGCTCCCAGATTGTGGCGGACCAACGCGGTAGTGGACGCCACGACCGACATGAAAACCCCGCCGAAAATCACGCCGGAGACGAACGCCAGCGGCACCGAGGCGGTCAGTACTGGCAGAATGGTCCCCGCCGCCAGAATCGCGTTGAGCACCGCCATTGCCTGACCACCCTTGTAGCGCTCAAGTAGTCGGGCCCAGACCCTGGAGGAGGCCATCACAGCAATCCCAAGCACGCAGTAGAACGAGGTGATCAGCCAGCCTGCCATCTCCTGCTCTTTCAATAGCGCGACCACGAACGTCATGTAGCCAATGCAACCGACGCCGAACAGGAAGTAGCTCGACAAAGCCCAGGTAAACTGGCCCAGGGCGTAGCGTTGGCGCTGGGCCTGCGCCACGTTGTCCCGGCTGATGGCGTTTCCGATGGTGTGCATCGCGGCCGCCGCAACGAAACACAGTGCCCCAAGCCCGTACCATGCCCATTGCCAGCCATGGGTATGGCCGCTTTGCTGCGCGGCGCTTACCAGGAGCGGGATCAGCAGGGCTGACAGTGCTATGCCCAAGCCGGTACCGCTGTAGTAAATGCCCAGCAGCAAGCCAGCCCTCGAAGGGTTCAGGGAGCTCAGTCGCGACGCCAGTACCCCGCCGGCGATAAAGGTGAAGGAGCTGACCACCCCTGAACAGACCCGGAGCGCCAGTAGTGTTTCGGCGTTAACCGTCGTCGCGGACAGCAGCATGAACAGTCCTGCGAGCACCGTGCTGCAGGTCAGCTGGCGCGCCACGCCCAGCCAGCGCATTGCCGCCGGAGCCGCAAGTGCGCCGACCATGTAGCCCACTGCGTTGCTGGTATTGAGGGATCCGGCAAGCATGTAGCTCCAGTTCAAATCAATCCGCATGGGTGGCAACAGCAGGCCGTACGAAAAGCGCGTGATACCTAGCGCCACGGCCGCTGCAAGCGACAATGCCAAGGCCGCCAGGCAAGGGTGTCGCTCGTGGAACGCCAGGGTAAATGTGCCGATCAGTTCGGTAGGCCTCTGGGTCTTCATGATGGCTCCTAAATCGTCGTTATCAATCGCAGTCTGCAAGCGTTGGGCAGTGGGCACCCACCGTTTCAACGTCTGCTCTCGCGGGTTCCCCATCAACACCTGAGGGGCCGGGCGCAACGGCAGGCAGGTAGCGCGACCTGTGCTCGCCAAGCGCCTGGACTAACTGCTCCACGCACGTCGCCGCATCCTGGCAAAACCTCGAATCCTTGAGTGGGCGCGGCAAGGCATGGGTGTAGAAGTGCGGTCCCTCCACGGGGAAACCGATGGCCCAGAGGTGTTCGTGTGCCTCGCCGTTGGCATCTATCACCTGCAGCCTGGGGGTGATATCGAGCCCGCCGGGGTGATAGCCGCCATTGAGGTAAGGACGTGCAATGCCGTTGGCCAGCAGCATGTGCGCAAGCGTTGATTGATCGGTGAGCGGGGAATAGAGATCCAGTCGAGCCGCGATCAACACGTCGGCAAAAGCTTCGAAATTCTCCTGCTTGAACGAGTTGGTGATACGGAACCTGGCCTGGTCTGGCCCCAGGACTAGCTGGTTGCCTGGGCCGCCTGTAACGCTCACGACTCCCGCGTCCATGAGTGCCAGCAGTTCTGCATTGCGCTGTTTGGGTGGCCCGAAAGCGATTCGGTTCGTGGCAGGCACGAAGGTGTCTACGTATATTTTGTGGCTATCAGGTGTCAGGCCGCCGAACTCTACCGCCGCACGGAGGGCCTCGCGGGTGTCCCTGAGCACGTCGGCGGCGGCCTTCAACGGGCTGGTCAGGTTGCCGAGAAACGCGTGGTCAAGATCCTGTTCAAGGTGTTCGCGGAAGAAGCGTGCAAAGTGCTGGAAGTCCTCGAAGGTTTGATCATGCAACGGGTCAAGCAGGTGGTCGATCGCGTCGCGCTCCCTTTGCGAGGGAGCAAAACTTGCGCTGTCGACGTTCTGGTTCTGTTCCGCCAGGCGATGCGCGTAGGCCATTTCCAGCTTGATCAAGGGCAGCACTTCGCGCTCGAAATCCAACTGCGGGCTGCCGCGCCTGGCCGACGCGTCGCGTTGCAGCGCCTGCACCGCTTCCACGGTGAAGAATGCGGCCGCGTGGCTTCCGGCGAGGCCTTTCTGGTTGGTGCCCCTGGCGGCGAATGGCAGGCAGTTGCGAGAGACCAGCAGGATTCGAGGTTCACGGCCCGAGGGGTGGTAGACGCGGTGGCGGCCCTCGCCGCTGAACCGTCCACCCCGGGCTATCGTCAGGGTTGAGATAACATCATAGGCCGTAAGCCCCAGGCCTTGGATGGCCACGCAGGTACCAGGGGCAATGTCTTGTAGCCGGGTGACGGGATAGGGCGCCGGGAAATAGGCCGCGTGAGGATTGGTTTTCCTGGCAACCTCGGCAAACGCCTGGAGGTTGGCGTCTGCCGCCGTTGCCTTGCGCACCCCATGCCCAGTAGCCAGTACCACGCAATTTACCGTGTACGTCGTGCCATTGCCGAGCGCTAGCCTGTAGGTGCCTTCCGGCCCTCTGACAATGTCTTCGACATGGGCCGTGATGCGGGTCAGGCTGACGGTGCGGTTGAACAATGCGCTGATCTGCTGGAAGGCCCAGGCCAGGTATTCGCCCAGCAACTTCCTGGGCAGGTAATCGTGATCACTGATTACTTCCCCCGTGCCGTGCTGCGCCTTTTGAAACCTGTCGGCGACGCGACGATAGCCCTGCTGCCGTGCCCACTCGGTCAAGGACGGGGCGGGCTGACCGTTCAACTGGCGGTCCTTGGCAAAGATGCTGACCTGGGAGGCTACGGTGTTGATGAGCAGGTCTTCGTGTTGGTGAGCGCAATGCGAGCCCTGGCCGCAGGGCTTGTTGTCGAACAGGAGAATCTGGATGGGCGCTTGGGACGGGTCGTGCGCAAGTTGCTGGCACAACTGGTCAAGAATACTCAGCCCTCGCGGGCCCATGCCCACGATAGCGATGGTGGTGTCGCCAGTGGTTGCGTCTCGCATGGCTGGGGCCTGGGTGGGAGCCAAGTGCAGCAAGGCAATGTCCGGGTTGTGCGCCAGGCGCGGGAAACGTTGCAATACCAGCGGATCGTGCCCCGGGATGATATGGTCCGGGCTGTCGGCAAGGCGCTCTATTGTGCCGTACGCCGCCAACATGTCCTGTACATCCACCACGATAGGGAAAGGGCTGCGCCGGGTGATGTTCACCCAGTAGTGAGCGGCGTCACTGGCAAGCACTACCTGCCCACGCTGGGTAGGGATGCTGACTACCTGCATGCCCTTGGTGTGCCCGCCAACCTTGTGCAGGCCGATGCCGCCCCCCAGGTCCGCGTCGCCATCGTGGAACACCATGCGGTCGTCGAACAGGCAGTCGATGGCGTCCTTGACGTTTTCCACTTCGAACGGCTTGCGCAGCAACCCGAACGTCATGGCCGAGCCCGTACAGTAGGCCATTTCGGCCTCCTGAATGTGGTACCTGGCATTGGGGAACAGGCCAAGGTTGCCCGAATGGTCATAGTGCATGTGCGTGATAATGACGTCGGTCACATCGTTGGCTTCGATCCCGATATCGGCCAGCAGCACCGCAGGGGCATTGAGGAACGTGCGCCCACGCTTGTTAGCCATATGCTCGTCGAAACCGGTATCCACCACGATGGTTCGACCGTTGCCCGTGATGGCCCAGAGGTAGAATGCCAATGGCATGGGACCACTGTGTTGGTCGTCATGGGCGATGAAATTCTCGCTGGCCTGCCGACCTTGATGCAGTGCATATCGAAGCGCATAAACTTCGTATTGGGGGTGCATGTGAGCTCCTCAGGAAGTAACAGCGATCAGGTCGGTGGCGTGACGGGCGCTGGGCGCTGGCGCGTGATGCAAGCCGGTCGGCAGGAGGATCCCGGGGTGCCCTGGTGGCACGTCGTCCTCGAAGAAGAACTTATCTTCAGCGAACGCTGGCCGCAGTTGATCAAACCAGGTGGCCTGGGCGTCGTAGCGGGCATAGAAGGGACGTCGAACCCAATCCGGGTTGCGCGCCTGCAGGAACTGCAGGGCGAAGACTTTTTCCCCGCCCAGTTCGACGATGCCATCGATGACAACTTTGCCCGGATGCGCGCTCATGGACGGCCCCCTGACAGTGCGGGCCAACCCTGACACTTGTTGATAGGCCTTGCGGAAAATCTCGTAGGCTTGCGCCAATGGAACTTCAAAGTAGTTGCGAGGGCCGGTGTCGCGTTCAATGAACATGTAATAGGGGATGGCCCCCAGCTTGACGCCGGTTGTCCAGAGCTCCGCCCAATCCTGGGGGTTCTCATTGATATGCCGGATAAGCGGGGCTTGCAGGCGCAAGGTAGCGCCCGTCGCCACGATACGGCGTACGGCAAGTTGGGCAATGGGGGTGCGTAATTCCGCCGGATGATTGTAGTGGCCCATGAGTGCCAGGTTTTTACCTGCCTTCACGACTTTCTCGAACAGTCGCAAAAGATCATCCGCGTCAGCGTCCGACACAAATCGTTGCGGCCAGTAGGCAACTGACTTGGTGCCGATCCGGATGTTCTGGATATGGCTGAGCTCGGGAATGAGCAGGGGTTCGATATACCCAGCCAGCGACTTGGTATTCATGACCATCGGATCCCCGCCGGTGATCAGGACGTCGGTGACGTGCGGTTGTTCCTTGAGGTAGTCAACCAGGCTGGCGGCGTCTTTGGCGTCGAACTTGAGTTCGCTCATGCCGACGAACTGGGGCCATCGGAAGCAGAACGTGCAATAGGCATGGCAGGTCTGGCCGGCGCTGGGGAAGAACAGCACGGTTTCCTTGTACTTGTGCTGCAGGCCCTTGATGGGAACCCCGTTGACGTGGGGGACGTTGTGCGTCAGCTGCCCGGCGGGGTGAGGGTTCATTCCCAGGCGGATGTTGCGCACCAGGGCGGCACCTGTTTCACGCGATTCACCTGATTCCAGACTGCACAACGCCTCGTATTCGGCGCTTGGCAGCATATCCCGGTGGGGGAATGTCAGGCGGAAGATGGGATCATCCGGAATATTCGACCAGTCAATCAATTCGTCCAGTACGTAGGCGTTCACGCGGAAGGGAAGCACCTGGGAAATGGCGAGGACGGCTTGCTGTTGATCGGTATCGAGAAACTTCCATTGCGGGGCATTCTTGATACTGTTTCTGGTGTATGGCTTGAATCTATCCTCTTGACTGGACACGTATGTCAACCTCCCTGATTGATCGAGCGCTGTGCGGTCAGTGCGAGCCCACTTCTATGCAGCTTGGGGCTGCCGAAAACGTTTTACCGCTTTCGGGGGCGAGGATCATGGCCGTTTCCGCAATGTTCATATCACTGCCACAGGGCTCAGTCGCGTCGGCTAACCCTTTTCAACGAGGCTGGAGTCGTTTGTTCCATCTTCAACGTCAGTTTGCGTAGTGATGAAACGTTCGCGTAGCCCACGCGGTAAGCGATTTCATCCAGTGACAAATCACCGATGGCTATCAGGCGCTGGGCGTGGCGCATGCGAACGGCATGAATGATGGCCTGCGGACTGGTGCCAGTGGCCTTGAGGATGCGACGCGCGAGCGTGCGGTGTGTGATATGGAGCCGCCGTGCGGCTTCCGCGATGGTGGGGATATTGGGCAGGCTGGCTTCGATTAGGCTCTCGAATCGAACGCTGACATCGTCGTGTTCCAACCGCAGATGGTCCCAGACATGGTACCGCGCCTGCATGGGGCGGCAGTCTATGAGAAAGTATTTCATCGCCATTTCGGCGATGTCCTTGCCCACCACGCGTCGTATCAAATACAGCATCAGGTCCATCTGCGCCATGGCGGCGCCCGCGCTGATCACGCCGGCGTCCTCGATAAGCATCTGCCGGGTATCGACCTTTACCAAGGGGAAGTGTTTATGGAAGAAACCGCTGAGACGCCAGTGGGTAGTTGCCCTCCGATGGTCGAGCACACCGGCCTGGGCAAGGAACAGCACCCCTGAGCAGGAGGCCGCGACGGTCCCGCCCGCCCGGTGATGCGTACCCACGGCTTCCGAGTATTGAAGCGCGTCAGCCAAATCAAGGCGTTTCCAGATATTCACTTCCCGGAAGCGATCGCGGATGTCTGCTTCCACATCCAGCTCCGGGTGATCCAGGCCTATGCCAGGAACCACCAGCACTGCACTCGCCGGTATCGCCACGTGCTCCAGGGAATGTGCCTTGAGTGACATCTCCGAAGACAGCTCGACGACCTCGCTGGTCGAGAAAACTCCCCAGGTAAGGGGGGGCTGGCCAATGGAAACCGCACAACGACTGGCCACCCTCAATACGTCCAGGGTGGCACCTACGCTGGAGGCCAGAGCCCCCTTGGGTACGGCAATCGCAAATTGCATGGCTGTGTCTCAAATGGACTCTTTTTTGTCATTTTAGACAATTGTTGGAGTTCTGCACCGGCCCGTAGCCTACTGCCATTATTAGAAGAAAAGGATGTCAACCGTGGAGCTGAGACATTTACGCTGCTTCCTGGCTGTGGCCAGCGAGCTGCACTTTGCCCGGGCTGCCGAGAAACTGCATATGGACCAGTCCCCGCTCTCCAGGGCGATCAAGGAACTTGAAAGCGACATGGGAGCGCAATTGTTCGTGCGTACCTCCCGTAGCACACGCCTGACCTCGGCGGGTATCGCGTTACTGGATCAGGCCCCCAAGCTCTTTGCCTTGCTCGACCAGGCACGGGTGTGCGTGCGCGCTGCGGCGACAGGGCACGCTGGGCAGCTGCGCATTGCGCTATCGGAGGGCTTCAGCACGCAACGGTTGGCGGAGGTCATTTCGTTGACGAAGCTGGAGGAGCCGGGCACATCGCTGGTGTTCGATGAAATACCCCTGCAGCAGCAGATCAAAGGACTGAGAGAAGGGCTGTATGAGTGCGGCTTTTGCCAGTCGGGTGGGGCTGACGAAGGGCTGGAAGCTGAGCTGGCCTGGGCCGACCCCCTGCATGTGGCATTGCCGGTTGGGCATCCGCTGCTGGGTTACAGCGAAATAATGTTGGAGGATGTGCTCCGTTACCCAATCCTTTTCGGCCACCCCGAGACCTGTGCCGGCTATAACCGCCAGGTGGAAGGGTTGTTCGACCAGGCTGGGTTGAAGCCGATTGTGGCGGGGCGAATCATTTCTGTACCGCTGATGATGTCGTTGGTCTCGACCGGTTATGCAATCGCGATCCTGGGGGCTGCGCAGATTCCTCTGAGCAGCGACACTGTCGTCATGAGTCGGCCCTTGGCTGGCGATGGCGCTCAACTGGGTACATACCTCCTGCGCCCGGCGCGCAGCGTTACGCCCATCTTGGGCCGGTTCATGGAGCGCATGCGCAGGGTCAGGCTGGAGCCGAATAGTCAGCACCCTCAGCCTCAGGTGCCATCATCGTCGCCTTGTTAGTCTTCCATCGCCATGTGAAGGGGCGAAGCTGCGTTTGTAGGCGCCTGATCTGGCCTCCGGCACATGACCAAGGCATTCATACCGACGACAGCGGGAAGGCTCGGGCCGATCCACGACAGCACGTCCCAGGCGCCGTCCCCCAGCAATTTTGAACCGATCTTGAAGCACATTGTTTGCCATCAGTTGGGCTTGGCAAATCCCATCCAGGATCCGACCCACTCTGATCAGCAGGTTTGAATGGCGGGCCCCGCTGCATCTGGGGCCCTTACACAAGATCTACCTTATCTGCGGCTGACACGACCAAGGCACACGGTGCCAGTCCCCATCAGCGCGGCGGCGAAGCTGGAGGCTAACGCGCTCCTGCCCTCGACGAAGAAAGAAAATTAAGACCGCACCGGCGTGAAGATGCCCTCGACCGGCCACTACGTAGCTTTCGTTTCGACCAGTGGCCCTATCCCCTCTCAGGGGGGGGCTAAACTGTAGAGACTGCGATGGAGGCCTCCATGGAGTTGCCGAACACACCAGCCGCAATATGCCTTCTGCTACTAAGGCACTGCCCATGGGTCGCAAGTGAGCTAGCTAAGACTTCCGACATTGAGTTGTTGGAGGCCATGATGACCGCGTATCAATTGATCATCGATATCCAGACAGCAGGTGCTGAAACACAAAATCACTCAGGCGTTAAAACAGTGGCAATGATCTCCCCAACGCTCCATTGAGCGGTACCTACCCAACCACGAACCTTTCACACTGACGCTTATAGGCTTGGGCTACTCCTTTGTGATTTCCCCTACCCGCTACCCCCATCGCGGTCGTTTTTTGCGTTTCCCGGCTACCAGCCTTGCTTAGCGCTCATCATTCGTAATCAACCAACTCCCCACAGCCCGTAATCGGAATTTGTGTCCCGTTGAGCAAGCCAGTCCCAGGACCGCTTGAAGCCAAGTCGTCGACTTTTTGTCCTAACCAGGCGGGTCGCTACCAGTTGTCACCACACCTGCGATCGGTCGTCAGCGAGGCTTATCATTTGTGTGTGAACGATCGGGAGAAATGGAATGAAGCCACTACAGGAGTATCTGACACCCGAAGACATGCTTGTGGAGGAGTTGACCAGCGAGCGACTGCTAAGCGCGCACCTTTTGGTTTTCCTAGCGAAGCGAAGTGTTGAGGGATGCCATCAACTAATCGACGAAGCTCCGGATGTTTCAGACGAGGTTCGCCAGGATGCCCACGCGTTCGTCGATGGGTTGGTTCTGGATGGCGAGATCCGACGGTAGAGCAGTGATCTTTTTTCGCTTTGGCAGGCTTAAACGTGACCGCCGGAC
>KI547172.1:148843-215069 GCA_000497835.1 gamma proteobacterium L18 | reverse complement strand
ACAGGTGAGGCCATCGGGAGATTGAAGCGCCGCCATCGAAGCACCGAGTTTCTCGCGTTCCTCAAAGAGGTGGACGCCAACGTACCTGAGGGCATGCCAGTTCATCTCGTAATGGACAACTACGCGACACACAAGACCGGCAAAGTGAAAGTGTGGTTGGCAGCGCATCCGCGCTACCAAGTGCATTTCACACCTACTTCGGCATCTTGGTTAAATCTGGTGGAACGCTTCTTCTCGACGCTGAGCGAGAAGTGGATCAAGCGCCAGGCACATACCAGCGTGAAGGATCTAGAGGAGCCTATTGAATACTACCTATCCACTCACAACGCCAATCCTCGCCCCTTTCGCTGGCATCGAAAGGCCGATGACATCTTGGCAAGCGTCGGCCGTGCAGCCGAGGCGCTAGGCCGAAAAATATGAGTGTTACTTGCGAAACACCACACTAGCGCTAGGCTTCCTTATTGATGCTCGGAGCATCGCGAGCGTTTTTACGAGCCTGTTCCAGAAGCTACAGGCGCCGCAACACGAGGCATCCTTGCGATCGTTTTTATTCCCAAAATTCACCTGACGTTGACACCCGCCCGAAGCGCCACGATAATGGAGGGGTCGACACAGACTGGAACCTTGGAAGCAAGGGGTGTCGATCCGGAGGTGAAAGCCTCTCCGAGCCTTGGCTGGATAAGCACTTCGGTGCGAAAAGGTAGACCTTTAACGAGATTCAACAGAAAGCCCCTGGTGCGTAAGCGTCAGGGGTTTTTTGCTTTCAGAGGGCTATGCCTTTGGCGCGCTGGCTCAGTACCAAAGACAGTTTATGGTTCTGACCTCTAGGCATGTTGGAGCGACCCCACTGATCCAAGGGGTAGGCTGAGATGATTAAGATCTTCAGCTGATTCACGCTGTTGTTTGGCTTTGTAATCTGGAAGAACAGCGCGTAATCGTAGATATCCAGGCAATAATACCGGCGCTGGTTAGCACTGTGGTGCAGGGTCACACGTGCGTCGAGCATGCGGTCGCAGATCCAACCGCGCAGTTCCTTGCTGGCGTCCCAGCGGGTGGGTGAAAAGTTGCGGCGTTCTCCGCGATTGAAGATCAGCTTGCCGTTTCCCTTTTCATCAGTGAAGCAATGGAAGCCGAAGGTGAAGTGGATAGTGATATCTACGTCTTCGATTCGCAGCGTGTGGGCGAATGGCTGCAGGTGCGCCATGGCTGTAGACGCGTCCTTCGTCGGTGATGTCCGTCCAGCTCATCGTGGTAATGCCTTGGATTTTGTGGGCCAGAGGGTATGTGGTTGCTCCTTGATGTTCAATCGCTGAAACCTGCGGTTACGCTTTGCCCGCCGGTCATGTCTGTTGAGATCACCCCGCTTTTTTGCAAGCCAACGAATAGTTCGCTTCGAAACAATGTGTAACTCAAGAAAACCCACAAAAATCCGCACCATGGTCTAAGACGATAGTCGCGAACCCCCTTGCAGTGCCAAATTCTGGACTACCCTGAATCTCAGAGAAGCCTGACTTAGGGGGGTTAAACATGCTCGCGCAATTACCACCGGCCTTACAGAAACTTCAGCTACCGCTACGCCTGAGACTCTGGGATGGTCATGAGTTCAACCTGGGCCCCGAGCCCAGTGTCACGATTGTGGTGAAAGATCCGCAGCTGGTGACACAGTTCACTCACCCCACCCTGGACCTGCTGGGCACTGCCTTCGTCGAAGGCAAGCTGGAGATGGAAGGTTCGATCGGTGAAGTGATTCGCGTATGTGACGAGCTGAGCCAAGCGTTGCTCGATGACGATGAAGGCGATCAGCCTATCCGCACGGTCCATGACAAGGACACTGACGCTGCGGCCATTTCCTACCATTACGACCTGTCCAATGAGTTCTACCAGCTGTGGCTGGACAAGGACATGGCGTATTCCTGCGCGTATTTCCAGACGGGCACCGAGACCCTTGAACAGGCCCAGCACGCCAAGTTCGAGCACCTGTGCCGCAAGCTGCGCCTGAAGGCCGGTGACTATCTGCTCGATGTGGGCTGTGGCTGGGGTGGCTTGGCGCGTTATGCGGCGCGGGAGTACGGCGCCAAGGTTTTTGGCATCACGCTGAGCAAGGAGCAGCTCAAGCTGGCTCGCGAACGTGTGAAGGCTGAGGGCCTGGACCACCTGGTGGAACTGCAGTTGCTCGATTATCGCGACCTGCCCCAGGATGGCCGTTTCGACAAGGTGGTCAGCGTGGGCATGTTTGAACACGTCGGTCACGCCAACCTTCAGGTCTATTGCGATCGTCTGTTTGGCGCGGTACGTGAGGGTGGCCTGGTCATGAACCACGGGATCACCGCCAAGCACACCGATGGCCGCCCGGTGGGACGCGGGGCAGGGGAGTTCATCGAGCGGTATGTTTTCCCGCACGGGGAGCTGCCGCATATGGCGATGATGTCGGCCCGAATCAGCGAAGCCGGTTTTGAAGTGGTCGATGTGGAAAGCCTGCGGCTGCATTACGCCAAGACGCTGGACCATTGGAGCAAGCGCCTTGAGGGCAACCTCGATAAAGCTGCCGCCATGGTGCCGGAGCAGGCGTTACGTATCTGGCGGCTGTATCTGGCAGGGTGCTCCTACGCTTTTGCCCACGGCTGGATCAATATCCATCAGATCCTCGCCGTCAAAGCCTACTCCGACGGTACCCACGGCCTGCCATGGACCCGTGAGGATCTGTACCGCTAGATGGCGTTCGGGATGCGCATCACAGGATGGGTGAAATCAGCCTGGCGATGCGCATGCCCAATTTCTGCAACTGGTGTGTATGCCGGCTGTCCTCCACGGTAATTTCCCGCGATAGCGCAAAGTCGGCCTCGAGCATCTGCTGCACCTGGCCTGCGAACACGCTGTCGACAGTCAGCAGCATGACTTCGAAGTTGAGCCGGAACGAGCGGTTGTCCATGTTGGCGCTGCCGATGGCGCTGATCTCGTTGTCGACCAGCACTACCTTCTGATGCAAAAAGCCTGGGCCGTAACGGAACATCCTGACGCCGGCGCGCACCGCTTCAAAGGCAAACAGGCTTGACGCGGCGTAGACCACTTTGTGGTCCGGGCGTGACGGGAGCAGGATGCGCACATCCACCCCTCGCAGTACCGCCAGGCGCAACGCAGCGAACACGGCTTCATCAGGGATGTAATAGGGGGTGGTTATCCACACCCGCTCGGTGGCCGCATGAATCGCCTCGACGAAAAACAGCGAGCAGGTTTCCTGTGGGTCGGCCGGGCCGCTGGCCAATACCTGGCACAACACTCCATCGTCCTCGTAAGCATCCGGCAGTATCAGCGGCGGCAATGTGCGTGAGGCCCAGAACCAGTCTTCGGCAAACGACTCCTGCAGGCAGGCCACCACCGGGCCGCTGACGCGTACGTGCGTATCGCGCCAAGGGGAGAGTTTCGGGTTAGCGCCCAGGTATTCGTCGCCGACGTTATGGCCACCGACAAAACCGGCAACGCCGTCCACCACGACGATCTTGCGGTGGTTGCGAAAGTTGACCTGGAAGCGATTGAGCCAGCCGCTGCGAGTGGCGAATGCGCGTATCTTTACGCCGCCCTGGCGCAGCACTTCACTGTATTGATGGGGTAGAGCGTGGCTGCCTACGCTGTCATAGAGCACATAGATTTTCACGCCTTCGGCCGCTTTCTTCAGTAGCAGACTCTGCAGCGCTTTGCCGATCTGGTCGTCATGGATAATGAAAAATTGCACCAGCACCACTTCGCGGGCTGCACGGATGGCGGCGAAGATGGCGTCGAAGGTTGCCTGGCCATTGACCAGCAGGCTGACCTGATTGTTGGCCAGGCACGGCATACGCCCCAGCTTGGGCATGGCCCGCAGTGATGCGTAGGAATTGGAGTTGCGGGCGGTAAGGGCTTCCTCTACCCAGGGGCGCCAATCCAGATCGGCGATCGCCTTGTGCATTTCGCGGTTGGCCTGCCGGCGCGCTTCAATGTATGCATCGAAGGTACTGCGCCCGAACACCAGGTAGGGGATCAAGGTAAGGTAGGGCACGAATACCAGCGACAGAGCCCAGGCAATCGAGCCTTGTGCAGTACGCACGGTAAACACCGCATGGATGGCAGCGATGATTCCCAGCAGGTGAACCAATCCAAACAGGTAGCCAAAAAACCAGGGGCTGTGATAATCCATGCGCAGCGTTGCTCCCGAATGCGTAGTGTCTAACAGACCACGTTGGCGCGGGGTTGTCTCGAAATAATTCAGCATGCAACGCAATCGGCTATTCGGCATCCAAGTAACATCATCCAGCCAAGACTGGACCACCACCCCCAGGAGTTATCCATGAAGATTCGTTTGCCGGCTGTGGCTTTGGCCCTCTGTCTGTCGGCGCCCCTCGTGCAGGCGCAGATGCTTCAACCGGGTTTGTGGGAACTGACCACCAGCAACATGCAGGTCGATGGCAATGCGTTGCCGGACCTTAATGTGATGCTGGGGCAGATGCAGATGCTGGCACCCGAACAGAAGGCGATGGTCGAGCAGGCCATGGCCAAGCAGGGGATCACGGTGGGCGGCAAGGGGATTCGCAGTTGCCTGACCCAGGCCCAAGTGCAGTCTGATGACATCCCGCTGCAGGATCCTCAATCGGGCTGCAAACAGCAGATCACTGCCCGTCATGGCAATGTCTGGGACTTCCGCTTCAACTGCCCGAAGGCGCAGGGCACCGGGCAGGCAACCTTCCTCAGCCAGCGTGAATTCCTGACCAAGGTGAGTGGTACCTTCAATGCCACCGGCACACAGCAAAAGGGGAGCATGGAAACCCGTGCGGTGTGGCTGGGTAATGATTGCGGCACCGTGCGCCCCCGTCCGTAACCCGGAACCTGTAGCCGATGCCGCCAGGCTGCGCGGGCTCTATGCCTCACTGAACATCTCGGTGTATATAAAGGCCAGCGCAGCCTGGCGGCAGCGGCTACAGGGAATAAGGGCGGGGTTCCACGTGGAACACTCAGATGTAGAAAATTTCACAATCCGGACCGCACGCCCGGTTTAGAGTCGCCACCATGCGGACTCTCTGCCTGGGCTATTTCATCTTGGGCAATTTTCCGTGTGTTATATTATAACGATGCGAAAATTGTAACTCCCCTTTTGATGAAGCCTTGCCGGACCCGCCATGCATAGACGCCAACTGCTCACCTTCATCCTGGCCAGCACGACGCTGGCATTGCCACTGGGCGCCTCGGCGGCGTTGGTGCGTGACGCGCGATTGTGGCGCAGCAGCGACAAGCTGCGAGTGGTGTTCGATCTGAGCGGCCCGGTACAATTCAAGACTTTCACGTTGCAGGCGCCTGATCGCCTGATCGTCGATGTAGCGGGCGCGCAACTGAGTGGCGACCTCTCCCACTTGAATCTCGCAGGCACCAGTGTGCGGGCCATTCGCTCCGGCCCATTCGGCCATGGTGATACCCGTATCGTCTTCGACCTCAAGGCACCGATGCAGGCTTCCGCATTCTTGCTCGGCCCCCAGTCGGGGCAGGGCCATCGTCTGGTGTTGGACCTGATGCAGCCTGGCGTTGCTGCTGCCGCGCCCGCAGTGGCTGCCCGTGCACCCGAGCCGGTGGCCCAGGAAGCCGAGAAGCCGGTCGCCAGCAGCAACTTCCACCCCAAGCGCGATATCGTGGTGGTGGTCGACCCAGGTCATGGCGGCAAAGACCCCGGTGCCATCGGCGGCAAGGGCGAGCGCGAGAAGGATGTGGTGCTGTCCATCGCCCAGTTGCTTGCCCGCCGTCTGAAACGCGAAAAAGGCTACACCGTGCATCTGGTGCGCAACGATGACTTCTATGTACCGCTGCGCAAGCGCGTCGACTTTGCCCGCCAGCGCAATGCCGATATGTTCATCTCTGTGCACGCTGACGCGGCGCCACGCCTGACCGCGTCTGGCGCCTCGGTATTTGCCCTGTCGGAAAACGGCGCCACCTCGGCCACCGCGCGGATGATGGCCGACCGTGAAAACGGCGCCGACCTGATTGGCGCCGCTAGCCTGCTCAACCTCAAGGACAAGGATCCGATGCTGGCCAACGTGATCATCGACATGTCGATGAACGCCACCATCGCCTCCAGCCTGGAGTTGGGGCACACGGTGCTGGGCAGCCTCGCCGACATCACCACGCTGCACCAGAAGCGCGTGGAGCAGGCTGGTTTCGCCGTGCTCAAATCGCCTGATGTGCCGTCGATCCTGGTGGAGACCGGCTTCATCTCCAACGCCAGCGATGCACAGCGCTTGGTGACTGCGCGCCATCAACAGGCTGTAGCTGACCGTTTGTTCGCCGGCATCAATACCTACTTTGAAAAGCATCCGCCCAGCGGGTCGTTCGTGGCCTGGGCCCAGGAGCAGAAGGCGCAGCAAACCGCCTGAGAAGACAATCGGTATTGGCTATTCTGTAATGTAATAATATAACATTGCAGAATAGCCTGGCAGTTCATTCCAAAAGACCAGGCGTCCATGAGGAACCGAACCATGCCCCATCGTCTTCCCGTCACCGTGTTGTCCGGCTTTCTGGGCGCCGGCAAGAGCACCCTGCTGAACCATGTGCTGCGTAACCGCGACAACCTGCGCGTGGCCGTAATCGTCAACGATATGAGCGAGATCAACATCGACGGCACCGAGGTACAGCGCGATGTCAGGCTCAACCGCGCCGAAGAAAAACTGGTGGAGATGAGCAACGGCTGCATCTGCTGCACGCTGCGCGAGGACCTGCTGGAGGAAGTGGCAAAGTTGGCCGATGAAGGCCGTTTTGATTACTTGCTGATCGAGTCCACCGGCATCTCCGAGCCGCTGCCAGTGGCCGAGACCTTCACCTTCCGTGACGAGCAAGGTCGCAGCCTGGCCGATCTGGCGCGGCTGGACACCATGGTGACGGTGGTGGACGGGGTGAATTTCCTGCGCGATTACGAGGCGGCCGAGAGTCTGGCCAGTCGCGGGGAGACCTTGGGCGAGGACGACGAGCGCGCCATCACCGACTTGTTGATCGAGCAGGTCGAGTTTGCCGATGTGATTCTGATCAGCAAGATCGACCTGATCAGTGCCAGCGACCGCGAAGAACTTATCCACATCCTCAAGCGCTTGAACGCCCAGGCGCAGGTACTGCCGATGGTCATGGGCCAGGTGCCGCTGGGCCGTATCCTGGACACCGGCCTGTTCGACTTCGAGCGTGCGGCCCAGGCGCCTGGCTGGCTAAAGGAACTGCGTGGCGAACACGTGCCCGAAAGCGAAGAGTACGGCATCACTTCAGGTGCTTACCGGGCGCGCCGGCCATTTCATCCACAGCGCTTCTACGACTGGATCAACAGCCCGTGGGAAAACGGCAAGTTGCTGCGCTCCAAGGGCTTCTTCTGGCTGGCCAGCAAGCCGCAGGAGGCGGGCAGCTGGTCTCAGGCCGGCGGTTTGATGCGTCACGGCTTCGCTGGCCGCTGGTGGCGATTTGTGCCGAAGGCGCATTGGCCGCAGGATGCCGAAAGTACTGCGTCGATCCTGGCGCATTGGCAGCCTCACAGCGGTGATTGCCGCCAGGAGCTGGTGTTCATCGGCCAGGGCGTGGATTTCCAGCGCCTGAATGCAGAACTGGACGAGTGCCTGCTGACTGACGCGGAAATGGCCATGGGCAGCGAAGCCTGGACCGCGCTGCCAGACCCGTTCGGCCCCTGGCATGAAGAGGCGGCTTGATCAGGGCTTGAGCCAGGTGCCCAGGCTTTTCTGCTCGCAGAACGGCTCAAGGTAAGCCGCATCGGTGGCCACGCCGTAATAGTGGATATCCTGCCGATAGGGCATATTGTCCACATGGGCGTTGCTGCACACGCCAAAGGCCCCTGCCGGGCACTGGTCGACGAACTGCACGTCGACCTTCTGCCCCGGCAGGTTGGGTTCACAGAAACCGTCGTGGAACATCTTTTCGGGGATGTTGCGGTTTTGCTGACAGACTTTCACGTCCAGCCGCTCGGCGTGGCTGTGGACAACACAGGCCTGCGCCCATACCTGGGTGCTGGCCAGAGTCAGGGCCAGTACCAGCGCACCACGAAAACGCATCCACCACCTCCATTCAAGAAACCACCGATGCTCGAAAATATCCCCACTCACGTCATCGCCGGGCCCCTGGGGGCTGGCAAGACCAGCCTGATCCGCCAATTGATGGCGCAGCGGCCCGCGAATGAACGTTGGGCGGTGCTGATCAACGAGTTCGGCCAAATCGGCCTGGATGCCGCGTTGTTGAGCACCAGCGACGATGGTATCGCACTGGGCGAGGTGGCGGGGGGCTGCCTGTGTTGCGTCAATGGCGCGCCGTTCCAGGTGGGGTTGGGGCGGTTGTTGCGCAAGGCCAAGCCAGACCGGTTGTTTATCGAGCCCTCCGGGTTGGGGCACCCATCGCAACTGCTGGCTCGATTGCGCGAAGCACCTTGGCGCGGGGTGCTGGCGGTGCAGCCGGCGATCATGGTGCTGGATGGTCAGGCACTGGCCTGTGGACAACTTTTACCGGAGTCTCAGCGGGAGGCGCTGCCTGACATGGGTGCGCTGGTTGTGAATAAGTCTGCTGGGCTGACTGTGGAAAACAGGCTGTTGATAACTTCACAACTACCTGATATCTATACGTTTTTCACAAATGAAGGGTTTCTGAATTTTTCCGATTTGGTACAAGAGGTCCCCGAACCCATCGCAGGGGTTGTGGATAAAATCCCTGCTTCCGCTGCTGAGCCATTTTCGCTGTGGATAGACCCGTTTCAGCCAATACGGGCTGTGCATAACCAGTCGGACGGCTGGAGTATCGGTTGGCGCTGGCATCCGGACCGACGATTTGATCTGGAAAAATTGCACGAGTTTTTATCCACAACTCGGTGGCGACGGGCCAAGGGAGTTATCCACGCTGTGGATAAATGGGTGTCGATCAACGCTGTGGATAACGTTATACAGAGTTGGCAGGCCAGTGAATGGCGGCGCGATTCTCGGTTGGAACTGATTTTTGCCGAGGCGCAGGATGAGGTGGCGTTGGATAACTTGATGCGAGCTTGTTTGAAAGGGGCCTGTTGATTCCACCTGTGGGAGCGGGCTCTGCCCGCGAAGTTCGTGGGCAGAGCCCACTCCCACAAAAGCTCATTACCCCACATCCAGGTTGATCAGGGGCGCCAGCGTTTGTGTTCCTGGCGCCATTGATCCATTTCGATGACTTCGGCGGTGGGGTGGCTCTTGATCTCGAACGGGTAGGGCGCCAGCTCGATCTGCACGGCGTGGCCGCCGAACTGGGTGATGGTGCCCGGGTGGCGCTGCTCGCCGGTCACGGTGAATTCAAAGTTATACACACGGGCAAAACGGCGGCGGCCGTTGGCGTCGCGTACGAACGCGAAGCGCTTGAATGCGACGTTTTCGTCCAGCAGTTCCAGGTCGAGCTTGGCGCAATGCTGCTTGACCCGCTCCAGCGCCCGTTCGCGCAGGCCATGGTTATGCCACAGCCAGGCAGCACCCGCACCCAGCACCATCAGCACAAACAGATTTCCGAGGGTTAACATCGAGGAATGCTCCAACTAATTGTGCCCAGCTTAACTGCGACGTCGGTCTGTCGTACAGACGCCATTTGGCGCCATACTGCGCCCTCGAAAATCAGTTACCGCTGCGGGATATTTGCATGAAACGTACTCCACACCTGCTTGCCATTCAGTCGCATGTGGTCTTTGGCCATGCCGGCAACGGCGCCGCCGTGTTTCCCATGCAACGAATGGGGGTCAATGTGTGGCCGCTGAACACCGTGCAGTTCTCCAACCACACTCAGTATGGTCAGTGGGCGGGAGAAGTGTTGGCGCCAGCGCAAATTCCCGCGCTGGTGGAAGGGATTGCGACGATTGGTGAGCTGGGCAATTGCGACGCGGTGCTCAGCGGGTATTTGGGCAGTGCCGCCCAGGGTCGGGCCATCCTGGAGGTGGTGCGCAGGGTCAAGGCTACCAACCCTCACGCGCTGTACCTGTGTGACCCGGTGATGGGCCACCCGGAGAAGGGCTGCAGCGTGCCATCCGAGGTCAGCGATTTCCTGCTCAGTGAAGCCGTGAGCGCCGCCGACCTGGTGTGCCCGAATCAGTTGGAGCTCAACACCTTCTGTGGGCGTCAGGCGCAGTCCCTGGAAGATTGCGTGGCCATGGCGCGCTTGCTGCTGGCGCGTGGCCCCAAGGCAGTGCTGGTCAAGCACTTGGCCTACCCAGGCAAGGGAGCGGACGATTTTGAGATGCTGCTGGTCAATGCCGAGGGCAGCTGGCATCTGCGCAGGCCGTTGCTGGCTTTCGCGCGCCAGCCGGTGGGCGTGGGTGATCTGACCTCTGGGCTGTTCCTGGCGCGGCTATTGTTGGGCGACAGCCAGGTGGCGGCGTTCGAGTTTGCGGCCGCTGCCGTGCATGAAGTGCTGCTGGAAACCCAGGCCTGCACCAGCTACGAACTTGAGCTGGTGCGTGCTCAGGATCGTATTGTGCATCCGCGTGTGCGCTTTGAGGCACAACGCCTGGCTTGATACGGCGTCGTCTGCATCGCGGCCAAGGCCGGCTCCTACGTCGTCCGTGGTAGGAGCCGGCCTTGGCCGCGATGCAGACGACGCGATCAGCTCAAAGACCGTCGTCTTTGATTTCCTGGTAGCGCTTCTCCAGTTCCTGGCGGATCTGGCGGCGCTGTTGCGCCTGTACGAAGCGGCGTTTCTCTTCGCTGGTCTCGGGCTCCAGGCGCGGCACCTGGGCCGGCTTGCGCTGGTCGTCCACGGCCACCATGGTGAAGAAGCAGCTGTTGGTGTGGCGTACCGAGCGCTCGCGGATGTTCTCCGTGACCACCTTGATACCGACCTCCATCGAGGTGTTGCCGGTGTAGTTCACCGACGCCAGAAAGGTCACCAGCTCGCCGACGTGAATCGGCTCGCGGAAAATCACCTGGTCCACCGACAGGGTCACTACGTAGCGACCGGCGTAACGGCTGGCGCAGGCGTAGGCCACTTCGTCGAGGTACTTGAGCAAGGTGCCGCCGTGCACATTGCCAGAAAAGTTGGCCATGTCCGGGGTCATCAGAACAGTCATCGACAACTGGGCGTTTCCGGGTTCCATAGTGCGCTCACGGTAATGTTGCTGTAGTTAAGGGGCGACGCCTATCTTGGCGCTTGCCCACATGGACAAATCCCATCCTTTCGGGACGTCGACCAGTGGCCTGACGTCACAGCCGGGGTGCTGACCACCAACGGATCTGTTTCCACTTGTTGCATCGGCATTTCCGCAAGTTTCACGGTGTTAACCTCAGACTTGAGATGTTACACCGTGAACAGGAGCCGGACCCATGCATGCCATCAGTTTCATCCAGGATCTGGCCGTGATCATGCTGATAGCCGGGGTGGTCACGGTGATTTTCCATCGCCTGCGCCAACCCGTGGTGCTCGGGTACATCGTCGCAGGCTTTGTGATCGGCCCGCACACCCCGCCCTTCGGCCTTATCCATGATGAAGACACCATCAAGACGCTCGCCGAGCTTGGGGTGATCTTCCTGATGTTCTGCCTGGGGCTGGAGTTCAGCCTGCGCAAGCTGTTCAGGGTCGGTGCCACGGCCTTTATCGCGGCCTTCTTGGAAATCGTGCTGATGATCTGGATCGGCTACGAGATCGGCCGCTGGTTTGGCTGGGGCACCATGGACTCGCTGTTCCTGGGGGCAATTCTGGCCATCTCCTCCACAACGATCATCGTCAAAGCGCTGAATGACCTGAAGATGAAGAACCAGCGCTTTGCCCAGCTGATCTTCGGGGTGCTGATCGTCGAGGACATACTGGGCATCGGCATCATTGCCTTGCTGTCCGGCATTGCCGTCAGCGGCTCGGTCAGCTCCGGCGAGGTGTTTTCCACGGTGGGCAAACTGTCGCTGTTCATGATCGTCGCGCTGGTGATCGGTATTCTGCTGGTACCGCGGCTGCTGGCCTACGTGGCGCGGTTTGAAAGCAACGAAATGCTGTTGGTGACGGTACTTGGGCTGTGCTTTGGGTTCTGCCTGCTGGTGGTCAAGCTTGAATACAGCATGGTGCTCGGCGCTTTCCTGATCGGTGCGATCATGGCCGAGTCCCGTCAGTTGCTGAAGATCGAGCGCTTGATTGAACCGATCCGCGACATGTTCAGCGCTATCTTTTTCGTGGCCATCGGCTTGATGATCGACCCGGCCATCCTGGTCGAGTACGCCTGGCCCATCGCGGTGATCACCGTGGCAGTGGTGCTCGGCAAGATGGTCTCCTGCGGGCTGGGGGCCTTCATTGCCGGTAACGACGGGCGTACGTCGTTGCGGGTGGGGATGGGCCTGTCACAGATCGGTGAATTCTCCTTCATCATCGCCTCGCTGGGCATGACCTTGCAGGTGACCAGCGATTTTCTTTATCCGGTAGCGGTGGCCGTATCGGTGCTGACGACCCTGTCTACACCCTATCTCATCCGCGCTGCCGACCCGCTTGCCGGAAAGCTCGCAGGCTGGGTGCCCGTGCGGGTGGCGCGGGTGTTCGGGCTATATGGCGAATGGCTGCGTAGTATTCAACCTCAAGGCCAGGGGGCGTTGCTGGCGAGCATGATCCGCCGCATTCTGCTGCAGGTGGGTGTGAACTTGGCACTGGTGATGGGGATATTCTTCAGCGCGGCCTATTTTGCCGACCCTATTGCAGCTTATCTCGCCCATTGGGTCGAGGAAGCACGCTGGCACAACGCGTTTATCTGGGGGGCGTCGCTGTTGTTGTCGCTGGCGTTCCTGATTGCCGCGTATCGCAAGCTCAAGGCGCTGTCGATGTTGCTGGCGGAAATGGGCGTGAAACCGGAAATGGCAGGGCGGCATACCGAGCGGGTGCGACGCGTGGTGGC
The DNA here is from genome assembly GCA_000497835.1 of gamma proteobacterium L18. Taxonomy (GTDB): domain Bacteria; phylum Pseudomonadota; class Gammaproteobacteria; order Pseudomonadales; family Pseudomonadaceae; genus Aquipseudomonas. The sequence continues at coordinate 202,204 of KI547172.1, read as the reverse complement.
CGAGGTCATCCCGTTGGTGTCGCTGCTGGTGATTTTCCTGCTGCTGGCGGCGTTGTCGGCCAGTATCTTGCCGACCAGCGAATTGCTGGTGGCGGTAGGGCTGGTGGCTGCAGCGGTGGCAGCCGTGTTGTGGCGCTGGTTTATCCGGGTGCATACGCGCATGCAGGTGGCGCTGTTGGAAACCTTGGGCAACAACGGTGAACCCCACTGACCTGTAGCCGCTGCCGTCTTTGTGGGAGCGGGTTCTACCTGCGAAGAAGATAACGCGGGCTTCCTGACTCACCGCGGTGTCCTTTTCGCGGGTAGAACCCGCTCCCACAAAGCCGTGTAGCTGCCGAAGGTGAAATCAGCTTTCCAGCCAGACGTCCCGCGCCCAGTGCCATACCGATTCCCAGCTTTCCTCGGTGACCAGCTCTTCTTCGCCGGACCACAGCACCACGGTGCCGTCTTCTTCGACGCAGTAGAAGTCTTCACCGTCCTGGCAGATCGGGATCAGGTCACGGGGCACGCCCGAGTCCCAGGCGTTGGCCGCCACTTCCGGCAGGTAGGTATGCGATTGCGGGTCGGTAGCGGTGACGGGCTCGAGGCTGCCGTACACAACGTCACTGACCGTCAGCAGGAATTCCTTGAAGACGAACGGGATATTGATGAACAGTTGTTCTTCGATCTCGACCAGTAGGTCCTCATCGGGCAACTCGAGTGGAACGGGTACCGGTTCATTGGCTTCCCGGAGTTGTTCGATCACTTCTTCCACGGCATGTTTCCTCTCAACGAATTGCGCGGTGCGGTTTATACATTAGCTGGATATTTCCGCAATGTTAAAAATGAAAAAACCCCGGCATGAGCCGGGGTCTTGTGTAGCCGTGCCGCTGGATCAGCCGTTTTGGCGGATACCGGCAATCAGCCAAGGCTGGTTGTCGCCCTGCGGACGTTCCATGTTCCAGCTTTCGCTGAACACTTCGCCCTGGTCAAAACGCGAGGTCTTGGAGACGCCGCTGAAGGTCAGGGTGGCGATGGTCTTGTCGGCGCGATCGTCGACGCCATCCAGTTGCACGCTCAGGTTGTCGATGTAGGTGGACTGGAAGCCTTCGCCCAGGCTGGCACGTTCCTGACGCAGGAATTGCAGCATTTGCGGGGTGACGAACTCGGCGATCTTGTCCATCTCGTTGGCGTCCCAGTGTTGCTGGATCGCTTCGAAGTGGCTGCGGGCAGCGTTCAGGAAGTTCTGCTCGTTGAACCAGGCCGGGGCGTTGATGACCGGGCGCGCAGGCTGGCCACCGCCGCTGCCGAAGATCGGCTGTGCAGGTTGCTCGAAGGCTTCACGCTGGAACGGCGCGCCTGCGGGAGCCAGGTGCTCCTGCTGCTTGCGACGACGGGCGGCGATGAAACGGAAGATCACGAAGGCGATGACCGCCATGATCAGGATGTCGAAGAACTGCATGCCCTGGAAGCCACCGCCCATGAACATGGAGGCCAGCAGGCCGCCTGCGGCGATGCCGGCGAGTGGGCCGAGCCATTTCGAAGCACCACCGGCCGCACGGCCAGGGGCTGCGGCTGCAGCAGCGCCCGCGCCAGCTCCGGCAGAAGACGGTGCCATCTGTTGGGTCTGGTGGGTGGGCGCAGCGCCCATGCTCTTGCCGCCACCGAAACGCTTGGCGTGAGCGTCGATACTCATCGTCAGGCCGATGCACAGCGCCAGGGCGATGCTGAGAAAACGTTGCATATGGGGAGTCCCGTGTGTGGATTGCACTGGAGCCATGTTGCACAGAAGGGCAGGCCATGGCCAGTGACATAGTGTTTCGAGCTTTTACAGGGGGAAACAATCACGCGTGATATGTGGCCTGTGGCGACAAGCTGTGGGACCGGGCGAAGCTCGGGAAGGGATCGCCTCAGTCTGCTTGGCTGTACCCTTCCCGAGCTTCGCCCGGTCCCACAAAAAAGCAGATAGCGTGGTTACGTGCGGCTCAAAGCGCTTCGAGCTTGGCGTAGCCCATCATCAGCCACTTGCTGCCTTCGCTGAAGTTGACCTGCACCCGGGCCTGGGCGCCCGAACCTTCGAAGTTGAGGATCACGCCCTCGCCAAACACCGCGTGCTGCACGCGCTGGCCCAGGCTGAACTCGGTCTGGGGGATGTTGGCACCGCCGAACAGGCTGCTGGAGTTCTGCTTCTGGCCCGAGCCGAACGGCCGGCTGACGCTGTTGGACAGGCGCACTTCCTGCACCAGGCCCGCCGGAATCTCGCGTACGAAACGCGACACCTTGTTGTAGGTCTCGCTGCCATACAGCCGACGCGTTTCGGCGTAGGTCATCACCAGTTGCTCCATGGCGCGGGTGATGCCCACGTAGGCCAGGCGCCGTTCTTCTTCAAGGCGGCCGGGTTCTTCCAGGCTCATCTTGTGCGGGAACAGACCCTCTTCCATGCCCACCAGGAACACGTGGGGGAATTCCAGGCCCTTGGCACTGTGCAGGGTCATCAGCTGGATGCTGTCTTCGTGCTCGTCGGCCTGGGTGTCGCCAGCCTCCAGCGAAGCATGGCCCAGGAAGGCGGCCAGCGGCGTCAGGTCTTCGTCTTCCTCGGTGGTTTCGAAGTTGCGCGCCGCGCTCACCAGTTCCTCAAGGTTTTCTACCCGTGCCTGGCCCTTTTCACCTTTTTCTTCCTGGTGATAGGTGATCAGCCCGGACTGCTCGATGACGGTCTGGGTCATCAGATGCAACGGCATCTCCATGACCTTGGCCGCCAGGTTCTCGATCAGCTCCATGAAGGCGCCCAGGGCATTGCCGGCACGGCCGGTCAGGCCTTTGTTGGCCACCAGCTGGCGCATGGATTCCCACATGGAAATCTCGGAATGGCGGGCGTGGTCGCGGATGGCTTCGACGGTTTTCTCGCCGATGCCGCGCGGGGGCACGTTGATGATGCGTTCCAGCGCCGAATCGTTGCCGCGGCCTTCCAGCACGCGCAGGTAGGCCATGGCATTCTTGATTTCGGCGCGCTCGAAGAAGCGCTGGCCGCCGTAGATGCGATACGGGATGCGCTCGCGCAGCAGGGCTTCTTCCAGCACCCGCGACTGGGCGTTGGAGCGGTACAGAATGGCGATATCGCTGCGCGACATGCCTTTCTTGATGGCTGCCTCGATGGTTTCCACCACGTAGCGCGCTTCATCGTGCTCGTTGAACGCGGCGTACAGGCTCAACGGCTCGCCGTCGCCGCCGTCGGTCCACAGCTCCTTGCCCAGACGGCCGGTGTTGTTGGCGATCAGGGCGTTGGCGGCTTTCAGGATACCCGCGGTGGAGCGGTAGTTCTGCTCCAGGCGAATGGTTTCCACATCCGGGAAGTCGGCGGAGTACTGGTGAATGTTCTCGATTTTCGCGCCACGCCAGCCATAGATCGACTGGTCGTCGTCGCCCACCACCATCAGGCTGTCGCCACCCTGGGCCAGCAGACGCAACCAGGCGTACTGCACGGCGTTGGTGTCCTGGAACTCGTCCACCAGCAAATGGCGGAAGCGGCGTTGGTAGTGTTCCAGCAAGCCTTTGTTGTCACGCCACAGGTCCAGGGCGCGCAGCAGCAATTCGGAGAAGTCGATCACGCCGGCGCGGGCGCAGGCAGCCTCGTAGGCTTCGTAGATGGACTTCATGGTGCCCAGGAACAGGTCGCCGCTGGCCTGGATGTGTTGCGGGCGCAAGCCCTCATCCTTCTGGCCGTTGATGAACCACTGCGCCTGGCGGGCAGGCCAGCGCTGTTCGTCCAGGCCGAGCTCGCGGATCACCCGCTTGACCAGACGCTGCTGGTCATCGCTGTCCAGGATCTGGAAGTTCTGGTTCAGGTTCGCTTCCTGCCAGTGGGCCCGCAGCAGGCGGTGCGCCAGGCCGTGGAAGGTGCCCACCCACATGCCGGCCGGGTTGATACCCATCAGCTGCTCGATACGCTGGCGCATCTCGGCAGCGGCCTTGTTGGTGAACGTCACCGACAGGATCGAGTGGGGGGAGGCCTGTTCGACCTGGATCAACCAGGCGATACGGTGCACCAGCACTCGGGTTTTACCGGAGCCAGCACCGGCCAGGACCAACTGACGGCCAACAGGGGCCGCTACGGCCTGCCGTTGGGCATCGTTGAGGGAATTCAGCAGAAGGGAGAGGTCATCGCGCATCCCGCCATTTTAGGGTGCTGGACAAGATTGGAGCAAACCCGGCGTGCGAGCGGTCGATAAAAGACCGCCGACGATCCGTGTGCAGCAGGGCTTTGGCACGGCGCAGCGCTTGTGTATGCTCCGTGCACGACAAGGCTCAGCACACCAATAAGAATACTGCCTATGACACTTGCTACAGGTCCTGCTTCCACGGAGGGGCAACGGGATATCCGCCGCAAATACGCCGCCCAGTTGGCGGTAGAGCGCACGCGCCTGCTGTATCAGGGCTCGTTGCTGCCGACGTTGCTGATGCTGCTCAACGGATTGGTGTGTGCCTGGCTGCTGTGGGAGCCGCAGCATTACCTGCTGGTGAGTATCTGGCTGGTGTGGCTGACCACATTGGTCGCCATGCGCGTCATCCAGGTTGCCGCCTTCGATTCGGCGATCCCCGACCGCCAGGCCAATCCCAATTGGTTGCGCATGTTTCTGTTCGGCTCGGCCATCAGTGGCCTGACGCTGGCAGGCGCCGCGATCCTGCTGGTGCCAACCGACAGCTTCGTCCAACAGGCCTGGGTATTCGGCCTGCTTGGCGCGGCTACCCTGTCGGCCAGCGTTGCCTACGCCGTGAGCCTGCCAGCCTTCCTCAGTTTCGCCTTGCCCTGCCTGCTACCGCCCATCGGTTTTCTGTTCATGATCGGCACGGGTGCCCAGCATGGCTGGGGCTGGCTGGGACTTATCCTGCTGGGGGCGCTGTCGGTAGTGGCCTGGCAGGTCAATCGCCTGATCGAGCGTGGCCTGCTGCGCCGGTTCCAGAACCAGGAACTGATCGAAAATCTGCAACAGGCCCACGTCGGCAGCGCTCGCCTGAATCAGGAATTGGCCCGCGAAGTGGAGCAGCGCCGCCGAGTCGAAGGCGAGCTGCGCGAAGCCCAGGCCGGCCTGGAAGACCGTGTGGCCCAGCGCAGTCATGAACTGGACCTTGCCAACCAGGCCTTGAGCAAGAGTGAGGCCCGCCTGGCCCTGGCGCTGGAAGCCAGTGAGCTGGGGCTGTGGGACTGGGACCTGCAGTCGGACGAAGTGCATCACACCCACGTCAAGCAGCTGTTTGGCCTGGACCCCGAATACGTTACCGCCATGCTGCGCCACCTCAAGCCACGCCTGCACCCCGAGGATGTGCCGCACCTCAAGCGCGCCCTGGTCGAGCACATGAAGGGCCGCACCGAGGATTACCGCATCGAATATCGCGTGCGCCACAGCGATGGCCGCTGGCGCTGGATCGAAGACCGCGGCCGCGCCGTGGAGCGTGCCGATGGCGGCAAGGTGCTGCGCATGCTGGGTACGCGCCGCGACATCAGTATCAGCAAGGCCCACGAGGACCAGCAGCGCCTGTCGGCGATGGTTTTCGAGGCGGCCAGCGAAGGCATCATCATTCTGGACAGCGATTGGCAGGTGCTGTCGATCAACGAGGCCTTCATCAAGGTCACCGGTTATTCGCGCGAGGAAGTGCTGGGCCGCAATGTGGTGGAGCTGCCCTGCAGCCGCGACGCCCGCCGGCATCACCGGCAAATCGACGAGGCCTTGCACCTGTCCGGGCAATGGCAGGGCGAACTGGTTGAGGCGCGCAAGAGCGGCGAGCTTTACCCGCAGTGGCTGCAGTTGAGCGTGGTACGCGATCATCGGGGAAATATCAGCCATATCATCGCCTTCTGCGCCGATCTGTCTTCGCGCCGCGAGTCTGAAGAGCGCATGCGCTTCCTCACCCATTACGACGAGCTGACCGGGCTGGCCAACCGCGCGCTGTTCCGCGAACGCCTGCAGGAAGCCAACCAGCGCGTCCGCCAGGGCGGCCGCAGCCTGGCGTTGCTGCACATCAACCTGGACCGGTTCAAACTGCTCAACGAAACCATGGGCCATGAAACTGCCGACCAATTGCTCAAGCAGATGGCCCGTCGCATCACCAATGCCTTGCCCGAGGCGGACACCATCGCGCGGTTGTCGGGCGATGAGTTCGCCGTGCTGTTCGACGCCTACGCCAACTTGTCCAGCCTGGCGCGCGTCACCAGCCGGTTGCTGGCCAAGCTGCGCCTGCCGCAGATGATCGAGAACCAGGAACTGGTGGTCAGCGCCTCCGTCGGCATCAGCTTGCTACCCGACAATGCCAGGGACGTTTCCGCGCTGGTCGGGCAGGCGATCATGGCCATGCAGCACGCGAAACACCTGGGCGGCAACAATTTCCAGTTCTATACCGAAAGCCTGCAAGCCAGCACCCTGGAGCGCCTGCAGCTTGAGCAGCAGCTGCGCAAGGCCATCGACGAAAACCAACTGGAAGTGTTTTACCAACCCAAGCTGTGCCTGGCCACGGGCCGCTTGAACGGTGCCGAGGCGTTGGTGCGCTGGCGTCACCCGATCATGGGCATGGTGCCCCCGGGCGAGTTCATCGGCCTGGCTGAAGAAACCGGCCTGATCGGCCCCATCGGCGAGTGGGTGCTGCGCCAGGCCTGCTGGCAAGCGTGCGAATGGCAGCGCCAGGGGCTGGCGCCAATCCGTATGTCGGTGAACCTGTCAGTGCACCAGCTGCGTCAGGGCAAGCTGGTCAGCCTGGTGCGTCAGGTGCTCGACGACACCGGGCTGGCACCGCGTTACCTGGAGCTTGAACTGACCGAAAGCCAGTTGCTGGACAGCGTGGAACACATCATCGCCACCTTCCATCAGTTGCAGGCGCTGGGGATAAAACTTGCCATCGACGACTTCGGAACCGGCTACTCTTCCCTGAGCTACCTCAAGCGCTTCCCGGTGGACTACGTGAAGATCGACCAGGCTTTCATCCGCGGCCTGGAGGAAGGTAGTGAAGATGCGGCCATCACTCGCGCCATCATCGCCATGGCCCACAGCCTGCAGCTAAAAGTGGTGGCCGAAGGTGTTGAAACGCAAGCGCAGCTTTCGTTTTTGAACGAGCACGGATGTGACGAAATTCAGGGTTACCTGATCAGCAAACCGGTTGAAGCCCAGGCTTTTGGCGGGTTGCTGGCGGAAGACCGTGATTACCGTCCTCAGCACGAACAGGTTCATTCGCGAACTTGACCATCGTTTAGCTGGGCGTGTCGCAGGTCATGTAGTATAACTACAAGAAAGCTACATCGGTCTTATGATCCTGAACGAGTCCTGCCCATTGAACCTGTTGCAACACATCGCCCAGTCTCGCCACCTGTTACGCAAGTCGGAGCTCAAGGTCGCCGACCACGTGCTGCTCGATCCTGCGGCCGTGATGCACAGCTCCATGGCGGACCTGGCGCATAACGTTGGCATCAGCGAACCGACCATCGTGCGTTTCTGCCGGGCGATCGGTTGTTCCGGCTTCCAGGACCTCAAGCTCAAGCTGGCCCAGAGCCTGGCCGCAGGCGCCAGTTTCGGCCAGTTCGCCATCCACGAAGATGATTCGGTGGCGGACTACAGCCTGAAAATCTTCGACACCACCCTGCATACCCTGATGGAAGTGCGCGAGCACCTCGATGCCCAGGCCTTGCAGCGCGCCGTAACCGCCATGGCTCAGGCGCAGCGGGTGGAGTTCTATGGTTTTGGTGCTTCCGGTGCCGTGGCGGCCGATGCGCAGCACAAGTTTTTCCGTCTGTTGCTGACGGCTGCTGCCTATTCCGACCCGCACATGCAGGCGATGTCGGCCGTGACCCTGAAGCCGGGCGATGTGGCCATCTGCATCTCGCAGTCCGGACGATCCAAGGACCTGCTGATCACCGCCAACCTGGTGCGTGAGAGCGGTGCCACGTTGATTACGCTGTGCCCAAGCCAGACACCGTTGGCAGAGTTATCCACCGTCAACCTGGCGATCGATGTGCACGAAGACACCGAGATCTATACCCCGCTGACTTCGCGCATTGCCCACCTGGTGGTGATCGACGTGCTGGCCATGGGCGTTGCCATGGCGCGCGGGCCTAGCCTGGTGAATCACCTCAAGAGCGTGAAGCGCAGCTTGCGCAGCCTGCGCTTGTCGCCCAAGTCGGTCAAAGCGCTCGACGATTGATCGGCGGCGTCTCTTTCCCGAGCTTCGCTCGGTCCCACACCGGTCGCGGCAGTGGTGTCAGTGAGGCAAAGCTCTTAGCCTTTGGTACTCCAGGCATGAGCCTGCAGTGCCACCAAAAGCTAAGAGCTTTGACTAACTGACACCACTGCCGCGAACGGTGTGGGACCGAGCAACGCTCGGGAAACAGACGACACAGATTTAACCGAACAGTCACACCTGCGCCCACAAATCGTAACCGCCAAAGCCCAGTCTGAAGTCCCCGCACTCGAACTGGGAGAGACGCAATGGCTCGTTACTTCGATGGCTCGCAGGACCAAGGCACCAGCAAAACCAAGCGCCAGCAGGAAGACCAGCGCCGCATGGAATTCCGCCGCGCAATTGAAAGCTACTCCGAGCAGCGCCGCCTGCTGCAGGAAATCGCTGACTTCCCCGATCTTGACTCCATCAATTACTGGCAGGCAACGTCGGCAAACGTCCAGAAAAACGTTCAGCCAGGGCGGTAATCTGAGCCCGTTCCATGCGAATGAATGCCTGAAAGGCCAGGGCCACCGGCGACAGCCGTTTGGCCTTGGCCTGCACGATGCACCAACTGCGATAAAGCGGCAGTTCTTCGACTGGTAGTTCCTTGAGCACCCCTGTGGCCAACTCCATGTTCAACGCATGGCGGGTCAACAGGGCCAGGCCAAGCCCGGCGATGACGCTTTCGCGCTGTGCATCGGCGTTGGCCACTTCAATGGTCTGGGTGAAGTGCACGCGTTTTTCCTTGAAATACTCCTCGCAAGCCTTTCGCGTGCCCGAACCCTGTTCGCGCATCAGCAGCGTGTGCGGCTCCAGGTCCTGCAGGCGCAGCCGTTCGAGTTTGCACAGAGGATGATCCGGCGGCGCCACGGCGACGATCGGGTTGTTGAGGAACGGCATGAACTCCAGCCCCATGTCCTGGGGCACCATCGACATGATGATCAGATCGTCGCGGTTATCCGACAGGCGACGGATGGCCTGTGCGCGATTGCACACCGTCAGGCTAAGGTTTACCTCGGGGTGCTGGCGCTTGAAGGCGGCGAACAGGTGCGGCACGAAATATTTGGCGCTCGATTCCACTGCCAGCTTGAGCTGGCCTTGCAGTGAGCCCTGCATGTCCGATAGCTGCATGTCGAAGCTTTCAAGCCGCCCGAAGATGTCCCGGCTGGCCCGTTGCAGTGCTTCGGCGGCCTCGGTGAGATAGAGTTTTTTGCCTACGTATTCGAACAGTGGCTGGCCAACCAGCTCTTCCAGCTGACGAATCTGCAGGCTGACAGCGGGTTGGGTCAGCGACATTTCCTCTGCAGCGCGGCTGTAAGAGCGCAGATCGCAGACTTCGTTGAAAATCTGCAGTTGCCGTAAAGTCATACGCATCAATGACTTACGCATGATGTAGTCCTCGTTGCCGCGCCATGGTCGCCTGACTATAAGGCTTCCTTTATGGCTGACCTAACAAATATTGATTTTTGTTAATTGTTACACGGCGCTACTGTGAAGGTGCGACTGGCCGAGCAGGCCGGGTCATGCGCCGACTGGTATTGCCGGTCGACAGTCAACGGTCGAGGAACATCCAAGTGATAAAAAAGATCCTGATCGCCAACCGTGGTGAAATTGCCGTACGAATCGTGCGTGCCTGCGCCGAAATGGGCATTCGCTCCGTCGCGATCTATTCCGACGCCGATCGACATGCCTTGCACGTGAAACGTGCCGACGAGGCCCACAGCATTGGCGCCGAGCCACTGGCCGGGTACCTGAACCCGCGCAAGCTGGTAAACCTGGCCGTGGAAACCGGCTGCGATGCCCTGCATCCAGGCTATGGCTTCCTGTCTGAAAACCCCGAGCTGGCTGAAATCTGCGCCGAGCGGGGCATCAAATTCATCGGCCCTTCGGCCGAGGTCATCCGCCGCATGGGTGACAAGACCGAAGCCCGCCGCAGCATGATCAAGGCCGGCGTGCCCGTCACCCCCGGTACCGAAGGCAATGTCGCTGATATCGAAGAAGCCCTCACCGAAGGCGACCGCATCGGTTACCCCGTGATGCTCAAGGCCACCTCCGGTGGTGGCGGCCGTGGTATTCGCCGCTGCAACAGCCGTGAAGAGCTGGAGCAGAACTTCCCGCGGGTGATTTCCGAAGCCACCAAGGCGTTCGGCTCCGCCGAAGTGTTCCTGGAAAAGTGCATCGTCAATCCCAAGCACATCGAGGCGCAGATCCTGGGCGACAGCTTCGGCAACGTGGTGCACCTGTTCGAGCGCGACTGCTCGATCCAGCGTCGCAACCAGAAGCTCATCGAGATCGCCCCCAGCCCGCAGCTCACCCCTGAGCAGCGCGCCTACATCGGCGACCTGGCCGTGCGCGCCGCCAAGGCCGTGGGCTACGAGAATGCCGGTACCGTGGAGTTCCTGCTCGCCGAGGGCGAGGTGTACTTCATGGAAATGAACACCCGGGTGCAGGTGGAACACACCATCACCGAGGAAATCACCGGTATCGATATCGTCCGCGAACAGATCCGCGTGGCCTCGGGCCTGCCGCTGTCGGTGAAACAGGAAGACATCCATCACCGTGGCTTCGCGTTGCAGTTCCGCATCAACGCCGAAGACCCGAAGAACAACTTCCTGCCCAGCTTCGGCAAGATCACCCGCTACTACGCCCCCGGTGGCCCTGGCGTGCGTACCGATACGGCGATCTACACCGGCTACACCATCCCACCGTTCTACGACTCCATGTGCCTGAAACTGGTGGTGTGGGCGCTGACTTGGGAAGAAGCCATGGACCGCGGCCTGCGGGCCCTGGACGACATGCGCGTGCAGGGGGTGAAGACCACCGCCGCGTACTACCAGGAAATCCTTCGTAACCCCGAATTCCGCAGTGGTCAGTTCAACACCAGCTTCGTTGAAGCCCACCCTGAACTGACCAACTACTCGATCAAGCGCAAACCCGAAGAGCTGGCCCTGGCCATCGCCGCCGCCATCGCCGCCCACGCAGGGCTTTGAATAGCAGCGGCGAGCTACAAGCCACAAGCTTCAAGTAGCACGCGATGCTTTCACTTGCAGCTTTCAGCTTGAAGCTTGCCGCTAATGAGGAGATACCAATGACAAAGAAGATCTTCGTTACAGACACAATCCTGCGCGACGCCCACCAGTCCCTGCTGGCCACCCGCATGCGCACCGAAGACATGCTGCCCATCTGCGACAAGCTCGACAAGGTCGGCTACTGGTCGCTGGAAGTGTGGGGCGGCGCCACCTTTGACGCCTGCGTGCGCTTCCTCAAGGAAGACCCGTGGGAGCGTCTGCGCAAGCTGCGCGCCGCCTTGCCCAACACTCGCCTGCAAATGCTGCTGCGCGGCCAGAACCTGCTGGGCTATCGCCACTACAGCGATGACGTGGTGCGCGCCTTCGTCGCCAAGGCGGCGGTGAACGGTATCGACGTGTTCCGGATCTTCGACGCCATGAACGACGTGCGTAACCTGCGCGTGGCCATCGAGGCGGTGAAGGCTGCCGGCAAGCATGCCCAGGGCACCATTGCCTACACCACCAGCCCGGTGCACACCATCGATGCGTTCGTGGCCCAGGCCAAGAAGATGGAAGCCATGGGTTGCGACTCGGTGGCGATCAAGGACATGGCTGGTCTGCTGACCCCGTACGCCACCGGTGAGCTGGTCCGTGCGCTGAAGGCCGAGCAGTCGCTGCCGGTGTTCATCCACTCCCACGACACCGCCGGCCTGGCTGCCATGTGCCAGTTGAAGGCTGTGGAAAACGGCGCCGATCACATCGACACCGCCATCTCCAGCTTCGCCTGGGGCACCAGCCACCCGGGCACCGAGTCCATGGTCGCAGCGCTGAAGGGTAGCGAATTCGACACCGGCCTGAGCCTGGAACTGTTGCAGGAAATCGGCCTGTATTTCTACGCCGTGCGTAAGAAATATCACCAGTTCGAGAGCGAGTTCACCGCAGTCGATACCCGAGTGCAGGTCAACCAGGTACCGGGCGGGATGATTTCCAACCTGGCCAACCAGCTCAAGGAGCAGGGCGCGCTCAGCCGCATGAATGAAGTGCTGGCCGAGATCCCGCGCGTGCGCGAAGACTTGGGCTTCCCGCCGCTGGTGACCCCGACGTCGCAGATCGTCGGTACCCAGGCGTTCTTCAACGTGCTGGCCGGCGAGCGCTACAAGACCATCACCAACGAAGTGAAGCTGTACCTGCAGGGCGGCTACGGCCAGGCCCCCGGCCAGGTCAACGAGAAGCTGCGTCGCCAGGCCATTGGCAGCGAAGAGGTGATCGACGTCCGCCCGGCCGACTTGCTCAAGCCGGAAATGGTACGTCTGCGTGGCGAGATCGGCACCCTGGCCACTTCGGAAGAGGACGTGCTGACCTACGCCATGTTCCCTGACATTGGCCGCAAGTTCCTCGAAGAACGCGCTGCCGGCAAGCTGACCCCCGAAGTACTGCTGCCTATCCCGGAGCCAGGCAAGGCGCCATCGGCAGGTGGCGAAGGCGTGCCGACCGAGTTTGTCATCGACGTGCACGGCGAAACCTACCGCGTCGACATCACCGGTGTGGGTGTCAAGGCTGAAGGCAAGCGCCACTTCTACCTGTCCATTGATGGCATGCCGGAAGAAGTGGTCTTCGAACCGCTCAACGAATTCGTCGGCAGCGGCATCGGCAAGCGCAAGCAGGCCAGCGAACCGGGCCACGTGAGCACCACCATGCCAGGCAACATCGTCGATGTACTGGTGAAGGAGGGCGACGTGGTCAAAGCCGGCCAGGCGCTGCTGATCACCGAGGCGATGAAGATGGAAACCGAAGTGCAGGCACCGATTGCCGGCAAGATCACCGCCATCCACATCGCCAAGGGCGACCGCGTGAACCCGGGCGAGATCCTGATCGAAATCGTAGCCTGATCAACGTTTAACCTCTGGGGGGCTTCGGCCCCCTTTTTTTTATCCGCACCATACCCATCTGTAGCCGCTGCCGCGGGCCGGCGGCAGCGGCTACGGTTCATTTCCTGAAGGGAAGGTGCGCCAGCAATTGTTTCTGGATTTCCTTGCAGGAAACCCGCGATTTACCGACCTTGAACATGCCTTCCTCTTGCAGGTAGCTGAACTTCACAAAGAGGTTATTGCCCTGCTGTTTTTCCTTGGGGCTGGCTTTCATTAGCTTGGCCATGAACAGCGCGATCTCTTCCGCTTGGCTGGCTTCGCGTACCGCGCTGCCCCAGATACCAATCGCAAAGTCCGCCAAGCCTTTGGCCACTTCATTCAGCGGGAATACACCTTCAAAGCGCTCCTTGGGCACATACAGCGACACGCCCATGTAGAGGGTTTGCAGGCTTTTGATATCGCTGACAATGCTGCGGTTGCTCGAGCGCTCCAGCAATTCCGTGATTTGCAACGCGGTACCGACGATGGCGAGCGGTTTCACGCCAGCCCCGGTTTCGGAGAAAAGGTACTGATTCTTGCTGTCCGGCACAGCTTTGTGCATTTCGCCGCGGTCAAGAATGATGCTGTGGTATTTGTTGACGTGCAGTTGCGGGGCTGGCACTCGCCACCATTCGGCAGCTTCAACGTAGTTGCTCATGATTGTTCCTCTTCCAGTGGTTAGGGCGTACTGAGTACGCCGCTAACACTGACCTGAAAGTGGACCGCTAAAAATTCGGTAAATGTTCCGCCACGGGAGCCGTCACCTCAGCGACGCTCGCGGTAGGCCTTGCCGTAATAGGCTTCCAGTCGCGCCTGCACCAACTCCATGCCAATCGACATGGCCCAGTACAGGATCGCCGCCGTGGTCAGCATCTCGATATAGCGGTAACTGGAGCGCCCGTAGGACTGCGCCAGGAACATCACTTCCCATACACCCATCACCGAAATCAGCGAAGAATCCTTGAGCATCGAGATGAACTGATTGGTGGTGGGCGGGATGATGGTGCGCATGGCCTGGGGCAAGGTGACCCGCCAGAAAATTTGCGCCGGGCGCAGTCCCAAGGCCAGGGCGGCTTCGCGCTGGCCGGCGGCAACGCCGATGATGCCGGCGCGGAAAATCTCGCTCAGGTAGGCACCGTAGTTCAGCGACAGGGCGATGATGCCCGCGCTGATGGCGCCCGGCACGATGCCCAACTGCGGCAGGCCCAGATAGATCAGCAGGATCTGGATCAGCAGCGGCGTGCCACGGAAGAACGAGGCGTAAAAACTGGCGATGCCAAAGGCCACGGCGCTGTTGGACAACCGCGCCAGGGCGGTGGCGAAGCCCAGCAGCACAGAAATCACGATCGAGCACAGGCACAGGAACAACGTCAGCGCCGCGCCCTGCAGGAAGCCGTTGGGCGCCAGATGCCAACCGACCAAGTTCGGCAGTTTGTCGAGAATGATCGACAGTTTAAGGTCAAAACTGAGAAAAAACGCCGCGAACAGGGCGAACATCGCCGCCCAGGTCAGGTACAGCCGAGTGCGGAAGGTGAATACCCGCTGCAGTAGGCTTTCGCGAACCTGCTGGGGCGGGCGTGGGGGCTCGAAGGAAGTCATTTACTGATGTCGGCGCCGATCCATTTCTGTGACAGTTTGCTCAGTGTGCCGTCCTGCTTCAGCTGGGCGAACACCTCGCGTACCTTGGCATCCCACTGCGGGTCGCCTTTCTCGATGGCCACCGAGTTGGGCTCTTCATACAGCGGCGCGCCGGCCAGTTTGAAGCGCTTGTCCTGGTTCAAACGTGGCTGCGCGGTCACCAGATTGGTCAGGATCGCGTCCAGGCGCTTGCCGGCGCCCAGGCCCAGATCCTGAAAGGCGACGTTGTCGGTGTCGTACGGGGCAATTTCGACGTTGTCGAACGGGTAGACCAGCGGCTTGTCTTCGGCGCCTTCGATCACCAGGTTCTTGTTCAGGTAGCTTTCGTAGCTGGAGGCGCTGGTGAGGCCGACCTTTTTGCCGGACAGATCCTTGGCCGAATGAATGCGGTCATCGTTGGCGTTGACCACGATCACAGCCGGCGAGGCGTAGTACTCCACGGGGAAGTCGAACACTTCGGCGCGGGCCTTGCTCGGGGTCATCGAGCAGATGCAGATGTCATAGCGCCCGCTCCAGTGGCCAGCGGCAATCACGTCCCAGGAAGGTGTCTCCAGGCGCAGGGTCACGCCCAGCTTGGCGGCCACGGCCTTGGCCACGTCCACATCGAAGCCATCCAGCTGGTTCTGTTCGTTGAGGAACGAGAACGGTGGATAACTTTCCATCAACACGCCCACCAGTTCCTTGTGGTCCTGCACGCGTTGCAGCGTGGCGCCGGCCAAGGCTTGGGTAGAGGCGGCCAAGGTGATCAAGCCGATGCCTAGCAGAGCGCGTAGATTCACAGGATTCCCCAAAAAAACGGTTGTAAGTTAATTGAATGGCCGTATTAAATAGTTATAACCAACTCGCTCATAGTGAGTTTTTTTCATATCGATATAAGCGGATGGCATATGACCAAAGCGGCAGTGGTAATTCTCGATGGCGGCATGGGCCGTGAGTTGCAGCGCCGTGGTGCGCCGTTCCGGCAGCCCGAGTGGTCGGCGCTGGCGTTAGGGGAAGCGCCAGACGCGGTTCGCGATGTTCACGCGGCTTATATCGATAGCGGATCGCAGGTGATCACCAGCAACAGTTACGCGGTGGTGCCGTTCCATATTGGTGAGGAACGCTTTGCCCGCGAAGGCGAGGCTCTCGCGGGTGTGGCTGGCCGACTGGCTCGCGAAGCAGCGGATGCAGCATCGGGCAAGGCCTTGGTTGCAGGCTCGTTGCCGCCGCTGTTTGGCTCGTACCGTCCGGATCTGTTCCAGCCGCAACGTGTGGAAGAGTTGCTGCAGCCGCTGGTGCGCGGCCTGGCCCCCCATGTCGACCTGTGGCTGGCTGAGACTCAGAGCTGCATCGCCGAGGCGCGCGCCATTCGCGCTGGCCTGCCTGCAGACGGCAAACCGTTCTGGCTGTCGTTTACGCTCAAGGATGAGGACACCGACGAGGTACCACGCCTGCGCTCCGGCGAGCCGGTAGCCGAGGCGGCCAAAGCCGCCGCCGAGCTGGGCGTGCAAGTGCTGTTGTTCAACTGCAGCCAGCCTGAAGTGATTGGCGCGGCCATCGATGCGGCCCGCGACACCTTTGCAGCATTGGGGGCCGATGTCGCCATTGGCGCCTACGCAAACGCCTTCCCGCCGCAACCCAAGGACGCCAAGGCCAACGATGGCCTGGACGAACTGCGCGAAGACCTCGACCCGCCGGGCTACCTGCAGTGGGCCGCCGACTGGCGCGCACGGGGCGCCACCCACATCGGCGGTTGCTGCGGCATCGGCCCGGAACACATCGCCGTGCTGGCCACCGGACTTTAACCGGCGCGCAGCTGGCTCAAGCTTTTGAGCTGACCGCTCGGGCCCTGGTTGGCATCCGCCAGCCAGGCCTCGAACGCGGCGTGCACGGCCGGCCACTGGCTGTCGGTGATCGAATACCAGGCCGTGTCGCGGTTCTGGCCCTTGACGATCATGTGCTGCCAGAACACCCCTTCGAAGGTAAAACCCAGACGCTCGGCTGCTTGCTTTGAGCGCGCATTGGCGTTGTTGCACTTCCACTCCAGGCGGCGATTGCCCAGCGCGAAGGCCAGTTTGGCCAGCAGGTACACCGCTTCAGTGCTTTTCGGCGTGCGCTGCATCGGCGCGCCGAAGGCCACATGACCGATCTCGATACGGCCGTGCTCGGGCACGATCGACATCAAGCTGAGGATGCCTTCTGCCTTGCCACTGGCCAGGTCGATCACTGTGTAGAACAGCGGATCGGTGCTGGCGGCCTGGCCCTTGAGCCAGGCATCGAACAGCCCCCGCTCAGTGAACGGGCCGTAGGGCAGGTAGTCCCACAGCTTCGGATCGGGGCCCTGCAACGCGGCCCACAGGTCATCGCCGTGGTGGCCGACATCCAATTTTTCCAGGCGGATAAAGCGGCCCTGCAAGGTCGAGCCGCTGGGTTCAACAGCCGGCTGCCAGGTGGTAAGCGGGTTGGACATAATCAATTCCTACACAGCTTTGCGAAATTGGATGAAGCCGGGGCGTTCGGCCACGCGCTCGTACAACTGGATGGCCGTGGCATTGGTTTCGTGGGTCAACCAGTGCACCTTCACGCAGCCATTGGCCGCAGCGGTGGCATACACGTGTTCGATCAGCTTGCGGCCTACGCCCAGCCCTCGAGCTTCTTCAGTGACGAAAAGATCCTGCAGGTAGCAGGAGTTTTCGATGGACCAGTTCGAACGATGGTAGATGAAGTTGACCATGCCAATGGCACGGCCGTCCTGCCAAGCCAGCGCGGCGTTGGTGGGCTCGGCGGCGTCGAGCATGCGCTGCCAGGTGACGTCGCTGACCGCCGGGGCCAACTCAGTATCGTAGAAGCGCAGGTAGGCCTGCCACAGCGGCAGCCAGTGATCGTGGTCGGCGGCGCTGACCGGACGGATTTCAACGGATGACATGCAGACTCCTCAAGGCGTCATGAGCTGGGCAACAGCGTTGTCCAGAGGATCGGTGCTGGCAGCCAGGCCCTGTTGCACGCCGGCGATGTCGGCGGCGCTGCGGTTCTGGCTTAGTTTTCGCTTGCCTTCCAGGCGGGCAATCGGCAACTCAAAGCCGACGATGGCCTTCAGCATGCTTTGCAGGTAATCGGCCGGTGCGTCATCCACCGCCCAAGGCTTCTGCTGGCTGGCTTCGTGACGGTCGGTGAGCTGGCTGACCAATGAGCGCAGGCGCTCGGCGTCGCTGAATACCTCGGCGGTGCCGTAGGCATGCACGGCGAGGAAATTCCAGGTGGGTACCGCTTTACCGTGCTCAGCCTTGCTGGGGTAGAAATTGGGGCTGATGTAGGCGTCGGCGCCGCTGAAGATCACCATTGCTTCGCTGCCATTTTCCAAGTCACGCCATTGCGGATTGGCCCGGGCCAGGTGGCCGCGGACGGCACCGAACTCGCCTGCGCTGCGGTCCAGCAACAGCGGCACGTGGCTGGCCAGCAGGCCGTTTTCGCCGTGGGTCACGACGATGGCCAGGCGGCTGTCTTCCATCTGCTGTTGCAGGCGCTGGATATCCTGGTCGTGGAAAGCGGAGGGTAGGTACATGGGTCGATATTCCTCGGTCGATATAGCTATCCTAGGCAGTGGATTGGACCTTTGTAAGATCCATTTACTGTCATTTTCATAGGGCCATTACCGTGACGATCACGTCTCCCGCGTTGCCATTCGACCCAGCCGGTATTCAGTTGGACGCTACCCGTGGGCTCAGCCGTGGCCTGTACCAGGCCCTGCGCCAGCGTGTGCTCGACGGACGTCTGGCCAGCGGCACGCGGATGCCCGCCAGCCGCGATCTGGCAGGGGCGTTGGGGGTGTCGCGCAATACCGTGGTGCGCGCTTATGACCAGTTGTACGCCGAAGGCTTCCTGCAGGGGAAGGTAGGCGACGGCACATATGTGGCAGTGCTGGAGGCGCCTGCGAAAAAACTATCCACAAAACTGTCCACAGGGTTATCCATGGGTTTTTCCACAGGTTTATCCACAAAATCACCTGAAAATACTGGGTTTTCGTCCAGTAAAGTTATCCACAGTGACGCTTTCAAGCTTCTGGACGAGCACCATATTTCGCCCGTGCGCAGTGGTCCTCCCAGGGCGTTTCGGGTGGGTGTTCCGGCCTTCGACCTGTTTCCCTTCGCCACGTGGGCCAAGCTTTCCGCGGCTTTCTGGCGTGAGCCGGACCCGGCATTGCTCGGCTATGGCGACCCTGCGGGTGACCCGGGCCTGCGGGCGCTGATCGCCGCCTATTTACGCAGTTCGCGTGGACTCAACTGCACCGCTGAGCAAATTCTGATCACCACCGGTGCACAGGAGGCAATTGGGCTTTGTGCACAGTTGCTGGTGGACGCTGGCGACACCGTTGCTGTGGAAAACCCGGGCTATCGGGCAGCGGGTCACGCCTTCGCCAACGCTGGCGCCGTGCTCAAGGGCGTGCCGGTGGATGGCGAAGGCTTGGTATGCGCTGCGCTTGAGCAAATCCATGGCTGCCGCATGGTTTATGTCACGCCTGCGCACCAATACCCCACTGGTGTCACCCTGAGCCTGGCGCGTCGCCTGGCACTCCTGGAGTGGGCCGAGCGCAATCAGGGCTGGATCATCGAAGACGACTACGACGGCGAGTACCGCTACAGCGGCGCACCGCTGGCGCCATTGGCCGCGCTGGATCGCAGTGAGCGGGTGTTGTACGTGGGTACCTTTGGCAAGGTGGCTTTTCCGGCGCTGCGGCTGGGCTACCTGGTAGTGCCGCCAGCCTTGGCTGAAGCGTTCTCGCGCAAGCGCGCGGTAGCCATGCGCCATTCGGAGATTGGCACCCAGCGGGTCATGGCGCGGTTCATTGCCGATGGGCATTTCCAGCGGCATATACGGCGCATGCGCAGGGCAGCGTTGGCGCGGCGGGATGCGTTGCTGCAGCACTGGCCTGTGGATATCTCTGGGGTGGGGGCGTTGCCCACAGTGTCAGCGGGTTTGCACCTGACGATCCCGGTGCAAAGCCTGGCACGGGAGCAGGAATTGGTCTCGAAGGCTGAGGAGGCTGGCGTGGAGCTGAATGCGCTGAGTCATTACTGGCTGAGCGATTCCGAGGAGCCTGTGGATAACCGTGCGGGGTTGGTGCTGGGATTTGCGGCGGTGGATGAAACGGCCACCGCCGCCGCCCTGACACGCCTACGCCAAGCCTGGCGCTAAAACCTGTAGCCGCTGCCGCCAGGCTGCGCTGGCCTTCGGATGCACTGGAGATTTGCGGCGTGGCACAGGGTCAGCGCAGCCTTCGGCAGCGGCTACGCGGCATTCGTCTGTGGGACCGGGCGAAGCTCCGGAAGCGGACGACTTGGTATTTCCATTAGCCTCTTCCCGAGCTTCGCCCGGTCCCACAAGCGGAGAGCGTGGCTGCCGCCAGGCTACAGGGTTAGGTACCGGATTTGATTTTGGTCCAGGCACGTGTGCGCGCACGCTCTGCGTCGTGGGCCAACGGACGCAAGGTGTAGAGCTTGGCCATCATCTCATCCGTCGGATACAGGTTCGGGTTGGTCCGAATCGCTTCCGACACCTTGTCGGTCGCATCCTTGTTGGGGTTCGGGTAGCCGACAAAGTCACTGATCGGCGCAATCACCTGCGGCTGCAGCAAGTAGTTGATGAATTTATGCGCGTCTTCGGTATTGGCCGCGCCCTTGGGGATGGCCAGCATGTCGAACCAGATCGGCGCGCCTTCCTTGGGCAGGCGCATATCCACCACCACGCCGTTCTTGGCGTCGCGGGCGCGGTTGGCGGCCTGGGAGAAGCTGCCCGAGTAGCCCACGGCCACGCAGATGTCGCCATTGGCAATGTCGGCCATGTACTTGGAGGAGTGGAAGTAGGTGATGTAAGGGCGGATCTTCATCATCAGGTCTTCGGCTTTCTTGTAGTCAGCCGGCTTGCTGGAGTTGGGGTCCAGGCCCAAGTGCTGCAACGCCAGTGGCAGGACCTCCGACGGCGAGTCGAGCATCGCCACGCCGCATTGCTTGAGCTTTTTGATGTTGTCTTCGTTGAAAATCAAATCCCAGCTGTCCACCGGCGCGTTGTCGCCCAGCACTTGCTTGACCTTGGCCGGGTTGAAGCCGATCAGGATGGTGCCGTACATGTAAGGCACGGCGTATTTGTTGCCCGGGTCGTTCTGCTCCAGCAGCTTCATCAGCTTGGGATCAAGGTGGTTGAAGTTGCTCAGCTTGCTGCGGTCCAGGGGCTGGAACACGCCGGCTTCGATCTGCTTGGCCAGGAACACGTTGGACGGCACCACCACGTCATAGCCGGAGTTGCCCGTCAGCAGCTTGGCTTCCAACGCCTCGTTGGTGTCGAAGATGTCGTACACCAGCTTGACGTTGTCCTGCTTCTGGAAGTCCACCAGGGTTTGCGGGGTGATGTAGTCAAACCAGTTGTACACCTTCAGGGTGCGTGGCTCGTCGGCGTGGGCCGCCCCACAGGCGAGTGCCAGCGCGCACAGGGCTTGCTTGAACTTATGCATGGGCGGCTTCCTTCAGTGCGGCTTCAAAACCTTCCAGCACGTTCACGGCGTTGATGCCGATTTCTTCCACGGCGTAGCCGCCTTCCATCACGAACAGCGTCGGCTTGCCCAGTGCGGCGATGCGCTTGCCCATGTTCAGGTAGTCGGGGCTGTCGAGCTTGAACTGCGAAATCGGGTCGTTCTTGAAGGTGTCCACGCCCAGCGATACGACGATCACGTCCGGCGCGTAGTCGTCGATGCGCTGGCAGGAGGCGTCCAGGGCCGCACCCCACACATCCCAGGCGCTACCTTCGGGCAGGGGATAGTTGACGTTGAAGCCTTCGCCGGCGCCTTCGCCCACCTCGTCGGCATAGCCGAGGAAGAACGGGAATTCGAATTCCGGATGGCCATGGATCGAGGCGAAGAACACATCGCTGCGCTCGTAGAAAATCGCCTGGGTGCCGTTGCCGTGGTGGTAGTCGACGTCGAGGATGGCCACGCGCTTGTGGCCCTGGTCGAGGAATGCCTGGGCGGCGATGGCGGCGTTGTTCAGGTAGCAGTAGCCGCCCATCACGTCGCTGGCGGCGTGGTGCCCCGGGGGGCGGCACAGGGCGAAAGCGCTGTAGGCGCCGGCCTGCATCGCGGCCTGGGCGGTCAGGGCCACCTGGGCGGCGCTGTAGGCAGCCTGCCAGGTGCCGGCGGTGATAGGCGCGCCGCCGTCAAAGGAGTAATAACCCAACTCGCCCAGCAGGGTGGTGGGCTTGATGGCGCGCAGGGTGCGGGCCGGCCAGGTGAACGGCATGATGTCGTCCTCGCGGCCCGTTGCGATCCAGCGCTGCCAGGCGCCCTGGAAGAAGTCCAGGTAGCCCTTGTCGTGAATGCGTTCGATCGGTGCACGGCCAAAATCCCGGGGTGCCTCGACCGGGCCCAGCTCACGGTCCTTGACCCGCTGCAGCACGTGATCGGCGCGCGATGGCATTTCGAAGCAGGGCATCAGTTGCCCGTCGATCAGTTCGCAGCGGCCGTGGTGCAGGTGATGGTCATCCGAATAAATCGTAAGCATTTTCTTATTCTCCGGTGGCTGAATCAGGCCTCCATTCTTGATGGGCCAGCGGTGAATCGGGAACGGCAGGAGTGGCCAAAAGGGGATCGATATGGCCAAAAACATTGACCGGATTTCGCCCCCGTTTGTGGCGCACTGCACCAATCAGGCGCGGAAATGGCTCGGCGCCACGCCGCTCCAGCGCACGAATGCATGGCGGAAACTGGCGGTTTCGCTGAACCCCAGGGTCTCGGCGATGCGGTAAATGGGGATTTGCTTATCCGCCAGCATTAGCTTGGCGCGCTCGAAGCGCAGTTGGTCGAGCAAGTCCTGATAGCTGCTGCCCACATCGCTGAGATGGCGGCGCAAGGTGCGCGCCGAACAGTTCATCTGCCGGGCCAGGCCCTCCAGCCCGGGCGCGTCGGCCAGCTGGGCTTCCAGCAATTGCCGGATACGTCCCAACCAGGCCTGGCGGCCGGTGAACTCCAGATTCTGCACCCGGCAGCGCTCGGCCATGGCGCGGTGGGTAACCGGGTCGGCCAAGGGCAGGGGTTGATCCAGCCATGCCTTGTCGAAGGCGAAGGCGTGGTCGCGGGCATCGAACTGCAGCGGGCAGTCGAAGGTTTCGCCGTAGCCATCGCGGTAGCTGGGAGCGCCATGGGCGAAGCGAGCCGCCAGCAAGGGCAGTGGGTGCCCCAGCAGGTCGTCGCAGATGATTTTCAACGAGGTCATGCACAGCTCGGCGTTGAAAACCGCCAGGGTCGGGCTGTCGGTGTAATGGCTGGCGCTGAACCAGATGCGCTCGCCGTCGTCTTTCAGCTGCAGGTGGAAAAGTGTTCCCAGCAGTGCCGGGTAGTGCAGGGCCAGGCGCAGGGCGTCACCGAAAGTGGCACTGGACAGCAGCGCATAGCCCAGCATGCCGTAGGCAGAAACGTGCATGCGCCGCCCCAGCTCCAAGCCTATTTCCTCGCGCAGTGCCACAGCGTTGGCACACACCTGCATTTCCTGGCTGGTGGTGATGCGTGGGTCGGGGCGGGCAAGGTCTGCGGGGCTGATACCGCTGCCGGCGAGCAAGGCTTCGCTGGTCAAACCCTCGGATTTGAAGGTGTTGAGCACCAGCGACACGGCGTTGAGGGTGGTGAGGTGGGAGTGCAGCATGCTCGATATCCGACAGGGGCCTGGCGGATATCGAGCAAGGAGCGTGCCTTAGGCCAGCTCACCGCACAGGTCGAGCTCCACCAGACGGCGGATCTCGGCCACCGGCAAGCCCGCGCCCAGCAGCGCATGCAGCTTGCCGAACGCCGCCTCGCGAGTCATGCCGCCACCGGCCAGCACGCCGGCGGTGCGCAGGCCGCTGCCGGCCTCGTAGACGTCGAACTCCACGCCGCCCTCATGGCACTGGGTAACGGCGACAATCACCACTTCACGGGCCTGTGCGGCCTTCAGCGCAGCGAGGAAGCCCTCGTTATCGCATGGGCCGGTACCGCTGCCGTAGCACTCCAGCACCACGGCTTGCACGCCGCTGGCCACCACGGCGTTCAACGGTTCGGCGCCGAAGCCGGGGAACAGCGGCAGTACCGCGACCTTGGCCAGCGACTTCGGCTGGTTGTAGCCCAGCGTAGCCGGCACGTGTTCGGCACGGGGCACGCCACCGCGGCGCTTGAGCGCAGCGAAGGGGTTACGGCCGTAGCTGCGGATTTTCGCGCAGCGTGTCGGTGCCAGCAGTTCGCCGTGGAAGTACAGCTGCACGCCGGCAGGCAAGCCTTGGCCCAGCATCAACAAGGCGCCGTTGATGTTCTCCCAGGCGTCACTGTCCGGCACGCCGGCCGGCAGCATGGAGCCGGTGAACACCACTGGTGCCGGCAGGCCCAGCAGCTGGAAGCTCATGGCCGCCGCGCTGTAGGCCAGGGTGTCGGTGCCGTGCAGCACCAGCACCGCGTCGCAACCGTCCACTTCCACGGCCTGTACCACGGCTTCGCGCAGGCGCTGCCAGTAGTCCGGGGTCATGTTGGCGCTGTCGATCAGCGGCAGCAGTTCGCGGAAGCGCCAGGCCGGGATGGCCAGGTCCGGGTGTTCGGCCAGTTGCTCACGCAGGCGCTGTTCGAAGCCGGAGGCTGGCGCCAGGCCGTTGGCCGTGGCTTGCATGCCGATGGTGCCGCCGGTGTAGAGCACCATGACTTGGCGGGCGGGTGCTGCATGGGGCGAATTCATTGCCCGGTCTCCTCACGAATTAGGCCGGTATGGTCGAGTAGGGCTTCGACCACCAGTTGGGTGACATCGACCAGTTGCTTGTCGGTGTCGATATCGGCAATCAAGGGTAGTTCGGTGCAGGCCAGCAGTACGGTGTCGGATTCGATGCCGTTCAGCAGCTCGACGAAGCGTGGCCGCAGTTCGGGATGCTTGGGCCCCAGCGCCTTGATGTCGTAGATCAATTGATGCAAGGCCTGGGCCTGCACGGGCTCGAACGCCACGTGCTGGCGCAGTGACTGGTACGGCGACCATTCGCCCAATTCGGCCACTGGCCGCGCGCCCAGCAGGCACACGCGCTGTTGACCGTTGCGGCGCAGGAAGGCTTCCAGCACGTCGCAGAACGACACGAACACGCTGCTCAGGTTGAGCGCGCGAATGCGATCGGCAAACAGGTTCAAGGTGTTGCAGGCGATGGTGAAGGCCGTGACCTTGCCGTCCAGGGCGAGTACGTCCTGGCGCAGTGCGTTCCACACTTGTTGTTCGGTTTTTTGCAGTTCCATCGACAGCCCCAGTTCGGGGTCGGAGATGATCGACAGCGCGGGGGCGTCGAGGTCGCCGCGAAACGCCTGGCCCAGTCGACGGCGGTTTTCGTCCAGCAGCTTGGCCCACATGTCCATACCGGCTTCTGGCCCCGAGCCGGTGATGATTCCCAGCCTGGGCCGGGCGACGTAATCGCCCGGGGCCAGGTGGGTGGGCAGAAATGCCCCGGCCATTTAGCGTTGTGCCTGGGCCAGGTTTACTGCTTTTTCGGCTTCAACCGAAGGGGTCACGGCAGGCCACGACTTGGCGTCGATGTCCAGGTCCGGGAACTGGCTGGCGTCGAACACCGGGGTCTTGATGCCGGCCTTGCGCTGGGCATCGTAGTCGGCCAGCAGGCGCAGGCCGATGTTGAACAGCATGGCCAAGGCGATCAGGTTGACGAAGGCCAGCATGGTCATGGTGATGTCGGCGAAGGCGAACACGGTGCTCAGGTCTTCGACCGCGCCCCATACGATCAGCGCCAGTACCAGTGCGCGGTAGCCGATCAGCGCCTTGCGGTTTTCACCGACCAGGAAGCGCAGGCTGTTCTCGCCCAGGTAGTAGTTGTAGAGGATCGAGGTGAACACGAACAGCGCCAGGGCAACGCTGATGAACATGCGGCCCCAGTCGCCTACCACGGCGGCCAGCGAGTTCTGGGTCAGGGCGATGCCGTCACCTTCGAAGCCCGGGGTGTAGAAGCCCGACAGCAGGATCAGCAGGGCGGTGCAGGTGCAGATCACGAAGGTGTCCAGGAACACGCTGAAGGCCTGAACCACGCCTTGGGCAACCGGGTGCTCGACCTGTGCCACGGCGGCTACGTTCGGGGCGCTGCCCAGACCGGCTTCGTTGGCGAACACGCCGCGTTTCACGCCCATGACAATGGCGCTGCCGACCAGGCCGCCGAACGCCTGATCAAGGCCAAAGGCGCTCTTGACGATGGTTTCCAGCATGGCTGGCACGTGTTCGAACTGCAGGCCGATCACGTACAGGGTCACGCCGATGTACACCAGGGTCTTGACCGGTACCAGCAGGTCCGCCACCTTGGCGATACGCTTGATGCCGCCCACGAACACCAGGCCCAGCAGCACGGCCAGGGCGATGCCGGTCTTGTGCACGTCCAGGCCGAAAGCGTTGTTCAGCGAGTGGGTCACGGCGTGCGACTGCAGGCCGTTGAAGGCGAAGCCGAAGGTCACCAGCAGCAGAACAGCCATCAGCATGCCGATCTTGCGCTTGCCCAGGCCGTGCTGGATGTAATACGAAGGGCCGCCGCGGAACTGACCCTCGGAGTCACAGCGCTTGTACAGCTGGCCCAGGGTACATTCGAAGAAGCTGCTGGACATGCCCACCAGCGCGGTTACCCACATCCAGAACACGGCGCCCGGGCCACCCAGGGTCACGGCGATACCGACACCTGCGATGTTGCCGGCACCCACACGGCCAGCCAGGCTGAGCATCAGGGCCTGGAACGAACTCAACTGATCGGAGCTGCTCTTCAGGCTGTCACGGAACACCGCGAACATGTGGAAGAAGTGTCGAAGCTGGACGAAACGCGAGCGGATCGTGAAATAGCTGCCGAGGCCGACAATAAGCACGATCAGTACTTTGCCCGAGAGGAAGTCGTTGATGACTTCAAGCATGGAGTAATCCTCGCTGTTTTTTTTTTGATGGCGAATTTGACCGGGGTTGAGGCAACACGCCGCACCCCGTTCTCAGGGCGCAAATGGTTGGCGATTGACCCGTGCGGAGCAATTTCGCGGGTTGATGGAAAATGATGCTACTTGATGCTACCTTCGCGCTCCTTGGCGCCATATCGACGAGCTGCACATGCGTGAATACCTCCCGGCCAATCTTCAGCTACTGTGTCGGCACTATCCGTCCATTGCCGAGGTGTGCCGACGGCTGGAGATCAACCGCGCGCAATTCAACAAATACCTCAGTGGCCAAAGCCTGCCGACGCCTTACAACCTCAAGCGCATCTGCGACTTTTTCGGGGTCGAGGAATACGAGATCGGCCTGCCAGTCGAGCAGTTCACCCGGCTGATCGGCGTACGTCACCGCCATGCCGTGGAACCCTTGCAAGCAAGCGGGCCGCAACGGGCCCTGGAGCATTTGCGTCAGCGTTCTTCGCCCGATCTGGCCGCCCACGTGGGGTACTACTACGAGTACTACCACTCGATGTCGGTTCCGGGGCACATCCTGTGTTCCCTGGTGCACCTGCACGAAGAGGGCGGGCACTATACCTATGAGCGCAGCGAACGTCTGCAAACGCCGGGTATCGAGGGTGAGGAATATGAGCGCTACCGCTACCTGGGGGTGGCCTATAGCCTGCAAAACCGGCTGTTTTTCGTGGATTACGAATCGCTGACTTCAAATGAAATCTGCCAGACGGTGCTCATTCCCAGCTACAAGGCGCGCATCAAGCGGCTCAATGGCTTGAAGATCGGTGTTTCATCCGCGGACCACCGCGCCCCGGCCTGTACGCGGGTGGTGTGGGAGTTCCTGGGCAAGGACGTCAACCGCGTCGACGCCTATCGGCGGGTGCGGCTGTACCGTCCTGACGACCCCGAGATCGATGCCGACCTGCGTGAGCGTCTGGCGCAGACGCAGGTGGTGGATGGGTTGTTCCAGATCGGGTAAGCGACCTGATGGCCGCTAGGGTAAAACAGCATTCGCCGCCCTCTGTAGGAGCAACTGTCTATGTGGGAGCGGGTTCTACCCGCGAAAAGCACACCGCGGTCTGCCAGGAAGTCCGCGTTACCTTCTTCGCGGGTAGAACCCGCTCCCACAGGGCGTGTAGCAGCTGCCGAAGGCTGCGTCACGGGCGGCGCGGTGTGTCAGCCAGTGCGCGGCGCCGGTGACGCGACCTGACGGCCGCTGCTACAGGTTGATCAGAAGTAGTAACCAATGTTTACGTTGGTGCGGTAGTACCACTGGTTGCTCCCGCTCGACGAGGTGCTGGTCCACCCCGTGCCATTCTCCGCGCCGCCAAAGGGGTTGGCGTTCTTCGCCCACGTGAAGTCCACCCACGCCATGATCGGCATGGCGATGAACTGCGCGCCCACGGTGAACATCTGCGAGTCATCCCAGCCGCTCTTGTCTTTCATCATGCGGCTGTAGTCGTTGTAGAGCTTGATCTTCTTTAGCTGACCAAGGCTTGGCGTGTAGATGTCGTAGCCGACGTTGAGCGAGGCGAGGGTGGCCTTGGCGGCGATCAGGTAGGCCGGGGTCAGGCCGTTGCCGCCCATCAGTACCGAGTCGTTGCTTACGCCGGTGGGGTTCTTGGGGTCGTATTCGTAGCGGATGCCTTGTCCGGTGACGGTCCAGGGGCCCTTGTTGAAGATGGCGTGCACGCCGCCGGCCCAGTAGCTGCCGTTGTCGTCGGTGGTGGCGTTGTACAGCTGCGAAGCCGCCAGCGAGGCGCCGATTTCGGTGCTCCAGTCGCTGCCGCGGAAGGTGCGCGCCACCCGGGCGTTGACCTGATTGCGCTTCTCGTTGTCCTGGCGCGACTGGGTGATGGCCACGGCGTTGTCATTGAGGTCCGAATAACGACCAATTTCCGGCGAATAGCGGATATCAGACGGCAACATGCGCGGGAAGTAGCCCAATTGCAGGTCCCAGTCCTTATCCTTGTAGCTGTACTTCAGGCCCGTGCCGGCGCTGACGCCGTAACCCATGAAGAAGGGGATGTGGTAGCTCCAGCCGAACTGTGGATAAGGTTCCAGGCCGAAGGGTTTGAACGGCGCACCCACCTGCAGGTTCGAGGCGCTGGTTAGGCGGTAGCCGACGAATCCGTGATCCACGGAATGCTTGCCGTCATCCTGAAACCAGTAGCCCACGTCGCCATAGGCCTGTTTATAAGTGGCCTTTACGTCCAGGCGGAAGGTGTCGAACAGGAAGCGGCCGTTGTTCTCGGTAGTCTTCCAGTGTTCGTCACGGTAGTTGGTGCGCAGTGCACCCCCGATATCCAGGCTGCTATCACCATCTTCGCTGCGCCATGAAATATGCGGGAACGGCTTTTTCACGTCACTGGATACATCGGGCGCTGCCGGGCCGGGTTCGGCGGCCATCACGGTAATGCTGGTGAAGATCAAACCCAGGCCAATCACGGACTTTTTCATGTATATCCCCAACCCTGCGAAGTTATGCGGTTTGCCGATTGATCGGCAACACTCTGCCGTCGCTCGAAACAGCGAGCGGTGGTGTTGCATCGTTAAATGTGGGGTTCGATGTTTTAAGGGTGGATCATTGTATTATGTGTGAACCCATGGTGGATTTAGCAGGAATTATGCCATTGTCAGATAATCATCAGTATTTCAATAAATCTATTGATTTCAATGATTTATATATAAAACACATGTACTCGTGCCACCCCTGAAACACCCCGCCGACTGGGTAACAAACCCGTGCTTCTTTAGTGCACGCGGTCATCAAGATGGAGCATGCAGCCACCGCAGGGCGTAAAAAAGCCGGCGCTATGGCCGGCTTTGACAAGTTATATATCGAGTACCAACCTTCGACTCTTGCAACCGGATACGCACACCATCATTGACTTATTGGCCGCACGTTCCGACTTGGTCAATACGCCGTCTCGGTGATCGACATCACCTTCAACTACTTTGGTTTCACAAGAGCCACAAACACCCTCGCGGCAGCTGTATTCAATATCGCAGCCCGCTTCCAGCAATACATCCAGCAAGTTCAAGCCCGGTTCAACATTCAATGTTTTTCCCGACTTGCTCAGTTCAACGCTATAGCTACTTTGCGCCTGTTCACTGGGTGGCAATTCAGCGGCGGCAAAACGCTCGATGTGCGCATGTGGATAACCCAGGCTCTCGCAGGTGCTCTCGAACGCATCAAGCATGGGCGTCGGCCCGCAGCAGTAGAAATGGGTGTCCGCTGGCTGGCCCGCCAAGTAGTGCGCCAAGTCCGGTGGCACGCCTTTCTCGTCGTTGAAGTGGTATACCACCTTGGCATCCAGGCCCACCAACTCCTCAATCAGTGCCGCTTCCCGGCGTGAACGGGCGCAGTAAATCAGTTGCGCTGACTTACCCAGGGCCAGCAGTTGGCGAAACATGCAGTAGATCGGCGTGATGCCGATACCGCCCGCCACCAGCACGCTGTGACGGGCAGTGGCATCCAGGACGAAGTTGTTGCGCGGCTGGGAAATCTTCAACTGCATCCCGACGCGCAATTGCGCATGCACGTACTCCGAGCCGCCACGGCTTTTGCGGTCGCGAAGGATGCCAACCACGTAGCGGCCCTGGTCACTGGGCGAGTTGAGCAGCGAATAACTGCGCACCAGGCCGTTGGGTAGGTGCAGGTCAATGTGCGAACCGGCATCGAATGGCGCGAAAACCGTGTCGCCCCATGGGCGCAGTTCGACGCTGATGATGCCTTCGGCTTCGTAGCGCAGGGTGTGCACCAGCGCGGTGATGGTGTTGGAATTGGACATGGTTCAGCTCTCCTGCGCCGTGCGTAGGTCAACATCGAGCCGGGCGCCGGCCTCGATTTCCACCACCAGTTCGGGGAACACCAGGGCGCTCGTCTCGACCAGGGTGGAGGTAGGAAAATGGGCAAAGCCTGTGAAGAAATCCCGACGCGCGCGGCCGACTTCATCCTTGTCGGCAATGGCGGTGACATACACCGTCAGCCGGTAGATGTTGCCGATGTGGCCGCCGGCGGCTTTCACCAGCGCCAGCACCTTGTTCAGCACCAGCAGGGTCTGGGCGTAGGCGCCCAGCGGCTCGCCGGCCTGCGCCGCAGTGCGGGTGGCGGGATGCCCGGTCATGCCGGACATCACCACCTCGTTGCCGATCAGCAGGGCGTTGGACCAGCTGGCGGTCGCCAGTTCGCTCACGTTCGACGCCCGGATACGCTGAACGGCGACGCTCATGGCAGTTGCTTCGCTTCGATCAGTTCGAGCTGGGCCTTGGCCTGGCTCTTCAGGTAGCGGCGCAGGCGCACCACGCCCAGGTCGTGCTGGTAGAGGTTTTCACGCTGATTGGCGTCCGGCTCCATGAACTCCAGCAGCACGCGGTCCTGTTCCAGCACGGCCCAGTGGCGCGCTTCCAGGCGGTTCTTGTAGAGGAAGCGCCAGGTGTCGCGCTGCCAGCCGGTCAGCGGGCGGGCGCGCCAGTGGAACACGGCGGCCAGCGAACGGCTGCTGGGGGTGTAGCTGCCGATGATGGTGAAGTTGCCGCCCGGGCCGCCGGTTTTCGGGTAAGGGATTTCCAGGCGCAGCCAGTGGCAGCCGTTATCCAGGAACTCGGTCCAGTCGAAGTTGACGCCGCGCTGGCCTTCCTTCTCGAAGAAGAAACCCTGGTCGGTGTCGCGGGTGACGAACTTGGCGGTGGCTTCGCCTTCGCTCATGGAGTGGGACATCTTGTGCAGATAGGTGCCGTGCATCGGGTCCATGACATTGTCGAGCACGTAGCGGTAATCGCCTTTCCACTCGGTGTAGCACAGGAAGCTGCTCCACTCGGGCGAGGTCAGTTGCTCGGGCAGTACCAGCTCGGGCGGGGTGTCCAGGTGCGGGTCGGTGGCGTTGAACAGGAAGATCGCGCCAGCGGCCTCGCGGGTATGGAACATGCGGGTAGGGCGGGCGCCTTCCAGTTTGCAGCCGGGGCTGCCGGGCACTTTGGTGACGGTGCCGTCGCAGCGCACTTCCACGCCGTGGTACGGGCACTGCAGGCGGTCACCCAGCACGGGGCCTTGGGACAGCGGCGCGCCGCGGTGCGGGCAGTGGTCCTCCAGGGCGTGGACGGTGCCGTCGTTGTCGCGCCACAGGGCAATCTTGTAGCCCATGCGCCGTACCGACAGCGGTTTTTCACCCAGCAGTTCGGAAGGCAATACGGGGAACCACAGGTCTTTCAGGCCGTTGGCCAGCAGGTTCTCAACAGGGTCAGCGGTCACGTGCATATTCATGTTCTTCTACCTCGGGCGTCTTACGCGCCCAGCCGGGCCATCAGGGTCTTGTACGCGTCTTCGGTCCACTCGCCGGTGGTCAGCGGGCAGGGCGGGCCGGCGTGGTTCAAGTGCGCCAGCAGCGCGGGCAGGTCGGCGATGCCGCTGCCGTAGGCGCGCTCGATGGAGTCGCCCAGCAGGTCCTCGAACGGGGTGTTGGGGCGTTTGCGCGCCTGATGGGGCTGCAGGTACGGTTCGGTGTTGCTCATGTCATTGGCCTCCGTTGCGCACCCGGTCGCGGATCATTTCGCGCACGGGTACAAAGTCATAAGTGGCGTAGCATTCGGTGCGGAACACGCCCCAGGCGGCGCGCTCCAGCTCGACGTTGACCTTGCCCAGCAGGCTGGGCGGCAGGCGCAGGGTGACGACCTGGCCCAGGCCCATGGCCACGGTCCAGCTCACCACCTCGACGCCCTCGGGCGGGAAGCTTTCCCACCAGTCCATCTTTTTCATGTGCGCCTGGATGTCCTCCAGGTTCTTGGATTGATCGTGCTTGAGCAGCACGGTCAGCAGCAGGCTCTCGCTCATCGCTGGCCGCCTTCCTTGGGCTTGTCGGTGAGGAACTTGCCTTGCGGCGCCTCCACGTGTTGCTGGCGACGGGTGTTGCCGTCGATGCCGCCGGCAATTGCCCACTCGGCGAACACGGTAGGGCCGGGCTCGAATTCACGCGCTTGCCACTCGCCGGTCAGCTGGTCTTCGTCGGCGTAGTACTCGATCAGTGCGCCCGCCGGGTTCTTGAAGTACCAGAAGAACGCCGACGACACCGGGTGGCGGCCCGGGCCTATCTCGGTGGCCCAGCCGCTGCGCGAGATGTGCATGCCGCCGCCGAACACTTCGTGCACGTCGCGCACGGTGAAGGCCACGTGATTCAAACCGGCGCGCGGGGCGGGCAGTTGCAGCATGAACAGGTCGTGGTGGCCGCCTTCTTCGGCGGTGCGCAGGAAAGCGCCGCGGTTGGGGTAGCGGTCCGAGGCCTGGAAGCCGAAGCGCTCGTGGTAGAAGGCTTCGCAGGCGTTGACGTCGGTGACGAAGAACACCACGTGGCCGACTTCGATCGGCGTGGCGCGCTCGTAGATCGGCGCCGGTTTGTTGATGCGGCCCTTGGTTTGCCAGGTGTTGTGGCCGCTGCACTCGATGTCCAGTTCACGCTTGCGCGTGACCTGCAGGCGGATCGCCAGGCCGTTGGGGTCGGTGCAGCCGATGCGGCCGTTGCCTTCGACGAAGCCCGGGTCATTGGCGATGCGCTCGCTATACAGGGCCAGGTCGGCTGCGTTCTCCACGCCCCACACCACTTCGCGCACGGTGGAACCGGCTTCGATGGCGGGCGGCAGGCCGGGTTTGTCGATGGCAGCCAGCACCACACGGCAGCCATTGAGGGTTTCGAAGATCACCTCGTCGGCCTGTTCGCTGACCTGGGTCAGGCCCCAGTCGCTGAAGAAACGCGCGCAGGTGGCCAGGTCCTCGACGCCGTAGGTGACTTCATCAATACCTAAAACGCTCATCAAGCTACCTCTCAGTGGCCGTTGGCCCAGGCCAATGGTTCTTCGTTCATGCCCCAGTAGAGGCTCTTCTGTTCCATGTACTGCAGGATGCCCAGCCGGCCTTTTTCACGGCCCAGGCCGCTGTCGCGCCAGCCGCCGAACGGTGTGGAAATGGAGAATTGCTTGTAAGTGTTGATCCACACCGTGCCCGCCTGGATCTTGCGGCCCAGGGCCCAGGCGCGCTTGTAGTCGCGGGTCCAGATGCCGGCTGCCAGGGCGTACAGGCTGTCGTTGGCCTGCTCAATCAGTTCGGCTTCGTCGTCGAACGGCATGGCCACCAGCACCGGGCCGAAGATTTCTTCCTGGCAGGTCTGCTGGCTGTTGCTCAGGCCTTCGAGGATGGTGGGCGGGAAGAAGTAGCCGTTGTCGTAGATACCGCCGGTGGGGCGTTGACCGCCCAGGCGCAGGGTGCCGCCCTCGGCCAGGCCTAGGGCCACGTAACGTTCCACGGATTCGCGGTGGCCGGCGCTGATCAGCGGGCCCATCTGCGTCGTCTCGTCGGCGGGGTCGCCGAGGCGCAGTTTTGCTGCGCCGGCCACCAGGCGTTCCATGAACGGCTCGTACAACGAGCGCGCCACGAACAGCCGCGAGCCAGCGATGCAGGCTTCGCCCGACGAGCTGAAAATGCCGTACAGCACCCCGGCCACAGCGTGGTCCAGGTCGGCGTCATCCAACACGATGGTCGGCGACTTGCCACCCAGTTCCAGCGACACCGGCATCATCTTGTCGGCGGCGATGTGGGCGATGTGCTTGCCGGTCCTGGTGCCGCCGGTGAACGATACTCGCTTGATCAGCGGGTGTTGGGTGAGGGCGTCGCCCAGTAGCGAGCCCTTGCCGGGCAGCACGCTGACCAGCCCTTTGGGCAGGCCGGCGTCTTCGCAGATTTGCGCCAGTTGCAGGGCCAGCAGCGGGGTGATTTCCGCCGGCTTGATCACCACCGCATTGCCTGCCGCCAAAGCGGGTGCCACTTTCTGCGCTTCGCTGGCGATCGGTGAGTTCCACGGCGTGATGGCAGCGACCACGCCCATGGGCTCGTAGACGCTCATGGTCACGAAGTCGCCGCGCGATGGGGTGATGGTTTCTTCGAGGGTTTCGCAGGCAGCGGCGAAGAACTGGAAGGTCCCGGCAGCACTGGCCACCAGGGCGCGGGTTTCGCCGATGGGTTTGCCGTTGTCCTGGCGTTGCAGTTGGGCCAGTTCTTCGCTGCGCTCACGAATCAGCGCGGCGATGCGGTACAGCACGCTGGCGCGTTCATGGGGTTTGCGCTGGGCCCAGCCGCTGTGCAGAAACGCCTCGTGGGCGCCGCGCACCGCTTCTTCAACATCGTCCAGATTGGCGGCGTTGAGCCAGGCGACCGGCTCGCCCGTGGCGGGGTAGCGGGTGGCGTAGCGTTCGCCACGGCCCAGGCGCCACTGGCCGGCGATGCAGATGGGTAAGGTCTGTTCCAAGGTCATGTTCATCCCCTAGATGGAAATCGCGTGGGCGTGGTTGCCGAGGGCGCGGACCACGCTGTACACGGTGAGGGCCGAGGTCTTCGGGTTGGCCTGCAGCGGCTTGCCACGCAGGCTCAATTCGAAACCGCCGAAGGCGCCGCGGGCTTCGAACTGGTGCACGTTCTCGTTGCTGTGCGGATCGGCGATCAGCGTCACGTGGGTGCGGTCCAGGCCGATGCCGGCCAGCGACAAAGTGGCGGCGACATTGGCGTTCTTCGGATAAAGCTGCGCGGCCTCGCGGGCGCTGCCCTGGAAGATCACCGTGGCTTCGGTGATGGCGTCCAGGTCGCAGGCCAGTTCACCTGGCGTGTTCTTCCACGCGTGCGCCGGTTTGCGGCCGACGTAGTTCACTGCGTCCAGGCCGCCCACCTTGGCGGCGGACAACGCGTCGATGCCACCGATGGCACCGGGCAGCAGTTCGATGCGCGTCTGCCCGCGTTCGGCGGCTGCCTCCAGGCGTTCCACCAATCCCACTTCCGACAGGGCGCCGACGGAGACGATCAGGCAGGCGATGCCACGCTCCAGTGCCGGCAATACGTGTTCTTCAATGGCCCGGTGACCAGCGCACTCCACCAGCAGATCCGGACAGGCATCGGCGGGCAGGGCGGTCAGCACTTGGGGTGGGTTGCTGAAACTCGCCAGGCGTTGACGCACCAGGTCTTCAGAGCCGGCCGAGGCGATGACGTGATCAACGCACAGGGTCGGGTCTTTCTCCAGCAGTTCCAGGACACCGACGCCAATGGCGCCGCAGCCGATCATGGTGATATGCAGCATGGCGCGGTCCTCAGGCAGTGGCCTTCTGAGCCTTGGTTTCGCTGTTGGGCGGGCCAGCAAACTGGGTGGCAAAACCACCGACGGCGAGCATGTCCACTTCCAGCAGGAACGGGCCGGGCTCGGCCAGCGCGCCTTCGATCACACCACCGAAGTTATTCAGGTCGCTGACCAGCGCATGACGCAGGCCCATGGATTCGGCCAGTTGCGAGTAGTCCGGAGTGTGCAGTTCCACGTAGGCGTGGCGGGCGCCGTAGATGGCGTCCTGAATGTTGCGAATCACGCCGTAGCGCTGGTCGTTCATCAGCAGAATGACCACGTTGGCTTTTTCCTGAACCAGGGTCGCCATCTCACCCAGGTTGAGGATGAAGCCGCCGTCGCCAGCCAGGGCAAACACTTTACGCTCCGGCGCGGTTTCGGCAGCGGCAACGGCGGCGCCAATGCCCATGGCCAGTGCCTGACCGATACCGCCGCCCAAGGCATGAACGCCTGCGCGTGGGTGGAACAGGTTGATCAGACGGTTGCCCCAAATGCTGTTGGACAGCGTCACATCGCGGACCCAGGAGAAGTTGCGGCCGGTGACGGTTTGCAGCTGTTCCACCAGGGCGGTGTACGGGCCCAGATCAGTGTTCAACTGGGCGCGGGACTTGGCGCGAACCGCAGATAGTTCCACGTGGAACATTGGGTCTATATTCAGCCGACCCTCGAGTCGGTCTGCCAACCCGTCCAGCGCCAAAGCAGTATCACCACACACAAACTGATCGCTGCTGTAGCTGCGGCCTTCGATGGCCGGGTTGGCGTCGATACGCAGGGTGGTGTGCGGCAGCTTCAGGGCGTACTTGAACGTCTCGTTGGAGCGCAAGCGCGAACCGGCTACCAGCAGCACGTCGCACGATTGCATGAACTGTTCCACGGCGCGGTTCTGCGAGAAAGCGCCCAGGCAGCGTTCATTGTCTTCGTTCACTACGCCGCGACCTTGCGTGGAGGTAATAACCCCTACACCCATGTCCAGCAAACGCTTCACTTGTTTGCCTGCATGACGCGCGCCGCCGCCCAGCCACAGCATAGGGCGCTTGGCGCCGGCCATGCGTTCGGCCAACGCGTCCAATGCTTCGGGTGCCGGTACCGCCACCGGGATCGGCAGCGGCGCCAGGTCGGTCGGCATGGTGATGAAGGTCGACTGGATGTCGATCGGGATCTCGACACTGACTGGGCCAGTGGGCGCGGTGAGGGCGGTCTGCACGGCCAGCTTCATGGTGCTGAGCGCGGTCTCGACGCTGCGCACGCGGAACGCGGCTTTCGAAACCGCCTTGAGCATGGTCAGCTGATCACGTGCCTCATGGATGTAGGCGAATTCCTGATCCAGGTATTGGGTCTCGATCTGCCCGGTGATGTGCAGCAGCGGCGTGCCGGCGGTCTGTGCTTCCACCATCGCGCCGGCCGCGTTGCCAGCAGCGGTACCGGTGGAGGTCAGGCACACGCCCAGGCCACCGGTGGTGCGGGCATAGGCGTCGGCCATGTTGGTGGCGCCGGCTTCGCCGCGGGCCATGACGAAACGGATGTTGCCCCGCACGGCGAAGGCATCGAGGATCGGCATGTTGTGGATCGAGATCACCCCGAACGCGGCCTTTACGTCGCACTGTTCGAGGAACGCGGTGATGGCGGCACCTACGGTGACTTGGTTGTCGTTACGCATGGCGGGACAGGCCTCCGGAAACGTCGATATGGCTGCCTGTGGTGTAAGCCGACAAGGGCGAAGCCAGGAACAGGATGGCGCGGGCTGCCTCTACGGGCAGGCCCAGGCGACCCAGGGGAATGTGTTTGCGTTGCGCCAGTTGCGCGGTCCATTGCGACCAGTCGAGGTGGCGTTCGTCGCGGGCCTCGAAGCGGCGGCGCCATTGGCCCGATTCCACCAGGCCGATGAGGATGCCGTTGACGCGGATGCCTTTGTCGGCGAACTCGGTGGCCATGGAACGCACCAGGTTCTTCAGGCCGGCCCGGGCGGCGGAAGTGGCGACCATGTGCGGCTCGGGCTGGCTGGCCAGCAGCGAATTCACGCAGACGATGGATGCGCCCTGACGGCTTTCAAGCTGGGGCATGAAGGCACGCACCGGGTTGATCACCGAGAAGAACTTCAGGTTCAGCTCTTCGGTCCAGGCGGCATCGGTGGTGTCGGCGAAGGTCGACACGCGGCCTTGGCCGGCGTTGTTGATCAGCATCTGGGCCGGCCCGAATGCGGCTTGGCTGGCGGCGGCGAACGCTTGAACGCTGGCTGCGTCCAGCACGTCGCACACCTGGGCGAGCAACTGGGCGTGCGGAAAGCGCGCCCGCAAGTCGGCTTCGGCGCTGCGCAGGCGATCCTCGTTACGGCCGCAGAAGGCGACCTTGGCGCCGGCTTCCAGCAGCAGTTCGACACAGGCCAGGCCGATGCCCGAGGAGCCACCGGTGACAATCGCGGTGCTGTCTTGGATCTGATAAAGGCTCATCTCAATCCCTCATCAGCGCAGTGACACGGCTGCCATGGCCGGGGGTGTAGTTGAGCAGGCGCGACAGTTCGTCGGCGTTGCGGCGCACCTGGGCCAGGGTTTCCTCGAAATTGACATGGCCGATCTGCGTGGTGGGGATGGTCACGCCCAAGGCGGCGACCACCCGGCCGCTGTGGTCGCGCACCGGTGCGGCAACGGTCGATATGGCCGACTCGAAAAAGCCTTCGCCGCTAACGTAACCGCGCTGGCGGTCGGCCTGCACCAGGTCGAACAGTTCCAGCACCGTCTTGGGTGTGCACAGCGAATGCTGTTCCAGATGCTCCTCGGGATACAGCTCGCGCAGCTCGGCCAGCGACAGGTCTTCCAGCAGGATGCGCCCCAGCACGGTGGCGTGGGCGGGCAGGCGGGTGCCGACATTGACCGCGCTGGAGAACACCGACGGCGGCGAAACCTTGGCCACGTAGACAATGGAGCGGCCGTCGCGCACCACTAGATTGCTGGGGTAGTTGAGCTTGTCGCACAGGCGCGCCAACAGCGGCTGGCCCAATTCGGTCAGTTCCAGCGACGCCAGGTATTCGAAGCCCAGGCGCAGCACCGACATGCCCAGGCGGTATTCGTTGCCGCTGCGGGTGACGAAACCCATGGTTTCCAGGGTGGTCAGCAGGCGGAAGATGGTGGAGCGGGGCAGTTCAAGGCGGCGCGCCAATTCCGGCGCGGTGAGCGTGCGGTTTTGCCGGCTGAATTCGCACAGCAGCAACAGGCCGCGCTCCAGGCCCGGGACGATGTATTTGTCCTGCGCATCTTTGGTCAGATCAGAGTCATTCATTGAGCACTACCTGTCAGGGATTCCTTGAGGGCGAAGGCCAGGCGGCCCGCTACCACGGAGGGTTGTTCGATGGGGCTGGCGTGACCGGCGTCGGCGATCAGGTTGAAGCTGGCGCCCAGGGCCTTGGCCAAGGTCAGGCAGCCTTCGGGGGCAGTGATGGCGTCGGCTTCGCCGCAGTGCACTTCGCAGGGCACCGGCAGCGGGGCGTGGCGCAGCAGGTCATCGCCGCACAGAAGCTCGATGGCTTGGCGATAACCGTGTTGATTCAGGCGCGACATGTTCCAGCGCACCCAGGCCAGCGCCTTGGCCGTGGGCCGTGGCGAGAGCATGGCGCTGCTGCGCTGGGCAGCCATTTGCGCGATGCCCAGGGTTTCCAGGGTGCTGATGCGTTTGCTGCGAATCTGCTGGCGCTGGATTTCGCGGGCAGGGTCGCCGTAGCCGCGCGCCGGGCTGAGCAGTACCAGGCGGCTGACGCGCTGCGCGCGCAAGCGGGCAAATGCGGCGGCGGTGATGGCCCCCAGCGAATGGCCCACCAGCACGCAGCGTTCGATGTCCAGTGTATCCAGGGTGTGCAGCAGGCGGTCGGCGTAGTCTTCCGCTTGCGGCGCAACCGGCGCCAACGGCGTGGAGTCGCCGTAGCCGGGGGCGTCCCAGGCAATCACCCGGGCGCCCTGGCCCAGTTGCAGCGCCACTTCCAGCCAGGAGCCAGCGCCCGAACCGATGCCGTGCAACAGCACCACGGCCGGGCCGTTGCCGGTTTCGCGCACAGCCTGTTGGCCGCCGGGTACGTTCAGCATTCGCTGGGGGAAACGGCTGGCCAGCAGGCCTTGCAGTTCAGCGCTGGGGTCGAGGTTTTCAGTGGCGTGCAACATGGCTTCAACCGCGCTTGATCGAGGCCAGAGGGTGCTCTGGCGGATAGGTCGGGGTGATGGGCTTCTTGGCGCCGAGCATCACGCACATCAGTGCGTCCTCATCGCCGATGTTGATCTCTTCGCGGTACACGCCTGGCGGCACCGAGATCACGTCGCGGTCGGTGAGGATGGTTTCGTAACGCTCGCCGTCCTTCTCGATCACCACCTTGAGCTTGCCGCGCAGCACGAAGAACACTTCTTCGACGTCGGTGTGCAGGTGCGACGGGCCTTCGTGGCCGGCCGGGATCACCATGGTGGAGAAGGTGAAGTTCTCCGACGGGATGGTGTTCATGTCGGTGGACACGCCGGTGCCGCCGGTGCCGATGTAGCGCATTTGCGCACGGCGGTATTTGGGGTCGTAGTCGGCCTGGAATTTCAGCGCGTTCCAGTCGTACTTGCGCGTCTCGTAACGGGCAATGCGGGTTTGCATCCAGGCTTCCAGGCTGGCGCCTTCAGGGCGTTCCCAGCTTTTCGGGGCTTGTTGTTGTGCGGATAGATCAGTCACGGCTGTCTCCTTCTCAGGGCATGACAAACCCGCCGTTGACCGGCAGGGTTTGTCCAGTAATGAAGCGGGCAAGATTGGAAAGGGCGAAGATCACCGCGCCGCTGACGTCCTCGGGCAATTGCGCACGCTGGAGGGCGCGCTGCTCGGTGTACAGGCGATGGCGTGCCTCGGGCACGTAGGCGGTGGCTTCCACCAGCACCAGGCCGGGGGCGATGGCGTTGACGGTGATGTTGTCCTTGCCCAGCTCGCGGGCCAGGCTGCGGGTCATGGCGATGACGGCGCCCTTGCTGGCCACGTAGGCCAGCAGGTTGGTGGCGCCCCACAGCGGGGTGTCGGAGGCCAGGTTGATGACTGCACCGTTGCCACTCTGGCGCAGGGCCGGCAGGCACGCCTTGGTCATCAGCCAGGTGCCGCGCACGTTGACCTTCATCACCGTGTCCCAGGTATCGATGTCCAGCTCTTCGCAGGTCTTGCCGCCGGAGTTGGTCACCGAGGCGTTGTTGACCAA
Organism: gamma proteobacterium L18; assembly: GCA_000497835.1. Lineage (GTDB taxonomy): Bacteria > Pseudomonadota > Gammaproteobacteria > Pseudomonadales > Pseudomonadaceae > Aquipseudomonas. The sequence continues at coordinate 161,192 of KI547172.1, read as the reverse complement.
GCCATCGAGGCCGCCCAGTTGCCGGGTAGCGGCCGCGACGCAGGCGTCGATGGAGGCCGGGTCGGCCAGGTCCACGGTCAGGCCGGTGACGTCCAGTTCCATGGCCAGCAGTTCGGCAGCGGCCTGTTGCACGCGGTCGGCAAGAATGTCGGCAATCACCACGCGGGCACCGGCCCGGGCGATCGATTCGGCGAAGGCCAGGCCCAGGCCGCGGGCGCCACCGGTGACCAGCACGCGGCGGCCTTCGAGCAGTCGAGTGGAAGGCTTCATTATTTGGTACTCAGCATGGCTTTGGGCAGGTAATGCAGCACGCGCTTCTCGGCCCACACCACGGCGCCGTAGGCCAGCACGCCGATCAGGGTGAGCATGACGATGGCCACGAACACGCCACTGGTGTTGCCCTGGCCCTCGGCGTCCACCAACAGGAAGCCCAGGCCCTGGTTGCCGCCTACCAGCTCACCGACGGTGACGCCGATCACCGCCAGGGTGGAGGCAATGCGCAGGCCGGAGAACAGCGCGGCCATGGCCGACGGGAACTCCACCAGGCGGAAGATCTGCCAGCGGCTGGCATTCATGGTGCGCACCAGGTTGATCATGTCTGGGTCCACGGTGCGGATCGCCGACAGCACGTTGATCATCACCGGGAAGAACACGATCAGGATGGCGATCAGGATCTTGGGGTAGATGGTGTAGCCCAGCCACATCACGAACAGCGGCGCGAACGCGACTTTCGGGGCAATCTGCAGGGCCAGGATGTACGGCGACAGCATGGCTTCGGCGGACGGCGACAGGCCCAGCGACACGCCGATCATCACGCCCAGCAAGGCGCCCAGGCCGAAGCCGACGATGATTTCAAAGGCGGTGATCAGCGTATGTTTCATCAGGCCGCTAGTGCCCCACATGGACACGGTTTCCTGGGCCACGCGGCTCAGCTTGGGCATGACGAATTCGGGCATGCCCAACAGGCCCGGGCCGAACTGCCAGGCCAGCAGGAACAGAATCAACAACCCGGCGCTGCCGAGCATGGAGGGGTTCAGACTTCTCATCGGTTAATACCTGTGTGTGTCCCGCGGCTTACTGGGCGGCCGTCGTGGTGTCGATGAACTGGTTGGTGTACAGGTCTTCCAGCTTGGGCTCCTTGGCGACGATGCCTTCGCTGACGTAGAACTGGCGGACCTTGTCCAGGCGCGCCGGGTCGATCTGGCCCAGCACGGTCTGGTGCGCGTAGACGTTGTCGACGTAGAGCTTGAACACCCGCTCCAGCTCGGCTTCCTTGCCGGCGTAGGCTGGCACGGCCTTGGCGAAGGTGACGGCGGCGGCGTGCGGGTCCTGGATGATGTCGCGCATGCCTTGCAGGGTGGCCTGCACCACGCCGTGGACCACGTCGGGGTGGTTCTTGATGGCGTCATCGGAAGCCAGGATGGCCTGGGCCATGCTCTCGAACACCTGGTCCTGGGGGATCAGTTTCACGTTCAGCCCGGCGCCTTGGGCGTCCACTACCCAGTCCGGTACGCCGGCCATGGCTTCGGCTTTCTTGGCTGAGAACAGCTGCCACACACCGGCGGGGCCGGCGGCCTGCACGTTGACGTCGTCCTTGCCCAGCCCGGCTTTGCGCAGCGAGGCCAGCAGGGCGTAGTAGGTGGTGTCCGAGTAGGACATCACGGTGAGGGTCTTGCCCTTCAGGTCCTGGATGGAATTGATGTGGGCGTCGGCGTTGGTGGCGATCATGGTCACGCCGCCTGCGCCCAGCACGGCCACGGCGCGTACCGGAATGCCGTTGGCGCGCACCACGATCGGCGTGTCACCGATGGCGCCGCCGACCATGGCGTTGCCCGCGCCAATCTGCTTGGCCACGTCGACGCCACCCTTGGCGGCGATGAACTCGACGTTCAAATCCTTGCTGCTGTAGTAGCCCTTTTCCTTGGCGATCACCCAGGGTGCGAACGCGGGCGAATTCGGTGGGGCCGGCAGCAGGTAAGTGACGTCGGTCTGCGCCTGGGCCAGCGCCGCAAGGCCCAGGCCTGCGGCGAGGATCGTGGTGGTGAACAGGGACTTGAACATGCGTGCTCCAGAATCGGTTGATGGCCGTGAGGCGTTGATCAATGCAGTTCGGTGTCTTCGCCGACTTTCAGCAACTCCATCAGGCGCCCGGCCAGCGGGCCGATTTCCGGCAGCTTGCGGCGCTCCAGCGGGTTCTCGCGGAAGGGCAGGTCGACGACGATTTCCTCGACGATGGTGCCGGGGCGGGCGCTCATCACCAGCAGGCGGTCGGACATGGCGATGGCTTCCACCAGGTCGTGGGTGATGAACAGCGCGGTTTTCTTTTCCTGGTAGAGCATCTGCGCCAGGTCTTGCTGCAGGATCATCTTGGTCTGCGCATCGAGGGCCGAGAACGGCTCGTCGAGGAACAGCACCTGCGGGTCGATGGCCAGGGTGCGGGCCAGCGCGGCGCGCTGGCGCATACCGCCCGACAGCTGGAAGGGATAGTGGTCGGCAAAACCTTGCAGGTGGCAGCGGTTGAGCAGATCTTCGGCGATGACTTTGCGCTGCTCCTTGGCCATGCCCTGAATCTCCAGGCCCAACTCCACGTTGCGGCGGATGCTGCGCCAGGGCATCAGCAAGTCCTTCTGCAGCATGAACGCCACCTTGCGCACCGGCCCGGTCACGGCCTCGCCGCCCACGAAGACTTCGCCTTCGCTGGGGCGGTACAGGCCCGAGCCCATATTAAGGATGGTGCTTTTGCCGCAGCCCGACGGGCCGATGATGGACACCACCTCGCCACGGCGGATCTTGAAGTTGACGTTGCGGATGGCGAACGGCGCTTCAGACTTCCCCTTGGCCGGGAAGCACTTGCCGACCTGGCGGAACTCGATCTCGGTCGGCTCCAGGTCTTCCTTGGGCGCTGGTTGTTTCCATTGCGGGGCGATTGCGTACATCTCTTTCACAGCCATTGGGGAAGCTCTCTGGTCTGTTTTATAGGTGATACGACGTTTAGTGCATGAACAATGCCAGTTGCCCGCAGTTTCGAATTAGTTTGAAAAACTCTTAACTATTAATTAGTTACGATATATTGGTTAAAACTTGAACGTTTTATAGGTGAAACAAAGTTTCTTATGTGGCACGGATATGCACACTCATTGAGCGCACTTTGTGTAACTGCGAGAAAAGAGTGCTTTTTGAAGTAACGCTGGGGGGAGTGTTTCAGGGGGGAACAATGTTGGGTCGGTGGTGGCTGCTTCCCGGGCAGAGCCCGGTCCTACACCGATCGGGCCATGGGTATCAGGGATGCAAAGCGGTCCGCTTTCGGTGGTCCCCCTGATAGACCTGCTGTGCCCATAAAAGCGGGTCGCTTTGCCTACCTGACACCACTGCCGCGACCGGTGTAGGACCGGGCTCTGCCCGGGAAGCAGCCACCACAAAACCCAAGCCAAAAAAAAGGGCCCACGGGTTTAAGCCCGGGGCCCTCAAAAGGTGAGAGGTGTCTAGTCCCTCGACCTGGTGAGCGGTGTAGCTGGCGTGGTGCCGAAGGTCAGGCCTTCAGGGGCACCAGGCGTGGAGCAATCATGTTCTCTGGGCGCAGGATGTCTTCCAGGCTGGCTTCGTCAAGCAGCCCTTCCTCACGCACCAGTTCCAGTACGCCACGGCCCGTTTCCAGGGCAACGCGGGCGATACGGGTGGCGTTCTCGTAGCCGATGTACGGGTTCAACGCGGTAACCAGACCGATCGAGTGTTCGACCAGTTCGCGGCAGCGCTGTTCGTTGGCGGTGATGCCGACGATGCAGTGCTCGCGCAGCATGTCCATGGCGCGCTGCAGCAGGCGGATCGAGTCGAAGATCTTGTAGGCGATCAGCGGCTCCATCACGTTCAGTTGCAGCTGGCCGCCTTCGGCCGCGATGGTCAGCGCCAAGTCGTTGCCCATGATCTCGAAGGCGCACATGTTCACGGCCTCCGGAATGACCGGGTTGACCTTGCCCGGCATGATCGAGCTGCCTGGCTGGCGGGCCGGCAGGTTGATTTCGTTGATGCCGGTGCGTGGGCCGCTGGACAGCAGGCGCAGGTCGTTGCAGATCTTCGACAGCTTGACCGCGGTACGCTTGAGCATGCCGGAGAACAGCACGAAGGCGCCCATGTCGGAGGTGGCTTCGATCAGGTCGGCAGCCGGTACCAGCGGCTGGCCGCTGATGGTGGCCAGGCGCGACACGGCCAGGGCCTGGTAGCGCGGGTCGGCGTTGATGCCGGTGCCGATGGCGGTACCGCCCAGGTTGACTTCGGTCAGCAGCTCCGGCGCCAGGCTGCGCAGACGGTTGAGGTCTTCGGTCAGCGTGGTGGCGAAGGCGTGGAATTCCTGGCCCAGGGTCATCGGTACCGCGTCCTGCAGCTGGGTACGGCCCATCTTCAGTACGTGGGCGAACTCCTGGCCTTTGGCGGCGAACGCCTGAATCAGGCTGTCCAGGCTGGCCAACAGGGCGTCGTGGCCCAACAGCAGACCCAGGCGGATCGCGGTGGGGTAGGCGTCGTTGGTCGACTGCGCCATGTTCACGTCGTTGTTGGGGTGCAGGTATTTGTATTCGCCCTTGCTGTGGCCCATGGCCTCCAGCGCGATGTTGGCGATGACTTCGTTGGCATTCATGTTGGTTGAAGTGCCAGCGCCGCCTTGAATCATGTCCACCACGAACTGCTCGTGGAAGTCACCGCGGATCAGGCGAGCACAGGCTTCGCTGATGGCAGCGTGCTTGGCATCGCTGAGGTGACCCAGCTCGCGGTTGGCGTCGGCTGCGGCCTGTTTGACCATGGCCAGGCCCACGACCAGCTTGGGGTAGTGCGAGATCGGAACGCCGGAGAGACGGAAGTTGGTTACCGCCCGCAGGGTCTGGATGCCGTAGTACGCTTCAGCGGGGACTTCGAGAACGCCAAGCAGGTCTTTTTCGATGCGCGGTGATGCAGCGGAGGACATGATAGAGATAATCTCAATGTGGACCCGGCATGTGCCGGAACGCTGCCAATGCTAGGCTTGTGGCCAATCGTCGGCCAATGCTATTAGACACTGCCCTATGCATAAACGGCATAATAGGTCGTGTGACGCATCAGTCTTCGAAAACGTATGGCGCCCGGGAGGTCGCGGATGAATCTTGAGAGTAAATGGCTGGAGGATTTCAGCGCCCTGGCCGCCACCCGCAGCTTTTCCCAGGCCGCCGAGCGCCGATTTGTCACCCAGCCCGCGTTCAGCCGCAGGATCCGCAGCCTGGAGGCCGCCCTTGGCCTGCAACTGGTCAACCGTTCGCGCACGCCCATCGAGCTGACGGCGGCGGGGCAGTTGTTCCTGGTCACGGCGAGAACCGTGGTGGAACAGTTGGGTGAAGTGTTGCGTCATTTGCATCACTTGGAAGGCGGGCAGGGCGAGGTCATGCAGGTGGCGGCAGCCCACTCGCTGGCGCTGGGCTTCTTCCCGCACTGGATTGCGCAGTTGCGCAATGAAGGTTTGAACATCGCCACCCGGCTGGTGGCCACCAACGTTGGCGACGCGGTGCATGCGCTGCGTGAAGGTGGCTGCGACCTGATGCTGGCCTTCTATGACCCGGACGCCGCGTTGCAGATGGACGCCGAAATCTTCCCATCGCTGCACTTGGGCCATACCGAGATGATCCCGGTGTGCGCGGCAGGACCCGACGGCAAGCCGCTGTACGACCTTGAGCACGACATCAGCTTTCCGTTATTGGGCTACAGCACCGGCGCCTTTCTGGGGCGCTCGGTCAACTTGCTATTAAGGCAGCGCAACCTGCGCTACACCACGGTGTATGAAACGGCCATGGCCGATAGCCTCAAAAGTATGGCGCTGGAAGGCCTGGGCATCGCCTGGGTGCCGCACCTGAGCGCCAAGGCCGAGCTCAAGCGCGGCGAGCTGGTGGTGTGCGGGGGGCCGCAGTGGCATGTACCGCTGGAGATTCGGCTGTATAGATGCGCGCTGGTGCGCAAGGCCAACGTGCGGCTGTTGTGGCGCAAGCTGGAAGGCGGGGCGGCGGGCACTCCCGCCCTGTAGCCGCTGCCGCCAGGCTGCGGCTACAGGGGGTGGGCGGTTGAGGTTTGAACTTCAGTCCCTTAGGCTTGCGGGTCAAATGGATTGCCTGCACCAGGCAGGCTTTAAAGGATGAATGAATGCCCAGCTTTTATGATTATTTCAAAGAGAATATGGAAGGCTTGGGGCTGCCAGCGCCCGAGTCGCTATTCGGTAATGTAACGACGGCAGTGGCTACCGCGACGACTCTGCTTACCCAGATTGATAAATTCGGCAAGACGGTCACGGTGGGGGAGTTGATAACAGCAGGCACCCGGCTGGAAAAACTCGCGGTGATTGGCGCCTGCTCAGCGGCCTTTTACGTAGGTGCGGTCATTGGCAGTATCGCCGTGGCGACTGGCCGTAGCCTTTCGGGAGGCCTGTCACTTGCCGACGTATTGGCGTCGGCCCGAGACAATAACCTGCAGCGCGGTTGGCTGACTGCCAGCTTGGCCAAACATCCAGGCATCTACCAGCCTCAAGTGCAGGGCAGGCGCCACTACCTCTATGCCAAGGGGTTTGTATGAAGGATTCCTTGCTGCTGTTGATCACCGCCCTGGCTGTAGCGCTCGTGGCGTGGGCGTTCTGGCATTTCGCAGGCGCCGATGGCTTCGCAATCCTGAACCTCCTTGCGTTGCTGCTACTGGCAGCAGATAACCTGAGACTGCGCCGCCAGCTCAAACGCAACACCTGACCGCAAAACCGCGCCGTCTGCATCGCGACTAAAGTCGGCTCCTACGCCGTGCGGGGTAGGAGCCAGCCTTCTTGTGGGAGTGGGCTCTGCCCACGAAAAGCACACCGCGGTGAGTCAGAAAGCCCGCGGTGCCCTGTTCGCGGGTAGAACCCGCTCCCACAGAAAAATGTAGGCGACAGGGGGGGGGGCGCGCGTTGACTTGAAAGTCAGTAAAACCGCTGTTTTCAGCGCTGATAGAAGGTCTATTTATCCACGTTCTTTGCGGTATACTGCGCGGCCTTCGGTCGGTTTTACCGGCCATAATTCGTATAACAAGCCACGCCGGGTTTCCTGCGTGGCTTGTTGTTTTTTGACGCGCCTGCGGGCGCCCAAGAGAAGAGGCTCGACGATGAGTGCACTGGTTGGCGTGATCATGGGCTCCAAGTCCGATTGGTCCACCCTTAGCCACACCGCCGATATGCTGGACAAGCTCGGTATTCCGTACGAAGTCACCGTGGTTTCGGCCCACCGTACGCCCGACCTGCTGTTCCAGTATGCCGAGGAAGCGGAAAGCCGCGGAATCGAAGTGATCATCGCCGGTGCCGGTGGCGCTGCCCACCTGCCAGGCATGTGCGCGGCCAAGACTCACCTGCCGGTGCTGGGCGTGCCGGTGCAGTCCTCCATGCTCTCGGGCGTCGACTCGCTGCTGTCGATCGTGCAGATGCCGGCCGGTGTTCCGGTCGCCACCCTGGCCATCGGCAAGGCTGGTGCGATCAACGCTGCATTGCTGTCGGCCAGCATCCTGGGCGCCAAGCACCCGCAATTCCACGCCGTGCTCAAGCAATTCCGCACTGAACAGACAGACAGCGTGCTGGAAAATCCAGACCCGCGTCAGGCCTGAGGCTCTTTCATGAAGATCGGTGTTATCGGTGGCGGCCAGCTGGGCCGCATGTTGGCCCTGGCGGGTACCCCGCTGGGTATGAACTTCGCATTCCTGGACCCGGCGCCAGACGCCTGTGCCGCGCCCCTGGGCGAGCACCTGCGTGCTGACTACGGCGACCAGGACCACCTGCGCCAACTGGCCGACGAAGTCGACCTGGTGACTTTCGAATTCGAAAGCGTGCCGGCTGAGACCGTTGCCTTCCTGTCGCAGTTCGTGCCGGTGTACCCGAGCGCCAATGCCCTGCGCATCGCTCGCGACCGCTGGTTCGAGAAAAGCATGTTCAAGGACCTGGGCGTGCCTACCCCCACGTTCGCCGACATCCAGTCGCAAGCCGACCTGGACGCGGCCGTGGCCAGCATCGGCCTGCCCGCCGTGTTGAAAACCCGCACCCTGGGTTATGACGGCAAGGGTCAGAAAGTGCTGCGCAGCCAGGCTGACGTGGAAGGTACGTTCGCCGAGCTGGGCAGCGTGCCGTGCCTGCTGGAAGGCTTTGTGCCGTTCACTGGCGAAGTGTCGCTGATTGCCGTGCGCGCCCGCGACGGCGAAACGCGCTTCTACCCGCTGGTGCACAACACCCACGACAGCGGCATTTTGCGCCTGTCCGTGGCCAGTACCGACCACCCGCTGCAGGCCCTGGCCGAAGATTACGCGGGCCGTGTGCTCAAGCACCTGGATTACGTGGGCGTGCTGGCGTTCGAGTTCTTTGAAGTCGACGGTGGCCTGAAGGCCAACGAAATCGCCCCGCGCGTGCACAACTCCGGGCACTGGACCATCGAAGGCGCCGAGTGCAGCCAGTTCGAGAACCACCTGCGTGCCGTGGCCGGCCTGCCGCTGGGTTCGACCGCCAAGGTCGGCGAAAGCGCCATGCTCAACTTCATCGGCGAAGTACCGCCGGTGGATAAGGTCATCGCCATTGACGACTGCCACCTGCACCATTACGGCAAGGCATTCAAGGCAGGCCGCAAGGTTGGCCATGCCACTCTACGCAGCGCCGACATGGCCACCCTGCAGCAGCAGATCAAGGCCGTCGAAGCCTTGATCGGCGCCTGACAGGGAACCATCTTCCCCGGCAAGCCCTCTGATTGCAGGAAGCCAAAGCGCAACTAGGCTTTGGCTAATGCAGTCAATCAGAGGGTTTCACATGGGCATTATCGGCACCATCTTCATCGGCCTGATCGTTGGCTTGCTGGCGCGTTTCCTCAAACCTGGCGACGACAGCATGGGCTGGATCATGACTATCCTGCTGGGTATCGGTGGTTCGCTGGCGGCGACCTATGGTGGCCAGGCGTTGGGCATCTATCAGGCTGGCCAGGGCGCCGGTTTCCTCGGCGCGCTGGTAGGCGCGATCATCTTGCTGGTGCTGTACGGCATGATCAAAAAAAACGACTGACATTCGCCAAACGGCCCTCTCTGCTGGCGCGCAGAGAGGGCTAGAATGCCCGACTCATTTTGTGTCGAGGCCCTTCATGCGCCGTATTCTTCTTGCCACCTTATTCGTCTGCAGCGGCCTTGTTCACGCCGCCGAAAAACTTCCGGAGACCGATTGGCTGTCGCTGATGCCCAAGTCGGATCAGAAGGCCCTGGAAGCCATGCCGGAAATTACCCACAACACCCCTGAGGGCGACGGCAACTTCACCCACAAGGGCGGCCTGAAGCAAAGCAAGGGGCTGCCGGCGGTGATGTATTCGACCAAGACCGTGCCTGAGATGGATGGCAAGAACATCCGTATCGGGGGGTATCCCGTGCCGCTCGAGACTGACGCCAAGGGGCGGGCCACGTCGTTCTTCCTGGTGCCGTACCCGGGCGCCTGCATCCATGTGCCGCCACCGCCGCCCAACCAGATGATCCTGATTCGCTACCCCAAGGGCTTGAAGCTGGATGACATCTACACGCCGCTGTGGGCGATCGGGACGTTGAAAATCGAGAAGGTCAGCAACGACATGGCCGATGCGGCGTACGCGATGGATGCGTCGAAGGTGCGGGTGGTGGTTGAGGCTGATCTGTAAGGGCATCGTTCGCGTCGACTGCATCGCGGCCGAGGCCGGCTCCTACCATGCGCTGCGCAGGAGCCGACTTTAGTCGCGATGGCGTCTGCGGATCAGTTCAAAGCGCTTCGCTGACCAGGGTGAAGCCCAGCGTATGCTCGGCGCCTGGCAGCAACACCACCACATCATCCATCACGTTGGCCGTCTCGATGCACAGCATGCGCTGCCAACCATCGTCGGCCATGTCGCTGAGCTGCGCCGCGCGGTCGATCCACGGGTTCCAGATAACGGCTGCGTTGGAGCCGCTGCTGGTGATGCGCACGCGACGCTTCCATGCCGGGTCAACGATGGTCAGTTGCGACGGCACCTGCTGATAGATACGGTCAGTCTCGCCCGCGAAACGCAGCTCATTGGCCTGTTCGCGCACCTGCCAGTCTTCCAGGGTCTCGATGTACTTGAGGTTGGCCACGCCTTCCACGTGTACATCGCGCACGTCACTGACGGCAAAGTAGCTATGCAGCGCCTGGCTGATGGTGATCGGCTCGTCGCCCAGGTTGCTGGTGGTGAGGCTCACGCCCAAGTGGTCGCCCAGCACGATGCTCAACTTCAGCGACGCCTTGTGCGGCCAGCCCGGCAATTTGCCTTCGGCCTCGGGCAGGGTGAAATCGATGCGCAGGTTGTCATCGGTGGCGCTGTCGATGCCATGCAGTTGCCAGTCCATGGCCCGGACCAGGCCGTGCGCCGGCGCGGACTCGGCCTTGTACATGGCCTGCACCGCTTGTGGGTTGCGCGCGTAGTTGCCAAACCACGGCCAGCACACCGGCACACCGGTACGCACGGGGGTGCCATGCTTGAACACCGCCTGGTCGTTGAGCCAGATCAGTGGTTGTTCGCCGTCGCGTTGATAGCTGAGGATCTGCGCGCCCTGTTGGGCAACCAGCAGTTCGGCACCGCTGTGGCTGATGCGCCAGCAGTTCAGTTCATCCAGTTTGACCGACTCGACCTGGGGGGTAGACATGCGCAGTTCTCGCTTCCTATCAATAGATATGCAGTTGACCCCGAAACGGCCGTCAAGTTTGCCGATGCTCAGCGCCGCGGCGGTACCGAACGGGTGCGGCCGCTGCCATCGATGGCCACGAACACGAACACCGCTTCGGTGACTTTGCGCCATTCGCTGGACAGCGGATCGTCGCTCCATACTTCGACCATCATCTGGATCGAGCTACGGCCGATTTCCAGGGTCTGGGTATAAAAAGACAATTGCGCGCCTACTGCAACTGGCACCAGAAATGCCATGCGATCAATAGCGACGGTAGCCACGCGACCGCCGGCCACTTTGCTGGCCATGGCGGTGCCTGCCAAGTCCATCTGGGATACCAGCCAGCCGCCGAAGATATCGCCGAAGCCGTTGGTTTCACGCGGTAGCGCGGTTATCTGCAAGGCGAGATCGCCTTGTGGAATAGGATCTTCTTGTTCGAGTTCAATCATGCTCGGGGTGCCTCTGACCCAAAACTCTCAATAGCGCTGGCGTAATACGATGCGCCCCTTAATAAAGCGATTCAGCCTAATACTACGCTGCTTTCGCCATGGGAGGCGCTATTAGGGTAACTCTGCGAAATCGGCTAACGCATATAGCGACGTTTTCGCACAAACACCCCGTATACAAACAGAAAATTCCTACAGACGCGCAGTATATAGAGCGATATCTGTAGCGACGACCGTCCTGGCTCATTTATCGGCTGGAAATCACTAAACATGTGCTTTTTCCAGCAATTTGCTATCGTGCTCCACCTGCCAAGCCGCAAGCAGCCCTGGTGAGGGTTGCCGTAATGCCTATAAGAGAAGCCACCTCATGACCTCCGTGCCCTCCAGTCACGCGCAACCGGCGCGTCCCCTGACCCGCAACGACTACAAGACTTTGTCGCTTTCCGCCCTGGGTGGAGCGCTGGAGTTCTACGATTTCATTATTTTCGTGTTTTTTGCCACCGTGGTCGGCAAATTGTTTTTTCCCGCCGACATGCCCGAGTGGCTGCGCCTGATGCAGACCTTCGGCATCTTTGCCGCCGGCTACCTGGCCCGCCCCCTGGGCGGCATCGTCATGGCGCACTTCGGCGACCTGCTGGGCCGCAAGAAGATGTTCACCTTGAGCATCTTCATGATGGCCGTGCCGACGCTGATCATGGGCCTGCTGCCAACCTACGCGCAGATCGGCCTGTGGGCGCCGATCCTGCTGCTGTTGATGCGCGTGATCCAGGGTGCTGCCATTGGTGGTGAAGTGCCGGGCGCCTGGGTATTCGTGTCCGAGCACGTGCCGGCGCGCCACGTAGGCTATGCCTGCGGCACGCTGACGTCGGGTTTGACGGCGGGCATCCTGCTCGGTTCCCTGGTTGCGACGCTGATCAACAGCTTGTACAGCGTCACCGAGGTGTCCGACTACGCCTGGCGCATCCCGTTCCTGCTGGGCGGGGTGTTTGGCCTGATGTCGGTATACCTGCGCCGCTGGTTGCACGAAACCCCGGTGTTCGCCGAGCTGCAACAGCGCAAGGCGCTGGCCGATGAAGTCCCGTTGCGCGCCGTGCTGCGTGACCACCGTGGCGCCATCGCCGTATCGATGCTGCTGACCTGGCTGCTGTCGGCCGGCATCGTGGTGGTGATCCTGATGACGCCTACCGTGCTGCAGACCGTCTACGGTTTCT
>KI547172.1:133395-148502 GCA_000497835.1 gamma proteobacterium L18 | reverse complement strand
GTGGTGATCCTGATGACGCCTACCGTGCTGCAGACCGTCTACGGTTTCTCGCCTTCCGTGGCCCTGCAGGCTAACAGCCTGGCCATCGTGTTCCTGAGCATCGGTTGCGTATGCGCCGGCGCCCTGGCTGATCGCCTGGGGGCGGGCCGTGTGTTTGTGGGCGGTAGCCTGGCACTGCTGGTCAGTTCGTGGGTGTTCTACCACAGCCTGCATGCGCACCCGGACTGGCTGTTCCCGCTGTACGCGCTGACCGGTCTGTTCGTCGGCACCATCGGCGCGGTGCCGTACGTGATGGTCAAGGCGTTCCCGGCGGTGGTGCGTTTCACCGGCCTGTCGTTTTCCTACAACCTGGCATACGCCATCTTCGGCGGCCTGACCCCGATGATCGTGACCTTGCTGCTGAAATCGGACCCGATGGGGCCGGCTTATTATGTTGCAGGAATTTGCATGATTGGGTTGGTGGTGGGCTTGTACCTGCTGGCCAAGAAGCGCTGAACCCCTGGTGCGCGGGCGTTTCGCCCGCGCATCAACACTTCGCTGCCGTCTGATTTAGACGGAGAAGCGTTGGTCCACGATGCAGGAATCGTCCCCGAAAAGCGTGGCAAAATCCTCGGCTGAAAAAAGCCGGAGCAATTGGATTGCCATCCAAGCCTCATACCCCAACGCTTTCGCCTCGATATGCCACTCATCTGCATCAGGATGATTTTATCGCCCATCCTCAGACAGGCCGGCAAAGCTATGGGTTGATACCTGAGATGAAAAACCGGGGCATAGCTCTGCCGTCAGGTGAGATCCATTTGCGTGCAGGTCGGCACGTCGGACCAAACAAAGGCTATGGCGTAAACCATATCTGGAAGGAGCATGCCCATGAGTTGCCCAGGTGGGGATGCAAGCTGATAGATGGAGTGGCGGAGTACGTAGCTTCCGTCATTGTGCATAGGGCGCCTATCTACTGCGAGTTTCACCAGACCAGAAAAGGGTATCGGGTAACGGTGTTACGCAGTGCCAAGGGCTATGTCATTCTCGAGCCAATTCTGCAGGAAGGCGAAGCGCTTCAATTCTATTCGGTAGTGACTGCTTATCGGATGCAGCGCCGTGGTCATGGGACCCTAGTAGGGAACGTAATCGGTGTGAGCTCGCCGGATCCCAAAAGCAAAAAAGACGCGTGAGCGTCTTTTTAAGAAGGTGGGAGGGCTTGTAGTCGCAGCGCTTCACTTAGCTAATCATGATGAAACCATCACGATTGGGTCGCGAGCTAACCGTTGAAGCTTGGTTACCGCTACTCAGGGTGGTGCGCCCTGCGATCCGCACTGTCGGTCAATAGACACCGTGACACCGAACAGCAATGCTCTTATCGAGCCCTCAGCGAACATTTTCGGGCAATGAAGACAGGGTGTCAACGACGCGACATCTAAGGTAACGCGATTGGCCGAGGTTACCTTTGGATGGAAACATCCCGCAATGGCCATTCATCCGCCTGTCATAATCCAGACATAGAATGTTCACATGGGCTCCCAATACTTCGCCCAACCCCATTCGAACAACCTCCTCCCAGGATTCGCCCCCATGACAATCAAGCGTTTGATGGCCGCGATCAGCTTCGTCGCTGCGGGTGTCGTCACCGTCCAGGCAACCGCCGCCGTGGACCCTGCGATCCCGGCTTACGTGAAGACCACCGGCGTGTCGGGCAACCTGTCCAGCGTCGGCTCCGACACCCTGGCCAACCTCATGACCCTGTGGGCTGAGGCGTACAAAAAGGAATACCCGAACGTCAATATCCAGATCCAGGCTGCCGGGTCTTCCACCGCGCCGCCAGCGTTGACCGAAGGCACCGCCAACTTCGGCCCCATGAGCCGCCGCATGAAGGACGTCGAACTGCAGGCCTTCGAGCAGAAGCATGGCTACAAGCCCACGGCCATTCCAGTGGCCGTCGACGCCCTGGCGGTGTTCGTGCACAAGGACAACCCCATCGAGCACCTGACCATGGAGCAGGTTGACGCGATTTTCTCGGCCAACCGCCTGTGCGGCGCCAAGGCCCAGGTCAAGACCTGGGGCGACCTGGGCGTGACGGGCGACCTGGCCAACAAGCCGGTGCAGCTGTTCGGCCGCAATTCGGTGTCGGGCACCTATGGCTATTTCAAGGAAGAGGCGCTGTGCAAAGGTGACTTCAAGCCCAACGTCAACGAGCAGCCAGGTTCGGCCTCGGTGGTGCAGTCCATCAGCAGCTCGCTCAACGGCGTGGGCTATTCGGGCATTGGCTACAAGACTGCTAGCGTGAAGACCGTGGCCCTGGCCAAGAAGGGCACCACCAACTTCGTCGAAGACACCGAGGAAAACGCCCTGAACGGTAAGTACCCGCTGTCGCGCTTCCTGTTCCTGTACGTCAACAAGGCGCCGAACAAGCCACTGGCGCCGATGGAAGCCGAATTCGTGAAACTGGTGCTGTCACAATCCGGTCAGCAGATCGTGGTAAAAGATGGTTACATCCCGCTCCCGGCCAAAGTCGCTGCCAAAGCACTGGCAGATTTGGGTCTGAGCGAAGGCTCAAAGTAAGTAGAATGCCTGGCGAGGCCGGAATAGAGGCCTCGCTTAACGATTCACCTGGTGTGCTGCCCAGCCTGGCTGAGCGGCAGACCTTGCTGCGTCAGTCTGCTGTCATGTTTCTGTCATACGAGGCCGCTAGGGTGTGCGCATGAATGATCTGGCCAACTCTGCAACGACACCGCCCAAGCCCCCGGCGCGCATTGATTTCAATACTCCGGAGCTGGTGCGCAAGCGCAAATGGCGCGCTCTCAACGACCACCTGACGCGGTGGTATGTGCTGGTGGGCGGCCTGGCCGTGCTCGCTGCCATCACCCTGATCTTCTTCTATCTTGCCTACGTGGTGCTGCCCCTGTTCCAGGGCGCCGAGCTCGAAACCCGGCCGGCGCTGACCCCAGCCTGGGAACAGGATGGCGGCAAGCCGCTGATGCTCACCCTTGAAGAGCAGAACCGCGTGGGCATGCGGGTTTCCGACCTTGGCCAGGTACTGTTCTTCAGCACCAAGGACGGCGCCGAGATCAAGCGTGTCGACTTGCCGTTGCCTGCGGGCGCCAGTGTCGCGTCCATCGGTGAGGACCAGCCGGGCAGTCCGTTGGTTATCCTGGGTCTGTCCAACGGGCAGGCAATGATCTTCCGCCACACCTACAAGGTCACCTATCCCGACGGTGAGAAGACCATCACCCCCAACGTCGAATTCCCCTACGGCCAGGCACCGCTGACCCTGGATGACCAGGGCAGGGCGCTGGAGCACGTCAACCTCAGCGCCACCGATGCCAGCCTGATCGTGGCTGGCTCCACCGGGCCGCAATTGCATGTTATTTCCCTGACCAAAGAGGAGAACATGCTCACCGGCGAGAGCGAGACTAGCCAGGCAGCCATCGAACTCCCGCAGATGACCGAGCAGGTCAAGGCCATCTTCCTCGACCCGCGTCAGCAGTGGCTGTATGTGATCAATGGCCGCGCCCAGGCCGACGTGTTCAACCTGCGCGACAAGAGCCTCAACGGCCGTTACAAGCTGCTTGAAGACGCCAATGCCGAAGTGACCGCCAGCACCCAACTGGTGGGCGGCGTTTCGCTGATCATCGGTACGTCCAAAGGCGGCCTGGCCCAGTGGTTCATGGCTCGTGACACCGATGGCGATCCACGTCTGACGCACATCCGTGACTTCCAGATGGGCAGCACGCCCATTGTCGATATCACCGCCGAGCAGCGCCGCAAGGGCTTTATCGCCGTCAACGCGGCAGGGCAGCTGGGCGTGTTCCACAGCACCGCGCACCGTACTCTGCTGGTGGAGCAAGTGGCCCAGGGCCCGGGCATCGTGGCGCTGTCCCCGCGCGCCAACCGCATCCTGGTGGAAGAGGGTGGCCGCCTGTTGAAACTGGTGCTGGTCAACCCGCACCCCGAGGTATCGTGGAGCGCGCTGTGGGACAAGGTTTGGTACGAAAACTACGACGAGCCCAAATATGTATGGCAGTCCACGGCCGCTACCTCTGATTTCGAACCCAAGCTGAGCCTGGCGCCGCTGACCTTCGGCACCCTGAAGGCGGCGTTCTACGCCATGTTCCTGGCCGCACCGCTGGCAGTAGCCGCCGCGATCTATACCGCCTATTTCATGGCCCCGGGCCTGCGCCGCAAGGTGAAGCCGGTGATCGAGCTGATGGAAGCGATGCCCACGGTGATCCTGGGCTTCCTGGCCGGCTTGTTCCTGGCCCCCTACCTGGAAGGCCACCTGCCAGGCATCTTCAGCCTGTTGCTGCTGACCCCGCTGGGTATCCTGCTGGCCGGCTTCGGCTGGAGCCGGCTGCCTGAAAGCATTCGCCTGCGGGTGCCGGACGGCTGGGAAAGCGCGATCCTGGTGCCGGTGATCCTGTTGGTGGCCTGGTTCTCGCTGTCCATGAGCCCGCACCTGGAAAACTGGTTCTTCGCCGGTGACATGCGCCTGTGGATCAGCAACGATCTGGGCATTACCTACGACCAGCGCAACGCCCTGGTGGTGGGCCTGGCAATGGGCTTCGCGGTTATCCCCAACATCTATTCGATTGCCGAGGACGCCGTGTTCAGCGTGCCGCGCAGCCTGACCCTGGGGTCGCTGGCGCTGGGTGCCACGCCTTGGCAGACGCTGACCCGCGTGGTGCTGCTGACCGCAAGCCCCGGGATTTTCTCGGCGCTGATGATCGGCATGGGCCGCGCCGTGGGCGAAACCATGATCGTGCTGATGGCCACCGGCAACACGCCGGTGATGGACATGAACCTGTTCGAGGGGATGCGCACCCTGGCCGCCAACGTGGCGGTGGAGATGCCCGAGTCGGAGGTGGGCGGCAGCCACTACCGCGTGCTGTTCCTGGCCGCGCTGGTACTGCTGCTGTTCACTTTCGTGATGAATACCCTGGCCGAACTGATTCGCCAGCGTCTTCGCAAAAAATACTCGTCGCTTTGACAGAAGGTAGCGATCGGTGAAAAAGGATTCCCTCAAAGGCTGGTTCAACAGCGGTTCGCCCGGCGTATGGCTGAGCGGCGGCGCGGTGTCGATCGCCGTGATCATGACCGTGGGCCTGCTGGCGCTGCTGGCCGTACGCGGCCTGGGCCACTTCTGGCCGGCCAACCTGGTGCACGCCACCTATCAGGTGCCCGGTCAGCCCGCGCAGGTGCTGATCGGCGAAGTGGTGCAGAAAGAAGAAGTGCCGCGGGCGCAACTGGCCGGCGCCGGCCTGCCGGTACCTGCTCAAGGCCCGGAATTCATGACCCGGGAGCTGATCAAGATCGGCAACCGCGATATCGGCGGCATGGACTTCATCTGGGTGGTCGGCGACTGGCTGCAGGAACAGAGCAAACCTCTGGAACTGGTGACCATCGAGCGGCGCGAGTGGGGCAACTTCTACGGCTACCTGGTCAACGTCAAGGAAAACGGCCAGGTGGTGGCCGAAGGCGACGCGGTATTCGATCAACTGTACCCGCGCATCGACCGGGTGAAAGACCTCGATCGCCAACTCAAACGCCTGGAAAAAGGTGAAATCGGCTCGATCAACGCCCAGCTCGAACGCATCCGCCTGCACGGTCGCAAGCTGGAGCTGGAGCACCGTCTCGATGCCACGGCCCAGGCCGACATGGACGCCGAGCGTGCCGCGCTCAAAGGCCAGTACGTGGATATCGAGTCGCGGCTTGGTGACCTGCACCAGGCCATCAACCGCGACAGCCTGACCGTGCGCGACATCAACGGCAAGGTCATGGAAATCAGCATGGGCAAGGTGCTGCATGCTTACCAGCCCAATGCCATGGGGTTTTTCAAGAAACTGGGCTTCTACTTCGGCAAGGTCGGCGAGTTCCTCAGCCAGGACCCTCGTGAAGCCAACACCGAGGGCGGTGTGTTCCCAGCCATCTTCGGCACCGTGATGATGACCCTGATCATGGCGATGATTGTCACCCCGTTCGGCGTGCTGGCGGCGGTGTACCTGCGTGAATACGCGCGCCAGGGCCCCATGACCCGACTGATCCGCATTGCGGTGAACAACCTGGCCGGCGTTCCGGCGATTGTCTACGGCGTGTTCGGCCTGGGCTTCTTTGTCTACGTGCTGGGTGGCTCGCTGGACCGCCTGTTCTTCCCCGAGGCCTTGCCGGCGCCGACCTTCGGCACCCCGGGCCTGCTGTGGGCGTCGCTGACCCTGGCGCTGCTGGCGGTGCCGGTGGTGATCGTGGCCACCGAAGAGGGTCTGGCGCGCATCCCGCTGAGCCTGCGCGAGGGCTCACTGGCCCTGGGGGCCACCAAGGCCGAGACCCTGTGGAAAATCGTTCTGCCCATGGCCAGCCCGGCCATGATGACCGGCATGATCCTGGCCGTGGCCCGCGCCGCCGGCGAGGTGGCCCCGCTGATGCTGGTGGGTGTGGTGAAGATGGCGCCGTCGTTGCCGGTGGACGGCAACTACCCGTACCTGCACCTGGACCAGAAGATCATGCACCTGGGCTTCCATATTTATGACGTGGGCTTCCAGAGCCCCAACGTCGAGGCCGCGCGCCCGTTGGTGTATGCCACGGCGCTGCTGCTGGTGATGGTGATTGCCGCGCTGAACCTGTCGGCGGTCGCCCTTCGTAACCACTTGCGCGAGAAGTACAAGGCCCTGGACAACTGATCGTCCGCTTGTCACTCGCCGGCCGCCCCCTCAACGCGAGGCGGGCGGCTCAACCAACGCACTGAATGCGTAGGGAGCCACCCATGCAGCAAGATCCCAACAAGCCCGGCGGCGTCAGCCTCTCGGCCATCGGTCGCCGGCGCCAGGGCCTGAGCATGGCCAACGAGACGCTGGCCATCCAGGTGCCCGGCCTGAACCTGTACTACGGCGCCAAGCAGGCGCTGTTCGACGTGGCGCTGGATATCCCCAAGCAGCGCGTCACGGCCTTCATCGGCCCGTCGGGTTGCGGCAAGTCGACCCTGCTGCGCACCTTCAACCGCATGAACGACCTGGTGGACGGCTGCCGCGTGGAGGGTGAGATCAACCTCGACGGCCACAACATCTACCGCAAGGGCGAGGACGTGGCCGAGCTGCGTCGCCGCGTGGGCATGGTGTTCCAGAAGCCCAACCCGTTCCCCAAGACCATCTACGAGAACGTGGTATACGGCCTGCGTATTCAGGGCATCAACAGGAAACGCGTGCTGGACGAGGCCGTGGAATGGGCGCTGAAGGCCTCCGCCTTGTGGGATGAGGTCAAGGACCGCCTGCACGAGTCGGCGCTGGGCCTGTCCGGCGGCCAGCAGCAGCGTCTGGTGATTGCCCGCACCATTGCCGTGGAGCCGCAGGTGTTGCTGCTCGACGAGCCATGTTCGGCACTTGATCCGATTTCAACGCTGAAAGTTGAAGAACTGATCTACGAACTGAAATCCAAATACACCATTGTGATCGTGACCCACAACATGCAGCAGGCTGCCCGGGTGTCCGATTACACGGCGTTCATGTACATGGGCAAGCTGGTGGAGTTCGGGGATACGGATACCCTGTTCACCAACCCTGCGAAACGGCAGACCGAGGATTACATCACCGGTCGCTATGGCTAGAAGGCAGCTGCAAGCTTGTAGCTTGGGGCTTGCGGCTTGTAGTTCCAGGCGGCAAGCAGAGGCGGCGCATGTTTCCGGATTACCACTTAACAATTTGCAGCTTGTAGCTTGTAGCTCGTAGCTGTCGCGGAGCGACCCGATGATTGATAAAGATAGCCTTACGCACCACATCTCCCAGCAGTTCAACGCTGAACTCGAGGAAGTCCGCAGCCACTTGCTGGCCATGGGCGGTCTGGTGGAGAAGCAGGTCAACGACGCGGTCATCGCGCTGATCGAAGCCGATTCGGGCCTGGCCCAGCAAGTACGCGACGTCGACGAGCAGATCAACCAGATGGAGCGCAACATCGACGAGGAATGCGTGCGCATCCTCGCCCGCCGCCAGCCGGCCGCCTCCGACCTGCGCCTGATCATCAGCATCTCCAAGTCGGTGATCGACCTTGAGCGCATCGGCGACGAATCCACCAAAATCGCCCGCCGCGCCATCCAGCTGTGCGAAGAAGGCCAGTCGCCGCTGGGTTACACCGAAGTGCGCCACATTGGCGACCAGGTGCGCCGTATGGTGCGTGATGCGCTGGACGCCTTCGCCCGCTTCGACGCCAACCTGGCGCTGTCGGTGGCCCAGTACGACAAGACCATCGACCGCGAATACAAGACTGCCCTGCGTGCGCTGGTCACGTACATGATGGAAGACCCGCGCTCCATCTCCCAGGTGCTGAACGTGATCTGGGCCCTGCGTTCGCTGGAGCGCATCGGCGACCACGCCCGCAACATCTCGGAACTGGTGATTTACCTGGTGCGCGGCACTGACGTGCGCCATCTGGGCCTGGCGCGCATGCGTGAAGAAGTGCAGGGCCGTGTCGATATGGCTAATGTTCCGGGCGTTCCGGACGATAAGTAAGACTGCCCGACTACGAATGCCTGGCCTGGTGCCAGGCATTTTTGTTTGCGGTGCGTGAAAAGAAAGGCACCCCGTGAACGAAGAGTCCCGGCGTGACTAATAAGTTTTGGCAAATGGCCATCAGTCAGCGCTATGCTTGCCGGGTAATCTTAGGAGTGGTCAATGAGTAAGGTCAGTGTGCTGGTTGTGGATGACGCGCCGTTCATTCGCGACCTGGTGAAGAAGTGTCTGCGCAACGCGTTCCCCGGGGTCATCACCGAAGACGCGGTGAACGGCCGCAAGGCCCAGGCGCTGTTGATGAAGGACAGCTTCGACCTGGTGCTGTGCGACTGGGAAATGCCTGAAATGTCCGGCCTGGAGCTGCTGACCTGGTGCCGCGAGCAGGACAACCTCAAGGCCATGCCGTTCATCATGGTGACCAGCCGTGGCGACAAGGAAAACGTGGTGCAGGCCATTCAGGCCGGCGTTTCCGACTTCATCGGCAAGCCGTTCACCAACGAACAGTTGCTGACCAAGGTCAAGAAGGCGTTGGCCAAGATCGGCAAGCTCGATACTTTGATGGCCTCGCCAAGCCGCGCCAGCTCGGCGTTTGCCAACGATTCGCTCAGCGCCCTGACCGGTGGCAAGGCCGACGTGGTCAATGCCACGCCAGCCCCCGCACCCGCCCCCCGCGGCGGCCTGCTCAACAACGCCCCGCGTCCCTCGGCGACGCCAGCCGCTGCGCCCACCGGCAACCGTGGCCAGGGTCAACTGCGCCTGTCCAGCGGCAACCAGCCGTGCGTCATCAAGAACCTGAGCCTCAAGGAGGCGCTGTTGGTGGTGCGCCGTGGGGAAGTGCTGCCCCAGGTGCTGGAAAACGCCGTGTTGGACCTTGAGCAAGGCGACAACGCCGAAGTAGCGCGCCTGAACGGCTACCTGCACGCCGTTGTGGCCCACGAGCCCAAGCCGGACAGTGACTGGCTGCAACTGACCTTCCGTTTCGTCGACCAGGATGCGCAGAAGTTGGACTACATCTCGCGCCTGATTGCCCGCGGCACCGCGCAGAAGCACTTCGTCCCCGGCGCCTGATGGGTATAAACCTGCTCGCGATGGCGCCGGTAAGGGCCCTTCGCGAGCAAGCTTTGCTCCCACAATGTTGAGCCAGCCATCGATGCAAGGCTTTACCGTGTGGTGGCAGCCTTTACACTGTGGGAGCAAAGCTTGCTCGCGAGAGGCCGGTACAGATTACACGCAACCATAGACTCTCCCACAGCGTTGGGCGCGGCGCTGTCACATCCCGTTTATCTGTTTGGCGAACACGGACCCCAGAGCTGCTAATCTTTGCTCCAGGCCCACAATTCCAGATCGCCATCATGCAGCTACGCTTCCTCCTTTCCTGCGTCCTGGCCATCGTCTGCGGCCAGGCTGGCGCTACCACCATCTATAAATACACCGACGCCTATGGCGTGACCTCCTACACCGACCGGCCTACCCACGGCGCCAAGGTGCTGGTGTTTGCCGACCGCATGAACGAACGGTTGGACCAGCAGGTGCATCTGAGCGTGGGCAAGCAGCCTGGTGTGACCACCTTCTCCGCTCGCAACGAACTGTATGCCCCGGTTGAAGTGGAACTGCGCTTGAGCAACCTGGGTAACGTGCGGCCGGGTACGCCAGCGGTGGTGCGCAGGGTGCTGCCGGCACGCTCCACCATCGTGCTGGCTACCCTGGTGGCGCAAAAGCCTGGGCAGGCGCTGCGTTTTACGCAGAAATTCCGTTATTCGCTGGGTAACCCGTCGATGGTCGCCCAAGGCTACCAATACCCACTGGCGTGGGTGGGCGGGCCCTTTCGGTTGACCCAGGGCCCCAACGGCACCTTCAGCCACTTTGGCCCCAAAAGCCGTTGGGCCATGGACATCGCCATGCCCGTGGGCACGCAGATCATCGCCGCGCGGGGCGGTACCGTGGTGAAGGTCGAGAATAGCCAGGGCAGTGGTGGGGCGAACCCATCGGGCAATTTCGTGCGGATATTGCACGATGACGGCACGATGGGCGTTTATCTGCACTTGATGCAAGGTTCGGTGAGTGTGCGGGAGGGTCAGCACGTGGCAGTGGGCACGCCGTTGGCGCGCTCCGGCAATACCGGCAACAGCACAGGGCCGCATTTGCACTTCGTGGTGCAGCGCAACGTGGGGCTGGGGCTTGAATCGATTCCCTTCCAGTTCAACCAACCGGTGGGCAGCTTGCCCAACTTTGCGTTGGGCAATAAATGATGTGCCGTCTGCATCGCGGCCAAGGCCGGCTCCTACCACGGGCTGCGTAGGAGCCGGCCTTGGCCGCGATGACGTCGGGGGAGGCGACAATTATTCCAGGCGAAGCACTTTTGCCAGGATGATCTTCGGGCCTTTCATCTTCTTGATGATGATGCGCAAGCCTTCCACTTCCAGCACTTCTTCCTCTTCAGGCACGCGCTTGAGCGTCTCGTACACCAGGCCCGCCAGGGTCTCGGCGTCGATGTGGTCCAGGTCCACGCCCAGCAGGCGCTCCACCTTGAACAGCGGCGTGTCGCCGCGCACCAGCAGCTTGCCCGGCTGGTAGGCCAGGATGCCGCGCTCGGCCTTGCGGTGTTCGTCCTGGATGTCGCCTACCAGCACTTCCAGCACGTCTTCCATGGTCAGGTAGCCGATTACCTTGCCGTCGGCTTCCTCCACCAACACGAAATGCGCACCGCCCTTGCGGAACTGCTCCAGCAACTGCGACAGCGGCATGTGCCGGGACACGCGCTCCAGCGGGCGGGTCAGCTCGGCCAGGTTGAACGACGCCGGGATGTGTTCCAGGTCTGCCAGTTCCAGCAGCAGGTCCTTGATGTGCAGCAGGCCCACGAATTCGTTGCGCTTGGCGTCATACACCGGGTAGCGGCTGAATTTGTGGCGGCGGAACATCGCCAGGATTTCCTTCAGCGGCGCGTTGAAGTCCAGGCTGACCATGTCCTCGCGGGAGTTGGCCCAGTCCACCACTTCCAGCTCGCCCATTTCCACGGCCGAAGCCAGCACGCGCATGCCTTGGTCGCTGGGGTCCTGGCCACGGCTGGAGTGCAGGATCAGCTTCAGCTCCTCGCGGCTGTAATGGTGCTCGTGGTGCGGGCCGGGCTCGCCCTGGCCGGCGATGCGCAGGATGGCGTTGGCGCTGGCGTTGAGCAGGTAGATGGCCGGGTACATGGCCCAGTAGAACAGGTACAGCGGCACCGCCGTCCACATCGACAACAGCTCTGGCTTGCGGATGGCCCAGGACTTGGGCGCCAGCTCGCCGACCACGATGTGCAGGTACGAAATGACGAAGAAGGCACTGAAGAACGACACGCCCTTGGCCACTTCGGGCGACTGCACGCCCACGGCTTCCAGCAACGGCTCCAGCAGGTGCGCGAACGCCGGTTCACCGACCCAACCAAGGCCCAGGGAGGCGAGGGTGATACCCAGTTGGCAGGCAGACAGGTAGGCGTCGAGTTGGCTGTGCACAGTACGCAGGATTTGCCCGCGCCAGCCGTTTTTCTCGGCGATGGCCTCCACGCGCGTGGAGCGCAGTTTGACCATGGCGAACTCGGCGGCTACGAAGAAGCCGTTGAGCAGCACCAGCAGGATAGCGAAGAGAATCATGCCGAAATCGGCGAAGAGTGAAGCGAAGGTCAAGCCAGGGGAAGGGTCCATGATGGAGGTTTACGGGTTCCGTCTTCAGAAAAATGGGGGGTAAGCGGCGCCTGAAATGCAGGCACAAGACCATCAATGTAGCGGCTGCGGGGGCGCTTGCCTAGAGCACTTTTTGCCCGGCGGCCTGCATCACCAGCTGCTGGGGCGCGAAAATGCAGGTGAATGTGCTGCCCTGGCCCGGCGTGCTGCTGATCTCCAGGTGCCCGCGGTGGCGCAACAGCACGTGCTTGACGATGGCCAGACCCAGGCCCGTGCCGCCGGTCGCCGAGGCCCGGCTGGAATCCACGCGGTAGAAGCGTTCGGTCAGGCGTGGCAGGTGTTTGGCGTCGATGCCGATGCCCGAATCCTGCACGCTCATGAAGCCCATCTTGCCGTCGCCCCACCAGCGGATGTGGATATTGCCTTCGGCCGGGGTGTACTTCACCGCGTTGAAGATCAGGTTGGAGAAGGCGCTGCGCAGCTCCGACTCACTGCCTTTCAGGCGGATGCTGTCATCGGCTTCCAGGGTGATGCGTTGGTTGCGTTGGCCGGACAGGGCCTGGGCGTCGCTCTTGATCGACTGCAGCAGGGCATACACGGCCACCGGCTGGGTGTCGGAGGGGTAATCGGTGGCTTCCAGCTTGGCCAGCAACAGCAGGTCGTTGAGCAGCGTCTGCATGCGTCCGCCCTGTTGCTGCATCTGCTGCAGGGCGCGGGTCCAGCGTGGGTTTACCTGCTCGACGTTGTCGAGCAGCGTCTCCAGGTAGCCGCTGATCACCGTCAACGGAGTGCGCAACTCATGGGAGACGTTGGCGATGAAGTCTTTGCGCATCTGTTCCAGCTGGTGGATGCGGGTCACGTCGCGCACCAGCATCAGGTGCTCGTTGTTGCCGTAGCGGGTGATCAGCATCTGCACGCGCATGCGGTCATTGGCGGGCGAGGGGATTTCCAGTGGCTCGGCGTAGTTCTCGGCCTCGAAGTATTCCTTGAAGCGCGGGTGGCGCACCAGGTTGGTCACCGGCTGGCCGCTGTCCTGGGGGGTCTTGAGGCCCAGCAGGGTCTCGGCGGCGCGGTTCCACCATTCCAGGTTGCCGTCGCTGTCGAGCATGATCACCGCGTCACGTAGCGCCGCCGTGGACTCCTGCACCCGGTCGATCACCGCTTGCAGGCGCCCGCGCACGCGCTGATCGCGGCGTTGCAGGTGGTAGATGCTGTCGAACACGTCGCCCCACAGGCCGGTGCCATCGGGCGGTGCTTCATCAGGTTGGTGCTTGTTGAGCCAGTGGTGCAGGCGCAGCAGTTGCTTGAGCGTCCAGGCCAGGTATAGCCCCAGGCCAACCGCCAGACACCAGCCGTAGTAGCCACTGATCAGCCCGGCCAGCAGGCAAAGCGTGACCAATATCAGCATGTGCCTGATCAGGATGCTGTGCCAGTTCTGGTTCAATTAACGTCGCGTCCTTTCGAGTTATTGCCGGGCGAGGGGGCGTCAGCTTTTGGTGGAAAAGCGGTAGCCGGTGCCGCGCACGGTTTGTACCAGATTCTCGTAGGCGATGCCGAGGGCTTTGCGCAGGCGGCGGATATGCACATCGACGGTACGCTCCTCGACATAGACGTTGCCGCCCCACACCTGGTCCAGCAACTGGCCGCGGGTGTAGGCGCGCTCCTGGTGGGTCATGAAGAACTGCAGCAAGCGGTATTCGGTGGGGCCCATTTCCGCCGGGCGGCCATCGATGGTCACGCGGTGGCTGATGGGGTCCAGCAGCAGGCCGCCGACTTCGATCGGCGCTTCACCGTCGCTGGGGCCGGCGCGGCGCAGCACGGCTTTCAGCCGCGCTACCAGTTCGCGAGGCGAGAAAGGCTTGGTGATGTAATCGTCAGCGCCCACTTCAAGGCCCTGGATCTTGTTGTCTTCTTCACCCTTGGCGGTGAGCATGATGATCGGGATGTCACCGGTCAGCTCGTCGCGCTTCAGGCGGCGAGCCAGCTCGATGCCGGAGGTGCCCGGCAGCATCCAGTCGAGCAGGATCAGGTCAGGTTTGCGGTCGACGATGATGGCGTGGGCTTGCTGGGAGTTCTCTGCTTCGAGGCAGTCATAGCCAGCCATTTCCAATGCGACGGCGATCATTTCGCGAATGGGCGCTTCGTCGTCAACGATCAGAATGTTCCTGCCAACCATGCTCAAACCTCTTTTCATTGAAGTGTCTTGGGGCGCATTAGATAACGGAATTATTGCAGTCGTGTGACAGGTTGCCGCTAGCCTACCAAGTTCCGGGGCGTGGGCTAAGCTGAAATTCCGTTACCACGAATAACAAGGGGTAGATCCAATGACACGACATACGCTGAACTGGATGGCCTTGGTGGGTGCCTTTGCACTCGCGGTGCCCACGTTGTCCCAGGCGGCTGAGCCTGCAATGGCCAAGGACGGCATGATGGTGGACCACCACGGCATGACGCTCTACACCTATGACAAGGACGCGGACGGCAAGTCCAATTGCAACGACAAGTGTGCAGAGAACTGGCCGCCTCTGATGGCAGCAGCCGGCGCCAAGGACGACGGCGACTGGACCGTGGTCAAGCGTGATGACGGCAAGATGCAGTGGGCGTTCGGCGGCAAGCCGCTGTACACCTTCAAGATGGACAAGAAGGCTGGAGACAAGATGGGTGACGGCAAGATGGATGTCTGGCACGTCGTGCCCGCCGACGCTGACGCTGATTGATAGCGCTTAACCGCGACCTGCGATCTGTGGGAGCGGGCTCTGCCCGCGAAAAGAACACCGCGGTGTGCCAGACGCCCTGCGGTGCCATCTTCGCGGGCAGAGCCCGCTCCCACAATAATTGAGTCTTTATCGAAAGGCGTAATCGGCAACGATACCGACGAAAATCGCCAACCCCGCCCAGTGGTTGTGCAAAAACGCCTTGAAGCACTTCATGCGCTCGCGATCACGGGTGCTGTGCCATTGCCATG
>KI547172.1:107969-133144 GCA_000497835.1 gamma proteobacterium L18 | reverse complement strand
CCGCCGCGGCCAGCAGCCCTAGGTGGAACCAGCCCCCCAGGTTGAACTGTGCGCCCGCCAGCAGCAGGCATACCAGCGCCAACCCTTGCAAAATCACGATAATCAGACGATCCGCATCGCCAAACAGGATGGCCGTGGACTTCACGCCAATGCGCAAGTCGTCGTCACGGTCAGTCATGGCGTAATAGGTGTCATAGGCCACCGTCCACAGCAGGTTGGCGATGTACAGCAGCCAGGCCGCCATCGGCAGGTGCCCGGTCTCGGCGGTGAAGGCCATGGGCATGCCCCAGGAAAACGCAGCCCCCAGCACTACCTGCGGGTAATAGGTGTAGCGCTTCATGAACGGGTAGGTAGCCGCCAGCAGTAACCCGCCGAACGACAGCCAGATGGTGGTGGCGTTGGTGCACAGCACCAGGGCGAAGCTGGCCGCGATCAATACGGCAAAGAACACCAGCGCCTCACGCGAGCTGATGCGGCCGCTGACCAGCGGGCGTTGCTCGGTGCGCTTCACGTGGCCGTCCACCTTGCGGTCGGCAAAGTCGTTGATCACGCAGCCCGCACCGCGCATCAGCACCACGCCCAGCACGAAGATCAGCACATTGGCCAGCGAAGGCTTGCCTTCACCCGCCACCCACAGCGCCCACAGGGTCGGCCACAGCAGCAAGTAGATGCCGATGGGCTTGTCCATGCGCGTCAGCTGGACGAAGTCCCAGGCACGCGGATGTATGCGGTTGAGTGATTTGAGCAGGCGTTGGTACATCAAGGATTCTCCGCATCCAATTGGGCGACCGGCCACAGGCTCGGCAGGAACACTTCGGCCACCAGCACGCGTAAATCGCCACGGTCAAAGCGCGAGCGGCGGCCCCACAGGCCTTCGCGGGACTGATCGGCCGGCAGCCAGGCGGCCGGGTAGCGGCACACCTCGATGGGCTGGCGCGCGAAAGCCGGGGTGGTGAACAGCAGCTCGCCCAGCGAGCGCGTGCCCAAGGCCTCCAGCGCCAGGCCATCGGCCTCCAGCGCCTGGCGCCCGGCCACGCTGCGGGCGAACACCCACGGCGTGCCTTGGCCGCGCAGGTACACCTCGCGCACCCAGCCGGTGCTGCCATCGGCCAGGCCCAGGGCCTGGCATTCATCGGCGCGCAGTACCTGCCATTGCTCGTGCAAGGGGGTGACACTGAAGTGGTCGTGGGACAGGCGGGTCAGGCGGCGGGTCAGCGAGCCCTGGTCGAACAACCAGTCGCAGGTGAGGGCAGTGGCATCGGCTGGCGCCTGCGCCAACCAGGCGGGCGCGGTGTCGCAAGGCAAGTGATGTGTCACGGTAAGCAGCTGTCTGCAAGCAAGTGAGCCGGCGAGCTTAGCATGCATTGGCGCTTGCATCTGTGCACAACCACCAGTACAAAACCCGCTGAGCAGGTCGGCAACGCAGCACCCATCGACCGACCTGGCCTATAGCCTGAGTAGCGAGGACAGCGTTTCATGAAAAAGTGGCAGTGTGTGGTGTGCGGTCTGATCTACAACGAGGCCGACGGCTGGCCGGACGATGACATCGCCCCCGGTACCCGCTGGGAAGACGTACCCGAAGACTGGCTGTGCCCGGACTGCGGCGTGGGCAAGATGGATTTCGAAATGATCGAAATCGCCTGATCGATTTCTCAATAACAAGGAAGCAGACAAATGACAGCACCTGTGGTGATCGTGGGCACTGGCCTGGCCGGTTATAACCTGGCGCGGGAGTTTCGCAAGCTGGACGGCGAAACGCCGTTGTTATTGATCACCGCAGATGACGGTCGTTCGTACTCCAAGCCCATGCTGTCCACCGGCTTTGGCAAGAACAAGGATGCTGACGGCCTGAGCATGGCCGAGCCGGGCGCGATGGCCGACCAGCTCAAGGCCGAGATCCGAACCCACACCCGGGTGACCGGTATCGACCCAGGGCACAAGCAACTCTGGATCGGCGAGGAAGCGGTGCCTTATCGCGACCTGATCCTGGCCTGGGGCGCGCAGACCGTTACGGTGCCGGTGCAGGGCGATGCCGGCGACGCAATATTTCCCATCAATGACCTGGAAGACTACGCACGTTTCCGTGCCGCCGCCCAAGGCAAGAAACGCGTGTTGTTGCTGGGCGCTGGCCTGATTGGCTGCGAGTTCGCCAACGACCTGATCCAGGGCGGCTATGAAGTTGAACTGGTGGCGCCCTGCGAGCAGGTGATGCCGACGCTGTTGCACCCGGCCGCAGCGGCCGCCGTGCAGGCGGGGCTGGAAGGCCTGGGCGCGCGATTCCACCTGGGCCCGGTGCTCAACCGCCTGCAGCGCGTGGCGGATGGCCTGGAAGCGCACCTGTCCGACGGCACCGTGCTGGCCTGTGACCTGGTGGTGTCAGCGATCGGCCTGCGCCCGCGGGTGGACCTGGCTGCGGCTGCCGGCCTGCTGGTCAACCGTGGCGTGGTGGTGGACCGCCAGCTGAAGACCTCGCACGCCAATATCTATGCCCTGGGCGACTGCGCTGAAGTAGACGGTCTCAACCTGCTGTACGTGATGCCGCTGATGAGCTGCGCCCGCGCCTTGGCCCAGAGCCTGGCGGGCAACCCGACGCAGGTCAGCTACGGGCCTATGCCGATCACCGTCAAAACACCGGTTTGCCCCTTGGTGGTGTCGCCGGTGCCTCGCGGCCTGGAAGGGCAATGGCAGATCGAAGGGCAGGGGGCTGACGTCAAGGCGGTATGCCGCGATTCGGCCGGGAATGTGCTGGGTTATGCCCTGACAGGCGCGGCCGTGAGCGAAAAACTGGCGCTCAACAAGCTGCTGCCGGCGTTGCTGGCGTAAATAACCGTCTTTCTGTCGGAATAACCCGATTTTTGGCCCTGGAAACGGGGGGTGGAGACTGGCGCAGCCTGTTGCGGCGTGCCATTCTCACTCCGTCTGCCGCAGCGTAGAGCCTGCGGCGCCTTAGGCGCTGTTCTGGATGAACAGCACGGGCATAACAACAAAAAATCCGTCAAAGGGGCTTCACTATGCGCAAACCAGAACTTGCCGCCGCTATTGCTGAAAAAGCTGATCTGACCAAAGAACAGGCCAACCGCGTGCTCAATGCGGTCCTGGAAGAAATCACCAATGCCCTGCACAAGAAAGACAGCGTCACCCTGGTGGGTTTCGGCACATTCCTGCAGCGCCATCGTGGTGCCCGCACTGGCAAAAACCCGCAAACCGGTGAGCCGGTGAAAATCAAGGCCAGCAACACCGTGGCGTTCAAGCCGGGCAAATTTTTGAAAGACAGCGTCAATCCATAAGCGATAGCGCGAAGAAAGGGCCCTGCGGGGCCCTTTTTCATTGATCGAACTCTTTGGCGGCGAATGCGTTGTCTGCATCGCGACTAAAGTCGGCTCCTACCCCGTCCGTGGCAGGAGCCGGCCTTGGCCGCGATGCAGACGACGCCGGCCTGTCGGCCTCTGCTACGGGTGATGGGTCAAATCAGGTTGTTGTCGCGATCATCCAGCAGGTTATCCAGCCCACCCAACTGCTCGCGCGCTTCATCGCGCTGCTTGAGCTTGGCCAGCGCTGCGGCCGGCAGGTCGGTGATGCGGATTACCCCCTTGCTGGTCAGCACCTGGATCAGGTCATCCAACACGCGGATCATGTCCAGGTCGCTCTGACGCAGTTGATGCAGACGCCCCTCGATGGTGCTGCGCGCATACCAGGCCCTGATCTCCGGATGGTCTGGGGCCAAGGCTTCGTCCGCTTCGGGGTAGGACGTGTCTTCCACGCGAATGAGCTGACCGTGTGTATTGCGTTGCACGTAATACATGAGGCCTCCTTGCGTTAGCGGTGACATTTAAAAATGCAGCATAGGCCAGATGTAGAAATGGAGTGCGAATACCAGGCCAAGAAATTGCTTTGTAACTTTCGCGATAACAAATAATGAATTAATTGCCCTGCAATCTAACAATTTATTGACACCCCAGCCGCTATCAGAATAATGGCCGCGGTTGCCGAGGAAACGAGGAGTCCGGTAACCATCGATAGGCGCCAGCGAAAGAGGCAGCCTTTCTTTTCGGCATTGATCTGCCCCCCGCCCCGGGCCTTCGGGGATTTCGGCACTGCAGTGCTCAGACCTGTTTTTCCTGTTGTCTGGAAGCCCCCCGGCATTCTTGCGGGTGAGTGCTCACGTCAACGGAACAATGACGCCCTCTCGACTCGCATCGGGGTTTCCCTGAGTGCGCGGTTTGTGTTTTCGGGGGATTGCTTTGAATCGACTTACATTGGCGATTGGTCAACTGCGCGACGAGCAGATGGTATTGCGTCAGGGCGGCCTTTATTGGGTAGCCACTGATCAGGCCATCGATGCCGCTGTGCTGGCCGCCCAATGCCTGGCTGCCATGCCGGAGCCTGCCCGCGCCACTTTGCTGTGCTGCGGGCACGACAGCCAGGCGGTGGCCAATACCCTGGCCGCCGATGCCGGCCCTGGCGAGTTGGGCCTGTTCGATATCCAGGAAGCTGACATCGGCCTGGCCCTCAAGGCGCTGATCAGCGAGCTGAACCGCAGCGTAAAATCTCCCGGCACGGTAGTGGTGTTGATGCTGCCCACCAGCGCCTGGGAAAGCGAGGCCGCCCCCGGCCTGCGTCACTGGTGCGAGAGCGTCGGGCAATGGCTGGCGCAGCGGCAATCGACCCTGCTGGTGATCAGCCACGGCCAGGCACCGGCGCTGCACGATCGGCTGCTGCGCTTGAACGAAACCCTGTCGGGCCTGGCCCAGCTGTACCGTCGTGATGGCGGCACCCGCTACCAGTTGCATTACTGGCACAGTGAGCTGGGCGTGTGCAGCGGCCAGGAGTTCGAAGTGGAGGCGGGCGAGCACGGTTTTGCCCTGACGGCCAGCGAACAAGCCGGTCCGCAGTTGACCCACACCGACGACCAGCGCATCTACCTCACCCAGCGTTCGGTGCTGGAAGGCTCGCCTGCACTGTCTGACCAGTGGCGTCTGTTCGAAGAGCGTGACGACCTGCTGTCGCAGGCCCGCCAGGCGCGCGCCGCCAGTGTGATCGTGGCCATCGACAGCAACCAGCAGGTGGAAGGCCTGGCGCGGGAGTTGTACGCGCTGCGCGAACGCTGTGGCAGCAGCCTGAAAATCATCGTGCGGGAAATCGAACCCTGCCTGCGCTACCGCGACGAGCGTCTGCTGGTGTCCTGTGGCGCCAACATCACCGTGCCCTACGGCACCACGCTGGCGTATTTCTTCAGCATCATCGACAGCGTGCAGGGCCAGACCTGGCGCCACAGCCGCAAGACCGACTTCCAGTCGCTGTTCGAGCGCCTGCGGCCGCCCGCCGAGCGCGGCCTGATGATGCCCGCCGAGTTCTTGACCACCGTCACCCGCATTTATGGCGGCGCGTCGGGCGAAATCAGCCATCAGCTACTGAAGCTGCGCCCCCGTGGCGACATCGGCATCGAACAGTACCTGAACCAGATCAGCCTGCGCCGCTTTGGTGACCTTGCGTGCGTAGTGGAAGGGCATTTCTACCTGTTCCTGTTCGCCTGTCGTGCCGACGGCCTGGAACCGGCACTGGGCAACATCTGCCGCCTGTCGTGGCGCGACCTGTTCAGCGATTTCATGATTTTGCCCGGGGTGGACGCCTTGCCCCGCGACACGTTCATGAATGCCGCCGAGCTGCCGCCCAGCTTCCACCTGGCCGAGGAGCGCGTGGCTGGCAGCTCCGCCGAAGCCGCTGATCACGGCGCCTACGCACCCAAGCGCGTCACGTTGAACATCGCCGAGACCTGCCCATGAGTTATTCCGACCTGCTGCAGG
Organism: gamma proteobacterium L18; assembly: GCA_000497835.1. Taxonomy (GTDB): domain Bacteria; phylum Pseudomonadota; class Gammaproteobacteria; order Pseudomonadales; family Pseudomonadaceae; genus Aquipseudomonas. The sequence continues at coordinate 127,340 of KI547172.1, read as the reverse complement.
TGATTGGCCTGACCAGCCTGCTGACCCTGGCCTTGATCGTCACCCTGATGCGCTTCGGCCGTCAGGTGCGGGCGACGGTTCAGGCCCTGTTGCCCCCGCGTTACCTGAAACCCCGTGGTGTGCGCCGCCGCGCACCCGTGAAGAGCGAGCCTCATGAGCCAGTTTGAAGTCATCACCCCGCCGCGCGTGCGCGCTGCCTGGCCAGGGCTGGGCCTGTGGAACCTGTATTTCATCCTCAAGTTCGCCCTGGTGTGGACCGGTTACCTGAATTTCCAGGTGCTGCCCAACGTGGTCTTCGCTGCTGCCTTGTTGCTGCCCTTGCCGCACAAGTACCTGCGCGTGCTGCGCACTGTGATCGCGATCCCAGTGGGCGTGGCGCTGCTGTACCAGGACACCTGGCTGCCGCCGTTCAGCCGCCTGCTGGACCAGCCCGACGTACTGAATTTCACCGGCGCCTACCTGCTGGAACTGGTGGGTCGCTTCATTGATTGGAACCTGTGCGCGGTACTGGGGATTCTGATCGTGGTGTACGCCTTTGTGCGCCACTGGCTGCGCCTGACCACTGTCAGCGTGCTGGGCCTGGCCTGGCTGGCCAGCGCCAGCGTGCTGGCCATGCACCCCAGCGCAGCCCCCGTGGCAGCCGTTTCGGCCAATGGCGTGGCGGCAGCGCCGGCCGGTGACCCGGACAACGCCACCCTGGAAGCCTACCTGCAGAAGTTCTATGCCACCGAGGCTACCCGCCAGGTTGAGTTCAAGCCCTCGACCTCGGCCGCGCAGCCATTCGACCTGCTGCTGATCAACATCTGCTCCATGGCCTGGGACGACCTGGACGCCGTGGGCCTGCGCGACAATGCGCTGTTCCAGCAGATGGACGTGGTGTTCGACAACTTCAACTCGGCCACCAGCTACAGCGGCCCGGCGGCGATCCGCCTGCTGCGCGCCAGTTGCGGTCAGACCCCGCACAGCAAGCTCTACGGCACCGCGCCGGAGCAGTGCATGTTGATGGACGACCTGAAAAAGCTCGGCTTCGGCGACGAAGTGATGCTCAACCACACCGGTCAGTTCGAAGGCTTCCTCGACGAAGTGCGCGCCCAGGGCGCCTTGCCGCCGCCGGCCATCAGCACCAGCAACCTGCCGCGGGCACTGGTGGGCTTTGACGGCTCGCCCATCCTGCGCGACGGCCAGGTGCTGTCCAGTTGGTGGAAACATCGCATGGACGAGAAGGGCGACCGCGTGGCGCTGTTCTACAACACCACCACCTTGCACGACGGCAACCGCGCGTTGACCGCCGATGGCGGCACCAAGAGCGCCGACTACAAGCCGCGTGCCCAAGGCCTGATCGACGACCTGACCGGCTTCATCAAGCAGTTGCAGGACAGCGGCCGTCGCGTGGTGGTGGTGATCGTGCCCGAGCACGGCGCCGCCCTGCACGGCGACCGCATGCAGATATCCGGCATGCGCGAAATCCCCAGCCCCTCGATCACCCACGTCCCCGTGGGCATCAAGCTGGTGAACATGGGCAGCAACCCGGGCACCGAGCCGCTGCACGTCACCGCGCCCAGCAGCTTCCTGGCCCTGTCGGAAATCATCAGCCGCCTGTACACCGCCCAACCTCAGGGCGCGGGCATGGCCCCCGACTGGCAGACCCTGCTTACCGACCTGCCGCAAACCGCAGCCGTCTCGGAAAACGCCGGCACCGTGGTCGTCGACTACGCCGGCAAACCCTATGTGCGTATCAAGGAGAAAGGCCAATGGCTCCCGTATCCACAGCGCTTCAAGTAAAGGGCAAGGTACAGTCGCGGGCCGCTCGCGCCGACGACATCGCCCGCCTGAAGCAAGAGCTTGAATTGCCTGAGCTGGACTACGTGGACATCTCCGCGCAGCTGGAACTGCAGAAGGCACTGCATCGCTGGCCGCTGCTGGCGGAAATGGAGCGCCTGCAACCCAAGGTGCTGCCGCCTGCACGCAAATCCGAGCTGGAGATGCTGTCGTGACAGCCCTGAGCCTGCGCGGCCTGCGCGGCGGGGCAGGGACCACGTCGCTGCTGGCTGCCACCGGTCATGCCTTGCACAGCTTGGGCGAGCGCGTGCTGCTGGTGGACATGTGCCCCGAAAACCTGCTGCGCCTGCATTTCAACGTCGGCGCCAACGAGCGTGCCGGTTGGGCGCGGGCCATGGTTGATGGCCAGCCATGGCAGGATCAGGCCTGGCAGGTACAGCCCGGCCTCAGCCTGCTGCCCTACGGCCGCCTGAAGTACGCCGAGCAGGATCAGGTGGAACAGCGCCTGCGCAATGAACCCGAATTGTGGCGCCGTCGCCAGGCCAGCCTGGCGGCGCAGTTCGACTGGATTCTGTTCGATGTGCCGTTGCGCATGCCGGGCCACGCTCGCGTGGGGCCGTGTGCGCTGCGCTTGCAGGTGATCGAGGCCGATGCCGCATGCCACGTGTTGCTGCAACAGCAGGAGGACCCGGATGGCCACCTGCTGATCAATCGCTACGACGCCGGCAGCCAGTTGCAGCGCGACCTGTTGCTGATCTGGCGCAAACAATACGGCGAGCGCTTGCTGCCGCTGAACATTCACCTGGACGAAGCCGTGCGCGAGGCCCTGGCCTTCAAGAAGCCGGTCGGCGCCTACGCCCATGCCAGCCTGGCGGCCCAGGACATCCTCAGCCTGACCACCTGGTGCCTGACCCGGCGTCGGGAGGCGGCATGATCGCCCGCATCTTCCCCTACACGCGGCTGCGCCAGCGCTATGACTGTGCGCCGCCGGTGGCGCTGTTGCTGTCGACGCTGTGCGTTCTGGCCTGGGTGTGCCTGCGCCTGGAAGCATCCCATTGGCGCAACCTGCTCGACCAGCGCCACCGCTGGTACCCGCAGGTAGCCGGCCGCGCGCCGCGCCTGGGCGACCCGTTGCGCTACCTGGTGCAAAGCCTGTGGCTACTGCTGGTCAAACCGCCGCGCCCGCGCGCCCGTACCTGGGCCACCCCGCCCTGGATCAAGGGCGTGGGTGCCGTGTACCTGCGCTTGTGGTCACGGGTGGGCGGGGCACTGGAGGAGTTGCCGCAACGCGCTGAAAACAGCCAGCAGATTCGCCAGAGCACACGCTGGTGGAAGGGCCTGGGCCGCCGATGGCAGCGCATCCTCAACCTTTCCGTGGGCACTGCGGCGCTGCTGTTGACCCTGCTGTGCATCACCGAACCCTTCAGCTACGCCGCGCAGTCAGTCTTCGTCCTGCTGCTGTGGGCGTCCGCGATGCTGGTGCGCAAGGTGCCGGGGCGTTTCCCCACCCTGCTGATGGTGGTGCTGTCGGTCATCGTCTCGTGCCGCTACCTGTGGTGGCGCTACACCGCCACGCTGAACTGGAACCAGCCGCTGGACCTGGCCTGCGGCACTATCCTGCTGGTGGCCGAAACCTATTCGTGGCTGGTGCTGATCGTGGGCTATATCCAGACCTGCTGGCCGCTGAACCGCAAGCCCAAGCCGCTGCCGCGCGACATCAGCCTGTGGCCCAGCGTCGACCTGCTGATCCCCACCTACAACGAAGACCTGTCCATTGTGCGCAGCACCGTCTACGCGGCCATGGGCCTGGACTGGCCGGCGGACAAGCTCAACATTTACATCCTCGACGACGGCAAGCGCGAGAGCTTCCGCCAGTTCGCCGCCGAAGCCGGCGTGGGCTACATCGCCCGTACCGACAACCGCCACGCCAAGGCCGGCAACCTCAACCATGCGCTGAAGCTGATCAGCGGCGAGCTGATCGCCATCTTCGACTGCGACCACGTGCCGGTGCGTTCCTTCCTGCAACTGACCACGGGCGGCTTTCTCAGCGACCCGAAACTGGCGCTGGTGCAGACCCCGCACCATTTCCTGTCGCCGGACCCGTTCGAGCGCAACCTCAACGTGTTCCGCGTACGCCCCAACGAGGGCGAGTTGTTCTACGGCCTGGTGCAGGACGGCAACGACATGTGGAACGCGGCGTTCTTCTGCGGCTCGTGCGCGGTATTGCGGCGCACCGCCATCGAGGCCATCGGCGGCTTCGCCGTGGAGACCGTCACCGAAGACGCCCACACGGCGCTGCGCCTGCACCGCCAAGGCTGGAACTCGGCCTACATCAAGATCCCACAGGCAGCGGGCCTGGCCACCGAGAGCCTGTCCGCGCACATCGGCCAGCGTATCCGCTGGGCACGCGGCATGGCGCAGATCTTCCGTACCGACAACCCGTTGCTGGGGCGCGGCCTGACCTTCTTCCAGCGGGTGTGTTACGCCAACGCCATGATCCACTTCCTGGCGGGCCTGCCGCGCCTGGTGTTCCTCACCGCGCCGCTGGCCTTCCTGCTGCTGCACGCCTACATCATCTACGCCCCGGCGGCGATGATTCTGCTGTATGTGATGCCGCACATGATCCACGCCAGCCTGACCAACTCGCGCATGCAGGGCCAATACCGCCACACGTTCTGGGGCGAGGTGTACGAGACCGTGCTGGCCTGGTACATCGCGCGGCCCACCACCGTGGCGTTGTTCAACCCCAAGAAAGGCAAGTTCAACGTCACCGCCAAGGGTGGCCTGATGGCGGACAACCAGTTCGACTGGAAGATCGCCCAGCCGTACCTGCTGCTGGCGCTACTCAATGTCGCCGGCCTGGGGTTTGCCATATGGCGCCTGCGCTACGGGCCCGAAACCGAGATATTCACGGTGCTGGTGAGCAGCCTGTGGGTGATCTACAACATGCTGATCGTGGGCGCGGCCGTGGCCGTGGCCGCCGAAGTGCGCCAGGTGCGCGAGACCCATCGCGTGCAGGTCAAGCTGCCTGCCGCCGTGCGCCTGGAAGACGGCCATTGCTACCCGGGCATGCTGGTGGACTATTCCGACGGCGGTGCCGGCATCGAGTTGGATACGCCGGTGTCGCTGCCCATCGGCGGGCGCATTTCGCTGCTGTTGCAACGTGGCGACCGCGAGTTCCTGTTCCACGGTCACGTGGGCCGCAGCCACCAGAACCTGATCGGCATCCGCCTGCACGCCCTCACCGGCCAGCAGAAGATCGACTTTGTGCAATGCACCTTCGCCCGCGCCGATGCCTGGCTGGACTGGGGCGAGAACTTCACCCCGGACCGTCCGCTGCAAAGCTTCATGGACATCCTCAAGTTGGGCGCCGTGGGCTATTACCGCCTCTACGAATACCTGCCCAACTGGGTGCGGCGCATCGCCGGCCCACCCCTGCACCTGTTGCGCTGGCTGGCCAGTTTCCTGCCGCGCCGCCCCGCAGCCACCCCCATTTCCACCTCTCTACCAGTGAGCGCACCATGAGCCGCGTCTTCAGCAAATCCCTCGTTGCCAGCCTGGCGCTGCTGGCCATCGGTTGTGCCCAGGCGGCCGCCAGCCTTGATACAGCGGCTGCCGCGCCTGCCGTGGAGGCCGCCAACAACGTGCCCACCTGGAGCAGCGCCAACACCTTCGTGCAACTGGGGCGGCCGGCCGACACGCTGTTGCTGGGTATCCACACCAGCGACCAGGTTGAATTCAGCCTGCGTCGTGACCGCATCGCCAGCGACGCCAAACTGCAACTGCAGTACACCCCGTCGCCGTCGCTGCTGCCGCAGGTCTCGCACCTGCGCATCTACCTCAATGACGTGTTGATGAGCGTGGTGCCGATCGAGAAGGACCAGCTGGGCAAGCGCGTCACCCAGAGCGTGGCCCTGGACCCGCACCTGATCGCCGACTACAACCGCGTGCGCATGGAATTCGTCGGCCACTACGCCGACGTCTGCGAAGACCCGGCCAACAGTGCGCTGTGGCTAAGCCTGGGGCGTGACAGCCAGATCCAGTTGCAGGAGCAGGCACTGACCCTGAAGAACGACCTGGCGTACTTCCCCATGCCGTTCTTCGACACCCGCGGCCAGGACAAGCCGTCCATCGACCTGGTGCTGGCCAACGCGCCGACCCTGGGCGAGCAACGTGCCGCTGGTATCCTCGCCTCGTACTTCGGCAGCAAGTCCGCATGGCGCGGCGCGCGTTTCCCGGTGCAGTTCGACCAGCTGCCGGCCATTGACCCGCAGCATCGTGCGCGCCCGGTGATTGTCTTCGCCACCAATGAGCACCGCCCGGCGTTGCTGGCCGACAAGCAGAAATTCCCCGACGTCGACGCCCCCGTGGTGCAGATGATCGACAACCCACAAGACCCGTACAGCAAGGTGCTGCTGGTGCTGGGCCGCAACGATGACGACCTGGCCGTGGCCGCCCGCGCCCTGGCCACCGGTGGCGACTTGCTGCGCGGTTCGCGCGTGACCATCGACAAGGTTCAGCAGATCAAGCCGCGCGTGCCTTACGACGCCCCTAACTGGATGCGCACTGACGGCCCCGTGCGTTTCGCCGAGCTGATCAAATACCCCGAGCAGCTGCAGGCCAACGGTCTGCTGCCGCGCTCCATCACCCTGGACGTGAACCTGCCGCCGGACCTGTTTGTGTGGCGCAACCAGGGTATCCCGCTGCAAACCAAGTTCCGCTATACCCCGCCGGCCGCCAACGACGCGTCTAGCCTGACCATCAGCCTCAACAACCAGTTCATCACCAGCCTGCCGCTGCACAGCAAAAGCACCAGCCAGCTGGAGCAGATGCGCCTGGCGGTGATGGCCGACGAGTCGGCCAACCTCACTGACAAGCTGCTGGTGCCGGCGCTGAAGATCGGCGACCGCAATACCCTGCGCTTTGACTTCAACTTCGCCTCCACCTACGGCAGCGCCCAGCGTGATCATTGCCAGACCACGCTGCCGGTGAACAACCAGGCGGTGATCGACGAAGAGTCGATCCTGGACATGTCCGGCTACTACCACTACATCGCCATGCCCGACCTGCGTGCCTTCTCCCGTGGCGGTTTCCCGTTCACGCGCATGGCCGACCTGTCGGAAACCCTGGTGATGGTGCCCTCGCACAGCACCCCGGTACAGCTGAGCACCCTGTTTGAAGCCATCGCCGGCATCTCCGCGCGTTCGGGGCTGCCGGCCTACGGCCTGCGCCTGTCCGATGACTGGAACGATGCCAAGGCCGACAGCGACCTGCTGGTGTTCGGTGGCCTGTCCGCCACCGTGGGCAATGGCGATGATGCGAATCTGGTGCTGTCGCGAACCCGCGACGCATTGCTGACTCCGGGCAATCAGGATGGCGGCAAAACGCTGCGCGCGGGTCACTTTGACAGCACCCATGAGCAAGGCGCGACTCGCATCGAAGTCAGCGCCCAGGCGCCGATCGCCGCCATTGTCGGCATGCAGTCGCCTTACCACGAGCAGCGCAGCATCGTTGCCTTGCTGGCCAGCGATGACGCCGATTACCAACTGCTGCGCGACACCCTGGCCGACAGCGGCAAGATGGAGTCGGTGGCCGGTTCCGTGGCCCTGATCCGTAGCAGCGGCGTAAGCAGCAGCTTCGTCGGCCAGCCGTATTTTGTCGGCCACCTGCCATGGTGGCTGCTGCTGTGGTACCAGCTGTCCGAGCACCCGATTCTGCTGGCCGGCATCGCCACCCTCAGCGTCCTGCTGACGGCCTTCCTGTTGTGGCGTGGCCTGCGCTGGATGGCGCGCCGCCGCCTGGCGGGCCAGGAGTAAGCCGATGAAAGTCTTCGCCGCCCTGGCGCTGGCCGGGATCATTGCAGCCCCCGGTCTGGCCAACGCCGGGGCGTGCACTTGGCCGGCCTGGGAGCAGTATCGGCAGGCCATGCTCAGCCCGGACGGGCGGGTGATCGACCACTCCAGCGAGCAGTCGGTGACCACCTCGGAAGGGCAGAGCTATGGGTTGTTCTTCGCCCTGCTGGGCAACGACCCGGCCAGCTTTGCCAAGGTGCTGCACTGGACCCAGGACAACCTGGCCGGCGGCGATCTCAATCGCCAGCTGCCGTCCTGGCAGTGGGGCCGGGACAAGGATGGCCACTGGCAGGTGCTCGATAGCAACAATGCTTCCGACGCCGACCTGTGGATCGCCTACAGCCTGCTGGAGGCCGGGCGCCTGTGGCATCGCGCGGATTACCAGACCCTGGGGCGCAACATGCTCTGGCGCACGGCCGCGCAAAGCCTGCGCAAGCTGCCGGGCCTGGGCCTGATGCTGCTGCCGGGTGACGTGGGCTTCGACAGCGCCGGCGCCTGGCGCCTGAATGCCAGTTACCTGCCACCGCAATTGCTGGCGCGCTTCGCCAGCGAGGCGCCGATCTGGGCCGAACTGGCCCGCAACAGCCAGCGCCTGTTGCTGGAAGGCTCGCCCAAGGGCCTGGTGCCCGACTGGCAGCTGTGGCAACAGGGGCAGGGCTGGGCCGTCGACAGCCAGAAAGGCAGCGTGGGCAGCTACGACGCCATTCGCGTGTACCTGTGGGCCGGCATGCTGGCCAAGGATGCGCCCGGTCGCGCGGACTTGCTCGCGCACCTGCAACCCATGGTTCGGCTGACTGCCGAGCACGGTTTTGTGCCGGAAAAAATCGACAGCGCCTCCGGCGCCGACAGCGGCACTGGCCCGGTGGGCTTCAGTGCCGCACTGCTGCCGCTGCTGGCCGCGAGCCCCGACAGCGCATCTGCCCTGGCGACCCAGCGCCAACGCCTCAAGCAGCAACCGCCGCTGGCGGACGCCTACTACAACCAGTCGCTGGCCCTGTTCGGCCAAGGCTGGGACCAACAACGCTATCGCTTCGACAAAGACGGACACCTCGTGCCGAACTGGACTGCCGCATGCAAAAATTGACGGGTTTGGGCCTGCTGCTCAGCAGTGTCTACGGGGTCGCCCTGGCCCAACCGCTGAGCCCGCCCGACCAGCAGCAGTGGCTGCTTGCGCAGATCCGCATCGGCGAGGCACTGTACCGTGAAGACCTGGTGCACGATTCGCTGGCGCGCCTGGAACTGATCGCCCCCGATAACCCCCAGGTCAAAGTCATCGAGGTGCGCCAGGCGCTGTTGAACAAGGACCAGGCCGGCGCCGAGCGTCTGGTGGCGCAACTGCGCCAGCAAATCCCGGGCACCGCCGGGCTACGCCAGGCCGAGAATCTGCTCAAGCTGCAAAGCCGCGATGGCCAGCAGGCCTTGCAGCAGGCCCGCCTCCTGGCCACCGCCGGCCGCTCCGAAGATGCAGCCCAGGCGTACCAACAGCTGTTCGGCGATGACATGCCGGACTTCGCCACGAATCTCGAATACCTGACGGTGCGCAGCGGTATCAAAACCCAGCGCCCTCAGGTGATCGACCAACTGCGCGCCCTGGACCAGCAGTATCCCGGCAACGCCGGCCTGCGTCAGACCCTGGTGGGCCTGCTGTTTGCCGAACAGCGCGATGCCGAGGCCCTGGCGGTGCTGCACCAGTTGGCCGGTGACCCGACGGCGGCCGCCAACGCCGCCGAACGTGAATACAACTATCTGCTCAAGCAGCCGGTGGGTGCCGAGACCGTGCAGGCCTGGCAGACCTTCCTCAAAACCTACCCGGACACCACGTTCCGCGCCGATGCCAGCAAGCAACTCCAGGGTCAGCAGCAGTTGCTGGCGGACCCGGCCTGGCAGGCCGGAGTCAAGGGCAAGGCGTTGCTGGACAGCGGCGACAACGTCGGCGCCGAAGCGCAACTGCGCCGCGCCCTCAAGCGCTATCCGCAGGATTCGAGCCTGCTGGGCTCGCTGGGCATCGCCCTGATGCGCCAGAGCAAGCACGAGGATGCCTACAACACCTTCGTCAAAGCCTCGGCCATCGAGCAGGACACCTACTGGATGGCCAAGTGGCAAGATCTCAAGGACGCCAACCACCAGTGGATGCTGCTGCAGAAGGGCGACCTGGCCCTGGACCGCAAGGACTATCCGACGGCCAAGCGCTTCTACCAGCAAGCCCGTGTGGCGCAGCCCAAGGACGCTGCGCCGCTGATCGGCCTGTCATACGTGGCCCGTGGCGAGTCTGAAGACATCACCGCCGAAGCGCTGCTGATGCAGGCGCGCAAGCTGGACCCGAAAAATGCCAGCGTGGTGCGTGGCCTGGTGCGCCTGTACGAGTCGCAGTCGGCGGAAAAGGCGGTGCAGTACCTGGACAGCCTGACGCCGGCCGAGCAGCAGGAATTCCAGGGCGTGCGCACCAGCCTGGCGCTGGACCACCTCAATGCCCAGGCCGACGACTCCACGCGCCGCAGCGATTGGGTGCAGGTGGCGCAAGTCCTTGGCCAGGCCCGCGTGCTGGACCCGGACAACCCCTGGCTGGTTTACCGCCTGGCCAACGCCCAGCGCCAACTGGGCCGCACCGCTGATGCCGATAACAGCTTCAGCCTGCTGCTGCAGCGCCAGGGCCAGAACCCTGAAGCGCGCTATGCCCATGGCCTGTTCCTGGCCGACGCCGATCGTGACGACGAAGTCATGGCCACGCTGCGGCAAATCCCGCGTGCGGCGTGGAGTGCCAACATGCAGGAACTGGAGGCCCGCTTGCTGCGCCGCCAGTTGCTGGCCAGGTCCGAGGCGCAGCTTGCTCAGGTCGAAGAGCAGATCAGCCATGGTCAACTGGCGCCCGCCAAGGTCGGGCTTGCCAGCATCAAGCCGCCCGCCCCGGTCGACGTGTCTTTCCAACGCCGCGTGGCCAATGCTTGGGCGGCGGTGGGCGAGAAGACGCGCGCCAGGCAGCTGTTTGCCGACCTGCTCAAGAGCACGCCCAATGATCCGCTGGCCTATCGCGACGCGGCGCGCTTGCTGGCCCCCCAGCAGCCGCAACGTGCATTGGACTACTACGCCCAAGGCATGGCCGCTGCGGGAATGATCACGCCACAGCAGGCCGCCCCACGTGACAACGTCGCCATGACCCAGGCCAGCCGCGCCCGTGACAGCGACGACTGGCTGCAGCGCAGCATCCGCAGCGACGTGGATGGGCTGTACCAGAAGCAGAACACCACGGTGAACCTGTACCACGACTTCGCCTGGCGCACCGACAACAGCGCTTCGGGCGTGTCCGACCTGACCACCCAGACCACCATCCTGCGCGTCGACACCCCCCTGGAGCAGGGCCAGGCGTTCATGCAGGCCGAGCAGGTGCAACTGGACGTCAGCAGCTTCGCCAGCACTGACCAGTTCGGTTTGTGCGCGGTGGTGCAGGGCGGTTGCGCCAAAGGCGCGCAAAGCGTCAACGGCACTATGCTGGGCATGGGCTGGCATGACGACACCTGGGCCTTCGACCTGGGGCACACACCGCAGGCGTTCACCGTGTCCAACTGGGTGGGCGGGGTGACTTACAGCGGCGACTGGGACAGCATCGGCTACCGCCTGACGGCCTCGCGCCGGCCGCTCAGCAACTCGCTGGTGTCCTACGCCGGCGCCGTGGACCCGGTGACCGGCACCAGGTTCGGCGGCGTCACCGCCAACGGTTTCACCTTGGGCCTGAGCCACGACGAAGGCGGCAAGGACGGCGTGTGGGCCAGCCTGAGCAGCCATTGGCTGGTTGGGCAGAACGTGGAAAACAACCAGCGCCGCAGCGCCATGGGCGGTTACTACTACCGCTTGGTGGAGCGCGCCGACGAGCGTGTGCGCACCGGCCTGACCCTGATGTACATGGGCTACGACAAGGATCTGAGCGAGTCGACCCTGGGGCAGGGCGGCTACTACAGCCCGCAGCAGTACTATTCGGTCAGCGTGCCGGTGAACTTCGCCTGGCGTGACGCCAACTGGTCGGCCTTCCTGGAAAGCTCGGTGGGCTGGTCGTTCGCCAAGATCGACAGCAGCGACCTGTACCCCAAGGACAGCACGGTCAGCGATCTTGCGAGCCTGCTGGGGACGGGTCAGACGCTGGTCACCGACCCGACGTTGACCAAGAGCGGCAGCAGCAGCAACGGCATCAACTTCCGTGTGCAGGGCCTGCTCGAACGGCGCCTGTCGGACAACCTGGTGTTGGGCACGGGCATCACCTGGCAGCACAGCGAAGGCTATGCGCCGAGCCGCGCAATGCTGTACCTGCGCTACACCTTCGATCCGTGGCAGGGCGCCCTGCCACTGCCGGTGGAACCGATAACGCCTTACGCGGACATGCGCTGAATAAAATAAAAATTCCAATCAATTATTTTATAGAAAAATAATTGATTTGCCTGAGGAGTCGTTCTAGCCTGAGATCAACTGCGCACACGCGCGGATCAACGGCCCACAACAACAAATCAGGAGCCAACATGACCTTGAATATCGGTGTCATCGGTACCGGCGCAATCGGTCGGGACCACATCCGCCGCCTCAGCTTTGCCCTGGCGGGCGCGCGGGTGGTGGCGGTCAACGACATTAACGCCGACCAGGCACGCACGGTAGTGAACGACCTGGGCATCGAGGCGGAGGTGTACGCCAGTGGTCAGGAATTGATCAATGCCGCCAACGTCCAGGCAGTGCTGGTCACCTCCTGGGGCCCCAGCCATGAAGAATTCGTGCTGGCGGCCATCGCCGCTGGCAAGCCGGTGTTCTGCGAGAAGCCGCTGGCCGTGACGGCCGAAGGCTGCCGCAAGATCGTCGAAGCCGAAATGGCTTTCGGCAAGCGCTTGGTGCAAGTGGGCTTCATGCGCCCGTTCGACCAGGGCTACCGAGCGCTCAAAGAGGTGATCGACAGCGGCACCATCGGCGAGCCACTGATGCTGCACTGCGCGCACCGCAACCCCGAAGTGCCGACGGCCTACGGCACCAGCATGGCCATCACTGATACCCTGATCCATGAGCTCGACGTGCTGCGCTGGCTGATCGACGATGATTACGTTTCGGCTCAGGTAGTCTTCCCGCGCAGCACCCGCCACACCCATTCGGCCCTGCGCGACCCGCAGATCGTACTGCTGGAAACCGCCAAGGGCGTGCGGATCGACGTGGAGGTGTTCGTGAACTGCAAGTACGGCTACGACATTCAGTGTGAGGTCGTGGGCGAGCAGGGCATCGCGCGCCTGCCGGAGCCGACCAGTGTGCAATTGCGCAGCGAGGCGAAGTTGTCCACTGGCATCCTGATGGACTGGAAAGACCGCTTCATCGACGCCTACGACGTGGAATTGCAGGCTTTCATCAAAGGTGTCACCAGCGGCCAGCTCACCGGCCCTTCGGCCTGGAACGGCTACGCTGCCGCGGTGGCGGCCGACGCCTGCAACCTGGCGCAGACCAGCGGCAAGATCGAACCCATCACCCTGCCGTCGCGGCCGGCGTTCTACGCCAGCTGATCCTGGATTTCCAGGGGGACGCGGTGTGTCTGGACTACCGCGTCGATGCCATCGCGAGCAAGCTTTGCTCCCACAGGTATACGCCTCAGGTGCGGTTTACACTGTGGGAGATTCTATTGTTTCGGGCAAGCCTTGGAGGTTCACCGGACCCCTCTGTGGGAGCTTTGGCACTGTGGGAGCAAAGCTTGCTCGCGAGAGGCCGGTGCAGACAGCGCGTACCCATGGAGTCTCCTCCAACGATACCCCCCCTTTTTGAGTATCCGCAAAGCTGATCCAGTCACGCAACGGCACCGTTACGTCTATAACAAAAGGGCTGCCAGCCGTTCGCAATACGTTGCGAAATGTCTCGCCGCCACTATTGACGGCAGGTGATCGCTTGTCCGAATATAGATAGTTAGCAAACTATGAATATCGGTGCGTTCCTGTCCAATGAATCTCGACAAGCTCCACCTCAGCATCAGCACCGGCATGGTGACGGCTGCCCGTCACTGGCGCCGCATTTGCCAGACCACCCTGGCCAACTACGGTATTTCCGAAGCCTGCGCGGTGCCGCTGTTGATCATCGTGCGCTTGGGCGATGGTGTGCGGCAGGTAGCCGTGGCCCATGCCGCAGGGCTTGAGAGCCCGTCGCTCGTACGCCTGCTGGACCAGCTGTGCGCCTCGGGTTTTGTGGTGCGCACCGAAGACCCCACCGATCGCCGCGCCAAGGCCCTGAGCCTGACGCCTACCGGCCGCGAACTGGCCGAGGCCATCGAGGGTGAACTGGTGCGCTTGCGCCGCGAAGTGCTGCTGGACATCGCGCCCGCTGACCTGGAAGCCGCCCTGCGCGTGGTGCGGGCGTTCGAGGATGCGGGGCAGGGCACGGCGGTGCCCTCACCTTGAAAGCCTTCTTCAGTGATGTCCCGCCGCTGCGGGACTGGTTCTACGGCGTTCGTACCTTCATCGCCTCGATGGTGGCCCTTTACGTCGCCATGAAGCTGGAAATGCCACGGCCCTACTGGGCCATGGCTACAGTCTACATCGTGTCCAGCCCCTTCGTCGGCCCTACCACCTCCAAAGCGCTGTACCGCGGCATCGGCACCTTCGTGGGCGCGGCGGCGGCCGTGCTCTTCGTGCCCATGTTCGTGCAGACGCCGTTCTTGCTGGCACTGATCGTCGCAGCCTGGACCGGCACCCTGCTGTTCCTGTCGCTGCACCTGCGCACCGCCAACAGCTACGCCTTAATGCTGGCCGGCTACACCATGCCGCTGATCGCCTTGCCGGTGGTGGACAACCCCACATTGGTATTCGACATCGCCTCGGCGCGTTTCCAGGAAATCTGCCTGGGCCTGATCAGCGCGGCGGTTATCGGCTCGATCTTCTGGCCACGACGCCTGGCCCCGGTGCTGGGCGACGCCACGCGCAAGTGGTTCGGTGAGGCCACTACCTACAGCGACCGCTTCCTGTCGCGTGAAATCACCGCCACCGAAGTAGGCACACTGCGCGCCTCGATGGTCGCCACCTTCAACTCCCTGGAGTTGATGATCGGCCAGATCCCCCACGAAGGCGCGCTGCCGCAGACCGTGCGCAACATCAAGGAACTGCGCGGGCGCATGATCCACCTGCTGCCCACCATCGACGCCCTCGACGATGCCCTGATCGCCGTGGAGCGGCGCACCGAGTTGATTGCCGTGCTGGCACCGGTGCTGGAAGATGTGCGCCAATGGCTCAAGGAAACCGCAGAGAACGCCTCGCCAGACCTGTGGACACAGGTGCACGCGCGTCTCGCCATGCTGCAACCTGCGCCCGAAGCGCTGGACGACCGCCGCAACCTGCTGCTGTCCAACGCCCTGTACCGCCTGGGCGAATGGGTGGACCTGTGGCAGGACATGCGCACCCTGCAGGCCGCCATCGAAACCGAAGACCAGTCGCAATGGCGTGCCGTGTATCGTCACTGGCGCCTGGGCCGACTGTCGCCGTTCTTTGACCGCGGCATGATGATGTATTCGGCCTTCACCACCATCATGGCCATTGTCGTCGCCTCGATGATCTGGATCTTTACCGGCTGGGCCGACGGCGGTGGCGGGGTGATCCTGGCTGCGGTGGCGTGCAGCTTCTTCGCCGCCATGGATGACCCGGCGCCGCAGATCTACCGGTTCTTCTTCTGGACCCTGATCGCGGTGGTGATGTCCAGCCTCTACCTGTTCCTGATCCTGCCCAACCTGCATGACTTCCCGATGTTGGCGCTGGCGTTCGCGGTGCCCTTCATCACGGCCGCGACCCTGACCCTGCAACCGCGTTTCAACCTGGGCATGATGCTGACGCTGGTCAACGGCGCCACCTTTATCAGCCTGGACACGGCCTACGATGCCAACTTCCTGTCGTTTCTGAACTCCAACATCGCGGGCCCGGCGGGCTTGCTGTTCGCCTTCCTGTGGACCCTGATGGTGCGGCCGTTCGGCACTGAGCTTGCGGCCAAGCGCATGACCCGCTTCAGCTGGCGCGACATTGTCAGCCTCAGCGAAAAGGCCACCCTGGCCGAGCACCGCGCCATGGGCGTGCAAATGCTCGACCGGCTGATGCAGCACCTGCCGCGGCTGGCCCAGACCGGCCAGGACACGGGCGCTGCGCTACGCGACCTGCGCGTGGCGTTGAACATGCTCGACCTGCTGGCCTACATGCCGCGTATCCCCGTGGGGCCACGCTCCCAGGTTCGCCAGGTGGTGGATGAGGTAGGCGGTTACTTCCGCGCCTGTCTCAAGGCCCGCGAACGCCTGCCGGCGCCCATGACTATCCTCATGACCATGGACCGGGCACGGCGGGCGTTGAGCCAGCAAAACGTCGGTGAAGAAGCCGAAGCGCGACTGCAGATGCTGCACTCGCTCAGCGGCCTGCGCCTGGCGCTGTTGCCGGGTGTGGAAGTGGTGATCGAGCCGAGCGCTGCCCCAGAGCCGCCGACTCAAGGCCTGGATGGAGCCCCGTTATGATCGGTGAAATTGATGTAAGCGGGATCTTCCTGCCCACGCTGCTGGTGATGATGGCCATCACCTATGTGCTGTTTCTGCTGGTGCATGGCGTGCTCAATCGCCTGCACTTTTACCGCCTGGTCTGGCACCGGGCCTTGTTCAACGTCGGTCTGTACGCGCTGATGCTAGGCGCGGTGGACGCACTCTGCCGAAACCTGATGACATGAAAAAACCTTTGTTGACCTTTGGCCGCATCATCCTGACCTTGCTGGTAGTGGCATTGGCCACCGTCGTGGTCTATCGCATGGTGATGTACTACATGTTCGCCCCCTGGACCCGCGACGGCCACATCCGCGCCGACGTGATCCAGATCTCGCCGGATGTATCCGGGCTGATCCAGGACGTGGCGGTGCGCGACAACGAAGTGGTCAAGCGTGGCCAGGTGCTGTTCACCATCGACCAGGACCGCTTCAGCCTGGCCCTGCGTCAGGCCAAGGCCGCCCTGGCCGACCGTCAGGAAACCATGGCTCAGGCCCAGCGCGAAGCCAAGCGTAACAAGGGCCTGGGCAACCTGGTGGCCAAGGAGCAACTGGAAGAAAGCGACTCCAAGCTGGCCCGCGCCCAGGCCGGCCTGGCCGAAGCCCAGGTGGCAGTGGACACTGCCCAGTTGAACCTGGACCGCTCGGTGATCAAGAGCCCGGTGGACGGTTACCTCAACGACCGTGCGCCGCGCGCCCACGAATTCGTCGCCGCCGGCCACCCGGTGCTGTCGGTGGTCGACAGCAGCTCGTTCCACGTCGACGGCTACTTCGAAGAAACCAAGCTGCCGCTGATCAACGTCGGGCAGAAAGTCGATATCCGCGTGATGGGCGACAACGCCCGCCTCACCGGCCATGTTCAGAGCATCGTCGCCGGCATTGAGGACCGTGACCGCAGCAGCGGTTCCAACCTGCTGCCCAACATCAACCCGGCGTTCAGCTGGGTGCGCCTGGCGCAGCGCATTCCTGTGCGTATCGCCTTTGACGACGTGCCGGAGCACTTCCGCATGATCGCCGGCCGTACCGCCACCGTTTCGATCATCGACGACGCCGGCCAGTCGGCGGAGGGCAGCCGATGAACCACTGCGTGCGTCTTTCGGCGGTGGCCCTGGGGCTGTTGCTGTCGGCCTGCCAGATGGTGGGGCCCGATTACCATCGGCCCAAGGAAGGCGCGATCAACCGTCCCGACCTGCAAGGCAGCCTGGCCACCGGCGACAGCAACGTCGTGTCGGCGCCGGTGCCGGGGGACTGGTGGAAGCTGTACAACGACCCGCGCCTGGATCAGTTGGTGAATCAGGCGCTGGTGTCCAGCACCGACCTGCGCATTGCTGCGGCCAACCTCAACCGTGCTCGCGTGCAGATCGAGGAAGCGCAGAACGCCGGTGGCTTCACCACCACCGCCGAGGCGGGCGCGCAGCGCTTGCAGGAGTCCGCAGAGTCCTACCTGCAGGGCGTGAAGATCCCGGTGGCCAACGTTGGCAGCCTGGCGCTGACCACCTCGTACCAGTTTGACCTGTGGGGTACGTTGAAGCGTGGCGTCGAGGCGTCCCAGGCCAACGCCGACGCAGCGCAGGCCGCGGCTGACACCGCGCGTATCACCTTGGTGGCCGAGGTGGTGCGTTCTTACACGCAGATCTGTGCTGCCAACGAAGAGCGCCATATCGCCCAGAAGTCCCTGGACCTGCAGATGCAGGGCGTGAAACTGACCCAGCGCCTGCGTGACGCCGGCCGTGGCGACGAAACCCAAGTGACGCGCACACAGACCCAATTCAAGTCGTTGCGTGCTGATTTGCCCAAGTACGAAGCCCAGCGTCAGGCCGGGTTGTACATGCTGGGCATGCTGCTGGCCAAGCCGGTCAACCAACTGCCAGCGGGCACTGCCGACTGCGCCGAACTGCCGAAAATTGCCCAGATAATGCCCGTGGGTGATGGTGCCGCGCTGCTCAAGCGCCGCCCCGACGTACGTCAGGCTGAACGCAAACTGGCCGCTGCCACCGCCGAGATCGGCGTCGCCACCGGCCAGCTGTACCCCAACATCAGCTTTGGTGCCACCGTGGGCTCGGTAGGCTTCCTGAAGGACTTGGGTGAAGACACCGCCAACCGCTGGGGCTTCGGCCCGCTGGTCACCTGGACCATCCCGGGCAACCAGGCGCGGGCGCGTGTGCGGGAAGCCGAGGTGTCCACCCAGGCAGCACTGGCGCATTTCGATGGCGTGGTGCTCAACGCCGTGCGTGAAGCGCAGACCGGCCTGGCCCAGTACACCGCCGTGCTGGAGCGTCGTGATGCGCTGGCCGAGGCCGAGGAGTCGGCCCGCCAGGCGGCTGACCAGACTCACCGCTTCTACATGGCCGGTCGTGAGTCTTTCCTGGCCGACCTGCAGGCCACCAAGACCTACACCGACGTGACTGCGCAGCTGTCGGCGGCCAATACTCAGGTGGCGATGCAGCAGATCAATGTGTTCCTGGCGTTGGGGGGTGGTTGGGAAGCTCCCAAGAAGCCTTAGTTTTTTGGGGGACCACTGGCCTCATCGCGAGCAAGCTTTGCTCCCACAGTGCCAAGCCATCCACCGTGGTTGGCTCAATACTGTGGGAGCAAAGCTTGCTCGCGACGAGGCCAGTAGCCCTTACCGAAACATCCAGCTTCAATCCCAATCCCCCAGGGTGAAGGCCTTCCAGTATGTTCATTGCCTTCTGACCTTGGAGGCAATGGAATGCACACTCCTCAGTCCCATCGCTTGAGAACAGGCCGCTACGCAGAGCAGGGCCGTATCTATCTCATTACCCTTGTCGTGGAAGACCGACAGCCCTTGTTCGCTGATTGGATTACTGGCCGCCCTATCATCCAGGCCCTGAAAGCCGCGCACGCTGAAGGTGAGGTCGAGTCGCTAAGTTGGGTTCTGATGCCTGACCACCTCCACTGGCTGTTCGAACTGAAGACCGAGACGTTGGGGCGAGTCGTCTGCCGGCTGAAATCTCGATCAACCGTGGTGTTCAATCGGCATCAGGGGCGGCATGGTCGCTTGTGGCAGGCCGGCTTTCATGATCGTGCATTGCGCCGGGAGCAGGATTTGAAGGCGGTTGCGCGGTATATCGTGGCCAATCCATTGAGGGCGGGGTTGGCCGAGAATATTGGTGGTTATTGTTTGTGGGATGCTGCCTGGTTGTGAGTGAAGCTGCTGGCCTCATCGCGAGCAAGCTTTGCTCCCACAGGCGTACGACTCAGGCGTGGTCAACACTGT
>KI547172.1:77428-106411 GCA_000497835.1 gamma proteobacterium L18 | reverse complement strand
ACAGCACCACCAGCACGGCGACATAGCCAACTTCGATGAACATGGTTCACGCTCCAGCGGGCGGTTTCGCCGCGGCGACTTCCAGTTGCACGCCACGGCGGGCCAGCACCTTGACCTGTTCGCCCTGTTGCATTGGCGCGTCGCAGCGAATCTGCCACTGTTCGCCGTGCAGCTGCACCCAGCCGGCGCAGGCGTTATCCGATTGCAGGGCCGACACTTCGGTGACCTTGCCCACCAGCTCACTGTCGCCGCCCACCGGCCGGCGGCGTGCCGCGCGGATAGCCATGGCCAGCACGGTGATCGCCAGCACCACCGCGACAACGGCCATGGCCAGTATCAGCGCGCCTGACACGGCGATATTCGGCCCCTGGGCATCCACCAACACCACCACACCCAGCAACAGCACCACCAGGCCACCCACGCCCAGCACGCCGAAGGTCGGCAACAGGGCCTCGATGGCCAGCATTACCAGGCCGAACAGGATCAGCCCCACTGCCGCCTGGTTGACGGTCAGCACAATCACAGCGCCCACTTGAACCTCCGGGGTTGCCCCTCGACGTCAGCGTCAAAATTACCTTTAATAAGAGTTTAGTTGACCGCGAGGGTAGCCACATGGAATCGCCAAGCCATAGCCTGCCAGCCCTGTTCGACCAGTTGGGCCTGGCGTCCTCGCCGGTGGAAATCGAACGCTTCGTCACCAGCCATTCGCCCCTCAAGCCAGGCCTGAAATTGCACGAGGCATTCTTCTGGACCCCCGCCCAGGCTGCGTTCCTGCGCGATGAGATTCTCGAGGATGCCGACTGGGCCGAGGTCATCGACCAGCTCAACGAACTGCTGCACAAAGTGCGCTGACCCTGCCGCTTATCCGCTAGCGCCGAGCTTTTGACTTTTGCTGGCAACAATTGCCATAGCCTGTCCTATGCTCTGATTTATCGGGTTCCTGTGGTCTGTTCATGACCGCGCGGCGGTACTCACGCGGATTCTTTCAGTCATCACTGGCCCCGGGTCAATGGGATGATAATAACTATGAAAGATTCCTATGCTCCAGGCTTCTGGTGCGCTACCACGGCGCTCGGATTGATTACTGCCACTTACTTCTACGGGGTCATCGAGGCCCACCAAATCGAGCAGGCTCTGGTCTTCTTCAACAGTGCGTTAGGGTTGATCGGCGTGCTGGCGATGGCGGTGCTGGCCTGGTCGGCCCACGAAAACGCGTTGCTGAAAAAACGACGGCAAACCCAAGGCCACACCCTGGTACGCATCTGGGACACCAAGGTTGCCCTGCGCAAGGTCGAAACCGTGTTCGACCGCTATTTCTGGGGCAGCTACTGGCAACCCGGGCGCACCTTCCAGGAGGTGATGGGCGACTTGGCGGGCACGCCGCTGGAAAAATCCCTGGAGGCGTTGAAGCGTGAATGCCAGGGGCTGGACGACGAAATCCACAGCAGCGAGTGGCACTGGCTGGATGATGCCCGTGAGTTATCCACCGTCGCCACGGCGCTGGCGCGCCAGCGCTACCTGCTGGATTTCTGCGACCCGCGCGCCAGTATCAAAGGCGGCGCGGTGATCGACAGGGAGATGGAGGTGCTGGTGTACACCTGGTCGACGCGTTTGCGGGCATTCGATCACCAGCTCGATGCGCTGGAGACCGAGTACACCGTGTAGCCCCTGGACGCGGCCTGACGGCCGCTGCTACGTTCCTGTAGCAGCGGCCGTCAAGTCGCGTCAGGCGCGCCGCAGGGTCAGAACTTGTAGCTCAGGGTAGCCGCCACATTGCGCTCCTCGCCCACGTAGCAGAAGTTCAGGCTGGCGCAGGTGGCCACGTATTTCTCGTTGGTCAGGTTGTTGGCATTCACGCGCAGGTCCAACCCCTTGAGGCCGATCTTGCCCAGGTCGTAGCCCACCGAGGCGTCATACAGGGTGTACGCCGGCACCTTGGTGGTGTTCTCGGCATCCGCCCAGCTATAGCCCACATACCGCACGCCGGCGCCCACGCGCAGGCCGTCCAGCACGCTGCTGTCGAATTTGTAGTCAGCCCACAGCGAGGCCATCTGCCGCGGCGCCTGGGTGGGTGAATTGCCCTTGTTTTCGATCACGTTGTCGGCAGTGCTCAGGGTGCTGATCATCGACTTGCTGTATTTCAGGTCGGTGAAGGTATAGCTGCCCAGCAGTTTCAGGTTGTCGGTCAACTGCATGTGGGCTTCCAGCTCCACGCCTTGAGAGCGCACAGCGCCGATCGCACGGTAGAAGTTTTCCTGCGGCAGCTTGGTGGCCAGGTTCTCCTGATCGATGCGGAACACCGACGCGGTGTAGAGGTTTTCCGAACCAGGCGGCTGGTATTTGAGGCCAGCTTCCCACTGGGTGCCGTCGGTCGGCGGCAGCGGGTTGCCGGCAGCATCGGAGTAGGAGTTGGGGTTGAACGACTCCGAATAGCTGATATACGGAGCGATACCGTTGTCGAACAGGTACAGCACGCCAGCGCGGGTGGTGAGTTTGCTGCGCTGGTCGCTGATCACCGTGCCCTCCGGCCGGCCGGTTTCGGCGATGCGGTTCTCATCCGAGGTCTTTACCCAATCCTGGCGCACGCCCAAGGAGATGCGCCATTTGTCCAACTCGATCAGGTCCTGCAGGTACACGCCGGTCTGCTGCAGGCGGCGCAGGTAACTGGTTGGGCTGTAGTAGCTGATGGCCGAGTTGCCGTACACCGGGTTGAAGGCGTCGATGGCAGCCAGCGAGCCGCTGGTCCAGTCCACTACGGTTTTGCGACGTTGATAGTCCACACCCAGCAGGGTGGTGTGCTTGGCGGCGCCGGTGTAGTAGTCGGCCTGCAGCATGTTGTCGATGATGAATGAGTGCAGTTTCTCGCTGGCGCCAGAGTAGTAGCGGTTCAGCTCATTGCTGCTGGGCGACACCCAGCCATAGGCATAGACCTGGTCCAGATCGACCTTGGAATCCAGGTAGCGGAAGTTCTGCCGCGCGGTGAACACGTCGTTGAAGCGATGCTCGAACTGGTAGCCGAACGACTGTTGGTCGCGGCTGTAATGGTCCACGCCGGGCTCGCCTTCGAAAAAGTGCTCGGAGATGCGCTGGCCGTTGTGCTGAGTCAGCAGGCCATCGGCGGGCAGGCCGCCGTGGTAGCCGCCTTCGGGGTCATGTTGCAGGTAGGCTTGCAGGGTCAGCGATGTGTCTTCGTCGAAGTCGATGCTCAGGGTGGGCGCAATGGCGTAGCGCTTTTCCTCGTTGTGATCGAACTGGGTGTCGGCCTGGTGAGTCAGGCCGGTGACTCGATAGGCGATATGTTTTTCGTCATCCAGCGGGCCGCTGAAGTCGAAGCCCACGCCGTGCTGGCCTTGGGTGCCGACCGTGGCCTGGATCTCGTGGTAGTCCTCGTACAGCGGTTTCTTGGTGGTCAGCGCCACCAGGCCGCCCGGCGAACTGCGGCCGTAAAGCACCGATGACGGGCCTTTGAGGATGTCCACCCGCTCGAGGAAATACGGGTCGATTTGCATGGTGCTGTAGGTGCCGCTGTCGCCCATGGATTTCAGACCGTCGATGTAGATGTTATCGACCGAACCGTCATTGAAACCGCGCATGGCGACGTAGTCGTAACGGTGGGTGGCGCCGTAGGGGTTGGTCAGCACACCTGGGGTGTAGCGCATGGTCTGGGCAACGGTTTGCGCGCCCTGGTCGTCCATTTGCTGGCGGGTGACCACCGAGACGCTCTGCGAGGTTTCCAGCAGTGGGGTACTGGTTTTGGTGGCGATCTGGCTGTGGGTGGCGTTGTAGCCGTCGGTGCTGCCCAACGCGTTGCCCAGGGTGAAACCGCGGATGTCGGTGGACGGCAGGGTCATGGCCTGGTCCTGGGCCGCCTGCAGGATGAAGCTGCTGCCGTCGCCGCTGCTGGCTTGCAGGCCACTGCCGGCGAGCAGGGCGTGCAGGCCTTGCTCCACGCTGTAGCTGCCTTGCAGCCCGGCGCTTTGCTTGCCCTGGGTTTGATCCGGCGTGCTGGCAAGCGTGATGCCGGCCTGGCGCGCGAACTGGTTCAGGGCGTCACCCAATGCGCCTGCGGGGATGTTGAAGGTGCGGCTGGCGGCCTGGGTAGCGACCGGTTGCGCGGCGTGCGCGGCGAAGGGCAGGGCAGCCAGGGCGATGGCGGTGGACAGCAGTGTGGCGCGCAGGTCAGGGGTTTTGCCGGTCATGGTGCGGTTCCAAAGGGGCATGAACAGGTTGATTACTGTCCAAGCCGGGTGGCGCGGCAAAACCCGCCAAAAAAATTTAAAACACGCCGCGAATCGCAACCGCGACCCGAGTGCTGCCGTCAGGCATTTTCCAGGCGCACCCAGTAGCGCGTGCGGGTGCGCAGTTTCACCGGCAGGGTCTGCGGCAGCAGGGCCAGCAGCTTGTCTGTGTCGTCCAGGCGGAATACGCCCGACAGGCGAAGGTCAGCAATCTCGGTCGCGCAGCCCAGGTAACCATGGCGGTATCGGCCCACTTCTTCGAGGAAAGCTTGCAAGCGCATGTCGCGGGTCACGATCAGACCTTCGGCCCAGGCGCCCATGTCCATGTCGGCGGTGGCCAGCAACCGAGGGCCGGTTGGGTCGATCTGCCAGCTTTGGCCGGCGTGGGCCCACACCGGCGTGCTGCCTTGAGCGGGGTACATGGCGACCTTGCCGGTGGCGACGGTCAGGCGGGTACAGTCATCCTGCTGGCGCACCATGAAACGACCTTCGGCCGCCTCGAACAGCGCATCCCGGTTGCTGACCCTGAACGGCCGCGGATCGGGCTGGCAGGTCAGCATGATCTCGCCATGCTTGAGGCTGACCAGCCGCTGTTGGCCCGTAAAGGTGATGTCGGCGGCGCTATGGGTGTTGAGTTGCATCCGCGAGCCATCAGGCAGGGTATAGCTGCGCCGCTCGCCGACACCGGTGGCATAGTCCGAAGACCATTGCTGCCACTGGTCCAGGTTACGCCCCAGCCAGGCGGCGCTGCCCATCGCGGTCACTACACCCAAAAGCTTGAGGGCCTGACGGCGGCCCAGGCGCTGAGCACCGCTTTCCAGGGCCAGGCCTGCGCCCGGCACGGCGCGGTAGCTGCTGGCTATCTCCTGGTTCATGGCTTGGATGCGCTGCCAGGCCAGTTCGTGGCGCTGGTCGGCAGCGCGCCAGTCCGCGCACTGGCGCTGTACCCGGCCATCGGGCCCGGCGTTGCCCATGCGCAGCATCCAGGTGATGGCTTGCCGCACCATACGCGGGTCGGGGACGGTATTGGGGTCAGTATTCATAGCGCAACAAATAGCAGTGATACAGCGCGTCGGCGACGTAGCGTTCCACCGAGCGCAGGGAAATGCCCATCTGTGCCGCGATCTCCTTGTGCGCCACGCCTTCGCATTGCGACAGCAGGAAGGCTTTGCGCACCTTGGGTTTCAGGCCGTCGAGCAGGCGGGCGATGCTTTCCAGCAATTCCAGCAGCAGGGCGCGCTCCTCCAGGCTCGGGACTTGGTCGGCGGGCAGGTGCGCGATGGTTTCCAGATAGGCGCGGTGCAGTTCCTCGCGGCGCCAGTGGTCGATCACCAAGCCTCGGGCGATGGTGCGCAGGAACGCGCGTGGGGCGCTCAATTCCAGGCGTTCGGTGCGTTGCAGCAGGCGCAGGAAGGTGTCCTGGGCAAGGTCTGCGGCATCGGCGGCATTGCCAAGGCGGCTGCGCAGCCAGGCGTTGAGCCAGCCGTGGTGGTGACTGTAGAGCGAGTGCACGGCATATTCTTGGGAGGACATAGGGACGCGCTGCGCAAAACTGCATGAATGATAATTAGTCTTATTTTCATGAAGCTTTTCGCATTTTGCAACATCTCGACATTACGGCGGGTGATGCTGTCTGTGGCCGCAGCCGGTAGGTCGCGCCACAGGACGGCGTCGTCTGCATCGCGGCCAAGGCCGGCTCCTACCACGGACGGCGTAGGAGCCGACTTTAGTCGCGATGCAGACGACGCCGTTTCAAGACTGAGAATCAGGCAAACAGATTGCGCACGTTATTCATGGCGCCATCGGCGAACTCCTGCAAAAACGCCTGGAAACCGGGCAGGGCTTTGGGGCCGCCTTCCCACGGTTCACCCTGGATGGTCCATACCGCCCGGGAGCCTTGCCCGGTCTTGTGCACTTCCATCGACGCCCACAGGTTGCCGATGTTCAGGGTGGTGTAGATCAGGCTCCAGGTCATGCGACGCTGTTGGTCGTCATGGCTGTTGAGCTGCTCGATAACCACGTTCTCGCCATCCTTGAAGAACTTCTTGCGCACCGAGCGCACGCCAGTGCCCGTCATTTCAATGCGCTCCAGCGCCGGGATGAAGTGATGAAAACCGGCGAAATTGCCCACCATCTGCCAGACTTTGTCGGCATCGGCATTGATGTCCACGCAGGCGGTCACGGTGCAGCCCTGCGGGTTGCGGATCAGGGTATCGGGAGTGAGTGCATTCATGGTGTTTCTCCTCGGGGTGAAATGGCTCAGATGAACTGGATTTCCTTCAGGTACGCACAGCCCTTGCGCAGCAGCGCCGGGGTTTTGCTGGGGTAGCGCTCGCCCATGCGCTGCACGCCGCTGCGGGCATTGCCATGGTCGATGCGCGAGATGTCGCCGATGTCTTCCTCGAAACCATCCAGGTAAAAACCCAGCACGCCGAACAGCGCGTTGTCGCTGCCCACATGGCCCAGTTGCTGTTGCCACTGGGCGACGCTGACCAGCTCGAACTCGCGCCCGGCCTCGCGGAAGGCCGCCACGTAGCTGGCCCAGCTCAGCGGTTCGGGGTTGTGCAGGTTGAACACAGCCTGGCGTGGCTGGTAGCGGCTGCAATGGAAGGCCAGGAAGCGGGCGAGGAAGTCCACCGGCATCAGGTCGAAGTTGAGGCTCAGGGCGGGTACCTGGCCCAGTTGCAGCGAGCCCTTGAGCATCAGCATCAGGCGGTTCTTGTGCGGCTGGCACACACCGGTGCGGCTGTTGAAGGTGATGTTGCCGGGGCGGTAGAGATTGGCCCACACGCCCTGCTCACGTGCCCGTTGCAGAATGCGCTCGGCTACCCATTTGGAAAGGTTGTAGCCGTTGCGGATATAGATCGGCGGGGTATCGGCCGGTGGTTCCTCCAGCACGTTGCCGTTGGCGTCGATCACGCTGGATGCCGACAAGGTCGATACAAAATTGAAGATTTTCTTCCTGCGTCCTTCGCAGAGCTGCAGGCAATGGAACACCGGCTCGACATTACTGGCCGCCAGCGCCTCGTAGTCAAGCACGTGGTTCACCAGCGCGGCGTTGTGGATCAGGGCGCCGTAATGCTGGTCGATATGGGCGTACACCTCGTCACTCAGGCCTAGCTGCGGCTGGGTGATATCGGCGGCATGGACGCGCACGCGGCTAAGGTCCAGGTGTTCCAGGCGGTTCTCCACCAGTGCCTGCTGGAAGCGTTCGCTGGCGCTGAGGCCAGGTTGTTCGCGCACCAGGCACGCCACCTCGCTGGCGCCCCAGGCCAACAGCGCCTCGACGATATGCACGCCAAGGAAACTGTTGGCACCGGTGACCACCACTTTGTGCACATCGCCCAGGCGGTCGATGGGCAGCGTGGTGAGGTTCAGGTCGCGGAAGGCATCGCTCAGGGCCTGGGGGCTGACCTGCCGAACCTGATCCTCGACGCCGTTGACCAACTCGGCCAGCCTCTGAAGGGTAGGCTGCTCGATGAAGCGATTGATGGAAATACCCGTGCCGAAGCGCTCGCGGATCTGCAACAGCATCTGCGACAGCAGGATCGAATGGCCGCCCAGGTTGAAGAAGCTGTCCTGGGTGCAGATGTCGTCTGCGGGCAGCTCCAGCAGTTCGCTCCACAATCCCAGCAGCTTGGCCTCGCCAGGATTGGCCGGGGCCAGGCACACCCTTGAGCTGGCGGTGGCCTGCGGAATGGCCAGCAGGGCGTGGCGGTCGACCTTGCCGTTGGCCGTGGCCGGCAGCATCGCCAGTTCGGTGTAGTGCAGCGGGCGCATGTAGTCGGCCAGATGGGCCTGGGCGTGGTCCCGCAGCCTTGCCAATGCTTGATCATCGCCCTGGCGCGGTTGAGCCACGAAGGCCAGCAAGCGTCGCTGAGCATCGACCGCCACGGCGACCTGGGCGAACTGGCCGCTGGCGCGCAGGCAATGCTCGACCTCCTCGGGTTCCACGCGGAAGCCACGTATTTTCACCTGATTGTCGCGGCGACCGCACAGGGTGATGCCGTCGCTGCCCCATTGGCCGATATCACCTGTGCGGTAGGCGGGCAACGGCTGGCCGTCCGGCAGCGTCAGGGTGACGAAGCGTTCGGCGCTCAACGCCGCGTTGTTCAGGTACCCCAGACCCACGCCTGCGCCCGTGATGTACAGCTCGCCAGGCGTTTCGTCCGCCACCGGGTGGCGCTCGTCATCCAGGATCAACACCTGCGTGTTGGCGATCGGCCGACCTAACTGACGAGGGTTGTCCCCGGCGCGCATGCGCCGGGTGGTGGCCAATACCGTGGTTTCGGTAGGCCCGTAGATGTTGTGCAGCTGGCAGCGGTGGGCAAACGCCTGCAGCACCGCCGGCTCGCAGACATCGCCCCCGGTAACCAAGTGCTGCAACGTCATGGGCTGGTCGCCGGGCAGAATGCTCAGCAGCGCCGGTGGCAGAAAGGCGTGGCTTACCTCCTGGGCGTTGATCAGGGCCAGCAACTGGCTGGGGTCGCGGCGCTGGTCTGGGGTCGGCACCACCAGCGTTGCACCGGCGATAAAGGTGGGCAGTATGTCGAGCAACGAGGCGTCGAAGCCAATGGTGGAGAACTGCAACACACGGCTGCCAGGCTGGAGGTCGACGTGCTGACGGTACCAGGCCTGGAAGTGGTTGAGGTTGGCGTGGCTGAGCAGCACACCTTTGGGCTGCCCTGTGGTGCCTGACGTGTAAATGGCGACGGCAGGGGCGTGGCAGTCGGCAAGCGGTTCGAACATCGAGGCGCGGCTGGCCGGGGGCAGATTGTCGAGGCAAAGCAGGCCCGGGTTTTCGAAGGGGGCTGTGCCGCTGTAAAGCACCACACTTGCCTGGGCATTTTCGACGATGGCTTGCAGGCGTGAGGCGGGATGCCCAGGGTCCATCGGTAGGTAGACCGCGCCGCTGCCCAGTACTGCCAACAAGGCCGCATACAGGTTGGCCGACTTCTCCAGGCATACCCCAATGACCTGGGGTTGGCCGGGCTTCAGGTGGGGTTGCAATGCGCTGCGGATGGCCAGCACCCGCTTGTGCAGCTCGCCATAAGTGAGGCTGCCTTCGGCCCATTGCAGGGCGGGGCGCTGGGCGTTGTGCAGCAGGCTGGATTGCAGTTGCTGCAGCAGCGGTGGTTGCGCCGATGGCAGCAGTTGGGATTGCAGGGTCTGGTTCAGGTGATGCCAGTAAGCCAGTGAGTCCAGCGCGTGCAAGCCCTGCTGGTCTGCCAGCGCCGACGCATCGCACGCCGGACGCTGGGCAAAATGCTGGAGGTCGCGGGAAAAACGGGTGATCTCCAGTGTCATGCGCTCAATCAGGTCCTGCACCAGCTGCGCGCGCATCGCCTCGCCATTGCCGTTGTCAGGCGATGCCGGGGCCTGGCAGATGATCAGCCGCTGCGCCTGCGCGCTGCCGGCCCAGCACTGCCATTGCACGTCAGGCAGGTGATGGTCGACAGGGGCAATGCTGACGCGCAGCCCCAGATGCACACAGCGGCTGCCGACTGCGGGCAGCGATGCCTGGCTGCCATCCTCGATCAGCAACTCGGCCTGGCCATCACCACTGCCCACCTGGTGCCCGTGTTCGCGTAATGCATCGCCCAGCCGGCGCAGGGCCGGGCTGGAACCACACACGATGATCTGCAGACGTCTCATGATCTTCTCCTCGGGTCAGGGCAGGTAGGCCACCAGGGCATCGCGCACGCAGGGGCTGTCGAGCATCGAACTGCCTTTGAAGAAGCGCAGAATGTTGCCCAGCAGCGGATGCTGACGGCTGATCGGGAACGCCAGGCCCTGTGCTTCCTCGCGCAGGGCCTGGCGCACGGCAGGGTCGGGGTGCAGGTGTTCGATCAGCGCCAGGTCGAAGGCCTTCTGGATGTCGTTGGTCAGGTAGCGTTCGATGAAAGTCGGCAGCATGTGCGCCAGGCTGGCCTGGTCATCCGCAGGGGCGGCCTGCCAGTAGATGCGCACCAGGCGCTGCCAGAAGGTGGCGTGACGGCCTTCGTCCTGCAGGTGATCGGCCATCAGCCCCTTGACCGACTCTTTTACGCTGGTGTCGCGGGCGAATGCAGCCACGTCGTTGGTCAGGGTGTTCTCGGCGATCGCCACGCAGATCAGCTCGGCGGCCTGGCGCAACCGCTCCGGTACCTGCGCCAGCGCCGCCGGGATGGCCCGGCTGAGCTCGATTTCGCTGGGCAGGGCGACCGGTGTGATGCCCGTCAGCTCGATGGTCTGCTGCATGAAGTCCATGGCCACCAGCGCGTGATAGTCCTCGTCCACCACCACTGTCATGGCGTCGTAGCGACAGGCAAACGGGAAGTCGTGGGCAAAGCGGCCGCGGGCAATGGCGCTGGCGGTGTGGTTGACGATTTCGGTCTCGAAAATCACCACGTCGTGGATGAACTTGTACAGGCTCTGCACCAGCGCGAAGTCCCGTTGCTGGGGGCACTCGCGCACAAAGGTGGCGCTGAGTACCAATGGTTGGCGGCTGAGGGGGTAGATCAGCCGCTGGTCGTCCTCTACTTGGCGCCGCGGCCGGGTGCGGATGGTCGCGCGCTCCTCCCAGGCGTCGGCGAAGGAGCAGTAGTCGACGGCGTTCATGCGCCCACCTCCGTGCCGGCCAGCATGCTGACGCGCAGGCGGTCCCACAGCGCCATGCGGCTGTCGATGGCGGCCAGGGCGGCCGCGTGCACTTCATGCAGGCGTTGCGGGTCATCACCTACCATGCGGTCCAGCAGGGCCTGGGCGGCGGGGCCGTGGTCGTCGGCATCCACCTCGATGTGCCGTTGCAGGTAATAGAACAGCGTGGGTGCCTGGCGCTCGGTAATGCCCCAGTCGTCCAGAATGCGCTGGAACATCTGCGGGATCACACTTTCACGGCCGTGCAGGAAGGCGGCGGCCACCACATGGGCCGGGGCATGCAGGGCGGTGTCCAGGGTATTGCAGACGAAGTCGATGGCGGCCGGGTCGGCGTTGACGCTGTGCAGGGCGGTGAGGTAGTTGACCCCCTCCGCTTGCAGCCCTACGAAATGCTCGATGGGGCCGGTGTCGGCGCCGATCTCGCGCATGGCGTCCAGGTACAGCTCGAAATGGCTGTAGTGGCCTTGATGCAGGTGCTGGTCGGTTTCCTCGCCCAGCACGATTTCATTGATCAACCTGGCCGATTTGGCGTCACGGGGCGGCAGCCAGGGCAGGCTCACGCAGGTCAGTTCACGCTGCAAGCGTTTAGTCAGCGACATGAAATCCCACACCGCGAATACATGGGTTTCCATGAACCGCTGCAGTACCGGTAGTGAATTGATTTCACCGAAGATCGGGTGGGCACCCAGTTCGTTCTTTTTCTGTTCAAGCAAAACGTTGTTAAAAGTCATGGCGTCTTCCTAATGAGTTTGAACAAGCAGTCAACGGAGAAAGAGTGGTTTGCCGCTGTCGTAGTTATGGGTGTGAACAACTCCTTTGTTGCAGTGAAGAGGTGTAAATTAATATTCGGGTCAGCTTTTCGGGGTCGACGGTGTCGCTGTCGACACGCTGAAAGTTAGACCATGAATTTGGATTTGCTCAAATAAAATTGTTAAAAATCAGTAAGTTACGTTTTTATAAAAAACAAGATTCCGCTAAAACAAGCTCGGCATGTTTTAGAAGTGCAAGTGCTCCCCTTTCGACGTTTAATGGTCAAAATAATAAAAACGGGTGAATGCATCACCCGAAGCACTGCTGAGTGGCGAGGTTTAATGCATTTGAATATTCAAGGGCACGAAGCCCGGTGGGGATGCTCCTGCATGGGTGACGGTCGGCGGCCCAATGTGATGCCAGGCCATTGATGGGCTCGGAACAATGCAAGAGTGTGCGCTAAATGGTCAGTTTGCCATCAGCGGGTGGTTTCGGAGAGTAAGGACGGGGGGAGGCGTCAGGCGCTGAGCAAGCCCAGGTGGGTATTGAAAATGTGCAACAGGCGTTGACGCTGGCTGTGCACGAAGAAATGGTCACCGCGCAATTCGATCAGCTCGAACTCGCGCTGGGTGAACTGCCCCCATCGCAGCATATCGGCCAATGGATCCAATGGGTCATCGCTTCCGTACAGCGCGGTCAGTGGCACGTCCAGCGAATGGCCGGCGGTATCGGACCAGGACTCGGCGAGGGTGAGGTCGCAACGCAGCATGGGTTCCAGGGCAAGCGTGAAGTGCAGGTCGGCGCACTGTTGTGCAGTGACGGCATTGAGGGCCTGCAGCGCCTCGAACAATGCTGGCCTGGGCAACTGATGCAGCAGGGGCGGGCGGGGGCGGGAGTCCGGGCTGCGACAGCCGGCGATGAACAGGCGGTGAGTCTGGCCTGGGAAGGCGCGGGTGGCGCGTTTGGCGATTTCGTAGGCGATGCTGCCGCCAAGGCAATGGCCGAACAGGGCATGGGGTTCGGCAAGCAATGGTTTGAGTTGCGCGAAGGTTTGCTCCAACAACGTGGGCCAATCGTCGAGTGCCGCTTCGTGGGTGCGCGGGCCATGCCCGGGGAGGCAGACCGACACCAGCTCAATGTGGTCATCCAGATCGTCGGCCCATGCCAGAGACGTTGCCGGGTCGGCACCGGCACAGGAAAAACAGATCAGGCGCATCAGCGCGGGCTGCCCGGAATTCTTGACCATCAACCATGGGTTGTCTTGAGCGTGCACTGCCTTCCCTCTGCCCGATTGGGCTGGCAAGTGGCGACGCGCCGCCTCCTTGGGCGCGTCCCCCGGTTCAGTCAGTGTCGCGTGTGTCCAGATAGTGCTGGATGGTACTGGCAGCGTTGTTGAGATGGCGTTCGAGTACCCTCACCGCGCGCTCGACGTCACGATCCTGCACGGCATCGACCAGTTCGATGTGATCGTCCTGTTTGGGTTTGCCCAGGCCCATGGCCGACAGGTGGAAGCGCAGGAAGCGTTCTTCTTCGTTGAGCTCGTCCTCGATCAGGCGCAACAGCTTGCGATTGCTGGTGCCGGCGTAGAGGGACAGGTGGAAAAGACGGTTCAGTCGGCCCAGTTCGCTGAGATTGGTCTCGGTATCGAGCTGGTCGATGTAGTGCCGCGCCTCGGCGATGTGCTCAGCCGTGAGGTGGGGAATTGACTGGCGCAGCGCCTCGGTCTCCAGCAACAGCCTGAGCTTGTAAGTGTCCACGGCGTCTTCGCCGATCAGCGGTGCCACCACAGCGCCCTTGTGCATCACAACCCTGAGCAGTGACTGCGCTTCGAGTTGGCGCAGGGCTTCGCGCACAGGCATGCGGCTGACGCCGAACAGCGTGGCCAACTCCTGTTGTCGCAACGCCATACCCTCGGGGAGTCGGCCGTCCAGGATGGCGCTTCGCAATTTTTCCTCGATGACAGAGCGTGCAAGATGGGCTGGAACCTGCTCGCTCACCAGGATAGAGCTCAACGACTTTTTGGCTGTCACGATCGGTGCACCTGATCAGATGTAACAAAATATGTGTGGGATCCAACTGAAGCTAGTGGCCCCTGGCTCGGCTGTCAAACGGATGGCGTGCCTGTTTTTTTGTACGGTCTGATTCGTTCAGAGGTGGCACGTCCTTTTCCGTTCAAGACTTAATCGTGACCCAGTTCAGGCCACAATGGAAGGCGGCAACGCGGCGCAGAGTGTTGCCTGCTGAAACAAAGCGATAATTCGCCGATCAAGCGTCTAAAAGCGAAATATAGAAGGGAAAATCAATAAAGTGGCGGTACACTGCGCTGATCGTCACTCATCACTTTCGAGGCGTGTACATGAAGTTTCGCTTTCTGCTATGGGCCATGGGCTTGCTGATGGCCCGGGCTAGCCGTAACAACCCGGCATTCAGCCAGCAACTCAAGGACCGAGACCTGGTGTTCCAGTTGCAAACACTGGACGGCAAGGTGGCTCGGCATTTCATCGTCAAGGACATGCGCGTTACCAGCAAGAGCGGCAAGGTGGCAGACCCTGCGTTTGCCATCGCGTTCAAGGACGCCGCCTATGGGTATGAGACGCTGCAGGCGCGCAACAAGCAGTTGGCGTTCATGCAGGGGATTCAGGACAAGGCGATCCAGATCAAGGGCAATCCGGCGCTGGTGATCTGGTTCCAAGGCGTGATGAAGTACCTCAAGCCCAAGAAGAAGTAAGCATAAGCCCAAGCGTAGGCAGTTGATCGCGTCGCCTGCATCGCGGCCAAGGCCGGCTCCTACCCCGGACGGGGTAGGAGCCGACATCAGTCGCGATGCAGGCGACGCGGTTTCAGTGCTGGGTAAACTGCGACGCCAGCTCGCGCAGCAGCACTTCGGCTTCCAATACCTTGCTGACCACGTCCTCGGCCTTGTCGCGGGTCAGGCCCAGGCGCTCCAGCAGTTCATCGGGAATACCTTCGTCGGCACCCGAGCCGATGCCGCGGCTACGCAGCAGCCGCACGGCCAGGCACACCAGGTTCGGATACTGGGCGTAATCGCCATCGTAGCCTGGGTCGTGTTGGAAGCGCAGCGCAGTGGCCAGCTCTTCAGGCATGTCCCAGAAACGCATCAGCCAGGCGCCGATCTGTTCACGGGTGATCCCCAGCAGGTGCTGTTCCACGTAGCTGTGGCACAGGTGCGGGTTGACCTCCAAGTGACGGCAGATCAGCGAGAAGTGCGGCGGAAAAACGTGAGCCAGCAGCAGGTAGCCGAAGTTGTGCAGCAAGCCCGCCAAATAGGTGAGGCCAGTCTCGGGGCGCTGGGCGCGCGGGATGGCGCGGGTCAGGCCTTCGATCACCGCAGCGGTGTAGATGGACTGCTGCCAGTAAGGCGTGGCGTGTTGCGGCTGGTCCTTGGGCAGGCTCAGGGTCTTGCCCAGGGCCAGGCCCAAGGCCAGGTTGATCACCAGGTCGAAGCCCAGCACGCGCACGATGGCATCTTCCACCGAACGGATCTTGCCCGGCGAGGCGTAGTAGGGCGAAGCCGCCCAGCTCACCACTTGCGCCGCCAGGGCGGGGTCGGTTTCGACCACGCCAGTAATGTCATCGATGGTAGCGTTGGGGTCTACCCGCAGCTTGATGATCTTCTGCGCGGTCTCCGCCAGCGGCGGGATCTCGATGGTGGATTCCAGGCGCTGTTGGATGCGCCGCGCGGTGAACACCTGCACGGCCTGGGTGATTTCCTGGCGGTCGTCATCGGGGCGGTCGAGGTTGGGGCGAATGCTGGTCAGCGGCTCGCCGAAATTGCCGGCGCTGGCCTTGCTGAGCATCTTGCGGAAGTCGTCGCGGGTGATTTCCAGCAGCAGGCCAGGCTGGCCTGAATGGATCAGCAGGTCATTTGGATTGAGCAGTTGCTCTTCATATAGGCAGGGCGAGCTGGTCAGCGTCGGCAGGCCTGGCAGTTGCGTCAGTTCATGCTTGCCCAGCATTTTCTCCATGCGATCGAGCGGCACGGCGGTCAGCTTGCGGCCGGTCAACTCGGCAAGGCGGTTGAGGTCCAGCAGATGGGTCTGAGGGAACAGCACCATGAGCGCGCCGACGGCATCGTTGAGCAGCACAGCCTGAACCTTGCGTGCAGGGTCCAGCGCAGGATGGTCCAATACCTCTCGGTAGCTGATGCCCAGCTTGCCCAGCATCAATTGAATGACAGACGGGGTTTGCGGGGTTGCGGTGTCCAGGGCAACTTCAGTCATGGTCTGTATCCATATTCTTACTTTGGCGACAGTATACCCACCTTGTGGGTGCTGCTGGATCCATCGTGCCAAGTCTTTTTGATGTTTGTAGCCGCTGCCGCGAGGCTGCGATGGCCCATCCATGTGCCCGAAAAGTGTCGGGGAGGGGGACCTGCCAGCGCAGGCTGGCGGTCGCGTCTACGTTTGGGTCAAACCTGCCCGTACTGCTGGCCATGACGCAGCCAGCGTTCCAGCAAGGGGTCGACGTGCGCGGGCCATTGCGACAGCAAGGACTGCGCCGCATCCCGCACTGCAGGCAGCAGGTCGGCATCACGCATCAGGTCCGCTACCTTGAACTGTAGCAAACCGGTCTGACGTGTACCCAGCATCTCGCCGGGGCCGCGCAGTTGCAGGTCTTTCTCGGCAATGACAAAACCGTCGTTGGTTTCGCGCATGATGCCCAGGCGTTCGCGGCCAATCTGCGACAGCGGCGGGTGATACAGCAGCACGCAGTGGCTGACGGCACTGCCACGCCCCACGCGGCCGCGCAGCTGGTGCAGTTGTGCCAGGCCCAGGCGCTCCGGGTTCTCGATGATCATCAGGCTGGAGTTGGGCACGTCGACGCCTACTTCGATCACCGTGGTGGCGACCAGCAACTGCAACTCGCCGGCCTTGAACAGGGCCATGATCTCGGCTTTTTCGGCAGGCTTCATGCGCCCGTGGATCAGGCCCACGCGCAGCTCGCCCAGGGCGCTGGTCAGTTCCTCGAAGGTGGTTTCTGCCGCCTGGCAGGTCAACTCTTCGGATTCTTCGATCAGCGTACACACCCAATAGGCCTGGCGGCCTTCGGCACAGGCGGCGCGTACGCGCTCTATCACCTCGATGCGCCGGCTGTCGGCGACCAGCACGGTGTTGACCGGCGTACGGCCGGGTGGCAGTTCGTCGAGCACCGAGGTGTCCAGGTCGGCGTACGCGCTCATGGCCAGGGTGCGGGGGATCGGCGTGGCCGTCATGATCAGCTGATGCGGGCACATGCGACCGCCCACGCCTTTCTGGCGCAGGGCCAGGCGCTGTTGCACGCCGAAGCGGTGCTGCTCGTCGATGATCACCAGGGCCAGCTTGGCGAACTTCACTTCGTCCTGGAACAGCGCATGGGTGCCAACCACCATGGGCGCGCCGCCGGCGATCTGCTCCAGGGCGCTGGCGCGTGCCTTGCCTTTGAGCTTGCCGGCCAGCCAGGCCACTTCAATGCCCAAAGGTTCGA
Organism: gamma proteobacterium L18; assembly: GCA_000497835.1. Classification (GTDB taxonomy): domain Bacteria; phylum Pseudomonadota; class Gammaproteobacteria; order Pseudomonadales; family Pseudomonadaceae; genus Aquipseudomonas. The sequence continues at coordinate 89,300 of KI547172.1, read as the reverse complement.
GCCAGCGCTTGAAGGTAATGAAGTGCTGTTCGGCGAGAATCTCGGTGGGCGCCATCAGTGCAACCTGGTAACCGGCTTCCAGCGCTTGCAGCGCCGCCATGGCCGCGACGACGGTCTTGCCGGCGCCCACATCGCCTTGCACCAGCCGCAGCATGGGTTCGCGCTGGCTGAGGTCGTAGGCGATCTCCTTGCCCACGCGCTGTTGCGCGCCGGTAGGCGTAAAGCCCAGGTTGGCCAGGTACTGCGCCGGCAGGCGCTTGGCCTTGGGCAGTGCAGGCGCGCGCAGGGCGCGCAGGCTGTCGCGCAGGCGGGCCTGGGACAGCTGATGGGTCAGCAGTTCTTCGAAAGCCAGGCGGTGCTGGGCCCAGTGATGCCCCACCGCCAGCTCTTCCAGGTCGGCGTCGGGCGGCGGGTGGTGCAGGTAGCGAATGGCTTGGTCCAGCGGCGCCAGTTGGTGCTCCTTCGCCAGCTCCGGTGGCAGCCAGTCGGGGAGGCTGCGCGGCCCGAGCATGGCCAGGGCCTGTTGCGACAGTTGGCGCAGGCGTGCCTGGGTCAGCCCCTCGGTAGTGGGGTAGATGGGTGTCAGGGTCTGTTCCACCGGCACGGGCTCGTCGCCGGTGAGGGCGCGGTATTCGGGGTGGTAGATTTCCAGGCCCGAGGCACCGGGGCGCGCTTCGCCGTAGCAGCGCAGGTGCGTGCCGCGCTTGAGCGCTTCCTTCTGGGCGTTGCTGAAATGGTAGAAGCGCAGGCTCAGCGAACCGGTGCCGTCACCCAGGCGCACCAGCAGGCTGCGACGCTTGCCCATGGCCACGTCGGCACCGCTGACCACGCCTTCGATCACGGCATCCTGGCCAGGCCGCAGGGCGCCGATCGGCACTACACGGGTACGGTCCTGATAGCGCAGGGGCAGGTGGAACAGCACGTCCTGCAGATTTTCCAGGCCTACCTTGGTCAGCTTCTCGGCCATGGCCTCGCCGATGCCCTTGAGGGCCGTGACCGATACCTTGGACAGCTCGGTCATGTCGCCACTTTGCTCAACGGGGTCGGCTTGGCCACGGAGCACAGGCGGATGGAGTCGGCGAGGATCTCGATGGCCTTGGGCCGCGGGAAGCTGGCGCGCCAGGCGATGGCCACGGTGCGGAATGGCGACGGCGGGGTCAGCGGGCGTACATCGATCACGCCGGGGGCATAGTGATGGCTGTGCACGGCGGACAGCGGCAGGATCGACACGCCCAGACCCGAGGCCACCATATGGCGGATGGTTTCCAGCGAGCTGGACTCCACGGTGGTGTGCTTGGCGCCTTCGGTGCCCTTCACCAGAGTGGGGCAGGCTTCCAGTACTTGGTCGCGGAAGCAGTGGCCTTCGCCCAGCAATAGCAGGCTCTTGTCGTTGAGCAGGCCTGAGTCGATGGTTTCCTTCTGGGTCCACGGGTGACCAGCCGGCATCAATACGTAGAAGGGCTCGTCATAGAGCGGCAGCGTCAGTACATCGGCTTCGTTGAACGGCAGGGCGATGATCACCGCGTCCAGTTCGCCATTGCGCAGCTTGTCGCGCAGGATGTGGGTGAAATTCTCTTCGATGTACAACGGCATCTGCGGGGCGACCCGGTGCAGTTGCGGGATCAGGTGCGGGAACAGGTAGGGGCCGACAGTGTAGATGGCACCGACCTTGAGGGGCGCGGTCAGTTGGTTCTTGCCGGCCTGGGCCAGCTCGCGAATGCCTTGGGCCTGTTCCAGGACCTTCTGGGCCTGGGCAACGATGCCTTCGCCCACGGGCGTCAGGCGCACGGCGCTCTTGCTGCGCTCGAAAATAAGCACACCCAGTTCATCTTCGAGTTTCTTGACCCCCACCGACAAAGTCGGCTGGCTGACATGGCAACGCTCGGCGGCGTGGCCAAAGTGCTGCTCCTGGGCGAGGGTGACGATGTAGCGCAATTCTGTAAGAGTCATAACGTGCGTCCATGAAGTTGCGAGCCCAGCATAGCGGCTGCAATCGATAGACGCACGTTATCAAGGTTGCATCTGTATGTCAGAAACAGATATTCATCTTTTGTCCAACGAGTAGACGAAAGGTGCAACCACTTCCAGGCTGCCATTGTTCAGCAGTTCCTTTGGCGGCGGCGGCAACGGCTGGGCACGACGGATCATGTCCAGGGTTGCACGGTCCAGCGCCGCGCTGCCCGAACCACCGGCCAGCTCGTACGACAGTACCTTGCCCTCGGCATCGACCACGAAGCGCAGGCGGTTGATGCCCTGCAGGCCACGGCGGCGAGCGTCTTCGGGGTACTTCTTGTACTTGGCCAGGTGACGCAACAGGTCGCCCTGCCAGTTGGGCAGTGCATTGCTGTTGGACGGCATCTGTGGCTGGGCCACGGGCGCCTTGGGCGCGGATTCCTTGGCAGGCGCGGTGTCGACCACCTTGTCCGACGGCGGCTCTTCCTTGGGCGGCTCGGGCTTCTTCTCAGGCTTGGGCGGCTGTGGCTTGGGCTTGGGTTTGGGCTTTTCCTGCTTGGGGATCGCAATCGTCGGCTTGGGCGCCTCGGCCAGCTTGGGCAGTGGCAGCTCCTCGACCGGGGTTGGCGGCGTCGGCGGGGTGATCACCTTGGGCGGTGGCGGTGGCGCTACCTCGGGTACCGGCGCCATCTCCACCATCATTGCCATGGGTGGCAGTTCCGGTGGTGGCGCGGTATGCCAGTTGAGCGCCAGGGCGATGGCCAGGGCGTGAACCCCGAGCACCACTGCCAGGCTACCGCCGTAACGCGTCAGCTTTTGGCGCGGCGTGATCATTTCTTCCCTACCGTCTCTAGGCCCACCAGGCCGACTTTCAGGTATCCGGCGCCACGCAGGGCGTTCATCACGTCCATCAGGTCGCCGTAATCGACGCTCTTGTCAGCCTGGAAGAAGATCGTGGTGTCCTTCTTGCCCTTGGTCTTGGCATCGAGCACCTGCCCCAGTTGGGCGCGGTCGACCTTGTCATCGCCCAAGTACAGGCTCTGGTCAGCCTTGACGCTGAGGAACAGCGGCTTTTCCGGCCTGGGGGCGGGCTTGGCCGTGGACGCGGGCAGGTCGACCTTGATGTCCACGGTAGCCAGGGGCGCTGCAACCATGAAGATGATCAGCAGCACCAGCATCACGTCAATGAAAGGCGTGACGTTGATTTCGTGGTTCTCGGCGAGGTCGTCGCCACCTTCGTTGAGGTGCAGGCCCATGGATTAACCCACCTTCACCATTTGTGGCGAAGCGGTGCGCTCGCCTGGCTGGTGGTCCAGGTCACGGCTGACCAGCAGCAGTACCTGGGCGGAAGCGTCGGAGACCTGTGCCTTGTAGCCGGCAATGGAGCGGGCGAAGACGTTGTAGATGACCACGGCCGGGATAGCGGCAACCAGGCCCAGGGCGGTGGCCAGCAGGGCTTCGGCGATGCCGGGGGCAACCACGGCCAGGTTGGTGGTCTGGGTTTTGGCAATGCCGATGAAGCTGTTCATGATGCCCCATACGGTACCGAACAGGCCGACGAACGGCGCGGTGGAACCGATGGTGGCCAGCACGCCGGTGCCGTTGCTCATGTTGCGGCCGCAGGCAGCTACCAGGCGTTCCAGGCGGAAGCTGACGCGTTCCTTGATGCCTTCCTTTTCACGGGCATTGGTGGAGAGGTGCATCTCTTCCAGCGCGTCATGCACCAGCAGGTGGGCCAGGGTGCCTTCCTTGCTTGCCGACTCGGCGGCAGCCTTGAGGGTGGTGGCCTTCTTCAGCTGGGCAATTTCGCTGCGCAGGCGGCGCTTGGCGCCCAGCAGTTCGAAACCTTTGGCGATCCAGATAGTCCAGGTGATGATGGACGCGATGGCCAGGCCGATCATGACGATCTTCACGATGATGTCGGCGTTCTGGAACATGCCCCATGGCGACAGGTCGTGGCCGAGGGCAAAACCGGTTTCCACCACGGGCTCGGCGCCGGCTTCGTCGGCAGCTTGGGCGTCAGCGGCAGCAGCGGGCAACGTGGTGGTGTCGGCAGCCGTTGCGGTTGGCGCGGCAGCGGTGGCAGCAGCGGGTGCAGCCTGGTGCGCGGCGTTGGCAGCTTCGTCTGCGAAGGCTGCTGGGGTCAGTGCCAGGCCGATGACCAGGGCGGCAATACCGCGCCATGGGCGTGTACGGGATGGCGAAGCGCTAGGGCAGTGTTGAGTCATGCTGGCCGGACCTAAGAGGGAAATGAGTGAATGTCCTTCCAGGCCTCGAGAGCGGGCCGAGAACAAAATGGGCAGTGATTATTGCAAGTAATTCTTGTTAACAAAAGCGATACGAGCGTTTTTTTGCTGCTTTTTGTCGCTAAAGTAGTATCTAGACTGCGTTGTTGAGCGGATTCAGGAGCAGAAAAATGGGCGTGCCAAGCGTTTTGATCATCGGATGCGGCGACGTCGGCGGGCGTCTGGCCCGGCAGTTGCTGGCATTTGGCTGGCAAGTATTTGGAATGCGCCGGCAGGTGTCCGCGCTGCCCAAGGGGGTGATACCTGTGGCTGGCGATCTGGGGCTGGACCAGTGCCCGATGGATTGGCCCCAGGGGCATATCAATTACGTGGTGTATTGCGTGGCGGCCAGCCAGCACGACGAGGTCGGCTATCAGGCTGCCTACGTCGATGGGTTGCAGCGGGTAGTGGGGTGGCTCAATTATCACCGGCAGATGCCTCAACGGCTGGTGTTCGTCTCCAGTAGCAGCGTTTATGCGCAATCGGCCGGGGAGTGGATCGACGAGTTTTCGGCCACGGAGCCGGTCGGTTATTCCGGCCGCCTGATGCTGGAGGCTGAAGGCGTGGCCCGCGCCAGCGGCTGGCCGACCACCGTGGTGCGCTTGACGGGCATCTATGGGCCTGGCCGTCAGCGTTTGCTGGATCAGGTGCGGCAGGGGTACCGGGTGGCGCATGAGCCGGCGCTGTATGGCAACCGCATTCACAGCGACGACGCGGCCGGGTTGCTGGCGTTTCTATTGCGCAGTGATGCCGAAGGCAAGCCAGTGGCCAGTTGTTACCTGGGCGTGGATGACAAGCCGGCGCCGCTGGCCGATGTGGTGGAGTGGTTGCGTGTGCGGCTGGGAGTGACGAGCTGGGCCGAGGAGTCCACGGTGCGCCGCAATGGCAACAAGCGTTGCAGCAATGCTCAGGCGCGGGCGTTGGGGTGGGTGCCGCAGTATCCCAGTTACCGAGAGGGCTACGAAGCCATCCTGAGCGGTGAATAACACTCTTCGTCGCCCACACCTTCCGTAGCAGCGGCCGCCAGGCCGCGTCACTGGCGCCGCGTAGTGCCAGGCATGGCGCGGGGCCCCTGACGCAGCCTTCGGCAGCTGCTACAGGACCGCGTCGTCTGCATCGCGGCCAAGGCCGGCTCCTACCACGGACGGCGTAGGAGCCGACTTTAGTCGCGATGCAGGCAACGCCGTCCAAGACAGTTGCTGCCACAGGGGAGGCTCAGGTCACTGTTTTTTCAGCAGCCAGCGGCGGGTGCCTTGGGTGAAGCTGGGCATTTCGTCGGCCTGGGCCTGGTTGACCACGTCGAAGATTTCCAGCTGCTTGCCGTCGCGCTTGAAGATGTACGGCGCGCCGTGCTTGTTCAGCTCGATCCACATGCTGTCCGCGTCGCCGGTCATGGTGGCGCAGTCGCCGGCCAGGCACAGGGCGTAGCGGTCGGCGTCAGGCAGGCCGGCCAGTTGGCCGTTGGCCAGGAAGTGCACCGCACCACCTTGGCCGGGGCCTTCGACGATTGTCCAGTCGCCGCCCAGATAAGCGGCATACAGTGCCTGCTCAAAGCTGCTGCCCAGCGGTGCGCCGGGTTCTGCGCTGGTCTTGGGTTTGACGAAGACTTGCTTGGGGCCTGCCTGGCTGGCAGTCAGGGTCAGTTCATCGTCATCTGCCGTCAGCTGCTGGTGCAGGTTGCCGGGGAAATCAGCAGCCCACTTGCCCTTGCCCAGCGGCTGCAGGTTGCCCTGTACACGCTCGAAACCATTGCTGAAGCTGGTCTGGCCAGCCTTGGTGTTGAGCTGCCATTCCAGTACCGGGCCACTGGCGCTCAGGGCGTCACGCAGGCCTTGGCCCTTGGCGGCGGTATCGATGGCTTTCTGGTTGATCCAGACCCCGCTGGGGTCGACATTGCTGTGACTGGCGCAGCCGCTCAGCAGCGCGGCCAGCAACGGCAGGACAAGCGCGTGGCGCATGTAGGGAAATCCTTCCGGGGAGGGGAATGGCGAAGCGCTTGGCGCTCCGCCGTACTCGGTTTACTCGACGACCAGGATGGCGTCCATTTCAACCTGTGCACCGCGTGGCAGTGCGGCCACGCCGATGGCGGCGCGGGCTGGGTAAGGCTGTTCGAAGTAACGGCCCATCACTTCGTTGACCTTGGCGAAGTGGCTCAGGTCGGTCAGGAAGATGTTCAGCTTGACGATGTCCTTGAACGAGCCACCAGCCGCTTCGGCCACGGCCTTCAGGTTTTCGAAGACCTGTACGGTCTGGGCTTCGAAGCCTTCCACCAGTTCCATGGTTTTCGGGTCCAGCGGGATCTGACCGGACATGTAGACGGTGTTGCCCGCCTTGATGGCCTGGGAGTAGGTGCCGATGGCGGCCGGGGCCTTGTCGCTGGTGATAACGGTCTTGGTCATTGATGACTCCTTGGCAGGGGGAAGGCCGCGTTACGCACGCATCCGCGTGATGCGGATGACGCCGGTCAGCGCCCGCAGTTTCTTGATCACGCGAGCCAGGTGCACGCGGTCGTGCACGCTGACGACCAACTGGACCACGCTGATGCGGCCATCGCGTTCATCCATGCTGATCTTCTCGATATTGCCATCGGCAGCGTTGACGCTGCTGGCCAGCAGGGCGATCAGGCCGCGCTGGTGTTCGAGCTCCACGCGCAGCTCGACATTGAATTCGCCGGTAACGTCCTTGGCCCATGCCAACTGGATGCACTTTTCCGGGTTGTGACGGATTTCGCTGATGTTGCGGCAGTTTTCCAGGTGCACGACCATGCCTTTGCCCGCCGACAGGTGGCCGACAATGGGGTCGCCCGGGATCGGCGTGCAGCACTTGGCGTAGCTGAGCACCAGGCCTTCGGTACCACGAATGGCCAGCGGCCCTTCGGGGCTGGGCAGCTGCTCGCCTTCGGTGGCCAGCAGGCGGCGCGCCACCACATATGCCATGCGGTTGCCCAGGCCGATGTCTTCGAGCAGGTCTTCGATCTGCTCCAGGCGGTATTCGGCCAGCATGGCGTGCACACGTTCGGCGGGAATGCTCTCCAGCGCGCTGTCGAAGCCGTTGAGCACCTTGTTCAGCAGGCGTTCGCCCAGGCTGATGGACTCGGAACGACGCTGCAGCTTGAGCGCGTGACGGATGTGCGTGCGCGCCTTGCCGGTCACCACGAAATTGAGCCAGGCCGGGTTGGGGCGTGCGCCGGGCGCGCTGACGATTTCCACCGTGGAGCCGCTTTGCAGCGGTTCGGACAGCGGCGCCAGGCGGCGGTTGATGCGGCAGGCGATGCAGCTGTTGCCCACGTCGGTGTGCACCGCATAGGCGAAGTCGACGGCCGTCGAGCCTTTGGGCAGCTCCATGATGCGGCCCTTGGGCGTGAACACGTAGACCTCGTCCGGGAACAGGTCGATCTTCACGCTTTCGATGAATTCCAGGGAGTTGCCGGCACGTTGCTGCATTTCCAGCACGCCCTTGACCCACTGGCGGGCGCGGGCGTGGGTGCCCTTGGGCTGCTCGTCGTCGCTGGACTTGTACAGCCAGTGCGCGGCGATGCCGTTATTGGCCATCTCTTCCATTTCGCGGGTGCGGATCTGGATTTCGATGGGCACGCCGTGCATGCCGAACAGGGTGGTGTGCAGCGACTGATAGCCGTTGGCCTTGGGGATCGCGATGTAATCCTTGAAGCGCCCTGGCAACGGTTTGTACAAATTATGCACAGCGCCCAGCACGCGGTAGCAGGTGTCGACCTTGTCCACCACGATGCGGAAGGCGTACACGTCCATGATCTCGTTGAAGGCGCGGCGCTTGCCGCGCATCTTCTTGTAGATGCCATAGATGTGCTTCTGGCGGCCGCTGACGTCGCCCTCGATACCGTCCACGGCCAGGCAATGGCTCAGGGACTGCTCGATCTTCTGGACGATTTCCTTGCGGTTGCCGCGGGCGCGCTTCACGGCCTGGTAGATGCGGGCCGAGCGCATCGGGTACATGGCCTTGAAACCCAGGTCTTCGAATTCCACGCGCACATTGTGCATGCCCAGGCGGTTGGCGATGGGGGCGTAGATTTCCAGGGTTTCCTTGGCGATGCGCCGGCGTTTTTCGCCGGACAGCACTTCCAGGGTGCGCATGTTGTGCAGGCGGTCGGCAAGCTTGACCAGGATCACGCGAATGTCGCGGGCCATGGCCATGGCCATTTTCTGGAAGTTTTCGGCCTGGGCTTCGGCCTTGGTCTCGAAGTTCATCTGGGTCAGCTTGCTGACCCCATCCACCAGTTCGGCCACGGTCTCGCCAAACTGCGAGCTGAGGGCTTCCTTGGCGATGCCGGTGTCTTCGATCACGTCATGCAGCATGGCCGCCATCAGGCTCTGATGGTCCATGTGCATGTCTGCAAGAATATTGGCCACTGCCAGCGGATGCGTGACATAGGGCTCGCCGCTGCGGCGGCGCTGGCCGTCGTGGGCTTGTTCTGCGTAGAAATACGCCCGGCGGACCAGGTTGACCTGGTCGGCGCCGAGGTAGGCCGACAAGCGATCGGCGAGGGCGTCTATGCTCGGCATGATGACTCCTGCCGAAGGCTGTAAACGCGCGCCGTACTACGTCGACCGGGCATAGGCTTAGACTGCCTCGTTGGACTCGTCCTCGAACGCTGCGAACAGCGGTTCGTCTTCGACGATTTCAGCGTTGGCGATGAACTCGTAGCTCATCAGGCCTTCGGCGATTTCGCGCAGGGCCACAACGGTAGGCTTGTCGTTTTCCCACTGGACCAGGGGCTCTTTGCCGCCGGTGGCCAGTTGACGGGCACGCTTGGTAGAGAGCATGACCAGCTCAAAGCGGTTTTCCACGTGTTCTAGGCAGTCTTCAACGGTTACGCGGGCCATGGTCTTCCTCGTAGCAAATGCAATATGCGCGCAGCCCGGATGGGCGAGCGGACTCGATAGTTTAAAAAATCACCAGCCTTAAGGGAAGCGCTGATTTCCAAACAGCCTGTCCAGCCGCTGCGCAGACACCTCAACGGTACCCTATCGCAGCGCGGAAAGCTTCATTTAAGCCAGTAATTGGCCCAATAGTTCGCTGTAACGACCCTGTTGCGACGCCTTGAGCAGGGTGTTGGCGCGGAAAATGGCCTTCAGGTCATCCAGCGCAGTGGCGAAATCGTCGTTGATCACCAGGTAATCGTATTCGTCGAAGTGGCTCATCTCGCTGACCGCCTCGCGCATGCGCCCGTCGATGATCTCGTCGCTGTCCTGGCCACGGTTGGTCAGGCGCTGGCGCAGTGCTTGCTGGGTGGGCGGCAGGATGAAGATGGAGCGGGCATCCGGCATCAGCTTGCGCACTTGCTGGGCGCCTTGCCAGTCGATTTCCAGGATCAGGTCGTGGCCCTGGTCAAGCGTCTGTTGCAGCGCGCTTTGCGAGGTGCCGTAGAGGTTGCCGAAGACTTCGGCCTGCTCCAGGAAATCACCGTGCTCGATCATGCGCACGAACTCGGCGCGATCGACGAAGTGATAGTTCACGCCGTTCTCTTCACCCGGGCGCATGGCGCGGGTGGTGTGCGATACCGAGAGACGGATGCTGCGCTGGGTATCTGGCTGGGCGTCGAGCAGGGCCTTGACCAGGCTGGTCTTGCCTGCGCCAGACGGCGCGGAAACGATATAAAGGGTGCCGGTGCTGTGGTTCATTCTGCGGTTGCCTTACTCAATATTCTGCACTTGTTCGCGCATCTGCTCGATCAACACCTTCAGGTTGACCGCAGCCTGGGTGCTGCGCGGGTCGAAGGCCTTGGAGCCCAGTGTGTTCGCTTCGCGGTTGAGTTCCTGCATCAGGAAATCAAGACGCCGGCCAGCCGCGCCGCCGGCTTTCAAAACCCGCCGTACTTCAGTGACGTGGGTGGTGAGGCGGTCCAGCTCCTCGGCTACGTCGCTTTTCTGCGCCAGCAATACCATTTCCTGTTCCAGGCGCTGCGGGTCCAGTTCGGCCTGCATGTCGGTGAAACGGTCGAGGATCTTCTGGCGCTGCACGGCGAGCATGTGCGGCACCTGGCTGCGCAACGTCTTGACCTCATCGGCCATGGCGTCGAGGCGATCGTTGATCAGCTTGGCCAACTCCGCGCCTTCACGATCACGGCCGGCCTTGAGTTCCTTGAGCGCATCGTTGAACAGTGCGATGGCTTCCTGGTTCAGCGCCTGCGGGTCGGCGGCGTCGGCCACCAGCACGCCGGGCCAGCCCAGCACTTCCAGCGGGTTGAGCGCGGCGGGCTGCTTGATCAGGCTGGCCACGGTCTCGGCGGCGGCGACCAGTTGCGCAGCGCGTTCGCGGTCGACCTGCAGTGGCTTGCCGCTGCTGACTTCGCAGAAACGCAGGGTGCATTCCACCTTGCCGCGCGACAGGCCCTGGCGCAGTGCTTCACGCACGGCGATTTCCAGGTCGCGGAAGGCTTCGGGCAAGCGCAGGTGCGGTTCCAGGTAGCGGTGGTTGACCGAGCGCAATTCCCAGCTGAGAGTCCCTTGGGTGCCCGCCCGTTCGACGCGGGCGAAGGCGGTCATGCTGTGCACCATGGGGAGTACCTCGCAGAAGGGGGATGAAAGCCGGATGGCTGCAAAGGCGCAGGATTGTAGCGCACCGATGGGCCGCCGCCCAAACCATTGCTGTTACAGCATGTCGACCGTCTGGCTGAAAAAACTATCCCTGGTGCCTGGCGCTACCCTGTAGGAGCGGGCTGTGCCCGCGAAGAATGCACCGCGTAGCAAATGATGCCCCGTGTTGACTGCTTCGCGGGCACGGCCCGCTCCTACAGGTGGGGTTGGGGGTGTCGCCAGGGCGTTGCAACTCTAGTAGGGCATTAAATGACCACAGGTCCTATAATGCTCGGCAGTTTTCGTTCCCCAGTACAGGTATCCCAGATGAAACGTCCAAGTGGTCGCGCTGCCGATCAGCTCCGCTCGATCCGCATCACCCGCAACTACACCAAGCACGCCGAAGGGTCTGTACTGGTCGAGTTCGGTGACACCAAGGTTATCTGCACGGTCAGCGTCGAGAATGGCGTGCCGCGCTTCCTGAAGGGCCAGGGCCAGGGTTGGCTGACTGCCGAATACGGCATGCTGCCGCGCGCCACCGGCGAGCGTAACCAGCGTGAAGCCAGCAAGGGCAAGCAGGGCGGTCGCACCCTGGAAATCCAGCGTCTGATCGGCCGCTCGCTGCGTGCAGCCCTGGACATGTCCAAGCTGGGCGACGTGACCCTGTACGTCGACTGCGACGTGATCCAGGCTGATGGTGGTACTCGTACCGCTTCCATCACCGGCGCCATGGTGGCCCTGGTCGACGCGCTGAAAGTGATCAAGAAGCGTGGCGGCCTGAAAGGCGGCGACCCGCTCAAGCACATGATCTCCGCCGTGTCGGTGGGCATGTACCAGGGCGAGCCGGTGCTGGACCTGGACTACCTGGAAGACTCGGCTGCCGAGACCGACCTGAACGTGGTGATGACCAGCGCTGGCGGTTTCATCGAAGTGCAGGGCACCGCCGAAGGCGCCCCGTTCCAGCCTGCAGAGCTGAACGCCATGCTGGCGTTGGCGCAGAAGGGCATGGTTGAGCTGTTCGAGCTGCAGAAAGCTGCCTTGGCTGACTGATCTGCCTGCCAAAGGCCCACAAAAAAGCCGACC
>KI547172.1:54913-77121 GCA_000497835.1 gamma proteobacterium L18 | reverse complement strand
TTTTTGCGCCTCGACCTTTTAGATGGTCAAGGTCCAGTCATAGTCCACGATGAACGGGGCATGCTGGGAGAAGCGCGGTTGGCGCGGCAGGCGTGCGCTGCGCACGAAGCGCCGCAGGCCCGGGGTCAGCAGCTGGTAGTCGAAGCGCCAACCCAGGTTGAGCATCTCGGCCTGTTCGTTATCCGGCCACCAGCTGTACTGGTCGCCTTCGCGGCTGACTTCGCGCAGGGCATCGACATAGCCCATGTTGCCGACAATCTCGTCCATCCAGGCGCGCTCTGGTGCCAGGAAACCGGGGGATTGCTGGCTGTCGCGCCAGTTCTTGATGTCCAGCTTCTGCTGCGCCACATACAGCGAGCCGCAGTAAATGTATTCGCGGCGCTTGCGACGCTGCTTGTCCAGATACTTGCCGAAGTCGTCCATCAACTTGAATTTCTGGTTCAAGTCTTCATCGCCATTCTGGCCCGAAGGCAGCAGCAAAGTGGCGATGCTCAATTTGTCGAAGTCTGCTTGCAGGTAGCGCCCGTAGCGGTCGGCTGTCTCGAAGCCGAGGCCGCTGATTACCGCCTTGGGTTGCAACCGCGAGTAAAGTGCCACGCCACCTTGGGTGGGTACTTCGGCATCGCAGGCATAAAGGAAGTAGCCATCCAGTTGGAAGGCTGGATCGTCCAGTTCAAAGGCGGAGGCACGAGTATCCTGCAGGCAGATGACGTCGGCATTCTGTGCCTGCAGCCAACTGAGCAAACCACGCTCGACTGCGGCATGAATACCATTAACGTTCACACTGATGATCCGCATAAATGGCCCCAAAAATCTCGTGCGTGTATGATACCCGAGCTCAACTCAATTAGCTAAAGCCGTGGTATTCGGGACTTTTTATGCACGCCTATCAACGCGACTTCATTCGTTTTGCCATCGATCGCGGGGTACTGCGTTTCGGTGAGTTCACCCTGAAATCCGGGCGCACCAGTCCTTATTTCTTCAATGCCGGCCTGTTCAATACTGGCACTGCCCTGGCCCAGCTGGGTAAGTACTATGCCGCAGCCGTGGTTGAAAGCGGTATTGCTTTCGACGTGCTGTTTGGCCCGGCCTACAAGGGCATCCCGCTGGCAGCCGCCACCGCGGTGCAACTGGCCGAACACCACAACATCGATATTCCGTGGTGCTTCAACCGCAAGGAAGCCAAGGATCACGGCGAAGGTGGCAGCCTGGTGGGCTCGCCGCTGGAAGGCGACATCCTGATCATCGATGACGTGATCACCGCCGGTACCGCCATCCGCGAAGTGATGCAGATCATCACTGCCCAGAATGCCAAGGCTGCCGGGGTATTGATCGCCCTGAACCGCCAGGAGCGTGGCAATGGCGAACTGTCGGCCATCCAGGAAGTGGAACGTGACTTCGGTATTCCGGTGGTCAGCATCGTTTCCCTGGACCAGGTACTGGAGTTCCTGGCCGATGACGCCGAGCTTAAGCAGCATCTGCCGGCCGTTCAGGCCTACCGCGCCCAGTACGGTATCTGACTGAGTGACCCTGGTGCGCCGGTGGCTCGCGCCAGGTCTGTTGGCAGCCCTGGCGTGCGCGCCGGTGCTGGCGGCCGACGGGCCGCCCATCGTGTTCTATCGCTATGTCGATAGCCACGGCGTCACGGTGCTCGACCGTCAGGGCGTGCCACCTGAATACGTGGCCAAGGGTTACCAGGTGATCAATGCCCAGGGGCGGGTGGTACAGACCGTGCCACCTGCGCCCAGCGCCGATGAAATCCGCCAGCAGCAGGCCGCCAGTGCCCAGGCGGCAGCCGACAATGAATTGTTGCGCCAATACCCCAGCCTGGACGAGCTCGACCGTGCCCGCAGCCGCCGCCTTGCGGATGTGGACGGCATGATGGCGCTTGCCCGCGGCAACCTGCAGACCTTGCAAGGCCAGCAGGACAGCGTGCAGGCGCAGGCCGCCGAGCTTGAGCGTAACGGGCATCCGGTACCGCAGGAACTGCTTGATCAGCTCAAGGGCATCCAGGGGCAGCGGGCGGATGTGAATGCGCGGATCGTCAACTACCAGGCCATTCGGCAACAGGTTGATCAGCAATTTGCCCGGGACCGGGCGCGGTTGGCGAAGCTGCTCGAGAATTGAGCAGCCCCTGATCGCGGCCAAGGCCGGCTCCTACCACGGACAGCGTAGGAGCCGACTTTAGTCGCGACAAGGTAGATCAGTGACGCTTGCGATTGCTGATCATGGTGCCCATGCCGATGTCGGTGAAGATCTCCAACAGGGTGGCATTGGGGACGCGACCATCAATGATGTGCGAGCTGGTCACGCCGCCTTGCACCGCTTCCAGCGCACAGCGAATCTTTGGCAGCATGCCGCCGTAGATGGTGCCGTCGGCGATCAGGGCGTTGACCTGCTCGGTGTTCAGGCCGGTCAGCACGTTGCCCTGCTTGTCCATCAGGCCGGCGATGTTGGTCAGCAGCATCAGTTTCTCGGCCTTCAGGGCCTCGGCAACCTTGCCCGCCACCAGGTCGGCGTTGATGTTGTACGACTCACCGTCCGGGCCCACGCCGATTGGCGCTATCACGGGGATGAAGTCGCCTTTCACCAGCATGTTCAGCAGGTCGGTGTTGACCCCGACCACTTCGCCCACGTGGCCGATATCGATGATTTCGGGCGTGGTCATTTCCGGCGTCTGGCGGGTGACTTGCAGTTTCTTCGCGCGGATCAGCTCGGCGTCCTTGCCGGTCAGGCCGATGGCGCTGCCGCCATGGCGGTTGATCAGGTTGACGATGTCCTTGTTCACCTGGCCGCCGAGGACCATCTCCACCACGTCCATGGTCTGCGCGTCGGTGACGCGCATGCCATCGATGAACTCGCTTTTGATCGACAGGCGATTGAGCAGGTCGCCGATTTGCGGGCCACCGCCGTGCACGACCACCGGGTTGATGCCCACCGCCTTCATCAGCACGATGTCACGGGCAAAGCCGGTCTTGAGCTCTTCGCTCTCCATGGCGTTGCCGCCGTACTTGATCACCAGCGTCTTGCCGACAAAGCGGCGGATGTAGGGCAGCGCTTCGGACAATACCTTGGCGACGTTGGTGGCGGCATCACGTTCGAGGGTCATGCAGGGCTCCAGTGGAACAAATCAGAACGGTAGTTGGAGATCAGGGGCGATTTTCTTCAGCTCTGCGCGGAAAACGTTCTGGATGCGTTCGAGTTCGGCCTGGTCGTCGGCCTCGAAACGCAGCACCAGCACGGGCGTTGTATTGGAGGCGCGTACCAGCCCCCAGCCCTTGGGATAGTCCACCCGCACACCGTCGATGGTGGTCAGGTTGGCGTCGCCCCATTGTGCGTCGCGTTGCAGAGCATCAATGATGCTGAATTTACCCTCGTCGGTCACATGTATATTGATTTCGGGGGTAGAAATATCGTTCGGGAAGGCGGCGAACAGGTCTTCGGCGCTGTCTTTCTCCTGGCTGAGGATCTCCAGCAGGCGCGCGGCGCTGTAAATACCGTCGTCAAAGCCGAACCAGCGCTCCTTGAAGAAGATGTGGCCGCTCATTTCGCCGGCCAGCAGCGCGCCGCTGAGTTTCATCTTCTTCTTGATCAGCGAGTGACCGGTTTTCCACATGACCGGGCGGCCACCGTAGCCGGTGATCAGCGGGGTCAGGCGGCGGGTGCATTTGACGTCGAAGATGATGTCGGCACCAGGGTTGCGCGACACCACGTCCTTGGCGAACAGCATCAGCAGGCGGTCGGGGAACACCACGCTGCCCTTGTTTGTCACCACGCCCACGCGGTCGCCATCGCCGTCGAAGGCCAGGCCCAGGTCGGCGCCGGTTTCCTTGACCTTGGCGATCAGGTCTTCCAGGTTTTCAAGCTTGCCCGGGTCCGGGTGGTGGTTGGGGAAGTTGCCGTCCACGTCGCAGAACAGCGGGATCACTTCACAGCCCAGGGCTTCGATCAGTTGCGGGGCGATGACGCCGGCCGCGCCGTTGCCGCAGTCCACGACCACTTTCAGCTTCTTGGCTAGGACGATGTCGTCCTTGATCTGCTTGAAGTAGCGATCCAGGATCTCGACCTTCTCGATGGTGCCCTTGCCGCTGGCCAGGTCGTTGGTCTTGAGGCGGTCATGCAGGGCCTGGATCTGCTCGTTGGCCAGGGTGTCGCCGGCAATGACAATCTTGAAGCCGTTGTAGTCGCGCGGGTTGTGGCTGCCGGTCAGCATGACCCCGGACTTGCCTGCCAGCACGTTGGCTGCGTAGTACAGCGCAGGCGTAGGCACCAGGCCGACGTCGCTGACATGGCAGCCGGTGTCGGCGATGCCCTGGATGAGTTGCTGCACCAGCACCGGGCCGGACAGGCGGCCGTCACGGCCTACCGAAACGTTGGGTTCGCCCTGGGCGAGGCTTTGCGAGCCAATGGCACGGCCGATCCAGTAGGCGGTTTCGGCGGTCAAGGTGTCACCGAAAACCCCACGGATGTCGTAGGCGCGGAAAATACTATCGGGAAACTGAGGTGCGACGTGCGCTTGGCTGTTCATAGCGTTGAGTTGCTCCATTCTCAGGGGGTCCTGATCGTCGTCGGGGGCAGCGATATCGAGTATTGCCGGGTTGTCTTTCAACGATCCTTTCGGGCCGAAGGCTGCTTTGTCCAGCAGGTCCACTGTCCATGCTTTGCTGCTGGCATTACCCTGCGGCGTGTCATGGCGGTTGCCCTGCAACGACAGCCTGGCAAGGCTTGCGGCCACGATGTTGAGCTCTGGCAGGCTCAAACTGAAGGCTTTGACGGCTTTTCCGCCCGAGAGTTCTTGGATCAGCTGGGTCAATTGTCGGGCATCGCCGGCCACCTGGGTTCGCAGGCGACGTGCCAGCATGGACAGTGACAGCCACGCCGTGCCGACCGCAACCAGCAGGGCCAGGGCCCAGAACACCATGCTGCGCCACTGCAGGGGTGATTTGAACAGGGGGCCGGGGGTGAACGTCAGGGTCCAGCTGTCGATGTCGACGGGGTAGCGATCGTCCAGCGCAGCGGCGCCGCCTTTGAACAGGGTTTGCGTGGGGCCTTGATTGAAGCGCTGCTCCAGCACCACTTCCCCGAAGCCTTCCGGCAGGCTGCCGAATTCGGCGGTCAGCGTGCTCAGGTCGAAGCTCAGCAGCAGTGTGCCCAGCACCGTCGCGCCCGTGGCGTCGTAGATAGGCGCCAGGCTGTAGACCAGCCAGCGCTCGCCCACCTTCTGTGCCTGCAGGGCCGGCCGTTTGCCCGATTCCACTTGGCGGATCAGGTCCAGGGTGACGAAGTTGATCGGCGATGGGCGATTACTGTCCAGTGCAGCCTGGCCTTTGCCTGCGACGTAGGCGTCGACCAGGCCGGGCAGGTAGCTCAGCGAAGGCAGCAGGGCGCCCGGGGTATGCGTGGCCTGAGCCACTTCGGGTCGATGTGCGGCACCGTCGGTCTCGGCCACTACCACGGCAATGTGCTTTTGCAGCACCACGGCCTGGCTGGCACCGGCCATGCGGGCCATGGAACGGAACACCGTATCAGGCGACGGGCTGGGCAGCCCGAAGCCCACCAGCACGGTAGCCACGGCCAACCCCATCACAGCCACCCACAGGGCGGTGCGTACTTGTGGCGCACTTGTATCAGTAGCGCCGACCTGGCCGCTTGCTGTGAAATCGTTCACCGCGCATCTCCCTTTGACCGTCGGCTGTCTCGGCCGCGCCTCAGCTGTCAGGCAAGCGTAGTCAATTGCTGCCCGAGTGGCCGAATCCACCAGCACCGCGCTGGGTTTCGTCGAATGTATCGACCAGTTCGAAGTGCGCTTGAACCACGGGCACCAGCACCAGCTGCGCGATGCGCTCGCCGACGGTGATGGTGAACGCAGTCTGGCCACGGTTCCAGCACGACACCATCAGCTCGCCCTGGTAGTCGGAGTCGATCAGGCCCACCAGGTTGCCCAGCACGATGCCGTGTTTGTGGCCCAGGCCCGAGCGCGGCAGGATCATCGCCGCCAGGCCCGGGTCGCCGATGTAGATCGACAGGCCGGTAGGGATCAGCAGGGTCTGGCCTGGCTCAAGGACGGTGTCTTCCTTGAGCAGGGCGCGCAGGTCCAGGCCGGCGGAGCCAGGGGTGGCGTACTGCGGCAGCGGGAATTCGTTGCCGATGCGTGGGTCGAGAATCTTGGCTTGCAAAGCGTGCATGGTTAAACCTGGTCTAGCCGTTGGGCGATAAAGGAAACGATCTGGCGGGCAATCTTGCCCTTGCTGGTCTGGGTGAACACCGTGGTGTTGAGCCCGCGGTCAATCAGGCTGACCGCATTTTCTTCGCTGTTGAAGCCGATGCTGGGGTTGGCCACGTCATTGGCGACAATCAGGTCGAGGTTTTTGTCTTTCAATTTGCGTGCCGCGTAATCGAGCAAGTGCTCGGTTTCGGCAGCGAAGCCGACACTGAACGGGCGGTCGGGACGGGTGGCGATAGTGGCCAGGATGTCCGGGTTGCGCACCATTTGCAGGAGAAGGCCGTCGCCGTTTGTAGGGTCTTTCTTCAGTTTCTGTGCGGCGACGACTTCGGGGCGATAGTCCGCCACGGCGGCCGACGCGATAAATACATCGCACGGGATCGCCGCCTCGCAGGCCGCCAGCATGTCGCGGGCGCTGACCACGTCGATGCGGCTGACGCGATCGGGCGTGGGCAGGTGCACCGGGCCGCTGATCAGGGTCACGCGGGCGCCGGCTTCCACCGCAGCCTCGGCCAGGGCGAAGCCCATTTTGCCGGAGCTGTGGTTGGTGATGTAGCGCACCGGGTCGATGTTTTCCTGGGTGGGGCCGGCCGTAATCACGACGTGCTTGCCGGTCAGCGCCAGGTGCTGGAAGCAGTCGGCGGCGCACTGGGCCAGCTCGGTGGCTTCCAGCATGCGGCCCAGGCCGATGTCGCCACAGGCCTGGCTGCCGGCGGCCGGGCCGAACACCTTCATCTCGCGGCTTTGCAGCAGCTGCAGGTTGGCCTGGGTGGCCGGGTCGCGCCACATGGCCTGGTTCATGGCCGGGGCCAGCGCCACGGTGGCGTCGGTGGCCAGCACCAGGGTGGTCAGCAGGTCATTGGCCAGGCCCTGGGCCAGGCGCGCAATCAGGTCGGCAGTAGCCGGCGCAATCAGCACCAGATCGGCCCACTTGGCCAGCTCGATGTGCCCCATGGCCGCTTCGGCGGCAGGGTCCAGCAAGTCCAGGTGCACGGGGTGGCCGGACAACGCCTGCATGGTCAGCGGGGTGATGAACTCGGCGCCGCCGCGGGTCATGACCACGCGCACCTCGGCGCCCTGGTCCAGAAGCCTGCGAACCAGCTCGGCGCTCTTGTAGGCGGCAATGCCGCCGCCTACGCCCAGAACGATGCGTTTTCGATACAGCCGCTGCATAGGCCTGCCTTCAGATCCAGTGATGACGCTCGGTGATGGCACCTCCCCGGGCCGGCTCACCGTGCAAAAAAGATGGGCTAAGATAGCACAGCGCCAAGCAGGGAGCAGCGCGCGTACTGGCAAGGAGACGCCATGAGTATTCGAGATTGGCCCGCGGCTGAACGCCCGCGGGAAAAGCTGTTGAAACAGGGGGCGGCTGCGCTTTCGGACGCTGAATTGCTGGCGATATTCCTGCGTACCGGGGTGGCGGGCAAAAGCGCTGTCGACCTGGCGCGTACCTTGTTGGAGGGCTTCGGCAGCCTGCGGGCGTTACTGGAGGCTGATCAGGCGGCATTTAGCGCCAAGCCAGGCCTTGGGCCCGCCAAGTTTGCCCAGTTGCAGGCGGTGCTGGAGATGTCGCGTCGGCATCTGGCGGAGCGCCTGACACGCGATTCAGCCCTGGAGAGTCCCCGCGCAGTGCGCGACTACCTCAAGGCCATGCTGCGGCACGAGCCTCATGAGGTGTTTGGCTGCCTGTATCTGGATACCAAACATCGGGTACTGGGTTTCGAGGTGCTGTTTCGCGGTTCCATCGACGGGGCAGCGGTTTACCCGCGTCAGGTCGTGAAGCGGGCCTTGGCCCATAACGCGGCGGCGCTGATTCTGTGCCACAACCATCCTTCGGGTAACCCCGAACCCAGTCATGCGGACCGGGTGCTGACACAGCGGCTCAAGGAGGCGTTGGCGTTGGTGGAGGTGCGGGTGCTGGACCACTTCATCATTGGCGAGGGGGAGCCGTTGTCGATGGTGGAGTATGGGTGGCTATAGCAGCTAAAGGCAGGGCGCTGAAAACGAAAAAACCCACCATGAGGTGGGTTTTTTCTAGGCCGTGTAGGCACTAGGTGTAGCAAAGGGCTCAAAGGCCAATGCTGGAATACTAACTGGGTTCACCTCTGAACGTCAAACCTCGTTCTCTCCCTTTGTCGGGCAAGATGTATCCGGTGTTTGGCCCTGGCCGACAGAGTTCAGCAGCGCCGATGCGCTGATGGTTTTAATTACCGCTTTTTGGATTTCCGCCACTTTTTCTCTGGGCAGGTAGCTAGGAAGTGGAACTCCTCGCTCCTTGATCTGCGACAGCCTGCTTTTTGAAACATGGGTGATGCATTCGGCAAGCGCCCATCTCTCTCGTTCGTCATAAAAGCTGGTGACGGGAAACAGTTCTGTTGCCAAGCGGATATGAAAGCCGCGAATCTCGGCGTTTGTGTTTTCGCTGGATGAAACCGGCACCACGAGCACGCAGCCATTGGGCAGCCGTCCATTCAGGACGATAGCCAATCGCCGTTTTCGTATTTCTGGAGGGATCAGCCCGTCATGGATTGGTTTCGGGGGAGGGCTGAGAAATTCGCCGAAGTCGCATTCCAAGACTTCTCCGACCTTGGGGGTGTACTTCAATGCCATTCGCGCGATGTTCCTTATCGTTGGGAATGCATTGTGCCTGAGTATCTGGAAGGCGAATGACGCGACGCAAGCAAGAGCCCCTTTGAGGCCTTGCTCGATAAGGGCTGGGCGATTTTGCAACCTGGAATTTCAAGGCGTTCTCTTTCCCTGGATCATATCCGTTGCGTAGCCGCTGCCGCAGGCTGCGGCTACGCGCCAGTGGTTACCAGTCTTCCGGGCGTTCGGCCTGCTGATGCAGAATTCGGTAAATGAGCAAAGCATCCCCCTTGACGGTGTAAACCGCGCGGTAAGGGTATTTCGAGAAGATCAGCTCCCTGCAATCGGGGATGTCGGAAGCCCTGCCGAGGTGTGGGAAGGCCTCGAGTGTGGCAAGCGCCTCGATGACGCTGAAAGCGATAACTTCGGCTCGTTCGTTGCCAATCAAACGGGCGTAGTGTTCGAAGATGCCTTCAAGGTCACTTTCCGCTTTGCTGGTCAATGCGATTTTTGGCACGCGCTTCCCACTTAGCCTTCACGGCATCCAGATCGGTAAGGTTGCCTGCTTCCGCGTCCGCGATCCCCTCGGCTACGGCACGGAAATGCCACGATTCTGCTTCCACGTAGCGAGCCAAGGCGCGTTTAAGGTGGTATTGACGGTCGCGATCAGTTGCCGCAGCCAACTGGTCGAGCTGGTCGATGAGGTCTGACTCCACGCGGAAGGACAGGACAGGTGAGGCCATGGTAGCACTCCAAAAATAGCACGTATACGTTGTCTACAATCGACGACGTTAGAGCGAGGTGCTACCAATGTCAACGTTTTGCCGAATATTTCAGCCGAGCGTCAGGCAGCCCCCGCCGTCACCTCAAACTGCCCCACCAACTGCTGCAACTTGCTCGCATTGTGCTTCACCCGCTCTGCACTGTGCTGCAGCACCACCACCGTCTGGCGCATATCACCACTGGCTTGGTCGACCTGTTTGATGGTCTGCCCGCAGTCCAGGCTCTTCTCGTTGAGTTGCTGGATAATGCCGAATAGGTTCTCCACGGCTTCATGCAAATGCACGTTCTCCGAGGAGGCGCTTTCGGCCAGGCGCAGGCTTTGGTCGACGTTCTGCACGCCGCCTTCCATGAAGGCCACGGCGTTGCGGGTCTCGGTTTGCAGGCCTTCGACCATGTTGCGGATCTGGCCGGCGGCCTGGGCGGTGCGGTTGGCCAGGGTGCGGACTTCGTCGGCGACCACGGCGAAGCCGCGACCGTTTTCACCGGCGCGGGCGGCTTCGATGGCGGCGTTCAGGGCCAGCAGGTTGGTTTGGTTGGTAATGTCGGTGATCAGGCCGGTAAAGGTACCGATTTCGTTCATGCGTTTGTCCAGTTCCTGCACGCTGGTGGCGGAGCGCTGCACCACGTCGCGGATCGATTGGGTGCCGGCCTGTACCGAGGCGAATTGCTCCTGGGCGCGCAGGACCACCTCGTCCATGGCGCGCTTCATCTGCTCGGCGGTCAGCGAGGCTTGCTGGATTTCGCCCAGCTGGCCTTCGACGATGATCATCATGCGGTGGATGGCCTGGGCCACGTCATTGGAGGTCTGGCCGGCCATGCGGCTTTTGCCCAGCATCATTTCGTTGGTTTGACCCACGGAGTTGGAGGCGGCGATGACTTGGCCCACCACCGCATCGAGGTTGTCGATGAAGCTGTTGATCCAGCGGCCCATGTCGCCGGTCTCATCGTTGGCCAACTGGCTGGTGTCCAGGCGCTGGCGCAGGTTGCCTTCGCCCTCGGCGATGGTGCGGATCACGTCGGTCATGGCTTCCAGGCGTGCGGCCAGGCGTTTGGGGCCGATGGCGCTGAACAGCCAGGCAGCCAGCAGGATGCTGCCGGCCTGGATCAGGTCGATGAAGGTCTGGTCCAGACCGCTGTAGTGCTGCACGGCGAAGTTGCAGGCGAACAATCCGGCCATGGTTGCCAGGTACGGCTTCATCAGGCCGTGGGTCAACGAGCGGCGGCGGTAGACCTCTTCCAGGTCGGCTTCGCACATCATGCCCCAGCGGTCTGGCGAACCAGGCAGCTGAAAGGTCACGCCTTTGCCTACCACGGGAATGTGGCGGTAGTCGGAATAGCCCGGGTAGGTGACGAACAGGTTGCTACCGGTGCGCATGGTTTCGCGGATGCCGGGGTGCAGTTGGCCGGTGGCCGGGTCGGTGAAGCGCAGCTCCAGCTCGGTGTGGTGCTGGATACGCACGGTGCCGAAGGCCGTGTTCACGCCGCTCTTCAGGTTGTCGCCGCCGGTGAAGGCATCGTCTTCGAAGCGTGACCGCGACAGGGCGGTGCCAGCCGCTATGGACGCGTCGAACTTCGAATGCGCCATGAACAGGTAGTTGTCGCCCGATTCGGGGAAGATGTGCCCAGCTTCGCGCTGGATCAGGTCGCCCAGTACGTCGTTGGGCACGCGGCCACACAGGCAGCCCAGCACTTTGCCGTCATGCTTGAGCGGCTGATAGAACATCAGCGTGACCTGGTCATGGAAACGCGAGGTCGACGGGCCGATTTGCACGGTCAGCGGGTCGACATAGGGACCGTGGAGAAAGGGTGCCTTCAGGCCCTCCTTGAGCGCCGCAGGGTTGACCGCACGATTTCCCATGTGGCCGGTAAAGGTGCTGGCCTGCAGCGCGCCATCAACGCCAATCACGAACAGCTCCGAGAAGGACGGCGCCTGGCGCAGTTTTTCGCTCAGCAACGTGGCATCGAGTCCGCCCGATTCGCGGGCCAGCAGTGCGGCCAGTTCGCCCAGGTGCTGCCATTGCTCCTGCGCCCAGTGCTGCAACACCTTCACGCGGGTGTCGGCGATGGCCTCGAACGTTTTTTCCAGGGTGGGGCCAGCGGCCTTGTTCCAGTGGCAGGCCCAACGCATGGCCAGTTTGCCGGTCTTGCCGAACCAGGGGAGCCAACGGCGCTCGGCGGAGGAGAGCTGCATCGAATCACTGCGCAGGGACATGGGCCTTCCTTACAACTACTACTTAGGTGGCTAAGTAGTAGCAATATGCCTGCCATGTCGTTTTCCGGCCAATCGACGGCGTTTGCAGAACATCAGCGGTTTTGTTTTGCCCCTGAAACGTGCAGGGCCGCATCGCGGCCCTGGTTTGGTGCGCCAGGTCCGTCTTATGGACCGACTGTGACCTTGGCGAAGTCCTGACGGCCAAATGGGCTTACCTCGTAGCCTTTGACGTCCTTGCGCGCCAGTACGGCAGCGGTCGGATGCGCCAGTGGCACCCACAGTGCCTGCTCCTGAATCTGCTGTTGTGCCTGCAGGTACAGGCGGCTGCGCACGCCCTGATCGCCAGTGGTCTTGCCAGCGGTGATCAGCTTGTCCAGTGCCGGGTCGCAGTAGCGGGCGAAGTTGGTGCCCGACTGCACGGCCGCACAGGAAAACTGCGGGGTCAGGAAGTTATCCGGGTCACCGTTGTCGCCAGCCCAGCCCATGAACAGCAGGTCGTGCTCGCCAGCCTTGGCGCGACGGATCAGCTCGCCCCATTCGATCACACGGATATCGGCCTTGATGCCAACCTTGCCCAGGTCTGCCTGCAGCATTTGCGCGCCCAGGCTGGGGTTGGGGTTGAGCAGGCTGCCCGATGGTCGCGTCCAGATGGTGGTGCTGAAGCCATCCTTGAGGCCGGCCTTGGCCAGCAGGTCGCGGGCCTTGGCGGGGTCATAGGCGTAGCCGGGCAGGTCCTTGGCGTAGCTCCAGGTGTTGGGCGGGTAGGGGCCCTTGGCGGCCACGGCGGAGTCTTCGAACACCGCCTTGAGGTAGTTGGCCTTGTCGAACGCCAGATTGATCGCCTGGCGCACCTGCGGCTTGTCCAGCGGCGGGTGCTGGCTGTTGATGGCCACGAAGGCGGTCATGAAGGCCGGGGTCTTGATCACCTGCAAGGCGCTGTCGCTGCTGGCCGCGCTGATGTCCAAGGGTTTGGGCGACAGGGCGATCTGGCACTCGTTGCGCTTGAGTTTCTGCAGGCGCACGGTGGGGTCGCCGGTGATGGCAAAAATCAGCGGGTCAACCGCAGGCTTGCCCCGGAAGTAGTTGGGGTTGGCGCGGTAGCGCACCACGGCGTCCTTCTGGAAGCGGCCGAAGATGAACGGGCCGGTGCCGATGGGTTGGCTGTTGAATTTGTCCTGGGCGTTGGCGCGCAGCAGTTGGTCAGCGTACTCCGAGGAGTAAATCGAGGCAAAGCCCATGGTCAACGTGGCCAGGAAGGTTGAATCCGGGTGGTTCAAGGTGAAGCGCACGGTCAGCGGGTCCACCGCGTCGATTTTCTTGATCAGGTCAGGCAACTGCATCGACTGTGCATGCGGGAAGCCGCTCTGGGCGATCTTGTGCCAGGGGTTGCCGTCGTCGAGCATGCGCTGGAAGCTGAACACCACGTCTTCGGCGCTGAGGTCACGGGTGGGGGTGAAATACTCGGTCTTGTGGAATTTCACCCCCGGGTGCAGCTTGAACTCGTAGGTCAGGCCATCGGTGGACAGGCTCCAGCTGTCGGCCAGGCTCGGCACCACCTTGCCTTGGGCGGTATCGTAGTCCACCAGACGGTTCATCAGCACGTCGGCGGAGGCGTTGGTGGTGGTCAGCGAGTTGTACTGCACCACGTCGAAACCTTCGGGGCTGGCTTCGGTGCACACGGTCAGCGGTGCGGCATACGCCAGCAACGGGCTGAAAAGGGGGGCGAGCAGCAGCGGCAAAGTCGCTAGGCGCATGGTGATTTCCTTGGCTGATTGATGGCCCATCTGCCAGTGCAGTCTGGAGAAAGTCCCTACCCTAGAGATCTCTGGCGCGGTTGACCATCCAAATTTTCATCAACGGTGCGACGAGCGGTTGACCGCCAACGCGCCCTGTAACGGCGGCCTTTGCGCTCTGCGGCGGTCCTGGATGGAAAATTGAAAGTGCGGTCAGAGTTGTTGCACGCAGGTCTTTCTGGTATAAAGCAGCGCTCTTTTCTAGGGGCCCAGAACCTTCGCCTGTGTGCGGAGCTGGTAAGACCCCTGAAGAAACGCGGCGCCTGGCGCCAAGACTGAGAGATAAGCGGCCAACCCATGCCGGGTTGGGCATGTGGTTTTAGAGGGCTGAGGCATGTCGAGAGTATGTCAAGTTACCGGTAAGGGTCCGGTGACTGGGAATAACATTTCCCACGCAAACAACAAAACCCGTCGTCGTTTCCTGCCGAACCTGCAGCATCACCGCTTCTGGGTCGAGTCCGAGAAGCGTTTCGTGCGTCTGCGCGTATCCGCCAAAGGCATGCGTATCATCGACAAGCGTGGCATTGATGTCGTGCTGGCCGAAATCCGCGCTGCTGGCGCCAAGGTCTAAGGGAGCAAAATCATGCGTGAATTGATTCGTTTGATTTCGAGTGCCGGTACTGGTCATTTCTACACTACCGACAAGAACAAGCGTACTACCCCGGACAAAATCGAGATCAAGAAATATGATCCGGTTGTTCGCAAGCACGTGATGTACAAAGAAGGCAAAATCAAGTAATTGATTGCGTCCTTTGAAAAAAACCCGCCTAACGGCGGGTTTTTTTTGCCTGCAATTTGGCTGGCTGGCTGGCTGGCCGGCGGGCGACGGTGTCAGCCGAAACGGAAGCCGGCAATGTCTTCTAGGGAGGGGGGCTCAGCCCAAATGGAACGAGACGATCTGACCATCGCTGTTGGCCGCGATGTTGATGCGTTGGGCATCGTACTCGCGCGTGGATATTTCGCCGGGCCCGACAATGCGGGGGCGCTGGGTGAGTTCGGTGATGTAGGTTTTCACGCTGGGCACGTAGGGGCTGCCGACCAGGTGCTGGATGGCGGCAATGGCTTGTTCGTTGGTCATGAGTTCACTTCCTTTTGATGGGTGAAGTCCGGATGGACACCCCATCATGCGTCGGCGCCGGCAGTGATCGCAGCAGGTAGCCCATCCCTGTAGCCGCTGCCGCCAGGCCAGGGCAGCCTTCGGCAGCGGCTACGGGATCAGGCCTTTTGTTCGAACATCACGTAGATCTTGCGGCACGCCTCCAGCACTTCCCAGGTGCCGCGAAAGCCTGCCGGGATGACGAAACGGTCACCGGCACGCAGGGTCTTGGCGTTGCCATCCAGGTCGCGCAGCACCGACACGCCCTGCACGATTTCGCAGTACTCATGCTCGGTATAGTTGACGGTCCACTGGCCAACCGCGCCTTCCCATACACCCGCGCCAAACTGCTCGCACGGGCTTGAGTAGTGGTGGTGCACCTTCTGCGCAGGGTCGCCCTTGAGAATCTTTTCCGCGGCGGGACGGTAGTGGTCGGCCGGCGTGGTGGCCAGTGCAAAATCGACGATGCTTTCGATGCTCATGGGCGAATCCTCCTCGGTTGTCCAATAAAACAAACATGACACGGCTTTTTATGGTTTGTTGTCAAATATATTGAAAATCTGGGCCGGACTGGTTTAGGGTGGCGGATGCCGTGAGTCGTTTTTTTGGCCCGGCCCTATTCGGATGCGTGCGCGATTATCCTGCGCGTGCGCTGCAAATCAATAAGAGGAGGGGATACGTATGACCACTTTGACTCGTGCGGACTGGGAACAACGTGCCCGGGATTTGAAGATTGAAGGCCGTGCATTCATCAACGGTGAATACACTGCTGCCGCTTCCGGCGCCACGTTCGAGTGCCTGAGCCCGGTCGACGGTCGCCTCCTGGCGCAGGTTGCCAGCTGTGACCTGGCCGACGCCCAGCGCGCCGTGGAAAACGCGCGCAGCACCTTCAACAGCGGCGTGTGGTCGCGCCTGGCCCCGGCCAAGCGCAAAGCCACCATGATCCGCTTTGCCGGCCTGCTCAAGCAGAATGCGCAAGAGCTGGCGCTGCTGGAAACCCTGGACATGGGCAAACCGATCAGCGACTCGCTGAGCATCGACGTGGCTGGCGCTGCCAATGCCCTGTCGTGGAGCGGCGAGGCCATCGACAAGATCTACGACGAAGTCGCGGCCACCCCGCATGACCAACTGGGCCTGGTTACCCGCGAGCCAGTAGGCGTGGTAGCGGCCATCGTGCCGTGGAACTTCCCGCTGATGATGGCTTGCTGGAAACTCGGCCCGGCGCTGTCCACCGGTAACTCGGTGATCCTCAAGCCGTCGGAAAAGTCGCCACTGACCGCCATCCGCATCGCTGAACTGGCGATCGAAGCCGGCATCCCGAAAGGCGTGTTCAACGTACTGCCCGGCTACGGCCACACGGTGGGCAAGGCCCTGGCCCTGCACATGGACGTGGACACCCTGGTGTTCACCGGCTCCACCAAGATCGCCAAGCAACTGATGATCTACGCCGGTGAGTCGAACATGAAGCGCGTGTGGCTGGAAGCCGGCGGCAAAAGCCCGAACATCGTGTTCGCCGATGCCCCGGACCTGAAAGCTGCCGCTGAATCGGCTGCCAGCGCCATTGCCTTCAACCAGGGCGAAGTCTGCACCGCCGGCTCGCGCCTGCTGGTGGAACGCTCCATCAAGGACCAGTTCCTGCCGATGGTGCTCGAAGCACTGAAAGCCTGGAAGCCGGGCAACCCGCTGGACCCGGAAACCACCGTGGGCGCCCTGGTGGACACCCAGCAGATGAACACCGTGCTGTCCTACATCGAAGCGGGCCACACCGACGGCGCCAAGCTGCTGGTGGGCGGCAAGCGCATCCTGGAAGAAACCGGCGGCACCTACGTTGAGCCGACCATTTTCGACGGCGTGAACAACGCCATGCGCATTGCCCAGGAAGAAATCTTCGGGCCGGTGCTGTCGGTGATTGCCTTCGACACCGTCGAGGAAGCCATCAACATCGCCAACGACACCCCGTACGGCCTGGCCGCTGCGGTGTGGACCTCGGACATTTCCAAGGGCCACCTGACCGCCAAGGCGCTGCGCGCCGGCAGCGTGTGGGTGAACCAGTACGACGGTGGCGACATGACCGCGCCGTTCGGTGGCTTCAAGCAGTCGGGCAACGGCCGCGACAAGTCGCTGCACGCGTTCGACAAGTACACCGAACTGAAGGCGACCTGGATCAAGCTGTAAAAGCCCCGTAGCCGCAGCCTTCGGTAGCGGCTACATGATCTCGACACAGCCGGGCCTTCCCCAGGGAAGTCCCGGCTGTGTCGTCTTGGCAGTTATCCACAGGAGCGTGGGAAATGCGTTGGGGTACCTATTTCGCTGTGCTGAGCGCCGTGTTGAGCGTAGGCCTGGCGTTGGGCGTGAGCATGCCGCTGGTGTCGCTGCGGCTTGAGGGGTGGGGCTACGGCAGCTTTGCCATTGGCGTCATGGCGTCGATGCCGGCCATTGGCGTGCTGGCTGGCGCCGGTCTCGCCAGCCGCCTGGCCGCGCGCTTCGGCACGCCGGGGTTGATGCGCCTGTGCCTGTGGGGCGGGGCGCTGTCCCTGGGCCTGCTGGCGCTATTGCCCAGCTACGTCGTGTGGCTGGCGTTGCGCCTGGTGATCGGCATGGTGCTGACCATCGTCTTCATCCTGGGCGAAAGCTGGATCAACCAGATTGTCGTGGAGCAATGGCGCGGCCGTCTGGTGGCGCTGTATGGCAGCAGCTACGCGCTAAGCCAGCTGTGCGGGCCATTGTTGCTGGGCGTGCTGGGCACTGATCATGATTACGGTTTCTGGGTCGGCGTGGGGCTGCTGGTGGTCTCGCCCCTGTTGCTGTTGGGCCGCAGCGGCGCGCCCAGTGCCGAGGCATGCGGGGTGACATTGCTCGACCTTGCGGGCTTCTGCCGGCGGCTGCCCGTGATTGCCTGGGCAATTGCCCTGTTCGCGGCCTTCGAGGCGATGATCCTGACCCTGTTACCCGTGTATTGCCTGCAGCAGGGCTTCACCGCGCAAGTTGCCTTGTTCATGGTCAGCACCGTGGTGGTGGGCGACGCGCTGTTGCAGTTACCCATAGGTGCCTTGGCCGACCGGATGTCGCGGCGCACGTTGTTTTTTGGCTGTGCAGTGGCCTTGATGCTGTCGAGCCTGGCGATTCCACTGCTGATCGAGACCCTGGCCATCTGGCCGTTGTGGGTGATTTTCGGTGCCAGCGCCGGGGGGCTGTTCACCTTGTCGCTGGTGTTGATTGGCGAGCGCTATCGCGATGATGCACTGGTGCGGGCCAACGCTCATGTGGCGCAGTTGTGGGGCATTGGCTGCCTGATCGGGCCGGTGCTGGCCGGGGCGGGCAGCCAGTGGGTAAGTGGGCATGCGTTGCCGTTGCTGATGGCGGCGGGGGCGTTCGGGTTGGTGTTACTGGCGCGCAAACCCCATGCGCTGGAACTGCCGGCGTAGCACCCTGGATGAGACTAATACTGTGGGACCGGGCGTAAGCTCGGGAAGCAGGCAACGCGGATAACCTGACGGGCCCCTTCCCGAGCTTCGCCCGGTCCCACAGTGTATGTCGTGCCTCTGTAACCGCTCCCGGCTACAGCATCTTCTCAAGACCGATGGCCCTGCTCATCCACGCATTGAACCGGCGCCACAAATCCCCAGGCTCGGTGGTCAGGGTGTGCAGGTGGTGGTTATCCTCCGTCACCCACACCACCTTGCCGTTCTGCAGCACCGCCTGGTAGCTGAGCGCGGGTGACATACCCTGCAACGCCAGCTCGCGCGTGCGCCCGGCCAGCTCCGGGCTGTTCA
Organism: gamma proteobacterium L18; assembly: GCA_000497835.1. Lineage (GTDB taxonomy): Bacteria > Pseudomonadota > Gammaproteobacteria > Pseudomonadales > Pseudomonadaceae > Aquipseudomonas. The sequence goes on along the minus strand of KI547172.1, from coordinate 58,655 downwards.
CCAGCACGCCCACTTCGGTGTTCCACAGCACCGAGCGCGCATCGAAATTGAACGAGCCGACGAACACTCGCTGGCGGTCAAAGATCATCGCCTTGCTGTGCAGGCTGGAGTCCGAGCTGCCATGGAAACCCAGCAGCTTGCGCTTGGGTAGCTCGCCTGGTTGTCGACGCAGTTCGTACAGCTTCACGCCGTGCTCCAGCAATGCCTTGCGATAAGGCGCGTAGCCGCCATGCACGGCCGGCACGTCAGTGGCCTCCAGCGAGTTGGTCAGCAGGCGCACCGACACGCCGGCGTCAGCGCGCCCGGTCAGGTACAGCAACCCCGGCTCGCGCGGCACGAAATAAGCGGAAATCAGCATCAATTCCTGATGCACATCCTTCAACTGTGGCGCCAACTGCGTGGTCAGCAGCAGATGCGGATCGGGTTCGTCGCGTGCCAGCACCTTGCTGGGGGCGTCCCACAGCACCTGGCTGTCGGCCCAGATCAGTTCGTTGCGCCAGGTCGCCATCTGCGGCGCGAAGCGGTAGGACATCAGCCGCTGATACAGGGCAGGGCGGTGCTCGCGGGCATCGGCCAGCCAGTCCTCTAGGCGCGCACGGGTCTTGACCAGGTCCTTGGGGGAGGGCTGGAAATACAGGAATTCCCCGATGGGCCGGCTCAAGGCGCTGTTCCAGTATTGATCGAAGCTTTGCCCAAGGTTCGCGGCGGCAGGGCCGACGCTGAGCAGGTCGATATCGGTAAAGTTCAGGTTGGGCTCGGCATCGAAGTACTCGTCGCCCAGGTTGCGCCCCCCGACAATCGCCATGCTGTTGTCGGCGATCCACAGCTTGTTATGCATGCGCCGATGCTGCTGCGACAGGTTGAACAGCCGGCCCATGGCCCGCGTGACACCCGTTTCGCGGCCCAGGTGCAGCGGGTTGAACAGGCGAATCTGGATGTTGGGGTGTTCGGCCAGGGTGGCGATGATGTCGTCCAGGCCGTCGCTGGTGGTGTCGTCCAGCAGGATACGGATGCGCACGCCGCGGTCGGCGGCCTTGAGCAGTTCGTGCACCAGGGCGCGGGTGCTGAGGCCGTCGTGGACGATGTAGTACTGAAGGTCCAGGCTGGTTTGCGCGTTGCGGATCAGCTCGGCCCGCGCACGAAACGCTTCAGGGCCGTTGGGCAGCAGGCGGAAGCCAGACAGCCCGCCGTGTTCGGCGACCTGGCCCTGCACCGAACGGCCGAACGCCGACCGGTCGGCAGCCAGCGCCTGGCTGGGTTCTCGATGGCGGATACTGGTGGCGCAACCGGCCAGCAGGGTGAGCATCAGCAGTGGCAACAGCCAGTGGTTTCGCAACTCGGGGATCCTTACAAGGCAGAGCAGGCGTGGCTATGACTCCGGCATGCGGGTAAAAGTCATTCAGTCTCGGCATCCATTTCTGCAATCAAGCGCTTGGCCGTTTCCCCGACCTTGCGCACAGCAGCTTCGATCTCGACGGTGGCGCGGGCGGCGAAGTTCATCCGCAGGCAGTTCCGGTATTTGCCGGAGGCTGAAAAGATACTGCCCACGGCGATCTGCACATCTTGCTCCAGTAAAGCTCGGTTCAGGCGCAGCGTATCGAAACTTTCCGGCAATTCCACCCATAGCATAAAGCCCCCTTGGGGGCGGCTGGCGCGGGTGCCCTCGGGAAAGTAGCGGCTGACCCAGTCGATCATCAGGTCGCGCGAGCGCTGGTACTGGCTGCGCATGCGCCTCAGGTGCGGTTCGTAATGCCCTTCCTTGATGAAGTCGGCGATGGCCAGTTGCGGCTGCGTGGCGGTGCAGCCGGTGCTGATGTACTTCATGTGCAGCACCCGCTCCAGATAGCGGCCTGGCGCTACCCAGCCAATGCGCAGGCCGGGTGCCAGGGATTTGGAGAACGAGCTGCACAGCAGCACCCGGCCGTCTTCGTCGAAGGATTTGATGGTGCGTGGGCGCGGGTAGGTGTAGGCCAGGTCGCCGTACACATCGTCTTCGATGATCGCCACGTCATAGCGTTGCGCCAGGGTCAGCAACGCACGTTTGCGTGCCTCGGGCATCACGTAGCCCAGCGGGTTGTTGCAGTTGGGGGTCAGCTGGATGATCTTGATCGGCCACTGCTCCAACGCCAGTTCCAAGGCTTCCAGGCTGATGCCGGTGATGGGGTCGGTGGGGATCTCCAGCGCCTTCATGCCCAGGCCCTTGAGCGTCTGCATGGCGCCGAAGAAGCTGGGCGAATCGACGGCAACGATGTCGCCGGGCTCGCACACCGCGCGGATGCTGGCCGACAGCGCTTCGTGGCAGCCCGTGGTGATCACCAAGTCGCTGGCCTGCAACTGGCAGCCGGAGTCCACCAGCAGGCGCGCCACCTGTTCGCGCAGGGCTTCGGAGCCGTAGACGGTGTCGTAGTACAGGCCGGGCAGGTCCGAGCGCCGCGCCAGTTGCGCCAGGCTGCGCAGCAGTGGCTTGAGCGTTGGGCTGCTGACGTCGGGCATGCCGCGGCCCAACTGCACGATGTCTTTGCGCGGGGCGCTGCGTACCAGTTCCACCACCTGGTCCCACTGGGAAATTTCCACCGGACGCTGGGCGGGGCGGCCTACGGCTGGCAGTGCAGGCAACTGACGCGCGCTGGACACGAAGTAGCCGGACTTGGGCCGCGGCGCCGCCAGGCCATTGTCTTCCAGCACCCGGTAGGCTTGCTGCACGGTGCTCAGGCTGACGCCATGCTCTGCGCTGAGCGCGCGCACCGATGGCAGGCGGTCGCCGGGGCGATAGAAACCCTGCTCGATGCGCGAGCCCAGCAATTCGGCGAGGTTCACATACAGGGTCATGGCGTACTCCCGGGGCAGTGTGGGGACCATACAGATAGCGAGAAAATACACCATTCAGAAGGCGTTTCGCTGAATCTGTATGGAAAATATAGCTGTTTTTTGAATCTGTAGTGAGATCTGTATCGAGCGGATCATGACCTCGTGCCCAACCACCACCGAGGAGCAAGGTCATGAACGGCTTTAGCGATGTGCGTCTGCTGCTGCGCAGCCAGGAACTCCAGGCACTCGATGCCCATGAGCGGCGAGTGCGATCGGCCCCCAGCGGCCTGGGCCTCTGGGGCCTGATGTGGCACCGCCTGACCACGCGCAAGGCCTTGCTGGAACTGGACGCGGATCAGTTGCGTGACATCGGTTTGACGGCCCGTGAGGCGCGGCAGGAGGGCCTCAAGCCGTTCTGGCGGGAATGAGGGACCGGCGGGGGTATCGGTTGGCGGGGGCGGGCAGGCAAAATGTCGGCTCGCGTCGACAGGTACCGTCCCAATGAGCTGCAACCGCCACAAGATTGTTTTCCTGCGTGAGCAGATCCCTTCGTTCGAGTGTGTGCCGGGCTGCCACGATTGCTGCGGGCCGGTGACCACCTCATCCGAAGAAATGGCCCGATTGCCGCGCAAGACGGCGGCCGAGCAGGAAGCGGCGCTGGCAGAGCTGAACTGTGTGCACCTGGGGCCCAACGGCTGCACGGTGTATGAGGAGCGACCGTTGATTTGCCGGTTGTTCGGCACCACCGAGCGGTTGCCGTGCCCGAATGGGGCGCGGCCGGTGGAGTTGATTCATCCGATGGCCGAGAAGGCGGTGCACACCTTCATTGCCAGTACTCGGCAGGTGTTGGTCTGAACATTGTGTCGCCTGCTTCCCGAGCTTTGCTCGGTCCCACACCGGTCGCGGCAGTTGAATCAGTGAGGCAAAGCTCTTA
>KI547172.1:36414-54572 GCA_000497835.1 gamma proteobacterium L18 | reverse complement strand
TCTTAGCCTTTGGTGTTTCAGGCATGAGCCTGCAGTGCCACCAAAAGCTAAGAGCTTTGCTTCATTGACACCACTGCCGCGACCGGTGTGGGACCGAGCAAAGCTCGGGAAGCAGGCAACACCAATCTCAGTCTGGAATCGGCAGGCTCAGGCTCTCCTTCACCTCTTCCATCACGATATAGCTCTTGGATTCGCGCACGTGCGGCAGTTTTAGCAGGATGTCGCCCAGCAGCTTGCGGTATGAGGCCATCTCGGAAATCCGCGCTTTCACCAGGTAGTCGAAGTCCCCCGACACCAAATGACATTCCAGCACATGCGGCAGCTTCAGCACCGCGCGGCGGAATTCTTCGAAGGTATCGCCCGACTTGTAGTCCAGGCTGATCTCCACGAACACCAGCAGGCTGCCCTTCAGGTGCTGCGGGTTGAGCCGGGCGTTGTAGCCCATGATGATCCCTTCGCGCTCCAGGCGCCGCACCCGCTCGGTACAGGGGGTGGTCGACAGGCCGACCTTTTCGCCCAGCTCGGTGAAGGAAATACGCCCGTCGGCCTGCAGAATCCGCAGAATATTGCGGTCGATCTTGTCGAGCTCGCGTTTGCTCTGATGCTGGGTACGCATAGGCGATGCCCCTCCGTAAAAGGCGTTTTTGCCGAGAATTCTCGCCAATAATAGGCCTTTATATAGTGAATAGCACTGGCTGATGTTTTTTAAACTGCGCGCATCTTCGCAATAAAAAACAAATGTCAGCGGTTATCCGCGTTGAGGGATTGAGCATGCGAGTTCTGGTTCTTGGCAGCGGTGTGATCGGCACCGCCAGTGCCTATTATCTGGCGCGGCAGGGCTTTGAAGTGACGGTCGTGGACCGCCAGAACGCCGTGGCCATGGAAACCAGTTTCGCCAACGCCGGCCAGGTCTCGCCTGGCTACGCCTCGCCGTGGGCTGCCCCGGGTGTGCCGCTCAAGGCTATCAAGTGGCTGCTGGAACGCCACGCCCCGCTGGCCATCAAGGCCACCGCTGACATCGACCAATACCTGTGGATGGCGCAGATGCTGCGCAACTGCACCGCCAGCCGTTACGCCGTGAACAAAGAGCGCATGGTGCGTCTGTCCGAGTACAGCCGCGATTGCCTGGACGAGCTGCGCGCCGAAACCGGCATCGCCTATGAAGGCCGCACCCTGGGCACCACCCAACTGTTCCGTACCCAGGCCCAGCTGGACAACGCCGCCAAGGACATCGCCGTGCTGGAGCAGTCCGGCGTGCCTTACGAGCTGCTCGACCGCGCCGGCATCGCCCGGGTCGAACCGGCCCTGGCCAATGTCACCGACATCCTGGCCGGCGCCCTGCGCCTGCCCAACGATCAGACCGGCGACTGCCAGATGTTCACCACCAAGCTGGCCCAGATGGCCGTGGACCTGGGCGTGGAGTTCCGCTTCGGGCAGAACATCGAGCGCCTGGACTTCGCCGGCGACCGCGTCAACGGCGTGGTCATCGACGGCAAGCTGGAAACCGCCGACCGCTACGTGCTGGCGCTGGGCAGCTACTCACCGCAACTGCTCAAGCCGCTGGGCATCAAGGCCCCGGTGTACCCGCTCAAGGGCTACTCGCTGACCGTGCCCATCACCAACCCGGCCATGGCACCGACCTCGACCATCCTCGACGAGAGCTTCAAGGTCGCCATTACCCGTTTCGACAACCGCATCCGCGTAGGTGGCATGGCTGAAATCGCCGGTTTCGACCTGTCGCTGAACCCGCGTCGACGCGAAACGCTGGAGATGATCGTCAACGATCTTTATCCTCAGGGCGGTGATCTGAGCCAGGCGAGTTTCTGGACCGGCCTGCGCCCCACCACCCCCGATGGCACGCCCATTGTTGGTGCCACGCCGTTCCGCAATCTGTTCCTCAACACTGGCCACGGCACGCTGGGCTGGACCATGGCCTGCGGGTCGGGTCGCTTCCTGGCCGACCTGATGGCGCGCAAGAAGCCGCAAATCAGTGCCGAAGGCCTCGATATTTCCCGTTATGGCAAACACCAGGAGACTGCAAAACATGTCAATCCAGCGCCAGCTCACCAATGAGCGCATGAGTCAGGTCGTTACCCACAACGGCACGGTCTACCTGGCCGGCCAGGTGGGCGACGACCTGAACGCGGGGATTGAGCAGCAGACTCGCGAAGTACTGGGCAATATCGAGCGCCTGCTCGACCTGGCCGGTACCGACAAGACGCGTTTGCTCTCGGTGACCATTTACCTGAAGGACATCGACGCGCATTTCGAAGGCATGAACAGCGTGTGGGACAAGTGGCTGCCCAAAGGCGTGGCACCGGCCCGCGCCACGGTCGAGGCCAAACTGTGCGAACCAGAGATCCTGGTGGAGCTGTCCGTCGTCGCTGCCTTGCCTTAACCCTTACGCTCGCCCGGCTCTGCCAAGGCCTTGCCGGGTTTTTTACGCCCCCAGTCTGCCCAGAAGAAGACAGCCGTCATGCGTCCTGCCCGTGCTTTGATCGACCTCGATGCCCTGCGTCACAACTACCGTCTGGCCCGCGAACTCGCCAATGGGGCCAAGGCCCTGGCGGTGATCAAGGCCGATGCCTATGGCCATGGCGCCGTGCGCTGCGCCCAGGCGCTGGAAGCCGAGGCTGATGGCTTTGCCGTCGCTTGTATCGAGGAAGCGCTGGAATTGCGTGCCGGTGGCATCAAGGCGCCGGTGCTGTTGCTGGAAGGCATTTTCGAGGCAGATGAACTGCAATTGGCGGTTGAACACAGCTTCTGGTGCGTGGTGCATTCGCTGTGGCAATTGGAAGCCATCGAGCAGGCGCCGTTGGCCAAGCCCATCGTAGTGTGGCTCAAGCTGGATTCGGGCATGCACCGCGTTGGCCTGCACCCCAAGGATTACGCCGGCGCCTACCAGCGTCTGCTGGCCAGCGGCAAGGTGGCCAAGATCGTGCTGATGAGCCACTTCGCCCGTGCCGACGAACTGGACTGCCCGGCCAGCGGCGATCAGGTAGCGGTATTCGAGGCGGCGCGCCAAGGCTTGGCGGCCGAAGTCAGCCTGCGCAATTCGCCCGCCTTGCTGGGCTTGCCCCAAGTGCCCGGCGACTGGGTGCGCCCAGGCATCATGCTGTATGGCGCCACGCCGTTTGAGCAACCACAGGCCGAGGCTGCGCGCCTGCTGCCAGTGATGACCCTGGAATCCAAGGTGATTTGCGTGCGCGAACTGCCGGCCGGCGAGCCTGTGGGTTATGGGGCCAAGTTCATCACCGACAAGCCCATGCGCATCGGTGTGGTAGCCATGGGTTACGCCGATGGCTACCCCCGCCACGCCGGTACCGATACCCCGGTGCTGGTGGCGGGCAAACGCAGCCGCATCCTGGGCCGGGTGTCCATGGACATGCTGTGCATCGACCTGACCGACGTGCCCGAGGCCGACCTGGGCAGCACCGTGGAACTGTGGGGCAAGAACATTCTGGCCAGTGAAGTAGCTGCCTGCGCCGACACCATTCCTTACCAGATTTTCTGCAACCTGCGCCGGGTGCCACTGGTCTATTCCCAGGGCTGACAGCCCGTCGCGCAGGGCCGCAAGTCGCCGGGGCGTAGGCCGGCAGGGGTAGAAGTGTTGTAAATACTGAACGCTGTTGCCATGATAACGTTCATAAAAACACCCCTGACCGTGAATACCCCCTGGAGGCTCCCGCATTGGACGTCGGTGAACGACTGCAAGCCATTCGCAAACTCAAAGGTCTGTCCCAGCGTGAACTCGCCAAGCGTGCGGGCGTCACCAACAGCACCATTTCGATGATCGAGAAGAACAGCGTCAGCCCCTCGATCAGCTCCCTGCGCAAAGTGCTGGGGGGTATTCCCATGTCCATGGTCGAATTCTTCTCCGAAGAGCTGCAGCCTGAAAACCCGACCCAGATCGTCTACAAGGCTAACGAGCTGATCGACATCTCCGACGGTGCCGTGACCATGAAGCTGGTGGGCAAGGCGCATCCGAGCCGTGCCATCGCCTTCCTCAACGAGATCTACCCGCCGGGCGCCGACACCGGCGAAGAGATGCTCACCCACGAAGGCGAGGAGACCGGCATCCTGCTGGAAGGCAAGCTGGAGCTGGTGGTGGGGGCGGAAACCTTCATCCTCGAAGCGGGCGACAGCTACTACTTCGAAAGCACCAAGCCGCATCGCTTCCGCAACCCATACGACGAGCCTGCCCGCCTGATCAGCGCCGCCACGCCGGCTAACTTCTGACTGCCGATACAGCGCTACACTCATTCATCAGGGCCCCGCGATGCGCAAGCATCGCGGCAATACCCATCAGAATAATAAGGTTGTTCAGGGGCGACAGGCTTTGTCGTTATACTGAACATTGCCTGCGAAACCGTGGCCGCAGGCGCGATTAGCCACCATGAGGGTGTAGGCGTGAACGCTAAAATCAACAAGATGCTGGCCGCACCAGCAACCGTACTCGCCCTGTGGGCCCTGACTGCCCAGGCGACCATCACCGACGACATAGCCAAGCGCCTGGAGCCTGTGGGCCAGGTGTGCGTGCAAGGCAAGGAATGCCCCGGCATGGAAGTGACCGCCGTGGCCGCCGGTGGCGCCGCCAAATCCCCCGACGACGTCATCGCCAAGCACTGCAACGCCTGCCACGGCACCGGCCTGTTGGGCTCGCCAAAAATCGGCGACGCCGCCGACTGGGGCAAGCGTGCCAAAGAGCAGGGCGGCGTCGACGGCCTGCTGGCCAAGGCCATCACCGGTATCAACTCCATGCCACCCAAGGGCACATGCTCAGACTGCAGCGACGACGAGCTCAAGGGCGCCATCAAGAAAATGTCCGGGCTGTAACATCGCCGCGTAACAGCAACTGTCTTGAAACCGCGTCGCCTGCATCGCGACTAAAGTCGGCTCCTACGCCGTCCGTGGTAGGAGCCGGCCTTGGCCGCGATGCACACGGCGCGATCGACGGGGTATACGCGCCCCTTGGCTGCCGCCAGCCTGCGGGCGAGTTTTGAGGTGAGGGTGCCATCGGAAAAAACAGCACGCGCCATGGAACAGGCTCGTGAAATCGGTCGGCATTTCAACTCGATAGACGAAATGCTCGGTGATACGGATGGCGATGTTCCAAAACAGGGAAAAAAGGGCAATAAGGCCTAAACGTTGTTCACAAACGCCTGAATTCAAAAAATCCTGGGAGCGCTGTAACCCTCCCCGAACCCGATCTGGTTTTGTTTGTCGATTTGGGTAGCCACGCAGAGCTGTTCCGGTGAACGTCTGGAGCATCCTTGGAATGCATGGAGCAATTGAGCGCAAGCGGAGGTGCCGATGACGCAAGTCTGTTCGATCGATCGTGCCGTGGACGAGGTGTTGGCAAGGCTGCCGGCGCACATCCACATGGGCCTGCCGCTGGGGCTGGGCAAGCCCAACCGGTTCGTCAATGCGCTGTATGCGCGCATTCGCCAGTTGCCGGAGCGGCGGCTGACCATTTACACCGCACTGACCCTGGGCCGGCCCAAACTGGGCGACGGCTTGCAGAAGCGCTTCCTGGAGCCCTTCGTCGAGCGGGTGTATGGCGACTACCCCGAGCTGGACTTTCTCGCCGACCTGCACGCCGACAGCCTGCCCGCCAATATCCGCGTCGAGCAGTTCTTCATGCAGCCGGGCAACCTGCTGCACAGCCATGTTGCCCAGCAGTCCTACGTCAGCAGCAATTACAGCCATGCCGCCCGTGATATCAACGCCCAGGGCCTGAACCTGGTGGCGCAGTTGGTGGCTCAGGACCCGTACCAGCCCGCCAAGCTCAGCTTGAGCTGCAACCCGGACATCACCCTGGACCTGCTGCCCATGATCGCCAAGCGTCGCGAGGCCGGCGAGACCATTCTGATGTTGGCCCAGGTGCACGCTGAGCTGCCATTCATGGGCGGCGATGCCGAGGTGGACCGTGGCCTGTTCGACCTGATGATCGACGAGGCCGATACCACCACGCTGTTTTCCACGCCGAACATGCCGGTGGGCCTGCAGGACCACTTCATCGGCCTGCACGCCAGCACGTTGGTGCGCGATGGCGGCACCCTGCAGATCGGCATCGGTTCGATGGGCGATGCGCTGACCGCCGCATTGCTGGCTCGTCAGGCCGACAATGCGGGCTACCGTGCGTTGCTGGACGATATCGACCTGGCCCCCTGGCAGGGCCTGATCGAGCGTGAGGGTGGGGTGGGGCCTTTTGCCGACGGTCTGTACGGCTGCAGCGAAATGTTCGTCAACGGCCTGCTGGTGCTGGCCGACGCCGGTATCGTGCGGCGCAAGGTGTACGCCGATGTCGCCACCCAGGCGCTGGCCAACCATGGCAGCCTGGACGGCAGCGAAAGCAACGGCGTGAGCATCCACGGCGGCTTTTTCCTTGGCCCGCGCAGCTTTTACCAGCGCCTGCGCGAGCTGCCCCGCGAAACCCTCGACGGTTTCAACATGACGGCCATCAGCTACATCAATGAGCTGTACGGCCAGGAAGGGCTCAAACGCCTGCAACGGCGTGACGCGCGCTTTATCAACACGGCGTTCACGGTCACGTTGCTGGGCGCTGCGGTGTCGGACCAGTTGGAAGATGGCCGGGTGCTGAGCGGTGTTGGCGGCCAGTACAACTTCGTGGTGCAGGGCCATGCCCTGCAGGATGCGCGCTCGATCCTGGTGTTGCGCAGCTGGCGCGAGTCAGGCGGAGAGGTCAGTTCCAATATCCTCTGGGAATACGGCCATTGCACCATCCCGCGGCACTTGCGCGACATCGTGGTGACCGAATACGGCATTGCCGACCTGCGCGGTCGCACCGATGCCCAGGTGATCGAGGCCATGCTGACCATCACCGATTCGCGCTTCCAGACATCGCTGATCGAGCAGGCGCAGATTGCCGGCAAGCTGCCGAAGGATTTCCGTCTGCATCCGCGCTTTACCGACAACACGCCCGAACGCTTGCAGGCGCTGGCGGACAGGCATGCGAAGCTGTTTCCCGAGTATCCGTTGGGGTGTGATTTCACCGCGGAGGAAAAAGACCTGTTGCGGGCGCTGAACTGGCTCAAGAGCAAGTTCAAACTCACCGAGTTGCTGGACCTGGGCAAGGCGGCGCTGGATGCCCCGGCGGCTTCGGTGTTTCCACTGCACTTGATGCGCATGCAGTTGGCGCAGCCGGACGGCTTGCGCGAGGATCTGTTGCAGCGTTTGCTGCTGGCAGGGTTGCAGGCCACGGCGCAGCCGGAGCCGCTCAGCTACCTGCGCGGCTAGCCGTTCCCGAGCTTCGCCCGGTCCCACAGGTGCTCGCAACTCTGTGTGGGACCGGGCGAAGCTCGGGAAAAGGCCGACGCAGTTACTCGATGAAGGTAACCACACCATCGGTCAACGACTTGACCCGCGCCAGCGACTCAACGTGGTAACCCTGTGCGTCCAGCTCGGCACGGCCGCCCTGGAACGACTTCTCGATGACGATACCCAGGCCGGCAACGCTGGCGCCCGCCTGCTTGATGATCGAGATCAGCGCCTGGGAGGCCTTGCCGTTGGCCAGGAAGTCGTCGATCACCAGCACGCGGTCGCTGCTGTTGAGGTGGCGTGGCGAGATGGCCACGGTGCTCTCGGTCTGCTTGGTGAACGAGTAGACGGTGGCCGACAACAGGTTCTCGGTCAGGGTCAGCGACTGGTGCTTGCGAGCGAAAATCACTGGCACGCCCAGTTTCAGGCCGGTCATCACCGCCGGGGCAATGCCCGAGGCTTCGATGGTGACGATCTTGGTCACGCCGGAATCAGCGAACAGGCGGGCGAATTCGTCGCCGATCTGCTGCATCAGGACCGGGTCGATCTGATGGTTCAGGAAGGCGTCAACCTTCAGTACCTGATCGGAAAGCACGATGCCTTCTTCGCGAATCTTCTTGTGCAGTGCTTCCACGGCAGTTCCTCAATATACGTATTGGCCCCGGCCAAGGGGCCGAGGCGATGTTTAATTAGCGTTTGAGCATGGCGCGAATATCGGCCAATGCACTGTTGCCTCTTACGGCTTTGACTTCCGTGGGGGTGTCATCATTGCCTTCCCAGGCGAGATCATCCGGCGGCAACTCATCGAGAAAGCGGCTGGGCGCGCAATCGATGATTTCGCCGTACTGCTTGCGCTTGGCCGCGAAGGTGAACGCCAGGGTCTGGCGGGCGCGGGTAATGCCCACGTAGGCCAGGCGGCGCTCTTCCTCGATGGTGTCGGCCTCGATGCTGGAGCGGTGCGGGAGGATTTCCTCCTCCATGCCCATGATGAACACGTAGGGGAACTCCAGGCCTTTGGATGCGTGCAACGTCATCATCTGCACACCCTCGGCACCGTCTTCCTCTTCCTGCTGACGTTCAAGCATATCGCGAAGCACCAGTTTACCGATGGCTTCCTCGATGGTCATGCCGCCATCTTCGTCTTTTTCCAGGGTGTTCTTCAGGGCCTCCACCAGGAACCACACGTTGCTCATGCGGTAATCGGCGGCCTTGTCGCTGGAACTGTTGGTACGAATCCAGGTTTCGTAGTCGATGTCCATGATCATGCCGCGCAGCGCGGCGATCGGGTCTTCGCCGGCGCACTGCTCGCGCACCTTGTCCATGTAGCGCTTGAAGCGCGACAGGCGGTCGGTGAAGCGTGCGTCCAGGTGCTCAGTCAGGCCCAGCTCATCGGTGGCCTGGTACATGGAAATCTTGCGCTCGGTGGCGTAGTTGCCCAGCTTCTCCAGGGTGGTGGAGCCGATCTCCCGACGCGGCACGTTGATCACACGCAGGAAGGCGTTGTCATCGTCCGGGTTCACGATCAGGCGGAAGTAGGCCATCAGGTCCTTCACTTCCTGGCGCCCGAAGAAGCTGTTGCCGCCGCTCAGGCGGTACGGCACCTGGTGGTGCTGCAGCTTGAGCTCGATCAGCTTGGCCTGATAGTTGCCGCGGTACAGGATGGCGAAATCGCTGTAGGGGCGGTCGGTGCGCAGGTGCAGGGTGAGGATCTCCATGGCCACGCGCTCGGCCTCGGCGTCCTCGTTCTTGCAGCGCAGCACGCGGATCTCGTCGCCGTGGCCCATTTCACTCCACAGCTGTTTCTCGAAGGCGTGCGGGTTGTTGGAAATCAGCACGTTGGCGCAACGCAGGATGCGGCTGGTGGAGCGGTAGTTCTGCTCCAGCATCACCACTTTCAAGGACGGGTAGTCTTCCTTGAGCAGCATCAGGTTTTCCGGCCGCGCGCCGCGCCAGGCGTAGATCGACTGGTCGTCGTCGCCCACCACGGTGAACTGGCAGCGGGTGCCGATCAGCAGCTTGACCAGCAGGTATTGGCTGGCGTTGGTGTCCTGGTATTCGTCCACCAGCAGGTAGCGCACGCGGTTCTGCCATTTTTCCAGGATGTCGGCGTGTTCCTGGAACAGCTTCACCGGCAGCAGGATCAGGTCGTCGAAGTCCACTGCGTTGAAGGCCTTGAGCGTACGCTGGTAGTGGGTGTAGACGATGGCGGCGGTCTGCTCCTTGGGGTTGCGGGCGTTTTCCAGGGCCTCGGGCGGCAGGATCAGGTCGTTCTTCCAGGCGCCGATCATGTTCTTGATCTCGTCGACGCCGTCTTCGCCCGAGTATTCCTTCTGCATGATGTCGGTCATCAACGCCTTGACGTCTGTTTCGTCAAAGATCGAGAAACCAGGCTTGTAACCCAGGCGCGCATGCTCCTTGCGGATAATGTTCAAGCCCAGGTTGTGGAAGGTCGACACCGTCAGGCCGCGGCCTTCGCCACCACGCAGCAGGGTGCCCACGCGCTCTTTCATCTCGCGCGCGGCCTTGTTGGTAAAGGTCATGGCGACGATGTACTGGGCGCGGATACCGCAGTTCTGCACCAGGTGGGCGATTTTGCGGGTGATCACGCTGGTTTTGCCGGAACCGGCACCGGCGAGCACCAAAAGAGGGCCGCCGACGTAGTTCACGGCTTCTTGCTGCCGGGGGTTGAGTCGGGACATGGGGAAAAGGGTCGCTTGCGAAAATGGCCGGGCATTTTAACAGGGTCGAGGAATAATGCCGCGACCATCCGACACTGTGACGCATCCCTCTATCTAAATTTGCCGGTTTTGTTACTTTGCCGCAGGATACGTAACAATTTTACCGCAGATAGTCGAAAATAGCGGTTGTCGATGGCATTTCATGCCATGCCGAGCGTCGTCAGTCCGTCGACGCTGAACCTGTCCAGCCGTTGTTGCCTGTGGATTTTCCCGAGGAGCTCGCTTGTCTACGCCTGTCGAACCCGTGCGCCTGCTGCTTCTGGCCCAAGATCCTGCTTGGGCTGCGTCGCTGCGCGAATGCCTGGCGCCTTTGGGCGCGGCCGCAGTGCTGGTGGTGGCGCAATCGTTCGAGGCCGTGAGCGAGCTGTTCCTGGGTGACCGCACCGCCGTGGTGCTAGCCACCCCGCCATTGCAGCCGGCACCGGGGCGTTGCAGCCTGCCGGTGGTGCTGTTGCTGGACCAGGAGCCAGACCAGCCGCCCGTGGGCGCCAGCGATTGGCTGGTGAAGGACACCTTGGGCGTGGATGCCCTGCGGCGCTGCCTGCGCCATGTGCGCGAGCGCGGGGTGCTGGAAAATACCCTGCAACGCCTGGCCGAGCAGGACCCGCTGACCGGTATCGCCAACCGCCAAGGCTTCCAGACGCTGCTGAATGCGCGGCTGGCTGAATTTGAAGGCCGTGGTCTGGCGCTGGGCCATCTGGACCTGGACAACTTCCGCCACGCCAACGACGCCCTCGGCCACCAGGCGGGCGACCGCCTGATTCTGCAGGTAGTGGCGCGTCTGCGCAGCCAGCTGGAAGCCGGCGACCAACTGGCGCGCCTGGGCAGCGACGAATTCGCCCTGCTGATCGATACCCGGCGTGACGCCGAACGCGCCGAGCGCCTGGCGGAAAACATCGTCGAGGCCTTGGCCGAACCCTATTGGGTCGACGGCGAGAGCCTGCTGATCGGCTGCAGCCTTGGCATTGCCCACTCTCGCGCCCAGGCGGGGGCCGACCCGCTGATGTGGCACGCGCACATCGCCATGCAGCAGGCCAAGAGTACCCAAGGCTGTACCTTCCATATCTTCAACGAACGCATCAACCGCAACGCCCGCAGCCTGGCCGACCTGGAAAGCGAGCTGCGCCGCGCCCTGCGTCGGGATGAGCTGGAGCTGCACTACCAGCCACGCCTGGACCTGCAAAGCGGCAACATCGTCGGCCTGGAGGCCTTGGTGCGCTGGCGTCACGCCGAGCGCGGGTTGTTACCGCCTAGCGAGTTCGTGCCCCTGGCCGAGCAGAGCGGCCTGATCGTGCCGCTGGGCTACTGGGTGATTTCCCGCGCCCTGCGCGACATGCAGGCGCTGCGTGAAAGCGGCCTGCCTGAACTGCACATGGCGGTGAACCTGTCATTCCGGCAGTTCCAGGACAGCCAGTTGCTGGCCACATTGGGCCGGTTGATCAGCGAACGGGGCATAGATGCGCGCTGGCTGGAATTCGAGCTCACGGAAACCGCCGTGATGCGCCGCAACGACCTGGTCAAGCAGACCATGGACGCCCTGGGGCGCCTGGGCGTGCGTTTTTCGCTGGATGACTTCGGCACCGGCTTCTCATCCTTCGTGCACCTGAATAGCCTGCCGATTGCCTTGCTCAAGGTAGACAAGAGCTTTGTCGGCGGTATGGAGCGACGCGAAGAGAACCGCAAGTTGGTGCACGCCATGATCAACCTTGCACACAACCTCAACCTGGAAGTGGTGGCCGAGGGCGTCGAGACCCCCGAGCAACTGGGCCTGCTGCGCAGCTTTGGCTGTGATCAGGTGCAGGGCTACCTGATCAGCAAGCCTTTGCCGCTTCCCGAGTTGCAGGAATACCTGATGTTCGGTCTGTCGCAGCGGGCGACTCAGGGCTGAGGGCGGCGGCTGCTCTAAGCCGCCGTACCCGCCAGTCAAACGCCACGGTCAGGCTGATGGCTGCGCACGCCAGGCCCAGCGCCAACCCCCACCATACACCTTGGGGCCCCCAGCCCAGCGGGAAGGCCAGCACCCAGGCCGCCGGCGCACCGATCAGCCAGTAGCAGCCCAGCCCCACCAGGAAGGTGGTCTTGGCATCCTTGAGCCCGCGAATGGCGCCCATGGCGATGGTCTGCACGCCATCGAACAGCTCGAACCAGGCTGCTACCGTCAGCAGCGTCACGGCCAGGTGGATAACCCCGGTAAACCCCGGGTTATTGCGATCCAGAAACAGCTCCACCAGCGGCTGCGGCGCCAGCCAGAACAGCAGCGCAAAGCCCAGCATCGCCACCGCGCCGAAGCAGATACCCACGCGCCCGGCCAGGCGTACCGCCTTTAGATCCCCCGCGCCGTAATGCTTGCCCACGCGCATGGTCACCGCATAGGAGAGCCCGGCCGGCACCATGAACGCCACCGACACAATCTGCAAAGCGATCTGGTGCGCGGCCAGTTGCGTGCTGCCCATCGTGCCCATGCACAGCGCGGCGAAGGCGAACAGGCCAACCTCCACCGAATAGGTGCCGCCAATCGGCAGGCCCAGCCGCCACAGCTCGCGCAGCGCCGGCAACCACGGGCGGGCCAGCCCCTGGCGCAGCGGGTACGCCAGGTAGGCCCGGTTAAACCGAATGTACAGTGCCAGCGCCACGGCCATGCCCGTGGCAACGATTGCCGTGACCAGGCCGATGCCGGTCAGGCCCAGCTTGGGCAGGCCGAACATGCCTTCGATCAGGGCGTAATTGAGTGCAAAGTTGGCCACCGTCGCAACGACGCTGATCATCATCACCGGCCCCGCCTTGCCCAGCGCACTGGTGAAGCCGCGCAAGGCCATGAAACTCAGGTAGCCGGGCAGGGCGAAGGGCAGCAGGGTCAGGAACTGGCGGGCGCCGTCGACGTTCTCGGCGGTCTGGCCGAGCATCAGCAGCACTGGCCCCAGGTTCCACAAAACCAGGCCAGCCACCAGCGCCATGCCCCACGCCAGCCACAGGCCTGCCTGGGTCAGGCGGGTAACGCCCAGGGTGTCGCCCGCGCCTTGGCGGATGGAGGCCAGGGTGCCCACCGCCGCGATCACGCCGATGCAGAAAATCGACACAAAGGTGTAGCTGGCCGCACCCAGTCCGCCCCCGGCCAGGGCTTGCGGGCTGATGCGGGCCATCATCAGGGTGTCGGTCAGCACCATCAGCATGTGCGCCAGTTGCGAGGCAATCAGCGGGCCGGCCAGGCGGAGCAGGGCACCGAGTTCAAGACGGATGGCGGAGGGCATGGGCAGGCTCATGTTCAAAAGGCGGCAGGAAAGCGCTGATTCTGTGCGCTTGCCTGCCACTGCACAAAAGGATAAAAACGATGTCTGGCATGAGTTTTAATCATGCAGCCAGGATAGCGCTCTGGCACTGGCCCCTTGCGTAGGAATTATCCTCATGTCCCGTCGTCTGCCGCCTCTGTATGCCCTGCGCGCCTTTGAAGCGGCGGCGCGCCACAGTTCGTTCACCCGCGCGGCGGATGAGTTATCGATTACCCAGAGCGCGGTCAGCCGGCACATTCGCACGCTGGAAGATCACTTCGGCTGCCGGCTGTTCCAGCGCAACGGCCGCAACCTGCAACTCAGCGAGTCGGCACGGCTGCTGCTGCCCGGTGTGCGCGAAGGTTTCACCGCGCTGGAGCGTGCCTGCGCCACGCTGCACAGCGAGGACGACGTGCTGCGCATGAAGGCGCCTTCCACCCTGACCATGCGCTGGCTGCTGGCGCGGCTCAGCCGTTTCCGCCATGTGCAGGCCGGCAACGAGGTGCAACTGACCAGCGCCTGGATGGAAGTGGACCACGTGGACTTCAACCACGAGCCCTTCGACTGTGCCGTGCTGTTGAGCGACGGCAGCTTCCCGCCGGACTGGGAGGCTACCCTGCTGTTTCCCGAATTGCTGATACCGGTGGGCTCGCCCGCGCTGATCAGTGACGAGCCCTGGACCGTGGAACAACTGGCCGGCGTCGAGCTGTTGCACCCCACACCGGACCGCCGCGATTGGCGCGACTGGCTGGCGCGCATGGGCTTGAGCGAGCAGATCTCACTCAAGGGCGGCCAGGCCTTCGACACCCTGGAACTGGGCATGATTGCCGCGGCGCGCGGTTACGGCGTGGCGATTGGCGATCTGCTGATGGTGGCGGAAGATGTCGCGCAGGGGCGCTTGAGCCTGCCTTGGCCCACAGCCGTGGCCAGCGGCCTGAATTACTACCTGGTATGGCCCAGGACCCGCCCGGGCGGCGAGCGTCTCAAACGCTTGAGCGAATTTCTCCAGGCCGAGGTGCAGGCCATGGAGCTGCCGGTCGTCGAAATTCTGGGTTTGGTGGCGAAAAGTAATTAAAATGCCATCAGTTTAACGTTTGCGGCAAAACCTTCCCCAGCACTCAAGTATTGGCTTTCGCAGCCGAATCTACAGGTGCAGGACCTCGTTCAGAAAGGTCCGTTGAATTCGAATCGAACATCACGCCGCCTGGCCCCGACCTTGTTTCGGGCGTGCCCTGCGGTCAGGAGCCATCATGTCTCAACCCCGTGCCCGAATTGCTTCGCAACTCGGTACTGCCCTTGCGGCCATTCTCGCTGTCGTCATTACCGGCAGCACTGTCTTTGCCTTGCGTTCGCTCGACAGTGCCAACCTCACCACGCGCCAGCAACACCTGGCCAGTGAGGCTCGCCTGCTGGCCGACCAGCTCAGCACTTTCCACGGCACCCTGCGCGACAGCACCCAGCGCCTGAGCGGGCTGTTCGAGAAGCGCTTCAGCAGCGGCCTGACCCTGGACAACAGCGCGCCCGTCACCGTGGCCGGCGTGGCTACACCAGCCTTGCTGCTCAACGGCAAGCCGCTGAACAACGATTTCCGCGAAGTGGACGACTTCCGCCAGATGACCGCAGGCGTAGCCACGGTATTCGTGCGCAAGGGCGACGACTTCGTGCGCATCAGCACCTCGTTGACCAAGCAGGACGGCAGCCGCGCCATCGGCACCTTGCTCGATCACCAGCACCCGGCGTACTCGCGCCTGCTGGCCGGGCAGAACTACGTGGGCCGGGCGTTGCTGTTCGACCGCTATTACATGACCCAGTACACCCCGGTCAGCGACCGCACCGGTCAAGTCATCGCCGTGCTGTTCGTGGGCTTCGACTATACCGACGCGCAGAACGCTCAATTCGACAACCTGCGCCGTTTCCGCATCGGCCAGACCGGCTCGCTGGCGCTGCTGGACGAGAACCGCAAATGGCTGGTGGCGCCAGCGGGTGTGAAGGTCCTCGACAACGCCACCGGTATTCTCGACGACTTCATCAAACACCCCGGCCACGGTGATTTCTGGAGCGATACCAACGAAGATTTTTACACCGTTGCCGTGCCGTTCGCTGGCGGTCCCTGGAGCGTGCTGGCGACCATGCCCAAGGCCGAGATCCGCGCCGTGACCTGGAGCGTGGGTATCCGCCTGGCCATCGGCAGCCTGCTGGCCATGCTGTTGGCGGTGGGCGTGTCCATGTGGCTGCTGCGCAGCAAGCTCAAGCCCCTGGGCGACCTGGTGCGCCAGGCCGAGGCCTTGGGCGCGGGTGATCTGGACGCACGCCTGAACGTCTCCAGCAACGACGAAATCGGCCAACTGGCGCGCAGCTTCAACCAGATGGGCGAAGCGCTGGCCACCATGGTCACCCATATCCGCAACGCAGCCCACGAAGTCAGCGGTCGTGCCCAGGCGCTGTCGGGCATGTCCACCGGTGCCTACGAGGGCATGGAGCAGCAATCCGGCGAGATCACCAGCATGGCTGGCGCTGTCGAAGAGTTCAGCGCCACTTCGCTGAACATTGCCGACAATATGGGCAGCACCCAGCGCATGGCCGAAGAGAATGCCGAGCAGACACGTATTGGCCGCAGTTCCATGGATGAGGCCTCCTCGTCGCTGCAGCAAATCTCCGGCGCGCTGAACAGCACGGCGACAGTGATCAACACCCTGGGTCAGCGTTCTCAGGAAATCGGCGGTATTGTCGGCGTGATCACCTCGATTGCCGAACAGACCAACCTGCTGGCGCTCAACGCCGCCATCGAGGCCGCCCGTGCTGGCGAGCAGGGCCGGGGCTTCGCCGTGGTAGCCGACGAAGTACGCAGCCTGGCCTCGCGGACCCGCCAGGCCACGGATGAAATCTCGGCAATGATCGGCAGCATCCAGCATGAAACCGGCAACGCCATCAGCACCATGGAGCAAGGCAAGGAACTGATGGAAGAAGGCCTGTCACGCAACGCCAAGGTGGCCGCGGCGCTGTCGCAGATCGACGAGCAAAGCCGTTCGGCTGGCCAGCAATTCTCGGCCATCACCACCGCGACCCAGGAGCAGAGCAGCACCGCCACCCTGCTCAGCAGCAACCTGCAAAGCATTGCCCTGGCCAACAGCGAGCAGCGCGAAGTGGTGTCCAACCTGGCCATCACCGCGCGCGAACTCGAAGCCCTGGCCGCCGACCTGCGCCAGGAAGTGAACCGCTTCCGCGTCGGCCGCTAAGGCTTACGCCAGCACTGCCAGCCCCAGGCGGGCTGCGCAGTCGCTGAGCGAGCGTTGCTGGGTGTCGGCGTACAGCGCCAGTTCATCCAGCACGCTGCGGCCCAGGGCGCGATGAAATGCATCCTGGGTCGAGCCGCCGGCGTAGTGGCTCTGGGCATCGTCGCCCAGGTTGGATTGGAAGATTCCGGCGGCGCTCACTGGCAGGAAATCCTCATACACCAACGGCTCGAAATGCACGTGCCCGGCGTCGATCAGGCCTTGCAGGCTGGTCGGTCGGTCGGCTTGATCGCGTGCGGCCAGGCCTTTCTCGGTGGCGAAGTAGCGGAAGTAGGCCAGATCCTGCTGGCGCATCTGCCCCAGATCATCCGGAAACTCGGCAAAGTGATCGCCCAACTGGCGCAGGTACTCGGCCGCGTTGCTTTCGCTGGGGAACCCCGCCAGTGCGTCTCGTGAGGTATTCAGCAAGCGGTCATACAAGGCACGGCCCTTGGGCGTCAGCGCGGCGCCGCGCTGTTCGATCTCGCCGAAGCGGGCGGTGTGGCTGCCGTGGCTGGCCTGCTGGTCGGTGAAGGCCACTTGTTCCTGCAGGGCCTTGAAGCTGGTCTGGCGCAGCAGGATCGGGTGCTTGCGCGTGGGCGGGCCTTCGATCACGGCCTTGGGGGTAATGCCCTTGGCCGGCATGGCGGCCTGTACGGCGTCGATGTCCAGGGTGCGCGGGGTGAGGTGGTTGATGTGCGGGCCCTTGAACGCCACCACGTCGGCGATCAGCCGATGCTGGTCGTGGAGCTGTTGGTATTGCTCGCTGCTGACGGTGGCGTCGCGGTGCCAGCGGAAGGTTTCCAGGGCCTGGGTGACGAAGTCCTGGGCATCGGATTCGTTCAGGCCGCCTTCGCGTTCATGCCGGTCGATCAGTTGCAGGGCGCGGGCGGTGAAAATCTGTCGTTGCGCCAACAGGGTTTCGGCCAGTTCGCGCAGCGGGGCGTTATCAATCAGCTCAAGACGCAGCAGTGAGGTGAATACCCGGAACGGGCTGGTCTGCAGCGATTGTTCGTGCACCGCGCGGAACGCGGTGGAGTGCACCGGCACACCGGCCGGTGTCAGGTCGTAATAGCCCACCGGCTCCATGCCCATTACCGCGAACAGCCGGGCGATGGTGGCCAGCTCCGCCGCGGTGCCGACGCGGATGGCGCCGTGGCGCTCCATGTCCAGGCGCTGGATTTCGCCGGTCCATTGCAGGGCGCGGGCGATATCGGGCTGCTGGGCCATGACGGACTGGTTGACCTCGCCGACCAGCTCCAGCAGCGCCCCGTAGAGCGGGACTTCCTGCTTGTACATGTCGGACATGGCCCGCGAGAAGCGGGCGCGGATCTCGTCGGGGTTGACGAAGCTGGGCATGGCGAAACTCCGAGTGGATGAGCTGAGCCTATGAAAGCGGGGAATGACTTGGTGCCGCAAGCGAAAAAAAGTGGGTGTGTCATTCCTCAAATTCGTGCATGACCCGGACGCAGCCTTCGGCAGTTGCTACAGGTCGGCGTCGTCTGCATCGCGACTAAAGTCGGCTCCTACCCCGGTCGGCGTAGGAGCCGGCCTTGGCCGCGATGCAGACGACGCCGTCCCGTAGCAGCAACTGTCTATGT
>KI547172.1:15436-36180 GCA_000497835.1 gamma proteobacterium L18 | reverse complement strand
CGTGTAGCAGCTGCCGAAGGCTGCGTCGGCGCGCGAAGCGTGCCCCGTGCTTACGCCAACTGCTCTGCCACCCAATCCACCAGCGCCCGCACCTTCGGCACTTCCGCCGAATGCTCCTGGTACGCCAGAAAATACGCGCCGTTACTGCGCATCGCATGCTGCCAAGGCACCACCAGCCTGCCTTCGGCCAAATCCTTCGCCACCAGGTAACGCGGCACCAACGCCACCCCGCAACCCGACAGCGCTGCGCTGATGCACATGTAAAACGTATCGAAACGCGGCCCATGGTAGCTGTTGGCTGAGTGCAGCCCCTGTTCCAGGAACCATTCGTGCCAGGTCTCTGGCCGCGAAGTGCTTTGCAGAAGTACCTGTTGCGACAACTCTTCGGCGCTGGCCAGTACGTGACCACCCAGCAGGTCCGGGGCGCACACGGGCACCACTTCTTCGGTGAACAACTCCACGCAGGTCGCACCCGGCCAGGTGCCCTGGCCGAAGAAAAACACCACGTCAGCCTTGGCCTGCAGCAGGTTGAAGGGCTCCAGTTCGTTGCGGATGTCCAGGTGGATATTGGGGTGGCGCTTGCCGAACCCCTTGAGGTGTGGGATCAGCCAGCCCACGCCGAAGCTCGGTTGGGTGGCCACGGTCAGCACTTCGGTTTCCTGCCCGTAGGAAAGGATGTAGCGGCTGGACATGTCCACCTGCACCAGGATCTTGTTCACCTCGGTCAGGTACAGGCTGCCGGCCGGGGTCAGTTGCAGGCGTCGGCGGATGCGCAGGAACAGGTGGTGGCGCAGCATCTCTTCCAATTGCGCCACCTGCTTGCTGACAGCGCTTTGAGTCAGGTGCAATTCCTCGGCGGCGCGAGTAAAACTCAAATGCCGGGCAGCGGCTTCAAAGCATTGCAGGGCGGCCATCGAAGGCACCAGGCGTTTGGACATGTCGGTCTCGGGCGGCAAAGTGTGAACATCATTCTTTGGCGGAATGATGTGCTGAATAAAGGTCGTTTGTTGCGTATCACTATTCGGATTAATACTGATCCCATCGCTTGATTTCAACTACTCATCGCATGCAGGAGAAGAAAATGGTTGATGGACTGCTTCAAAGCCTCGGTGTCGCCAGCAGCGCCCATACCCACGGCAACCATCCCGTTCACACCCCCATCGATGGCAGCCAGATCGCCTCGGTAACCCTGGAAAACAAGGCCCAGGTGCTGGGCCGCATCGACGTCGCCCACAAGGCTTTCCTGGCCTGGCGCGATGTGCCGGCGCCGCGTCGCGGTGAGTTGGTGCGCCTGTTCGGCGAAGTGCTGCGCCAGCACAAGGCCCAGCTGGGCGAACTGGTGTCCATCGAGGCCGGCAAGATCACTCAGGAAGGCCTGGGCGAAGTGCAGGAAATGATCGACATCTGCGACTTCGCCGTCGGCCTGTCGCGCCAGCTATACGGCCTGACCATTGCCTCCGAGCGCCCCGGCCACCACATGCGTGAAACCTGGCAGCCGCTGGGCGTGGTCGGCGTGATCAGCGCCTTCAACTTCCCGGTGGCGGTATGGGCCTGGAACACCGCGCTGGCGCTGGTATGCGGCGACTCGGTGGTGTGGAAGCCTTCGGAAAAGACCCCGCTGACTGCCCTGGCCTGCCAGGCGTTGTTCGAAAAAGCCTTGAAACAGTTCGGCCAGGCGCCGGAAGGTCTGTGCCAGTTGGTAGTCGGCGACCGTGATGCGGGTGAAGCGCTGGTCGATGACCCGCGCGTGGCCCTGGTCAGCGCCACCGGCAGCACCCGCATGGGCCGCGAAGTTGGCCCGCGTGTGGCGGCTCGCTTCGGTCGCACCATCCTGGAACTGGGCGGCAACAACGCGATGATCCTGGCGCCCAGCGCCGACCTCGACCTGGCCGTGCGCGGCATCCTGTTCTCCGCTGTCGGCACCGCCGGCCAGCGTTGCACCACCCTGCGTCGGGTGATCGTGCACTCCTCGATCAAGGACGAGGTAGTAGCCCGAGTCAAAGCAGCCTACGGCAAGGTGCGCATCGGCGACCCGCGCAAGGACAACCTGGTCGGCCCGCTGATCGACAAGGCGTCCTTCGACGCCATGCAAGGCGCCCTGGCCAAGGCCCGCGATGAAGGCGGCCAGGTGTTTGGCGGCGAACGCCAGCTGGCGGATCAATACCCCAACGCCTACTACGTAAGCCCGGCGATTGCCGAGATGCCTGCGCAGAGCGAGGTGGTGCGCCATGAGACCTTCGCGCCGATCCTGTACGTGCTGGCCTATGATGATTTCGAAGAAGCGCTGCGCCTGAACAACGAAGTGCCGCAAGGCCTGTCGTCCTGCATCTTCACCACCGACCTGCGTGAAGCCGAGCGCTTCCAGAGTGCGTCGGGCAGTGACTGCGGGATCGCCAACGTCAACATCGGTACCAGTGGTGCGGAAATCGGTGGGGCGTTTGGTGGCGAGAAGGAAACCGGCGGTGGTCGTGAGTCGGGTTCCGATGCCTGGAAAGCCTACATGCGTCGCCAGACCAACACCGTGAACTACTCGCGCGAGCTGCCGCTGGCCCAGGGCATCGTCTTCGACTAATTACTGACTTCATATCAACGCCTCACCCTCCTTTTGTGGGACCGGGCGAAGCTCGGGAAACGTACACCGCGCAGTACCTGATACACCGCGGCGGCCCTTTCCCGAGCTTCGCCCGGTCCCACAGGGGGGAGAGGGGCTTGGCTTTCCCCTTTGATTTGACCGGGTTCGCGTCATGACTCAATTGCGTCAGGAATGTCTTTGGGAACACCTCACTCCATCACATGACGCCACTGGCGCCTTGGCCCATGCGGTCAAGGCAGACGTGTGCGTGATCGGCGGCGGCATCACCGGGCTCAGCGCGGCCATCGCGCTGCTGGAGAAAGGCCAGCGCGTGGTGCTGCTCGAGGCCCATCAGGTCGGCCATGGCGGTTCGGGGCGCAACGTGGGGCTGGTCAACGCCGGTACCTGGATTCGCCCCGACGATGTCGAAAATACCTTGGGCCGCGAGCAGGGCAGCCGTCTCAACAAAGTGCTGGGTGAAGCACCGGCGGCGGTGTTCGCCACCATCGAGCGTTTGGGCATCGACTGCCAGGCGCGCACCACCGGCACCCTGCACATGGCACACAACGCCACCGGCGTGGCCGACCTGGAGAGCCGTCACCAGCAATGGCGCCGCCGCGGTGCCGACGTGGAACTGCTGACCGGCGCGCGCTGCGAGGAATACTGCGGCACAACCAAAATCGCCGCCGCGCTGCTGGACCGTCGCGCCGGCACCATCAACCCCATGGCCTACACCCAAGGGCTGGCCGCTGCGGTCAAGCGCCTGGGCGGCGAGCTGTATGAGCATTCACCGGTCGGGCAGTTGCAGCGTCAGGGCGACGGCTGGCTGGTCAAGACCGCCAAGGGTGAAGTCAGCGCCGCCAAGGTGGTGATCTCCACCGGCGCCTACACCGAAGGCGACTGGACCGACCTCAAGCGTCGTTACTTCCGTGGCTATTATTATCAGGTTGCTTCCAAACCCCTCACTGGCGCCGCCGCTGACGCGGTACTGCCCCATGGCCAGGGGTCGTGGGACACCCGCACGGTGCTCAGCAGCATCCGTCGTGACGCCGCTGGCCGCCTGTTGCTGGGCAGCATGGGGCGCGTCGACAACAAGCCCGCCTGGTTTGTACGCCGCTGGGCCGACCGCATTCAGGGCCATTACTTCCCAGCGCTGGGTAAGGTCGAGTGGGAAATGCACTGGACCGGGATTATCGACTTCACACCCGACCACCTGATGCGTCTGTTCGAACCGGCGCCTGGGGTGGTGTCGGTAACGGGATACAACGGGCGGGGTAATACCACGGGCACGGTGGTGGGCAAGGCGTTGGCGGATTACTTGCTCAGTGATGATCCGGCGGGGTTGCCGCTGCCGTTTTCGCTGGACAAGCCGGTGAGCCGGCCAGAGCTGCGCACTGGCCTCTACGAGACAGGCTTCTCCCTGTACCACGCCGGCCAGTGCCTGCGGGTAGTCCTGTAATCAGCTGACAACCCTGTGGGACCGGGCGAAGCTCGGGAAGGGGACGACGCGGTATTTGCGTCGTCCCCTTCCCGAGCTTCGCCCGGTCCCACAAGGGGTGTCAGCGTTCTTTGATGTGCAGCCAGTTGAGAAACCCGCCTTTGCGGATTTCCGCTGGCTTCTGCAGCAGCAACGACTGGCTCTTGCGCTGCCGATAATGCTGCAGCTTGGTAAACGCCGCGCGCACTTCGCTGCGCTCGTTCATGCAGGCCTTGAGCTCCTGCTTGTCGATGCGATACAGCATGCAGGTAGTCAGCGAACGGAACTCGGCCAGCGACACACCTTCGGACACCAGGTTGTCCTCACCCAGTATTTCCCCTGGCCCCATACGGCCCGCCTCGATCATGCGGTCGCCATCCTTGATGCTGGCCGACACCACGCCGGTGCCGATCACCAACAGGTCATCCGACGAAGCACCGTACGCCAGGATCAACTGATCTTCCGGGTACTCCACTGAGCGCATGCGCTCGGCCAGGTGATCTTTGTCGTCGCTGCTCAACGAGCGGAACACCCGCACATCTTCCAGCAAGCTGCGCTGGCGCGACCAGGGGCGATCCACCGAGTCGGCCGCCCAACTCACCCCCGAAGCCTGCAGGTGTCGATGAGCCAGGTCGAACAGCAGGTTCTGCGCTTCGGTTTTCTGCTCCATGGAGGGGATGAAACCGCTGGCCTCGTACTCCATGTACTCAAGGTTCGACGCCTTCACCGCTGCCTTGGGCTTGGGTGATATCAACAGTGCGGTGGTGCCTTGCAGGGCTTTTTCCAGCGCATCCAGTACTTTGCGCGGGCGCACCTGCGACGGCACGCAGATGCGGATCGACACGCCATGCATGTTGCTGGGGCGGCTGAAATTGAGCACCTTGACCTTGGCGGCTACCGAGTTGGGGATCACCGCCATGGCGCCATTGCTGGTCATCAGGTGCGTGGCGCGCCAGTCGATGTCCACCACCTTGCCTTCGGTGCCGTCGATGGAGATCCAGTCATCGACCTGGTACGGCTTGGTGGTGTTGAGCACGATGCCGGAGAACACGTCGCTCAGGGTGCTCTGTAAGGCCAGGCCGACGATGATCGCCATGGCTCCCGAGGTGGCCAGCAGGCCTTTCACCGGCAGTTGCATCACATAAGCGGCTGCCGCGACG
This sequence comes from gamma proteobacterium L18, assembly GCA_000497835.1. Lineage (GTDB taxonomy): Bacteria > Pseudomonadota > Gammaproteobacteria > Pseudomonadales > Pseudomonadaceae > Aquipseudomonas. The sequence goes on along the minus strand of KI547172.1, from coordinate 30,971 downwards.
ATGGCGATCAAGAAGATCACCGCCCCCATCACGTCCTGCAACAACCGGCCCGTGTGGCCATTGCGCTGGAACAGCACGGCGCCCAGCACCACCGTCAGCAAGCGCGCGGCGAACAGCCACCAAACGATCTCCAGCAAGGTCGCGACCATGTTCAAGGTGGCATCGTCGGGCCAGGGCGCCGGCGTCAGCGGGCTCATGCCGGTGGAGTTGAGCACCCAGCTGAACAGCACGAACGCCGTGGCCCGGGTGGCCAGGCGGGCGATGCGATGCTTCTGCGGTATCGAGTGCCAGACCGCAAGGTCGAGCAACAGCAGCACGCTGCCGATGGCCAGCGGATGGTTGGTGATCAGTGAGAACATGGCGGCCCCAGGGCGATTCGGCTGTTCTAGTGTGTTCGAGTATCTGCTGCGCCGCCACTGTGGATCTTGAATGAATGAGCTTCGCCGGCATCACTGATTATTGGGCCGATACTGCAGTGCCTCCGCCACATGCCCCCGGCCAATCTGCTCCAGCTCCTCCAGGTCTGCTAGCGTGCGGGCCACCTTCAACAACCGATGCGCTGCCCGCAGCGACAGTGTCAGCCGTTCACACGCGGTTTCCAGCCAGTGCTCATCCTCTGTGGATAACTTGCAGTGGGCCTTGAGCCCCGGCAGGTCGAGAAAAGCATTGGCACAGCCCTGGCGTTTGAGCTGGCGATCGCGAGCTTTCGCTACTAGAGCCGCGGCATGCGCCGTGTCGTCACCAGGTTGTGGCACGGGGTTGAGGGCGGTGGTCTCACGGGCCACGGTGAGATGCAGGTCGATACGGTCCAACAGCGGGCCGGATAGCTTGTTGCGGTAACGGGCGATCTGATCGGTGCTGCAACTGCAACGGCTGCTGGGATCGCCGAGATATCCACAGGGGCACGGGTTCATGGCTGCCACCAATTGGAAGCGGGCCGGGAAACGGATCTTGTCGCGGGCACGGGCGATGACGATTTCGCCTGACTCCAGAGGTTCGCGAAGGACTTCCAGCACTTTTCGGTCGAACTCGGGCAATTCGTCGAGGAAGAGCACGCCGTGGTGGGCCAGGGTTATTTCGCCGGGCTGCGGGCGGCTGCCTCCTCCGACCAAAGCGGCGCCTGATGCAGAGTGATGCGGGTGCCTGAATGGGCGTTGGGGCCAATGCTTGAGCGGGGCGAGGCTGGCTACCGACTGAATGGCCGCGACCTCCAGCGCCTCCCGCTCATCCAGGGGCGGCAACAGGCCGGGCAGGCGGCTGGCGAGAAGGGTCTTGCCGGTGCCGGGTGGGCCGCTGAAAAGCAGGTTGTGTGCCCCCGCAGCAGCCACCAGCAAGGCGCGCTTGGCCGCCGGCTGGCCCTGTACTTCGCTGAGGTCGGGGTAGGGCCGGTCCAGCAGGATCAGGCCGTTGGAGCTGAACGGGCTGATGCGTTGCTGCTCATTGAAATGGCACACCAACTCCAACAGGTTGCTGGCGGCGATAACCACCAGCCCCGAGGCCAGGCTTGCCTCTTCGGCATTCTCGCAAGGCACCACCAGCGCACGGCCCGCTTCGCGTGCTGCCAAGGCGGCAGGCAACACGCCCTGCACCGGCCGTATCGCCCCCGACAACGCCAGTTCGCCCAAGCACTCCACATCGCGCAGCGCCGCACTGGGAAACACGCCGCTGGCGGCGAGTATGCCCAAGGCTATGGCCAGGTCGTAGCGCCCACCGTCCTTGGGCAGGTCCGCCGGGGCCAGGTTCTGGGTGATACGCCGCGCGGGGAAGTTGAGGTTCGAATTGACGATGGCGCTGCGTACCCGGTCCTTGCTTTCCTTCACCGAGGCTTCCGGCAGGCCTACCAGCGTGAGCGACGGCAGGCCGTTGGCCAAGTGGGTTTCCACCGTGACGGCCGGCGCGCCGACACCGACCTGGGCGCGGCTATGGACGATGGCTAGGGACATGGTTGCTCCGTGCGTTGAAGGGGGCCGCTTCCTGCGGTGTTTGAAGGGTAGTGGGTGGGGGTGGGAATGCCATGGGGATATTGCGGCAGGGTGTTTCTGTATTGCACCTTTCCCGAGCTTCGCCCGGTCCCACAGGTCTGTAGCAGCAACTGTCTTGAAACTGCGTCGTCTGCATCGCGACTAAAGTCGGCTCCTACACCGTTCGTGGTAGGAGCCGGCCTTGGCCGCGATACAGACGTCCCAGGCTGCGCTGAAACCTGCGGCGTATGCAATGACCAGCGGAGCGCGTCTACAAGTATTTCATCGCGGCAAATCACTCATAAACGCCTCCAACCGCGCCCGCAACCACCGCTCCCCCGGATCCGTATCCATCACACTCAACCACACCATCGACAAATCCAGCGTCGGCGTATCAAACGGCAACGGCTCGGTATACAAATTCCCATACCCCACCATCGCATTCGCCGCATAGTCCGGTGCACCCGCCAGCAAATCGGTGCCGGCCAGCAAGGCGGGCAGGGCGCTGTATTGGGGAACGGACAGCACCACGTGGCGCTTGCGGCCGATTTCTTCCAGCCACTCATCCACCACGCCGCTGGTGTTGGCCATGTGCGACACCAGCACGTGCGGCCGTTCGCAGTATTCGTCCAGGGTCAGCGGGCGGTCGGATTTGTCGGCGCGCAGGATGCGCGGCTGGATACGCCTCAGCAGTTTGCGTTTGGCGTTGGCCGGCAGGCCGCGGGTCTGGCTGATGCCCACGGTGATTTCGCCGGAGGCGAGCAGGTCGGGGACGCGCCAGTAGTCGACGTGCTGGACGACGAAGACCACCTTTGGCGCTTCCTGGCGCAGGGCGCGGAGCAACGGCGGCAGCAGGCCGAACTCGACGTCGTCGGACAGGCCGATGCGGAAGGTGGAGGTGCTGACGGCCGGATCGAAGTCGTGGCTCAGGCTGATGGCGATGGACAGCGCATCGAGCGCGGGGGAGAGGTGGCGGGCCAGCTCTTCGGCGCGGGCGGTGGGCTCCATGCGGTGGCCGACGCGCACGAACAGCGGGTCGTTGAACATGCTGCGCAGGCGGTTGAGCGCCGAGCTGATGGTGGGCTGGCCCAGGAACAGCTTTTCCGCGACACGAGTGACGTTGCGCTCCAGCATCAAGGTTTCAAACACCACCATCAGGTTGATGTCGGCCTTGCGCAATTCATTGCGGTTCATTGGCGCCTGCCCCCAGTCCATTCGCGTGATGGCTGGAGTGTAGAGGGCCAGCTTTGTATGGCGCAATGCTACAAACTGCTGGTGGGAATGCCTGTGGGAGCGGGCTCTGCCCGCGAAAGTCGTGCCGCGCAAGGTCTGGCCCCGCGCGTTGCATGCTTCGCGGGCAGAGCCCGCTCCCACGAGAAGTCAGATGATCGCGCGATTACCCTGCTGGCGGAGCCAGGCGTGCTTCGAGCTCGGCCATCTTGGCTTCCAGCGCTTCCAGGCGCGCACGGGTACGGGCCAGCACGACCATCTGGCTGTCGAATTCGTCGCGGCTTACCAGGTCCAGTTTGCTGAAGCCGCTTTGCAGCAGCACCTTGAACTGGCTTTCCAGCTCGGCGCGCGGCTGGCTGGTGTCGCTGCTGAACAGGCGCGAGGCGTGGTCGCCTAGGGCGTCGAGGAAGGCTTTGGGCGCAAGCATGGTGAAATTCCTGAATCTGATGGCCTGGAGTGTAACACGCAGCCGTCTATAGTCAGTGGCAGGGCGGGCGCACGCTTTTTGCGCATTGTCTTGATTCATCGCGCACCAGGATGGAGCGCAACCGTTGATCAGGTAGGGGCACGGGGCAGGCAGTGGCGGTAAAAAGGCCGAATTTGTTGGGTTGCACGGACATGGCAAGCTTTCTGCTTAGACACAATTGACCCATGCACTGATGCAGTCGATGTGACGAATGCAGTGCGCAGGCGGAGCGGGAAGAGTTTCGTCAGGAGCGGTTCTGGTGGTCGGTCAGGGGATGCAGGATCGACGACGCGTTACAAAGCCAGACACTGCGCTTAGACTTGAGCTGGGTTTGTTTTCCTGGGGCAAGTCCACTAATTCGGGAGAGAGTTTCATGAAGCTAGTCACTGCCATCATCAAGCCGTTCAAACTGGACGATGTACGCGAGTCGTTGTCCGAAATCGGCGTGCAGGGCATTACCGTAACCGAGGTGAAAGGCTTCGGGCGTCAGAAGGGTCACACCGAGCTGTATCGCGGCGCGGAATACGTGGTCGACTTCCTGCCCAAGGTGAAGATCGACGTCGCCATCGACGACAAGGATCTTGACCGTGTGATCGAAGCGATCACCAAGGCTGCCAACACCGGCAAGATCGGTGACGGCAAGATTTTCGTGGTCAATCTGGAACAGGCGATTCGCATCCGTACCGGCGAAACCGACACCGACGCGATCTAAGCCGCCCCAAACCCCAAAGCCCCAGGAGATAACAACATGACTCTGCGTCGTTTCGCAGGGCTAGGAGCCCTTTTGTCCCTCGTTTTGCCAACGCTTGCGATGGCAGCCGACGAGGTGGCAGCCCCCGCCGCCCCCGTACTCAACTCCGGTGACACTGCCTGGATGCTGACGTCCACCGCCCTGGTGCTGTTCATGACCATACCGGGCCTGGCCTTGTTCTACGGCGGCATGGTCCGCTCCAAGAACATCCTGTCGGTAATGATGCAGTGCTTCGCTATCACCGGTCTGATCAGCATACTGTGGACCATCTATGGCTACAGCATGGCTTTCGATACCACCGGTATGGAAGCAGGCGTGGTCAACTACAACTCCTTCGTCGGCAGCCTGGCCAAGGCATTCCTGGCCGGCATCACGCCTGCCAGCATCACCGGCCCGGCCGCGCTGATCCCTGAAGCGGTGTTCGTCACCTTCCAGATGACCTTCGCCGTCATCACCCCGGCGCTGATCGTGGGTGCCTTCGCCGAACGTATGAAGTTCTCGGCCATGCTGGTGTTCATGGGCATCTGGTTCACCCTGGTGTACGCACCGATCGCGCACATGGTCTGGTCTGGCCCGGGTTCGCTGCTGGGTGACTGGGGCGTGCTGGACTTCGCTGGTGGCACCGTGGTGCACATCAACGCCGGTATCGCTGGTCTGGTAGCGTGCCTGGTTCTGGGCAAGCGCAAAGGCTTCCCGACCACCCCGATGGCCCCGCACAACCTGGGCTACACCCTGATGGGGGCCGCCATGCTGTGGGTAGGCTGGTTCGGCTTCAATGCCGGTTCCGCCGCAGCGGCCAACGGCACCGCCGGCATGGCCATGCTGGTGACCCAGATCGCTACCGCCGCTGCTGCACTGGGCTGGATGTTCGCCGAGTGGATCACCCACGGCAAACCTAGCGCACTGGGCATTGCCTCGGGCGTGGTTGCTGGCCTGGTAGCCATTACCCCGGCTGCCGGTACCGTCGGCCCGATGGGCTCGCTGGTCATCGGCCTGGCCGCTGGCGTGGTGTGCTTCTTCTGCGCCACTACCCTGAAACGCAAACTGGGCTACGACGACTCCCTGGACGCCTTCGGCGTGCACGGTATCGGCGGCATCCTGGGTGCGATCCTCACTGGCGTCTTCGCAGCCCCATCGCTGGGCGGCTTCGGCACCGTGACCGACATCGCCGCACAAGTATGGATTCAGTGCAAAGGCGTGGGCTTCACCATCATCTACACCGCAGTCGTCACCTTCATCATCCTCAAGGTGCTGGACGTGGTGATGGGTCTGCGTGTCAACGACGAAGAAGAGTCGGTTGGCCTGGACCTGGCACAACACAACGAGCGCGGCTACAACCTGTAATCGCCACCGTTAAAAAAAATGCCCGGCTCGCCGGGCATTTTTTCGCCTGTGATTTGTCATTTGCTTCAAGCGCAAACGGTTTCTTCGGACGAACTTCAGGCATCCCCGGTGCACGGGCGTTTGGCTTACAAGCAATGATGAATTTAGCCCCTTTGCTTTTTCCCAGAGCGCGCTAGAATGCGCCCCGAACGTGTGGAGAATGGTATGTGGCAGCAACGGTTGATCACCTTGAAGCCAAGGCCTCGCGGCTTTCATCTGGTGACGGATGAACTGCTGGTCGACTGGCCCGAGTTGCGTGCATGCCGAATCGGCCTGCTGCACCTGATGCTGCAACACACCTCGGCGTCGTTGACCATCAACGAAAACGCCGACCCGGCGGTACGTCGTGACTTCGAGCGTTTCTTCAACCGCCTGGTACCCCAGGGTGACAGCGGTTTTGAACACAACGACGAGGGCGCTGATGACCTGCCGGCACACTTCAAGGCCAGTTTGCTAGGCTGTCAGTTGACGTTGCCGGTGCGGGACGGACGGCTGGCGCTGGGCACCTGGCAAGGCGTGTATTTGGGTGAGCACCGTGATCACGGCGGGGCTCGCAGGGTCGTCGCCACTTTGCAGGGCGAGGCCAAATGAACGTCGGCAAACCGACGGTTATGAATTTTTACTGGCAGCCATCGACAGACGGTCAGGCTGCGCTATAAATAATCTGCTTTTCGCAAGTCATGAGGTAGAACATGAGCGACGATGATCTGGAAAACGACGAACTCGAAGTAGGTGACGAGGACGATACCGAAGAAGGCCTGGAAGCGGCGGCTGAAGACGTTGCTGACGACAGTGGCGACGACGTACCGGCGCCTACGGCCAAAGGCAAGTCCAAGGCTGCTGTGTCGGTTGACGAGCTGCCTAGCATTGAAGCCAAGAACAAGGAGCGTGATGCCCTTGCCCGTGCCATGGAAGAGTTCCTGGCGCGTGGTGGCAAGGTGCAGGAAGTCGAGGCCAATGTGGTCGCCGACCCGCCCAAGAAGCCGGACAACAAATACGGCAGCCGCCCTATCTGAGTCCCTGCTTCCCTGAAAAAGCCCGCCGTCGCTGCGGGCTTTTTCATGTCTGGGATTTGCGTCGCCTGCTTCCCGGGCAGAGCCCGGTCCTACACCGTTCGGGCGATGGGCGTCAGGGATGCAAAGCGGTCCGCTTTTGCAGGCAACGCAGGCTTATCTGTGAACTGACAAAGGCGGATCGCTTTACCTATATGACACCACTGCCGCGATCGGTGTAGGACAGGGCTCTGCCCTGGAAGCAGGCACCACAGTCATTTCCAGCGTGCCAGCACCTGCGGTATCTCCAGCAAGCTGCGCACCTCGGCATCCGGCTTGTGATCCGCCTCCCACACCTTGCCCTGCGGGTTGTACCAGATCGCCCTGAACCCGGCCTGCTGCGCGCCGAAGATGTCATCGCCAGGATGATCCCCCACATGCACCGCAGCCCCCGCCGCCACGCCACCCGCGCGTTTCAGCGCCTCGACGAAGGGCGCCGGGTCCGGCTTGCCAATGCCCAGGTCCTCGGCACACAACGCGAAGGCGAAGTGGTCGGCCAGGCCAAGGCGGCGTACGTCGGCATTGCCGTTGGTGACCACGCCCAAGGTGTAGTGCTGGCCCAATTGCTCGAGCGCAGGTTGCACCTCGGGGAAGATCTCGATCTGGTGGCGGGCATGCAGAAACACTTCGAAACTCTTTTCTGCCAGCGAGTCTGCCTCGGCATCACCGTAGCCGGCGTCGAGCAAGGCGTGCTGCAACACCAGGCGGCGCAGTGTGCTGATGCGGTGCTTGAGGTCCGGCTGTGCATCCACCAGGCGTTTGCGAATGGCGAACAAGTGCTCCACTTCCACGGCGCCCAATTTTGGTGCGTGCTGGGCGAGCCAATCGCGCAGCACCGCTTCGGCGCTGACGATGACCGGCGCGGTGTCCCACAGGGTATCGTCGAGGTCGAAGGTAATCAGCTCGATGCTCATGTGTCACTGTCCTTGCTGCGTTTGGCCCGGGGGTGGGCGCTGTCGTAGACCGTGGCCAGGTGCTGGAAGTCCAGGTGGGTGTAGATCTGCGTGGTGGCGATGTCGGCGTGGCCGAGCATCTCCTGCACCGCGCGCAGGTCCTGGGACGATTCCAGCAAGTGGCTGGCGAAAGAGTGCCGCAGCATATGCGGGTGAAGATTCTGCCCCAGCTCGCGCTCGCCAGCGGCCTTTACCCTCAGCTGGATAGCCCGTGGGCCGAGGCGACGGCCTTGCTGGCTGACAAATACGGCATCGTCGGCAGGGTTGCTCAGGGCGCGTAGCGGTAGCCACTGCTGCAATGCCTCACGCGCCTTGCGGCCCACCGGCAACACGCGGGTCTTGCTGCCTTTGCCGTGTACCTGCACCAGGCCGTCGGCCAGGTCCAACTGCTCCAGGTTCAGGCTGGTCAGTTCCGACAGGCGCAGGCCGGAAGAATAGAACAGCTCCAGCATGGCTTGGTCGCGGTGGGCAAGGAAGTCGTCCTCCACCGCGCCTTCCAGCAATTGCAGGGTGCGGTCGGTGTCCAAGGTACGTGGCAGGCGCCGTTCGCCCTTGGGGGGCGACAGGCCATTGGCCGGGTCGTGGTTGCAGATGCCTTCGCGGTTCAGGTACCGGTACAGGCCGCGCACCGCCGACAGCAGCCGCGCCAGGCTGCGCGAGGATTGGCCCTGCTGGTGCTGACGCGCCACCAGGCGGCGCAGTTGCTGGATATCCAGCGCGGCCCATCCGGCCAGCCGTTCCTTCTCGCAGAACGCCACCACCTTGTCCAGGTCGCGGCGGTAGGCCAGCAGGGTATGGTCGGACACTTGTCGCTCACTGCGCAGGTGCGCGCAGTAGGCGTCCAGGTGCGTTTGCATGGTCAGCGTACCGAGCGCAGGCTGCTGGTGAAGCGCGGCAGGGTGCGGCCCAGGACCTCGGCGATGTAGCTCAGGAACAGGGTGCCCACCGAGCTTTTGTAATGCTGCGGGTCGCGGCTGCCGATCGCCAGCACGCCATGCAGGCCCTGGTGGGTGAGGGCGACCACAGCGGTGGAACCGACCTGCTTGCGCTGTTCTTCGCCGAACAGGAACTCCAGCTCATGATCGCGCAGGCTGCCACTGACGGTCTTGCCGCCGGTCAGCAGTGCGCCGATGGCTTGGTGCGCCTCGCTGCTGCTGACCCAGCGGCCCACCGGGGTAGCGATGTCGCTGAACAGGATCAGGCTGACGAAGGGCACCTGGAATTCCTGGCGCAGGCTGTCCTCGACGGCGATGACCACCTCTTCCAGGCTGCCGGCGTCGAGGATGTCGAGAATCAGGCGGCGGGTCTTTTCGAACAGCCGATCGTTGTCACGGGCCACGTCCATCAGTTGCGACAGACGATGGCGCATCTCGATGTTGCGCTCGCGCAGCACCTTCATCTGCCGCTCTACCAGCGACACGGTATCGCCGCGCTGGTGGGGCAGGCGCAGGCTGATCAGCAGTTCTTCGTGCTCGACGAAAAACTCCGGATTGGCGCGCAGGAACGCCGCAACCGCTTCGGCCCCAAGGGCCGGCGCCGCGCTGTCCTCAACGGTATCAAGGGGCTGTGGGGCAGGTGCCTGGGGCTTGTCGGTCATGGTCGTTGCTCGCTCATAGACGCACTTGGCCTTCGTAGACCCGCACGGCCGGGCCGGTCATCAGCACGGGCTGGCCGGGGCCGCCCCATTCGATGGACAGGCGCCCGCCGGGCAGGTCGATCAACAACGGTGAATCCATCCAGCCCTGGCTAATGGCGGCTACCGCTGCGGCGCAGGCGCCGGTACCGCAGGCCTGGGTTTCCCCGGCGCCGCGTTCCCAGACGCGCAGTTGCGCGCGCTGACGGTCGACCACGTGCAGGAAGCCGACGTTGACCCGCGCCGGGAAGCGCGGGTGATGTTCGATTTTCGGCCCCAGTTGGTGGACGGGCGCCGAATTGATGTCATCCACCTTCAGCACCGCATGGGGGTTGCCCATGGAGACGGCCGCCAGGTTCACCACCTGGCCGTCGACGTCGACGTCGTAGTTCTTGGCCTGGGCGTCGGCCACGAACGGGATATCGGCGGGCACCAGGCGTGGTGGCCCCATGTCGACGCTGATCTGGCCGTCGTTGCGGATATCCAGTTCGATGATGCCGCTCTTGGTCTCGACGCGGATGCGCTTCTTGGCAGTCAGGCGCTTGTCCAGCACGAAGCGGGCGAAGCAGCGCGCGCCGTTGCCGCATTGCTCCACTTCCGAACCGTCGGAGTTGAAGATGCGGTAGCGGAAGTCCACGTCGGGGTTGCTCGGTGCCTCGACCAGCAGCAACTGATCAAAACCGACGCCCGTGTGGCGGTCGCCCCACTGTTTGGCATGTTTGGGCAGGATATGCGCGTGTTGGCTGACCAGGTCCAGGACCATGAAGTCATTGCCCAACCCATGCATTTTGGTAAAGCGCAGCAGCATGGGTTTACTCCGGCAACAGGCTTTCGCCCGCGAACAGTTCAGCGACCGTTTCACGGCGGCGCACTTCAAACGCCTGGTCACCTTCGACCAGCACTTCAGCGGCACGGCCGCGGGTGTTGTAATTCGAGCTCATGACGAAACCATACGCTCCGGCCGACCGCACGGCCAGCAGGTCACCTTCTTCGAGGGCCAACTGGCGCGCCTTGGCCAGAAAATCCCCGGTCTCGCAGATCGGCCCCACGATGTCATAGCTGCGGCCTTGGCCTTCGCGCGGCTGCACGGCGCAGACATCCATCCAGGCCTGGTACAGGGCCGGGCGGATCAGGTCGTTCATGGCCGCGTCGACGATGGCGAAGTCCTTGTGACCGGTGTGCTTGAGGTACTCGACCTTGGTCAGCAGCACCCCGGCGTTGGCGACGATGTAGCGGCCTGGTTCGAATACCAGCGCCAGATCGCGGCCTTCCAGGCGCTCGCGCACGGCCTTGATGTAATCACCGGCCAGCGGCGGTTGCTCGTCCTGATAACGCACGCCCAGGCCACCGCCCAGGTCAATGTGCTGCAGGAAGATGCCGCAGTCGCTTAGCCGATCGACCAGGCCCAGCAGGCGGTCGAGTGCGTCGAGGAACGGTTCCAGACTGGTCAATTGCGAGCCAATGTGGCAATCGACGCCGATTACTTCCAGGTTGTGCAGTTGGGCGGCGCGGATGTACACGTCTTCGGCGGCGACGATGTCGATGCCGAACTTGTTCTCGGCCAGGCCCGTGGAAATGTACGGGTGGGTGCCGGCGTCGACGTCCGGGTTGACGCGCAGCGACACCGGGGCGCGCACGCCCATCTCGGCGGCCACGGCCTGCAGGCGCTCCAGCTCATCGGCGGATTCGACGTTGAAACAGTGCACGCCCACTTCCAGGGCGCGGCGCATGTCTTCGCGGGTCTTGCCGACACCGGAGAACACCACGCGGTCGGCGCGGCCGCCAGCGGCCAGGACGCGTTCCAGCTCGCCACCGGAGACGATGTCGAAGCCTGCGCCCAGGCGCGCCAGCAGGTTCAGCACGCCCAGGTTGGAGTTGGCTTTCACCGCAAAGCAGACCAGGTGCGACATGCCGTCGAGGGCGTCGGCGTAGGCCCGGTACTGCTGCTCGATGTGCGCGCGGGAATAGACATAGGTTGGCGTGCCGAAACGCTCGGCAATGGAAGCCAACGACACGCCTTCCGCGAACAGCTCACCGTCGCGGTAGTTGAAAGCGTCCATGGTCTTCCCTTACATCATGTGTTTGTGCGATTTCGACGAGCCGTCCTGTTGCACGGTGGATTTTTCGCCGTCTGGCAGGTACAGCGGGCCTTTCTGGCCGCAGGCGGAAACGAGGCAGGCCACCGCGACGAGCGCAGCAAGGGCGGAAATCAGGCGCTTCATGGCGAAATCCTTTGTAAAAGCGTTAATTGCGCCCGAGTATACCGGCCACCCGGCGGCTTGCCTATGCAACCCGATTCGAGGTCATGGGTAGCCTCTTTAATTTGTGTGGGAGCGGGCTCTGCCCGCGAAAAAGGGGACATGGGTACTACCGCAAACCCGGCATTGGCTGCTTCGCGGGCAGAGCCCACTCCCACAAAGTGGCACAGTGTTAGCCTGGGTAGTTGCCCCCCGCAGGTCGTAATAACTTTGCAATCGACGCCCGCTGCTCGTATCTTCCCGCGCTTGCAGTGTGAGTAGACACTTATCGAGGTTCCCGCAATGAGTTTGACCGAAGCGCGCTTTCACGACCTGGTCGATGCCACCCAGCAGGCATTGGAAGAACTGTTCGAAGACCACGCCGATGACGTGGAAATTTCGTCCGGCCTGATGACCATCAAGTTCGACAACGGCAGCCAGCTGATCATCAGCCGCCAGGAGCCCCTGCGCCAACTATGGCTGGCGGCCCGTTCGGGCGGCTATCACTTCGACTACGACGAAGAGTCGGGGAAGTGGGTGTGCGAAAAATCCGAGGAGCTGTTGGGCGAGATTCTTGCCACCGCTACCTGGGCACAGGCCGGCGTGAAGCTGGACTTCGAAGAGATCTGAGTGTGACCACCCAAGCCCCGGCGGCCCGCCCGCCCAAGCCCCTGTACAGCAACGTCAGCACGGCGGTGCCTTCGCCGTGCATCAGCCTGTGTCGGCTGGACGAGCAGAAAGTGTGCAAGGGCTGCTTCCGTCACGTGGAAGACATCCGCGAATGGCGCTCGGCCGATGACGAGCGCCGTCGACAGATCAATCTCGAAGCTGCCGCGCGCCGCGCGGTGCTCTAGCCTACTTCTGGCTCAGGGCGTTGTTCAGCGATCGTTCCAAGTCCGCCTTGTAGCGCAGGTATAGATGGGTGGCGCCGGGCACATCACCGAGCAGGCCGGACAGGTCCAGGTCGGTGATGTAGCAGCGATAGGCTGTGCCCTGCACGCGTTGCTCCAGAATCTGCCGAGCCACCACCGCAAACAAGTGGCCGCCGTGTTCAACCTCGGAAAACTCTCGCTGATTGCAATACAGGGTCACATGCGACTGCCCGGGCAATGAGTGCTCGACAATCGCTTGTACCTCGAAGAAGCGCTGGTCGGCCGCCGTCGGCGGGCCTGGTCTTGGCTCTACGCTGCGCGCGCGGCCGGGCCCGGTCGGCAGCAATTGGTAGTACAGCACTTCGCCCGCCTGGCCCTGCATCTTGTTGTCGATGGGCAGCAAGGCATTGCGTCGGTAGACAACGGCTTCCAGAAACCGCTGCAACGGCGTCAACAGGCTGGCTTCGTCATGGAAGGGCAGGCGCTGGTGCCACAGGACGTTGAGCTCGTCGAGCACATAGACGTCCGCCCAGTTGTCCTGAAGCCGGTAGAACAGTTGAATGCAATCCGGTTGCCCGTGGGGCAGCACCAGGCCCAGATCGTGGTCCGTCAGGGCCTGGCCATCCAGATGCAGTGGGCTGTAGCTGGACAGGTCCTCACCCAGGTATTGCACCAGCCCGGCCACGGTAGGCAGCGCCACATGGCGCACTTTGCCTGGCACCAGTTCGAGCACGTGGTACTGCTTCTGGATCTGAATCAGGTAGCGATAATTCAGCTTGCTGACCAGCAACTGCTGGGCGGCGGCCAGCAGGCTTTCCACGCGCTGGGCGATGGCCTGCGCACGGTTGTGGCAGAAGCAGCGTACCCGAACCCTGGGCGGTGTGCCGGGCGGCAGGCCATTGAGGTAGTCGCGCACGCAGTCCAGCAGGGCGGTGGGGCCGTCGAAGCGGTTTACCGACACTTCATGCCAGCTGTTCAAGGTGACCTGGTCCAGGGTCAGTATCAGGTTTTCCCGCACCCCGGCATAGCTCAGCGAGTCGGTGCGCTCGGTGGTCATCAAAATGTTCAGGTCGCGGTGATGCTTGAGCGGATCAACCCCCACATTCACCAGGAACAGGATTTCCACCGGAACGCTGGGGCGCAGCAGTTGCTCATCGGCGACGCTGGGCAGGGGCAGGGGGATGCTCTGTTGCAGACTGGCAATCAGGTTGAACAGCTCGAATTCCGTCAGGTCGCTGTCGCCAGGGTGCAGGGCCAGGCGCGTGCTGCTGTCGATCACGCCGTTGCGATGGCACCAGGCGAGCATGGCCAGCAAGTCCCGGCTGCGCTTGAAGGGGGCGAAATGCTCCCACTCATAGGCGCCCAGGTTGCCGTTGTACAGCCCCCAGAGGGTCTGCCCCGGCTCCTTGCGGTTGGGCGATTGCACCAGCGTGAGGGTGTCTTCGGCCAGGTCAGGGGCAATACCCGGGTTGACGAATTCGATCTTGTCGGCCTTGCGCTCGAAGGCGGCATACAGCCTGCGGCCGAGGATGCTCAGGTCGCGCTTGTTGATCAGGTTCACCGCCTGCTGGGCGCGGGCGAACTGCGTGAGGAAGCGGTAGCTGTAGTTGAGCTCGCTGACCAGGGCGCGGCGTTCGCTGGCTACCTGGCGCACCTTCCACTGGCTGCGGCTGTCCAGCAATGCCAGTTGGCGGCGGTCCCAGTTCCATTCCTTGGCCAGGCGTTCCATCACCAGCCGCTGCCAGCTGGCGGGGCGGTTGCGGGCGCTGCTGCTGAGTTTCTTGTTGACCTTCAGGTACAGGGCGCGGCGTATCAGCTCCAGACGGTCGACGTCGCCGCGGGCCAGCAGGTATTCCTCGATGCGTCGGTACACCACCATGTAGGGGTCCAGCTCATCGAGGTCCACCTGGTTGGCGAATACGGCCTGCTTGAAGCGCAGGCTTAGGCATTGCACATGGGGGTGTTCGCTGGCGTAGACCTCGGTCAGCAGCAGTTTGAGCACGGACTTGTAGGGTGAATCGATGCCCTTGAACAGCTGCCACAGCCCGGCCCCTATGTATTCCCCGGCCGGAATGTGGGCCAGGTTGCCCAGGTCCAGCACATCGTCGGCGCGGATAAAGCGCTTGCCCAGCAGGGTCTCGGTGTACTGCGCGTACTGCGCTTCTTCGTAGACCGGCACCAGCCACCACAGCGGCGTGCGCCCGGCCAGCCAGATGGCCGTGCGGTAGAACTCGTCCAGCAGCAGGTAATGCTGGCTGGTGCCGCAGTCTTCGGAGCTGAGCTCGGAGTCACGTTCGCCGCGTACGAAGCGTGGCGGGTCAATCAGGAAAAAGTGCGCTTCGGCGCCTTGGGTTGCGGCCCAGGCTTCCAGCAGTTGGCATTTCTTGCGCAGCTCGGCGACCTCGTCGGCACCGAGGTTAGTGTCGTGGCACACCCAGAAGTCCATGTCGCTCTGTTCGGCTTGGGCGAGGGTGCCCAGGCTGCCCATCAGGAACAGTCCGTGCAGCGGACGCGGCGGGTTGCCGAGACGGGCCTTGTAGGAGAACGAGCGGGTCAGGCGCTGGGCTTCGGCCAGTACCTCGGCGTCGGGCTCATAGTTGCTCATGCCTGCTGGTGTATTGCCGGATACATAGCCGGGCAGCAGGGGATGGTTGACATGAAAAAACAGGGGCAACAGCGTCAGCACTTGTTGCTGGCGGGTCGACAAACCCTGCATGGCGCGATCAAGGCGGCCTTGGTTGAGGGTCAAAAAGCGCGCGCGCAATGTCGAGAGAACCTTGCGGTCGATTCCCTCGTCCAGATCGGGGCGAATTTCTTGGTTGCGCGGCATCTGAGGCTCGAATCGACGGCTTGGCGGCGTTACAGGGGTGAAGCGGAAGACCCGCCTTCAGCTTGTTATCGGCGGCCTTGAGAGGAGTTTGAGTGTTGGAGGGGGAAATAAATCGGATTTTCTTCCAGTTTAGGGATGCTCAGTGACGCCAACGCCAACGCCAACGC
>KI547172.1:3080-14775 GCA_000497835.1 gamma proteobacterium L18 | reverse complement strand
CCTTCAGCTACGCTGAAGGCCGCTTGATCGACGCCTCCGGTCGGCCCTTGGCTCTAACGGGGCCGAAGATCAAAATCAAAATCAAAATCAAAATCAAAAGCCAAGCAACAGCAACAGCAACAGCCAAAGCCAAAGCGAAATGACCGCTCAATTAACGTTACTTACAGGACGTGCATCGCCAGCGCATGGCTGAAATGACAAGCCGGTGCCACAACTGAGACGGGCTAAAAAGGCACAGTTTCAAGCCGCTTCGGCAATACCCAGCACCGTCAACAAAGCCTGGGCATGCTGCGCAGCCTGCAACCCACCACTGGTCAAGTAGCCGCCATCCACCTGAGTGATCAGCTCCTTGTCGTACAGCCGTTTGGCTGCCGCAATCGCCTGAGGCGTGGCGGTGTGGTGGATTTTGAGACCTTCCTGCGTGTTGTCCAGGTTGAACAGCGCGAGGATTTCCAGTTCGGCGACCAGCTCAGGGGTATACGACATAGGTACTCCGGACTTTTCTAGGAATAGACGGCAGCCCCGCAGGGCAGGCCGTGGCGGCCCCGGAGTGCTTGCAGGGCAGCGGGGCAATTCCAGTGTAGTAAGCCCGTGGCGACTTTGCCGGGAAAGTCAGCCCTCTTCGGGCTTGGCCTCAGGCGGCAGCTCGGGCAGGGCGCGCAGGGCCTTTTCGTACCATTCGGTATCGAACGCGCGGTCTTCTTCGAGGATTTTGTCAATTTCGACGGCAAGGACGTGGGCCATCATCTCCAGGATGTCATCACGCTCGTAGCCGACCAGGGTCAGCTTGTTGAACGTGGCCTTGGCCGCAGGCGGGTTATCGCTTTCGATCTGGTTCTCGATGGCCTGGATCAGGGTGTCTTCGGCGAATTGTTCGTCTTCGTCGTTCTGGATATCGGTTGGCTCGCTCATGGCGTAGCTCCTGAATGAGGGGATATATCACGCTCCTCCCCCCGTGGGACCGAGCTTCGCCCGGTCCCACGGGAAGAAAGGCGTATCAGCGCTGGGCGAGCAGCGACTGGCCGCGGATGACGGCGGCGCGGACCTGGGCGGGGGCGGTGCCGCCGATGTGGTCACGGGCGTTGACCGAACCTTCCAGGGTCAGCACTTCGAACACGTCCTGGTCGATCTGGTCGCTGAAGCGGCGCAGTTCTTCCAAGCTCATCTCGGCCAGGTCCTTGCCACTGTCCACGCCGTATTTCACGGCGTGGCCGACGATCTCGTGGCAGTCACGGAACGGCAGGCCGCGGCGTACCAGGTAGTCAGCCAGGTCGGTGGCGGTGGAGAAACCGCGCAGGGCCGCTTCGCGCATGATGGCGTGCTTGGGCTTGATGGCCGGGATCATGTCGGCGAAGGCACGCAGCGAGTCGCGCAGGGTGTCGGCGGCGTCAAACAGCGGTTCCTTGTCTTCCTGGTTGTCCTTGTTGTAGGCCAGGGGCTGGCCTTTCATCAGGGTCAGCAGGCCCATCAGGGCGCCGAACACGCGGCCGCTCTTGCCACGTACCAGCTCCGGCACGTCGGGGTTTTTCTTTTGCGGCATGATCGAGCTGCCAGTGCAGAAGCGGTCGGGCAGGTCGATGAACTGGAACTGGGCGCTGGTCCACAGCACCAGCTCTTCGGAGAAGCGCGACAGGTGCATCATGGCGATGCTGGCGGCGGCGCAGAATTCAATGGCGAAGTCACGGTCCGACACGCCGTCCAGCGAGTTGCCGCCCACGGCTTCGAAGCCCAGCAGTTGGCAGGTCAGTTCGCGGTCGATCGGGTAGGTGGTGCCGGCCAGTGCGGCGCTGCCCAGGGGCATGCGGTTGGCGCGCTTGCGGCAGTCCACCAGGCGCTCGTAGTCGCGGCTGAGCATTTCGAACCAGGCCAGCAGGTGGTGGCCGAAGGTTACCGGCTGCGCGGTCTGCAGGTGGGTGAAGCCAGGCATGATGGTCTCGGCTTCACGCTCGGCCTGCTCCAGCAGGCCTTTCTGCAGGCGGGTGATTTCGCCCAGGATCAGGTCGATCTCGTCGCGCAGCCACAGGCGGATGTCGGTAGCCACCTGGTCGTTGCGGCTACGGCCGGTGTGCAGCTTCTTGCCGGTGATGCCGATGCGATCGGTCAGGCGGGCCTCGATGTTCATGTGCACATCTTCAAGGTCCACGCGCCACTCGAAAGTGCCGGCCTCGATCTCGCCCTGGATGGTTTTCAGGCCATCGATGATGGTGTCGCGTTCGGCATCGGTCAGTACGCCAACCTTGGCCAGCATGGTCGCGTGGGCGATCGAGCCCATGATGTCGTGACGGTAGAGGCGCTGGTCGAAGTTGACGGATGCGGTGAAGCGGGCGACAAAGGCGTCGACGGGCTCACTGAAGCGGCCGCCCCAGGACTGGTTGGTCTTGTCAGTACTCATGAATTCGCTCGTTGAAGGCGTGAACGGGAAATTGCCTGCAATAATAACAGGGGTTCAATCCCGCCGGGGATCGAACGCCCAGTGGAATACGCCTAATGCCCACAGATGGACGCAATGCCGCACGCCCGGGGCGTGCGCAACAGGAGTTTTTCCTGCCGGTACTGTGTGAAGCCCAGGCTTTGCTGGTGCTGGTGATGCTGGCCGAGCTGCTGGTGATGGTATTGGTGCTGGCCGAACCCATGGGGCCGGGCTTCGACTGGTCGCGGCTGGCGCTGACCTCGCTGTTTGTGCAGTGGATCGTGCTGCTGCTGTCCGCAGCCCTGTTGTGCGGCTTGCGCCCCTGGTTGGCGCGCTTGCACACGGGGGTGGCCGGCGGATTGTGCTGCACGATGGTGGTGGGGCTTACCTTGTTGGCCACCGGCCTGACCGAATATTTCCATCTGGTGGATCGCCCCTCCACACCTTCGGATCTTTCCTTCGTGGAATTCACCCGCTACCTGCGGCACGGGCTGATCGCGCTGATCATGTCAGCGCTGCTGCTGCGCTATTTTTACCTGCGCAACCAGTGGCGGATTCAGCAGCAAGCCGAGTTGCAGTCACGGCTGGAGGCCCTGCAAGCACGGATCAAACCACATTTCCTGTTCAACACCCTCAACAGCATCGCCAGCTTGGTGCCGGTGGACGCCGTGCGTGCCGAACAGGCAGTGCTGGACCTGTCCGACCTGTTCCGCGCCAGTCTGGGCAAGGTCGGCACCCTGGTCACCTGGAAGGAAGAACTGGCCCTGTCGAAACGATATTTACGGATTGAGCAATATCGTCTTGGCGAGCGTCTACAGTTGGACTGGAGGATCGACACAATTCCCGATGACTTGCCGATCCCGCAGCTAACCTTACAACCGTTGTTGGAAAACGCCCTGGTCCATGGAGTGGCCCCTCGAATCGAAGGAGGTGTGATCCGGGTAGAAGCCGACTATAAAGGGGGAGAGTTCATATTGTGTGTAAGCAATCCCTACGACGAGGTCGCCCAGCGCAAGGTATCGGGCGGCACCCATCAGGCATTGTCGAATATTGGTGCTCGACTTGCGGCACTTTTTGGCCCGCGCGCGAGTCTGAGCGTGGATCGCCGTGACGGTCGTCACTTCACCTGTCTACGCTATCCTTGTGCGAGACTCACGCAGGAATCCAGTGCAATATGAATGTCCTGATCGTTGATGACGAACCCCTAGCCCGCGAGCGCTTGAGCCGATTGGTCAGCGATCTCGAGGGATACAATGTACTTGAGCCCAGCGCCACCAATGGCGAAGAGGCCTTGGCCCTTATCGACAGCCTGAAGCCGGATGTGGTGCTGCTCGACATCCGCATGCCCGGCCTGGACGGCCTGCAGGTTGCCGCCAGGCTGTGCGAGCGCGAAGCGCCGCCAGCGGTGGTGTTCTGCACCGCCCATGACGAGTTCGCCCTGGAGGCGTTCCAGACCAGTGCTCTGGGCTACCTAGTCAAACCGGTACGCCCCGAACTGTTGCTTGAAGCGCTTAGAAAGGCCGAACGCCCCAACCGTGCGCAACTGGCTGCGCTGACTCGCCCCGCCGCCGAAAGCGGCAGTGGCCCGCGTACCCATATCAGCGCCCGGACCCGCAAGGGCATCGAGTTGATACCGCTGGCCCAGGTCATCTATTTCATTGCCGACCACAAGTACGTGACCCTGCGCCATGAAGGCGGCGAGGTGTTGCTCGACGAGCCCCTCAAGGCGCTGGAAGACGAGTTCGGTGACCGCTTCGTACGTATTCACCGTAACGCGCTGGTGGCCCGCGACCGCATCGAACGGCTGCAGCGCACGCCGCTGGGGCATTTCCAGTTGTTCCTCAAGGGGCTCAACGGCGATGCGCTGATTGTCAGCCGCCGGCATGTGGCGGGCGTGCGCAAAATGATGCAACAGTTGTAGCGCGGATGGGGCGGCACTGGCCGCTCCATCCGCCATGCTGTGCCTGCGATGCTGGTATGATCGGCCCATCTACCCAGCACGGATTGATTCATGCCCATTCGCGAGATCCGCATCGCCACCCGTAAAAGCGCCCTGGCCCTGTGGCAGGCCGACTACGTCAAGGCCCGCCTGGAACAGGCGCATCCCGGCCTGACGGTTACCCTGGTGCCGATGGTCAGCCGCGGCGACAAGCTGCTCGACTCGCCCCTGTCGAAAATCGGCGGCAAGGGCCTGTTCGTCAAGGAGCTGGAAAACGCCTTGCTCGACAACGAAGCCGACATCGCCGTGCACTCCATGAAGGACGTGCCCATGGACTTCCCTGAAGGCCTGGGCCTGTTCTGCATCTGCGAGCGTGAAGACCCGCGCGATGCCTTCGTTTCCAACACCTTCAAAAGCCTTGAAGCCTTGCCTGCCGGCAGCATCGTCGGCACCTCCAGCCTGCGCCGCCAGACCCAGTTGCTGGCACGTCGGCCCGACCTGCAAATCCGCTTCCTGCGCGGCAACGTCAACACCCGCCTGGCCAAGCTGGATGCCGGCGAATATGACGCCATCATCCTCGCAGCCGCTGGCCTTATTCGCCTGGGCTTCGAAGACCGCATCACCGACAGCATCAGCATCGAGGACAGCCTGCCGGCCGGTGGCCAGGGGGCCGTGGGCATTGAGTGCCGTAGCGCCGATGCCGAGATTCACCAACTGCTGGCGCCACTGCATCACCATGACACCGCCGTGCGCGTGACCGCCGAGCGTGCCTTGAACAAGCACCTCAACGGTGGCTGCCAGGTGCCCATCGCCTGCTACGCGGTACTGGAAGGCGAGCAGCTATGGTTGCGTGGTTTGGTGGGCGAACCGGATGGCGGTCGCCTGCTCAACGCTCAGGCGCGTGCCCCGCAAGCCGAGGCCGAACGCTTGGGTGTGGAGGTGGCTGAAGCACTGCTGCGCCAGGGCGCCGACCAGATTCTCAAGGCGGTCTATGGCGAGGAAGGCCATCCGTGACGGGTTGGCGCCTGCTGTTGACCCGGCCGGCGGAGGAGTCCGCCGCGGTGGCCCAGGAGTTGGCCGCCGCCGGTGTCTACAGTGCCAGCCTGCCCTTGTTGACCATAGAGCCCCTGCCCGTGACCCCGGCCATGGTCGATCAGGTCTTGAACCTGGCGCACTACGGCGCGGTTATCGTGGTCAGCAAGCCGGCCGCGCGTCTGGGGCTGGACCTGATCGATCAGTACTGGCCGCAAATGCCGATCCAGAGCTGGTTCAGCGTGGGTGCCGCGACTGCGGCCATTCTCGAAGATTATGGCCTGCGCGTGCATGTGCCGCCCCAGGGTGACGACAGTGAGGCGCTGCTGGCCCTGCCGGTGCTGGCCGAGGCTCTAGCGCAACCCTACCCCAAAGTATTGATCCTGCGCGGCGAGGGTGGTCGGGAATTGTTGGCCGAGCACTTGCGCGAGCAGGGTGCTACTGTCGATTATCTGCAACTCTATCGTCGCGCGCTGCCCGATTATCCTGCGCAGGCGTTGTACCAGCGGGTAACAGCGGAACGCTTGAACGCGCTGGTGGTCAGCAGTGGGCAGGGTTTCGAGCATTTGCAGCAACTGGCCGGCGAACACTGGCCGCAATTGGCCGGGTTGCCGCTGTTCGTGCCCAGCCCGCGAGTCGCCGCCCAGGCCCAGGCCGCCGGTGCTCGCCATGTCGTGGATTGTCGTGGTGCCAGCACCGCGGCCTTGTTGGCGGCCCTGCGTGAACACCGCCTACCCGGGTGAAATCGCCCAATGCAAAGGATGGATACGTGAGCGAAACAGTCTTGCCCCAAGATGATCTGCAGTCGACGCCCGAGGCGGCGGTCGCCCCTGTGGTGAAAAAGTCCGGTCGCGGTGCGGCCGGTATCGCGGTCGTGGCATTGCTGCTGGGCGCCGCAGGTGTCGCGGTTGGCGGCTGGAGTGTCTGGCAGTTGCGCCAGCTGCAGGCGGGGCACCAGGCCCAGTCTGGCCAATTGCAGGCGCTCGACAGCCAGGCCCAGGCACTGAGCCAGGGTGAACAGGCGCTCACCGCACGCCTTGGGCAACTGCCCAGTGCCGATGAACTGGAAGATCGCCGTCGCCTGGTGGCGCAATTGCAGGGCGATCAGCAGCGTCTGAGCCAGCGCCTGGAAAGCGTGCTGGGTGCCAGCCGCAAGGACTGGCGCCTGGCCGAGGCCGAGCACCTGCTGCGTCTGGCCAGCCTGCGCCTGTCGGCGTTGCAGGACATCGTCAGCGCCAAGGCGCTGGTGCAGGGAGCGGACGAGATTCTGCGCGAACAGGACGACCCGTCGGCGTTCGCCGCCCGCGAGCAGATCGCCAAGTCCATGGCGTCGCTCAACAGCGTGCAGCAGCCTGACCGCACCGGCCTGTTCCTGCAACTAGGTGCCCTGCGTGACCAGACCGTGGGCCTGTCGGCACTGGCGCCGGAATTTCAGGCCCAGGGCGATGCCGAGCGTGCGCGCTTGAGCAGCGACGACAATCGCTGGGAGCGCTGGTGGGCGAAGATTTCCAGCTACTTCCGCGTCGATTTTCGTCCTGATGAGAATATCCGGCCGTTGCTGGCAGGCCAGAGTCTGAACCAGGTTCGACTGGCGTTGAGCCTGGCGCTGGAACAGGCGCAATGGGCGGCCCTCAACGGCGAGCCCAAGGTCTACGGCCAGGCGCTGGATGAGGCGCGCAGTATCCTGCTGGCCAGCTTCAACCAGGACAACACCGAAAGCCGCACCATGCTGGCGCGTATCGATGAGCTCAAGACCCAGCCGGTGTCGGTGCTTACGCCTGACCTGAACGCAAGCATCGAGGCCGTGCAGAACTACCTGGAGCATCGGCACATGCCCGCCGAGGCGCTGATGAGTCAGCCGGGCGCCAAGGTGCAACCGGAGGCGCGCCCATGAAGCGCCTCTACGTCATTGTCTTCGTGGCCATCGCCGCGGCGGTCGGGCTGGGGCTGGGCATCGCCAAGCACCCCGGCTACGTGCTGATCGACTACCCCCATGTGTTCCGCTACGAGTCGGGCCTGTGGTCGACATTGGCCGCGCTGGTGGCACTGGTGGTGCTGGTGTTCGTGCTGTGGTTGCTGCTGAGCCTGGTACTGGTGTCGGCCGGGGTGGTCAACCCCTGGTCCGGGCGCAACCGTGAGCGCCGTGTGCAGGTGGCTATCGAGCAGGGGCAACTGGACCTGGCCGAAGGTCGCTGGGCGGCTGCCCAGCGAAATCTGCACCGGGCGGCCGAAGGTGAGCGCCAGCCATTGCTGTACTACCTGGGTGCGGCGCGCGCCGCCAACGAACTCGGCCGCCACGAAGACAGTGACAACCTGCTGGAGCGAGCGTTGGAGCGTCAGCCCCAGGCCGAGCTGGCGGTGGCGTTGACCCATGCCCAGCTGCAGAACGATCGTGGTGACGTGGAGGGTGCGCGCACCACGCTTGAGACCATGCGTGAGCGTCATCCCGGCAATGTCCAGGTGCTGCGTCAGTTGCAGCGCCTGCACCAGCAGCGTGGCGACTGGACCGCGGTCATTCATTTGCTGCCGGAGCTGCGCAAGAGCAAGGCCGTCACTGCGGCTGAGCTGACCGATCTTGAGCACCGCGCCTGGGGGCAGAACCTGACGCTGGTGTCGTCACGCGAGGAAGGTGAGGCTGCCTTGCACGCCCTCAAGCGTGCGTGGGAGCAACTGAGCGCAGGTCAGCGCCAGGAGCCTGCTCTGGTGCTGGCCTACGCCGAGCAGCTGCGCCAGCTGGGCGCACAGGCCGATGCCGAGGCCGTATTGCGTGGTGCGTTGAAGCGCGACTATGACAGTCACCTGGCGCGCCTCTACGGCCTGGTGGTGGGCAGCGACCCGGCCAAACAGTTGCAGACAGCCGAGGGCTGGCTCAAGCAGCACGCTGATGATTCCAGCCTGCTGTTGACCCTTGGCCGTCTGAGCCTTCAGAACAGCTTGTGGGGCAAGGCCCGGGACTACCTGGAAAACAGCCTGCGCCTGCAGCGCAACCCTGAAGCCTGCGCCGAGCTTGCCCGTCTGCTGGCCCGTCTTGGCGAAACCGACCGCAGCAACCACCTGTTCCAGGAGGGCCTCGGGCTGCTGGATGAGCGTCTGCTGGCATTGCCCTTGCCAGAGTCATCCCGGGCCTGACGGCGGCGCTGGCTGCCGTGCTTACAAGTCCTGGGGCTTGTTCGCACGGCCGCCTCTCCAACTTCCTTCAATGTTGGTCGGAATTTCCCTACAAGGTTACGGAAATGTCTGTCTGACAGTGCCTTGAAAGGATTCATGGCTTTCCTCTAACGTAGTTTCCATCTGTCACGTTACTGGATTTGTCATGGTGCAGGCTCGTTCGCGCTCCTTGTTCTTGCTGGGTTTCCTGGTGTCTGTCGGCACGCTTTGCGCCGCCTATTACCTGGAGTGGCAGGTCGGGCTCAAGCCTTGCTCGCTGTGCCTGGTGCAGCGGTTTTTCATTGCCGTGTTCGGGCTCTCCTGCCTGACGGCATTCGTTCACAGGCCATCGCGCTGGGGTCAGCGTGGCTACCTGCTGCTCAACACCTTGATGGTCGCCGGTGCCGCAGCGGCCGCGCTGCGGCAGCTGTGGCTGCAGGCCAATGGCGAGCAGCCCAAGGTGGCCTGTCAGCCGGGGCTTGAGTACCTGCTGACCACCTTGCCGTTCCCTGAAGCCGTCAAGACGCTGCTGCTAGGCACTCCGGAGTGTGCCCGCGTCAACTGGACGTTGCTGGACATGAGTGTCCCCGAATGGAGCCTGCTGGCCCTCACCTGCCTGCTGGTATTAACCCTGACGGGGTGGCTGCAGGCCCTGCTGCCGCAGCATCCCGGCACTGCCTAGCTCGATCCGACGCCCAATTTTCGGGGGCGGCAAGGCCGTGAGCGTATTAAACACTTGTATGAACTTTATCGCAGGGGCACCTTGAAGCTGTCAGCGCACGGGCATAATCTCCCTGCACGCACCATAGAAAACAGGCTGCTTGATTGCTGCTTTTTTCCGAACGGTCCCGTTCCCGTGATGTCTTGGAATGGGCCGATAGCGGCATGACCCAAAAGGGAAGAAAAGACCATGTTGGAAAGTTGTCAGAATGCTCAGGAACGCTGGGGTGGGGTGCACAAGCTGATCGACCGCTGGCTGCAGGAGCGGCAAAAGCTGGTGGAAGCCTTTGATGTGCTTGGCGAGACGCCGGAGGCGCTGGCTGGCAACCGCAAGAAGCTCAAGGAGTTCTGTGGCGTACTGGTCGACTACGTGTCGGCGGGGCACTTCGAGATCTACGAGCAATTGATCGCTGAAGCCAAGGCCTTCGACGATGAGCGCGGCCTGGAGCTGGCCGATACGATTTTCCCTCGCATCGAGGCGATCACCCAGTTTGCGCTGGACTTCAATGACCATTGCGACAAAGGCGACTGTTCCTGTGCGCAGACGCTGACCGGTAAGCTCAAGGAGCTGGGTAGCCGCCTGCATGAGCGCTTCGAGCTGGAAGACTGCCTGATCGAAGTGCTGCACAACGCACACAAGGAAGAAGCAGCCGTCCAGGCCTGAGGGTAGTGCGCTGGTCTGTCAGGCGCCTACATCCAGCAGGGTGATCTCGAACACCAAGGGCGTATAGGGTGGTATCAGGTCACCCGCGCCATCCGCGCCATAGGCCTGGTCGGACGGAATCACCAACCGCCATTTCGCGCCCTTGGGCATTTGCTGCAGGGCGATCCGCCACCCGCTGATCACGCTGTCCAGCCTGAACCACTGCGGTTGCTGGTTCTGGTCGAACACCGTGCCGTCCGGCAACATCCCCACGTAGGTAACTTGCACCCGGCCATCGGCCGTGGGGTGCGCGCCATCGCCTGGCACAAGCTCGCTCATCAGAATGCCGTCGCCCAGTTCATGGGTGCCAGCCTTGGTGCGCTCGCCGGCCATGAAGCGCTTCTCGGCTGTCAGGGCTTTCTCGGTGGCGGAGGGGGCTGCCTGGGCATCGGCCTGGGCGTCATGCTCACGCAGAATCTCCTCGATGCGCTCGGGGGGAAGTGCCAACGGTTTGTTCTCATACGATTGCTGCAGGCCCTGCACCAGAGCCTGAATGTCAATGCCGGGTGCTTCCTCGCGCAGCCGCTCGCCCAGGCTTGCCCCCAAGCTGTAACCCAGGTCGTGAGGGCTGGCGGGCGCGACGCTGTCAGCGGCGTGGGCCAACGGCAGCAATAACCACAACGGCAATATCAGGTAACGCGACATGGAGAATAACCCTGTTCGAATGCGGATGATTATGCCAGCCTCACAAGTTGCCCGGCCAAGAGATTTCAGGCCGATGACAGCAGACTTTGCGACAACTTCTACACTTGTCTCGAAGTGCCCTTAAAAACAACTTTGCCCAGGCATGCAACGCGGCACGCTCGGTACTGTCAACAATGTCTAGCGGTGACACTTGCACAGGTCTAGTATGAGCCGCAATCACGTCAGCCAGGAGGTAACCCATGTCGGCTAACAAGAAGCCAGTCAATACCCCGTTGCATTTGCTCCAACAGCTTTCGAGCAGCCTGCTCGAGCATTTGGAAAGCGCCTGTTCGCAGGCTCTGGCTGATGCCGAGAAACTGCTCGCCAAGTTGGAAAAACAGCGCGGCAAGGCTCAGGAAAAACTGCATAAATCCCGTACCAAACTTCAGGAAGCTGCCACTGCCGGCAAAGCCAAGGCCCAGGCCAAGGCAAAAACTGCCGGCGCTGAACTGGAAGAACTGCTCGAGGCCTTGAAAGATCGTCAGGCCGAAACACGTAATTACATTGTTCAACTCAAGCGCGACGCGCAGGAAAGTTTGAAGTTGGCCCAAGGCGTAGGTCGTGTGCATGAAGCGGCTGGCAAAGCGCTGACTATGCGCGCCGCCAAGCCTGCCAGCGCACCCGCCGCTGCCAAGAAAGCACCGGCCCGCGCCGCTGCCAAACCGGCGGCGAGCACCAAGGCGCCAGCCAGCAAACCCGCAGCCGCCAAAGCTGCGGCTGCCAAGCCTGCAGCCAAACCGGCGACTCGTACGGCTGCTGCGAAACCTGCTGCGAAACCTGCGGCCAAGGCTGCCGCCAAACCTGCTGCCGCCAAGGCGCCTGCCAGTGCCGCCGCCAAGCCGGTAGCGACCAAGGCCGCTGCCAAGCCTGCGGCGAAAACCGCAGCTGCCAAGCCTGCGACCGCCAAGCCTGCAGCCAAGCCGGCTGCTGCGAAAACAGCCGCCAAGCCAGCTTCTGCCAAACCTGCGGCAGCCAAGCCGGCAGCGAAGCCAGCCACCAAGGCCGCTCCGCGTGCAGCCGCCAAGAAGCCTGCCGCACCCGCCACCAAGCCAGCCGCTAC
>KI547172.1:0-2573 GCA_000497835.1 gamma proteobacterium L18 | reverse complement strand
CGGCCACGCCAGCGCCAACGCCGGCCGCCGCCGCTCCCGCGGCATCGAGCCCGGCGAACAGCAGCGCACCCGCCCCAAGCGCTTCCTAACCGGCAGCACTCGCGGCGTGCAGCTTTTGCAGCGCGCCGCGTTGCTTCTCCCGGGCAACGGGCGGCGCGACGCCGTCCAGCCAGGCCGCAAGGTCGTCCGCCCCCTCTGCCTGCCAGTCTTGGGCAAGTAGTTCTATGCGCTCCAGCAATTGCCGTTCGGCCTCCAGTTCCAACGCCTTTACCTGATCACGCAGGGCTTCCAGTTCGGGATCATGGGCAGCAGCTTCGCGCCAGCTCTGGCGCAAGTGGCGCAAGGGCCGGATCACTTCGTCATGCCACGGCTCGCCCATGTCCCGCAGGCGCGCCAGGCGGTCGCCATTGCACGCGATGCCCAACTGGCCCAGCCACGCAGCCCCCAGCAACAGGCACACGTTGGCGCCTTCGGCCTGCAAATCGAGGCAGGCTTGCTCAATGCCAAGGCGAGTGTAAAGATCCAGGGAAAAGCTCCACAGGTCAGAGTGCATAGTCCTTCTCGCGCCAGTTGTCGTCGAAGCTGGTAGACTCCGCCGCCATTATGATTCGACTTCAAAACCTTACTTTACAGCGTGGCCCGCAGCGTCTGCTAGAAGACGCCGAGCTGACCCTGCACGCCGGTCAGAAAGCCGGCCTGATCGGTGCCAACGGCGCCGGTAAATCCACCCTGTTCGCCTTGCTGCGCGGCGAGCTTGTGCCCGACTCCGGTGACTGCCAGTTGCCGGCTGATTGGCGTATAGCTCACATGCGTCAGGAAGTCGATACACTCGAGAGAATAGCCGTAGACTATGTTCTCGACGGGGATTTACGCTTGCGTGAGGTCCAGCAGCAGTTGGCCGCTGCCGAGGCCGCCCACGACGGCGCCGCCCAGGCACGCCTGCACGCCGAGTTGGACAGTGCCGACGGCTATACGGCCGACGCACGGGCGCGCAAGTTGCTGGCCGGGCTGGGGTTTACCAACGACCAGATGGACCGTCCGGTTGGCAGTTTCTCCGGTGGCTGGCGGATGCGCCTGAACCTGGCGCAGGCGCTGATGTGTCCGTCCGACCTGTTGTTGCTCGACGAACCGACCAACCACTTGGACCTGGACGCCATCCTATGGCTTGAGGAGTGGCTCAAGAGCTACCCCGGCACCCTGATGCTGATTTCCCACGACCGCGACTTCCTCGACGCGGTGGTGGATCATGTGGCCCATGTCGAGCAGTGCAAGCTGACCCTTTACCGTGGCGGCTACACGGCCTTCGAGCGCGCCCGCGCCGAACGCCTGGCCCAGCAGCAGCAAGCCTACGAGAAGCAGCAGGCCCAGCGCGCGCACATGGAAAAGTACATCGCCCGCTTCAAGGCCCAGGCCACCAAGGCCCGTCAGGCCCAGAGCCGCATCAAGGCGCTGGAGCGGATGGAAGAACTGTCCGCCGCCCACGTCGATTCGCCGTTCGACTTTGTCTTCCGCGAGTCGCAGAAAATCTCCAGCCCGCTGCTGGACCTGTCCGAAGGCCGCCTGGGCTATGGCGACAAGGTCATCCTGGAGAAGGTCAAGCTGCAACTGACCCCAGGCGCGCGCATCGGCCTGCTGGGCCCCAACGGCGCGGGCAAGTCGACCCTGATCAAGAACCTGGCCGGCGAGCTGTCGCCCATCGGCGGGCGCCTGGTGCGCGGCGAGAACCTCACCGTGGGCTACTTCGCCCAGCATCAGCTGGACTCGCTGGACAGCAAGGCCAGCCCGTTGCTGCACTTACAGCGCCTGGCCCCGACCGAGCGCGAGCAAACCCTGCGCGACTTCCTGGGTGGTTTCGACTTCCGTGGCGGGCGCATCGACGAGCCGGTGCTGAACTTCTCCGGTGGCGAAAAGGCCCGGCTGGCCCTGGCGTTGATCGCTTGGGAACGCCCCAACCTGTTGCTGCTCGACGAACCTACCAACCACCTGGACCTGGAAATGCGCCTGGCGTTGACCATGGCCCTGCAGGAATTCAGTGGCGCGGTACTGGTGGTCTCCCACGACCGTCACCTGCTCAAGAGCACCACCGACGATTTCCTGCTGGTGGCGGATGGCAAGGTCGAGGCCTTCGATGGCGACCTGGACGACTACACCCGCTGGCTGGCCGATTACCGTCAGCGCAACGCGCCGGTGAGCAACACTCCGGCCAACCCCGACAAGACCGACAAGAAGGCCCAGCGCCAGGCTGCAGCCGCGCTGCGCCAGCAGTTGGCCCCGCACAAGCGCGAGGCTGACAAGCTGGAAGCCGAGTTGGGCAAGGTGCACGAGCAGTTGGCCAAGGTCGAGGCGGCATTGGGTGACAGCGGCATCTACGAAGCCGGCCGCAAGGACGAACTGCGTGACCAATTGGCCCAGCAGGCGAAGTTGAAGGTGCGTGAAGCCGAGCTTGAAGAAGCCTGGATGATGGCGCTCGAAACCCTGGAAACCATGCAGGCCGAGCTCGAAGCGCTGTCCTGAGACTTGCCTGATCTGAGGCGTCGCCTGCATCGCGACCAAGGTCGGCTCCTACGCCGTTC
>KI547171.1:449220-451008 GCA_000497835.1 gamma proteobacterium L18 | reverse complement strand
AGATCCGGAAGGTATTCCGGCTGAGGGCGTGAAAATTACAGCTGCGTTTCCGGAGCAACTGGAAGGGTATTGGGTAGGGGCACAGTGGGTCTGCACGGATGAAGCTGCCAGCCTGGACTTCCCTGCCCAAAAGGTCACGAATGCTCAAGCGTTGGAGTTTGTGGTACCTAAAGCCGTTGCGCTGCGAGGCGAAGGCGCACCCATTAATGCTCAATATAAGGTAGCAAGGGTGGAACATGGGTTGGAGCAAGCGTCAGGGCCAACCCCTGTTTATGTTGGGAGCCCAGCACCACAAACCTTTACGGAAGATTTTTCAAGCCTGGAACCTGGGAGCTATCCATCAATCGAGCTGGGACCGTTTTTGATAACACCATGGACAGGCACACAATTAACGGTAATACAATCTCCCACCTCCCAAAGCTCAATTACGCAAGGAAAAATGATTAAATTCTCCAATAGATGGGGACTTATCACATTCTTAAAGCCAGTCAAGAAACTATCATTCTACACCAATACCAGTGATAATTTCTCAACCACAGGACTGCGCGTATACTATAAAGACTTTCCGCGATTCGACACTCAGGGATGCGTGCCCGGATATGTATCCGTCGCCATTCGACCAGGGGAAACAATTGATAGGCTTGAGTTAGACATCATGCCAAACGAAATTTATCTTACAAACCTGTCATGGGAGTACTAAAGTTTAAAGATAGATAACAACCCCTCTCTTGAATCGGTGAACAGATATCCCCCGTCTGCTGACTAGAGCCGCAGGGGTATGAGAGGCTGTTCGCCCGGGCCCCACATGAGCAATGATGCATACCCCAAGTAGGAGCCGCTATCGCGCGCAAGCGGCTCCTACGGCGCACACTGCTGAACGTTACCAACCAATAGACACTGTCATTTCTATCAGGTTACGCCGTTGCTCCCCCTCCTTAAAATCCGGTCATTGCTTTAGGAGGCCTGATCATGCACCTCACCACTCCTGCCTACCCTTCAGAACCAAGCTCCTGATGTTTGTCTCCTGCGCATGCCTGACTGCCTGCGCCTGGCCCGGCATTAACGCTCCGTGGAGCGCCGATGATGAGGACCAGGGCGTGGTCGGTGGCCCCATGCAAGATAGACAGCAAGTTCAACAATACTGGAGCGTCGCAATGCATGTGCGCAGCCGAGCAGATCCCTGGCACCAATCCCAGCCCGATAACGAAACCGCCCCTTTCCGGCGGTGACGAAAACGCCCATGCCAGCATTCCCGGCGCGCTGTTCTACCATGACAACGGCCACGGCGTGGACACGCACTGCACCGCCTCGGTCGTCGAGTCAGGGTCATCGATGCCCGCTACGACCTGGCCACCGCACACGTCTGTTCCGTGTCAGCCATGACGCTACAGCAAGCAGTCAGCGGTGCCTGGCGTCCACGAATCACCACCGAGCAGACGTTCAACTGTTGGGCTATCCATCCGGGCCCTGCGAGGGAGGCAGCCTGCACTACAGTCGGACCCGCTTTGGCCCCGACCCGTACAGCGGTGGATGGACAACTCCGAACTGCGGCGTGGTCAGCGGCAACAGTGGCGGGGCGGTGACACTGGCTGACCAGATCGTGGGGGTTGTACACCGACAGGACCAGACCCGCCTGCTGCCCACTTCATATCCGTCGTTGGCACAGGCTGCGGATCAGGTGGATTCGGAACCATGAGCACGGTCCGCAAATGGAATGAGAGACAACTCATGCCTCCACCCACGCCCGCGCCAACTCACTCATATGCTCCACATTCCGCGTTATCGCAC
>KI547171.1:443895-448473 GCA_000497835.1 gamma proteobacterium L18 | reverse complement strand
TTCTACGGTATTTCCAGAAGGAGAGTTGGTGATGAAGCAAGTTACGTTGGTGTTGCCTGCGCCGCGCGTTGAGGGATTGGTGGATGGCGTTATAGATCCCGAGGATATTCCTGAACAAGGAGTCAAAATAACAGCTGCATTTACTGGACAGGTTTCAGGTTATTGGGTAGGCGCGCACTGGGTCGGTGATACGCCTGATAAATCGTATGAGTTTCCGATGAGGAAAATGCTTAACGCGACGCCCTTGGAGGTGGCAGTCCCCAAAAGCATCGCACTGCTCAGTGCGGGTTCAGCAGTGGGCGTGATTTATAAAGTGTCCAGAATAGAGGCAGGGCTTGAGCAGACCTCGCTGTTAACCCCGCTTGTAGTATCGGGAGGTTCCACACCAGAACCTCTGCCTGACGAGGACTTCGAAAGCTACGCCCTAGGGGACTACCCAACCTTCACAACAGGCCCGTTCACATTTGAGGCGGGCCTTTGGTACGTCCAAAAAATCAAAGTGGCGCCCTCTCAGTTTGCGCCAGCAGTACAAAATAAAGCATTATACAATGCCAAAAAGACAGCGAAGCCACGTTCTCAAATAATTTCTACGCGCTCATCTCAGAGCCATTATCCGAAATAACTTTTGGTATACACGGTTTAAAAAACTCTCTAATAACAATTAATATAAGTATTCGGGGTGAACAAACAATTATCCTTACGGTCCCGCAGGGAATGGTGACCCTGACCATTCCACCAGACAAGCTCGCCGTAGAGCTGAAAGTCGGCACAACAGCCTACAATGACGAACTCTATCTCGACAATCTCTCCTGGAAAGTACGTTGACCAGGCTATGCAAGAAGAGTGTCGAGCGCCCGCGAAAAACTTAGGCTCTGTATGAAATGTGTGGAGCGTGCGTAAAACACTGTGGGAGCTGGCTTGCCAGCGAGCTGATGAGGCCCGGAACAGCTCGCCGGCAAGCCAGTTCCCACAGTCCTCCAAGGGTGCTCGACACATTTATACAGACCCTAGTATGAATTCTCCTACCGAATTTTTACCTGTCGGCTGCGGCTGCGGCCACCATCTTGATGGCGCTCCGCCACCTGTCAGTTCTTACAGGTTACGTCCCCCACCCCCCACCGTAGACTCAAGCCTCCACCCCGGAGGCCCACCATGAACACGATGACCCAGGCCCTACGCCGCCTGATCCTCACCCGACAACATCAATTCCATCTCACCCGTCACGACAATATCCCACCCACGCTCCCCGCCCCGATCATCCCGGCGGTGCGTATCCACGGCGGCCTGAACAAAGGTGATCTGAACGACCCCACCGTACCGGTCGTGGTGCAGGTGATCGTCACCCCGGCCATGTCCGAAGGCGACAGCCTGACGCTTTACTGGAACGACACGGCCCTGGACTCGGAGATCATCACCCGTGACCACGTGGTTGTGGGTCAAGTGGTGTTTTTCGTCTACCCCCGCGACGTGCCCATTGCCACTGCCCACGTGCACTACCATCACACCGGCCTGATCGGCGCAGATGAAACATCGTCCCACGAACACACGCCCTTCCC
The DNA here is from genome assembly GCA_000497835.1 of gamma proteobacterium L18. GTDB lineage: Bacteria > Pseudomonadota > Gammaproteobacteria > Pseudomonadales > Pseudomonadaceae > Aquipseudomonas. The sequence goes on along the minus strand of KI547171.1, from coordinate 446,917 downwards.
GATCAAACTCCTGGTGCCCGGCAACCCCGACCCCGATCCCACCACCCCCACCGTCAACGAAAACCTCAAGCCACTGACTGGCCTGCCGCCCTCGATCCCGGCCGACCATGGCCCGGTCACCGTCGGCGTGCCGCGCTACGCCAACATCGATTTCGGCGACGTGATCACCCTGAGCTGGAGCGGCGTATTCATTACCCGCGAGGTCACCGATGACGAAGTCAGCAGCGGCGCGCCCTCCATCCATATCACCGTCGATGCCGATGTCGTGCGCGATAACCCCGGTATCGGCCTGGTGCTCACCTACAGCATTCATGACTGCGTTAAAAACTGGTCGCTGTTCAGCCCTAAAAGCTACATCGACGTGGAAGCGCCCGGTTCGCTGCACGTGCCCACCGTGCGCGATGCCTCGGATAACGATGAACTGGACGTCACCGACGGCGCCGACGTGGCCATCCAGATCCCGGTCAACAGCAACCTGGACGTGCCGTCCAGCGGCGTATTGACCTGGACAGGGCAACCCGTGCAGGGCCCGCGCCTGACCTATACCCAGCACTTCCAGATCACTCAAGCGAGCACCCGGGTGACGCTGTACGTGCCGCATGCGCAGGCGGCGGCATTGGCAGGCAGCTTTGCCACCGTTTACTACGACGGCGTGCGCGGCAACGTGCCAGGGCGTTCGAACCGGGCGACGGTGAGTGTGATCGGCGAGCCTGTAGAGCTGGCCAAGCCCAGCCTCACCGGGGTCAGTGGCGACACCTACGACCCCGACCAAATCGTGGGCGACTACCAGGAAGTGATCGTACCGGCCTGGGGCTTCATGGCCACCGGCCAAAGCGTGACCGTCCTCTGGGAGGGCACCACCGCCTCCGGCGCCAGTGTCTACCAAACCGTCACCGTACCCATCCAGCAGGCTTCGCAAGTGGGCCGACCGGTCAGCGTGCAGGTCGAGAAACGCTACGCCAGCGCACTGGTGGGCGGGTCACTTCGCGTCAGCTATCAGGTCGAGGCCGATGGGCAACGGTATGACTCGCCGGCGCTGACGCTGACGGTGACCGGCGAAGTCGTCACCCTGCCCCCGCCAGAGACCCTGCCGGCGTTTGCCAACGGCCAAGTCGATCCGGATCAGGTGGACGCCACCTTGCAGGTCCTCGTCAAAGCGGCGGGCGTGCTGCAACCCGACGACCGCGTCACGATAAAGTGGCTGGGCGAACCGAGTGCCAGCACTCAGCCCGAGGCCACCTTTCCGGAAACTGGCGACCTCTCCGTCAGCATCGACAAGGTTCCCTACATCACCGGCAACATCAACAACCAAGTCACCGTGAGCTACGAAGCGCGTCGTGCCGGGGTGTTGCTGGGTCGCTCCCGACTCCTGACACTGACTATCGGCGAACCCGGCCAACTGCCGTGGGCCACGCCGCACGTCACCGACGCCACCGGCGAGACCGCCAATCCTTGGCCGCCGATTGTGAAGGACACGACCAGCCAGCAAAACACCATGACCCTGACCATCAACGACAGTCGCCTGCGACCAGGGGACCTGCTGGCCATCGTCTGGTACCCGAAGGACGGCAGCGAAACGCCTGTGTGGGCGCAGGTCACCAGCGGACAGGCAACAGCCGATGTCCCAGCGCAACTGCTTGCCGAGAGCCTGGGAAAACAGGCGGACATCGCCTACGTGGTGTGGCGTGACGGGGCGGTGATTGGCACGTGGGCATCGCTGAGCGTGGTATTGGAGGCACTGCCCCGCACGGCGCTGCCTACGCCGGTGATTCCCGAAGCGGTGGGCGGGCTGCTGGACCTCAACACGGTTTTGGGGGATGGCTCCGTGCTGGTGACGCCTTGGCCGTTCATGGCCGAGGGGCAGACGTTCTGGCTGCGGTTGCATGCCCTGCGCGATGACGGGGAAGACTGGAGTACGCGGTTGGAGGCGCCTTTTACGGTGCAGCCGGGTGAGGTGCAGACCGGGGTAAGGCGCTCATTGAAGCGGCCGGACTTGCTGCGGTTGGAGAATACCTCGCCGTTGCGGTTGGAGATGAAGGCGGGGTTGGCGGGTACGAGTGAAAGTGAATCCATGGTGTTTCCGGAAGGAGAGTTTGAGATGAAGCAAGTTACGTTGGTGTTGCCTGCGCCGCGGGTAGAGGGGTTGGTGGATGGGTTTATAAATCCGGAAAATATTCCGGCTGAGGGCGTGAAAATTACAGCTGCGTTTCCGCAGCAACTGGAAGGGTATTGGGTAGGGGCACAGTGGGTCTGCACGGATGAAGCTGCCAGCCTGGACTTCCCTGCCCAAAAGGTCACGAATGCTCAAGCGTTGGAGTTTATGGTACCTAAAGCCGTTGCGCTGCGAGGCGAAGGCGCACCCATTAATGCTCAATATAAGGTAGCAAGGGTGGAACATGGGTTGGAGCAGGCGTCAGGGCCAACCCCTGTTTATGTTGGGAGCCCAGCACCACAAACCTTTACGGAAGATTTTTCAAGCCTGGAGCCTGGGAGCTATCCTTCAATCGAGCTGGGACCGTTTTTGATAACACCATGGACAGGGACACAATTAACGGTGGGACAAATACCTACTTCCCCAACCTTAATTGCACAGGCAAAAATGATTAGCTTTCCCAGATTAACGGGATATATAAAATTATTAAAGCCAGTCACGAAATTATCATTCTATGCCAATACTACTGATAATTTCCCATCAATAGGAATACGCACATTCTACAAAGACTTCCCAAGGAATGACTCACAGAACTGCCCGCCCGGATATATATCCATCACGATTCGACCAGGAACAACAATTGATAGGATTGAGATAGACACTGACCGACCTGGAACTCACATTACGAACATCTCATGGGAGTATTAAGGTTGGGTAGAGAGAACAACTCCTTTCTTAAATCAGTTAACAGATATTCCCTGCCTGCTGATTAAGCGCTGTACGAAATGAGCGTCCATGGATTACTGTGGGGGCTGGCTTGCCAACTCCCATCAGAAGCCGCCGTCACATGCTTTTTTACACAGACCCTAG
>KI547171.1:415776-442848 GCA_000497835.1 gamma proteobacterium L18 | reverse complement strand
GCGGTGAAAACGCCATGCGTCTGACGAACCTCGGACTGCTAAATCCGACCGCTGATTTGACAGCGGCGGCCAGAGACCGCCGGAAAAACGTCAGTATAAGCGTCCGCTAAAAAAAAGACGTTTGAAACAATTGATCATCATTTCAGCGCTGTAGGACGATTATTACAGATGTTGCTTGAAACCTCCTAACTACATCCGTAGCCTGACGGCAGCCACCCCCCACCGCACTTCTACCGGGCGGGCAGTTGACCAGCCCCCCCCCCTCACCACCATCAAGCCGTCACCACAATCTCAATAGCAGCCGCCAACGAAATATCAGACAACACCGTCCTCATCCTCCCCCCAACCAATTGAAACAACGTCCCCGCCTGCAGCAGGCCGCTCGCAATGGGCCCCGTCTTGACCAGCATGATCGAATAGCCCTGGGCCATTTCATACCCGCCCAAGTCCAACGCTATCGGACGCCCATCGAGCGGATGCCCCTGGTTACCTTCATGCACGCTGGCGTAGTAACCAAGGCCGGGAAACCCCGTATCAAAGACCTGCCCTTCGGCATACGCACCGCGGGTGCTGTACAGGGCTTGCGTGGGGAGTTGCGTGGCACGTAGCACCCCGCCGCTGCCAGGATGGAGCACAGCCACCGGGCTGTAATACACCACATGGCCGTCGGGCAGGCTGGCGCTGACCCGAATCGGCCCGGCAACCGGGGCAAGCGCATACAACCCCGGCGTCCCGGTGATTTCAACCGCACCCTCCAGGCCAGGCTCCGCGTTGGTTGAGGACAACGAAGCGTCATAGTGATCCAGACGACTGAGGATATAGCTCATGACGGGTTCCACCCTTATGGTTGATGAGAACCCTCATCTCACCATGCCTGCACCTATCGCGAACCTGTCAAAAGCTGCAGTCGGCAAGTCTCCATGAAGGCTGGGGCCCACGGCCCAGGTTACGCGCACGGCCTTGACGCCCACCTGAGGAAGGTGTTTGCTATGGGTACCGCTGAAACCGATTTCAGCCCTGCTTATGCCGCCTGGCAACAACAACTCCAAAAAAGGAAAACAGGCCCATGACCCTTATCGCGTGCCGCCCCTCCCAACCGCTGACCCAGCGCCGCGCTGAGTCGTCCCTGATGAAAAACTGAACCCCCTACCCCGCTCCGGGGTCTTTTGCATAGATCAATTTGAAACCGGTTTCAGAGGCCAATAACAATGAATCTCTACCCCGTGTCCATCAGCCTGTCCAGTTACGGCGCCACCGTGATCCGCGAACAGGGCCAGGCGCCCTTCGCCGCCCTGCTCACCCAGGCCGGCGCCAACGTCATCGAATGGCGTGAAGAGCTGTTCACCACCCTCGACACCGAGCAACTGCGCCAGGCCGCCGAAGCCCAGGGCCTGCACAGCGTGTACTCCTGCCCGATGGAATTGTGGCAGGAAGGCCGCGCCGAACCTGATCCAGCACTGGTGACGGCCTTGGCCAACGCTGCCGCCTGCGGCTCGAAATGGCTGAAAGTGTCGCTGGGCTTTTTTGCCCCGCACAACGACTTCGCCGCCCTCAAGCGCCTGCTGGCCGACCAGCCGGTACGCCTGCTGGTGGAGAACGACCAGACCACCCAGGGCGGGCGCATCGACCCGCTGGCGCGCTTTTTTGCCCGTGCTCGCGAGCACGGCGTGCCGGTGGGCATGACCTTCGATATCGGCAATTGGCAGTGGCAGGAGCAGTCGGTCTTCAGCGCCGCAGTGCAGTTGGGCCAGTACGTGGAATACGTGCACTGCAAGGCCGTGGAACGCACCAGCACCGGTAAGTTGGTGGCCATACCGCCCCAGGCCCGCGACCTGGAGTTGTGGGATCAACTGCTGCGGCGCATGGCGCCACGGGTGACGCGCGCAGCGGAATTTCCGCTGCAGGGCGATGATCTACTGGAAGTGACCCGTGGCCACGTGGCCACCCTCGCCCGCCTGGGCCAATCGCAATCGGAGAGCGTCGCTCATGGCTGATGTCCTGTGTTTTGGTGAAACCATGGCCATGCTGGTGGCCGAACAAACCGGTGACCTGGCCGCCGTCAGCCACTTCCACAAGCGCATCGCCGGGGCCGACAGCAACGTCGCCATCGGCTTGTCGCGCCTGGGGTTCAACGTGGCGTGGCTGAGCCGCGTGGGCAATGACTCCTTGGGGCGTTTTGTGGTCGACACGCTGCAACGCGAGGGGCTGGACTGCCGTTACGTGGGCGTGGACAAGGCGAACCCCACGGGCTTCCAGTTCAAATCCCGTGAGGATGATGGCGCAGACCCGGTGGTGGAGTATTTCCGTCGCGGCTCGGCGGCCAGTCATTTGAGCGTGGAAGACCTCAATGACGACCTGCTCAGCGCCCGCCATTTGCACGCCACCGGCATCCCGCCCGCGCTGTCGGCCAGCACCCAGGAGCTGTCCAGCCACCTGATGCAGACCATGCGGGGCGCCGGCCGCAGTGTGTCTTTCGACCCCAATCTGCGTCCAAGCCTGTGGCCCAGCCAGACGCGCATGATCAGCGAGGTCAACGCCCTGGCCAGCCATGCCGACTGGGTACTGCCGGGCCTGGCCGAAGGCCGCCTGCTGACCGGGTATGAAGACCCCGCCGATATCGCCGCCTTCTACCTGGACCATGGCGCGGAAGCTGTGGCCATCAAGCTGGGCGCCGAGGGCGCCTACTACCGCACCGCCCTGGGTGAGGGCTTTGTCGAAGCCCACCGGGTGCACAAGGTAGTGGACACCGTGGGCGCCGGCGACGGCTTTGCGGTGGGCGTGATCAGCGCCCTGCTCGAAGGCCAGCCCCTTGAGCAGGCCGTGGACCGTGGCAACTGGATCGGCAGCCGCGCCGTGCAGAGCCAGGGTGACATGGAAGGCCTGCCCAGCCGCGACCAATTGCTGGAAGCCGTGGCCCTGCGCCGCGCGTAACCCCATGGAAGGACCTGTTGCGACAACAACAAAATGCTCAGGAGCACACCCATGAATACGCTGAAACTGGCGACCCGCCGCTGGTGGGTGATCATGCCGATCGTTTTTATCACCTACAGCCTGGCCTACCTTGACCGGGCCAACTATGGCTTCGCCGCAGCCTCCGGCATGGCCGAAGACCTGGCCATGACGCCGGGGCTGTCCTCGTTGCTGGGGGCGCTGTTTTTCCTCGGCTATTTCTTCTTCCAGGTGCCGGGCGCCATCTACGCTGAAAAGCGCAGCGTGAAGAAGCTGATCTTCGTCAGCCTGATCGCCTGGGGCGCCCTGGCCAGCCTCACCGGGGTGGTGGAAAACGCCTACTGGCTGATCGGTATCCGCTTCATGCTGGGCGTGGTGGAAGCCGTGGTGATGCCGGCCATGCTGGTGTACCTGTGCCACTGGTTCACGCGTGCCGAACGCTCGCGCGCCAACACCTTCCTGATCCTGGGCAACCCGGTGACCATGCTGTGGATGTCAGTGGTCTCCGGCTACCTGGTGCAGCATTTCAGCTGGCGCTGGATGTTCATCATCGAGGGGCTGCCGGCCATTGTCTGGGCATTTATCTGGTGGCGGCTGGCCGATGAGAAACCGGCCAACGCCGGCTGGCTCAGCCAGCAACAGAAGGACGATTTGCGCGACACGCTGGCGGCCGAGCAGCAAGGCATCAAGCCGGTGAAAAACTACGCCGAGGCGTTCCGCTCGCCCAAGGTGATCATCCTGTCAGTGCAGTTTTTCTGCTGGAGCATTGGCGTGTATGGCTTCGTGCTGTGGCTGCCATCGATCCTCAAGCAGGGCCAGGAAATGGACATGGTGGAGGCCGGTTGGCTGTCGTCCCTGCCTTACCTGGCTGCGGTGATTGCCATGCTGGCCGTCAGCTGGGGCTCGGACCGTATCCAGCGGCGCAAGCGTTTTGTGTGGCCGCCCCTGCTGCTGGCCGCGCTGGCGTTCTACGGCTCGTACGCCCTGGGCAGCGAGCATTTCTGGTGGTCCTACGGCCTGCTGGTGGTGGCCGGGGCGTGCATGTACGCGCCCTATGGGCCGTTTTTCGCCATTGTCCCCGAGATTCTGCCGGCCAACGTGGCCGGTGGCGCCATGGCGCTGATCAACAGCATGGGCGCCCTGGGTTCGTTCGCGGGTTCCTGGCTGGTGGGCTACCTCAACAGCACCACCGGCAACCCGGGCGCTTCGTACCTGCTGATGAGCGGCGCACTGGTGCTGTCGGCCGTGCTGACCCTGCTGCTGGCCCCCGGCGGCTGCGACCTGGTGCGCGCCAAGCCGCGCGCCCTCACCGCCCACCATTCCTGAAGCTGAGAACCTGTGATGAAAAAGCATGTGGTGCTGTACAAGAAGCTGTCCCCCGCCCTGCTGGCCCGCCTCGGCGACCAGGTGGACGTGACCTACGTGGAAGACCCGGCCAGCGACGGCCTGGCACGCCTGCGCGAGGCCCTGCCCCAGGCCCACGGCCTGCTGGGCGCCAGCCTCAAGCTGGACGCAGCCTTGCTGGACCTGGCGCCGCAGTTGGAGGCCGTGTCCAGCGTCTCCGTGGGCGTGGACAACTACGACATCGATGACCTCAGTCGGCGCGGCGTGCAGTTGACCAATACCCCGGACGTGCTGACCGAGACCACCGCCGACACCGGTTTTGCCCTGATCCTGGCCACCGCCCGGCGCGTGGTGGAGCTAGCCAGCATGGTGCGCAACGGCCAATGGACCGCCAGCGTCGGCAGCAAACAGTTCGGCACGGATGTGCATGGCAAGACCCTGGGCATCATCGGCATGGGCCGCATTGGCGAGGCGCTGGCCCAGCGCGGGCACTTCGGCTTCGGCATGCCGGTGATCTACCACAGCCACTCGCCCAAGCCTGCGGTGGATCAGCGCTTTGGTGCGCGCCACTGTGGGTTGGACGAGTTGCTGAAGGAGGCCGACTTCATCTGCCTGACCCTGCCGCTGACAGCCGAAACAACCGGTCTAATTGGTGCGCGGGAGCTGGAATTGATGGGCCCAGACAGCATCTTCATCAATATTTCGCGGGGCAAGGTAGTGGATGAGCAGGCGCTGATTCATGCCTTGCAGACCGGCCAGATTCGCGCGGTGGGGCTGGATGTGTTCGAGCGTGAGCCGCTGGACCCGCAGTCGCCCTTGTTGAAGTTGGACAATGTGGTGGCTACGCCGCACATCGGTTCGGCCACCCATGAAACACGGGAGGCGATGGCGCGGTGTGCGGTGGATAATCTGCTGGCGGCGTTGCGGGGGGAGCGGCCGCAGAATCTGGTGAACCCGGCGGCTGTGGAATCGCGATAATCGTGCTGTGAATGCGGCGCCTGTACCGGCCTCATCGCGAGCAAGCTTTGCTCCCACAGTGCCAAGGCTCGCATCGGTGGTTACCTTGGAACTGTGGGAGATTCTATGGTGTCAGGCAACCTGTAGCAGCGGCCGTCAGGCCGCGTCACCGACGCCGCGCACTGTCTGATCTACCGCGCCGCCTGTGACGCAGCCTTCGGCAGCTGCTACAGAGGTGCGGCGTACGCTGTGGGAGCAAAGCTTGCTCGCGAGAGGCCCGCACAGGCTACCACCAACCGTCAGGGCGCCACCGCCACCTGATTGCGGCCGCCCTGTTTGGCCTGATACAGCAACCGGTCGCATTGCTCAAACACCTCCGCTGCCGTCTGCCCCGCCCCCCCATTACACATTGCCGCACCAACGCTGACGGTCAATACGCCATGCCCGTCCGGCCGGTGCCGATGCTCGATACCCAGCGCCTGCACCTGATGCACCAGGCGCTTGGCCAGGGCGGTCAACTGCCCATGGTCATCCAGCGGCAGGACGATGGCGAATTCCTCGCCGCCGTAGCGGAACAGCTCCCCTTCGGCCACGCACTGGGCCATCACCCCGGCCACGTCGGCCAGGCAGTGGTCGCCAGCCTGATGCCCGTAGTGGTCGTTGAAAGGCTTGAAGTAGTCGATGTCCACCAGCAGCAGGCCGAACGGCTGGCCCTGCTGTTCCATCAGCATCCAGCGTTCATGCAGGTGCTGATCGAAAGCGCGGCGGTTGCCCACCCGGGTCAGGGCATCGGTGATGGCCAGTGCCTGCAGGCGCTGGTTCAGGTCGTATAGCTGGGCCTGCTGCCAGCGTTCGTCCTGGTCGGCCAGGAAGGCGCGGCGAACGCTGACCACGTTGGTCCAGGCGATGAACAGGCTGAAGAACAGCACCGGCAGGTAAACCACCACAAACACCAACAGCGCCTTGGGGTCGTTGGGGTGCAACAGGGCCACGTTGCCGATGACCACGCCCGAGATCAGCAGCGATATCAGGGCAATGCCCTTGAATGACACCCGTACGCCGAGGTTTCCCAACAGCACGAAGATCACCGAGGCGTACACGAAGGTGGGTATGTCCGGTGAATGGCTGCGTTTGAGCAGTTCGAACCAGGCAACGGCGCAGATCAGGTCGTGCACGGGCATCAGCAGGTCGAGCAACAGCAGGTTGCGGCTGTAGCGGAACACCAGAAAGATGTTCACCAGCCCCCAGGCCACCAGGCTGGTGCGCACCACCAGCGAGGTCATGGCCATGTCGGGGATCAGGATGAAATCGGCGAACACGTAGGCATAATAGGCCGCCGCCGCGATCAGGTTGATGGCCAGCAGAAAGCCGCGGTAATGCTCAACCACGTAGGCGTTGAACGCAGGGCGCAGGGTTTCCGGGATTTTCCGGCTGGCATCGCGCAGGCGTGGGCGCGTGGGCTGTTCAGGAAGCGTCATGGCGGAGCGCCTGCAAACGGTAAGGGCAAGTGGCAGTGTAAGAGCCCCCCACACCAGCCGTCCAGTCGCACCGATGCGGTGCAAACCGAAACATCCTGTAACTGTGATCTGTTTGGTTTTTCGTTCCAGGGCGGGTTCCAATGGGACTTTTTCCCAAGGAGATCCCCATGCCGACCAGCCAACTTATCCTGCTTTTGATCATCGGCGCTGCTGCCATGGCCTGGGGCGCACGCCTGGATTTGAAGAACCGTCGCAAGGAACAGGCCGAGAAACAGGCGCGCGAGCAGCGCGAGGCCTGAGGCCTTGCAATCGCGTCGTCTGCATCGCGGCCAAGGCCGGCTCCTACGCCGTGCGGGGTAGGAGCCGACTTCAGTCGCGATGCAGACGCCGCGATTGACAAGGCGTCCGCGCGCTACAGCGTGTTAATCCGCCCCAGCAGCGCAGCCAGATCCTGCCAAGGATGCTGCTCGCGGCGCGCACCGCAGGCCGGCCGATGATTGAAGACCTCCCCCGGCTGGTTGATCGTTTGCGTCGCCTGGCAGCAACTGCAGGTGATCTGCCCATCCTGCACCGCCCAGCGGAAACTCCAGCTGGCCAGCCTATCCCCAGGGCTCATGCTGTCGCGCAGTGCCTGCGCGATTTCGTCCATCACCCCCATGTCACTCATGATTGACTCCTCTGACCGATAGTCGAGCGAGGAATTATCTTGGCAGGCAGGCACGCACAGCGGGTGACCGGCAGGGATACGACACGGCCAATGTCGTGCCCAATCCGGCCATCATCCCTTCAATTGAATTGCTCACGGTACTGCGCGGGTGTACGCCCCAGCCGTTCGCTGAACAGCAGGCGCATGTGCCGCACGCTGCCAAAGCCGCTTTTGAACGCCACCGTCTTGAGCGGCAGGTCGGTGCTTTCCAGCAGGCTGCGCGCCCGATCGATGCGCGCGTTCTGAATGAACGCCATGGGCGTGATGCCGACGTCCCGGGCAAACAGGCGACTGAGGTTGCGTGGGCTCATGGCAGCCACTTCGGCCAGGGCGTCAATGCTCAGCGGCTGGTCCAGGTGCTCCAGGATATGGTGTTGCACGCGGGTCACCGGCGAGTCCTGGGCCGCCACCTCGGCCACCAGTGGGCTGAACTGCGCCTGGTCGCCCTGGCGACGCATGATCACCAGCAACACCTTGGCCACGTCCAGGGCCACTTTGCGGCCGTGGTCGCTGGCCACGACCGACAAGGCTAGGTCGATGCCGGCTGTCACACCGCCGGACGACAGCAGCTTGCGGTCATGAATATAGATATCCTCGGTGCCCACCTGGGCCCTGGGGAAGGCCTTGATCAGGCGGTCGGTGTAATGCCAGTGGGTGGTGACGCGGTGATCATCCAGCAGGCCTGCGTGGCCGAGAATGAAGGCGCCGGTGCAGATCGAGCCATAGGACGGCAGGTGCTGCGCGGCCTGCCTGAGCCAGTCGATCAGCGCGGGATGGCGGTCGTTGTACGCACCCGGCCCACCCGGCACCAGCAGCAGATCGATGTCAGGGGTGGCGTCTTCGATCAGGTGATCGGCGTGCACGGTGATGCCGCTGGAGGCACGCACGCTGCGCTGCGTCGTGGCGTAGGTGGCGATGCGATAGTGTTGGCAGGGCGCCAGGTAGCGGTTGGCGATGGAGAACACTTCCACCGGACCGGCCATGTCCAGTAGCAGAAAATCGGGGTACAGCACGATTGCGACGTCTTTCATGTCCAGGGGCCAATTGCCTGTGTTCAAGCAGGCGACAGTACCCTGTCCAGCGATAATGGCAAGTATTCACGCAAACGAAAGCGCCCCAACGACATTTGCCTCGAGGGGTACACCCTGTGGTAGCAAAGCTTGCTCGCGATGGCGTCAGTGAAGGCCCCTCGCGAGCAAGCTTTGCTCCCACAGTGTGTACCCCCGCTAGCTATGGGGCAGTCACCTTATTTCTTGGCCGTCAGCGCCACGTAGCTGTTCATCAGGTTGCGGTAGTTGGGCAGGCGCTGGGACAGCAGGTTGCCCAGGCCTTCGATGTCGTTGCGCCAGTCGCGGTGCAGCTCGCAGGCCACGGCGAACCAGTTCATCAGCTGGGCACCGGCGGCGCTCATGCGCGCCCAGGCCGCTTGTTGCACGGTGTCGTTGAAGGTGCCCGACGCATCGGTCACCACGAACACGTCAAAGCCTTCGGCCAGCGCCGACAGGGTCGGGAACGCCACGCACACGTCCGTCACCACACCGGCGATGATCAGTTGCTTGCGGCCGGTGGCCTTGATGGCCTGGACGAAGTCGGCGTTGTCCCAGGCGTTGATCTGGCCAGGGCGCGGGATGTACGGCGCGTCCGGGAACATCTCCTTCAGCTCGGGGACCAGCGGGCCGTTGGGGCCGTTTTCGAAGCTGGTGGTCAGGATGGTCGGCAGGTTGAAGAACTTGGCGCAGTCGGCCAGGGCCAGCACGTTGTTCTTGAACTCGTTGGGCGAGAAATCCTGCACCAGCGAGATCAGGCCGGTCTGGTGGTCAACCAGCAGGACCACGGCGTCGTCTTTGTTCAGGCGGTTGTAAACAGGTGCATTGCTCATAACGGACTCCTAGGGTGTGGGATTACGGATTCAGAACGAGAAACAGGAGCAGCCCAGCGCACCCCAGAACCCCTGGAAGTCGCTGATCGGCGCGCTGGACTGCCGCGCCCGGTCGTGGCTGTGGACGTGCACGGCGCACGGGCCGCTGCAGTGGTGAACCTGCTGCGCCATGGGCGCTTGCGGGCGCCAGTGGCCGGGTACCTTGACCACCGGCGACCACTCGGGCACCACCGGCAGGCGCGGCGGCGCCAGGTCGGAAAACTCTGCGTCGGCGTGCACCACCTTGCCGCCGACCACCGTCAGCACCGATTCCAGCCATTTGATGGCTTCTTCTTCGACGGTGAAGAAGTCGGCGGACAAGGCGGCCAGGTCAGCCAGTTGGCCGATCTTGATCTGGCCCTTGTGCCCCTGCTCGGACGAGAACCAGGCGCTGCCGTGGGTGAACAGCTCCAGCGCGGTGTCACGCGGCAAGCCTTCAGGCTGCAACGCCAGGCCGCCGACGGTGCGGCCGCTGACCATCCAGTACAGCGAGGTCCACGGGTTGTAGCTGGACACCCGCGTGGCATCGGTACCGGCGCCCACTGGCACGCCTTCGGCCAGCATGCGCTTGATCGGCGGCGTGGCCTCGGCGGCCTGCTGGCCGTAACGGTCGACGAAATACTCACCCTGGAACGCCATGCGGTCCTGAATGGCGATGCCGCCGTTCAGCGCACGTACACGCTCGATGTTGCGTGGCGAGATGGTCTCGGCGTGGTCGAAGAACCACGGCAGGTTATTGAACGGGATGTCGCGGTTGACCTTCTCGAACACGTCCAGCATGCGCGAGATCGACTCGTCATAGGTGGCATGCAGGCGGAACGGCCAGCGCTGCTCGACCAGGTGGCGTACCACCGGCTCCAGCTCTTCTTCCATGGTTTGCGGCAGGTCCGGGCGCGGCTCCAGGAAGTCCTCGAAGTCGGCGGCCGAGAACACCAGCATCTCGCCGGCGCCGTTGTGGCGCAGGTAGTCATCGCCCTGGTGCAGCGTGACGCTGGAGGTCCAGTTCTTGAAGTCGGTCAGCTCTTCCTTGGGTTTCTGGGTGAACAGGTTGTAGGCGATGCGCACCGTCAACTGATCGTCCTTGGCCAACTGCTCGATCACTTGGTAGTCATCGGGGTAGTTCTGGAAGCCGCCACCGGCGTCGATCACGCTGGTCAGGCCCAGACGGTTCAGCTCGCGCATGAACTGGCGGGTGGAGTTGACCTGGTATTCGAGCGGAAGCTTCGGGCCTTTGGCCAGGGTGGCGTAGAGGATCATCGCGTTGGGACGGGCGATCAGCATGCCGGTGGGGTCGCCATTGGCGTCACGCTGGATTTCGCCACCCGGCGGGTTCGGCGTGTCACGGGTGTAGCCCACCACGCGCAAGGCGGCGCGGTTGAGCAAGGCGCGGTCGTACAGGTGCAGCACGAACACCGGGGTGTCGGGCGCGGCCTGATTGAGTTCCTGCAGGGTAGGCATGCGCTTTTCGGCGAACTGGAATTCGTTCCAGCCGCCCACCACGCGCACCCATTGCGGGGTGGGCGTGCGGTCGGCCTGCTCCTTGAGCATGCGCAGGGCGTCGGCCACCGACGGCACGCCTTCCCAGCGCAGCTCCAGGTTGTAGTTCAGGCCGCCGCGGATCAGGTGCAGGTGCGAGTCGTTGAGGCCGGGGATGACGGTGCGGCCTTTTAGGTCGATGACCTGGGTGCCGGCACCGCGAAAGGCCATGGCCTGGGCATCGCTGCCCACGGCCACGAAGCGGCCTTCACGGATGGCCACCGCACTGGCCGTGGGGTTCTGCCGGTCAACGGTGTGAAACTTGCCATTGAAAAGAATCAGTTCGGCGTTCATTGCAGCTCCTGGGAAGGTGGAGGAATCAGGCATAGCGCAGCGGCGCGGGTAAGCGCGGGGCCACGGCCAGGCCGCCGGCGCCGCCGATCAAAATGGTGGTGAACAGGATCAGCAGCAGCCAGGCGAACTGGCCCTGCTCAAGGGTCCATTCGGGGTGCACGAACACCAGTGCCACCAGCAGTACCGCCAGCACCGGCAGGCAGGCCAGGCGGGTGAACACGCCGGCGATGATCAGCAGCGGGCACAGCACCTCGGCGAAAATCGCCAGGCACAGGGTGGGTACGGCGCCCAGGTGGAAAGGGTCTTCGATCAGTTGCAACTGGGCCTGGAAGTTCAGCAGCTTGGGCAGGCCGTGCACCGTCAGCAGGAACACCGCGGCGCACAGACGCAACCACAATAGGGCAAGGTCGGCGGGGTGGTGGCGATGCGGGGTCATGGATGGTCCTGGATGGGAGATCAGAGGCGCCTATGATGAGCGCCCTGCCCCTTGGACCGATTGCACGGGTGTGCTGTGTTTTGAACCGGTGTGCGACGGTGGTGGCATCCTGTGGGAGCGGGTTCTACCCGCGAAAAGGACACCGCGAAGCACCTGAAACACCATGGTGCCCTCTTCGCGGGCAGAGCCCGCTCCCACAGTAAACCTGAAGAGCGCGTCGCGATGCAGGCGACACCTTGTCAGGGCAGCGGCGCGGCCATGACGCGGCTGATGTGCGCACGCAACCAGCGCTCGGCCGGGTCGTTGTCGTGCACCCCGCTCCACACCATGGACAAGTCGGCCGGCACGATCGGGAACGGCGGTTCATCGGCGCGCAGCGCACCGTCTTCCACCAGCGCGCAGGCGGCATAGTCGGGCACTGTGGCAATCAGGTTGCTGCCCTTGAGCAGCGCCCGCAAGCCATGAAACTGCGGCACCCCCAGCACCACCCGGCGCGTGCGCCCGACCTTGGCCAGGTCCAGGTCGATGTTGCCGCTCAAGTCGCCCGAGAACGACACCATCGCGTGGGGCCGCTCGCAGTAATCGTCCAGGGTCAAGGCCCCCGGCTCGGTGTCACCGCGCAGCACCTTGCAGCCAATGTCACGCAGCTTGCGACGCTTGGCGTTGGCCGGCAAATCGGTGGTGTAGCTCACGCCCACCGAGATTTCGCCGCTGGCCAACATGGCCGGCAGCAACAGGTAATTGGCGCGGCGCACCACGATGATGATGCCCGGCGCCTCCTCGCGCAGTTGCGCCAGCAAGGGCGGGAACAAGCCGAACTCGGCGTCGTCCGACAGCCCGATGCGAAACGTGGCGCAACTGGTGGTGGGGTCGAAATCCTTGGCGCGACTAACCGCCCCGGAGATAGTGTCCAGCGCCGGACGCAACTCTTCCAGAATCGACAGCGCGCGCAGGGTGGGCTCCATGTTGCGGCCGTTGCGGATCAGCAGCGGGTCGTCGAACAGGTCGCGCAACCGGCCCAGCGCAGCACTGACCGCCGGCTGGCCGATGAAGTGCTTTTCGGCCACCCGGGTCAGGTTGCGCTCGAACATCAGCGCTTCGAACAGCACCAGTAGGTTCATGTCGACGTGACGCAAGTCGTTGCGGTTCATGGATGGCGGGCTCCTTGCTGAGCGGGATGGACGGGCGACCTGCTAGTGAAACACAGCGCGAGACGTTTGTTTTGAACGAATGTGCTGCTTGGGAAATTTCCTCTATCTGCGCCAGGCCCCCACGGGGCAAGTTGCAACGGTCAACGGCCTCCGGACTTGCCCCGATGAAAACAGCCACCTGGTACCTACCCCTCAGCGAACCGCTTGCTGGCGCCCTCCTGAATAACGCGCCCCTGGAGGTGGCCGATCTGTGCCGCTACCAGACGGCCGCCCTGCTCTACCTGCTGCACCTGCCCAAGCTGCCAGCCAAATCGGCCACCGGCATGCAGCAAGCCTTCGCCCGCCTGCTGGAGCGCCCCACCGCCACCCTGAAAACCTTCCTGGCCGAAGGCTATGAGCCCGCAGCCTTCGCCCAGGGGCTGGCCCACGCCCGCACCCTCGGTATCGAACTGCTGGACGCCGACACGGTGAAACGCCAGCCGTTCGTTCACCCCCAGGGCAATTGGGATTTCGACTTCGCGCAACGCCACCGGGCCTCGCACGGCCCGTTGCAGCACGCCTATGAACGTCCCGGCGGCCTGATCATTCGCCTCAGCGACCACCAGTTGCGCCTGGTGCAGAACATCCGCGCCAACCTTGAAGACTCCATCGAAGCCCAGGCCCATGCCGGCACCGGCAAGACCTTCGTGCTGGAACGGGTACTGGAGCTGATGCCCAAGGGCCAGTGCCTGTTTCTGGCCAACGTGGAGCCTAAGCTGGTGGCCGTACGCAAGCGTTTTGGCGACCAGGTCACCACCTCCACCTTCAAGCAACTGGCCGAACACCTGCTGGCCGGCGGCAATCAGTTGCTCAAGGCTCGCATGCTGGCGGCCTCGCGGTTGCCGGTGCACTACGCCGCGCTGGCCGAGCAAACCGGCCTGGGCGCCATCGGCCGTCGCAATGCCGCTCAGGTCGCCGCCCTGTGCTGGCGGATCATCGGCAAATTCTGCGAAACCCCGGACACCCGCATCACCCTGGACCACCTGCCCACCGAGCAAGCGCTGTGGATTGCCCCGGCCGAACGGCAACTGCTGGCGCTGATGGCCGAGAAACTGTGGTTCCGGCTCAAGAGCCTGAACATCGACGCGCCGCTGCTGCCCATCCGTGGCTACCACCGAATCAAGCAGGTCGCGCTGCAAGGCCTGTTCATTCCCGAACCCATCCGCACCATCATCATCGACGAAGGGCAGGACCTGAGCCCGGCCATGGTCGATTTCCTCAACCGCTCGCCGCAATCGGTCATAACCCTGGGCGATCAGTTTCAGAACCTGGACGGCCGCTACGTGGCCCACCACGCCTCGATCCGCCACCGTGAAATGGCCGTCTCACTGCGGTGCGGGCTGTCGTTGGTGGACTACGTCAATGACCTGATCGAGCTGTTCCCCCAGGCCGACACGCTGCCCTTCACCGCGGACAAGACGCGGCACACCGTGGTGGCCCGCTACCGCGCCAACGCTTTCCCGGACGAGCCATGCGTCATTCTGGTGGCGGATGAATGGGGCCTGTTCGACTGGCTGATCCGCAGCCGTGACGAAGGCCGCGGCGCTGCAGTGATTGATTGGGACCATAGCCTGGAGGCGTTCATGGAAGCCTGCCTGAACCTGTGCCTGTACGACCAGCCTACCCCTCACGGCCTGCTCGCCCGCTACTCGACGTGGGCGCAACTGCGCGAAGTGATGGCCTGGAACGAGGCGTTCATGCGGGTGGAGCGCTGGCTGCAGACCGTGGGCCAGCGCTACGGCGTATCGGGCCTGTACCGCCACGCCCAACTGGCCGAATTCGCCAGCGCCGCGCCCCAGCGCCCGTTGCTGGCCACCGTCTACACCGCCAAGAACTTCGAACTGCCGCACATGGCCCTGTCCGAAGACCTCTACTACTTCGCCCACCTGAAGGGCAGGCGCGCCCTGTCGAAAAAGCTGGCCACCCTGTACACCGCCATCACCCGCGCCTGCGGCAAGATCCACTTCCCCGACACCCACCAGGAGCGCATGGCCCACATCCACGCCGCCCTGTAGATGCCAAAGGAATTTGCGTCGCGGCGCCGAGTCAGAAGACCAAGACCCACAACATCCGAGAGCCTGATGATGAACACTTTCAAAGTCGGCGACGCCGTGCGCTGGAACTCCGAATCCGGCGAGATTCAAGGCACGGTGGTCAAGGTGCATGTCCATGACCTGGAGTTCATGGGCAAGCACCGCCCCGCGTCAAAAGACGAACCCCAGTACGAAGTCAAAAGCGACAAGACCGGCCACCATGCCGTGCACCATGGCGACGCCCTGCACAAACGCTGATTAGGGTGACTGCAATGGCCTCATCGCGAGCAAGCTTTGCTCCCACAGTGTTGAGCCTGCCACCGGTGTAAGGCTCTGCACTGTGGGAGCAAAGCTTGCTCGCGATGAGGCCATTGAAAGCGACTAAAACCCCGCGCCGACCGAAAAGCACACCCATTCAATTATTCATCTCCCCCACCCGCCACCCTGACGCCATCCGCTTACCCCTCTCTGGAGTTTGTCATGCGTCATACCCTGCTCATGCTCGCCATTGCCACGCCGCTGTCGGCGCTGGCCGCCACCGGCCCTGCGGTCGGCCCGCAGTACGACACCAGCCACGTGTACGTGGCCCCCGGCGATGTCGATGCCTTCGTGCAAAGCTTCACCACCACCTTTGGCGGCAAGAGCACGCCGCAAGTGGTGGCCGATGTCACGCCAACGCCCAGCAGCACCACCTCGCAACTGCTGCAGACGCCCTCGGGCACGGTCTCGCTGTTTGGCTTCAAGACGCCCATCCCGCACCCGTTCGGTGACGAGCGCAACGGCTACCTGGTCAAGGACATGGACCAGGCCATCAAGCTGGCCCGCCAGGCCGGTGCGGACGTGATCGTCGCGCCCTTCCCCGACCCCATCGGCCGTGATGCCGTGGTGCAGTGGCCGGGCGGCGTGAACATGCAGCTGTATTGGCACAACACGGCGCCCAACTATGCCGCGTACCAGTACATACCTGAGAATCGTGTGTACGTATCAGCCGATCGCGCCCCGGCGTTCATCAAGGCCTTCACCACCTTCTCCCACGGCAAAGTGGTGGCCGACGACAAGCACGCCCCCGGCAGCGAAATCGGCCGCGACAAGGGCACCTACCAGCGCGTGCGCATCACCTCCGACTTCGGCCGCATGACCGTGCTGGTCACCGACGGCCACCTGCCCTTCCCCTACGGCCACGACACCACCGGCTATGAAGTGGCCGACCTGAACGCCACCCTGGCCAAGGCCACCGGCAGCGGCGCCACCGTGCTGGTGCCGGCCGCCACCAGCGATGGCCGTACGGCGGCAATGGTGCAGTTCCCCGGCGGTTACGTTGCCGAAATCCACCAAGTGCTGGCCAAGCAGTGAAGGGGCCCATAGTAGGCCTGTCGTTGGCGTTGCTGCCGTTGCTGGCCGCAGCCGACGATACGCGCCCCGCCATCAAGGCCAACCGCTGGCAGGAGGACTGGTCGGCCCTGGCCTCCCCCGCCCTGCGCACCGAGCCCTTGGATAACCTCAAGTACATCGCCCTGGGGGACAGCGCCTGGCTGTCCCTGGGGGCTACCCTGCGCGAACGCCTGGAAATGAACGACGCCCCCGGCTTCGGCACCAAGGGCGTGAAGCGTGACAACTACCTGCTGCAGCGCTTCCAGGTACACGCCGAACTGCATTTGAACGAGCACTGGCGAGTCTTCACGCAACTGGAGGACGTACGCGCCTATGACAAGACCACCATCGGCGGCGCCGACCAGAACCGCCTGGACCTGCGCCTGGCCTTTCTGGAATACATCAATGCCTACGACAGCGGCACCCTGAAAACCCGCGTGGGCCGCCAGGATTTCGCCTTCGACTTGCAGCGCTTCGTGTCCTCGCGCGACGGCCCCAACGTGCGTCAGTCCTTCGATGCCCTGTGGGCCGACTGGGAAACCAGCCAGTGGCGCTTCATCGGCATCGCCAGCCACCCGGTGCAGTACCGCGACGACGAGCATTTCGACGACACCTCCAGCAAGGCGATTCGCTTCGACATGCTGCGCGTGGAGCGCGTGGTGGGCAGCAATCAGGAATTGTCGGCCTACTACGCGCTGTACCAGCGCGACGAAGCCCAGTACCTGGACGCGGTGGGCAGCGAGCACCGGGACATCCTCGATGCGCGCTACGCCGGCACGGCCGCCAGTGTCGATTGGGACGTGGAAGGGATGCTGCAGTCAGGCAGCGTGGGCGGCAAGGACATCCGCGCGTGGGCGGCCGGCAGTCGGCTGGGCTACACCTTCAAGCAAACCCCGTGGACCCCGCGCCTGGGCCTGCAACTGGACGTCGCCTCGGGTGACAGCCATGCCGGCGACGGCCGCGTGGGCACCTTCAACCCGCTGTTCCCCAATGGCTATTACTTCACCCTGGCCGGCTACACCGGCTACAGCAACCTGATCCACGTCAAACCGTCCTTCACGGTCAAACCGCTACCGGGCCTGAGTGTGCAAACCGCCGTCGGCCTGCTGTGGCGCCAGACCACCCACGATGCGGTGTACACCCAGCCCAATATTGCCGTGGCCAACACCGCCGGCAACGGCCAGCGCTGGACCGGCGCCTACGCCCAGATCCGCACCGACTATGCCTTCACGGCCAACCTGAGCGGGGCCATCGAGGCCGTGCACTACGACGTCGGGCAAAGCCTGCGCGACGCCGGTGGCCATGACAGCAACTACCTGGGCACGGAACTCAAATTCAGTTGGTAAGGCACTGACGCGGCAGGGAGCGGCGCCACGCAAAGGGCGTCACTCCCGTGCCCCGCGTGAACACGCGGGTAAAGTGCGACTGATCGGCAAAGCCACACTCCAAACCTACCTGGGCGATGGCCATGTCGTTGTCGGCCAGCAGCGCCTTGGCGCGCTCAAGCCGCGCGTGCTGCAGCCAGTCGCGGGGCGACTGCCCGGTGGTTTTCTTGAAGGCGCGGGAGAAGTGGCTGCGCGACAGCGAGCAGGCGGCGGCGATGTCGGCGATGCAGGGGCTGGCACCCATCTGCTCCAGCATCAACTGCTTGGCGCGGCGCGTCTGCCACGGTGACAAGGCCACGCGCTGCGGTTCAGGCGTCGTGTCGCTGTAGCGCACCAGCAGGTGCTCGCACAGGGCGCTTGAGTGCTGATGCAACGTTGCGGGCGCAGCGGGGCCGGTCTCGGCCAGGGTGGCGGCCAGGGTCAGCAGCAGGTCGAGGGTCACCGGGTCCAGGGCGGCGCCGGGGGCTTGCATGCGGGCGTTCATGGGCGAGATTTCCTATTACGATCCAGGCTATCAGTGTCCCCGTGCGGGCCTTTAAGGTCCTTGCCGGCACCTTAATCGTTCTGAATTAAGAACGATTAAGGTTGGCCCAAGGATTTATACCCCCTACTGCGCCTAGCGTATGAGCTCCCGTCGCTGCGGCTGGCTTGACACCGCGTTGCCTGCATCGCGACTAAAGTCGGCTCCTACACCGTCCGCGGTAGGAGCCGACTATAGTCGCGATGGCGTGAGTGCGACCAGCGCCGATGCAGCGGCCGAGCGGGCTCACCAATCAGGAGACAAGCATGCCTTACTTGACCACCACCGATGGCACCCAGCTGTACTACAAGGACTGGGGCAGCGGGCAACCCGTGGTACTGAGCCACGGCTGGCCGTTGAACGCCGACATGTGGGACTACCAGGCCAACTTCCTGGCCAATAACGGTTTCCGCGTGATCGCCCACGACCGTCGCGGCTTCGGTCGCTCCAGCCAACCCTGGACTGGCTACGACTACGACACCTTCGCCGATGACCTGGAGCAATTGCTCAGCCACCTGGACATCAGCAACGCGGTGCTGGCGGGCTTTTCCATGGGCGGCGGCGAAGTGGCGCGCTATTTGGGCCGCCATGGCAGCAAGCGCATTGCCAAGGCCGTGCTGATCAGCGCCGTGACGCCGCTGATGATTCGCCGCGACGACCACCCCGAAGGCATGGACCCGGCCATCTTCGACGGCATCCGCCAAGGCCTGCTCAACGACCGTGCCGGCTTCCTCGACGCCTTCGGCCCGGTGTTCACCGGCAGCGCGGAGCCTGCCAACAAGGTCGGCAAACCGATGCTCGACTGGACCCAGTTCCTGGCCCTGCAGGCCGGTTTCAAAGGCACTTACGACTGCGTGGCCGCCTTCTCGGAAACCGACTTCCGCGATGACCTGCGCAGCATCGACATCCCTACCCTGGTGATCCATGGCGACGGCGATGCGGTGGTGAGTTTCGCGGTGACCGGCAAGGCGGCGGCCGAGCTGGTGCGTGGGGCGACGCTGAAGGTGTACCCGGGTGCGCCGCACGCGGTGTATTTCACCCATAAAGACCAGTTGAACCAGGACCTGCTGGCCTTCGCCAGGGCGTGATCTTGTGGGACCGGGCGAAGCTCGGGAAGCGCACACCGCGGATTAATCGACGATCGCGGTGCGTCCTTCCCGAGCTTCGCCCGGTCCCACAGGCATCATCACGGATTGCATGCACACGGCAGGGTAAACACAAACATCGTCTGCCCCTCGCGCCCACGGTGCAGATGCAGCGTGCCCTCCTGGGCATCCATGATCGACCGGCAGATGGCCAGGCCCATGCCCATGCCAGTGCTCTTGGTGGTGAAAAAGGCATTGAACACCTTGTCTTCATCCTCGACGCTGACACCCGGCCCGCTGTCCTCCACCATCACCACCAGGTGACCGGCCACCGGCACCCGCGAACTCACCTGCAAGTGGCGTGTTGCCTGCGGCACCCGCCCCATGGCCTCCACCGCGTTGACGATCAGGTTGTACAGCACCTGCTGCAACTGCACGCCATCCACCTGCACCGCCATGCCCTGGGCCTGCAAGGACGTGTGCACGGCCACCTGCTGTGCTTCGGTTTCCACCGCCGTCAGGCGCAGCACGTGCTGGATCAGCTCGTCAATGGCCACCCAGCTGCGGCTGGCCGGCTCCTGCCGCGCCAGCGCCTGCAACGAACGTATAATATCCCCGGCCCGGCGGCCGTCACGGGCGATGTCGCGCAGGCCTTCCAGGGCCTCGCCCACCTGCGGCACCTCACGTTGCAACCAGCGCAGGCTGGCGCTGGCGTTGGTGACGATGGACGCCAGCGGTTGATTGATTTCATGGGCGATGGACGCGGCCAGCTCGCCCATTACCGTGCTGTGACGCACCCGCCCCAGTTCCGCGCGGGCGCCGCGCAAGGCGGCCTCGGTAGCCCGCCGCTCGCTGACATCAGAGGTCACGCCCACGTACACGCCGTCTTCGGCAGGCTCGGCGTGGGCTTCCAGGTAACGCACGCTGCCGTCCTCCAGCACGATGCGGAAAGCCATGCGCAACGGCAGGTGCGTCTGCCGCGCCCACTGCAACTGCGCGTGCATGCGCTCGGCGTCCTCACTGTGCACACGGCGTATCAGTGCCTCGGGCGAAGGGGCCTTGCTGCTCACCGGTAAATCCCAGACCGCGAATAGCTCATCGGACCACTGCGCCTGGTCGGTGGTGACGTCCCAACGGAAGGAGCCGGAGCGAATGATCTTCTGGCCGATGGCAAGCAACGCCTTGCTGGTGCGCAGTTGCGCCTCGGTGTCACGGCGGCGGGCGTTTTCATCCAGGACCTGGGCATACAACCGGGCCGTCTCCAGGGAGATGGCGGCCTGGGCCGCCAGCAACTCGATCATCGCCACCCGCGCCAGGGTAAACACGCCACTGGCCAGCGGGTTTTCAAGGTAGAGCAGGCCAATCACCTCGCCTTGTTTGAGCAACGGCAGACACAGCACCGCGCCCGCCTCCTGCACGGCAAAATACGGATCGTCGGCGAAATCGGCATCACGCCCGGCCTGCACCAGCGCCACGGTACGCCCGGTACGCATCACGGTGTACAGCAACGACAACGGCAAGCCCCGGGCCTGTACCGGCTGTTGCTGCAGGCTCACCCGCACGCCGGCGTCGGCGGCTTCGCCGCGTGCCACGCTGAGCAGGTCGCCCGCCTCCACCAGCACCAGCACGCCGTTGCGCGCCCCGGCATGGACGATGGTATTGGCCAGCAGCGTTTCCACCAGCCGCTCGAAGACGATTTCCCGCGACAGCGCCTGGGACGCCTTGGTCACCGAAACCAGGTCCAGGTACTGCTGGCCGTTGAGCATGTCGATGGAGGTGCGGGCATCCAGCGGCTGGTTGCTCAGGTACAGGTGCGCCGTTTCCAGGGCTCGCACTTTGTTCAGGGCACCCCAGCGCTGGTAGCCATCCCGGGCACTGACGCGATGGCTGCGGGCCGAGCTGGCCAGGCCCAGCGCCTGATGGCAGTTGGCGGCGCGTTCATGGGCCATGGCCTGCACCGGCGCGCAGCCGCTGGCGGCGGCGTGTTCGATGGCGCCTTCGAGCAGTTGCAGGGCACGCACCAGATCGCCCTGCAG
Organism: gamma proteobacterium L18; assembly: GCA_000497835.1. GTDB lineage: Bacteria > Pseudomonadota > Gammaproteobacteria > Pseudomonadales > Pseudomonadaceae > Aquipseudomonas. Next base: position 421,610 of record KI547171.1, on the reverse strand, counting down.
GCGGGCGATCTCGGCTTCCACCAGCATCTGCCGGTCCAGGTAGGCCTGGGGGTTGAGCCGGGCCCAGCGACGCAGGTCCGCCAGGTACGGTTGCAAACCCTGCACCGCCGCCAGCGGGCTGTAGGCGCTGGCCGCCAGGGCGGCGTGGTTGAGGGCCGAATAGAACGCCAGGTCCATCAGGTGCACGTGGGCGGCCATGCAGCCCTTCTGCGCCTGGGCGCGGCTTAGGTGATCCCTGGCTGCTTCGTGACGGCCCTGAAAGAACGCCAGCATGCCCCGGTACAGCCAATAGAAGAACCCGATGGGCAACATGCGGCTGGCTTCCACACGCACCTGCCAAGCTTGCAAGGGGTCACTGGTGCAAGAGAGGTCGGCGTCGCGCAGGCCGCGCACACAGGCTTGCTGGATTTCCAGCAGCAGGCGACTGTCGGCGAACCCGGAGGCGTCGGCCAGGGCCACCGCAGCGTCGATGCGCTGTTCGACCTGGGCCAGCGGGCCACCCATGACCAGCAGCGTGCACACGATGTGATGGCAGGCATAACAGCTCAAGGCCGCCCTGCCCTCGCGGCGGCCGGCGGCGAACGCCTGCTCGCCGCACGCCAGGGAAAACGCCAGCGAGCGCGTCCAGGCGCTGGTACGGCCCAGGGCCAGCTGGGTGGAAACCTGGCCGGTGTCCAGGCCCAGCACCTGTTCCAGGCGTACCGCCAGCTCGGTGTAGCGCTGGCCCTGGGCATGCTCGGCGTATTCATCGGCCAACAGCACCCCGAACCAGGCCAGCCCCGGTACTGACGCCGCGCTGACGCCATGGCGCACGGTCATCTGCACCATGCGCCCCAACAATGGCAACGCCAATTCGCGCTCCACATGAATGGCCGGGATGATCATCGCCGCCATCAACTGCAAGGCGGCGGCGATGAAGCTGTTGTCCACGGTCTGGTGGGCCAGCAGGGCTTCGATCGGGCGCTCGCCCAGGGCCTCATTGACCTGCGCCAGCACCTGCTGGCGGTCGCAAGCGTTGAACTCGATGCCGAACAGCGCCAGGCCCGCGCGCCCGGTATGCAGCGCTGCCATGTAGTTATCGGCCAGCGACAGCGCTTCAAGCTTGAGCACGTACAGTGCCGACACCTGGCACAGCGAGTCCACGCGGTCCAGCACCTGATCGATGCAGGCGTGGGCCCCCGCGTAGTCGGCGCTGTTCATCAGGCAGTGGGCGTACAGCAGGTCCATGGCGTAGCGCTGCGCGGGCGCCTGCTGCCAGCGCGGGCACCGGGCAAGCTCGCGGGCCAGGCGCAGGTATTGCAAGGCGAAGGGCAAGGTCGCCGTGTCGCTGGCACGCCGCGCCGCCCGCAGCAGTGCGTCGACGAAGGCCTGCAGGTCCTGGGCCTGCAACTGCTCATGGGCACACTGCTGAATATGCAAGGCAATGCGAAACAGGTAGGCCGGCGGCTGATGGTCGTCCATGGCCTGGAGCAACTGGCGCGCCAGGCGCGTGTGCTGCAAGGCGCGGTGGCGGGGAGCGATGGCGTGATAAGCGGTTTCGCGCACCCGATCATGGCTGAAGCACCAGCCCTCGCCCTCGGCCAACAGCAGCCCGGCCTGCACCGCCGCGCCCAGCGCCTGCCGCGCACGGGCAGGCTGCAAACGGCCCAGGCTGGCGATTTGCGCCAGGTCGGCACGGGTCCCGATCAGCGCCAGCAGGCCCAGCAGCCAGCGCGTACGCCGTGGCAGCCGCGCCATGCGCATGAGCAGCAGGTCCACCACGTTGTCGGCCATCGGGTAGGCCAGCAGCGCCTGTTGGTCCCACGCCCAGCCCAGCGCGCCAGGCCGGGGCACCAGGCGTTTTTCTTCCACCAGGGTGCGCACCAGTTGCTGGATGAACAGCGGGTTGCCACCGCTCTTGTCGTGGATCACCTCGGCCAGCGGCTGCATCGCGGTGCCCTGGCTGCCCAGCAACGTGTTGACCATGGCCAGCACGGCGGGCAAGCCCAAGGGTTTGAGCGCCAGTTCCGTGCAATGGTCGGCATCGGCCCGCGCCGCCTGTGCCAGCGGCCCTTGCCAGGGTTCCCGGCTGGCCAGCACCAGCACCACGTGGGGCAACGGCGTTTCGACCAGGTTGTGCAACAGCGCCAGGGTGTGTGCATCCAGCGCCGGTGCGTGCTCGAAAAACAGCAGTAGGGGTGTGCCGGGCGTGCCGAAGGCGGCAATGAAAGCGCGCAGCACCGTTTGCAGGCGCTGGCTGGCATCGGCGCGCGGCGGTTCGGCCACCGGCGGCACGGCGCCGATCACCAGTTCCAGCTCAGGCACCAGCGCCTGCACCTGAGCGGCGCCATCGCCCAGCGCCAACAGCACGTGCTGCCGCCATTGGGCCAAGCCCTGGGGATGCTCGCCCAGCACCCGCAACACCAACGCGCGCAGGGCCGTGGTCAACGCCGCATAGGGGGTGATCTGGCCCAGCGGGTCGAAGCGGCCGGCGGCGAACACGATGCTGCCGGCCACCAGGTCCTGGTGCACCTGGCGCACCAGGGCGCCCTTGCCGCTGCCTACCGGGCCGCTGAGCAGTACCCGCTCACCCTCCCCGGTGACGGCGCAGCGCAGCACCCGCTCATGCAGCACCGCGCACTCGCGTTCGCGGCCGGGCAACGACGCGTTCAGTGCCCCTTGGGCCAGGCCGCCGCGGGCGCCGGGTTCGAAGGGGTGAATGGTCTGCAGCTCGGTCCACTGCGCCAGGCACAGGCGCAGGTCGGCGGCCAGTTCATCGGCGCTGGCATAGCGCTCATCGGCGCGCTTGGCCAACAGCTTGAGCACCACCGCCGTCAGGGCGGGCGGCACCGTGGGGCGCACGATGTCCAGCGGCGCGGGTTGCAGGGCCAGGTGCTGATGCAGCCACTCCACCGGGTCGTTGCCCTCGAAGGGCAACGACCCGGTGAGCATCTCGTAAAAGCTGACGCCCAGTGAGTAGAGGTCGCTGCGTTCGTCCACGGCCTGGCCAGTGCGGCCGGCCTGTTCGGGGGACATGTAGGCAAAGCTGCCGCGAATGGCCTCCAGCGCCGGGCCGCTGGCATCGCGCTGGCAACTCAGGGCGAACGCCATCAGCCGCACCACGCCGTCGGCCCCTTCGATCAGGTTGCAGGGCTTGATGTCGCGGTGCAGGATGCCGGCCCGATGGGCCTGCCCCACGGCCTGGGTAGCACTCAGGGCCAAGCGCAGGAAGCGCAGGATCGGCAAGCGCTCGCCCAGTACGTCCTGCAGGCCACGCCCCTGACTGTCGTCGAGCACCAGCAGCGGCCCGTCCACGGCGCCGATCAGCGCCACCGGCACAATCGCCCAGGCGGGCGAGAGCTGGTGGCGAACATCGTACTCCTGATGCAAACGGCGGAAGCCACCTTCAGAAGGCAAGGCCGCAGGCCGGGCAATCAGCCAGTCACGGGCGGAGATGGGGGAACGCACGCGGTAGCGCGCCACGTCGCCATCGACCAGCAGCAGGCGCCAAGTGAGGTGCTTGAGCCATTGTTCGTTGAAGCCGCCCAGTTGCTGACGGTAATCGGCCAGCTCGCCGGGCAGTGGCGGCGGACGGGTCACGGGGCCTCAGCCGGCATGGGCACCAACTCGCACGGGGTCCACGCCGATCTGCTCGCACAGGCGCACCAGCTCCACCAGGGTGGCGGCGCGCATCTTGGCCATGACATGCTTCTTGTGCACCTTGGCCGTCACCTCGCGGGTGCCCAGTGCGGCGGCCACCTGTTTGTTGGGCTTGCCTTCCAACAGCAACTCCAGCACCTGACGCTCGCGGGGCGTGAGGCTCTGGTAGCGGCCGCGCACCTCGCGCGCCTGGGCTTGCGCGGCGAAGCCCTGGCGGGCGCTGGCCAAGGCGCGGTCGATGGCGTCGAGCAACTGGTTTTCATCGAACGGCTTGGTCAGGAACTCCTGGGCCCCGGCCTTGATGGCCTTCACCGACATGGGGATGGTGCCGTAGCCAGTCATGAAGATGATCGGCAGCGCGCTGGCGCGCCGGCGCAGTTCGGCCTGCAGGTCGAAGCCGGTGCCGATCGACAGGTTCACGTCCAGCACCAGGCAGGCCAGGCGCTGTTCAAAATCCGAGGCCAGGAAGTCATCGGCAGTGGCGAAGGTGCGCACGGCGATATCGGCTGAGCGCAGCAGCCGCGACAGGGCATCGCGCACGCTGGCTTCGTCGTCCACCACGTACACGATGGGTTCGCCGTGAGCGCTGACAGGGGGGGCTTCAGGCAAGGCCGTAGCGGGGGCATCCAGCATGTCATGCAGCCCCAGGCGCTCCAGTAGCGCGATCAGCAGACTGTCGCGCCCCGTGGCCGCCGGGGGTGGGACGTCGGGCTCGGCGTCCAGCACCAGCCGGTAGCCACGCCCCGGCACGGTGCGGATACGCTCGCGGGCCTCGCCCAGGGCTTTGCGCAGGGCCGAGATGTGCACCTGCAGGTTGTTCTCTTCGACCACCGCGCCGGGCCACACCCGGGCCAGCAGTTCATCCTTGCTGACCAGTTGGCCGTGAGCCGCCGCCAGCACTTCAAGGATATCGAACGCCCGGCTGCCGACCTTGACCGGCACGCCGCCCTGATGAATCTCGCGCAGCGCGAGCGAGACTGTGACGTTTCCAATACGAATCATGGGGTTCTCACCGAGCCGTCCAAGCGCCTGTCCATCGAGCTTTTCGCGATGTTGAACAGACTAGAGACAGTTGGATGGGTTGGCAATTATCCGGATGGATACGTTGGGAACCATTTCGGACGGATGTGATCGCAGGGCGGACATTGCTGCCTGTGGGACCGGGCGCAGCTCGGGAAAAGATCGCCGCGTGGCCACTGAAGTACCGCGCTGTGGCTTTCCCGAGCTTCGCCCGGTCCCACAGGAACGTGGCGGCGGCGAGCAGGCCGGCCTCATCGCGAGCAAGCTCGGCGCCTACAGCAGCCGAGCGTGGATTGCGGCCGCGTGTGTACGCCTAACCCAGGTCGCCGCCGCCCACCGGCAACGTCACGCCGGTGATGTAGGAGGCCTCGTCGGAGGCCAGGAACAAAATCGCGCCCACCTGCTCCTCGACCGTGCCGTACCGGTGCATCAGGCTGCTGTCCAGGGTCTGGTCGACGATCTGCCGGTACCAGCCCTTCTCCTCCTCACTCTGCTCGGCACTGTTGCGCGGGATGCGTCGTGGCGGCGCCTCGGTGCCGCCCGGCGCGGTGGCGTTGACGCGCACGCCGCGACCGGCGGTCTCGAACGCCAGGCAAGCGGTGAGCGCATTGACGCCACCCTTCGCCGCGCCATAGGGCACGCGGTTCAGGCTACGGGTGGCGATGGACGACACGTTGACGATAGCGCCACTGCCCTGCCCCAGCATGATCGGTAACGCCGCGTGGCAGCACCATAGCGTGGGGAACAGCGAGCGGCGCACTTCGGCTTCGATCTGCTCAGGCTGATAGTGCTCGAAGGGCTTGGCCCAGATCGTGCCGCCCACGTTGTTGATCAGGATGTCCAGGCGGCCAAAGTGCTTGACCGCGGCGGTGACGACACGGGCGCATTCTTCATACTGTTCAAGATCGGCCGTAAGCACCAGTGGCTGGTTGGGCAGGTGCTCAAGCTCGTAGACCAGCTCGGAGCGGTCCACCAGCACCAGGCGCGCGCCTTCGGCGGCCAGGCGCTGGGCCACGCCCAGGCCGATGCCTTGGGCAGCGCCGGTGACCAGGGCTATTTTGTCGTTGAATCGGTTCATTGATGTCCCTTCCCGCAAATGGGTGGAGCTGCTACTGGCCTCTCGCGAGTAAGCTTTGCTCCCACAGGTGCAAACCTAGGCGATCAGGCAACCTTGT
>KI547171.1:373455-414519 GCA_000497835.1 gamma proteobacterium L18 | reverse complement strand
GAGGCCCTCGAGGCTTACGCCGCGCTGGCCGCGAATTTTTCGAAGTAGAAGTTGGCCGGCACGATGGCCTGGTCGCGCAGGTAGTGGCTGACCGCCTCCACCATGGGCGGCGGGCCGCACAGGTAGACGTCGACATCGCCGTCGTTCAGGTGCCCAGGCTCGATGTGCTGGGTGACGTAGCCCTTGCGCGGGTAATGGCTATCCGGGCTAGCCACGCAGGCGCTGAAGGTGAACCGCGGAATGCGCGCCGCCAGGTCTTCCAGCTGCGCGGTCTGCACCAGGTCGATGTCATAGGTCACGCCGTAGATCAGGTGCACCGGGTAGTCACTGCCCTGTTCGGCAATGCGCTCAAGCATGGCGGTGAACGGCGCCAGGCCCGTACCGCCCGCCAGCAGCAACAGCGGCCGACGGATCTCGCGCAGGTAGAAACTCCCCAACGGGCCGGCCAGGGTCATGGTGTCACCGGCCTTCGCCAGGCTGGTCAGGAAGCGACTCATCAAGCCGCCCGGCACGTTACGGATCAGGAAGCTGACCTCGCCATTACGTTGCAGCGAACTGAAGGAATAGGCCCGGGTATGCTCGCTGCCCGGCACCTGCAGGTTGACGTATTGGCCCGGCAAGAACGCCAACTGGTTCAGCGCCTCGCCTTTGATCTTCAGTGCGATGGTGCTGTCGGACAGCTGCTGGACGTCGCTGATCGTGGCGTCGTAGCTGGCCTGCTTGGTCTTGCACACGTCGGACGACGCCGGCACGCGCACCACACAGTCGCTCTGCGCGCGCATCTGGCACGTCAGCACAAAGCCTTCGGCCGCTTCCTCCTGGGTCAGGGCATCCTCGATGTATTCCTGGCCCAGGTCGTAGCGCCCGGCCTCGGCAAAACACTTGCACGTGCCGCACGCGCCGTCGCGACAGTCCAGGGGGATGTTGATGCCCTGCCGGTACGCTGCATCGGCCACGGTTTCGCTGGCACCGCTGTCGATGAAACGGGTGACGCCATCCTCGAAATTCAGTGCGATCTTGTAGGTCATGATGGCCGCCTTAGATGTGGTAGATGTCGATCAGCTGGCGCACGTAGTCGTTTTTCAACACCACTTTCTTGGCGGTGATCAACGGCTGTTCGCCGCGCGTGTCGAGGGTGTAGAAACTGGTGCCGAAGTAGCTGTCCACGGTCTTGTAGCGAAAGCTCAGGGTGTGCCAGTTGAAACGCACCTGGGCAAAACCGCCGCCCTGCTCCAGCACCTCGATGTTGCTCAGGTTGTGCGAGGTGCGGGTGTCGGGAATGCTGGCGCTGGAGCGTTCGGTCTTGATGCGGAACACGCGGTCTTCCAGGCCGTCGCGGCGGCCGTACCAGATCAGCGAGATTTCGCGTTGCGGGTCCTGGGTCAGTTCGTCGTTGTCGTCCCAGCTGGGCATCCAGAACGTGGCGTCGGGGGCATAGAGTGCCAGCCAGTTGTCCCAGTCCTTGTCGTCCAGGTAGCGGGCTTCGCGGTAGAGAAAATCACGCACCGTGTCGTGGCTGATCATTGCACCGCCTCCACGTCGATATGCTCGGCCTGCAGCGCCCTGATCATGGTCTGCTGCCAGTACTTGTGCTGCATCACGAACAGGCCTTCGTCCTCGGTGCGCACGCCGCTGAGCTGGGGGTGCAGGTCGATGTCCCGGGCGGCCTGGTCGGCGCCTTCCACCCAGTGCGAGGCACCACGGGACATGTCGTTCCACGCCGTCGTGCTGCCCTGGTAGCCCAGTTGGCAGGAGCGAAACTCCTCCAGGTCATCGGGGGTGGCCATGCCGCTGACATTGAAGAAGTCTTCGTACTGACGGATGCGCTGGGCACGTGCGGCATCGCTTTCGCCCTTGGGCGCGATGCAGTAGATGGTGATCTCGGTGCGGTTCACGTCCAGTGGCCGGGCGATGCGGATCTGCGAGCTGAACTGGTCCATCAGGTAGACGTTGGGGTACAGGCACAGGTTGCGCGAGTTCTGGATCATCCAGTCGGCGCGGGCGCTGCCGAACTGTTGGACCAGTTCGTCACGGCGCTCATACAGCGGGCGGTCCTCGGGATTAGACCAGCGCGTCCACAGCAGCATGTGGCCCTTGTCGAACGAGTAGAAGCCCCCGCCCTGCTTGGCCCAGCCACCGGCGCTCATGGTCTTGGCCGCCGCCTGGGCCTCGCGCTGCTGGCGTTGCTGCTGGGTGGCGGCGTAGTTCCAGTGCACGGCGCTGACGTGGTAGCCATCGGCACCGTTTTCGGCGGTGAGCTTCCAGTTGCCTTCATAGACGTAGCTGCTGGAGCCGCGCAGCACTTCCAGGCCTTCGGGGGACTGGTCGACGATCATGTCGATGATCTTGGCCGATTCGCCCAGGTGCTCCTGGAGGGTTGGCACGTCCGGGTTCAGCGAACCGAACAGGAAGCCGCGGTAGGATTCGAAGCGCGCCACCTTGGTCAGGTCATGAGAGCCTTCGCAATTGAAGCTTGCGGGATAGCCGGCTTCCACCGGGTCCTTCACCTTCAACAGCTTGCCGGCGTTATTGAACGTCCAACCGTGGAACGGACAGGTGTAGGAGCTGCGGTTGCCGGTCTTGTGCCGGCACAGCATGGCGCCGCGGTGGCTGCAGGCGTTGAGGAAGGCGTTGAGGTGGCCAGCCTTGTTGCGCGCAATGAACACCGGTTGGCGCCCCATCTGCACGGTGTAGTAATCGTTGACGTTGGGGATCTGGCTTTCGTGGGCCAGGTACAGCCAGTTGCCCTCGAAGATGTGCTTCATCTCCAGGTCGAACAGCCGCGGGTCGGTGAACATCTCGCGCTTGCAGCGGTAGATGCCCTGCGCGCGGTCTTCGTGCAGCAGGGCATTGAGGTAGTCGATTCCCAGGGACATGGCCGGGGCCTCCGTTGTTATTGTTCAGGCACCTCCAGCGTACGAATGGGTGGGGTAGGTCGATAGCCGATGCTTGCAGACCATTATCCGTTTTGCGCAAGCGCACTGCGGCGCCGTGCCAGGGTCTGGGACGGCAATTCGCCGAACTGCTGGCGATAGCTTTGGGAGAAGCGCCCCAGGTGAAACAAGCCATGGTCCATGGCCAGTTCCGAGACGCTGCGTACCGAGCAGGTGGGGTCGGCCAGGCACGCCTGGATACGCGCCAGGCGGCGCTGGCGAATGTATTGCGCTGGCGTGCAGTGGGCGTTGCGGGCAAACAGGTCGTACAGGCTGCGCACGCTGACCTGCGCCAGGCGCGCCAAGGCCTGGCTGTCCAGCTCATCGCCCAGGTGGTTGTCGATGTAGTCAATCACCCGCTCAAAGTTCAACGGCGGCGCCTCAACGCTTGCGCGACGCACGTTGGTGCGGGTCAGGGTCAGCAGTTTGCTGGCCAGGATCTGCGCATAGTGCGCCTGCACCTGCGGCTGCGGCTCAAGCTCTTCGGCCTCCTGGCAGACCATGCCCAGCAAGCTCACCAGGCCTTGCAGTTGGTCCAGCCGATAGCGGTGTTCGGTAAAGCGCACACCGGGCTCGGGCAACGCCCAGCGTTGCTGTTGGCACAGGCCTTCGAGCAGGCGCACGGGCACCTTGACGATGAACTTCTCGCAGTCGGCCGAATAGGTCAGGTCCACCGGCTCGTCCGGGTTGATCAGCAGCAGTTCGCCGGGCACCAGGTCGTGTTCCTCGCGGCCACGACGCCACAGGCAATGGCCCTGCAACAGCACTTGCAGGTGAAAGAAGCGCTCCAGCGCCGGCGATACCACGCGCACGGCGGCGCCATAGCCAATGCGGCACAGGTCCAGGTCGGCGAACGGACGGTGGCTCAGGTGGGCCAGTGGACGGCTGGCGCGGGGCAGTTGGATGCAATGGCTGCCCACGTGCTGGTTGACGTACAGGGACACGGCATGGGGATCGGCACGGTTGAAGATTTCGCTGCGCTGGCCCAGTAAAGGCGTGTGCATGGCGGGAACACTCTGATTGTTGTTATTGAGTGCTATCTTCCCCCTTCGCAGGCTGGCGCGCCAATAGGCATGAGGTCTGGTTCGATACCCGTAGGGTATGGGGCAAGTGCCCCCATCCTTGGGGCTTTGGCCCGATTACGGGGCTATCGTTGCGCCAGTATCAGGAGCCGCCGCGGTCGTCGCCAGGCTCACCGGCAGCGTGGACGCCGTGGTCCTCACCGACTTCGCCGGCGGCGTGAACGCCATGATCATCACCGGCCTCGCCGATGCCGTGGGCGCCATGATCATCGCCCGCCTCACCAATGCCGTGGGCGCCATGATCGTCGCCCGCTTCAGCGTGAGTGCCGCTGCGGCCGGACGATGAGGAAGCGCCAGCGTTGCCTTCGCCGTGGCTACTGCCGCTGCTGGCACTGCTGCCATGCCCACCGCTGCCGCTGCTGGCACTGCTGCCATGCCCACCGCTGCTGCCGCTGCTGCCGCCGCTGCCGCCGCTGCCGCCGTGACCACCGCTGCCTCCACCTCCGCCGCTACCGCCACCGCCACTTCCACCCCCACCTCCACCACTACCACCTCCGCCTCCGCCACTACCGCCGCCTCCACCCCCGCTGCCGCCACTGCCTCCACCATGGCCACCGCTACCACCCTCCTTGGCGTGAACGCTGGAAAAACCGCCGAGTGAATCGGGGATCAACACCACCGACGCGGACAGCACCGCGCCTATCGCCAATGCCATTATTGTTTTTGTGATCAGCATGTATACCTCCACCTAACGCTATGGATGGGAACCGCAGCAGAGGCGTAGCAAGGTACGGGCCAGGGGGCGGCAATAGCACGAGAAACGCGTGTGGGAGCAGCCACTGCCTTGAAACCGCGTCGTCTGTATCGCGACTAAAGTCGGCTCCTACGCGATCCGTGGTAGGAGCCGGCCTTGGCCGCGATGCAGACGACGCCGGCCTGTAGCAGCAACTGTCTTTGTCGGAGCGGGTTCTACCCGCGAAAAGGGCGCCACAGGGTGCCAGGTATTACGCGGTGTCCTTTTCGCGGGTAGAACCCGCTCCCACAGAGGGGTGTAGCTGCCGAAGGCGGCGTCACAGGCAGCGCGGTGGATCAGCCAGTGCGCGGCGTCTGTGACGCGACCTGCGGCCGCTGCTACGAATCTCACAGAGGGAGGGGGGACGACCAGCCGCTCAGTCGTGGAATTCGGCCACCAAGGTGCGGCTGCCCGCCATGAAGGCGTCGGCCACCAGACGCAGCGGCTGCAGGTCGGCATCGCTGGCCTGGCGCGCGATCAATTGCGCGAAGTGTTGATACAGCGACGGGTATTCCGCCTCGGCCGGCAGCGGCTGCGCCACATCATCGATAAACAGCGCCGCACCGCCCTGCTCCAGGCGCAACACGCCCCCTTCGGTCTCCACCACGATGCGCCAGATGTCCGGCTCGGGATGATCCCAGTCAAAGTCGGCGCTCACCGGCAGACCCTGGGCATCGGTCATGCGCAACCGGGCGGCGATGGGGGCCTGGTGGTTGGCCGGCACCAGCAGCTCGGCGCGGCTGACGAACAGCGGCTGGGGCAGCAGTGCCGTCACGATCGACAGCGCATTGATACCCGGGTCGAACACCCCCTGCCCGCCCGCCTGCCAGATCCACGCCTGGCCAGGGTGCCACTTGCGCACGTCTTCCTTCCAGGTAATGGCCACGCTGCGCAGGGTGCGGCCCTGCAGCCACTGCCGGGCCGGCTCAACTGCCGGGGCGAAGCGCGAATGCCAGGCAAACAGGCAGCTCACCCCCTGGGCCTGGGCCAAGTCGACCAGCGCCATGGCCTCGCCAAGGCTGGCGCAAGGCGGCTTCTCCACCAGCACATGCTTGCCGGCCAGCAACGCCTGACGCACCTGCGCGTAGCGCCCCTGGGGCGGGGTGCAGAACGACACTGCGCTGACCGCCGGCCCCTCGCTGAGCAAGGCCTCCAGGCTGTTGAAATTGGCCACGCCGGGACAAGGCTGGCCCAGGGTGGCCACGGCCTGCAGATGCCAGGCCGGGTTGCCGAGGATGGCCGGGACGTGCTGGTCCTGGGCGATCTTGCCGTAGCCGACGAGGCCCAGCGAAAGTTGCTCCATGGTGCGACTCCTGTTGCTTGGTTGTTGTTATGGGCAGCGAGGGTGACGCAGGGAGTCTAAACGATTGCGCCGGTGGTGCGGCAAGGGCTGCCGCCGATCAAAATACCTGTCCGATCCAGTCCATTTTCCTTAAACTGCCCCCACTCTCTCTGATTCCACCCCCACGGCTTGCCTATCCCAAGGTGAGCCGTTGGCGTTTTCGCAAGGAACCCCATGTCACTGTCTTCACTTCGCAGTAACGTCCTGGCCGGGCTGACCTCGTCCTTCGCCCTGGTGCCCGAATGCATCGCCTTTGCCCTGGTGGCGCAGCTCAATCCGCTGATGGGCCTGTACGGCGCGTTCATCATCTGCACCCTGACGGCGCTGTTTGGCGGCCGGCCGGCGATGATTTCCGGAGCGGCCGGCTCCATGGCCGTGGTGATCGTCGCGCTGGTGGTGCAGCACGGCGTGCAATACCTGCTGGCCACCGTGGTGCTGGGCGGGCTGATCATGGTGCTGTTCGGGCTGCTGCGCCTGGGCAAGCTGATCCGCATGGTGCCGCACCCGGTGATGCTGGGCTTCGTCAACGGCCTGGCGATCATCATCGCCCTGTCGCAACTGGAGCACTTCAAGCACGGCGCCGACTGGCTCAGCGGCTCGGCCCTGGCGGTGATGCTGGGCCTGGTGGCGCTGACCATGGCCATCGTCTACCTGCTGCCGCGCCTGACCCGCGCGGTGCCGCCGGCGCTGGTAGCCATCATCGGGGTCAGCCTGCTGGTGTATGGCCTGGACCTGCCCACCCGCACCCTCAGTGACATGGCCCACATCGCCGGCGGCCTGCCCACCTTGCACTGGCCCAGCGTGCCGATGAACCTGGACACCCTGAAGATCATCGCCCCCTACGCGGTGCTGATGGCCATGGTCGGCCTGCTGGAGACCTTGCTCACCTTCAACCTCACCGATGAACTGACCGAAACCCGTGGCCAGCCCAACCGTGAATGCGTGGCGCTGGGCGTGGCCAACGTCGCCTCGGGGTTGTTCGGCGGCATGGGCGGTTGCGCCATGATCGGCCAGACCGTGATCAACCTCAGCTCCGGCGGCCGCGGGCGCTTGTCCGGCGTGGTCAGCGGCATCATGGTGCTGCTGTTCATCCTGTTCCTGTCGCCGCTGATCGAGCGCATCCCGTTGGCGGCCCTGGCCGGGGTGATGTTCGTGGTGGCGCAACAGACCTTCGCCTGGGGCTCGCTGCGGGTGCTGGGCAAGGTGCCGCGCCAGGACGCGGTGGTGATCGTCGCCGTGACGGTGATTACCGTGTTCACCGACCTGGCCACTGCCGTGCTGTGCGGCATCCTGATCGCCGCATTGGCCTTCGCCTGGCAGCACGCCCGCGACATTCGTGCCGATGCCGATGACAGCCAACCGGGCCGCAAGCGCTACACGCCCCATGGCACCCTGTTCTTCGCCTCGACCACGCACTTCCAGGCGCTGTTCGACCCGCGCAACGACCCTGACGAGGTGGTGGTGGACTGCCGGCATCTGCACCTGGCCGACCATTCGGCCATTGCCGCGCTGGAGGCCCTGGCCGCGCGTTACGAGAAAGCCGGCAAGGGTTTTGTGCTGGAGCAGTTGTCGGAACGCAGCCAGCGCCTGCTGCAACGGGCGGGTGCTGCGGTGGTGATGAACTGAGCATTTTCGTAGCAGCAACCGTATTGTAGGGGTCAGTTCACACTGTGGGAGCGGGCTCTGCCCGCGAAGAGGGCGCCGCGGTGTTTCAGATACTGCGTGGCGTTCTTTTCGCGGGTAGAACCCGCTCCCACAGGTTGCTCAAAATCATGGAATCTCCCGCGCCTGGGACGCGGCCTGGCGGCCGCTGCTACACGATGAGCGTCATTGGGTCGCACCGCAGCCATTGCGGGTTGGATCGAACGGCATCTGCCGCTAAGGTGTAACAACATTTGTTGCACAGAGGCAGACATGACTGAAATCGCATTGGTAGTCGGCGCCAGCGGTATCGTCGGCAGCGCGCTCACCCGCGTGCTGGCCGAACACACCAATTGGAAGGTGGCCGGGCTTTCCCGCCAGCCCAACCTGGCGCCGGGTATCATCCCGATTGCCGCCGACCTGCAGGATCCGGCCGCCGTCGCCAGCGCCCTCGTCGGCCTGGCCCCCACCCATCTGTTCCTCACCACCTGGTCACGCCAGGCCAGCGAAGCGGACAACATCCGCGTCAACGCCGCCATGGTGCGCAATGTGCTGGATGCCGTGCGCAGCGCCCGCAGCCTGCGCCACGTGGCCCTGGTGACCGGCCTCAAGCACTACCTGGGGCCGTTCGAGGCCTATGGCCAGGGCAGCCTGCCACAGACACCGTTCCGTGAAAGCCAGGCACGCCTTGAGGTGGAAAACTTCTACTACGCCCAGGAAGACGAAGTGTTCGCCGCCGCCCAGCGCGACCATTTCACCTGGAGCGTGCACCGCCCGCACACCATCACCGGCGTGGCGGTGGGCAACGCCATGAACATGGCCACCACCCTGGCCGTGTACGCCAGCGTGTGCAAGGCCACCGGCCGACCGTTCGTGTTCCCCGGCTCACGGGTGCAATGGGACAGCCTCACCGACATGACCGACGCGCGCATCCTGGCCCGCCAGTTGCTGTGGGCCGCCACCACGCCTGCGGCCGCCAACGAGGCGTTCAACGTCACCAACGGCGATGTGTTCCGCTGGAGCTGGATGTGGGGGCGGATTGCCGAGTGGTTCGACCTGGAACCGGCGCCCTTCCCCGAACAGCCGATGCCACTGGCTGCGCAGATGGCTGATGATCAGCCGGTGTGGACGCAGCTGGCGGCCGAGCACGGTCTGGTGGAGCAGGATATCCAGCGGCTGATCTCGCCGTGGCACACCGACGCCGACCTGGGGCGGCCGATCGAGGTGGTCACCGACATGTCGAAAAGCCGGCGGTTGGGCTTTGTCGATTTCCAGGCCAGTGACCAGGGGTTCTTCGACGTGTTCGCGCAGCTGCGCGCCGAGCGTTTGATTCCCTGAGGATCGACGTTGCGTTCATCGCGGCCAAGGCCGCGAGGAACGCGACGCGGTTTCAATCGTCCAGCGACTGCGGGGCCGCAGCGGCTTTCGCCGCCTTGCCGCCTTTGGCCGGCTTGCCCGGCTCAGCCGCAGGGGCCGCTGGCGCAGGCGCTGCCGCCTCTTTCTCGGCCATCGGCATGGCATCCACCGTGTCGAAGATTTCCTTTAACTCCACCGGCCCGCTCTTCTCCAGTTTCTTGGTGCCGTCCTTGCCCACCAGAATGGTTTTCGGCAGCTCACCCGCGCCCAGGCTCAGGCTGCGGATCAACGCCATGGTGGCCTGCGGGTCGAGGTTTTTGCCATCGCGCTGGCCGATGGTGTTGACCACGGTGTACAGCACCAGGTTGCGCTGGGCAAAGGCCTGCTGGTTGGTCGGTTCTTTGAGCGCGTCCTTGAGGTGCACCAGGGTGGGGTCTACCGAGCTGCGCGCAATGATGATCAGGGGCCGCGCCTTGCCCTGCTCCTGGGCCAGGGGCGAGTCGCTGTCGGCGGCCAGCACGGGGCCTGCAACTGCAACCAGGGCAGCCAAAGCCAGAGACCGAATGAGCATGTACACCTCCATTTCAAATTGACGCCCTAAAGACTACGGGACAGGGCGAAAGGTCCGGCATAGCGCGTTGAATTTGTAAGTTTTTTCGTCCTGCTGGGGTGAAGCTTAGGCGAGCTTGCCCGACACGCAAGATTGTGGGAGCTGGCTTGCCAGCGAGCTGTTGGCGCTCAAGCGCTCGCTGGCAAGCCAGCTCCCACAAGAATGTATCGACTGGGCCATGTTTGTGTAGCAAAAATTTACCCAGCTTTTACCCGGCCCGCACTCCATCTGGCGCGCGCCTTCTGCATAATCGCGGCTTTCGTTTGCCGTTGAAGCAGAATAGTCATGTCATTGCTGCCTTTTTCCTTGTCACGTTTCGTTCGTCCACTGGCCCTGGGCATCGCCCTCGCCTCCCTGGGCGCCTGCGCCGACAAACCGCCTGCCGACGATGACGGCACGGTGTCGCTGCAGGAGTACCTGAAGACTGCCTACCACCCCGCCCAAGCCAGCAAGCTCGACGGCTGGGCCACGCGCTGGGCGTGGGGCACCCACCAGGTCGACCTGTCGCTGCTGGTGCCCACCGGCCAGAAAAACGTACCGCTGGTGGTTTACCTGCCCGGCCTGGGTGAAGACGACAGCGCCGGCCAACTGTGGCGCCAGAACTGGGGCAGCGCCGGCTACGCCGTGCTGACGATTCAGCCAACCCGTTACGACTCATCGGTCTATAAAACCCCGGATGCACAGGCCGGCGCCTTCCGCAGCATCGCCGCCAACAGCTACGCCGACGCCGCCCTGCAAGCCCGCGTGGCCGAAGTGGTCACGGTACTGGCCGAAGTGCGCCGCCGTGGGCTGGCCGGCGAGCCCGGTTTCAATGCCGTGGACGTGCAGCACGTGGTGGTGGCCGGCTACGACCTGGGCGCGCAGACCGCCGCCGCCCTGGCGGGCGAACGCGACCCCGGCCAGCCGCGCCTGACCCAGTGGCGTCCGCAGGGTGCAATCATCCTCAGCCCCTACGTGGCGGCTGGCGCCGACCCGGCCCGCTTCAACCAGATCGACACCCCGGTGCTGACCGCCACTGGCCCATTGGACGAAGACCCCTTCAGCTGGGTCGGCAGCGCGCAACAGCGCTTCGCCCTGTTCGACGGCCTGGGCACCCAGGGCAGCTACCAACTGCGCCTGCAGGATGCCAGCCACAAGGACCTGTCCGGTACCTTGGCCCACGCCGGCGGCGGCAAGCCCGGCGAAGCCAAGCGCGAAGGCCACCACGGCGGTGGTCCCGACGGCGGTGGCCCTGGTGGCCCCGGCGGCGAAGGCCGTGGCGGCGCCAAACCGGTGGACCTGGGCGTTGATCGCCGTCAGGCCGCCAGCGTCGCGGCGGTCAGTACCGCCTGGCTGGACGCCACCCTCAAGCACACGCCCGGCGCCCAACTGTGGCTGGACCAACAGGCCGGTCAATGGCTGGGCCCGGTCGGCCGCCTGGAGCACAAGAGCCCTGCAACGCGTTGAGCATGGCTTGACAGCCTGACGCCGGGCCACTGAAGATCGAAGATAGGCAGCTAACGGTTTACCCACGCTGCCTGTCTTCCGTCCAGACTTCGGGAACCGGTTTTGTGAAAGGCACCTTCCGCTCGCTGCGTAATTACAACTACCGTGTATGGGCAGGCGGGGCGCTGATTTCCAATATCGGCACCTGGATGCAACGCACCGCACAGGACTGGCTGGTGCTGGTACAACTGACCCATGAAAGCGCCACCGCCGTGGGCATCGTCATGGCCCTGCAGTTCGGCCCCTACCTGCTGCTGATGCCCTTCACGGGCCTTGCCGCCGACCACTTCGACCGCCGCAAACTGGTGATGACCACCCAGGCCCTGTCGGGTGCCCTGGCGTTGGCATTGGGGCTGCTGACCCTGACGGGCGTGGTGCAGCTGTGGCAGGTCTACGTGTTCGCGTTTTTGTTCGGCTGTGTCAGCGCCTTCGACTCCACCGCCCGCCAGTCCTTCGTCGCCGAGCTTGTGGGCGACAAGGACCTGTCCAACGCCGTTGCGCTCAACTCCACCTCCTTCAACGCGGCGCGCATGATCGGCCCCGCCGTGGCCGGCGTGTTGATCGCCGCCATCGGCAGCGGCTGGGTGTTCGTGCTCAATGCCGCCTCGTTTGGCGCCGTGCTGCTGTCCCTGCGCTGGCTGCGCCTGGGCGACCTGCAATTGCGCGAACGCACCAAGAGCAGCCGCGCCGGCCTGGCTGACGGCTTCGCTTACGTGCGCAGCCGCCCCGACCTGCTGGCCATCCTGTGGATGTACTTTTTGATCGGCACCTTCGGCCTGAACTTTCCGATTTTCATTTCCACCATGTCCGTCACGGTATTCCAGCAGGGCTCCAGCGAGTACGGCGTACTGACCTCATGCATGGCCGTAGGCTCGGTGCTCGGTGCCCTGCTCTCGGCCAGCCGGGGCACCCCGCGCATGGGCGCGCTGCTGGCCGGTGCCGTGCTGTTCGGCCTGGGCACGGGCCTGGCGGCAGTCATGCCGGGCTACTGGTGGTTCGGCCTGACCCTGACGGCCGTCGGGGTGGCCGCGCAAACCTTCACCACCACGGCCAACAGCACGGTGCAACTGTCCACCGACCCGGCCATGCGCGGGCGGGTGATGGCCATTCTGCTGGCCATCTCCGTGGGCGGCACGCCCCTGGGCGCCCCTGTGGTCGGCTGGGTGGCCGACACCTTCGGGCCTCGCTGGGCCCTGGGCATTGGCGCAGCGTCAGGCCTGATCGCGGCGGCCGTGGCGCTGGGTTACTTGAGGAAACACAAAGGCTTGCGCGTAAGGTGGGAAAACGGACGGCTGCGGCATAGGCTTGAGTTGCCCTGAGCAAACGTGCCAGGGCGCCCTACTTTCAGGAAGAAGGAATGCCCATGCCCCAGCTGATCATCGACGGACAAGCGCTGCACTACACCGACCAGGGGTCTGGGGAGGTCATTCTGCTGGCCCACGGCTATTTGTGGGACCAGCGCATGTGGGTGCCGCAACTGCAGGCTCTCAAGGAACATTACCGCGTCATCGCCCCCGACCTGTGGGGCCACGGCCAGTCCGGACAGTGCCCGACCAACGTGCGTGAGCTCGCCGACCTGGGCCGCCAGGCCCTGACGCTGCTGGACCATCTTGGCATCGAGCGCTGCAACCTGATCGGCCTGTCCATGGGCGGTATGTGGGGTGCCCGGCTGGCGGTGGATGCACCCGAGCGCATCGACCGCCTGGTGCTGATGGATACCTACCTCGGCCCCGAGGACGAACCCTCGCGCCAATACTACTTCTCGTTGCTCCAGCAGCTTGAAGATGAAGGCACCATGACCCAGGCCCTGCTGGATATCGTGGTCCCCATCTATTTTCACCCCGAAGCCGACCTGCATTCGCCGCTGTGTCGCGCCTTTCGCGCCACACTCGCCGCGCTGCCTGCCGCTACCGTGCGCCGAAGCATCGTGCCGCTTGGGCGGATGATCTTCGGCCGCCAAGACCTGCGCGACCGCCTTGGTCGGCTAAACCCAGACAAGACCCTGGTCATGTGCGGCGACCACGACATCCCTCGCCCACCCCATGAAACGCTGGAAATGGCCCGCATCATTGGCTGTTCTCATGTGCTGGTGCCGGACGCTGGCCACATGGCCAACCTGGAGAACCCTGGTTGTGTCACCGATACGCTGCTGAGCTTTCTGGCCAGCCGCTGACCGCCCCCTTGGCCACCCTGATCGGTGGCCAACGGAAATTGAACTACGATGGGGAAACACACCGGTTCGGGAACAGTGCCATGAGCCAAGCCATAGCCGCCTACCTGCATTACCTCTCGATTTTCGCTCTGTTCGCCCTGCTGTCCATCGAGCACGTGCTGCTCAAGCCCGAACCTACCCTGGAGCAGGCACGCAGACTGATACGCGTGGACATGTTGTTTGGCATCGTGGCGGGGATCGTGCTGGTGACAGGGTTGGCGCGACTGCTGTGGTTTGCCAAGGGGCCGGACTACTACCTGCACAACAGTTTCTTTCACGCCAAGGTGGGGATATTCGTGCTGATCGGCCTGATGTCGATCGTGCCCACCGTGCGCCTGCTGGGCTGGCGCCCTGCCGTGAAGGCAGGCGTGGCGCCCACCGTCAGCGCCGCCAGCGTGCGGCAGATGATCATGATCATCCGCCTGGAGCTGGCGTTGCTGTTGTTGGTGCCGCTGCCGGCCACGCTGATGGCGCGCGGCTTTGGCACCTTCTGACTGACGGCATCAGCCGTGGGTGTAGGTCACGCCCAGCGAGGCCAGCGCGTCCCAGTAACGCGGGTAGGTCTTGCCCACGCACAGCGGATCCTGAATGCGGATGCCGCCCACCTTCAGGCCGGCCAGGGCAAAGCACATGGCGATGCGGTGGTCTGAATGGGTGTCGATCAATGCCTCGCAGGTGGTGCCGGCCAGCGCCGGGTCAGCGTGCACCAGCAGGTCATCGCCCTCCACCGTCGACAGACCAGGGCGAATGGCGTTGAGGCCGTCGTCCAGCGCGGCCACGCGGTCGCATTCCTTGACGCGCAGGTTGGCCAGTTCCACGAAGCGCACCGGCGTTTCATTGAACGCCGCCAGCACCGCCAGCGTCGGGATCGCGTCCTGCATCTGCGAGCCATTGATCACGGCCGGCATGCGCGGGAACTGCGCGATGTAATCCTGAGCCTTGGCATCCGGCTGGGTGAAGGCGTCGTCGGCCACGCCCAGGTCGATGCGGCCACCGGTCAGGGCCTGGGCGGCCCACAGGTAGGTGGCGGCCGAGGCGTCAGGCTCGATGAAGTAGTCGCCGGCCACATAGCCGGTGGGCTGCACGCGCCAGGTCACCTCGTCCAGTTGCTCGACCTGGGCCCCGAAGGCGCGCATGCAGGCCAAGGTCAGGTCCACGTAGCCGCGGGCGCCGATGTCCTTGCCGGTCAGGGCCACGTCGATGGCCGTGGTGCCGCAGGCGGCGACCATCAACAGGGCCGACACGTACTGGCTGGACAAGCCGCCATCGATCTCGAAACGCTGGGCCTGCAGGCGGCCGGTACCTTTGACCTGCACCGGCGGGCAGCCTGTGGCGCTGTGCACGTCGATGCCACCAGCGGTCAGCGAAGCCAGCAGCGGGCCGATCGGGCGCTTCTGCATGTAATGGTCGCCATCCAGGGTTACGTCGCCATTGACCGTGGCCACGGCAGCGGTGAGGAAACGCACGGCGGTGCCGGCGTTACCCAGGAACAGCGGTTCGCTGGGCACCTGCAACTGACCGCTGCTGGTGACCACAAAGGTGGTGTCGTCCGGCTCGTCAATGACCACGCCCATCTGCCGCAGGGCATTGGACATGTGCCGGGTATCATCGCTTTTCAGCGCGCCGTCCAGGCGGCTGGTGCCCTTGGCCAGGGCGGCCAGCAGCAGTGCGCGGTTGGTGATGGACTTCGATCCGGGTGGCGAAACCTGCCCGTTCAAGGCAAAGCCAGGCGGGATCACCGTGATTGTTTGTTGCGCAGCCATTTGTTCAACACTCCCCACTCGAAAACCTTGCCGCCGGTTCTACCACAGCAATAAAGATTCCCATCATGCCATTTCTGCGCGGGCAGTTGCACCCCGACGCAGCCCGGGACTAGGCTGAATGCGCAAAATGGACTATTTCGACCACAGGAGCGATGCATGAAAACCGTCAACCTGGGCAGCACCGGCCTCAAGGTTTCCCCCCTGGCCTTGGGCTGCATGACCTACGGGGTGCCCAACCGCGGCAAACACCCCTGGACCCTGGACGAACAGAGCAGTCGCCCGCTGATCAAACAGGCGCTGGAGCTGGGCATCAACTTTTTCGACACCGCCAACAGCTACTCCGATGGCACCAGCGAGGAAATCGTCGGCCGCGCCCTGCGCGACTACGCCCAGCGCGATGAGATTGTCATCGCCACCAAGGTGTACTTCCCCATGCGCGCCGCGCCCAACGTCGGCGGGCTGTCGCGCAAGTCCATCTTCACCGAAATCGACAACAGCCTGCGCCGCCTGGGCACCGACTACGTCGACCTGTACCAGATCCACCGCTGGGACTACGAAACGCCGATTGAAGAAACCCTGGAAGCGTTGCACGACGTGGTCAAGGCCGGCAAAGCCCTGCACATTGGCGCTTCGTCCATGCATGCCTGGCAATTTGCCAAGGCCCTGGCGACCTCCGAGCGCCACGGCTGGACGAAGTTCGTCTCGATGCAGGACCACCTCAACCTGCTCAACCGTGAAGAACAGCGCGAGATGCTGCCGCTGTGCCGCGACGCCGGCGTTGCCGTGCTGCCCTGGAGCCCTTTGGCCCGAGGCCGCCTCACCCGTGATTGGGACCAGAGCACCACCCGCACCGAGACCGATGATTACGGCAAAAGCCTGTACCAGCCGCACACCGAGGACTGCGACCGGCAGATCGTCGAAGCCGTGGCCCGCGTGGCCGCCGCCCGTGGCGTGCCGCGTGCCCAGGTGGCGTTGGCGTGGGTGATGCAGACGCCGGGGGTGACCGCGCCGCTGGTGGGCGCCTCGCGGGCCGAGCACCTGACGGATGCGGTGGCGGCGTTGTCGTTGCAGCTTACGCCTGAGGAGATCGAGCAACTGGAAGCGCCGTACATCCCCCATGCCGTGGTCGGCTTCACCTGATCAGTCGCCGCAACGGCTGCCTGTGGGAGTGGGCTCTGCCCACGAAACGTACTGCGCGTGTTGTCAGATACTGCGCGAAATGCTTTTCGCGGGTAGAACCCGCTCCCACGACGCCAGGAACTGGCATTTGTCATACGACGTCTGATAACCTCGCCTGACAATAACAAGGAGTCCCTCCATGCCCTCATCCTTCCTGCGCTTGGCCGCCCCCCTTCTTTTCCTCACATTGTCCAGTCAGGTAACCATGGCCTCTACCTTCGTCTACGTCTCCAACGCCGCCGATGGCACCCTGTCCACCTACCGCCTGGATGCCAGCACCGGCAAACTCACCCCCGGCGCCACCACCCAGGCAGGCCCCACCGTGATGCCCATGGCGGTCAGCCCCGACCGCAGCCTCTTGTATGCCGCCGTGCGCTCCAAGCCCTACCGCGTGCAAACCTTCAGCATCGCCCCGGCCGACGGCCACCTGACCCAGGTCAGCGAAAGCCCGGCCGCCGACAGCTACGCCTATATCTCGCTGGACCGGACGGGGCGCTACCTGTTCGGCGTTTCCTACGACAACGACATCGTCACCGTCACCTCGGTAAACAAGGACAAGGTCGCCGACGCCCCGCTGCAGACGCTCAAGACCGCACAGAACGCCCACTCGGTGCGCATCGACAATGACAACCGCACCCTGCTGGTGGCCAACCTGGGCGGCGAGCGTGTGTTGCAGT
The DNA here is from genome assembly GCA_000497835.1 of gamma proteobacterium L18. GTDB lineage: Bacteria > Pseudomonadota > Gammaproteobacteria > Pseudomonadales > Pseudomonadaceae > Aquipseudomonas. Next base: position 397,506 of record KI547171.1, on the reverse strand, counting down.
ACCGCTTCGACAGCAAGACCGGCAACCTGACGCCCTACACCCCCGATCACCTGCCCGCCCCCCAAGGCCTGGGCCCGCGCCATCTGGCCTTCGCCCCCGACAACCGTTTCGTCTACGTACTGGACGAGCTGCAGGACAAGGTCATCAGCTACGCCCTGGACAGCCACAGCGGGCAACTGACCCAAGTTGCCGTGGCCAGCAGCCTGCCCGCCAACTACGGCCTCAAGCCCGGCGCGCCCCGCGGCCCGTCACGGGTGGACACCCCGGCCATGCAGCCCCATGCCGACAACAGCCAGGACATCTGGGCGGCGGATATCCACATCACGCCCGACGGCAATTACCTGTACACCAGCGAGCGCACCAGCAGCGTGTTGTCAGCGTTCAAGGTGGACAAGGCCCACGGCACCCTGAGCCTGGTGGGCACCTTCGCCACCGAGAAACAGCCACGCGGGTTTGCGATCAGTGCCGACAGCCGTCACCTGATCTGCACCGGGGAAAAGTCCACGCAACTGTCGGTGTTCGACATTGACCCGGCTACTGGCGGGTTGACGCTGAACGGCCGCTACCCTACGGGCAACGGCGCCAACTGGGTTGAGATCGTAAATCTGTAAGGCACCCCAATAAACCGCCGAACGCAAAAGGCTGACAACTCAGACCAACAGGCCATGGTACGTTGCAACAAATGTGGGACCGGGCTCTGCCCGGGAAGCGCCGCGCGGGCGGCGCTCGATCTCAAGAGCGCTGCAAAACCACCGACATGCGCCTGGCGGCCTCCCCCGATCCCACGTGAAGGGAGATGCGGTGTGTTTTCGAGGTGCAAGTCTTGGGTTTTATAGCGCCCTTGAGATCGAGCGCCGCCCGCGCGGCGCTTCCCGGGCAGAGCCCGGTCCCACATTTGTTGCAACGCGCCATGGCCTGACACACCGAGTTTTTAGCCTTGTGTGCTTGGCGAGAAATTTTTTGGCGCCTCGGGTTGTAATTCCTCAACAGCCTCCAAGCTGCGAAAAATATTCTATTGGCATCCCAATTCATCGTGCAGAAATCAATATTTTTGCCCGCCCCGAAGCGTAAGCTTTCCCCATCACTGATCCCCAGCACGATAGGGAAAGCCCCATGCCCAACGCCCCGCTTTATTTCGACTATGCCGCCACCACCCCCGTCGACGACCGCGTGATCGCCGCCATGGTCGAGTGCCTGGGCCAGGCCGGCAACTTCGGCAACCCGGCCTCCAGCTCCCATGCCTTCGGCCAGCGTGCGCGGCAGTCCGTGGAACTGGCACGGCGCCAGGTGGGCGAACTGATCGGCGCACCCGCCGACTCCCTGGTGTGGACCAGCGGCGCCACCGAATCCAACAACCTGGCGCTCAAAGGCATCGCCGCTTCGGCCAGTGCCGACCGCCGCCACATCATCACCAGCGTGCTGGAACACAAGGCCATCCTCGACACCGTCAACGAGCTTGAGCAGCAGGGTTTCCGTATCACCCGTCTGAGCCCGGATACCAACGGCCTGATTCAGCCAGACGCCGTGCGCGCAGCACTGAGCGCCGACACCCTGCTGGTGTCGCTGATGCTGGTGAACAACGAACTGGGCACCCTCACCGACGTCGCCACCATCGGCCAAATGGTCCGTGAGCACGGCGCGCTGATGCACGTGGACGCCGCCCAAGGCACGGGCAAGGTCGCCATCGACCTGAGCCAGTGGCCGGTCGACATGCTGTCCATCTCGGCGCACAAAAGCTACGGCCCCAAAGGCATCGGCGCGCTGTACGTGGGCGAACGCGCGCGCCCTGCCCTGCGCGCCCAGATCCACGGCGGCGGCCATGAACAGGGCCTGCGTTCGGGCACCCTGGCCACCCACCAGATCGTTGGCATGGGCAGCGCCTACGCCTTGGCAGCCGCACACCTGGAGGAGGAACAACAACGTATCCAGGCCCTGTCGACGCGCCTGCGCGACGGCCTGCTGCAATTGCCAGGCGTGCGCCTCAACGGTTGTCCCGATCAGCGCATTCCCCATACGTTGAACCTGTGCATCGACGTGGCCGGTTTCAACAGTGCCAGCCTGGCAAACGACCTGGCCGTATCGTCGACCTCTGCCTGCAACTCCGCCAGTGCCGGTCCGTCCCACGTCCTGGTCGCCATTGGCCTGAGCAGCGAACAGGCGCAACGCAGCGTGCGCCTGAGCCTGGGCCGCTACACCACCGAAGCCGATGTGGACCGCGCCATCGACGTGATCGGCCAGGCCCTTAGCGCACCGCCATCGTTCTGGTAAACCCGCTGCCTGGCAGAAATAGCCCAATATGCATCAAATGCAGTGCAAAATAATTTATAATAGGTTTTTGCATTGCATGTAATGCAGGTCTGTCATGAATCAAATCGGCGAAGTCATCAAACAACTGCGTAAAGCCCACGGGCTTACTCAAGAGGCGTTGGCCAGTAAATATGGCATGAGCCGCTCCACTATTTCTGGTATCGAGAATGGCACCCTCAACGAAATCGGCTTGCGCAAAGTAGAAGCCATCCTTGCTGGCTTCGGCTATGAGCTGGTTGCAGCAGCCAAACGACGTGGCCGTCCCACCCTCGACGAGTTGAAAAAAGGCGGCTTCCATGACTGAGCCAGACACGCAGCTTCAGGTCAACGTACTTGGGCGACCCGTGGGAGCGCTGGGGCGCGCCGCCGAAGATGCTTCGGTTTTCAGCTACGACAGCCAGACGCCACAGCGCGAGTCTGTCTCGTTGACCATGCCCAGCCGGCTGCAAAGTTATGACTGGCAGCGCGGTGTTGCACCGCTGTTCGAGATGAACCTGCCCGAAGGCGCGCTGCGGGCCGAACTACAACGACGATTCAGCAAGACCGTTCGCGGCTTTGATGATTTCGCGCTATTGGCCATCGTCGGCCCGCACCAGTTGGGGCGCGTAGGAATCGGCCAGGCCCCATCAACATCATTGCCTACGACAGATGTGGCGCACCTGCTGACCCACGATGGCACCGAAGGATTGTTCGAAGCATTGGTCAGCCAGTACGGGCAATATTCCGGCGTTTCCGGGGTACAGCCCAAAGTGCTGATTGCCGACGGCAATGGCATCGACCGCCTCACTCATCGTAGCGCTACTCATCTGGTCAAGGCGTTCGTCGCCCAGGACTTCCCGGACCTGGCTGCGAACGAGTTCTTCTGCATGCAGGCCGCGCGTTACTCGGGACTTGCGGTACCAAAGGTCGAACTGAGTGACCACGGTCGATTTCTGCTAGTGGAGCGATTTGATCGTGATGAGCATGGCTACCTGGGGTTCGAGGATTTCTGCGTGCTCAACGGCTGGCCGTCGAAAGCCAAATATGACGGTTCCTACGAGGGCGCAGCCAGGCAAATTCGGGCGTTCGTGAGTCCGGTAATGCTGACCGACGCCCTTGAAGCATTTTTCAAGATCGTTGCGTTGTCAGCCATGGTGCGCAACGGCGATGCTCACCTGAAAAATTTCGGCGTTTTGTACCGTGATTGCGCGGATGATGCGCCCGTATGGCTGGCGCCCGCCTACGACATAGTGACAACGACCGTCTACATCAGGCAAGACTCGATGGCCTTGTTGCTGGGAGGCTCCAAAGCATGGCCCAAACACAAGACTTTAATCCGCTTTGGCCGTGTCGCCTGCCAACTGACCGAAGGCCGGTGCGCAGATTTGCTGAATGAAGTCGCTGATGGAATGAAGAAAGCGATGAGAGAGCTTGAACAGTATCTTGAACGTCAACCGGCGTTCGAAGCTGTCGGGCGCGCGATGTTAAATCAATGGGCCGAGGGGATTCAGCGCAGCTTGGCCACCTAACGGAATTGCATCATATACAATGCATAATTAATTACTCCATGCTAATGCATTGCATATGATGCAAATTGCCACTGATCAGCTTCGGAGCAGCCGCTCCGCCGCCACGGGCTTGAGCCGTGGCGTCAGCACATGAATCACCACGATCGCCACCAGGTACGCACTGCCCGCCACGATGAAAATCGGCTGGTAAGACTTGAACACGTCCAGGATGTAGCCGTTGTAGGTGGTCATCAGCATGCCGCCCATGGCCCCTGCAGTGCCGCCGATGCCGATCACCGAGGCCACCGCCTGCTTGGGGAACAGGTCGGAGGGCAAGGTCATCAGGTTGGCCGACCAGGCCTGGTGCGCGGCGGCGGCCAAGCCAATGATCGCCACCACCAGCCACAGGCTAGAGACAAACTGCGCGGTCACGATCGGGATCACCGCCAAGGCGCAAATCAGCATGGTGGTCTTGCGCGCAGCGTTCACGCCACGGCCGTTTTTCAGTTGCCGTGACGACCCCCAGCCCCCCAGCACCGAGCCCAGGTCAGCCAGCAGGTAGACCGCAATCAAGGGCGGGCCGAACGACTTCAGGTCCAGGCCGTAGGTCTTACCCAGGAAGTCCGGCAGCCAGAACAGGTACAGCCACCAGATCGGGTCGGTCAGGAACTTGCCCGCCGCATACGCCCAGGTTTCACGGAAGGTCAGCAGCTTGAACCAGGAGAACTTCGCAGGCGTGGCGTCTACCGGCAGCGACGGATCGGTGTCGCTGCGGATGTAGTCCAGTTCACTGGCGCTGACGCGCGGATGGTCCTGGGGGCTGCGGTACATCAACAGCCAGGCGATCAGCCACAACGCAGTCACCACACCAATGGAGATGAACGCTGCGCGCCAGCCCCAGGCCAGGGTGATGGCCGGCACCAGCAGTGGCGTGACGATGGGGCCGAAGGCGGTACCGGCGTTGAAGATGCCGGTGGCCTGGGCCCGCTCTTTCTGCGGGAACCATTCGGATACCGCCTTCAGGCTTGCCGGGAAACTGCCGGACTCGCCGAAGCCCAGGGCAAACCGGGCGATGGCAAACTGCGTGACGCCCTGCACCAGCCCATGGCCGATGCTGGCAAGGGTCCACAGGGTAAAGGCCATCGCATAACCAATGCGCACGCCGACCTTGTCGATGATGCGGCCAAACGTCAGGAAGCCGATGGCGTAGGCGCACTGGAACCAGAACACGATACTGGCGTAGTCCGATTCCGACCATTTCAGTTCGGCGCTGAGGGTGGGCTTTAGAATGCCGATCATCTGGCGGTCGATGTAGTTGATGCCGATGGCGACGAATAACAGCGCACAGATGGTCCAGCGATAGCGGCTGGTCAGGGTCTTGGCGGGGGCATGGGCCTGCGGACGGGACGCGGGCCCGATATCGATTGTCATGCTGAGCGTTCCTTTATTGTTTTTATTGAGCCCATTCGACAGCAGGACGATGGGTTTGTATGACATCGTATGACGTGTTTTGGAGGGTGTCAAATGCCCTCATCGGGACGCTCATGGTGTTTTTTGGGCTGTTCAATATAATGCTCACACTGTAAATTCAGCGCACCCGCATCACGCGGCGCAACGAGAACCCTATGAACACCTCCATGACGAGAAGTGATACCCCTGCCCTGGCAGGTTACAGTCACCCCATTGCCTTTTTTCTTTCCCTTCAGCCATCGGCGGTAGCAGCATGATCGAGGTCACCGAAGTTTCCATTGCCCAGCTGCGTGCTGCGCTTGAATCAGGCCAGACAACCGCCGTCGAGCTGGTTGAGGCGTACCTTGCGCGCATCGACGCCTACGATGTGCCAGGCACCGAGACTGCATTGAATGCGGTGGTGGTGCGCAACCCCGAGGCGCTCAAGGAAGCCCAGGCCAGCGACGCACGCCGTGCCCGCGGCGAAACCCTCGGCCCGCTGGACGGCATCCCCTACACCGCCAAGGACAGCTACCTGGTCAAGGGCCTGACTGCGGCGTCCGGCAGCCCGGCATTCGCCAAACTGGTGGCCCATCGCGACGCGTTCACCATCGAACGCCTGCGCGCCGCCGGCGCCATCTGCCTGGGCAAGACCAACATGCCGCCCATGGCCAACGGCGGCATGCAGCGCGGCGTTTACGGCCGTGCCGAAAGCCCTTACAACGCCGATTACCTGACCGCCCCGTTCGCCTCGGGCTCGTCCAACGGCGCCGGCACCGCGACAGCCGCCAGCTTCGCCGCCTTCGGCCTGGCTGAGGAAACCTGGTCGAGCGGCCGCGGCCCGGCCTCCAACAACGGTCTGTGCGCTTACACGCCGTCGCGCGGGGTGATTTCGGTACGCGGCAACTGGCCGCTGACCCCGACCATGGACGTGGTCGTACCCTACGCCCGCACCATGGCCGACCTGCTGGAAGTGCTGGACGTGGTGGTAGCCGAAGACACCGACACCCGTGGCGACCTGTGGCGCTTGCAGCCCTGGGTACCGATCCCCAGCGTCGACTCGGTGCGCCCGGCCTCCTACCTTGAGCTGGCCGCCAGCCCCGCCGCCCTGAAGGGCAAGCGCCTGGGCGTGCCGCGCATGTACATCAATGCCGACGAAGCGGCCGGCACCGCCGAAGCCCCCGGCATCGGCGGCCCTACCGGTCAGCGCATCAACACCCGCGCCACCGTCATCGACCTGTGGCAACAGGCCCGCCAGGCCCTGGAAGCAGCCGGTGCCGAAGTGGTCGAAGTGGACTTCCCGCTGGTGTCCAACTGCGAAGGCGACCGCCCCGGCGCGCCGACCGTGTTCACCCGTGGCCTGGTCAGCAAAGAGTTCCTGCACCATGAGCTGTGGGACCTGAGCGCCTGGGCGTTCGATGACTTCCTGCGCGCCAACGACGACCCGGTGCTCAACCGCCTGGCCGACGTCGACGGCCCGTTGATCTTCCCTCACGACCCGGGCACCCTGCCCAACCGCGAGGACGACCTGGCCGCCGGCATGGACGAGTACGTGCGCATGGCCCAGCGCGGCATCACGCCGTGGAACGAGATCAGCACCCTCCCCGACGGCCTGCGTGGCCTGGAGCAGACGCGCCGTACTGACCTTGAAGACTGGATGACCGGCCTGGGGCTTGATGCCGTGCTGTTCCCCACCGTCGCCGACGTGGGCCCGGCCGATGCCGACGTGAACCCGGCCTCGGCCGATATTGCCTGGAGCAACGGTATCTGGGTGGCCAACGGCAACCTGGCCATCCGTCACCTGGGCGTGCCCACGGTCACCGTGCCCATGGGCGTGATGGCCGACATCGGCATGCCGGTGGGGCTGACCTTCGCCGGCCGTGCCTATGACGACTCGGCGTTGCTGCAACTGGCGTCGGCCTTCGAAGCCTGCGGCAACAAGCGCCAGATCCCGCCGCGCACCCCGCCGCTGAGCTGACCCACCGCGCTGCCTGTGACGCGACCTGACGGCCGCTGCTACAGATGGCGTGAAACCAGGGATTTTGTAGCAGCAACTGTCTTTGTGGGAGCGGGTTCTACCCGCGAAAAGGGCGCCACAGGGTGCCAGGTATTACGCGGTGTCCTTTTCGCGGGTAGAACCCGCTCCCACAGAGGGGTGTAGCAGCTGCCGAAGGCTGCGTCACAGGCGACGCGGTGCCACAAAGACAGTGAGTCACGCCGCTTCAGCGGCCATCATCACGCGGTCGCGCCCCGCCTCCTTACCCTGATACAGCAGGCCATCGGCCCGCTTCAGCGCGTCCCGGAAGGTTTCCTCAGCGCCGATCACCGTCACCGACAGCGTCGCCGTCACCACCAGCGCCCTGCCCTCGATCAGCCCGGCCCGGGCCCGAATGCATTCCAGCACCCGTTGCGCCACCACGCCGGCCTCGGCCAGTGACGTGCTGGGCATCAGCACCAAAAACTCCTCGCCGCCCCAGCGCGCCGCAATGTCCGTTACCCGCACGGCCCCGGAAATGCTGTCGGCCACCTGCTGCAACACCACATCGCCCAGGTCATGCCCGTGACGATCATTGATCAGCTTGAAATGGTCCACATCCAGCAGGATCAGCGCCGTACAGCCGCGCTGTCGCTCGCCCCCCATCTGCCGCAGGCGCTGCAACACGCGGCGGCGCGTATACAAACTGGTGAGGCTGTCGCGGTGAGCCGACTGATACAGGTGCAGTTGCATGGACAAGGTGAAACGCACCGACAACGCGGTGGCGTACATCAACAGCCCGGTGGCGGTCAGGGCGTTGACGATGCCGAAAATGTCGATCAGATCGTCCTGCACACCCTGGGCCAGGCCCATATGCCGCCGCAGGGCAAAGCCGCCCACGGCCACCAGTACGATCGCCACGCTCAACAGTACCCGGCGCACCGGCGCCGTCTGGAAGCTGAAGGCAATGATGGGCACCAGGCAGAACAGGTACAGGTCGAAATTGCTGTCCCAGCCCAGCATCCAGGTGGCGACAATGGCGTGGGCGATAATTTCCAGGCTGAACAGCATGCCCGCCAGTTGAAAGCGATTGCGCCCAATGGCCAGCAGGCACACCACGTAAGTGACGATACTCAGGGCGTTGGCCACCCACAGCACCGTGATGCCCAGCGCCACGAAGAGGCCAAACAGCACGATATGGATGGCCAGGGCCAACCACACAATGCCAATGATGTGTTTCCAGAACTGTAAGCTTGCATCCTGCAAAACCTGGGCGCGGTCATCCGCGGAAAAGCTGGTCATCGAAGCGTCTCGCAGGAAAGGATCGGGACATCATTGTTGTTATGTCATTGATGTCGGCGCGGCAGCGGCAGTCTTGATGGCATTGGTCGGGCATTTTTGACAGCCACCCGCACGGTGGCACGCAGGTCCCGGGCATGCGATGCTTGGGATTTGGACAAGGAGTGCTTGCCATGCAAATCGCCTTCCTGGGCCTGGGCACCATGGGCCTGCCGATGGCCACCAACCTGCTCAAGGCCGGATACCCCGTGCGCGCCTGGAACCGCTCGCCACAGCCGGTCGCCACCCTGGCGGCACTGGGCGCGGCGCCTGCCGAAACGGCCCGCCAGGCCGTCGAGGGTGCCGACGTGGTGATCTCGATGCTGGCCGACGATACCGCCACCCAGGCTGCACTGATCGACAGCGGCGCCCTGCAGGCCCTCAAGCCCGGCGCCATCCACGTCAACATGGCGACCATCTCGGTGGCACTGGCCAACCGCTTGCTGGAGCTGCATCAACAACAGGGCGTTGCCTACCTTGCCGCCCCGGTGCTGGGCCGGGTGAACGTGGCCGAGGCCGGGCAACTGCAGATTCTGGCGGCCGGCGACGCCACGGCGCTGGCCAGCGTGCAGCCGCTGTTCGAGGTGCTGGGGCAGAAAACCTGGCACTTTGGCGATCGTCCCGAGCAGGCCAACGCAGTCAAACTTTCGGTCAACTTCATGATTGCCAGCGCCATCGGCACCATGGGCGAGGCTGTGGCGCTGGCCCAGGGGTACGGGGTGGACAAGGGCAGCGTGCTGGACCTGGTCACCTCCACGCTGTTCGCAGCGCCCGTGTACAAAGGCTACGGCCAAGCCATGGCCGAAGAACGCTTTGAGCCCGCCGGCTTCAAGCTGGCCCTGGGCTTGAAGGATGTGCGCCTGGCCATGGATGCCGCGGAAAAGGTCAATGTGCCCCTGCCCCTGGCCAGCACCCTGCGCGACACCCACATCGAAGCCCTGGCCCATGGCGAAGGCCACCTGGACTGGGCGGCGTTGTCGCGCACCAGCGCGCGCCGCGCCGGCCAGGCCTGACGCGCGAACGCCGCTACGGAGTTTGGTGTGTCAAATATTTTTGAGCAGGCAAGCATTCACCTCAGTGGTCTGGACCCGGACTGGGCCCGCTTGGTCGATCAGGTGGGCCCCTGCCTGCATACGTCAAAACCGGCGCGTGAACCCTACGAGGCATTGATCCGCGCCATTGCCTACCAGCAACTGCATGCCAAGGCGGGGGATGCCATTCTCGGCCGGTTTCTCGCATTGTATGGCGATTCGCCTTTCCCGTCGGCCGAGCAATTGCTGGCGACCGACCCGGACCTGCAACGGGCCTGTGGTTTTTCCGCCACCAAGCTTGCGACCATTCGCGCCATTGCCCAGGCCACCCTGGACGGCGTGGTGCCCTCGCGCGCTGAATCACTGGGCCTTGACGATGAAGGGCTGATCACACGTTTGACCCGCCTCAAAGGCATCGGTCGCTGGACCGTGGAAATGTTCATGATCTACAGCCTTGAGCGCCTGGACATTTTGCCCGTGGATGACTTTGGCGTGCGCGAGGGCTATCGGCGCCTCAAGCAGTTGGCCAAGGCGCCCACGCCGCGGCAGATGCGTGACCTGGGCCTGGTCTGGGCGCCTTATCGCACCGTGGCCGCATGGTACCTGTGGCGCTGTCCACCGGTGTAGCCTGCGGCCGCGGCTACGGTTTACGCCAGTGGCTTGAGCCGCCATACCCGTACATTACCCTGCGGCCCCACCGTGGTGGCAAAGGTGGCTTGGGCACCGTTGTGCAGGTGCAACTCCAGGGCATATTCCAGATGCCCCGGCTGCTTTTGCGGCAACAGCGCTATGTCCAAACCACGCAGGCGCGGCTCGTAGATACGCAAGGTGTGGGCGATGCTGTCCTTTAGCTGGTGCGCAGAACCCGGCAACGCCTGAAGGATCTCGCTCATGTCCGGCAAACCATAGTCAGGTAAGTGCGCCAGGGTACCGGCACGGCTGTTGAGGATGCGCTGCACGTTATCCAGGATCGACACGATGGGCTGGTCCTCCTCATGCAGGCGCTGCAGGCGCGTCTCGCCAGCCACGTTCTGCAGCAGCCGCTCATACAGCGAAGGCATCGATTGCGTCATGGCTTACCCCTCGCTCACCGGCAGCAATGTCAGGCGGTTATCGCCCAGCTCCAGCACCCGCGCCTTGATCGGGTTCAGCTCGCTGCGGTCCAGGATGACTCGCCATGAGCCCTCATGCAGGTCAGGGTCGCGAAACAACCCTACTACCGCGACAAAGCGTGCGTCGCCGGCCAAGGGCATGTTCAATTGCGCGCCTTCTCCAGGACGCACCACCAAGCTCTGTTCCGCCAGCACGTCCGCGCCTGGCAACTGCCCGCTGTCGGCCACCAGACTGTCGTACGACGCCTTTTGCAGCGCTACCCGCGACCGCACCTGATACACCCGCACCAGGGTCGGCACCGACAGTGCGTTCATTTCGTGGCCCGCGGTGTTCATGGCGGCACGGCCATTGAAGTCCAGGCGCAGGGTGACAAGCGCCGTGGCGCTGTCATCGCTGGTGCTGCGGCTCGAACCACACCCGGCCAGCCCAAGGCTGATGACTGCCATCAACGTGACCTTACATACGGTAGCCAACATGATAAATCTCCCTGAAAAATGGATTGGGGCACAAGCCCTGATAGCGGCCCAAGTGGATAGTGAGGGTGACGCCTGCCGGGGTGCCGATCAGTCCTGTCATGCCCAGCAGCACGTTGGCCTTGCCCAATATCGGCGTGGGCAGCAGATGCGGTGGCAGGGTCAGCGTCAGCCGCACCGTGCAGCGCCATCCCAGGTACACGCGCAACATCAGCAGCAGGTCGCGGTGCAGCGGCGCACCCGGCAGCCAGCCAAGGGCTTGTTGCCCATCGTCGGTGGCCAGGCTCAACAGCACCTCGCAGCTTGCATCGCGCCCCACGTCGCCCAGCGGCGCGCTTTGCGCCAGGCATACCGGATGCTCACCGCCCAACCTGGCTTGCTGGGGCGCAGGCACCCGCACGGGCCAATGGGGCGTGACGTGCGCCTGGGTGCCGGCCGCCAGCAGCCTGACCAAGGCCACAAGGCCCTCGCCCGTACGGGTTGGCAGGCGCATCGGCCCCAGGAGTGCCAAAAACCGCGACGCGGGCGCGCTCATCTCCGCAGTCGTGCCGGGCATGCCCAGCCCGATCAGCCCCAGCAGGCACTGTGACGTGGCGTCGGTACCGCCGGGCGCAAAAGTGACCGGGTAGGCGTATTTGCGCCATACGCGATAGAACTGGGTGAAGATCCGGTGATTGAAGATATCCAGAAAGGCTTGCAGCCCCAGGTGCCCTTCGCGTTGCAGGGCGATATCGTCCAGGTAGGCCGTGGGCAGGGGTGACTCCACCCCGTACAAGCCCAGCAGCCACGTCCGCACGGTGGGCGGATACCCGGGGTGCAACGCATCGTGTTCGATGGCCTTCAACTCTGCACCGGGGAAGCCCATGCCCGGGTGTGGGCGGAAGCGAACCGGGTCGTCCGCCGGGCTGTCCGTACTGCCCAGCAGCGCACGCTGGGGCTCGGCCAGTTCCAGCAAGTGGCAGAAGCGATACACCGAGGCTTGCGCCACCCGGGGGCGCAGTGCGGCCAACACCGCCTGCACGCTCAACCCGGCACCCGCTGGCTATGATTTTCGCCCCAGCGCAAGCACCGGGTGCCGGGGTGCAGAACCAGCGTGAGCTGATTGAACAGATGGATGTCGGCGTACAGTGCAAAGAAGCGGCTGAGCATTTCGCCGAACAGACTGATGTCCCCTTCCCCGCGGAAGCCACTGGTTTCCAGCGTCACCTCGATGTCGACGCCGCGCAGCAGGCAACCCTTTTCAAAGCGCTGAATCAGGTGGTGCCTGACCTCGGTGATCGCCTGCAGGCGCCGCCGATTGGCATCGCTGGCCGTCCAGTCATACAGCGCCAGGGTGCCGCGCAGTACTTCGACGTTGTCAAGCATGGGCAAAAAGGTGGAGCCCAGATGGCTGAGGATGCGCCAGTGAAAACGATCGCCACTGGGCGGGTAACACGGCGAGGTCGGCGCGCACAGGCTGCGCACGCGCAAGGGCACGGGCCCGGCCAGGGCGGGGGTATCGAGCAATGCACTTTGCAGCGCCTTGTGCGGCAGCATCCCGTGGGTACCGGTCAAGCGCAGCGACAGGTGCTCTTCGGCGCCCAGGCGATCCTCATCGAAACCTTCGCCCCCCAGGATCAGCCAGGTGTCATGCAAACCGTTGGCGCCGCGCTTGAGCCGGGTGTGAAAGTAGCGCGGCGGCGCGTCATCGCGCAGCAGCCCACCCTTATGCTGGAAGCTGCTGAAAGGCACGTAAGTGTGGTGGCCGCTTTTGCCGGTGCCGGTCACGCCGTCCACCGAATAGATTTCGGTGTGGCCGTCCTGCAGGCGCAAGGCGCGCAGCAAGTAGTCCGATTGCAACGGGTCCAGCGCCAGGGGGTCGGACTCCAGGGTAAACAGATTGATCACGGGCACGGCGTGCAGCTTGAGGTTGTCCAGGCTCAGGTTGTGCTCCTGGGGCCAAGGGCTGTCCAGTTCGATATCCAGCTCAAGCCAGGGCGCTTGCGCAGGCACCTGTACCTGTTCCAGCCCGCACAGGGTCACGAAGCTGAATTTCTGCGGAAAGGTGAAGTACTCCAGCAATAGCTGGTAACCACTGAAAGCGCTGTCACCTTTGGGCCACAGCCGATCCTGGGGGCAAAACCCCTTGGGTGAGAAATACGCATCCAGTGTCTGGCGCCCCGGCTGCTCCGGTACCCGCGCATGAATCGCCTGCACGCCCAGGGTGAGTGCACGGTGCAAGGCTGACGTGAGGCGCTCGTCACCGTCGAGGTAAAGCGCGATCTGCGCCAGGTCGAACTGCCCCCAGGGCAGATGCGCGCCACGGCTCAAACGCAACTGCAGCAGCGCCCGGCCGTCCTGGCCATGGCTCAGTCGCAGCGCGTCCAGGCGCAGTGGCCGCAGCGGCACGGCCTGGGTGGTGGTGTAACGGCAGCGCGTGTCGCGCGGGCCAAGGGGGCGCGACAGAATCTCGAAGCCTTTGTCCACCACATGGCTGTGCTTCATGCAGTCGATATCCGGGGCCAGTTCCACCACACACAGCGAGGGGATGGTGCGCAGATAGTGCGGCCACAGCAGGCTCACCAGGCCCTCGGTCAGCTCCGGCAGATCGTCGTCGATTTTCTCCCGCACCCGCCCCATCAGGAAGGCAAAGCCTTCGAGCAGCCGCTCCACATAAGGGTCGCGGGCGCCGGGGCGATCCAGATTGAGCTCGGCGGCAAGCTCCGGATAGGCCGCGGCGAACTCCTTGCCGGCCTCGCGCAGGTAGCGCATTTCGGCCTGGAAATAACGCAGGGTCAGATTGTCTTTGTCCATCACGGTTGCCTTAAAAAGTGGGGGTCAAGCGCAGAGTGCTGCGGCATTGACCGGATCGATGGCCACCAGGGCCGCCAGCAGCGCGTCCATGCGCCCGGTCAGTGCAGGGCGGTCGGCGTCGCTGCGCTGGGCCTTGCGGCGCAACAACTTGAGCAGGCGCGCCTTGACCTCGAAGTGCAGGTCCGGCTCCCATGCGCCCAACCCCTGGCGTTCGGCGGTCGCGTCCAGCTCGCTGAGCAGGTGCTGGGCCAACGCAGCGCTGCCCGCCTGCTCGGCCACCCGCGCCATCACCAGCCGCAACATCCAGCGATGGCGACCACTGGGGCCAATGGGTTGCACCGCCAGCCAGGCCAGGGCGTGGTCTACCCCCTGCTCGCCCGCCTGCACCAAGGCTTGTTGTTCCAGCGCTTGCAGATCGTGGTCGCCGGCGTCGGCCACGGGCTGCGGCACACGGGGGCGCTGGGCCTTGGCGTGTTGGTCTATCCATTCACGGGTGGTTTCGTCAGCGAACGGCGAGCCGTCGCTCCAGTGCAGCAACTCCAGGCCCGGCAAGCGTTGCAGCAGCCCCGCCAAGTCTTGCGCCACCCCTTCGGCCCAGCTACCGCAAGGTGCAGGCAAACGGCCAAGGGCTTGATGCAGGTACCACTGCAGATCCAGCCAGAAGTGGTTGGCGCCTTCGGCATAGAAGCGCTCGACCTGTTCGAGCAAGTCATCCCAGGCCTGTTGCTGGTGCAGGCGCTGCAGTTGCAGCCGATATTCGCCCCGTGGCGGCGCCAGGCGGGTGTGACCGCTGCTGTCGATGACCGGCAATTGGTGCACCGTGTCCCACCGCAGGGCCTTGATCACCCGATGGCCCGCCAGCCAGCCTTGGGGTTGGTTGCGCAGGTAACCGGCCAGGGTACGCCCGCTGTCGAGCAGGTCGCGGGCCGAGGTGATGGCACTGCATACCGGTAAGGCCGTTTGCACCGGTGTGTCTTGTGTCGGCGCCGGCGTTGCGCTGCCACTGGGTTGCCCCAAGTGCAGCGCCAGGGCGTTATGCAGCGCCGACAGGTCAGGGCGCTGCTCCACCGGCCACGCCTCCAGGGCATGGTCCAGCCAGGCCAGCGCGCAGACGATGCTTTCAGCATGCGGCTGCCCAGTGTCGCGATGCAGGGCAAGACCGTCCAGTATCTTGCTGCCCGCCAGCCACTCCAACGCGGCCTTGCGGCTGTTGGGCCGTGCCGGCAATACCTGCGTGGCAAAGCGCTCCACCAGGGCAGCCAGCAGGCTCAGCCCATCGGCCAGGCCCGCCAGGCCGTCGCGCTGCTGACGCGCCCATAGCCAGTAAGTGGTCACGCGCAGGTCTTTGCACGTGTGCATCGACAACTGCTCGGCCAAGCGGACGACCTGCTCGGTATCGGCGCCGGACAGCCTGTTGACTTCCTCGCGCAGTCGCTGAAATTCATCGTGGTAGGCCGGGTCTTCGCCCACCGGGTTGTGCGCATCGATGGGTCGCAGCCAGGCGGCCCACGCACCGGCCTGTTGCCGGGCCAGCGGCAAGGGTGGGCGATCGCCCAGCCAGGTGGCAATCAAGGTGTTCAGGCTCATGACGTACTCCCGTTGTCTTCACGCGCGGCGAGGTGATCATCGTCAACCAGGAAGACTTCACGCGGCAGCGTGAAGCCCCGCAGCGCCAGGGCCGCCAATGGCCCTGCGCCCAATTCGGTGCGCAGGTGCCAGGTCAGCGGCAAGCCATCGGGGGCCGTCAGCACGATGCGAAACTGCGTGCCGCTGTCGTCCAGCGCGGTAACCTGGGCCTGCTCCAGCAGGCGGATCAACCCCCAGGGCCCTGGGTATTCGCCGAACAGACGCTCGCCGGTGTGCACGCTGGTCCAGGTCAGGCGGGTGCCCGGCTGGTCGCTGCGGCCTGGCCACTGGAAGCGCTGCCAGCGCTCTTTCTGGTTGAAGTAGTGCTGGCGCTCACCGTCGAGCATGAAGGTGGTCTGCACCACATCGCGCACCGGCTTGGCGCGCAGATCGAAACCGCGCCCCATGCCCCCGTCGGTGTAGAGCACATCGGCCAAATGACTGAGCTGATTGATGGCCTGCAGAAACTGCGGGTTCACGCGCACGTCCTGCGGGTGGCGCGGCTTGAGCACCCAGCGGCCGCCCTGCTTGCGCACCACGCCACCGAGCTCGTCACGCAGGAACTGTTCGATGCGCCCGGTATCGGCGCGAATCATCTGGCCCAGCATGGCCAGCGAGACATCACTGTCGGTGGCCGCGAACGGGTAGCGGCCGCCGAAAGCAGCATTCCAGTGGTCGACGATGGTCTGCTGCCATTGGCGGTTCAGGCCGCCGACCGAAGGCTGCAACAGCAGCTGGCGGGCCTGTTCAAGGGGAGCCACCAACAGCGCCTGGCCCAGCCCCTGCCACTGTCGACCCAGGTTGGCAGCGATCAGACGGCCCTGCTCGTGCACCCGGCTCAGGGCGGTGTCCTGGCCTTGCAACACCGACTGCGCCTGGGACTGTGGGTCACGGGCGTCAGCCGCCTGCTGCAACGCCAGCCGCGCCGCCGTCACCCCGGCCAGATAGCCAGGCAAGTCGTCCGCAAGGTGCAACAGTGGGCCGAACACGGTGGCCAGGCGTTGCGGATCGGCCTGCCCCTGATAGGCCAACGCTTGCTGCAACGCCAGCAGCGGCGACTGGCTGACATCGCCGACCAGCGCCAGTTGCTCCACCGCTTCGGGCAAGGTGCTGACGTTGCGCCAGCTCAACGCATTCAGCGCCTTCAGCCAGGCCTTGGCAAAGTCTCGAAAGTAGCGCGCCGTCAGGCGGGCCTGAAGCGCGTCGGCCGACACTCGGTCAGCATGGCTTGCAGGCGGCTCGCCCAGCACCCAGTCGATGGTCTCCCGGCGCGCTTGCACGGTCTGCTCGATGGTGTCGCGCACCTGCCCTTCCCACGCCTGGCGCGTGAAGGTGCCCGGTACGGCACTGGCGCTGTCGAACAGCGCGGTGCTGCCTACCATCTGCATCACACTGAGTGGCGGAAAACGTTCGGCCTGTTCCAGCACCAGCGCGTAAAGCGCGGTCTCACTGTTGCGCCGCTCCCATTCCGCCAACAGCAACTGCCGGGTGCGCGCCGTCAGGCTGGCGTCTGCGGCGATGGCCCACTGGGGGTGGTGGGGCAGTTGCTCGGCGTAGAACCGCCACAGGATCGAGGCATAGGTGCTCCATTCCTGCGCACCGACCCCGGGCGGCGCCTGAAACTGCGCCATCCTGTGGGCAAGAAACCCTGGCTCAACCCGGGCCGGGTCGGCCATCATCAGATAGGCTTTCAACGCCTCGTGGGCCGGTTGGGTTTCGCCACCGGGCGTGAGGGCCAAGGCCATGCGCAGCCGGTTTTGCAGCTGTGGCAGCGCGGCATCGCGCAGCAGGGGCAAGGCCAGCTGCTCGTAGCGCGGCCACAGGGCTTGGCGCAATTGCGGCGCAGGGTCCAAGGCCAGCCCCTGGTACCAGGGCGTACCCCGCACGCCCTGGCGATCCAGCTCGCGGGTCAGCGCCACCAGCCGTTGCAGGTCCGTGCCGGGCTGAGCCAGTGCGCTCTTGGCCTGTTCAACCAGGCTACGGTTGTGGGCGAAGACGGTTAACACCCCGGCCAGGGTGAACAAGGCCGCCAGCATGACCCCCACGCTGGCGAGCCGTACCGCATGCCACCCTGTCCGCTTGCCGGCCACACGATCCTCCAAGACCTGCGCCCAGGCCGGGTCGAGTTGCAACCGGTGCGCCACCCCGGACGCGGGGTCATCCTCGCGCGCCAGGCTGAACTGCAGGCCGCGCAGCGGTGCGCCGCGGGCGAACTCGGGCAGCAAGGGGGCCAGCGCCTTGCACCACTGTTCGATGCCGGCGGTGTGCAAGTCGCCGCCCAGGCGATAGAGGAAATCGTGACGGCTGTCCCGGCGCATCTGCTCAATGCCCTGTTGATTCAGCGGCGCCACCAGCGCCGTCAGTGCAGCGTTGACGTCCGCCGCACCGAGCGGCGCGGGCAACAGGCAGCCCACGGCGGTCACTTCCCGCCCTGCCTGCGACCAGCCGCTGCTGCACACCTGCCAGAGATGCAACGGCGCCTGCCAGCGCAGTGCATGGGTCAGGTCGCGCAGGTGCCGGGCACCGTTGCCCATGACCTTGGCATCGGCACACTGGGCCTGGGTCAACGGCCAGACAACGGCATCGAACGGGCGCCGACGGTGCAATGCCTTGAGCCGCCCGGCCACCGCCTGCGGCGCCATGCCCACGCAGCTACCCAGCCACAGCAACAGCGTGCCACTGCACTCCTGCCACTCATCGAGGGCCAGGCCCGGCGCCACCGCGTTGGCTTGCTCAGCCTCACCCACAACCACGATCAACCGCACCTTGGCACGCCAGCGCCAACCGTAATGTTCGCGCAGGTAGGCCCTGGCGTCACGGGCGGCAGTGGACGGCGGCGCAACCAGGGGCCGAGGCAAACTGACGACGTCATCGGCCGCCATCTCGGCCAGCACCCTGCGCCCCTGCTTGTCGCCCAACAGCTTGACGCTGGTGGCCAGCAACACCAGCACCGTGCCAATGGCGGCCAGCATCAACCAGCGCTCGACGCCCTGCTCGCTGTCCAGCCACTGAGGGAAGTACCAGAGCACCGCCGTCGCGGTCATGACAATCACCAACAGCGTGCTGACCAGGGTCAGCGCACCTGTCGAGCGTGGAATATGCATGCTGTGCTCCTAGCGCAGAGGTGAGCGTGCCGGCATCACTGCCGTGCACCAGAGCCGCGTGTTCACGGGGCCCTCGCCACTGAAAATGAATTGCGGCCCTGCGCCGCAGGTTATGGCCTGGGTGGCGGCTGCGATGGCCAACCACGGCGCAACAATCCCGGTGTTTCCGAGCAAGGCATCAGGGCAGCACGGACGCTGATCGGGCGTCAGTGCCAGGTCCTTGATGACACGGTTGAGGGCCGCCGAACGCTGCGCGACAACCCCCGTGCACCAGGTGCGCTCGATGTCGCCGGCCGGCAACGGCACCCACTCCAGCGCTTGCCGGGCAGCCTCGGCCAACGAGGCATGACCCGCGCCACGCTCCTGCTGCGGACGATGCAGATAGGCAATGGGCGGCAGTGTGGTCTGGGTCAGGCGGTTGCCCAGCAACACCGCCACGCCGGCCTCACCCGTGCCTTCAGGGTGCGGCGGCGCGACTTGCAGCGCGATGATCAACAGCAGCGCCGGGTCGTCGATGCGCTGGTCCAGCCACTCATCGACGACCGCCAGGCCGCTGCCGTCCAGGAATTCGACGGGGTGGCGGATGCCGCTGGCGGCCCAGGCGGTGTGCCATAGGTGTTGCAGCAGCTCGGGGGCGGCGGCGGTGTTGAGCTCCAGGAGGACGGCCAGGGGGGTGTCGGCGGGGAGTTTGGCCAGGGTGGGGGTCAGGTCGGTGAGGAGGGTTTGCATGGTGTGGGCAAGCCGCTGTTCTGACGATTCCCCGTTCTCCCTCAGGCGACTGTAGCGGCCTCCCACCTCGCCGCCCTGAGGTATAGGGCCTACCTTCAACCCCACTTTCTCACCTAACAGCGCCGTGAGCTGTGCGCTGCCTGCCTCGTCGCCCGATTCACGCAGCGCGCTATGCCAACTGATCGCCAAAACCTGCTGAGACCGACGGCCAAAACGCATCAGCCGCGCTCGACGCTCATGCAGCGCCGAATCCCAGCCCTCAGAGATACCGCGTTGTCCAACGTAGAAAAGCGCGCGGGTAAAAAAGCACAGGCTCCACAGCAACACGGGCAGCACCACGGCAACCCCCATGAAACTGCGCCAGTCCTGTTCCTCTGCCTGCCCTGCCAGATGATTCGCCTTTGCCAGCCCCACCAGCAACAGCAGGCCCAGCAACGCCGCCCAGCGCAGGGCGTTGGGCGCTGCCGGTCGCAGGGCCGGTAGCGGCAATTTGTCCAGTCGGATGGCCATGATCAACGCACGCTCGCATCAGGAAAGGACGAAATCAGGGTGCAACCGCAGTCGCACGCGTGCCCATCAAAGGCCACGGGTAACCCGTTGTCAGTGAAGCTTTCATGGCCTTGGCCGATGGCGGTAAAGCCATGCACCGGACAACTGACCGGGTCCCCTACCCGTGCCACCCCGATACCGCCGAATATCATGGTGCTGGAACCGGCGAGCACAGTACCGCCACTGCTGGTTTTGTCACCGTTGCGAATGATGTCTTGCATAGCTATTCCTTGTTTTTAGTATTGAATGGGCGCTGCCGACTTTATTTATCAGCCACATAATCAGCACAACACCCTTTATCAAACAGGCCACCTCCCGGCTCGTGGGGAGGTGATTCCGGATCATTGGAAAGTTTGCTGTGCAACGACGCGTTATTGGCCAACGCAATGTTGTCGACCAACTTCTTGCGCGGTACCCACTCCCTGTTCACTCGATCCCAGCGATAAAAAATACCGCCCCGCCAACGGCTCAACGCCTCATTGCGTAGTTGCTCTTCCGTATAGGCGTAACCTTCCAGGCTCAGGTAATCCCTGGCGATCAGTACTTTTTCCTGGAAAGCCTCACTACCGGCCAGCACGTTAGCCTTCCAGTTCCAGGCTTGCTCATAAGACGGCATCCAGTGAGCCATATGGATAATGCCGTAGCGCTGGTCCAGGGTTACGATGGGCTCATGGTCGAGATCGCTGAAATGGCGGTGTTTGATTTCTGCGGCGAACATGTCGTTGAAGTCGCTTAGCTCATCCAAGGTGTCGATATAATCGCGGATTTGCGCTTGAGAGGGATTCTGGCCATTGATCAGTACGGACCGTGACAAGACGTCGTTATCGACCTTGACTTGCACGGTCAGCACACCGCCCAGGACCTTATCGCCCAGATCGAGCTGCCAACGTCTTTCACTGCTGGTGAAACTTTCGGACGCTTCAAACAACTTTACGCACCGTCCCTGCCGCGGCCCATAATTGGGACCGCAGACCCTCGCTGCCCATTGCATGGTCCACGTCCAGGTGAATTCGCCGGTAAAACTTGAGACGAACTCGAACACGATTCCCGGCATTGTTGCGTCGGCCGTCAGGCTGAATACATCGTGTTCGGCGGGCGATATCCAGGTGAGTGTTGGTTTTGATGACGTCACGGGGGTGACGCCGGTTCGAGTCGGTTGGGTGGAGCTGGCGTTTTTTACTTGCTGCATTATTTGACCCTCACTTTGGCTGCGCTTTTTCCACACCTTGTGGTTTACCAGGACCCGTATGGAATCCCATATTGGTCGACATAATCTTTATTCCTTGGATCCATAGGCCTGTATCGTCCATTGGTTTTCCCTCCGTAAGGACCATGCGGGTCCACTTCCGCTTGGAAACGCCCGACTTCTTTATATCCAAGGCAACCAGCA
The DNA here is from genome assembly GCA_000497835.1 of gamma proteobacterium L18. GTDB lineage: Bacteria > Pseudomonadota > Gammaproteobacteria > Pseudomonadales > Pseudomonadaceae > Aquipseudomonas. The sequence continues at coordinate 376,142 of KI547171.1, read as the reverse complement.
CCTACCCAAACCTTAACAATCCCTCCTGGCGCCATACCCAAGGTAAGCGTATCCGCATAGAGGGTCATATCTCTTTGTGCCGGCACGCAGTACATATGCGTCGGCTTCACCATTTCATCTCGAACCCACTTGGGGATATCAATATTGACCCTATAGGTTTTTGATTCCACCAGCGACTGCCAGCGCAATATGACTTGCTCAGGCAAATCAACATTACTCACCGGCATTGTTTTCCCCGCCCCATTACTCCAGTCTTCCTGACGGGATGCATACCCCGCAACACCGCCAAAAACATTGAAATACAACTCGCCACGCCGATCAATAACATCAACACTCTCTACCCACACCTCCATATATCTTGGCGCTGAAAGCCCGACATACCAAGACTTATACGGAAGCATAGGCCTACCGTTATTCACATGCCCACCATGACAAGCCCCTAGCGAGAGCGTCAGACCCAAAAGCAATACGATATACTTCATTGAGGGTATCCGCCTTGGGGCTTGTGAGGATAAACATTGCGCTTACGAGTTTTAGTCGGTTTATTTATTGCCAACCTCATGCGCGCATTCCAGTTTGCCGACTGATGAATATAACGAGCGACCAACAAGCGCTGCTGATGACTATCTAGCTGTATCTCTTGTCCAGCCATAGCAAGCTCTAATATATGTTCGCTGACTGCTTCCAGTTCCTCGGGCAGTGTTAGCTCAGGGTAATCCTCTAACCCTTTGAATGGCACTCCATGGACCACCGCCAAATTACGCATCACCCGCAGTGGAATTAGGCTTAACTCTCCACGTACCGAGCGATCCAGCGTTATGGCTATCCAATGATCGGTGCCACCACCAAAGCGACCACGGGGAGGCCGGGGTGTTTCCCACCTTGCAATAGCGATCTGGCCATCTCCAGCCAGACCAGTAGCGCGTAACGCTTGGACCTTTTCATTGACCTGCCGCCACTCCGTGCTGTCCTCAAGCTTCTCGTGGGGTCCCAACGGGACGCGAGCGGGTGGGGTTAACAACATTCGTTCCTGTCCGATGGGCAAATAACCACCGCCGATGTCGGAGTGCACCCCTGGCAATTCTATTTCTTGATGATCTTCCTTCACGCTATTAAGCGCGAAGTTCAAACGTACTTCGTCACGCGCAGTCAGCTGGAGCACTTTTCGGGCACAACCTGGAGGCAAATAAAGGTTAACACCTGGATTATGAGCATCGGTGATGTCGAAATTGCCACGCCATGGGTCAGCAATGGCAGCAACTGTGTCAAACAGCCCTATAAAGTTGAGGGTGATATCGCTCGAGGGCTCAAAGCTAGGCACTATCCCCAACCTCCCACCCTTTAAAACTTTCCAGAAAACGCCTCGCCCAGGCTTCAGCAACTCGTTAGCGCAGTGACGCGCTGCTGCTGCACCTCGGCTAAACCCGAAAATGTCGAATTCGATCCTGCGAATCGTTTTCATTGGATTAGACGAAACAAAGTTCAACATCTGCTTTTCGATCGTTTCTGGGGCTTCTCTTACCCGAGCTGCCACACCCGTTTCACCTCGACCAACGCCTTGTCCGTAATTACTGTCTTTATCCCCCGCGCGAGTACCGATCCCTTCGATGTAAACAGGCATAAATGCCATATCGGCGTCCTCTGAAATACTGCTGGCAGTGTCATCCGGATAAAGCCGTAGAAGGTGAGCTACATTACTTGCAGTATTCCCGAAACTACTGTCCGGCGCAGCCTTGAACCGACCTTCAGAATATTCCCCGTACCCAAGTTTCTTGCACTGCTTGATCAGTAACTCTAATCCCGTTGTGCCGAGCAACTCTGCATCTTCACGTTGACACTGCTGAGCCGCTGCCGCGTTCGGTAGGTTGTTCCCTGTCCCATCAAAAAACAGCCCGATCCGCAGGGTAATGCCCTCTGGCCGTTCTTCTTCCTCTTCTTCTTCCTCAGGCAGGTCATAACTGATCGACAGATCCGTCTCATCAACCGTCCACACCCGCTCGGTCAGCCCTTCCTCATCGGAAACCCCACGCCACTCCTGCGATCCATCATGGGTCTTGATCACATACCGCGAATTAGCCACTGGCATCTGGCCATCTGGCCGCAGCAGCTGGTACTGCTGGCTGTACTCAAACGGCGGGTTATTGGGTGTGGGCAGGTCCGGCAACGTTGGCGCATTGCGACACTTTTCGTTGTGATAGGCGAAATACACCGACCGCAGATTGATCTCACCTTCCGTGGCGGCCTCGATGCCGTAGCGATCCATCTGGATGTAACTACCATTCGCATTAAGGGTGATCTTCTTCCTCGCCGTAATACGAATCTCATCCTCGCTACTGGTGATGTCCAACCCATGCCGAGCCAACAACTCCAACTTGTCGTTCTGCGCCTGCACACTCACTGGCCCCTGGTTGGCAATCAGCTTGATGCCCAGCTTGTCCACGAAAGCACTCAATCCCGCGCCAATCCCGAGAAACAGCCGCTTCACCACGCTGACGTCCGCCTGGCCGCCGGCGTTGAGGATCAGGTTCTGCTGTGCGGCCAGTTGCAGGTGCTTGCCGCTGGTGATCGCCACACCGTTGGGCGCACTGAGCAAGGCAACGGCGCCGCGTAGTTGCTCGACTTCCTCACGCAGCAGGGCCATCTGGTAGTGAACTTCGGCGGGATCTGCGCCGGCTGCTTCGGCTTCG
>KI547171.1:349885-372658 GCA_000497835.1 gamma proteobacterium L18 | reverse complement strand
GGCACCGTACCGGCCATGACCGGCTTGGGCTTGAGCGCCGGCCGAAAACACACGTCGCGGTCGTAGGGCATGCCGGTGAAGTTGGCAATGAAACTGCTGTCCCGCGCCGCTCGGGTGGTCAGCCCGACAATCACCGCGCCCGGTGCAAACGCCGCAGGCGCGTCGCCTTTCAGCGTCAGGCATTGGCCCGGCGCCAGGATAGGGCTGCTGGTGGTGCCGCTCAGCCGCACTCGGTCGTTGAGATAGCGCTCATGATGCAACCGCGCCAGGCCTATCCCGGATTCCGGCTCTTGTTCATGCCGAAAGGCGTAACGGTCGCCCATAGCCGTAAACGCATCACCCACGTGGTGAGCATCGCCGTAGGTCGTCGTGGCCCCGCGTGTCTGATCGATATCGCCTTCAAGATTGGCAAAGACGTCATTCGGGTCATAGCTGCGGAAATGAATCTGTTTCTCGACCACCTGATGATGCGACTGCAATTGCCACACGCTGTCCTGATCCCCACTGGACAAGCCCGACCCCGAACGACACGGCAATTCCACGTCGAACCGGTAAAACCGCTGCTCATCGTGAAACTCCAGCACTCCAATGTTCAGGCGCTCGTCGGTACCAAAGCGATACCAGATCCCCACCTCGGCCAGCAGCCGTTCAATGAAGGCCAGGTCACTCTCGCCGTACTGCATCACCTGCAACCGCCGCGGGTACTCGTACAACAGGTCGAACAGAAAATGCTGCCCCAGATAACCATGGCGGCTACGCAAAATGCTTTCGACGATTTCCGGCACCGACTGCTGCTGATAAATACGGTACTCACGACCGCGCCCCAATAACGCCAGGCGCGGTTGCAACACCACCTCGTAGCGCGCCTCGTCACGCGACGACGACAAGCGCTTGAACTCGGTAATCACTCCATGCAGCTTGCGCAGCGGTACCGGCGCGGGCATCTGCATGCCGCGGTACAGCGGCTTCGGCGGCAGCGGGTACAGGCTGAAGTAGGCCTCGTGGCAGAGGATGTCCTCGGCGGGAATGTCCTGCACCGTGCTGGTGAATTCGATGCGGTAGCTGAAGCACTGGCTCAGTCGTTCTTCGCCCTCGAACGCCAGCACGTCAATCGGCGCCGCGCAGTTGTACACCGTGAGCCGATGCCGGCTGTGGTCAAAAAACGGCCCCACGGGGATGCTCACGCTCATGCCAGGTTTTCCTCTTCTTCTTCAAAATGCATCGTCAGGCCATCCGCTTCGCAGTACCCCAACGTCACCCCGCGTGCGCGCACACCCGCCGCCTGGCGCTGCAACAATTGCTGGCTGAGCGCGGGCAGGATCTGCTGGTTGAGCAGCGTGTCGAGGGTGCGCGCGCCGCTGTCCGGCTGCAGGCAGGTGGCGGCCAGGGCATCGGTGAGCCCCGGTTGCAGTTGGCAGGCCAGGCCGTAATGGCTTTGCAGCCGCTGGCCCAGTGTGTCGAGCTTGAGCCCAGCGATGCGGGCCAGGGCCTCGGCGCCCAGCGGGCGGTAGATCAGGGTCTGGAAACGGGCCAGCAATGCAGGCTGGAAGTGCTCGCGCAGCAAGGGGTGCAGCAGACTGTGCAGATCGCTGTCGGTGGCCTCTGGGTGGGCGTGCAACAGGGCTTGCAATGGGTCGCTGCCCAGGTTGGAGGTCATGATGATGACGGTGTTGCGGAAGTCGATTTCGCGCCCTTCACCGTCACGCATGAAGCCGCGATCGAACACCTGGTAGAACAGGTTGAGCACGTCGCGGTGAGCCTTTTCCACCTCGTCCAGCAGCACGACGCTGTAGGGACGTCGGCGTACGGCTTCGGTCAGCACGCCGCCCTGGCCATAGCCGACATAACCCGGTGGCGACCCCTTGAGTTGGCTGACGGTGTGAGCCTCCTGGTACTCGGACAGGTTGAGGGTGATCAGCGACTTTTCACCGCCGAACATCACGTCCGCCAAGGCACGGGCCGTTTCGGTCTTGCCGATGCCGCTGCTGCCCACCAGCAGAAACACGCCCAGCGGTGCATCCTGCGACGCAAGGCCGGTCTTGGCGGCGCGCAAGCGCTGGGCCAGGGCTCCGAGGGCCGGGGCCTGGCCAATGACGCGCCGGCCCAGTTGCTGTTCCAGCACCAGCAGGCTGGCCTGTTCGTCCTTGAGCAGGCTGCTCAGGGGCACGCCAGTCCAGTCGGCCACCACTTCGGCGACATTGCGCACACCGACCTCCAGCGACAGCAAGGGTTGATCACCCTGGGTGGCCGCCAGCCAGCCCTGCAAGGCGTTGCAGGCGGCGCGGTCCAGTGGCTCGCTCTGGCGCGCGGCAAGCAGTTGTTGGCTTACGGCCTGCTCTTGCTGGTACTGCGCCTGCAATCGCTGGCGCTGCCCCAGCAGTTCATCGTACTGGGCGTCGAGCGTATCGCGGCGCTCATCGATGTTCAGGCCGTGCACGCGGGCGTCATCTTCCAGCGCCTGGCGCTCCAGCATCAAGGCATCAAGCCGGGCCTTGAGCTGCACCAGCGCCTGGGGCTCGCAGTCCAGGCTCATGCGCACGCGGGCACTGGCGGTGTCCAGCAGGTCCACCGCCTTGTCGGGCAACTGACGGCCGCTGAGGTAGCGCCGCGACAGGGTAACGGCCGCCTGCACGGCAGCATCGAGGATGTGTACCCCATGATGGCGGGCGTAGCGGTCTTTGAGGCCGCGCAGCATCAGGCAGGCGCCTGGGTCATCCGGCTCGTCCACGGCCACGCGCTGAAAGCGGCGCTCCAACGCGGCGTCACGTTCGAAATACTGTTTGAACTCCGACCAGGTGGTGGCCGCGATGGTGCGCAACTCGCCGCGCGCCAGGGCCGGTTTGAGCAGGTTGGCGGCATCGGCGCCGCCTGCCTGATTGCCCGCACCGATCAAGGTGTGCGCCTCGTCGATAAACAACAACACAGGCACGGGCGATTGCTGCACGGCTTCGATCACCTGCTTGAGCCGCTGTTCGAATTCACCCTTTACCCCGGCCCCGGCTTGCAGCAACCCCAGGTCCAGGGTGCGGACGCTGACCGGCTTGAGGCTGTCAGGCACATTGCCGTCGGCGATGCGCAGGGCCAGCCCCTCGACCAGCGCGGTCTTGCCCACGCCGGGTTCGCCCACCAGCAGCGGGTTGTTCTTGCGCCGACGGCTGAGGATATCGATGACCTGACGAATCTCGTTATCGCGGCCAAAGACGGGGTCGATGCCCCCTTGCCGCGCCTTGGCGGTGAGGTCCTGGGTGAAGCGTTCCAGGGCCGCGTCACTGGCCGGCGCCTGGGCAAACACAGGTGTGCCCTGCGCAGCACAGCGCTCCACCGAGGCCTGATCCAGCCAGGGCTGCAACTGTTGCAACTGCGTCTGCCCAAGGCTGAGCAACGGCCACAGGGCGTCGCAGGCCAGCAGCGTGGGGGTGTCCATCAGCGCGGCCAGCACATGGGCCGAGCGCAGGTGCTCGACGTTGTCCTGCAGGGACGCACGTAACCAGGCGTCGCGGATAAGCTGTTGCAGGCGCTCGCACAGTTGCGGCTTGACCTGCACGCTGCGCGGCAATCCCTGCAGATGATCGAGCAGCCCCTGCCACAACACGTCCATGTCGCAGCCATGGCGGCGGGCGATCAGGGTCAGGTCACCCTCATCCTGCTCCAGCAGCTTGAGCAGCCAGTGCTCCAGGGTGATGTGCGTGTGGGCACGGCTTTGACACAGTGACGCTGCGGCACTGAGCGCCTGGGCGCAGTGGGGGTTGAGGCGGCGCAGCAATTGGGTGGCAACGGGTACCATGGCGGGTACGTCCTTGTTCTGGAAACGGGGCGATGTGCTTGGCTGAACGTCCGCGAACGGACGTTCAACCCTGCACACCAGGCGTCGGCAGACCTCAGCCTGCCGGGTCATGGGCATCAGGCGGTCTGGCGCTCCGTCCAGGCATCGGAGTGGATGATGTTGCCGTCCTTGTAGGTCCAGGTGATCTTCTCGTAGCGCAACTCCACCTCCTCCAGGTGGTTGTGCTTTTCCTTGGCGGGGTCTTTCACGTCATGCATCTTCGCGGCAACCGTCACCACCTTGACGCTCTCAAGCAGGGTGTTGAAGTACTCCACTTCCTGGCCGGCATCGTCGATGCGGTACCACTTGAACTCCGCCGTCTTGAGGGTCTGGCCGGTGCTGGCGGCCTTGTAGAGGTAGGGGCTGCTGGCGTCGATTTCCTTGGTGAACTTGAACGCCGTGTGGATACGTGCACCGGTCAATTTGCCGGTGTTGTCATCGGTGGGGATGTATAGCTTGTGGTCCTGGGCGACGACCTCGACGCTGCCTTCTCGGCTTTGTACGTTGACGGAGCCCTTGATGTCGGCGCCGCCATCGTCTTTCAGCCACAGGTAAACAGGGATAGCCATGTGTAACTCCTCAAGAATGGGCCGCCACGGGCGGCACAGGTTGTTGGCCTGGCTCCTGGGTGAAGGCCCCACAGGCCTCCCCTTCCGGAACCAGGCGGATATCGACGCGCCGGTTGGCGGCGCGTCCGGATTCTGTGTCGTTGCTGGCGATGGGCTGGCTGGCGCCAAAGCCCTGCACCGCGAAACAGTGGGCGGGCATGCGGCCCATGGTCTGCATCCAGTCGCGCACCGCTTCGGCGCGGGCCACCGACAGGCGTTGGTTGCTGTCGGGGTGGCCCGTGGCATCGGTGTGCCCGCTGACCACGATCAAACCGCCCTGCCCGGCCCTGATGTCCAGCAACGCACTCACCAGCACCTGGGTAGCCTGCGGCTTGAGTTGCGCACTGCCGCTGGCGAACAGAGACAGGCTGTCCAGGCGCAGGGGGTGGGCCGTGGGAGCGATGGGCTGAGGCTGCGCCTGGACCATGGCCGGCGCGGCCAGCCACCGGCTCTGCCAGGCGGTATGCCCCATGGCCAGCAGCGAGCCCCCTGTAAACAGCCACAGGGCCACCATCACCGCAGGCGGCACACGACGCACGCTGACCGGCAGTTGCTGCACCACTGGATCGGGGAACGGCCAGTGCGACGGCCCGGCCGCGTGCCCTGTCGTTGCCTGAACCAACCCCGTGCGCTGGTGCAGCCACTGCTGCCACAGGTTGCCGGGATGATGCTGCGGTGTTGCCGCGACCAGCATCACGGCGCAGGTCGCCACCCGGGCATCGACGTGAACCAGGACGCGCTCATGCAGCCACCGTGCTGCGCATTCAAGCTGCACCGCGGCATGCAACCGCGCCGTCCGTGCAGTGGTGTCCGTCACCTGCCGCTGCCAGGCGACCAGGTCGGTCCGGCTTGCGCCCTCAAGCACCCAGGGGCTGGGCTGGCCTGCCTCCCAGCAAAACCAGGGTGCGGCGCAATGGGCAGCAGGCACGTAGCCGGCCACGGTCACTGGCAGCGCCTGCCCGCCCCGGCGTGCCAGGGCGAGCTGATGACCGAAGGCGCGAAGTCTGCCCGCCAGGCTGGCCGTGTCCTGGTGCTCGCCGGGGTTGACGACCAACAGAACGCTGAGTTGCCCCGCCCAGCCGGGACGCAAGGTGCGCAGATCGGCCACCACCGCCGGCAGGTTCTTCACACGCGGTACCGGCACATAGCAGGCCTGATCGGTGACGGATGGCACGTCCGGCGAAGCGCCAAACAGGGCTGGCTGACCGTCGCCGCAGACCAGTACAACAGGCTGCCGGTAACCGGGCGGTGGCAAGGCGTCGGGCTTGCCCAGCGCCACACAGACGGCATGACGACGGGCCACCCAGCGCCACAAGGTGCGGATCATGAATACCCCCTCACACCGGTCCCACCATGAGCCCGCCCGCCTGGCTGGCGAGCCAATGGTTCAGCCCCCACCACACCACCGCCAGCAATGCGCCAGCCCCCACCGCGTGCATGACCAGTGACCGGCTGCCATACCTGAATCGGGCGTGGGTGCCCAGCCGTGTCGTCAGGGGCTTGCACACCTGCAACGGCATGATCAGTTCGTCCAATGCCAGCTGCAGCTGCTCGCGCTCCGGCGCATCGATGGCGTGATAACGCCCGCGAAAGCCCAGCATCAGCACCCGGTGATAAACCGTCAGCACCTGCAGGTCAGGCGCAGGCTGGCGCAACACCTCGCGCAGTTCCTCATACAGGAAGTCGCCTGCCTGATGACGGTTGAAGAAGCGCGCCTGCAAGGGCTCGCCCGCCCACGCGTCATGCTCATCGCCGGTGGCGACATGCAGCACCGTTTCATCCAGCAGGGCGCACTGCGCGTAGCTGATGCGCTCGATACTGGCCTGGCTCACGCCTGCGCCCTGCAACTGATCGCGCACGCTGACCACCTGCGCAGCGCAGCGATCGCGCAACTGTTGCACCTCGATCGGCACGCTGCCGTTGCGCAGTTGCACCACCAGCAGATAGCTGTCCTGCAACACCTGATCAATATCCACCGCGGCGGCATCGGCCTTCATCTGCAAGGGGCTCATGTGCGCAGTACCGCAAACAGTTCCAGCTGCGCGTCAGTCAGGGTGCTGGGGACATAGAACGCGCACAGCCCTTCAGCCAGCACGGCCTGCCCCTTGGGATGGGCGAGGTCGAGGGCGAAGTACTGGTTTTCCAGACGCAGCGCGATGGCCGCGGGTACGTGGCTGAGGGCTTGCAGCGGTACGCCGTCCACCGCCGCGTTGACCAGTTGCCTGACCTCGTCGGGTGCCCCCGCCTTGCACAGGCGTGGAAACTGCACCTGCACCTGTGCGGCCGGCAAGCGGCAGCGCACCGACAGGTAGAAGTCAGCCGCGCCGGGCTCACGCAGGCGTGGATCATCCAACCGCACCTGCCAGTGGTTGGGCGCGGTTTCACGCACGTCCAGGGTGACCACCCGCGACGGCAGGCTGGCTTCGAGCAGTGAAGAGATCACCCTGATCAACGCCGGCATTACCGAACCCAGGTCATCATGCTGATACGCCGGTATCTGCTCGATGTCATGGTCCAGGGAGAACGTCAGCAGTGCGCCGGCCAGCTTGGCCAGCTCGCCGTACACCTGCTCGGGATGACGCGCCGGATACTGGACGAGGTCAGCCAGCACCGGCTGGTAGGTGTTGAGCGCGTTGAGCAGCCAGAACAGCGACACATCGGCCACGGCGAAGTCGGCCATGCGCTGGTTGCATTCGCGACGCATGCCCATCAGCCGTTCACGCTTGGCCGACAGTTGAGTCAACAGGTTGTCCAGTTGCGCCACCAACCCTGGGTGCGCAGCCAGGCTGAGCAGTGGCGGCACGAAGCCTGGGTCCAGCCCCCAATCGCCCTGGTTGTCCTTCACCAGCCGGGCCAGCGGGCAAGTCACGTACTCGGCGTCGCCGTCGGCGACCAGGCGCAGACTGAGGTCATGTGACAGCACAGCCACGGACTCTACCTCGTCGCCATACAGGTCCTGGACCGGTTTCCAGCCTTGCCGGTAACGCGTCGGGTAGTCGGCGCGCTCGCCTGCGGGCAGGCAGTTGCGGCCGTTGGCTTTTTCAAGCGGCAGCGCCAGCACCAGGGTCGCGCTGTGAGTGATACCGGCCAGCAAAGTAGACAGGTTTTGCGCCGGTGGCAGTGCATCGGCTGTATCGGTGTCGACCGGCGTGCCATCGGGCAACCTGAGCTGAATGCGCGTGGCGTGCAGCTTGCCCAGGCGCAGGGCGTCGGGATCGAATTCGCACGCCAGCACACCCCAGGGATGCACCCATTGCAGGCGGGCCAGGTTTTCATTGCTCCAGGCCTCCCAGCGCGCCTGTTGCTGGAATTGCTGGGGTGACAAGAGCACCCCCGTGGCCCATGCGGGACGGTCTATTTTCATGGCGTCATGTCCTTGGGCGGATTCAGGCCTTGGCCTTGGGCATCTGCGAAACCAGCGACAGGTTCACGTCCATGCCTTCCACCTGGAAGTGAGGCACGGCGTACAACCTGACGCGGAAAAACCCGGGGTTGTCGTGCAGGTCTTCCACCGTGACGCGCGCATCGCGCAACGGGTGGGAGGCCTGGAGGTCGTCACCCGGGTCGGTCATCTCGGTCACCAGCCCACTGATCCACTTGTTCAGCTCCACCTCCAGCACGCGCCGGTCCTTGGTGGTACCGATGTTTTCGCGCTGGATCAGCTTCAGGTAATGGGCGATGCGCGAGAGCAGGAAGATGTACGGCAGGCGCGCGTTGATACGGCTGTTGGCGGTGGCATCGGGGGTGTCGTACAGCGCCGGTTTCTGCGCGGAGTTGGCGGAGAAGAAACAGGCGTAGTCGCGATTCTTGTAGTACGACAGGGGAATGAACCCCAGGTTGGCGAACTCGAATTCGCGGGTTTCGGGGATCATCACCTCGGAGGGAATCTTCACCTGGCTGCCGGTGCCCAGGTCATAGAGATGAATGGGCAGGCCACTGACCGCGCCGCCGGACTGCGGGCCGCGCACCTGCACGCACCAGCCGTTGCGGATAAAGCTCTTGACCATGTTGGCGGCGAAGGCGAACGAGGCGTTGGTCCACAGGTATTTGTGGTGGTCGGGGCCTTTGACGCTTTCGATGTAGTTGAAGCTGCGTACCGGAACCGTGTCCGGGCCGTAGGGTAAACGGCCCAGCACCCGTGGCGTGGTGAGGCCGATGTAACGGGCATCGTCGCTGTCGCGAAAGGCTTTCCACTTGGTGTATTCGGCGCGGTCGAAATAGTTGCCGATGTCCTTGATGGCCGCCACTTCTTCCATACTCCGCTTGCCGAAAAACGCGGGGCCCACGGCGCTGATGACCGGCATGTGGGCCGCCGCCGCGACACTCGACAGGTTGCGCAGCAACGCCATGTCCTGGGGGCTGCGGTCGAATTCGTAGTCGCAGACGGCGGCGGCGATGGGCTCGCCGCCCGGGGTGTCGTATTCCAGGGTGTAGGTGTGCAAATACAACCCGCTCTGGGCAATTTCGGGGGCGTCCTCGAAATCCTGAATCAGGTGCTGTTTGCTGGCGTCCAGCAGTTCGATGCGCACGTTCTGGCGGAAATCGGTCTGGTCGACCAGTGACTTCACCCCGCGCCAGGTGGACTCCACGCGCTGGAAGTCCGGGTGATGCATGACCTGGTCCAGTTGGCGGCTGATCTGCTGGTCCAGGGTCGCGATGTGTTCGTCCAGCAGCGCCCGGTCCAGGCGTTCGACATTGCGCGAGGACTGCTGCAGCAGGTCGAGGAACACACTGACGGCCGCCGTCACGCGCTCATCGGCGGTGGCGTCGGACAGCGCGTCCATGTGCTGGAACACTTCGATCCCGCCCAGCTCGGCAACGGGGCTGAGATTGATCTTCGCCAACAACGAGGTGTAGACGCTGGGGTTTTCCTGGAGCGACACCGGGCCGCCGCTCGATAATGCGGAAGAATGTGGCGTGGTCATTGAAGTTACATCCTGAAAACAATAAGGAAGAATCAGCGTTGTTGCGGAACCGCCAATGCAGCCAGTTCCTGACGCAACTCGTTACTTAATGAGCTGTCCTTGATGATGCGTTCAAGTTCCTGTCGAAACGTGGCGTTATCGAGCAAGTTGGATTTAAGGTCTCGCAACAAATTCCTCATGGCTAGCAGCGCGCGCAACTGTGGTATTTGCCGAGCGACGTGTTCGGGTTCGAAGTCTTTGATGGACTGAAACTTCAAGTCAATGGCTGTATCGGCCCCGCTGTCTGGCGTATCTGCCAGTACCATTTTCACGCTGGGCGCATACTGGCCCAGCACGCTGTCGAAATTGTTTTTATTGATGTCCAGCTTGCCCCGCTCGGCGAGCGGCCTCTGCTCCCGGCCGTTGCTGAAGTCGCCCAGCACCAGCAACTTCAACGGCAGTTCTACTTTGCGCTGGGCGCCGCCGGTGTGGAGGTCAAGTTTTATGTTGACCCTGGCCTTGGGAATTTCATTCTGGAAACTGTTGGATGTCATAGACCCCCCGAATCATTGTAAGGAGTGTGCAAACACATCAGGCACCAATGGAATCGAAACTTTAGCCCAGCCTGTCAACGGGCAGCGCGAGTAATCAATTCAATATGTACCCGGGGCACTCCTGCTGGGGTATTCGGAGGGAAGGTATCCAAGTGGGCATGAAGATGATATCGGAAAATGCCTAATCGGAATTTTCCACAAAACTTTGGGAAATTTCCCTCCCGTCATACGCCATACCGTAGCCGCTGCCGCAGGCTGCGCGGGCGGCCAGCGCAGCCTGCGGCAGCGCCTACATTGTCCCCACATTGGAATCAATGATTCTCGAATATGCATAATTGTCCCTTCAAGCGAACATCCGTACAGTAGCCTCCATGCCGCGAACAACGCCGCACTTCACTTAACGACCCTTTGAAGGAACAACATCATGACTCTGCGCACAACCCTCACCGCTTCCCTGCTCGCCCTGTCCATCGGCAACGCCTTCGCCGCCAACGACACCGGCGCCGAACACCAGACCCAGGCGTTCCTGGATGCACTGAACGCCGGTGGTGGCACACCAATCGAACAGCTGAGCCCCAAGGACGCCCGTGCGGTACTGACCGGCGCGCAAAACTCGGTGAAGGTTGACCTGTCCGGCACCGAGGTCAGCAACAAGACCATCCAGGCCGACGGCCAGGCCATCAAGCTGACCATCGTGCGGCCAGCCAAGGTGAAGGGCGATCTGCCCGTGTTCATGTTCTTCCACGGCGGTGGCTGGGTGCTGGGCGACTACCCCACTCACGCTCGCCTGATCCATGACCTGGTGGTGAACTCCGGCGCAGTGGCGGTCTACGTGGACTACACCCCGTCGCCCGAAGCCCACTACCCTACCGCCATCAACCAGGCCTACGCCGCCACCCGCTGGGTAGCCGAGCACGGCAAGCAGATCGGTGTGGACGGCAAGCGCCTGGCGGTGGCCGGCAACAGCGTGGGGGGCAACATGGCCGCGGTGGTCAGCCTGATGGCCAAGGAACAGGGCACGCCGAAACTGCGCTTCCAGCTACTGCTGTGGCCGGTGACCGACGCCAGTTTCGATGATGGTTCGTACCAGCAATATGCCCAGGGCCATTTCCTGACCAAGAACATGATGACTTGGTTCTGGGACAGCTACACCACCGACGCCGCCCAGCGCGCCGAGATCCACGCCTCGCCGCTGCGTGCCAGCCTTGAGCAGCTCAAGGGCCTGCCACCGGCGCTGGTGCAGACCGCAGGCCTGGACGTACTGCGCGACGAAGGCGAAGCCTACGCCCGCAAACTGGACGCGGCCGGGGTGGACGTGACGGCGGTGCGCTACAACGGCATGATCCATGACTACGGCCTGCTCAACCCGCTGAGCAACATCCCCGAGGTCAAGGCGGCCATGCGTCAGGCAGGCCAGGAGCTCAAGGCTCACCTGAACTAAAGGCGTCACGCAGTGCCCCATCGCGGCCAAGGCCGGCTCCTACCCAGATTGGCGTAGGAGCCGGCCTTGGCCGCGATTCAGGCGCTGCGGTGTGTCTGCCATGGCCCATCGTAGCGCCTACGGGATGGTTGCGGCCCTTAGCAACCGCGCGCCGCTGGCGATGCTGCCACCCAGCGCAAACACACACCCCAACCACAACGCCCACTGCGGCCCACTGGTCAGTGACGCATGGAAGCACAACGCAACCAGCGAAGCCCCCAACGTCTGCCCCAGCAACCGCGAGGTCGCGACAATGCCACTGGCACCGCCACTGCGATGCGCCGGCGCGCTGGTCATCAGGGCCTTGAGGTTGGGCGACTGGAAGAACCCGAACCCCGCACCACACAGCGCCATCCGCCAGCCAATGTCGAAGGCCGAAGCGCCATTGCCCAGCAACGCCAGGCTGGCCATGCCTGCACTCAAGGCCAGCAAACCAATACCGCCAAGCACCCCCGGCGAAAACCGGTCAGCCAGGCGCCCCGCCACCAACGCTACCAGGGCCACAACTGCCGGCCACGGCGTCATCAGGAAACCGGTGGCCACTTGACTGTGCCCCAGCACGCTTTGCAACAGGAACGGCAAGGCCACGAACGCCAGCCCCTGAGTGCTGAACGCACAGATGGCGGTGGCCGACGACAGCGCGAACAAGGGGCGCCGGAACAGGTCCAGGGCCAGCATGGGCGCCGGGTGGCCGGCCTGACGACGGATGAGCAGTGCGCCACAGGCCAGCGCCACCACCAGCTCAGCCCCGGTCAACAGCCCGCTGGCGCCATGCACCGTGGTGCCCAGCCCCAATACCAGGAAACCGAACAGGCCGGCGCACAGCACCGCCGCCACCCGGTCAAAATGGTGCCCCGCACGTTCGATCTCAGGCAGATTGCGCTGGGCCAGCACCACCGCCAGCAACCCCAGCGGCACGTTGATCAGGAACAGCCAGTGCCAGCTGGCCACCGCCAGAATCGCAGAGGCCGCCGTGGGCCCCAAGGTAAAGGCCAACCCCACCACCAGCGAGTTGTAGCCCATGCCCCGCCCCAACATCCTTGAAGGATAGATAAAGCGAATCAGTGCCGTATTCACACTCATGATCGCCGCCGCCCCCAACCCCTGCACCACTCGCGCGATGGCCAGCGACGGCAGCGACCAGGCCAGGCCGCACACCAGGGAAGACAGCAAAAACAGCAACAATCCGCCCAGATACACCCGGCGGTGTCCCAGCACTTCGCCCAACGAAGCAAACGGCAGGATCGTGGCGACCATGGCCAGTTGATAAGCATTGACCACCCAGATGACCGACGCCGAATCGGTGCCGATACCACTGGCCAGGGTGGGCAACGCTGTGTTGACGATGGCCGTGTCCAGGGTAGCCATGCCCACCGCCAGCGAGATGGCAATGACAGCAGGGATGCGATTCTGGCTGGGCAGACCGTCAGCAGGGGCAAGCATGCGCGCAGGTATCCGATTTCAGGCGGGGAAGCCTGGGAGCGTACCGCCGCGCAGGGCGAATTTCATGTCAAACCGGCGAAA
The DNA here is from genome assembly GCA_000497835.1 of gamma proteobacterium L18. Taxonomy (GTDB): domain Bacteria; phylum Pseudomonadota; class Gammaproteobacteria; order Pseudomonadales; family Pseudomonadaceae; genus Aquipseudomonas. The sequence continues at coordinate 359,765 of KI547171.1, read as the reverse complement.
CTGTCAGACGTTTCATCTGCGCGCCACCTATGGAGTCATGACGTGGTGGTAGCGCAGGCTGCCGCAGCGTTCGCAACGCTCACAGGTCATCGACGGCATTTGCAGGGGGTAGGTAACCCATTCACACCCTTTGATAAAGCAGATAATGCTCATGACGCGTTCCTCGGGGCTTTGCTCACATGGGCTGTTGCAGCGTTCAGGCCAACTCATCCCGCCTTTGGAAACAATGACTTGCGCTGCACGCCACCGTGCATTTTGCAAGATGCACCGTTGCGGCCCGTGCACCCTGCCGGGTACGCACGACCCCTCGTCCGATTCCCCGCCCCCGCCCCTAAACCTTCGCCGGCCCCGACCGATATGTGACGGTAATGAAAGCACGCACGACAGGGAGTCGGCACCTGACTCGGTAGACCGGCCTAGATGACAGAAAAAACCTTCAGCACGTTCGTGCGCTGCCCCGGCACCCGCTACCTGTTGCTGACCGGCGTGCTGCTGGCCGGCCTGATCTGCGCCAGCGGCGCCCAGCAATGGCGCCTGGCGCTGCAATCGCCCCTGACCTGGCTGTGCCTGGCGGCCATCGTGCTGCTGGCCGTGTTGGCAGTGCAGGTGGGCATCAGCCAGCGACTGATCCGGCGCCGCAACCTGGAGCTCAAGCGCCAGATCCAGGACCATGCCAGCGTACGCGCCTCCCTGGCCCTGAGCGAAGACCGCTTCCGTCGCCTGTTCCACTGCTCGCCGGACGCGGTGTGGATCCTCGACCAGCATGGTTTCAGTAGTCAGGCCAACGCGGCCATGCTGGCCACTTTCGGCTTCAGCGATGCGGCCGCGTTCAAGAACGTCAGCCCGCTGGACCTGTCACCGCCACTGCAGGAGGACGGCACACCCTCAGTGGAGCGCGCCGAACTGGTCATGGCCGCGGCCAATGCCAAGGGTGTACAGCGTTTCGAATGGACGCACCGGCGTCTGGACGGCAGCCTGTTCCCCGCCGAAGTCACCCTCAGCGTGCTGGACCTGGACGGCGAACCGGTGACCTTCGCCGTGGTGCGCGATATTTCCCTGCGCCGCCAGGCCGAAGATGAACTGCTGCGCCAGAAGACCCTGCTGCAAGCCATCGTCGACAACGCGCCGTCACTGATCTACATGTTCGACCCCCAGGGCCGCCTGGTGCTGTGCAACCAATTGTACGAAGACGCGGTCGGCCGCCAGGAAGATGACCTGATCGGCAAACGCCGCGATGACTTCATGATTCCCACCGATGCCCGGCAGCAAAACCTGGACGACGCCACCGTGCTGAGCAACGGTCAGGCCCAGCGTTTCGAAGATCTGCACCATCGCCAGGGCGAGCCGCGCACCTACCTGACCACCAAATGCCCGCTGCGCACCCCCGACGGCCAACTGCTGGGCGTGCTGGGCATTTCCAACGACATTACCCGCCTCAAGCAGACCCAGGCCGCGCTGGAGCGCCTGGCCCACTTCGACGCCACCACGGGGCTGGCCAACCGCGTGCTGTTCCACCGCAACCTGGCCGAGGACATTCGTCAGGCGGGTACCCATGGCCGGCAATTGGCGGTGCTGGTGCTGGACCTGGACGGTTTCAAGACGGTCAACGACACCCTCGGCCACCCTACTGGCGACCGACTGCTGCAAGAAGTGACCCTGCGCTTCCAACTGGCCCTGCGCCCGGGTGACCGGGTGGCCCGGCTGGGCGGTGACGAATTCGCCTTCGTGCTGCCGATCTGTCGGCACCTGGAAGAAATCATCGGCCGCCTGCAGGCCCTGCTCGACAGCCTGCGCCCCGCCTTCGAACTGGATGGCAGCACCGCGCTGATCACCGCCAGCATCGGCGTGGCCCTGTACCCGTCCGACGGTGCTTGCGGCGACACGCTGCTGCGCCACGCCGACACCGCCATGTACGCCGCCAAGGAAGCCGGGCGCAACGACTACCGTTTTTACCAGCGGCACATGACCCAACACATGCAAGAGCGCGTCAGCCTGGAGCATGCCCTGCGCCGCGCCCTGGACCATGATGAACTGGAAGTGTGGTACCAGCCCAAGCTGAACCTGGCGGACGGCCAAGTAATGGGCGCCGAAGCGCTGATGCGCTGGCGCGACCCGGTGGCCGGGCTGATTGCGCCCAGCGATTTCATCCCCTTGGCCGAACGCACCGGGTTGATCATCCCAATGGGTGAATGGCTGCTCGACCAGGTGTGCGGGCAAATTCGCCGCTGGCGCGACAGCGGCTGTTTCGATGGCCACGTGGCGGTCAATGTCGCCGTGCCGCAGATCGAACGCAGCGACTTCGCCGACACCGTCACCCACGCCCTGCAGCGCTATCAATTACCCGCGCGGGCGCTGGAAGTGGAAGTCACGGAAAGCCTGTTCCTGGAAAGCCGGCAACTGGCGCGCAGTGTGCTGGGGCGCTTGCAAGGCATGGGGGTGACCACGGCCGTGGACGATTTTGGTACGGGCTATTCATCGCTGGCCTACCTGCACTTGCTGCCGGTGGACAATTTGAAGATCGACCGTGCCTTTATCCAGGAACTGCCGCACTCCACCACCCACGTGGCGATTACCCGGGCGATCATTCAGCTGGGGCATGCGTTGAAATTTCACGTGACAGCCGAAGGCATCGAAACGCCGGAGCAGTACGACTTTGTGCGCCAGGCCGGGTGTGACGTGGGCCAGGGCTACCTCATCGCCCGGCCAATGCCGGCGGCCGAGTTCGAGGCATGGCTGGCCAGAGGCCGCCCTGATGTTTGACGGCCTTGCCCCTGTGGAGTGACGCGAATCACCTTGAACTGAGCCTGATCCTTGTGGGACCGGGCGCAAGCTCGGGAAACAGCAACGCGGACATCCCCGGCCCTCTTCCCGAGCTTCGCCCGGTCCCACAGTGATGTGGCAAACGCCGACGTGAGCCGCTCCACTGTGGGAGGAACCGGGGTCGCGCTCGACCTTGCTCGCGATGGCATCGACACCGTGGTCCTGAAAGACCGAGTCGCCTGCATCGCGGCCAAGGCCGGCTCCTACCACGGTCGGCGTAGGAGCCGACTTTAGTCGCGATGCAGGCGACACGGTCTCAAGACAGTACAAAACATGGCATTTACGCCATTACATGAAACATTTTTCATGCGACTAAGGTATTATCCCCCGCGACCAAGTGCCGCAACCTGCGGAAAATTTCTAGCAATCTAGATATCGCTGGGTCGTTCATAAAGAGTGCCCCCTAGTAGCTGTCGCCAATAATTAACAATAAATCGGCTCCGGAGGGACATGACTACGGAATAGATAGCTGACTATCTTTTCCAGTACTCACTGCCCCGTACTTTCGAGTTCGGTAAATACATGGCATGTGACCGTGCGTGCGGTGTTTTACGCAGACTCGCCCTAGAGCGGGACGCGGATTGAGTTTTTTAAATACAGGGGTAACCGATGTTTAAGAAAGTGAACAAGGCACTGCTGGGTCTGGCATTGTCCATGACGCTCATGCCTGCCCATGGCGAGGAGCCGAAGAAAGTCGACGTCCTGCTGGTCGGCGGCGGCATCATGAGCGCCACCCTCGGCGTCTGGCTCAACGAACTGGAGCCGGGCTGGTCGATGCAGATGGTCGAGCGCCTGGATGGCGTGGCCGAAGAAAGCTCCAACGGCTGGAACAACGCCGGTACCGGTCACTCTGCCCTGGCCGAGTCCAACTACACCCCGTACGGCAAGGACGGCAAGATCGAGATCGGCAAGGCCATCGAGATCAACGAAGCGTTCCAGGTGACCCGTCAGTTCCTGTCGTGGCAGGTGCGCTCGGGCGTGCTGAAAAACCCGCACTCGTTCATCAACTCCACCCCACACATGAGCTTCATGTGGGGCGATGACAACGTCAAATTCCTCAAGGCCCGCTACGAAGCCTTGAAGCAGAGCCCGTTGTTCGCCGGCATGCAGTACAGCGAAGATCAGGAACAGATCAAGAAGTGGGTGCCGCTGATGATGGAAGGGCGTGATCCCAACCAGAAAATCGCCGCCACCTGGACGCCGCTGGGCACCGACGCCAACTGGGGTGAAGTCACTCGCCAGTACGTTGCCTCGTTGCAGACCAGCCCCAACTTCACGCTGAACCTGTCCAGCGAAGTCGAGGAAATCACCCGCAACAAGGACGGCGGCTGGCACGTCGAGTACAAGAACCTGAAAGACGGCACCACCCACGCCACCGACGCGAAATTCGTGTTCATCGGTGCCGGCGGCGGCGCGCTGAAACTGCTGCAGAAAGCCGACATCCCGGAAGCGCGCGATTACGCCGGCTTCCCGGTGGGCGGCTCGTTCCTGGTCACTGACAACCAGGACATCGCCCTGCAGCACATGGCCAAGGCCTACGGCATCGCCTCCACCGGCGCACCGCCCATGTCCGTACCGCACCTGGACACCCGCGTGCTGGACGGCAAGCGCGTGATCCTGTTCGGGCCATTCGCCACCTTCTCCACCAAGTTCCTCAAGCAAGGCTCCTACCTGGACCTGCTGTCGACTACCACCACGCATAACGTGTGGCCGATGACCAAGGTGGGCGTTGAGCAGTACCCGCTGATCGAGTACCTGGCTGGCCAGTTGATGATGTCGGATGACGACCGCTTCAACGCGCTGAAAGAGTACTTCCCGCACGCCAAGAAAGAAGACTGGCGCCTGTGGCAAGCCGGCCAGCGTGTGCAGATCATCAAGCGTGATGCCGAGAAAGGCGGCGTGCTGAAACTGGGTACCGAGGTTGTGTACTCCCAGGATCGCTCCATTGCAGGCCTGCTGGGTGCCTCCCCAGGCGCCTCGACTGCACCACCGATCATGATCGACGTGCTGGAAAAGGTCTTCAAGGACAAGGTCGCCACCCCGGCTTGGCAAGAGAAGATGCACCAGATCGTGCCTAGCTACGGCACCAAGCTGAACGACTCGCCAGCGCGCGTTCAGCAGGAGTGGAACTACACCTCCGAGGTGCTGCAACTGACCAAGCCACCGGTGATCGACGCCTCGGTTGCTCCGCAAGCAACCCCGGCCGTCAAGCCGGCTGCCAACCCAGCGGCTGACATGGCGCTGTAAGCAACACGCTGATTTATTGGCATTGCTGCTTGTGTGGGAGCGGGTTCTACCCGCGAAAGAGCCTCTGTGGTTTATTTGACGAACCGCGTTGCCCTTTTCGCGGGCAGAGCCCGCTCCCACATTTTGTTAGAGGCGGTACTGCGCCACGCTGATGCCCAGCCGATTCATCTTCACGTACAACCCTCCCCGCGACACCTTCAACCGCTGCGCCGCCAGGCGAATATTGCCCTGCGTCTCGCGCAAGGCCGCCTCGATGGCCTGCCGTTCATGCCCGCTCAAATCCCTGGGTGCTTCCAGGGCCTAAGTCCTGGGGCTGCAACCACTCGCGACTGGGTACACCTGCTGATCAGGGTGCAGCCCGGCCGCCAGGCTGCGCCGCCCGCGCGGCGCATCGCGAGCAAGCTCGGCTCCTACAGTCTGTTGCAACGTGCCATGGCCTGCGAAAGCGACGTTGTCTGCCTTGTAGTCATTCCCATCGCAAGCGCTTATCATGCGCGTTTTCCCTGGCCACCTCCCCCTCCATGCCCAAGCCGCCCTTCCCCGAGCCTGACGATCAGGACATGCTGCAGGTGTTCCTGCAGCAGCAAGGGCGTGTGGAAAAACAGCTCAGCCGCTGGGTGGCCTGCCGCGCCACGGCGGCCGACCTGTGCCAGGAACTGTTCATTCGCCTGTGGCGGCGCAAGGACGTGCAGGTGCAAGACATGAGCCAGTACATGATGCGCAGCGCGCGCAACCTGGCCATCGACCACATCCGCAGCCAGCGCAGCCGCCTGCGCACCGAGACCGCGCTGCTGCCCGAGCAGATGGCCGGTGCCTCATCGGCGCTGGAGGACGGCCACCAGGCCAACCACGAACTGCAGCAGGTGGACGCCGCCCTGCGCGCCCTGCCCGAGCGCACCCGCCATGTGTTCCTGCTCAACCGCATCCATGGCCAAAGCTACAGCGAAATAGCCCGTGCGCTGGACATCTCCGCCAGCGCCGTGGAAAAACATATGATGCGCGCCTTGCAGGCCTGCAAGCGTAGCGTCGAAGACCCCACCGTGAAGGCCAGGCCATGAACGTCGTCAGCTTTTCCCCTCGCACCGCCAGCGCGGACGTCGCCTTGCTGTGGGTGACGCGCCTGGCGGCCGAGCCCGGCAATCCGACCCTGGACGAGGCGCGCCTGCCCGCCACCGACCAGCAGGAACTGCAGCGCTGGCTGGCCCAGGATGCGGCCAACGCCGACGCATACCGCGATGCGCGCCGCCTGTGGCAGCTTACCGGCCCTGCGGCCACGCAATTGGCCCAGCAAGAAGACGCCGCCCTGCAAGCCCTGCTGCGCCGCGCCCAGGCCCGCCCTGCTCGCCGCCGTCTGTTGCCCGTGGCCATGGCCGCTACCGTGCTGCTGGCCGGCATGCTGGCCCTGGCCTGGCAGCCCGAGCGATGGCTGGACGACCTGCAGGCCGACTACCACACCGCCCCGGGCCAGTTGCGCACTCTCAGCCTGGCCGATGGCAGCGAAGTGCAACTGGACGGCGACAGCGCCATCGACGTTGCGCTCACCGCCCAGGGCCGCGCCGTGCACCTGCGCCGCGGCGCGGCGTACTTCCATGTCAGCCACAACGGCCAGCCGTTCGTGGTGCACGCCGATGGCGGTGAAGTGCGCGTGCTGGGCACCCACTTCGAAGTACGCCGCCAGGCCAATGGCAGCCAGGTCACCGTGGAAGAAGGCAAGGTCGCGGTCCAGGCGGCCCGGGACGTCACCCCGGTGCTGCTCACCGCCGCCCAGCGCGTGGACTACGGCCAAGACCATGCCGGGGCGCTGCAAACAGTCAATCCGCAACAGGCCTTCAGCTGGCGCCAAGGACAACTGAGCTTCCGCCGCCAACCCCTCGCCGACGCCCTGGCCGTGGTGCAACGCTACTACCCCGGGCGCATCGTGCTGCTGGGCAGCGAACTGGGCAAACGCCAGGTCAGCGGCGACTTCGCCAGCAACGACCCGCAAGCCGTGCTCGACGCTTTCCAGGGCGTGCTGGGCTACACCCAGCAGCGCCTGCCGGGCGGCAACCTGATCATCCGCTGAACCTGTTGCCTGCATCGCGGCCAAGGCCGGCTCCTACCCCGCACGACAAACGCCGCGCTGTAGGAGCCGACTTTAGTCGCGATGCAGGCGACGCAGTTTCAAGACAGGTGCTGCTAAAGGATCGCAGGTGCACATTTAAAGCTAATGAGATATATTCGCATCTCATAACCCCTGAGCCGAGATTCGATGCGCTGCCGATTGCGACTTTCCTTGCTGGCAGCAGCACTGACCACCCCACTGAGCCTGCCGCTGTTAGCCCAGGCCGACGCGCCCGTGGCCGGCGCGCCGCAGTATGGCGTCGTCCTCAAGCCCCAGCCCCTGCCCGACGCCCTGGCCGCACTCAGCCGCCTGACCGGGCAGAATATCGTCTATGTCGATGACACCCCTTATCAGGTGCAGGCGCCAGCAGTAACCGGCCAACTGACCGTGGAGCAAGCCTTGAGCCGCCTGCTGGCGGGCACCGGGCTGCGCTACCGGCGCACCGACGATAAAACCCTGGCCCTGACCGCCCCACCCGTCGACGCCAGCCAGATCCAGCTGCAACCCCTGAACATCGACGGCCAACGCCTGGCCAGCTACCAACCCGCCGCCGTGGCGCGCATCACCCGCAGCTCGTCGAGCTGGCTGGAGCAGCCGGCCAGCATCAGCCGCGTGAACAACACCGTGCTGCGCGACCAGCAACCGCGCAACCTGGACGACGCCCTGCGCAACGTCAGCGGCCTGACCCAGGGCAACACCCTGGGCAGCACCCAGGACACCCTGGTCAAGCGTGGCTTTGGCGACAACCGCGACGGCTCGATACTGCGCGATGGCATGCCCATGGTGCAGGGCCGCAACTTCAACGCCACCACCGACAGCGTCGAAGTGCTCAAAGGCCCCGCCGCTCTGCTGTACGGCATCCAGGACCCTGGCGGGGTGATCAACGTGGTCAGCAAGACCCCGCAGCTCACCGCCCACAACGAACTGCAGACCAAGGCGTCCAGCTTCGCCCATGGCCGTGACGGCAGCGACGTGAGCCTGGACAGCACCGGCCCCCTGGGTGACAACGGCCTGGCCTACCGGCTGATCGTTGATCATCAGGACGAGGACTACTGGCGCAATTACGGCGTGCACCGCGAAACCCTGGTGGCGCCGTCGCTGGCTTGGTACGGCGAGCGCGACGAGATCCAGTTGGCGTACGAGCACCGCACCTTCGTCACCCCGTTCGACCGCGGCACGGTGATCAACCCCGATACCGGCCGGCCGCTGGACATCCCCTATACCCGGCGGCTGGATGAGCCGTTCAACGACATGACCGGCCGTTCGGAATTGGTGCGCCTGAGCTACAACCATCAATGGGACAATGGCTGGCAAGCCCACGGCGCCTACAGCTACAACGAGGAAACCTACGACGCCTACCAGGTGCGCATCACCGGGGTGAACACCAGCACCGGCACCCTCACCCGCAGCATGGACGGCACCCTGGGCTCGGTCAGCCGTGCCCAGCAGGGCGAACTGGAACTGTCCGGCAGCCCCACCTGGCTGGGCCTGGAGCACGAGGTGCTGGTGGGCCTGAGCGAAGAGCATCGGTTGTATTACCGTGACGACCTGCTGCGGCAGAACAGCCTTACTACCTTCAGCTACGTCAACCCGGTATACGGTCAGGAAGTGGCGCCCACCAGCGTGTCCGCCAGCTCCAGCGCCCAGCTGGATCGCCTGCGTACCACGGCGCTGTACCTGCGTGACTCGATCCATTTGAACGAGCAATGGCTGGTCATCGTCGGCGCTCGCGTGCTCAGCTACGACCAGTACGCCGGACGCGGCCGCCCCTTTCACGCCAACACCGACATCAACGGCACTGCCTGGGTACCCAGCGCCGGGCTGGTGTACCGCTTTGCCCCGGACTGGTCGTGGTACGTCAGCTACAGCGAGTCGTTCAAGCCCAACTCCAGCATCGCGCCGCTCAATGCCGACACCACGCAGATCATCGACTCCACCATCCGCCCCGAGCAGGCCAAGGCGTGGGAGACGGGACTCAAATACGAGCATCCTGATGGCCTGTCTGCCAGTGTGGCGCTGTACGACATCCGCAAGCGCAATGTGCTGGTCAGCGAGACCGTCAACGACCTGCCGGTCAGCCGCAACGCCGGCGCCGTGCGTTCGCGCGGTATCGAGCTTGAGGCCAGCGGCAGCCTGGCGCCCGGCTGGGATGTGATGGCGGCCTATGCCTTCACCGACGCCTGGGTCACCCGTGACCCGCAACTGCGCGGCAACCCGCTGCAGAACGTGCCCCGGCAAAGCGCTTCGCTGTACGTGAGCCACGACCTGGGAACCTTGCTGGGCGGTGACCGCCTGCACGTCGGCGGCGGCCCGCGGTATGTGGGGGAACGTGCGGGGGATCCGCAGGACAGTTTCACATTGCCGGCTTACACCGTGACCGATGCGTTTGCCCGTTATGACACCCAGGTTGGTGGTCATGAGCTGCGGGTGCAGTTGAACATCAATAATCTGTTCGACCGGCACTATTACCCTTCGGCGGTGAGTCAGTATGTGGTCGCTGTGGGCGACCCGCGACAGGTCGTGCTGAGCACCAGCGTGTCCTTCTAGGCAAACTACGGCGGCGGCCGCTTTTGCTCTTGCTCTTGATCTTGCTTTTGCTTTTGCTTTTGCTCTTGCTCTTGCTCTTGCTCTTGCTCTTGATCTTGCTTTTGATCTTCGGCCCCGTTAGAGCCAAGGGCCGACCGGAGGCGTCGATCAAGCGGCCTTCAGCGT
>KI547171.1:254865-348894 GCA_000497835.1 gamma proteobacterium L18 | reverse complement strand
CACACAATCAAGATCAAAGGCCTCACGGAAGCAAAAGCGGTTCGTGGTGTGGCGAAGCTGGCTGGCGTGCCTGAAGACAGGTATTCGGTAAAACCTAAAATAATTTCAATTCTTCACTGAGGTGTTTGCTGTCAGCTTTCGTGTTGTGAATGAAAGGCAATCCCATTTCCATTCACACCCCTTGAGCAGAGCATCAGCATGACATCCAGGCCGCAGTCAGCCCCCCTGTCCCTCCCCCGTTCCAACCCTCGCTACCGCAGCGCCTGCGCCAGCGGCGTGCTGATGCTCAGCCTGGCGCAACCGCTGTGGGCCGCCGACACCGTAGAACTGGGCGCCACCACCATCGACAGCACCGGCGTACCCGCCACCACCACCGAAAAAAGCCAGACCAGCTACCAGGCCGTAGCCTCCACCGTAGCCACCCGCACCGAAACCCCACTGATCGAAGTGCCCGCCTCGGTCAACGTCGTCACCCACCGCGTCATCGAAGACCGCGCCCCACAAAGCCTGGACGAAGCCATCAACGCCGTCAGCGGCGTCAAGCAGGGCAACACCTTGGGCGGTACCCAGGACGCCATCATCAAGCGCGGCTTCGGCACCAACCGCGACAACTCGATCATGCGCGACGGCATGCAGTCGGTGCAGGCACGCAACTTCACCCCCACTACCGAACGCGTGGAAGTGCTCAAGGGCCCCGCCTCCATGCTGTATGGCGTGCAGGACCCGGGCGGGGTGATCAACGTGGTCACCAAGAAACCGCAACTGACCCAGGCCACCAGCGTGTCCGGCTGGGGCACCAGCTTCGGCGGCGGGGGCGGCCAACTCGACACCACCGGCCCCGTGGGCGACACCGGCCTGGCGTATCGCCTGATCTACGACAAGCAGCAGACCGACTACTGGCGCAACTTCGGCAGTACCGACCAGGAAGTCATCGCGCCGTCGCTGTCGTGGTTCGGCGATGACACCACCATCACCGCGGCCTACGAGCACATGGAATACTCCGTGCCCTTCGACCGCGGCACGCAGATCAACACCACCACCGGCAAGGTCCTGGATATCCCGCGTACCCGCCGCCTGGACGAGCATTTCAACATCACCACCGGGCGTTCCGACGCCTTCAACCTGACCGCCGAGCACCGCCTCAACGACGACTGGACTCTGAAGGCCGGCTACGGCTACAGCCGCAACTACTACAACGACCATCAGTCGCGCTACATCTCGGCCAACTTCACCACGGGCCAGGTCACCCGCCGCGGCGACGCCACCCGCGACGCCCTGCAAGTGGCCCACACCGCCACGGTCAGCGCACTGGGCGACTTGCAGTTCGGCGGCATGCGCCATGAACTGCTGGTGGGCGTGGACTACATGCACAACGACCGCACGCTGGGCGACCTGTACCGCAGCGCCAATGACACGGGGTTCAACTACAACGACCCGGTCTACGGCCAGGTTGCGCAGCCCAGCACCGTCAGCGCCGCCAACAGCGACCAGACCGACCTGCTGCACACCCATGCGCTGTTTGTGCAGGACGCCATTCACCTGAACGACCAATGGATTCTGCAGGCCGGCCTGCGCTACGAGTCGTTCAGCGAGCTGACCGGCAAAGGCCGCCCATTCATCGTCGGCGCCGACACCTCACGCAGCAAGCTGGTGCCACGCCTGGGTCTGGTGTACATGATCCGACCAGACTGGTCGGTGTACGGCAGTTACACCGAATCGTTCCGCCCCAATACCCTCATCGCGGCCACGACCGCCACTGCCCTCGGCGACGTAGCGCCTGAAGAAGGCAAGGCCTACGAAATCGGCACCAAATTCCAGAACGACTACCTCACCGCCACCCTGGCCGCCTACACCATCACCAAGAAAAACGTGCAGACCACCGCGGCTTGCGGTGCAGGCGAGAGCTGTTCGCGCATTGGCGGCGAAGCGCGCTCGCGCGGCATCGAACTGGACGTGACCGGCCAGCTCAACGAATTCTGGAGCCTGACCGGCAGCTACGCCCTGACCGACACTGAATGGACCAAGGACCCGATCCTGCAGGGCACGCCGTTGGATGGCGTGTCGAAAAATACCGCCGCGCTGTACCTGACCCGCGACTTTGGCCATGTCGGCATTGGCGATTTGCGCGCCGGCTTCGGCGGCCGCTACATGAGCAAATGGGGCGCCAACGACGGCTCGGGCAACGAATACTGGCTGCCGTCGGCCAAGGTCGCCGACGCCTTCGTCGCCTACAAGATGAAGCTGGACCACAAGGACCTGACCCTGCAATTGAACGTCAAGAACCTGTTCGACGAAACCTACTACGTGTCCAGCAGCGGCACCGGCTCGCCAGCCATTGTCATTGGCGAACCCCGCCAGGTCATCGCCAAGGCCACCCTGGCCTTTTAACCCCAAGGACTGAACATGACCCCTACCCTGACCCGCGCACTGGCCCTGGCCGGTGTGCTGGTTGCGGGCCCGGCGCTCGCCGCCGTGGACCCGCAACTGCCGGCCTACCAGGCCGAACACGTGCAACCGGGCGCCGGCGCGCCTTACCTCAGCGACGACGGCGCCATCCGCATCGGCGGCGCCGAGCATGTGCGCTATATCGTCGAACGCTTCAACGCGGCGCTGCTCAAGCAGCACCCAGGCTGGCGCTTCCAGGACGAGTCCAAGGGCACCACCAGCGCCGTGCCGCTGCTGACCCACGGCGTCACCCTGTTCGGCGCCATGGGCCGCGAGATCAACCCGCTGGAGGTCAGCGCCTACCGCAAGATCGTCGGGACTGCGCCGCTGGAAATCCGCATTGCCCTGGCCGCCAACGACACCTCCCAGCACCTGGCCACTTCGCTGGCGGTGTACGTCAACCGCGCCAACCCGCTGGCCCGGGTCAGCGCCGAACAGGTCAGCCGCGCCCTGAGCATCGGCAACCCGCAGGGTGACCTTTCCACTTGGGGCCAACTGGGGCTCAAGGGTGAGTGGGCACGGCGCCGTATCCACCCGTATGGCACCCCGGAGTTCACCGGGTTCGGCACCTATCTGCAAAGCAATCACCTGCAAGGCCGCAGCCTGTCGCCGGCCTATGAAGCCTACGGCAACACCGAGGACATCCTCACCCGCCTGGCCGCCGACCCGGCCGGGCTGGCCGTGGCCGCCATCGGTTTGAGCAATGCGCAGATCAAGGCGCTGCCCATCGTCGGCAAAGACGGCAGCCTGACCACGGGCACCGAAGCCCAGGTGCGCGCCGGCCAATACCCCTACGGCCGCTTCCTGTACCTGTACCTGCGCCGCGAACCCGGCAAGGCCATCGACCCCGTGGCGCGTGAATACCTGCGCTTTGTGCTGTCGCGCCAAGGCCAGCAGATCATCGCCAGCCAGCCCAAGGGCTATTTCCCGCTAAGCGCCGAACAGGCTCGCGCCGAGCTGGCCAAACTCGACGAGGTTGCCCCGCAATGATCACTGTCATCAAACGTGCTGCACTGATTGCCCTGACCCTGCCGATGGGCTGGGCCTGCGCCGATACGCTGCAACCGCCCGCCCACGCCAGCTACCTGACCGCCGACGGCGCCGTCGCCATCATCGGCAATGACGGCATGGAGCCGTTGATCGAACAGCTCAATGCGCTGTTCATCAAACAACACCCGGGCGTGCGCTTCGCCGTCACGGCCAAGGGGTCTTCCGTGGGCATGCCGGCCCTCACCGCCGGCGCCACCGCCGTGGCGCCGCTGTCGCGCGAAGCGTGGCTGGGCGACATGCATGGGTTCGAGCAGGTCTATGGGCGCAAGCCATTGGACATTCGCATCGGCTATTCGGGCTATGGCCCGCGGGAGAACGGCAAGACCGCACCGGCGGTGTACGTGCATCCGGATAATCCGCTCAAGCAACTGAGCATGGCGCAACTTGCCGCGCTGACGACCGCTGGCCAACCGAACGGCGACATCAATACCTGGGGCCAACTGGGCCTGACCGGCGATTGGGCCCAGCGCCGCATCCACGTCTACGGCCTGCGCGATGACGGCGGCTTTGCCACCAACCAGCGCATGGATCGTTTTGGCGGGTTGCCATTTAGCAGCCATTACGAAGCGCTGGACAGCGTGGGGGCGGTGCTCAAGGCGGTGGCCAGCGACAGCCATGGCGTTGGCCTGGTGGGCTGGGCCAAGGGCAGCCAGCTGCGCATTGTGCCCTTGAGCGTGAAGCCTGGCGAAGCGGCCCACGGCCCTGGCCTGGAAGAGGTGGCGGCGGGTGCCTATCCGCTATCGTCGTACCTGCACCTGTACGTCAACGCAGCGTCAGGGGAAACGCTGGAGCCGTTCATCAAGGAGTACCTGCGCATCGCCCTGAGCGATGAAGGCCAGGCCCTGGTGCGCGCCCAGACGGCCAGCGAAGAAGGCTACGTGCCGCTGAGCGCCAGCGACCTGGCACAAGAACGCCAGAAACTGAAGTAACCTGTGGGACCGGGCGAAGCTCGGGAAGCGAACAGCCCAGTCGTCCTGTCTGGCCATTCCCGAGCTTCGCCCGGTCCCACAGTTCTGCCATCAGTGAGACAACTGGCTGCTGAACTGCCCCACCGCACTTACCACCTTCTGCGCCCCATCCTGAATCTCGGCAATCACCGCCCCTGACTGCGCCGCCAACCCCAGCCCCTGCTCGGCCTGGCGTTTACCTTGCTCGATCACCTGCACGGCCTCTTCGGCCAGCTTCTGGTTCTGCAGCACCACCGCGACAATCTCCTCGGTCGCCGTGCTGGTGCGCGACGCCAGTTGCCGCACTTCATCGGCCACCACCGCAAACCCACGCCCCTGCTCCCCGGCACGCGCCGCTTCGATGGCCGCGTTCAGTGCCAGCAGGTTGGTCTGATCGGCAATGCTGCTGATGCTCTTGATGATGGTACCGATGACCTGCGACTGCTTGTCCAGCGCGGCAATACCGTCCGCCGCCGCTTGCATCTGCGCGGCCAACTGGCGCATCACCTCCACGGTCTCCTGCACCACGGTGCTGCCCCGGCGTGCCGCCGCGTCGGTATCTTCCGAGGTGCTGTAGGCAATGTCCGCCGCCTCGGCCACGGCCAGCTCACGGTTGACCTGGTCGGTGATCACCGTGGCGAACTTCACCACCTTGTACAAACGGTTATGCACGTCGGCGATGGGGTTGTACGAGGCTTCCAGCCACACCAAACGCCCAGCGCTGTCCACGCGCTTGAAGCGGTTGGCGACGAACTCGCCACGGCGCAGGGTGTCCCAAAATGCTTCGTATTGCGACGACTGGGCCTCATCAGGTTCACAGAACATGCGGTGGTGCTTGCCCTTGACCTGTTCCAAGCGGTAGCCCATGCCGCTGAGGAAACGGTCATTGGCGGTGATCACAGTGCCGTCCAGATTGAACTCGATCACCGCCGTGGACCGCTGCAGGGCATCGATCAGGTTTTCGTGCTCGCGCGAGGTGTCGATGGTACGGGTCAAGTCATTGGCGTACACCGAACAGTGCAGGATCTTGCCCTGGCTGTTACGCACCGGCTGCACGATTGCCCGCAACCAGGCATCGGCGTTGTCACCCCGGGTCAACTGCAGCGCACCCGCCCAATGGGCGCCGCTGTGCAGGGCAGTTTTCATGCGCTTGAAATGCTCGGTGCCACGGGCATCGCTGGGCACCAGGTCCACCAGGGCGCGGCCGATCAACTGATCACCGCCGTAGTGCATTTCACGCTTGAAGTTGTCGTTGGCGTAGATCACCCGGCCTTGAGGGTCCAGGTTCAGCGTCAGCATCTCGCTGTCCAGGCTTTCGATCACCTGCTCATTGATGGACAACTTTTCACCGATTACCGCCAGTTCTTGTTTCAACCGCTTGTTAAACATCATGGGGACCGTATCTCAAGGCATGGAAGGCAGAATCGTGACCGCGATATCGGCCTGATAGCGCCGCGCTTGAGGGGGCTGTGGAAGATTTGCATCCCGTAGCCGCAGCCTCGCTGCAAGGGCTACAGGTATACTGCGCCGCGCCCTTCCCGACAGGAGTCTGACAATGCCCGAATCAACCAGCCTGCTGGCCTTTGCCCTGATCGCCCTGGGCATGGTGCTGACCCCAGGGCCGAACATGGTCTACCTGATTTCGCGCTCCATCTGCCAAGGCCGCACGGCGGGGCTGATCTCTTTGAGCGGCGTGGCCGCAGGCTTTGTGATCTACATGCTGTGCGCTGCCCTGGGCATCACCGCCCTGCTGCTGGCCGTCCCGTTCGCCTACGACACGCTGCGGTTGGGCGGCGCACTGTACCTGCTGTACCTGGCCTGGCAAGCGGTGAAACCGGGCGGCCGTTCGCCGTTCCAGGTGCGCAACCTGCCCGCCGACAGCCCGCGCAAACTGTTCACCATGGGTTTGGTGACCAACCTGCTCAACCCCAAGATTGCCGTGATGTACCTGTCGCTGCTGCCGCAATTCGTCAGCCCCAGCGGCCATGGCAGCGTGCTGGCACAGTCGCTGGTACTGGGCAGCACGCAGATTGTCATCAGCCTGTTAGTGAACGGTTTGATTACCATGATGGCCGGCACCATCGCCGCCTTCCTGGCCAACCGCCCCACCTGGCAGGTAGTGCAGCGGTGGTTGATGGGCACCGTGCTCGCCGGCCTGGCCATACGCATGGCAGTCGAAAGCCGCCCCTGACCGCCAGCTCCCACAACGCAACAGCGGCGACGGGTTTACCCAATCTTTACCGATTGTAGACATCCACTTACACGAATCCGTTGTTTCATAGCTCCATGGCGAACCCATTACCCGCCAAAGGAGACACCCATGATTTCGAAGATGACCCAAGCCCTGATTCTATCCGGTTGCCTGATTGCCGCCGGTACCGCCAGCGCAGGTGAACGCGACGTGATCGTGCCCGTCATCGCCGGGGCCGTCGTGGGCGCCGTGGTGGCCGGGGCCCTGAGCGGGCCGGTGCATGAACACCACCACTACCGTCCGGCGTATCAGGGGTATTACCAGCAGCCGGTGTATCAGGGTTACTACCAACAGCCGGTCGCCTACGTACCTGCCCCGCCGCCACGCCCTTACTACTACGGCGGCCACTATCGTCATGACGACTACTACCGTTATGACCACCGCCCAGGGTACGGCCGCTGGTAACTCCAACGCCGATTTGATGCCAAACAAACAAGGCGGACCAGGTGACCTAACAGACAAAATTGGCCCGAAACAAATGTAGGACCGGCCTGTGGCCGGGAAGCGCCGCGCGGGCGGCGCTCGATCTCAAGACCGACAGAAAAACAAAGGCATGCACCTCTGAGCCATGACGCGGTTTCAAGGCAGGCGTCCCAGGTTTTCCTGGAAGATCCCGCCTGACAATCGCGTTACGGCCACCAAGCGCCAGCCGAGGTTTTTTTCTGCGTTCTTGAGATCGAGCGCCGCCCGCGCGGCGCTTCCCGGCCACAGGCCGGTCCTACATTTGTTTCGGGCCAGTTATGTCTGTGCCATTGCCTGGTCCGCCTTGTAGGTTCGGCATCAATGCTGGCGTTGCCTCGCCAACCACGCTACCATACGTTCCATATACACTTCATATATGGACCGTCCCCCCATGGGTATCGTCAAAATCTCCGACGTGATGCACGAAAACCTGCGCATCACCTCCAACGCCCTGAGCCGCTCCATCAACGCCCAGGCCGAGCACTGGATGCGCATCGGCATGCTTGCCGAGCTGCACCCTCACCTGCCCCACAACGAACTCACGCAATTGCTGATCCGCGCCGAACAGGCCGGCGGCTTCGACCTGCAGACGGTCGCCACCTGCATGGAACAACGCCAACTGGCCGGGAGCGCCCAATGAGCAAGAAAGTCACGATTCACGACGCCGCCGGTATCGAACAATCACGCATCGCCGGCAAGCTGGCCGCCGATGTGCTGGACATGATCACCCCCTACGTAAAACCTGGCGTGTCCACCGATGAGCTGGACCGTCTCTGCAACGACTACATCGTCAAGGTGCAGAAGGCCAAGCCGGCCAACGTCGGCTATCACGGTTTCCCCAAGACCATCTGCGCCTCGGTCAACGACGTGATCTGCCACGGCATCCCCAACGGCAAGGTGCTGGCGGACGGCGATATCCTCAATATCGACGTGGCGGTGATCAAGGATGGCTGGTTCGGTGACACCAGCCGCATGTACCCGGTGGGCCAGGTCAGCGATGACGCCCAGCGCCTGATACGTACCACGTACGACGCCATGTGCGCCGGTATCCGCCAGGTACGCCCTGGCGCGCACCTGGGTGATATCGGCCATGCGATTCAAACCGTCGCGGAGGCGGCCGGCTTCAGCGTGGTGCGCGAGTACTGCGGCCATGGCATCGGCAAGGTCTATCACGATGAGCCACAAGTGCTGCACTACGGCATGAAGGGCCAGGGCATGAAGCTGGTCAAGGGCATGATCTTCACCGTGGAGCCGATGCTCAACGCCGGCAAGCGCGGCACCCATACCCTGGCCGATGGCTGGACGGTGCTGACCCGCGACGGCTCGTTGTCGGCGCAATGGGAGCACATGGTGGCGGTCACTGACGACGGTTTCCAGATCCTCACCCCATGGCCGCACCCGGTACCGGGCTACGACGCAATCATCTGATCCGCTGTTTTGCGCTGAATCTGCCGCTGGTATGTGAGCAGATTCAGCGGCATGCTGGTGCCCCCTCCCCCGCGCCGGCTCATCATGAAACGCTACGAACAGCTCGCTGACGAAATCTCCCTGATGATCCGCACCGGCGTGCTCAAGGCCGGGGAGAAAGTACCCTCGGTGCGCACCGCCAGCCGTACCTTCGTGGTCAGCCCATCGACTGTATTCCAGGCCTACTACCTGCTCGAAGACCGTGGCCTTATCCAGGCCCGCGCGCGCTCGGGCTATTACGTGCGCGAGCAGGCGGCCAGGCCCCTGACCGAGCCCAGCATCAGCGATCGCCAGGCCGAAAGCACCGACGTGGACGTCAGCGAGCTGGTGTTCTCGGTGCTGGGCTCACTCAAGGACCCCAACACCGTGCCCTTCGGTTCGGCGTTCCCCAGCCCCGACCTGTATCCGTTGCAGCGCCTGGCCCGCTCCATGGCGCGCACCGTGCGCGATATGGCGCCCCAGGCGGTGATCGCCGACATGACCGCGGGCAACCCCGACCTGCGCCGCCAGATTGCCCTGCGCTACATGATCAGCGGCGTGCACCTGGCCATGGATGAGCTGGTGATCACCAACGGCGCGCTGGAAGCGTTGAACCTGTGCCTGCAATCGGTGACCCAGCCTGGCGACCTGGTGGCCATCGAGTCGCCGGCTTTCTACGCGACGCTGCAGGTACTGGAACGCTTGAAGCTCAAGGCCGTGGAAATCCCCGTGCACCCGCGCGAAGGGGTGGACCTGAGCGTGCTGGCCGACCGCCTGCAACGCTTGCCCATCAAGGCCTGCTGGTTCATGAGCAGCCTGCAGAACCCCCTGGGTGCCAGCCTGCCGGCCGCCGCCAAGGAGGCGCTGTACGGCCTGTTGCACCAGCATCAGGTACCGCTGATCGAGGATGACGTGTACAGCGAGCTGCACTACGGCGCCCAGCCTCAGCAGCCGGTCAAGCGCCTGGACCGCGACGGCCTGGTGATGCACTGCGGCTCGTTTTCCAAAAGCCTGGCGCCCGGCTACCGGGTGGGCTGGGTGGCCGGCGGGCGCTTTGCCCAGCAGATCAGCCGCCTGAAGCTGATGACCACCATCTCGCCATCCGTGCCGGCCCAGGCGGCCATCGCCGACTACCTGCAACACGGCGGCTACGACCGTCACCTGCGCAAGCTGCGGCACAACCTGGAGATGCAGCAAAGCGCGATGCTGGCGTCGGCGGCGCGGCATTTTCCCGAAAGCACGCGGGTGACGCGGCCCGACGGCGGTTATTTTCTGTGGTTTGAATTTCCGCGGCAGGTGGATTCCCTGCAACTGTTCCAGCTGGCGCTGGCCCAGGGCATCAGCATCGCACCGGGGCCGATTTTCTCGGCCACGCGCAGCTTCAGCCAGTGCGCGCGGCTCAACCACGGGCACCCGTGGGACAAACGCAGCGAGGACGCCATGGCCATGCTGGGACGCATCATTGGCTCATTTTGATGCGCGATGTAATGGATTGTTACCGGTTTTGGAAAACAGCCTTGCGACCTGCGACCTAGCGTCGCACCCTAGCCGTTGGTAGAGTAGCGCCGGATTGAAAGAACCTGTAAGGACCGCCCATGCTACGTCTCGTCGCCTCCGCATTGCTGCTGCTGATATCGTGCGGCATCGCCATTGATCATCGCCGCGAATACCGTCGCGGTCAGGCCCGTCGCCGGGCCCTGGTGGCTTCCCAGCACACCCGCGCGCAAGACTGACCCTCAGGCCTGCACCTGCCCACCCGGCAATACCCCACGCAGATGGCTTATCAACACCTTGATCTTGGCATCCAGGTAGCGCCGGTTCGGGTACACCGCATACACGTTCAGGCATTGCAGCCGATACTGCGGCAACAGGCGCACCAGGCTGCCACTGTCGATGCCTTTCTGGGCCGAGAACACCGGCAGCGATCCCACCCCCATTCCCGATTCGATTGCCTCGATCATGGCATCGCCCATGTTCACCTGGAACGCCGACGGCCCCAGGGTGATGCGCTGCACATCGTCTTCGCCATGGAATTCCCACAGGTCAGTGGCGCTGCTGGGGTTGACCAGCCGCAGGCACTCATGGCCATGCAAGGCCTGGGGCGTTAGCGGCGCGCCGTGACGGGCGAGGTAATCGGGCGAGGCGCACAGCACGCTGTAGGACTGGCCGATGCGCTGGCTGACGTACCCCGAGTCGGGCAGTTGCGGGGCCAGCACGATGGCCACGTCAATGCCTTCTTCAATCAGGTCCGGCATGCGGTTGGCCATGGTCAGTTCGAAGCTGACCTCAGGGTATTGCTGGCGGTAGTCGGCGATGGCCGGCACCACATAGTGACGGCCCACCCCCATCATCGAATGCACCCGCAGGCGGCCGCTGGGGCGCAATTGGGTGTTGCCAGCCTCGACTTCAGCTTCGTCGACATGGGCGATGATCTGCTCGCAACGCACCAGGTAGCGCTGGCCCACTTCGGTCAGGGCCACATGGCGGGTGCTGCGGTTGAGCAGGCGTGCGCGCAGGTGCGCTTCCAGCGCCGCGACACTGCGCGACACCGTGGCCACGGCGACATTCAATTGTTTGGCGGCATGGCTGAAACTGCCGGCCTCGGCGACGCAGACGAAGGTGCGCATGTTTTGCAGAGTGTCCATCGAATGCCTCGAAGATGGTGAAGCTGCAATTGTCACACACAGTTCGCGAATGATTATTCCGCAGGATGAAAAGGCTATTCGCCTGGAGTGAAAAATTGTGGGACGCCCTTCCCGAGCTTCGCCCGGTCCCACAAGGGTGTCAGGTGATACCGCTTGTGGGACCGGGCGAAGCTCGGGAAGCAGTCAACGCCGCAATCAAATCCCGTCGCGGGCGATGTCCATGGCGAAGTAGGTGAAGATCAGGTCAGCACCGGCACGCTTGATCGCGCCCAGGCTTTCACGCACCACACGCGCTTCATCAATGGCACCGGCCTGGGCACCGAACTTGATCATCGCGTATTCGCCGCTCACCTGATACGCGGTCAGCGGCAGGCGCGAGGCTTCGCGGATGTCGCGGATGATGTCCAGGTACGCGCCGGCCGGCTTGACCATGATGGCATCCGCACCCTCCTGCTCGTCCATCAGCGACTCGCGCACCGCTTCGCGGCGGTTCATCGGGTTCATCTGGTAGGCCTTGCGGTCACCCTTGAGCGCCGAGCCGCCAGCTTCGCGGAACGGACCGTACAGGGCCGAAGCGAACTTGGTGGAATAGGCCATGATCGAGGTGTCAATGAAGCCCGCCTCGTCCAGCGCACTGCGGATGGCCTGCACCTGGCCGTCCATCGCCGCCGACGGCGAGATGAAATCGGCACCGGCACGGGCCGCAGCCACGGCCTGCTTGCCCAGGTTGCGCAAGGTGGCGTCGTTGTCCACGCCGTGCTCGCACAGCACACCGCAGTGGCCGTGGGAGGTGTATTCGCAGAAGCAGGTGTCGGCCATCACGATCATTTCCGGCACGGCGTCCTTGCAGATGCGCGCGATGCGCGACACCAGGCCGTTTTCCTGCCAGGTGTCACTGCCGTCGGCGTCCAGCTTGTGCGACACACCAAAGGTCATCACCGACTTGATGCCGGCGCGGGCATAGCGCTCGATCTCGCCGGCCAGCTTGGATTCGGGGATGCGCGCCACACCGGGCATGCTGGTGATAGGCACGAAGTCATCGATCTCTTCCTCGACGAAAATCGGCAGCACCAGGTCATCCAGGCTGAACTCGGTTTCCTGGAACAGCGAACGGAGGTTCTCGGAACGCCGCAGGCGCCGTGGACGAGCGATAGGGAACTGGGACATCGGGATTCCTGTGTTGAAGATAACCAATCAGTGCGTCAGATTATGCCTGTCCGGCGTGAAGGACAAATCGGCTTTGACAATGCATTCTTGCAGCCAGTGTAACAGTCTTGTCCCACGTCTCCCATCCAGCCGTAGGCGCTGCCGTCAGGCTGCGGTTACCAGGAACTGATCATGAGCAAAATGCGCGTAGGGGTGATTTTCGGCGGCCGTTCGGCCGAGCATGAAGTGTCGTTGCAGTCGGCGCGCAACATCGTCGAGGCGCTGGACCGCGAGCGTTTCGAACCGGTGCTGATCGGCATCGACAAGGACGGCCAATGGCACCTCAACGATGCCTCCAACTACCTGCTCAACCAGGAAGACCCGGCGCTGATCGCCCTCAACCGCTCCCACCGCGAGCTGGCCCTGGTGCCCGGCAAGGCCGAGCGCCAATTGCTGGAAACCGGCGCCTCGCCGCTGGCGCACATCGACGTGATCTTCCCCGTGGTACACGGCACCCAGGGCGAGGACGGCTGCCTGCAGGGCCTGCTGCGCATGGCCGACCTGCCCTTCGTGGGCTCCGACGTGCTGGGTTCGGCGGTGTGCATGGACAAGGACATCAGCAAGCGCCTGCTGCGTGATGCGGGACTGGCCATCACCCCATTCATCACCCTCACGCGGGCCACTGCAAGGCGTCGGGACTTTACCCAGGTGCAGGCCGAACTGGGCCTGCCGGTGTTCGTCAAGCCGGCCAACCTGGGATCATCGGTGGGTGTCAGCAAGGTCGAGGATGAAGCCGGTTACTGGCAGGCCGTGGACCTGGCCCTGACCTACGACAACAAGGTGCTGGTGGAGGCTGCCGTACAGGGCCGCGAAATCGAATGCGCCGTGTTGGGCAATGACGCGCCGATCGCCAGCGGCTGCGGCGAGATCGTGGTCAAGGGCGGCTTCTATTCCTACGACAGCAAATACATCGATGGCGATGCGGCCCAGGTGCTGGTGCCGGCGGACATTCCCATTGAAGCCAGCGAGCGCATCCGCGCCCTGGCGATCGAAGCCTTCCAGGTACTGGGCTGCAGTGGCCTGGCGCGGGTGGACGTATTCCTGACCGACAGCGGCGAGGTGATCATCAACGAACTCAACACCCTGCCCGGCTTTACCCGCATCAGCATGTACCCGCAACTGTGGTTGGCGGCCGGCATGACCTACACCGAGCTGGTCAGCCGCCTGATCGAGCTGGCGCTGGAGCGGCATGGGCAGCGCGGTCAGCTGAAGTCCCAACGCTGACCACGCCTCACCATCGGCGTCGCCCGCATCGCGGCCAAGGCCGGCTCCTACCACGGTCGGCGTAGGAGCCGACCTTGGTCGCGATGAATTCACCGCATATCCACCTGTCCCACCATCGGCGCCACCCGCATCGCGGCCAAGGCCGGCTCCTACCACGATCGGCGTAGGAGCCGACCTTGGTCGCGATGAATTCACCGCGTATCCACCTGTCTCACCATCGGCGCCACCCCCATCGCGGCCAAGGCCGGCTCCTACCACGATCGGCGTAGGAGCCGACCTTGGTCGCGATGAATCCACCGCGTATCCACCTGCCTCACCATCGGCGCCACCCGCATCGCGGCCAAGGCCGGCTCCTACCACGATCGGCGCGTAGGAGCCGACCTTGGTCGCGATGAATTCACCGCATATCCGCCTGTCTCACCATCGGCGCCACCCGCATCGCGGCCAAGGCCGGCTCCTACCACGATCGGCGTAGGAGCCGACCTTGGTCGCGATGAATCCACCGCATATCCACCTGTCTCACCATCGGCGCCACCCGCATCGCGGCCAAGGCCGGCTCCTACCCCGATCGGCGCGTAGGAGCCGACCTTGGTCGCGATGAATCCACCGCGTATCCATCTGCCTGCAACAACCTGTGGCCATTAAAAGCAGCACGGTCTCCCGCCATGCACTAGGTTTGAATTTTGCCAAGGAGGCACTCCCCCATGCACAAATCCAACAACCTGCGGCTCGGACGCTACTCGGAATTAAACCGCATTTATCTACTGACCACCGTCACCCTTAATCGCAAGGCGCTGTTCACCGATGAGCGCTTGGCGCGCCCGGTGATCGATGCTCTCAATATGGCTGAACGGGAAGAAGCAGCCCACACCCTCTGCTGGGTGCTGATGCCCGACCACTTGCATTGGCTGGCACAACTGCGGCAAGGCACATTGGCCAGCCTGATGAGCCGTCTGAAATCGAGATCAACGCTGGGCATCAATCGCGTAGGAGTTACCGCGGGCCCCGTCTGGCAACGGGGCTATCACGACCAGGCGCTGCGTCGGGAAGACGACCTCAAGCACCTGGCACGTTACGTTGTGGCGAACCCAATCCGAGCAGGCATCGTGGACAGCGCCAGCGACTATCCCTTCTGGGGCGCCAGCTGGCGATGCGAGGACGAGCTTACAAAACCTGCTGATCAGTAATCATCGACTGCACGATGAAGTCTTTCTGCGCAGGCGTCAGGGTGTCCCAGATGTGGGTTTTGCCGTACACGCCCAAGCCACCAATGATGTAAATCACCAGCGCACAAATAATCGCGATCGAGGAGAAGGTCCAACGACCTTCGTCGTCTTCGGCGTGGGTGCCTTGCAGCTCGGCGCGCGGGCTGACGGAGGTACCACTGAACAGGCGGCGGAACGTTTGCAACAGGAAAAGCAGAACCAGGCGCAACATGGATGTCAGTCTCTCTAAAGGGTACAGGGGTGCGCAGTCCGTGCGCGGCTGTGAATCAAAAATCGGAAACGAAAAAGCCCGTCGCATGGACGGGCTTTTTTATAAGAAGGAAGGAGGCATGCTCCTGCGGCTCGTTGGCCGAATGAGGGGAATTTTACATGTACTAATTAGTTAATTCCACATTTGTTAGCCAGCAAACGATAGACGGTCGGTCATCGTACAACTAATACCCAACTAGCATGTATGAAGGTCAATCACCTGCCTAACCTTCATCAACGCCGCCTCCAACCCTTCCAACGGCACCGACCCCAACGCCAACCGAATCGCATGCGGCACGCTGGAAGAAACCGCAAACGGCTCAGCCGTGGACACCGACACCTGCTGCTGCAATAGCGCCCTGGCCACTGCATCGGCGCGCACCTCCTCGCCCAATGGCAGCCATATAAAGTAGGCGTTGGGGTGGCCAACCCACGGCAGCCCATCCAAGGCTTTTCTGGCTATCGCCTGACGTGTCACAGCGTCCGCACGCTTTTCGCCCTCAAGCCGATCGACTGTCCCGTCGTCCAGCCACCCACAGGCGATGGCAGTCATCACGCCGGGCGTGTTCCAGGTAGTGGCGCGGATGGCACGCTCCAGCGCCGCGACCTGCCCCAACGGCGCCGAAACGAAGCCGACGCGAATGCCCGTGGCGATGTTCTTCGACAGCCCCGAGACATACACCGTGATGTCCGGCGCCAGGGTGGCAATCGGGGGCGGCGGTGTTTCAGCAAGGAACGCATAGGCGGCGTCCTCCATGATCAGCAATTCGTGCTGACGGGCGATGGCCACCAGGCGCTCACGCCACTGAACACTCAGCACCCAACCCAACGGGTTGTGCAAGGTGGGCATGGCGTAGACGGCGCGTACCCGCCGCGTGCGACACAGTTGCTCCAGCGTATCCAGATCCGGCTGATCGTCCTTGGCAGGGATGGCCGCCAGCTCAAGGTGCAGCGCCTCGGCCACGGCCTTGAAGCCGGGGTAGGTCAAGGCGTCGGTCGCCACCACGTCGCCAGGCCGCAGCAGGGCCATGGCGACCACGGCCAACCCGTGCTGGGCACCGTTGACGATCACCACGCGGTGCGCCTCGGTCTGCACGCCCCGCGCCATCAGATAGCGAGCAATGGAAGCCCGCTCATGCATCCGCCCGCCATGGGGCTGATAGCGCAGCAAGGCTTCAAGGTCACCCGCCAAGGCCAACTGCCGCAGCGCCAGGCGCAACAACTCAGCCTGACCCGGTACCGAGGGATAGTTGAAGTTCAGGTCCAGGGTGCCAGCGGCCACTGCGTGCTGCTCGACGCCCAGGCCCGGCGGCAGCGAGGTCTCACGCACAAAGGTACCGCGCCCGGTCTCACCGCTGACCAGGCCCATGGCCTCAAGCTCGGCGTAGACGCGGGTGGCGGTGACCAGGGCCATTTTCTCGCGGTTGGCCAGTTCACGATGGGTGGGCAGGCGGGTGCCTGGGGGCAGTCGGCCGGTGCGGATGTCGGCGGCCAGGATGTCGACCACTTCTTTGTAGCGGGCACGGGGCATGACGAGAAAGTCCAGCACAATATAGAAATTGCCATCATAGCCGCGTTCAACCCCGAAAATAGTGTACGAATTCCTGATACACCATTTTTAATATTTTATATTGCGACAGTTTTTGATTCTGTATAGGATTCCAGTCACCAACAATCATAAAAATAGCCGCCATGACCACTACCCAGCTCCAGGCAGCGGTAGACGCTGTCCCACACAGCCCGCCGTGCGCCCTCGTCACCCCCTGCGTGGCCAATCCCCCCTGGCCATCCGATCACGCCTACCCCTGACACCTGATCCACCACAAGCAACCGGACGTGCCGCCTGCGCTGGCCAGGGACTCGTGCGCCTTGTGAAAAGAGCCACAACAATAAAAAAAGAAGGTCTCCATGAACAAATACGCCCAGTATTCGCTGTTTGCTGTCTCGCTGTTGAGTGCATCGCCCAGCTTCGCCGACCTGGCGCAGCTTGAACTGGCCAGCCTGGAATACCCCGGTGAGCCGATCGGCCCCAGTGTCGGCATCCCCGACTCGTTCATCCCGGTCATGACCCCGCCGCCGCTGGCTGCACAAGGCAAATGGCTGGACGAGCGCGGCATCAGCCCGCACCTGGGGCTGACCCAGTTTTACCTGGCCAACCCTGGCGTCGGCACGGACACCGGTAACCACGAGTCGTTGACGCTGATCGATGTGGGCGTCGACTTCGATCTGGAGAAGATCCTGGGCTTGCAGGGCACCCGCGTGCATTTCAATGAGCTGTACGTGCCGTACCGCAACAATCTTGATTTCGGGGCGCAGGCGGGCGATGTCCTGTCGAGCAAATCGAGCCCGTATATCCCGCAGGTCAACCACCTCACCCTGTTCACGCTGGAACAGAAGCTGCTGCAGGACAAGCTGACGGTGGAAGGCGGTATCAGCAACGCCGGCAACTACTTTGCCCTGCCGCTGTGCAACGTGGGCCTGGGCTGCACCACGCTGCCGGACGCCGCGGGCGCCAACCCGGCGCCTTACGCCAACTGGGGCGCGCGGTTCAACTACCAGTTCACCCCGGCCCTGAGCGCCCAGGTAGGCACCTGGCGCGTCAACGACGCCTACCCGTTCACCAATGGCTGGGAACGCGGCGCCGGTTCCTCGGGCGGCAACATGTCCACCACCTACCTGGCCAACGTTGCCTACCGCACCGACTTCTCCAACACGGCCTATCCTGAGTCCTATGAATTGGTGGGTTTCCACAACACCCGGGATGGCAAGGACCCTTACTACACCACGGCGGGTACCGCGCAACTCACCGACTCCACCCACGCGGCCGCTACCACCGATGGCCTCAACGGCTTTTACCTGGGGCTGAAAAAGACCTTCTGGCGCGCCGATGGCGGCCAGTCCAAGGACATGACCCCCACCGCCCTGAGCGCTTATTTTGCCGGCAGCCACGTGTTCGAAGAGGACGTGCCCAACGGCATTCCCAACCAGGTCAGCACCGGCCTGATCCTGTCCGCACCGTTCAAGTCGCGCCCCTACGACACCTACTCGCTCAGCGCCCACTGGGTGCAACTCAGCGACCACGAACAGAAGTACATCAATGCCGCCTTCCGCACGGCGGGCCAGGATTATTCCAGCCCCGGCGGCGAATACGCGCTGGAGTTGGACGCCAACCTGATCCTGACCCGCGGCGTGGTGGTCAGCCCGTACGTGATGTACACCTGGGACCCGATCAAGACGATCAACCCCTACGACGGCATCGCCCCCCAAGCCGGCGTGTCGGCAGGCTTCCTGTTCCATATTCAGCTGGAGAGCTTCCTGGGCCTGGACTCGGGCATGCACCACTGAACCGCACACTGACAAAAAGGAATTGAGATCGTGAAAATCACCTCTGCCCCGCTCACTCGCCGCGATGTTCTGGTCGGTGGCGCCACCCTGGCGCTGGCCGCCAGCCTGCCTGGCCTGGGCTATGGCGCCGGCAAGAACCCGCCATTTCCAAAAGGCTTCCTGTGGGGCGCTGCTTCGGCCGGGCACCAGATCGAGGGTAATAACAGCGACTCCGATATCTGGCTGCTGGAGCAGGTGACCCCCACCGTGTTCGCCGAACGTTCCGGGGATGCCTGCGACAGCCTGTTCCGCTGGAACGAGGACGTCAGCCTGGTGAAAGGCATGGGCCTTAACACCTACCGATTCTCGTTGGAATGGGCGCGCATCGAGCCCACCGAAGGGCAGTTCTCCGTGGCCATGCTGGACCTGTATAAACGCATGATGGGCAGCTGCCTTGAGCGTGGCATCACGCCCATGGTCACCTTCAACCACTTCACCACCCCGCGCTGGTTCGCCGCGCGCGGGGGCTGGGAAGCGCCAGGGGCACCGGATTTGTTTGCCCGCTTCTGCGAGCGTGCCGCCACGCACCTGGGTGCACACCTGAGCTACGCCACTACCCTCAACGAGCCCAATATCCTGGCGATTCTGGACTGGCTGCCGCTGCCCTTCCCTCCGGCGTTCAAGGCCGTTGAAGCGCAGATGCTGCAAGCCGCTGCCAAGGCCACCGGCAGTGCCAACTATTCGGTGGCCAACTTCGGCCAATATCAGCCCAAGCTCAAGCTGATGCTGGAAGGTCACCACAAGGGTTACCAGGCGATCAAATCGGCCGCCCCGCACGCGCTGGTCGGCGTCAGCCTGTCCATCACCGACGACCAGGCCGTGGGCCCGGACAGCAAGCGCGACGCCAAGCGTGAAAGCGTCTACGGGCCTTGGATGGAAGCCGCCAGGACGGCGTCGGACTTCATTGGCGTGCAGAACTACGGCCGACAGCAGTTGAATGCCCAGGGCGCCATGCTGCCACCCAAGGGCGCCGAGTTGACCGAGAGCGGGGAGGAATACTACCCAGCGTCCCTGGAAGGCGCCGTGCGCTATGCGCACCAGGCCACCGGCAAACCGGTGATCGTCACCGAGAACGGCATCAGCACCTCCAACGATGCGCGGCGCGCGGCCTATATCCCTGAAGCGTTGGCCGGCCTGCAGCGCGCCATGCACGATAGGGTGCCGGTGCTGGGGTATGTACACTGGAGCTTGCTGGATAATTTCGAGTGGTTGTTTGGGTACAAGCCCAAGTTTGGGCTGGTGGCGGTGGATCGGGAAACGTTTAAGCGCGAGGTTAAGGGGAGTGCCCGGGTGTTGGGGGCGATTGCGCAGCGTAATGGTTTGTTGGGGTGATAGTGGCTGCGGGGTGGGGCTGGCAGGGGCCTGGCTTGGTTTTTTCAGCGTTCTTGAGATCGAGCGCCGCCGCGGCGGCGCTCGATCTCAAGAACACAGCAAAACCATCGCCGAACTCATACAGCCCTCCCTAAAACGGCAACCGCGCCTGCACCCACACCCTTGTCCCCTCCCCCTTATTCCGTGCATCAAACTCATCCTGCACCTTGGCCACCAGCGCAAAATCCTTGGTAAACCGGTACATCACATACGGCCCCAGCGCATTGACCGAACCGCGATTGCCATTGCCATTGCCATTCACCGCCGCCCCATTCTGGCGGTCATCGGTGGTCTGGCGATAGAGGTAGCCGTTGATACCGAAGCTCAGTGCCTGGTTGAACCGGTACCCCCCACTGAACTCCAGCGTCAGCTCATCGCCGGAGCGATAATCCGTGGCGTCGTTTTTCGAGTTGATGCCGTAGCGCAATTTCGCACTGGCTTCCCAGTGCTCGCCGGGCAGCCAGGTCACGGCGTAGAACGGCGCCACCTGGTAGTAGTTGCGCCCGGTATTGACCGGTTCGTTCTTGTCGTAGCTGCCAGTGGGCAAAAAGGTCTCCACACCTGCGGTCTGATGCAGGGTCTTGCCGTGCCATCCCAACAGAACAGGGGCAAAGCTCAGGTCCGCGAGGTCGGTGCTGGTACCGCCCTTGTCCAGCGGTGCCAACGGTGCGGGCCGGGCCACGTCCAGGGTGACATCCAGGGTGGGCACGGCCAGGGCGGCGCGGGTTTCGACGTTGGCGCCCAGCCACTTCACCCCGGGCCACACGTAACTCAGGCGCAACGACACCGTGTCGGACTTGACCCGGTAGCGGGCGATGTTGGCGTTGTCGTGGCCGTCGTTACCTTTGACGTGGCTGGCTTCGTAGTGGTTGTAGTACAGCAGCGACGTCAGGCCCTCGGGCAGCATCAGCCCGGACATGTTGGTTTCCACCCCCAGGGGGTAGGAGTTGCCGTTGCCCTCGGTGGCGTTGACCGCGCCACTGAAGCACAACAGCAGGCTGACGCAGGGCACGGCGCGGCGATGAACTGGATTCATTTTGAAGTCCCTCATTTCTTGTTGTTGTAGAGACACAGTGCAGGCAGGTTAAAAGCGGCTCAGGGGTCAGTCATGGCACACCTGGAACAAGCCGGCGGCGCCCTGCCCGCCCCCCACGCACATGGTTACCAGCACATGGCGGGCACCGCGGCGGCGACCTTCCAGCAAGGCGTGGCCGACCATGCGCGCTCCGGACATGCCGTACGGATGCCCCAGGGCGATGGCCCCGCCGTTGACGTTCAAGCGGTCCAACGGGATGCCCAGCGCACGCTGGCAATACAGCACCTGGGCGGCGAAGGCTTCGTTCAGCTCCCACAGGTCGATGTCGCTCACGCTCAAGCCGTGGCGCGCCAACAGTCGTGGCACGGCCAGCACCGGGCCGATGCCCATCTCGTCCGGCGCGCACCCGGCGCTGGCGAAGCCGATGAAACGGCCCAAGGGTTTCAGCCCCCGGGCGCTGGCCTGGGCCGCGCTCATCAATACGCAGGCGGCCACGCCATCGCTGAGCTGGGACGCATTGCCCGCCGTGACCGTGCGCCGGTCGCCTTCCAGCACCGGCGCCAAAGCGGCCAGCTGCGCGGCCTGGGTGCCGGGGCGGTTGCACTCGTCGCGGTCGATGCACAGGGGCTTGTCGTAGTATTCGTAGGTGGCCTTGTCCAGTGCCTTGGTCACCACCTGCAACGGCACGATCTCCTCGGCAAACAGGCCAT
The DNA here is from genome assembly GCA_000497835.1 of gamma proteobacterium L18. Taxonomy (GTDB): domain Bacteria; phylum Pseudomonadota; class Gammaproteobacteria; order Pseudomonadales; family Pseudomonadaceae; genus Aquipseudomonas. The sequence continues at coordinate 327,242 of KI547171.1, read as the reverse complement.
CGCCCTGGGCCTGGGCGGTGCGCTGCTGGCTGAGCAAGGCGTAGGCGTCCTGATCACTGCGCGACACACCGTAGCGCTGGGCTACCCGCTCGGCGGTCTCCAGCATGCTGAGGTAGGCATCGGGCCGATGCTCCTGCAGCCAGGGGTCTTGGCCGTAGTGCTCGTTGGTGTGGGCGTTCTGCACCAGGCTGATGGACTCGCCGCCCACGGCCAGCATCACTTCGCAAGCGTCCAGCTGAATGCGCTGGGCCGCGCTGGCAATGGCCTGCAGCCCCGAAGCGCAATGGCGGCTGACGGTCTGCGCGGCGACGCTGTCCGGCAACCCGGCACGCAGCGCGCTATGGCGGGCGATGTTCTTGCCCTGGGTGCCTTCCGGGCGACCACAGCCCATGACCAGCTCCTCCACCTCGGCGCCTTGCACCTGCGCCCGGGCCAGCGCCGCCTGGATAATCGGCGCCGCCAGGCTGGGCATCGCGGTGTGGTTGAAAGCGCCCCGGTAGGCCTTGCCGATGGCCGAGCGCGCGTAGGCAACAATGACTGCGTCTTGCATGATGACCTCCGGCCGCACGCCTTGCAGGCGTGCGGCAACGTTCAGAGCGCCTGCACGATGGCCAAGTGGGCGTCGGTATGGTGGGCCAGCGCCTGATAGGCGGCGGACAGTTCCAGCAAGGGTTCGAGCCGGGTGTGCTGGCCTTCGCGCAACAGCCTTTTGGTCAGACGCAGCGCATGGCCGGGGTTGGCGGCGATGCGCCTGGCCAGGTCATAGGCGGTGGTCAGCAAGGCGTCGGGTTCGACCACCCGTGACACCAGGCCGTACTCCAGGGCCTGTTCGGCCGACACGGTTTCCCCGGTGAACGACAGCTCATAGGCTCGCGACAGGTTGTTCAGCGCCCGCGGCAACAGCCACGCGCCGCCGTCACCAGGCACAATGCCCAGGCGCACGAAGCTCTCGGCAAACCGTGCCTGCTGCGAGGCAATGCGGATGTCGCACATCAAGGCCAGGTCGCAGCCGGCACCGATGGCTGCGCCATTGACGGCGGCGATGGTGGGCACCTCCAGGTGGTACACCGCCAGCGGGATTTGCTGAATGCCGTGGCGATAGCCGTCACGCAACTGGTAAGGGCCGCCGGCGAACAGCCCTACCCGGGCCTTCATGTCCTTGACGTTGCCGCCAGCGCAGAACGATTTGCCTGCGCCGGTCAGCACTACCACCTTGACCTCAGGGTCGCGGTTGATCCGCGCGCACACGTGGGTGAAGGCGTCAAATTGGGCCTGGTGGCTCAAGGCGTTGTGCTGCTCGGGGGCGCACAGCGTGAGGGTGACGACGCCGTCGTCGAACTGGTATTCGATGAAGTCGCTCATGTCAGGCGGCCTCGCTCTTGAGCTTGGCGCTTACCCGCTCCACCAGATCCTTCTTGGACACTTTGCCGAAGGTCGACAAGGGGAAGCTGTCCACCAGTTCCAGGCGTTCAGGCAGCTTGAAGCGCGCAATTTCCTGGGTCTGCAGGTAGCTCACCAAGGCCTCCAGGCTCAACTGCGCCCCCGGCTTGAGGATGACGTAGGCACACATTTTCTCGCCCAGCACCGGGTCGGGCATGGCCACGCAGGCCACGTTGGTGACGGCCGGGTGCGCCAGTACCAGGTTCTCGATTTCCTCGGCCGAGATTTTTTCGCCGCCGCGGTTGATCAGGTCCTTCTTGCGCCCTTCCACCACATAATTGCCGGAAGGCAACTGACGCATCATGTCGCCGGACCGGTAGAAGCCATCGGGGGTAAACGCCCGGGCGTTGTGCTCCGGCGCGTTGAAATAGCCGCGCAGGGTGTAAGGGCCGCGGCAGCACAACTCGCCGGGCGTGCCCACCGGTACGGGCTGGTCATCCTCATCCAGCAACAGCACCTCGTCGTCCTCGCACACCGGCCGGCCCACGGATTCGCGGCGCACGTCCAGGGGGTCGTCCAGGCGCACGAACATCAGCAAGCCCTCGGCCATGCCGAAGTTCTCCTGCACGGTGCAGTTGCGCAGCACCTGTTCGGTCAGGGCGCGGGTCTCGGGTTGCAGGCGCTGGCCGCCGGACTGGATCACCCGCACGCTGTCCAGGTTGTAGTTGTTCACCTGGGTATCGTTCATCCACATGATCAGCAGCGCGGGCACCACATGTATGTGGGTGACCTTGAAGCGCTCGATCAGGGCGAAAACCTCTTCGGCGCGGGTGCTGGCGTGCAGCACCACCTTGGCGCCGCACAGCATGAACCCCTGCAGGCCGGGGCAGGCCAACGGCAGGTTGTGGGCGATGGGCAGCACGTCCAGCAACACCGACTGCTCGTCGATACCGGTGTAACGCGAAGCCAGGCGCGAGTTGCACGCGTAGTCGTTGTGCGAACGCGGGATCATCTTGGGGATACCCGTGGTGCCCCCCGACAGCAGGAACAGCGCCGGGCTGCACGGGTCGATGGTGGCCTGGATGGCGGCGATCTGCGCAGGGTCGCGTTGCGGCTCACGGGTCAGTAGCTCCCGCAGTGCAACAAAACCGGCAGGGGCGGCGCCCAGTACAAACTTGCGACGGATGCTGCTGGTGTCCGCCTGGACACGGTTGACGATATCGATGAAATCGCAATCCTTGGAGCGGTCGGCGGTGATGGTGGCGCTGGCCCCGGACAGCTCGACAAACTGGCGCAGCTCGCGGTAGCGATGGGTGTGCAGCGCCAGGATCGGCCGCACGCCGATCTTCTGCAGGGCCAGGTGCACGAACACGAACTCCAGCACGTTGCCCAGTTGCAGCACCACAATGTCACCAGGCACCAGGCCCTCGTCCAGCAGGTTCAGGCCCAGGCGGGTAGCAATCCGGTCAAGATCGGCGTAGCTCACTTCACGGTGGGCGTCGCAGACCGCAATGCGCGAGGCATAGCGCTGGCACACGGCCTGGAAAGTATCGGCCAGGGTCTGGTCCTGCCAGTACCCCTTGGCCCGGTAATGGGCGGCAAACTTTTCTGGAAACGGCACGAATCCCATCATGGAAAAATCCTCGATGTAGGTTTTGTTGTCGGGATCAGGTGTACGGGGCCACGGCGTTGCGCGGGCCCCGGCGGACGGCTCAGGTGGTTTTGGCGAAGCCGCCGTCGATGACAATGGTTTCGCCGGTCACAAAGTGCATGTGCTCGATCAGGGTCAGCACCACTTCGGCCACGTCGGGCATGGTCACGCAGCGCTGCAGCGGCGTGGCACGGGCGCGGCGGGTCATCAACTTGTCGTAGTTGTCACCCAGCATCCACTCCATCCACTCCCCTTCCATCCAGCCGGGGGCGATGGCGTTGACGCGCACTTTGGGGCCCAGGGCGTTGGCCAGGGTCTGGGTCATGCTGATGACGGCCGCCTTGGACGCCGAGTACGGCAACGGCTGGGCGCCGGGGCGCATGCCGACGATGGAAGCGGTGTTGACCATGCACGGGCGCGGCGCTTCGAACAGCAACGCCTTGGTGTGCTTGGCAATCAGAAACAAGCCGCGCACGTTGACGGCGAACACCCGGTCCCAGGCCTCCACGTCGATTTCGTCGAACTTTTTCGGCGGGGTATCGATGGACACGCCGGCATTGCTGCACACCACGTCCAAGTGGCTGTAGCGTTCGCTGATGGCGGCGACCATGGCCTTGACGCTGGTCTCGTCCGAAACGTCGCATTGCAGCAGCAGGGTACGTGCACCGGCCGCCTGGCAGGCCTCGACGGTGGCCTTGGCCGACGCTTCACTGCGGCTGTAATTGACGATGACATCGTAACCGGCGGTGGCCAGGGCGATCGCGACGGTGGCACCGATACCTGAGGCGGAGCCGGTGACCAGGGCGACTTTGGTGGGTGTGGACATGGCAAACCTCTTTGTTGTTTTTAATTGAACACGTTCATTTTTAGACGTGATCATATTGTTTGTCAAGGATCCGGCCATCCCTTAAGATGAGGCTTTCCGAACCCGACAAAACCAGAAAAATCAAAGGTCTGATATGAACGCGAAATCGAATGCGCCGCTGGGTTTGCGCGAACGCAACAAGCTCGATAAATTTTTGCGCATCCGCGCCGCGTCGAAAAAACTGTTCACCGAAAACGGCTTCGAACCCACCACCACGCGGCAGATCGCCCAAGAGGCCGATGTCGGCCTGTCCACCCTGTTCCTGTACGCCACCGACAAGCGCGACCTGCTGTTCCTGGTGTTCAACGATGACCTGGACGAGCTGACCACCCGCGCGTTCGCCGACATTCAGGCCCAGGCGCCGCTGCTGGACAACCTGCGCACGGCGTTGCGGCATTTCTTTGTGTTTTACGGGCAGGACAAGGTGATCTCGCGGGACCTGACCCGCGAGATCACCTTCTATACCACCGGCATGCAAAGCGAACGCTTTCAAGCCACCCGGGCGCGTACCATCGACTCGATCTGCACCCTGGTGACCCAGGCGCGGGCGGCCGGGCAAGTGCACTGCCAGGAGGACGACATGCTTATCGCCTCCACCATGTTCTACCTGCTGGCGGCCGAAATTCGCATGTGGCTGGCCACCGACTCCCAGGTGCCCGAGGAAGGCCTCAATGAATTGATGAAGCGCCTGGCGCTGATAATGCACGGCCTGCAGGCGGCGTAGCGCTATCGGCCTGCGGCGCCCGTGCCAGGTCCGGGTAACCGCCTACGCACAGCATCAGCACGCAGGCCACCAGCATGCAACCGGCGAATAGCAGCAACACCGGGTCATAGCTTCCCATCACGGCCTGCCCGATGCCCATCAGCAGCGGCCCGAAAGCGGTGCCCAGGCAGAACAGTCCAAACAGGTAGCCGTAGATTTCACCAAAGGCGCGCAGGCCGAAGTAACGGGCGATCAGGTAGGCGATCAGGTCCACCTCCGCGCCTACGCCCAGGCCAATCAGGCCTGTCGCCAACATGGCGTCCGCGCCGGAGGCACCGCTGTACAGCAGCAGGATGCCCACTACGGGGGCAAAGAAAAAAACACCGTCACGAAGGGCGCGAACAGGTAATCCAGCAGATAACCTGCCCCTACCCTGCCCACGATCAATGCAATGCCTGCGATGGACGCCACGCGAGCGGCCTGGGCCGGGGCGACGCCGCGGTCGGTGAGCAGGGGCACGAAATGCACCGAGCAGCCGTTGATCGCCAATGCAGCCAGGAAAAACGCAGCGCCAATCAGCCAGAACGAGCGGCTGCGCAGCGCTTGCCCCACGCTGAGCCCGACGCTGTCCGCGGCCGCCTGCCCCCCTCGGTACAGGTCAGGTTGTCAGGCTGCAGCCCTTTGTCACCGGGCTTGTTCTGCAACTTCCAGCTCACGCCTACGGCGCCCAGCACGACCACCAGCCCCATTACCCCGTACGCCAATCGCCAGCCCACAGCGGCCAAGGCGTACTGCGCCAGCATCGGTAACAGCGCCGCCCCCAGGCCGATGCCCGCCATGCTCAAGCCCAGGGCCAAGCCGCGACGACGCACGAACCAACAACTGACCGCCCTGGCATAAGCCGTGGGCGTACCCCCGGTGGACAGCAGGCCGACGATACCGAACGCCAGGTAAAACACCAGCAGATTGGCAGGCAACAGCCCCAAGGCCATGATGCCGATGCCAAACAGCAGCAGCGCGGGCACCGCCACCTGACGTGCGCCCCTGCGATCAATCAAGCGCCCCACCCAGGGCGTGCACAGCGCCGCCGTGAGGATGGCGATGGTCAGCCCCAGCGACACCTGGGAGCGGCTCCAGCCAAACTCGACCCCCAGTGGCTTCATGAAAATACCGAATGTGAACACCAGCACCGGGCCCTGGCTGACAATCATGCCCACCACCGAGGCCATCACCACCCACCAGCCATAGAACATGCGTGACGTCTTCATTGCCTGTTTACCTGTGATTATTGTTATTCAGGTAGCGGTACTGCGGCAGTACCGCATGGGGTCAAACGTATGGAGCCTGGGGCGTGTACGGTTCAGCAGCCGCGCCACTGGGGCTTGCGTTTTTCGGCGAAGGCCCGCGGCCCTTCAAGGCTGTCGGCACTGGCCTGGCGCTGCTGTTCGGCAGCGTAGCGCTGGGCAACGGCTTCGGCCAGCGGCAGGCCCAGGCCCTGCATCGCGCAGGCCTTGGTTGCACGCACGGCCAGTGGCGCGCAGGCGAGGATATCGGCGACCCATTGTTCCACGGCCTCATCGAGCAAGTGGGCGGGGACCACTTCATTGATCAGCCCCAGCTCATAGCCGCGTTGCGCGGTCATGGCGCGGCCAGTCAACAGGTAGCCCATCGCCGCCTTCAAGCCGATCTGCCGCGGCAACCGATGCACGCCGCCGGCCGTGGCGATCAACCCGCGCCGCGGCTCGGGCAGGCTGAGCTGGGCGTGGTCGACCGCGACGATGATGTCGCAGGCCAGGGCCAGTTCCAATCCCCCGCCATGGGCCGAGCCGTTGAGCCTTGCGATCAGCGGCTTGGCAAAGTCGAAGCGGTCGGTGAGGCGCCGGGTGCGCTGCCACAGCTGGGCTTCGGCCTGGCGCTGGGCTTCATCGGCCTCGGCCATCTGCGCCAGTTGCTTGAGGTCGCGACCGGCACTGAAGGCCTGGTCGCCCTCCCCGGTCAGCACCCCCAGCCACAGCTCGGGGTCTTGTTCCAGCTGGTCACAGGCCAGGCTCAACTGGTGATACGTCACAGGGTCCAGGGCGTTGCGCACCTCGGGGCGGTTGATACGGATGTACAGCACATGCCCACGCCGCTCGGTCAGCACATTGTGCTGCTGGGCGCTCATCTCACAGCCCCAGCACGCGTTCGGCGTTCTTGTGGAAGAATGCTTCCAGCATCTCGTCGCTGTAGCCCAGCTCACCCCACTCCTTGAACAGGCGTTCGTGGGGGATGCTGGGGTAGTCGCTGCCAAACATCACCTTGTCCTTGAGCCGCCCGCGCATGTCGCGTTTCAGCGCCTCGGGCAAGTACTTGGGCGCCCACCCGGACATCTCCCAGAACACATTGCCCTTGTGCAACGCACACACCGTGGTCTCGTCGATCCAGGGGTAGCCGGGGTGCGCCATGACGATGGTCAGGTCGGGAAAGTCCGCTGCCAGGTTATCGATCGACGAAGGATGCGCATGGCGAGTCTTGGCGCCCATGCCGCCGGGCATGCCGGCGCCCATGCCGGTCATGCCCACGTCAATCATCACCGGCACCTTGAGGGCGTTGATCTCTTCCCACAACGGGTAATAGCGCTGATCGTCGACGCTGAAGTGCTGCATGATCGGGTGGAAGTGAAAGCCCAGCATGTCCAGGTCGCGGATGGCGTGCTTGGCTTCATCGATGGCCACCTGGCCCATGGCCGGCTCCACCGCGCCCCAGGCCTGGATGATGCAGTCATGGCGGTCGCGCATGCCGGCCACGTAGTCGTTGTCGCACGGCACGGTATTGATCGTCGCCCGCAGATCCAGGGCCACCAGCACCGCCTCGATACCGGCGCTCTGGAATTCGCGCACTACGTCTTCTTCGGATTTGGCCTTCCACTCCCGGTGCCAATACTTGGCCAATGCGTCGACGTAGGGGCCTTGGCAGTCGATCCAGCGTTGTGTGTTGGGGTAGCAGTGCAGGTCGATACGGCGCATATGATCACACCCTTTATTGTTATTGATCATTTATGAACATGTTCTTTATAGGGGTGTGTGGAGGGGTTGTCAAGGAGGGATGGGGGGAGGTTTTTGTTTGGGATGGGGGGGCGTGCGGGGGCTAGGCTGGGGATTTTCTGTGTGCATGAGATCGAGCGCCGCGCGGGCGGCGCTCGATGGTGGCCTTAATGTAAATATCAAATTCACATGATTCGACAACAACACAAAGACATCGTCGAACCTCACCGCCCCTGATTGAACAGCGGCGAATCCGCCCGAACAATGCTCGCCGTGCGCTCAATATGCCCGCGCAACAACCCCACCGCCTCGTCCGCCCGCCCTTCCACCGCCGCTTCCATGATCTGCTGGTGCTCGGACTTCACATCGCGCTTGGCCGTAAACGCTTGCGGCGCCGACAGGGTGCGATAGCGGTGATGCTGGTCAGCCAACTGATCACAGAACGCCAACAACCAGCGCGACCCACAGCCGCCAATCAACGCCCGGTGAAACGCGCGATGCGCCGGTTCCCAATCGGGGTTGTCCTCGAAATGCTCCTGGGACAGCGAGCGCGGCGTGCGCGCCAGGCGGTGGTGGGCAATCACCACCTCCTCTTCCCACGCCCGATCACGGCGGGCAATGGACTCGCGCAGGGCAATCTCTTCCAGCCAGCAGCGGGTCTTGGTGATTTCCACCAGGTCCTGCTCGCTGACCTCGGCCACGACAAAACCACGCAGTTCGCGCTTTTCCACCAGGCCGTCGGAAATCAGCCGGTTCAGCGCTTCGCGCAACGGCGTGGCGCTGGTGGCGTAGCGACCCGCCAAGGCATCGATCACCAGCTTGCTGCCCGGCTCCAGCTGACCGTTGATCAAGTCAGCGCGCAACTGATCATAGAGGTCGGTGGCGCGGGTGGAGGGGCGATTATCGATGCTGACAGCAGGGGTTCGAGCCATGGGTAGGTGCACCAGAGAATGAAAAACAAGCAGTCGGGGTTGCGATTGCGCAGCCAATCATATCAGATACAGCCACACCGTTCATTTAATATATAAAAAGGAACCGTCATGCCTACCCTTACCCTCGATCAGGCTCAGGCCGCTCTGCGCGGCGCCTTGCAGGCCGCACGCAGCCATCAGTTCCGGCCCATGGCCATTGTCGTGGTGGATGCCGCTGGCACCGTGATCACTGCCGCCCGTGAGGATGGGGCCACCGCCCTGCGCATGACCATCGCCACCGGCAAGGCCTGCGCCGCCATCGGCATGGGCGCCAACACTCGATTATTAGCAAAGAAAGCCAGTGAAATGCCAGCTTTCTTCGGCTCGATCGCCACCAGCTCCAGCCACCCGTTTATTCCGCAAACCGGCGCAATGCTGGTGCTAGACGCTTCCGGCAACGTGCTGGGGGCCATTGGCGCATCGGGTGGGACAGGCGATGAGGACGAGCTGATTGTGACTGCAGGCATCGACTCGGCGGGCCTGGCGGCACGCTGAACAGCAGCGTCCAGGCCCCCATGAACGGGGCCTGGGATGTTGTACGAAAACCGATACAGCATTTTTTAATATTTTATATTGCCGATAAAAATCATTTTATATAGGATCTTTCCACACAATCATAAAAACAGCCATCACCATGACCTTCCAGCTCGCTAAAGACCTGGGCACCGATATCCACGCCCACTTCGTCCCCGGCCAGTTCCCCGCCTGGGCCGACAAGCATGTACCTGCCGGCTGGCCCTCCATGCTGCAGGCGCCCTCCCACGATGGCCATTGCCACTGCCACGTGATGATCGACGGCAAGCAGTACCGCACCGTGTCCGACCAATGCTGGAGCCTGCCACGCCGCCTGGCCGACCTGCCGGGCATGGGCCTGGCGCACCAGGTCATCTCGCCGATGCCCGAACTGCTCAGCTACTGGATGCCGGCGCACCACGCCCAACCCCTGCTGCGTTATATCAACGAATCCATTGCCCAGCTGTGCGACGAAAGTGGCGGTGCCTTGCTGGGCATGGCCGCCGTGCCGCTGCAGGACGTTGACCTGGCCATCGCCGAACTCGAATACGCCGTGAGCACCTTGGGCATGGTCGCGGTCGAGCTGGGCAGCAACATCAACGGCCTGACCCTGGCCGACCCCAGCCTGCGCCCCTTCTTCCAGGCCTGCGTGGCGCTGGACGTGCCGGTGTTCGTGCACGCCCTCAAGCCCTGCGGCATGGACCGCCTCAGCGGCCCTGCGCAGTTGCAGCAAGTGCTGGCCTACCCCAGCGACGTCGGCCTGGCCGCCGCTGCAGTGATTACCGGCAACCTGCTGCGTGACTGCCCCGGCCTGCGCCTGGCCTTCAGCCACGGCGGCGGCACCTTCGCCTCATTGCTGCCGCGCCTGGAACAAGGCTGGAAAACCTTTCCCACCCTGCGCGACAGCATCGCCGTTTCGCCCAGCGAGCAGGCGCGCCAGCTGTACTTCGACACCCAGGTATTCGACGCCCCGACCCTGCGCCACCTGATCGACAAGTTCGGCGCCAGCCAACTGCTGCTGGGCAGCGACTACCCGTTCAATTTCCACGAACGCACACCCGTGGCACGCCTGGCCGAATGCGGCCTGAACGACACCGATATCCAGGCGCTGCTGCACGGCAACGCCCAACGTTTTCTCGCACTCTCGACTCACACAGGCAGGGGTTGATTTATGGCTTCCAAATGGATTCAGGCATTGCGCAGCGTTGCGCTGGACGTACCGGACCTGGCACTCGCGGAGGACTTCTACACCCGCGTCTGGCACCTGGACATCGCCGCCCGCACCGACACCGCCCTTTACCTCAAGGGCACCGGCGCCGATCACCACCTGCTGGCGCTGCACCAGGCCGACCACCTGGCCATCCGCAACGTCACCCTGCGCGCCCGCGATGCCGACGCCCTGGGGCAGATTCGCGAAGCGGCGCTGGCCAACGGCGGGCAGATCATTGAAGACCAGGTCAGCGTGAGCGAGCCGGGCGGCGGCATCGCCCTGACCCTGCGCGACCCCCACGGCCGCATCCTGCGCGTGGTGCACGGCGACGAGCGCGGCCAGGCCTTCGAAGCCAGCGACCGCCCCATCCGCCTGGCCCACGCGGTACTCAACAGCCACGACGTGGCGCAGTCCCAGGCCTTCTTCGAGCGCGTGCTGGACTTCCGCCTGTCCGACCGCACCAAGATCATGGCCTTCCTCAACTGCGACCGCGACCACCACTCCATCGCCCTGGGCGTGACCGACAACGACGCGCTCAACCACATCGCCTTCCTGATGCCCGACCTGGAATCGGTGATGCGCGGCGGTGGCCGCATGCGCGACGCCCAGCACCCGATTGAATGGGGCCCAGGCCGCCATGGCCCCGGCAACAATGCGTTCAACTACTTCATCGGCCCGTTCGGCGAAGTCATCGAATACACCGCCGACGTCGAGCAGATCGACGACAGCTACCAGGCCGGCGCGCCGGGCGACTGGACCTGGCCCGAAGGCCGCGTGGACCAGTGGGGCATCTCCCAACCGCCGTCAGCGGCCCTCAAGGACGCCCAGCGCAACATCTTCTTCACCTCCCCAGAGCAAGGACAATAACAATGAAATTCACCACCTTTCTGCACAATGGCACCCCACGCCTGGGCCTGATCGAAGGCGACCAGGTCATCGACCTCAACGCCGCCCTGCCCCACGTACCGGCCGACCTGCGCCAGGCACTGGAACAAGGCATCGACCTGAACGAAGCGGCCCTGGCCGCCGCCGACAGCCAGGCCCCGCGCCTGCCGCTGATTGACCTGCAACTGGCGCCGCTGGTGCCCGAGCCGGGCAAGACTATCTGCCTGGGCCTGAACTACTTCGACCACGCCAACGAAAGCGGTCGCGGCAAGCCTGAATACCCGTGGTTCTTCTACCGTGGCAAAACCTCGCTGATGGCCCACGAAGTGGCCGGCCGCCTGCCCAAGGTCTCCGAGCGCTTCGACTTCGAGGCGGAGCTTGCCGTGGTCATCGGCGCCAAGGTGCCACGCCATGTGGCCCAGGCCGATGCCTTGGACTACGTGTTCGGCTACACCTGCTTCAACGACATGTCGGTACGTGACTACCAGAAGCGCACCCCGCAGTGGACCATCGGCAAGAACTTCGACGACACCGGCGCCCTGGGCCCGGTCGTGGTCACCGCTGACGAGCTGCCTGCCGGCGCCACCGGCCTGCGCATCCAGTGCCGCCTGAACGGCGAGATCATGCAGGACGCCACCACCAGCGACATGATCTGGTCGGTGGCCGAAACCATCTCGCTGCTGTCCGAATGCCTGACCCTGGAACCGGGCGACGTCATCGCCATGGGCACCCCGGCCGGCGTCGGCCAGGCGCGCACCCCGCAACTGTGGATGAAGGCCGGTGACGTGGTGGAAGTGGAAATCGAAAACGTCGGCCTGCTGCGCAACCCGATCCTGGCCGAAGGAGCCTGAGCCATGGCGGCCGATATCTACGATGTAGCCATCGCAGGCTTCGGCCCCTCGGGGGCCATTGCCGCCGCGCTGCTGGGCCAGGCGGGCGTGAGCGTCTATGTGTGCGACCGCGCCCATGACGTGTACGACAAGCCGCGCGCCATCGCGCTGGACCACGAGATTCTGCGGGTGTTCCAGCACCTGGGCATCGGCGAGGAAGTGGCGCAGTACTGCGAGCCGTTCACCGACTCCTGCTACTACGGCCTGGACGGGCAGATGATCCGCCGCATGACCGTGGTGCCCGAGCCTTACCCTCAGGCCCACCAGCCGTCGGTGGTGTTTACCCAGCCGCCGGTGGAAGCCGTGCTGCGCCGCAAGATCGCCACGCTGGCCAGCGTCACCGTTGAAACCGGCATGAAGCTTGAAACCCTGCAGCAAAGCGCCGACGACGTGACCTTGACGCTCAAGGCCGAAAACGGCGAGCACAAGACCGTCAAGGCGCGCTACCTGATCGGCTGCGACGGCGCCTCCAGCACCGTGCGCGAACAGGTCGGCCTGACCCTGCAAGACCTGGACTTCGACGAGCCGTGGCTGGTGGTCGATGTGCTGGCCAACGAACAGGGCCTGGCCAAGCTGCCCACCACCAGCGTGCAGTACTGCGAACCCGAGCGCCCCTGCTCGTTCGTCATGGGCCCGGGCAACCACCGCCGCTGGGAGATCTCGCTCAAGCCGGGTGAAGACCCGGTGCAGGCCGCCACCCCCGAAGGCGCCTGGGCATTATTGGAACGCTGGATCGGCCCGCAGGACGCGCAACTGTGGCGCCAGGCCAGTTACCGTTTCCACGCCCTGGTGGCCGAGAACTGGCGCGTGGGCCGGGTGTTCATCGCCGGCGACGCCGCGCACCAGCAACCGCCGTTCCTGGGCCAGGGCATGTGCCAGGGCGTACGTGACGTCAGCAACCTGATCTGGAAACTGCGAGCGGTGCTCGACGGCCGCGTGCAGGGCCAGGCTGCCGAAGCCTTGCTGGACAGCTACAGCACCGAGCGCAAGGAACACGTGCGCCAACTGACCACCACCATCAAGTCAGTCGGCGCGGTGATTTGCGAGCGCGACGTGGACAAGGCCCGTGCCCGCGATGCACGTCTATTGGACGAGCAAGGCGGCAGCGTGCGCCCTACCCCGCGTCAGGATATCCTGCCGCGCCTGACCACCGGCCTGCTGGTCGACAGCCCCGCGGCCGGCAGCCTGTTCCCGCAGCCGTGGTTGCTGCGCGACGGCAGCCGCCAGCGCATGGATGACGTGCTGGGCGGTGGCTGGCGATTGGTGGTGACCGACCCGGGCCTGGGCCTGGATGCGCAGTTGCAAGCCACCACCGGCATGCAGCGCGTGGTGCTCGACAGCCAGACGCTGACCGAAGCAGACGGCTTGCTGGCCGCCTGGTTCACGCGCCACAACGTGACCGCCGCCCTGGTGCGCCCGGACCACTATGTGTACGCGACCGCCGCCGGCGTCGGCCCGCTGATCACCCTGCAACGCGAGCTGCTGCACCGTTTGACTGCCTGACCCCATTCAGCCGTGACTGCTTACAACTACAAGGAACAGTCCATGAACGTCGTATTCCGCAATGCCCGCATCTTCGATGGCAGCGGTGCCGCTGCCTTCGCCGGCGAGATCCGCGTTGAAGGCAACCGCATCACCGAAGTGGCCCGTGCGCCGCAGACCGTATCGGCCCATGACGCGCGTATCTTCGACTGCACCCACCACGTGGTGATGCCCGGCCTGGTCGAACCCCACGCCCACATCACCTGGCCGACGTCGGTGGAAAAGTTCGTCCCCGGCATGTACCTGCCGCCCGAAGAACTGGCCCTGACCGCCGCCCGCAACGCCCGTATCCTGCTGGACCACGGCTTCACCAGCGCCTACTCCGCCGGCGCCCTGAGCAAGTCCCTGGAGATCAGCCTCAACGCCCATATCGTTTCCGGCGGCATGCCCGGTCCGCGCCTGATTCCCTCGTCGGTAGAGCGCGAGCCGCCGAACGAAACCGAGCTGGACCCAGGCAAGGTCGAAGGCAACCAGCGCGGTGCCGATGGCATGCGCAGCTTCGTCAAGGAGTGCGCCGAGCTGGGCGCCAAGGCCGTCAAGTTCCTGATCTCCGGTGAAAGCGCACTCAAGCCCGGCGCCTCCCACGAGCTGCTGTACGAGGCCGACGAACTGATGGCCGCCGGCGAGCAGGCGCGCGAGTCCAACGTCTGGCTGACCGGCCACGCCCACGGCGCCGAAGCCGTGAAGATCGGCGTGCGCAGCGGCTTCCGCGTGCTGTACCACTGCACCTACGCCGACGAAGAAGGCCTGGACCTGCTGGAATCGCGCAAGGACGAGATCTTCGTCGCGCCCACCATCGGCATCATCCAGGCCACCCTGGACGCCAACCCGCCGCCGCACTTCGACATGAGCCACATGAAGGCCGACGCTGCCATCGTGCTGGAACACCAGAAAGCCCTGGTGCCCAAGCTGCGCGCCCGTGGCATCCGCCTGCTGCCGGGTGGCGATTATGGCTTCCCGTTCAACCCCAACGGCCGCAACGCCCGCGACCTCGAGCTGTGGGTACGTCACTTCGACTACACCCCGCTGGAAGTGCTGCAGGCCGCCACCGAACTGGGCGGGCAGATCATGGGCATGGGCGACGAACTGGGCCTGATCAAGCCCGGTTATCTGGCCGACCTGCTGATGATCAAGGGCGACCCCACCGAGGACGTCACCGTGCTGCAGGACAAGCACAACATCGCCCTGATCATGAAGGACGGCCAGCTGTACAAAACCCCGGAAGCACGGGCATGAGCGGCATGAGCGAAGCGCTGGCCGCGCGCATTCGCGAGGTGGGCAATGACTTGCCCGCCGTTGCCGCACTCTACGCTGACACCCCGCCTGCCAAGCCTGCGAACGTGCACGTCGACCTCAGCTACGGGGCGCACGAACGCCACCGCCTGGACCTGTTCACGCCCACCGGCACTGCGCCAGCCGGCGGCTGGCCAGTGCTGGCGTTCTTCCACGGTGGCGGCTTCATTCGCGGCAGCAAAGCGCATCGGCAGAACATCGGCCACTTCCTGGCGCGCCACGGCTATGCCGTGGTGCTGGCCAACTACCGGCTGGCGCCGGAAAGCCGCTGGCCGTGCGGCCCGCAGGACGTGGGCCAGGTGTGGCAATGGCTGCAGGACAACGGCCGCGAGTTTGCCGTGGACCCGTCGCGCATCGTGCTGATGGGCGAATCGGCGGGCGCCGCCCATGTGGCGGCGGTTGCGCTGCGCGAAGCGTTTCAACCGCAAGGCTGGAACATCCGCGGCGCCGTGCTGCTATCCGGCCCCTACAACGCCCGGCTGGAAGGCAAGGCGCGGGCGCAGTTCAGCATCGACACCCCCGACCCGCGCAACGAAGCCTATTTTGGCAGCGACCCGGCGGTGTGGGACGGTGCCAGCACCGTCGACCATGTGTCGAGCGCGCCCTTCCCGCTGCTGATCGGCTTTACCCAGCTGGACCTGCCGCAGATGCAGGTGCAGGCCGGCGAGCTGTTTGCGCGGCTGGTCAGCCAGCACGGGTTCAACCCCGAACTGCTGGTGCTGCCCAACCACAACCACTTCTCCCAAGGCTTCAGCATCGGCACCGCCGACACCACGCTCAGCGACCCACTGCTGACCTTTCTGGAGGCCACTACCCGCGTTACCTGAAAGGTTGAGGCCAGCCTGACTGGCCTCTCGCGAGCAAGCTTTGCTCCCACAGATGTAAATCCCACTGTAGGTGTACGCCTGTGGGAGCAAAGCTTGCTCGCGAGAGGCCGGCACTGGTTCATCAAATCATAGGTCTGTACCCACACCCTGGACACTAACAATAAATCAGGTGTAACCCCATGAACCAAGCGCCCGTCCCCGCCCAGCACTACATCCAGCGAGAAACCCTGCTCGGCTGCGCGATCAACGCCGCCATCGCCCTGTTCTTCGCCGCCCTGTTGTTCCATAACACCCCCACCATCCCGCTGTGGGGCACCCAGGGCATCGCCGTCGACCTGATACCCACGGTGTTCATGCTCACCCTGTTCGGCAGCCTGGCCATCTCGCTGTTGACCCGCCAGCGCCTGCGCCAGGGCCGCATCGCACCGCCCCAGGCACGCCCCTCGTCATGGATTTCGGCACTGGCCTCGCTGCCGCTGCCGGCACGCACCGTGATCGTCGCTGTGCTGATGACCGTCGCCCTGGTGCCCGTCACCTGCCTGGCGCTGATGACCCTGGCCGTGGACACCCTGGCGTTCTGGCCGTTCGTGGCCTTCAAGATGGTCTACGCCGCCATCGTCGGCGCGCTTTCCGCGCCGTGGATTCTCAAAGCTGCGCTGACTGTCCGCTCGCCTGCCTGAGCGTCAGGACTTATTTCGAAGAAGGAACTGCCATCGTGCCTACCACCCTGCTGACCAGAGCCCTGGCGTGCGCCTGCCTGGTTGCCGGCCTGCCTGCGGCCGCCGACGACTTCAATCAACTACGCCCGCTGTTGGAAAAGCCCACCCAGGCCTTCAAACCCAGCATCCGCTACTGGCTGCCCGGCGCCCAGGCCGACAGCGCTGTGATCGCCCAGGACATGCATAGCATCGCCCAGGCCGGCTTCGGCAATGTCGAGGTCGCCGACCTGCCGCAGAACGCCGGGCCCGTGGACCCGAACCGCTACGGCTGGGGCACGCCGGCATGGCGCTCGGTACTGGAAGCCACCCTGCGCGCCGCCGCCAAGAATGACTTGCGCGTATCGCTGACCATCGGCCCGGCCTGGCCGGTGGTGGTGCCGGGGCTTGACCCCAACGGCGCCCAGGCGGCCAAGGAACTGGTGGTCGGCTGGAAAGTGCTGAGCGGTGGCGACACCTACGCCGCCCCCGCGCCGGAACCTGCGAAAAGCCGCGCGCCGCAGATCACGCAGCAGCATCTGGTAACGGCCCAGGCCTGGCAGTGCGCCGACCAATGCGCCGAAACCCCGATCCGCCTGAAACCCGGTTCGCTGGTCCAGCTCAAGGCCGACGCCACCCTGCACTGGCAAGCCCCCCTGGGCGGCCACTGGATCGTCATCGGCTACTGGCAACGCGGCACCGGCCAGACCGCCGCCCTGGCCATCATGCAACAGAACCCCGCCGCCAGCGCCCCACAGGCCTATGTGCCCGACCACTTCGCCGCAGCCGGCACCCAGGCGGTCACCGGATACTGGGAATCCAATATCCTTACTCCGGCGCTCAAAGGCCTGATCCGCCAGCACGGCCGCGACCTGTTCGAGGACTCCCTGGAACTGGACTCGCACCTCAACTGGACCCCCGGCCTGCCGGACGCCTTCGCCCAGCACCGCGGCTACCGCCTGGAACCGCTGCTGCCGCTGGTCATCGTCGACAACCAGCGCCACTTCGGGGCCCCGCGCACCCGCGTGCCCACCTTCGAGCTGGCCAGCGCCGTGCCCCATGCCAGCGATGTCTACACCGACTACGAGCGCACCCTCAGCGACCTGTACCGCGAACACCACCTGCAACCGCTGGCCAACTGGGCCCACAGCCTGGGCCTGGGCTACCGCGTGCAAACCTACGGCCAGCCCATGGACATGGGCGCCGCCGCCGAGCATGCCGACACCCCCGAAGGCGAGAACCTGACCCTGAACAACGAACTGGACCTGTTCCGCGTGCTGGGCACCGCCGGGCAAATCCAGGGCCGCAGCCAGTTCTCCACCGAATGCTGTTCGGTGATCGGCGGCAGCTACCGGCAGAGCTGGCCGGACATGCTCAATGTGCTGCAACTGCACTACGCCGGTGGCGTCAACCAGATCACCGTGCACGGCTACCCGTACTCGGGCAAGGTGCCCACGGCGCGCTGGCCGGGCTGGTCGCCGTTCGAGCCGTTCGGGCCAAGTCTGTTCTCGCCGAACATCGATAACGGTTTCTCCGAAGCCTGGGGGCCGCGCCAGCCGTCGTGGCCGGACATGCCGCTGATCACCGGCTACCTGGCGCGCACTCAGGCGCTGCTGCGTCACGGCACGGCCCAGACCGAGCTGGTGGTGCTCAACGACGAACTGGATCACGAAGGGCCGTTGCTGGCTGACCCGTCGTTGGCACAGGCGGGCTACCACTATGGATTCATCAGCAGCCAGCAGGTGCTCAGCCATGGCCTCGCCTGGCAGGGCAAGCGTCTGACCATGGGCCATGCACAATGGCAGGCGCTGCTGGTTGACGGCAGCCGACCGCTGACCATGGATGTTCAGCAACGGCTGCAAGCCGTGATCGCCCAAGGCGCACCGGTGCTGGTGATCGGTGGCAACCTGGCGCTGGAGGGCGCAACGCGCGTCGACGACTACCCGCAAGCCCTGACCACCCTGCAAGCACTGCACGTGCAACCTGGCTTCGTCCCGGGCGTGGCAGGCGTGTACAGCGTGCACCGCCGCGACGCCGGCAACGACTACTACTGGCTGGTCAACACCGGCAAGCAGGCCTACAAGGCGCAGATCGCCCTGCGTGGCCAGGGCAAGCTGGTGCAACTGGATGCCTGGAGCGGCAAGGTGGTGCCCGTGGCGTTCACGCAGCAGGCGGACAGCCTGGGCACGGAGGTGGAGCTGCAACCCGGTCAGGCGATGGCCTTCGCCTTGGGTGATCACTTCACAGCCACCGCAGCGCCTGCCGTGCAATGGCAAGCCCCGGTAGCCTTGAGCAACGCCACGCTGCAACTGGAGGACTGGAGCCCGGCGGCGGACGGCTACGGCATGCGCGTGCAGCGCAAGGATGTGGGCGCAGCACCGCAAGGCCCATGGTCCGACGTCGACGGCCTGCGCAACCTGTCGGGCCGCGCCACCTACCAAGGCAGCTTCCAGCTGGCCGCAGGCGCTACCGCCGTGCGGCTAGGCGTACCGGCAGCCGACGGCGTGTGGCAATTGAAGGTCAACGGCCGCGCCGTCGCGGTAGACCCGCACCTGCGTGAAGTGGTGATCAGCCAATACGCCCACGCCGGGCGCAATAGCGTGGAACTGACCATGGCCTCGACCTTGAACAACCGCATGAAGCAGCAGGAAGCCGCCATCTACGGCCCGCTGCCGTTCCAGTCGTACGGCCTGCAAGGCCCGCTGACCGTGCAATTGGGTCGCTGATGCTGGTGTGGGAGCTGGCTTGCCAGCGAGCTTTTCGGGCCTCAACAGCTCGCTGGCAAGCCAGCTCCCACAGCGAACAGATCCCACTTCTACCCTGCCCCTCCACCGTCTACAGGTGAACTCCATGCTTGGATGCAAACCGATTCGCCCGCTGCTGGCCTTGGCCATCGGCGCCACCCTGTGTGCCGCTGGCCATGCCAGCGAAGCGGACAACACCGCCAGGGCCAACCAACTGCTGGCCAAAATGACCGAGGCAGAAAAAATCAGCCTGGTCCACGGCGCCGGCTTCTTCACCTCGCCCATCGGCGGCGGGGGCTTCGTGCCGGGCATCGAACGCCTGGGTATCCCGCCCATCAACTATGCCGACTCAAGTTCGGGCATCAACCTGATGGGCAAAAACACCACGGCCCTGCCCGCCACCCTGGCGCTGGCCGCCAGCTGGGACCCGGCCCTGGCCCACCGCTACGGCACGCTGATCGGCAGCGAACTGCGCACCCTGGGCTTTGCCGGGGGCCTGGGCGGCGGCACCAACCTGGCCCGCGAGCCGCGCAACGGCCGTACCTTCGAATACCTGGGCGAAGACCCACTGCTGGCCGGCACCCTGCTGGCCGAACGCACCAAGGGCACCCAGGCCCAGCACATCCTGGGCATGGCCAAGCACTTTGCGGTCAACGGCCAGGAAACCGATCGCTTCAACTCCAACTCGGTGGTCAGCGAGCGCGTGCTGCGCGAGCTGTACCTGCGCCCGTTCGAAATCGCCGTCAAGGACGGCCAGCCCGCCATCGTCATGTGCGCCTACAACAAGGTCAACGGCGAGAAAGCCTGCGAGAACAAACACATCCTCAGCGACATCCTTAAGGGTGAGTGGGGCTTTGACGGGTATGTGCAGTCCGACTGGGTGATGGCCGTCACTGACACCGCGCGCGCCGCCAACAGCGGCACCGACGAAGAAGAACCCGGCTCGGCCAATGACAACGAACCGGGCCTGATGGGCCGCGGCACCTGGTTCAACCAGAAGCTTGCGGCGGCGCTGCAAAACGGCACGGTGGCGCCCCAGCGCCTGGACGACATGGTGCGCCGCAAGCTGACCATGCTCTACCGCCACGGCATCATGGACGCACCGCCCGTGCCCGGTGGCCAGGTTGACAGGGCTGCAGGCGACAAACTGGCGTTGTACGCCGCCGAATCGTCGATGGTGCTGCTGAAAAATGCGCCCAAACCCGGCACCTCCCAGCACGCACCCCTGCCGCTGGACGCAGCCCATTTGCACAACGTCGTGGTCGTCGGTGGCCACGCCGATGCCGGTGTCATGGGTGGCGGCGGCTCCGCCTCGGTGCCTGCCCGCGACGGCAACGCCGTACCGTGCCGCACGCCGGGGGCGAAGGATTCGGTGATCCACATCTTCGACCTGTGCGCGATCTGGCATAAGTCCTCACCGTTGGAGGCCATCCGTGCACGCCTGCCGGGCGCTACCGTCACCTATTTTGACGGCAGCGATGCAGCCGCCGCGGCGGCCGCTGCTGCCAAAGCCGATGCCACCATCGTCTTCGCCACGCAGTACACCATGGAGCAAGTGGACCTGCCGGACCTGTCCCTGCCCGACGCCACGCGTGACCCGGCCAACCAGGGCTACGACCAGAACGCACTGATCGACACCATTGCCCGCCGCGCCCGCAACACTATCGTGGTACTGGAAAACGGCACCGCCGTGACCATGCCGTGGGTGGACAAGGTGCAGTCGGTGCTGGCCGCCTGGTTCCCGGGGGAACAAGGAGGGCCGGCGATTGCCAGCATTCTGTTCGGCGAGGTCAACCCGTCCGGCAAGCTGCCCATCACCTTCCCGGCCTCTGAACAGGACCTGCCGCAGCGCGCGATCAGCAGCACCAACCCCGATGTCGACTACGACGAAGGGCTGCTGATGGGCTACCGCCGCTACGATGCGCAAAAGCGCACACCGCTGTTCGCGTTCGGCCATGGCTTGTCGTACACCCACTTCAGCTACACCGGCCTGCACGTCACCCCTTACGCCAATGGCGACGTCAGCGTCAGCTTCACCCTGACCAACGACGGCCCGCGGGCGGGCGCCGAGGTGGCTCAACTCTACGCCGGGCTGCCGGTGGACAGCGGTGAGCCGCCGCAGCGGCTGGTGGGCTGGCAGAAGGTGTTCCTCAAGGCGGGTGAGTCCCGCAAGCTCAACCTCACATTGCCGGCCGCGCGGTTCAGCGTGTGGAACGATGGCTGGTTTGTGCCGCAGGGCGAAGCGTCGTTGACCGTGGGCGGCTCTTCGCGCGATGCGCACGGTCTGAAGGCCTCGTTCAGCCTGGGCAAACGCCTGTTGGCCGCCGGCGCGTAATACCCCGTAGCCGCAGCGGCTACTCGCGATTCACGTGTGGGACCGGGCGAAGCTCGGGAAGGGTCCAGCGCGGAAAGCGAGTTGGCCGCTTCCCGAGCTTCGCCCAGTCCCACAAAAAGGAGCAACCATAACCGTAGCCGCTGCCGAAGGCTGCGCTGGCCGGGGTGAACCCTGAAAATCTCCAGCGAGGCGCAGGGCCAGCGCAGCCTAACGGCAGCGGCTACACGCGATTCGTGTTGTGGGACCGGGCGAAGCTCGGGAAGGGTCCAGCGCGGAAAGCGAGTTGACCGCTTCCCGAGCTTCGCCCGGTCCCACAAAAAGGGGTAACCGCTGCCGAAGGCTGCGGCTACGGGTTACATCAGCGCCTGCATCTTGCGCAGGCCTACCTCGGCGCGTTGGAAACCATCCAGCGGCGGCTCCTGGCGGGTCGGCGCTTCGACGCTGATCGGCACGCGGCGCGGCAACGCCTGCAACAACCCGCGCAGGTCGCAATCGCCATCGCCCGGAAAGCGCCGCTCGTTGCGCGCCTGGCGCAGGATCTCATCCATGCTGTCCGGCACCGGCCCCGCCACGTCGCACATCTGCGCGTAGCGGAAACGCTGCGGGTTGGCCTGCACCGCCGCCTTCAGCTCGTCCAGCGACGAACGTGAACGGTTGAAATGAAACGCATCCACCAGCACGCAGCCATTGCTGCGCCCTGCGTTTTCGACGATGCGCAGTGCCTTGGTCAGGTCAGGCGCGTCGGTCCAGGGCATAAACTCCAGGTGCGGGTAGATGCCGTAAGGCAGCGCCAGGTCGCACAGCTCGGCAAAGTGGGCTGTCATGCGAGCTTCGTCCGGATCATTGCCCGCCACCAGCAGCTCGGTGGCGCCAAACTCGGCGCCTACCTGCAGGAATATCTCGAAATCGCGCACGCGAGTCTCGGGCTTCAACCTCAGGATTTCGATGTCCAGCACCTTGATCCCCGTGTCACTCAGCGCTTTGGCGGTCTGCCGGCGCAGTGCCAGGTCGGCCACCAAGGGGTAGTGATATTCCTGCGGCGTGGCCGGTTCCAGGCGCAGGCCGACGTGGCTGTAGCCCGCGCGGGCGGCAGCCTCGACCATGTCGGGGGGCGACAGCTCCAGTACGGTCAGGGCTGCCAGGGAATAAATCTGTTCGCTCATGGTGGTCTCGCTCGGCATGGGTGAAGGGCAAGTGGGCCCGCGCCAGATTATTTAGAACTCAGTTCCACTTTTATGCAAGGGTCACGTTGACAACATTTCACTAAAGTGGAACTCTGTTCCAAAATAATCGCTACCTCGGTCCCCCGGACCTGCGCTGACTTCAGGTGACTGCTCATGACAACGCCCCACTCCCAGCACGCCCGCCAGATTGACTGCGATCTGCTGGTCATCGGCTCCGGCGCCTCCGGCCTTGCCGCCGCAGTGACCGCCGCCTGGCATGGGCTGCGCGTGGTCGTCGTGGAAAAACATGACAGTTTCGGTGGCGCCACGGCCTGGTCCGGCGGCTGGGCCTGGGTGCCCGGCAATCCGCTGGCCAAACGGGCCGGCATCCACGAGGACCCGCAGCAGCCGCGCACCTACCTGAAAAACGAGTTGGGCGAGCGCTACAACGCCGAACGCGTGGACGCCTTTCTCGACAACGCACCGCACATGGTCGCCTTCTTCGAGCAACACACCGCCCTGCAATGGGTGGACGGCAACGGCATCCCCGACGTGCACGGCAAGGTCGAAGGCGCCGCCACCCAGGGCCATCAAGTGATCGCCGCGCCGTTCAATGGTCGCGAGATGGGCAAGTTGGTCAAGCGCATGCGCAAGACCATGCGCGAGACGTCCTTCTTGGGCATGCCGATCATGGCGGGCGCCGATTTGGGCGCGTTCCTGACCATGACGCGCTCGCTGAAGTCGTTCGTGCACGTCACCAAGCGCTTCTTGGCGCACCTGCGCGACCTGGCCTTCCACGGCCGCGCCATGCACCTGGTCAACGGCGTGGCGCTGGTAGGCCGCCTGGCCAAATCCGCCGAGGACCTGGGCGTGATCCTGATCGAATCGGCGCCCGCCCGCGAGCTGCTGCTGGATGACGGCAAGGTTCAGGGCGCACGGGTCGACACCCCCAACGGTCCGATGACCATTCGCGCCAGCAAGGGCGTGGTGCTGGCCGCTGGCGGTTTCCCCAACGACATACAGCGTCGCCAGGCCCTGTTCCCGCGCACGCCCACCGGCCAGGAGCACCTGGCGCTGCCACCGCAGTCCTGCTCGGGCGATGGCATCAGCCTGGGGGAATCGGCCGGTGGCGTGCTGGAAACCGACGTCGCCTCCCCGGCGGCCTGGGCCCCGGTGTCGCTGGTGCAGCATCGCGATGGCAGCACCGGGCACTTCCCGCACATCATCGAACGCGGCAAGCCGGGCATCATCGGTGTGCTGTCCACCGGCAAGCGCTTCTGCAACGAGGCCGACGGTTACTACGACTACACTGCCGCCATGGTCGCGGGCGCGCCGGCCGGTGAAGAGGTGGCCTCGTGGCTGATCTGCGACCACCGCTTCCAGCGCCGTTTCGGGCTGGGTTACTCGCGGCCGTTCCCGCTGCCGGTGGGCCCGGCGGTGCGCAGCGGCTACCTCAAGCGCGCCGATACCTTGCAGGCGCTGGCCGCCCAGTGCGGCATCGACGGCGCGGCGTTGGTGCAGACGGTCCAGCAGTTCAATGAGCATGCACGGCGTGGTGAAGACCCGGAGTTTGGTCGTGGCTCCACTGCCTACAACCGCAAGATGGGCGACCCGTTGATCACCGAGGGCAACCCGTGCGTGGGGCCTATCGAGACCGGGCCGTTCTATGCGGTGAAGGTGCGGCCGGGCAGCTTCGGCACCTTCGCCGGGCTGAAGACCAACGGCAATGCCCAGGTGCTGAATAGCGAAGGCTCACCGATCACCGGCCTGTACGCCGTGGGCACCGACATGGCCAGCGTGATGGGTGGTTTTTATCCTTCGGGCGGCATCAACCTGGGCCCGGCGCTGACTTTCGGCTACGTGGCTGGCCGCCATGCGGCTGGCGCCCAGGGCTACGAAGCGTAGCCTGCCTTGGAATCGCGTTGCCTGCATCGCGACTAAAGTCGGCTCCTACGCCGTCCGTGTAGGAGCCGGCCTTGGCCGCGATGCAGACGCCACCGGTCTATAGGTGCACCTGCATATGGGTGGTTTGCCACTGCGGGTCGGGGTCGACGCGCACTACTTCAAACCCCTGCCGCTGCCAAAACTCCACCGCCCCCGCCAGAAACGGGTGGGTATGCAGGTACATCACCTGCACACCCACCGCGTGCGCCGCGCCCTGCAAGGCAGCGTACAAAGCGCGAGCCAGGCCGGCCCGGCGGTATTCCGGCAATACGAACAGCCGCACCACCTCCACCACCTCCAGCCCTGGGTAATCCAGGCCCGGGAAGCGGCGATCATAAGGCAAGTAACCGATCGCCCCGACGATGCGCCCTTGATCACGCGCTATCAGGAAACAGCCCGCCCCCTCCACATACACCCGCTCGAACTCGGCCAGATCCACCGGCATGGGCGCATCGTGCAGCTTGGGGAACATGACCTCCCGCGCCGCCATTACAAAATCCAGTACCTGGGGAATGTCCGCTGGCTGCACGCTTTGGATTTGAAGCGGGTGCGTCATGGTGCTTTGCTCTTGGTTGAATGAACGCCCTGGCCGGGCGCTCGGGAATCTAAACCTTGGGAGGGGCCCATGACCAGAACAATCGGCGGATCGCGGGCGAGCCATCGTCAACATCTTCCGGGTCAGGGACGGGAAGATCGTCGAGCATTGGGACGTCATCCAGGCGGTGCCGGAGCAGTCGGCCAATGGCAATACGATGTTTTGATCTGTAGCAGCAAATGACTTGTGGAGGTGCAAGCTTTGCTCCCCCAGTGTACGCCTCGCCTCTGTAGCAGCTGCCGAAGGCTGCGTCACAGGCGACGCGGTGGGTCAGTAAGCGCGCGGCGCCTGTGACGCGACCTGACGGCCGCTGCTACAGGTTGCCCAGCATCATAGAATCTCCCACAGTGTGTACCCCGCCTCTGTAGCTGCCGCCAGGTTGCGCTGGCCCTGCGCCTCGCCCTAGAGCTTCAGGGTTCACACCGGCCAGCGTAGCTTTCGGCAGCGGGTTAAATCAGGGCCCGTCTGCGTATCGAAAGACCATCGATCAGCGCATCCGTGATCGCTTTTGCCGATTCCATCTGATGCAACGCCGACCACACAAGCCCGCGCTGAACCTGATCACCATCAGTCAACTCGTAGGCGGATTCGTTGGCGTACTTTAGCAACAGCGAAATTTGCAGCAGAGCATCTTCCAGCGGTATGCCTTCGCGGACGGTGTAGAAAGGCTGGTCAAGGGAATCACAAGTGCCAAAGGGCGTGCTGGCAGTGGTGGGCAGTTGAGTCGGTAGTTCGAAATTCATATTCATTTCCTGTTCCATCATGGAGAAACCCTTCGCTACCAAACAAAAGGCGGTGGCAATGCGCAGGTTGGTAGACCGGGGAAATGACCGGCGCACGCGAACGTGCCCTACGCACGCCACCATCAAGCGACGTTGCGTAATTTCCCTCGGGCTACCACACCCGGCTGCTGAAGATTCAACAACCGGCGCAGATTAGGGCTGCCACACAGGGATCACAACCTTACCGGAGCAAATCAGAATCGTCCTACAGGCGGTCCTACAGATCTGTATCAAAACGCAACATCGCGGCCCGAACACGATTACCCCCCTTGACCGCGTCGCCTGCATCGCGGCCAAGGCCGGCTCCTACCACGGACGGCGTAGGAGCCGACTTTAGTCGCGATGCAGACGACGCGATTTCAAGGCATACGGGTCAGTGCAGAGGCAGGTATCGGGTTCCAGCCCCCAAGCTGATATCATGCCCGCACTCAACACACCGAGCCGTCCCCCATGAACCGCCGCAAGAAAATCAACCAACTGCTCAAGGCCAACGCCAAGAAAGCCAGCGCCAAACTCGCCCCCAAGAGCAAGGACAAGTACATCAGCAAAGCCGACCGGGCAAAAATGGCGTCCGAAGCCGACACTCAGGCGACCAGTTTCACCGAAAGCTGAGACGTACAGGGCAGCACTCAACGCATAATGAAACCGCCATCCACGGATATAGACTGACCGGTCACATAACTGGCACGGCGGCTGCTGAGCCACAGCACCGCATCGGCGATTTCCTCAGGCCGGCCATGGCGGGCCATGGGAATGCTCTTCACCATCCCTTCCAGCGCCTCGCCCTGCCCGGCCGCCACCATCTGCTCGGCCATGGGCGTCCAGATCAGCCCGGGGCATACCGCGTTCACGCGGATATTGCGCGCCGCGTACTCCAGGGCCGCACTCTTGGTCAGGCCGATCACGCCATGCTTGGCAGCATGGTAGTTGGCCCGTTCGGCGCCGCCCACCAGCCCGCCCAGCGATGAGCAATTGACGATGCTGCCGCTGCCCTGCTCCCGCATGTGCTGCAACTGGAACTTCATGCACGCCCACATCCCGCGCAAATTCACCGACATGACGCGGTCATAGTCCTCCGCGGTGGCATCGGCGGTTTCCGCCAGCAGGTTCTGGATGCCGGCGTTGTTGAAGGCTGCATCCAGGCGCCCGAACTCGGCCACGGTTTGCCGCACCATCGCTTGCACCTGTGTGATGTCGCTGACGTCGCAGCCGATGGGAATCACCTTGTGCCCCGCAGCACTCAGTTCCCCTGCCACCGCGTGAACGGCTTCGCGGTTAACGTCGGCCAGCGCCACCGCAGCGCCTGCCTCGGCGAATGCCCTGGCGGTTGCCAGACCGATACCGGACGCAGCGCCCGTCACCAGTGCCACCTGGTTTGCAAAGACAAAACCCATGCTATCTACCTCGTCTCAAGTTGAAGCCCGGCAGCGGCTGCTGCCGTGAATGCGCCTCACACTACGCAACGCCTGTGCGCTTGAGTACGGGGTGAAATCAGGATGTCGCGATGAGCCGCACTCATCAATGCAGCCGCTACGCAATAGCACCTAACGGCTGCAACTCGCGAATCAGGTCAATCAGCAGGCGCAGCCCCACCGGCAACTGCCGGTGGCTGGCGTAGTACATGTAGAATCCCGGCGCCACGCTGGCCCAGTCATCCAGCACGCGCACCAGCTCACCGGCCTTGACCAGTGGGGCGACGACGGGCTCGGGCACATACATCAGCCCTGCCCCATTGCGGGCCAGGGCCACGCCCGTGCGGGTTTCGTCGATGGTGATGGCGCCGGGCACCGCGATTGCCAGTTGCTGGCTGCCTTGCTCGAATTCCCAGTCGTACATCCGGTCGTTGCCCAGGCGGATGCGCAGGCAGCGGTGCGCGGCCAGGTCCGTGGGGTGGGCAGGCACACCGAATCGCTGCAGATAAGCCGCAGCGCCCACCACTACCCAGCGGATATCGGGTGAAAGCCGCTGGGCAATCATGTCTTCGGGCACCGTGCCGCCGTAGCGAATGCCCGCATCATGGCCACCGCCAATCACATCGACGATGCGGTTGGTGACGGTCAAGTCCACTTCCACCTCTGGGTAGCGATCATTGAACACCGGTAGCACCGGCCCCAGCAGCAGCTCGGCGGCATCGCCCAACAGGTTGAGGCGAATGCGGCCACCGGGCTCATCGCGCAAGCGCTCTAGGGCGGCCATGGCCTGGCCGATTTCTTCGATAGGCGCACCGATCATGCCGTGCAGCGCCTCGCCGGCGGCCGTCAGGGTCACGCTGCGCGTTGTGCGGTTAAGCAGCCGAACGCCCAGGCGCGCCTCCAGCCCTTTCATGGCGTGGCTCAGGGCCGACGCACTGATGCCCACTTCGATCCCGGCGCGGCTGAAGCTGTTGTGCCGCGCAATGGCGAGAAAATAGACAAAGTCGGCCAGGTTGGCGCGGCTGATGTGCATGGGGGCTCCTGGCGTGGACAAACGCAGGATTCTACCGGGGGGCAGGTGCGCTTATTACTGAGCGTAGCTAATCGAACTGATGAGCAGCGCTCATTACGTATCGCCGTGCCTCTGTAGCAGCTGCCGAAGGCTGCGTCATGTGCCCCACGGTGCACCAGGCATTGCGCGGCGCCCGTGACGCGACCTGGCGGCCGTTGCTACAGGAATGATGCAACGCCGTGCGGGGTAGGAGCCGGCCTTGGCCGGGATGCAGGCGACGCGGTTTTCTGGACAATGGCGTCGATGCTATCGCGAGCAAGCTTTGCTCCCACCGTGTAAAGCCTTACATCGATTGCTGGCTCACCGCTGTGGGAGCAAAGCTTGCTCGCGAGAGGCCGGTGCAGGTTGCCCACAACCATAGAATCTCCCACAGGATGGTGAAGCTGCCGAAGGCTGCGTCGGGTTCACCCCGGCACCTGTAGCCCGAACGATGACAGCAAATAGCAAGCAAGGTGCTGTCCCCAAAACAGGTGACAAGCAAGTACCAATACCCACACCAACTACCATGGTGATTACCCACTAACTCTGCAATCATTCTCGCCGTTAATGCCACACAACATGATCTTTTTCTGACGTCAAACAACTAACGCGAACACCTCGAAAGTGCTCGTCGTTACTCCTGCGCCCCGGCTAAAAAAACCACAGACGACACTAGATCGCCCAACGGTCCAGCCCGCAGCCTTTTTTCTCGACACCTGCCCATGACTAGAAACCGCTCTAGATCAAGGCCTTACGCCAAATAAGTCAATTTGTTGACAGCGCCACAGAATTTTTCTCAACAAATGCGTTTGACAGCAAAACATTGACGATGCCATATTGCCATGATCTAGACGAATTCGAGTCCACCAACTTCCGTCGATGTCCTGACGCAAGTTTGTTGACTCTTTTTTTATGCTTAATTTTTGTACGCAATTGTTTTTGAGTTGTACCTATCCATACACAGGGATGCCTCCAATGCACCGTTCTGATGATATTGCGAACCTGTTCAACAGACTCGGCGCAAGTGTGGGCGCTTATCAGGAAATAGAGCCGCAGTACGACTACAACGAGGACGTGGCCGTTGTAGCGCACCGCCCCGTGAGCGCCAGCGCAAACGTACCCGCCCCGGCTGCCGAAGCCCTCGCAACCACTGAGCCCAACGACAGCCGCCCTCTGAGCCGCCTGTTGCGCGAACTGGAACAGCAGCGCGAACGCGAAGCCCAAGACAGCCACACCCTGGATGCCGGCCGTGCCGCGCTCAAGGCGAAGGTGATCGCGCTGGTCTCAACCCAGGGCGGCGTGGGCAAAAGCACCCTGGCCGGTGCCCTGGGCAGCGCCCTGAAGCGCATGGGCGGCACCACCCTGGCCGTGGACCTGTCCCCCCAGAATGCCCTGTGCCTGCACCTGGGCGGCGGCGAGCAATGGCCCGGCCTGGCCCAGGCCTACCCGCACGACCGCGACCCGCGCCAATTGCTGCGCGAGGGCTACGGCGGCAGCCAGTGCCTGGCCTTTGGCGCGGCCAGCGAGCCGCAGCGCCTGGCCTTCGAACAACAGCTGGCGGAGGATCCGCTGTGGCTGGGCCGCCAGCTGGCCGCCCTGGACCTGAGCGAGCACGACACGGTGATCATCGACACCCCACCCGGGGCCTCGGTGTACCTGGCCCAGGCGCTGGAAATCGCTGACGTGGCAGTGGTCGTCACCCACGCCGACGCGGCCGCCTACGCCGCCCTTGACCAGATGGACCGTTTGCTCGCGCCCTACCGCCAACGCCCCGATGCCGTGCAGTGCGGCGTTGTGGTCAACCAGTTGGATACCTCCCGGCAATTCAGCCTCGACATGTTCGCTGTACTGAAAACAAGAACAAGCCTGCCGCTGCTGGGGGTGATCCATCAGGACCACTTCCTGGGCGAGTCATTGGCGTACGACCGCAATCCGCTGGCGCACACCCCAAGCACCCGAGGCTGCCAGGATACCCTCGACCTCATTGAATCGCTGTGCCACCTGCTGACGCTAGGCACGCAAGAGTCCTGAATGCCATGACTGACAACACGACCCCCACGCCCCGCGTCACGGGGCGCGCCGAAGTGCGCCTGAACGCTTGGCTGACGCGCTTTCATCAGTTGCGCGGTATCGCCCGCTGGAGCCTGATTCTGGGCAGCACGGCCATCGCCGCCCTGCTGCTGGTCAGCATCGTCAGCGCGCCGCTGGACCTGTACACCCAGTGCCTGTTTGCCGCCCTGTGTTTCTTCTCGGCGCTGTTCATCAAGCGCCTGCCGGGGCGTCTGCCGGTGCTGGGGTTGATCATGCTGTCGCTGGTGGCGTCGTTGCGCTACACCTACTGGCGCCTCACCGACACCCTGGGCTTTGAAGGCTGGCTGGACACCGTGTTCGGTTATGGCCTGATGGCGGCGGAAATCTACGCCCTGGTGGTGCTGTTGTTCGGCTACGTACAAACCGCCTGGCCGCTGCGCCGACAACCCGTGCTGCTGGCCGGCGACCCCAGTGAATGGCCGACGGTGGACGTGTTCATCCCCACCTACAACGAAGCTTTGAACATCGTCAAACTGAGCATCTTCGCCGCCCAGGCGATGGACTGGCCCAAGGACAAGCTGCGCATCCACGTGCTGGACGACGGCCGTCGCGACGACTTCAAGCGCTTCTGCCAGGCCATCGGCGTCAACTACATCACCCGCGACAACAACGACCACGCCAAGGCCGGCAACCTCAACGCGGCGCTGAAAATCACCGATGGCGAATACATCGCCATGTTCGACGCCGACCACGTGCCCACGCGCTCCTTCCTGCAGATCGGCATGGGCTGGTTCCTCAAGGATGAGCAGCTGGCGATGCTGCAGACGCCGCACTTCTTCTTCTCGCCCGACCCGTTCGAGAAAAACCTCAACACCTTCCGCGCCGTGCCCAACGAGGGCGAGCTGTTCTACGGCCTGGTGCAGGACGGCAACGACCTGTGGAACGCCACCTTCTTCTGCGGCTCGTGCGCCATCCTGCGCCGCAAGCCCCTGGAAGAAGTGGGCGGCGTGGCCGTGGAAACCGTCACCGAAGACGCCCACACCGCGCTCAAGCTCAACCGCGCCGGCTACAACACCGCCTACCTGGCCATCCCCCAGGCCGCGGGCCTGGCCACCGAAAGCCTGTCGCGGCACATCAGCCAGCGCATCCGCTGGGCACGCGGCATGGCGCAGATCTTCCGTCTCGACAACCCGCTGATGGGCAAGGGTCTCAAGCTGGGCCAGCGGGTGTGCTACGCCAACGCCATGCTGCACTTCTTCTATGGCCTGCCGCGTTTGGTGTTTCTCACCGCGCCCCTGGCGTACCTGATCTTCGGCGCGCAGATTTTCCACGCCTCGGCGCTGATGATCACCGCCTACGCCCTGCCGCACCTGTTCCACTCCAACCTCACCAACTCGAAAATCCAGGGGCGCTTCCGCCACTCGTTCTGGAACGAGGTGTACGAGACCGTGCTGGCCTGGTACATCATGCCGCCAGTGCTGATGGCGCTGGTCAAACCCTCCTTCGGCGGCTTCAACGTGACCGACAAGGGCGGCATCATCGCCGAGGAATATTTCGCCTGGAAACTGGCACGGCCGTACATCGTGCTGCTGGTGCTCAACCTGGTGGGCCTGGGCTTTGCGGTGCATCAGTTGGTGTGGGGCGCGCCGGACACCGCCATCAC
Organism: gamma proteobacterium L18; assembly: GCA_000497835.1. GTDB lineage: Bacteria > Pseudomonadota > Gammaproteobacteria > Pseudomonadales > Pseudomonadaceae > Aquipseudomonas. Next base: position 295,074 of record KI547171.1, on the reverse strand, counting down.
GGTGATCATCAACGGCACCTGGACCCTGTACAACCTGATCATCATCAGCGCCGCCGTGGCGGTGGCCAGTGAAACCCGTCAGGTACGCGCCGAACCCCGGGTACGCGCCGAGTTGCCGGTGCGCGTGCAATGGCCGGACGGCACCCGCGTCATCTGCACCACCCAGGACTTCTCGCAACACGGCCTGGGCTTCAAGTTGCCGGTGGGCACCAGTGCCCAGGCCGGCGAGCGCTTGCGGGTGACGCTGTTCCGCAACTCATCGACGCGCAGCACCGAAGCGGATTTCGACACCACCGTGGCCTTCAGCCGCGAGCAGTACGTGGGCGTGCGCTTCGACCCGCTGACCCTGCGCCAGCAAAGCGACCTGGTGCGCATGACCTTCTCGCGCGCCGACACCTGGGCCGCCAGCTGGGGCGCCGGCAAGCTCGACACGCCGCTGTCGGCCCTGCGCGAAGTCACCGGCATCGGCCTGTTGGGCCTGGCCGCGTTGCTCAAGGCTTTGGTCAGCAGCAAGCCCGCCCTCACCCGCACCCGCACCGCCCCTGCGCTGGCACTCGAACCCACTCTGGACAAGTCATGACCCTGAAACTTTCTTCTTCGCGTCGCCCGTTCATGCGCCTGGCTTCGTCCGTGCTGTGCCTGGCTACCTTGGTGCATAACGCCTACGCGGCAGCCCCAGCGCCGGAGGCCACCGCCGTGGTCACCCCGGTTGCCGATAGCGCCCCGGCTGGCAGTTACAGCCGCAGCATCACCCTCAAGCAGCTGGGCCACCTGGAGACCATGAACCTGCAGGGCACCGAGTCTTCCGACAGCGTCGACTTCAGCGTGCGCGCCGATGAAGTGGTCAACGGTGCCTCGCTGGTGCTGGACTACAGCTACTCCCCAGCGCTGCTGGCCGACCTGTCGCAGATCAACGTACTGGTCAACGACCAGGTGGCCGCCAGCCTGGCACTGCCCAAGGACGGTGCCGGCAAGCCGCAACAGACCGTGGTGCAGATCGCCCCGCAACTGATCACCGAGTACAACCACCTGCGCCTGCAGTTCATCGGCCACTACACCATCGAGTGCGAGGACCCGCAGCACAGCAGCCTGTGGGCGAAGATCAACAACACCACGCAGTTGAACCTCACCGTGTCGCCGGTGCAGCTCAAGGACGACCTGTCGATTCTGCCGATGCCGTTCTTCGACCGTCGTGACGCCAGCCAGGTGAACCTGCCGTTCGTGTTCGCCAAGGCGCCGGACAACGCCGCCCTGGAGGCCGCCGGCGCCCTGTCGTCGTGGATCGGCGCGCTGGCCGGCTATCGCGGTGCGCGTTTCAGCACCACGGTGGCGCAACTGCCGGCCACCGGCAGCGCCATCGTGCTGGTCGAAGGCCAGGACGACGTGCAGGCACTGGGCAACCTGGGCCTGGGCGAGCTGAAAGGCCCGACCGTGGCGATCATGGCCAACCCCAACGATGCCCACGGCAAAGTACTGATCGTGGCCGGCCGCAACGCCGCCGAGCTCAAGCTTGCCGCCGACGCCGTGGCCCTGGGCAACAAGACCCTGGTGGGCAACAGCGTGGTCATCGACCACCTGGACGCCGTGGCCCCGCGCAAACCCTACGATGCGCCCAACTGGCTGCCGTCCAACCGCCCGGTACGCCTGGGCGAACTGATCGACACCAAGCGCCTCAGCGTCTCGGGCTACAACCCCGGCTACATCACCATCCCGCTGCACCTGCCGCCGGACCTGTTCAACTGGCGTGAAGCCGGGGTGCCGCTGGACCTCAAATACCGCTACACCCCACAGCAGGAGTCCACCAACTCCTCGCTCCTGGTGAGCATGAACGGCAACTTCATGAAGTCCATGCCCCTGCCCTCGCTGAAAAGCCTGGACGGTGGCGACAACCTGCTGGCCATGCTGAAGAAAGACGAGAGCCTGCCCCGCGAGGCCAGCGTGCTGCTGCCGCTGGACCTGGCCTCGGCGCGCTCGGAGCTGCAATTGCGCTACATGTTCGACTACGTCAAACAGGGCCAATGCCGCGACATCATCATCGACAACATGCGCGGCCTGATCGACCCGGATTCAAGCCTGGACCTGTCGGGCTACAACCACTACATCGCGCTGCCCAACCTGGGCGTGTTCAACGACAGCGGCTTCCCGTTCACCCGCCTGGCCGACCTGTCGCAAAGCGCCGTGGTGATGCCCGACAACAGCGGCGCCGCCGAATGGGGCGCCTACCTGACCGTGCTGGGCCGCTTCGGCCTGTCCACCGGCTACCCGGCCACCGCCGTTACCGTGGTGCAGGCCGACGCCGTGCAATCGGTGGCCGACAAGGATTTGGTGGTGCTGGCCTCCGGCGCCAACCAGCCACTGCTGACCCAGTGGGCGGCGCACCTGCCGGTGGAAGGCGACGGCAGCCTGCACCGCTTCAACGTGTCCGACCTGGCCCTGCGCATGCGTGACTGGATCAGCCCGGACCCGGCGGCCAACCAGCGCAAGCCACGCCTGACCGTGACCTACAGCGGCGCCAACAGCAGCACCTACCTGGCCGGTTTCGAGTCGCCGCTCAAGGCCTCGCGCAGCGTGGTGGTGATTGCCAGCGGCCGCCCTGAGGGCCTCAGCGACGCCACCAACGCGCTGATCGGCGGCGAGCAGTACAAGGACACCTTGCAAGGCAGCCTGGCCGTGGTGCAGGGCAACCAGATCAATTCGCTGGTGGCGGACGAGCAGTACTACGTGGGCGACCTGAGCCTGTTCAAGCGCGTGCAGTGGACGCTGTCGCAGAACTTGCACTGGATGCTGCTGGTGACTGTGTTCGGCATCCTGCTGGTCAGCGGCCTGCTGTACCTGTTCCTGCGCTCGCGCGCCCAGAAGCGTCTGTCATGAAAGCCGCCCTGCTAAGCGCGCTGGCCTTGGCCACCCTGTTGCCCGGGCTGGCCCAGGCACAGGGCTGCAGCACGCAGAACTGGCCGCTGTGGACCCAGTATGCCGAGCGTTTCGTGCAGAAGGACGGGCGCATGCTGGGTTCCAGCATGGACCCCAACCAGAGCAGTTCCGAAGGCCAGTCCTACGGCATGTTCTTCGCCCTGGTGGCGAACGACCCGGTGACCTTCGACAACCTGTGGCGCTGGACCCGCGACAACCTGAGCGGCGCCAACCCCGGGCAGAACCTGCCCGGCTGGCTGTGGGGCTCGGCCGGCAACGGCACCTGGGGCCTGCTGGACAAGAACTCGGCCAGCGACGCCGACCTGTGGATGGCCTACGCGCTGCTGGAGGCCGACCGCCTGTGGCACAAGCCGCATTACCGCGCCGATGCCCTGCTGATCCTGGGCAACGTGGAGCACACCCTGATCCGCGATATCCCCGGCCTGGGCAAGATGCTGCTGCCAGGGCCGGTGGGCTACGAGCACCCGGACCAGCTGTGGCGCTTCAACGCCAGCTACCTGCCCATCCCGCTGCTGCGCCGCTTCACCAGGGAGTCGCCGACAAGCCCCTGGAAGGCCGTGGCCGACAGCACTGCGAAAATGATCGCCGACAAGAACATGAACCGCTTCGGCTTCGTGCCTGACTGGGTGGCCTACCGTGGCACCGACGTCAACAAGGGCATGTTCGTGGTGGACAAGTTCTCCAACCCCCTGGGCAGCTACGACGCCATCCGCGCCTACCTGTGGGCCGGGCTGACCTCGCCGGCCGACCCGCTGGCCAAGCCGATCCTGGACAACCTCGACGGCATGGCCCAGTCCACAGCCTCGGTGGGCGTACCGCCGGAGAAGGTCAACGTAATCACCGGCGCCACCGAAGGCACCGGCCCCTACGGCTACTCCGCCTCGCTGGTGCCGTACCTGCGGGCCAAGGGCCTGCCGCAGCTGGCCGACCAGCAGCAGCGCATTGTCGACCAGGCCATCGCGCATTTCAGCGACCCGGCCGACCCGGCGTACCGCCAGCCTCAGTACTACCACGTCATGCTGAGCCTGTTCTCCCTGGGATGGACCGAGCATCGTTACCAGTTCAATAAAGACGGCACGCTGAACGTGTCGTGGGAGGCCGCATGCGCCAGCAAACCCTAGCTCTGGCGATCTGCGCCGCCCTGGCCTCAACGGCCGGCGTGGGCGCCGAAGCGCCGGCCAGCACCCCCCAGGCCCTGCTGATCGAGCAAGGCTACTACTGGCAGACCAAAAGCCAGCCCGACCGTGCCCAGGAAGCCTGGACCAAGGTGCTGACGCTGGCGCCCGAACAGCCTGACGCCCTCTACGGCCTGGGCCTGATCGAGCTGCAACGCAAAAACCTTGCCGGTGCGCAACGCTACCTGGCGCGCCTGCAAGCGCTGTCGCCATTGCCGCGCCAGGCCCTGCAACTGCAGCAGGACATCGCCCTGAGCCCGGACGACAAGCAGAAGCTGCTGGAGCAGGCCCGCGAAGCCAGTGACGCCGACCAGCGCGACCAGGCCGTGGCCCTGTACCGCCAACTGTTCGACGGCCACGAGCCCCAGGGCCTGATCGCCCGCGAGTACTACAACACCCTGGGCTTCGCCACCGGCGGCTGGCCCGAGGCGCGCAAGGGCCTTGAGCGCTTGCGCCGTGAGCGGCCCAACGACGAGATCCTCGACCTGTGGCTGGCCCTGCACCTGGCGCGCAACCCCGACAGCCGCCCCGAGGGCATCCGCGCCCTGGCGCGCCTGTCGCACAACCCGGACATCGGCGGCAACGCCGACGAAACCTGGCGCTTCGCCCTGCAGTGGCTGGGCCCGCCCTCGCGCGATCAGGTGTCGCTGTTCCAGCAATACCTGCAAGCCCACCCCCAGGACGACGAAATCCGTGCACTGATGGACAAGGGCGTGGCCCAGGCGCGCAGCGGCGCCACCGGCGGCTGGCAGCGTGACCCGCACGTGGCCAGTGGCCTCAAGGCGCTGGACGTCGACGACATGGCCACCGCCGAACAGGCATTCCAGGCCCGCCTGAAAGAGGCGCCCAACGACTTCGACGCCCTGGGCGGCATGGGCATCGTGCGCCAGCACCAGAAACGCCTGAACGACGCCGAGAACTACCTGGTGCAGGCCAGCCGCGCGCCCGGTGGCGGCCAGTGGAAAAAAGCCCTGGACGACGTGCGCTACTGGCTGCTGCTGGACCAGGCCGAGGCCGCCCAGCGCGTGGGCCGCTACAGCCAGGCCAGCGAGTACATCGAGCAGGCCATTGCCAAGAACCCTTCCCAGCTGGCCGGCCCTACCGCCCGCGCCGGCCTGCTGATGCAGGCGGGCGAGCTGGACGCGGCCGAAACCGCCTACCGGCAGATCCTGGCACGCACCCCCGACTACGCCGACGCCATCAACGGCCTGATCGGCACCCTGGCCCGCGAAGGCAAGTCCGACGAGGCCCTGCGCCTGATCGACGGCCTGACGCCGGCGCAACAGGCGCGCCTGTCGCCCACCATCCATATCCGCAGCCTGCGCGCCGCGCAGACCGCCAAGCTGGCCGAGCGCCGGGGTGACTGGACGGCCGCGCAGCAGAACTATCAGTTGGCCCTGGCGGACGACCCGAGCAACCCCTGGACGCGCTTTGCCCTGGCCCGGGTGTACCTGCACAACGGCCAGGTACAAGTGGCCCGTGACCTGATCGACGCATTGGTCAAGCAGCAACCCGACCGCCCGGACGCGCTGTACACCAGCACCCTGCTGTCGGCCGAGCTGGGCGAATGGACCAAGGCCCAGGCCACCCTGGCACGCATCCCGGCCGCCAACCGCACCACCGACATGAACGCCATGGAGCTGGACGTGCGCCTGCACGTGCAGACCGAACTGGCCGTGGACGTGGCCCGCCGAGGCCAGCGCCAGGACGCCTGGGCGCTTTTGGCGCGCAGCGAACCGTTGGCGCAAGGCAAGCCCGAGCGCATGGCGGTGCTGGCCAGCGCCTACGCCGAAGCCGGTAACCCCGACCAGGCCGTCAGCCTGATGCGCGCCCTGATGGACCGCTCCACGTCCACGCCCGACCTGCAACTGCTGTACGCCGGCGTGCTGCTCAAGGCCGATCACGACAGCGAAGCCAGCGACATCCTGCGCCAACTGCAGGGCACGGCCATGAGCGACGCCACCACGCGCCGCTACGAGGATCTGGTGTACCTGTACCGGGTCAAGCAGGCCGATGAGCTGCGCGAGAAAAACGACTTGGTGGCCGCCTACGACATGCTCGCGCCAGCCCTCAAACAACGGCCCCACGACAGCCTGGCGGTGTCGTCGCTGGCGCGCATGTACGCCGCCAGCGGCAACGTCGACAAAGCGCGGCAGCTCTACGAGCCGCTGATCAAGGGCGACCCGCACAACGCCAAGCTGCAACTGGGCCTGGCCGACATCGCCCTGCAGGGCCGCGACTTCGACCTGGCCGAACGCTCGGCGAAAAAGGCCCTGGACCTGGAGCCCGGCGTGCCCCTGACCCTCACCGCCGCCGCCCGCGTGTACCGCGGCATCGGCCAGAGTGGTGAGGCCGCCCGCCTGCTGCGCAAGGCCGTCGACATCGAAAACAGCCAGCGCACCACGGTGTATGCCACCACGGCGGTCAAGGGCGATGCGCCGGTGTCGGACAACCCCTTCGTGGGGCTCAGCGGGCAACGTCGCCAGGCCACGATGCTGGCCAGCAACCGCCTGATCCCGCCACCGGTGGGCGGTGCCGACAGCGTGGCCGATACCGCGGACGTACCGCCCTCGGCAGCGGGCGCGGCCAGCAAAACCGCCGCCAACCCGTTCCAGAAGGTCTATGCCCGCGAAGACGACACCGCGCCGCGCACCGACCTGAGCCCGGCGCAACTGGCGCTCAACGACATCCTGCGTGACCGCACCGCGCAGGTCACCCAGGGCCTGACCGTGCGCAGCAACAACGGTGAAAAAGGCCTGAGCAAGCTGACCGACGTGCAAACGCCGCTCGAAGTGCGCATGCCCGTGGGCGACGGCACCGACACCGTGGCCGCGCAGGTCACCCCGGTGACCCTCAGCGCCGGCGCCCCGGGCAGCAACGCCCGCGCCCGGTTCGGCGCCAGCGGCGACGATGCCGTGGGTTCACAGAAGGACACCGGCGTCGGCGTAGCCGTGGCCTACACCAGCAAGGACCAGGGCATCAAGGCCGACGTGGGCACCAGCCCCCTGGGCTTCACCTACAGCACCCCGGTGGGCGGCGTCAGCGTCAACCGGCCGTTCGCCGGCGACAGTAACTACCGCTATGGCGTCAGCCTGTCGCGGCGCATGGTCACCGACAGCGTCACCTCGTTCGCCGGTTCGCGCGACTCGCGCACCGGCGACAGCTGGGGCGGCGTGACCGCCAACGGCGTGCGCGGCGAGCTGAGCCACGACGACCAGCAGGTGGGCGTGTACGGCTACGCCTCGGCGCACAAGCTGCTGGGCCACAACGTGGAATCCAACAACCGCTTCGAGCTGGGCAGCGGCGTGTACTGGTACCTGGCCAACACCGCCGACAGCACCCTCACCGTGGGCCTGAGCGGATCGGCGCTGACCTACTCCAACAACCAGGACTTCTACACCTACGGCAACGGCGGCTACTTCAGCCCGCAGACGTTCCTGTCCCTGGGCGTGCCGGTCAGCTGGTCGCAACGCAGCGGCCGCTTCACCTACCGCATCAAGGGCTCGGTGGGCGTGCAGCACATCGGCCAGGACAGCGCCGACGTGTTCCCCGGCCACAGCGAACTCAATTCGCGCGCCACGGCCGCAGGCCTCACCGGCTACGACAGCCAGAGCAGCACCGGCATCGGTTACAGCCTGAGCGCGGCCGGCGAGTATCGGCTGACCTCCAACTTCGTGCTGGGCGGCTCGCTGGCCGCCGACAACGCCAGTGACTACCGGCAGATCGCCGCCGGCCTGTACGTGCGTTACACCCTGGAAGACATCAGCGGCCCGATGGACTTGCCCGTCAGCCCTTACGCATCCCCTTATTCGAACTGATTCAACGAGGACTATTTCATGGCTGCTTCTGTAATCGCTGGTTTGACCCTGCTCGTGATCGGCGAAAGCCACATGAGTTTCCCCGACTCGCTGATGAATCCGCTGTACGACAACCTTACCCAGCAGGGCGCGCAAGTCCACGCCATCGGCGCCTGCGGTGCCAACCCGGCCGACTGGGTCACGCCGAAACTGAAACTGGACTGCGGCGCCACCCGCGAGCCGGGCGAGAAAATCAAGGTGATGAGCCGCGGCACCATGGACACCCAGCCGATCAAGGACGTGATCGCCAAGGACAAGCCCAACCTGGTGGTGCTGATCATGGGTGACACCATGGCCTCGTACAAAACCACGCCGTTCCCCAAGGTGTGGGCGTACCAGAGCGTGACCGCGCTGACCAAGCAGATCGCCGACACCGGCGCCAAGTGCGTGTGGGTAGGCCCGGCCTGGGGCAAGGCCAACGGCAGCAACATCTACGAGAACACCTACGGCAAGAACCAGGTGCGCACCCAGCTGGTGGCCGGCACCCTGGCCAACATGGTCGCGCCGTGCACCTACATCGACTCCACCAAGTTCTCCAAGCCGGGTGAGTGGATCACCTCCGACGGCCAGCACTTCACCATCGCCGGCTACAAGCTGTGGGCCGCGGCCATCGGCAAGTCCATCAGCGAACTGCCGGCCAGCGCCGTGGGTGGCAAATAATGCGCCTGGCCCTGCTGCTCGGCGGCCTGGCGCTGAGCGCCCAGGCGTTCAGCGCTGACATCCCGCTGTACCCCACCGGCCCGGCCCAGGACTCGGCCTACCTGCGCCTGATCAACGTGTCCGCCAGCCCCCTGGAGTTGGCGCCCGATGGCTCCAAGGCCACGTTGAAGCTGGCCGGTGACAAGGTCGCCACCGACTTCATCGCCGTACCGGGCGGCAAGACCGCCAAGGGCACCCTGACCCGCGACGGCCACCACGTGCCGCTGGCGGTGACCGTGGCGCCGGGCGATTTCGCCACGGTGTTCGCCCTGCCGGCCGCCGACGGCGGCATTCAACAGCAAGTGGTGACCGAGCCGTTCGACCTGCCCAACCAGCTCAAGGCCTCGGTGGCGCTGTTCAATACCGACGCGCGCTGCACCGATGCCAAGGTCAACGTCGCCGGCAAGGACCTGGACCTGTTCCAGAAAGCGCCCGCCGGCAACCCGCGCCGCCAGGAGCTCAACCCGCGCGCGCAACTGGCGGTGCAACTGGTGTGCGCCGGCGCCAACGTCGGCCCGGCCGTGGAGTTGGGCCCGCTGGAGGCGAACAAGCGCTACAGCCTGCTGCTGGTGCCCTCGCCTGCCGGGCCGCACCTGGTCGCGGTCACCGACAGCGTCGCCAACTAAAGGGAAACGTGCGCCACCATGGTCTTCGCCTCGCTCGAGTTCCTGACGCTGTTCCTGCCTGCCTTCCTGCTGGTGTACGCACTGGCACGGCCGGCGTGGCGCAACGTCATCCTGTTGATCGGCAGCTGGCTGTTCTATGGCTGGCTGAGCCCGCTGTTCCTGATGCTGCACATGGCCCTGACCGTGCTGGCGTGGGTGGGCGGCCTGCTGGTCGACCGCTCGCGCGAGGACGGCCGTGGCCGGGTGCGTCTGCTGATCAGCCTGATCGTGATCAACACCGCCGTGTTGTGCTGGTACAAGTACGCCAATATCCTGGCCGGCACCTGGAATCAGCTGATTACCTACTACGGTGCCATGCCCATGGCCTGGCAACGGGTGGCGCTGCCGGCCGGGCTGTCGTTCATCGTGCTGCAGGCCATCTCCTACCTGGTGGACGTGCACCGCCACGTGGTGCCGGTGGAGCGCAGCTTCGTCAACTACGCCACCTACATTTCCATGTTCGGCCACTCCATTGCCGGGCCCATCATTCGCTATGACTGGGTGCGTCGCGAGCTGAACCAGCGCTACTTCAACTGGCCCAACTTTGCTCTGGGCGCCCGGCGTTTCATGGTCGGCCTGAGCATGAAAGTGCTGGTGGCCGACACCCTGTCGCCGCTGGTGGACGTGGCCTTCCACCTGCATCAGCCGTCGCTGGTGGATGCCTGGATCGGCTGCCTGGCCTACTCGCTGCAACTGTTCTTCGACTTCGCCGGCTACAGCGCCATGGCCATCGGCCTGGGCCTGATGCTGGGCTTTCACTTTCCCGAGAACTTCAACCGGCCGTACCTGGCCAACAGCATCCAGGACTTCTGGCGCCGCTGGCACCTGTCGCTGTCCAGCTGGCTGCGCGACTACCTGTACATCGCCCTGGGCGGTAACCGCAAGGGCGTGTGGAAGACCTACCGCAACCTGTTCCTGACCATGGCCATTGCCGGCCTGTGGCACGGCGGCGACAGCTGGAACTACCTGCTGTGGGGCTCGGCCCACGGCGTGGCGCTGTGCGTGGACCGCGCCTGGTCGCGCTCCAGCCTGCCGCGCATCCCGGCCTGGGCTGCGCACACCGGCACGCTGCTGTTCGTGTGCCTGGCCTGGACGCTGTTCCGCTCGCCGGACTTTGCCACCGCCCTGGACATGTACGCCGGCCAGTTCGGCCTGCACGGCGTGGCGCTGGGCGAGGCCCTGGCCGTGACCCTGCGCCCGGTGCATGGCGTGGCGGCGTTGCTGGGGGTGGTGTGCATCCTGGCGCCCCTGTTGCAAGCGCGTTGTGAGCGTCGACTGGCAGGCAACGCGATGTTTGCGCTGGCTGCCGCCCTTTGGCCCGTGTGTGGGTTCGTGCTGTCGTTCTCGTTGATCGCCAGCCGCGAAGCCGTGCCCTTTCTGTACTTCCAATTCTGATGACTGAAACCGCGCACTCCCCGTCGACCGCCCCCACCCCGCCCAGCGCCGTGGCCCTGCGCGCCAGCCCCCTGGCGGGGTGGTGATGGTACTGTTCTTTGCCGTGGCCGGGCTGTCCTGCGCCTGGCTGATGATCAAGGGCACGGCCCCGTTCATGCCCAACACCGTCACCCGGGACGCACTGCTGCACGGCGACATCACCCACCGCTTTGCCAAGACCCTGTCCGACGCTGCGGTGCCCCGCGAAGCCGCTTCGCTTGAGCGCGCCACCAGTTGGCTGCTGCTGGGCGACCTGGGGCCACGGGTACGCCAGGGCTGCCCGGGCTGGCTGTTCCTGACTGATGAATTGCGCCTCAACCCTGCGGCCGACGCCAATGCGCGGGCCAAAGCCGATGCGGTGTTTACCCTGCAACAGGCGCTGGCCCAGCGCGGCATCAAGCTGGTGGTGGCGGTGGTGCCGGACAAAAGCCGCATCGCGGCAGCGCAACTGTGCGGCCTGACCCGCCCGGCGTCCCTGGCGCCACGCATTGCCCACTGGCTGATGGTGCTGAACGCTGCGGGCGTCACCGCCGTGGACCTCACACCGACCCTGCAGCCATTGGGCGACGCTGCCTACCTGCGCACCGACACCCACTGGAGCGAAGCCGGCGCCCGCGCCGCCGCCGAGCGCGTGGCCCAGGCGGTGCTGGGCGTGGGCTTCGCCCCCTCGCCGCAGCAGGCATTCGAGCTCAAACCTCAGCCGCCTGCCCTGCGCCCCGGCGACCTGGTACATCTGGCCGGCATCGATGGCCTGCCGCTGTCGCTGCAACCGCAGCCGGAAACCGTGGCGGCCACCCAGGTCAGCTCCACCGCCCAGGCCAGCGGTGACAACGTCGATGACCTGTTCGGGGATGCGCAGTTGCCCAACACCGCGCTGATCGGCACCTCGTTCTCGCACAACTCCAACTTCCTGGGCTTTCTGGAGCATGCGCTGAACGCACCGGTGGGCAGTTTCGCCAAGGACGGCGGCGAGTTTTCCGGGGCGGCCAAGGCCTATTTCGACAGCCCCGCCTTCACCCAGACACCCCCCGGTCTGATCGTGTGGGAAATACCCGAGCGCGACCTGCAAACGCCCTATGATGGCGAGGCCAAGCTGCGCTAAGCTGCGGTGACAGATGGCCAGGGAGTGGCCAGGGCAGGAAAGCATCCGCCTTCCCTTCCACTCCCTGCTTCACGGCCCGGTAATCGCATGCAAAGTCCCGCCGACACGCCCTCCATCCGCATCGCCATGGTCGAGGACGATGTGCTGTTCCAAGAGGCCCTGCGCACCAGCATCCAAAGCTCGCCCGGCCTGCAGCTGGCCTCGGTGGCCAGCACCCGCGCCGCCGGCCTGGCCATGCTGGAGCAAGCAGCGGTGGACGTGCTGCTGGTGGACCTGGGCCTGCCCGACGGCTCGGGCATCGACGTGATCCAGGCCGCACATCAGTGTTGGCCTGCCTGCAACATCATGGTCAGCACGGCGTTCGGCGACGAAATGCACGTGATGCGCTCGCTGGAAGCCGGTGCTTCCGGCTATCTGCTCAAGGACAGCACGCCCGCCTGCATCGCCGCCGAAATCCGCAGCCTGCATGAAGGCGGCAGCCCGATCAGCCCGCTGATCGCGCGGCAGATCCTGCAGCGTTTCCGCAACCCCGCCGCCCCCCTCCAACCGCCTAGCCAGGACAAGCCCCGCGCGGTGCTGTCAGCCCGCGAGCAGGAGGTGCTGGAGTACATCACCAAGGGCTTTACCGCCGAGGAAATCGCCGGGCTGATGGCCGTGTCGCGCCATACGGTGCTGACTTTCGTGCGCCGGGTGTACAAGAAGCTGGAAGTGCATTCCAAGACCGAAGCCATCTATGAAGCGCGCAGCCAGGGCCTGCTCGGTGGTTGAACGGCGGCGCTGGCAGCTGCTGCTCACCGTGCTGAGCCTCTGCAACGCGTTGGTGGCCTGGGGCGCAGAACCCGACTGGCACCTCACCCAGGCCGAGGTGGCCAGCGTCGACAGCCACGGTTACCCACCCGCGCCCCTGACGCTCGACACCCCGTTGCAGCCCTCGACGTGGGAGACAGTCACCCTGCCCCACGCGCTCAAGCGCCCCTTGATCATTGCGCCCACAGCCTTGGATACGGCCAGCCCCCCGACGGTCATCACTTGGTATCGCGTGGCGGTACCTGCCCAGGCACCCACCGATTCGCTGTACATCCCACGCTGGAAAACCGATGGCCAGCTGGCGGTGTACGGCGACGGTCGCCTGCTGTACCAGTCCCACGGCGGCATCGACTGGAATGGCTGGAACATCCCCTTGTGGATACCGCTGCAAGGCACCGCCCACGACCTGGTGCTGCGCATCGTCCGCCCCCAGGGCACGGGCGGCGGGCTGTCCTCACTGTGGCTGGCCGATCGCGAGGCGCCCAGCTGGCGCTACCGCCTGCGTTACCTGTTGCAGGTGGAGCTGCCCTATACCAGCAGCGCCGCCTTCCTGGCGGTGGGGCTGTTTTCGCTGATTGTGTGGGTGTGCCTGCGGCACGCGCGGGTGTACCCGCTGTTCTTCTTCATTTCCACCTGTTCCTTCGTGCGCACCCTGCACTATCACGTGGGCGAGCAGAAACTGCCGATCCCCGAGGACTGGTTCACCTGGCTGACCATCAACTCGCTGTTCTGGATGGTGCTGGCCACCCATTTCTTCCTCAATGAGCTGCACGGCCGCCTCAAGCCCCGGCTCAACCGCGTGCTGACGCTGATCACCCTGGGGGTGGGCCTGCTGACCCTGCCGCTGCTTTCGGGTGTGGTCGACGCCTACGGCCTGGCGCCGCTGACCTACCTGGGCCTGCTGGCCACCGGCACCCTGGTCGCCGTCAATGGCCTGTACGAGTCACGTCGGGCCGGCTCGCGTGATGGCATGCTGCTGAGCGGTTGGGCCGTGGTCGGGATGCTGCTGGGGGCGTACGACTGGCTGCTGCAGAACAACTACGTGAGCATCGAAAACCTGTACCTGGGCCCCTACAGCAACATCGCCGCGTTCCTGATCTTCATGTACATCATCTTCCGCCGCTACCTGGCCGCCAACGAAAGCGTGCGCCAGGCCAACGCCAACCTGCTGGCGCAACTCAAGGCCCGGGAAGATGAACTGCGGCTGAGCTACCAGCGCCTGCGCGAAGTGGAACACCGGCAGACCCTGAGCAACGAACGCCAGCGCCTGATGCAGGACATGCACGACGGCATGGGCTCCTCGCTGCTGACCGCCCTGCTGCAGGCGGAAAAAGGCCAGCTGGACGCCTCGATGCTGACCGATGTGCTGAAAAGTTGCATCGACGACCTGAAGCTGACCATTGATTCGCTGGAGCCGGTGCAGGCCGACCTGCTGTTGCTGCTGGCCACGCTGCGCTTTCGCCTGGCGCCGCGCCTGGAAAGCGCGGGCATCAAGCTGCACTGGGACATCCATAACGTCCCCAGCCTTGAGTGGCTGGACCCGTGCAACAGCCTGCACATCCTGCGCATTCTGCAGGAAGCCTTCGCCAACATCATCAAGCACACCCGCGCCACCCACATCCGCGTCACCACCCGCCACGACGGCGAGTGGGTGAAAGTGGCCGTGCACGACAACGGCCAGGGCTTCCACCTCCCCGCCGCCACCCTGCGCGGCGGCAAGGGCCTGAGCAACCAGATGCGCCGCGCCCAGGCGATTGGCGCGCGCATCGAGTGGCAATCGGATGAAAACGGCACCTGCATGACCCTGGTGCTGCCGGTCGGTGCGGCAAAGCTGTAGCAAATCAAACACATACTGCTTAGACGATGGCACGTTGCAATAAACTGTAGGAGCTGCGGGGCGGCCATCCGCCGTCAGGCGGCGATGCGCCGCGCGGGCGGCGCTCGATCTCAAGAACGCCATAAAAACCCAAGACATGCACCTCGAATAGCCAGCACGATCTGCTTAGCCGCTGCCGCCTGGCGACGAGATTGCGTCAGGGCTACTAGGTGCCAGTCGAGGTTTTTTGGTCGCCCTTGAGATCGAGCGCCGCCCGCGCGGCGCATCGCCGCCTGACGGCGGATGGCCGCCCCGCAGCTCCTACATTTGTTGCAACGTACCATGGCCTGTGAGATTGAGTTGTCAGCCTATTGGCTACGCATTACCAAGGTGTCGGTTCCAGCGGGCCGACGCCGGTGGGGGTGCTGGTGCCTTCGCCATTGCGGATGAAGGGCAGGTGCCAGAAGTCATTGGGCACCACCGGGTCGCCCGGTTTTACCCCCTCGGGGAAGATGAACTCAAACACCGGCGCCGTGTACTGCCCCGCCACCAGGCCATTGGCCACCGTCTGCCGGCTGGCATTCTGCAGGCAGGCGTCCACCGCTGGCTGGGCCAGAGAGGTGGATTGCGGCACGCACAGGGAGCGCTGGATCACCCGCAGATTGCGCGTGGGCTGGCTGAGCAGGCCGGTAGGCGCCTTGGTAGCGCGCAGCCGTGCGCGCTGCGGTTGCGGGCCGATGTTCTGGGTGGTGATGCCCCCCGACACCCCGAAGCAGTTGGTCGCCAAAGTACCGGAAGGGTCGCATTCGCCGGTCATCTCGAACGGCGTCACCCAGCGGTTGGTTTGCGCCCCTGTATTGCCGTCAACGTCGATCAGGTAGATGTCCACCGGGGTCTTGATGTCGGTGGTCAGCGCTTCCAGGAACATGCGGTCCTGGGTCTCCTGGGCAACACCACTGACTGCCGTGGCCGCCGGGTCCGCGGTGCCGATACCGAAGTCGCCGATCGCCACATAGCTGGGCTGGCTGCCGGGCTGGGTGTAGATGCCGACATTGGCCTCGATGGTGTGCGCCGAGATGAAATCCGGGCCGCCGTTATTGGTCGACTTGAACAAGGTACCGGAATAGGTAATGAAGTCCCCTACTTCAAACGGCGCCTGCTGGGTGGGATCAGGGTCGGTGGCCGTGCGGGCCGGGTCGCCGAAGCGCTTCATCACGTACTGGCTGCAATAGCGCTGGTTGGCCAGCGGCGGCGACAACTCACCACTGACCGGTGGCGTAACGCCGGCCTGGGCGAAGTTGCGGCAGTTGTTGGTGGTGGTCGGGGTCACCACTTTGGGCCGGTTCTTTTCCGGGCACAGGGCGTCGTCACCTGCGGTGCGCGGCACGCACATGGGGTAGCCGGTGGCGGCATGGATGGTGGGGTTGGCGTCGTCCACCGAAAAGCGCGGGTCGGGGCTTTGCGCCCGGCCAAAGCGCCCATTGGGGTCGTTGATCTGGATCACCGTAGGCTGCGCCGGGTTGCCGGTATCCACCTCGATGTTGCCGGTGGCGTAGTCGATGCGGCTGATAAAGCCGCTGCCACTGTTGGCGGCTTGCTGGGAGACGGTGATCAGCCCGGCGATGCGCCGCGTGCCGACCAGGTTACCCACCACATGGACCTCGAACGAGGGATAGGTCCCCGGCTTGTCCAGCGCCAGTTGCCCGCCCTGGACAAACTGCGCCCAGGTCAGGGTGTTGGCCGGCATCTGCAGCACCGTGTTGCATGGCACGATCATGGTATTGCCATTGACCTTCACGGTACCGCCAAACCGCCCGGGGTCGGTGGTGTTGGGGCAGCCGGTGTTGCTGTTGTCCAGGGTCATGGACTGAATGAAGCCGGTGTCGGAAAACCCGTGGATGGCAGTGGGATCGGCGAACACCGGGTCAGGCAAGGTGGGCGTGGCGAACGGCGCAGTGGCGCCCTTGGTGGGTGGTTTGGCCGTGCCGCCCTTGGCCAGGGCATCACCGGCCCCGCCTGCCACCAGGGTAAAGGCGACGGCCAACGCCAGCAGCGAAGCACGGTGATTGCGCGGGTAAAACAGCGGAATGGCTGAAGGGTGTGCGTATCCGAATAACCTCATGGTGTACTCCAGAGTCTGCGGCTCAACGGTTGGCTGGCGACGCGTCGATCGCTCATGCGCAGCCGCGCATGAGCAACACCACGTCGAATATCAGGTCCCGAACACAGCGAAACGTTGCAGTGAAGTTATACTTCCAGGCGCAACTGCCAATCCATCTCAAATACTCCCCGGCAGTTACCCCATTCACCCATTCTGATTACTTCGGGCCTATGCCCTTACAAGCAGTTGTCATGCCGAACTTATTAACCGATCGAAATGCGCATACAGACTTTGCCGCAGCACACTCCATATAAGAACAGCGCCATTATTTATCCCCCCCACTAACGGGAACAGTGACGCACTATCGGGGAATAGTCCCCCGACGTGCGCATTCTCAACGTGTGAAGTAGTTTATTTATCAATGGGCAAAGAGCGCGCCCTATAGCGATCTATTCCCTCTTACCCCTGCCGACACGCCAGTTGATACCCCACACCGTGCAAGGTATGGATCAGCGGCGTGAAAAACGGTCTGTCCACCCCGCGACGCAACAAGTGCACATTGCTGCGCAGGCTGTCGCTGTTGGGGGCGGCCCCGCCCCACACCGAGTCGAGCATTTCCTTGCGCGACACTACCGTGGGGCTTTTGCGCATCAGCAATTCCAACAAGTGCAACGAGGTGGGATTGAGGTTGATCACCTGGTCTGCGCGTTTGACGCTCAGGGTGTCCAGGTCGTAACTCAAATCATGAACTTCCAACACCCGCGCCCTGGGCGTGGCCATTCTGCGTGCTATCGCCTCCAGGCGCGCCAGCAACTCTGCGGGGTCAAACCGCCCGGTCAGGTAATCGTCCGCGCCCAGCTTGAACCCTTGCAACACGTCGCACAGTTGATGGGAAGCGGCCGTGAGTATCAACGGAAGTTGCGTGCGGCCCGCGCTGCGCAAGCGTTCACAGGCCTGATGGCCACCGATGCCGGGCAGCGCTGCATTGAAGACGACCGCATCGTATTCCCGAGTCGCGGCCAGGTGCAGCGCGGTGATGCCGTCTGCCGCGCAGGTGACCTGATGGCCCCTGGACCTGAGGAAGTCGTGGAGGGTGAAGCGGAGTGGTTGATGGTGCTCTGCGATCAGTACGTGCATTCCTTGCCCCTCTGATAATCGCCGCTCTAACAGGCGGCGTTGAGGGCAAGGGTAGCACACCCCCTGTTGCCTCCGGGCGGCAGGGGGTGTGGGGGTCAGAAGGTCGACTGTACCTGCAGGCCCGCCACCAGGGCGTTCTGCACCTCACGCACACCGCCAGGATGGACGATGCACTGCAGGTTGGGGCGGACATTGAGCCATTGGGTCAGTTGGATAACGTAGTTCAGCTCGATGTCGTACTCGGTGTGCTGCTCGGGCACGTAGTCGGCGCCCTCATAGTTCAAGCCGCTGGCCTGGCTGGCCGCTTTGGCATTGCGCAGGGGTCCACCGGTCGATAGAAACCTTTCACCAGCAATCAAACATCAAAAAGTTGTCAACGCCCCGTTAAAAAGTTGGAAAACTTAATAGGGCATTTACCTTGTTTCAACTAAGCCTGAACCCAGCCACGTTTAATGGCCGGTTCAAACAAGCGTCGATAAACAACTTCCAGGCCAGTGAGCAATTGCGCCTGGAACGCAGCCGGATACATTAACGCCGCCACCACCCAGTAACTGGCAATGGCCACCAGCAACGAGCCGACGATGTCGAACGGGAAATGCACGCCCAGGTAAACCCGCGCGGTGCCCACCGCGACGCCCAGCGCCATCACCACCGCCGCCAGCGCACGCCGGTACAGGCACAACCCCAGCCCTACGGCGAAAAACACCACCGCGTGATCACTGGGGAAGGACGTCTCGGGTGCGTGCGCCAGGTAGGTGTGCCCCAGCGGGATCATGAACGGGCGCGGATGCATGAAGAACTGCCCGATCACCAGGTTGCACGCCATGCCCAGTGCCACCGTCTGCACCGCCACCAACACCGCCGCCCTGCTCGTCCGACCGCCCCATAGCCACAACGCCAGCAACAACACCCCCAACCCGCCCACCAGCCACTGCGCCACAAAGGTGGCCAGATCGATCAGCAGTTGGGGCGGGTGATCGCCTGCATTGAGCCACAGGAACAGCGAACGGTTGAGGGCTTCCATCGGTACAGCTCCAGCAAAAGTGAAGGTCGATAACACTTCGCCATCATGGAGGGTA
The DNA here is from genome assembly GCA_000497835.1 of gamma proteobacterium L18. GTDB lineage: Bacteria > Pseudomonadota > Gammaproteobacteria > Pseudomonadales > Pseudomonadaceae > Aquipseudomonas. Next base: position 276,271 of record KI547171.1, on the reverse strand, counting down.
CACAGTCAAAAGCAGGTGAAAGGCGGGTCAAGGAAAGCGCAAGGGCCAAGCCTGCGTCCCGATCGGTTTTCGGACCTCCAGCAACGCGATATCACGGCCAATGGCGGTGGCTGACGGACGATGCATGCCCATTGCTGTTCGACTACCGGACTGGATCGCGCTCAAGCACGTGATTTAAGGCATTCAACGCGTGAAAAAAAGGTTCAACCCCGTTAAATTACCGGTTCAACCCGCGCAAGCGTTCTTTGATGTAGAGGAAGTGAAATGGCCAAGGCCGCAGATGTCGTCGTTCAATGCCTGGAAAACGAAGGCGTCAAGTATGTGTTCGGTATCCCCGGTGAAGAAAACCTGGACTTGCTGGAATCGCTGCGCAAGTCCGACATCCAGCTGATTCTGACCCGCCACGAGCAGTCCGCCGGTTTCATGGCCGCCACCTATGGCCGCCTGACCGGCAAGACGGGTGTCAGCCTGTCGACCCTGGGCCCTGGTGCCACCAACCTGGTGACCGCCGGTGCCTACGCCTACCTGGGCGGCATGCCGATGCTGATGATTACGGGCCAAAAGCCGATTAAAAAGTCCAAGCAGGGCCGCTTCCAGATTCTGGACGTGGTCGGCATGATGCAGCCACTGACCAAGTACACGCATCAACTGGCTTCCGCCGACAACATCCCGTCGCGCGTCCGTGAAGCCTTCCGCCTGGCCGAAGAAGAAAAACCCGGTGCCGTGCACCTGGAACTGCCAGAAGACATCGCTGCCGAACAGACCGACAGCATGCCGATTACCCCAAGCCTGCACCGCCGCCCGCTGGCCGAAAACAAGGCCATCGAAGCGGCCGTTGCCAAGCTCAAGGCTGCCCGCGCCCCCATCCTGGTGATCGGCGCCGGCGCCAACCGCAAGATGACCGCCAAGGTCCTGCGCCAATTGATCGACAAGACCAACGTGCCATTTGTCACCACGCAAATGGGCAAGGGTGTGGTCGACGAGCGCCACCCGCGCTTCCTGGGCAACGCCGCGCTGTCGGCCGGTGACTTCGTGCACCGCGCTGTCGAAGCGGCCGACCTGATCGTCAACATCGGTCACGACGTGATCGAGAAGCCGCCGTTCTTTATGGTGCGTGGCGGTACCGAAGTCATCCACATCAACTTCCGTTCGGCTGAAGTGGACCCGGTGTACTTCCCGCAGATCGAAGTGGTGGGCGACATCGCCAACGCCGTCTGGCAAATCAGCGAAGCCCTGGAGCCTCAGCCGCACTGGGACTTCAGCCGCCTGATGACCATCCGTGAGGCCAACGAGGCACAGATCGCCGAAGGCGCCGACGACAACCGCTTCCCGATCTACCCGCAGCGCATGGTCGCCGACGTACGTCGCGCCCTGCCGTCCGAAGGCATCGTGGCGCTGGACAACGGCATCTACAAGATCTGGTTCGCGCGCAACTACAAGGCCCACAAGCCTAACACCGTGCTGCTGGACAACGCCCTGGCCACCATGGGCGCCGGCCTGCCGTCGGCCATGGCCTCGCACCTGGTGTACCCGGACCGTCCGGTGGTTGCCGTGTGCGGCGATGGCGGCTTCATGATGAACAGCCAGGAACTGGAAACCGCGGTACGCCTGAAGATGAACCTGGTGGTCATCATCCTGCGTGACGACGGCTACGGCATGATCCGCTGGAAACAGTCGAACATGGGCTTCACCGACTACGGCCTGGACTACGGCAACCCGGACTTCGTGATGTACGCGCAGTCCTACGGTGCCAAGGGCCACCGCGTGGAAAGCGCCGAAGGCTTCCTGCCGCTGCTGGAACAGTGCCTGTCCACCCCGGGCGTGCACGTGATCGACTGCCCGGTCGATTACTCCGAGAATGACTTCATTCTCAACAGCGAACTCAAGCGTCGTAGCGCGCTGGTTTAATCGCTGAATGAAAACGGCACCCGGTGGGTGCCGTTTTTTTTGCCGCCGAACAATCCCTTGTCCCGTCGCCGCTGCCGATAGGCTGCGGCTACAGGATATATCGCGTCGCCTGCATCGCGGCCAAGGCCGGCTCCTACCACCGACGGCGTAGGAGCCGACTGTAGGAGCCGACTTTAGTCGCGATGCAGACAACGCGATTCCCTGTAGCAGCGGCCGCCAGGCCGCGTCACAGGCACTGCGGAGTATCTGATACACCACGTGCGCCAGACGCAGCCTTCGGCAGCTACAGGCCGTGTGGGAGCGGGTTCTACCCGCGAAGAAGGTAACGCGGACTTCCTGGCATACCGCGGTGTGCTTTTCGCGGGTAGAACCCGCTCCCACATAGACAGTTGCTGCTACGGGACGGTGTCGCCTGCATCGCGGCCAAGGCCGGCTCCTACCACGGAGGGTGTAGGAGCCGACTTTAGTCGCGATGCAGACGACGCGGTTTGCAGCTACAGGGCGCCCAGCATTTCAGCGCGGGTGGTGACTTCGCGGAAGTGATGCTTCCACAGCACAATGCCCATCTGCCGGATGTACTCGATGGCCTCGCGGGTTTGGCCTACGGGACGGGGGCCGGCGCAGGGTTGATCAGGACACTGGCATGGTGTTGCAGCGCGCCGCCCACCTGGGTTTTCAGCAGGTCGACAAAGGATTTGATCTTGGCATCCACGAACTGCCGCGAGGTGTAGACCGCGTACACGTTACGTGCGTCAGTGTGATACTGCGGCAGTACCCGCACCAACGCACCACTGCGCAGGTCGTCATAGGCGGCAAAGCCCGCCAGCAAGCCGATGCCGGCCCCTTCGCGCAAGGCCACGGCCATGGCTTCCATGTCGTTGACGCTCAGGTGCGGGCCTACCGGGTTGAACGTGGCGCTGTCCTGGTCGCTGCGAAGCTGCCATGCATCCGGGCTGTAATCCACGGTGCCCAACCGCACGCAGGCATGCTCGGCCAGGTCCTGAGGGGTGATGGGGGCCGGGTGGCGCTCCAGGTATTCCGGCGATGCGGCCAGCACACAATGACTGACACCGATCTGCTGGCACACATAGGCCGAATCCGGCAGCGTGCGGGCAATCACGATCGACAGGTCCAACTGGTCTTCCAGCAGGTTGGGCATACGCTGGGACAGCAGCAGCTCCACGCTGACGTCGGGGAATTGCGCGCGGTAGGCCAGCACCGCCCTGGTCGCCAGGTGCCGCGCCAGACCCGGCACGCAATGCACGCGCAAGGTGCCGCGCGGCTCATGGAGCGCATTGCGGGCCTCGGCCTCAGCGTTTTCAAGGTCGGCCAGGATCGTGGTGCAGCGCTCGTAAAAACGCCGTCCGGCGTCGGTGACACTCAAGCGCCGGGTGCTGCGGTGCAGCAGCTTGGTGTCCAGTGACTCCTCAAGCCCCGAGACCGCCCGCGAGACGTTGTTCACGGTGGTGTCGAGGAAGTTGGCCACGGCAGTGAAGCTGCCCATCTCCACCACTTTGGCGAACACCGCCATGTTCGACAGCTTGTCCATTGCCTACCCCTTCGCCCTGATCATGGTGCCGCGCATCATCCATCCGAAACGCCCGGGCAGGCAAGGCGTCACTTTCCCTTCGGGTGGAAGATTGATTCCCTCGGGCACGGCTTAATCCCCGGACGCCCGCTCCCTAGACTTCGTTGCAACAGCGCAGCTTGCGCTTCCCCTGGCTGAACGAAGGTGCCCCCATGAATGCTCTCTACGCTCCGCTACACCTCTTCATCGATGGTCAATGGATCAGCGCTGGCGAACGCGCCACAGCGCCCGTGATCAACCCCGCCAACCAGCAAACCCTGGGCTGTGTGCCGCTGGCGACCCAGGCGGATCTGGACCGTGCACTCACCGCCACGGGACCAGCGTTCGACGCATGGCGGCAAACGCCCCCTGCCGAACGGGCCCGCGTGCTGAAAAAAGCCGCCGACCTGATCCGCGAGCGCGCCGAGCACATCGCCACGCAAATGACCCTGGAAGAAGGCAAGCCCCTGGCTGAAAGCCGCGACGAGGTGCAACGGGCCGCCGAGTACTTCGAATGGTTCGGCGAAAGCGCGCGGCGCATCGATGGCCGTGTCGTGCCCGCCAATCGCCCCGGCGTGCTGCAACTGGTCAAGCGTCAGGCCATCGGCCCTGTCGCAGCCTTCACACCGTGGAACTTCCCGGCCATCACCCCGGCGCGCAAGCTGTCGGCAGCACTGGCAGCCGGCTGCAGCGTGATCATCAAGCCGGGCGAAGAAAGCCCGTCCACCGCCTTGGCCCTGGCCCACGCGCTGGACGATGCGGGGCTGCCCAAGGGCGTGCTGCAAGTGGTGTTCGGCGTGCCGGACCAGGTGTCCAAACACCTGATCGCCTCGCCGGTAATCCGCAAGGTTACCTTTACCGGTTCTGTGCCGATTGGCCGTTTGCTGTCGGCGCGGGCCGCCGAAGGGGTGAAGCCCATCACCCTGGAATTGGGTGGGCATGGTCCGGTGCTGGTGTTCAACGACGGCGACGTTGAGAAGGCCGCCGTGGAGGGTGCAGCGAATCGTTTTCGCGGCACCGGTCAGGTGTGCATTTCTTCCACGCGTTTTCTCATCCAGCGCGAATCCTATGGACGCTTCGCCACGCATTTCGTCAGGGCCACCCAGGCACTCAAGGTTGGCGATGGTTTGCAGGCCGGCGTGCAGGTAGGCCCGCTGGCCAACCCCCGCCAGTTGCAGAAAATGCAGGACCTGGTCGACGACGCCGTGGCCTGCGGCGCCCGGGTGCTGACCGGTGGCAAGCGCATCGAGGGCCCGGGCTTTTTCTTCGAACCGACGGTGCTGGCCGACGTGCCCATGAACGCCCGCGTCATGCATGAAGAACCCTTCGGCCCCATTGCCGTGCTGATGCCCTTCGACACCCTGGCCGACGGCCTCACTGAAGCCAATCGCCTGCCCTATGGGCTGTCGGCCTATGCCTTCACCCGCGATGCCCGCACCGCCATCGATGTGGCCGACGGCCTGGAGGCCGGCATGATCGGCATCAACCAGTACCGCATCGTCGCCACCGAACTGCCCTTTGGCGGCCTGAAAGAAAGCGGCCATGGCTCGGAAGGCGGCACCGAAGGCATCGAGCATTACCTGACCAACAAATTCATCAGCCAGATTTGAGGAGCCCATCATGAAAGCGATCACCTTCGACACCTTCGGCGATGCCGACGTATTGCGCCTGACCGACGCGCCAGCACCTGAGGTGCGTGCCACCGACCTGCTGGTGCGGGTTTACGCCGCCGGCGTCAACCGCGCCGACCTGACCCATCGCACCGGCGGCTATGGCCGGCCCCATTTCGGCGATTCGACCCTCATGGGCCTGGAAATCGCTGGTGAGGTTGTCGCCATCGGCAGTGAGGTAGTCGGCTACCAGGTGGGCGACCGGGTAATGGGCGTAGTCGGCGGCGGTGCCTACGCAGAACTGGCGCGCATCGATTACCGCATGGCCCTGCCGATCCCGGCGCAGCTGGATTACGTGCATGCCGCAGCGATTCCTGAGGTATTCGTCACCGCCCACGAAGCGATGCTGCACTTGGGACGATTGAAAGTCGGTGACAGTGTATTGATTCATGCCGCGGCCGGCGGCGTAGGCTCGGCGGCCGTGCAGTTGGCTTACGCCACCGGCGCCACCGTCTACGCCACCACCGAAGCCAGCAAGGCGGCGCGGGTCGAACACCTGGGCGCCGCCGTGGCCATCGACTACAAGGCCGAGGATTTCGCGGCGGTGATCGCGGACAAGACCAACGGGCGTGGCGTCGACGTGATCATCGACTTTGTCGGCGCACCCTACTTTGCCCGCAACATCGCCTCGCTGGCCAACGGCGGGCGGCTGGTGCAGGTGGGTATCATGGGGGGCGGCGGTGAGGTCAGTGTGGCGCTGGAGCACATCCTCTACCGGCACTTGCAGATCATGGGCACGGTCATGAAGTCGCGCAGCCAGCCGGAAAAACACGCCATGGTGCAACGCTTTCGGGCGCATTGGCTGGAGCGTTTTGACGGCGCCGGCAGCCTCGAACCGGTGGTGGACAGTTCCTTTCCATTGGCCCGCGCCGGCGATGCGCATCGGCGCATGGAATCGGCGGAGAACGTAGGCAAGATCATCCTGACGATGCAGCCGCACGACCTGGTCTGATATTTCGCGGCTACGCCGGCGAGCGGGTGCCCAGGTAGCGCTCGCCCATTGCCCGGATCGCTGCGTGGCCTGAGGCAACCAGCACCGGCCCAGCAGCCTGTAGAAACCCCGGCGTGGCGCTGGCCAACGCTTTTTCCAGCCAGCCACACGCCTCCTCCACCCGCCCCCGCTGTACCAGCACCGCCGCATGGTTGTATTGCCCACGAAAGTCGCCACCCAGCGCCGCCAGCCGGTACCAGTGCTCGGCCTGGGCCTCGTCCCGCGCCACCACCACACCCTCGTGATGGAAACGCCCCAGCAGGTTCATCGACTTGGCATGCCCCAGGTTGGCCGCCTGGCGAAACAACCCGTAGGCCGCGGCCAGGTCCTGTTCCACACCGCGCCCGCGGGTCAGCAGTTGGGCAAAGTTATACAGCCCCCAGTCCAGCCCCAGCCCGCCGGCCTTGCGGTACTCAAACGCAGCGCCCGGCAAATCCACCTCGCAGCCCCAACCATGCTCCAGGCAGCGACCGGTCATGTTGATGGCCATGGTATGCCCCTGGCGCGCGGCAATCCGGAACCAGGTCAGCGCCAGCCGGGCATCGCGTGCTATACCCTGCCCGTCCAGCAACAGTTGCCCCAAGGTAGCCTGGGCGTCGCTGTCCCCCAGCGAGGCAGCACGCATGACCACCTTTGCGTACGCCCGAGGGTTGTCCTGCAGATTGGCTGAAACGTCCGTCACTGTTGCCCCCAAGCCCCTGGAAATCAGAAATATTTGCTAACGCTTACAATTTCTTTACAAAGTACTTCAACTGGGAATTAGTTTCAATTACGATCGCATCCCATTCACACATGGGGAGCAACACCGAATGGCAACAAGAACAGAGTCAACCCTGTATTCCCAGCGTCACCTGCTGGCCACAGCCGTTGGCTTGGCGGTCGCCGCCCAAGGCGGATATGTATTCGCTGCCGATACAAACACCGACGAAGGCAACGGCACCCTGCAACTGGGCGCCACCACCGTCGAGGGTCAATCCGACAGCACCTACAAGCCCAGCGCCCCGGCCTCGGCCAAGTACACCGAGGCGCTGCGCGACACGCCGCAGACCATCACCGTTGTTCCCAAGGAAGTGATCGAAGACCAGAACCTGCTGACCATGCAGCAGATCCTCAGCACCGTGCCAGGCATCACGTTTGGCGCGGGTGAAGGCGGCAGCGGCTATGGCGACAGCATCAACCTGCGCGGCTTTTCGGCCAGCAACGACATCTACGTCGACGGCGTGAAGGACAGCGCCCAGTACAGCCGCACCGACCCCTTCAACCTGGAGCAGGTGGAAGTGGTCAACGGCGCCAGCTCCGTGTATTCGGGATCGGGATCGGTGGGCGGCACCATCAACATCGTCACCAAAAGCCCGCAGCTGCGCGACTTCACCAAGATCAGCGGCGGCGTGGGCACCGATAACTACAAGCGCGCCACGATTGACACCAATCAGAAGCTGTCGGACACCACCGCGTTCCGTCTCAACCTGATGGCCCACGGCAACGACGTGCCCGGCCGCGACTACGAAGACTACGAGCGCTGGGGCGTGGCGCCGTCGATCGCCTTCGGCCTGGGCACCCCCACCCGCGTGACCCTGAGCTACGAGCACCAGAAAGACGACAACACCCCGCAGTTCGGCATCCCCATCTACAACGGCAAGCGCCTGCCGGGCGCGGGCTGGGATGACTATTACGGCTACCACAACGTCAACAAGCAGGAAATCAGCACCGACGCCTTCAGCCTCAAGCTGGAGCATGATTTCAACGACGACGTATCGATCCGCAACTTCAGCCGCGCGGCGCGCGTGCGCCAGGAGAGCTTCGTTTCCGGCCCTGAAGGCGCGTCCACCGCCTGCCTGGCCAGTGGCACCACCATCACCGGCGCGGCCTGCGCCAGTGGCCTGGCACCGGGTTACTTCCAGCCAAGCGGCGGTTCGCTGGGCAACGCTCGCCGCACGCAGAACAAGATTTTCACCAACCAGACGGATGTCACCAGCCACTTCAACACCGGCTTCATCCAGCACACCCTGGTGACCGGCATCGCCCTGACCCGCGAAGAATACGAAGCTGACACCGGCAACTGGATGCGCACCAGCAGCGGGGCTACCGTCGTTGCGCCACCGGTGAGCATCAGCAACCCGGACTCGACCTGGAACGGCCCGGTGAACTTCACCAAGACCGCCCACATCGACGGCGAGTTGAACAACCGCGCCGCTTATGCGTTTGACACCCTCAAGCTCAACGATCAATGGGAAGTGAACGGTGGCGTGCGTTACGAGCGCAACGAAGGCAGCTCGGTGACCGACGCCATTGCCACCACTGGCGTGGTCACTCCCGGCACGCGCTACCACAACAGCGATGACCTGACTTCGTACCGCATGGCCATCGTCTACAAACCGGCGGAAAACGGCAGCATCTACGTAGCCTATGGCAACAGCAAGACACCGTCCCAGGCCACCGTCAACGGCAGCTGCTTCACCGCCGCGCGGGGCACCACCAAAGCCAGCAACAACTGCGACGCCGACCCGGAAAAGTCGATCACCTATGAAATCGGCACCAAGTGGGACTTCTTCGACGATGCCCTGTCGCTGAGTGCCTCGGTGTTCCGCAACGACCGCACCAATTACAAAGTGGCCAGCAATGACCCAAGCAACCTGTCCGGCCAGCAGGCGTTGGACGGCCAGGCCCGTGTTGATGGCGCCACCCTGGGTTTGACCGGCGCCATCACCGACAAGTGGAAGGTGTTTGCCAACTACACCTACCTCAACACCCAGGTGCTGCAGAGCGTGAGTGACTTCACCAAGGAAAGCACCGGCATCGACGCGCAAAAAGGCAAGCCATTGACCTTCACCCCGCGCAATGCCGCCAGCCTGTGGACCCTGTACGACCTGCCCAACAACTTCCAGGTAGGCTATGGCCTGACCACCCAAAGCAAGCAGTACCTGGCCAGCGCCGACAACGCCCCGACCGCGTCGGGGTACACCGTGCACCGCGCCATGCTGGGCTACAAGGTCAACCGCAACCTGGACCTGCGCCTGAACGTCAACAACCTGTTCGACAAGCACTACCTGACCCGCATCCGCAACAACGGCTGGGCCGTGCCGGGTGATGGTCGGGCAGCGATTTTGACGGCTGATTATTCGTTCTGACGCTTTGCCCACTGTCCTGTAGCAGCGGCCGAAGGCCGCGTCACAGGCGCTGCGGAGTATCTGATACACCGCGTGCGCCAGACGCCGCCTTCGGCAGCTGCTACAGGACGGCGGCGCCTGCATCGCGGCCAAGGCCGGCTCCTACCCCGGACGGTGTAGGAGCCGACTTTAGTCGCGATGCAGGCGACGCCATTTCAAGACAGTTGCTGATACAGGACGGCGGCGCCTGTATCACGGCCAAGGCCGGCTCCTGCCACGCACGGCGAGGCGTTACTGGCCGCCCACGCGATACACGCTGATCAACACTTCATGCTCACTCACCCCATCAATGGTGCCGGTGAAGATGTAGTCGTTGAGCCACGCATGCGCCCCCGGCGAGGTCTTGAAGGACGGCACGGTGCGGCAGTAGAAGTCGCTTTCCTTCATGTCCTTGATCTCCAGCCCCTTGGCCTTCTTGGCCAGCCCCGACTCGTTCAACCGCCAGATGCCGGCGTTGTTGATCAGGATGATCTGCCCGTCGTCGGTCTTGAGGCGATACAACGCATTGATCATCGTCACCCCGTCATCACGGGTCACCGACATGTCCGCGCCACCGGGCACCACCGTGCCTTTCATGCCCTTGCCGACAAAGGTGCCACCCATGATCGGGTAGTTGATGCGCGCGCCATCCGGGCCTTTGCCCATGTCTTCCTGCGGCCCCAGCTTGACGTCGATCTGCATCACCAGTTCATGGGTCAGGCGATTGGGGATGTGTTCCTTGAGCTCGGCGGCAAACGCCGTGCTGGCCAGGGTAGCGGCGGCCAGGGCCAGGCCGGTCAGTGTCTTGGTCATCGTCTTCATGGTTACTTCCTGTCAGTTCAATGGGTCGGGACGGCAAGGTTGTTTGAGCAGCGCACCACAGGCAGGCCGGGCGGCCGGCACGCTCACGCCGGGCAATTCTCCCAGCACAAGCCGCGAGGGATGGGCCTGGTCATGCAACAGGGTGTTGCGGCTGGGGATGGAGAAATAACTGAAGCCATAGCCACCGGTGCCTGAAGGCGTGTCCACCCACAGGCGCAGGCGCGAGCCCTTGCGGAAGGCATGGGAGAACGGCGGGATCTCGACACGGCCCAGGGCCGGCACGTTGGGCAGCATCGGTTGAATGCCATCCGGCTCATCCAGCAACCACGGGCGCAAAACCGTAGAGCGCGCCTCGTCCAGTTTGCGCAGCGACATGCGCAGCCAGCCACGCTGCACGAACACTTCCTGGCCATCGGGGCGCACCTCGGTGACCGTTACCTGCAGGTCGGTGTCGGGCGCCAGGAATGTGGTCAGCCACAGGTCGGCGCTGGCGGTGCCGTAGGTCAGCAGGTCGCGTTGCATCGGCGGGCTGGTGTAAGCAAGGCTGCCCTGCTTCCACACCGGGTGCTGCGGCCCCCAGGCATTGTCGTTGAGGAAGGTGTCCACCTCGGGCCCCGGGATCGGATAGTTGTAGCTGTCCGGCGCCCCGCCGCCCTGCCCGTTCTCCACCAGGCTGCCGTGCTCGCCCAGGGTGAAGGTCACCGGTTTGACGCTGACCGGGTAGTGATCACGCTCGATCACCCAGCCCGGCCGCGCGGTTTCGTTGGGCTCGTGCCGCCCGCCCTCGCGCTTGTCGGCCACGGTTTCCTGCCAGATTTCCACCCGCGGGGTTTTCTCGAAACCGTTTTGCTCACCCTTGACGAAACGGTCGAGGAAGGCGATCAGCGTGTGCCGGAATCGCTTGGACTCGTACAGGTTGTGGCCGCCGCTGGACTCCACCATCCACAGTTGCTTGGGGTCCAAACGCTCCTGGTAATACCCCTCGCGGGCCAGCACCGCTTCATCCTGCCAAGTGTGCATGGACAACACCGGCACCTTGATGCGGTCAGCGTGTTCGCGGGGGCTGCGCTGCATCGTCCAAGCGTCCCGCAACGGGTGGCGCAGCAGGTTGTACATCAGCGAGGTGCTGACCACCTTGGCCTGGTTCTGGGTGACCTGAGCCAGGCAGCGCTCATCGTGCTCGGCCTCGGCACTGGCCTTCACCGCCTGCCAGCGCATGTCCAGGAACCAGTGCCACGACGTGGTAAACGCCTGGTCCGGCACGCCGCCCGGCGCCCAGCTGTCGCTGCGCGCATCGCCGATGACCATGCCCGGGGCGATGGCCTTCAGGTGCGGCGGCTGCGCTTCGGCGGTCATCAGCTGCGACATGCCGGCCCACGACCAGCCGAACATGCCGATGTTGCCATTGGACCACGGCTGCCCAGCGGCAAACTCGATGGCGTCATGACCATCAGTGCCATAGGCCGGGCCGAGGAAATCGAAGGTGCCCTGGGAACAACCCGTGCCCCTTGCCTGCACGCCCATCACCGCGTACCCATGCTCAAGCAACTGCTTGTCGGTGGCCACCGAGAAGGTTTCATTGTCTTGCAGGTAGGCCGGGCCGCCGATGCTGCCCGAGTCATAGCCGCTGTAGCGCACCACCACCGGGAAGCGTCCTTCGCCCTTGGGCAGCAGCACCGAATAGCGCAGTTGGGTGCCATCGGCGGTGGTCAGGTAGCCCGTGACCCGCTTGCCCCAGAAGGCTTGCCAGGTGCGCGCCGGGCCCTCTTCGGCCCCCGGCTGCGCTGCCAGGGTGGCTTGGCTGGCGAGCAGCGCCAGGGCCAGTGCACAGGTAATGGCGTTGAATGTTTTTGCGAACTTCATGTGCATGCCTCGGCTTAAAAGGATTTGGTCACCGACGCCACCACGGTGGCAGAACAGTCCCCGGCGCTGCCGAACGCCGAGTAGCATTCGGCCTTGGACAGGTCGGTGTCGATGTAGGCCGCCTTCCACAGCACGCCCAACCACGGCTTGCTGATCGATACGCCCCAGTCGCGGTAGGTGCTGCGGAACGAGCCGTCGCCCGATTGGTAGGCCTGCTCGTCATGGGTGTCGGTGTAGCCGTAGCGCACGTTGAGCAAGGTCTGGTACGGCAGCGGCACGTTGTACTCCAGCCAGGTGATCAGCCGCTCCTTGGGTCGGGGCTTGATCACCACGCCATAGGGCGCCAGCTCTTCGGCCAGGGCGGCGCGGGCCGGCGGATTCTGCAGGCTGTCGGAGTACTTGACGCCCAGGGTGGCGCCATAGAAGCCGAAGGTGCCGATCCACTCGCGGAAATTCACCCAGCTGTCTTTTGGGTAGTCATAGGCCACGTAGGCCAGGGAAAAGCGCGTGTTCTGGCTCAGGGGCCGGGCAATGCCGGCGTAGTAATCGAATTCCCGGCGCGTGGTGGTGCCGAAGTCGACGTTGGTGGTGAACACCCCGGCGAACACCCCACTGGGTTTGTGCACCAGGGTGGCTGCGGTCAACAGCGCGGGGTTGCCCTGGGTCAGCGAGAAGCCGCCCACCCGGTAATCACTGGCGGCGGTGGCGTCGATGTTGAGCATCAACTCCGGGGTCAGATCAAACGCCTGACCGGGCAACGAGACACTCGCGCAGGCGAGCCCCGCGGCCACAAAGACCAACTTGTTCATGTACTTCTGCTCCGTTGTTTTGGTTGAAATGGCAGAAAAGTTCAAGCGACAGCTGTGTTGTTATGGGTAACGCAAGGCGCAGCGTTCCCCCGACCGTGCGCACCGGCGCCAGCCTTGTTGTGGGGGGAATAAGGTGAAGCGGGTCAGACGTCCGAGCGGATGCGGCTCCACAGGCGCGTGATCAGGCGCTGTACTTTCAGGCTGGGCGGTTCGATCTGGAACAGCAGCCCACGGTCCTTGTCCGGCACAAACAGGTTTTCCTCGGCGCGCAATGCCGGGTCGATCAAGGGCGTGCTGGCCGGGTTGGGGTTGGGGTAGCCGATCTGGTTGCTGACCCGGGCGATCACCTCCGGCTGCAGCAAAAAGTCCATGAAGGCATGGGCCTGCACAAGGTTCTTCGCGCCCTTGGGAATGACCATGTCGTCGGACCACATCAGCGTGCCCTGCCGTGGCAGCGCCAGGCCGATGTCATTGCCGTTGTGCGCAGCACTGGCCATGTTGCGCGCCGCCAGCATGCCGCCGGACCAGCCCAGGGCCACGCAGATATCACCGTTGGCCAGGTCTTGCGGGTACTTGGCCGAGTTGAAATAGCGCACGTACGGGCGGATCGATTGCAGCAGGGCCGTGGCCTTGTCGTAGTCGGCCGGGTTGGTGCTGCTGGGGTTCAGGCCCAGGTAGTTGAGGGCGATGGGGAACACCTCGGTGGCACTGTCCAGGATCGCCACGCCGCATTGGCTGAGCTTGGCAATGTTTTCGGGTTTGAACAGCAGGTCGTAGTCGCGCATGTCGACGCCCTTACCCAGCACCGCCTCGACCTTGGCCTTGTTGTAGCCGATCAGCGTGCTGCCCCACAGGTACGGCACGGCGAAGCGGTTGCCGGGGTCCAGGCCTTCGCGCTGGTGCATCAGCTTTTCATCCAGGTGCGACCAGCCGGGCAACTGCTGACGGTCCAGGGGCAACACCGCGCCGGAATTGATCAGCGTCGGCAACTGGCTGCTGCTGGGGAACGCCACGTCGTAGCCGGAGTTGCCGGTCAGCAGCCGCGCTTCCAGGGTTTGCGGGCTGTCGAAGATGTCGTAGATCACCTCGATGCCGGTGCGCTTCTTGAAGTCTTCCAGCACGTCCTTGGGCAGGTACTCGATCCAGTTATAAATGTGCAACTGGCCGCCAATGGGTTGGGCCTGCACGGTCAGCCCCGCGCTGATCAGCAACAGCCCGGCGAGCCCTGCGAATAACAAGCGTTTCATCGATACACTCCACTCAAGGGCAGGATTACAGCGCGGTCGCCAAGGCCCGGATCAGGCGCAGGGTGTCCACGTCCAGCACGCTCTCGGCCACCGGCAGCGAGGACTGCTTGACGATGACCACGTCACGGGAAAAATCCACGTAAAGGTACTGGCCATGGATGCCCACCGCCAGCATCGCCTCGCCGGGGTACACGTACCACTGGCTGCGGTAGGTGGCGCCCGGGCTCCATTGCGCAAAGCCGGCGTTGGCCGCATAGATCGCCCGGTCGCCGCCATCCAGCACGTTGCTGATGACGCTGCGCGGGATCAGCACCTGCCCGTTGGCCACGCCGCCGGCCAGCAGCATCACGCCGTAGCGGGCCATGTCGCGCAAGGTGGCGTTGAAGCCGGCGCCTGCCACATTGCGGCCCCAGGGGTCGGCGATAAAGAAGCCGTCGCGCTCGCAGCCCAGCCCTTGCCACAGCGCGCTCAACTGCTGGGCACAACTGACGCCGCTGGCGCGCTCCATCACCCAGGCCAGGGCTTCGGTGGTGGCGGTCACGTAGTGGAAGAAGCCGCCGTGCTCGCCCTTCTTGCGGGTGGCCGGCAGGTACTCGTACAGCGACTGGTAGGCGGCCTGCACATCGGCCGGCGGCAGCGTCAGACCACAGGCGTAACCAAACTGCGAGCTGCCGGAACGCGGGTCGTCGTAGACCTCCTCGTAATCAATGGCCACGGCCATGTCCAGCAGTTGGCGCACCGTGGCATCGCCAAAAGCACTGCCGGCCAGTTCCGGCACGTAGTCCAGGGCCAGCTTCTGCTCATCCAGCACGCCCTGCCCCACCAGAGTCTGGGCCAGCAGACCGATCAGGGATTTGGTCACCGAGAACATGATGTGGCGCTTGAGCGGCTGGTGGCCGTTGAAGTAGTGCTCCTGCACCACGGCGCCGTCCTTCATCACCAGCCAACCGTCGGTGCAGCTGGCCTGCAGGTGCTGATGCAACCCCACCGTCGCGCCGCTGGCGCTTTCAAACTGGAAGTCTTCCAGTACCGGCGCCCCCTGCTTCAACGGCGTGGGCAGCGCCTGGCCACGGGTGACGCTGATGCTAGGGCGAATGCGGCCCAGGTTGAGGAACGCCCAGCGGTTGTGCGGCGGCTGCATGAAGTTGTGCCAGGTGACCCGCGCACCCGGTTCAGGTGGAAAGCCCTGCATCAGCGGTGGGGTGGGCTCAGCCCTTTCAGCGGCGTAGGCACCGCGCAGGGCATGGTTGAAATCGGTGGTCATGAACGCTTCCCTCGGTCGTGGTGGGAATAGTTTTATTGCGATAAAAGCTTTTAGTCAAATAAAATGTTTGCCCCTACTAATGCTTCGATTAGAATCAACGACTTAACCTTGGGAGCCGGAAAACGGACATGAGCGGATTGCGAGAAAGGCAGAAGCAGCAACGGCGCGAGGCCATCCTGGTGGCGGCGCTGGGCCTGTTCGAAGACCAGGGTTTCGCCGCCACCACGGTGGAGCAGATCGCCGAGCGCACGGGGGTGTCGATACCCACGGTGTTCAACTACTTCGGCAGCAAGCAGGACATTTTGCTGGCCGTGGTGGAGCAGGCGGATTTGCGCGCGGTGACCGATGCCCAGCTGTCGATGCCGGCGTTCGATAACGCCGTGGACGCCATGTGCCACCTGGAAGCGCTGATTGTGCGGCATGAGTTGGAAGTCCTGCCGCCGACCATCTGGCGCGAGTTGCTGCCATTGGGCTTGCTGGGGCCGACGCCGCAGACCGTGTTGCCGTTGAATGCGCGGTTGGTGGAAGAGATTGGCCGCTTGCTGCGTGAACTGCAGGGTCGCGGGTTGTTGAGCCAGGCCATCGACGTGGATTTTGTCGCGTACTTCCTCAATGACTACAGCTCAATGCAATTCATGCGGCTGGTGCAGCAAGACCTACCGGATTTCGAGGCGCATGGCGAGCGGGTGCGCAAGATGACGCAGATGTTGTTCGATGGGTTGGCGCCGTAACGGCGTCGCCTGCATCGCGGCCAAGGCCGGCTCCTACCACGTACGGCGTAGGAGCCGACTTTAGTCGCGATGCAGGCGACGCGATCGACAGAATGCACTCTCCCCTGTAGCAGCCTTCGGCAGCGGCTACATTGGCAAATTGAATGGCGTCACGATCTGCACCTGCGAGGCGGCGAGCGGCGCCGCTTTCCACACCCGGTGGTACTGCAGGATATGCAGGAACACATTGCGCGCATCGATCTGCAGGTTGTGATCGAAGATCGCCGCCACCTTGCGCTCTTCCAGCAGCTGCCGGTTTTCTTCATCAAGGTCATGGCCGATGAACACGTCCAACTCGCGCCCCAGGGCTGCGAAGGCATCGACAATCGCCCGGTTACCACCGTCCACGCTGTACAGGGGGTTGTGCTGCAAGGCCTGCACCACCCGCTCGAACGTGCTGGCATTCACCCCGTAGCCACCGCTGATGTCCAGCACCTGCAAATGCTCGGCATGCCCGCGCAACCAGGCGCGGAAACCCATCATGCTTTCGCCCCTGGCCTTGGCTGACACCCACATCGGCGTCAGCATCGCCCAGGTCGACGATGTGTTCCTGGCGCAGATGCGCGATTACATGGCGGCCCACGCCAAGCAGTTGCAAGGCGTGACCCTGCAGTTCGAAGACGCCCAGGGCGACGTGGTGCGCCAGCTCAACCAGGTGCAGAACTTCACCGCCCAGGGCATGGACGCCATCATCGTCAACCCGGTGGACACTGCTGCCACCGCCAAGATCACCGCCGACGCGCAGAAGGCCAAGATCCCGCTGGTGTACGTCAACCGCCGCCCCGATGGCGACCCGCTGCCAGCTGGGGTGGGCTACGTGGGCTCGGATGAAGTGAAGGCCGGCGAGCTGCAGATGCGTTACCTGGCTGACAAGATGGGCGGCAAGGGTAACCTGGCGATCATGCTGGGGCTGCTCTCCAACAACGCCACCCACAACCGCACCCTGGGCGTGAAGACCGTGCTCAAGGACTACCCCGACATCCACGTGGTGGAGGAGCAGACTGCCGACTGGCAACGCAGCAAGGCCATGGACCTGATGAACAACTGGATTGTCTCGGGCAAGAAAATCGACGCCGTGGCGGCCAACGCCGACGAGATGGCGATCGGCGCCGCCATGGCCATCAAGCAGGCCGGCATGCAGCCGGGCTGATGTGTGTCGCCCCTACTTAAACCGCGCCAGCGCATCGCGCCGCTTGTCCAGGCTCGCCTGGCGCTTGGCAATGTCAGCCGCCAGCTCCGCCAACTTGCCCTCCCCACAGGCAATCGCCGCGGCAAGGCTGGGGTACAACTCATCCACATGGTAGTTACGCCCTGACTCGGTACGGTCATAACCACTGGCGGCGTAACCGGGACCAATCAGCTCGATTTGCAGGGGCTGGAAGCTGCGGGTCAGCAGCCAGGCCGTGTAGGGGTAGATTCTTTCGCGCATTGCAGCGTTCCAGGGGCCAGAATGAACGGGTAGGATGCACAGCGGGCCTTCGCTATATACAAAATGATATAGCGCTTCGCCCCCCTACCGCAAATCCCCACGCCCACAGGAGCCCGAAGCACGCATGATCATCCGCCCCCACAACCCGTCCGCCCTGACGCTGCTGTTTTCCCTCAAGGGCTCGATCATCCCGGCCATCTGGCGCAAGGTGCTGTTCACGGTGCTGATCAGTTCGGCGGTGGTGGCCATCCACGGCACGCTGTTTCATTTCAAGGTGGTGCTCACCGCAACGCCCTTTACCCTGTGGGGCCTGACGCTGGCGATTTTCCTGGGGTTTCGCAATACGGTGGCCTACCAGCGCTTCTGGGAGGCGCGCACCTTGTGGGGGGAATTGCTGATCGTCAGCCGCAACCTGACCCGCCAGACCCTGAGCCTGCTGCCCACCCTGGCACCGGCGCAACGTGCCGCACTGGGGCACGGGCTGACCGCCTTCGCCTACGTGCTCAAGCACACCCTGCGCCGCGAGGCCACGGCGCCCGAGACCCTGGCGCGCCTGGACGAACACGCCCGCCACGCCGTGCTGGGCCACCAGAACCCACCCAGTGCGTTGCTGGGCCTGCTGGGCAAGCGCTATCAGGAAGCCGCGCGCCAGGCCGGCGCGGGCGAACAGGTGCAGGTGGCCATCGACCAGCAGTTCACGCGCCTGTCCTACGTGCTGGGCGGCTGCGAGCGCATCAAGAACACGCCCATCCCCTACCCTTACATTCTGCTGTTGCACCGCACCGTGCACATCTACTGCTTCCTGCTGCCGTTCTGCCTGATCGACAGCATCGGCTGGTTCACCCCGGTGGCGGTGTGCATCCTGGCCTACACCTTCTTCGGTCTGGACGCCCTGGGTGACCAGATCGCCGACCCGTTCGACCTGCAGCCCAACGACTTGCCCCTCAACGCCATGTGCCGCGGCATCGAGATTGCCGTGCAGGAGCTGCTGGACGAACCGGCGGCGCAGCCCGAGGAGCCGGTGGACGGCGTGCTGATGTGATCAGTCGGCCACGCCCGGAATAATGTGCGAGGCCTTGATCCAAGGCGTGGCAGCCCCCAGCGCTACACCAACAGGTCTTCGTAAAACGCGCCGTACGGCAGCGTGGGGTGGGCGATCTGGATTTCCAGAATCCACAGCCCCGCGCCCGGCGCCTGCTCGAAGTCGCCCAGGTCGCCGCCGCGGTAGATGGCGTGGGGGAAGTCGCTGACGCGGTGGCCCTTGATGTTCAGGTTCAACACCCAGCCCATGTCGCGGGCCTGGGCCTCGGCGTATTCGTACAGCGCAAGGCCGGTGACCTTTTCGCTGCGCCAGAAGGCTTCCACGCGATCGAACAGGGTCTTGGCGGCCGCCGCGCACGCCACCTGCTGCGGGTCATTGCCCGTGGTGAAGGTGGCCCCGGCATCGCCCTCGTGGCCCTGCCACACCGCGCCCATGTCGATGAAGTAGATATCGTTCTCGCCCAGTTGCGGATCACCCTCGGAGCGCTCCTTGAAGGTCTTCAGGGTGTTGGCGCCGAAGCGCACCAGCAGCGGGTGCCAGATGCGCTGCATGTCCAGCTCGGCCAGCACCTGCTTGCCCAGCTCGCGCGCCTGGGATTCGAGCATGCCGGGCACAATGCGCTGGGACAGGCGCTCGATGGCCTGCCAGGTCATGGCTTGGGCGTATTGCATGGACGCCAGGTTATACGACGGGCCGACGGCCTCTTTTGAGAATGCATTCATCACGGTGATTTCCTTTATCGTTCCGGTATCGCTATATGAATAACTATATAGCGAGAAAGCTCGCCTCGAATATCACAAATTGTTTAACTGCTCGTGAGGATTTCACGAGCGCAGGCTGCCTACCATCGGCTCCCACGCATCGTCATTCAAAGAAAGGACACGTCCATGCTGCTGCTATTGATCGTCTACCTAGGGGGGGTGCTGACCATCGTCAGCCCCTGCATCCTGCCCGTGCTGCCCTTCGTTTTCGCCCGCACCGGCCAGCCCTTTGTCAAAAGCGGCCTGCCGCTGCTGGCCGGCATGGCCGTGACCTTCGCGTTGGTGGCTTCTCTGGCCGCAGTGGGCGGCGCCTGGGTGGTGCAGTTGAACCAGTATGGACGCTGGCTGGCCCTGGTGTTCGTGGCCTTGTTCGGCTTGACCCTGTTGCTGCCGCAACTGGCCGAGCGCCTGACCCGGCCACTGGTGGCGGCGGGCAGCCGCCTGTCCGAGGCGGCCGGCACCGACAGCCAGCCGCGCCCCGGCGCCTCGTTCCTGATCGGCGTGGCCACCGGCCTGCTGTGGGCGCCCTGCGCCGGCCCCATCCTGGGCCTGGTACTGACCGGTGCGGCCCTACAGGGTGCCAGCGTCGGCACCACGCTGTTGCTGCTGGCCTACGCCGCGGGCGCCGCTACTTCGCTGGCCGCTGCGCTGCTGGTGGGCGGCAAGCTGTTCGCGGCGATGAAACGTGCGCTGGGGGTGGGCGAGTGGATTCGCCGGGGCCTGGGGGCCTTGATGCTGGCCGGCGTGGCCGCCATTGCCCTGGGCCTGGACACCGGCGTGCTGGCGCAACTGTCCACGGCCTCCACGGGCGGGCTGGAACAGCACCTGGTGGACCGCGTGCTGGGCGAAAAGAATCGCCCCAACCAGGCCTCGGCCGTGAAGGTGGCCGACAACCAGCCCCTGACCGTGGAGGGCGATCTGCCGTCCCTGAGTGGCGCCGTACAATGGCTCAACTCCCCGCCGCTGACCGCCGAGGCCCTGAAAGGCAAGGTGGTGCTGGTGGATTTCTGGACCTACTCGTGCATCAACTGCCTGCGCACCCTGCCCTACCTCAAGGCCTGGGCCGCCAAATACCATGACCAGGGCCTGGTGGTGATCGGCGTGCACGCCCCCGAGTTCGCCTTCGAGCGCGACGTGGGCAATGTCACCGCAGCCATGAAAAAGCTGGGCATCACTTATCCGGTGGCCATCGACAACGACTACACGATCTGGCGCGCCTTCGACAACGAATACTGGCCGGCGCATTACTTCGTAGACGCCCAGGGCAAGATCCGCTTCCACCATTTCGGCGAGGGTGAGTACGAGCAGTCCGAGCGCGTCATCCAGCAACTGCTGCGCGAAGCCGGGCAAAACCAGGTCAACAACGACCTGGTCAACATCAATGCCCAGGGCGTGCAGCAAGCCGCCGACAACCGCGACATGCGCTCCCCGGAAACCTACGTGGGCTACCGCCGTTCGGAGAACTTCGCCTCCACGCCGGCGCTGAACCCCGATCATGAGGCCCATTACCAACTGCCGGCCACGCCGCAGTTGAACCAATGGGGCGTGGAAGGCCAATGGAGCATCGGCCCCGAGCAAGCCACCCTGAACCAGGCCAACGGCCGCATCGCCTACCGCTTCCAGGCCCGCGACCTGCACCTGGTGCTGGGCCCTGGCGCCGATGGCAAGCCGGTGCGCTTCAAGGTGATGATCGACGGCAAGGCTCCCGGCGACGCCCACGGCACCGACGTGGCGCCGGACGGCAGCGGCCAGGTGACCGAGCAGCGGTTGTACCAGTTGGTGCGGCAGTCGGGAGATATTGCTGAACATACCTTCAGCATCGAATTTCTCGATTCCGGGGTGGCAGCGTACGCGTTCACCTTCGGATGAAGACCTGAAGCCATGCCACCAAGGCGGAACAGGTGATGCCACAGACAAAACTGGCCCGAAACAGATGTGGGACCGAGCAAAGCTCGGGAAGCGCCGCGCGGGCGGCGCTCGATCTCATGAACGCTGCACCACCAACGACATGCACTTGGAGGCCCTAACGCAATCCCGCAGCCTGGCGGCAGCGGCTACAGGGTTGGTGGCGTCTGCAAGAGGTGCATGTCTTGGGGAATGTGGCGTTCATGAAATCG
>KI547171.1:209734-254251 GCA_000497835.1 gamma proteobacterium L18 | reverse complement strand
CGAGCGCCGCCCGCGCGGCGCTTCCCGGGCAGAGCCCGGTCCTACATCTGTTTCGGGCCAGTTATGTCTGTGAGATTGCCTCGTCCGCCTTGTTTGCCAGGCATCAGCCTTGCACCGCCCCCATCAATCACCCCCGTCAATAATCACTATGCCCCCGCTTGGTTTCTCCTGCGCGCCGCCCAGTCGTAAAGTTGGCTCCATGTTCTCCCCTACCCCCTCTGGAGCTAAACCATGAAACCTGTACTGACTTTCAGCCTCGCCTTATCCCTGCTGGCCACCGGCAGCGCCTTCGCCACGCCGCAGACCGTCACCAGCCACCCCCAGGCCACCGTGGCCCAGGACGGCGCCGAACACGCCCGTGACCGCAACCTGCGCATGGCCGAGAACGGCAGCGAGCACGTACTGCCGCACCAGCACGATGACCACCAGGCGCCGATCTACGTCGCTGAAGTGCGCAAGGAATTCGGTTCGCAATATCAGCGCTACTGAGATGCAGGCCACTGCGAAAGCCCGGTTCATTGAACCGGGCTTTTTCATTTCTGGCCCATACTGCTGATACCCCCTGCACGAGGTATCCGCCATGCAACGCTGCGACGTACTGATCGTCGGCGCCGGGCCCACCGGGCTGGTGCTGGCCCTGTGGCTGAACGCCCAGGGCATCCAGGTACGCATCATCGACCAGGCGCTGGAACCGGGCACCACCTCCCGTGCCCTGGCCGTGCAGGCGCGTACGCTGGAGTTGTACCAGCAATTGGACCTGGCCCAGGCCGTGCTCGACCAGGGCCACACGGTGGCCGCCATCAACCTGTGGGTCAAGGGCGAGGCCGTGGCGCATCTGCCGTTCGCGCGTATCGGTGAAGGCCTGACGCGCTACAGTTTTCTCGAAATATTCCCCCAGGATGAGCATGAGCGCCTGCTGATCGACCGGCTGCAGGCCCAGGGCATCAGCGTTGAGCGTGGCGTGACCCTGCGCGGGCTGGTCGACCAGGGCGACCAGGTGCTGGCGCAACTGCAGGGCCGCGACGGCCGCATGCAATCCTGCGCGACGCGCTACCTGGCCGGCTGCGACGGCGCCCGTTCCACCGTGCGCAACGCCTTGGGCACGGGGTTCCCCGGCGGCACTTACCAGCAGGTGTTCTACGTGGCTGACGTGCTCGGCCAGGGCCCGGCGTTCAACGGTGAACTGCATGTGGACCTGGACGAAGCCGACTTCCTGGCCGTGTTCCCCCTGGCCGGCAGTGGCCGTGCGCGGCTGATCGGCACCGTGCGCGATGAGCGCGCCGCCCGCGCCGACAGCCTGCAGTTCGAGGACATCAGCCGCCGCGCCATCGACCACCTCAAGGTGCAGGTGGACCAGCTCAACTGGTTTTCCACCTACCACGTGCACCACCGCGTCACCGAACAGTTCCGCCAGGGCCGCGCCTTCCTGCTGGGCGATGCCGCGCATATCCACAGCCCGGCAGGCGGCCAGGGGATGAACACCGGTATCGGCGACGCCATCAACCTGGCCTGGAAACTGGCCAGCGTGCTCAAGGACCAGGCCGACGAAAGCCTGCTCGACAGCTATGAACAGGAACGCATCGGCTTCGCCCGGCAACTGGTGGCGACCACTGATCGGGTGTTCACCTTCGCCACGGCCCAAGGGCCCATGGCCGATCTGCTGCGCACCCGCCTGGCGCCGCTGCTGATACCCCGGGCACTGGCGTTGGGGCCGGTGCGCGAATGGTTGTTCCGGACGGTGTCACAACTGACGCTGAACTACCGGCAAAGCGCGCTCAGCGACGGCGTGGCCGGGCATGTGCATGGGGGCGACCGGCTACCGTGGGTGGCGGTGGAGGGGCGTGACAATTTCACCCCGCTGAACACCATCGAGTGGCAGGTGCATGTGTACGGGGATGCAGATGAAAGCGTGCGTTCGGTGTGCCAGGCCGAGGGGCTGAGGCTGCACGTGTTTAACTGGCAGGCGGCGTATGGGCAGGCGGGGTTTGCCCAGGATGCGGTGTACCTGGTGAGGCCTGACGGGTATGTAGCCTTGGCAGCGGGCGATCATCAGGCGGTCACCTTGACCGATTATCTGGCGCGCAGTCCGCGTCGGGGGGTGGGGTTGTAGGGGGTGATGGGGGCTTTGGAGGTGTTCGCTTGGGGTTTCTGTGTTCTTGAGATCGAGCGCCGCCGCGGCGGCGCTCGATCTCAAGAACGCCACAGACCTCAAGACATGCCCCCCCAAAGCCCAAAGCCCCAAACCCTCAAAGCCTAAACCGCGACACCATCCCATCCAGCCCCTCAGCCAACTGCGCCAGTTCCCGCGTGGCCTCGCGCGACTGCTGCGCGCCTTCAGCCGCACGGCTGGCAAAATCGCGGATGTTCAGCAGGTTGCTGTCCACCTCACGCGCCACCTGGGCCTGTTCTTCGGTGGCGCTGGCGATCACCAGGTTGCGCTCCATGATCTGCTCCATGGCCTGGGTAATGCCCTGCAGTGCCTGAGCCGCGCCATCGGCGATGCCCAGGGTGGCGTCGGCGCGCTGGGCGCTGGTGTGCATGGCCTGCAAGGCCAGGTCGGAGCCGCTGCGCATGCCCTGCACCATGGTCTCGATCTCCAGCGTCGATTGCTGGGTACGATGGGCCAGGGCCCGCACTTCATCGGCCACCACCGCAAAGCCACGTCCCGATTCCCCGGCACGCGCCGCTTCGATGGCGGCGTTCAGCGCCAGCAGGTTGGTCTGCCCGGCGATGGCGCCGATCACGTCCAGCACGGTGCCGATCGCCTGCGAGCGCTCGGCCAGTGCGCTGACCTGACTGGCCGTGGCCTGCAGGTCGGTGCGCAATTGCTCGATGCTGGCGCGGGTATCGGCGACCTTGCCCTGGCCCTGGCGTGCCACGTCGTTGCAATCGCGCGTGGAATCGGACGTAGACACCGCGTGACTGGCCACCTCGTCCACCGCCGCGCTGAGCTCGGTGACGGCGGTCGCCGCCATGTTCACTTCCTCGCTTTGCCGATGCATGCCGTCACTGCTCGCTTCCGAGGCCTGGCGCAACCCCAGCAGCGAGGACGACAAGGCCCGCGAACTGGTGGAAATCTCGCTCAGCGTCTGGCGCAGTTGCTGCTGCATGGCGGCCAAAGCGCTCAGCAGGCGGCCTGCCTCGTCGCTGCCGTCAGCCTTGATCGGCTGGCTGAGGTCACCGCCGGCAATCCGTTCGGCCGCACCCAGCGCCGCCATCAGCGGGCTGACAATGCTGCGCGTCAGCACCAGCGCCAGAATGATGGTGGCCAGCGCCGCCAGGGCGATGAACACCAGGATCACCATGCGCGAGCGGCTGTATTGCTCGGCCGAACCCTGGGTCTCGTTGCTGATGCCTGCGCTGTAGTAATCCGCCAGCTCATTGAGCTGGCTGCCGGAGTCATCCACCAGGGGCTTCATGTCCACCAACAGCAGCTTGAGCAGCGCCGCCTTGTCGGCCTGCCCCGCCAGCACGAACGAGCGCTGCAGGGCGTCGTTGTAGCCCTTGAGCGATTGCTCGAAGCGGCTGAAAATTTCCTGCTCCTTGGGCGTGTCGACCCGAGGCCGGAACGTGGTCAGCTTGCCCTGCAGGTCATTGAGGCGGGTGTCCATCTGGCTACGATAGCTGTTGATGCTGGCAGGGTCAGTGTCCAGGGCCATGCGCAGGGAAATGGTGCGGATACGCAGCATGATTTCTCGGATATCACTCACCGCCCGCAGGCTGGGCACCCAGTCGTTCTCGGTGGCTACTTGCCCTTGGCGGATGTTGGCCATCTGCGCCAGGGCAAAGAAGCCCAGCAGCGCCACCAGCGCCGCAATCAGGGAAAAGCCGGTCAAGGCTCGTGGGGCTACACCGATGTTTCTTATTAGCATGAACGTGTCCCGAGGCAGATAAGTGATAGCCATTGGCCCAATCCTGCCTAGTTATCGTACCTCGCTGGCGTTTCTGTAGCCGTGGGCCAAAATAATTGTCCGACAGGATGGCAAGGACTCACCAGCACAGGAGATTGCACAACGCCCACCCTAGTTGTACGATGTCCGTCAACATCAAGCCGTTAGTGCTTTCTCAGAACAATCTGAAGAACCAGGAGATCACGATGTCCACCCTTCTCGGCCACAACTTCATTGCCGGCGCCCGCAGCGCCCAAGGCACCAAGCGCCTGCACAGCCTGGACGCCAGCACCGGCGAGGCCCTGCCATTCGAATTCATTCAAGCCACCGAAGCCGAAGTCGACGCCGCCTGCCGCGCCGCCGAAACCGCCTTTGCCGAATTCCGCCACCTCAGCCCTGCACGCCGCGCCGAATTCCTCGACGCCATCGCCGATGAAATCGACGCCCTGGGCGATGATTTCGTGGCCATCGTCTGCCGCGAAACTGCCCTGCCAGCCGGCCGTATCCAGGGTGAGCGCGGCCGCACCAGCGGCCAGATGCGCCTGTTCGCCAAAGTGCTGCGCCGTGGTGACTTCCTGGGTGCGCGCATCGACCTGGCCCTGCCAGAGCGCAAGCCGCTGCCACGCGTGGACCTGCGTCAATACCGTGTAGGCGTAGGCGCCGTGGCCGTGTTCGGCGCCAGCAACTTCCCGCTGGCCTTTTCCACCGCCGGTGGTGACACCGCGGCGGCCCTGGCCGCCGGTTGCCCGGTGGTGTTCAAGGCCCACAGCGGCCACATGGCCACCGCCGACCAGGTGGGTTGCGCCATCATCCGCGCAGCCGAGAAAACCGGCATGCCCAAGGGCGTGTTCAACATGATCTTCGGCGGTGGCGTGGGTGAGTGGCTGGTCAAGCACCCGGCCATCCAGGCCGTGGGCTTCACCGGTTCGCTGAGCGGCGGCAACGCCCTGTGCAAGATGGCAGCCGAGCGTCCACAACCCATCCCGGTATTCGCCGAGATGTCGAGCATCAACCCGGTGGTGCTGCTGCCACACGCCCTGGCCAGCCGTGGCGAATCGGTGGCCAAGGACCTGGCCGCCTCGGTGGTCATGGGCTGCGGCCAGTTCTGCACCAACCCGGGTCTGGTGATCGGCGTCAGCTCGCCGGCCTTCACCGCTTTCCAGGCCTTGCTGCAAGAGCAGATGGCTGCCCAGGCACCGCAAACCATGCTCAACGCCGGTGGCCTGCGCAGCTACAGCCAGGGCCTTGAGCACCTGCTGGCCCACCCGGGTGTCACCCACCTGGCCGGCGAAGCCCAGTCGGGCAACCAGGCGCGCCCGCAGCTGTTCAAGGCGGACGTGTCGCTGTTGCTGGAAGGTGATGAACTGCTGCAGGAAGAAGTGTTCGGCCCGGCGACCATCGTCATCGAGGCCAAGGACGATGCGCAGTTGGAGGCGGCCCTGCAGGGCCTGCGCGGCCAACTGACCGCCACCCTGATCGGCGAATCCGACGACCTGGTTGCCTATCAGTGGCTGGTGCCGCTGCTGGAGCAGAAAGTCGGCCGCATCCTGGTCAACGGCTACCCGACCGGCGTGGAAGTGTGCGAAGCCATGGTGCATGGCGGCCCGTACCCGGCCACCTCCGACTCGCGCGGCACCTCGGTGGGCACCCTGGCCATCGACCGCTTCCTGCGCCCGGTGTGCTACCAGAACTACCCCGAGGCGCTGCTGCCTGAGGCCTTGCGCAACAGCAACCCGCTGGGGCTCAAGCGTCTGGTCAATGGTGAGTGGAGTGATGCGGCGCTGTAACCGCTAACGCTGCGGGGGGCCCGTTAGGGCCTCATCGCGAGCAAGCTTTGCTCCCACAGTGTTGGAGCGACCACTTAGGTAAGGTCCAACACTGTGGGAGCAAAGCTTGCTCGCGAGAGGCCCTGAAGCGCACCCAATACATCAGATCAAAGCAGCCGCAGCCCGATAAGCCAACGCCAACCGCTCCACACTGCCCAACGCCCCATAGGGCATCTCCACACTCACCTGCACATCCCTGGGCAACGCCGCCAGCAATTCCCCCAGCGGCAACTGCCCCTGTCCCGGCGGCAACCGTCCTTCCCGCGCTTCGCTGATAATCAGTTCTTCAGGCGGCGCCAACAGCGGCGCATCGCACAACTGCACCGCCCGCAACCAGCGCGGCTCGACATCCGCCAGCATCGCCACCGACCCACCACTGCGAAACAGGTGCAACGCATCCAGCAGAATCCCGCCATTGCCCTGCCCCGCGCCTTCCACAATCTGCCGCGCCTGGGCCAGGTTGCCCACCGCCCGCCAGCGCATGAACTCCAGGTCCACGCGCAAGCCAAAATCCATGGCCAGCTCGCACAGGTGCGCGTAGTGATCGGTCAGCCGCGACAACTGCGTGTCGTCACCCGACACCGTCAGGCTACTCGCCCCCAGGTCAGCCCCGGCTTCGAGCAACGGCACCAGCGCGTCGATGTCCACCTGGGGCGTCAGCTCGACAAACTCGATGTCGCTCACACCCACGCCTTCGTCATCCAGCAGCGCCTTCATGTCCCGGCGCGCCACGGCGTCCAGCGGGTAGCACACACCGCCCGCCATGGCCGGGTGCAAGCGCAACCCCACCGCAGAAAAACCAGCCCCCGCGGCCTGGCGAACCAGGTCGGCGGGGGCCAGTTGCAGCGCGGTCAGGTGAGCCACGCCAAGGGCCATCAGTAGGTAGCCCTGCCACCGCTGAGGTCAAACACAAAGCCGGTGGTGAAGCTGCACTCGGGCCCTGCGATCCAGGTCACCATGTTGGCGATTTCCTCGATCTGCAGGAAGCGCCCCATGGGGATCTTGGCCTTGCTGGCGGCGATGTGTTCGGCCGTCATTTCCGCCATCAGCCCGGTTTCCACCATGGCCGGGGCGATGCAGTTGAGCAGCACGCCGTCCTGGGCCAGTTCCTTGGCCGCCGACTTGGTGAAGGCGATCACGCCGGCCTTGGCCGCCGAGTACGCCGAGATGTATTGCACGCCGTCCTTGCCGGCCATGGAGGCGACGTTGACGATGCGCCCGTACTTGCGCTCACGCATGTGCGGGATGGCGGTGCGGCAGCAATAGAACACGCCGGTCAGGTCGATGGCCAGCACCTGGTCCCAGGCCTCCACCGGGTAGTTCCAGGATTCCACCACCGGGCCGTTGATGCCGGCGTTGTTGACCAGGATGTCGACGCGGCCCAGTTGCGCCACCACCTCGGCGAAGGCGGCTTCCACCGATTCCAGCGAGGCGACGTTCACCGACTGGCGCAGGGCCGGGGTGAAGCCATTGGCGCTGGTGTCCCAGTGGTCGACGTTAAGGTCCCAGATGACGATGTTGGCACCCGCCTGGCGCAGGCGCTTGGCGATGCCCAGGCCGATGCCACGCATGCCGCCGGTGATGATGGCCGTCTGGCCTTCCAGGTGTTGACTCATGTGTAGCTCCTTTCAAAGGTTCGGGATATCGGGCAGACGCTTGAGGTCTTGCACCATGAACAGGTAGCAGGCGGCGCCGAACAGCGTCACCAGCGAAATAAAGCCCAGCGCCCAGACGAACGAGCCGGTCATCGTCACGATGATGCCGATCACCAGCGGGATGACGATGCCGGCGGCGTTGGCAAACAGGTTGAACAGGCCGCCGCTCAGGCCGATCAGGCCACGAGGGGCGATGTCGGAGACGATCATCCAGGCCAGCGACGACATGCCCTGGGCGAAATAGGCCACGCACAGGATGCCGATCACCAGCGCATCGGAATCCACGTAGTTGGCCAGCACGATCACCGAGGCGCACAGCAGGCCGGTGATCACCGGCAGCTTGCGCGCCACGTTCAGCGAGATGCCGCGGCGCAGCATGGCGTCCGACAGCCAGCCGCCGAACAGCGTGCCGGCCGAGGCAGCAATGAACGGCAGCACCGCCACCCAGCCCACTTTCAGCCAGGGCATGTGGCGCTCGGTGACCAGGTAGGTGGGGAACCAGGTCAGGAAGAACACATTGGTGGAGTTGCAGGCGAACTGGCCCAGGCAAATGCCCAGCATGTTGCGTTGCTTGAGCAGTGCCGGTATCTGCGACCAGGCAAAGCGCGTGGCCTTCTGGCTGCCGTCCACCACACCGCCGCCCTCGGCGATGTAATCCAGTTCGGCTTGGTTGGCCTGGGTCGACTCATGGGGTTCGTGGAACTTGCGCCACCACACCAGCCCGTAGAGGATGCCCACCGCGCCCACGGCCATCAACATGAAACGCCAGCCGTAGGCATGCAGCACCCAGAACAGCAGCGGCGTGAGAAAGGCCAGGCCGCAATACTCGGCCAGGGTGTAGATACTGGTGGCCCGCGCCCGTTCGCTTTGCGGGAACCAGATGGCGACCACGCGGCTGTTGGTAGGGAAGCACGGTGCCTCGGTGGCGCCGATCATCAAGCGGATGCCCATCAGCGAGGCGAAGCCGGTGGCCAGGCCCTGCAGGCCGGTGAACAGCGACCACAGGGTCAGCGCCAGCCAGTAGGTGAGCTTGGTGCCCAGGCGGTCAAGCAGGATGCCGCCGGGGATCTGCGCGGCGGCGTAGGTCCAGGAGAACGCCGAGAAAATCAGCCCCATCATGGCCGCGTTCAGACCCAGGTCGGCGCTGATGCTGGGCGCGGCGATGCCCATCACACTGCGGTCCAGGTAGTTGATCAGGGTGCCGCCGGAAATCAGGCCCAAAATCATGAAGCGTGTACGGGTGCGCGCGGCCACAGCGGGCGCGGCGTATGCGGGGAGTTCGAGTTTGCTGTCGACACTCATGGCAGGTACCTCATCTTGTTATTGTTGGTGCACAGGCATCCTTGCAACCGGCAAATCAGCGGAACCCGAACAGGCGCCGCGGTGTATCCCACATCACCGCGCGGCGCACGGCCGCGTCCGGCATGAACTGCTCGGCCAGCTTCAGCAACGGGCCGTAATCGACGCGCTGCTGCATGCGCAGGAACGGCCAGTCCGAACCCCACACGCAGGCATCCGGACCGAAGGTTTCCAGCAGCGCCTGCACGTAGCCCACGGTGTCCTCGAACACCGAATCCATGGGTGCAAACTTCTGCATGCCGGAGATTTTCACCGTGGCCCGACCGCGCTCGGCCAGGCGCAGCAGCGCCTGGAAGCCGGGTTGGTACAGGCCGTGTTCAACGTCGGGGCGGCCGCAATGGTCAATCAGCAGGCGCACGTCGCTCTGGTCGATCATTTCCAGCAATTGCACCAGTTGGTCGCCCACGGTCTGGATCTGCGCGAACATGCCCAGTTCCGCCAGCTTGGGCAGCAGCGCCTCGGCGCCGGCCATGGCCGTGAGGCCCTCGGTGGCCGGGTTGAACGCCACGCCCACCACGCCCTTGGCCTGGTAGTTGGCCAGGGCCTCCAGACTGATGTCGTGATCAACCACCACCACGCCCTTGTAGCGCCCCTGCCCTGCGGCCAGCGCCGACAGCAGCAGGCGGTTGTCGCCGCGGTAGCCGCTGGTGGGCTGCACCAGCAACGCGTGCTGCACGCCGTAGGCGTCCAGCACGCGGTCGAATTGCTTGAGGGTGCCGATTTCCTGGCCAGCCGGGCGGTAGATTGTCTCGGCCAGGTACGGGAAGTTGGCCGGGTCGAACAGGTGGTTGTGACAGTCAATCTTGGGTTCGTCGAAAATGCTCATGGCGCGGCCTGACCGGTGGATGTTGGCCACAGGCTACAAAAATCCCCCCGGGATGGCTCATACTCAGATGGCGCAAACCATAACCAAAGGTTAAGACATGCCCTTACCAGCCGCCGAAGCTCCGGAACCGGGGAACATGGCTTTCAAGCTGCGCCACATGGAAGTGTTCCGCGCCGTGATGCTCACCGGCTCCATCAGCGGCGCGGCGAAGATGCTCTACGTCTCGCAACCGGCGGTGAGCAAGCTGATTGCCTACATCGAAAGTCGATTGGCGCTGCGCCTGTTCGACCGCATCAATAACCGCCTGGTGCCCACCAGCGAAGCCCAGGCGCTGTACCGCGAAGTGGAGCGTGTGTACCAGGCGGCGCTGTGGGTCAACGAATGCGCGCAGTCGCTGGCCACCACACCCAACCGGCAACTGCGGGTGTGCTGCAGCGCCTCGCTGTCCACGGTGGTGCTGCCCCACGCGCTGGCTGAGCTCAAGCGCCAGGTGCCGGCCATGCACATCGAGTGGCGGACCATTCTGATGAGCGAAATGCCGGTGCAGATCCTCGGCAAAAAGGTCGACCTGTCGATCTCGGCCTTGCCGGTGATGCACGACCACCTGCATTCGCGCCCGTTCATGCGTGGGCGCATGGTGTGCGTGCTGCCACCGGGGCATGCGCTGGAGAGCCTGCCAATGATTGAAATGGCGCATCTGGCGCGCGAGCCGTTGCTGCTGTTCCGGCCGGACATTCCGTTTGGCAAGCTGATCAGCGAGGCGATCGAGCGCAGTGGCGTGGCGTTGAATTCGTTTCTGGACTTCACCAATGCCCCGGAGGCGGTGGCGCTGGTCAAGCAAGGCTTGGGCGTGACCATCATCGATGAGTTCGTGGCGCAGGACAGTGGGTTGGTGGTCAAGCCGTTGGCTGAAGAGATCGGGTTTGATATCAGCTTTGTGTATTCGCGGTTTGATCCGCTGCCTGAGGCGGCGCGGCGGATGATGCAGGTGTTGTTGGATCAGGCTCGGGGGTTGGGGCGGGATATTCCCGATTTTGATTGGGGCTAGTGCCCGGCTTGGGATTTGTGGTGTTGCGTAGATCGCGCGCCGCCCGCGCGGCGCTTCGCCGCCCCACGCGCAAGCCCGCTCCCACAGTCTGTTTCGGGCCAGGTATGCCTGCAAGATCACCTCGGCCGCCTTGTTTGCACCACCAGAAATCTGTATTGAAAAAACAAAGCGGCTGTGAAGATGGCACAGACATAACTGGCCCGAAACAGACTGTGGGAGCGGGCTCTGCCCGCGAAGCGCCGTGCGGACGGCGCTCGATCTCAAGAGCGCCATAAATCTCCCGGCATGCACCTCCCAGAAACACATCGCCCGGCACCAACTACCCTCAACACACTCCAACCCCCATATTCCCGCAAAAATCCCGCCAAGGATGTCCCCATGCCCTCCCCCCAATCCCCCGGCAAAGCCGCCCGCAAGCACTGCCCCCGCTCCAGCCACCGCCACCCCGGCGACATCGACCGCGACCCTCTGGCGCTGATCGAAGCCTCCAGCAAAGGCCGCGTCAAATCCCTGGTGGCCCTGCGCTACGGGCGCATGCTGGTCTCGCCCTTCACTTTCTACCGCGGCAGCGCGCTGCTGCAGGCCCACGACCTGGCGGGCACGCCGGACATGGGCCTCACCGTGCCGCTGTGCGGCGACGCGCACCTGATGAACTTCGGCGGTTTCGCCACCCCGGAACGCAACCTGGTGTTCGGCCTCAACGACTTCGACGAGGCCCACCCCGGCCCCTGGGAATGGGACCTCAAGCGCCTCACCGCCAGTTTCCTGATCGCCGCCCGTTCGCTGCGCCACAGCGAGAGCGTCGAGGAAAACCTGTGCCGCGAAGTGGTCAACAGCTACCAGGCCACCATGATGCTGTGCGCCGAACAAGGCGTGCTCAATACCTGGTATGGGCGCATCAGCCCTGGCGAGCTGATGGAGCAGCCGCAGAACAGCCACACCCTGGAGTACCTGCGCCAGACCATCGAAAAAGCCCACCGCCGTACCCACGCGCGGCTACTGCCCAAGATCGTCAACGAGAGCCACCACGGCCACTTGACCCTGCGCGACGACCTGCCGGAAATCTTCCACCTGCACGGCAAGCACTCGCTGCTCGACCACGATGACGACTGGCTGGCCGCGCACCGCTGGCAGCCGCTGTACAAGGCATTGATCAGCAAATACCGCACCACCCTGCAGGGCGATCGCCGCGAGCTGTTCTCACGCTTCGACGTGCACGACCTGGCCTTCAAGGTGGTAGGCGTGGGCAGCGTGGGCACTCGCTGCCTGGTGGCGCTGCTGACCGATGAGTTGCGCAACCCGCTGTTCCTGCAGTTCAAGGAAGCACGGCGCTCGGTGCTGGCCGATTACGTCAAGGCCCGCTCGCCGTTCAAACACCACGGCCAACGGGTGGTGGAAGGCCAGCGCCTGATGCAGCCGGCCAGTGACCTGTTCCTGGGCTGGACCGCCAGCCCCAACGGCCATCACTTCTACCTGCGTCAGCTGCGCGACATGAAGGTCTCGGCGGAACTGGAAACCTTCGACGACCAGACCCTGCTGGCCTATGCGCGCCTGTGCGGCCGCGCCCTGGCCCGTGCCCACGCCAAGGCCAGCGGTGAGGCGGCCACTATCAGCGGCTACATCGGCCGCGGCCCGGCCTTGGCCGACGCGCTGTTTGCATATGCCCAAGCCTATGCCGCACAGAACGAAAAAGACTATGAGCGTTTCCAGCAGGCCTGCCGGGCCGGGCGCCTGCAGGCACGCACCGAAGCAGACTTCACGGCCGATCGGCTGCCCTGATTTTCATCCTGCGGCCGGTTTATCTGTGCTTACATCCAAGGGTTCGTTCATATCACTGCCGGGAGCAACGCTATGCAACTGCGACACTTGGGCAAGACAGGCATCGACATCGCGCCGCTGGTCTTTGGTGGCAACGTGCTGGGCTGGACCGCTGATGAAAAGACCAGCCTAGCCATCCTCGATGCCTTCATCGACCAGGGCTTCAACGCCATCGACACTGCCGACGTTTACTCGGCCTGGGTGCCGGGCCATCAGGGCGGGGAATCGGAAACGCTGCTGGGCAAGTGGTTCGCCAGCCGTCCCGGGCTGCGCGACAAGGTGGCGCTGTTCACCAAGGTGGGCATGCGCCTGGGCAGTGATGAGAAACAGGGCCTGAAGGCGAAATGGATTGTGCAGGCCGTCGAGGACTCCCTGCGTCGCCTGCAAACCGACCGTATCGACTTGTACTTTTCCCACCAGTTCGATGCCGGCACGCCTGCGCAGGAAACCCTGGGTGCCTACGCCAAGCTGCTGGAAGCCGGGAAGATTCGCGCCATCGGCGCCTCCAATTTCAACGCAGGCCAACTGGCCGCCAGCCTGGAAGTGGCCCGCGAGCACAAGCTGCCCAGCTACCAGGTACTGCAACCGGAGTACAACCTCTACGACCGGGGCAATTACGAAGGGGCGTTGCGCGACCTGTGCATCAAGGAACACATCGGCGTGGTGACCTACTACAGCTTGGCCTCAGGGTTCCTGACCGGTAAATACCGCAGCAAGGAGGACCTGGGCAAAAGCGTGCGCGGTGGGCGGATCGACAAGTACCTGGACGCGCGTGGTTTGGCGCTGCTCAAGACGTTGGACCAGGTGGCCGAGGCGCACAGGGCACAACCGGGTGAAGTGGCGCTGGCCTGGCTGATCGCCCGCGAAGGCGTGACCGCACCGATCGCCAGCGCCACCAGCGTGGCGCAGGTGCAAAGCTTCGGCCGCGCCGCGCAGCTCACCTTGAGCCCGGGCGAGCTGGCAGCACTGACGGCCTTGTAGCAGCGGCCGCCAGGCCGCGTCACGTACGCCGCGCACTGGCTGATGCACCGCGCCGCTGTGACGCCGCCTTCGGCAGCTGCTACAGGGGCAGTGCGTACCTCCACAAGACAGTTGCTGCTACAGGGGCTTAGTGGGAGTGGGCGCGGGCGTGCTGCAGCGCGTCCTCAACCCCCTGCAGCATCTGGCCGATGGTCCAGGGTTTGCGCAGGAACGCCACTTCGCACTTCACCCCGGACGACTCCGGGGTCTCGTGGCCGGACATGATCAGGATCGGCAACTGCGGCCAGCGATCATGCACCAGGTTCGACAGGTCAGCACCGTTGAGCGTGCCCGGCATCAGGATATCGGTCAGTAACAACCCTACTTCGGGCGCCTTGGTTTCCAGAAACGGCACCGCTGCATCGGCTGTCTCGAACTCGACAGTCTGATACCCCTCCTCCTTGAGAATTTCGCAGACGAATTCGCGGATGATCACTTCATCCTCCACCACCACGACCAGCGGGTGGGCGATATCGTTACGGTCCATCGGTACTGAATTCATGACGGTTTTTCCTGATCTGGGCTACAGCGTGCGTCGCTCGTACAACGTAGGAGCGGCAAGCCAGACGGAAATTCAATTTTGATTCAACAACGTTACATTTCTGCCTTTGCGTTGCTCACGCAACAGATCCAGCCAAAAACGGTGTGCTTTCACCGCGCATGCCCCCTCTGTAGCAGCTGCCGCAGGCTGCGTCACGGACGCCGCGCAGTTGCTGGTTCACCGCGCCGCCTGCGACGCAGCCTTCGGCAGCTGCTACAGTCGCTACGCAAGCACGTCGAGCCGTTCGACCAACCCGCTGGGCAACACCAACCGCCCCGCCGCCAGGTTCTGCTGCAAATGCGCCACCGATGAGGTGCCCGGTATCAGCAGGATATTGGCCGAACGCTGCAGCAACCACGCCAGCGCCACCTGCATGGGCGTGGCCCTCACCTGCGCCGCTACCTCATCCAACCCGGCCGACTGCAACGGCGAAAATCCACCCAGCGGAAAGAACGGCACATAGGCAATCCCCTGCCCCGCCAGCTGGTCGATCAGCGCATCATCATTGCGGTGCACCAGGTTGTAATGGTTCTGCACGCACACCACCGGCGCAATCGCCTGGGCCTCGGCCACCTGCGCCGCCGACACGTTGCTGACGCCCAAATGGCGGATCAGGCCCTGCTTTTGCAGGCCTGCCAGCGTCGAGAACTGTTCAGCGATGCTGGATTCGTCCGGCTCGTGCAGGTTGCCCCACGCACGCATGTTCACCACCTCCAGCACATCGACGCCCAGGTGGCGCAAGTTGCTGTGCACCGCTTCGGTCAGTTCCTGCGGGCTGTCGGCACGCAGCCAGGCGCCGTCGTCGCCGCGCCGCGCGCCGACCTTGGTGACCAACACCAGCTCTTGGGGGTACGGCGCCAGCGCTTCACGAATCAGGCGGTTGGTGACGAAGGGGCCGTAGAAGTCGCTGGTGTCGATGTGGTCGACGCCGGCTTCGATCGCCGCGCGCAGCACTGCCAGGGCGCCGTCATGATCCTTGGGCGGGCCGAACACGCCGGGGCCGGCCAGTTGCATGGCGCCATAGCCCATGCGGTTGACAGTGCGGTGGCCGAGGGTGAAGCGAGTGGCTGCGCTCATGGGGATGCTCCTGAAATCATGCCAGTGGGTGATTGACTATAGGCATTGACCGACTGCGGGGGAATACAGTGAAATCGGCACAGGCCGTACGGAAATCCGCACAATGAATCATGACCTGCAAGACCTGTTCGCTTTCCATGCCGTGGTGCTGGCCGGCGGTTTTCGTGAGGGCGCGCGCGCCACGGGCAAATCGGCCTCCAGCCTCAGCGACGCCGTGCGCCGGGCCGAGGCGCGCCTGGGCGTGCGCCTGCTCAACCGCACCACCCGCAGCGTGGCGCCCACCGAGGCCGGGGCACGTTTGCTGGAAAGGCTGGTGCCGGCACTGGCCGAGGTGGAAGCGGCGCTGGACGTGGTCAACGGTTTTCGCGAACGGCCCAGCGGCACGCTCAAGCTCAACGTACCGCTGAGCGCCGCGCGCCTGGTGCTGCCCTCGCTGATCACGCCCTTCCTCAAGGACTATACGGACATCAAGGTGGAGGTGATCGTCGAGGAGAGCTTCGTCGACGTGCTGGCGGCCGGCTGCGATGCCGGTATCCGCTACGACGAACGCCTGGAGCAGGACATGATCGCCGTGCCCATCGGGCCTCGGCAGCAGCGCTTTGCCACGGCGGCATCTCCAGCCTACCTGGATGCCCGTGGGCGCCCTGAACATCCTCGCGACCTGCTCGACCACGCCTGCCTGCGCGGCCAATTCAGCAGCGGCGTAATGCCCGCCTGGGAGTTCGAGCGCGGGAATGAAGTAGTGCGTGTCGAGCCCGGCGGGCCGTTGAAAGTGCGTATCGGCGGCGCGGTCGACCTGGCGGTGGACGCCGCCGTGCAGGGGCTGGGCATTATCCACCTGTTTGAGGACTGGTTGCGGCCGCTGCTGGACAGCGGCGCGCTGGAACCGGTTCTGGAGCCGTGGTGGCAAACCTTCAATGGCCCGTTTCTGTACTACCCCGGGCGGCGCCATCTGCCGGCGGCGCTCAAGGCGTTTATCGACTTTGTGAGGGCGCAGGGACCTGACCGAGTCTGTTAAGGTCGAACCTTTCACCGACTCACTGACTCAAGAGGCCTGATCCATGAGCAAGGCAGCCTACGTACCGCCCAAGGTCTGGAAGAACACCCAATCAGGCGGCCAGTTCGCCAACATCAACCGCCCCGTCGCCGGCCCCACCCATGACAAGACCCTGCCGGTGGGCGAGCATGGCCTGCAGCTGTATTCGCTGGCCACGCCCAATGGCGTCAAGGTCACTATCCTGCTTGAAGAGCTGATTGCCCTGGGCCACGCCGGCGCTGATTACGACGCCTGGCTGATCCGCATCGGCGACGGTGATCAGTTCTCCAGCGGCTTCGTCGAGGTCAACCCCAACTCCAAGATCCCGGCCCTGCTGGACCGCAGCGTGGACCCGGCGATTCGCGTGTTCGAGTCCGGTTCGATCCTGGTGTACCTGGCGGAAAAATTCGGCGCGTTCCTGCCCACCGACCCGGCCGGCCGTACCGAAACCCTCAACTGGCTGTTCTGGCAAATGGGCGCCGCGCCCTACCTGGGCGGTGGCTTCGGGCACTTCTTCGCCTACGCGCCGGAAAAGCTGGAATACCCGATCAACCGCTTCACCATGGAAGCCAAGCGTCAGTTGGACGTACTGGAACGCCGCCTGGCCGAGACCCCCTACCTGGCGGGCGACACCTACACCATCGCCGATATCGCCGTATGGCCGTGGTACGGCCAGCTGGTGCGCGGCAACCTTTACTCGGCCGCCGAATTCCTCGCCGTGGACGAGTACCCCAACGTACAGCGCTGGGCCCAGACCATCGCCGACCGCCCCGCCGTACAGCGCGGCCAACGCGTGAACCGCACCTGGGGCGACGAAGCCAGCCAGGTGCCTGAGCGCCATCAGGCGGCCGATCTGGACTGACCTGACGCCGCAGCAGTAGGCAATAGCGGCGCATCTGTATGACCGCGTTGCCTTCATCGCGAGCAAGCTTTGCTCCCACAGTGTTATCCCCATTTGCAAGGGTTAACACTGTGGGAGCAAAGCTTGCTCGCGAGAGGCCCTCGCAGGCGCCATCGCTATCCCTATCGGGGCCGCAGGCCTTCCAGAATCAGACCGCGCACATTCTCCAGCACCTGCTGGAAAAATACCGGATCAGCCAGGGTCTTGCCCGTCACCGCATTGATCTGACTGGCAAAGTCCGCGTAATGCTGGGTCGTCGCCCACAACGAAAAAATCAGATGATGCGGGTCAATCGGCGCCAACTGCCCGGCATCGATCCACGCCTGGATCACCTGCACCTTGCTGTCCACCAACTCGCGCAACGGCTGTTGCAACTCGTCCATCAGCAACGGCGCGCCCTGCACGATCTCCAGGCAGAACAACCGCGACTCCGCCGGATGGTCGCGTGACAGTTCCAGCTTGATGCGGATGTACTCGCCAATGGCCTGCAACGGCTCCTGCTCCACACTGAAGCCGCGCAAGGGCCGCAGCCACACATCCAACAACTGCCGCAGCACGCTGACGTACAGCTCGTCCTTGCTGCTGAAGTAGTACAGCAAGTTGGTCTTGGACACGTCGGCCATGCTCGCCACCTGGTCCAGGCTGGTGCCATGCACGCCGAAGCGCGAGAACAGTTGCAGCGCCGCATCGAGGATCAGCGCGCGCTTGCTTTCCATCAGCCGGTGGCGCCGCTTGAGGGTCGAGGCGCTGGGTGTACGCGCAGCTTTCGGGGTTTCACGGTTCACCGGGGCAACCTGCAAAGGCACAAAGACCTGTGCACTGTAACCCGCCCCCGCGCCATGGCAAGCCCGCCCCAACGCCGTGCACCGCGCACAGACCTGGTGCTCCGCTCCAGACCATCTGGTCCACCGTAAAACTCAACCCTTTGTTTAATAACCACAAATCATTCATGGCCTGCTTCATGCAACAACCCCGATGAAACGCTGCTCCGGACCCGCCCTTTTTTGCAGAGAGGCTCACACCATGGACGTAGGCATCTTCATCCCCATCGGCAACAACGGCTGGCTGATCTCCACCACCGCGCCGCAGTACAAGCCCACCTTCGAATTGAACAAGACCATCGTGCAGAAGGCCGAGCACTACGGCTTCGATTTCGCCCTGTCGATGATCAAGCTGCGCGGCTTCGGCGGCAAGACCGAGTTCTGGGAACATAACCTTGAATCCTTCACCCTGATGGCCGGCCTGGCCGCCGTGACCAGCCGCATCCAGCTGTTCGCCACCGCCGCCACCCTGACCCTGCCGCCGGCCATCGTCGCGCGCATGGCCAGCACCATCGACTCGATCTCCGGCGGACGCTTTGGCGTCAACCTGGTGACCGGCTGGCAGAAGCCCGAATACGAGCAGATGGGCCTGTGGCCCGGCGACGAGTTCTTCCACACCCGCTACGAATACCTGGCCGAATACGCCCAGGTATTGCGCGAGCTGTGGGCCACCGGCAGCAGCGACTTCAAGGGCGAGTACTTCCAGATGGACGACTGCCGCGTCAGCCCCAAACCCCAGGCCGACATGAAGGTGATCTGCGCCGGGCAGAGTGACGCCGGCATGGCGTTTTCCTCGCAGTACGCCGACTACAACTTCTGCTTCGGCAAAGGCGTGAACACCCCTACGGCCTTCGCCCCCACCGCCGAACGCCTGATCCAGGCCAACGCCACCACGGGCCGCGACGTGACCTCGTGCGTGCTGTTCATGATCATCGCCGCCGACACCGACGAAGCCGCCCGCGCACGCTGGGAGCTGTACAAGGCCGGCGCCGACGAGGAAGCCATCGCCTGGCTGGCCGAGAAAGGCGCCGCCGACAAGAGCCCCGGCTCGAACATGCGGCAGATGGCCGACCCCACCTCGGCGGTGAACATCAACATGGGCACCCTGGTCGGCTCCTGGGCCAGCGTGGCGCGCATGCTCGACGAAGTGGCCACCGTGCCCGGCGCCCAGGGCGTGATGCTGACCTTCGATGACTTTGTGCAGGGCGTGGAAGACTTCGGCGAGAAAATCCAGCCGCTGATGACCAGCCGCCAACACATCAACCTGCTCAAGGAAAGCGCCTGATGAACGCCCCCGCGCCGCTCAGCGGCTACGCCCTGCCCGTGGATACCCTGCCCGCCCGCACCTTGCCTGCGCGCCCCGAGGCCCTGAACCTGAAGGCCAGCGAAACCGCCCTGGTGGTGGTCGACATGCAGAACGCCTACGCCAGCATCGGCGGCTACCTGGACCTGGCCGGCTTTGACGTGAGCAGCACCGGGCCGGTCATCGCCAACATCCAGAAGGCCTTGGCCACCGCCCGTGCCGCCGGCATGCCGGTGGTGTTTTTCCAGAACGGCTGGGACGCCGACTACGTGGAAGCCGGCGGCCCCGGTTCGCCCAACTGGCACAAGTCCAACGCCCTGAAAACCATGCGCCAGCGCCCCGAACTGCAAGGCACGCTGCTGGCCAAGGGCGGCTGGGACTATGAATTGGTGGACGAACTCAAGCCGCAACCCGGCGACATCCTGGTGCCCAAGACCCGCTACAGCGGCTTCTTCAACACCAA
The DNA here is from genome assembly GCA_000497835.1 of gamma proteobacterium L18. Taxonomy (GTDB): domain Bacteria; phylum Pseudomonadota; class Gammaproteobacteria; order Pseudomonadales; family Pseudomonadaceae; genus Aquipseudomonas. The sequence continues at coordinate 234,667 of KI547171.1, read as the reverse complement.
TTTCGACAGCCTGATGCGCAGCCGCGGCATCCGCAACCTGGTGTTCACCGGCATTGCCACCAACGTGTGCGTGGAGTCGACCCTGCGCGATGGTTTCTTCCTGGAATACTTCGGCGTAGTGCTGGCCGACGCCACCCACCAGGCCGGGCCTGCGTTTGCCCAGCAGGCGGCGCTGTTCAATATCGAGACGTTCTTTGGCTGGGTGTCCAGCGTCGAGGATTTCTGCACCACCTTCGCCACCGCCCCAGGAGCCCGACCATGAGCAAGAAAGCCATTATCCCTGCGGGCACCGGCGTGCCCATTGCCCCGTTCGTGCCCGGCTCGCTGGCCGACGGCATTCTGTACGTGTCCGGCACCCTGCCCTTCGACAAGGATAACAACGTGGTGCATGTGGGTGATGCCGCCGCCCAGACCCGCCACGTGCTGGACACCATCAAGGGCGTGGTGGAGACCGCCGGCGGCACGCTGGACGACGTCACGTTCAACATGATCATGCTGCGCGACTGGGCCGATTACGCGGCCATCAACGCGGTGTACGCCGAATACTTCGCCGGGGAAAAACCGGCGCGCTATTGCATCCAGTGCGGCCTGGTAAAACCCGACGCGCTGATCGAAATCGCCAGCATTGCCCACGTGGGCTGAGGAGCGCCCATGTACCACGAATGGCTGGGTCGTGATGACCCACAGGCACCGACGCTGGTGCTCAGTTCCGGGCTGGGCGGCTCGGCGCGCTTCTGGGGCCCGCAACTGCCGGTGCTGACCGAGCGCTACCGGGTGCTGGTATACGACCACAACGGCAGCGGCCGCAGCCCGGCCACCCTGCCCGAGGGCTATAGCATCGCCGCCATGGCCGCTGAATTGCTGGCGCTGCTGGACGCGTTGGACGTGCAGCGCTGCCACTTCGTCGGCCACGCCCTGGGCGGCCTGGTGGGGCTGGAGCTGGCCCTGCAACGCCCGGCCCTGTTGCGCAGCCAGGTGCTGGTCAACGCCTGGAGCCGCCCCAACCCGCACAGTGCGCGCTGCTTCGCGGTGCGCAAAAACCTGCTCAACGACAGCGGCCCCGCCGCCTACGTGCAGGCCCAGGCGCTGTTCCTGTACCCCGCCGACTGGATCGCCGCCAACAGCGCGCAACTGGCCGAGGACGACGCTCACGCGCTGGCGCATTTTCCGGAGCCGTCCAACCTGCTCAAGCGCATCGCCGCCTTGCAGGCGTTCAACGTCGACGCCCGGCTTGCGGGCATCACCACCCCCACGCTGGTCATCGCCAACCGCGACGACATGCTGGTACCGTGGCAGCAATCGCAACATTTGGCCGCTACCCTGCCCCGTGGCCGCCTGTACCTGCTGGACTACGGCGGCCATGCGTCCAGCGTCAGCGACAGCGCCACGTTCAACCGCGTGTTGCTGCAGCACCTGGCCGACCACCCTGATTAATCGAAAAGGACCCTTCATGCGTAACCCCCTGCTCACCCTGGCCCTGGGGGCCCTGCTGAGCGGCGGCGCCCAGGCCGCGCCGCTGCAACCCAAGGTGATGCTGATCACCATGTTCGGCCCCGAGGCCCAGGCCTGGATCGAGCGCCTGCACCTGGACCGGAAAACCGCCGTGCCGGGCCTGTCTGCCGAGTACCCGGACGTGCGCTGCAACGCCCAACAGGTGTGCCTGATGACCACCGGCATGGGCCAGACCAACGCCGCCGCCTCGACCCTGGCGCTGACCCTGTCGAACCAGTTCGACCTGCGCCACACCTACTTCCTGGTGGCCGGCATCGCTGGCATCAACCCCCACGAAGGCACCCTGGGCACCCCGGCCTGGGCGCACTACCTGGTGGAGTTCGGCACCCAGTGGGAGCTGGATTCACGCGATGCGCCCAAGGACTGGCCTACGGGTTACCTGGGCATCAACACCAAGGGCCCCAACGAGAAACCGCCGCTGGACTACAAGACCGAGGTGTTCGAGCTCAACCCGGCGTTGCAGGCCAAGGCCTATGCGCTGTCGGCGAAAGTGGCGTTGAGCGAAAGCAAGGAGTCGGCGGCGTGGCGCCAGCACTACCCGTATGCGCCGGCCAATCAGGCGCCAGTAGTGACGCGCTGCGATACCCTGGCTGGCAATACCTGGTATTCGGGGACGCGCCTTAGCGAGCGGGCCGAGGTGTGGACCAAGTTGCTGACCGATGGCAAGGGCACCTACTGCACCACGCAGCAGGAGGACAACTCCACCTATGAAGCGCTGCTGCGTGCCAGTCGCCTGGGCCGCGTCGACATCCAGCGCCTGGCGGTGGTGCGGGCCGGGTCGGATTTCGATCGGCCGTATCCGGGGTACAGCGAGGTGGATAACCTGCTCAAGTATGCTGACCAGGGTGGGTTTGCGCCGGCGCTGGAGAACCTGTACCGGGCGGGGAATGCCTTGGTGCAGGACATCACCGGGAATTGGGCGCAGTGGCAGCATGGGGTGCCGGGTGCCTGAATGCCCTCGGTTGAGGCTACTGGCCTCATCGCGAGCAAGCTTTGCTCCCACAGTGGTGAGCCAGCAATCGATGTAAGGCTTTACACTGTGGGAGCAAAGCTTGCTCGCGATGAGGCCGGCAGCTTTAATGCACCCTTCGGATCAAGCCAACCGCCCACCCAGCCGCTGCGCGACCCAATCGGCAATCCACGCCCCCGCATTGGCGGTGTTGTCCAGGCTGCTGTGGTGTATCCCCCCCTCACGCGGTGTGAAGATTTTCAACTCGCGGTCCGGGCTGGCGGTCAGCTGTTCGAACGACTGATGCGCATACTCCAACGGAATCTGCCGATCCGCCTCACCATGGGTGACCAGGAACGGCACCTTGATCCGCTCCATCACCCCGTTGAGATGCACCTGCTCGGCAATCGCCATGAATTCGTCCATGTCGCTCGCCCCCCACACCCAGCGCACGTGCTCCCAGTAATGCGGCACCGGCCGCTCGCCCTCACGGGCCAGGCGGCGTTTCTGCATTTCGCCCCAATTGTGGTTGGCGCCCCACACCACGCCCAAGGCAAAGCGTGGCTCGAAAGCCACCGCACGCGGGCAGTAGTAACCGCCCAGGGACACGCCCAGCAGGCCAATGCGTTGGGGGTCGATCTCTGCGCGGGTCTGCAGGTAATCCACCACCTTGCTGGCCCAGGCTTCGGTGTTGGGCACGGCGGTCATGCCGTGCAGGCGCAGGGCTTCACCGGTGCCCGGCTGGTCGAGGAACAGGCTGGCAATTCCGCGCTTGGCCAGCAACTGCGGAAACAGGCCTGCGCGGTACACCATCTCTTTGGTGCTGTCCAAACCGTTGATGATCACCAGGCACGGCGCCGGGCCGTCGACGCCCTCGGCCGGTGTGAAGACCCCGGCCAGGTGCGCGCCGGCATAGGGGATTTCCATGCGCTGCAGCGGCTCGCCCGACAACCGCGCACCTTCGGCGAAGGTCTTCAGGAACTTGGCGTACAGCGCCTTGCGCGGCGCATAACCGTGGGCCTGCATGCGCTCGGCGGTGATGAAATACACGGCGGCGCGGTTGAGCTTGTCGCCCGCGCTCAGCAGGCGGCCGGCGGCCTTGTCTTCTTCGGCCAGGGCCACCAGGTTGTCGCCGCCCGCCTCCCACGAGGCCAGGAACGCCTGGGTACCTTCGTCGTCGCCGCGCTTGGCGATCTCTACCAACGGCCGGCACATGGCCTCGATCTCGCCGATCTTGCCGCCCATCTCGATGGCCGCCGCCACCGCCAGGCTCCACACGTAATTGCTTTCAAAATACTGGAACATAAACAGGAGTCCTTGAAGTTGTTCAGCGGCGCATGGCCGGTTCGGTGCCTTGGTAGAACGTCACGTCCCATGGGATCTCGTCCTGCATGAACGCCGGGGGGTTGCCCATCCACTGCGCCGTGCCGAACCGGAATTCCCACTCGCGCGGCACCCAGTTGTCATCCAGGTAATCGGTGTCGGCGCCGTACTCGGCCTCGCCGCCGGTGGGCGAGTTGAAGTAGCAGAAAATCGCCGAGGCGATGCGGTGCCGGCCGGTGCCGAGGAAGCCGTGCTGCCAGCCGCGGCGGGTCATGTAGTTGGAGCCCACCATCACCTCGTCGAAGTCTTCGACACCGAAGCAGGTGTGATGAAAGCGCGGCACGCCACCGGCGCCCGGCGCCTGGTTGTTGAGCAGGAAGGTGTTGTGGTGCTCGTTGGCGCCGTCGGCGCGCAGGTAGGTGCCTACGCCCTTCTGGTGGTCGGACAGGCGAAAGTTCAGGCGGTCACGGAAGAAGGCGAAGCTGGCCCAGTAATCGTCCACGGCGAACACCACGTGGTTGATGGTTTTGGGCCGCGCGCGGGTGCGCCATTTACGGTGCTGGTTGAGGCGGTTGACGTTGCCGGCGGCATTGATCGGGTCCGGGGCGTAGGTGACCTTCTTGCGGCTGAACACCCGCAAGCCCAGGGCCTGTCCGCAGTCGCTGAGGAAGTGCCAGGCGCCGTCGTCGCCCAGGCGCACCTCGCGATCGCGGGCCAGGTCGTCGACCAGGCGGCGCAGGTTGTCGGCGCTGTCCACGCCCCAGATGGTTTCCTTGACGCCGTAGCCTTCGTAGCGCGACGCTGGAATCGAGGGGTGCTTCAGGGCACGGACGATGATGGTCGAGCCTTCGTCGAGGCGGTACAGGGTCTCCTGGTCACTGGCGCTCAGGCGCACCAGGCCGAAATCGTCGAAGAACTGCGAGGCGCGGGCCACATCCTCGACGCCGTACAGCAGGGTGTCGATACCGATGATTGCCATGTCAGGCCTCCTGGAATGGTGATGTGCGATGCATTGTTGTTGTCCTTGTAGAACGCGGTTGCCGGGCCAGCGTACGAAGTGCTGCGCGCGAGCACCAATCGTTTGTGGGCATGGGATGCATCCATGGGGTGGATGCCTGGCGCTACTCCCAACCACCTCGCAAATCCGTAGCAGCGGCCGCCAGGCCGGCGTCGTCTGCATCGCGGCCAAGGCCGGCTCCTAGCGCGGACGGTGTAGGAGCCGACTTTAGTCGCGATGCAGGCGACACCATTTCAAGACAGTTGCTGCTACGGGTTAGAGTAAAAATCCGCCGTCGAGGTTGAAGACCTGGCCGGGCAGGTAGTGCCCCAGGCCGCCGGCGGCGCCGGTGATCAGCGCCACGCGCGGTTGCAGGTGTACAGTCATCGCAAGGGCTCCGGGTCAAGGGTGGGCGTTGAGGCCCAGCAGTTCATCGAATTGAATGTGGAACAGCAGGCCTGCGGCGTAGCCGTCACGCGGGTTGATGTCGCTGTAGGGGTTGAGCCAGGTGCTGGCGCCCCAGGTGCGCAGGATGAAGGGGCTGACGACGATGCTGTCGGTGAGCACGAAGTTGGCGTCCAGCGACACGCCGTACTCGTTGCGACCGGGGCTGTAGTCGCCGCCACCGGAAGCGGCGTGGGCCTCTTCCAGAAAGTGCTGCTCGCGGGTGGTCAATTGCGCCCAACTGAAGTTCACCGAGTAGCTATCGAACGGCCGGCTGCGAAATGGCGCCGACAGGATCAGCCCGGCGTTGGCCTGGGTGCCGACGCCATTGGCGGTGTCCTGGTCGACGGTGTGGATGACGCTGGCAAAGGCCGTCAGTGCAGTGGGGTTGAGGCTGTTGCCCTGCCCGCCGTCCTGGCGCCAGAAGGTTTTTTTCGCCCCCAGGTAGAAGCCGCTGACGCCCTTGCTGGTGCGCGCGGTGGCCGTGCTGTCCTGCACCTTGGAGGTGCCGTTGACCGTGTAGTACGGGTCGGTCTGCTCACCGTTGTTGTGGAAACCCAGAATCTCGTAGGTCTGCGGGTAGGCTTGCATGTGGTAGTCGGTGCGGTACGCCAGGTTGGCCAGGTACACCGTGCTCAAGGTGCCGCCGCTGTCGCCGGTGGTACGCTCCCAGCCGTTGGTAAACGGGTAGGCATTGTTGCTGCGCCAGGCACCCACCTGGGCGCGCAGGGCCGGGGTCAGGTCGTAGCCGATGCGCGCACCCCAGTTGGCGTAGGGCGGCGGGTTGATGCCGGCGGTGTCCTGCAAAATGGCGTTGACGCAGCCCAGCGGCACGTTGCACAGCGGCAACGCGAAGTAGTTGCCGGCGTTGCTCTTGCCCACTTCGATGGCCAGCTTGTCGTCCAGCAGTTTCTGCTCGTAGGTGAACAGGGTCAGGTGGCTGACCCGGGGAATGTACGGCCCCGGCTTGCCGGCGATGACGTCGCCCACCTGGGTGCCGTAGGCCAGGTTGCTGGTCCAGGGCACGTACAGTTGCTCGAAGTGCACGGTGCCGCCGGGGAGGCCGACCAGCTTGTCCAGGTTGAAGTCGCCGCCAATGGCGAACAGGGTCAGCGCCTCGTGGTTGCCGGTGCTCAGGCCCACGCTGGGGTTGCGCAGGTAGATTTCGGTCATCGACAGGTGCGGGCTGATGCCGTGATCGTTCAGCCACTTGCCCTGCTGTTCCAGCAGCTTGCCACTGGAGGGCGGCACGTTGGGCTCGACGTTGAGCACCCGCGGGCCGATCTTCTGGTTGGGGTATTCGGTGGCCATGGTGTCGGCCACCGGGCCTTGTGCCGGTGCAGGTTCATCGGCCATTGCCGGGCCTGCCAGGGTCAAAATCAGGGCCCAGCCAAACGCCGCTCGATTGCTCATGTTCGGTCTCTTTTGTTGTTTTTAGGATGAGGCTGTCCGCCCCGGTGCCCATGGGCACCGGGTGAGTCGGGGTTTCAGGGGGTCAGGCGTCTTCCAGGTTCACCGCCGCCAGGTGCAGGTCACGCTGGGCGCGGCGCTTGACCAGGCTTGCGCCCAGCGCCGCGATCACCACCAGCAGGCACAGGCCGCCGGCCCAGCCCACGGTGATGGCCAGGCTGCCGCTGACCTTGCTCACCGCCACCACCAGCAAGGGGCTGAAAAACATGCCCAGGCAGTAGCTGCCGTACCACATGCCGGTGCCCAGGCCGCGGCGCTGCCACGGTAGTTCACGCATGTTCCAGATGGCCAGGGTGGGCAGCATCAGCCCGCAGCCCAGGCCGTTGACCAAGGCCACGGCCATGATGCCCTGCCAGCTGTGCATGGCCGGGATGGCCAGAAAGCTGCTGGCGATCAGCCCGAAGGCCAGGGCCAGGCAGTGCGGGGTGCGCAGGCCGAGACGCGCCAGCATGTGCACGCTGAGGGTGCCGATCACGATCATCACGCTGCACGCCGAGGCCACCAGGCCGGCAGTCTGCGGCGAGTGCTCGCCGACATCGCCCAGCAGGTAGGCCATCTGAATCTGCAGGATCATGAACATCACCGCGCCGATGAATGTCACCACACACACGCCCAGCAGCACCATCGGCCGGAAGCGCACGGCCGGGCCCTGCCCTTCGTCGGCGGCCATGGCCGAGGCCTTGGGTTCCCACAGCAGCGCCTTGCTGACCAGCGCCAGCAGCAACGGCACGGCGTACACCACGTACGGCGCACGCCAGCCGATCTCACCCAGGGCGCCGCCGATCATGAAGAACAGGATGGCCGAAGAGGACGCGAAGGTGGTTTGCAGGGCCAGGTACTTCTGCCGTTGCGCGCCGCTGTAGTAGTCGCCGATCAGCATGGTGCTGACCGTCACCACCACCGACTCCACGCAGCCCAGGGCCACGCGGCTGACGATGATGGCGTACAGCGAGTCGAGGAACATCGGCAGCAGGCCGAACACCCCGTAGCCGACGATGGACGCCACCAGGATGCGCTTGCGGCCGTAGCGGTCGGCGAGGATGCCCACCAGCGGGCTGAGCAGCGCCACCAGCAGGCCGGGGATGGTCAGCGCCACCGGGATCAGGAACTCGACATTGGGCACCGCAGCGAAATGCGCCTGCATTTGCGGCAGGCTGGGCGCCACGACGATGGCTGCCATGGGCGACAGGCAGTTGATCAGCAACAGCAGGTACGTGGCGAGTGTCGCCTTGGACTGGGTGACGCGGGTGGGAGCGTTCATGGCCTCTCCTGATTGTTATTATTTTCGTATTGTGGTGACTGCTTCCCGAGCTTCGCTCGGTCCCACACCTTTCGCGGCAGTTGAATCAGTTAGGCAAAGCACTCAGCTTTGGGGTGCAAAGCAGGGTTAACTGCGGAGCTCCAGAGGCTATGAGCTTTGCCTCACTGACACCACTGCCGCGAAAGGTGTGGGACCGAGCGAAGCTCGGGAAAAGGCCACCACCCTTTCAAGCCTGCAATGTCCTTTCGATCAACTGCCCAATATCGCCATCATGGCGCAACCCCAATGCCAATGCCGCCTCGGCGCGCAGCGCCGGATAGCGGCCAAAATTGGCCTCCAGGCCTTCATCCGGCGCATAACTCACCAACGCCCGGCGGTCCTCGCCAAAGCGCTTGCACAACCCCTCAATCAGCTGCGCCATGCTCAGATGCAGCACCGGCAAGGCAAACACCCGCCGCGCCTGCAACGCCTGGGCCGGCACTTGCGCGGCATGCAGCAGATTGTCCACGCAACGCGCCGCCGACATCCACCACGCCTGCGCCCCCGGCGACACCGGGCACACGAACGGCTCGCCGGCCTTGAGCCTCCAGAATACCTGGCTCATGAACGCCGACAGCAGCCCCGACGGCGCCGGCGGCCGGGCGACAATGCCAGGCAAGCGCAGGCTGATCCCCTCGATCCAGCCACGGCGGCTGAAGTCGTCGATCAGCAGTTCCCCCATCAGTTTCTGGGTCGCGTAGCTCAGTTGCGGGCGCAGCGGTGTGTGGTCGTCCACCGTCTCAAGCAACGGCGCGCCGTAGACGGCGATGGTACTGGCAAACACCACCCGCGCCGGCTTGGCTTGCGCCTTCAACCCTTCCAGCAAGGCCAGGGTAGCGTCCAGGTTCACCCGCCGGCCCAGCGCGTAATCGCGCTCGGCCAGGCCACCGGGCACGCTGGCCAGGTGAAACGCCACGTCCACCGGCGTCTCCAGGGCATCGGCCAGCAGGCGGGTATCGTCGATGCTGCCGGCCAGTGAGCGTACCCGCGGGTCGTGAATCGGCGTGTCGAAGGTCAGGTCGAGCAAGGTCAGCTGAGTCCAGCCCGACAGCGCCGCCGGATCGTTCAGCAGCCGTTGCACCAGGGTTGCGCCGACGAAGCCGTTGGCGCCGGTTATCAGTATGTGCATGTCACACCTGTGCCGGTACGAAGCGATGATCGATGGCGCCAAACACGCTGGCGCCGTCCAGGCCGAAGATTTCAAAGCGCAGGCGGTCGCCGAACTTGAGGAACGGCGTCTTTGCCTCGCCTTGTTCGATGGTTTCCACCGCGCGGCGCTCGGCCAGGCAAGCGGAGCCGGTGACGTTGTAATCGCGATTGGAGAAAGTGCCCGAGCCCAGCACCGTACCGGCACCCAGCTTGCGGGTGCGGGCCAGGTGCATCACCAGTTCCGGGAAGCTGAAATCCATCTCGGCGCCGTTGGGCTCGCCGAAGCGCTGGCCGTTGCACTGCACGTGCATGGGCAGCTTCACGCGCCCTTCACTCCAGGCCGGGCCCAGCTCGTCCGGGGTGACGGCCACCGGCGCAAACACCGTGCTGGGCTTGGCGCGCAGCGGGCCGAAGCCGATGCTCACTTCCTTGAACAGGTGCGCACGCAGGCTGACGTCGTTGAGCAGCATCAACAGTTTGATATGCCCTGCCGCCTGGGCAGGTTGAACACCCATGGGAACATCATCCAGCACCACGGCGACCTCCCCTTCGAAATCGATCTGATGCTCTTCACCGGGTACCGGGTAGTCGTCGCAGGCGCCGAGAAAATCATCGCCGGCGCCCTGGTAGATGATAGGGACGCCAGGGTCTTTCTTGATGTCCACATTGTACGCCCGCTCCATCAGCATGCCGTGGTTGAGGAACGACGAAGCGTCGGCCCACTGATAAGCCCGTGGCAGCGGCGCCATGGCTTCACGCGGCTCGAAATCGAAGGACTGGGCGGCATGGCCGGTATTCAGCGCGGCCGACAGTTGCTGCAACAGCGGCTCGCAACGCGTCCAGTCTTCGATGGCCGCCTGCAGCGTGGCGGCAATGCCCGACGCCAGCACGGCGCGGCGCAGGTCACGGGATACCACGACCAGGCGGCCGTCGCGGCTGCCGTCCTTGAGGGTGGCCAGTTTCATAAGGTGGCTCCTTGTTCGGCCCACAGGGCCGGGTATTGGATGAGTTCCAGCAGGTTGCCGCTGTTGTCGCGCACAAAGCCCATGGGCGTACCGTCGATGACGTTCTCGAAGACGATGTCGGCGCCCTTGGCGCGCAGCGCGGCGAAGGCGGCCGGGGCGTCCTGCACGGCGAAGCACAGGTGCTTGTGGCCGTGGGTCTGCAGGTCCAGGTGCGGCTCGCGGCGGTCGGCCGGCAGCGGCTTGGCCTGCTCCAGCTGGAACAGCTCTAGGCGGTAGTCGCCGCTGCGGATGAACGCGATGTGCGCCGGGATCTGTTCGATAAAGGCGCGGCTTTCCAGCTCGAAGCCGAGCATGGCCCTGTACCAGTCGATGGACGCGTCCAGGCTGGGCACGCTGATGCCGCCGTGGTGGGGTTTGATCGCAAACATGGGGCGGCCTCCTCAGCTCAGCGGCCGCCCGCCATCCACAGGGATGACGGCGCCAGTGGTAAAGGTCAGTTGCGTGGCCAGGGCCACCACCGCGCGCGCCACTTCGGCCGGCAGCGCCAGGCGCCCCAGGGGCGTGCGCGCGGCCTGCTCGTCGCGCCAGTCCTGGGCCAGGCCCTGGACGAACTCGGTGTCGGCCAGCCCCGGCGCCACCGACACCACCCGCACCTGGGGCGCCAGGGCGCGGGCCAGGGACTGGGTAAGGTTGTCGACCGCCGCCTTCGAGGCGCAATAGGCGATGTTGCTGCCCATGGCCGTGCGCGCCGCAATGGAACTGATGTTCACCACCAGGCCGTCGCCGCTGGCCTTGAGCTGCGGCGCCAAGGCGCGCACGCAGGCAATCGGGCCGCGCACGTTGGTGGCCAGGATGCTGTCGATCAAGCCATCGTCCAGGCCGTCGAGGTCGGCATGGGCGACGAAGCGCGTGGTGCCGGCGCAGTTGACCAGCAGGTCGCAACGGCCGTAGTGCCCCTGCACCGTCGCCGCCAACGCTTTTAAAGCAGCGCTGTCGGTGACCGGCGCGGCCACCGCCAGGTGATCCTCGCCAGGCAGGGTTGCGACCAGCGCCTGGGCGGCCTCGGCGCTGCGGTTGTAGCCGGCCACCACCCGCGCCCCGGCCTGGGCCAGGGCAGCGCAGATCTCGCCGCCCAACCCGCCGGTGGCGCCGGTGACCACCGCCACCTTTCCCTCCAAGAGATTCATCACAGGGCCTTCTTCAGGCGACGAACACGAATGTCGGCCTGTTCCTTGTGCCCGGAGAAGTGTTCCAGGGCGCACAGCCGCGAGCACACCTCGCCGATGGCCACGCTGGCCTCGTCGGTGAGCACGCGCTGGTAGGTGTGGGTCTTGATGAACTTGCCCACCCACAGTCCGCCGGTGTAGCGGCCGGCGCCCATGGTGGGCAGGGTGTGGTTGGTGCCGATCACTTTGTCGCCGTAGGAGACGTTGGTGCGGTGGCCCAGGAACAGCCCGCCGTAGTGGGTCATGCGCGCCAGGAACCAGTCCGGGTCGCGGGTCATGACCTGCACGTGCTCGGAGCAGATGCGCTCGGACTCGGCGAGCATTTCCTCGTCGGTGTCACACAGGATGATCTCGCCATAGTCGCGCCAGGCCACGCTGGCAATCGGCGCGGTGTCCAGGCGCGCCAGCACTTTCTCGATGGCGGCCGGCAGTTCTTCGGCGATGCGCGTGCTGGTGGTGACGCAGAACGCAGGCGACGTGGGACCGTGCTCGGCCTGGCCCAGCAGGTCCACGGCCACCAGTTCGGCGTCCACCGTGTCGTCACAGATCACCATGGTTTCGGTAGGGCCGGCGAACAGGTCGATGCCCACGCGGCCGTACAGTTGGCGCTTGGCTTCGGCTACGTAGGCGTTGCCCGGGCCGACGATCATGTCCACCGGGGCGATGTGTTCGGTGCCCAGGGCCATGGCGGCCACGCCCTGCACGCCGCCCATCACGTAGATCTCATCGGCGCCGGCCAGGGCCATGGCGGCGATGATTTCCGGCGACGGCTTGCCGTCGAACGGCGGCGCGCAGGCGATCACCCGCTTCACGCCGGCCACCTTGGCAGTCAGCACGCTCATGTGCGCCGAGGCCAGCAGCGGGTACTTGCCGCCGGGGATGTAGCAGCCCACCGAGTTGACCGGAATGTTCTTGTGGCCCAGCACCACGCCGGGCAGGGTCTCCACTTCCACGTCGCGCATCGACAGCAACTGGATCTGCGCGAAGCGGCGAATCTGCGCCTGGGCGAACTTGATGTCTTCGATGGCCTGGGGCGACAGGCTGTCGATGCAGCCCTGAATCTCTTCGGCGCTCAGGCGCAGGCTGGCCGGGTTCCAGCGATCGAATTTTTCCGAATACTCGCGCACCGCCGCTTCGCCGTGCTGCTCGATGGCCTTGATGATCTGCTCCACGGTGTCGCGCACCTGGGCGTTGAGTTCGGCCTTCTGCTCGGCGGGTTTACCTTTCTTGAGATAACGAATCATGGTCTGTTCCTTGTTCTTGTAGAGGGGTTCAGCGCCAGTGGATCAGCGGCTGGCCAGCCACCGGGGCCCGGAAAAACGGGATGCGCGTGCCCTGCAGGCTGCCCAGGTACACGGTTTTCAAATCGGCGCCGCCAAAGGTCAGGCTGGCCATCCACGGCGCCAGGGTGCCGTGGGCCGCCTGCATGATCTGCGGCGTCAGGGTCTTGGCCTGGTAGTGGCGGTTGAGCTCGGCGGTGGCGGCCGGGTTGCTGTCGTCCAGCAGGGTCAGCACCTCGCCGTCCGGGGTCAGGGCGATGAGCTTGTCGGTCATCACCAGGGTCACCCACAGGTTGCCGAAGCTGTCGAAAGCGAAGCCGTCGGGGAAGCCTTCCAGCTCCGCCGGGCCGAACACTTCGCGGTCGCTGAGCGAGCCGTCGGCATTGAGGCGCAGGCGGGAGATGCGCCGCACGTTGCTTTCCACCACGTACAGCCATTCTTCGTTGTCGTCGAAGCGGATTTCGTTGGTGCCGCCGAAGCCCTCGGCGACGATGCGCATGCCCTGCTCGTCGATCACGCCGATGTAGCCATCGAGCACGCCGGAATTGATTGAGTCAGTCCAAGGCTGCATCGTGGTGGTCACGGTGAACCAGATACGGCCCTTGCTATCGCGCAGCGGGAAGTTGGTCTTGCCCAGCGGCTTGCCGTCCAACTGGTCGAACAGCACCTGGATATTGCCCTGGCGGTCGAGCTTCTCGATGCGGTCCAGGCCCCAGTTGCAGATGATGAAGTCGCCCTGCTCGGTCAGCGCCAGGCCGTTGGGCAGCGAGGCGCCCTGGGACTGCACGTAGCGCGATTCGAACGAGGCCTCTTGGGCCACCGCTTGCTTGGGCGCCAGCAAGGTCTGATGGCCGTCGGCGGCGATGTGCATCACCCCGCCGCGGGCGTCGGCGGCCCACAGGCTGCCGTCGGGCTGGGCGATGATGCATTCGGGGCGTTGCAGGTCGTGGCCGATGAAGCCAATGGTGTCGCAATCGACTTGCCAGCCTTTCAAGGGGTTGCGTTTCATCCGGGTTGATCCTTGCTCAGATGGGTTGGGCGACGACGTTGATCATCTGCGCCATCAGGCCGGTGAAATCGGCGTCGGGGGTGGGCCGTTGTTCCCACTCGCCGATCTGCACCGAGCCTTCGTTGATGAACTTGCAGCGCTCGAAGCGGCGCGCCATGAAGCCATCCAACACTTGCTCAAGACTCAACTGCGCAGTGCCGCACAGCTCGCCCAGCACCACCGCGTCTTCCACGGCCTGGGCGGCGCCCTGGCCCATGTGCGGGGTGGTGGCGTGGGCGGCGTCGCCGATCAGCAACACCCGGCCGCGGTACCAGGGCGCGGGCATGAGCAGGGCTTCAAGGGGGCGGTATACCACCTGGCTGCTGTCGGTGATCTGCTCGCGCAGTTCGGGCACCAGGCCGCCGTAGCCTTGCAGGCGCTTGCGGAACTCGGCGGCCAGGGTGTCAGGGTCGAAGAACGGGTTGCCGGGTTCCTCGAACACCGACAGCACGTACAGGCTGTCTTCGGTCAGCGGCGTGTAGCCGGCCTTGCCGCCCGGCTTGCCTTCGAACATGTGCGACCACAGCAGGTCCTTGGGCCGTGGCAGGTTGTAGCGCCACACGCCCTGGCCGGTGAAGCGTGGTGTGTACTGCTCGCCGAACACCGTGGTGCGCACCTTGGAGTACACACCGTCGGCGCCCACCAGCAGGTCATAGTCGCCGCTGCTGCCGTCGGTGAAGCGCACCGAGACCTTGTCGGCGCTTTGTTCGATGTCGCTGAAGGTCAGGCCCAGGCGCAGGGTGGCGCCGCTGTCGGCCACGGCGTCCAGCAGCACCTTGTGCAGCGCCGGGCGGGTGAGGCCGAGGTTGGCCGGGTACTGCTTGCCGGCCAACTGGGCGCCGCTGAGCTCGGCCTTGACCTGGCCCTGCTGGTTGCAGATGCGCAGGCCCTTGTAAGGGAAACCGGCAGCCACCGCTGCGTCGGCGATGCCCAGCTGGGCCATGGCGCGGATGCAGTTGGCCTGCACCACAATGCCCACGTGGTACACCTTGGCCTGGGGGCTGATTTCGACGATGTCGACCTCCACCCCGGCGTTGCGCAGGGCAATGGCGGCGCTTAGCCCACCGATGCCTGCGCCTACGATCAGCACTTTTGCGATGTCGCTCATCAAGCGTTCCTCGTTGCAACAAATCCTGCGGACGGCCACGCACGGGGAGGCCCGGCGCATGCCTGTGCAAACAGCGAAATGGGGGTCAGGGTTGGGGGGTAGTCGGGGGGCGTGGCATGGGGAATCTCCGGCTTGTTCTTATTGTGTGCAGCGATGGGGTTACCTTAAACAGGCGGCGGGTATGCCGGAAATTGTTTGTTTGGATGTGAGGCATTTGCGGGGTGGATGGCTGGCTGCAGCGGGCAAGGTGGGTTCAGCAACCTTGTGGGACCAGGCGAAGCTCGGGAAGCAGACAACGCAGCATTCGCGGCAGGCCCATCCACAAGCTTCGCACGCTCTTACAATCACGTTAACGAAGATAAAAAAACGCGGACGGAAATTCGCATTAAAATTAACAGCAACTCAATAAACATATTTATCCCACCACTAAAATTAAGGCTAAATTAAACCCCATCACCTCCCAACCTCAAAAGCGAGCACAGCCATGCCTAACACTTTAAACTACGAATTAATTGACTTCACCGACGGCAACCTTAGTGGGTGGACGCTACTTAATGAACGCCCTGCTGTTTACCTAGCAAGAGAACACGACAACGACTTTCTGGTCAGCAAAGATATATACGCATACAATGGAATGGATTTTGAAAAAAACGTCCCAGGCATTGAAGTCGGCGCCTACTATGCGTTCAGCATGGATATGCGGACGTACCACTCCGGCAATCCCCACCCAGAGACAATGGGCGTACAGGTAATTCTAGCCAATGGTTTCGCAGGGGGACACATCGCATTAAGGATAAGTGTGCCGTCGTGGGACACTGTCCCGGGCGAGTGGCACACTGTTGAAGGTTACGTATTCAAGCGACGGGAAACTGAGGGGGACACGATGCTCCTCAACTGCTATTCGCTCTATCAACTTGACCTCGACAACATCAGGCTATCACTGACGCCAACGCAAGCAATCCAAGTGCCCGAGAAATATAAGTTTGGTGCCGAGCCGCACCTTAAGCGGTAGCCTTTATTAATGTCGGGTTACATCACTAACATGCTGTAGCCCCGGCATCCACCCGCAAATCCGTCGCCGTCACCCACGCCGACTCATCACTGGCCAGGTACACCGCCGCCCAACCAATGTCCTCCGGCTGCCCAATGCGTTGCGCCAGCAACTGATGATCCAGCGCCGCCTGCCGAAACCCGGGGTCCGCCGCCAAATGCGCCCGGGTCGCGCTGGTCTCGATCAACCCTGGCGAAATGCTGTTGGCGCGGATCCGATGCGGTCCACCCTCCATCGCCAACTGCCGCGTCATGGCCAGCACCCCGCCCTTGCCCGCACAGTGGGCCAGCGCCGGTGAGCCCTTGAGGCTCATCCACGCATTGGCCGAAGCGAAGTTAATGATCGAACCGCCCCCGCGCGCCTTCAGCACCGGCCAGGCCGCCTGGCACAGCAGGAACACCAGGTCCAGCTCGCCCGTCAGGGTCTTGCGCCACTGCTGGTGATAATCCATGTCCTCAATCCAGGCAAAGGCGCCAAACGCCGCCGCATTGACCACAATGTCGAAGCCACCGTGCAGGCCGCAGGCAAACTCGACCAGCGCCGTCGCCTGGGCGGGATCGGTCAGGTCACAAGGGTCCAGACTGTCGATATGCAACCCCTGCTCAACGGCCAGCGCGACGGTGTGCCGGGCGGCGGCCGGGTTCAGTTCAGCGCCCACCACCCGGGCGCCCTGCCGGGCGAACATCAGCGCACAACATTGACCGATACCGCTGCCGATACCCGTGATTACGGCGGTTTTGCCCGAAAGACGCATGGCACTTCCTTATGATTGTCAGTGAAGCCCATCACTATAAGGAGCCGCCTGCGGCCCCGGAAATCCGCGCTGGGCATGCCTGCCATGCGCTCGACGGATAGCCCCGAGGCAGGTATAACGGCAACAAATGCCTGTGCACACAATCATAAGAAAAACGGAGCAACCACCATGCGTTTCCATGGTTTGGACTTGAACCTGCTGGTCGTCCTGGACGTGCTGCTGGCCGAACAGAACATCACCCGCGCCGGCGAGCGCCTGCACCTCAGCCAGCCCGCCACCAGCGCCGCCCTCGCCCGCCTGCGCAGCTATTTCGACGACGACTTGCTGGTGCAGATCGGCCGCAAGATGGTCCGCACGCCCATGGGCGAAACCCTGGCCCAGCCGGTGCGCGACCTGCTGATCCAGATGCGCGCCACCCTGGAAAACCGTGCACAGTTCCAGCCGCACCTGTCCAGCCGCACGTTCACCCTGATGGCCTCGGACTACGTAGGCATGGTGCTGATGCCCGAGGTCAGCCGCCGCCTCAACGACATCGCCCCGCAGTGCGCCATCGAACTGTTTTCGCCCACCGACGAGGCGGCGCTGGAGATTGAGCGCGGGCATGTGGACTTTCTGCTGTTGCCGGACACGCACATCATGGAGCAGCACCCGTCCTCGGCGCTGTTTACCGATGAGTTCGTCTGCGTGGTGTGCAGCGAGGTTGGGCCACGGACGCTGTCCTTCGACGACTACAAAAACAACGGCCATGTGCTGGTGCGTTTCGGCACCGAGCACCGTGCGCCCACCGTGGATGACTGGTTCCTGCGCAGCTTCGATTTCGAGCGCAAGATGGAGGTCACCACCAATACCTTCAACAGCGTGCCGCCCTACCTGATCGGCACCCAGCGCATCGCCACCATGCACCGGCGCCTGGCCGAGCGCTGGGCGCAGTACCTGCCGCTGCGCATCCTGCCCACGCCCTGGGCGGCGCCGCAGATGACCATCAGCCTGCAGTGGAACAAGTATCAGCAGCATGACCCGGGCCTGGCGTGGCTGCGCAACCTGATCATCGAAACCGCCACCCACCTCCCCTGACCGCCCCAACCGCAGCCTGCGGCAGCGGCTACGATGGCGTATGCTGCCTGTCTGACTCATTGCAAGGGGAAGCACACACCATGACCACCCAAACCGAAACCGCGATCCTCGCCGGCGGCTGTTTCTGGGGCATGCAAGACCTGCTGCGCCGCTACCCCGGCGTGCTGTCCACCCGCGTCGGCTACACCGGCGGCGACGTGCCCAACGCCACCTACCGCAACCATGGTGATCACGCCGAGGCCATCGAGATCGTCTTTGACCCGACGCGCATCAGCTATCGGCAGATACTGGAATTCTTCTTCCAGATCCACGACCCCACCACGCCCAACCGTCAGGGTAACGACCGGGGGCCGAGCTATCGGTCGGCGATCTATTACCTCAACGAGCAGCAGCGCGATATTGCCGAAGACACCGAGGCGGATGTGAACGCATCGGGGCTGTGGCCAGGGCGCGTGGTGACCGAGATTGAGCCGGCCGGGCCTTTTTGGGAGGCGGAGCCGGAGCATCAGGATTATCTGGAGCGGATACCGAATGGGTATACGTGCCACTTTATTCGGCCGAGCTGGAAGTTGCCGAAGCGGGGGTGATGCCCCACTAACCAAGGAAAGGACTACCCATGGGCCTGTTTGATCGACTCTTCGGCGGCCGTTTCACCCTGCCGCCTCCCGATGAACCACCCATGAGCGACACCGCCATCCTGCGGGAGCTGAGCCCCGTCTCGCCGGAGCAGAAAAAAGCCATGAAGGCGTTCACCCAAGCGCTGCTTGCACGAATGAGCGAAGCAGAACGCACCCGCCTGACGCGTCGGGTAATGCGCCGGTTCGCCACCGGGGATGGCGCCAATACCGCCTTGGTCGAGGGCTTGCTGGATGACGCCCGTGGCCAGAAGCTCGACAGCCTGGTGTTGCTGAGTGTCGACTGGCGCGGCTTTGACGGCTTTGCCTACCTGGCGCCTTGCTTGGTGAAGGCCTGCGGGATTGAGCAGCCTTATGAATATCAGCATGACGATCAATCGAGCATGCCGCAGGTGCTAGAGCAGTTTGACCGGTGGCTGCAGCCGTTCGGGCGGCGGTATGTGCACCTCGACTCGGGCGGCGACAGTTACGACGGGATTATCGTGGAGAGTGGCCGGTTGCAGGAGCTGACAGCGTTGGGGCAGGACGCCGGGGTGGTCATGGGGCTTGCGACGTATTGAGTCTGTCGCGGCAATTGTCTGGAAATGGCGTCGTCCGCATCGCGACTAAAGTCGGCTCCTACGCGGTCCGTGGTAGGAGCCGGCCTTGGGCGCGATGCAGACGACGCCGCCCTACGGCGCCGGTTGCGGGTTGGCGGCTACCGCGTCCACCAGCGCCTTCCACCAGGTGCAGCACCGACCACAACACACCGGAATGGCCCAAGCCGATGTCGGTCAGTTCGTAGGCGCCCTTGAGCAGCAACGAGGCGTGGGCCAGGGCGTCATCGGCGCGGATGCCGAAGGGGTTGTGGTGGGTGCGCAGGTGGTCTTGCGGGGAATCGGGTGTCAGGTCGTCCATATGTGGTTTGCTCTAGAGGCCCCTCACCTGCCGCTGCTAAACGACGGTGGGTGGCGGCTGTACGCGGGTTAGCAGACCGAGGAAACCAACGAACCCGGCGCATCCAGGGATGCCCCACGTAAAGCCGCCATAGTGGCGGCCATCAGACATACAGGGGTGCGTCAGCTGGCCGTGAACCGGCGCTGTTTCGTTAGTTTCCATTGAGTCTGCTAAAACCCGACCGCTGCAGTGGCAGCGGCGAACGGAGGGTAATACCAACCTTGGAAACCGAACAAGCGCGGAAACACCGGGGCGCATTATTTCAGAAGCGTCCTACAAAAGCCCCTGGCATAGCGGGCAAATGTTGGCGGGTTTGGCGCTTTGAAGCGCTGGTGATCGTGTCAGGGATGGCCTCTCGCGAGCAAGCTTTGCTCCCACAGTGGTGTGCCATCCGTCGTAGCAGGCTCAACATTGTGGGAGCGGGCTCTGCCCGCGAAGAAAGCGCCGCGGTGTTTCAGGTGCTTCGCGGCGTTCTTTTCGCGGGTAGAACCCGCTCCCACAGTTTGCTCAACACCCTAGAATCTCCCGCGGTTTAAGCCTGCCACGGCGGATGGCACACCACTGTGGGAGCAAAGCTTGCTCGCGAGAGGCCATCCCTGATGAACCGCAGCGCCTGCATCGCGCCCCAGGTCGGCGCCTACGCGGGAGTTACGGTGAACGTCACCCGGTCAGGGTAGAAGGCGACATGGCCTTCAATACCGGCCACCGCCGGGTAGGGTTTTTCATAGGTCCACACCGCGTTTTCACTGACCTGCGCGCCCGCCACCAAGTTGAAATAGCTGGCTTGGCCTTTGTAGGGGCAGTAGCTGGAATGGGCCGTGCGGCGGAAATGGGCCTGGATGATATCCGTACGCGGTACGTAATACACCTCAGGATAATGCGCTTCCTTGAGCGCCAGGGCGCGCTGGGTGCGGGCGATGGTGACGCCGTGGAATTGCACCAGCAGCCCGCCGGCAAGCGGGCTGACGGTGATGGGGTGGTCGGCAGATGGCTGTTTCATGACGGCGCCTCGACGCGCGGGAGTCCAGAGACAAGCGTAGACGGTGCTGCGTTCAGGGCGTGTCGTATGCCACCCGCGCCGCTTCGATCACCGGCGCCTGTTGCTCCAACCACCCCACCAACCCCTCAAGCCTGGCCACCAACTCCATCCCCAAGGCCGTCAACCGGTACTCCACCTGCGGCGGTATGGTCGCAATCACCGTGCGCTGCACCATGCCATCGCGCTCAAACGCCCGCAGTTTCAACGTGAGGATGCGCTGCGACAGCTCACCGTCCGCCATGGCATTCACCTCGCGCTGCAGCTCGGTAAAGCGCAGCATGCCGTGGCGCAATATCAGCAACAGCAACGGGCTCCAGCGGTCGCCTAGCCGTGCCAGGGTTTCGCGAATCGGCCCCTGGGGGTCGTTGCCGTTGTGCTGTACCCGGGCGCGCAGTTGGTCCAGGGCCTGGCGTTGTGCATCGTCGTTCACGCTGTGTTCCTTGTTATGGGCGGGGGTACGCACCTGCAGGTAACCGACCCACATAAAAGTGCGATCTTCCGCGCGCAGCGCACCTGCTCCTATCATCGCCCCGACAGCCAACAGGGCTGACTGACAAGAACAACAATGACGCGGAAGGTCCCCATGAATCACTACGATGTCGTCGCCATCGGCGGCGGGCACAATGGCCTGGTGGCCGCGGCCTACCTGGCCAAGGCTGGCAAGAAAGTCCTGGTGCTGGAGCGCAAGGGCTACGTGGGCGGCGGCGTGACGACGCGCCAGCTTAACACGCCCGGTTTCTGGCATGACGAGCACTCCAGCGTGCACATCATGATCCAGGGCAACCCCATGATCACCCAGGACGAACTGGGGCTGTTCAAGCACTTCGGCCTTAAGTACAACTACTCCGACATCCCCCACGCCACGGTCTTCGAGGACGGCAGTTCGCTGATCACTTACCGCGACCTGGACAAGGCCTGCGAGTCGATCGCCAGCGTGTCACCGCGCGACGCCGAGACCTATCGGCGCCTGGCGACCAAGGCCATGGGCCTGCTGCCGATGTTCCTCTCCGGTTTCTACTCGCCGCCCCTGCCCATGGGCGCCATGGTGGCCATGCTGGACCAGAGCCTGGAAGGCCGCGAGCTGTTCGACGCCATGCAGCGCAGCACCCTGGACATCATCGACCACCTGTTCGAGCACGATAAGGTCAAGATCCACCTGTTGAGGGTGATCGCCGAGAACCTGCAGATGCCCGACGAGCTGGGCACCGGCATGGGCGTGTACGCTTTTGTCGGCATCATGCACAGCCACGGCGTGTCGCAGCCGGTGGGCGGCAGCGGCAAGCTGTCCGAATCGCTGGCGCGCTGCATCGAGCATTACGGCGGCGAGATCCGCGTCAACAGCGAGGTGCGCAAGGTGATCGTCAGCGACGGCCGCGCTGCAGGCGTGGAACTGAGCGACGGCGAGCGCATTCTGGCGCGCGATGCGGTGATTGGCGCGCTGCACCCGCACGTGATCAGCCGCTTTGTCGAAGGCCTGGACGCCGGCGTGGTGCAACGCGCCGAGCGTGCCAGCCTGGCGCCGTTCAGCCTGTTTGTCAGCCACTATGATTTGCACAATAAGGCCGAGTTCTACGCCGGCCCCGAGGTGGGTCGCGCGACCATGCTGACCATGATGAGCAGCGACCGCCTGAGCGACATGCTCGACGACTTCGACGAACTGCGCCGTGGCCGCGTGTCCAGGCGCAGGCTGGTGGCGGGCGGCGATGAAAGCATCAACGACCCCACCCGCGTGCCGGCCGGCAAGGGCATGTTCCATGGCATGACCTTCGCCCCCTACAACCTGGCCGAAGGCGGCGGTGCGCGCTGGGATGACTACAAGGAGGAGTTCGGCGACCTGAGCCTGCAGGCCTACCGCAAGTTCGTGAAAAACCTGACCCCGGACAACATCATCGCCCGCACCCTGTGCTCGCCGCTGGACCTTGAGCGCAGCTCGCCCAACTCCATGGTCAAGGGTGATGTGCATGGCGTGGCGCCCTACTTCTATCAGAACTTCGCGCATCGCCCTACCCCTGACCTGGGCCGCCTGAGCGTGCCGGGGCTGGACAACCTGTACCTGGTGGGTCCGTTCATGCACCCCGGTGGCGGGGTGTTTGGCGCGGGGCGTGGCACGGCCATCAAGATGTTCGATGACCTGGGGATGGATTTTGAGCGAGTGACGAGGAACGGATGATGAAGATTTTTGGCAGCGACAACAGTGAACTGATGGCGGTGAGCGCGATTGAGCGCAGCGGCGATGAGCTGGTGCTCAAGGGCAAGATTTTTGGTGCAATGCCCATGGTTGCCAAGGTGCGGCCGGAGGAAGCACGGGCGGCGCTCAAGCTGCTGGACTTCAGGACGGTGGTGTTTTTGTTAAGCCTGCTGTTCCGCCCAACGGTGAAAAAACCACGCCGCTGAACCCTCTCGCTTGAAGTGGGACCGGGGGCCGCCCCCGATCCCACATGCAGATCAGACCAAACGCGAGCCTTGCACCTGGGCCGCCAGGGTGTCCAGGCGGGCCAACGCAGCTGCATCCAGCTTCAGCGTCGCCGCCTGCAGATTCTCGTCCAAACGCGCCCGGCGCCGCGTGCCCGGGATCGGCACCACCGCCAACCCATGCACCTGCGCCCGCTGGTGCACCCAGGCCAACGCCACCTGCGCCGCCGTTACGCCCAACTGATGCGCCAAGGCCGTCACCTGGGTCACCAACTGGCGATTGTGCTCCCCCGCCGCCCCACTGAACTGCGGCAGAAAACCACGCAAATCACCCTCGGCACCCGACAACCCGGCCCCGGTCAGCATGCCCCGGCCCAAGGGCGAATAGGGCACAAAAGCCACCCCCAGCTCCGCCGCCATGGGCACCACTTGGGCTTCCACATCGCGGGCAAACAGCGACCATTCACTTTGCACGGCGCTGATGGGGTGGATGCGGTGCGCCTCCTGCAATTCCTCCGCCGTGACTTCGCTGAGGCCCAGGTAGCGCACTTTGCCCGCCTTCACCAGTTCGGCCATGGCGCCGATGGAGTCCGCCAGGGGTACTTCCTGCACACGGCGGTGCATGTAATACACGTCCAGTTCGTCGACACCCAGGCGGCGCAACGACTCATCCACCGCGCGATGAATGTACTCGGGGCGGTTGTCGAGGGTGAACGACAGGCCATCATCGGCGGTGCGCACAAAGCCGAATTTACTGGCAATCACCACCTCATCGCGACGCTTGCGGATCACTTCGCCAATCAACCGCTCGTTGTCGCCACTGCCGTACATGTCGGCGGTGTCGATCAGGTTGGCGCCACGGTCCAGGGCCCGCTCCAGGGTCGCCAGGGATTCGGCGCGGTCACTGACGCCATAGAACTCGCTCATGCCCATGCAGCCCAGTCCTTGCACCCCCACGCGCGGGCCATGCTTGCCCAGGGTGGTGGTGGCGATGGGGTCGTGTTGGCTCATGCCGGTTCATCCTTTGAAGAGAAGTGAGCCACCACGATAAACCCGATATGATCATGCGACTAGACAGCATAATCGGCATGGGCCATTGAGCCTGAGCCACGCCATTCGCGGGCTGGAAAGCCGCCTGGGGGTGCGCTTGCTGGCGCGCACCACGCGCAGCGTGGCCCCGACCGAAGCGGGGGAACGCCTGCTGAAAACCCTGCGCCCCTCCTTCCAGGCCATCACCGCCGAGCTGGCCGCCCTGGTCGAGGCCTTGCGTTACCGCCCCGCCTAGGGGCTATGCTGGGCTTTTGCGGAGCCTGCCCATGAGTGACCTCGACCGCCTGATCACGCTGATGGCCGAACGCCGGTTCGTGGTGCTGACCGGTGCCGGCATCAGCACGCCGTCGGGCATCCCCGACTACCGCGACAGCGAGGGTGTGCGCCGGGGACGGGCGCCGATGATGTACCAGGAATTTCTCAGCGGCGCCGCCTTGCGCCAGCGTTATTGGGCGCGGGCCATGCTCGGCTGGCCGAAGGTGCGCCAGGCGCAGGCCAATGTCGCGCATCAGGCGTTGGCGGATTTGCAGGCGCGCGGGTGCATTGACGGGTTGATCACCCAGAACGTCGATGGCCTGCACGATCAGGCCGGCAGCACCGAGGTGGTGGAGTTGCACGGCAACCTGTACCGGGTGCTGTGCCTGGACTGCGGCCAGCGCCTGGCGCGTGATGAGGTGCAGGCGGTGATGGTGGCTGAGAATCCTTACCTGGCCGGGGTGGATGCCACCCAGGCACCGGATGGCGATACCTTGCTGGACCCGCATTTCGAAGCACGCTTCAAGGTGCCGGTGTGCCCCCATTGTCACGGCGAACGGTTGAAACCGGACGTGGTGTTCTTTGGCGAGAACGTCGCGGTGCCCACGGCCGAAAGGGCGATGAGCCTGGCCCATCAGGCGCAGGGCTTGCTGGTGGTGGGCTCGTCGCTGATGGCCTACTCGGCGTTCCGCCTGTGCCGCGCCGTGGCCGAACGCGGCCAGCCAGTGGTGGCGATCAACCTGGGCAAGACCCGCGGCGACGACCTGCTGACCTTCAAACTGCCCCTGCCCTGCGACGACTGCCTGCCGCGTGTGGTTGCTGCCGCCAGGCTGCGCGCCCTGTAGCAGCAACTGTCTTGGTGGGAGCGGGTTCTACCCGCGAAAAGCACACCGCGGCGGATCAGGAAGTCCGCGTGCCCTTCTTCGCGGGTAGAACCCGCTCCCACAGGGAGTGGT
>KI547171.1:199428-208526 GCA_000497835.1 gamma proteobacterium L18 | reverse complement strand
TGCCGAAGGCTGCGTCAGGTACAACGCGGTATGCCAGACATAACGCGGCGCCTGTGACGCGACCTGACGGCCGCTGCTACAGTGTCTTACTCCTTTGATCAGCGGAGTTGCCCCCATGACCTCGATCGCCATCGTTTTCTTCAGCGGCTACGGCCATACCGCCAAACAGGCCGAAGCCGTACACGCCGGCGCGGCCGCCACGCCCGGCACCCAGGCCACGCTCTATCAGATCGACGCCAACGGCGACCTCAGCGACGCCGCCTGGGAGGCCATCAGCGCCGCCGACGCCATCATCTACGGCAGCCCTACCTACATGGGCGGCCCGGCATGGCAGTTCAAGAAGTTCGCCGATACCTCGTCCAAACCCTGGTTCAGCCAGGCGTGGAAGGACAAGGTTGCCGCCGGCTTCACCAACTCGGCGTCGGTGAACGGTGACAAGTTCTCCACCATCACCTACTTCTGGACCCTGTCGCAGCAGCACGGCCAGGTGTGGATCGGCACCGGGCTGATGCCAGCCAACACCAAGGCCCATGGCCCCGACGACATCAACTGGACCGCAGGCTTTGCCGGGGCACTGGCGGTATCGCCTTCCGATGCCTCGCCCGACGAAGCCCCGCGCAAGGGCGACCTGGAAACCGCCAAGCTGCTGGGCAAACGCGTGGCCGAGTACACCGCGCGCCTGAAGGCCTGAGCACGCTTCGTGCGGTGGCTGAAACTTCTCGGCCACCGCGCAGGTCTTGATCATGACGCCCTCCACATCCCGTTGAGGCCCTGCCAGCGAGCAGACCTTGGACAGCAGCCATTCTTCCCACCGTAACGGTGTCGCGCTGGACGCGCTGAATTTCTTCCTGGCGGACGTACGCGACGGCCTGGGCCCGTACCTGGCGATTTACCTGCTGGCGGTGCACCACTGGACGCCCGCGCAGATCGGCTGGGTGATGACCCTGGCGGGCCTGGCGGCGTTGGTGGCACAGACCCCGGCCGGAGCCCTGATCGATGGCACTCATCGCAAACGGGCGGTGGTGGCCTTGGCGGCGTTGCTGGTCACCGGCAGTTGCCTGGTGCTGCCGTGGACGTCGTCGTTCACGTGGGTGGCCATGACCCAATCGCTCAGCGCGGTGGCGTCATCAGTGTTCGCCCCGGCCATCGCCGCCATCTCGCTGGGCATCACCGGGCATCGCGCCTTCACCCGCCGCACTGGGCGCAATGAGAGTTTCAACCACGCCGGCAATGCCGTGGCCGCCTTGCTGGCCGGCGGACTGGCGTTCTGGCTGGGGCCCACGGCAGTGTTCTACCTGATGGCGGTCATGGCGTTGGCCAGCGTGGTGGCCGTGTGGCGCGTGGACCCACGGGCCATCGACCATCAACTGGCGCGCGGCCTGGGCGAGGACAAGGCGCACCACGCCCCGCCGCCGTCGGCCATTGCCGTGCTGACCGGCAACCGGCCGCTGTTGCTGCTGGCCCTGTGTTGCGCACTGTTCCATCTGGCCAACGCGGCGATGCTGCCCCTGGTCAGCCAGAAGCTGTCGCTGCAGGACCTGACCCTGGCCACACCGCTGACCTCGGCGTGCATCATCGCCGCGCAACTGGTGATGGTGCCCATGGCCTGGCTGGTGGGCGCCCGCGCCGACCGCTGGGGGCGCAAGCCGCTGCTGCTGGCCGGGTTCCTGATACTGCCGCTGCGCGGGGTGCTGTACACGCTGTCGGATGACCCTTACTGGCTGGTGGCGATCCAGATGCTCGACGGCATCGGCGCGGGGCTGTTCGGCGCGCTGCTGCCGCTGATGGTCAAGGACCTGACCCAAGGCAGCGGCCACTTCAATGTAAGCCTGGGCGCAGTGACCACCGCGTTCGGCCTGGGCGCTGCATTGAGCGGCAGCCTGGCCGGGACGGTGGTGCAAGCGGCGGGCTACACTGCGGGGTTCCTGACCCTGGCCGGCGTGGCCGCGGTCGCCGTGTTGCTGCTGTGGTTGAAAATGCCGGAAACCCTGCCCCCTTCCCTTGCCCGAGCCAACTGAATGCCGTTCACCGCCAGCCAACTTGTGATCTGGGGCATCGCCCTGCTTGCCACCCTGGGTATCCTGCTGCGCCCCTGGCGCTCGCCGGAGTACGCCTGGGCCGCCGGCGCCGCCGTGCTGTTGACCGTCACTGGCCTGGTGCCGTGGCCGGCGGCGCTGGCGGCGGTGGCCAAGGGCGGCGATGTGTACCTGTTTCTGGTGGGCATGATGGTGCTGGCCGAGTTGGCCCGGCAGAAAGGCCTGTTCGACTGGTTGGCGATGGTCGCGGCCGGGCATGCCAATGGTTCTGGACAGCGACTGTTCGACTTGGTCTTCCTGGTGGGCACACTGGTGACGATCCTGCTGTCCAACGACGCCACCGCCGTGGTGCTGACCCCGGCGGTGTACGCCGCTGCCCGTGCGGCGCGGGCCGAGCCCCTGCCCTACGTGTTTGTCTGTGCGTTCATCGCCAATGCCGCCAGCTTTGTGCTGCCGATTTCCAACCCGGCCAACCTGGTGGTGTTCGGCAGCCATATGCCGCCGCTGCTGACCTGGCTCAAGCACTTCACCTTGCCGTCGCTGGCCGCGATTGGGGTGACGTACGCGGTGCTGCGTTTTACCCAGCGTGAGGCGCTGCGCCAGCCCTTGAGCCGTGACTTCAATACACAGCCACTGTCCACCAGCGCGCGCCTGACCGCCTGGGGCATTGGCTTGACCGCCGTGGTCTTGCTGCTGGCATCGGCGCTGGATGCGCAATTGGGGCTGCCGACCTTTTGCGCGGGGCTGGCGACGGTGATTGGCGTGCATGTGCTTGAGCGCGCCAGCCCGCTGCCGGTGCTGCGCCACGTGGCGTGGGGGGTGTTGCCGCTGGTGGCGGGGTTGTTCGTGCTGGTGGCCGGCCTGACCCAGACCGGGCTGACCACGCGCCTGGCCCATGGGCTGGCGGATTTGGCAGCACAGTCGCCGGCGCAGGCCAGTTGGCTGGGTGGGCTGGTGATCGGGGTGGCCAGCAACCTGATCAACAATTTGCCGGCGGGGTTGATTGCCGGTTCCATGAACCAGATCGCGCCGCTGCCGACGCAGACCACGGCGGCGCTTTTGATTGGCGTGGACCTGGGGCCGAATCTGTCAGTGACGGGGTCGTTGGCGACGTTGCTGTGGTTGATTGCGGTGCGGCGCGAGGGTGGGCATGTCAGTGCGCTGGGCTTTCTGAAGCTGGGGGCGCTGGTGATGACGCCAGCGCTGCTGGCGGCGTTGGCGTTGTTGACAGCGGTCAACCTGTAGCCAGAATGGCGTCGCCTGCATCGCGGCCAAGGCCGGCTCCTACCACGGACGGCGTAGGCGCCGGCCTTGGCCGCGATGCAGGCGACGCGGTCCCCGGTCAATGACCGGCTTTCATCGCCGCCACCAACTTGTCGACGTTGTAATGGAACATCTTCGCGTAGGTGGAAGCCGGGCCATCCGCCGGGCTCAGCGCTTCCACATACAATTCCCCACCCGGCTGCGCACCGGTGGCTCCGGCGATCTGCTTCACCAACCGCGGGTCCCCCGAGTTCTCGAAGAAGTAAGCGCTGACGTGCTCATTCTTGATCTGCCGAATCAGCTTCGACACATCGGCCGCCGAGGCTTCATTTTCGGTGGAAAAGCCCAGCGGCGAGAGGAAGGTCACGCCATAGGCATCACCAAAATAACCAAAGGCATCGTGGGAGGTCAGCACCTTGCGCTGGGCTTCGGGGATGCTGTGGATCTCGCTGCGCGCGTAGCGGTCCAGGGCCTGCAACTGGTCGATGTAACGGTCGCCATTGGCCTGGAAGTTGGCCGCATCGGCCGGGTCGGCCTTCTTCAGCGCGGCAACGATGTTACGCACATACACCACGCCGTTCGCCGCGCTGTTCCAGGCGTGCGGGTCGGTGATCTGCTGGCCGTCCTCTTCCATGCTGCGGGTCTTGATGCCCGTGGACAGCACCACCGGCGTGCCCTGGTAGCCGGAGGCGGTGATCAGCCGGTCCATCCAGCCTTCCAGGTGCAGCCCACTGACGAAGGTGATGTCGGCGTGGCGCAGGGCCTGGGCATCGGCCGGGGTCGGTTCGTACACATGGGGGTCGCCGTTTGGGCCGATCAGCGAGGTCACATGCACATGGTTGCCGCCCACGGTCTGCACCATGTCGGCGATCACGGTAAACGAGGCCACGGCCTCCAGGGGCTTGGCCTGGGCCAGGGCGCTGAAGGCGGACAGGGACAGCACGGCAGCCGCGGCCGCCAGGGAATTGCGTTTCATGGTGATCCTTCAGTTCGACAGGTGAGGTTGGGGGAAAAAGCGCCGCAGCATGCCGCTGCGGCCAAACAGCAGCGACACGCCGTAGAACGCACTGGCGGTCAGCACGATGGCGGGCCCGGAAGCCACGCCCAGGTGGTACGAGACGATCAGTCCAATCAGCCCCGACAGGGTCGCCAGCAGCGTGGAGATCAGCATCAACGCACTCAGCGAGGTGGCCCAGAAGCGCGCGGCAGTGGCCGGCAGCATCATCATGCCCACCGCCATCAGCGTGCCCAGGGCCTGGAAGCCGGACACCAGGTTGAGCACCACCAGCAGCAGAAACAGTACGTGGTACAGCGAACCACGGCCGCCCACGGCGCGCAGGAAACCGGGGTCGAAACACTCCATCACCAGCGGCCGGAAGATCAGCGCCAACAGCACCAGGGTGAACGAGGCGATGGCGGCCACCAGGTAGATGGCCTGGTCGTCGATGGCCAGGATGGTGCCGAACAGCACGTGCAGCAGGTCAATGTTGGAGCCGTGCAGCGAGACGATCATCACCCCGGCCGCCAGGGAGGTCAGGTAGAAACTGGCGAAGCTGGCGTCTTCCTTGAGCGTGGTCAGGCGGCTGACCAGCCCGGCCAGCAGCGCCACGGTCAGCCCGGCGATCAGCCCGCCCAGGCCCATGGCCGGCAGCGACAGCCCGGCCACCAGAAAGCCCAATGCCGCGCCCGGCAAGACCGCGTGGCTCATGGCATCGCCGACCAGGCTCATGCGGCGCAGCATCAGCAGCACGCCCACCGGCCCCGAGCCGATGCCCAGCGCCAGGCACGCCACCAGGGCGCGGCGCATGAAGCCGAACTCGACAAAGGGTTGTACCAGGTTGGTGTAGAGCATCATGGGCGGCCCTCCCGGTTGGCCTGGCACAGTTCGGCATCAGCGCTCCAGAACTCGGCCATATTGCGCGCCTGGCGCAGGTTGGCGCTGCACAGCACCTGGGCGGTGGCGCCCCAGGCGATGGACTCGCGGGCGAGCAGCAGGGTGTCGGGGAAATGCTCGCGCACCTGCTCCAGGTCGTGCAGCACGGCAATCACCGTGCGGCCCTCGCCGTGCCAGGTGCGCACCAGGCGCAGCAGGTCCTGGGTGGTGCGCGCGTCGATGGCGGTGAAGGGCTCGTCGAGCACGATCAGTTGCGCGTCCTGCACCAGCAGGCGAGCAAACAGCACGCGTTGGAACTGGCCGGACGACAGCGAGCCGACGCTGCGCGCCTCAAAGCCTTCCAACCCCACTGCAACCAGCGCCTGGCGAGTGCGCTGGGCCTGCTCGCCGGTCAGCGCGCGCCAGGCGCCAATGTGTCGCCAGGCGCCCATGGCCACGGTGTCGGCGACGCTCAAGGGGAAACTGCGATCAATCTCGGCCGCCTGGGGCAGGTAACCGATGGCGCGGGTGCTGAGGCCATCCAGATGGACGTGACCGGCAGCCGGCTTCATCACACCAACGATGGCCTTGATCAGGGTGGATTTGCCGGCGCCGTTGGGGCCGACGATGGCGGTCAGGCTGCCACGGGCGAAACGACCGCTGACATGGTGCACGGCGGCGCGGCGTTCGTAGGTCACGGTCAGGTCTTGCAGGGTGATGGCGGCGCTCATGGGATGGCGACCGCCCAGGCCACGGCCAGCCAGAGGATGGTCAGCAGGGCCAGGGATAGCGCTACGCGTTGGGGGGCGGAGCGGGCGAGCATGGAAAGAGGGGGTTGGGATTTCACGGGGGGGGTGCTCGACAAGGTTTGTTACACTATAACATTGCATTGATATCTGTTGTCTAGTGACATTTCTTGACGGCTATGGGTTTGCGGTGGGGCTGACAGGTGCATGTCTTGGGGCTTTGTGGCGTGCGTGAGATCGAGCGCCGCCCGCGCGGCGCTTCGCGGGCAGAGCCCGCTCCCACGTTTGTTTCGGGCCAGTTATGCCTGCATGATCACCTTGATCGTCTTGTTGGTTCACTACAAATCTGCAGTGAAAAAACAAAGCGGAACAGGTGATGGCACTGGCAAAATTGGCCCGAAACAAACGTGGGAGCGGGCTCTGCCCGCGAAGCGCCGCGCGGGCGGCGCGCGATCTCATGAACACCAGAAAAACATCGGCATGCACCCCGCCCCCCCATCACCCCCTCCCCACCCAAGCCACCGCATCATGCGGATGCAAACTCTCCGCATGACTAACAAAAACCCCCACCCCCTCATACCGCTCCCGCAATCCCAGCCCCAGCTTGCGCGCCGCATCCTCCACGTACATCAGATGCTGGCCGTTGAGCTGGGCGAACGCCTGCTCGTCAGCGCGCTTGACGGCCGTCTGCAACGGCGTGCCCAACGCCGCCTCGGCACAGTCGATCAGCGCGATCAAGCCCAGGCTGTCAGCCTGCGGATCAAGCGTCACATCGATGCGTGCCACGCTGCGCTGGCTATGGGGCGTAGCCACGCTGCCATGCTCGCGTAACCAGGCGGCCACAGCCTCAGGGTCCAGCGCGCCCTCCCCGCCAAACTGCGCCTGGAACGCCTGCGCCAGCACTTGCCGCGACAGCGCCGCCGAGCACGGGCAGGTCGATGAGTAGCCCACCTCGACCTGCGCCTGCAGCTGCATGACGCCCTCGCCCCACTGTGCCCGCACCCTGACCGGATAAGCCTTCCAACCGCTGAGCCCCGCCGTGACCAGCGCCAGGCGTCGGCACAGCAGTTGGAAACGCAGTTGCACCCGCGCCTGGCGGGACTGGCAATCGGCGTGGCTTTCGACCATCTGCGCCAGCAGCCTGGCCAGGCTGCGCGGGGTGACCGGTGTGTCGGTGCCCAAGGTGTCGAGCAAGCGATACAGGCGCGACATGTGAATGCCTTTGATCGCCGGGTCGGGCAAATCGACCTGTACGTCGATCTGGCTGGCCGTACTGGCTGGACAGCCGGGCTCGCTGAGCAGGATGGGCAGGTCGATGTGTTGCATGCCGACCCAGTTCAATGGGCCCGGCGCGGGTGGGGTGTCGGTGAGGGCAACGTCGGGGAGCGGGGAAACGGGGGGCATCGCGGGGTATCCATGGCAGCGCTGTATAATTGTTACTTTATAACATATCAGCAGCACTGCCAATCTTGTAGCAGCAACGGTCTTGAAACCGCGTCGTCTGCATCGCGACCAAGGTCGGCTCCTACGTCGGACGTGGTAGGAGCCGGCCTTGGCCGCGATGCAGACGACGCGGTCCTGTAGCAGCTGCCGAAGGCGGCGTCACAGGCGACGCGGTGGGCCACCCATTGCGCGGCGCCTGTGACGCGACCTAGCGGCCGCTGCTACAGGGGTCCGCTGACTGACGTAGCGCATCCTCACGCGCCTCGAACGCTTCGCTGAAATCAAGGGTAGCGCCAGGCGCCAGGGTGCAGAGCACATCTTCGCCGTCGTTCAATTGCGGCGACATGCTGCTCAATAGAAGGGAACGATTGGTTTCGCCGCTCATCGGGGTTATCCGTGCCGTGGGGGTGGCAGGATTTGACCGGCGTCGGCCGGGGAAGGCAAAGCACTATTGCCCATGCCCCATTAGAGCGAGTGATGCTCAGGCGCGCTTGAACTGGTCACCCTGCACTTCATCACGGGCCAGGCGCAGCTCTTCGGCGTCCTGGTTGAGGCGGTGGATCACGCCCAGCAAACGCTGGCGCAGCACTTCATCGCCCAGTTGGTCCAGGGCACGCATCACGTCCAGCGCCGCCGACTGGTTATTGGCCGCCACGGCGTCCAGGGTCTTGCGCAGGTGTCTTGCAGGTCGGTTCACGTCTTGAGTCCTCGTCAATCTCGGCG
The DNA here is from genome assembly GCA_000497835.1 of gamma proteobacterium L18. GTDB lineage: Bacteria > Pseudomonadota > Gammaproteobacteria > Pseudomonadales > Pseudomonadaceae > Aquipseudomonas. The sequence continues at coordinate 200,442 of KI547171.1, read as the reverse complement.
TGGACTGTAGGACAACAATGTTTCGGTTTGATTTCAGCGATTTAGCCGGTCAAGTGATGTGCATCAACGCCCACGTTACTTTACTGCCGCCGCAGCCGTGGACTGCGGCGCTGCGCCTGTGATTTCATCCGTTCATCGCCCCACCATAAAAGAGCCCTTCATGAAGCGTGCGTACCTGCTTTGCCTGCTGCCCACCCTGGCCCTGGCCGACGCCCCACCCTCGCGCCTGGACCAGGTCCAGCAGCGCGGCCACCTGAACGTCTGCACCACCGGCGATTACAAGCCCTACACCGTGAAGAAGGCCGACGGCAGCTACGAAGGCATCGACATCACCCTGGTGCAATCCCTGGCCCAGAGCCTGGGCGTGAGCGTGCAGTGGCTGCCCACCACCTGGAAAACCCTGATGCCGGACTTCCTCGCCGGCCAGTGCGACATCGCCGTGGGCGGCATCTCGGTAACCCTGGCACGCCAGAAGCAGGCTTGGTTCAGCAGCACCCTGGACGTGGACGGCAAGGTACCCCTGGTGCGCTGCGACGAGCAGGCCAAGTACCAGACGGTGGCGCAGATCAACCGCCCCGAAGTACGGGTGATCGAACCGGCCGGCGGTACCAACGAGGCGTTCGTGCACGCCTACCTGCCCAAGGCGCAATTGAGCCTGCATGACAACGTGACGATCTTCGATGAACTGCGCCAGCATCGGGCGGACGTGATGATCACCGATGCGTCGGAGGCGCTGTACCACCAGAAGCTGGAACCGGGGCTGTGCGCGGTGAACCCGCAGCGCTACATGCAGTATGGGGAGAAGGCGTATCTGCTGCCCCAGGGAGATTTGAATTGGAAGCTGTACGTTGACCAGTGGCTGCACCTGGCCAAGGCCACGGGGGCCTATCAGCAGGCGCAGGCGCAGTGGATTGCGGTGCCTGCGCCTTAGGACCGCGTCGCCTGCATCGCGAGCAAGCTTTACTCCCACAGTGTCAAGGCTCGCATCGGTGGTTGCCTTGGGACTGTGGGAGC
>KI547171.1:189202-199072 GCA_000497835.1 gamma proteobacterium L18 | reverse complement strand
GTCAAGGCCCGCATCGGTGGTTGCCTTGGGACTGTGGGAGCAAAGCTTGCTCGCGATGAGGCCGAACCTGCCTACCCTCAATCAATCAACTCGGCATGCTGCGCCTGACGCTGCATCGACTCCAGGTTCTTCTCGATGGTCTCGCAGATCGCGTCCATCTTGATCTGGTGTTCACTGGGCTTGAACGGGCTTTGCAGGTCGGTGCCAATGCGCTCGATGGCCAGCAGCATAAAGCCCACCACGGTCGATGCCAGCGGCGTGTACCATTCCAGCGACTCCACCAGCCCGATCGGCACGATCAGGCAGAACACCGAAATGAACAGCCGCGGGAAGTACACGTAAGGGTACGGCAGCGGCGTGTTGCCGATACGCTCCAGGCCGCCCTGGCTGTTGGACAGGTCCACCAGCGTCGACTCCAGCCGCGCCAAGCGGATGGTGTCCAGGCGCCCGGCCTTGTATTCGCGGGCCAACAGGTTGGCCGAGCCGTTGAGAATGTCGTTGGCAAAATTGTTGGAACTGGCACTGCGCTCGAACTCGTCGGCGCGCACGAAGGCCTTGAGCTCAGGCGGGCACTGGTTGCCCTTCAGCGCCGCCGCCAGGCTGTTGACGTACGCCACGTGGCGGCGCAACAGCGTGGCCTTGACGGGATTGGCGTCGCCGTTCTCGTCGTCGATCAGGGTCAGCACCTGACGGGCAAAACTGCGCGAACTGTTCACCAGCGCGCCCCACAGGGTGCGGGCCTCCCACCAGCGATTGTACGCACTGCTGTTGCGAAAGCTGATCAGCACCACCAGCGCCGAGCCCAGCAGGGTCAGGGGCATCAGCGGCAAGGTGACCTTGCTGTTGAGGTACAGCATGAAGTCGACGGTGACCAGAATGTCCCAGATCAGCAGCCAGAACAGCGCCCAGCCCACGTAGCCCAGGGTCTTGATGATCAGGCGGTATTTCTTGACGATGGCATCTTTCAAACCGTGAACCTCGGTGACGTGCGGAATCGGTACACCCGTGGGACGCCAGTTCCCGGCCAAGGTTCGCCGAATACACATGTTGTTGCACCTTCGCCGTGGCGGCCCTAGATTGGTGCCTCGCCCCTTGCATAGGCCCCAGGCATGCGCATCGTTACCCCCCAGCAGTGGTTCGAGGTTCAACAGAAAGCCGATGGTGTGAAGCTGATTCACGAGCCTTGGATCCGGCCGTTCTACCGCTGCAACCTGTGGCACATCACCGGCCGCGACCGCGATGCGCTGGTGGACACCGGTTCAGGCGTGGTCAGCCTGCGCCAGCAACTGCCATGGCTGACCGAGCGGCCGCTGCTGGCAGTGGCCAGCCATAGCCATTTCGACCACATCGCCGGGCACCACGAATTCGACGAGCGCCTGGCGCACCCGGCCGAAGCCGAGATCATGGCCAACCCTGACAATGCCTCGACCCTGGCGGATCTGTGCATCGGCGATCAGATGTTCGAGGCCCATCCCGGCTGCCCGCTGTGCTATGAGGAATACCGCGTGAAAGCGGCACCGGCCACGCGGCTGATCAACGAAGGAGATGTGCTTGACCTGGGCGATCGCAGGCTGGAAGTACTGCACACGCCGGGACATTCACCGGGTGGCATCTGCCTGTGGGAGGCAGCAACGGGGACGCTCTTTTCAGGGGACATCATCTACGATGGCCCGCTGATCGAGGATGCCTACCATTCGGACCTGGAGGATTACCGCGCCAGCCTGGAGCGGCTGCTGACATTGCCCGTGCGCACGGTGCATGGCGGGCATTTCCCCAGCTTTGGCGGGGAGCGGCTCAGGGAACTGATCCGCGAATGGCTGACCGCGCATGCCTGACGCGGCCTTCGGCCACTGCTACAGAACCGTGTAGCAGCGGACGCCAGGCCGCGTCAGGTGCGCCACAGTGCCTCAGAACGCCAGCTTGTAGCCGATCGACAACAGCATGAACGCCAGGCACGGTCGCAGCACGGCATCAGGCACCCGCCCGGTCAACTGGCTGCCCAGGTAAATACCCGGCAGCGAGCCCATCAACAGAAAGCCCAACAGCTCCCAGTTCATGTTGCCCATGCTGGCATGCCCCAGCCCCGCCACCAGCGTCAGCGGCACGGCATGGGCAATCTCGGTGCCCACCAGGCGCCGGGTGGGCAACAACGGATAGAGGATGAACAGCGCCACCGTGCCCAGCGCACCGGCGCCAATGGAGGTCAACGCCACCATGGTGCCCAGCACCAGGCCCGTGATAACCGTCAGCACATTCAAGCGGCGCCCGCTGAACAGCGATTTATCGCCGCCACGTCGATGGGCGAAGGCCAGCAGCTTGTGCTTGAAAAGCACCGCCGCCGAGGTCAGCAGCAGCACATACCCCAGGGCTTGGGTGATGATCGCGTTCAATGCCTTGGGGTTGGTGTCGAAGCTCTTCAGGAACCACAGCGTCAGCGCCACCGCTGGTACGCTGCCCAGGGTCAGCCAGCCGGTCACGCCCCAGTCGATGTTCTTGTTCTTGCGGTGCACCAGCACACCACCGGACTTGGTGATGGCCGCGTACAACAGGTCGGTGCCCACCGCCGTGGCCGGGTTGATGCCGAACCACAACAGGATCGGCGTCATCAGCGAACCGCCACCGACACCGGTCATCCCCACGATAAACCCGACGATAAGCCCTGCAATCACAAAACCGAAATTACCGACATCCATTGCTGAGCCTTAAATCACGCGCAAAAACTGGCGCGCAGAATAGCTCTTAATGTTATGAGTGTTTAGAACGTTATTGACTATGGTTATAACCATTGGCGTGAACTCCCCATAACCTGGCGGCCGCAGCCCCAGGTTACGTGCGCAACGCGCGGTGGTTGGCCACCACCTCATCGATCACCACCCGGAACAGGCGCTGCACCAACTCCACGCTCAAACCATGCTGCTGCGCCAACGCTGCATAGCGCTCGGCCTGCCGGGCTTCGCGGGCAGGGTCCACGGCGTCGAGTTGCTGGGCGGCCTTCAGCACGCCTACTTTTTGAGTCGCGACGAAACGCTGCGCCAGCAGTTGGATCAGCGCCTCGTCCAGGGTGTCGATTTCAGCGCGAAGGGTGTTGAGTTGCGGGTCTTGCATGGTTATTTCCTGTAGGCGGCGCGGCGGCACAAGACTGGCGACGCCTATCCATCAGGCCATGGCACGGTGCAACAAATGTAGCAGCTGCCGTAAGGCGGCGTCGCGCCGCACGGGCGGCGCTCGGTCTCATGGGCGTCATAAAACCATTGGCTAGCGCTTGGTGGCCGTGACGCGATCTCCAGCCAGCACCTTCGAAGAAAACCCCATGTGCCTGTCGTGAGGCCGCATCAGGGCTTGAAGGTGCATGCCTTGGGTTTTCCAGCGCCCTTGAGATCGAGCGCCGCCCGCGCGGCGCATCGCCGCCTTACGGCAGCTCCTACATTTTTTGCAACGTGCCATGGCCTGTGGGATAGGCGTCGCCAGCCTTGCGGGAGCAAAAAATAGGGGCGCGACGATAACGTACCGGATGGTTCACGTCCATCACGACGAATACTAGACGACCGGTCTGTTTCATGCATAATGGCTCCCATGAAACTGACCAAAAAAGCTGAAGCCACCCGCCAGCACATCCTCGACACCGGCCAGCAACTGGTGCTGCGAAAGGGATTCGTAGGGGTCGGGTTGCTGGAAATCCTCAAGGCCTGTGGCGTGCCCAAAGGCTCCTTTTATCATTACTTCGCCTCCAAGGAGGCTTTCGGCTGCGCCCTGTTGCAGCAGTACGTAAGCCAGTACGGCCAGCGTCTCAATGCCTTGCTGGCCGAAGGCACCGGCACCGGCCGCGAGCGGCTGATGCGCTATTGGCAGGCGTGGCTGGCCGACGACGACGGTTGGGCCGAGGACTGCCTGGTGGTGAAGCTGGCCGCCGAGGTGGCTGACCTGTCCGAAGACATGCGCCAGGTACTGGACGCCGGCGTCAACGCGCTGGTGAACCGCCTGGCCGTGCTGATCACCGACGCCCGCACGGACGGCTCGCTGCCGCCCGGCGCCGACGCCCGCGCCCTGGCCCAGGTGCTGTACCAGATGTGGCTGGGCGCTGCCCTGCTGGCCAAGCTTGGCCGTGACAAGACCCCGCTGCACCAGGCCCTGGCCGCCACCGGCGCGCTGCTGGCCTGCGACCACCGTTCACCACAACAAGGAGATTCACATGCGTAGCGCCCTGCACCCCGATTTCGGTGACCCTGCCCAGGTACTTTGCCTGGCCGACAGCCCCCTGCCCGAGCCGGGCCCCGGCCAGGTGCGGATCAAAACCCTGCTGGCCCCCATCCACAACCATGACCTGTGGACCATCCGCGGCCAGTACGGTTACAAGCCCACCCTGCCCGCCATTGGCGGCAGCGAAGCGGTGGGCGTGGTCGACGCCCTGGGCGAAGGCGTGGAAGGCGTTGCCCTGGGCCAGCGCTTTGCGGTCGCGGCGGTGCACGGCACCTGGGCCGAGTACTTCATCGCCCCGGCCAAACTGTTGGTGCCACTGCCCGAAGCGATCGCCGACGAAGCCGCTGCGCAGCTAATCGCCATGCCCCTAAGCGCCCTGATGCTACTGGAGTACCTGCAGGTGCAGCCTGGCGACTTCGTGCTGCAGAACACCGCCAACGGCGCGGTGGGCAAGACCCTGGCCATGCTGGCGGCAGCGCGCGGCATAAACACCATCAACTTGGTGCGGCGCGACCAGGGTGTGGCCGAACTGGCCGAGTTGGGCATCGCCAATGCCGTGTCGACCGCCCAGGCAGGCTGGCAGGACAAGGTGCGCGCCATTGCCGGCGACGCGCCGATCCGTGCCGCGATTGACTCGGTGGGCGGCACGGCTGCCGGTGACTTGCTGGCTTTGCTGGGGGAAAACGGCCTGCTGGTGTCGTTCGGGTCGATGACGGGCGAACCGATGCAGATCTCGTCCGGCGACCTGATCTTCAAGCAGGCCACCGTCAAGGGGTTCTGGGGCAGCACCGTGGGTGCGTCGCTGTCGGTGGACGAGAAGCGCCGCCTGATCGGCGAGCTGCTGCGCCTGGCGGCCAGTGGCGAATTGAAGCTGCCGGTGGAAGCCGTGTTCGACCTGGCCGACGCCGCCCAGGCCGCTGCCGCCAGCTTGCAGCCGGGGCGCAAGGGCAAGATCCTGTTGCGTCCTTGACCCTGCCGAACACCGCGTCGCCTGCATCGCGAGCAAGCTTTGCTCCCACAGTGGTAAGCCTCACATCGTAGGCGGCCTCGGTACTGTGGGAGCAAAGCTTGCTCGCGATGGGAGCTACGCGGTCGTACTGATGCACCACGCGCCCACTCAACCCGTCGCCAGGCGCTTACGCAACACCGGAATCGACAACGCAATCAACGACGCCAGCACGCACAACATCCCCGCCATGAAAAACGCCGGCACGTAACTGGCCAGCAAGGTCTTGGTCAGCCCCGCGCCATACGCCGCAAACGCCGCCCCCAACTGATGCCCCGCAAACACCCAGCCGAACACGATATTGGCGCGTTCGCTGCCAAAGGTCTGCGCCACCAGCTTGACTGTCGGCGGTACGGTAGCGATCCAGTCCAGCCCATACAACACGGCAAACAGCGACAAGCCCCACACGGTAAAGTCGGTAAACGGCAGCATCATCAACGCCACCCCACGCAACCCGTAGTACCAGAACAGCAGCCAGCGGTTGTCGAAGCGATCCGACAGCCACCCCGACCCCACGGTGCCGAAGAAGTCGAAGATGCCCATCATCGCCAGGATGCCCGCCGCACTGGTCGCCAACAGCCCATAGTCACCACACAGGCTGATGAAGTGCGTCTGCACCAGGCCATTGGTGCTGGCGCCGCAGACGAAAAAGGTCATGAACAGCACCCAGAACGTCCAACTGCCACTGACCTCACGCAGCACCTTCCACGGACTGATCAGCATCGCCAGCAAGCTGGCAGCTCCCGCAGGCGCAGGCGCGACAGCCGTTTCACCATAGGCCGGCAAGGCCATGTCCGCCGGGCGATCACGCAGCAGCATGACCACCGCCACTGCCGCCACGGCCATCGCACAGCAGATGAACGACAGCCCCAAGCGCCAGCCATGATGCTCCGTCAGCGACGCCAGCAGCGGCATAAACACCAGCTGCCCGGTGGCAGTACTGGCCGACAGCAAGCCCACCACCAGCCCACGCCGCTGGCTGAACCAGCGCGTGGCCACCGTGGCACCCAGCACCATGGCCGTAAGGCCGGTGCCCAGGCCGATCACCACGCCCCACAACAGCACCAGTTGCCAGAACTGGGTCATGAACATCGAGCCGATCAAGCCGCCCAGCACCACCGCCAGCGCCACCAGCACCACCCGGCGCAGGCCGAAGTAGTTCATGAAGGCCGCCGCGAACGGCCCCATCAGCCCGAACAGGGCAAAGCGCACCGCCAGCGCCGAGGATATCTGCGCGCTGCTCCAACCGAACTCGCGTTCCAGCGGCACGATGAACACGCCCGGCGCGCCCATGGCGCCGGCCATCACCAGCATGGTCAGGAAGGTCACGGCCGCGACTACCCAGCCATAGTGAACGTTGCGGGTGGCCAGGCGGCTGGCGACGAAGGTGGAAAGCATGGCGATTCCTTGCAGGGTACGCGTTGCCAGGCAACAATAGATGATGAACAACCTTTATATAGGCACAGTTTTACAACATGTCGTTCCGGCCGGCAAGCACCCACAGGGCTTAATCAGCAGCCAGACATACCTGCTCATGCCACACCTTGAAGCTCGACCAACGCGGCTGCGGCGGCCCCTGCCGTGACCAGTACAGCACCTGGCCACGGGCATTCACGCAAAAATAATCGCCATCGTCCTCGATGAACGGCAACAGGTCGCGCGGCACGCCCTGGTGCTTCCAGGCCGTGTTGGCGATGTCGATCAGGTCATGGTCGGCCGAGCCGGGCAGCACCACGGCAGGTTCGAAAGCGGCGTTGGCGACATCACTGCCGCCCTTGAGAAAGGCCCTGTAGGCCGGGGGAAAGTCCATGCCCAGACGTTGCTCGGCGGCATCGATCTCGGCATCGGTGGGGATACGAAAAGGGTCGTGACGCATAGGCTAGTGTCCTTGATCGCCGTTGGCACAAGGACACTAAAGCACGGATGGCGGCCCGGGGGGAACTGCCAGGTTTACGCCTCGCGCGCGTGTTCGTGGCCGTGACCCACCGGCACGGGCGCCTTGGGCAGGCCGTAGCGGTGGGTGATGATGCCGCACCACACCAGCCCTGCCAGGGCCAGCATGCCGCCAACCACGCCCACCTGGGACACACCCAGGTGGCTGCTGACCACGCTGCCCAGCAGCGCGCCGCCGCCGATGCCGACGTTGTAGATGCCGGAAAACAGCGCCATGGCCACGTCGGTGGCGTCGGGCGCCAGGGACAGCACCTTGGCCTGCAGAATCAAGCCGAAGCACATGATCGACATGCCCCACACCACGCTCATGGTGCCCAGCCCTGCCGGGTGGCCCGCCAGGGGCAACAGCAACGCCAGGCACACCGACAGCAGGCCGATGGCCGCGATCAGCAGGCCACGCGGGAAGCGGTTGTTGAGCAGGCTGAAGACGATGGAGCCGATGGCACCCGCGCCGCCGAACAGCAACAGCAGCACGGTGGTCATCTCGCCGCTCAGGTGCGCGACTTCCTTGGCGAACGGTTCGATGTAGCTATAAGCCGTGAACTGCGCCGTGACCACCACGGCGGTCAGCAGGTACACCGACATCAGCGCCGGGCGCTTGAAGATGATCGGCAGGCTGCGCAGCGAGCCCGAGTTCTGGCTGGGCAGCAGCGGCAGCGAGCGCGCCAGCACCAGCACGGTGACGGCGGCCACGCCAGCGATGGCCATGAAGGTCATGCGCCAGCCCAGCCACTCACCCACCACGCGGCCCAGCGGAATGCCCAGCACCATGGCCAGCGACGTACCGGTGGCCAGCAGCCCCAGCGCCTGCACTTGCTTGCCGGCCGGCGCCACGCGCACGGCCAGGGAGGCGGTGATGGACCAGAACACGGCGTGGGCCACGGCAATGCCGATACGGCTGACCAGCAGCACACCGAAGCTGGGCGCCACACCCGACAGCACGTGGCTGGCGACGAACATGGCGAACACGAACATCAGCAACTTGCGCCGCTCGATGTTGCGCGTCAGCAGCATCATCGGCAGCGACATCAGCGACACCACCCAGGCGTACACCGTCAGCATCAGGCCGACCTGGGCGGGGGTCATTTCAAAGCTGCCGCCGATGGCGCTGAGCAACCCCACCGGCACAAACTCGGTGGTGTTGAAGATAAAGGCAGCCAGTGCCAGGGCGATCACGCTGAGCCAGCTGCCATTGCGGGTATCGGTGATGTTCATGAGATGCAGTCATTGCCTCTGAGAAATAAAGGCCAGCCCTGCCCCGAAAAATCCACGCAAAAACGCCCTGCCCGGGGGTGAGTGCCCGGGCAGAGCGTTCAGTCGGATTATTATGGGTATGGGGAGGCGAAGCCTGATGCGGGCCATTCTACGCCCCGACACAACCCCCTACAACTGGCAGGGCTTGTCGCAGAGCGTGCGCTGACGGACGGATGAGCGCCCGGGGAGCATTCCAATATCCTGAACACCCATGCGCTTTCCACCTTTTAAAAATTCACAACACTCGCCAGCTATTTTGCCCAAAAGCCAAAAAACAAGGGCATTTTGCGCCACCAGCGAAAAATATTTTGCACAAAGAATGCCGACAAGTGTTTGACATAATAAACAGCTCTGGCAAGCTAGCACTCAGGTTACCGACCGGCGTGGACCCCTTGTCACACAGCCGGCAGTGCTCGGAACCTCAGGTAGCACCCGCCCGATCGGGCCGCGCCTGCACAGAAACGATAGGCTGTGCCTGTCCCAAGGTGATATATGTCCAACAGCAACATTGGCAATAAAAAACAACAATTCCGCAAACCCGTCGTCCTTATGTCCATGGGTGCCCAGGAACGCAAAGGGCACGCCTACCAGGTCATGACCCACAAATACATCCAGCCCCTGGTCGACCACGCCGGTTGCGTGCCCGTACTGGTGCCCACCTGCTGTGGCACCGACGACCTTGAGCAGTACCTGGACATGGCCGATGGCGTGTACCTGACCGGGGCTGGCAGCAACATCGACCCGGCGCTGTACGGCCAGGACAACCAGACCCCCGGCAAGGCCCAGGACCGCGACCGCGACCTGTTCGACCTGCCGCTGGTGCGCGCCGCCATTGCCCGTGGCCTGCCGATTTTCGGTATTTGCCGCGGCATGCAGGAAATCAACGTGGCGCTGGGCGGCGACATGTACCAGAAGGTCTATGCCGAGCCTGGCTTCAACGACCACCGCGAAAACAGCGAGGACCCGGTGGACGTGCAGTACGCACCCGCCCACAGCGTGCAGTTGGCGGCCAACACCTGGTTGCGCACCCTGCTGGGCAGCGACTCGATCCGCGTCAACTCCCTGCATGGCCAGGGCCTGAAAACCCTGGGCAAGGGCCTGGAAGCCATCGCCCGCGCCGAAGACGGCCTGGTCGAGGCCATCCACGGCCCCAGCCTGTCGCCGTTCCTGTTCGCGGTGCAGTGGCACCCCGAGTGGCAGGCGGCGCAGAACCCTGATTCGGTGAAAATCTTCGAAGCCTTCGGCCAGGCATGTCGCCGGCAAGTACAGAAGAAGGCAGGCGCCTACGGCAGCGCCGCCTGAACCACGATCATGCTTTCCTCCTAGCCCGGCCTGCGCCGGGCTTTTTTTACCAACACCCCCTCAAGCCAAAAAACAAAAACGAACCAGGTAATCCCCCAGACATAACTGGCCCGAAACAGACGGTAGGACCGGGCTCTGCCCGGGAAGCGCCGCGCGGG
>KI547171.1:182833-188759 GCA_000497835.1 gamma proteobacterium L18 | reverse complement strand
CGGCGCTTCCCGGGCAGAGCACGGTCCTACCGTTTGTTTCGGGCCAGTTTTGCCAGTGCCATCACCTCGTCCGCCTTGTGTGTGGCCCCTCGCAGACGCATGATAGGGCCAAATAGATAGGAAGCTCATCATGCCCGCCGCCTCAAGAAACGCCGCGCTGCTATGGATCGTGGCCTCGGGTTTCTTCATGCAGACGCTGGACACCACCATCGTCAACACTGCCCTGCCCTCCATGGCCCGCGACTTGGGCGAGCTGCCGCTGGACATGCTGCCGGTGGTGGTGGCCTATTCGCTGACCATGGCCATGCTGACGCCGGCGTCCGGCTGGCTGGCGGACCGCTTCGGCACGCGGCGCATCTACTTCCTGGCGATTCTGCTGTTTGTCATCGGCTCGGTGCTGTGCGCCGCCTCCCACAGCCTGCCCGAGTTGGTCACCGCGCGGGTGGTGCAAGGCATCGGCGGCTCGATGCTGCTGCCCATCGGCCGCCTGGCGGTGCTGCGCAGCGTCACTGGCGAGCAGTACATCGCGGCGCTGGCCATGGTCTCGGTGGCCGGCCAGGTGGGGCCCCTGATCGGCCCGGTGCTGGGCGGCTGGATCGCCCAGAGCATGGCCTGGAACTGGATTTTCCTGATCAATATCCCCATTGGCGTGATCGGCATGGTCGCGGTGCGACGCTTCCTGAGCGACGACGCGCTACAGCAACCTCCGCCGTTCGACTTTTTGGGCTGTGGCCTGCTCTCGTTGTGCATGGCCTCCTTTTCCCTGGCGCTGGACGTGCCGGGCGACAACCATCAGGGCCTGCTCAGCGCGGCCTTGTTCGGCATCAGCCTGATCAGCGCCTTGTGCTACATCCCCCACGCGCGGCGGCGGCAGAACCCGCTGTTCTCGCTGAAGCTGTTTGGCCAGCGCAATTTCAGCGTCGGCCTGATCGGCAATCTGCTGTGCCGCATCGGCTCGGGCGCCGTGCCGTTCCTGCTGCCCTTGCTGATGCAACTGCAACTGGGCTACTCGCCGCTGCACTCGGGGCTGATGCTGCTGCCGGCCGCCGTGGGCGGCATCCTCTCCAAGCGCTGGGTGGTGCCGCTGGTGCAGCGCTTCGGCTACAACCGTTTCCTGCTGGTGAACACGGTGCTGGTGGGCGCCAGCATCGCCTCCTTCGGGATGATCTCGCCCGGCTGGCCGCTGGCCCTGGAGATCTTCCAGATTGCCCTGTTCGGCGCCAGCAACTCCATGCAATTCGCCGCCATGAACAGCGTCACCCTCAAGGGCCTGGGGCCGCGCGATGCCGGCAGCGGCAACAGCCTGTTCTCCATGGTGCAGATCCTGGCCATTGGCCTGGGGGTGATCATTGGCGGTGGCGTGGTCAACCTGCTGTCCGCCACTGCTGGGGAGGCGGCGCTGGCGTATCGCTGGGCGTTTATCGTGGTGGGCCTGTTTACCCTGGCCTCGGGGGTGATTTTCCGCGCCCTGGAAACCGAGCGACGGCTGGCACCCTCGCGGTAAGCGGGGTTTCATTTTTATCGATTAGACTCAAGCGACCCGCCAGCATCACGAGGGTCGCCGCTCATGCCCCATTCCAGCGCTTCGCGCCCCTTGCTGCGCCTGCACATCGAACTGGCCGACATCGAGCCCCTCATCTGGCGGGACGTGGTGGTGCCCTCCAGCATCACCCTGGCGCAGTTGCACGAAGTGCTGCAGGCCGCCTTGGGCTGGCACGACCTGCACCTGCATGAGTTCCACATCCACCACCGCCACTATGGCCCGCGCGGCCAGGATGGCGATGATGACCCCGGGCGCCAGGACGAAACCGGCCATACCTTGGCCAGCGTACTGAGCGGCGCCAGCCACTTCACCTACGTCTACGACTTCGGCGACGCCTGGGAGCACCACATCAGCGTCACCGCGCAACTGCCCACGCCTGTACTGCCCTCATTGCCCTGGTGCCTGGCGGGCGCCAACGCCGGGCCGCCCGAGGATGTGGGCGGCGCAGGTGCCTACAGCCAGTTCGTCGAAGCCATGGCCGACCCCCAGCATGCTGAACATGAAACCCTGCTGGACTGGCACGGCCAGCCCTTCGACCCGCAGGCCTGGGACCTGGAACGCGTAAACCGACGCCTCAAACGTCTGCACCAGGCCTGGGGGCAGCAGGAGTTGAACAGACGCTGAACGAGAAAACACTTTCATCGAACCTCGACCTGGCTTCGACATTCCTTTCACAACTGCGTAAAGGGAACTGGCTAGCATCCCGGCACTTGGTCGACCGATGGATAGACGATGTATCACGCCCCCCGCATCAGGCTTCACGCCCTGCTTGTCTTTGTCATTGCACTGGCGCTATTCACCCTGGGTATCTGGAATGAACAACCCCAAGGCTTCGATGGCCGCTGGGCGCTGTTCCTGCAGGAGATGTTCCGCCACGGCCCCCGCCTGTTCCCCACCACCTACGGCCAGCCGTACGCCGACTACCCGGGCACGGCCACGTTCCTGAGTTACCTGTGCGCGCGCCTGTTCGGTGCGCCCAACCACCTGGCCAACGTGCTGCCCACCGCCATTGCCTCGGCAGGCGTGCTGGCACTGCTGTACCGCCTGCTGGCACCGTCGAGTCGGGCCTGGGCCGTGCTTGCGGTGCTGTTGACTGCGCTGACCACCCAGTGGCTGGAGAAATCGCGGTCGGTGTGCCTGGACCAGATGAGTTCACTGCTGTGCCTGGCAGCCTTCTACCTGCTGCACCGCAGTGAACAGCTGGGCTCGCGCCTGCTGCGCTGGTCAGTGTTCCCGCTGTTCGCCCTGGGCTTCGCCATCCGCGGGCCACTGGGCTTGGTGGAAGTGTGCGGCGTGGCCTGCACGTACTGGGTGCTGGGCGTGGCCACGACCCGTGAGCAGTCACTGCTGCGCATCAAGCGGGTGCTGGGCTACGGCGTGATCGGCCTGTTGCTGTTGGCCGGCGGCTGGTGGCTGCTGATGACACTGGCCCACATCGCCGGCGGCGACAGCTTCGCCCAGGACGTGCGCAACATGCAGGTCGGTGGGCGCCTGGACGAAAGCGGCAAGCCGTTCTTCTTCTATTTCCAGCTCAGCCTGTACCGCTACTTCCCCGTGGTGCCGCTGGCCCTGGCCACGCTGATTGCCCTGCGCCACCGCTGGAATGTCCGCGGTGAGGACGCCGACGTGCAGATGACAATCCGTCTGGGCGCCTGCGGCCTGATGATTCTGCTGGGCCTGTCGGTGCCGCACTTCAAGCGGGCCTATTACGTGCTACCGATGGTGCCGATGTTCGCGGCCGTGGCCGCCTATGGCCTGCTCAACGCCCAGGGCTGGCTGGCCCGGGTGGCCAAGGCTTACCTGTGGCTGGTGGCAGTGCTGCCGGCACTGGGCATCGTCATCGTGTTTGTGTGCCATCACCTGTGGCACAAGCACGACGACTGGCCAGACGTGTCGCTGTTCCTGCTGGTGGGTGGGCTGGTGCTGCTGCAAATGGCCGCCCTGTGGGCCTGGCAGCGCGCGCGCCGCCTGGTGCTGCTGAGCCTGATCGCCCTGGCCGCGCAGTGGTGGTTGCTGGTAAAAATGGTGGAACCGGCGCAGGACCGCCAGTTCGATACCCAGACGTTCGTCAGCCACGTCGAGGCGTTGCGCGCCGATGCCCCGGGCACCCTGGTGTTCGTCAACCTGGGTCGCGATACCTGGGCCATCCGCTACATGATGAACCTGACCCACGACGAAGTGCCCGAGCCGCTGTTCATTGGCCAGTCCGATTTGGGTCGCCTGAACAGCCTGCCGCACCCGGCCTGGGTGATCGTCGCCCGCAGCGAGCGCAACCTGTTGGACGGCACCGCGTTGCAAAGCCAGGAGCCGGTCTACAGTGGCCGCCTGAACGGCAATGCGTTGTTGGTATTCAAAGCTCCCTGAGCGACTACAATGGCGACACTATCACTGCGCGAGTACGCCCATGTCCCCCGCCCCGTTCCTTAAACCCGGTGAATGCGTGGTGCTGTTCGACGGCGTGTGCAAGCTGTGCAACGGCTGGGCGAAGTTCCTGATCCGCCACGACCACGCTCATCGCGTGCGCCTGGCCGCCGTGCAGTCGCCCGAAGGCCAGGCGCTGCTGGCCTGGGCCGGGCTGCCGCTGGATCAGTTCGACACCATGGCGGTGATTGAAGACCAACGGACGTATTACCGCTCTGATGCCTTCTTCAAAGTGATGGGCCACCTGCCCGCGCCTTGGCCGTGGCTGAAGGTGTTCAGGATTGTGCCGCGCTTTGTTCGCGACTGGGCTTATGACCGCATTGCGCTCAACCGATACCGGCTGTTCGGCCGTTACGATGCGTGCCTGGTGCCAACGCCTGACCATCTGCGGCGCTTTCTCAAGGGCGATGTAGGAGCCGGCCTTGGCCGCGATGCAGCCAACTCGGTTTCAATAGCATTGCCGCCACGTGCGTGAGGGCAAAAAAAACGGGGCGCTTTATGCGCCCCTTTTTTTTGTGCATCAACCCTGGATCAGGTTCGGGATATCAACCTTGGGGCTGACATCGGCGTCGTAGTCGACACCGGCGATTTCGAAACCGAACAGGCGCAGGAATTCGTGCTTGTAGCCCGCGAAATCGGTCAGCTCGTTCAGGTTTTCGGTGGTCACTTCGTTCCACAGGGCTTCGACCTTGGCCTGGACCTCAGGGGCCAGCTCCTTGTAGTCGGCGCGCAGGCGGCCGTCGGCGTCCAGGATAGGCTGGGCGTTGTACAGGCTGTCCTTGAACAGGCCGTAGACCTGCTCGATGCAGCCTTCGTGGGTGCCCTGCTCTTTCATCACCTTGAACAGCAGCGCCAGGTACAGCGGCATGATCGGGATGGCCGAGCTTGCCTGAGTGACCACGGCCTTGAGCACCGACACGCGCGCGTCGCCGCCCAGCGGGGCCAGGTTGTCGCGGATGGTCAGGACTTTCTTGTCCAGGTCCTTCTTGGCTTCACCAATCGAACCGTTCCAGTAGATGTCGTGGGTCAGCTTCTCGCCCAGGTAGGTGAACGCGGTGGTCTTGGCGCCTTCGGCCAGTACACCGGCTTCCTGCAGGGCGTCCATCCACATCTGCCAGTCTTCACCGCCCATCACGGCCACGGTGCCGTCGATTTCGGCCTGGCTGGCCGGCTCAAGGGTGGTCTCTTCGACGGTGCCCTTGTCGGTGTTCACACCACGTTGGGTGACCGACTTGCCCAGCGGCTTGAGGGTGGAGCTCAGCAGTTCGCCGGTCTTGGGGTGCAGGCGGCGCGGGGCGGCCAGGCTGTAGACCACCAGGTCGATCTTGCCCAGGTCCTGCTTGATGGCTTCGATGGTCTGACGCTTGATTTCGTCGGAGAAGGCGTCGCCGTTGATGCTCTTGGCGTACAGGCCTTCAGCCTCGGCGAACTTGTGGAACGCGGCGGTGTTGTACCAGCCGGCGGTGCCAGCCTTTTTCTCGTCGCCTTCGCGCTCGAAGAACACGCCCAGGGTCTTGGCGCCACAGCCGAACGCTGCGCTGATGCGCGCGGCCAGGCCGTAGCCGGTGGAGGCGCCCAGTACCAGCACATTCTTGGGACCGTCGGTGATCGCACCGTGCTGCTTCACGTAGTCGATCTGTTCCTTGACGTTCGCTTCGCAGCCTACCGGATGGGTAGTGACGCAGACGAAGCCGCGAACGCGTGGTTTGATGATCATGTATAGAGCTCCCTATGCGGTGTGCTTTGGGCCAACATTGCGCAAACAACGTGACGTGGATATGTCATAGACGCGCGTAACGCCTGCGCGTCACGGCGAATGTCCATTGAGATGAGAAATAGAGCGTGCGCGCATTGTAAACGCATTTTCGAAAAACATCGTAGCCGCCCACTGACGCAGGGCGCGGGCTTCGGCCCTTGGCTTTTGATCTTGCCGTTGCTGTGGCTTTTGATCTTGCTTTTGAT
>KI547171.1:157255-182287 GCA_000497835.1 gamma proteobacterium L18 | reverse complement strand
AGTCCGCGTCGTACGTGAGAATGGGGCATAAAATTAAGATCAAAGCCATCACTGAAGCAAAGCAATTCGCGGCGCCAAGACGTCTGCGTACTGCGCTTACGCGCTCTTCTTACCCATCAACCCCCTCACCGTCTCCTGCAGATCCGCCGGCAACACCACAATCTTGGCATTGTCACTGGCCGCCAACGACTGCATGGCATCAATGTAGCGCTCGCCCAACAGGTACATGGCCGGCACCATGTCATCGCCGATCGCCTGCTTGATCTTGACGATGGACGTCGCCGACGCCTCGGCCAGTTTCACCGTGGCCGCAGCATCCTTGGTCGCCGCCTCTTCACGCGCCGTGGCAGCCAGCACAGCAGCCTGACGCTCACCCTCGGCACGCGTCACCGCCGCTTTACGTTCACGCTCCGCAGCGGCCTGGCGCTCCATGGCGCCTTGCATCGACGCCGACGGCTTGATGTCCTGGATCTCCACCGAACGCACGGCAATGCCCCAGTCATCGGTCTGGGTGCTCATGGCCTCGGCCAGCTTGGCCTTGATGGCTTCACGGCTGGACAGCGCCTCGTCCAGGTCCAGGGTGCCGATGATGGCGCGCAGCGCGGTCATGGTCAGGCTCGACACCGCGTACTGGTAGTCCTGCACGCCATAGGCGGCCTTCTGCGGATCGATCACCTTGAGGAAGCACAAGGCGTTGGCGACGATGATGGCGTTGTCCTTGGTGATGATTTCCTGCTGCTGGATATCGAGGATGATGTCTTTCGTGGGCAGGTTGTACTGCACCCGGTCCATGTACGGGATGACGAAGTTCAGGCCCGGTTTGAGCGTGGTGTGGTAACGCCCCAGGCGCTCCACGATCCACTCCTCGCCCTGGGGCACGATACGCACGCCCTTGGCCAGGGTGACCAAGGCAAAGGCGGTGAGTAACAACGGGATAAGCAGGCTGCTGAAAAGCATGGTCGGTCCTTGAGAGTGAGTAGCTGGAACATTCAGGCGACAGTGACGCGCACAGTGGCGCCTTCCACCTTGAGCAGGCGCACGCGGGTCCCCGCGCTGATGGCTTCGTCGGCCACGCAGGCCCACTCCTCGGCACCGAGGATGGGTTTCTGGAAGCGCACACGGCCTTTCTGGAACGGCGCCACGGCGACCGTCAGCAGGCCGACTTCGCCCAGTACCTCGTCCACGCTCCAGCGGCTTTCGGGGTTGCGCTTGCGGAAAAACAGCAGCCACACCAGGGCGATGAGCGAGGACAGCACCACCCAGCCGACGATCTGCGTGGCCAGGGTGAAACCGGGGGCGACGAGGGCCAGCACGCCGATCACGGCGGCGCCCACGGCGAACCAGAGGATGAAGAAGGTTGCGGTGAATATCTCCAGCACCGCCAGGGCCACGGCCAGGGCGATCCAGATCTGCCAGTCAAAATCCATGTCGGCTCGCTTGTGTGTATCGGGGAGGAAATGCAAGCCGAAGTGTGCCAGAGATGGCCACATGGAATCGAGGGGAGGATGTAACAGGATGCCTCCTGTAGCAGCGGCCGCCAGGCCGCGTCACAAGCGCTGCGCAAATCAGATAGACAGCGCTGTAGGTGACGCCGCCTTCGGCAGCTACAGGACCGCGTTGTCTGCATCGCGACCAAGGTCGGCTCCTACGCCGTACGTGGTAGGAGCCGGCCTTGGCCGCGATGCAGACGACGCGGTTTCAAGACAGTTACTGCTACAGGAGGCGTGGCTTAGCGGGTACCCGCGCTGCGCAGGGCGTTGGGGGTGTAGTCCGCCGGAGTCATTTTCAGGTCGAACTGCACGAAGTTGCGCTCTTCGTTGCTCATGCCGGTGACGATGTAACGGCCACCCAGCAGGTCATACAGCCCCTCGAACGCTTCGGCCTGCACCTGGCGGTGGTAGTACGGCATCAGCATCGCCTGGCCCACGCGCCACAGTTGCCCACGGCCGTCGTACAGGTCGGACATGGCAATGTTCCAGCTGTCCTCGTCCACGTAAAAGGTGCGCTTGCCGTAGATATTGCGCGCGCTGGGCTTGAGGGTTGCCTCCACCACCCACACCCGGTGCAACTCGTAACGCGCCAGGGTCTGGTCGGTGTGGCCGGCCTTGAGGATGTCGGCGTATTTGACCGACGGCAGCGCCAGGCGGAAGTTGTTGTACGGGATGTACAGTTCCTTCTTGCCGATCAATTTCCAGTCATAACGGTCGGGGGCGCCGTTGAACATGTCGAAGTTGTCCGAGGTACGCATGCCATCCGAAGCCGTACCCGGACCGTCGTACGCCACTTGCGGGGCGCGACGCACACGGCGTTGGCCAGCGCTGTAGACCCACGCTTCACGCGGCTGCTTGATCTGGTTGAGCGAGTCGTGCACCAGCAGCACGTCACCGGCCAGGCGCGCCGGTGCGGTCACTTCCTGCTTGAAGTACAGCAAGGCATTCTGTGCTTCGGCAGGGTCGATGCCGGGCATCTGGTCAGGGAAGCCCACCTGGTCGCGCAACTGCACGATGTTGTAGGAACCATTGGCCTGCGGCGCCGCCTGGGTGTACACGCGGCTGAGGTTGCCACCACGGTAACGGGTGATGTGGTTCCAGATCACTTCCAGGCCGTTCTGCGGGATGGGGAAGGCATAGAAACGGCTTTGGTCGAAGTTCTCAAGACCGTTGCCGTCCGCCACCAGGTTGACCTTGGCCGCGCTGATCTTGGCAGCCGCCGCGACGTTGGGCGGCACCGCGACGCTGCGATGGGTCACGTACACCGGGATCACGAAGGTGTCGGGGTAGCGCTTGAACAGGGCGATCTGGCCGGCGGACAGTTTGTCCTGGTACTGGTCCAGGTTCTTGGACGTAATGGTGAACAGCGGTTTTTCACCGGCATAGGGATCGCCGAGGAAACCGTTGGCCGCGATGGGCGCCGCGTTGGTTTTCAAGCCACCGTCGTAGGCCGGGATGCTGCCGTCCTTGTTGCCGGCCTTCTCCGCCCCCAGCGGCGTCAGGCTGGTACCGAGTTTAGCCACTTGGTCGGCGCTGACCGCCGCCATCACGTTCGCCGCCACCAGGCTCAGGGCCAAGGCTGCGCATTGCATTGCCTGCTTGCCAATCATCATGAGGTTCCCCACCTTAGAAGTTCACGCCGAAGCTGAGGGCGACGAAGTCGCGGTCGGCCACGGTGTTGTAATCGCCACCAAAGAAGTTGGTGTAGTTGAGGCTGGCGGTGTAGGTGTTCTGGTAGTCGGCATCCAGCCCCAGGCTGACGGCCTTGACGCCCTGGTTGAACACCGGGCCATAGCCGTGCACGTCATGGGACCAGGCCACGTTGGGCTTGAGGTTGATGCCGGCGATGGCGTTGGCGTAGTCCCAGATGGCGCGGGCGCGGTAGCCCCAGGAGGTGGTGGTGTAGAACCCGCCCGAACCGTACTCGGCGTCGGCGGCAGCGTTTTCCGGAATGCCGAACACGGCGTCGCGGCCAAAGCGGTTGCCGGCGATGTCGCTGACACCGGAGACATGATCCATGCCCACTTCGCCCACCAGCGTCAGCCGCTGAGCGCCCATCACCTGGTCAAAGAAGTGAGTGAAGGTGGTCTGCATCTGGGTGACCGGCTTGCGGACATAACCGCTGTTGACCTGGTTCGCTTGAGCCAGGGCTGCGGCCGCACCGCCGGTGGCTGCCGCCGTGGCCACGGAACTGGCCAGCAGCGTGGTGACGTCAGTTGTATTGAGTTGCAGCGGCATGTTGGGGCGGTAGCTGATCTCGCCTGCCCACGCCGTGCCGGTGGGCAAGGTGGTGGCGAAGCTGAGGCCGTACAGACGGATGTCCTCGGGGTATTCGAGGAAATAGCTGCCGCGCCCCAGCAGGATAGGCTGCGCCAGCGCCGGAGTGGTCAGCGCCCGGCGGATGTCGGCGGCGTTGGCATTCTTCACGCTCACGAAGGGCGTGCGGCTGTGATAGTTCATCACATAGGCGCCGTATTCGGTGTCGTCACCCAGCCAACGTAACGCCAAGCCCCACTGGCCCGAATCACGCGCGTCATTGTCGGAGCCGCGCGGCACGATCAGGCCCTCGGGTGTCACGTTCACCCCCAGCGAGGCCAGGGCTGCCTTGGTGCCCGGCCGGTTGAGGGCGTTGACGGTGTTGGCGTCCAGGATGGTGTAGTTGTTGCGGCAGCCCTTGGCCGCCACGTCGGTGGACGAGAAGAAGGTGCCGCAGTTATCGAGGATGGTGTTATCCCAGCCCAACTGGTAGAACGCCTCGGCGGACAGTTTGTCGGTCAGGCCCTGGGACACGTACAGCATATTGACCGGAATCAGGCCTTCCTTGATTTCGGCACCTGGGCGGCGGAATGCGGACACGTCAATGGGGTTGATGGAGTTGATGGAGTTGCCGATAAAGGTACTTTCCCCCCAACTGACCACCTGCTTGCCCAAGCGCACACTGCCCGGTTTGTCGGCGAGCTGGTAATTGTAATAACCAAAGGCGTCGAGTAACTCGATACCGGAAGACTTGGCCGCTTCCTGGCGGTGGTCATTGCTGACGTTCTTGAAGTCCTGGTTTTCGTCCTGAAGTTCGAAGTCATACCAATACTTGGCGCGGGTAAAAACGCCAAAATTATTGTACTTCAACTCCAGGTCATGTATGCCTTTGAAAATCTTGGAGAAAGTTTCACCTTTCTCGAAGTTCAAGCGTCCGTCATCGTTGGTTTGGGTAAACCCATGCCCGCCGTTGGCCGAGCCGATGAGTTTCTGCGAAGGGCTCTGGGTACTCCAGCTGGCGCCAATCGACAGGGATGAATCAAATTGCCCTTCGATTTCACCGATATTGAAGTTCACCGCCTGGGCATCAAAGCTGACGGCGCACCCCGCCACCACCGCCACAATGGTCGATGAAAAACCCGCGAACCTTATTTTTGTTATCATTTGGCGCTCCTTGGTGAATCCCCACATTGTTGTTGCATTGCCCGCGCGAACGCCCGGTCTGCTTTTTTTATACCGTGAAGAAAGCTTAAGTTGCGGAAGGTGGTTTAACGGTCACCGGTCAAACACCTTGCCAACAATCTATGTGCCATATCCGATACTGTCAAATTGACCAGCACAGATGCAGGCGCATGGCGCCGGGCCTGGGTACGATTGTTGCTTGGCGGGTTTAATCCTTTCAGCCCCGCCATTTTCGCGGCCTGGCAGCAGCCCATGCCAGGCACTTATGGGGGGCCATAAACAAAAGCCCGCGATAAGCGGGCTGTGACATTCATGACATAGTGTGCGGCGTATCACCAAACAGCATTGCCTTATGTAGCATGGGCAACCGACCTGGTGTGCGGCCCCGCCCCACCCGGCCCCTTGACCGCCGCGACCACCACCAGCACACCCAGGGCGCACACGCCGGCCGCCACGGCGAAGGCCACGTTGTAACCGCCGCCATACTGCACGATCAGGCCGGTCAGTGACGGCGCCAGGATGCCGGCGATGTTGGCCAGCAGGTGCACGAAACCGCCGGTGCCGCCCACGCGGTTCTTGGGCACGATGTCCTGGATCAACGCCCAGCAGATCTGCGGGGTCACGAACAGGAACACACTGGACACAGTGATGCACAGCACCGCCATGTGCAGCGAAGCGACTTGGGTGGTCAGCAGCACGCAGCCCGCCGCCACGCCCAGGCCCACTACCAGCATGATCTTGCGCGCGCGGATGACGCTGCCCAGCTTCTTGCCCAGCAGGTCGGTCAGGGTGCCGCCGCCCAGGAAGCCTACCGCAGCGCCCAGCCAGGGGATCACGCCGATGATGCTCATGCCCTTGATGTCCAGGTGTTGAAAGTCCATCAGGTAGCTGGGCAGCCAGGTCAGGAAGAAATACAGCACGTAGTTGAAGCAGAAGAACGCCGTGGCCACCGCCAGCACTGGCGCCGAGAACAGGTAGCTGGCCAGGCTGCGGCCTTCTTTCACGCCTTCGATCACCGGCTCTGCGCGGCTGCTGCGGATCAACTCGCGCTCGGCTTCACCCACGCGCGGATGCTGCTCGGGCGAGTCGCGGAACATCAGCAACCAGGCGGCCAGCCACAGCCCGCCCAGCACGGCGATGACCACGAAGGAAATGCGCCAGCCGAAGTTCAACGCCACAAGGCCCACAATCGGCCCCGCCAACGCGGCGCCCAGGGGTTGGCCACAGTTGGTCAGGCCCAGTGCCCGCCCCGCCTCTTCACGGGGGAACCAGTTGGTGATTGCCTTGTTGGTGGTGGTGCCCATGGGCCCTTCGCCCATGCCGAACATTACGCGGAATATCAGCAGTTGCAGGTAACCGGTGATCAGCGCGGTCAGGCCGCAGAAAATCGACCAGGTGCCCGCCGCCCAAGCGAATACACGCTTGGGCCCGTAGGTGTCCGCCGCCCAGCCGCCGACGAAACACAGGGCGCAATAGCCGATGAAGAAGCTGCTGAAGATGAAGCCCATCTGCGCATCGTCGATGTGCAGTTCACCCTTGAGCAGCGGCGCGACCACCGACAGGGCGGCGCGGTCCAGGTAGTTGAGCATGCCGGCAAAAAACAGCAGCCCGGCGATGCGCCAGCGGTAAGTGCCTTTCATTGTTTTATGGCCTTTATTATTGGAAAAGGGGGTGCCTGGGTCAGTCGATCATCAGGCGCTCGATGCAGTAGCGCTCAAGCACCTGAGGGTCGGGGACAAAGCCCAGGCCCGGCACCGGTGCCAGGTTCATGCGCGGCTTGAAGTCCAGTTCCGGGTACAGCAGCGCTTCGAACTGGATAAAGGGCACCTCCACAGCCACGTCCTGGGGCAACAGCGTGCACAGGTGGGCCACCGCCAGCAGGCCGGGGCCGAAGTAGAAGCAGTGGGGCACCACTTTCACGCCGTATTCGCGCGCCAGGTCGAACACGTGCAGCATGGCGGTGATGCCACCGACCTTGGCCACGCTGGGCTGGGCCACATCAATCGCGCCCTGCTCGAACAGCGCACGCAGGCCGTTGACGCCTGCGGCGTTCTCCCCCGCCGACAGCGGTACGCCGGCGCGGCGCACCTGGGCCAGGCCGTGGGCATCGTCCGGCGGCCACACGGGCTCTTCCAGCCAGGTCAGTTCCAGTGGGCGCAGGCGTTCGGCTATGTCGCTGGCCTGTTGCACGGTCCAGGGGCAGTTGACGTCGACCATCAGCTCACCTTCATGGGCAGGCAGTGCCTGGCGGGCGGCGGCAATGGCCTCGTAGCGGGTTTCGTGCAGCTTGATCTTGCCGAAGCCCTGCTCGCGGGCGCGGCGCACCTGGCGGAACACTTCTTCAGGGTCGCCGCCATAGCTGACCAGACTGGCGTACAGCTCAAGCGGTCGTGGCTGGCCACCAAGGTAGTCGTACAACGGCTTGCCGGCGGCCTGGGCGGCCAGATCCCACAGCGCAATGTCGATGCCCGACAGTGCGTACATCACCGGGCCCGTGCTGCCGAAACCGTGCAGCGCACGGCGGGCGGTTTCCAGGGTGGCCAGGTGATCCCGGCAGGCCGTACCGATGAACAGTGGCGCCACCATGGCTTGCAGGGCCGTCAGCGTGGCCGGGTTGGCGCCATGGCCGAACGCCTCGCCCCAGCCGATGTGGCCGGTGTCGGTGGTGAGCTTGATGATCAGGCTCTGCATCTGCCGGTGGCGCGGGGAGGCGGCGTTGAAGGCGTCGTCGTCCTGGGCCTGGCCCAGGGTTTTGCGTTCGGCGGTGCCGGCGGTGAAGGGGATGCTCAGGCGCAGGAGTTCGATTTTTTGGATGATCACTGGGGGGCCTGTCTTATTTTGTTGTAGATATACGTTATCGTACAACATTTAGAAATAACAGGGTGTTGGAGGGGTGCGCTTGGGATTTTTGGCGTTCATGAGATCGCGCGCCGCCCGCGCGGCGCTTCCCGGGCAGAGCCCGGTCCTACATTTGTTGCAACGTACCATTGTCCGCGAGATCACCTGGTCCGCTCTGTTTTTTCACTGCAGATCTGAAGTGAACAAATAAGGCGGACTAGGTGATGGCATTGACATAATTGGCCCGAAACAAATGTAGGACCGGGCTCTGCCCGGGAAGCGCCGCGCGGGCGGCGCGCGATCTAATGAACACCAAAAAAACCAAGGGCACACCCTTCACCCCGTCACACACCCCACCGCCCGCTTCCCGGCAAACGTATCCACCAAACTGGCAATCACCATCTCCCCCATCCGCGTGCGCGTCTGCACCGTCGCACTGGCGCGATGCGGCTGCAACACCACATCCTCCCGCGATAGCAACGCCTCGGGCACATTGGGCTCATCGACGAACACATCCAGCCCCGCCCCGGCAATGCGACCCGCCTGCAATGCCGCCACCAGGTCGGCTTCATTGACCAGCTTGCCGCGCGCCACGTTGATCAGGTACCCCCCCTGCCCCAACGCCTCCAGGACCTTGGCATCGATGATGCCCTCGGCCTTGTCGGCGGCGGCCGCGACGATCAACGCGTCGCTGTTGCGCGCCAGCTCCACCAGGTCGGCGACGAAGGTGTACGGCACATCACCCATGGCCTGCAGGTCGGTGTAGCTGATGGGGCAACCGAAGGCCGCGGCGCGGGTAGCCACGGCGCGCCCTACCCGCCCCAGGCCGACAATGCCCACGCGCATGCCACTGACCTGCCTGGCCAACGGCAACGGCGCCAGCGGCGTGGCGCTGAGCGGCCACTGCCCACTGCGCACGTAGCGATCGCTGGTGCACAGGCCACGGCAGGCAGCAATGAGCAAGCCCATGGCCAGGTCGGCGACGTCTTCGGTCAGCGCGCCCAGGGTGGCCGTGACCACGATGCCGCGGTCGCGGGCATAGGCCAGGTCCACGGCATCGGTGCCCACGCCGTTCACCGCCACCACTTCAAGCTGGGGCAACTGCTCCATCACCTGGCGGGTGATGCCGGTGTGGCCGCCGGTGATCACGCCGCGAATACGGCCGCCGACTTCACGCAAGTAGGCCGCTTTGTCGCTTTGCTGGTAGTACGGGTGCACGGTGAACAGCGACGCCAATTGCTCACGCACTTCGGGGATCAGGATGGGGCTCAGTTGCAGGATTTCGGGTTTCATGGACACCTCGTTTGCACAATAAGGGACTCAGCCGCGCCCGACGAAGGGCATGTTGGTGGCCATCACGGTCATGTTCAGTACGTTGGCCGACAATGGCAGACCGGCCATGTAGCGCACCGCGTCGGCGATGTGCTGCACGTCCACCATGGGCTCCACGGCAATCTCGCCGTTGGCTTGGCGCACGCCTTTGGTCATGCGCACCGACAGCTCGGTCAGGGCGTTGCCGATGTCGATCTGGCTGCAGGCGATGTTGAATTCGCGACCGTCCAGCGCCAGGCTTTTGGTCAGGCCCAGCACCGCGTGCTTGCTGGCGGTGTACGGGGCGCTGAAGGGGCGCGGGGCGTGGGCCGAGATCGAGCCGTTGTTGATGATGCGCCCCCCCTGGGGCTGCTGGCGCCGCATCAGGCCGAAGGCGCCCCGGCTGCACAGGAAAACACCGGTCAGGTTGGTGTCGATGACGTTCAGCCACTGGTCCACCGCCAGTTCATCCACCGGCACCGCTGGCGTGTTGACCCCGGCGTTGTTGAAGATCACGTCCAGGCGGCCATACACCTCTTCCACCGTGGCAAACAATGCGTCGACGCTGGCGGCATCGCGCACGTCGGTGGGCACGGCCAGGGCTTCGCCGCCCTTGTCACGGGCAAGCTCGACCAATGCCTGCAACGGTTCGGCGCGGCGCCCGGCCAGCACCAGGGTAAAGCCGTCGTCCAGCAGGCCCAGGGCCACGGCGCGGCCGATGCCGCTGCCGGCGCCGGTCACCAGGGCGACTTTGCGAGGGGAATTCGTGGTCATGGCTGTTGCTCCTTGATGAAAAGAATTAACGACGGGCGCCCACGCGCACGTCCAATTGACCGATGCCGTCGATGCCAGCGCTTATTACGTCCCCCGGCTGCAAGGCGGCGACGCCTGGCGGGGTACCGGTCATGATCAGGTCGCCGGCGCGCAAGGCAATGGACTGCGACAGGCGGCTGATGATTTCACTCACCGACCAGATCTGCTGTTCCAGGGTAGAACGCTGGCGCTCCACACCGTTGACCTGCAACCACACCGCGCCCTGCTGTGGGTGGCCGATACGGCTGACGGGCACCACCGGGGTGATGGGCGCCGAACCATCGAAGGCCTTCGCGGCTTCCCACGGTTGGCCGGCAGCCTTGGCGGCCATCTGAAGGTCGCGGCGCGTCAGGTCCAGGCCTGCGGCGTAGCCCCAGACATGCGCCAGCGCGCGCTCTTCTGCAATGTCACTGCCAGGGGTGCCGATGGCCACCACCAGCTCGATTTCATGGCAAAACTCTTCGGTCAGCGGCGGGTACACCAACTCGCCCACCGCCGGCACCACGGCGCTGGCCGGCTTCATGAAAAACATCGGCGCCTGGCGCACGGCATCCTGGGCGTCGCCCCACGGGTAGTTGCGCCCCAGGCAGAACACCCGGTTCACCGGAAAACGTGCCTCGCTGCCCTGCACATTCAGGGTGACGCTGGCGTCGGGGGCAAAGACGAACTGGTTCATGCAGACCTCTGGGCGTGTTCGGTTCAGGCCCCCAGCGTAAGGCGCCGTGGGCGGTAATAGTTGGACGAAACCGGCGTTGTTCTGGACTAAACGGTGCTATCGGGCACGCAGTTGGATGCGGTACAGGCGGCCCAGCAGCAGCGAGTACGACAGCGTGCCGCACAAGGCCACCGCACCGATGAACCAGAACGCGTAGGCGAACGAGCCCGTGGCATGGACGATGCCGCCGATGACGATGGGGGTGATGATGCCGCCGATGTTGGCCGCCAGGCTGGTGATGCCGCCAGTCAGCCCCACCAGTTCCTTGGGCGCCACTTCCGACACCGCCGCCCACGACGCCGAGGCGATGCCCTGGGCGAAGAACGCGGTGGTGAGGATGGCGATGCACACCACATTGGAGTCGGTGAAGTTCACCAGCACAATGGACATGCCCAGCATCGAGCCCACCACCAACGGCAGCTTGCGGGCGAAGGACATGGAGTAGCCGCGGCGGATCATCCAGTCGGAAACGATGCCCGCCAGCAGGATGCCCACCGTGGCGCCCAGAAAGGGCATGATCGCGAAAATGCCGACCTTGATCATGGTCAGGTGGCGTTCTTCGATCAGGTAGGTGGGGAACCAGGTCAGGAAGAAGTACAGCGCCGAGGTGCTGGCGAACTTGCCGATGCAGATTGCCCAGATCTGCCGGTAGCTGAGCAGCTCACCGATCTGCCGCCAGTTGAAGCGGGTGCGCTGGGCACTGCTCTTGACCAGGCCGCCGCCATCCTCGATGTACTTCAGTTCCTGGGGGCTGACGCGCTTGCAGGCCAGCGGGTCGCGGTACAGGTACAGCCAGGCAATGCCGAAGGCGATGCCCACCAGGCCCGTGCTGTAGAACACATGGCGCCAGTCGTAGGTGGTGGCCAGCCACAGCAGCGCGCCGGTGAACAGCGCCGTGCCCAGGTATTGACCGCACACGTAGATGCTGCTGGCAAGGCCGCGCTCACGGGCCGGGAACCACACCGCCACGGCCCGGCTGTTGGCCGGGAACGCCGGGGCTTCCAGGGCGCCGACCGCCAGGCGCAGGCCGAACAGCGAGGCAAAGCCACCGGCCAGGCCCTGTCCCACCGTGACCGCCGACCACGTGATCAGTGACAGGCCGTAGGTGAAACGCGAACCGAAGCGATCGGCGACAAACCCGGCCGGCACCAGGGCCAAGGCGTAAGTCCAGGCGAAACCGGAGAAAATCAGACCCATCTGGATCTTGTCCAGGCCCAGGTCCTTGGCCATGAACGGTGCGGCGATGGAGATGTTCACCCGGTCCACGTAATTGATGATGGTGGCGATCAGCAGCAGCGACAGCATGAACCAGCGGCGGCGGGTGGGCAGCCGCGCGGCGCTGGCACTGTGATCGAAGGTTTCAGGTGGGGCGGTGGTCAGCTCGGCGTCGACGTTGGGCATGGGCCGACGGTCGTGCGCCAGATACTCGTGGGGAGTCGTCTGCATGGTACGAACACCTTCTAATTATTGTTGATAGATGTCGAATCGGACGCCTCCAAGGTGATCGTACAACCATTGAAAATCAACGGTTGAGTTAGAACGTTTTTGCACTTGAGCGGGGGCGCCAAGGCAAAAGTCCAAAAATAAAAATGACTGTCCGCTGCCCGAAAAGGCGGCGAATTATCGCTGTATACGGCGTTTTAGAGCGGCTTATCCGATACGCTCGGCGTCAGGCATTTTTGCACTTCGCTCATCGCATCAAGCAGTACAAAGAACGTGAAGAGGTCGTACAATCACGCAAAACAACAGACCTGTCAGCCCCGGCTGATCAACAGGAGGCAAGCCCATGCAGTCTTCCAGCCGCGTGCCTACCTTCGGCATGCAGCAACGCAGCGAACGACCTGATTTCTACATCCGCGACGAGAGCGTGCGCAAAGCCGAAACCGCGCCCCATCGCCACGAGTACTTCCAGATCCAGGTCAACCTGGGCGGCGATACGGTGCAGCACATCGGCAACGTGCAGCGGCCCTTCCCGTCGCGGGCGCTGGCGTTCATCCTGCCCCATCGGGTGCACGTGATCCCGCACCCGCAGGAGGCGCACTTCCAGGTCATCAACTTCTCCCAGGCGTTCCTGTTGCCGCACCTGACCTGCGACCCGCTGGACCTTGAGGACGTATCCATCGCCCAAGCGCCGGAACTGGCGCCGTTCCGGTTCCAGGAGCACCTGGACTTCATCCTTGAACCCGAACCCTTTGCCCACGTGTGTGCGCTGTTGGAACAGATGCACCGCCTGGACCGCGACCGCCAGTTCGGCATGCGCGAATCGCTCAAGGGCTTGCTGCTGCAACTGATTGGCGGGGTGTGCAGCCAATACGCCGAGGCGCTGAAAGCCTTGGCCAGTGGCAACGCGGCCCAGGTCAGCCGGCGCGATGCGCTCAAGCGCATGTCCGATTACGTGCGCAAGCACCTGGCCGACCCGGAGCTGGACCTGAAGAAAGTGGCCGCGGCCACCTACCTGTCGCCCCACTACCTGACCCACTGGCTGCGCAAGGAAATCGGCAAGAGCTTCAGCGAACTGGTGCTGGAGCGGCGCATGCACCTGGCCCGCCACCTGCTGCTGGACAGCCTGAAGCCTGTGGGCGAGATCGCCCGGCTGTGCGGCTTCGCGGACGAGGCGTATTTTTCCCGTCGTTTCCGCCACATCCACGGGCTTCCACCGGGGCAGTACCGCCGCCAGCAATTGGCGGTCACCGGCCAGGTTACATAGGCCGTATACTGGGCGGCTTCGACTCACCTTCAAGGACAGACCATGCGCATCATCGTCATCGGCGGCCTGGGCAACTTTGGCGCCCGCATCTGCCGCCGCCTGGCCATGGAGCCGGGGCTGGAGCTGGTGGCCACCGGGCGCAGGCCGGTGAGCGGCACCGCGTTCTTCGGGCCAAAGAGCCTGATCAGCACCGCCGCGCTGGACATTGACAGCCCCGAACTGCAACCGCGACTGGCGCAACTCAAGCCCGACCTGGTCATCCACTGCGCCGGCCCCTACCAGGGCCAGGACTACCGCGTGGCCCTGGCCGCCTGCGCGGAGGGCGCTCATTACCTGGACCTGTCGGACGGCCGCGATTTCGTCACCGACTTCCGCGCCAACGTGCACACCGACGCCCTGGCGGCCGGGGTGTTGGCAGTCAGCGGCGCCAGCACCCTGCCGGGCCTGTCCACGGCGGTAGTCGACCAGTTGACCGCCGACTGGGCCCGGCTGGACAGCGTGCAGATCGCCATCGCCCCCGGCCAACAGGCGCCACGCGGCGAGGCCACCATCAAGGCGGTGTTCGGCTACGCAGGCCAGGCGTTCAAGCGCTGGCAGGCCGGGCGCTGGGCCACCGTGTACGGCTGGCAGGACCTGCGCCGCTTCACCTTCGCCGAACTGGGACAGCGCTGGGGCGCGGCCTGCGACGTGCCGGACCTGGCGTTGTTCCCGGCGCGCTACCCCGGCGTGCGCGAGGTCAGCTTCCATGCTGCCCTGGAGCTGCGCATCCAGCATCTGGGCCTGTGGCTGGTGGCCGGCCTGCGCCGCCTGGGCCTGCCGCTGCCCATCGCCCGCAATGCCGGGCGCTTGAACCGCCTGGCCAATGTGTTGCTGGACCGCTTCGGCAGCGACCTGGGTGGCATGCGTGTGCGCCTCAAGGGGCAGCACGGCGATGGCCACCCCGTCGAGCGCACCTGGCACCTCACTGCGCCGGACGGCAACGGCCCGGAAATCCCGTGCATGGCCACGGTGTTGCTGGCGTGCAAACTGGCGCGCGGGGAACTGACGCAGACCGGGGCGATGCCGTGCATGGGCTTGTTGACGCTGGACGAGTTCGCGCCGGAGTTCGAGCGCTGGGGGTTTGTGCAACAGGTGGTGTGAAGGCGTCCCACCCTAGGTGTGGGACCGGGCGAAGCTCGGGAAGCGGCCAGCCTGGATAACAAGGTCGGTTGCTTCCCGAGCTTCGTCCGATCCCACAGGAGGAAGGTCGCGGCGTGCATTCAAGGTGGTTTGCTCGCCCCCAACATCCGCGCCCAGCGCCCTGGCGACACGCCATAAGCCTGGCCGAACAAGCGCGTCATGTGCGCCTGGTCGTGAAACCCCGCGATCATCGCCGCGTCCACCAGCGTCCCCCCGGCGCGCAACGCCCTGCGCACCGTGTCCAGCCGCCGCTGCACGATGTAGCGGTACGGGCTGGTGCCGTACAACGCCCGAAAGTCGCGCGACAACGCCCAGCGATCCCGGCCGCTGGCCTGTTCCAGGTCATCCAGTGATACCGGCTGCCCCAGGGTGGCGTGGATGAACTCGCGCGCCCGCTCGGCGGCGACAAAATCCAGCGCCCGGCGCTCGGGCCGCTGCCCGGCGGCTGCCGCCAGGGCTTGGGCCACGTCATACAGCGCGTCGTCCTCGGCCAGCGAATCGATGGCGCTGTGCATGTCACCCAGCAACACCTGGGTGGCGGCGGACAGGCGTGGGTCATTGGACAGTCCGCCTTCGATGAAGGGCAGCGGCTTGCCACCCAGCACCTGCTGAATCAAGGCCGGCTCCACGTAGATCATGCGGTATTGAAACCCCGCCTCGGTGCCGGCCTGGCCGTCGTGCACCTCATCGGGGTGCAACACCAGCGTGCCGCCAGGCAGGCTGTGGCGCAAGGCGCGCCGGTAGTTGAAGCTTTGCACCCCGGCCAGGGTGCGGCCGATGGCGTAGGTGTCGTGCCGGTGTGGGTTGAAACCATGGCCGGCGAAACGCGCCTCCAGGCGCTCCACCCGGGTGGGGTGAGCGGCGGGTAGAACCCAGTCAGTGTCGGTCATGTTCCCCCCGGAGTA
The DNA here is from genome assembly GCA_000497835.1 of gamma proteobacterium L18. GTDB lineage: Bacteria > Pseudomonadota > Gammaproteobacteria > Pseudomonadales > Pseudomonadaceae > Aquipseudomonas. Next base: position 166,891 of record KI547171.1, on the reverse strand, counting down.
GTAACTGGCTTGAAACTGCGTCGCCTGCATCGCGGCCAAGGCCGGCTCCTACCAAGCACGGCGTAGGAGCCGGCCTTGGCCGGGATGCAGGCGACGCGATTGAGAGGCACTGTGCACGATCATACAAGACCCGGCCCCCACCCGGTCAGTAAGGTTCGCCCATTCCCACAAAGGAGCGACACCCCCATGACCCACGCCATCAACTTGCAGCACAAATTCGACCTGTTCCACGAACAATGGCTGCCCAAGGTCATCGCCGAAATGAACGACTACCAGTTCAAGCTCGCCCGCCTGCAAGGCGAATTCATCTGGCACAGCCACGCCGACACCGACGAAGCCTTCATCGTGATCGAAGGCTGCCTGCGCATCGAATTGCGCGACGGCAGCGTCACCCTCAACGCCGGTGAAATGTACGTGGTGCCCAAGGGCGTCGAGCATCGTCCCTGCGCGGCGCAAGAGGTAAAGCTGCTGCTGATCGAACCCCGCGGCGTGGCCAACACTGGCGATCAGGGCGGCGAACGCACCGCTGCCAACGACGTGTGGATCTGAAGCACTGTGGTAGCGGCTACGGAATCTTGATATTGAGATATCTCGATATCTAGTTTACGCTATGTGCAACTTTGATCCCGCACAGGCTTGACCCTTGAACGATTCCGCACTGTTCCGCCCCACCACTCTGGGTCCCTACACCCTGAAAAACAGCATCGTGCTGCCGCCCCTGACCCGCTCGCGCAGCACCCAGCCAGGCAACATCGCCAACACCTTGATGGCCACCTACTACCGCCAGCGCAGCAGCGCCGGCTTCATGGTGACCGAAGGCACGCAGGTCGAACCACGCGGCCAAGGCTACGCCTGGACCCCGGGCATCCACAGCGCCGAGCAGATCGCTGGCTGGCGTCTGGTCACCGATGCCGTGCATGCCGAAGGCGGGGTTATCTTCGCGCAACTGTGGCATGTGGGCCGCGTGTCCCATGTGTCGCTGCAACCCAACGGCGATGCACCGGTGGCGCCCTCGGCCATCGCGGCCACCGGTGTCAGCGTGTTTGTGGAAACCGGCCCCGGCACGGGCGAGCTGTGCCCGCCCTCGACACCCCGCGCCCTGAGCCGCGAAGAAATTGCCGAGTTGGTGCAGTTGTACGCCCAGGCCGCCCGCAACGCCCTGGACGCCGGCTTCGACGGTGTGGAGATCCACTGCGCCAACGGCTACCTGATCAACCAGTTCATCTCCGCCCACAGCAACCAGCGCGATGATGAATACGGCGGTAGCCTGGCCAACCGTCTGCGCTTCCTGCGCGAAGTGACTGAAGCCGTGGCGGCAGTGGTGGGCAAGCAGCGGCTGGGCGTGCGTTTCTCGCCGCTGTTCGAGAGCACCGACGAGGCCCGGGTGTACCTGGGGCTGGTCGAGGACGACCCGCGCGACACGTATGTGCAGGCCATCCAGGTGCTGGAAGACATCGGCATCGCCTACCTGTCACTGGCCGAAGCAGACTGGGACAACGCCCCGGCGCTGCCCGATGACTTCCGCCAGATAGTGCGCGACACCTTCAGCGGCGCGATCATCTACGCCGGCAAATACACCGCCGAGCGCGGCAACCGCGTGCTGGACGCAGGCCTGGCGGACCTGATCGCCTTCGGCCGGCCGTTCATCGCCAACCCCGACCTGCCCCAGCGCCTTGCCCAGGGCCTTGCGCTGAACCCGCTGGATGCAGCCAGCATGTACGGCGGCACCGAGCGCGGCTACACCGACTACCCGGTTCATGGCGAGTAACCGCTGACGCGCCGGGGCCAAGTGTCGTAAAATCGCCGGATCATCCCACTGTGTGATTTATGAGCATCGACATCAACGAAGCCCTCAAGGCACTCGACAACCCCACCCGCCTGGCGATCCTTGGCTGGCTCAAGGAGCCAAGCAAGCACTTTCCCGAGCAGCAGGTGAACCCCGACGAGGTGGGCGTGTGCGTGAGCATCATCCAGGCCCGCGCCAACCTGTCGCAATCCACCGTGTCGCTGTACCTGGCGGCGCTGCAACGGGCGCAGTTGGTGACCTCGCAGCGCATCGGGCCGTGGACGTACTACAAGCGCGATGAGCAGAACATCGAAGCCTTCCAGCAGGCGCTGCGCGCGTTGATTTGACGCGCCGGCCTGGGGAAATACCTGTGGGAGCGGGCTCTGCCCGCGAAGGCGACACCGCGCGGAGCCTGACACCCCCCTGTGTTCTTTTCGCGGGCAGAGCCCGCTCCCACAGGCTGAATGGCTGTTAGCGCACCCGATAGACCTTCACCAACACCGCCTCTTTCGCCGGCTTGAGGCTGGTCAAACTCCCCACGTACACCGCCTTGTTCAACCAGGCATACGGCCCGTCCGGCGCCTGAATGTTGATCGTGGAAAACGCATAACGCCCACTCCCCGTCCCGTGCACCAGCACCTGGTTGCGCACGGTCAGCACCGCGCCGTCATCGGTCTGCATCTCATACAGCGCATCCAGTTGCTTCACCCCGTCAGCGCGCAACAGCTGACGGTCGGCACCGCTGGCCAGCACCTTGCCCTTGAGCCCCGCCCCGTGAAATTCGCCGCCGGTGATCGGCACCCTGAAGCGCTCGCCCAGCGGCCCCTTGCCCAACGTCTCGCCGGGGGCGATATCGATGACGGCTTCGTAGACGGGTTCCAGGGAGGGCACGGCCTCGGCGGCATGGGCCTGGGGCAGCAGCAGGCTCAGGGCGATCAGCAAAGGGAAACGGCGCATGGTGGCATCCTTTCGAGTTGTTGTTGGGAAGCGGCTTGACCAGCAAAGTAGTTAATAGTATTAACCATATTGGTCAGTCCATCACAACAACAAAAGGAATTTTTTCAGTGAAGCGATCAATCGTGCCCTCCTCCCTGACGCTGCTGAGCCTGTTGTGCGGCACGGCGCTTGCCGACGACGCCCAGCGCTGCGCCACCCTTGCCACTACCCTGCCCGACGTGACGCTGACCCAACACCAATGGATCGCCGCCGGCCAACTGCCCCAGGCCAACCCCGGCCGGGCAGCGTTGACCGGCGCGGCCTTGAGCAAGGCTGCCATGCCTGCGCACTGCCTGGTGCAAGGGGTGATCGGGGCGCGGACCGGCGCCGATGGCCAGCCCTACGGCACCCACTTCGAACTGCGCTTGCCCAGCCCCTGGAACGGTCGTTTCCTGTTCCAGGGCGGCGGCGGCATGGACGGCGTAGTGGGCCAGGCACTGGGCGCGATTCCGTTTCGCGGTGCCAGTGCCCTGCCTGCCCTGGACCGTGGATACGCGGTAGTAGCCACCGACTCGGGCCACACCGGCAAGGACAACAGCGACGCCAGCTTTGGCGCCGACCAACAGGCGCGCCTGGACTACGCCTATGCGGCCATCGGCACGGTCACTCAACAGGCCAAGGCGCTGATCCTGAGTTACTACGGCAAGGCTGCGCAGCACAGCGTGTTCATGGGCTGCTCCAACGGCGGGCGCTCGGCGCTGATGGCCGCGCAGCGCTACCCCACCCAGTTCGACGGCATCATCGCCGGCAACCCCGGGCTGCGCCTGAGCCGCGCCGCCGTCGCCCAGGCGTGGGACACCCAGGCATTCAGCCGCGCCGCCCCGCGCACCGCCGAGGGCCAGCCTATCCTGGCCCAGGCGCTGACCCAGGCCGACCAGGACCTGGTCGCCAAGGCCGTGCTGGAGCGCTGCGACGCCCTGGATGGCTTGAAGGACGGCAGCATTGACGCAATGAGCCACTGCACCTTCGACCCTGCGCAGTTGACCTGCAAAACCGGGCAAACCCAGGGCTGCCTGAGCCAGGCCAAGGTCGACGCCCTGCACGCGGTATTCAACGGCGTGCACGACAGTCACGGCCAGGCGTTGTACAGCGACTGGCCGTGGGATGCCGGCATTGCCTCGGACGGCTGGCGCGTGTGGAAGCTGGGCAAATCTACCACGGGCAAGGCCGATGCACGCAACGCCACCCTCACGCCCGGCTCGTTGGGGCTGTACTTCATGACCCCGGCCAAACCCGATCTGGACCTGGCACAGGTCAACTTCGACCAGATGGTCGAAAATACCGCGCAGACGGCGGCGATCAATGATGCGGTGGCCACGCAGTACGCCACGTTCACCCGGGGCGGCGGCAAGTTGCTGGTGGTCCAGGGCAACAGTGACCCGGTGTTTTCCGCCAATGATCTGCGGCGTTACTGGCAGCGGTTGACCGCCGACAATGGTGGCCGTGCGCAGACCGAACAGTGGGCGCGCCTGTTCGTGGTGCCCGGCATGACCCACTGCGGCGAAGGGCCGGCGCTGGATGATTTCGACCCATTGACGGCGATGGAAACCTGGCAGGACAAGCAGCAGGCACCGGCCCGGCTTGAGGCCCGCGGCACCGCGTTCCCGGGGCGCACGCGGCCGCTGTGTGCGTTTCCGCAGGAGGCGCATTATCAGGGCCAGGGGGATGTGTTTGCCTGTCAGGAGCCCTGATCCGCGGCGCCCGTGACGCCGCCTGGCGGCAGCTTGCTACACCCCACTGTGGGAGCGGGTTCTACCCGCGAAAAGAACACCGCGTAATACCTGGCACCCTGTGGCGTCCGTTTCGCGGGTAGAACCCGCTCCCACAAAGACAGTTGCTGCTACAGGCGGTCGACCGCGATGCAGACGACGCCGTCCCGTAGCTGCCGAAGACGGCGTCAGCGTTCAAAACAGTTTAATCGGGTACCCAATGGTCAACCGCGTCTCATCCAGACTGTTCTGAAAGGTCGAGCGCAAGCTGTACAGGCTCATCGACACACTCAAATCCCGCCACTGCCCTGACTGCACCACATACTTGAGGTTGAAATCGCGCTCCCACTCGTGCCCGTCCACCGCGTTGCTGCGCTGCACGCCCCAGCCATGCACGTACTTGGCAGTGGCCACCAGCCCCGGCACGCCACTGGCGGCGAAGTCATAGTCGTAGCGCAGCTGCCACGAGCGCTCATGGGCGTAGCCGAAGATGTTGTTGACGTGGTTGGTCATCACCGTGGGGCTGTCCTGCAGGCCGACAAAGTCGTCCTTGCCGAACAGCTTCTGCAGGCCCAGCAGAAACGTATGCCCGCTCTGCCGCCAGCTCAGCCCGGCAAAGGCGGCCCGGTTGTCCAGATCGCCCGCCTTGGCCGCGCCTGCTTCGCTGCTGACGTACAAGCCCGTGTCCAGGCGCAGAATGCCCGTCCCCAGCGGCTGGTCGTAGGTAAAGCGATACAGGTCCTGGGCGTAAATGTCCTTGAGTTGTGCATGCCAGTACGCCAGCTGCAGGCGCCCGTCCACCAGGCGGAATTCGCTGCCCAGGTAATCGAAGTAGTCCCCGTCGATGGTGCTGCCGTGCATGTGCAGCTTTTCCTGGTTGGTGGAATCGCGGTTACTGAAACTGTCCAGGCGCCCGGCGTACAACGTGGCCCACTTCACCGGGTCGGACACCGCCGTAGCCCCCACATAGGTCTGCGGCAGCAGCCGCGCGTCGTTGGTGCGCACCACCGGCAGGCTGGGCATCTGCTCACCCACCTTGACCAGGGTGTTGAAGCCCTTGAACTTGACCGCCCCGCCCAACCGCCCGTACTCGGCCGGCGCGCCGCTGGCCGTCTTGGGCAGCAGGCCCGAGCCGGTGCTGCCGCCACCGCTGTCCAGGCGCACGCCCCATTTGCCGATCACATCGACGCCCACGCCGATCACCCCCGGCGTGTAACCCGAACTGCCTTGCAGGATGAAACCCTGCGCCCATTCCTGACGCTGGTTCTGGGTGGCGTCGCTGTTCTTGAAGTTGCCCTGGTAAAAGGCGTTGCGGGTATTGAGGGTAGCCGTGGCATCGTCGATGAAACCCTCGGCCCGTACCCATCCGCTCGGTAGAAGGCAGCCGACGCCGAGGGTGACCGCCAGGGTGGAGACGCACTGATGCCTGCGCGGCATGAAAGGCTGTGCCATGGGATTCTGACTCCGTTTTATTGTTGTTGTCGGAACATCGGTCGAGCACGCTCGACACCCACTGAGTATGACTAAACAGTTAATCTTATTAACCGTTATGAACATTAACTGTTCGCTGATCGCCCGCAATCTGGTCGGCGCGCACCGGTCGGGCTGGTACACTGCCTCATCGCATTTGCTCAAGGACCGCCATGATCCAGATTCGCCCCATGACCGACGCCGATTTCGACGTGTTCTGGCCTACCTTCCAGGCCGTGGTCGCTGCCCGTGAGACCTATGCCTACGACCCCGCCGTCACCGCCGAACAGGCGCGCCAGCTGTGGATGGGGCTACCGCAGCACACCCTGGTGGCCGAAGAAGACGGCGTGCTGCTGGGCAGCTATTACCTGAAGGCCAACGCCGCCGGCCCCGGCAGCCACGTGTGCAACTGCGGCTACATGGTCACCGAGGCGGCCCGTGGCCGCGGCGTGGCACGCCTGATGTGCGAACACTCCCAGCAACTGGCGCGCGACAGCGGCTTTTTGGCCATGCAGTTCAACTCGGTGGTGGCCAGCAACGAAGTGGCCGTGGCGCTATGGACCAAGCTGGGCTTCGAGACCGTCGGGCGCCTGCCCAAGGCCTACCAGCACGCTCGTCTGGGCCTGGTGGACTGCCTGGTGATGTACAAATGGCTGGCGGTCGAATCCCCGCGTACCCTGCTGATCGGCCGCAAGAACATCGAATCGGTGATCTCGCGTCCCCGCCGCAAGCCGTGAACACGGCACAAATTTGATAATCCGCGGCATTGATGCCACTCTCCGGTTATGCGGTTTTTTCCACCATCGTCATCCGCTTCAAAAGGAGGCTTTCTTTCTGTCGTGCAGCAGTACCGGCCCCTGACAGGTCGGATTCAGACCGTTTGAATGAAGCCAGCCGCAGGCTGGCTCCATTGCTCTCAAGGAATGTGCAATGACTCAACAACGACACGTAATCAACGCATCCGTCAGCCCCAAGGGCAGCCTGGAAACCCTGTCCCAACGCGAAGTGCAGCAACTGAGCGAAGCCGGTTCCGGCAGCATCTATGCCCTGTTCCGCCAGTGCGCCCTGGCCATCCTCAACACCGGCGCCCACATCGACAACGCCAAGACCATCCTCGACGCCTACAAGGACTTCGAGGTGCGCATCCATCAGCAGGACCGCGGCGTGCGCCTGGAACTGCTGAACGCCCCCGCCGACGCCTTCGTCGACGGCGAGATGATCGCCAGCACCCGGGAGATGCTGTTCAGCGCCCTGCGCGACATCGTCTACACCGAGAACGAGCTGGACAGCACGCGCATCGACCTGAGCAACTCCCAGGGCATCACCGACTACGTCTTCCACCTGCTGCGCAACGCCCGCACCCTGCGCGCCGGCGTGGAGCCCAAGATGGTGGTGTGCTGGGGTGGCCACTCCATCAACAGCGACGAATACAAATACACCAAGAAAGTGGGCCACGAACTGGGCCTGCGCAAACTGGACATCTGCACCGGCTGCGGCCCGGGCGTGATGAAGGGGCCGATGAAAGGCGCCACCATCGCCCACGCCAAGCAGCGCATGAGCGGCGGCCGCTACCTGGGCCTGACCGAGCCAGGCATCATCGCCGCCGAGGCGCCCAACCCCATCGTCAACGAACTGGTGATTCTGCCGGACATCGAAAAACGCCTGGAAGCCTTTGTACGCGTGGGCCACGGCATCATCATTTTCCCCGGCGGCGCTGGCACAGCCGAGGAGTTCCTGTACCTGCTGGGCATCCTCATGCATCCGGACAACGCCGGCCTACCGTTCCCGGTGGTGCTGACCGGGCCGAAAAGCGCTGCGCCGTACCTTGAGCAACTGCACGCCTTCGTCGGTGCCACGTTGGGTGAAGCCGCCCAGCGCCATTATCAGATCATCATCGATGACCCGGCCGAAGTCGCGCGGCAGATGACCCAGGCCCTGAAGGACGTGAAGCTGTTCCGCCGCGAGCGCAACGACGCCTTCCACTTCAACTGGCTGCTCAAGATCGAGGAAAGCTTCCAGCGCCCCTTCGACCCCACCCACGCCAACATGGCCGCGCTGCAACTAAGCCGCGCCCTGCCGCCCCACGAACTGGCGGCCAACCTGCGCCGGGCGTTTTCCGGCATCGTGGCGGGTAACGTCAAGGACAAGGGCATCCGCCTGATCGAGCAGCACGGCCCTTACGAGATCCACGGCGACGCCGAAATCATGCAGCCCCTGGACCGGCTGCTGAACGCCTTCGTCGAGCAGCACCGCATGAAACTGCCCGGCGGCGCGGCCTACGTGCCCTGCTACCGCGTGGTGCAGTAGCGGCGTAACACCGGTGGGACCGGGCGAAGCTCGGGAAGCGAACGACTCGCTAGTGTGTCTGGCCCTTTCCCGAGCTTCGCCCGGTCCCACAGGCACCTTCATGCAACCATCAATTGCATCGATAACCACCATCGCACGCATCGTCTTCCCCCCTCGCCCCGGCGCGCAACAATCCTCCCACACACCACGTCTCGGGAGGGACCTGCCCATGCTCATTCACGTGCTCACTTGCCTGGCGCTGACCGCCGTCACCCTGCACCTGTTCGTCCTTCCTGCCGTGGACATGGCCCGCGCGGTCGCTAGCAGCCAATAGCTATCAGCTTGCACATGCAAAATCGTTCACTTGAGTTTCACCTGCGCGAGTTCGAAGCTGGCCCCAGCGAATAACAACTGCGTTGATGTTTCTTTCTGCCCCGGAGACTGCCCAATGATCCGAACCGTTACCCTGAATGTCCGCTTCCCGCGCTTTGGCACGAACTATTACGTGCAGGATGTGGTATCGCTGAAGGCGCCGCTGCAATTGATCACCAATACAGGTTTCGACTCGGTGCTTATGCCCCAGGCCAGTCAGCATTTCAGCAACGAGGTGGTGGGCCTGAATGATCAGTTCCGCTTCCTCAACAACATCCTGGCCGCCCATCTGCTCGACGGCGCGCCGCCGCGCGGCAACGCCCGGTCTTGAGCCATTGCCAGCATTTGTAGCATTCACGATACCCTGATTAGCTTGCTATCTAATTTGTGGATTCGCAGAATTGCGACTCTTTTCAACGAGTTAATGAAATGCGCATTTTTTCCGCCTTGGTACTTTCCCTGAGCCTGTGCAGCACTGCCGCCATGGCCAATGACGTGGTCGGCGCGGTAGTCGGCGCCGCCGGTGGCGCGGTGGTCGGTAACCAGCTGGGCGGCACCCAGGGTGCAGTCGTTGGCGGTGTGGCCGGCGGCGTGCTGGGCGTGGCTGTTTCCAGCCTGCTGGATCACGATAAAGGTGGTCACCACCACGATCACGGCCGTCCAGGCCCAGCCCCTGCCCCACGGCACGGCGGCCCGGACCATGGGCCTGAGCACTTCCATCATGAAGGTGAAGGCGGTCCACGTCCTTGATCAAAAAACCCGGTTGATGCCGGGTTTTTTATTGCATGTAGCCCTGCGCTTGGCCTCAGCCAGGTGATGTGGCTTTGGATTTGGCTTTTGATCTTGTCGTTGCTGTAGCTTTTGATCTTGATCTTGATCTTGATCTTGATCTTGATCTTGATCTTGATCTTGATCTTGATCTTGATCTTGATCTTGATCTTGATCTTGATCTTGATCTTAGGCCCCGTTAGAGCCAAGGGCCGACCGGAGGCGTCGATCAAGCGGCCTTCAGCGCAA
>KI547171.1:142467-156556 GCA_000497835.1 gamma proteobacterium L18 | reverse complement strand
AGTTCGCGGTGTGAGTAAAGCTTGCGAACGGTCACCAATCACCGCTGAAACTCCCTCGGCGTACACCCAAACTCCCGCCGAAACACCGTATGCAAATACTGCGCAGACGTAAACCCACACCGCGCCGCCACCTCCGCAACCCCCACCACCCCCTCCCGCAACTGCCCCGCCGCCGCCTCCAGCTTGAACCGCAAAATCTCATCATGCACCGTACACCCCCGCTCCTTGCGGAAGTACGCCTCCAGCGACGAGCGCGACACGCCCACATACCCCGCCACCTGCGCCGTCTTGATCCCCTGGCAGGCGTACTGCCGGATAAAGTGCAACGCTTGCATCACGTAAGGATTGCCCAACGGCTGATGCAAACTGGACGCCTGAACATTCACCCCCTCAGGCGCCACCAGAATCTGCTGCCCGGTGGACGGCATGCCATGCAGCATCTGATGCAGCAACTGCGCCGCCGTGCGCCCCATGGCCTCGGTGCCCTGAATCACCGAACTGAGCGGCACCCGGGTCAAACTGCGCGTCAGCGGATCATTGTCGATGCCGATCAACGCCACCTGCCCCGGCACCGCGATGCCGGCCGTCAGGCACGCCTGCAGTAGCTGACGAGCGCGGGCGTCGGTCACGGCGATGATGCCGATGGGCTTGGGCAGGCTGTGCAGCCAGGCGATCTGCTGCTCCACGGCGCTGTCCCACAGCGGTGCACTGGTGCCCAGGCCGCGATAAATCTCGCCGTGCAGGCCGTCACGGTCCATCAATTGCTGGAAGGCTTTTTCGCGTTCCTGGGCCCAGCGGTTTTCCTGCGCCGGGGGCAGGCTGAAACAGGCGAAGCGGGTCAGCCCGGCTTCGATCAGGTGCGCGTACGCCTGCTTCATCAAGGCGGCGTTGTCGGTGGCCACGTAGGGGATGTGCCGGGGGTAGGCACGTGAGTCCTGATAGGAGCCGCCCACGGCCACCACCGGCAGGCGGCTGTGGGCCAGGGCTTCGCCAATCAGCGGGTCGTCGAAGTCAGCGATGATGCCGTCGCCCTGCCAACGCTCGATGCCCTTGAGCCGGCACAGGAAGTCTTCCTCCAGGAACAGGTCCCAGGCCGCGCGGGTGCTGCTCAGGTAGTTGCCGATGCCGCTGATGATGCCCCGGTCGTAGACCTTGCTGCCGTTGAACAGCAGGGCGATGCGGTGGGCGGGCGGTAGGGTTTTCATGGTTGTTGTCCTTGGCCGTTCGACTCCAACCGCCAGGCGCGTTACGCAAAATCGCACCCCGAGTTGGTGATTTTGATAATAGCCGCGCCGCGCCGTATCGCTAGTATCAGGACACCGCCAAGAACAACAACAGGAACCCCAGATGCCCTATTTCCCCGGTGTGGAAAAAATCCGCTACGAAGGCCCCGACAGCACCTCGCCCCTCGCCTTCCGCCACTATGACGCCAACAAACTGATCCTCGGCAAGCCCATGCGCGAGCACCTGCGCATGTCGGTCTGTTATTGGCACACCTTCGTCTGGCCCGGCGCCGATGTGTTCGGCGTGGGCACCTTCAAACGCCCCTGGCACCAGGCCGGCGACCCGCTGGAAGTGGCCATGGGCAAGGCGGAGGCAGCGTTCGAGTTTTTCTCGAAACTGGGCGTCGACTATTACAGTTTCCACGACACCGACGTGGCCCCCGAAGGCGCTTCGCTGAAGGAATACCGCCACAACTTCGCGCACATGGTCGACCAACTGGAGCGCCATCAGCAAGCCACCGGCATCAAGCTGCTGTGGGGCACCGCCAACTGCTTCAGCCACCCGCGTTATGCAGCGGGCGCGGCCACCAACCCCGACCCGGACGTATTCGCCTACGCCGCCGCCCAGGTGTGCAGCGCGCTGAACGCGACCCAGCGCCTCAAGGGCTCGAGCTATGTGCTGTGGGGCGGCCGTGAAGGCTACGAAACCCTGCTCAACACCGACCTCAAACGCGAGCGCGAGCAACTGGGCCGCTTCCTGCGCATGGTGGTGGAACACAAGCACAAGCTGGGCTTCACCGGCGACCTGCTGATCGAACCCAAGCCCCAGGAGCCCACCAAGCACCAGTACGACTACGACAGCGCCACCGTGTTCGGCTTTCTGCAGCAGTACGGGCTTGAGAAGGAGATCAAGGTCAACATTGAGGCCAACCACGCCACCCTGGCCGGCCACAGCTTCCAGCACGAGATCGCCACGGCCATTTCCCTGGGGATTTTCGGCAGCATCGACGCCAACCGCGGCGACCCGCAGAACGGCTGGGACACCGACCAGTTCCCCAACAGCGTCGAAGAGATGACCCTGGCCACCTACGAGATTCTCAAGGCTGGCGGTTTCCGCAACGGCGGCTTCAACTTCGACGCCAAGGTGCGCCGCCAGAGCCTGGACGAGCTGGACCTGTTCCACGGTCATGTAGCCGCCATGGACGTGCTGGCCCTGTCGCTGACCCGCGCTGCGGCCATGGTGGAGAACGACCTGCTGCAGCAGTTCAAGGACCAGCGCTACGCCGGTTGGCGCCAGCCGTTCGGGCAATCGCTGTTGGCCGGTGATTTCAGCCTGCAGACCCTGGCCGAGCACGCCCTGGCCCATGACCTCAACCCCCAGCCCGTCAGCGGCCGCCAGGAAATGCTGGAGGGCGTGGTCAACCGCTTTATCTACACCTGAGTGACGCCCGGCGTGGCGGTTACATTCGCGCGACAATTCTCTGCTCGCGAACGGCTGCCACGCTCTACAGTGTTATCGGCACCCGGAAACCGGGGCCTGTGTCTCCAACAACAATAAAAGGACGCCCAGCATGAAGTCATTCAAACGCACCCTGCTCGCCAGCGCCTTGGCCCTGCTTTCGCTGCCTGTCATGGCCGACGCTGCCCACCCCAAAATCGGTTTTTCCATCGACGACCTGCGCCTGGAGCGCTGGTCCCGCGACCGTGACTACTTCGTCGCAGCCGCGGAGAAGATGGACGCCAAGGTCTTCGTGCAATCGGCCGATGCCAACGAGCAAAAGCAGATTTCACAGATCGAAAACCTGATCTCGCGCGGCGTCGACGTGATCGTCATCGTGCCGTTCAACGCCACCGTGCTCACCAACGCCGTGGCCGAAGCCAAGAAGGCCGGCATCAAGGTGGTGTCCTATGACCGCCTGATCCTCAATGCCGACATCGACGCCTACATCTCGTTCGACAACGAGAAGGTCGGCGAAATGCAGGCGGGCGGCGTGCTGAAGGCTGCGCCCAAGGGCAACTACTTCCTGCTCGCCGGCGCGCCCACCGACAACAACGCCAAGGTGCTGCGCGAAGGCCAGATGAAGGTGCTGCAACCGGCCATCGACAAGGGCGATATCAAAATTGTCGGCCAGCAGTGGGTGAAAGAGTGGAACCCCACCGAGGCGCTGAGCATCGTCGAGAACGCCCTGACCCGCAACAACAACAAAATCGATGGCATTGTCGCCTCCAACGACGCCACCGCCGGCGGCGCCATCCAGGCCCTGGCCGCGCAGAAGCTGGCCGGCAAGGTGCCGATCTCGGGCCAGGACGCCGACCTTGCCGCAGTCAAGCGCGTGATCGATGGCACCCAGACCATGACCGTGTACAAACCGCTGAAGCTGATTGCCTCCGAGGCCGCCAAGCTGTCGGTGCAACTGGCGCGCAACGAGCACCCCACCTACACCTCGCAATACGACAACGGCAGCAAGAAGGTCGACACCATTTTGCTCACCCCTACCCCGCTGACCAAGGACAACATCGACCTGCTGGAGAAGGATGGCTTCTACACCCAGGCGCAGATCGCCGGGAAGTGAAACCGCGGTGCCTATGACGCGGCCTTCGGCCGCTGCTACAGGGGCCTTGTAGCAGCAACTGTCTTTGTGGGAGCGGGTTCTACCCGCGAAAAGCACACCGCGGCGTATCAGGAAGTCCGCGTGCCCTTCTTCGCGGGTAGAACCCGCTCCCACAGGGAGTGGTGTAGCTGCCGAAGGCTGCGTCACAGGCGACACCGTACCAACCGACCCTATCCGAGCCTGCAGTCATGTCCCCATTCCTGCTGCAAATGAACGGCATCGTCAAAAGCTTTGGCGGCGTCAAGGCCTTGAACGGCATCGACATCAAGGTCAAACCCGGCGAATGCGTGGGCCTGTGCGGCGAGAACGGCGCCGGCAAGTCGACGCTGATGAAGGTGCTGTCGGCGGTCTACCCCTACGGCACCTGGGAGGGCGAGATCCTGTGGGACGGCCAGCCCCTCAAGGCCCACGCCATCGCCGAAACCGAAGCTGCCGGCATCGTCATTATCCACCAGGAACTGACCCTGGTGCCCGACCTGTCCGTGGCCGAAAACATTTTCATGGGCCACGAACTGACCCTGCCCGGCGGGCGCATGAACTACCCCGCCATGATCCACCGCGCCGAAGCCCTGATGCGCGAACTCAAGGTGCCCGACATGAACGTGTCGCTGCCGGTGTCGCAATACGGCGGCGGTTACCAGCAACTGGTGGAAATCGCCAAGGCGCTGAACAAGCAGGCGCGCCTGCTGATTCTCGACGAGCCGTCCTCGGCGCTGACCCGTTCGGAAATCGAGGTGCTGCTGGACATCATCCGCGACCTCAAGGCCAAGGGCGTGGCCTGCGTGTACATCTCGCACAAGCTCGATGAGGTGGCCGCCGTGTGCGACACCATTGCGGTGATCCGCGACGGCAAACACATCGCTACCACCGCCATGGCCGACCTGGACATCCCGAAAATCATCACGCAAATGGTCGGCCGCGAGATGAGCAGCCTCTACCCCACCGAGCCCCATGCTATCGGCGAGGTGATTTTCGAGGCGCGGCACGTCACCTGCCTGGACGTCGACAACCCCAAACGCAAGCGCGTGGACGACGTGTCCTTCGTGCTGCGCCGTGGCGAGATCCTCGGCATTGCCGGGTTGGTGGGCGCAGGGCGCACTGAACTGGTGTCGGCGCTGTTCGGCGCCTACCCCGGCCGCTACCAGGCCCAGGTGTGGCTTGACGGCAAGCCCATCGACACCCGCACCCCGCTCAAATCCATCCGCGCCGGCCTGTGCATGGTGCCCGAGGACCGCAAGCGCCACGGCATCATTCCCGACCTGGGCGTGGGCCAGAACATCACCCTGGCGGTGCTGGACAACTACGCGAAAATGACCCGCATCGACGCCGAAGCCGAACTGGGCAGCATCGACCGCGAAATCGCGCGCATGCACCTCAAGACCGCCAGCCCGTTCCTGCCCATCACCAGCCTGTCGGGCGGCAACCAGCAGAAGGCGGTGCTGGCGAAAATGCTGCTGACCAAACCTCGCGTGCTGATCCTCGACGAGCCCACCCGCGGCGTCGACGTGGGCGCCAAGTACGAGATTTACAAGCTAATGAGCGCCCTGGCCGCCGAGGGCGTGGCGATCATCATGGTGTCGTCGGAACTGGCCGAAGTGCTGGGGGTGTCCGACCGCGTGCTGGTGATCGGCGAAGGCCAGTTGCGCGGCGACTTCGTCAACCAGGGCCTCACCCAGGAACAGGTGCTGGCCGCAGCGCTGAGCCAACCCGACAGAACAACAATGACTGGAAGTGCGCGTCAATGAATCAAGTCAAACAACTGTTCACCCGCTACAAAATGCTCGCCCTGGTGATTGCCGTGGCAATCATCTGGCTGTTCTTCAGCTGGCAGACCGAAGGCGGCTTCGTCACCCCGCGCAACCTGTCCAACCTGCTGCGGCAGATGTCCATCACCGGCATCCTGGCGTGCGGCATGGTGCTGGTGATCATCAGTGGCGAGATCGACCTGTCGGTGGGCTCGTTGCTGGGCTTGCTGGGCGGCCTGGCGGCGATCCTCGACGTGACCTATCACCTGCCGCTGCTGGTCAACCTGGGGCTGGTGTCGCTGTGCGGGCTGCTGATTGGCCTGGCCAACGGCTACATGACGGCGTACCGGCTGATTCCCTCATTCATCGTCGGGCTGGGCGGCATGCTGGCGTTTCGCGGCATTCTGCTGGGCATCACCGGCGGCACCACCATCGCGCCGGTGTCGCCGCAACTGGTGTACGTGGGCCAAGGCTACCTGCCTCAGGCGGTTGGGCTGGGGCTTGGCGTGCTGCTGTTCGCCCTGACCCTGCTGCTGACCTGGAAACAGCGCCGCAACCGCGCCCTGCACGGCCTGGCCGCGCGGCCGCTACTGCGCGACGGGGTGCGCGTGGTGGCCATCGGCGCGGTGCTGGCCGGCTTCGTCTACACCCTCAACAGCTACGACGGCATCCCGGTGCCGGTGCTGCTGTTGCTGGTCTTGCTGGGGGTGTTCAGCTACGTCACCAGCCAGACCGTGTTCGGCCGACGCATCTACTCGGTGGGCAGCAACATGGAAGCCACGCGGCTGTCGGGCATCAACGTGCAGGCAGTGAAACTGTGGATCTTCGGCATCATGGGCGTGATGTGCGCCCTGGCCGGGCTGGTCAACACCGCACGCTTGGCGGCCGGCTCGCCGTCGGCGGGCAACATGGGCGAACTGGACGCTATTGCGGCCTGCTTCATCGGCGGCACCTCAATGCGCGGTGGCTCGGGTACCGTGTATGGCGCGCTGTTGGGGGCGCTGGTGATTACCAGCCTGGACAATGGCATGTCGATGCTCGACGTCGACAGTTACTGGCAGATGATCGTCAAGGGCAGCATCCTGGTGCTGGCGGTTTGGGTGGATGTGAGTACTCGCAGCGGACGGCGGTAAGGGGCGTAAATTCAAGGGTGGTGGGTAGGCTGTACCGGCCTCTCGCGAGCAAGCTTTGCTCCCACAAGGTAACGCCTGACATCGATGGTTATCTCAACACTGTAGGAGCAAAGCTTGCTCGCGAGAGGCCGGTACTGATTATCCTGAACCACGGGTCTCCCACAGTGTGTATCTCAACAGAGTGGCCTGGCGGCAGCCGCCACATTGCATAGGGGGTGGGGGTATGCGATGATCCATATAGGTAAGGGGGGTATCCTATGGGTCACATCGCAGCAAACAAAGACAGCCTGATCAAGCGCGTCAAGCGCATCGCCGGGCAGATTCAGGCCGTGGAGCGGGCGCTGGAGTCCGATCTGGACTGCGCCAAGACGCTGCACCTGGTGGCCGCCACCCGTGGCGCCATCAACGGTTTGATGGAAGAAATCATCGAAGAACACGCCCGCGCCCACGTGGCCGACCCTGCCCTCACCGAGGCGCAGCGTAACCAGGGTGTGGAAGAACTGCTCGAAGCCATCCGCCGGTATTCCAAATGAACGACACCTTGCGTCACGACCACGTGTTCCTCGGCTCGGCCCATGAGGAAAACGCCCGCCGCACCCTGTGGGTGGTGATGTTGACCGTGGTGATGATGGTCGGCGAAATCGCTACCGGCTACCTCACCGGTTCCATGGCGCTGCTGGCCGACGGTTTCCACATGGCCACCCATGCGGCGGCCCTGGGCATCACGGCGGCGGCCTATGCGTACGCCAAGCGCCACGCCACCAGTGCCCGCTTCAGCTTTGGCACCGGCAAGGTCGGTGATCTGGGCGGTTTCGCCTCGGCGCTGATCCTGGGGCTGGTGTCGCTGGGCATTGGTGTGGAGTCAGTCATGCGCCTGCTGCAACCCACGCCGGTCGTGTTCGGTACGGCCACGCTGATTGCCGTGGTGGGCCTGGCGGTGAATATCGTCAGCGCCCTGCTGCTGGGCCACGGCCATCATCATGGTCATGACCATGATCACGACCATCACCATGGCCACGACAACAACCTCAAATCCGCCTACGTGCACGTGGTGGCTGACGCCCTCACCTCGGTGCTGGCCATCGCCGCGCTGCTGGCCGGACGCTACCTGGGCTGGGTGTGGCTGGACCCGGCGATGGGCATCGTCGGTGCGCTGGTGATCGCGCGCTGGTCGTGGACGCTGATGGGGGCGACAGCGGGTGTACTGCTGGACCAGACTGACGCCCACGTGGCCGAGGAAATCCGCGAATTGGTGGAGCAGCCAGGCGATGCGACCATCACCGACTTGCACGTGTGGCGCGTAGGCCCTGAAGCCCATGCAGCCATCGTCAGCGTGGTGGGCGATGCCTCCCTGAACGCCCAGCGCATTCGCGAGCGGCTCAAGCCGGTGCACGAGGTCAGCCACCTGACCGTGGAACTGCATGGCGCGGCCGCAGGGGTAGCAGGCCGTGGCTAAGGAAATCGAAAACCCATGCGTTGCCACCTGCCAGCTCAGCGGCGATCTGTGCGTGAGCTGCGGGCGCAGCAAGGACGATATTCGCAAGTGGAAACGCATGAAGCGGCCGGAAAAGATGGCGGCGGTGCAGCGCGCCACCCAGCGCCTTAAAGCGCTGAAGAAAGGCAAATCGTGACCTGATGCTCGGCGTGATGCCCATCGCGACCAAGGTCGGCTCCTACGCCGACCGTGGCACGGGCCGATCCCGGTGGCGATAATGACGATCGGCGTAGGAGCCGACCTTGGTCGCGATAGGCACGCCGCCGATCTAACGTTGCAAACGCAACACGAACCGGTCCTCGCCCGCGTGCGACGGCGCCGCACCAGCCACAAAACCACACCCCAGCAGCACCTTCCTCGACCCCACATTATCTGCAAAAACATGGGCAACCAGGTGCTCCAATCCCCAACGCACCTGCGCCTCGCGGATCAAATGCTTTAACCCCAGCGTCGCCAGCCCCTGCCCGCACGCAGCCTGCGCCACCCGGTAGCCCACCTGCGCAGTACGCCCCTCACGGTCGATATCCTTCAGATTGGCCCGCCCCACGATCGCACCGCCGGCGTCCTCGATGACAAAGGGGTGCCAGGTGCCACCTGCCAACCCCTGCAGGTATCCGTGGATGTGCGCCGTCACGCCCCGCAGCGAGTAAAACGCCTCATTGCGCGCCTCGATATGGGATTCGAACCATTCACGATTGTCGGCCTCGAACGCCAGTAGCGCGGCGGCATCGGTCAACCTCAGTTCACGTACGCGGTGCATGTTCAACGTCCTTGTCCGGTGAGAGGACCAAGAGTTTCAACGACACTCTCGGCCGACGCAACTCCTGCTGCCGATCCCCGTCCTAGACGCCTGCGCCAGTGCTTCGCTATCATTAGCGGTTTGCCCTTTTGCGCCAACCTGAGAACCCACACACGCATGTCTATCCAGCAATCACCCAGCCCCGTGCTGCCCGCCCGCGCCGCCGCGAAAATGGAAGCGGCCATGGCCGTGGGCAGCTTCGCCATCGGCACGGGCGAATTCGCCATCATGGGGTTGATGCCCGATATCGCCAACAACCTGCACCTGAGTGAACCCCAGGTAGGCCATGCCATCAGCGCCTACGCCCTGGGCGTGGTGGTGGGTGCACCGCTGCTGGCTATCTTGGGTGCCAAGCTGCTGCGCAAACAATTGCTGATGATGCTGATGGCGCTATACGCGCTGGGCAACCTGGCCACCGCGTTTACCCCCACCTTCGGGTCGCTTATCGCCTTCCGCTTCATCAGCGGCCTGCCCCACGGCGCCTATTTCGGCATCGCGGCGGTGGTGGCGGCCAGCATGGTGCCGGCCAACAAGCGCGCCGGCGCGGTGGCGCGGGTGATGATGGGGCTGACCCTGGCGATGCTGCTGGGCAACCCGATCGCCACCTTCCTGGGGCAGTTCTTCGGCTGGCGCTCGGCCTTTGCCCTGGTGGGCTTCCTGGCGCTGACCACCATCGCGCTGGTGTGGCGCTACGTGCCGGACCGCCATGACGAACCGCGCAGCGACCCGCGCAAGGAGATGCTGGCGTTCACCCAGCCACAGATCTGGATGGCGCTGTCCATTGGCGCCATCGGTTTTGCCGGGATGTTCTGCGTGTTCAGCTACCTGGCGCCGACCATGCTGGAGGTGACCCGCGTCACGCCGGAGTGGATTCCGTTTGGCCTGGCCGCGTTCGGCGTGGGCGGCATCATCGGCAATATCGCCGGTGGCAAGCTGTTCGACCGCCTGCAATTCCGCGCGGTGGGGCTGTTGCTGGTGTGGTCGATGGCGGTGTTGCTGCTGTTCCCGATGGCCGCGGGCAACTTGCCGGGGGTGATGCTGGGCATTGGCCTGGTGGGCACCATGGTAGCGCTGGCTTCGCCGTTGCAGATCCGCCTGATGGACATCGCCCATGAAGCGCCCAGCCTGGCGGCGGCGTCCAACCATGCCGCGTTCAACCTGGCCAATGCCCTGGGCCCGTGGCTGGGCGGCATGGCGATTACCGCCGGGCTGGGCTGGACCAGCACCGGCTTTATCGGCGCCGCCACGGCGCTGGCCGGCCTGGGCCTGTACTTGCTGGCCCGGCGCATGAAAGGCGGGGAATAACCCCCATCCCACAGGGTACAATGGGGTTTTCCAAGGAGAACCCCACGCATGGACCTGCTGTTTCTGGGCACCTCTTCCGGCGTGCCCACCAAGGGTCGCAATGTCAGCGCCACCGCCGTCATCGAGGCGTCCGGCAAGGCCTGGTACCTGGTGGACTGTGGCGAAGGCACGCAGCACCAGTTGCTGCACACGCCGCTGTCGATGCGTGACCTGCGCGCCATCTTCATCACCCACGTGCACGGCGACCACTGCTTCGGCCTGCCCGGCCTGCTGGCCAGCGCCGGCATGTCCGGACGCAGCGAGCCGCTGGACCTGATCCTGCCCCTGGATCTGCACGACTGGGTGCGCCAGAGCCTGGCCGTGAGCCAGACCTTCCTGCCCTTCGAACTGCGCCTGCATGCACTGGAAACCCTTGAAGGCTGGAGCAGTGCCCATATCCACGTCAGCACGATTGAGCTGTCGCACCGGGTACCTAGCTACGGCTACGTGTTTGCCGAGGTCAATCCTGACCCGCGCCTGGACCTGGAACGCCTGCAAGCCGATGGCATTCCCCGCGGCCCGCTGTGGGGCGACCTGGCCCAGGGCCGGGACGTGACTGTTGAGGGCAGGCTGATCAATGCCCGGAACTACCTGCGCCCCTCTCGCCCCGGCCGACGCATCATCGTCTGCGGCGACAATGACAACCCCGAGCTGCTGGCTGAGGTCGCCAAGGGCGCGGACGTGCTGGTGCATGAAGCCACCTTCACCCTGCCGGTGCTGGAGAGCAGCCGGACGAACTACGGGCACAGCACCGCGGCGGCCGTGGCGCAGTTCGCCGAGGCCGCCGGGGTACCGAATCTGGTGCTCACGCATTTCAGTGCGCGCTACCAGAACAACCCGCAGCGCAGCCCAAGCATCGATGATGTGCGCCAGGAAGCGGCGGCGCGCTACAGCGGCCAGCTGATTCTGGCGGCGGACCTGAGGCGCTATCACCTGGGCCGCGACGCACTGCTGGCGGAGGTCCTGTAGCCGCGGGTCAGGACAGCACGATGTAATCGTTGCGCTGCACCACGCCCTGATGCGGGCCTTGCACCAGGTGCACATAGCGCCCGCTCACCAGGTCGATCGGCAGGCAATCATCCACATCCATCAGCGCATCGGTGTGGCCCTTGTGCCAGTGCGACAGCATCTGCTGCTTGCCGCGGGCCTTGGCTTCAGCCTTGCTGGTGGCCACCACCAATACGTACTGGTGCGCCTCACCAAAGGCCTGCGCTTCGTAACCACCCAGGTTGATGAAATACAGGCGCGGTGACCCGGCGCGCGGGGCTAGCGGGCTGAGCTCGACCTTCCAGCCGTCAACGCCATCCACGCGCATCCAGGCGTCGATGTGCAGCCCGGCAGCGCTGCCGAACCAGCTTTCGCGCAATTGCGGGTAGGCCGCCTCCAGGCTGTCGGCGACGACGAAAGCGACGTCATGAACTTCGATTCTGGCGCGGGGGTGCTTGCCCCCCAGCATGACCACGAACAGCATCGGGGTTTCCTGTGCGGGTTATCCGTAAGGCCGCCATGGTACCCGTTTCCGGTAGGAGCCGCGCTTGCGCGCGATGAGGCCAGCCCTGAAACACCGCGGCGCCTGTATCGCGACCAAGGTCGGCTCCTACGCGAATCTGCGTTCAGCAGCAGGTCGCCTGGCGATACTGGCTGGGGGTAAACCCCGTCAACGTTTTGAACTGCCGACTGAACGCGCTGTGGTCGGTGTAGCCGCACTGCATCGCTACCTCGGTAATCGGCAGGTCCGTCAACAACAGCCGATGCGCATGCTCCAGCCGCACCTTGTGGATCATCTGCCGGGGCGTCAGGTGGAACACACGCTTGCAGTAGCGCTCCAACTGGGCCACGGAAATACCGGCGATGCGGGTCAATTCGTCCATGCTCACGGGGCCGGCGAAGTGGCTGCGGATGTACGCGTCCACCGCCGCCAGGCGCTGGTAGGCGGGGTGGCTGTGGCTGGCGGCCTGCAGGTCGACCGAGATGCCCACCAGGCCAATGATGCGCCGCTCGCGGTCGTGGATGGGCTGTTTGTGGGTCAGGCACCAGCCGGGCTCGCGGCTACCGTACAGGTGCAGTTCCAGTTGGTCTTCCAGCACCCGCCCCTCTTCCAGCACGCGACGGTCCTGCTCGGTGTAGCCAGGTCCCAATTGTGCCGGAAAGACCTGTGCGCTGGTTTTGCCCAGCAGCGGTTGCAGGCCCTTGAAGCCACAGCGCTGCACCAGCGTACGATTGGCCAGGCAGTAGCGGGCCTGCACATCCTTGATGAAGATCACCGCGTTGGGAATCACGTCCAGCATGGGCAGCAGGGGCGCGATGCCGGCCAGCATTTCGTCCAGGTCACGGGGCGCCTGCAAGGCATTGCCTTGGGCCAACAGTGCCAACGTTTCATGCGCCATGCGTGCCCACCCCTGCCATTGTGCCGATTTCGTCATCGTCCCTGAAGAAATCCATCAAGTAAACCGGCCGCGCAAGGTCCACTGTAACGCCAGGCATTTCCCTACCTGGACCGGACAAGCGCATGAAACAGCTGCATGTCATCGATTCCCACACCGGCGGCGAACCCACTCGCCTGGTGATCAACGGCTTCCCCGCCCTGACCGGCGCCACCCTGGCCCAGCAACGCGACGAACTGCGCCAGCAGCACGATCACTGGCGCCGTGCCTGCCTGCTGGAGCCGCGCGGCAACGACGTGCTGGTGGGCGCGCTGTACTGCCCGGCCGTGTCGGCCGACGCCACCTGCGGGGTGATTTTCTTCAACAACACCGGCTACCTGGGCATGTGCGGCCACGGCACCATCGGCCTGGTGGCATCGCTGCACTACCTGGGCCTGATAGGCCCCGGCCTGCACCGCATCGACACCCCGGTGGGCCAGGTCAGCGCCACCCTGCACGCCGACGGCGCGGTAACGGTGGGCAACGTCCCTGCCTACCGCTACCGCCACAACGTGTCCGTGGAGATGCCCGGCCACGGCCGCGTGCACGGCGACATCGCCTGGGGTGGCAACTGGTTTTTCCTGGTGGCCGAGCACAATCAGCGGTTGCAACTGGACAACGTCGAGGCCTTGACCGCCTTCACCTGGACCCTGCTCAAGGCGCTGGAGGCCCAAGGCATCCACGGCGAGGACGGCGCGCTGATCGACCATGTGGAGCTGTTCGCCGCCGACGAGCACGCCCACAGCCGCAACTTCGTGATGTGCCCGGGCAAGGCCTATGACCGTTCCCCCTGCGGCACCGGCACCAGCGCCAAGCTGGCCTGCCTGGCCGCCGACGGCAAACTGGCCGAGGGTGAAACCTGGGTGCAAGCCAGCATCACCGGCAGCCAGTTCGAGGGCCGCTTTGAGTGGCAGGGCGAGCGCATTCGCCCGTTCATCACCGGCCGCGCCTACATGACCGCCGACAGCACCCTGCTGATCGACGAGCAGGACCCATTCGCCTGGGGCATCTGAGCCCCGTACTGGAGAGACGTTGATGAGCGATAACATCTTCACCGGCTGCATGCCCGCGCTGATGACACCCTGCACCGCCGAGCGTCAGCCCGACTTCGACGCGCTGGTTGCCAAGGGCCGCGAGCTGATTGATATCGGCATGAGCGCCGTGGTCTACTGCGGTTCCATGGGCGACTGGCCGCTGCTGACCGAAGCCCAGCGCCAGGAAGGCGTGGCGCGGCTGGTGGCGGCCGGCGTGCCGACCATCGTCGGCACCGGCGCGGTCAACACCCGCGAAGCCGTGGCCCACGCCGCACACGCTG
>KI547171.1:131530-141813 GCA_000497835.1 gamma proteobacterium L18 | reverse complement strand
TGATCCCCCGCGTACTGTCGCGCGGTGCTTCGGCCGCCGCGCAGAAAGCCCATTTCGCCGCCATTCTCGACGCCGCGCCCACGCTGCCGGCGGTGATCTACAACAGCCCCTACTACGGCTTCGCCACCCGTGCCGAGCTGTTCTTCGAACTGCGCCGCCAGCACCCCAACCTGATCGGCTTCAAGGAGTTCGGGGGCGCCGCCGACCTGCGCTACGCCGCCGAAAACATCACCTCCCAGGATGACCAGGTCAGCCTGATGGTGGGCGTCGATACCCAAGTGGTGCACGGCTTCGTCAACTGCAACGCCAGCGGCGCCATCACCGGCATCGGCAACGCCCTGCCGCGCGAGGTGCTGCACCTGGTGGCCCTGAGCAAGCAGGCCGCCAAGGGCGATGCCCGGGCACGCCGTCTGGCCCGCGAGCTGGAGGCAGCGTTGGCGGTGCTGTCATCCTTCGACGAAGGCTGCGACCTGGTGCTGTTCTACAAGCACCTGATGGTGCTCAACGGCGACACTGAGTACACCTTGCACTTCAATGAAACCGACGCACTCAGCGACGCCCAGCGTCGCTACGCCGAGCAGCAGTACGCGCTGTTTGGCCAGTGGTACGCGATCTGGTCGGCGGAGCACCCGCGTGAAGCCTGAGGTGCCCGACATCGCCGTGGTGGGCGCCGGCATCATCGGCGTCAGCTGCGCGCTGGCCCTGGCGCGCAAGGGCTTCACGGTGCACGTGCTCGACCGCCAGGCCCCTGGCCTGGGCGCCTCCTACGGGAACGCCGGGCACCTGGCGACCGAGCAGGTGTTCCCCATTGCCGACCTGTCGATCATCAAGCGCCTGCCCGCCATGCTGATGGACCCCTTGGGCCCGCTGCGGCTGGACTGGCAATACCTGCCCCGGGCGCTGCCCTGGTTCACGCGCCTGCTGCTCAACCTGCGACCCGCGCCCTACCAGCGTTCGGTGGCCGGTATCCGCGCGCTTAACGAGGCCAGCCTGGGGGCGTGGCAGCGTCTGTTGCAGTCCATTGATTGTGCCCATCTGCTCAAGCCAGATGGCTCGCTGCTGGTGTTCGAGCGGCCAGAATCAAGGGCCGCGCTCGAGGCCCTGCACGCTCGCATGCGCCAGCAACAGGTACCGGTGCAAGCCTGGGACAACGCAGCCATTCGCCAGGCGGCGCCGCACCTGAGCGAGCACTTGCAAGGCGGGTTGTTCTTCCCTGCCACGGGGCACTTTGTCGACCCCTATCGGATAGTGACTGAGCTGGTGGAGGCCGCCAAGGCCACGGGCGTGCGATTCCTGCAGCGCAGCGTGCTCGACGGTCGCGTTCAGGATAACGGGGTGGTGCTCGACACCGATCAGGGACCACTCGCCGCCCGCCGGGTGCTGCTGGCCTGTGGCGCGCATTCCGCGGCCCTGACCACCCGGCTGACCGGCAAGCGCGTCCCCCTGGACACCGAACGCGGCTATCACCTGATGCTGCCGGCCGAGCAGCATCGCCTGCCGTTCGCGGTCACCTCGCTGGAGCGCAAGTTCATCATGACGCCCATGCAGCAGGGCCTGCGCCTGGCGGGCACCGTGGAGTTCGCAGGTTTGAAAGCGCCGCCTATGATGGCCCGGGCGCGCCAGCTGTATCAGCTAAGCAAGGGGCTGTTCAGGCGCGACCTGGACGCCCAAGGCGCCACCGAGTGGATGGGGTTTCGGCCGTCGTTGCCGGACTCATTGCCGGTGATTGATCGAGTGGCAGGCGGCAAGGTGCTGCTCGCGTTTGGGCACCAACACCTGGGGTTGACCCAGGCGGCGGTGACGGCCGAGATGATTGGCGAATTGGCAGCGCCGGCTCATGGATCACCGGTGCCAATGGCCGCGCCCTATCGGCTGGACCGATTTTTTGTGGGACCGGGCGAAGCTCGGGAAGGCGCCCGTTAGTGAGATCGCATGACCCCTTCCCGAGCTTCGCCCGGTCCCACATGACCCCTCTCGATCAATCGAGCAGATCAGCCGGCACCCTGCCGCCGTTCTCGGCCAGCTTCTTCATCACCGCGCCATAGGGCTTCAAGCTTCGCGGCGACGTCGACTTCGCTGATGGCCGTTGGTGCGGGCGGGGCGTCTACCGGGGCGACAGCATCAGGCACGGGCGGCGCCTCGGGAGCTGCGTGGGTGCCAATGCCAAGCTTTTCGAGAATGGTGCTGAAAAAGCTCATGATGGTTCTCCAGAGGGTAGGCCCCCGCGCCGTGCAGGCCCGGGTGACTTAGCACTGACCTGGGCGCAGCAGCGAAAGTTTTGCCCGCCGGACCTGCCAACCTCCTTCTTCCGACCACCGGCTTCAGGTAGCCACCTGTAGCCGCAACTGTCTATGTGGGAGCGGGTTCTACCCGCGAAAAGCACACCGCGGTATGCCAGGAAGTCCGCGTTACCTTCTTCGCGGGTAGAACCCGCTCCCACCTAGACAGTTGCAGCTACAGGGCCGGTACCACCCGGTGCCGACGCGCGGCCCAGACCACGCCGCCCACCAGCAACGCAATGGACACCACTTCCATCGCCCCCGGCACCCGCTGGTGGAACACAAACCCATACACGCACGCAAACAGCGTCTCGAACACAATCATCTGCCCGCTCAACGACGCTGGCATGCGCCGCGAGCAGGCGTTCCACAAGCCGTTGGCCAACCACGACCCGCACAGCGCCAGGAACAGGCACACCCAGAAAAACGCCATCCAGCGCTCCGGCGCCACCTGCGTCGGAATCAGGTTGAGGAACAGCACAAGCGCCACCGCGCCCACAGCCACTGCGACGATGCCGGTGACGATGCCCACCAGGGTCGACCATTCGCTGCTGTTGAACGCGCTCTGCTTGAGATGACGCGCGTTATGGGTGGCGTACCACGACCAGCACACCACCCCGCTCAGCCCGCACGCCAGCCCCAGCAACTGGCTTGTCCAGGCGCCCATGGCGCCCTGCCCGCCGCCATGCTGCACACTCACCGATACGATACCCAGGAATATCATCGCCAACGGCAGCTTGAGTTTGCCCAGCGGCAGCGAGCCGGCGTCGCCCCGTGCCAGGAAGGTGATGGCCACCGGCAGCATGCCATTGATCAGCGCCGCCATGGTCACGCCACCCAACTGCACTGACGCACCCAGCAAGGCGTAATTGAGCACGTTGCCGGTCAGGGACAAACGCAGCAGCATCAGCAGGTCACTGCGGGTCAGACGCGCCAGCAGGCGTGACGCCAACGGCAATGCCACCAGCAGCGAGAACAGCCCGTACAGGGCAAACCGCACGCTGCTGATCAGCACTGCGTTGAACTCGGGCAGCAGCGAGGGGGCGATGATCACCCCACCCCAGATGGCCCCGGCCAACAGCGCAAACACAATCCCACGGTTCATCATTGCTCACTTGGGCAGGCTCTATGAGCGGCATTCTATCCGTGGTAAACAGGCGCCACCTGCGATAAAAATTCAGCGATCCATTCCCCTGCGGAATGTCGCGAGGACAACAATGATCAACCGCTACCTGCGCACCCTGCCCCCGCTGGAAACCCTGGTCACTTTCGAAGCCGTCAGCCGCCACGCCAGTTTCACCGGTGCCGCCAGCGAGCTGTTCATCACCCAGAGCGCGGTGAGCAAACAGATGCGCCAGCTCGAAGACGCCCTGGGCGTGCCACTGTTCGAGCGCAAACCGCGCGGCGTGGCCCTGACCGGCGCGGGGGATGAGTTGCTGATGACGGTCAACGTGCTACTCAACACCCTATACCAGAGCGTCACGCGCATCCGCAATGTGCACCAGTCCAACGCCGTGTCGGTGGTGGCCACTCACGCCCTGGCGCAGTTCTGGCTGTTCCCCAAACTGATCGAGTTCAACAAGGCCTACCCGGACATCGCCGTGCACGTGCACGCCATGAACGAATTCGACGAGGCCAGCCTCAACGACTTCGACGTCGGCATTCTGTACGGCACCGGCGAATGGGCCTCGCTGAGCAGCGACTTCCTGCTGCCGGAAATCGTCTACGCCGTAGCCCACCCCAGCCTGCCGGTGGCGGGCATCCAGACCCTGGCGCAACTGGCCCAGGCCAATTTGGTGCAGATCGACACCTGCGCCTGGCAATGCATGGACTGGCACCAGTGGTTTGGCCACTTGGGCATGGATTACATCGCCCGCGCCAAGGCGCCGGTGTTCAACCAGCTGACGCTGGCGTTTCGAGCGGTTCAGCAGGGCATGGGCATTGGTTTGGCGTGGAGCTTCATGGCCGACGAGGCGCTGGCCAAGGGGGAACTGCAGCGGGTGACGGGGTTTGAGTGCCGGACCGGCAATGGCGAGTTTCTGGTATCGCTCAAGCATCGCAAGCGGTCGGTGTGCGCGGAGGTGTTCAGGGAGTGGTTGTTGGGGTCGATGGGGGAATAAGCGGTGCAAACGAAAAACCCCCGATGCCTTGCGGCAATCAGGGGTTTCGGAATAGTGGTGCCCAGAGACGGAATCGAACCGCCGACACGGGGATTTTCAATCCCCTGCTCTACCGACTGAGCTATCTGGGCAACGGGGCGCATTAGACGTGCTTTACGCCAGGCCGTCAAGCTTATTTTCAAAAAAAGTGAATAAATACCTAGGGTTGCGCGTGCGCCGCTTCTGTAGCAGCAACTGTCTTGAAACCGCGTCGTCTGAATCGCGACTAAAGTCGGCTCCTACGCTGTCCGTGGTAGGAGCCGGCCTTGGCCGCGATGCGGGCGACGCGGTCGTGTAGCAGCAACTGTCTATGTGGGAGCGGGTTCTACCCGCGAAAAGCACACCGCGGTATGCCAGGATGTCCGCGTTACCTTCTTCGCGGGTAGAACCCGCTCCCACGGGGAGAGGTGTAGCAGCTGCCGGAGGCTGCGTCGCAGGCGGCGCGGTGTGTCAGCCACTGCGCGGCGTCCGTGACGCGGCCTGGCGGCCGCTGCTACAGATTCCCCGCCATTTGCTGGCGATGAGATCGGAGCTACCCCGCTATAGGGGATTTCTTGCCCAGCACCAGGCTCAACACCAGCAACCACGCCACCGACATCACCGCCCCACCCGCCAGCAAACTCGCACTGATCGCCGTGCGATAAAGCTCGGTCAGCTGCGCCACATCCGCGCCCGCCGTCGCCCCCAGCCCCTGGGGCAAGGTCAGCGACATGCCTTGGAGCGCCGCCGGCAGCTCGGCCAGCTCACGGCGCAGGGTGAAGCTCATGATCCCACCCGCCACCGCCACGCCCAGCGCCGCCCCCAGCGACCGGCAGAACGACAGCCCGGCCGTGGCCGCGCCCATGACCTTGAGCGGCACGGCGTTCTGCACGATCACCGTGGCGTTGGGCATGCCGATGCCCATGCCCGAGCCCAGCACGCCCATGGCGAACAGGAAGTAGCCGGCACCCAGCTTGTGCTGGGCAAAGATCAGCAGCAGGAACAGGCCGACGGCTTCCAGCCCCACCCCCAGCAACAGCAATGTCGCCTGGTTCTGCTTGCGGGTGGAAATGGCACCGCCGACGAACGAGCTGATGACCATCATCACCACCTGCGGCAAGGTCATGATGCCGGACTCGGTCGGCGTCTGGTGCAGCACCGCCTGGTAATACAGGGGCATGAACACCAGCGACCCCATCATGGCGAAAGCCATGGCCGCCATGGCGGCGACGGCGATGGAGTAGCGACGATTGGCGAACAGCCATGGGTCGATGATCGGTTCCGGCGCCTTGTGCTCAACCCGGTACAGCAAGGCAAAACCGCACACCGCGACCAGCCCCAAAGCCCAGGTGCTCCAGGTATCTATCTGCCCGGCCACGGAGAACGAATGGGTGAGCAGCAACAGCGCCGAGGTGGCCACGCACAGCACCGCCGCGCCGCGGTAATCAACCTTGACGTTGGCCTGGCGCTTGATGGCAGGCAGGTTGATCATCAGCCCGACGATAGCCAACGCGCCCAGCGGAATGTTGATCAGGAACACCCAGCGCCAGCTCCACTGGGTGGTGATGAAGCCACCCAGCAACGGGCCGGCCGCAGCGCTGACGGCGAAGGCGGCGGAGAACAGCCCCTGGTAGCGGCCACGCTCGCTGGGCTTGACCACGCTGCCGATCACCACCTGCGACAGCGTCATCAAGCCGCCTGCGCCCAGGCCCTGCAAGCCGCGAAAGGCAATCAGCTGGCCCATGCTGGTGGCCAGCCCGCACAGCAGCGAGGCGCCGACAAACACGCCGATACTGATCAGAAACAGCGGCCGCTGCCCGTACAGGTCAGACAGCTTGCCGTACAAAGGCGCGCCAATGGTGGACGTCAGCATGAACAGGGTCACCACCCAGCTCATGCCTTCGATGCCTTTCATTTCGCTGGCGATCACCGGCAAGGCAGTGGCGACGATGCTCTGGTCCAGGGCGGCGAGAATCATGGCCACCAACAGCGAAGCCAGCAGCCAGAAACGTGGCGAGGTGGCAGCAGCGATGGTCGGTGTATCGGTGGTGGGCGGCGAAGACAACAGACAATCCCTCGAAGGTGGGTAAAAGCGCGGCCGTCGATTTAGCCTTGCCGGATACCGGTCTGACAAGGGTGTCGCTAAAAGCTCCGCTTTTTCTGCACAATTGCGCGGGCAATCAGCCCTTCAACCCCAGCAACGCTGCGCACAACACCAGGAACAGGCAGAACAGCGTGCGCAATGTTCGCTCCGGCAGGCGGTAAGCCACTTTCACGCCCCAGCTGACACTGACCAGCCCGCCGAGCGCCATGGGCACGCCCATCAACCAGTTCACGTGATGATGCAGGGCGTAGGTGACCAACGTGATGCCGGTACTGGGCGCCGCCAGCGCCAGGGACAAGGCCTGGGCCGTCACCTGGCTGGCGCCGAATACGCTGGTGAGCACAGGCGTTGCCAGCACCGAACCGCCCACGCCGAAGAACCCGCCCAGCACCCCGGACCCTCCGCCCAGCGCCAACAGCGCCTTCCAGCTGGCGCGCACCCGCCCGTTGCCCTGGGGTTTGGGCAGGAACATTTGCGCGTAGTTGTAGGCCGCCAGCACCAGCATGAACACGGCAAAGCCGATGCGCATGGCGTTGGGGTCCAGGCCCACGGCGATCAACGAGGCCAGGCCTGCGAACACCACGCCACCCGCCGCCAATGGCAGCGCCTGATAGAAGTTGATGGGCGTGCGCTGGTGATAGCGCCACATGGCCAAGAGGATATTGGGCACCACCATCACCAGCGCGGTGCCCTGGGCCAGTTGCTGGTCCATGTGGAAGAACAGCGCCAGCACCGGAATGGCGATCAGCCCGCCGCCGATGCCGAAGATGCCACCTACGGTCCCCATGGCGGCGCCCAGCGCCAGGTACATCGCCCACTCCATCATGCCACCCGCGTCTATCGATTCGGCCGCGACCTTACTGCAGGTCGCGCCCAACAACAATCATCAACATCAGGGCGTGACATCCAGCAGCGGAATGGTCGGGATGGCCCAGGCGCCTCCGGCCCTGCGTTCCGGGCCCGGCACCACGCAGGCGGTGCGCCCGGTGAACTCGCGGGCCAGGCGCGCTTCGTCGATGCGCCAGCCGCGCTGTTCAAGCTCGCGCAGGCGCTGGCGGAAGGCAATCTGCAGGCCGTCGGACTTCACCGAGACCTCCTGCTGCCAGGTGTCGGGCACACGCTCGGGGCGTACCTTGCGCAGCACTTCGTGATCCTGCTCGAAGATGCGCAGGTTGCTGGCGATGGTGCGCCGGTCGAACAGCGGCGAGCGCAGGAAGGTGCGGCCCATCATCCACCAGGTGCGCGTGCGGTTGGCCGACACCGGCACGTGGGCAGAGACGATATGGATCTTCCAGCCCTCGCGCGGCGTGAGCTCCAACGTGGCGCAGGGGCCGGAGAAGTGATAGCCGGGCACCGTGGTGACCTGCACGTGTTCGCCGGTGGGCGTGCGCCGCAACCAGCCCTTGCGCACGGGGCGGCGCATGGTCATGCGTGCCTGGCCGCTCCAGTCCTGACGCTGCACATCGAAAGCGTCGATCTGCGGGTGGTCGGGGTCGCCGAACGTAGAGCCATGGACGAAGGGTGCATGGGCGAAGTCCAGGCCGTTTTCCATCACCCGGTCCCAGCTGGCGTCCCAATCGAAATGGCCGGACACCACCCGCACGGCGGGGTCATCGACCCAGCCCAAGTCAGGCAACGGCGGCCGCTCGGCCTCGGGCAGGTCACCCAGGAAGGCCCAGATCCAGCCGTGACGCTCCACCGTGGGGTAGGCGTCCACGCGCGCCTTGACCGGCACCCGTGCATCGGGCTGGGCCGGAATATGCGTGCACAGGCCATCCTTATCGAAACGCCAGCCGTGATAGGGGCATTGCACGCT
The DNA here is from genome assembly GCA_000497835.1 of gamma proteobacterium L18. GTDB lineage: Bacteria > Pseudomonadota > Gammaproteobacteria > Pseudomonadales > Pseudomonadaceae > Aquipseudomonas. The sequence continues at coordinate 133,476 of KI547171.1, read as the reverse complement.
GGCGCCGGCCTTGCTACCGGCCGACAGCGAGCCCCCGCGGTGCACGCAGATATCGGACAGCAGCCGCGCCCGGCCGTCCTCATCACGAAAGGCCACGAACGGCTGGCCCAGCAGTTGCACCGGCGCCAGGCCGTCCTTCAGTTGCGCGGAAGGCAGCACCACATACCAGAGATTTGTCAGCATGAAGACGATAGAACCTGAAGAGAGAAAGCAAGATTACCCCTTCGACAACGCCGTTGTGAATTGACTCCCCACCCACGCGGCCCCAGAATAGCCACCTGTTTTCGCGGACTTGCTGCACATGCCCCGTGCCCACCACCCTTTCCAGGCACTGCCCCCCTGCATGACCGACGCCGGCCTGAGCCGTCGCCGCAGCGTGCTGTTCGCGTTCACCTTCTCCCCGCCCCTGCGCCACGCCTGACACCCCGGCCAGCCTCGCTTTTTGAACCCGAGCGGTTTGCCCTTGTGCGCGCACGTCTTCGCCTGCGCGCTGCGTCGATTGTTTGCGTGGACTGATCATGAACCGCTTGACCCTGCCTGTACTGTTGTTCGTCGCCGCCGTGACCGGCATCTGCCTGGGCGCCACCGCGCCGCTGACCGCCCTGCGCCTGCTGGAAAGCGGTGCCAGCGCCGCACAGATCGGCATTATCTCGGCGCTGCCCGCCGTCGGCATGATGCTGGCCGCCGCCCTGTGTGCGCGCCTGTCACGGCACTTTCATCGCCGCCCGTTGTTCCAGGCCTGCCTGGCGCTGTGCCTGGCCAGCGTGGCGTTGCTGGAACCCGTTCGCGGCTGGCTGTACGGGCTGGCTGCTCTGCGCCTGGGCATGGGGCTGGGCATGGGCCTGGTGATCATCCTCAGCGAAGCCTGGATCAACGAGCTGAGCAGCGACCAGCGCCGGGGCCAGTCGATCGCGGTCTACACCACCGCCTACACCGGCAGCCAGATGCTGGGGCCACTGTTGATTTCGCTGCTGGGCACCGATGGGCCCCACGTGATCATCGCCGTCAGCGTGGCACTGGCCCTGGCCTGGCTGGCGCTGCTGGGCCTCGACCGCAGTGATGCCACCGTCACCGACGAAGACAGCCCGCGCAGCTTCTCGCTGCTGGGGTTTGTGCGCCTGGCGCCGACCCTGTGCCTGGGCGTGCTGTTTTTCTCGTTCTTCGACAGCGTGATATTGGCCCTGTTTCCGGTGTACGCCACCGCCAACGGCTTCGGTCCGGCCGAAGCGGCGCTGATGGTCAGCGTGATCCTGCTGGGCGACATGTGCCTGCAACTGCCCCTGGGCTGGCTGGCCGACCGCGTACCGCGCGCCGCCCTGCACCTGGCCTGCGGGGTGTGCGTACTGGTGATCGGCGCCAGCCTGGCGTGGCTGATCAGCGGCAGCGCCTTGCTGTGGCCCACGCTGTTCCTGCTGGGCGCGGCGGCGGGCGGTACCTATACGCTGGCCATCGTGCTGATTGGCGAACGCTTTCGCGGCCAGGACCTGGTCACCGCCAACGCCGGTGCCGGGCTGCTGTTCGGACTGGGCAGCGTGCTGGGGCCGGTGGTCAGTGGCGGGTTGATGCAGGCCAGCAGCGCCGGGTTGCCGCTGGCGTTGTCGGTGGCGGCGGGGGTGTTTGTGTGTACGGCGGTGGGTGGTGTCTTGAAACCCCGCCTCCGAAGAGCACTGCACACCTGATGCCTGGCTAACAAGGCTAAAACCTCGGTCCATCAGGCCATGGTACGTTGCAACAAATGTGGGAGCGGGGGGCCGGCCATCCGGTTCTACCCGGGAAGCGCCGCGCGGGCGGCGCTCGATCTCAAGGGCGCCATAAAAACATCGACTAGCCCCTGGTAGCCATGATGCGATCCTGTAGTGGTGGTGTGGCTTAGAGGTGCATGTCTTGGGCTATGTGCCGCTCTTGAGACCGCGCGCCGCCCGCGCGGCGCTTCCCGGCCAGAGGCC
>KI547171.1:129478-130628 GCA_000497835.1 gamma proteobacterium L18 | reverse complement strand
TCGGTAAGCCCCGTGCGGTTGAACTTGCGGTGATAAAGTTCTTGACCCGAATCGTCTTGCGCGTGGATGTGGAAGCTCAATTTTCCCAGATCGATAGCGACGATAGCGACGTTTTTCATGGCATAGCACTCCGATAGGCACCCTGTGAAAGCTTAGTGGGCTTACACAAGGTAGGGCGGGGGTAGCCATTTCATTATTTGTTGCAACGTACCATGGCCTTTGGGATTGGCGTTGTCAGCCTTGTGTGCCCGGCGATGAATCGGTGTTGCCCCACCCGATTCCGCGTTGGAATACCCCCATGAAACCCCCGCATTTCCCTTTTGCCCCACACCTCTCGTAGCCTGTCCCTTCACCCACACGCACAAGGAACCGCGCCATGAGTCAGCCCCCACTGCGCCTGTACGTAGACGCCCAGTTCAGCAGCCCTTACGCCCTGTCGGTGTTCGTGGCCCTGAAGGAAAAGAACCTGGCGTTCGAACTGTTGACCGTAGACCTTGAGGCTCAGCAGAACCATTCCAGCGACTACACCGCCCTGTCGCTGACCCAACGCGTTCCCACCCTGGTTCATGGCGACTTCGCCCTGTCGGAATCGTCGGCCATCACCGAATACCTGGAAGCCGTGTTTCCCGACCGACCGGTCTACCCGGCGGCCGTCGAGCAGCGCGCCCGCGCCCGCCAGGTGCAGGCGTGGCTGCGCAGTGACCTGCAGGCCATCCGTCAGGAGCGCTCGACGATGGTGGTGTTCTACGGACACAAGGGCATGGCCTTGTCGGAACAGGCGCAGGCGGCAAGGGACAAGCTGTTTGCGGCGGCTCAGGCCCTGTTGAGTGATGGCCGCGAGTACGTGTGCGGGGCATGGTCGATTGCCGACGTTGACCTGGCGCTGATGCTCAATCGGCTGATTCTCAATGGCGATGCCGTGCCGGCACCGCTGGTGGCGTATGCCGAACGCCAGTGGCAGCGCCCCGGCGTGCAAGCCTGGCCAGCACTGAACCCGTAAACGGCGTCGTCTGCATCGCGACCAAGGTCGGCTCCTACGCCGTCCGTGGTAGGAGCCCGCCTTGACCGCGATGCAGACGCCGCCGACCTGTAGCAGCAACTGTCTATGTGGGAGCGGGTTCTACCCGCGAAAAGCACACCGCGGTATGCG
>KI547171.1:95833-127988 GCA_000497835.1 gamma proteobacterium L18 | reverse complement strand
TGCCGAAGGCGGCGTCAGCCGCAACGCGGTGTGCCAGACAAACTGCGGCGCCTGTGACGCGGCCTGACGGCCGCTGCTACACAGACCGCGCGCTTGGCGTGGGCGGGCGGATCGGCCTAAGATATGCCCCCCTTGCCGGACGGTCGCATGAGCCCTACCCGCCGTATCAGCCATTGGCTTGCCTGTTTCGCCGTGCTGGTCAACCTGTTGGCCATGCCCCTGCATGCCCGGCAAATGGCGCAGATGGAACCGATGGGCGATGACTGCGGCATGCCTGGCATGCACGCCAGCCATGACGACACGCGCCGACTGATCGACATCCTCGACCCCCACCCGCACAAGATGCAGCACGGCGACTGCTGTTGCTGTGGCGCCGGGGGCATGGCCGGGCCTACGTCCAATCATTGGCAGGCGCCGGCGCCGCGCTATGTCGCCCAAGCCCTACTTGCCCACCCCTCTGTGCCCAGCCTGGCGCCACGTTTTCGCTGGACCAGCCTCAACCCCCGCGCCTCGCCGCTGTCCTGAGCGTTCCCCCTCCCTGATCAGCACACCGCCAGCCCCCTGGGGCCTGCGCGTGCGTGCACGACTACTCATTTGGCTCACCAGGAACCGTGAACCATGGCTTTTCAACGTTCGCACACATCGGCGCGGCTTTCGCGCGCCCGGCAAACCTGCCTGCTCGTGACCGGCGCCCTCAGCGCCACCCACGCCTTCGCCGCCACCGTCCAGGACTCGACCCTCACCCTGGGCACCGTCACCGTCAACAGCGCCCAGAGCGGGCCACTGTCCACCACCAGCGTGCTCAGCTCGGTGGATATCCTGGGCGGCGACGTCATCGAAAAAATGCCCGTCACCTATAGCTGGGAACTGTTCAGCCGCGTCCCCGGCGTCGAACTGACCGAGTTCAACCAGGGCACCACGTCAGGCAAAATTTCGTTTCGTGGCTTCAACGGCGAAGGCGAAGTCAACGCCGTGAAGCTGTTGATCGACGGCATCCCCAGCAACAGCAATGACGGCAACATGCCGTTCATGGACATGGTGTTCCCGCTCGACATCGACAACATCGAAGTGGTGCGCGGCACCAGCGACCCGCGCTACGGCCTGAACAACATCGCCGGCAACGTCAACATCAACACCCGCATCGGCGGCGACTACACCAAGGCTCGGGTGCGCTACGGCAGCTACGGCACCCGCGAAACGCAACTGGCCAAGGGCATCGAAACCGCTAACTGGACGCAGAACTACTTTTTGGCCTACCAGAAGTCCGACGGCTACCGCGACCACGCCGACCAGGACCGCGTGTCGGTGGCCGGCAAGTGGTTTTACACGCCGGACGATGAGGCCTATCGCATCGGCCTGATCCTGCGTCACTACGAAGGCCAGGCCGACGAGCCCGGCTACCTGACCGGCAGCAACGCCCACCATCACCCGAGCATGACCAACCCCTACAACGACACCGACCAGGGCACCCGGCGCATGAACAGCGCCAGCCTGCACTTGGACACGGACGTGGCGCCGGATGTGTCGCTGTCGGCCAAGGCCTACCTGAACACCTTCGACGACCGCCGCTGGACGCGCTACTGGAGCACCAGCACCCAGCAGGAACGCGACGCCTACGAAACCCAGTACGGCGCCATCACCTCGCTGACCTGGCGCCCGCAGGTCGATTGGCTGCACGCCCTGGCACTGGAAAGCGGCCTGGACACCCAGCGCCAGCAGAACGTCAGCGAGCGCTACAGCACCGTGGAACGGGTGCGCACCGCCCAGACCCGCGACCAGCATTTCGACTTCAATACCGTGGGCGGCTACGTGCAGGCCGTGATCGAACCCACCGACACGCTGAAGATCATCCCCGCCTACCGCGTCGACACGCTCAGCGGCGACTACACCGATGAACTGACGGGGCTGAGCTACAACATGAACGACTATGGCCTGATCAAGCAGCCCAAGCTCAGCGTGGTGTATTCCCCCTGGAGCGTGGCCAGCGTCTACGCCAACTGGGGCCGCACCTTCCAGGTGGGCACCGGCTCGTCGAGCTTCAAGATGCCACCGCAGACCGACGACCTGGCGCCCTCGATCAACGACGGCTGGGAAACCGGCATCAAGTTCAACCCAACCCCTTGGCTCGACGGCCGCCTGGCCTACTGGCAACAGACGGCGTCGGGCGAAGTCAGCCGCCGCCTCAATGACCCCAGCGGCGCTTCGGACAATGTCGGCCGCACCCGGCGCTGGGGCTACGACCTGCAGCTCAACCTGCACCCCGGCGAGGGCACCGAAGCCTGGCTGGCGTATTCGTGGCAGTACTCGAAAATCCTCAAGGCCGGCGCCACCTACCCGGACAGCGCCGGCAACGAGATCGACCACGTGCCGCACCATGTCTACAACGCCGGGGCCAGCTACCCGCTCACGCCCTCGGTGCAGGTCAGCGGCTGGATGAACGGGCAAAGCGATTACTACCTGGAGAAGAACAACACCCAAGGCCGCTACGGCGCCTACGTGCTGTTCAACCTGGGTGCCACCTGGAAGATCACCGAGCACCTGAGCGTCGACGTGCAGCTCAAGAACCTTGCCAACCGCTACTACGAGTACGTGTGGTACGACCCGGACGGCGCCCAGGCGGCCTTGCATTCGCCGGGTGACGGGCGCGCGCTGTACACCGGGCTGAGCCTGGACTTCTAAAACCCTACGGGCGGGCGCTTACTACCGATGGGTATGGTAGGTTAAGCGCCTTTTCCAAGAGGGCCCGCTGTTCCATGAAATGCATCGAAGGATCCGTAATCTCCCGCGACGGCACCTCCATCGGCTACCAGTGTTGGGGCGAAGGCCCGGCGCTGGTGGTGTGCCATGGTGCCTTCAGCCTGGCCCGGGACTGGACGGCGTTCGCCCATCTGCTGGGCGAGACTCACAGCGTTTACCTGTACGACCGCCGCGGGCGCGGCAGCAGCCCTTACGGTGACGCACCGCACGCCCTGGATGCAGAGCTGGACGACCTGGCCGCCATGGTTGAACTGGCCGGCCAGGGTGCGGCCGTGCTGGGCCACAGCTTCGGCGGCGGTTGCGCGCTGATGTATGCCCTGCGCGAGCGCTTCAAGGGCACGCTGGTGCTGTATGAGCCGATGAATTCCCTACCGCGCATAGCCAGCGACGGCCACCTGCCGCAGTTGCAAGCGCTGGTCGCCCAGGGTGATCTGGAAGCCGCCACCGTGCACGCCCTGACCCACATTGTGCGCATGAGCCCGGCGCAGGTAGAGCAGATGAAGCACATCCCGCTATGGCCAGCCATGGTCAGCACCGCACCGGCCTTCGTCAACGAAGCCGCGGCGCTGGACACCATTGCCCCATCGCTGGAAGATTGCTGCATGCTCAAGGCACGGCCGTTCATGCTGATCGGCGAAAGCAGCGACCACGACCCGTGCGTCATTTGCCCGGCCGCGCTGGTCGACCGGCTGCGTGGCTTGACCCTGTACCCGATTCGCCGGCAGGGGCACGCCGCCTACCTGACCGACCCGGTGCAACTCACGCGCCTGGTGCGCCAGTGCCTGAGCGCCGACTGAACTGCGGAGCCCTGCGATGAAGATAGGCCTGATCGCCGACACCCACGGCCTGCTGCGCCCCGAAGCGCTGGCGGCGCTGCACGGCTGCGATCACATCGTGCACGCAGGGGATGTCGGCAAGCCCGAGGTGATCACCGCCCTGCAGGCGATTGCACCGCTGACGGTGGTATTCGGCAACATCGACACCGACAAGGACTGGGCGCGCGAATTGCCCAAGACGGTGATGATGGCGTTGGGCGGCGTGAGCCTGCTGGTCACCCACGAAGCCCGTGACGTACCGGTACCGGCGGGCGTGCAGGTGGTGGTGACCGGCCACTCGCACAAGCCGCTGATCGAGCAGCGCGACGGCGTGCTGCACGTCAATCCGGGCAGCGCCGGGCCACGGCGTTTCAAGTTGCCGATCTGCCTGGCGTGGCTGCACATTGAGAATGGGCAGGCCAGCGCACACTTGGTACCCCTTATTTAGCCTTGCCTTCGCGCGGCTTGTAGAACAGGAATTCGTTGGTTTCGGCGGTTTTCAGGTACTTGCCCGCCCAATCCGGTTTCACCTTGCGATCGTGAAAATACATGGCGCCATGGGTCGCGTCGGGCGATTGCTGGTTCAGCGCCTTGCGCGCAATCTCCTTGGCAATGCTGTAGCGGTTGGCCTCCTGCACGTCATCGGAACGCCCGTCGCACCACCAGGAAAACTGGCAGACCTTCTTGTCTGCGCCTTCCTTCACCACCTCGCACACCGTGCCGGGGAAGCCTTCGTGGCCGACGCGGTTAAGCACCACGTGGGCCACCGCGTCCATGTCGGCGGCCGTACCGCCCTTGGCTTCCCAATAGATGGTGCGCGCCAGGCAGGTCAAGGGTTCATCCACCGGCTTGGCGCCTGCGGGGTCGACCACCTGGGCTTCGGTCTTGGTGATGATCTCGGCCTTGGGAGGCGGGTCTTTATCGGCGGCTTTCTGTTCCAGCACCTCGGCTTTCTCGATGGCCTTGGCGGGGCTGGCGGGTGGATCGTCGGCCAAGCAAAGGCCCATGAACAACAGCACTGCACTGCCTGACAGCATACTGAGCACACGCATGATTTGCCCCACCGAACGCACTGCGAAAAGATCCGGCCTTTGCACCCGTTTGCCCCCGGTTATGCGGGGCCATCGGGCCATTATCCTTATTGGTGAGATCACTGTAGCGGACAAACGCCAACCGCGCCGCCGCGCCAACATACGCCGCACTACACTTCCCGTAGCGGCTGCCGCCAGGCTACGAGGTGACCGTGAGGCGCGGTGGCACCCTGCCAGCGCTGGGCTAAAATCACTCATTACCCTCCCCCAGTCGGTACCGCCGCCATGAGCACACTGACCTCCACCGCCCAGCCGCGCACGTGGCTGTTCTGGCTCAAACCCCTGGTGTTCGCGCTGGTGGCCGTCATCGGCCTGTACTACGTGAAGTGGTCGCCCTATTACCTCAAGTCCTTCGTGGCCGCCAACAGCCACAGCATCGGCGCCTCGATCATCAACGACCATGCCGAAGACCCCGTCGCCGCCGCCCTGGCCTACGCCCAGGTGTACTTCCTGGCCATCTGGAAAGCCGCCGTGCTGGGCGTGCTGCTGGGTTCGCTGGTGCAGGTGCTGATCCCCCGCGACTGGCTGCTGCGGGCGTTCGGCAGCGCCGGGTTGGGCTCCACCGTGCGCGGCGGGCTGTTCGCGCTGCCGGGCATGATGTGCAGCTGCTGCGCGGCGCCGGTGGTGGCCGGCCTGCGCCGCCAGCGCGTGTCGGTGGGCGCAGCGCTGGCGTTCTGGATCGCCAACCCGGTGCTCAACCCCGCGACGCTGATCTTCATGGGATTCGTGCTGGGCTGGGGCTTTACCGTGTTGCGGATCATCGCCGGCGTGGTGCTGGTGGTGGGTGTCTCGCTGTTTGCCCAGCGCATCGCCCGCCCCGATGTGCTGCCGGAGCCTGCCGTGGAGGCGGTGGCCGCCGTGACGGGCGCCGAACAGGGCAACCTGTTGGGCCGCTGGATGCGCTCGTTGTGGCACCTGTTCTGGACCACCATCCCCATCTACGTGCTGGCCGTGCTGGTGCTGGGCGCCGCCCGGGTGTGGCTGTTCCCCCACATTGATGGCGCGATGGGCAATAACCTGGTGTGGCTGGTGCCGTTGGCCGTGATCGGCACCCTGTTCGTGATACCCACCGCCGCGGAAATCCCCATCGTGCAAACCCTGATGACCCTGGGCCTGGGCACGGCGCCGGCGGTGGCGCTGCTGATGACCTTGCCCACCATCAGCCTGCCGTCGATGTTGATGCTGCGTCAGTCGTTTGATCGCCGGGTGTTGGCGACGGTGGCGCTGCTGACCATGCTGGTGGGGATCATCAGCGGTTTGATCGGCGCTGTGGTGTTGTAGCCTGCAACGCTCGTTGCCAGGCTTTCCCTGTGGAGCCTTCTATGGGTGTGGGCAACCTGCACCGGCCTCTCGCGAGCAAGCTTTGCTCCCACAGTGGTGTGCCTGCCACGGCGGACGGCACACCACTGTGGGAGCAAAGCTTGCTCGCGAGAGGCCGGTACTGATTCAGCGCGACTACAAAAACTCGACGGCGTGGCCGTTCTGAGGAACGAACTCGCCGATCGGCTCAAGCGCCAGCCCCAACGCCTGCGCCACCGCCAAAAACTCCGCCTGCCCCTGCGGTTCCACTGCCACCAGCAACCCGCCACTGGTCTGCGGGTCGCAGAACAACAGCTTATGCAGCGCCGTGATCCGCCCGATGCGCTCGCCATAACTGTCGAAATTGCGCAGCGTACCGCCGGGCACGCAGCCCTTCTCCAGGTAGTACTCGATATTGGCCAGCAGCGGCACCGCCGCCGCGTCCAGCCTGGCCGTCAGGCCACTGCCATCGGCCATCTCCACCAAATGGCCGAGCAGGCCGAAACCCGTGACATCGGTCATCGCCGTTACCCCGGCCAGGCGCGCAAACTGGCTGCCTGCCTTGTTCAAGGTGCACATCAAGTCCCGCGCCACACCGATATCCGCCTTGCGCAACAAGCCCTTCTTCTCGGCCGTGGTCAGCACGCCAATGCCCAGGGGCTTGGTCAGGTACAGCAGGCTGCCCACGGTAGCGGTGTCGTTGCGCTTCATGAAGCGCTTCTCCACCAGGCCCGTCACCGCCAGGCCAAAAATAGGCTCCGGCGCATCAATCGAATGCCCACCCGCCAGCGCGATACCCGCCGCATCGCACACCGCCCGTCCGCCGCGAATCACCTCGCGAGCCACCTCGGCCGGCAGCACGTTGACCGGCCAACCCAGGATGGCAATGGCCATGATCGGATCGCCGCCCATGGCGTAGATATCGCTGATGGCATTGGTGGCCGCGATGCGCCCGAAATCGAACGGGTCATCGACGATGGGCATGAAGAAATCGGTGGTCGACACCACACCCCGCTCGGCGTCGATGCCATACACCGCCGCGTCATCGCGCGAGGCATTGCCCACCCACAGGTTGGGGTCCAGGTTCTGCGCGCCGCTGCCGGCCAGGATCACTTCCAATACCTTGGGCGAAATCTTGCAGCCACAACCGGCGCCGTGGCTGTACTGGGTGAGGCGAATGGATTCACTCATGAACGGCTCCCCGTGATGTATCCAAACAGTCTAACAGGGCCGCCGAACGGCGCTTGACCGGCCGTTTTGGTCATTATTTCATCACATCGATTCCAGCCCCGGTTTATCGGGGGTTGAGCGTTTTATCCACAGAGATACTCACGATTTCAGGGGACAACTTTTCAGCACGAGCTGGATATAAAACCAGTTCAAAGCCCCCACACCTACCTCAGGTTGCCTCAGCAGCCTCCAGCAATTAAGTAGAGGTCACTAGTTTTGAAAACCGCCGCCTGGCTTCTTAGGCTATGCCTGCAGACCATGCGCTAGGGCGCAGTCGCGGTGGGCTGACAACCAAGATCCACATGTTGAGCGACGTCAATGGCGTAGCGTTGAATTTTCTTCTTTCGGGTGGGAATGCCAGCGACATCAAAATACCGGGAGCGGAACGTCATTGAGCGTGTATTTGGGTGTCTGAAGGAAAGTCGCCGCTTCGTGACGCGATGGGTTGATGCGCCTCCACGCCATCCCGGTACAAGCATTCGCCATAGGCAGTGGAGCGTGACAAGGCCCACATCAACAGGGCGAATAGCCCCATCACCATACCACCGACGTAAAAGGCCCACGACACGCGGTAGGCCGACAGGCTGACCAGCGCTGGCAGCGACAACACTGCCAGCAGGGCCACGATCATCTTGCGCAACGCAAACAAGCGTCCTTTTTCATCCGAGTCACCACGCAATTGCAACTGGCTCGTAAAAAACACCACCGATGCCGCGTTGCAGCCCCCCACAGCTGCATACAGCGCGGTCAGGACGAGCGCGTGGTCGCATATCCCCAGGGCTGCCAGTGCAAGCCCCTGAGCCGCCACCACCCAGGCGGCCCAGCGCTGGGCGGCAAGCGTTCTGCCCACGAACACTACAAGCATGGCCCCGGCGGCGAAAGCGCCGTCGAACAGCGTCATGTACCAGCTGTTGCCCGCGAAGCGCTGGGCGACGACGGCTGCCAAGGTCAGGTTGATCAAAGCAATTGCCAGTGAATTGCACGCCGACAGGCCGATATGCCATAGCAGCCCCTGACGGTCCCCCATACGCCGCAGAAATGGCCCCCAAGCGGTGCTTGCCTGCGCCGTTGCCGATAGCGCCTGGTGGTGCACGCGCACACTGCGAAGCAAGCAGCCGGAGATCAGAAATGTCAGCGCGTCAGCGCCCAGTACCGCCACCGGTGACGCCACCATCAACGCCGCGCTGACCGCCGCCGTTCCCAGCAGCAACGCGGCCTGGGACACCGACGCATTGGTTGACGAGTAACCCAGCATGCGTGCTGGCGCCACACTTCTGGAGACCAGGGAAAACATGGCCACCTGAAACACCTGCGCCCCCAGCTTCAAGGCGTACAGCAATGGCAGCATCCAGGCCAACGGCCAGGCGCAGGCCACCACCAGGGCAACCCCGCCCAGCAACAGCGCCCTTGCCAACTCGTTGGCGACCAGCAGGCGGCGCGGGTTCAGCCTGTCGACCCAAGGGCCGAGGTAGGCGCTGCCCAGGGCACTGAACACGTAATCGACCACCACCACGGAACCGAACAGGGTCAGCGAGCCGCTTTGGTCGTACAGCAACTTGGCGATCAGAATCGAGTCCATGCCATTGCCCACATTGGACACGGCATTGGCCCCAATAATGCGCCGGGCGTTGCTCACTCTCATGGCCGGGCGTAGTCCACGCGGCACTGGCCCGCCCACGCCTGGGTCTGCGCCCAAGCGTCCTGGGCATCACCCGCCACACACAACACGCAGCCAGCGCGGTTGGTGGAGTCAGTGGTCAGTTGCGTCAACTGGCCGGGCACAACGTCCAGTTGCCATTTTTTCACAGTCTCCTCCTGAAGGGCGCCTGTCACCTCGACAGCCTTGCAAAACCCAGGCTCCTGAGTAAGAAAATAAACCGCAGCGCCCCGCGACGCGACCACCCGCCCAGGCAGGACAAGCCCCAGCACACTGGCGATCGACAACCGGGAAATATCCTGCCCGGTGGCGTAGTTGATCAGTTCGCTGATGTAATCCCCGCCCGGGCGAATATGGGTTTCGATCAGCAACGGCCCCCGTTGCGGGTGTACCCGTATCTCGGTATGGGTGGCGCCCATGCGGATATCCAGGCGCTGCAGCGCCTGGCTGACCCGTTCGAAGATCAAGGTAGCCAATGACGCAGAAACAGACGGAGCCGGGAACAGGTGGCCAGTCTCATAATAATGGGGCGCGCCAGATGTCACCTTCTCGGTGATGCCAACCAACAGGTTGCCCGACGGCGCGCAGATGACTTCCACGCTGTACTCAGGCCCCGGCAAGTACTCCTCAGCGATCCAGCGTGGCCATTGCGGACCATCATGTTCCAACCACGCCGCCAGTTGCGCTGCGCTGCGCACGTGGTTGACCAGGCGGCTCCCCCAGCCGTCGGCCGGTTTGATGATGACGTCCAGCATCGACCGCTGACTCAGTTGCGCGTAGATGGCCTGAGCGTCCCCCGCCACGTAATCGACCCGTTGCCGCGCATCGTCATTGAGCAGGGCACGCATGGCCGGTTTGTCACGCGAGGCTGCCAGGGCCTGAGGCGAATTGGCGGGCAGCCCATAGCGTTGCGACAGGCGCGCCACATGTCGGTAACCATGCTCGGTATGGCTGATGAACGCGCGTGGCACGCCCTGCAGTTGAATCAGTCGCTCGACACCGGCGTCCATCGCCGCATCATCCTGCAAGCTGGCGCTGGCCATCAGCGCCACTTGCTGCACGAATGCCGCGGGCACGTCCTTGCGGGTGTCGAGAACAGCGTGGCAGGCGTACCCCAACGCCTGGATAGCGGTCGCGCTGTTGAGCGAGTTACCTATCAGGCAGATCCAATCGGCCATCGTTCTCTCCTTGGCAGTCAAAGCGGTTGCCAGTGCAGGCATGCCTGCAGGGCGTTGAAAAACTGCGGCCACCAGATATTGGGGGCGTTGCGGTAGCGGTGCAGCAGGATGGGCATCATCAATGCCTTGCACAGCAGCACGCGGTAGTGCTCGCGTAGCACCTGCGGGGCAAGCCCCAGGCCTTGGGCGGCCATGAGGTCACCGTATTCGCGCAGCACCTGCGGTTCCCAACGCTCGCGCAAGGCCGGGGGCAGGAACTGCCCCATCAGGAAGCACAGGTCCTGGACCCCAGGCCCGGGCCGCCAGCTTTGCCAGTCCAGCAGCACGGGTGAGCTGTCACCGTCGGCCGGCAGCAGGAAATTGCTGGGATTGGGGTCGCTGTGGACGATGGTGAGGGGGAAGTCATGCTCCGCCAATACCGCCACTCGAGCCGTCGAGCCGTCGATCAGGCGTTCGACGAAACGGTGTTGCGCGTTCGTCAAGCGCTCACCCAACGCCTGCTGGAAGGTCGGCAGGTAATCCAGGATGGGCTGGCGCCATCGGTTCTCGAAGTCTTCCAGTGAGAACGTCTCGACACTGCGCTGGTTGAGGAAATCCGTATGGCCATGGAAGGCCCCCTGCACCGCCGCCAGTGCCTGTACCATCTGCTGCAGTTGCAGACGATCGGGGGGCAACTGCCTGTCGGGCGCGTAGCGGCCCGGCCCAGCGTCATCGAGCACCAGCGTGTAGTTGCCCTCGTCCGGGTCGAAAGCCGCGAAGCGCGGCACCGGAACACTGCGCGCCAACGACACGCCCTCAGGCAAGTGCTGATAGAACGCTGTTTCCAGCGCCCCCAAGTGGTGCGGCGCGTACAGCAAGGCATGGGCCGTAGGCTGCTTGACCACGAACGAATGCCCGCCCCAGTGCATGAAGCGACAAATGGAAAGCGGATTCTCGACAGTACGCCACGCCACCGGTTCGCCCGCCACGCCCCACTGCTCGGCCAGTACCGGCTGCCAATCATCGACCAGTGCCGTCAGCATCCCGTCACCTCGAGCAGGCGTGGAGCCAAGGCCATGCCCGGCGTACCAGGCTCGCAGGCATAGTGCAGGGTGCGCCAGCCGCGAGCTGCGGCCGCTTCGAGATTAGAGGCGCTATCATCCACCAGGCAGATGGCATCTCCCGTCAGCCCCAGGCGTTGCTCGACCGCCTCGAAAATGCCAGGCAACGGCTTGGTGACGCCCAGTTCACCGGACAGGAACACCGTCTGCAAGCCCAGGCGAGACTCCAGCAGCCCACGCAGTGCGCTTGGATTGTTGCTCAGCACCCCCAGGCGAAAGGTCTGTGCCAGGGCCGGCAATTGGTTCAACAGACCGACGTTGGGCGTGAACACCTTGAACCAGAAATGCCAGCATTCGGCGGCGGTCACCGTCTTGCCTGCCAGTGCGCCAATAAAGGCCACCAGGTCTTCTTGCGTGGCGGTGCCCTGGTCCAGGCGTGCCACCAGCCTGCTCTCATCCAGCGCGGCCTCGACCTGGGCGGGGCCAAGCCCGGTGAAGTGCCCCAGCGCCTCGAGGCGCGCGGCAGGTTCGTAATGGAACAGCACGTTGCCTACATCCAGTAAAACAATGGGTCCGTTCACACGGCGTCCTCCGTTATTCCCCTCATCGTTGCGCCGGCGCGCGCATTGCGCAGGCACATCCAGGCCAGCGGCACTGCGCTCAGGCACGCCGTCGCGCACAGCCACAGGGCAGCTGCCAGGGTGTTGCCGGTCTGGCGGTAGACCAGGGTGATCAACGTGGGCGTGGAACTGCCGAACAGCGTCACCGCCAGGGCGTATGCCAGGGATACCCCCAGCGCCCGGACATGAACCGGAAACAGCTCCGCCAGCGCTGCCGCCGCAGGCCCGGTGTACAGCACCATCAGCACTGCCAAGCCGCATTGCACGCTGACCAAGGCTTGAACGCCGGGCCCGCGATTCAGCCAGGTGAACGCAGGGTAGGCGCACAAGGCAATGCCCAGGGCGCCGACCAGCATCACCACATGGCGGCCGACCCGGTCTGACAACCCGGCTGCCAAAGGGCACAGCAAGGTAATCAACCCCACCAGCACCAGCCCCAGGTAAGCCTCGTCCCGGGGCAGGCCGAGCACCATCGAGGCATACGTGGGCATGAAGTTGATCAACTGCGTGGCCACGGTCCACAGGGCAACCATCAACACGCCTGCGACCAGTGCAGGCACATGCTGGCGCAGGCGGGTGCGGCCGCCCGCAGTTGCCTGGCCCTCAAGATAACGGCGCAGGGGCTCGCTTTCCTCCAGGCCGCGACGAATCTTCAGCCCCGCCACCACCACCAGCAGGCCGAACAGGTAGGGCAGCCGCCAACCCCAATCATCCAGTTGGGCGGGACTCAGAACGCGCGACAACAGGCTGGCACTCAGGCCGCACAACAGGAACGATGCGGCTTGCGCCACCTGCTGGCTGGAGGCGAACAGACCACGCCGGTGCGCGGGCGCCGTCTCCACCAGATACGCCAGCGCCCCGCCGATTTCACCACCCGCGGCAACGCCTTGCAGTACCCGCGCAACAATGACGCTCAAGGGTGCCAACCAGCCGATCACTGCGTAGGTGGGACACACGGCGATGATCAGTGTGCCGGCCCCCATCAGCATGATCGACAGCGTCAGCGCCGCCTTGCGCCCGCGACGGTCGGCATAGCGGCCCATCAGCAAGGCCCCCAGTGGACGCGCGACGAAGCCCACGCCCAGCGTCAGGTAAGAGGCCACCAACGACATCAACGGGTCGCTGGCAGGAAAGAAGGCGGCCGCGATCTGCAGGGCAAAGATGGCGAACAGGGTGAAGTCGAACCATTCCAGGGCAGCACCGACGCTGACCGCTACCAGCAGCCTGGCCCGTTCACAGCGGGCCAGTGCACTCATTGGTCACCCCCGCGTGCCGTCGGCGGCGACGTCTCGTAGCAGCCCAGGCGGCGCAGTAACTGGGCGCACGCTTGCAGTTGCGCCACTTCCACGTATTCGTCGGCCTTGTGCGCCTGCCGGATGCTGCCCGGGCCGCACACCACCGTGGGTATCCCTGCCGCCTGAAACAACCCGGCCTCGGTGCTGTAGGCCACCCGCTGCGCACCCTCGGTCAGGGCACACGCCTGTCGCAGCCAATGGGCAAAAGACTGGTTGGCATGCTCGTCCAGCCCTGGCGTATGCAACGTGTGGGAAAACTCGATGGCGGCGCCCGCCGCATGCTCCGGCGTTCCTGCCGACAACGCCTGGCCGGCAGACGCCTTGACCTGTGCCAGCAATTGCTCGGCATCGCAGCCCGGCAGGTAGCGGATCTCGAAGTCAAAGCTGCACTGGCCGGGAATGACGTTGCCCGCCACCCCGCCCCTCACCTTGCACACCTGGACCGTTGTGTAGGGAACGTCGAAACCGCGATCCAGGGGGCCCTGGGCCAGGCGCTGGGCCATATGCTGAAGTTGCACCTGGACCCGCGCGGCAACGTCAATGGCGTTGACGCCTTCGCTGGGCACGGAAGAATGAGCCGCCTTGCCACGCACGCAGCAGCTGATTTCGTGGCGCCCCTTGTGGCCGATCACCAACCCCATCGAGGTGGGCTCACCGACAATGCACCCGGCCGGTGCCAGCCCTGCCTGCGTGATGAAAGGGACCAATGCCTGTGCACCGTGGGCGCCCACCTCCTCATCATAGGACAGCGCCAGGTGGAAACTCTGCCGGGTCGAGGCCATCAGCTCCGGAACCATGGCCAGTACCACCGCGATGAAGCCTTTCATGTCGCAGCTACCGCGACCATACAGCCGCGCACCGTCCAGCCGGGCCGTGAAAGGGTCCTGTGCCCAGGCCTGGCCCTCCACAGGGACGACGTCGGTGTGCCCGGACAGAATGATGCCGCCAGGGCGAACCGCCCCAAGGCTGGCAAACAGGTTGGCCTTGTGGCCACACGCGGCAGGCAGCACCTGGGCGCTCACACCCAACCCCTCCAGGTACTGGCGAACCCACTCGATCAGGTCCAGGTTGCTGCGGTCACTCACGGACGCAAAACCGATCAGGACACGAGCGATATCCAGTGCGCGCATCAGCACGCTGCTGTCAGTCGGGCAGGCAGTTACCGCCCCTTGGGCCAAGGCCAAAGAAGATGTCATGGGATGCTCCGGCAATCAGTTGGCTATTTGGACAGGGCCACCGGCAAGGCGCCGGGTGAAACCAGGCGCACACTGCGCGAAAACCACAGGTTGGAAAGCACCACCGCCAGGCACACCACCGTGACGAGCAACGGCACCCAGGGGCTGTGCCAGGTGGCCAGGAGGAACTCCGCCGCCAGGGCGATAACGGGCACGCAAGGGGTAAGAATCGACACACGGCCGCCACCCAATTGCTGGATCGCAAACTGCAGGCTGAATACCGGCACCAGCACGCTGACGAAGGCAAGTTCCACCAGTTGGACCAGCATCGTCGTGTCGAGCGTGAACAGTTGCTGCAGGTTTTCCCTGCCCACCCAACCGGTGACCAGCAACAGCAAGAAGAACCGTACACTCAGGATGTCCATGGCGCTGTAGCGCCCTGTACGGTTCAACTGGCCGGAACAGAACACGTAGATACCGCCCGTGATCCCGGCGACAGTGGCCAGCGCGATGCCTTCGTACAGATGCACCTGGCTGACCTGGGCCGTGGCCCCCAGGGCCAGGCGCATCACCACCAGCGCCAGCAACGACAGCAGAATCATCAGTGCACCCAGCCAACGATAGCGGCTCACCGAGGTGCGCACCGCGAGCCGTTCGCACAGCACCACTACCAGCGGCATCCAGCCCTGGTAAATGGCTGACTCCACCGACGCCTCGATGCGTTGCAAGGCCATGAACATCAGCCACCAGCTGAACAGCGTCAGGACGTTGAGCACCATCACTCCACGCCACTGTTCCCTGAGCAAGCGCAATGGGTCGTGACTGCGCACGGCATGCACCAGGAAAAAAACGCCCCACGCCATCAAAAAGGTAATGAACGTCAACGCCGCGCCGCTGATGCGGGTGAACGATACCATCACCCAGACTGCCGAGAGCGCAGTCGAGACGCAATAAACTGCCATGCTGATGCCGCCGATGATGCCTGTCTTCATGACTGCTCCTTGGAACACATCGCCCCTGCCCGCCACCATGGCGGCCAGGCCTCAAGCGCTGAGCGGTTCGAGGATCTCCACCTGGGTCGGCACGTAGCGCTGCAAGGCGTCGAAGTCAGCGCGCAGCACGCTCGGGTCATCGTTGTAGAAGGTCAGGATACCGGCCGTGTCAGCCAGTGATCGGGAGTCCACCAGCATGCCCGGCGCCACCTTCCAGTCGATGCTGTAGGCACTGGCGATAGGGGGCTCGTTGAGCTGGGTGATACGGCCTTTGCGCAAAGGCAGCAGTGCCGATACCACATTGTTCTTCTCATGGGGCCTGATCTGTTCGAGCGCCGCGGCCCCTGCCACCAGGTAGAGGTTGGCATCGATCAGGTTGATGTCGCTGTTTTTCTCATGGTACGGCACGCCAATGCCCCCTGGCACCCGCGCGGCTATTTCCAGAAATACCGGGTAGCCCCGCCGGCGGTCCACGAACACTTCATGGTGGGTGGAGCCGTTGCGGAAGTTCAGTGCGGCGATCACATCGCGGTTGAACGCTTCCAATGTGGCCTTGAGCGCGGGGTCGGCCACCGGAATGACGCTCAACGGTTTGCCCTGAACAAAATCGAAGTTGGTGCAGCCCAGCTCCAGTACTCCGCAGTAGCGGATCTCGCCGTCCACCACGAACGAGTCACACTGGAACATGGTGCCGTCGATGAACTCGTCCACCTCGTAATCGAAATGGAAAGGTGACGCCATCACCTGTTCACGTGCCTTGGTGAAGTCGGCCTCGTTGCCAATGATCGACACCTCGAAGCTGCCTGCGGCGTTGACCGGCTTGAGCACCAGGGGCAGGCCCAGGCGCTCTGTCAGCTCGCGGTAATACGCTTGCGGTTCCTTGGCCAGCCGTGCCTGGTCGAGGGGGACGAAATCCGGCACACGTATGCCGTGCCGGCTGACCGCGTGCTTCATCAGGACCTTGTCACGGAAGTTGGCGACGATGGCCTGGGTGTCGCCCTCCAACCCGAACGCTTCGCGCAACTGAGCCGCCAGTTGAACGTGGCATTCTTCCTGACAGAAGATGCGCACCGCCGAAGTGTCCCCCCCTACCGCCCGCAATTCGTCGCTGACGATGGTGTGGCACTGTGCTTCGTCCAGCAACGGACGAATGTTGCGATGCGGATCGGCGTCCACTCGCGCGACCTTGGCGACATTGCGCTCCAGCGCGGCAGGCAGCACATCGGCGTGGTAGGCGATCAGCACGGTTCGATAATCACGGCCCAGGGTCTGCAACGCCGTCTCGGATGCGAAATTCAGGTAGTGGGGGGTCAGGAACACAATTGTCTTGATCATGGTGGCACCTCAGGTGAAGTCAACGTTCATGCGGTACAGGAGGCGCGCGTTGGCACCCCCTTCACTCTTTGCAATCGAAGGTCCTTTGTGCAGCGTGGACAGGTTGTCCCAGATCACGATGTCGCCCGGGCAGTAAGCATGCTGGTAACGGGGCGCGTGCTGGACCATGAAGTCCACCAGGCAGTCGAGGATGCAGTGCGATAGCGTCGGCGACACCCCCTCGATCTGCATGGCCGTGGCGGCCGGGGCGTAAAGCGAGGCCAAGCGTGACAGCGGATGCTGGAGCACCAGGGGGTGCAGCACGGCCTGTTCCAGGGTGCCCGCTTCCTTGCCATCCAGGGTTTGCACCGCGGCATGGGCATTGCGCAGCACGTCTCGGTTGCCGAAACGGTGCCGAACCCGCAGGCGGTCCAGCTCAAGCCCTTGAAGGCAGCCGGGGCAACTGGGGCTTTGCTGCCACTGGCGCACCTGGTTCAAGCCTGCGACGCAATCGATGAACTCGGTCTCGCCGTGCGCCTGGGGTACCTGCACGGCCAATAACGAGGTGAAGACGGTGTTGGCCGTTTTATAGGACATGTCCGTGTGCCAGTACCCTCCCCCCTCGTGCACCCCCAGCGCCTGGCCGTCCTGATGAAGGTTGGTCACCGTCAGTACTTCGCGGTAATCGGCCAGGCAGTACTTGGCCAGCACATGGTGGACCGGGGTGCCCAGCGTGCGCATCAATTGCACATAGGCCGCCACGTCAAGGTCCTGGTTGCTGATGACCAGCACCTTGGCCCGGGAAATGGCCTGCTTGAGCGCCACCACCGGCTGCGCGAGCGCTTCAGCCAGGGTCAGGCGCAACGGTTGCAAGCTATTCACGCCCATGACAGTCGTCCTTCCGACGCTGGTGCCGCGGCGCTAACCCCGGCCGCCGCAGGCACCATGGTATTGATCGACGCGTAGCCCGAGGCCGCGCCCGCGAAGTACAGGCCGGCAACGGGGCTCCGGCCCTGGTGGTGACGGGTAAAACCGGTCTGCTGGTTGACCAGCCCGGACCACTGGGTAGCCGGAAGCTGGGCTGTGACGCCAATGGCCGACACCAGGCACTGGTGCGGCGCGGACGCATCCAGGTGCAGTTCGTAGCCCTCGCCCGTTGGGCTGGCGGCCAGCCGGCCCGCCTCCAGCGCGTTGCGGCACGACGCGCGCAGTAACGGGTGGCCATTGAGCGACGCGGGCAGTTGCAGAACAACCTGGTCGCCACTCTGCCGGATCGCCGAGTAGGCATGCAGCCAAATGTTGGCCCGCCCCACGCCAGCCGAGTTGAGCGGCCCATGAATAGCCGCCGACGAGGTCTTGGCAACCATTTCCAGGGTGCGCTGGCTCAGTGAGCGCAGGGCAAAGCGATCATCGGTTTCCTGGGGGTACAACCCCAGGTAGGCTTTGACCAGGATGCAGATGTTGCGGGCAAAAGGGGCCAGCAACAGGGCGAGCTGAAAGGCGCTGTTGCCGCTGCCGAAAATAACCACATCCTGGTCGCGAAATTGCTTTGCCTGGCCGTGGGCTACCAATTGGTAGAGCTCGAAGCAGTTCAACCAGCGGGCCGTAGGTGCCTCGAAAGGCGGCGCCTTGGGCAGAATGCCGGTGGCCAGGATGAGCTGTTTCGCGCGCAACGGCGCACAGGCGCTGCCAGCCCCCACGCTGACCTCGAACACCCCCCGGGACTGGCTGACCGTGATCACGCGTTGCTGGACGCGGGTCAGCGGCAAGGCCGCGAAATTGTCACGGATATACGCGGCGTATTCGGCTCCCGTTGGGCTGATGCAGGGTTTATTCATGAATTGGCGCAAGGCCAGGGGGGCACCGTCTATTTCCAGTTCATTGCAATAAGACTGCAGCGGGTGGTCGCCCATCATGCCCATGCAACCACCGAACACATCACTGACAACCGCCACTTTCAGGCCGCTGTCCAACAGCCGGATACACTCACTGAGCCCAGCGGGCCCGCCGCCCACCACGATAACGTCGAATATAGGCTGCTCCATTTCACAGTTCCTCCAGGCGAGCACAGGCTTGATCCACAATGGGTTTGGCGACCGAGAACGAAAACCTTACAGAGCGTGGGCAGTGATGCAGGTAAAAAGGCGTGGCGGGCAATGGCATGACTCCGCAGCGCCTGGCCAGATGCTGGCTGAAGGCAACCGGCGGGCGTGACGGATCCAGGCGCGAATAATCCGCCATGAGGTAATGGCCGCCCGCCGGCACCGTGAAATCGAAACCGGCCCTGGTCAAGGCACTCGCCAGGCAGTCACGCTTGTTTTTATAGTGGTCCCTCACCCTGTCCAACTGCCCGCCCGCCAGATCATCCAGCAACACGGCGATAGCCGCCTGCAAGGGCTTGGGCTGGCAATAACTGAGGTACAGGTGATGCGCGTGGGCGCGCTCGATCAAGAATGCCGGGGCACACAACCACCCGATCCGTACCCCGGTCATGGACAACAGCTTCGAGGCACTACCCGCCACCATGATGGGCAATTGCCCGCGCGGGTAGCGGGCCGGGCCATGGGTGGCGTATTCGAACTGCCCGTAGGCCTCGTCGACGATCACCACGAACTCCTGGGTGATGGCCAACGCCACCAGGCGCTGCCAATCGTCCCCCGTCATGCACCAGCCCGTGGGGTTGTGCGGTGTGTTGATCAACAATATCCGTACACCGGCGCGCACCTGTTGCTCCAGTGCATCCCAGTCCGGGCCCTGGAGGCCAGGTGAAAACGGCACGGGGACTGGCTCTATGCCCAGCAAGGCGGCCAGGCCAGGGTAGTAAGGGTAGAAGGGTTCGAAAAAAGCGACCTTGTTGCCGAATTCAGTGGCCGCCGCGTACAGCGCCAGGTAAAGCGATTCGGTACAGCCGCTGGTCACCAGCACTTCGCTGTCCGCGATAAGGCCGGGGCCAGAATGGGCGGCGATGCTTTCACGCAGAATCGTCTCGCCGCGCGGGTCGGCGTACTGCCAGCCCGCAGTCACCTGCCGAGCCAACGCCGTGTTCATGGCCTCGTCAAACAGGGGCTCGGGAAGCCCTTGCGCCAGGTTCAACGCACCCACCGATGCCGCGAACGCGCTGGCATCCCTGAAGGGTGCCACCCGCGCACTCAATGTCAGATCATCCATGACTTCCCGATCTCCTGTGGTACTGACGTGTCAGGCGTGAGTAGCCACCCGGTTCAGGCCGTCCCAGAAGCGGGTCAGCAGGTTCAGGACATCAGCAGCGCCCTCTAGGATGTCATTGCCGTTGCGCGCTTCTCGTGCGGCCTCCATCACGGCGTCGCTGATCCATTCCACATGATCGGTTTCCACCAGCATGTGCAAATAGAAGTAAGTGAAGTCTTCGTGTTGCCAACCTTCATAAAGACGAAAGCCTTCATACAGGTTGGCAATCATGGGAAAACCAAACTCTTCAATAATGTAATGGGCACCGATAGCCTGTTCCGTCGAACCTTCCAGAAAGATCCGCCTCAACCCCGCCACCAATGCGCTGGCCTCAGGGATATATTCAACTTTCCTCCAGTCGTCCAATTGAATACCGACACCGGCCAGCACGCGTTCAAACATGATGAAGTGCGCCTCCCCCACGCCGTCGCCCAGCTCCGAGACCACGGTGCGCGCCAGTTTCATGCGGATGACTTCGCTTTCAGTACGATGGGAAGTGCCGGCCAGAATCTGCGGGAAGGTTCGGATATAATAAAAGTATTGTTGGAATACTTTCTTCAATGTTGCGGTTGGCAGGGGCGCCTGGCGAAACGTCTTATAAAAAGCATTGGTGTTGATGCCCGATGCCGCGATCATTCCTTTCATCGATCGGATGATGTCCTCACCCGTCAAACATTCATGCTCCATTCGTTGAGCCAGCATAGAGACCCCCAGATACGGTAAAGTAGTTTGAAGAGCAGGATGAACTTCCGTGCTCGTTTCAGATAGTAAACGAGAAGAACGAGCACACCAATTGATTGTTTCGATCAGAAAAACAACTGGCGATAGATTTATTTTGAAATAAATTTTATCGAAAATAATCAAACGCTTTAAAATCAGGGACTTGAATATTTATTCAATTAACAAGGCACTAAAAAAGAGCAAAAAATAGTGATTTGCCCCGGCTTGACGCATTTCTTGCAATTAAGCTACATGTGAACTCCCCCTTCTGGAAATTCCCTATAGTGAACAATGCACCCATCGACATCGCCTTGACCATCAAGACCGAGAGAGCCGCGCGCAACTGGTCCATCGGCGAACTCGCGCAACTGTCCGGCGTCTCCAAGGCCATGATCAGCAAGATCGAGAATGCCCAGGTCAGCCCTACCTCGACCATTTTGGGGCGCTTGTCCGGCGCCTTCGGGCTGCCGCTGTCGACCTTGCTGCACCGCGCCGAAGGCCGCTCGGGCCTGGTGTCCAGAGCAGCGGAGCAACCTCGCTGGGTGGACCCGGAGACCGGCTATGCACGTCAGCAGGTTTCCCCGCGCGAGGGCTGGCCACTGGAACTGGTGAACGTGCAACTGCCGCCAGGGGTACGCATCCAATACCCGGCGACCGCCTACGCCTTTCTTCACCAGCAGGTATGGGTAACGCGAGGCACACTGATGTTCACCAAGGGCACTACTGTCTACACCCTGGCGCAAGGCGACTGCCTGCAACTGGGGCTGCCGGAGCAAGCGTGTACCTTCGAAAACACCACCCGTGACACCTGTGAATACGTGGTCGCGCTGATCCGCAAGTAAGGGTCACCCGCGCAAGCACAGGTGGCGGGCCCACACAGAGCCGACCACAGCGAGGATGATGGGTGCCAGGAAATCGTGCCTGTACTACGACTGCGGCCACTTACAACGGTGCCATCAGCCAATCGGCGGCCCGCGTGCGCTACCCCGTGACCAGCGACGTGTCCGCGCAAATCGGCGCGCTCAACGTCATCCCCTCGGACCTGGAAAACGACAACGGCTTCAAGCTCAATTCGCGGGCACCACCGGCACTTGCGTCCAGGTAGAACTGGTGCGGGCGCCGACGGTGAACCAGTTGCCAGGTGAATACCACGTCGGCTACTACCACAGCAGCGCCAACGACAAAGATGTCTACCGGGATGACGAAAGCCAAACCGCTGCCCTTACGGGCAATCCGTACCGCATCTTCGATGTCGATAGGTAGCCGGGTCTTCATCGCAGCTGACCGAGGTCTTCACCACCTGGCCATCGTCCAGTTCGGCAATGAACACCACATCGTAGAATCCGACCCCCATCTCCGCCTGCGTAGCTCCCTGCCCTGGCTCGGGCCGCCCGGCTTCGTTGAAGGAGAAACCGGCCAGGCTGAGCGCATCTTCAGCGGATCCGGCGTAACGCTTACCGGCCTCATCGCGAGCAAGCTTTGCCCCCACAGTGGTGCAGCTCACATCGGTGGTTGCCACATCACTGTGGGAGCGGGCTCTGCCCGCGAAGAGAGCACTCTGGTGGTTCAGGTAATTCGCGGTGTTTTTTTCGCGGGTAGAACCCGCTCCCACAGGTTGCTCAGCACCATAGAATCTCCCACAGTGTCAGCCAACCACAGATGTCTGGCTTTCCACTGTGGGAGCAAAGCTTGCTCGCGATACAGACGACGCGGTCTCAACCGGGGATCAGACGTTCGCTTTGCGCCACTCGCGCAGCCAGGCCAGGCCTTCGCTGGTATCGCCCTTGGGGCGGTACTCGCAGCCGATCCAGCCGTCATAACCCAGCTCGTCGATCAGCTTGAACAGGTACGGGTAGTTCAACTCACCCAAATCCGGCTCATGACGATCCGGCACGCCGGCAATCTGGATATGGCCAATGCCGGCCATGTCACGACGCAGTTTCACCGCCAAATCACCCTCGACGATCTGGCAGTGGTAGCAGTCAAACTGCACCTTGAGGTTGGCCGCGCCCACTTCCCGGCAGATTGCCTGGGCCTGGTCCTGGCGGTTGAGGAAGAAGCCCGGCATGTCACGGGTGTTGATCGGTTCCAGCAGTACGGTCACGCCGACCTTGGCCGCCTGGGCGGCGGCGTAGGCCAGGTTTTCCAGGTACACGGCGTGGTGCCGGGCACGGTCGGCTTCGGACGGCAGCAGGCCGGCCATCACGTGCACGCGGCTATTGCCCAACACGGCGGCGTATTCCAGCGCCTTGTCGAAACCGGCGCGGAATTCGCTTTCGCGGCCCGGCAGGCTCGAGGTGCCGCGCTCGCCCTTGGCCCAGTCGCCGGGCGGTGCGTTGAACAGCGCCTGCACCAGGCCGTTGTCGTCCAGGCGCTGCTTGAGTTCGGTGGCGCTGTAGTCGTAGGGGAACAGGTATTCCACGGCGTCGAAACCGTCGGCCCAGGCCGCGGCGAAGCGGTCCAGGAAGTCGTGTTGCGGGTACAGCATGCTGAGGTTGGCAGCGAAACGAGGCATGTTAACTCCGGTGTTCGACAAATCAGACAAAGGGCCACAGCAGCAGGGTCATCAGGAAGCCCAGGGTACCCAGGATGGTCACCAGCAAGGTCCAGGTGCGCAGGCCGTCACCCACGTTCAAACCGGCCAACTTGGTGAACATCCAGTAGCCGGCGTCGTTGATGTGCGACATGGCCAACCCGCCACCGCCCATGGCCAGGCACAACAGGGCCATGTGGTTGGCGCTCAGATTCAGGGTGGCGATCAGCGGGCTGAGGATACCGGCCGTGGTCACCAGTGCCACCGTGGTGGAGCCCTGCACCGCACGCAGCAGCAAGGTGAGGATAAAGCCCAGGGCCAGCACTGGCAGGCCAGTGTTGCGCAAGGCTTCGGAGACTACCGCACCGATGCCGGTGTCCACCAGCACCTTGCCGAACACACCGCCGGCACCGGCGATCAGGATCACCATGGCCACGCCCGGCAGCGCCGAGCCGATCACGTCGGACACCTGGCTGCGGCTCCAGCCGCGGCGCGAACCCAGCAGCCAGGCGCACAGCAGCGTGTCCAGCAGCAGTGCGACCAAGGGCGCGCCCAATACGGTCATGACACTGCGCAGGCCTGAATCGACCGGCAGCAAGGTGGTGGCCAAGGTGCCGAGCAGAATCAGGATGATCGGCAACAGGATCAGCGCGATCACCGTGCCGAATCCAGGCGGTGGGGCTACCGGCAGACGAGCTTTCAGGCTGCTGGCGCTCTCTTCCAGGCCCAGGGTCTTGGCGTGGGCAGCTTCGCTGGTGTGGGTGTAGTCACCCTTGGCCCAGGCCACCAGGTCCTGGTTGGTGACGTGCGGGCCGTAGACTTCGGCGCGGATATCGTCGGTCATCGGGTACACACGACGGGTCATGCGCCCGGCAATCAGGTAGCCGATCAGGCACAGCACACCGACAATCGGCAGGCCGAACATCAGCACCCGGCCCAGGTCCGCGCCCAGTTGCCCGGCCGCGGCCACGGCACCCGGGTGCGGCGGCAAGAAGGCATGCACCGACAGCAGCGCCGCGCACATCGGCAAGGCGAAGATCAGCAGCGGCTTGCGCGCCGCCCGAGCGACACCATAGGCCAGCGGCATGAGGATAATCACGCCCACTTCGAAGAACACCGGAATGCCGACCATGAAGCCCGCCACGGTCAGCGCCAGCGGCGTGCGCCGGTTGCCGAAGCGGGCGATCAGGGTCTTGGCCAACGCCTCGGCGCCGCCGGACAGCTCGATGATGCGGCCGATCATGGCGCCCAGGGCGATGATGATCGCGATGTGGCCCAGGGTCTTGCCCATGCCGCCTTCAATGGTGGCGACCAGGTCCTGGGCTTTCACGCCAGCCACCAGGGCCACGACGATGCTCACCAGCATCAGCGCCACGAAGGGCTGGAATTTGTACTTGAGCACTAGCACCAGCAGCACGGCAATGCCGGCGCCAGCGGTAAGCATCAGCATCAGCGGGCTCATGCCAGGCACCCCGCGCAGCGGGCGTACGGACGGGACATGCAAACAGATTCAGTCATTTCGTTTCACCTGTTGTTATTGTTGTGTGCCATCAAGCAGGCGCGGTGCTTACCACTGCGCACCAAAGGTACTGCGCAAGGCTTCCAGGGCCTCGGCGCTGAGGGCGTCAGGGCGCGGCTGGGTCATCAGCCACAGGCGTGCGGTCTCTTCCAGCTCTTCCAGGGCGTAGGCGGCCTTGGCCACCGAGCTTTCCCAGATCACCGGGCCCAGGCGCTCGAGCATCACGCCGCGCACGCTGTTGGCCAGCAGCGCGACCTGGTCGGCCACCAACGGCGAACCGGGACGCTCGTAATTGATCAGCGGGATCGGCCCAACCTTCATCACCTGGTACGGCGTGATTGGCGGCAGGATGCAGTCCTGCTGCCACACACCGGCCAGGGTCAGGGCCACCAGGTGCGTGGAGTGGGTGTGCACCACGCCGCCCACGCCCGGGTTGCGGTCGTACACCTGGCGGTGCAGGGCCAGGGTCTTGGACGGCTTGTCGCCCGACACCCACTCCCCCGCCAGGTTGACCTTGGCGATGCGCGCCGGGTCCAGACGGCCCAGGCAGGCGTCGGTGGGGGTGATCAGCCAGCCGTCGTCCAGGCGCGCGCTGATGTTGCCGGCGCTGCCCACGGTGTAGCCACGGCCGAACAGCAGGCGGCCGATGTCACAGATCTCGTCGCGCAGTGTGTTTTCCTGGCTCATGCCGACGCTCCCGCCAATTGGTTGAGGGCCTTGCTGAAGAAATCGCGGCCCCCGAAGTTGCCGGACTTGAGCGCCAGCGCCAACGGCTGCGCCTGGGTGCTGACCGTGGCCGGCACGCCGGGGTCGATCTGCGCGCCGATCTGTAGCAGGCGCACGCCCAGGGCTTGCACCACCGCGCCGGAGGTTTCGCCACCGGCCACCACGAAACGACGCACGCCAGCGGCCAGCAGCCCTTTGGCAACCTCGCCCAGGGCCTGTTCGACCAAGGTGCCTGCGCGCTCAACGCCCAGTTCGGCCTGCACGGCCTTGACCTCGTCCGGGGAGCTGGTGGCGTAGATCAGCACGGTCTGGCCGGCGTCACGAGCAAAGGCCAGGGCCTGCTCGACCACCGGCTTACCCGCGGCCAGGGCCAGCGGATCGATACGCAGCGCCGGGCGCCCCGCTTCCAGCCAGGCGGCAACCTGACCGTTGGTGGCCTGGGAAGCACTGCCGGCCAGCACCACTTCACCGCCGTCGATGGCAGGTAGTTGCGCGGCGTCTACCGCGCGCAGCTTGCCGGCACGGCGGAAGTTCTCCGGCAGGCCCAGGGCCAGGCCCGAACCACCGGTCAGCAGCGGCAGGTCGGCGCAGGCAGCACCGAGGGTGTACAGGTCGGCGTCCGACACCGCATCGGCGATGGCCATGCCGATGCCGTCGGCGCGCAATTTAGCGATGCGCTCACGCACGCTGTCCACGCCCTGGGCCACGGTGTCGTAGCGCAACAGACCGACTTTCATGTCGGTCTGCGCTTGCAGCACGCGCACCAGGTTGGCGTCGCACATCGGCGTCAGCGGGTGGTGCTGCATGCCGGATTCGTTCAGCAACTGGTCCTGCACAAACAGGTGGCCACGGAAAATCGTCCGGCCGTTTTCCGGGAACGCCGGGCACGCCAGGGTGAAATCACTGCCCAGTTTTTCCAGCAGGGCCTGGCTGACCTGGCCGATGTTGCCGGCGGCGGTGGAATCGAAGGTGGAGCAGTATTTGAAGAAGATCTGCTCGCAGCCACGGGCACGCAGCCACTCCAGGGCGGCCAGGGACTCGTCCACGGCGTCAGCCACGGGCGTGGTGCGTGATTTCAGGGCAATGACGATGGCGTCGGCGTCCAGGCCTGCAGCCAGCGACTCGTCAGGGATGCCGATGCTTTGCACGGTGCGCATGCCGCCGCGCACCAGCATGTTGGCCAGGTCCGTGGCGCCGGTGAAGTCATCGGCGATGCAGCCCAGCAGCGGGCGGTGTGGGGACTGGGTCATGGCGCGGCTCACTCCTGCTCGGGCTTGGCCACGGGCAGTTCGATGCCCGGGAAAATCTTGATCACGGCCGAGTCGTCTTCGCGGCCGAAACCGGCGCTGCTGGCCTGCATGAACATCTGGTGGGCGGTGGCCGACAGCGGCAGCGGGAATTTGCTGGCGCGGGCGGTATCCAGGACCAGGCCCAGGTCCTTGACGAAAATGTCCACGGCCGACAGCGGCGTGTAATCAGCCTTGAGGATGTGCGGTACGCGGTTCTCGAACATCCACGAGTTGCCGGCGCTGTTGGTGATCACCTCGTACAGCGCATCGGCGTCCACGCCCTCGCGCAGGCCCAGCGCCATGGCTTCGGCACTGGCAGCAATGTGCACGCCGGCCAGCAGCTGGTTGATGATTTTCACCTTGGAACCCAGGCCGTGAACGTCGCCCAAGCGGTAGACCTTGCCCGCCATGCCGGCCAGCACGGCTTCGGCGGCGGCGTACGCATCGGCGGGGCCGGAAGTCATCATGGTCATCTGCCCGGCGGCGGCCTTGGCGGCACCACCCGAGATTGGCGCATCCAGGTACAGCAGGTTCTGCGCGGCCAGGCGTGCGCCCAGCTCCACCGCGAACGTCGGGGCCACGGTGGCGCAGCCGATCACCAGGCTGCCGGGGCGCAACGCGGCGATGGCGCCGTTTTCGCCGAAGAGTACGGTTTCGGTCTGCTCGGCGTTGACCACCACGGTGATGATCACCTCACACGCGGCCGCCATGGCCGCTGGGGTAGCGCAGGCAACACCGCCCTCGCTGGCAAATTGTTCGGTAACGGCTGCACGCACATCGCAGGCATGCACGTTGAAGCCTGCGCGCAACAGCGAGCGGGCAATACCCAGGCCCATGGCGCCCAGGCCGATGACACCGACGTTTTTGTTATTCATGGCAGTACTCCTCGGGTGAATCCAGCAGGTGCTTGATCATGGACCCATGATCGGATCTTGTGAAGCGATCTGTTTATTTAACATTTTTTAACATTGGAAAAGCAATAGGCGTGCACGCACCTCCCGTGGCTATTGGCCTACAGGATGTTAAAAAACGTTAAATTGGTGGGCCCGCCGCAGAATCGAGTCGAGCCAACAAGGCGGACAAGGTGATGGCACAGACAAAACTGGCCCGAAACAAACGTGGGAGCGGGCTCTGCCCGCGAAGCGCCGCGCGGGCGGCGCTCGATCTCAAAAACGCAGGAAACCTCAAGCGAACACCCTCAAGCCACACCACAATCCCACTTAGGCTTTACATGGATTGCGGTGAGGCTGAGAGGGGCTAGCCGAAGGTTCACCGGCGTTCTTGAGACCGTGCGCCGCCCGCGCGGCGCTTCGCGGGCAGAGCCCGCTCCCACGTTTGTTTCGGGCCAGTTATGCCTGGGAGGTCGCCTTGTCCGCCTTGTTTTTCCGGCGAGGGATCAGCATCAGGCCAACAGCAGATCCACACCCAATTTCCGCAAACTGTCCACCGCCGCAGGCGCCAGCGCGGTGTCGCTGATCAGGGTGTCGAACTGCTGCAACCCGGCGATCTTGTATTTACCGAAGGTGCCATATTTCGAACTGCTGGCCACCAGCACCGAGCGCGACGCCGACTGCATGGCGGCCTGCTTCACCTCCACTTTCAACGGCGACGGCGTGGTGATGCCCCGCTGCAGATCCCAGGAGCTGGTCGATATGAAGGCAATGTCCGTCACGATCTGCCGCAACGTAGCCGCCGCCAGCCCACCCACGCACGAACGGTTGGGGTGATCGAGCAGCCCGCCCGTGTGGATCACATCGACATGGGCAGCATCTTCCAGGGCATGGACGATGCCAAAGTCATTGGTGATCACCGTCATGCCGGTCAGCGCAATGATGTGCGGCACGATCTCCAGGGTGCTGGTGCCCGCGTCCAGGTACAGGGTCATGTCGTCCTTCAACAAGCCGGCGGCCAGCTTCGCCATGCCCTGCTTCTGGGGCAGCTCGATAACGGCCTTGGAGTCGTGACTGGGCTCCATGTGCACTTGGCTGGCGATGCGTACGCCGCCCGTCACCGAATAGGCGTGGCCTTCCTGTTCCAGCAAGGCGATGTCGCGGCGCACGGTCATGTGCGAGCATTCGAACATCTCCATCAACTGATGCACGCTGAGCACCTGATGCCGGCGCAACTGGCGCAGCATCTGCTCGCGGCGCTGCTCGGGGATCATCGGCGAGCCGTTGCTGGGGGTCGGGGACTGGGTGGGCATCGCAACTCCGGGCGGGGGTGTTGGTGGGGGCATGTAAATGATACTGCCCCAAGGCGGGGGTGGCGACAACCGGGCGATGGCACCGCGATTAATCAGTCTGCGCGGCAGCGGCGACGGCGAATGCGCGGCCGAACCTCAATCCTGTAGCAGCAACTGTCTTGTGGAGGTCACCACTGTGGGAGCAAAGCTTGCTCGCGATGGCGTCAGTGAGGGCCCATCGCGAGCAAGCTTTGCTCCCACAGTGTGTACCCTGCCTTTGTAGCAGCAACTGTCTTGAACCCGCGTCGCCTGCATCGCGACTAAAGTCGGCTCCTACGCTGTCCGCGGTAGGAGCCGGCCTTGCAGCCGTCCTGTAGCTGCCGAAGGCTGCGTCTGGGTCAGTAACTGCCCACCGCCTGTGACGTGGCCTGGCGGCCACTGCTACAGGGGATGGCGGTAGATTGCGGTCTACACTGCCCCTTGCCTCCCCACAACAACAAGAACCCGGCCCATGAACATCCTCCACGACGAGCGTCTGGACGGTGCCCTGCCCAACGTCGACAAGCAAGGTCTGATCGATGCGCTGATCAGTGCCCTGCCCGACCTGGACCTGCTGTACCGCACCGAAGACCTCAAGCCCTACGAATGCGACGGCCTGTCCGCCTACCGCACCACGCCGCTGCTGGTGGCACTGCCCCGCCACCTGGAAGAGGTGCAGACCATTCTGCGCATCTGCCACCAACGCCAGGTGCCGGTGGTGCCCCGCGGCGCCGGCACGGGATTGTCGGGTGGCGCACTGCCGCTGGCCCAGGGCGTGCTGCTGGTGCTGGCACGCTTCAACCAGACCCTGCACATTGATCCCCAGGCGCGTATCGCCCGTGTGCAACCGGGCGTGCGCAACCTGGCCATTTCCCAGGCGGCGGCACCGTACGGGCTGTACTACGCGCCTGATCCATCCTCGCAGATCGCCTGTTCCATCGGTGGCAACGTTGCCGAGAACGCCGGTGGGGTGCATTGCCTCAAGTACGGCCTGACCGTGCACAACCTGGTGAAGCTGCAGGTGCTGACCGTCGAGGGCGAAGCGCTGACCCTGGGCAGCGACGCCCTGGACAGCCCCGGCTTCGACCTGCTGGCGCTGTTCACCGGCTCCGAAGGCCTGCTGGGCGTGGTCACCGAGGTCACCGTGCGCCTGCTGCCCAAACCGCAGGTGGCCAAGGTGCTGCTGGCCGCCTTCGATTCGGTGGAAAAGGCCGGCCGCGCGGTGGCCGATATCATCGCCGCCGGTATCATCCCCGGAGGCCTGGAGATGATGGACAACCTGGCCATCCGCGCCGCCGAGGACTTCATCCACGCCGGCTACCCCGTGGACGCCGAGGCCATCCTGCTGTGCGAGCTGGACGGCGTCGAAGCCGACGTGCACGAGGATTGTGAACGGGTGCGGCACCTGCTGCAGGCCGCGGGAGCCACCGAGGTACGACAGGCACAGGACGAGGCCGAACGCGTGCGTTTCTGGGCCGGGCGCAAAAACGCCTTCCCCGCCGTGGGCCGCATTTCTCCGGATTACTATTGCATGGACGGCACCATCCCGCGCCGCGAACTGCCCGGGGTGCTCAAGGGCATCGCTGCTTTGTCGGCCGAATACAACCTGCGCGTCGCCAACGTTTTCCATGCCGGCGACGGCAACATGCACCCGCTGATCCTGTTCGATGCCAACCTGCCGGGTGAGCTGGAGCGCGCCGAGGCCCTGGGCGGCAGGATTTTGGAGATGTGCGTGGCGGTGGGCGGCAGCATCACCGGCGAACACGGCGTGGGCCGCGAGAAAATCAACCAGATGTGCGCCCAGTTCAACGCCGCCGAGCTCAACGTATTCCACGCCATCAAGGCGGCCTTCGACCCCAGCGGCCTGCTCAACCCCGGCAAGAACATCCCCACCCTGCACCGCTGCGCCGAGTTCGGCGCCATGCACATCCATCACGGCCAGGTGCCCTTCCCCGACCTGGAGCGTTTCTGATGAGCCTGGACACGCTGCTGGACGGCGTGCACCAGGCGATTGCCCAGGGCACGCCGCTGCGCATCCGCGGGGGCGACAGCAAAGCCTTTCTCGGCCGTGCGACCCAAGGGGTGGCGCTGGATACGCGTGGCTATCGCGGCATCGTCAGCTACGACCCCACGGAGCTGGTAGTGACTGTGCGCGCCGGCACCCCACTGACGGAGCTCAGCGCCGTGCTGGACGCGGCCGGGCAAATGCTGCCCTGCGAGCCACCGGACTTCGACGGCCAGGCCACCGTGGGCGGCATGCTTGCCGCCGGGCTGTCGGGCCCGCGCCGCCCCTGGAGCGGCGCGGTGCGCGACTTCGTGTTGGGCACCCGGGTCATCGCCGGCCAGGGCGAGCACCTGCGCTTTGGCGGTGAAGTGATGAAAAACGTCGCCGGCTACGACCTGTCGCGCCTGCTGGCCGCCAGCTTCGGCAGCCTGGGGCTGATCACCGAAGTGTCGCTGAAGGTATTGCCCAAACCACGCTGCTGCGCCAGCCTGAAGCTGGATCTAAGCCCCGAAGAAGCCCTGCGCCGCCTCACCGAATGGGGCCAGCAATCCCTGCCTATCAGCGGCGCCTGCCACGACGGCGAAGTGTTGCATCTGCGCCTGGAAGGCGGCGAAGGCTCGGTGGCCGCTGCCCACGAGCGCCTGGGCTGCATCGCGGCTGACGGTCAGTTCTGGCACGACCTGCGCGAACAGCGCCTGACGTTCTTCCGCGACCCGCGCCCACTGTGGCGGCTGTCGCTGCCCTTCAACGTGCCAGCGCTGGAGCTGCCCGGCGCGCAACTGCTGGACTGGGCCGGCGCCCAGCGCTGGCTGAAAAGCGATGCCGACGCCGTTCAGATTCGCGCCCGCGTCAGCGCCGCGGGTGGCCACGCCACCTGCTTCAGCGCCTGCGAGCAGCCCTTCACGCCCCTGGCCCCGGCGCTGCTGCGCTATCACCAGCAGCTCAAGGCGCGCCTGGACCCCCACGGCATTTTCAACCCTGGCCGCCTGTATCCGGAGCTTTGAGCATGCAAACCCACCTCAGCCCACAGGCGCGGCAACTGCCCCGCGCCGCCGAAGCCGAACAGGTGCTGCGCAGCTGCGTGCACTGCGGTTTCTGCAACGCCACCTGCCCCACCTACCAACTGCTGGGCGACGAGCTGGACGGCCCGCGCGGGCGCATCTACCTGATGAAGGAAATGCTCGAAGGCGCGCCCATCACTGCCGCCACCCAGACCCACCTGGACCGCTGCCTGAGCTGCCGCAACTGCGAAAGTACCTGCCCCTCGGGCGTGCAATACCACACCCTGCTGGACATCGGCCGCGACTTCATCGAACAACACGTGCCGCGCCCCCTGGGCAATCGCCTGCTGCGCGGCGGCCTGCGGGCGGTGGTGCCTCACCCGGCGCTGTTCCGCGCCCTGACCCGCGCCGGCCAAGTGCTGCGGCCCTGGCTGCCCGACAGCCTGCAAGCCAAACTGCCGCGCCTAGGCA
>KI547171.1:92549-95519 GCA_000497835.1 gamma proteobacterium L18 | reverse complement strand
CTCGCCCAACACCAACGCCGCTGCCGCGCGCGTGCTGGACCGCCTTGGCATCAGCCTGATCGCGGCGCCACAGGCCGGTTGCTGCGGCGCCGTGGACTTTCACATGAACGCCCAGCACGCGGGCCTTGATCGCGCCCGCCACAACATCGACGCCTGGTGGCCGGCCATCGAAGCGGGCGCTGAAGCCATCGTGCAGACCGCCAGCGGTTGCGGTGCGTTCATCAAGGAATATGGGCAATTGCTCAACGCCGATCCACACTACGCCGCCAAGGCCCGGCGCGTCAGCGAACTGGCTCGCGACCTGGTGCAAGTGCTGGGCGCCGAAGCGCTGGACAGCCTGAGCCTGAACAGCGACCTGCGTCTGGCCTTCCATTGCCCCTGTACCTTGCAGCACGCACAAAAGCTGGGCGGCGCCGTGGAAGGGCTGCTGACGCAGTTGGGCTTCAGCCTGACGCCCGTGCCCGACGGCCACCTGTGCTGCGGCTCGGCGGGCACCTATTCCCTGACCCAGCCCACCCTGGCGCGGCAGCTGCGTGACAACCGCCTCAATGCCCTGGAAAGCGGCCAGCCGCAGGTCATCGTGACCGCCAACATCGGCTGCCAGACCCACCTCGACGGTGCGGGACGTACGCCGGTGCGGCACTGGATCGAGATCGTCGACGAGGCGTTGCGCTGATCTGTCTTATGGGAGCTGTCTTGGAATGGCGTCGCCTGCGTCGCGGCCGAGGCCGGCTCCTACGCCGCGATGCAGACGACGCGGTTTTTCTGGATTACGGCGTCGATGCCATCGCGAGCAAGCTTTGCTCCCACAGTGTGTACCGCCACAAGACAGTTGCTGCTACAGGGGGCCCGGCTGAATCCGATTGCTATCCCAGCACTGGCCGAACAAAGCTGCGCTCGTAGCTCAGAATGAACCTGAGCTGCGTCGCCTCCTCCACCAGCCGCACACATTCCGGGTCGTGCGCGGCGTCCTGGCGATATCGCTCGTAGTCGGCAAGGCTTGGGAAGCTGAACAGGCAGTAGGCGATGTTGTTGGCGCCCTCGCACGGCAGGAAGTAGCCGTGATGCTGACCGCCCAGGCGGGTGACCAAGGCAATCCATTGCCGCGAGTAGCGCTCGAAGGCGGGCAGTTGGTAGGGGTCGATGATGTATTTGACGTGGCAGGTGATCATGGGCGGTCGGTCCTTGAGGTTTGATCGGGCGCCGATTGTACAGCCTGCTTCAAATGCCAGGGGATTTGCAGGGATGCCGCGGCCTGCGGCAACGGGTACAAAGTGTCGCAGGTCAATCGGCGCTGATTGCCCTATACTGACGCGCCAGGAAAACACTGCGCGCCCGCGCATACTCCGCCAGGAAGCGGCGTAGTCATCGACGACGACAAGGAAGCCACCGCCCATGCCCTCTACTGCCACTGCGCCGTCAGGCCAACTGCTGCAAACCTTCCACTACGGCCGCGCACTGCCGGTTGGGCTCAATGTGTTCGGCGGGCTGCTGCTCGCGCTGGCCGCCTTTGTGGGCTACCTGCAGACCATTGTGCCGAACAACCCCCCCGGCCCATCACCGTGCACACCAGCCGTGGCCTGGACCTGACGTTCTCGAGCCAAGCGGCGATGTTTCAGGCCACCTGCGCGCTGCTGGTGATACTGGGGGTCGGCATGTTCGGCCTGGGCCGCTGGCAGAAAACCCTGCGCACGGCCCGCTATGAGGTGTACGAGAAAGGCATCACCCAGGTCGTCGGGCAACAGCGTCAGTACATCCCTTACACCGAGATCAATGACCTTTACCTGTTCAGCTCGGGCCAGACCGTGCTGACGGGCCTGCCCACCAACCTTGCCTACCGCCGCGATGCCAGCGAGCCCTTTGTCCGAGTCAATGCCCACCTTGCAGGGTTTGAGGCCTTCCAGCAACTGGTGCGCGAACGCTACCTGGAGGCGCGCATGCCGGTCGCGCTGGACACGTTGGAGGCCGGCGGCGCATTGACCTTCAACTACGTTGGCACCGGGCAGGTGTGGCGCAAGCGTATCAGCGGCAACTTCCTCAAGGTCAGCACCCAGACCCTGGTGGTCTCCCGGGATGCGCTCCAGATACAGGGCCGCTGGGTGTCGATCGACAGCCTGCGCAGCGTGGACCTCAACAGCTGGAGCGAGCAGGTGGTGATTCGCGATGAAGCCGGCAAGACCGTGCTGGCGACGGTAGCGACCGGGATCATGAGCCATGATCTGTTCCTGACGCTGCTGCGGGCGCTGATCAATTGCCGCCCCGCACAAGCTGCCGTGGCGTGACAACCGCAGCCTGGCGGCAGCGGCTACAAACATTCAGGGCACTCACGGGCTGGGGCACAGTCCATCTTCAACACCCCATCGGCACACTGCGGAGCGTCCCATGATCACCGTCCACCACCTGAACAACTCCCGTTCCCAGCGCATCCTCTGGCTGCTCGAAGAGCTGGGCCTGCCCTACGACATCAAGCGCTACCAGCGCGACCCGAAGACCAACCTGGCGCCACCGGAGCTCAAAGCGATCAACCCGCTGGGCAAGTCGCCGGTCATTCAGGACGGCCCGCACGTGTTGATCGAGTCCGGCGCCATCGTCGACTACCTGATCCGCCGCCACGGCGACGGCCGTCTGCAACCCGACCCGGCCAGCGCCACCTATGACGAATACGTGCAATGGCTGCACTTTGCCGAAGGCTCGGCCATGCTGCCGCTGATGCTCAACCTCTACGTGGGCCGCCTGGGCGAGGCCGGTGCGCCGCTGCATCCGCGCATCGAGTCGGAGCTGGCCAATTACCTGGGGTACCTGGACAACGCGCTGGGGCTTACCCCGTACCTGCTGGGCGATGAGCTCAGTGGCGCCGATATCCAGATGAGCTTCATTGGTGAGGTGGCCAAGGCCCAGGGCAAGTTGCCGGCCTACCCGAACCTGGCGGCGTGGGTGCAGCGTTTCCAGGCGCGGCCGGCGTATCGCAAG
>KI547171.1:58509-92108 GCA_000497835.1 gamma proteobacterium L18 | reverse complement strand
CGCAGCCTGGCGGCAGCGGCTACAGAGCGACCCGCGCATGGCTACCCAGCAACTTGTAGAAAATCGTCGTCGCACACAGCCCGCCCTCGGGCCACAACGCATACCCCGGCACCTGCCCCGTCACCTGCCAACCCAACCGCTGGTACAACCGCTCGGCATCGCCACCCGTGGCGGTGTCCAGCACCAGCACGCTCTTGCCCTCCTCCAGCGCCACGCCTTCCACCGCCTGCATCAACGCCTGGGCCACGCCCTGGCGGCGGCCGCGACGGTGCACCAGCAATTTGGCAATGTCGGCGCGGTGGGGCTGGTTTTCAGGCTGTGCCAGCACGATCTGCACCGTGCCCAGCAACACCCCCTCTTCATTCTGCGCCACCAGCAACGCCCGCTCACCGGCAGCGATGCTGCCCTGCAGGCCGCGCCAGAAGGCTTCGGCGCGGCCATGGGACAGCGGCAGCATGAAGCTCACCGACGCACCGCCTTCGACGCAGTCAACCAGGATGTCGGCGAGTTGGGCGCAGGTGGCATCGTCCAGATGGGCGAGGCGTTTGATGTGCATGGGGGCCTTCCTTAGCGGTGGTTGTCAGTGACGATGATTACGGCGTAGCGAGCATGCTCGTTACCCGGGTTGTGAAAACGCGTGGGTTTATCCAGCTGGAAGCCCAGGCAGTCACCCGCCTCCAGCTGGTAAACCTGGCTGCCGACCTGGATCTCCATGCGGCCTGCCAATATCCACACCTGCTGATCGACCCGCACGTCCCGCGTGGACGTTTCGAAGGCTACCGACGCGCCGGCGGGGAACTGAACGTCGACGACCTGGGCGGCCGCTGACTCGGCGGCCGGCGATACATTGCGCCGAACGTAACCCGACTGCGGGTCACGCCACTGCAATTGATCGGCTGCGCGCAGCAGGTGCCCGCCCTCGTCGGCAGGCCCATCGAACAAGGTTGACAGGGGTACGCCCAAGCCCGTCGCCAGCTTTTCGAGAACGACTGCGGTGGGGCTGCTTTGGCCACGCTCGATCAGCGAGATCATCGAACGGCTAACCTGGCATTTTTCGGCAAGGGCTTCGAGCGATAGCCGCAGCGATTTGCGCAAGCTGCTGACGTTGGTGGCGATACGCAGATTGATATCCATGGTGGGTGCTATCAGTGGATCAGGATGCAGAAAATATCCATCATCCTGGAGGATACAGTCAATATGTGAGACAAAAAGATTTTTCGGGCATCAAACACCGCAAGAATTCCCTGTAAAAGTACGCGCGCCGAGGTAATATCGCGATCAATTCTCATATGCATTGACGCACACTGATGTCTCCGCACTCTTCCCGCCCCCCACTGATTGCCGTGCTGACCAGCCATTACGATGAGTTGGTTGACTACCTGCGCCGTCGATTCCGAGGGCGCGACTTTGCCCGTGACCTGGTCCACGACGTGTGTATTCAAGTGTTGGAGAAACCGCCGCAGGAGCCGGTCAAGCTGCCCCTGGCGTTTTTGCGCCGTACCCTGTCGAACCGGGCCATTGATCGCTTGCGTGCCGAACAGGTGCGCCACGGATACGCCAGCCGGTACGCGCTGCAACCCCAGGAAGACGACTGGGATGGCGCCAGCGCCGTGGATTTCGACCAGGCGCTGACGGCCTTGCTGGCAATCATCGACGCCCTGCCCGCGCGTCAACGTCAGGTATTCCTGCTGCACCGCATCCACGACATGGCGCAGAAGGACATTGCCGCTGAACTGGGCATTTCCGCCAACATGGTCACCCAGCATTTCAACCGTGCCATGCGCACCATCGCTCAACAGTGGGAGCCCGCCAGACGGGCCGGTACTGCCCAATGAAACCCCAGCCCCCCAGAAACGACCCATTGCAGCCCTTCACCGAATCACTGCGCGAGCGCGTGCCGTCACGCGAGGCACTGCTGGCCGAGGCCAAGGCCTTGACCCGCAAGCGCAAGACGCTGCAGAAAACTACCCTAGGAGCGGCGGTGGGCGCCCTGCTGCTGGGCACGCTGTGGCACCTGGACCCCGCCTGGCGCAC
This sequence comes from gamma proteobacterium L18, assembly GCA_000497835.1. Lineage (GTDB taxonomy): Bacteria > Pseudomonadota > Gammaproteobacteria > Pseudomonadales > Pseudomonadaceae > Aquipseudomonas. The sequence goes on along the minus strand of KI547171.1, from coordinate 90,074 downwards.
CGAGGACCTGCAGGCTGCCATCGGCCCACCGCAGCACCTGCAACTGGCCGATGGCAGCCGGGTGACGCTGGACTCGGGCAGCCACCTGCGTATCGAGCATCGGCTGCGCAGCCGACAGCTGGAGTTGGTGCAGGGCCAGGCGCAGTTCAGCGTGGTGCATGGCGACACGCCGTTCATCGTGCGCAGCCAGTCGGTGCGGATACGCGACATTGGCACGGTGTTCGATGTGCGCAGCGACAGCCGTGGCGTGGCGGTCGGGGTGATCGAGGGTGCGGTGGACGTCAGCCGTGCCGATAGGCCGGCGCAGCGCCTGGTGGCGGGCCAGCAACTGCTGGCCGATGCGCAGCAAATGGGACAGCCCCACTCGGTCGACCTTGGCCAACTGACCGCCTGGCAACACGGCAAGCTGCGTTTCGACGGCGCCCCCCTGGCTGAAGTGGTGGTCGACCTGCAACGTTACCGCCAGCCTCCAATCCGCGTCGCCGATGCCCGCGCCGGGGCGCTGCGCCTGTCCGGCGAGTACGACAGCAGCGCGGTGGAAACCCTGATTCAACTGCTGCCCGGGATCCTGCCGGTGCGGATGGTCGAAGGCAGGGACGGCAATGTGGTGCTGAGCGGAAAATAGCCCTTTGCATGGCGACCCAAAGCGGGCAAACAAGGCGGGCGAGGTGATTTTACTGGCATCACTGGCCCGAAACAGATGTGGGACCGGGCGAAGCCCGGGAAGCGCCGCGCGGGCGGCGCGCGATGTCATGGGGCATGAATCTCTTTCGGCATGCACCTGCCAGCCCCCATGCTATCCAACCCCAGCCACAGCGGCTTGGTGGTGTGGCGCATAGGTGTTCGCCTTGAGGCTTTCTTTGTGCTTGAGACCGCGCGCCGCCCGCGCGGCGCTTCCCTAGCTTCGCCAGGTCCCACATCTGTTTCGGCCAATTATGTCTGTGGTATCACCTCGAGCGCTTCGTTTGCCCGCTTTGAATAAGCGGGGCGCCCGCAAACAGCAAAAAATATTCCTCCTACCTCAACATTCCCCCATCCACAAACGCCATTACCCATGAAACACACTTTCAACGACAGTCCGAACGAGGAAAACATGGGTACGTACACGCCTGCGTCACGCAGCAAGCTTCGCCTCAACCTGCTGGCGGCCAGCCTCGTGCTGACCGGTACGGCGGCCGCGCAGGACGCCACCTATGCGGTGGACATCGATGCGCAGCGCCTTGACCAGGCGCTCAATGCGCTGGCCTCGCAAACCGGCAGCCGCATTCTGTTTGCCACCGATGTCGCCGATGGGCGCCAGGCGCCAGCGGTGCATGCCCAACTGAGCGTGGAGCAGGCCTTGGCGCGCATGCTGGACCACTCGGGGCTGCGCATTCAGAAAGCCGCAGACGGCACTTACCTGATCGCCCGGCCCGCCGACAGCAATGCCCTGGAGTTGAGCACCACGACCATCCAGGGTGCGGGCCTTGGCAGTGTGACCGAGCCAACCGGTGCCTACACCACCGGCATCACCACCACCGCCACGCGGCTGCCCTTGACCCTGCGCGAAACGCCGCAGTCGGTGACCGTCATCACCCGTCAGCAAATGGACGACCATGGCTCGCAGGATATCGGCGCGGTGCTGCGCAACACCCCCGGCGTCACCCAGCAGGCCTATGACAGCGAGCGCATGGAGTATTCGACCCGCGGCTTCGCCATCACCAACTACCAGTACGACGGGGTCAACAGCATCTACGACGGCGTGTACGATGAAGGCGCGACCCACGTCGACATGGCCACGTTCGATCATGTGGAGGTACTCAAGGGCGCCACGGGCCTGATGACGGGGTCGGGCGACCCGTCAGCCACGGTTAACCTCATTCGCAAAAAACCGACCTCTACCTTCACAGGCTCCATCAGCGCCAGCGCAGGCTCCTGGGACAACTACCGCACCCAGGCCGACCTGTCCGGGCCAATGAACGATGCCGGGACCTTGCGCGGCCGAGTGGTGGGTGCGCATCAGGATCGCCAGTCGTACCTGGACCATTACAACCAGAAAAAAGACGTGTTCTATGGCGTGCTGGAAGCTGACGTCTCACCCGACACCCTGCTCACCCTGGGCATCGACAAGCAAAGCGTGACGCCACGCGGCTCAAGCTGGACCGGCAACCCGGTGTATTTTGCCGACGGCACCCGCACCGACTTTTCGCGCAGCTTCAACCCCGGCGCGGACTGGAGCCGTCGCGATTTCGACTCCACCACCTATTTTGCAAGCGTTGAACAGGCACTGGCCAATGACTGGACACTCAAGCTCAGCCTGGACCAGCGCACCACCGACCACGACACTCGCCTGGCGTCGGCCAGCGGCGGCAACCCGGACAAGCTGACCGGCGAAGGCATGTTCCTGTACTGGGGGCGCTGGGAGGGACACAGGGTGCAGAATACGGCGGATATCAACCTGTCCGGCGCCTTCAACCTTGGCGGGCGCCAGCACGACCTGACGGCCGGCTTCACCGCCTCGCACTCCCGGCAAACCGGTGCCACGTTCGACACCAGCGCCTTCAGCCTGGTGCCCGGCAGCATCTATGAGTGGGACGGCGACCTGCCCGAGCAGGACTTCCCGAAAAACGGCAAATACGAACGTACCCAGAGCCAGAACGGCCTTTACCTGGCCACCCGCCTGCACCTGAACGATGATCTGTCGGTGATTTTGGGCAGCCGCCTGAGCACTTTCAAATACAACGAAGACTACCGCTACTTCCCCGGCAGCGGCCTGGACGACACCCACAGCAGCTACAAGGAACACGGCGTGGTCACGCCGTATGCCGGCGTGGTCTACGACCTGGACGAGGTGTATTCGCTGTACGCCAGCTACACCTCGATCTACCAGCCGCAGGTGTACAAGGATGCCAGTGGCTCGACCCTGGCGCCGGTCGAAGGCGCCAGCTACGAGACCGGCCTGAAGGCGGCCTATCTGGACGGCAAGCTCAACGCCAGCCTGGCCCTGTTCCGCATCGATCAGGACAACGTCGCGCAGTCCATCGGCACCAACCCCATCACCAATGAAGGTATCTACAAAGCGATCGATGGCGCCACCACCAACGGTGTGGAACTTGAGCTGGCGGGCGAGTTGCGCGAGGGCTGGAACATCTCGGCGGGCTACACCTACGCCCGCACCCGCGACAAGGACGGGCAACGCATCTACGGCTACCCGTTGAGCACCACCAAGCCGGAACACGCAGTGCGGGTATTCACCACCTATCGGCTGCCGGGCGTACTGGACAAGGTCACCGTTGGCGGCGGCCTCAGCTACCAGAGCAGTTTCTACGGCCAGATCTACAGCAACAACGTGGGCGACTACACCCGCATCAAGCAAGGTGGCTACAGCCTGGTCGACCTGATGACGCGCTATCAGTACAACGACCACCTGAGCTTTACCGTCAACGCCAACAACGTCACCGACAAACGCTACCTGAGCGGACTGGGGAACTTCGACACTACCTACTATGGGGAGCCGCGCAACCTGATGCTGACCAGCCAGTGGACGTTCTGACACGTTACAACACGTGGGGCACGAACCAATGTGGGACCGGGCGAAGCGTCATCCAATAAAAAACCCGCCGAAGCGGGTTCTTTGTGGCCTTCCAACATCCTGTCAGAGCGCGTCCGTGCTGGCCTGTCTTCCGTGACTGAAGCGCTTCCTGCGCTTCACCTGTGAGGCTAGATTGCGCCTTTACCCACCCGCGCAGAAGAAGACATCGCTGGCACAGCGTGTAAGCCATTGCCGACACTGCGCCCTTCCCACGCGTAGCGTCACGCCAGCTCACTTTGCAACCTGGCCGGCCGCTCACGCAGCATGGCCGCGATCACCAGCACCACCAGCACGCCCAACAGCACCATGGACGACCCCACCGTGCCGAAGTCCAGGCCGCCCTTTTCATGGGGCTTGGTCAGCACGTCGCCCAAGGTCGCGCCGAACGGCCGCGTGAGCACAAACGCCACCCAGAACAACAGCACCGTGTTGATTCGCGTGAACAGCTTGAGCAACACCACCACCGCAATTGCGCCACCAATCAACAAGGCACCACCGGCAAAACCCAAGCCCGAATCATCGGCCAGGAAGTCGCCCAAGGCCGTGCCCAGGGTGTTGGAGAACAGGATCGCGAACCAGTAGAACAATTCGGCGCGCAGGGTGGTGACGCGGTCCACCGACAGGGATTTTTCACTCATGTACCATACGGTGAACAGCGAGAGCAGAATCGCGATCAGGATCGACGACCCGGCGGCATAGCCCAGGCCCAGGGTGCGGTCCATGAAGTCGGACATGGTGGTGCCCGCCGTGCTGGTGGACAGAATCACCAGCCAATACAGCGCCGGATGATAGCGTTTGCTGGCCAACTGGCCGATCAGGGTGGCGGCGAAACCACTGATCAGGATCAGCGAGCTCATGGCGTAGCCCACGTCCAGGGTCATGGACAACAGGTCACCGGCGGTCTCTCCGAGTGTTGTCGCGCAGATCTTCATGATCCAGAAAGCGAGGGTGATCTGGGGGAGTTTATTCATGGGCGGCGCTCTTTGAGAGGGTGGGCCCGCTGTCTGTGCGGGTTCTGCCGCGGATAGTGCAAAGGCGCAAGTTAAAAAAAAGTCATGAACTGATCAACAAACCCTCATGTCTTGACCTTACCCCTATGGCAAGGTCTACCCTGCCCTTTTTCACCCTCAGCAGGAGCACACCGTGATCAGACTCGCCAGCTTTATTCTTGCCGCCGGCCTGTGCGGCGCGGCCTATGCCGATACCAGCACTGATGCGATGAAAGCCGAATACCAGCATGCCGCCCATGGCATGTCGGCCGACATGAACATGAATGCCACCAGCGACAACCCGGACGTGCTGTTTGTGCAGGGCATGCTGCCCCATCACCAGGGCGCGGTGGACATGGCCAAGACCGAGTTGAAGTACGGCAAGGACCCCGAAATCCGCAAGCTGGCCGAAGGCATCATCAAGGCCCAGGACGCCGAGATCGCGCAGATGAAGGCCTGGCTGGCCAAGCAACCCAAGTGATGCCCTTGTAGCAGCAACTGTCTTGTGGAGGTACACACTGTGGGAGCAAAGCTTGCTCGCGATGGCATCGACGCTGTAGTCCAGAAAAACCGCGTCGCCTGCATCGCGAGCAAGCTTTGCTCCCACAGTGTGTACCCCGCTTCTTTAAAGGCCGAGAGTCCGCAGAGGTTGCTGACGCAGGCTGCGGCAGCGGCTACAAGTCATTGATTCAACGCTGTATAATCGCCAACCAATGGTTGGGGATAATCCATCACTGAAACGTTTAAGCTGCTGATAACGACCACGCATCGAATGATGCGAAAACGACATCAATGGCCCCATCGCGTGTGTTAGTCTCCCACCATTTCATCTCGGCCCGGACGGTACTACCGATTTATGCCACATTGAGGAGCGCTCATGCCCAGAATTTCCCATCAAGGTTTGCGTCGCGCGTTTCGGCAACTGCTCGCCTCCAATGCCTGCTTCCACACCGCCTCGGTCTTTGACCCCATGTCGGCGCGCATCGCCGCTGACCTGGGCTTTGAAGTCGGCATCCTTGGCGGCTCGGTGGCCTCGCTGCAAGTGCTGGGGGCCCCGGACTTTGCCCTGATCACCCTGAGCGAGTTCGTCGAACAGGCCACCCGCATCGGCCGCGTCGCCCAGCTGCCGTTCATTGCCGACGCCGACCACGGCTACGGCAACGCCCTGAACGTGATGCGCACCGTGGCCGAACTGGAACGTGCCGGCGTCGCTGCACTGACCATCGAAGACACCCTGCTGCCCGCGCAGTTCGGCCGCAAATCCACCGACCTGATCTCGGTGGCCGAAGGCATCGGCAAGATCAAGGCGGCCCTGGAAGCGCGCATCGACCCTGAGCTGACCATCATCGCCCGCACCCACGCCGGCGTGCTCAGCACCGAAGACGTGATTGCCCGCACCAAGGCGTACCAGGAAGCTGGCGCCGACGGTATCTGCATGGTCGGTGTACGCGATTTCGATCACCTGGAAGAGATTGCCCAGCACCTGAGCGTACCGCTGATGCTGGTGACCTACGGCAACCCGGCCCTGCAGGACGACGACCGCCTGGCCAAGTTGGGCGTGCGCATCAGCGTGGACGGCCACGGTGCCTATTTCGCCGCGATCAAGGCCACTTACGACTCGCTGCGCGAGCAACGCAAGCTGACCCGCAGCACCCAGAACCTGAGCGCCACGGAACTGACCCACACCTATACCCTGCCCGAAAGCTACGTAGCCTGGGCCCGCGAGTTCATGGACGTGAAGGAATAACCCGCGTCGACTCGCCCCACCGGCGGTACAACCGCCAGTACACCGCGCCATTGATCAGCAGCACCACGCTGCCCAGCACCAGCTGGATACCCGCCGTCAGACCGGCCGGGTAGATCACTGGCAACAGGTAATGCTCCACATACCCGCCTTCATAGCCTTGCAGCCCGGCCCTCAGGCGCAGCAGGTTCTCCCAGTACGTCAATGGACAGGTCAGGTGGAACACCTCCACCAGCACGCCCCAGGTCGCTGCCGGCAGGTGCAGCCACACCAGCCCCCGCCACTTGAGCAGCAACAACCCGCCCAACAGCACAAAAATAATGAACAGCCCGTGGAACAGCACCAGTCCGTCGGCGGCCATGCGGTAGATCATGGGAAATCCTTGCTAAGTGAATGCGCCATTGTTGGCCCGCTGCCTGGGTGGGTCAAGGGCTGCACAGGTCCATAATTATTGACAAGCAGTGCAAAAAATTCATCGCAATAAATCGTTATAAAACAGCGTTTTACAATTAAAACACTAAAAACGACGACGTTTATTTACCACGCCAGCGCGGTAAACGTTTGACATATTTGACGCGTTTGGCACACTGCCGACCCGTTGTACCGGACATCAGTGAGCGATGACTGCCAGCCCTGGCCAGCCACCCTCCCCCTGAGACCTCGTACGCATCCAAAAAAAACAATTTGTCTAGCGTTGCGCCAGTGCGCGTCCAGGTTCCTCCCCCTGGCCGAGCTGCGCGTGCGAACGGGAAGAACACATGCTGATCTGGTTTGTCGCGGTTTACCTGCTGATCACCGTGGGTGTCGGTTTCTACGCCTCCACTCGTGTCAAAAACTCCAAAGACTTCGCCGCTGCCGGACGCAGCATGTCATTCCCCGTGGTCACGGCGATGGTGTTCGCGACCTGGTTCGGCTCGGAGGCCGTGCTGGGGATCCCCGCTGCGTTCATGAAGAACGGTTTTTCCGGCATCATCGAAGACCCGTTCGGCTCGTTCGGCTGCCTGATGCTGGTGGGCCTGGTGTTCTGCCGCCCGCTGTATCGCCTGAACATGCTGACCATCGGCGACTTCTTCCGTAAACGCTACGGCCCCAAGGTGGAGCTGTTTGTCAGCCTGGTGATCATCGGCTCCTACCTGGGCTGGATCGCCGCGCAACTCACCGCGCTGGGCGTGGTGTTCAACGTACTGTCGGGCGGCGCCATCACCACCACAGAAGGCATGCTGATCGGCACCGGCATTGTGCTGGTGTACACCCTGTTCGGCGGCATGTGGTCGGTGGCCATGAACGACTCCATGCAGATGCTGATCATTGTCTGCGGCCTGGCCTACCTGACCTGGCTGCTGGGCAACATGGCCGGCGGCCCTGCCCATGTAATCGAGCACGCGGCTGCGGCCGGCAAGTTCACCATGGTGCACAGCACTTCGGCCAAGGACATCCTGGCCTTCCTGGGCGCTGCGGTGACCATGATGTTCGGTTCCATCCCGCAGCAGGACGTGTACGCCCGGGTGATGTCAGCCAAGACCGAGAAAATCGCCTCGCGCGCGTCCATCGCCGGCGCCTGCTGCTATCTGACCTTCTGCATGCTGCCGATTTTCCTGACCTATGCCGCGTCCATGATCGACCCGCAGATGGTCAGCGAGCTGCTGGACGGTGATGCGCAAATGATCCTGCCGCGCCTGATCATGGAACGCACGCCGCTGTTCGCGCAGATCATGTTCTTCGGTGCGCTGCTGTCGGCGATCATGTCCACCGCCTCCGGCACCCTGCTGGCACCGTCGGTGACCTTCACCGAGAACGTGCTCAAGCGCCTGCGCCCGAACATGACCGACCGCCAGTTCCTGCTGGCCATGCGGATTACCATTGCGGTGTTCGCAGGGTTCACCTGCCTGTTCGCGCTGTATTCGGATTCGACCATTTACGAGATGGTGGGCAATGCCTACAAGGTAACCCTGGTAGCGGCGGTGGTGCCGCTGTTCGCGGGGTTGTTCTGGAAGCGCGCGACCAACCAGGGGGCGATCACGGCGATCATCTTCGGCCTGAGCTCGTGGGGGTTGCTGGAACTGACCCATCAGGACGGTGATCTGTGGCCGCCGCAATTGGCGGGCTTGCTGATCAGTGCGCTGGGGATGGTGATCGGTTCGCTGCTGCCGCCGCTGAACAAGCGTGATCGCGAAGGCGACTTCGAGGGCGCGGTTGCCAGCAACTGACCCCCTTTAGGACCGCGTCGCCTGCATCGCGAGCAAGCTTTGCTCCCACAATGTAATGCCATACATCTCGGTTTGGCTCAACACTGTGGGAGCAAAGCTTGCTCGCGAGAGGCCGGTGAAGCTTGCTCAGAACTATAGACTTCTATTACTCCAGGGCTCCATCGGGTAACGGCGCAAAATCAATACCCGCTGAGAATCTGCACGATCGCGCCCGTGGCGATGGCCACCAGCACATAGTCGCCGTTCACGTACAACCAACGATGATCACGTGGCGGTTGACGCAGGTGGCGGGCGCGCCAGTCGGTGACCCAGTAGCGGTCGTTACGGTACTGAGGCGGTGCAAAGCCGCCGCGGTGCCATTCGCTGTGGGGGCGTGGCATGCCGGCCTGCGGACGGAAGCCGTGATCGCGACCCGGGCCTGGGCCGTGCTGCTGCGGGCCACCGCCACCATGCTGTGGCGGACGGTTCTGACCACCACCATGCTGCGGACCACCCTGCGGGCCACCCGGCCGCCCCTGCTGCTGGCCGCCATGGCCACGGCTGTCATTGTCCGGCCCCGGTTGGGCGAAGCTGGCCAACGGGGTCAGCAACATCAGGCAGGCGCATCCTGCCGCGATCATCTTCTTCATTTGAATCTCCATGGGCTGTCGAGCCCGGCTCGATCACACGCCTTTGAGTATCTGCCAAATAAACACACGCAACGTCTGCAACAGGTAAATTTTCCGTCAGTTTAGCGGCAGCGCCGTGGCGGCCGCAGGATCGTCTGCAGAGCGCCCGCGCAAGAACAGTTCCGGATGGCGATTCCATAAGTCCACCAGGGCCTGCACCGAACGCGACGCCTGCCTGAGCTGCACCGCGGTCTCATCGAACTGCTCACGCTGCGCCGAACCCTGGGCGACACTATCGACCGCGCCCTTGAGGGTTTGGTTCGCCTCAAGCAAGGTATCGCGCAATTGCGGCACCACCTGCTGGTTGACCTGCTGCATCATCAACGGCACCTGCTTGAGGCTGCGATCAACGTTGGCCGCCAGCGCTTGGGTGGGCAGCCGCTGAGCCATGGCCATGATCTGTTTGACGCGGTCCTCCAGCACTGACAGGCTGCCCACCACGGTGGGCACCTGGATGGGCCGCGCCGCGTAATCGAACGCCACGGGCGGCGCCCCCGGCACAAAGCCCAGCGACACGTATTTTTGATCCGTCAACAGGTTGCCGGTGCGGACCTGTGCGCGCATGCCGTGCTCGATAAAGCGCCCCATCAGCATCGCCGTGGTGCCCTCGTCGTCACGCCCCAGGTCCTTGTGCAATTTCTCATGCACGGCGCCCAGACGGTTGGGGTAGATCACCGCGCCCACGCGCGTCATCAGTTGTTGGCTGGCAGGGTCGTAGTCCAGGCCGACCGAGGTCACCCGGCCGACGTTGACGCCGAAGAATTCAACTGGCGCCCCCACCGCCAGGCCGCGCACGGTCTCATCAAAGCGCATCACCAGGTAACGGGCGTAGCCCAGCGGGCGTGCCAGCGCATCGTCGCGTTCATTGAACAGGGTGAAGCGCGTATTGGCAGCGGCCACCGGAGGGTTGTTCGGGTAAGGCGGCGCCTGGAACGCCACCGCGCCGTTGAGCACGGCCGCCAGCGACTCGACGTTCACCTGGCGGCCGTCCACCCCGACGCTGATGTCCACGCCACTGGCGTTCCAGAACCGCGTGTTCTCGGTGACGAAGCGGTCGTTGGGCGCAGCGATGAACACCGTCACGTCCACGCCACCGCCCTCACCGCTCAAGCCGCGGCCGATCACCCGCCCAACCTGCACGCGGCGGTAGTACACCGGACTGCCGACGTTCAACGAGCCCAGATCGTCAGCGTGCAATACAAAGCGCGTGCCGACCTCGCCGAAGCTGATGGCTGGCGGATGCTCCAGGCCGCGAAAATGCTCGGCCTGCTCACCCTTGTCGCCGGCGTCGGCGCCCACGAAGCTGCCGCTGAGCAGGGTCTTGACCCCGGAAATCTCGTTGAAGCCGATGCGCGGGCGTACCACCCAGAAGCGCGTGCCCTTGTCAGCGAAGGCCTTGGCAGAGGCCTCCAGCTCGATGCGCACGTCCACCCGGTCACGGCTTTTGTCGATGTCGATGCCGACCACCTTGCCGATCGGCACGTGCTTGTACATCACCAGGGTGTGGTTGGCCTCCAGCCCTTCGGCGGTGCGGAAGCTGACGGTTATGCGCGGGCCCTGACCGATGAAATGTCCGGTCAGCACCAGCAACGCCGTGATGGCCGCAGCCAGGGGCAGCAGCCAGAACAGCGACAGGCGGGGGCGGGGGCGTTCGTTCACGCAGGTTGACCTCATGGCACGCTGCAACAAATGTAGCAGCTGCCGGGCGGCGCTGGATATCAGGAGCACCGCTCAGCCCGGTCCCACAGTACCTGTTGACGTTGGGATCGACGTCGGCAGCCTCGGCTTACACCGCCGAGCGGCGGTAGAAGCGATAACGCGGGAACCAGAAGTTGCGCTCGATGGCCTGCAGCAGCGTGTCTTCCGGGGTTTCCAGGGCCACGCCGTCGGCCTGGGCCTGCTTGGCCACGGCCAGGGCGATCTTCTTGCTCACGGCCTGGATGTCCTTGAGTGGTGGCAGTACCGCATCGCCCGTGCCGGTGACCACCGGCGAGCATTCAGCCAGCGCGTTGGACGCCGCCATCAGCATGGCGTCGGTGATGCGCGTGGCCTTGGCCGCCAAGGCGCCCAGGCCGATACCCGGGAAGATGTAGGCGTTGTTGCACTGGGCAATCGGCAGGCTGCGGCCGTTGATTTCCACGGGCGCGAACGGGCTGCCGGTGGCGACCAGGGCGTTGCCGTCGGTCCATTCCAGCACCTCGGCCGGGGTGGCCTCGACGCGCGAGGTGGGGTTGGACAGGGGCATGATCAGCGGCTGCTTACAGTGGGCGTAGACCTCGCGCACCACGGCCTCGGTGAACAGACCGCGCTGGCCCGATACGCCGATCAGGATGGTCGGCTTGGCCTGCTTGACCACCTCCAGCAAGGCAATACCGTTCTCGTCACGCTGCCAGTCCTTGACGGCGCCTGCACCATGGGCCAGGCGCATCTGGAAGTCGTGCAGGCCGCTCATGTCGTCGGTCAGCAGACCGAAGCGGTCGACCATGAAAATACGCTGGCGTGCTTCCTGTTCCGACAGCCCTTCGAGCTGCATGGCCGCGACGATGTGCTCGGCAATGCCACAACCGGCGGAACCGGCGCCGACGAAGGCCACCACTTGCTCGCCCAGTTTCTGATTCTTGACCTTGCACGCCGCCAGCAAGGTGCCCACGGCCACCGAGGCGGTGCCCTGGATGTCATCGTTGAAGCAGCACAGTTCGTCGCGGTATTTCTCCAGCAGCGGCATGGCGTTGGCCTGGGCGAAGTCCTCGAACTGCAGCAACACGTTGGGCCAGCGGCGCTTGACGGCCTGGATGAACAGCTCGATGAATTCGGCGTATTCCTGGCCGGTGACGCGTGGGTGGCGCCAGCCCATGTACATCGGGTCGTCCAGCAGTTCCTGGTTGTTGGTGCCCACGTCGAGCACGATCGGCAGCGTGTAGGCCGGGCTGATGCCGCCGCAGGCGGTGTACAGCGACAGCTTGCCGATGGGAATGCCCATGCCGCCGATGCCCTGATCGCCCAGGCCGAGGATGCGCTCGCTGTCGGTGAGCACGATGATCTTCACCGAGTCCTTGGTGGCACTGCGCAGGATGTCGTCGATGCGGTCGCGATCGGGCCAGGCAATGAACAGGCCGCGGTGGGTGCGGTAGATCTTGGAGAATTCCTGGCAGGCCTGGCCGACGGTGGGGGTGTAGATAATGGGCAGCATCTTGTCCAGATGCGACTCCAGCAGGCGGAAGAACAGGGTTTCGTTGTTGTCCTGGATGGAGCGCAGGTAGATATGCTTGTCCAGATCGCTGGCGCACTGCTCGTACTGGCGGTAAACGCGGTCGACCTGTTCTTCGATGGTTTCGACGTTCTGCGGCAACAGGCCGATCAGGTTGAAGTCGATACGCTCTTGCGGGGTGAAGGCGCTGCCCTTGTTGAGCAGTGGCATCTCCAGCAGCGAAGGGCCGGCGTAGGCGATGTAGAGGGGGCGAGTCTGGTTCGGAGCATTTTTCATGGGTGTTTTTCCGTCATCAGGCTAAAGCGCTGCGCACAGGGTGTCACCGCAAGGCTGCATGGCCATGACACCGCAGGCTTTGTTTTCACGTCAAAAAAGTGATTAGCGCAATTTTGACAGGCCTGCGTCAAGTTGACGCAGGATGAAATTCGCGACAGCCCGCCCGCTACCCGTAGCAGCGGCCGTCAGGCCGCGTCACTGACGCCGCGCACAGTCTGATCCACCGCGCCGCGTGTGACGCCGCCTTCGGCAGCTGCTACAGATCGGCGGCGTCTGCATCGCGGCCAAGGCCGGCTCCTACCACGGACGGCGTAGGAGCCGACTTTAGTCGCGATGCAGACGACGCGGTTTCAAGACAGTTGCTGCTACCCGGGCAGTGCGGTGGCGATGAACTCGCGCAACCAGCGATGCGCCGGGTCACGGTGGCAGCGCTCTGGCCACAGCATGGTCATCTGATACCCCGGCAATACCAGCGGCGGCTCCACCACGCGCAACTGCGGGTTGCCGCGTACCAGGCGCTCGGGCAACAACGCGACCAGGTCGCTGGCAAGCAGCGTCTGCACCACCACCAGAAAGTGCGGCACCGACAGTACCACCTGACGGCTCAACCCCTGCGCCGCCAGGGCACTGTCGGTGACCCCGCTGAAGCCACCGCCATCGGGCGACACCACCACCTGCTCCAGGGCACAGAACTGCGCCAGCGTGGGTTTGCGCCGCAAGCGTGGATGGTCGTGACGCCCCACAAGCACATAGCGCTCATCGAACAGTACACGGCTGCGCAGGCTGGCGGGCGAGTCGTCGCGGGTATGAAACGCCAGGTCTATCTCGCCCTCTTCCGCTTGCCGCGCCAGGCGCGCCGGCACCATCGGCAGCAGGGCCACACGGGTGTGCGGCGCCTGCACGCGCAAGCCGCCCAGCGCGGGCAGCAGGATGGTCGCGGTACTGTTGTCCGAAGCCGCCAGCCGCCAGGTATCCCGCGCCCGGGCAGGGTCAAACGGCGCATCGGCGCCCACCGCCAGTTCCAGTGCTGCCAGGGCCTGGCGCAAGGGTTCGCGCAGGCTCTCGGCACGCGCCGTCGGCCGCATGCCGCGCGGGCCCGGCAGCAACAGCGGGTCGTCGAAGACATCGCGCAGTTTGGCCAGGTGCACGCTGACCGACGGCTGGGAATAGTTGAGCCGCTGCGCCGCCCGGGTCACGTTCTGCTCGGCCAGCAGCACGTCGAGGGTCACCAGCAGGTTGAGGTCCAGCTGCCTTAAATTAACCATGGCAATACCTGCAATATTGGCTATTCATTTCCACTATATCGCAGCAGCGCGCAGCATGGCCCCATCACTCCTCCACCGGATCTGGCCATGAATATCCTGATCGTCTTTGCGCACCCCGAACCCCAGTCGCTGAACGGCTCGCTGAAAGACTTCGCCGTCGCCCACCTGCAACAGGCAGGGCACCAGGTGCAGGTCTCCGACCTGTATGCCATGCAATGGAAAGCACCGCTGGACAGCGACGACACCCGCGAGCGCCTGATACCAGGGCGCTTCGACCCCTCGCGCGAATCGCGCCACGCCTTCGAGCAAGGCCTGCAAAGTGACGACATCGCCGCCGAGCAAGCCAAATTGCTGTGGGCCGACGCGGTGATTTTCCAGTTCCCACTGTGGTGGTTTTCGATGCCCGCCATCATGAAAGGCTGGTTCGAGCGCGTGTACGCCTACGGTTTCGCCTATGGCGTGGGCGAGCACTCCGACACGCGCTGGGGCAACCGCTACGGCGAAGGCACGCTGGCAGGCAAGCGGGCCATGCTGCTGGTGACTACCGGTGGCTGGGAATCGCACTACAGCGCGCGCGGCATCAATGGCCCGATCAATGACGTGCTGTTCCCCATCCAGCACGGCATGCTGCACTACCCAGGCTTTCACGTGCTGCCACCGCTGGTGGTGTACCGCACCAGCCGCATGGACGCTGACCGCTACACCACTGTGCAACAGCAATTGGCCCAGCGCCTGGATGGGTTGTGGAGCGACGCACCCATTGCGTTCCGGGCGCAGAATGGCGGTGAGTACCAGATCCCGCAACTGACCCTGCGCGACGACGTCGCCGCGCAGCAGACAGGCTTCGCCGCGCACATCGATCAGTAGAACAGCCGCGGCTCCGGCGCAGCCAGCAGGCTGCGCCAGCTTGGTACCGTGGTATGGATTGCCGGGCAACCGCCGCACGTGAACATCAACTCGGTGGAAATCATGCCGGTGGCCCAGACCTATGCGGCACTGAACATCGCCCGCAACCTGTAGCCGGCATGGCCAGGAAGGGGATTAGTGAATCGAGCTCATGACCCCATCCTGGCCCAGCCTATTAAAGCCCGGTGCCCCGCCTTGTAGGATGAATCGCTTACCTACAGGGAGATGCCGATCATGCAAAAACGCCACCTTGGCACCAGCGGCCTGGAAGTTTCGGCCCTTGGCATGGGCTGCATGGGCCTGAGCTTCGGCTACGGCCCGGCGGTCGATCACACTACGGGCGTGCAACTGCTGCGCGCCGCCTTCGAACGCGGCGTGACCTTTTTCGACACGGCCGAATGCTACGGCCCGTTCATCAATGAAGAATTGGTCGGCGAGGCGCTCGCGCCGTTTCGCGACCAGGTCGTCATCGCCACCAAATTCGGCTTTGAGAATGGCGATTCCAAGCAACCGCTCAACAGCCGACCCAACCATATCCGCGCCGTGGTGGAAGCATCGCTCAAGCGCCTGCGAACTGACCGTATCGACCTGCTCTATCAACATCGAGTCGACCCCCATGTACCGATCGAGGACGTGGCCGGTGCCGTTGCTCAGCTGATTCAAGAAGGCAAGGTCAAGCACTTCGGGCTGTCGGAAGCTGGCGCCAGCACGATTCGCCGCGCCCATGCGGTGCAGCCGGTAGCCGCGCTGCAAAGCGAATACTCCATGTGGTGGCGCGAGCCGGAGCGCGAAATCCTGCCGACACTGGCGGAACTGGGCATTGGCTTCGTGCCGTTCAGCCCACTGGGCAAGGGCTTCCTGACCGGTGCGATCAACGAGTCGACCACCTTCGACGACAGCGATTTCCGCAATGTGGTGCCGCGCTTCAGCGAGCAAAACCGCAAGGCCAACGCGGTGCTGGTGGACGTCCTGGGGCAGATTGCCGAGCGCAAGCAGGCCACCCGTGCGCAAATTGCGCTGGCATGGTTGCTGGCGCAGCAGCCTTGGATTGTGCCGATTCCGGGGACCACCAAGTTGCATCGCCTGGAAGAAAACACTGGCGCGGCCAGTGTGGTGCTGAGTGCCGATGACCTGGCGGCGATCCAGGTGGCGCTGGATGGCATCACCGTGGTGGGCGATCGTTACCCGGCGCATTTGCAGAAGCGCGTGGGCAATTGATGCGCGTCGCCTGAATCGCGACCAAGGTCGGCTCCTACCCCGAACGCGTAGGAGCCGACCTTGGTCGCGATGCAGGCACCGCAGTGTCTCAGCATGACGTCATTGCTACACTGCGCAACTACCCATGAAGGACTCTCATGAATGTTGCGCGAAAACGCCAATGACCTGCTCGCCTTCCTGGTGGTCGCCCGCGAGCGCAGTTTTACCAAGGCGGCCGCCAAGATCGGCGTGTCGCAGTCGGCCCTCAGCCATACCATCCGCGGCCTGGAAGCGCGCCTGGGCCTGCGCCTGCTGACCCGCACCACCCGCAGCGTCTCGCCCACCGAAGCCGGCGAGCGGCTGATGCAAACCATCGGACCGCACGTCGAGGCCATCGAATTCCAACTGGCGGCCTTGAGCGACCTGCGTGACCGCCCCGCCGGCAACCTGCGTATCAACGCGACCGACTACGCGCTGGATTGCCTGCTGCGGCCCAAGCTCAAAGCTTTCATGCTTCAGTACCCCGATATCAATGTCGAGGTGTGCTGCGATTACGGGCTGGTCGACATCGCCGCCCACGGCTTCGATGCCGGCGTGCGCCTGGGTGAGTCACTGGCCGACGGCATGATCGCCACCCGCATCGGCCCGGACATGCGCATGGCGGTGGTTGGCAGCCCCGAGTATTTCGCCCGTTTCCCGGCCCCCGATTCGCCCCGCGACCTCACGACGCATCGCTGCAACAACCTGCGCCTGGCGACGCACGGGAATCTGTATGCGTGGGAGTTCGAGCGTGACGGCGAGAGCCTCAACGTGAAGGTTACCGGGCAAGCGATCCATAACGGCGTGTATCCCTTGCTGGGGGCCGCAGTGGATGGCCTGGGTTTGAGCTATATCCCCGAAGATTTGTGTGCGCCGTATCTGGCCGACGGGCGCCTGGTAAGGGTGCTGGAAGACTGGTGCCCGGCGTTTGCCGGTTTGCACCTGTACTACCCCAGCCGCCGCCAGCCGTCGCCTGCGTTTACCTTGCTGCTTGAAGCCCTGCGCTACACCCCGGATTGACTGCGGCCTGGCAACAAGACCGCACAGCCCCCATCGCGAGCAAGCTTTGCTCCCACAGCATACGCCGCACCTCTGTAGCAGCAACTGTCTTAAACCGCGTTGCCTGCATCGCGACTAAAGTCGGCTCCTACGCCGTCCGTGGTAGGAGCCGGCCTTGGCCGCGATGCAGACGACGCCGACCTGTAGCAGCTGCCGGAGGCTGCGTCACCGGCGGCGCGGTGGATCAGACAGTGCGCGGCGTCAGTGACGCGGCCTGACGGCCGCTGCAGGTTGCCCAACACCATAGAATCTCCCACAGTGTTGAGCCAACCACGGTGGACGGCTTGGCACTGTGGGAGCAACGCTTGCTCGCGACAGGGCCCTGACAGACGCTACTGTGATGGGCCGTGTGGCATCAGTGCATCACGCGGGTGACAAGGAAATTCGCCAGATCCGGCTCATCATCCAACTCAATGGCCCGCGCCGGGCGCGGCAACGCCTCAAGCACCGAATCCCAGAACGCCACGGCCGCGTCATCCTGGCGGTAGTAGCGCACCAGCCAGTTCTCATGGCCGCCCATTAGCACCTGGGTCACCAGGGCCTTGCCGATACCCTTGCGCCGGTAGCGCTTGAGAATGAACAGGTCGGCCAGCTCCAGGGCATCGATGCCCGGCAGTTCGCTGCGTTCCACCAGCAGGAAGCCGGCCACGCAACCGTTCACCAGCAGCAGGTTGGCGCTCCAGTCCTGATCATTCCAGTAGCGCATCAGGTGGTCGTCATGGATGTAGAAACGGCCGTCATCGTCGACGTCTTCCTGCTCCCAGTCCGACGACTCGTAGGCATAGAACTGGTAAAGGTTGCGGATCAGTTGGGCCTGATCCACGGTGGTGGGCAACAGTTCAACGGTGAAATCTTTCATGGCTTGGCCTTCCAGGCAGAAGGACAAGACGCGCAGCAGGCGAAAATCGAAGGCATGGAGTGTCCGGTAACAATGACCCAGGGCGCAGGCCCATTCAGGCCCGCGTTTTTGCAGGGGGGTATTGTTTACAAAAGCGCTGGGGATTGCCATGGGCAATTGCACCGTGCCCTGTGCCTCAGGCTACGGCAGAGGCAATAGAGCCAGAAACAGCCAAATATCGCACAACGGTCCGGTAATCGCACAAATTCAGCTTAAGGGGCTCTCCCCCGGCCCCGATTTGCGGCACGCTATAGCCATGACGACAAGCATGGCCCACCGGGCGGCCTGACGTCGCGGCCGACAGCGCTTCGGCTAAATTGATAACAAGAAGACGTGGCCAAGCCATTGGCCCGTGCCTTGATTCATTCACACTCCAGGAAAAACCAGGAGCTCGCTTTGATCAATAAAACGTTTGAGTCCGTGGCTGCCGCGGTAGAAGGGATCGCCGACGGGTCGGTCATCATGGTCGGTGGCTTCGGCACCGCCGGCATGCCCTCGGAGCTGGTCGATGGCGTGATCGCCACCGGTGCCCGCGACCTGACCATCATCAGCAACAACGCCGGCAACGGCGAAGTTGGCCTGGCAGCCCTGCTCAAAGCCGGCTGCGTGCGCAAGGTGATCTGCTCGTTCCCGCGCCAGTCCGACTCTTATGTGTTCGACGAGCTGTACCGCGCCGGCAAGGTGGAACTGGAAGTGGTGCCCCAGGGCAACCTGGCCGAACGTATCCGCGCCGCAGGCTCGGGCATCGGCGCGTTCTTCTCGCCAACCGGCTTCGGCACCCTGCTGGCCGAAGGCAAGGAAACCCGCGTCATCGACGGCCGCAACTACGTGCTGGAAATGCCGCTGCACGCCGACATCGCGCTGATCAAGGCGTACAAGGGCGACCGCTGGGGCAATCTGGTGTACCGCAAGGCCGCACGCAACTTCGGCCCGATCATGGCCATGGCCGCCAAGACCGCCATCGCGCAGGTCAACGAAATCGTCGAACTGGGTGAACTGGACCCTGAGCACATCATCACGCCGGGCATCTTCGTCCAGCGCGTGGTCGCCGTGCCGACCTACCCTGTTTCCTCGTCCGCCAAAGCCGTTTGAGGCCTGCCATGACCATGAAAAAACTCTCGCGTAACGAAATGGCCCAACGCGTGGCCGAAGACATCAAAGAAGGCGCCTACGTGAACCTGGGCATCGGCGTGCCGACCCTGGTGGCCAACTACCTGGGCGACAAGGAAGTGTTCCTGCACAGCGAAAACGGCGTGCTGGGCATGGGCCCAAGCCCGGCCGAAGGCGAAGAAGACGACGACCTGATCAACGCCGGCAAACAGCACGTCACCCTGCTGACCGGTGGCGCGTTCTTCCACCACGCCGACTCGTTCTCGATGATGCGCGGCGGCCACATCGACATCGCCGTGCTGGGCGCCTTCCAGGTGTCGGTCAAGGGCGACCTGGCCAACTGGCACACCGGCGCCGAGGGCTCGATCCCGGCCGTGGGCGGCGCCATGGACCTGGCCACCGGCGCACGCGAAGTGTTTGTGATGATGGACCACCTGACCAAGACCGGCGAAAGCAAACTGGTGCCCGAGTGCACCTACCCGCTGACCGGCATTGGTTGCGTGAGCCGTATCTACACCGACCTGGCCATCCTGGACGTCACCTCCGACGGCCTGAAAGTGCGTGAAATCGTCGCTGATATCAGCTTCGAAGAGCTGGAAAAACTGAGCGGCGTACCGCTGATCAAGTAATCCTGCTGCCGCAATCCCCGTAGCCGCTGCCGCCAGGCTGCGCTGGCCCCTGAGTACACTGAAAATGTGCAGTGAATATCAGGGCCAGCGCAGCCTGGCGGCAGCGGCTACGGTGTTGTGGACGTCAGGATTTTCGTAGCCTGCGCTTGACCAGGCGCACCCTGTGCTTGAGTTTCTGATAGTGGTAGAACAGCTCAGGCAGCAACAGCACAGCCCGATTGTGCAACTTCACACCACACGCCTTGACGTCCCTGCGCGTGAGCGAAAAAAACCTGCGAGGCACTGGCACATCGTTTTTCACGCATAGCATCAGGATGGTCTTCACGTTTTGCTCCATGTAGCTCAGCGCAACCTCCCTACCCTTGTAAAACGTATCCACGTGCAGCTTCAGGGCACTGAGTGTGTCTCTATAGGCTTCATTGGCGGCCATTACATACGCCTGATCCTTGGTGCAACGTGTGAGGGACCCCGGCCGCACGCGTTGATAATATAAACTGTCGCTCAGCGAAAATGTCTTCCCGCTATAGAGATAGATATTCATGCTGAACCAATGATCTTCGTGAACGCGACCAATAAAGCGGACGGGAAACTT
Organism: gamma proteobacterium L18; assembly: GCA_000497835.1. GTDB lineage: Bacteria > Pseudomonadota > Gammaproteobacteria > Pseudomonadales > Pseudomonadaceae > Aquipseudomonas. The sequence continues at coordinate 69,716 of KI547171.1, read as the reverse complement.
CTGACACACTGAGCGCTTGAAAATAAACTGACAAGTGGATGCGCTGTGTTGTTGCGAAACAACCAAATCCTGCAACAGACACTTACCTGACTCCAACCAGCCGGGGCGGACAGAAGCGGTATTTCTTCGAAGAAATTTTCGCCTCCCACCCTCATCAACAAAAGCCCTCATCGAGAAATAATAAAGCTCCAGACCTTCATCGATAAGCAACTGCCGCTGAAAGCCTTCAAACATGTCCGTACGCACAACATCATCAGGATCGCAAAAATAGACAAAGTCGCCTTGGGCCAAGCTCAAGCCCTTGCGCCTTGCAGCCCCTACACCCTGGTTACTCTGGCTATGGATCTTCAACAGATCACACCCTGCGTACCGCGACTGCAACAACTCCAGCGTACCGTCGGTTGAGCCGTCATTGATGACAATGATCTCATGGGGCAGCACTGTCTGCTGCAAGAGTGAGTCAAGCGCTTCCTCAATAAAACCCACGACATTGTAGACCGGCAGTATTACCGATATTCCCTTACACTCACCCACTTCAATTCGCTCACGATAATATTGCGACAGGCACCGATATGAAACTGCAGCATTCATGGCGAATACCACAGACCCTACCGACAGCGTGACGCCACCTTCCTGGCGACTTCATCCATGCACCCACATTCAGAACACCTACCTGAGTTAGCTGCACCGCCCTGTTTCCAGCGTCGAAAAATACTATCGACGGCTCAATAAAGGCGCAACAGAACAAAAGTAACACTGGCACTCAAAGTGTATCAGGATACTTCTTACTTGCTCGCACCCGCGCCTTCGTGACGTTTAGCGCAACCGCCGCTTATACCCGTGCTATCTCAAATCCAGGTATCATGCCCATACGCTGTAGCAGCGGCCGCCAGGCCGCGTCACGGACACCGCATACTGGCTGACCCACCGCGCCGCGTGCATCGCGAGCAAGCTTTGCTCCCACAGTGTTCACCGCCCATCTGTAGCGGCTGCCAAAGGCTGTGTCGTAGGCAGCGCGGCGTGCCAGCCAGTGCACGGCCGCCGCCGCTACAGGACGGCGGCGATGCAGGCGACGCGGTTTAGGCCTGTGCCTGCACGCGGCTTTTGCCCCGAACAGCAGATTTACCACGGATCACACCTCGCCCAAAGAGGTCAAAGGGGCGCCCCCGGCGCCTGCCAGCACGGTGAGGTACGCACAAAACATGTCAGCCATCGCTTCCGCATATTCTGCCACCTGAATCAGCGTTCGCGGCGTTTCGGAAAATCGTTTGCCCACGCCACTCAATGTGGAGACGATCAGGTCGATGGCCAGCGACTGGGTTGCCTCATCGGCATTGGGCAGCACCTCTACCATGAAAAGTCGAAACGCTCCTTCGCCCGCCTCCCGCGCCGCGTGCGCCTCAGGCGCATCACGATACAGCGGCGCCGCATCATCCAAGGCAACCCGCATAGCCGCCTCTTCGCATTCAGAACGAACAAACGCATGCACCAAATGCCGCAACCGCTGCAACGGCGCCATGCGCGTATCGGCCAGTATCCCGGCCAGCAAATCACTGGTCTGCCGCCACTCTTCAGTCTGCAACCGGAACAGTATCGCCGCCTTGTTGGGAAAGTACTGATACAGCGAACCAATGCTCACCCCGGCCTTCTCGGCCACCCGCGCGGTGGTGAAACGCTGGGCGCCCTCTTGGGCCAAAACCTGAGTAGCGGCTTGCAGAATGACCGCCACCAGTTCGGTAGAACGGGCCTGACGCGGCTGTTTGCGCTGTGAAATCGGGGGTGCGGGGCGTTCGCTCATGGGGGCCTGGGAATGCGATTAGAAAATGCGAGGGATTCGTCGCATTCTAATCCCACCTCTCGACACCTGTATACGGAGACACCATGAGCACCCTGACCACCGCCCCGCTCCCTGCCCTGCTGGCCCGCCTGTTTGCCGAAGCCGAGGCCAAGCGCCCAGAGCTTGAGGACCTGCCTGCAGACGAACTGCACACCCTGATGCACAGCAAGACCGGCTACCTGGACCTGTACACCCGCCTGAAGGATTTCGCCCTGCCGGTATCGCCCGAGACCGGCCGCCTGTTGTACATGCTGGCACGCAGCAGCCAGGCGAAGACCATCGTCGAGTTCGGCACCTCGTTCGGCCTGTCCACCCTACACCTGGCGGCGGCGCTGCGTGACAACGGTGGCGGCCGCTTGATTACCTGTGAATTCGAGCCGTCGAAGGTGGCCATCGCCCGGAAGAACCTGCAAGACGGCGGGCTGCTGGACCTGGTGGAAATCCGCGTCGGGGATGCGCTGCAGACGCTGAGCAGCGACCTGCCCGAGCAGATTGACCTGGTGTTGCTGGACGGCGCCAAGCCGCTGTACCCGGCGATTCTCGACCTGTTGCGAAGCCGCCTGAAAGCAGGCGCGCTGATCGTCGCGGATAACGCTGATCACAGCCCTGAATACCTGGAGCGAGTGCGCTCGGCGCACGGCGGTTACCTGTCGCTGCCGTTTGCCGATGACGTAGAACTGTCGCTGCGCACTGGTTGAACCACCGCGCCGCGTGTGACGCCGCGTTCGGCAGCTACAGAGGCGAGGCGTACACTGTGGGAGCAAAGCTTGCTCGCGATGGCGTCAGTGAGGTCCCCTCGCGAGCAAGCTTTGCTCCCACAGTGTGCACCTCCACAAGACAGTTGCTGCTACAGAAACGGGGGCGCTCCCACAGTGGTTACGCCCCCACTTCCAACAGCTTGCCATCGCCATTGAACTTGCCCGCCTGGTAGTCACGGATGGCCTGTTCAATCTCACCCCGGGTGTTCATCACGAACGGCCCATGGGCCACCACCGGCTCGTCGATCGGGTCGGCGTGGCCGAACAGCAGCACGGCATCGTCGCTGGCTTCCAGGGTGACGCTGTCGGCATCCTGGTTCAGGCTGATCAGGTGCCACGATTTCACGGCGGTGCCACCCACGCTCACTTGGCCGCTGACTACGTATAGAAATACGCTGCGTTTGGCCGGTGCCGGCAGGTCCACGCGGGCGCCGGCCTGCAGGCGCACGGTGCTCATGAACACGCCAGTCAGCGAATGAATCGGCCCTTGAGTCCCTTCAAACTCGCCGGCGATCAGGTTGAGCACGCCCTTGCCACCGGCAATCGGCAGCGCCGGGATGCCATCGGCCTGCACGCCGCTGTAGCGCGGGGCCGTCATTTTCAAATGGGACGGCAAGTTGACCCACAGCTGCAGAATCTCCAGCGCCCCGCCGCTTTGCTTGAAGCTGGGCGGCGAGACCTCGGCGTGGATCAGGCCGGAGCCTGCGGTCATCCATTGCACGCCACCGGCTTCGATCACGCTTTCGTGGCCGCCGGTGTCGTAGTGCGCCAGGTTGCCGGTAAGGATGAAGGTCACGGTTTCGAAACCGCGGTGCGGGTGCGGGCCGAATGGCAGGCCGTTGTTGTTCGGTGCGTAGACCTGCGGGCCGTGGTGGTTGAGGAACAGGAACGGGTCGACCTGCTCAAGGCCGGGGCCTGGCAGGGGGCGACGGGTAATCAGGTCGGCGATGTCATCGCGGTAGGCCGGATGGGTCGCAGCGACGGTGCGGCTGGTCATGGGTTCGCCTCAAGCGTGTCAGTAGCCAAATGGTACGCCCTGTGGGAGCTGGCTTGCCAGCGAGCTGTTGACCTTAAAAGCTCGCTGGCAAGCCAGCGCCCACGCATAAAAAAACCCGCTGCCGCCTTGGGGGCGACAGCGGGTTTTGGCGGAGCGTCTTACTTGCTGTCTGGCAGCGCGTAAGCGATCACGTAGTCGCCGCGATCAGGCGACTGGCGTGCGCCACCCGCGGTGATGACGACGTACTGCTTGCCGGTCTTCGGCGACACGAAGGTCATCGGGCCACCCTGGCTGCCGACTGGCAGACGGGCTTTCCAGGCTTCTTCGCCGGTTGCCGAGTTGAACGCACGCAGGTAGTAGTCCTGGGTACCGGCGATGAACACCAGGCCACCTTGGGTGGACAGGGTGCCGCCCAGGGTCGGCATGCCGATTGGCATCGACATACCCATTTTGATACCCATCGGGCCGGTGTCTTTCACCGTACCGACCGGAACCTGCCACGCGATCTTCTGAGTCTTCATGTCGATCGCGGTCAGGGTACCGAAAGGCGGTGCCTGGCAAGGGATGCCGGCGATCGACAGGAAGCGGTTCTTGTTCACGGCGTATGGGGTGCCCTTGAGCGGTACAGCGCCCATGCCAGTGTTCAGTGCTTCACCGCCGGACGAGGCCTTGGCGTCTTTCTGCTGCGGCACCATCTGGCTCCACAGGCCCAGACGCATGTCGTTGACGAAGATGAAACCGTGGACCGGGTCAGTCGACAGGCTGCCCCAGTTCATGCCACCCAGCGAACCTGGGAAGCTCAGGGAAACGTCGGTACCCGGCGCGGTGTACAGGCCGTCGTAACGCATTTTCTTGAACTGGATGCGGCACAGCATCTGGTCGAACGGGGTAGCACCCCACATGTCCGATTCAGTCAGGGTTTGCGCGCCGATCTGTGGCATGCCAACCGATTTAGGCTGAGTCAGGGAGTACGGTTCGTTCGGGATGTTGGACGCCTTGACCGGTACTTCTTCAACTTTGGTCAGCGGCTTGCCGGTGTGGCGGTCCAGCACGTAGATCTGGCCAGCCTTGGTGCCGATCACCACGGCCGGAACCTTGGTGCCGTCAGGCTTGGCGAAATCGATCAGGCTAGGCTGCATCGGCAGGTCGAAGTCCCACAGGTCGTTGTGGACGGTCTGGTAGACCCACTTCTCTTCGCCGGTGGTGGCGTTCAAGGCCAGTACCGAAGCACCGTACTTGTGGTTCAGGGCGGTACGCTCAACACCGTAGATATCGGTGGACGAGCTGCCCATCGGCAGGAACACAGTGTTCATGCTTGGGTCGTACGACATCGGCGCCCAGCTGTTCGGCGTACTGCGCACGTAAGTGCTGCCGTCGGCAGGGGCTTTCTTGTCTTCAGGGTTACCCGGGTCGAAGGCCCAGCGCATGGCGCCAGTCACTACGTCGAAACCACGGATCACGCCGCCAGGCATGTCGGTCTGGACGTTGTCGGCCACACGGCCGCCGACCACTACGGTGGTACCGGCCATCAGCGGTGCCGAGGACAGTTGGTAGTAGGAGTCAGGCACATTGCCCAGGCCGGCTTTCAGGTCGATCTGACCGTTGTTGCCGAAGTCCTTGCAGTACTCGCCGGTGTCGGCGTCCACTGCGATCAGACGCGCGTCGATGGTGTTGGTCAGCAGACGGCGCTGGCACATGGCACCTGGGGCAACCGAAACGGCGGCGGCCGGGGTGCTGCCATCGGTAGGCGCGGCAACAGCGGTGGTGGCGTCGAAGTACGCCAGGCCACGGCAGCGCTGCCATACCTTGCTCTGGGCATGCACATCACGCTTCCACAGCTCTTTGCCGGTGTCGGCGTCCAGGGCGATGATGTTGTTGTGCGGGGTGCAGATGAACACCTTGTCGCCAACTTGCAGCGGGGTGTCCTGGTCTTCTGCGCCGTTGCCGTCGCTGATGGCCACGTCACCGGTGTGGTAGGTCCAGGCCGGGGTCAGCTTGGAAACGTTGCTGCGGTTGATCTGGTCCAGCGCGGCGAAGCGGCTGCCACCTTCATCGTTACCGTAGTGTTTCCAGTCTTTCTGCGCGTGCGCCGGGTCGACCTTGGTCAGGCCCGGGCCATCGCCGGTTGGCGATACCGGATCGTGCGGGATGAACATGCCATAGGCACCACCGGCCACGGCGATGGCCAGCAGGCCACCCAGCGCGTAGCCGCCGTTGCCGCCAGCCAGGCCGTTGAGCTTGCGCAGGGTTGGGTATACCAACGCTACCAGCAGGCTCAGGATGCCCAGGGCGAACAGGCGCGAGATTTGCGGCCAGAAGTTCAGGCCGGCATCAGCCACGGCCCAGATGACGCTGGCCACCATGACGGCGGCGAACAGCCAGGCACCGGCCAGGCGTTGCTTGAACAGCAATACCGACGAGACCAGCATGCCGATACCGGCCAGTACGAAGTACCAGCTGCCGCCGAGCGACGCAAGGTAACCGCCCAACCCTATGTAGAGAAGAGCAAAGACCAGCATGCCGAGGCCGACGACCCATAGGGGCCAGCGAGCGACGTTTGCCGAAGTTCGAGTGTTAGTCATGTACATGATCCTACTGACGCATGAACGTTGCGGGGAGTTTTAAGAATAGTGGAGGTCCCAGCTTTTGGAGCTGAATCCGTGACAATGTTCACCAGGGGGCTTGCAAGGTCTGCGCACCGACGTTGGCGATGCGACTCACCAGCATGTCGTCGACCACCACTTAAACGCAATTAACTAATCAGTTAGTTACTGAATGTAAGCATACCAAAAAATGAGGGCCCTGCGACAAGTTGTCATTTGAAGGCGGGAGAAACACTGTTGTGGGGATGGTAATAATCGGGGGGGCACTGAAGACCTCAACCCCTAAAAACAAAAGCGGACAAGGTGATGCCACTGGCAAAACCGGCCCGAAACAAATGTAGGACCGGCCTCTGGCCGGGAAGCGCCGCGCGGGCGGCGCGCGGTGTCATGAACGCCACAAAAACCAAAGACATGCACCTCCAACATCCACCACGCTCCCGGCGGCAGCTCTCACAAGACAGTTGCTGCTTCGGGACCGTGGTGTGGCGTAGAGGTGCATGGCGAGGATTTGATGGCGGTCATGAGATCGCGCGCCGCCCGCGCGGCGCTTCCCGGGCAGAGCCCGGTCCTACGTTTGTTTCGGGCCAGTAATGCCAGTGGCATCGCCTCGTCCGCCTTTGTTTGTTCGCCTTGAGATAGAGGTGGCCTCTCAGACGCTCTCGGCCACATCGATCTGCATCGCCACGCCATGCACCTGCCCGGCCACCGGGTTGACGCCGGTGACTGCCTGCACCAGCACCTCCACACTGCGCTCGGCCAGCGCGCCCACGGGGTGCGACAACACCGCCTGCACCAAGCCCTCGCGCAACGCATCGCGGGTCACCGCGGTGACGTCATGGCAGACCACCACGGGCAAACGCAGCTGCCGCGCCTTCAGTTCGCGCACCGCGCGCACCACGCCCGCAATGCCGCCGCCAGCCACGTACAGGCCGGCCAGGTCCGGCTGGCCGGTCAACAGGTCCAGGGTATTGCCGTAGGCGAATTCATCGTCTTCAAGCGTCAGGCGCGACGCCAGCAACTCCCATTCCGGCGAATGCTCGGCCAGGTAACTGCGAAAGCTGAACTCACACAACTCCTGGCACTGGAAACTCTGGCTGCTGAGCACCACCGTGGCCGGCCCCGGCCAGGGCGCGAGGCGCGAGATGAACCAGCCGGCGGTGCGCCCCATGCGACGGCTGTCCGAGCCCACGAACCCGGCGCCCGCCGACGCCGACAGCGCCGACACCATGGCCACCACCGCCACCCCGCCCTCCCCCAGCCGCGCCACGGCTTCGCGGATAACCGGGTGGTCCACCGCCACCACACCCAGGCCATCCACCTGCTCGCGCAGGGCCAGGATGCGCTGGGCCACCTTGGCCGGGTCCAGTTCGTCCAGGTAGGCGATCACCACGCGGATGCGCGCGTGGGCGCAATTGACGGCCGCCGCAGACAGGGCCTGGGCCAGACCTTGATAGAACGCCACGCCACTTTTGTGCAGCAAAAAGCCCAGGCGCACCGTGGGACGGTTGGTGAGCAGGCGCTGCTCGATCACCGCCTTGGCGTGAAAGCCCACGCGCGCCGCCGCGTCGGCAATGCGCTGCGCCGTGTCGGCACGCACGTCGGCGCGCAGGTTGAGCACGCGGTCCACCGTGGACAAGCTGACCCCGGCCTCACGGGCCACATCGGCCATGGTAGGGCGGCGCTGAGCATCTGACATGTTTTGACATTCCTGGCAGGGTCAATGAAAGGTTCTGACAGATTAGTTCAGGGCGGCATGGCGCGCCTCACCAGCGCCACATAGGATCAGTTTCAAGCGACTCATAACAACAACACGGGAGTGCTGCCATGCCGGTCCAGCTCTGTACCGCGCCCTGCTGCTGGGGCGTGGACGATGTACGCAACCCTCACCTGCCACCTTGGCGCCAGGTACTCGGCGAAGCCGCCACCGCCGGCTACCGCGGCATTGAACTGGGACCTTACGGCTACCTGCCGCTGGACGCTGAAACGGTCGGCGCCGCGCTGGCCGAGCACGACTTGAGCGTCGTCGCCGGCACGATCTTCGACAACCTGGTCGATCCAGCCAACCTGCCTTCGCTGCTGCGCCAGACCCACGACATCTGCACCCTGCTCAAGCAGTTGCCACCGCTGCCCGTGCAACCCGGTCAACGCTTCACAGGCCCCTACCTGGTGATCATCGACTGGGGCCACGAGGTGCGCGACTACAGCGCCGGCCACCCCGACCGCGCGCCCCGGCTGGACGACGGCCAATGGCAGCAGATGATGAGCCACATCCGCCAGATCGCCGAACTGGCCTGGCAGCACTACGGCATCCGCGCCGTGATCCACCCCCATGCCGGCGGCTACCTGGAGTTCGCCGACGAGCTGGCGCGCCTGGTGCAGGACATTCCCGCCGACGTCGCCGGCTTGTGCCTGGACACCGGCCACCTGTACTACGCCGGCATGGACCCGGTGGCGGCCCTGCGCACCTACGCCGCACGGCTGGACTACGTGCATTTCAAGGACATCGACGCACAGGTGTTTGACCAGGTGCTGGGCGAACGCATCACCTTTTTTGCCGCCTGTGCCCGCGGCGTGATGTGCCCCATCGGCCAAGGGGTGATCGACTACCCCGCCCTGCGCACAGCCCTGGAAGACATCGACTACCACGGCTACATCACCCTTGAACAAGAACGCGACCCGCGCAACGCCGGCAGCAGCCTGGACGATGTCGCCGCCAGCCGCGCCTACCTGGCCCGCACCGGTTTCTGAAAAGGACAACAACCATGATCAACGGCAGCAAACGCATCGACCAACCGATCCGCTGGGCCATGGTGGGCGGCGGTGCCCACAGCCAGATCGGCTACATCCATCGTTCGGCCGCCTTGCGCGACCACAGTTTCGAACTGCTGGCCGGGGCTTTCGACATCGACCCTGCGCGCGGCCGCGCCTTCGGCCAGCAACTGGGCGTGGACCCCGACCGCTGCTACCCCGACTACCTGAGCCTGTTCGAGCAAGAGGCCCAGCGCAGCGACGGCATCCAGGCGGTGTCCATCGCCACGCCCAACGGCACCCACTACGCAATCACCAAGGCGGCGCTGGAAGCCGGCCTGCACGTGGTGTGCGAAAAACCGCTGTGCTTTACCCTGGAAGAGGCCGAAAGCCTGCGCGCCCTTGCCACGGCGCGGTCGCGCATCGTCGGCGTCACCTACGGCTACGCCGGCCACCAGTTGATCGAGCAGGCACGGGCGATGATCGCCGCCGGCGAACTGGGCCAGGTGCGCATGGTGCACATGCAATTCGCCCACGGCTTCCACTGCGCCGCCGAGGAAGCCAGTAATCCGGCCGCCAAATGGCGCACGGACCCGCGTCAGGCGGGGCCCAGCTACGTGCTCGGCGATGTCGGCACCCACCCCCTGTACCTCTCCGAAGTCATGCTGCCCAACCTCAAGATCAAGCGCCTGATGTGCAGCCGGCAAAGCTTCGTCGCCAGCCGCGCGCCGCTGGAAGACAACGCCTACACCCTGATGGAATACGAAGGCGGCGCCATGGGCATGGTCTGGTCCAGCGCGGTCAACGCAGGTTCCATGCACGGCCAGAAGATCCGCGTCATCGGCTCACGCGCCAGCCTGGAATGGTGGGACGAGCAGCCCAACCAGCTGCGCTTCGAAGTCCAGGGCCAACCCGCCCAGGTGCTGGAGCGCGGCATGAACTACTTGCACCCCCAGGCCCTGCACGAGGACCGCATCGGCGGCGGCCACCCCGAGGGGCTGTTCGAAGCCTGGTCCAACCTGTACGCCCGTTTCGCCCTGGCCATGGACACCGCCGACCGTGGCGAGCCCCAGGCCCCGGTGCGCTACCCCGGCATCGACGCCGGTGTCGAGGGTGTGCGCTGGGTGCAGCGCTGCGTGGAATCGGCCGACCAGGACGCTGCCTGGGTCACCTACTGATATCTCAAGGAAAACAACAATGAAAATCGCCCTCGACCCCTACATGCATCGCCACCTCAGCCTGCCCGACCTGTGCCGCAAGACCGCCGAACTGGGCTACGAGTACATTGAGCTGTCGCCCCGCGACGACCTGCTGCCCTGGTGGGTGCACCCGCGCGCCCATAAGGAACGCATCGCCGAACTGCGCAAGGCCCTGCGCGACCACGGCGTGCAACTGGCCTCCCTGCTGCCGATGTACCGCTGGGCCAGCCCCCATGAAGACGAGCGCCGCACGGCGGTGGAACACTGGAAGCGCGCCATCGAGGCTGCCGTGGAACTGGGCTGCCCTACCATGAACTCTGAATTCGGCCGCGGCCCGTCGCCTGACCGCGGGCACACCGTCAGTTGCTGCGGCGGCGTGCACAGCCATGAGTCCAGCGAAGCGGCGTGGTGGCGGTCGATGGAAGAACTGGTGCCGATTTTCGAGCGTGAGGGCATCACCCTCAACGTCGAACCGCACCCCGAGGACTGGTGCGAAACCCTCAACCCGGCCCTGGACATCATCAAGACCGTGGGCTCGCCCAGCGTCAAATTCCTCTACTGCGCGCCCCACACCTTCTATTTCGGCGACGACATGGCGCGCATGATCGCCGATGCCGGTGACTTGATCGCCCACGTGCATATCGCCGACACCTACAACCACAAGGCATCCTCGGGGCTGCGCTACATCATCAACCCGCCGGGGGCGAAAGTGACGGTGCACCAGCACATGGACATGCACCAGGGCGAGATTGACTGGGATGTGTTCTTCGGCGCATTGGCCAAGACCGGTTTCGATGGCATCCTCACCGCGTGCGTGTTCGGCTGGGAAGAGCGCGCCGATGAATCGGGGCGCTTCATGCGCGGGGAAATCCAGAAGTACGTCGATAAATACTTCCGCTGACGGCGGCGCCTTCACTGGCCTCATCGCGAGCAAGCTTTGCCCACAGTGCACGCCTCGCCCCTGTAGCAGCAACTGTCTATGTGGGAGCGGGTTCTACCCGCGAAAAGGACGCCACGTTACGCCAGGTATTACGCGGTGTTCTTTTCGCGGGTAGAACCCGCTCC
>KI547171.1:35510-58264 GCA_000497835.1 gamma proteobacterium L18 | reverse complement strand
GGACGCCACGTTACGCCAGGTATTACGCGGTGTTCTTTTCGCGGGTAGAACCCGCTCCCACAGGGGGTGGTGTAGCAGCTGCCGAAGGCTGCGTCACAGGCGGCGCGGTGGGTCAGGCAGTGCGCGGCGCCTGTGACGCGACCTGACGGCCGCTGCTACAGGTTGCCCAGCACCATAGATCTCCCACTGTGGCAAAGCTTGCTCGCGAGAGGCCGGTACAGCCACCCAATCAACTCAACTGATGCGCAAACCGCCCCACCGCATCCACCACCTTGCGCGCCCCTTCCTGAATCTCGACGATCACCTCGCCCGCTTGGCTGGCCAGCTGCACGCCCTGCTCGGCCTGGCTCTTGCTGTTGGCCATTTCCCGCACGGTGCCTTCCACCAGGGTCTGGTTCTGCTGCACCACCGCAGCGATTTCTTCTGTCGCCGTACTGGTGCGGCCGGCCAGTTGCCGGACTTCATCGGCCACCACGGCAAACCCGCGCCCTTGCTCGCCGGCCCGCGCCGCTTCAATGGCTGCGTTGAGCGCCAGCAGGTTGGTCTGCTGGGCAATGCTGCTGATGGTCTGGATGATCGAGCTGATCAACAGCGACTGCTTGCCCAGGGCCTCGACGCCGGTGGACGCCGACTGCATGTCCTCGGCCAGCTTGCGCATGGTCTGCACGGTGTCGTTGACCACCACCGCACCGCGCTGGGCGGTGACGTCGGTTTGCTGGGAAATGCCATAGGCGGTGTGGGCGGCGGCGTTGACTTCCTCCTCGCGGGCCACCTGGTCGCTGACCACGGTGGCGAATTTCACCACCTTGCTGAGGTTGCCCTCAGGGTCGTACACCGGGTTGTACGTGGCCTCCAGCCACACCGGGTGGCCATGACTGTCGATGCGCTTGAAACGCCCGGCCACGAACTCGCCACGGTTGAGGGTGGCCCAGAACTCGGTGTACTTGTGCGAGCTGGTTTCTTCGCTGGTGCAGAACAGCCGGTGGTGCTGGCCCTTGACCTGACTGAGGGTGTAACCCATGGCCCGCAGGAACTGATCGTTCGCCGACAGCACCGTGCCCTTGAGGTCGAATTCGATCACCGCCGTTGAGCGCAGCAGCGCTTCCATGAACGAGGTGCTCTCTGCCGACTTCTCGATATTGGCGGTGATGTTGTTGGCGAAGCAGCGCACATGCAGGGTGTTGCCGCGTTCATCGGTCACCGGTTGCCAGTGAGCCCGGATCCACACCAGCGAACCATCGGCGCGCAGGAAACGGTAGTTGTCGGTCACCGAGGTGCCGTTGCCGATGGCCGCCATCAGGCCGTGGTAGCAGGGCAACTTCGACACATAGGCCGGGACGATCTCGCCCATCGGCCGCCCCACCAGTTGTCCCACCGAATAACCCAAAGCCTTGGCAAACCCTTCGTTGCAGCCATCGATGCGCAGTTGCGCATCGACGCTCAGGGTCAGCATTTCCCGTTGCAGGCCGTCGACGAGCTGGCGCAGCTCGTTCAATTCGGCAGTTTGTTCGGCGAGCTGCTGTTTCAGTGCGGTGTTGAACATGGGCCGAGGACCTCCTTGTGGTTAGGAGAGTATCGGCGAGGTTTTTCAAGGGATAAGCACCGTTCGGCGGCTTTTATCCCGCGTTTGCCGGATTATCGGCGCCCCTGGGCCGTTTCGATGATCGCCAGCACGTCGTCGACGGTGGCCTGCAGGTGCTGGCCAGCCTTGTAGGCCGCCAGTGTTTGGTCGTCGCCTTCGACCACCAGACGGGGACGTTCGACAAATAGACCGACCTGTTCAAAATTACTGTCCAACACTATTACCAGCGGGATAGACACCTTTTCCAGCCCTAGGCGCTCGCGCAGGTCGTGCTCGGCGCGGGACTTGCTGATGATGCTCAGGTGCACCCGTGGCTGCGCCAGGCTTAGTGCCTGCAGCGCGGTGAGGTTGAGTTGGCAGTCCGGGCACCACATCTCACCCGCGGCCAGCAGGTAGTAATCGCCCTTGACCGTGGCCAGGCGCTGCTCATCAAGTGTCAGGCAAGCCTGGCGCGCCTGTGTGACGGTGGCGATTTCGGCCGGCAGCCCGGTGGCGACGAAGGTGTCGAACGGCAGGCCGAGGGCGAAGAGTTGCGAGTACGAGGCCATGGCCCTTTCCTGAATAAAATGAACGATGGGCCATTGTACCTGCACCCACGGTTTGTGTTGGCGGCACAAGGGCCTATGATTTCGCCTCGCTCACTGTGGAAGCCGTCATGTTCGACTGGGAAGACCTTCGTTATTTCTGCCTGTTTGCACGCGCCGGCTCCCTGTCGGCGGCCGCGCGGCTGCTGCGCGTGGACCATGCCACGGTGGCGCGGCGCATCGCGGCCCTGGAGGCCTCCCTGGGCCTGAAGCTGGTGGACCGTCGGCAGCGGGCCTATGTGCTGACCGCCGAGGGGGTACGGGTCAGCGAGTTCGGCGAACAGATGAACCACGCCTCGTTCGCCCTGGAGCGCTTTGCCGGCGGCGGCCAGGATCAGGTGCAGGGCGAAGTGGTGGTGTCCTCGCCGCCCGCCTTCATCGGCACGCTGATCGCCCCGCGCGTGGGCGAACTCACCCAGCGCCATCCCTTGCTGAAATTGCGCCTGGTGGGCGACAAGGCGCGGGCCTCGCTGGCGCGGCGTGAAGCCGACATCACCATCAGCCTGATGCGCCCCAGCGAACCGACCCTGGTGGCGCGGCGCCTGGGCCAGCTGGAGTTTCGCCTGTACGCCAGCCCCGACTACCTGACGCGCACCGGCGACTACGTGTTCATTGGCTATGACGAAAGCATGGAAGGTTCGGTGTACGTGCAGTGGATGCAGGAGCAGGCCAACGGCCGCCCGGTCACGCTGACCAGCAACGACCTGCGCATTCAGGCGATTGCCGCCGAGGGCGGTGCGGGGGTGGTGGCGCTGCCTTCGTTCATGGCCGCCGAGCACAGGCTGGTGGCGCTGGACCCGGATGGGCCCTGTCTGATCCGCGAAGTGTGGCTGGCGGTGCATGAAGATGTGCGCAACGCGGCGCCTATCCGCGCGGTGATGGATTTTATTGTCGAATGCGTCGAAGCCCGTGGTGGGACCTACTGACGCCATCGCGAGCAAGCTTTGCTCCCACAGTGGTGAGCCAACCACGGTACATGGCTCACCACTGTGGGAGCAAAGCTTGCTCGCGAGGGGCCGGAACAGACGACCCAGGTCCCTTGTGAAATTTTGCACAAGCCGTTAGCAGCCTTGGGGAATTTAACCGCAAGCCTTTAACCACTAGCATCGGCCGCCTCGAACGACTAAACGGTGCTGCAACCATGACCACCTCCCCATGCGCCCTCACCGCGCCCCCCATCACCTCCACCACCCGGCTGCTGCGCGCCGCCTGGGTGGTGACCGCAGTATTCATCCTCTCCAACGCCGCCACCCCGCTGTACGGCTACTGGCAACAACAGATGGGCTTCGGCGCCGGTACCCTGGCGACGATTTTCACCTGCTACATCCTCGGCCTGCTGGGCACCCTGCTGGTGGCGGGGCAACTGTCCGACCACTTCGGCCGCAAGGCGCTGCTGGTACCCGCTCTGCTGCTGGCGATGGTCGCCGCCGTACTGTTCCAGCTGGCCAACAGCGTCGCCCTGCTGATGGTAGCGCGCCTGCTGACCGGTGTTGCCGTAGGCATCATCGTTTCCGCCGGCATGGCCAACGTCGTCGACCAGGCCGGTGAGCAACAGAAGCGCCAAGCCTCGCTGCTGGCCTCGGTGGCCATGGTACTGGGCGCCGGCACCGGGCCCTTGCTGGCCGGGGTCATGGCCCACTACAGCCAGCATCCCCTGGCCGTGGTGTTCAACCTGGAGCTGGCCCTGTTGGCCCTGGCCATGACCGTGGTGCTGGCCCTGCCCCGCCGCCCGCCCTCCAGCAAACCCCTGACGCTTCGCCTGCCTGCGGTACCGCGTGAGAGTCTGGGCCATGTGGTGCGCGGCATCGCCTTCTTCGGCCCGGGCATCACCGCCACCTCGTTCGTGCTCAGCCTGGGCCCCAGCCTGTTTGCCGCTTTCGCCCATGTGGGCAGCCCGTTGATCGCGGGCGGCACCGCCTTTGCCATGTTCATGGTGGGCGTGGCCGTACAGTTCAGCGTGCAGCGCCTGGCGGTGCCGCGCATCTTCCTGCTCAGCGGCGTGGCCACGGTACTGGCCATGGCCAGCCTGTGGGTGGCGTTGCAACAGGTGTCGGTGGCCTGGCTGGTGTTGTCGGCGCTGCTGGCCGGTGCCGGGCAAGGCCTGGGGCAACTGGGCGGCCTGAGCCTGATCGCCTTGCACGTACCGGCCAACCGTCGCGCCGAGGCCAATGGCGTGTTCAACATGGGCGGCTACGTGCCGGCCGGCGCGCTACCCGTCGTGACCGGTCACTTGATCGATCTGCATGGCTTGAACACCGGCATCACGGTATTGGCGGCACTGATCGCCGGCCTGGCGCTGATGGCGCTGCTCAGCCTGGCGCGCTTACAGCGGTAGTGCGGTGAGTAGTTCGGCGAGGTGTAACGTCCTGCGCCTACTACGCAACCATACACGGCGGCGACACAAATCCAATGCCTTGAAAACAAGGCGCACCAGGCAACCTCACAGACATAACTGGCCCGAAACAGATGTAGGACCGGGCTCTGCCCGGGAAGCGCCGCGCGGGCGGCGCTCGATCTCAAGCGCGCCGTGAAGACACCGACATGCACCTTTAAGCCATACCACAGTCCCGTAGCCGCTGCCGCCAGGCTGCGCTGGCCTGCGTGAACACTGGAGACTTTCAGCGAGGCATCGGGCCAGCGCAGCCTGACGGCAGCGGCTACAGGATAGTGTTGTATATCAGAGGGGCATGTCTTGAGGTTTGTGGCGCGCTTGAGATCGCGCGCCGTCCGCACGGCGCTTCCCGGCCAGAGGCCGGTCCTACATCTGTTTCGGGCCAGTTATGTCTGGGGGATTGCCTGGTCCGCCTTTGTTTTTAGGGCTTTACACCGGTGGCGTGGCCTGAAGGTTCTCTGCCGCGCCACGTATACCTTCCAACAACATCGCAAACGCCGGGTTGTCATTGTCCTCGCGCCAGATCAGATGCAATTCACTCTGCACCCCCTCCCCCAGGTCGATCTCGCGAAACACCACGTTCTTGAACACCACGCTGGTCGCGCAGCGGGGCACCAGCGCCAACCCCAGCCCGGCGTTGACCAGCGCCAGGATGGTCAACGACGAGCCCAGCCACTGCACATAATCCGGCGCCACCCGCGCCGAGCGCAGCATGCCGGTGAGCAGTTCGTTGAACGGCGGGTAGGCGGCGTGGGAGTACATCAGGAACGGCTGAGCGTCGAGGTCCTGCACCCGGACTTCATCGCTCGTGGCCAGGGCGTGACTGCGCGGCACCGCGAGCATGAACGGCTCGCGCACCAGGCATTCAGTGGCGTAGCCCGGTTCCAGCAAAGGCGCACGGGCGATGCCCAGGTCGATGCGCCGGGCGCGCAGGGCTTCGTGCTGGGTGTAGGTGTTCATCTCCGCCAGGTCAATTTTCACGTGGGGCTGTTTGAGCCGCGCTTCGGCGATCACCTTGGGCAGGAATTCATACACCGCACTGCCGACGAAGCTGATCGCCACCGAACCAATATCGCCCTCGGCAAACCGCCGCGCCGCCACGGCAGCCTGCTGGGAGCGCTCCAGCAGGTTCTGGGCCTCGACGAAGAACGCCCGGCCGGCGGCGGTCAACGCCACGCTGCGGGTGCTGCGGGTGAACAGTTCGACGCCCAGGTGGTGCTCCAGCAACTGGATCTGCCGGCTCAGCGGCGGCTGGGTCATGTTCAGGCGTTCGGCGGCGCGGCGAAAGTTGAGCTCGGTGGCCACGGTGGTGAAGCAGCGCAACTGGGTCAGCTCGAACATTGATTCAATCCTGGTATCAATCAAGTGCCAGGTTAGATTAGACGGGAACAATCCAGGCGTCCATCATCGGCCTGTCCCCACAAAAACAATACCGGGAGTCGCCCTTGAAAACCCTCCAGCCAGCCACCGCCAGTACGGTCCTCGAGCGCGCGGCCACCAAGGTAAAGCGCCACGTGCTGCCGCTGTTCGTGATGATGTTCATCGTCAACTACATCGACCGGGTCAACATCGGTTTCGTGCGCAGCCACATGGAAGCCGACCTGGGCATTGGCGCTGCGGCCTACGGGCTGGGCGCCGGGCTGTTCTTCATCGGCTACGCGCTGTTCGAGGTGCCTTCCAACATCCTGCTGCAACGCTTTGGCGCCCGGGCCTGGCTGACACGCATCATGTTCACCTGGGGCGCGGCGGCCATGGCCATGGCTTTCGTGCGCGGCGAGACCAGCTTCTACGTGCTGCGTTTTGTGCTGGGCGCCGCCGAGGCCGGGTTCTTCCCCGGCATCATCTATTACTTCACCCAGTGGCTGCCGGCCGCCGAACGCGGCAAGGCCATGGCGGTTTTCCTCAGCGGCTCGGCGATTGCCTCGGTGATCTCGGGGCCGGTGTCCGGCGCCTTGCTGAGCATCAACGCCCTGAGCCTGCACGCCTGGCAGTGGATGTTCCTGATCGAGGGCGGCGCCTCGCTGGTGCTGTGTGGCTTCGTGTGGTTCTGGCTGCAATCGCACCCGCGTGAAGCGCGCTGGTTAAGCGAAGAGGAGAAGGACGCGCTGGAAACCGCCATCGCCGAAGAACAGCGCGTCCGTGAGGCCCAGCAGGTCAGCAAACCGTCGATGTTCAAGCTGCTGGCCGATCGGCAGATCGCGCTGTTCTGCTTCATCTATTTCTCCATCGCCCTGACCATCTACGGCGCCACCTTCTGGCTGCCCAGCATGATCAAGAAAATGGGCAACCTGGGCGACTTCCAGGTGGGCCTGTTCAACTCGGTGCCCTGGCTGATTTCCATCGTCGCCATGTACGGCTTTGCCGCCCTGGCGGCCAAGTGGAAGCACCAGCAGGCTTGGGTGGCCGTGACCCTGGTGGTGGCCGCCGTGGGCATGTTCATGTCCACCACCGGCGGGCCGGTGTTCGCGTTCGTCTCCATCTGCTTCGCCGCCATCGGCTTCAAGGCGGCCTCGGCGCTGTTCTGGCCCATCCCCCAGGGGTACCTGGACGCCCGCATCGCTGCGGCGGTAATTGCCCTGATCAACTCCATCGGCAACCTGGGCGGCTTCGTCGCCCCGGCCACCTTCGGCTTTCTGGAGCAGACCACCGGCAGCATCGAAGGCGGCCTTTATGGCCTGGCCGCCACCTCGCTGGTGGCCGCCGTGGTGATCTTCTTCGCCCGCACTACCCCCGCCAACCGCGCGCCCCGCGCTGGCCATCGCAAGCCAGCGGCGCTGGTGGTTTGAACCGACTGCACCTGTCAGGAGCCATCCTTTGAAAATCAAGCGCGTGACCGTCACCCCCATCGCCTTCCGCGACCCGCCACTGCTCAACGCCAGCGGTATCCACGAACCCTTCGCCCTGCGCTCGATCATCGAGATCGAGAGTGACAACGGCTACATCGGCTTGGGCGAAAGCTATGGCGACGCCCCGGCGCTGGCCATCCAGCAACAGTTGCAACACCAGTTGATCGGGCTGGACCCGTTCAACCTCAACCACCTGCGCCAGTTGGTCGAAGCCACGGTGGCGGCCAACCGCACCAGCAGCCTGGCCGGCGCCGAACTGGCCCCCGGTTCCCACGCCAGCAAAGCGGTGAGCAATGCCTACTCGGCGTTCGAAGTGGCGTTCCTGGACCTGCAGGCGCATTACCTCAACGTGCCGCTGGTGGACCTGCTGGGCGGCGCCCTGCGTGACGAAGTGCCGTTCAGTGCCTACTTGTTCTTCAAGTACGCCCAGCACATCGACTCGCCCTACAAACCCGACAACTGGGGCGAGGCCCTCAGCGAGCAGCAGATCGTCGCCCAGGCCCGGCGCATGATCGAAGCCTACGGTTTCAAAAGCATCAAGCTGAAGGCCGGCACCCTGCCGCCCGAGCATGAAGTGGCCTGCATCAAGGCACTGAAAAAGGCCTTCCCCGGCTACCCGCTGCGCATCGACCCCAACGGCAACTGGTCACTGGAAACGGCCATCCGCATGGCCGAACTGCTGGGCGACGATTTGCAGTACTACGAAGACCCGACCCCGGGCCTGGACGGCATGAGCGAGCTGCACAAGCGCACCGGCCTGCCGCTGGCGACCAACATGGTGGTCACCGATTTCGACGAATTCCGTCGCAGCGTGGCCCTCAACAGCGTGCAGATCGTGCTGGCCGACCATCATTACTGGGGCGGCTTGCGCGACACCCAGACGCTGGCCAAGATGTGCCAGGTGTTCGGCCTGGGCGTGTCCATGCACTCCAACTCGCACCTGGGCATCAGCCTGATGGCCATGGCCCACGTGGCCGCCGCCGTGCCGAACCTGGACTACGCTTGCGACACCCACTACCCCTGGCAGGAGCCGGACGAGGAAGTGATCAAGGGCGGCAAGTTGCCCATCGTCGACGGTTGCGTGAAGATCACCCGCGCCCCGGGCCTGGGCCTGGAGCTGGACCATGACCAACTGGGCAAGCTGCACGACCAGTTCCTGAGCTGCGGCATCCGCCAGCGTGACGACGTGCGCCAGATGCAGCGCTACAAGCCCGACTGGAAAACCGTGAAACCGCGTTTTTAAAGGCCCAGGTGCACCTTGACGAAGGCCTGGGCTTCGCGGGCCAGGTGGTCCAGGTGACGGTCGCGCTGCTTCTCGGCGTTGACCATGGTCTTCTCGCCATGCTGCTTGAGCAGGTAGGCGTGGATCTGCCGCACTTCCACCGTGCGGTAGATCGCGTCGGTGTCCAGCACCGGCTTCAAGCCTTCGGATTGATGATCGCGGGTGTTCATCAACACCTGCGAACCGCGGGTGCCCAGCACCTGGAACCCCAGCGCCTGTCCGCAGGCCACCTGGCTGACCACACAGCCCAGCTCGGCATGGGGGTAGCGGCTCAGCATCTTCTGCACCATGGCCTTGGCGATGCCCTGGCGGCGGTGGCTCTGCTTCACCGCCAAGTACAGCAGCGAACAGGCCTGGGGGTCACCGGTCAGCGGCAGGTACAGGGCAAAGCCCAGCAGTTGCGACGGGTCTTCGTCGTCCAGCGCCGCCACCACTTCCACCGGGAAACCGAGCGAACCGTCCATGGCCTTCAGGTACTGATGCACCTCGAAGCCCACGCCGTACTGGTACAGCGGGTACAGCGCGTTGCTGGCCGGCAGCGCCACGGCG
Source organism: gamma proteobacterium L18 (assembly GCA_000497835.1). Classification (GTDB taxonomy): domain Bacteria; phylum Pseudomonadota; class Gammaproteobacteria; order Pseudomonadales; family Pseudomonadaceae; genus Aquipseudomonas. Next base: position 49,029 of record KI547171.1, on the reverse strand, counting down.
CTGATGGCGGTCAGGTTGTCGATCACCAGTTGCTGAATCTGGCTGTGGAACGACTCGGGCGGCGGGGTCTGGAACAGGGTGATACTGGGCATTGAGGGTGAAGGCTCCGGATAGGCGTGCTGCATCATACCTGATTGTGGGAGCTGGCTTGCCAGCGAGCTTTTCGGGCCTCGACAGCTCGCTGGCAAGCCAGCTCCCACAAGGGTGTGCTTTACCGCACGCGGGCGGCGTCTGCTCTGCGCCACCAAATCTATAACAGGCCCCTTTTCATGCAAACGCTGTTGACCCAGATCCTCGACGAAGTGCGCCCCCTGATCGGCCAGGGCAAGGTCGCCGACTACATCCCGGCGCTGGCGGAGGTACCGGCCAACCAACTGGGCATCGCCGTGTACGGCAACGACGGCAGCCTGCACTGCGCCGGCGACGCCTACGTGCCGTTCTCGGTGCAGAGCATCTCCAAGGTGTTCAGCCTGGTGCAGGCCATCGGGCATTCGGGCGAGGCGATCTGGGAGCGCCTGGGCCATGAGCCGTCGGGGCAGCCATTCAATTCGCTGGTGCAACTGGAATTCGAACGCGGCCGGCCGCGCAACCCGTTCATCAATGCCGGGGCGCTGGTGATCTGCGACATCAACCAGTCGCGCTTCGCCGCCCCGGCGCTGTCGATGCGTGATTTCGTGCGCAGGCTGTCGGGCAACCCCCACGTACTGGTGGACGGCAAGGTGGCCGAGTCCGAATACCAGCACCGCTCGCGCAACGCGGCCATGGCCTACCTGATGCAGTCGTTCGGCAACTTCCACAACGAGGTGGAAGCGGTGCTGCGCAGCTACTTCAGCCACTGCGCGCTGCAGATGAACTGCGTGGATCTGGCCAAGGCCTTCTGCTTCCTGGCCAACGAGGGATTCTGCAAGCACAGCGGCGAGCAGATTCTGACCCCACGGCAGAGCAAGCAGGTGAACTCGATCATGGCCACCAGCGGGCTGTATGACGAGGCCGGCAACTTCGCCTACCGCGTAGGGCTGCCGGGCAAGAGCGGCGTGGGCGGCGGCATCATCGCCGTGGTACCGGGGCAGTTCACGGTGTGCGTGTGGTCGCCGGAGCTCAATGCGGCGGGCAATTCGCTGGCGGGGATGAAGGCGCTGGAGCTGCTGAGCGAGCGGATTGACTGGTCGGTATTCTGAACTGGCTTGCTACAGAACCGCGTCGTCTGTATCGCGGCCAAGGCCGGCTCCTACCACGGACGGCGTAGGAGCCGACTTTAGTCGCGATGCGGGCAACGCGTTTTCAAGACGGTTGCTGCAGGCGGTGGGGGCTACTGCCCCAGATCCGCCAACAAATCCGCCTGCACGATCTCGATCCAGTACCCATCCGGGTCACTGATGAACGCCACATGCTTCATGCCCTTGTCCAGGCGCTTGACGAAGGGAATCTGCAACCGATCAAAGCGCATGCACGCCGCTTCGATGTCCGGCACGCTGAAGCAGATATGCCCGAACCCGCGCGGGTCCTTGTTGCCGTTGCGGTACTGCGAATCGTCGCTCTCGGTACCCCAGTTATGCGTCAGCTCCAGCACTGACTGCCGACCGAAGGTATACACCTGGCGCGCATCACGCTCTTCAGGCACGTCCTCACCCGCCGTCATGGCCAGGAACAACAGCGACGAAGTCAAGTTCAAACCCGAACGTGGCTTCGTCGGCGGTTACGAAATGGAGACCACCTCCCTGGGCCATCCGCCAGGCCGATTACATCGCCCAGGCCATGAAAGACAATCGCGTGTGACTATTTCCTCCATCCGCCCGCCCCTGTAGCAGCAACTGCCTATGTGGGAGCGGGTTCTACCCGCGAAAAGCACACCGCGGTATCCCAGCAAGTCCGCGTTACCTTCTTCGCGGGTAGAACCCGCTCCCACAAGGCGGCCATTGCTATAGGGAATTGCATATCTTGGGAAATTTCCTACAGATTTGCCTTGTACCCCTCCGCTAACGTCCGCTGCTTGCGCCGTTTGTTCAAGCGCCACGGACGATGCACACCTTAGGGTGTGCCCTTATCGGTAAATGCGGAGTACCTGTTATGCGCACGCTGTTTTCCTGGCTTTATGCCCCCTTGTTCTTCCTCGGTTTCCTGGCCGCCGGCCTCTGGCTGGTGGGGGATGGCTGGCCCTTGCCCATGCTGTTGGGGTTGCTGGCGGTGGCGGTGTTGGTGGCCACCCTGGCCGAACGCCTGCTGCCCTACCGGCGGGAATGGAACGCCAGCCACAACGACGAGCCACGCGACCTGTTGCACGCGCTGGTCAACGAAGGCATCAACGGCCTGGGGGTGATCACCATCCCGCTGCTGGCTTTTTTGCTGCCCAACCCAGGGCTATGGCCCAGCCATTGGCCGTTGTGGCTGCAGTTGGCGTTGGCGCTGCCCATCGCCGACCTGGGCATTACCCTGGTGCACTTCGCCAGCCACCGCATCCCGCTGCTGTGGCGTCTGCACAGCGTGCATCACAGCGTGCAGCGCATGTATGGCTTCAATGGGTTGATGAAGCACCCGTTGCACCAGACCCTGGAGGCACTGGGCGGGGTGGTGCCGTTGCTGTTGCTGGGCCTGTCACCGCAGTTGGCGGCGCTGCTCGGGTTTGCGGTGGGTATTCAGTTGTTGCTGCAGCACAGCAATGTCGACATGCGCATTGGCGCATTGCGCCATGTGTTCGCCTGGGCGCCGGTGCATCGGCTGCATCATTTGAAGTATGGGCGCGTGGGCGATGTGAACTTCGGGCTGTTCTTCAGCGTGTGGGACCGGTTGCTGGGTACGTCGCTGTACTTGCCTGAATATCGGTTGGGGGATGATGTGGGGATTGGTGATCGGCCGGATTATCCGGTGGGGTATGTGGCGCAGTGCGTGGAGCCGTTTCGGGTGCAGCGCAAGCAGGAGGCGGCGGTGGTGCCGGAGGGGTTGGCTGGGGCTTTGGGTGGGGTTTCCAGGCGCTAGTCGTTGGTTTTTTGGAGGGTTCACCAGGCGCCAGCCGATGGTTTTGTGGGGTTCCCCAGGGGGCGCCAGCCGATGTTTTTCCGGCGTTCATGAGATCGCGCGCCGCCCGCGCGGCGCTTCCCGGGCAGAGCCCGGTCCTACATTTGTTTCGGGCCAGTTATGTCAGTCCCATCACCTGGTCCGCCTTGTGTATTCACTACAGATCTGCAGTGAGCACACAAGGCGGACCAGGCGATCTCACGGGCAATGGTACGTTGCAACAAATGTAGGACCGGGCTTGCGCGTGAGGCGGGGAAGCGCCGCGCGGGCGGCGCGCGATCGCATGAACACTAAAAAACCTCAAGCCGTCAGCGTAGCCCCCCCATCCACCACCAAATCCTGCATCGTCACATGACTCGCCAAATCCGACGCCAAGAACAACACCACGTTGGCAATCTCATCAGTGGTCGCAATCTTGTTCAGCGGAATCCCCAGCTTGTAATGCTCCGGCAACCCCGCCACCAAGCGCGGGAAGCCCTGCGGGCCACCGACCATGTCGCGCAGCATCGGCGTGTCGGTGGAGCCCGGCGACACCAGGTTGCAGCGCACGCCATGGCCGGCCAGTTCCAGGCCGATGCAGTTGTTGAGCGCCACCATCGCCGCCTTGGACGCGCAGTAGGCGGCCATCTGCATGCGCGGCACGTGGGCGGCGTTGGAGGCGATGCTGACCACCGCGCCGCGGCCCTGGGCCTTGAACACCGGCACCAGTTGGCGGAACAGGTAGAACGGGCCCGACACGTTGACGTCGAAGCACGCCTGCCAGTCCGCCACCGACAGCTCGTCGCTGTTGCCCAGGCGCAATACGCCGGCACCGTTGACCAGCACGTCGATGCACGGGTGCTGGCCGAGCATTTCCTGGCACACCTGCTCCACTGCGGTCGCGTCGGTGACGTCCAGCACCACGGTCTGGAACGGGTATTCGCCTTGGGTGAAGGCACGGTCAAAGCCGATGACTTCGGCGCCGGCCGCCTGGAAGCGCAGTGCCACCTGCAGGCCGATGCCTTGGCCCGCACCGGTCACCCACACGCACTTGTTGGAAAAATCCATGGTATTCACTCGCAGCGAGCCGCCCCATGCCGGGGCGGCGTGTTGAAGAAAGGTCAGGCGGCCTGTTTGGCCAGCAGCACGTCCAGCCAGCCGGCCAGGGTCGGTTTGCTGGCCAGGTCGGCGAAGCTGACGTCCAGGCCCTGGCGCTGCCAGTTGCCGATCAGGGTCATGACCTGCACCGAGTCCAGGCCGAAGTCCATCAGGTTATCGTCAGCCTCGGGCTCGCCGTCGTCGGCGTCCAGGAAGGGTTGCACCTGGCCCAGCAGCCAGGCCAGGTCGAGCGTCGGCGCCTGCTGGCCAACGATGCTCTGCACGTCGGTGACGTAGCCGGAACGAGTGGCCACGTAGCGCAGGGCCATGCGGTGTTCTTCTTCGGAGAAGTCGGCCAGCGCATCGCCGACGAAGAACGGCTTGATGTCCCGCATGAACGCCTCGGTGGCGCTGACCATGCAGCCGATGTGCGCGTACACGCCGCAGATGATCAGCTGGTCGCGGCCGCCTTCCTTGATCATCTGCTCCAGGGGCGAGCGGATGAACGCGCTGTAGCGCCATTTCACCAGCACGGTGTCCTGGGGCAGCGGGCGCAGCGGCGCCACCACCTGCTGCACCTGGCGGCTGGCGGTGGTCAGGCCCGGGCCCCACATGTCGTTGAGCAGGGCGCGGTCTTCCGGGCTTTGCTCGGACGGCTGCGCGGTGTACACCACCGGAATGCCTTGGGCGTGGCACCACGCGCGCAGGGCCACCACGTTGGCGACCAGCTGCGCCACCAGCGGGCTGTCTTCGCCGTAGAAGTCCAGGAAGTATTCCTGCATGTCGTGAATCAGCAGCACCGCGCGCGACGGGTCCAGGGTCCAGCTGACCTTGTTGGCCGGGAAGCTTGCGACCGTGGGCATGGGGTAGCTGGCGAGTTTCGGGATAGCCATGGGTAAAGCCTTATGCGGATGCGTTGTCGAGGGCTGCGCGCAGGGTCTCGCGCAGCTGCTTCTTGTTGATCTTGCCCACCGCGGTCAGCGGCAGTTCGGCCATGAACTGGAAGCGGTCGGGCAGCTTGTAGTCGGCCACGCCCTGGGCGCGCAGGTACTTGCGCAGGTCCGAGGGCTTGAGGCTGGCATCGTTGGCCACCACGCAGGCGCAGCTCTTCTCGCCCATCAGCTCATCGGGGATGGCCACCAGCGCCACGTGGGTGACGGCCTGGTGATGCAGCAGCAGGTTTTCGATTTCCTCGGCGGCGATCTTTTCGCCGCCGCGGTTGATCACGTCCTTCACCCGCCCGACCACTTTCAGGTAGCCGTCGGCGTCCTGTTGCACCACGTCGCCCGAGTAGTAGAAGCCTTCGGCGTCGAACACCTGGGCGTTGTGCTCGGGGGCCAGGTAGTAGCCGCGGAAGGTGTACGGGCCGCGGGTGGCGAGCATGCCGGGCTCGCCCTGGGGCACGGGTTGGCCCTCTTCGTCGAGCACGCGGATCTCGTCGTCGCCGCTCATCGGGCAGCCCTGGGTGGTGAACACGCGGTCGCTGTCATCGTCCAGGCGGGTGTAGTTGACCAGGCCTTCGGCCATGCCAAACACCTGCTGCAGCTTGCAGCCCAGCTCCTGGGGCACGCGGCGCGCCAGGGCTTCGGAGAAGTTGGCGCCGCCCACTTGCAGCACGGCCAGGGTCTTGAGGCGCTGGCGATGCTCGGGCGCGGCGCGCAGCCACAGGGCCACGGCTGGCGGCACCAGCGGCACCCAATCCACGCCGTGGCGTTCGATCAGGGCGAAACAGTTCAGCGGTTCGGGGTCGCTGGCCATGACCACGCAGCCACCGGCAATGAACACGCCCAGGGCGCCGGGCGAACTGAGGGTGTAGTTGTGGCCGGCCGGCAAGGCGCTGAGAAAGCGCGTGGCCGGGGTCAGGCCGCACAGTTCCGCGCTGCGGCGCAGGCTGTAGTAATAGTCATTGTGGGTACGCGGGATCAGCTTGGGCGTGCCGGTGCTGCCCCCGGACAGCTGGAAGAACGCCACTTGGCCGCCTTCGGTGGGCGTGGCCACGAAGTCGCGGGCCGCTGCTTGCAGGTGCTGCTGCAGGTCGGCGCCGTCCAGCACCACGGTGGCCAGGCCGGGCGCCACGTCGCGCAGTTCATTGACAAAGTTGTCGTTGCCGAACAGCCCATGACGGCTGGAGGCGATCAGCGCCTTGGGCTGGATCTGCCGAGCGTAGGCCAGCAGCTCCTGGCGCTGATGGCTGAACAACGCGTTGACCGGCGCCACGCCCAGCTTCATCAGGGCAAAGAAGGTGACGTAGAACTCAGCGATGTTAGGCAGTTGCACCAGCGCCGTGTCATGGGCGCGCAGACCGCTGGCGTGCAGGTAGGCGGCCAGGTTGTCGGACTGCCGATCAACCTCGGCGTAGCTCAGGGTGCGCTCGCCGCAAATGATGGCCGGCGCGTCGGGGCGGGCCTGCACCTGTTGGGCGAGGATGTCGGTCATCGGCCGGTCGAGCCAGTGGCCCTGGGCGCGGTAATGAGCGGCCAGGTCAGCGGGCCACGGCGAAAAGGCGATGCTCATTGGCAGCCCGCCTGTGCGTCCAGGCCGCAGGCGGCCAGCATGGTGCCCAGCTTGGCCTGGGTTTCCTTCCATTCGGCCTCGGGGCACGAGGCCTCGACGATGCCGGCGCCGGCGAACAGGCGGATGCGGTCGTGCTGCACGGTGCCACAGCGGATGGTCACTACCCACTCACCGTTGCCGTGGCTGTCGCACCAGCCGACCATGCCGCTGAACAGGCCGCGTTCCACCGGCTCCACCAGGTCGATCAGCTTACGCGCCAGTTGCGTCGGCGCACCGCACACAGCGGGCGTGGGATGGATCTGGCAGGCCAGTTGCAGCGCCGAGGTTTCCGGGTCGCGCAGTTGCCCTTCCAGGGCCGTGGACAGGTGCCACATGGCGGCGGTGCTGAGCAGCGACGGGCCGGCCGGCACGTCCAGCTGGCTGCACACCGGCTCCAGCACGCGGCGGATGTCTTCGATCACCAGGCGGTGTTCGTATTGATCCTTCTCCGACACCAGCAGTGCTTCGCCCACTTCACGGTCCTGGGCGGCATCGACGCGGCGCTTGGCGGAACCGGCCAAGGGGTTGGTGAACACCTTGTCGTCGGTCTTGCGCACCAGCAACTCGGGGCTGACGCCGATCAGTTCGGCGCCGTCGGCCATGGGCACGCGGAAGTGATAGCCCGAGGGGTTCTGCGCGGCCAGGTTGGCCAGCACTTGGTCGACGTCCACGGGCGCATTGAGCTGCACGTCGAGTTGACGCGACAGCACCGCCTTGCGGATCGGGCTGGAACGGAAGTTGGCAATCGCCTGGTTGACCGCGGCCTTGAAGCCCGCTTCATCGGGAATGCTGCGCTGGGCCACGACGCCTGGGCGGGCGGCCCCTGGGGCGGCGCCAGCCTGCTGCTGTTCCTCTACCCACGCGCAGTCGCGTGGGATGTACAGGCAGGAAGGCTGGGTGGTGTCGAAGGGGATGGCGCCCATGACAATGGGGTTGTCGATGCCGGCCTGGCGGGCCTGGGCCAACGCGGCGCCAACCTCGGCAAGGAAGGCGCTGGAACTGACGCCGCCACTGCCGGCCGCCGTACTGATGCGGCTGAAAATGCCCTGGCCGCGCAGGGTGCGCGTGCCGAAGCGGAAGAGGAAACGTGCGTCCTGGTTGTCGCTGTGGGCACGGTATCGTTCGTTTTCCAGGTGCTGTGTCGTCATGACCATGGCCTCGTGACTCTTAATGAGAATTGCTATCAATCATGTTAAGGTTATGGATAGCAGGCGGCATTGTCAAAGGGTGTTGAACGATGGCAGCAAGGCAAAACGCCACATTTACACAGTGGATACGCAGGCCAGCATGGCGCTATCAGTTCAATTTTCGACTTATTCCAACCCTTTGTGGGAGCGGGCTCTGCCCGCGAAAAGGGCACCGAAGTCTTTCGGATGTAATGCGGTGCAGCCTTCGCGGGCAGAGCCCGCTCCCACAAGAGCTGCGTAAGCCTTACAGAGAGAGCCAATGATTGGCTGGTCATCGCGCAAAGTATCTTTTTCGATACCCACCACCGACACGCTTGCCCTTGCACCTCATTACCTCATTGATAAAAATGAGATTTATTCTCCATCAGGAATGTACCGCCCATGTCCATTCGACTCCCCCGCCCTTCCCTGCGCGCCAGCCTGTGCGTGCTGGCCGCTTGCCTGCCGATGCTGATCGGCACCGCCCGCGCCGATGCCGGCTGGCCGCGCACCGTCAGCGGCGAGCACGGCAGCGTGGTGCTGGACCACGCGCCCGCCCGCATCGTGTCCACCAGCGTGACCCTGACCGGCGCCCTGCTGGCCATCGACGCGCCCGTGGTCGCCAGCGGTGCCACCACGCCCAACAACCGCGTCGCCGACGACCAGGGCTATCTGCGCCAATGGGGTGCCATCGCCAAGGCCCGTGACGTGAAACGCCTGTATATCGGTGAGGCCAACGCCGAAGCCGTGGCCAGTCAGGCCCCCGACCTGATCCTGATCAGCGCCACCGGCGGCGACTCGGCCATGGCCCTGTACGACCAACTGTCAGCCATCGCCCCCACCCTGGTGGTCAACTACGACGATAAAAGCTGGCAGCAGCTGGAAACCCTGCTGGGTCAGGCCACCGGCCACGAAGCCCAGGCTGGCAAGCTGATCGAAGCGTTTGCCGAGCGTCAGGCGCAACTGCGCAAAAGCTTGACCCTGCCGCCGCAACCGGTGTCAGCCTTCGTCTACAACCCGGCCGCACGCCAGGCCAATATCTGGACCGCCGCCTCCCCTCAGGGGCAGATGCTGGAGCAACTGGGCTTCACACTGGCGGAGCCGTCCCCGGCCCTGGCCAGCAGCCAGAGCATGGGCAAGCGCAAGGATATTATCCAGGCCGGTGGCGAGCACATGGCGGATGCGTTGACGGGCAAGTCATTCCTGATGTTCGCTGCGGAGCCGGCCGACACCCAGGCGCTGCTCAGCAACACCCTGCTGGCGCACCTGCCGGCCATCGACGGCCAGCATGTGTACGCGCTGGGCGCCGACACCTTCCGCCTGGACTATTACAGCGCGAACCACTTGCTGGATCGCCTGCAGGCCCAGTTCGGCGGCAAGGTTCAGGCCGCTGCGGCCTCGAACTGAACATGACGCAGCTGGCGCATGGTCAGCGCCAGCACCAACCCTACCGCCACCGCTGCCAGGCCAAAGGCCAGGGCAGCCTTGGCCGGTAGCAGCCACGAGCCCAGGCCACCGAGCAGGGCCGCGCCCAGGGCGTCACCACTGACGTTCTGGGCGGTCCACAGGCCGTTGACGCGGCCCAGCAGGTGGTCGGGGGTCTGGGCCTGGATCAGCGCGTATTGCAACAGCGCATTCACCGCACTCAAGTAGCCGAACCCGGCCAGGCACAGCAGCGCCAGCCAGAACGACGGCACCACACTGAACAAGGCAATGCTGGCGAAGGCCAGCACGGCGGTGGCGATCATGCGCTGCCCCGGCCGCGCCGTGGCCGCCAGACGCCCGCTGGTGATGGCGCCAATGGCCGCGCCCAGCGGCGTGGCGGCGTACACCAGGCCCAGCTCGGTGGCGTTCAGTTGCCAGTCGGCGCCCAGGGCCGGATACAGCACGCGCACGGCGCTGGCCAGGGTCAGCAGGCCGCCGATCAGCGCCACGGTGCCGACCACGCGGTTTTCGAACAGAAAGCCGATGCCGTTGATCAGCGAACGCAGCGGGTGCTCGCGAGACGTGGGCGGTGGTGGCAAGGCCGGCAGGCGCAGCAGCAACAACACGGTGATCAGCGTGCCGAAGGCGGCCAGGCCGTAGTTCCAGGCCACGCCACCGGCGGCAATCAGCAATCCGCCCAGCAGCGGCGACAGGATCGAACCCAGGCGCACGGTCAACATGCTGATCGCACCGGCCTGCACCATGTGCTCGCGGCCCACCAGCGCAGGGGTAGCCGCCAGCAACGCGGTCACGCCGATGGCGCCGAAGAAGCCGTCCCACAGCGACAGCGCGTAGATGGCCAGCAGCGAAGGATCGGCCAGGGTCGCGTTCAGGCACAGCCCCACGAAAGCGATGCCGCAGGTGGACCGCGCCAGCAGGATCAGCCGTCGGCGCTCGTAGCGGTCAGCCAGCACCCCGCCGAACATCAGCCCCAAGAACATGCCGGTGCCGGCCAGGGTCACCGCCAGCCCGACCTGGATGGGCGAATGGGTCAGTGCCTGGATCTGCACCGGCACGGCAATGGCCAGCAACCCCAGCGAGATCAGCGACAGCAAACGCGCCAGGAACACAGTGCGGAAAGCAGCGTGAGTTTTCAGCAACGAAAGGTTGATAAACAGCGATGGTCTGGCCATGAAACTCCCCTGTATCGATAGGCGAACTACCTATCAGGCGGGGCGCATGATAGCATTCGCTAATCATGCGTATAAACGAATGCTTCGTATTTGTATCGATACATTAAGGCGATTCACGATGTTCGCACCGCTCTGGCAGGGCCGCTCATGAGGGCTTACCTGCGCCTGTCGCTCACGGCCCTGGCCTTGATCATCGCCATACTGGCCAGCCTGCAGGTGGGCGCCCACCTGGCGCCCTTGCCCCAGGTCATAGACGCCCTGAGCGGCGCCTGCACCAGCCCCGACTGCGTGATCATCACCGACGCCCGCCTGCCGCGCACCCTGGCCGGGCTGCTGGCCGGCGCCGCACTGGGCGTGGCCGGCGCGCTGATGCAGACCCTGACCCGCAACCCCCTCGCCGACCCCGGCATCCTGGGCATCAACGCCGGCGCCAGCTTCGCCCTGGTGGTGGGCATGACCTGGCTGGGCGTCAACGGCCCCGATCAATACGTGGTGTGTGCCCTGGTGGGCGCGCTGCTGGCCAACCTGCTGGTGACCCTGGGTGGTTTTGCCGGTGGCGGCCGCGTCAGCCCCATGCGCCTGACTTTGATGGGCGTGGCCCTGACCGCCGTGCTGGAAGGCATCGGCAGCGGCATCACCCTGCTCAACCCGCTGGTGTTCGACCAGGTGCGCTACTGGCAGGCCGGCTCGCTGGACGTGCGCAGCCTGCAACTGATCAAGGCCGCTGCCCTGCCCATCGGCCTGGGCCTAGTGCTGGCCCTGGCGTTGAGCCGGGCGCTGGACAGCATCGGCATGGGCCTGGACATGGCCGCCGCCCTGGGCACGCGCGTGCTGCGCACGCAACTGCTCGGGTTGTTGGCGATCACCCTATTGTGTGGTTCGGCCACCGCCGCCGTCGGTCCCATCGCCTTCGTCGGCCTGATGATGCCGCACCTGGCGCGCTGGCTGGCCGGGCCCGCGCATGGCCGGCAACTGCCCTTCACCCTGCTGCTGACGCCAACGTTGCTGCTGGCCGCCGACACCCTGGGCCGGGTGATCGCCAGCAATGAGATGCGCGTGTCGGTGGTCACCGCCTTCATCGGCGCGCCGGTGTTGATCTGGCTGGCGCGGCGTCAGCGCCTGGGGGCCAACTGATGAGCGCCCTGCACAATAAACGCCCGCTGCTGACGGCCGTCAGCTTGACCCTAGCGTGCCTGGCCCTGGCCGCCTGGGCACTGGCCAGCGGCAGCCTGGCGCTGAACCTGGGCCAGGTCCTGGACGCCCTGACTGGACAGGCGCCCCATGGCACGCAGATGATCGTGATGCAGTGGCGCCTGCCCCGGGTCGTAGCCGCACTGGGACTAGGCGCCGCATTGGGCGTCAGCGGCGCGATCTTCCAGTCATTGATGCGCAACCCGCTGGGCAGCCCCGACATCATGGGCTTCAACACCGGCGCCTACAGCGGCGTGCTGGTGGCCTTGGTGATGTTCAACGGCAGCACGTTGGGCACCGCCTCGGCGGCACTGATCGGCGGGCTGCTGACCGCCGTGGTGGTCTACCGCCTGGCCTGGCGTGACGGCATCAGCACCCTGCGGCTGATCATCATCGCCCTGGGCGTGCGCGCCATGCTGGTGTCGTTCAACACCTGGGTGGTGGTCAATGGCTCGATGGAGGCCACCCTGTCGGCCGGGCTGTGGAACGCCGGCACGCTCAATGGCATGACCTGGGCCAAGGCCGTGCCGGCGCTGCTGTGCATCGCTGCGGCCTTGGCGTGCAGCCTGATGCTGAGCCTGCGCATGCGCCTGCTGGAAATGGGCGACGACACCGCCAACGCCCTGGGCGTGCCGGTGGAGCGCTCGCGCCTGTTGCTGATGCTGCTGGGCGTGGTGCTGACCGCCTGCGCCACCGCCGTGGCCGGGCCGATTTCGTTCGTGGCCCTGGCCGCACCGCAGATTGCCCGGCGCCTGAGCCCCGCCCAGCCGCTGACCCTGCCCCTGGCCGGGCTCACCGGCGCGGCATTGCTGATGGCGGCCGACCTTGCGGCGCAACGGCTGTTCCTGCCCTACCAACTGCACGTCGGGCTGATCACCGTCAGCCTGGGCGGGCTTTACCTGATTGGCCTTCTGATTCGGGAAACACGCAAGCGATGACTGCCGTGACCAGCCCTTCGCGCCTCTGGGCCGAGCAACTGACCCTGGGCTACGACGACAAGATCGTCGCCCGCGACCTGTCGGTGCACATCCCCGACGGTGAACTGACCGTGATCATCGGCCCCAACGCCTGCGGCAAGTCGACCTTGCTGCGCACCCTCAGCCGCCTGCTGCAACCGCGTGCAGGCCAGGTGTGGCTGGACGGCCAGACCATCAGCCACTACCCCACCAAGGAAGTGGCCCGGCGCCTGAGCCTGCTGCCGCAAAGCTCCACCGCGCCCAGCGACATCCTGGTGCGCGACCTGGTGGCCCGCGGACGCTACCCGCACCAGAGCCTGTTCAGCCGCTGGAGCCAGGAGGATGAGCAGGCCGTGCAAACCGCCATGGCCGCCACCGGCGTGGCGCAGTTGGCCGACAAGGCCGTGGACACCCTGTCCGGCGGCCAACGCCAGCGCGTGTGGATTGCCATGGTGCTCGCCCAACAGACACCGCTGGTGCTGATGGACGAACCCACCACCTGGCTGGACATCACTCACCAGATTGACCTGCTGGAACTGCTGCGCGAACTCAACCGCGACCATGGGCATACGTTGGTGGTGGTGTTGCATGATTTGAATCATGCGTGCCGGTACGCCACGCATTTGATTGCCATGCGCGAGGGCAAGGTGATTGCCAGTGGCAAGCCGGCGGAGATTGTGACGCCAGAGTTGATTGAGGCGGTGTATGGGTTGAAGTGCGTGATTATTGCGGACCCGGTGGCGGGGACGCCGATGATTGTGCCTGTCGGGCGGTAGGGGATTGTGGTGTGGCCGAGAAGTGCATGCCGTGGGTTTTTCGGTGTCCATGCGATCGCGCGCCGCCCGCGCGGCGCTTCCCGGGCAGAGCCCGGTCCTACATCTGTTTCGGGCCAGTTTTGTCTGTGAGATCACCTCGTCCGCTCTGTTTGTTCACTGCAGATTTGTGG
>KI547171.1:30134-35209 GCA_000497835.1 gamma proteobacterium L18 | reverse complement strand
ATCTCATGAACACCCCAAAAACATCGACTGGCACCTGGCGGCCATCACCCCACCTAAAACCAGGCGCCCCCAAAAAAATCACAACCCCTTCAACACCCGATTAATCAAAGGCCCCACCTGCCCCATCGACGCCGGCGAAATGATATCCACATGCGCGCACGGCAACCGATGCACCTTCAAACTCCCCACAAACGGCCCCCAGGTCTGCTGCACATCCATCCCCTCAGGCAAGGTCTTCTCGGCCACAAACAACGTTGCCTCGCCCTTGAACGCTGAACTGCGCGCCGTCGCCAGCAACCGCACCGAGTCGGCATAGTTGGCCTCGATGTCATCGAACATGCCACCACCGCCCGCCGCCATGGCTGCATCCTGCAACCCCTGCTGCGCGGCCAGGAACAACTCGCGCTCACGGTTCACTTCGTCCAGCACTTCCTGCTTGAGCACGTTGCGGCCCTGGCGCTCGTCCCAGTTCTGGGTTTCCGGTGGGTAGGTGTCGAGCAGGCCGAGGAAGGCCACCTCTTCACCTTCGGCCTGCAACCGCGCCGCCACGCCCTGGGCCAGGGTGCCGCCCAGCGAATAGCCGGCAAAGTGGTACGGCCCGTGCGGCTGCAAGGCCCGCACCGAGACCAGGTGCGCATCACACGCCGCATCCAGGTCGGCGCAGGTCTGCAACGGCCCGTTGCCCCGTGGCGACTGGATACCCACCAGCGACCAGTGCGGATCGATGTAGCGCTGCAGCACGCTGAACTGCCAGGCGAACCCGGACGCCGGGTGAAAGCAGAACAGCGTCGGGCCGTTGCCCTGGCGCAGGGGCAGCACGGTCTCGAAACCGGCGCGGCGGGTTTCGTCTTCGCTCTGTTCGGTAGACAACAACTGCGCCAGGCGCTGCACTGTGGAGGCGATCATCACCTGACCTACTGCCACCGGACGCTGCAACTCGCGGCGCAGGGTGGCGGCCAGGGTCATGGCCAACAGCGAGTGGCCGCCCAAGGCGAAGAAATCGTCTTCGGCACTGACGGTTTCACGTTCCAGCACAGCCGCGAAGGCTTCGGCGATCTGGGTTTCCAGGCCAGGCATGGGTGCGCGACCTTGGGCCTGGGCACCGGCCTGAGGCAACGGCAAGGCCTTGCGATCAAGCTTGCCGGTGGCGCCCAGCGGGAAGCTGTCCATCTGCACCAAAGCCACCGGCACCATGTGCGCGGGCAGGCGGTCCATCAGCGCGGTGCGCAGGGCCGCCAGGTCCAGCTCGCGGCCTTGCTGGGCCACCAGGTAGCCCACCAGTTGGCGGGCATCGCCGCCGGCCTGCACGTCGCCCAGCACGCGGGCATGGGTGACGGCCTGTTCCACGCCGGGCAAGGCCAGCAGCGCGTGGTCGATCTCGCTCAGCTCGATGCGCTGGCCGCGGATTTTCAACTGGTCGTCGCTACGGCCCAGGTACTCCACCGCGCCGTTGTCCAGCCAGCGCGCCACGTCGCCGGTGCGGTACATGCGCCCGCCAGTGCCGTAGGGGTCGGCAATGAAGCGGCTGGCGGTCAGGTCGGCGCGGCCCAGGTAGGCGTGGGCCAGTTGCACGCCGGTCAGGTACAGGTCACCGGCAACGCCCGGCGGCACCCTGCGCAGGCGACGGTCGAGGATGCGCAAGCCGGTGTTCCACACCGGCAGGCCGATCGGCACGCTGGCGCCCTGCACCGCCGCCAAGGCATCGCCGTGGGCCGGATAGTAGCTGACGTCCACGGCCGCTTCCGTGGGGCCGTAGAGGTTGTGCAAGGGCACGCCGGTACGGCGCTGCCACAGATTCGACAGATCGGTCGGCAGCGCTTCACCGCTGCAGAACACCTGGCGCAAGGTGCGGCAGTGGGCAATGGCGGCGTCGTCGTTCAAGGCGCTGACGAAGGCGGCCAGCATCGACGGCACGAAGTGCGTGGTGGTGATGCGTTGTTCGCTGAACAGTTGTTGCAGGGCTTCCGGGTCGCGGTGCGCTTCAGGCGGCGCCATGTGCAGGCGCGCGCCGGTGATCAGCGGCCAGAAGAACTCCCACACCGACACGTCGAAGCTGCACGGGGTTTTCTGCAGCACCACGTCGTCGCTGCCGATCGGGTATTCGTGCTGCATCCACAACAGGCGGTTGACGATGGCCTCGTGGCCGACGATCACGCCTTTGGGGCGGCCGGTGGAGCCGGAGGTATAGATGATGTAGGCCGCGTGCTCAGGCGACGGGCCTGCGAACTGCAATGGCCCGTGCGGGTCGAGGGTCAGCGGCGCTTCGAGCATCAGCGTCGGGCAACTGGCCACGGCGGCGAAACGCTCGCGGCAGGCGCTGTCGGTGATCAGCAGGCGCGGTGCCGCGTCTTCCAGCATCAACTGCAGGCGGTCGTCCGGGTAGCCCGTGTCGAGCGGCAGGTAGGCGGCGCCCACTTCCAGAATGGCCATCAGCGCCAGCGACAGGAACACCGAGCGCGGCAGCGCCACGGCGACGATATCGCCCGGCACCACGCCCTGCGCCACCAGGTGCTGGGCCAGGGCCTGCACCTGCTCGCGCACCTGTTGATAGTCGAACTGGTACTGGGCATCCGACAGCGCCGGTGCATGGGGCGTCAGCAGCGCCTGGGCGGCCATCAGGCTGACCAGGGTGTCGTCGGTCAGCGGGTGTTCGGTGGCGTTGGCCCGCGCCAGCAGCGCCAGGTCCTGGATGTCCAGCAGGTCGGCGGCTTCGCAGGTCAGCGACGGGTTGCCGCTGAACTGGGTCAACAGCAGGTTGAGACGCCGCAGGTGGCGCACCAGCGTGGCGTCGTCGTAGCGCTCGCTGTTGGCCAGCAACTCCAGCGAGACTTCGCCGCGTTCGTTGAGGAACAAAGCGATTTCCACATCACGCACCGGGCCCGAGGCCAGGGTGTGGGTGATGCCGGCGATGCCGTCCAGGTCCAGGGCGAAGTCGAACAGCTTGAGGTTCAGCACCGCGCCGTACAGCGGCTCGGCGTCACCAATGCGGCCCAGGTCGCGCTGGATCTGTTCGGCGTCGTAGCGCTGGTGCTTGCGCAGGCGCTTGAGTTCGGCGCCGATACCCTGGGCCAGTTCGGCCAGGGTGGCGTGCGGCGCGACCTGCACCTGCATGGGCAGCACGTTGATCACCGCGCCGCTGGTGCTGGCAGCGGCCGAACCCATGCGGCGCATGAAGATGAAGCCTGCAGTGAAGTCGGCCTGGCCGCTGAGGCGCGACAGCCACAGGTTGACCAGCGCCAGGGCCATGTCGGCGCGGCTGACGGTGGGTGCCTGGGCGGCCATCAGTTTGTCGAAGGCCTGGGCATCAAGGCTCAGGGTGTGACGCGACACGCGACTGCTGGCCGTCTGGCCGCCCAGGGGCGCGCTGGACAGGGTCACGGGCGGCGGCAACTGGCGGCCTTTTTCCAACCAGAATGTTGCGTCGCGCTCGCACACGGCGCCCTGGTGGTAGGCCTGGTACTCCTCCACCACCTGGCGGAACGGCGTGAAGGGCGAAGGCGCCACCGGCTCGCCGTGGCGCAAGGCGTTGTAGTGTTCGGCTATGCGCCGGGTGATGGCGGCAAAACTGTAGCCGTCGACCGCCAGGTGGTGGTAGCGCTGGTACCAGAACCAGTGGTCATCACCCACCTGCATCAGGTGGTTCATGCACTCAAGACCGCCGCTGGCCACCCGCAGGTCGCCCTGCAAATCAGTGCGCATCCAGGCCGTGGCCGCGGCCACCGGATCGGCCTGCTCGCGCAGGTCGGCGCAGGTGGGGCGTGCCGGGGCGCGGCTGAAGTCGAACCACTGCACAGGCTGGCCATCGCGCTCAGTCACCTGCATGTGCAGGGTGTCGACTTCGGCCAGGCCCGCTTCGATGGCGTGCAGCAGCAGGTCGCTGTCCAGCTCGCCGTTGAGCTCCACGTAGTGGGCCACGGCGTAGGCGTTGTGGTGGGGCGACAGTTGGTCGGCCATCCAGATGCCGGATTGCGCGGCCACCAGGGGCATTTCGTGCTGGGTAGCGTCGGCCATGGCGGTCACAGGCTCGGGGTTTGACAGGTTCATCCGTGGCTCCAATTCAAGAAACGTCCGCGCCCAGGGCGCGGCGCAGGGACGCGGGGCGCAGGTCGCGCCAGTTGTCTTCCAGCCATTGCCCGCAGTCCTGGCGGCTGGCCGGGCCATGGACGATGGTCCAGCCCGGTGGCACGTCGCAGAAGTCGGGCCACAGGCTGTGCTGCCCCTGGGCGTTGATCAACACGTGACAGCCCTGTTGCGGGTCGTCGAAGGGATTGAGTTGCTCCACGGTGTGTTCCTTGTCGTGAGAGTGCACAGCGGGCTAGCCCGCCGTTGGAAGATCGGCCCACAGGGTGCGCAGGCCATCGAGCAGGCCCTGACGCCAGCACAGGGCATCATGGCCGCCGTTGATCTCGCGGTACTGGGGTGCAAGGCCGGCTTCGCGCAGGGCCTGGACCATGCGCTGGTTGGCGCGATGGATCACGGGCTCGCGCAGGCCGGCCTCGATAAACAGTTTCAGCGGCTGGCCGTGGCCCAGGCCGTCGTCGACGCGCTGGGGCAGTTGCTGCGCGGGGTTGTCGCGCGGCCACCAGAACGAGCCGGACTGGGCCAGCACGCAGCCGAAGCGCCGGGGCCATTGCAACCCTGCGTACAGGGCCGCCAGGCCACCGAAGCTCTGCCCTGCCACCACGGTGGTGGCCGGGTCGCTGGAGTGGGCTTGCCAGGCCATGACCTGGGGCAGCAGTTCGTCCTGCAGGGCTTCCCAGAAGTCAGGGTTGCAGGCCAACTCGCTGCTGCGATGAGCGGTGTCGATGCTGTCGACCAGCAAGTACACCGCCGGCGGCAGTTCGCCCGCGTCGGTCAGTGCCTGCAGGGGACCGGCCAGTGGCAGGCTGGCGGTCCAGAAGGCGCCGTCCAGCAGTACGGCCAATGGGCGACTGGCGTCCTGGTCGCGGCCGGTGCTCAACAACCAGACGCGGCGGCTGTTGCCCAGGCGCGCACTGTGCCACTGATGTTCTTCAAGGGTGACCGGGGCCGGCTGGCCACGGTCCAGCGCTTGCCAGGCCGGGTGCGCAGGTGCG
>KI547171.1:2630-29760 GCA_000497835.1 gamma proteobacterium L18 | reverse complement strand
CATGTGCAGGCCGGACACGCCCAGGCCGCGGCCGCCGGTCCAGGGGCGCATGGGGTTCAGGGGGTCGTGCTGCGCCCGCGGGAACATGGCCCGCCACCAGGGGCGCAGCGCGCTCAAATCGGGGGCGCCATCGGCGTCGATACCGTCGAAATCGCGGTCCTCGTCGCTGGGCATGAAGCTGTAGCTGCCGCGCCAGGTCGCGTCGATGCGCGTCTGCCACAGCCAGATGTCGGTGCCGTCGATACGCGCCAGACTTTGCGGGGCGCATTGGCGGTGGTGGTCGGTCAGACCGGTGATATTGATCCAGACGCGTCGGGTTGGCGAAGTGTCCGCGGTGCCGCGGGGGTCACGCCAGACGAATGTCACGACGTGCTCCCCGGCGTGCGCCGGACCGACCAGGGGGGTGCCCTGCTCGGCCAGCGCCTGCCACCACGACTCGCAGCCCAGGTCCTTGCGTACCAGGAGCTTGTCCATGGGTTCCTCTTAGAACTCGTACCGCGCACCCACGCTGAACGCGCGGGACTGGCCGAGGAAGTTGAAGGTGGCCGCCGAACCGACGCGCGAGTAGTAGTCGCGGTTCAGCAGGTTGGTACCGTCCAGGGTGGCGGTCAGCTTCTTGGTGATCGGGTAGGACAGTTTGGCATCGACGGTAGCATAGCCAGGGGCGGCGACGGTGTAGGTGCTGGTGGTCATGTAGAAGTCGCTCATGGCCGTCACGCCGCTGCCGATGGCCAGGCCTTCCAGCGGGCCGCTGGCGACGGTGTATTTGTTCCACAGCGAGGCCGAGTGCTTGGGCATGGTCTGGAAGGTGCTGACTGCATCGCCGCTCAGCACCTTGGTGTCCATGTAGGTGTAGCCGGCCATGACATCCCAGTTGGGCAGCAGCTTGCCGCTAACTTCGAACTCGGCACCCCGGATACGCGTCTTGCCGGAGGCCACGTCATAGGTAGCGGTTGGATCATCTTCCGGGCTGGTCGCACGGTTCTTGTCCGTCAGCTGGAACACCGAAACACGGGTATTCAGGTCGCCGCCGAAGTAGCTGCCCTTGATACCCGCTTCGTACTGCTCGCCAGTACGCGGCTTGAGCACGTTGCCCGCCTGATTGGTTTCGGTCTGGGGCTTGAACACCTGTGAGTAGCTGAAGTACAGCGAGTTGTTGGCGTCCAGATCGTAGACTGCACCACCGTACGGGGTGACATGCGCGCTGATGGTCTGGTCGTAGTCTGTCTGTGCACCCGTACGCAGGGTGGTGGTGTAGCCGCTGCCCTTGTAGTAGCTCAGGCGCGCGCCGCCGATCAGCGCCAGGTCGGCGATGGGGCGGAACGTCAGCTTGGAATACAGGCCGTATTCTTCGGACTGGGTGCCGACTTTGGTGGCCGTGGTGCTGGCGTAGATATCGGTTGGCTTGGAGAACGACGTCGGGTCATAGCTATTGACGTTGATGGTGCCCAATACCCCGGCGGCATTTTTGTAGTAGTTGTGATAGTTCTTGTAGTCGGTACCCACCACGAACTCGCTGACGTTGCCCATGGCCTCGAATGGCTGACTGTAGCTGGCGTCCAGCGACACGGTGTTCTCGGTGAATTCGCGCCCGGTATAGCCTTCGGTGGCGGTACCGGCGCTGGAGACGCCGGCGCGGGTGAACGCGTAAAGATAGTCTGCATCACGATCCGACGTACGCATCGCAATACGGCCATTGCCACCGTTGTCGAACTGGTGAGTCAACTCGGCCGTGAAGTCAGTGGTCTTGCCGTCGAAGTAGTTCCAGTCCGCGCCCAGGAACTTGGAGTGGCTGAAGTTCAGCAGGTTGCCGCTGGTGTCAGTCGGGTAACCGTTGTTTGGCGTGATGTTCTTCACTTCGTGGTTCAAACCGAACGACAGCTGTGTGGCGTCATCCAGGTCGATGTCCAGGGCGCCGTAGTAGGTTTCGCTGTCGCTGGCGTTGTAGTCCACCATGCCGTTGCTGGCGTCACGGGACGCGATGAATCGACCGCGCACGCGGCCTTCGGAGTCCAGCGGGCCGGAGACGTCGACCTGTTCGTGGTTGGTGTCGAAGGTGCCGTAGCTGGCCTCGACGCTGCCCTGGAACTCGGCGGTAGGACGCTTGCGCACCATATTGACGATGCCGCCCAGCTCGCTGGTGCTGCTGAACAGGCCCGACGGGCCACGCATCACTTCGACGCGGTCGTAGGCGACCAGCGACGGCACGGTGCCGAAGATACTGGTCATGGGCGCCGGCAGGCCGTCGATCTGGTATTCGTCGTACTCATAACCGCGTGAGTAGATGGACGAACGACCGCTGTCGTTGGTCAGCACGCGCAGGCCGGCGGTGTACTTGGCCAGGTCATCCAGGTGGACGAACTTGCGGTCCTTGATGTACTCGCTGGTGAAGGTGGAAATGGACTGCGGAATGTCCTTGAGTGGTGCCGGGGTCTTGGTGCCCACGGTGGCACCCTGCACGGTGTAGCCGCCGGTCTGCTCGGACGGTGGCATGTCGTAGAGCTTGTTGCCCTCGATGGTCAGGGTGTCCAGCTCCAACGGCGCGGCGGCCTGGGTTTGGGTCTGGGCCACGGTCTCAGCCAAGGCGCTGAGCGGGAACGGGGCCAGCAGGCCAACCAGAATCAGGCCCTGTGTGCGTCGCAGGGCACCACTACGTTTACTTCCGTTCATACCACTTCCTTTGCAAGATCTGTTGGACAGATGTCTTTTGTCCTGCGCTCCGGGCGCAGCCTTTGAGTGATTCGCCGCTTCATGCGGCCTCAAGGCATCCCCCCTTCCCGCCCCTGCCAGTGGCCCCCACCACTTTTCATGGGCAATCGTCTGCCGGCCAGGCTGTTGCAGGCGTGAGCGAGACGGTTGGGCAAGGCGTCGAGGTGCGAATACCCGCGCTGTTAAAGCGCTGTGCAACGAGGCGTAACGTGCTGCGGCGCGTTGATGGTAATTACTCTCAATAACAATCGCAAACGCAATTGGTAGTATTTCCTGTTTGTTACGTTATTGAAGGATGGGGAAGCGAGTGGATGCGGGGTGCACGGGGGTGGGTATCAGAGGTAATACGCTGGCGGTGGCAATGGCCAGCGCCCAGATAGACAGCGTCGCCTGCATCGCGGCCAAGGCCGGCTCCTACCCCGGGCGGCGTAGGAGCCGACCTTGGTCGCGATGCAGGCAACGCGGTTTCACGACCGTTACCGCGACAGGCGTAGGAGCCGACCTCGGTCGCGATACAGGCAACGCAGTTTCACGACCGTTACCGCGACAGGTGTAGGAGCCGACCTTGGTCGCGATGCAGGCGACGCGGTTTCACGACCGTTACCGCGACAGGTGTAGGAGCCGACTTTAGTCGCGATGAGGTCAACGCAGGTCGAAGCGGTCCAGGTTCATCACTTTGTCCCAGGCAGCCACGAAGTCGTCGACGAACTGCTGCTGCGCATCGGCGCTGCCGTAGACTTCCGAGTAGGCGCGCAACTGCGCATGGGAGCCGAACACCAGGTCCACCCGCGTCCCCGTCCACTTGACCGCACCGTTGCTGCGGTCCCGGGCTTCGAAGGTGTCGTTGTCGGCGCTCAAGGGACGCCACTCCACGCCCATGTCCAGCAGGTTGACGAAGAAGTCGTTGGTCAACGTGCCTGGCCGCTGGGTGAACACGCCATGACGGCTCTCACCGACATTGGCGCCCAACACCCGCAGGCCGCCGACCAGCACGGTCAGTTCAGGGCCGGTCAGGGTCAACAGTTGCGCCTTGTCGACCAGCAGGTGTTCGGCGGCTACGGTGTACTTGCCCTTGAGGTAGTTGCGGAAACCATCGGCGATGGGTTCCAGGAACGCGAACGACTCAACGTCCGTCTGCGCCTGCGACGCATCCACCCTGCCCGGCCTGAACGGCACCGTCACGCTGTGCCCGGCATTCTTCGCCGCCTGCTCGACACCGGCGTTGCCCGCCAGCACGATCAGGTCCGCCAGGGAGATTTTCTTGCCCCCTGCCTGGGCGCTGTTGAAGCCTTGCTGAATGCCTTCCAGCGTACTCAGCACCTTGGCCAGTTGGGCCGGCTGGTTGGCCTCCCAGTCTTTCTGCGGCGCCAGGCGCAAGCGGCCGCCGTTGGCACCGCCGCGCTTGTCGGAGCCGCGGAAGGTGGAAGCCGCCGCCCAGGCGGTGGACACCAGTTGCGCCACGCTGAGCCCCGAGTTGAGCACCTTGGCCTTGAGGGCTGCAACGTCGTTGTCGTCCACCAGCGCATGGTCCAGTTTGGGCAGCGGGTCTTGCCACAGCAGCTCTTCGGTGGGGGTCTCCGGGCCCAGGTAACGAGCCAGCGGGCCCATGTCGCGGTGGGTAAGCTTGAACCAGGCACGGGCGAACGCATCGGCCAGCTGATCGGGGTTGGCCAGGAACCGGCGGGCAATGGGCTCATAGATCGGGTCGAAGCGCAGGGCCAGGTCCGAGGTCAGCATGGTCGGTGCGCGACGCTTGCCGGGGTCGTGGGCGTCGGGGATCTTGCCGGCACCGGCGCCGTTTTTGGGCGTCCACTGGTGGGCACCCGCCGGGCTCTTGGTCAGTTCCCAATCGAAGCCGAACAGGTTCTCCAGGTACTCGTTGCTCCACTTCGTGGGCGTGGAGGTCCAGGTTACTTCCAGGCCGCTGGTGATGGTGTCGGCGCCTTTACCGCTGCGGAAGCTGTTGCTCCAGCCAAAGCCCTGGGCTTCCAGGCCAGCGGCTTCAGGCTCCGGCCCCACGTTGTCGGCGGGCCCTGCGCCGTGGGTCTTGCCGAAGGCGTGGCCACCGGCAATAAGGGCCACGGTTTCTTCATCGTTCATGGCCATGCGGCCGAAGGTTTCACGGATGTCGTACCCGGACTTGACCGGATCGGGGTGGCCGTCCGGGCCTTCGGGGTTGACGTAGATCAGGCCCATTTGCACGGCGGCCAGGGGATTTTCCAGGTGGCGACCGCCGTCGGTGCGGCTGCTTTCGCTGCCATGCAGATCCGGCTCGGCCACCAGGGTACCGTCGCCCGGGGGCTGGGCTTTCTCGCCTTCATTGCCGTAGCGCACGTCACCGCCCAGCCAGGTTTTTTCGTTGCCCCAGTACACGTCCTCGTCGGGCTCCCACACGTCCGGGCGCCCGCCCGAGAAGCCGAAGGTCTTGAAGCCCATGGATTCGAGCGCGACGTTGCCGGTAAGCACAATCAGGTCGGCCCATGAAATCGCCCGCCCGTACTTCTGCTTGACCGGCCAGATCAGCCGCCGCGCCTTGTCCAGGCTGACGTTGTCGGGCCAGCTGTTGAGCGGCGCGAAGCGCTGCTGCCCGGCCCCCGCGCCGCCGCGGCCGTCGCCGGTGCGGTAGGTGCCGGCGCTGTGCCAGGCCATGCGAATGAACAGCGGGCCGTAGTGGCCAAAGTCGGCCGGCCACCAGTCCTGGGAGTTGGTCATCACGGCCAGCAGGTCTTTTTTCACCGCCTCGTAGTCCAGGCTCTTGTAAGCCTTGGCATAGTCGAAGTGGCCGCCCAGCGGGTCGGACTTGTCGCTGTGCTGGTGCAGTATCTTGAGGTTGAGCTGGTTGGGCCACCAGTCACGGTTGGTGGTACCCCCACCGGCAGCGTGGTTGAACGGGCATTTGGATTGGGTTGCCATGATTGATCTACCTTATGGTCGTGGTCATGCAACGGCGCAGGCCTGGGGCCTGTGCAGCGCGTGCAAATTCAGTGGCATAGGGGGCAGCCCGTGACGTGATCAGGGGATCAGGACGGTGCGTGCCGGCAGTTGCAATCAGGTCGCCCGCACGGTCGGGCGGGCGTTTACGGTAAGCGTCTGGCTCATCTTGTTCTCCTTATCAGGTTCCCACCGCCTCGACACGCGATGGCGGCGGTAGAAACAGCCTAGACGCCTGTGGGCCATCGGGCTAATAGACTGGCTATTTCGCACCGATAGCCGGGCTCTGTCAGCGTCGCTTCGACGTCAAGAGGCCTCTGCGGCTGCGCCCACCGCCTTACGCCGCACAAACGGGTATGCCACCCCCAAAATCACGAACCACAACGGCGTGAAGCACAGCGCTTGCCGGGTGTCGTCCTTGAGCGTCAACAGCCCCAGCACCACGGCAAAAAACGCCAGGGTCACCCAGCACATCAGCCTGCCGCCGGGCATCTTGTAGGCCGAAGCCGCATGCAAGGCCGGACGCTGTTTGCGATAGGCCAGGTACGACACCAGGATGATCGTCCACACGAACATGAACAGCAGCGCCGACAAGGTGGTAACCAGCGTGAACGCATGCATCAGGTCCGGCACCAGGTAAATCACCACCACCCCCAGCAACAGGCAGGCGCACGAGAACAACAGGCCATTGGACGGCACGCTGCGCTTGGACAGGCGCTTGAACGAGCGCGGCGCATCCCCTTCCAGGGCAAGGCCGAACAGCATGCGGCTGGTGGAAAAAATGCCGCTGTTGGCCGACGACGCCGCTGACGACAGCACCACGAAGTTGATGCAGGCGGCTGCGGCCGGGAAGCCGGCGATCAGGAACAGCTCCACGAACGGGCTCTTGTCAGCCACCACTTCGCGCCACGGCGTGACCGCCATAATGGTCACCAGCGCCAGCACGTAAAACAGGATGATGCGCACCGGGATCGAGTTGATCGCCCGTGGCAAGGTACGGCGCGGGTCCTTGGTTTCTGCCGCGGCGGTGCCCACCAGTTCGATGCCCACAAAGGCGAAGATCGAGATCTGGAAGCCGGCGAAGAAGCCCATCCAACCGTGGGGCAGCAAGCCGCCATCATTCCACAGGTTGGCCAGGCTTGGGCCGTGGCCTGCCACGGCGGCCGGTGCGCTGGCCACCAGGTAGATACCGGTTACCACCAGCAGCGCGATGGCCACCAGCTTGATCATGGCGAACCAGAACTCGATCTCGCCGAACAGCTTGACGGTGATCAGGTTCAGCGACAGCAGCAAGCCCACGCAGGCCAGCGCCGGTGCCCATTGGGGCGCGTCCGGGAACCAGAAATGGGCATAGCTGGACACCGCGATCACGTCGGCGATACCGGTCACGATCCAGCAGAACCAATAGGTCCAGCCCGTGAAGAAACCGGCCCAAGGGCCCAGCAGGTCGGTGGCAAAGTCGATGAATGACTTGTACTCAAGGTTGGACAGCAACAGTTCGCCCATGGCGCGCATCACGAAAAACAGCATGAAGCCGATGATCATGTACACGAACAGAATCGACGGCCCAGCCAGGCTGATGCTTTTGCCAGAGCCCATGAACAGGCCGGTACCGATGGCACCGCCAATGGCAATCAGCTGGATATGGCGGTTGGACAAGTTGCGTTTCAGCGCAGGCTCGGCTGCGTGCGGCACGGTGGCCGTTGGGTCTGGCATGCGGGTTTCCAGGGTCTCTTCAGGGCAGTGCACGGGGTGTTCCCAAGGCCGCTTCAAGCTGACCTGGGGGTCAGGCAACCCCGACTTCGGCGCGTACCTTGCCACGGAAAACGCAATAGCTCCAGAAGCGTATCGTCGCAAGCAGGGCACAAGGCCACTGCTGTCAGACCTCGAAGTCGTGTTCCAGGCATTCCAGGTTGACGTGATAATCAACGAACAAGGTGTAGATCACCCAGGCGATCAATGGCAACGCATCGGCCGGGAATGTCAGCACGAAGGGGGCAGGGGCATCGATCAGGCGCTGCTGCGTGACGTCCTTGCGGGTGAGTTCGAAAGGGTCGATGGGGGTGGCCAGGGGGTGATAGCAGGCATCGAACAACGCCTCACGCCCCAGCACCACGCAGACCTCGTCATTGCCGCCCGTGTGCCGGGTAGAAAGGGTGGCCACCAGGCGAAACACCGCGTAGTCACTGCCGCCGACGAAGGAAAACCCTTCAAGCGACAGGGCCTCGCCGTGACGATCGTAAAGCGGGGCCCCGGCGATCTCGATGTCGCAGGTGGCAGAGTCCCCGGCCTCCGCGCAAATCAGTTCAATGATGTCTTGAAACACCATGAAACCATAGAACACCGAACTGTTAGCAGTGATGAGGGCCAAGTGATCATCCTGTATTGACGGCGAATCCATTCGCTGACCACGCTGCCGTGGGCGTTGCGCGGCGTGGTCAGGCGAAAAAAATGTATCATCGGCATTACAGACTGAACACGAGCTGAAACATTTGGAAAAAGCTCGCCCTCCATAGATCGGGGTGCAATAAAAAACCGCCCGAAGGCGGTTGGCAACACTTTTACCTGCGTAATGACTACTGGAATATCGCCCAGAGGATGCCGCCAAAAATCAACACCGCCAACATGCCGGAACCCACGTCCGCGCTGGCGAAGTCCACTTTGATACCGGGGGCAAGCTGGAAGGATTTGCGGGTGCGAGTGTTCATGGCCACATCCTCGTGAAGGAATCGATATCACATAGCCATCATCCTAATACGTTTGGCCATGTTCGCAAGATCGACAGCGCGCCGCCGGTCTGATTGCGGGCACTTGCGCCAGCGAGGGCCTTCACATCCACGAGGGCGCTTTCCGCGCCCGGCCTTGGAGAGTTCAGATGACGCATGCCCCACACCATTACGCCCAGTCGGCCGGCGGCCAAGATGACGACCTGGGCTTTGACCCCGAGTCGCCAGATGTTGAAGACCCGCAAACCGATCCCCCACACCCGCCCCCCATCGACAACCCCGCCCACGACCCGGAACGGCACGACGAGCCGCAACGCCAGGGTTGAACCAGGCAGAGCGAGCCCGGCCGATGGGGCCGGGCTTTTTCATGGCCTGCATACGTGGGACACTCCGCCACAGGCCTGAAGGTGCAGGCGTTTGCCTCGTTATTGGACAGGAGTCACGTCTGCATGAAAGTTGTTTGGCTGGCCACAGCATTGATGTTACCGACCCTCGCATGGGCCGAACCGCCCACCCGGCTGGAGGAGATGCAGCAAAAATGCGAGCAGGAAAAGGCATCGATGTTTCGCGACAATGAAGGCACCAAGACCTGTGATCGCCTGGCCAAGCTGTACAGTGACTACGAGGCGCGCACCTTGGCCATCACTCAAGACCTGCGAACCAAATGCGACAAGGAGCAGGCCTCGATGTTCAGGGCCAACAACGGCACCCCCTCGTGCGAAAAACTCAATCAGGTGCTGCGCGACCGGGCCAGCCAGCCAATTGGCGACAATTATCACTTCAGCAAGGACCGCGGGCGCTACTGCTATTTCAGCGACGATGGCACCGAGCTGTCCTGCCCGTGACCTGCCGGCGCCCTGGAGTCTGTATGCAAAAGCATGTGACGGCGGGTTCTGGTGTGGGAGCTGACTTGGAACCGCGTCGTCTGCATCGCGACTAAAGTCGGCTCCTACGCCGTACGGTGTAGGAGCCGGCCTTGGCCGCGATGCAGACGACGTGCTCGACGGCGGCCGCTACCCCCGCCGATATTCGCGCGCTGCCTGACCAAACTGAGCACGGAACACGCGACTGAAATGGGCCATGTCGACAAACCCCCAGCGGTAGGCCACCTCGCTGATCTGCCGGTTCGCCTGCACGGGGTCGCGCAGGTCGCGGGCGCAGCAGGCCAGCCGTGATTCCAGCAGGTAGCGGCCCAGCGAGGTCTGTTCCTGCTGGAACAGGCTGTTGACGTAGCGCGTACTGATGCCGAACTGCGCCGCCACCTGCGCCAGCGACAACTGCGGGTCACCCAGGTGGGCCCGTACATAATCCTTGATGCGAAACAGCAAGGCAGTACGCCGCGAAGCATTGGGCACCTGGCCCTCACCGCGCTGGACCAGCGCCATGGCCAGCAGGTCCAGGCCTTGTTCCGTCACCCGCGCTTGCTGGGCATCGCCCAACTGATGCTCGAGGGCTGGCAGCGCCGCGAAGAAGTCATAGACCAAGCGGTCCAAAGGGTTGTGCCGCGACAGCGGCAAGGCGGTCAGGTACTCCAAGTTGCCCACGCGGCGCTGAAGGCTGGCGCGCGGTATTTGCACCACAGTCTGGCGGAACGCCCCATCAAAGTGCAGACGGTATGGGCGGCGTGTGTCGTAAATGGCGAAATCCCCGGCTTCAAGGCACGCCTCGCGCCCCTCCTGCGTCACCAGCGAACGGCCCTCGCGAGCCAGGCTGACCAGCACGTATTCTCCCTCCCCCTGGCCTTGCCCACGGGGGTCGCGCACCACCGTCTGCTGATGCGCGCACACGTCTACCAGCGACAACTCGCCTAGCCGGCTGGCCTCAAGCCGCCCCTGGAACACGTCAGGTGCCGCCAACTGGCACTGCAACGGCACAAAGGTGCTGCACACCACATCCTGCCAGTAAGCAGACCGTTCACGAGGCGCCACGCTGTCGGTATTGAATTGAGTGCCCATGGCCATCGACCTTGATCGAAATTCGGTAGCGCCAATGAATGCAAATCCTGCTCCGCCTGGACGGGGTGTGCCCAGGCAGTCAATTTTCAGTTCCCTGGCGGCCTAATCATCGGCGCGGCAACGGACATAGGCTGTGCCCTACCGAAACCGTGGAGACTACTCTCATGCAACGCCCGATCAAAGTCGCCTGTGTACAGGCCGCTCCCGTGTTCCTTGACCTGCACGCCACCGTCGACAAGACCATTGCACTGATCCGCGAAGCCGCCGCGGCAGGCGCCGAGCTGATCGCCTTCCCGGAGACCTGGATTCCGGGCTACCCCTGGTTTCTGTGGCTCGACACCCCGGTGGCGAACATGCCGCTGGTGCACCGCTACCACCAGCACTCCCTGGTGCTGGACAGCGATGAAGCGCGGCGCATCAGCGACGCGGCCCGCGAATACGCCATCCACGTGGTGCTGGGCTACAGCGAGCGCGCCAACGCCAGCCTGTACATCGGCCAGTGGCTGATCGATGACCAGGGCCAGACCGTGGGCACGCGACGCAAACTCAAGGCCACCCATGTGGAACGCACCCTGTTCGGCGAAAGCGACGGTTCGTCCCTGCGCACCTTCGACACGGCGCTGGGCACGGTGGGCGCGCTGTGCTGCTGGGAACACCTGCAACCGCTGTCCAAATACGCCCTGTACGCCCAGAACGAGCAGATCCACGTGGGTGCCTGGCCCAGCTTCAGCCTGTATCGCCAGGCCACCCATGCCTTGGGGCCGGAGGTGAACATCGCCGCCTCGCGGGTGTACGCCGCCGAAGGCCAGTGCTTTGTGCTGGCGCCCTGCGCCCTGGTGTCCCAGTCAATGATCGAGATGCTGTGCGACACCGAGGCCAAGCGCAGCCTGCTGGAGCCCGGTGGCGGCCACGCGCGCATTTTTGGCCCTGACGGTGGCGAGCTGGCCACCCCGCTGGCGCCGGATGAGGAAGGCTTGCTGTTCGCCACCCTGGACCCTGCCGCGCTGATTTCCGCGAAAGTGGCGGCCGACCCGGCCGGGCATTATTCACGCCCCGACGTGACCCGGCTGATGCTCAACCGCGCCGCCAACCCCTGCGTGGTCGACTTCACCACGCCGGACGTCGACCCTTCCCCTGCCACCCTGCTGGAGCTGTGACATGGAATCCGCCATCCCCGAGCACCTGCGCCAGGCGCGCCAATGCCCAGTCGCCACCCCGGCCGCGTATCAGCCACCGTTCCCGGCCTGGACCTCGCGTTTCAGCCCACTGACCGGCCAGGTGGTAATGGCCTACTTCGGCGTGCAGGGCCGCGACCCGGTCGCCCTCAGTGACCTGGCGCCGGTAACGGGCCGCTTCGGCCAGGCCCGGGGCCCGCTGTTCTGGGACGGCGCCGAGTGCATCGACGACCAAGGCTTTCATACCTGCATCGCCATCGCCTACTGGGCCGACGTGCAGGCCTTCGCCGACTGGCAGCAGCACTCGGGCTTCGGCGCCTGGTGGCAGCACCCGGATCGCGAACAGGGGCCACTGGGCTGGTTCATGGAAGTGGTGTGCCCCACGGCCGAGCGTTTCGAAACAGTGTTTTCCTCGCCCGACCGCCCCGAAGGCATCGGCCACCTGGCCAGTGGAGTCAGTGAGCCCATCCTCGAACACGGTTACTGGGGCAGCGCGCGCGACCGCTTGCCCCTGGCCCAGATCGACGCGCTGTTGCCCGGCCGCGCAACCGGCTCCACAGAACCTGGCCTGCGCCAACGCCCACCGGGCCGTGACAACCTGTGCCTGATCCGCTCCGGGCAGGATTGGAGTGACACCCGCGACCAGGAGCGCACCCTGTACCTGCGCGACGTGCAGCCGGTGCTGGCCGCCGGCATGACGTTTCTGCGTGATCAGGGCCGTGACATTGGCTGCCTGAGTTGCCGGTTCATGCAGGTGCTGGACCGCAGCGGCCTGCCGCTGGAAAAGTCCTTCGGCCTGGCTTGCTTCGATGACCTGGCCAACCTTGAGCGCTGGGCCAAGACCCACCCCACCCATGTGGCGATCTTCGGCGGCTTCATGAACTACGTGCAGACGCTGAATTTCCAGATCCAGTTGCGGCTGTACCACGAGGTGTCGGTGATCCCGGCCCAGGCGCAGTTTTTCGAATACGTGAACTGCCACCCCGGCAGCGGCCTGCTGTCGCGCTGACTGTCCTCCCCCAACCGAGTTGCCCCGTTTGCGCTGGCCCGAGCCAGCGCAGGCCCCGTCACGCCAGGAGCCACCCCATGTCACTGATCCACCGCACACCCCGCCACCTGGGCATCCTCGCCCTGGCCTGCAGCGCCAACGCCGCCCAGGCCCTGGAAATCGCCGCCGGCGACTACGAACCGTTGCCCGCCGGCATGAGTGCCCTGCTGCTGTATGCCCAGCATGCCGAGAGCTCGGACTATTACCAGCAGGGCGACAAGGTCTCCAGCCACTTCAAGCTGCAGACCGATGTGAGCCTGTTGCGCTACATCCACTCCATCGCCGTGGGCGACAACGCCGTGGTCGAGCCGCAGTTCATCCTGCCCTATGGCCACCTGCACGCCAGTGGCGACGCCAGCGCCCTGGGCCAGACCACCGGCACCGGCGACCTGATCCTGGGGGCCCCGGTGAAATGGACCCTGCCGGCGACCCATAAGGACGTTGTCTCGCTGGCCCCCTACCTGTACGTGCCCACCGGCAGCTACGACCACAACGATGCGCTCAACCTGGGCGAGAACCGCTGGCGCCTGGTGCTGCAAGGCGCTTATATCCACCACTTCAATGAACACTGGGCACTGGACACCGCAGCGGACGTGGCCTGGTTCAGCCACAACGATGACTACACCGCCACGGGCGCCACCCTCAAGCAACAAGCCCGTTACGAATACCAGGCATACCTGCGCTACAACCTGTCACCCGCCACCCAGTTTGCGGTGGGTGGTGGCCGCATCGAAGGTGGCAAAACCCAGGTCGACGGCGTGGATCAGGATGACCGCACCGACAGCACCTACCTGCGGGTGATGGCCACGCACATGCTTACCCCTTCGTGGCAGATGCAGGTGGAAGCCGGTCGTGACCTGGACGTGGAGCAGGGCTTCAAGGAAAAGGCGCGGCTCAATGTGCGGCTGGCGAAGCTCTTCTGAGCGTTGACCGCCGGCGTGGCGCCTGAATATCGCCAGCGCGGCACAGGGCCAGCGCAGCCTGGCGGCAGCGGCTACGGGTTTGGTGGGTCTTGCGGGGTGGGGCGGCGGTCGTTGCCGCGGTGCAGATGCAGAGTCACGTGCTCGGTATGGGTGAAAGTGGTGCGCACCTGGATCAACCGTACCGTCTGTGGCGCCTGTTGCGCCACAACCTTGGCCTGTACTGGCTGGTTGCCCGAGGCCTGCGGTACCACTGAGCTCTCGCCGCTACCTGGCGCGCAGGGTACCGAGGCAAACGACACAGCACCGTCCAACGACACACATTTGTAGGCCGCCGCGAAGGCAGCAGGCACATTCAACGCCATCAAAAACACCAACAACCGTGCAATCAAGTACCACCTCCCTGGACGACGTCGACGCGCTGACCCACCCTGATTGCATCATGCTATCAGAGGGTTGAAGCATGCCATACCCCGACACCCCGCCGCCGCCCCACTAGACCGTATTGCGCACGTTGGCTGCGGCCGGTGGCCAGCGCTTCACCCTGCACTTCGACACCCGCTTCGAGCACGTCAGTGAAGAAGATGGCCAGGTAGTGCTGGCACTGGAGGGACGCGTCGAACGGGCCGACTTCCTTATCGTGGGCCCCGGCTTCCGCGTAGACTTGGCGCAGGCGCCGCTGTTCGCCGAGGGGTTCACCCGTGTGGGAGCGGGCTCTGCCCGCGAAAAACACACCGCGAAGTAACTGGCGAACTGCGCTGCTCTTTTCGCGGGCAGAGCCCACTCCCACAAAGAAGATTGATACCACCACAAGGGACGCGCCACTGCGGCATAGAGTCGCATGTCGAGGTTTTGGCGGCGTAAACACGGCGTGCAGGGCTCTAAACCGCCGGTTCGGGATAAATCGTTTCAGGCGAATAGCGTAATATCCATTTGCCACCATCCTGAGTCCATGCCATGAACCTGAGAAACCTCAACATCGCCCCCCGCTCCTTGTTGTGCTTCGGCTTTTTCGCATTGCTGATCACGGCCCTGGGGCTGTTTTCGCTGCTGCAGTTCGCCGAGTTGAAAAGTTCACGCTCAACGCTGCAGGACCAGGTGCTGCCGGCCATCCAAACCATCGGCCGGGTCAAGAGCGACCTGCTGACTATTCGCCTGGCCAACACCAACCTGCGCATCGCGCCGGATGCTCAGTCAGCCGACCTGGCCCGCAGCAGCGTCAATCGCGGCCGTGACGCCCTGCAGGCCGATGTCAGCAAACTCAAGGGCATGCTGCAAAGCGAGGATGCCCAGCGCGCTTACGCCAATCTTGAAACCGCCATGGGCAAATACCTGGACGTGCACGCGCGCTTCCTGCAGGCCCTGGCGCAGAAAAACAATGACCTGGCCACCGCCCTCAGCCAGCCCACTGGCGAGCAGACCGTGGCCGGCAACCAGTTCAGCAGCGACATCGACGAACTGGCGCGCCAGGCCAATCTGAAAATGGCCGAGTCTGACGTCATCGCCACCAACGCCTACTCCCAGGCGCGCACGGTCACCATCGCCGCGATTCTGGTGGCCCTGGCCGCCACCCTGGCCCTGGCCGCCGTGTTCACCCGCAGCCTGGTCGCCCCGGTGGCCCAGGCGCTGGCCGTGGCCGAGCAGATCGCCGCCAACGACCTGAGCCAGCCGATCCCGGTAACCGGCCGCGACGAGCCGGGCCGCCTGCTGGTCGCGCTGGCGGTGATGCAGCGTAACCTGCAGAAAACCCTCAGCGACCTGGGCAACTCGTCCAACCACCTGGCGTCCACCTCGGAAGAAATGGCCGCCGTCACCGAAGACGCCCTGCACGGTATTCAGCGCCAGAACGACGAAATCAACCAGGCCGCCACCGCCATCAACCAGATGAGCGCCGCCGTGGAAGAAGTGGCGCGCAACGCGGCCATGGCCTCCACCGCTGCACGGGATTCCAGCCAGTCGGCCGAACATGGCCGCCAGCGCGTGGA
Organism: gamma proteobacterium L18; assembly: GCA_000497835.1. GTDB lineage: Bacteria > Pseudomonadota > Gammaproteobacteria > Pseudomonadales > Pseudomonadaceae > Aquipseudomonas. The sequence goes on along the minus strand of KI547171.1, from coordinate 14,311 downwards.
CGAGACCCTGAGCGTGATCAACGCGCTGTATGAGTCGGTGGGCGCCACCGCCGTTGAAATCGACGGCCTGGCCGTGCAGCTCAAGGACATCAGCGGCGTACTGGACGTGATTCGTGGCGTGGCCGAGCAGACCAACCTGCTGGCCCTCAACGCGGCCATCGAAGCGGCGCGGGCCGGTGATGCCGGGCGTGGGTTTGCCGTGGTGGCGGACGAGGTACGGGCCTTGGCACATCGTACCCAGCAGTCCACCGCCGAGATCGAGCAGATGATTGCCTCGATTCAGGCCGGTGCCGGCAAGGCCGTGACGTCCATGGGGCTGAGCAGCGAGCGTGCCCGTGCCAGCCTGGACGTGGCGCAAAGCGCCGGGGATGCGCTGACGCAGATCACGGCGGCGATTGTGCAAATCAACGAGCGCAACGTGAGCATTGCCTCGGCGACGGAGGAGCAGGCGCAGGTGGCGCGGGAAGTGGACCGTAACCTGACCAGTATTCGTGATCTGTCGATTCAGACCTCAGCGGGGGCCAACCAGACGTCGGCGGCCAGTGGCGAGCTGTCGCGGTTGGCGGTGCAGTTGAATCAGGTGGTGCTCAAGTTCAAGGTGTAGTCCCTTCGCAGTCAGGTTGGTGGGGGACACACTGTGGGAGCGGGTTCTACCCGCGAAAAGAACGCCGCGAAGTATCCGAAACACCGCGGTGCTTTCTTCGCGGGCAGAGCCCGCTCCCACAATGCCGATGCAAACACCGATGTGAGCCTTGACACTGTGGGAGCAATGCTAAGCGTGGCTACACGTCACACCCCGTTCTTGACCTTGCTCCAGATGCGCGTACGCAGGCGGTCGATGTCCAGGGGCATGGCCTCGAGGATGAACATCCTGTCCATCACTTCCTGCGGCGGGTAGGCCGCCGGGTCCGCCTTGAGCTTGGGGTCTACCAGGCTGTCGGCCGCCGCATTGCCGTTGGCGTAGCGCACCGCGTTACTGATACTGGCCGCCACCTTGGGCTCCATCATGTAATTGATGAACGCATACCCCGCCGCCTCGTTGGGCGCGTCCACCGGCATGGTCATCAGGTCGATCCAGAACGGCGCGCCTTCCTTGGGAATCTCGTATTTCACCTTCACGCCGTTGCCCGCTTCCACCGCGCGGTTGGCCGCCTGCATCACGTCGCCCGACCAGCCCACCGCCAGGCAGACGTCGCCATTGGCCAGGTCGCCGATGTACTTGGCGCTGTGGAAGTAGGTAACGTTCTTGCGCATCTGCAGCAGCAGCGCCTCGGCCTTCTTGTAGTCCGCCGGGTTCTTGCTGTGTGGCGGCAGGCCCAGGTAGCGCAAGGCAATGGGCAACAGCTCAGGGCCGTTGTCCAGCACCGCCACGCCGCAGCCGTGCAGCTTGGCCAGGATCTCGGGCTTGAACAGCACGTCCCAGGTGTTCATCGGGATGTCCTTGCCCAGGGCGGCGCGCACCTTGTCCACGTTGTAGCCGATGCCCGTGGTGCCCCACAGGTACGGCACGCCGTGCAGGTTGCCGGGGTCATCGGCTTCCAGGGCTTTCATCAGCAGGGGGTTGAGGTTTTTCCAGTTCGGCAGCTTGCTGCGGTCCAGGGTTTTCAGCGCGCCGCTCTTGATCTGGTGGGCCATGAAGTGGGCCGACGGGAACACCACGTCGTAGCCCGAATGGCCGGCCGCCAACTTGGCGTCCAGGGTCTCGTTGCTGTCGTACACGTCGTACTGGGTGCCAATCCCGGTGGTGCCTTGAAAATTCTGCAGCGTATCGGGGGCGATGTACTCACCCCAGTTGTAGATGTGCACGACTTCAGCGGCTTGCGTGGTACAGGCCACGAACATCAGCGGCAACAGTGTCTTGAGCATGAGCACCTCGATATACCAGACCTAAAGGGGGACGGCAGTTCAGAAGATAAGCACGTACGTTTTTCTCACTGTTTCTTGTACATCCCAGATGCCATGGGTGTTGGCGGGCATCATCAGGGCGTCGCCGGCCACGATATGCATCGTCTCGCCGCCGTCCGGGGTGAAGGTGCAACGCCCCGTGGTGAAGTGGCAGAACTCCTGTTGCGCGATCTGCCGGCGCCAGCGGCCGGGGGTGCATTCCCACACACCGGTTTCCACGCCGTCGCTGCGTTCAATGCTGGTGACCGACACGGTGGCCACCGGCTCGCCCAGGGGCACGGCCACCGGGAAGCTTTCGTCCAGGGCCACGGTGTGGGTGTCTTTCAAATGCGTGATGTTCATGCTGCGCTCCGTTTGAGGGGTCAACCGACCTTCCAGGCCATCAGGCCTTCCATGCGGTTGGCCAGGGCTTGAGCCAGGCGACGGCGCCAGGCGGGGGTATGGGGGTTGGCCAGCAGTGCGTCTTCGCGGGTGAAGCTGCGGATGATTGCGTTGTAACCCAGCCAGCGACAGGGTTCGGGCTCCCAGCTGCGCAGGCGGCTGATGGGCGAATCGGTGAACACCCAGGGCTGCTGCAGCAAGGCGCTGTCCTGACCCAGGATCAGGTCGGCCAAGGTGCGCCCGGCCAGGTTGCTGGCCCCCACCCCTTCCCCGCCGTAACCGCCGGCCAAGGCGATGCGGTTGCCGGCGTCGCGCAGCATGTGCGGCCGGAAGCGTCGGGCCATGCCCAGGTTGCCGCCCCAGGCGTGGGTCAGGCGCACCTTGCGCAAGGCCGGGAACAGGTCGCCCATCAGCGATTGGCGCAGGTCGCGCTCGTCCTGGTTGAGGGTGAAGTCGGTGCGCAGCCGGCCGCCGAAGCGGTAACCGCCGCGGGCGCCGAATACCAGGCGATCATCGTGGGTACGTTGGCCGTAGGTGACCTGGCGGCTGAAGTCGCTGAACGCCTGGCCCTGATTCAACCCAATCTGCTCCCACACCGAGGCCGGCAGCGGCTCGGTGGCCACCATCAGGCTTTGCACCGGCAACTGGTGGCGGCCCAGGGGCGGGAGTTCGGCGGCGTAGCCTTCCACGGCGGGCACCACCCAGTCAGCGCGCACGCTGCCATGGGCGGTGGTGACCAGGCCCGGTTGCCAGTCCAGCGCGCGGCTGCCTTCGTAAATCTCGACGCCCATGGCCTCGACGACGCGGGCCAGGCCCCGGGCCAGTTTGGCCGGGTGAATGGTGGCGCAGTGTGGGCTGTAGACGGCGCCATAGGCGTTGACCATGCGCACCTGGCCGGCCAGTTCACCCGCGTCCAGCCACCGGTAGTCATCCTCGCCCAGGCTCAGGTCGCGCAGGTGCTGCAGGTAACTGCGCAAGCTCGCCAACTGTTCGGGGTAGCGGGCGGCGCAGTACAGCACGCCGCCTTTGCGCAGGTCGCAGTCGATGCCCTCGCGGACCACCACTTGGGCAACTTCGTCGGGGATGCCGTGCAGCAGGTCGAAGGCCTGGCGGCGTTGCGCAGCCGGCAGCGGCGCCAGCATGCGATCCTCACCCAGCAGGTTGCCCATCAGCCAGCCGCCGTTGCGGCCCGAGGCGCCGAAACCGGCCACCTCGGCCTCCACAATGACTACGCGCAATTGCGGCGCCAGGCGCTTGAGGTAGTAGGCCGTCCACAGCCCCGTGTAGCCTGCGCCGATAATCGCCACCTCGGCCTGCACCTGCGCCGCCAGCGCCGGGCGCGCGGTGCGCGGCTGCTGGAGCTGGTCCATCCACAGACTGATTTCACCCCACGACTTCATTGAAGCCTCCTGTCATCGAACGATGGGGGGAGGCTAAACGCAGGCGGGGGTGGGTGTCGTTCGTGCGGGTACGCGTGGAAAATGGCGGGGGCGCCGAGCCATTACTCGCGATGGCGCCATCAAGGGCCTCTCGCGAGCAAGCTTTGCTCCCACAGTGTCAAGGCTCACATCGTTGTTTGCATTGGCACCGTGGGAGTGGGCTCTGCCCGCGAAGAGAGCGCCGCAGTGTTTCAGGTACTTCGCGGCGTTCTTTTCGCGGGTAGAACCCGCTCCCACAGTGTTGAGACCTACACCAGTGTCCGGCTCAACACTGTGGGAGCAAAGCTTGCTCGCGAGAGGCCGGTACTGATTGCCCAACACCCTGGAATCTCCCGCAGTGTTTGCCGCAACGATGAGGTACACGTCGAAGTTAGAACGCCGGCACTACATCACCGTGGTAACGCTGCAGAATGAACTGCTTCACCTGCGGCGAGTTGAGCAGCTTGCCCAGTTTCTGCACCGCCGGGTCATTGGCCTTGTCGCGGCGTACGTACAGGTAGTTGGCGTACGGCGAATCCGAGCTTTCGATGAACAGCGCATCCTTGTGCGGCTCAAGCTTGGCTTCCAGCGCGTAGTTGGCGTTGATCAGCGCCAGGTCCACCTGGTTCAGCACCCGTGGCAGCATGGCCGCTTCCAGCTCCTGGAACTTGAGGTGCTTGGGGTTGCTGACGATGTCCTTGCGGGTAGCCATGATGTTGCTCGGGTCTTTCAGGGTGATCAGGCCCTGTTTGGCGATCAGCAACAGCGCACGGCCCGAGTTCGTGGGGTCGTTGGGGATGGCGATGGTGGCGCCGTCCTTCAGCTCGGCAATCGACTTGATCTTCTTCGAGTAAGCCCCGAACGGCTCGATGTGCACCGCTACCACCGGTACCTGGTCGCTTTCAGGACGGTCCTTTTTATAGGCGTCGTAGTAAGGCTTGCTCTGGAAGTAGTTGGCATCCAGCGCGCCTTCGTCCACCTGGCGGTCGGGCTGCACGTAGTCGGCGAACACCTTCACGTCCAGGGTCACGCCTTCCTTGGCCAGCTCCGGTTTGAGGAACTCCAGGATCTCGGCGTGCGGGATGGGTACCACCGCGATCTTCAGGGTTTCGGCGTAGGCCGAGCCCATGGCCGCCATTAGCAGTGCCGCAGACAGTACGAAGCGTTTCACGATGGTTTTCCTTCGAAGCGTTTCAGGGAGAAAGACGACAGATCAAGGTCACTGGTACCGCGCATGCACCACTGCGCGAAGGCTTCGCCCAGGGCTGCGGAATGCTTGAAGCCATGGCCCGAGCACGCCGACACCACCAGGGTGTGCTGCAGTGTGGGGTGCTGGTCGATGATGAAATGGCGGTCCGGGGTGACGGTGTAGGCACACACGGCGGACTTCACCACCCGCCCGTTGACCCCGGCGATACGGCCGTGCACCTGGTGTTCGTACATGCTCTGTGCTTCGCTGTCGGACACAGTGCGGTCCATGGTGTCGGGCTGCGAGGCGGTGTGGTACTGGGCGGTGGCGATCTTCAACGTGCCTTCGCCGGGCAGCGCCGGGAAGCCGTAATTGACCTTGTTGTCACCACGGCCGTGGGTGAGGATAAAGGTCGGCGATGCGCCTTCCAGCCCAGCTCCTTCCTGCACCTCGAACCAGAACAGCTGCTGGCGGTAAACGCTGAGCAATCCTTGGAACGGATCGCCCAGCAGGCCGCCGGTCCAGTTGCCGGCGCTGATCACCAGCTTGTCGGCCTGCAGCGTGCGCTGGTTGGTGGTAACGGTGACGCCCTGCGCGTCCGAGGCGATGGCCGTCACGGTTTCGCCTTTATACAACGTGGCGCCGTGCTGCTCGGCCAGCTTGAGCTGCACATCAATGCAACGCTCGGGGCGTACGAAGCCGCCTTCAGGCTCGAAGTAGCCGATGGCGTCATCGCGAACGTGGGCGAACTGCGGGAAGCGTTGGCGGATCTGCTGGGCATTGAGCAACTCGTGGTCGATGCCGTAGGTTTGCGCCAGACCGATGGTGCGCAAGGTGAAGTCAGTCTTGTCGGCGGGATCGAAGTCGGGGCTGGAGGTGAGCACCAGCACGCCGGACTGCTCGAACAGTGCCTGGCCCGACAGCGCTTCCAGCTCGCGCCAGATGGCATGGGAGCGGCGCACGATGGGCACATACTGCGCGCCCTCGCCCACCGACAGCCGCGTGATGCGCGTGTCGCCGTGGCTGGAGCCTTGGGTGTGGGGTGGGTGATGGCGGTCGATGCCAGCCACCTTGACGCCTTGTTTTGCCAGTTGGTACACGGTAGCGGCACCCATGGCGCCGAGCCCGAGGACCAGCGATTCGAAGCGTTCCGTCATCAGCTGTGGTCCCTTTGAAAAGGGGCTGATTTCAGGGGAAAAAGTGAGGAAAAACAACAGGCAAAGGGGAATAAGCTTATGCCTTTGTGTTCAGATTTTGGGGATTTGTGTAGGACTTGGCAGCGCGCCATAGTCAGACATTTCTGAAATTCCTCCCAGAGGAACAATTGCCTTGTGCAGGCACCCCGCCCCGCCTACCGTTTTGTCCGCTGCGTCCTCTGGTTGCCACTGCTGAGCAAACCTGCTGTGGGCATCAGCTAGCCAATATTTGAAAATCCCCCTGGATCATTGCACAACCGCCGGTTGGGCAATTGAAAAAAGCACCATTTTTGGTACACTCGCAAATGAACGGAATCCCCCCGAAATTGAATGTCAGCTTTTTTCGTACGGATGCAGGCAATGAGCCCGTACGCGAATGGCTGACCGACTTACCGCGTGATGATCGAAAAGCCGTCGGTTCGGATATCAAGACGGTCCAATTTGGCTGGCCTATCGGGATGCCTGTCGTTCGCAAAATGGAGTCAGACCTCTGGGAAGTCAGAACAGATTTGAAGGACGCCGTAGCCAGAGTGCTGTTTACCGTAGCGGGAAGCACGATGGTGTTACTCCACGGCTTCATCAAGAAAAGCGCCAAAACCCCTGCCTCTGATCTGACCACAGCCAGGCAGCGCAAAGCAGCACTCAAGAGGAACAATTGATGAATCAGCACATTGGCTCCGACTTCGACGACTTTCTTGCCGAGCAGGGTATGGTAGAGGACGTTTCTGCGGCGGCCCTCAAACGAGTAATCGCCTGGCAACTCGCTGAAATAATGAAAGCACAAAGGGTATCCAAGAAGGCACTGGCAGAACGCATGCACACCAGCAGGCCTGCTGTGGATCGGGCACTGGATCAAAATGATGCTGGCATGACGCTCGCCACCTTGGCTAACGCCGCGCGGGCACTTGGGCAACGGGTCGAAGTGCGGTTGATACCGGAGCACGATACCGTAGCCAACTAGGCACAAATCACACCCCGCCAGTTTGATATCGCTTTAAAGCGGGCAAACAAGGCTGACAACGCCGCCCTGACAGGCCATGGCACGTTGCAACAGACTGTAGGAGCCGACCTTGGTCGCGATGCGCCGCGCGGGCGGCGCTCGATCTCAAGAGCGACAAAAAAATCAGGACATGCGCCCGCCAGCCACGAGGCGACTTCACGACAGGCCCAGTTTTTTTTCGAAGCGGCTGGCCATGGCCTGTGAGATCAGCGAAACACCGTCATCCCCGCCGCCGCCAGCAGAATTCCCAGCGCCCCCAGCAACTGCACCGCCCCCAACGCATGCCCAATCCCCAGCCAATCCACCGCAATTGCCACCACCGGGTACACAAACGACAACGCCCCGACCAACGCCGTCGGAATCCGCTGAATCGCCCCATACAGCAGCGTCGACATCACCCCGGTGTGCACCACGCCAATCACCGCCAGGTACCCCCACGCCTCCTGCCCTACCGCCGACACGTTCACGAACGGTGCCAGCATCACCACCCCCACCAGCATCTGAATCAGCACCAGCAACGGCGCTGGCATGCCCTTCAAGCCCTTGGCGATCAACGCCGCCACCGCGTAGAAAAACGCCGAGCCCAGGGCCAACGCGACGCCATAAAGATAGTTTGACCCAGCCACCCCGGCCCCGCCGCCGAACACGATCAGCAGCAACCCGGCGAACGCCACCAACAGCCAGACCAACGCCCTGCCGGCCACCCGCTCACCCAGGAACACCGCCCCCAACCCCACCAACATGAACGGCTGGGTGTGATACACGACGGTGGCAACCGCAATGGACGAGTGCCCATAAGCGCTGAACAGCAGCACCCAATTCAAAATCAACGCCACCCCGCCCAGGCACGCCAGGCCCACCTGCCGACCGCTGGGCCGATAGCGTCCAAACACCCCAAGCGCCCCGCACACCGCCGACATGGCCAACGCCCCAAACAGGCAACGCCAAAACACCACATCCAATGCCGCCTGCCCGGACATCAGCACGAACCAGCCCACGGTGCCGGAGATCACCATGGCCAAGGTCATTTCCAGCACACCACGGGTTTGGTTGTTCATCTATGCACGCCTCCTGGAAACACGTCGTTCGATCGATTGGTATATCGAACAAAGGGGCGGCATAATGAACAACCCATGATCAGGGCGTCAATGGCTTTCAGGATGATTTAAAGAACAAATGACCGATATACCGAACAACCCAAGCCGTCTCGACCTGCTGGCGTCGGCCATTAAACGCGAGCGACAGCATGCGGGTTTGTCCGTCACCGAACTGGCCAAACGCGCAGGCGTGGCCAAGTCCACCCTGTCGCAACTGGAGACCGGCATCGGCAACCCGAGCATTGAAACGCTGTGGGCACTGGCCACGGCCATGGGCTTGCAAGTGACGCGTTTCTTCGAGCAACCGCAGCAGCACTTGCGGGTGATTCGCGCGGATGAAGGTGACACCGTGCACAACGAAAGCGGCCGGTACGCTGCAACGCTGCTGGCCGACTGCCCGGCAGGCCTGCAGCGCGACCTGTACCGCCTGAAGGTGCAACCGGGTGCGGCCAAGCTGTCCAAACCGCACCCGCCGGGCACCCTGGAACACGTGCTGCTGTGCACGGGCAGCGCCAACGTGGGCCCGGCCCACGACCCGGTGCACTTGAATGCCGGCGACTACATGAGTTATTCGGCCCACGTGCCGCACCTGTTTGAAGCGCTCGAACCCGACACCACGGCGGTGATGGTGATCGAGCACCCCTGATCGCGGATGGCTTCTGCCTTGCCTGCGAAAATGACAAAGTAGCCCCCCAGGGAATTTCCGGCGATCAACTGCGGTCAATGCACGTCTGCCGCACACCGAACACGAGGCACCACCCATGCAGCACCCCAGGTTCAACCGTTTTACCGCGCTAGTGTTAACCCTGCTGTTAAGCCTGGCCCTGCCCTTCACGGCCCAGGCCGCCGCTGCACCCGCAGCCACCACCCCGTTGCCGGCCCTGGCCGACGGCGCCACGCTCGATGCCCTGAATGATCAGTTGGACCTGATCCGCCAGCGCGTCACCGTCAGCGCCAACGACGACCTGCTGTCCACCCTGCGCCAGGCCGCGCAACAGGTGCAGAAGCAGGCCGATGACTTGTCGGCCGACCGCACGGTCAGCGTCGAGCACCTGGACGATCAGTTGAAAGTGATCGGCCCGGCGCAGGCGGACGAGGCGCCCGAGCTGACCAAGCAGCGCCAGGCCCTGACGGCCAAGCGCAACGACCTGGTGGACGATGAGCATCAGCTCAGCACCCTGAGCCAGTCCGCACGCGACCTGGCCTCGCAGATCGTCAACCTGCGCCGCAGCCTGTTCAACTCGCAGATCAGCACCCGTTCGGCCAGCCCGCTGAGCCCGGCGTTCTGGTCCAGCCTGATCCGCCCCACCGATGATGACCTGCGCCGCCTCAACAGCCTGGCGCAGGACGTGGGTAACGCCGGCGCAGCTGTGATGGCGCCCGCCGCACGCTGGTTCTTCCTGGGTGCGCTGGTGCTGTCAGTGCTGATCTGGGTAGTGGGCCGCCGCCTGCTGGAGCGTTTCCTGGCCTGGGCGATGATTCGCTGGCTGCCTGAAGGCCGCCTGCGCCGCAGCGCCCTGGCACTGACCGTGGGGCTGGCCACCGTGGTGACCATCGCTTCGTCGGCCTCGGTGCTGCGCTGGGGGGTGACCAACACCGCCGAGCTGAGCGCCAACGTGCTGAACCTGCTGGACCAGGTGATGAGCCTGGTTGTGTTCTGCGCCTTCGTCGTCGGCCTGGGCCGCGCCATGCTGATGGTGCGTCGCCCGTCGTGGCGCCTGCCGAACCTGCCGGATGAACTGGCTGCTGCCTTGGGCCCGTTCCCGAAAATTCTGGCCCTGGCGCTGATGATTATCGGCACCCAGGAACGCATCAACAGCGTGATCGCCAGCAGCCTGGCGCTGACCGTGGCGGTCAACGGCCTGACCGCGCTGGTGGTTTCGCTGACGGCGTTCTTCGCGCTGTTGCGTTACCACCGCTCCCACAGCCGTTTCGACCTGGAACGCCCGACCGGCTTCGTCGCCCTGATCCCGTTGATCATCGGCACCTGGGTCGGTCTGGCACTGCTGGCGCTGGTCAGCGGCTACCTGACGCTGGCGTACTTCCTCACCGTGAAGCTGCTGTGGATGAGCGTGGTGGGCACCGCCGCCTACCTGCTGGTGGCGTTCTTCGGCGACCTGTGTGAAACCCTGCTGTCGCCGCGCCAACCGGGCGGGCTGGCCCTGGCCTCGGCGCTGGGCCTGTCGGAGCGCCACCAGGCGCAGGCCGCCACGTTGCTGGCCGGCGTGGGCCGCACGTTGCTGGTGTTCACCGCGCTGCTGTTTGCCTTGATGCCGTCGGGCTCCAACCCCAGCGAGCTGCTGGAAAGCATCAGCCTGCTGGACCTGGGCAGCAAGTCCCTGGGCGGCCTGAAAGTGGTGCCCAGCGACATTCTGCTGGCCCTGGCGCTGGCCGTGGGCGGCCTGGTCAGCATTCGCATCGTCAAGAACTGGCTGGCCGAACGCCTGTTGCCGGAAACCAACATGGACGCCGGCATGCGCGCCTCGCTGGTGACCCTGGTGGGTTACCTGGGGTATGTGCTGCTGGCGATTGTTGTGATGTCCACGCTGAGCATCAGCCTGACCAACCTGACCTGGGTGGTGAGTGCGCTGTCGGTGGGTATCGGTTTCGGCCTGCAAGCCATTGTGCAGAACTTCATTTCGGGCCTGATCCTGCTGACCGAACGCCCGGTGAAGGTGGGTGACTGGGTGAGCCTGGCCGGTGTTGAAGGCGATATCCGCCGCATCAACGTACGCGCCACCGAGATCCAGATGTCCGACCGTTCGACGGTGATCGTGCCCAATTCCCAATTCATTACTCAGAACGTACGTAACGTGACCATGGGCAACGCCCTGGGCGTGGTGGGCATTACCCTGACCTTGCCGCTGGACACCGACGTGCTGAAGATTCGCGAACTGCTGCTGGCGGCGCTCAACGAGCACGAAGCGATTCTGGATACGCCGGCACCGTCGGTGTCGTTCAAGGATTTGACCAGCAACGGCCTGATCATCAGCGCCACCGGCTACGTGGGCAGCCCGCGCTCGGTGTCGGGTGCGCGCAGCGACCTGCTGTTCACCATCCTGGGGCGCCTGCGCGACATGGGCGTGACCCTGAGCGCGCCGCAAAGCATGCTGCTGATCAATGAGGGCCAGGGGGTGCTGCCGGTGCCCAAAACCGAGGCCTGACTTTTCTGCAGGCATGAAAAAGCCCGCGATGGGGGGGAGCGGGCTTTTTCATTTCTTACCGGAGCAGGATTACCCTATCGCAGCGAATGTGAAAATAGTGTGACGGGGTGGATACATTGGCGGGTGTGTTCCGGCCTTGGAATGTACAAGGGAGGGATGGAAATGCTGTTCTTCAGAGCCTCATCGCGAGCAAGCTTTGCTCCCACAGTGTTAAGCCAACCAGCGATGTGAGGCTTCACAGGAAGTGGTGTAGCAGCTGCCGAAGGCGGCGTCTGGCGCACGCGGTGTATCGGATGGACCGCTGTGCCGGTGACGCGGCCTGGCGGCCGCT
>KI547171.1:0-1593 GCA_000497835.1 gamma proteobacterium L18 | reverse complement strand
ATCTACAGGTCGCCTCGGCAGTTTGCTACGCCAACCACTCCCCACCGCCTGCAGCAGTCTTGGCCAGGCCGGCAATCACTCGCTCGCCGGTTTCCTGCGCCAACTCTTCGTACCATGCCTGGGTTTTCGTAGCGTCCCGCCCATGGGTCACGTCACACCGCTCACGCGCCCGCAGCATGATCTGCGCGGTGCGGTCGGCGCGGGCGGCGTTGTATTCGACCAGGGCGGCGTCAGGGGCGTGCAATGCCAGGCAGCGCGCCAGCACCCAGGCGTCTTCCAAGGCCTGGCAGCCGCCCTGCCCCAGGTCGGGGGCCATGGGGTGCGCGGAATCGCCCAGCAGTACCACACGGCCTTTGACGAAGCTGGGCACCGGCGGCATGTCGTGGATTTCCACGCGGCTGACGATGGCGGTGTCCAGGCGTTCGATCAGGCGTTGCACCGGCGCGGCCCAGCCGCTGAAATGCGCGCCCAGTTCGTCGCGGTAGGCTTCGCGCTGGTTGGGGGTGCCGGCAGGCAGTGGTACGTCGAAGAAGAAGTACAGTTGGCCATTGCCCATGGGCATCAGCGACACGCGCTTGTGCTCACCGACAAATTGCGTCCACTCCCCGCTGGGGGCCAGGTCGTCGGCGGCGTCGATGCGGCCGTTCCAGTTCACGTAACCGCAGTACTCGCGTTGCACCTCGCGGCCCACCACGTAGTTGCGCAGGCGCGAGTGGGTGCCGTCGGCGGCCACCACCAGGTCGGCGTCGATCTGCTGGCCGTCGCTGAAGCTGACGCGCACGCCATCTGCCAACGCTTCAACACCTTCGCAGGTGACACCCAGCGTCACATGCTCAGGCCCACACGCCTGCAGCAAGATGCTCTGCAACGCGGTGCGTGCGATCGGGCAAGCGCGCTGTTCGACGGCCTGGTACAGCGGTTCCAGGCTGAAGCGCGTCAGCAACTCACCCGTCAAGGTGCTGTAGCTCATGGCATCCATCCCACCACTGACGGCCTTGATGGCGGCGCCCAGCCCCAGTTTTTCCAGCACGTTCACCCCGTTGGGCCAGATAGAGATGGCGGCGCCCGCCGGGGTCAGTTGCGGCACGCGGTCGAACAGGCGCACGCGGTGACCACTGCGCTGCAAGGCAATACCCGCGGACAGGCCGCCGATGCCGGCGCCGATGATGACGATGTCGAGGGGGTGTGGGGTGGACGTGGACATGGCAACACACTCGCAAAAAGCTGATCGATTGGTCAGCTATTGCATATTGCTTGCCAGTCTGTGGTGGCCGCCATAAACCACGGTGTAGAGCCGCTGCGAAGGAAAAAATATGCCACATTGGGGAGCATCACGGGTCCGTCCGCCCCACGGAAGGGCGAATGGCGGCTCCTACCGCGGACGGTGTAGGAGCCGACTTTAGTCGCGATGCAGGAAACACCATTTCAAGACAGTTGCTCCCACATAGACAGTTGCTGCTACAAAAGCGGGGCACACACTATGGGAGAAAGGGGGGCGCGTAGCCCTTGCTCGCGAGGGGCCCTCACTGGCGCCATCGCGAGCAAGCTTTGCTCCCACAGTGTCGAGGCGAACATAGATGTGGGCCTTTACAG
>KI547170.1:421167-471012 GCA_000497835.1 gamma proteobacterium L18 | reverse complement strand
CCGCGGCGGCGCTCGATCTCAAGGGCGCCAGAAAAACAACGACTGGCACCTGGCGGCCCTAATGCAATCTAAATACATGCCACCCCAAAAACCAAAAAGGGCAGACCTAACGGCCCGCCCCTCTATATATAGCTACCACCTACACCCGCCAATCACCCCTGCTTCAAGGTAATCCGCGCAAACGCCTTCTTCCCCGCCTGGCAGACATGCGTCGCCCCCACGGCAAAGACAAACCCGCGATCAACCACCTCGCCGTCGATCCGCACACTACCCGCCGACAACAGATCGCGCGCAGCAGCCGAGTTCTTCACCAGGCCAGCCTGGTTCAGAATAGCAGCGATCGGCATGTCCTCAGCAGCAGTAACCTCGACCTCCGGCAGATCATCCGGCAGTTCGCCATCCTTCATGCGATTGCCCGCACCACGATGCGCGTTGGCAGCCGCTTCCTCGCCATGGAAACGAGCGACGATTTCTTCGGCCAGCTTGATCTTGATGTCGCGCGGGTTGGCGCCAGCCTCGACGTCAGCCTTGAAGCCATTGATCTCGTCCATCGAGCGGAAGCTCAGCAGCTCGAAGTAACGCCACATCAGCGCATCAGGGATGGACACCAGCTTGCTGTACATCACGCCCGGCGCTTCCTGGATACCCACGTAGTTACCCAGGGACTTGGACATCTTCTTCACGCCATCCAGACCTTCCAGCAACGGCATGGTCACGATGTTCTGCGCTTCCTGACCGTAGGCGCGCTGCAATTCGCGCCCCATCAGCAGGTTGAACTTCTGGTCGGTACCGCCCAACTCGACGTCGGCCTTCAAGGCAACGGAGTCATAGCCCTGCACCAGCGGGTAGAGGAACTCGTGGATAGCGATGGACTGGTTGGACTTGTAGCGCTTGTCGAAATCATCGCGCTCCAGCATGCGCGCAACGGTGTACTGCGACGACAGGCGGATGAAATCGGCCGGACTCATGGCGTCCATCCAGGTGGAGTTGAACGCCACCTCGGTCTTGGCCGGGTCGAGGATCTTGAACACTTGGGCCTTATAGGTCTCGGCGTTGGCCAGCACCTGCTCGCGGGTCAGCGGCGGGCGAGTGGCGCTTTTGCCGCTAGGGTCACCGATCAGACCGGTGAAGTCCCCAATCAGGAAGATCACGTGATGCCCCAGCTCCTGGAACTGGCGCAGCTTATTAATAAGCACGGTATGGCCCAGGTGCAGGTCAGGCGCCGTCGGGTCGAAGCCTGCCTTGATGCGCAGCGGTTCGCCACGCTTGAGCTTCTCGACCAGTTCGGACTCGACCAGTACCTCTTCCGCACCACGTTTGATCAGCGCTAGCTGCTCTTCAACCGACTTCATAACCAACCCGCAAGGCAAAGATTAAAAGGGGACCAACATACAAGATCAGGCACCAAATACAAGTTTTTGGCTTGCATGTGACCCCAGCGGCGGGTCGAGGCGTCTGCGAGCTTGCTTTGGAGAGGATTTGGTTATATTTTATACAGTTATTTCATCTTTATCATGTCATTCATCTATTCCATTTCATCTTTTTTCAAAGTCAAAATTACCTATGACCACCGAACCGCCTAAAGCGCCCCCGCTTTATCCGAAGAGTCATCTACTGGCTGCCAGCGGCATCGCCGCCCTTCTCAGCCTTGCCCTGCTGGTGTTTCCCTCCAGCGAAGTAGAGGCCAAACGCACCTCCGCCCCCCTGGAGCTGCAAACTCCGGCAGACCAGCTCAAACAAGCCCAACAGGACGCTCCGGCAACCGATCTGGGCGAACAGGAGGCCGTGCAGGCGCCTTTCGCACACATTGACAACGAAGACGATCAGGACAGCAACACCGCAGACGCCGCCGCACCGGCACCGGTTGCCAAGGCCGATGACAGCGACAAAAAAGCCCCTGGCCACCGTGAAGTGACCGTGCGCAAGGGCGACACCCTGTCCAAGCTGTTCGAGGAGGCGGGCCTGCCAGCCACCGCCGCTCAGGAAGTGATGTCCAGCGACAAACAGGCCAAGCAGTTCGCCCAGCTCAAGAACGGCCAGGTGCTGGAGTTCGAAATCAGCCCTGAAGGCCAGCTGACCAGCCTGCACACCAAGCTCAGCAACACCGAGACCATCCGCCTGGTGCGCGGCGCCAAGGGCTTCGCCTTCAACCGCGACGTGATCAAGCCGACCATGCGGGAGGCCTACGCCCACGGTGTGATCAAGAACTCGCTGTCGCTGTCCGGCCAACGCGCCGGCCTGTCCCACAACCAGGTGATGGACCTGGTGAACATCTTCAACTACGACGTCGACTTCGCCCAGGACATCCGCCAGGGTGACGTGTTTGACGTGATGTACGAACAGAAAGTGCTCAATGGCAAGGTAATCGGTACCGGCAACATTCTCGCCGCCCGCTTCACCAACCGCGGCAAGACCTACACCGCCGTGCGCTACACCAGCAAACAGGGCACCACCAACTACTACACCGCCGAAGGCAACAGCATGCGCAAGGCGTTCGTGCGCTCGCCAGTGGACTTCGCACGTATCAGCTCGCGCTTCTCGGTAGGTCGCTTCCACCCCATCCTGAACAAGATCCGCGCGCACCAGGGCGTTGACTACGCTGCCCCACGCGGCACGCCGATCAAGGCCACCGGTGACGGCAAGGTGGAGCTGGCCGGGCGTCGTGGCGGTTACGGCAACACCGTGATCATCGCCCACGGCAAGACCTACAAGACCCTCTACGGACACATGCAAGGCTTCGCCAAAGGCATTCATGCCGGCTCCGTGGTCAAGCAGGGCCAGGTTATCGGCTACATTGGTACTACCGGCCTGTCGACTGGCCCACACGTGCACTACGAGTTCCAGGTCAACGGCGTACACGTCGACCCGCTGGGCCAGAAGCTGCCCATGGCCGACCCGATCGCCAAGAATGAGAAGGCCCGCTTCATGCAGGTCGCCCAACCCCTGATGGCACAGATGGACCAGGAGAAATCCACCATGGTTGCGAGCAAGAAATAAGTCATGGCCCTCTATATCGGCGTGATGTCCGGAACCAGCCTGGACGGGCTGGACATTGCACTGGTGGAACAAGGCGCTTCCCTGCGCCTTGTGGCCAGCCACTATGTGCCCATGCCGCCCAAGCTGCGCGGCGACCTGCTGGCCCTGTGCGCCAGCGGCCCGGATGAGATAGCCCGGGCAGCGCTGGCGGAGAACCAGTGGGCCACGCTGGCCGCCGAGGGCATCCATGCCCTGCTGCAGGACCAAGGCCTGACCGTTGCGGATATCCGCGCCATCGGCAGCCACGGCCAGACCGTGCGCCATGAGCCCGCACGCGGTTTCACTCTCCAGATCGGCAACCCGGCCCTGCTGACAGAGCTGACCGGCATCACCACCGTGGCCGACTTCCGCCGTCGCGATGTGGCGGCCGGCGGCCAAGGCGCCCCTTTGGTACCCGCCTTCCATGACTCGCTATTCACCACCCCGGGCCACCATCTGGCGGTATTGAACGTGGGCGGCTTCAGCAACCTGAGCCTGATCGAGCCGGACAAGCCTGTCAGCGGCTTCGATTGCGGCCCTGGCAATGTGCTGCTGGACGCCTGGATCAACCTGCGCCAAGGCCTGGACTATGATCGTGATGGCGCCTGGGCGGCTACCGGTAGCGTGCATCCAGCGCTTCTGACGTCACTGCTGAGCGATCCGTTTTTCGCCGGCACCGGCCCCAAGAGCACGGGCCGCGAGGTATTCAACCTGCCGTGGCTGCAAGGGCATCTGGCCCGCCTGCCGAGCATCTCCGACGCCGACGTGCAGGCCACCCTGCTTGAGCTCAGCGCCCGCAGCATCGTCGACTCCCTGCGCCAGGCACAGCCTCAGACCGATGAGTTGCTGGTCTGCGGTGGCGGCGTGCACAACCAGACGCTGATGGCACGTCTGGCGCAACTGCTGCCCCAGACCCGCGTCGACAGCACCGCCAGCCATGGCGTGGACCCTGACTGGGTCGAAGCCATGGCATTCGCCTGGCTGGCCCGTTGCTGCCTGGAGGGTATCTCTGCCAACCGCCCCAGCGTCACCGGGGCCCGGGGGCTGAGGGTGCTGGGGGCGATCTACCCCGCCTGAATCGCAGACAGCAAAACGCCGCGTATGAACGCGGCGTTTTTCATTGCACAACCGTCAGATCGAGAACGACTGACCGCAACCGCAAGTAGTGGAAGCGTTGGGGTTGTTGATCACGAAGCGCGAGCCTTCCAGGCCTTCCTGGTAGTCCACTTCTGCGCCTGCCAGGTACTGGAAGCTCATCGGATCGACCACCAGGCTGACGCCTTCGCGCTCGACGATGGTGTCATCTTCGGCCACGTCCTCATCGAAGGTGAAGCCGTACTGGAAGCCCGAGCAACCGCCACCGGTCACGAAAACCCGCAGTTTCAGACGCTCATTGCCTTCTTCATCGACCAGGGTCTTCACCTTGTGCGCAGCACCGTGGGTGAATTGCAAAGCCGTGGGTGTGAAGGATTCGACGCTCATGCTGACTCTCTCCCGGCGTAAGCCGCCATAAAACGTAATGGCGCCATTATCCGCTTCTCCCAGAAAAAGGGTCAACTATTGTGCGCTGGCCGGCGCGCGGAGCGCCGGCCGTGGCATTTACGGCAGCATGCCGGCGTGGGACAGGCCCAGGCGCTCGTCGAGGCCGAAGAGGATGTTGAGGTTCTGCACCGCCTGGCCCGATGCCCCCTTGACCAGGTTGTCGATGACCGACAGCACTACCACCAGGTCACCGCCCTGTGGCCGGTGCACGGCGATACGGCAAACGTTGGCACCCCGCACGCTGCGGGTTTCCGGGTGGCTGCCAGCGGGCATGACGTCGACGAACGGCTCGTCGGCATAACGCTTCTCGAACAGCGCCTGCAGGTCCACCGCCTTGTCCACGACAGTTGCGTACAGGGTGGAGTGAATGCCACGGATCATCGGCGTCAGGTGTGGTACGAAGGTCAGGCCGACATCACCACCGGCGGCGCGGCGCAGGCCCTGGGTAATTTCCGGCAGGTGGCGGTGGCCCTTGACCGAGTACGCCTTCATGCTTTCACCGGCTTCGCAGAACAGCGAGCCCACGGCAGCACCACGACCGGCGCCGCTGACACCCGACTTGCAGTCGGCGATCAGGCGCGAGGCGTCGGCCAGGCCAGCTTCCAGCAACGGCAGGAAACCCAGTTGGGTGGCGGTTGGGTAGCAACCCGGCACGGCGATCAGGCGGGCATTGCGGATTTGCTCGCGGTTGACCTCGGGCAGGCCGTAGACCGCATCCTTCAACAGCTCAGGGGCACCATGAGGCTGGCCGTACCACTTGGCCCATTCTTCGGCGTCCTGCAGGCGGAAGTCCGCGGAAAGGTCGATGACCTTGGTGCCGGCCGCCAGCAGTTCACCGGCCAGGGAGTGGGCAACACCGTGCGGGGTGGCGAAGAACACCACGTCGCAGGCGCCCAGGGTCTTGGTGTCCGGCACGCTGAAACACAGGTTGTCGTAGTGACCGCGCAGGTTGGGATACATGTCGGCAACCGATGTGCCCGCCTCGGAGCGCGAGGTGATGACCGCGACTTCTGCCTGCGGATGCGATGCCAACAGACGCAGCAGCTCGACCCCGGTGTAACCCGTGCCGCCGACGATACCGACCTTGACCATAAACCTGCCCCTTTCAACGAACCGACTAGGAAACCGCTGATAATACGGGCCCAGAGCATCTGCTAACAACCGTTGAGGTGACGTGTGGCAGCCAGGGGAACTACTATCGGCGCTACCGTGAACCTGGAAACCCAAGAAAATGCTCTATTTATGGATCAAAGCCCTGCACATCGTCAGCATCGTCTGCTGGTTTGCCGGCCTGTTTTACCTGCCCCGCCTGTTCGTCTACCACGCCAGCGCCGAGGATGACGTCAGCAAGCAGCGCTTCATGGTGATGGAGCGCAAGCTGTACCGCGGCATCATGGGCCCGTCGATGATCGCTACCCTGGTGTTCGGCGCCTGGCTGGTTTACCTGATCCCCGGCTACCTGAGCCAGGGCTGGCTGCACGCCAAACTCACCTTCGTGTTCCTGCTGATTGGCTACCATCATATGTGCGGCGCCCAGGTGAAACGCTTTGCCCGTGGAGAAAACACCCGCTCTCATGTCTTTTATCGCTGGTTCAACGAAGTTCCCGTTCTGTTTTTGCTGGCTATCGTAATTCTGGTCGTGGTCAAACCGTTCTGACATCAACCCACTGCTGAAGCGAGAACCGTCATGTCACTGCCCCCGCTGCTGGACCAACGCCTGCGCCTGCCGGTGGTGGCAGCCCCGATGTTTCTGATCTCCAACCCGCAGCTGGTACTGGCCTGCTGTCGCAATGGCATCGTCGGCAGCTTTCCGGCGCTGAACCAACGCGACAGCGCAGGCTTCAAGCAGTGGCTGGAAGAAATCGAAGCAGGCCTGGCCACGCTGGAGAAGCCAGCGCCCTACGCGGTCAACCTGATCGTGCACAACAGCAATCCGCGCGTGGAAGCGGATTTGGCCATCTGCATCGAGCACAAAGTGCCGATCATCATCACAAGCCTGGGCGCGGCCAAGGAAGTGGTGGACGCCGTGCACAGCTATGGCGGCCTGGTGTTTCATGACGTGACTACCCGCAGGCATGCCGAAAAGGCGGCACAGGTGGGCGTCGACGGCCTGATCGCGGTCGCCGCCGGCGCCGGTGGGCATGCCGGTACCTGGAGCCCGTTTGCACTGGTGGCCGAGATCCGGCAATTCTTCGACAAGACCCTGCTGCTGGCCGGGTGCATCAACCACGGGCGCGAGATTCTGGCCGCGCAACTGCTGGGGGCTGACCTGGCCTACCTGGGCACGCGCTTTATTGCCTGCCAGGAAAGCCACGCGCCGGATGCTTACAAAGACATGGTGCTGGCTTCCCGTGCCGCCGACATCATTCACACCCCGGCAGTATCGGGGGTGCCGGCCAGCTTCATGCGCCAGAGCCTGACGGATGCCGGGTTTGACCCGGCAACACTGGCCGCCGCCGGTGCGCAAGCCAAGCTCAAGCCCATCGATGACGAAGCCAAGGCGTGGAAAACCATCTGGTCGGCAGGCCAGGGGGTGGGGGGTATAGAAGATGTCCCTACCGCCGATGAACTTATTGAGCGATTGGACCACGAATACCGCAAGGCGCTGGTACTGGCCACTCGCCTCCCCGACTATTGGCCGCGTTGAACCGGCCGCGCTCAACTGACAAGGACGCCCACATGACAACACTGTTCAAGATCGTCTTCGAAGGCAGCCCCTTGCCGGGGGTCGACCTGGAAACCGCCAAGGCCAACCTCGCCCAGCTGTTCAAGAGCGATTCGCTGGCCGTGGAAAAACTGTTTACCGGGCGCAAGGTCGCCCTCAAGCGCAACCTTGCCCCGGATGCCGCGCAGAAATACCTGGCAGCCCTGCACCAGGCCGGCGTCGATGCTCGCCTTGAGGAGGAGGCGCAGGTGGAGTTGAGCCTGGAGAAGGTCGAGCCTGTCGAGCAGCCGTTTTCCCCCTACGCGCCGCCGCAATCGGAAGTGGCGCCGCCGGTAGCGATCTATGGCCCGCTGAAGGTCATGACCGTGCAGGGTCGGATCGGCCGGGTGCGCTACCTGGGCTGGTCCATGGCCCTGACACTGGGCGCGTGTGCGGCGATGTTCGTCTGCCTCGCCCTGGCCGCCGTCTCCAAGCCCCTGGCCATTGGCCTGGGTGCCATTGCCGTCGCTGCGTTCATTACCATGAACGTGCAGATCAGCGTGCAGCGCCTGCATGACGCCGGCTGGACTGGGTGGATGTGGCTGCTCAACCTGGTGCCGTTCGTGGGCAGTGTGTTTCCATTTGTGGTCATGGCGGTGCCGGGCAACCCCGGGGTCAATCAATACGGCCCGCCAGCCCCGCCCAACAGCACGGCCGTGAAAGTGCTGGCCTGGCTGTGGGTCGCCTTCCTGGCGCTGGTGTTCATTGCCGGCCTGCTGGGCGGTTTCGCCTCGGTAGCCCGCCACTCGCAGGCAATCTGACTCGGCACAACCGCCTCTCCCGCTGTAGACTAGCGCCCCCTCTGCGCCCCGCCTCATCGATGAGTCGTGGCCGGGGGCGTTCGTATGGAGAACTGCATGACCCGTTACGCCATGATCACTGGCGCATCCAGAGGGCTGGGCCTTGCCCTGGCCGAAGCACTCGCCCGGCGTGGCCGCAACCTGATTCTGGTTGCCCGCCAACGCGACGCACTGGAAGCCGTGGCCACTGAACTGACTCAACGCTTCGGTGTGGAGGTGCTGTTCCGCGCCTGCGATTTGAGCGAACCGCTGCGTTTGTCCGGGTTGTTGATGGAGCTCGAAGAGAGCAGCCGCCACATCGACCTGCTGATCAACTGCGCGGGCCTGCGTTCGTACGGGCACTTCCTGGCCCAGGACTGGATGCAGGAGCAGGACCTTATCGAGGTCAATATCCTGGCCCTGGCGCGGCTGTGCCATGTGATCGGCAATGCC
The DNA here is from genome assembly GCA_000497835.1 of gamma proteobacterium L18. Classification (GTDB taxonomy): domain Bacteria; phylum Pseudomonadota; class Gammaproteobacteria; order Pseudomonadales; family Pseudomonadaceae; genus Aquipseudomonas. The sequence continues at coordinate 462,519 of KI547170.1, read as the reverse complement.
ATGGCCGTGCAGGGTGGCGGGCAGATCCTCAACGTGGCCTCCCTGGCAGCCTTCCAGCCGGGTCCGTGGATGAGCAGCTATGCCGCCAGCAAGGCCTACGTGTTGAGTTTTTCCGAAGGGTTGCGCGAGGAACTGCGCCAGTCCGGGGTCAAGGTTTCGGTATTGTGCCCAGGGCCGGTGCGCTCGTCGCGACGGGTGATCGAACGCCTGGCTGAAAGCCAGCGCGTGCTCAGCCCTGAGGAAGTGGCGCTGTTCACGGTACGGGCATTGGCTCGCAACCGTGCGGTGATCATCCCGGGGCGCCGCAATCGCCTGCTGACCTATGGTGCCCGCCTGGGTTCGCGCTGGCTGGTGCGCAAGATCGCCGGCGCCATCAACCGCGCCTACCGCCCCCGCTGACCGCCCTGTGGGAGCGGGTTCTACCCGCGAAAAGAACACCGCGAAATAGCTGAAACACCATGGCGCCCTCTTCGCGGGCAGAGCCCGCTCCCACAGTGCCAATGCGCAGGCAACACCCTCCTGCAAAATGCTGGGCGAAGCAGGCAGGCCTGAGTACACTCAAGCCCGACGTCAAACATGGAGCAACCGTTGTGGATACTCTGTTCACCAAGATCATCAACAGGGAAATCCCTGCCAAGATCATCTACGAGGACGACCAGGTACTGGCCTTCCACGATATCGCGCCCCAGGCACCGGTGCATTTCCTGGTGATCCCGAAAAAGCCGATCCGCACCCTTAACGACCTCACCGAGGAAGACAAGGGCCTGGCCGGTCATATTCTGTTCACCGCACAGCGGCTGGCCAAGGAACTGGGCTGCGAGGAAGGTTTCCGCGTAGTGATGAATTGCAATGAATTGGGTGGGCAGACCGTCTATCACATTCATATGCATGTGCTGGGTCAGCGTCAGATGCACTGGCCGCCGGGCTGATCGTTGTGGGAGCTGGCTTGCCAGCGAGTTTTTCAGAGCCCGAAAAGCTCGCTGGCAAGCCAGCTCCCACACCGTGTTGACCTGTCGCAGGCTCTGGCACGGTATTTTGGGTTAAACTGCACCCCGTGATTCTATCCGGAGGTGCCCAATGGCTACCGAACGTCACTACTCCCCTCTCGACCGACTGCTGCTGCAGGCCGACACGGCCATGCGCACGCTGCTGCCTTTCAGCGGCCAGCCGTCGCGGCCGTCGCCGGCCATTGTCCAGCCGGACCCGAAACTCAGTGATGACGAAACCCGCCATGTGGCTGGCCTGATGCGCATCAACCACACCGGTGAAGTGTGTGCCCAGGCGCTGTACCAAGGCCAGGCCCTGACCGCCAAGCTGCCGCAGGTACGCAAGGCCATGGAGCATGCCGCCGAGGAAGAAGTGGACCACCTGGCCTGGTGCGAACAGCGCATCCGCCAATTGGGCAGCCACCCCAGCGTGCTCAACCCATTGTTCTATGGCATGTCGTTCGGCATCGGCGCCGTGGCCGGGCTGATCAGTGACCGTGTCAGCCTGGGCTTCGTGGCGGCCACCGAGCATCAGGTGTGCAAACACCTGGACGAGCATCTGGAACAGTTGCCGGTGGAGGACGAGAAGTCTCGCGCCATCCTGGAGCAGATGCGCGTGGATGAAGAGCAGCACGCGGATTCGGCACTGGATGCCGGCGGCTTCCGCTTCCCGGCACCGGTGCGGTTCGGCATGAGCATGCTGGCCAAAGTGATGACCAAAAGCACCTACCGCATCTGACCTGTTGTGGGAGCGGGCTCTGCCCGCGAAGAGGCCAAGCGCTTAACCGGATGTTTCGCGGGGTGGCCTTCGCGGGCAAAGCCCGCTCCCACAGTATGCCGCTCTACCTCAGCCCAGCTCGATGATTTCGTAGTCGTGGGTAATTTCCACGCCTGCACGGCCCAGCATGATCGAGGCCGAGCAGTATTTCTCGGCCGACAGCTCGACGGCGCGCTTCACCTGGGCTTCCTTCAAACCACGGCCCTTCACCACGAAATGCAGATGGATCTTGGTGAACACCTTGGGGTCTTCAGTGGCACGCTCGGCTTCCAGGAACGCTTCGCAGCTTTCCACCGGCTGACGCGACTTCTTCAGGATGCTGACCACGTCGAAATTGCTGCAGCCACCCAGGCCCAGCAACAGCATTTCCATGGGGCGCACGCCCAGGTTGCGACCGCCGCTCTCGGGCGGGCCGTCCATTACCACCACATGCCCACTGCCCGATTCGCCGAGGAACATGGCTTCGCCTGCCCACTGGATACGTGCCTTCATCACCAGGACTCCACTGTAAAAAAGGCGGCCAGCTTAGCACAGCGCTGCACATAAGCCCTGTAGCGCGGCGCTTGCCTGCCGATAAGGTGATTAGTAAATTCTCTGATACATAAAACGAGCGTCTGATAAGCTGGCGCCAAATCACTGGCGCCGCGCCAGCACACTAACAATCATCTGCCGTTGATCGTCTTGCCCCGGGATTCAGACATGGTCGCTCTCACGCCACCTATACAGAACATCGATAAACTCCTGGCTCACTGCCAGCGCCGCCGCTATGGGGCCAAGAGCAACATCATCTGTGCGGGCGATCATTCGGACACCCTGTCGTACATCATCAGGGGCTCGGTCACTATCCTGATCGAGGATGATGACGGCCGCGAGATGATCCTCGCTTACCTGAATGCCGGGGATTTCTTCGGCGAACTGGGTTTGTTCGAGTCGCCTGCCCACGGCCACGAGCGCAGCGCCTGGGTAAGGGCCCGGACCGAGTGCGAGGTCGCGGAAATCAGCTACGGCAAATTCCGTGAAGTGGCAGTGCAGCACCCCGAGATCATGTTCGCCCTGGGTTGCCAGATGGCCCAGCGCCTGCGCGACACCACGCGCAAGGTCGGCGACCTGGCGTTCTTCGACGTGACCGGGCGCGTGGCCCGCTGTCTGCTGGAGTTGTGCAAGCAGCCCGACGCCATGACCCATCCCGATGGCATGCAGATCAAGATCACCCGTCAGGAAATCGGCCGCATCGTGGGCTGTTCGCGGGAAATGGTCGGTCGCGTGCTGAAGGACCTGGAAGAGCGCAACCTGGTCAACGTCAAAGGCAAGACCATGGTGGTCTACGGCACCCGTTAATCCTTGCTGCGAATGTCGGCCAGCAATTGGCCGTACGCCTGGGACAGATCCTCAAGCAGGCACGGCGCGGCAAATCGCTCATGCAAACCGATATGGCTGGTGGCCTCGCATCGCTGAGGCAAGTCGCAGGCCTGGTTGAAGCGGTTGACCGCTGCCACCATCAACTCGCGCTGGTTTTCCATCAGCATCGCCCCATGCACCAACACCACCGGCCGCGTGCCGCTCAGGCCCTGGCGCCAGCGCTGGGCGGTACCGACCCATTTGCGGCCGTCAATGTTGACGTTGTAACGGCCATCGCAGAACGCGCCGGGCACCTCACCTAATGAAGCCTCACCACCCAGCGCGGTCACCACATCGCAAAGCGGTTGGCATAAACGCTGGTAGGCCGTTTCAATTCGGTTTTGATCGCCTTCACTGCGCGGGGCCACGTAGACCAGCGCCACGTTGATGGTCGCGGCGGATTGCGGTACCGGTTCGCCGCCGGTTTCGCGCAACAGCACCGGCCAGCCGGCGGCGGCTGAGACGGCGCAGGCGGATTCGAAGGCAGGTTGGCGATTGAGGCGGCGGGGCATGACCAGGGTCTGGTCAGTGGACTGCCAGAACAGCAGGCCGTCAGGCCGTTCGCCGCGGCAGACGGCGGCCAGCAGGTCTTGTTCGGCCTGAAGGCCTGATTGGGTGTCGAGTTGCAGCACAGTACTCATCGCAAACCCCTCTGTAGCAGTGGCCGCCAGGCCGCGTCGAAATCACCGCGTATTACCTGAAGAACCGCGCTGGCCGTGACGCAGCCTTCGGCAGCTACACGCCCTGTGGGAGCGGGTTCTACCCGCGAAGAAGGTAACGCGGACTTCCTGGCATACCGCGGTGTGCTTTTCGCGGGTAGAACCCGCTCCCACATAGACAGTTGCTGCTACAGGCCGAGCCGGGTGCACCGCGGCCAACCTCGGACGGTGTAGGAGCCGGCCTTGGCCGCGATGCAGACGACGCGGTTCAGAACGGTTGCAATCAGGCCTGCACGCGCTCGGGGAAGAACAGACGCTGCAGTTCGTCGCCCGGGTTCTCGGCACGCATGAACGCCTCCCCCACCAGGAACGAATACACTTCGCTGATTTCCATCAGTTCCACATCGGCACGGTTGAGGATGCCGCTTTCGGTCACCACCAGGCGTTCCCGTGGAATCAGCGGCAAAAGGTCCAAGGTGTTTTCCAGGCTGACTTCGAAGTTGTGCAGGTTGCGGTTGTTCACCCCTAGCAACGGCGACTTCAGGTGCTTGAGCGCGCGCTCCAGCTCTTCACCGTTGTGCACTTCGATCAGCACGTCCAGGCCCACGCCAAAGGCAGCGGCTTCCAGCTCGGCCATCTTCACGTCATCCAGCGCCGCCACGATCAGCAGCACACAGTCGGCACCCAGGGCGCGCGACTCGACGATCTGGTACGGGTCAACCATGAAGTCCTTGCGGATCACCGGCAGGCTGCACGCGGCGCGCGCTTGCTGGAGGTAGGCGTCGGCGCCCTGGAAGTAGTCGATGTCGGTGAGCACCGACAGGCAGGTCGCGCCGCCCTTCTCGTAGCTCTGCGCAATCTCGGCAGGTACAAAGTGCTCGCGGATCACGCCCTTGCTCGGCGAAGCCTTCTTGATTTCGGCAATCACCGCCGGCTGCTTGGTCGCCGCCTGATCGATCAGGGCACGGGCGAAACCACGCGGGGCATCGGCGGCGGCAGCCAGGCGCTCAAGCTCGGCGAAGCTAACGCGTTGCAGTCGCTCGGCGACTTCTTCAGCCTTACGCGCCAGAATCTTTTCCAGAACCGTCGGCACACTCATCCTTCATTCTCCTGCTTGAATACGGCGGTAAAGGCGCCCAGCTCTTCGAGTTTTTCGCGGGCCAGCCCAGTGTGCAGCGCGTCGTGGGCCAAGGCCACGCCTTCTTTCAGGGAAGAGGCGTGGTCTGCGGCATACAGGGCAGCGCCGGCATTGAGGATGATCATCTCGGCGGCCTTCTGGCCGTTTTCGGTTTTGCGCTTGCCCAGGGCATCGCGGATCAGGTCCAGCGACGCCTGCGGGCTTTCCACCGACAGGCCGTGCAGGCTCTGGCTCTTGATGCCCAGGTCTTCGGGCTCCATCCAATACTCGGTGATTTCACCCTTCTTCAGCTCCGCCACGTAGGTGGGGGCTGCCAGGCTGAACTCATCCAGGCCGTCCTTGGAATGCACCACCAGCACGTGCTTGCTGCCCAGGCGGTGCAGCACTTCGGCCAACGGACGGCACAAGGCGCGGTTGAACACACCGACCACCTGGTGCTTGACGCCGGCCGGGTTGGTCAGCGGGCCGACCATGTTGAACAGGGTGCGCAGGCCCAGCTCGCGGCGCGGGCCGGCGGCGTGTTTCATGGCGCCATGATGGGCCTGGGCAAACATGAAGCCGATGCCCACGCTGTCGATGCAGCGCGCTACCTGCACGGGGGTCAGGTTCAGGTACACACCGGCGGTTTCCAGCAGGTCGGCACTGCCGCTCTTGCCCGATACCGCGCGGTTGCCATGCTTGGCCACGGTGCAGCCGGCCGCCGCGATGACGAAGGATGAGGCGGTGGACACGTTGAAGATGTTGGCGCCGTCGCCGCCAGTGCCGACGATGTCGACCACGCCGTCCAGGGTCTTGAGCTCGACCGTGTGCGCCAGCTCGCGCATCACCGAGACGGCGCCGACGATCTCGTCGATGCTCTCGCTCTTCATGCGCATGCCCATCAGAAAGGCGCCGATCTGCGCCTCGGTGCACTGCCCGGTCATGATGTCGCGCATCACATCGCGCATCTCATCGGTGGTCAGGTCCAGCTGACCGACGATGCGGTTCAGGGCGTTCTTGATATCCATGATGGCTCCTTAGCCCTGACGAGTGCCGCCGGTCTGCTTGAGAAAGTTGGCGAACAGCTCGTGGCCCTGCTCGGAGAGAATCGACTCGGGGTGGAACTGCACGCCTTCGACATTCAGCGTCTTGTGGCGCAGGCCCATGATCTCGTCCACCGAACCATCATCGTTGGCAGTCCAGGCGGTCAACTCCAGGCAGTCGGGCAAGGTTTCGCGCTTGACCACCAGCGAGTGATAGCGGGTGACGGTCAGCGGGTGGTTCAGCCCTTCGAACACACCCTTGTCTTCATGCACCAGCGGGCTGGTCTTGCCGTGCATGGCCACGCGGGCACGCACCACGTCACCGCCGAAGGCCTGGCCGATGGACTGGTGGCCCAGGCACACGCCCAGGATCGGCAGCTTACCGGCAAAGTGCAGGATGGCCTCGATGGAGATACCCGCCTCGCTCGGCGTGCACGGGCCCGGCGATACCACGATGCGTTCGGGGTTCATGGCCTCGATGTCGGCGATGGTCACCTCGTCGTTGCGCACCACCTTCACGTCCGCGCCCAGTTCACCGAGGTACTGCACGACGTTGTAGGTAAAAGAGTCGTAATTGTCGATCATCAGCAACATGGTCTGCTTCCTCAGGCGTCTTTCGGGGAGGTTTGTTCGGCCAGCGCCACAGCGCGGAACATTGCGCGGCGCTTGTTCAGGGTTTCCTCCCACTCCAGGGCCGGCACCGAGTCGGCGACGATACCCGCCCCCGCCTGTACGTGCAGTTCGCCGCCCTTGATCACGGCCGTGCGAATGGCAATGGCCGTGTCCATGTTGCCGTTCCAGGCAAAGTAGCCCACCGCGCCGCCGTACACGCCGCGTTTGACCGGCTCCAGCTCATCGATGATTTCCATGGCGCGAATCTTCGGCGCCCCGGACAAGGTCCCGGCCGGCAGGATGGCGCGCAGGGCGTCCATGGCGGTCAGGCCGCTTTTAAGCTGCCCGGTAACGTTCGACACAATGTGCATCACGTTGGAATAACGCTCGATCACCATCTTCTCGGTGAGCTTCACCGAACCGATCTCGGACACGCGCCCGGTATCGTTGCGGCCCAGGTCGATGAGCATCAGGTGTTCGGCCAACTCCTTCTTGTCGCTGAGCAGGTCCTGCTCCAGCGCCAGGTCGGCCTCTTCGTTGGCACCGCGTGGGCGGGTACCGGCGATAGGGCGTACAGTGATTTCGTTGTCTTCCACCCGCACCAGCACTTCCGGCGAGCTGCCCACCACGTGGAAATCGCCGAAGTTGAAGAAGTACATGTACGGTGTTGGGTTGAAGCAGCGCAGCGCCCGGTACAGATCGATGGGCGCGGCCTTGAAGGCAATGGACATGCGCTGGGACGGCACTACCTGCATGCAGTCGCCGGCCAGGATGTACTCCTTGATGGTGTCGACACCACGTTCGAAGTCTTCCTGGGTGAAGCTGGAACGAAATTCAGGCTCGGCGGCCGGTGGGCGGTCCAGCTCCAGGCCGCGACGCGGCGTGATCGGCTGGCGCAGCTTTTCCATCAACTCATCGAGTTGCGCCTGGCCTTGCTCGAAGGCATCGGACTGGGCCGGGTCGGCCAGCACGATGGCGTGCATCTTGCCCGCCAGGTTGTCGAACACCACCACGGCATCGGACACCATCAGCAGAATGTCAGGGACGCCGATAGGGTCGGGATTCGGGCACTTGCCCAGGCGCTTTTCGACATAGCGCACGCAGTCGTAACCGAAATAACCCACCAGGCCGCCGTTGAAGCGCGGCAGGCCAGGGATGGTCGGCACGTTGTAACGGGCCTTGAAGGTCTCGACGAAATCCAGCGGGTCCTCGACGTGGTCGTGACGCTCCACCTCGATACCGTCGCGGGTAATGATCACCTGGTGGTCATGCACGCGCAGCACGGTGCGGCACGGCAGGCCGATGATCGAATAACGGCCCCATTTCTCGCCGCCCTGCACCGACTCCAGCAGGTAGGAGTTGGGCGCATCGGCCAGTTTCAGGTAGATCGACAGCGGGGTGTCGAAGTCAGCCAGGGTTTCGCGGGCAAGCGGAATGCGGTTGTAGCCGGCAGCGGCCAAGCGCAGGAATTCTTCGCGGATCATGATCAGCCTCGTGGCATGAGGGACAAAACGGTCAGGTATGCAAACGCGCCGGCAGGGCCGGCCAGGTAAAAGTCAGGCGCGCCAACGCCAACGGGCCAAGGCCTTGATGACTTTCATCCAGAGTTTGCGAGTGACCACCACGATGGAATCTCTGCGAGAAGGAGGTGTGATAGCCCCCAACGTTATCTCAGCCGCCGGATCTAAGCAACTGATCAGCCCGCGTAGATTGTCGATAACCATTGCCGGAGACTCTTCGGCGATGGGACGGCCATGGTTGTAGCCGTAGCTCAAGGCCACGCAGGGCACACCGGCTGCCTTGGCGGCCAGCACGTCGCTGCGCGAATCGCCGACAAACAGCGACTCGGCGGGCGAGGCCCCGGCCATTTTCATCACGAACAGCAAGGCCGCAGGGTCGGGCTTCTGCTGGGGCAGCGTATCGCCGCCGATGATCCACTTGAAGAAACGCCCCAGCTTGAGTTCATCCAGCAGGGGCGCCACGAATTGTTCCGGCTTGTTGGTGATCAGCGCCATTTCCACACCGCGCTTTTGCAGCCATTTCAGGCTTTCACGCACGCCGGGGTAGACGGTGGTCAGCTCATGGCCGCCGGCATAGGCGTCCATGAACAGCGCCAGCGCCTCGTCAGTCTGCGCCTCGCCCACGGCCGCGTGGTCCATGCCACCGGCCAGGCCGCGGCGCACCAGCACCCGGGCGCCGTTGCCGACGTAGGTGCGGGCGGCTTCAAGGCCGGCCGGGGCACGCCCCAGCTTGAGCAGCGTAGTGTCCAGGGCAGCGGCCAGGTCCGGGACGGAATCGATCAGGGTACCGTCCAGATCGAACATCACCAGGCGTGGCAGCTTGCCCGGAAACAGCTGCTCGAAGCCACTCATGAACGGGCCAGCGCCAGTTCGGAGCGCATCTTGTCGATGACTTCCTTGTAGTTCGGCGCGTTGAAGATTGCCGAGCCAGCCACGAACGTATCGGCGCCAGCGGCGGCGATTTCGCGGATATTGTTGACGTTGACGCCGCCGTCGATCTCCAGGCGGATGTCACGACCGCTGGCATCGATCAGCGCGCGGGCTTCGCGCAGCTTGTCGAGGGTGCCGGGGATGAACTTCTGGCCGCCGAAGCCTGGGTTGACGCTCATCAGCAACACCATGTCGACCTTGTCCATCACGTACTTGAGCACGTCCAGCGGGGTGGCCGGGTTGAACACCAGGCCCGCCTTGCAGCCGCCGTCACGGATCAGCTGCAGGGAGCGGTCGACGTGCAGGGTGGCTTCGGGGTGGAAGGTGATGTAGCTGGCACCGGCCTCGGCGAAGTCGCCGATGATGCGGTCCACGGGGCTGACCATCAGGTGCGCGTCGATGGGCGCGGTGATGCCGTACTTGCGCAGGGCGGCGCAAACCATCGGGCCGATGGTGAGGTTGGGGACGTAGTGGTTGTCCATGACATCGAAGTGGACGATGTCGGCGCCAGCGGCCAGGACATTGTCGACTTCCTCGCCCAGACGGGCGAAATCTGCGGAGAGGATGGACGGAGCAATTGCAAAGGGCTGCATGACGCACCTTTCTGGGCTGGAATCACGGTGGCGCGCATTGTACATCAGCCGAAGGGGATGGGGTTGGCCGCTGGGTCATCGCAAACATCGAGGGCCTCATCGCGAGCAAGCTTTGCTCCCACAGTGTCGAGGCAGCCACCGGTGTAAGGCTGCCACAGGAGGATTAGGTTTGCCCTCAAGGTTGGCTAAAACCATAGAATCTCCCACAGGCCTCTACCTTAGTTGGAGTGGACGCTGTGGGAGCAAAGCTTGCTCGCGATGAGGCCCGAAAGGCTGGTTCAATAAGCACTACGGTAAATCTGCTCAATATCCCTGACACTCAACTTGCGCGGGTTGTTGCGCATCAGCCGATCAATCCCGCAGGCCTCCTTCGCCATCTCGGGAATCGCCTCCTCCGGCACGCCAAAACTGCGCATCCCCTTGGGTATCTCCACCGCCGCACACAGCTGCACCATCGCCTGCACCGCCGCATCGGCTGCGTCCTGATCCGACAACGGCCCCACCTGCAACCCCATCGCCACGGCAATATCGCGAAACCGCTCCAGGCACGCCAGCTTGTTCCACGCCATCACATAGGGCAGCAACAAGGCATTGCTCACCCCATGGGCAATATTGAACTGCCCACCCAGCGGATACGCCAGCGCATGCACCGCCCCTACCCCGGCATTGCCGAACGCCATGCCGGCCATCAGGCTGGCCGTGGCCATGTCCTCGCGTGCTTGCAGGTTCTGGGGGTTGGCATAGGCCTTGGGCAGCGCGCGCACGATCAGCTTGATGGCACCCAGCGCCAGCGAATCGGTGATGGGCGAGGCGTTGACCGAGATATACGACTCAATGGCATGGACCAGCGCATCCACGCCACTGGCCGCCGTGACGCTGCGCGGGCAGGTCAGGGTCATCTGCGGGCTGACCAGGGCCACGTCGGGCAGCAGGAAATCACTGACGATACCTTTCTTGAGGTGCGCGGCCTTGTCGGAAAGGATGGCCACGTTGGTCACCTCCGACCCGGTGCCGGCGGTGGTCGGGATGGCAATCAGCGGCGGCCCCTTGCGTTTCACCAGCCCCACGCCGAACAGCGCGGCCAGCGGCTCGTCATGCCCGGCATACGCGGCGACGCTCTTGGCGATGTCGATGGCGCTGCCACCCCCTACCCCGATCAGGCCGTCATGGCCACCGTCACGGTAGGCCTGCATGCAGTCCTCGACAATGGCGATCTCGGGTTCGGGTTGCACCCTGTCGAAGATCCCATGGCGGCGCCCTCCCAATTGCGCCAGCGCCAGGGCGACGGTGCCGGACTGCACCAGGATGGCGTCGGTGACAATCAGCGGGTTATGCACATCGAGGCGGGTGAGTTCGCCATCCAGTTGCTCGATGGCGCCAGCGCCGGTGAGCAGGCGGTTGGCGATCTTGAAGGCAGAGAGGGTCATGAAGGCGGCCTGTTTCCGGACATGGGCTGCATTCAGACTAGCCAACATCCCCGGCCAACCAAGCATCATTGGCCGGGGTGATGGTGCGGGATCAGGCCTGGGCGGTACGCAGTTTCTCGCTGCGGCCCCGCAGCCATTCCAAGGTGAGCAGCAGCACGACAGAGAATGCGATCAGCAAGGTGGCGGCCGCAGCGATGGTGGGGCTGAGGTTTTCGCGGATGCCGCTGAACATCTGCCGGGGCAGGGTTGCCTGCTCGGGGCCGGCCAGGAACAGCGTCACCACCACCTCGTCGAACGAGGTGGCGAAGGCAAACAGCGCCCCGCTGATCACCCCAGGGGCGATCAACGGCAAGGTCACCCGGCGGAACGCGGTGATCGGCGAAGCCCCCAGGCTGGCGGCGGCACGCACCAGGTTGTGGTTGAAGCCCTGCAGGGTAGCCGACACCGTGATGATCACGAAGGGCACGCCCAACACCGCGTGCACCACGATCAGCGAGGTGAAGCTGTTGCCCAGGCCCAAGGGGGCGAAGAACAAATAGCTGGCCACGCCGATGATCACCACCGGCACCACCATGGGCGAGATCACCAGCGCCATCACCAGCGACTTGCCGGGAAAGTCGCCGCGGGTCAGGCCGATGGCCGCCAGGGTGCCGAACACCATGGCCAGCACCGTGGCGGCCGGGGCCACGATGATGCTGTTGGTGAGCGCACGCATCCACTCGGGCGAGGCAAAGAAGTCCTGGTACCAGTGCAGCGAGAAGCCCTGCAACGGGTACACCAGGAAGCTGCCGGCGTTGAACGACAGCGGCACGATGACCAGCACCGGCAATATCAGGAACAGCAGGATCAGACCGCACAAAATGCGCAGGCTGTAGAACCACACCCGCTCGATGGGCGACATGTAAGGGCTCAGCATTTCCTATTCTCCTCAGCTCAGGCGCAGGCGGCTGGCGCCAACCAGTTTGCTGTACACCAGGTACAGCAGCACGGTGGCCAGCAACAGCAGGCCGCCCAGCGCGGTGGCCATGCCCCAGTTGATGCTGGTGTTGGTGTAGAACGCCACGAAGTAGCTGACCATCTGATCGTTGGGGCTGCCCAGCAGCGCCGGGGTGATGTAGTAGCCGATGGCCAGGATGAACACCAGCAGGCAGCCCGCGCCGACGCCCGCATAGGTTTGCGGGAAGTACACGCGCCAGAAGCTGGCGAACGGGTGACAGCCCAGGGAAATGGCCGCACGCATGTAGGTGGGCGAAATACCCTTCATCACGCTGTAGATGGGCAGGATCATGAACGGCAGCAGGATATGCACCATGGAGATGTACACACCGGTGCGGTTGAACACCAGCTCCAGCGGTTTATCGATGATACCCATGGCCATCAGCGCGCTATTGATCAGACCGCCCGATTGCAGCAGCACAATCCACGCCGCCACCCGCACCAGGATCGAGGTCCAGAACGGCAACAACACCATGATCATCAGCAGGTTGCTCTGCCGCGCCGGCAGGTTGGCCAGCAGGTAAGCCAGTGGATACGCCAGCAGCAGGCAGATGACGGTGATTACCAGGCCCATCCAGAAGGTGCGGGCAAAGATATCCAGGTAAATGGCCTGGTCCGGGGTGGCCGGGGCCACTTCGCCGAGGTCGTCGATACGGTGATCAACGGCCGCGAGCAGGTAAAAGGGGGTGACACTGCTGGTGTTGCGGCGTATCGCCTGCCAGTAGGCAGGGTCGCCCCAGCGTTCGTCGAGGTTTTGCAGCGCTTCCTTATAAGAAGCCGGCTCAGGCGTGAATGGCAGCGCCCGGGCGGTTTTCGACAGCAGGCTGCGGTAGCCGGCCAGTTCCATGTTCAGGCGCTTGGACAGATCACCCAGGGTCTGCTGCTTGCGCGCCTCCACCAGGTCATCGCTCAGTGCCTTGTAGGCCGCTTCATCGGGTAGGCTCTTGCCGTCCCAGGCCTTGACGGCAACAACGGTGCGCGGCAGGCCTTCGACCACTTCCGGGTTGCCGACGCTCTTGTACAGCAGCACGGCGATAGGCACCAGGAACACCAGCAGCAGGAACAGCACCAGCGGCGCAATCAATGCCTGCGCCTTCAGGCGGTTAAGCCGTTCGGCCCGGGCCAGGCGCTGTTTCAGGTTAGGGCTGGCGACCTCTTTGAGGGGCACTGCAAGGGCCATGGTCAACTCCGCGAATCTTTGAACGGAAGGCGCGCTACCCCCAGGCAGCGCGCCGCCTGCTTGGGCTTACTTGGCAGCCCAGGCGTTGAAGCGTTGTTCCAGTTGCTCGCCGTTGTCAGCCCAGAAGCCGACGTCGATCTGCACTTGGTTGGCGATGTTTTCCGGCGTGGTCGGCATGTCCTTGAGGATGGCCTTGTCCAGCAGCGGCACCGCCTGGCTGTTGGCCGGGCCGTAGGCGATGTTTTCCGAGTAGATCTTCTGCTGCTCGGGTTTGACCGTGTAGGCGATGAACTTCTTGGCTTCTTCGGCGTTCTTGGCGCCCTTCGGGATGGCCCAGGCGTCGAAGTCGTAGACCCCGCCGTTCCACACCACTTTCAGGTTGCTCTCTTTCTGCACGGCAGCGATGCGACCGTTGTAGGCCGAGCTCATGACCACGTCACCCGAGGCCAGGTACTGTGGCGGCTGGGCGCCGGCTTCCCACCATTGGATGCTTGGCTTGAGTTCGTCGAGTTTCTTGAAGGCGCGGTCCTGGCCTTCCTTGGTGCCCAGCACTTTGTAGACGTCCTTGGGCGCAACGCCGTCGGCCATCAAGGCGAATTCCAGAGTGTACTTGGCGCCCTTGCGCAGGCCGCGCTTGCCCGGAAATTTCTTCACGTCCCAGAAATCGGCCCAGCTGGTAGGCGCGGTCTTGAGCTTGTCGGCGTTGTACGCCAACACCGTGGACCATACGAAGAAGCCCACGCCGCACGGCTGGATGGCGCCCTTGACGTAGTCCGACTCTTTGCCGAACAGCGCCGGGTCCAATTGTTCGAACATGCCCTCGTCACAGCCGCGGGCCAGTTCCGGCGATTCCACCTCTACCAGGTCCCAGGACACGCTCTTGGTGTCGACCATGGCTTTGACTTTGGCCATCTCGCCGTTGTATTCGCCGGCGACGATCTTGCCTTGCCCGGACTTTTCCCACGGCTGGTAAAACGCCTTCTCCTGGGCCGCCTTGTTGGCGCCACCAAAGGAAACCACAGTCAGGTCCGCCGCCATGGCCTGGGTTGCGCCCATCAGGCCCAGGGCCAGGGCGGTGAACTTCAAGTGCTTGAGCATGTGTTCTTCTCTCCACAGTGCAGGGTTGGTGTTGCTTTGGGCGATTGGGGTCGCCTCTAGTCGACTAACAACGGGTCCAGCGCACGCGCGTGCTCGACCTGCCAGCCGAGCGGTACCACATCGCCCACGGCCAGTGCCGGATCGAGATCGGCAATTGGCTGCTTCACGAAGAAATCCGACTTGCCGCACACCTCCAGGCGCACGCGTACGTGGTCGCCCAGGTAGATGAACTCGGCAACCCGGCCAGAGAATCGGTTGCTGCACTGCTCGCTGTGGCCATTGAGGAACACCCGCTCCGGGCGAATGGACAGGGTGACCGGGTCACCCGGCTCGCCCACGTTCACGGCCAGCGCCTGCACCTTCTCGCCACGCTCGAGGCCGACGATGCAGCGCTCGCCGTCCTGGGTGATCAGGCGACCACTGAGGCGGTTGTTCTCGCCGATGAAGTTGGCCACGAAGGTGTTTTTTGGCTCTTCGTACAGGGTGCGCGGCGGGGCGATCTGCTGGATCTCGCCCTGGTGGAACACCGCCACGCGATCGGACATGGTCAGCGCCTCGCCCTGGTCGTGGGTCACATACACTACGGTCACGCCTAGGCGCTGGTGCAGGTGCTTGATTTCCATCTGCATGTGTTCACGCAGTTGCTTGTCCAGTGCGCCCAGCGGTTCGTCCATCAGCACCAGTTGCGGCTCGAACACCAGCGCCCGGGCCAGGGCCACCCGCTGTTGCTGACCGCCGGACAGTTGTGCGGGATAACGCTGGGCGAACTTGCCCAGTTGCACCATGTCCAGCACGCGCTTCACGCGCTCACTGACGTCGGTCTTGCTCAGGCCGCGTACCGTCAGCGGGAACGCCAGGTTCTCGGCCACGGTCATGTGCGGGAACAGCGCGTAGTTCTGGAACACCATGCCGATGTCGCGCTTGTGTGGCGGCACGTTGTTGATCGAGCGCCCGGCCAGCAGGATCTCGCCGGCGGTGGGTGTTTCGAAGCCGGCCAGCATCATCAGGCTGGTGGTCTTGCCCGACCCGGAGGGCCCGAGCAAGGTCAGGAACTCGCCCTTGCGAATATCCAGGTTGAGGTCTTTGACGATCAGCACTTCACCGTCGTAGCTCTTTTGCACGCCACGAAAGCTGACCAGCACATCGCTCGAATTCACCTCGCTCATACCCCACGCCCTATGTTTATGACTGCAGTGCATTAAGCCTAGTGAAGGCTGCAGGCCGCGCAAATCGGGGGCTGGGAGAGAATGACATCAGCCGGATGGAAGGCTTGGGGTAGGGATTGCCCTACACGGGTGGCGGGGATGGGTATGTTTTTTGGGTAGGGGCTGGAAACGGGGGGCGTCTGTTGTCGCAAATGGATAAAAGAGGGACCAAGACGCAACACTTGCTGCTGTGGGAGCGGGCTCTGCCCGCGAAAGGAACGCAGGGGAGTACCTGATTCACCGCGATGACCTTTTCGCGGGCAGAGCCCGCTCCCACACAATAATGTGGCCGGTGGATCAGACCAGCTTATGCTCCATGGCGTATTTCACCAGCTCGGCCAGGGAGGTGACGTTGAGTTTCTGCATCAGCCGCGCCTTGTGGGTGCTGATGGTCTTGCTGCTCAGCGCCAATTGCTGGGCGATGTCGTTGACGTTGGCGCCCTGGGCCAGGCGTTCGAACACCGAGAACTCACGCTCTGACAGCTGTGAATGCAGAGGCCTGGCATCGGTAAGCCCTACTTCGAACACCATGCGGTCGGCCAGGTCCGGGTCGATGTAGCGCCCGCCATTGGCCACCCGACGAATGGCTGTCAGCAGCAGCGCCGGGTCACTGTCCTTGGTGGCGTAACCCGCTGCCCCCACTTTCAATGCCCTGGCCGCCATCTGCGCCTCGTCGTGCATCGACAGCACCAGGATGGCAGGCGGGTTGGTCAGCGCGCGAATGCGCGGGATGGCCTCCAGGCCATTTACCCCCGGCATGGAGATATCCAGCAATACGACCTCACACGGCGTGTGCCGCAAGGTTTCCAGCAATTGCTCGCCATTGCTGGCTTCACCGGCGACGACCAGGTCCCTGGCCAGCCCGATCAGCTGTTTGATGCCTTCACGCACGATGGTGTGGTCTTCGGCCACTAATACCCGGATCACTGCCCTACCCCTGCCGTTGAACGCTCATGAACTGGAATGCGAACCCGCAGGGTGGTGCCCTGCCCCGGCTCGCTGTGCAACTGCAATACCCCGCCCAGCATCAGCACACGCTCGCGCATGCCCACCAGCCCGAACGAGGTGGTAGGGCCTGCGCCCACCACGAAGCCACGGCCATCGTCAGCGATGCTCAGCACCAGCCAATCCTCGTCGACTTCCAAGGCGATGTCGACAGTATGCGCCTGGGCGTGGCGCATGACGTTGGTCAATGCCTCCTGCAGGATACGGAACAGGCCAGTGGCCTTGGCATCGCTCAGATCCGGGATGTTTTCGGGTACCTGCACCAGGCAGGGGATCTGTGTGCGCGCCTCGAACCGGCGGGCCTGCCATTCGATGGCCGAAGCAATGCCGGCGTCAAGGATCGGCGGGCGCAACGCGGTGGCCACGTCGCGCACCAGCTGGAACAACTGGGCAATCAGGCGCTTCATGCTGTTGAGGCGGTCCTGCAGGCCCTGGTCGAGGCCGGCGTAGGCCAGTTCGCACATGGAGGTTTCCAGTTTCAGCACGGTCAGCATCTGCCCCAGCTCGTCGTGAACTTCGCGGGCGATGCGTGCCTTTTCTTCCTCGCGCACGCTTTCCAGGTGCGCGGACAGTTCGCGCAACTGGTCCTGGGAGCGGGCCAGGGCCAACTCGGCCTGCTTGCTCTCGCTGATGTCCCAGACAATGCCATCCCACACCCGCCCCTGGCCCAGCCCGCGGGAGATGGCCTTGATTTCGGCCCAGCGCTCCCGGCCCTCGCGGGTCAGGATGCGGCCCTGCCATGACCAATCGCTGTCGGTGTCCAGCGCCTGGTCCTGGGTGCGGTGGTAGCTGGCGCGGTCCTGGGGGTGCACAAGGTTGCGCAGGCCCATGTCCGGGTGCCGCAAGGCGGCGGGCGAATAACCCACCAGGCTTTCGCTGCCTTCACTGATATAGGCGAATTCCAGCATACCGCCGGCCTGCAGGCGCTCCAGCCGAAACACCAGGCCGGGCACGTTGGCGGCGATACCTTGCAGCCGCGCCTCGCTCTCCTGCAGGGCGGCGGTTGCCCGGCGCCGCTCGGTGACATCGGTGAGGTACACCACCAGGTATTCGGCATCGTGAAAACGCAGGAAGCTGAGCGACACATCAGCCGGCAGCCAACTGCCATCGGCGCGCAGGCACTGGCTTTCAAAACTCAAAGGCTCGCCATCGCTGGCCCTGGCGCGGCGCCACAGGTTCAGCCAGCGGTCCATGTGCAGACCCGGCTCGAAATCAATCAACGGTCGGTTCAGCACCCCACCCGGCCCGTAGCCCAGCATGGCTTCAGCGGCGCGGTTGGCATAGCGCACGTGGCTGTCCCAGTTCACCCACAGGATACCCACGGTGCTCTGGTCGATGGAGAACTGGGTCAGGCGCAAGGCCTCCTCGCCGGCCTGACGACGGCTGATGTCGTCCCGCGCCTCCATCAACCGGCCCTCCAGCCAGTGCTGCTGGCGCCGCTGCCAAAACACGATGGCGATGGCCGACAACGCCAGCACGGCGAACAGCAGACTCAGGTTCTGCCAGAACCCGGGCGACTCGCTAAGCCGTGGGTAGCGCGGCTGCAGCCAGCGGCCGTGCAATTGCTCAAGGTCCTTGGGCGGGACGGCCTGCAAGCCCGCTTCAAGGATCTGCGCCAGCACCGGCCAATCGCGGCGCGAGGCGATACGCAACAGTTGCGGCAGGCCAATGTCACCCACCACTACCAGATCGGCAAAGTCACTTTCACCCGACAGCCTACCCAGTTGCGCCTCGTCGATGACCGCGTAGCGCGCCTGCTGGCTCAACAACAACTGCAGGGCCTGGCGCTCCAGGGGCACACCTTGCAGGTTGAGGTTGGCATACGTGCTGCGCAGGTAATCGGCGACCGCGCTGGGCATGCGCACGGCGACACGGTCCTTGCTGTCGATTTTCTCCAGGTCAACCGCCACTGCACCGTTGCGCTCACCGACCACCAACTGCGGGATGCGCATGTATGGGTCGGAGAACAACCACAGGCGCAACCCTGCCGGGGTTTGCACCAGGCCTGGCGCCAGGTCGATCTCATCATTGCGCAGCGCCTGGTCCAGGGCTGCCTGGTCGGGGAAGTTGCGCCAGTGCAGTTCCAGTTGCAGGCTTTTGGCCAGCCAGTTGACCACCTCCACATTGACCCCGGACAACTGCTGCAACCGCCGGTCGTACTGGGCAAATGGCGCCTGCAGCACCACGCCCACACGCAACTCGCGATGCTGGTCGAGCCAGGCCTGCTGCTCGGGCGTCAGCGTCACGGGCGCCGCCCAGGCGATCAAGGGAAACAGCAAACAGCCGATAAGCAGGCAGCACAGTCGAATCATCGCAACTCTCATCACCCATGAACGACGCTATACGTTTGGCGGTTCGGGACAAATACCATTAGGCTGCCAGTACTACCCTGGCGTGGAATATCCGATGTCTTCAATCTACCGCACAACGCTGCCGGCGTTTTGCCTATCGCTGATGTTGCCCATGGCGCTGCCGGCGATGGCCGATGACGCAGCCAAACAACCTGCCACCGAAAAAGCGGCCGAACAGCCGAAAGTGGAACGCCAGCCGCTGCTCGAACGCAGCCAGGAAGATGCCCTGGCGCTGGAACGGCAATTGCCCCAGGACGAGCAGCAGCAGTTGCAGGCTGGCAGCGACAGCTTCCTGGCCCTGTGGAAACCGGCCAACAGCAGTAATGCAGCGGGCGCGGTGGTGATCATCCCCGGCACCGGCGAGACCGCCGACTGGCCTAATGCCATAGCCCCGATCCGCAACCGGCTGCCCGACGCCAACTGGCACAGCCTGAGCATCAGCCTGCCGGACCTGAGCGCCGATGCTCCGCAGGCACGGGTTGAAGAGAAACCGCCAGCGCCCAAGGAAGCCGACAGCAAAGCCACGCCGCCGGCCAACCCATCGGTGGAACAGGCTACCGCCACCGAACCGGACAAGGCCCCGCCGCAAAGCGCGGACGAACTGGCCAAGGCGGACGCCGAGCGCATCTTTGCCCGTATTGACGCTGCGGTGACCTTCGCCCAGCAGCAGAAGTCCCGCACGGTGGTGCTGCTTGGCCATGGCACGGGTGCCTATTGGGCCGCGCGTTATCTGAAAGAACGCCCACAACCCCATGCACAGCGCCTGGTGATGGTGGCGCCAATGACGCCGACCAATGCCAGCCAGAGCTTGCAGGAACTGGCGCCGACGCTGAAAGTGCCGACTGCGGACATTTTCTACAACGACACGGGCGCCGCCCAGGATGCGGCAAAGGCGCGACTGCAGGCCAGCAAGCGGCTCAAGGACACCGGGTATAC
This sequence comes from gamma proteobacterium L18, assembly GCA_000497835.1. GTDB lineage: Bacteria > Pseudomonadota > Gammaproteobacteria > Pseudomonadales > Pseudomonadaceae > Aquipseudomonas. The sequence goes on along the minus strand of KI547170.1, from coordinate 442,685 downwards.
ACAGGTGTCCCTCAACGCGATGCCGGGCGACAAGGCGTCGGAGCAGGAGCAGTTGTTCCGCCGGGTACGTGGGTGGTTGAGCCCCAAGCCGGTGGATTGATCGCAAATCGGCGGTGCCTGCATCGCGGCAAAGGCCGGCTCCTACACCGATCGGCGTAGGAGCCGGCCTTGGCCGCGATCACGAACGCCCTGACCCCACACACCCTCAGCGGAAATCGCGGCGCTCGCGGATCAGCGCATACGCGCTGTGCAGCTCGCGGGTACGCTCGGTGGCTTCACGCACCTGCAACGGCGTTGCCCCGGTGCCGGCCAGCTTGTCCGGGTGGTGCCGGCTCAACAACCGCCGATAGGCCCGCTTCACCTGCGCCGCTTCGGTAGTCGCCGTCACCCCCAGCAGGCGCATGGCCTCCTGGTACGCCCCTCCGCTATTGGCCAACGGTTTGCGCAAAGGCTCGTAGTCACTGGACAAGCCCTGAACCTGCACCGATGTCCAGCCCAGCCATTTACCCCACTGCACCACCAGCTGCCGCTCTTCGCGACTGACACTGCCATCGGCCCACGCCATCCGCCAACAGGCGCGCAGCACCCCTTCGGCGGAATTGGGCTGTTGCCCCAGGCGTTGCAGATGATGCTGCAGACGGTCGCGCCCGTCCTTGCCGCGGTTGAAGGCAGCAATCGCCGACCGGCACTGGGCCTCATTGAGCCGCAACGAGCGCATTTCCTCGCGCGCCTGCTGAATATGGCTTTCCACCACCCGCCCATCGCACTTGGCCAGGCGCCCCAGCAGCACGAACAGCACCTGGTCGTCACGCAACTGCGGCTTGCCGCGCAAGCGATCAAACAGCTCTGTCCAGCTGTGCAGCTGCAGGCGTCGATCGGCCGCCTGCCCCAACAAGGCTCCCAGCAACGCACCGGGGATATTGGCGATGGCGAATCCTGCGCCAAGGCCGATCACGGTTCCAGGCCACAACATATCAGCGCTGCTCTTGCACGAGGGCTTCGACTTCGGCCAAACGTTCGTGGGTACCCACATCGACCCAGCGCCCGCCGAAATGCTCGCCGCTGACCTTGCCGGCAGCCATCGCATCGCGCAGCAACGGGGCCAGCTTGAACGCACCCGCTGTGCTGCCGGCAAAAAGCGCCGGATGCAGCACCGAGATACCGCTGTAGGTGAGGCGCGGCTCGCCGGCTTCGCTGACCTGGCTGCCGTGCAGCGCAAAGTCACCTGCCGGGTGATGGGCCGGATTGTCTACCAGCACCAGGTGGGCCAGGCCCTCCAGCGGCTGGCGCAGGCGGGCGAAGTCGTACTCGGTCCAGATATCGCCATTGACCACCACGAAAGGCTCCACGCCCAGCAGCGGCAGGGCCTGGAAGATGCCACCGCCGGTTTCCAGCGGCTCACCTTCTGCCGAGTACTGAATGCTGACGCCGAACTGTGCGCCATCGCCCAGGTGATCCTCGATCTGCTGGCCCAACCAGGCATGGTTGATGACGATCTCGGTGAAGCCTGCCGCAGCCAGGGCCCGCAAGTGGTACTCGATCAGCGGCACGCCGCCGGCGCGCACCAGCGGCTTGGGGGTGTGCAGGGTCAGGGGGCGCAGCCGCTCGCCCTTGCCTGCGGCCAGAATCATCGCTTTCATGCAGACGGCTCCCCGCCTTTGCGCAGGCTGGTCAACAGTTCACCCAGCGGCGCCAATTCCGGTCGCCGCGCCAACACCGCTTCTATATAAGCAAAGAAGCGCGGCACATCGGTGAGGTAGCGCGGCTTGCCATCACGGTGGCAGATGCGCGCGAAGATGCCGATGACCTTGAGGTGGCGCTGCACCCCCATCAGGTCGCTGGCGCGCAGGAAGTCCTGGAAATCGCCCTGCACCGGGATACCCAGGGCAAGCGCCTGCTGCCAGTAGCCCTGCAGCCAGGCGTCGACGCGCGGCAGCGGCCAGCTGAGGAAGGCGTCCTTGAACAGGCAGGTGATGTCATAGGTCACCGGGCCGTACACCGCGTCCTGGAAGTCCAGCACACCAGGGTTGGGCTCGCTTTGCATCAGGTTGCGCGGCATGAAGTCGCGGTGCACCAGCACCTTGGGCTGGGCCAGGGCGCTGTCGATCAGCAGGTTGCTGGCCTGCTGCCACAAAGCCTGCTGCGTCGCATCGAAGCTGGCACCCAGCTCCCGGCCCACGTACCACTCGGGGAACAGTTCCAGCTCGCGGCGCAGCAATGCCACGTCATAGCTGGGCAACGGCGCGTCCATGGGCAGTTGCTGATAAGCCAGCAGCGCATCGATGGCATCCTTGAACAGGCCATCGGCGTTATCGCCGTCAATCACGTCCAGGTAGGTCTTGCTGCCCAGATCATTGAGCAGCAGGAAGCCGCGCTCCAGGTCCTGGGCGTAGATTTTCGGCACATTGATGTCAGAGGTCGCCAGCAAAGCGGCGATATCCACGAACGGTTTGCAGTTTTCCTGGGGTGGCGGGGCGTCCATGACGATAAAAGTGCGTCCTTCACCCTCCCAGCGAAAATATCGGCGGAAGCTTGCATCACTGCTGGCGGCGGTCAACGAAGACGGGGGTACAGCCCCCCAGCCCGCAGCCATAAAGAGTTTCGTCAGTTGCTCATCGAGCCATATCTGCAGCTGTTGCAGGCGTACATCTTGATCGGGCATTACAGAGGTCTCCGACGGCGCTAGCCGTCAAGCGGGTCATGCTTTATTATCCAGCATCTTTTTCAGACCATCGAGAGGCGTGCGGCCCCACCGCGGGCAGATGGCACGCAGGAAGCCCGGACTAATAAGATGGCATTGAAATCCCCCGCGTTTCGTAAAAAATTTCCGTTGCTGGTCACCGGCGGTTTGCTGGCGATGCAACCCCTGGCCGTGCCGTTCGCGGTAGCCGCCGAGCAGTATGACTGTACTGTCTCTGCGACGGGAGCCTGGGAGTGCAAACCCAAAGCCCCGGTCGGTGTCTTGCCGCCTCGCCCCGTCCATGACGGCAGCGCCTCTTCGGCCCCTGAAAGCGCCGATCAGTCCACGCCTGCGGCTCAGGAAGAGAAGGCCAAGGGTCCCATGCTCGTTACCGAGAGCAAGGGCCGTGGCCTGAAATCCCGCAGCGCCGACTACAGCCATCTCGATTGGGTACCCCGCGAGAAGCTCACTGCTGCCCAGCTGGCCGAGACCGGCCCGTACTGCGAAGGCGCCTATGTCGAGCCGATCCGGCCCGGCATGGACGACAAGACGGCGAAGAAAGACTCGCCGACCTTCATCGGTGCCAAGGTATCGCGCTACGACCAGGAGCAGCAGACCGCTACCCTGGCCGGTGACGTGGTGATGCGCCAGGGCAGCCTGCAGGCCGAAGGCGACGAAGCCAGCCTGCACCAGGCAGAGAACCGTGGCGAGATCACCGGCAACGTCAAGCTGCGCGATCAGGGTACCCTGATGGTCGGCGACCACGCCGAGATCCAGCTGGATACCGGTGCGGCCCAGGTCGACAACGCCGAATACGTGATGCACAAGCAGCGTATCCGCGGTAGCGCCCTGTACGCCAAGCGCGGCGAGAACGCCATCATCCGCCTCAAGGATGGTACCTATACCACCTGTGAGCCGGCGAGCAACGCCTGGGAAATCAAGGGTAACAACATTACCCTGAACCCGGCGACCGGCTTCGGCACGGCGACCAACGCCACCCTGCGCGTGCATGACATTCCTGTCCTGTACACGCCGTACATCTATTTCCCGATCGACGACCGTCGTCAGTCCGGCTTCCTGCCGCCGAGCATCGGCAGCGGCAGCAAGACCGGCTTCTCGCTGGTCACGCCGTACTACTTCAACCTGGCGCCCAACTACGACGCCACGTTGTACCCGCACTACATGAGCAAGCGCGGCATGTTGACCGAGGGTGAGTTCCGCTACCTGACCAAGAACAGCGAAGGTCAGTTTGGTGGGGCATACCTGAGCGACGACGACAGCGAGCGCAGCCAGCAGTCCGACTATTCGAAAGACCGCTACCTGCTCAACTGGCAGCACAAGGGCCAGCTGGATCAGCGTCTGACCTACATGGTCGACTACACCAAGATCAGCGACCCGTACTACTTCCAGGATCTGGAAACCAACCAGATTGGCGTGCAGAACCACGACTACCTGAATCAGCAGGCTGCTGCCTACTATCGTGGTGACAACTGGACTGCTGGCCTGAACGTGCAGGGTTACCAGCTGACCACGGTGTCGGATATCACGCCGTATAACCGCCTGCCGCAGATCACCTTCAACGGAGCGCTGCCGTATCATCCTGGCGGGCTGGACTTCACGTATCAGACCGAGGCTGTACGCTTTGAGCGCAGCCTGCAGAACGGCACCTACTTCGATGAAGATGGCAATCCGTCTGCTCGCATCGACACCAACGTGCTTGGCCTTGCCCGTGCAAACGGTGATCGCCTGACGCTGGCACCGCAAATGAGCCTGCCGCTGACTGCTTCATGGGGTTACGTCAAGCCTTCGGTCAAGTTCGTTTACACCGACTACCAGCTCGACCTGGACAGCCGCGGCAAGGAAACTCTGGTTACAACTGGCAGCTCGCCGGAAGTTTTCCACAGCAACCTCGACCGCTCGATCCCGATCTACAGCGTAGACAGCGGCCTGTACTTCGACCGCAATACCTCGATGTTCGGCACCAACTATCGTCAGACGTTCGAACCACGCGCCTACTACCTGTACGTGCCGTACGAAAACCAGAACGATATCCCGATCTTCGACAGCGCCGAAAACCAGTTCAGCTACTCCTCGCTGTGGCGTGACAACCGCTTCTCCGGCTACGACCGCATCGGCGACGAGAACAAGATCTCGCTGGGCGCCACCAGCCGCTGGATCGAAGACAACGGCTTTGAGCGTCAGCGCTTCAGCTTCGGTGAAGCCTTCTACATGCAGGACCGCAAGGTCCAGCTGCCAGGCATCAACTACGCCGACCGCGCAGAGGCCACTGCCAGCCGTTCGCCGTATGCCCTGGAGTACGAGTACCACTTCAACCGCGACTGGCGCTTCAATTCGGACTTCAACTGGGACCCGGACACTCACAGCACCCGTTCGGGCAGCGCGATGTTCCACTACCAGCCTGAAGACGATCCGAACAAGGTCATCAACGCCGGCTACCGCTACCGCAACGACATCGTCCACTACGATTCGTCGACCGGTCAGTGGGGCTTTGGTGGTGACTACGGCACGCCTGGCACTGCGAACTACATCAAGGACTACTACAAGATCCAGCAGCACGACTTCTCGATCATGTGGCCGGTCATCCCGCAGTGGAACGCTATCGCTCGCTGGCAGTATGACTACAACCGCAACCGTACCCTGGAATCCTTCGCCGGTTTCGAGTACGACAACTGCTGCTGGAAACTGCGCTTCATCAGCCGCTACTGGGTTGATTACGACGAGTTCAGCCAGTCGCTGCCGCAGAATGAAAAAGGCGACCACGGTGTCTTCCTGCAAGTCGTGCTCAAAGGGCTCGGTGGTGTAGTGGGCAATAAAGTCGAGTCTTTCCTCGACAAGGGCATTCAAGGTTATAAAGAACGTGAAGAGCAAGCTAACTGATTGTTTGCGCCCTCTGTTTCTGGGTGCACTGTTGTTGAGTGGCGCGGCACATGCCGACGTTCAGCCTCTGGATAGCGTTGTTGCCATCGTCGACAACGATGTGATCATGAAGAGCCAACTGGACCAGCGCGTCCACGAGGTTCAACAGACCATCGCCAAGCGTGGCGGCACCAACATGCCGCCCACCGATGTGCTGCAGAAGCAGGTACTGGAGCGTCTGATCGTCGAGAACCTGCAACTGCAGATCGGCGATCGCTCCGGCGTGCGCATCACCGACGAAGAACTGAACCAGGCCATCGGTACCATCGCCCAGCGCAACAACATGAGTGTTGCGCAGTTCCAGGCGGCCCTGGCCCACGACGGCCTGTCGTACCAGGACGCCCGTGACCAGGTGAAGCGCGAGATGATCATCAGCCGTGTGCGTCAGCGCCGCGTGGCCGAGCGTATCCAGGTATCGGAACAGGAAGTGAAGAACTTCCTGGCCTCGGACCTGGGCAAGGCCCAGCTGTCGGAAGAGTTCCACCTGGCCAACATCCTGATCGCCACACCGGAAAGCGCAAGCTCCGAGGCGATCCAGGCGGCGGCCCGCAAGGCTGGCGACATCTACACCCGCCTCAAGCAAGGTGCCGACTTCGGTCAACTGGCCGTGGCCAACTCGGGCAGCGACAACGCCCTGGAAGGCGGCGACATGGGCTGGCGCAAGGCAGCCCAGCTGCCACCGCCGTTTGACGCCCAGGTCAGCGCCCTTGCTCAAGGCGACGTTACCGAGCCAACCCGTACCCCAGGTGGTTTCATCATCCTGAAGCTGCTGGAGAAGCGCGGCGGCGGCACCGTGACCCGTGACGAAGTGCACGTGCGCCACATCCTGCTCAAGCCCAACGAAGTACGCAGCGATGCCGAAACCAAGGTGCTGGCGGACCGTCTGTATCAGCGCATCCAGGCTGGCGAAGACTTCGCCGAACTGGCGAAGAGCTACTCCGAAGACCCGGGTTCGGCCCTCAACGGCGGCGACCTGAACTGGATTGACCCGCAGTCGCTGGTGCCCGAGTTCCGTCAGGTCATGGCCAGCAGCGCCCAGGGCGTTGTGTCCAAGCCGTTCAAGACCCAGTTTGGCTGGCACATCCTGGAAGTGCTGGGCCGTCGTGCCACCGACAGCACCGAACAGGCACGTGAACAGCAAGCCATGATGATCCTGCGCAACCGCAAGTACGACGAAGAGCTGCAGAGCTGGCTGCGCCAGATCCGCGACGAAGCCTACGTCGAGATCAAGCTGCCTGGCGCCGAACAGGCTGCCCAGGCCGACCAGTGAAGCCCACGCGCTTCGCGCTGACGCCCGGCGAGCCAGCGGGCATAGGTCCTGACCTGTGCCTGTTGCTCGCCGCGCAACGCCAGCCACACCCCCTGATTGCCATTACCAGCCGTGACCTGCTCGCCGAGCGGGCCACGCAGCTGGGCGTGGCCGTCAACCTGCTGGCGGTGGACGTTGATAGCCTGCCCGATCACCCCGCCGACGCCGGCAGCCTGTACGTCTGGGACACGCCATTGGCGGCCCCGGTGGTAGCTGGCACGCTGGACCGCGCCAACGCGGCTTTCGTCCTCGAATCCCTGACCCGCGCGGGCCAAGGTTGCCTGGATGGGCACTTCGCCGGGATGATCACCGCCCCGGTGCACAAGGGCGTGATCAACGAGGCCGGCATCGCGTTTTCCGGCCACACCGAATTCCTCGCCGAGCTGACTCACACCGAACAGGTGGTGATGATGCTCGCCACCCACGGCCTGCGCGTGGCACTGGTGACCACTCACCTGCCCCTGCGCGCCGTAGCGGATGCAATCACTGATGAACGCCTGGAGCGGGTCACCCGCATCCTGCATTCGGATCTCAAGGACAAGTTCGGCATTGCCCAGCCACGCATCCTGGTCTGCGGCCTCAACCCGCACGCCGGCGAAGGCGGCCACCTGGGCCGTGAAGAGATCGAGATCATCGAACCGACACTGGAGCGCCTGCGCAGCGAGGGCATGGACCTTCGCGGACCGCTGCCAGCCGACACTCTGTTTACCCCCAAATATCTGGAGCACTGCGACGCAGTGCTGGCGATGTACCATGACCAGGGCCTGCCCGTGCTCAAGTACAAGGGCTTTGGCGCAGCGGTGAACATCACCCTGGGCCTGCCGATCATCCGTACCTCCGTGGACCATGGCACCGCCCTGGACCTGGCCGGCAGCGGCAAGATCGACACCGGCAGCCTCAAGGTCGCGCTGGACACCGCCTACCAGATGGCCGAGACCCGTATATGACCGAGCAATACCAACACCGGGCGCGCAAGCGCTTCGGCCAGAACTTCCTGCACGACGCCGGCGTCATCGACCGCATCCTGCGTTCCATCCATGCCCGCGAAGGCGAACGCATGCTGGAAATCGGCCCGGGCCAGGGCGCCCTGACCGAAGGCCTGCTGGGCAGCGGCGCACAGCTGGACGTGGTGGAACTGGACAAGGACCTGGTGCCTATCCTCAACCGCCAGTTCGCTGACCGCAGCAACTTCAGCCTGCACCAGGGTGACGCCCTGAAGTTCGACTTCACCACCCTCGGCGCCGCCCCCGGCAGCCTGCGTGTGGTCGGTAACCTGCCGTACAACATTTCCACGCCGCTGATCTTCCACCTGCTGTCCAACGCCGAACTGATCCGCGACATGCACTTCATGTTGCAGAAGGAAGTGGTAGAGCGCATGGCCGCAGGCCCGGGCGGTGGCGATTGGGGCCGGCTGTCGATCATGGTGCAGTACCACTGCCGTGTCGAACACCTGTTCAACGTGGGCCCTGGCGCGTTCAACCCGCCGCCCAAGGTCGACTCGGCCATCGTGCGCCTGGTGCCCCACACCACCCTGCCGCACCCGGCCAAGGATCACCGCCTGCTGGAGCGCATCGTCCGCGAAGCCTTCAACCAGCGCCGCAAGACCCTGCGCAATACCCTCAAGGCCCTGCTGACCAGCGAGGCCATCGAAGCCGCCGGCGTCGACGGCAGCAAGCGCCCCGAGCAGCTGGACCTGGCCGCCTTCGTGCGCCTGGCCGACAAGCTGTTCGAGCAGACCGGCGCCAACTGATCCGCCTCATCGTGCGTCGTGACTACTGTCATGGCGCACGATGGCCTAGACTGAAGACACCGGCACACCGAATGCCCCTTCGTTTTTGCATTTAAGGCTCATGCATGTCCGACCCCCGCTACCAGATCGACGTCAGCGTCGTCACCCGCTTCCTCGCCGACCAATCCCAGCCCGAACACCAGCGGTTCGCGTTCGCCTATACCGTTACCGTGCGCAACAACGGCCAACTGCCGGCCAAACTGATCTCGCGCCACTGGGTCATCACCGACGGTGACGGCAAGGTCGAGGAAGTGCGTGGTGCCGGCGTGGTTGGCCAGCAACCGCTGATCGAAGCCGGTCAGAGCCACACCTACAGCAGCGGTACGGTGATGACCTCGCAGGTCGGCACCATGCAGGGCAGCTACCAGATGGTGGCCGAGGACGGCAAACACTTCGACGCCGTGATCGCCCCCTTCCGCCTCGCCGTACCAGGCTCCCTGCACTGATGGCGGTGTACGCGGTCGGCGACCTGCAAGGCTGCCTGCAACCGCTCAAGTGCCTGCTTGAGCGCGTTCGTTTCAACCCCGAACATGACCGCCTGTGGCTGGTGGGCGACTTGGTCAACCGCGGCCCCGAGTCGCTGGCCACCCTGCGTTTCCTGTACCAGATGCGTGATTCGCTGGTGTGCGTGCTGGGCAACCACGACCTGCACCTGATCGCCGCCGGCAGCAACATCGAACGCCTGAAGAAAAGCGACACCCTGCGCGAGATCATCGAGGCCCCGGACGGTCCCGACCTGCTGGACTGGCTGCGTCGGCAAAAGCTGATGCACTACGACGAGCAGCGCGACATGGCCCTGGTGCACGCCGGCATCCCGCCCCAGTGGTCGCTGAAGAAGGCACTGCGCTGCGCGGCCGAAGTCGAACAGGCGCTGCGCGACGACAACCTGTTCAAGCCGTTCCTGGACGGCATGTACGGCAACGAGCCGGCCAAGTGGAACAACAATCTCACGGGTGTCGACCGCCTGCGGGTGATTACCAACTATTTCACCCGCATGCGCTTCTGCACGGCCCAGGGCAAACTGGAACTCAAGGGCAAGGAAGGCGCCGACAGCGCGCCGCCTGGCTACAAGCCGTGGTTCAGCTTCCCCGAGCGCAAGACCAAAGGCCTGAAGATCGTTTTCGGCCACTGGGCGGCACTGGAGGGCAAGTGTGACGAGCCGGGCGTGTTTGCCCTGGACACCGGCTGCGTGTGGGGCGGGGCCATGACCCTGATGAACGTCGACACCGGCGAACGCATCGGCTGCGACTGCGACGAACGCGGAAACATCCGTGGCTCGATAGGGCAACCCTGACGCGGTAGAATCGGGAGATTCGCTGTGATTCTGACGGCCTCATCGCGAGCAAGCTTTGCTCCCACAGTGTTAACCACACCTGAAGTGGAAGCCTGTGGGAGCAAAGCTTGCTCGCGATGAGGCCAGCAGCGTCACCCCAGCCCCCAGCACGCAGCCAGGAAAAAAATCATGACCGAATTTAAACGCATCCCCCCGCAAACGGCCCATGAGCTGCTCGCCAACGGCGCCGCCATCGTCGATGTGCGCGACGCCCAGACCTTCGCCGCCAGCCACATCCCCAACGCCCAGCATCTGGACAACCACTCGGTGCAGGATTTCATCCGTGGCGCCGACCTCGACAAGCCTCTGGTGGTGGTCTGCTACCACGGCAACTCCAGCCAGGGCGCTGCGGCTTACCTGGTCAGCCAGGGTTTCTCGGAGGTTTACAGCCTGGACGGCGGTTTCGAGCTGTGGAAGGCCACCTACCCCGAGCAAACCGCCCAGGGCGTCGCCGAATAATTTTTTTTCTGGCGCCAAGCCCCCGCCCCGCAAGGCTTGGCGCGGGCTGACGAACGGTCAGCCCATAACATATCGCTCATTGCACCTTGAAGTCTGAGATTCCCAACTATCCTTAGGGCAGGCCATCCAAAACAGGGGAGAGCCGGTACACCGACGCGCGGGTCATCGGTAGCGACTTTGAGGTGTTCTGGGGGGTATACAGCGGCCGATTGTTTCGGCGGCTGCCAGCATCAACTGATTGATCCGACGTCGGCTCCACGTATCGAGCGAGGTGACGTCATGAGTATTTTTAGCCACTTCCAACAACGTTTCGAGTCCACTCGTCAGGAAGAGCTCTCGTTGCAGGAGTATCTGGAGCTCTGCAAAACGGATCGCAGTGCCTACGCTTCTGCTGCCGAACGCATTCTGATGGCAATCGGGGAACCGGAGTTGCTCGACACGTCGACCAATTCCAGACTGTCGCGGATTTTCTCCAACAAGGTTATCCGCCGCTATCCGGCCTTCGAAGACTTCCACGGCATGGAGGAGTGCATCGACCAGATCGTTTCGTACTTCCGCCATGCCGCGCAGGGTCTGGAAGAGAAGAAACAGATTCTTTACCTGCTGGGCCCGGTGGGCGGTGGTAAATCGTCCCTGGCGGAAAAGCTCAAGCAACTGATCGAGAAGGTCCCGTTTTACGCGATCAAGGGCTCCCCCGTCTTCGAGACGCCCCTGGGGCTGTTCAACGCCACCGAGGATGGCGCCATCCTGGAAGAGGACTTCGGCATCCCGCGCCGTTACCTCAACACCATCATGTCGCCGTGGGCAACCAAGCGTCTGGCCGAGTTCGGGGGCGATATCAGCCAGTTCCGCGTGGTCAAACTCTACCCTTCCATCCTCAACCAGATCGCCGTGGCCAAGACCGAGCCGGGCGACGAGAACAACCAGGATATCTCTGCGCTGGTAGGTAAAGTCGACATCCGCAAGCTGGAGGAATACCCACAGAACGACGCCGACGCCTACAGCTACTCGGGCGCACTGTGCCGGGCCAACCAGGGCCTGATGGAGTTCGTGGAGATGTTCAAGGCACCGATCAAGGTGCTGCACCCACTGCTGACCGCCACCCAGGAAGGCAACTACAACAGTACCGAAGGGCTGGGTGCCATCCCCTACTCCGGCATTCTGCTGGCCCACTCCAACGAATCGGAATGGCACAGCTTCCGCAACAACAAGAACAACGAGGCCTTCATCGACCGGATCTACATCGTCAAGGTGCCGTACTGCCTGCGCGTCAGCGATGAGATCAAAATCTACGACAAGCTGCTGTTCAACAGTTCGCTGTCCAAAGCCCACTGCGCGCCGGACACCCTCAAGATGCTGGCCCAGTTCACCGTGCTGTCGCGGCTCAAGGAGCCGGAAAACTCGAACATCTACTCCAAGATGCGGGTGTACGACGGCGAGAACCTCAAGGATACCGATCCGAAGGCCAAGTCGATCCAGGAATACCGCGACAGCGCTGGCGTGGACGAAGGCATGAATGGCCTGTCGACTCGCTTCGCGTTCAAGATCCTGTCCAAGGTATTCAACTTCGACCCGCACGAGATTGCCGCCAACCCCGTGCACCTGCTGTATGTGCTGGAACAGCAGATCGAACAGGAGCAGTTCCCGGCCGAGGTGCGCGAGCGTTACCTGCGCTACCTAAAGGAATACCTGGCACCGCGCTACATCGAGTTCATCGGCAAGGAAATCCAGACCGCGTACCTGGAGTCCTACAGCGAGTACGGCCAGAACATTTTCGACCGCTATGTGCTCTACGCAGACTTCTGGATTCAGGACCAGGAGTACCGCGACCCGGAAACCGGCGAAATCCTCAACCGCGTGGCGCTCAACGAAGAACTGGAGAAAATCGAGAAGCCGGCCGGCATCAGCAACCCGAAAGATTTCCGCAACGAAATCGTCAATTTCGTGCTGCGCGCCCGGGCCAACAACAACGGCAAGAACCCGACCTGGCTCAGCTACGAGAAGCTGCGCGTGGTCATCGAGAAGAAAATGTTCTCCAACACCGAGGACCTGCTTCCGGTCATCAGCTTCAATGCCAAGGCCAGCAAAGAAGACCAGCAAAAACACAACGACTTCGTTACACGAATGGTCGAACGCGGGTACACCGACAAACAGGTACGGCTGCTCTCCGAGTGGTACCTGCGGGTCAGAAAGTCGCAGTGATGCAGCGGTAAGCTTGAAGCTGCAAGCCGCAAGCTGTCGGCGCAGGGCGTACGCCTTGCGCCGACGGCCAGGCTTGCACTGGACGGCTTTTGACTTGCGGCTTGCAGCTTAAGGCTTGCAGCTGCCCGGAGGGCCTATGAGCTACGTGATCGACCGACGCCTGAATGGCAAGAACAAGAGCACGGTGAACCGCCAGCGATTCCTGCGGCGCTACCGTGACCACATCAAGAAAGCGGTGGAGGAGGCCGTCAGCCGTCGCTCCATCACCGACATGGAACACGGCGAACAGATCAGCATCCCCGGCCGCGACATCGACGAGCCGGTGCTTCACCATGGCCGCGGCGGCAAACAGACCGTCGTGCACCCCGGCAACAAGGAATTCACCGCAGGCGAACACATTGCCCGGCCTCAGGGGGGCGGCGGCGGTGGCAAAGGCCCAGGCAAGGCCGGCAACTCCGGCGAAGGCATGGACGAGTTCGTCTTCCAGATCACCCAGGAAGAGTTCCTGGAATTCATGTTCGAAGACCTCGAACTGCCCAATCTGGTGAAACGCAACCTCAGCGGCACCGACACCTACAAAACGGTACGCGCGGGCATCAGCAACGAAGGCAACCCATCGCGCATCAACATCATCCGCACCCTGCGGTCGGCCCACGCCCGGCGTATCGCCCTGTCAGGCAGCAGCCGCGCCAAACTGCGCGAGGCCAAGGCCGAGCTTGAGCGGCTGCGACGGGAAGAACCGGACAACTTCGGCGATATCCAGGAAATGGAAGCCGAAATCGAACGCCTCAGCGCACGCATTCACCGGGTGCCGTTCCTCGACACCTTCGACCTCAAATACAACCTGCTGGTCAAACACCCCAACCCCAGCTCCAAGGCAGTGATGTTCTGCCTGATGGACGTCTCGGGCTCCATGACCCAGGCCACCAAGGACATTGCCAAGCGCTTCTTCATCCTGCTGTACCTGTTCCTGAAGCGTAATTACGACAAGATCGAAGTGGTGTTCATCCGCCACCATACCAGCGCCCGCGAAGTGGACGAGGAAGAGTTCTTCTACTCCCGGGAAACCGGCGGCACCATCGTCTCCAGCGCCCTGAAGCTGATGCAGGAGATCATGGCCGAGCGCTACCCCACTAACGAGTGGAACATCTACGCCGCCCAGGCTTCGGACGGTGACAACTGGAACGACGACTCGCCCATCTGCCGCGAAATCCTGACCAAGCAGATCATGCCGTTCGTCCAGTACTACACTTATGTTGAGATCACCCCACGCGAACATCAGGCATTGTGGTTTGAGTACGAACGCATCGGCGAGGCTTTCGCCGACACGTTTGCCCAGCAGCAGCTGGTGTCGGCCGGGGATATTTATCCGGTCTTCCGTGAACTCTTCCAGCGCAGGTTAGTGACATGACCGCTAGAGAGCAGAAACGCCAACCCCTGTCCACGGGCTCCGAGTGGACCTTCGAACTGATCCAGGCCTACGACCGGGAAATCAGCCGGATTGCCGAGCGTTATGCGCTGGATACCTACCCCAACCAGATTGAGGTGATCACCGCTGAACAGATGATGGATGCCTACGCCTCGGTGGGCATGCCCCTGGGCTACCATCACTGGTCCTACGGCAAGCACTTCCTGAGCACGGAAAAATCGTACAGCCGCGGGCAGATGGGCCTGGCGTACGAGATCGTGATCAACTCCGATCCTTGCATCGCCTACCTGATGGAGGAAAACACCATCTGCATGCAGGCGCTGGTGGTGGCCCACGCCTGCTACGGGCACAACAGCTTCTTCAAGGGCAACTACCTGTTCCGCACCTGGACGGACGCCAGCTCGATCATCGATTACCTGGTGTTCGCCAAGCAATACATCATGCAGTGCGAGGAGCGCCACGGCATAGACGCCGTGGAAGACCTGTTGGACTCCTGCCACGCCCTGATGAATTACGGCGTGGACCGCTACAAACGGCCCTACCCCATCTCCGCCGAGGAAGAACGGCGGCGCCAGAAGGACCGCGAAGAGCACCTGCAGAAACAGATCAATGACCTGTGGCGCACCATCCCGAAAAGCGCCGACAAGAACAGCGAACGCGACAACGCACGCTTCCCGGCCGAACCCCAGGAGAACATCCTCTACTTCATCGAGAAGCACGCCCCGCTGCTGGAACCCTGGCAGCGCGAGGTGGTGCGCATCGTGCGCAAGATCGCCCAGTACTTCTACCCGCAGCGCCAGACCCAGGTGATGAACGAGGGCTGGGCGACGTTCTGGCACTACACCCTGATGAACGACCTGTACGACGAAGGGCTGGTGACCGACGGCTTCATGATGGAATTCCTGCAGTCGCACACCAGCGTGGTGTTCCAGCCCGGTTTCGACAGCCCCTACTACAACGGCATCAACCCCTACGCGCTGGGCTTTGCCATGTACCGCGACATCCGCCGCATGTGCGAAGAGCCAACCGATGAAGATCGCCATTGGTTCCCCGACATTGCCGGCGGAGATTGGCTGTCTACCATCAAGTTCGCCATGACCAGCTTCAAGGACGAGAGCTTTATCCTGCAGTACCTATCGCCCAAGGTCATTCGTGACCTGAAGCTGTTCAGCATCATGGACGACGACCAGCGCGACGACCTGCTGGTGCCCGCCATCCACGACGAGGGCGGCTACCGCACCATTCGCGAAACCCTGGCCGCCCAGTACAACCTGGGCAACCGCGAACCCAACGTGCAGATCTACAGCATCGACCGCCGCGGCGACCGCTCGCTGACCCTGCGCCACCAACAACACGACCGCAAACCCTTGGGCGAGTCCACCGATGAAGTGCTCAAGCACCTGCATCGGCTGTGGGGCTTCGATATCCACCTGGAAACCCTGCAGGGGGATCAAGTGATGAAAACCCACCACGTCCCCCCAAAGACGGAACACAGCGAAGGTGACTACGGGCGCCTTGACCTCGCTGTCGTTCATCTCTAAGCAAGGCGCCAAGCCTCCGTAGGCCCGGACAGGTTATCCTGTCGGGCCTACGGAGGTTTTTTCATGCAGATTTACAAAGTCGGCGGCGCGGTCCGCGATCGTCTTCTGGGCCGCACCGTCACCGACATCGACTGGGTGGTGGTGGGCGCTACCACCGAACAGATGCACGCCCTGGGCTACCGGCCCGTGGGCGCCGATTTCCCGGTATTCCTGCACCCCAAGACGGGCGAGGAATACGCTTTGGCGCGCACCGAGCGCAAGAGCGGGCGTGGCTATGGCGGCTTTGTGTTTCACGCAAGCCCCGACGTGACCCTGGAGCAAGACCTGATCCGTCGCGACCTGACCATCAACGCCATGGCGGAAGATGACGCGGGGCAACTGTCCGATCCGTATAACGGCCAAAAAGACCTTTCAGACCGAATTTTACGCCACGTATCCCCGGCGTTCGCCGAAGATCCCCTTCGCGTACTCCGCGTGGCGCGATTCGCGGCGCGCTATGCCGAACTTGGCTTCACGGTGGCACTTGAAACCCTGGCACTGATGCGCGAGTTGAGCGAATCGGGGGAGCTTGAGGCCCTGACACCCGAGCGCAGCTGGAAGGAGATTTCCCGTGCGCTGATGGAAAATCAGCCGCACGTGTTCGTTCAAGTGCTGCGCGACTGCGGCGCGCTGAACGTACTGATGCCTGAAGTCGCCACGGTCAATCTTGAGCCACTGGCCCAGGCTGCTCGCCATGAGCAACCGCTGAGCGTGCGCTGGGCCTGCCTGGCGGGCGGATTGGGCAAGGGGATCAACGAGCGTTTCAAAGTGCCACGCGATTGCCAGGAACTGGCGATGCTGGTGGGGCAATACGGCGAGGACGGGCAGCGCGCGCTGGAACTGTCCGCCGAGAGACTGCTGGAACTGCTGCAAGGCTTCGATGTGTACCGTCGGCCGCAGCGGTTCGAGGAGTTCATCCAGGTGGGTGAGATGAAGGCGCTTGGGCGCGCTCAAGCCGACTACCTGCGTGGCGCGGCCGATGCTGCGCGTGGGGTGGCGGTGAAACCGCTGGTGGAGGCCGGCTTCACCGGCCAGCAGCTGGGCGAAGCGTTGAAGGCAGAGCGCCTGAAGGCCCTGCAATCCTACAGCCGATCAAGAACTCTGCCCTGAGATCTTCGCTGGAGCCACTGGCCTCTCGCGAGCAAGCTTTGCTCCCACAGTGGCAAGGCTCACATCGTTGGTTGCATTGGCACCGTGGGAGTGGGCTCTGCCCGCGAAGAGAGCGCCGCGGTGTTTCAGGTACTTCGCGGCGCTCTTTTCGCGGGTAGAACCCGCTCCCACAGGTTGCTCAACACCATAGAATCTCCCACAGTGGTGGAGCTACCATCTGTGTCAGCCTTCACACTGTGGGAGATTCTATGGTTTCGGGCAAGCCTTGGAGATACACCGAATCCCTCTGTGGAAGCTGGCTTGCCAGCGAGCTTCAGGGCCTCAAGAGCTCGCTGGCAAGCCAGCTCCCACAGTCCCAAGGCAACCACCGATGCGAGCCTTGGCACTGTGGGAGCAAAGCTTGCTCGCGATGAGGTCGGTGGAAGCGATACAGCTTCAGATGTAAGTCAGTTGCTGGCCGCGCCATTGGAACGGCACCGGCGCCAACACCTGATCGATCTGCGCCTCGGCCCACACCTGCGCCATCGGCTTGCCCACACCGGGATGCAGCACATCCGGCGCAATCAGCGCCAATGGCCACAGCACAAAGGCGTTCTTCAAGATTTCCGCCCGCGGCAGTACCAAGCCATCGAAATTACCTGCCAGATCACCGTACATCAGCACGTCGATATCCAGCGGCAACCCCTTGCGCTCCGGCGCATAGCGGCCATTGTCCGCCTCGATGAACTTCAGCCGCCGGTCCAGTTCGGTCAACGGCAGGTCGGTGAGCGCGCTCACCACCAGATTGAAGAACGGCCCGCTCTTGATGCCCACCGGCTGGCTTTCGAACACCGCCGAGCAGTGCATGTCCTGGACGAAACCGGCCAAGGCATCGAGCCCCGCACACAGGTGGGCTTCGCGGTCGATGTTGCTGCCCAGGCCCAGGTAGATCCGTGTCAGCGACATCCGCGCTCGATCTCCACGCCAACACCCTTGGCAGCCGCTACGGCGCCGGGCTTGGTCAACTTGAGGTGCAGCCAGGGGATGTTGAATTCACTCATCAGCACCTGCGCCAGACGCTCGGCGAAGGTTTCCACCAGTTGGAACTGGCTGGCTTCGGCAAACGCCTGGATGCGCGTGGAGACACTGGCGTAGTCCAGCGCCAGGCTCAGGTCATCGCCTGCGGCCGCCGGGCGGTTGTCCCAGGCAAAACTCAGGTCCAAACGCAGGCACTGACGAATGCCGCGCTCCCAGTCATAGGCACCGATTACGGTGTCGACTTCCAGACCCTCGATAAACACTCTGTCCAAGCACTTCTCTCCGCAGCACGACAAGGGCGCAATGCGCCGTTAGAATCAGGGGCGTCCTCGCCCGGAATGGTTAGCATGTTTTGGTTACTGGCGATTCTCGCCTACCTGCTCGGCTCGCTGTCCTTCGCCATTGTGCTTAGCCGCGTGACCGGCAACCCCGACCCGCGCATGAGCGGTTCCGGCAACGCCGGCGCCACCAACATGCTGCGCCTGGCCGGCAGGAAACTCGCCATCCTCACCCTGCTGGGCGACCTGTGCAAGGGCCTGCTGCCGGTGCTGGCGGCGCGCCTGGCCGGACTTGAGCTGCAAGACCAGGCCTGGATCGGCCTGTGCGCCGTGCTCGGCCACATGTTCCCGCTGTACTTCCGCTTCCAGGGCGGCAAGGGTGTCGCCACCGCCGCCGGCATGATCCTGGCCCTGTACCCGCCCGCCGCCCTGCTGGCAGTGGCCGTGTGGGGCCTGACCTTCTACCTCACCCGCACCAGCTCGCTGGCCTCGTTGATCGCCACACCCCTGACCCTGCCATTGCTGGCCTGGCAGGAGCCCCAGGCGCTGCTGCCGATGAGCGTACTCACGCTGCTGATCGTCTGGCGCCACCGCGGCAATCTACGCGACCTGTTCGCCGGCCGCGAACGGCATTTCTGATCGCCGCTGATCGGCCGTGCTCATCACAGTGGCTGCAACTGCTCCATGGGCCAGCGCGCCTGCACGCTGATGGCCAGGCTTTCATGCTGCCCAGCCTGCAGGCGCTGGCAACCGGCATAGGCGATCATCGCGCCATTGTCGGTGCAGAACTGCGGACGCGCGTAGAACACCTGCCCCTTGAACTCTCCCAGCATGCTGTCCAGCGACTCGCGCAGGGCCTTGTTGGCACTCACGCCACCGGCGATCACCAGCCGGTTCATGCCGGTCTGCTTCAGGGCGCGACGACACTTGATGGTCAGAGTGTCCACCACGGCCTGCTGGAACGCCAGCGAGATGTCGCTACGAGTCTGATCGCTGTCGTCCCCGGCAGCCTGGCACTGCTGCCAGGTGTTCAGGGCCGAGGTTTTCAGGCCGCTGAAGCTGAAGGTCAGCCCCGGGCGATCGGTCATCGGCCGCGGGAAGGTGAAGCGCCCCGCCACACCCTGGGCGGCCATGCGCGCGATTTCCGGACCACCCGGGTAATTCAGGCCGATCATCTTCGCGGTCTTGTCGAACGCTTCGCCGGCAGCGTCGTCCAGGGTCTCGCCCAACAACTCGTATTGGCCGATGCCATCCACACGCACCAGCTGCGTATGACCGCCGGAAACCAACAAAGCGACGAACGGGAACTGCGGCGGTTGCGCCTCCAGCATCGGCGCCAGAAGATGGCCTTCCATGTGGTGCACGCCCAGCGCCGGGATACCCCAGGCAAACGCCAGGGCCTGAGCGCAGGAGGCCCCCACCAGCAAGGCGCCGACCAGGCCGGGGCCCGCGGTATAGGCGATGGCGTCGATCTCGGTGGCCACGCAGCCGGCTTCGGCCAGCACCTGGCGAATCAGGGGCAGCATGCGCTTGACGTGGTCGCGCGAGGCCAGCTCCGGCACTACCCCGCCATAGGCGCGGTGCAAGTCGATCTGGCTGAACAGCGCGTCGGCCAATAGGCCGCGTTCGCTGTCATAGAGGGCGACGCCGGTTTCGTCGCAGGATGTTTCCAATCCCAGTACTAACATGGGTCATGGCCTTGTTGAGGCTGAATTCGAAGGCGCGCATGATAGTCGCCACTCAGTGCCCCGGCCAGCGGTTTTCGATCAGAGGCTTTGCATTCCGGGCTGCTAAGGGTTAACATCCGCAACCCTTAAAAACCGACGTACTTCAGCGCATGTTTTTGCCATTGGCACGTCGATCCCGGTAATGAATGAAGGTAGCTCTAGATGCCAGCCGTCAAAGTTAAAGAGAACGAACCCTTCGACGTAGCTCTGCGTCGTTTCAAGCGCTCCTGCGAAAAAGCCGGTGTACTGGCTGAAGTTCGTAGCCGCGAATTTTACGAGAAGCCGACTTCCGAGCGTAAGCGCAAAGCAGCTGCTGCTGTTAAGCGTCACGCCAAGAAAGTTCAGCGCGAACAGCGCCGCGCCGTTCGTCTGTACTAATACAGACAGCGTCGCAAGCTTCTGCCTCGCCCGGCCCACAGCCGGGCTGCCGGCAGTTGTTGCTGTTGCAAGAGCCGTTGTTGCAACACCCCGTTCAGGCTTTGCCCGAGCGGATGCCTAGGTTGCCTTGTGCACCGAAGCAACCTGCCTGAAACGTCAGAGCTGGCCTCATCGCCAGAGTGCACGTCAGAACTGACGAGCCTTCACGGGCTGCAGACGAGCACACCCCCTTTTTCCTGCTTCAAACGTCCCGCTTCGACACCAGCCCAGGCTGATCGGATGCGACGTCGTTTCCGACAAACAAACCGGAAAGCGCGGACCAACATCGCGGTCGGCACACAGTTACACTGCAGCAATGCTTCCTAGCCTGATGATGAGAGAACCATGGCCGGGCTGATTCCCCAGGGCTTCATTGACGACCTTCTGAACCGCACCGACATCGTCGACGTGGTGACTTCGCGCGTCCAGATGAAAAAGGCCGGCAAGAACTACTCCGCCTGCTGCCCGTTCCACAAGGAAAAGACCCCCTCCTTCACCGTCAGCCCCGACAAGCAGTTCTATTACTGTTTCGGCTGCGGCGCCGGCGGCAACGCCCTCGGCTTCATCATGGACCACGACAACCTGGATTTCCCCCAGGCCGTGGAAGAGCTGGCCAAGGCCGCCGGCATGGAAGTACCCCGCGAGGAAGGCGGGCGTGGCCACAAGCCACGGCAACCCACCGATTCGCCGCTGTACCCGCTGCTTACCGCAGCCGCCGAGTTCTACCGCCAGGCGCTCAAGAGCCACCCTGCGCGCCGTGCCGCCGTGGATTATCTCAAGGGCCGCGGCCTGTCGGGCGAGATTGCCCGCGACTTCGGCCTGGGCTTCGCCCCACCGGGCTGGGACAACCTGTTCAAGCACCTGGCCAGCGACACCCTGCAACAGAAGGTGATGATCGACGCCGGCCTGCTGATCGAGAACGCCGACTCCGGCAAGCGCTACGACCGCTTCCGTGACCGGGTGATGTTCCCTATCCGCGACAGCCGCGGCCGGGTGATCGCCTTCGGCGGCCGGGTACTGGGCGACGACAAGCCCAAGTACCTGAACTCCCCGGAAACCCCGGTGTTCCACAAGGGCCAGGAGCTGTACGGCCTGTTCGAGGCGCGCAAGCACAACCGCAACCTCGACGAGATCATCGTGGTCGAAGGCTACATGGACGTCATTGCCCTGGCCCAACAAGGCCTGCGTAACGCGGTGGCTACCTTGGGCACGGCCACCAGCGAAGAACACCTCAAGCGCCTGTTCCGCGTG
>KI547170.1:417972-420972 GCA_000497835.1 gamma proteobacterium L18 | reverse complement strand
TCTGTTTCGACGGCGACCAGGCCGGCCGCAACGCTGCCTGGCGCGCCCTGGAGGCCGCCTTGCCGAGCCTGCAGGATGGCCGCAAGGCACGCTTCCTGTTCCTGCCCGAGGGCGAGGACCCGGACACCCTGGTGCGCGCCGAAGGCACCGACGCCTTCAAGGCCCGTATCAACCAGCACGCCCAGCCGCTGGCCGACTACTTCTTCCAGCAACTGACGGAAGAAGCCGACCCGCGCTCGCTGGAAGGCAAGGCGCACATGGTCACCCTGGCCGCGCCGCTGATCGACAAGGTGGCCGGCGCCAACCTGCGTCAGCTGATGCGCAACCGCCTCAGTGAAATCACCGGGCTGAGCGGCGAAGCCGTCAAGCAGATGGCCCAGAGTGCCCCGGCGGAAGCGCCGCCGCCCAGCTACGACCCAGGCTTCGACTACGATTCGGTGCCCGACTTCACGCCTGACTACAGCGATTTCCATCAACAGCACGCGCCCCAGGAATTCCAGCCGCAACAGCAGCAGGCCTGGACACCCAACAAGGGCGGCGGCAAAAAAGACTGGAAAGGCAACAAGGACTGGAAGGGCAAGGGCGGCCGCAATTTCGAACCACGGGTGCCGCCGCGCGTGCCGACGTCGGTGGAACCACCGACCCTCAGCGCCCTGCGCACCCTGCTGCATCATCCGCAATTGGCCGAGAAGGTAGAGAGCACCAGCCATTTTGCCGACGAAGAGCATACCTACTCGCAACTGCTGGTGGCCCTGCTCGAAGCCTTGCAGAAGAATCCTAAGCTACGCTCTCTACAGTTGATTGCGCGCTGGCACGGCACCGAACAGGGTCGCCTGCTGCGCGTACTGGCCGAGAAAGAATGGCTGATCGAGGCCGATAACCTTGAACAACAGTTTTTCGACACCATAACTAGCCTGACCGCCCGCCAACGCGAGCGACGCCTGGAACGCTTGCTGCTCAAGGCCAGGCAAGGTGAACTGAGCGACGAGGAGAAAAATCAGCTTCTCCAGCTGTTAACTCGCAATGTTCACGCACAAACCCCGACCTCAACTGGCGCGTGAGGTCCTAGCTCGGGTATAATCCTCGGCTTGTTTTTTGCCCGCCAAGACCTTCAGTGGATAGGGTGTTATGTCCGGAAAAGCGCAACAGCAGTCTCGCATCAAAGAGTTGATCACCCGCGGTCGTGAGCAGGGCTACCTGACTTACGCGGAGGTCAACGACCACCTGCCTGAGGATATTTCAGATCCGGAGCAGGTGGAAGACATCATCCGCATGATCAACGACATGGGGATCAACGTATTCGAGAGTGCTCCGGATGCGGATGCCCTTTTGTTGGCCGAAGCCGACACCGACGAAGCCGCCGCTGAAGAAGCCGCCGCAGCGTTGGCGGCTGTGGAGACCGACATTGGTCGCACAACCGACCCAGTGCGCATGTACATGCGTGAAATGGGTACGGTCGAGCTTCTGACCCGCGAAGGCGAAATCGAAATCGCCAAGCGCATCGAGGAAGGCATCCGTGAAGTGATGGGCGCAATCGCGCACTTCCCTGGCACGGTCGACTACATCCTCGGCGAATACGATCGCGTCACCAGCGAAGGTGGCCGCCTGTCCGACGTTCTGAGCGGTTACATCGACCCGGACGACGGCATTGCGCCGCCGGCCGAAGTGCCGCCGCCGATCGACACCAAGGCTCCGGCCAAGGCCGAGTCTGACGACGACGAAGAGGAAAGCGAAGGCAGCGACGACGAGGAAGAGGCCGAAAGCGGTCCGGACCCAGTCGTGGCCGCACAGCGCTTCGGTGCCGTGTCCGAGCAATTGGACATTACCCTCAAGGCCCTGAAAAAGCACGGTCGCGACAGCAAGCAAGGCATTGCCGAGATGCTGGCCCTGGCCGAGCTGTTCATGCCGATCAAGCTGGTGCCCAAGCAGTTCGAAGTGCTGGTGGAGCGTGTTCGCAGCGCCCTGGATCGCCTGCGTCAGCAAGAGCGCGCCATCATGCAACTGTGCGTGCGTGATGCCCGCATGCCGCGTGCCGACTTCCTGCGCCTGTTCCCGAGCAACGAAGTCGACATGACCTGGGCCGGTGACCTGGCCAAGCGCAGCACCAAGTGGGCCGAAGCACTGGGCCGCCTGAATGCTGACATCGTGCGTTGCCAGCAGAAGCTGGTCGACCTGGAGACCGAAACCGGTCTGACCATCGTCGAAATCAAGGACATCAACCGTCGCATGTCGATCGGTGAGGCCAAGGCCCGCCGCGCGAAGAAAGAGATGGTTGAAGCCAACCTGCGTCTGGTGATCTCGATCGCCAAGAAGTACACCAACCGTGGCCTGCAGTTCCTGGACCTGATCCAGGAAGGCAACATCGGCTTGATGAAGGCGGTGGACAAGTTCGAATACCGTCGCGGGTACAAGTTCTCGACGTACGCCACCTGGTGGATCCGTCAGGCCATTACCCGTTCGATCGCCGACCAGGCGCGCACCATCCGTATCCCGGTGCACATGATCGAGACGATCAACAAGCTCAACCGCATTTCCCGGCAGATGCTGCAGGAAATGGGTCGCGAACCGACCCCGGAAGAGCTGGGCGAGCGCATGGAAATGCCTGAGGACAAGATCCGCAAGGTACTGAAGATCGCCAAAGAGCCGATCTCCATGGAAACGCCGATCGGTGACGACGAAGACTCGCATCTGGGCGACTTCATCGAAGACTCCACCATGCAATCGCCGATCGACGTGGCGACCGTGGAAAGTCTGAAGGAAGCCACCCGCGAAGTACTCGGCGGCCTGACCGCACGCGAAGCCAAGGTGCTGCGCATGCGTTTCGGCATCGACATGAATACCGACCACACGCTGGAAGAGGTGGGTAAGCAATTCGATGTAACCCGTGAGCGGATTCGTCAGATCGAAGCCAAGGCACTGCGCAAGCTGCGCCACCCGACGAGAAGCGAGCACCTGCGCTCCTTCCTCGACGAGTAACACCAGAACCCCCGGCCATGCCGT
>KI547170.1:387687-417032 GCA_000497835.1 gamma proteobacterium L18 | reverse complement strand
GGCCATGCCGGGGGTTTTGCATTCTGGCAGCAAGCACACCACTCCCTCTGTAGCAGCGGCCGCCAGGCCGCGTCACAGGCGCCGCGCAGTTGCTGACGCACCGCGTCGCCTGTGACGCAGCCTTCGGCAGCTGCTACACCTTTCTGTGGGAGCGGGTTCTACCCGCGAAAAGAACACCGCGTAATACCTGGCACCCTGTGGCCTCCTTTTCGCGGGTAGAACCCGCTCCCACAAAGACAGTTGCTGCTACAGGATCCCTGCTATCTCGCCCATGCCGTCTACACTCGAAAGATTATTTCCGGTGTAACGAGGCCCCCATGCGCGTGCTGTTTTTGCTGCTCCTGCTGTGTTGGACAGCAACAGCCGATGCCCTCAACCTGACCGATCAGGAACGGGCCTGGCTCAAGGATCATCCCGAGCTGCGCCTGGGCGTGGATGCCTCGTGGCCGCCCTTCGAGTTTCGCGATGAGAAGGGCGTGTACCAGGGCCTGGCCGCCGACTACATCCATCAAATCCAGCAAGCCCTGGACATCAGCCTCAAACCCATCGAGCCCGTCAGCTGGTCCGAAGTACTGCAACTGGCCCAGAAAGGCCACATCGACCTGCTGCCCGGCATCATGTCCACGCCCGACCGCCAGACGTATATGGCCTTCACCCGCCCGTACCTGGACTTCCCGATTGTTATCCTGGCCCGTAAAGACGGCGCCCAGCCACACAACCTGGAAGATCTGTACGGGCTGAAGGTAGCCGTGGTGGAAAACTATGCCCCTCACGAACTGCTACGCACCCACCACCCCGACCTCAACCTGGATCCGCTACCCAATGTCAGCTCAACCTTGGAAGCCCTGGCTACCGGACAAGTCGACGCCGTGGTGGGCGACCTTGCCTCCGCAGTATGGAGCCTGCGCCAGCTAAAGCTGCAAGGCATCTACGTCAGCGGCGAAACGCCTTATCGCTATCAGCTGGCCATGGGCGTGCCCATGGATGAAAAAATCCTCGTGGATATCCTCGACAAAGCCCTGGCCAGCATACCCGCCTCTACCATCAGCCAGATCCAGGAGCGCTGGGTGGGCCAGGTCATCGATCGTCGCCCGCTGTGGCATGACTACCTGATCTACGGCTTGCCCGCGCTGCTGGTGGTGCTCGGCGTGCTGACCATCGTGCTGCGCATCAATCGCCGCCTGAGCTCCGAAATATCCCGCCGTATTGCCTTGGAACAAGAACTGCGCAGCAGCGAATACCATTACCGCAGCCTGGTCGAAAGCCTGTCGGCCATTGCCTGGGAAGCACGCACCAGCGATTTCACCTACAGCTACGTGTCGCCCCACGCCGAACCCCTGCTGGGCTACCCCCTGACCCAATGGCTCAAGCCGGGGTTCTGGCGCAGTATTCTCCACCCCGCAGACGCCGCTCGCGCGCAAGCCTACTGCAATGCCGAGACTGAGCTGGGCCATGATCACACCGTCGATTACCGCGTGATCGCCGCTGACGGCCGGCACCTGTGGGTGCGGGACATCGTCAGCATGATCCGCCAGGGCCACCAACCGATCATGCGCGGGCTGATGATCGACATCAGTGAAATGAAGCGCACCGAGGAAGCCTTGCGCCGCTCGGAGCAGAAGTTCGGCTCGGTGTTTCGCCAATGCCCGGACATTTTGGTCATCGCCCGTCTCAGCGACGGCTGCCTGCTGGAGGTCAACAAGGCCTTCGAGGAGCAGATTGGCCTCTACGCCACCGATGTGGTCGGGCGCACGGCCACCGACCTGAACATCTGGGGCATCGAAGGCGTGGGCGCCGGGCTGTTGCAGCGTCTTCAGGCCGGCAGCATCCGCAATCTGGAAATGCCCTTCCGCCGCAGCAACGGCCAACTGTTTACCGGCCTGATCTCGGCGGAGCCCTTCCAGCTGGACACCGTCCCTGCGCTGGTGGTGGTGGTGCGCGACATCAGTGAGCTGAAGGAAACCCAGCAAAAACTGCAGATCAGCGAGGAAAAATTCGCCAAGGCCTTCCACGCCTCCCCCGACGGCATGTTACTGAGCCGTCAAAGTGACGGCTTGTTGCTGGAGGTCAACGAAGGCTTCAGCCATATCAGCGGCTATCCCAGTAGCGTCACCATTGACCGTTCTACCCTGGACCTGGGGCTGTGGGTGGACCTCAATGAGCGCAAACGCCTGCTGGATATCCTGGAGCGCGACGGTTTCGTGCGGGATTTCAGTTGCCTGTTCCGCCGCAGCGACGGCGCCATCCGCCTGTGCGAAGTGTCCAGCCGGCCGCTGCCCATCGGCGGTGAGCCGTGCATGCTGACCATTGCCCGGGACATCACCGACCGCCAGCAAATGCAGGAAAAACTGCTGCTGGCGGCCACCGTCTTCGAAAGCACGGCCGAGGGCGTGCTGATCACCGACACGCGCCAGCGCATCACTGCCGTCAACCGCGCCTTCAGCGAAATCACCGGTTACAGCGAAGCCGAAGCCCTGGGCGCCACGCCCACTTTATTGGCGTCAGGGCAACATGACAGCGCCTTCTACGTGGCCATGTGGCACCGCCTGACCTGCGAAGGGCATTGGCAAGGCGAGATCTACAACCGTCGCAAGAACGGCGAGCTGTACCCCTGCTGGCTAACCATCAGCGCAGTGCGCAGCGCTGAGCAGGCGCTGACCCATTTGGTTGCGGTATTTGCTGACATTTCCAGCCTCAAGCATGCCCAGGCACGGCTGGATTACCAGGCCCACCATGACCCACTGACCGGGTTGCCCAACCGCACATTGTTCGAGAGCCGCCTGCAGGCCTCATTGAGCCGCGAACACGATGACAGCGGCCAGGGCGCCGTGCTGTTCCTCGACCTGGACCGCTTCAAGCACATCAACGACAGCCTCGGCCACCCGGTGGGCGACCTGCTGCTCAAGGGCATTGCCGTGCGGCTCAAGGAACAGGTGCGCGACATCGATACCGTGGCCCGCCTGGGCGGTGACGAATTCATCATCCTGCTGCCCGGCTTGCAACAAGCCTCGGACGCCGAACACATCGCCAATAAACTGCTGACCTGTTTCGAGGCGCCCTTCCAGGCCGGCGAGCACGAGTTCTTCACCAGCGCCAGCATCGGCACCAGCCTTTACCCACAGGACGGCACCGACGTGGCGACGCTGATCAAAAACGCCGACGCGGCCATGTACCGCTCCAAAGCCAAGGGCCGCAACCGCGTCGAATCCTACACCCGCGACCTCACCGCCCAGGCCAGCGAACGCGTGGCCCTGGAGCACGAACTGCGTCGCGCCATCGAACGCAACGAACTGAGCCTGGCCTACCAGCCCAAATTCAGCCTGCGCGATCACAGCCTGGTAGGCGCCGAGGCTCTGGTCCGCTGGAACCACCCCACCTTCGGCGAAGTACCGCCCGAGCGCTTCATCCAACTGGCCGAAGAAAACGGCACCATTCTGCAGATCGGCGACTGGGTGCTGGACCAGGCCTGTCAGCAGTTGCAGCAATGGCATCGACGCTACGAGGATTTCGGCCCGCTGTCAGTCAACCTGGCCGGCGGCCAGCTACGCCAGCCCAACCTGCTCAAGCGCATTGAACAGCTGCTGCGCGACCATCGCCTGGCCCCCGGCCTGCTGCAACTGGAGATCACCGAAAACTTCATCATGAGCCAGGCCGAAGAAGCCCTGGCAGTGCTGCACCAACTCAAGCGCCTGGGCGTGCAACTGGCCATCGACGATTTCGGCACCGGCTACTCCTCGCTCAGCTACCTCAAGCGCCTGCCGCTGGACATCCTCAAGATCGACCAATCGTTCGTACGCGGCCTGCCCGCCGACACCCACGATGCCGCCATCGTGCGCGCCATCATTGCCCTGGGGCGCAGCATGCAACTGACCGTGATTGCCGAAGGCGTGGAGAACCCGGCGCAGCAGCAATTCCTGGCCGAAGAGGGCTGCGAACAGGTGCAGGGGTTCATCTTCAGCGTACCCCTGAGCCCGGAGGAGTTCGCCACTTCCTTCCTTCGTACAAGGGTTTCCGACTTTTCGGATGGCACTGTTGATAAACCGTCGTTATAATCCGCGACCTACTGGGGGCCTATAGCTCAGTTGGTTAGAGCAGGGGACTCATAATCCCTTGGTCGCAGGTTCGAGTCCTGCTGGGCCCACCACCTTTGAAAGCCGCGCTGATTGCGCGGCTTTTTCGTTTATGCTCTCCCACCTTGAATCAGCGTCGTCTGCATCGCCGCCGAGGCCGGCTCCTACACCGTACGCGGTAGGAGCCGGCCTTGGCCGCGATGCAGGCGACACGATCGACGCGCTACAGGCCTTTGAAGGCACGACCGGTTTTCGTCAGCGCCTGTTCAAGCGTCAATGGCGGTACCCACCCCAACAGTCGCCGCGCTTTGCTTGAATCCACCTGCAACGATGCACACAGGGTGACGTACATGTTCTGTCGCCCTGCCAGCTTTGCCCCCCAGCGCATCAAGGCATCTGGCACCGGTACCAGCCGCGCACTGCGGCCCATGCTGGCAGCCAGGTAGCGGACGATCTGCGCCGTGGAGGCGTCCTCGCCATCGGAGATCAGGAACAGTTCGTTGCCGGCGGCCGGGTGGCGAGTGCACAGCACAATGAAGTCCACCAGGTTTTCCAGCGCCACCATGCTGCGCCGGTTATCCAGCGCCCCGAAGGGCAGCGGCAAACCCGAATCCACCAGTTTCAGCAGCCGCGGGAAATTGCGCCGGGCATGGGCGGCGTAGATCAATGGCGGGCGAATGATGACCACGTCCATGGACGTGTCCCGCACCAGCGCACGCAACGCTTCTTCGGCCTCGAACTTGGAGCGGGCGTAGTCGCCATCCGGCACCGGCTGCGAGGATTCATCGAACGCGGTGCCAGTGGTGAACGAGCCGTTGACGCCCACCGAGCTGATGAAGATAAGGCGCCGTACCCCGGCGGCCAGTGCCTGCCGTGCCAGGCTCAGCGTGCCTTGCAGATTGGTGCGACGGTATTCGGCCAAGGGGTCGGGACTGGTGTCGCTGGCCAGGTTAAGGCGCGCGGCGATGTGCACCACCACCTCGATACCCTGCAGGGCTGCAGTCCAGTCAGTGTCCGCGCCAATGTCACCCACCGCGACCAAGGGGATGGCGCCGGGCGTGGACGGTCGCGAGCGGCCGGTGCCCACCACCTGGGTATCTGCTTGTTCGGCAAGCGCCTGGCAGACGGCCTGGCCGAGAAAACCGGTGGCGCCGGTAACGAGTAGTTTCATGGCTGGTGGGGCCTCATGGGGCGCGGGCGGTTGCTGTGCAGCATAGCCGTGGATCCGCGCAAATGTTCACGACCGCTCGTGACGGAACCAGTTACACTTGTGTCGCTTCACCTTTTTTGTTTCGGAAAAAGAAGTCGGTCAAAAACCGACGCGGTCGCGCCACTGTAGTCGGCCCCCAGCCGTAAGCCAGACCTTTTCCCGACCTTCCCACCGTAGCGGGGACGCGCAATCCCCAGAGGTAATCATGGCCTATAGTGCTGCTTCGCAATCCGATGTCTCGATCCCGACCATTCCCCTGGGCGAAATTCTGCCCTGGGCGATCTTTGGCGGCCTGTTGCTGATGCTGGCGATCTACTTCGTGGGCGCCGAGCAAGGCGCGACGGCGCTGTTCAAAGGCATGTACGTTCACGAGTTCGTGCACGACGGTCGCCACCTGCTGGGCTTCCCCTGCCACTGATCCCTTCGAGGTGTTACACATGACTGGTCGTTTACTCGTCAGGGGCATGCTCGTCGGTCTGATAGCCGGCATCCTGGCTTTCGGCTTTGCCAAGGTATTCGGTGAGCCGCAGGTTGATCGCGCCATCGCCTTCGAAGAACACATGTCGCACATGCACGGCGACGCCGAAGAACCCGAGCTGGTCAGCCGCGAAGTGCAAAGCACCTTCGGCCTGCTGACGGGCGTGATGGTGTACAGCGTGTCGCTGGGCGGCATCTTTGCCCTGGTGTTTGCCTATTCCCTGGGCCGCATCGGCAAGGTAGGCCCGCGTGGCTTGTCGGCACTGTTGGCGCTGACGGCCTTCGTGGTGCTGATCCTGGTGCCGGAACTCAAATACCCGGCCAATCCGCCGTCGGTCGGCAACCCCGACACCATTGGCCTGCGTACCCAGGTGTTCTTCCTGATGCTGCTGGTGTCGGTGGTGGCGGCGGTGATCGCCATCAATGCCGCACGCAAGATCGCTTTCCGTTCGGGCGCCTGGGCGGGTGCCATTGGCGGCGTTGCGCTGTACCTGGTGATCATGGCGGTGGCTGGCACGCTGTTCCCCACCATCAACGAAGTGCCGGAGCACTTCTCCGCCGACCTGCTGTGGAAATTCCGCACCTCGTCGCTGGGCATCCAGGTGGTGCTGTGGACCAGCCTGGGCCTGATCTTCGGGCCAGTGGCCGAACGCCTGCTGCAACCTGTGCGCGGGTACGCCCACGCCTGAGGCAGGCCATGGAACGTTGCAGCAAATGCAGCAGCAAGTCTCTTGAAACGGCGTTGCCTGCATCGCGACTAAAGTCGGCTCCTACCCCGTCCGTGGTAGGAGCCGGCCTTGGCCGCGATGCAGACGACACAGCCCTGTAGCAGCAACTGTCTTTGTGGGAGCGGGTTCTACCCGCGAAAAGCACACCGCGGCGTGTCAGGAAGTCCGCGTGGCCTGCTTCGCGGGTAGAACCCGCTCCCACAGGGAGTGGTGTAGCAAGCTGCCGAAGGCTGCGTCACAAGCGGCGCGGTGGACCAGCAATTGCACGGCGTGTGTGACGCGGCCTAGCGGCCGCTGCTACGGGTTCCCCAACAAATCTCCCCCCCTAGTGTGTACCTTCCCACGACAGTTGCTGCTGCATCGATTGAAACGTGCCGTAGCCTGATGGGCCTGCGTTGTCCTTTTCTGGACAGTGAGCCGATTAGCTGCCTTAATCGGCTCACCAAATGAGCCGATTAGCTCTCCTATTCGGCTCACGAAGGATAAGGACCGATGTCAGACGCTCCCTTCTGGATATGGCAACAACCCAAATGGCCCCATTTCCACTGGTGCCCGGACGCCTTCGCCCCGCTGTTGCGGGAATGTGTCCAGGCTCAGGGTCGACTCAGCGGCATGACCAACAGCACCGACGCGCAATCGGAACTGGACGTGCTGCTGCAAAACATCCTGACCTCCTCGGCCATCGAAGGCGAGCAGCTGAACGTCGGTTCCGTGCGCTCTTCCCTGGCCCGCCGCCTGGGCCTGGCTGCCGAACAAGCCGTGACCGCCCGCAGCGAAGGCCTGGCCGAGCTGATGATCGACGTGACCCGCGATTATTCACAACCGTTGAGCCTTGCCCGTCTTTACCACTGGCACCGCCTGCTGTTCCCCAATGAACAAGGGCTGCTGGCCCCCGCCATTCAGGTGGCCACCCTGCGCGGCGACGAACCCATGCAGGTGGTTTCCGGACGCCTGGACCGTCCCACGGTGCATTTCGAGGCGCCGCCGCGCGCAGGGCTGGAAGGCCAGGTGCAAGACTTCATCGACTGGTTCAATGCCGACGAGCAAGGCCTGGATCCACTGGTGCGCGCCGGCGTCGCGCACTTCTGGTTCATCACCCTGCACCCATTCGAGGACGGTAATGGCCGCCTGACCCGCGCCCTGACCGACCTGGCGCTGGCACAGGGCGAACACCAGGCCATCCGCTTCTACGCCATGTCGGCGAGCATCCTCGAAGACCGTCGTGGCTACTACGAAATTCTCGAGGCCTGCCAGAAAGGCGAACTGGACATCACCGCCTGGCTGCAGTGGTTCCTGCGCACCTTGCTCGACAGCATCAACCAGGCAATGGCCAGCATCGAACGCGCGCTGGGCAAGGCGCGCTTCTGGCAGCGCCACCGCCACGACGCGCTGTCACCCGAGCAACTAAAGGTGCTCAACCGCCTGCTGGATGGCGGCGAGCGCGGCTTCAGCCATGGCATCAACGCCAGCCAGTACCAGGCGGTGGCCAAGGTCAGTAAAGCCACGGCAACACGCCACCTTGCCGACCTGCTGGAAAAAGGCTGCCTCTATCGCCTGCCGGGCGCGGGGCGCAGCACCCGCTATCAAATCAACTTCACTGGCGATGCCCCGCCGCCACCGAGTTCGTCACATGACTGACCGCACCCTCCCCCTCGACACCCTCGACCACCAACTCATCGCCGCCCTGCAGATCAACGCTCGCGAAAGCGTGGCCGTGCTGGCCCGGCAGTTGGGCATTGCCCGCACCACGGTCACCTCGCGCCTGGCGCGCCTGGAAAAGGCCAAGGTCATCACCGGTTATGGCGTGCGCCTGGGCCAGCGCCTGGCCGATGGCGGGCTGCAGGCCTACGTGGGTATCACCGTGCAGCCGCGCTCGGGCAAGGAAGTGGTGCGTCGCTTGAGCGCCATGGCCCAGGTGCAGCAACTGTGTGCAGTCAGCGGTGAGTTCGACTACGTAGCCTGGCTGCGCACAGACTCACCTGAACAGCTGGACCAGTTGCTGGACCAGATCGGCAGTGTGGACGGTGTCGAGAAAACAACCACCTCGATCATCCTCAGCAGCAAGGTCGATCGCGGGCAGGCGATTTGATGCACTCACTCGTCACTATGCAGCGCAATACGTCATTACGACAGCACTCTGCGTCTTAATAACGACAAGGGGCGTCCCTAAAATGGCGGGCATTCCTTTCCTATACTGAAAGATTCGCTCAGTAGCCGCCCATAAGGCCCGCCATGACTCAGCACAATCGTCACCCCGCCGACGGCAAAAAGCCGATCACCATCTTCGGCCCGGACTTCCCTTTCGCCTTTGACGACTGGATCGAACACCCGGCCGGCCTGGGGATGATTCCCCAGGAGAACCACGGCGCGGAAGTGGCCATTGTCGGCGCCGGTATCGCCGGCCTGGTGGCAGCGTATGAGCTGATGAAAATGGGCCTCAAGCCGGTGCTCTACGAAGCCTCGAAAATGGGTGGGCGCCTGCGCTCCCAGGCGTTCGAGGGCACCCAGGGCATCGTCGCCGAACTGGGTGGCATGCGCTTTCCGGTGTCATCCACCGCGTTCTATCACTACGTGGACAAACTGGGCCTTGAGACCAAGCCGTTCCCCAACCCGCTGACGGCCGCCTCCGGCAGCACTGTCATCGACCTGGAAGGCCAGACCTACTACGCCCGCTCCATTGCCGACCTGCCCGCGCTGTTCCAGGAAGTGGCCGACGCCTGGGCCGACGCCCTGGAAGCCGGTGCGCAGTTCAAGGAGATCCAGCAGGCCATCCGCGACCGCGACGTGGTGCGCCTGAAACAACTGTGGAACACCCTGGTGCCGCTGTGGGACGACCGCACCTTCTACGACTTCGTCGCCACCTCGAAAGCCTTCGCCAAGCTGTCCTTCCACCATCGCGAGGTGTTCGGCCAAGTCGGTTTCGGCACCGGCGGCTGGGATTCGGATTTCCCCAACTCGATGCTGGAAATCCTGCGGGTGGTGATGACCAACTGCGATGACCATCAGCACCTGGTGGTAGGCGGTGTCGAGCAGGTACCTCTGGGCATCTGGCGCCACGTGCCGGAAAAGTGCGCGCACTGGCCCGCAGGCACTAGCCTCAGTTCCCTGCACCACGGCGCGCCACGGGCCGGGGTGAAGAAAATCGCCCGCGCCGCCGATGGTCGCTTCGCCGTTACCGACAACTGGGGCGATACCCGCCACTATGCGGCCGTGCTCGCCACTTGCCAAAGCTGGCTGCTGACCACGCAGATCGAATGTGAGGAGTCGCTGTTCTCGCAGAAAATGTGGATGGCCCTGGACCGCACTCGCTACATGCAATCATCCAAGACCTTCGTGATGGTCGACCGGCCCTTCTGGAAAGACAAGGACCCGGTCACCGGTCGCGACCTGATGAGCATGACCCTCACCGACCGCCTCACCCGTGGCACTTACCTGTTCGACAACGGTGACGACAAGCCCGGAGTGATCTGCCTGTCGTACTCGTGGATGAGCGACGCCTTGAAGATGCTGCCGCACCCGGTAGAGAAACGCGTCAAGCTGGCGCTGGACGCGCTGAAGAAGATCTACCCCAGGGTGGACATCGCCGGGCATATCATCGGCGACCCCATTACCGTCTCCTGGGAAGCCGACCCGCACTTCCTCGGCGCCTTCAAGGGCGCGCTGCCCGGCCACTACCGCTACAACCAACGCATGTACGCGCACTTTATGCAGCATGACATGGCCGACGAGCACCGGGGCATTTTCATCGCCGGTGACGACGTGTCCTGGACCCCTGCATGGGTAGAGGGCGCGGTGCAGACCTCATTGAACGCGGTGTGGGGCATCATGAAACACTTCGGTGGCCGCTGCCATCCGGACAACCCGGGGCCCGGCGATGTATTCAATGAGATCGGCCCCATCGCCCTCGCCGAATAAGGACCACCCCATGCACATAGCGCTGTACCAATGCCAACCGCGGCCCCTGGCGGTGATCGACAATCTGGCGCGCCTCAGGGCCCAGGCGGCCTTGGCCAAGGCTCAGGGTATGGACCTATTGGTGTTTCCGGAGATGTTCCTCACCGGTTACAACATTGGCAGTGACGCCGTGCAGCGCCTGGCCGAGGCGGCGGATGGTCCTTCGGCCAACGTGATTGCCGGCATCGCCCAGGCCCACGGCCTAGCGATCGCCTACGGCTACCCCGAGCGCGCCGCAGATGGTCGGGTATATAACAGCGCGCAACTGTTCGACGCCCAAGGCAACAGCCGCCTCAATTACCGCAAGACCCACCTGTTCGGCGACCTCGACCGCGCCATGTTCAGCCCGGGCGGCGACCAGTTTCCCGTGGTCGAACTCAACGGCTGGCAGGTGGGCATGCTGATCTGCTACGACCTGGAATTCCCGGAAAACGCCAGAAGGTTGGCTTTGGCCGGGGCTGATCTGATCCTGGTACCCACCGCCAATATGCTGCCATATGAGTTTATTGCTGACGTGACAGTACGCAGCCGCGCCTTCGAGAACCAGTGCTTCGTTGCCTACGCCAACTACTGCGGTGCAGAGGGCACAATCCAGTATTGCGGCCTGAGCAGCGTGGCCGGGCCAGACGGCTCGCGCCCTGCCTTGGCTGGCACCCAGCCGGCACTGGTCAGCGCGGCGCTGAGCCGCGACGCGTTATTGCAAGTACGCCGCAATTACGACTACCGCCAGGATCGGCGCCCCACGTTGTATCGTTCAATTTCCGATCAGTAGTCAATATCCCGCCATGACCGAAGCCCTCATCCGCAGGGCTTCGTTTTTTTGGCGTCGGTAAATATTCAGCCAATCCCCCCCCGTACACCGCCCTGCAAGCCCCATAGGGCGGCGCCCCCAGCAAATACAGGGGCGCTGGCCAGTACTCAGGACAAAATACGTGCGTTTGCCATCACTTGGCCAAAAACGCCAGCAAATAGCCAGCGTCAACTTTCCTACCTGCTTATAAATCAATAAGTTAAATAGCACATACCCCACCAAAAGCCCTAACATCAATTTTTTTGACAAAAGCGATTGACAGCCCGAAGCAGACAGCCGATATATCTCTCTACCCACCGCCAAAAAGTTGTGGGCCGAGCCGCTTCAAAGAAAGTGGCCACTGCAAAACCGGAAGTATCTGAGAACAACTGCCGACACTTATTTTCTTTCCACGGCCCGACACTTTCGGGCCTGTATGGGTTTTGACAGCGCATTGCCCAACAAGCTTGTTTTCACGAGCGGGCGGTAGCTTTGTCCAACGACAAACAACTTTCGAGTGGGCCGTCACTGTCGGACCTGGCGGTAGCTTTGCCAAACGAAAGTTGAAGTTACGTGTGTCGATATCCTGCCTTCGCGACCCTCACCCATAAAAATATTGCAGCGAGTCTGTTGCCATGTCGTCTCTTACCGATGTTGATGAAGCCACCTCGACACGCCTGGTCAATGACATGAACCGCCAGGGCTTTGCCGTGCTCGAACATGCGCTGGACGAGGCGGCGTTGCTGGAGTTGCGCGCCTACGTGGAACAGCAGGCCGCCCGCCACAACAACCAGTATTTTGCCTACCACGGCTACCCCGCACTGGCCGGCAGCCCCCTGGCCAAGCTGGGCAATACGCCGGCGTTCAAAAGCCTGCTGGTGCGCCTGCATGCCAAGGGCCGCGGCCGCCCGGCTGCCAGCGACGAGATCTTTCCCGTGTTGCGCTGCGTGCAAGGCGGCACCGGCCGCAAGGAATCCAACGCGTTCCACTACGACGCCACCCTGCTGACCCTGCTGATTCCCATCTTCACCCCTACCGAAGGCAGCGAGCGCGGCGACCTGATCCTGTTCCCCAACCTGCGCCGTACGCGCGCCTGGGTCATGATCAATGTACTGGAAAAGTTCATATTCCAGAATGCACTTTGCAGAAAGCTTATAAGTGTCTGTATTGCTCGGGCTTTATTAAAACCCATCACCCTCCCGGTAGTGCCCGGCAACGTTTATTTCTTCTGGGGCTACCGCTCGTTACATGCCAATCAACCCTGCGACCCGGCCTTCAGGCGCGCCACGGCGTTA
Source organism: gamma proteobacterium L18 (assembly GCA_000497835.1). Taxonomy (GTDB): domain Bacteria; phylum Pseudomonadota; class Gammaproteobacteria; order Pseudomonadales; family Pseudomonadaceae; genus Aquipseudomonas. The sequence continues at coordinate 404,508 of KI547170.1, read as the reverse complement.
TTCCACTTTGGTGACCCACACGCCGGCAGCTTTATAACGCGGCTGATATTGAAACTTAACCAGCACCGCGCCCGAAAAGTTATCGCCCGTACCGACCCCCCCTTGTCCTGAGTGTGCGCCTTGCCCTGTGGCTTTTGCCGGGAGAACTCCATGATTAACGTGACCAAGTCTTATCTGGGCAATATCGACAAGTTCAAGGCGTACGTGGACCTGATCTACGCCTCGCACTGGATGACCAACCACGGCCCGCTGTGCTGCGAGCTGGAAGAGCGCCTGAAGGACTACCTGGGCGTGCGCAACCTGATCCTCACCAACAACGGCACCCTGGCCCTGCAAGTGGCCTACCGGGCGCTGGGTTTGAGTGGCAGCGCAGTGACCACCCCGTTCAGTTTCGTGGCCACCAGCAGCACCCTGCAATGGGAAGGTATCCGCCCGGTGTTCGCCGATATCGATCCGGCTACCTGGAACATCGATCCCGAGCAGATTGAATCACGCATCGGCTCCGACACCAGCGCCATCGTCGCCACCCACGTGTTCGGCAACCCCTGCGCGGTGGAGCGCATCGACGCCATCGCCAAGCGCCGCAACCTCAAGGTGGTGTACGACGGCGCCCACGCCTTCAGCGTACGTCACGCCGGGCAGTCGGTATTCAACTGGGGCGACGCCAGCACCCTGAGTTTCCACGCCACCAAGCTGTTCCACACCATCGAAGGCGGCGCCATCGTGGTGGAGGACGACAACCTGGCCGCCGAGGTGCGCAAGCTGTGCAACTTCGGCATCACCGGCGTGGACCGCATCGAAGGCCTGGGCACCAACGCCAAGCTCAACGAGTTCTCCGCGGCCATGGGGCTGTGCGTGCTGGACGATATCGAGCACATCCTGCAACAGCGCGCCGAGATGGGTCATTACTACGAGCAGCGCCTGAACGGCTACGTCGACCTGCAGACCGTCCTTGCGGGCGACGACATCAATTACAGCTACTTCCCGGTGGGCCTGCAGAATCAGGCCGAGGCCCTGGCCGTGCGCGACGCCCTGCAAGCCCAGGGGATCAACCCGCGCCGCTACTTCTACCCCTCGCTGGACACCCTCGACTACCTGCAACCCCAGGCCGCGCAGCCACACTCGCGGGGCTTGAGCCAGCGCATCCTGTGCCTGCCGATCTACCCGGGGCTGGAGCGCGGCATCCAGGACCAGGTCATCGACACCCTGCTGCGCCAGCGTGAGCAGCCCCAGGATGCGTCCCTGGCGCGCGCGGTATAACGGCGATGAAAAAGCGCTCGGTGGTGCACAACACCACGCTCAGCTACCTGGGCCAGGCCTACGCGCTGCTGGTGGGTATCCTGATCATGCCGTTCTACCTCGGCCACCTGGGCGCCGAGGTATACGGCCTGATCGGCTTCTATACCGTGCTGCAGGCCTGGTTGCAGTTGCTCGATGCCGGGATGTCGCCAGCGCTGGTGCGCGAGATTGCCCATCAGCAAGGCAAGGCCGACAGCCAGTACCTGTCCGGTTGGCTGCTGCGCTGCTTCGAGTTGATCTTTCTGCCACTGGCCCTACTGTCAATGCTCGGCGTGTGGCTGGCCAGCCCGTGGATCGCCGGGCAATGGCTGAACGCGCAACACCTGGCGCCCGATACCCTGGCGCACTGCGTGGCGCTGATGGGGCCGCTGGTAGCGTGCCGGCTCTACGCCACGCTGTACAAAAGCGGGCTGCAAGGCCTGGAGCTGCACGCCTGGCTCAACGGCGCCAACGTGCTGGTGGCCACCCTGCGCTACTTCGGCGGCCTGGCGCTGGTGGCCTGGGCGTCCCAGGACCCGGTGGTGTTCTTCCAGTTCCAGGTGGTGGTGGCCGTGCTCGAAGCGCTGCTGTTCGCCGGCAAGGCCTGGCGCCGATTGCCGCCACCGCGCTGGCTGAGCGGCTTCAACTGGGCGCTGGTCAAGCCGGTGCTGCCCTTTGCCGCCAGCCTGTCGGTGAGCGCAGTGCTGTGGATTCTGCTGACGCAACTGGACAAGGTGCTGTTGTCGTCGGCCCTGACCCTGAAGGACTACGGCTACTTCTCGCTGGTGGCGCTGGTGAGCACCGGCATCGTGATGTTGATCAACCCGCTGGTGCAGACCCTGCTGCCGCGCATGACTGCCTTGATGGCCGAGGGGCGCGAGGCCGATATGCAGCGCCTGTACCTGGCCGCACACCGCTTCGTCGCCACCTTCATCGTGCCCATGGCCGCCGTCATCGCCGTGCATGGCAGTGCGCTGATCTACGCCTGGAGCGGTGATCGCCAGGCCGCCGAGTGGGTGGCGCCGATCCTGTTCTGGTACGCCTTGGGCAGCGCCATCCTCAGTTTGAGCGGCTTCCAGTTCTACCTGCAATACGCCCATGGACGGATGCAACTGCACCTTTGGTACAGCCTGATCTCGGCGGCCATCACCGTACCCGTGCTGATCCTGGCCGTGCATTACCAGGGCGCGCTCGGCGCCGCCATCGCCTGGTTCGCCCTGCGGCTGCTGTCGTTCGCCCTGTGGCCGGCCTTTATCCATCAGCGCCTGGCCCCCGGCCTGCAAAGCGCCTGGGTGCACGACGTGCTGCGCATCGGCCTGATGAGTGCACTGGGCGTGACGCTGACCCGTCCGCTGGTGCAGGCACTGAGCAGCGACAACCGCCTGCAGACGTTCCTGGCCCTGGCGTTGTGCGGGCTGATCACCCTGTTGCTGGTGGCGGGCAGCTACCGCCCCTTGTGGCAACGCGTGGTTTTGATCTTCAACCGGATGAGCACCCAACGATGAACAGCAGACCTGAGAGCGACATCACCCGCAACTGGGGCCCTGCACGCGAGCCGCTGCTGAGCATCGTCTGCCCCACCTACAACCACGAGCATTTCGTGGCGCAGACCCTGGACAGCTTTCTGGCGCAGCAGACCACCTTCCCCTTCGAAATCGTGATCAACGATGACTGCTCCACAGACGGCACCACGGCGATCGTCGCCGACTACGCGCGTCGTTACCCAAACCTCATCCGACCGCTGTTCCACGAGGAAAACCAGTACCAGCAAGGCAAGCATCCATGCCCCGAGCTGTTTCGCCTGTCGCGCGGCAAGTACATCGCCTTCTGCGAGGGTGACGACTACTGGACCGACCCCTTCAAGCTGCAGAAGCAGGTGGACTTTCTGGAAAGCCACCTGGATTACGTGATGACCTACCACGACGCCATCGCCTTCAACGAAAAAGGCGTGCAGGGCGTGCAACTGGTGGGCAAGGGCCAGCGTGACGCCACCGGCCTTGAGCTGATGAAGGGCCGGCCCATCTCCACCCTCACCACCTGCTGGCGCAACGTATTGCACGACATGCCCCGCGAGCTGGTCGGCGCGCCGCTCAACGACCTGGTGTGGTGGGCCCTGCTGGGGGCACACGGCAAAGGCAAGTACCTGGGCGACATCGCCCCGGCCGCCTACCGCGTGCACAGCGGCGGGGTGTTCTCCATGCGCTCGGACAAGAAAAAGCTGCAGATGACCCTGCACACCTACAGCGCCCTGGGCAATTACTACTTCCGCATCGGCAACCAGGCCCTGTACGAGCACTGCCAGGTGCAAGTGTTCGGCTTGGCCCTGTCGGCCATTTCACCGCTGCAGAAACTGCTGGCACTGGCGCTGGTTGCGCGCAACGTCAGCGTCAACCTGTTCCGCCGGGTCACTGCGCCCGCGGCACGGGGCTGAGCAACTGGACCGCCCTGCCCCGATGTGCGAGGCGCGGGCTTTGTGTTTGGCATGTGTGGCGCTGCGTCGATGACGGGTTGCCCAACCTGAGTACAGAGGATCAATAAAAATGACAGCCATGACGCGTTCTTCGCTCGATCACTACCAGGACACTCAGCTGGACCTGGCAACCATCCTGCGCACCCTGTTCGACCACAAGCGCCTGATCGCTGGCGTGGTCGGCACCTTCGCCGTTGCGGGCCTGGCGTTCGCCATTCTATCCACGCCCATTTACCAGGCCAACGTGATGATCCAGATCGAGCCCAAGCGCGTGGGCCTGGACAACACCCCCGAGATCAACACCAAGCCCAATGCCGTGTCCCAGGCCACGGCCGAAATCGAACTGATCCGTTCGCGCTCGGTGCTGGGCCAGGTGGTCAACGAGCTGAACCTGGACATCGTCCACAAGCCCAACTATCTGCCGGGCATCGGCGCGTTCATGGCACGTCATTTCAAGCCAACGGCAGCCGAACCGCTGGCAGCGCCGCTGCTGGGCCTGACCAGCTTTGCCTGGGGCGGCGAGAAACTGGACGTCTCGACCCTGGAAGTGCCTGAAAGCCTGCTGGGCAAGAAAATGACCCTGGTGGCTGGCGAAGGCGGCCAGTACCGCCTGCTGGACAACGACGGTGAGCTGCTGCTCAAGGGCCAGGTGGGCGAGCTGGCCACCGGCAGCGACGTGAGCCTGAAGATCGATACCCTGCAGGCCCGCCCCGACACCGAATTCACCCTGACCCGCAACCGCGCGCTGGTCACCCAACTGGACTACCAGACCAAACTCAAGGTGGTCGAGGCGGGCAAGGACTCGGGCATCGTCTACCTGTCGCTTCAAGACCCGGACCCGGCCCAGGCCAACCGCGTGCTCAATGAAGTCAGCAACCTGTACGTGCGCCAGAACCTGCAACGCACCTCCGCCGCCGCCGAACAGCGCCTGGACTTCCTGCGCTCGCAATTGCCGTTGGTGCGCGCCCAGCTGACAAAAGCGGAAGACGCCCTGCATGACTATCAGATGCGCAGCAAGTCGGTGGACATCACCCAGGAAACCTCCTCGCTGCTGACCCAAGTGGTGGCCGCCGATACGTCCATCTCCGACCTCAAGCTCAAACGTGTTGACCTGGACCGCCTGTACACCCGCCAGCACCCCGCGCAAGTGGCGCTGACCACCCAGATCAACCAGCTTGAAGCCCAGAAGGCGAGCATGCAGGCCAAAGTCCGCAACCTGCCTGAAACCCAGCAGGAACTGCTGCGCCTGACCCGCGAGCAACAGGTCACCAACCAGACCTACACCCAACTGCTGAACAAGACCCAGGAACAGGACATCATCCGCGCGGGCAACATCGGCAACGTGCAAATCATCGACAAGGCCGACGCCAACGTCGAAGAGCCGGTCAAGCCGATGAAGAAACTGATCGTGGCCATCTCGATCCTGCTGGGCGGCCTGTTGGCCGTGGCCATCATCTTCATTCGCCAGGCGTTCGACCGCGGCATCGTCAACCCTGACGACATCGAAAGCCTGGGTATTCCGGTGTACGCCTCGGTACCGTTGTCGCGCCTGCAGGATCGTCTCGACAAAGGCCGTCAGCCACGCAAGGGCACCAGCGAAACCAAGCTGCTGAGCATCGCCGAGCCTACCGAGCTGGCCGTGGAATCACTGCGCAGCCTGCGCACCAGCCTGCACTTCGCCATGCTGGAGGCGCGCAACAACATCCTGATGATCTCCAGCCCCAGCCCGGCGGTGGGCAAGTCCTTCGTCAGCGCCAACCTGGCGGTGATCATCGCCCAGACCGGCAAAAAGGTGCTGCTGATCGACGCCGACATGCGCAAGGGCTACCTGCACAAAGTGCTGGGCCTGCAGCCACGTCACGGCCTGTCGGACGCCCTGGCCGCGCGCCTGAGCAACCGCGAGGTCATCAATGGCACCGCCGTGGACAACCTGCACTTCATCTCCTGCGGCTTCGCGGCGCCCAACCCGTCCGAGCTGCTGATGCACGACAACTTCCACAAGTTGCTGCGCGAACTGTCGCCCAAGTACGACCTGGTGCTGATCGACACCCCGCCGATCATGGCGGTTACCGATGCCGCCCTGGTGGGCCGTCAGGCAGGTACCACGCTGCTGGTGGCGCGCTTCGGCAAAAGCTCGGTCAAGGAAGTGGAAAGCGCCAAGCGGCGCTTGGCTCAAAACGGCGTGCTAGTCAAGGGCGCCATCTTCAACGGTATCGAACGCAAGGCGTCCACCGCCGAATACGACTGCTCTGCCTACGACTACAGCCCAGGCAAGAAGTAAACCGGGCGCCCGACAATGTCCCCGGCGCAGGCCGGGGCAGCCAGCGAGAGATTGACCATGAGCTACTACGACGACAGTTCCAACTGGTACCTGATCCAGACCAAGCCCCGCCAGGAAGCCCGCGCCGAAGAACACCTGGTGCGTCAACAGTTCGAATGCTTTCGCCCCCTGAAAACCAGCGGCGAAAAACTGCGCCGAGCTGCGGATGAAGAGTTGTTCCCAGGCTACCTGTTCATCCGCCTGGAGCAGGGCGACAGCTGGTACCCCATCCGCTCCACCCGCGGGGTATGCCGCATCGTCGCCTTTGGCGGCGCGCCGTGCCCGGTACCCGACAGCCTGATCCAGCAAATCCGCCGCCGCCTGGCCGCACCGCCCGCGCAGCCGTCGTTCCACCAAGGCGAGGCGGTGATGGTGCGCACCGGCAACAGCGAAATCCAGGCCATCTTCCTCAGCGACGACGGCCAGGAACGCGCGGTGATCCTGCTCAACCTGTTGCAGCGCGAGCAGCGCATCAGCCTGCCAAAAAGCAGCCTGTCGCGCATGGCGATGCCGGTGTGCTGATGCCAACGCCGCCCTCACAGGCCATGGCACGTTGCAACAAATGTAGGAGCCGACCTTGGTCGCGATGCGCCGCGCGGGCGGCGCTCGATCTCAAGCGCGCCACCAAAACCCAAGCCATGCACCTCTCCCCTGTGGGACCGGGCGAAGCTCGGGAAGCGCTCAACCCGATGATCGAGTCGTTCGTTTCCCGAGCTTCGCCCGGTCCCACAGGGGGATGCATCGCGGCGCTCTTAAATAACAACAGGGGGAATTTGCCATGCCCGCCACGACAACCCTGGTCACCCTCACCTACGGTGACCGTCTGCGCTACCTGCAAGTGCTGATCGAACGCTCCCTGGCATGTGCCGAGATCGGTCAGGTCATCGTGGTCAACAACGCCGCCACCGCCAATCTGGCATCCCTCACTCAGCGCTGGCCCGGCCAGGTGCAGGTCATCGACCTGCCCAGCAACACCGGCTCGGCCAACGGTTATGCCGTAGGTATCGACGCCGCCCTCAAGGCCGGTGCCGAATACATCTGGCTGATGGACGACGACAACGCCCCCAGCCCCGGGGCCATCGAAGCACTGCACCTGCGTCTGGCCGAATGTTCCTGCAAACTGGGCCGCGCCCAGGTGGCTGTGCTGGGCTTTCGCCCCACCCATCAGGCGGACATCGCCAACGGCGTGCCACGGCGCTATGCCTTCCCGCACCGTTCCAGCTGCTTCGGTTTCCACATCGCCCAGCTGCCCTACAAGCTGTGGCGGCGCCTGCCCTGGGGCAAACCCCACGCCGACAGCCTGCACCACAGCCTGGTGAAACTGCCGTTCGCCACCTATGGCGGCCTGCTGGGCCACCGCGCCATGTACGAGAACATCGGCCTGCCACGCGCCGAGATGATCCTGTACGCCGACGACACCGAATACACCCGGCGCATCACCGCCAGCGGCGGGCACATTTTTCTGGTCACCGATGCCTTGCTCGAAGACCTGGAGCATTCCTGGAACATCAAGGCACGCACCAACAACATCTACGAAACCTTCCTGCTCGGTGACTCCGACCTGCGTGCCTACTACACCGCGCGCAACCAGGCCTGGTTCGACAAATTCGTATGGGCCCGCTGGGGCTGGCTGTACCACCTCAACCGCGCCGTGTTCATGACGCTGTTGCACCTGGTGGCCGTGCGCCGCGGCGCACGGCGGCGCCTGGCCCTTCTGCAGCAAGCCATCGCCGACGGGGAGTCCGGGCGCCTTGGCATCAATAAGTCCTTCCCCCTATGAACGTGCTTTTTCTCTCCAGCCTGTACTCGCCCAATATCGGCGGCGGTGCTGAAATCGTGCTGCAACGCACGGTCGAAGGGTTACACCAGCGCGGCATGAAGGTGTGCGTGCTGACCACCGGCCCCAAGGCCGGCCTGAACCAGGATGAGGTGCGCGGCGTGAAGGTGTACCGTGCCGGCGTGCTCAACACCTACTGGCACTTCAGCGATCAGCGCCCCAACGCCCTGGCCCGCCTGGGCTGGCACCTGCGCGACCGCTATAACATGGGCATGCGTGCCTATGTGCGGCAGGTCATGGCCCAGGAAAGCATCGACCTGGTGGTGTGCCACAACCTGGGCGGCTGGTCGGTAGCGGTGTGGGACGAGATTTCCAAGGCCGGCGTGCCCATCGTGCAGGTGCTGCACGACATGTACCTGCTGTGCCCCGGCAGCCTGATGTTCAAGAAGCGCCAATGCTGTGGCGGCCCCTGCACCCTGTGCACAACGTTGCGCCAGGGCCATGCCGATCGCTCCTCGCAAGTGGATGCGGTGGTAGGCGTGAGCCACTTTCTGCTGGAGCGCCTGCAGAACGCGCGGTTCTTTCGCAACGCCACCGCCCAGGTGATCTACAACGCCAGCCCCGACGTCGAGGAAGCCCCCCGTCAGCGCCCCAAGGGTCGCCTGGCCGACAGTGAGCCGCTGCGTTTCGGCTACCTGGGCACCCTGTCGGATCACAAGGGCGTGCGCTGGATGATCGAGCAGTTCAAGCGGCTGCCCTTCAACGCCACCCTGCAGATCGCCGGGCGCGGGCAGCAGGACTACGAACGGGAAATCCGTCAGCTGGCTGACGGCGACGAGAACATTCATTTCGTCGGCTACCAGTCGCCGGAAAGCTTCTACCGGCAGATCGACGTGGCCCTGGTGCCGTCCCTGTGGAACGAGCCCTTCGGCATGGTCGCGGTGGAAGCATGCGCCCATTCGATCCCGGTCATCGCCAGCCACCGCGGCGGCCTGCCGGAAATCATCCGCGAAGGCATCAACGGCCTGCTGTGCAACCCGGACGAACCCGAGTCGCTGGCCCTGGCCATGCTGCGCCTGTACCGCCAGCCCGAGCTGCGCCGGCAACTGGCGGCCCAGGCAAGGGCCAGCGTGGCGCCGCTGCTGGACATCGAACGCATGCTCGACAGTTATCAACAGCTGTTTTTCCAGGTCCACCAGAACAGAAGCGCTCATCATGAAAACCAGCGTGCCTCTCAGCTTCTCTAAACCTGCGTTCCGCCTGGGCGTCAGCAAATCGCTGATCGTGCTGCTGGTGGCCATCAGCCTGATCGTGGTGGAAACCTTCAGCGGCGCGTTGCGGTTCTACCTCGACCAGGCTGGCCTGTCGGTGCTGATGTACCCGGCCAAGGCCGCGTGCCTGGCGCTGTTTGCCGTGGAACTGTTCAATTACAAAGGCAGCGGCGGCTTCTGGGTCATGCTGGTAATGCTGGCCATCGCCGCCGTACTGGGCATGCTCAACGGGGCAGCAGCGGGCAATATCGGCTTTGCGTTCTACATGTACAGCCCGTTCCTGTTTGGCGTCGTCTGCGGCGTGCACCTGGAGCACCGCAAACGCGCCCTGGCCTGGATCATTGGCCTGTGCCTGCTGGCGTCCCTGGCGGGCATGGCGCTGGATATGTACAGCGCCGTGCCGTGGAAGGGCTACAGCTACAACATCGGCGACAGCGAGGTCAGCGCCAACCAGGCGTGGACCACCAACGGCGTGGACCGCATCGCCGGCTTCACCCGGCTGTCCACCTCGTTGTCGGTGCTGATCGCCATCTTCAGTCTGTACCTGACCGCGTTCATCCGTTCCAGGGTGGTGCTGCTGTCGATGTTCGGCATCTGCATGGCGGCCATTTACCTGACCACCAACAAATCCACCGCCGTAGCCTACGGCTGCACCCTGGCGCTGATGCCGTTGCTGCGGCATCGCCTGAGTTGCCGCGTAGTATTCGCTGTCGTGGTGGCCATGGGCATCGTCCTGCCGGTCATTGGCTTAATCTCGGATTTTGACCCGAACGCGGCCACGGCGCAGACCGGTTTCCTGTCGTCGTTCTATGACCGTCTGATCAACACCTGGCCCAACGTAGTCGGCAGGCATTGGGTGCAGGGCTGGAGCGTCTGGGGTGCAGGGTTCGGCATGGTCGGTGGCGCGGTGGCCGCCATCCCGGTGTACACGGCCTTCACCACGATCGTCGCCGACAACAGCGCCTTGTACCTGTGGGCGACCTTTGGCTTCGCAGGGCTGGCCGTGTACTGCCTGATAGTGCCGCTGATGATTCGCCTGCGTGACAAGTCCACGCGGATGTCCCGGGCCCTGGTGAGTATCTGCTTCTGCCTGGTGTTGGTGAGCTGGACCACGGACATTCCTGAGATCGCCGTCTCGGACCTGTTTCTGGGGCTGGCCGTATCGGTGGCCCTGCGCCGCAAAACCATGCCCGTCAACGCTACCCGTACGGCCTATCCGTGGCTGCCCAGACACACGGCGCTGAATGTGCCCTTGCGACTCTTGTGAGTTCACCATGCGCCCATTGCTACCTTGCCTGGCCCTTCTGCTGCACGGGCTGTTCAGCCCTGCCGCACAGGCGGCCGATGAGCCGTTCATCATTGGTACCGCCACCCACCTGAAGGACGGTTCGCCCCAGCTGGGTCGCCTGTTCCAGTTGGCCGGCGAGGCGGGCATCGACTCGGTGCGCGAAGACGCCTACTGGGCCCGCGTGGAACTGGCCCCCGGGCAACTGCAGATCCCGGCCAGTTGGCGCGCCTACGACGCCACCCGTACAGAGCGGCGCATGGGCAACGTGGTGGTGCTGGACTACGGCAACCAGTTCTATGACAACAACGCCCTGCCGCGCACACCGCCGGTCAGTGATGCCTTCGCCGTGTACGTGGACTTTGTCACCCGCGCCCTGTCAGGCAAGGTTGACTTCTACGAGGTATGGAACGAATGGGACCTGACCGGCCCAGGGGATCGGGCAGTCAGCGACGACTACCTGACGCTGGTCAACACCACCAGCGCCCAGATTCGTCGCAACGACCCAAAGGCCCGCATCCTCGCCGGTGCCATCACCAGTGAGGGCCTGACCAAGGGCTTTGCCGATCGGCTGGTGGAAGGCGGCGTGACCGAACACGTCGACGGCCTGTCCCTGCACCCTTATGTGCACTGCGCGGGTGACCTGGGCAAAACGCCGGAAAGCTGGATCAAGTGGCTGGGCAGTATCGATCAGCGCCTCACCCGCCTGGCCGGCAAGCCCGTGCCGCTGTACCTGACCGAGATGAGCTGGCCGACCTCCAGCGAACCCTGCGGGGTGGATGAAAACACCCAGGCCAGCTACCTGGCCCGCGCCTACTTCCTGGCCAAGACCCGCCCCAACATCAAGGGCATGTGGTGGTACGACCTGATCAACGACGGCAACGACCCTGGCGAGCGTGAACACAACTTCGGCCTGCTGCGCACCGACCTTGCGCCCAAGCCGGCCTACAAGGTGCTCAAGGCCATCGCCCCGGTGCTGGCCAACTATCGCTACGACAGCCTCAAAAGCCTGCAGGCCGACAACCTCTACCTGCTCAATTTCGCCAAGGGTGACGAACAGGTACTGGTGGCCTGGGCCGTGGGCCGGCCGCGCCAGGTCAAGATCGAAGCCAACGGGCGCCAGCAGGGCGACGTACAGACCCTCGACACCCGCCATCCGGAAAGGGGCCGCACCGCCGTCGGGCAATGGCTATGCCCCAAGGCCCCGGAAGAACACTGCACCACGGTGATAACGCTGGACGATTTCCCTCGAATCATCAGCCTGGGTGACGCCAGTTGGCTGTTTACCCGCTGAGCACAAGGCCAGGCCTTGAAGGACCGAACCATGGTTGTGATCAATGCTCGCTTTCTGACCCAGGAACTGCGCGGTGTGCAGCGCTTCGCCGAACAGGTGAGCCTGGCCTTGCAGGCACGGCGCCCGGACCTGGTGTTCGTATGCCCCGATGCCATCCAGATGCACGACACCGCCCGGCGCCTGAACGTGCAGGTGATCGGCCGGCACACCGGCCACCTGTGGGAGCAACTCGATCTGCCGCGCTACCTGCACCGCCAAGGCTCGCCGCTTCTGGTGTCGCTAGGCGCCACAGCGCCGCTGCTGTACCGCAACCAGATCGCCAGCCACCACGACATCACCTATGTGCGCCACCCGCAAAGCTATACCCGGGCGTTCCGCACCGCCTACCGGCTGATTACCCCGGTGCTGCTGCGGCACCTGAAAAACCTGGTCACGGTCAGCGAGTTCTCGCGCGGGGAAATCTCGGCGTTTTACGGTTTCCCCAAGGAACGCATCCTGGTGGTGCCCAACGCCGTGGGCGACGAGTTCCAGCCCGGGATCCCCAGCCGGGCGCGCAAGACCTACCTGCTGGCCGTGTCCTCGCCCAGCGAACACAAGAATTTCGCGCGCATGATCAAAGCGTTTCTGCAGCTGCGCGGCCATGATCGGGTAGAACTGCGCATCGTCGGCGCGGCCGGCGGGGTGTTCTGCGAGCCCAGCCTGGAACGCCTGGCCAGCAACAACCCGCGCATCCGTTTCCTGGGCCGGCTCAGCGACGAAGAACTGATCCTGCAGTACCAGGGCGCCGCCGCCTTTGTCTTCCCCTCGCTGTACGAAGGCTTCGGCATTCCGCCACTGGAAGCCCAGGCCTGTGGCTGCCCGGTGCTGGCCGCCAATGCGGCGTCGATACCCGAGGTACTGCAATCCAGCGCCCTGTACTTCGACCCGCTGGATGTTGAACACATGGCCCAGGCCATGCACCTGGTGCTGGCCAACCAGTGCATTCGCCAGCAACTGCGCACCCTGGGCCTGCACAACGTGTCGCGCTTCGACTGGAACCACTCCGCAGGCCTGATCAGCGAGCGCATCGACGCCCTCCTGGCCCAGCAGCCCCCCAGCCACGCCGGATTGCCCCTCAACGCTGGCCTACCCAAATAACGGGGCCTGGCCCCCTGCATAACAACAAATGGTGGCACCATGAAAATCGCAATCGTCCATGACTGGCTGGTGACTTACGCAGGTGCCGAGCGCGTGCTGTCGGCCCTGCTGAAAATCTGGCCGGACGCCGATCTGTTCTCGGTCATCGATTTCCTCAGCGATGAAGACCGCGCCCACTTGGGCGGCAAGCACGCCCAGACCACCTTCATCCAGCACCTGCCCAAGGCCCGCACCCGCTACCAGCAATACCTGCCGCTGATGCCCCTGGCCATCGAGCAGTTGGACCTGTCGGGCTACGACCTGGTGATTTCCAGCAGCCACGCCGTGGCCAAGGGCGTGCTGACCGGCCCGGACCAGTTGCACATCAGTTACGTGCACTCGCCTATCCGCTATGCGTGGGATTTGCAGCACCAGTACCTGAACGAAGCCGGCCTCAGCCACGGGCTGAAAAGCAAGATGGCACGCATGATCCTGCATTACATGCGCATGTGGGACCAGCGCACGGCAGCCGCCGTGGACGAGTTCATCGCCAACTCGCACTTTATCGGCCGGCGCATCGACAAGGCCTACCGCCGCCCTTCCACCGTCATCTACCCACCGGTGGACACCCGTGGCTTCGATCTGCAGGTGCAGAAGCAGGAGTACTACCTGACCACCTCGCGCATGGTGCCCTACAAACGCGTGCCGATGATCGTCGAGGCCTTCCGCGCCATGCCCGACAAGCACCTGATCGTGATCGGCGACGGCCCCGAGATGGAAAAATGCCAAGCCCTGGGCGCCAGCAACGTCAGCCTGCTGGGCTTCCAACCGTTCGGCGCGCTGCGCGAATACCTGCGCAACGCCAAGGGCTTCGTCTTCGCCGCCGAGGAAGACTTCGGCATCAGCCCGGTGGAAGCCCAGGCCTGTGGCACCCCGGTGATTGCCTTCGGTCGCGGCGGCAGCCTGGAGACCGTACACGGCCTGGATCACGAGCAACCTACCGGGGTGTTCTACCACCAGCAGACGGTTGGCGCCCTGATCGCCGGCATCCATGACTTCGAAGCCAACGCCCACCGCATCACCCCACAGGCGTGCCGTGACAACGCCGAGCGCTTTTCAGCCGAACGTTTCGAGCGCGAGATGCGCCAGTTCGTCGAGACCCGCTGGGACGAAGAACACCCGCCCATGGCCCTGCCCGTGCCCATGGCCACGCCGCGCCTGGCTTTGGCCCCCACGCCGCCGGCGCTGGTGTCCAGCGTAAAAAACCTGTGAACGGGAGGGATTGTCATGGCACGACCGCTCAAAGGCATTCTGCAAGCTCACCAATCGGCCCTGTCCCTGGCCCACCGTGCGCTGGACCTGGCCGTCATCACCGGCATCACCCTGTGGTTCGCCTGGATGGAAGGCCGTCTGCACGACGGCGACACCTGGGTGCGCATCATGGCCATGGTGCTGCTGTTTCACTGGATCTGCGAATACCACCAACTATACGGCTCATGGCGCGGCGAACGGGTGGCCCGGGAGCTGTTGCGGGTATTCAACTACTGGGCGCTGACGTTTTGCTGCCTGCTGCTGGCCGACTACCTGTTCAACAAACCCGAGGTGGTGCTGGATAAAACCCGCATGGCCTGGTTCGCCCTGGTGCTGTTTTGCCTGTGCGGCTACCGCCTGATGATTCGCAGCACGCTACAGGCCTTGCGCCGCCGCGGCTTCAATACCCGCACGGTGGCCATTGTCGGCACCGGGCAGATCGGCGAACGGCTGGCCTGCTCCATTGCCGCCGCCCCCTGGATGGGCCTGCACTTGCTGGGCTTCTACGACGATGAGCCGCAGCAGATGGCCCTGGACGAGCTGGGCAAGCGCCTGCCAGTGCTGGGCGGCCTGGACCAGTTGGTGCTGGATGCCCGCGACGGGCGCATCGACAAGGTCTACATCACCCTGGCCATGAGCTGCGAGCCGTCGCTGTGCTGTCTGGTCAAGGGCCTGAGCGACACCACGGCGTCCGTTTATCTGATTCCCGACGTGTTCATGTTCGACCTGCTGCACGCCCGCAGCGAAAGTATTAACGGCCTCACCAGCATCAGCCTGGTGGACACGCCGATGGATGGCTCCAGCCAGCTAATCAAGCGCTTCGAGGATGTGGTCGTCACCAGCCTGATCCTGGCGCTGATCGCCATGCCCATGCTGTTGATCGCCCTGGGCATCAAATTGACCTCGCGTGGCCCCGTGTTTTTTCGCCAGACACGCTATGGTTTAGATGGGCGACCGATCATGGTCTGGAAATTCCGCAGCATGACGGTCCAGGAAAATGGCAGCGAAGTGGTACAAGCCAGTCGAAATGACACGCGCGTGACCCCGTTCGGGGCGTTTTTGCGACGTACGTCACTGGACGAGCTGCCGCAGTTTTTCAATGTGCTGCGCGGCGACATGTCGATCGTCGGCCCGCGCCCCCATGCAGTGGCGCACAACGAGCAGTATCGCAAACAGGTCAACGGCTACATGTTGCGGCATAAGGTCAAGCCCGGCATCACCGGCTGGGCTCAAGTCAATGGATGGCGCGGGGAGACCACGACCTTGGACAAAATGCAGAAACGCATCGAATTCGACCTCGACTACATCGAGCACTGGTCTATCTGGCTGGACCTGAAAATCATCGCGCTGACCCTGTTCAAGGGTTTTATCCACAAGAACGCCTTCTGACCCCCAATAAGACCCAAGACTGGAGAAATACGTTTTCTCCCAGGAAGACTTTGCCATGAAGCGATCGCTATTCGGTGTTTTGCTGTTCACTGCACTGTTGCAGGGTTGCGCGTTCGCGCCCGGGCAGCACATGACCCCCGACGATGCCCAGGACGACAACACGGGCCCGGTCACCGTGGTGCCCATCACCTCGACCACCGTCAACCAGCAGAAAGTCATCTACAAGCCCCAGCCGATCCCGGCGGCGCTGCTCAACTACCGGCCGGGGGACTACCACATCGGCCCGGGTGACAACCTGATCATCACCGTGTGGGAACACGCCGAACTCAATTCACCCAGCAACACCACCCAGGCAGAGGCCAGCGCACGGGTGGTGCGGCTGGATGGCACGGTCTACTACCCCTACATCAACTCGATCAAGGCTGGCGGCCTGACCGTGCCGGAGTTTCGTGCCAACCTGCAGAAAGCCTTGAGCCAATACCTCACCGGTGCCCAGGTGGACGTGAATATCCAGGCCTACGACAGCCAGAAGGTCATCATCTCGGGGGCGGTGAAAAACCCCGGGCCGCAGTCGCTCAACAACATTCCGCTCAACCTGGTGAACGCCATCAGCCGGGCGGGTGGCGAGGCTTCGGACGCCAACCTGGCCAACTTGATCCTCAAGCGTGACGGTCACGAGTACGTGATGGACATCGACACCCTGAACCGCACCGAATCGAAACTCAACGAGATCTACCTCAAGGACGGCGACCAGTTGCACCTGGGTAATGACCATGCCAACAAGATCTACGTGTTGGGCGAGGTGCAGAAACCGCAGGTGATGAACTACGGCACCAGTACCTTCAACCTGATGGAGGCCCTGGGCAATGCCGGCGGTATCGCCCAGGAAACCGCCAATGCCGAAGCGATCTATGTGATTCGCGGGGCGCAGGACGGCAACGGCCAGCCGCCAACGGTGTTTTACCTGAATGCCAAGAAGCCGACGGCATTCCTGCTGGCGCGGCAGTTTGATCTGCGTACGTCGGATGTGGTGTTTGTGGGGCCGGCGAATATTACGCGGTGGAATCGGTTTATCAGTCAGTTGTTGCCTTCGGCTACTGTTGTGGGGACTACGGCGGCGTTTAATCACTAGGCGGGGGTTTTGCGGCGCTCTTGAGATCGAGCGCCGTCCGCACGGCGCTTCCCGGGCAGAGCCCGGTCCTACGTTTGTTTCGGGCCAGTTATGTCTGGAGCATCACCTGGTCCGCTTTGTTTTTTCACTACAAATCTGTGGTGGTGCCAACAAGGCGGACGAGGTGCCCTCACAGACA
>KI547170.1:325523-387410 GCA_000497835.1 gamma proteobacterium L18 | reverse complement strand
GCCCAGCGGGCTTTTTTGCGTTATATCCCCGGCCAAACTTCCGCTAGCATTAGCCTCAGAAGTAATGCCATTGGAACCCTCATGCCGGACGTCGCCCCACCCGAATTCGCCCTGCTGACCCTGGAAAACGGCCTGCGCGTGCAATTGCGCCACGACCCGCGCCTCAAACGCGCTGCCGCCGCGCTGCGCGTGGCCGCCGGCAGCCACGACGTGGACCCTGCCTGGCCAGGCCTGGCGCACTTCCTGGAGCATCTGTTCTTCCTCGGCACCACACGCTACAGCGGCGATCACGCGTTGATGCCGTTCGTCCAGCGCCACGGTGGACAGCTGAACGCCAGCACGCGCGAGCGCACCACCGACTTTTTCTTCGAGCTGCCTACCGAGTCCTTCCCCGGCGCCCTGGAGCGGTTGTGCGAAATGCTCGCCCACCCGCGCCTGGACCGACAGGACCAGTTGCGTGAACGCGAAGTGCTGCACGCCGAATTCATTGCCTGGTCCCGCGACCCACAGGCCCGCCATCTGCAATGGTTGACCGCGCCCCTGGCCGCCAATCACCCGCTGCGCGCCTTCCATGCTGGCAACCGCTACAGCCTGCCGGTGCCCCGCGAGGCGTTTCAGCACAGCCTTCTGGCGTTCTACCAGCGCTTCTACCAGGCCGCACAGATGACCCTGAGCCTGGCCGGCCCACAACCTCTGGAAGAACTGCGCGCCCTGGCCGAAAAGGCCGGCGGCCTGCTGCGCCCCGGCGCGGCCAGCCCACGCCTGCCCTCGCCGCCCTTGCTCGACCAGCCGCCGGCAGCGATCGAACCTGCCGACCCCAGCCGCCTAAACCTGGTCTTCGCCTGCCAGCAAATACCGGGCGACAGTGCCTCGGCGGTCGACTTCCTCACCACCTGGCTGGTCTCGGCTCAGCCCGGTGGGCTGCTGGCCGAACTGCAACGCCGTGGCCTGGTGGAAGCCCTGAGCCTGACGCCGCTGTACGACTTCGACGGCCAGGTGGTGCTCAATATCGAATTCAAGCTCACGGCCGCCTGCCAGCAGCCGCGGGCCCTGATCAGCGAGCTGTGCCTGGACTGGCTGGAGTTTTTCCAGTCCCACGATGACTGGCAAGGCCTGTGCGATGAGTACCACCTGCTGAGCCAGCGCCGCCAGTTGGTGCGTACCGCCCTGGAGTTGGCGCGCCGCGACAGCGAGCATTTCGGCCAGGGCGGCGCTACCCACGTCAGTGCCGAAGCGCTGACCGCCCTGCGCGCGATCCTCGGCCAACTGCGCGCCGATACCATCCTGCACGGCCCGCTCATCCGCAGCGAAGCCGGCAGCGACGTGAAATGGCGCCTGCCGCAACGCAACCGCTTCCTGCGGCCCAGTCGCCGCCCCGCACAACCTGTCGCCACGCCAGCGTGCCTGGATATCATCAGCACCGCACAACCGCCCGGCCATGAGGCCTGCCTGTACCTGCGCTGGCGGATAAAATCGGCACAACGGGCCGGCCTGTGGCGCATGCTCGATCACAGCCTGGCCAAGCTGCGCGAGGAAGCCAGCCAAGCAGGCGTGCAACTGGCGTTCACCAGCCTGGGTGACGATTGGCAACTGCGCCTGTGTGGCGTGCAGGACCCCATGCCCGCGCTGGTCGAACAGGCCCTGGAAAACCTTGTCCACCCGGCCCCGGAAATATGGCGCCAGCTGGGCCAGTTGAACGCACCCGCGCCGTTGATCCCCATCCGCGAACTGCTCAAGCGCCTGCCCGAGCACAGCCTGGGCTACTACCAGCCGCCCTCGCGCGGCCGCGACGAGCAATTGCAGGCGCCCGCCCTGCAGCGTTTATGGCACACCGCCCGTTGGGATGGCATGGCCCTGGGCCTGACTCCCGCCACCACCCAGGCGCTGAACGTGGTCCTGGCAAAAATGCCGGGGCATGCCGACACCAGCCTGTGCCAGCCACCGCTGCCCCTGCACGGCCGCACCTGGAGCCAGGTGCCCACCGACTCCGGCGAGCAGGCGCTGCTGCTGTTCTGCCCGGCCGCCGGCGAGCAGATCATCGACCAGGCCGCCTGGCAGTTGCTGGCGCAGCTGTGCCAATCGCCGTTCTACCAACGCATGCGGGTCGAACTGCAACTGGGCTACGCGGTGTTCAGCGGCTTCCGCCAAGTGGCGGGCCGCCCGGGCCTGCTGTTCGGCGTGCAGTCCCCCAGCACGCCCATGGCCGAGATCCTCGAACACCTGCAGGCCTTTCTGCACACCCTGCCTGCCTTGGTTCGCGCCCAGTCGGGCAACACCCTGAACGAACAGTGCCGCGACCTGGCCGCCCGCACCAGCCTTAGCGACATGGAACTCAGCCAGGCAGCCGAAAGCCTGTGGCAAGCCCGCCTGGGCGGCCACTCGTCCGATTTCATCGAGCAGTTGCGCAAGGCGTTCGGGCGTCTGCGCAGTGACGCGTTGCAGCAGGCCATCGGCCAGTTGCTGGAGGCTCAAGCTGGCTGGTTGTGCCTGGCCAATGGCCCCGCCGTGGATGAATCCTGGCAAGTGGCACAATGATCTTTACGCAGGCTGTAACGAGCTTTCTCAGCGCCGTTAATGCAATTTAACGTTTCAGTACATGGGAATTTAGTAAGATAGTGCCCTAAGCATACGAACATCTCCCCCCGGAGGTGGTTCTAATGTGTTGTACCAGCACCACTTCCATCCATCACCCAGAAGGAGCCATCCTATGTGGACCAAACCAGCTTACACCGACCTGCGCATCGGCTTTGAAGTCACCATGTACTTCGCCAGCCGTTGATTTTTATCGCGGTACAGCGCCTCGGTCAGCCGGGGCGTTTTTATTTTTGCTTTCCCCTTTGAAGTCAGACGTCACAGGCCTCCCATGTACATCCAGATTCTAGGCTCTGCCGCCGGTGGCGGTTTCCCCCAGTGGAACTGCAACTGCGTGAACTGCAAGGGCTACCGCGACGGTACCCTGAACGCCAAGGCGCGCACCCAGTCGTCCATCGCCCTGTCCGATGACGGCGTGCACTGGGTCCTGTGCAACGCCTCGCCGGATATCCGTGCCCAGCTGCAGGGCTTTGCGCCCATGCAACCGGCCCGTGCCCTGCGCGATACCGGCATCAACGCCATCATCCTGCTGGACAGCCAGATCGACCACACCACCGGCCTGCTCAGCCTGCGCGAAGGCTGCCCGCACCAGGTGTGGTGCACCGACATGGTCCACCAGGACCTGACCACCGGCTTCCCCCTGTTCAACATGCTCAGCCACTGGAACGGCGGCCTGCAGTGGAACCGCATCGAACTGGAAGGCAGCTTCACCATCCCGGCCTGCCCGAACCTGCGCTTCACCCCGTTCCCACTGCGCAGCGCCGCGCCGCCCTACTCGCCGCACCGCTTCGACCCGCACCCGGGCGACAACCTGGGCCTGCGCGTGGAAGACCTGCGCACCGGCGGCAAGCTGTTCTATGCCCCGGGCCTGGGCCAGGTCGACGATACCCTGCTGGGCCACATGGCCGATGCCGACTGCCTGCTGGTGGACGGTACGCTGTGGGACGACGATGAAATGCAGCGCCGTGGCGTGGGCACCCGTACCGGCCGCGAGATGGGCCACCTGTGCCAGAACGGCCCCGGCGGCATGCTGGAAGTACTGGACGGCCTGAGCAAGCCGCGCAAGGTACTTATCCACATCAACAACACCAACCCGATCCTCGACGAAGACTCGCCCGAGCGCGCCGAAGTGACCCGCCGTGGCGTCGAAGTGGCCTTCGACGGCATGAGCATCGAGCTGTAGGAGTGTGATCATGACCGACGCCAAGGCAATGTCCCCCGCCGAATTCGAGCAGGCCCTGCGGGCCAAGGGCGCCTATTACCACATCTACCACCCTTACCACGTGGCGATGTACGAAGGCCGCGCCACCCGCGAGCAGATTCAGGGCTGGGTAGCCAACCGCTTCTACTACCAGGTCAACATCCCCATGAAGGATGCCGCGATCCTGGCCAACTGCCCGGACCGCGAAGTGCGCCGCGAGTGGATTCAGCGCCTGCTGGACCACGATGGCGCGCCTGGCGAGGACGGCGGCATCGAGGCCTGGCTGCGCCTGGGCCAGTCGGTGGGCTTGGACCCGGACCAATTGCGTTCCCAGGAACTGGTGCTGCCCGGCGTGCGCTTTGCCGTCGACGCCTACGTCAACTTCGCCCGCCGTGCCAGCTGGCAGGAAGCGGCCAGCAGCTCGCTGACCGAGCTGTTTGCGCCGCAGATCCACCAGTCGCGCCTGGACAGCTGGCCGCAGCACTACCCGTGGATCGACCCGGCCGGCTACGAATACTTCCGCACCCGCCTGGGCCAGGCCCGGCGTGACGTGGAGCATGGCCTGGCCATTACCCTGCAGCACTACACCACGGCTGAAGGCCAACAGCGCATGCTGGAAATCCTGCAGTTCAAACTCGACATTCTGTGGAGCATGCTCGACGCCATGACCATGGCCTACGAGCTCAACCGTCCGCCCTACCACAGCGTTACCGACCAGCGTGTCTGGCACAAGGGGATAGCCTTATGAGTCTTGATCGCAACCTGACGCCCAAATGGCGCCCCGGCTACCGTTTCCAGTACGAACCGGCGCAGAAAGGCCACGTGCTGCTCTATCCTGAAGGGATGATCAAGCTCAACGACAGCGCCAGCGCCATCGGCGGCCTGATCGATGGCCAGCGCAATGTCGCCGCCATCATCGCCGAGCTGGACAAACAGTTCCCCGGCGTACCTGAGCTTGGTGATGACATCGAGCAATTCATGGAGGTCGCTCGTGCAGAGCACTGGATCGAACTTGCCTGAGCTGCCGGCCACGCCTGCGGTCGGCCTGCCCCTGTGGCTGCTGGCCGAGCTGACCTACCGCTGCCCATTGCAGTGCCCGTACTGCTCCAACCCCCTGGACTTCGCCGCCCAGGGCAAGGAGCTGACGACCGAGCAATGGTTCAAGGTATTTCGTGAAGCCCGGGAAATGGGCGCTGCACAGATCGGTTTCTCCGGTGGCGAGCCACTGGTGCGCCAGGACCTCGCCGAGCTGATCCGCGAGGCGCGGCAGCTGGGGTTCTACACCAACCTGATCACCTCCGGCATCGGCCTGACCGAACAGAAGATCGCCGACTTCAAGACCGCCGGCCTGGACCATATCCAGATCAGCTTCCAGGCCAGCGACGAGCAGGTCAACAACCTGCTGGCCGGCTCAAAAAAGGCCTTCAAGCAGAAGCTGGAAATGGCCCGCGCGGTGAAAGCCCACGGCTACCCGATGGTGCTGAACTTCGTCACCCATCGGCACAACATCGACAAGATCGACCGTATCATCGAGCTGTGCATCGCCCTGGAAGCCGACTTCGTCGAGCTTGCCACCTGCCAGTTCTATGGCTGGGCCGAACTCAACCGCCTGGGCCTGCTGCCTACCAAGGAACAACTGGTACGCGCCGAACGCATCACCAACGAGTACCGGGAAAAACTGGCGGCCGAGGGCAACCCCTGCAAGCTGATCTTCGTCACCCCGGACTATTACGAAGAACGACCCAAGGCATGCATGAACGGCTGGGGCAGCATCTTCCTCACCGTGACCCCGGACGGCACGGCGCTGCCCTGCCACGGCGCGCGGCAGATGCCCATCCAGTTCCCCAACGTGCGCGACCACAGCATGCAGCACATCTGGTATGACTCGTTCGGTTTCAATCGCTTCCGTGGCTATGATTGGATGCCCGAGCCGTGCCGCTCCTGCGACGAGAAAGAAAAGGACTTCGGTGGCTGTCGTTGCCAGGCTTTCATGCTGACCGGCGATGCCAGCAATGCCGACCCCGTGTGCAGTAAATCAGCGGACCACGGGATTATCCTCAAGGCCCGTGAAGAGTCCGAGACTGCCACGCAGACGATCGAACAACTGGCCTTCCGTAATGAACGAAACTCGAGAATCATCGCCAAGGCCTGACCTGTTCAGCGCCGCCCAGGCCGTTGCCGCCGGTACCGACTTTGCAGAACTTGCCGTCGGCCCCGGCGGGCTGTTCTGGAACGAATTCCGCCCCCAGGAGGCGGCCTGCCGCATCTGGAACTGGAACGCCGGGCAACTGCGCTGCCTGACACCGGATGGCTTCAGCGTGCGCAGTCGCGTGTATGAATACGGCGGGGGCTCGTTTTGCCTGGTCGATAATGGGCTGGTGTTCGTCAACGAAGGCGACCAGCAGCTTTATTTCCAGGACCTTGCCGGTTCGGCTCCGCGACCACTGACCCACGGCGCTCTGCGCTATGGGGGCGTCGAAGCGGCCAACGATCGGGTACTGGCCGTGGAAGAAAGCCATGGCAGCGCGCAGGTTGACCACCGTCTGGTAAGCATTGCCCTAGCCGATGGCTCGCGCCACGTGTTGGCCGAAGGCGCCGACTTCTATGCCTCCCCTACCGTGAGCAACGACGGCCAACGCCTGGCCTGGATCGAGTGGAGCCGGCCGCACCAGCCGTGGACCGTGACCCGTTTGATGGTGTGCCAGCGCCTGCCATCCGGGGAATGGAGCCAGCCGGTTCAATTGGGCGGCGATCACGAACAGTCGTTGCAACAGCCTCGCTTCGATGCCGACGGCCGCCTGTATTGCCTGTCCGACCTGGCCGGTTTCTGGCAGCCATGGGCCGAGACCGCCGATGGCTGGCAACTGCTGCCGTCCCGCCAGGCCGACCATGCCGGGGCCCCTTGGCAACTGGGCGCCTGCACGTGGCTGCCGCTGCCGGGCGCGGGCTACCTGGCCACCTGGTTCGAAGAGGGTTTCGCCCGCCTGGGCATTGGCCAGCCCGACGGCCTGGTCGAAGACTACAGCGGCGACTTCAGCCGCTTCCGCAGCCTGGCCATCGACGAGCGGTTCATCTACGCCATCGCCGCCTCGGCCACCTGCCCGCCGGCCGTCGTCGCCATCGACCGCCACAGCCGCGACGCACGCGTGCTGGCCGGCGGCGTACTGCCCCTGCCCGCCGACCAGATCAGCCGCCCGCAACCGCTGCGCTACGCCAGCGGTGACAGCCACGCGTTCGGCTTCTTCTACCCGGCCATGAACGGCGACAGCCAGCCACCGCTGGTGGTGTTCGTGCACGGCGGCCCCACTTCGGCCTGCTACCCGGTGTTCGACTCGCGCATCCAGTATTGGACCCAGCGCGGCTTCGCCGTGGCTGACCTCAACTACCGCGGCAGCAGCAGCTACGGCCGCGCCTACCGCCAGGCCCTGCACCTGCGCTGGGGCGAAGCCGACGTGGAAGATGCCTGCGCGGTGGTCAGCCACCTGGCCGCCCGCGGCCTGATCAACCCGGCCCAGGCCTTCATCCGCGGCGGCAGCGCGGGCGGCTACACCACCCTGTGCGCCCTGGCCTTCCACAACGTCTTCCGTGCCGGCGCCAGCCTGTACGGCGTCAGCGACCCGCTGGCCCTGACCAAGGCCACCCACAAATTCGAAAGCGACTACCTGGACTGGCTGATCGGCGACCCGCAACGCGACGAGGCCCGCTACCGCGAACGCACCCCGCTGTTCTACGCCAGCAACATCAAGGTGCCGGTGATCTTCTTCCAAGGTGAACTGGACGCCGTGGTGGTACCACAGCAAACCCACGACATGCTCAAGGCCCTGCACGACAACGGCCTGCCGGCCGAAGTGCATTACTACCCCGATGAGCGTCATGGGTTTCGCAAGGCGACGAATCTGGCGCATGCGCTGGAGCAGGAGTGGGGGTTTTATCGGCGGGTGATTGAGGAATGATCCTGGCGCTCACCCCACTGTAAGGGTAACGGGCTTACCAATCCGGCTGAGCATTGTTACCAGGCAATCGAGCGTGAACTTGGAGGTCTTCAAGTTCACAACATCCGAGACACGAGGCCGGGACACCATGAGGATCCTGGCCGCCTCTGCCTGCTTGAGGTGTTCTTGCTCAATCCACCCCGCCAAAGCCGACATCAACTGACCTTTAAGAGCGACCGTATCGTTGATCTGTTTCTGAGACTGGGCCTTCAGACGCACGGCCTCATCGGGAGAAAAACCGAGGTCTGCAAATACATTGCCGTCCGCCTCGGTCACGTGGCGAATCTGGGTATCAACTGTCATTTTCCGTTCCTCTCCATTTTCAACACAGCCAGATAACGAACTGCAGGAGATCATCGTAGGAGCTCCCCACCCACCGCAGCGGTTTGGCGCGGCTCAAGCAGCACCAAACGTATAAAATATTATACCAAAGAGGCAAGTGCTGGATCGCGTTAAAGACAAAGGCCTCACCTCAAATGAAAAGAGGTGAAGCCTATTTGATTCGACACGAATTGAATGTCAGGCGGATCCCATGAAAACGTCAGCCGTTTCCGATCACCAGACAGGTTAACGCTTGGCGATGATATACACCGCATGCACGATGCCCGGGATATAACCGCACAGCGTCAGCAGGATATTGAGCCAGAAGGCCCCGCCGAACCCGACCTGCAGAAATACGCCCAATGGTGGCAACAGAATGGCGATGATGATGCGGATAAAGTCCATGTTACGGCTCCTGGAGGTTGATAACCAACTGACATCATGGAGCGCGCAAGGGTTCAACCCGGGGCGGCGGAGTTCACGCTGTGGGAGATTCTAAGGTGCTGAATGCGTGTAACCCATAGACCGCGTCGATGCCATCGCGAGCAAGCTTTGCTCCCACAGTGTTGAGCCAACCACGGTGGGAGACTCAACACTGTGGGAGCAAAGCTTGCTCGCGAGAGGCCGGTACTTATTGCTCAGAACCATAGAATCTCCCACAGTGCCAAGGCTCGCATCGGTGGTTGCTTCGCGACTGTGGGACCGGGCGTAGCTCGGGAAGGGGCGCGTGGGGTAGTCCACGTTACCCGCACAAAAGAAAAACCCCGCCGTGGCGGGGTTTCGCAATCTGTATCCCTGACTTCCGTTTCTGCCCGCCGTCCTGTGGCAGGTTCCTTACGTGTCCGTGTTCTGCTTGGCGCTTCCTGCGCGACGTCCATGAAGCAAGATTACCCATGGATCCGTTTACCCGGTATCGCCGAAAGGCAACACGTCACGTAGGAAAATGCTTACAGCGACGCACGGGTGTCAAAACTGCTCGGCGTCCAGCAGGAACAGCGACTCGCTGCCCGCCTTCACCGACGCTGTCAGCGAATGAATACGCGGCAACAGACGGGCGAAGTAGAAGCGCGCGGTGCCCAGTTTGCTGGCGTAGAAATCCTCCTGCCCCTGTTTGCCCAATGCGGCGCGGGCCATCAGTGCCCACATATAGGCATAGGCGGTGTAGCCAAACACGTGCAGGTATTCCACGGACGCCGCGCCGATTTCATTCGGGTCGTTCTTGACGCGATCCAGCAGCCAGGCGGTCAGCTTGTCGAGGTTATCCACAGCGGCTGCCAGCGGCTTGGTGAACTCGGCCAACTCAGGCGCTGCGGTGCTGATGAAATGACGCACTTCATCGGCGAACAGCTGATAGAACGCGCCACCACTACCGATCACCTTGCGGCCCACCAGGTCCAGCGCCTGGATGCCGTTGGTGCCTTCGTAGATCTGGGTAATGCGCACGTCGCGCACCAGTTGCTCCTGGCCCCATTCGCGGATAAAGCCGTGGCCCCCGAACACCTGCTGGCCGTGCACGGTGGTTTCCAGTCCCAGGTCGGTCAGGAATGCCTTGGCCACCGGGGTCAGCAAAGCCACCAAGTCTTCAGCGCGTTTGCGCGTGACGGCGTCTTCACTGAACTTGGCGGTGTCGAGCTGCATGGCCACGTAGGTGGAGAACGCGCGACCGCCTTCGTTGAAGGCCTTCATGGTCAACAGCATGCGGCGCACGTCAGGGTGCACGATGATGGGGTCGGCGACCTTGTCCTTGGCTTTAGGGCCAGTGGGCGAGCGGCTTTGCAGGCGGTCGCGGGCGTATTCGATGGCGTTCTGGTAGGAACGCTCGGCCGACGCCAGGCCCTGAATGCCAACGCCCAGCCGCTCGTAGTTCATCATGGTGAACATGGCGGCCAGGCCCTTGTTGGGCTCGCCGACGATATAGCCCACTGCGCCGTCGAAGTTCATCACACAGGTGGCCGACGCCTGGATGCCCATCTTGTGCTCGATGGAACCGCAGCTCAGGGTGTTGCGCGCGCCCAGGCTGCCGTCGGCATTGACCATGAACTTGGGCACCAGGAACAGCGAGATGCCCTTGGGTCCGGCAGGCGCATCAGGCAGCTTGGCCAGTACCAGGTGAATGATGTTCTCGGTCAGGTCGTGCTCGCCGCCGGTAATGAAGATCTTGGTGCCACTGATGGTGTAGCTGCCATCGGCCTGGGGCTCGGCCTTGGTGCGGATGATGCCCAGGTCGGTACCGGCATGGGCTTCGGTCAGGCACATGGAACCGGCCCAGACGCCGGCGTACATGTTGGGCAGGTAGGTCTGCTTCAGCTCGTCACTGGCGTGGGCGTTGATCGACAGGCAAGCACCGGCCGTCAGCATCGGGTACAGGCCGAACGCCAGGCTGGCGGAGTTGATCATTTCCTCGACCTGGGCCGAGACCACTTTGGGCATGCCCATGCCGCCGTAGGTCGGATCGCCGCCCACGCCCACCCAGCCGCCTTCGGCGTAAGTCTGGTAAGCCTGGGGGAAGCCTGCGGGGGTGGTGACCACGGTGTCTTTCCAGTGGCAACCTTCTTCGTCGGCGCCGCGGTTCAACGGTGCGATGCGCTGGCTGGTGACCTTGCCGGCTTCCTCGAGAATGGCTTCCACCGTCTCCGCGTCCACGGTCTCTGCCAGGGCCGGTAGCTGGGCCCACAGGCTGGCTACATCGAAGACTTCATTGAGGACGAAGCGCATATCGCGCAGGGGCGCTTTGTAATCAGCCATGGCAACCTCGCAAACGGGAGTGGGAGAGTGGATTCAATCCAGTGTAACCCAACAACTTTTGCGACACATAGGGTCGTCTTGTGACCAATAAGTCTAACCCGGTATTACAAAATTTCACTGTGGGAGCGGGCTCTGCCCGCGAAAACAGCGCCGCGGTAGACCAGATGCTGCGCGGTGCGCTCTTCGCGGGCAGAGCCCGCTCCCACAGTAGATAGAAAGATGAACGATTAGGCAGAGGCGGCAGTGCGCACCGCGCCGCGGCGGGTCTGGCCGTAGCCCACCACGCAGTTGCGGCCCGCACCCTTGGCGCTGTAAAGCGCTTCGTCGGCGGACTTGAGCACTTGTTCAGGCGTGCGATGGTCGATCAGCCGTTCGGCCACACCGATACTGATGGTCACCGACACGCTGGCAGCGCCTGGGCCGTGACGACGCTGCCGGCCCTGCTTGTCGTCCTGCGGCCGGCTGTCGGGGTTACGCAACTGGATGTTGTAGCTGGCGATGGCCTCGCGGATCGCCTCCAGGTGCGGCATGCATTCCTCCATGGTCTTGGCAGCGAACACTAGGGCAAACTCCTCACCGCCGTAGCGGTAGGCACGCCCGCCGCCGGTGACCTTGGACAGCTTGCTCGCCACCAAACGCAGCACTTGGTCGCCCACGTCGTGGCCGTGGGTGTCGTTGAATTTCTTGAAGTGGTCGACGTCGGTCATGGCCAGCACATAGTTGCGCCCCAGCCGCTGCATGCGCTCGTTCAGCGCGC
The DNA here is from genome assembly GCA_000497835.1 of gamma proteobacterium L18. Lineage (GTDB taxonomy): Bacteria > Pseudomonadota > Gammaproteobacteria > Pseudomonadales > Pseudomonadaceae > Aquipseudomonas. The sequence continues at coordinate 375,802 of KI547170.1, read as the reverse complement.
GGCGCCCCGGCAGGCCGGTCAGCTCGTCGCGGAAGGCCATTTGATAAGCCTCGTGGGCGACCGCTGCGGCAATCATCAGCATCACCTGGCTGCACATGATGTTCAGCGTGAATGGCAGGATGAAGGTCTTGGGCAACATCCAAAACAGCCCGATCAGCCCCACCAACTGCGCGGCGTGCAAGGGCCGCGGCTGACGCAGGTATTGCACCACCAGCAGCACGGCGGCCAGGAAAAATACCGGGTAGGCCATCTGGATCAGGCTCATCCACTGGCCATGCCAGGAAGGCCAGCGGATCTCGGCCAGCCAGTTCAGCAACGGCACCGGGAAACTCTGCTCCAGCCCGAGGGCGGTACTGCCCACGGCGAGCAGCACCGCAAAGCGCGCCACCATGTCCTGGAACAAGTGCGTGCGCTCTTGCCAGGCGCCGAACAACCCGTACAGGGCCGGCAGCAACAGGCAACACAGGTGGAACACCACGGCGGCGTCTTCGCGTACCCGGCCGTTGTCGCGGTAGAAGTCGGTCTGGGTGTCCAGCAGGAAGTAGGCGATGTACACCGTGACCATCAGGAACAGCTCGCGCTGGCGGCGGTAGACCGCGCAGTAGGCGCCGCCCAGCAACAACACCAGGGTAGGCAGCACGTTGAACAGCGAGGTGAAGAACACGTTCAGGTCTTTTACGTAGGCAGCCGCGAGCCCCGCAAGCAACAACAACAGCGACGGTAGGAAATGACTGAAATTAAAAGCTGATAAACGCGGCAAAAGGGAAAATCCGATAGCAAGCAAGATTATGGCATTGTGCCTTTACCTGTATCGGCAATGATTACGATTGTTTAATGCTCAACACATATTGACGCCAAAAAAATTTCCGCAGGCCATACGCCCTTTGGCGGCAGCTACAGATAGGCGGGGGTACACACTGTGGGAGCAAAGCTTGCTCGCGAGGCGCCGGCACTGAAGCCATCGCGAGCAAGCTTTGCTCCCACAGTGTGCACCTCCACAACAAAGTTGCGGCTACCAATCGCGTGGGCAAAAAAAACCGCTGCACCAGGGCAGCGGTTTTTTCAACGAAGGTTTCGACGCTTAGTAGCTAAGCCCGAAATGCTCTTCGTCCATCTCCATCAGGTTGTTGGCGCCCGACAGGATCGCCGCCACGTGAGTACGGGTACGCGGCAGGATGCGCTGGAAGTAGAAACGCGCAGTCTGCAGCTTGGCGGTGTAGAACGCCTGCTCGGTGGTGCCGGCAGCCAGTTTCTCGGCAGCGACGCGGGCCATGTCGGCCCAGAAGTAAGCCAGGCACGCATAACCGGAGTACATCAGGTAGTCCACCGAAGCGGCACCCACTTCCTCGCGGTCTTTCATGGCGGCCATGCCGATCTTCATGGTCAGCTCGCCCCATTCCTTGTTCAGCTGGGCCAGCGGGGTGACGAACTCGGTGACAGCCTCGTTGCCTTCGTTGGTCTGGCAGAACTTGTGGACGATCTTGGTGAAGCCCTTCAGCGCTTCGCCCTGGGTCATCAGCACCTTGCGGCCCAGCAGGTCGAGAGCCTGAACACCGGTGGTGCCTTCGTACAGCATCGAAATGCGGCTGTCGCGAACGTTCTGCTCCATGCCCCACTCGGCGATGAAACCGTGGCCGCCATAGATCTGCACGCCGTGGTTGGCCGCCTCGAAGCCCACTTCGGTCATGAACGCCTTGGCGATCGGGGTCATGAAGGCCAGCAGCGCGTCGGCCTTTTTCTTCTCTTCTTCGTCGACGCCGTATTTGACGATGTCCACTTGTTTGGCGGTGAAGTACACCATGGCGCGGTTGCCTTCGGCGAACGCCTTCATGGTCAGCAGCATGCGACGTACGTCAGGGTGCACGATGATCGGGTCAGCCGCCTTGTCCGGCGCTTTCGGGCCAGTCAGCGAACGCATCTGCAGACGGTCACGGGCGTATTTCAGGCCACCCTGGAACGCGATTTCGGCGTGGGACAGGCCTTGCAGCGCGGTGCCCAGGCGAGCGGTGTTCATGAAGGTGAACATGCAGTTCAGGCCTTTGTTCGCCGGGCCGATCAGGAAACCGGTGGCCGCGTCGAAGTTCATCACGCAGGTGGCGTTGCCGTGGATACCCATCTTGTGTTCCAGCGAACCGCAGTTCACCGCGTTGCGGGTACCTGGGGTGCCATCGGCGTTGGGCAGGAACTTGGGCACGATGAACAGCGAGATACCCTTGGTACCGGCCGGGGCATCAGGCAGGCGGGCCAGCACGATGTGGACGATGTTGTCGGCCATGTCGTGTTCGCCAGCCGAGATGAAGATCTTGGTGCCGGTAACTTTGTAGGAACCATCGGCCTGAGGCTCGGCCTTGGTGCGCAGCATGCCCAGGTCGGTGCCGCAGTGCGGCTCGGTCAGGCACATGGTGCCGGTCCACTCGCCCGAGACCAGCTTGGTCAGGTAGGCCTCCTGCTGCTCGGGGGTACCGTGCTCGGAGATGGTGTTCATGGCGCCGTGGGACAGGCCGGGGTACATGCCCCACGACCAGTTGGCCTCGCCGACCATTTCGCTCACGGCCAGGCCCAGCGACTCCGGCAGGCCTTGCCCGCCATGGGCCACGTCGTGGGCCAGGCTTGGCCAGCCGCCTTCGACGAACTGTTTGTAGGCTTCCTTGAAGCCGGTCGGCGTCTTCACGCCCGACTCGCTCCAGGTACAGCCTTCGATGTCACCCACCCGGTTCAGCGGGGCCAGTACCTGCTCACAAAACTTGGCGCCTTCCTCGAGGATGGCGTCGACCATGTCGGGGGTAGCGTCCTGACAAGCCGGCAGGCTTTGATAGTGCGCTTCATAGCCAAGCAGTTCGTCACGTACGAAGCGAATATCACGCAAGGGGGCCTTGTAATCAGGCATAGCGATAAACCTCTGCTGATGAAACTGGAATGTGTGACCGCAACAGACCAACCAGCGCTTGATGGCTTTCTGTCAAACAGTTGTTTGAAACATACGTTTACGCCCAAAAGTTGTCAAGCATCCATCGACCACACTACACCCGACAGGCACGAAATACCCGCCCACAGGTCATCGCCACAGGTGCAGAACACTGTGGTGAATATCGGGAAATAAAGGTTAGAAACGCCGTGGCCTGGCGGCAGCGGCTATGGGACGGTGTCGTCTGCATCGCGGCCAAGGCCGGCTCCTACCACGGACGGCGTAGGAGCCGACTTTAGTCGCGATGCAAACGCCGCGGTTCTATAGGATCAGGCGTAGGTGTCGATCAGGGTGCCGAGGGTTTCGGCCGCGGCTTTTTCAACCTTGAGGCCGGCTTCCACTTCCATGCGGCCCTGGTTCAGCTGCACAGCGCTGTTGGCCAAGTCTTGCTGGCTGATGTCCACGGACAGCAAACGCTTGGCCTGCAGGTCGGTGGACTGGTTGGTAACCGGGGAGGTGCTCTCCACGGTATTGCTGGCGATCTGGCTGGCGGCCTGGTCAACACGCGCCAGGCCACTCTGTACCGAGCTCAGGCCTGCGTAGTAGGCGCTGCCGCTGGTGATTTGCATGGTGAAACCCCGAAATCCTTAAGCTGATGCCTTGTATTGAAGCAGACACCGTCAATAAATTCACGTCAATAAGACGAATGGCACATGGCCATCTTGATAGCTAAATTCAATCCAGCAAATCCAGTTGCAGGTGCTCGGCCACCATCGCCGCCGAAATCCCCTTCAGGCGAGGCACACGCCCCAGACAAGGCGCGGGCAGGCACTCGGCCAGGGTGGCGAGGTTCTCTTCCAGACGCGAGGTACGGCCATCGATGACATTGGCTACCCAACCCGCCAGTTGCAGCCCGTCGCGGGCAATGGCCTCGGCGGTCAGCAGTGCATGGTTGATGCAGCCCAGGCGTACGCCCACCACCAGAATCACCGGCAGCTTGAGGGCCATGGCCAGGTCGGACAGGTTGGCCTGGCCCGACAGGGGCACACGCCAACCGCCCGCGCCTTCGATCAGGGTGAAATCGGCCTGATGGGCGAGAATCTCGCGCATGGGCTCCAGCAAGGTCTGCACACTCAGCGTCACGCCGGCTTCCCGGGCGGCCAGGTGCGGGGCAATAGGGGGCTCGAAAGCGATCGGATTGACCTGCTCATACGGCAGCTGAATCGAACTTTCGGCCATCAGCGCCAGTGCATCGGCGTTGCGCAGGCCCTTGGGCGTGACATCGCAGCCCGACGCCACGGGCTTGGCGCCCAGGGTGCTGAGGCCATTGAGCCTGGCTGCGTGCAGCAACCCGGCGGCGATGGTGGTCTTGCCGACGTCGGTATCGGTACCGGCGATAAAGTAAGCTGGGCCCATCTCAGTTGTCCCCTTCCAGCGGTTTGTGCAGTACCGCGTAGACCACCTGGTAGGTGGCCGGCAAGCCTTGCGGCTGGCGGAATTGCTCGTAAGCCTGCAACAACCCGGTCATGCGCGCACGCCCGGTCAACCCGCCATTACGGCCCGGGTTGAGGTTGTGTGCCCCCAATGCCTTGAGTTCATGGGTCAACCCACGCACATCAGGGTAGTACAACACGTGAGGAACCTGTTCCAGACACAGCACTTGCAGGCCACTTTCGCCACAAAGACGCTGATATTCCTCAAACTGGCGGAAGCGATTGACGTGCACCAGGCCGTCCACCGCCTGCCAGCTTTCACGCAATTCACGCAGGGTACCTACGCACAGGCTGGCGAATGCCATCACGCCGCCCGGTTGCAGGCTGCGCCGCGCTTCGGCCAGCACGGCGGCGAAGTCGCTGCACCATTGCACGGCCAGGCTGGAGAACAGCAGGTCCACGCTGGACGAGCGCACCGGCAGGCGCTCGGCGTCGCCCACCACGTAGCCCGCAGCGCCACCCAGCGGACGGGCGTGCTGAAGCATGCCTTCGGCGATATCCACCGCCACGCCGTAGGCATCGGGATAGGCGCAGGCCAAGGCGCGGCTGAAATAGCCGGTGCCACTGCCCAGGTCCAGCCAGCGGCGCGGCTGGAAGTGCTGTGGCAAGCGCTCGATCAGCGCAGTGCCGACGTTGCGTTGCAGTTCGGCGACGCTGTCGTAGCTGGCCGCCGCACGGGAAAACGAAGCCGCCACCTGACGCTTGTCCGGCAGTGCGCCGGGCAGCGGGGGCGTGGAAAGATCAGTCATCGGGGGACTCGTGCAGAAAGGCCTGGATGGCTGCCGCCAATTCATGGGGGTCTTCCAGGGGGAAAGCGTGGCTGGCCGCTTCAATGAGGCCAACTTCGACATCGGGCAGCAAGGTCAGCACATCACCGGCTACCTCGGCCGGTACCAGTGCATCGTGGCCGGCGTACAGGTGCAATTGCGGCCCGGCGTAGGTTTGCAGGGCGGCGCGGATATCCAGTTGTGCCAGCAACTCCAGCCCATGGCGCAGCGCATCGGCCGACACTTCAGGCGCACCGGCGCTCAGCAGCCGGGACAGGCTGCGCGGATCTTCCACGGCGCCCTGGGCACACAGCAGGCTGAAGCGCTTCAAGGTGCTTTGCGGGTTGGCGCTGCAACCGGCCAGGAAGGCGTCGAAGGTCTGCGCCGGCATCGCGTTGGGCCATTCGGCACGGGCGACGAAGCACGGGTTGCTGGCCAGGGTCAGCAGGCCGCAGCAGCGGTCGCCACGGCGCGCCGCCAGCTCCGCAGCCAGCATGCCGCCCAGCGACCAGCCGCCCAGCCAGCAATCCTGGGGCACGCTGGCGTCCAGGGCGTCGAGCCAGGCATTCAGGTCGCTGCTGCCTGGCGCGGGTAGCGGCTCGATATGCACGTGCAGGTGCTCGTCCAGCCCCTGCAAGGCAGCGGCCAGGGGCTGCAAGGGCCCAAGGCCCATGCCCCAGCCCGGTAACAAAATCAGGCGATCACGCATCGCTCGGCTCCAGCAACGGATAACAATCGGCCAAGGCACTCAACAATAGCTGCACCTGCGCCTCGCTGTGGGCCGCCGACAAGGTCACGCGCAAGCGGGCACTGCCCGCCGGCACAGTCGGTGGACGGATGGCCGTGACCATCAGGCCGCGTTCGCGCAGCATCTGCGACAGGCGCACGGCGCGGCCGGCATCGCCGATCAGGATCGGCTGGATGGGCGTGAAGCTGTCCATCAGTTGCAGGCCGATCTGCTCGGCGCCCTGGCGGAACTGGCGGATCAGGGTGGCCAGGTGCTCGCGGCGCCAATGCTCGCTGCGCAGCAGTTCCAGGCTCTTGAGCGTGGCGCAGGCCAGCGCCGGTGGCTGGCTGGTGGTGTAGATGTAGGGCCGGGCGAATTGCACCAGTGCTTCGATCAGGTCATCGCTGCCCGCCACGAAAGCACCCGCAGTGCCGAACGCCTTGCCCAGGGTGCCGACCAGCACCGGCACATCGTCGATGCCCAAACCAAAATGCTCGACGATGCCTGCGCCAGTGGCGCCCAGCGGGCCAAAGCCGTGGGCGTCATCCACCATCAGCCAGGCGCCCTTGGCCTTGGCGACCTTGGCCAGTGTCGGCAGGTCGGCAATGTCGCCGTCCATGCTGAACACGCCGTCGGTAACCACCAGGGTATTGCCGGTGGCTTTCTCCAGGCGGTTGGCCAGGCTGGCCGGATCGTTGTGCAGGTAGCGATTGAAACGCGCACCGCTGAGCAGACCGGCGTCCAATAGCGAGGCATGGTTGAGACGGTCTTGCAGCACCGTGTCGCCCTGCCCCACCAGCGCCGTGACCGCGCCCAGGTTGGCCATGTAGCCAGTGGAGAACAGCAAGGCACGCGGGCGCCCGGTCAGTTCGGCCAGGGCCAGTTCCAGGTCATGGTGCGGGCCGCTGTGGCCGATCACCAGGTGCGAGGCCCCGCCGCCCACGCCCCAGCGCGCCGCGCCGGCCTGCCAGGCAGCGATCACCTCGGGATGGTTGGCCAGGCCCAAATAGTCGTTGTTGCAGAAGGCCAACAGCGGTTGGCCATCGACCACCACTTGCGGGCCCTGGGGGCTCTCAAGCAGCGGCCGCTGACGGTAGAGGTCGGCGGTGCGGCGCTCGGCCAGCCGCGCGCTGAGGTCGAAGGCCATCGGCGGTCAGGCCGACGCAGCGTCGTAGAACAGCTCGCCGCTCTTCTGCTCGATCAGGGCTTGCTCGATGGCCGCCTGGTGCACTTCGTCGGCATGTTCTTCGCGGGCTTCAGGCTTGATGCCCAGGCGTGCGAACAGCGCCATGTCCTTGTCAGCCTGCGGGTTGGCGGTGGTCAGCAGTTTGTCGCCGTAGAAAATCGAGTTGGCGCCGGCGAAGAAGGCCAGGGCCTGCATCTGCTCGTTCATGGCTTCGCGGCCGGCGGACAGGCGCACGTGGGACTGCGGCATCAGGATACGGGCCACGGCCAGCATGCGGATGAAGTCGAACGGGTCGACGTCCTCGGCGTTTTCCAGCGGCGTGCCAGCGACTTTCACCAGCATGTTGATAGGCACCGACTCCGGGTGCTCCGGCAGGTTGGCCAACTGGATCAGCAGGCCGGCGCGGTCGTCCAGCGACTCGCCCATGCCCAGGATGCCGCCCGAGCAGATCTTCATGCCGGCGTCACGCACGTATGCCAGGGTCTGCAGACGCTCGCTGTAGGTACGGGTGGTGATGATGCTGCCGTAGAACTCCGGCGAGGTGTCGAGGTTGTGGTTGTAGTAGTCCAGGCCCGCTTCGGCCAGGGCTGTGGTCTGCTCCTTGTCCAGCTTGCCCAGGGTCATGCAGGTTTCCAGGCCCATGGCCTTCACACCGGCCACCATCTTCAGCACGTAGGGCATGTCCTTGGCCGACGGGTGTTTCCAGGCCGCACCCATGCAGAAACGGGTGGAACCGATGGCCTTGGCGCGCGCGGCTTCTTCCAGCACCTTCTGCACTTCCATCAGCTTTTCTTTTTCAAGGCCGGTGTTGTAGTGGCCCGACTGCGGGCAGTACTTGCAGTCTTCGGGGCAGGCGCCGGTCTTGATCGACAGCAGGGTGGACACTTGCACGCGGTTGGCATCGAAATGCGCGCGGTGCACGGTCTGGGCCTGGAACAGCAGGTCGTTGAAAGGCTGGGTGAACAGGGCCTTGACCTCAGCCAGGGACCAGTCGTGACGAAGCGTTGCAGTTGTGCTGGCGCTCATGGGCGATTCCTTGGTTATGCTTGGGCTGGCGGCCGGGATAAGGGAAATATCCACAACCGCCACACGGATAATGGGCATATTTAAGGAAGACGCATGGACTGTCAACCGGGTCACGGAAGGTCGGTTTACAACTGGTTAATAAACAACCAACCCTGCTTATTGTGTGATGAGCCGGCCCAGCAGCCATACCCCTTGTGCGCCGCGTGCGAAACCGAGCTGCCTTGGCTGCAGGAGCGCTGTGGTCGCTGCGCCCTGCCAATGGCCATCGACGGCGTGCTCTGCGGCCAGTGCGCCCGCCGCGCGCCGCCGTTTACCCAGGTCGAAGCGCCCTGGCATTACGGTTTCCCGGTGGACAGCCTGATCAGCCAGTTCAAGCACAACGCCCGCTGGCCCCTTGGCCGGTTGCTGGGCGAGCTGCTGGGCCACTGGCTGCAAGCGCGCTTCGATGACGGCTTGCCGCGGCCCGACTGCCTGCTGCCCGTGCCCATGGGCCGCAAGCGTCTGCGCCAGCGCGGCTTCAACCAAGCCACACTTCTGGCGCGTTGGCTGGGCACACAACTGCGATTACCGGTGGACGAACACATGCTGCTGCGCCCGGTGGAAACCCGCGCCCAACAGGACCTGGACGCACGCCAGCGCCAGCGCAACCTGCTGCAGGCCTTCACCCTGGCCCCACGCCCGTGGGTACAGGGGCGGCACCTGGCACTGGTCGACGACGTGATGACCACCGGCGCCACGGCGCGGGCCCTGGCGCAGTTGCTGCTGCGCGCCGGTGCTGAGCGGGTCGATGTGTATTGCCTGGCACGCACGGCAAAACCGGGCGCGGCTTGACTTGCCCGGCGGCGGGGTTCAACGTCGTGCGCTCTATAAGACTGACACAGCGCCACTACCGCCATGCCCTTGCCCAGCCTGCTCACCCAACACATCGCCCGTCGCCCCCAGCGCATCGCCCTGCTGCAGCACATTGCCGAACAAGGCTCGATCACCCGCGCCGCCAAGGCCGCGGGCATGAGCTACAAAGGCGCCTGGGACGCCATCGACGAGCTCAACAACCTGGCCGAAAAGCCATTGGTAGAGCGCGCCGTGGGCGGCAAGGGTGGCGGTGGCGCGCGGCTGTCGGAGGAAGGCCAGCGCGTATTGCGCCTGTACCAGCGCCTGCAGGCCTTGCAGGCCCAGGTGCTGGAAGTGGCCGAAGATGTGCGTGACCTCGACCTGCTGAGCCGTTTGATGCTGCGCACCAGTGCGCGCAATCAGTTGCAGGGCAGCGTGCGGGCCATTACCGCCCAGGGGCGCAATGACCTGATCGAACTGGACCTGGGCGCCGGGTTGTCGCTGTGTGCGCAGATTACCCATGAAAGCACCCAGACCCTGGAACTGAGCGAAGGCGTGCAGGTGCTGGCCTTGATCAAGGCCGGGTGGCTGCGCCTGCATGATGCGGCGGGGCCGGCGCCTGCTGGCGAGAATGGGCTGGTGGGCCGGGTGGAACAAATCATCGATGACCCGGAAGGGCCGAGCGAAGTGCGGGTCGGCCTGCCCAATGGGCAGACCTTGTGTGCGTTGGAAGAGGCCGCGAGGGTCGAGGAATTGGGCGTGGTGGAGGGCAAGGATGTGTTGGTGGCGTTTGCGCCCACGTTCGTGCTCCTGGGCACACCGCTCTAGCGCAAGGCTTGCGCGCGAGGTGCCAGCACCGACGTCATCGCGAGCAAGCTTTGCTCCCACAGTGGCGGGCCATCCGCCGTGGCAGGCTCACCACTGTGGGAGCAAAGCTTGCTCGCGATGGCGTCGGTGCAGATTGCCCACAACCACAGGCTCTCCCACTATGTTGCGGGATGTGTATTGAAACATCCCTGTCATCGCCGCTCCCTAGCGTGATCACCCTAACCGCAGGGAGCCTGATCATGCACCTTCTACAAGACCAAGAACCGACCGACCTCGAACGCCTCACCGGCCTCACCCGCCGCCACTTCCTGGGCGCCGGCGCACTGGGCGGCGCGGCGCTGTTCCTGGGTGGCAGCCTGCTGGCACGCAGCGTCAATGGCGCCGTCGGCAGCGGCACCTTGCTGGGCTTCGACGGCATACCCGCCGCCACCGCCGACAGCATCAGCCTGCCGCCCGGCTACCAGGCCAAGGTACTGATCAGCTGGGGTCAACCGCTGCACACCGACGGCCCGGCCTTCGACCCCAGCGGCAACGGCAGCGCCGCCCATCAGGAAGCGCAGTTCGGCGACAACAACGACGGCATGAGCCTGTTCGCGTTCAAGAACGACCCCAACCGTGCCCTGCTGGCCATCAACAACGAATACACCAACTACCGCTACCTGTACGCCCACGGCGGCCGACCACAGTCAGCCGAGGAAGTGCGCAAGGCGCTGGCCAGTGAAGGCGTGTCAGTGATCGAGGTGCACCGTCAGGACGGCCATTGGCAGTTTGTCCAAGGCTCGCCCTACAACCGTCGCATCCACGGCAATACGCCCATCGCCTTCAGCGGCCCGGCGGCCGGCCACGCACTGCTCAAGACTGCCGCCGACCCGCAGGGCCTCAAGGTGCTGGGCACCTTCCAGAACTGCGCCAACGGCAAGACCCCGTGGGGCACCTACCTGACCTGCGAAGAGAACTTCAGCGACTGCTTCGGAAGCACCAACGCCGCACACGCCTTCGATGCCGCACAGAAACGCTACGGCGCCAGCGCCGCCAGCAAGGAAGTCGACTGGCACCCGCATGACCCTCGGTTCGACATGGCGCATAACCCCAACGAGTTCAACCGCCACGGCTGGATCGTCGAAATCGACCCCTTCGATCCAGCCTCTACGCCCATCAAACGCACCGCCCTGGGCCGTTTCAAACACGAGAACGCCGCCCTGGCGCAAACCCGCGACGGCCGCGCCGTGGTGTACATGGGCGACGACGAGCGCGGCGAATTCATCTACAAATTCGTCAGCCGCGACCGTGTGAACAGCGGCCAGCGCGACATCCTCGACCACGGCACCCTCTACGTCGCCCGCTTCGATGCCGGCAGCCAGCACAAGGGCCAGGGCCAGTGGCTGGAACTGACCCACGGCGAGCACGGCCTGGACGCCGGCAACGGCTTCGCCAGCCAGGCCGACGTGCTGATCCACGCACGCCTGGCCGCCAGCCAGCGCCAGGCCACGCGTATGGACCGCCCCGAGTGGATCGTGGTCAGCCCCAGCGATGGCCAGGTCTATTGCACCCTCACCAACAACAGCAAACGCGGCGAAGACGGCCAGCCGGTAGGCGGCCCCAACCCACGCGCCAGGAACATCTACGGGCAAATCCTGCGCTGGCGCGAGCAAGGCGACGATCATGGCGCCATGACCTTCGAATGGGACCTGTTCGCCGTGGCCGGCAACCCCAGCGTGCATGCAGGCCAACCCGAAGGCGGCTCGGCCAACATCACCGCGCAGAACATGTTCAACAGCCCCGACGGCCTGGGTTTCGACGACGCCGGCCGGCTGTGGATACTCACCGACGGCGACACCAGCAACAATGGCGACTTCGCCGGCATGGGTAATAATCAGATGCTATGCGCCGACCCGCACAGCGGCGAGATACGCCGTTTCATGGTCGGCCCGGTAGGCTGCGAGGTCACCGGCATCAGCTTCGCCCCCGACCAGCGCAGCCTGTTCGTGGGCATCCAGCACCCCGGCGAGAACGGCGGTTCGACCTTTCCCGAGCACCTGCCGGGCGGCAAGCCGCGCTCGTCGGTGATGGTCATCAGCCGCACCGACGGCGGCATCATTGGTGCCTGAAGCATTTTTCAACGCGGCACAGCTACATCCTGGTCCTCCGGGAAGTAGCTGAAAATCTGCCTATCGGTGGCACTGAGATTCATGCGCAAAATGGGCAAGAAGCGCTGGGTAACATTGTAATAATCCCGCTGAATGAACTGAGTATCCGCCAGCGGTCCTGTGCCATCAAAGATGAAGGACTCCAACGGCAACTGTGTCGGAATATCCTGTGGCCAGGACTTCATGACCAGTTCATTGAAAAATTCACGATTCCACTCCATGCCAGGCGGGAAGTGTGCACGCACGTCGATGCTGAATTGAAACTGCAGGAGGTCGATCGAAAATGAACACTGCAGCCAATTGCCATGGTTATCCTTGAAAAACGCCTGCCATTTTTCGACGGTATCAATTCCCTGTGCAAAGCAGTTTCCGCTCAAGGGCTCTCCCGGACTTTGTCCGCAACCATCTGGCCGGTTAGTGGTAAAACCATCAATGGGAAAAATGCACTTGGGCTGCATGGGATGGACCGCAGCAGCCGCTAGCTCCTTGACCGTATAGACAGGGCCACGGCGGATCAGCGAAGTAATGCCCGTATCAGCCCTTACATAGGTGAATGCCACCGAATCATTGGCGATCGAACCTTCGCTGGGATTCCACGCATGGCGCTCGGGATCGGCCTGCACCCGGCGCAGGATAACGCCGTTGCAGTAATAGGCAGGTCGCCCGTCAACGCAGTTCGGTGCCGTATAGAAGTAACGCGCATTCATTTTCGAGGCCAACAGGTAACCACTATAAAGTTGGTCTTCCAGTTCCGCTTGGCGGCCTTGACGCGTGACAGGCCGCCATACTGATGTGCGCCTAAAGTCGGCCAGCTGTTGCTGTTGCGCCGCCTGCAGTGCGCCGTAGCTTTTACCGCCGTAAACAAACTCGACCGGCTGTTCGTGCAAAGCACATCCAGCCAAGCCGAGTAAAATTAAAACCAGACAGCCGGCATGAGCACACATTTTATTAGCCATTACTTTTCCTCCATCGCGAACCCCCGACCAAGGGCCTGATCGTTCTGGAGGTTAAACTTCACTCTCCCCAACCACACCTGTTAGAAATGACAGTAGCCCTGCCCCGCGCCGTCGCAGGGCAATTCAGTTACCATGTGCTGCCGGACGCGGCCACCTGCCGCACGCAGGAGTCAGCATGTCCCACCCGTTTGAAACCCTCACCCCCGACCTGGTGCTGGATGCCGTCGAAAGCATCGGCTTCTTGAGCGACGCGCGCGTGCTGGCGCTCAACAGCTATGAAAACCGGGTGTATCAGGTCGGCATCGAAGACGGCCAGCCGCTGATCGCCAAGTTCTACCGCCCGGACCGCTGGACCGACGCCGCCATCCTCGAAGAACACGCCTTCACCGCCGAGCTGGCCGACTGCGAAGTGCCGGTGGTGGCGCCGATGATCCACGAAGGCAAGACCCTGTTCGAACACCAGGGCTTCCGCTTCACCCTGTTCCCGCGTCGCGGTGGGCGGGCGCCGGAGCCGGGCAACCTCGACCAGCTGTACCGCCTGGGCCAGTTGCTTGGCCGCCTGCACGCCGTGGGCGCCACCCGCCCCTTCGAGCATCGCGAAGCCCTGGGGGTGAAGAACTTCGGCCACGATTCGCTGACCACCCTGCTGGAAGGCAACTACGTGCCGCGCAGCCTGCTGCCGGCCTACGAGTCGGTGGCCCGCGACCTGCTCAAGCGCGTGGAAGAAACTTACCGTGACACCCCCTACCAGAACATCCGCATGCACGGCGACTGCCACCCCGGCAACATGATGTGCCGCGACGAGATGTTCCACATCGTCGACCTCGACGACTGCCGCATGGGCCCCGCCGTGCAGGACCTGTGGATGATGCTGGCCGGTGACCGCCAGGAATGCCTGGGCCAGCTGTCGGAACTGATGGACGGCTACAGCGAGTTCCACGACTTCAACCCCCGCGAACTGGCGCTGATCGAACCGCTGCGCGCCCTGCGCCTGATGCACTACAGCGCCTGGCTCGCGCGCCGCTGGGACGATCCGGCGTTCCCGCGCAGCTTCCCCTGGTTCGGCACCGAGCGTTACTGGGGCGACCAGGTACTGGCCCTGCGCGAACAACTGGCAGCCCTCAACGAAGAACCCCTCAAGCTCTTTTAGAGCAGCTGCAAGCTTCAAGCTTTAAGCTGCAAGCTAAAACACACCGCGATCCGCCTTTACTTGCAGCTTGAAGCTTGAAACTTGAAGCTTGAAGCTGCCCCTCTGCTAAGGATGCTGCATGCAAGCCGCCAACCCGCGCCGCGGGTACCTGCTGGGCCTGACGGCCTACACCTGCTGGGGACTGTTCCCGCTCTACTTCAAGGCCATCGAGAGTGTCCCCGCCCTGGAAATCATTGTCAGCCGCGTGCTGTGGTCGGCGTTGTTCGGCTCGCTGCTGCTGGCCGCCTGGAAACACCCCGGCTGGTGGCGCGACCTGCGCGACAATCCGCACCGCCTGGGCATCCTGGCAGGCAGCGGGGCGCTGATTGCCGCCAACTGGCTGATCTATGTGTGGGCGGTCAACAACGGGCGCATGGTGGAAGCCAGCCTGGGCTACTACATCAACCCGCTGGTGAACGTGCTGCTGGGCATGCTGTTGCTGGGTGAACGCCTGCGCCGCCTGCAATGGCTGGCCGTGGGCCTGGCCGCTGCCGGCGTGGCCCAGCAGGTGTGGCAAGTGGGCAGCCTGCCCTGGGTTTCGCTGGCGCTGGCGCTGACGTTCGGTTTCTACGGCCTGATCCGCAAGCAGGCGCCCGTGGCCGCCCTGCCCGGCCTGGTGGTGGAAACCTGGCTGCTGGTGCCCCTGGCGCTGGGCTGGCTGGCGTTCCACCCGGGCGTGCCCAGCGCGCAGCCTGAGTTCTGGCTGACCACCGATGGCCTCTGGCTGCTGGCCGCAGGGCCCATCACCCTGGTACCGCTGGTCAGCTTCAACGCCGCCGCCCGCCACCTGCCCTACACCACACTGGGCTTCCTGCAATACCTGGCGCCCACGCTGGTGCTGTTGCTGGCGGTGTTCAAATACCACGAGCCATTGACCGCCAATGCGCTGGTGGCCTTCGCCTTTATCTGGGCGGGTCTGGTTATCTACAGCCTGGACGCCATCGTCACAATGCGCCGAAAAAGCTGATCAAAAAACGCTCAAAACTCTGCAGGCCACGGTTCTCGTGGCCTGCAACGGACTACCCCAAGGTTATCCACAGCTCGATCCCCGCCGTTTGTGCACAAGCCCCTGAAATTGCTCGTTTTTTAGCCACATGCCGGAGAAGCCCGGCCGGCGGGCGTCTGCGCGGTGTTCCCCCAGCTTATCCACAGGCAGGTGCAAGATAAACATGAACAACTTTCAAGCCTCGGTACGCAGCACCAATTCCACCATCAGGTCATCGGCCAAGGCTTCCAGACGCTGCTGCAGTTGATCCAGCGACAGCGTCAGCGGCAGGCCCAGCACCGCCTCGGCATGGAACAACGGCTCGCTGCTCATGGGCGCCGGGCGCACGTCGGTCACCAGCCGTTCCACGTTCACGCCCTGCTCGGCCAGCAGGCGGGTGATGTCGCGCACGATGCCCGGGCGGTCGTTGCCCACCAGTTCCATGGCGATGGGCTTCCAGGTGCAGCTTTGCTCCACACCGGTTTCGGCGATCAGCACGCGGATGCCGCGGGTCGACAGTGCTATCAACGCGTCTACCAGTTCGTCATGATTTTCCGCCGGCACCGCCACCCGCAGAATGCCAGCGAACTGACCGGCCAGTCGCGACATGCGGCTGTCCAGCCAGTTACCGTTGTGGTCGGCCACGCATTGGGCGATCCGTTCGACCTGCCCGGGCTTGTCCGGGGCAAAAACCGTCAATACTAAGTGCTCCACGCTGGCGCCCTCTTGTTGTGGTCGGTTGAGTATAGGCAACTCGCAACAGCGCCTGTCTTCAAACCGGCGTCGTCGGCATCGCGGCCAAGGCCGGCTCCTGCGCGGTCGTGGTAGGAGCCGGCCTTGGCCGCGATGCAGACGCCGCGATCGACAGGTGACAGAATGAAAGGTGTGTACTGTTTCCAGATTTATCTGGAACAATTGCCTTAAGTTTTGAGAACATACGATTCGTACTGTGACCGGCAGTCCAAAATCGGTCGCGGATCGACGTATTTAGTCTGATTTTCACAACCGCAACTCATCATGTAGTATGCCGCAGCGCGGACTACATAATGACAATCGATGTCTGCCGAGGCGCCTGTGAAAATACGTAAAGCCGCGGGCCAGTGCCTGCGGCGTTGCCCAGCCGCCCGTCAGGGCACGTTCTGGCAGCGTATTTAGAGAAGCGCTACAGGCTTTAATACAAGAGCTGAATAGCTGAGCAGAGTGAGGCAAGCAATGACTGAACACGTTCAAGTCGGTGGCCTTCAGGTCGCCAAAGTCCTGTTCGACTTCGTGAACAACGAAGCCATCCCCGGAACCGGCCTCAACGCCGAACAGTTCTGGGCCGGGGCGGAAAAGATCATCAACGACCTCGCTCCAAAGAACAAAGCGCTACTGGCCAAACGTGACGCCCTGCAAGCCAAGATCGATGGCTGGCACCAGGCACGCCAGGGTCAGGCTCATGACGCCCCGGCTTACAAGGCCTTCCTGCAGGAAATCGGTTATCTGCTGCCAGAAGCGGCGGACTTCCAGGCCACGACGCAAAACGTCGACGAAGAAATTGCCCACATGGCCGGCCCGCAACTGGTGGTGCCGGTGATGAACGCCCGCTTTGCCCTCAACGCCTCCAACGCCCGCTGGGGCTCGCTGTACGACGCGCTGTACGGCACCGACGCCATCAGCGAAGAAGGCGGCGCCGAGAAAGGCAAGGGCTACAACAAGGTCCGTGGCGACAAGGTCATCGCCTTCGCCCGCGCGTTCCTGGATGAAGCCACCCCACTGGCGGCTGGTTCCCACGTGGACTCCACCGGCTACAAAATCGTCGACGGCAAGCTGGTGGTCAGCCTCAAGGGCGGCAGCAACAGCGGCCTGCGCGACGATGCGCAGCTGATCGGCTACCAGGGCGACGCCAACGCGCCGACTGCCGTGCTGCTGAAAAACAACGGCCTGCACTTCGAAATCCAGATCGATGCGCAAAGCCCGGTCGGGCAGACCGACGCCGCCGGGGTCAAGGACCTGCTGATGGAAGCGGCCCTGACCACCATCATGGACTGTGAAGACTCGGTTGCCGCCGTGGACGCCGACGACAAGGTGGTGATCTACCGCAACTGGCTGGGCCTGATGAAGGGCGACCTGGCCGAGGAAGTGGCCAAGGGCGGCACCACCTTCACCCGCACCATGAACCCGGACCGCCACTACAGCGCCCCCAATGGCGGTGAAGTGAAGCTGCACGGCCGCTCGCTGCTGTTCGTGCGCAACGTCGGCCACCTGATGACCATCGACGCCATCCTCGATGCCCAGGGCAACGAAGTGCCGGAAGGCATCCTCGACGGGCTGGTCACCAGCCTGGGCGCGATCCACAGCCTGAACGGCGGCAGCAGCCGCAAGAACAGCCGCACCGGCTCCGTGTACATCGTCAAACCGAAGATGCACGGCCCGGAAGAAGCCGCGTTCACCAACGAACTGTTCGGCCGCATTGAAGACGTGCTGGGCCTGGCCCGCAACACCCTCAAGGTCGGCATCATGGACGAGGAGCGCCGTACCACGGTCAACCTCAAGGCCTGCATCCAGGCCGCCAGCGAACGCGTGGTGTTCATCAACACCGGCTTCCTGGACCGTACCGGCGACGAGATCCACACCTCCATGGAAGCCGGCGCCGTGGTGCGCAAGGCTGCCATGAAAGCCGAGAAATGGATCGGTGCCTACGAGAACTCCAACGTCGACATCGGCCTGAAAACCGGCCTGCAAGGCCGCGCGCAGATCGGCAAGGGCATGTGGGCCATGCCCGACCTGATGGCCGCCATGCTGGAGCAGAAGATCGCCCACCCGCTGGCCGGCGCGAATACCGCCTGGGTGCCGTCGCCGACCGCCGCCGCGCTACACGCGCTGCACTACCACAAGGTCGACGTGTTCGCCCGCCAGGCCGAACTGGCCAAGCGTGCACCAGCTTCGGTAGACGATATCCTGACCATCCCGCTGGCCAAGGACACCAACTGGTCGGCCGAAGAAATCCAGAACGAACTGGACAACAACAGCCAGGGCATTCTGGGTTACGTGGTGCGCTGGATCGACCAGGGCGTGGGGTGCTCGAAGGTGCCGGACATCCACGACGTGGGCCTGATGGAAGACCGCGCTACCCTGCGCATCTCCAGCCAGCTACTGGCCAACTGGCTGCGCCACGGCATCGCGACTCAGGCGCAGATTCTGGAAAGCCTCAAGCGCATGGCGCCGGTGGTGGACCGCCAGAACGCCAACGACCCGCTGTACCGCCCGCTGGCACCGGACTTCGACAGCAACATCGCCTTCCAGGCGGCGGTTGAACTGGTGATCGAGGGTGCCAAGCAGCCCAACGGCTACACCGAGCCGGTGCTGCACCGCAAACGCCGCGAGTTCAAGGCCCGCAACGGGTTGTAAGCGTCCCCCGCATCCCTCTGTGGGACCGGGCGAAGCTCGGGAATCAGACACCGTGGAGCATATGACACTCCGCGGTGCCCTCTTCCCGAGCTTCGCCCGGTCCCACAAGGAGGGGGCAGCTATTCCAGCCCCAGCTCCTTCCTGGCCAACTGCACCAGATGCTGGGTATCAATCGGCTTGAGCAGGAAATCCACCACGCTCAAGTGCATCGCCGCAATCGCATCCTTCACCCCCGCATCCCCGGACATGATGATGATCGGCATGGCCGCGCGGTCGGATTTGCGCACATCACGAATCAGGTCCAGGCCGGTATGCGGCGCCATGCGCAGGTCAGTCACCAGCAGGCCAATGCTTTTGTTGGAGGCGAGCATGTTCAGTGCTTCCGTGGCACTGGCGGCGGTCAGGCAGGGAATCCCCTGCAAGCCGAGAATTTCAGCCAGCAACTCCCGTGAAACCTGATCGTCATCGACAATCAACGCCTGTTGAGGGGGCAGATCCGGCACCTGCATGACAGCACTCAGTGCCTCGCGCTCGGCATCGCTCAAAATATCGTGATCGGACATACGCCTCTCATCAAAGGGAAAACCGGACGTTCCACATCCAGTTGAGACCGCAGACGAGAGGCTTTACCTGTGCACTTCGTCGGGTCGTCACGTGAAGACCAGCATGATGTCGAGGAATGAGATCCAGTTGAAGCATTTTTTTTAGACTTACGTCCAATGGGCTCACCGGCCCATCAGGCCGACCATGTCCAGCTATAAGAACAAAGCGGTCATGGACATGAGTAAACCCGACGCCTACGCCCTGGCGGGCAGGACAGCAGTGCTGCAGAACATCCAGGGGACGCTGCAGTTTTTGCAACGCTACGCCCCCTTCAACCAGATGGACCAGGCGCACCTGGCCTATCTTGTGGAGCAGTGCCAACTGCGTTTCTACGCGGCCGGCGACAGCATCATCAAACCCGCCGACGGCCCGGTGGAACACTTCTACATCGTCAAGCAGGGCCAGGTGGTGGGCGAACGCCCGCACACCTCACGACGTGGCACCGAAACCACCTTCGAGATCGCTACTGGCGAATGCTTCCCCCTGGCGGCCTTGTTGGGCGAACGCGCCACACGCACCGAACACCTGGCGGCCCAGGACACCTTCTGCCTGCAATTGAACAAGGCGGCGTTCATCAAGCTGTTCGCCCTGTCGGCGCCGTTCCGCGATTTCGCCCTGCGCGGCGTCAGCAGCCTGCTGGACCAGGTCAACCTGCAAGTGCAGCGGCGTGCTGCGGAAACCCTGGGCACCCAGTATTCGCTCAACACCCGCCTGGGCGAGCTCGCCATGCGCCACCCGGTGACCTGCGATGCGCAAACGCCGGTGCGCGAAGCCGTGGCACTGATGCACGAGCAGCAGGTGGGCAGTATCGTCATCGTCGACGAGCGTCGTTACCCACAGGGCATCTTCACCCTGCGCGACCTGCGCCAGGTGGTGGCCAGCGTCGATGCCGACTTCAACCAGCCCATCGCCCGGCACATGATCGCCGAACCGTTTTACCTCAGCCCCGATGCCAGCGCCTTCGACGCCGCCATCGCCATGACCGAACGGCACATCGCCCACGTCTGCCTGGTCAAGGACGGCCGCCTGTGCGGTGTGGTCTCGGAGCGAGACCTGTTCTCGCTGCAACGGGTGGACCTGGTGCACCTGGCGCGCACCATCCGCAATGCCGCGCGCCTTGAACAACTGGTGACCCTGCGCGGCGACATCGGCCAGTTGGTGGAGCGCATGCTGGCCCACGGCGCCTCGTCGACGCAGATTACCCAGATCATCACCCTGCTCAACGATCACACCGTGTGCCGGGTGATCGAGCTGGTGTTGCAGGAAAAGGGCGACCCCGGCGTGCCCTTCAGCTGGTTGTGCTTCGGCAGCGAAGGCCGTCAGGAACAGACGCTGTTCACCGACCAGGACAACGGCATCCTCTTCGAAGCCCGCGACGCCGCCCACGCCGCCGAAATCCGCGGCAAGCTGTTGCCCATTGCCCACCAGATCAACCTCAACCTGGCCCAGTGCGGCTTTGCCCTGTGCAGCGGCAACATCATGGCCGGCAACCCCGAGCTGTGCCTGTCACGGGCCGAATGGGCGCGACGCTTTGCGGCGTTCGTGCGCGAGGCCACGCCGGAAAACCTGCTGGGTTCCAGTATCTACTTCGACCTGCGCGTGGTGTGGGGCGATGAGCAAAGCTGCCAGCAACTGCGCCGCCAGGTGCTCGACCAGGTGGGCGACAACCGCCTGTTCCAGCGCATGCTGGCCGACAATGCCCTGCGCCAGCGCCCGCCGGTAGGGCGCTTCCGCGAGTTCGTGCTGGCGCGCAAGGGCACCGACAAGGCCGGTACCCTGGACCTCAAGGCCCAGGGCCTGACGCCCTTCGTCGACGGCGCACGGCTGCTGGCCCTGGCCAACGGCATCGAAGCCACCAACACCCTGCAGCGTCTGCGCCAGCTGGTGGCCAAGCAGGTGATCGACAAGCTCGACGGCGCCGCCTACGAGGAGGCCTACCACTTCATCCAGCAGACGCGCATGCAGCAGCACCAGCGCCAGACCCGCGACAACCAGGCCTGGTCCAACCGCATCGACCCCGACAGCCTCAACGACCTGGATCGACGCATCCTGCGCGAGTCCCTGCGCCAGGCCCAGCGCCTGCAGGCCAGCCTGACCCTGAGGTACCAGCTGTGAACCTGTTCGCCTGGCTGCGCCCGCCCGCCCCCAGCCTCAACCCCGCGCAGCAATTGGCTGTGCAACGCCTGCGCCGCCCAGCCGTATTGGGCGACTGCAGTCTGCGCCAGCAGCGTTGGGTGGTACTGGACCTGGAGACCACTGGCCTCAACGTCAACCGCGACCAGGTGCTGGCCATTGGCGCGGTGGTGATCGAAGACGGCGCCATCGACCTGTCCCAGCAGTTCGAATGCACCTTGCACCGCCCCGGCCACAAAACCGGCCCCAGCGTGCTGCTGCATGGTCTGGGGCCAGACGCCATCGCTGCCGGCCGCAACCCCGTGGATGGCTTGCTGGACTTCATGGACTTCGTCGGCGAAAGCCCGGTGCTGGCGTTCCACGCGCCGTTCGACCAGCGCATGCTGACCCGCACGCTCAAGGACACCCTGGGCTACAGGCTGCAACACAGCTTTATCGACGCCGCCGAACTGGCCCCACTGCTCAACCCCCAGACTGTGCTGCGCGAAGCCTCGCTGGACGACTGGATCGCCCACTTCGGCCTGCAAGTGGACGAACGTCACAACGCCAGTGCCGATGCCTATGTCACCGCGCAATTGGCGCTGATCCTGCTCAGCCAGGCACGCCGGCTGGGGCTGGACAGCCCGGCGCTGCTGATGGAACGGCTCAGCCAGTGGCGGCGACGACAGGCTATGCCTGGCTTGTGATCTGCGTCGTCTGGTTCCAGGGCAGAGCCCTGTCCTACACCGGTCGGGCAATGGGTGTCAGTGATGCAAAGCGGTCCGCTCTTGTAGGCAACGCAGGACTATCTGAGGGGCACCAAAGGCGGGTTGCTTTGCATCACTGACACAACTGCCGCGACCGGTGTAGGACAGGGCTCTGCCCTGGAACCAAACGATACAATTCCACCGACGAACGCCAATTGCGAAACGACATCACTCCTGACACAATCGCGAATAATTCTCGTTAGTTTGAACACTTGCATTCGGGGAACGTCTTGTCGTCAGCCCATAGCCCTCATGGTGAGCTGGTCGGTACGCTTTATCGCGACCATCGCGGCTGGCTGCTTGCCTGGCTGCGGCGCAACATCGCCTGCGCCCAGCGCGCCGAGGACCTGAGCCAGGACACCTTCGTGCGCCTGCTCAGCCGCGACGAGTTGAGCGCCCCGCGCCAGCCCCGGGCATTCCTGGCCGCCATCGCCAAGGGCCTGCTGTTCGACCACTTCCGCCGCGCCGCACTGGAACAGGCCTACCTGGCCGAACTGATGCTGATCCCGGAAGGCGAGCAGCCTTCCCCCGAAGAACAGCAACTGATCCTTGAGGACCTGCAGGCCATCGACCAGATGCTCGGCAAGCTGTCGAGCAAGGCCCGCAGCGCCTTCCTGCTCAACCGCCTGGAAGGCCTGGGCCACGCCGAGATCGCCGAACGCCTGGGCGTGTCGGTGCCTCGCGTACGCCAGTACCTGGCCCAGGGCATGCGCCAGTGCTACGTGGCCTTGTACGGTGAACCGACATGATCGGCAATGGCCCGGTCTCGGCACGCGTGCTGGACGCCGCCATCGAGTGGCAACTGTCGCTGGATGCCAGCAACCCCACGCAGCAGGCCGAATTCGCCCTGTGGTACGCCGCCAACGAGGAGCACGCCCGTGCCTGGCAGCAACTGGGCATGCTCGACCAGCGCCTGCGCGTGGCCCCGGCAGCCGGCCGCAAGGCCCTGCTGAGCAGTGCCGGCAGCGCCCGCAAACGCCTGCGCAAACTGGGCAGCGGCCTGGCCAGCGTGGTGTTGGTACTGGGCCTGACCACCTTGGGCCTGAAGAAATGGCAACCGCTGGACTACTGGCTGGCCGACCAGCGCACCGCCACCGGCGAGCAGCGCACCCTGACCCTGGCCGACGGTACCGAAGTGGAACTCAACACCCACAGCGCCGTGGACATCCGCTTTGATCAGGACCAGCGCCTGATCGTGCTGCGTGAAGGCGAAATCATGGTGCACACCGGCCACCCGCCCGGCGAGCAGCGGCCCTTGATTGTCGAAACCAGCGACGGCCGCCTGCGCGCCCTGGGCACCCGTTTCCTGGTGCGCCGCGAAGCCGAAGGCACCCGCCTGAGCGTGCTGCAGTCAGCTGTGGCCGCCCATGCCCGCGAACTACCCGGCGAAGTGGTGTTGCACGAAGGCCAGCAAATGCTGATGCAGCGCAGCGCCCTGGGCGAGGCCGTTGCCCTCAGCCCCGGCGCCGACGCCTGGACCCGCGGCATGCTGGTGGTGGACAACGCCCGCCTGGGCGACCTGGCCCATGAACTGTCGCGCTACCGCAGCGGTTACCTGGGCGTGAGCCCCAAGGTGGCCGACCTGCGCATCACCGGCAGCTTCCCGCTCAAGGACACCGACCTGGCCCTGCGCGCCCTGCTGCCCACCCTGCCCATCCAGATCCAGCAACACACGCGCTGGTGGGTCAGCCTGGAAGAACGCCCAGCCGCCCCACCCAAGATCTAAATCGAAATTATTTTCGATCAGCCCTATCACTTTTTCAATCTCGTCCGGCACACAGGCAATTGAGAAATATTCCCTGTCAGGAGTGCCCGCATGTCCCGCTCGCTCGAATCGCTGCTACGGCCCAGCCTCATGGCTGTCGCCATTGCCCTAGCCGTCCCCATGACCAGTACTGCCCTGCAGGCCGCCGAACAGGCCAGCCAGCTGCGCAGCTACAACCTGCCGGCCGCCCCCTTGGCCAGCACGTTGAACCAGATCGCCAGCGGCGCTGGCCTGGTACTGGCCATCGAGCCGGGCCTGGTAGCAGGCAAGACCAGCGCGGCGGTGCATGGACAGTTCGATGCGGCCGGTGCACTGCGCCAGGCCCTGGCCGGCAGCGGCCTGCAACTGGTGCAGACCAGCGCCGGCACTTTTACGTTGATCGCAGCGCCAGAAGGGACACTGGCGCTGCCTGACACCAACGTGAATGCGGCGGGAGACTCGGAAAGTGCGTGGGGGCCAACTCAAGGCTTCCGTGCTACGCGCACTGCAGCTGGGACCAAAACTGACACAGCACTAGCGGAAATGCCTCGCTCGGTGTCCGTCGCCACCCGAGACCAAATGCAAGATCGCGCGGTTCAGAATCTGGATGATGCCGTCCGCTACATGCCCGGTGTAATCGCCAGCAGCTACGGCAGCGATAGCCGAGCAGAATGGCTCAAGGTCCGAGGGTTCGAACCTACCCAGTTCTTGGACGGATTGCCGCTGCCAAAGGGCTCCTACACCATGCCAAAAATGGAAACCTGGGACTTGGAGCGCGTAGCATTGCTGCGTGGCCCAGCGTCGTCGGTCTACGGACAAACCCCACCGGGTGGCTTGCTGGACATGGTGAGCCGCCGCCCTGAAGCGGAGGCCAGTCACGAAATCCAGGCACAAGTTGGCAGCTACTACCGTAAGCAAATCAGTTTCGACAGCACGGGTCCCATTGATGATGAGGGCAGGCTGCTCTACCGCGTCAGCGGTGTGATTCGTGATAGCGGCACGACCATCGACCACGTCGACGACAAGCGGTACAACATTGCACCCAGCCTGACTTGGAATATCGACTCTGACACGAAACTAACTTTCCTCAGCCAGTTCACTCGTGACGATACAGGCATTACCAGCCAATTCTTGCCTTTACAAGGCACCAAGCTGTCGACTCCAGCTGGCACCGTTAAGTACCATGAAAATCTTGGCGATCCTGATTGGGAATTCTACGACAAGACCTACTACGCACTGGGTTACTCGTTTGAACATCGCTTTAACGACGTCTGGCAGTTCCGCCAAAATCTACGCTACACCAAAAGTGATCTGTCGTTCCAAGGCATCACTGCTGGTGGCTACTATGGTTCCGTAAGCGATGACGGCACTGTTCAACGTGGAGCCAACATCGTCAATGAAGATATCAGCCAGTTTGCCATTGACAACAATTTACAAGCCGATTTCGACACCGGAAGTGTGAAGCACACCCTTCTGCTGGGACTTGATCATCAACGAGTCAACACCAACTATAAGTGGCTGTACGGTGCGGCGCCTGCAAGCAACATTATCACTCCAATTTACGGCCAGGATTTCAGCAACGTCTCATACACGGCCTACAACAACTACGACCAGAAGTTGCGAGACACTGGCGTGTACCTTCAGGACCAAATGGCCTTGGATAATTGGCGCTTGACGTTAGGTGGTCGCGAAGACTTCCTGCATGTAGGCTCAAAGTTCTATAACGCTGGGGGCGCTACCGACACTCGTCGCGACAACGCCTTTACCGGCAATGCTGCGCTGAGTTATGTATTTGATTCTGGTTTCACCCCTTACATTTCCTATGCCGAGTCTTTCCAACCGGAGGCAGGCGGCAACAATGGCGCCGGGTTCCGTCCAAGCACCGGAAAACAATACGAAGTAGGCTTGAAATATCAACCGCCAGGCACCGACATGCTGTTTACAGCAGCAGCCTATGACCTGACTCGCGAGAATATCGTAGTCACCGACACTTTGGGTACCAGTACACCAGTGGGTGAAGCTAAAGTTCGTGGCTTTGAGCTTGAGGCGGTGGGCAACGTAAATGAAAATCTCAAGCTGACGGCCGCCTACACTTATGCCAACAGCAAGATGACTAAAGTCACAAACCCGCTGGACAAGAACCGCCCATTGCCACTGACGCCGGAGAATTCGGCATCGGCTTGGGCTGACTACACGTGGCGCACAGGCCTATTGGAAGGCTTCGGTATTGGCTTCGGCGTGCGTTACGTCGGTGCTACTGATAACGTGGCAATCGGCAGCCTAGCCTACGTGCGGGACAAATCTGACGGTCACAGCAGCGACTACACCGTCTATGACGCAGCTGTTCATTACGACCTCGGCCAAATCAGCAATAGCCTTAAAGGCGCCAGCCTGTCGGTAAACGCAAATAACGTCTTCGATAAGGAATACATCGCTACATGCGACGGCTTCTACTGCTACTATGGCGATCGCCGTAACGTGCTCGCCAGCGTGAACTACAAATGGTGATGCTGCCTTGCAGTAACTAAACAAGCCGCCCTCCGGGGCGGCTTTGTTATTTCGGACTCCCGTGAAATGAAAAGTAACACTATTCGTCGCTGGTCCTTTATTCATACCTGGACCAGCCTGATCTGCACGCTGTTCCTGTTGTTGCTGGCCGTCACTGGCCTGCCCTTGGTGTTCCATCACGAGATGGAAGAGCTGCTGGGCGACGCTCCGCATTACCGCGAGCTGCCCGCCAACACCCCGAAGCTTGATCTCCAGCAACTGGTGCAGGCGGCCCTGGCGCACCGCCCGGGCGAGGTGGTGCAGTACTTCGGCTGGGATGAAGACCAGCCCGAAGGCATGTTCGCCATTACCGCCGCCACGCCTGGCACCGAACCCAATTCCTCGCACACCTTCAGCCTCGACACCCGCACCGGCGAGGCGGTGGAAACCCCGGCCGCCAACGGCGGTTTCATGATGGTGATGCTACGCCTGCATGTGGACATGTACGCCGGGCTGCCGGGCAAGCTGCTGCTGGCGTTCATGGGGCTGCTGTTTGTCGTGGCGATCGTCTCGGGCGTGGTGCTGTACGCACCGTTCATGGGCCGGCAGAAGTTCGCCAACGTACGCCGGGACAAATCGCGGCGGGTGCGCTGGCTGGACCTGCATAACCTGATCGGCATCGTCACCCTGACCTGGGCGACCGTCGTGGGCGTGACCGGCGTGGTCAACGCCTGCGCCGACCTGTTGATCGACGCCTGGCGCAGTGACACCCTGGCGGCGATGGTGGCGCCTTATCACGACGCACCACCGCTCACGTCGCTGGCCCCCGCCAGCCGCCTGCTGGAGATTGCCGAAGCGGCGGCGCCGGGCATGAAAGCGGACTTCATCGCCTTCCCAGGCACCCTGTTCTCCAGCGCGCACCACTATGCGGTGTTCATGAAAGGTGCCAGCCACCTGACCTCGCACTTGCTGACCCCGGTACTGATCGACGCCAGCACCCTGGCCGTCACCGCGGTGGGCGAACGCCCGTGGTACATGGATGCCCTGGGTCTGTCGCAACCGCTGCACTACGGCGACTACGGCGGCCGGCCGATGCAAATCCTGTGGGCAGTACTGGATGTGCTGACCATCGTGGTACTCATCAGCGGGCTGTACCTGTGGTGGGTACGGCGCAAGGTGAAGGCATGAGCCGCAAGCGTTCGCGGTTCTGGCCGATGTTCGGTGCCCCTTTGGTGATCGGCCTGCTGGGCGCGGCGGGGTTGTTCGCCGCCCTGCTGGGCGATGGCGCCTGGGACTGGTTATCGTGGATTGGCCTGGGGGTGCCGGCGCTGATCAGCGTGCATGCCTTGCGCAGATAGCAACGCCCCCCGTAAACCGCGTCGTCTGCATCGCGACTAAAGTCGGCTCCTACACCGGCCGGGGTAGGAGCCGGCCTTGGCCGCGATGCGGGCGACGCGACCTGACGGCCGCTGCTACAGGTTAGATGTGGGACCGGGCGTCAGCTCGGGAAGCGGGCGACGCGGTTGGTCTGGGCGGCCTTTTCCCGAGCTTCGCCCGGTCCCACAGTTGCGCTGCAGCAGCTCCAGCAGCCCCTGCGCCCAGCGCTGTTCTTCACGCAACATTACCCACCTCCTGCACGGCCTTGCCCTGCCCCACGCCGTACCAGTCCAGCCGACGGGTCAGCACCATGAACAGGCCCAGCATGGCAAACAGCAGCAGCGAGCCCATCAGCAGCGCGTAATCCTCGGCACTCAACAACCCGAACAGCAAGCCATACAAGGCGGCCAGCCCGGCACCGAACCCCAGCCCGTTGCGCCAGCTGTGCAGCACATGGCTCACATAGAAACCAATCAACAGCACGCAACCACTGGCCGACAGCCCATACGCCAAGGCAAAGCCAATGTGCTCGGCCAACGACAGCAACAGCAGGTAGAACAACGCCAGGGCAAACCCCACCAGGGCGTACTGCATCGGGTGAATGGCCAGGCGCTTGAGCACTTCGAACAGGAAGAAGCCGGCAAATGTCAGGGCGACGAAAAGCAACGCGTATTTGATCGCACGATCAGCCTTCAGATACTGGTCCACCGGGTCCACCAGGTTGACCCCGAAAGTGGTGTTGCGGAAATTATCGCAATCCAGGCTCTGCACGCAGATGTCCAGGCGCTCTTGCAGGTTGGTGGAGAAGAACGACGTTTGCCATTGCGCGGTGAAGCCACTGGCCTCCACGCTGCGCTGCACGGGCAGGTAATCGCCAACGAAGCTTGGATGCGGCCAGTCGGCCTTGAGCGCCACGGACGACTCGCGGCCTACGGGCAGCACATTGAAGCGGCCAGTGCCCTGCAGGCCCAGGTCGAAACCGATCTTCAACTGCCTGGCCTGGCTGGCATCCAGCATTGGCAACTGCACATGCACGCCGTTGCCTAGCCAGCCCACCTGGGTGCCCGGTTGAAACTCCAGGCGCTGGCCATCGAGTTCCAGCTTCAGCCCGGCCTCGATGCCGCGAATATCGCTGATACCCACCGCCAGAAACGGCGCCTCAAACTGATAATCGGCCAGGTTGTCGGTGATGCCCAACTGCGCCGGCAGCTGGAAATCAGCCTCGATATGGTTGCTGGCGTGGTACAGCCGCGCTTCGTAGATGCCACGAGCGCGCAGTTCAGTGCGCAGGTCCGCCGCCAGGTCGAAGCGCTGCGGCAGAAAATACAGACGGCCCGAAGAGTGGGATTCCTGCTGATAGCGGTTGCCGGTCTTGTCGTCGGTTTTCCACTCGCGCTCGGTCTTGCGGTACGGCACCACCAGCACCGGGCCGCTGAGTTGCTGGTTGGTGCTGGAACTGCGGGCGATGTCATCGAGTACCACGTCGCGGCGCGCCTGGCGCTCGCTGATCAGGTTGCCGATCAGTAAAAGGGGAATCAGCAGCAACACGATCAGCGCGGTGATCATGGCCAGTTTGACGCTCAGGTTTCGGTTCATGGGGGGCTCGCTCCTTGGCAATGGAGCGAGTGTGCAAGCGCCGAATGGGCGCTTTATGGGCGTTGTGTGGAGATTATGTGGAGATGCGCGTCCACGGGAACCACAGGCGTACTTCCACGCCGCCGTCGACATTGCCGATGTGCAGGCGGCCACCATGCAGCTGCATCACTTCCTCGACGAAGTTGAGCCCAAGGCCCGTGCTTTTGCGCCCGGTGCCGGGCCTTGGCAGCGAATAGAAGCGCTCGCTCAGACGCGCCAGCGCGTACTCGGGGATCGCTTCGGCCTGGTTGAACAGCACCAGTTGCTGGCCGTCCAGGGACAGGCGCAAAACGCCGCCGGCCGGGCTGAAATCCAGGGCGTTGTCCAACAGGTTGTTCAGCGCCTGGCGCAGCAGAAAAGGCTCGCCCAGCAGCGTCAGGCCGGGCGGCAGTGCAGTCTCGAACCGTACGCTCAGGCTTTCGATGCGGGTCATCTGTGTATGCAGCAGTTGGCGGACGAGCGCCTCCACCGGCACATCCACCTGCTCTTCCAGGCCTTGGCGCTGTTCGACCATGGCCAGGTTCAGCAGGCGTTCGATCAGCTGTTGCAGGCGCGCGCTTTCCCGGTCGATGTTGGCCACGAAGCGCTGTTGTTGCTCGGCTGGCATGGGCCCTTGCAGCAACTCCGCCGCGCCGCGGATGGCCGCCAGCGGGCTTTTCAGTTCGTGGGTCAGGGTGTGCACGTAGCGCTCGACGTAATCCTTGCCCTCCAACTGGCTGCGCATGTGCGCCACGGCAGTGGCCAACAGTGCCAGCTCGCCACCGCTGTAGGCCGGCAATGCCGCACGTTCGCCCAGGCTGACGGCCTGGGCATAGTGGGTCAGCTTGCGCAGCGAGCGGGTCAGCCACCACGACAGCGCCGCGCCCACCAGCAAGCCCAGCACCATCAAGCCCAGGCCGAAGGCCATCAGCCGATGCTCGGAACGGTCGATGTACGGCTGCAGCGAGCGGTTGGGCTTGGCCACGGTGACCTCGCCGATGATGCGCTCGCCGTCCATGATCGGCGCACCCACGTGCATCACCGACGACTCGGGGTCGGCCGGATCGCTGCGGGTAGAGCGTGCACCGTACTGGCCACGCAAGGTCAGGTACACGTCGTTCCAGCGCGAATAGTCCTGGCCCACGGCCTGCCCGGCCGAGTCCAGCAGCACGATGCCCTGGGCGTCGGTGACGTAGATGCGGTGGTTGACCTGGTTCTTCTGCAAGCCCCAGATGTCGGCGTTCGGCTCGCGCTGGCCGTAGGCCTTGAGCACCTCATTGAGGCGGCTTTGCTGCAGGGTGCCGGCCTTGACGTCGGCTTCAAGGATTTCCGCCAGCAGGTTGGCCGTGTCCACCAGGGTTTCCTCGGTGGACTGACGCACGCCCGGGCGGATTTCCTCGCGCACGGTGTACAGCAGGAAGTAGCCCGCCAGGCCGACGAAAAAGAAATACACCAGGAAGATGCGAATCCCCAGGCGCATCAGCTGTTGGCCGGGCTGTAGCTGTAGCCGACGCCACGATGGGTCTGGATGGGTTCGGCGTCGGCGGCCACCGCGCGCAGCTTGGCGCGCAGGCTCTTGATGTGGCTGTCGATGCTGCGCTCGTAGCCGGCGTCGCTGGGCACGCCCACGGCGTCCAGCAATTGCTCGCGGCTGAACACCCGCTCGGGTTGCTCGAGCAGGGTTTGCAGCAGGCGGAATTCATGACGCGTCAGGGTCAGGGGTTGGCCGCGATAGCTGATCAGCAGGCGCTCGATGTCCACCTGGAACAGCGTCGCGGATGGCCGCGGGGCCACGCGCTTGAGGATAGCGCGCACGCGCGCGGCCACCTCGCGTGGGCTGAAGGGCTTGACCACGTAGTCGTCGGCGCCGATTTCCAGGCCCACCACGCGGTCGATCTCGGCGTCGCGGGCGGTGAGGAAGATCACCGGCACTTCGCTGAAGCGGCGCAATTGCTTGCAGGTCTCAAAACCGCTGATGTCCGGCAGGCCGACGTCGAGAATGATCAGGTCGGCGGCCTGGCGGCGCTGATGCTCCAGCGCGGCCTGGCCCAGGCTGACCCAGGTGGTCTCGAAGCCCTCGCCCTGCAAAGCGTAGATCAGGGTGTCGGCGATAGCGGCTTCGTCTTCGACGATGAGTATGTGTGGCATCCGATCAGCACTCGGGGTCGCCGGCGGTGTAGCGGCGCGCCGGGTTCACTGCCGCGCCGAACTCGCGCAGGCCCTTGGCGCCGATCAGCAGCGGGTAGTTGAAGCTGCTGCGGTCCACCAGGTTGGCCTCGATGGTGCGCTTGGTGCCACCCAGGCACATTTCCAGGTCGACCACCGGGCGCTTGGCCACTTCGCTGCCCTCGCCGTCCTCGTCTTCGTCGGCACGGCTCTTGATGCGGCTGATGCGCGCCACCTTGTGCTCGAAAACCTTGCCGTCGGCGTCCTTGGTGGCCAGGCGGAAGCGCACCCAATCTTCACCGTCGCGCTGGAACAGCTGGATATCGCGGGCCGACAACGATGCGGTCAGTGCGCCGGTGTCCATCTTGGCCTTGAAGGTGGCGCCACCGATTTCCGGCAGCTTGATGTATTCATAGCGCCCATACAGGGTCGGTTCGGCGGCCAGGACCGGCAGGGCCAACAGCGACAACAGTGCGAGAACGGATTTCACCGGTGGGTTTCCTCGGTTGAGAGATGGGCTGCGGGCAGCATACCCAAAAAATCGTGAAACAATTGTCCACAACCATTCGGCAAGGTGGATTTGGTGTTATGCCCCGGCCTCTTTATGATTGCCGGCCACAATTACTCCAAGAGTCGTTTTATGCGTCGCCTGCTTGCCGGCAGTTTCACCATGCTGCTGCTTTTACTCAATACCCTGGTGCTGATCGGCCCCCTGATGGTCTTCGCCCTGCTCAAGCTGATCGCCCCCGGCCAGTGGCGTGACCGTGCCTCGTGGGCGGTGATGTGGTTCGCCGAGACCTGGGCCGAAATCAACAAGCTGATCTTCCGCCTGTGCATCCCCACGCACTGGGACATCCGTGGCGCCGAGAGCCTGCGGGTCGACACGTCCTACCTGGTGGTCAGCAACCACCAGTCGTGGGTCGACATCCCCGCGCTGATCCAGGCGCTGAACCGGCGCACACCGTTCTTCAAGTTCTTCCTCAAGAAAGAACTGATCTGGGTGCCGTTCCTGGGCCTGGCCTGGTGGGCGCTGGACTACCCCTTCATGAAGCGCTACACCAAGGCCTTCCTGGACAAGCACCCGCACCTCAAAGGCAAGGACCTGGAAATCACCAAGGCCGCCTGCGAGCTGTTCAAGCGCCAGCCGGTGACCGTGGTCAACTACCTGGAAGGCACGCGCTTCACCCAGGCCAAGCATGACCAACAGGCTTCGCCGTTCCGCCACCTGCTCAAGCCCAAGGCCGGTGGCGTGGCGTTTGTGCTGGCGGCCATGGGGCAACAGCTGGATCGCATGCTGGACGTGACCGTGGTGTATCCCCGGGGCAGGATCCCGGGGTTCTGGAACCTGGTGTGTGGGGATGTGAGCCAGGTGGTCGTCGACATTCATTCGCGCGAAATCGACCCGGCGTTGCTGGCGGGGGATTACGAGAACGACCCGGCGTTTCGCCAGACGGTGCAGGATTGGGTGAACCAATTGTGGGCCGACAAGGATGCGCGGATCGAGGCGTTGCGGCTGGAGTTGAGCCAGTAGGATCTTCATTGCCCCCATCGCGACCAAGGTCGGCTCCTACGCCGATCGTGGTAGGAGCCGACCTTGGTCGCGATAAGGGCGACGCGATTTAGCCGCCCACACCCCAAATCCCGCCCAGGCTTTTCAGCAACGTGCCGCCCACGCCCTGTTGCCCCAGGTACTGCAGAATCACCGGCGCAAACTGCCCCACCATCGAGCTGTCCATGCCCAGCGCGCCGAACGCATTGTTCAGGTCGCTGGTGCTCTTGACGTTGCCCAGGGCGCCATCCAGTGCGCCCTTGTCGGCCCCCGACTGTCCCAGCAAACCGCCCAGCCCGCTGATGGCATTGGCGCCCGCGACCTTGTCGATACCCGGTACCTGCTTGGCCAATTGCGAATAGTCGGACGCGCTGAGTTTGTTCTTGGCCAACCCCAACATGGCACCGGTACCGCCGATGGCTTGCTCAGGGGTGACCTTGAGTTGGGTACCGACACTGTTCAGCAGCCCCGCCGCCTGGGGCGCGGTGCTGGTGCCCTGGTTGCCGGCCTGGATCGACGAAGCCGCGTTCACCGCATCGTTGAGGTTGAAGGCGAAGGCCGGGCTGGCCGCCAAAGCGGTCAGGGTTGCCAGGGTGATGGCGCGCATGGTGTTCATTGGGTTCCCCTTGAATCTGTGGTCGCCGCCCGGGTGGCCGGGCAACGAAAGCCTCGATTTGACTCGCTTTATGTCGCTCTGTTCCAGACACGAAATAATTTCGTACACATTGCATCCGATTGCCCGCCCTGCGCGTATATCAGGCAACGCGGCGCCCGCTGGGCTAGGCTCAATCAGCCACCCACCGGAGACCGCACCATCGACAACGATCCGCTCAGCCAGCTGCTGGCCGACTGCGCGCAGGGCAACCGGCGTGCCTTCGAGACCCTGTACCGCACCAGCAGCGCCCGCCTGCACGGCGTAGCGCTGCGCTGCGTGGGGCGCCGGGACCTGGCCGAGGAAATCGTGCAGGAGAGCTTCGTGCGCATCTGGCACAACGCATCGCGTTACGACCCCAGCCTGGCCGCGCCGATGACCTGGATGGTCAACATCACCCGCCATCTGGCCATTGACCTGCTGCGACGCCGTCACGAAGTGCCGTTGGACGACCGGCAGATGGAAGGCCTGACCGACAATACCCCGTCGGCCCACGAGCAATTGAGCCAAGCCCGGGAAGCAGAGGCGCTGGGCCGTTGCCTGGAAGACCTGGAAGGCATGCAGCGCCAGTCGATCCTGACCGCCTACTTCCACGGCCTGTCCAACGCCGACCTGGCCCAACACCTGTCGGCGCCGCTGGGCTCGGTGAAGTCGTGGATCAGGCGCGGCATGGAACGTCTGCGCCGGTGCCTTGAATCATGAACTACCGCGACCCGGCCCTGCGCCGCGCCCTGGCGGCCGACTACGCCATTGGGTTGATGCCGCCCACGGCGCGTCGGCGTTTCGAGCAACTGATGGCCGACGATCGCGGCTTGCAGGTGGAGTTGGCTCAATGGCAGCAAACCTTGGCCAGCCTGACGGCGCCCATTGCCGAGGAGCCGGTACCCGAGCAGGTGTGGAAACGGATCGTTGCCCGTATCGAACCGCAGCGCCTGCACATGCCACGACGCTCGCGGCGGCGCGGCTGGCTGATGGCGGCGGCAGCGACCGTGGTGCTGGCCGTGGCAATCGGCCTGTTCCATGGGCGCGACCAGGCGCAGTACAGCGCCACGTTGGTGAGTGCGGGTGATCAGGCGGCGGTGAAGATCCAAGCGTTTGACCAGTATCTGCAGGTGGAACCCTTGGCGCTGGCCAGCGCGCCGGCAGACCGCAGCATGGAGTTGTGGGCGATCCCGGCCAATGGCGTGCCGGTGTCGCTGGGGTTGATGCCTGAGGGTGGCAAGGGGCGGATCAAACTCAGTGAAGCGCAGCGCAAGCTGCTGGGCGTGCAGGTAACTCTGGCGATCAGCCTGGAGCCGGCCGGTGGTTCACCCACCGGCCAGCCCACCGGGCCTGTCCTCTACCACGGCCAGATGCTAACCCTGTAGCAGCAACTGTCTATGTGGGAGCGGGTTCTACCCGCGAAAAGTACACCGCGGTATGCCAGGATGTCCGCGTTACCTTCTTCGCGGGTAGAACCCGCTCCCACAGGGCGTGTAGCAGCTGCCGGAGGCTGCGTCACGAACGCCACGGTGCATCAGGCGTTGCGCGGTGCTTGTGACGCGGCCTGCCGGCCGCTGCTACAGGGTAGGTACGTCGGATCAGGCAGCGCTGAACAGTTTGTGCGGGTCGATCACGAATTTCTTCGGCACGCCTGCGTCGAACTCGCCATAGCCTTCCGGCGCCTGGTCCAGGGTGATCACCTGCACCCCCACCACTTCAGCAATATTGATGCGGTCCCACATGATGGCCTGCATCAGCTGGCGGTTGTACTTCATCACCGGGGTCTGGCCGGTGTGGAAGCTGTGCGACTTGGCCCAGCCCAGGCCGAAGCGAATGCTCAGGCTGCCCATCTTCGCCGCAGCGTCCACCGCGCCCGGGTCTTCGGTCACGTACAGGCCAGGGATACCGATCTTGCCCGCCACGCGCACCACGCCCATCAGCGAGTTGAGCACCGTGGCCGGGGCCTCGTGTTGCGCACCGGCATGGCCGTGGCCGCGGGCCTCGAAGCCCACGGCATCGACGGCGCAGTCCACTTCCGGTTCGCCCAGCAGGTCGGCGATCTGTTCGTGCAGCGGGGTGTCCTTGGACAGGTCGGCAATCTCGAAACCCTGGGCCTTGGCGTGGGCCAGGCGCACCGGGTTGACGTCACCGACGATCACCACTGCCGCGCCCAGCAGGCGGGCCGAGGCAGCGGCCGCCAGGCCAACGGGGCCGGCACCCGCCACATACACGGTGCTGCCCGGGCCTACGCCCGCAGTGACCGCGCCGTGGTAGCCGGTAGGCAGAATGTCGGACAGGCAGGTCAGGTCACGGATTTTCTCCATGGCCCGGTCACGATCGCCCAGTTTCAGCAGGTTGAAGTCGGCGTAAGGCACCAGCACGTATTCGGCCTGGCCACCCACCCAGTCGCCCATGTCGACATAACCATAGGCACCACCGGCGCGGGCCGGGTTGACCGTCAGGCAGACGCCGGTGTGTTGTTCCTTGCACGACCGGCAGCGGCCGCAGGCAACGTTGAAAGGCACGGAAACCAGGTCGCCGACCTTGAGGTTTTCCACGTCCTTGCCGACCTCCAGCACTTCGCCGGTGATTTCGTGGCCCAGCACCAGGCCGACCTGGGCCGTGGTACGGCCGCGCACCATGTGCTGGTCGGAGCCGCAGATATTGGTTGAGACAACGCGCAGAATGACGCCGTGTTCAATGCGTTTTCCGCGTGGATCCTGCATTTTCGGGAAGGGAATTGTTTGCACCTCGACCTTGCCGCCACCGAGATACACCACACCGCGATTACCAGACATGCTTTCACCTCATTGTTGTATTTATTGAGATTGCGCAAATCGTGTGGGAGCGGGCTCTGCCCGCGAAGATGACACCGCGGTGCCTGATTCGCGGGCAGAGCCCGCTCCCACAACTGCCAATTCGGCGCCGGTATTACTCCTTACAAGACGACCGTGCGGTTGGCGTTGAGAAACACCCGCCGCTCAATATGGAAACCCACCGCCCGCGCCAGGGTCTGGCACTCGATGTCGCGGCCCTTGGCAATCAGGTCCTCGGCATAGTGGCTGTGGTCGACCACCTCGACGCCCTGGGCAATGATCGGCCCTTCGTCGAGGTCGTTGTTGATGTAGTGCGCCGTGGCGCCTACCAGCTTCACGCCCTTGTTGTAGGCCTGGTGGTACGGCTTGGCGCCCTTGAAGCCGGGCAGCAGCGAATGGTGGATGTTGATGGCCCAGCCATCCAGGCGGCGGCACAGTTCGGGCGACAGCACTTGCATGTAGCGGGCGAGAATCACCAGTTCCGCCCCCTTCTGCTCGATGACCTTGAGCACCTTTCGCTCCTGCGCGGGCTTGTCGTTGGGGTCCAGGGGGAAATGGTAGTAGGGAATTTCGTGCCAGCGCGCCAAAGGTTCCAGATCCGGATGATTGGAGACCACGGCCACCACATCCATGGGCAGTTGGCCGATGCGCTGGCGGTAGAGCAAGTCGTTGAGGCAGTGGTCGGCCTTGGAGACCATGATCACCACCTTGGGGCGGTAGTGCGGGGCGGTCAGTTCGAAGACCATGCCAAAGGCAGCGCCGCGCTCGGCCAGGCCGGCGCGGAAGGACTGTTCGTCGAAGCCATCGGGATGGCGGAATTCGACGCGGATGAAGAAGCGTGCCGACAGGCGATCATCGAACGAATGGTGCTCGGTGACGTAGCAGCCCTGTTCGAACAGGTAGCGGGTCACCGCGTCCACCGTGCCGAGCACGCTGGGGCAATCGGCGGTAAGGATCCAGGTATCGGGGGCGCGGCTCATGGGTACGGCTCCAGTTCGGTGGTGTTGCCTTCGCGGGCAGAGCCCGCTCCCACAGGAGATCACCTACACCTGCCATTGTGGGAGCGGGCTCTGCCCGCGAATAAGCCCTAAAAGTCAGCCAACAATCTCAAGGCCATACTCGGCCGACGCATCCTGCAGCCACAGCCACCAGTAATCGGAGAAGCTGCGACGTACAACCAGCTCCCACACATCCTCGCTGGGGCGACGAATCACCAGCTGCGATTTGGCGAACACCGTGCCCACCGCCTTGCCCACCGGGAAGTTGTCGGGGTGCACGTCGTAGCTGGTGGATTTCATCAGCACTTCGCGCACGTTGGGACCGGTCAGTTCCAGCAGGCTTTGCCCGCCGCTGACGTTGACCACGGCAATGTGCTGGCCATCCAGCGCTTCACGCAGGCGGTTCTCGGTGGCCACTTCTTGGCCCGCCGGGACCACCAGCAGCCACTCATCCGGGCCCAGCCATTGCAGCGAGGTGTCGCCGTTGGCAACCATGGTCAGGGCACCCGGTAGCTCCAGGCCCAAGGCCTTGAACACACCACCGGCGAAGGCCTGGTCGTGGCCGTTGCCACGCACGGTCAGGTGGCCCAGCAGTTTCTTGTCGCGCAGTTTCACGCCGGCGTTCTTGCGACCCTTGCCGACCAGGCTGGCAAGGTCGGCGTGGTGCAGCGGCGATTCGACCTTGGCACCCGAGGCTGGGCGTTGTTCGTATACGTTGACTGTGGTCATGGGGACACCTGTCAAAAAAATCATAGAACCCTTAAAGCCTTTACTCCGAACCTGTGGGAGCGGGTTCTACCCGCGAAGAGGCCAGTGGCAGCACCATCGCATTCGCGGGCAGAGCCCGCTCCCACGAGGGGGAGCGAGGTCCGAGGGGTTAAACGTTCTGTTGTTCGCCTTTGGGGTCGAAGAACACCGAGCTGCAGATTTCCGCTTCCACGAAGCTGCCATCCACCAGCGGTGCATACACCTTCTCGCCCATGCGCTTGAGGCCGCCCTTGACCACCGCCAGGGCAAACGAATGGCCCATGGTGGAACTCATGTAGCTGGAGGTCACGTGACCGACCATGCTCATGGGGATGGCCTGCTTGGTGTCAAACACCAGCTGCGCGCCTTCCGGCAATACCTTGTTCGGGTCGGTAGGCTTGAGGCCCACCAGCTGCTTGCGCTGCTCACGCACGCAGTCTTCGCGGTTCATGCCACGCCAGCCGATCCACGAGAACGGCTTGGTGCGGCCTACGCACCAGCCCATGTTCAGGTCGTCCGGGGTCATGGAGCCGTCAGTGTCCTGGCCGACGATGATGAAACCCTTCTCGGCACGCAGCACGTGCATGGTCTCGGTGCCGTACGGGGTCAGGTTGTACTGCTTGCCCGCCTCGACGATCTGTTCCAGCACGCCCATAGCGTAGTCGGCCTGGATGTTGACCTCGTACGACAGCTCGCCGGTGAACGAGATACGGAACACCCGCGCCGGCACGCCGCCGACCTTGCCTTCCTTCCAGGTCATGAACGGGAAGGCGTCCTTGTCCAGGTCGATGTCGGTCACATGGCTCAACAGCTTGCGGCTGTTGGGGCCCGACAGGGTCAGGGTGGCCCAGTGGTCGGTGACCGAGGTGAAGTACACCTTCAGGTCCGGCCATTCGGTCTGCTGGTAGATTTCCAGCCACTGCAGCACACGGGCGGCGCCGCCGGTGGTGGTGGTCATCAGGAAGTGGTTGTCGGCGAGACAGGCGGTAACGCCGTCGTCGAAGACCATGCCGTCTTCCTTGCACATCAGGCCGTAGCGGGCCTTGCCCACGTCCAGCTTGGTCCAGGCGTTGGTGTAGATGCGGTTGAGGAACTCGCGGGCGTCCGGGCCCTGGATGTCGATCTTGCCCAGGGTGGAGGCGTCCAGCAGGCCCACGCTGTCACGCACGGCCTTGCATTCGCGGGCCACGGCGGAGTGCATGTTCTCGCCGCGTTTCGGGAAGTACCAAGGGCGCTTCCACTGGCCGACGTCTTCGAACTCGGCGCCGTTTTTCACGTGCCAGGCATGCAGGGCGGTGAAGCGCACCGGTTCGAACAGGTGGCCGCAGTGACGCCCGGCAATGGCGCCGAAGGTGATCGGCGTGTAGTTGGGGCGGAACATGGTGGTGCCCATCTCGGTGATCGAGATACCACGGCTGCGGGCCGCGATGGCCAGGCCGTTGATGTTGCCCAGTTTGCCCTGGTCGGTACCGAAGCCCAGCGCGGTGTAGCGCTTCACGTGTTCCACCGACTCGAAGCCTTCGCGGGTCGCCAGTTCGATGGCGGCAGCGGTGACGTCGTTCTGCTGGTCGACGAATTGCTTCGGCGCACGGGCAGTCGGTTTGTCGTGGGGCACCTGGAACAGCGCCAGGGTCGGCTCTTCCTGACGGTTCAAGGCCTTCGGCACGGTGCCTTCGACAATCTTGAAGCCAGCCTCGGCAGCGGCGCGGGCGCCGCCTTCGAAGCCGTCCGACAGTGCGTCGGCCAGGTTGAACACGCCATTGATGCCGCCCACGCACACGCGCTTCTGCGGTGCATCGCCGGGTACGAAGGCGAGGATGTCTTCACGCCAGATCGGCTTGCCACCCAGGTGCGACGCCAGGTGAACCACCGGGCTGTAACCGCCGGAGCTGCCGATCAGGTCGCAGTCCAGCCATTCGCCGGGGCTGGTGACTTTATGGGATTTGACGTCGATGGCGGCGACACGGGCAGCGGTCACGTGCTTGCTGCCACGCGATTCGATCACGGCGCTGGAGGTCAGGATGCGAATGCCCTTGGCACGCGCTTCTTCCACCAGGGCGCCACGCGGGTTGTGACGGGCATCGGCCACGGCCACCACCTGCAGGCCGGCGTCGAACCAGTCCAGGGCCACGCGGTAGGCGTAGTCGTTGTTGGTGGACAGCACCAGCTTCTTGCCTGGCGCCACGCCGTAACGGCGCACGTAGGTCGAGATGGCGCCGGCCAGCATGTTGCCCGGCACGTCGTTGTTGCCGTACACCAGCGGACGCTCGTGGGCGCCGGCGGCCAGCACCACGCGCTTGGCGCGGACACGGTGGATGCGCTGGCGCACTTGGCCGATCGGGGCGCGGTCGCCCAGGTGGTCGGTCAGGCGTTCGTGAATGGTGAGGAAGTTGTGGTCGTGGTAGCCGTTGACGGTGGCACGCGGCAGCAGCACCACGTTGGCCAGGCCCTTGAGCTCGTTGATCACCTGCACCACCCATTCGGCGGCCGGTTTGCCGTCCAGGCTTTCGCGGGTGTCGAGCAGGCTGCCGCCGAACTCTTCCTGCTCATCGGCCAGGATCACCCGGGCGCCGCTGCGCGCAGCAGCCAGCGCGGCGGCCAGGCCGGCAGGGCCGGCGCCGACGATCAGCACGTCGCAGTGCTGGTTGAAGTTGTCGTAGGTGTCCGGGTCGTTCTCGGTTGGCGAGCGGCCCAGGCCGGC
This sequence comes from gamma proteobacterium L18, assembly GCA_000497835.1. GTDB lineage: Bacteria > Pseudomonadota > Gammaproteobacteria > Pseudomonadales > Pseudomonadaceae > Aquipseudomonas. The sequence continues at coordinate 335,057 of KI547170.1, read as the reverse complement.
AGCCTTGCGGATGTACTTCTCGTAGGTCATCCAGAAGGACTGCGGGTACATGAAGGTCTTGTAGTAGAAGCCCGGCGGCATCAGCTTGCCGCCGACCTTGCCGAGAATGCCCATCATGTCGTTGTTGACGTTCGGCCAGCCGTTGGTGCTGGTGGCCACCAGGCCCTGGTACAGCGCCTGTTGGGTGGCGCGCACGTTGGGAATCTGGGTGGCTTCGGTGGCGCCGATCTGCAGGATGGCGTTCGGCTCTTCGGTACCGGCGGCGATGATGCCGCGCGGACGCGAGTACTTGAAGCTGCGGCCCACGATGTCGACGCCGTTGGCCAGCAGCGCGGCGGCCAGGGTGTCGCCCTCATAGCCGGTGTAGCTCTGGCCGTTGAAGGTGAAGGTGATTTTCTTGCTGCGATCGATGCGACCGCCGCTGGACAGGCGATTGACCTGGCTCATGCTTTATCTCCCGCGGCCGTGAACTGAGGCTTGGTGCCGATCGGATAGGTTTCGAGAATCTCGTACGTCACCGTGTCGCGGGTGGCGTTGAAGTACTGGCGGCAACCTGCGGCGTGAATCCACAGTTCGTGGTGCAGGCCACGGGGGTTGTCGCGGAAGAACATGTAGTCGCCCCACTGCTCGTCGGTGCAGGCACCGGGGTCCAGTGGGCGCGGAATGTGGGCTTGGCCGGAGCTGTGGAACTCTTCTTCGGAGCGCAGTTCGCCGCAATGAGGACAGAAGATATGCAACATGTAGGACTTCTCCTGTAATTAGTGGGCGACCGCGGCAGCGCCGTGTTCGTCGATCAGCGCGCCGTTGTGGAAACGCTCGATGGAAAATGGCGCGGCCAGCGGGTGCATCTCACCTTTGGCCAGGCTTGCAGCGAAGACGTTGCCCGAACCCGGGGTGGCCTTGAAGCCGCCGGTGCCCCAACCGCAGTTGAAGAACATGTTCGGTACCGGGGTCTTGGAAATGATCGGGCAGGCGTCCGGGGTGGTGTCGACGATGCCGCCCCACTGGCGGTTCATGCGTACGCGCGACAGCACCGGGAACATCTCGACGATGGCCTGGATGGTGTGCTCGATCACCGGGTACGAACCGCGCTGGCCGTAGCCGACCCAGCCGTCGATACCGGCACCGATCACCAGGTCGCCCTTGTCGGACTGGCTGATGTAGCCGTGCACGGCGTTGGACATGATCACACTGTCGATGATGGGCTTGATCGGTTCCGACACCAGCGCCTGCAGCGGGTGGGATTCCACCGGCAGGCGGAAGCCGGCCAGCTTGGCCATGTGCCCGGAGTTACCGGCAGTGACCACGCCGACGCGCTTGGCGCCGATGAAGCCCTTGTTGGTTTCCACGCCGATGCACACGCCGTTTTCCTTGCGGAAGCCGATCACTTCGGTCTGCTGGATCAGGTCCACGCCCAGGGCGTCGGCGGCACGGGCAAAGCCCCAGGCCACGGCGTCGTGACGGGCCACGCCGCCACGGCGTTGTACGGTGGCGCCGATGATCGGGTAGCGGGTGTTTTTCGAGCAGTCCAGGTACGGGATCTCGTCGGCCACTTGCTTGCCGTTGAGCAGTTCGCCGTCGACGCCGTTGAGGCGGTTGGCGCTGACGCGGCGCTCGGAGTCACGCATGTCCTGCAGGGTGTGGCACAGGTTGTAGACGCCGCGCTGGCTGAACATGACGTTGTAGTTGAGGTCCTGGGACAGGCCTTCCCACAGCTTCATGGCGTGTTCGTACAGGTGGGCCGATTCGTCCCACAGGTAGTTGGAGCGCACGATGGTGGTGTTGCGGGCGGTGTTGCCGCCGCCTAGCCAGCCCTTCTCGACCACGGCGACGTTCTTGATGCCGTGTTCCTTGGCCAGGTAGTAGGCCGTGGCCAGGCCATGCCCGCCACCGCCGACGATGACCACGTCGTAGACCTTTTTAGGGGTAGGCGTGCGCCACATGCGCTGCCAGTTTTCGTGGTGGCTGAGGGAGTGTTTGAAAAGGCCGAAGCCCGAATAGCGTTGCATAGTGGTTACTCCAACTCAGCGGTAAACCGGGAAGTCTGCGCACAGGGCGGCGACATTCTTGGCCACATCGGCTTCCACATCGGCATCGCCGAGGTTGTCGAGGATGTCGCAGATCCAGCCGGCCAGCGCAGTGCACTGGGCCACCTTGAAGCCACGGCTGGTGACGGCCGGGGTGCCGATGCGCAGGCCCGAAGTCACGAACGGCGACTGTGGATCGTTAGGCACGGCGTTCTTGTTGACGGTGATGTGCGCGCGGCCCAGGGCGGCATCGGCGTCCTTGCCGGTCAGGCCCTGACGAATCAGGCTGACCAGGAACAGGTGGTTGTCGGTACCGCCGGACACCACGTCGTAGCCACGGTCGATGAACACGGCGGCCATGGCCTGGGCGTTGTTGATGACTTCTTGCTGGTAAGCCTTGAAGCCTGGCTCCAGCGCTTCCTTGAAGCACACGGCCTTGGCGGCGATGACGTGCATCAGCGGGCCGCCCTGGCCACCGGGGAATACTGCGGCGTTGAGTTTCTTTTCCAGGGCTTCGTTGGCACGTGCCAGGATCAGGCCGCCACGCGGGCCGCGCAGGGTCTTGTGGGTGGTGGTGGTGACCACGTCGGCGAACGGAATCGGGTTGGGGTATAGGCCGGCGGCGACCAGACCGGCCACGTGGGCCATGTCGACGAACAGGTAGGCACCCACCTTGTCGGCGATCTCGCGGAAGCGCGGGAAGTCCAGGGTCTTGGAGTAGGCCGAGAAGCCGGCGATGATCATTTTCGGCTGGTGCTCGACGGCCAGGCGTTCCACTTCGTCGTAGTCGATCAGGCCGGTGTCGGTGTCGATGCCGTACTGCACGGCGTTGTACAGCTTGCCGCTGAAGCTGACCTTGGCGCCGTGGGTCAGGTGACCGCCGTGGGCCAGGCTCATGCCCAGCACGGTGTCGCCGGCCGACAGCAGCGCCAGGTATACCGCGGCGTTGGCCTGGCTGCCCGAGTGCGGCTGGACGTTGGCGTAGTCGGCGCCGAACAGCTCCTTGGCGCGATCGATGGCCAACTGCTCGACTTTATCCACATGCTCGCAGCCACCGTAGTAGCGCTTGCCCGGGTAGCCTTCGGCGTATTTGTTGGTCAAACCGCTGCCCTGGGCCTGCATCACGCGTTTGCTGGTGTAGTTTTCCGAGGCGATCAGCTCGATGTGATCTTCCTGACGCTGTTCTTCGGCATTCATTGCCGCCAGCAGTGCATCGTCGTAACCCTGGATCTGGTCTTGCTTGCTGAACATCGCGGTTCTCCCAGCGGCGGCGCGGCGCCTTTCGTATTGGTCGGGAGCCGCCTTCTGGTGGCCCCCTTTGAATGCGATGGTAGGGCTGGCGCTTATAGACCAGATGCCTGCGCGCGCCACACAAAGGTGCGTTAACGACATAGTCAACAAAACCCCTGGAATTGCACGGGACATTCCCTGTGGGAGCGGGCTCTGCCCGCGAAAAGAACGCCGCGCAGGGCCTGGTACCGCAGTGTTTTCTTCGCGGGCAGAGCCCGCTCCCACAGAGAGTGGGGTTGTAACAAGTGCCCCATAGGCGCCGCGTGGGCGGTGGTTTACAGTGACCGGCTAGACGATCACAAGGAACCGGCCATGAACGAACAAAGCCAGCAGTTTGCCAGTGACAACTATTCGGGCATCTGCCCCGAAGCCTGGGCGGCCATGGAACAGGCCAACCATGGCCACCAGCGCGCCTACGGCGACGACCAGTGGACGGCCCGCGCTGCCGACGATTTCCGCCGCCTGTTCGAGACCGATTGCGAGGTGTTCTTTGCCTTCAACGGCACTGCGGCCAACTCCCTGGCGCTGTCATCCCTGTGCCAGAGCTATCACAGCGTCATCTGCTCGGAGACCGCCCACGTCGAGACCGACGAATGCGGTGCGCCGGAGTTCTTCTCCAACGGCTCCAAGCTGCTGACCGCCCGCAGCGAAAACGGCAAGCTGACCCCGGAATCCATCCGCGAAGTAGCCCTCAAGCGCCAGGACATCCACTACCCCAAACCGCGAGTGGTCACCCTCACCCAGGCCACCGAAGTGGGCAGCGTGTACCGTCCCGACGAGCTGAAGGCCATCAGCGCTACTTGCAAGGAATTGGGCCTGAACCTGCACATGGACGGCGCCCGCTTCGCCAACGCCTGCGCCACCCTGGGTTGCTCGCCGGCCGAGCTGACCTGGAAATCGGGCGTGGACGTGCTGTGCTTCGGCGGCACCAAGAACGGCATGGCCGTGGGCGAGGCGATTCTGTTCTTCAAGCATGAGCTGGCGGTGGACTTCGATTACCGCTGCAAGCAGGCCGGGCAGCTGGCCTCGAAGATGCGTTTTCTGTCGGCGCCCTGGGTGGGCTTGCTGGAGAACGACGCGTGGCTCAAGCATGCGCGGCATGCGAACTATTGCGCGCAGTTGCTTAGCCAGTTGGTGGCTGATATCCCGGGTGTGGAACTGATGTTCCCTGTGGAAGCCAACGGGGTGTTCCTGCAAATGTCGGAACCGGCGCTGGAAGCCTTGCGGGGCAAGGGCTGGCGGTTCTATACCTTCATCGGTAACGGTGGGGCGCGGTTCATGTGCTCGTGGGATACCGAAGAGGCGCGGGTGCGGCAGTTGGCGGCGGATATTCGGCAGGTGATGAGCTGACACACTGCAGTTCCCCTCGTGGGAGCGGGCTCTGCCCGCGAAAAGAACACCACGCAGTATCAGGCGCAACGCGGTGTGCTTTTCGCGGGCAGAGCCCGCTCCCACAGCAGGAAAATGATGCCTGTGGATTACAACTTGAACCCACCCATCTGCCGCGCCAAATCATCAGCCAAACCACGCAACACCTGACACTCCTCCCGCCCGCTACGCACCTCCCCCGCCGTAGCCCGGGCCAGGTCGGAAATACCCTGCACGTTGCGGTTGATCTCCTCGGTCACCGCCGTCTGTTCCTCGGTGGCCGTGGCCACTTGGTGGTTCATGTCGCTGATGCGCTCCACCTGATCGGTAATCGCCGTCAACGACGCCCCGGTACGCTGGCTTGAAGCGACCCCGGTGCCCGTCGCCGCCTGCCCGCTGTGCATCGATGCCACGGCGGTCTCTGCACCCTGCTTGAGCCGCCCGATCATCTTCTGGATCTCATCAGTGGAGGCCTGGGTACGCTGAGCCAAGGTGCGCACTTCATCGGCAACCACCGCAAACCCACGCCCCATTTCCCCGGCCCGCGCCGCTTCGATGGCGGCGTTCAGGGCCAGCAAGTTGGTCTGTTCGGAAATGCCGCGAATCACCGCCAGCACCTGATCGATCGAACCCACCTGATCCGCCAACTCGGACACGGCCCCTGCGGCACTGCCGATTTCCACCGACATGCCTTCGATATGGGCGATGGAACGACCCACCACATCGCGCGCCTGCAGCGCTTCATCCCGGGCACTTTGCGACGCCTCGGCAGCACTGCCGGCGTTGCGGGCGATCTCTTGTACGGTCAGGCCCATCTCATGCACGGCCGTGGCCACCATGTCAGTCATTTCCTGCTGTCTGCCTGCACGTTCGGCGGTGTTGTCCACCACCTTCGCCACATGGCCAACGGTAGTGCGCAGTCGCTCACTGGTGCCCAGCACGTCGGCAATCATGTCGCGCTGGCTGCCCAGAAAGCGGTTGAAGCCGCGAGCCAGGTCGCCCAGTTCATCGGCACGCGAATCGTCCAGGCGGTGCGTCAGGTCGCCGCCACCACTGCCGATGGCCACCAACGCCGCCGTCACTTGGCGAATCGGCCGCACCAGCCCGCGCGCCAGCATCACCACCAGCAACAGGCAGACCAGCGCCACGCCCAGGCCGATCAGGCTGGTCAGCCACATGGCTTGGCGCGCCTGGGCGTAGATCTGCGATTCCGGTACCTCGGCCACCAGGCTCCAGTTCAAGTCGCGCAGCGGCAAGGCCAAAGCCAGGAAATTCTCGCCATCGCGCTGGAAGCGGCCGGTGCTCAGCCCGGTGTGGCCCAGCACGGCCTTGGCAGCTTCGGGGCCGATCTGTTCGGACAGCTGGCGCTTACCGCTCAAGTCAGCCTGGGGATCAACCTGGATCAGGCCATCGTTGCGCACCAGGAACACCTTGCCGCGCGCACCGAAGCTGTAGTTGTGAATAAGCTCCGACAGCTCGCTCATGCTCAGCCCCAGCCCGGCGATGCCAAGGGTCTTGCCGGCCTGCTGCACGCGCAGGTCGATGAACAGCGTCAGGGCGCCCGTGGCGGTATCGGTATCGATATTCAGGGTGCGTGGTTTGCCGCTGTCGAGAAACTCGTAGAACCAGGCGTCCTGAGCGTTGCTGCGGCTCAAGGTACGGTCCAGCCCTTTCTCGGTGTAATAGCGGTTGGTGGCGGCGCTGGCGATCAGCGCAGAAAACGCCTTGTGCTCGCCGCGCACGCCTTCAAGGTATTGGCTGAATGATGGCACTTGGGCACTGTTTTCGCCCTCCGCCAGCCATTGCTGCACCATGGTGTTACCGGCGATGTCAGTTGCCGCCGTCAATGGCTTGACCAGAATCCGTTCGATGTCGTTACGCATGGCCTCAACGCTGGCGGGCAGCGCGGTGTCCAGCAGGTAGCTCTGGGCCAGGCGGTTGACCACCACCGTGTAGATGCCCACCACAATCAGGATGCTGGCCAACAGGGCCGTGCCCATGCTGAGGATCAATTGCCATTGGATACTGCGGCGCCACAACTGCATGGGTGTAACCCTCTAAGTGTCTACACGGACTGACCTGCAACAGCCATGCCGATTGTATACATCACTCAGACGAACGGTTACACAATATCTGCACGGCACCGTTGGAGCCGACCTTGGCGGCGATAAAGGCACTGCGGTGTATCAGGCACGGCCTCATCGCGAGCAAGCTCAGCTCCTACGGCCGGTAATAGAGAGGGGAAATCGAGCAAAGGCCCCGCCGCGAATGGCGAGGCCCGAAGATCAGCCGTGGCTGATGGTGTTCTTGATCACATCAACCGTGGCGTTGACTTGCTCTTGATAACGGTTGAGCGCCTCGTTGTGCTGCTGCTGCATTTCCAGCTGCTTGGAGCACAGGTTCAGCGCCGCCAGCACCAGCAACTTGTCGCCGATGAGGGAGGGGTACTTGCGCTTGGTCTCGGCCAATGACGCGTTGAGCAGGCGAGTGGCGTCGAGCAGTTTCTGCTCTTCACCCGGCGGCGCCTTGAGCGAGTAGTCATTGCCCAGGATCGACACGACCTTGATCGACTCCTGGTCGGTACTCATGCGCTCACGGCACCAGCGCTAGCGCGCTGAACCAGGGCCTGGATACGCGAAACGGTGGACGTCTGCTTCTCTTCCTGTTCCATCAGGCTCAGTTGCAGGCTTTCGTTCTCTTCCTTGGCCTGGGCCAGTTGAGCACTCAATTGAGTGTTGTTTTCGCTAAGGACGCGGTTTTGTTCAACCAGTTCACCGACCAGTTGTTCCAGTTGACTCAGGGTGGTTTCCAACATGATGTTTTCTCGGCAGTTTCAAGGGGCGGTAACGATAAAGAAAAGTCGCCGCGCAGGCCAGGGTTTATCGGGCTCCAGACCATGAAATCCGCTGCGGCGACCTTCCTGGCCTAGTCTCAAGGCTAGCCTGAAACAGACCCTGATGGACCGGCATATGCCCATTGGGTTCCCGCAGGGCCGGGGTGGTGCGACAAAAGGTCCCTAAAGACTTGCCGGGAATGTCCGATAGGCACTGCAAGTTTCTTCCAAACCGCATGGAATGCGGTCCCCCTCCCTGGAACCCGCCATGTCCCTACGTAACATGAATATCGCGCCCCGTGCGCTGTCCGGCTTTGCCTGTATCGGTGCCCTGATGATCATCCTCGGCGTGTTCGCCCTGTCGCAGATGGGCAACATCCGCAAGGCCGGCCAGGACATCGAGACCAACACCCTGCCAAGCCTGGCCAACCTGGGCCAGATCACCCAGATGACCCTGCGCCTGCGCGTGCTGTCCTACCGTCTGCTGGCCAACCGCGACGCCCAGACCCAGGCCGAAGTGCTGCAGTTGCTAGACTCGCGCAACCAGTTCATCGCCAAGGCGCAGGCCGCCTACGAGCCGTTGATCGCCGGCCCCGAAGAGCGCGCCGCCTACGACCAACTCAAGACTGCGCTGATCGAGTACCACCAGCTGGAAGCGCGGATGCGCTCGGTGAACAGCAGCAATGACCTGGAGGCCTTGCGTCAGGTGGTCAACGGTGACCTGCAGGACAACTCCTCGCGCATCAACGCCGCCCTGGACAAGCTGGTCGACATCAACACCCAGCAGACCGCCGACATGAACAAGGGCGCCGCCGACCAGTACAGCTCGGCCTTCACGCTAGTCATCACCCTGCTGATCATTGCCGCAGTGCTGACCTTCCTGTTCGCCTGGCTGCTGACCCGCAGTATTGTGGTGCCGATCGACCAGGCACTGAACGCTGCCGAGGAAATCGCCGAGGGCAACCTCACCCGCCCGATCCGCGTGGAAGGCCGCGACGAAGCAGCCCGCCTGTTGATCGCCATGGAAAAAATGCAGAACAAGCTGCGTGACACCCTGCAGCGCATCTCCGGCTCGGCCACCCAACTGGCTTCCGCCGCCGAAGAACTCAACAGCGTCACCGACGAAAGCGCCCGTGGCCTGACCCAGCAGAACCACGAGATCGAACAGGCCGCCACCGCCGTCAACGAAATGACCAGCGCCGTGGAAGAAGTGGCACGCAACGCCGTCAGCACCTCGGAAGCCTCGAAAGACGCCACCAGCTCGGCCAGCGACGGCCGCGACTTGGTGCAGGAAACCGTGGGCGCCATCGAGCGCATGAGCGCCGACGTGCAGAGCACTGCCGAACTGATCGGCAACCTTGCCAACGAATCGCGTGACATCGGCAAGGTGCTGGACGTGATCCGCGGCCTGGCTGACCAGACCAACCTGCTGGCGCTGAACGCGGCCATCGAAGCGGCCCGCGCCGGTGAGGCTGGCCGTGGTTTTGCCGTGGTGGCTGATGAAGTGCGTGCGCTGGCCCATCGTACCCAGCAGTCCACTGCCGAAATCGAACGCATGATCGGCAGCATCCAGGGTGGTACCGAGCAGGCCGTGAACTCGATGCGCAACAGCACCGAACGTGCCGAATCAACCCTGAACATCGCCAAGGGCGCCGGCATGGCCCTGGACACCATCAACGGTGCCATCGTGCAGATCAACGAGCGCAACCTGGTGATTGCCAGCGCGGCTGAAGAGCAGGCTCAGGTGGCGCGGGAAGTGGATCGCAACCTGGTGAACATTCGTGATTTGTCGGTGCAGTCGGCGACGGGTGCCAACCAGACCACCGCAGCCAGTGCCGAACTGTCGCGTTTGGCGGTGGATTTGAACAGCATGGTGGCGCGTTTCAGTCTTTGATTGGTGTTGCCTGATTCCAGGGCAGAGCCCTGTCCTACACCGTTCGGGCCATGAGTGTCAGGAAGGCAAAGCGCACAGCCTTTGGAGGCTAGGCAGGTAGTCCTGCTGTACATCCAAAGGCT
>KI547170.1:317352-325213 GCA_000497835.1 gamma proteobacterium L18 | reverse complement strand
TCCTGCTGTACATCCAAAGGCTGTGCGCTTTGCATCACTGACCCCACTGCCGCGATCGGTGTAGGACAGGGCTCTGCCCTGGAACAGATCCACCCCCTCCTTCCCGATCAATACTCGATCCGCACATCCCCCTTCGGCACGCTGCAGCACGACAGGATGTAGCCATCGGCAACGTCTTCGTCGGTAATGCCGCCGTTGTGCTCCATCTCCACTTCCCCGCCCAGCTTCATCACCTTGCAGGTGCCGCAGATGCCCATGCCGCAGGCCTTGGGAATCATCAGGCCGAGCTTGGCTGCGGCTGCGTGCACGGTTTCCCCGGGTGCCACGCGGATGCTCTTGCCCGCCGCAGTGAACTCCACCTGGTGCAGGTCGGAGGCATCCACCTCTGGCGCTTCGGCCGCCTGTTCGGCGTTCTCCACCGCGTCGGCGCGGGCTTCGGGCGGCGTCGCCCCGAACGATTCTTCGTGGTAACGCGACATGTCGTAACCAGCCGCCTCCAGCAGGCGCTTGACCGCATTCATGTACGGCGTAGGCCCGCAGCAGAATATCTCGCGCTCCATGAAGTCCGAGGCAATCAACTCCAGCAGCTTGTGGTTCAGGTAACCGCGATAGCCCGCCCACGGTTCGCCCAGCCCGTGCTTCTCGCAAATGATGTGCAGGCTGAAGTTGTCGATGCGCGACGCCATGTGTTCCAGCTCGCGGTGGTAGATGATGTCCTTGGGTGAACGGGCGCTGTGCACGAACACCATGTCGACGTTGGCGTTGGTGTCATAGAACCAGCGCGCCATGGACATCACCGGGGTAATGCCCACGCCGCCGCTGAGGTACAGCACCTTGGGCGCCGGGAAGTCGATGGCATTGAACAGCCCTACCGGCCCGTGCACGGCCAGCTCCTGGCCTTCGTGCAGGGTGTCGTGCAGCCAGTTGGACACCCGCCCGCCCGGCACGCGCTTGATGGTAATGGAGAAGCTGTACGGTACCGACGGCGAGCTGGAGATGGTGTACGAACGCATCACCGGCGCCCCTTCGATCTCCAGCTCCAGGGTCACGAACTGGCCCGGCTTGAAGAAGAACAGAATCGGCTGGTCGGCCATGAAACAGAAGGTGCGCACGTCCCAGGTTTCCTGGATGACCTTGACGCAACGGACCACATGGCGGCCATTGGCCCATGTCTGGGTATTTACGGGGCTCAGGAAGCTGTTGGACATGCTCATCTCCACGGCCGACTGTCGGCCTCATGGGGGAGGATTCTGCGTGGGCCGTGTCGCTGTCACTTTCCTATCTGCGACATTCACATACTTATGGCGACCAGCCCCATGGTGCAAGGGCTGGCGCGTCGGGAATGGATTGGGCCATGTCGCCCATGGATAAGGTTCGCGGCTGCGGCGGACGCACACTCCACGGCAAATGAACCGCTGTAAATGAAGCCTTGCGTTGCAAACCGTATCAGCCACTTTTCGCGGCCGCACAGATGGCCATGAGGACACACACGATGGACGTTACCGCTACCCTGAGCCTGGGCGACCCGCTGGAACCCGCACGCAAGGCCACCGCTGAAATGCTGCAGACCCGGGAGCGGACGTTTTCGCTGCCCCAGCCGTTCTACAACGACGAGCGCCTGTTCGACATCGACATGCAGGAGATCTTCCAGAAAGAGTGGCTGATCGCCGGCATGACCAGCGAGATCCCCACCAAGGGCAACTTCATCACCCTGCAAATCGGCAAGAACCCCATCATCGTGGTGCGCGGTGCCGATGGCGTGGTCCATGCGTTCCACAACGTGTGCCGTCACCGGGGCTCGCGCCTGTGCACCAGCGAAAAGGGCAAGGTCGCCAAACTGGTGTGCCATTACCACCAATGGACCTACGAGCTGGACGGCCGCCTGCTGTTCGCCGGCACCGAGATGGGCGCCGACTTCGACATGAAGCAGTACGGCCTCAAACCGGTGAACGTGAAGACCGCCGGCGGCTACATCTTCATCAGCCTGGCGCAGAACCCACCGGCCATCGACGAGTTCCTGCGCACGCTGGAACACTACATGGAACCCTACGACATGGAAAACACCAAGGTGGCGATCACCACCACCCTGGTGGAAAAAGCCAACTGGAAGCTGGTGCTGGAAAACAACCGCGAGTGCTACCACTGCGGCGGCTCACACCCCGAGCTGCTGAAAACCCTGCTGGAGTGGGACGACGTCACCGACCCGCGCGCCGACCAGGCCTTCAAGGATCACGTGGCCGCCAGCGCCGCCGCCTGGGAAGCCGAGAAAATCCCTTACGCCCACGCCAGCTTCGGCCTGCGCAACCGCATCGTGCGCATGCCGCTGCTCAAGGGCACCGTGTCCATGACCCTGGACGGCAAGGTCGGCTGCAAAAAGCTGATGGGCCGCATCCAGAACCCCGACCTGGGTTCGATGCGCATCCTGCACCTGCCGCACTCGTGGAACCACTGCATGGGCGACCACATCATCGTCTTCACCGTGTGGCCCATCAGCGCCCAGGAAACCGTCGTCACCACCAAATGGCTGGTGCACAAGGACGCCGTGGAAGGCGTGGACTACGACGTGGACCGCATGCGCCAGGTGTGGGACGCCACCAACGACCAGGACCGTCGCCTGGCTGAAGAGAATCAGAAAGGCATCAACTCCACCGCCTATCAGCCTGGCCCTTACTCCAAAACCTACGAGTTTGGCGTGGTGAACTTCATCGATTGGTACAGCGAGCGCATGCTCAGCAACCTGGGGGCGGCGCCGGCGCCGTACCTGAAGGGTGTGGCAGTGCACGAGTAACCGCCCGTCGCTGACTTCGCCTGTGCACAGGCGAAGTCAGGCCCACCTGTTAGTTCTGACAGTTACTCAAATTGACCGGGCGTGGTTCAGTGAGCGCTCGATCAATGTCTGGAGTACAGGTCATGGGTAGCGAGCAAACCGGTCGAGTAAAAACGTTCAATCCATCAAAGGGCACCGGGCTTATCACGCCCGATGACGGCGGTATGGATATCTACGTCCAGATTCAAGGTCTGATTGACCAAATCCGCGACGGCGACTCAGTATCGTATGTTGTTGTGGAAGGGAAAAAAGGCCCTGAAGCTCAGGAAGTAAAACTTGTGTGATGACCCGACGTAGCCGCTGCCTGCGGCAGCGGCTACGGGTTATCTGATCAAAAAATCATCAGATTGGATCGCGGCCTTGCCTGGCAAGGCCTGTAGCCTTGCACCAACATCTTATCCACAGCCAGGCCCACAGTAATTGTGGGCAAGCGCTGCCCGCCTGTGAAAGAAATCCAAAAAAAACCGTGACTTATCGGGTTGATGCTTTTCTGAGGCGCGCTGATCAAAAATCGTACAAATGCTTGTAAGCCACGGAATACGTGGCCTCCAGCGTAGCGCGAACACCTTATCCACAAAAGCGCCAACAGACTTTGTGCGCAACTCGTGCGCGTATGCTTCGGGGTTGTGGAAAACTGCTGGAGGCCGCAGAAAACCTGCGTTTCAGGCGCATTTATGCTGCTTTGATCAAAAAACGAACAAACCTGCCAAACCCTTGCGGGGCGTGGCTTGCAGCATTGGGCGAACAGATTATCCACAGAGACGCCAACAAGGATTGTGGGCAAAAGGCGGGTATTTTCTTTCGAAAAACAGCTACTTAGGCTGGTCAAAATTTGATCATGTGGCTACAGCGCTTGATCGACGTGGCTTGCAGCCATGCACGAACAACTTATCCACACGGCCACGCACACGGATTGTGGGCAACTGGAGCTTTATATTCACTCTGGGGCATGGGCGTCTGTGAGGGCCTCTCGCGAGCAAGCTTTGCTCCCACAGCGTGAACGCTGCACCCCTGTGGGAGCAAAGCTTGCTCGCGATGAAGGCGACGCGGTCCTGCTTAGCGCACCACACCCTCTTCCACCAGCAACTTCAGAATCGCCTGCGCCCCTTCCTGCGCACTCACGCCCTTGAGCACCTGCCCACCCCCACCACTGGCCTTGGCCGTTGCCGCCTTCATCCGATCCGCACCGCTCTTGGCCTTGATCACCTTCAAGCGCTTGGGCCGCGGCTTGGCCGGGGTCAGCTCGGCAGCTGTGTATAAGTCGTCGATGACGATATCCACCGCGTCCACCTGAAACTGCCCGCGCTGGGCCGGCCCGTAGGCGCTTTGGCGCGCCTTGGGCGCGGCGTTGTCCACCGTTGCGAGCATGGGCAGCCGCACCTTGAGGCGACGGCGCTGGCCGCGCGGCAGGGCCTGCAGCACCTGGGCCACGCCGTTGCTGACGGATTCGACCTCCGCCAGCCCAGTTACCAACGGCCAGCCCAGCTTTTCCGCCAGCAGGAACGGCAACATGCCCGACCCCTCCCCGGTTTCTGCCTGGGTCCCGGCCAGCACCAATTGCGCGCCGACCTCGTGTAGATAATCGGCCAGCACCGGCAACACATCGCTCCCAGCGGTTTGCTCGAGCACATCCATGTGCGCCAACCCCATGCCCAGGTAGGCACGCAGGGCCGGTTCGGCGACATCGCCGGCATGCACCACCTGCAAGTTATCCCCAGCCAACTGCAACCCCAGTTCCACCGCGCGCGAGTCCTGCTCGGCGCGGCGGCTGCGGCCAGAGGTGGGGTGGGCGCCAATCGATACCAGGCTGACGACTTTCATGTTCATGTGCACCTCAGGCGGCATCGCGCTTGGCTTCGTTACGGTAGGCGTCCACGGCGTCGATCAGGGCCTTGAGCAGTTCGGCGCTTTCGCCGATCACCGACAGGTCGGCCCGCTTGATCATGTCGCAGCCTGGGTCCAGGTTGATGGCAATCACCTTGTCGCAGGCACCGATGCCCTGCAAATGCTGGATGGCGCCGGAGATACCCACAGCCACATACACCCGCGCAGTCACCCAGGTGCCGCTGGCGCCGACCTGGCGGTCGCGGGTCATGAAGCCATCGTCCACGGCCACCCGCGAGGCACCTTCGGTAGCGCCCAGGGCGGCAGCGGTGCGGTGGAACAGGTCCCAGTCCTTGACGCCGTTGCCGCCGGAGAAGATGAACTCGGCCTCGGCCATGGGGATGGCTGCAGGGTCCACGGCCACCGCGCCAAGGTCGTCGATGCGCGACAGGCTACGCGCCACGCTTGTGGATAACTGCACGGGCAGCGCTTCGTGGCGGGTTTCGTCCACCGGCTCGGCGCATTCGGCGGCGGCCAGGATCAGGCGTGGCAAGGCGCGGCTGATGTCCTGCTGACCCGCACCGGCACGGCCTGTGCACTGGCCGTCCTTGATTTGCCATACCCGCGTGGCCGGGCGTTCGCCCAGGCTGGCGCCCAGGCGGCGGCCCAGTTCGCCGCCACCGCTGCGGCTGTCGGGCAGCAGCCAGTGGCGCGGGTTGAATTGGTTATCCACAGCCCGCAGGCCCTGGATGCGTTGCTCCGGTGCGTAGCCGTCGTATTCCTCACCGGTGATTTCCAGCAAGCGGTCGACGCCGGCCGTGGAAAAGCCGCTTTCCTTGTGTTCGCCAAAGACGATGGCCAGCACCGCGCCGTCAGTGCCCGCCAACTGATGGGCGAGGCCCAGCAGGTCGCGGTCGTGGCTGCTCAGGCGGCCGCCGACCATATCAGGCACAACAGCGATGTAGAAAGCAGGTTCGGTGACCTGATGCAGCGGCAACAGCACTTCCACGGTGGTCGAACGTTTGCTCGAACCGCCCTGCTGCGCGCCGCTGCGATCAATGCGCTTGATGCCATTGGGGCCGATGAAGCCCACGGCATGGGGGTTCTTGCGGATGACGCCCGCAGGCCCCATCCACGATGCCTGCACCGGCTGCATGGCCGCGTGCAGCGGGTGCAGGCGATTGCGGGCGATCCTTTCAGCCCGCGGGTCGCGGCGGATTATGTCGCTCATCAATGCACCTCCGCAGGGATACGTTTAACCGCTGGCGGCTTTACCGCCATTGCCTCTTCCACCAGCGCATCAGCCACCAGTTCGGCGATGTCCTTGATCAGGGGGCGGGGTTCGACAACGCCTTCGAGCATGGCGGTGCATTGTGGACAACCGACGGCCACCAGCTCCGCCTGGGTTTCGCGGATGTCGTCCATGCGCATGTCGGGGATACGCTGCTTGCCGGGGATGTCGGTGATCGGCGCGCCGCCACCGCCACCGCAGCAACGGGAACGGAAGCCGGAACGCTGCATTTCGCGCACCTCGATGCCCAACGCTTTCAGCACATCACGCGGGGCCTGGTACTCGCCGTTGTAGCGGCCCAGGTAGCAAGGGTCGTGGTAGGTAACGCTGCCGCCCTTGTGCTGCCCCAGGTTGAGCAGGCCCTCGGTCACCAGTTCGGCCATGTAGGTGCTGTGGTGCTGCACCAGGTAGTTGCCGTCGAAGGCGCCGTATTCGTTTTTCAGCACGTGGAAGCTGTGCGGGTCGCAGGTGACGATGCGTTTGAAGCTGTATTTGTTCAGGGTCTGGATATTGCGCTTGGCCAGCGTCTGGAAGGTGGCTTCGTCGCCCAGGCGGCGAGCCACGTCACCGCTGTCGCGCTCTTCCAGGCCCAACACGGCGAAGTCGACCTTGGCGGCTTTCAGCACCTTGACGAAAGCACGCAGGGTGCGCTGGTTACGCATGTCGAAAGCGCCGTCACCGACCCAGAACAGCACATCCGCCGTCTTCTTCTCGCTCAACACGTTGAGGTTGAGGTCAGCCGCCCAGTTCATCCGCCCGCCGGGGTTGAAACCGCCGGGGTTGTCGGTGGCGATCAGGTTGTCCAGCACCTCGGCACCCTTGTTCGGCGTGGCGCCCTTTTCCAGGGTGAGGTGGCGACGCATGTCGACGATGGCGTCCACGTGCTCGATCATCATCGGGCACTCCTCCACGCAGGCGCGGCAGGTGGTGCACGACCACAGGGTTTCGGCGTCCACCAGGCCGTTGACGATGGGTTGATGCGGGTTGCCGCCGTGCTCACCGATCGGCTTGCCGGGGTAGGGGCTGCCGGCGAACTTGGCGTCGGTGCCACCGGCCAGGCCGACCACCATGTCCTGAATCAGCTTTTTCGGGTTCAGCGGCTGGCCGGCGGCGAAGGCCGGACAGGCCGCTTCGCACTTGCCGCACTGCACGCAGGCGTCGAAGCCCAGCAGTTGGTTCCAGGTGAAGTCCTTGGGCTTTTCCACGCCCAGCGGCGCGTCCCGGTCAGCCAGGTTCAGCGGCTTGAGGCCGGTGGAACGGCCACCGCCAAAGCGTTCGGCGCGGCGGTGCCAGGCCAGATGCAGGGCACCGGCGAAGGCGTGCTTCATGGGGCCGCCCCAGGTCATGCCGAAGAACAGCTCGGACACGCCCCACAGCACGCCCACCGCCAGGATGGCGGCCAATACCCAGCCACCGAAGTCGGCGGGCAGGATGCCTGCCACCGGCAGGGTCAACAGGAAGAAGCTGGCGGAGAACGCCAGCAGGCTTTTCGGCAGGCGCATCCACGGGCCTTTCGACAGCCGTGCAGGCGGGTTGAGGCGACGTTTGAAGACGAACACGGCGCCGACGAACATGATCACGGTGGCCAGCAGCAGTGCGTAACCCAGGATACGGTTATGCAGGCCGAAACCGTGCACCAGGATCGACAGCACGATGGACAGCACCGCGCCACCGGCGGTGGCCACGTGGGTGTTGGCGATGTATTTGTCGCGGGCCACCACGTGGTGCAGGTCGACCATGTAGCGGCGCGGCATGGCCAGCAGGCCGCCGAGCAGGTCCACGGCGGCCGGGCGGCCCTGGCGCCACAGGCGCACGCGGCGCACGGCGCCGAGCACGCCGAGGGCCAGGGCGGCGAATAGCAAGATGGGGAGGATGGTGTTCAACATGTGAAGCCCCTAAAGACCCTAAGGTCTCGAATA
>KI547170.1:298693-316964 GCA_000497835.1 gamma proteobacterium L18 | reverse complement strand
TGGCGCCACAGGCGCACGCGGCGCACGGCGCCGAGCACGCCGAGGGCCAGGGCGGCGAATAGCAAGATGGGGAGGATGGTGTTCAACATGTGAAGCCCCTAAAGACCCTAAGGTCTCGAATAAAGGGATGCCAACGCAGATCCTGTGGGAGCGGGCTCTGCCCGCGAATCAAGCACCGCGGTGGCTGCTTCGCGGGCAGAGCCCGCTCCCACACAATCCATTCCCACAGGAATTCAAGCGTCAGGGCGGCTCAGAAATCCTTGCACAGGCGCAAAGCGTCATAGATCGCCGCATGGGTGTTGCGCTGGGCCACGCAGTCGCCGATGCGATACAGCAGGTACCCGTCCCCCGCCTGGCTCAATGCCGGCTGAGGCTGGATGGCGAACAGCGCCTCGATGTCCATCTGGCCCTTGTTGCGCGACTCCTGCTTGAGCTCGTAATAGAGCTTCTCGTCCGGACGCACGCCATTCTCCACCACCACCTGATCCACCACGCGCTCTTCCTTGGCCCCGGTGTATTCGTTCTCCAGCACCGCCACCA
The DNA here is from genome assembly GCA_000497835.1 of gamma proteobacterium L18. GTDB lineage: Bacteria > Pseudomonadota > Gammaproteobacteria > Pseudomonadales > Pseudomonadaceae > Aquipseudomonas. The sequence goes on along the minus strand of KI547170.1, from coordinate 316,424 downwards.
GCTTGTCGCCCTCGCGGTAGACCTTTTCCAGCATGAAGTCGCCGGTCATGATCACTTCTTTCGGGTACATGCTGCGGTAGTAGGTAGGGAACGACGTACCGCCAATCGCCACGCCCGGCTTGATGTCGTCGGTGACGATCTCCACCTGGGCGCCCTTGTCGGCCAGGAAGTCGGCCACCGACATGCCGGTGAATTCGCAGATGGTGTCGTACACCAGCACGTTCTTGCCCGGTGCCACCTTGCCGTCCAGCACGTCCCAACTGCTGACCACCAGGCCTTCTTCCGCGCCCCAGTGCTCGTTCTGCTCCAGGAACGGGTGGCCGCCCACGGCCAGCACCACCACGTCGGGGCGCAGGTCGCGAATGGTTGCCGCATCGGCGGCGGTGCCCAGGCGCAGGTCGACTTTCAGGCGTGCCAATTCCAGCTGGAACCAGCGGGTAATACCGGCGATCTGGTCACGCTGCGGCGCTTTCGATGCCGTGGTGATCTGCCCGCCAATGAAGTCTTTCTTCTCGAACAGCGTCACGTCATGGCCACGCTCGGCCGACACGCGCGCCGCTTCCATGCCCGCAGGGCCGGCACCGACCACCACCACCTTGCGTTTGGGCCCGGTGGATTTCTCGATGATGTGCGGCACGCCCATGTATTCACGCGAGGTCGCGGCGTTCTGGATGCACAGCACGTCCAGGCCCTGGTACTGGCGGTCGATGCAGTAGTTGGCGCCCACGCACTGCTTGATCTGGTCCACCTGGCCCATCTTGATCTTGGCGATCAGGTGCGGGTCGGCGATGTGCGCACGGGTCATGCCGACCATGTCCACGTAGCCGCCTTCCAGAATGCGCGTGGCCTGGTTGGGGTCCTTGATGTTCTGCGCGTGCAGCACCGGCGCCTTGACCACTTCCTTGATACCGGCGGCCAGGTGCAGGAACGGCTCCGGTGGATAACTCATGTTGGGGATAACGTTGGCCAGGGTGTTGTGGGTGTCGCAACCCGAGCCCACCACACCGATGAAGTCGATCATGCCGGTGTCGTCGTAGTACTTGGCGATCTGCTTCATGTCCTCGTGGCTGAGGCCATCGGGGTGGAATTCGTCGCCGCAGATACGCAGGCCCACGCAGAAATCAGGGCCCACTTCCTTGCGCACGGCCTTGATCACTTCCAGGCCAAAGCGCATGCGGTTTTCAAAGCTGCCGCCCCATTCGTCGGTACGCTTGTTGACCCGCGGGCTCCAGAACTGGTCGATCATGTGCTGGTGCACCGCCGACAATTCCACGCCGTCCAGGCCGCCGGCCTTGGCCCGCGCCGCGGCGCTGGCGTAGTTGCCGATCACGCGCCAGATTTCCTCGGGCTCGATGGTCTTGCAGGTAGCACGGTGTACCGGCTCGCGGATGCCCGACGGCGACATCAGCGTGGGCCAGTGCTCGCCGTCCCAACGCGAGCGGCGGCCCATGTGGGTAATCTGGATCATGATCTTGGCGCCATGCTTGTGCATGGCGTCGGCCAGGTTCTGGAAGTGCGGGATGATCTTGTCGGTGGCCAGGTTCACCGATTTCCACCAGCCTTGCGGGCTGTCGATGGCCACGCTGGACGAACCGCCGCAGATCGCCAGGCCGATGCCGCCCTTGGCTTTCTCTTCGTAGTATTTGACGTAACGATCAGTGGTCATGCCGCCATCGGTGGCATACACCTCGGCGTGCGCGGTGCTGAGCACGCGGTTGCGGATCGTCAACTTGCCGATCTGGATCGGCTGGAACATCGCTTCGAAAGCCATGACGGTTTCCTCGACTTACAACGGCTTGACGGTGAACAGGCCATCTTCGTGGCCTTCTTCCGAACCGCCGTACACCTGCTCGGCGACGGTACGGATGGCGCTGCCCTTGGCAGCCAGAATCTGGTCCATGGCGCCGGCGAACCAGCCGGTGAACATGTAGTCCACCTTGCGGCCGACCTTGCCGTACACGTACACAAAGCAGGAGTGCTCAAGCTTGACGCTGGCGGTGCCCTTTTCCAGGTCGATGTCCTGGATCTTGAACAGGCCCCAGCCGCGTTGCGACAGGCGCTTCATGTAGTGCTCGAACACCGCCACGCCTTCCAGGCCATGGCATTCGGCTTCCTTCTCGCACCAGTGCCAGGCGGATTTGTAGCCGGCCTTGTAGAGGATCTCGGCATAGGCGTCGGCGCCTAGCACTTCCTCGATGCCCATGTGGTTGTTGACGAAGAAATGGCGCGGCACGTACAGCATCGGCAGGGCGTCGGAGGTCCAGACACCGGTTTCGCTGTCGACTTCGATTGGCAATTGCGGGGCGATCTTGGCCATGGAAACTTAACTCCAGAAATTTGAAATAAGGGGGTGAGGCGGGTTAAGGCGTTATTCGCCCCACACGTCCTTCAATACGTTGACCCAGTTTTCGCCCATGATCTTGCGCACCACGCGTTCGCTGTGGCCGCGCTTGAGCAAGGTTTCGGTCAGATTCGGGAACTCGCCCACGGTGCGGATGCCCAGGGGGTTGATGATCTTGCCGAAGTTGGTCAGGCGACGGGCGTAGCCCTTGTCGTGGGTCAGGTATTCGAAGAAGTCCTGGCCGTGGCCCTGGGTAAAGTCGGTGCCGATGCCGATGGAGTCTTCGCCGACGATGTTCATGGTGTATTCGATGGCTTCGGCGTAGTCGTCGATGGTCGACTCGATGCCCTTGGCCAAAAACGGCGCAAACATGGTCACGCCAACGAAACCGCCGTGGTCAGCGATGAACTTCAGTTCTTCATCGGACTTGTTGCGCGGGTGCTCCTTGAGCCCGGACGGCAGGCAGTGGGAGTAACACACCGGCTTCTTGGACTCCAGGATCACCTCTTCAGAGGTCTTGGAACCGACGTGGGACAGGTCGCACATCACGCCAACGCGGTTCATCTCGGCGACGATCTCGCGACCGAAACCCGACAGGCCGCCGTCGCGCTCGTAGCAGCCGGTGCCCACCAGGTTCTGGGTGTTGTAGCACATCTGCACAATGCCCACGCCCAGTTGCTTGAACACTTCCACGTAGCCGATCTGGTCTTCGTAGGCGTGGGCGTTCTGGAAGCCGAACAGGATGCCGGTCTTGCCCAGTTCCTTGGCTTTGCGAATGTCGGCGGTGGTACGCACGGGCATCACCAGGTCGCTGTTCTCGCGCATCAGCTTCTGGCTTTTGCAGATGCTGTCGATGGTGGCCTGGAAGCCTTCCCACACCGAAACGGTGCAGTTGGCCATGGTCAGGCCGCCCTTGCGCATGTCCTCGAACAGCTCGCGGTTCCATTTGGCGATGATCAGGCCATCGATAACGATGCTGTCGGCGTGCAGTTCGGCTGGGCTCATCAGGCTGTCCCCTTTGGTTAATCACGCGCCGAAACGTCTGCCGGCGCTTTGGGGCCAGCATATGCCTGCGCGCCGAAGCATCCGGATGCAAAAACGACAGGGGGGTTGTTGAAAGCGTCAAGGTCCAGCAATCCCCTCTCCGGATTCCTCTTCAGGATCACGGTCACAGCCGGCACGGTGAATCCTTGCATGCTGATCCCCGTGGCAGTCGGTCCATAACCTGATGACCCGCGGCCGCCGCAGGGGCGGCCGCACTGGCAGGAGCCACCCCATGACTACCATCGACTTTTCGAGCTTGCGCGAAAATCTGAGCGCGTTCGCCCGACAGAACGAACAACGCAGCGACCTGAGCGGTCCGCCCGGGCAAGTGCCCGCCTTGCCCAGCGCGGTAATGAGCAGCGTGACGCTTTTCTCGGACCGCTCCCTGCTCAGCGCGGGCAGGGGGGTGGAAGACGACTATCTTGAAGCGTTTCTGTACTGCACTCGTTATGCCTACCTGCTGACATTAAGGGATCAAATTTCCATGCACAGCCCGGCAGCCCGCCGTCTCTGGGCACAGGCATTCGCCGATTGCGGCTGGAGGGTCAGCCCGCCGGTGCAGGTAAAGCGCCCTGACATTGAGGCCCCCATCATCGAGCATGTGCTGATTCGTCTGGCAGACAGAATTGGCGGGGCCGAGATGACACGGCACCTTAGCGACGTATTCACCACGGCATCCTTGTCCAACGACGAGAAGTATCGCTGGCTATTGAGCGTGGCCAGAAACCCGAGCGGGACCGAGTTTTCCTTCCAGGCCACTCCCATAATTCAGCAAGCGGGCCATACGGCTCGTGCCAGTTTGCTGTTCACCCACTTCACCGAAAAAATGGTGCGCGATAGCATCAATCCTGGCCATTGGTCTGCAATCAACGACGTCTTCGGAACTGGGTATGGTCTGGAGATCGACCTCAATACGCTGGCGTTGCTGCTGCCTGTATTGCGTAAGCGCTCCCATCTGCTAGGGGATCACCTCCTCGGTCAGATCAGGCTGTAGGCGCTCGGGCTGCATCACCCGGTGCCGACTGTTTCACACCCGGCCACTGTTCTTTACGCTCGAGGTCAGCCAAAATCCCCGCCATCGTTATCGCAATTTTGGCGGGGATCTCGCACATGAAATCTTGGTTACTGGTACTGGCTCTGGCTTCCCTGGGCGCCCACGCGGCCGAAGACGGCCCTACCCCCTGCGACAACGTCGACGACAGCAAGGCCAGCCTGGCCTGCTCGGCGTACAACAAGAAAACTGCCGAAAGCGAGCTCAAGGACGCCTTCAAGGACCTGCTCGACCGCGCCAAGACCAACTTCAGCGGCGAACCGGGCAAACAGGCCAAGATGAAAGACCTGATCACCGCGGCCCAGGCCCAGTGGGAAAAAACCCGCGACGCCGATTGCGCCATCGAGACCTTCGAAGCCAAGCCCGGCACGCCCGAGTTTACCACCGCCCAGGACGACTGCATTGCGCAGAAGAGCGACGAGCGCTCCGAATACCTGCAGACCCTGGCCAACCCGGGCGATGAAGGCGACGTACCCGAGCAATAATTCCCCTACCCAAGGCATTCCATGAAAATCTGCGGTATCGACATCAAGGCCAGCGAAGCCATCTTCGCCCTGGCCAGCATCGAAGGCGGTGCCCTGGCGCACCTGCCCCTGCCTTTGAAAAAGCTGGCGCTGGAAGACGACGAGGACGCCGCTCAGGTCAAGGCCTTTGCGCGTCAGGCGGCAGCGCTGATCGCCGAGAACGGCATTACTCACCTGGCCATCAAGAAGCGCAGCAAGAAAGGTGAGTTTGCCGGTGGGCCGGTTACTTTCAAGATCGAAGGTGTCCTACAACTACTGGATAACTGCGCAGTGGAATTAGTGTCCCCGCAAAGCATCAATGCCCAGGCCAAGAAGCATGATCTTGATATTCCGGCCTCGTTGAACAAGTATCAGCACGATGCTTACAAGGCAGCGTGCGCGTTGCTGCTTAAAGTTCGCTAAGGCAGCGCAACGGCATCAACGCATCAGTTCCCTTTGAATATTGATGGAATTTCCATCTCGCGACGGGGGCATAGCATTATTTATCGTGAAGTCCTCTGAAGCACTCATGCTTCAGATCAAAAAGGACTTCACGATGCTTATCACCAACGAACAATCCATCACCTCCCGCCTGGCCGAATTCGAAAAGATTTGCCTGCCTGATAGTCAAGCCGGTGTTATCGGTACTCGCGTAATTTTAGAGGATGACGACGAGTATTCGCCCGATGAGAGCCAGCGCCGCGGCGTGGTCGCGGGCAACGCCGTCAACACTTTCGAAGGCGATCTGTCACTGGCCAACGAGCGCGACCTCAACAACATGGGCCGGTACGCCGAGGCGTGTGCAAACCGCGCACACGATAAGGAAACGAACATCATCGACTGGTACAAGGAGTACACGAAGGTGATGGGCATTCTGGGTCTGGGCCTGCAAAGTTGGGGCTTCGAAGAGATGGGCACCAGTGACACGTCGGTGAAGGTCGATGCGGTGGCGCTCAAATTGCTAGGCAGTGCTGCACTGGGCGCCGGGGGGGCTGGGAAGATCCTGCTGGCCGGCATCAAAGAGGCCTTGGCCGGTATCAAGGACGATCAGAAAGCGCTGGGGCTGTTCGAAAAGTTGAGCAGCCATCGGCAAGGCGCGAACTTCCAGATGATGCCCGCCGGGCAGAAAGCCAACGGCAGTTGCGTCGTGCTGCTGGCCTCGTCCTACTTCAAGAGTTCGATCAACAAAGGCAAGTTCCTGTTCGTCAACTGGAACAAATCCAACATCCACATATACGGCACTGCGCAACGCACTTTATTTATTCGCGAGGACTACGACGACGAAATGCGCACTGAAGTTTCTGGCTGGCTCAAACGCAACGCGAAGAATCAATTCGCCACCATCAAACTGCCGGAAAACGACAAGTAATTTTTCTATCAATCATCAGGTGGCCTGACATGGAAGCCAACACTACTACGCGGTTCATATGTTCGAGAACATGCGGCGCACTGGATATCCTGACGCCCGATTGCCGTCAGACAGTGATCCAGGCACTGGTGTTTGCGCAGATCGGCGCGGACCAGCGGCACAAGCAGAAGCCCGCGACATCCTGGCAACACTTTCAAGGCGTAGTACTGCGAGACATGGAGTGGATCGTTCAGCGGCAAGCGTTCCTGGTTCAACAGGATGAGCAGGAACGCCTGGGCGCCGAATTGTTGACGGGGTTCGCTGATGAGCAACTGTCGACGGCGCAAGCGAAGCTAGTCCGCGAACTCCTCGACTCTATCACTGCCCTGCCAACGCTTCCGGACCCTTTGGGTGCAAAACGGGCCGCGGCGCTGAGCGCAACGGTCGTCACTTCAGCCACCCATGTCATTGTGCTGACGCTGGCTTGGGTCAATGAAGATGACGGCAGGACTGAAGGGGAGCATTCGTTACCGTGCGCGCACCTGTCCTGTACCGAATATCGTCTGGGGGCTGATTTCTGGCGGTTGAACGACCACTTGCAGTCAAGCGTCGGGGAATACGCCCGCCGTTACCTCAAGAACCTTGACCAGGCCAGTGGAGGCTGACAAGGAATCACAGGCTATCTGACCTTGACGGGGAAGCCTTGGCTCGCATCACGCGGGTCGAGGCTACCTGCCCGACTGTTGTCACCCAACTACTTTGGGGAATCACTAAATGCCTAGCGTCAACTACCGGGATATGCCCCTAGAAGAGCGTCTGGCAGCGTTCAATCAGCTCGAGGCCGGCACGCAAGCCTCTGCATTCTACGCGCCGCTCGGCGAAAGCCTTTACACGCAGAGCACCACGCTTAATCCCGATGAAGGGCAAAAGCATGCCGCGACCGCCCGCAGCTCTTTGATCACTTTCGAAGAAGACATGAGTTCGCAGAACGCCCTCGACATCGAAACAGCGACCGTTTATGCCCAAGCAAAAGCCGATGCCTACCACGATCGCGAATTCGACATGCAAGGTTGGCATGACCGATATCTCGATACCCTTGGAAGAATCGGTTGGAATCTGACCAGCAATCAGCTCAAGGAAATCACCACTGATCAACCCCGCTTCACCATTGAGCAACTGGCCTTGCACCTGATGTCTCTCGCCACTGTAGGCAGTGGGCAAAGCGCTGCGGTGTTGCTTGAATCGTTGAGAACATCATTGACCTCACTGGCACGCCATCAACTAGCGACCTTCAACCGACATGCCATCGGTCAGCGTGGGGGCGGGTTTCAGCTGTTGCCTTGCGGGGAAACACAATCCGGCGCGGTGAAAGTGCTGATTTCCTGCTGTTTCTATAAAACCACAACACGCCAAACCAGCCTTTTATTTGTCCCTCGGCACCGCTCCGAGATTCAGATATACGGCAGTGCGCAAATGTGCACAGTCAATCGCGAAATGATCAATCTGACCCGCGACGGAATGATTAAAGCGATTGGCAAACGCCGCAAAGAAGACTTTGAAAAGATTCGCCTTTGAGAACAAGGAGCGTTCAATGAGCAACTACAATTTCAATCCCGAAGAAGGAGATATTGTCTTCGAGGAATTGCTGAGCTCGATCAGAAAGCAACCCGTGCGGGCGGGAGCAAAACGTCTAGCCACCACCCCGTCGGTTCAAAGCGCAATCAAGGATGATGTCGTGCTGGTGGGTAACCACAAGGTCACTGCCTTGAAGAAAGGCCTGCCGGACGACGACAATGAAGCACTGATGAACTGCACTTACCTCGCTCAATATTACGCGAGCCTTGACGCCCGCAGGGGCGAACAGAGATGGACGGCACGTTATTGCTACTGCCTCCAGCATGCAGGCTGGAAGCGGCAAAAGGAGGTCGAGTTTCGCAAAGGCGATGTGAAGTCCTCCCCGAGCATCCCGGAAGTGACCTCCATGATGGTCGATCGAGTGGGTCATGGGGAGCTGGCGGAGTTCATGGAGTTCAAACTGTGGAAAATCGGAAAAGATGAAAAAGCCATGGGCCTACTGTTGTCCTCAGGGCCCGGACAATCGGGCAGTTTTCAGATGACGCCAGTGGAAAAGCCATCGGGCCAATGCTCCGCGTTGGTGGTCACCATGATTGATATTTCCATGGAAGAGCGCTGGAGTGGAGGTGACTTGTCGTTTTTCCTTGACCTGTTCAGGAGTTCGAAGATGCAGAAAATTGGGGGTTACGCTTCCAGTCACGTATTGGACGAAAACCATTACCAGTTCAGGCAGCCCACCATTCAACAGTGCCTGGAAGAACTTGCCACGACGGGATATTCGGATATATCGGCCAATTTCAATAAACCATTTCTTTAACGGGGCACCGGGCCAGGGCAGGCCCATCGCTTACCTGGGCCGCTCCTGACGCGGGCAGCGTCCGAACTTGCCCTTGTAACTGCGCGTGAAGTACGACGCCGATTCGAACCCACAGGCAATACTGACTTCCAGCACACTCATGCCCGTCTGCCGTAACAGCTGACGGGCCTTTTCCAGGCGCAGCCCCAGGTAGAACGCGGTGGGCGTGTCGTTCAGGTGCAACTTGAACAGGCGCTCCAACTGCCTCCGGCTTACCGCGATACCTTCGGCCAGCGCCAGGGTACTCAATGGCGACTCGGTGTGTTGCTCCATCTCGCCAATCACCTGCACCAGCTTGCGATTACTCACGCCATACCGTGAAGCGATCTGCATGCGTTGGTGATCCTTGCGCGGACGTATGCGCCCCACCACGAACTGCTCCGACACCTCGATGGCCAGGGCGCTGCCATGGGCTTGGGCAATCAGGTCAAGCATCAGGTCGATGGAGGCGGTGCCGCCGGCCGAGGTGATGCGCCGCCGGTCGATCTCGAACAGTTCCTGGGTGGCCTGCAATTGTGGGTAAGTCTCCTTGAAGGCCTCCAGCGCCTCCCAATGCAGGGTGGCGCGGTAGCCATCGAGCAGGCCGGCCCTGGCCAATACAAAGGCACCAGTATCAATACCGCCCAGCGTAACGCCGTTGTGATCGAGGCGATGCAGCCAGTGCTGCAAGGCCGGGTTGAAGGCCTTCAGCGGTTCGAACCCGGCGACGATCAACAACGTCGCACCCGCCCCCAACGGCTCCAGCGCCGCATCGGCATTCACCGACATGCCGTTGCTGGCCAACACGGGCCCGCCGTCCAGGCTCAGCACGTGCCAGCGGTACAACTCGCTGCGAAAGCGGTTGGCCACGCGCAGGGGCTCCACCGCCGAGATGAAACCGATGGCGGAAAAGCCGGGCAGCAATAGGAAGTAATAGTCCTGTGACATGGCGGCGCTCGTGCAGGGAAGCCTCGTTAATACGCCGCAGGTCGCCGCAGTGCAAGTGCAGGTCGCCGCAGTGCGAATTCCCCCTGCCCGCAAGGGCTACCTTGTTGTCCAGGGTGCGCAGACGCCCTCCCCTGATAACTAGAAACTGCCGCGAGAGGAGCCATCATGAAAAGACTGATCAGCTGCTGTCTGCTGATGCTCACCAGTACCGCGATGCTGCCGGCCGCACAGGCCGCCGAACCCGAAAGCTGCAAGAACGTGCGCCTGGGCGTGGTCAACTGGACCGACGTGATGGCCACCAGCGCAATGACCCAGGTGCTGCTCGACGGCCTGGGCTACCAGACCAAGCAGACCAGCGCCTCCCAGCAGATCATCTTCGCCGGCATCCGTGACCAGCGCCTGGACCTGTTCCTGGGCTACTGGAACCCGCTGATGACGCAGACCATCACCCCTTTCGTCGATCAGAACCAGGTGAAAGTGCTGGCCGAACCCAGCCTCAAGGACGCCCGCGCCACCCTGGCCGTGCCCACCTACCTGGCCGACAAGGGCCTGAAGAGCTTCTCTGATATCGCCAAATTCAAGAAGGAGCTGGGCGGCAAGATCTACGGCATCGAGCCCGGCTCGGGCGCCAACAAACAGATCAAGGAAATGATCGCCAAGAACCAGTTCGGCCTGGGTGACTTCCAACTGGTGGAGTCCAGCGAGGCCGGCATGCTCTCGGCGGTCACCCGCGCCACCCAGCGCAACGAGGCGATCGTGTTCTTCGGCTGGGCGCCGCACCCCATGAACGTCAACCTGAAGATGACGTACCTCAGCGGCAGCCAGGACGCCTTGGGGCCGAACGAGGGCATGGCCACCGTGTGGACCGTCACCGCCCCGGATTACGCCAGCCGCTGCCCCAACGTGGGCAAGCTGCTGACCAACCTGACCTACAGCGCCGAAGACGAGAGCCGCATGATGCAGCCGCTGCTGGACCACAAGGATGCGCTGGAATCGGCCAAGGCCTGGCTCAAGGCCCACCCCGAGGACCAGAAACGCTGGCTGTCGGGCGTGACCACCTTCGACGGCAAACCGGCTGACCTGAACCTGCAACTGACCACCAATCCCTAAAAGCCCCCCCACTCAAACCTTGGGAACGACCGGCTTCGTGGGAGCGGGTTCTACCCGCGAATCGAACACCGCGCATGTGCTGCAAAGCGCGGCGTGCTTTTCGTGGGCAGAGCCCGCTCCCACGGGGTAGTTCCAGGGAAACGTGCGCCTGACATTCAAGGAGACAGCATGAACCACGACGTGATCATTACATGCGCCCTCACCGGCGCCGGCGACACCACCGGCAAGAGCCACCTGGTGCCCATCACCCCGAAACAAATCGCCGCAGCCGCCGTGGAAGCCGCCAAGGCCGGCGCCACCGTGGTCCACTGCCACGTGCGCGATCCAGATACCGGCAAATTCAGCCGCGACGTGGCCCTGTACCGCGAAGTGATGGAGCGCATCCGCGAGGCCGACATCGACATCATCGTCAACCTCACCGCCGGCATGGGCGGCGACCTTGAAATCGGCCCGGGCGAGTCGCCCATGGAGTTCGGCCCCAACACCGACCTGGTCGGCCCGCTGACCCGCCTGGCCCACGTAGAGGCGCTGCTGCCGGAAATCTGCACCCTGGATTGCGGCACGCTCAACTTTGGCGACGGTGACACCATCTACGTGTCCACCCCGGCGCAGCTGCGCGCGGGCGCCAAGCGCATCACTGAACTGGGCGTGAAGGCCGAGCTGGAGATTTTCGACACCGGCCACCTGTGGTTCGCCAAGCAGATGATCAAGGAAGGCCTGCTGCACGACCCACTGTTCCAACTGTGCCTGGGCATCCCCTGGGGCGCGCCCGCCGACACCACCACCATGAAGGCCATGGTCGACAACCTGCCGGCAGACGCCGTGTGGGCCGGTTTCGGCATCGGCCGCATGCAAATGCCCATGGCGGCGCAGGCGGTGCTGCTGGGCGGCAACGTGCGCGTGGGCCTGGAGGACAACCTGTGGCTGGAAAAAGGCGTGCTCGCCACCAATGGCCAACTGGTGGAACGCGCCAGCGAAATCCTGACCCGCCTGGGCGCCCGCGTACTCACCCCTGCCGAGGGCCGCGCCAAGATGAAACTGACCCGTCGCACTTAAGGAATTGCCATGACCTTCATCACCGAGATCAAGACCTTCGCCGCACTGGGCAGCGGCGTAATCGGCAGCGGCTGGGTAGCCCGCGCCCTGGCCCATGGCCTGGACGTGGTGGCCTGGGACCCGGCGCCGGGCGCGGAAGCGGCGCTGCGCAAGCGCGTGGCCAACGCCTGGCCGGCCCTGGTGCAGAGCGGCCTGGCAGCAGGCGCATCCCAAGAGCGCCTGCAATTCGTCGACACCATCGAGGCCTGCGTACGCAACGCCGACTTCATCCAGGAAAGCGCACCGGAACGCCTGGAACTAAAGCTCGAACTGCATGCCAGGATCAGCGCCGCCGCCAAGCCCGACGCCCTGATCGCCTCCAGCACCTCGGGCCTGCTGCCCAGCGAGTTCTACGAAGGCGCCCGCCATCCCGAACGTTGCGTAGTGGGCCACCCGTTCAACCCCGTCTACCTGCTGCCGCTGGTGGAAGTGGTGGGCGGCCGGCAAACCGCGCCCGAAGCGGTTCAGGCGGCGATCCAGGTCTATCAGTCGCTGGGCATGCGCCCGCTGCACGTGCGCAAGGAAGTGCCCGGCTTCATTGCCGACCGCCTGCTGGAAGCGCTGTGGCGCGAAGCCCTGCATCTGGTCAACGACGGTGTGGCCACCACGGGCGAAATCGACGACGCCATCCGCTTCGGCGCCGGCCTGCGCTGGTCATTCATGGGCACCTTCCTGACCTACACCCTGGCGGGCGGCGACGCCGGCATGCGCCACTTCATGAGCCAGTTCGGCCCGGCCCTGAAGCTGCCCTGGACCTACCTGCCCGCCCCGGAGCTGACCGACACGCTGATCGACGACGTGGTCGATGGCACCAGCGACCAGTTGGGCAGCCGCAGCATCAGCGCACTGGAACGCTACCGCGACGATTGCCTGCTGGCGGTGCTGGAAGCGGTGCGGGTGACCAAGGCCAAACATGGCATGGAGTTCAGCGAATGATCAGCTACCGCACCCCGGTGCTGGAAGAATGGGTGGACTACAACGGCCACCTGCGCGATGCCTTCTACCTGCTGATCTTCAGCTATGCCACGGATGCGTTCATGGCCGAGATCGGCGTGGACCCGGCGCGCGACCGGCGCTCGCTGTTTACCCTGGAATGCCACCTCAATTATCTGCATGAGGTGAAGCTGGGGACCCAGGTGCAGGTGCACACCCGCGTGATCGGCCATGACCGCAAGCGGCTGCACCTGTATCACAGCCTGCACGCGGGGGATGATGAACAGCCGCTGGCCACCACTGAGCAGATGCTGTTGCATGTGGACCTGGCGGGGCCCAGGTCGACGCCGTTCGGCGAGGCGACGGTGCAGTGTCTTGAGCGGTTGCAGGCGGGGCAAGCCGATGAGCCATCCCCTATCAACATCGGCCGCACCATCACCCTGTGAGGGCCTCATCGCGAGCAAGCTTTGCTCCCACAGTGTTGAACCGAATACAGGTGTATGCCTCACCACTGTGGGAGCAAAGCTTGCTCGCGATGAGGCCCTCACAGACAAAAAAAAGCCCCGATCCGGCCGTATCCGGATCGGGGCGCAGTGTGCTGCGATCAGCGTGACGAAGGTGACCAAACCCGCACGCTGGAAGCCGATGTCAGTGTGCCCTGCCCACCCGCGGCGGATTTAGCCGAAAACGACACGCTCATGCCCACCGCGGCCACGGCGACGATCACCCCTTGCCGGGCTGCCCGGGCCCTTTCAGAATCGGCCAAAGCCCCTCACAAAAGGACTCGCCTCATGATGCACGTGGATCTGATCGATCAGGATGACCTGCTTGGCCACCTCAAGGCCCTGGGCTTCGAAATGCCCGTGGGCGCCAGCGCCGAGCAAGCCTGCGAATACGCCGTGCGCGGCCTGAGCGAAGCCCGCGCCAAGGCCCTGCGCAAAATGGTGGAGCAACTGCTGACCGGCAGCGCCACCATCCTGCCGGCCGTGCGCCAGGCCATCGACAAGCAACTGCTGCCCGCGCTGGCCCAGTACCAGCAATCGCGCGCCTGACCCTGCTGCTGGCCCGAAAACCGCGGGCCAGACGCCTCGCCAATAGCGCGACATAAAAAAAACACATACCCGCATAACCGTTTCGCGGCAGACGGCCGCTGGATCCAGTCGTACCTTCTTTCTTACAGCGCCCCGGCGCCATGACAAGAAAGAGAGTGTATGCCGATGAACAACAGCCCTGCAGTTGACGTCAAGGCGTGGATCGATTCACGTGCCATTTCCCCCTACCAGTGGCTCGTCCTGGCACTGTGCTCCCTGATTATCCTGTTCGACGGTTACGATGCCGCAGTGATGGGCTTCATCGCCCCCGCCCTGGTCCAGGACTGGGGCCTGGCCCCCGCGCAGATGGGCCTGATCCTGGGCGCGGCGATGTTCGGCGTGGCCCTGGGCGCGCTGGTGGCTGGCCCCTACTCCGACCGGCTGGGCCGCAAGCGCGTGCTACTAGTATCGATCTTCTGCTTCGCGTTGTTCAGCGTGATGTGCACCTTTGCCCGCACCCCCTATGAAATGGCCACCCTGCGCTTCCTGACCGGATTGGGTCTGGGCGCGGTGATGCCCAACTGCGTGACGCTGGTCTCGGAATACATGCCCGAGCGCCGTCGCGGCCTGCTGATCACCCTGATGTACTGCGGCTTCAACATCGGCTCCGGCGCCGGTGGTTTCGTTGCGGCCGGCCTGCTGCCCGTGGGCGGCTGGAAATCGGTACTGCTGCTGGGCGGCCTCTGCCCGCTGGTGGTGCTACCGCTGCTGGTGTGGCTGCTGCCCGAATCGGCCCTGTACATGGTGGTGCGCAACCACGCCCAGGGCAGCATCGGCGACATTCTGCGGCGCATGGGCGGCGTGTTTGCCGCCGGCACGCGTTTCACCCTCAAAACCCCGGCCCTGGACAGGAAGGCCCAAGTGTTCAAGCTGTTCTCCAACGGCTACGCCCACGGTACGCTGATGCTGTGGCTGACCTACTTCATGGGCCTGTTCGTGATTTACCTGCTCAACGGCTGGTTGCCCACCATCATGCGCGCCGGCGGCCTGAGCCTGGAAAAAGCCGCGATCACCGCCGGCCTGTTCCAGCTGGGCGGCACCCTGGGCGGCCTGTTGCTGGGCGCCTTCCCCGGCACCACCAGTATCTTTATCGTGCTGTCGATACCTGCCCTGTTCGCGGCGCTGGCCATCGTCAATCACCGCAACGCCGTAGTGGCTCCACCGCTCGAGCGCGCCCGGCGCCTGCTTGAAGCACCTATTCGATGAGTGACCCATGAGTGTACTGACCCAACCCAAGATCGACTGCCACCACCACATCTTCGACCCGGCGCAGTTCCCCTACGTAGCCGATACCCAATATCGCCCCGAGGGGCACGAGTTGGGCACCGCGCTGCATTACGAGGCGGTGATGCAGGCGTACAACATTCGCCACTCGCTGATCGTGGGTCCTACTTCGGCCTACAACACCGACAACCGCTGCCTGCTGGCCGCGCTGGCCGAACACCCGGGGCGCTCGAAGGGCATTGCCGTGGTGCCGCTGACCATCGGCAGCGATGAACTGGCGGGGCTCAAGGAACAGGGCGTGGTGGGCATCGCCTTCAACGTCGCCATGCTCGGCACCGCGCCGTTCGTGGCGGTGGATGGGCTGATGGGGCGCCTGGCCGAGCTGGACCTGTTTGCCCAGGTGCAGGTGATGGATGATCAATTGCCTGACCTGATGCCGCTGCTCAAGCGCACCACAACGCCCTTGCTGATCGACCACAGCGGCCGCCCGGACGTAACGGCGGGGCTGGATCAGGCGGCGTTCAAGGCGTTGCTGTCGCTGGCGGGGCAGGAACGGACATTCGTGAAGCTGTCGGGGTTGTCGAAGTTTTCCCGGCAGCAGTATCCGTGGGCCGATGGGCAGCCTTATCAGCGGACATTGCTGGAGGCGTTTGGCGCCGAGAACTGCATGTGGGGCTCGGACTGGCCGTTTTTGCGGGCCAATGAGCGGATGGATATCGGTACATTGCTGATGCTGGTGGAGCGGTTGTTCCCGGATGAGAAGGTGCTTGAGCAGATTCTGTGGAGCACGCCGAAGCGGATGTTTGGCTTTACTGATTGATCTGGATTTTGCTGTGTTGGCGCTGACCTCATCGCGAGCAAGCTTTGCTCCCACAGGCGTGCACCGCACTGAAGGTGTACACCCGTGGGAGCAAAGCTTGCTCGCGATGAGGCCGGCAGCCTCACCACAAATCCCTAAATCCGCACACTGGCAAAGGTCGATTCGTTGCGCGCCTGGCTCAGCGCCGACATCGGCCCCGACAGCGGTGCCAGCACCATGGCCTGCGGGATCGGCATCATTGCCACCTGCTGCGCCGTATTGGACCCCACGCGCTCGTCACGCGGCGGAATGCCGAAGTATTCGCGGTAGCACTTGGAGAAGTGCGGCGTGGACACGAAGCCACACACCGACGCCACTTCAATGATCGACATAGGCGTCTGCTTCAGCAACTGCCGGGCACGAATCAGCCGCAGCTTGAGGTAGTAGCGCGACGGCGAGCAGTGCAGGTACTTCTGGAACAGCCGCTCCAGCTGCCGACGCGACACCGACACATACACCGCCAGCTCATCCAGATCGATCGGCTCTTCCAGATTGGCTTCCATCAGCGCCACGATTTCCTGCAGCTTGGGCTGGTTGGTGCCCAGCATGTGCTTGAGCGGCACGCGCTGGTGATCCTGTTCGTTGCGGATGCGCTCGTACACGAACATCTCGGAGATGGCCGCCGACAGTTCACGACCGTGGTCACGGCTGATCAGGTGCAGCATCATGTCCAGCGGCGCGGTGCCGCCCGAGCTGGTGAAACGGTTACGGTCCAGGGTGAACAGGCGGGTGCTCATGGCCACGCGCGGGAAGGCTTCCTGCATCGAGGCCAGACATTCCCAGTGCACGCTGCAATCGAACCCGTCCAGCAGGCCGGCGCACGCCAGGGCCCAACTGCCGGTGCACACCGCACCCAGGCGCTTGGACTGACGGGCCTGGCTTTGCAGCCAGGTCACGTGTTCGCGAGTCACGGTGCGTTGAATGCCGACGCCGCCACAGACAATCACGGTATCCATGGCCGGAGCCTTGTGCATTGCCGCATCCGGGGTGATCTGCAGGCCATCGCTGGCCCAGACCTGCCCGCCGTCCACGCTCAGGGTGGTCCAGCGATACAGCTCGCGGCCGGACAACTGGTTGGCCATGCGCAGGGGTTCCACTGCGGAGGCCAGGGAAATCAGCGTGAAATTATCCAGCAGCAGAAAGCCGATGGATTGAGGCGTACGGGTCTGGGGTTGGGCCCCGGAGTTGAACGACGTCATCGCGGTATCTCCTCACTCAAAGCGGGTGATGGCCTCAGGCGGAGGCTCTTCTTATGGCCCTGCTCGCAGGAGGGCTTTGCAATGACAACGCAAATGCCATGCCTAAAGTTGAATGGCCATTCAATAAATCCTGAAAACGACGTCGCGATGCGGCCAGATGCCGCAGATAGCCAATGGACATCTTCGGTAGCCATCAAGGGCTGTGAGCACTTCGGTAGCACTTGTGTGAAGCGACAGGCGGAGGACGGGGAACGAGTGTCACCCCAAGCACGGGCGAGCGACGACCCGGGGAGGGTCGCCGCTGCCGGACTCGACAGGCGCTAAACGCGCCAAAACGTTGCGAGCAAAACCCGCCGTGAACGAAAACGTCGCAGGGTCAGCATTCGATGGCGCTGACCGCCAGGCCACCGCGTGAGGTTTCCTTGTACTTGTCGTGCATATCGGCACCGGTGTCGCGCATGGTGCGGATCACCCGGTCCAGGGAAATGAAGTGCTGGCCGTCACCACGCAGGGCCATCTGTGCGGCGTTGATGGCTTTGACGGCAGCGATGGCGTTGCGCTCGATGCACGGCACT
>KI547170.1:279599-298352 GCA_000497835.1 gamma proteobacterium L18 | reverse complement strand
GCGCTCGATGCACGGCACTTGCACCAGGCCGCCCACCGGGTCGCAGGTCAGGCCCAGGTTGTGTTCCAGGCCGATCTCGGCGGCGTTTTCCAGTTGCGCCGGGGTAGCCCCCAGGATCTCCGCCAACCCTGCCGCCGCCATGGCGCAGGCCGAACCCACCTCGCCCTGGCAGCCCACTTCGGCGCCGGAGATGGACGCATTCTTTTTGCACAGGATGCCGATGGCAGCAGCCGCCAGCAGGTAATCGACGACGTTGGCCTCGCTGACTTCGTCGCTGAACTTCATGTAGTAATGCAGCACCGCCGGGATAATCCCCGCCGCACCGTTGGTCGGCGCCGTGACCATGCGCCCGCCGGCGGCGTTTTCCTCGTTGACCGCCAAGGCGAACAGGTTCACCCACTCCATGGCGCTGAGGGTGGAGCCGATGACGTTGGGTTTGTTCAGCTCCTGCAGGCTGCGATGCAGGCGTGCCGCACGACGGCGCACATTGAGGCCACCAGGCAGGATGCCCTCGTGTTTGAGACCGTGTTCCACGCAGTCCTGCATGGCACGCCAGAGCTTCATCAGCCCCGCACGAATTTCCGCTTCGCTGCGCCAGACTTTTTCGTTGGCCATCATCAGTTGCGACACGCGCAGGTCGTTTTGCTCACACAGTTCCAGCAGTTCCACGGCGGTGTCGAAATCGTAGGGCAGCACGGTGTTGTCGGCGTCCAGCACGCCGCTGGCGGCCTGGGCCGAGTCCACCACGAAACCGCCGCCCACCGAGTAGTAGGTGTCGCGGTGCAACTCGCCCGCCTCGCCTTCGGCAATCAGGGTCATGGCGTTGGGGTGGTAGGGCAGGTTCTCGTCCAGCAACAGCATGTCGCGCTGCCACACAAACGGGATGGGCCGCTCGTTGGCCAGCTTCAAGGTGTCGGTGTCACGCAGGGTGGCGATGTGCTGGGCGATGGTGGTGGGGTCCACGGCATCCGGCCATTCGCCCATCAGGCCCATGATCACGGCGTTGTCGCTGCCGTGGCCCACGCCGGTGGCGGACAGCGAGCCGTACAGGCGCACCTCCACGCGTGTCACCTGCTGCAGTTCGCCGCGTTCGCACAGGCCCTGCACGAACAGCGCGGCGGCGCGCATGGGCCCCACCGTATGGGAACTGGACGGCCCGATGCCGATCTTGAACAGGTCAAACACACTGATAGCCATTGCCGCGCACCTCCTGAATTGGGCAGACCGGGCCGCCACTGCGGCCACTGGCGCAACTGCTACGCTTGAGCGGCGTGCGCCGGATTGCCTTCATCATCGGGCTTCCGGCCACGGGTGCGACGTCTGCAACCGACCCGCTCATGCCCACCAGCGCCCAGCCCTGCCAGGGGCCGTTTTCGGCGATGCCGGCGGTCGAAAATGGGCTTTCCAGGGCCAGGAAAATCTGTAAGCGACACCACCGGCACTGGAAGCGACTCCCTATGTACTGGTTACGACGCCCCCTGTAGGCGACGGTTTTTCACTGGTCCATGATCAGTCTCGACTCGATTGCAAGGCACCCGGCTGGCGCTGTCTTTCCAGAGCGCCGCCCGCCACCCAACCGCGACCAGAAAGCGGCTCAGCCTGAGCAGGCCGCCCGAGAAAAAACATCCAGGAGCGCAACCCCATGAAAGGTTCACCATCGTTGTTGTTGGCCGCCATGCTGAGTCTGCCGATGCTGGCCAACGCCGCCGAACCGGCGCAGTGCCAGACCGTGAATTTCTCCGACGTCGGCTGGACCGATATCACCGTCACCACCGCCGTGACCAGCGCCGTGCTGCAGTCACTGGGCTACAAGACCAACACCACCATGATTTCAGTGCCGGTCACGTATAAGTCCCTGGCTGACGGCAAGAACATGGATGTATTCCTCGGCAACTGGATGCCGACCATGGAAAACGACATCAAGCCTTACCGCGATGCCGGCACCGTGGAAACCGTGCGCGCCAACCTGGAGAACGCCAAGTACACCCTGGCGGTGCCCCAGGCGCTGTATGACAAGGGCCTGCACGACTTCGCCGACATCGCCAAATTCAAGAAGGAACTGGACGGCAAGATCTACGGCATCGAGCCGGGCAACGACGGCAACCGCCTGATCCAGAGCATGATCGACAAGAACGCCTTCGGCCTGAAGGACGCCGGCTTCAAGGTGGTCGAGTCCAGCGAAGCCGGCATGCTCAGCCAGGTTGACCGCGCCCAACGCCGCAACACCGACGTGGTGTTCCTGGGCTGGGAACCGCACCCGATGAACACCCGCTTCAAAATCAAATACCTGACCGGCGGCGATGACTACTTCGGCCCCAACTTCGGCCAGGCCACCATCTACACCAACGTACGCAAGGGCTACACCCAGGAATGCAGCAACGTGGGCCAGTTGCTGAAAAACCTGTCGTTCACCCTGCCGATGGAAAGCTCGCTGATGGGCAACGTGCTGGACGACAAGATGAAGCCGGACGTGGCCGCCAAGGCGTGGCTGAAGAAAAACCCGCAAGTGCTCGACACCTGGCTGGCGGGCGTGACCACCGTGGATGGCAAACCAGGCGCGGAGGCCGCCAAAGCCAAGCTTGCGCAGTAACCGCAGAACTTGCGGCGGGCACGCCCGCCGCAAGACGTTCTTTCAACTTGCATGCGGACGTTCATCACCATGCTGACTGATCATAAAATCCCGCTGGGCCAATACATCGCCAGCTTCGTCGACTGGCTGACGCGAAACGGCGCCAGCACCTTCGACAGCATTTCCTCCTCCCTCGAAGCAATGATCCACGGCCTGACGTTCTGCCTGACCTGGTTCAACCCCTTTGCCCTGATCTTCCTGATTGCCGCGCTGGCGCACTTCATCCAGCGCAAGTGGGGGCTGACTGCCTTCGTGGTGCTGTCGTTTCTGTTGATTCTCAACCTGGGGTACTGGCAGGAGACCATGGAAACCCTGGCCCAGGTGCTGTTCGCCACCCTGGTGTGCGTGGCCATCGGCGTGCCGCTGGGCATCGTCGCGGCGCACAAGCCCATGTTCTACACCATGATGCGCCCCGTGCTGGACCTGATGCAGACCGTACCGACCTTCGTGTACCTGATCCCAACCCTCACTCTGTTCGGCCTGGGCGTGGTGCCGGGGCTGATTTCCACGGTGGTGTTCGCGATTGCCGCGCCCATCCGCCTGACTTACCTGGGCATCCGCGACGTGCCCCACGAACTGCTGGACGCCGGGAAAGCCTTCGGTTGCTCGCGCAGCCAACTGTTGTCGCGTATCGAACTGCCGCACGCCATGCCCAGCATCGCGGCCGGCATCACCCAGTGCATCATGCTGTCATTGTCGATGGTGGTGATTGCAGCCCTGGTGGGCGCCGACGGCCTGGGCAAACCCGTGGTCAACGCACTCAACACCGCCGATATCGCCCTGGGCTTCGAAGCAGGCCTGGCCATCGTGCTGCTGGCGATCATGCTCGACCGTATCTGCAAACAACCCGATGCAAAAGTAGGGGGTGACGCATGAGCATAATCCGCTTCGACAAGGTAGACGTCGTCTTCACCCATAAACCGCGGGAGGCCCTCAGCCTGCTGGACCAGGGCCTGTCGCGGGATCAGATCCTGAAAAAGACCGGCCAGGTGGTGGGCGTGGAAAAAGCCAGCCTGGACATCAACAAGGGCGAAATCTGCGTGTTGATGGGCCTGTCGGGTTCGGGCAAGTCCAGCCTGCTGCGCTGCATCAACGGCCTGAACACCGTGAGCCGTGGCAACCTGTTCATCGAGCACGAAGGCTCGCAGATCGACATTGCCAACTGCACCCCGGCCGAGCTGAAACTGATGCGCACCAAGCGCATCGCCATGGTGTTCCAGAAGTTCGCGCTGATGCCCTGGCTGACCGTGCGGGAGAACATCAGCTTTGGCCTGGAAATGCAGGGCCGCCCTGAAAAGGAACGGCGCAAGCTGGTGGAAGAGAAGCTGGAACTGGTGGGCCTGACCCAGTGGCGCAACAAGAAGCCCGACGAGCTGTCCGGCGGCATGCAGCAACGGGTCGGCCTGGCCCGCGCCCTGGCGATGGACGCTGACATCCTGCTGATGGACGAACCGTTCTCGGCCCTTGACCCGCTGATCCGCCAGGGCCTGCAGGACGAGCTGCTGGCGTTGCAGAGCAAGCTGAGCAAGACCATCGTGTTCGTCAGCCATGACCTGGATGAGGCGCTGAAACTGGGCAGCCGCATCGCCATCATGAAAGACGGCAAGATCATTCAGTACAGCAAGCCGGAAGAAATCGTGCTGAACCCGGCGGACGACTACGTGCGTACCTTCGTCGCCCACACCAACCCGCTGAACGTGCTGTGCGGCCGCAGCCTGATGCGCACGCTGGACAACTGCAAGCGCATCAACGGCTCGGTTTGCCTGGACCCGGGTGGCGACTCGTGGATTGACCTGGCCGAAGGCAACACCATCAAGGGTGCGCGCCAGGGCGCGGGCGTGCTGGACCTGCAACAGTGGGTGCCAGGGCAGGCCGTGGAAGGCCTGGGGCGTCAGCCGACGGTGGTGGGGGCGGACATCGGCATGCGCGATGCGCTGCAGATTCGTTACCAGACTGGCAACAAGCTGGTGTTGCAGGATGGCAACCGGGTGGTGGGCATTCTGGGGGACAGCGAGCTGTATCACGCGCTGCTGGGCAAGAATCTGGGGTGATAGGCCCACTCGCCCACACCAAAGGAAGGCCATTGTGGGAGCGGGCTCTGCCCGCGAAGCAGCCACCGCGGTGAATAAGCTAATACGCGGTGTTTTCTTCGCGGGCAGAGCCCGCTCCCACAGGGGATAACGCAACTCAGCGGCGGATAAACTCCCGGCCGCCCAAGGCCAGCAACTCCGCCTGCATCTGCTCCAACCGGTCTTCTTCGACCTTGGCGTCCTGTTTCATGGCCTTCACCAGCCCGAACATGAACAGCACCAGCACCACCGAAAACGGCAGGCCAGCCAGCACCACCATGGTCTGCATGGCTTCGAAGTTACCTGCAAACAGCAGGCCGATGGTTACCAGGGTAATGATCGCCGACCAGAGGATACGCAACCAGTGAGGGGCATCTTCATCCACGTCGCCGCCTTTGCACGACAGGTTGGCCATCATCACCGCGCCGGAATCGGCTGGCGTCAGGAACAGCACGAAGCCGACGAAAATGGCCACGCCGATGACGATCTTCGACGCCGGGTAGTGGTCCAGCAACTGATACATGGCCATGGACGGCTGCTCCAGCGCCGTCTTGCCCAACTCCACCGCATGCTGATTCATCACCAGGTCCAGCGCGGTATTGCCGAACACCGACAGCCACGCCAGGGTAAAGCCCAGCGGAATCAGCAACACGCCAAACACCAGTTCACGCACCGTGCGGCCACGGGAAATACGTGCGATGAACATGCCCACGAAAGGCGCCCAGGAAATCCACCACGCCCAGTAGAACAGGGTCCACAGGCCCAGCCAGCGTTCGGACTTGGCGGTGTCGCCGGTGTACACGTACAGGTCGAAGGTTTTCAGCACCACACCGTTCAGGTAGTCGCCGATGTTCTGGATGAAGCCATTGAGCAGGTGCAGGGTGTTACCGGCCAGCAGCACGAAAATCAGCAGGCCGCTGAACAGCACGATGTTGAGGTTGGACAGCCGGCGAATGCCGTTCTCCACACCCGACACCGCGGCAATGGTAGCCACGGTGCTCATCACCAGGATGACGATCAGCAGGTTGGTGTTGCTGTGCTCCATGCCAAACAAGTGCTCCAGCCCCGACGACACCTGCATGGCGCCGATGCCCAGGTTGGTCACCAGGCCCAGCAGGGTCACGAACATGCCGAAACCGTCCACCGCATCGCCCGCCAGGCCCTTGACCCAGCGCTGGCCGACCAGCGGGTACAAGGCCGAACGCAGCGCCAGCGGCTGGTTGTGGCGGTAGGCGAAATAGGCCACGGCCAACCCCACCAAGGCGTAGATCGCCCAGCCGTGCAGGCCCCAGTGCAGGAACGTCAGCTGAATGGACTGACGAGCGGCTTCATGGCTGGCCGAAACGCCCTCGGGCGGGTTGAAAAAATGGTCCAGCGGCTCGGAGGCGCCGAAGTACAGCAGCGAAATGCCGATGCCGGAGGAGAACAGCATGCCGGCCCACGCGCCGTAGCTGAAATCGGGGGTGTCGTCCTTGGTACCCAGCTTGAGTTTGCCGAAAGAAGTGAACGCCAGCGCCACCACGAACACCAGGTAGGCGCCGATGACCAGCATGTAATACCAGCCAAAACTCTTGGACAGCCAATCCTGGGCCACGCCCAGCATGTGCCCGGCCTGTTGGGGTGCAGCGATCAGCACCGCGGTCAGCAGCAGTATCAAAATCGTCGATGCATAAAACACGACGGGGTTGAGCCGAACCCTTTCGGAGGGGTTCTTGATCAGGGAGGCAGAACTCATGGCACAGATGCTCCAGGCAGTGCGAGAGAAAGACACACAAGGACTCATTCCTTTGGCGAATGGAGCAATGCCCACACGCCCAGGAGTGATATAAAGCACCTCGATTTTTTCGGGGTGCCATTTGTGCCACTCGGACGCCCGCAAAGCATGTCAATGGCACAAATTGTCGCAGAGCTTATTCTTTGTTGATTGAACGTTCAATCAAAACAAAATAGACTGGTCTTCGCCGAGACGGGCGGCTTGCTGTCCGTCGCAAGGCCAAAGGAGAAGTTTTCAATGCCCAAGGTCGGTATGCAGCCCATCCGCCGCCAGCAGTTGATCGAAGCCACCTTGCTTGCGGTCGACCAGGTCGGCATGGCAGATGCCAGCATTGCGCTGATCGCCCGCTTGGCGGGTGTGTCGAACGGAATCATCAGTCACTACTTTCAGGACAAGAACGGCCTGATCGCAGCGACCATGCGCTACCTGATGAACGCCCTGATCGAAAACGTGAGGGCGCGGCGCCAGGCACTGGGGGACGAAAGCCCCCGCGCCCACCTGCAGGTGATCATCGAAGGCAACTTCGACGCCAGCCAGGTCAACGGCCCGGCAATGAAAACCTGGCTGGCCTTCTGGGCCGCCAGCATGCACCAGCCGTCTTTGCACCGGTTGCAGCGGATCAACGACCACCGCCTGTATTCCAACCTGTGCTGCCAGTTCCGCCGCGTATTGCCGCAGGAACAGGCACGCAGCGCCGCCCGCGGGCTAGCTGCACTGATCGACGGCCTGTGGTTGCGCGGCGCGCTTTCGGGCGACGCCTTTGACACTGAGCAGGCGCAGCAAATCGCCTACGAATACATGGATCAGCAATTGGCAAAGCAGATGCACTAGCGGTACGCCGCCCGCATCTGCCCAGCTACCCAGACAAGCACTTGCGAGGACACTATGGCCCGTTTCGAACTGCAAAAACTCTACATTGACGGCGGTTACGTGGACGCTTCCAGCGACGCCACCTTCGACGCCATCAACCCGGCCAACGGCGAGGTCCTTGCCCAGGTGCAACGGGCCACCCAGGCCGACGTGGAGCGCGCTGTGGTCAGCGCCGAAAAGGGCCAGAAAGTCTGGGCCGCCATGACCGCCATGGAGCGTTCGCGCATCCTGCGCCGCGCCGTGGACATTCTGCGTGAGCGCAACGACGAACTGGCCGCCCTGGAAACCCTGGACACCGGCAAGGCCTACTCCGAAACCCGCTACGTGGACATCGTCACCGGTGCCGACGTGCTGGAATACTACGCAGGCCTGGTGCCGGCCATCGAAGGCGAGCAGATCCCGCTGCGCGACACCTCGTTCGTCTACACCCGCCGCGAGCCGCTGGGCGTGACCGTGGGCATCGGTGCCTGGAACTACCCGATCCAGATCGCCCTGTGGAAATCGGCCCCGGCCCTGGCCGCCGGCAACGCGATGATCTTCAAGCCCAGCGAAGTGACCTCGCTGACCACCCTGAAACTGGCCGAGATCTACACCGAAGCCGGCCTGCCGGCTGGCGTGTTCAACGTGCTGACCGGTAGCGGCCGCGAAGTGGGCAGCTGGCTGACCGAGCACCCGCGCATCGAAAAAATCTCCTTCACCGGCGGCACCGACACCGGCAAGAAGGTCATGGCCAGCGCTTCCAGCAGCTCGCTGAAGGAAGTGACCATGGAACTGGGCGGCAAGAGTCCGCTGATCATTTTCGACGACGCCGACCTGGACCGCGCCGCCGACATCGCCATGATGGCCAACTTCTACAGCTCGGGCCAGGTGTGCACCAACGGCACCCGCGTGTTCGTGCCCAACGCCCTCAAGGCCGCCTTCGAAGCCAAGATCGTCGAGCGCGTGCAGCGCATCC
Organism: gamma proteobacterium L18; assembly: GCA_000497835.1. Taxonomy (GTDB): domain Bacteria; phylum Pseudomonadota; class Gammaproteobacteria; order Pseudomonadales; family Pseudomonadaceae; genus Aquipseudomonas. Next base: position 290,055 of record KI547170.1, on the reverse strand, counting down.
GCGTCGGCAACCCGGAAAACGAAAACACCAACTTCGGTCCGCTGGTGAGCTTCGCCCACATGGAAAGCGTGCTGGGCTACATCGCCAAGGGCAAGGAAGAAGGCGCCCGCGTACTGTGCGGCGGCCAGCGCCTGACCGAAGGTGAATTCGCCCAGGGCGCCTACGTGGCCCCGACCGTGTTCACCGATTGCCGAGACGACATGACCATCGTCCGTGAAGAGATCTTTGGCCCGGTGATGGCCATCCTCGGCTACGACACTGAAGAAGAAGTGATCCGCCGCGCCAACGACACCGACTTCGGCCTGGCCGCCGGTATCGTCACCCAGAACCTGACCCGCGCACACCGCGTGATTCATCAGCTGGAAGCCGGTATCTGCTGGATCAACGCCTGGGGCGAATCCGACGCCAAGATGCCAGTGGGCGGTTACAAGCAATCGGGCGTGGGCCGCGAGAACGGGATCAGCTCGCTGAACCAGTACACCCGGATCAAATCGATCCAGGTCGAGCTGGGCGAGTACGCCTCGGTCTTCTAAAAGCCGCCCCTTTCCCCTGTGGGAATGGGTACTTGTGGGAGCGGGCTCTGCCCGCGAATGGATCGCCGCCGACCTTTTCGCGGGCAGAGCCCGCTCCCACGGGTTTCACATCCCATAGGCATTTGCCCACCCTACGACTTTGACAGGGAGCAGAAATGTCCAAAGAATTCGATTACATCATCATCGGTGCCGGCTCGGCCGGTAACACCCTGGCCACCCGCCTGACCGAAGATGCAGGCGTCACCGTCCTGCTGCTGGAAGCCGGGGGCCCCGACTACCGCCTCGACTTCCGCACCCAGATGCCCGCCGCCCTGGCTTTCCCGCTGCAGGGCCGCCGCTACAACTGGGCCTACGAGACCGATCCCGAGCCGCACATGAACAACCGCCGCATGGAATGCGGCCGCGGCAAGGGCCTGGGTGGCTCGTCGCTGATCAACGGCATGTGCTACATCCGCGGCAACGCCATGGACTACGACGGCTGGGCCAAGCTGCCGGGTCTGGAAGACTGGACCTACCTGGATTGCCTGCCGTACTTCCGCAAGGCCGAAACCCGTGACATCGGCCCCAACGACTACCACGGCGGCGAAGGCCCGGTCAGCGTCACCACGCCCAAGGCCGGCAACAACCCGCTGTTCCACGCCATGGTCGAGGCCGGCGTGCAGGCCGGTTACCCACGCACCGATGACCTGAACGGCTACCAGCAGGAAGGCTTCGGCCCCATGGACCGTACCGTCACGCCAAAAGGCCGCCGCGCCAGCACCGCCCGTGGCTACCTGGACACCGCCAAGCAGCGCGACACCCTGACCATCGTCACCCACGCGCTGACCGACCGCATCCTGTTCGACGGCAAGCGTGCCGTGGGCGTGTCTTACCTGGTGGGCGAAAGCAACACTCCGGTAGAAGCCCGCGCCCGCAAGGAAGTGCTGCTGTGCAGCGGCGCCATCGCGTCCCCGCAGATTCTGCAGCGTTCCGGCGTAGGCCCTAAAGACCTGCTGCAAAGCCTGGACATCCCCGTGGTGCACGACCTGCCGGGCGTTGGCCAGAACCTGCAGGACCACCTGGAAATGTACCTGCAGTACGCCTGTACCAAGCCAGTGTCGCTGTACCCGTCCCTGCTGTGGTGGAACCAGCCGGCCATCGGCGCCGAGTGGATGTTCAACGGCACCGGCATCGGCGCCAGCAACCAGTTCGAGGCCGGTGGCTTTATCCGCAGCCGTCCGGAATTCGAATGGCCGAACATCCAGTACCACTTCCTGCCGGTGGCGATTAACTACAACGGCAGCAACGGCGTGAAGGAACATGGCTTCCAGGCCCACGTGGGCTCCATGCGTTCGCCAAGCCGTGGCCGCGTGCAACTGAAGTCGAAGAACCCACGCGAGTACCCGAGCATCCTCTTCAACTACATGGCCACCGAGCAGGACTGGCAGGAATTCCGCGACGGCATCCGCCTGACCCGTGAAATCATGCAGCAGCCGGCGCTGGACGAATTCCGCGGCCGCGAGATCAGCCCGGGCATCGAGGTGCAGACCGACGAGCAGTTGGACAAGTTCGTCCGCGAGCACGCCGAGACCGCGTTCCACCCGTCGTGCTCGTGCAAGATGGGCACCGACGAGATGGCCGTGGTCGATGGTCAGGGCCGCGTGCATGGCCTGCAGGCCCTGCGCGTGGTGGATGCGTCGATCATGCCGATCATCACCACCGGCAACCTGAATGCCCCGACGATCATGATCGCCGAGAAAATCGCCGACAAGATTCGTGGGCGTCAGCCGTTGCCGCGTAGCACGGCTGACTACTATGTGGCGGGTGATGCGCCGGTGCGGGGCACGCCTTTGCGCCAGGTGCAGTAACTGCGTCGCGCCCTTCCCGAGCTTTGCTCGGTCCCACAGAGATAAACGCAATCTGCTGTGTGGGACCGGGCGAAGCTCGGGAAAAGGGCACCGCCGACCCCAACCCTTGCGACAAATCACCGCACCCACCTAAGCTAGGCGCTCCCCCTCACAAGCAAGGGATGTCATGCCGGCCGTTCTAGACCCCCGCACCGCCAAGCTGCTGCCCTGGGTAGTCGCCATCGCTTTCTTCATGCAGTCCCTGGACGGCACCATCCTCAACACCGCCCTGCCCGCCATGGCCCGCGACCTAGCCGAAGACCCGCTGCGCATGCAGTCGGTGGTCATCGCCTACATGCTCACCGTGGCCCTGCTGATACCGGCCTCGGGCTGGATCGCCGACCGCTTTGGCACCAAGCGCGTATTCTTCAGCGCCATCGCCCTGTTCAGCCTGGGCTCGCTTGCCTGCGCGCTGTCGGGCAGCCTCACGGTGCTGATCATTTCCCGCGTGCTGCAAGGCCTGGGTGGCGCATTGATGCTGCCGGTAGGGCGGCTGGTGGTGCTGCGCGCCTACCCGCGCTCGGAGCTGGTGCGCATCCTCGGCTTCGTCACCATCCCCGGCCTGCTGGGCCCGCTGATCGGCCCCACCCTGGGCGGCTGGATGGTGGAATACCTGAGCTGGCACTGGATATTCCTGATCAACCTGCCCGTGGGCCTGCTCGGTTGCTGGGCGGTGTGGAGCATCGTCCCGGACCTGCGCGGCAGCAGCCGCACGCACTTCGATACCCTGGGCTTTCTGATGTTCGGCGCCGCCATGGTGCTGATCACCATCGCCATGGAAGGTCTGGGCGAGCTGCACCTGCCGCACCTGCGGGTGATGCTGTTGCTGTTCGCCGGCATGGCCTGCCTGGCCGCCTACTGGGTGCGCGCCGCCCACGATGACGAGCCGCTGTTCTCACCCACCCTGTTCCGTACCCGCACCTTTGCCGTGGGCATCCTGGGCAACCTGTTCGCCCGGCTGGGCAGCGGCGCCCTGCCCTTCCTGGTGCCGCTGCTGTTGCAGGTGGCGCTAGGCTATTCGCCGGCCCAGGCCGGCATGAGCATGCTGCCGCTGGCGGCGTCGGCCATGCTGGCCAAGTCGGTCGCGCGACGGCTGATCGAACGCTTCGGCTACCGTATCGTGCTGACCGCCAATACCCTCGCGCTGGGGGTGATGCTGGCCAGCATGGGCCTGGTGACGCCGGACACGCCCTATATCGTGCTGTTGATTCAGCTGGGCGTGATGGGCGCCGTGAACTCCCTGCAGTTCACCGCGATGAACACCGTGACCCTGATAGACCTGGACGACGCCAACGCCAGCAGCGGCAACAGCCTGCTGTCGGTGGTGGCGCAGCTGTCCCTGAGCCTGGGCGTGGCCTGTGCCGGCGCGCTGTTGGGCGGCTTCAGCACCGAGGCCGGCACCAACGTGTTGCAGGCGTTCCAGCTGACCTTCCTGACCATCGGCATCATGGCCATGCTGGCGGCGGCGATTTTCGTACAGTTGTCCAACAGCGACGGCAAAAAGGACAGCAGCAACGCTGTTCGTCCGGAACCGGAGATAGAGGCTTAGGGCCAAAGGCCATGGGGCTGGTACACTGCGCGACATTTTGTTTTGCAGGCCAGTCCCGTGACCACCATTGCCACCGCTTTTAATACTTTGCCTTTGTCCGCCGCCATGCTGGCCAACCTGGAATCCCTCGGGTATGCCCAGATGACGCCGATTCAGGCGCAAAGCTTGCCGGTGATCCTCAAAGGCATGGACCTGATCGCCCAGGCCAAGACCGGCAGCGGCAAGACCGCGGCGTTCGGCATCGGCCTGTTGAACCCGATCAACCCGCGCTATTTCGGCTGCCAGGCACTGATCATGTGCCCTACCCGCGAGCTGGCTGACCAGGTGGCCAAGGAAATCCGCCGCCTGGCCCGCGCCGAGGACAACATCAAGGTGTTGACCCTGTGCGGCGGCGTGTCGCTTGGCCCGCAGATCGCCTCGCTGGAACACGGCGCGCACATCATCGTCGGCACCCCGGGGCGCATCCAGCAGCACCTGCGCAAGGGCTCGCTGGTACTGGACGGCCTCAACACCCTGGTATTGGACGAAGCTGACCGCATGCTGGACATGGGTTTCTACGACGCCATCGAAGACATCATCGAGCAGACCCCGGAGCGCCGTCAGACCCTGCTGTTCTCGGCCACCTACCCGGTGGGCATCAAGCAGCTGGCCTCCAAGTTCATGCGTGACCCGCAAACGGTCAAGGCCGAGTCGCTGCACGCCGACAGCCAGATCGAGCAGCGCTTCTACGAGATCAGCCCGGAAGACCGCCTGAGCGCCGTGACCAAGGCCCTGGGCCATTTCCGCCCGCAGTCCTGCGTAGCGTTCTGCTACACCAAGCAGCAGTGCCAGGAAGTGGTCGACCACCTGACCGCCAAGGGCATCAGCGCCGTGGCCCTGAACGGTGACCTTGAGCAGCGCGACCGCGACCAGGTACTGGCCATGTTCGCCAACCGCAGCACCTCGGTGCTGGTGGCCACCGACGTTGCCGCACGCGGCCTGGACATTGATTCCCTGGACATGGTGATCAACGTCGAACTGGCCCGCGATTCGGAAATCCACATTCACCGCGTGGGCCGTACCGGCCGTGCCGGCGAGAACGGCCTGGCGATCAGCTTCGTCGCGCCTGCCGAGGCGCAGCGCGCCCAGGCCATTGAGCAGCTGCAGAAGTCGCCGCTCAACTGGCAGCCGCTGGACGCCCTGGTGGCCAAGGACGGCGGCCCGCTGCTGCCGCCCATGGCGACCCTGTGCATTGCGGCCGGGCGCAAGGACAAGGTTCGCCCGGGCGATATCCTGGGTGCACTGACTGGTGATGCCGGCATCCCGGGTACCCAGGTGGGCAAGATCGCGATTTTCGACTTCCAGGCCTACGTGGCCGTGGACCGCGACATCGCCAAGCAGGCGCTGCAGCGCCTGAACAACGGCAAGATCAAGGGCCGCTCGCTGCGCGTGCGTATTCTTTGATTTGTGCGGGTTCCCTGTAGTTTTTGCAGGGGATCCATTGGCCTCATCGCGAGCAAGCTTTGCTCCCACAGTGTTCACTCTATTTCACTGGTGTACACACTGTGGGAGCAAAGCTTGCTCGCGATGAGGCCCTAAGCCACACCACCTAATACCGAAACACCCCACCGAGGATGATGTTGTGCGCTCTACCGACGTTGTGATCATTGGCGCAGGGGCCGCTGGCCTGATGTGCGCCTTCAGCGCCGCCGCCCGCGGCCGTCAGGTGCTGCTTATCGATCACGCCAACAAGGCCGGCAAGAAGATCCTGATGTCGGGCGGAGGGCGCTGCAACTTCACCAACCTGTACGCCGAACCCGCCAACTTCCTCTCGCAGAACCCGCACTTCTGCAAGTCGGCCCTGGCCCGCTATACCCAGTGGGACTTCATCGCCATGGTGGCCAAGCACGGCGTGCCGTACCACGAGAAGAAGCTGGGCCAGCTGTTCTGCGACAACAAGTCCAGCGACATCCTGGAAATGCTGCTCGAAGAGTGCAACCAGGTAAACGTCGACCTGCGTCTGGACACCTCGGTGCAGCACATCGAGAAAACCGAAGCCGGCTACCTGCTGAACACCAGCATGGGCCAGGTCAGTTGCCAATCGCTGGTGGTGGCCACCGGCGGCCTGTCGATTCCCACCCTGGGTGCCACCGGCTTCGGCTACCAGATCGCCCGCCAGTTTGGCCATGAAGTATTGGCCACCCGTGCAGGCCTGGTGCCGTTCACCATCACCGACCAGCTCAAAGAACTGTGCACCGAGCTGTCGGGCACCTCGGTGGACTGCCTGGTCAGCTGCAACGACCAGAGCTTTCGCGAGAACATCCTGTTTACCCACCGCGGCCTCAGCGGCCCGGCGATTCTGCAGATTTCCTCGTTCTGGCACCCCGGCGACACCGTGGAAATCAACCTGCTGCCCGACCACGACGCCCTGGCCTGGCTGCAACAGCAACAGGCCGAGCGCCCCAACAGCGAACTGAAAACGCTGCTGGGCGAGATCTTCACCAAGAAGATGGCCAACCTGCTGACCGAGCACTGGTTCGTCTCCAAGCCGATGAAGCAGTACACCCCGGCTGAACTGCGCGAAGTGGCCGACAAGCTTGGCGCCTGGCAGGTGGTACCGGCCGGCACTGAAGGTTACCGCACGGCCGAGGTCACCCTGGGTGGCGTGGACACCCGCGAAGTGTCGTCCAAGACCCTGGAATCGCTGAAAAGCCCGGGGCTGTATTTCGTTGGCGAGGTGCTGGATGTCAGCGGCCACCTGGGCGGTTTCAATTTCCAGTGGGCGTGGGCCTCGGGCTACGCAGCGGCGCAGTTCGTCTAAAACGGCGCGGGCAGTATCCCGGAATAGATTTTGCTGGTAAGAAGGGAGCGGCGACAGTGAATCGCCGCGCTCCACCGGCTTTGTTTAGATCAACTGCCCAACAGGTTCGCCCCCCTCTATGGCATCGACCTCGTTTCGCCAAAACATGCGCCGCCTTTGGGCGCTCGACAAGTTCAGCTACAGCGTGCGGGTGTTCATCGCCCTCACCGGTTCCATGGCGTTCTGTTGGTACCAGAAGGAAATGCATGCGCTGATCCCGATCTTCCTCGGGATTATCGCCTGTGCCCTGGCCGAGACCGACGACAACTGGCAGGGCCGCATCAAGGCGCTGGCGGTGACGCTGGTGTGCTTCAGTTGCTCGGCGCTGTCGGTGGAGCTGCTGTTCCCCTACCCCTATCTGTTTGTGTGCGCCCTGGCGCTGGCCGCCTTCGGGCTGACCATGCTCGGCGCATTGGGCGAACGCTATAACGCGGTGGCCTACGCTACGTTGATCGTGGCGGTGTACACCATGATCGGCGTGGACCAGCGCGGCGGCGAAACCAGCAATTTCTGGGAAGAGCCACTGTTGCTCGTGACTGGCGCCGCCTGGTACGGGCTGCTGTCAGTGCTGTGGCAGGCGCTGTTCGCCAACCAGCCGGTGCAGCAGGCCTTGGCCAAGCTGTTCCGCGAACTGGGCTATTACCTCAAGCTCAAGGCCAGCCTGTTCGAGCCCATCCGCGGCCTGGACGTGGAAGCCCGGCGCCTGGAACTGGCCAAGCAGAACGGCCGCGTGGTGGCGGCGCTCAACTCCACCAAGGAAATCATCCTGCACCGCGTGGGCGGTGGCCGCCCGGGGTCGAAGATCAGCCGTTACCTGAAACTCTACTTCCTGGCCCAGGACGTCCACGAGCGCGCCAGCTCGTCGCACTACCCTTACAACGCCCTGTCCGAAGCGTTCTTCCACAGCGACGTGCTGTTCCGCTGCCAGCGCCTGCTGCGCCAGCAGGGTGCGGCCTGCCGGCGCCTGTCGGAGTCGATCCAGCTGCGCCAGCCGTTCGTCTATGACGACAGCTTCGCCGAAGCCCTGGGCGACCTGCACGCCTCCCTTGAGCACCTGCGCATCCAGAGCAACCCGGCCTGGCGCGGCCTGCTGCGCTCGCTGCGCGCCCTGGCCGCCAACCTGGCCACCCTGGACCGCCTGCTCAGCGACGCCAGCAACCCTGACAAGCTGGCCGATGAGAGCGACAGCAGCCTGCTGGACCGCTCGCCACGCACCTTGAAAGACATGTGGGCGCGGGTTCGGCAGAACCTCACGCCTACTTCGCTGCTGTTCCGCCATGCCCTGCGCCTGCCCCTGGCGGTGTCGGTGTGCTACGCCATCGTGCACCTGGTACCCACCACGCAAAGCTACTGGATCATGCTGACCACCGTGTTCGTCTGCCAGCCCAGCTATGGCGCTACCCGGCGCAAACTGGGCCAGCGCATCATCGGCACGGCCATCGGCCTGACCCTGGGCTGGGCGCTGTTCGACCTGTTCCCAAGCCCGCTGATCCAGTCGATGTTCGCCATCGCCGCGGGCCTGGTGTTCTTCGTCAATCGCACCACGCGCTACACCGTGTCCACGGCGGGCATCACGCTGATGGTGCTGTTCTGTTTCAACCAGGTGGGCGACGGTTACGGCCTGTTCCTGCCGCGCCTGATCGACACGGTGATCGGCAGCCTGATCGCGATCATGGCGGTGTTCCTGTTCCTGCCCGACTGGCAGGGCCGCCGCCTGAACAAGGTGCTGGCCAACACCCTGACCTGCAACAGCATTTACCTGCGGCAGATTCTGGAGCAGTACGCGCGCGGCAAGCGCGACGATCTCAGCTACCGCCTGGCCCGGCGCAATGCCCACAATGCCGACGCCGCGCTGTCCACCACGCTGGCCAACATGCTCATGGAGCCGGGCCACTTTCGCAAGGAAGCCGACGTGGGCTTCCGCTTCCTGGTGCTGTCGCACACCTTGCTCAGCTACCTGTCTGGGCTGGGTGCGCACCGTGCCACCGAGCTGCCCGAGCCGATTCGCTCGGAGTTGATTGAGGGCACCGGCCAGACCCTGGCCGCCAGCATCGACGAGATCGCCACCAGCCTGGCCAACAAGACGCCCGTGGCGCTGCACAGTGACGCCGAAGAGGCCCTGGCCAACGCGCTGGAGCAGATGCCCGAGGAAATCGACGAAGGCCAGCGCCTGGTACAGACGCAACTGGCGCTGATCTGCCGTCAGCTGGGCCCGCTGCGCACCCTGGCCGCCCACCTGATCAAGGACAAGGCCGCGCCGGCGGCGGGCTGATCACATGCCGTACTGCTTGAGCAATCGAGCGTAGCTGCCATCGGCCTGCATCTGGCCGATGGCCTTGTTGAAAGCGGCAACGATCTTGGCGTGATCGGGGTTCTTGAGGCTCACCAGGATGTGCAGGTGGTTGAGGCTCAGGGGCTGGGGCAGAAACTCAACGCTGTTGCGCACCCGCGGCACTTCCCGGCTCAGGTAATAGCGAGCCACGTACTCGTCTTCCAGTGTCAGCTTGACCCGATCGGCCACCAGCATGCGCACGGCCATGGAGAAGTTGTGCACCGGGACTTTCTGCAGGTCGCCATCATTGTCGAACGCCCCTGAGTAGGCGTACCCACGCACCACGGAGATGGGGTAAGGGTGCAACTCGTTGAGGTCGCCGTGGAACTCGATGGGCGAATCCTTGCGCTTGACGAACAAAATGCGGTTTTGCAGGTAGCTGCCGGAAAACTCGCCGATATGGGTGCGATCTTCGCTGTACCAGGTGTTGATCAGAACGTCGTAGCGCCCCTCGCCAACCCCCAGCAACGCACGTGCCCAAGGCACCTGCTCGAAGTCGCTGGCATACCCGGCCCTCGTCAACGCGGTGGTAACCAGTTCCGTGGCAAGGCCGCCGTTGACCATGCTGGCATCGGTAAAGGGCGGCCAGGCATCGGCCACCAGGCGCAATCTGTCTGCTGAAGCCGTACTGGCCACCAACAGCAATCCAAGCAAATACGAGGCTCGAAGCAGATGCAGCATGCTCAAGATCCTGTAGCGGGCTCCTGGCCCAGCGTGTTGGTACAGCCTGAAGAACGGCGGGGTAAAAGCCATTTCCCCCCGACACTAACCTTAGCTCACGCGCATCTTTTATGATGACGCCCAGTTAACGGCACTATTGTTCAGGAGCTCACATGACCATCGAATGGGTCTGTAAACACCATGCTGATCTGGGTATCGACCAGCTCTACCGAATTCTTCAACTGCGCACCGAAGTTTTCGTGGTGGAACAGCAATGTCCGTACCAGGAAGTGGACGGGCAAGACCTGGAAGGCGACACCTGCCACCTGATGGGCTGGCAGGGCGACCGCCTGGCAGCTTACCTGCGCCTGCTGGACCCAGCCGCGCATAAGGGCGATGTGGTGATCGGCCGCGTGGTGACCGCACCGTTTGCGCGCGGCCAGGGGCTGGGCCATGAAATGATGACCCAGGCGCTGTGGCACGCCGACAAGCTGTGGCCGCAGGCGCCGATCTATCTGTCGGCGCAGGCGCACTTGCAGGGGTATTACGGCAAGTATGGGTTTGTGGCCGAGGGGGAGGAATATCTGGAGGATGATATTCCGCATATCGGCATGCGGCGGTTGGGCTGAGGGTATTGGAGTGTTGCTGCCGGCCTCA
>KI547170.1:224477-278810 GCA_000497835.1 gamma proteobacterium L18 | reverse complement strand
ACAGTGTTGAGAGGAACACCGATGTAAGCTGCACCACTGTGGGAAATTCTATGGTTTCGGGCAAGCCTTGGAGGTACACCAGCTCCCACAGTCCCAAGGCAACCACCGATGCGAGCCTTGGCACTGTGGGAGCAAAGCTTGCTCGCGAGAGGCCGTCAGCATCAACCCGAAATCACGGATAGCCCAGGGTTTGCTTGATCACCGCCAGGTTGCGCCCGATCCACGCCTTGTCGATCGCCCCCCAGTCACGCACCACATACTGCCCGATGTGGTTGCGCTCCCCTTCGGCTTGCTGAAACTCGCAGACAATGTCCAGATCCGCCAGCGCCAGCAGGGTGTCCTGCGCCGTGCGCCGTGGCATGCCGGTGGCCTCGGTGATGGCCGGCACGGTGCAGGCCGCACCGCTGTCGATCAGCCAGGCCACATACAGGCGGCGGTAGAAACTGGTCTTGGTCTTGCTGACATCCATCGAGCTTTCCTTGTCGGTCATTGCGCCAGGTCGCGCCAGGTCAGGTAGATTCGCAGGTCGAATTCCAGCTGATGGTAACCCGGCTGCATGTATTCGCAGAGTTTGTAGAAGGCCTTGTTGTGGTCCGATTCCTTCAGGTGCGCCAACTCGTGCACCACGATCATCTTCAGGAACTGCGGCGCTGCATCCTTGAACAATGAGGCAATGCGAATTTCCTTCTTGGCCTTGAGCTTGCCGCCCTGCACCCGCGACACCGCCGTGTGCAGGCCCAGCGCGCGGTGGGTCAGGTCCAGGCGGTTGTCGTACAGCACCTTGTCCAGGTTGGGCGCAGTGCGCAGGTGTTCCTGCTTGAGTTCCAGGGCATAGGTATACAGGGCCTTGTCGCTCTGCACCTCATGGCGCTCGGGGTAGCGCTGCTGCAAGTAGTCACCCAGGCGCCCTTCGGCCAGCAACGTGCGCACCTGATCTTGCAGGTGCGCGGGATAGGCTTGCAGGTATTTGAGCGGGGTCATGGCAGCGGCACACAAGGAGTTCGGCTGCCAGTGTACCCAATTGCACCGCTAGATCGCGCTCCAATCGAAGTGCCCGGGGAAGGCGGTGGCGTCTTCGGAGGTCAGCGGTTTGGCGACGATGAAGCCTTGGGCCAGCTCGCACCCATGGGCTTGCAGCCACTGGTACTGCTCGCGGGTTTCCACGCCTTCGGCGATCACGGTGATATCGAAGTCCCGGCACAGGTCGATGACACTGCGCGCCAGGGTGGCATCACGCTGGGATTCAGGCAGCCGCGCCACCAAGTGACGGTCCAGCTTGAGCGTATCGATAGGCAGGTCACGCAGCAGCTTGAGTGAGCAGTTACCGGTGCCGTAGTCATCCAGGGCCACGCGCACGCCCAAGTTGTGCAGCTCGTGAAGCTGGCGCATGGCTTCTTCCTGGTTGTGCATCAGCGAGGTTTCCACCACCTCCACTTCCAGTTGCTGCGCCTGCAGGCCGTTCATGGCGATGGCACGCTGCAACTCGGGCACCAGGTTAGGCATGGCGAACTGGGCGTTGCTGAGGCTGATGCTGAGGATCAGGTGTTCGTCGAAACTGTCGCGCCAGGCATGGCGCTGGGCAGCACCCTGCTGGTAGATCCAGCTGGTGAGGCGGCTGATCAGGCGTGCCTCCTCCAGCAGCGGGATGAACAGCCCCGGTGGCACGTCGCCTACGCTGGGGTGACGCCAGCGCAACAGGGCTTCGAAACCGCGCAGGCGGCCATCGGCGATGGCTACCTGGGGCTGATAGACCAGCGTGAAGTCCTTCTTCTCGATGGCGCTGCTGACGCTGTCTTCCAGCATCAGCCGCGAACGGGCCCGGCCGTTCATGTCCTGGTCGTAGTAACGGTATTGCTGGCGGCCGGCCTGCTTGGCCGCATACATGGCAATGTCGGCGGCACGCAGCAGGCTGTCCAGGTTGGAGCCGCACTCGGGGTAGGTGGCAATGCCGATGCTGACCCCCAGGGTTACGTCCAGGCCATCGATCTGCTGGCACATGGACACACGGTCGATCAGCTTTTCCGCAACCTTGGCCGCCTGTTCAGGGTATTCGAGGGTATCCAGCAGCGCGGTGAACTCATCGCCGCCCATGCGCGCAACAATGTCGTAGGAGCGCAGGCAGTCCTTGAGCTGCTCGGCCACCCAGCGCAGCACCTTGTCGCCGGCGTCATGGCCGTGGTTGTCGTTGATGCGCTTGAAGCCGTCCAGGTCCAGGTACAGCAAGGCCTGGGACTTGTCCGAGCGCTCGTTGCGCACCAGTGCACTTTCCACCGTCTGGTAGAAGCCGCGGCGGTTGAGCAGACCGGTCAGCGGATCGGTCACCGCTTGGTATTCAAGCTGCTGGTGCAGATTGCGCACCACCGACATGTCCAGGACGGTGACCACCATCGCGTGCTGCTCGCCCGGCAAGGGCGCGCAGGACAGCGCAGCGGGCAGTTGCTGGCCGAACACAGTGCACAGCACCGCATCATGCACGCGGAAGGTCTCGCGGTTGGTGTAGGCGCGGTAAAACTCGGATTCGTGCCACTGGGACACGGCGGGCTTGACCACGAACTTCAGCAGCTCGGCGCCCGTAAGCTCGGCCACGGAGGCATTGAGCAGACGGGAAATGGCCGGGTTGGCGAAGCTGATACGGCCCTTCTCGTCGATCACCAGAATGCCTTCGGCGGCATTTTCCAGCACTGAGGCGTTGAAGGCGCGGGCGGTCTCCAGGTCGCGGCTCAGCCGCTGCAGATCGCGGCGGTTGCGCTGCTGTTCCAGCAGGGCTTGCACCTTGGGCCGCAGGATCTGCGGGTCGAACGGCTTGAACAGGTAATCCACGGCGCCGTTGGCGTAGCCCTTGAGCACCGAGGCCTGGTTCTGTTCGTTGGCGGTCAGGAAAATGATCGGGGTCAACCGGGTACGCTGGCTGCCGCGCATCAGGCGCGCCACCTCGAACCCGTCCATGCCTGGCATCTGCACATCGAGCAGCACCAGGTCGACCTCATGCTCGAGCAACATGCTCAAGGCCTCGACCCCGGAGGCAGCGGTCACGACTCTCCAGTCCTGGCGTTCGAGCAGGGCCCGCATACTGATCAGGTTTTCCGGATAGTCGTCGACGACCAACAACGTTGAGCCGCCATCATTGGACTGGGGTTGCGCGCATTCCATGCATGCTTCTCATCAAGACATTTTGGCACCGGCCTTGCTAAAAACCGGATACAGATTGCTCCTTACTCTAGACCGGGATCCAGGATAGCGGGAGGCGTTAAAGTGCCAGCACCCTACCATTATCAGCCTAGCCGACTAACGGTAATTTTCTACAAGCCCCGAAATCAGCGGGCTCCAGGAAAAACGACGGAAGGATGGCGCCAATCGTCCGGCGTGCCACCATTAACAAAAAAATCTGCTGTCCTTATAAAGAGCGCCCCCTCAACCCCGAGCTATGCGGCCGGGTTGGTTTCTCGGCAGTCGACCGCCGCGATAAAATGGAAGGCTTTATCATGATAGATCTATCAACCTGGATGCTCAGCGTCCCTGTAGGCACGCCCGCCGAAACCATCAGCACGCCCACGTTGGTGTCAGGCTTCAAGAACCAGTACTTTCACTCCGACACCGGCACCCTGTTCTTCTGGGCCCCGGTGACCGGGACCACCACTGAAAGCGCCATCTACCCACGCTGCGAGCTGCGCGAGGCGAATTCCGACGGTTCTGTGCGCAATTGGCTGTACCCGGACGCGGACAACACCCTGCGCGCCACGCTGGTCGTCGATCAGGTGCCGTCCTCGGGCAAGGTGGTGATTGGCCAGATCCACGTGTACGGCAGCAACCAGCCGCTGCTGAAGGTGGAATACCAGTACAAGACCAAGACCCAGACCGGCAACATCGTCGCCAAGGTGCGCTACCACCTGGACGATGACGAACCCACGGTGATTCAGGTGGCTACCGGAGTGCCGCTGGGCAAGCAGTTCAATTACCTGATCCACCTCAGCCCTGGTGGCGCCCTGAGCGTGGACGCGGCGGGCTACACCTGGGTTGACCAGATCAGCGGTACCTGGAAGGCCTCGCAGCTGTATTTCAAGCGGGGGTGTATACGCAGGACAATACGGGCGACGTCAATGAGGGCGGGACGGTGACGTTCTACAAGTTGGCGATAGCGCATACGTCCAGCTGAATTCACCCCGACGGCAGGCAGTCTGTGCCGGCCCCTCGCGAGCAAGCTTTGCTCCCACAGTGTACAACTCGCTTGAGGCATGCACTGTGGAGGCAAGTCAGCCCCCACATTGCAGGGCCTTGCACCGCTGGTTGGGTCAACACTGTGGGAGCAAAGCTTGCTCGCGAGAGGCCCTTGCAGGATATCGTCGCAAGCAGGCGCCCACAAAAAACCCCGCACTGGGCGGGGTTCTTGTTGACGCGTGAAGCTTAGTTGACCTTGGCGGCCAGCTCGCCCTTGGCGTAACGCTGGAACATCGCTTCCAGGGAGATCGGCTTGATCTTCGAAGCGTTGCCGGCGGTGCCGAAGGCTTCGTAGCGGGCGATGCACACGTCGCGCATGGCCTTCACGGTTTCACCGAAGAATTTGCGCGGGTCGAATTCGCTCGGGTTGGTGGCCATCAGGCGACGCATGGCACCGGTGGACGCCAGACGCAGGTCGGTGTCGATGTTGACCTTGCGCACGCCGTGCTTGATGCCTTCGACGATTTCTTCAACCGGCACGCCGTAGGTCTCCTTGATGTCGCCGCCGTACTGGTTGATGATCGCCAGCCACTCTTGCGGTACCGAGGAAGAACCGTGCATCACCAGGTGGGTGTTGGGGATGCGCTTGTGGATTTCCTTGATGCGGTCGATGGCCAGCACGTCGCCGGTAGGCGGCTTGGTGAACTTGTAGGCGCCGTGGCTGGTGCCGATGGCAATGGCCAGGGCGTCGACCTGGGTGCGCTTGACGAAGTCAGCCGCTTCCTCGGGGTCGGTCAGCATCTGGCTGTGGTCCAGCACGCCTTCGGCGCCGATGCCGTCTTCTTCACCGGCCATGCCGGTTTCCAGGGAGCCCAGGCAGCCCAGCTCGCCTTCTACCGACACACCACAGGCGTGAGCCATGGCCACGGTCTGCTGGGTGACGCGCACGTTGTAGTCGTAGTCGGTAGGGGTCTTGCCGTCTTCGCCCAGCGAGCCGTCCATCATGACCGAGCTGAAGCCCAGCTGGATCGAGCGCTGGCACACGTCAGGGCTGGTGCCGTGGTCCTGGTGCATGCACACCGGGATGTGCGGGAATTCTTCGATGGCGGCCAGGATCAGGTGGCGCAGGAACGGCGCACCGGCGTATTTACGGGCGCCAGCGGACGCCTGGACGATTACCGGGGAGTCAGTCTTGTCAGCGGCTTCCATGATGGCGCGCATCTGCTCAAGGTTGTTGACGTTGAAAGCTGGAACGCCGTAGCCGAATTCAGCGGCGTGGTCCAGCATCTGGCGCATGCTAATGAGTGCCATCTTGTGTTTATCTCCCGGTCGAGGGTCGTTAATCGTGCAAGCCTGCCTAAGCGGCGGCTGCTATTCAAGTAGTGTAGATCGGGCCACGGCCCGACCCGCTGCATCACTGGGCCTTGCAGGCCCGGCCAATCAAATCGTTGGTCGCGACCCAGTAAACCAGGCCTTCGTTACCTTTACTGTGGAACGCCAGGACACCATCGCTGTACAGCTCGCCCGACGCACCCGGCTCGGCTTTCAGGTGATACACCTGATCGCTGCCCCCCAGCTTCACGTCCACGCTGGTCTTGTCGGCGTCCAGGTAGCGCCAGTCGACGCTTGCCTGGCTGTCGCAGGTCCAGTGGGTCCATTCAGCGGGCGCCGGGGCCTTGTCGAACATGGCGCATCCGCCCAGCACTGCAAACGCCATCAGGGCCAAAAAGCCTTTCATCGTACTTCCTCGATTGCAGCATGGCGGCGGCCCACGGGCCGTCGCTCAAGTCCATGGGACTGGAAAGCCCCTCAGTTGTTCCGACCTACGGCCGAATCAGGGGCAACCTTGCCCCTGGGCCTGGGTTTCAGGGTCGTACTTTTCCAGGCCATCCGGGCCCAGGCGCTTGTTGATGACCGGCGCCGTCTCGGCCTGCCAGTCGGCCTGGTAGCAGCCACCCTTGCCGGGTACCCGCTCGGGCGCGGCCGGGGCCGGCTTGCTGGCGCAACCGCTCAATACGGCCGCCAACAGCAACAGCGGCAATGCCTTGGTCATCTGGACGCTCCGTTTCCATTCGCGCATGAAGTATCAGGCCTTGGCCCGTTGCTCCAGCATCTCGACCGCTGGCAGCACCTTGCCTTCGACGAATTCGAGGAAAGCACCGCCGCCCGTGGAGATGTAGGAGATGTCCTTGGACACACCATACTTGTCGATGGCCGCCAGGGTGTCACCGCCACCGGCGATGGAGAACGCCGGGCTTTCGGCGATGGCCTTGGCCAGCACCTTGGTGCCGTTGCCGAACTGATCGAATTCGAACACGCCCACCGGGCCGTTCCACAGGATGGTCTTCGACGATTTCAGCAACTGGGCGAACTGCTCGGCGGTCTGCGGGCCGATGTCCAGGATCATGTCGTCATCGGCCACATCAGCGATCAGCTTGACGGTGGCTTCGGCGGTTTCGGCGAATTGCTTGGCCACGACCACGTCCACCGGCAGCGGCACGCTGACCTTGGCGGCGATGGCACGGGCGGTGTCCAGCAGGTCAGGCTCGTACAGCGACTTGCCCACCTTGTGGCCGGCGGCAGCCAGGAAAGTGTTGGCGATGCCGCCACCCACGATCAGCTGGTCGCAGACCTGGCTCAGGCTGTTCAGCACGTCCAGCTTGGTCGACACCTTGGAACCGGCGACGATGGCGGCCATCGGCTTGGCCGGGGCACCCAGGGCCTTGCCCAGCGCATCCAGTTCGGCAGCCAGCAGTGGGCCCGCAGCGGCCACCTTGGCGAACTTGGCCACGCCGTGGGTGGAACCCTCGGCGCGGTGGGCAGTGCCGAAGGCGTCCATGACGAACACATCGCACAGGGCGGCGTATTGCTGCGCCAGCTCGTCGGCGTTCTTTTTCTCGCCCTTGTTGAAGCGCACGTTCTCGAACAGCACCAGGTCGCCGGCCTTGACGTCGACGCCGCCCAGGTAGTCAGCCACCAATGGCACGTCGCGGCCCAGGGCCTTGCTCAGGTAGTCGGCCACAGGCTTCAGGCTGTTCTCGGCCGAGAACTCGCCTTCGGTGGGACGGCCCAGGTGCGAGCAGACCATCACCGCCGCGCCTTTTTCCAGCGCCAGCTTGATGGTCGGCAGCGAGGCCAGGATACGCGCGTCGCTGGTGACCACACCGTCCTTCACGGGCACGTTGAGATCTTCACGGATCAGCACGCGCTTACCCTGCAGATCGAGATCGGTCATCTTCAACACTGTCATGTGTTCAGTCCTTCAAGCCTGTTTTAATTGTTGGTTGACGACGTACAGAAAGTGCTCCGCGACGTCGAGCATCCGATTGGCAAAGCCCCATTCGTTGTCGAACCAGGCCAGGATGTTGACCAGGCGCGGGCCTGATACACGGGTCTGGCTGGCATCGACGATGGCCGAATGCGGGTCATGATTGAAATCACAGCTGGCGTGGGGCAGTTCGGTGTAAGCCACCAAGCCCTTGAGCGGGCCGCTCAACGCGGCGTCGTGGAGGATGCGATTGACCTCCGCGGCGTCGGTGTCACGGCTCACTTGCAGGGTGATGTCCAGGCAAGACACGTTCACTGTCGGCACGCGCACTGCTTTGGCCTGGATTCGGCCACCGAGTTCCGGCAGCAGCCGCTCGATTCCGCGCGCCAGCCCGGTGGACACCGGGATGATCGACTGGAAGGCAGAGCGGGTGCGGCGCAGGTCTTCGGCATGGTAGGCATCGATCACCGGCTGGTCATTCATGGCCGAATGGATCGTGGTGATCGAGATGTACTCCAGGCCCAGGGCCTCATCCAGCAACCGCAGCAACGGCACGCTGCAGTTGGTGGTGCATGAAGCGTTGGACACCAGGCGTTCGGTACCGGTCAATACCTCCTGGTTGATGCCGAACACCACAGTGGCGTCGACATCGGTCTCGCTGGCCATAGGCTGGGAGAACAGCACCCGTGGGGCGCCGGCGTCGAGAAAACGCTGGCCGTCGGCACGGGTATGCCAAGCCCCGGAGCACTCTAATACCAGGTCGACGTCAAGCGCCGCCCAGTCGATACCCTCGGGGGTAGCGCTGCGCAGTACTTTCACGCAGTCGCCATTGATCATCAGACAGTCGCCTTCGCTGCGCACCTGGCCGGGGAAACGGCCGTGGGTGGAGTCGAAGCGTGTCAGGTATTCCAGGCTGGCCATGTCGGCCAGATCGTTGATGGCGACCACCTCGAAGCCCGCTTCGGCGCCGCGCTCGTACAACGCACGCATGACGCAACGACCGATACGGCCGTAGCCATTGAGTGCAACTTTATAGGGGCGTGGCTGGGGCATGAGGTGCTCACTGAAACCTTGTGGCCAATAATGCTCCTGTGGGAGCGGGCTCTGCCCGCGAATCATACACCGCCGCAGGTCATGACGGACCGCGGCGGCTGATTCGCGGGCAGAGCCCGCTCCCACAGGCAAACCCGCTGATTGCAATGCCTGCCCCGCAGGGCAGGCCTTGTATCAGTCTTCCAGCAGTTCTTCGGCAGTACCGACGATGTTGTCGACGGTGAAGCCGAACTCTTCGAACAGGGCAGCCGCAGGGGCCGACTCGCCGAAGGTGGTCATGCCGATGACGCGGCCTTCCAGGCCCACGTACTTGTACCAGTAGTCGGCGTGCGCGGCCTCGATGGCGATACGCGCACTGACTTCCAGCGGCAGTACGGCCTGCTTGTAGCTGGCGTCCTGGGCTTCGAACACGCTGGTGCATGGCATCGACACCACGCGAACCTTGCGGCCCTGCTCGGTCAGCTTGGCCTGGGCCTTCACGGCCAGGTCAACCTCGGAACCGGTGGCGATCAGGATCAGTTCCGGCTCGCCGGCGCAGTCCTTGAGGATGTAGCCACCGCGAGCGATGTCAGCCAGTTGCGCGGCGTCGCGCGGCTGGTTCTGCAGGTTCTGACGCGAGAAGATCAGCGCCGAAGGACCATCGTTGCGCTGGATGGCGTACTTCCAGGCCACCGCCGATTCAACGGCGTCGGCTGGGCGCCAGGTGTCCAGGTTCGGCGTGCAGCGCAGGCTGGCCAGTTGCTCGATCGGCTGGTGAGTCGGGCCGTCTTCGCCCAGGCCGATGGAGTCGTGGGTGAACACGTACAGCACGCGCTTCTTCATCAGCGAGGACATGCGCACGGCGTTGCGGGCGTATTCCATGAAGATCAGGAAGGTAGCGCCGTATGGCACGAAACCGCCGTGCAGGGCGATACCGTTCATGATGGCGCCCATGCCGAACTCGCGCACGCCGTAGTGCAGGTAGTTGCCACCTGGCGCTTCGGCGCTGACGCTCTTGCTACCTTTCCAGAAGGTCAGGTTGGAACCGGCCAGGTCAGCCGAGCCGCCCAGCAGTTCAGGCAACAGTGGACCGTAGGCATTCAGGGCGTTCTGGCTGGCCTTGCGGCTGGCGATGGTTTCGCCCTTGGCCACGACGTCGGCGATCCAGGCATCGGCCTTTTCCGCGAAGTCGGCTGGCAGCTCACCGGCCATGCGGCGGATGAACTCGTTGGCCAGCTCAGGGTGCGCAGCCGAGTAGGCGGCGAAACGCTGATCCCAGTCGGCTTCCAGGGCGCGACCGGCTTCCTTGGCGTCCCATTCGGCGTAGATGTCGGCCGGGATTTCGAAAGGACCGTGGTTCCACTTCAGCGCAGCGCGGGTCAGGGCGATTTCCTCGGCACCCAGTGGCGCGCCGTGGGACTCTTCCTTGCCTTGCTTGTTCGGCGAGCCGAAACCGATGGTGGTCTTGCAGCAGATCAGGGTCGGACGCTCGCTTTTGCGCGCGGTCTCGATGGCGGTCTTGATCTCGTCGGCGTCATGACCGTCGACGTTGCGGATCACCTGCCAGTTGTAGGCTTCGAAACGCTTTGGCGTGTCGTCGGTGAACCAGCCTTCGACTTCGCCGTCGATGGAAATGCCGTTGTCGTCGTAGAAGGCGATCAGCTTGCCCAGGTCCAGGGTACCGGCCAGGGAAGCGACTTCGTGGGAAATGCCTTCCATCATGCAGCCATCACCCAGGAAAACGTAGGTGTTATGGTCGACGATGTTGTGGCCTGGGCGGTTGAACTGCGCCGCCAAGGTCTTTTCGGCGATGGCGAAGCCCACGGCGTTGGCCAGGCCCTGGCCCAATGGGCCGGTGGTGGTTTCAACGCCCGGGGTGTAGCCATATTCCGGGTGGCCTGGGGTGCGGCTGTGCAACTGGCGGAAGTTCTTCAGGTCGTCGATCGACAGGTCGTAACCGGTCAGGTGCAGCAGCGAGTAGACCAGCATCGAACCGTGACCATTGGACATCACGAAACGGTCGCGGTTGGCGAACGACGGATTGGTCGGGTTGTGCTTCAAGAAGTCACGCCAAAGCACTTCGGCGATATCCGCCATGCCCATCGGGGCACCGGGATGGCCGCTGTTGGCTTTTTGCACGGCATCCATGCTGAGGGCACGAATGGCGTTGGCACGCTCACGACGGCTGGGCATCGCTTATCTCCTGGGCTTTTGAAAAAAGTACGGTTCGGAAAAGACCGGCATTTTCCCCCACGCCACGCCTGCGGGCAATGACAGATAGTCAATTGCGCAGCGTTTTTGCTGCCTGCGGGCAGTAAATGTCGATCAGCCTGCAACGTATACAGGCAGTGGACCACGGTTGAGGGGCGTGGATTCCATCCATCGACCAATATCAAAACTTTTTGATATTGCTATTGCGGGGGGCGATTTCGCTGACTAGACTGCCGAACCTATGAATCTACCCGCGCCCGCAATCCGCCACGAATTCAGCGACGAGCTTGCCGCCCTGTGCAAGGCCGGCGGCGACCCGCTGCGGCTCAATGTATTGCGCGCACTGGCCAACGACTCGTTCGGCGTGCTGGAACTGGCGCAGATCTTCGCCATCGGCCAGTCCGGCATGAGCCACCACCTCAAGGTGCTGGCCCAGGCCAACCTGGTGGCCACCCGCCGCGAAGGCAATGCCATTTTCTACCGCCGCGCCCTGGCCGACACCGCCGTGCTGGGCGGGCGCCTGCATGCCGCCCTGCTCGACGAGGTCGATAGCCTCGACCTGCCCGCCGATGCCGAGGCGCGCATGGCCCTGGTGCAGGGCCAGCGGGCCGCGGCCAGCGAACACTTTTTCTCGCGCATGGAAGAAAAATTCCGCGCGCAGCAGGACCTGATCGCCGGCCTGGCGCAATACCGCGACAGCGTCCTGGCGCTGCTGGACAAGCTCAGTTTCGATGAGCAGGCCAGCGCCCTGGAGATCGGCCCGGGGGACGGTGCGTTCCTGCCCGACCTGGCCCGACGCTTTGCCCAGGTCACCGCGCTGGACAACAGCGCCGAAATGCTTGAGCTGGCTCGCCAGCTCTGCCAGCGCGAACAACTGGACAATGTCCGGTTGCAACTGGCCGATGCCTTGGGCGACATCGATGTACAGGCCCACTGCGTGGTGCTGAACATGGTGCTGCACCACTTCACCGAACCAGCCGCCGCGCTCAAGCAGCTTGCCGCACGGGTCGCACCCGGCGGCAGCCTGCTGGTGACCGAGTTGTGCAGCCACAACCAGAGCTGGGCCAGAGAGGCATGCGGTGATCTCTGGCTGGGTTTCGAACAGGAAGATCTGGCCTTTTGGGCTACTGCTGCGGGACTGGTTCCCGGGGAAAGCCTCTATGTAGGCTTACGTAATGGTTTCCAGATTCAGGTCCGCCATTTTCAGCGACCGGCTGGCGACACTCACCATCGGTAAATTTAGGAAACCGTCGAGATGAGCGAATACTCCCTTTTCACCTCCGAGTCCGTATCTGAAGGGCACCCGGATAAAATCGCCGACCAGATTTCTGATGCGGTGCTTGACGCCATCATCACCCAAGACAAGTTCGCCCGCGTGGCGTGCGAAACCCTGGTGAAAACCGGCGTGGCCATCATCGCCGGCGAAGTCACCACTTCGGCTTGGGTCGACCTGGAAGACATCGTCCGCAAGGTGATCATCGACATCGGCTACAACAGCTCCGACGTCGGCTTCGACGGTGCCACCTGCGCGGTGATGAACATCATCGGCAAGCAGTCCGTGGACATCGCCCAGGGCGTTGACCGCAGCAAGCCTGAAGACCAGGGCGCCGGCGACCAGGGCCTGATGTTCGGCTACGCCAGCAACGAAACCGACGTGCTGATGCCTGCACCGATCTGCTTCTCGCACCGTCTGGTGGAGCGCCAGGCCGAAGCCCGCAAGTCGGGCCTGCTGCCTTGGCTGCGCCCGGACGCCAAGTCCCAGGTCACCTGCCGCTACGAAGGCGGCAAGGTAGTGGGTATCGACGCCATCGTGCTGTCGACCCAGCACAACCCGGACGTTTCCTACGCCAACCTGCGTGAAGGCGTGATGGAAGAGATCGTCAAGAAGGTGATCCCGGCCGAACTGCTGCACAAGGGCACCCAGTTCCACATCAACCCGACCGGCAACTTCATCATCGGTGGCCCGGTGGGCGACTGCGGCCTGACCGGCCGCAAGATCATCGTCGACAGCTACGGCGGCATGGCCCGTCACGGCGGTGGCGCGTTCTCCGGCAAGGACCCATCCAAGGTTGACCGCTCGGCCGCCTACGCCGGTCGCTACGTGGCCAAGAACATCGTTGCCGCCGGCCTGGCCGACCGTTGCGAGATCCAGGTGTCCTACGCCATCGGCGTGGCCCAGCCTACTTCGATCTCGATCAACACCTTCGGCACCGGCAAGATCAGCGATGACAAGATCATCAACCTGGTCCGCGAGCACTTCGACCTGCGTCCGTACGCGATCACCACCATGCTCGACCTGCTGCACCCGATGTACCAGGCCACCGCGGCCTACGGCCACTTCGGCCGTACCCCTCAGCAAGTGACCGTGGGTGACGACACTTTCACCACTTTCACCTGGGAACGCACCGACCGCGCTGACGCGCTGCGCGCTGCTGCCGGCCTGTAACAAGACCGATACCCAATAAAAAGCCCCGGCCAGGAAACTGGCCGGGGCTTTTTTGCTCTTATGCCTGCCCTTGTCACGGGCAGTGTTCATTTCATTTGTTTGAGGTTCCGATGCGTATTTCGCTGTTAGCTCCTGCCGCCGCCCTGCTGGGCCTGTTCGCCATCACCGCCCAGGCTGCACCCATGACCGACAGCCCGGACAACCACAACGCCCACGTGCAAGTGCACAAAGCCCCGCAACACAAGGTAGTGGTTAAAAAACGCGCCGTGCCACAGCACAAGGCTCCCGTACGCAAGGCCCAGCCGCACCGTGCCCAGGCCAGCCACGACGTACCGGCCAACCGCTGAGTCGGTAGCACCCGGTTACCAGACCGCCGGGCGCCGGTAGCAAAGCTTTCCTAGGCTTGGGGTTCCGCCTGTCGCGCAAGGACGCCGACGATGAAACCCCTGCTGTTGCTACTCGCCCTGCTGCTGCCTGCCGCTCACGCCAACGACTGCCCGCGCTGGGATGCGTCCCGGGCCGAGCGGCAGATCAGCGCCCTGCAGGCGCAGATCACCCAATGGGATGATCAGTATCACCGCCAGGGCGTATCGCCCATCGCCGACGAGCTTTACGACCAGTCGCGCCTGCGCCTGGCGCAGTGGCGCGGCTGTTTTCCGGATGTGAAGGTTGCCGCGCCTGCCGCCCTGGCCACTGCGGCCGGACCCGTGGCGCATCCCATTGTGCACACGGGCGTCAGCAAACATGCCCAGCAGGCCAGCGTCGCTGATTGGCTCAACGGCCGCAAAGACGTGTGGGTTCAGCCCAAGGTCGACGGCGTGGCGGTGACCCTGGTGTACCGCCAAGGCCGCCTGCAACAGTTGATCAGCCGTGGTGACGGCGTCCAAGGCCTGGACTGGACCGACGCCGCCGCCTCCATAGCCGCCATCCCTGCCCAGTTGCCACGCCCTGTCGACCTGGTATTGCAAGGCGAGCTGTATTGGCGTTACGAAGGGCACGTCCAGGCCACCGCTGGCAGCGACAACGCCCGCAGCAAAGTGGCCGGCCTCCTGGCCCGCAAAGTGCTGGGGCATGACGAAGGTGCCGCCCTGGGGCTGTTCGTATGGGATTGGCCGGACGGCCCGCCTACCCTGCCCGAACGCCTGGATGGCTTGGAGGCACTGGGTTTTGCCGAACCTGCCGCATACACCCATCCCATTCAGAACGTGGAAGACGCCAGCCATTGGCGCGAGCACTGGTACAACAGCCCCCTGCCCTTCGCCAGCGATGGCCTGATCCTGCGCGAAAGCCGCCGCCCACCCACCGACCGCTGGCAGGCCAAGGCGCCCTACTGGATCGCCGCGTGGAAATACCCCTATGCCCAGGCGCTTGCCGAGGTGCGCGACGTCACCTTCGGGGTCGGCCGCAGCGGGCGTATCACCCCGGTGCTTGAACTGCTGCCGGTCCGCCTGGACGACCGCACCGTGCGCAGGGTCAGCGTCGGCTCGCTCAAACGCTGGCAAGGGCTGGATATCCGGCCGGGCGATCAGGTGGCCATCGACCTGGCCGGGCTGACTATCCCCCGGCTGGCCGAGGTGGTGTGGCGCAATCCCGAGCGCGTCGACCTGCTTGTGCCACAGCCCGAGCACTACCACGGCCTAACGTGTTGGCGCCTGGCGCCAGGCTGTGAAAGTCAGTTCCGCGCGCGGCTGGCGTGGCTCAGTGGCAAGCAAGGGCTGAACCTGCCACATGTAGGGCCGGGCACATGGGATCGGCTGATAAATGAAGGGCATGTGGTGGGGTTGCTCGACTGGCTGGCACTGACTGACGAGCAGTTGCGAAGCATACCGGGTATGGCGCAGCGCAGTCGTGAGCGGTTGCTGAGTAGCTTTGCCCTGGCTGGCCAACGGGATTCTGGCGTATGGCTGAAGGCCCTGGGCATGCCCAGCGGGCCGGTGCTGCAGCCTGGCGATACATGGCAATTGCTTGCCGCCAGGGATGCGCAACAGTGGCAACAGCAGGCGGGGATTGGTGCGGTCAGGGCGGCGCAGTTGCAGGAGTTCTTCCGGCACCCGGAGGTCATGCTCCTCGCCGAGCAAATCCCCGGGTTCAGGCAACTCCCGTAACAGCGGCTGTCTTGAAATGGCGTCGTCTGCATCGCGACTAAAGTCGGCTCCTACACCGTACGTGGTAGGAGCCGGCCTCGGCCGCGATGCAGGCGACGCAATCGATGGGTTGTACGCATGCGAGTGCCGTGACATTTATTTACACGATATAAGGAAACTTCCTACAGACAACAGCTTCAATTAGCTTTCCAATAGCGCAGCATTCAACTGGAGCCACCATGAAATCCTTATCCTTCCTGACGATGTTGACCCTCTGCTGCGCAGTGTCGACACCGCTGCTGGCGGCTGACGAAGACGCACCCGAAATCAAGGGCTGCGCCGCCAAGCAACTGGCCATCACCACCCAGATCGACCAGGCCAAGGCCCACGGCAATGCCGCCCAGCAAGCCGGCCTTGAAAAAGCCCTGAGCGAAAGCCGCGCCAACTGCACCGATGCCGGCCTGCAGAAAGAACGCGAGAACAAGGTACTCGACGCCCGCCACGAGGTGGCCAAGCGTCAGGCCGACCTGGACAAGGCCATGAAGAAAGGCGACTCGGACAAGATCAACACCCGCAAGGACAAGCTGGCCGAATCGCGCAAAGAGCTGCAGCAAGCCCTGGACGAGCTGGACAAGTAAACCTAGTGGTCGCGGAACTCCCGGTGGCAGGCCTTGCAGGCGCCCTCCACCTTCTGCATCGGCCCGTCCAGCCCGTCAGCCTTTAGCGGCTGGACGCGGGTGGCCGTCACCAGCTCGGCGGTCGAGGCCTCGAGGTTTTGCGCCAACTGCTGGAAGCGCGCCTGCTTTTCCCACACTTCAGGCTTGGCGCTGGTGTGATCCTCTTCGCGCACCTTGGGGAAATGCTGCCAAGGCTGCTGCGCCAACTGGTCCAGCTTCACCGCGCTGGCCGCGAACTGCGGCCCGTCGAACGGCAGACGGCCCAACAGCATGCCGTTCATGTCTTCGCTGGTGTGCAGCATCTGCTTGAAGATGGACTTGCGCTGGCCCAACGGCGACTTGGGATCTACCCCGCCACAGGCGCTCAGGGTCAGGCAAGCCAGGGCCAGCACGGTCAATGTCTTGAGGGTCATGAGCACTCGATCACATCGAAATGAAGAAGAAACTGGCGATCAGCCCCAGGCCGACGAACCACACCAACGAACGCAGCATGGCCCAATCGGCCAGGTAGCAGATGATGTATAGCAGGCGGCTGGTAATGAATAACACCGCCAGCACGTCCATGGTGACCTGCTGGGCGTTGTGGCAGATGTCGGCGATGACGACGGCGGCAGCGAATGCCGGGAACGCCTCGAAACTGTTCTGCTGCGCGGCATGGGCACGCTTGGCGAACCCTTCCAGGTTGTCCAGGAAGGTGCGCGGGTCATGGTTCTGCCGCGGCCCGAACTTGCCGCCGCTGAACTTGGCAATGCTGGTGCACACGAAAGGCAGCACCAGGGCGATCAACACACACCAGAAAGCAACAGTCATCGAACGGGTCTCTTTTTATAGTTTCATGATCAACATGCCCAGCAACACCAGCCCGCAGGCCAGCAGTCGTGGACGGCCAAAGGGTTCTTTCAGATAACGCATGCCCAGCAGCACCACCAGTATCACGCTGATTTCACGCAGTGCCGCAGCCTCGGCCACCGAGCCCATCTGCATCGCCCACAGCACCAGGGCATAACTGAACAGCACAAAAAAGCCGACGCTCAAGCCTATCCGCCACTGGTTGCGCCAGAAGTGTCGGAAGCTCGCACGCCTGGCCACCACCGCCAGCAACGGGAATGGCCAGGCGCTGATCAGCGTCAGCCAGGTCAGGTAACCCAATGGCTGCGGCCAGCGCCGAATGGCCTGGCCATCCAACCAGGTGTAGCTACCAATGCACACCCCAATCAACGCCACCACCGGCAACATGCGCCACGGCAGGCGAGCCCCGCCGCCGCCCTGCAACAACAGGCACGCCATGCCGCAGGGAATGAGCAAAATCCCCACTACCTGATGCGCCGTGAGCATCTCGCCGCCAACGGCCAGGGTCAGCCCCAGCACGACCAACGGTGATAGGCCGCGCATCAGCGGGTACACCAGGCCCAGATCACCCACCTTGTAGGCCTGGATCAGCAGGTAACGGTACAGCAGTTCGAACAACGCCGAAGCCAGCATCCACGGCCACACTTGGGCAGGGGGTAGCGGTACGAAGGGCAATAGCACGGCCACGAACAGCAGCGCCACCGTGTCCATGGCCGATATCACCAGCAGCCGTTCGGAGCTGAACTTGACCATCGTGTTCCAAGCCGCATGCAGCAATGCGGCGAGCAGTACCAAAGCGGTGGCCAACACCCGGTAGTCCTTAGCCCATGGCAATCGATCGGGAAGTGAACCTGGCACTTTACCCTGACTCGAAGACGTTCTGGCGGTTCCCCGCAAGACTTTGTAACAACTGCGACATTCGCGCCTGTGTCACAACAGGTTGCCTACTCGTCTTACCCCTGCACGGCGCCCTCGGGCGCTCAATTGTCCTGCCACCATGGGAGCCCGGATGCTCGAATTAGTTGCCGCCTTTATCTGCCTCACCACCCTGCTCACTTACGTCAATTTCCGCTTTATCGGACTACCCCCCACCATCGGCGTGATGGTCACCGCACTGCTGTTCTCCCTGTTGCTGCAAGGCCTGAGCGTGCTCGGCTACCCCGGCCTGGAAGCCCGCGTGCAAGGCCTGATCGGCCAGATCGACTTCGGCGACCTGCTGATGAACTGGATGCTGGCCTTCCTGCTGTTTGCCGGGGCCCTGCACGTCAACCTCAGCGACCTGCGCAGCTACCGCTGGCCCATCGGCCTGCTGGCCACCTTCGGCGTGCTGATCGCCACGCTGGTGATCGGTACCCTGGCGTTCTGGATTTTTGGCATGTTCGGCTGGCACGTCAGCTTCCTGTACTGCCTGCTGTTCGGCGCACTGATCTCGCCCACCGACCCCATTGCGGTGCTGGGCGTGTTGCGGACCGCCAATGCCTCCAAGCCACTGAAGACCACTATCGTGGGCGAGTCGCTGTTCAACGACGGTACGGCGGTGGTGGTGTTTACCGTGCTGCTGGGGATTGCCCAGCAAGGCTCGACGCCCACGGTGGGTGAAACCGCAATGCTGTTCGTGCATGAGGCCATTGGCGGCGTGCTGTTCGGCGCGCTGATCGGTTATGTGGTGTACCGCATGATCAAAAGCATCGAGCAGTACCAGGTGGAGGTCATGCTGACCCTGGCGCTGGTGATCGGCGGCTCGGCCATGTGCTACGAACTGCATGTTTCCGCACCGATCGCGATGGTGACCGCCGGTTTGATCATCGGCAACCTGGGCCGCAAGCTGGCCATGAACGACATGACCCGCCGCTACATGGACGGTTTCTGGGAGCTGCTGGATGACATGCTCAACGCGCTGCTGTTCGCGCTGATCGGCATGGAGCTGTTGCTGCTGCCGTTCTCGTGGATGCACGTGGCAGCGTCGAGCCTGCTGGCGGTGGCGATCCTGCTGTCGCGGCTGCTGACCGTGGCGCCGGCCATCCTGCTGCTGCGTCGCTGGCGCAGCGTGCCGCGCGGCACCATCCGCATCCTCACTTGGGGTGGTTTGCGCGGTGGTGTGTCGGTGGCCCTGGCCCTGGCGCTGCCGGTGGGGCCGGAACGGGACCTGCTGCTGAGTATCACCTACATCGTGGTGCTGTCGTCGATCCTGCTGCAGGGGTTGAGCATTGGCAAGCTGGTGAAAAGCGTTACCCGCGATACCCCGCCCGAAGCAGCGACACACTGACCTGCAACCCTACTGGGAAGCAGCAGTTTTTGTGGGAGCGGGCTCTGCCCGCGAAGAAAACGCCGCAGTGTTTCAGACACTATGCGGCGTTCCATTCGCGGGCAGAGCCCGCTCCCACATGGCCGAGGATTATTCCGCAGTTTCGGCGTCGAACTGATCCTTGATGTACTTGATCTCCGTGCGCCCGTGGGGCGCGGGCAGGCCATCTTCACCCAGGTTGACGAAGACCATCTTGTCCACGGTCAGGATGCTCTTGCGGGTGATCTTATTGCGCACTTCGCACATCAGGGTGATGGACGTACGGCCAAACTCGGTGGCCGTGATGCCCAGCTCGATGATGTCGCCCTGACGCGACGCGCTGACGAAGTTGATTTCCGAAATGTACTTGGTCACCACGCGCTGGTTGCCCAGCTGCACGATGGCGTAGATCGCCGCTTCTTCGTCGATCCAGCGCAGCAGGCTGCCACCGAACAGGGTGCCGTTGGGGTTGAGGTCTTCGGGTTTAACCCACTTGCGGGTGTGGAAGTTCATGCTCGCTCCAGGCCATGTTGCCGTTGATGTACCCATCATCGCAGACCTTTGCCCACGCCTCCATTGGACGTTGGCTATGGGGGCGATAAACCTTCGGGCAGTTGTTGTCGGAAACCCTTGGGAAGCGTCGCCTTCCTCTATATAATCGCCCCCGTTCCACCAAAACGGCCATCGTCTTTCCCGGCCGTTCCCGCCACCCGTCCGAGGGGCGCTGCAGCAGGGATTCCTGTCAGGCTCGGATGGGGCGTTGCCCGCACGGTTGGTCCGTGCTGGCTCTAAACGCACAACGGCGCCCATTCGCACATTACGAATGGAGGCTCTTCATGAGCGCTGTACTTACGCCTGCAGGTTTCAACGATTTCAAGGTTGCCGATATCTCCCTGGCCGCCTGGGGCCGCCGCGAGACCATCATCGCCGAATCGGAAATGCCTGCACTGATGGGCCTGCGCCGCAAATACGCCGGTGAGCAACCGCTCAAGGGCGCGAAGATCCTGGGCTGCATCCACATGACCATCCAGACTGCCGTGCTGATCGAAACCCTGGTTGCCCTGGGTGCCGAAGTACGCTGGTCGTCCTGCAACATCTTCTCCACCCAGGACCAGGCCGCTGCCGCCATCGCCGCCGCTGGTATCCCTGTGTTCGCCTGGAAAGGCGAAACCGAAGAAGAATACGAGTGGTGCATCGAGCAGACCATCCTGAAGGATGGCCAGCCTTGGGACGCCAACATGATCCTGGACGATGGCGGCGACCTGACCGAAATCATCCACAAGAAATACCCGCAGATGCTGGAACGCATCCACGGCGTGACCGAAGAAACCACCACTGGTGTGCACCGCCTGCTGGACATGCTGGCCAAGGGCGAACTGAAGATCCCGGCCATCAACGTCAACGACTCGGTTACCAAGAGCAAGAACGACAACAAGTACGGCTGCCGTCACAGCCTGAACGACGCCATCAAGCGTGGTACCGACCACCTGCTGTCCGGCAAGCAGGCCCTGGTGATCGGCTACGGTGACGTGGGCAAGGGCTCGGCCCAGTCCCTGCGTCAGGAAGGCATGATCGTGAAAGTCACCGAAGTCGACCCGATCTGCGCCATGCAAGCCTGCATGGACGGTTTCGAACTGGTTTCGCCGTTCATCAACGGTGAAAACGATGGCACCGAAGCCAGCATCGACAAGGCCCTGCTGGGCAAGATCGACCTGATCGTGACCACCACCGGTAACGTCAACGTCTGCGATGCCAACATGCTCAAGGCCCTGAAAAAGCGCGCCGTGGTGTGCAACATCGGTCACTTCGACAACGAAATCGACACCGCTTTCATGCGCAAAAACTGGGCATGGGAAGAAGTGAAGCCACAGGTACACAAGATCCACCGTACCGGCCCTGGCGCTTTCGACGCGCAGAACGATGACTACCTGATCCTGCTGGCCGAAGGCCGTCTGGTGAATCTGGGCAACGCTACCGGTCACCCAAGCCGCATCATGGACGGTTCGTTCGCCAACCAGGTACTGGCGCAGATCTTCCTGTTCGAACAGAAGTACGCCGACCTGTCGCCAGCCCAGAAAGCCGAGCGCCTGACTGTTGAAGTACTGCCGAAGAAACTCGACGAAGAAGTGGCCCTGGAAATGGTCCGCGGCTTCGGCGGCGTGGTCACCAAACTGACCAAGCAGCAAGCCGACTACATTGGCGTTACCGTGGAAGGCCCGTTCAAGCCTCACGCCTACCGCTACTGATCGTAGGCCCTGACGCCGCCTTCGGCAGCTGCTGCATGGATTCCCTGCCGCGACCTTCGGCCGCGGTGACGAACACCCTGTAGCAGCTGCCGCCAGGCGGCGTCCCGGGCTCCGCGATCCCACGGCTTTCGAGTTTCCAGATAGGTGTAATCATGTCTCAGGAACGCCGCTTCAGTTTCGAGTTCTTCCCTACCAAGACCGACGCTGGGCATGAAAAACTGCTGAACGTTGCCCGCCAGCTGGCCGGCTACAACCCAGATTTCTTCTCTTGCACTTACGGTGCAGGTGGCTCTACCCGCGACCGCACGCTCAACACCGTGCTGCAGCTGGAGAGCGAAGTGAAAGTCCCTGCCGCACCGCACCTGTCGTGCGTGGGCGACAGCAAGGCCGACCTGCGCGCCCTGCTGACCCAATACCAGGACGCCGGCATCAAGCGCATCGTTGCCCTGCGTGGCGACCTGCCTTCGGGCATGGGCATGGCCAGCGGCGAGCTGCGTCACGCCAATGACCTGGTGGAGTTCATCCGTGCCGAAACCGGCAGCCACTTCCACATCGAAGTCGCCGCCTACCCGGAGATGCACCCCCAGGCGCACAGCTTCGAAGACGACATCAAGAACTTCGTGCGCAAGGCCAACGCCGGTGCCGACAGCGCCATCACCCAGTACTTCTTCAACGCCGACAGCTACTTCTACTTCGTCGAGCGCGTACAGAAACTGGGCGTGAACATCCCGATCGTGCCGGGCATCATGCCGATCACCAACTACAGCAAGCTGGCTCGCTTCTCCGACGCCTGTGGCGCCGAGATCCCGCGCTGGGTGCGCAAGCAACTGGAAGCCTACGGCGACGACGTCACCAGCATCCAGAAGTTTGGCGAGGAAGTGATCACCCGCATGTGCGAGCAACTGCTGGACGGCGGCGCGCCGGGCCTGCACTTCTACACCCTGAACCAGGCTGAAGCCAGCCTTGCGGTGTGGAACAACCTCAAGCTGCCACGCTGAATCGGTAACCCCATCGCGGCCAAGGCCGGCTCCTACACGTACAGCGTAGGAGCCGGCCTTGGCCGCGATGCAGGCAACGCGGTTTTGACCTGTTGGGCATTGCACGGCCCCTTGCAGCATCGTACTCTCCGGGCCATGCCTGCCTTCCTATCGCTGCTGACAGCCTTGTTCCTGACTTGCCTGAGCTTGTGCGCCCAGGCCGAGAAGTTGCGCATTGTCACCGACCCCTGGGCCCCTTACGCCTTCGAGCGCAACGGCCAAGGGGCGGGCATCGATTACGAAGTCACCGCCAAGGTCTTCGAGCGCCTGGGCGTGGACATTCAATGGCAGTTCCTGCCGTGGAAGCGCTGCCTGGCCATGCTCGAGCAGGGCGAAGCCGATGGCGTGCTGGACATTTTCCGCACCCCGGAGCGCGAATCCACCCTGCTGTACCCCGACGAGCCCTTGTCCGAAGTGCAGTTCGTGCTGTTCCAGGCCGCCGCCAAACCCCATGACGTCGCCAGCCTGGACGACCTGCAAGGGCTGACCATCGGCACCTCGGCCGGTTACAACTATGGCGACGCCTTCATGCAGGCCAGCGAGTTCCGCCGCGAATCCGCCGGCACCCAGGAAGCCAACTTCGGCAAACTGATCCGTCACCGCGTCGACCTGATCATCACCGACCTGCGGGTAGGCGACTTCACCCTGCAGGCCATGGGCCTGGAAGGCAAGGTCAGCGCCCTGCCGCTGGTGATCAGCCGCCAGCGCCAGTACCTGGCCGTGCGCCGCGGTGCCGGCATGGACCAGCTGGCCCTGCGCTTTTCCATCGAGCTGCGACGCTTCAAGCGCGAGCCCGAATACGCCCAGCTGGTGGAGCGCTACGCAACCCCCGTCAGCGCCGATAAAACCGTTGAGCAGCAGGAACGCGGCGCACTGTGAATGCTCTGTTATACTCCGACCTTCCCGCCAGGCTTACGCCCGGACGCCCGGCCTTGCAAAAGGCATCCCGACCCGCTCGACTGCCCGGCACACGCCCGCTCAGCCAGGTCCGGATGCGCATTCAAGGCCCGGCAGGACCAGACGCGATAGTGCGCCCCCGCACCCGTCGCGCCAGGCAAGATTCCCATTGGGCAAAGCCCTCACTAGAACAGGATTACTCATGTCCTTTGCTTCCCTCGGTCTCTCCGAGGCTTTAGTCCGCGCCATCGAGGACGCGGGCTATACCCAGCCTACTCCGGTGCAACAGCGGGCCATTCCCGCCGTGTTGCAAGGTCGTGACCTGATGGTTGCGGCACAGACAGGTACTGGTAAAACCGGTGGTTTCGCCCTTCCGATCCTGGAACGGCTGTTTCCCAACGGTCACCCGGACAAATCCCAGCGTCACGGCCCGCGCCAACCGCGCGTGCTGGTGCTGACCCCCACCCGCGAGCTGGCGGCCCAGGTGCACGACAGCTTCAAGATCTACGCCCGCGACCTGAAATTCGTCAGCGCCTGCATCTTCGGCGGCGTTGGCATGAACCCGCAGGTCCAGGCCATGTCCCGTGGCGTCGACGTGCTGGTGGCGTGCCCCGGCCGTCTGCTGGACCTGTGCGGCCAAGGCAGCGTCGACCTGTCCCACGTGGAAATCCTGGTACTGGACGAAGCCGACCGCATGCTCGACATGGGCTTCGTCCATGACGTGAAGAAGGTGCTGGCCCGCCTGCCGGCCAAGCGCCAGAACCTGCTGTTCTCGGCGACCTTCTCCAAGGACATCACTGACCTTGCCGGCCGCCTGCTGCACAACCCCGAGCGCATCGAAGTCACCCCGCCGAACACCACGGTTGAGCGCATCGAGCAGCGCGTGTATCGCCTGGCCGCCAGCCACAAGCGTTCGCTGCTGGCCCACCTGATCACCCAGGGTGCCTGGGAACAGGTACTGGTGTTCACCCGCACCAAGCACGGCGCCAACCGCCTGGCCGAGTACCTGGAAAAGCACGGCCTGAGCGCCGTTGCCATCCACGGCAACAAGAGCCAGAACGCCCGTACCAAAGCCCTGGCCGACTTCAAGGCCGGTTCGGTACGCATCATGGTTGCCACCGACATCGCCGCCCGCGGCCTGGACATCGACCAGTTGCCCCACGTGGTCAACTTCGAGCTGCCCAACGTCGATGAAGACTACGTGCACCGCATCGGCCGTACCGGCCGTGCCGGTCGTAGCGGCGAGGCTATCTCGCTGGTTGCCCCGGACGAGGAAAAGCTGCTCAAGAGCATTGAGCGCATGACCAAGCAGAAGATCCCGGACGGTGATCTGATGGGCTTCGATGTGACGGCCGTGGAAGCCGAGAAGCCTGAGGTGCGCGAGCGCCCACAGGCCAATCAACCGCGCAACGCCCGTGCACCGCGCGAAGGTACCGCCAAGTCCGAAGCCGGCGGTGCCGGTCGCAAGGACAAGGGCAAGGATAAAGGCAAGGAGCGCCGTGCGGCTGCGCCGCAAGGTAAGGAGCAAGGCAAGGAAAAGCCCGCCGGGGCGCGTTCTGAACGCCAACCCCGTGACCAGAAGCCACGTCAGGCCCAGTCCACTCCAAAGCCTGAGGTAGCTTCTGCCAACCGCGCGCCCGACGAGTTCCTGGATGACGAAGTCGACAACTTTGGTAACCGCGCCGACTATGTCAGCCCGTACCAGAACAAGAACCAGGGCCGTAACCGTCGCCCAGGTGCCCCGGCAGCCGCCGGTGGCGCAGCCCCGGCCTCGGCTCCACGCCAGGGTCGCCCGGCTGGCCCGCGCAACAACGCGCCTGCCGGCGACAAGCGCAGCAACGGCCCACGCAGCAATGGTGGCGGTGCCCGTGACGGTCAGCCGCGTCGTGACAACAACGGTGGCGCTGGCCGCAACCGTCGTCCGGCCCGTGACGACCAGCCGCGCCAGGAACCGGCGGTAAGCAACTCGCGCGCCCCGCAGAACCAGCCGCGCATCGTGCACAAGGAATCGAAGATCGATCGCTTCCCGACTGCCGAGCAGCTGGAACAGCTGGAATCGCTGCCAAGCCGTCGCAACGGCGAAAAGCCTGCGCTGCTGACCCGCAACCGCGAAGGCTGAGTCGCTTATTGGAGTCGACTGCAAACTCTGTGGGAGCGGGCTCTGCCCGCGAAGAATATGCTGCAGAGGGTCAGATACCCTGCGGTGGATGCTTCGCGGGTAGAACCCGCTCCCACACCAAGAATGTGCAGTGAATGTCCAACAGCCATAAAAAAACCGCAGCCATTGGCTGCGGTTTTTTTTGCGGCGAAGAAATTACTTCTTCTGCACGCCCTCGAACGAGATGTCCAGAGTCAGGGTATCGGACTGCGGGCCCAGGTCCATCATCTTGCCGAAATCAGAACGCTTGATGGTGGTGGTGCCTTCAAAGCCGGCACGGTAGCCGCCCCACGGGTCCTTGCCTTCGCCCAGGAACACGGTCTTGACCACGACCGGCTTGGTCACGCCGTGCAGGGTCAGGTCGCCGGTCACGTCAGCGGTCAGCTTGCCATCAGCATTCTTGCCGGTTGGCTTGACGCTGGTCGACACGAAAGTAGCGGTTGGGTACTTGTCGGTCTCCAGGAAGTCCTTGCTCTGGATGTGCTTGTCACGCTCAGCGTGGTTGGTGTCGACGCTCTTGGTATTCAGGGTGATGCTGATCTTGCTGTCTTCAGGCTTGGCAGCGTCGAAGCTGAAGGTACCGCTCCAGTCCTTGAAGGTACCGTGAATGAAGCTGTAGCCCAGGTGGCTGATCTTGAAGTCGATGAAGGCGTGCTGGCCTTCCTTGTCGATGGTGTAGTCGGCAGCCATGGCCTGGCCGGCCGTCAGCAGTGCGGTACCCAGAGCCAGAGCGGCCAGTGTCTTTTTCAACATGTGCGTTATTCCTTGGGTTGAGTTGAGGTCAGGCTTTGCGTCCCAGCATGCGTACCAGGGTCGCGTCACGATCGATAAAGTGGTGCTTCAAGGCGGCCAGGCCATGGAGAACAGCAAAGATCACCAGGATCCAGGCCAGGTAAAGGTGCACGTCGCCAGCGACTTCTGCCTGGTCAGGCACTCCGGCGAACAATGCGGGTACTTCGAACAGGCCGAACACCGGGATACCCACGCCGTCGGCGGTGGAGATCAGGTAACCGGCTGCCATTACCAGGAACAGGTCCAGGTAAAGGAAGGCGTGACCCAGTTTGGCGGCGACGCGCACCAGCTTGCTCTGGGTAGGCGGCGGCGGAGGCGGCGGGCTGATGAAACGCCATACCACGCGCAGCAGCATGAAAAAGAACAGTGTCAAACCAATGCTTTTGTGCAGGTCGGGGCCGGCCTTGCGCCACGGGTCGTAGTAGCCCAGGTCGACCATCCACAGGCCCAGGGCAAAAAGCCCGAACACGGCCAGCGCCACCCCCCAGTGCAGGAAGATGCTGACCCAGCCATAGCGAGAAGGTGAATTGCGTAACTGCATCACGGTCATCCTGTAAGTTCTGCGACAAAGACTAGCTTTTTATCTATCGAATTAAAGCGGAAAATTTCGCTTTGAAATATCGAGATACACGATGGAACATCATAGAAGTAAAGCGTTAAGTCATCGTTAACACCGCTGCTACAGGTCCGATGATCAAGGTTTCATGGTTGGCGGTTGCCCCCAGGCCATGCATTGCATAGGCTTGCCCCCACGCTGCTGCCAGGAGAGAAAAATGGGCCTCAACAACCAGTGGATGCAACGCGACCTTGCGGTCCTGTGGCACCCCTGCACCCAAATGAAAGATCACGAACACCTGCCGCTGATCCCGATCAAGCGCGGTGAAGGCATCTGGCTGGAAGACTTCGAAGGCAAGCGCTACCTGGACGCCGTCAGTTCCTGGTGGGTCAACGTGTTCGGCCACGCCAACCCGCGCATCAATCAGCGCATCAAGGACCAGGTCGACCAACTGGAGCACGTGATTCTTGCTGGTTTCAGCCACCAGCCGGTGATCGAGCTGTCCGAGCGCCTGGTAAAGATCACGCCAGAAGGCCTGAACCGGGTGTTCTACGCCGATAATGGTTCGTCCTGCATCGAAGTGGCGCTGAAAATGAGCTTCCACTACTGGATCAACCGCGGCCAGCCGAACAAGAAGCGCTTCGTGACCCTGACCAACAGCTACCACGGCGAAACCATCGCCGCCATGGCCGTGGGCGACGTGCCGCTGTTCACCGAGACCTACAAGCCGTTGCTGCTGGACACCATCAAGGTGCCAAGCCCCGACTGCTACCTGCGCCCCGAAGGCATGAGCTGGGAAGAACACTCGCGCTTCATGTTCCAGGCCATGGAGCAGACCCTGGCCGAGCACCATGACAGCGTCGCCGCCGTGATCGTCGAGCCGCTGATCCAGGGCGCCGGCGGCATG
Source organism: gamma proteobacterium L18 (assembly GCA_000497835.1). Taxonomy (GTDB): domain Bacteria; phylum Pseudomonadota; class Gammaproteobacteria; order Pseudomonadales; family Pseudomonadaceae; genus Aquipseudomonas. The sequence continues at coordinate 251,211 of KI547170.1, read as the reverse complement.
CGCATGTACCACCCGGTGTACCTCAAGCTGCTGCGCGAGGCGTGCGACCGCTACAACGTGCACCTGATCCACGACGAAATCGCCGTGGGCTTCGGCCGCACCGGCACGATGTTCGCCTGCGAACAGGCCGGCATCCGCCCGGACTTCCTGTGCCTGTCCAAGGCCCTGACCGGCGGCTACCTGCCCTTGGCGGCCTGCGTGACCACCGATGACGTCTACAGCGCGTTCTACGACGACTACCCCACCCTGCGCGCCTTCCTGCACTCGCACAGCTACACCGGCAACCCGCTGGCGTGCGCGGCGGCCCTGGCGACCCTGGACATCTTTGAACAGGACAACGTGGTGGAGAACAACAAGGCCCTGGCCGCGCGCATGGCCAGCGCCACCGCGCACCTGGCCGACCACGCCCATGTCTCGGAGATCCGCCAGACCGGCATGGTGCTGGCCATCGAGATGGTTCAGGACAAGGCCACCAAGGCCGCCTACCCGTGGCAGGAGCGTCGTGGCCTGCAGGTGTTCAACCACGCCCTGACCCGTGGCGCCCTGCTGCGCCCGCTGGGCAGCGTGGTGTACTTCCTGCCGCCGTACATCATCACCCCGGAGCAGATCGACTTTTTGGCCGAGGTGGCCAGCGAAGGCATCGACATCGCCACCCGCACCAGCGTCAGCGTGGCCGTGCCAAGCGACTTCCACCCCGACTTCCGCGACCCGGGCTAGACCTTCATGGCCTCTTCGCGGGCAGAGCCCGCTCCCACAATGGAACCTCACACACCTGTGGGAGCGGGCTCTGCCCGCGAAGAGGCCCCCACAACATTTCGAGACACCCCATGAGACTCTCCCGCTTTTACATCGATGCCCCCCTCAGCCTGGGCGAGCACGAACTGCCCGAGGCCCAGGCCCATTACATCGGCCGCGTGCTGCGCATGGCCGAAGGCGATGCCGTGCAGCTGTTCGACGGCTCAGGCCAGGAATACCGTGGCGCCCTGCTGGAAGTGGGCAAGAAGCGCGTGCGCGTGCAACTGGATGAAGCCTTCGCCGGCCAGCCCGAATCTAGCCTCAGGGTCCACCTTGGCCAGGGCCTGTCCCGCGGCGAACGCATGGACTGGGCCATCCAGAAAGCCACCGAGCTGGGCGTGAGCGAAATCACCCCGATCATCAGCGAGCGCTGCGAAGTGCGCCTGAAAGACGAACGCGCCGAGAAACGCCAGGCCCACTGGCAGCAGATCGCCGTCAGCGCCTGCGAGCAATGCGGCCGTTCCACGGTGCCGGTGATTCACCCACCGCTGCTGATGAGCGAATGGCTCAAGGCCTGCGACGCCGAACTCAAGCTGGTGCTGCACCCAGTGGCCGAGCCGCTGGTCAGCCACGCCCGGCCGGCCACCCTGGCCTTCCTGATCGGCCCCGAAGGTGGGCTGTCGGACGCTGAAGTCGCCCAGGCCCAGGCCGCCGGTTTCCACAGCGCCCGCCTGGGCCCGCGCGTGCTGCGCACCGAAACCGCGCCGGTGGTGGCGCTGGCCGTGGCGCAGCAGCTGTGGGGCGATTTCTAAAGCACGTAGAAGAACACCGCCACGAAGTGCAGCAGGCTGCCGGCAATCACGAACAGGTGCCAGATGCCGTGCCAGTGGCGGAAGCGCTGGTCGTAGGCAAAGAAGATGATGCCCACGGTGTACAGCACACCGCCCGTGGCCAGCCAGGCAAAGCCTGCCGTGCCCAGGGTGGCGAGCAGCGGCTTGACCGCCACCAGCACGATCCAGCCCATCACCGCGTAAATCACGATCGACAGCACCCGCGCCTCCGAGCGCGGCTTGATCTCTTGCAGCATGCCGATCACTGCCAGCCCCCAGACGATGCCGAACAACGTCCAGCCCCAGGGCCCGCGCAGGGTCACCAGGCAGAACGGCGTGTAGCTGCCGGCAATCAGCAGGTAGATCGAAAAATGATCGACCTTTTGCATGATCACCTTCGCGCGCCCCCGCACGCTGTGGTAAACCGTCGAGGCGCTGTACAGAATCACCAGGGTGACACCGTAGATCGCCATGCTGACGATCTTCCACACGTCGCCCTGCAGACTCGCCAGCACCAGCATCCAGACAGCCCCAATGGAAGCCAGTACCGCTCCGACCAGGTGTGTCCAGGCGTTGAATCGTTCGCCGTGATACATGCAGTCGTTTCTCCTTGGTCTCGATTGGAATGCAATCCCACCCTACCCTAACAGAGCCAGTGTGATGTTGATCGATGAAGAGTTGACATTGAAGAAGCTGGAAATCTTCCTGGCCTTCATGCGCACCGGCAACCTGGGGCGCGCGGCGGCGGAGCTCGACACCAGCAACGTCAGCGTGCACCGCGCCATCCATTCGCTGGAAAGCGCCCTGCGCTGCCCGCTGTTCAAGCATGAGGGCCGCAACCTGACGCCGCTGGAAAGTGCCTACGTGCTGGAAGAGCACGCGCAGAAGCTGGTGCAGGACGTGCTCGGCGCCGTGCGCCTGACCCGCGAGGCGGCGGGGTTCTCGGCGGAGCGCTTTCGCCTGGGCTCGTTGTATTCGCTGACGGTGAAAACCGTGCCGCAGCTGATCATGGGCCTCAAGCTGCGCCGCAGCGAGCTGAACATCGACCTGATCCTGGGCTCCAACATCGACCTGTTGTACAAGCTCAAGAACATGGAAGTGGACGCGATACTGGTGTCGCTGGACGAGACCGTGAGCGATCCGGACTGCGAGCAATTGCCGCTGTTTTCCGACGATATCTTCCTCGCCACCCCAGCGGATTCACCGTTCGCAGGGCACAGCGAAGTGGACCTGGCCGACCTGCGCGAGGACACCTTCATCACCCTGACCCAGGGTTTTGCCACCCATCAGGATGGGGCGCGGGTGTTTCGCCAAGCGGGGTTCGAGCCGAAGGTGGCGATGCAGGTCAATGACATCTTCACGCTGCTGAGCATGGTCAGTTCCGGGGTGGGGTATGCACTGCTGCCGGGGCGGGTGGCGGCGGTGTATGAAAACCGCGTGCGCCTGGTGCCGTTGCAGGCGCGCTATCACCTGCAACAGCACATCGGCGTGGTATTCCTCAAAGCCAAGGAACGCGACCCCAACTTGCTGGCGCTGCTGGCCGAGTGCCGCATGTACACCAACCGATTGGGGTGACCTTTTCCCGAGCTTTGCTCGGTCCCACACCTTTCGCGGCAGTGGTGTCAGTGAAGCAAAGCTCTTAGCCTTTGGGGCACCGCAGGTCCAACTGTAGTGCCACCAAAGGCTAAGCGCTTTGCCTATCTGACACCACTGCCGCGAAAGGTGTGGGACCGAGCGAAGCTCGGGAAACGGGCAACACAGATCTCACCCCCCAACAACAGCGCGCACCGCCAAGTACAACACCGAAGGCCCCAATAAGCACCCAAGCCCAGTGTGGAAAGTAGCCGTCAACGCCCCATACGGCACCAACCGCCGATCCGTCGCCGCCAACCCCGCCGTCACCCCACTCACCGTCCCCGCCAAGCCGCCAAACACCATCGCCGAACGCGGGTTATCCAGGCCCATCCAGCGCGCCGCCATGGGCGTACCGACCATCACCAGAATCGCCTTGATCAGCCCCGTGGCAATCGACAGCGCCACCACATCGGAACTGGCGCCAATCGCTGCCCCCGTCACCGGCCCGACGATGTAGGTCACCGCCCCGGCACCGATGGTGGTCATGCTCACCGCGTCGCGGTAGCCGAAAGCCCAGGCCACGCAGCAACCGAAAACGAACGGCAGCAACGTGCCCAGCAACAATGAGAACGCCCCGATGAACCCTGCCTTGCGCGCCTCGGTGGCCTGCACCTCGAACGCCGTGGCGACGATGGCGAAGTCGCGCAGCATGGCCCCGCCCATCAGGCCGATGCCGGAAAACAGCGACAGATCGGCCAGACCCTTTTGCCCTCCAGTCAGGGTGCCGCCCACCCAGGCCAGCACCAGGCCGATGACAATGGCGAACGCCGAGCCATGCACGCGGCCGAAGGTGAGGCGCTTGGACAATTGCACCGACACCCACATCACCACGCCGACGAAGGCGAAAGCGGTGACCAGGCCGTTGGCTTCCAGCGCGTGTTCGATAAGGTTCCACATATCAGTGGGCTCCTGCTGGCAGGACCGCTTCGGGGACTTCGGGCGGCAGCGGCTCGCCCTTGTGGGTGCGGCTGATCAGGGCGATGGTGCAACCGCAGATCAACACCGAACCAATGGCGGCGATCACCGCAACCGGGCCGCCGTGCAAGGCGGTGACTACGTTCTGCTGGGCCGCCATGGCCACCACCACGGGGATGTACAGCGCGCCCCAGAAACCGACGCCCATCTCGCAATCCTTGCTCAGGCCGCCGTGCTTGCCCATGTACAGGCGGGCGCAGATCAGCAGGATCATGGCGATGCCCACCCCGCCCACGTTGGATTTGACGCCCAGCAGCACCCCGAGCATGTCGCCCGTGATCACCCCTGCCAGGGTGCAGATAGCCAGCAATGCCACACCGTAAATAATCATTATTGTTGTCCTCGGTTTGCATGGTTGTTGTTCTTGTAATGGGGCACTCCCACAAGGCTATTGAGGTCGGTGGGCTTCCTCCTGCATCAGGGCCTGCAAGGTATCCAGGCGCGCGCCCTGCCAGGCGATCAGGGTGCCCTCGGGAAAGGCGCGACGGCCCAGCCCGGTCAGCACGCTGCCAGGGGGCATTTCGATCTGCAGGCGCACGCCACGCTCGTACGCCGTGCTGGCCAGCGCGCGCCAGTCGACGATGCGGCACATGTTGAAAGCCAGGTCGTCGCGCAGCTTGTCCACCTGCATCACGGGCCGCGCGGTAGTGCTGCTGAGGTAGCGGATGTTCGGCGGTTGCAGCGACACGCTGGCGAAGGCTTCGGCCAGTTGCTCGGCAGGCCCTTGCAGCAACGGGCAATGGGACGGCACGCTGACCGCAAGGGGTTTGGCAAGCCCTGCACCTTCACCACGGGCTCGCTTGGCCACTGCGGCCATCGCAGCATGGCTGCCGGCTATCACCACCTGGTTGTCGGCGTTGATGTTGGCCAGGTACACCGGGCCTTCGGCTTCGGCCAGCAACTGCTCGACGCGGCCAAGGTCCAGGCCGACGATGGCGGTCATGCCATAGCCTTGTGGATAAGCGGCCTGCATCAGTTCGCCGCGCAAGGCCACCAGGCGCACGGCATCGTCGAAATCCAGCGCACCTGCCACCACGGCAGCGGGATAGGCGCCAATGGACAGCCCGGCGACATAGTCCGGTGCAGGGCTGTCATCCAGCAGCAAGCGTGCACAGGCCACACCGGCTACCAGCAGACAAAGCTGCACGGCACGGGTATCGCTCAGGGCCTGCGCGCTATCCAATTCCAGCATCGACTGGCCCAGCACCGCGCTCGATTCATCCAGGCAGGCCTGTACCAGCGGGTGCGCGGGCAGCGCATGCAGCATGCCCGCCTGCTGGGCACCCTGGCCGGGGAACGCCAGCAGCGTACTCATGCTGCGACGCCCCAGGGATCGTTCACCAGCCGTGCGCCATCGGCGGCCTTGAGCAGCACCTTGCGGCTCCCGCCCGCCCATTCGCGCAGGGCCACGGCACCGTCAGGGGTCTGCAATTGCATATCCACGCCAGGCTCCAGCAGGCCCAGTATTTCACGCGCAGCCCCCCTGGACAGCGGCGTCGGCGTGCGCAGGATCAAGTCCAGATCGCTGCCCGCGTGCAAGGCAGCAAAGCCGCTGGCCAACTCGAAACCGGCACTGCCGCTCACGCCCCACGCCAGGCCGACATCATCGAGCCTGCCGCGCAGTCGGTACAGTGCCTGCAAGGCCGGCCAATCCTGCTGGCCGGTGCAGTGGGTCAAGGCTTCGGGGCTGACCTGGCGACTGACGGCGGCCACCGGCATGCAGGTGCCATAACGCTGATCGCGACGGATACCGCGCACGCCCACGGCCACCTGCCCGGCCGCCACCAGCGCCCGGCGCACCACCACCGGCTGCCCGTCCGCCAGCGCCGACGCCACCCACGCCGGGGCATCGGCCGGCAGCATGGCAGGCGTCAGGCCCCAGAGCAGATCATGAGGGCGTATCACTGCCATTGCTCGCGCAGCAGTTGGCGAACCTTGGCCGAAGCCGCGCGGTTGGCAGCGCCCCGACGACTCGACAGGTCACGATCATCCGGGCCGATATCGGCCAGCGCCTGAGCCAGGCAGGCTTGCACGCGGCTTACATCCTCGGCACTGGGCTGCTCGACCTGCGCCACCGACAGGGTTTCCCACAACAGCCCCAGGCTGGCATAGCTGTCGATGTCATAGGCCATGGGCGGTACGCTGGCGGCCAGGGTTTCCAATGCCTCGACGCTGCGCTGGGTCACCCGCGCTGCCGAAGCCTTGCCCATGGCATGCACTTGCACGCCGGGGTCGCGCAGGGCGATCAGGCGATTGGCCTGGTAGCCGTGGGCCAGGAAGGCGCCGGACATGGCCTTGCCCACCAGCAGCGCGACCACGCGGTGGCCGGCCAGGCGTGCGCGGGCATAGGCATCGGCGGCAGCGGCCAGGGCCTGGTGGATGCCCTGCTCTTCCTCCCGGCGGCCGTAGGCTTGGCTGGGCACGTCGACGATGGCGATGATGTTGCGTTTGGTGATTGCCGCATGATCGGCCTGGATCGCTTCATCCACGGCCTTGGCCAGGCCCCAGCCCTCCAGCAGGCCCACCTCGCCCTGGCGAGCGCGGGGGAAGGGGTTGGCGGGGTCGGGGATGACGGCGATGAAGCGGGTGGTGGCGGTGTCGGCGGCCAGGATGGAGGCTGGCAGGCCGGCTACAGGGGTAGCTCCGCGGGTCAGTGCCTGGAACCAATTTAAGCCGCGACGCGATCCTTCCTGTGGGACAGAGCTTGGGAATGAGGGGGCTGCTTCCCGAGCTTCGCCCGGTCCCACAGGGGCGCGGCGAGGCGGGTTTGGGGGCACGTCTTGCTGCAGGCAGGCGCCCACGTTGGCGACGATTTCAGCTACGTCATCGCGCACATAGGCATCTACCAACCCAGTCGCAAAGCGCTGCTCACCTCCGCTCACACTCCAGATAAACGGCCGATCGCGAGAGTCATATTCGGCAATCCCCGCTTCCTGCTCGATCACTTGCGGCCCATTCAGGCCCAGTCGCGCTTCGCGAGTGACGATCAGGTGGCTGCACAAACCGGCAGCGATCGACATGCCGCCAAAGCAACCGACGCTACCGGCAATCACCCCCACCACCGGCTGGTACTGGCGCAGGTCGACAATGGCCGCGTGGATATCGGCAATGGCCGCCAGCCCGAGGTTGGCTTCCTGCAACCGCACCCCGCCCGTTTCCAGCAGCAGGATCGCGGCAGTGGGGATGCCGTTACGGTTGTCCTGGGCAGCAAGCTCCAAGGCACCGGCAATCTTCGCCCCGCCTACTTCACCCAGGCTGCCGCCCTGAAATGCACCTTCGATAGCGGCCAGCACCACCGGCTGCCCGGCCAGGGTGCCCTTGGCGATGATCACGCCATCGTCCGCCTGGGGCACCACGTTCTGCCGGGCCAGCCACGGCGAAATGACGCGCTGGAAGGGGTCGATCAGTTCGCGAAAGCTGCCCGCATCCAGCAGGGCCTTGGCCCGTTGCCGGGCGCCGAGTTCGATGAAGCTGTGCTGTTGCAGCAGGCGTGCGGTATCAGTCATGGCCGATCTCCTCCAGGGCCTGTTCAAGGCGCAGGCGTACCACGCCGGGGGTGGCGCCGAAATCATTGATGTCGATGCGCAGCGCCGGCAGCGTCTGGCCGCTGAACATGCGCACGAACAGTTGCTCCCAGCGCTGGACGGCGCCGTTGACCGACGTCACTACCTGAATAGCCAAGGTACCGGCCTGGCCGGGTTCGAGCAGCACTTCCAGGTCGCCCGAACCCACACAGCCCGCCAGGGCGCGGCCACGGGCCGGTTGCCCGGCGGGGAATTGAAAAGTCAGGGTTTCCATCAGGCAAGGCTCCGTGAATGCTCGCCACGTTCCAGGCGATCGATGAACAGGCAGGCGGCCAGCAGGTCGGCGGCGCCACCGGGCGAGGCGTTGAGGGCCAGCAGTTGCTGGTCGAGGACATGCAGGCGGCGACGGCCGGCCAATGTGGCGCTGCCACCGGCGGCCAGTACGGCGTGTGCGCCCTCCTGCATGGCAGCAAGGCCCTCGGGACCGGCGCGGTAGAGCACGCAGGTGTCGGCCAGGGTGGCCATGATTGCCAGCAGTGCGTCGAGCCGGGCGTTCTGCTCGCCGTGCCCGGCCAGGCGGCTGGCGCGCAATTGCGGCAAGGCGTGGTCGATGACCGTCGGGAAGCCAGCCTGTGCTTCGGCGCGGGCGCCACCGGCGCCGTAGCGTTGTTGCACCACCCGGCCGTGGCTCATGGGTTGTGGGGCCAGGCAGTCGGGCAAGCGCGCCAGGGCGCCAGCCCGTTCAGCCACGGAGGCGGGCGCCAGGTCACCAGGCGCCAAGGCTGCAGCGGCCACCAGTAGTCCAAGGGCCCAAATGGCGCCGCGATGGGTGTTCACCCCCGCGGTGGTGCGCAGCATGTCGGTTTCGCCGTCGCGCCCGTGTTGCCCCAGGGCTTCGCGCAGGGCCAGGTTGACGTGGCCAGCTTGCAGTGCCGATTCGGCCATGGCCTGAAACGCTGGCCACAGCGACAGGGCCGAGGCATGCATCAGCCCCAGGTGCAGATCCGTATGGGCACCGCTGCCACGACGGTCGACCAGCGCCGGCTTGGGCGACAGGTCGGCTTCGTCGATCAGCGCGTCCACGGCCAGGTCCGCCAGTTGCTCGGCCAGGGTGAGCGCACTGGGTTGCGCGATCAATGCGTGCATCACCAGCTCCTGAATTTGGCAGGGGGGTTGTAGAGGCCGCCGGACCATTCCACCAGGTCGGCGATGCTCTTGGCCGCCAGCCATTCGCGGGTGGCGTCGGTGCGGCGGATACCCAGGTCTTCGGGCAGGGCGATCAGGCCTTCGCGGCGCATGCGCTCGGTGTCCTTGGGGTTATGACGCAGGCCGATGGCGGTGACCCCGGCCACGGCGGCGATCATGGCCTGGCGCTCTTCCAGCGAACGAGCCTTGTACAGGTAGGCGATGCCTTCTTCGGTCAACAGGTGGGTAACGTCATCGCCGTAGATCATTATCGGCGCCAGGGGCATGCCGGTTTTCTTCGCGACTTCCACCGCGTCCAGGGTTTCGACGAAGGTGGGTTTGCCGCCTTCCTGGAAGGTCTCGACCATCTGCACCACCAGCTTCTGCCCACGTTCGAGCAGGGTGCTGGTTTCATCGGCGCCGGGGCGGCGCATGTCCAGCCAGGCCGGGGTGCCGTGGCGACGGCCGCGGGGGTCGTGGCCCATGTTCGGCGCGCCGCCGAAACCGGCCAGACGGCCACGGGTGACCGTGGAGGAATGGCCGTCGCCGTCCACCTGCAAGGTAGCGCCGATAAACAGGTCCACCGCGTACTGCCCGGCCAGTTGGCAGAACATGCGGTTGGAGCGCATGGAGCCGTCGCGACCGGTGAAGAACACATCGGGGCGGGCGGCGATGTAGTTCTCCATGCCCAGCTCGGTGCCGAAGCAATGCACGCTCTGCACCCAGCCGCTTTCGATGGCCGGGATCAGCGTGGGATGGGGGTTGAGGGTCCAGTTGCGGCAGATCTTGCCCTTCAGGCCCAGGGACTCGCCGTAGGTGGGCAGGATCAATTCGATGGCGGCGGTGTTGAAGCCGATGCCATGGTTGAGGGACTGCACGTTGTGCTTCTCGTAGATGCCACGGATGGCCATCATCGCCATCAGCACGTGCACCGGCTTGATGTGGCGCGGGTCGCGGGTGAACAGCGGCTCGATGTAGAACGGCCGGTCGGCCACCACCACGAAATCCACCCAGCTGGCGGGAATGTCTACCCGTGGCAGGTCGCTGACGTCGTCCACCAACTGGTTGACCTGGACGATGACGATGCCGTCGCTGAAAGCCGCAGGTTCAATCAGTGCCGGGCTGTCTTCGGTGCTGGCGCCGGTGTAGATGTTGCCCTGGCGGTCGGCCATGAAGCCGGCGGACAACACCACATTGGGGATCAGGTCCACCACCAGTCGCGAGTAGAGTTCGATGTAGGTGTGGATGGCACCGATTTCCAGCAGGCCGTCTTCCAGCAACTGGCTGATGCGCAGGCTCTGGGTGCCGGCGAAGGAGAAGTCGAGCTTGCGGGCGATGCCCTTCTCGAACAGGTCCAGGTGCTCGGGGCGGCCGACGCTGGGCATGATCATGTGCAGGTCGTGAAGCTTGCCAGGGTCAACCTGGGCCAGGGAGCGCGAGAGGAAATCGGCCTGCTTCTGGTTGTTGCCTTCCAGCACCACCCGGTCGCCGGGCATCAGCAGCGCTTCCAGGGCGGCGACGATAGCGTCGGTAGGCAGCACCACACCGTCAGCCAGGGCGCGCACCTGCTCGATGCGCCGCTGCTTCTCGCTGCGCCGCCGCGTCCACTGTGGCTCGGGGGTGATTGTCGTTGTCATGGGGCCTCCACGGCGGGGATGTCGTGGACAGACCTTAGGCCGGAGAGGCCGGGGCATCAATCAAGCGTGGAGAGGGTTCGTTACGCTTAGGGTAATGAATCCAAGGTGCTGCCGATGGCCTCATCGCGAGCAAGCTTTGCTCCCACAGTGGTGCAGCTCACATCGGTGGTTGCCACATCACTGTGGGAGCGGGCTCTGCCCGCGAAGAGAGCACTGTGGTGGTTCAGGTACTTCGCGGTGTTTTTTTCGCGGGTAGAACCCGCTCCCACAGGTTGCTCAGCACCATAGAATCTCCCACAGGGGTGCGACTGTGGGAGCAAAGCTTGCTCGCGATGAGGCCCGAAAGATCGCCGCTGTTAAAGGGCGTTACTATCAAGCAAGCGTTCAATGCCCACCAGATCGGGCACCTTGGCGACCTGTTCGCCAACCTGCACAGCAGCGATCTCCAACCCCGCCAACGGCACGTCCACGTAGCTCAACTGGCTGTCCAACCGGCATGAACGCGGCACGCCCTGAATCAACAACCCGATAAACCGCAACGGGCTGTCCCCCAAGGCATTGAGCACCACGATCCGCGCCTGCTCACCCATCACAAGCGGCGCGCCGCAGGCCGCTTCGAAGCTGACCAGCGGCAGCAACTGGTTGCGCCAGGTGATATGCCCCAGGTGCCAGGCCGGGCGATCCGGCGCCGGCTGGCCGAACTGGTAGCCAATCAGCTCGGCCACGGCGACGTTGGGCAGCACCAGGGTGCGGTCCGACAACGGCAACAGCAATGCCGTCAGGGTGGTGCGACGGCCGATGGCGCGGTCAAGCATGGCTGCGGCTCCACTGGGCGATACTGTCGAGCAGCACCGATTCCTGATACGGCTTGCCCAGGTAGTCATTGACGCCGATGGCCATGGCCCGCTCACGGTGTTTTTGCCCGGTGCGCGAGGTGATCATGATGATCGGCAGGTCTTTGAGGCGCGGGTCGTGGCGGATTTCGGTGGCCACTTCGAAGCCGTCCATGCGCGGCATTTCGATGTCCAGCAACAGCACGTCCGGGAGGTGATCCTGCAGCAAGGCCATGGCGTCGACACCGTCCTTGGCGGTCAGCACGGTCATGCCATGGCGCTCCAGCAGGCGGCTGGTGACCTTGCGCACGGTGACCGAGTCGTCCACCACCATCACCAGCCGTGCCCGGCTTTGCGGCAGTTCCACAAGCGGCGACGGCGGCTGTGCACGGGCGGGCAATTGCTGCATCTGCCGGACGTGAGCGGCGCGCACCTGGGCCAGCAGGTCGAGAATCAACACCACCCGGCCGTCGCCCAGGATGGTCGCGCCAGACAGGCCCTGCACCCCGGCGAACTGCGGCCCCAGGCTCTTGACCACGATTTCCCGCGAGCCGTCCAGGGCGTCCACCTGCACCGCCATCTGGTAGTCCTGGCCATGGATCAACAGCAACGGCAGCGGCTGGGTCTGGCCCAGCAGGTTCGGGCGCGGGCTGTTGTACAGCAGGTCGCCCAGGTAGCGCAGGTCATAGCTCTGGCCGCCGTAGTGATACCGCGGCGGGTCCATGTGGTAATACTCTTCCAGTTCGGCCGGCAGCACCCGCACGATGCCTTCCAGGCCATTGAGCGGCAGCGCGTACACCTCATCGGCACACTGCACCATCAGCGCCCGGTTCACCGACACGCTGAACGGCAGGCGGATCTGGAAGCGTGCGCCTTGCCCCGCCCGCGAGTCGATGATCATCGAGCCGCCCAGTTGCTTGACCTCTTCATGCACCACGTCCATGCCCAGGCCGCGCCCGGATATCTGCGTGACCTTGGCGGCGGTGGAGAAGCCGGGCTGCAGAATGAATTGCAGCACGTCGTGGTCGCTGACCACGCTGTCGACCTCGATCAACCCGCGCTTGATAGCCTTGGCCCGCACCGCTTCAAGCGGCACGCCCGCACCGTCGTCACTGAGCTCGATGACGATGTCGCCGCCCTCGTGCAGCAGGTTCAGGGTGATCCGCCCCTGGGCCGGCTTGCCCTTGGCCAGGCGCACGTCGGTGGGCTCAAGACCGTGGTCGATGGCGTTGCGCAGCATGTGTTCCAGCGGCGCCAGCATGCGTTCCAGCACGCTGCGGTCCAGCTCGCCCTCGGCATTGGTAACATCGAATTCGACCTGCTTGCCCAGCTCGCCAGCCACCTGACGCACCAGCCGTTGCAGGCGCGGCACCATGCGCTCGAAGGGCACCATGCGGGTGCGCATCAGGCCTTCCTGCAGCTCGGTATTGACCCGGGCCTGCAACTGCAACAGTTTGTGCGCTTCGTGGTTGCGGGCCGCCAGGGTTTCCTGCAGGTCGAGCAGGTCGGACGCCGACTCGAACAGCGCCCGCGACAGTTGCTGCAACTGCGAATGACGGTCCATCTCCAGCGGGTCGAAGTCCTCGTAGCCCTGGCGTTCGCTGTCGGCATGCTGGCGGCTGAGGATGCGGCCCTGGGTCTCGGTGTCGAGGCGGCGCAACTGCTCGCGCATGCGCTCGATGGTGGTTTCCATCTCGTTGAGGGCGACCTGGGCATCGTTGACCTGCTGCTCGATGCGCCCCCGGAAGATCGACGTTTCGCCGGCCAGGTTGCCCAGGTCTTCCAGCACCTCGGCGGCCACCTTGACCATGTCCCCCGGCACGCGCTCCGGCGCCGCCACGGGCTGCTCGGGCAGCAGTACCGCACGCTCGGGCTGCGGCGTGGCGGCGACCGGGCTGACAAAGCCGCGAATGGCCGCGATCAATGTGGGGTCGGCCTGCACCGGATGACGCAGGCGCACCGCATCGAGCATGTGCGCCAGGCGGTCATGGCCGTTCTGCAGCAGGCTGAACAGCGGCGGGCTAGGCGCCAACACCCCGGCAGACAGGTTCTCGTAGAGGAATTCCAGTTCGTGGGCCAGGTCGCCGATGGGCGCGATCTCGACCATGCGCGCACCGCCCTTGAGGGTGTGCAGGTCACGCAGCAGGTTTTCGATTTCCAGGCTGTTGCGCGGGTCGGCCTGCCAGCGCTGCAAGGCGGCGCCGGAGCTTTCGACAATGTCGAAGCCCTCTTCCAGGAACACTTCCAGCAGTTCGTTATCGCCGCTGGCGGCCGTCGGCGCTTCGGGCTCCACCGGCGCCACGGCCTGCCGCGCTTCGATCAGCGCCTGGGCCAGGTCCTCGGCGCTGCCAGCGGCCTGGCCGCGCTGCAACTGTTCGAGCATGGTCGCCAATTGCTCATGGCAATCGAGCAGCAGGGTCGCCAACGGTTCGCTGAAGCGCTGACGGCGCTTGCCCAGGGCCTCGTAGACCAGCTCCAGCTCCTGGGCCAGGTCGTCGACGGCGGGGACATTGGCCATGCGCGCGCCGCCCTTGAGGGTGTGCAGGTCGCGCTGCAGGGAGGACAGCGGGGCCATGTTGTCCGGGTCGGACAGCCAGCGCTGCAAGGCCTGGTCGGCGCTTTCGAGGATGTCGATCGCCTCGTCGAGGAAGAAGGCAATGACATCATCGTCCACGCCCGGCAGCTCGCTGGCCTGGGCCTGCAAGTGGTCGGTCAGGGTCGCCAGTTCGGTAATGCCGCCCTGGCCCACGTGGCCCATGGCATCGGGGGCCAGGCCCTGTTCCAGCAAGTGGTGCAAGGCCTGGATGCGCGCCGGTTGCGGGTCCGGGGCTTGGCCGGCGGCCACCTGGTCGAGCATATCGATCAGCGCATCATGGGCGTGCTCGGCCTCGTCGAAGAAAGCGTCGCTGGCCATGAGGCTGCTTTCCTCCACGGCCCCGTAGACGTCCAGCAGCGCTTCGCACAGGTCGTCCACGGCCGGCAGGTCGGCCAGTTGCGCGCCCTCGCCCATGCGGGTCAGTTCGTCCAGCAGGCGCTCCAGCTCCAGGCGGCTGCCAGGCTGCTGGCGCCACTGTTTGAGCAGCGATTCGGCGTCGTAGAGGATGTCCATGGCCAGCATCAGAAACGCCTGGGTGGCCTGGGCATCGCGCTGGGCAGGGGCGGTTTCAGGTTGCGAGCCCAGGCGCTGTTGCAGGCGCGCGACAACCTCGCGGGCCAGGACAGCGGCGTTGGGAATGGCAGCCAATGGCGTGCTGGCCAACTGCGCCAGGCCCAAATGCCAGCAGACTACGCCGCGCACCATCAGGCTCAGGTCGCTGGCCTCCAGGGGCAGCTCATGCGCCTTGTATTCACGGGTCAGGGCATCGAACGGGCTGGCCAGTTCGGCCATCGGCAGCACACCGGCCATGTAGGCGCTGCCCTTGAGGGTGTGCATGGCACGTTGCAAGCCGTCATCGACCTGGGTGCGGGCCGAGGCCAGGAACAGCTCGATGGTCGTCAGGTGGCCCAGGGCCTCATTGCGGAAGATGTCCAGCAACTGTGGGTCCAGGCCGGTATCGTCGCTCATCTCGCTGGCCAGCTGATGGGCAGCGGCGGCCAACTGGTCGACGTCGTCGCGCTGATGCTGGCCAGCGGCGGCGAACTCCTCGACCAGGCCAGGCATCAGCTGCACCACCTGATCGAGCACCTGTGCCACGGCAGCCACGTCGGCGACGCTGCGGTCCAGCACGCGGTTGAGCAGGTTTTCGCAGGCCCAGGCCAGCTCGCCCAGCACCAGTGCGCGCACCATGCGGCCACTGCCCTTGAGGGTGTGGAACGCGCGCCGCAATTCGCCCAGCGAGCGCTGGTCACTGCTGTCCCGGACCCACCGTGGCAGGTACTCGCGCAGTACTTGCAGTACTTCCTCGGCTTCCTCCAGGAACACTTCACGCAGCTCTTCGTCCACCGGCGCTTCGTCCGCCGGGGGCGGCAACAGGCTGGCGGGTGCCGATTGCGCCGGCGGGTTGAACACCGGCACGGGGCTGGCCAGCACGCCGGCCAGCGAGCGTTTGACCTGGGCGTTATCCAGCGGCTGCAGGTCGCGCATCACCAGCGCTTCGGTGGGGCTGAGCACGTCTTCCAGCACGGGCACATCCGCCGCTTCCGGCAAGTAGCCCAGCGCCGCCAGGCCTTCCTCGGCCACGTCCAGCAGGCGATCGCCGGGGGCCTGGGGGTCTTCGCTCAGGCGCTCCAGGTAATACTCGATGGCGGTCAGGGCATCGGCCAGGTTGTCCAGTTGCGGTGCGTCGGGCTGCTGCGGCTCCACCAGCAGGTGGGCCTTGATGTAGTGATTGCAGGTTTCCAGCAGGCCGGCGGCGCGGGTCAACGGGATCATCGCCAAGGCGCCACGCACCTGGGTCAACAGCTCGGGCAAGGGTTGCAGGCGCTCGCGGGCACCCGCCGAGTCCAGGTATTCGCTGATCATGTCCTTGGCCTGCTGCAGGCCGAAACGCGCTTCCTTGATGACCAGTTGGTGGATCTGGGTGAGGTCAGTGCTGGGCAGGCGGCTTTCATCGGCGCGCACAGGCTCGTCGGGGCCGACCATGCCGGCCAGGGTCGACTCCACGTACAGCAGCGCCCCGGCCACGTCCATCAGCACCGAGTCGCTGGGCTCGCGAATGCCCTGGGCCAGGCCGTGGACCACGGCCATCTGGTCGAGAATCACCTTGCGTGGCTGGCCGAAGCCCAGCACCGCCAAGGTATCGGTGACCTGGCGCAGCGACGGCACCAGGCCTTCAAGCAGGCCGACCTGCTGGCGATCGCTGCGCACGAACTGATCGAGCTGCTCCTTGACCCGCACCAACTCCTCGCACAAGGCACTGACCACCGAACGCAGCGCGTCGGGGTCGGGCACCACCAGGTGAGCCTGTTGCTGGGCCAGCGAATGCCCTGGCGCCGGCGGCTCGCCCAGCTCATAGGCTTCGCGCAGCGCTTGCAGGCGTGGCGACTGGCCCTGCGCCGTGGCGACGTAGAACAGCAGGCCCTTGAGCAATTGCGGCGGTGCGGGCTGATTGATCCCCACCACGCCGTCATCCAGCAAGCGCCGCAGTTCGCGGTCGCAGTCCTTGAGCAGGCTGTTGAGCGCCGGGCTGTGGGCCACCGCGCCGGTCTGCAAGCCCTCCACCAGCGCCGAGGCCACCTGCCACAAGGGGCTGAGCGGCGCGCCTTCGGCCACGGTTTCCAGGCGGGCGAACACCCGCGCCATCTGCCCCAGGTGCAGCGGCACGTCCTGATCACGCATCAAGCCCACCAGCGCCTGCTGCAGGCTTTGCCGCAGCTTGCGCAGCACCTCGGGCAGTTGCGGGGTATCGATCTGGGCCAGTTCGTTGACGTCCAGGGCCTCGGGGGTGGGCAGTTCAACGCCGAACAGGCTGGTTTCCGCCAGCGGCGTGGCGCCCCGGGCGTTGCGTAAATCGTTGATCAAAGGCAGTACCACCAGGGGCAAATCACGACGAGCCAGGTGCACCTGGTCCAGGTAAAGGGGTAATTGGGTAAAGGCCTGCAGCAGCCACTTCACGGCTTCAGCCTGCTGGGTCACACGGCCGTGGGCCAGGGCCCGACCCAGGTGTTCGATTTCTTCGGCGAACAGCGCCGCGCCGTAGAACTCGACCATCTGCAAGCTGCCGTGCACCTGGTGCAGGTAGCCCAGGCAGCGGCCCATGGCCTCGCCGGCATGGGGTTCGGCAACAAAGGCCTCCAGCGCCGAGCGCGCCTGCTTGAGGGTCTCGACGATTTCGCCCTTGACCCATTCCAGCGCCACGTAATCGTGCCGGTCAGCCATGTCGCGTCCCCTGGTGATGCGTCAACTCAGCTCGGCTCCCGAGCCTTGGGCAAGGTGAATCCGGACACCGACCGGCGCATCTCGCTGGCCATCTGTGCCAGGTTGCCGATGCTCTCGGCCGTGGTGGTGGTGCCGGATGAGGTTTGTTCGGTGATCTGCTGGATAACCGCCATGGTGTGGGAGATCTGCCCGGCCGAACTGGTCTGCTGCTGGGCGGCGGCGGAAATGGTCTGGATCAGCGCTGCCAGGTCTTCCGACACGCCCTCGATCTCTTCCAGCGCCACCCCGGCGTCATGGGCCAGGCGCGCGCCGCGCACCACTTCGAAGGTAGTCTGCTCCATGGAGATGACCGCTTCATTGGTGTCGGCCTGAATCGCCCGCACCAGCATCTCGATCTGGCGGGTAGCCGACGACGAGCGCTCGGCCAACCGCTGTACTTCGTCCGCCACCACGGCAAAGCCGCGCCCCGCCTCACCGGCCATGGAAGCCTGGATAGCGGCGTTAAGGGCGAGGATGTTGGTCTGGTCGGCAATATCATCGATCAGGCTGACTATGTCGCCGATTTCCTGGGACGACTCGCCAAGGCGCTTGATGCGCTTGGACGTGTCCTGAATCTGCTCGCGAATGTTGTCCATACCGCGAATGGTGTTGTGCACCACCTCGCTTCCCTTGCTGGCGATGGCTACGGAGCGCTCGGCCACCTTGGCCGACTCCCAGGCATTGGTGGACACCCGGTCGATAGACTCGGCCATGTCGCTGATGGCCATGGACGCTTCGCTGATCTGCTGCGCCTGCATCTCCGAGGCGCGCGCCAACTGGCGCGCGCTGGCCTGGGTGTCCTGCACGGCGGCGGCCACTTCCTCGGCGGTGAGGTTGATGGTGGCCACCAGGTCGCGCAGCTGGTCGATGGAATAGTTGATCGAGTCGGCGATGGTGCCGGTGAATTCTTCAGTCACCGAGGCAGTCACCGTCAGGTCGCCATCGGCCAGGTCTTCGATTTCGTCCAGCAGGCGCATGATCGCCGCCTGGTTGCGCTCGTTCTTCTGCGCGGTTTCGCGCAGCTGGCGGTTGGTCTCGCGCACCATCACCAGGCCGATCAAAATGATCGAGCCCAGCGCCAGCAGGCCCAGTACGTAACCACCCACGGTATCCAGCGTGCGTGACCCGGCCAGGTTCTCGAAGCTGGTGGCCAGGTGCGACGCCTCGTCCAGCAGGGTCTGCGACAGGGTGAAGATATTGGTCGAGGACTCGCGCACCTGGAACAGCTGCGGCGAGGTTTCGAGGATCTCATCCACGGAACCGGAGACGAACTCGAACAGTTCGGAAATTTCCTTCAGCCGCGCCCGGGCGTCGGCGTCCTGTACCTGGCTGATATGGTTGCTGGCGTCGCCGTCGAGCATGCCGCGCAGCACCTGGCCGAAACGGTTGGCATCACGGCCGAACGACTCGGCGGCCGCGGCGGCGCTCTCGTCACCCGACAGCACGGTATTCACCGAGCCCAGAATGCGCTCGGCCAGCAGCGACTGACGCTGGGCCACGGCCACCTGGCTGGCCGGGGCGCCGCGCAGCAGCAGGATTTCGACAACCTTTTCGTATTCCACCTGCAACTGCGGCACGGTCTCGCCCAGGGTGGCGGCCACCTGGTGCAGGGACAGCACCGTCTGCTCGCTGGCCAGAATGGCGTCGGTGTTCTTGCGCAGGCTTTCCCAGTCGCGCTGCACCAGGCGCATTTCCTGATGCACCGCCGCCGGTGCCGGCGGCAGGCCGGTGCTGCTGTCGCCGGACTTGAGCAGGCCCCAGCGACGGTCGAAGTCGTTGCGCGCCTCGGCCAGCAGCTTGAACGCCTGAGGTTTGCCGGACGCCGCTTCAGTGGCGTTCTTGGCTATGTTCTGCGACAGCACCCGCAGTTCGCCGGCGTTGCCGATGTACTGCTTGTCGTAGTTGGACTGGGTGTTGAGGTAGGCGAAATTGGCGAACAGCAGCATGATCGAAACGATCAGCGCCACGAACAGCCCGGCGATCTGCGCACTGCTGCGCGACGCCTGGGTGGATTTGCCGGTGCTGGTTGCCTTGTTCATGGTCAGGCCCCCGCCTGTACTGCGAGCATTTCAGAGAGCCACATTCATGAACCTCGGCAACTGGGCCAGCGCCAAGGGGCTGAACACGTGCCATACCTGGTCGCGCTGGAAGTGGCCATGGACGAACGGCGCCATGCCGGCCGGCAGATCGACCGCCACCGACAGGTCCAGGCTGTGCAGCGGAAAGTGCTGCAGGCCACCCACTTCATCCACCAGCAGGCCGGCGAACCATTCGTCGCGGTCCAGCACCAGCACCCGGCGGTGCTTGTGCGGCGCCAGCAGTTCATGGCCCAGCAGGCCGCACAGGTCCATCACCGGCAACAGCCGCCCACGCACGTTGGCCACGCCCAGCAGCCACGGCTGCACGCCGGGCACGCGGCTCAGGCGCGGTTCGTGCAGCACTTCCGCCACCTCGCCCATGGGCGCCACGTACCAGTGCTCGCCCAGGCGGAAACCGATGCCACTCCAGCTTTGCAGGCGGCTTTCCTGGGACGGCAGTTGCGCGGCCATCTGGCGGCAGCGCTGGTCGATGTCCAGCAGCAGTTCGAAGGCGGTCTGCGCCATGGCCGGCTATCAGCCCGCCAGCACGGCGTTCAGGGTCTTGATCAGGGTTTCTTCTTCCACCGGCTTGGTCAGGTAGTCCTTGGCGCCCTGGCGGGTGCCCCACACCTTGTCGGTTTCCTGGTCTTTGGTGGTGATGATGATCACCTTGATGTGCGCGGTTTCCGCGTCCTTGTGCAACTGGCGGGTGGCCTGGAAGCCGTTGAGGCCAGGCATCACGATGTCCATCAGCACCGCATCGGGCTTTTCCTGGCGCGCCAGGGCCACGCCGTCGGCGCCGTTCTCGGCCTTGAGCACTTCGTGGCCATGCTTTTCGAGCATGCCGGCCAGTTTGTACATTTCGGTCGGCGAGTCGTCGACGATCAGAATACGAGCCATGCTGTTCCCCATCTTCATTAATTAGTGCGCGGCGGCGAAGCCCGGTACGTGAGCCCTGATGGCCCCCAGCAGTTCTTCCTTGCTGAAGGGCTTGGTCAGGAACTGGTCGGAACCCACGATGCGCCCGCGGGCCTTGTCGAACAGGCCATCGCGGGACGACAGCATGATCACCGGGGTGGCCTTGAACGCGCTGTTGTTC
The DNA here is from genome assembly GCA_000497835.1 of gamma proteobacterium L18. Classification (GTDB taxonomy): domain Bacteria; phylum Pseudomonadota; class Gammaproteobacteria; order Pseudomonadales; family Pseudomonadaceae; genus Aquipseudomonas. The sequence goes on along the minus strand of KI547170.1, from coordinate 230,823 downwards.
TTGATCAGCGCACAGGTCTGGTAACCGTCCAGGCGCGGCATCATGATATCGACAAAGATGATACGCGGATGATTGTCGGCGATCTTGGCCAGTGCATCGAAGCCGTCGGTGGCCGTGATGACCTCGCAGCCGACGTTCTCGAGCAGCATCTGGGCCGTGCGGCGAATCGTCTTCGAATCATCGATCACCATGACTTTTAGCGCTGTAGGGAGCTGTTTCATAGGGATCTGCTTCGGGGCCTGAGTAGCGGGCGGGGAAACCTTCTCCCACATTAACAAGCCTTTTTAGCACACTACCACCCTGCATTCCATTCACCGCCCCCTTGACCCCGGGGCTTGTCGGCGCCACCCTGACGCCACTTTTCAAGACCTGTCTACGGCGGCCCGAGCCGTCCAAAGGAGCTTCCCATGAGCGTACGCCTCGGCATTGTCATGGACCCCATCGCCGAAATCTCCTACAAAAAGGACAGCTCGCTGGCCATGCTGCTGGCAGCCCAGGAGCGCGGCTGGACCCTGTTCCACATGGAAATCCAGGACCTGTACCAGGCCGGTGGCAAGGCCCGCGCGCGCATGCGCCCGCTGAAAGTCTTCGCCAACCCCGAGCACTGGTTCGAATTCGAGTCCGAGGTCGATGCCCCGCTGGCCGACCTGGACGTGATCCTGATGCGCAAGGATCCACCGTTCGACCTGGAGTTCGTCTACTCGACGTACTTGCTGGAGCAGGCCGAGAACGACGGCGTACTGGTGGTCAACAAGCCGCAGTCGCTGCGTGACTGCAACGAGAAGATGTTCGCCACGCTGTTCCCGCACCTCACGCCCACCACCATGGTCAGCCGCCGTGCCGACATCCTGCGCCAGTTCGCCACTGAGCACGGCGACGTGATCCTCAAGCCGCTGGACGGCATGGGAGGCACCTCGATCTTCCGTCATCGCCCGGGCGACCCCAACCTGTCGGTGATCCTCGAGACCCTGACGGCCAATGGCACCCAGCAGATCATGGCGCAAACCTACCTGCCGGCCATCAAGGACGGCGACAAGCGCATCCTGATGATCGACGGCGAACCGGTGCCTTACTGCCTGGCGCGCATCCCGGCGGCCGGCGAGACCCGTGGCAACCTGGCCGCCGGCGGCCGTGGCGAAGCCCGCCCGCTGACCGACAAGGACCGCTGGATTGCCGAGCAGGTTGGCCCCACCCTGCGTGAAAAGGGCCTGCTGTTCGTGGGCCTGGACGTGATCGGTGAACACCTGACCGAGATCAACGTCACCAGCCCCACCTGCATCCGCGAGATCGACGCGGCATTCGGCACCAACATCGGCGGCCAGCTGATGGATGCCATCGATCGCAAGCTCAAGGCCCGCTGAGCGACAAGGCAGGGGTTTTTCCGCGCAGTGCGTTATGATGCACGCCCATTTTTTGCTGTTGGGCGTGCGCTGCCGGACAAAACCCCGCGCCGCACGACTGCCGGATAACCGATGACTGCCGCAACCGACATCCCTGCCAAGTATTCCCGTGCTTCCGTGCGACCGGCGGACAGGCTCGGCTTTACCCTGTTCGTGGCCGCGCTGCTGCACCTGGCGCTGATCCTGGGCGTGAGCTTCACCGTCGTGAAGCCCGAGGAAATCCGTCAGACCCTGGAGATCACCCTGTCCACCTTCAAGGATGCCAAGGCGCCGAAGAAGGCTGACTACCTGGCCCAGGACAACCAGCAGGGCAGCGGCACCCTGGACAAGAAGGCGTTGCCCAAGACCACCGAAGTGGCGCCGTTCCAGGACAACGTGATCAACAAGGTGACCCCGCCGCCGGTGCCCAAGCCCGAGGTGCAGCCCGAGACTGCGCCGGTGAAAAAGGCCGTGACCACCGTGGCGCCCAAGCCGCAGAAGGTCGACACCCGCCGCGACGCCGTCAAGCAGGAAGCCCAGCCGAAAAAGGCCACGCCCGATTTCGACAGCACCAAGCTGTCCAGCGAGATTTCCAGCCTGGAAGCCGAGCTGGCCCACGAGCAACAGCTGTACGCCAAGCGCCCGCGCATCCATCGCCTGACCGCCGCCTCGACCATGCACGACAAAGGTGCCTGGTATAAAGACGACTGGCGCAAGAAGGTCGAGCGCATCGGCAACCTCAATTACCCCGAGGAGGCACGCCGCCAGCAGATCTACGGCAGCCTGCGCCTGATGGTATCGATCAACAGTGACGGTTCGCTGTATGACGTGATGGTGCTGGAGTCTTCCGGCCAGCCGCTGCTGGACCAGGCCGCCCAGCGCATCGTGCGCCTGGCCGCGCCGTTCGCGCCGTTCACCGGCGACCTGTCGGACGTCGATCGCCTGGAAATCATTCGTACCTGGCGCTTCGCCAAGGGTGACCGTCTTTCCAGTAATTGATGGCGACGAAACAGTCTTGAATGTCGGCTTGTCAGCCCGGCTGCTCGACGCCACACTACAGGGTATGAAGAACGTCGATCCGAGTTACCTCAAGCATCAATTCCTGATCGCCATGCCCCACATGGCGGACCCGAACTTTGCGCAGACCTTGACCTACATTGTCGAGCACACGGCCAATGGCGCCATGGGTCTGGTGGTCAACCGGCCCCAGGAACTGAACCTGGCCGATATCCTCGAGCAACTGCGCCCGGACATCGAGCCGCCGGCCAGTTGCCAGCTGATCCCCATCTACGGCGGCGGCCCGGTGCAGACCGACCGTGGCTTCGTGCTGCACCCCAGCGGCCCCACCTACCAGGCCACGGTCGACCTGGGCGAGATCTCGCTGTCCACTTCCCAGGATGTGCTGTTCGCCATCGCCGACGGCCTGGGCCCGCAGAAAAGCCTGATCACCCTGGGCTACGCGGGCTGGGAAGCCGGCCAACTGGAAGCCGAGCTGGCCGACAACGCCTGGCTGACCTGCCCGTTCGACGCCGACATCCTGTTCGCCATGGATAGCGACCAGCGGCTGGCGGCGGCAGCGGCGCGGCTGGGGGTCAACCTCAGCCTGCTGACCAGCCAGGCGGGGCACGCCTGATGGCCAATATTCGCCTATTGCTGGGCTTCGACTACGGCACCAAACAGATCGGCGTCGCGGTAGGCCAGGTCATCACTGGCCAGGCCCGCGAGCTGTGCACCCTCAAGGCCCAGAACGGCGTGCCCGACTGGAACCAGGTGGAAGCCCTGATCAAGGAGTGGAAGCCCGACGCCATCGTCGTCGGCCTGCCCCTGAACATGGACGGCACCCCCAGCGAGATGTGCGAGCGTGCCGAAAAGTTCGCCCGCCGCCTCAATGGCCGCTACAACCTGCCGGTGCACACCCATGATGAGCGCCTGACCACCTTCGAGGCCAAGGGCCAGCGCCGCGACCGTGGCGGCCAGAAGGGCAGCTACCGCGACAACCCGGTGGATGCCATCGCCGCAGCCCTGCTGCTGCAAGGCTGGCTGGAGGAAAACGCCGGCCAGCTGGGCGCCTGAGGTTCCCCGTTTCAAAGCCGGGCGCCTGCCGCCCGGTCTCTCAAGGAGCAAGTCATGAGCCTTCCAAACCCCGCCCAACTGATCAGCCAGATGGCGGTCGACCTCACGGCGTACCTGGCCAAGCGCAACATCGGCGAACCGCGTTTCATCGGCATCCGCACCGGCGGCGTGTGGGTGGCCCAGGCGCTGTTGCAGGCGTTGGGCAAGGACGTGCCGCTGGGCACCCTGGACGTGTCCTTCTACCGTGACGACTTCAGCCAGAACGGCCTGCACCCACAGGTGCGCCCCTCCGAGCTGCCGTTCGAGATCGAAGGCCAGCACCTGATCCTGGTGGACGACGTGCTGATGAGCGGCCGCACCATCCGCGCGGCCCTCAACGAGCTGTTCGATTATGGCCGCCCGGCCAGCGTCACCCTGGTCAGCCTGCTGGACCTGGACGCCGGCGAGCTGCCGATTCGCCCCAACATCGTCGGCGCCACCCTGTCGCTGGCCCCGCACGAACGGGCAAAATTGACCGGCCCCGCCCCGCTCGCCCTCGAGCGCCAGGACTTCGCCTCCGCTTCCGCACTTTAAAGAGTCCCGCGATGACGCCTATCGACGCCAAGCGCCCGCTGCAGCTCAATGATCAGGGCCAGCTGCGCCATTTTCTTTCGCTCGACGGGCTGCCCCGCGAGCTGCTGACCGAAATCCTCGACACCGCCGACTCGTTCCTGGAAGTGGGCGCGCGGGCGGTCAAGAAGGTGCCGCTGCTGCGCGGCAAGACCGTGTGCAACGTGTTCTTCGAGAACTCCACGCGCACCCGCACCACCTTTGAGCTGGCGGCCCAGCGGCTGTCGGCGGACGTAATCACCCTGAACGTGTCGACCTCTTCGACCAGCAAGGGCGAGACCCTGTTCGACACCCTGCGCAACCTGGAGGCCATGGCCGCCGACATGTTCGTGGTGCGCCATGCCGACTCTGGCGCGGCGCATTTCATTGCCGAGCACGTGTGCCCGGAAGTGGCGATCATCAACGGTGGTGACGGGCGCCATGCGCACCCCACCCAGGGTATGCTCGACATGCTGACCATCCGCCGGCACAAAGGTGGTTTCGAGAACCTTTCGGTGGCGATCGTCGGCGATATTCTGCATTCGCGGGTGGCACGCTCGAACATGATCGCGCTCAAGGCACTGGGTTGCCCGGACATCCGCGTGGTGGCGCCCAAGACCCTGTTGCCGGTGGGCGTCGAGCAGTACGGCGTCAAGGTCTACACCGACCTGGCCCAAGGCCTGAAGGACGTCGACGTGGTGATCATGCTGCGCCTGCAGCGTGAGCGTATGGCCGGCGGCCTGCTGCCCAGCGAAGGCGAGTTCTACCGCCTGTTCGGCCTGACCACCGCGCGCCTGGCCGGCGCCAAGCCCGACTGCATCGTGATGCACCCGGGGCCGATCAACCGCGGGGTGGAAATCGAATCGGCGGTGGCCGACGGCGCCCAGTCGGTGATTCTCAACCAGGTCACCTACGGCATCGCCGTACGCATGGCCGTGCTGTCCATGGCCATGAGCGGCCAGAACGCCCAGCGTCAATTCGAGCAGGAGAACGCCCAGTCACCCTCAGTATCCTTGGCGCTCGCGTCATCGACCCGGCCACCGGCCTGGACCAGACTACCGATCTGCACATCAGCGAAGGCAAGCTCCTGTCCATGGGCGCCGCGCCCGCAGGCTTCACCGCCAGCCAGACCCTGGAAGCCCACGGCCTGATCGCCGCCCCCGGCCTTGTCGACCTGAGCGTGGCCCTGCGCGAGCCGGGCTACAGCCGCAAGGGCACCATCGCCAGCGAGACCCGCGCCGCGGCCGCCGGTGGCGTCACCAGCCTGTGCTGCCCGCCGCGCACCAAGCCAGTCCTGGATACCTCGGCGGTGGCCGAACTGATCCTGGACCGCGCCCGCGATGCCGGCCATGCCAAGGTCTACCCCATAGGCGCCCTCAGCAAGGGCCTGGAAGGCGAGCAACTGGCCGAACTGGTGGCGTTGCGTGATGCCGGCTGCGTAGCCTTCGGCAACGGCCTGAGCAGCTTCCAGAACACCCGCACCCTGTGCCGGGCGCTGGAATATGCCGCCACCTTCGACCTGACCGTGATTTTCCATTCCCAGGACCGCGACCTGGCCCAGGGCGGCATCGCCCATGAGGGCCCCACCGCCAGCTTCCTGGGCCTGGCCGGCATCCCGGAAACCGCCGAGACCGTGGCCCTGGCCCGCGACCTGCTGCTGGTCGAGCAGAGCGGCGTGCGTGCGCACTTCAGCCAACTGACCACCGCCCGTGGCGTGGAACTGATCGCCCAGGCGCAGGCCCGTGGCTTGCCGGTGACGGCGGATGTGGCGCTGTACCAGCTGATCCTGACCGATGAGGCGCTGATCGACTTCTCCAGCCTGTACCACGTGCAGCCGCCGCTGCGCACCCGCGCCGATCGCGATGCGTTGCGTGAAGGGGTGAAATCGGGGGTGATCCAGGCGATTGCCAGCCATCACCAGCCCCATGAACGGGACGCCAAGCTGGCGCCGTTCGCGGCGACCGAGCCGGGTATCAGCAGCGTAGAGTTGTTGCTGCCATTGGCGCTGACCCTGGTCGAAGATGGTTTGCTGGACCTGCCGACATTGCTGGCACGCCTGAGCAGCGGCCCGGCGGCGGCCTTGCGCCTGCCGGTGGGCGAACTGAAGGTAGGCGGCCCTGCGGACCTGGTGCTGTTTGCGCGCAATGTCTCGACGGTGGCCGGCGAGCGCTGGCTGTCCAAGGGCGAGAACTGCCCGTTCCTGGGCCACACCCTGCCGGGCGCGGTGCGGTATACCCTGGTGGATGGGCATATCGCTCATACCGCCTGATTTGGTGGTGGGGCTACTGGCCTCATCGCGAGCAAGC
>KI547170.1:181653-224059 GCA_000497835.1 gamma proteobacterium L18 | reverse complement strand
CCCAACCCCGAATTACCGGTTCTGCGCGTTCTTCAGGGAAATCTGGTCGTTGAGCGTCCAGAAGTCATACAGCACGCCAATCAGGAACAACCCGCCCGTCAGCAGATAGATCAAGCCACTGATCCACTTGCCCTGATACATCCGATGCACCCCGAATACCCCCAGGAAGGTCAGCAACACCCACCCGGCGTTGTAGTCGGTCGGCCCGGCGATGAAACGCATGTCTGCCTCCCGGTCCATCGACGGGATCAGGAACAGATCGATTAGCCAGCCAATACCCAACAAACCGAACGTAAAGAACCAGATCGTGCCCGTCACCGGCTTGCCGTAATAGAAGCGATGAGAGCCGGTAAAACCGAAAATCCACAACAGGTACCCCAGCACTTTGCTGTGGGTATCCTGATAGCGGCTGTCCTGCTGATAGCTGTTCATGATCGGCTTCGTACCCTCTGATAATTAAATTTTCTAAACATTTGTGTGACTTTTTTGTCGCTTGCCGACGTGTGGCATTGTGACCGATGAGTCGGGCAAACCCTTGCCCCGCCTGACTTCCACAGAAATTTTGTGGGAATTTGCTGTAGTTTGATCACTTTTCGATCAGGATCACTGCCGACCAGCGGGTTAAAAACTGATCAAAAAGCTGTTATAAAGTTGCGCGCTTACCCACAAGAGCCTTGCCGAATGCGTCCATTTTTGAAGACATGGCTAACCATTTGCCTATTATTGCCACTGGCCGCCCACGCCACCAATCGTGAGCAACGACTACCTTCCGGCTTCACCGGTCACGCTGCAAAAACCGGTGCTGCAGAGCACACATCCACTCCGGTAGAACGTACCGAGGTGATTGCCAGCAAATCCACCAGCCGCAGCAAGAAGCAGTCAGGGCGTACCCGCCATGGCCGCAGCAGCGGTGCCAACAGCCCGGTCACCGGCGCGGTTGCCCAGATGTCGCCCAAGCAGAGCAGCGAAGTGCTGTCGCGTGCAGTGAACGTGCTCGGTACCCCTTATCGTTGGGGCGGCAGCAGCCCAAGTAAAGGGTTCGATTGCAGCGGGTTGGTGAAATACGCGTTTAACGACGTGCGTGCGGTCGACTTGCCGCGTACCTCCAACGCCATGGCCGCCGGCCACGGCCAGAAGGTCGACCAGAAGGACTTGAAGCCGGGCGACCTGCTGTTCTTCAACATCAAGAGCCGCCGGGTCAACCACGTGGCCATCTACCTGGGCAACGATCGCTTCATCCACGCGCCGCGTCGCGGCAAGTCGGTGACCATCGACACCCTGAACAAGCCTTACTGGCAGGAACACTACGTGGTTGCCAAGCGCGTTCTGCCAAAAGACCAGGCCATGCGCGTGGTCCAGCGCTGATTCAGCGTGAACCCGGCGCCGGCCCTCTGTCCGGCGCCAGGTTCAACCCCTCCCTGGGCTCCGCGCCCGTGCTCGACTCCAGCTTGATCATCAGCCGCAGGTCATTGGCCGAATCGGCATAGGCCAGCGCGTCCTCGTAGCTGATCGCCTTCTCCCGGTACAACTCGTACAACGCCTGGTCCAGGGTGCGCATGCCCTGGTCATTGGTGCGGCGCATCAGCGTCTTCAGCCCCGGCACCTCGCCCTTGCGGATGCGGTCGGCCACCAGCGGCGTGTTCACCAGTATCTCCACCACGGCCCGGCGGCCAGCGCCATCAGGGGTGGGGATCAATTGCTGGGCGATCACCGCCTTCAGGTTCAGCGACAGCTCCATCCAGATCTGCCCATGGCGGTCCACCGGGAAGAAGCTGATCACCCGCTCCAGCGCTTGGTCGGCATTGGAAGCATGCAGGGTGGCCACGCACAGGTGCCCGGTTTCGGCGAAGCTCAAGGCCTGTCCCATGGTTTCGCGGCTGCGCACCTCACCAATCATGATCACGTCCGGCGCCTGGCGCAGGGTGTTGCTCAGCGCCACCTCGAACGAGTCGGTGTCGATGCCCACCTCGCGCTGGGTGACGATGCAGCTCTGGTGTTCGTGCAAAAACTCGATGGGATCCTCGATGGTGATGATGTGCCCGGTGCTGTTCTTGCTGCGATGATCGATCATGGCCGCCAGCGTCGAAGACTTGCCAGTACCCGTCGCGCCCACCACCAGCACCAGGCCGCGCTTGATCATGGACAGGCCTTTGAGGGTCTCGGGCAGCTTGAGTTCCTCGAAGGTGGGGATACGGCTTTCAATCCGACGGATAACCATGGCCGGCAAGCTGCGCTGGCAATAGGCGCTGACGCGGAACCGGCCAATATCACGGGCATGGATGGCAAAGTTGCATTCCCGACGTTCTGCGAACTCCTGACGCTGGGCCTCGTTCATCAGTCCCAGCACCGCCTCGCGCACCTGCTCGGGGCTCAGGGCGTTCTTGGTCACCGGCATGATCTTGCCGTGTACCTTGAGCGACGGCGGTAATCCCGGGGTGATGAACAGGTCGGAACCGACCTTGTCCACCATCAATCGCAGCAGCTTCTGGAATTCCATGTCCTGACCTCGTCCATCAGAAGTTGTCGGGGATCTTGGCCTTCTCTCGGGCAGCATCGCGACCAATCAGGCCACGGGTCAGCAGGTCCTTGAGGCACATGTCCAGGGTCTGCATGCCGATGGAGCCACCGGTCTGGATGGACGAGTACATCTGCGCCACTTTGTCTTCGCGGATCAGGTTACGGATGGCCGGCGTGCCGATCATGATTTCGTGGGCAGCCACCCGGCCGCCGCCGATCTTTTTCAGCAGCGTCTGCGAAATTACCGCCTGCAGCGACTCCGACAGCATGGAGCGGACCATGGACTTTTCCTCGGCGGGGAACACGTCCACCACCCGGTCGATGGTCTTGGCCGCCGAGGTGGTGTGCAGGGTGCCGAACACCAGGTGGCCGGTCTCGGCCGCCGTCAGCGCCAGGCGGATGGTTTCCAGGTCGCGCATCTCGCCCACCAGGATGACGTCCGGGTCTTCCCGCAGGGCCGAGCGCAGTGCGTTGGAGAAACCCAGGGTGTCGCGGTGCACTTCACGCTGGTTGACCAGGCACTTCTTGGACTCGTGAACGAATTCGATCGGGTCTTCGATGGTGAGGATGTGGTGATGCTTGTTGTTGTTCAGGTAGTCGATCATCGCCGCCAGGGTGGTCGACTTGCCCGAACCGGTGGGGCCGGTGACCAGCACCAGGCCGCGCGGCACATCGGTAATCTTTCGAAACACATCACCCATGCCCAGGTCTTCCATGGTCAGGACCTTGGAGGGAATGGTACGGAACACGGCGCCGGCACCGCGGTTCTGGTTGAAGGCGTTGACCCGGAAGCGCGCCACGCCAGGCACTTCGAAGGAGAAGTCGGTCTCCAGATACTCCTCGAAGTCCTTGCGCTGCTTGTCGTTCATGATGTCGTAGATCAGCTCGTGGACCTGCTTGTGGTCCAGCGGTGGCAGATTGATCCTGCGTACATCGCCATCGACCCGGATCATTGGCGGCAGACCGGCTGACAGGTGCAAGTCCGATGCGCCTTGCTTGGCGCTGAAAGCCAACAACTCAGTAATGTCCATGAGACTCCCCAAAAACAGACAAGCAGGTAGAATGCCCCGGACCCCAAGACCCGCTGGCACAAATTAATGTCCACGATAGCAGACAACGTTTTACGGGTAAGCGCCCGAATTGACGCCGCCGCGCACGCCGTGCAGCGCGACCCGGCCAGCATCGGCCTGCTGGCGGTCAGCAAGACCAAGCCTGCCGAAGCCGTTCGCGAGGCGTTCGCCGCCGGAATCAGCGAGTTCGGCGAAAATTACCTGCAGGAAGCCCTGGGCAAGCAGGAACAATTGACCGACCTGCCCTTGACTTGGCATTTCATCGGCCCCATTCAGTCAAACAAGACTCGTGCCATTGCCGAGCACTTTGCCTGGGTGCACTCCGTGGATCGCCTGAAAATTGCCCAACGCCTGTCCGAGCAACGCCCGGCCGACCTGCCGCCGCTGAACATCTGCATCCAGGTGAACGTCAGTGGCGAAGCCAGCAAGTCAGGCTGCGCCCCGGCCGACCTGCCGGCGCTGGCCACGGCCATTGCCGCGCTGCCGCGCCTGACACTACGCGGCCTGATGGCGATTCCCGAGCCCACCGAGGACCGCGCCCAACAAGACGCGGCCTTTGCCACCGTACGTACCTTGCAAGAAAGCCTGAACCTGCCACTGGACACTTTATCCATGGGCATGAGCCACGACCTGGAGTCGGCCGTCGCACAAGGCGCCACCTGGGTTCGCATCGGCACTGCCCTGTTCGGCGCCCGCGACTATGGCCAGCAGCCCTAGCGCGGGTACCCCCGCAACCTCTCAAGGACCTGTCATGAGCAAGACTCGTATTGCCTTCATCGGCGCCGGAAACATGGCCGCCAGCCTGATCGGCGGCCTGCGTGCAAAAGGCCTGGATACAGCGCAGATTCGCGCCAGCGACCCGGGCGCCGAGACCCGCGCAAAAATCACTGCCGAACACGGCATCGAGACCTTCGCCGACAACGGCCAGGTCATCGACGGCGCCGACGTAGTGGTGCTGGCGGTCAAGCCACAAGCCATGAAAGCCGTGTGCGAAGCCTTGCGCCCAAGCCTGACCCCCAACCAGGTGGTGGTGTCCATCGCCGCCGGCATCACCTGCGCCAGCATGACCCAATGGCTGGGCTCGCAGCCGATCGTGCGCTGCATGCCCAACACCCCGGCGCTGCTGCGCCAGGGTGTCAGCGGCCTGTACGCCACCGCGCAGGTCAGCCAGCAACAACGCCAGCAGGCCGAAGACCTGCTGTCTGCCGTGGGCCTGGCCCTGTGGCTGGACGAAGAGCAACAACTGGACGCCGTGACGGCCGTGTCCGGCAGTGGCCCGGCGTACTTCTTCCTGCTGATCGAAGCCATGACCGCCGCCGGCGAAAAGCTCGGCCTGCCGCGCGAAACCGCCGCCCAGCTGACCCTGCAGACTGCCTTGGGCGCCGCGCACATGGCCGTTTCCAGCGACGTCGACGCTGCCGAACTGCGCCGCCGCGTGACCTCGCCGGCCGGCACCACGGAAGCAGCAATCAAATCGTTCCAGGCCAACGGCTTTGAAGCCCTGGTGGAAAAGGCGCTGGGCGCCGCTGCACACCGCTCGGCCGAGATGGCCGAACAATTGGGCAAGTAAGGAGCTGACATGATTGGATTGAACACTGCAGGCATTTACATCATCCAGACGGTCGGCAGCCTGTACCTGCTGATCGTGCTGCTGCGTTTCGTGCTGCAACTGGTACGCGCCGACTTCTACAACCCGCTGAGCCAGTTCGCGGTGCGCGCCACCCAACCGCTGCTCAAGCCCATCCGCCGCATCGTGCCCAGCCTGTTCGGGCTGGACATGTCGTCGCTGCTGCTGGCCATCGTCATCCAGCTGATCGTGATGGGCCTGACCCTGCTGCTGGCCTATGGCACTACCGGTAACCCGGTGCAACTGCTGATCTGGTCGATCATCGGCGTCACGGCGCTGTTCCTGAAGATCTTCTTCTACGCGCTGATCATCAGTGTGATCCTGTCCTGGGTCGCGCCGCGTAGCCACAACCCGGGCGCCGAGCTGGTCAACCAGATCTGCGAACCGGCCCTGGCACCGTTCCGCCGTATCCTGCCCAACCTGGGCGGCCTGGACATCTCGCCGATCCTGGCGTTCATGGTGCTCAAGCTGCTGGACATGCTGGTGATCAACAACCTGGCGGCCATGACCATGATGCCGGGCGTGCTGCGCATGCTGATCTGATACGCCGCGTCGTTCTTTTCCCGAGCTTCGCCCGGTCCCACAGGGTTTACTCACAGCCTGTGGGACCGGGCGAAGCTCGGGAAGCAGCCACCGCAATTCCATTGCTTGCCGCTAGCCCCCCCGCTCTTTAGACTTACGCCTCATTTATGCGAGAGCAGGGTCGATGTCCACTGTCTTCCCCGAAGATTCCGTCGGTTTAGTCACACCGCAAACAGCCCATTTCAGCGAACCCCTGGCCCTGGCCTGCGGCCGCTCGCTGAACGCCTACGACCTCATCTACGAAACCTACGGCCAGCTCAATGCGGCCGCCAGCAACGCGATCCTGATCTGCCATGCGCTGTCGGGGCATCATCATGCCGCCGGCTACCACTCGGCCGACGACCGCAAGCCTGGCTGGTGGGACAGCTGCATCGGCCCCGGCAAGCCGATCGACACCAACAAGTTCTTCGTGGTCAGCCTCAACAACCTCGGCGGTTGCAATGGCTCCACCGGCCCCAGCAGCATCAACCCGGACACCGGCAAGCCATTTGGCGCCGATTTCCCGGTGCTGACCGTGGAAGACTGGGTACACAGCCAGGCGCGCCTGGCCGACTACCTGGGCATCCACCAGTGGGCCGCCGTGGTCGGTGGCAGCCTGGGCGGCATGCAGGCCCAGCAATGGACCATCACCTACCCTGACCGCGTGCGTCACTGCGTGGCCATCGCCTCGGCGCCCAAGCTGTCGGCGCAGAACATCGCCTTCAACGAAGTGGCGCGCCAGGCCATCCTCACCGACCCCGAGTTCCACGGCGGTTCGTTCCAGGAAGCGGGCGTGATCCCCAAGCGCGGGCTGATGCTGGCGCGCATGGTGGGCCACATCACTTACCTGTCGGACGACTCCATGGGCGAGAAATTCGGCCGTGGCCTGAAAAGCGAGAAGCTCAACTACGACTTCCACAGCGTGGAATTCCAGGTGGAAAGCTACCTGCGCTACCAGGGCGAAGAGTTCTCCGGGCGCTTCGACGCCAACACCTACCTGCTGATGACCAAGGCCCTGGACTACTTCGACCCGGCCGCCCAGCATGGCGACGACCTGGCCGAGACCTTCAAGGGCGCCACGGCGGATTTCTGCGTGATGTCCTTCACCACTGACTGGCGCTTCTCCCCGGCCCGTTCGCGGGAAATCGTCGACGCACTGATGGCCGCGCGCAAGAACGTCTGTTACCTGGAGATCGATGCACCGCAAGGCCACGACGCCTTCCTGATCCCGATCCCCCGTTACCTGGCAGCGTTCAGCAGCTACATGAACCGAATTGCGATCTGAGGAAGCCATGAGAGCCGATCTTGAAATCATCCAGGACTGGATTCCGGCTGGCAGCCGCGTGCTCGACCTGGGTTGCGGCGACGGCGAACTGCTGGCGTGGCTACGCGACAACAAGCAGGTGACCGGCTACGGCCTGGAAATCGATGCCGACAACATCAATGAATGTGTGCGCAAAGGCATCAACGTCATCGAGCAGGACCTGGACAAGGGCCTGGGCAACTTCGCCAGCAACAGCTTCGACGTGGTGGTCATGACCCAGGCCCTGCAGGCCGTGGAATACCCGGACCGCATCCTCGACGAAATGCTGCGCGTGGGCCGCCAGTGCATCATCACCTTCCCCAACTTCGGCCACTGGCGCTGCCGTTGGTACCTGGCGCGCAACGGGCGCATGCCGGTGTCGGACTTTTTGCCGTACACCTGGTACAACACGCCGAACATCCACTTCTGCACGTTCAAGGACTTCGAGGAGCTGTGCAGCGAGCGCAGCGCCCAGGTACTCGACCGTCTGGCGGTAGACCATCAGCACAGGCATGGCTGGGCCAGTAAACTGTGGCCTAATCTGTTGGGTGAGATCGGCATTTACCGGGTCAACAGCCCGGGCCTGCAGGAGCACCGTCTGGCGGTGTGACCCTGCGTCCACCCTGGAGAATCATCATGCGTCGGCTTGCCCTGTTCCTGTTGTGCTGCTGCCTGGCCCTGCCAACCCTTGGGGGCGAGGCCGCCAGGCAAAACCGTCAGGAACAGTTCGGCGAGCTGACCGTGCATTACAATGCGATCACCTCCAGCCTGCTGCAGCCGGCCATCGCCAAGGGCGCGGGGCTGATGCGCAGCAAGAACCTGGGCGTGCTGAACGTGGCGGTGGAAAAAGCCGGCAAGTCGTTCGCTGCCACCATCAGCGGCACCGTCAGCGGGCCGGATGGCAAGAAGGAAAAACTGACCTTCACCCAGGTGACCGAACAGGGCGCCGTTTCCTACGTTACGCAGTTCCAGATTCCGCAGGACGCGACCTACACCTTTGACTTGAGCATCAAGGCGGCCGGGGACACCAACCGCCTGAGCTTTGACCAAGAACTCTTTCCGGGCGACTCATGAACTTCACGCAACTCGTGCTGGCCAGCCACAACGCAGGCAAACTCAAGGAACTCCAGGCCATGCTGGGCGGCAGCGTGCAGCTGCGCTCGGTGGGCGAATTCAGCCAGGTAGAGCCGGAAGAAACCGGCCTGTCGTTCGTCGAGAACGCCATCCTCAAGGCCCGCAATGCCTCGCGCCTGTCCGGCCTGCCGGCCCTGGCCGACGATTCAGGCCTGGCGGTGGACTTCCTCGGCGGCGCGCCGGGCATCTACTCGGCGCGCTACGCCGACGGCCAAGGCGACGCGGCCAACAACGCCAAGCTGCTGGACGCCCTGAAGGATGTGCCGGACGCCGAGCGCGGCGCGCAGTTCGTCTGCGTGCTGGCCCTGGTGCGCCACGCCGATGACCCGCTGCCTATCCTGTGCGAAGGCCTGTGGCACGGGCGCATCCTGCATGCCGCCAGCGGCGAGCACGGCTTTGGCTACGACCCGCTGTTCTGGGTGCCGGAGCGTGACTGCTCCAGCGCCGAGCTGAGCCCGGTGGAAAAGAACCAACTGAGCCACCGCGCCCGCGCCATGGCTATTCTGCGTCAACGCCTGAGCATTGCATGACCACCACCACGCTGTTTGCCGGTGAGGATGGTTTTTCCTCGATGGCACCGCGGGCGCCGCTGCCCGTGCTTCCGCCCCTGGCCCTGTACATTCATATCCCGTGGTGCGTGCGAAAATGCCCGTACTGCGACTTCAACTCCCACGCCGCCAGCCCCGTGCTGCCGGAAGAAGAGTACGTCGACGCGTTGCTGGCCGACCTGGACATTGACCTGCCGGCCGCCTACGGCCGCCCGCTGAGCTCAATCTTCTTCGGCGGCGGCACGCCCAGCCTGTTCAGCGCCAAGGCGCTGGGGCGGCTGCTTGAGGGCGTGGAGCAACGTATCCCGTTCGCCCCCGACATCGAGATCACCCTGGAAGCCAACCCGGGTACCTTCGAGCAGGAAAAATTCAGCGCCTACCGCAAGCTGGGCATCAACCGCCTGTCCATCGGCATCCAGAGTTTCCAGGCCAGCAAGCTGCAAGCCTTGGGGCGCATACACAACGGTGACGAGGCCATCCGCGCCGCCGACATGGCGCGCCAGGCCGGCTTCGACAACTTCAACATGGACCTGATGCACGGTCTGCCCGACCAGTCGCTGGAAGAGGCGCTGGACGACCTGCGCCAGGCCATCGCGCTCAAGCCCACGCACCTGTCCTGGTACCAGCTGACGCTGGAACCCAACACGGTGTTCTGGAACCAGCCGCCGGTGCTGCCTGAAGACGACACCCTGTGGGACATTCAGGAAGCCGGCCAGGCGCTGTTGGCCGAGCACGGTTATGCCCAGTACGAAGTGTCGGCCTATGCCCAGCCGGGCAAGTCGGCGCGGCACAACCTCAACTACTGGAGCTTCGGCGACTTCATCGGCATCGGCGCCGGCGCCCACGGCAAGCTCAGCCACCCGGACGGGCGCATTGTGCGCACCTGGAAAACCCGGCTGCCCAAGGACTACCTGAACCCGGCCAAGCCGTACCAGGCCGGCGAGAAGCTGTTGCCGCTGGACGAATTGCCCTTCGAGTTCCTGATGAACGCCCTGCGCCTGACCGACGGCGTGGACGCCCAGCTTTACCCGCAGCGCACCGGTCTGACCCTGGAAAGCCTGGACGAAGGCCGCCGTCTGGCCGAACAAAAGGGCCTTTTGCAGGTCGAACCGTCGCGCCTGGTTGCCACGCCTCAGGGCCAGTTGTTTCTCAACGACCTGCTGCAGTACTTCTTGATCTAAGGATTGGCCAATGGAATTAGTGTTGAACCTGCTCGCCACCGTCTCGCGCTGGAGCCGCGGCAACCTGTCGGAAATCGCCCTGGCGCTGGTGGGTTGCCTGCTGGTGCTGTTCGGTGCCGATATCAAGGCCTGGCTGGACGCCCGCCTGGGTGGTATCGCCGGCGCATTGCGCGTACCGGTGATGGCGCTGGTGTGCTGCATCGGCAGCGGTGCGGCGTTGATCTATGCCACGCCGTGGGTGGTGAAGGGGTTGAGCCAGTTCAACAACTACAGCCTGGCGCCGGTGCTGTTGGTGGTGCTGGTGTTGATTGGTGTAGTCGCGGATCGCAAGTGATCCCCAATCACCTGTGGGACCGGGCGAAGCTCGGGAAAAGGCCAGCGCGATCTAACTGGAAGACCGCGCCGTCCTCTTCCCGAGCTTCGCCCGGTCCCACAAGGTGGTGTGAAACGTCAGCGATCAATCAACCTTTTCGAACTTCAAGTCCCACACACCATGCCCCAGGCGCTCACCACGGCGCTCGAACTTGGTGATCGGCCGCTCGGCCGGGCGTGGCACGCACTTGCCGTCTTCAGCCTGGTTGCGATACCCCGGCGCCACGTTCATCACTTCCAGCATGTACTCGGCATAGGGTTCCCAGTCGGTGGCCATGTGCAGCACGCCGCCCACTTTCAGCTTGCTGCGTACCAGCTCGGCGAAGGCCGGCTGCACGATGCGACGCTTGTGGTGGCGGCTTTTGTGCCACGGGTCCGGGAAGAACAGCATCAGGCGGTCCAGGCTGTTGTCGGCGATGCAGCGCTTGAGCACTTCGATGGCGTCGGTGTCGTAGACGCGCAGGTTCTTCAGGCCCTGGGTCAGCACGCCATTGAGCAGCGCACCCACACCCGGGCGGTGCACTTCAATACCGATGAAGTCATGCTCAGGCGCAGCCGCCGCCATTTCCAGCAGCGAGTGGCCCATGCCGAAGCCGATTTCCACGGTGCGCGGGGCGCTGCGGCCAAACACCTGGTCGTAGTCCACCGGCGCGTCGGCCAGCGGCAGCACGAACAGTGGCGCGCCCTGGTCCAGGCCGCGCTGCTGGCCTTCGGTCATGCGCCCGGCGCGCATCACGAAGCTCTTGATGGCGCGGTATTGGCGCTGCTCGCCCTCGCCCTGCACGTCGTCGTTTTCCGGGGTCGGGGTATCTTGCGGTTCAGTCATGGTGGCTCTTACTTGATCAGACCATCCAGCGGCGAAGACGCGCTGGCATAGAGTTTTTTCGGCATGCGGCCGGCCAGGTAGGCCATGCGGCCGGCGACGATGGCGTGCTTCATGGCACCGGCCATCATGATCGGGTCCTGGGCGTGGGCGATGGCCGAGTTCATCAGCACGGCTTCACAGCCCAGTTCCATGGCGATGGTGGCGTCGGACGCGGTGCCTACGCCTGCGTCGACCAGCACCGGCACCTTGGCTTCTTCCAGGATGATCTGCAGGTTGTACGGGTTGCAGATGCCCAGGCCGGTGCCGATCAGGCCAGCCAGCGGCATCACGGCGATGCAGCCGATCTCGGCCAGTTGGCGGGCGATGATCGGGTCGTCGCTGGTGTACACCATCACGTCGAAGCCATCCTTGACCAGCACTTCTGCGGCCTTGATGGTTTCGATGACGTTGGGGAACAGGGTTTTCTGGTCGGCCAGCACTTCCAGCTTCACCAGGTTGTGGCCGTCCAGCAGCTCACGGGCCAGGCGGCAAGTGCGCACAGCTTCCACCGCGTCGTAGCAACCGGCGGTGTTGGGCAGAATGGTGTAGCGGTCCGGCGGCAGCACGTCGAGCAGGTTGGGCTCGCCCGGGTTCTGGCCAATGTTGGTGCGGCGCACGGCCACGGTGACGATCTCGGCCCCCGAGGCTTCGATGGCCAGGCGGGTTTCTTCCAGGTCGCGGTACTTGCCGGTACCAACCAGCAGACGCGATTCGAAGGTACGGCCAGCCAGGATGAAGGGCTTGTCGGTACGCGGATTGCTCATCGTCGTTCCTCTCGGGGGGTTGAAGGGGGTGTGGACTGCGCGGCGGTCAACCGCCGCCAATGGCATGGACCACTTCGACCTGGTCGCCTTCGCGCAGGGCGGTGGCTTCGTGCTGGCTGCGCGGCACGATGTCCAGGTTCAGTTCCACCGCCACCCGACGGCCCGTCAGTTCCAGGCGGGTCAGCAGCGCCGCGACGGTCTCGCCGTCCGGCAGTTCAAAGGTTTCACCGTTCAACTGAATGTGCATGCAGGCAGCAGCCATCATTTCAAAGGGGCAGGCATTCTAGCCCGTTCGCCGCTGGCGACCAACACAATCACGGGCCATTCGTCTCACGCCCTGCCCAGGTTCCAGGCGGCCACGCCCAGGCAGGCCCAGCCGACCAGAAAACCCAGGCCACCAAAGGGGGTGATCACGCCGAACACGCGCACACCGGTCAGGGTCAGCAGGTACAGGCTGCCGGAGAACAGCACGATGCCGATGCAGAACATCACCCCGGCGGCATTCACCAGGCGGCTGGACAGTTGCGTGCTGAGCACGGCCACCGCCAGCAGGGCCAGGGTGTGGATCAGCTGATAATTGACGCCGGTGTGGAACACCGCCAGGTAATCGCTGCTCAAACGATCCTTGAGGCCGTGGGCGGCGAACGCGCCCAGCCCTACCCCGGTGAATCCGAAAAAGGCAGCCAGCATGAGAAATTGTCGCAGCATCCAGGAACTCCGGTTCGATGGCACAGGGTCTGTATAATGGCCCGCTCAATGCGTCCGGCCAAGTCATCCATGCTCAATTCCGCGTTCACCCTGCTGCGTAAAGTGGCGATCTGGTTCGTCGTCGGCAGCGTCCTGCTGGTGGTGCTGTTTCGTTTCGTGCCGCCGCCGGGGACCATGCTGATGGTGGAGCGCAAGATCGAATCCTGGACCGACGGCGAGCCCATCGACCTGCAGCGCAGCTGGCGGCCGTACGGGGAAATCTCCGATTCACTGAAAATCGCCGTGATTGCCGGCGAAGACCAGCGTTTCGCCCAGCACTGGGGTTTTGACTTCGACGCCATGCAGGCCGCCTTCCTGCACAACGAGCGCGGCGGCTCCATCCGTGGCGCCAGCACCCTCAGCCAGCAAGTGGCCAAGAACCTGTTCCTGTGGTCGGGCCGCAGCTATTTCCGCAAAGCGTTGGAGGCGTGGTTTACCGCGCTGATCGAGACCTTCTGGTCCAAGCAACGGATCCTGGAGGTGTACCTCAACAGCGTGGAGTGGGATGACGGCGTGTTTGGTGCCGAGGCGGCGGCGCGTCATCACTTCGGCGGGAATGCCGGCACCTTGTCGAATCAGCAGGCCAGCTTGCTGGCCGCCGTGTTGCCTAACCCAAGGGTGTGGAGTGCCAGCCATCCGAGTACTTACGTGGCGCGCCGGGCGGGATGGATTCGTACGCAGATGGGGCAACTGGGCGGCTCGGCCTACCTGACCGATCTCAACCATTCGCGCAGTGCCACGCCCTGGGCCATGTGACCGCGTCGCCTGCTTCCCGAGCTTCGCCCGGTCCCACAGGGCTTACCGGATAACCTGTGGGACCGGGCGAAGCTCGGGAAAATGACACCACAAAAAAAGCCCCGGCACATGGCCGGGGCTTTTTTGTTCAGCGGCTGAATCAGGCTGCGATCGACACCTTCAGCTTGTTCATCGCGCTCTTCTCGAGCTGGCGGATACGTTCCGCCGACACGTTGTACTTCTCGGCCAACTCATGCAGCGTGGCCTTTTCCTCGGCCAGCCAGCGCTGGTAAAGGATGTCACGGCTGCGGTCGTCCAGCACTTCCAGGGCTTCGTGCAGGTTGCTGTTGGAGTTGTCACTCCAGTCGGCATCCTCCAGCTGACGCGCCGGGTCGTAGCGGTGGTCTTCCAGGTAGTTGGCCGGGGATTGGAAGGCGCTGTCGTCGTCCGCTTCCGCGGCCGGGTCGAAGGCCATGTCATGGCCAGTCAGGCGGCTTTCCATCTCGCGCACTTCACGTGGCTCCACGCCTAGGCTTTCGGCCACGCGGTGGACTTCCTCGTTGTTCAGCCAGGCCAGACGCTTTTTCTGGCTGCGCAGGTTGAAGAACAGCTTGCGCTGCGCCTTGGTGGTGGCCACCTTGACGATGCGCCAGTTGCGCAGGATGAACTCGTGGATTTCCGCCTTGATCCAGTGCACGGCAAAGGACACCAGGCGTACGCCCATTTCCGGGTTGAAGCGCTTCACGGCCTTCATCAGGCCGACGTTGCCTTCCTGGATCAGGTCGGCCTGTGCCAGACCGTACCCCGAATAGCTGCGTGCGATGTGCACGACAAAACGCAGGTGGGCGAGCACCATCTGCCGAGCCGCCCCAAGATCCTGCTCATAGTAGAGACTCTCGGCCAGTTCACGCTCCTGCTCCGGCGTCAGCAAGGGAATGCTGTTCACGGTGTGCACATAGGCTTCCAGGTTTTGACCCGGGACCAAGGCATAAGCAGGTTGCAAAGAAGTGGTCATACGAAAAAACCTCCGACTCACGAATTTGTGCATTAAAGCACAGACGCATAGACCGGGAACCGCTAAACAAGTTCCCTAAACTTAATTTCACCAAAGGTCAATGCAGAAACACGAATATTTCAACAAATTACCGAGGAGCCAGCTCGCGCAAATGGCGCGCCACTGCAATCCACGCACCGATATACCCTAACAATAGGGCACCAAGCAAGAGTGACAGACCATCGGACGACGGAACCCCGGCCAGTGCAAAGTCACTCCCATACAGCCCGGAAAGCCCCACCACCGCGTCGTTCAGCCAATCCAGGCCGAAAGCCAGCACGCCCCAGGCAAAAACGCCGCCGCCCAGGCCATAAATCGCCCCCATATAGAGAAACGGCCTACGCACGTAGGCGTCAGTACCGCCCACAAGCTTGATGACCTCGATTTCGGTGCGACGGTTCTCGATGTGCAGACGAATGGTATTGCCCACCACCAGCAGCAAGGCCGACACCAGCAGCACGGTCAGGCCGAACACGAAGCGGTCACCCAGCTTGAGGATGGCCGCAAGGCGCTCCACCCACACCAGGTCCAGTTGCGCCTGTTGCACTTTAGGCAGGTCAGCCAATTGCGAACGCAGGGCTTCCAGCGCCGCCTTGTCGATTTCCAGCGGTGTCACCACGACGACGCCCGGCAAGGGGTTGTCGGGCAGCTCTTTCAACGCCTCGCCCAGCCCGGACTGCTGCTGGAACTCGCCCAGCGCCTTGTCCTTGCTGATGAACTCGGCATCGGCCACGCCGTTGAGCCCCTTGATCTGAGTGACCAGGGCCTCGCCGTCACGGTTGTTGGCGTTCATGTCCAGGTACAGGGAGATCTGCGCCGCACGCTGCCAGGAGCCGCCCAGCCGCTCGACGTTCTTGAGCAGCAGCGACAGGCCCATGGGCAGGCTCAGGGCCACGGCCATCACCAGGCAGGTGAAGAAGCTGCCAAACGGCTGCTTGGCCAGGCGCTTGAGGCTGTCCTGAAGGCTGGCGCGGTGGCTTTCCACCCACGCCTTGAACAGGGTGGCGAAGTCGGGGCCGTCGTCCTGCTGTTGCTGCTGTTTCTTCGACGGTGGCGGCTCGGCGGCCTTTGGCGCCACGCGGTCGGTTACCTTGGGGCTGCGAGTGGAGCTCATTGCGCCACCTCCGCGTCACCGTCGCCGATCAGGCGGCCGCGTTGCAGGGTCAGCATGCGATGGCGCATGCGCGCGATCAGCGCCAGGTCGTGGCTGGCGATCAGCACGCTGGTGCCCAGCCGATTGATGTCTTCGAATACACCCATGATTTCCGCTGCCAGTCGTGGGTCGAGGTTACCGGTGGGTTCGTCCGCCAGCAGCAAGGCCGGACGGTGAACGATGGCCCGGGCGATGCCGACGCGCTGTTGCTGGCCGGTGGACAGGTCGCCTGGGTACAGGTCGCCCTTGTCGGACAGCGAAACGCGCTCCAGCGCCGAGTCCACGCGCTTGGCGATCTCGGGCTTGGACAGCCCGAGAATCTGCAGCGGCAGGGCGATGTTGTTGAACACCGTGCGGTCAAACAGCAACTGGTGGTTCTGGAACACCACGCCGATCTGGCGGCGCAGGTACGGAATCTGCGCATTGCTGATCTGGCCCAGGTCCTGGCCGGCCAGGAGCAATTTGCCCGAGGTCGGCCGTTCCATGGCCAGCAACAGGCGCAACAGGGTGCTTTTACCGGCACCGGAGTGGCCGGTGACAAACAGAAACTCGCCACGACGCACTCGAAAGCTCAGCTCATGCAAGCCGACGTGTCCGTTCGGATAGCGTTTACCGACCTGTTCGAAACGAATCATGAACGCTCCCGCTCGGCAAACAGTGCCTGGACAAAGGGTTCTGCTTCAAAGGTACGCAAATCGTCGATGCCTTCGCCCACGCCGATGTAACGAATCGGCAGGCCGAACTGCTTGGCCAGGGCGAAGATCACGCCCCCCTTGGCGGTACCGTCGAGCTTGGTCAGGGCCAGGCCGGTCAGGGCCACGGTGTTGTTGAACTGCTTGGCCTGGTTGATGGCGTTCTGGCCGGTGCCGGCGTCCAGCACCAGCAGCACTTCGTGCGGCGCGTCGGCGTCGAGCTTGCCGATCACCCGGCGAACCTTCTTCAACTCTTCCATCAGGTTGTCTTTGGTGTGCAGGCGGCCGGCGGTGTCGGCGATCAGCACGTCGATGCCACGGGCCTTGGCGGCCTGCACGGCGTCGAAGATCACCGAAGCGGAGTCGGCGCCGGTGTGCTGGGCGATGACCGGGATCTTGTTGCGCTCGCCCCACACTTGCAGCTGCTCAACGGCGGCGGCACGGAAGGTGTCACCGGCGGCCAGCATGACTTTCTTGCCTTCCAGCTGCAGCTTCTTGGCCAGTTTGCCGATGGTGGTCGTCTTGCCGGCGCCGTTGACGCCCACTACCAGGATCACGAACGGCTTGTTCTGCGACACGATCCTCAGCGGCTGTTCGACCGGGCGCAGCAGGTCGGTCAGCTCGCCCTGCAGCGACTTGTACAGCGCGTCGCTGTCGGCCAGCTGCTTGCGTGCCACCTTCTGGGTCAGGCTCTGGACGATCACCGAAGTGGCTTCGACGCCGACGTCGGCGGTCAGCAGGCGGGTTTCGATTTCTTCCAGCAGGTCGTCGTCGATGACCTTCTTGCCCATGAACAGGCTGGCCATGCCCTCGCCCAGGCTGGCGCTGGTCTTGGCCAGGCCCTGCTTGAGACGGGCGAAGAAACCGACCTTGGCGGCTTCGGACTGGGCGACTGGCTCAGGCTCGGGGACGGGTTCTGGCTCGGGAGCCACGACCGGCGCGGGTGCCGCGACTACCGGGGCCGGTTGAGGCTCGACCATGGGGGCCGGGGCAGCCACGGGGGCAGGCTCGATGACCGGGTCGGCGACTGGCGCAGGCTCGAATGCCACAGGCGCAGGAACAGGCTCGACGGCTACGGGCTCAGGCTCGATAGCCAGTGGAGCAGGCGCGGGTTCTGCAACCACCGGTTCAGGCACCACGAGCGGCTCAACCACCACGGCCTCAGGCAACGGCGCGATCGGTGGCGGCTCATGGGCTTCCAGGTCCGGCACCAAGGCCACCGGCTCTTCAGGCACGGGCAGCACCAGGCCTGCCGGCTCAGGCGCAAGCTCAGCCACAGGCTCGGCTACTGCTTGGGTCACCGGCTCGGCAATGACCTGCGGCGCAGGCGCCACGACAGGTTCCGGCGCAACCTCGACAACAGTCTCGGGCGCTACGGTTTCAGGGGCTTGGGGCTGTTCAACCGCTTCTTGCGCAGGCTTCTTGCGCAGCCAGCCGAACAGGCCTTTCTTCTCGGGGGACTTTTTGTCGTCGTTGGAACCAAACATGGAGGACGGCTATCTCAAGGTAGCGACGCGCCAATGCGGCGCCTCAGGAAATTCTAATAACGCAGAACAGACTGTATTTTTCCCGGCTCGTTCATGCGCAACATTTTGTAGAGAGCCCGCAGGCCTTCTCTGCAACCAGGCATGGTCGCCAGGTAACCGGATCAGTATCCTAGCACCTCCTCGCCCGTGGACGCTAAGACCAAGCGGGCAGTCCGACAGGTTAAAAAACGAATGAATGCTCTAGCCCGCCGTGCCGCCGGCCTGCTGTTCAGCTCGGTTTGTCTGCCATTTGCCGCCTTGGCCGCCGATCCGCAACCCACTACGGAGTTCACCCTGGACAATGGCCTGAAGGTCGTTGTGCGCGAAGACCATCGCGCGCCCGTGGTGGTTTCGCAAATCTGGTACAAGGTTGGCTCCAGTTACGAGACGCCCGGCCAGACCGGTCTTTCCCACGCCCTGGAACACATGATGTTCAAGGGCAGCGAGAAACTGGGCCCTGGCGAAGCCTCACGCGTGCTGCGCGACCTGGGCGCCGAAGAGAACGCCTTCACCAGCGACGACTACACCGCCTTCTATCAAGTGCTGGCCAAGGACCGCCTGCCGGTGGCCCTGGAGCTTGAGGCCGACCGCATGGCCACCCTGAAACTGCCGGCCGACGAGTTCAGCCGCGAGATCGAGGTGATCAAGGAAGAGCGGCGCATGCGCACCGACGACAAGCCCAGCGCCAAGGCCTTCGAGCTGTTCAAGGCCATGGCCTACCCGGCCAGCGGCTACCACACGCCGACCATCGGCTGGATGGCCGACCTGGACCGCATGAAAATCGAAGAGCTGCGCGACTGGTACAAGGCCTGGTACGTGCCCAACAACGCTACCCTGGTAGTGGTGGGCGACGTCACCCCCGACCAGGTCAAGGCCCTGGCCCAGCGCTTCTTCGCCGGCATCGCGCGCCGCGCCACACCACCCAGCAAGATCCCGTTGGAACTGGCCGAGCCCGGCGAACGGCAGATTACCGTGCACGTGAAGACCGAGCTGCCCAGCGTGGTCTACGGCTTCAACGTGCCGGGCCTGGCCACCGCTGCCAACCCCCGCGACGCCCAAGCCCTGCGCCTGATCTCGGCGCTGCTGGACGGCGGCTACAGCGCGCGCCTGTCCACGCAGCTTGAGCGCGGCGAAGAACTGGTGACCGGTGCTTCGGCCAGCTACAACCCGTTCACCCGCGGCGACAGTCTGTTCATGTTGTCGGCCACGCCCAACCAGCAGAAGAAAAAGACCCTGGCCGACGTCGAGAAAGGCTTCTGGCGCCTGCTGGACCAGCTCAAGACCACGCCACCTACCGCCGAAGAACTGGAACGCGTGCGCGCCCAGGTCATAGCCGGGCTGGTCTACGAGCGCGACTCGATCAGCAGCCAGGCCACCACCATCGGCCAGCTGGAAACCGTGGGCCTGTCGTGGAAGCTGATGGACACCGAGCTGGACGACATCAAGAGCGTCACCCCCCAGGACATCCAGAACGCCGCCCGTACCTACTTCACCAAGTCGCGCCTGAGCGTCGCCCACGTACTGCCAGAGGAATCGGCGCATGAATAAGCGCAATCAACCCCGCTTCGCTCTGCTGGGCGCAGCGCTGCTGGCCGCGCTGGTGACCGGCCAGGCCGTGGCCGAGACTGCCGCCCCCGCACCGCTGGACAACCTGCAGACGCTCAAGGAACTGGACGGCAAGGCGCCCAGCCACCGCAGCCTGGACATCCAGACCTGGCGCACCGCCCAAGGCTCCAAGGTGATGTTCGTCGAAGCGCACCAGTTGCCGATGTTCGACATGCGCCTGACCTTCGCCGCCGGCAGCAGCCAGGACCAGAAAACCCCAGGCATCGCCCTGCTGACCAACGCCATGCTCAATGAAGGCGTGGCCGGCAAGAACGTCGAGGCCATCGCCCAGGGTTTCGAAGGCCTGGGCGCCGACTTCAGCAACGGCGCCTACCGCGACATGGCCGTGGCCTCGCTGCGCAGCCTCAGCGCCAGCGACAAGCGCGAACCGGCGCTGAAGCTGTTCGCCGATGTGGTGGGCAAGCCGACCTTCCCGGCCGACTCCATGGCACGCATCAAGAACCAGCTGCTGGCCAGCTTCCAGTATCAGAAGCAGAGCCCCGGCAAACTGGCCGGCAACGAGCTGTTCAGCCGCCTGTACGGCGACCATCCGTACGCGCACCCGAGCGACGGTGATGCAAAATCCATCACCGCCATCAACGCCCAACAGCTGCGCGCCTTCCACAACCGCGCCTACGCGGCAGGCAACGCGGTGATCGCCATTGTCGGTGACCTGTCACGCGACGAAGCCGAGAAAATCGCCGAGCAAGTCTCGTCTGCACTGCCCAAAGGCCCGGCCCTGGCGCTGATGCCTGCACCCCAGGCGCCCAAGCCAGGCCTGACCCATATCGAGTTCCCGTCCAAGCAGACCACCATGTTGCTGGCCGAACTGGGCATCACCCGCGACGACCCGGACTACGCGGCGCTGTCGCTGGGTAACCAGATCCTGGGCGGCGGCACCTTCGGTACCCGCCTGATGAGCGAAGTGCGCGAGAAGCGCGGCCTGACCTACGGCATCTATTCGGGCTTCACCCCGATGCAGGCCCGTGGGCCGTTCTCGATCAGCCTGCAGACACGGGCCGAACTGAGCGAAGGCACGCTGAAACTGGTGCAGGACATTCTGCGTGACTACCTCAAGACCGGCCCTACCCAGCAGGAGCTGGACGCCGCCAAGCGTGAGCTGGCTGGCAGTTTCCCGCTGTCCACGGCAAGCAATTCGAGCATCGTCGGGCAATTGGGCGCCATTGGCTTCTATAATCTGCCCCTGAGCTTCCTTGAAGACTTTATGCAGCAGTCCCAGAACCTGACCATCGAACAGGTCAAGGACGCTCTCAACCGCCACCTGGATGCCGACAAGCTGGTGATCGTCACAGCCGGCCCCACCGTGGCCCAGAAGCCGCTGCCACCCCCTACTGACAAACCCCAGGAACAACCCATGGGCGTTCCGGAGCATTAATGGCACATCCCCCTGCAAAAACTGTGAAACACAACGGCCAGGGCCAACTGCGCATCATTGGCGGCCAATGGCGCAGCCGCAAGCTGAGCTTCCCCGACGGCCCGGGCCTGCGCCCCACGCCCGACCGGGTGCGTGAAACCCTGTTCAACTGGCTGGCCGCCTACGTCAACGGCGCCAAGGTGCTGGACCCGTTCTGCGGCAGCGGCGCGCTATACCTGGAAGCCCTGTCGCGCGGCGCCAGCATGGGCCTGGCCCTGGACAGCAACGCCCAGGCCATCGCCAGCCTGCGCAGCAACCTGGACCTGCTCAACTGCGCCACCGGCCAGTTGCTGCAAAGCGATGCGCTGCGCTACCTGGAAACCCAGGCGGCCAGCGCCTTTGACCTGGTGTTCCTTGACCCACCGTTCCATCAGAACCTGCTGCCGTCGGCCTGCGAGCTGCTGGAAACACGCGGCTGGCTGAGCGAGCACGCCTGGGTGTACACCGAAAGCGAAACGCCGCCCTCCACCTTGGGGTTGCCCGCCAACTGGCGACTGCACCGAGAAAAGAAAGCCGGCCAGGTCTACTACGCCCTCTGGCAGCGCGGCTGAGTTGTGGGAGCTGGCAGCAGCAACCGTCTTGAAACCGCGTTGTCTGTATCGCGACTAAAGTCGGCTCCTACCCCGTCCGTGATAGGAGCCGGCCTTGGCCGCGATGCAGACGACGCGGTCCTGTAGCAGCAACTGTCTTGAAACCGCGTTGTCTGTATCGCGACTAAAGTCGGCTCCTACCCCGTCCGTGGTAGGAGCCGGCCTTGGCCGCGATGCAGACGACGCGGTCCTGTAGCAGCTGCCGCAGGCTGCGTCACGGTGCACGCGGTAAGTCAGGCACTTCGCGGTGGCCGTGACGCGGACTGGCGGCCGCTGCTACAGGTGCGGCTAAATAGTTACCGCCTGGCGCCGCCAGCGCTGCGGCAGCCTCTGCCCTGGTCATCCATTGGTCACGAGGGCACTCCCCATGCATCGCTCCCCCCTGAAAAAATCTACCCTGTCGCTGCTGATCATCACCACGGGCATGCTCCTGGCCGCCACCCACGCACTCACCTTCCAATAAACGCGATACAGCCGCCAGCGATTGTGGCAACGTAGCGGGTGTTACAGGAGGAAGAAACACCCGTGGACACGTCTACCGCGCAGGTTACTGCGCCTTTCAGCCCCGCCAGGGGGCTGGGCAACCCTCATTTGCAAACCCTCTGGGGCCCGGTGCTGCGCCGCCAGCCGTCCCTGGTGCGAGAACGCCAGCGCCTGTGGCTGGCCGACGGCGATTTCATGGACCTGGACTGGCACGGCCCGCACAGCGTCGACAGCCCATTAGTGCTGGTGCTGCATGGCTTGACCGGCTCATCCAACTCGCACTACGTGGTAGGCCTGCAACGCGCGCTGGCCGCCCAGGGCTGGGCAAGCGTGGCGCTGAACTGGCGTGGCTGCTCGGGCGAACCCAACCTGCTGGCCCGCAGCTATCACTCCGGCAGCAGCGAAGACCTGGCCGAGGTCATCGCTCACCTGCGCGCCCGTCGGCCCATGGCGCCGCTGTATGCGGCGGGTTATTCGCTGGGCGCCAATATCCTGCTCAAGCACCTGGGCGAAGTGGGCAGTGACAGCCAACTGCAGGGTGCGGTCGCGGTATCGGTGCCGTTCCGTCTGGACCAGTGCGCCGACCGCATCGCCATGGGCTTTTCCAAGGTGTACCAGGCGCACTTCATGCGCGAAATGCTCGCCTACGTGAAAGACAAGCAGCGACGTTTCCAGCACGAAGGCAAGCAGGATGGCCTGAACACCCTGAGCAACCTCGGCCCGCTGAAAAACCTGCGCACGTTCTGGGAATTCGACGGCAAGGTCACCGCGCCGCTCAACGGTTTCACCGATGCCCACGATTACTATCGCCGCTCCTCCAGCCGCTATTTTCTGGGCGAGAACCGCACGCCCACGCTGATTATCCAGGCGGCGGATGACCCCTTCGTATTCCGCCACAGCCTGCCCCAGGCCAACGAGCTGTCGCCCACCATCACCCTGGAAGTGCACGAACACGGCGGCCACGTTGGCTTCGTCGAAGGCAGCCTGGGCAAGCCCGGCTATTACCTGGAACGGCGTATTCCAGAATGGCTGACGGGGCTGGCATGAACACCGGCCAGCCACGCGAATCGATCCACTTCTGGCAGGCGCCGCCGCTGGCGGGTGTGGAGCTGCTGGCAGCGCGCTACATCGAGCAACGCTTCGTACCCCACGTGCATGAAGGCTTCGTCATCGGCATGATCGTCGATGGCGCCCAGCGCTACCGTTACCGCGGCGCCGATCACCTGGCGCCACGGGGCACCCTGGTGCTGATCAACCCCGACGAAGTGCACACCGGCAGCAAGGGGCACGATGGCGGCTGGATGTACCGTGCGTTTTATCCACAGAACGCGCGGCTGCAGGGTTTGCTGGAGGAGTTGGACCTGGGCAGCGGGGCTACGCCTGCATTCAGCGATACGCTGTACCGGGACAATGACCTGGTGGCGGGCTTCAATCGCCTGCATCAATTGCTGGAAAAGGGCGGCCAGGCGCTGGAGCAACAGACCCTGTGGCGGGAAATGACCCTGGCGCTGTTCACCCGCCACGCCAAGGTGCGCGGCCCGGCGGCGGCCGGTCGTGAGCCGCGAGCAATCGCCCGGGCCAAGGAACTTCTACTCAACCAGCTGGCCGAACCGCCGTCGCTGGAAGACCTGGCCCAGGCCGTAAACTTGTCGCCCTTCCATTTCGCCCGCTGCTTCCGCAAGGCCAACGGCCTGCCGCCTCACGCCTGGCTGATGCAGCAACGCATCGCCCGCGCCCGCGCCTTGCTGCGCGAAGGCTGCCTGCCGCTGGCCGTGGCGACGCAATTGGGGTTCGCCGACCAGAGTCACCTCAGCCGGCAATTCAAGAAAGTGTATGGGGTAGGCCCGCGTGCCTACCGCGATGCAGGCACTCAGTCGCCCTTGGCCAGGGGCCGCTGAGCGTCGGTGATCCACTCGCTCCAGGAGCCTGCGTACAACGGCGCCAACGGGTAGCCAGCCAGGCACAGGGCAAACAGGTTGTGGCAGGCCGTCACGCCAGAACCGCAATAAGCCACCAACGACGCCACAGGGCGGCCATCCAGCTTCTGCTCGAAACGCTGCTTCAACACGTCTGCCGGCAGGAATCGGCCATCGGCGCCCAGGTTGTCGGTGAACGCCGCGCACTGCGCGCCTGGGATGTGACCAGCGACGGGATCGATCGGCTCGACCTCGCCACGGAAGCGCGGCAGCGCGCGGGCGTCCAGCAAGGTCAGGTCAGGCTGGCCGAGGCGCTCCTGCAACTGTCGGGCGGTGACGAGCAGGCTGGCGTCGGGCTTGCCGTGCAAGTGGCCCGGCGTGGTGCGCGGCGCGTCCAGGCTCAGCGGCAGGCCGGCCGCATGCCAGGCCTTGAGCCCGCCATCCAGAATCGACACGCCACTGCGTTTGCCCAGCCAGGCCAGCAGCCACCAAGCCCGCGCCGCGAAGGCGCCGGGGCCGTCGTCATACAGCACCACGTCGCTGTCGGCATTGATGCCCCATTGCTGCAGACGCTCCAGCAGGCGGCCAGGCTCGGGCAACGGGTGACGCCCGGTGACGCCCTTGACCACGCGGCCGCTCAGGTCGCGCTCGAGGTCGGCGAAATGGGCACCGGCGATGTGCCCCTCGGCGTAGCTGCGCTGCCCGTAGTCCGGGTCTTCAAGGGCAAAACGACAATCCAGGACCACCAGCGATGGTTGCTCCAGGCGAGCCGCCAGTTGCTGGGGGGTGATCAATTGCGCGATGGGCATGGCAGCCTCCCTGGGTAGATAAACAAGTTTAGTCCTGCTGCTCCAGCGCCTGGTTCAGCGGCACGTGAAATTCCTTGCACAGTGCGTCGACCGCTTCACGATAGGGCGCTGTCACGAACCCCAATTCCAGCACCAGCACTTGATACACGCCACGTTTGAGCGCTTCTTCAGTCAGGTGCAGGGTACTTTCGCGAGTGGTGCACAGGAATCGTATCCACGAGCTGAGAATGATCCAGGCATTGAGCGTCACCGCCTCGACTTGCTGTGCATCCATCTGCAGGATGCCAGCTTCGACGAAGCCCTTGTAAATCATTTGCCCCTGTACCAGGCAGCGTTGGGAAAAAAGCCGGTAACGCTCGGCCAGTTGCGGGTCGCTGTCGAGCAGATGCTCGAGATCTCGATGCAGGAACCGGTAACTCCACATGGCCGCCAGTACGGCGCGCAGGTAGAAGCGCTTGTCCTCCACCGTGGCCAGGCGCCCGGCCGGCGGGCGCAGGAAGCTGTCCAGCAGCGCCTGGTACTGATCGAACAGCTCGCTGATGATTTCCTGTTTGTTGGCAAAGTGGTAGTACAGATTGCCCGGCGAGATTTCCATGTGGGCGGCGATATGGTTGGTGCTGACACTGCGTTCGCCGTGCTGGTTGAACAGCTCCAGGGCGTTCTGGACGATACGTTCGCGGGTTTTGGGGCGGGCAGCCATGCGCGGTTCCTGGCCAGGGCGTGTAATAGGATCCATTATTTTAATATCAGAGAGTAATACTCAGGTATACGACTTTTGACCGACTCCGGTCACAGGCTGAGTTAGAGTATATGCTCTATTTCCAGAACAATAATCTGCCACGGGAACCTGCCATGCCGGCCCAACTGCTCGAACCGCTGTTCCAGGCCCAGCGTCACGCGTTCGCCACCAATCCCATGCCGCCCGCCGAGCAGCGACGCCAATGGCTGAAAAGCCTGCGAGAACTGCTAGTGGCGGAGCAGCAGGCGCTGGTAGACGCCCTACGTACTGATTTCGGCAACCGCAGTTCCGATGAAACGCTGCTGGCCGAACTGATGCCCAGCCTGCAGAACATCCACTACGCCAGCCGCCACCTGAAAGCCTGGATGAAGCCGTCGCGGCGCAAAGTGGGCACATCGTTCCAACCCGCGTCGGCCAAGGTGGTGTATCAGCCGCTTGGCGTGGTCGGCGTGATCGTGCCGTGGAACTATCCCCTGTTTCTGGCCATCGGCCCCTTGGTGGGCGCGCTGTCGGCTGGCAACCGCGTCATGCTCAAGCTCAGCGAGGCGACGCCTGCCACCGGGCTGTTGCTCAAGCGCCTGTTTGAGCGCGTGTTCCCTGCCGACCTGGTGTGCGTGGTGCTGGGAGAGGCCGACGTGGGCATCGCCTTCTCGCGCCTGCCGTTCGACCACCTGCTGTTCACCGGCGCCACCAGCATCGGCCGCCAGGTGATGCGCGCCGCCGCCGATAATCTCACGCCGGTCACCCTGGAACTGGGCGGCAAGTCGCCCGCCATCGTGAGCCACGATGTGCCACTCAAGGACGCCGCCCAGCGCATCGCCTTCGGCAAGACCCTCAACGCCGGGCAGACCTGTGTCGCCCCCGACTACGTGCTGGTGCCGCGCGAGCGTGTGGATGCGTTCGTCGACGCCTTCCGGGAAACCGTGCACGGCTTTTATCCACAGGTGCGCGACAACCCCGACTACACCTCGATCATCAACCCGCGCCAGTTGGCCCGGCTCAATCATTACCTGGAGGACGCGCGGGGCAAAGGTGCCCGGGTAATCAGCCTGTACCCGCCCGAGCAAAATGACGGCCGCTGCCTGGCGCCCCACGTGTTGCTGGAGGTCAACGACCAGATGACGGTGATGCAGGACGAAATCTTCGGCCCGCTGCTGCCCGTCGTGCCGTATGACCGTCTGGACGACGCCCTTGCCTACGTCAATGCCCGCCCCCGCCCACTGGCGCTGTATTACTTCGGCTACGACAAGGCCGAGCAGCAGCGCGTGCTGGAACACACTCATTCGGGTGGAGCGTGCATGAACGACACCCTGCTGCATGTGGCCCAGGATGACATGCCCTTCGGCGGCGTCGGCCCTTCGGGGATGGGGCATTACCACGGCCATGAAGGTTTCCTGACCTTCAGCAAGGCCAAGGGCGTGCTGGTGAAACAACGCTTCAATGCCGCGCGGCTGATCTACCCACCCTACGGCAAGGCCCTGCAAAAGCTGGTGTATCGGCTGTTTATCCGCTGACGACGCCGCCGGGCAATCTGTAGCAGCGGCCGCCAGGTCGCGTCACAGGCGCTGCGGTACAACTGATGGACCGCGTACGCCAGCCGCAGCCTTGGGCAGCTACACCACACCACTGTGGGAGCGGGTTCTACCCGCGAAGAAGGTAACGCGGACTTCATGACGTACCGCGGTGTGTTTTTCGCGGGCAGAGCCCACTCCCACAAAGACAGTTGCTGCTACAGGCCGGCGTCGTCTGCATCGCGGCCAAGGCCGGCTCCTACCGCGGACGGTGTAGGAGCCGACTTTAGTCGCGATGCAGGCGACACCATTTCAAGACAGTTGCTGGCGCACACTGTGTGCAACGCTCCTTTGCGCTAGCAATCACCATCGCCCAAAGCTGTCTATAGTCCGTTATACCCTGCACGCCGACTTGGCCGACCGGGAATGCTGCGATACCATCCCAGTCCCCAACGGATTCCCGCCAGGACGACGCGATGAACCGAGTGTTGTACCCAGGTACCTTCGACCCCATCACCAAGGGTCACGGCGATCTGGTCGAACGCGCCTCGCGCCTGTTCGACCACGTGGTCATTGCCGTGGCTGCGAGCCCGAAGAAAAACCCGCTGTTCCCTCTGGAACAACGGGTCGAACTGGCGCGCGAGGTCACCAAGCATCTGCCCAACGTCGAGGTGGTCGGCTTCTCTACCCTGCTGGCGCACTTCGCCAAGGAGCAAGGTGCCAACGTGTTCCTGCGCGGCCTGCGCGCGGTCTCGGACTTCGAGTACGAGTTCCAGCTGGCCAACATGAACCGCCAATTGGCGCCGGAAGTTGAGAGCCTGTTCCTTACCCCTTCCGAGCGTTATTCGTTCATTTCCTCGACCCTTGTCCGGGAAATAGCGGCGCTGGGCGGTGATATCACCAAGTTCGTGCACCCGGCCGTGGCCGAGGCGCTGACATTGCGCTTCAAGAAGTAGCCTGCCCGGCCGCCCTGCATAAGCGTGCACTGCGCGCGCTTATGCGGCACAATTGCGCACATTAGTGTTCATATCGCCCGGGCCAAGGCCCCGGCCGGAGTACCCATGTCCCTGATCATCACCGACGATTGCATCAACTGCGACGTCTGCGAACCCGAGTGCCCGAACGCCGCCATCTCCCAGGGCGAAGAGATCTACGTGATCGACCCGAACCTGTGCACCCAGTGCGTCGGCCACTACGACGAACCACAATGCCAGCAAGTGTGCCCGGTCGACTGCATCCCGCTGGATGAAGCGCACCCGGAAACCGAAGAGCAATTGATGGAGAAATACCGCAAGATCACCGGCAAAGCCTGATCTTGCGCCCCATGGAGGAATAGCCGCATGCCGAACATCCACTCGCTGTTGTTCGGCGCCCTGATCCTCTGTTGTTCCGCCCTGGCCCAGGCTCAAACCCTGCCGGCTGCGGCGGCCATCGCCAGCCCTCATCCCCAGGCGACCGCTGCCGGCCAGAAGATTCTGGCCGAGGGCGGCAACGCCTTCGATGCTGCCGTTGCCATCAGCGCCACCCTGGCCGTGGTCGAACCCTACGCGTCCGGGCTGGGCGGTGGCGGCTATTTCCTGTTGCGCCAAGCCGGTACACCAGCGGCCTATCGTTTCCTTGATGCGCGCGAAAAGGCGCCCCTTGCAGCCCACGCCGACATGTACCTGCGTGACGGCAAGGAGCAGCCAGGCCTGTCGACCAATGGCCCGTTGGCCAGCGGCATTCCCGGCCTGCCCGCCGCCTTGGTCGAACTGGCGGCGCATTACGGCGCCCTGCCGCTGAAAGACTCCCTGGCCCCGGCCATCCGCCTGGCCAGCCATGGCTTTGCCGTGGACCGCGTCTACCGCGCCTGGGCAACCGCGCGCCTGGCAGCCATGCGCGATGACCCGGAGACCGCGCGGCTGTTCCTGCGCAACGGCGAAGTGCCCGCCCTTGGCGAAGCACTGCGCCAACCCGAACTGGCGCAAACCCTGACGCGCCTGGCCGAGCAAGGCCGCGACGGTTATTACAGCGGCCCCACCGCCCAGGCACTGGTGACGGCCGTGCAGGCCGGCGGCGGTATCTGGACCCTCAAGGACCTGGCCGACTATCAGGTGGCCAGCCGCGAGCCCCTGCGCTTCCCCCTGGCCGACCAGCGTGAATTGATCAGCGCCCCGCCGCCGTCCGCTGGCGGCATCGCCCTGGCGCAGTCGCTGGCCATGCTCCACCAACTGCCTTGGCGCCAGGCCGACGCTACCCAGCGAGCACATTACGTGATTGAAGTGTTGCGCCGCGCTTACCGCGACCGCAGCCAACTGGGCGACCCGGATTTCATCGCCAACCCAGTCAAGGCCCTGCTGGCCCCCGATTACCTGAAAACCATGGCTACCAGCATCGACACCCGCCAGGCCACCCCCAGCAGCGCCCTGCCGCCGGCCCCCGCCTGGCGCGAGGGTGAACATACTACCCACTTCGCCGTGCTCGACAGCAAGGGCAACGCGGTGGCCGCGACGCTGTCGGTCAACCTGCCGTTCGGCGCTGCGTTTACGGTGCCAGGCACGGGCGTGGTGCTGAACGATGAAATGGACGACTTTGCCGCCGACCCGCAGGGCAGCAACGCCTACGGGCTGGCGGGCAGCCAGGCCAACGCCGTGGCGCCAGGCAAGCGGCCACTGTCGAGCATGAGCCCCAGCTTTATCGAAAGCACCACCGACTTCGCCGCCTTCGGCACACCGGGCGGCAGCCGCATCCCCAGCATGGTGCTGCTGTCGATGCTGCAATACCTGGACGGGCAGCCGGTACCCACATGGCCCGCCGTGCCGCGCTACCACCATCAGTACCTGCCCGATGTGGTGGAATACGAGCCCGGGGCCTTCACCGACGCCCAACTGGCCGACCTGAAGGGCCGTGGCTACAGCGTCAAGGAAACCGGGCGGGCGTACGGCAACCAGCAAGTGCTGCTGTGGCACAAGGACGATGGCAAGGTAGAAGCCGCCAGCGATCCGCGTGGCGCGGGTGTTTCCGAGGTAATGCCGGCCAATTGAACGGCATTCGGTGCGTTACTGGCGTTTGCCGTAACCGTCGCCGGTGCAGCCCAGGCAGCGCACGAAGGCCGCCTTGCCGGGATCTACCACCAGCGCCTTGCCGGCGTCCTTGACGTTGCCGCCCAAAGCGGTAAAAGGCAGCGACACCACGAATACCACTGCACCCACGGCAGTAGCCGCGACCAGAAATGGTCGGGCGATCACCAGGTCGGCGATCATCGCGTAGGCGGGAGGGGCCTGCACCTGGTAAACCGGGTCGCCGCTGCCATTGCTTTCCTGCAACCCATCGTCAGCCAGGCTCGGCAGGGCCTGCAGCCCGAAGCACAGCATCAGCACGAGCGAGAGGGTACGAAAGCAATTCATGGCACAGTCCTTAGCGAAGCGGCTACTTGGGGCTTGATGAAAAATCCACCTGATTATTCACTATATCAGCCTATCGCCGCTTGTCAGGCTTGTGGCGTAACCACTTACTTCTGGCAACGCGGGCAATACACGCTGGCACGCTGCCCCAGCTTCACCTCGCGCAGGGTACTGCCGCACACCTTGCACATTTCGCCGCCACGGCCGTAGGCAAACAGTTCCTGCTGGAAGTAGCCCGGCTGACCATCACCACCGATGAAGTCACGCAAGGTGGTGCCGCCGCGCTCGATGGCCATGGCCAGGATGCGTTTGATCTCGATCGCCAGCTTCAGATAGCGCGCCCGGGAAATGGTCCCCGCCTCGCGGCGCGGGTCGATACCGGCGGCAAACAGCGCTTCGGTGGCGTAGATGTTGCCCACCCCCACCACCACGGCGTTGTCCATGATGAACGGCTTCACCGCCATGCTTTTGCCCCGCGACAGCTGGAACAGCCGTTCGCCGTCGAACAGCGCGGTCAGCGGCTCCGGGCCCAGGCGCACCAGCAATTCGTGATTAAGCGGGTCCAGGCTCCACAACATGGCGCCAAACCGGCGAGGGTCGGTGTAACGCAGCGCCAGCCCCGACTCCAGCTCGATGTCCACGTGTTCATGCTTGAGGGCCGGCAGCCCGGCTTCCACCAGGCGCAGGTTGCCCGACATGCCCAAGTGGCTGATCAACGTGCCCACTTCGGCGTTGATCAGCAGGTATTTGGCCCGCCGCTCCACGCCGATGATCTTCTGCCCCGACAGGCACACATCCAGGTCCTCCGGGATCGGCCAGCGCAGGCGCCGGTCACGCACGATCACGCGGCTGACCCGTTGGCCTTCCAGATGAGGCGCGATTCCGCGGCGGGTCGTTTCGACTTCAGGCAATTCAGGCATGGATGGCTCTAGGCAAGGAAGCGGGCGAAATCAGCGCGTGCCCAGTTCGCGGATGGATTCCTTCAGGTTCTCGAAGTCGTAGTCCGACAGGCCCACGTAATCGAGCACCAGATGGCTGATGCTGTCCCACTCGTGGTCGGCGTTCTGGTTGCCCAGTACGCGGTACGAGGAACAGATGTGTTCGGCCATCTTCAGGATTGCCAGCAGGTTTTTCAACTGGCTGTTGCGGTTGGAGTCGTCGCTGAAGATGGCCAACGCATTGTGGTGGTTGGCGATGGCGTTGCCCAGGTGCTCGGGCAGGCGCCACGACTTGGCGGTGTAATAGCCCACCACCGAGTGGTTGGTGTTGTACAGCCGGTTCTCGGTGTCCACCACGCGCAGCTCGGGGCCGGCGTTGGCGTAGGCCTGCTCCAGGGTGTTCATGTAATCGGGGAAGCGCTTGAGCATCAGCGGGATGCCGCAGTCGTGGAACAGGCCCAGCGCATACGCCTCGTCCACCGCCTGGGAGCCGATGCGCTTGGCCAGAGTCAGACAGGTCATGGCCACGTCCTGGGCGGTGTCCCAGAAACGGTTGAGGGTGACGATGGTCTCGTCGCTCATCTCTCCCTTGATCGACTGGGCGTTGATCAGGTTGATGATCGAGCGGCTGCCCAGCAGGTTCACGGCACGCTGGATGGAGGCGATCTTGTTGGTCAGGCCGTAATAAGGCGAGTTGACGATCTTCAGCAGGGCACCGGACAGCCCCGGGTCTTGCGCTATCAGACGAGCGATCACTTCCAGGTCCGGGTCGGGCATGTACTGCTCCATCTGCAGATCCACCATGATCTGCGGTTGAGGCGGCACACTGATCCCTTGCAAGGCCTGCTGGATCTGTTCTTCCGATAACTCTTGGGACATACGTACTTACTCTGGGATGAGGGGCGATTTTAACCCCTTCGAAGGCTGCTGACACAACCGCTAGCTATTTCTTCATGATTGGTGGTGTCTGCTTCCCGAGCTTTGCTCGGTCCCACACTCTTCGCGGCAGTGGTGTCAGTGAGGCAAAGCACTCAGCCCGTTGAGTGCACCACAGACGACCCTGCAGAGCCTCCCAAAGCTAAGAGCTTTGCCTGACTGACACCACTGCCGCGAAGGGTGTGGGACCGAGCGAAGCTCGGGAAGCAGGCACCACCGATCCCAACCCAAACCACCCCAGGCCGTTCCACGCTATACTCCCGCTCTTTTTTCCCCGGAGCGACTTCATGTCCCTGCCCAGCCTTCGCCTCAAAGCCAATGCCGACCGCCGCCTGCGCGCCGGTCACCTGTGGGTCTACAGTAACGAGATCGACGTAGCCGCCACGCCCCTGCATGGTTTCAAGGCCGGCGATCAGGCCGTGCTCGAAGCTGCCGGTGGCAAGCCGCTGGGCATCGTCGCCATGAGCCCCAACAACCTGATCTGCGCCCGCCTGTTGTCGCGCGACGCCAAGCTGCCGCTGGACAAGTCGCTGCTGGTGCACCGCCTCAACGTCTGCCTGTCGCTGCGCGAGCGCCTGTTCGACAAGCCGTTCTACCGCCTGGTGTACGGCGATTCCGACCTGCTGCCGGGCCTGGTAGTCGATCGTTTCGGCGACATTCTGGTGGTTCAGCTGGCCTCGGCCACCATGGAACAGCACAAGGCCGACGTCATGGCCGCGCTGATCCAGGTCATCAAGCCCAGCGGCATCCTGTTCAAGAACGACTCGGCCGCCCGTGACGCCGAAGGCCTGGAACGCTACGTGGAAACCGCCTTCGGCGTGGTCCCGGAGTGGGTCGACCTGGAAGAAAACGGCGTGAAATTCCAGGCGCCAGTCATGGAAGGCCAGAAAACCGGCTGGTTCTACGACCACCGCATGAACCGTGCCCGCCTGGCCCCGTATGTCAAAGGCAAGCGCGTACTCGACCTGTTCAGCTACATCGGTGGCTGGGGCGTGCAGGCCGGTGCCTTCGGCGCCAGCGAAGTGTTCTGCGTCGACGCCTCGGGCTTTGCCCTGGACGGCGTTGAGCGCAACGCCGCCCTCAACGGCTTCGCCGAGAAAGTCACCTGCGTCGAAGGCGACGTGTTCGAAGCCCTGAAACAGCTGAAGGCTTCCGAAGAGCGCTTCGACGTGATCGTCGCCGACCCGCCCGCCTTCATCAAACGCAAGAAAGACCTGAAAAACGGCGAAGGCGCCTACCGCCGCCTGAACGAACAGGCCATGCGTCTGCTCAGCAAAGACGGCATCCTGGTCAGCGCTTCGTGCTCCATGCACCTGCCCGAAGACGACCTGCAGAACATCCTGCTGACCAGCGCCCGCCACCTGGACCGCAACATCCAGCTGCTGGAACGCGGCGGCCAGGGCCCGGACCATCCGGTGCACCCGGCTATTCCGGAGACGCGCTACATCAAGAGCATTACGTGCCGGTTGCTGCCTAACAGCTAAACCGCGTCGCCTGCATCGCGACTGAAGTCGGCTCCTACACCGTCATGCAGGCACCACGGTCTTGTAGCAACAACTGTCTTGTGAAAGTACACACTGTGGGAGCAAAGCTTGCTCGCGATGGCGTCAGTGCCGACGCCTCGCGAGCAAGCTTTGCTCCCACAGTGCTGAGTCCGCTTTAATGTAGATGCGAAAATTCCTACAAAAATTTAGGAAATTTCGCTAACTCGCCGCTATCGCCTCCGATCCCGCAACCCCGTAGCCTTGATCCAAAAAGGCTAATGTCATGCCCGTCACGCAAAAACGCTCCATCCTCATCCTGCTCCTGGCCATGGTCCTGCTCGGCGTCTTCCCCCTAGACGTCCTCCTCCCCTCATTCCCCGCCCTGTCCGACCACTTCGCCACACCTTCCAGCGAAATAGCCCTCTCCATCAGCCTGTTCGCCCTGGGCGTTGCCATCTCGCAATTCTTCCTTGGCCCGCTGTCCGATCGAATCGGCCGCAAGGGCCTGCTGGTGCTGGGGCTGGCCATTTCCATCCTCGGCGCTGTGGGCTGCGCCAACACCGTGCAGTTCATTCCCTTCATGATCTTCCGCACCCTGCAGGCCATCGGCTGCGGCTGCTTCGTGCTGCTCAATGCACTGGTACAAGACCTGTTCACCGGCGCCGAGCGGGATCGCACCCGCATCCTGGTCACCAGCGCCAGCGGCGTATTCATCTCCACTTCGCCGCTGGTCGGCGCCCTGCTGCAGCACCTGGGCGGCTGGCAGGCCAGCTTCTACCTGTTCGCCCTGATCGCGCTGCTGGTACTGCTTCAGGCTATCCGCATCCTGCCGCCAACCCGCGGCGCCAATCGCCCGGCCAAAGGCTTGATCAGTGCCTACCGTGAACTGCTTTGTAATCCCGCCTTCATGGGCTTCTCGCTGATCGCCGCCATCGCCTTCACCTGCCACTTCGCCTTCATCGCCCTCTCCCCGCTGATCTTCCTCGACCACTACCAACTCAGCCAACTGCAATTCGGCCTGACCCTGCTCAGTTACGGCGTTGCCTACGTGCTGGGCGGCCTGATCGCTAGCCGCATGAGCCGCAGCGTCAGCCACCGCCTGCAACTGAACACTGGTCTAGCCCTGATCGGCCTGGCCGGCGTGACGATCCTGTCATTGGCTACCCTCACCGAGCGCAGCGTGGCCAGCATCTTGCTGCCCATGATGATCTGCACCGCCGGCACCACCATCGCCCGCCCTGCCGCCACGTCCCGGGCAATGGAGCTGGTACCGGCAAGCGCCGGGGCGTCGGCTTCGGTATTGAACACACTGGTGTTGGCGGCGGGTGGGGTGGGGAGTGCGGCGATCAGCTTGGTGGCGGGGGATTTTGAATGGGTGATGGGAATAGCATTTTTGGCACTTTGCCTCGCAGGCCTCATCACCGTCACGCGCCTGTACACAAAACCGTAGCCGCTGCCGCCAGACAGCGGCTACGCGGATATGTGGGAGCGGGTTCTACCCGCGAAGAAGGGCACGCGGAACTCCTGATACGTCGCGGTGTGCTTTTCGCGGGTAGAACCCGCTCCTACAAAGGCAGTTGCGGCTACGCTCGGGATCAGCGCCTAGGTCACAGCTGCAAAACCACCGAAGCGATCCCGAAGTACACCAACACCCCAGCTGCATCGGCAATAGAAGTGATCAACGGCCCGCTGGCCACTGCCGGGTCCATGTTCAGGCGGCTGAACAGGAAGGGCAGGCTCATGCCGATGACGCTGCCCACCAGCACGATCACCAGCATGCTGCTGGCCACCACCATGGAGATGTCCCAACCGCCACGCGCGGCGCCCAGCAGGGCAACGGCCACGGCCATGGTCACGCCCAACGCGAGCGCCACCGAGCATTCGCGCCACAGCAGGCGCAGCCAGTCTTTCATCACCACTTCGCCGGTAGCCAGGGCGCGCACCATCAGGGTGGCCGACTGGGCACCGGCATTGCCGCCGCTGTCCACCAGCAGGGGCAGGAAGAACACCAGCACGATGTTGGCGGCGATCACGTCTTCGAAGGCAGCAATGCCGGCGCCGGAGAACAGGTTGCCGAACACCAGCAGCACCAGCCACAGCACGCGCTTGCGGTACAGCAGGCCGACGGTGGCGGTGCTGAGGTTGCCCAGGGGGGTGGAGATCAGCGCGCCTTTGTGGAAGTCCTCGGTGGCTTCCACTGCAGCCTCCGTTTCGAGGCGGCTGAGCACGTCAGCGCGTTTTTCTTCAGGCAGCGCCTGCAAATGCGCCGCGATGTCGGCGGCGGACAGGTGGGTCAGGGATGCATCGTGCTGCGCAAGGTTAAAGGTAGTCATTGCGTCTCTCCAGGCGGCGCAGGGCTGCCTGGCGAGCGGACGCGTCAGCTCACAGGCAGGCCCGCCGCCGCTGCGGTCGGTGCCAGGATGTGGTTCTCGAAGGAACGTAAACTGGGGTGGTCCATTGGGGTGTTTTCTCGTTGGCCGCACATGCGGCACAGGAATAGTAGCCACGCCAAAAGCACAAAAACACCTACTGGGGAAAAATCAGAAATGTCCTACAAGCCCGTCCCTGATCGGTCTCGCCATTCCATCCCGCCGCCAGCGGTGTAGAATCGGCTTATTCATCGCCAATCATCCCCCGGCGGGTTTATGAGCTCCGGTCGAGCGCGCAGCGATCCTGCAGCGTCACCGACCTCATCCGCAGCGGCAGCTACCTGTCGCCGCTGCAAAGGACAAGAGAAGCTCACTCCCTTACTGATACCTGATTAGCCGCCCGGAGTGCTCCATGCCTGACTATCGCTCGAAAACGTCCACCCACGGCCGCAACATGGCCGGCGCCCGCGCCCTGTGGCGCGCCACGGGGATGAAAGATGCCGACTTCAAGAAGCCGATCATCGCCATCGCCAACTCGTTCACCCAGTTCGTCCCGGGGCACGTGCACCTGAAGGACCTGGGCCAGTTGGTAGCCCGCGAGATCGAACGCGCCGGTGGCGTGGCCAAGGAATTCAACACCATCGCCGTGGACGACGGCATCGCCATGGGCCATGACGGCATGCTGTATTCGCTGCCCAGCCGCGAGATCATCGCCGACTCCGTGGAGTACATGGTCAACGCCCACTG
This sequence comes from gamma proteobacterium L18, assembly GCA_000497835.1. GTDB lineage: Bacteria > Pseudomonadota > Gammaproteobacteria > Pseudomonadales > Pseudomonadaceae > Aquipseudomonas. Next base: position 187,265 of record KI547170.1, on the reverse strand, counting down.
CGCCGACGCCATCGTCTGCATCTCCAACTGCGACAAGATCACCCCCGGTATGCTGATGGCCGCCCTGCGCCTGAACATCCCGGTGATCTTCGTCTCCGGCGGCCCGATGGAAGCCGGCAAGACCAAACTGGCCAGCCACGGCCTGGACCTGGTCGACGCCATGGTCATCGCCGCCGACTCCAGCGCTTCTGACGAGAAAGTCGCTGAGTACGAGCGTAGCGCCTGCCCTACCTGTGGTTCGTGCTCGGGCATGTTCACCGCCAACTCCATGAACTGCCTGACCGAAGCCCTGGGCCTGGCCCTGCCGGGCAACGGTTCGACCCTGGCCACCCACAGCGACCGCGAGCAGCTGTTCCTGCAGGCCGGCCGTACCATCGTCGAGCTTTGCCAGCGTTACTACATCGAGAACGACGACTCGGTACTGCCGCGCAACATCGCCAACTTCAAGGCGTTCGAGAACGCCATGATGCTGGACATCGCCATGGGCGGTTCCACCAACACCATCCTGCACCTGCTGGCCGCCGCCCAGGAAGCCGAGATCGCCTTCGACCTGCGCGATATCGACCGCCTGTCCCGCCAGGTACCGCAGCTGTGCAAAGTGGCGCCGAACATCCAGAAGTACCACATGGAAGACGTGCACCGCGCCGGCGGCATCTTCAGCATCCTCGGTTCGCTGGCCCGTGGCGGCCTGCTGCACACCGACCTGCCGACCGTGCACAGCCGCAGCATGGAAGAAGCCATCGCCAAGTGGGACATCACCCAGACCAACGACGAGGCGGTGCACCACTTCTTCAAGGCAGGCCCGGCCGGTATCCCCACCCAGACCGCCTTCAGCCAGTCGACCCGCTGGGAAACCCTGGACGACGACCGTGAAAACGGCTGCATCCGCAGCTTCGAGCACGCCTATTCGAAAGAAGGCGGCCTGGCCGTGCTGTACGGCAACATTGCCCTGGACGGCTGCGTGGTGAAGACCGCCGGCGTGGATGAGTCCATCCATGTGTTCGAAGGCAACGCCAAGATCTTCGAGAGCCAGGACAGCGCTGTGCGCGGCATCCTCGCTGACGAAGTGAAGGAAGGCGATATCGTCATCATCCGTTACGAAGGCCCGAAAGGCGGCCCGGGCATGCAGGAAATGCTGTACCCCACTTCGTACCTGAAATCCAAAGGCCTGGGCAAGGCGTGTGCCCTGCTGACCGACGGTCGTTTCTCGGGTGGTACCTCGGGCCTGTCCATCGGCCATGCTTCGCCGGAAGCGGCTGCTGGCGGCGCCATCGGCCTGGTGCAGGACGGCGACAAGGTGCTGATCGACATTCCGAACCGTTCGATCAACCTGCTGGTCAGCGATGAAGAACTGGCGGCACGCCGCGTGGAACAGGACAAGAAAGGCTGGAAGCCGGTCGAAGTCCGCCCACGCAAAGTGACCACCGCACTGAAGGCCTACGCCCTGCTGGCGACCAGCGCCGACAAAGGCGCGGTGCGCAACAAGGCGATGCTGGACGGGCTGTAAGCTGAAGGCTTGCTTGTGATGGTGGTCTTGATGACGCCATCGCGAGCAAGCTTTGCTCCCACAGTGTCAACAGCGCCTGAGGCGTACACCTGTGGGAGCAAAGCTTGCTCGCGAGAGGCCAGCAGCCCCCCAAAAAAACCAGCGGGTTACTGGATCTCCTCAGGCTTCACAATCACCCAATTCTTGTCCGCCGTCACCGGCAACCCTTCCTTGGCCTGCGCCGCCGCGTTCTTGCTTATCATGCCGTTCAACTGGTCCATGTACTTGGCCTTGCGGTTCACCCACAGGTGCACGCCGCCCTTGGCCACGTCCACGCTGTGGAACAGCATGTAGCCGTCGCTCGACGGGGTATCGCCCCCCACCAATACCGGTTTCTTCCACTGATCGATATAGGTCAGGATCGCCGCCTGCTTGCCCGCCATCCAGGTCGCCGGGGTCCACAGGTACGGGGTCAGCAGCATACCCATGTTGGCCTTGGGGTCATACTTGCCCGCTTCGATCTGCTTGCGCGCCGTGGTCAGCTCGCCAGTCTTGGGGTCCTTGAGCAAAGTGGTCACGCCAATCACGTTCTGCGGTTTGACGTTGTAGCCATACTTGGGATCGGCCGCCACCATGCGCACCAGCTCCTCGGAAGCGGCTGTGACCACGTATACCTCGATGCCGTTTTCCATCAGCTTGTTGTACAGCTCGGCCTGCCCGGTAAACACCTTGGGCGGCTCGACGTTCATGGTCTTGACCACATCACCTTCGAAATAGGTGGCCGGTACCGGCTTGCCGGATGCCATCATCTCGTCCACGTAGCCCTTGAGCTCGGTGAGGGTAAAACCGGAAAACACCTGCGCCACCCACGGGTAGCAGACCATATCGTCCACTTCGCACAGGCGGTAGTAGTAACTGAACAGGCTTTCCTTGTGCTCGGCGGTGTCCTTGAACGGGATCAGCTTCAGCGACGGGTCGAGCTTGTCGCGGGTCAGCACACCCTTGTTTTCCAGGTACGGCAGCAACGACTCTTCCAGGTCGTAGCGGTAGCTGGTGTTGTCCATGTCAAATACCGCGTAATTGCCCTTGTGGGCATTGGCGGCAATCATCGCGTCGAGCTGTTTGGCCTGTGCCGCCGGCCAATGCTTGAGTTCGGTGGCGGCGAAGACCGGGCTGGCCAACGCCAGGCCCAAAGTGACGGCAAGCAGATTACGCAGTGGCTTCATCGGTGAGGCTCCCCAGTAAGATCCCAGGGAACGTAGCAAATGCTCATGACAAAACACGCTTGAACGCGACCGCCAGGGGCCGGATCGCGTCATGGATTTATCCGTGCGCGACCACTGCTTATTCCAGAAACGACTATCGACATTCGATCTCGGTATAAATAACAGAAAATTCAGGATGTTAGAGTTTGTGGTTGGCCAGCGCCCCTTAGAGGCGCAGCAGCCCGGAAATCTTTCACCTGGAGCTTCAATGAATCTGCCCCTGCTACTTAACCTGCTGGTGTTCCTGGCACTGCTGCTGGGCCTGGCGCAAACCAGCCGCACTCAATTCAGCCTGGCGAAAAAGGTCCTGATCGGCCTGGTGCTGGGCGTACTGTTCGGCAGCGCCCTGCATGTCATCTACGGCCAGGGCAATCCGCTGCTCAAGACCACCATCAGCTGGCTGGACCTGGTGGGCAACGGCTATGTGCAGTTGCTGCAGATGATCGTGATGGCGCTGATCTTCGCCTCCATCCTCAGCGCCGTGGCACGCCTGCACAACGCCTCATCACTGGGCAAGATCAGCTTCCTGACCATCGGCGTGCTGCTGTTCACCACCGCCATCGCCGCGCTGATCGGTGTGGGCCTGACCAACCTGTTCGGCCTGACCGCCGAAGGCCTGGTGGCCGGCACCCAGGAACTGGCGCGCATGCAGGCGATCCAGAGCGACTACGTGGGTAAGGTCAACGACCTCAATATCCCGCAGCTGCTGCTGTCGTTCGTGCCGCAGAACCCGGTGGCCGACCTGGCCCGGGCCAAGCCGACGTCGATCATCAGCGTGGTGATCTTCGCCGCCTTCCTGGGTGTGGCCGCCCTGCAACTGCTCAAGGATGACGCCGAAAAAGGTGCGAAAGTGGTCAGCGCCATCGAAACCCTGCAAGCCTGGGTGACGCGGCTGGTGCGCCTGGTGATGAAGCTGACGCCCTACGGCGTGCTGGCGCTGATGGCCAAGGTGGTCGCCAGTTCCAACCTGCAGGACATCCTCAAGCTGGGCAGCTTCGTGCTGGTGTCCTACATCGGCCTGACGCTGATGTTCATGGTCCACGGCGTGCTGCTGAGCACCGCCGGGGTCAACCCGCTGCGCTTCTTCCGCAAGGTGTGGCCGGTGCTGACCTTCGCCTTCACCAGCCGCTCCAGCGCCGCCACCATCCCGCTGAGCATCGAAGCGCAGACCCAGCGCCTGGGCATCCCGCAGTCGATCGCCAGCTTTGCCGCCTCGTTCGGCGCCACCATCGGCCAGAACGGTTGCGCAGGCCTGTACCCGGCGATGCTGGCCGTGATGGTTGCGCCCACCGTGGGCATCAACCCGCTGGACCCAATGTGGATTGCCACCCTGGTGGCCATCGTCACCCTGAGCTCGGCTGGGGTGGCCGGCGTGGGCGGCGGCGCGACCTTTGCCGCGCTGATCGTGCTGCCCGCCATGGGCTTGCCGGTGTCGCTGGTGGCGTTGCTGATTTCGGTGGAGCCGTTGATCGACATGGGCCGCACGGCGTTGAACGTCAGTGGTTCGATGACGGCGGGCACCATCGCCAGCCAGGTGTTGCAGCAGACCGACCGGGCGCTGCTGAATGCCGATGAGCACGCGGAGCTGGCGCACCGGTAGTTCATCAGGGCCTCATCGCGAGCAAGCTTTGCTCCCACAGTGTCAAGCCAACCACGGTTGATGGCATTTCACTGTGGGAGCAAAGCTTGCTCGCGATAGGGCCAGCAGCCCTGCTAAAAAATCAGCGGCGGTCCCAGACTTCGAAGGCGTACGCCGGGGCCTCGCCCACGGCCGGATTTTCGGTGTTGGAGGCCAGCAGCCACTGGCTCTCATCGTATTCGGGGAACCACGCATCGCCCGCAGGGCTTGCCGCCACACGGGTCAGGTACAGACGGTCGGCCAGATCCAGCCCTTGCGCATACAACTGCGCGCCACCGATCAGCATCAGCTCATCAGCGCCATTCTCCAGCGCCCAGGCCTCAGCCCGGACGATGGCGGCTTCCAGCGACGGATACACCTCCGCCCCTTCCAGCACCAGATCGGCCTGACGGCTGACCACGAGGTTCAGGCGCCCCGGCAGCGGGCGGCCCAGCGAATCCCAGGTCTTGCGACCCATGATGATCGGCTTGCCCAGCGTGGTGGCCTTGAAGTATTTGAAATCACCCGGCAGGTGCCAGGGCATGCTGTTGTCGATGCCGATGACGCGGTTCTCGGCGAGCGCCGCGATCAGGCTGAGGGGGAGAGTGTTTTTCATGCCGCGAGGATAGCAGAGCCCGAGGCTTCGCTGGGTTATGCTCTGGGTTGGTTTGATCAATGGATAGTGGCGTGACAGCACTGGACACTCTCTGGCTTACCGAAGCCATTCGCCTGCGCGAAGAACACACTGGCCCCCTGGACGATCAGGAAGCCAACCGCCGCGCCCGCCAGCAGGGCGGCGACCTGACGGCCCGCATTCAACACCGGGCCACCTGGCTGGCCGAACGCGACGGCCTGCTGCCGGCCCTGCGCCACTGGAAACAGGGCGCGCGCCTGAGCGTGATGCTGCTAGCCGTGCTGGTGATCATCAGCGGCGCAGGCCTGGCGTTCGCTGCATTGGGTACCGGCCCCGTGAATGTCTTCTGGGCCCTGGGTAGCCTGTTGGGGCTCAACTGGATCCTGCTGCTGAGCTGGGCCTGCGGCCTGCTGCTGGCCGGCGAACACGGCGCCAGCCTGGGGCGCCTGTGGATGTGGCTCAGCGCCCGCCTGGCCAGGGACGCCAATGCCGTGCACCTGGGGCCCGCGCTGATCCTGCTGCTGCAACGCCGCCGCCTCAACCGCTGGCTGCTCGGCGCCCTGGTCAATGGCCTGTGGCTGCTGGCCCTGACCAGCGCGCTGGTGATTC
>KI547170.1:179040-181189 GCA_000497835.1 gamma proteobacterium L18 | reverse complement strand
TGCTGTTGCTGCTGGCCACCCGGCGCTACGGCTTCGTCTGGGAAACCACCATTTTGGGCCCCGACACTTTCATCGCCATGACCCGCGGCCTGGGCACCCTGCCCGCGCTGCTGGGCTTCAGCGTGCCGGACGTCGACACCATCCGCGCCAGCGGCGACAGCGCCCTGGCCATCGATGGCGCCCGCCAGGCCTGGGCCGGCTGGCTGGTGGGCGTACTGCTGGTATTCGGCATCGTGCCGCGCCTGCTCCTGGCGGCGGGCTGCTGGGTACGCTGGCGCCTGGGCCGTCGTCAGTTGCAACTGGATCTGAGCTTGTATGGCGACCTGCGCGAACGCTTGATGCCCAGCAGCGAACGCCTGGGCGTCAACGACAGCGCCCCGGCCGCACTGCATGAGGTGGCTTTGCCCCAGGCCGCAACACAGGCCGACGGTGCGCTGCTGGTGGGCCTGGAACTGGACGATCAGCAGCCGTGGCCACCCCGCCTGCCCGCCACGGTGGCGGACGGCGGCATCCTCGACAGTCGCGAATCGCGGCGGCGCCTGCTCGAGCAACTGGCTCGCTACCCCGCCGCCCGCCTGGCCATCGCCTGCGACCCGCGCCGCTCGCCCGACCGCGGCAGCCTGGGGCTGATCGCGGAACTGGCGCGCAGCGCTGCAGACACCCGTATCTGGCTACTTCCCGCCCCCGCCGGCCAGCAACTGGACGCACACCGTCTGGCCGATTGGCAGCAGGCGCTGACCGCCCTGGGCCTGGACGTGTTGAACGCGCTGCCCCTCACCTGGCTGGAGACCGGCAATGACCAAGCCTCTTAAACTAGCCGTGGTCGGCCACACCAACGTCGGCAAGACCTCGCTGCTGCGCACTCTCACCCGCGACGTGGGTTTCGGCGAAGTCTCGCACCGGCCCAGCACCACTCGCCATGTCGAGGGCGCACGCCTGTCGGTTGATGGCGAAGCGCTGCTGGAGCTCTACGACACCCCCGGCCTGGAAGACGCCATCGCCCTGCTCGACTACCTGGAACGCCTGGACCGCCCAGGCGAACGCCTCGATGGCCCGGCGCGCATCGAACGCTTCCTGCAGGGCAGCGAAGCACGCCAGCGCTTCGAACAGGAAGCCAAGGTACTGCGCCAACTGCTGGCCAGCGACGCCGGGCTGTATGTGATCGACGCCCGCGAGCCGGTGCTGGCCAAGTACCGCGACGAGCTGGAAGTACTCAATGCCTGCGGCAAACCGCTGTTGCCGGTGCTCAACTTCGTCGCCAGCCCCGACCACCGTGAAGCGCAATGGCGCGAAGCCTTGGCGCGCCTGGGCCTGCATGCGCTGGTGCGGTTCGACAGCGTGGCGCCGCCCGAAGATGGCGAGCGGCGGCTGTACGAAAGCCTGGCCCTGCTACTGGAACATGCCCGCCCCAGCCTGCAGCGGCTGATCGATGACCAGCGGCAACAGCGCATGCTGCGACAACAACAGGCTCAACGCCTGATCGCCGAACTGCTGATCGACTGCGCTGCCTGTCGGCGCAGTGTCGCGAGCGATGGCGTGGAGGCGTCGATCAGCGCCCTGCGCGATGCGGTGCGCCAGCGCGAACAGAAGTGCGTGCTGGCACTGCTCAAGCTTTACGCGTTTCGCCAGGAAGATGCCGCCGCCAGCGACCTGCCGCTGCTGGATGGGCGTTGGGGCGACGACCTGTTCAACCCTGAAACCCTCAAGCAATTGGGGGTAAAGGTGGGCAGTGGGATTGCTGCCGGGGCGGCGGCCGGGGCGGGTGTGGACCTGCTGGTCGGCGGTATCACCCTGGGGCTGGCCGCATTGGCCGGGGCCATCGCCGGTGGCGCATTACAGACTGCGCGTGGCTACGGCAGCCGCTTGATGGGCAAGCTCAAGGGCCAGCGTGAACTGACCGTGGATGACAACGTGCTGCGCCTGCTTGCCCTGCGCCAGCGCCAACTATTGAAAGCGCTGGACGCCCGTGGCCACGCCGCCATGGGCAGCATCGAACCGGGCGTGCTCCAGGACAAGGGCTGGCGCGAAGGCAAACTACCCGAAGCGCTGGGCAAGGCACGGGCCCACCCGCAGTGGTCCTCGCTCAACCCCCAGCCGCGCCTGAACCAGGCCGACCGCCACGAGCAGATCGAGCGGCTCTGCACCGAAC
>KI547170.1:158502-177516 GCA_000497835.1 gamma proteobacterium L18 | reverse complement strand
ACGGTGTCAGGCCATGCACCGTGGCAGGATCCACACTGTGGGAGCAAAGCTTGCTCGCGATGAGGCCAGCCCAAGCAACCCAAACCTCACCCCAGCGCGCTGATTTCCTGGGCCAACCCCAGGAACGCCGCCGGCAACCGCGCCTGGCGCCGTTCTTTCAGGCAGTACAGGTACTATTTGCGCAACAGCCTCAACCCGTTGAAAACCACCAACAGACTGACGCCCATATCGGCGAACACCGCCATCCACATCGTCGCCACCCCGGCGAAGGTCATCGCCAGGAAGACGGCCTTGATCACCAGCGCCAACACGATGTTCTGCATCAGTATCGCCCTGGTCTGGCGCGAGAGCCTGACGAACGCCGGAATTTTTCGCAAGTCGTCGTCCATCAGCGCCACGTCGGCGGTTTCAATGGCGGTGTCGGTACCGGCCGCGGCCATGGCGAAGCCCAGTTCGGCACGGGCCAGGGCCGGGGCATCGTTGATGCCGTCGCCGACCATGCCCACGCGATGGCCTTGGGCGTACAGGTCCTCAATGGCCTGCAGCTTGTCCGCAGGCATCAGGTTGCCGCGTGCCTGGTCGATGCCCACCTGGGCGGCGATAGCCTGGGCGGTGTGGGGGTTATCGCCGGTCAGCATCAGGGTCTTGATGCCCAGGGCATGCAGCTCTTCGATGGCCTGGCGGCTGCTGTCCTTGAGGGTGTCGGCCACGGCGAAGAAGGCCAGGGGGCCTGTGGCATCAAGCAGTAGCACCACGCTTTTACCCTGGCGTTCCAGGGCGTCCAACTGCGCTTCCAGCTTCGGCGAACACAGGCCCAGCTCTTCCACCAGGCGATGGTTGCCCAGGTGATAGACCTGGCCATTGATGCTGCCGCGCACGCCTCGCCCGGCCAGGGCATGGAAATCGCTCACTTCCAGCAACGCCTCACCCGCCTCCAGCGCCGGCCGGGCAATGGCCTGCGACACCGGGTGGTCGGAGCGCGCCGCCAGGCTGGCGGCGATCTGCTCGGCCGTGCGGGCGTAGGCTGGGTCCAGCGGCACGAAGTCCGTCTGCACCGGCTTGCCGTGAGTCAGGGTGCCGGTCTTGTCCAGCGCCAGGAAGTCGAGTTTGTGCCCGCCTTCCAGAAACACCCCGCCCTTGATCAGGATGCCCTTGCGCGCCGCAGCGGCCAGGCCGCTGACAATGGTCACCGGCGTGGAAATCACCAGCGCACACGGGCAGGCGACCACCAGCAACACCAGCGCCCGGTAGATCCAGTCAAACCAGGTGCCGGCGCTGAACAGCGGCGGCAGCACCGCCACGGCCAGCGCCAGGGCGAAGACCGCAGGGGTATAGATACGGGAGAAGTTATCCACAAAGCGCTGGGTCGGTGCCCTCGCGCTCTGGGCCTGCTCGACGGCGTGGATGATGCGCGCCAGGGTAGAGTTGTCCGCCAGTGCGGTAACTCGATACTCAAGCGAGCCAGCCTGGTTGATGGTGCCCGCGAACACCTTGTCACCCACGGCTTTTTCTACCGGCAGACTTTCGCCGGTGATCGCCGCCTGATCGATGCTCGATTGCCCGGATACCACCTCGCCGTCCAGGGCGATGCGCTCGCCGGGGCGTACCCGCACCCGAGCACCCAGTGCAATCTCCCGGGCCTCTTGCTCGCGCCATTGCCCGTCGGCCTGTTGCACCGTGGCCTGCTCGGGCGTCAGTTGCAGCAGCCCGCCAATGGCATTGCGCGCCCGGCTAAGCGAGCGCGCCTCGATCAATTCGGCCACGGTAAACAGGAACATCACCATGGCCGCTTCCGGCCATTGCCCGATCAACACAGCGCCGGTCACGGCAATGCTCATCAGCGCGTTGATGTTCAGGTTGCGGTTCTTCAGGGCAATCCAGCCCTTCTTATAGGTACCCAGCCCGCCACTCAGAATGGCCAGCAAGGCCAGCCCGGCGATCAGCCAACTGGGCGCCTGGCCGCTGAAATGCGCCACCTCCGAAGCCACCGCCGCTACCCCGGACACGGCCAGCGGCCACCAGGGCTTGCGCGTTGGCGCAGTGGCAGCACTGGAAGGCCCATCCAGCGGCTCGGCACTCATGCCCAAGCCGGCAATGGCCTCGATAATGGCCTCATCACCGACCAACGCGTGGCGAACACCCAGGATCCGGTTGATCAGGTTGAACTCCAGCGCCTCGACACCGGCCAGCTTGGCCAAGCGGTTCTGGATCAGGGTCTGTTCGGTGGGGCAGTCCATCTGCTCGATGCGAAAGCGGCTCAACCGCGCATCAGCGCTGGCCTTGGCGCCCAGGCGCACGGTGGCCGGCGCCTCGCTGGCGCAGCAGCTGCCGCCGTGGGCATGGCCGCGAATGGCGGCATGCTTGTGCTCATGCTGATGGTCGTGATCGTGCTTGTGGCCGTGGGTTGGCTGGCTCATGGGTCAGGTCCGTTAAAGTGCCTGTTGCCAAGTGAACACCCTGTAGCCACTATAGGGTCAAGCACCTTTGGAGGGCGCAGTGATGAAAATCGGCGAATTGGCCAAGGCCACCGACTGCCAGGTGGAGACCATCCGCTACTACGAGCGCGAGCAATTGCTGCCACCCCCGGCCCGCACCGACGGCAATTACCGGCTCTACACCCAGGCCCACGTGGAGCGGCTGACCTTCATCCGCAACTGCCGCACCCTGGACATGACCCTGGACGAAATCCGCAGCCTGCTGACCCTGCGCGACAGCCCCCAGGACCAGTGCGAAAGCGTCAACGCCCTGATCGACGAGCATATCCACCACGTACGCGCGCGCATCGACGGCCTGGTGGCCTTGCAGGCGCAACTGCTGGAACTGCGCCAGCGCTGCGGCACCGTGGGTGACAACGACCAGTGCGGCATCCTCCAGCGCCTGGAAGTGACCGGCGCCGTCACCGCGCCGGAAGCAGAGCACTCACATGTGGGCCGCAGCCACGGCCATTGATCGTGCCGGAAATTGGAAATAGCCGTTCAAGTTCCCACACCCTTCGCCGATAGCGGGCAAAAGAAATTCCGACTGCATCGCTGAAGCCGTGATGGGTAGTAAATGGGCAAGCCACTGACTGAAGATCGGCCACCGGCCGGACATGAGATCGCCAGAGGACTGGCGCGCCACCTGCACCGCCAGCAGGTGGCCGCCCAGCGCCTGTTGACCTTGCTGGATCAGGAGCGCCAGGCACTGGCCGGCCCGAAGATCAGCGGCGAGCGGCTGACCGAGTTGAGCATTGCCAAGCAGGCGATCCTGGAAAACCTGGAACAGTTGGAAACCACACGGCGCCGCGCCCAGCGTTCGCTCGGCCATGCCCCCGACCACAACGGTGCCATGCAACTGGCACGCGACCAGGGCTGCCTGCCCGCCTGGACGCGCCTGCAGGACCTGGCGGCGCGCGCCCAGCGGCTCAACCAACTCAATGGTGGTTCATTGCGAGTGCGTCAACAGCAGAACCAGCGCATCCTCAATTATCTCACCGAAGCGGCTGGGCGTACCTTGCATACGTCAGTGTCCGCCATGCCGGCCGGTAAAGCGTTGGCGCATTTCAGCGCAGCAGCATCGCGGCAGCCGCAGCTGCCATGATCACCGCCGCGCCGCGGAACAGCCGCTGCTGAGCGCGCAGGCTGGACAGCAGGTGGCGAATGCGAATCGCGCCCAGGATGTACAACGCCCCCACCGCCAACAGCACCAGCGCCGTCAACGGCACCAGCATCAGCCCCCAGGTCTGCAACGAGACGGTTTCCAGGTTGATCACCAACGGCAGCAACGCCAGGTAAAACGCGATGGTCTTAGGATTGCCCAGGGTGATGGTCAACCCCGACACCGCCGCTGACAGCAACTCCCTGCGCTGCACAGGCTTGCCGCTGTCGATGACCTGATGCTCGGCAAACCAGAACACCCAGGCCAGGTAGCACAGATAGATCGCCGCGCCCCAACGCACCAGCTGGAATAGGGCGTTGAAGTGCTCGGCAATGATCGCCAGCCCGAACACGGCGAACGACAGATACGTCAGGTCACCCAGAATCACCCCGAACAACAGGCAGAAGCCCGACAGCGCCCCGCCACCGACGCTGCGCGCCACCAGGGCAGCCATGCCCGGCCCGGGTATGGCGGCGGCAACACCCAGCGCGGCGCAATAGGTCAGTACTTGTGAGATATCCAGCATGGCAGCGACGTCCTTGGGCAGTGAGTGAGAACGAGGGAAATGCTATAGCGTGCCGCCGGGAAAATTATTCCTGTGTTTGCCGTTGAACAGGCTATTTTGGGCAATAGCTACCCACTGCATGGACAAAGAAGGAATTTATGACCAACCCTGCCCTGACCAACACGGACGTGAAGATCCTCACCGCCCTGCAACAGGACGGCCGCATGACCAACCAGAACCTGGCCGACGCCCTGGGCATGTCGGCCTCCCCGTGCTGGCGACGAGTACGGCACCTGGAAGAGCATCGCTACATTCAGGGCTACCGCGCCGTGCTGGACCGCCGCAAGATCGGTTTGGGGGTGATGGTGTTCATCCGCGTCAGCATCGACAGCCACAGCGAGGCCGAGGCACGAAAGTTCGAGCAGGAAGTGATGCAACTGGAGGATGTGGTGGCCTGCTACAGCATCGGCGGCGATGCCGATTTTCTGTTGCAGGTAGTGGCGCCCGACCTCGACGCGTTCGCCGAATTTGCCATGTCGGTGGTGCGGCGGCTGCCGGGGATCAAGGAGATGCAGAGCATGTTTGTGCTCAAGGAGATCAAGCCGTTCGTGTCGTTCCCCGTCAAACGCCCAGCCACACTCTGAACACCATCCCTGTGGGAGTGGGCTCTGCCCGCGAAAAGGGCACCGCAGGGTGTCAGACGGTCTGCGGTGCGGCCTTCGCGGGTAGAACCCGCTCCCACGGTCCCCGCTGGGGGTCAGATGGCGACAGGGGCTTTGATGCCAGGATGCGGGTCGTACCCCACAATCTCGAAATCTTCGAACGTGTAGTCATAGATCGACGCCGGCTTGCGCTTGATGTTCAGCGTCGGCAGCTTGCGGGGCTCGCGCGCCAGCTGGGTCTGGATCTGTTCCATGTGGTTGGCGTAGGCGTGGGTGTCGCCGGTGGTGACGATGATCTCGTGGGGGATCAGGTCGCACTGCTGGGCCAGCATGTGGGTCAGCAGGGCCAGGGCCGCCGTGTTGTACGGCAGGCCCAGGAACACGTCCGAGCTGCGGATGTACAGCTGCATCGACAGGTGCCCTTCGTTGACGAAGGCCTGGTACAGCAGGTGGCACGGCGGCAGGGCCTGACGGCCTTCGGCGGCGTTCTGTTGCGGGCTTTTGGACTCGTCGGGCAGGTACTCGACGTTCCAGCCGTGGAACAGAATGCGGCGGCTGTTGGGGTTGTTTTTCAGGGTGTCGACCATGTAGTCGATCTGGTTGATGGTCTTGCCGTCCTTGGTCGGCCAGGCGGTCCATTGCTCGCCATAGACCGGGCCCAGGTCACCGCTTTCGGTGGCCCATTCGTCCCAGATGGTCACGCCATTTTCGTTCAGCCACTTCACATTGGTGTTGCCACTGAGCATCCAGATCAGCTCGTTGGCAATGCTCTTGAAGTGCAGCTTCTTGGTGGTCAGCAGCGGGAAGCCGTCGGCCAGGTTGTGACGGTACTGGCGCGCGAAGACGGCCTTGGTGCCGGTGCCGGTCCGATCACCCTTGGTCACGCCGTTGGTGATCACATCGGTCAGGAGATCCAGGTACGCTTTCATTGAGGCCTCAAGTCGGTCGCCAACAGCCGCGACCGTGTGCAGAAAAAGAAAAAGGCGGGGCTTTCGCCCCGCCCGTCAATCATACCGCGGCGTTTTTCGGCGCGGGGGGCCGGTTGTAGGCCCACCAGATCAACGCCAGGCCACCGATGATCATCGGCAGGCAGAGGATCTGGCCCATGGTGACCCAGCCAAAGGCCAGGTAGCCCAGTTGCGCGTCGGGCACGCGGACGAACTCGACGATGAACCGGAAGATACCGTAGAACAGCGCGAACATGCCGGACACCGCCATGGTGGGGCGCGGTTTGCGCGAGAACAGCCACAGGATAATGAACAGCGCCACGCCTTCAAGGGCAAATTGGTACAGCTGCGACGGATGGCGCGGCAGTTGCGCCGGATCGCTCAGTGGCGGGAAGACCATCGCCCACGGCACGTCGGTGGGTTTGCCCCACAGCTCGCCGTTGATGAAGTTGCCGATACGCCCGGCGCCCAGGCCGATCGGTACCATCGGGGCAATGAAGTCCATCAGCTCGAAGAACGACTTGCCGTTCTTGCGGCCGAACCACCAGGCAGACAGCATCACGCCGATCAGGCCGCCGTGGAACGCCATGCCGCCCTTCCACACTTCGAAGATCAGCGTGGGGTTGTCGATGTACACCTTCAGGTCATAGAACAGCACGTAACCCAGCCGTCCGCCGACGATCACGCCCATGGCACACCAGAAGATCAGGTCGGAAAGCTTCTCCTTGGTCCAGGTGGGGTCAAAGCGGTTCAGGCGGCGCGAGGCCAGGAACCAGGCAGCGCCGATGCCGATCAGGTACATCAGGCCGTACCAGTGGATTTGAAGCGGTCCGATGGCGACGGCCACCGGATTGATCTGCGGGTAAGGCAGCATTGCGACTCCTTGACGTGGACAGGCGGCGGGATCACCCCTGCGTTCCCGGATGGCCACGAGGGGCGGGAAAACCCGAGACTATGCCCGGCCCACCGGCCCGTTGCCATGAAACTTGTGTCAGTGAAAACTGGAGCGCATGGTAACGGATAGGGGCAATCGCCTCTACTGTGCAGGGACGGAGTGCGGGTAGAGTGAGCCAAAACACAAGGTCAACCTTATGTGTCTGATTGTATTTGCCTGGCGCCCAGGCCACCCCATGCCGCTGGTGCTGGCGGCCAACCGTGATGAATTCTACGCCCGCCCCAGCCTGGCACTGGGGCAGTGGCCCGAGGCCGAAGGCGTCTACGCCGGCCGTGACCTGGAAGCCGGGGGCACCTGGCTGGGGTTGGGGCCTGACGGGCGGTTTGCGGCGCTGACCAATATCCGTGACCCCGGCCAGGCGCTGGGGCGGCGTTCGCGCGGGGAACTGGTTGCTCGTTTTTTAACCAGCACGGTGTCCATTGATGAGTACGTCGATGACATTGGCAGCCGGGCGGCGGAGTATTCAGGGTTTAACCTGTTGCTCGGGGCGGCCGGGCGGCTGTGTTATTTCAATCAGCGCGATCGGCGGTTGCAGGAACTGGCTACCGGGGTTTACGGGCTGTCGAATGCGGGGCTGGATACGCCGTGGCCCAAGCTGGTGAAGGCGCGCGAGGGGCTGGCGGCGCAGCTGGATGATCCCGACCCGGAGGGGTTGCTGGCATTGCTGAAGGATCCGGACCGGGCGGCAGACGCGCTGTTACCAGATACCGGCGTGGGGCTGGCGACCGAGTCGTTGCTGTCGAGTGTGTTCATTGCCAGCCCAACGTATGGGACGCGGGCGAGTACGGCGTTGATCGTGGGGGCGGATGGGGCGCGGCGGATCGTGGAGCGTAGCTTCGGGCCCTACGGTGGCGCACTGGGCGAGGTGGACCTGACTTTATAACCCCCTGTGGGACCGGGCGAAGCTCGGGAAGCAGGCGACGCGGTGTATCTGATGATACGCGGTGCCTGCTTCCCGAGCTTCGCCCGGTCCCACAGGGAGAGAGTAGGTGTTCAGCGATTACAGGTGCTTCGGACCCGCCGGATTGATCATCCGCGCCAGCCCCAGGTTTTTCAGCGCCAACTGCAGCGAGCTGTGGATAACCTGCGGGTTGTCGTGCTTCATCAGTTGCGCCAGCAACTCCTTGGCCTTGCCCATGCTGATCTGCCGCAGCATCCACTTCACCTTCGGCAGGTTGGTGGCGTTCATCGACAGGCTGTCAAAGCCCATGGCCATCAACAGCACCGCCGCTGCCGGGTCACCGGCCATCTCGCCGCAGATGCTCACCGGCTTGCCCTCGGCATGGGCCTCGGTCACCACGTGCTGCAACGCCTGCAATACCGCTGGGTGCAGGTAGTCGTACAGGTCGGCCACCCGCGGGTTGTTGCGGTCCACGGCCAGCAGGTACTGCGTCAGGTCGTTGGAGCCCACCGACAGGAAGTCCACCTGGCGCGCCAGTTCGCGGGTCAGGTACACCGCGGCCGGAATCTCGATCATCACGCCCACCGGCGGCATCGGCACGTCGGTGCCTTCGTCGCGCACCTCGCCCCAGGCCCGGTGGATCAGGTGCAGGGCTTCTTCGGTCTCGTGGGTACCGGAAATCATCGGCAGCAGAATGCGCAGGTTGTTCAGGCCTTCGCTGGCCTTGAGCATGGCGCGGGTCTGTACCAGGAAGATTTCCGGGTGGTCGAGGGTGACGCGAATGCCGCGCCAGCCCAGGAAGGGGTTGTCTTCCTTGATGGGGAAGTAGGACAGTGCCTTGTCGCCACCGATGTCCAGGCTGCGCATGGTCACCGGCAGCGGGTGGAAGGCGGCCAGTTGCTCGCGGTAAATGGCCAGCTGTTCCTTTTCGCTGGGGAAGCGCTGGTTGATCATGAACGGCACTTCGGTGCGGTACAGGCCAACACCCTCGGCCCCGCGCTGCTGAGCGCGTGCCACGTCGGCCAGCAGGCCGGTGTTGACCCACAGCGGCATGCGGTGGCCGTCCAGGGTCACGCACGGCAGCTCGCGCAGGGCGTCGAGGCCCTGGGCCAGCTGGCGCTCTTCTTCGACCACGTCGGCGTACTGACGCGCCAGCACGTCGCTGGGGTTGGTGTAGACCTCGCCCTTATAGCCGTCGACGATCATCTTGATGCCGTCGACCTTGGAATACGGCAGGTCGACCAGGCCCATCACCGTCGGGATGCCCATGGCACGGGCCAGGATGGCGACGTGGGAGTTGCCCGAACCCAGTACCGAAATCAGGCCCACCAGCTTGCCTTCCGGCACCTCGCCGAGCATGGCCGGGGTCAGTTCTTCGCTGATCAGGATGGTATTGTCGGGGTAAACCAGGGTTTGCTGCCGGGCTTCCTGCAGGTAGGCCAGCAGGCGGCGGCCCAGGTCCTTGACGTCCGACGCGCGCTCGCGCAGGTAGGCGTCATCCATCAGTTCGAAACGGTTGACGTGCTCAGTGACTACCTGGCGCAGTGCGCCCTGGGCCCACTGGCCGGTCTTGATCACGTTGGTCACTTCGCTGCCCAGCGAGGCGTCGTCGAGCATCATCAGGTAGACGTCGAACAGTGCGCGCTCTTCAGGGCGCAATTGCGTGGCCAACTTCGCCGAAAGGGTGCGCATGTCGTTGCGAACGCCTTCAAGCGCGGTCTGGAACAGGGCCAGCTCGGCAGTGATGTCGGTAACGGTCTTGTCCGGCACCACGTCGAGGTCGGCCGGTGGCAGCATGACCACCGCCGTACCCACGGCGGCGCCCGGCGAGCCAGGTACGCCGACGAACTTGGCTTCCTGGATGCCCTTGCCCTGACGCCCCAGCCCGCGGATCGAGCCGGTGGCTTCAGCGTGGGCAATAACGCCGGCCAATTGCGCGCTCATGGTGACCAGGAAGGCTTCTTCGCCCTCGTCGAACTGACGGCGCTCCTTTTGCTGGATAACCAGTACCCCCACCACACGCCGGTGGTGAATGATCGGTGCACCCAGGAAGGAGGCAAAGCGTTCCTCGCCGGTTTCGGCGAAGTAGCGATAACGGGGGTGGTCGGCAGCGTTTTCGAGGTTCAGCGGCTCTTCACGCGTGCCCACCAGGCCCACCAGGCCCTCGTTGGGGGCCATGCTGACCTTGCCGATGGAGCGCTTATTCAAGCCCTCGGTGGCCATCAGCACAAAACGGTTGGTTTCCGGGTCGAGCAGGTAGACCGAGCAGACCTGGCTGCCCATGGCCTCTTTGACGCGCAGCACAATGATCCCCAACGCCGTCTTGAGATCCTTGGCGGAGTTGACTTCCTGGACGATCTTGCGCAGCGTATTGAGCATGGCTCGGGGTCGAACTCCGTCGTCAGTCGCGCGCCAGCAGGCGCGGGGCAAGCTCTTTGAGAGCGCGGCGATACACCTCGCGCTTGAATGTCACCACCTGGCCCAGCGGGTACCAATAGCTGACCCAGCGCCAGCCATCGAATTCCGGTTTACCGGTCAAATCCATTCTCACGCGCTGTTCGTTGGAAACCAGGCGCAAGAGAAACCACTTCTGCTTTTGGCCGATGCACAGCGGTTGGCTGTGGGTACGCACCAGGCGCTGAGGTAAACGATAACGCAACCAGCCGCGGGTGCAGGCAAGAATTTCAACATCTTGTCGCTCCAGCCCCACTTCTTCATTCAACTCGCGGTACAAGGCCTCTTCCGGCGTCTCCTGAGGGTTGATGCCCCCTTGCGGAAACTGCCAGGCATCCTGGTTGATGCGACGAGCCCATAGTACCTGTCCGGCATCATTGGTCAGAATAATGCCGACATTGGGACGGAAACCATCGGGGTCGATCACGGCAGCAACCTCGCAAACGCATGTCTTTGCATTGTTCCACAAAGATCGTCAAGGCAGCAACGCACCCGCATACCTTATGTGCACTGTTGTGAAAAGTCCGTATTCTGTGGGCCTTTTCCGCTTTTTAGACGAGTAACTTCCATGCGCCTGGCTTTATTCGACCTCGATAACACCCTGCTTGGTGGCGACAGCGATCACGCTTGGGGCGATTACCTGTGTGAACGCGGCATCCTCGACCCGGTGGAATACAAGAACCGCAACGATGCCTTCTACCAGGATTACCTGGCCGGCCAGCTGAACCTGACCGACTACCTGAATTTCAGCCTGGAGATTCTGGCAACCACCGACATGGCGCAACTGGCCGAGTGGCATGCCGACTTCATGCGTGACTGCATCGAACCAATCATCCTGCCCAAGGCCCTGGCCCTGTTGCAGCAGCATCGTGATGCGGGCGACAAGCTGCTGATCATCACCGCCACCAACCGTTTCGTCACCGGCCCGATCGCCGAGCGCCTGGGCGTGGACACGTTGCTGGCCACTGAATGCGAGATGGTCGATGGCCGTTACACCGGCCGCAGCACCGACGTGCCATGCTTCCGCGAAGGCAAGGTGACGCGCCTGGATCGCTGGCTTGCGGAGAATGGCTTTGATCTGGAGGGGAGCTACTTCTATAGCGACTCGATGAATGATCTGCCGTTGCTGGAGAAGGTGGCGAACCCCGTGGTGGTGGATGCCGACCCGAACCTGCTGGCCGAGGCTCAGCGCCGCGGGTGGAAGATCATGTCGCTACGCGATTGATGCTCCACCCACCTCGCGTGGGAGCGGGCTCTGCCCGCGAAAAGGGCGACGCGCAGTGACAGATATCACGCGGTGTTCTTTTCGCGGGCAGAGCCCGCTCCCACGGGGTCAAATCAGACCGGCTTGATCAGCATCAACGCCAGGATAGCCACCAATACCACCAGCGACACCCCCGCAAACACCATGCTGAACTTACGCTGCTTGACCACCTGCACCTGGTTATAGGCCACCGCCGCCTGCCGCCAGCGAATGGTGCGGCGCACCAGCAGCAGAAACCCCGCCACGCCCACTATGTACAACACCGAGCCACCCAGCAGCCAGGTCTGCCCCAGCGGCCAGCCCACGGTGTGCATCATCCACCAGCCGGTAAACGGAAAGCTCACCACGCACACGCCCATCAGTATCCAGGCGTACAGCCACGGGCGTTGCAGGGTCTTGGCGAAGGCCGACTTGTCGCCGCCGCGCCAGCCGCGCCAGGTCTGCAACAGCACGGCCGCCACGCTGCCCAGCAGCAGCGCGGTGGCAATGCCATGCAGCATTTTCAGCAAGCTCAGGGTTTCCATGGGGCAGGTCCTGTGCGTGTGTCGATGCCTTACAGCCTAGCAGTCAGCCCAGGAACAGGCGGTACGCCGGGTTATCGGTCTCATCCCAGAACGGATAGCCGATCTCGGTCAGGGCCGCCGCCACGTCGCCTCGCTCCTGGGCCGGTACCTGCAGGCCCGCCACCACACGGCCGTCGGCCGCGCCATGGTTGCGGTAATGGAACATCGAGATGTTCCAGCGCCCGCCCAGCTTGTTGAGGAAGTTGAACAGCGCGCCCGGGCGCTCCGGGAACTCGAAGCGCATGACCATTTCGTCGCTGACCTGCGCCGCGTGGCCGCCCACCATGTGGCGGATGTGCAGTTTGGCCAGTTCGTTGTCGGTCAGGTCCAGCACCGGGAAACCCTGTTCGGTCAGGCTGGCGACCAGCGCGGCACGCGGGTCGGTGTCCGGGTGGGTCTGCACGCCGACGAAGATGTGCGCTTCGCGACCGGTGTGGTAGCGGTAGTTGAATTCGGTGATCTGGCGCTTGCCGATGGCTTCGCAGAACGCCTTGAAGCTGCCCGGTTTCTCGGGGATGGTCACGGCGATGATGGCTTCGCGGCCCTCGCCCAGTTCGGCACGCTCGGCCACGTGGCGCAGGCGGTCGAAGTTGACGTTGGCGCCCGAGTCGATGGCCACCAGGGTCTGGCCGGTGACACCGTACAGCTCCACGTATTTCTTGATGCCCGCCACGCCCAGGGCGCCGGCAGGTTCGGTGATCGAGCGGGTATCGTCGTAGATATCCTTGATCGCCGCGCAGATCTCGTCGGTACTGACGGTGATCACTTCATCCACGTAGTCTTTGCAGATATCAAAGGTGTGCTGGCCGATCTGCGCCACGGCCACGCCGTCGGCGAAGATGCCCACGGTTGGCAGCACCACGCGTTCGCCGGCGGCCATGGCGGCTTGCAGGCAGTTGGAGTCGTCCGGTTCCACGCCGATGACCTTGATTTCCGGGCGCAGGTACTTCACGTAGGCCGCGATGCCGGCGATCAGGCCGCCGCCGCCCACCGGCACAAAGATCGCGTCCAGGTTGCCGGGGTGCTGACGCAGGATCTCCATGGCCACGGTGCCTTGGCCGGCGATGGTGTGCGGATCGTCGTACGGGTGGATGTAGACGTAACCCTTCTCGTCCACCAGCTTGAGCGAGTAGGCCAGGGCTTCGGGAAAGGAATCACCGTGCAAAACAACCTTGCCGCCACGCGAGCGCACGCCTTCGACCTTGATCTCGGGGGTGGTCTTGGGCATCACGATGGTGGCTTTCACGCCCATTTCCCGCGCCGCCAGGGCCAGGCCCTGGGCGTGGTTGCCGGCCGAGGCGGTGACCACGCCACGGGCACGTTCTTCGTCGCTCAACTGCGCCAGCTTGTTGTAGGCACCGCGAATCTTGAAGGAAAACACCGGCTGCAGGTCTTCGCGCTTGAGCAGAATACTGTTGCCCAGGCGTTTGGACAGCTGGCCGGCGGCCTGCAAGGGGGTTTCCACGGCAACGTCGTAGACGCGCGAGGTGAGGATCTTCTTAACGTACTGTTCGAGCATCGGAAGCATCACTGGCGGTTGAGCAAGACCTGCGAGTCTACCCCAGCGTTCCAGCCAAGGACCACAGCAAAGGGGTATAATGCCGCCCTTCCCCCGCTACTTTGTGCCCGCTCCGGAGCCCGCATGACCCAGGACCAACTCAAACAGGCCGTCGCCCAGGCTGCTGTCGACTTCATTCTGCCCAAGCTGGACGACAAGAGCATCGTCGGCGTCGGCACCGGCTCGACCGCCAACTGCTTCATCGACGCCCTGGCCCAGCACAAGGGTGCCTTCGACGGCGCCGTTGCCAGCTCCGAAGCCACCGCCGCGCGCCTCAAGGGCCACGGCATTCCAGTGTACGAGCTGAACACCGTCAGCGAACTGGAGTTCTACGTGGACGGCGCCGATGAAAGCGACGAGAAGCTGAACCTGATCAAGGGCGGCGGCGCAGCCCTGACCCGCGAGAAGATTGTTGCGGCCGTGGCCAAGACCTTCATCTGCATCGCCGATGCCAGCAAGCTGGTGCCGGTACTGGGCGCTTTCCCGCTGCCGGTGGAAGTCATCCCGATGGCCCGCAGCCATGTGGCGCGCCAGCTGGTGAAGCTGGGCGGCGACCCGGTTTACCGTGAAGGTGTGATCACTGACAACGGCAACATCATTCTGGATGTGCACAACATGCAGATCACCGACCCGGTGGCACTGGAAGCGCAGATCAATGCGATCGTCGGCGTGGTGACCAACGGCCTGTTCGCGGCGCGTCCGGCTGACCTGCTGTTGCTGGGCACCCCTGAAGGTGTGAAGACCCTGACCCAGTAACGCGTTGATCCGAAGGGCCTACGCAGCCCGTAGCAGCGGCCGTCAGGCCGCGTCAAAGGCGCCGCGCACTGGCTGACACACCGCGCCGCCTGTGACGCAGCCTTCGGCAGCTGCTACACGCCCTGTGGGAGCGGGTTCTACCCGCGAAGAAGGTAACGCGGACTTCCTGGCATACCGCGGTGTGCTTTTCGCGGGTAGAACCCGCTCCCACATAGACAGTTGCTGCTACAGAGGCGTGGTGTGTACCGTAGGGCCAAGTTGCAATCAGAACTTGCGGAACACGTAGAACAGGTTCGGCTCGCTGACCATATAGATAGTCCCGCTTTCATCCATCGCCACGCCTTCCGCGCGCGGGATAGTGTCTTTCAGGCCGTTCAGGCCGCCCAGCAAGGTCATGAAGCTGATCTGCTTGCCGCTGGGGTCCAGCTCCAGCAGCATGTGCGAGTCCGCCGACAGCACCAGGGTGTTCCCCGTGCGCCGGTCCACGTCCAGAGCTGAAAGGTTGCGCATGTTCAATGTGGTGTAGGGGAGTTTCACCTTGTCGCCCTGCCACTGCCCCTTGTCATCGCTCTTGAGCGCGAACATCGCCGCCGGACGCTCTTCACCCAACAGGATCTGGCCGCGACGCGGGTCCCAGGCAATCCCCTCGAACGCCTTGTTCTGATTGGCCGACGGCCCCAGGTCGAACTGCGGCCAGTCCGACAGCTTCAGCGCCTTGGTCTCGGGCGTTACCGTCACCACGCTCATCAGGTGCTGACGCTCATCCGTGATCGCCATGCGGCCACCACTCAGGTAGGTCACGCCCTCGGGGTTGGACCAACCGTCGAGCGGCATTTTGCGCAACACGTCGCCTTCCAGGGTGAGCTCGACCAGGAAGGCATTTTTGCCCATCACGGAGAACAGGGTCTTGGTGTCGGGGTTGTAAGTCAGGTCCGACGCTTCATCCTTCTCCATGCCCGGCAGCTTCTTGCCATCGATGAAGGCGTGGTAATCGGGCAGCCACACCGCGGCATCGCGCTCGGCCTGCGGCGTCATGCGCTCCACTACCCAGAGTTTGACCCGGGTATCCCAGTGCATCACGGCGGAAACGGCGTAGGCGACCACCACAATCAGCAACCAGAGGTACCAGCGCGTTACCAAGCGTGGCTTGCGCGGCTGCGCGGGCGATGACAGAGAAGGGGATGCGGCCATGTGGATGTCTTCCTGAGAATGCGGCGACCCTGGGCGCAACGGCGCGCAGGGTGATTAAGCCGCATTATCCGGATGACGTGTGAAAAAAAAGCAAAAGCCCAGAGGTCAGTTCACAACGGACTCGAAACGGCTGGCGCCCGGCAACTCCAGCACCAGCTCATCGCCCGGATTCAGCGCGCCGACCCCGGCCGGCGTCCCGGTCAGGATCACATCACCGGCCTGCAGCGAGAAGTGCGCGGCCATGTACTGGATCATCGGCACAATAGGGTTGAGCATCAGGTTGCTGTTGCCGTCCTGGCGCACTTCACCGTTGATGGTCAGGCGCACCGGGATATCGGTCAGGTCCGGGTAGGTGCCGGTAGCCACGAACGGCGCGATCACCGCCGCGCCGTCGAACGACTTGGCCAGCTCCCACGGCAGGCCTTTTTCCTTGAGCTTGCTCTGCACGTCGCGCAGGGTCAGGTCCAGCGCCGGGGCGAAACCGGAAATGGCGTCCAGCACCTCTTCCTCGCTGGGCCGGGTGGACAGCGGCTTGCCCAGCAGCACGGCGATTTCCGCCTCGTAATGCACCGAACCGCGATCGGTGGGGATCTTGAAGCCGCCTTCCACCGGCACCACGCAGCTGCCCGGCTTGATGAACAGCAACGGCTCGGTAGGCACCGGGTTGTTCAGTTCCTTGGCGTGTTCGGCGTAGTTGCGCCCAATGCACACCACCTTGCCGACAGGAAAGTGGATACGGGTACCGTCGAGGTATTGATGCTGGTAGCTCATGACCGACTCCTTATTGATCGACCGGGAAGATCTTGCCTGGGTTCATGATGCCATTGGGGTCGAACACCGCCTTCAGGGCCTTCATGTATTCGATTTCGGCAGGCGAGCGGCTGTAGTCCAGGTAATCGCGCTTGACCAGGCCCACGCCGTGCTCGGCAGAGATCGAGCCGTTGTACTTCTGCACGGTCTCGAACACCGCAGTGTTTACCGACACGCACTTGGCAAAGAACTCTTCCTTGCTCAGGTCTTCGGGCTTGAGGATGTTCAGGTGCAGGTTGCCGTCGCCGATGTGGCCGTACCACACCACTTCAAAGTCCGGGTAGCTGGCGCTGACGATCGCATCGATGTCCTTGAGGAACGCCGGCACCTGGGCCACGGTCACCGAGATGTCGTTCTTGTAGGGCGTGCGGTGCGAAATGGTCTCGGAGATGTACTCGCGCAGCTTCCACAGGTTGGCCAGTTGCTGTTCGCTCTGGCTCATCACGCCGTCGACCACCCAGCCCTGCTCCACGCAGTGCTCGAAGGTGGCCAGCGCTTCGTTGGACACCTCTTCGGTGGTGGCCTCGAATTCCAGGAGCGCATAGAACGGGCAGTCGGTGGCGAACGGCGGCGGCACATCGCCGCGGCCCATGACCTTCGCCAGGGCCTTGTCGCTGAAGAATTCGAACGCGGTCAGGTCCAATTTGCCGCGGAAGGCGTGCAATACCGGCATGATCGAATCGAAATCCGGCGTACCGAGCACCATGGCGGTGAGGTTCTTCGGCGCCCGGTCCAGGCGCATGGTGGCTTCCACCACGAACCCCAAGGTGCCCTCGGCGCCGATGAACAGCTGGCGCATGTCGTAGCCGGTGGCGTTCTTGATCAGGTCCTTGTTGAGTTCCAGCAGGTCGCCCTTGCCGGTCACCACTTTCAGCCCGGCCACCCAGTTGCGGGTCATGCCGTAGCGAATCACCTTGATCCCGCCGGCATTGGTGCCGATGTTGCCGCCAATCTGACTGGAGCCTGACGACGCGAAGTCCACCGGGTAATACAGGTCGTGATCCTTGGCCAGGTTCTGCAGCTGCTTGGTGATCACGCCCGGCTGGCACACCACGGTCCGATCAACGGTATCCACGGCGCCAATTTTGTTCATGTAGTCGAACGACACCACCACTTCGCCATTGGCGGCAACCGCGGCCGCCGACAGCCCGGTGCGGCCGCCCGAAGGCACCAGCGCGACCTTGTGGGTGTTGGCCCAGCGCACGATGGCCTGGACCTGTTCGACGGTCTTGGGGAAGACGATTGCACTGGGGGCCGGGGCGAATTGCTTCGTCCAGTCCTTGCCATAAGCCTCGAGAGAGTCGGCGTCGGTGAGGACCTTGCCGGGTTCAACCAGGGTGTGAAGCTCTTCAAGAAACGCTGAATGGGTCATCGCAGAACTCTCGAACTATTCATAGTCACCCTGAGCACACTTCACGTCCCAGGGATGGGCTTATCAAGGGGGGGATATGCTAGCATACGCCCCCCGCTGATCGCGCTTTGCGCCGATTCTGCGACTGGCTTCATCCCCCCTGCCATTTTTTCTCCGGGACACAGGTTTACGCAGATGAGCAAGACTTCTCTCGATAAGAGCAAGATCAAGTTCCTTCTTCTCGAAGGCGTCCACCAATCCGCCGTCGACGTCCTCAAGGCCGCCGGGTACACGAACATCGAGTACCACATCAAGGCGCTGCCTGAAGCTGAGTTGAAGGAAAAGATCGCCGATGCACACTTCATCGGTATCCGCTCCCGCACCCAACTGACTGAAGAGCTGTTCGATTGCGCGAAAAAACTGGTAGCTGTCGGCTGCTTCTGCATCGGCACCAACCAGGTAGACCTGGACGCGGCCCGCGAGCGCGGCATCGCCGTGTTCAACGCCCCGTACTCCAACACCCGTTCGGTAGCCGAACTGGTGCTGGCCGAGGCTATCCTGCTGCTGCGCGGCATCCCCGAGAAGAACGCTTCCTGCCACCGCGGTGGCTGGATCAAGAGCGCGGCCAACTCCTTCGAGATCCGCGGCAAGAAGCTGGGCATCGTCGGCTACGGCTCGATCGGTACCCAACTGTCGGTACTGGCCGAAAGCCTGGGCATGCAGGTGTTCTTCTACGACACCATCACCAAGCTGCCGCTGGGCAACGCCACTCAGGTTGCCAGCCTGACCGAGCTGCTGGGCATGTCCGACATCGTCTCGCTGCACGTGCCTGAAACCGCTGCCACCCAGTGGATGATGGGCGAGAAGGAAATCCGCGCCATCAAGAAGGGCGGCATCCTGATCAACGCCGCCCGCGGCACCGTGGTCGAACTGGACCACCTGGCCGAAGCCATCAAGGACAAGCACCTGATCGGCGCCGCCATTGACGTGTTCCCGGTGGAGCCACGCTCCAACGACGACATCTTCGAAAGCCCGCTGCGTGGCCTGGACAACGTGATCCTGACCCCGCACATCGGTGGTTCCACCGCCGAAGCCCAGGCCAACATCGGCCTGGAAGTGGCCGAGAAGCTGGTCAAGTACAGCGACAACGGTACCTCGGTGTCGTCGGTCAACTTCCCTGAAGTGGCCCTGCCGGCTCACCCGGGCAAGCACCGTCTGCTGCACATCCACGAGAACATTCCGGGCGTGCTGAGCGAGATCAACAAGGTGTTCGCCGAAAACGGCATCAACATCTCCGGTCAGTTCCTGCAGACCAACGAGAAAGTCGGCTACGTGGTTATCGACGTGGACGCCGAGTACTCGGACCTGGCCCAGGCCAAGCTGCAACAGATCAAAGGCACCATCCGTAGCCGCGTTCTGTTCTAAGCAAGCCTGCGTCATCAGGAAAGAGGCCTTCGGGCT
>KI547170.1:117592-157292 GCA_000497835.1 gamma proteobacterium L18 | reverse complement strand
TTCGGGCCTCTTTTTTTTGGCCCTCGCAACGCCTGCCGACGAGTGCCCTGGCCACGTACGGTATTATGTCGGAACGGTAACGACGCCTTCACTGAAAGCTGACAAACCCCGTGCTACAGTCCGCCACTATCCGTATTGCATCGGTCCACGAGAGCAAGCCGCTTGAATAATTCGCCCGTCACCCCCTCTGATTCCACGTCACGTGCAGCCACCGCATTCGTTGGTCTGGCACCTTTCCTGCGGATGAGCATCGCCGGCATTGACTTTACCCAGCAGGCCGCCGACATGATCGCAGCGGTTCAGCAGGCCCCAGACAATGCCGAGCTGCACCTCAATCTCTCGGTAGCCCTGATGTGCCTTGGCCACAAGGCAATCGGCCTGGAAATGCTGGGCCATGCCCTGGACTTGCAGCGCGTCTACCACATCAAGCCCCGGCAGCCGGTGCGTCTGCGCCTGCTGATACTGATGGTGCCGGGCGAGTTGTCGGCCAACGTGCCCGTTGACTGCCTGCTGGAAGATTCGGACGTGGAGCTGATCTACTACTACGTCAGCCCGGACGAGCCGCTGAAGGTGGCCATTCCCGAGCACGACGTGGTGCTGGTGGGCATCAGTGCCGCCGACGGCACCCGCCAGGTGCTGGCGCAGCTGGAAGAACCGCTTAGCCGCTGGCCGCGCCCGGTCATCAATACGCCAACCCAGGTGGCCTTGTCCGAGCGCCATGTCGCCAGCCAGCTGCTGCAAGGCGTACCGGGGCTGACCATGGCCCAAGTGCAGCGCATCACCCCGGCCACCCTGCAGGACGTGGCGCGCGGCAGCCTGGCCCTGAAGGATGTGACCGGCGGAATCGATTTCCCGATCATCCTGCGGCCGGTGGGCACCCACGGCGGCCACGGCCTGGAGCGCGTCGACTCGGCCGAGGATATCCATGGCTACCTGTCCCGCGTCGAGGCCGCGCAATACTTCCTGGCCCGCTTCATCGACTACAGCGCGGCCGAGGACGGCCTGTTCCGCAAGGCGCGCGTGTTCCTCATCGACGGCAAACCGTACGCCTGCCACATGGCGACGTCGGAAAACTGGATGATCCACTACCTCAACGCCCGGATGTACGAGCTGGAGGAGCGCCGCGCCGAAGAAGCCCGCTTCCTGGACAACTTCCCGGCATTCGCCGCGCGCCATGCCGGCGCCCTGCAAGCCATTGCCGAACGCACCGGGCTGGACTACCTGGGCATTGACTGCGCGCAAACGCGTGACGGTGACCTGCTGGTCTTCGAGATCGACCCGGCCATGGTAATTCACGCCATGGACCTGGAAGCCGTGTTCCCCAACAAACAGCATCACATGCAGAAAGTGAAGACAGCCCTTCACGACCTGCTTGAACGCCGCAGCGCCCAGCAGCCTGGGCAACCCACCGTCCAATCGTCTTGAAGACAAGGTCTATGGCAACTAATCCGCGCAATGCCCTGAATTTTTCCGGAGGCCCCGGCGCCTTGCCCGAGACGGTGCTGGCCCAGGTCCAGCAGGCTATCGTGGAGGTCCCGGAGGTCGGCTTGTCGATCCTGGGCATCAGCCACCGCTCCGACTGGTTCGCCGCGGTGGTGGAGGAAGCCGAAAGCAACATCCGCACGCTGCTGGGGTTGCCCCAGGACTTCCACGTGCTGTTTCTGCAAGGTGGCGCGACCCAACAGTTCTCCATGGTGCCCATGACGCTGCTGCGCGGCAGCGAACACCCGGCCGAGTACATCGACTCGGGCTACTGGAGCCGCAAAGTCATTCAGGAAGCCAGGCGTGAAGGCCCGATCAAGACCCTCTGGAGCGGCGAAGCCTGCCGCTACAGCCGCCTGCCTACCGATGAGGAACTGACGTTTTCGCCAGACGCGCCCTACCTGCATTACGTGGCCAACGAAACCGTGGAAGGGCTGCAGTTCCACCGGGTGCTGGGTCGTGATGACGTGCCGCGCATCTGCGACA
The DNA here is from genome assembly GCA_000497835.1 of gamma proteobacterium L18. Lineage (GTDB taxonomy): Bacteria > Pseudomonadota > Gammaproteobacteria > Pseudomonadales > Pseudomonadaceae > Aquipseudomonas. Next base: position 155,324 of record KI547170.1, on the reverse strand, counting down.
TGTCTTCGGACTTCCTGTCCAAACCGTGCGATGCCGACAAGTTCTCGGTGATTTACGCCCACGCGCAGAAAAATATCGGCCCTGCGGGCGTCACCGTGGTGCTGGTGCGCGATGCCGTGGCCCGCCAGGCCTCGGACGACCTGCCATCATTCCTCAATTACCGCCGTCATATCGAGGCACGCTCCAACCTCAATACGCCGCCGGTGTTCGCCATCTACGTGGTGCTGTTGGTCACGCGCTGGCTGTTGAATGATATCGGCGGCCTGGCGAACATGGCAGGCATCAACCGGCTCAAGGCGCAGCAGCTGTATGCAGCCCTGGACGAGGCGGAAGGTTTTTACCAGGGCTGGGCGAACAAGGCGGACCGTTCGAACATGAACGTGGCATTTACGCTGCCCGATGAGCGCCTGCAACAGGCGTTCTTCGAACAGAGCCGGGCCCTGGGCTTTTCCGGGCTTGAAGGCCACCGGGCCATCGGCGGGGTGCGCGCCTCCATCTACAACGCCCTGTCGTTGCCTGCGGTGGAGCAGCTCACGCAGTTCATGCATGATTTCCGCCGGCGTCACTGAGCACGGGCATGAAAACAGGGGAGGCTATCAGCCTCCCCTTTTCATTGGGCGCCAAACCCGCCGAGGTTACTTGACGGTAACGGTGATCTTCTTCGACTCGACCGCTGGCTTGAACGGTACGTGGAAGCGGTCACCCAGCAGCAGTTGCAGGGTGTGCTTGCCCGGCGTCAGGGTCAGGGTGGTTTCGGTCTGCGCCTTGCCGAAGTGCAGGATGTGATCGGTGACCGGCAGCGGCTGGTCGGCTGGCGGCTGCTGATCGACGTCCACCAGCAGGTGGTGGTGGCCAGTGTTCGGAGTAGCGTCGCCAGCCGGCGCCAGCTTCATGCCTTCGATGCCGAATTTCACGGTGAAGGTCTTGTCGACGGTAGCGCCGTCTTCGGGGGAAACGATGAACACCTTGGCACCGGCCGGGGCTTCAACGCTTTTCAGGTCGTCAGCGGTGGCCAGCAGCGAAGCACCCATCAGCAGACCGGCAACGGCGGCACGGGAAAAAAGAGTTTTCATCGGGGGTCTCCAGGGAATGTTTCTGGTTTTGTCTGGAGATACCTTAGACGAAAATAACCCACTTGGGCGCTCTGGAATGCCCCTGCCAGCGCATGTTTCATGCAGCATCGCTGACCGCGATCGCGCAGTGCCTGACGAACCGCAGTGGCTGCATCGCGACTAAAGTCGGCTCCTACAACGCAGGTTCAAGGGCCTGTAAAGCGGCGGCGGCCTCGGCCAGTTGCAGCTCGCTGAACACCTGCACGCCTTCGCGGCGCAGCAGGGCTGCGGTGACGCCTTCGCCGGTCACTTTGGTGGCGGTGAAGGTGCCGTCGTAGGTCAGCAGGTTGCCGCACGACGGGCTGTTGGCCTTGAGCACCGCGATACGGATGCCATGCCGGCGCACCGTTTCCAGCGCCAACTGGGCGCCGCGCATGAAGGCCTCGGTGAAATCCTCGCCCGCCTCGGTCAGCACCAGGGCCTTGCCGTCGAGTACTTGTAGGCCCTGCCCGCCCGGAATCTCTGCAGCAGGGCGCGGGGTAGGCAGGCCACCGGCCACTTCCGGGCAAAGCCCCACCACACGGCCCTCGGCCAGCCACACATCAAGCTGATCGAAAGGCCCGCTGGCGCCCCCGTCGTAACGCACGCGGTGGCCCAGCAGGCAGCGGCTGACCAGGATCTTGTGCATATCAGAACGGCTCGTTGCCACGGCGGCGGAACCAGCCGGTCAACGACAGGCGATCGCGCATGGCCGGCAGCACTTCATGGGGCACTTCGCCCGACAGGAACACCACCAGGCAACCGCCGGTCGGCGCCACGTCGTATTCACGGCCCTCTTCGAGGTACATACGCAGATGGCCACCGTGTTCCGGCTGCCAGGCCTCATTCAAGTAGAGGACCACCGAGACCATGCGCTTGTCGTCATCACGGAAGCGGTCCACATGCTTGCGGTAGAACGCACCCGGCGGGTACAGCGCAAAATGGCACTCGAAATCCTCAAGGCCCAGGAACAACCCACGGTTGAGGGCTTCGCGCAGGCTGTCCATCATCGTCAGGTACTGGTCGCATGGCGCTGACTCACCAGGCTCCAGCCACTGGATGCGATCACCGCGGATACCCTCGCGGATCTCCTGCGCCGGGCCGCGGCCCACGGCGGCAGGCGCCAGCTCACCCTGGGCGGCGCGCTGGCGGCACTCGGCCGCCAGCTGCGCCGTCAGCGCCTGGGGCAGGAACAGCTCTTGCTGCGACCAGCCGCGCTCGGCCAGGTCGTCGACGATACTTAACAGCAGCGGGTGATCAGAGGATATTTGCATGCCGCGCATAGTATCCATGTGCCCGCGAAACGGACAGAGCCACTTGGCTTCCCAGTTGCAGCACGTCGATTATGTTGCAGGGATTGATACGAATTCTCGACAAAGCCCCGCCTGGCCAAGGACAATGACGACCTGCCGACAGGAGTCCCTGATGCGCCGTTTGTTTTTCCTTTTGATCATGTGCTGCGCCCTGCCTGCGTGGGCAGACAGTCACGACCAGTTGTACAAGGTCGCCGGCTGGCCGGAGCAACGGGCGCATTTCACCGACGCCCTGAAAGCAGCTCAGCAACGCTACCAGAACAGCCTGCCGCCCGCGGTTTTCCAGGCCCTGGTGAACAACAGCGACCAGCGTTTCGCCCCCCAGGCCATGGACCAGCGCGCCGAAGCGCGGCTGCGCCAGACCCTGGCCGACCCCAACCCTGCCCTGGCCTTCTTCCAGTCGCCACTGGGCCGCAAAGTGGTGGCCGCCGAACTGCTGGCCACCCGCCGCGACCAATTGGCCAAGAACGCCCAGGGCCTGCCGCACATCGAAGCCAGCGACACCCGCACGCTGATCATCGGCCACCTGTCCCGCGCCCTGCCCGCCCGCGAAGCCGGCGCCGAAGTGAGCCTGGCCATCGCCGGCGTCGCCGCAGACAGCCTCAGCCAGATGATCCCCGGCCTGTTGGGCAGCGACCAGGCCCAGGGCATGCTCGACGGCCAGCGCCAGCGGTTGATGGCGCAGATTGGTAGTGAACTGGATAACACCCTGCTGTACGTGTACCGCGACCTGTCCGACCCGGAGCTGGAAGAATTCGCCAACTTCGCCGAGTCGCCTGATGGCCAGGCCTACTACCAGGCCGCCCTGGCTGCCGTGCGTGCCAGTTTGGCAGTGGGGCAAAGCACATCGAGCCTGAACCCGCGCAAGGGTAATTGAACGCACGTATGGACCTGCGGGTACTTAAACAACAGGTAACGAATTGGGGAGAGGCCAGGAGGGGATTCGGCGCTTTGAGCGGGGTACTCTGCAGTAAAGCCCCCCTCTGAAAAAGCGAAACCCCGGGAGAGGTTGACTGTCCCGGGGCTCTTGTTCCATTGCCGAGAGCGCATGAACCTTGGGTTCAGAGGGGCCGCATCAGCTGCTGGATGACAAGGAATATACGCCCGCATGGCAGAGAGTCAATCCCCCTTTCCATACACCCCACTCAACGCTCGCTGTCTGGAAGCACAATTATCGAGCAGTACAAGCAGATCATCGAGGTGGTGAGCTACCGCTGCAAGACATCCGAGGCTTGGCTGCGAAGCCATTCAACCGTGCACCAAGTGCTGCGTTCAAAACCGTCCGCCGAGCGCAGGGCCTCGCAGATGTCAGTGCCCTATGACAGGGATATTGCCGTTTTGAGCGAGCAGCCAGGCGCACCAGGCTTTATCGACCCTTCGGGTTGCGAGTCTCGCTACCTCATCATCGTCGACCAGGACGGAACGCCCAAAGGGGTGATTGATAGGGCAACCCTGGCGCCAAGGTAATTGCGGCAATGCAGGCACCCCATAAGACCGAATCCTCAAGCGCCTTAGCTAAAGTTTCGAGTCTACAAACCCAAAATACCGCTCCCGAATCGGCGCCACTTCATTGGCCAGGTGATGCCGCGCCCCCGGCAGCATCAACACCTGCGGTGCCAGGAACTTGCTCTGCAGCACGCTCAGGTTGTGCTCCCAATCCACCGTCATGTCATCGTCCCCCTGAATGATCAGCGGCGAACGCGGGCAATGCGGTGCGGCTTCGATGCGCGGTATCCAGTTTTTCAACGCGCCGACCCAGGCGGTGGGCAGCCGCACCGGCTGCAGCGGATCGGCCTGCAGGAACGGCATGAACTCTGGGTCGTTGGTGTTCTCGCTGAAGCGCCGGGCAATGCCGCTGACAAAGGGGCTGAGCAGGTGATAACTCAGCTGCGACCAGCGCCAGCCCTTGGGCCGTACCAGCGGCGCCAGTAGGATGCTGTGGCCCTGGGCCGGGCTGTCCAGGCCGTGGTACAGCAAATGATCGAGAACGATGGCACCGCCGGTGCTCTGCCCCAGCAAATGCCAGGGCTTGGGCAGGCCGAGGCTGTCAGCCTCCACGAACAAGCCGCGCAATGCCGCCTGGTAATCGTCGAAATCATCGATGCGGGCGCGCTCGCCGCTGGACAGCCCATGCCCCGGCAAGTCAGCCGATATCACTGCGAAGCCATGGTCCAGCGCCCAGCGGATCACATGCCGGTACAGGCCCATGTGGTCATAGAAGCCATGCAGCAGGAATAAAGTGGCCACCGGCGCAGGCGGCAGCCACACCTGGCTGACCAGCTCGAAACCGACGGCCTCGAAACGCCCCAGCCAGCTTTCGCACGGCAAGTCGATGCCATAAAAGCGCTGGTAGGCCTGAGCCTCGGCAGTCAGCGGCTGGCATTGGGCCAGGGGCTTGAGGCCGGCGCGTAGCGCATCCGGCCGAAAGGTTGCGGGCATAAGGTCTCGCAGTCGAAAGCGAATAAACACAAAGCCGATATTCTTCTGTCTGGCCCGGCATGGCAAGCTAGGCGTCCTGCCCCGGACCGAGCCCCTATGTCTGCCTCGCGCCGCAAAACCCTGTTTCTCAGCCTGCTGGCACTGATTTGCGCGGTGACCTTGTGGATGGCCTATGGCTGGTTCCAGTCACGCTACATCCGCGCGTTCAGCGAGCATGCCACGCTGTTCGAAGGCGACGCCCTGCAACTGCCCGACGCCCTGGCCGGCCCCGGCCCCATCCGCCTTGTGCACTTCTGGGACCCGGCCTGCCCCTGCAACGTCGCCAATCAGCAACACCTGGGTGAGCTGCAAGCTACGTTCAGCCCCCAGGGCGTGCAGTTCTATGCTGTGCAAAAAACCGGCAGCCACGGTCGATTGCCCGCTGATCTGGACACATTCAAGGCCCTTGCGGCCATCACCGGCAGCGAGCACATCCCCGCCAGCCCCGCCGTGGCAATCTGGGACCACCAAGGCCACCTGGCTTATTTCGGCCCTTACAGCGAAGGCGCCACGTGCAATGCGAGCAATAGCTTCATCGAGCCGATCCTGAAAGCGCTGACCGAGGGCCGGCAAGTAAAGGCCACCCACACCTTGGCCCAGGGTTGCTACTGCCCATGGACTGCCCCCGCCCCGTAACGAACAAGGATACCCGATGAAACGCAGCCTCAGCGTCCTCGCCGTGCTTATCGCCGCCGCTGCGGCCGGCGGCGCCTGGTACCTACACGGCAAGCAACCCCAGCGCAGCGGCGACGTTGCCCTCGCCCACCTCCAAGGCCCCGTGAGCGTGCGCTACGACGACCGCGGCGTGCCGCATATCCAGGCGCAGAACCAGGCCGACCTGTACCGCGCCCTGGGCTACGTGCAAGCCCAGGATCGGCTGTTCCAGATGGAGATCATGCGCCGCCTGGCCCGGGGCGAGCTGGCCGAGGTGCTGGGTCCCAAGCTGGTACCCACCGATACCCTGTTCCGCAGCCTGCGCATTCGCGAACAGGCCGAGGTGTACGTGGCCCGGCAGGACAAGCAGTCCCCTGCCTGGCAGGCCCTGCAGGCCTACCTGGATGGCATCAACCAATACCAGGCCAGCCACCCGCGCCCCCTCGAGTTCGACGTGCTGGGCATCACGCCACGGCCGTTCACTGCCCAAGACACCTTCAGCGTCGCGGGCTACATGGCCTACAGTTTCGCCGCAGCCTTCCGCACCGAGCCATTGCTGACTTACGTGCGCGACCGACTGGGCCCCGATTATCTGAAGATCTTCGACCTGGAATGGCACCCGCAAGGCGTGCTGCCCTTGGCCGCCAGCGACTGGAAAAGCCTGGACACCGTCGCCCAGCTCAGCCAGCAGGCCCTGACCCAAGCCGGCCTGCCACAGTACGAGGGCAGCAACGCCTGGGCCATCTCCGGCGCGCGCACGGCCAGCGGCAAACCGCTGCTGGCCGGTGACCCGCACATCGGTTTCTCGGTGCCGGCGGTGTGGTACGAGGCGCAGGTGTCGGCGCCCGGCTTTGACCTGTACGGCTACCACCAGCCGCTCAACCCCTTCGCCGCCCTGGGGCAGAACATGGATTTCGGCTGGAGCCTGACCATGTTCCAGAACGACGACCTGGACCTGGTGGCCGAGAAGGTCAACCCGGCCAACCCTAACCAGGTCTGGTACCACGGGCAGTGGACAGACATGCAGGCCAGCACCCAGCAGGTCGCGGTCAAGGGCGAACAGCCGGTGACCATCACCCTGCGCCGCTCGCCCCACGGCCCCATCATCAACGACGCACTGGGCAAGGTTGCACCCGCCACGCCGATCGCCATGTGGTGGTCGTTCCTGGAGTCGCAGAACCCGATTCTGGAAGGCTTCTACGAGGTCAACCGCGCCGACACACTGGTGAAGATGCGCAATGCCGCCGCGAAGATCCAGTCGCCCGGCCTGAACCTGATGTGGGCCAACGCCAAGGGCGACATCGGCTGGTGGGCCGCCGCGCAATTACCCATCCGCCCGGCCGGCGTGCAGCCGCAGTTCATTCTCGATGGCAGTGGCCCGGACGCTGACAAGCTGGGTTTTTACCCGTTCAGCGCCAACCCGCAGGAAGAAAACCCCAGCCGCGGCTTTATCGTCTCGGCCAACTTCCAGCCGCTGTCGTCCACCGGCATGGCCATCCCTGGTTACTACAACCTGGCGGATCGTGGCCAGCAGTTGTTCAGCCAGCTCGATGACCCCAGCGTGAAGTGGGATGCCCGCAATACACAGGCACTGCAACTGGGCAACCGCACCGGCTACGCCGAACGGGTGCTCAAGCCGTTGTTGCCGGTGCTGCGCGAGGTGGTCAGTGATGCGCAGGAGAAGACCCTGGTGGAGCAACTGGCCCAGTGGCATGGCGACTACCCGCTGGGCTCAACCAACGCCACGCTGTTCACCCAGTTCCTGTATGAGCTGACCTACGCGGCCATGCACGACAAGCTGGGCGACGCCCTGTTCGACACCCTGCTGACCACCCGCGACCTGGACAGCGCCCTGCCGCGCCTGGCGGCCGATGCCGATTCGCCGTGGTGGGGCCCGGCAGGCCGTGCAGACATCGTGAAAAAGGCCTGGCGCAACAGCCTGACTCATTTGAAGTCGACGCTGGGCGACAACCCCGGGCAATGGCAATGGGGCAAGGCGCATACCCTCACCCACGGCCATCCGCTGGGCAAACAGCAGCCGCTGGACAAGCTGTTCAACGTCGGCCCGTTCGCCGCGCCAGGCACCCACGAGGTGCCCGACAACCTCTCGGCAAAACTGGGCCCCGCGCCGTGGCACGTCAGCTATGGCCCCTCGACCCGGCGCATCATCGATTTCGCCGACCCGGCGCATGCCTTGACGATCAACCCGGTGGGGCAAAGCGGGGTGTTGTTCGATGCGCATTACAGCGATCAGGCGAAGGATTACATCGAGGGCAAGTATCGGCAGGCGCTGATACAGGAAGGGGATGTGGCGAAGGGGACGGTGAGCACGCTGAGGTTGGTGCCTAGCCGGAAATCAAACTGACCCCTCTGTGGGGTTGGGATTGTGGGAGCGGGCTCTGCCCGCGAAGGGCACGCCGCGCGGGTTCTGACACTGCGCGGCGTTCTTTTCGCGGGCAGAGCCCGCTCCCACAACTCTGCTCCCACAACCCCGCTTTCACAAACCTGTTCCCAAAGAACAGGATCGTTTATGCGGCGGCTGGCTGCTGCTGCGCGCGGCGCGGATCAGGCTGTTTCCAGCCGTCGGCCGCAGCCTCTTCGATCGCCGCCTGAATCGCACGCTTGCGGCGCTCTTCGGCACGGCGGGTGAAGAACCACACCAGGAAGGTCACGATCGACACCGACAGCAGGATCAGGCTGGCCACGGCGTTGATCTCCGGCTTCACGCCCAGGCGCACCGCCGAGAACACTTCCATCGGCAGGGTGGTGGAACCGGGGCCCGACACGAAGCTGGCCAGCACCAGGTCGTCCAGCGACAGCGCAAACGACATCATGCCGCCCGCCGCCAGCGATGGCGCGATCATCGGGATGGTGATCAGCATGAACACCTTCCACGGCCGCGCGCCCAGGTCCATGGCCGCCTCTTCGATGGACAGGTCCAGCTCGCGCAGACGGGCCGACACCACCACCGCCACGTAAGCAGCACAGAACGTGGTATGGGCGATCCAGATGGTGATGATGCCACGCTCTTCAGGCCAGCCCAGGGACTGGGCCATGGCCACGAACAGCAACAGCAGCGACAGACCGGTGATCACCTCGGGCATGACCAATGGCGCAGTCACCAGGCCGCCGAACAGCGTACGGCCCTTGAAGCGGGTGACGCGGGTCAGCACGAACGCCGCCAGGGTACCCAGCGCCACCGCCGCGATGGCGGTGTAGCAGGCGATTTCCAGCGAGCGGCCCACCGAGCTCACCAGCTGGGTGTTGTCCACCAGGCCCACGTACCACTTCACCGACCAGCCGCCCCACACCGTGACCAGCTTGGAGGCGTTGAACGAGTAGATCACCAGGATGACCATGGGCAGGTAGATGAACAGCAGGCCCAGTACCAGCATCAGGTTGGAAAAACTGAAACGCTTCATGCCTTGCCCTCCATCTCTTTGGCCTGACTACGGTTGAAGAGCAGGATCGGCACGATCAGGATCGCCAGCATCACCACCGCCAGGGCAGACGCCACCGGCCAGTCACGGTTGTTGAAGAACTCTTGCCACAGCACACGGCCGATCATCAGGGTTTCCGGGCCACCCAGCAGTTCAGGAATCACGAACTCGCCCACCACCGGGATGAACACCAGCATGCAGCCGGCGATGATGCCGTTCTTGGACAGCGGAATGGTGATTTTCCAGAAGCTGTTGAAGGTGCTCGAACCCAGGTCGGACGCGGCTTCCAGCAGGCTGGCATCGTGTTTGACCAGGTTGGCGAACAGCGGCAGGATCATGAACGGCAGGTACGAATAGACCACGCCGATGTACACCGCCAGGTTGGTGTTGAGGATCTGCAACGGCTGGTCGATCAGGCCAATCCACATCAGGAAGGCATTGAGCAGACCGTTGTTGCTGAGGATACCCATCCACGCATACACACGGATCAGGATCGCGGTCCAGGTCGGCATCATGATCAGCAGCAACAGCACCGTCTGCACGTCCTTGCGGGCACGGGCAATGGCATAGGCCATCGGGTAGCCGATCACCAGGCACAACAGCGTGCTGAAGAACGCCATTTTCAGCGAGCCCAGGTACGCCGAGATGTACAGGTCGTCATCGCCCAGCATCGCGTAGTTGCCCAGGTTGAGCAGCAACTGGATCTTCTGGTCGACGTAGGTGTAGATCTCGGTATACGGCGGGATCGCCACGTCGGCTTCAGCGAAGCTGATCTTCAATACGATGAAGAACGGCAGCATGAAGAACAGGAACAGCCACAGGAACGGCACGCCAATCACAAACTGGCGGCCGCCGGGCGTTATTCGGTGCAAGGCACGTTTGAGTTTTTTTGTATTCATGAGCGCAGTACCACGCCGCTGTCGTCTTCCCACCACACGTACACCTGGTCGTCCCAGGTAGGACGTGCGCCACGGCGTTCGGCGTTGGCCACGAACGACTGGACCAGCTTGCCGCACGGCAGCTCCACGTAGAACACCGAGTGGCCGCCCAGGTAGGCAATGTCATGGACTTTACCGCGCGACCAGTTGTACTCGCCGGCTGGCGGCTCGACGGTCACCAGCAGTTTTTCCGGGCGGATGGCGTAGGTGATGCGCTTGTCCTGCACCGAAGTGCTGATGCCGTGGCCCACGTAGATATTGCGCTCCAGCTCCGGGCTGTGGATCAGCGCGTGGCCTTCGGCGTCGTCCACCACTTCGCCTTCGAACAGGTTGACGTTACCGATGAATTCGCACACCAGACGGCTGGTCGGCGTTTCATAGATATCGATCGGGCTGCCGATCTGGGCAATCCAGCCCAGGTGCATGATGGCGATGCGCTGGGCCATGGTCATGGCCTCTTCCTGGTCGTGGGTCACCATGACGCAGGTCACGCCAACGCGCTCGATGATCTCCACCAGCTCCAGCTGCATTTGCGAACGCAGCTTTTTGTCGAGGGCGCCCATGGGCTCATCGAGCAACAGAAGTTTCGGACGCTTGGCCAGCGAACGGGCCAGGGCCACGCGCTGACGCTGGCCACCGGACAGCTGGTGCGGCTTGCGCTTGGCGTACTGGCTCATCTGCACCAGCTTGAGCATCTCGGCCACGCGCGCATCAATCTCGGCAGCCGGGATCTTGTCCTGCTTCAAGCCGAAAGCAATGTTCTGCGCCACGGTCATGTGCGGGAACAACGCGTAGGACTGGAACATCATGTTGATCGGCCGCTCGTAGGGCGGCATGTCAGTGATGTCCACGCCATCGAGGTAGATACGCCCCTCGGTTGGCCGTTCGAAGCCGGCCAGCATGCGCAGCAAGGTGGATTTACCCGAGCCGGAGCCGCCGAGCAAGGCGAAGATTTCGCCCTTGTTGATTTGCAGCGACACGTCGTCGACTGCAACGGTCTCGTCGAACTTCTTCGTGACCCGGTCGATTTTGACCAGCACCTGTTTAGGTTGCTGATCGCCCTCGAGGGCTTTCTTATAGGCACCGGAGGCAACTGCCATTACGAAACTCCCAACAAAATTTTTCAGCCCACCCCGGATAGGCGGGCCCTGGATTCTTGCAGCCTGGTCCTTCAGGTCGCCCGCCACAGGGTATTGGCGGGCCTGACCGACTGAATCACGGGACCTGAGCGATCACTTCAGGCGCTTGTGAGACGGCCAACAGTGTCGGCTCCTAAGTACAAATGCATGCTTGAAGGCATGCGTGAACGGTGATGCAAAAAACAAATTTCGGACGGCCGCGTGCCGACCGATTGAAAAACCGGCGCGCAACTTAACAACTGTTACAGCCTTGCAGCAAAAACTATTTCGAAATCAGTTACCTGCGGTACTGCGCCGCGCGTTGCGACGCAGTACCCCAGTAACCTCAAGCTCGGCTTACTTGCCCGATTTGATGGTGGTCCAGGTGCGAGTCAGGATGCGCTGAGTCGCAGCCGGCAGGTCGGCAATGGCGTACAGCTTGGCCAGCACTTCAGCCGGCGGGTAAACGCCTGGGTCGCCCGAAATATCCTTGTTCACCAGCGGGGTCGCGGCGGCGTTGCCGTTCGGGAAGCCCACGGCGTCGGTGATCTCGGCCATCACTTTAGGTTGCAGGATGAAGTTCATGAACTTGTAAGCGCCTTCGACGTTTTCGGCATCTTTAGGGATGGCGACCATGTCGTAGAAGCTGCCTGCACCTTCCTTCGGAATGGAGTAGTTCACGTGCACCTTGTCACCGGCTTCGTGGGCGCGGGCCGCGGCCTGCTTCACGTCACCCGAGTAGCCCACGGCCACGCAGATGTTGCCGTTGGCCAGGTCCGAGATGTACTTGGACGAGTGGAAGTAGGCGATCGAAGGACGAATCTTGAGGTACAGATCCTCGGCCTTCTTGATCTCGTCCTTGTTCTGGGTGTCGGTCTTGAAGCCCAGGTAGTGCAGCGCGGCCGGGATCATCTCGGTTGGCGAGTCGAGGAAGCTGATGCCACAGCCCTTCAGCTTGGCAGCGTTCTCCGGCTTGAACACCAGGTCCCACGAGTTGACCGGTGCATCGGCGCCCAGGGCAGCCTTGACCTTCTCGGGGTTGTAGCCGATGCCGATGGTGCCCCACATGTACGGGAAGGCGTGGGCGTTGTTCGGGTCGCTGATCGATACGGCCTTGAGCAGGTCCTTGTTCAGGTTCCCATAGTTGCTCAGCTTGGATTTATCCAGTTCCTGATAAACGCCAGCCTTGATCTGTTTGGCCAGGAAGTTGTTGGACGGCACAACGATGTCGTAACCCGACTTGCCGGCCAGCAGCTTGGCTTCCAGGGTTTCGTTGCTGTCGAATACGTCGTAGACAACCTTGATCCCCGACTCCTTCTCGAACTCCGCAATGGTGTTCGGTGCAATGTAGTCCGACCAGTTGTACACGTGCAGTACTTTGTCGTCCGCGTGAGCAGCACCAGCCACGGCACCCATAAGGGACATGGCGAGGAGGGTCTTGCCAAATATCTTCATGCGTAAGGCTCCAATATTTTTTAATTCCGTTGTGTCAGTAGCCGGGGGCAACCGCACCGCCTAGTCTGGCAAGGACCGAGTTGCTGTTTCAATTAAAACAGCAACCTTTTCCTCCCCCCTGCGAACAACCTCAAAAGCCTAGCACTCAGTTGTTCAACGCTTCCAAAGTCAGGTCCAGGCATTTGCGCGCTTTGGTCATCAACTCATCGATCTCCTCATGAGTGATCACCAGCGACGGCGCGATGATCATGGTGTCGCCCACGGCGCGCATGATCAGGCCGTTGTCGAAGCAGAAGTTGCGGCACACCATGCCCACACCCTTGCCTTCGTAGCGCTGGCGCGTGGCCTTGTCCCTGACCAGTTCAATGGCCCCCAGCAATCCCAACCCGCGAACTTCGCCCACCAGCGGGTGGTCATTCAGCTCACGCAGACGTTTCTGCAAATACGGTGCCGTTTCTTCACGCACGCGCTCGATAATTTTTTCGTCGCGCAGAATCCGGATGTTTTCCAGGCCCACTGCAGCGGCTACCGGGTGGCCGGAATAAGTGAAGCCGTGGTTGAAATCGCCGCCCTCGGACAGGGTCTTGGCCACTTCGTCACGCACAATCACGCCGCCCATGGGGATGTAGCCGGAGGTCAGGCCCTTGGCAATGGTCATCAGGTCCGGCGCAAGGCCATAGTAATCGCTGCCGAACCATTCGCCGGTACGGCCAAAGCCGCAGATCACTTCGTCGGCCACGAACAGGATGTCGTATTTGGCCAGGATCTCTTTCACCCGCGGCCAGTAGGTTTCTGGCGGGATGATCACGCCACCGGCACCTTGGATGGGTTCGGCAATGAAAGCACCGACGTTCTCCACGCCCAGCTCCAGAATCTTCTTCTCCAACTGGTCGGCCGCCCACACGCCGAATTCGTCCTGGCTCATGTCGCCGCCTTCGCCAAACCAGTACGGCTGGGCGATGTGAACGATGCCAGGGATCGGCAGATCGCCCTGCTCGTGCATGCCCACCATGCCGCCCAGGCTGGCGCCGGCCACGGTGGAGCCGTGGTAGCCGTTGATGCGGCTGATAATGACCTTCTTCTCGGGCTTGCCCTTCAGTGCCCAGTAGTGGCGGACCATGCGCAGCACGGTGTCGTTGCCTTCGGAGCCGGAGCCGGTGAAGAACACGTGGGTCATGCCCTCGGGGGCCACGTCGCTGACCGCCTTGGCCAGTTCCAGCGCCGGTGGGTGGGCGGTCTGGAAGAACAGGTTGTAGTACGGCAGCTCGCGCATCTGTTTGGCGGCCACGTCGGCCAGCTCGTCACGGCCATAGCCCACGGCCACGCACCACAGGCCGGCCATGCCGTCGAGGATCTGGTTGCCTTCGCTGTCCCACAGGTGCACGCCCTTGGCCTTGGTGATGATGCGCGGGCCTTTCGCCTTGAGCTGGTTGTAGTCGCTGAACGGCGCCAGGTGGTGCTCGCCGCTCAGGGCCTGCCACGCTTGGGTTTGCGAATTCTTGTTGCTCATTGCCTTCTCCTCATCGGGGCGCGCCCCGGGTTGATCACACCGCGAACAGCAGGAATTCACGTTCCCATGAGCTGATGACGCGCTTGAAGTTCTCATGCTCCGCCCGCTTGACCGCGACGTAGCCGATGATGAATTTGCTGCCCAGGTATTTTTCGACCGTCTTGCAGTTTTCCATGCGTTCCAGGGCGTCTTCGATGGTCAGCGGCAGGCGCAGGTTGCGGCGCTCGTAGCCGCGTCCCTGCACCGGCGCGCTGGGCTCGATGCCCTCGACCATGCCGATATAGCCGCACAGCAGGCTGGCGGCGATGGCCAGGTACGGGTTGGCGTCGGCGCCCGGCAGGCGGTTCTCGACACGGCGGTTCTGCGGCCCGGCATCCGGCACGCGCAGGCCCACGGTACGGTTCTCCTCGCCCCACTCCACGTTCACCGGCGCCGAGGTGTCGGGCAGGAAGCGGCGGAATGAATTGACGTTGGGCGCGAACAGCGGCAACAGCTCGGGGATGAACTTCTGCAGGCCGCCCACATGGTTGAGGAACAGCTGGCTCATGCTGCCGTCTTCATTGGAGAAGATGTTCTTGCCGGTCTCCATGTCGACAATGCTCTGGTGCAGGTGCATGGCACTGCCGGGCTCGCCGGTCATGGGCTTGGCCATGAAGGTGGCGGCCACGTTGTGCTTGAGGGCGGCCTCGCGCATGGTCCGCTTGAACACCAGGATCTGGTCGGCCAGGTGCAGGGCATTGCCGTGACGGAAGTTGATCTCCATCTGCGCCGTGCCGTCCTCGTGGATCAGGGTGTCCAGGTCCAGGTTCTGCAGCTCGCACCAGTCATAGACGTCCTCGAACAGCGGGTCGAATTCGTTCGCCGCTTCAATAGAGAAAGACTGGCGGCCGGTTTCCGGGCGGCCCGAGCGGCCTACGGGCGCTTGCAGCGGGAAGTCCGGGTCTTCGCAGCGCTTGGTCAGGTAGAACTCCATCTCCGGCGCCACGATGGGCTGCCAGCCCTTGTCGGTGTAGAGTTTGAGCACCTTCTTGAGCACGTTGCGCGGCGACAGCTCGATGGGGTTGCCCTGCTTGTCGTAGGTGTCGTGGATCACCTGCGCGGTCGGCTCGATGGCCCACGGCACCAGGAACACGGCATTTTCGTCGGGGCGGCAGATCATGTCGATGTCGGCCGGGTCCAGCAGCTCGTAGTAGATGTCGTCTTCCACGTAGTCACCGGTCACGGTTTGCAGCAAAACGCTCTCCGGCAAGCGCATGCCTTTCTCGGCGATAAACTTGTTGGTGGGCGAGATCTTGCCGCGGGTGATGCCGGTGAGGTCGGCGATCAGGCATTCGACTTCGGTGATCTTGTGTTCTTTCAGCCAATCGGTGAGCTGGTCGAGACTGGTACGCATGACTACCTCGGGGCTATTGGGCACTACGGGACGCAGCAGCGTCGCGTTGCGCCGCGCGCTGCCGGCAGGCCTGGCCGAAGGCCTGGAAAATGGCCAGGTAGTGCGGGGTATCCAGCACTTGCCATTCGGGATGCCACTGCAAGCCTAGTGCAAAACCCCGGCCGCCCTCGACCGACACCGCCTCTACCAGGCCATCGGGGGCCACGGCTTCCACCCGCAAACCCGGGGCCACGCGGTCGATACCCTGGCCATGGATGGAGTTGACCTGGATCTGCGCCGGCAAGCCGATGGCCTGCAAAACGCCGCCAGGCTGGACAGCCAGGGCATGGCGCAAGGCATACTGAACCTCAACGGGCTGGTCCTTGGGCTCGCGATGGTCCATGAAGGTTCCGGTTTCGTGGACCTTCTGGTGCAGCGAACCGCCCAAGGCCACATTGAGCTCCTGAAAACCACGGCAAATGCCCAAAACCGGCACGCCAGCCGCCACGGCGGCGCGAATCAGGGGTAGAGTAGTAGCATCGCGGGCAGGATCATGCGGTGTTCCCGGTGCACTCTCGGGGCCGCTGTAATGGTGTGGCTCGACATTTGATGGGGAGCCGGTGAAGAGGATGCCATCCAGACCGTCAAGTATTTGGGTCGGCTGGAACAGTTCGCCAAGCGCCGGGATGATCATCGGCAAGCCTTCGGCGGCCACGGCGACTGCGCGGACGTATTTGTCACCACACGTATGGCTGGCATGCAAACCGACCGGTTTTATGCAGGCGGTGACGCCGATTGTCGGCAGGCGTGGCATGTGATCCCCCGGTATTATTGGCGTTATGGGTTGTGACCGAGCTTAGCGTTGTTCATTTTTTTTCACAACACCCCCGTAAAAAATACAACACGCCCCACCGAACAATTCATTTGAGGGCCTCCTGAAGGAGAAAAATCGCCCCAAAATGCAGCAAAAATAGCTTCACGGCGCCAATTCAGGGCAAACCGGGCCTCGCTTGACTTCAGGATGGCTTTCCGATTGACTGAAACAGCAAAAGCCCAATGATTGATATTTTTAACAACAAAGGTGTTGCATCATGTCGGTACCCCCGCGTGCCGTTCAGCTCAACGAAGCGAACGCATTCCTTAAGGAACATCCTGAGGTTCTGTACGTCGACCTTCTGATTGCAGATATGAATGGTGTGGTGCGTGGCAAACGCATCGAACGCACCAGCCTCCACAAGGTTTACGAGAAAGGCATCAATCTGCCTGCCTCCCTTTTCGCCCTGGACATCAATGGCTCGACAGTGGAAAGCACTGGCCTGGGCCTGGACATCGGCGACGCAGACCGCATCTGCTATCCGATCCCCGATACCCTCTCCAACGAGCCTTGGCAAAAGCGCCCTACCGCGCAACTGCTGATGACCATGCACGAACTGGAAGGCCAGCCATTCTTCGCCGACCCACGTGAAGTGCTGCGCCAGGTAGTGGCCAAGTTCGACGAACTGGGCCTGACCATCTGCGCCGCGTTTGAACTTGAGTTCTACCTGATCGACCAGGAAAACGTGAACGGCCGTCCGCAGCCGCCACGCTCGCCTATCTCCGGTAAACGTCCGCACTCGACTCAGGTTTACCTGATCGACGACCTGGATGAATACGTGGATTGCCTCCAAGACATTCTGGAAGGCGCCAAGGAGCAAGGCATCCCGGCCGACGCCATCGTCAAGGAAAGTGCCCCGGCGCAGTTCGAAGTGAACCTGCACCACGTGGCCGACCCGATCAAGGCCTGCGACTACGCGGTACTGCTCAAGCGCCTGATCAAGAACATCGCCTACGACCATGAGATGGACACCACCTTCATGGCCAAGCCCTACCCGGGCCAGGCGGGCAATGGTCTGCACGTGCACATCTCGATCCTGGACAAGGACGGCAAGAACATCTTCACCAGTGAGGATCCCGAGCAGAACGCCGCGCTGCGTCACGCGATCGGCGGTGTGCTCGAGACCCTACCAGCGTCGATGGCGTTCCTGTGCCCGAACGTCAACTCGTACCGCCGGTTTGGTGCTCAGTTCTACGTGCCGAACTCCCCGTGCTGGGGCCTGGACAACCGCACTGTGGCCCTGCGCGTGCCTACCGGCACACCGGACGCCGTGCGCATCGAACACCGCGTGGCCGGTGCCGACGCCAACCCGTACCTGCTGATGGCTGCCGTGCTGGCTGGCGTGCACCATGGCTTGACCAACAAGGTCGAGCCCAACGAGCCGGTGGAAGGCAACTCGTACGAACAGAACGAGCAGAGCCTGCCGAACAACTTGCGCGATGCACTGCGCGAGCTGGACGACAGCGAGATCCTGGCGCGGTATATCGACCCTAAGTACATCGATATCTTCGTGGCGTGCAAGGAGAGCGAGCTGGAGGAGTTTGAACACTCCATCTCCGACCTTGAATACAACTGGTATCTGCATACGGTTTGATGGGTTAGTGCTGTAGAAGAACCGCAGCACCCTGCCAAAGGGTGTCTGCGGTTTTTTTTATTTATCGGCGGCGCCTGCTTCCCGAGCTTCGCCCGGTCCCACAGTGGGAAGGCGGCGCCATTGTGGGACCGGGCGAAGCTCGGGAAGCAGACACCACAAATCCCAACCCCTACAATGCGGGCCTGACTCGGAGAAGCCCATGACCCGCACCGCCACGCCCCGCAAACCCCGCGCCCGCAGCCAGGCCCGGATCGACTCGATTCTCGAGGCGGCGCGTGCCCTGCTGGCCAGCGAAGGGGTGGGCAGCCTGTCGATCTACAGCGTGGCCGAGCGCGCCGAGATCCCGCCTTCCTCGGTATACCACTTCTTCGCTAGCGTGCCCGCCCTGCTCGAAGCCCTCACCGCCGATGTCCACGCCGCCTTCCGCGCCTGCCTGCAGGAACCGGTGGACCACGCCAGCCTGCGCAGCTGGCACGACCTGTCGCGCATCCTGGAAGAGCGCATGCTGGTGATCTACAGCGAAGACGCCGCCGCCCGCCAGCTGATCCTGGCGCAGCACGGCCTGGCTGAAGTGACCCAGGCGGATCGCCAGCATGACCTGGAGCTGGGGGTGTTGATGCATCAGGTGTTCGACCGGCACTTCCAACTGCCGACCCTGCCGGATGACGTGGACGTGTTCGCCCTGGCGATGGAACTGGGCGACCGGGTGTATGCGCGCTCGGTGCAGCTGCATGGGCTGATCAGCCCGCGGCTGGCGGAGGAAGGGATGCGGGTGTTTGATGCGTATGTGGGGCTGTACTTGCCGCCGTTTCTGCCCAAACGCCATTTTTCATAATCAAGCCCCCTGTGGGAGCACCCTGCTTTTGTAGCAGCAACTGTCTTGAAACCGCGTCGTCTGCATCGCGACCAAGGTCGGCTCCTACACCGTCCGTGGTGGGAGCCGGCCTTGGCCGCGATGCAGACGACGCCGGCCTGTAGCAGCTGCCGAAGGCTGCGTCCGCTTCACGCGATGCATCAGTAAACACCGCAGCGCCTGTGACGCGGCCTGACGGCCGCTGCTACGGAATCGAGATCAGTCGAGGATCAGGTGCGGCAAGAACCTGCTGGTATCCTTGGTGATCAAGCTGTCATCTTCGCGAATCCCGATGCCCGCCGCCCGATCACCAATCACCCACGACCCCACCAGCGTGTAGCTGTCGCCAAACCTGGGCAGCGGCGCCAATTGCTGCAAAATGTAGGGCGCATCATCGTACGGCCCCTCCACCACATGCAACTGATCGTCCGCCGTACGCAACTCGATATTCGCCCCCTCGCGAGAGAAATAGGGCTTGCGCACCCAGCCCTTCGGCACCGCCGAACGCGGGTTGCTGTCCAGGTGGCTTTCCAGCAAGTTGGGGTGGCCTTTGTGCGCCTCCCACAGCATCGGCAGGATGCCCTTGTTGGACAGAATGGCCTTCCACGCCGGCTCGATGAACTGCGTGTCGCACTGGGCGATGGCCGCGCCGAACGGCTCATGGAAGATGAACTCCCAGGCGTGCAGCTTGAACAGGTGCGGTATCCAGCGATCCTCCAGGTCGACGAAGCGGCCGTCCAGCAAACCGATGTCCTCCAGGTCGATGTGCCGCGACTTGATGCCCACCTTCTCGGCGATCAGGCGCAGGTAATCGGTGGTGGCCTTGTCTTCCACCGAGCCCTTGATGGAGGCGAAGTAGAACGGCCGCTGGATATTCAGCGCAGCAAAGGCTTCGTGCAGGCGGGTGTCGATGCTGTTGAACTGGTCGACCCCGGCCGGCAGCAGCCCGCGCTCAAGGCACTGCTCCAGCCAGCCCCACTGGAAGGCCGAGGCCTCGTAGAGGCTGGTGGGCGTGTCGTAGTTCAGTTCCAGCAGCTTGGCCGGGCCAGTGCCGTCATAGGAAAAGTCCATGCGCCCGTACAGGTGCGGATGGCCTTCCAGCCATGAGGTGCGGACTAGGTCGTGAAAGGCGGCGGGGATGGCCAGGCGCTCCAGTTGCTCTTCGCTGTGCACCACCTGGCCGACAAGGTCCATGCACATGTCGTGCAGCTCCTGGGTCGGGTCTTCCAGGTCGTCCTCGATCTGCTTGAGGCTGAACTGGTAGTAGGCGCTTTCATCCCAGTAGGGTTCGCCATCGATGGTGTGGAACATGAAGCCCAGCTGCTCGGCCGTCTGCTTCCAGTCGGGGCGTTCGGCGATGGCGATTTTCTTCATGCCGCCCTCACCCGCCAAAACTGCTGCGCGACGAGGAAGAACCACCCCAGCCGCTGCGTGCCGTGGCCGAACTGCCGAAGCCGCCGCGGGTGGTGGCCTGGCGCACCGACACTGGGTTGGCATTGGTGCGACCGAAACTGCCACTGCTGTAGCCATTGCCCGACTCGCTCTGACGCGAGCGCGAGAAGGTGGCACCGCTGTTGATGCGCGAGCCCAGGGTGGAGCTGGAGTAATTGCCGCGGTCATCACGGTACTGATACACCGGCGCCGACCTGAAGTTACCGGTGCTGCTGCTCAGCATGTGGCCGATCAGCAGGCCCGTGAGCAGGCCGTTGCTGTTGAAGCCGCCACCGCTGCTTTCACCGCCGCTGCGCGCCACCTCGGCTTTGGCCGCATCCAGTTGCGACTGGGTGACGGTGCCATCGGCGTCCATCTCGAAACCGCCCAGCTGCGGCATGAACTTGCCCGCCGAATCGACCTGGCAGTAGTCCGGCACAAAGTCGGCTTCGCAGTCGGCCTTGTTGTCGTATACCGGGGCAATCTTGCGGTGCTGGTTGAGCGCGGCGATGTAGGCGTCGGAGCACACGTCCACGGGAAACTTCTGCGCGGTGCACTCGGCGACTGTCTTGAAATCGAAGGTCTTCTTGACCTGGTAAGTCTTCTCCGGCGCACCACAGCCGGCCACCGCCAGCGCCACCGAGGCGGCCAGCGACAGTTGTACGTACTTGCTTCGTTTCATCCCTGGCTCCGCGATCAGTTGGTGTTGGGCGTCATGCAGGCGGCATTGAGCATGCCCACGCTGATCGCCACCGCCGCCACGTAGATGCCCGTGGCCAGTTCGCCGCGCTGGATACGCGCCGACACGCCCTTGAGCACCAGGCTCACGGCCAGGAACGCCAGCAGTTGCACCACACCTGCGATCAAGGCCCACACCACGAAATCCAGCAGGCTGATGGAGTAGGCAATCACGTTGCTGGCCGGAATGGCGAAGCCGATGATGGCACCGCCCAGGGCGATGGCGGCAGCGACGTTGCCCTCGCGGATCAGCTCGAATTCCTTGTGCGGGGTCATGCGCGTGTAGATGAACTGGAACAGCGCGAGGAAGATCGCCGCGCCCAGCAGGTAGATCAGGAAACCCAGCACCGCGGTGGGGTTCAGGGAAATCGAGAGTGCGTCTAGCATGGCATGTCCTTATGGGGCGTCAGAGAATGTGCAGGTCGGTGGAGTACAGCGAAATGCCCAGCGAGGCGCTGAGGCTGACGGTGCCCTCTTCATCCTGCTCTACCGAGAACAGCAAAAATTCGCGGCGGTCGGTGAGTCCGGTGTCACGGGCATACAGCATCGCCCGATGCTCCACCACGTAGGACTCATTGGGGTTGACCACGCGCTCGCGCAGGTCCACCAGCTCGGTCTGGCCGGCCTCGGTGCCCCACTCGCGGGTGTACTGCACACCGTCAAGGGTGTAGGTGGGCGGCCCGATGTCGCTGGTGGGGCCGGCCAGGCGCTGCAACTCGGCGGTGCTGCTGATGGTGGCGTAGCGCAGGTAATTGAACAGGATCACCGATTCCACCTGGCCATCCTGAGTGCCGCTGGTGTGCACCTGCAGCCAGTAGTCTTCGTCGTCCATGTAGTAGCGGCTCAACCACTGGGACTGGCCCAGGTCGACGCTGCCCACGCTCCAGATCTGCTGGGTACCGGGAATGGCGACCCGGGTGTGGCCGTCGAGCAGCAACTTGAGCGTGCTGTCGAAGCTCACCGAACGGCCCTGGGCCAAGCCCAGCGCGCCTTCGACCGGGGCCTGCGGTTTGGCGGCAGGCGCCTCCAGCCCCATGATTTGCTTGAACCAACCCATCTATCGAACTCCTTCTTCTTTGCGCAAAAGCATCCGTGCCGCCACCAGCCCCGCCACCGCACCGGCGATATGGGACTCGAACGAGACGCCATAGCGTGGCAGAAAACCGAACACCAGCCCACCGTACAGCACCAGGGCTGCCACGGCGCAGAACAGATTGGCCCAGCTGTGATGGAACCAGGCCCGCGCCAGCACGTACACCCACAAACCGAACACCCAGCCACTGGCGCCTACATGGTAGTAGCCACGGCCGAACAACCACACCAGCAGGCCGCCGATCACAACGATCAGCGCACTGGCGGTCAGGAAGCGGCCAATGCCGTCCTTGGCCACCAGCGCGCCCAGCACCACGAACGGCACCAGGTTGCCCAGCAGGTGCCAGAGGGAACCGTGCAGGAACGGTGCGCTGACGATGCCCAGCAAGCCATGGGCCGAACGCGGCAGCAGGCCATAGGTGTTGAGGCTATAGCCCGACAGCAGGTTGAGCACCTGCACCACGCACATTACCCCGGCTAGCCAGAGTACGGGTTTGAAATCCTTGGCGGCGATCACACCATCTCCCTTCGAGCATCAACCCCTGGGCAAACAACATCGCCTGTGGGAGCGGGCTCTGCCCGCGAAACAGACACCGCGGTGTTTCAGATACTCGCGGTGTACTTTTCGCGGGCAGAGCCCACTCCCACAAAGGCAGGCCTATGGCGGTTACTAGCCAGCCTGCTGCTTGCGCAGGCGCTCCAGGATGGCGTCGGCGCTGCCGGTGTCCGGCACGATGCCCGCTTCCTTGAGCTTGCGCTCCAGGTCGTTGCCGGTGGAAGCATCAGCCAACTGGTCCTGGGCTTCCAGCTCGGCAGCGCGCTGCTCCTGCTTGGCCTGCAGGCGGTTCAAGGTACCCACCGCAGTCTCCAGCTTGCCATTGGCACCGCCGCTGGCGATGGAGGCGCTGACCTGGGCCTTCTGCACGCTTTCACGGGCCTTGGCCACGTCCACCTGCTGGCGCAGGCTTTTGATGCGCGCTTCAGCCTTGGTGATGTCCTTGCGCATTTTCTCGACGTAGCCGCCGAACTCGACAACCTGCTTGTGCTCGGTCTCGCGCTCGTTGACCTGCACGGCAATGGCCTCGGCCACTTCGTGGGCCAGGTCGTTGCGCTCGGCTTTCATGGCGGCCAGGGCCTTGGTTTCCAGGTCGCTGATGCGGGCGTCGTACTGGGCCACGCGGTCAGTGGCCAGCTTGTGCTTGGCCATGATGGTCACCAGCTCGCGCTTGGCATTGGCCAGCGCGGTGTCGGCGTCGCGGATCTCCTGATCGAGAATGCGCAGGGCCTGGTGATCGACGATGGTCTCGCCGACTTCGCTGGCACCGCCGCGCAGCGCCGTGAACAACTTGCTCCAGATGGATTGATTACTCATGTCGTTACTCCTTGGCGGTTACTTGAAGAAGCCCTGAAAGGCTTCGGCGGCGCGCTGTACGTTGTCCACCAGGGTGAACACTTCGGTCACCACGTTGGTCAGGCTGGAACTGGCACTCAGCGCGCCGAACATGTTGTAGACGGTCTGGCCGTTGGGCATTTGCTCGAGGCCGATGGACGACAGCGGGAACAGCTCGCGGCTGCGCAGCACGGCTTCGTTGAAGTGCGCCAGGTCCTTGATCGAGTCGACGTCCACCAGCACGGTGTCGACGATGATCTGCTCGCCCACCACCGCAATATGAATCGGCAGGCCGCCGTATTCGTTCATTTCCAGCTTCAGGCTCTGTTCCGCGCCTTGCACCAGGGTCAGGGTGATTTCCTTCGACGCTACTTCGTCCAGGGCCTGGAAGGCCTGGTGAAGGCGGTCAAGGGTCCATTTCTCCGCTGTGGTCATGTGTTCCTCCAACTTGAATGTGCCAGCCATCACCGGCTGACGAAGCTGTTTTTCCACCTGCTTGAGCAACCCGCGGTTCTCCGGGAGCACCCAGGCTTCGTGTTTCACATAGCCGGCATCGGCCAGGCCGGCCCGCATCCGCTTCATGTAGAAGCTGGAGGTTTTCTTCTCCGCGGGCAGCTTTTTGGCTGCCGGTTTCGGGCTGTCTGGCTTATCCGTCATTGTGTCTGTTCCGTATCACATGTGATAAACATACGCCTTCTGCTGGAGAGTGCAATACATCACGCGTGATGAATTTGTTTCCATTTGTCGCAAATTTTTGCGCATAAAAAAGCCCCACAGGGTGAACCCTGCGGGGCTGAAAACTGCCTGAACGCTGATTACAACTTGGCGATCGACACCTCGGTGGATTTCACGAAGGCAATCACTTCACTGCCAATCACCAACTCCAGCTCGCGCACCGAGCGGGTGGTGATCACCGAGGTGACGATGCCGGAGGCGGTCTGCACGTCGATTTCCGACAGCACCGGGCCTTCGATGATTTCCTTCACGGTGCCTTTGAACTGGTTGCGGACGTTGATCGCTTTGATGGTCATGTGATTCTTCCTGTTCAAACGTGGGTAAGGTTCAGAGTGCCCAGCGCAGTTGCGTGGGCAAGGGAGCCGTAGGCTCGGGTTCGGGTGGTGTGCCCGGCAACGCCAGCACACGGTTGAGGACTTCGGTTTCCAGCGCCGCCAGGCGGTGCGAGCCACGGGCACGCGGGCGTGGCAGTTCGACGTGCAGGTCCAGGCCCACTTCGCCGTCTTCGATCAGGATGACCCGATCAGCCACCGCCACCGCTTCGGCCACGTCGTGGGTCACCAGCAGCACGGTGAAGCCGTGCTGCTTCCACAGGCGCTCGATCAATTGCTGCATCTCGATGCGGGTCAGGGCGTCCAGTGCGCCCAACGGCTCGTCGAGCAACAGCAGGCGCGGCTTGTGGATAAGTGCCCGGGCCAAGGCCACGCGCTGCTTCTGGCCACCGGACAAGGCCGCCGGCCATTCATTGGCGCGCTCGGCCAGGCCTACCGCTTCCAACGCTTCCAACGCTTGCGGGCGCCAGTTGCCTTTGAGGCCCAGGCCGACGTTGTCGATGACCTTTTTCCACGGCAGCAGGCGTGCTTCCTGGAACATCAAGCGCGTGTCGTCACGGGCCTGGCTCAGCGGCGCGGAGCCGGCCAGCAGCTCACCGCCACTGGGTTTGTCGAGGCCGGCCAGCAGGCGCAGCAGGGTGCTTTTGCCGCAACCACTGCGGCCTACCACCGCCACGAATTGCCCGGCCGGAATGTGCAGGTCGATGTCCTTGAGCACCTGACGGCTGCCGAAGGATTTGTGCAGCTTGCCCAGCGCCAGCGGGATGCCTTGCAGCAAGCGCGGCGGTTGCCCTTTCAATACGGCCGTCATGCGGCACCTCCCTTGACCACTTGATAGGCGGGGTGCCAGCGCAGCCACACGCGTTCCAGGCCACGGGCGGCCAGGTCGGCGAGCTTGCCCAGCACGGCGTAGAGGACGATGGCCAGCACCACCACGTCGGTCTGCAGGAATTCACGAGCGTTCATGGCCAGGTAGCCGATGCCGGAGCTGGCCGAGATGGTTTCCGCCACGATCAGCGTCAGCCACATGAACCCCAGGGCAAAGCGCACGCCCACCAGGATCGACGGCAGTGCCCCTGGCAGGATGACCTGACGGAACAGTGCAAAGCCGCTCAAGCCATAGCTGCGCGCCATTTCCACCAGCGCCGGGTCGACGTTGCGGATGCCGTGGTAGGTGTTCAGGTAGATCGGGAACAGGGTGCCCAGGGCCACCAGGAAGATCTTCGCTGACTCGTCGATGCCGAACCACAGAATCACCAGCGGGATCAGCGCCAGGTGCGGCACGTTGCGGATCATCTGCATTGAGCTGTCGAGCAGGCGCTCGCCCCATTTCGACAAGCCGACCACGAAGCCCAGGAACAAGCCCAGCGAACCGCCAATGACGAAGCCGACACCGGCCCGCCAGCCACTGATGGCCAGGTGGGTCCAGATTTCACCGCTGCGTACCAGCTCCACGCCCGCCTCCACCACGGCGCTGGGCGCCGGGAGGATGCGCGTGGACAGCCAGCCGGCGCTCACTGATAACTGCCATACCGCCAGCAGCAGGACGGGCAGCGCCCAAGGCGCCAGCCTGTGGATAATTTTTTCCATGACCAGCCCTCAGCTCCGCGACGCAGCTTGGGGCACGATATCGTTGGCCACGATTTCACCCGCCGCCTTGACCGGCCTGCCACCCTGCGGCCACTCGGGCTTTTGCACATCCAGCAGGGGGAACAGCAGTTCGGCCACTCGATAGGACTCCTCCAGGTGCGGATAGCCGGAGAAGATGAAGGTGTCGATACCCAGGTCTGCGTATTCCTTGACCCGTGCCGCCACCGTTTCCGCATCGCCCACCAGCGCGGTGCCGGCACCGGTACGCACCAGCCCTACGCCAGCCCAAAGGTTGGGGCTAACTTCCAGCTTGTTGCGGTCGCCGCCATGCAAGGCCGCCATGCGCTGCTGGCCCACCGAATCAAAGCGCGCCAGCGAAGCCTGGGCGCGGGCGATGGTTTCGTCGTCCACGTTCGATATCAGGCGCTCGGCCGCTGCCCAGGCCTCGGCGCTGGTTTCGCGCACAATCACGTGCAGGCGAATCCCGAAGCGCACGGTGCGGCCCAGCTTGGCGGCTTTGGCGCGCACCTGGGCAATTTTCTCGGCGACGGCCGCCGGCGGCTCGCCCCAGGTCAGGTACATCTCCACCTGCTCGGCGGCCAGGTCCTGGGCGGCATCCGAAGAACCACCGAAATACAGCGGCGGACGCGGCTGCTGGACGGGTTCGTACAGCAGTCGAGCGCCCTTCACGGTGATGTGCTTGCCGTCGTAGTCCACGGTCTCGCCTTCCAGCACGCGACGCCAGATGCGGGTGAACTCCACCGAGGCTTCGTAGCGCTCTTCGTGCGTGAGGAACAGGCCGTCCCCGGACAGCTCTTCCGGATCACCGCCGGTCACCAGGTTGAACAGTGCGCGGCCGCCGGACAGACGGTCCAGGGTGGCTGCTTGGCGCGCCGCGACGGTGGGCGAAATGATGCCGGGGCGCAGCGCCACCAGGAACTTCAGGCGCTGAGTCACCGGGATCAGCGATGCCGCCACCAGCCAGGAATCCTCGCAGGAACGCCCCGTGGGGATCAGCACGCCACCAAAGCCCAGGCGGTCGGCCGCCTGCGCGATCTGTTGCAGGTAGCCATGGTCCACGGCGCGCGCGCCCTCGGCGGTGCCCAGGTAGTGGCCGTCGCCATGGGTGGGAAGAAACCAGAAAATATTGAGGCTCATTGGAGTTGTCTCCTAAGGGTGGCTGGGGCCGACGCGACGCGCCGGCCCACGGTACAAATCACGGGGCGGTCGCGACCTTGGCAGGCGGCGTCCAGATCACATCCTTGATGCTCAACGGCTTGGGAATCAGCTTGAGCTGGTAGAAGGCGTCGGCGATCTTTTGCTGCGCAGCCACCACCTCAGGGGTGATGAACTCGGCACCAAAGCCTTGGCGCTTCACCGAGGTCAGGGTGATGTCGGCCGGCAGGCCCAGCAGGGGCGAGACTTCCTTGGTCACCTGCTCGGGGTTGGACTTGGACCACTCGCCAACCGAACGCACTTCGTCGACCAGGGTGGCGATCACTTGCGGATGCTGTTGCGCGTACGGCTTGGTGGCCAGGTAGAACTGGTTGTTGTCGACCAGGCCCTTGCCGTCACGCAGGGTGCGGGCTTGCAATTGCTGTTCGGCGGCGGCCTGGTAGGGGTCCCAGATGACCCAGGCGTCGACGGCACCGCGCTCAAAGGCGGCGCGGGCGTCGGCCGGTGGCAGGAACACGGTTTGGATATCGGTGTACTTCAGGCCGGCGTCTTCCAGGGCGCGCACCAGCAGGTAGTGCACGTTGGAGCCCTTGTTGAGCACGACCTTTTTGCCTTTCAGATCGGCCACGGATTTGATCGGCGAATCCTTGGGCACCAGGATGGCTTCGCTGTGGGGCGCGGGCGGCTCGTGGGCCACGTACAGCAGGTCGGCGCCGGCCGCCTGGGCAAACACCGGCGGGGTCTCGCCGGTTACGCCGAAATCGATGGAGCCTACGTTCAGGCCTTCGAGCAACTGCGGGCCGCCGGGGAACTCGGTCCACTGCACTTGCACGCCCTGGGCGGCCAGGCGTTTCTCCAGTGAGCCACGGGCCTTGAGCAGCACCAGGGTGCCGTATTTCTGATAGCCGATGCGCAGGGTGTCAGCCTGGGCCTGGGTGATGGCGCCGAACGACACAGCCGCAGCAAACAGAGCGACCAGCCCACGACGCAAAAAGACTGTGCGCATAGCGCCGCTCCTTTGCTAGATAGGGTATTGGCTGCACCTGCTTGCCCGTTGGCGGGCGAGTAAGGCCAGTGAATTTGAAACCTGTGGGAGCGGGCTCTGCCCGCGAAGAACACACCGCGGTGTTCATTTCGCGGGCAGAGCCCGCTCCCACTTAGATACTCCAGCGCGCGCTCAAAAGTCTTTCGTTGAGGATGCCCGGGTCCAGCGCATGGGGCCGGCGGCTCAGCGCGTAGTGGAACTCGTCCAGGGCATTGGCCAGGCGCTGTTCCAGCGCCGGCGCCAGCTGCGCCGCGGCGCTGCCTTCGCCGTAGGCGATCTGGCTGTCGTCAGCAAAGATCCCCTGCAGCATTTCCTGGGCCTTGAGCGCGGCCAACACCGGCTTCAGGGCGTAATCCACCGCCAGCATGTGGGCGATGCTGCCGCCGGTGGCGATGGGCAATACCACCTTGTTGGCCAGCGCGCGCTCGGGCAGCAGGTCCAGCAGGGTTTTCAATGCGCCGCTGAACGACGCCTTGTACACCGGGGTGGCAACGATCAGTCCGTCGGCCTTCTGCACCAGCTCCAGAAAGTCGAGCACCTTGGGGCTGTCGAAACGGGCGTGCAGCAAGTCCTCGGCCGCGAAGTCGCGTACCTGGAAAGTCACCACTTCGACGTTATGACGCTGCAACCAAAGGCGTGTCTGTTCCAGCAACACACCGGATCGCGAGCGCACACTGGGACTGCCACCAAGAGATACAACCAGCATTGCGACGCTTCCTTCGTTGTCCAAAAGGCCTCGCGATCAGCGAGATGGCACTGACCATAACAGGCCTTTTATATATCCATAAATCATATTTTTTCATGTGGTTAGACGATGAAAGCATATGCATTTTCAGGCAAAAAAAGGGCCGTGATCAACGGCCCTGAAACCCTGTCGTGGGAGGATGAATCTTTGGTTGTGGGAGCGGGCTCTGCCCGCGAAAATAACGCCGCGTAATTGCAAAGGCACTGCGGTGCTTAGTTCGCGGGCAGAGCCCGCTCCCACAAGATGAATCTGTGCTCAGCGGTTGGGCTGAGGGGTCAGGCGCAGGTACGGCTTCACCGCGCGGTAGCCCTTGGGAAAGCGTTGCTTGATCTCTTCCTCGTCCTTGAGCGACGGCACAATCACTACCTCGTCACCGTCCTGCCAGTTGGCCGGGGTCGCTACCTTGTGGTTGTCCGTGAGCTGCAGCGAATCGATCACCCGCAGGATCTCGTGGAAGTTGCGGCCGGTGCTGGCGGGGTAGGTAATGGTCAGGCGCACTTTCTTGTTCGGGTCGATCACGAACAGCGAGCGCACGGTGAGGGTGTCGTTGGCGTTGGGGTGGATCAGGTCGTACAGGTCAGCCACTTTGCGATCGGCGTCGGCCAGGATCGGGAAGTTGACGGTGGTGTTCTGGGTTTCGTTGATGTCTTCGATCCACTTGTGGTGCGAGTCCACCGGGTCCACCGACAGGGCGATGGCCTTGACGTTGCGCTTGGCAAATTCTTCCTTGAGCTTGGCGGTGAAACCCAGCTCGGTGGTGCACACCGGGGTGAAGTCGGCTGGGTGGGAGAACAACACACCCCAGCTGTTGCCCAGCCACTCGTGGAAACGGATCTTGCCGGCGCTGGAGTCTTGTTCGAAATCGGGGGCGATATCGCCGAGGCGGATGCTCATGAGGGGCCTTGCTCCTGGGTGAGTGCTGTATGGGGACTACTGTGCACTCAGCGTAGACGAAATAAAAAGAATAAATATCGATTTATTAAGCACTAAAAGGAATAACCGGCAGGAGCAAAAAAAAACCCGCCGGGGACAAGGTCCGCAGCGGGTTTTTGTGGTTACGACGAAATTACTTCAGTGGGATCGAGTAGCTGACGATCACACGGTTTTCGTCCTGGTCGCGCTGACCTGGAATGTCGTTGCGCCACATGGCGTTTTTCCAGGTGAAGCCCAAGCCTTTCAGCGTACCGGTAGGTACTACGTAAGCCAGGGTCAGGTCGCGTTCCCATTCCGAACGGCCAGTACCGGAAACGGCGCGGTTAGAAGCAACGGTGTCGATGTTGTCGCCACGCAGGTAGACGATACCGGCGGTTGCACCTGGCAGGCCCAGGGCAGCGAAGTCATACGAGTAGCGAGCTTGCCAGGTACGCTCGCCGGCACGGCCGAACTTCTGGATCTGCATGTCGGTAATGGTGTAGTTCGACGAACCGTCGCCCTGGTTCAGCCACGGGAAGTCGGAGCTGCCGTTGCTGACCTGGTAGCCGCCACCGAAGGTGTGACCGGCAACGGTGTACAGGAACAGACCGCTGTACAGATTGTTGTCGACCGGGCCGCGACCGCTGGCCACGCCACGGTAATCACCCGAGCTGAAGTGATCGGTGTCAGTGGAGCTGACGCCGTCGTCGGTGCTGTGGAATACACGCAGGTCAGACTTCAGCACGCCCGGGCCGATTGCCCAGTTGTGTACCAGGCCCAGGAAGTGCTGCTGGTAGAAGTTGGTCAGTTCGCCGTAGTAGTACTGGACCAGCAGGTCCTTGGTAACCTTGTAGTCGGCACCGGCGTAGTAGAACTTGTTGCTGCGGGCCACATTAGCTCCTGTGGCGTTGCTGTTACCGCTGCC
The DNA here is from genome assembly GCA_000497835.1 of gamma proteobacterium L18. GTDB lineage: Bacteria > Pseudomonadota > Gammaproteobacteria > Pseudomonadales > Pseudomonadaceae > Aquipseudomonas. Next base: position 124,523 of record KI547170.1, on the reverse strand, counting down.
GTTGGAACCGTTGATGGACAGGTTTTCGTTGTTGCTGGAGTTACGGCCTTTAGCGGTATCGATCTGACCGGCAACCAGGGTCAGGTCCTTGATCTCGTTCGAGGTGATCTGGCCACCTTCGAAGGTCTGCGGCAACAGACGACCATCGTTGTACTGGATGACCGGCAGCTTCGGCATCAGCGTACCCAGCTTCAGCTCGGTCTTGGAGATCTTGGCCTTGGCGGTCAAGCCTACGCTCGAGAACTCGCTGGCCGGATCGTTGCCGTCAGTAGGGAAAACGGTACCGCCGTCGGAGGCACCCGAGTAGTTGCCGGAACGGCCACGACCACCGTCCAGACGCACACCCAGCAGGCCAATGGCGTCAACACCGAAGCCTACGGTACCTGCGGTGTAACCCGACTGGAAATCGAGCTGGAAGCCTTGGCCCCACTCTGCAGAATAGTTGTTGGTTTTCGGAGCAGCCGAATCACGGTTATCCGTGTTGATGTAATAGTTGCGCAGCTTCAGCGTAGCCTTGCTGTCATCGATGAAACCTTCGGCGCCAGCGTGGGCAGTAAACACCCCAACAGCCACGGCCAGAGCCAGTGAAGACTTGTACATTGTGTTGCTCCTGTAATGATTCTAATTTTTATCTGCCCCAATCCTGGATCTTCTGTCCATTACGCTGGGGGTGCCGCGATTAGTGCCACCGGCGAGCACCGCGTCAACCGCTCTAGGTCGGTTTACGACGATGGTCTATGTCCATTTTGTGACGGGCAAGAGTAAATAATATTTCATAACTCTAAAAAGAATTGTTTCATCTCTTTTCAGACCGTTTTGGAATAAATATCCGCTTGGCCCAAACCAATGGCCTAAAGCCTGTATCGACCTCTAAGCTAATTACTAAACAGTCTTTGCAATCTAATTTTTAGATCGTTTAGCTTTCAGCAACCGGACCACCGGACATCCCGTCACCCCTTCTCAACCAGCCGCCCTGCGGTCAGAGGTGCTTCATGTCCGTTCGCCGTCCGCCCGTGAACAAAGTTTTAATCGCCGCCCTCAGCCTTTTCATCTTCAACGCCTCGGCGCAGGCCGCCGAAACCCTGCGTATCGGCTACCAGAAATCCTCCACGCTGATCACCCTGCTCAAGCAGCAAGGCACCCTGGAGAAGGACTTGGCCGCCCACGGTGTGCAAGTCAGCTGGCATGAATTCCCCAGCGGCCTGCCGCTGCTGGAGTCGTTGAACGTGGGCAATGTCGACATCAGCGCCGACGTGGCCGACACCGTGCCGGTGTTCGCCCAGGCCGCTGGCGCCAACCTCACTTTCTTCGCCCAGGAAACTGCCTCGCCCGATGCCCAGGCCATCGTGGTGCGCCAGGACAGCCCGCTGAAAACGCTGGCCGACCTGAAGGGCAAGAAGGTTGCAGTCACCAAGGCCGCCGGCACCCATTACCTGCTGATCGCCGCGCTGAACAAGGCGGGGCTGAAATTCAGCGATATCCAACCCGCCTACCTGACCCCGGCCGATGGCCGCGCCGCCTTCGAAAACGGCAAGGTAGACGCGTGGGTGACCTGGGAACCATTCCTCACCAGCGTGCAGCGGCAGTTGCCCACCCGCGTGCTGGCCGGCGGCGCAGGGCTGGCCCAGTACAAGCGCTATTACCTGACCAGCACCGCGTATGCCCAGGCCCACCCGGACGTGCTCAAGCTGGTATTCGCCGACCTGCAGAAAGCCGGTGAATGGACCAAGGCCCACCCCGACCAGGCCGCCGCCGTGCTTGGCCCGCTGTGGGGCAACCTCGACAGCGCCACGGTGCAGGCCGCCAACCAGCATCGCACCTACCAGGTGCAGCCGGTGAAGCTCGACCAGCTGGGCGAACAGCAAAGCATCGCCGACGCCTTCTTCAGCGCCGGGCTGTTGCCCAAGCCGGTCGACACCAAGACCGTCGCCATCTGGCACCCCTGATTCCAACAACAACCCGACACCCAAGGCACCCAATATGGCCATCACCCTGCCCTACCGCCGCCTGTTCGCCGCCATCGCCCTCGCCGGGTTTGGCTTGAGCGCCCCGGCCGCCAACCTGACCATCGGCTACCAGACCGGCATCGACCCCAGCAAAGTCCCCCAGGCCGACGGCGCCTACGAGAAGGCCATCGGCGAGAAGATCGACTGGCGCCGCTTCAACAGCGGCCCGGAGGTGGTGACCGCCATCGCCTCGGGTGATGTGCAGATCGGCAACCTGGGCTCCAGCCCGCTGGCCGCCGCCGCTTCGCGCAAACTGCCGATCGTGGCTTTCATCGTCTCGGCGCAGATCAACGCCGCCGAGGCCCTGGTGGTGCGCAACGGCAGCGGCATCAACAACCCGCAGGACCTGGTGGGCAAGACCATCGCCACGCCGTTCGTGTCCACCTCGCACTACAGCCTGCTGGGCGCGCTCAAGCACTGGGGCCTGGAGGGCAAGGTCAAGGTGGTGAACCTGCAGCCGGCCGAAATCGCCGCTGCCTGGAAGCGCGGCGACATCGACGGCGCCTTCGTCTGGTCGCCTGCGCTGGGCGAAATACGCAAGACCGGCAAGACCCTCACCGACGCCGCCCAGGTGGGCCAGTGGGGGGCGCCGACGTTCGAAGTGTGGGTCGCGCGCAAGGACTACGCCGACAAGCATCCCGAGGTGATCGCACAGTTTGCCAAGGTGACGCTGGACTCGTTCGCTGACTATGCGGCGCACAAGGACGCCTGGACGGCTGACTCAGTCCCTGTACAGAAAATCGCCAAACTGACCGGTGCCAACGCCACCGACGTGCCGGAATTGCTCGCCGGCTCGGCGTTCCCGGACGCCAAGGCGCAGCAGACCGCAGCGCTGCTGCAAGGCGGTACCGCCAAGGCGATCGGCCAGACCGCTGAGTTCCTCAAGGAGCAGGGCAAAGTCGAAAGCGTGCTGCCCGACTACTCTCCATACGTCAGCGCCAAGTTCGTCAACTGACCACCGCCGATCTTCTGTAGCAGCGGCCGCCAGGCCGCGTCCCGGACGCCGCGCAGTTACTGACTCACCGCGCCGCCTATGACGCAGCCTTCGGCAGTTGCTACAGGTCAGCGTTGTCTGCATCGCGGCCAAGGCCGGCTCCTACCACGCACGGCGTAGGAGCCGACCTTGGTCGCGATGCAGACAACGCGCTTTCAAGACAGTAACTGCTACAGAGGCAGGGCGCACACTGGGGCGGCAGCGGCTACAATGCGCTGGCCTAAGCTAATGAAAAACGGTTATTTATTTACCGATTCTTAGATCACTTAGTCTTAACTTCTTACAAGCCATCCGGCCGCCTGACGAGGAGCTGCACCATGTCCCGATTCAAACCCCTCCGCCTGCTGGCGGCCGTCACCCTGGCAGGCGCCACGTTCATGGCCCAGGCCACCGACTTCACCGTGGCCTACCAGACCACCGTCGACCCGGCCAAGGTGGCCCAGGCCGATGGTGCGTACGAGAAAGCCACCCAATCGACCATCAACTGGCGCAAATTCGACGGTGGCGCACAGGTCATCACTGCCGTCGCCTCCGGTGACGTGCAGATCGGCTACGTCGGCTCCAGCCCCCTGGCTGCCGCCGCCACCCGCCAACTGCCGGTGGAAACCTTCCTGATCGCCACCCAGATCGGCGCTGCCGAGGCCCTGGTGGCCCGCAACGGTGCGGGCATCAACAGCCCGCAAGACCTGGTGGGCAAGAAGATCGCCGTGCCGTTCGTGTCCACTGGTCACTACAGCCTGCTGGCGGCCCTCAAACAGTGGAAGATCGACCCCTCCAGGGTTACCATCCTCAACCTTGACCCACCGGCCATTATCGCGGCCTGGAAGCGCGGCGACATCGACGCCACCTACGTCTGGGACCCAGCCCTGGGCGTGGCCAAGGAAAGCGGCAAGGTGCTGATCACCTCGGGCGAGCTGGCCCAGGTCGGCGCGCCAACGTTTGGCGCCTGGATCGTGCGCAAGGACTTTGCCGCCAAGCATCCGGAAATCGTCAAGGCATTTGCCAAAGTGACCCTGGACGCCTACGCCGACTACCGCAAAGACCCGAAAGCCTGGCTGGCCAACCAAAGCAATGTCGACAAGCTGGTGAAGCTTTCGGGTGCCAAGGCGGCTGACATCCCGCTGCTGTTGCAGGGCAATGTCTACCCGCTGGCCGCAGACCAGGTGACCGCACTGGGTGCCCCTACTACCCAGGCCATCACCAACACCGCCACCTTCCTGAAAGAACAAGGCAAGGTCGACGCCGTACTGCCCGACTACGCCCCGTACGTGAGCGCGAAGTTCGTTCAGTAAACCTTTTGTACCCATCTGCACAGCCCACTCCCACAGAGGTCAGCAGAGCAGCCCAACGAGGATCGATCCATGGCCCTGCTGCAACTCGAGCGCATCAGCGCCCAATACCCAGGCGCCAGCACGCCGGTACTGGCCGACATCAACCTGTCCCTCGGCCCGCAACAACTGCTGGTGGCCCTGGGCCCTTCGGGCAGCGGCAAAACCTCGCTGCTGAACCTGATCGCCGGTTTCATCGAACCCAGCGCCGGGCGCATCACCCTCGACGGCGTGCCGGTCAAAGGCCCCAGCGCCGAGCGCGGCGTGGTGTTCCAGGACGATGCGCTGCTGCCCTGGCAGGACGTGCTGGCCAACGTCGCCTTCGGCCTTCAACTGGCTGGCGTGCCCCGCGAGAAGCGCGAACTGCGCGCCCGCGACATGCTCGCCCTGGTGGACTTGGCCGATTTCGGCAGCCGCCGCATCTGGCAACTGTCCGGCGGCCAGAAGCAACGTGTCGGCCTGGCCCGCGCCCTGGCCGCCGACCCGCGCGTGCTGCTGATGGACGAACCCTTCGGCGCCCTCGATGCCTTCACCCGCGAACAAATGCAGGAACTGCTGCTGCAAGTGTGGAAGCGCACCGCCAAGCCGGTGTTCCTGATTACACACGACATCGAGGAAGCCGTGTTCCTGGCCACCGACCTGATCCTGCTGGCGCCCAACCCAGGCCAGGTGGTGGAACGCCTCAACCTGGACTTCGGCCAGCGCTACGGCCATGGCGAGTCGGCCCGTTCGATCAAGTCCGACCCACGCTTCATCGAAACCCGCGAATACGTACTCTCGCGGGTCTTTTCCCAACGCACCGCATTGCAACAGGAGCTGGCATGAGCAGCTACCAGGCCCCCGCCAACGCCCAGGCCACTTTGGTCAAACCGGTCAAGCCACGGCGCCAACTGAGCACCCGCGCCATCAGCGCCATCACCCTGCTGACACTGCTGGCTGTATGGTGGGCCGTGACCGCCAGCGGCCTGATCGAGCCGTTGTTCCTGCCGCCACCCACCGCCGTGCTGGAAAAAGGCTGGCTGCTGGCGACCAAGGGCTACATGGACGCCACCCTGTGGCAGCACCTGGGTGCCAGCCTGAGCCGTATTGGCCTGGCCCTGGGCTTCGCCATCCTCACCGCCATCCCGATCGGCATCGCCATTGGCACCAACCGTATCGCACGCGGCATCTTCGACCCGTTGATCGAGTTCTACCGCCCTATCCCGCCATTGGCCTACCTGCCGCTGATCGTAATCTGGTGCGGCATTGGCGAGCTGTCGAAAGTGCTGCTGATCTACCTGGCCATCTTCGCCCCCATCGCCATCGCCACTGCTACCGGCGTGCGCACGGTCGACCCAGCCAAACTGCGCGCCGCCCAGTCGCTGGGCGCCACCCGCGCGCAACTGATCCGCCACGTGATCCTGCCCAGCGCCCTGCCCGACATCCTCACCGGCGTGCGCATCGGCCTGGGGGTGGGCTGGTCTACCCTGGTGGCCGCCGAACTGATCGCCGCCACCAGCGGCCTGGGCTTCATGGTGCAATCGGCGGCGCAGTTCCTGGTCACCGACGTAGTGATCCTGGGCATCCTGGTGATTGCCATCATCGCCTTCGCGCTGGAAATGGGCCTGCGCGCCCTGCAACGCAAACTGGTGCCCTGGCACGGCCAGAGCCATTGATCGACCGCTGATTACCTGGAATGACGAGACAGCCATGAGCCTGACCATCACCCCCATCAGCCCGGCCATCGGCGCTGTCATCAGCGGCATCGACATCGCCCAGCCGCTGGCCCAGGACAATCGCGACGCCATCGAGCAGGCGTTGCTGGCGCATCACGTACTGTTCTTCCGTGATCAGCCGATCACGCCGCAACAGCAGGCCAGGTTTGCGGCGCAGTTTGGTGATTTGCACATCCACCCCATCTATCCCAACGTGCCGGAACAGCCCGAAGTGCTGATCCTGGACACCGCCGTCACCGACGTGCGCGACAACGCCACCTGGCACACCGACGTAACCTTCCTGCCCAACCCTGCGATGGGCGCGGTGCTTAGCGCCAAAGTGATCCCGCCCTATGGCGGCGATACCCTGTGGGCCAGCGGCATAGCCGCGTATGAAGCGCTGTCCGCACCGATGAAAGGCCTGCTGGACGGCCTCACGGCCACCCACGACTTCACCAAGACATTCCCCCTGGAACGCTTCGGCAGCACCCCGCAAGACTTGGCGCGCTGGGAAGAAACCCGGCGCAAGAACCCGCCGATCAGCCACCCGGTGATCCGCACCCACCCGGTGAGCGGGCGCAAAACGTTGTTCGTCAGCGATGGTTTTACTACGCGGATCAACGAGCTGGAGCCGGCCGAGAGCGAAGCCATCCTGAAACTGCTGTTCGCCCACGCCGCCCGCCCGGAATTCTTCGTGCGCTGGCGCTGGCAGGAGAATGACGTGGCGTTCTGGGATAACCGCAGCACCCAGCATTACGCCGTGGATGATTACCGGCCTGCGCGGCGGGTGATGCAGCGTGCGACCATCTTGGGCGATGCGCCGTTCTGAGTCTGGCGAGAGGTTCTGCAGCGTTGCTACCGGCCTCTCGCGAGCAAGGTCGAGCGCGACCCCGGTTGCTCCCACAAGGT
>KI547170.1:80103-117199 GCA_000497835.1 gamma proteobacterium L18 | reverse complement strand
CTTCGCGGGCAGAGCCCACTCCCACGGTGCCAATGCAACCAACGATGTGAGCCTTGCCACCGTGGGAGCAAAGCTTGCTCGCGATGAGGCCATCAGCCTCACCGCACATGCACCCGCTCCAGCACCTCACACCCCTCTTGCAGCAGGTGATAGCTCACCTCGGCGACCACATTCAGGTCCTTGCCCTCGATCGAGCAGGAATTCATGCACGACAAGGATTCCATCAGGTTGCGCACCGTCTGGAAACGGCGGGTGGCGAATTCGAAGAGGTCGACGTCGGGGCAGTCGGGGTTGATCAGGAAGATGGGGGGTGAGGCGTCGTGGTTGGTCATGGCAAGTACTCTGGACAGTTGAGACAGCCACCCTCGCTTGCACGCGAATGAGGTGGCAGCTATGCGCAGGTGTGCAAGACCGGTCCAGAGCCGGCAGACCCGAAGGCCTCCCACACATAGCCGCCATAACGAGCACAGCAGGCAATTCTACTGCCTGCTGTGCGCTTACGGGACTAAGTTTCTGGACAGGCTTGCACGCCCGGTCGCTGATGCTCAGCAACGCAGAGGACTATAGGGCGATGCCTGGGGCAGCAGTACCCGGCCACTTCCGATAACACTGTGGGAAAAATCCCAAGATTTGTGGTGCCTGCTTCCCGAGCTTCGCTCGGTCCCACACCTTTCGCGGCAGTGGTGTCAGTGATGCAAAGCTCTTAGCTTTTGGCAGCTCCGCCCATGAACCTGCGGTGCCACCAAAAGCTAAGAGCTTTGCCTGTATGACACCACTGCCGCGAAAGGTGTGGGACCGAGCGAAGCTCGGGAAGCAGACACCACATACCTACCTCAAAACCGCGCTACTAACGTCTACACGCTTGGGCAACAACCGATTCTGATAAAACAAATCCGCCGTCACCTGCTGCGCCGCCAGGACCTTCCCATCAATCGGCGAAATCGGCGAAGGCGGACGGTTGTCGATGTACTGCGCCACCACCGCCTTGGGCAGGTTCATGTTGGCCGAAAGCACGTTGATGCTGTCTTCACGCTGGCTGCGCGTCAGGGCTTCGGCCTGGCTCAGTTCGTCCAGCACGCTGTGGATAAATGGCCCATTCTGCTCCGCGTACTGCCGGCGTGCGGTGTACAGCGGTCCGGATAGGCCCAGCCCGGTGCCATCGGCCAGTTTGCGCGTGTGGCCTTCGCTCAGCGCCAGCGAGGAGTACGGGTCCCAGATCACCCAGGCGTCGACGCTGCCTTGCTCGAAGGCCGCGCGGGCGTCGGCGGGGCTCAGGTAGATGGGCTGGATGTCCTTGTAGGTCAGGCCAGCCTGGTTGAGGGCGCGCAGGATCAGGTTGTGCGAGCTTGAGCCCTTCTGGAACGCGACTTTCTTGCCCTTCAGCTCAGCCACGCTGTGCAGCGGGCTGTCGTTTTTCACCAGGATGACTTCGGCGGCAGGCTTGGACGGTTCGGCACCGATGTACACCAGGTCCGCACCAGCGGCCTGGGCGAACAGCGGCGGGATGTCGCCGGTGGAGCCTACGTCCAGAGCGCCGACGTTGAGGGCTTCAAGCATCTGCGGCCCGGCGGGGAATTCGATCCACTGCACCTTGGTTTGCGGGAACTGCTTCTCCAGCAGGCCGTGTTCCTTGGCCAGCACCAGGGCGATGGAGCCCTTCTGGTAGCCGATGCGCAGCGCGGCCGGGTCGGCCAGGGCGTTGAAAGTCAGGGCGAGCAGGGACAGGCCGGCCGCCAGGCGTGCTAGTGGTTTCATCGGGTTTCTCGCAATGCAGGGCCGGGGGCCGCAGCCCCCGGCGGGGCGGGGTTATTCAGCCAGCGATGGCTTTTCCCACAGGTTGATGCCGCCTTCCACGGCGAAGCGGTCGATGGCCGTCAGCTCTTCTTGGGTGAAGGAGAGGTTTTTCAGGGCGCCGACGTTTTCGATGATCTGCTCCGGGCGGCTGGCACCGATCAGTGCCGAGGTCACGCGCGGGTCGCGCAGGGTCCAGGCCAAGGCCATCTGCGCCAGGCTTTGGCCGCGCTGCTGGGCGATTTCGTTCAGCGAGCGGATGTGCGCCAGGTTGCTGTCCGACAAGTGCGATTGCAGCAGCGAGCCGCCGCCGGGTTTGTTGACCCGGGCGTCCTTGGGCACGCCATTCAGGTATTTGTCGGTCAGCAGGCCCTGGGCCAGCGGGGTGAAGGCGATGACGCCGCTGCCGAGTTCGTCGGTGACGTCCAGCAGGTCTTTCTCTACCCAGCGGTTGAGCAGGTTGTAGGCCGGCTGGTGGATCAGCAAAGGCACTTTCCATTCCTGCAGCAGCTTGGCGATCTCACGGGTTTTCACCCCCGAGTACGAGGAGATGCCGATATACAGCGCCTTGCCCTGCTGCACGGCCGTGGCCAGGGCGCCGGCGGTTTCTTCCAGCGGGGTGTCGGGGTCGAAGCGGTGCGAATAGAAAATGTCCACGTAGTCCACGCCCAGGCGCTGCAGGCTCTGGTCCAGGCTTGCGAGGATGTACTTGCGCGAGCCGCCGCCCTGGCCGTACGGGCCTGGCCACATGTCCCAACCGGCCTTGCTGGAGATGATCAGTTCGTCGCGGTACTGCTTGAAGTCTTCGCGCAGCAGGCGGCCGAAGTTGATTTCGGCGCTGCCGTAGGGCGGGCCGTAGTTGTTGGCCAGGTCGAAGTGGTTGATGCCCAGGTCAAAGGCGGTGCGCAGCAGGGCGCGCTGGGTGTCGATGGGCGTGCTGTCGCCGAAGTTGTGCCACAGGCCCAGGGACAGCGCGGGCAATACCAAGCCGCTGCGGCCTACGCGGCGGTATAGGATGGACTGGTAGCGGTCTTGCGCAGCGATGTAGGTCATCGGTTCCTCTCTTGTTCTGTTCAACATTATTCTGCGCGCTGGCAGCGATCCCTGTAGGAGCCAGGCTTGCCTGCGATGGCGCCCTTGAGACCGCTATCGCAGGCAAGCCTGGCTCCTACAAGGTCATGCCGGCCCGTAGCGTTGTGGCTCGACAAACGGGTTGGCGGGCTTTTCCAGCCCCAGGTTCTCGCGCAGCGTGGTGCCTTGGTATTCGGTTCTGAACAGCCCGCGGCGTTGCAGTTCGGGCACTACGTGATCGGCAAAATCCTCCAGCCCGCCAGGCAAATGCGGCACCAGCACATTGAAGCCATCCGCCGCGCCCTGTTCAAACCATGCCTGCAACTGATCGGCAATCTGCACTGGGGTTCCGATCAGGCTGTAATGCCCGCGCCCACCGGCGATCTTGCGGCCCAGTTCGGCCAGGCTGAGGTTCTCGCGGCCAGCCAGTTCGGTCAGCAGTTTCTGCCGGCTTTGCTGGCCGCTGTCGGTCAGCGGCAACTCGGGTAACGGGCCGTCCAGCGGGTAACCGGACAGGTCGAAGTTGCCGAGCATACGCCCTAACAGGGCCACGCCGACTTCAGGTTCGACCAAAGCCTGGAACGCTTCGAACTTCGCCCGAGCCAACGCTTCGGTCTCGCCCACCACCACGAACACGCCCGGCATGATTTTCATCGAATCAGGGCTGCGGCCGAACTTCGCCAGCCGGCCCTTGAGGTCGGCGTAGAACGCCTGGGCGTTGGCCAACGAAGTCTGGGCAGTAAAGACCACTTCGGCGGTTTGCGCTGCCAGCTCGCGACCGGTTTCCGAAGAACCGGCCTGCACGATCACCGGCCGGCCCTGGGGCGAACGGGCGACGTTGAGCGGGCCCTTGACCTTGAAGTGCTGGCCGCTGTGGTTGAGCACATGCAGCTTGGCCGGGTCGTAGTATTGACCGCTGGCCTTGTCGCGGGTGAAAGCGTCATCGGCCCAGCTGTCCCACAGCCCGGTGACCACCTGGTAGAACTCGCGGGCGCGGCTGTAGCGCTCGGCGTGGCCGATGTGTTCGTCGCGGCCGAAGTTGTGCGCCTCGGCGGCAGCATCCGAGGTCACCAGGTTCCAGCCGGCGCGGCCGCCCGACAGGTGATCCAGCGAGGCAAACTTGCGCGCCACATGGTAGGGCTCGTTGTAGCTGGTGGTGACGGTGCTGATCAGGCCGATGTGTTCGGTGACGGCGCTCAGCGCCGACAGTAGGGTCAGCGGCTCGAAATAATCGGAGCGCGCCATGCGGCTGGCGATGTCGCCGGTGGCCGCTGCCACGCTGTCGGCCACGAACAGCGTGTCGAAACGCGCCCGCTCGGCCACCTGGGCCAGGTGCTTGTAATGCTTGAAATCCAGGCCCGCGTTGGCCGGTACATCAGGGTGCCGCCAGGCCGCCACGTGGTGCCCGGTGGCCATCAGGAACGCGCCCAATTTCAGTTGTCGTGGTGCCTGGCTCATGGTCAGAAGTCCTTGCGTACTTGAATGCCGAAGTAACGTTGGTCGTCACGCGGTACCGCGCGGTAAACGTAGCCGCTGCCGCTGGCCAGCAGGGGCGAGTAAGACTTGTCGAGCAGGTTCTTGCCCTCCAGCGATACGCGCCAGCCGCTGTTGTAGTCGGCCAGGGCCACGCTGGCGTTCCAGATGCCGTAGGCGCCCTGCTTGGTGTCGGGGTTCTGGCTGATGTCGTACTGCACTTCGCTCTGCCAGTTGTAATCGGTGCCCAGCTCGATATCCATGCCGTTGTCCAGCGGGATGTCGTAGTCGGCGCGCACGTAGGTTTTCCAGTCCGGGCTGAACGGCAGGGTCTTGCCGTTGACGTTGCACGACGCGGCGGCGCCGGCCGGGCAGCTGAACTGGTCGATGCGCGCGTGGGTGTAGGCGAACGCGCCGGACAGTTTCAGGTTGCGAGTGGCCTGCAAGGCCCAGTCACCCTCCACACCTTCGGTGCTGACCGTACCGGCGTTGATCAACCGGGTAACCACCTGGCCGGCCACAGTGTCGTAGAAGTTGGCCTGGTAGTTGTCGTAATCGCTGTGGAACACGGCCAGGTTGGTAGTGAGGCGGTTGTTCCAGCTGGTGGCCTTGATGCCCACTTCCCAGGTATTGGAGGTTTCCGGCTTGAGGGCCTGGGTGTCGCGCGGCTGCATGTTGAAGAACACGTTGTAGGCCGGGCCCTTGTAGCCGCGCGAATAGGTCAGGTAACTGGTGACGTTGTCGCTGAGGTCGTACTGCAAGCCCAGGCGGCCCGACCAGCCTTCGGCATTGGTGTCGCCGGAGCTGCTGGTGGCAGGGTTGATGCCACTCACCGCCACGGCCGAGGTGGAGGTACGTTCATGGTCGTACTTGAGCTCGTCGTGGGTCCAGCGCAGGCCGGCGATGCCGCGGAAGGTGGGCGTGAAGTTGAAGGTGTTCTCGCCGAATACCGCGTAGCTGTCGCTGGTGGTGCTGTAGTTGGCCAGGCCGCTGTTGGTGGCCGTGGTGGTGATCAGCGTGCGACCGTAGGTTTCCTTGTCCTTGGCGTGCATGTAGTACAGGCCGCCCACGTATTCCAGGAACTCGCCCTTGGGCGAGGCCAAGCGGATTTCCTGGCTGTACTGGTCGTAGTCCAGGGTGCCTTTGTCCTGAATGCCGGGGAAGGCGGCACTGATAGTGGACAGACGGTCGGCATCCTGCCACTGATCGTTGTTCCAGCCGCGCCAAGCGGTGATAGAGGTCAGGGTGTAGTCGCCCAGGTTCCAGTCCAGTTGCGCGGACAGGCCCTTGTTGATGTCGTCAACATGGGTGCGGTAGTCGCTGTTGATATCGCGGTTGTGCGAGGTGGCATTGACCGGCGACAGGGCACCGGCGAACGCCGTGCTGCTGGTGCTGCTGACCACGCCGTTGGGCGCGTCGCTGCCGGAGTTCATGTAGTCGGCTGACAGGGTCAGCTTGACGTCATCGTTGGGGGTGAATTCCAGTTTGCCGCGCACGCCCTTGCGGTTGTAGCCGTTCACTTCCTGGCCGTTGGCCTTGTTGTCGACGTTGCCGTCGTAGCTGCTGACCAGGGTAGTGAGGTTGCCCTTCAGGGTGCCGGGGATCAGCGTGCCGCCAATGCCGAACCGGGTGCGGCTTTCGTTGCCCTGGTAGTAGGACTGTTCCACGTAACCGTGGGTCTCGTCGGTGGGTGCCTTGGTGGTGATGTTGAGCACGCCCGCCGAGGCGTTCTTGCCGAACAGGGTGCCCTGGGGGCCGCGCAGCACTTCGATGCGCTCCAGGTCCAGCAGGTCGAGGGTGGCCATGCCCGGGCGGCCGTACACCACGCCGTCGACCACGGTGGCCACGGTCGGCTCCACGCCCGGCGAGGTGGAGATGGTGCCCACGCCGCGGATGAACAGCGAGGTGTCCTTGTTGGAGGCGCCGGTGCGGAAATTCACCGTGGGGATCTGCTGGACGATGCTTTCGATGTTGGTGCGGTTTTCACGCCCCAACTGCTCGCCGTCCACTACGGTCACGGCCACGGGCACCTTCTGCAGCGACTCTTCGCGGCGGGTGGCGGTGACGGTCACCGACTTCAGCGTCGGCTCGGCGCTGCTGTCTGTCGCCGCAGCATCGGCTGCCTGCACAGCGCCCAACGGCATGGCAGCGCAGGCGGCCAAGGTCCAGCCGAAGGCCTGGGCCAAGGTGGTGGTTTTGAAGCGATCCCCAAATCGGTTTTGCATGTCGATGCCCTGCTCGAAGGTTGTGCCCTGGCCGTGGCTCTGCGGCCACTGCGTCTGTCGTTTCGCAGAAAGGTGTCTTGGGCATTCGCTCGAGCGAGTAGCAGACAAAGCACTTTGTTAGCGCTAACATCGAAAGTATCGGCAATCCGGACATAGACCGTCCAATACTGAAAAATTACTTTTATATGCGTTTAGGTTTTATCAGGAGGCACAGGTGAGCGAAGACAAGCGCAAGCGGCGTGGCGCCGGTCGGGTCACGCTGAACACCGTGGCGCGGCATGCGCAGGTGTCGGCGATCACTGTGTCGCGCTACTTCAACCAGCCGGACCAGGTGTCGCCCGAGCGTCGCGAGCGCATCAAGGCGGCGGTGGATGAGCTGGGTTATGTGCCCAACCTGGTGGCCGGTGGGCTGGCGTCGGCGCGCGGGCGGATTGTCGGGATGGTGATTCCGAACATCTCCGGGCCGATTTTCGCCAGCACCATTCAGGGGTTCAGCGACACCTTGAATCGCCATGGCTATCAGTTGCTGCTGGCCTCCAGTTACTTCTCGGTGGAGCAGGAGGAAAGCGCGGTGCGTGCTTTTCTCGGCTGGTCGCCTGCCGCCCTGGTACTGACCAGCCATTTCCACAGCGAGGCGACCGAGAAGATGATCGCCGAGGCCGATATTCCGCTGATCGAGACCTGGGACTACCGGCCTGAACGCAGCCCGATCCAGATCGGTTTTTCGCATTTCCAGGTCGGGGTCACGGCTGCGCGTTACCTGCATGACAAAGGCTACCGGCGCATCGCCTTCGTGCAGAACAGTGCGGCTGGCGACTTCAGCGCGCTGGAACGGCGTGACGGTTACAGCGCGACCATGACCGAGCTGGGGCTTGAGCCGCAGGTGTATGCGCCGCAGGAAGGCCTGGCACCGTTCGAGGCGGGCAAGCAGGCGATGCAGGCGTTGATGGCCAGCGAACGGCCGCCCCAGGCGATCATCTTTGCCAACGACAACCTGGCGGCGGGCGGGCTGCTGGCCGGGCAGCGGGCGGGGGTGAAGATCCCCGGGGACTGCGCGGTGGTGGGGTTTGGCGATTATCCGTTTGCCGAGATGCTGATGCCCAGCTTGACCACCATCAAGCCGCCGGCGCTGGAGATTGGAGTGTTGGCGGCGACGCGGGTGCTGGAGAGTCTGGGCGAGGTGGAGGTTGAGCGCCTGAATCTGCTGGAGTGCCGGCTGATTGAGCGCGAAAGCGCCTGACATCAGTGGTGGCTTCATCGCGAGCAAGCTTTGCTCCCACAGAGTACACCGTGCCTGAGGTGTTAACCGTGGGAGCAAAGCTTGCTCGCGATGAGGCCATCAGCCTCTGCCAAACACCTCAGCCACCCAATCCACAAATACCCGCACCCGCGGCGCCATATGGCGGTTCTGCGGGTACAGCACCGACACCGGCATCGGCGGCGGTGCGAACTGGGGCAGCACTTCGCGCAACAGCCCCTGCTCGATGGGCAACGCCACCCGATACCGCGGTACCTGAAACAACCCCAACCCGGCAATCGCCGACGCCGCGTAGATCTGCGTGCCAAACACCGAGATCGCCCCCGGCACCTGCACTTCCACCACGTCGCCATCAACCATGAATTCGAAGGGGAACGCCTTGCCCGAAGCGCGTGACACGTAATTCACCGCCTTGTGCCCCTGCAAATCTGCCAAGGTCTTCGGCTCCCCATGCAAACGCAGATACCCAGGACTGGCGCACGTCACTTGAGGCAAATTCGCCACCCGCCGCCCGATCAGTGATGAATCCCCCAGGTTGCCCGCCCGCACCACGCAATCCACGCCCTCCTCGATCAGGTCGACAAAGCGATCCGCCTCGCTCAACGACAGCTCGATATCCGGGTAGCGCGCCATGAACTCCGGCAACGCCGGCACCACGAAGTAGCTGGCCAGCGAGCCATGCAGGTCCACCCGCAAACGCCCTTTGGGCGCCACCTGCCGGAATGCCAGCTCAGCCTCCTCCAACTCCGCCAGCAACTGCACGCAGCGGGCGTAATAGGCTTGGCCATCCAGCGTCGGCCGCACCCGCCGGGTGCTGCGTTCCAGCAACCGCGTGCCCAGCCAGGCTTCGAATTGATTGAGGGTGTGGGTCAGGGTGGCGCGGGGCATGCCCAGGTCTTCGGCGGCCTGGGTAAAGCTGCTGCGTTCAAAGATACGCACGAAGATTTTCATGGCGCGAACCTGGTCCATGCGGCCCCCTGATTGTTGGCGTGGATTGAACAGTCAAGGCAACTCTGGCGCATTTATCGGGTTGGGTAAACCTGTGAATCTTTGCCCCACAGCCACCCGACACAGGACTTCCCCCATGAGCAAAGTAGCCATCGTCACCGGCGCCTCTCGCGGCATCGGCGCCGTCATCGCCCAACGCCTGGCCCGCGACGGCTTCGCGGTAGCCGTCAACTACGCCAGCAGCGCTTACGAGGCCGAGGCGCTGGTCAGCCAGATAATGGCCGCCGGCGGCCAGGCCATTGCCGTCAAAGCCAACGTCGCCAACAGCAGCGAAGTGCGCGCATTGTTCGACGCCACCGAACAGCAGCTGGGCAAGGTCGACGTGCTGGTCAACAACGCCGGCATCATGAAGCCCGCCCCCATCGCCGAGACCTCGGACGAACTGTACGACCAGATCTTCGCCATCAACACCCGCGGCACCTTCAACACCCTGCGCGAAGCCGCCACACGCCTGAACGACGGTGGCCGGGTGATCAACTTCTCCAGCTCGGCGCTGGGCCTGAAACTGCCGGGTTACGCCCTCTACAACGCCAGCAAGGCAGCGGTGGAGTCCATGACCCATGTGTTTGCGAAGGAGCTGCGCGGCCGGCAGATCACCGTCAACGCCGTGGCACCGGGGCCCGTGGCGACGGAATTGTTTTTGACCGGCAAAAGTGAAGAGCAGATCCTGCACTTCGCCAAACTGCCGCCGCTGGAGCGGCTGGGGCAGCCGGAGGATATCGCCGGGGTGGTGGCGTTCCTGGCGGGGCCGGATGGCGGCTGGGTGAATGGGCAGACGCTGCGGGCCAATGGGGGGATTGTTTGAGTCGGCTCAATGTCTGCGTCGATCTCTAGGCCCTCTCGCGAGCAAGCTTTGCTCCCACAGTGTGATGGCATCCACCGTGGTCGGCTTTACACTGTGGGAGCAAAGCTTGCTCGCGATGAGGCCAGCGGTAGCGCCGGAAATGGCCGGTCTACCTAGCGCACCATGTGCAGAAACTGCATATGCCGCTCGTACTGGTCCAGGATGTCGTTGATCACCTGCTCGCGGGTGTAGCCCACCAGGTCATAGTCCTGGCTGCCCTCGGCCAGATGCACCTCGGCGCGGTAGTAACGACGGTTCTTCAACTCCTTGGTGCCCATGCCACCCCGTGCAAACGAAGGGGTGAAATACCCGCGCATCTGCACCTGGTAGATGAACGGCCGCTCTTCGCCGTGGCCAATCTCCAGGCTGACTTGGTCGTGGCTCAGGTCTTCCTGGGTCACCACCTTCAGGCCTTTCTCGGTGAACACCGCCGAGACTTCCTCGATGGCCGGGCGCACCAAGGTGTCCATGAAGCGGTACACCTCGTCGCGCGACGGGAAATGCACGGCCTGGCTGAGGCGCTGGCGCCAGCCGCCGCGGCCGCGACGGGCGTTGGTGGCTACCGGGGCCAGGGAGTACATCTGCGCAATCTTGCGCTGGGACTCCAGGTAGAACGCCTTGTGCAGGCCCCACATCATCGCCAGCAAAATCAGCGAGAACGGCAGCGAGGTGAGCACCACCGCCGATTTCAGCGAGTCGATGCTGCCGGCGAACAGCAGGCCGCTGGTGACCACTGCGGTCATCACGCCCCAGAACACCCGCAGCCACTTGGGCCCATCTTCGTCGGCGTTGCCGCCACGGGCCGACAGGGTGGAAAGCACCACGGTGCCCGAGTCTGCCGAGGTGACGAAGAACACGAAGCTGATGAACACCGTGACGGCGATGACTTCGCGGCTCCACGGATAGGTCTGCAGCAGCAGGTACAGGGTCTTGGCCGGGTCGGCCAGGGCCGACTGGCCCAGCGCGGTCATGCCGTGGTTGAGCACCATGTCGATGGCGCTGTTGCCGAAGATCGACATCCACGCCAGGGTAAAGCCCAGCGGGATCAGCAGTACCCCGAAGACGAACTCACGGATGGTGCGGCCACGGGAGATACGGGCGATGAACAGCCCCACAAACGGCGCCCACGCGATCCACCAGGCCCAGTAGAACACCGTCCAGTTGCCCAGCCAGTCACTGGGCTTGTCGTAGGCGTACACGTCGAAACTCTTGGACGGCAGCGCGCCCAGGTAGTCGCCGACGTTCTGGATCAGGGTGGTCAGCAGGTGCTGGGTGGGGCCGGCGAACAGCACGAACAGCAGCAGCGCGACAGCCAGCAGCATGTTGATGTCGGACATCACCCGCACGCCCTTGTCCACGCCGGATACGGCAACGATGATCGCCGCGCCCATCATCAGCGTGATCAGGATCACCTGCACCCACTGGGTGTGCGGCACGCCGAAAAGGATGTCGAGGCCGGAGTTCAAGTGCAGCACGCCAAAGCCCATGTCGGCGCCCAGGCCGAACACCGTGGCGATGATGCCGAAGCCGTCCACCGCATAGCCAATGGGGCCGTTGATGCGCTTGCCGATCAGCGGGTACAGCGCCGAGCGCAGGGCCAGCGGCAGGTTATGCCGGTAGGCGAAGTACGCCAGGGCCATGCCCACGAAGGCGAACACGCCCCAGCCGTGCAGGCCCCAGTGCAGGAACAACAGCTGCATGGCCTGGCGCGCGGCCGCCTGGGTGCCGCCCTCGCCCTGGGGCGGGGTGAGCATATGGGTCAGGGGTTCGGACACGCAGAAGAAAAACAGGGTAATGCTGATGCCGGCGGCGAACAGCATGCCGGCCCATGACAGGTAACTGAACTCGGGCTCGTCGTGGTCGGCACCGAGCTTGATCTTGCCGTAGCCAGACAAGGCGGTGACCACCACGAAGACCAGATACAGGGTCATGGCCAGCATGTAATACCAGCCAACGGTGTTGGCGGCCCAGGTTTGCGCGGCAGTCAGCCAGGCCCCGGCTTGTTGCGGGAAAGCGATGACGACGATGCCGAACAGCAGGATGAAGCTGGCGGCGAAGTAGAACACCGGTGGGTTCATGCGGACATTGCCGCTGGCGGGAGTAGACGAGGCACTCATTGGCAGTGCACCTCGACAGGCGGGAAAGCAGCTGAATAGAGCGTTTTCAGCAAGGGATGACCTCCTGTAGAACGCGGAACGCGAACATCTTTTAAATTGAACAGCCGTTCAATTTAAACACAGATGGCCACTCCAGACAAAACCGGGCGCCCTGCGACGCCCTGAAACCTGACCACCGTTAATGGTATGCAGGTTCTGTGGGAGCGGGCTCTGCCCGCGAAGAGAACGCTGCGGTGCATCAGTCAATCCTCAGTGTGGCCTTCGCGGGCAGAGCCCGCTCCCACGAAGGTTACTTCTGGGTGCCGTCATCGTGCTGCAGGTTGGCCTGGGTCAGGTTGCTGCCGGCCGCCACGCTGCGCGTCAGCCACACGTTGCCGCCGATAGTCGAGCCCTTGCCGATGGTAATGCGCCCCAGAATTGTCGCCCCGGCGTAGATCACCACATCGTCCTCGACAATCGGGTGGCGCGGATGGCCTTTCTGCAACTGCCCCGACTCGTCCGCCGGGAAGCGCTTGGCACCCAGGGTCACGGCCTGGTAGATGCGCACGCGCTCACCGATGATCGCCGTCTCGCCAATCACCACGCCGGTGCCATGGTCGATAAAGAAGCTCGGCCCGATCTGCGCACCGGGGTGGATATCGATGCCCGTGGCCGAATGCGCCAGCTCCGAACTGATGCGCGCCAGCAACGGCAGGCCGGAGCGATACAGGTGATGGGCCAGGCGGTGATGGATGATCGCCAGAATGCCGGGGTAGCACAGCAGCACTTCATCCACACTGCGCGCCGCCGGGTCGCCGTGGTAGGCGGCCAGCACGTCGGTGTCCAGCAGCACGCGAAGGCCGGGCAACGCCGCAGCGAAATCCTGGATCAGGTGCCGGGCGTGGGCATCCACGTCGTCCTGTGGCTGCTGGTGGCGAGCGGCGTAGCGCAACTCAAGCCGGGCCTGCACCAGCAGCGCATTCAGCGCCGCATCCAGGGTGTGGCCGACATAGAAGTCCTCGCTTTCCTCGCGCAGGTCCACCGGGCCCAGGCGCATGGGGAACAGCGCGCCGCACAGTTGTTCGAGAATGCAGCGCACCGCCTCGCGCGACGGCAGTTGCCGCCCACCCTGCTCGCCGCTGCTGCGCCCGTTCGAACTGCGCCACTGCTCGCGCGCACCGCGCAACTGGCTGACGATGGACTGCAGCTGCCAGTGGCCGTTGGGCCCTTGGGGTTTGTCGCTCACGATGGGTACTCCTGATATGGCCGCCTGATCGGCGCCCACTCTACGGTAGATTGTCGCACCGCAAAAAGAACCGATTCTGCTGGGTGGTGATGTTATGAACATAAGCCAATGCAGCCGTTCCATCCCCACAGGTGGGCATCTTTTGTGGGAGCGGGCTCTGCCCGCGAATGGGCCATCGCGGTGTTCTTTTCGCGGGCAGAGCCCGCTCCCACAGAATCACAGGGTTGCCCCCCATTCAGTGCCTGCCTATAGTCCTGTTTCCCCCACCCACCGGAATCCCCATGATCACGCAATCGCTGGCCCGCTTCCCCCGTCTCGAACTCCTGGGTGCCCCCACTGCACTGGAAAAACTCGAGCGACTGTCACAGTGGGTAGGCCGCGATATCTACGTCAAGCGTGACGACCTGACTCCGCTGGCCATGGGCGGCAACAAGCTGCGCAAACTCGAATACCTGGCCGCCGACGCCCTGGCCCAAGGCTGCGACACCCTGGTGACCGCCGGCGCCATTCAGTCCAACCACGTGCGCCAGACCGCCGCCATCGCCGCCAAACTGGGCCTGGGCTGCGTCGCACTGCTGGAAAACCCCATCGGCACCGACGACAGCAACTACCTGGGCAACGGCAACCGCCTGCTGCTGGACCTGTTCGACGCCAAGGTCGAGCTGGTGGAAAACCTCGACAACGCCGACGAACAGCTGCAGGCCCTGGCCCGCCGCCTGGCCGACAGCGGCCGCAAGCCGTACCTGGTGCCGATCGGCGGCTCCAACGCCCTGGGCGCCCTGGGTTACGTGCGCGCCGGCCTGGAACTGGCCGAGCAGATCAAGGCCACCGGCCTGGAATTCGCCGCCGTGGTCCTGGCCTCGGGCAGCGCCGGCACCCACAGCGGCCTGGCCCTGGGCCTGAGCGAGTCGCTGCCGCAGTTGCCGGTGATCGGCGTCACCGTGTCGCGCACCGACGAAGCCCAGCGCCCCAAGGTACAGGGCCTGGCCGAACGCACTGCCGAGCTGCTCGGCGTGCCGCTGCCCGACAGCTTCAAGGTCACTCTGTGGGATGAGTTCTTCGGCCCGCGCTATGGTGAACCCAACGCAGGCACGCTGTCGGCAATCAAGCTGGTGGCCAACCAGGAAGGCCTGCTGCTGGACCCGGTCTATACCGGCAAGGCCATGGCCGGCCTGCTGGATGGCATCGGTCGTCAGCGTTTCAACGACGGCCCGGTGATTTTCCTGCACACCGGCGGGGCCCCGGCGCTGTTTGCCTACCCAGGCATTTGGCCCAACTGATATACCCGTTATAGAAGAAATCTGAATTTTCTATTATTTTCAGTGATAACGACAGACGGCGATAATCGTGCCGTACATGCGCAAGGATGCGTTGCCTTCCCTCACAACAACACATGGGGCATCACATGACTTTTTCCGCGTTGCGTCGCAATCTCCTCATCGCCAGCATGGGCCTGGTCATGGGTTCCGCTCTGATTGGCCAGGCAGTGGCTGGCGACGAGCTGAAATCCATCCAGGACAAGGGCAGCATCAGCGTAGGCCTTGAAGGCACCTACCCGCCGTTCAGCTACGTTGATGAGAACGGCAAACTCACCGGCTTCGAAGTGGAGTTCGCCCAGGCCCTGGCCAAAGAGCTGGGCGTGACCGCCAAGCTGCAGCCGACCAAATGGGACGGCATCCTCGCAGCCTTGGAGTCCAAGCGCCTGGACGTAGCCATCAACCAAGTGACCATCTCTGAAGAGCGCAAGAAGAAGTACGACTTCTCCGAGCCCTACACCGTGTCGGGCATCCAGGCTCTGACCCAGAAAAAGGACGCTGGCAAGATCACCTCGGCCAATGACCTCACCGGCAAGAAAGTCGGCGTGGGCCTGGGCACCAACTACGAACAGTGGCTGAAAGAGAACGTGCCAGGCGCGGTCATCAAGACTTACGATGATGACCCCACCAAATATCAGGATCTGCGCGTAGGTCGTATCGACGCCATTCTGGTCGACCGCCTGGCCGCCTTCGAGCTGATCAGCAAGACCAACGACACCCTGGCCGTTTCCGGCCCGGCGTTCTCCCGTCAGGAAGCCGGCGTGACCCTGCGCAAGGGCGAGCCTGAGCTGCTGGCCGCCATCAACAAGGCCATCGACAAACTGCGCGCAGACGGCACCCTGGCCAAGCTGTCGCAGAAGTATTTCAACGCTGACGTGACCAAATGATTGAAGAAAGTCTGAAACTGGCGCTGGATTCAGCGCCTTTCCTGCTCAAGGGTGCCGAATTCACGGTACTCTTGAGCCTGGGCGGGATGTTTTTCGGTTTGCTGCTGGGCTTCGGCCTGGCGCTGATGCGGCTGTCACGCTTCATGGTGGCGCGCGGTATTTCGCGGGTCTACGTATCGTTCTTCCGCGGCACGCCGTTGCTGGTGCAGCTGTTCGTGATCTATTACGGCCTGCCGCAGATCGGCATCGAGCTGGACCCGCTGCCGGCGGCCTTGATCGGTTTCTCGCTGAACATGGCGGCCTACGTGTGCGAAATCCTGCGTGCGGCCATCAGTTCCGTGGACCGTGGCCAGTGGGAAGCGGCTGCCAGCATCGGCATGACCCGTGGCCAGACGCTGCGCCGGGCGATCCTGCCGCAGGCGGCGCGCACCGCCCTGCCGCCGCTGGGCAACAGCTTTATCTCGCTGGTCAAGGACACTGCCCTGGCGGCCACCATCCAGGTGCCCGAGCTGTTCCGCCAGGCGCAGCTGATCACCGCCCGTACCTTTGAAGTCTTCACCATGTATTTGGCTGCGGCGCTGATTTACTGGGTGCTGGCCAGCGCGCTGTCGGCGCTGCAGAACCGTCTAGAAGCGCGGGTCAACCGCCATGACCAGGAGGCCTGACGCCATGATCGTGGTAGAAAAACTGACCAAGCATTTCAACGGCAACGCCGTGCTCAAGGGCATCGACCTGCGCGTCGACGCCGGCGAAGTGGTCGCCATCATCGGCCCCAGCGGCTCGGGCAAGACCACCTTCCTGCGCTGCCTGAACCTGCTGGAAACCCCGGACAGCGGACGCATCCGCATGGGTGACATCGAGATCGACGGCAGCCGCATCGCCCAACAGCAGGGACTGATACGCCGTCTGCGCCAGCAGGTGGGCTTTGTGTTCCAGAACTTCAACCTGTTTCCGCACCGCACGGCGCTGGAAAACGTGATCGAAGGCCCGGTGGTGGTCAAGAAGACCCCGCGCCCCCAGGCCGAGGCTCTGGGCCGCAAGCTACTGGCCAAGGTCGGCCTGGCAGGCAAGGAAGACGCCTACCCGCGTCGATTGTCCGGCGGGCAGCAGCAACGGGTAGCGATTGCCCGGGCCCTGGCCATGGAGCCTGAGGTGATCCTGTTCGACGAACCCACCTCGGCGCTGGACCCGGAACTGGTAGGCGAAGTGCTGGCGACCATTCGCAGCCTGGCCGAAGAAAAGCGCACGATGATCATCGTCACCCACGAGATGGCGTTCGCCCGCGACGTGGCCAACCGCGTGGTGTTCTTCGACAAGGGCGTGATCGTGGAACAGGGCGAGGCAAAAGCCTTGTTCGCCAACCCGCAGCAAGAGCGCACCAGGCAATTCCTCAGCAAGTTCCTGGCTGGCTGAACCGGCCTCATCGCGAGCAAGCTTTGCTCCCACAGTGTTGAGCCATCCACCCTGGCCGGCTCAATTCTGTGGGAGCAAAGCTTGCTCGCGAGAGGCCAGCAGCCTGGAATGCGTAGGACCTGTCTGAACCTGCATTCCAGCACCAACCCCCTCTTGACCCACCTCCCCCAAGCTCCTATCAAGGACCGCGACCCGAAATCGACGCCCTGCCCTCAAGGAGACTCGCCATGCGCCTGTTCAATGGATCTGAACTCTCGCCCCCGGCCCTGCCGCTGACCAACCGCCACGGCATCGGCGTTTACGCCGCCAGCCAGCTAATCGCTACCATCGCCCCCTATGCCGACATGGCCCACGGTGACCTGGTGGAACTGTTCTGGGACAGCCACTTCGTCACCGCCCATCGGGTACAACCCTGTGAAGCCGGCTGCCCGCTGCAACTGCCGGTCCCGCCCAGCTTCGCCCTCAGCGGCGAGGCGCATGTCCATTACCGCGTGCTGCGTTTCGGCCACAAAGCGCAGAAATCTCCCAGCCTCGCCGTGCCCGTGAAGCTCGAATGCCCGGGCGGCTCATTGCAGCACCACGGCGAAAACCAGTTCCTCGCCCCCCTGCAATTGCCAACCTCGGTGTGCCTGAACGCCCTCAAGCGCGGCGTGCCCTTCAGCATCGAACCCTGGCGCCATATGGCCTGGCTGGACCAGGTAACGCTGCTGTGGGGCGATCTGCGGCTGGACCTGCCGCCCCTTCACGCCAATCAGCTGGGGGTGCCTCTCACCGGCCGCGTGCCCAAATCACTGGTACGCGAAGCGGGCGCCGATCCTCGTCTGGAAGTCAGCTATTGCATCCTCGACCGGGTCGGCAACCCCTCTGGCTGGGCCCCTGCGCGGGCGGTACGGGTGTACCGCGATCCCACTTCTATTGATATTCCTAAAGGTTAGTATATTTAAACTTTATACACGATTAGGGTATATGAACCGGACCACCGGACCAGCGCATTTTCCGCCGCGACAACGCGGCGCTATTCATGACGTGAGGACGGTATGGTCAGCAACAACGACATCCAGTCGAATCTGGACACCCCGCCACCGCTGCTGCCCGCCAAGGTGCTGGGCAGCGACGCCGAGGCGCTGCAAGCCGCCCATGAACTGGCCGCCGCTGCCCGCAGTGGCGCCGCCACCCGCGAGCGCGAACGGCAGTTGCCCTGGGCGCAGATCGAGCAGTTCACCGCCAGTGGCCTGGGCAGCCTCTCCATTCCCAAGGCCTTCGGCGGGCCGCAGCTGTCGTTCGTCACCATCGCCGACGTATTTCGCATCGTCTCGGCCGCCGACCCGGCGCTGGGGCAGATCCCGCAGAACCAGTTCGGCCTGCTGCATCTGTTGCCGGGCGTGGCGACGCAACAGCAGCAGCGCCAGCTGTTCACCTCGGTGCTGCAAGGCGCGCGCATCGGCAACGCCGGTCCCGAACGCGGCACCCGCAATACCCTGGAACTCAAGGCCCGCATCACTCGCCAAGGCGACAACTACGTCATCAACGGCCAGAAGTTCTACTCCACTGGCGCCCTGTTCGCCCACTGGGTAGCCGTAAAGGCACTGAACGAAGAAGGCCGCCAGGTCATGGCGTTTGTGCCCCGTGGCACCCCCGGCCTGCGCATCATCGACGACTGGAGCGGTTTCGGTCAGCGCACCACGGCCAGCGGCACGGTGCTGCTGAACGATGTGGTGGTAGCCGCCGACCTGGTGGTGGAGAACTGGCGCAGCGGTGAACGGCCGAATATCCAGGGCGCCGTGTCGCAGCTGATTCAAGCCGCCATCGACGCCGGCATCGCCGAAGAAGCCATCGCCGATACCCTCGCCTTCGTCCGCGAGCGCTCACGCCCCTGGGTGGACGCCAACGTGGAGCGCGCCAGCGATGATCCGTATGTGATCGCCGACGTCGGCCGCCTGACCCTGGAACTGCATGCCGCCCAGGCGCTGCTGCGCAAGGCGGGCAAGGTGCTGGACGAAGTGTTTGCCGGGGTCATCGACGAAGCGGCGGCCGCCCGCGCTTCCATCGCCGTGGCCGAAGCCAAGGTGCTGACCACCGAAATATCCCTGCAGGCCAGCGAGAAACTGCTGGAGCTGGCCGGCAGCCGCGCCACCCTGGCCGAGTTCAACCTGGACCGCCACTGGCGCAATGCCCGCGTGCACACCCTGCACGATCCGGTGCGCTGGAAGTACCACGCCGTGGGCGCCTACCACCTCAACGGCAGCCTCCCCGCCCGCCACTCCTGGATTTGACCCGCGCACCGGAGAACGCAATGAACGCATTCACCCCCACGCCGGGGCCGGTGGAGCTGATCCGCTCCGACGCCCAGGCCATCGAAACCGCCCACCGCCTGGCCGCCACCCTGCGCCAGGACAGCATTGTGCGCGACCGCGAACGCCGCCTGCCCCATGACGAACTGGCGCTGTTCAGCCAGTCCGGGCTGTGGGCCATCAGCGTGCCGAAAGCCTTCGGCGGCGCTGGCGTATCCAACGTAACCCTGGCCCAAGTGGTGGCGATCATCGCCCAGGCCGACGCCTCCTTGGGGCAGATCCCGCAGAACCACTATTACGCCCTGGAAGTGCTGCGCGTGAACGGCAGCCCCGAGCAACAGCGCCGTCTTTATGCCGAAGTACTCGCGGGCCAGCGCTTCGGCAACGCCCTGGCCGAACTGGGCACCAAGACCGCCCACGACCGCACCACGCGCCTGACCCGTGACGGCGACGGCTACCGCATCGACGGCCGCAAGTTCTACGCCACCGGCGCCCTGTACGCCCAGCGCATCCCCACCTCGGTGGTGGATGAACAGGGCGTGCAGCAACTGGCCTTTGTACCCCGCGACAGCCAGGGCCTGGAGGTGATCGACGACTGGAGCGGCTTCGGCCAGCGCACCACGGGCAGCGGCTCGGTGGTGTTCGACAACGTCTACGTTGCCGCCGAAGACGTGATCCCTTTCCAGACCGCCTTCGAGCGCCCTACCCCGGTCGGCCCGCTGGCGCAGATCCTTCACGCCGCCATCGACACCGGCATCGCCCGCGCCGCCTACGAAGACGCCCTGCACTTCGTGCGCACCCGCACCCGGCCATGGATCGACTCCGGCATCGAGAAAGCCGTGGACGACCCGCACAGCCTCAAATCCATCGGCCACCTGGCCATCCGCCTGCACGCCACCGAAGCGCTGCTGGACCGCGCCGGCGAATACCTCGACCTGGCCCAGGCCGACAGCACCGCCGACAGCGTGGCCGCCGCCTCCATCGCCGTGGCCGAGGCCCGCGCCATCAGCACCGAAGTGTCGCTGGCTGCCGGCAGCACCCTGTTCGAACTGGCCGGCAGCCAGGCCACCCTCGCCGAGCACGGCCTGGACCGCCACTGGCGCAACGCCCGCGTGCACACCCTGCACGACCCGGTGCGCTGGAAGTACCACGCCATCGGCAACTACTACCTCAATGACGAGAAGCCGCCGCTGCGAGGGACCATCTGATGAGCGATAAGAAGATCCTGCTCAATGCCTTCAACATGAACTGCATCGGGCACATCAACCACGGCCTGTGGACGCACCCGCGCGACACCTCCACCCAATACACGACCCTCGAGTACTGGACCGAACTGGCCAAGACCCTTGAGCGCGGCCTGTTCGACGGCCTGTTCATCGCCGATATCGTCGGTGTCTACGACGTGTACCAGCACAGCGTCGACGTGCCGCTGCGCGAGGCCATCCAGCTGCCGGTCAACGACCCGCTGCTGCTGGTCTCGGCCATGGCCGCCGTGACCAGAAACCTTGGCTTCGGCCTGACCGCCAACCTCACCTACGAGCCGCCCTATCTGTTCGCCCGGCGCATGTCCACGCTCGACCACCTGAGCCGTGGCCGGGTGGGCTGGAACATCGTTACCGGCTACCTGGACAGTGCCGCCAAGGCCATGGGCCTCAGCGAGCAGGCCGAACACGACCGCCGCTATGACCAGGCCGACGAGTACCTGCAGGTGTTGTACAAGCTGTGGGAAGGCAGCTGGGAAGACGATGCCGTGGTCAACGACCCGGCCTGCCGCGTGTACGCCGAGCCGAGCAAGGTGCACAAGGTGGAGCATCAGGGCGAGTTCTACCAGGTCAACGGTTACCACCTGTGCGAGCCCTCGCCCCAGCGCACGCCAGTGCTGTTTCAGGCCGGTGCGTCGGACCGTGGCCTGCTGTTCGCCGGGCGGCATGCCGAGTGCGTATTCATCAGCGGTCAGACCCGTGCGGCTACCCGTGCCCAGGTCGACAAGGTGCGCGCCAGTGCTGCAGCCGCCGGGCGCCGCCCGGAAGACATCAAGGTGTTCATGGGCCTGACGGTGATCGTCGCCGCGACCGAGGAAGCGGCCCGCGCCAAGCACACCGAATACCTGCAATACGCCAGCGCAGAAGCCGGCGTGGCGCATTTCGCCAGTTCCACCGGCATCGACTTCGCCCAGTACGACCTCGACGAGCCGATCCAGTACGTGAAAAGCAACGCCATCCAGTCGGCCACCAAGAACCTGCAGAACAACAACTGGACCCGCCGTAGGCTGCTAGATCAGCACGCCCTGGGCGGGCGCTACATCACCCTGGTCGGCTCGCCCGAGCAGGTGGCGGATGAACTGATCGGCTGGCTGGACGACACCGGCCTGGACGGCTTCAACCTGGCGCGCACGGTAACGCCGGAAAGCTACGTGGACTTCATCGACCTGGTGGTGCCGGAGCTGCAACGGCGCGGGCGGTACAAGACCGCGTATGGCGACGGCACCTTGCGCGAGAAGCTGTTCGAGCAGGGCGCAAGACTGCCCCATAACCACATCGCCAGCGAATTCAAGGCTTCGGTTGCCTGAGCTGGCCTCATCGCGAGCAAGCGTTGCTCCCACAGTGTTTACCTTAAGTGGGGCGTACGCTGTGGGAGCAAAGCTTGCTCGCGAGAGGCCGGAAGCATCACCACCTATTCCGGACTGAACACCATGAAAACACTCACCACCCTGCTGCTCACCCTCAGCCTGGCCACCGGCCTGGCCCACGCCGCCGATGCCCCGCTGAAAATCGGCACCACGGCCGCCTTCGCCATCCCCCTGGAGGCCGCCGTCGCCGAAGCCGACAAGCAAGGCCTGAAAGTGCAACTGGTGGAATTCACCGACTGGATCGCCCCCAACGTCAGCCTGGCCGCCGGCGACATCGACGTGAACTACTTCCAGCACATCCCCTTCCTGGAAAACGCCAAGGCCGCCGCCGGCTTCGACCTGGTGCCCTACGCCCCCGGCATCATCAACAACGTCGGCCTCTACTCCAGGAAATACAAAAGCTTCAACGACCTGCCCGACGGCGCCACCGTGGCCATCGCCAACGACCCCATCAACAGCGGCCGTGGCCTGCAACTGCTGGCCAAGGCCAAGCTGATCACCCTCAAGGACGGCGTGGGTTACAAGGCCACCGAGGACGATATCGTCGCCAACCCCAAGCACCTGAAAATCCTGCAGGTGGAAGCGGTGCAACTGGTGCGCGCCTACGATGACGCCGACCTGGTGCAGGGCTACCCGGCCTATATCCGCCTGGCCAAGACCTTCGATGCCGAGTCGGCACTGCTGTTCGACGGTGTCGACCACCCTGAGTACGTGATCCAGTTCGTCATCCAGCCCAAGAACAAAACCGATGCGCGCCTGGCCAAGTTCGTCGACATCTACCAGCACTCGCCGGTAGTACGCGCTGCCCTGGACAAGACCTACGGCAAGCTTTACCAGACCGGTTGGGGGAGCTGACCATGAGCAGCGCCCAGCGCCTGATTGAAACCGCCCCGGCCGTCAGCGCCGAACGCACCCAGCTGCACCCGGAACTGGCCAACGCCCACGTGCGCTTCATCGGCGTGGGCAAGACCTATCAGGGCCAGAACGGCCCGGTGCAGGCCCTGCAGGGCATCGACCTGAACATCCAGCGCGGCGAGATCTTCGGCATCATCGGCCGCAGTGGCGCGGGCAAGTCATCGCTGATCCGCACCATCAACCGCCTGGAGCAACCCAGCGTGGGCCGGGTGTTGATCGATCAGGTGGATATCGGCGAGTTCGATGAGGATCACCTGGTGGCGCTGCGTCGGCGCATCGGCATGATCTTTCAGCACTTCAACCTGATGTCGGCCAAGACCGTCTGGCAGAACGTCGAGCTTCCGCTGAAGGTGGCGGGCGTGAGCCAAGCCGAGCGGCACCGCAAGGTCAGTCAGTTGCTGGAGCTGGTGGGCCTGGCCGACAAGCATCACGTCTACCCGGCGCAGCTATCCGGTGGGCAGAAGCAGCGCGTGGGCATCGCCCGGGCGCTGGTGCACGACCCGGCGATTCTGCTGTGCGACGAGGCCACCTCGGCGCTGGACCCAGAGACCACCGAGTCGATCCTGGCGCTGCTGCGCGATATCAACCAGCGCCTGGGCCTGACGGTGATCCTGATTACCCACGAAATGGCGGTGATCCGCGATATCTGCGACCGCGTGGTGGTGCTGGAAAAGGGCCGGGTGGTCGAGCAAGGCCCGGTGTGGCAGGTGTTCGGCGACCCGCAGCACGAGGTCAGCAAGACCCTGCTGGCGCCGCTGCAGCATGGCTTGCCGGCCGAGTTGCAAGCACGCCTGAACAGCGAGCCGCAATCAGCCGGTTCGGCACTGGTGCTGGGCCTGCGCCTGAACGGCGCCGACGGTGAGGAGCCGGACCTGTCGGCGTTGTTCCATAGCCTGGGCGGCCGCGTCAGCCTCCTGCAGGGCGGCGTGGAGCGCATTCAGGGCCGCGCCCTGGGACAACTGGTGATCGCCGTGGCGCACTCGCCGCTGACCCGCGAACAATTGGTGGAGCGTGCCGCCCTGTGGGCGCATCACGTGGAGGTGCTGGGTTATGTGGGCTGAACGACTGTTGCAAGGCATCCTCGACACGCTGCTGATGGTCGGCGTGTCGTCCTTTATCGCGCTGATCCTGGGTATTCCCCTGGCGGTGATCCTGGTCACCAGCAGCAAGGGCGGCATCTACGAAGCCCCGGCCGTGAACCGCGTGCTGGGCGCCTTCGTCAACCTGTTCCGCTCGGTGCCGTTCCTGATCCTGATGGTGGCGCTGATCCCCTTCACCCGCCTGATCGTCGGCACCACCTACGGCGTGTGGGCCGCCGTGGTGCCGCTGACCATCGCCGCCACGCCGTTCTTCGCGCGCATCGCCGAAGTCAGCCTGCGCGAGGTCGACCACGGCCTGATCGAAGCCGCCCAGGCCATGGGCTGCCGGCGCTGGCACATCATCTGGCATGTGCTGCTGCCTGAGGCTCGGCCCGGCATCGTCGGTGGTTTCACCATCACCCTGGTGACCATGATCAACTCCTCGGCCATGGCCGGCGCCATCGGTGCCGGCGGCCTGGGCGACATCGCCTACCGCTACGGCTACCAGCGCTTCGACAGCCAGATCATGCTGACCGTGATCGTGCTGCTGGTGGTGCTGGTGGCGTTCATCCAGTTTGGCGGCGATCGGCTGGCCAAGGTGTTGAACAAGCGCTGAGGTATCATCGTGGTCATCACCCACCGTTGGCGACCACGATGAAACTCGACCCCCAGGCCCTGCAACAGATCACCCAGACCACCCTGGGCAACTATAACCAGACCGCCGAAAGCTTCCGTGAAGGCACCCGTGACCACGATGTCAGCCAGAACATCGAGGCACTGCTGCGGCATATCCAGGTGCCAGCGCCTGCGCAGATCCTCGATTTCGGCTGCGGGCCGGGGCGTGATCTGCGCACCTTCACGCGTCTGGGTCACGTCGCGACAGGGCTGGACGGCAGTGAACGCTTTGCCGAAATGGCGCGTGCGGACAGTGGCTGCGAGGTGTGGCAGCAGAACTTCCTTGAGCTGGACCTGCCGGTCGAGCGCTTCGATGGCATCTTCGCCAATGCCGTGCTGTTCCACATCCCCAGCCAGGAACTGCCTCGGGTGCTGGCTCAGTTGCATGCCACGTTGAAGCCAGGGGGGGTGCTGTTCAGCTCCAACCCGCGGGGCGACAACCAGGAAGGCTGGAAAGGGCCGCGATATGGGGCGTATCACGACCTGGAGAATTGGCGGCGGGTGCTGACCGAGGCCGGGTTTGTCGAGCTTGAACACTACTACCGCCCGGCAGGCTTGCCGCGTGAGCAGCAGCCCTGGTTGGCGAGTGTGTGGCGCAAATTCGCCGCCTGATGGCATCTTCCACAGTGTGCGCCTCGCCTGTGTAGCAGCAACTGTCTTGAAATCGCGTCGCCTGCATCGCGACTGAAGTCGGCTCCTACACCGTTCGGGGTAGGAGCCGGCCTTGGCCGCGATGCAGACGACGCCGGCCCGTAGCAGCTGCCGAAGGCTGCGTCACAGACGGCGCGGTGGGCCGGCCAATGCGCGGCGCCTGTGACGCGACCTGACGGCCGCTGCTACAGATTAAGGCAGTGGCATCATGCGGCCTTCTTCGGCTCCTTGATCTTGTACCACGCCACATACAGCGCCGGCAGGAACAGCAGCGTCAGCAGCGTGGCGCTGATGATGCCGCCGATCATGGCGTAGGCCATGGGGCCCCAGAACACTTCGCGCGCGATGGGGATCATGCCCAGGCTGGCTGCCGCGGCGGTCAGCAGGATGGGGCGGCGGCGATGCTGGGTGGCTTCGACCACGGCGTCCCAAGGGGTGTAGCCATCCTTTTCGAAGCTGTCGATCTGGGTCACCAGGATCACCGAGTTGCGGATGATGATGCCGATCAGCGCCAAAATGCCGAGGATGGCCACGAAGCCCATCGGCGTGCCGGTCGGTACCAGCGCCACCACCACGCCGATCAAGCCTAGCGGCGCGACGCTGGCCACCAGGAACATCTTCTGCACGCTATGCAGTTGGATCATCAGGAAGGTCGCCATCAAAAACAGCATCAGCGGCACCACCTTGGCAATCGGGCCCTGGGCCTTGCCGCTTTCCTCCACGGTGCCACCGGTGGCCACCTTGTAGCCCACGGGCAGGCTGTTGGCGAACTGCTCGATGTCGGGCTTGAGCTGGGTGACCAGGTCGGTGGGCTGCATCTGGTCGCGCACCGAGGCCTTGATGGTGATAGTGGGATGCCGATCACGACGCCACACCAGCGGTTGCTCCAGCTCATAACGCACGGTAGCAAACGCCAGCAGCGGGATCGACACGCCGTTGGGGGTAACGATCTGCAGGTTCTGCAAGGTCTCCGGCGAGCCCCGCTCGGCATTTTCGGCGCGGCCCACCACGTTGATCAGGTAGATGTCGTCGTTCACCTGGGTCACGGCGGTGCCGCTGACGATGGTGTTCATCAGCTTGGCCACATCCTCCGAAGACAGCCCCAGCTGCCGTGCCTTGTCCTGGTTGATGTCGATGCGCAGCACCTTGCCCGGCTCGTTCCAGTCGTAAATGATCTGGCCGATGTGCGGGTTCTTGTCCAGCAGGCTCGCCAGGTCAATGGCGTGCCTGCGCACCTGGTCGATGTCCTTGCCGCTGACCCGGTACTGGATCGGCCGGCCCACCGGCGGGCCCATTTCCAGGGTCTGCACGTAGCTGCCAATGCCGACGAAATTGTCGCGCAGGCGCTGGCGCAACCGGTCCATCAGGGCGGCGCGCTGTTCCAGGCTTTTGCTGACGATCACTAGTTGGGCGTAGTACGGGTTCTCCAGTTGCTGGTCCAGCGGCAGGTAGAAACGGATGGCGCCCTGGCCGATGTAGGTGCTCCAGCGGTCGATGTCCGGGTCGCCTTTGAGCGTGGCTTCAAGCTTGTCCACTGCCTTGCGCGTCTCGTTGATCGAGGCGTTCTGTGGCAGGTTGAGTTCCACCAGTACCTCGGGGCGGTCGGAAGACGGGAAAAACTGGTTCTGCACGAATTTCATGCAGAACACCGACAACAGGAAAATCCCCACGGTAATCGCCACGGTCAGCCAGCGATGGCGCATGGACCACAGCAGCCCGCTGTTGAACGCCCGGCCGATACGCCCCGCCTCGTTGGAGTGCGGTTTGACGTTGGTGCTGAGGATATGCACGCCCAGCACCGGCGCAAACAGCACTGCCACCACCCAGGACACCAACATGGCCACGGCAATCACGGCGAACAGGGTGAAGGTGTATTCCCCCGCCGAGCTGGCGTTGAGGCCGATAGGCACAAAGCCTGCCACCGTCACCAGCGTACCGGTCAGCATCGGAAAGGCCGTGGAGGTGTAGGCGAACGTGGCCGCCTGCTCTTTGGTCTCGCCCATTTCCAGGCGCGTGACCATCATCTCCACGGTGATCATGGCGTCGTCCACCAGCAAGCCCAGGGCGATGATCAACGCCCCCAGCGAGATGCGCTGCATGGTGATGCCGCTGTATTCCATGAACACGAACACCAGTGCCAGCACCAATGGAATCGAGCAGGCCACCACCAGCCCGGCGCGCACGCCCAGGCTGATGAAGCTGACCACCAGTACGATGATCACCGCCTCGAACAGCGCACTGGTAAACCCGCCAACGGCCTCTTCCACTACCTGGGCCTGGTCGGAGACGTTATGGATGCCCACGCCTACGGGCAGGTCAGCGGTGATCTCGGTGATGCGCTGGTGCAGCGCCTTGCCGAACGACTGGATGTTGCCACCGTCGCGCATGGCGATGCCCAGGCCGATGGCCGGCTGGCCGTTGAAGCGGAACATGGGCGTGGGCGGGTCACTGTAGCCGCGCTGGATATCGGCGACGTCGGCCAGGCGATAGAAGCGGTCGTTGAGCCGCAGGTTGACGGCGGCCAGGTCTTTCTCGGAAGCGAACTGCCCGCTGGTGCGCACGGAAATGCGCTCCGGCCCGGCCTCGATCACCCCGGCGGGCGTTACCGCGTTCTGCGCCTGCAGGGCTTGTACCACCTGGCGCTGGTCGATGCCCAGGGCTGCCAGTTTGCGGGTCGAGAAGTTCAGGTACAGCACCTCGTCCTGGGCGCCGATCATCTCGATCTTGCCCAGCCCCGGCACCTGGCGGATCTCGGCGCGGGCCTGCTCCACGTAGTCGCGTAGCTGGCGCATGCTCAAGCCGTCGGCGGTGAAGGCGTAGATCGAACCATACACATCACCGAACTCATCGTTGAACGCCGGCCCCTGGATGCCCTGGGGGAAGCTGCTGCGGATGTCGTCGATCTTCTTGCGCACCTGGTACCAGATCTGCGGGATGGCCTTGCCGTTGGTGGTGTCGCGCAGGTACACGAACACGGTGGACTCGCCGGGCCGGGTGTAGCTTTTCACGTAGTCCAGGGAATCCAGCTCTTCGAGCTTTTTCTCGATGCGGTCGGTGACCTGCAGCAGGGTCTCGTCCTGGGTGGCGCCCGGCCAGCGGGTCTGGATAATCATGGTCTTGATGGTGAAGCTGGGGTCTTCTTCGCGGCCCAGGTTGAGGTAGGAGAACACCCCCATCAGCAAGGCCACGAACATCAGGTACCAGACGAAGGACTGGTGCTTGAGCGCCCAGTCGGACAGGTTGAAGCTTCCTTTCATTGCTTGCTGCCCTCGTCCACTTTGACCTTCTGTCCGGGTTTGAGACTGTTGACGCCAGCGCTGACCACGCGCGTGCCGGCCTTGAGCCCGGCGCTGACGATGACTGAATCCTGGTCACGGCTGAGCACCTGCACCGCCTGGGGCGCGACCGTGTGGTTTTGCATGTCGAGAATCCAGATGCGCGACTGGCCATCGACTTCCTGAATGGCGCTGAGCGGCAGCTCCACCTTGGGTTCGATGGCGGTGCTCAGGGTGACGCCGATGGCGGTACCCAGGCGGAACGACGCCGGGGTATCGGCCAGGGTCAGCCGTGCGCGACGGGTGCGCGTGGCACTGTCGGCCTGGGGCTCCAGCTCGCGCAGGGTAGCGGTGGTGACGATGCTGGGCTCCAACTGGTCGGCGACACTGAAGGTCACGCCCGGCGGCAGTTGCTCGGCCAGGGTCGAGGGCAAGTCGATGACGGCTTCCTTGATGTCGGGGCGGGCCAGGGTCACCACCTCTTGGCCTGCGCCTACCACCTGGCCGGCTTCGGCGTTCCAGTGGGTGACCACGGCGTCGTGGTCGGTGCGCAGTTCGCTGTAATTGAGCTGGTCGCGGGCCTGGCTGACCGAGGCCTTGGCCTGGTCGAGGGAGGCCTTGGTGGTTTTCAGGTTGGTCTGCGCCACGTCCAGTTGCGCCTGGGCGCCCACGCCACGGTCAAACAGCTCCTGCTGGCGACGTGCGTCGGCCTGGGCGTTGATCCACTGGGCCTGCACCCGGGCCAGGTCACCCTGGCTTGAGCGCACCTGGTTTTGCAGGTCGGTGGGGTCGAGGGTCGCCAGCAGGTCACCGGCCTTCACCTCGGCGCCCACGTCCACGGCCCGACGGGCAATGCGGCCGGACACCCGGAAGCCCAGGGTGCTTTCGTAGCGGGCCTGGATAGTGCCGGCGAAACGGCCTAGTTGCTCGATGTTGCGCGGGTTGATCTGTACCGACAGCACCGGGCGTACCGGCTCGGGTGGCGGTTCGTTCTTTGAGCAGCCCAGCAGTGCCAGGCCCAGGCACATCAGCGCCAACGTACGGCTCATGGTTTGTCCTCGGCGGCGATCTCGACCTGCATGTCCGGGTGCAACAGTTGACCGCCGGCCACCACGACTTTTTCGCCGTTCTGCAGGCCTTCACCGATCACCACTTTGCCGGTCAGGTAGCGAATCACCGTGACCTTTTGCAGGCTGGCCTTGTTCTGCGCGTCCACCCGCCACACAGCGGGGTCGCTGCCGTCCTTGGTCAGGGCCGACCAGGGCAGTTCGATGCTGGGTTTGGCCGGGCCGCTGAGGCTGCCACTGACCACCGAGCCCAGGTTCATGCCCGGCGGCAGGCTGGCCAGCGCCACTTTGACCTGCAAGGTGCCGGTCTGCGCCGACACCGCCGGGGTCACTTCGCGCACCTTGCCGCTGGTCTTGATGCTGGGGTCTTCGACCAGGCTGACGGGCACAGGCTGGTCGGTGGGCGGGGCGACGAACAGGGATTCGTAGACGTTGAACACGGCATCGCGCTCGCCATCGCGGGCCAGGCTGAAGATCGGCACGGTAGCCTGCACCACCTGGCCGACTTCGGCCTGGCGGGCGGTGATGATGCCGGGGGCGTCGGCGACAAGATCGGTGTAGCTCAGTTGTTCGCGGGCGCTGGCCAGTTGCGCGTTGGCGGCGGTCAGGGCGCTCTGGCTGCTACGCAGGGCGGCCTGGGCGGAGTCGTATTCGCTTTGGCTGGTGTAGCCCTTGGGCAGCAGTTTTTGCTGACGCACGAACGCGGCCTGGGCCTGGGTGACGCGGGCCTGTTCGGCGAACACCGCAGCCTTGGCGGAA
Source organism: gamma proteobacterium L18 (assembly GCA_000497835.1). GTDB lineage: Bacteria > Pseudomonadota > Gammaproteobacteria > Pseudomonadales > Pseudomonadaceae > Aquipseudomonas. The sequence continues at coordinate 87,230 of KI547170.1, read as the reverse complement.
TCGACGTTGGTCTGCAGGTCTTTGGGGTCGAGCTGGGCCAGCACCTGGCGCGCGGTGACGCGGTCGCCGACATCGACCATGCGCTTGATGATCTTGCCGCCCACGCGGAATGACAGCTGGGTTTGCACCCGCGCCTGAATGTCCCCGGTGAGGCTGACCGGCGCGGCGAAATCGGCGCTTTGCACCGACATCACCTGCACGCGCGGATACTCGCGCGGTGCCGGCTTGCCCTGCCCACAACCGGCCAGGGCTGCCGCCAGGCACACCCCCACCACCAACCCCAACCGACGAGCAGCCATGCAGGCTCCTTTGCGTGCGCTATTTAGCTCAGAATCATTGCGACTGTGAGGGTAGCGCAGGGTTCATTGTGGGGACAATGATGCCGTCAGCGGCAAATCTGCAAACTTGTAGCAACTGTGGGGGGGGGTAGGCAGGGCCGGCCTCATCGCGAGCAAGCTTTGCTCCCACAGTGGTGAACCCCACATCTATGTTCGGCTAGAAACTGCGGGAGATTCTATGGTGTTGGACAACCTGTAGCAGCGGCCGTTAGGCCGCGTCACTGACGCCGCGTATTGTCTGATCTACCGCGTCGCCTGTGACGCAGCCTTCGGCAGCTGCTACAGGCCGGCGGCGTCTGCATCGCGGCCAAGGCCGGCTCCTACCACGGACGGCGTAGGAGCCGACTTCAGTCGCGATGCAGGCGACGCGATTTCAAGACAGTTGCTGCTACAGAGGCGAGGCGTACACTGTGGGAGCAAAGCTTGCTCGCGAGAGGCCCTCACAGGTCAACCCGATCTACATCACCCCTGCCACTTGCCGCCTTCGACAATCACGCTCTCAGGCTTGGTGTCATCACTCAACTGCTTGCGCACATACTGGTCATACAGCTTGAGCAGGTACTTCTGCTCGCCAAGCTTGGCCAGTTCGGTGTTCACCCAGTCACGCAGCTCGATGTTGCCCTTCTTCACGGCCGGGGCAATTGGGGCTTCAGCGCCCAGTTTCTCATCCAGCACACGGTAGCCAGGATTCTGCTTGGCCCAGCTGAACAGCACCAGGTTGTCCTGGGCATAGGCATCACCACGACCGTTGGCCAGGGCCTGCAGCGATTCGGAGTTCTTTTCGAACTTGAGCAGCTTCCAGTCCGGATGGTTCTTGGTCAGCCACACGTCAGCCGTGGTGCCGGTGGTGACGATGGTGGTGCGGGTAGCCAGGTCATCCAGGCTTTTCACGCTGCTGTCGTTAGGCACCAGCGCCTGCACCGCCACTTTCAGGTTGGGGTTGGTGAAGTCCACCGCCTGCTGACGCTCGGGGGTGACGGTCATGTTGGCCAGGATCAGGTCGACCTTGTCGCTCTGCAAGAATGGAATGCGGCTGGCCGGTTCCACGGCCACGAACTCGACCTTGTTTTCGTCACCCAGCAGGTCCTTGGCGAACTGGCGGCCGATGTCGGTATCGAAGCCCACGTAGCGGCCCTTCTCATCGACGAAACCGAACGGCGGCTTGTCGGTGAACACGCCGACAATCAGCTTGTCGCGCGCCTTGATGGTGTCCAGGTAGCTGGTGGTGGCCGGCGCAGCACCGGACGCCACCGGTTTGGCCGGCGCTTCGGACTTGTTGCAACCGGCCAGCAGGGCCAGGCCCAGCAGGGGCACTAACAGCAGTGACGATTTGGCAGTTTTCATGAAAGCTCCTTTGCATGCGACTTGGGCATGGCTTCGACGTAGGAGAACTTCTCCAGGAACTGCTGCGCGCGTGCGGTCTGCGGGTTCGTAAAGAAAGCCTCGGGATTGTGTTGTTCAATGATGCGCCCGGCATCCATGAACACGATGCGGTCGGCCACCGCGCGGGCGAAGGCCATTTCGTGGGTGACGATGAGCATGGTCATGCCGCCACGGGCCAGATCCAGGATCACTTCCAGCACTTCCTTGACCATTTCCGGGTCCAGGGCCGCAGTGACCTCGTCGAACAGCATGACCCGGGGGTTCATGCACAACGAGCGGACGATGGCGATACGTTGCTGCTGGCCGCCCGACAGTTGCCGCGGGAAGGCGTCGCGCTTGTCCCACAGCCCGACCCGGCGCAGCAGCGCCTCGGCCTGGGCGGTGGCTTCGGCGCGCTCGCGGCGCTGCACTTTCAGCGGGCCCAGCAGGATGTTGTCGAGCACGCTCATGTGGCCGAACAGGTGATAGCTCTGGAACACCATGCCCACCTGCTGGCGCACCTGGCGCCAGTCGGTGGCCTTGCCCAGCAACTCGTCACCCGCCAGGCACAGGCTGCCGCTGTGGGCCACTTCCAGGCCGTTGAGGCAACGCAGCAGCGTGCTCTTGCCGCAGCCGCTGGGGCCGAGGATGACAATCACCTCGCCGGCCTGCACCGCCAGGTCGACGTTGTTCAGCACCTGGTGGCTGCCGAAGTATTTGTTGAAACCCTTGAACTCGATCAATGCGCTCATGCTTGCGTCCAGCGCCGCTCCAGCGCGCGCGAGGCGGCCGACAGCGGGTAGCAGATGAAAAAGAAAAACAGGAACAGCGCGCCGTAGATCAGTACCGACTCGTACGTACGCTCGATGATTTGCTGGCCCACCTTGATCACGTCCACCACGCCGATCAGCACCGCCAGCGAGCTGGTCTTGATGATGCGTGTGTAGATGTTGATGGTAGGCGGGGTCATGCGCTTCAGCGCCTGGGGCAGCAATACATAGCCGTACAGCTGCGCACCCGACAGGCCGATGGACAGTCCTGCCTCACGCTGGCCCCGCGGCAGCGAGTGCAGCGCGCCGCGCACCACTTCACCCACCTCGCTGGCGCCCCACAGCGACAGCACCAGCACCGCGCACCAGAACGACGGAATGCTGAGGCCGAAGAAAATCGGCAGGCCGAAAAACAGCAGGTACAGCCACACCAGCACGGGGATGGCGCGGAACAGCTCCAGGTAAACGCGCAACAGCAGGTTCAGCGCCCGCTGATTGAGGCTTTTGAGCACCCCGTAAAGCACACCGCCCAGGCTGCTGAAGACGATGCTCAGGGCCGAGATGGCCAATGTCTGCGCAGCGCCCTTGGCCAGCTGCGGCAAGGACACCAGCAGCAGTTCAAGACCCGAACTGGCCATGTTGCAACCTCCTTTCCAGGCGGCTGAGCAGCAGCGACAGAGGCAGGAACAGCAGCACACAGATCAGCGTCAGCACGGTGAGCATTTCGTAGGTCTTGTAATACAGGGCGATGTAGCTCTTGGTGGTGTAGAGAATTTCCGGCACCGCCACCGCCGAGACCACGGTGGTTTCCTTGAGCAGGAAGATGAAATTGGCGAACAGCGCGGGCAGGCTGAGGATGCCGGCCTGGGGCAGGATCACGTGGCGCAGCAACTGGGTATCGGACAGGCCGATGGAGCGCCCGGACTCGATCTGCGCGGCGGGCACGGCTTCCACGCCAGCGCGCAGCACCTCGGTCAGGTAGGCACCGCCCAGGAAGGTCATGGTGACGATGGCGGCGGTGAAGCCCGAGACTTTGATGCCCAGGGCCGGCAAGGCGAAATAGACGAAAAACAGCTGGATCAGCAGCGGTGTGTTGCGCGCCAACTCCACGTACAACGCCACCAGGCGGTGGACGTAGGGCGTGCGGTAAACCAGCAGCGCGGCGTTAATCAACGCCACCAGCAGCGAGGTACAGATGGCGATCAGGCCCACCTCAAGCGTCACCCCTACCGCCTTGAGGAAGGCCGGCAGCGTGCTGAGGATAAAGGGAATATCAAGGTTCAAGGAAATACAGCCTCCTGGCGCGCGTGTCGGGTGACGGCGCAGGAAGTGACTTTAAGGGTATATAAAACTAAATTTAAATACCGTTAAGGCATATGTATATCACGGAAATTTTCTTGCAGGGCATGGACCTTTTTCGTACGGGCGTACTCGAAAAAAATCAGCCCATTCCAAGGAAGACAATAATGCACAACAAGACCGTGAAAAAGCTCGATCCCAAGGAAGCGCTCAAGCTGCTGACCGCTTTGCGCCGGGCGGTGAAAGCCGCTCGCTGATCACATCGGCATATCCGTGGGGTCTGCGAGGGCCTCTTGCGAGCAAGCTTTGCTCCCACAGTGTAAAGGCCTACATCTGTGGTTGGTTCAACACTGTGGGAGAAAGGGGGGCGCCTAGCCCTTGCTCGCGATCAAGGCGACGCGGTCCTCCAGATGCAAAAAAACGCCGACGCTATACAAGCCGTCGGCGTTTTTGTCAGTGCAGCTCAACCGGCAATCAGAACGCCGGCAGTACCGCGCCGTTGTATTTCTTGGCGATGAATTCCTTCACTTCCGGGCTGGTCAGGGCAGCGGCCAGTTTCTTGATGGCGTCGCTGTCCTTGTTGTCCGGGCGGGCAACCAGGTAGTTCACGTATGGCGAATCGGCACCTTCGATCACCAGGGCGTCCTTGGCCGGGTTCAGGCCAGCGTCCAGCGCGTAGTTGGTGTTGATCATGTCCAGGTCAACCTGGTCCAGGGCGCGTGGCAGCATGGCCGATTCCAGTTCCTTGAACTTCAGGTGCTTGGGGTTCTCGGCGATGTCTTTCGGGGTGGCCAGGGCGTTCTTCGGATCTTTCAGGGTGATCAGGCCGGCTTTCTGCAGCAGGATCAGGGCACGGCCGCTGTTGCTGCCTTCGTTCGGGATGGCCACGGTGGCGCCGTCTTTCAGCTCAGACAGCGACTTGATCTTCTTCGAGTAGCCGCCAAACGGTTCCACGTGCACGCCGATCACGGTCACCAGGTGAGTACCTTTGCCGTCGTTGAAGTTCTTCAGGTAAGGCAGGGTCTGGAAGTAGTTGGCATCCAGACGCTTCTGGTCAACCTGCACGTTAGGCTGCACGTAGTCGGTGAATACCTTGATTTCCAGGTCCACACCTTCCTTGGCCAGGACTGGTTTTACCAGCTCCAGGATTTCAGCGTGCGGTACCGGCGTGGCAGCAACCACCAGCTTCTCGTTGGCGTTGGCAACACCCATGGTCAGGGCGGCGGCCAGGGCAGTGAACAGCAGAGCCTTTTTCATGCAAAGTCCTTGATCAATAAGGTGCCAGCTGCGTATTTGGCCGGCTTGGGGCGGACAATACCGATATTCTTTATATCAAGACAATATCTTTTATTTCGCTGCTTATGCCTTTTTTACCAATTCTCGGCAAAAGGCCATGTCGGCGCCTGATGCATGGATCAGCCCGCCTGTTGCGCCAGACGCAATGCGCTGCGCTCAAGCAACGCCTTGAGGCCTTGAAGGGCCGAGCCAGAGCCTTCGCTGAACAATGCGTCAATCTGCCGCTCGATATCGGCCAGCGGCTCGGGCGCTGAAGGCAGGTTCAGGTGCTCGGGCAGGATCTCTTCGCCACTGCTCACCAGCAGCGCGAAATGGATGATGTTTTCCAGCTCGCGGGTGTTGCCCGGCCAGCTGTGACGCTCCAGTACCTGCTGGGCACTTTCACTGATGAACGACACCGGCAGGTTCAAACGCGCGCTGTAGATGCCGACGAAGTATTCAGCCAGCGAAAGGATATCGCCCGGCCGCTCGCGCAACGCCGGCAGCTCCAGCCGGCCTTCGCTGAGGTAATGGAACAGCCGCTCATTGAACTTGCCCGCCGCCACCGCCTGGGCCAGGTCGATGCTGGTGGCCGCCACCAGGCGTACATCCACGGGACTTGGCTGCTGAGCGCCGACGCGGGTGACTTCATGGTTCTCCAGCGCCGCCAGCAGCTTCTGCTGAATGGGCAGCGGCAGGTCGCCGATCTCGTCCAGGTACAAGGTGCCGCCGTTGGCCGAGCCGAACCAGCCGGCGCGGCTGCTGGCCGAACCACTGTGGCTACCGGCGCTGTAGCCGAACAGCTCGGCATCGGCGTAGGTAGGGCTGATGGCACCACAGTTGACTGAAACGAATAGCCCGGCGCGATCGCTTTCCCGATGGATATGACGCGCCAGCAGCTCTTTACCGGTACCGGTCTCGCCCTTTATCAGCACGGGCAGGCTGCGCGGTGCCAGGGCTTCCATTTCGGCCCGCAGTTGCCGCGAACGCGGGTCGACGAACACCAGCGCCTTGGCGCGGATGCTCAACGGGCTTTTGTCGGCTTCGGGAAAGGTCAGCAATGGCTGGCCGAATTCAGTGTGACTCATGACACCACCTTAGGCGCGTAGCAAGGCGTGCTGCTCGATACGGCTCTGCAAACGATAGAGATAAGCAAATCCCTGCTCCCAGCGCTGGTGGCCGGATTTGACATTGATGTGGCCAGCCCCGGTGAGGAAGCCAACTTCGCTGCCCCAGTCACGGGCCATGTCCATGGCGCGCGGCACGCTGACGGCCGGGTCGTTGTCGGAGCTGACGACCTGGCTGGGGAACGGCAATAGATGACGCGGAATAGGAGCAAAATTGCGCAAGGCCGTGTTGCAGGTAGGCCGCTCGACATCCGCCGGCGCCACCAGCAAGGCGCCACGCACCTTGCGCAAGGAGGCGCGCGGCGCGTGCTCGGCCCAGTGGGCGACGGTGACGCAACCCAGGCTGTGGGCAATCAGGATCACTGGCGTGTCATCGGCGTTCACCGCCTCTTCCAGCGCGCCCACCCAGGCCTCGCGTTGTGGGGCGTACCAGTCTGCCTGCTCGACCCGCGCACTGTTGGGCAGGCTGGCCTGCCAGTGGCTCTGCCAATGGTCCTGTGGCGAACCTTGCCAGCCTGGGACTATCAAGTAGCGGATCGATTCATTGCGCATGGAATACGCCTCCTGCATCGTTTTGCGTGGGGTTCAGTATAAAGGCGGGGTATATATCCGTTAAGGAATAAGAAGCTATTTGTTAATAACTTATAACGATATAACTGCCTGCTTATTCTCATTGATCGAGAATCATTCTCATCCATCAAAGAGCGATGGGCAAGAATTAATCCAGGCTTTCTAGAGACCCCATCAATCTCATGCCAGACCACCAAGGCTAAAACCTCGGTGTGTCAGGCCATGGCGCGTTGCAACAAATGTAGGACCGGGCTCTGCCCGGGAAGCGCCGCGCGGGCGGCGCTCGATCTGAAGGGCGCCACACAAATCAAGGCATGCACCCCCAAGGCCCCTGCAATCTCAAATCAGGCACATCGGGATGGTTGCGATTTTATCGACAGGAGACC
>KI547170.1:0-79804 GCA_000497835.1 gamma proteobacterium L18 | reverse complement strand
AATCAGGCACATCGGGATGGTTGCGATTTTATCGACAGGAGACCGCGTCATGGCCACCAAGTGCTAGTCGATGATGTTGTGGCGCTCTTGAGATCGCGCGCCGCCCGCGCGGCGCTTCCCGGGCAGAGCCCGGTCCTACATTGGTTGCAACGCGCCATGGCCTGACACACCGAGGTCTTAGCCTTGTGGGTTCGACGCCAGTTTGGTGGGGCATTTTTTTGGCAAAAAAAAGGGCCGCCCCCTGCCTGAGGAGCGGCCCAAGAAACCTGTGTTCGCAATCAACGCTTGGTGATGACCGACAACTTGGTAATCCCCGCCTTCTCGATCGACGCCATGGCCCCGGCCACCTTGCCGTAGCCCACCCCGTCATCGGCCTGCAACTGCACACGAAGGTCGGGGTTCTTGGCCTTGGCGGCCTCCAGGTTGGATTCCAGCAAATCAGGCTGCACTTCATCCTTGTTGATGAAGAACTTGCCACCCCCATCGATGCTCACCACCAGCGGGTCCTTCTGCTCGACCGGCGCCACGGCGTCGGTCTTGGGCAGGTTGATCGGGATCGAGTTGGTCAGCAGCGGCGCGGTCACGATGAACACCACCAGCAGTACCAGCATCACGTCCACCAGCGGCGTGACGTTGATCTCGCTCAGTACCTCATCACTGTCCTGGGTTGAGAAGGCCATATCAGGACGCCTCCTTCACTTTCTGGCCAGCACCGCCCTGGGCAGTCTTGGTCAGGGCCGGGTGCAGCAGCACGCGGAATTGGCTCTTCTGGGCCAGGCTGTAGAAGTCGTGGGCGAAGTCGTCCAGGTCGGCGACGGTCAGCTTCAGGCGGCGCAGGAAGTAGTTGTAGACCAGCACCGCTGGGACGGCGACGGCGATACCCACGCCCGTTGCCACCAAGGCAGAACCGATGGGGCCGGCCACGGTTTCAAGGCTGGCGGAACCGGCGGCGCTGATGCCCTTGAGGGCGGACATGATGCCCCACACGGTGCCAAACAGGCCGATGAACGGCGAGGTCGAACCGATACTGGCGAGCACGGCCAGGCCGGTTTCCAGCGAGCGGCGTTCACGCACGATCTGCTGACGCAGGGCGCGTTCCAGGCGGTCCTGGTGGTTGATGGCCTGACTCAGGTCTGCAGCGTGGCCGGGTTCACCCACCTGGATGGCGGCATAGCCTGCCTGGGCAACGCGGGCCGCGGCGCCAGGCTGGGTTACGGTCAGTTCGGCCGCCGAATCAAGGCTCGACGCCGCCCAGAAGTGCTTGTGGAACTTGCGGTCCTGATTCTTCAGGCGGCCAAACTGCGCGCCCTTGGCCAGGAACAGGCCCCAGGTAGCGACAGAGAACGCGATCAACAGCCAGATCACCGCGCCTTCGATGGATTCAAATGGGGAAGCCAATGTACTCATGATGTGTATTCCTTGTGTTAGCGCGAATTAGCGGATCTTGAAGTCGATGGGCACGCTGACCCAGCCGTCCTGGGCGACATCGCCCTGCTTGGCGGGTACGAAGCTCCAGCGCTTGACGGCGGCCAGGGCGGCGTCATCGAGCTGATCGCGACCACTGCTTTTCTGAATCTGGATCTCACCCGGCTTGCCGCTGGCCAACACGTGGACGCGCAGCAAAACGGTGCCTTCCCAGTTGCGGCGCATGGCTAGGGCCGGGTATTCGGGGGCCGGGTTATGCAGGTAGCCAGCGTTGGCCGAGGCCGGGGTCACAGGCGCCGGCGCGGGTGGCGCAGGCGGTGCCGGTGGCGTGGGTGCGGCTACCGGTTGTGGCGGCGCGGGCGGCTGCTCCACCGGTTTGGGGACCGGCTTGGGCAACGGTTTGGCGACCTGCTTGGGTTTGGGTTTTGGCTTGGGCGGCGGCTTGGTGGCCAACTCGTCCTCGACCGGTGGCGGCGGCTCCACGGGCTGCACCACGGGTGGCGGCGGCGGTGGAGGCGTTTCAACCACCGGCGGTGCCGGTTGGGAAAACTCGATGGTCATTGGCGGGATTTCCGGCGGCTTGATCGGCAGCGCTGCCAGCGGCTTCTGGCTCAGCCAGACAATCACCGCGCCATGCAGCACCAGCGCAAACACGCCCAGCAGAATCCCTTCACGCCGGCTCAGTACACCCTTGGGGGTCTTGTGCAGACGCGACTGGGCCAGCGGCGAACGGTGCGCGCGGCCCAGGTCGACCAACTCGCCACCGGGCGCCGGGCGCACAAACGCCTGGGGTGCACTGGCTGCGGTCTGGACATTGCCCATTGTTGTACTCCTGCGGTTTTCAGCGATAGCGCGAGGGAGGCCTCGCGAGGCGAATCATCATCGCCAGACGCTTAGCTCCGAAAGTAATCTTTAAAGTTATCCATAGATCGTAAATGCATATGGAAAACCTCGGATTCCCGCCAGCCCCCGTGCTACAAGGCCTGTAGCAGAGCGGCTGACGGGCCATGCCTTGGCGGCATTGAAAATATTCAGCCAAGGCATGGGTTTCAGCGGCTGGCGTTGGCGTTGTTCAGCGCAGCGTCAGGGGCGATCACGGCAGTTTCCGAGCGCGGCGTGCCTTCGGGCACCCAGTCGTAAGCCACCGGCAGGGCGCGATAGACCCAGTTACTCACCGCATCGCTGCCCGGTGCCTTGCCCTGATAAGGGCTCACGTACTCCCAGACGATCTCGCCCTTGTCGGTCACCTGGAAGAAGCGGCCGTTCATGCCCTCGTCGATCAGCGTGTTGCCGTTGGGCAAGCGTCGGGCGCTGCTGATGAACGAGCTGTAGAAGGCCCACGACGGCTGTTTGGAGCTGGCGGCGGTGTACTGCCACACCACCTGCTGCTTGATCGGATCGATCTCCAGCACCCGCGAGCCAGGCGTCAGGCCCAGCGGCGCCGAGGGGTAGCCGGCGGTGCCCTGGTTGTCGAACACCATCAGGTTGCCCGCGCCCGGCAGGCCGGCGGGGATGATGTGCACGTCATGCTGGCCCACGAACTGGTCCAGCGGGCGTGGTATCTGCTGCGCAGTCTTGGGATTAATGGTCGGCAGGTTGGGGCCCAGGTGCCACACCACCTTGCCGCTGGCCTTGTCGATGATGGCGATGAAGTTGGAGTTGCGTGAGTCCAGCAGCAGGTTGTCGGGGGCGAAGCGCTTGTCGCCGGCGTCGAACCACTTGTTGGGGCCCACCACGCTGAGGTTGTTGATGTGCAGGTAGTCCGGGTTGTCGGTGGCCCGCACCAGCTTCAACTGCGCCGGGGTGAAGCCGAACTCGGTGAGGTGGTCGCTGGCCAGCCACTGCCATTTCACCTGGCCTTGGGGGTCGACTTCGTAGACCACGTCGTCGATCAGCTCCGGCACCTTGAAGCCAGCCACCTTGTGCACCTTGTTGGCCAGCACCAGGGTGTTGCCGTTGCTCAGGCGACGCTGGTCATGGTGCTGCTGGGCGGCGCCACCGGGGGCCTTGTCGCCCCACTGCCACACCACCTTGCCGCTCCAGTCCAGCTCGCCGACGCTCTGGTTGGCCAGGCCGTTGCCGGCTGCACCCAAAGGGCCCGGGGCCTTGTCGGACAGTTGCAGCAGCACGTGGCCGCGCTCGCCACCCACCAGTTTGGGGTCGATGATGGCCGACGGGAAGCCGTTGTGCGGCCAGCTTTTGACTTCGTTGCCGTCCATGTCGATCAGGTGCGTCTGCTTGTCGGCACCGGCGAAGATCACGTACTGGTTGTAGGCCTTGGCCGGGTCGTAGCGGGTCACCCCGGTGGGGTACACGCTGGGCGCCGCCTGAGCGACGCTGGCAAACACGGCACTGGCCAGCAGGGCAGTCTTGAAGGCTTTCATGGTCACGCTCCTGTGATTAGAAGTCATAGCGGGCAGTCACGCCCAGGGTGCGCGGGTCGCCGAGCACGCCGCTGTAGCCGCCGTTGCCCTCGGCCCAGAGGGTGGTGTAGTAGGTCTTGTCGAAGGCGTTCTTCAGCCACAGCGAAACGTCCCACTGGCCTTGGCCGAGGTTGCCGCGAAAGCCGGTGCTGAGGTTGACCAGGCTGTAGCCGGGGATCTGCGCGGAAGCGGAATCTTCCAGGGTGCCCACGGCGTGGGAGCGGTACGAGTAGCTGCCGGTGACGTACTCTTCCAGGCCGTTATCCCAGTTCCACTTGTATTCGCCGTTGGTGTTGAACACGTACTTGGAGGCGCCCGCCACCTGGTGGCCGGACAGGCTGCACGAGGCCGGTGCACCGGTCTGCTCGCTGACTTCCGGCGGGCATGGGGCGTCCTTGTAGGACATGTAGCGCACGTCGTTGTACGAGCCGTTGAAGTTCAGGGTCAGGCCCTTGGCCGGGATGACCGTGCCGTCCAGTTCCAGGCCACGGGAGCGCACGGTGCCGGCGTTGGTCAGGTACGACACGCGGTTGGTGGAGTCATAGGCGTTGGCCTGATACCCGTTGACGGTGGTCCAGAACAGGTTGGCGTTGAGCAGCAGGCGGCGATCCCACAGGGTGCTCTTGACCCCCAGCTCGGCATCGTTGGCGCGCTCGGAACCGATCAGAAGCGAGTCGGCACCGGCGGTTGGCGCACTGCCCACCGCCAGGTTGACGCCGCCCGACTTCTCACCGTGGGACAGGGTGGCGTAACCCATCACGTCATCGGTGAAGTGGTAGCTGAGGTTGACCATGCCCGAGGGGCTGGCGCTGTACAGGCTCAGGTCGCCGGAGTTGTAGGCACCGGCGCGGCCATTGCGCGCGTTCAGTGCGGCACCGGTCACAGTGGCGCCACCCACGGGCGCGTCGCGCTCGACGGTAGCGCTCTTCTCTTCGTACGTGCCGCGGATACCGGCGGTCAGGTCCAGCTTGGGCGTCAGGTGCCAGGTGCCTTGGGCGAACAGGGCGAAGCTGTCAGTGTCGATATGGCCGCGGCCAATGCTGGTGACGTTGGCCAGCGCGCCAGTGGGCGTGCCATTCCAGATATCCGCCTGGGGGCCGTAGTAGGCGAAGGATTTGTTGTCCGTCTTGGAGCCGAAATAGTAGCCGCCCAGCACGTAGTCGAACGCCCCGCCCGTAGGCGACGCCAAACGAAATTCCTGGGACCACTGCTTGTCTTCCACCGATACGCCGGCGTTGTAGGAGGCCGCCACGTTCAGGCCATCGTCGTTGCGCGGGGTGAAGTTCCAGAACCGGTAGGAACTGATCGAGGTCAGGGTGAAGTCGCTGGGCAACTTCCAGTTGGCCTCCACCGAGCCGCCGCCCTGGTGCACCGTCACGTGCTGGCTGCCGTCCAGGTTGACCTTGCGCGAGCCAGGCTCCACCAATGTCGCCCCGGCCGCTGCGGCGCGGGTTTCATACAGGTTCACGCCATTGACGGTCGGCCCGGTGCTGAACAGCGTGCGGGTACCGGAGCTGGAGTCTTCCTCGTTGTAATCGAGGATAGCGCGCAGGCTGAAGTCCTCATTGGGCTTGAACAGCAGTTGGCCGCGCACGCCGTCGCGCTCGCCACCGCCCAGCTTGTGGCCGTTTTCTTCGTTGGTGATGGTGCCGCCGCTGTCGCTGCGGTACACCGACAGGCGCCCGGCCAGCTCATCGGTGATGGGGCCGGAGATGGTGCCCTTGGTTTGCACGTAACCATGCTGGCCCACCGAGCTTTCGATGGTGCGCTCGGGTGTGAAGCTGGGTGCGCGGGTGGTGATGTTGATCACCCCGGCGGTGGTGTTCTTGCCGAACAGCGTGCCTTGCGGGCCGCGCAACACGGCCAGCTGGTCGATGTCCATCAGGTCGAACACGGCCATGCCCGGACGGCCCAGGTAGACGTTGTCGATGTACAAACCGACGCTGCCTTCCAGGCCGTCGCTGGCCGGGTTGTTGCCCAGGCCGCGGATCGACACGCTGGACTGGCGTGCGTGCATGAACGCCACGTTGACGCTGGGCACCAGTTGCTGGAGGTCCTGGATGCGGTACACATGCTGGCTTTCCAGGGTGCTGCCGTCGACGGTGCTGATCGGCGTGGGCACGTCCTGAGCGCTTTCTTCGCGGCGGCGGGCGGTCACCGTCACCGTCTTGAGGTGGGTGCCGTCGTCCTGGGCGGCAGGTGCCGTCGCGCTGGTCGGGGTGACGTCGTCAGCCGCATGGGCCAGGGAAAAACTGGCGCTGCCGGCCAACAGCAGGGCCAGGGGCAGGCGCTTCAAACGCCTCGCGGAGGTAGGGGTAGCAGATGGTGACTGACGACTCATGGACGGCTCCTCGGTGAGGGAACTGGGGGACGGCCTGCGATGGGCACGTCACTCCGCATATTCCCTTCAGTTATTTGCATATGTTTTTCTAGAGATTTACTGCATAAGTGATTGCCTTTATAAGGAGTGCACCGGATGCATAGCAAATGCATTTGCCCGATACTTTTAATGTGAAAAATGCATATAGACCTGCGCCAACTCCGCCACCTGATCGCCCTTGCCGAGCACCGCAGCTTCGTCGCTGCCGCGGTGGCGGTTAACCTGTCGCAATCGGCTTTCAGCCGCAGCATCCAGGCGCTGGAACACAGCGTCGGCTGCCAGCTGGTGGACCGTGGGCGCAAGGACCTACCGCCCACCAAGCAGGGCCAGGTGGTGCTCGAACATGCACGGCGGCTGGTCAGCGGCGCGCGTCAGCTGAGCAACGAGATCAGCCAGTTCAATGGTCTGGAAGCGGGCGAGTTGCGCTTTGGCTGCGGCCCGGCGCCGGCTTCCTGGCTGGTGCCGTCGGCGGTGGGCAGCTTCATTGGCCGCTACCCCAAGGCGCGGGTGCATTTCCATGTGGATGACTGGCACAGCCTGAGCAAGCGGTTGCTGAGCGAAGAATTCGAATTCTTCGTCGCCGACACCCGCCAGTTCGAAGCCGACCCGGACTACCACACCCACCGCCTGCGCCCGCGCAAATGGCACTTCTGCTGCCGCGCCGGGCACCCGCTGGCGCAGCAGGACCGGGTGACCGCCGAGCAGTTGCTCAGCTACCCGCTGGCCGCCACCCTGCGCCCACCGAACCTGCGCAAAGTGCTGGCCGACCTTAGCGGCCGCCCCGACTTTGCCCCCAATGTGGAGTGCGAAAGCAGCTATGCGTTGTTGAGCGTGGTGCTGCGTTCGGATGCCATTGGTATCAGCGGCACTTACAGCGATGCGGTGCAGAATGCCGGTGGCGAGTTGGTGCGCTTGCGTATCGAAGGGCTGGATGAGCAGCGTGAGGAATTGTTTACCCGCTATGGGATTGTCAGCCGGGCGGGGTATCGGCTGTCGCCGTTGGCGGAGGCGATGATTGAAGAGATCAAGTTGGTGGATGGGCGGGATGAGGTGGGGAAGACCTACGAGATCCACAATTTGGCGGTTTAGATTGGTGTTGGGCTGTTCCCGGGCAGAGCCCGGTCCTACACCGACCGCGGCAGTGGTGTCAGGGAGGCAAAGCGCTCCGCCTTTGGCTGTACCGCAGTGCCATCTGTGGTGCTATAAAAAGCGGAATGCTTTGCCTACCTGACACCACTGCCGCGATCGGTGTAGGACCGGGCTCTGCCCGGGAAAAGGCCACCCCCTATGCATCCGCTGCATACAAATTATTCACTGAATGCGCTTGCCGAATACCCCCTCCCGATCGCGAAATAGTCGCTATTTCAGTGACTTGCGCAATCAGGAAGGCCCATGAAAAAGTTCTTCAAACCCCTCTTAGGCATCGTCCTCGCCGGCCTGCTGGGCCAGGCCCAGGCGGCCGACCCTGTCACCATCCGCATCGGCACACCTGACCAAGGCGCCGGCAGCGCACCGTTCATTGCCGGGCCCGTGGGCCTGGCGCATATCCAGAAGCAGCTGGAGAACGAGTTCGCCGCCGACGGCGTGAAGGTGGAATGGCACTTCTTCAAGGGTGCCGGCCCTGCGGTCAATGAGGCGCTGGCCAACCAGCAACTGGACTTCGCCTGGCTGGGCGACCTGGCAGCGATCATCGGTCGCTCCAGCGGCCTGCCAACCCGCCTGCTGCTGGGCGCGCGCGGCAACAACATGTACCTGGCGACCCGCGCAGGTTCGGATATCCACAGCCTGGCGGACCTTAAGGGCAAGCGCGTGGCCGTGTACCGCGGTACCGCCGACCAGCTGTCGTTCGCCCGTGCCCTGGCCGCCCAAGGCCTGAAGGAACATGACCTGCAAATCATCAGCCTGGACTGGAGCGCCGCCCGTGCCGCCCTGGCCAGCGGCCAGATCGACGCCACCTGGTCGGGCATGGGCATCCTCGCCCTGGGCCAGCAGGGCGTGCAGTTCCCGCTCAGCACCAAGCAACTGCCCCGCCTGTCCACCACCCAGGCCGGGCTGGTGGCCACCCAGGCCTTCATCGACCAGCACCCGGACCTGACCCAGCGCCTGATCAACGTGCTGGTGAAGAACGCCGCGTGGCTCACCGACGGCCAGAACCAGACCGCCTACAACCAGCTGATGGGCGAGCAAAGCGCCATCCCCGCCACGCTGTTCGAACAGGAAAGCGCTGGCGACGACCTGAAATTCCGCGACTCGCCACGCATCGACGCCTTCCTGCGCGCCAGCCTGCAGGACAGCGTCGACCAGGCCAAGACCCTGGGCCTGATCCGCCGCCCCTTTACCGCCGCCGACTGGGTAGAGCCACGCTTCGTGGACGCCGCCGTGCAGCAGCAGAAACTCGACACCCTGTGGCCCGCCTTCGACGCCACCGGCAAAGCCCTCTGATTCCAGGTACCGACCATGACCGCCATCAAGAACGTGCTGTACATCATGTGCGACCAACTGCGCCGCGACTACCTGTCGTGCTACGGCCACCCGCACCTGCACACCCCCAACATCGACCGCCTGGCCGCCGCCGGCGTGCGCTTCAGCCGCGCCTACACCCAAGGCACCATCTGCGGGCCATCGCGCATGTCGGCCTACACCGGGCGTTATGTCAGCAGCCACCAGGTGGCCTGGAACGGCGTGCCATTGCCGCTGGATGAGTTCACCATCGGCGACTACCTCAAGCCAGCGGGCATCCGAACCGCGCTGGTGGGCAAGACCCACGCCACGCCCAACACCGACGCCCAGCAACGCCTGGACATGGCCCCGGACAGCGCCCAGGCCGAGCAGCTCAACGAAGTGGGGTTCGAACCCTACGTGCGTCATGACGGCCTGTTCCCCGACGACCCGATCTTCGACGGCAAGCGCGAAAGCGCGCCCTACACCCACTACCTGCGCAAGCTCGGGTACGAAGGCCGCAACCCGTGGCACGACTGGGCCAACGCTGCCGAAGGCAAGGACGGCGAAATTCTCAGCGGCTGGAAAATGCGCAACGCGCACCTGCCCGCCCGCGTGCCCGAGCAGCATTCGGAAACCGTCTACACCACCGACCGCGCCATCGACTTCATCAGCGAACAGGCCGAACAGCCGTGGTGCCTGCACCTGTCGTACATCAAGCCGCACTGGCCCTACATCGCGCCTGCGCCGTACCACGCGCTGTACGGCAAGGACCAGGTAGTGCCCGCCGTGCTGCCCCAGCCTGGCCAGGAAAACGACCACCCGGTATACAACGCCTTCCGCCAGCACGAGGAAAGCCGCAACTTCTCACGCGAAGAAGTGCGCCTGAACGTGATCCCCACCTACATGGGGCTGATCAAGCAGGTGGACGACCAACTGGGCCGCCTGTTCGACTTCCTGCAAAGCAACGGCCGCTGGGACGACACCCTGATCGTGTTCACCAGTGATCACGGCGACTATCTGGGCGACCACTACCTGGGTGAAAAGGAGTTCCTGCTGGAGCCGGCCGTGGGCGTGCCGCTGATTGTGCGTGACCCGCGTGCCGAGGCGGACGTGACCCGTGGCAGCGTTGATCATCGCCTGGCCGAAACCATCGACGCCCTGCCCACCTTCCTCGACGCCCTGGGCCTGCCGCCTGCCGACCATCGTCTGGAAGGCCGCTCGCTGATCCCGCTGCTGCATGGCCAGCAACCGCAGTGGCGCGACTTCGCCGTGGCCGAATACGACTACGCCTTCCAAGCCCCGGCCCGCGAGCGCCTGGGCCAGCCGATCGACCGCTGCCGCATGTACATGGTGCGCAGCGAGCGCTACAAGTATTTGGCGTATGACGGCTACCGACCGCAGTTGTTTGACCTGGAGAATGACCCGCAGGAGATGAATGACCTGGGCACCGACCCGGCGTTTGCCGAGGTGCGCGAGCAGCATCAGGGGTACTTGTTTGATTGGCTGCGCGGGTTGAAGCGGCGCACCACCATCAGCAATCGGGAGATTGATGTGCGTGGCAAGCGGTTCCGCTATGGCGAGCCTGAAGAGGAGAAACTGGTGCCTATCGGCGTGTGGTGATTCCGGGCTCTGCGATGGCGGTCTTTCGGCCGTCATCGCGAGCAAGCTTTGCTCCCACAGGTGAAACGCTTAGATCGAGTTCACGCTGTGGGAGCAAAGCTTGCTCGCGATGAGGCCAGCAACCTCACCGCAAATCCATTAGATACCCCGCGTGGTCACGCTACGCTGCCCCACCACCCCCACCGGCACCTCGCCCTGCAGGGTCACCCGGCGCACGATGCGCTCCTGGGTGCCGTAATCATCCACCGCGTAATGCTGGGTGGCGCGGTTGTCCCAGATGGCCACATCACCGGTGGTCCAGCGCCAGCGCACGGTGTTCTCCAGGCGCACCACGTGGCTTTGCAGCAACCCGAACAAGTGCGCCGAATCGCTGGCGTTGTAGCCCTTGATGCGCTTCACGAAGTGCCCCAGCAGCAAGGTTTTCTCACCGCTGATGGGGTGCACGCGCACCACCGGGTGCTCGGTCTCGAACACGGTGGAGGTGAACACCTTGCGATAGTTCTCAAGCTTCTCCGCCGACACGTCCGGCTTGGCCGACGCATAGTCGTATTCGTTGCTGTGCACGGCCCACAGCTTGTCGGCCAGTTCCTGCAACGGCGCTGGCAGGTCGTTGTAGGCGGCCGCAGTGTTGGCCCACACGGTGTCGCCACCGGCAGCCGGGGCAATCACCGAGCGCAGGATCGACGCCTTGGGGTAGGCATCGACGAAGGTCACGTCGGTGTGCCAGGAATTGGCGCGCTGGCCGTCGGCGCCGCTCAGTTGCATCAGGTAGCGGGTGCCGTCGCGCACCGGCACGGTGGGGTGCGCGATGGGCTCGCCGAGCAGGTGGGCGAAGGCCTCCTGACTCTGGTCGTCGAGGTGGGTCTGGCCACGGAAGAACACCACCTTGTACTTCACCAGCGCCGCCTGGATGGCTTCAACGGTGGCAGCGTCGAGGTCGGCGCCCAGCTTGATGCCGCGGATCTCGGCGCCAATGCGGCCGGCAACCGGGTGGATATCCAGCGCAACGGCGGTGGGGTGTGTGGCAAGTGTGGCTTGGCTCATGGTTCGACCCTCTTCTCTCTATGCATATAAGTATTGGTTCTAGATAAACAACCAATGCTTCGTTGACGGAATAAGAGCTTGCATTTAAAACCTCAACCCACTCGCTGTACCAATACCTTCGACCTATTTTTCAAATGCCGGGAATGCATATGGATCTGCGCCAACTGCGGTACTTCATCGCCCTCAACGAACACCGCAGTTTTGTCCGCGCCGCCGATGCCATGGGCATCACCCAACCGGCGTTCAGCCGCAGTATCCAGGGGCTGGAGCAGGAGTTCGGCTGCGTGCTGGTGGACCGCGCCAACAAGGACCTGCGCCCTACGCCCGAAGGCCAGGTGGTGCTCCAGCACGCCCTGAGCCTGGTGCAGGGCGCCGCATTGCTGGCCAGCGAAGTGACGCAGATGACCAAACTCGACGCCGGTGAGCTGCGCTTCGGCTGCGGCCCGGCGCCGGCCGTGCGCCTGGTGCCCGATGCGGTGTCGGCCTTCGTGCGCGCCCACCCCAAGGTGCGCACCTGTTTCGAGGTCAACCACTGGGAAAAACTCAGCCGTGCCCTGAGCCGCGAGGAGATCGAGTTCTTCATCGCCGACATCCGCCACTTCGAAGCCGACCCCAACTTCCAGACCCAGCCACTGACCCCCAAGCGCGGCGCGTTCTTCTGCCGCCGCGGGCACCCGCTGGTGAACAAGGAAAGCCTGTCCACCAACGACATGTTCGACTACCCGCTGGCCGCCACGCTGATCCCGCCGGGAGTGCGCAAGCTACTGGCCAACCTGAGTGGCAAGACCGATTTCAGCCCGCATATCCAGACCGAGCACATGCCCACGCTGATGAAGATCGTGTTGAATTCCGATGCCATCGGGTTGTGCAGCGAAGAGGGTTTCGATGAGGACAATCTCGATGGGCAGCTGGTGCGGCTGCACTGGCGCAACCTGCCGCAGAATCTGGAGAGCCTGAGTGCGCGCTGCGGGATTGTCAGCCGCATGGGCTATCGTTTGTCGCCGGCGGCGCGGGCGATGATTGATACCATCGTTGAGATTGATGCCCAGCCGGCCGCCAAGGCAGGGTGATGAGGGGGGCAGGTATCCATGTGGGAGCGGGCTCTGCCCGCGAAAAGGCCACCGTGGAATAACTGACTAATCGCGGCGCTCTTTTCGCGGGCAGAGCCCGCTCCCACAGAAAATAATAAACTGTCCCAGATTTATCAAAGCGCCGGGGCCACCCAATCCGCCACCTTGAACGGCTTGCGAATCAAACGCTGCTGCGCCGCCAGGTCCACCGACGCCTGCAACGTGCCCAGGAATTGCGCGTCCAGCGTGGCCGGGAACACCTCACTCAACCGATCATTCTTCAAATCCTGCGTCAAAATCGCCGGTGGGTAGCTGGCCACCTGCGACACCAACTGCACATAGGCATCCTTGTTGCCATCCTGGGTCAGCCATTGCACGGCGGCGCCCTGCGCCTTGAGCAGGCGCGCCACGATGTCCGGATGGGCATCGACAAACGCGCCATTGCCCACCAACACGCTCTGAATGCTGCCCGCGCCACCCAGGTCCTTGGTGGTCAGCGGCAAATCAGCCAAGCCCTTCTGCTGCAACACGATCACATTGCTCAGGCCCCAGGTGGCATCAATCTGCTTGGCGGCCAAGGCCGACTGCGCGGCGCTGTAGTCCAGGTTGACCACCTTGAGGTCCTTCTCGCTCAAGCCCTGGCTGGCCAGCGCGGCGTCGAACGACAGCTGGCTGGCGGTGCCGCGGAAGATCCCTACGCGCTTGCCCTTGAGGTCTTGCAGGGTCTTGATGTCAGAGCCCGGCTGCACCGCCAGGTACTGTTTGATGCTCCGCGCGGTGGCGCTGAGCAGGCGAGTGTCCAGGCCATTGGATTTGCCGATGATGGCGGCCAGGTCGCCCAGGTAGGCGAAGTCCACCTGGCCGTTGGCGAAGGCTTCGTTGATCACCGGACCGGCGCCCTTGAAGAACTGCCAATTCACCTTGATGCCGTCGTCGGCAAAGGCTTTTTCCAGCAACTGCTGTTGGCGCAGCACATCCACCACGCCCCCGCCGCTGTGCTGGGCACCCGCGCTGAGGTCGGGCACGGCGATGCGGATTTCCTTCACCGCATCGGCGTAGCTGGCCAGCGGTGCGCAGGCCAACAGGGCAGGAAGGGCGAAGCGGCTGATGGCGCGGGTAAGGGCATTTTTCATGGGCGGATGCTCCTGGCTGAATCACGGATGGCGCTCAGTCAGACACACACCAGCTGATTTCCATAAATACTATAAATTCACATTTTAGTTACTTTAAGGAATAAGCAGGCCGCAGGCGCGCCGCACGGCCCCCCATGCATAACGCGCATCGAAAATATTCCCCGAATGCATTGGATGCCAGACGGACATCAGCCTTAAATGGCACCTCTTATCTCTTTATCGAACTTATAATATTTTTTATATACCTTAAAAGAATAAGCAAATAGCCCCACGCAGTAGCCGACAACGGAGGTCTGACATGGCCCGCGACTCGCTGATTAGCCTGCCCCTGGCAAAACCCGTCACTGCCAGGCGCCGTACCGGGCCCGGTCTGGGCCAACGCTTGCAACCCTTCTACCTGCCCGCCGCACTCTTCCTGCTGTGGTGGCTGGCCGCACGCAACCACTGGATGAGCGAGCAGATTCTGCCTGCGCCGTCACTGGTGTGGCAAAGCGCGCTGGACCTGGCCACCAACGACCTGCCCGCCAACCTGTGGATCAGCCTGCAACGGCTGTTCTGGGGCCTGCTGGCAGGCATCGGTGGCGGCGCCGTGCTGGGCGCCTGGCTGGGATTCAGCCGCCGCGCCGAACGCTTGGTACTGCCGACCTTCACTGCCCTGGCGCAGATTCCGACCCTGGCGTGGATTCCGCTGTTCATGGTGTTCTTCGGCATCGGCGAGTTGCTCAAGCTGGTGGTCCTGATCAAGGCCGTGGTGGTGCCGGTCACCCTGCACACCCTGGTGGGCGTGCGCGATGCCCAACCGCGCCTGCGCGAAGCTGCCGCCGTGCTGCGCCTGCCGCCGCACCTGCTGATTCGCCGCCTGGTACTGCCGGCCGCCCTGCCCTCGTTCATGGCCGGCGTGCGCCTGGCGCTGGGCGCGGGCTGGTCATCGCTGCTGGCCGTCGAGTTGCTGGCCTCCAGCGAAGGCATCGGCTACCTGATGGTGTGGGCGCGGCAGTTGTTCATGCTCGATATCGTCTTTGTCTGCGTGGTGGTGATCGGCATCATCGGCGTGGCCATGGACAAGGGCATCACGCTGGCCGACCGTAAACTGGTGCACTGGCCCCACGCGGCCACTGCCGCCCTGCCCCGCAGCGTCGGCGCCCGGGGCCTGGACCGCCTGACGCCGTGGCTGTTGCCGGCGGCGTTGCTGGTGCTGTGGCAAGCCGCCAGCCAGCTGCAATGGGTCGACCCTGCCATTCTGGCTTCGCCGCTGGCGGTGCTGCACACCACTTGGGCCGGCCTGCTCGACGGCTCGCTGCTGACAGCGATGGGCCTCAGCCTGGGCCGTACCGTGGGCGGCCTGCTGCTGGGCGGCGGGCTGGGCTTTGGCCTGGGCCTGCTACTGGGGCTGTCCGGCACCGCCAACCGCCTGCTCAACCCCAGCCTGTCGGCGCTGCGCCAGATCGCCATCTTTGCCTGGGTGCCGCTGATTACCGCCTGGTTCGGTTTGGGTGAGCCCGCCAAATGGGTGTTCGTGGCCCTGGCCGCGTTCTTCCCGCTGTTCATCGCCACCCACCGCAGCGTCGCCAGCCTGTCGCCGCAACTGGCCGAAGCCGCCCAGGTACTGCGCCTGAGCCTGTGGCAACGCCTGCGCCGCCTGGTGCTGCCGGGCGCCGCGCCGGGCATCTTCGCCGGCCTGCGCCTGAGCCTGATCTACGCCTGGCTGGGCACCATCGGCGCCGAATACTTCATGCCGTCCAACGGTGGCATCGCCAGCCTGATGATCGGCGCCCAACAGTTGATGCGCATGGACCTGATCATGAGCGGCATGCTCCTGGTCGGCCTCACCGGCGCCCTGCTCAACGCCCTCGGACAACGCATCGAAGCGCGCGCCACGCGCTGGAGACACGCATGAACGCACTGACCACCCCTATTGTCAGCTTCAACCACGTCGGCAAGCAGTTCGACGTGGACGGCGGCACCCTGGAAGCCATCCGCGAGTTCAACCTGCAGATCGCCGAGGGCGAGTTCGTCGCCATCGTCGGCTCCAGCGGCTGTGGCAAATCCACCCTGCTGCGCCTGCTGATCGGCCTGGACACCGACTTCCGTGGCGAGATCCAGGTCGACGGCAAGCCGGTGACCGGCATCGGCAGCGAGCGCGGCATCGTCTTTCAGGAGCACCGCCTTTTCCCTTGGCTGACCGTCGAGGAAAACATCGGCCTGGGCCTGGTCAACGAGGCCCTGAGCAACGAGCAGCGCCAGCGCCGCGTGCAGGACTTCGTCAACCTGGTGGGCCTCAAGGACTTCACCCGCGCCTACCCGCATCAGCTGTCCGGCGGCATGGCCCAGCGCGTGGCCATCGCCCGCGGCCTGGTGGCCAGCCCACGAATTTTGCTGCTGGACGAACCCTTCGGTGCCCTCGACGCCCTGACCCGCCAGCAGATGCAGGACGAGCTGCTGGCCATCCGCGAACGCGCGCGCATCACCACGGTGCTGGTCACCCATGACGTCGAGGAAGCCATCTTCCTGGCCGACCGCGTGGTGGTAATGGAGCCGCGCCCCGGCCGCATCAAGCGCGTGGTGGACATCGACCTGCCGCACCCGCGCCAGCGCAGCAGCTTCGAGTTCCACCAACTGCGCGAGGAACTGCTGCACGAATTGACCAGTGACGACCACTACGTGGCGCCCAACCCCGTGCAGATCCGCGATCTGCACCCCGCCTTCATCGCCTGCTGAACCAAGGAGCCGCACGATGCCCCAACGTCCCAATTTCCTGGTGATCCTGGCCGACGACCTCGGCTTTTCGGACATCGGCGCCTTCGGCAGCGAGATCGCCACGCCGCATCTGGACAAGCTGGCCCTGGCCGGCCTGCGCCTGACCGACTTCCACACCGCGCCCACCTGCTCGCCCACCCGCTCGATGCTGCTGACCGGCACCGACCACCACATCGCCGGCATCGGCACCATGGCCGAGGCGCTGACGCCCGAGCTGATCGGCAAACCGGGCTACGAGGGCTACCTCAACGACCGCGTGGTGGCCCTGCCGGAGCTGCTGCGCGAGGCCGGCTACCAGACATTGATGAGCGGCAAGTGGCACCTGGGCCTAACCGCCGAACTGGCGCCCCATGCCCGCGGCTTCGAGCGTTCGTTCTCGCTGCTGCCGGGCGCGGCCAACCACTACGGTTTCGAGCCCACCTACGACGACAGCACCCCGGGCCTGCTCAAGGTCACCCCGGCGCTGTACATCGAGGACGACACCTTCGTCGACGAGCTGCCCAAGGATTTCTATTCCTCCGATGCCTTCGGCGACAAGTTGCTGCAGTACCTCAAGGAGCGTGACCAGAGCCGGCCGTTCTTCGCCTACCTGCCCTTCTCCGCGCCGCACTGGCCGTTGCAGGCACCGGCGGACATCGTCGCCAAATACAAGGGCCGCTACGACGCAGGCCCCCACGCCCTGCGCCAGGAACGCCTGGCGAAGCTGCGCGAACTGGGCCTGATCGATGAGGCCACCGAAGCCCACCCGCTGCTGGAGCTCAACGCCGAGTGGGACAAGCTCGACGACAGCCAGCGCCAGGCCTCGGCGCGGGCCATGGAGGTGTACGCCGCCATGGTCGAGCGCATGGACTGGAACATCGGCCGGGTGGTGGAGTACCTGCGCCAGCAGGGCCAGCTGGACAACACCTTTATCCTGTTCATGTCCGATAACGGCGCCGAGGGCGCGCTGCTGGAAGCCTTCCCCAAGTTCGGGCCGGAGCTGATGACGTACCTGGACACCCATTACGACAACAGCCTGGAAAACATTGGCCGGGCCAATTCCTATGTCTGGTACGGTCCGGGTTGGGCCCAGGCGGCCACTGCACCGTCACGGTTGTTCAAGGCCTTTACCACCGAAGGCGGAATCCGCGTGCCCGCACTTATTCACTACCCGGCGCTGGCGCGGCAGAAACAGATTGGCCATGGCTTTGGCACGGTGATGGACGTGACCCCGACCATCCTCGACCTGGCCGGCGTGCGCCACCCGGGGACTCGCTGGCGTGGCAAGGACGTGGCGCCGGTGCGTGGGCGTTCGTGGCTGGGGTATTTGTCGGGTGAGACGGCTACCGTGCACGATGACAAGACCGTCACGGGCTGGGAGCTGTTTGGCCAGCGGGCCATTCGGCAGGGGGATTGGAAGGCGGTGTGGATCCCCGGGCCGATCGGGCCGGCCACCTGGCAGCTGTATGACCTGAGTCGCGATCGGGGCGAGGTGCATGACTTGGCGGGTAGCCATCCCGAGAAGCTGGCGGCGTTGATTGGGGAGTGGCAGAAGTATGTTGAGGAGACTGGGGTGGTGCTTAGCCAATCCCCTTTCCAGCCTGACTGAAGATGTTCGGTGAGGTTGATGGCCTCTCGCGAGCAAGCTTTGCTCCCACAGTGTCAAGGCTCACATCGGTGGTTGCCTATGCACTGTGGGAGCTGGCTTGCCTTCAGGAGTGGCCTAAAACCATAGAATCTCCCACAGTGTGGACTCGATTTAAGCGTTTCACTGGTGGGAGCAAAGCTTGCTCGCGATGAGGCCAGTTCAGGCGGCCCCAGCCTCCTGGGCAGAAGGCGAGCCTACGGCCTGAGACTTGGGCGTAAACCGATTCGCCCGGGCAAACGTCCCAAAATCATTAAACCGCACCCCCATCTCCGCCATCACCTGGTGCGCCACCGGCGCGGTCATCTGGCGAATGTAGAACGGCTCCTTCACCACAAAATGGTGAATGCCATGGGTGCTGCCGAAGTTGAAGCAGAACGCATGCAACGGCCACAGCCACCAGACATTGAGCACCTGGGTCTGCTGCATGACGTTGCCCAGTTCAACGTCGCCGTAGTAATGCATGTTCGAACTGACGAAGTGCAGGCAGAAGGTGCGCAGCACATTCGGGCCGACGATCACCACCACCGCCAGGTCAATGACGTGCATCACCGCCAGGGTATCGGCTGACCACTCGATGGGCGCCCCCAGCAGCCAGGCCACGCTATTGGCGGCATGGAAGCCCAGAAACACATACCACGCCCCCCAGTTCAGCAGCGCCAGCGGCGCGTACACCCGCATCGTGCGCTTGAGGATGCTCCATTTGTGCGCCCAGGTCTTGGCCCGCAGCATGCGGATCAGCGACGACATGACGTTGTCACCCACCATCAGCAGGCGCACGATGCCCCAAGGCTCGCCGTTGGTGATGGCGCGTTCTTCCATGTCGGTTTCGGTGCCCGAGACCTTGTGGTGGTTGAGGTGCAGATGGCGACGGATCCACGGATTGATGGTGCTGGGCCGCGCCAGCCACACCAGCGCCAGCATCAGGTTATGCGGCACGCGCTGTTTGCGGAAGTACATGCTGTGGATCAGGTCGTGTTCCAGCTCGTGGGTCAGCGAGGCGAAGAAGGCGTTGAGCAGCAGGCACACCCACCAGGCCATGTAACCCGCCAGGTAGAGCGCTGCGCTGCCGATCATGCCGGCCAGGGCGAAGGCCAGGATACTGGCGCCGATGGCGTCCTGGTGCTGAAGTATCGGGTAGCGGCGGCGCAACTCGTCGCCTCGGGCCATCACTACCTGGCGAATATGCGCGCTGCGTTGTTGTGCATTCAGTCTGTCGGGGCTTGCACAAGTGCGGTCCATGCTTCCATCCTCTTGTTATTGGATGGATCGACTGTGCCCCAGAACTTGCAAAGGAACGCTAGCCGTGGACGCCAATCTGTTGACCTCAGGCGCCATCAGCCATGACTGAACCGACCACGCTTGCCAGCTGGACCCGAGCCTTGCGCAAACAACTCGACGCACTGGGCCTGGACAGCGCTGCGCTGTGCGAAAAAGCCGGACTGGACCTGCAGCACATGGACGACCCCAAGGCCCGCTACCCGTTGTCGGCCACCACGCGCCTGTGGCAGTTGGCGGTGCAGGCCAGCGGCGACCCGGCCATCGGCCTGCGGGTGTCGCGCTACGTCAGCCCCACCACCTTCCACGCCCTGGGCTACGCGTTGGTGGCCAGCGAGAACTTGCGCGAAGTGTTCGAGCGCATCGTGCGATATCACCAGGTGGTCAGCGATGCCGTAGTGCCGCACCTGAGCCGGGAGAACGGCCGCTACGTGTTCCGCCTGGAAATCCCCGAAGGCGCCCCCGCCCCGGCGCCGGAAGCCATCGATGCCTTTGCGGCGATCTACGTGCGCACTTGCCGCAACCGCCTGGGCCGGGACTATGCGCCGCTGGGCGTGTGGCTGACGCGGCCGCCACCGGTAGACCCCACGCCCTGGCACACCGTGTTTCGCGCCCCCCTGCATTTCAACGCGCCGTACAACGGGCTGGAATTTGCCTGTGCCGATTTCGAGTGCCACCTGGACGACGCCAACCCGGAGCTGGCCGAACACAACGAAGCCGTGCTCAACCGCACCCTGGAGCTACTGCACCCACTGACCTGGGAGCGCCGCGTGCGCAACGCCATCGAACACCACCTGCCCCAGGGTGTGCCCTCGGCCGACCAGATTGCCGAGTCCATGCACCTGAGCCTGCGCAGCCTGCAACGCCACCTGGCCGACGAAGGCTGCCGCTATGACGCGCTGCTGGACCAGTGCCGGCAGAACCTGGCGCTGGCCTACCTGCGCGACGTCGAGGTATCGCTGGGCGAGATCGGCTTTCGGCTGGGGTTTGCCGACGCCAGCAGCTTCAACCGCGCGTTCAAACGCTGGACGGGGCTGTCCCCGGGGCAGTTCCGCGACCGGATGGTGTGAACGCCAGCCGGAACACCGTGGCTTGTTCGTCACTGCTGACGCTGACCTGGCCGCCATGCAACTGCATGATCGAACGCACGATGGCCAGGCCCAGGCCGCCCGAGTCACCCGGTTCTGCGCGAGACGGATCGATGCGGAAAAACCGATCGAACAATCGCGCCAGATGCTGCGCGGCAATGGGCTCGCCCTGGTTGGCAACGCACAGGCTGCTGCCCTCTACCGTCAGGCTGATGGTGCTGCCCGGCGTGGCATGGCGCACCGCGTTGGCCAGCAGGTTGGCCAGGGCCCGTTGCAGCAACTGCAAATCGGCCTGCAGCGTGCCGTGCAACTGGTTGTCCAGGCGCAGTTCACGGTCTTCGGCCAGGGCTTCGAAATAACCGCACAAATCATCGCCCAAGGCGTGCAAGTCGACCGCTTGCAGGTTCAACAGGCGCTCGCCGTGATCGGCGCGGGCCAGGAACAGCAGGTTTTCGATCATGCGGTTCAGGCGCTCGAATTCTTCCAGGTTGGAAGCCAGCACCTCCTGGTACTCCTCGACGCTGCGCGGCTGGTTCAGCGCCAGGCCATTGCTGCCCAGCAGGTTGTGCAACGGCGTGCGAATCTCGTGGGCCAGGTCGGCGGAAAACTGCGACAAGCGCTCGAAGCTGTCATTGAGGCGCGCCAGCATGCCGTTCAGGGCCACCACCGGCTCGTGCAGCTCGCGGGGGATGGCCTGCAATTGCAGGCGTCGGTCCAGGCTGCGCAGGTCGATGGCGGCCACGGTCTCGGTCATGTGACGCAGTGGCAGCAAGGCCCGGCGCAGCAACAGCAGGCCCACGGCGAAGGCCAGCAGCGCGCCCAGCCCTACCGCCAGGTATATCCGCAATCGATAGCTGGCCAACATGGCCTCGCGCTCGGCCAGATGCTTGCCGACCATCACCGTTAGCGCTTCGCCGCGCGGCCCTTGGGCCGCACCGGCGAGCAGCAGAAGCGAGTCAGAGCGTTGGATATCCGTGGGCTGCGGGCTGCGCTGCTCGGGGATGGCGGCCACCGGGGGCACCTTCTGCCGACGTGGATTGATGGCGATCACCGCGGTACCGTCGGCGCGATTGACCAACAGCAGGCTTTCCTGATTGCCGAGCATGTTCTGGTACAGGCGCGGGCGCTGTTGCAGGGCGTCGAGGCTGTCGCTGTCCTGCAGCAGGGCCCGCACCTGTTCCAGGCGGCCGAGCAAGGCCTGGTCGTCGCGGTACACCAGCTCCGATTCAAGGCTGCGATACAGAAACACCCCGGCCACGCTCAGCACCAGAGCGCACACCGCGGCGAAGGCCAAGGCAAGCCGCCAGGCCAGCGACGGCCCCCGGGCAATTTCACTCATCAGGCGCCTCCAGCTGATAGCCCACGCCGCGCACGGTGTGGATCAGCTTGGGCATAAACGGGTCGTCGACCTTGGCGCGCAGTCGGCGCACGGCCACTTCGACCATGTTGGTGTCGCTGTCAAAGTTCAGGTTCCACACCTGAGAGGCGATCAGGGTGCGCGACAGCACCTCGCCACGGCGGCTGGCCAGCAGTTGCAGCAGGGCGAATTCCTTGTTGGTCAGGGCAATGCGCTGGCCGCCACGGCTGACCCGGCGGCGCAGCACGTCCACTTCCAGGTCGGCGATGCGGTAGTGCTCCACCTCGCGGGTAGGGCCGCGACGCAGCAGGGTACGCACCCGCGCCAGCAGTTCGACGAAGGCGAAGGGCTTGAGCAGGTAATCATCGGCGCCCAGTTCCAGGCCGCGCACGCGGTCCTCGACGGCATCCTTGGCGGTGAGGAACAGCACCGGGGTGTCGCCGCGCTGGCGGATCAGTTTCAGCAACTGCCAGCCATTGAGGCCGGGCAGCATCACGTCGAGGATGACCAGGTCGTAGGCCTGTTCCTCGATGTAATGCCGCCCGTCCAGGCCGTTGAGCGCCACGTCCACGCTGAACCCCGATTCTTCCAGGCCCTTGGCCAGGAACCGGGCGGTCTTGGCTTCGTCTTCCACCACCAGCAAATGCATCGCACACCTCGATTGAGCTGCGCATAGGCTAGGCCTGTACGCGGCGCTTGCCCATTACAAAGTTGTAATCCGGGCGACGGTTTTCTGCAGGCAGGGCCTGGTTAAGGTGGCGGCACTTATCTACAGGAGCCCTGCCATGCCGCTCAAACCCCTGCTGTTCTGCGCCGCCACCCTGGCCGCCGTGCAGGCCCAGGCCGGCCTGCCGCAACATCCGGAACTGGACCTGGCCAGCGCCCGCCGCCTGGTGGACGCAGCGCCCTGCCGCGCAGCCATCGCGGTACTGGACCGCGGCGGCAACCCGATCCTGGCCCAGCGCGCCGACGGCGTAGGCCCGCATAACGCCGACGCAGCGCGCCGCAAGGCCTACACCGCGCTGTCCAGCAAGACGCCGACCCGGCTGTTCGCCGAGCGGGCGCGCAACAACCCCGAGGCCGCCAACCTCAACACCCTGCCCGAACTGCTGTTGCTGGGCGGCGGCATCCCGCTGTTCGAAGGCCGCGAACTGGTGGGCGCCCTGGGCGTGGCCGGGGCCGGTGGCGCAGAGCAGGACGAACAATGTGCAACCACTGCCGCCAGTGCCCTGGGCCTGGCCATTCACCCTTGAGGGAACTACCGATGAAACTGATGCTGGCCTTGGGCCTAAGCACCCTGTCGAGCCTGGCCATGGCGGCCAACCCGCTGAGCGTGCACGTATTGAACCTGGAAAACGGCGTGCCGTCGCCGGGCGTGGAAGTGACGCTTGAGCAGCACGTGGGCAAGGACTGGCAGATGCTGGCCCATGGCACCACTAACGAACAGGGGCGCATTGCCGAACTGTTCCCGGCCGATCACACGTTTGTGCAGGGTGAATACCGGGTGGTGTTCAAGACCGGCGATTACTACAAGCGCGTGGGGCATGAGACGTTCTTCCCGGAGATACCGGTGATTTTCCAGGTGAAGCAGACGGATCAGCATTACCACATTCCACTGTTGCTGAGCCCTTATGGCTTCAGCACGTACCGCGGGTCCTGAGTTGGGGCTGCTGGCCTCGTCGCGAGCAAGGGCTAGGCGCCCCCCTTTCTCCCACAGTGTCATGCCATCCACCGTGGTTGGCTCAATACTGTGGGAGAAAGGGGGGCGCCTAGCCCTTGCTCGCGATGAGGCCAGCCAACTCACCGCACAGCTACCTGACCCAGCGCCTCCCAATCAACAATCTCAATCTCGCCATAGCTCAACCGCACCACCCCCTGCTGCTCCAACTCCTTCAGGATCTGGTTGGTCGTCTGCCGCGACAGCGACAACATCATCGCCAACTGCTCCTGCCCCAGCCGAATGACCCGCCGCGCCCCCTCCACCTCGCCGTACCCCTGGGCAATCATCAACAACCGATGGGCCAAACGTGGCGCCGCCGCCAGCAGGCTTTGCTGCTCCAGCATGACAAACGCCAACCGCAGCTTCTGGCTCATCAACAGGGCAAAATCACGCCACCAGGCCGGTGTTGCCGTTAACAGCGCCAGCAGCGCGCCTTGGGGCACCCACACCAGCACGCAGTCGTCCTCGGCGTAGGCATCATGGGTACGCGGCTGGCCGTCGAACAGGGCAATCTCGCCGAACCACTGCGGCGCTTCCACCAGCGCCAGCAGGGCCTCCTTGCCCTGGGCATTCACCGCACCAATGCGCATCGAACCTTCCACCACCGCGTACAACCCGCACGGTGCATCGCCGCGCTGGAACAGGCAGGCGCCGGCCGGCACCCGGCGCAGGCGGGCGGCCGCCAGCACACTATCCTGAAGGGAGGGTGGCAATTGCGCGAACCAGTGCCCGGTCAGCAGGCGCGGGCGCCAGGCGTTGACGTCGTTCATGAAGCCTCTCGTGCGGGTTTGTCGGCTAGCCGACAGAGCATGGGCCAGCGAAAGCGCATGATCAATCATCACCCAACCTGAGGGCACAACAATGAAAAACCTCGTGCAGCACCTGAGCCAGTACGCCGCCTACCACCGCGACCCGCGCAATATCGCCAGCCATTTCATTGGCATTCCGCTGATTGTGGTCGCGGTCACGGTGCTGTTGTCACGCCCCGGCGGTTGGGCAGCCGGCTTGTGGATAAGCCCGGCGCTGTTCGCGGCATTGGCGTCGGCGTGGTTTTACCTGCGCCTGGACCGTCGGTTCGGGGCGGTGATGACGGTGTTGTTGGCGCTGTGCCTGTGGGCTGGGCAGGCGTTGGCGGTGCAGACCACGGCGTTGTGGCTGAGTGCTGGGCTGGGACTGTTCGTGGTGGGTTGGGCGATTCAGTTCGTCGGCCACTACTGGGAAGGGCGCAAGCCGGCGTTTGTGGATGATGTGATGGGGTTGATTGTGGGGCCGTTGTTTGTGGTGGCGGAGATGGGATTTCTGCTGGGGTTGCGGAAAGAGCTGAACCAACAGATTGAGTTCAATGTGGGAGCGGGCTCTGCCCGCGAAAAGCACACCGCGTAACAACAGACCTTACGCGGCGTTCTTTTCGCGGGCAGAGCCCGCTCCCACAGACTGATGCAATCCTTTCAGATCGCGGCTACCTTCTGCCAGACCTTAGGCTTGAAGAACAGCGTTTCGCCCTTGGCCAGGTTGGTCAGGCTGTCGTGGTCTTTCACCACTTCGGCCTCGATCAGGTCAGGCTGGCCTTCCACTTTCAGGGTGACCCGGGTGGTAGCGCCCAGCGGACGAATGTCGCGCACTTCGGCGGCATGGTGACCTTCCACTTCCGAACGTGACAGCGACACCTCGTGCGGCCGGAACAGCACGTGATTGTCCTCACCCAGGTGCAGGCGGTTGGAGTCGCCGAGGAAGTGGTAGACAAAGTCGCTGGCCGGGTTCTCGTAAACCTGGCCCGGCGAGCCGATCTGCTCGATCACGCCCTTGTTCATCACCACGATGCGGTCAGCCACTTCCATGGCTTCTTCCTGGTCGTGGGTCACGAATACCGAGGTCAGGTTGATGTCCTCGTGCAGGCGCGCCAGCCAGCGGCGCAGCTCTTTGCGTACCTTGGCATCGAGGGCGCCGAACGGCTCATCCAGCAGCAACACCTTGGGCTCCACCGCCAGGGCGCGGGCCAGGGCGATACGCTGGCGCTGGCCACCGGACAGCTGCTCGGGGTAGCGGTCGGCCAGCCAGTCCAGTTGCACCATGTTCAGCAACTCATGGACCTTCTCGGCAATGCGCGTCTCGTTGGGGCGCTCGCCCTTGGGTTTCATGCGCAGGCCGAAGGCGACGTTGTCGAATACCGTCATGTGCCGGAACAGGGCGTAGTGCTGGAACACGAAACCGACGTTGCGGTTGCGCACATCGGTGCCCGACACGTCTTCGCCATGGAACACGATGCTGCCATCGTCCGGGGTTTCCAGCCCGGCGATGATGCGCAGCAGGGTAGTCTTGCCACAGCCGGACGGGCCCAGCAAGGCCACCAACTCGCCACTCTGGATGTCCAGATTGATGGAGTTCAGGGCCTGGAAGGCGTTGAAGCGCTTGCTGACATTACGAACTTCGATCGACATGAATTATTCCTCCGCAGCGCTGTTGCGCAGGCGGTTAATACGGTTCTCGCTCCACTGCTTGAGCAGCAGGATGAAGAGCGCCATGACCAGCAGAAGGCTCGCGACCGCGAAGGCGGCGACGTGGTTGTATTCGTTGTAGAGGATCTCGACGTGCAGCGGCAGGGTGTTGGTGACGCCTCGGATGTGCCCCGATACCACCGACACCGCGCCGAACTCACCCATAGCCCGGGCGGTACACAGCACCACGCCATAGATCAGACCCCATTTGATGTTGGGCACGGTGACATGCCAGAACATCTGCCAGCCGTTGGCGCCCAGCAGGCGCGCGGCTTCCTCTTCCTGGGTGCCCTGCTCCTGCATCAGCGGGATCAGTTCGCGGGCGACGAAGGGCACGGTGACGAAGATGGTGGCCAGCACGATTCCCGGCAGGGCGAAGACGATCTGGATGTCGTGGTCGGCCAGCCACGGGCCGAACAGGCCCTGGGCGCCGAACATCAGCACGTAGACCAGGCCGGCGATAACCGGCGACACCGAGAACGGCAGGTCGATCAGGGTCACCAGGATGGCCTTGCCACGGAACGAGTATTTGCTCACGCACCAGGCCGCGCTGACGCCGAACACCACGTTGAGCGGCACCGAGATCACCACGGCGATCACCGTGAGTTTCAGCGCCGACAGCGCATCAGGCTCCAGGATCGCGGTGAAGAACTCGCCCACACCCTTGCTCAGGCCCTGGGACACCACGATGAACAGCGGCAACAGCAGAAACACGGCAAACACCAGCCAGCCCAGGCCGATCAGCACCGTGCGCGACCAGGCGCTGCCACGGCGGGCGGCATTGGCGCTGGTAGCAGCAATTGAAGATGCAGACATATTCAGCGCCTCCTTCAAGGGGTTTCGATGCGCCGCTGCAGCAAGTTGATCAGCAGCAACAGGATGAAGGAAACCACCAGCATCATCACGCCGATGGCGGTGGCGCCGGTGTAGTCGTACTGGTCCAGCTTGACCATGATCAGCAGCGGCAGGATCTCGGTCTTCATCGGCATGTTGCCGGCGATGAAGATCACCGAGCCGTACTCGCCCACGCCACGGGCGAATGCCAGGGCGAAACCGGTGAGCCAGGCGGGCAGCAGCGCCGGTGCCAGGATGTAGCGGAACACCTGCAGCGGCCTGGCGCCCAGGCAGGCGGCGGCTTCTTCGACTTCACGGGGGATGTCGGCCAGTACCGGCTGCACCGTGCGCACCACGAACGGCAGGGTCACGAAGGTCAGCGCCAGGGTGATGCCCAAGGGGGTGTAGGCGATCTTGAAGCCCAGGCTTTCGGCGAACTGGCCGACCAGGCCGTTGGGGGTATACAGCGCCGTCAGGGCGATGCCGGCCACGGCGGTGGGCAGTGCGAACGGCAGGTCGATCATGGCATCGATGATCTTGCGGCCGGGGAAGGTGTAGCGCACCAGTACCCAGGCCAGCAGCGTGCCGATGATGCCGTTGATGATGGCCGCGCACAGGGCGGTGCCGAAACTCAGCTTGAGGGCCGCCAAGGTGCGCGGCGAGCTGGCGATGGCCCAGAACTGGTCGAAGGTGAGCTGGGCGGCGTGGACGAACATCACCGCCAGCGGGATCAGCACAATCAGGCTGAGGTACACCAAGGTGTAGCCCAGCGTCAGCCCGAAGCCGGGTATGACGGGGGAGATACGACGCGACATAAGTGTCCTTGGTCAGAATGCTGGTAATGCAGTTTGGCCCCATCGCGACCAAGGTCGGCTCCTACGCCGATTTGTGTAGGAGCCGACCTTGGTCGCGATGGGGCCAGTGAATTACTGCGCCTGGTAGATCTGGTCAAACACGCCGCCGTCGTTGAAGAACTTGGGCTGCGCGGTTTTCCAGCCGCCGAAGTCCTTGTCGATGGTGGCCAGGCTCTTCACTTCCTGGAACTGCTTGGAATACTGGGCCGCCACTTCCTTGTCACGCGGACGGTAGAAGTTCTTGGCGGCGATTTCCTGGCCTTCCTTGCTGTACAGGTGCTCCAGGTACGCCTTGGCGATGGCTTCGTTGCCTTTCTTCTCGGCGTTCTTCTCGACCACGGCCACCGGCGGCTCGGCGAGGATCGACACGGACGGCACGACGATGTCGAACTTGTCCTTGCCACCGTCTTCCTTCAGCGCCAGATAGGCTTCGTTTTCCCAGGCCAGCAACACGTCGCCCTGGCCGTTGTTGACGAAGGTGATGGTCGAACCGCGGGCACCGGTGTCCAGCACGGGCACATGCTTGAACAGGGTCTGCACGTAGGCTTTGGCCTTGCCTTCATCACCGCCGTTGGCTTTCAGGCCGTAGGCCCAGGCCGCCAGGAAGTTCCAGCGCGCGCCGCCCGAGGTTTTCGGGTTGGGGGTGATCACCGAAACGCCGTCCTTGATCAGGTCGTTCCAGTCATGGATGCCCTTGGGGTTGCCCTTGCGCACCAGGAACACGATGGTCGAGGTGTAGGGGGTGCTGGCGTCCGGCAGCTTGGTTTGCCAGTTGTCCGGCAGGGTCTTGCCCAGCTTGGCGATTTCGTCGATGTCGCCGGCCAGGGCCAGGGTCACCACGTCGGCACGCAGGCCGTCGATCACGGCGCGGCCTTGCTTGCCCGAACCACCGTGGGACTGCTTGATGTCGACCTTGTCGTCGGGGTGGGCTTTTTTCCAGAAGTTCACGAACTCGGCGTTGTAATCCTGGTACAGCTCGCGCGTCGGGTCGTAGGAAACGTTAAGCAGCTCATAGTCCTTGGCGACCGCAGAGCCTGCGAACAGCGCACTGGCGAGCGCCGCCAGCGCGTAATGACGGATAGACATGGTGAAGCTCCTGGATGACTCTTGATTATTATGTTGGCGTTCTTACAGCAGAATCATTTAGCTGGGCTTGTTGCCCGGATTCTGCAGGCGGAATTTTTCCTTCCGCTCGATTTGCACCACTTGGGCATTGTGGACAGTGATTTCCACCGCGCCGAAGCGCAGGTCACGCAGCGCGCTCTGGATTTCGCGCAGAATGGTTGCTTCGTCCTGACCGTCGACGCTACGCAGAGATGCGCTCATGATCATGCTCCTTGGAAGTGAGAGTTGCCTTGAGCGCCATAGTAGATAGGCGGGGTTATACTTAAAAATACTATTTAAGAATGCCCATATAACCAAAAATCAAACCACCACATCACCCGTAGCAGCAACTGTCTATGTGGGAGCGGGTTCTACCCGCGAAAAGCCCACCGCGGTATGCCAGGATGTCCGCGTTACCTTCTTCGCGGGTAGAACCCGCTCCCACAGGGCGTGTAGCAGCTGCCGAAGGCGGCGTCTGGCGGCACGGGGTGTACCTGATCCAACGCGGCGCCCGCATCGCGGCCAAGGCCGGCTCCTACCACGGACGGCGGATGCACACGACGCGGTCGATACAGAGGCGGCGTCAGCCGAAAGACAGATCGCCAGCAGGCATGGGGCGCCCATACCAGTAACCCTGCCCCAGCTCGCAGCCCTGTTCGCGCAGGAACTGCGCCTGCTCCGGCTGCTCGATGCCCTCGGCATGGATCTGCATGCCCATGCTGCGCCCCAAGGCAATGATCACCCGCACGATTGCCGCATCGTCTTCATCCTGAGGCAAGCCCGCCACAAAGCCCTGGTCGATCTTGAGCTTCTGCACGGGCAGGCGCTTGAGGCGCAGCAGCGAGGAATAGCCGGTGCCGAAGTCATCGATGGACAAGCGCAGGCCCAGCTCACGCAAGCGGTGCATCTGTTCCAACGCCGACTCGGGGTCTTCCATCACGGCGCTTTCGGTGACTTCCAGCTCCAGCCGCGCCGGGTTCAGGCCAGTGTCGGCGAGGATGCGCGCCACCTGCTGGTACAGCTCGCGGTGGCCGAACAGGCGGCTGGACACGTTGACCGCAATGAAATCCAGCTCGTGGCCCTGCGCCTGCCATTGGCACATCTGCCGACAGGATTGGGTCATCACCCAGGCGTCGATGTCGGCGATCAGGCCGGTGCGCTCGGCAATCGGGATGAATTCGCCCGGCGGGATCAAGCCGCGCTCGGGATGCAGCCAGCGCACCAGCGCCTCGACGCCCACCAGCTGGCCGCTGGCCAGGTCGTGCACCGGCTGGTAGTAGACGCGCAATTCGTCCTGGGCCAGGGCGCGCTGCAGTTCGGCGGTCATCTCCACGCGCTGCTGGGCGTGGGCGGTCAGCTCTTCGGTGTACAGCGCATAACCGCCGCGGCCGTTGCCCTTGGCCTTGAACAGGGCCGAGTCGGCATTGCGCAGCAGTTGTTCGGCGCCCGGCGCATCGCCGGGGAACAGGCTGATGCCGACGCTGGCGCTGATGAACAAGGTGTGGCCTTCAAGCACAAACGGGTCCTTGAGACCATCAATGATGGCCTGCGCCACGGTCGCCGCGTGCGCGGCCTGGGGCGAGTCTTCCAGCAACACCGCAAACTCGTCGCCGCCCATGCGCGCCAAGGTCACGCCGGGCTCCAGCAGGCCTTGCAAGCGTTGCACCACGGCCTTGATCAACTGGTCGCCGATGCTGTGGCCCAGGCTGTCGTTGATGCTTTGGAAGTGGTCAAGGTCCAGCAGCAGCAACGCGCAGCCACGCTTGTTGGCCTGGGCGGCGGCCAGGGCCTGTTCGGCACGGTCGTGGAACAGCAGGCGGTTGGGCAGTTCGGTCAGCGGGTCATGCTGAACCAGGTGGGCGCGCTCGCGCTCCGAGTGCTTGCTGGCGCTGATGTCGGAGAACACCGCCACGTAATGGCTGGTGTGGCCGGCGTCGTTGGCGATGGCGCGGATGGTCTGCCATTGCGGGTAGATCTCACCGCTTTTGCGCCGGTTCCAGATCTCGCCGCTCCAGCGCCCTTGGTGGTCAAGGCTGTGGAACATCTGCCGGTAGAAATCGGCATCGTGACGCCCGGATTTGAATTTGCTGGGGTTGTGGCCCAGCACTTCGTCCTCACGGTAGCCGGTGATGTCCATGAACGCGCGGTTGACGTGCACGATGCTGCCCAGCCGGTTGGTCACCAGCACGCCTTCCAGGGTGCTGTCGAACACCGCCGCCGCCATGCGCAGGCGCTCGCGCTCGATACGGCCCTGGTCACCCAGGCCAAAGCAGCGCAGCAGACGGGCCCGGGCCAGGAAAATCAGCAGCGCGGTGGCGGCAACCCAGACATAACCGTTGATCAGCTGCCAACGCAGCACCTGCGTCGAATCATCGAAAAGGCTGCTCAATATTTGATCAGCCAGCACCAGCCAGACGACCGAGGCCAGCAAGTAGAGCAAGGCCGCGCGCAAGGCGCCGCGAGAAGATCCAGGCATAAAATTGGCGAAGCCCACGCGAAAAGTCGGGATTATAGAGCAGAAACATTCAGCCACTCTTATCTAAAAGCCGGACTGGTTTTATCTGCCAGCATGCCGATAATGCGGCATGCTGTTACTTCTTTCTTTGACGAGGGCCCTGCAGCCTATGTGGTACAACGGTTTTCTCGACCTGTCAGCCTGGCAACTGGTGGCGGTCACCCTGTTGATGACCCATGTGACGATTGTCAGTGTCACCATCTACCTTCACCGCTATTCCTCCCACCGTTCGCTGGAACTCAACGGCGGCCTCAAACACTTCTTCCGCTTCTGGCTGTGGCTGACCACGGCGCAGAACACCCGCGAGTGGACGGCCATCCACCGCAAGCACCACGCCAAATGCGAAACCGTGGACGACCCCCACAGCCCGGTGATCAAGGGCCTGGGCACCGTGCTGGGCCGTGGCGCCGAGCTGTACCGCGCCGAGGCGCAGAACGCCGAGACCCTGCGCATCTACGGCAAGAACTGCCCCGAGGATTGGATCGAGCGCAACCTGTACTCGCGCTATCGCCTGCTGGGCGTGTTCCTGATGCTGGGCATCGACCTGGCCTGCTTCGGCGCCATCGGCCTGACCGTGTGGGCCATCCAGATGATGTGGATTCCGTTCTGGGCCGCCGGCGTGGTCAACGGCCTGGGCCATGCCGTGGGCTACCGTAACTTCGAGTGCCGTGACGCGGCCACCAACCTGGTGCCCTGGGGCATCATCATTGGCGGCGAAGAGCTGCACAACAATCACCACACTTACCCCAACTCGGCCAAGCTGTCAGTGCGCAAGTGGGAGTTCGACATGGGCTGGATGTGGATTCGCATCCTGTCGTTCCTGCGCCTGGCCAAGGTGCAGCGCATCGCGCCCATCGCCCACCGCGTGGAAGGCAAGGGCCATCTGGACATGGACACGGCCATGGCCATCCTCAACAACCGTTTCCAGATCATGGCTCAGTACCGCAAGCTGGTGATCGCGCCCCTGGTCACCCAGGAACTGGCCCGCGTCGATGCCTCGGTGCGCTACCAGTTCCGCCGGGCCAAGCGCCTGCTGTCGCGGGAAACCAGCCTGCTGGATGACCGCCACCATGTGCGCATCCAGACCATGCTGGAGCACAGCCAGGCGCTGAAGGTGATCTACGAGAAACGCCTGGCGCTGCAACAGATCTGGGCGCGCACCAGTTCCAACGGCCACGATATGCTGGCCGCCATGAAAGACTGGATTCACGAAGCCGAAGCCAGTGGTATCCAGTCGCTGCGCGATTTCGCCGCCCAGCTCAAAACCTACTCGCTGCGCCCCGCCACCGCCTGACGCCGTCCATCGGCACGCTTTCGCAAGGGGCGTGCCGTTTGGAACTTCATTACAAATTATTAATCCTACGAGTGATCGCCTACGCGGCGGGACTTTGCGCGTGCGCACGCCAGGGCCCGGCCCCCGTGACATTCGAGATTTCGTGATGATGGTCAACAAACTACCGCAGTCACCTGCCTTTGCCCCCATGCCGGCTGCCGCCGAGACGCTGCTGGCGCTGATGCACGCCCAGGGCGAAGTGGCACGGCTGAGTGAACGTGAACAGCTGTTCAGCTCGCTGCTGGTCAGCGTCAATGCGGTGTTGTGGGCCTTCGACTGGGAAGCCCAGCGCATGATCTACGTCAGCCCCGCCTACGAGCGCATCTTCGGACGCTCCGCCGGCCTGTTGCTGGCCGACTACAACGAATGGCGCGACAGCATCTACCCCGACGACCTGGACTATGCCGAGCGCAGCCTGGCCGAAGTGCTGGAAAAAGGCGCCGTGGAAGACCGCGAGTACCGCATCATCAGCGCCGATGGCCAGGTGCGCTGGCTCAGCGACAAGTGCTTTATCAACCAGCAGACCAGCCCAGACCAGCGCGTGATCGTGGTCGGCATTGCCGAAGACATCACCGAGAAGAAACACCTGGAAAGTGAGCTGCAACGGTTGGCGACCATCGACGTGCTGACCCAGAGCAGCAACCGTCGGCACTTCTTCGAGTGCGCCCACCGTGAATTCGAACAGGCGCGCCTGCAAAGCTCGAACTTCTCGTTCTTGTTGCTTGATATCGATGACTTCAAGGTGATCAACGACACCTACGGGCACCAGGAAGGTGACGTGGTGCTGCAACGCATTGCCGAAACGGGCCGTTCGGTGTTGCGCCGGGGCGATCTGTTCGGGCGCATTGGTGGTGAAGAGTTTGCGGCGGTGTTCCCCGGTTGCACGCCGGAAGTGGCGCGGCAGATTGCCGAGCGGTTGCAGCGTGAGATTCAGCGGTTGAGCTTCAACCATGAAGGCGAAGTGTACGGGGTGACGGTCAGCCAGGGGTTGACGGGGCTGACCGAGGGGGATGAGTTGCTCGATACCCTGTTTGCGCGGGCAGATGCGGCGATGTACCAGGCCAAGCGGCAGGGCAAGAATCAGATTGTTCTAGGCTGAGATTCGCGTTGGCCTTTTCCCGAGCTTCGCCCGGTCCCACAGATTGCCCCCCCCTGTGGGACCGGGCGAAGCTCGGGAAGCAGTCGCCGCCAAACTCAATTACGACGCAGGCGGGTGAGTTCGGGCAGGCTCATTTTCAATAGCCGTGCGGTCTTGCCATTGGCGATCGGCTCCAGGCTTTCACCCGGTTCCAGCCGTGCCAGCTGCCCTGCCAGGTTCATGGCCAGGGTATCGCGACCATACACCCCGCCCCCCAGCTGATAAATCGCGGCAATCAATTCCCGCAGTTCCAGCGGCAATCGCCAGCGGGTGCGCAGGGCCGAACCATAGGCCGCGCCGAATTCCTTCAGGGCCTTGTCCACCGCGCCCTCCTCGAGCACACCGCCGGCCAGCCGCCATTCCTGCAACGCCCGCAACAACGCCAGGTCACCCAGACAGTGCAACAGGCCCGCGCAATAGCAGCGCTCCTGATCCACGTCCAGGTTGCGCGCCAGGGTGCGGGCGTATTCGGCTGCATGCAGGGAATGGCTCCAGAAGCGCTCGGCATGGCCGGACAGTTCCGGGTCCGATAACCGTGCACTGCGCTTGAGCGTCAGGCCCAGGATCAGGTTCATGCTTTGCTTGGCGCCCAATTTAGTGAGCGCCTGCAGCAATGTCTGCGCAGGGGCATCGCGGTGGTGGGCGGCGCTGTTGGCGGCGGCGATCAGCACGGCAGTGATCTGGGGATCGGTGCGTACCTCTTCCTCCAGCTGGCGCAGATTGAGGCCTTGAGGGTTCAGGGCGCGCTTGACCGCTACCTGCACGTCGGCGAGCAAGGGCCCGCCATCAGAGTGCTGGCGGCGCTCTTCCAGGTAAGCCTCCAGGCGTATGCCCGGGGCCAGGGCCGGTATTTCGCACACTACGTTCTGGCCGACCTCCAGTAACAGGGCGTGCAGACGCTCCTTCAGCGAGTCCAGGTTCAACGGTTTGGACAGGTAGGCCGTAGGGTGCAGGGACACAGCTTCGCGCACGCTGGCCACGTCACTGCGGTCACTGATGAGGATGAAGGGGATGGTCTTGCGCTGGCTTTTCTGCCGCACGGCGCGCAGCAGGTCCAGGCCGTCGAAACCCGGCAGTTCGCGGGCAGCGATCACCAGGTCGGGGTTGCGCATGAGCAGTTGCCGGGCGTCCTGGCCATCGGTACATACGTCCAGTTGCGCGTCACAGCGCACGCTCAACAGCATTTGCGTCAGCAGGTCCCGGGTCCAGGGGTCTGCTTCGGCAATCAATACCCGTGGAATTGCCGGGCTGTCCTGCGCACTCATGGCTCTTACTCCGAAGGCATTGGTTACAGGTTATCCAGACATTGGGCGGTGCGCTTGGTTTCAGCGAAAAAAACGTGCTGCGCGTCACATTTTCTGCCTGGCCAGGATTCATGGCCTGGCGGCAGTTACGTCAATGCGCATGGCCCATGGATTGCGTCGCCTGCATCGCGGCCAAGGCCGGCTCCTACCACGGTCGGCGTAGGAGCCGGCCTTGGCCGCGATGCAGACGACACCATTCCAAAGCAATTGCTGCTACCGAGTTTCGATGCCGTCCCAAAAACAAAAAAACCCGCCGAGGCGGGTTTTTCTGTGTATCGAGGGGGACTTACGCCAGTTCGGCGAAGCACTCTTCGATGATGGCCAGGCCCTTGTCCAGCTGCTCGTCAGGCGAGGTCAGCGGAACCAGGATGCGCAGCACGTTACCGTAGGTGCCGCACGACAGCAGGATCAGGCCCTTGTCGCGCGCCTTGGCAACCACCGAGGCAACGGCAGCAGCGTTCGGCTTGTGGTTGTCGGCGCCTTCGAACACTTCAACAGCGATCATGGCGCCCAGGGCACGCACATCACCGATGATCGGGTGCTTGGCCTGGATTTCACGCAGGCCGGCCACCAGGCGCTCGCCCACGGCCTTGCTGCGGTCCAGCAGGTTTTCTTCTTCGAACACTTCCATCACGGCCAGGGCCGCGGC
Organism: gamma proteobacterium L18; assembly: GCA_000497835.1. GTDB lineage: Bacteria > Pseudomonadota > Gammaproteobacteria > Pseudomonadales > Pseudomonadaceae > Aquipseudomonas. The sequence continues at coordinate 44,217 of KI547170.1, read as the reverse complement.
GCAGGCGATCGGGCTACCGGCGTAGGTGCCGCCCAGGCCGCCCGGGGCGATGGCGTCCATGTACTCGGCCTTGCCGCACACACCGGCCAGCGGGAAACCGCCAGCGATGGATTTGGCGAAGGTGGTCAGGTCAGGCGCGACGCCCATCTGTTCCATGGCGAAGAAGGTACCGGTACGGCCAGCGCCGGTCTGTACTTCGTCGGCGATCAGCAGGATGCCGTGCTGGTCGCACAGGGCGCGCAGGCGCACCATGAATTCTTTCGGCGCGACATAGAAACCGCCTTCGCCCTGCACCGGCTCCAGGATGATGGCAGCGATGTCACGCGGCTCGGCGTCGTTCTTGAACACGCGCTCGATGCTGGCGATCGAATCGTCGATGCTCACGCCGTGCAGTTCGTTCGGGTACAGGGCGCGGAATACGCCGCCTGGCATCAGGCCCATGCCGGCCGAGTAAGGCACGACTTTACCGGTCAGGCCCAGGGTCATCATGGTGCGGCCGTGGTAGGCGCCGGTGAAGGCGATCACGCCAGCTCGGCCGGTGGCGGCGCGGGCGATCTTGACGGCGTTCTCGACAGCTTCGGAACCTGTGGTCACCAGCAGGGTTTTCTTGGCGAAGTCGCCAGGCACGCGAGCGTTGATTTTCTCGCACACTTCCACGTATGGCTCGTAGGCCAGCACCTGGAAGCAGGTATGGGTGAGCTTGTGCAGCTGAGCTTCGACGGCGGCGATGATTTTCGGGTGCACGTGACCGGTGTTCAGCACGGCGATACCGCCGGCGAAGTCGATGAACTCGCGACCTTCAACGTCGGTGACGGTAGCGTTCTTGGCCGACTCGGCGAAGATCGGGTGGATCTGGCCAACGCCACGTGGAACGGCTGCCTGGCGGCGTTGCATCAAGGATTCGTTAGTCTTGCTCATGGTTTCCTCATTCACCGCTCATCGGGCGGCGTGGTTCAAGGATCAAGCGGCGGGGGTCAACGGCGACAGCATACGATGATCGACTGTCACGGCCTCCCGGCCACGAAAAGGGGTTGCTTGGGTGCTGCATAAAGCCGCCGGGACGTCGCTCTCGCGCCCCGGCGGCTGCAATACCGCTGCGTATCAGACCGAAATGCAGAGGTATTTGATTTCCAGGTAGTCTTCGATGCCGTACTTGGAGCCTTCACGGCCCAGGCCCGAAGCCTTGATGCCGCCGAACGGCGCCACTTCGTTGGAGATCAGGCCGGTGTTGATACCCACCATGCCGTATTCCAGGGCTTCGGCAACGCGGAACACGCGGCTCATGTCACGGGCGTAGAAGTACGACGCCAGGCCGAACTCGGTGTCGTTGGACATGGCGATCACTTCAGCTTCGTCTTTGAAGCGGAACAGTGGCGCCAGCGGGCCGAAGGTTTCTTCCTTGGCCACGGCAGCGGTCTTCGGCACGTTGACCAGTACGGTCGGCTCGAAGAAGTTGCCTTCCATTGCGTTGCCGCCGGTCAGCACGGTAGCGCCTTTGCTCAGGGCGTCGGCGATGTGCTCCTTGACCTTGGCCACGGCTTTTTCGTCGATCAGCGGGCCAGTGGTGGTGCCCTCTTCCAGGCCGTTGCCGATCTTCAGCTTGTTGACGGCCACTTTCAGCTTCTCGGCGAACGCGTCGTACACGCCGTCCTGCACGTAGATGCGGTTGGCGCAGACGCAGGTCTGGCCGTTGTTGCGGTACTTGGAGATGATCGCGCCTTCTACGGCCTTATCCAGGTCGGCGTCGTCGAACACGATGAACGGCGCGTTGCCGCCCAGCTCCAGGGACACTTTCTTGATGTCCTTGGCGCATTCGGACATCAGCTGGCGACCGATTTCGGTCGAACCGGTGAACGACAGTTTGCGCACGATCGGGTTGCCGGTCAGTTCGCTGCCGATGTCGCCGGCGCTGCCGGTAACTACGCTGAACACACCTTTAGGGATGCCGGCGCGCTCGGCCAGTTCGGCCAGGGCCAGGGCGGAGTACGGGGTTTGCGAAGCAGGCTTGAGCACCATGGTGCAGCCAGCGGCCAGGGCCGGGCCGGCTTTACGGGTGATCATGGCAGCCGGGAAGTTCCACGGGGTGATGGCCGCGGTAACGCCGATTGGCTGCTTGATGACGATCAGGCGCTTGTCTGGCTGGTGGCCAGGAATGGTGTCACCGTAGACGCGCTTGGCTTCTTCGGCGAACCACTCGATGAACGAGGCGGCGTAGCCGATTTCGCCCTTGGCTTCGGCCAGTGGCTTGCCCTGTTCCAGGGTCATCAGGCGGGCCAGGTCGTCCTGGTTTTCGATCATCAGTTCGAACCAGCGGCGCAGCTTGTTGGAGCGCTCCTTGGCGGTCAGTGCACGCCAGGCCGGCAGCGCCTTGTCGGCAGCCTCGATGGCGCGGCGGGTTTCAGCGGCGCCCATCTTGGGCACGGTACCCAGGACTTCTCCCGTGGCCGGGTTGGTGACCTTGATGGTCTGGCCGTTGTCCGCGTCAGCCCAAACACCGTCGAGGTAGGCTTGTTGGCGGAACAACTGAGCGTCTTTAAGCTGCATGTCGGCTTCCTTAACAGCACCGTGCATACACGGGGCAAATTGTTGATGTTGGTTAGGCGTTCCTGGTGGAACTGCCGTCAGGAAATCATACGCCGGGCAAAACACCAAATGCGCACAGGATATTACCCGTGCGAGCGCAGCACCGGACTGAGGAGCGTTTGAAATCTCAAACGAATCCTAGGAGCAATGGGGGTAAAGGACAATAGGCTGTTCGGAAAAAAGAACAAAATTCCCCCAGACGGTGCACTTTTCAGACTGACGTAGGGGTTGCAGCGCAAACTGTGCGAAATCATCCACACATCACCGCATAGACGCCCACCCCTCAGATGGGTATCATGGCGCCCGCGTTGCACTTGTAGCTCAGCTGGATAGAGTACTGCCCTCCGAAGGCAGGGGTCGTGGGTTCGAATCCCGCCAAGTGCGCCATATAAAAGAAAAGCCCCGGGGTTAGCGCCCCGGGGCTTTTTGCGTTGTGGCGGCTGCTCTTCAAGTACGCTGAAGGTCTTCAGCGAGGCACAGGGCCAGCGCAGCCTGCGGCAGCGGCTATGGATCAGAGGTGGCGGGGCGCATCCATTGCTTTGTGCAGGTAAGTCTGTACCTTGGGGTAAATCGTATGATCTGCGCGGTGTAGCGCCAAATATCCTCAAGGTCGGAAATAGCCGCTGGCGTAAGGCGATACTCAGGCATGCCTGTTTATCATTCCCTGCTTGAACGCTTCGACATCGAAAGGACGTGGCTCACCGCTGGCCTCGCCGGCAATCAAAGCGGCGCGAATGGCTTCGAGACTGAAGCGATGCTCCTGTTCTCGACGGATCAGGTCACGGATGCATTCACTGTCGTTGGTATACAGTCCCGAATCAATCTGAGCTTTTATCCAATTGTCTTGGGCGTCGGTCAGAGTGATGGTTTTGCGAACAGTGGCCATGATTTCACCTTGGAAGACTGAGTGGCCAGCACATATTATCATACTATTGGTGCACCACTTAACCCCACGAGCGGTTAGATGGAGATTGTAGCGGGACGAAATGTGCGACCGGGCGAAGCTCGGGAAGCGAACGACTCGGTTTCCCGGCTTGCCCCTTCCCGAGCTTCGCCCGGTCCCACAATGACGGGTGGTACCTAATGCCTGGGCAAGGGCTTGAATTCCGAGCACCAGACGGCAAGGCCGGTGGTGCCTGTCGCGAGCACCGCAAACAGCGGCGCGCGCAAGGGGTAGTCCGGTAGCAGGTAAGCCAGGATCAGCGCCCCCGCCAACCCGGCCAGGCCGTACTTCACCCGCCTGGACGGCACCACAGCGACCACCACGTTGATCGCCACCACCACGTAAAAAATCAGCCGCGATGCCATGCCTATGTCGATGCCCCGGGTAATCACGCCACCCCAGTGCCGGTACAGGCTGAAGCTATAGGTCCACAACAGCACGTAGGCAAGCATCGCGCAGCCGTGACAGGCCAGGTTGATCAGCACTCGCATATCAGGCCTTTTTGCGCCGAACTCGCCAGGCAATCAGCCCTGCACCACCGAGCACCAGCACGGCGATCACGGCGTAGCGATACTGCCGCAACCACGACCGCGCATCCCGCCACGCATGCACATACGGGAAACGCGCCGCCGCATCGAAGTCAGGCTCCACGCACTGGTGGCCGAAATCCTCGGCAAAGGCCACGGCGGCGCCCTCTTTGACGTAGCGCAGGTATACCTTCTCCGCCCGTTCCTGATCGTTCTGCACGAAGTGCGTGGCCTGGCACAGCACTGCGGCAAAGGCCTGGGAGCGTGCAGGCACGTTGTCCGCCGCTTTCAGCGCATGTTCCACGGCTACATAGCGGTAGTGGAAGCGTTGCGGCTGCGGCTCGGTGGCGGCATAGCGCTGACGCTCACCGTCGCTGACTAGCGGCCCTGGCAGGTTGGAAACGGCGCGCTGCTCGGCGGTATCGCGGGGCAGCGGTTTACCGTCGGCGCCATTACGAGGGTAGCTGTAGCGGCCTGCGCCATAGGTGAACGCGCCGCCGAACTCAGCGAAGTCCGGGGCCTGTTCGTAGCCCATGATTTCCATGCCGTGCTGCCGCGCCAGCGTGGCGGCCGCATACCAGGCGCGGGCGCGGGTGGTGTCGCGCCAGGCGTGCTGGGCATCCTCCAGGGCATCGCCATAGGCCTTGGCCCAACTGCGGGCGGTGGTGGTGGCGAGGTAGGATTTTTCGGTGTTCTGATCGTAGGCGGTGTCGACGTTGCGCGGGTCGCTGTCCTCGGGGAAGTAGGCCAGCGCCTGCTGCACACGCCCCTCACGCACCAACCGCCGGGCCAGCAGCGAGCGCAAACGGTCGCCCTGGGTGAAGTGCGGGTAGGCGTTCTGCGTGCTCCAGGTGGAAAACGCCTGCAGGCTGAAGTCCTTGAACCCGGCAGGCGTGACCGGGGGAGCGGAGGCGGACACATGCTGGTCAACGTAAGCCTTGAGCTCATCGACAGTAAGCACGCGTTCGGCCACGTAGGCCATGTCACCGTAGTAATCACCGCCGCTGTATTGGCTGCCACCAGCGGCAATCTGCGCCGCCACGTAGAACTGATCCAGCGCCTGCACGTAATCGCCACGCGACAGGGTCAGCACGCCCTGCTCGCCCTTGATCTGCGCGCCCACTACCGGCTCGACGCTGTTATCCAGCGTGGGGAACGACTGGGACGCCTGCGCATAGGCCTGCGCGGCGGCGGGCGTGTTGCCCTCGCGCAAGGCCAGCTTGGCCCGCACCCAGCCGGCCAGGGCGCTGGACTGCTTGTCGACCAGCGCCTGGGCCATGCCGTAATCGCCCACGCGGTAGGCCAGCGCGGCCAGGCGGTCGGCGCCTTGCACTTGCTGTAGATCCTTTTTGCGGATCGCCGCGACCAAGGTCTTCAGCACGGCGTTGCTGGTGTAGTCGGCGGGGGTGTCGGCGTTTTCGCCCAGCACATCACTTGCTCGCCCGATGGCATACGCCACCAACAGCCGCTGGCTCAAGGGATCATCGATCACCGACGCCGCCGTATCGCCATCGCCCAGCAGCCACTCGGCAAGGATGCGCAACGACTGCAGGCCGATGTCCGAGCCACGCGCTGCCTGCTCGGCATAAAGCGCGATGGCGCGCTGCAGGTTGGCGGGCGTGATGCCGTTGGGGCATTCGGTGCCGTTGGTGAAGTCGGTGTAATCGCAGCGTTGCTGGGCGCTTACCAGATACAGGCGGGCTTCTTCGCCGTAACTGCTCACCGCCAGGCCCCAAGGGTCGGAAGCACCAGCGATTGCCAGGGTGCGGGCTTGTTTGAAGGCCTCGGCTGCGGCGGCTTGCTCGCCACGCTCGGCATGCAATCGACCCAACGCATAAGCGGCCCACACCGAGCGGGCCGCGCCCTGCTCGGCAGGCAGGTCCAGCACCGCCTGGAAACGCTGGGCGGCAAGGGCCTGCAATTCATCAACGCAACCTTGCGCCTCTGCCGCGCAGTGTTGCGCCGCTTTCAGATCCACCGCGCCGGTGGTGTACAGGCGCAAGGCAGGCGGCAGTGTGCTGCCCAAGGCATACGCCCCGCTGTCGCTGTCGGCCTGGCGCATCGCTTGCAGGGCGGCCCATTGCGCTGCGGGCAACGAAGCCTGATCAGGCTTGTCCGGGGTGACGGGTTCGCCATAAGGGTTGTTGTCGCGCTCATTGGCCTTGAGCGCATCCGCAGGTGTAATCCAGTGCGTCGCCTCGAAGGCGAACGAGTTGCCAGGCGGCGACGCCAACGCCTGTGCACGATCATCCAGTACCTGCAGCGGAAAGAACGGCCCACAGGCCATAACGGCCACGGTACCGGTCGACAAGGCGGCGGCGATGACTGCCGCCAGCTTTTTACGATTCCACATGCAGCGATTCCTTTCCTTGTTCACAACGAAGCCAACCGATAGGGCGCTGCCGGCCGGGCCGCAGCAGCCCGGGTTCGCGCGCCTGGAACAGCAGGCCATCGGCCTGGCGCTCCATGTAATAACCATTGATGGCGTCCGCTGCCGCGCAACGCCCCGAGACTTTTATCGTGGGCGGCGGCGTGCCGTCGCCCACACCGGTATTGGCCAGCACCAGATCGAACAACTGCGGGTCATCGGTGCTGCGCAGTTGCGCGGAGATGACCGGGTCGATCGGCGCATGCGTCAGCACCGCGCGCCAGGTCGCCGGGCTCCAGGCGCGGGCGTCCTGCTCGGTAGGCAGGCGAAACCAGACGATGCCGGCCAGGCCCTGGGGCGGGTCAGCGGCAAGCTGGCGGGTAAAATCCTGAAGGTTTTGCGGGTCGGCCATCAGCTCGTGGGACTCCATGCCAGTGACCAGCATGGCGCGCTCGCTCTCGATGCTGATCACGCGGCCGTCACGGTCCCAGGCCACGCGGCTGCCATAGGCGGGCAACGCCACGCGCCAGGGTTTGTGCATATGGGCGGCGAAAGTGTCGAGCCAGGTGCGTGCTGCCTGCGAGTCGAACAGCCCTACCCTGGGGTTCTGCACGGCGTGCACCTGGAGCACCGCTTCGTCGACCTGCGCCAGCACGCCGTCCAGTGCATTGCTGTTCAGCCAGGTGGGCAAGGCGGTGATCGACAGATGTTCGTTGCCGTGCAGCGTGGCGCGCAGGCTGGCCAGCCAGTGAGCGTAGGCTGGGAGCCGGGCAGTAGCGCAGTCATGGTCGATTTCTATCCCGGCCAACGGGACGCCGCTGGCCCGCCACGTCTGCAGGGTACTTTCGACCTGTTGCAGCAGGACGGTCTCATCGAACCTGGCGAGCTGGCCGTCGATGCGTATGACCGCGATAATCGGTTTGCCGCTGGCCGCCAGCGCAGCCCAGTCCGGCGCCGTGGTTTGCCACTGCCCGTTGGCATCGGCCTGCGCCGCCAGCACGCGCCAGTGGCTGATGATGTCGGTGTTGGACTGCACGGCGGCTACCAGCGCGGGCGTCCATTGGCGTTGCCAGATATAGGCGTCGTTGGGCAGCACCACCGGCGGACGTGAGCAGCCCTGGGCGATGGTAAGCAGCAGTGTGGCCAGGGCCAGGCGGACGAGGGATAGGGGCATGATGGGGAGAGGCGAATTCCGTGTCGCGGGGTGGGGAGTTTACCCCATGCGCCGGGTGCACGGTCAGCCCTGTAGCCGCTGCCGACAGGCTGCGCTGATCCCCATGTGCGCTGGAGATATGCAGTGAGGCATAGGGCCAGCGCAGCCTTCGGCAGCGGCTACGGGTTCGCTGTCAGGCAGGGTACCGATGCATCGTCCTTCACACCGCGGGACAACAGCCGGTCAATGGACACTTGGGCCTCGGCATCACCTGCCTGCAACGCTGCCCGGTAGCACGCCAAAGCGCGTGGCGGGTTCTTCGCAATCAGGTCGCCCGCCCCGAGCGCCTCGGCTAGATCGTGAAACCCTCTCGCGCTTCCGGACATTGCCGCTGCTTCCAGCACCCCCTGCGCTTTCTGCGGCGCAACGCATACACCTTCACGCGGCGTATCGCCCCCATCGCAGTAGAAAGTGGCCAGCGCCAAGGTGGCATCCGGGATGCTCTTGGCCGCCGCCTTGAAAAGCCGCTCCGTCTCGGCATAGCCCGGATACGCCGCCATGCCCGAAAGCCCCAGGCCTGCGGCACCATAACTCGACGCCGGGTCCCCGGATGCGGCTGCGCAGACAAGGTAATCCATGGACGCCTGAAAAAACTCGGTCGTCAGTGGATAACGTTCGGGGCTCCCAAGCTGACCATACAACTCTGCTCGGGCCGCACAGCGCTGCTCGACGGGGGACATGCCGGGTCTGTCGGGCAGGGTCAGTTGGGCATCCCGGACGGACCAGTCTTCAATGCCTGACAGCAGCCAGCAGGTGTTGCTGTGCTGGAACGTGTAGATCTTGATGTTGCCCAACCCGCCGCGTTTGTCGGTGTAGGTGGCTGAGTTGCCGTCCGGGCTGATGACGACTGACGTCACGGATGGCTCGGCGGCAGGCATCAGGGGGTAATGCAGGGCGCGGGAGTCCACCATTGGCTGGTAGGGAAGCAGGGGGCCGGAGGGGGATTTGAGTAGGGTGAGTTTGCGGATGTAGTGTTGGTGGTAGTTGGTTTGGAGGGTTGTGTTGGTGGAGAAGGCGGTTAGGAATTGATTAAAATCATTAGAGGGACACTGACTAACTGGCTGATCGGCATACCCAAGGCTTGGCAGCAAGAGCATCAGCCATACGAAACACAGCACACACCAGCGCTTTACAATCCTAGAAAAAATCATGTCTCGCATTCCGAATCAAATACATTAAGAAATTTTCAACTCTCGAAATGAAAACCCTTTGACATTCATCGACTCCACATCATCCTTAAATTTTTGCGAGACCACTACCACCTTTGGCGATTCCGCCACCCTGAATATATTACAAGTAACATCATCCATATCGCGCAACACCAAATCATAGACAACATAACCATCAGGCCACTCATCATACTTAGAGCGCTGCCTATCAAAAATCCCTACCAACAAAGTATCAATGAATATTGCAACATGACTTTTTACCGGACTATTTATACGTACCTCTGGAAACTTCTTCAAGTAATCCAACCCATCATAGACCTTCCGAGAGAAAATAATAACAGGACGAAAATACGTAAAAACATCAGATGGAGATTTCCCTCTCTTGTGCTCGGTATTGTAAACCAGATCGTAGACCCCGGCCTCCTCATCTACAGCCGCCTCACCATACGCAAGGGCAACAGATAAGTCATAAAGTCCGAGAGAGTTCGGGGAATCCAAAAGCGATTTAAACTTGTCATCCTGCACAAGCACGTAAAATTTACTCATCAAAACCTCAAGTAAAAAGGTCGGACCATTTCGCATTTCTGCCGCTGAAAAGTAGCTGTTCTCGAATACCGCCGAGTGATTTCAACACAGCTTGCCCCCCGGCCCCATCCGCGGCAATGATAATATCATTGACAGCGACCACATAAGAATTGGGGTGCCTTCCGTTATGCAATATACCCGGCGCACTATTATCCATATTGTGTCGATTCGGAAGAAACACACCATTCTCCGCACCATCAGCACCAACACCAACACCAACACCAACACCAACACCATGATTTCAATATCCTTACGCAGGCTGTTCTCTTTCGCGTGCGCAGTATGGTATTGTTGCGGGCGAGGATAATCGAAGGGTTACACAAAGCCTGTTGACCTGATGCCCCCCCTTCGTAGTAGAAAAGCTACCCTACCCTCCGTACAAGTAAACCTTACGAGCGTCTTTCAAAAAATAAAGACCTGACAATTTCTCAATTTCGTACTCTACGTATATCTCAATGTTCGGCGGGCTATTGGATGCATTGGCTAGCATCTTAACTACCTTTCCGCCCTCATAAAAATACTTGTACGCCCAATAGTCACCATCTATATCCACCCTGATGGCGAAGTCGACCTTACCCTCAAGCGTGTACAGCTCAGTCGAACTGACTGGAAGATGATCGTTGTCAAATCGAATAGAAAAACACTTCTCAGACTCTTGAAAAAAAACTTCCACATCAACGACACAGCCTTTTTCATTTAGAGAAACGGCGCTGACAACATTGCCACCCGAGACCTTATAGTGGTGTAGATTTTTATCGCCCTTTAGGCGTTTAGAAAACTTTTTGGCAGGTGGGTAGCCCGTTAATTCCAACCCGTACGGAAGCAGGACGTAAGCTGGCCCCCGCGACCAAAATTCTTCATCAAAAGATAATGACTCAAAATTTGAAACCATGCGCGAAGTGAAGTTTTCATCCTCCATCCTTTCCAACATGCGCTTGACTTCGAACTCCAATATCGATTCGTTCACACCTACCTCCTTAGTGGAAAAGTTTTGCCTGTACTAAGTTCTGACTTCAGAGCACTAAGAGCACTCAAAAAATCTTTTTTAGTGGTTTTCCCGGACAGAGTATCAAATACATGTTGCTTGTAAGAAATGCCATGTACGCCTTGCCCCTTATGTAAGGTCTCAAGGCTCCCCGGTGCCCGGTCAGCATGTGTATTCGGAAGCCATATGCCATTTCTCTTGTCATTTATGTCTATTTTAAGATCTTCCATCTGAGCTCTCAAAGCTATCATACGATGATCTTTTGAGTTAGACATGACAATATGATGGGCGTCGTACTGGCCGCCGCCCATCGGTTTCGCACCAAGATTAGAGGCTAGTTTCTTCGCATCTGTGTTGCAACTAAGTCCAAGAGGGTCTAGCCATTCAATTGGATTGGGGGCGTACCGATATAAATTATTGCCACCCAACAACCCAATCGGATCCGGCGAAACAAACCGCCCCACATCCGGATCATAAAACCGAAACGTGTTGTAGTGCAGCCCCGTCTCCCGGTCCAGGTACTGTCCCTGAAACCGCAGGTTTTGCTCTTCAATGTAGTACGGCTCCCGCACCTCCTCGACCGTGTTGCCCCACACCTGATACTTGGCCCGCCACACGGTATGGCCGTCCGCTTCGGTCAGTTGTTCAGGCAGCCCGTTCAGGTCGTTGTGGTAATAGCGAATCCGCGCCTCGGGCCCAATGCCGTCGACCCGCGCGAGCGGGTCGTAACTGCCTTCGCTGGAGTAGAGATAGAGGCTGCTGTGGCCGTGGCGATGCTCCTGCAGCAGCCGCAAGCCATCCCAATCAAACCGCGCCTCACCCAGCGGAAAGCCCTTGGCGTCATGCTCGCTTTTGCCAATCCGCCGACCCAGCGGATCGTACGTCATGCGCAAAACAGTCTCGCGGTGCCCATCCTGGGTCCGAATCTCTTTGATCCGATGCTCAGCGTCATAGCTGAACTGCTGTACCACATGGCTGCCCTTGCGCTTCTCGATCAGCCGGCCGAAGCCATCGTAGCGGTAGCGTCTGTCCTGATAGGTCAGCAGCTTGTTGTGCACCACCAGTCCAGCCCCCACGGCCGGGCCGTCGAGGAGGTTGGCGGCCGCGTCGTAGGCGAAGGTTTCGGTGCGGGCGCCGGATTGGGCGGCCATGATTCGGCCAGTGGCGTCGTAGTGCAGCAGGTCTTGGCGGCGCTCATCGTTTTGCTGGTCGAAACGGCCGATCAGGTTGTCGCTGGGGTCATATTCGTAGCGCTTCTGTACCGGTGCCGGCAGCACGGCCGGCAGGTTGCTTACCCGGCGTTTGCGGCTGAGCAAACGGCCGCTGCGATCGTAGTCGCTGCGGGTGTCGAGTTGGCCTTGGGTGCGCAGCACTTCGCGGTGCAGGCGGTCGCGCTCGAAGTCGCTGATCACGCGACCGTCGAGGTTGAGCTGGTGCAGGTGGCCGCTGCCGTAGTACAGGCGGTTGAGCCAGCGGCCGTCCGGCAGCTGGGTCTGGATGAGGTTGCCGAGTTCGTCGTAGTGATGCTGCAAGGTGCCGGCGGCGCTGGTGTCTTCCAGCAACTGGCCTAGGGCGTCATAGGCGAAGCTCAAGGTCTGTTCGCTGCCGTCCCAACCGGTGAAGCCAATCTCGGTGAGTTGGCCGACAGGGTCGTAGGCGTAGGCGGTGCGGCCATCGTCGGTGAGTTTGGCGCGCAGTTGGCCGATGGCGTCACGCTGCAGCCAATGAAATACAGGCGCAGCCTCTTGAACCAGCGTCAGGCCCGTGCCGTGCGAAGCCGGGCAATACTGCACGGCAACGACGCTGTTCATCGCATCGTAACCGTAACGGCGGGCGCTGCCGTCCAGGTCCTGCTGTTCGATCAAGCGGTCACCGTCGTCCCAGGTGAAACGGTAGCTCTCGCCGTTTTCGTTGGTCAGCGCCTGCAGGCGGCCGTAAGCGTCGTAGCTGAATTGCACCCGGCGATTGAGAGGATCCAGGCGTTGGCGTACCTGGCCTCGACTGTCTCGTTGGTAACGGGTGGTGTGGCCAGCAGGGTCGGTGTAGGCGAGCAACTGGCCGCTGGCATCACGCAGGAAGTGTTCGCTGCGCCCGTCAGGCAATTCGCTGCGGATGAGGCGACCCAAGGCATCGTGGTGGTACAGGGAGCTTTCGCCCAGGGCGTCGGTGACAGCGTCCAGATGCCCACGCCTATCGTAGGAAAACTCCGTGGGGTAGCCCGAGCAGTCCACGTGCTGGATGATCTGCCCGGCATCGTTCCAGCGCAGCTTCTTGGACTTGCCGGTTGCATCGATGATTTCCACCACCTGCCCATGACGATCATGGCGGTAGCGAGTGGCATGGCCCAAGGGGTCGATTTCTTCGATCAGGTTGCCACGTGGATCGTAGCGGTAGCGCCAGCTGTTGCCCGCCGCGTCCGTTTCGGCCAGCGGCAACGACCAGATGTCCAGCCACGTGGTGCTCTGGGTTTGCCCCAGGGCATCGGTGGAAGCGGCAAGGTTGCCGGATTCGTCATAGGCGAAGCTCCACTGCCCGCCCTTGGGGTCGACGGCGCCCAGCAGTTGGCGTTCGTCGCTCCAGTCAAAGTGCCATGCCTGCCCGAGGTTGTCCGTGGAACGAATGATCTGGAACTGCGGGTTCCACTGGCGTGTGCTGCGGCGGCCCAGCCCATCGGTGATGACGGTCAGGCCCAGGTCCAGGTCGTAGTCGAACTGGTAGTGCTCACCGTCATCGGTCCAGCTGCGCGTCACACGCCAGTCGCCGTCGGCGAAATGCGCCCATTCATAGAAGCTGCGCAAGCCGGTGGGCAGTTGGTGCTCGACCATGCGCCGGCCGCCGTCGTAGGCGAAGTGGCGTACCTGACGGTCCTCGGCATCGATGACTGCCGCCAGGTCGCCAGCGTGATCGTAACGGTACGATGCCAAACGCTCGCGGCTGTGGTCTGGCCAGACGCGATCCACGGCCGCCACGCGGCGCGGCCATTGCGCGTCGTAGAGCAGTTCGGCCTGCACCACTTCACGATCATCGTGGATACGCGCCAACCGGCCAAGGTCGTCGTAGGTCATGTACAGGCGGTTGTCGTTACGGTCGCCCAGTTGCGAAAGTCGCAGCAAGGAAGGGCTGACGGGCTCGAACAAACGGTACAGGCCATCCACGCTTTCGATCAGCAATTGACCGCTTGTATGCCGGCGTACGCTCAGGCCCTCGCCGGCGCTGAACACCGCACTGCCAAGGGGGATCGAGCCCATCTCGATGCGCCGGCCCTGTTCATCGGTGTAGATCAGCTGATCGCCACCCTCGGGATGCGCCAGCACGTCGACTTGCACCTCGAACTCGACGCTCCAGCCCGCGCCAAACAGGCCGTCCCGGCGTAAGTCGGCACTGCTGTAGAAGCGTCGCCATGCCAACGGCATGATGCCTGGCAGGACGAAATCGGTATCGTCATCGCCGTTGAGCACTTTGGCGCCCGTGGCCGCATGCACCGGATGGGGCGAGCCGATGATGGCGTTGGCCGCCGCACCAATGGCCTGATCGACGACAAACCCGCGCACCATCCCCAGGGCCATGCACGGCAGGCGGCTGAAAAACTTGCCCTTGCCGCCGCGCAATGCCAGCAGCACGCTGATCGCCAGGCCTACGCCGGGCGTTTTGCCGCTGCGGATGTCGCGCACCACCACTGAGCCACCGCCGATGCGCACGTTGGAGGAAATCAGGCCGCTGCTGACGACCGTGGCTTCGCAGGTGCTGCGATCACCACTGCGTACCGCCGGCTGCCCATTGATGCTGACCTTGCTCGAACCTTCGGCGAGGAACTGCGGCGCACCGGGTGGGTGTTTGCTGCAGATGACCATATCGTCCGGACAGGGCACGGCCAGGGGCGAAGCCATGGCCACCGTGGGCTGCCACAGTTGTGAGAAAAAGCCCTTGGCCATGTCCAGGAAGCTGCCTGCCTCGGGCTGGGGTGCAGCGGTATCCGTACCGGCAGCCTCGGCGGGGCTGCCCAGCTTGCCGGCGGCCCGGGCAGCCGGCTTGCCATTGATGAACACATTGCCGGACCCGGTGAGGATGTTGGCAGCAACGACCGGCGGAAACAGGGCGTTGGAGATGCCATCACATAGATTCGTCAGCCCCTTGTCGAGCCCGGTGGCACTCATGCCCATGCCCACGGCCACCCCCATGACCGCGCCGAACACACAGGCACCCAGGCCGCCGGTGGCAACCGTGATACCGGTGGCGGCCACCACCGCAGCCGTCGCCAACGCACCGATGGCAGCGTAGGCCGCCACCTCCAGCACCCCACCGAGGATGTCCGCCATCATCGACGAATGCATCAGGGCGTCGCCCTGGCGAGCGGCCCACAAGGCGTCAGACATGATCAGGAGGTCGGCTGAAGCACGAGCGTCTGCTTGATCGCCGCCCAGTGCGCCGCCTCTGCATCGCCAAGGGGCTGCGGCTTCACATAGCTGAGTGCGAGCATCTGGCGGGTACCCGGCACCACTAGCGCCAACTGGTACTGAAATACCTTTTCAGCGCCTTTGCTGAATTGGCTTTGCAGTTCGAAGGCGGGCACGCCCCCAGCCGGGCCTACCTGCACAGCCACTGGAGGCTGGAAGCGCAAGTCCTGGATTTGCTGTTGCATGCGCTGCAGCTGGCCTTCGAAATTGCTCTGCAGGGTTTCGCCCTCGGTCAGCACGCTGCGGCTGATGATCAGCGAGGTACCCAGGGCCGCGAATTTGAGGATGTTGATGGAGGCATCCTGCGCCTGGGCATCGGGAAGCTGGAACTGCAGTTCGTGGGTACGGTAAGTCATGAGCCACTGCCTTGGGGCTTGGGAAACATGGCGGCCACGTTGCTGTCGATGCTGCCCTTGACGCCTTGGCCGTCCGGGGTGGCACCGGCTTCGCCGCCGATATTGAGGTTGAGGTTGCCGCCGGTGTTGAACTGCGCGTCCTTGCTGGCGAAGAAGTTGATGGCTTTGCCGGTCAGGTTGATCTGGCCGCTGGCGTTGAGTTCGAGCACGCTTTCACCGCATACCAGGCGCAGGTTCTGGCCCACTTCGATGAGGTAGCTGACACTGATACTGTCTTTCTTGGTGGCGCCCACCATCAGCACGTCGTTGTGCTTAACGGCCCGCACACGGTTTTCACCGATGGTGGCGACTTCGCTGAAATCGACCGTCTTGGTACGGTTATGCCCCACCCAATGCGTCTCATCGTTCTCCACCTCGATGTCCTGATTGCGCTCGGCATGGATAAACAGCTGCTCCGCTCCCTTCTTGTCCTCCATGCGGATTTCATTGAAGTTGGCCGGCGTGCCGCCCTTGCTTGAGCGACTTTTGGTGCCGCTTTGCGTGGCATTGGCCGGCAGGTCGTAGGGCACAGGCTGTTCGGCGTTGTACACGCGGCCGGTGATGATCGGGCGGTCGGGGTCGCCTTCCAGGAAGCTGACGATCACTTCCTGACCGATGCGCGGGATCTGCATGGAGCCCCAGTTTTTCCCGGCCCAGGCCTGTGACACGCGGATCCAGCACGAGCTGTTTTCGTTGGACTGGTCGTGGCGGTCCCAGTGGAAGTGCACCTTCACGCGGCCGTATTGGTCGGTCCAGATTTCCTCGTTGGCCGGGCCCACCACCACGGCGGTCTGCGGGCCGCGCACGATGGGGCGGTGGGTGACCGCCAGCGGGCGGAAGATCTGCTGGGCGTCGATGCAGCTCAGGTGGCTTTCGAATTGCAGTTGGCTGGCGCCCTGCCCGGTTTCCAGGTCTTCCTGGGTAATCAGGTAGCGGTTGGCGACGATCAGGTATTCGCGGTTCTGGTCCTGACGGGCGAAGTTGCTCAAGGTGAACAGGTGGCCGGCGCCCAGGCCGCGGGCGTTGCCGGTCAGTTCGATGCGTTCGTGCAGGCTTTGCAAGGCCTGTACGCGGGTGCGCGAGTAATGCTCGCCGTCCTGGCTTTGCACGTAGGCGCCGGGGTAGTCGTACAGCGGGTAGTCGGCGTAGTCATGCGGACGCGGGACTTCGGCGCGCACGTCGATGCGCGCGCTGGGGCGCTGGAAGTCGTAGTCGTTGAGCTCCACCGAGCCGGACTGCACCTCTTGCGCCAGGCGCCAGTCGAACAAATGGTCGCGTTCGCGCTGCTGGCCATCGGGCGGGTAGAACGGCACCACGCTGTAGCCCGGCGCGTTGAGGTGGGCACCGTAGGCGTCGGCCAGCACCAGCACGTGGCGGTCTTTTTCGTGGCGGAAGTAGTAATAAATGCCTTCCTTTTCCAGCAGGCGGCTGACGAAGTCGAAACTGTTTTCCCGGTACTGCACGCAGTATTCCCACTCGCGGTAGGCCTGGGTCAGTGAGTCTTCGAAGTCGGAAAAGCCCAGGTCGCGGAATACCTGCTTGACGATCTGCGGCACGGTCATGTGCTGGAAGATGCGGCAGTCGGAGGTGCGCGTCAGCAGCCACAGCCAAGGCCGCAGGGTGACCTGATAACTGGCGAACTGGCCACGGCCGTTGACCTGGCTGCAACGCGACACCACACCATGAAAGTACCGAGTGCTGCCGTCGTCCAGCTGCAGGCCCAGGGCCATGGGTTTGCCCAACAGCAGGTTGAGGTTGATAGCCGGGTCCTGGGAGGTCAGTTGCAGGTCATAGGCAAACAGGCGCCCCAGTTCCTCCACGCCGCCCATGTCCTTGAGCAGCAGGACATTGTCGGCAAGGGGGCTGTAGACCTGGACCAGGCGCGAGCTTTGGCTGAAGAACATGGTCAGTGGGCGCTACCGAAGTCGTACTGCAAGGCCTGGTCGCGCACGCTGATGCGTACGCCGGCCAGTGGCTGGCCTTCAAGCAGGCGGGTCAGGAACTCGCGGCTCATGTCCGGCAGCAGGGTGTTGGTGAGGATGGCGTCGATCATGCGTCCACCGCTTTCGTTTTCGGTGCAGCGCGACACGATCAGGTCGACCACGGCGTCGTCGTAATCGAACGCCACCTTGTGGGTGGACTCCACGCGGCGCTTGATGCGGTCCAGCTGCAGGCGGGTGATGGCCTTGAGCATGTCGTCGTTGAGCGGGTAATACGGGATGGTCACCAGCCGGCCCAGCAGCGCCGGCGGGAAGATCTGCAGCAGCGGCTGGCGCAGGGCCTTGGCGATGTCGTCGGGGTCGGGGACCGCACGACCAGGCTGGCAGAGGCCGGCGATCATTTCGGTGCCGGCGTTGGTGGTCAGCAGGATCAGGGTGTTCTTGAAGTCGATGACCCGGCCTTCGCCGTCTTCCATCACGCCCTTGTCGAACACTTGGAAGAAGATTTCGTGCACATCGGGGTGGGCTTTTTCCACTTCATCGAGCAGCACCACGCTGTAGGGCTTGCGGCGCACGGCCTCGGTCAGCACACCGCCCTCGCCGTAGCCGACGTAGCCGGGCGGCGCGCCCTTGAGGGTGGAGACGGTGTGCGCTTCCTGGAACTCGCTCATGTTGATGGTGATGATGTTCTGCTCGCCGCCATACAGCGCCTCGGCCAGCGCCAGCGCGGTTTCGGTCTTGCCCACGCCGGAGGTACCGGCCAGCATGAACACGCCAATGGGTTTGCTGGGGTTGTCGAGGCCGGCGCGCGAGGTCTGGATGCGCTTGGCGATCATCTTCAGGGCATGGTCCTGGCCGATGATGCGCTTGGCCATGAGCTGGTCGAGCTTGAGCACGGTCTCGATTTCATTGCGGGCCATGCGGCCCACGGGGATGCCCGTCCAGTCGGCAACCACGGCGGCCACCGCCTGATAGTCCACGGTGGGCAGGATCAGCGGCGCCTCGCCCTGCAGCAGGCCAAGGCGCCGCTGCACGTCGCGCAGTTGTGCGCGTTGTTCGTGGTCTTCGCTGCCCTCGACCGCCCCCAGGTTTTCGCGCAGGCTGGCGCGCAGCATCAGCAGCTCGTCGACCAACTGCCTCTCGTCATTCCAGCGCCCTTCCAGCTCCGCCAGCCGGGCGCGCTCGCTGCCCAGCGCATCGTCCACCGCTGCCTGGCGGGCAGCGATCTCGACGCCAATGGCGTGCTCGCGGGCGATGATCGCCTGCTCGGTTTCCAGCGCCTCGATGCGCCGGCGGCTGTCGTCGACCTCGGCAGGCACCGCGTGCAGGCTAATGGCAACGCGGGCGCAGGCGGTGTCCAACAGGCTGACCGACTTGTCCGGCAACTGCCGCGCAGGAATGTAGCGATGGGACAGCTTGACCGCCGCTTCCAGCGCCTCATCGAGGATCTGCACTTGGTGGTGCTTTTCCATGGTCGAGGCCACGCCGCGCATCATCAGCAAGGCCTTGGCCTCGGTGGGCTCAGGCACCTGTACCACCTGGAAGCGACGGGTCAGGGCCGGGTCTTTTTCGATGTGCTTCTTGTACTCCGCCCAGGTGGTGGCAGCCACGGTACGCAGCGTGCCGCGGGCCAGCGCTGGCTTGAGCAGGTTGGCAGCATCGCCGGTGCCGGCGGCGCCACCGGCACCAACCAGGGTGTGGGCTTCGTCGATGAATAGGATGATCGGCTTGGGCGAGGCCTGCACGTCTTCGATGACCTGGCGCAGGCGCTGCTCGAACTCGCCCTTCATGCTGGCACCGGCTTGCAGCAGGCCGACGTCCAGGCTGCGAAGCTCGACGTCCTTGAGCGCTGGCGGCACGTCACCGGCGACGATGCGCAATGCAAAGCCCTCGACCACGGCCGTCTTGCCGACCCCGGCCTCGCCGGTGAGGATGGGGTTGTTCTGACGGCGGCGCATGAGGATGTCCACCAGTTGGCGGATTTCGTCATCACGACCGACGATGGGGTCGAGCTTGCCGCTGCGTGCCTGCTCGGTCAGGTCGACGGTGAAGCGCTTGAGCGCCTCCTGCTTGCCCATTGCACTGGGTGCCAGGGCGCCGCTGGCCTCGCCGGGAACGGCGCCGGCAGTGAAACCATCGGTGGCCGGAAGGGCATTTTCCGGGGAGTCGCCCACGTATTCGTCGAAGCGTTCGGTCAGGCTTTCAACCTTGAGCTTGTCGAATTCGGCACTCAGGCCCAGCAGGGCGTGGCGCAGGCTGGGGGTCTTGAGGATGCCGATCAGCAGATAGCCGCTGCGCACCTGACTTTCGCCGAACATCAGGCTGCCGTACACCCAGCCGCGTTCCACGCTTTCTTCCACTTGCGATGACAGGTCCGTGATCGAGGTGGAACCGCGCGGCAGGCGATCCAGCGCTTCGGTCAGGCCCTGGGCCACGCGGGCCGGGTCGAGGTTGAACTGGCGGATGATGCGATGCAGATCGCTGTCCTGCAGTTGCAGCAACTGGTGGAACCAGTGCGCCAGTTCCACGTAGGGGTTGCCGCGCAACTTGCAGAACACCGTCGCCGCTTCGATGGCCTTGTAGGCCACGCTGTTGAGTTTGCCGAACAAGGCGGCGCGGCTGATTTCACCCATGATTGGAATCCTTTGCAATGTGAGGTTCGGCGTAATGCCGTGACAGCAGCAGGTCCGCGGCGTCCGCGCCGGGCCGGCCAAGCCAGGTGTTGAAGCCCAGGCGGCTGTCGCCACCCAGGCCGAGAGGGGGCACTTGTTGCTGCTCCAGCACCAGATTGAGGTCCCAGTCCAGTTCTTCGCCCTGGTACTCACGCACCCACGCGGCCAGTTCGACGAACAGCTGGCCACCGGGCAGCAGGGCCATGTAGCGCGCCAGTGACAGCGGCCCCAGGCGCAGGCGGAACTTGTGTTGGCGGTCCCATACATGGCTGCCCAAGCACAGGTCCTCGCCCAGGCGGCAGTGTTCGATGCCCAGGCGATTGCGGTCCGGCAGCGCCAGCCACTGGCCCACGTATTCCTCGACCGCCACCGACACGCCGAAGTACTCGCTGATAATGGCGCGCAGGCCGTCGGGGTAGCGCGTCTGGGCCGCCAGATGGCCGCTGTAGTGCAGCGCCGCGTTGTCGGCGATCGGGCCCTGGCCCTGCAGGCTGTCCATGCCGCGCCCGCACAGGGCCGCCAGGCGTGCCGACCAGTAATCGTCGTCGGGGCGGTCGTGGCTGGCGGTTGGCCGGGCTTCCGCCCAGGCGCGGTAGAACAGGCTCAGCAAGCGATGATGGAACATGTCCAGGAAATGCTTGGTGGTGCTGTCGCCCTGGTTGCGTTCGCGGTCGCGCACGTACTCGGTCATGGGCAACGGCATGGGCCCGTTGGGGCCGCCCAGGCCGAAGAAAAACTGCTCCAGACGCGGCGCGCGGTCGTCCTCGCCCGGCGTCAGTGCCGCCAGGGTGGACGGGGCGAAGGTGCAGTCGGCGCGCTGGCCCAGGCGCAGGGCGTCCTCGCTCAAGCGACGTGAGTGCCCCAGCCGTGGCAACTCGGGGGTTTCGCACTGGAGACGGCGCAGCGCCTGGAAAAAATCGAATTCCCAGGGAGCCGCCTGCATGGCCGGTTGGCTGTTCACAGGGTGGGCCGGCAGCCGGGCTGGGCTTTCCATCGCATGATCTCGCCGCGTTCGGTGGTCTTGAGCACCGTCTCGGTAAAGCTGTTGATGGACACGTAGCGGGCCAGAAAGCGCTGAAAAACGGCGCCCAGCAAGAACACACCCGCGCCACGAAAAGCGTTTTCATCGAACGTCAGGGTTATTTCCAGGCCACGGCCAAACACAATGGGGCCGGGCATGGGCAAGCGTCGGGTGCACGGACGGGCGCTGACGTCGCGCAGGCCTTCGATCTGCAGTTGCAAGGCCGGATCATTGTCATCGCCGTACAGGCGCAGCATTTCGCGCAAGGCTGCCGCGCCCTGCCCCTGTTCGCACAAAGACAGGTAGTTGAGCGACAGCTGGCTGATCAGGCGCCAGGCCTTGCCGTCATGGGCGTGGCTGGCGCGCGGGCGGCTGGGGCCGGCCAGGCAGCGCACCGACAGCACCGGGGCACTGTCGGACAGGGTGAAGTCGGTGCTGCCGCTGCCCACGCTCATGAACAGTGGCAAGTCGCGGTTGGTGCACAGCGCGCCAACACCCAGCTGGCGCAAGTCATGCCGATAGGGCGCCTGGCCGCCGTCCACCAGGCTGATGAAGGTTTCGCTACCCACGTAGTTGGAACGTGGGCCGCTGCGCCGCTGGTTGCTGGACAGCACCCGCGGCTCGCGGCGCACGATGTAATACGCCTGGTCCCGCCCGTAGCGCGACGGGTCGCGCACGGCATAGAACGGCAGGAACGCCTGATCGGGCCCGGTGCCATGGCCGCTGAGTTCGGTCAGCGAATGCACTTCGAAATCCATTGGCCGGGTGCGGTCGGCGATCACGTGGTGCTCGTTGACCCGGTCCGACAGATGAATGCGGTCCAGGCGGCGCGGAAACAGGTTGATGGCCGGGGCACAGTAGGGTCGAAAATGCCCGGCATCCACCTGCCCTTCCAGCGCCTTGTCGACACTGTTGAACAGCACGATCACTTCCAGCGTCGAGCCTTGGCAGGCGCGCACGGAGCGTTGCAGGCCACTGAATTCGACAAACAGAAAGCGCTGCGGCAGGGCGAAATATTCCTGCAGCAGGCGATACCCCTGGAATGCCCGGGGCACCACGGGCAAGGCCGCGTCGGCGTCATCAAAGCCGCGGGGCCGCAAGGCATCGGCGGGCAGGCGTTCGACCCGGTCGCTGCCCGGCTCGCGGACAAACACCGCGCAGGCGTTGCCCAGCAACTGCTCGTACAGGCGCGACGGCTGCTCGCCCGCGCCATGCAGGTACAGCGGCAGTTCATCCAGGCCCAATTCGCTGAAGCGTTGCTCGGCGCCTACCCGCAAGGTCAGGCGCAAGCCTGCACGGGCACGGGGTTCGCTGGCCGCCAGGCGTCCCAGCACCGCCTGCGGGTTGCCGAAGTATTCGGCCTGCGCCAGGGATACCGGCCACAAAGTCACCGCGTGGGCGGTGCGGTATTCGCAGCACGTCTGGCTGTCGCGCCCAAGGGTGGCGCGCAAGGCGGTGCCGCGCGGCAAGGTGAAGCCTGCGGCAAGCGAGCCTTCTTCGGTGTCCGGGTTCATCTGCACCACGGTCATCGACGGAGTCGGTGCCAGGTAGTGCGGGTAGGCGACTTCCAGCAGGTTATGGGTGAAGGTCGGGTATTCGGCGTCCAGCTTCAACTGCACCCGCGCGGTCAGGTAGGCGAACCCTTCCAGCAGGCGCTCGACATACGGGTCGGCGCATTCGATGCCACTGAGCGACAGCCGCCCGGCGATCTTGGGGTATTGCTGGGCGAACTCGGCCGCACCGTCGCGGATGTGTTGCAGCTCCTGGTTGTAGAACTCCAGCAGACGCGGGTTCATGGACGCCTCCGTTCGGCGTGCACCACGCGCACGTGCCCCGATTCCAGGTCAAGGTCGGTTTGCAGCAGCAAGCGCAACGGCACCGGCTGCGCCCACAGGTCACCCTCGATGGCGAAGCTGAGGCCATTGTGGTTCATCTCGCCAGGGGCCATGCAGGCCTTGACCCGCACGCTGGCGGCGAGGATGCGCGGCTCGAAGGTGATGATGGTTTGCCGGATCACGCGTTCCAGTGCTTCCACATCGACGTTGGACGCGCTGTTGCCCGCCAGCGCCGGCAGCCCGTAGTTGATCACCGAGGAGCCGGCCGGGGTGTTCTGGCTGGCGTCGGCGTCCAGCAGGCAGGTGCTGTTGAGCAACCAGGTCAGGTCGCGCAGTACCGACTCCTTGAGTTGGCCCAGGGACAGCGCACGCTGTTCGGGTGCCTCTTGCAGCACTCCTGGCCGGTCATCGCTCAGACGGTCGAGCAGCGAAGGCTGCAAGCGCTCGCGCGGGTTGAGGACATTGGAAGGCGTGGCCATGGTTCAGGCACCGAAGGGGCAAGGGCAAACGAACGGCAGCGGCGCCAGGGCGGCGCTGCCGAGGGGCATCAGATCTTGACGTTCTGACGGATGTTCCAGCCGTACTTGATCTGGCCACCGTCCTTGGTGCCATCGGCTTTCTGCGGCTGATAGTCGACCAGTACCTGGGCGAAATTGAGCGTGATGGTCTCGGTCAGGCGGTCATCGTGATTGGTGCCACCGGTGCCGATGGAAGACACCAGCACTTCCTTGAGGGTGATGACGATGTACTCAACCTGGCTGTCGCCGCCAGCCTTGCGTACCACCAGCTTGGCTTCGGGGTAATGCTTGCCGCTGGAGCAGGCCATCATCAGGTTCGGCGACGACTTGTCGAAGTACTTGTTGAAGGTCAGGTCCTGGACGTTGACCTTGCCGGCACCGCCGCCGCTGCCCAGGTGCATGGAGCCGCTCTGGGACAGGCCCCAGCCCCACGACAGCACGTCGATTTCGTCCTTGTGGGCGGTGTCCTGGGACTCGCCCTTGATATCACCGATCTTGATGAACATGTCTACTGCCATGATTCCTCCTGGAATGCGTTAGTGGCGATGACGCGGCGCCCCGGGCGCCGCGTTGCTGTGTCTGGTTAAATCAGGCGCCCTTGGCCGATGGCAGCTTGGAAACCAGGCGCAGGGAAACGGTCAGGCCTTCTAGCTGGTAGTGCGGCCGCAGGAAGAACTTGGAGTTGTAGTAACCCGGGTTGCCTTCCACTTCTTCCACCACCACCTCGGCTGCCGCCAGCGGGTGCTGGGCCTTGGTGGTTTCGGTGGAGTGCGCCGGGTCGCCATCGACGTAGTTCAGAATCCAGTCCTGCAGCCAGCGCTGCATCTCGTCCTTCTCTTTGAAGGAGCCGACCTTGTCGCGCACGATGCACTTCAGGTAATGGGCGAACCGGCAGGTGGCGAACAGGTACGGCAAGCGCGCCGCCAGGTTGGCGTTGGCGGTAGCGTCAGGGTCGTCGTACTCGGCCGGTTTCTGCAGCGACTGGGCGCCGATGAAAGCGGCGAAATCGGTGTTTTTCTTGTGCAACAACGGCATGAAGCCGTTCTTGGCCAGTTCGGCTTCGCGACGGTCGGAGATGGCGATCTCGGTCGGGCACTTCATGTCCACGCCGCCGTCATCGGTGGGGAAGGTGTGCGCCGGCAGGTTCTGCACTTCGCCGCCCGACTCCACGCCACGGATGCGCGAGCACCAGCCGTAGTACTTGAACGAGCGGTTGATGTTCACTGCCATGGCGTAGGCAGCGTTGGCCCAGGTGTATTTGCTGCTGTCGGCGCCGTCGGTGTTTTCCTCGAAGGCGAACGCCTCCACCGGATCGGTCTTGGCGCCGTAAGGCAGGCGCGCCAGGAAACGCGGCATGGTCAGGCCGATATAGCGCGAATCCTCGGACTCACGCAGCGAGCGCCAGCCGGCGTATTCGGGGGTGGTGAAGATTTTGGTCAGGTCACGCGGGTTCGACAGTTCCTGCCACGAGCCCATGCCCATCACGGTTGGCGAGGCGGCGGCAATGAACGGCGCGTGCATGGCCGCGCAGACCTTGGACAGCTCGCCCAGCAGCTCGACGTCGGGCGGCGACTGGTCAAAGTAGTAGTCGCCCACCAGGCAGCCATAGGGCTCGCCGCCGAACTGGCCGTATTCTTCCTCGTACATCTTCTTGAAGATGGGGCTCTGGTCCCAGGCCGTGCCCTTGAATTTCTTCAGGGTCTTGTGCAGCTCCGGCTTGGCAATGTTGAGCACGCGAATCTTCAGTTGCTCATCGGATTCGGTGTTGTTGACCAGGTAATGCAAGCCACGCCAGGCGCTTTCCAGCTTCTGGAATTCGGGGTGGTGGATGACCTGGTTGACCTGGGCGGTGAGCTTGGCGTCGATGGCGGCGATGATCGATTCGATCGACTTGATGGCATCGTTGGACACCAGGCTGGTCTGGGCCAGGGCCTGTTCGGCCAGGGTCCGTACCGCCGTCTCGACGGCTTCGCGGGCGCGCTCGGTCTTGGGCTTGAATTCTTGCAGCAGCAAGGAGGCGAACTCGTTGGCCTGCTCGGTCACCGCCGGTTGCGGCTGACTGTCTTTCATCAACTCGGACATGGGGATCTTCCTGATCAGGTGGTGGGCTCGGAATCGCTTGGCTTGGGCGCGCTGGCCAGGGCTGCGAGCAAGGCAGGGTCCTGGATGGCCTTCATGATGGCTTCCTCGGCGCCGCTCTTGCCGTCCATGTAGGTCAGCAGGTTGGCCAACTGGGTGCGGGCTTCGAGCAGCTTGTTCAGGGCATCGACCTTGCGCGCCACGGCGGCCGGGCTGAAGTCGTCCATGCTTTCGAAGGTGATATCCAGGCTCAGGTTTCCTTCACCGGTCAGTTCGTTGGGCACGTGGAAGGCCACGCGTGGCTTCATGGCCTTGAGGCGCGAGTCGAAATTGTCGACATCGATTTCCAGGAACTTGCGCTCGGCCACCGGCGCCAGCGGCTCCTCGGGCTTGCCGGCAAGGTCAGCCATGACACCCATGACGAAGGGCAGCTGGACTTTCTTCTCGGCACCGTACAACTCGACGTCGTACTCGATCTGCACACGGGGGGCGCGGTTTCGCGCAATGAACTTCTGGGAACTGGTAGTGGCCACGTTGCTCCTCCTTGTCGCCTGGGCGACGTGTTGAGGTCATGGCCTGCCTGGGCAGCCGGCCACTGACTGTACGACGGGGTCGCGACGCTATTCGGCGTCGGGACCACGCAAGTTTTCGAACTGGGACATGCCGTCGGGTATCAGATTGCGCACGATCGCCGCAAAGTCCGCGCTGACCAGGTGCCGGGCGCGGTTGAGCAATACCGGCACGGGGCTGGAGGGCTCGTGGCGGGCGTAGTAATCAAGAATGCGCTGCAGGCTTTGCAGTACATCGTCACGGTTGTCGATCTGGCCGCTGCTGCGCGGCGGCGTGGGCAGGTGGTGGACCTGCGCAGGCTCCTCGTCCGCCCCTGTCGGTGCAGCGTCATCGCCTTCGGCTGACTGCGCACTGCCCAGGATCTGCCGGGCCAATTTCAGCGGACGGTCCAGGGCACCAAGGTCCACGCCTTGCCCCACGCCCAATTGGGCCGCCACCTGCTCTTCGATGCCTAGCAGCGCCTGGCGGGCTTCGTCCAAGGCTTGGCGGGTGGCTTCCAGTTGCTGGGGGTCGCAGTCCTGCAATGCGCCACGCAGTTGGTCACCGCCCAGGCTTTCGCCCTGGAAATGCTGCAGGCCACTGGCGTTGGCCGCGGCGCGCAGGCTGATGGCGCCGAAGGCTCGCGAGCGAATCAGGGGCGTGTCGCGCAGCAGGTTCAGGGTTGTTTCACTCGCCAGCCCGACCAGGGCGTTGAGGCGCAGTGTGGGGTCGTTATCATCGTCGGCGTCGAGCAATGGGTGCAACCCGGCCCAATGATTTTCCAGCAGGCGCTGCACCAGCAGCAGGCTATCGGCGAGGCCGCGCAGGCCTTCGACGGCAAGCGCACCTTGCAGCAGGAAGTGGCAGATTCGCAGGTCTTTGCTGCGCTGTAGAAGCTGTTCGCTAAGCTGGCTTATTTCACGCCATTGCGGGGGTTCGGCGGCAAGTACCGCGTCGCCCATGATGCGTTCCGGCTGCCCGATAGCGGCCCGTTCCAAGTGCAGGAACTGCGGGTCGTATTCCAAGTCTTCGCCACAAGGCGAATCCTCGGAAACAGGGGTGAGCAGGCAGGCAACATCCACCAAGATTTGATCTCCTTATCGCCCGCAGATGGACGGGACATGGCACGGAAGTTCCAGTATCGATTTCGAACTGTTCCACCGCCAAATGAACTCGACGATATCATCGAGCCACTACTCAATTGTAGAAAGTCCGACATTTTTGGTGTAGTTAATAGGCCTTGTCAAGGTAAGCTATGGCGCCTCGCTACTACCGGGTCTCCGGGGAGCGAAGGGAAAGACGACCCGAAATTAGACAAACGTGGCCTGAATTCGCTGTAAAACGCGACTATTCAGCCATGAAATGCGCATCCACGCGATGGACGGATCTATAGCGCATGGCAGCAGGGAGCCAAAATGCCACTACGGTTAATTATCACCAGTTATCACAAGATCACGCCCGGGCAATGTTCGGAAATGACCTTGGAGAGTGGCGTCCTGAATATTGGCCGCGCACAAAACAATGACTGGATATTACCGGACCCTGAGCGCTTGATATCATCTAGCCACTGCACTATCCAGTATCGGGATGGCACTTACTTTCTGACTGACAACAGTACAAATGGAGTTGAGTTTGTAACTTCATCTATCCGTTTGCGTAGAGGAAACAGCGAGCGAATAAACGACGGCGAAGTTATCCGCATTGGTGATTACGAAATACTCGCCAAGCTCGATGACAGCCTGGCAATCGACGTCAGAAATGCCACCCCAGGCAGTGAGGCGGTCAGTTTCGAGGCCCTGATGGGGGCCCACCCGCCACCGGCAGCATCGGTTCGCGTGCCTCCCCGGTTCGAGCATGCTGCCGCCAGTGACACCCTGCCCGATCTGTTCGATTTTCTGGCGCCAGCGCCGGTTGCACCCGTGACCCAACCGGACCACGTACCGGCCCAGCAGCATGACTTCCGGGCACCGATGCCGACGCCTGCGCCGACGGTCGACCAGGCGCCTGCCGCTCTGATTCCCGCTGACTGGGACTTGCCGGGCACAGCTCAGCCTGCCCCCGCCGCCCCCGTCGAAGAGCCCGCGCCGGTCGCCGCTGCACCCGTGCCCATTGCCAATGACGACCTGCTGCAGGCGTTCCTGCGCGGAGCCGGCCTTGGCCACCTGCGCATCGACACCGCTCAGGCAGCCGCCCAGATGGAAAGCCTGGGGCGCAGCTATCGCCTGATGGTCGAAGGTTTGATCGATGTGCTGCGTGCCCGCGCCAGCCTCAAGGGTGAATTCCGCATGCAGCAGACGCTGATCCAGCCGCTGGAAAACAACCCGCTCAAGTTCGCACCCAATGCCGATGAAGCCCTGTTGCTGCTGCTACGCCATGGCAACCAGGCGTTCATGGCTCCCGACCAGGCCATTGCCGACAGTTTCGAGGACCTGCGTGCCCACCAGCTGGCGGTGATGGCCGGGGTGCAGGCCGCTATCGGGCACCTGCTCAAACGCTTCGAGCCTGCCGCCCTGGAGGCCCGCCTGGACAGCCCTGGTGGCTTGGCAGCGCTGCTGGCCGGATCGCGGCAGGCGCGTTACTGGCAGCAATTCACCGAGCTTTACCAGCAAATCGCCAATGAAGCCGAAGACGATTTCCAGGACCTGTTCGGGCGCGAATTCAGCCGCGCCTACGAGGAACACATCAGCCGGCTGCGGCGACGGTAAGCAACACCAGGAACACACGGATACGTAGCTGTCATTGAGGACAAAGGATGAGGATCAGCGTTTTTCTGGCCGTTGCAGCCACCCTGCTGCTGGCGGCCTGTGCCAAGGACCCGGCGCCCGCCGCCGTCGCCGACAAGCGCGCCGCGCCCCTGGTACTGCACCTGCAATCCATCGCCGGGCTCAACCCCGGCGCGGACGGCCGCCCTGCGCCGGTGCGGGTGCGCTTGTTTGAGCTGAAGAATGCCGCGCTATTCAACCGCGCCGACTATTTCGCCTTGGCCGACCGCGCCCAGGCCACGCTGGGTGCCGACCTGCTGGACCAGGACGAAGTACTGGTGCAGCCCGGCGAGTACCGCCAAGTGGTGCGCGAGCTCAACCCGGCCACCCGTCAACTGGGCCTGGTGGTGGGCTACCGGGCGCTGGACCAGGCGCTGTGGCGTGACGTGATAACGGTGTCGCCCGGTGCAGGCGGCGAATGGCAGATCAGCCTCGACGTGAGCGCGGTGCGTAGCGCTGCGGTCGTCACCCCCTAACCGGAGAGTTGCCCATGTCCTGGAATAATCGAGTGGTCTGGTCGGAGGGGATGTTCCTGCGCCCGCAGCATTTCCAGCAGCACGATCGC
The DNA here is from genome assembly GCA_000497835.1 of gamma proteobacterium L18. Lineage (GTDB taxonomy): Bacteria > Pseudomonadota > Gammaproteobacteria > Pseudomonadales > Pseudomonadaceae > Aquipseudomonas. The sequence continues at coordinate 15,054 of KI547170.1, read as the reverse complement.
TACCTGGAAACCCTGATCGATGCCCGTAGCCGACCGTTCGTGGCCGGCAGCTGGGGTTTCTCGGAACTGCTGATCGACCAGGCCCTGCTGGGCCAGGGCAAGCTGGCGATTCTCAGCGCCCGCGGCCTGCTGCCCGATGGCACGCCGTTCAACATCCCGGCCGACGACCCGGCACCCGCGCCACTGGAGATTAACGAGCACGTGCGTGACGGCCTGGTGTACCTGGCCCTGCCCCTCAAGCGCGCCGGTGTGCGGGACACCGCCGAAGACGGCGAACCGGTGGGCGCGGCACGCTACCAGAGCCAGGTGCGCGAAGTGCGCGACGACAACTCACCCTTCGAGAACCGCGCGCCGGTGGCCGTGGGCAGCCGTGCCTTGCGCCTGCTGACCCCTCAGGACGGCCTGGACGACCATGCCGCCATCGGGGTGGTGCGGGTGGTGGAAAAGCGTTCGGACCGTGCCCTGGTACTCGATGAGCGCTACGTCCCGCCCCTGCTCGACGTGGCGGCCAGCAACGTGCTCAGCGGTTTTACCCGGGAGCTGTTGGGCCTGTTGCACCAGCGCGCGGAAGCCTTGGCGGGCCGCGTGGTGGCCAGCAACGCGGGCGGCGCCTCCGAGATCGCCGATTTCATGCTGCTGCAACTGGTCAACCGCGCCCAGCCGCTGATTGCCCACCTGGCGCGACTGAGCCCGTTGCACCCCGAGCGCCTGTTCAGCGAGCTGCTGAGCCTGGCCGGAGAGTTCGCCACCTTCGCCAGCGAAGCGCGGCGCCCGGACGACTTCCCGCTGTACCAGCATGACAACCTGGCGCTGAGCTTCGAGCCAGTGATGCAGGCCCTGCGCGCGGCCCTGTCGATGCTGATGGACAGCAAGGCGACACCTATCCCGATTGTCGAAAAAGCCTACGGCGTGCACGTGGCCATGTTGGCCGACCGCACCCTGATCGACAACGCCAGCTTCATCCTGGTGGTGCGCGCCGACGTACCGGGCGAGACCCTGCGCGGGCGTTTTGCCCAGCAGAGCAAGGTGGGCTCGGTGGAGCACATTCGCGACCTGGTTAATCTGCAACTGCCAGGTATCGGCCTGCTGCCGTTGCCCGTGGCGCCGCGCCAACTGCCGTACCACGCCGGTTCCACTTACTACGAGCTGGACCGTGGCAGCGAGCACTGGCAGCAACTGCGCCAATCGGGCGGCTTTGCCTTCCATATCGCCGGCCAGTTCCCCGGGCTGGACCTGGCGTTCTGGGCGATTCGAGGATAAGCGGCCATGCATGACGATCGCACCATGATCATGCCGCGCCCCGGTGGCCGCAGCGCACCGGCCGGCAATCCGGAACCGCCGGCGCTGCAAGTGCCCAGCGCGCCGGTACTCAATGCCCAAAGGCAGGGCCTCAACCCGCTGGAGCAGGCCGCCGGCCCGTTGCTGGCACTGCTGACCCGCCTGCGCAGCACCCTCGCCCATCCTGCCCCCGCCAGCCTGCGGGCGCAGCTGCTGACCTGCCTGCGCCAGTTCGAGGAACGTGCGCAGGCGGCCGGTGTACCGCGCAACGACGTGCTGCTGGCGCGCTATGTGTTATGCACCGCGCTGGACGAAGCGGTGTTGAGCACGCCATGGGGCAGCGCCAGCGACTGGGGCAAGCAAAGCCTGCTGATCACCGTGCACAACGAAGCCTGGGGCGGCGAGAAGGTGTTCCAACTCCTGGACCACTGCCTGCAAAGCCCCCGCGAGCGCCTCGATCTGCTGGAGTTGCTGTACCTGTGCCTGTGCCTGGGTTTCGAAGGCCGCTACCGCGTGCTGCCCGATGGCCGCAGCCAACTGGACGCCCTGCGCGAACGTACCAGCGCCGCCATCCGTACGGCCCGCGGCGAACATGAGCGCGAACTGTCGCCGCACTGGCGCGGCACGCCCGTGGCCCGCGATCGCCTGGCGCAGTTCCTGCCGCCCTGGGTCGGCCTGGCCATCGTCACCGCCTTGCTGCTGCTGTTGCTGGTAGGCCTGCGCCTGAAACTGGCGGCCGATGCAGAGCCAGTGTTCCGCCATATCCACGCCCTGGGCGAGATTCCCGTGCAAGCCATCGACCGCCCGGCGCAGCAGCCGAAGATCATTGAGCGACCGCGATTGGCCGGTTTCCTGGCCGAAGACGTTCGCGCTGGCCGCGTGGCTGTCGAGGATGCGGTCGACCGGTCGATCGTCACCATTCGCGGCGACGAGCTGTTTCCGTCCGCCAGCGCCAGCATCAAGGATGATTTCCAGCCACTGATGCTGCGCATTGCCGAGGCCATCGGCAAGGTCAAAGGCCGCGTGCTGGTGACCGGCCACAGCGACAACCGGCCCATCGCCACGCTGCGCTTCCCGTCCAACTGGAAGCTGTCCCAGGCGCGTGCCGAGCAAGTGCGGCAACTGCTGGCAGCCCGTACCGGCCAGGCGGAGCGCTTCAGCGCCGAAGGCCGTAGCGATACCGAGCCGCTGGCGTCCAACGCCACCGCCGAGGGCCGCGCGCGCAATCGCCGGGTCGAAATCACTGTGTTTGCGGAGGGGGTCGAGTGAAGGCCGTGCTTGCGTTTGTAGTGCGCTGGGTGATTCCGGTGCTGGGCCTGCTCGCCTTGAGCCTGGTGATCTGGTTTGTCGGGCCGCTGCTCGATGGGCTGGTGCCCGAAGGTCGGCGTTGGGCGCTGATCGTGCTGCTGTTCGCAGCATGGCTGGCGTACCGTATCTGGCGCATCGTACAGGCACGTCGTCAGGCGGCGAGCGTGCTGGCCAGCTTGGCTGCCGATACCCCACCAGACCCGGCCAGCGTGGCCACCGCCGAAGAGCTCGCCACCCTCAGGGCTCGCATGGCCGAAGCCCTGACGCTGCTCAAGAAAGCGCGCCTGGGCGGTGACGAAAAGCGCAGCCTGTACGAACTGCCCTGGTACGTGATCATCGGCCCACCCGGCTCGGGCAAGACCACCGCGCTGCTCAACTCCGGCCTGAACTTCCCGCTGGCTGCGCACATGGGCGCCGGCGCCGTGCAGGGAGTGGGCGGTACGCGCAACTGCGACTGGTGGTTCACCGACCAGGCCGTGCTGCTGGACACCGCCGGCCGCTACACCACCCAGGACAGCCACGCCAGTGTCGACAAGGCCGCCTGGCTGGGTTTCCTCGACCTGCTGAAAACCCAGCGCCCCCGGCGGCCGGTGGATGGCGCCTTCATCGCCATCAGCCTGTCCGACCTGTTGCTGGCCAGCGAGACCGAGCGCGCCGCCCACGCCGCCGCCATCCGCACTCGCATTCAAGAGCTCTACACCCAGCTGGGGGTGCGTCTGCCGATCTATCTGACGCTGACCAAGCTTGATCTGGTGCCCGGTTTCATGGAGTTCTTCGACAACCTGAGCAAGGAAGAGCGCACCCAGGTGTGGGGCACCACCTTCGCGCTGGACGATGGCAACCAGGGTGATGGCCCCCTGGCCAACCTGGACCGCGAGTTCGAGGCGCTGGAATTGCGCCTCAACCAGCGCCTGGTGGAGCGCCTGCAACAGGAGCGCGACCCGACGCGGCGCGACCTGATCTATGGTTTCCCGCAACAGTTCGGCGCCCTGAAAGAAACCCTCAATGGCTTCCTGCAGGCCGTGTTCCGCCCCAACCCCTTTGAGCAGCGCGTGTTGCTGCGCGGCGTGTATTTCACCAGCGGCACCCAGGAAGGCAGCCCTATCGACCGCCTGATCGGCGCCATGGCTCAAAGCATGAACCTGGACCGCCAGCACCTGGCGCGTCAGACCGGCACCGGGCGCAGTTATTTCATCCAGCGTCTGTTCACCGACGTGGCCTTCGCCGAGCGCGGCCTGGTGGGCACCAACCCGGCGGTGGAACGCCGACGCAAATGGCTGGCGGCCGGCACCTTGGTCGCCAGCGTGGCATTGCTGCTGATTGTCGGCGGGCTGTGGATTGCCAGCTACCGCGCCAACCAGGCTTACATCGCCCAGGTCGATCAACGGGTCGAACCCCTGGGCCAGGCCGTGCAAGCGCTCACGCCCGCACAACGCGAAGTGCTGTCGGTGCTGCCGTTGCTCAACGCCACGCGCCATCTGGCCGATGACCCGCCCCATTGGGCCCAGGGCCTGGGCCTTTACCAGGGGGACATGCTGGAAAGCGAAGCGGGCAGCCTGTACCGCAAGCTGCTGGTGGCAGTCTTTGCGCCCCGGCTGGTAAGCCGCGTCGAGGAACAACTGCGTGGCGGCGGCAACTCCGATTTCCGTTACGAAGGCCTCAAAGCCTATCTGATGCTGGCTGACCACGACCACTATGATCCCGCCTTCATCAAGGCCTGGATCAGCCTGGACTGGGAGCAACACCTGCCCCGCGACCTGGCCCCCGAGCAACGCCAGGCGCTCAACGAGCACTTGCAGGCCCTGTTCGAACGCCAGCCGCCTGCCGCCCGCCTGGATGAACGCCTGATCGACGATCAACGCCGCCAGTTGCAGCAGGTGCCGGTGGCGCAACGCGTCTACGACCGGGTCAAACGTCAGAAACTGCCGGCCGGTGTCAGTGACTTCCGCATCAGCGACGCTGCCGGGCGCGATGCCGCGTTGGTCATGGTGCGCAAAAGCGGCAAGGCATTGGGCGATCCACTGAGTGGTTTCTTCACTGCCAAGGGCTATCAGCAGGCGTTCCTGCTGGGCAGCCTCAGCCAATCCACTGCCCTGGCCGAAGAGCAATGGGTACTGGGCCTGGATCAGGGGCAGCAGCAGGACGCGGTGACACTCGCTGCCGAAGTACGGCGCCTGTACTGGCAGGACTATATCCGCCAGTGGGATGCCCTGCTGGCCGACATCGACTTCGTGGCAATCACCAACACCGCTCAGGCCGCCGATGTGCTGCGGGTTATCTCCGGCCCGACTTCGCCCTTGAAAAAGCTGCTGCAGGCCGTGGCCCGTGAAACCGACCTGGCGCACCTCGACAAAGCCGTCGCTGCGCAAGTGGCGCCAGTGGAAAACAACGTCGACAAGCTGAAACAGAAACTCGGCTCGCTGGTAGGCCAGGCGCCTGCCGCCGCGCCCGAGGCGCAGAGCGTGGATGACCCGGTGACCGCGCACTTTGCCGACCTGAATGCGCTGGTGGGCAAGGGTGACGGCGACCCCGCCGCCATCGATGGCCTGCTCGCCGACCTCAACGCCCTTTACGTGCAAGTCAGCGCCATGGTCGGCGCCAGCGGCGATGCGCTGCTGGGCGAAGCCAAGAACCAGGCCAGCGCAGCCGCCGCGCGGGTCAGCCTGACGGCTGAGCGTCAGCCGCCAGTGGTGCAGGGGCTGGTCAAATCGGTGGTCAGCGCCACCACCAACAGCATGATGGGCGGGGTGCGCAACCAGCTCAACGCCGCCTGGCTGAGCGAGGTGGTGAACGTCTACCGCCAGTCGCTGGCCGGGCGCTACCCGCTGGTGTCGGGCAGCAGCCGCGATGCCACGCTGGATGACTTCGGCCAGTTCTTCGGCGTGGGTGGCGTCATGGACAGCTACTTCCGCAAGTATCTGCAACCCTACGTCGATACGTCGGCCGCCACCTGGCGCTGGCAACCGGGTGCGGCACAGCGCCTGGGCATTACACCGGCGATATTGCAGACCTTCCAGCGCGCCGCGTCGATCCGCGACGCCTACTTCCGTGCCGGTGGTACCCAGCCGGTGGTGCGCTTCGAGCTCAAGCCGGTGGCCATGGACAGCAGCGTCACCCAGTTCAACCTGGACCTGGACGGTCAACAGATCAGCTACGACCATGGGCCCAGCCGCCCGGTAGCGCTGCAATGGCCCAACCCCAACAGCGTTGGCGTGGTACGCCTGGCCATCGAGCCGCCTGCTGCCAGTGGCCGCTCGGGCATGACCCTGGACGGCCCGTGGGCCTGGTTCCGCCTGCTGCAGCAGTCCGACCTGAGCAACGCCGGCTCGCCCGACCGCTTCACCCTGCGCCTGCGCGTCGACGGCGCCAGCATCTCCTACGAACTGCGCGCCAACAGCGCCTTCAACCCGTTCAACAACCGTCTGGTAGCAGGCTTCAGCCTGCCGGAGCGGCTATGAGCCAGGTGGTGGGCTTCTACGGCAAGCTGGCCAGCCGCGGTGATTTCGTCAGCCGCGACCTGCCGCCAACCTTCATTCACCCATGGGACACGTGGTTGGCCGCAGGTTTGCGCGCCAGTCATGAACAACTGGGCCCAGCCTGGCTGGACGCTTACCTGATCAGCCCGCTGTGGCGTTTCTTGCTGGCGCCCGGTGTGTGTGGCAGCCAGGCGATGGCGGGCGTATTGATGCCCAGTGTCGATCGCGTAGGCCGCTACTTCCCCCTGACCGTGGCCGTCACACTGCCGCATGGCTGCGATCTGACCAGCGTGGTAGGCGGGCCGCAGGACTGGTTCGAGCGTGTTGAAGACGCCCTGCTGGCGACACTTGAACCTCAGGCCGACCTGCCCCACTTCGAGAGCGCCCTGGCCGCCTTGCCCGGCCTGGCCACGGCAGCAGCCCTGCCCGACGACGATTTCGCCGGCCTGCAACGCAGCCACACCGACACGCCCCAGGCCCGTCAGGCAGCGCTGGGCCGTTGGGCCTGCACCGATGCCAGCCTGTGGTGGGGTAACGGCTCGCAGCGGGTGGCACCCGGCCTGCTGCGCTGCAGCGGCATGCCCGGCAGCGACGTGTTCACCCGCTTCCTCCAAAGCCAGGGAGGGCCGCTGTAATGGCCGCCGCTCCCGTGCGCAACTTGCACAGCGCCAGCCACAGCCATGTGGGCATGGTGCGCCAGATCAATGAGGATGCGTGCCTGGACATGCCCGACAGCGGCCTGTGGGCAGTGGCAGACGGCATGGGCGGGCACGCTGCGGGCGACTACGTCAGCAGCCTGATTGTCGATGCGCTGCGCCGTATCCCAGGCAGCCCGTCGCTGCCGGCGTACAGCAATGCGCTGCGTCACGCCCTGGTCGAAGTGAATGCCCAGGTGCGTGACCAGGCGCAATTGCGAGGCGTGGCCATGATGGGCAGTACCGTGGTGGTGCTGGCGATGCGCGGCACCCAAGGCATGTGCCTGTGGGCCGGCGACAGTCGCCTGTACCGCCTGCGCGGCGGGCAACTGACCGCCATTACCCGAGATCACAGCTACGTCCAGGAACTGGTGGACAGCGGCCTGCTCAACGAGGCCGAAGCGCGCCTGCACCCACGCTCCAACATCGTCACCCGCGCCGTGGGCGTGGCCAACCAGCTGGAACTGGACAGCGCGTTCCTGCACATCCTGCCGGACGACACTTATCTGCTGTGCAGCGACGGCCTGAACAAGACCGCCGAAGACCATGAGATCCGCGACGTGCTGTGCCATAGCGACGCCTACACCGTGGTGCGCAGCCTGATTCACCTGGGCCTGACCCGTGGCGCCCCCGACAACATTACTGCCGTCGTCATCAAGGCCAGCTGAAGAACTTCGACCCCATGCACATCAACATCCCTGGCTACGACATCCACGACGAAATCGGCGAAGGCGCGATGGCCACCGTGTACCTGGCCACCCAGCGGTCGCTGGAGCGCAAGGTGGCGCTCAAGGTCATGGCCGCGACCCTGGCGGCCGACGCCACCTTCTGCGAGCGCTTCCTGCGCGAAGGCCGCACCCTGGCCCGCCTGACGCACCCCAATACGGTCACCATCCACGACATCGGCAATGTCGGCGAGCTGTACTACATGGCCATGGAGTACTTGCCCAACGGCACCCTCAAGGAGCGCCTGGCCCAGGGCCTGAGCCCTGAGCAGGGTCTGGTGTACCTGCGCCAGATCGCCTCGGCGCTTGGCTACGCCCACGCCCAGGGGCTGGTGCATCGCGATGTGAAACCGGCCAACATCCTGTTCCGCGCCGATGGCACGGCGGTGTTGTCGGACTTCGGCATCGCCAAGGCATTGGACGACCGCACGCAGTTCACCCAGGCCGGCTTTGCCGTGGGCACGCCCAGCTACATGAGCCCCGAGCAGGCCCGCGGCCAGGAAATCGACGGCCGTGCCGACCTCTATGCGCTGGGCGTGGTGCTGTATGAACTGCTGGCCGGCAAGCTGCCCTACGTGGGCACCGATGCCCTGTCCACGGCGCTGGCCCATCTGACCCAGCCGTTGCCAGAGCTGCCAATCACCCAGGGGCGTTATCAGGCGATCCTGACGCAGTTGTTGGCCAAGGAACCCGCTGACCGCTTCCCCGACGCCAAGGCGCTGTTGGAGGCACTGGATAGCCTGGAGGGCAACGACGAGGCCACACGGATCAGGCCGGTGGTAGCCCCCGTATCCCTGGAAAAAACCGCGGCGGTGCCCCAGGCGCCGGTGAAAAGACGCCCTGTGCTGGCACTCAGCGCGTTGGCCGTGGCCGTGTTGCTGGCCATGGGCGGTGGCGGCTATGCGCTGCTGGCAGGTGACAAGTCGGTGGCCAAGCCCGCCCCGGCAGCGCAGACGCCAACATCGCCGCCCGTCGCAAACGTTGCCGCCGAACAGGATGGCGGCACCCGGCCCTTGTTGATGCCCGGCAAGAAAACCTTATTCCAGCGTGTGCTGAGCAAACCGGACGCCAGGCTGGCCGACACGCCGGGCGCCAAGGCAGGCAAGGCGCTGCCGGCGTTTTCGGTGATGTACGTATACCAGCGCAAAACCGTGGACGGTGCCCAGTGGTTGCGCGTGGGTGCTGGCACGGCGGGCCAGAGCGACGGCTGGCTGGCCGCTGATCAGGTCAGCGACTGGAAGCAAAGCCTTGTACTCAAGTTCACCGAGCGCTCCGGGCGTGCCCCAGTGATGTTCCTGCACGACGCTACCAGCGTCGAGCGCTTGCTGGCCGACCCTGCTGCGGCGCACCGCGCCCTCGATCAGGCGCGGGCCGGCCAGGGCGATGGCAAGCTGGTGATGGCCCTGGAGCCTGGCGCCAGTGCAATCCCACAGGACAAGTTCTACCTGCTGCCGATTTTCGATGCCCGCGAGAGCTTCGACGAAAACGGCCAGCCGGTGCAGTTGCTGAACGTCGCCTCGATCGACCCGGGCAGCAGCGGCCAAGGCCCTGCACCGGCAGCTTCGACCGATGCGTTTCGCACGGCGGTAGTGCTGGTGGTGGATACCTCGGTGTCGATGCAGCCCTATATCGACCAGGTCACGGAGGTGGTGCATCAGCTGCAAAGCCAGATTGCCCAGCGTGGTGAACTGGATAACGTCAGCTTCGGCATGGTCGGTTTCCGCAACAACGTCGAGAAAACGCCAGGCCTGCAGTACCTGACCAAGACGCTGATCCCGCTGGACCAGGGTCGCGCCCCTGAACGGTTCCTGGAACTGGCGCGCCAGGTCAAGGCGACCGACGTGTCCAGCCAATCCTTCAATGAAGATGCGTTTGCCGGGGTGATGCAGGCAGTACAGGGCATGGACTGGTCGCCCTATGGCGGGCGTCTGATTTTGCTGGTCAGCGACGCCGGCGCGCTGCGCAAGGCCGACCCGCTCAGCAGTACGCACATGAACGAGGCCGAGGTACGCCAGGCTGCGCTGAACAAGCAGATCAAGATTTTCGCCCTGCACTTGCGCACTGATGCCGGCAAAAAGAACCATGCCTCCGCCGAGCAGCAATACCGCGTGCTGACCGCCGACAGCAACCCGCAGATCGGCGACCTGTATGTGCCCATCCCCGGCGGCGACGTGCAGCGCTTTGGCGAGCGCGTAGGTGAGATCGGCTCGGTGTTCGCGCAACTGGTCCACCAGGTGCGCACGGAGCAACCGTCAGTACCACTGCTGGCCAAGGCACCAAGCCTGAGCGACAAGTCGGCGGCCATCGGCTACGCCATGCACATGGATTTTCTGGGCCACCGCGCAGCCAATCGGGCACCGCAATTGGTCAGCGCCTGGACGGCCGACCGCGACCTGACCAACCCTGCCCTGCCCGCCTTCCAGGTTTGCGTACTGCTGACCAAGTTGCAGCTCAACGACCTGCAGCAGTCGCTGAAGCTGATCGTCGATGCGGCGCGCAAGACCCAGACGTCACCCAAGGATTTCTTCGAGGAAATCGCCAGCGCCAGTGCCTACATGAGCCGCGACCCCTCGGCCCTGCGCAGCGGCGGCAATCTGGCCGAGGGTGGCGTACTGGGCGAGTACCTGCAGGGCCTGCCTTACCGCAGCAAGGCACTGACCATGACCCAGGACCTGTGGCTGTCGCTGTCGGTGGCTGAGCAGCAGGATTTCATCGACGAGCTGGAATCGAAAATCCAGCTGTATGAAACCTTCCACAACGACCTGGCCAACTGGGTGCGCTTCGGCGACGCCGAGCCGGGTGACGCGCTTTACCGTGTTCCTTTGTCGACGCTGCCATGATGCTGGACGTGCGCGAGGTACGCATCACGCGGGGCGAAGGCGCCCAGCGCTACAGCCTGGAGGTGGAGCGGCTGCAACTGGCTGCGGGGCAGCAGTACGCGCTGGTCGGCCCCAGTGGTTGCGGCAAGAGCACCCTGCTTGACCTGCTGGCCTTGGTGGCGGCGCCGCAGCAGGCCGGGCGTTTTCACTTTTGCGGTGAAGATGTGGCCAGCGCCTGGCGCAACAATCGCCAGGACTACCTGGCCGGCTTGCGCAGCCGTTACTTGGGTTACGTGCTGCAGACCGGCGGCTTGCTGGGGTTCACCACGGTGCGCCGCAATATCGGGCTGCCGCGGGCACTGTTGGGGTTGCCTGATGACGGCAGCGTCGAGCGCCTGGCCGAGGCGTTGGGCATTGCCGAGCAGCTGGACAAGAAGCCTGCGCAGCTGTCGGTGGGCCAACGACAGCGGGCCAGTTGCGCCCGTGCCCTGGCCCATGGGCCTCGTCTGCTGCTGGCCGATGAGCCCACCGCCGCCCTGGACCCCATCAACGCTGAACGGGTGATGCAATTGCTGCTGGCGCAGGCCACTACGCAAGGCGCTGCACGCATGGTTGCCACCCATGACCTGGATCTGGCCAGCCGCTGCGGTCTGCCCGTGCTGCACCTGCAATCGACACGCGACAGCGACGGTGGCGTGACGGCCCGCCTGGTGGGCCCTTGATGCGCGTCGCCTTGATTGCCGGGCTCGCCTGGGACGACTGGCGCGATGAGTGGCGGTTGTCGCTGTGCGCGGTGCTGGCGCTGGTGGCGGTTATCGCGCCGTTGCTGCTGTTGTTCGGGCTCAAGTTCGGCCTGATTGGCGGCTTGAGCCAGCGGCTGGAGCAAGACCCGACGGTGCGCGAGGTCATCCCCTTGGCGGGCGGGCGGTTCAGCGCTGCGGATATTGCGGCATTGGCAGCGCGGCCTGACGTGGCCTTTGCGTTGCCTCGTACGCGGCAGATCGCGGCCACGGCAGACTTGCTCGATACCCAAGGCAAGCCAATGCCCGTGGAAATGATCCCCACGGCTTCGGGCGATCCATTACTGGGTGCGGCTGCGGCCCCCGCTGATTTGCTGGACGTACTGCTTAGCCAGACTGCCGCGCAAAAGCTGGGGGCCCGGCCAGGACAGGACATCGAGACGCTGATTACCCGCCAGGACGCCGGCCAGGTGCAGGTGCGACGCCTGACGGTGAAGGTACGCGGCATCCTGCCGATCGAAGCCTTCCCGCGCGATGCCCTGTTTGCCCCATTGGCCCTGCTCGAAGCAGCCGAGGATTACCGCGACGGGCGCCAGGTTGTCGGCCTCGGCTGGCCTGGCAGCGCGCCGACACAGGCGCGCACCTACCCGGCATTCCGGTTGTACGCGCGCGGGCTGGCCGATGTGGAGCCATTGCGGCAGTACTTCAGCCAGCAAGGATTGGCCGTGGCCACCCAGGCGGCGGCGATCCAGCAGGTTCAAACGCTGAACCGGAGCCTGACCACCGTGTTCTGGCTGATCGCCGGGCTGGCGTGTGCCGGTGCATTTGCCGCCATCACCGCGGGCACCCTGGCGGCAGTGGAGCGCAAGCAACGGGCGCTGTCGGTACTGCGCCTGCTGGGCTTCAAGACTGTGTCGCTGTTGGCCTTCGTGGTGTGCCAGGCCTTGTACGGCGCCTTGTGCGCTGCAGCGATGGCGGCGCTGGTCTATGCGCTGGGGGCGACGCTGCTCAACCGGATTTTCAATCAACTGGCCAGCCATCTGCTGCCCGGCCACCTGGCCATTGCCATGCTGGCGGTTGTGCTGGTCAGCCTGCTGGCCGCCACGGCCGGCGGCTGGCGGGGAACGCGTCTGCAGGCTGCTGAAGGAATTCGCGATGTTTAGACACTGGGCATGCGCTGCCTTGTTGGCCGCCAGTTCGCTGGCCGTGGCCGAAGACAACAAGTTCGACAACCCCAAGCCGCTGGCCGATGACGTCAGCCTGCCCCTGCCGTGTGACGGCGAGATGGTGTTCCGCTACGTCTACGTACTGGCCAACGGGCCGCTGGATGACCGCGAGATCAACCTCGGTTACCCCTTCAGCGAAGGCGAAGCAGGCTACAAGCAGTCGTTCATTTCCGGCTACCGTCGCGACTACATCAACGGTCAGTTCACCCTCAATGATCTGGCGGCAGACTGGCGCAAGATACTGTCCCCCTTGCTGCCCAAGGGCGGCCCGGGCAACCCGCTCAAGCCGATGCTGTATTTCATCGGCAAGTACGAGGTCACCGCACGCCAGTACGCCCAAGTCATGGCCCAGGCGCAATCCTTGGCCAGCGGCGAAGCGGCCCCGGCCTGCGAAGCTGATACGGCCATGACCGGGCGGCTGCCGAAGGTCAGCCTGTCGCACTTCGAGGCCGAGCGCTTTGCTGCGGTCTATAGCGCCTGGCTGATGAAATACCACCGCGAGTTACTGCCCGTCAGCGGCCGCGGCACCAGTGCCGAGGATGGCGGCCTGGGCTTCGTGCGCCTGCCTACCGAAGTCGAGTGGGAATATGCGGCGCGGGGCGGCCAGGCGGTCAGCCGCCAGGAACTGGAAGGGCGTCTGTTCCCCCGGCATGCCGAGGGCAGCGACGAGGACGCGCCGCTGGCCGACTACGCCGTGTTCAGCCAGGTGGCTGGAGGCACGGGCCAAGGGGCACGGTTGATGCCCATTGGCACCAAGCTGCCTAATCCGATCGGCCTGTTCGATGTGATCGGCAATGCCGCCGAGATGGTCCAGGAATCTTTCCAACTGGTCAGCGCCGGACGCCGCCAGGGCACCTACGGTGGTTTTGTGGTCAAGGGTGGCAACTATCTGGAAGGGGAAATGACCCTGTTCACCGGCATGCGCCGCGAGTACCCGCTATTCGCTGCCGACGGCACCGAACAACGCAACGAGACCACCGGCTTCCGTGTCGCCCTGGGTGCCCTGGCGGCCCCGCGCTCGCGTTACAGCGAGTTGTTCAACCAGTGGCAGAAGGAAGGCCGCCTGGCTTCCCTGACCGACGCCATCGATGACGCCCAGGACCCCACCAAGCGGCTGGACAGCATCATCGCCGCCAGTGTCGACCCGCGCCTGCAATCGGAGCTGGGGCTGGTCAACGAAGAGCTCAAGCGCAACGTTTCCCTGATCGCCAAGCAACGCGAGGAAGCGGCGGGCAACCTGATCCAGTCGTCAGCCTTGGTGGCCGAGACCATCAACAACTACAACATCCGCCTGACCAACCTGCGCACCACGCGGGACAAGGCCCTGGCCATGAAAGACCAGGCCAGCGCCGACCTGATCGGCTCGGCCATCGACAACGGCCGCAGCGCCCTGGATGGCGCCGTGGCGATCTACATCGACAACCTGGCGACGGGCACCCGTTATACCGACGCGGTGATCCAGGCGCAGTTTCAACGAGTCAAGGAAGAACTGGGGCGCAAGCCGGTACTGGGCAAGAGCCTGGTAGCACGCGCCACATTGTTCGTCACCCATGTCGGCACTTACCGTAAGCAACAACGGGCCGACCCAGAGGTGATTTTGAAGGAACTGCTCGCCCAGTCCGGGAAGAAGTAAACCTGGATGACGAGCGAGCGAACAAGGGCGGGCAGCCATGGTGGCAGCCCAGCCAGGATAGATAAACCAAAGGAAGAGACACTTATCATGCGTTCGACCCTCAACACGTTCACGGCCGCCGGTGCGCGCCGCAGTGCCCTGCTGATCGCCACCAGCTTCACTCTGGTGCTGGGTGGCTGTGCCAGTGCCCCAACCTCCAAAGTGGCCCAGACCACCAAGGTCGAGTTCTACCCGACCTGCTACGAGCCAGTAGAGCACCTGCGCAGCACCAATTCGGATGTCACCAAGTCGGTAGCCACCGGTGCCGTGGTTGGCGGCCTGCTGGGCGGCGTGACGGGCGCGCTGGCCGGTGACAAGGACAAGATGGGCCGTAACGCTGCCATTGGCGTTGCCGGCGGTGCCCTGGCGGGCGGTGCGGTGGGCTACTACACCGAGAAGCAGAAGCAGATTACCGATGACAAACAGCGCATTGGTTCGTACGCCTCTGACCTGGATGGCAGCACCCAGTCCCTTGATCGCAATATTGCCTACGCCAAGGCTTCCCAGACCTGCTACCAGGCTGAATTCGATCGCCTGATCTCGGCGCGCAAGGCCAAGACCATCAATGACGCCGAAGGCCGTCGCCGTTTGGCCGAGATCGTCTCGGGTCTGCGTGAGAGCAACCAACTGATCGTCGCCGCCAATGGCAAGGCCACCCAGGACGTCGACTCTTACTCCCAGGCGTATGAGAAGGACCTGCAGCAAGTCGGTGTGCAGCGTCAGGACGTAGTGACTGTTGCTACCGCAGAGAGTACCTCGGTGAAGCCAACCAAGACCAAGGTCAAGGTGAAGAAGCCTGCCAACGTGCCGACTGAAGCGGTAAGCACCGAGAAGAGCCTGCAGAAGGCCCAGACCAAGCAGGTTGAAGCCAAGCAGGTGGCTGCTAACGGCCAGAGCCTGATGGCCAAGGTGTGCAGCAGCCCTGACATGGGTGACTGGGCGCCGGACAGCTGCAAGGCTTGATCTGAGGCTGGTTTGACCAACCCCCGGTTGCCTCGGCAGCCGGGGGTTTTTTTAGTGCCGCTGTAGCCTGGCGGCAGCGGCTACAGGGCGGCTTGTTGGGGGCTTAAACGACAAAACCCCCAGCTGCGTGGCAGCTGGGGGTTTCGGAATTC
>KI547169.1:409328-501852 GCA_000497835.1 gamma proteobacterium L18 | reverse complement strand
ACACCGAAGTGGGCTTTTGCGTTTCTGACGTATCAGTTACCGAACCATTTGCTGGAGCGGTTGACGTCGGCCTTGCCGGTGTCTTCCAGCAGCGCCTTGGTGCCGGAGCTGACATTGCGCGTGGCGTCCGCCTTGGACTGCACCACATCGGTCTGGGCAGCGCTGCTGCGCAGGTCGGCGTCGATGTAGTCGTTGGCGCGATCGGCCTTGGCTTTCATCGCTTGCAGCTTGAGCTTGCGCTCTTCGATGTCCAGGGCGCGGTCTTCATCTTCCTGTTGTTCGGCACGGGTACGCAGGCGAGTGTTTTCCTGGGCAACGGCCTTGCGTTCGGCAGCAGCCTGTTCGGCAGCACGGGCCTGGGCGGCAGCACGTGCACGGCGGTTGGCCTCATCACGGGCCTGGGCCTTGGCCTGCTGCTCTTGCCACTGGCGCTGGTAGGCGGCCTGCTGAGCTGCCTCCACTTGCTGTTGCTGTACTTCGATCTGACGTAACTGGTCGAACTGCCCGGCATCGGCCTGGGCCGCCAGCAGCGACAGGGTCAAGGCAATGAGTGTGCGATTCATGCTCGATTTCAGCCTTTGACAGGTTCTGGGCAGGTGGCGTTAGGCTGGATGCGGGTTTCGTTGTTGAGCATCATCACCATCAGCGAGACGCTGCCTGGCGCGAATTGGCAAGGCTTGCCAACCTGGGCCGAGGTGTAGATCTTGCCGTCTTCGGAGTAGCCCAGCAGCACGCCTGGTACCAGGCTGGTTTCGTTGACCATGGAGCCTGCCAGGGCACCGGCTGCGCCGCCGCCGACCGCGCCGATCAGGGCGGTATCGCCGTTATGCTTGGCTCCCAGCGCGCCGCCACCGACAGCGCCCAGCAGGCCGCCGACAACCTGAGCTGCCTGACGGTTGGAGGCGTTGCTGACTTTGATCTTGGTAGGGGAAACGGTCAGGATCTGAACAGTCTTGGCAGGCTGTTTGGTGTTGACCTGGCTGGCGTCGAACACGTCTGCCTGGTAGTCCTCGCCAGTGGCTTGGCAGCCGGCGAGTACGGCAGCGAGAGAGAGAACAGCCACGGTTTGCTTGAACATGAACATTACTTCCTTGCATTCATAAAGGGGTGAAACGGCTTCCCTGCGCCCATCGGTATTGCCACGCAACGAAATCGTCTTTGTATCTGAAAAACGACAATGTCAATTTGCTATCAATAAAATTGTAACGAAAACAAACTAGTTAGTGAACTATTTAATGGTTCAACGGTCTTCAGCGCCCAAGCGACCGCCCTTGGCCGTGACGTACAATGGCGGCCGTTTTCCCTGCTGTGAGTGAACCATGCGTGTATGGATCGATGCCGACGCCTGCCCCAAGGCGGCCAAGGACCAAGTCATCAAATTCGCGCTCAAGCGCCAGTTCGAAGTGCTGATGGTGGCGGGCGTGCCGCTGATCAAGCCGGCCTTCACCTGTGTGAAACTGGTGGTAGTGCCGGCCGGACCGGATGCCGCTGATGATTACCTGGTGGAACACGCCGTGCCCGGTGAGCTGGTGATTTGCAGCGACGTGCCGTTGGCCGATAGGCTGGTGAAAAAGGGCGTCGCCTGCCTGGACCCGCGTGGCAAGGAGTTCGACGAGAAGAACATGGGCGAGCGCCTGGCCGTGCGAAACCTGTTTACCGACCTGCGCGAGCAGGGGCAGGTGGGCGGTGGCCAGGCGGGTTATGGCGACAAGGACAAGCAGGCTTTTGCCAACAGCCTGGACCGCATCCTGACGCGTTTGGCGCGGGGCTGATCTGTGGATGCGTGGGGTGCTTGCGGCAGCTACGGAAGGCGTCGCCTGCATCGCGGCCAAGGCCGACTCCTACCACGGACGGCGTAGGAGCCGACCTTGGTCGCGATGCACACGACGCGGTTTCAAGACAATTGCAGCTACAGGGCCAACTCCAGCACCCGGTCCACCAACTTGTTGATGCCTTCAGCCGCCTCGCCAATGGACTGGGCACTCATGTACGCCGGGGTGCTCACCAGCTTGCGCGCGGTGTCTTCGACAATCTCACTGACCGCGCACGGCTCATGGGTGCCGCCCATTTTGTCGATGGCCTTGGCGGTGTCCGCGTCGGTGCCGATGGTGCAGGTCACGCCCGGGCCGTAGATCTTGGCGGCCAGGGCAGGGGAGATGCAGATCAGCCCCACCGGTTTGCCGGCCTCGGCGAAAGCTTCGGCCAGTTCCAGCAACTGCGCGTTGACGGTGCAACCGGCGCCCTGGGTGGCGAAGTTGGAGAGGTTTTTGGCGGCGCCAAAGCCGCCTGGCACGATCAGGGCGTCGAATTCATCGGCATCGGCGTGGGCCAGGTCCTTGACCTCGCCACGGGCGATGCGCGCCGATTCCACCAGCACGTTGCGGGTCTCGGGCATTTCTTCGCCGGTGAGGTGGTTGATCACGTGCATCTGCTCAATGTTCGGGGCGAAGCATTGAACCTGGGCGCCGCGCTGATTGAGGCGCAGCAGGGTGATCACGCTTTCGTGGATTTCGGCGCCGTCATAGACGCCACAGCCGGAAAGGATTACGGCAACTTTCTTGGTCATGCTAGCTTCTCCCAACGCTGTCCCTGTCTCTCTGAGCTTATCAGTACATGGAACACAGGGGCCACGTTGGGTTCAGCGTAGGTTACTCGGCCGGCTGATTGGCAGCCGTCTTGTTGCGCGCCACACGCGCCGCCTTGATGCGCCGACGCAGCCACAGCAGGCCGCCCAGCAGCAACAGGCCACCCAGCACCCACAGCTCGTATTTCTTGATGTTGCCCAGCATACCTTCCAGGATGGCGCCAAAGTGGTAGGCGGCCAGCGCCAGCACCGTGGCCCATACGGCGGCACCGATGCCATTGAGCAGCAGGTAGCGACGCGGCGGGTAGCCGGACAGGCCGATGGCCACCGGCATCACGGTGCGCAGGCCATAGACGAAGCGGAAGCTCAGCACCCAGATGTCCGGGTGCTTGCGGATGTGCTCCAGCGCCCGGTCGCCCATGAGTTGCCAGCGCGGCTTGCGTGCCAGAAGCTTGCGCCCATGCTTGCGCCCCAGGAAGTACCAGAGCTGGTCACCTGCGTAGCTGCCAAAAAAGGCCACCACGACGACCAGGTTGATATCCATGTATCCGCGGAACGCAAGAAACCCGGCCAGGACCAGAATCGTCTCGCCTTCGAAAAACGTACCTAGAAAGAGGGCCAGATAGCCGAAATCCTGCAGAAATTGTTGGAGCATTGTCTGGATGCTGGCGAAATGAACGCGCAGCCTAACGCGTCGCGGCCATTCGTGAAAGTGTCGAAATGTGTCTCGACGTGAACAGCGTGCAGAATGACAATGGGCAACGCTGTCTGCAGGGGCTTGACGCAAGATTGTCATGCAAACGTCATAATGCCCGCTTATAACTGTCGCGCCGGCCCGCACGCGTGGGCCCAGGAGTTTGCCGTGAGCCGTGCCCGCGCCCTGCGCCTGCCCTCCAGCCACCGTCAGTGTGATGAGTTGGCGTCCCGCCTCGTCAGTGCCTTTATCGGTGCTGGTGACGATATGATCGTGCCATGCCCAGCCTCACCTGATTCGCAAACCGTGCCGCTCAACTGAATGAGAGGGCAATTGAGCCCTTCAGGATCGCTAGATGAATAACGAAGGACTTCACGAAACTGCCGTGAAAGAAGCACAGCCAGTGCTTGAGCAGATCATCGAAACGCCACCGGCGATGGAACCGATCGAAGAGCCCGTTGCCGAAACCGCCGCTGCCACCGCGCCCCTGCCCGCTGCGGTGCCAGGCCTGGATGACAGCAGCCTGTACATCCATCGCGAGCTGTCCCAGTTGCAATTCAACATCCGCGTGCTGGAACAGGCTCTGGATGAGTCCTACCCGCTGCTGGAGCGCTTGAAGTTCCTGCTGATCTTCTCCAGCAACCTGGACGAGTTCTTCGAGATCCGCGTGGCGGGCCTGAAGAAGCAGATCACCTTTGCCCGTGAACAGGCGGGTGCCGACGGCCTGCAGCCGCACCAGGCGCTGGCGCGCATCAGCGAGCTGGTCCACGGCCATGTAGACCGCCAGTACGCGATCCTCAACGATATCCTGCTGCCGGAGCTGGAAAAGCACCAGGTACGCTTTATCCGTCGTCGCAACTGGACCACCAAGCTCAAGACCTGGGTGCGCCGCTATTTCCGTGACGAAATCGCGCCGATCATCACCCCCATCGGCCTGGACCCGACTCACCCGTTCCCGTTGCTGGTGAACAAGAGCCTGAACTTCATCGTCGAGCTGGAAGGTATCGATGCCTTCGGTCGCGATTCGGGTCTGGCAATCATCCCAGCGCCGCGCCTGCTGCCGCGGGTCATCCGTGTGCCGGAGGAAGTGTCCGGTGCCGGCGACAACTTCGTGTTCCTGTCGTCGATGATCCACGCTCACGCCGATGACCTGTTCCAGGGCATGAAGGTGAAGGGCTGCTACCAATTCCGCCTGACCCGTAACGCCGACCTGGCCGTGGACACCGAAGACGTCGAAGACCTGGCCCGCGCGCTGCGCGGCGAGCTGTTCTCGCGTCGCTACGGTGACGCCGTGCGCCTGGAAGTGGCCGATACCTGCCCCAAACACCTGTCCGACTATTTGCTCAAGCAGTTCAGCCTGGCGGAATCGGAGCTGTACCAGGTCAATGGCCCGGTCAACCTCACGCGCCTGTTCAGCATCACCGGCCTGGACAGTCATCCGGAGCTGCAATACAAGCCGTTCACCCCGGCCATCCCCAAGCTGCTGCAGAACAGCGAGAACATCTTCAGCGTGATCAGCAAGCAGGACATCCTGTTGTTGCACCCGTTCGAGTCGTTCACCCCCGTGGTCGACCTGCTGCGCCAGGCCGCCAAGGACCCGCATGTGCTGGCCGTGCGCCAGACCCTGTACCGCAGCGGCGCCAACTCGGAAATCGTCGATGCGCTGGTGGACGCCGCGCGTAACGGCAAGGAAGTGACCGCGGTCATTGAACTGCGCGCCCGTTTCGACGAAGAGTCCAACCTGCAGATGGCCAGCCGCCTGCAAGCTGCCGGCGCCGTGGTGATCTACGGCGTGGTGGGCTTCAAGACTCACGCCAAGATGATGCTGATCCTGCGCCGTGAAGCCGGCGAGATCGTGCGCTACGCCCACCTGGGTACCGGCAACTACCACGCCGGCAACGCGCGCTTGTACACCGACTACAGCCTGCTGACCTCCGACGACGCCTTGTGCGAAGACGTGGGCAAGCTGTTCAGCCAGCTGATCGGCATGGGCAAGACCCTGCGCATGAAGAAGCTGCTGCACGCGCCGTTCACACTGAAGAAGGGCATGCTCGACATGATTGCCCGCGAGACCCAGTTCGCCCTGGAAGGCAAGCCGGCGCACATCATCGCCAAGTTCAACTCGCTGACCGATCCGAAGATCATCCGCGCGCTGTACAAGGCCAGCCAGTCGGGCGTGCGTATCGACCTGGTGGTGCGTGGCATGTGCTGCCTGCGCCCGGGCATTGCCGGGGTGTCGCATAACATTCAGGTGCGCTCGATCATCGGTCGCTTCCTGGAGCACACGCGGGTGTTCTACTTCAGCAATGGTGGCGAGGAGCAGATGTTCCTGTCCAGCGCCGACTGGATGGAGCGCAACCTGGACAAGCGTGTCGAGACTTGCTTCCCGGTAGAGGGCAAGAAGCTGATCCTGCGGGTGAAGAAGGAGCTGGAAAGCTACCTGACCGACAACACCCACTCGTGGATTCTGCAACCGGACGGCCGCTACGTGCGTAGCTCGCCAACCGGCAACCAGAACCCGCGCAGTGCCCAGGACACTCTGCTGGAGCGCCTGAGCATCCCGATCCTTACCGTACGCTAAGGACCACGCCGACCCGGGTCAGCCACTCCGCTTCCAGCGCGAAGTCGGCCTGGGTCAGCTGATTCTCTTCCAGCCAGCCAGCCGGGAACTCCACTTCCAGGCTGTCCTGGCCTGCGTACAGCTTCACGGCCGGCATTTCCTGGGTACCACGGATGTGGTGGAACAGGATGGCGAAGCGCAGCAGTACGCACAGGCGGATCAACTTGACGCCTTCGTCGCCGAACTCGGCGAACTTGTCCCGCGGGATATTGCGACGGTGGCCACGCACCAGCAGGGCCAGCATTTGTTGGTCTTCGCGAGAGAAGCCGGCCAGGTCGGAATGCTCGATCAGGTAGGCGCCGTGCTTGTGGTAGTGGTAGTGGGCGATGTCCAGGCCCACTTCATGCACCT
This sequence comes from gamma proteobacterium L18, assembly GCA_000497835.1. Lineage (GTDB taxonomy): Bacteria > Pseudomonadota > Gammaproteobacteria > Pseudomonadales > Pseudomonadaceae > Aquipseudomonas. The sequence continues at coordinate 495,603 of KI547169.1, read as the reverse complement.
TGGCGGCCCAGCTCAGCAATTCACGCCACACCCCATCGTTCAGCTCCCAGTCGTCGGCCACCTGGTCGAAGGCATGCAGGGCCTTGCGCTCTACCCGGGCGGCCTGGTCCAGGTCTACGTGGTAACGCTCCATCAGCGAGCTGAGGGTGCGTTCACGCACGTCTTCGTGGTGGTGGCGGCCCAGCAGGTCGTACAGCACGCCTTCGCGCAGGGCGCCGTCGCAGTGGTCCATGCGCTGCAGTTCAAGGGCGTCGAAAATCGCTTCCAGAATCGCCAGGCCGGCCGGGAAGATCGAGCGACGGTCGGGCTTGATGCCATCGAAGTCGATCTTGTCGACCTCGCCCAGCTTGAACAGTTTGCGCTTGAGCCAGGCCAGGCCTTCGGCATTGACCTCGCCGGTGCCGTGGCCGCCGGCTTTCAGGGCCAGGCCGATGGCGCGGATGGTGCCCGAGGAGCCAATGGCCTCGTCCCAGGTCAGGCGGTGCAGGGCATTTTCGATGCTCATGATTTCCAGGCGCGCCGCGGTGTAGGCCTGGGCATAGCGCGCCGGGGTGATCTTGCCGTCCTTGAAGTAGCGCTGGGTGAAGCTGACGCAGCCCATCTGCAGGCTCTCGCGCAGTAGCGGCTCGAAGCGCTGGCCAATGATGAACTCGGTGCTGCCGCCGCCGATGTCGGCTACCAGACGCTTGCCGGGGGTGTCGGCCAGGGTGTGGGACACGCCCAGGTAGATCAGACGGGCTTCTTCACGGCCGGAAATGACTTCCACCGGGTGGCCGAGGATTTCCTCGGCGCGGCGGATGAATTCGCCACGGTTGCGGGCTTCGCGCAGGGCGTTGGTGCCAACGATACGCACGGCGCCCAGGGGCAGGCCGTTGATCAGTTGCGAGAAGCGCTTCAGGCAGTCGAGGCCGCGCTGCATGGACTCTTCGTCCAGGTTGCGCTGCTCGTCGATACCGGCGGCCAGCTGAACCTTCTCCCCCAGGCGCTCGAGAATGCGGATTTCATTGTGGTGGGCTTTGGCCACTACCATGTGAAAACTGTTCGAGCCCAGATCGATGGCGGCGATCAGGGAAAGGTTGGGGGCGGTGGCTTGCGGCATGGTCTGAGAATCCCGGTCGATAACCCTGCCATCGTGCCACGAACCGGCGGTGCCGCCAACGCGTTTGGATTGGGGGTGTCTGGTTCCAGGGCAGAGCCCTGTCCTACACCGTTCGGGCAATGGGTGTCAGGAAGGCAAAGCGGTCCGCCTTGGTTCGTCCCACCGATAGACCTGCTGCGCCTCCAAGGGCTGAATGCTTTGCCTCCCTGACACGACTGCCGCGAACGGTGTAGGACAGGGCTCTGCCCTGGAACCAGGCACCACCGACCTACTGCATCCCAATAAAAGCAGCCAACTCCGGCGTCTGCGGCTCGGCAAACAACTGCTTGGGGTGCCCCACTTCATGCACCTTGCCCTGGTGCATGAACACCAGCTTGTCGCCCACCTCGCGGGCGAAGCGCATTTCGTGGGTCACCATGATCAGCGTCATGCCGTCCTGGGCCAGCTGGCGCACCACGCTGAGCACCTCATTCACCAATTCTGGGTCCAGCGCCGAGGTGATTTCGTCGCACAGCAGCACCTTGGGTGACATCGCCAGGGCGCGGGCGATGGCCACGCGCTGTTGCTGGCCGCCGGACAGGCGGTCGGGGTAGGCGTCGAATTTGTCGCCCAGCCCCACGCGCTCCAACATCTGCCGGGCCAGGGTGGCCGCCTTGGCCTTGGCAACTTTCTGTACAACCTGCGGCGCCAGCATCACGTTCTCGCCCACGGTCAGGTGCGGGAACAGGTTGAACTGCTGAAACACCATGCCCACCTTCTGACGCAGGCTGCGCAAGTCGGCGCGAGCGGCATCCAGGTATTCGCCGTCCACTTCGATGACGCCGTCGTTGATCGATTCCAGGCCATTGAGGGTGCGCAGCAGGGTGCTCTTGCCCGAACCGCTGCGGCCGATGATGGCCACTACCTGGCCTTCTTCCACCGTCAGGTCGATGCCCTTGAGTACGTGGTGCTCACCGTAATATTTGTGCAGGGCGGAAATTCTAAGCAGAGGCATGCAGTCTCCTTTCCAGGTAGCGAGCGCTGAGCGACAGCGGGTAGCACAGGACGAAGTAGCCCAGGGCTACGAGGCCGTAGACAGTGAAGGGTTCGAAGGTGGCATTGGCGAGCATGCCGCCGGTCTTGGTCAGTTCTGTAAAACCGATGATCGAGGTCACGGCCGTGCCTTTGACCACCTGCACCGAGAAACCCACGGTGGGCGCCACGGCGATGCGCAGGGCCTGGGGCAGGATCACGTGGCGCAGTTGCTCATAGGGCGTCATGGCCAGGCTGGCCGAGGCTTCCCACTGGCCGTTGCCGATGGACTCGACGCAGCCGCGCCAGATTTCGGCCAGGTAGGCGCTGGTGAATAGTGTCAGGGCCAGTGCGGCGGCAAACCACGGTGAGATGTCGATGCCCAGCAGCGCCACGCCGAAAAACACCAGGAACAGTTGCATCAGCAGCGGCGTGCCCTGAAACAGCTCTATATAGCCGCGTGCGATGCCACGGGGCAGTCCTTTGTCGCTGATGCGCATCGTCATCACCAGCAGACCGATCACGCCGCCACCGATAAAAGCCACCAGGCTCAGGGCCAGGGTCCACTGCAGGCCCAGCAGCAGGTTGCGCAGGATGTCCCAGAAAGTGAAGTCCATCAGCGGCTCCTTGCCAGGTAGCGACGACCCAGCCAGTTGAGCAGGGCACGGATCAGCACGGCCATGGCCAGATAGATGAGGGTGGTGAGCAGGTAGGTTTCAAAGGCGCGGAAATTGCGCGATTGAATGAAGTTGGCGTAGAAGCTCAGTTCCTGGGTGGCGATTTGCGAGCACACCGCCGAGCCCAGCATGACGATGATGATCTGGCTGCTCAGCGCCGGCCACACCTTGCCCAGCGCAGGCACCAGCACCACATTGCGGAAGGCCTCGGCGCGGCTCATGGCCAGCGCGGCGGCAGCCTCCAGTTGCCCGCGCGGGATGGCCTGGATGCCGGCCCGGATGATCTCCGTGCTGTAGGCGCCCAGGTTGACCACCATGGCCAGCACGGCGGCCTGCCACTCGCTGATCTGCACGCCCAGGGAGGGCAGCCCGAAGAAGATAAAGAACAGTTGCACCAGGAACGGCGTGTTGCGGATCAGCTCCACGTATACGCCGAATATCCCCGCGAACGGGCGGATTTTCCAGGCGCGCACCACGCCACCGATCACCCCCAGGCTGACACCCAGCAGGGCGCCGATGGCAGTCAGCTCCAGGGTGAACAGCGCGCCCTTGAGCAGCAGGTCGGTGTTGGCGATGACCGGGCTGAAATCGAAGTGGTAGGCCATATCAGGTCGCTTGCCTCAAAGATCGGCGGGCAGCGGCTGTTTCAGCCAGGTCTGCGAGTTCTTTTCCAGGCTGCCGTCCTGCTTGGCCGTGGCGATGATCTCGTTGACCTTGGCCAGCAACTGCGGCTCGCTTTTGTTCAGGCCCACGTACACCGGCGAGTCCTTGAGTTTTACCTTCAGCGCGGGGATGCGCTTGGGGTTGCGCTCGCTGATGGCCACCATCACCACGTTGCCACTGGCGATCAGGTCGACCTGGCCGGCCAGGTAGGCAGCGATGGTGGAGTTGTTGTCCTCGAAGCGCTTGATGGTCACGCCTTCGGGGGCCACCTTGGTCAGCTCGATGTCCTCGATGGCGCCACGGGTGACGCTGATGGTCTTGCCCTTGAGGTCGTCCAGGGTGGCGACCGGCGCGTCAGGTGGGCCGAACACGGCGAGATAGAAGGGCGCATAGGCGCTGGAGAAGTCGATGACCTTCTCGCGGTCCGGGTTCTTGCCCAGGCTGGAGATCACCAGGTCGACCTTGCCGGTGGTCAGGTAGGGGATGCGGTTGGTGCTGTTGACCGGGGTCAGCTCCAGCTTGACCTTCAGGCGGTCGGCGATCAGTTGTGCGGTGTCGATGTCCAGGCCGCGGGGCTTCATGTCCGGGCCGATCGAGCCGAAGGGCGGGAAGTCCTGGGGCACGGCGACTTTCAGGGTGCCGCGCTTGACCACGTCCTCCAGGCCGTCGGCGTGGGCGGGGGCCTGGCAAAGCATCAGGCTGGCGAACAGAGCGGTGAGCAGGGCGGTACAGCGCTGGGTCATGGCACGGTCTCCGAAAGTGAGTGGCAAACCGCAGTGCACAGCCCATGCCAGTTCCCCTGTAGCCGCTGCCGCCAGGCTGCGCTGGCCGGTATGAACCCTGGAAATCTTCGGCGTGGCGCAGGGCCGGCGCAGCCTGGCGGCAGCGGCTACGTGTTTGCGAAGCAGGTCATACTGGTCTGAACAGTTGCACCGGTTTCGGGCAATGAATACGGGACTTGCACGTTATCGGGCGTGATTTGCCAGCTCGCGGAAATGGCGTTACAAGGTCATTTTCCAGCGGCCCGAATGCTTGTGACGATGATGAATTCGATGAATCGAGCGGTACCTGACGTGGCCATCCAGGGCATCCGTCAGATGATCAGCCGAGACGGTTACGAGGCCGGCGCCGCGCTGCCTTCCCAGCGTGATCTGGCCGAGCGGCTGGGCGTCAGCCGTGCATCGCTGCGCGAAGCATTGTCGACCCTCAGCGCACTGGGCGTGGTCAGCATTCAACCCGGCAAGGGCGTGTTTGTGCAGGCGCCCAGCGCTGCACCTTCATCGGGCGGCGGGCTGGTGTGGCCTTTTGCGGCGCAGGCAGCGCCCGAGGATATTTTTCAGCTGCGCTACGCCCTGGAAAGCTTTGCCACAGGGTTGGCTGCCGTGCGTTTGAGCGCCGAGGAACTGGACGGCCTGGAAGATAATGTCGAAGCCATGCGCGCCGAATTGCGCGCAGAAGATTTTGAGGCCGCCGCGCGACTGGACTTCGATTTCCACCGACGCATCCTGATGGCCAGCGGCAATCAGGCCATGGCCGGCATCCTGGTGGCCAGCGCCGACATTTTCCTGGAAAGCCAGAAACTGCCGTTCATCCGTAGTGAACGCGCCATGGAAACCTGGCAGGAACACCGCAAGATCCTCCGCGCCCTGGCGCGCCACGCCGCCGGTCCCGCATCCAAGGCCATGCAGGAACACATCCGCGCAGCTGCCCTGCGCACGGGCATTGCCTTCGTAGCACCGTGACGGCCCGATTGGTCAAATCTTGAACAGTCATAGCGAGACTCAATCATCAGTGGCTTCCTGTAAAAGGCCTGTGCCGTTATGATGGGCAACGTTTTTTTACATCCGACTGCGGAGCCCCTTATGAGCAGCGACAAAATCGTTCACGTCACTGATGCAACCTTTGAGGAGCAAGTACTCAAGGCCAAGGGCCCTGTCCTCGTTGACTACTGGGCTGAGTGGTGCGGCCCATGCAAGATGATCGCCCCTGTTCTGGACGAGATCGCCGGTACCTACGAAGGTAAAGTGACCATCGCCAAGCTGAACATCGACGACAACCAGGAAACCCCTGCCAAGCACGGCGTGCGCGGTATTCCTACGCTGATGCTGTTCAAGGACGGCGAAGTGGCAGCGACCAAGGTCGGCGCCCTGTCCAAGTCGCAATTGGCCGCTTTCCTGGATGCCAGCCTGTAATTAGGCAGAAATATCCAGTGGTAATAGCCCCGCACCTTGCGGGGCTTTTTCTTGGGCGAACGACTAGACGCCCGGAAATTCAGGTGTTACATTCGGCCTCGCACTAGTATCTCTAGTGCCCCCTGCAAGCCGTCGCCGACGCACTCCTACTCGAATTAGTACGCGATCCTGTCGCCTTCTCTGCGGCGCGGCCTCATTAAGCCCAAAGCTTAATTTCTCCCTCCATACATGATTACGTCATTCCCTTATGAACCTGACTGAACTCAAGCAAAAGCCGATTACCGATCTGCTCGAAATGGCCGAACAGATGGGCATAGAAAATATGGCCCGTTCGCGCAAGCAGGATGTGATTTTCTCCCTGTTGAAGAAACATGCCAAAAGCGGCGAGGAAATCTCCGGTGATGGCGTGCTGGAGATTCTCCAGGACGGCTTCGGCTTCCTGCGTTCGGCTGACGCTTCGTACCTCGCGGGCCCGGATGACATCTATGTCTCCCCAAGCCAGATCCGTCGCTTCAACCTGCGCACCGGCGACACCATCGTCGGCAAAATCCGCCCTCCAAAGGAAGGCGAGCGTTATTTCGCCCTGCTCAAAGTTGACACCATCAACTTCGACCGCCCGGAAAACGCCAAGAACAAGATTCTGTTCGAAAACCTGACGCCGCTGTTCCCGACCGTGCGCATGAAGATGGAAGCCGGCAACGGTTCCACTGAAGACTTGACCGGTCGTGTCATCGACCTGTGCGCCCCGATCGGCAAGGGCCAGCGTGGCCTGATCGTTGCTCCGCCGAAGGCGGGCAAGACCATCATGCTGCAGAACATTGCCTCGAACATCACGCGCAACAATCCTGAAGTTCACCTGATCGTGCTGCTGATCGACGAACGTCCGGAAGAAGTGACCGAAATGCAGCGCACCGTGCGCGGCGAGGTGGTTGCCTCCACCTTCGACGAACCGCCAACCCGCCACGTGCAGGTTGCCGAGATGGTGATCGAGAAGGCCAAGCGCCTGGTCGAGCACAAGAAGGACGTGGTCATCCTGCTGGACTCCATCACCCGTCTGGCGCGTGCCTACAACACCGTGATCCCTAGCTCCGGCAAGGTACTGACCGGTGGTGTCGACGCCCACGCCCTGGAGAAGCCGAAGCGTTTCTTCGGTGCTGCGCGTAACATCGAGGAAGGCGGTTCGCTGACCATCATCGCCACCGCGCTGGTTGAAACCGGCTCGAAGATGGACGAAGTGATCTACGAAGAGTTCAAGGGTACCGGCAACATGGAACTGCCCCTGGACCGCAAGATCGCCGAGAAGCGCGTCTTCCCTGCCATCAACATCAACCGTTCGGGTACCCGTCGCGAAGAGCTGCTGACCGCCGACGACGAGCTGCAGCGCATGTGGATCCTGCGCAAGCTGCTGCACCCGATGGACGAAGTAGCCGCCATTGAGTTCCTGGTCGACAAGCTGAAGCAGACCAAGACCAACGACGAGTTCTTCCTGTCGATGAAACGCAAGTAACGAGCCTTCCGGCCCGTTCAAAAAAGGGCGCCCTGACGGGCGCCTTTTTTTATGCGCGCTTTTTCGCACACCGCAGCCGCTGCCCTCAGGCTGCGCTGGCCCTATGCCCCACGAAAATCTCCAGTGCACCCTGTCGGCAGGCCTGCATTTATTAATATTTTCGGAACTGTTACAAATATCGTGTTTCTATTACCTTGGTCACGGCCCTGGAGGCCCGACTTCGTATCGCTGTTTCAATAATAAAAGCAAAGGATTGTCATGGCCGGACTCGGTTACCGTCGAGACATAGACGGCTTACGTGCGCTGGCGGTCAGTGGGGTGGTGCTGTTTCATTTCGGCATCCCCGGCTTTACTGGCGGCTTCGTGGGCGTCGATGTGTTTTTCGTCATATCGGGGTTTCTGATTACCTCGATCATCTGGCGCCAGCGTGAAGCGGGCCAGTTCAGCTTCATCGATTTCTGGACTCGCAGGGCCCGGCGGATTCTGCCGGCCTTGTTTACCGTAATGGCTTGTTGCCTGGCGCTTGGCTGGTGGTTGTTGACACCGGGTGAGTACGCCCAACTGGGCCGATCGGTGCTTTACCAGGCGATGTTCGCTTCCAATATCCTTTTTCGTGGCCAGGACGGTTATTTCGAGACTGCCTCGGACCTCAAACCGTTGCTTCACACCTGGTCGCTGTCGGTTGAAGAGCAGTTCTACATTGTCTTCCCGTTATTGTTGGGGCTGCTGATCCGCTTCTCGCGGCATTGGCGATGGTGGCTGCTGGCATTGACGTTGTTATCGCTGGGGCTGAGCATCAGGGCAGTCGATCGTCAGCCTGCAGCGGCGTTTTTTCTTCTGCACCTGCGCGCCTGGGAGCTGCTTGCCGGCGGCTTGCTGGCGGTGTTGCCGGCAGGCAGGCACGTAGTTGCGAATTGGGTATGCCAGGCTGCCAGCCTGGGCGGGCTGGCAATGCTGGCGTTGGCAACCTTCGCCTACGATCAGAGCACCGCTTTCCCAGGCCTTGCGGCCCTGCTGCCAGTGCTCGGCACCCTGGCGATCATCTGGGCCAATGGGCGACAGCCCACGTTGGTGGGACGACTGTTGGGCAGCAGGGTGCTGGTGGGCATTGGTCTGATTTCCTACTCCTGGTATTTGTGGCACTGGCCGGTTCATGTCTTTGCCCGGTATGCGGCTGTGGATGGACTGGGAGCGGGGCAGGTTTTCGCGCTCTTGGTGCTCAGCCTGTTGCTGGCGTATGTTTCGTGGCGCTGGGTCGAACAACCGTTTCGCCGCTCGGGCTCGGGGCATGAGCCCCGCAAGGTGTTGGCCTATGCGCTGGGCGCCTTGCTGGTGCTGGGCTTTGTGGGAAAAGGCCTGGTGGCCGCCGATGGGGTGCCGGCGCGCTTGTCTGAGCAGGCGTTGCGTTACGCCGGCGCCGCGCACTGGAATGACGGCCAGATGCAATGCATGTCCGACAGCAAGACTTCACGGCCGATGTGCACCTTCGGCCCACCGACAGCCAATGCCCCGGCGATTCTGGTTTGGGGCGACAGCCATGCGGCGGGCCTTGAGCCGGCGTTGCGAATGGCCGCGCAAGCCCATGGCCAGGCTGCTTCATTGGCCTCCCGCTCGGGTTGCATCCCGGTCCCTGCGCTTGAGGCCAAGTCTGCCTGCCGACATTTCAACGAGCGCACACTCGAGCATGCCCGCGCCACGGGCGTGACTGATGTGGTGATCGCGGCCCGGTGGAGCCTGTACCTGTACGGTGATGAGCGCGGGGACGACACTCTGGTGATCAGGGCACCCGGCAGCCGGGCAGTCGACAGCGCCTACGCCGAGAAACAGTTGCAAAGCCATCTGCAGGCGTTGGTCACACAGTTGAGGGCAGAGAATCGCCGTGTATGGCTGGTCAAGGAGGCCCCATTGCAAAAGCACCAGGTGCCCCATCAGCTGAGCCGGCTCGCCATGCTCGGGCGCGCGGCGGATAGCCAGGGGCGGCCGCTGTCCGACCATCTTGCTCGGCAGGCCTTCATTGACCGACTTTTCAGGCATCTGGCCGAAGCTGATCCCCAAGTGAAAGTCATCGACCCAACGCCAGCCCTGTGCGCCGAAGGCGGGATTTGTCGCATGGAAGCGGGCGGCGAATCGCTGTACATGGATGACAACCACTACAGCGATGGCTCCGGACCGATACTGCAACCGGTGCTGGCGCCGCTGTTCGAGCAGGGCGCGCTGAGCGCCGCAGCGCAGAGAATTGGCGCTTATTCCTCGCAATGACGGCGCCAAGGCTGCCAGCCAGCTCGGGAGCAGGTACGATGTACGCCTATTTTACGAGTGGCATGGTCGATGAAATTCAAGGATCTTCGGGATTTCGTGCAGCAGCTTGAGCAGCGCGGAGAGTTGAAACGCATCCAGGTGCCGATTTCTCCGGTGCTGGAAATGACGGAAGTGTGTGATCGCACACTGCGCAACAAAGGCCCGGCGCTGCTGTTCGAGAAACCCACCGGTTATGACATCCCGGTGCTGGGCAACCTGTTCGGCACCCCGGGCCGCGTGGCCCTGGGCATGGGCGCCGAGGACGTCAGCGAGCTGCGCGAAATCGGCAAGCTGCTGGCCTTCCTCAAGGAGCCGGAGCCGCCCAAGGGGCTGAAAGACGCCTGGTCGAAGCTGCCGATCTTCAAGAAGATCATCGCCATGGCCCCCAAGGTGGTCAAGGACGCGGCGTGCCAGGAAGTGGTCATCGAGGGTGACGACGTTGACCTGGGCATGTTGCCGGTGCAGACCTGCTGGCCAGGCGACGTTGCGCCGCTGATCACCTGGGGCCTGACCGTCACCCGCGGGCCGAACAAGGACCGCCAGAACCTGGGTATCTACCGCCAGCAGGTGATTGGCCGCAACAAGGTCATCATGCGTTGGTTGAGCCATCGTGGCGGCGCGCTGGATTATCGCGAGTGGTGCGACAAGCATCCTGGCCAGCCTTTCCCGGTGTCCGTGGCCCTGGGGGCAGACCCTGCGACCATTCTGGGCGCGGTCACGCCGGTGCCCGACAGCCTGTCGGAGTACGCCTTCGCCGGCCTGTTGCGCGACAACCGCACCGAACTGGTGAAATGCCGCGGCAATGACCTGCAGGTACCGGCCAGCGCCGAGATCGTGCTGGAAGGGGTGATTCATCCCGGCGAAATGGCCGATGAAGGCCCGTACGGTGACCATACCGGTTACTACAACGAGGTCGACAGCTTCCCGGTATTCACCGTGGAGCGCATCACTCACCGCATCAAGCCGATCTACCACAGCACCTACACCGGCCGTCCGCCGGATGAGCCGGCGATTCTGGGCGTGGCCCTGAACGAGGTGTTCGTGCCGATCCTGCAGAAGCAGTTCCCGGAAATCACCGACTTCTACCTGCCGCCCGAGGGCTGCTCGTACCGCATGGCGGTGGTGACCATGAAGAAGCAGTACCCAGGCCATGCCAAGCGCGTGATGCTGGGTGTGTGGTCGTTTTTGCGTCAGTTCATGTACACCAAGTTTGTTATCGTCACCGATGACGACATCAACGCACGCGACTGGAACGACGTGATCTGGGCCATCACCACGCGCATGGACCCCAAGCGCGATACGGTGATGATCGACAATACGCCGATCGACTACCTGGACTTCGCCTCGCCGGTGTCCGGCCTGGGCTCGAAAATGGGCCTGGATGCCACGCACAAGTGGCCGGGCGAAACCACCCGTGAGTGGGGCCGTGTGATCGTCAAGGACGATGCCGTTACCCGTCGCATCGATGAACTGTGGAACCAGCTGGGAATAGATTGATGCGCGTAACCTTGCAGCCATCGGGCGCGGTGCTGGACACCCGCCCTGGGGAACGGATTCTGGAAGCCGCCCAGCGGCTGGGTCATGAATGCCCGCAAAGCTGTCGCAATGGCAATTGCCATGTGTGCTCGGCGCTGCTGGTGGAAGGCCGGGTGCTTCAGGATGGCGTAGAGCGTGACCACGGTGAAATCTACACCTGCATCGCCGAGCCGCTGGAAGACTGCGTGGTGCTGTGGGACGGTGTGCTGGCGTTGGGCGAGCTGCCCGTGCGCCGCTTCGCGTGCCAATTGAGCGAGTGCACTCCGGTGGGTGGCGATGTCTGGCGTGTACGCCTGCGCGCGCCGGCCGGCAAACCGCCGCGCTACCACGCCGGTCAGTATCTGATGATCGAGCGCGAAAACGGTGAGAAATCGGCGTTTTCCCTGGCCTCGGCACCGCACAGCGGCCGTGATCTGGAAATGCATGTGCTGGTCCGCGAGGCCAGCGCGCAGAATCTGATCGAGCAGTTGCAGCGCAATGGCATGGCGCGGGTCGAGCTTCCGTTTGGCGACACGCACCTGGCCGAGCTGCCGGACGGCCCGCTGGTGCTGATCGCTGCCGGTACCGGCATGGCGCAGATGCACAGCCTGATCGAGCACTGCCGCGCCCAGGGGTTCAAGCACCCGGTGCACCTGTATTGGGGCGTGCGCCGGCCCGAGGACTTCTACCAGGTGGAGCACTGGGAACAGTGGAAGACACTGCCCAACCTGTTCCTGCATCAGGTGGTCAGCGACTTGTGTGGTTGGGAAGGCCGTTGCGGCATGCTGCATGAAGCGGTCTGCGAGGACATTGCCGACCTGGCTGGCGTGAGTGTCTACGCCAGTGGCTCGCCGGCGATGATCTACGCCACGCTGGATGCCCTGGTGGCGGCCGGCATGGACGCGCACCAGATGCGTGCCGATGTATTTGCCTACGCGCCCCGTCCTTAAAATCGCCCCCCGACATTGACCATGGTGGCCGCCAGCCCCAGCAGCACCACTTCCCCGGCCACCGGCCCCCAGTGGGCGCCGACGCCGGGGATGATGGCGGGGGCGATGCCCCACTGGTTCAAGGGCAGCTTGTCACGGTATTCGCCCTTGTAGCCATGGATCAGCCCGGCACTGAGCTTGAAGTAAACGGGTGAGTCAGGCAGATCGAAGCGCTTGCCTGCATAGGCGTACCAGGAGCGCTGGCTGAAGGAGTTGCGAAAGGTCGCCGCCCCGGCAATCACCCCGGACGCCAGATTGCGTTCAAGCCCTATCAGGTCCTGATGGTTGTTATAGCCCTGGTTATTGCCGAAATGGCGGGTATAGACGCTGCCCTGCAGGTACCAGAACCCTTCGTCGGCAAGCGCGTTGGCCGGTGTGCACGCTATCGGGGCAACGATCACCAGGCAAGCTGCCGCGCGCAGTGGATATTTCATGATGTCGACCATGCTCTATCGAATGAGGCGCGCTTTTTCGCTCATATCGATAGGAAGTTTCTAGTCATGAAACTTCCTAATATGTTGTAGGAAACTTCTCGACTCCCTGAAGTGCACTATCCTTGAACCCGCGCGAAGTTTATTTTCGCAGGGCGGGCCACTTCAGTGCGGAGCATGCTGGGGCGGTCCATATCGGTGCTTTATAACCAACGTAAAATTCGTTGCTTATAAGGCTTCGCAACAGCTTGTTTTTCTGAGGTTATCTGCCGTACGGTAACAGCGGGGCTGAAGCAATCGGTTACAGTGGATCGGCCATGTCGATTCACGGGGATATCAGGCGACGACTATGTCGGCTATCGAAACTGCGCACTTCAATGCGATTTATCCACCATCGCTCGACCTTGGGCCGCAACTGACCCATGAGCAATTGGTGCACTCACTTCAAACTACCATGGCGCGCCACAAGGGCGGGCCGGTCTGGCTGTTTGCCTACGGATCGCTGATCTGGCGCCCCGAATGCAGCGCTGTCGAACGTCGTCGCGCCCGGGTGCACGGTTATCATCGCGGCCTTTACCTGTGGTCCCACGAGCATCGCGGTACGCCGGAGCGCCCCGGCCTGGTGTTTGGGCTGGACCGGGGTGGTTCGTGCAGTGGTTTCGCTTACCGTTTGCCACAGGAGCAGCTCGAGGACTCATTGCTGGCCTTGTGGCAGCGAGAGATGCCTTACCCTTCGTACCGTCCGCATTGGCTGAACTGCCGCCTGGATGACGGTACCAAGGTGCAGGCCCTCGGCTTTGTGCTGGAGCGCCATCTGCCCAGCTATGCCGGCAACCTGCCGGACAATTTGCTCAGCCATATCCTGGAAAGCGCCAGTGGCCGCTTTGGCAGTACGCTTGATTACGTGCAGCAGACCATCAGTGCCCTGCGCACTCATGAAATGCCCGATCGCAACCTGGAAGCCCGAATCAAGCGCTGCCATTCACGCCAGGCTTAGCCGCCTGCGGCTGGCGCCAACAGCTCCCGGTACATGCCTTGCACCGGTGCAACCGGCGCCGACAGCCCCACCGCCGGGTTGAACGGTCTGCCTGCCAGGGATGAGAAGGCGGCCCAGGTATCGCCGTGGCTGACCGCGCGTTCGTTGTTCTGCGATTCAGTGACGGGAATGCCGCCGGGTAGGGTGATATAGGAATAGTTGCGCATGTTGGCGTAGATGTCGTCGCGCTCATGCATGGCCTGGTGGGCGCGCTTGATTGCGTCAGCATCCAGCCCCAGTTGCTTGTCCAGCGTCACTCCCCAGCGTTGCAGGCAGGTTTCGGCCAGGTGCCGCACAATCAGGCCTGGCTCCGGCACTATTTTCGGGCCGCTGTCGCCATTGATGGCGGCGTTGCCCACCAGGGTGGCGTGCCGCCCAGGCAGTGGGTAAATGCCGATCCTGGTCTGCGCAGCGGTTTTGGGGATAACGCAGGCGAACCCCTTGGTACGCTCATCCCGGGCGTAAAACCCCACGTACTCGCGGACGTTGGACCCCAGTTGCACGCGCTCGGGCTGGAAGTTGAGCGGGCCGGGTACCGGGTCGACGGCCAGGATGTTCACCGGAATATGTCTGAGGGCAGGGTCGTTGAGCATGGCATTGGCCAGCATGTGACAGCTGATGCCGCCGCGGCTCCAGCCTACCAGATTGACCTGGGTGGGGATCTTGCCACCCGCGCGGAACTGGTTGACGATCTGCTGTTGCAGTTGCTGCGGGGTGACCTTGCTGTCGCCATAGTCATATACCCGTGCCCAGAAACTGCCTTTGACGGTCACGTCCCTGATCGGGATGCCGGCCGCCTTCAGCGCCTGGTAACGCGCCTCGGTCAGCTTCTCGCGCTGCCACTCGAACTTCCCCTTGATCATGTTCAGGGCGTGGCGCACGTTGGTTTCCCAGCCCTTGCCGAATGCCGTGCCCGCGTAGGGGTGGTCCTGGGATTCCACGGTGAGGGTATCGGCCTGCAGATTGCCGCTGCCGGGGCCGTCGACGATGATCCAGTGGGCAAACTCCCTGTCCTGCGTGTTGGCGGCCAGGGTGGCGATCAGTTCGCCGTTCCAGTAGTTGGCGTGGTTATTGTCGAATTGGGTGGCACTTGTGCCACAGAAGTACACGGTGAATACGCTCATGTTCAGTCCTTGTGCAATGGCGTTTGAAGAGGGGGGCCAGTTCAACGCCATTTGCACAAGTAGGTAATGCAGAAGCTTTTCCTTGCAGGCGCATTCAGCGCACGGCAATCACCAGCTTGCCCACGGCCTGGCGGTTTGCCAGGGCATCGATGGCGGTACCGGCCTGCGCCAGGGGGTAGGTCTGCGACACCAGGGGCTTGAGCTTGCCCTGGGCGAACCACTGGAACAGGGTATGGAAGTTGGCGGCATTGTCCTGCGGCTGGCGTTGGGCAAACGAGCCCCAGAACACACCCACCACGGCTGCGCCCTTGAGCAGTGCCAGGTTGACGGGTAGTTCCGGGATGCGGCCACTGGCGAAACCCACCACCAGCAGACGACCGTTCCAGGCGATGCCACGCACGGCCTGGTCGAACAGGTCGCCACCCACCGGGTCGTAGATCACGTCCACACCGTTGCCATCCGTCAGCCGCTTGATTTCGTCTTTCAGGTTGGTTTCGCTGTAGTTGATCAATTCATCGGCACCCGCCGCCTTGGCCACCGCCAGCTTGTCGGCGCTGCTGGCGGCGGCGATGACGCGTGCGCCCATGGCCTTGCCGATTTCCACCGCCGCCAGACCCACCCCGCCCGAGGCGCCCAATACCAGCAGGGTTTCACCCGGCTGCAGGTTGGCGCGCTGTTTGAGGGCATGCATGGACGTGCCGTAGGTCATGCTGAAAGCGGCGGCGGTGTTGTAGTCCATGCCGTCGGGGATGGGCATTGCGTTGTAGCCGGGCACGGCGATTTCCTCGGCAAAACTGCCCCAGCCGGTCAGGCCCATTACCCGGTCACCTACTTTCAGATGGGTGATGTTCTCGCCCACCGCGCTGACGACACCGGCCGCCTCGCCGCCGGGTGAGAATGGGAAGGGTGGCTTGAATTGGTATTTGCCCTCGATGATCAGCGTGTCGGGGAAGTTGACCCCGGCGGCATGCACCTGCAGCAGTACTTCGTTCTTCTTGATCGCGGGGCTGGCGACCTCTTCCAGTACCAGTGTTTCGGCGGGGCCGAAGGCTTTGCACAGCACAGCTTTCATCGGGCTATTCCTTTGCAGGTTGTGGCCGATAAGTGTAGGTGTGAGGGTTGTGCGGTCAACGAGCATGCCCCCAGCTGATAGCCGGGCATAAGCGCCGGCGCGTGAGTTAATCTTGGTATGCTTGCGCCAACAGAATGAGGAGCAAATTTGTGAAAGCGTGGATCGTGATGGCGTTGGCCCTGACCCTGCCCGTGTCGGCAGTCATGGCTGAAGAAGGCAAGGAAGAGGGCGGCCCGCCAAAAGTCAGCTACATCACCCTGAGCCCGCCCTTCGTGGGCAACTATGCCCTGGACGGCAGCCCGCGCCTGCATGTGTACAAGGCCGATGTGGCGCTGCGCGTGACCGGTCCCGAGGCGGAAGCCGCGGTCAAGCACCAGGACCCGCTGATTCGCAATCAGCTGGTGGCGCTGTTCTCGCAGCAAACCGTGGACTCGATGAGCAACGTCGAATCCAAGGAAAAACTGCGTCAGGAAGCGCTCAAGCAGGTCCAGGAAGTGATGACCAACGAAGAAGGCAAGCCGATGGTCGAGGACCTGCTGTTCAACAACCTGATCGTTCAGTAAGGCTCAGCGCAGGGCCAGCACCGCCGCCCATTGTTCGGCGGTGACGGGCATTACCGACAGGCGGCTGCCTTTCTGCACCAGGGGCAGTTCGGCCAGTGCTGCCTGCTGCTTGAGATAACCAAGGCCCAGCACTTTGCTGAAGGTCTCGACATGGGCCACGTCCACGGCGCTCCAGGGGTTCTTGTCGGGGTTGGCCTTGGGGTCGTGATACACGCTGGCCGGGTCCAGCGCCGTGGGGTCGTCGTAGGCGGCCGCGCTGATGCGGGCGATGCCGGCGATACCGGGTTCCGGGCAGCTGGAGTGGTAGAAGAAAAATTCATCGCCCTCGGCCATGGCGCGCAGAAAATTGCGCGCCTGATAGTTGCGCACGCCATCCCAACGGGCTTCGCCCAGCTTGGCCAGGCCCTTGATGGAGAGCTCGTCGGGCTCGGATTTCATCAGCCAGTAGGCCATGTGTGGTGCTCCAGATTTGTAACCGAATTTGCCATTATGGCGTTTTCGAGACAACCCGACGGTCGGTTGACGCCAGCGTTTGCGTGTCGCGTCATGTTGCCGCAGAATGCGCGCATTTTACGCTTCACCTAATCACCGGGCCATCTTCAAACCATAGCGCCCGACTTCATCACGACTTGCCTGAGGGGGGCAGCTGATGCGCCGCAAACCGGATTTGCTTTGGATTTTGGTTATTTTGTTTGGTCTGGGGGTCGTGACCACGGGTTACGCGCAGACACTGTGGGACCGCAAGGCCAACGCGCCGGTTGAAGTGACTGCGCCCGTCCAATACCGCTGAATTGCAGCAAAAAAGGCCCGTCGGCATGCCGACGGGCCTTTTTTTGTGCCTGCAGTAGGCGGCTCACATGCAATAACGCGTCGCCTGCATCGCGACTAAAGTCGGCTCCTACACCGACAGCGTAGGAGCCGGCCTTGGCCGCGATGGCGTCAACTGCCGGCCAGATACCAGCGTTTGTCCGATACGGTGCCCTGCAACGGCACATCCCAACTGGCCTGCGCCAGGCGCTCCACCTTCTGGCACTCGTGGGCCAACCCCAGCAATACCGGCTTGTGCCATGCACCGCGACGGCTGCGGTAGGCCAGGCTGCGGTCATAGAAGCCGCCGCCCATACCCAGGCGCCCACCCACCTCGTCGAAACCCACCAGCGGCAGCAGGATCAGGTCCAGGGCCCAGATCACCCGTTGGCGTGCCGGGTTGATGTGCGGTTCGGGAATGCGGAAGCGATTGCGACGATATGCCTCACCTGCACGCACCTGCTGAAACACCATTTTGGTCCTCGGCCAGGCGCTGAGCACTGGCAAATAGGTTTTCTTGCCGCGGCGCTGGGCTTCGGCCAGCAGCAGGCGCGGGTCGATTTCGCTGTCGTTGGGCAGGTAAAGGGCCACGTGACGGGCACGGCGAAACAAGGGGTTCTGGGCCAGCTGGCGATACAGCCCGCGAGCGGCTTCACGTTGTTGCGCAGGGGTCAGTGCCCGTCGGGCATCGCGCAGCAGTCGGCGCAATTGAGGGCGTGAAAGCGGTGCGGATTCGGTCATGGCGAAGGCCATCCTGAAGCGCCCGGGCCGCGCAGGGCGGCGGGGCGGATGCCCATGCCGGCGAGGCCAGGCAGGGGCAGATAAAGCGAGACTCCCCGACGAACCGCTGTCGGTGTAGCCCTTGAACCCGAAAGTTCAAGGTGGAGATTGCAGGAGGCGTTAAGGCTTTCCGTCAAGCGGACATGCGCACCGGCCTCAGCGTGCAACCCCCGTGGTTGTGCGTATCGGCTCAGGGACATGACCGACTGGCAAGCACTCCAGGGAGCGGCGCAAGTATACCCGAAACAATCTGAATGTTTCAGCCCCGGGTTTCATCCTGATCAGTGGCAAGCACCAGATCCACACGTTCCAGCAGGTCGCGAACCTGTTCGCGGGTGGAGCCGCTGGCGGTCAGTTCGGGGGTCTCCTGCTTGTGCAGCAGGTCATGGGTAATGTTCAGCGCGGCCATCACGGCGATGCGGTCGGCGCCGATCACTTTGCCGCTGCTGCGGATCTCGCGCATCTTGCCATCCAGGTAGCGCGCCGCGCTCACCAGGTTGCTGCGCTCCTCGGGAGGGCAAATGATCGAATACTCTTTATCGAGGATCTGCACGGTGACGCTATTGCTTGAACTCATGAGTCTTGCTCCAGGGCCTTGAGGCGCGAAATCATCGACTCGACCTTGTGCCGGGCGATTTCGTTTTTTTCTATGAGGTGTGCGCGCTCCTCGCGCCAGGATTTTTCCTGCGCTAATAGGAGTCCGTTTTGTCGTTTTAGTTGCTCGACTCGGTCGATCAGTTGTTCGAGTCGGCCCATCAGCGCTTGCAGGTCGTTCTGTTCCATGGGGTCCCGTTCGCTACGATCGTGGAGTGGCGCAAGGCCTTGCGTGTTAACGAGTTGGCCGCGTCGATGGTCTTGGCGCGCCTGCCGGTGCTAGGATACAAGGTCTTCATTCTAGTCATTGCGCCGCCTGGCGCCTAGTTGCCATGTCTATTCAGAAATCCCCGTATCAAGGCTTTGCCGACCTGCTCAATGCTGGCGGTCACCCCGTATCCCCTGCCGAGCTGCACGGCCTGTTGCTGGGCCGCAGCTGCGCTGGCGCCGATTTCGACGCCGAAGGCTGGCTGGCCGACGCTGCGCTGTCGCTGGACACCGAGCCTGCGGACAACGTGCGCAACGCGCTGGTTGGCCTGCAGCAGATGGTGCAGGGCGAACTCACCGGCGAAGACGTGACCATCGTCATCCTGCTGCCGAGCGACGACGCTTCGCTGACCGAACGCGCCACGGCCCTGGGCCAATGGTGCCAAGGCTTCCTGACCGGTTTCGGCCTGCACTCGGGTGGCAAGAACCTGAGCCAGGAAGCCCAGGAAATCCTTCAGGACATGGACGCCATTTCCCAGGTGCAGGAAGCGCTGGAAGAATCCGAAGACGCCGAAAGCGACTACATGGAAGTGATGGAGTACCTGCGCGTGGCGCCGATGCTGCTGTTCACCGAGTGCGCCAAGCCGGTTGCGGCTGCCAAGCCTTCCCTGCACTGATGCGAAAAAGGGCCTGCCTGTGCCAGTAATTCATATCCCGAAGTCGGAATACGCTCGTCGACGCAAGGCTCTGATGGCACAGATGGAGCCCAACAGCATCGCGATTCTGTCGGCCGCCGCAGTGGCCATCCGCAACCGCGACGTGGAGCACGTGTACCGCCAGGACAGCGACTTCCAGTACCTGAGCGGCTTCCCCGAGCCCGAGGCGGTGATCGCCTTGATCCCGGGCCGCGAGCACGGGGAATACGTGCTGTTCTGCCGCGAACGCAATCCCGAGCGCGAGCTATGGGACGGCCTGCGCGCGGGGCAGGAGGGCGCCATTCGCGAATATGGCGCCGATGATGCGTTCCCCATCACCGATATCGACGACATCCTGCCCGGCCTGATCGAAGGTCGCGACCGGGTGTACACGGCCATGGGCAGCAACACCGAGTTCGACCGGCACCTGATGGAGTGGATCAACGTGATCCGTTCCAAGGCCGACCTGGGCTCCCAGCCGCCCGAGGAATTCGTGGCGCTGGACCATCTGCTGCACGACATGCGCCTGTACAAGTCGGCCAACGAAGTGAAGGTGATGCGCCATGCCGCGCAGATCTCCGCCCGTGCCCACGTGCGTGCCATGCAGGCCTGCCGCGCCGGGCTGCACGAGTACAGCCTTGAAGCCGAGCTGGATTATGAGTTCCGCAAGGGCGGCGCAAAGATGCCGGCCTATGGCTCCATCGTCGCCGCCGGGCGCAATAGCTGCATCCTCCACTACCAGGAGAATGACGCCCTGCTCAAGGACGGCGACCTGGTGCTGATCGACGCCGGTTGTGAGATCGATTGCTACGCCAGCGACATCACCCGTACCTTCCCGGTCAGCGGCACCTTCTCGCCCGAGCAGAAAGCCATCTACGAGCTGGTGCTCAAGAGCCAGGAAGCGGCGTTCGCCGCCATTGGCCCCAATCGCCACTGGAACGAAGCCCACGAGGCCACGGTACGCGTCATCACCGAAGGCCTGGTGGAGCTGGGCCTGCTGCAGGGTGACGTACGTGAGCTGATCGTCAGCGAGGCCTACCGCGCCTTCTACATGCACCGGGCTGGCCACTGGCTGGGCCTGGATGTGCACGACGTCGGCGATTATCGCGTGGGTGGCGAGTGGCGGGTGCTGGAGCCGGGCATGACCCTGACGGTGGAGCCGGGCATCTACATCAGCCCCGATAACCAGAACGTCGCCAAGAAGTGGCGCGGCATTGGCGTGCGCATCGAGGACGATGTGGTGGTGACCCGCAGCGGTTGCGACATCCTTACCCGCGACGTGCCGAAAACCGTTGCCGAAATCGAAGCCCTGATGGCTCAAGCACGTACCGAGGCCGCATGAATCGCGTGAACCTGGCAATCATCGGCGGCGGCCTGGTCGGCGCCAGCCTGGCCCTGGCCCTGCAGGCCGGCGCCAAGGCGCGTGGCTGGAAGATCACCCTGATCGAACCCTTCGCCCCTGGCGATACCTACCAGCCCAGCTACGACGCGCGCTCCTCGGCGCTGTCGTTCGGCACCCGGCAGATCTACGAGCGCCTGGGGTTGTGGCAGCACATTCACCGTCGTGCCGAGCCGATCAAGCAGATCCACGTGTCCGACCGCGGCCGCTTCGGCGTCACCCGCCTGACGGCCCTGGAAGAAGGCGTGCCGGCGCTGGGCTACGTGGTGGAAAACGCCTGGTTGGGCCAATGCCTGTGGCAGGCGCTGGACCCTGAGGTGGTGAGCTGGCGCGTGCCTGCCGAAGTCACCCGCATGCAGGTGCTGGACGACGGCTATCGCCTGACGCTCAACGACGACACCAGCCTGGATTGCGATCTGGCGGTGCTGGCCGATGGCGGGCGTTCCGGCCTGCGCGAGCAACTGGGTATCGGCGTGCGTCAGCGGCCCTATGACCAGAGCGCCCTGATCGCCAACATCAGCCCTAGCCAGCCCCATGAAGGCCTGGCTTTTGAACGTTTTACCGACGACGGCCCGATGGCCTTGCTGCCATTGCCGGACAACCGCTGCGCCTTGGTCTGGACCCGTCAGGGTATGGACGCCAAACGCCTGGCCGAGATCGACGAGCGTGCCTTTCTGCGCGAGCTGCAAGGCGTGTTCGGCTACCGCCTGGGCACCTTGCAGCAGGTCGGCGCGCGGCACCTGTACCCGCTGATGCTGGTCGAGGCCGAGGAGCAGATACGCTCCAATCTGGTGGTGCTGGGCAACGCTGCCCACGCGCTGCACCCGATTGCCGGGCAGGGCTTCAACCTGTCACTGCGCGATGTGCAATCGCTGGCCGACGCGCTGCTGGCCAGCCAGGCGCCGCTGGGCGATTTCGCTACTTTGCAGCGCTATCGCGAGCGTCAGCGCCTGGATCAGGACCTCACGGTCGGCTTTTCCGACAAGGTGACGCGTCTTTTCGGTTCTTCCCAACCGCTGGTGGCTGCCGGTCGCAACCTCGGCCTGCTGGGCCTGGACCTGCTGCCCCCGGCCAAGCGCTGGTTCGCCCGCCAGGCCATGGGCCTGGGCACCCGCGCCGATATGCAGGGTTGAGCATGGCCTTGTCGGTTTATTTCCCTATCACCTCCGTGGAACAGGCTTAAGCATGGAAATGCGTGCAGATCTGGTAGTAGTCGGCGCCGGCATGGTGGGCAGTGCCCTGGCCCTGGCGTTGCAGAACAGCGGCCTGGAAATCCTGGTGGTCGACGGCAGCCCGTTGAGCGTCAAGGCGTTTGACGCCCAGGCGCCCTTTGAACCACGTGTCAGCGCGTTGTCGGCGGCCAGCCAACGTATCCTCGAGCGCCTGGGTGCCTGGGAGGGCATTGCCCGCCGCCGTGCCAGCCCCTATGGCGAGATGAGCGTCTGGGATGGCAGTGGCACTGGGCATATCCACTTCAGTGCGGCCAGCGTGCATGCCGAAGTGCTGGGCCATATCGTCGAGAACCGTGTGGTGCAGGACGCCTTGCTGGAGCAACTGCACGACAGCGACACCGGCCTGCTGGCCAACGCACGCCTGGAGCAGTTGCGCCGCTCTGGCGACGACTGGCTGCTGACCCTGGCCGACGGCCGCACCGTGCGCACCCCGTTGGTGGTGGCCGCCGACGGTGCGCATTCGGCTGTACGCCGCCTGGCGGGTTGCGAAACCCGCGAATGGGATTACCTGCACCACGCCATCGTCACCAGCGTGCGCTGCGCGCAACCGCACCAACGCACGGCCTGGCAGCGTTTCACCGATGATGGTCCGCTGGCCTTCCTGCCGCTGGACCACGCTGATCAGCAGCACTGGTGCTCAATCGTCTGGTCCACCACCCCAACCGAAGCCGAACACCTGATGGCGCTGGATGACCAGACGTTCTGCACCCAGCTGGAACGTGCCTTCGAAGGTCGTCTGGGTACCGTCGAGCATGCCGACAAGCGCCTGTGCGTGCCGCTGCGCCAGCGCCACGCCAAACGCTATGTGGCCGAAGGCCTGGTGCTGATCGGCGACGCCGCGCACACCATCCACCCGCTGGCCGGGCAGGGCGTGAACCTGGGCTTCCTTGACGCTGCGGTGCTGGCCGAAGAGCTGCTGCACGCCCACAGCCGTGGCGAGCGCCTGGCCGACGTGCGTGTACTGAGCCGCTACGAGCGCCGACGCATGCCCCACAACCTGGCGCTGATGGCGGCCATGGAAGGCTTCGAGCGCCTGTTCCAGGCCGACCCGCTGCCCGTGCGCTGGCTGCGCAACAGCGGCCTGAAGTGGGTAGAGCAGATGCCCGAAGCCAAGGCCATGTTCGTGCGCCAGGCCCTGGGCCTGAGCGGCGACCTGCCGGAGCTGGCCAAGCCATAACACCCTCCCCGGTCCCACAAGATCAAGGTGTGCTTAAATTCTGGGAAACATCTGGTAACTGCTTGGTTTCGAGTTCGATTGAGATGCTAAAAGCGATTCTCTACCATTCGCAGCTCAATCGACTTCGAGAGTATTTCCCATGCTGGCGACCAAGCGTGTCCTGACTGCACTGGCCCTGACCTTGTTCGCCCATGAAGCCCGCGCCGCCGACGAGGTGGTGGTGTATTCCTCGCGCATCGACGAGCTGATCAAACCGGTATTCGACGCCTACACCGCGAAAACCGGCGTGCCGATCAAGTTCATCACCGACAAGGAAGCGCCGCTGATGCAGCGCATCAAGGCCGAAGGGGAGCACGCCACCGCCGACCTGCTGTTGACCGTGGACGCCGGCAACCTGTGGCAAGCCGAGCAGATGGGCATCCTGCAGCCCATCCAGTCCAGCGTTATCGATGCCAACATCCCGCCGCAATATCGTGCCGCCGGCCGTGACTGGACCGGCCTTAGCCTGCGGGCTCGTACCATCGCCTACTCCAGCGACCGGGTGAAGCCAGAACAACTGTCCACCTACGAAGCGCTGGCCGATTCGCAGTGGGAAGGGCGCCTGTGCCTGCGCACGGCGAAAAAGGTCTACAACCAGTCGCTGACCGCCACACTGATCGAAACCCACGGTGCGCCGCAGACCGAGACCATTCTCAAGGGCTGGGTCAACAACCTGTCCACCGACGTGTTCTCCGACGACATCGCCGTGCTGCAGGCCATCAAGGCCGGCCAGTGCGACGTGGGCATCGTCAACACCTACTACTACGGCCGCCTGCACCGCCAGGACCCGCAACTGCCCATCAAGCTGTTCTGGCCCAACCAGGGCGACCGTGGCGTGCACGTGAACCTGTCGGGCATCGGCCTGACCCGCCACGCGCCGCACCCCGAAGCTGCCAAGGCGCTGGTGGAGTGGATGACCGGGCCTGAAGCGCAAAAGATCTTCGCCGACACCAACCAGGAATTCCCTGCCAACCCACATGTTCAGCCATCAGCCGAAGTCGCAAGCTGGGGCAGCTTCAAAGCCGACACCCTGCCGGTTGAAGTGGCCGGCAAGCGTCAGGCCGAAGCAATCCGCCTGATGGATCGCGCCGGCTGGAATTGACGCCGCCCATGCACCAGCGTCGCTGGTACCTGCCGGTCTACGCCATGGCGGCGCTGGTGCTGCTGCCGCTCAGCGTGTTGCTGCTGTCGTGGCAGAGCATTGATGCATCGATCTGGGAGCACCTGTGGGCTACCCAACTGCCACGCTTGCTGGGCAATACCTTGACCTTGCTGTTGGGCGTCGGCGTTGGCGTGACCCTGCTGGGTGTGAGCCTGGCGTGGCTGACCAGCCTGTGCCAGTTCCCCGGGCGGCGCTGGCTGGACTGGGCGCTGATGCTGCCCTTCGCCATTCCCGCGTATGTGCTGGCGTTTGTCTTTGTCGGCCTGCTGGATTTCGCCGGCCCGGTGCAGACGCTGCTGCGCGAAGGGTTCGGCAGCGGTTTGCGCCTGCCGCGCGTGCGCTCCACCGGTGGCGTGATCATCGTGCTGGTGCTGGTGTTCTACCCCTATGTCTACCTGCTGGCGCGTACCGCGTTCCTGGCCCAGGGCCGCGGCCTGATGGAGGCGGCGCGGGTACTGGGGCAGACGCCCTGGCAGGCCTTCTGGCGCGTGGCCTTGCCCATGGCGCGGCCGGCCATTGGCGCCGGCATTGCCCTGGCGATGATGGAAACCCTGGCCGATTTCGGTGCGGTGGCCGTATTCAATTTCGACACCTTCACCACGGCGATCTACAAGACCTGGTACGGCTTCTTCAGCCTGTCCAGCGCAGCGCAACTGGCTAGCCTGCTGCTGATCGCCGTGGTGCTGGTGCTGTACGGGGAGCGGCGTCTGCGTGGCGCGGCTCACGCAGGCAGTGAGCGGGTGCGTGGGCAGATGCTGTATCGCTTGCACGGCTGGCGGGCAGCAGCCGCCACCACGTGGTGTGGCCTGGTGTTCACCTGTGCGTTCGTGGTGCCGGTGCTGCAACTGATTGTGTGGTGCTGGCAGCGCGGGCGCTTTGATCTGGATGAGCGTTATGGGGGGCTGATCCTGCATACCCTGTACCTGGGCGGGCTGGCAGCGCTGGTGACCGTAACGCTGGCGTTGCTGCTAGCGTTCGCCCGGCGTCTGGTGCCTACGCGCGGCATCGGCGTGGGCGTGGGGCTCGCAAACCTGGGCTACGCCCTGCCAGGCTCGGTGCTGGCGGTGTCGATCATGCTGGCCTTCAGTTACCTGGACAAGGCGCTGGTCATCCCCGTGGCAGGCCGACCGCTGCTGCTGGGCAGCCTGACCGCGTTGTTGCTGGCCTACCTGGTGCGTTTCATGGCGGTGGCGTACGGCCCGCTGGAAAGCAGCCTGGCCAAGATCCGCCCGTCGTTGCCCGAGGCGTCACGCAGCCTGGGCGTCGGCGGCGCTCGTCTGTTTGGCCGGGTCTACCTGCCTTTGCTGCTGCCCGGTGCCCTGAGCGCCGCGCTGCTGGTGTTTGTCGACGTGCTCAAGGAAATGCCCGCTACGCTGTTGATGCGCCCCTTTGGCTGGGACACGCTGGCGGTGCGTATCTTCGAAATGACCAGTGAAGGGGAGTGGGCCCGCGCCTCGCTGCCGGCGCTGACGTTGGTGCTGGTGGGCTTGTTGCCGGTTATCGGCCTGATTCGACGTTCGGCACGACGGATCGGTCAAACCTCATGACGCCTGTGCCCAAAGGTGTCAGGGCCGCGCCTTGCGGCTACAATGCGCGGCATTCTGCGCGGCCGGTCATTGTGAACTGGTTTTATAGGCACCCCGCAAAGCCCTGTTCCAGAGCCCTGCGGGTGATTTGCCCAGTATTCGCGCTTTCGCCAATCCCGGAAGGAGAAACCCATGGGACAGCGTACGCCTCTGTATGACCTGCACTTGGCCCTAGGCGCCAAGATGGTCGATTTTGGCGGTTGGGACATGCCCCTGCATTATGGATCGCAGGTCGAGGAGCACCACCAGGTGCGTCGCGACTGCGGCGTGTTCGATGTATCGCACATGACGGTGATCGACATCGCCGGGCCGCAAGCCCGGTCGTTCCTCCAGCGCCTGCTGGCCAACGATGTCGAGCGCCTGCAAGCCACCGGTTCGGCGCTGTACAGTGCCATGCTGGACGAGCGCGGCGGCATCGTCGATGACATGATTGTCTACCTGGTTCAGGACGGCTACCGGCTGGTAGTCAATGCCGCCACCCGTGAGCAGGACCTGGCCTGGATCGAGCGCGTCGGCGCCGATTTCGACGTGCAGATCAACGAGCGCCCCGAGCTGGCCATGCTTGCCATTCAGGGCCCCGAGGCGCGGCATAAGGTCGCGCAATTGGTCAGCCAGGCCCGCGCCAATCTGATCGGCCACCTCAAACCTTTCCAGGGCCTGACCGACGGTGACTGGTTTATCGCCCGCACCGGCTATACCGGTGAAGACGGTCTGGAAATCGTCTTGCCCGCCGATCAGGCGCCCGCGTTCTTCAATGATCTGGTCGGTGCCGGCATCTCGCCGATCGGCCTGGGAGCCCGGGATACGCTGCGTCTGGAGGCGGGCATGAACCTTTACGGGCAGGACATCGACCAGGCGCATTCGCCGCTGACCTCGAACATGGCCTGGAGCATTGCCTGGGAACCCACCACCCGTGATTTCATCGGTCGTGCCGCGTTGGAAGTCGAATGCGAGCAGGGTGTTGGCGAAAAACTGGTCGGTCTGGTGCTGGAAGAGCGCGGTGTATTGCGGGCCCACCAGGTAGTTCGTATCGCAGAAATTGGCGAAGGGGAGATCACCAGTGGTAGTTTCTCACCTACGTTGAGCAAATCGATCGCCCTGGCGCGGGTGCCGATGGCCACCGCCGACCGTGCCGAGGTTGAAATCCGCGGCAAGTGGTACCCGGTACGGGTGGTGCGCCCCACGTTCGTGCGCCATGGTAAAACCCTGATCTGAACATTTTGCGGGCCTGCCGCTGACCCTGTCGAGGACAAGAAAATCATGAGCAATATCCCAGCTGACCTGCGTTTTGCCGAGAGCCACGAGTGGGCCCGTCTGGAAGCCGATGGCACCGTTACCGTGGGCATTTCCGACCACGCCCAGGAAGCCCTGGGTGACGTGGTGTTCGTCGAGCTGACCGAAGTGGGCAAAGTGTTTGCCGCGGGCGACGCCGCCGGAGTGGTCGAGTCGGTAAAAGCAGCCTCGGACATCTACTCCCCAGTGTCGGGCGAAGTGATTGCCGTCAACGAAGAGCTGGCCGACAGCCCTGAACTGCTGAACGAAACGCCCTACGAGGCGTGGATCTTCAAGGTCAAGCCGAGCGACAGCGCCGATCTGGCCAAACTGCTGGACGCTGCCGGTTACAAAGCCGCCATCGGCGAATAACTTCCGGCGCAGGCGGCAATCTCTTTCTAGACTGAACGTGGCCATGTTCAGTCCAGAAAGAGAGCACCGCCATGTCCCGCCTGCCACCCCTGAGCGAACTGCAAGACCCGGACGCCTTCGCCAGGCGCCACCTGGGTCCCGATGCCGCCGAACAGCGTGCCATGCTCGATGCCCTGGGCCTTGCCAGCCGTGTCGAACTGATCGAGCAAACCGTCCCGCCCAGTATTCGTTTCAACCGCCCGCTGGACCTGCCCCCCGCCCTGGATGAAACCGCCGCCTTAAGCAAACTGCGCGGCTACGCCGAACAGAACCAGGTGTGGACCAGCCTGATCGGCATGGGCTACCACGGCACCCTGACCCCCGGCGTGATCCTGCGCAACGTGCTGGAAAACCCTGGCTGGTACACCGCCTACACCCCTTATCAGCCCGAGATAGCCCAAGGCCGTCTGGAAGCGTTGCTCAATTTTCAGCAGATGGTCATCGACCTTACGGGCCTGGAACTGGCCAACGCCTCGCTGCTGGACGAAGCCACGGCCGCTGCCGAAGCCATGGCGCTGGCGCGACGGGTGAGCAAATCGAAAAGCCCGCGCTTTTTCATCGACAGCCAGTGCCACCCGCAGACCCTGTCCGTGGTGCGGACCCGCGCCGAAGGCTTCGGCATTGAGCTGATCGTCGACACGGTGGATAGCTTGGCCAGCCACGACGTGTTCGGCGCCGTGCTGCAGTACCCCGACACCCACGGTGAGGTGCGCGATCTACGCCCTGTGATCGAACAGCTGCATGCCCGCCAGGCCATTGCCTGCGTGGGCGCCGACCTGTTGAGCCTGCTGGTGCTGACACCGCCCGGCGAACTGGGGGCCGACGTGGTGTTTGGCTCTACCCAGCGCTTCGGCGTGCCCATGGGCTACGGCGGGCCCCACGCGGCTTTTTTTGCCAGCCGCGAGGAGTACAAGCGGGCCATTCCCGGGCGCATCATCGGTGTGTCCAAGGATGCGCGCGGCAATGTCGCCCTGCGCATGGCCCTGCAAACCCGCGAACAACATATCCGCCGCGAGAAGGCCAACTCCAACATCTGCACTGCCCAGGTGCTGCTGGCCAATATTGCCGCGTTCTATGCCGTCTATCACGGTCCGATTGGGCTTCAGCGCATCGCTCAGCGGGTGCATCGCCTCACGCAGATACTGGCCGCAGGGCTTGAGCGCAAGGGCATCAAGCGCCTAAACCAGCATTTCTTCGACACCCTGACGCTGGAGGTAGGCGGCGCCCAGACAGCGGTCATCGACAGCGCCCAGGCTGCCCACGTAAACCTGCGCATTCTGGGGCGGGGCCGCGTGGGCCTGAGCCTGGACGAAACATGCGATGCCGCCACGGTGGGGTTGCTGTGGGACATTCTGCTGGGTGCCGATCACGGCCTGGACGTGGGCACCCTGGATGCCGAAGCCCTGCCGTCCGCTATCCCGCCTGGGCTTGAACGCACATCGACCTACCTGACCCACCCCGTGTTCAACCAGCACCATAGCGAAACCGAAATGCTGCGCTACCTCAAGCAGCTGGAAAACAAGGACCTGGCGCTCAACCAGTCGATGATTCCGCTGGGCTCCTGCACCATGAAGCTAAACGCCACCAGCGAGATGATCCCCATCACCTGGCCGGGCTTCGCCAATCTGCACCCGTTTGCGCCCACGGAGCAGGCACGGGGCTACAAGGCGATGATCGACGAACTGGAGCAATGGCTGTGCGCGATCACCGGCTTCGATGCCATCTGCATGCAGCCCAACTCCGGGGCCCAGGGCGAATACGCCGGGCTGCTGGCGATCCGCAAATACCACGAGAGCCGCCAGCAGGGGCAACGCAACATCTGCCTGATCCCGGCCTCGGCCCACGGCACCAACCCCGCGTCCGCGCAGATGGCCAGCATGCAGGTGGTGATCGTCGAATGCGACGAGGCCGGCAACGTCGACCTCGAAGACCTCAAGGCCAAGGCCCAGGCGGCGGGGGACAAGCTGTCGTGCCTGATGGCTACCTACCCGTCAACCCACGGCGTGTACGAAGAGGGCATCGTCGAGATCTGCGAAGTGGTGCACCAGCACGGTGGCCAGGTTTACATGGACGGCGCCAACCTCAACGCCCAGGTAGGGCTGGCGCGGCCGGCCGATATTGGCGCCGACGTGTCGCACATGAACCTGCACAAGACCTTCTGCATCCCCCATGGCGGCGGTGGCCCAGGCATGGGCCCGATCGGGGTGCGGGCGCATTTGGCGCCCTTCGTCGCCAACCACCCGGTGGTGTTCATCGACGGGCCGCTTCCCAACAATGGGGCGGTCAGTGCCGCGCCCTGGGGCAGCGCCAGCATTTTGCCGATCAGCTGGATGTACATCGCGATGATGGGGCCGCAATTGGTCGATGCCACCGAGGTGGCGATTTTGTCAGCCAACTACCTGGCCCAGCAGCTGGGCGGGGCGTTTCCCGTGCTGTACAGCGGGCGCAATGGCCGCGTGGCCCATGAGTGCATTCTGGATCTGCGGCCGCTCAAAGCACAGACCGGCATCAGCGAGGAAGATGTGGCCAAGCGCCTCATGGACTTTGGTTTTCATGCACCGACCATGTCATTTCCGGTGCCGGGCACTTTGATGATCGAACCGACAGAGAGCGAGTCAAAGGCCGAACTGGATCGGTTCGTCGAAGCCATGCTGAGCATTCGTGCCGAGATCGCCAGGGTGGCCGACGGGGAATGGCCGGCAGAAGACAACCCGCTCAAGCGCGCACCGCACACCCTGGCGGATGTCACGAGCGCGTGGGAACGGCCGTATTCAATTGCCCAGGCAATCACCCCCAGCAGCCACACGCGGGCGCATAAATACTGGCCAGCGGTGAACCGGGTCGACAATGTGTATGGGGATAGAAACCTGTATTGCGCCTGCGTGCCGGTGGACGACTACCGCAGTTGACGGCATGTTTGTTGGACTTGTGGGACCGGGCGAAGCTCGGGAAGGCAACACCGCGCACTTCGTTTTTACGCGGTGAGACTTTCCCGAGCTTCGCCCGGTCCCACAGGGCGAGGTCAGGCGATCATTCTGCTGCCACGGGCTCGGAACCCTTGATCAGAATGGCATTGGCCAACTCCATGTCAGAAGCCTTCAGGCCCGGGTTGTCCGTGCGTACTTGCTGCATGGCGGCTTCCAGGTACGGCCCTTTGATGCTGCCGTTGCTGGCCACATAGCTGCCGGCGTCATCCTGGGCGGCGACGATCAGCTTGTGGTGACGGAACGTCAGGTAGGTCGACGCGGTGGTGGCACCGGAGGACAGGACGTCTCTCAGGAAACCATCGGCCATGGCCGAGCCGACAGGTACCGAGAGCAGGGCAAGCGTTACTACGGCAGTTTTAAGACGCATGATGGGTGACTCCGACAGGGGTTATCTCGCTATTTTGATTGTGCACCAGGGAACGTAGTTCCCAAGGCAACGAGAACTATTTCAAATCGTTTCTCGGGGTCACGCGCAGCACTTCTTCCAACGTGGTTTGGCCCGCAGCAATTTTCTGCGCCCCGGACAGGCGCAGGCTGCGCATGCCCTCCATCACTGCCCGGCGCTTGAGCGACAGCAGATCAGTCTCGGCCTGGATATGCGTTTTCACCGTGTCGCTCATCTGCATGATCTCGTACACCCCGGCGCGGCCGCGAAAGCCCGTGTCGCGGCACTCCGTGCAGCCGATGGCCTGGTGGGCCTGGCTGGGCAGGGGCGCCTGCCAGGGGCGCGTCAGTGCCTGCCAGTCCTCCTCGACCAATGCCTGGGGGGCTTTGCAATGGGGGCACAGGGTACGCACCAGGCGCTGAGCCATGACGCCAATCAGCGTCGCCTTGATCAGGTAATGCGGCACCCCCAACTCCAGCAGGCGGCTGATGGCGCTGGGAGCATCGTTGGTGTGCAAGGTCGACAGTACCAGGTGCCCGGTCAGCGCGGCCTGGATGGCCATCTCGGCGGTTTCCAGGTCGCGTATTTCGCCGATCATGATGATGTCCGGGTCCTGACGCATCAGGGCACGCACGCCGCTGGCAAACGTCAGGTCGATATTGTGCTGCACCTGCATCTGGTTGAAGGCCGGCTCCACCATCTCGATGGGGTCCTCGATGGTGCACAGGTTCACCTGCGGCGTGGCCAGGCGCTTGAGCGTGGTGTACAGGGTGGTGGTCTTGCCCGAGCCGGTGGGGCCGGTGACCAGGATAATGCCGTTGGGCTGGCTGATCATGTCCTCCCAGCGGCGCAGGTCGTCGGCGCCGAAACCCAGGTCCTGGAAGTCCTTGAGCAGCACCTGGGGGTCGAAGATGCGCATCACCATCTTCTCGCCAAAGGCCGTGGGCAGGGTGGACAGGCGCAACTCCACTTCGCCGCCTTGCGGGGTCTTGGTCTTGACGCGGCCATCCTGGGGTTTGCGCTTTTCGGCGACGTTCATGCGCCCCAGGCTTTTCAGGCGGCTGACAATGGCCATCACCACCTGTGGGGGGAACTGGTAGACGTTGTGCAGTATGCCGTCGATGCGAAACCGTACGGTGCCCTGCTCGCGGCGCGGTTCGATGTGGATATCGCTGGCGCGCTGCTGGAAGGCGTACTGGAACAGCCAGTCGACGATGTTGACGATGTGGGCATCATCCGCGTCCGGCTCCTGATCGCTGGCGCCAAGGTTGAGCAATTGCTCGAAGTTGCCCGGGTTGCCGCCGCGCTGATCACCGTTATTGGCACCGCTGACCGAGCGCGCCAGGCGATAGAACTCCACGGTGAAGCGCTGGATCTCGGCCGGGTTGGCCACCACGCGCTTGATGGGGCGCTTGAGCACGTGTGTCAGGTCGGCTTCCCAACTGCTCACGAAGGGCTGGGCGCTGGCGACCGTCACGGCGCCCCGGGAAGCCGCCACGGCGATGATCTTGTGGCGCTGGGCAAAGCCGTAGGACATCAGCGGCGTCAGCGCCGCCACGTCGATTTTCAGCGGGTCGATGCGCAGGTAGGGCTGCCCGGCCTGCTGTGCCAACCACAGGGTCAGTTGTTCCAGGTCCAGGCATTTGCCTGGGCGGCTCTGGTCCTCGAGTTGCTGGCCGGCGATGAATTCCAATGGGTGCAACTGGCAGTTTCGCAGGCCACGGCGGGCGGCCAATGCGTGTTCGGCGCCGTCCTGGCTGAGAAAACCCTGGTCCACCAGGTCGCGCAACAGCTCATTCAAATCCAGCCAGCGGTCCTCAATAGCGGTGACGACGGACATGCGGGCTCCTTGACTCGGTTCTACGACACCCAGGCTTGGAGTGCCTGAGTGACAAGGTAGACCGGGGAATCCCGTTGAGGTTGCCGCAGGCGGCGGGAAAAAGTTTCAAGGCCTTGCGAAGGGCTCAGCCAGCGGCGGCAAGCCCCTCGTCGTTCGCGGCCTGCAGGTCCACGCTGAGCACGCAGATCAGGTTGAGCATTTTGTGACCAATCACTTCAGCACGGTGCCAGCTCAGGCCGTCGACCGTCAGGTCCACGTGCAGCAGGTCATCTTCGCGCACCACGCTTAGCGACAGCGGCGTCAGGTATTGCATGGCCAACAGGTTCAGCACCCGGCACAGGCTGTCGGGTTCGGCTTCGGCCACCAGGCGATAATGCACCAGGGTGGTGGGCTGGCGGCCGTTCCAGTGGTCGCTGCGGGTTTCGTGAAGGGACATGGCTGAGCTCCGGAAACGATGGGCACAGCTTTGCATGGACAGGGCGGTATTTCTTGCCTCAAATAGTGGATATTGGCTTTATCTTGAATCGTACGATTCGCCTGTCGGCGATTATTGGAAGAAATTATGCAAAGCGAACTGGATCAATACGATCGACGCATTCTGGCCTTGCTGCAGGAGGACGCCTCGCTCTCCAGCGCGCAGATTGCCGAGCAGGTGGGGCTGTCGCAGTCGCCGTGCTGGCGGCGCATTCAGCGGCTCAAGGAGGAGGGGGTGATTCGCGGGCAGGTCACCCTGCTGGACCGCAAGAAGATCGGGCTGAACACGCAGATATTCGCCGAGGTGAAGCTCAATGCCCATGGCCGCTCCAATTTCACCGAATTTACCGACGCGATTCGCGGCTTTCCCGAGGTGTTGGAGTGTTATGTGCTGATGGGGTCGGTGGATTTTCTGCTGCGCATCGTTACGCCGGACATTGAGGCGTATGAGCGGTTCTTCTTTGAAAAGCTGTCGCTGGTGCCGGGGATTCAGGAGGTGAACTCGACGGTGGCGCTGTCGGAAATCAAATCCACTACCAGCTTGCCGGTGTTGCGCTGAGCTGCGTCCGCGTCGTCTGCATCGCGACCAAGGTCGGCTCCTACGCCATACGGGGTAGGAGCCGGCCTTGGCCGCGATGCAGACGACGCCGTCGTGTAGCAGGTTGCCTTACTTACGCAGAATCTGCTTCCACGCACGGCTCTGCATCACGGTCAGCGCCTGGTGCACACGCGCCTCCAGCACTTCGTCGCTGATGTCGGTATCAGCCAGCTCATGCAGCTTGTTCAGCTCACCGTACAGGCGATCCACTTCCGGCAGGTCGAGCACGTTGCGGGCATGGTGCAGCCAGGCCTGGATGCGCTCGATGCGTGGTAGTTGCTCGGCCAGGTCTTCGGGTTGCTGCTGATAGCGACCCAGCTGCAGGGCGGCGGCTTCTTCGCCCAGGAAGTGGCCCAGCCAGTTGGCCAGTTGCGCGGCGCCCTGGCGGTTGCCACGGTTGTTGCGCTCAACGGTCCAGGCGCGGTCCATCAGCCAGCGCGAAGTGTTCAGCGAGAACAGGCCCCAGCGTACGTCCTGCAGCTCTTCAGCGAACTGTTCGGGCGCTGCCTGGCGCACGTCTTCGTCCTGCTGGCCGGCCTGTACCAGCGGGCGCCAGTCTTCCAGCAGGGCATCCAGGCTGATACGCAGCTCGTGGGTGGTGCTGCGCGGCGCCGCCTGGCCCAGGCTGCCGGCCAGGGCACGCAGTTCGATCAACTGTGCCAGCCAGTCTTGCAGCAGGCGCCAGTGACCGTTGAAACGGTATTGCTCGGCCAGGCGCTGGCTGCTGCCCAGCAGGTGCCAGGCCAGGGCGTTGAAGGCGTCGTCCAGCGGCATTTCCGCGGTGAGCTCCGGTGCCGGCAAGCTCAGGGCGTAGCTGCCTGGCTCGGCCAGGCGGTAACCGCGCTCGGCCTTGCTGATGTCACAGGGCATCAGCGGCAGCTTGATTGCCAGTTCCGCAGCCAGTTCCAGCAGCGCGGCAGGCTCGCCTTCGCGCAGTTCCAGTTCCAGCTCGCAGATGTCTTCGGACTGTTTGCCGACGATCACCTTGCCCAGGTCCAGGGCTGCTTCGATCACCACCTTGGCCTTGCCACGGCCCCAGGCGATTTCGGCGCGCTCGCGGACGAAGTCGGTGGTGAACACCGGCTTGATGGTTTTTTTGTCCAGTTCGGCCAGCTCTTCAGGCCAGCATTCGCCGTCAAGCTTCTTCAAGTCCAGCTTGGCCTTGGTCAGGTCCCAGTTGTACTCGTTGCGCTCGGACAGGCCGGCAACGCTCTGGCCACGAGTCTTGAGGGTCTGGATGACTTCGTCGCCATCCTTGCGCAGGCGCAGGGCAACCTTGGCCGCGGCCAGCTCGCCGGTCGGGGTGTCGAAATACTGATTGAACAGCTCACGGCGTTCCCAGCCACTTTTGTTGCGTTTTTTCAGCAACGGGTGTTCGCGCAGCTCAGCCAGGGTTTCGGGGCTGACGCGCAGTTTGATTTCGGTTTCTTTTTGCATGGCGGGAGAATCCAGGCGCTGTTCTGATAGGAGCGCAGATAACTGCTAAGGCCGTGCAGTGTACAGGACTCGCATCCCCACGGTTTATTCTCAGTGCTCAATGGCTCTATGATGGGGTTCGCACCCTGGAGAATGCCCATGCCGCTGCCCACGTTCAAAGAGCAATTCGCCGCCCTGATCGCGGCGCCCTCGGTGAGCTGCACCCAGGCCAGCCTGGACCAGTCGAACCAGCCGGTGATCGACCTGTTGGCCAGTTGGCTGGGCGACCTGGGCTTCAAGTGTGACATCCACGAAGTATCGCCCGGCAAGTTCAACCTGCTGGCCAGCCGTGGCACCGGCCCTGGCGGCCTGGTGCTGTCGGGCCACAGCGACACCGTGCCCTACGATGAAAAGCTCTGGCAGACCGACCCGCTCAAGCTCACCGAAGTCGACGGGCGTTGGGTGGGGCTGGGCAGTTGCGACATGAAGGGCTTCTTCGCCCTGATCATCGAAGCCGTGCTGCCGCTGCTGCAACACGACTTCAAGCAACCGCTGCTGATCCTGGCCACCTGCGATGAGGAAAGCTCCATGGCCGGCGCCAAGGCCTTGGCCGCCGCTGGCTGGCCTCTGGGCCGTGCCGCAGTGATCGGCGAGCCCACCGGGCTCAAGCCGATCCGCCTGCACAAAGGGGTGATGATGGAGCGCATCGATATCCTGGGGCGCAGCGGCCATTCCTCCGACCCAAGCCTTGGCCACAGCGCCATGGAAGCCATGCACGGCGCCATTAGCGAACTGATGGGCCTGCGCAAGCAATGGCAGGTGGAATACAACAACCCGCAGTTCAGCGTGCCGCAACCTACCCTGAACTTTGGTTGCATCCACGGCGGCGACAACCCCAACCGCATCTGCGGCCAGTGCTCGCTGGAATTCGACCTGCGGCCGCTGCCGGGCATGGACCCCAAGGTGCTGCGCGACGCCATTCGCCGCAAGCTTGAGCCGTTGGCCGAGCTGCATCAGGTCAAGATCGACTACGCGCCGTTGTTCAGCGAAGTGCCGCCCTTCGAGCAGGCCGCCGACTGCGAACTGGTGCAGGTGGCCGAACGCCTGACCGGCCATCGGGCGGAAGCGGTGGCATTCGGCACCGAAGCACCTTATCTTCAGCGCCTGGGCTGCGAGACCCTGATTCTGGGCCCCGGCGACATTGCCTGTGCGCACCAGCCAGGAGAATTCCTGGAAATGTCACGTCTTGAGCCCACAGTGCGTCTATTGCGTCAGTTGATCGAACATTATTGCCTGCAACCTGCCTAAACCGCTGCGTTGCCCATTCGTATTGAAGAGAGGAGAGTCCGCGTGTCGCCAAGCCTGTTACGACGATAACCAGCAGCCAGCTGTGAGTTCCCACGTTGCTCGTCCACTTATCCACAGGCTTTTGAAGTTATGCCCGAATACGTCAATTGGCTCCGTCACGCCTCCCCCTACATCAATGCCCACCGCGACTGCACCTTCGTGGTCATGCTGCCCGGCGATGGCATTGAAAACCCCAATTTCGGCAACATCGTCCACGACCTGGTGCTGCTGCACAGCATGGGCGTGCGCTTGGTGCTGGTCTACGGCTCGCGCCCACAGATCGAAAGCCGTCTGGCCGCCCGCGGGCTGACCCCGCACTACCATCGCGGCCTGCGCATCACCGACGCCGCCACCCTGGAATGCGTGGTCGACGCTGTCGGCGCCCTGCGTATTGCCATCGAAGCGCGTCTGTCCATGGACATGGCCTCGTCGCCAATGCAGGGCGCGCGCCTGCGCGTGGCCGGCGGCAACCTGGTCACCGGCCGGCCGATCGGTGTGCTGGAAGGTATCGACTATCACCACACCGGCGAAGTGCGCCGCGTCGACCGCAAAGGCATCAACCGCCTGCTGGACGAGCGCTCGATCGTGCTGCTGCCACCGCTGGGCTACTCGCCCACGGGCGAGGTGTTCAACATTGCCTGCGAAGACGTTGCCATGCGCGCTGCTATCGACCTGGGTGCTGACAAGTTGCTGCTGTTCGGCGCTGATCGCGGCCTGATCGATGCCAACGGCAAACTGGTGCGCGAGCTGCGCCCACAGCAGGTGCCCGCGCACCTGGAACGTCTGGGCATGGAAAATTACCAGGCCGAACTGCTGGATGCCGCTGCCCAAGCGTGCAAAGGCGGCGTGGGCCGTGCGCATATCGTCAGCTACGCCGAAAACGGCGCGCTGCTGACCGAACTGTTCACCCGCGACGGTGGCGGTACCCTGGTGGCCCAGGAGCAATTCGAGCAGGTGCGCGAAGCGGCCATCGAGGACGTGGGTGGCCTGCTGGACCTGATCAGCCCGCTGGAAGAGCAGGGCATTCTGGTACGTCGCTCCCGGGAGGTGCTGGAGCGCGAGATCGAGCAGTTCAGCGTAGTCGAGCGTGAGGGCATGATCATCGCCTGCGCGGCGCTGTACCCGATTGCCGACTCCGAAGCGGGCGAACTGGCGTGCCTGGCGGTGAACCCTGAGTACCGTCATGGCGGCCGTGGGGATGAATTGCTGGAGCGCATCGAAGGGCGTGCGCGGGAAATGGGGCTGAAGACGTTGTTCGTGTTGACGACACGTACCGCCCACTGGTTCCGTGAGCGTGGTTTCGAGCCTAGCGGGGTAGAGCGCCTGCCGGCGGCGCGGGCATCGCTGTACAACTACCAGCGCAACTCGAAAATCTTCGAAAAAGCCCTCTAACCCTGTGGGAGCGGGCTCTGCCCGCGAAAAGAACACCGCGTAGTCTCTGAAACACCGCGGCGTTTTCTTCGCGGGCAGAGCCCGCTCCCACATATAGCCTTTAAAAGCTGAGTCGAAGTTAGTTGCTGATCGCCAGGATACTGGCCTGGTACGAGCCGACGAAGGTATCGAAATCCCCCACCTCGGTCTGTTCCAGCTCAGCCTGGTCGGCAATCGACTTGCGCGCCATTTCTTCGAATTTCGCCTGCTCCTCGACACTCAACGCCTGGCTGCGGAAATACTCCGCATGGGCCTGGCTCTGACGCAACGAGAACTGCGCGAAGCTTTCCTTATGCTCAGCCATGCTCGCCAGCACCTGCGCCGACGGCGTCAGTGACGGATCGCTGACTTTCGCCCGCTGGGCCGCCAGGGCCTTGGCGTGCTCGTCGCCGCCGTGGCTGCGGTCCAGCAGTTCGGCCAGGGGCGCGATCTGGTCCAGCAGTTCGCCGGCCCACTGCTTGAGCTCCACCGGCTGGCCGTTGCGCTGCAGTTGCAGGCCCGGCTTGCGGCCTTCCTTCACCACGCTGAGGAAGTTGTGGGTGGCGCCGCCGCACTCGATGTTTTCCAGCAACGGGCTTTCCTGCAGGGCGCAGAACAGCAGGAAGGCGTCGAGGAAGCGCGCCTCCGTCAGGTCGACGCCGGTGGGCAGGAACGGGTTGATGTCCAGGCAGCGCACTTCCACGTACTGCACGCCGCGCGCCATCAGCGCCTGGATCGGCCGCTCGCCGGTGTAGGTCACGCGCTTGGGGCGGATGTTGGAGTAGTACTCGTTTTCGATCTGCAGGATGTTGGTGTTCAACTGAACCCACTCGCCATCCTTGTGGGTGCCGATTTCCACGTACGGCGCGTACGGCGTGGCCACGGCCTTGCGCAGGCTGTCGGTGTAGCTGGGCAGGTCGTTGTAGCACGGCGTCAGGCCGGCCTGGGCGTTGCTCTGGTAACCCAGGTCGCTCATGCGCAGGCTGGTGGCGTACGGCAGGTACAGGGTGTCGGCGTCCAGCTGTTCCAGCTGGTGGCCGCGACCGCGCAGGAAGCCGGCGTCCAGGGCCGGGGATGCACCGAACAGGTACATCAGCAGCCAGCTGTAACGACGAAAGTTGCGGATCAGGGCAATGTAGGCCGAGGACTGGTAGTCGCGGTCGCTCTGCACGGCGCCTTCGGCTTCGCGCAGCAGCGGCCACAGCTGCTCGGGCAGCGAGAAATTGTAGTGAATACCGGCGATGCACTGCATGGTGCGGCCGTAGCGCAGGGCCAGGCCCTGGCGGTACACGTACTTGAGCTGACCGATGTTGGAGGTGCCGTAGTAGGCGATCGGAATGTCTTCCTCGGCCGGCAGCGGGCAGGGCATCGACGGGCTCCAGAGGAACTCGTTGCCCAGCTTGGAATAGGCGAAGCGATGGATCTTGTCCAGGCTTTGCAGGGTCTGCGCCGGATCGGCCAGGGCTGGGGTGATGAACTCCAGCAGCGATTCGGAGTAGTCCGTGGTGATCTGTTCGTGAGTCAGCGCGGCGCCCAGCGCTTCAGGGTGCGGCGTCTGTGCCAGGCGGCCTTGGGCAGTGACGCGCAGGCATTCGCGCTCGATGCCGTGCAGGCAATGCTCGAGCAGGGTCAGGTTGGCAGCCTCGCCCAAAAGGCGCAGGCGGCGGTTGAGAATGTCGCTCAAGTTGGATTCCTTCACGCGTCAGTCGCCCCAATATGGGGGTAGAGTTGACGGTCTACAAGGGTGACGAAAGGAACCGGCGTTGTCGCCTGGTACTGTTATTGGTGTCAGATTTTTCGCCTGACGTTCCATTTGCTTCCAGGTGGTCGATTCCGGCACCGCATACGCAGTGCCGAAATTAACCCAGAACCGATACAAACCGCTAGAGAACCACGAAGGTCCCTTGCGCTTTAGCCATCAGTTTGTCGCCCTGAAGCACTTCGGCGTCGACAACCAGCGTGCGTTTGCCGCCGTGCACAATGGTGGCCACGCACACTACCTCGCCCTGGGCCACCGGGCGCATGTAGTTGATCTTGCATTCCAGGGTCACGCTTTGCTGGTCGAAGCCGTGATGGCTGGAGCAGGCCAGGCCCATGGTGATATCCACCAGGCTGAACAGGGCCCCGCCATGCATCACCTGGCCGCGATTGCGCAGGTGCGGCTCCAGGGCCAGGGCCACCTCGGCCTTGCCTTTCTCAAGGCTCAGCAGGCGGCAGCCCAGCATCTGGCTGAAGGCGCTGTGCACCAGCGCTTCAGGGATTTCCATCAGCGTTTCTTCAACTGCTTGGCGTTGGCGAACAGCGAGGCCATGGCGTTGTTCACGGGCGCTGCGGCGGGCTCTTTCTGGCGTGCCGGGGCGCCTTGCTGGCGGGGTGCCGAGCCTGGGCGGCTGCCGCGGGCGCCGTCTACCTTCTCGCCCGGGGTGTCGCTCATGCGCATCGACAGGCCCACGCGTTTGCGTGGAATGTCGACTTCCATGACCTTGACCTTGACCACGTCGCCGGCCTTGACCGCCTCACGCGGGTCCTTGATGAACTTCTCGGACAGTGCCGAGATGTGCACCAGGCCGTCCTGGTGTACGCCGATGTCGACGAAGGCGCCGAAGTTGGTCACGTTGGTGACCACGCCTTCGAGGATCATGCCCGGCTCCAGGTCCTTCAGGTCTTCGACACCATCCTGGAACGCCGCAGTCTTGAACTCGGGACGCGGGTCGCGGCCTGGCTTGTCCAGTTCCTGCAGGATGTCGGTGACGGTGGGCAGGCCGAAGGTCTCGTCGGTGTATTTTTTCGGGTCCAGGCGCTTGAGGAAGGCGCTGTCGCCGATCAGCGAGCGGATGTCGCGGTCGGTTTCAGCGGCAATGCGTTTTACCAGCGGGTAGGCTTCCGGGTGCACCGCAGACGCATCCAGCGGGTTGTCGCCGTTCATCACCCGCAGGAAGCCGGCGGCCTGTTCGAAGGTTTTCTCGCCCAGGCGGCTGACTTTCTTCAGCGCGGCGCGGGTCTTGAACGCACCGTGCTCGTCACGGTGGGCCACGATATTCTGCGCCAGGGTGGTGTTGAGGCCCGAGATGCGCGCCAGCAGCGCCACGGAGGCGGTGTTGACGTCCACGCCCACGGCGTTCACGCAGTCCTCGACCACGGCGTCCAGGCCGCGTGCCAGCTTGAGCTGGGACACGTCATGCTGGTACTGGCCGACACCGATGGATTTGGGGTCGATCTTCACCAGTTCGGCCAGCGGGTCCTGCAGGCGACGGGCGATGGACACGGCGCCACGGATGGACACGTCCAGGTCCGGGAACTCCTTGGCCGCCAGTTCCGAAGCCGAGTACACCGAAGCGCCTGCCTCGGAGACCATGACCTTGGTCATTTTCAGGCCTGGGTATTTTTTGATCAGGTCGGCCGCCAGCTTGTCGGTTTCGCGGCTGGCGGTGCCGTTGCCGATGGCAATCAGGTCAACCGAGTGCTTGGCGCACAGGGCGGCCAGCACGGCAATGGTCTGGTCCCACTTGTTGTGCGGCACGTGCGGGTAGACGGTGGCGGTGTCCAGCAGCTTGCCGGTGGCGTCGACCACGGCCACCTTGCAGCCGGTGCGCAGGCCCGGGTCCAGGCCCAGGGTGGTACGCGGGCCGGCCGGGGCGGCCAGCAGCAGGTCGTGCAGGTTATGGGCGAACACGTTGATCGCCTCGGCCTCGGCGCCGTCGCGCAGCTCGCTGAACAGGTCGGTTTCCAGGTGGGTGTACAGCTTGACCTTCCAGGTCCAGCGCACCACCTCGCCCAGCCATTTGTCGGCAGGGCGGTTCTGGTTTTTCAGGTCGAAGTGCTCGCCGATCATCATTTCGCACGGGTGCAGGGTGCCCGGCGCTTCGTCGCCCACCTTCAGGGTGGAGCTGAGGATGCCTTCGTTGCGGCCGCGGAAAATCGCCAGGGCGCGGTGCGACGGCATGCTCTTGAGCGGCTCGTCGTGTTCGAAGTAGTCGCGGAACTTGGCGCCTTCCTCTTCCTTGCCGGCCACTACGCGTGCAGTGATGGTGGCTTCCTGCTTGAGGAAGTTGCGCAGCTTGTCCAGCAGCTTGGCGTCTTCTGCAAAGCGCTCCATCAGGATGTACTTGGCGCCTTCCAGCGCGGCCTTGGTGTCGGCCACGCCCTTGTCGGCGCTGACGAAGCGGGCTGCTTCGGCCTCGGGGTTGAGCATCGGGTCGGCCACCAGGCCATCGGCCAGCTCGCCCAGGCCGGCTTCCAGGGCGATCTGGCCCTTGGTGCGGCGCTTCTGCTTGTACGGCAGGTAAAGGTCTTCGAGGCGGGTCTTGGTGTCGGCCAGGTTGATGTCGCGGGCCAGTTCAGGGGTCAGCTTGCCCTGTTCCTCGATGCTGGCCAGGATGCTTGCACGGCGGTCATCGAGTTCGCGCAGGTAGCGCAGGCGCTCTTCCAGGTTACGCAGTTGGGTGTCATCCAGGCTGCCGGTCACTTCCTTTCGGTAGCGGGCGATAAAAGGCACCGTGGAGCCTTCGTCCAGAAGGGCCACGGCCGCTTCGACCTGTTGCGGGCGGACGCCGAGTTCTGCGGCGATGCGGCTGTTGATGCTGTCCATGAAACCACCTGACCAATTGTAAATGCAGAGCCGCCGGCCGGGGCTGGCGATCACGACTGCCGGGCGCGCCCGACGTAAAAGGGGCGCATTATAACCAGCGATTCAGGCTTGGGGGATGCTGGCAAAGTCACCCGTCGGCGCGTCTGCCATGGCAAGCCAGGTAAAATCTGCTAACAATGCACACAGCACACTGATTCGGTAGCTGCGCCATAATGCGCGCCGAGATCAAAGGAGTAAGCCATGAGCAGTACTGCACAAGCACCAAAGATTCTGATTGTCGATGACGATCAGGTCATCCGTGACCGGCTGGTGCGCTTCCTCACCGAAAACACCGACTTCAATGTCCGGGCCGTGGGTGACACCAAGGAAATGGACCGGTTGCTGGCGCGCGAAACCTACAACCTGATCGTCATGGACCTGATGTTGCCGGGCGAAGACGGCCTGACCGCGGCTGCGCGCCTGCGTCGCGAGCGCGCCAACCCCGTGCCGGTGATCATGCTCACCGCCAAGGGCGATGACCAGGACCGTATCGCCGGCCTGGCCCATTGCGACGACTACCTGGGCAAGCCGTTCAACCCGCGCGAGCTGGTGGCCCGGATCAAGGCCGTACTGTTCCGTCGCGTGGCCCCGGTACCGGGCGCGCCGGCCAGCGAGGACGAAGTGGTCACCTTCGGCGACTATTCGCTGTCGCTGGCCACCCGCGAGCTCAAGCGCGGCGACCAGGTGAACATGCTCACCACCGGCGAGTTCGCCGTGCTCAAGG
This sequence comes from gamma proteobacterium L18, assembly GCA_000497835.1. GTDB lineage: Bacteria > Pseudomonadota > Gammaproteobacteria > Pseudomonadales > Pseudomonadaceae > Aquipseudomonas. Next base: position 452,257 of record KI547169.1, on the reverse strand, counting down.
CACTGGTGATGCACGCCCGCGAGCCGCTGACCCGCGACAAGCTGATGAACCTGGCCCGTGGTCGTGAGTGGGACGCGCTGGAGCGGTCCATTGATGTGCAGATTTCCCGTCTGCGTCGTATGATCGAGCCCGACCCGTCCAAACCGCGCTATATCCAGACCGTCTGGGGCGTTGGCTACGTGTTCGTGCCGGACGGCAACAGCAAGTGACGGGGCATTTGTAGGAGCGAGCCGTCCCGGCTTCATCGGCCAGGACGGCTCGTTATCCGCAATCAGTGCGAGCTGTGCTCGCTCCTGCAAAGTTTATGGCTGCTGTGTATGAAGACCCCCGTTTGGTTCCCCCAGAGTTTCTTTGCCCGCACGTTGTGGCTAGTGCTCATTGTCGTGCTGTTCTCCAAGGCGCTTACCCTGGTTTATCTATTGATGAACGAGGATGTGCTGGTCGACCGTCAGTACAGCCACGGCGTGGCCCTGACCCTGCGCGCCTACTGGGCGGCCGACGAAGATGATCGCGAGCGCATAGCCGACGCTGCCGGTTTGATCCGGGTGGTGGGTGGCGGCGTGCCGGAAGGTGAGCAGCACTGGCCCTACAGTGAAATCTACCAACGCCAGATGCAGGCCGAACTGGGTGCCGACACCGAGGTGCGTCTGCGCGTGCACGCGCCACCGGCGCTGTGGGTACGCGCGCCAAGCCTGGGCGCCGGCTGGCTGAAAGTGCCGCTGTACCCGCACCCGCTGCGCGGGCAGAAAATCTGGAGCGTGCTGGGCTGGTTCCTGGCCATCGGCCTGCTGTCCACGGCGTCGGCGTGGATTTTCGTGCGCCAGCTCAGCCAGCCGCTCAAACGTCTGGTGTTTGCCGCGCGCCAGCTGGGGCAGGGGCGCAGCGTGCGCTTGCCGATCAGCGACACGCCCAGCGAGATGACCGAGGTGTATCGCGCCTTCAACCAGATGGCCGAAGACGTGGAACAGGCCGGGCGTGAGCGCGAGCTGATGCTGGCCGGTGTGTCCCATGACCTGCGCACGCCGTTGACACGGCTGCGGTTGTCCACCGAGTTCATGGACCCGTCCAGCGACCTGGCGGCGGACATGCAGCGGGATATCGAGGACATGGACGCCATTCTCGACCAGTTCCTGGCCTTCATCCGAGACGGTCGCGATGAGGCGATCGAGGATGTGGACCTGGAACACCTGGTGCAGGAAACCGTGGCGCCGTTCAACCAGCCTCACGAGCGTGTGCGGCTGTGCCTGGAGCCTATTCCACCGTTCCCGTTGCGCAGGGTATCGATGAAGCGCCTGCTGACCAACCTGATCGGCAACGCCTTGCATCACGCTGGGGACGGGGTGGAAGTGGCGGCCTACGTGTCGGGTGACAACAGCGCACCTTACGTGGTGCTGAGCGTGCTGGACCGTGGCGCGGGAATACCCGAGGACGAACTGGCGAGTATTTTCGACCCGTTCATTCGCGGCGACCGTGCCCGCAGCGGCAAGGGCACCGGGCTGGGCCTGGCCATCGTCAAGCGCATTGCCGCCATGCATGGCGGCAACGTCGAGCTGCGCAACCGCTCTGGCGGCGGCCTGGAAGCCCGGGTACGCCTGCCGCTGGGCCTGATGCTGCCCCGAGACGCGGTGTAGCACCCCCCTGTAGCAGCAACTGTCTATGTGGGAGCGGGTTCTACCCGCGAAAAGCACACCGCGGTATGCCAGGAAGTCCGCGTTACCTTCTTCGCGGGTAGAACCGCTCCCACAGGGCGTGTAGCCGAAGGCTGCGGCTGGTTCGCGCGGTGCATCAGGTACACCGCGCTGCCTGTGACGCGGCCTGGCGGCCGCTGCTACAGGGTGGGGGACGGTCAGCCTTTGCCTTTGGTACGCGTCAGGTTCGGGCCGCCGTTTTTCTCCAGGTGCTCGATGATCATCCCGGCCACGTCCTTGCCGGTCGTCACCTCGATACCTTCCAGGCCCGGCGAGGAGTTCACCTCCATCACCAGCGGCCCATGGTTGGAGCGCAGGATATCCACGCCGGCCACGCTCAAACCCATCACCTTGGCGGCGCGAATGGCGGTCATGCGCTCCTCGGGGGTGATCTTGATCAGGCTGGCGCTGCCGCCACGGTGCAGGTTGGAGCGGAATTCGCCCGGCTTGGCCTGGCGCTTCATGGAGGCGATCACCTTGTCGCCCACCACGAAGCAGCGGATGTCGGCGCCGCCGGCTTCCTTGATGTATTCCTGCACCATGATGTTCTGCTTCAGGCCCATGAAGGCCTCGATCACCGATTCGGCCGCCTTGGTGGTCTCGCACAACACCACGCCGATGCCCTGGGTGCCTTCCAGCACCTTGATCACCAGCGGGGCGCCGTTGACCATCTGGATCAGGTCGGGAATGTCGTCCGGTGAGTGGGCAAAACCGGTCACCGGCAGGCCAATACCCCGACGCGACAGCAATTGCAGTGAGCGCAGCTTGTCCCGCGAACGGGCAATGGCCACCGATTCGTTGAGCGGGAACACGCCCATCATCTCGAACTGGCGCAACACCGCGCAGCCATAGAACGTCACCGAGGCGCCGATGCGCGGGATTACCGCGTCGAAGCCTTCCAGCGGTTTGCCGCGGTAGTGGATCTGCGGCTTGTGGCTGGCGATGTTCATGTAGGCGCGCAAGGTATCGATCACTACCATTTCATGCCCGCGGGCGACCCCGGCTTCAACCAGGCGGCGGGTGGAATACAGACGCGGGTTCCGCGACAGCACAGCGATCTTCATGCAACACCTGTGGAAGAGGTAGTAGAGGCCGGAAACACCGGCTTGTCTTGAACGTAGGTAACGCCCGGGTTGACCACCAATTGGCCGTGAACCAGGGCTTTGGAGCCCAGCAGCAAGCGATAGCGCATCGCCTTGCGGCAGGCCAGGGTAAATTCGACCTGCCAGATCCGGTCACCCAGCGCCAAGGTGGTGCGGATGACGTAGCGGGTCTGCGCGTGGCCGTTGGAGCTCTTGATGGTTTTCATTGCCACCAGCGGCGCTTCGCAGCGCCGGTGTCGCAATTGCACCACCGTGCCCAGGTGCGCGTTGAAGCGTACCCATTGCTCGCCATCACGCTCGAACGGCTCAATTTCCGTGGCGTGCAGGCTGGAGGTGCTGGCGCCGGTATCGATCTTGGCGCGCAGGCCGGCGACTCCCAGGTCGGGGAGCGCCACCCACTCGCGCAGGCCGATAACCGTCAAATGATCAAATGTTTTCAATAGGGCAACCGAGGGTGTAAAGGTTTTCTGATCGCAGCATAGCCGCCGTATAGCAGCAGCGGAACGACCTGTCCTGCAAAGCGCGGTATTCACGCAGAAACCTGTGCAAATGGCGATAGATATCGACTGGCAAGCTGAAGATTTCGTTCATCTGGCGGGGCCTGCTGACTGTCCTGGGTCCGAACGGGCACTTTAAGCCTTTGACGTCTGACCTTGCATCCGACAGGCACGGTAGTACAGTTCCATTAAATTCCTGAGTCGAGGGTTTGTTGTGGCACAAAAACAGGAAGAGGACGACAAGGTTCGTCTGGACAAATGGTTGTGGGCGGCGCGCTTCTATAAGACCCGTGCGTTGGCCAAGGCGGCGATAGAAAGCGGCAAGGTGCATTGCCGGGGCGAGCGCTGCAAGCCGGGCAAGGAGCCCAGGGTGGGCGATGAGTTTCAGCTGCGCACAGGTTTCGATGAGCGCACGGTAGTGGTCAAGGCCTTGTCATTGGTGCGCAAAGGGGCGCCCGAGGCCCAGCTACTATATGAAGAGACGCCACAAAGCGTGGCCAAGCGTGAAGAGGCTGCGCAGTTGCGCAAGGCGGGCTCGCTGGGCGTGACCACCGATGGGCGGCCGACCAAGAAACAGCGTCGGCAGCTCCATCAGTTCCACAGCGAGTCTTAGGCGCTGACCACGCTCAGGCACTTGAACAGCGGCAGGCGCTGCAGCACGCGGAACAGTGGTTGCGTCACGCGCAGCAGCCAGCCCGAGATGCTGGCGGCGTACGGGGTGTAGTAGCCCCAGCCCAACGCCAGCAGTGCCATGGACACGCCGCCGATGTAGTCATCCTGGCCCCAGTGGGCGCCAGCGACCAGGCGCGGCATTGAAAACAGCAGCACCAGGCCCCAAATCACCAGGTATTGGCCAAATCGACGGGCAAAAATGCTCATGAACATGCCCCAGATCAGCAGCACCGAGGCGTGGTCGCCCGGGAAGCTCTGGTTCGAACCGTCCTTGAGCTCAAGGTGCGAATCGATGTGCGGGTACAGATCGCTCAGGCGGATGGCGTCGCTGAGTACCAGCGACGGGCTGTGATGCTGCCAGCCCATGGCATCGCAGACCTTGTCGAACACGGCGCGGATGATCAGCAGCAGTACCAGCATCGACACAAAGGCAAAGGTGGCGCGGCGGGAATGAATGGCTTCGATCACCCAGTTGCCGCGAATCAGCAAGGACAGCAGGATCAGCCCGACAATAATGTCGAACGGCCGCATGCTGGCCACGGCCCAGATCGAACGCCACACCACGTGGTCGGCCAAGGGCTGGTTGAGCAGATGGAACAGCCATTCGTCGAAAGATGTGAAAAGCGCATGGCCGGTCGGCAGCAACCACAGCCCGATCAGCGCGAAGGCGATTAGATTACAAAGCAGTAGGCCTCGTACGTTCCACCTTGCTTGGAACAGTGCGGGTTTGTTCATAAGATACCTCTATGTCGGACAGAGCGAGCCGCCACAGGCTGGCGCTCTAAAGCGGGCTTTTATAGGCCCTTGTAAACATCTTGTCACTATTATCAGATACCCAGACCTCTATGCACGACACACCGGACACCGATTTCACCCAACGTTTCATCTTCGACGAATGCGACATTCGTGGCGAGATGGTTTCCCTGGAGCGCAGCTATGCCGAAGTGCTGGCCAAGCACCCGTACCCGGAGCCAGTTGCCCAACTGCTGGGTGAGTTCATGGCCGCGGCCGCCTTGCTGGTCGGTACCCTGAAGTTCGACGGCCTGCTGATTCTGCAGGCCCGTTCCGACGGCCCGGTACCGCTGCTGATGATCGAATGCTCCAGCGAGCGCGACATTCGCGGCCTGGCGCGTTACGAAGCCGACGCAATCAACCCGGGCGCCACCCTGGCGGACCTGATGCCCAACGGTGTACTGGCTATGACCGTAGACCCTACCAAGGGTCAGCGCTACCAGGGCATCGTCGAATTGGATGGCGCCGACCTGTCGGAATGCTTCACCAACTACTTCAAGGTCTCCGAACAGCTGGGTACGCGCTTCTGGCTGAACGCCAACGGCAGTCGCGCCCGCGGCATGCTGTTGCAGCAACTGCCTGCCGACAAGCTCAAGGACGCCGAAGAGCGTGAAGCCAGCTGGCAGGACGCAGCCGTGCTGGCCGGCACCCTGACCGCCGAAGAACTGCTGGGCCTGGACAACGAAACCATCCTGCACCGCCTGTACCACGACCAGGCCGTGCGCCTGTTCGACGTGCAACCGCTGCGCTTCCATTGCAGCTGCTCGCGCGAGCGTTCGGCCCGTGCGCTGGTCAGCCTGGGTGAGACCGATGCGCAGGAACTGGTGATCGAGCGCGGTGGCGTGATCGAGATCGACTGCCAGTTCTGCAGCCAGCGCTATCTCTTTGATAGCACTGAAGTTGCTCAGCTTTTCGCTGGCGGCGGCATCGACGAACCGTCAGATACCCGTCACTGAAACGTTTAAGTAGTGCGCGTTCGCGCAAGTGCCGCCGGGTTATCGCCGTTTCGACGGGAGGCCTCTACTATTTCCAGGCGTTTCTGGCATAATCCGGCCCACTTTTTGAGCTGTAGTAGTTTTTTTGTCTCTACTACAAAACGTTTGGAGTACTCGGCCCTGGGCCGACGGGGAACCTCATGACGCAAGCTAATAACACCGTGTACACCGATCTGAGCATCGATGAACTGGTACAAGAAGCCCTGAATCGCGGTGAAGGCGAGCTTGCCGATACTGGCGCGCTGGTAGTGAAGACCGGTCACCGTACCGGTCGTTCGCCAGTTGACCGTTTCATCGTTGAAGAATCCTCCACCCAGGACGCCATTGCCTGGGGCCCGATCAACCGCAAGTTCCCGGCCGACAAGTTCGACGCCCTGTGGGACCGCGTTGCCGCCTACCTGGGCGAGCGCGAGCGGTTTGTCTCCCACGTTCACGTAGGCTCTGACGAAGCGCACTACCTGGCCGTCAAGATGACCACCGAGACTGCCTGGCACAACCTGTTCGGCCGTTGCCTGTTCATTAACCCGGAGCACTACAACCCGGGCGCCAAGCAGGAATGGCAAGTCATGAACGCCCCTTGGTTCGTGTGCGAGCCAGAGCGTGATGGCACCAACTCCGACGGCACCGTGATCATCAACTTCGCGGCCAAGAAAGTCCTGATCGCCGGCATGCGTTACGCCGGTGAAATGAAGAAAGCCATGTTCTCGGTGCAGAACTTCCTGCTGCCGGCTGCCGACGTACTGCCAATGCACTGCGCGGCCAACATGGGCGAAGACGGCGACGTCACCCTGTTCTTCGGTCTGTCGGGCACCGGCAAGACCACCCTGTCGGCTGACGAAAGCCGCTACCTGATCGGCGACGACGAGCACGGTTGGGGCGAAGGCGTTGTCTTCAACATCGAAGGCGGCTGCTACGCCAAGTGCATCGACCTGTCCGAGAAAAACGAGCCGGTCATCTGGAAAGCCATCCAGCACGGCGCCGTCCTGGAGAACGTGGTCCTGGACCCGGTCACCAAGAAAGCCGACTACGCCGATGACAGCCTGACCCAGAACAGCCGCGCTGCTTACCCGCGCGAGCTGATCGAAAAACGCGCGCCGAAGAACCTCGGCGGCGAGCCAAACGCCGTTATCTTCCTGACCTGCGACCTGACCGGCGTACTGCCGCCAGTGTCCATCCTCAGCGAAGAGCAGGCTGCCTACCACTTCCTGTCGGGCTACACCGCGCTGGTCGGTTCGACCGAAATGGGCTCGGGCGCCGGCATCAAGTCGACCTTCTCCACCTGCTTCGGCGCGCCGTTCTTCCCGCGTCCGGCTGGCGAATACGCAGAGCTGCTGATCAAGCGCATCCGCGGCTTCAACTCCAAGGTCTACCTGGTCAACACCGGCTGGACCGGTGGCGGCTACGGTGTTGGCAAGCGCTTCAACATCCCGACCACCCGTGGCGTGATCGCGGCCATTCAGAGCGGCGCTCTGATCGGTACCGAGACCGAGCACCTGGACACCATCAACCTGGACGTGCCGAAGGCCGTACCGGGCGTTGATACCGTCCTGCTGAACCCACGCAACACCTGGGCTGACCAGGCTGCCTACGACGAAGCAGCCAAAGGCCTGGCCAAGCTGTTCATCGAGAACTTCAAGAAGTTCGACGTCAGCGACGCCATCCGCACTGCCGGTCCACAGTTGTAACAGCTGCCACGACCTGAAAAACCGCCCTCCGGGGCGGTTTTTTTATGCCTGGATTCACGCACTGAATAAGCCGCATCACCCGAATAAAGTTCAAAACCGGCCCGTGCTGTTCTATGGTTTGGGGATTGCCCAGCTACCTTCATCAGAGGATCTGCCATGAGCCAAACCAGCTACGACATCCAACGCGCCGCCGTCATTGGCGCCGGCACCATGGGGCGGGGCATCGTGATGTGCCTGGCCGCAGCCGGTATCCAGGTCAAATGGATGGACAGCAACCCGCAGATGCTCAACCAGGCGGTGGAGATCGTCGGGCATACCTGGGCGCGCAATGTCGAACAGGGTCGCATTGATGAAGCCGAGGCGGCGCGGCGCCTGGCGCGCATTGCCAAGGTGGCCGATTACCCGGCTATTTTCGACGTGGACCTGGTGATCGAGGCGGTCTATGAAAACCTCGAACTCAAGCAGCAGATATTCCGCGACCTGGACCGGGTGCTGAAAACGGGCGCTATCCTGGCCAGCAACACCTCGGCGCTGGACATCGACGCCATCGCGTCAGTCACCAGCCGCCCCGAGCAGGTGCTGGGCCTGCACTTCTTCAGCCCTGCCCACATCATGAAGCTATTGGAGGTAGTGCGCGGCGCCAAGACGTCCCCTGAGGTGCTGCAAGCCAGTCTGGCGCTGGGCGAGCGCATGGGCAAGGTCAGCGTGGTGTCGGGCAACTGCCACGGTTTCATCGGTAATCGCATGCTGCACCCCTATGCGAAAGAGGCGCGGATGATGCTGCTGGAAGGCTCGCTGCCCTTCGAGGTGGACTCTGCGCTGCAAGGTTTCGGCTTTGCCATGGGGCCATTCCGCATGTACGACGTGGTCGGCATCGACTTGGAATGGCGTGCCCGCCAGCTTTCGGGGCAAGGCATGCGTGAGCCGGAAGTGCAGATCGACAACCGCTTGTGCGAGATGGGCCGCTTTGGCCAGAAAAGCGGCGACGGCTACTACCACTACGAACAGGACAGCCGTCAGGCCGAGCACGATGACGAGGTCGACGCCCTGGTGATTGGTGTCAGCCACGGCATGGGCTACGACCGCCGTGCCATCGGTGCCGAGGAAATCGTCGACCGCTGCGTGCTTGCGCTGGTCAACGAAGGCGCGAAAATCCTTCAGGAGGGCATTGCCCAATCGGCCCACGACATCGACCTGGTGTACCTCAACGGCTACGGCTTCCCCCAGGAAGGCGGTGGCCCCATGACCTGGGCCGACAAGCAGGGCCTGGCCGAGATCGAGCGCCGCCTGCTGGAATTCAAGGGCCGCTTCGGCGAGCATTGGCAGCCGGCTGAGCTGATCAGCCGCCTTGCCCGCGAGGGCGGTACGTTCGCACAGGTGACCCACGGATGAATGAAGCAATGCCGCAGCGCGAGGACTACCGGCACTTCCAGCCGATCATCACGCGCTGGCACGACAATGATGTGTACGGTCACGTCAACAACGTCACCTATTACAGCTTTTTCGACACGGCGGTGAATACCTACCTGATCGAGCAGGGTGGCTTGGATATTCACGATGGCGGCGTGGTGGGCTTTGTGGTCAGTTCGTCCTGCGACTATTTCGCTTCCATTGCCTTCCCCGATCGTATCGAAATTGGGTTGCGGGTTGGCAAGCTGGGCAACAGTTCAGTGCAGTACGAGTTGGCGGTGTTCAAGGCGGGGGAAGCGGATGCCTGCGCGGCGGGACGGTTCGTGCATGTGTTCGTTGATCGCGAGAGCAACCAACCGGTGACCATCCCGCCAGCGCTGCGGGAGGCCCTGCAGCGCTTGACCTGATCACTGTCGCTGTAGCAGTAACTGTCTTGTGGAGGTACACACTGTGGGAGCAAAGCTTGCTAGCGAGGGGCCCTCACTGACGCCATCGCGAGCAAGCTTTGCTCCCACAGTGTACGCCTCGCCTCTGTAGCAGCGTCCGTGACGCGGCCTGTCGGCCGCTGCTACAGGTTGTCAGCGGTGACGCCAGTGGCGGCGGTCGTGGTGGTCCCAGCGACGGTCGTGGCCACGGTAATGGCGGCGGTCGTCGTAGCCGCGGCTGTGAGCCTCGCGGTTGCTTTCGTTGCCCATGTAGTTACCCAGCGCGCCACCGGCACCGCCGCCCGCGGCCGCACCGATCAGGCCGCCGGTGCTGCCGCCTACGCTACGGCCCAGCACGTTGCCGCCCGCAGCGCCGAGGCCGCCACCGATCGCGGCCTGGCCACGGCTATGTTTGTTCGCGCCAACCGCAGCGCCACCGGCGCCACCCAGGCCTGCGCCAATCGCAGCGCCGGTGCTGCCGCCCAGTTGCTGGCCGACTGCTGCGCCCAGAACCCCACCCAATGCGCCGCCGATACCTGCTTCTGCGGTGCCGCCGGCGGAGGCGAAGCCGCTGACCAGGCTCAGGGACAACAAGAGAATCGAGGTGTACTTCATAGACTAAGTCTCAGTGGGATGACGGCGCGATCCTGAGGCTCTGTAAGAAAGCTGACAACATGAAACCGACGAATAACACGACTTGTACACAATTTTATAAGTTGTTGTTTTCAGGATGAAACTTTGTGTGTTTTGGTGTGTCAGATATACTTCGGGAAGGCCATTTCAGCAGTGAAATGGCCTTTTTTGTTGGCTTTGGATACATGAAGAAGCTGAAGACGCAACGGTCTCACGCCTTGGACTGGCTGTACACCCTGGACCCGCTTTTTTGCGGAAGGTGAATCAGATTCAAGTTGTGCCGACGTGCCCACTGCACCGCCAGCCCGGTGGGTGACGACAGGCTGACGAGCGTCTGGATGCCTGCCCGCAGTACCTTCTGGATCAACTCCAGGCTGCAACGGCTGGTCACCACGGCCAAGCCGCCGGTGGTGGCGATGTTCTGGCGAATCAGCGCCCCGATCAGTTTATCCAGGGCGTTATGGCGGCCGATGTCTTCGCGCCCCAGCAGAAGCTCGCCCTGATGGTCCATGAACAGCGCAGCATGCACCGCACCGCAGTGCTGCCCCAGCGGCTGAAACTCGCCGATGCGCTGGCGCAGGCCTTCGAGCCAGTGCGCGGGCGGCAGCGGGGCGCCCGCCAGTACGTTCAGCTCGGGCAGCGCCTGTTCCACGGCCTCCACACCGCACAGCCCGCAACCGCTGGTACCCGCCAGCTGCCGCCGCTGGTCCTTGAGGTTCCAGAATGCCCGGCTGGATATCTCCACTTCGGCTTGTTGCGCTGACCCGCAGCCGCTGAGCTTCATGTCGTAGATATCATCGGCCGAGGCGACGATGCCGCTGCCAATGCTGAAACCAACGATGAAATCCTCAAGATCGGTTGGGCTGACCAGCATCACGGCCTGGCTGATGCCGTTGTAAGCGATGGCCAGCGCTACCTCCTCGGCCAGGGCTGTGCTGTCCTGCCCGTCTTGAGCGAGTAGGGTGTAGCCGTAGGTCTGGCTGGCTGGCTGTTGGGTGTCCATGGAAACGATACCGCTCTGATAGATGATGAAAGCCTAGGCGTGTGGCAAATCGCCGTCTAATCGCTAATGCCAATACCTCGATAGACGCAGTCGATGTGGGAGCGGGTTCTACCCGCGAAGAACGTGCCAAGGTATGTCTGCTACGGCGCGGTGCTCTTTTCGCGGGTAGAACCCGCTCCCACGTTACAGGCCGGTAATCAGTTCGCGGTAGTCGTCCACGGCGTTGAATTCCTCGGTGTCCTTGTGGCCCTTGCTGCTGTCAGGCTCGCGTACGGCCAGCAGGTGGGCTACGCCGAAAGTGCGGGCGCTGCGCAGGATTGGCAAGGTGTCATCGATGAACAGGCTGCGCGCCGGATCAAAGTCGATATCGGCCTGCAGGGCACTCCAGAAGTTCTGGCTCTCCTTGGGGAAGCCGTAATCATGCGAGCTGATCAAACGCTCGAAGTAAGGTGCCAGGGCCACGCGCTCAAGCTTTACCGACAGCGAATCACGGTGGGCATTGGTGATCAGGATCACGCGTTTGCCAGCCTCGCGCACGGCGGCCAGGAAGGCATCGGCATGGGGGCGCAGGGCAATCAGGTGCGCTGTTTCCAGCTTGAGCTCGCGCACCGGCAGGCGCAACTCGTTGCTCCAGAAATCCAGGCAATACCAGTTCAGGGTGCCGGCGTTCTTCTCGAACAGCGGGCGCATTTCCAGTTCGGCCATGGCGCGGCTGATGCCGTGGGTTTCGGCGTAGCGCTGGGGCAGATGTTCCAGCCAGAAATGATTGTCGTAATGCAGGTCCAGCAGGGTGCCGTCCATGTCCAGAAGGACGGTGTCGATATCGCGCCAGGTTATGGGGTGCATACGAAAGATTCTCAGGCAGTGAATGGACAAGAATGGCATCTGCCACGCCAAGCCACGGTATAGTAACCCGTTCACGCCAAGGAGCTGTCCCATGCGCCAGAAACCTACCGTCCTCGCCCGCGAGATCGTCGCCAGTAGCCGTCTGTTCCGGGTAGAAGAGGTGCAGTTGCGGTTCTCCAACGGTGTGGAACGCACCTACGAACGCCTGGTGGGGCGCGGCAACGGCTACGGCGCGGTGATGATCGTGGCCATGGTCGACGCCGAGCACGCGGTGCTGGTGGAAGAATACTGCGGTGGTACCGATGCCTACGAGCTGTCGCTGCCCAAAGGGTTGATCGAGCCGGGTGAAGACGTGTTGGCCGCCGCCGACCGCGAGCTGAAGGAAGAGGCCGGCTTTGGCGCGCGCCAGTTGGAGCACCTGACCGAGCTGTCGCTGTCGCCGGGGTACATGAGCCAGAAAATCCAGGTGGTGCTGGCCACTGACCTGTATGAAGAGCGCCTGGAGGGCGATGAGCCCGAACCCATGCGCGTTGACCGCGTCAACCTGCGCGAGCTGGCCACCTTGGCCACCCACCCGCAATTTTCCGAGGGCAGGGCGCTGGCCGCCCTCTACCTGGCCCGTGACCTGCTGATCCAACGTGGAGCCTTTACCCTATGACTTCGTCCCACCCGTTGTTGCCGGGCGTTATCGAACTGGCCCGTGCCGCCGGCGAAGCTATCCTGCCGTTCTGGCGTGCTGGCGTGGAAGTGAGCTCCAAGGCCGACGACTCGCCGGTGACCGCAGCAGACCTGGCCGCGCACCATGTGATCGTCGATGGCCTGACAGCGCTCGACCCGTCCATCCCGATCCTGTCGGAGGAGGACTGCGGTATTTCCCTGGCCGAGCGCCAGGCCTGGACGCGCTGGTGGCTGGTAGACCCGTTGGACGGTACCAAGGAGTTCATCGCGGGCAGTGAAGAGTTCACCGTCAACATCGCCTTGATCGAGCAGGGCCGCGTTGTGTTTGGCGTGGTGTCCATGCCCACCAATGGCCGTTGCTACTTCGGTGGCGCGGGCCTGGGGGCCTGGCGCTCGGACGCTGGTGAAGCGCCGCAACCGATCGCGGTCCGCAACGCGCCGCCAGCCGGGGAAGCGTTTACCGTGGTGGCCAGCCGTCGCCACTCAAGCCCTGAGCAGGAGCGCTTGCTGAGCGGGCTGTCGGCGAGCCTGGGCGAACTGGCGCTGGCCAATATTGGCAGCTCGCTGAAGTTCTGCTTGTTGGCCGAAGGGGCTGCTGACTGTTATCCGCGCCTGGCGCCGACGTCGCAGTGGGACACGGCGGCGGCCCAAGGGGTGCTTGAAGGCGCCGGGGGCGAGGTGCTGGATGTGGAAGGGCAGGCGTTCACCTACCCGGCGCGCGAGTCGCTGCTCAATACCTTCTTCCTGGCCTTGCCGGCCAAGGCGGCTTGGCGCGAGACGTTGCTGCGGTTGGCGCGTATCTGACGGCGGTGACGCAAACCCTGTAGCAGCTGCCGAAGGCTGCGTCTGGTTCGCGCGGTGCATCAGGTACACCGCGGCGCCCATGACGCGGCCTGTCGGCCGCTGCTACAGGGACCGTTCGGCTTTCAGCGATGCAGCACGTATTGCCCGCTGAACCGCACCGCCGCATCACTGCTGCCTTGATTGAACACACAGGTATCCAACGTCAACCGCCCCCGGCCATACCTCGCCCACGACGCCAGAAAGCGCTTCCAGGCCTTGTCATCCGGCGCCTCGCACACCGCCACCGCATCGCCCGTCACCGGCAGCGGGTAGCTGATCTGCCCTTCCTGAATCACGATATGCCCACCCTCGATGCCTTCCTCGCGCAGCCGCAGGTGCAGCCAGCCCCAGCCCGCCAGCACCGCGCCGCAGTACAGGCTGCCGCCGAACATGGTGCTCTTGTGATTGACGTTGGGCGTCAGCGGCAGGTGAAGGCGCAGGGTCGCGTCCTGCCAGGCAATGACCTCCAGGCCCATGTCGCGGGTTAGGGGGATGTCGCTGTGCAGGATGGCGGCAAGGTCCACGCAGTCCTGGTTCATGGTTGGGTCCTCATGTGTCGCTGTCCTCGCCTGCGGCGAAGTTCAGGCCGTGCTTGCGCAGTTTGTCGTGCAGGGTCTTGCGCGGGATACCCAGCGCCTCGGCCAGGCTGCGCAGGGAGCCATGAGGCCTGGCCATTTCCGAGGCGATCAGCGCCCGCTCGAAATGCTCGACCTGCTCGCTGAGGTTACCCGCCATGGGAGCAGGTTGCGCACTGGGGGCTGCCGGCTGACTGTTGTCCAATTCCAGGTCCAGCCCCAGGGCGAAGCGCTCCGCAGCGTTTTGCAGTTCGCGGACGTTGCCGGGCCAGGTATGGCGCAGCAGCAACGCCCGCTCGCCGGGCATCAATTGGTTGGCCAGCAAACCATGGCGTTCGCTGGCAGCGGTGGCGTAATGCTCGAACAGAATCAGGGCGTCTTCGCCGCGCTCGCGCAGGGGTGGGATGCGCAGCGAGGCGACGTTCAGGCGGTAATAAAGGTCGGCACGAAACCGGCCCTGGTCAGCGGCCTGGCGCAAGTCTTCCTTGGTGGCGGCGATGATGCGGATGTCCAGGGGGATCAGCTGGTTGCCGCCCAGGCGTTCCACCACACGCTCCTGCAGCAGGCGCAACAGTTTGACCTGCACGTCCAGGCTCATGCTCTCGATTTCATCGAGGAACAGCGTGCCGCCGTTGGCGAACTCGAACTTGCCGATGCGGCGCTTCTGCGCGCCAGTAAAGGCGCCGGGCTCGTGGCCGAACAGTTCGCTTTCCACCACCGACTCGGCCAGCGCACCGGCGTTGATGGCCACGAAGGGCCCGTTACGGCGGCTGGACAGGTCGTGCAGGGCGCGGGCGACCACCTCCTTGCCGGCACCGGTTTCACCCAGGATCAGCACGTCGGCCTTGGTCGCCGCCAAGGCACCAATCTGCTCGCGCAGGCGTGACATGGAAGGCGACTGGCCTACCAGTCGCGCGCTCAGTTCATGGCGATCGCTAAGGGCCAGGCGCAGGCTGCGGTTGTCCAGCACCAGCCGGCGCAGGGCCAGGGCGCGGCGCACGCTGTCCAGCAGGGCGTCGCTGGCGAAGGGTTTTTCCAGAAAGTCGTAGGCGCCGGCGCGCATGGCCTGCACCGCCAGCGGCACGTCGCCATGGCCGGTGATCAGCAACACCGGCAGTTCGGCGTCCTGGGCGTGCAACTGCTGCAGCAGTTCCAGGCCGTCGATGCCGGGCATGCGGATATCGCTGACGATCACGCCGGGCCAGTCACGCTCGATCAGTGCGGCCACGCCGTTGGCGTCAGCCAGGGGCAACACCTTCAGGCCGGCCAGGTCCAGGGTCTGGCTCAGGGCCTGGCGCAAGTGAGGATCGTCATCGATCAGCACCACCTGGATCTGGCTGTCGATGGCGGAAACCGTGGTCATGCGGAGGGATCCTCTGGCGGTTGTAGATTGACGCCCGGTGGCGCACTGCGCAGGCGTACGGTCAGCAGCGCGCCGCCCTGCGGGTGGTTGCCCAGCAGCAGTTCGCCGCCCAGGGCGCGCATCAGGGTATCGCAGATGGCCAGGCCCAGGCCAAGCCCCTGGGTACGGGTCTTGGTGGTGAAGAACGGCTCGCGGGCATGGGCCAGGGATTCACGGGTAAAGCCGGGGCCGTTGTCGCGGATCAGCAGGTCGACACCCTCGGCGGTCTGTTCGGCACTTATCCACAGGCAGCGTGGGGTGGCCTTTTCAGTCAGGGCGTCGAGGGCGTTGGCCAATAAGTTACTCAATACTTGGCGCAGGCGGGTTTCGCCGGCCTGCACCCATAGCGGAGCATCGGGCAGGTCGCGGAACAGCTCCACGGCCATGGCCCTTCTGCGCTTGGCCAGCAGCGCCAGGGCATCGTCCAGGGCTGGTTGCAATGCCACGCTTTCCAGCGCGTGGCGGTCACGGCGAGCGAAGGCGCGCAGGTGGGCAATGATCGAGGCCATGCGCCCGGTCAGTTCGCCGATCAGTTTCAGGTTGCCGCGGGCGTCTTCAGTGCGCTGGTGGTCCAGCAGTACTTCGGCGTTCTCGGCGTAGCTGCGGATGGCGGCCAGGGGCTGATTGAGTTCGTGGCTGATGCTGGCCGACATGGTGCCCAGTACCGACAACTTGCCGGCCTGCACCACTTCGTCCTGTACGCGCACCAGTTCCTGCTGCGCCTGCTCGCGTTCCAGTACCTCTTGCTTGAGGCGGCTGTTCAGTGCCTCCAGATCGCTGGTGCGCTCACTGACGCGCACTTCCAGTTCGCGCCGGGCCTTGGCTTCGAAAGCGATTCGGTCCAGGTAATTGCGCCGTCGCTGCATCATCAGCCCCAGCAACAGCATCAGCACCAGCAAGGCCGCGCCGCCGATGGCCAGCACGGTACGCACCGGACGGTCGATCAAGGCGCGAGGGGCCAGGATGCTGGCGTTCCACCCGGTCTCGGCGATGGGGTGGCTTTGCATGATCCAGGCTTTTTCATCCAGGCTCAGGGGCTGTGGCACCTGGGTGGGGTAGGGCTGGATGGAGGCGATGGACTGGTGTTCTTCCTCGCTCAGTGGCCGGGTGGCCCGGAAGCGCCATTCGGGCTGGGAGGTCAGGATGACCACGCCGTGCTGGTCGGTCAGCAACAGTTGCTCGGGGGTTTTGCCCCACAAGGTTTCGGTGTGGTCCAGGTCCACCTTGACCACCAGGGCGCCGACCACCTTGTCGCCCTCATGCACCGCGGCGGCAAAGAAATAGCCGCGCTTGCCTGAGGTAGTGCCCATGCCGAAGAAACGCCCCACACGCCCGGCGATGGCATCGCTGTAGTAGGGGCGGAAGGCAAAATTGCGGCCCACGAAGCTGTCTTTTTTCTGCCAGTTGGACGCCGCCAGGGTGTTGCCGCTCGGGTCCAGCAGGTACATCACCTCGGCGCCGGTCTGTTCGCAGATATCCTTGAGCAGACGGTTGGCATGGTCCACCACCTGCGCATCGGCGGGTGCCGCCAACGTCGCGCGCAGCGCGGGCAGGTCGCCCAGTATCTGCGGCAGGGTTTCATAGCGGTGCAGGGTGCCCAGCAGGTTGGCCACGTACAGGTCGAGGGTCTGGCGGTTCTGACTTACCAGTTCGCTGCGGTAGTAACGCTCGGCAAGGTGCTGCAATGGCCATAGCAGTGGCGCCAGGCACAGGGCCAGCAAGGCCAGGCTACGCCAGCGGGGGCGGCGGGGGAGCGTAGGGGTCATGTCGAAAGCAAATGCGCCGGAGGATGTCCGGCGCATTATGCGTCATGCCAGGGGTGCCAGGCACTCGATCAGCGCTTCGCGCCAATGCGGCAGGTGTACATTCCACTGTTGTTCCAGACGGCTGCAGTCCAGTCGCGAGTTCAACGGGCGCACTGCGGGAGTCGGATAGGCGCTGGAGGGGATCGGTTCCAGGGTGGCACAGGGCTTGTCCTCGGCCAGCAGGTGCTTGCCGATTTCCTGGGCAAAGCCGAACCACGAGGTTTCGCCTTTCGCCGTCAGGTGGAAGGTGCCCCATGGCCCGGCGTTACCGGCCAGCCAGTGCTCGATCAAGCTCTGGGTGGTGCCGGCGATGGTCCCGGCCCAGGTCGGCGCACCGATCTGGTCGGCCACCACGCGCAGTTCCGGCTTTTCCTGCAGCAGGCGCTGCATGGTCAACAGGAAGTTGCGCCCGTGCAGCGAATACACCCAACTGGTGCGCAGAATCAGGTGCTTGCCGCCCGCGACCCGGATGGCTTTCTCGCCTTCCAGCTTGCTGCGCCCATACACGCCGAGCGGGTTGGTTTCGTCGTCTTCGGTGTAGGCCCCGTCCTTGCGCCCGTCGAAGACGTAGTCGGTGGAGTAATGGATCAGCGGGATGTCCAGCACCGCTGCTTCCTGGGCAAAGACCCCAGGGGCAGTAGCGTTGATGGCGAATGCCAGATCCTCTTCCGTTTCCGCCTGGTCCACCGCCGTGTGTGCGGCGGCGTTGATGATCAGGGTAGGGCGCAGGCTGCGCACCACCTCGCGGATGCTTTCGGGCTGCGACAGGTCCAGCTTGTCGCGGCCCAGCACGTGCAATTCGCCCAGGTGCCCCAGGCGCTGCTGGAGTTCGCGGGACACCTGGCCGAACTGGCCACTGATGAGGATCTTTTGGGTCATGGGAACAGGTCTGCCTCTTGCAGGGATTTGCCTTGCTGGTCCTTGGCCGACAACTGGGGAATGATCCCGCCCAGCTCCCAGTCGATGTTCAGGGTCTCGTCGTCCCAACGGATGCAGCGTTCGGCAGAGGGGGTGTAATAGTCCGTGGTCTTGTACAGGAACTCAGCATAGTCGCTGAGCACCACAAAACCATGGGCAAAGCCCTTGGGCACCCACAATTGGCGATTGTTCTGCGCGCTCAGGCGCACAGCCACCCACTTGCCGAAAGTGGGCGAGCTGCGACGGATGTCCACCGCCATGTCCAGCACTTCGCCGGCGGTGACGCGCACCAGCTTGCCCTGGGCGTTTTCGATCTGGTAGTGCAGGCCACGCAGCACACCCTTTTGCGAACGGGAGTGGTTGTCCTGGACAAAAGCATCGGTGATGCCGGTGGACTGTTCAAAGGCCTTCGCGTTGAAGCTTTCGAAGAAAAAGCCGCGCTCGTCACCAAATACCCTTGGCTCGATGATCAGCACCTCAGGTATTTCGCTGGCGATCACATTCATCTGGTTTCCCCTGCAATGCTGTACAGATATTGGCCGTAGCCGGTCTTGCCAAAGTACTTGGCGCGCACCAGCAGATGCTCGCGGTCGATCCAGCCATTCTGGTAGGCGATTTCTTCCAGGCAGGCCACTTTCAGGCCCTGGCGGTGCTCGATGGTCTGCACGTATTGCGACGCTTCGATCAGGCTGTCGTGGGTACCGGTGTCCAGCCAGGCGAAGCCGCGGCCGAAGCGCTCCACGCGCAGGTCGCCGCGCTCCAGGTAGGCGTTGTTGACGTCAGTGATTTCCAGCTCGCCGCGCGGCGAAGGTTTCACGTCCTTGGCGATCTGCACCACGTCATTGTCGTAGAAGTACAGGCCGGTCACGGCATAGCTGGACTTGGGTTGCGCGGGTTTTTCTTCGATGGACAGCGCCTTGCCGTCTTGGTCGAAGTCGATCACGCCGAAGCGCTCCGGGTCTTTCACCCAGTAGCCGAACACCGTGGCGCCCTTGGGCTGGCTGGCGGCGCGCTTGAGCTGCTCGCCGAAGTGCTGGCCGTGGAAAATGTTGTCGCCCAGGATCAGGCACACCGGGTCGTTGCCGATGAACTCCTCGCCAATCAGGAACGCCTGCGCCAGACCGTCCGGTGATGGCTGCTCGGCGTAGCTGATGCTAACGCCGAACTGGCTGCCGTCGCCCAGCAACTGACGGTATTGCGGCAGGTCGGTAGGGGTGGAGATCAGCAGGATCTCGCGAATGCCGGCCAGCATCAGTACCGAGATCGGGTAGTAGATCATCGGCTTGTCGTAGATAGGCAGCAGTTGCTTGGAAACACCCAGGGTGATGGGGTGCAGACGCGTGCCGGAGCCCCCGGCCAGTACGATACCCTTGCTCATGCGATCAGATCCTTTGGGTCGGTGGAGCCAAGGCGTTCGCCCTGATAACTGCCGTCCTGGACGCGACGGCACCATTCCTGATTGTCCAGGTACCACTGCACGGTCTTGCGCAGGCCACTCTGGAAGGTTTCATCGGGCACCCAGCCCAGCTCGCGCTCGATCTTGCTGGCGTCAATGGCATAGCGCAGGTCGTGGCCCGGGCGGTCCTTGACGAAGGTGATCAGCTCGGCGTACTGGCTGATGCCTGCCGGGTGCTGGGGGGCCAGCTCATCCAGCAGGGCGCAGATGCTGCGCACCACGTCGATGTTCTGTTGCTCGTTGTGGCCGCCGATGTTGTAGGTTTCGCCAACCTTGCCTTCGGTCACCACCTTGAACAGGGCGCGGGCGTGGTCTTCGACGAACAGCCAGTCACGCACCTGCTTGCCATCGCCGTACACCGGCAGCGGCTTGCCCTTGAGGGCGTTGAGGATGACCAGCGGGATGAGCTTTTCCGGGAAGTGGAACGGCCCGTAGTTGTTGGAGCAGTTGGTGATCAGTACCGGCAGCCCGTAGGTGCGCTGCCAGGCCCGGACCAGGTGGTCGGAGGCCGCCTTGCTGGCCGAGTAGGGCGAGCTGGGCGCGTACGGTGTGGTCTCGGTGAACAGGTCGTCGACGCCGTGCAGGTCGCCGTACACCTCGTCGGTGGAGATATGGTGGAAGCGGAAGGCTTCTTTCTCGCCGGCTGGCAGCTTGGACCAGTAGGCACGGGTGGCCTCCAGCAGGCTGTAGGTGCCGACGATGTTGGTCTGGATGAAGTCCGATGGCCCGTCGATGGAACGGTCGACATGGGATTCGGCCGCCAGGTGCATGATGGCATGGGGCTCGAAGCGGGCCAGCACGGCACTGACCTTGGCCTGGTCGACAATGTCGGCCTGGACGAATTCGTAACGGCTGTTGCTGGCAATGCTGGTCAGCGACTCCAGGTTGCCGGCGTACGTCAGTTTGT
Source organism: gamma proteobacterium L18 (assembly GCA_000497835.1). Lineage (GTDB taxonomy): Bacteria > Pseudomonadota > Gammaproteobacteria > Pseudomonadales > Pseudomonadaceae > Aquipseudomonas. The sequence goes on along the minus strand of KI547169.1, from coordinate 431,924 downwards.
CGAGGTTGAGCACTTCGTGCTCGGTGTTTTCAATCAGGTGGCGTACCAGTGCCGAGCCGATGAAACCAGCACCTCCGGTGATCAGGATTCGCATGGGGTTTGCCTTCTTCCATAACTGACATTGAGCGGTTGCAGCATAGCTTGTGGGCAGGGATTTCCCTGTGCAAGCGTGATTCATCGACAATTTGTCGCAAGGGGCGATCAAACGGGAAATATACCAATGCACTTGCGTATCCGCAGGCGCAGTGGCGATATAGGCGGCTTAAAACTACAAGAGGTCGCCCACAATGTCGCTTGCCACGTTGATCCACCGGTCCAGCCAGCCCAGCCCTGTCGTCAGCGCCGAACAGGCGCAGGCGCTGCTGCGTGCGCACTATGGCCTGCACGGTGCATTGACGCCATTAGGCAGCCAGCAAGACCTTAACTTCCTTGTCGATACCGATGATGGACGTTTCGTACTCAAAATCTGTCACGGCGATTACGCAACGCTTGAATTGCAGGCCCAGCACGCTGCCTTGGCGCACCTGGCGTCCAGGGGCGTACCGGTGCCGGGTGTGCGACAGGCCATCGGTGGGCGCGATTTGCTGAGCGTTGAAGTCGACGAGCGGTCGCTGCAGATCCGTGTACTGGAGTATATCGACGGTCAGTCATTGACCCGCCTGCCGTACTTCGGTGCCCGCCTGTGCGAGCAGATGGGGCAGTTGTGCGCCCAGGTAGACCGGGCGCTGGCCGATTTCGATCACCCTGGCCTGTCCCGCACGCTGCAATGGGATCCCCGCCACGCGCAGGCCCTGATTGCCGAGCTGCTGCCGATACTGGCCGACCCCGAGCGCCGCGCCCAGGTGGCCGAAGCCGCCGCCCAGGCCGAGCAGCGACTGTTAGCCGTGCAGGACGAATTGCCCAGCCAAGCCATCCACCTGGATATCACCGATGACAACAGCGTGTGGCATCGCGATACCCAGCGCCAGTGGAGCCTGAGCGGGGTGATCGATTTCGGTGACCTGATCCGCACCTGGCGCGTGGCTGACCTGGGCGCCACCTGCTCGGCCCTGCTGCACCATGCCGGGGGCGACCCTTTCGCGATCCTGCCCGCTATCCGTGCCTATCATGCCGCCAACCCCCTGACCCGCGCCGAATGCCAGGCCCTGTGGCCGATGATCGTGGCCCGCGCCGCAGTGGTGGTGCTCAGCAGCGAGCAGCAGTTGATCGTGGCGCCCGACAACGCCTATGTGGCCGCCAACCTGCCCCATGAGTGGGAAATATTCGATGTGGCCACCTGCGTGCCGTTCGACCTGATGGAGGCGGCGATCCTGCAGGCCACCAGCCACGAATTGTCGGCGGTAGACTTGAGTGGTTGTGCGCCGCTGCTACCCGGCCTGGACGCGAAGGCCTTCGTGCCCGTCGACCTGGGGGTATTGAGCGAGCATTTCAGCGACGGCAATTGGCAGCAGGCAGGGATCGATGAGCGCTTGCTGAAGACTTATCCACAGTCGGGCTCGCTTTACGGCGAATATCGTCTGTCGCGCACCCGGATCGATAGCGTGGTGGAGCCGCACACCTGTGCGCTTCACGTAGAACTGAACGTACCCGAGGGCAGCGCCGTGCAGGCGCCGTTCGCCGGCTTGCTGCGCCGTGCGGCGGACGCAGGGTTGTGGCTGGTGGGCGAGGGCGTCAGCCTGCACCTGTGGGGTGTGGACAGCGATCTGACCGATGGTGCGCAATTGGCCAGCGGTCAGGCAGTGGGGCGCAGCAGTGGCATGCTGCTGGTGCAACTGTGCCGTGCCGAGGAAATCAGCCCGCCCTTGTTCGCCCAGCCCTCGCGAGCGCAGGCCTGGCTGGCGTTGTGCCCGTCGCCGGCGGCTTTGCTGGGCTGGAACTGTGATGCAGCGCCGATCGCCGACGCCCAGGGGCTGTTGGCGCGACGTGATGCCAGTTTTGCCCGCTCGCAAAAGCACTACTACCAGGCACCGCCACAGATCGAGCGCGGCTGGCGCAACCACCTGATCGACATGCACGGGCGCTCCTACCTGGACATGCTCAACAACGTCGCGGTGCTGGGCCATGGCCACCCGCGCATGGCCGCAGTGGCGGCGCGCCAGTGGTCGCTGCTGAACACCAACTCGCGCTTCCATTACGCCGCCATCGCCGAATTTTCCGAACGCCTGCTGGCGCTGGCACCCGAAGGTTTCGATCGGGTGTTTTTGGTCAACAGCGGCACCGAGGCCAACGATTTGGCCATCCGTCTGGCCTGGGCGGCCAGTGGCGGGCGCGACATGCTCAGCGTGCTGGAGGCCTACCATGGCTGGTCGGTGGCCACCGATGCCATCTCCACTTCGATCGCCGACAACCCCCAGGCCCTGAGCACCCGGCCCGACTGGGTGCACCCGGTGACCGCGCCCAATACCTACCGCGGCGCCTTCCGTGGCGCCGACAGCGCAGCTGGTTACGTGCAGAACGTCGACGAAACGCTGGCCCGGCTGGCGGTGCAACAGCGTCAGGTGGCCGGCTTCATTTGTGAGCCTGTGTACGGCAACGCCGGCGGTATCGCTTTGCCGGACGGCTACCTGCGTGAGGTGTACGCCAAAGTGCGCGCCCAGGGTGGCGTCTGCATCGCCGACGAGGTACAGGTCGGCTATGGCCGCCTGGGCGAGTATTTCTGGGGCTTCGAGCAGCAGGGGGTGGTGCCCGACATCATCACCATGGCCAAGGGCATGGGCAACGGCCACCCGTTGGGTGCGGTCATCACCCGCCGGGAAATCGCCGAGGCGCTGGAGGCCGAAGGCTACTTCTTCTCATCGGCCGGGGGCAGTCCGGTCAGCTGTCAGATCGGCATGGCGGTGCTGGATGTAATGGGCGAGGAAGGCCTGTGGGAAAACGCCCGGGTCGTGGGCGGTCATTTCAAGGCACGGCTGGAGGCGTTGATCGATCGCCAGCCGCTGGTGGGGGCCGTGCATGGTTCCGGTTTTTACCTGGGCGTGGAATTGGTGCGTAATCGCGAGACCCTGGAACCGGCCACCGAGGAAACCACCTACCTGTGCGATCGGCTGCGTGAACTGGGTATTTTCATGCAGCCCACGGGGGATTATCTGAACATCCTCAAGATCAAGCCGCCGATGGTGACGACCCGCGAGAGCGTGGATTACTTCGTCGACTGCGTAGATAAAGTGCTCTCGGAAATCGATTAATATCTGTATGCCGTTCCGCAGCCCTGTAGCAGCGGCCGCCAGGCCGCGTCACAGACACCGCGCAACTTCAGAACCATTCTCGGTATCAAGGACGCAGCCTTCGGCAGCTGCTACGAGAAGGCGTCGCCTGCATCGCAGCCAAGGCCGGCTCCTACCACGGACGGCGTAGGAGCCGACCTTGGTCGCGATACAGACGACGCCATTTCAAGACGGTTGCTGGAGCGTTGGGTATTCGGAAGCGGCTTTAAATACAGATAAATATCGGCTATAACTGTTTGGTGTGTGCCGCCCTAACCTGTATCGTGCACCTACCACTCTTGATGCTTGCCTGGAGTCCAGACCCGCCATGACCACTTTCACCAGCACCCCACGCGCCGACGGCTTCCACATGCCAGCCGAATGGGCCCCGCAAACCCAGGTTTGGATGGTGTGGCCCGAGCGTCCCGACAACTGGCGCCTGGGTGGCAAGCCCGTGCAGGCTGCCCACGTGGTGCTGGCCAAGGCCATCGCACGCTTCGAACCGGTAACCGTGGCCGTTTCGGCCGGCCAATACGACAACGCCCGTGCCCGCCTGGACGTGCCGAACATCCGTGTGGTGGAAATCAGCAACGACGACGCCTGGGTGCGCGACACCGGCCCTACCTTTGTCATCAACGACCAGGGCGAAGTGCGCGGCGTGGACTGGGGCTTCAACGCCTGGGGCGGTTTCGACGGCGGCCTGTATTCGCCATGGAACCGTGACGAGCAACTGGCCAGCAAAGTGCTGGAGATCGAGCGCAGCGGCCGCTACCACACCGAAGGCTTCGTGCTGGAAGGCGGCTCCATCCACGTGGATGGCGAAGGCACCCTGGTGACCACCGAGGAATGCCTGCTCAACCGCAACCGCAACCCGCACCTGACCCGCGAAGAAATCGAAGCGGTGCTGCGTGACCACCTGGCCGTGGACACCATCGTCTGGCTGCCCGATGGCCTGTACAACGACGAAACCGACGGCCACGTCGACAACTTCTGCTGTTACGTGCGCCCAGGTGAAGTGTTACTGGCCTGGACCGATGATTCCAATGACCCCAACTACGCCCGCTGCCGCGCAGCCATGAAGGTCCTGGAGAACACCAAGGACGCCAAAGGTCGCACCTTTGTGGTGCATAAAATGCCGATCCCCGGCCCTTTGTATGCAACTGAAGAAGAATGCGACGGCGTCGATCCAGTGGCCGGCAGCCAGGAGCGTAACCCTTCGGTGCGCCTGGCAGCGTCCTACGTCAACTTCCTGATCGTCAACGGCGGCATCATCGCGCCAAGCTTCGACGACCCGAAAGATGCCGAGGCCAAGGCGATCTTGCAGCGCATCTTCCCCGATCATGAAGTGATCATGATTCCGGGTCGCGAGCTGCTGCTGGGCGGCGGCAACATTCATTGCCTGACTCAACAGCAACCGGCGCCTCATAAAGGCTGATCGAAGAGTCAAATGAAGAACCCGTCATGTGACGGGTTTTTTGTATCCGCCTGGATATGTGAGCCCGCCGTGGCATAGCTTTTGTATCGTCTTCTTCGGCTTAAATGGCAGCACGTATCAATCGTTCTGTCACAAAGCGTGGGTAAGTTTGCCGCTCACGGATCCGGGGAAAACAGGTGTCGATATGAACGCAATCAGTGAGCCGGCTACGCACCCATCGCCCATCACTGCAGATTCGTTGCAGCGTGTGGCGCAATGGTTGAAATGCAACGGTGGCATCAAGCTGCAAAAACAAGATCCACTGCAGGTACTCAGTGACCGCTACCCCGCCGGCCTGCTCAGCCAGGCCGAGCTGGAAGCACTACTGGGCTCCTTCCACCATTAGCAGTAACAGTCGTCACGACGACGAAACATCTTAGAGGCATGGAGCCTCTCCCTCCTCGCTGCGACATTTGGTTATACCCTCCAAACTCCTGGTAAATTGACACTCTGGCTGGGCCCCCGCTAGGATTCCGCCCAACGCCTGTGGCTATCAGCCACCTGTCCAGTATTCGATGAGGCCCGCGTTGCATTCGTGCACGCGGGCCTCTGCATTTTGCGTCGGGGAAACGTACTGGGCGGGCGTCTTAACCAGCAATAAGGAAAACAAGATGTTGAACACACGTATCGGTCTGATCGCCATTGGTCTGATGAGCGCCACCCAGGCCATGGCCAGCGATCAAGACGATGCCAAAGGCTTTGTCGAAGACAGCCACCTGTCGGTGCTGGCGCGCAACGCCTACATCAATCGTGATTACAAGAACGGCAAGGACGACAAGTCCGAGTGGGGCCAGGCCTTCATCGGCAAATTCACCTCCGGCTTCACCCAGGGCACCGTGGGCGTGGGCGTTGACGCCTTCGGCCTGTACGCCAAGAACCTGGAGCAATCCGACAGCCGCAGCGGCGCTGGCGGTATCGACTTCTTCCGTCAGGGCAACGACGGCTCGCCGGCCAGCGACCTGGCCCGCGCCGGTGCCGCGGTCAAGTTCCGCATCTCCAACACCGTGATCAAGTACGGTGACCAGATGCCGGCCCTGCCGGTGCTGAACACCGATGACAGCCGTCTGCTGCCGGAAAGCTTCACCGGTACCCTGATCACCTCCAAAGAGATCAAGGGCCTGGAACTGAACGTGGGTCACTTCACCGAAGAAGCGCAGAAAAGCGCCGAAGGTCGTGACAGCGGCGAGCTGAAAAGCCTGAACGTGTACGGCGGCAGCTACGCCTTCACCGACAACTTCAAGGCGTCGCTGTACGGCACCACCATCGAAAACGTCGGCAAGAAGCAATACCTGGGCGCAACCTACGTATTGCCGATCCAGAAAGACCAGTCGCTGACTTTCGACTTCAACGGTTACAAGACCGAACTGGACAGCAAGTGGGCTGACGACAACGACACCGGCCGTGACAACACTATCTGGAGCCTGTCGGCCACCTACGCCATGGGCCCGCACTCGTTCATGGTCGCGCACCAGCGCAGCACCGGCAGCACCGGCTACAACTACGGCGGCTACCAGCGTGGCGGCGGCGTGGGCGACGGCGGCACCTCGATCTACCTGACCAACTCCTACTGGTCGGACTTCAACGGTGAAGACGAGCGCTCCTGGCAGCTAGCCTACGGTCTGGACTTCGGTGCCTACGGCATCCCGGGCCTGACCTACAAGTTCGCCTACGTGCGCGGCGACAACATCACCGCAGGCGACGCCACCGGCGGCACCGAGCGTGAAATCTTCAACCAGCTGCAATACGTGGTTCAGCAAGGCCCGGTCAAAGACCTGACCGTGCGTGTACGTAGCTCGATCCTGCGCGTTTCCGACAATGTCGGTTCCGCCAACCCGACGCCGTACAACTTCAGCGGTAACGAACTGCGCGTATTCGTCGATTACCCGATCAACATTTTCTGATCGACCTGACGCTTCGTGCATCATCAGCAAGCCCCGCCTAGCGCGGGGCTTGTTGCATCTGCGCTACTATCCACGACTTCTTTCCTACAGGACGTATTCCATATGCCGCGACTCAATCGCTACGCCTGGACTGTGGCCGCTGCCCTGTTGCTGACCCAAGCGTTGCCTGCCAGCGCCGAGCCAGTGCTGACGCTGAGTACCGCCCAGCAGCAGATGGTGGATGGCATGATCAAACTCGACGGCCACGCCGAATACCAGAACGTCCCGTTCGGCTTTGGCGTAGTACCTGGGGTGGCCAACGCCTACCAGGGCAATGGCACCGACGATGGCGTGTTGATCCCGCTGGGCGGCGACCGCGAGATCACCGTCAACGCCGGCTACGACGCCGCGATGCTGGGCAGCACCAAGTCGGTGATGGACAGTGAATTATCGGAAGTGGAACCGGGTGGGGTGCAGCGTCAGCCTGTGGTGCTGGACTCGCAGCCGGCTGAGCAGGCGCAGTGGACTGATGGCGAGTTTGTGCGACGGGTGATCGTCGAATACCGCAGCACGGGCCCCGACGATGGCATCAACTACACCTTGCGGCTGCGTACCGATGCCGAGCATCAGCAGGCCGATGGCGAGGCGTTCGACGCCGTGGTGAAATCGTTCAAGCACCATCAGATAGAGAATGACTGAGTTTGAAACTGCGTTGTCTGCATCGCGACTAAAGTCGGCGCCTACGCCGTTCTTGGTAGGAGCCGGCCTTGGCCGCGATGCAGGCGACGCGATCGAAGGCGTTACTGCTCGGTCGGCACCAACTCCACACCCACAATCTTCCAGCCATCCTTATCCTTGCCCAAGCTCACATTCAGCACCTGGCTATTGTCCTGGGTAGTCCCCAACACAACATTCTCCTTCGCCGTCGCGCCCTTGTTGGCCGTCTCGGTCACCTGGATATGGGTCAGCCAAGTATCGTCATAATCCTGCGACTTGATGAAGTAGTCCTCATCCAGCCCGTCTTCGCTCTTGGCCTGCTTGTCGATCGACTTGATCAGGCTGTCCGCCACGTACTGCTGCATCTGCTGCGGGTTGTCATTGAGCGGCACCTTGTCATCGCTCAGGCGCTTCAAATACCAGGCATAAAAACTCTGGGTGGTTTGCTGGGCAGACGCCGAAGCATCAGCCATGGCGATGGAAAGGTGAAAACCAGCCAGTACACACAACAGCGAAAGCAGACGCTTCATGATCAGTTACCCAAGAGATTGAACAACATGGCGCATAGTACAGAGACCAGGTAGGGCAGGGCCAGTTGCAAGGCGCTGGTTCAACGCACTGGGTTACTCACCCCTTCAATATGCCGCTTCACCTGCAACGGATCATCAATCCCCTTCAACACCAAGTCACTGATCCCCCGCCCGGTAATCCGCACCGTGCCAAACCCCAGCAGCCGCCCCATCACACTTTGATCCAGATCCACCGTCTCGATCGACGACAGCTTCATCTCATCGGTGGTGCGGCTGATGATCCCGCGTTTGTGGATAACTCGCTTGTTGGTCACCCCATTCTCCTGGCAGCGCAGACTCAGCCACTTGTAAATGGCCACGGGGGAGAGGATGCCCACCGTCAGCACCGCCAACAGCACCCAGAACCACACATTCACCCAGCTCAGCCAATGCAGCTTGAACACGGCCTCGATCTGCTCGCCGGCCGACAGAGAACTTTCGATATAGGATTTGCTTGCCACGGGGGATTCCTTTGCGGTTGATGGGCAGGACTTTAGCACTGTCAGGGCCCACAAAGGCCAGCCTACGCCCTCGCAAAACGGGGTTACATGACCGAGGGCGCCATACATCGTCACGCGTCAGGCCGACCATGCGGGGGTGGTATAGTCTCGCGAATTTTTACGACTGAGCGCATGGATGCCAGGGGGAATGAATGGCTTTATTTACTGCGGGCTACGAAGGTCTGAGCATCGACGCCTTCATCGAACGCCTCAAATCTGCGGGCGTCGATAAAGTATTGGACGTTCGCGAGTATCCGCTCTCCAGAAAACCCGGATTTTCGAAGAAGTCTTTTGCCCAATGCCTGGCGGGCGCGGGCATCGAATATGAGCACATTGCCGGACTGGGATGCCCGAAGCCTGTGCGCAATCAATACAAGATAGATCGTGACTGGGGTCGCTACGTCTCAGGTTTTCGCGCCTATATCCAGACGCAGCCTGGGCATGTGCGGGAAGTCATTGACCAGGCTGGCAACCAGAATGTATGCATGGTCTGTTTCGAGGCAGATTACCGATTTTGTCACCGCAGCCTCATTGCCGAGGCTGCGGTAGACATGGTTCCGTCCACGGAAGCAGTCCATCTCCCGTTCAGAACAGAGACTGCTGGCGATCTGTTTCAGGATGTCGCCTAGGCGGGTAGATCAGGCTGACTATCAGCCATTGATCCGGAAACCGATGAACAGTACCCATCAGCAGCATCAGGTCATTCTGAGGAAGCTGGCGTTCAATTTTGTCCCTGAATGCAGTCTCCCAGGCCTGAGCGCCGTGACTACGCTTTACGTTGCGATATAGCGCACACGCCTCCCAATCCACTATCTTGTGCTTGTGTTGGGTGGTGATACCTTTTGCCTCGCACTCATAGTGGTAGTAGAAGTCGAAAGGCACCTTCTCCAGCCGTTTGAAGATCGGTCGTTCGTTATCAAATAGGCCGGCTTGGCAATTTCCAATGCTTTCGGTTTGTGTATCTTGAACACACCCCGTCGGACAGACGGTTACCCCCGCATAACCTGTGCGATGATGGCCCCAGGCCTTATTCATGGTGACAAGCGTGGACGCCGACGCCGAGCAGCCCCCCAAGCCAGACGTACTAACGGACGAACGCTTCCATGGACTGACTCGCCTCGCGCAACGCCACTTCGGCGTCACCTGCGCCATCCTGATGCAACACCACAACGGCCAACCCAGCCTGCGAGCCAGCAGCGGAACACCGCCGCCTGCCCACCTGCAAGGCCCGCAGTGCCATGCCCTCATCACTGATGAAAACGGCCAGGCATTGGGCGAATTCATCCTGCTGGGCCGCAATCAACTGCACCCGGGCGAACAGCAACTGCTCGAAGACCTGGTACACCTGGCCGCAGCCGCGCTACAGGCCGAACAGCGCGAAACCGCCCTCAAACACGAACTCCACGCCCTGCGCGAAAGCCAGGACCGCCTGGCACTGGCCATCGACAACAGCGGCACCGGCGTGTGGGACCGCGACGTACTGCATAACCAGATCCACTACTCCCCCGGCTGGAAAGCCCTGCTGGGCTACGAAGCCCACGAACTGACCCCCAACCTCAGCGACAGCTACAACCGCGTCCACCCCGACGACCTGCCGTTTGTGCAAGCCACCATCCAGGCCCACTTCCAGCAACGCACCAGCGCCTACGAGGTAGAGCACCGCATCCGCTGCAAGGACGGCAGCTACAAATGGATCAACAGCCGCGGCAAAGTCGTGGCCCGCGACGCCGACGGCAACCCCCTGCGCATGATCGGCACCTCCACCGACATCACCGAACGCAAACGCCTGGAAGCCGACCTGCAAATTCACGCCAGCATCGACTTCCTCACCCAGCTGCCCAACCGCCGGCACTTCATGCAGCAACTGGTTGGGCAGCAGCACAACGCCTGCGTCCTGATGCTCGACCTCGACCACTTCAAACACATCAACGACCGCTGGGGGCATGCCACCGGCGACCTGGCGCTGAAGCACTTCGCCAACATTCTCAGCGGGCAACTGCGCAAAACCGACGTGGCCGGGCGGATTGGCGGCGAGGAATTTGCCGTGTTGCTGCGCGAAACCCATCGCCGGGATGCGTGTGTGTTTGCCGTGCGGTTGCAGGAGAAGCTGGCGGTTACGCCGTTGATGCATGGGGGGCAGGTGATTGGGTTGACTGTCAGTATTGGCGTCAGTGATTTGCGTGAGGGTGATGAAGGGGCTGAAGCGGCGATGGGGCGTAGCGATCGGGCGCTTTATCGGGCCAAGGCCAGTGGGCGCAACCGGGTGGTGGCCGAGTGAAATATCCCCATGCAATTGGGATCACCGTTCGTCGCTGAAAACCAGGTCCAGACAAACCTTCCCGCAAACCTAGCCGCTACACTGGCGAGATATCTTCAAACCGCGTGTGCCAATGAGCCAAGCCGCTTTTATCAATCCCATGTTACTCGCCTGGTCCCGTGAGCGCGCCGGCCTGTCTGCCGAGCAGTTGGCCAAAAAACTCCATGCCAAACCCGAGCGCGTGCAAACCTGGGAATCCGGGCATAGCCTGCCTACCTTCAAACAGGCACAACACTGGGCCAGCCTGGTGCACGTGCCCTTTGGCTTCCTGTTCCTCAAAGAGCCGCCGATTGAGCAACTGGGGCTGCCCGACTTGCGTACCGTGGGTGGCGCCGCACCTCACCGCCCAAGCCTCAACCTGCTGGACACCGTCAAAGACGTGATCAGCAAACAACAGTGGTACCTGGAGTACCTCGACGAACATGGTCGGGAGCGCCTGGGCTTCGTCGGCCGGTTCGAGGTGTCCACGGACATTGCCACCGTAGTTGCCGACATGCGCCGTACCTTGGGAGTTGATCCCTATACCGCCCGGCTTGGATACGACGACTATTCCCGCCGCCTGATAGAAGCGTGCGAAGCCATCGGCATTCTTGTCATGCGAAGCGGCGTGGCCTTGGGCAACACCCACCGCAAGCTGGATGTCGGTGAATTCCGCGGCTTCGCCATCAGCAACGCCTACGCCCCAGTGGTCTTCATCAACAGCGCCGACGCCCCTACCGCCCGCCTATTTACCTTGATGCACGAACTGGCGCACCTGTGGATCGGCAGCACGGGCCTGTCCGATGGCGGCAGCCCAAACGGCAGACGCGAAGAGGTCTTCTGCAACGCGGTGGCCGGCGAGTTTCTGGTGCCGGAACAGCAAATACGGCCCCTCTGGGACGGCGACATTGAATGGCAGCAAAACCTGGCCCCACTCGCCGGCCGCTTCCATGTCAGCACCCTGGTTATCGGCCGTCGCGCACGTGACCTTGGCCTGATCAGCAGCGGGGCGTATGGCGCCTACTACCGCCAAGTACTGCAAGCCTATCGGGACAAGGACGGTGGGGGTGGCGACTACTACCGCACCGCGACGGCAAAAAACAGCGCCCGCTTCAGCCGCGCAGTGCTGGCGCAGGCCATGAGTGGGCGGATGCTGTTGCGCGAAGCGGGGAGCCTGCTGGGAATGCAGCCCGCCAAATTGAAAACCTATGCGAGCAAGCTCACGGAATGAAGCACCTACTGGATTCCAACACCCTGATCGAAGCCAAAAACCGTTACTACTCAATGGCGGTCTGCCCTGGGTATTGGAACTGGCTGCTGGTGCAAAACCAGGCTGAGCAACTGGCAAGCATCGTTCCGGTACGTGAAGAGTTGATCAAAGGCAACGATGAACTGACCCAGTGGGCGCATGACAATGGCGATCTGTTTCACGATATCAGTGATGCAGACACCCAAAAGGCCTACGCCAAGGTCGTCGCCGCGGTAGCCGAAAACGCCCCCGCCATGCATGCCGGCGCCATGGACGAATTCCTGCGTGGCGCCGACCCTTGGCTAATCGCGAGAGCCATGACAACAGGCGCAGTAGTGGTCACCCACGAAGTCTACAACGACGCCATCAAGCGCAAATTCATCATTCCCAACGTGTGCGAATGGTTCGGCGTGCCCTACATGAATACCTTCGACCTCCTGGGCAAGCTGGAAGCACAGTTCATCCTACAGTCCTGAGCCTGACGTGTAGCCGCTGCCGCCAGGCTGCGCTGGTCCTCCCTGACCCAGAAAAACTCCCGGCCACCAACTTGGGAAATTTCCTACAGCCTTCCCGCATCCCCCTATGGATTACTCGACCCAGAGCACTCAGCTCTCAAGTCGTCCCCATGGAGAACAACGGATGCGCATCGAATTCGACCTGAACCTGGACCCCGCCGAAATCGCAGAAATCGGCCAAATCATCGGGACAGCCCCCGCCAGCGTACCCACCGCCCTGGCCGGCTACGGCAAATCCGCCCTGCAGGAATACCTGGCCATGATGCGCGGCCAAAAAGCACTCAAGCGCGGCACCGATATCCTCGAATACCGCCTGTTCCTGCTGGTGGAAAACGTCTTTGCCGGAAACATCCCGGACGAGCAGACCGTCAGCAAAATCTTCCAGACCACCGCCACCGAAAGCCGCGGGCTGCTGCGCTCCATCATCTCCAAATACCAATACCTGCTACGCGATGCCATCGACCAAACCCTGAAACTGGTACTGGAAGGCGCCACCGCCGAAAGCGCCAACGGCCCCTACCTGGTGACCATGAACAGCGTCAACGTCATCGAGGAACTGAACAAAAAACTCGCCTCCATCGACGGCACCCTGGCCTCCATCAGCAAAAAGCGCGGCAGCGTGTCCACCTACGAAATCACCAAGTCGTCCTACGAACAGCTATGCACCGTCCTCGCCGCCACCCCAGCGGTGTACGTGCCATGAGCGACGCCCTCTCGGCGGCCAGCCTGCTGATGGCCGTGGTCGCCATTCTCTATGGCGCCTGGTACCAGGAGATCAACCAGGCCACCGCCCTGACCGTGCCCACCCACGACCGGCACGCGCCGCTGGGCGTGGTGGAGGCCGCGCTGTTTGCGCGGTGCCTGCCGTTGGCGGGCATGGCGGTGATGGTGGTGTTGGTGTTCTTGCCGATGCTGGTGGAGATCGTTTGGCATGCGCTTGGGGTAGCTCGGGCGCGGGGACTGGGTGGGTATGTTTTGTATGACTCGGTGCGGATGGCGTTCTGTTTGGTTGTGGTGGTGGGGGCGGGGATTGCTGGGCATCTGTGTCGGATGACGTGGGTTTTGGTGAGGCTTCGGGGGCGGTTGAAGGGGTGATTTTGGAGGGTTGGGGATCTCGCTTTTTGGGCTGGATTTTGGTGGTTATCCACAGGGCCGCAAACCCCAGTTTTGACCCTGTAGGAGCCGACCTTGGTCGCGATAAGAGCACCGCGAACTTGCATAAAAACTATCAACATCAATGAGTTATGCACGTTGATAAGTTGTTTTACAGTCCGTGTTTGCTGGCTATTACGCTGTGCATAAAAATATCCACATTCGACATCTGCTGGTTTTCCACAGGCGGGCAAAGCGCTACAAAAAACGCTCGCCCGCCCGAAAATTTTTAGCTTAAAACACGAGAAAGCTCGCCTGTGGATAACTCAAATCGCTCGCGAATTGGCTCAAGCAGGCATCTGACTTTTTCAGCATCGACCTTCTCCGTATGGGCTGCGTCCAGAAGCTGGAGCAGTAGTGCTAACGCACCGTTCAGATCGTGGAGTTGGCGTATAGCTGGATCAGTGAGGCTGAGCTGGGAGGTCAGTACGTCCAGGTCGGACATTAGCTGTTCGGCTTCTGGCTCGGGGATGGTGTCGGGGATCTGGAGCAGGTGGCACAGGGTGTGGTTGAGGGATGCTACGCGAGCTTGGATGGACATTGAGGAGTGCTCCTTGCGGTGTGATTGTCGGAGCGAGTCTAGGGCGTGTCGGGGATTGATTTACTAAGAAGTGCTTAGGTGCAGCGCCAATGGGCCAAGGTCACCTAGGCTTGAGATTATTGAGGTTACAGATATCTGTTTGACAGATATCTGAATCCGAGATAATTTGTCTGTTATGTAGGGACGCCAAAGACCAAGAATTATGCGAGTGATAGCGAAACCGACGGTTGCCCAAGCTATGGAGGAGCACAGCCAATGGAAAGCCGCATTGAGCCTGTGGCTCACTACCTTCGACAGGCCGACCCTGCGCTTTGAGTCTTTTGAACAGCTACGAAAGGTCTGGGCCGCCGCTTCTGGATGGAACGTCGATCGAGTCCCCCACTCCAAGCTGAGGCATACCAGCCTAAAAGGGCCTCTTGATATATATGTGTTTGATATCAAGAAAAATGAGTGTCGGATTCTTTCGTGGATTAACACGCGTAACGGTACAATTTACATCAAAGACATCCTGTCACATGCCGCGTACGACAAGTGGTGCAAGAGTGATGTCAAGTCGTAGGTCAAAGTGGCCTGCCTTTTATGTATGATGCAATTACAGGTGACGAAATGAAGCGTGATAAAGTCGAAGCCACTGGACTGGATTCCTTCATAGCCAATATTTCACCCATGCTGGATGGTCTGAATGATCAGATAGCTACAATGTCCCAGTTGTTATCTGCATGTCACGATCCAATTGAAAGTGATGACGACTTGAAGGGGCGGATGGCGCTGATTGATGAGCTCTATTCTCATGCAGATAGTGAGAGTCACGCAGCGGCGCGCTTTGCCGAGCTGGTTGCTGATCGTGTATATGAGTATGAGACTGCTACTGTCTTGATTCCTTATTCTTCCCAGTCGGAAGCACTTGCTTTTCTGATCTCGGACAGGGGGATCAAGCAGAAGGATTTATCTGATATTGCAACTCAAAGCGCAGTTTCCGAGATTTTGAACAATAAAAGAAAAATGACGGTTGCTCAGATAAAGGGGTTTTCGGAATTTTTTAAGGTTCCGGTTGAGTTTTTTATGCATGGGGTGGTTTGAGCTTTCGGTCGGTCGGGATTTCGGCAGGGAGTACCGGTCTGTGAGGGCAGTTTTGTGTGAAACCAAACTTTTGCAGGCTTGCCCAAACGTGGCTTCCACTTCATTGTAACGATAATCGTCATTACAACGAGATCCATGCTCGTGGCCTCTATCAATATCCGTATCGACGACGACCTGAAAGCGCGTGCTTACCGCGAGCTGGAAAAATTGGGCGTCACCCCTTCTGAGCTGGTGTGCCAAGTCTTGCAGTACGTAGCAGAGCGTGGCGAGCTACCGTTCAAGCCAGTCCTGATGACCGAGGACGATGAGCCTTTGGTCGCGACAGTGCGTGAGCGGCTGGCTAACCCCTAGCGGGCCAAGGTTTCGCTAAATGGTTTATAGCCCCAAGTTCGATGGGCGTGCGGTGAAGGAGTGGCACAATTGAGGAAGGCACTAAAACGCTATGGCGGCACCAGGAATCGAATATTCATGCAGTGGGTTGTTTTATATAATTTTTTTGTGGCATGCTTTAAAAAGTACCTCTAATGCTATCCTGATGGGCATAGCTGCTTTAGCCCTGCTATTGATAATACTTGAAGTCGATCTGAAATATTTTAAAGTATAGATATGTTGAAAACATGCTGCTCTCTCTGTTTTAATGGATAAATCTGTTTTGGTGCTTGTGGCTTTCTGTTGGAGGGAGTTGCAGATGGGTGAGTTGAGTTTCGACTTGTATAATGTAACTGTAGATGATCTGCAAGAATACGACTTGGCGCTGATCGCAGCATTTGTAGAATTGGTCGGTGCGACAAATGCATATAAGAAAATGGTACAGGTGGGGGTAGGGAGCTTCCATCAGTATGATGTGGCTTGGCGCGAATTTTTGCAGGCCATTGATCGTGCATGGAATAAAGTGCTAGTGCGATGCCATGGTGAGAAGAAGTGGCAGAAGCTTAAGTCAAAGTATGAGAAGCTAAGGAGAGAAGATCCTTTACTTAAGTATGTTGTGCAGGCTAGAAATGTAACGGAGCATTCTATTTCTGATGTGATAATGGATTGGGATGCCAATCTCAAAGCCCAGCCTGTTTTGGGCGGCATACGTCTATCATGGTCGCCTTGGGATAGACCTCTTCTACCCGTTACGAATAGAGGGACAACTTTTTTGCCGCCGAAGAAGCACTTAGATAAATCAATGGAGTATTACCGACAGAAGCGGCCGGGAGTGGAAGAACCGAGAGTTGTGGCGGAGTTGGCGATGCAGTTTTATGTGAGGATGATGCAGGAGATAACTAACGAAGTGTTCCCTGAGATCAAAAAAACGTAACGCAGGTGGAGTAAAAGGGAATTCCATTGGGCCGGCTCAGGTGCTTTAGAATTTTGATGGTCTAAAGCTGGACTGAGAAATGATTTAATTACCCTGTCAATACGAAAATTGACAGGGTATCTACTAGCTCAACCTCACAATGTTGGAGGCTCTTCGCTGATAGTGCGCGCGGTGTACTCAAATACATACTCACCGACAGGTAGGGTAATGTGTTTGCTGTCGGATTTTAAATGAATGTTGAAATCATAGTTAGTGCCGGTGCCGGCGCTAATTGTGCAGTTTGGTAACTCGGAAGGTGCCGATACCAGTCTGACGCTAACTTCCGGTGGCGCCTCCATAATAGGGTCGAAGTGACCGCTGCCAGTAAAGTTTTTAACTGGTCTTCTAAGATGGATAATCAGCTCTCCGCTGTGGTGTTCCGTGGAGGCTGATATAATTTCCTGTGCAATAATTTCTACCGCATGTTCTTTCTCGGTTCTTAAATTATCGACGGCTCTAATTTCGTCTACAGCTTCTCTGTCTACTGCTTGACCCTGGCGTCGTAGAGAGAACTCTAAGAATTTATCTGTCTGGTAAATAATAACTCTCTGACCGGTGTACTCACTAGCCTCTCGTAAAAGCTCCATTCTAGGGCCAGTCGTTTTTCCCGAGAGTTTTTCCCACCAATCCTCTTTTCGTTCAGATGTAACAAATATTATTGGTTTTTCATGTTTTTTTGAATGGTCTAGAATCTGCCGCCAAAGGAAAAAATCACCGTATGGCCTATCTCCATCTTTTTCGTCATCTAGATATCCTGGAGGAATTTTGTTGACTTTCCTCTCTTCTGCTTCAGTTCTCAGAGCAGAAAGTTGCTCGTCTGAAAAACTTTCTCCGATAGCTCCGTCAAAAAGATCTGCGAGTTTTTCAAGTACGTCGTCTTCGCTTAAGAAGTTCGGATGATTAATTTTAGCTTCGTCAATTCTTTCTAGAGATCTATGAATGCTTGGGGTTATTCCTTCCAGCATTTGATCAGCTACGTCAGTGGGGATTATTCGATTTCCCTTGAGCTGATTGACCGTAGTTTCAATGGACTTCCTTAGTTTTTCGATTTCATCTTTAGCTTCTTTAAAAGTTTTGCTCGCGGATACAATTACTTTGTTTCTGTTTCGAAAAAATTCTTCGGATGCTTGCCTTGAAAGCCAGAGTGCGCCCTCGAATTTTTGCATGCTCTCAAGTAAACTGTTTCTTGTCTTCTCGTGGTATCGGTATAGATCGAGCAAAACGTTGGCATCGACTGTAAGTATTCCAGTTTTCCAAATTCTATCGGTCTCTTCGGTACTGGGTTTAAAGTACCACGGGAACTCATTTTTCATAGTTTTCCTTAACTCCTCGATCTGCGTGATATATTTTTGTCTATCACGTGCTAAGTGGAAATCGGTGTCCTGTTGTCCCTCGCATGAGGTAAGAGCCTTGCTTTCTTAACGGTATCAATTGGCCATCATTTTGTCTATTACCCCTAGCTGTGCTGCAAACATGAGGACTTTTGTCTGAAGAGAAAAATTGCTGTATTCAATCAGCAAGACGTCCGAGGGGTGGTTGATTTGGCTCTCAGACAGCAATCTGAGCCCATGCGGGCTTAGCCTTTTGAGGTTATATCGCCATGTCAATTTCCAGATCAGAGCCGCCGCTTCGTGGTCGATCCTATGCACAACCCCCACGTCATCCCGCCAACAATGCTGAGTGTTATCAGGGATCAAGGCCCCTGCGACCTGTGGGGATGTCCTCTAACGCGGGACTGGCGGCTCCTTACGTCCGGGAGCAAGGGCATCTCATGATCTGGTCTCCTGAGCGCCGTTACCGGTGGGCTGGGGGAGGCTGCATTGGTTGACGAGACCAGTGCCGCGAGATCCTGAGCCATTTGCAAGCAGCAATGCGATGACCGGGGCATGCCTGACTGTCAGTCAGGTGCAGTCCATTCCTTGGTCTGCGGCACCATCATCTACAGCGCTGTTGCTGGTGACATCGGCGTTTGTCACGCCGATTGTCACGAGGGGGATTGCCGCCAAGCCGTGTGCGATCAGGGCTGCCGCAGTTCTAGAAGTGCCCGTCTCTTTCCAGAAGAAAGAGACGGGCACAGGTTGCCGCAACATTCGGCCAAGCGCATAGGTTGCTGCAGGGGAGTAGGATATGGAGTTGCCGCAGCGGGCATACAGTAGGAGGTGCATCTATCACTCTTCGAGTGACCGTGTGAGCTACCGAAATGCTTGCCGCATTCTGGGTGCGCCCCCAGTCGCTAATGTTCACGTAGTGAGTGGCCGGATTACGCCAGTGGATAATTCAGGCTCGCGCCGCCGACCTAAGCGTTTAGTCGTGTTGGATCAAATTATTCAGTGGTCCAGCGCTGCAGTTATCCACAGGGCTTTCACTCAAACCATTTTGCCACTCTGCCCGGAACTGCTTCGACCCGAACAGCTCGCTGGCAAGCCAGCTCCCACCTTTAAATTCGCAGCAGCCTGATTTTTCACGCTTTACCCTTCGGGCGTTTTTCAACGCTTTGTTCATGGCGGCCATCGAAAAAAGTTGTCCCTTTGGCCATGCTCGATGAACCCGTCCCAGCAAGATTCTTGCTTTACCTACATCTGCGAGCTCAAGCCGCATGCTAGATCAACGGTTATCGAGGGGTGGCATTACAGTACGCAAATGACGTCCATGCGCGGGTACTCCCTGCGGCGGCAGGACGCTGCAACGCTTAGGTGCAAGGCTGGAAGGGTATCTTCCTGGAGTGTCATCGCCTAGATGAGGTGGATGGAACATACTCATTCTTAGGCACTGAGGAATTGGTTTGGTCGTGCCTTTGGGGGTTGTTTGGCTTGGGAATGGTGTCGTCTGAGGTATTCCCGAGCTTCACCCGGTCCCACAGGCTGAGGGCGATCTACCGAATCAACCGTGCAGCTTCTTGTCCCCGGCTCAGTTGATCACGTACTGCTCAAAGAGCGGATGTTCCACTGCGGGTTTGTACCGCTCAAAGTGTTGAGTACTCGTCCTGCGCCATTCATGGTCAGGCGTGACTCCGCATTTCCTGGCTGTAAGCATGAAGGGAAGTGCGGAAGGGGTGGTTGCCCAGAGTTGGTATCTTTCCCCGTTCATGGCGAGGTATTCACGCAGTTCCGTGGCTGCACATTCGCGCCAGTTCTCGACAAAGCGCTCAATTTCTTCTTCCACCACGCTACCTTCCAAACGCATCTCGACAAGACTCGTATCAACCGCTCAGCTCAGTTTGAGCCGTCACCTGCGGACCGGTTGCTTGAGTGCGATGCCAGCCCGCAGACAACCTCAGGTGCCTCTCAATTTTGAAGGGCAAACGCCATGCGCCGGGTCGTACCAGAGTACTCGCATCACGTTGCGTTCGCGGATGCAGAAAACTCGCTTTGGTCCAGTGATGCGGAAGGACATCAATTCATCCACGTCGTCTTGCTGAATATGCTCCAGACGTCGTTGGGCCTCGCGAGAAAGTGAGCTGATGGCTATCGGATGCGATCCGCTCATTTGCAGCTGCTTTTGATCCATGCCTTCAAAACAATGGAGCCGTTCCATCACATCCTTGTATTCGGCGGGATCGTCCAGGGAGGTCCACGCGAAAGGTCCATCTTTGTCTATTCCGCCGAACCGCCAAGAGAAATAGTTGGCTGGCTGGGTGTCTTTGGAATGCGGCTGCTTCACCGGCCTGTCGGACGCAGGTGCGGTTTTATGCTTGGCGACCTTCGGCTGTCCTTTAGCCATGGTTTCCTCACAGTGCGCTGTAGTACTCGGCCATGGCGGGGAGGGTGATGATCGTTGTTCCGCGAGCGCCATCGGGCAGGCCTGCCTTTTGACGCGCCAACTTCCACGGATCCTCGGCGTGAGTCAGATCGCTGAGCCATTGCGAATGCTTGTCGCCGTAATGGTTCAGAACGGCCTCAACTGTTTCGACTTGCTCACTGCTCAGTGCTGCTGGGTTACCTGCAATCTGCCCTGGGGCGACGCTATAAAGGCCTTTATGCGCGGCGTACAGCTCGGGAACAACCGGACCATTCGCCCATGCCTGTACTTGTTCCTGAAACAGGGGGGCTTCGTCCCAAACCAGCGACCAAGCCTGGCTATAGTAGACGAGCTTCTGCAATTTCATCGCGGTCATTTCACCCTGTTTTTCCAAGATGAAAGCGGCGACGTCGACCGCACGAACGGGAGTATTCTGGGCTGGCATGGAGCACCCTCACGAGTAGAGGCGCGACTATACGCTCGGAGATTTTAGCTGGAAACCTGAAAAGGCCATGTGGTTACGTCTGGAAAATAAATAGGCACTTAGCCATCGATCACACGTTTTCTACAAAAACAAAAAAGGCCCACCTTGCGGTGAGCCTTCTTCGATACTGCGTATGGTGCCGGCACCAGGAATCGAACCCGGGACCTACTGATTACAAGTCAGTTGCTCTACCATCTGAGCTATACCGGCATGTGAGGGCGCTGATTATAGCGACTCATCGCCCCGAGTAAACCCCCAATTTGCACTATTTTATTACCAGCGCCGCCCACCCGCAAAAACGCTTATGCACAACGCCCCAGTGAACAGACCAAAGGCCGACCCCCGCGGCGACGATTTTGCAGCGTTTGCGCAAATGGCTGTTTTTGCAGCCAAATAAATGATGAACAAAAAATGACCAAGCCTATTTAGCGCATGGATCCAGCGATTTTCTTAGCTTGCTGGCAATACTACCCACAGAGTTATCCACAGGTTGTGTTCTAGTTTTGAAACGCTTTTGGGCGCTCTGCCAGCAGCATGAGGTTGCGGGGGGTGAGGGCGGTTGTGCAGAAAAGTCCCAGTCGTACCTGGTAGCCGCTTTCCTGCAAATAAAGTGCGCGGTCCAGTACCAGCCAGAGCTCCAAGGGGCGGCGGAAGAGGTTGCGGACCAGTTCCAGGTTGCGGACGTGGGCCAGGCGCTGCCAGCCAGCGGCTTCGGCAGCGGCCCAATCGATCGCACTAGCCAGTTCCAAGCCTTTTAAAGCCGCCAGATCCGTGCAGTAGTCGGCAAAGGTTTTCCCCAGCCAAGAGGCAGGCAACGAAGGCGTGGGCAGATACTCGTCCTCCCCACGTGCGCAGCGTTGCAGCAGATCGAACCCCAACCGCCACGCCATTGATTGATTCCGCTGCCGTCGCACCCGCGCACCGGCAGTAACGGTCTCGCTCAGTGGCAGTCCCAGATCGTCGCGGCTCAGGCGCAAAAAAGAATCTGCAGCGGCGCGGGACAGGGGCTGGTACTGCGTGCTCTGGGTGCGGTTGTAGCAGCAAGGTGCGATGGCCAGTTGTGAGTTGGCCAGATGCACGGAGCGCCTCAGCAATTGCACGTGCAGGTCCCCGCAGGCATGCAGGGCAACTGCAGCTTTATCCACAGGCAAGCAGCAGTCGCTGGCCATCACGTCTTGCAGGCGGTGTTCGGCGTTCAGGCCGTGGTGCTGGCTCAAGGCGTGGCCGGCTTTTACCAGGGCGGGGTCGTACTCGTAGCAGGTCAATGCCTGTCCGGGTTGCAACAGGCGGCGGCCGAGGTGGCCTTTGCCTGCGCACCAGTCCAGCCAGCCGGTGACGGGGTGCTGGAAGGTGAGGGCGTCGGCGAAGGCTTCGATCTGCTGCCATTTGCGCCCGGGGACGTCGACGTTGAGGCGTGAGTGGCAGGGTTGCAGGGCGCCTGTGGATAACGGGGGGACTTCGCTGAGTGCCTTAGCCTGGGCGGCCAGCGCAGGGTAGGGCGCCGGGGCGGTCAGCAGTTCGGGGTGGTTGTGTTCGGCTTCGGCCTGGTCGAGGGTGCGGGCGCGTAGCCAGTTGGCCAGGTCGGGGTGGGCGGTTTCCCACGGCAGGGTGAGGTGGGTGAAGGGTTTGGGGCGCCAGAGGGGCTGGTGGGCCAGCAGGAAGGCGTCCAGGGCTTGGAAGCGGGCCAGGAGGGTGTCGGGGGGAAGGCTCATGGCGGCTCCGGTGGGCGTGTGTAACCGTTGTAGCAGCGACTGGCTTGTGGGATGCAAGACTGTGGGGGCAACGCTTGCTTGTGAGGGGATCTCACGGGCGCCATCGCGAGCAAGCTTTGCTCCCACAGTGTACGGCTACCCTCT
>KI547169.1:384088-408243 GCA_000497835.1 gamma proteobacterium L18 | reverse complement strand
TGCCGAAGGCTGCGTCACAGGCGACGCGGTGGTCAGTAAGCGCGCGGCGCCTGTGACGCGACCTGACGGCCGCTGCTACAGGTAGCCCAGCGCCATAGAATCTCCCACAGTTTTTAACCTGCCGATGCCGGGGTGGGGGCAGGGTGGATCAGCGGCCTTGGCAGGCATCCACCCGCAACCAGCGCTCCAGCACTTTGAACCCTTGCACCAATACGAACGAGATCAGTAGGTACAGTACGCCGGCGGCGAAGAAGATTTCCACCGGCAGGTAGGTGCGGGCAATGATGGTCCGCGCCATGCCGGTCAGGTCCAGCAAGGTGACGGTGCTGGCCAGGGCGCTGGCCTTGAGCATCAGGATCACTTCGTTGCTGTACGCCGGCAGGCCGATGCGTACGGCGCGCGGCAGGATGATGTACAGCAGGGCTTTGCTGCGCGACATGCCCAGGGCGCGGGCGGCTTCGATTTCGCCCTTGGGTATGGCCTGGATGGCGCCGCGCAGGATTTCGGCGATGTAGGCGGCGGTGTGCAGGGTCATGGTGGCGGCGGCGCACCAGAAGGGGTCGCGCAGGTAGGGCCACAGGACGCTGTGGCGCACGGCGTCGAATTGCGCGGCGCCGTAGTACACCAGAAACAGTTGCACCAGCAGCGGGGTGCCGCGGAAGAAGAAGATGTAGCCGTAGGGCACTGCGCTGACGTACCACTTGCGCGAGCTGCGGGCGATGCCCAGCGGCACGGCCAGGATCAGGCCGGCGAGCACGGCGATGGCTACCAGCTCCAGGGTCACGGTGGCGCCCTGGGTGAGCTTGGGCAGCCACTTGATGATTACTTCCCAGTTCATTGCGCGGCCCTCGTGAAGCCGCGTGCGGCGTATTTTTCCATGTAATGCATGCCGATCATGGCCAGTACCGTGAGGCTCAGGTACATGACGGCGGCCACCATGTAGAAGTTGAAGGCCAGCTTGGTGTCGGTGACGGCGTTTTGTGCGTTGCGCATGATTTCTTCAAGGCCGATGACGGAAACCAAAGCGGTGTCCTTCATCAGAATCATGAACAGGTTGCCCAGGCCCGGCAGGGCGATGCGCCACATTTGCGGCAGGATCAGCCGGGTGAAGATGCGCACCTTGGACAGGCCCAAGGCCTGACCGGCTTCGCGGTGGCCTTTGGGGATGGCCAGGATCGCGCCGCGGAAGACTTCCGTGGCGTACGAGCCGAAGCACAGGCCTAGGGCGATGACGCCGGCGGCGAAGGGGCTGAGGGTGAGGTCGGGCATGCCGAACCAGGACCCCAGCGCGGCCATCATGTTGACGGTGCCGAAGTACAGCAGCAGTACCCACAGCAGTTCGGGCACGCCGCGCACGATGGTGGAATAGGTGCCGCCCAGCGCTTGCAGCGCCTTGTACGGCGAGGTCTTGGCCAATGCGCCGAGCAGGCCCAGGACCAGGCCCAGGCACAGGGCCGACAGCGCGAGTTTGACAGTCATCAGCGCGCCAGCCGCCAGGGCCGGGCCGAATCCGTGGAGATCAATGTTCATGGGCAGGCTTTATTGAGGACCAGCCGCCGCGCACAGGGCGCGGCGGCAGTCGGGCAGGTCATTCGATGCTGAACGGGAAGTACTTGTCGTTGATCTTCTTGTAGGTGCCGTCGGCCTTGATTTCTTTCAGGGCGGCGTTCAGCTTCTCGCGCAGGGCGTCGCCTTTGCGTACAGCGATACCGATTTTGTCGCTTTGCTCAACCGGCTCGCCTTTGAACTCGTAGTCTTTGCCGGCTGGGGATTTGAGCCACTCGTAGTTGGCGTACTTGTCGGCCAGGATGCCGTCCAGACGGCCCGAGGTCAGGTCCAGGTAGGCGTTTTCCTGGGTGTCGTACAGTTTGACCTGCACGTCCGGCATGTTGTCTTCCAGCCAGGTGCCCGACAGGGTGGAGCGCTGGGTGCCGATGATCTTGTCTTTCAGCGCGTCCTTGTCCACTTTGAAGTCGACGTTCTTGGCGGCGATGAACTGCAGCTTGTTGGTGTAGTACGGGTCGGTGAAGTCGACGGCCTGCTTGCGTTCGTCAGTGATGGACATGGACGAGATCAGGAAGTCGAATTTCTTGGCGTTCAGGGCCGGGATGATGCCGTCCCAGTCGGAGGTGACGATTTCACACTCGACTTTCATCTTGGCGCACAGGGCCTTGCCCACGTCGGCGTCGAAGCCCACCACGTTGCCGCTGGCGTCTTTGCTGTTGAACGGAGGGTAGGCGGCTTCGATGCCCATCTTCAGCCCGTCGGCCATCACGGTGGCGCTCATCGCCAGGCTGGCGGCAGCGGCCAGGATCAATTTTTTGTAAGTCTGCATGCGTGATGCTCCGTTAACGGTTGCTGGACATGAATTGTTTGCAGCGTGCCGACACTGGGTTGTCGAATACTTGATCAGGTGTGCCTTGTTCTTCCACCAGGCCCTGGTGCAGGAACACCACTTCGCTGGACACCTGGCGCGCAAAGCCCATCTCGTGGGTCACCAGCAGCATGGTACGGCCTTCTTCGGCCAGGTTGCGGATAACTGTCAGCACTTCCTGGACCATTTCCGGATCCAGGGCCGAGGTGGGCTCGTCGAACAGGATCACTTTAGGCTGCATGGCCAAGGTGCGCGCGATGGCCGCGCGCTGCTGCTGCCCGCCGGACAGCTGATTGGGGTAGACGTGGCGCTTGTCGGCGATGCCGACCTTGGCCAACAGGGCTTCGGCCACTTCGATGGCTTCGGCCTTGCTTTGGCCCAGCACGCGGCGCGGCGCCTCGATGATGTTGTCGAGCACGGTCATGTGCGGCCAGAGGTTGAAGTTCTGGAACACAAAGCCGATTTCGCTGCGCATGCGGTTGATCTGGCGGTTGTCGGCAGCCACCAGTTCGCCGTTGCGGGCGGCCTTGAGCTTTAGCTCTTCGCCGGCCACGAAAATCTGCCCCTGATGCGGGTTTTCCAGCAGGTTGGTGCAGCGCAGCAGGGTCGACTTGCCCGAGCCGGACGAGCCCAGGATCGAGATCACGGCGCCTTCCTGGGCGCTCAGCGAAACGCCCTTGAGCACCTCAAGCTGTCCGTAACGTTTGTGCAGGTTGCGGATTTCCAGCGCGGGCGTGGCCTGGGCCATGTGCGGTCCTCATCTATACGGTTGCGTTCCCGCTCAAAAGCGGTGCGCCAAACTAGCATGGCGCCGCCGATATGGCAGTGGGCACGGGCGAGGGGTGTCGCATGGCTGTAGCGGCGTGTCGCCGAGCAGCCGTTGCGGGGCCCCGCGCGCAAGCGGGTGCGCGTGAAAAAAGGCGCGATGGTGCCAGTTTTGGGCGCCAATGGAAAGTAACCATTCATTAAACCGACCGGTGTGCACAGTGCCCAGTGGCGTCCGTTGGTTGCACGTTTTTGTCGCGAAAAGGCACAGAAGGTTGCACCTTTGGTTGCACTTAAATTGTGCGTAGGTGTTACCAAAGTCAGTTTTTGGTGCGACATTTCGTCCTGTTATTGTGTAGGCCGGTAACCCTTGGTTACAGGTGTATGGAAATTTCAATTTGATCAAGGGCTTGACCAACAGGGCTCAAAAGGCCGTCCTAGCGCTTTGGCATCAATCGTGAAAGGTTTTGGCGCAATATTTGCGTAAAAAATCCTCAACGGCATGTTGCATTCCCACAACACGGGTAGGTGTAACGCCAATTGCTGGACCGAACGCTATTCTTTGCATAGGTAGTTTTATGAGCAATAAGCACAACCACAACGACCTCGGGTCGGGGCTCAAACAGCGTCACGTCACCATGCTGTCCATCGCCGGCGTTATCGGCGCCGGCCTGTTCGTGGGTTCCGGCCATGCGATCGCCGAAGCCGGCCCGGCCGTGCTGCTGGCTTACGCCGCTGCCGGTACGCTGGTGGTCCTGGTGATGCGCATGCTGGCCGAAATGGCCATCGCGCAGCCCGACACTGGCTCGTTCTCTACTTACGCTGACCGTGCCATCGGCCATTGGGCCGGTTTCACCATCGGCTGGCTGTACTGGTGGTTCTGGGTGCTGGTGATCCCGCTGGAGGCCAACGCCGCCGCCGGCATCCTGCATGCCTGGTTCCCGGATATCGCCGTGTGGGTGTTCACCCTGGTGATCACGCTGATCCTGACCGGCACCAACCTGCTCAACGTGAAGAACTACGGTGAATTCGAGTTCTGGTTTGCGCTGATCAAGGTGATCGCCATCATCGGCTTCATCGTGCTGGGCGCTGCTGCCGTGTTCGGTTTCGTGCCGGGCAGCCAGGTCAGCGGTGTCAGCCACATCGTCGACACCGTGGGCTTCATGCCTAACGGCCTGGGCGCCGTGGTTGCAGCCATGCTGACCACCATGTTCTCGTTCATGGGTACCGAGATCGTCACCATCGCCGCTGCCGAATCCAAGGATCCGGGCAAGCAGATCACCAAGGCCACCAACTCGGTGATCTGGCGGATCTTCCTGTTCTACCTCGTGTCGATCTTCCTGGTTGTGGCCCTGGTGCCATGGAACAACCCAGCGCTGCCGGCCATTGGTTCGTACCAGACTGTGCTGAACCTGATTGGCGTGCCTAACGCCAAGATGATCGTTGACGTGGTGGTACTGGTTGCCGTGACCAGCTGCCTGAACTCCGCGCTGTACACCTCTTCGCGCATGCTCTACTCCCTGAGCAAGCGCGGCGACGCGCCGAAGATGGCCCAGCGCACTAGCCAGGGCGGCACCCCGTACTGGGCTGTTCTGCTGTCCACTGCTGCTGCCTTCCTGGCCGTGTTCGCCAACTACGTAGCCCCGGCTGAAGTGTTCGACTTCCTGCTGGCCAGCTCCGGCGCCATCGCGTTGCTGGTTTACCTGGTGATCGCCGTGTCGCAACTGCGCATGCGCAAGCAGCGTGAGCAGAAAGGCGAGAAGATCGAGTTCAAGATGTGGGCATTCCCGGTGCTGACCTGGTTGGTGATCGCTTTCATCATCGGCGTGCTGACCGTGATGGCCATCCGTGTTGACCACCGTGTGGAGATCATCGCGACCGGTCTGCTGACCATTGCCGTGGTTGCCGCTGGTTTGCTGGTTGATCGTCGTCGCAAGGCGCTGCCGCAAGGCCAGGCTGCGTTCGGCAAGTGATCTGCGGTGCCTGTCGTGGGAGCGGGTTCTACCCGCGAAGGGAGCGCCGCGTAGTTTCTTGACGTTCGCGGTGTTCTTTTCGCGGGCAGAGCCCGCTCCCACGAGCTGAAAGCCGCTGTCAGCGATGACAGCGGCTTTTTTGTGGGCGGCGTTCAGGAGAATTTCACTAACCCTTAGGCATACTGCGGTTTTCCTATTCGAACCGTGCCCAGCCCTCATGAAGCAGATCACCACCACGCTCCTCGACGAACTGACCGCCCGCGCCCAGCAGGCCCCACGCCTGCGCGCCCACCACAACATGCACCCGGAGCTGTCCGACCCCACCCAGCGCCTGGCCGTGGCCATGGAGCCGGGCACCTACGTGCGCGCCCACCGCCACCCGCACACGTTCGAAATGCTGCACGCGCTGCGTGGGCGCTTTGTGGTGCTGCATTTCAATGACGCGGGCGAGGTGATTGATCGCGTGGTGCTGGGCGATGACGTGAAAATGGTCGAGACCCCGGCCGGTGTGTGGCACGCGGTGCTGTCGCTAGAGGAGGGGGCGGTGATCTTCGAGGTGAAGGATGGCGTGTATACGCCGATTCCGGAGGAGGATTACATGGAGTGGACGGTTGCCGAGGGGGAGCAGGGGGTGGAGGCGATTATTGCTTGGTATGCCGTTGCCCAAGTGGGTGACCGCTTCCCTGGCTGACCCTAATATTTGGGGGGAGGCTGATGGCCTCTCGCGAGCAAGCTTTGCTCCCACAGGCTAAACGCTGAAATTGTGTTCACACTGTGGGAGCAACCGGGGTCGCGTTCGACCTTGCTCGCGATGCAGGCGACGCGGTATCAGGCCGCTTGCGGCTGAACCTGCAGCTTGCCATCCACATCCTTCACCAGCCCGCTGGCCAGGAACAACGGCACCAGGCGTTTGTGCAGCTCGGGCTCGACAAAGCCCTTGATCGCATCCATGTCCAGAATCGCGCCGTTACCCAGCTCGGTCTTGGTATACGACAACCAGGCCTTCTTCAGCACCAGCAGTACATCGCTGCCCGCCGTCAGCGCATAACGACGGTTCACCACCTGGCCTTGCAGGTCAAAGGTGTGCTGGAACTCGTAGCCGCTTTCATCGCCGCCGCTGGTCACGCACCGCACGCAGGTGCACTTGCCGTCGCCAAAGGCGGCGCGCAGGTAGCTGTTGAATTCGGTGACGGGCTTGAGCGACAGGCGCTTGTCCACCTCAAACAGGTCTCCGGTCATTTTTTCCTGGGTGCTCATGGTTGGTTCCTCGTGGATCGTTCACAGCGGTGCACGATACCAGTCGAGGCCGCCGCGCGCTGACAAACATTAGTGCAGCAGGGTGAACAGGCCCTTGCCGCCCACCTTGTAATTGAGGTCGTGAGGCCTCTCGCCCATGGGTTTGGCGCCGGTGCCGCCGACTATCTTGTAGGGCGCGATATTTTTCGCCACCAGGGTATTGGCAGTCACCACCGCGCCGCGGCCGATGCGCACGCCATGGCCGACGATGGCCCGTGAGGCGATCCAGGCGTAGTCGTCGATATAGATGGGGGCAGACACCGACCAGAACTCCCGGGCGGCCAGGTCGTGACTGCCGGCGATGATCAGTACGTGGGAAGCGATGGCCACATGGTCGCCGATGATCAGCCCGGCGCGGGCGTCGATCTGGCAGTGCCAGGCGATCACGCTGTCGTTGCCGATGACCAGGTTGTTGACCCCCAGCACCTCGGTGGTGCGCCAGATGCTCGAACCCTTGCCGATCTTCGCGCCGCCCAGGCGCAGCCAGGCCACGCGTACGTTGTGGCTGGGGATCTTGTTGATGACGATGTTATAGACCTGCTCCCAGGCGCGCAGCCAACGGTCCTTGAGGGTGGCCCAGTTCTTACCGTAGCGCGGCACCAAGTCGGCGGGAATGTCCTGCCGCAACCGCTGGAACAGGCGCCGGGTCAGTGGGTCCTGGATGCTTTGTTCGATGTTGATGGCGCTGATGGAGTAGCGCGTGTGCTCGCCCTCGCCCTCGGCGAACAGCACGTTGTTGCTTACGCCCCAGCCATAGGCTGCGCTCAGATGCTCATGGCTTACGCCCAGCTCTCTGGCCAGGCTTGGCAGGCGCTCGGGCAGGTCGGTGGAGTGGAATACGCGATGCTTCATGCTGGGTATCCTTGGGTGTCGACCGCTATTTTGTTGGGGGGAGCGCAGGCGTGACGACAGGTTGGCCGCGTGGCACAAACTGTAGCTACTGGCAGATTGAGATTGCAAGTGAGGGAAGGGCTAAATCGCAGGCAACAAAAAACCCGCACTGGGCGGGTTTTTTGTGGGTTTCAGATGATGTAGCACCATCTAAAACGAAAGATGGTGCCCAGAGACGGAATCGAACCGCCGACACGGGGATTTTCAATCCCCTGCTCTACCGACTGAGCTATCTGGGCAACGGGGCGCATTAAAAGGCTTTTTCGACCTTGCGTCAAGCACGATCGCAAAAAATTTTTAATTAATTCCTCCGCTTACGTTTTCCGACCGTTATTCGCTCGGCGGCACGTAGCCTTCAGCCTGGGCGTAATCTTCGCCGCTGAAGAACTTGTCCATCTCGCCCTGCAGGTATTTGCGGTCTTCGGCGTTCATCATGTTCAGGCGCTTTTCGTTGATCAGCAGCGTCTGGTGCTTCTGCCAGTCGGCCCAGGCCTTCTGGGACACGTGTTCGAAGATATCCTGGCCCTTGGCGCCCGGGTACGGAGGGCGCTCCAGGCCAGGCAGTTCTTCTTTGTACTTGCGGCACATTACGGTGCGGGTCATGACAACTCTCCTGCATTCAAGGCATCGGCCGCGCGTTTGAGCAGCTTTTTCACCGGGGCGGCAAGGCCCAGGCGCGGCGGGGTGGCGAGGTTATACCAGAGCCAGTCGGCCTCGGCCACGTGATGCGCCGACTCCTGTACCGGCACCAGCCAGGGCGCGATGGCCAGCTGGAAGTGGCTGAAGGTGTGGGTCAGCGGCTCCAGGGCACGCGGTGCGTCCATGGCCAGGGCATGCTGGGCGGTGAGGTGCTCGATGTCTTCGTAGCTTTCGAGCTCCGGCAGGCTCCACAGCCCACCCCACAGGCCGCTGGACGGGCGGCGGTAAAGCAGAATGGCGCCGTCGCGGTTCATCAGCAGCGGCATCAGGGTGTGCTTGAGCGGCACGGCCTTCTTCGGCTTGGGCACCGGGTAACGGATTTCCAGGCCCAGCATGTGTGCCTGGCAGCCCTTTTCCAGCGGGCACAGCAGGCAGCTGGGCTTGGTGCGGGTGCACAGGGTGGCGCCCAGGTCCATCATCGCCTGGGTGTAGTTGTTCACCCGGGTGTGCGGCGTGTACAGCTCGGCGTTGGCCCACAGCTGCTTGGCCACTTTGGGCTCGCCCGGGTAGCCCTCTTGCGCGGTATAGCGGGCCAGCACGCGCTTGACGTTGCCGTCCAGGATCGGCGCGCGCAGGCCCATGCTGATGCTGGCGATGGCGCCGGCGGTGGACAGGCCGATGCCGGGTAGCTCGGTCAGTTTCTCGACGTCACGGGGGAACTCGCCGCCATACTGCTGCACGACGATTTTCGCGGTTTTCTGAAGGTTTCGGGCGCGGGTGTAGTAACCCAACCCGGTCCACAGGTGCAGCACTTCGTCTTCCGGCGCTTCGGCCAGGGCTTGCACCGTTGGCAGCGAGGCCATGAAACGGTCGAAGTAGTTGAGCACGGTGCTGACCTGGGTTTGCTGCAACATGATCTCCGACACCCACACCCGGTAAGGGGTGATGCCCTGTTGCCAGGGCAGGTCGTGACGGCCGTTGCGGTCGAACCATTCCAGTACTGCGGTGGAAAATTGCTCTGGGTTCATCGTTTGAACAGACCTTTCAGCGTGTTTTTCAGCTCGGGGCTGACCTTGTCGCCGAATTTTTCTTCCAGTTTTTCGGTGATCCTGTCGCCGGCTACCTTGGCAGCTACCTTGCCCATGCCGTCGCGGTCGATACGGCAGGCCTTGGCCCCCAGTTCGATCGGGCCGCGGCAGCGCAGTGGCCATTCAATGCCGGCGAAACGTTCGTTGACCTGGCAAGCCGGGTCGGGCATGTCGCTCTTGTCGCCTTCGATGACAACGCCCACG
The DNA here is from genome assembly GCA_000497835.1 of gamma proteobacterium L18. Taxonomy (GTDB): domain Bacteria; phylum Pseudomonadota; class Gammaproteobacteria; order Pseudomonadales; family Pseudomonadaceae; genus Aquipseudomonas. The sequence goes on along the minus strand of KI547169.1, from coordinate 399,013 downwards.
CGGTAGTCCATGCCCAGCACGCGCAGGTCGATGTCGCCGTTGCCGTTCACGGTCAGGCCGGGGATGCGCACCTTCAGGTCCTGGTTGCTGGCCACGCCGTTGCGTATCACCAGGCTGCCCTTGAGCTCCTGGAACGGCGTGTCCTTGCCACGCGGCGCGCCGGTCAGCGACTTGCGGTTGATGGTGGCGATGCCTTGGCACAGTTGCTGTTCCACGTTGGCATTGACCAGCACGCCGTCGTTGAGCACGAAGTTGGCGGTGCCGTTCAGGCTGCCGATCAGGGCGCTCTGGCTGTTGCCGGTGCCGGTGAGGTTGCTGTTGAGGGTCATCAGGCCGCGAACGGGCGCAGCACCGTTGTTGCGGCCCTTGATGAAGTGCTCCACCGGCACTTTGTTGAGCTGAGTCTGCAACGCCACCAGCGGCTTGTCGGGGCGCACGTCCAGCGTCCCCTTGCTGCTGAAGGTGCCGTCGTACAGGCCGCCGGACAGGTTCTCCAGCGTGATCAGGCCGTCCTGGCCCTGGGCCTTGAGGCTGGCGTTGTCGATGGGCCACTGGTTCAGCGTCAGTTGGCCGAACGACAGGTCGGCGTGCAGGTCGAGTTTGCGCAGGCGCTCCACCGGCAGCAGGGTGTCGGTGCTCCAGGCGCCCTGGGTAGGGGCGTTGGGCAGTGGGGTGTCACCGTTGCCGCCGATGGCGGTGGCTTCGGTGGTCTTCACCTCGGCGTCGCGTGCGGCGCCGGCGCTGGAGGCTTCGGCGCTCTTGGGTTTCATGTAGCGGTCGGCGTTGAACTTGTCGGCCTTGAGCTGCACGTCCAGCGCCTGCTTGGCGAAGTCGGTCACCGCCAGGCTGCCCACGAAGCTGCTGCCGTCCAGTTTCACTGCCAGGCTGTTGAGGGCCAGGCTGTTGGCCGTGCCGTCCAGGCGCGCGACCATTTCGAACTGGCGCAGGCTGTCATCGGCCATGGCCGGCAGCGGCTGGTTGAGGCCGTCCATGAAGGCGCGCAGGTCCATCTGGGCGATGGAGATGCCGCCGGTCAGCTTGGGTTCGGTTTTCAGGTCGCGGGCGTTCAGTTCACCCAGGGCGCGCAACTGGTTGAAGGACAGCTTCAGGTTGCTCCAATCGGCGACGTTGGCGGCCAGGTCGACGCTGATGTTGCCTTGGGCCGAGTAGGTCACGGTCTTGCCTTGCAGCGGGTCGCCACTGGCTTCGCCCATCAGCTTCATGTCGCTGAGCTGGAAGCGCTTGAGGGCGCGCTCCATGCGCAGGTCGCCATTGAGCTCGGTGCGCGCACGCAGGTTGGGCAGGTTGGTGCCCAGGAAGGCGGTGAGCTTGACCGGAATGTCGATGCCGTCGTGCACGGGGCCGGTGCTCAGCTGGATGCTCTCGGCGGTCAGCTCGCGACCGGTCTTGGCGTCGCTGAATTGCACGCGGGCGTTGTTCACGGTCAGGCTGTCGATGTCCAGTTTCACCGGGCGATCGGCCTTGTCCGGGGCGGCTGGGCTGGCAGGCGCGGGCACGGCGACGTTGGGGTCCACCACCTCGCCCGGCGCCGGTGCCTTGGGCAGCGGCTTGCCGATGTCTTCCCAGTTGCCGTGGCCGCTTTCGTCGCGGGTCAGGGTCAGGTTCAGGCCTTCCACGCGCACGTCGCTCATCTGCACTTCACGGCGCAGCAGCGGCAGCACGCGCACCGACAGGCCCAGCATCTGCAGGTCGGCGAAGGGCGTCTTGGGGTTCTGCAGGGTCGCGATGCTGGCGTCGTGCAGCTCCAGGCCCAGCCACGGGAACAGGCTCCAGCCGATGTCGCCATTGAGGGTCAGCTCGACGTGGGCCTTGTCGCGGGCCAGCTTGCGAATCTCGTCTTTGTAGTCGTTGGGATCGAAGAAGTGGGTCACGGCGAAACCGAGAGCCACAATGATCAGCAACAGCCCGAGAACACACAGCCCCAGGATTTTGCCGAACGCTTTCATGGGCGAGTCCTTTAGTTTCGAATTCAAAATTTAGCCCGCGAGTATAGCGCCACGGGGCTGGTGACAGGGCAACCCAGCGTGCAAGTCGGGTTTATCGGCCCCATCGGCCTGTTTCGGAATATTTCTACACCCGTTTGGCTGAACGAGCGGTGCAGTTGCACTGCAAAAAGCGATATCAGATTGCTTCTACTGTAACCAAGCGGTGGTAATCTTTCGCCGTTCGCCGGTCAGGTTGCGGCTTTATGTCGCGAAAAACCTGCAGCTGCCGATAAAACGATCGTATGCCTGCGTGCTTCAAGGTCGTGGGCGGCCAAGAGGGCCGTCGAACCATAAAAAAATCCAAGGGGGAACAACAATGAGCAGCACCATCACCTCGCAAGGAGTCGCGGGCGAACGCCCGGGCTTCTTCTCCAAGGAGCGCATTATCGCGCGCCCTGGCTTCAACCGCTGGCTGGTACCACCGGCTGCGCTGGCCATTCACCTGTGCATCGGCATGGCGTACGGCTTCTCGGTGTTCTGGTTGCCGCTGTCCAAGGCCATCGGCATCACCTCGGCAGTTGCCTGCCCGGCTGACATGAGCTTTCTGACCCAGGTGTTCTCGTCCAGCTGTGACTGGCCGATCTCCATGCTCGGCTGGATCTATACCCTGTTCTTCATCTTCCTGGGTTGCTCGGCGGCCATCTGGGGTGGCTGGCTGGAACACGCTGGGCCACGCAAGGCCGGTACCGTGTCGGCCCTGTGCTGGTGCGGCGGCCTGCTGATTTCGGCGCTGGGTGTGTACACCCATCAGATCGCGTTGATGTGGCTGGGTTCTGGCGTGATTGGCGGTATCGGGCTGGGCCTGGGCTATATCTCGCCGGTGTCGACCCTGATCAAGTGGTTCCCGGACAAGCGCGGCATGGCCACCGGCATGGCGATCATGGGCTTCGGCGGCGGCGCCATGGTCGGTGCACCGTTGGCGGCGGCCCTGATGAGCCACTTCGCCACCCCGGACAGCGTCGGCGTATGGCAGAGCTTCGTGGCCATGGCGGTGATCTACTTCGTGTTCATGATCGGTGGTGCGCTGTCGTACCGCGTGCCGCCTACCGGCTGGAAGCCTGAGGGCTGGACCGCGCCGGTGAAAAAGGCCAGCAACGCCATGATCACCCACCGTCACGTGCACGTCAGCGTGGCCTGGAAAACTCCGCAGTTTGCTCTGGTATGGCTGGTGTTGTGCCTGAACGTGTCGGCCGGTATCGGCATTCTGGGCATGGCTTCGCCGCTGCTGCAGGAAGTGTTCGGCGGCAAGCTGCTGGGCCTGGACCTGAAGTTCAGCGAGCTCAGTGCTGCGCAATTGGCCCAGATTGGCGCCATCGCCGCCGGTTTTACCGGTTTGCTGAGCTTGTTCAACATCGGTGGCCGCTTCTTCTGGGCCTCGTGCTCGGACTTCATCGGCCGCAAGAACACCTATTTCGTGTTCTTTGCCCTGGGCATGGTGCTGTACGCGCTGGTGCCTAACTTGGGCCACCTGGGCAACATTGCCCTGTTCGTGGCGGCGTTCTGTGTGGTGCTGTCGATGTACGGCGGCGGTTTCGCCACGGTGCCAGCCTACCTGGCTGACCTGTTCGGTACGCAGATGGTCGGTGCCATCCACGGTCGTCTGCTGACCGCCTGGGCCGCTGCCGGCGTGCTCGGCCCGGTGCTGGTCAACTACCTGCGCGAGTATCAGCTGAGCATTGGCGTGGAACGCGCCGCTGCCTACGACATCACCCTGTACATCCTCGCCGGCCTGCTGGTGTTGGGTTTCCTGTGCAACGCGCTGGTGCGCCCGGTGGCCGACAAGCACTTCATGACTGAAGAACAGTTGGCTGCTGAGCAGGCGCTGGGCCATGACAAGGGCGCCGACAGCAGCACCGTGCTGGAGTGGAAAGCGGCACCGGGCACCAAGCCGCTGGCCGTGTTGGCGTGGTTGGTGGTGGGTATTCCGTTGGCGTGGGGCGTGATCATCACCCTGCAGAAAACGGCGGTGCTGTTCCACTGACGGCAACCCTGTAAATCTTTGGCTATGTGGGAGCGGGCTCTGCCCGCGAAAAGGGCGCTGCGGTCTCTCAGGGGCTGCGCAGTGTGGCCTTCGCGGGCAGAGCCCGCTCCCACAAGGGCCATGTAAGCCCTTATGTCAGCCTTTTGTTTCTGTTTGGCGCCCGCACGGCCTATAATGTCTGCCTTTTTCGCCCAATGATTTTGCGGAGCTGGTGATGGCCGAACGTAAGGCGTCCGTCGAGCGCAACACTCTGGAAACCCAGATCAAAGCCTCGATCAACCTGGATGGCACCGGAAAGGCCCGATTCGATATCGGGGTACCTTTTCTTGAACACATGCTCGATCAGATCGCCCGTCACGGGCTGATCGACCTGGACATCGAGTGCAAGGGCGACCTGCATATCGACGACCACCATACCGTCGAGGACGTGGGTATCACCCTGGGCCAGGCGTTCAACCAGGCCATCGGCGACAAAAAAGGCATCTTCCGCTACGGCCACGCCTACGTGCCGTTGGACGAAGCGCTGTCGCGCGTGGTCATCGACTTCTCCGGCCGCCCAGGCCTGCAGATGCACGTGCCCTACACCCGCGCTAGCGTCGGCGGCTTCGACGTAGACCTGTTCCAGGAATTCTTCCAGGGCTTCGTCAACCACGCCAACGTCACCCTGCACATCGACAATCTGCGTGGGCACAACACCCACCACCAGATCGAGACCGTGTTCAAGGCGTTCGGCCGCGCACTGCGCATGGCCATCACCCTGGATGAGCGCATGGCCGGGCAAATGCCTTCCACCAAAGGTTGCCTGTAATGCAGACGGTAGCGGTTATCGACTATGGCATGGGCAACCTGCACTCGGTGGCCAAGGCCCTGGAGCACGTAGGTGCCGGCAAGGTGCTGATCACCAGCGACGCTGCGGTGATCCGCGAAGCCGACCGCGTGGTGTTCCCAGGTGTTGGCGCGATTCGCGACTGCATGGCCGAGATCAAGCGCCTGGGCTTCGATGCCCTGGTGCGTGAAGTCAGCCTGGATCGCCCGTTCCTGGGCATCTGCGTGGGCATGCAGGCCCTGCTGGACCACAGCGAAGAGAACGAGGGCGTTGACTGCATCGGCCTGTTCCCCGGCAACGTGAAGTTCTTCGGCAAGGATTTGCATGAAGACGGCGCGCACCTGAAAGTGCCGCACATGGGCTGGAACGAGGTGAGCCAGTCGGTGGACCACCCGCTGTGGCACAACATTCCGGACATGGCGCGTTTCTACTTCGTGCACAGCTACTACATCGCCGCCGCCAAGGCTGGCCAGGTAGTGGGCCGCGGCCATTACGGCGTCGATTTCGCCGCCGCGCTGGCTGAAGGTTCGCGCTTTGCCGTGCAGTTCCACCCGGAGAAGAGCCATACCCATGGCCTGCAGCTGCTGCAGAACTTCGCCGCCTGGGACGGCCGCTGGTAATGAGCAAGAAGAAACCGCCGATCCTCACGCTCACCCCCGAGCAGGAAAGTCAGGCCACCACGAAAATCAAGCGCTTCATGGAGGACCGTTTCGAACTGGACCTGGGGTCGTTCGAGGCGGCGGAAATTCTTGAGCTGTTTACCCGTGAAATTGCTCCGCACTATTACAACAGGGCGATTTTCGATGTTCAGGCGCACCTCAAGGAGCGTTTCGAGAGCATTGAAAGCGACCTGTGGGCGCTCGAGAAAAACTGATCTCGGGCATCGCTGAAAAATCGAATTGAAGGTTTGCCAGATGCTGATTATCCCCGCTATCGATCTCAAAGACGGTGCCTGCGTACGTCTGCGCCAGGGCCGCATGGAAGATTCCACAGTGTTCTCCGATGACCCGGTGAGCATGGCTGCCAAGTGGGTGGAGGGCGGCTGCCGCCGTCTGCATCTGGTCGACCTGAACGGCGCCTTCGAAGGCCAGCCGGTCAACGGCGAAGTGGTGACTGCCATCGCCAAGCGCTACCCCAACCTGCCGATCCAGATCGGCGGCGGCATCCGCTCGCTGGAAACCATCGAGCACTACGTCAAGGCTGGCGTGAGCTACGTGATCATCGGCACCAAGGCGGTAAAAGAGCCTGAGTTCGTGGCCGAGGCCTGCAAGGCCTTCCCGGGCAAGGTCATCGTCGGCCTGGACGCCAAGGATGGTTTCGTCGCCACCGACGGCTGGGCTGAGGTCAGCAGCGTGCAGGTCATCGACCTGGCCAAGCGCTTCGAAGCCGACGGCGTCAGCGCCATCGTCTACACCGATATCGCCAAAGACGGCATGATGCAGGGCTGCAACGTGCCGTTCACCGCTGCCCTGGCCGCCGCTACCAAGATCCCGGTCATCGCCTCCGGCGGTATCCACAACCTGGGTGACATCAAGGCCCTGATGGACGCCAAGGCCCCTGGCATCATCGGCGCCATCACTGGCCGTGCCATCTACGAAGGCACCCTGGACGTCGCTGAAGCCCAAGCGTTCTGCGATTCCTACAAAGGCTGAGGACTGACCCATGGCGCTGGCCAAACGCATCATCCCTTGCCTTGACGTGGACAACGGCCGCGTCGTGAAGGGCGTGAAGTTCGAGAACATCCGCGACGCCGGTGACCCGGTGGAAATCGCCCGTCGCTACGACGAGCAGGGCGCGGACGAAATCACCTTCCTGGACATCACTGCCAGCGTCGACGGCCGTGATACCACCCTGCACACCGTGGAACGCATGGCCAGCCAGGTGTTCATCCCGCTGACCGTGGGCGGTGGCGTGCGTACCGTGCAAGACATCCGCAACCTGCTCAATGCCGGTGCCGACAAGGTGTCGATCAACACGGCGGCGGTGTTCAACCCCGAGTTCGTGGGTGAGGCGGCACAGCACTTCGGTTCACAGTGCATCGTGGTGGCCATCGACGCCAAGAAAGTCTCCGGCCCGGGCGAAACCCCGCGCTGGGAGATCTTCACCCACGGCGGCCGCAAGCCTACCGGCCTGGACGCGGTGGAGTGGGCGAAGAAGATGGAAGGCCTGGGCGCCGGCGAAATCCTGCTGACCAGCATGGACCAGGACGGCATGAAGAACGGCTTCGACCTGGGCGTCACCCGCGCCATCAGCGACGCGCTGGGTATCCCGGTGATCGCCTCGGGCGGCGTCGGCAACCTGCAGCACCTGGCTGACGGCGTACTGGAAGGCCACGCCAGCGCGGTGTTGGCGGCCAGCATCTTCCACTTCGGCGAATACACCGTGCCGGAAGCGAAAGCGTTCATGGCCAAGCAAGGCATCGTCGTCCGCTGATACAAAGCCTGTGGGAGCTGGCAAGCCAGCTCCCACAGGTTGGGCACATTGTGAATAATGGCAAATTGCCTTAGTGTTTCACTCGACAGCCATGGATTTAGGGCCGACTCCGATGAAGCGTTTTGCATTCGCCTGTCTGACCAGCATTTGCCTGTCGTTTGCCCTGGGCGCCCGTGCCGAGGTGCCAGCCGACTACTCCATGGTCTTGCTGACTGAAAATTTCCCGCCTTACAACATGGCCGCCAACGGCAAGAATTTCGCACGCGAAGAGAACATCCAGGGCATTGCCGCTGACGTGGTGCGCGAAATGTACAAGCGTGCCGGCATTCACTACAGCATGACCCTGCGCTTCCCCTGGGACCGCATCTACAAGTTGGCGATGCTCAATTCCGGTTACGGCGTATTCGTGACGGCGCGTTTGCCCGAGCGTGAGCAATCCTTCAAATGGGTTGGCCCCATCGGCCCGGACGACTGGATTCTGCTGGCGCGTGCCGACAGCAAGCTCAAGCTGGACAACCTGGCCCAGGCCCGGCGCTTGAAGATTGGTGCGTACAAGGGCGACGCCATCGCCGAGACCCTGACCCGCGAAGGCATGCACCCGGTGATTGCCCTTCGGGATCAGGACAATGCGCAGAAGCTGCTGGATGGCGAGATCGACGTGTGGGCCACCGGTGACCCGGCTGGGCGCTATCTGGCGAAGCTGGAGGGGGTCAACGGCCTCAAGACCGTATTGCGCTTCAACAGCGCGCAGCTTTACCTGGCGTTGAACAAGGACACGCCGGATGAGGTGGTGCAGCGGTTGCAGCAGGCGCTGGAGCAGATGCGCAGCGAAGGCATCGTCGACGACATCATGGCCCGTTATCTCTGAGACTCCTCACCCTCCCTTGTGGGGTGGGACCGGGCGAAGCTCGGGAAAAGCGCGACGCGGTGTTCCAGTTACTCCGCGGGGTTCTTTTCCCGAGCTTCGCCCGGTCCCACAGGTGTCACAGGTGCGGGTGTGGGCTTGTAAGTGCCATCCTTGCCATGCGCCGGCATCGCCCGGTTCGATCGCACGGCAATCATCTGCCGCACTGGAATCCAGTCGATGCCCTGGCCCTTGAGGTCGGGCAGTTCGCGCGCCAGCACGTCCATGGTCACCGGGTAGGGATGGCCAATCACCACCACCGAACCAAACTTCTGCGCATGGGCAATCGCCATGTGCAACTGCTTGGCCACCGCCTCAGGCGTGCGCACATCGTCCAGGAACACGTCGCGCGACACATGCGCCAGGCCAATCGCCTGGGCCTTGGCCGCCGCCACCGTGGCCGCGCTGGTGCGGCTGTCGACGAAGAACAGATTACGTTGCTGCAATTCACCCATCAGCATCGCCATGGCCTCGGGTTGCGAGGTCATTTTGCTGCCTTCGTGGTTGTTCATGCCCGCCGCATAGGGCACGGCCTTGAGCGCCGCCTGCAGGCGGTTGCGCAGCTCGTCCATGGACAGGTCGGGGTGCCAGGCGAACGGGCCGGTGGCCGGGTCCATGGGCATGTGCACGATCACCGTCTTGCCGGCCTTGTGCGCCTCGCGGGCGAAGTCGGCAGCGTGCGGGGTATCGGGCATCACGGCCAGGGTCACCGGGCCGGGCAGGGCCAGGGCGCGACGGTCCCGGGGCAGGTTCTGCCCCAGGTCGTCGATGATCAGCGTGAAATAGGCCTTGCGTGGCTTGGCGTCGCCGCTGTCCGGCGTGGCATGGGCCACGCCGGACAGGCAGCACAACAGGGCAAGCAGTACGGCGCGAAGGGAAATCACTTGTTGCGGGTCACGCTCAGGCCCTTGAGCAGCGACAGCGCCTGGCTCAGCTGGAAGTCGCCATCCTGTGGGCGGGCCTTGGCCTTGCCGATCGGGCTCTGGCTGGACGACGGACGATCCTTGCCGCCGTTGCCGTTGCCCAGGTGGCCCTGCAGGTCGGCTTCCTTGAAGTTCTCGCTGTCGGGCTGGTCGCTGGTCAACTTGCCCTGGCGCACTTCCACGTCCGGGACGATGCCCTGGGCCTGGATGGAGCGGCCGTTAGGCGTGTAGTACAGGGCGGTGGTGATCTTCAGCGCGCGGTCGTTGTTGAGCGGCAGCACGGTCTGCACCGAGCCCTTGCCGAAGCTGTCGGTGCCCATCAGCACGCCGCGCTTGTGGTCCTGCAGGGCGCCGGCAACGATTTCCGAGGCCGAGGCGCTACCGCCGTTGATCAGCACCACCAGTGGCACGCCGTCGCTTTCGTCGTGGCCGGTGGCCGAGAAGCGCAGTTCGGAATTGGCGATGCGGCCCTTGGTGTACACGATCAGGCCGCTGCTGATGAAGTGGTCCACCACTTCCACTGCAGCCTGCAGCACGCCGCCGGGGTTGTTGCGCAGGTCCAGCACCAGGCCGTCGAGTTTCTTGCCGTTGTCCTTGCGCAGCTTGGCCAGGGCCTTGGAGACTTCCTCGCCGGTCTTGACCTGGAACTGGGTGATGCGGATGTAGCCGTAGCCATTTTCCAGCATCTGCGCTTTTACGCTTTTGACCTGGATGATCGCGCGCGCCAGGGTCACGTCAAACGGGGTGCCGCCGTTGCGCACCAGGGTCAGGGTGATTTTCTCGCCGATCTTGCCGCGCATCTTGTCCACGGCTTCGGTCATGCTCTGGCCGCGGGTAGGCTGGCCGTTGATCTTGACGATCAGGTCGCCTGCCTCGATGCCGGCCTTGGTGGCCGGGGTATCGTCGATGGGCGAGACCACCTTGATGAAGCCGTCTTCGGCGCCCACTTCGATGCCCAGGCCGCCGAATTCGCCGCTGGTGCTTTCCTGCAGTTCCTGGAAGTCTTCCGGGCCCAGGTAGGCAGAGTGCGGGTCAAGGTTGCTGAGCATGCCCTTGATGGCGTTTTCCAGCAGGGTCTTGTCGTCCACCGGCTCCACGTAGGCGGCCTTGATGCGGTCCATCACCTCGGCGAAGGTGCGCAGCTCGTCCAGCGGCAGCGGTGCCTTGGCCGGGTCGGTGGCTGCGGCAGCAGGGGCGGCGGCGGTCGTGGTGGTGGCGGCCAGGCGCGCAGGCTCGGCCGCACGGGCGAGTGGGGCGCCGATCACCACGGCGATCGTCAGGGCCAGCGAGGTAAGGCGGGGCAAGTGCAGCATGACGAACGAACTCCTGATTCTGGTTTTGCGCCTTTCGGGGCATCGGCGCGCCGTCATTCACGACGGCCATAACGCCCTAAATGTGGGTGCCGACTTCAGCCGCGGCACCATTGCGAAGGATCGCTGGGGCGACCTTGCTGGCGAACGGCAAAATACAATGCCGACGTGTCCTGCCCACCACTGTTGCCGACCGTCGAGATAGCCTCGCCGGCTTTTACTACATCACCGGCGCCCTTGAGCAGGCTCTGGTTATGCCCATACAACGTCAGGTAACCGTCCCCATGGTCGAGAATGACCAGAAGTCCGGCACCACGCAACCAGTCGGCGAACACCACGCGCCCGCCATGCACGGCATGCACCTGGGTGCCGGCCGGTGCACTGATCATGACACCATCCCACTTGGTTCGCGCGTCGTCGCCGCGAGTTTCACCAAAGCGTGCCAACAATCGACCATCGACAGGCCATGGAAGTTTGCCGCGGCCTGCTGCAAATGCACCGCCAAAGTTGGCACCGCCACTGGAGACTAGTGCACCGGGCGTGGCTTTGGGGCGTTTTGGCGCATCGTCGGCCTTGGCCTGGGCGTTTTCACGCTGGCGCTGCTTCTCGGCTTCCTGGGCGGCCAACAAGGCTTTCTGGCGGGCCTCCTCGGCTTCGCGAGCCTGGCGGGCCAGGGTTTCCTCGATGGTCTTGAGCACCTTGGCCAGGTCTTCCTGGTCCTGCTGACGGGCGCTGAGCTTCTGGTCCTGCGCCTTGTAGCTGTCGTTGAGCTTGGCCAGGGCGGCCTGGCGTTCCTTGCGCACCTTGTCCAGGTCCTGGCGCTGGTTGTCCAGGTCGGCCTGCTGGGCAAGCAACTGCTCCTGCTGGCCGGCAATGTCTTTTTCGACATTGGCCAGTTGGCGCAGGGTTTCATTGAACTGCTTGAGCTGCGCCATGCGCGCATTGCTCATGTAGTCGTAATAGGTCAGGGTCCGGGCGAATTTCTCCGGATTCTGCTGGTTGAGCAACAGCTTGAGGTACTCCTGGCGGCCGCCCTGGTAGGCGGCACGGGCCTGGATGGCGATCAGGCGTTGTTGTTCAGTTTTGCTTTGCTGGAGTTGATCTTTTTGCTGGGCGAGGCGATCCAGCTCGCCTTGGGTCTTTTTTAGTTCGGTTTGCAGGGCCTCCACCTGCTTCTCCAGCTTGCCCATTTGCGTTTCAGTTCCGCGCAGGTCTTTCTGCACGCCGTTCTTTTGTTCCTGCACCAGGCTGAGTTGTTTCTTCAGCTCGGCGATGTCCTGCTTGGTGGCATCCAACTGCTGTTGGGTTTGCTCACGGTCGTCGGCGTAGGCCGTACTCAGCAGGCAGGTAAGGGCTAGGGCTATCAGTGCACGAAGCATGGGGGTTGGCGGTACCGGTGTGGAGACGGGCCTAGTATGCCCGCCGCGAGCTGCAAAAAAAACGCCCGTGCGGCAACTGCCGGACGTTTCATCCAGTGCGGGGGGCAGGGCGCTGGTACCTGGCCCCCACGCAGTGAGCTTAGCCGTCGATCAGGATCGAGTGGCCAGTCATTTCTTCAGGTTTGGGCATGTTCATCAGGTACAGCATGGTCGGTGCCACGTCGGCCAGCACGCCGCCTTCGCGAACCTTGACCTTGCGCTTGCCCACGTAGATGAACGGCACCGGCTCAGTGGTGTGCGCGGTGTGCGCCTGGCCGGTGGCGGCGTCTTCCATTTGCTCGCAGTTGCCGTGGTCGGCGGTGATCAGCGCTTCGCCGCCCACCTTTTCCAGGGCGTCGACGATACGGCCCACGCAGGTGTCCAGGCATTCCACGGCCTTGACCGCTGCTTCCATCACGCCGCTGTGGCCCACCATGTCGCCGTTGGCGTAGTTGACCACGATCACGTCGAAGCGCTGGTTCTCGATGGCCTCGACGATCTTGTCGGTGACCAGCGGGGCGTTCATTTCCGGCTGCAGATCGTAGGTGGCGACTTTCGGCGACGGGATCAGGATGCGTTCTTCGCCCTTGAACGGCTCTTCACGGCCGCCGGAGAAGAAGAACGTCACGTGGGCGTACTTCTCGGTCTCAGCGATGCGCAGCTGGGTCTTGCCGTTGTCGGCCAGGTACTCGCCCAGCACGTTATGCAGGCTGCCGGCGGGAAAGGCGGCCGGGGCCGGGATTTTTGCCGAGTACTGGGTCAGGCCCACGAAACCGGCCAGCTTGGGCTGGCGCTTGCGGGCGAAGTCGGCGAAGTTGTCTTCGACGAACACGCGGGTCAGCTCGCGGGCGCGGTCGGCGCGGAAGTTCATGAACACCACGGCGTCGCCGTCCTCAACCTGGACCTTGTCGCCGATGCTGGTGGCCTTGACGAATTCGTCGCTCTCGCCGCGCTCGTAGGCGGCGTTCAGGCCTTCCACGGCGCTGGCGGCGGTGTATTCGCTGGTGCCGTCGACGATCAGCTCGTAGGCCGCGGTCACGCGGTCCCAGCGGTTGTCACGGTCCATGGCGAAGTAGCGGCCGATAATGCTGGCGGTGCGGCCCTTGCCCAGGCGGGCGAAGGTCTGGTCCAGCAGCTGCAGCGGGGCTTCGGCGCTTTTGGGCGGCGTGTCACGGCCGTCGAGGAAGGCGTGCAGGTAAATCTTGTCGGCGCCACGCTTGGCGGCCAGCTCGGCCATGGCCACGATGTGGTCCTGGTGGCTGTGCACGCCGCCATCGGACAGCAGGCCGAGGATATGCACGGCCTTGCCGGCTTTCACGGCTTTATCCACAGCGGTGCAGATGGTGGGGTTCTCGAAGAACTCGCCGTCACGAATGGCCTTGGTCACGCGGGTGAAGTCCTGATACACCACGCGGCCGGCGCCCAGGTTCATGTGGCCGACCTCGGAGTTGCCCATCTGACCGTCGGGCAGGCCCACGTCCATGCCGGAGCCCGAGATCAGGCCATTGGGCACGGTCTTGGTCAGGCGGTCCAGCACAGGCTTGTTCGCCGAATAGACAGCGTTGTATTCATGGCTTTCGCTGTGACCGAAACCATCCAGGATGATCAGGACCAAAGGTTTAGGCGTGGTTGTCATAGATCCACTCGCGGCTATGTCAGATGGGAAAGGAGGAGCGTATTTTAGGGCATAGATGCCGACGCTTGCGAATAACCTTCATCAATCGCACCAATCAAGCACAGACAAGCCAAGCGGGGGGCCGGTTCCGTGAAGGTTGCGCCCGGCGGGCTTTGGTCCACTTTGGCTGCTGTGTATACTGGCCGACATTTTAACGCCCTGGAATCTGCTGATGGTCGATCACCTGCTCCAATTCGCCACAAATCACTATGTGCTCGTCGGCGCTTTCGCCATTCTGCTGATCATGCTGCTTGCGCTGGAAGCGAGCCGTGGCGGCAAAAGCCTGAGCCCACGTGAACTGACCGCGCTGGTCAACGCCGAGCAGGCCGTAGTCATCGACATCCGCGCCAAGAAAGACTACGCCACCGGCCACATCGTCGGCGCCCTGAACATCCCGCAGGACAAGCTGGCCTCGCGCATGGCCGAGCTGGAAAAGCACAAGGGCAAGACCCTGATCATCGTCGACAGCATCGGCCAGCACGCCGGTACCACGGCTCGCGAACTGCTGAAGGCCGGCTACACCGCAGCAAAACTGTCAGGTGGTGTTTCCAGCTGGCGCGCTGACAATCTGCCACTGGTAAAGTGAAATGACCCACGTCGTCGTCTACTCCAGCGATTGGTGCCCCTACTGCATGCGGGCCAAGGCCCTGCTCGAAAGCAAGGGCGTGGCCTTCGAAGAAATCCGCGTCGACGGCCAGCCGCAAGTGCGCGCCGCCATGGCCCAGAAGGCCGGTCGCACCTCGGTACCGCAGATCTGGATTGGTGAGCAGCACGTAGGCGGCTGTGACGATCTGTATGCCCTGGAACGCGCCGGCAAGCTCGACGCGCTCCTCCAGGCCTGAATTCAAACCAAGTTACGACCTTAATGTAAGAAGGATCTGCGATGACTGATCAACCGAACAACGGCGCGGCAAACGAAGAAGCCAACGCCCCGCAATTCTCCCTGCAGCGCATCTACGTGCGTGACCTGTCGTTTGAAGCGCCGAAAAGCCCGGCGATCTTCCGTCAGCAGTGGGAGCCTAGCGTTGCCCTGGACCTGAACACCCGCCAGAAAGCGCTGGAAGAAGGTTTCCACGAGGTTGTGCTGACCCTGTCGGTCACCGTCAAGAACGGCGAAGAAGTGGCCTTCATCGCTGAAGTGCAGCAGGCCGGTATCTTCCTGATCAAGAACCTGGACGACGCCTCCCTGAGCCACACCCTGGGTGCCTTCTGCCCGAACATCCTGTTCCCGTACGCTCGCGAAACCCTGGACAGCCTGGTTGTGCGTGGCTCGTTCCCTGCGCTGATGCTGGCCCCGGTGAACTTCGACGCCCTGTACGCGCAAGAGCTGCAACGCATGCAGGAAGCCGGCGAAGCGCCGAAGCCTTCGCTGCAGTAAGGCTTGCCGCAACGCAAAAAGCGCCCTTCGGGGCGCTTTTTTGTGGAACCTGACATCTTCTGATTTTGAAC
>KI547169.1:370792-382990 GCA_000497835.1 gamma proteobacterium L18 | reverse complement strand
TGCTCTGAGTATTTGCTCATGGGTACCTCAAAAAGTTGGATGTGGGAGTCCAACTTTTTGGGGTCAGTTCATTTTGTGGGAGCGGGCTCTGCCCGCGAAAAGGGCGCTGCGTTTTAACTGACGGTGCGCGTTGTGCCCTTCGCGGGCAGAGCCCGCTCCCACGAAGAATGATCAGGCGAAGCCCAGCTGGCGCCAGGCTTCGTACACCGCGATGGCCACGGTGTTGGACAGGTTCAGGCTGCGGCAGCCCTCGCGCATCGGCAAGCGCAGGCGCTGGTCGCTGCCCAGCGGGTCCAGCACCTCAGGCGGCAGGCCGCGGCTTTCCGGGCCGAACAGGAAGGCGTCGCCGTCGGCAAAGCTGACCTCGTGGAACGGTTTGGAGCCCTTGGTGGTGAAGGCGAACAGCCGCGGGTTGCCCAGGCTTTCCAGGCAGCTGGCAAGGTCGGCGTGGCGCTTGAGCGTGGCGTACTCGTGGTAGTCCAGGCCGGCGCGGCGCAGCCGCTTGTCATCAAGCTCGAAGCCGATCGGTTCGATCAGGTGCAAGTGGCAGCCGGCGTTGGCGCATAGCCGTATAATGTTGCCTGTATTGGGCGGTATCTCTGGTTGAAAAAGGATGACGTGAAACATGCACGGCTCCGAACTGAAAGACGGGCAGCATTCTACCCCTGAACCGGACCCGCGTCCGAGCCTGTTCCCGCGGGTGATGTTCTCGCTGGCGATCGTCGGCCTGATGGTAGGCCTGATGATCGGCAAACTGACCAACCCCGAAGTGCTGGAACTGGTGAAAATCGAGGAACAGCCTGCCGCATTGGTGCTGTGGTTTACCGGCGAGCCCAAGGTGCAATCCACCACGGTGGACGGCGCCCTGGTGGTGCAGTTCCAGGCCCACGGGCTGACCCGCAATGGTCAAGTGGACATCGATGGCAAGAAGGCCAACTGGCGCACGCAGCCGGGTCAGGAGGGTTTGTTGTTGAACGTGGTCGCAGCGCGCCCCTTGCAGGGTGACATCAGCGGTGAGAAAGAAGATGGGCGCTGGAGGCTGAAGCTCAGCCTCCGGGAGGAATAAAAGAGGGAATCCCCGGCCTGCCTGTACCAAGGTCCCCAAAAGCGCCGGGGTGGCGCAGCACTCGTGGAGTGCTTCGCGCCCCGTTGTAAAGAAGGGGAATCCCCGGCCTGCCTGTACCAAGGTCCCCAAAACGGGTGTGGGACCGCAACCCTCGTCGAGTGCTGCGCGTCCCGGTGTAAAGAAGGGTTCCCCGGCCTGCCTGTACCAAGGACCCCAAAACTGGGAGTGTTTCTGTTCCTGCACTTACTACATTGCAGAGCGCGTGCCAGCTTTTGAAAAAATGCGCTCATGGTGTTGCGGATTTGTGATGAAAACGCTGCAGGCCTTGAATTACGGGGCTTTGCCGATGAGCGGCGATTTTCAGGTGGCGCAAATCGTGTGCCATTTTTACGGATCCAAGGGCAAAAACGCCTTGTGGCGGTGCACAAAAAACAGCCAGTGCACAAATACAGCGATTTCGGCGGCGCCTGTTTCCCGAGCTTTGCTCGGTCCCACACCTTCCGCGGCAGTGGTGTCAGTAAGGCAAGGCACTTAGCCTTTGGAGGCACTGCAGGGCCATCGCAGTGCGCCCAAAAGCTAAGAGCTTTGCCTACCTGACACACATGGCTCGAAAGGTGTGGGACCGAGCGAAGCTCGGGAAACAGGCAACACAAAACAAAAAACCCGCCAGGGTCGCTGGCGGGCTTTTGGGTGCAGCAGGGTGAATCAGGCGTCATCGCCCTCATCGTCATCCCCACCATCCACCTTCATGCCCAGCTCCTTGATCTTGCGCGTCAAGGTGTTGCGGCCCCAGCCCAGCAGTACGGCGGCGTCGCGGCGGCGGCCGGCGGTGTGCTTCAGGGCGGTTTCGATCATGATGCGCTCGAAGCTCGGCACGGCGCTGTCCAGCAGGCTGGACTGGCCGCGCGCAAGGGCCTGGTCGGCCCACTGGCGCAGGGCCTGCTCCCAGTTGGTCACCGGGGCGGCGTCCTGGGGCAGGCTGAGCAGCTCCGGTGGCAGGTCGCCGATGTGCACTTCGCGGCCCGAGGCCATCACCGTGATCCAGCGGCAGGTGTTCTCCAGCTGGCGCACGTTGCCGGGCCACGGCAGGTTCTTCAGGTATTCCTCGGTCTCCGACTTCAGCAGCTTGGGCTCCACGGCCAGCTCCTGGGCGGCGCGGCTGAGGAAGTGCTTGGCCAGGGTCGGGATGTCTTCGCGACGGTCAGACAAGCGCGGAATGTGGATACGGATCACGTTCAGACGGTGGAACAAGTCTTCACGGAACTTGCCGGCGTGCACCAGGGTTTCCAGGTTCTGGTGGGTAGCGGCAATGATGCGCACGTCCACCTTGACCGGGGTATGGCCGCCCACGCGGTAGAACTCGCCGTCAGCCAGCACGCGCAACAGGCGGGTCTGGGTGTCGGCCGGCATGTCGCCGATCTCGTCGAGGAACAGCGTGCCGCCGTCGGCCTGTTCGAAGCGCCCGCGCCGCAGGTTGGCCGCGCCGGTGAACGCGCCTTTCTCATGGCCGAACAGCTCGGACTCCATCAGGTCCTTGGGAATGGCCGCCATATTCAAGGCGATGAACGGCGACGCGGCCCGTGGGCTGTGGCGGTGCAGGGCGTGGGCTACGAGCTCTTTACCGGTACCCGACTCACCGTTGATCAGCACGGTGATGTTGGAGTGGCTCAGGCGGCCGATGGCGCGAAACACTTCCTGCATCGCCGGCGCTTCGCCGATGATTTCCGGGGTGCGGGTGAGGGTGGGTACCTCGGTCAGGCCTTGCTGCTCCTGGGCGTGCTGGTTGGCGCGCTTGACCAGGGCTACCGCCTCGTCCACGTCGAACGGCTTGGGCAGGTACTCGAAGGCACCGCCCTGGTACGACGCCACGGCGCTGTCCAGGTCCGAATGGGCGGTCATGATGATCACCGGCAGGCGCGGGTGCGACTCGCGGATGCGCGCCAGCAGGTCCAGGCCACTGGCGCCGGGCATGCGGATGTCGGAGATGATCACGTCAGGCTGCTGGCGAGCCAGGCGGCTCATGACGCCGTCGGCACTGTCGAAGCTTTGGGTGGTCATGCCTTCCTGTTGCAAGGCCTTTTCCAGCACCCAACGGATGGAACGGTCGTCATCGACGATCCAGACAGTTTCACTACGGCTCATGACGAAGCGGCTCCTTGTTCCAGCGGCAGGAAGATCGAGAAAGTGGTGTGGCCAGGGTGGCTTTCACACTCGATCAGCCCTTGGTGCTGGCTGATGATGTTCTGGGTAATGGCAAGGCCTAGGCCTGTACCGTCCGGACGCCCGCTGACCATCGGGTAGAAGATGGTTTCCTGGAGTTCGGCCGGGATACCGGGTCCGTTATCGGTGATTTCTATCTTGGTCACCAGCCGGTGGCGGGTGTGGCCAATGGTGAACTGGCGCATGGTGCGCGTGCGCAGGCTGATACGGCCCAGGCGCAGCTCGTTCTGGCCGCTGATGGCCTGCATGGCGTTGCGCACGATATTGAGCACGGCCTGGATCATCTGCTCGCGGTCGATCAATACGTCCGGGATGCTGGGGTCGTAATCGCGCACCAGGGTGATGCCGCCCTGGCTTTCGGCTTCCACCAGGCTTGAGACGCGCTCCAGCACTTCGTGCACGTTGGTCATGGCCAAGGACGGCAGCTTGTTGGAGCCCAGCATGCGGTCCACCAG
Source organism: gamma proteobacterium L18 (assembly GCA_000497835.1). Lineage (GTDB taxonomy): Bacteria > Pseudomonadota > Gammaproteobacteria > Pseudomonadales > Pseudomonadaceae > Aquipseudomonas. The sequence continues at coordinate 379,249 of KI547169.1, read as the reverse complement.
GTTGCGCAGGCGGTCGGCCTCTTCAATGATGACGTTGGTGTAGTCCTTCAGGCTTTCCTCAGGCAGCTCCCGGGCCAGCAACTGTGCGGCGCCACGGATGCCACCCAGCGGGTTCTTGATCTCGTGGGCCAGGCCGCGCACCAGCATCTTGGTGGTTTCCTGCTTGGACAGCTGCGCTTCTTCCTTAGTGATGCGCAGCAGACGGTCGCGTGGGTGCACTTCAAGCAACAACAGCGTGTGGCCATTATTGAGGATGGGCGTTACCGCGTAGTCGACGGTCAGCGTCTGGCCGGTGAGCGCGGTCAGCATGGCTTCGCGCTTGGTGAACGGATGTGCCTGCTCCACGGCCTGGCGCAGGGAGTTGAGCGCTTCGGCCGACTCGGTGAACAGCTCACTGATGAACTGGCCATGGCTGCGCTGGCCGCTGATGGCCAACAGCATTTCGGCCGCCGGGTTCATGTACTCCAGGCGCAATTCGGCATTGAGCAGAATGGTGGCAGTGGTCAGGTTGTCCAGTAGCAGTCGGTGCAGTGCATCACTGATGGTCATGAGCTGTAGTTGACCTCTTTTGGCCCATCGCTGCGGGACGGCGGTCCGAAGCGGCGCGGGCTGGTAATCCGCTGATACAACTAAAATGCAAGAACCAAACCAAGGCTCCGAAAAGAAGCGTGGCCAGCGGAAAATAGCGCTTTCACTGCCCATTAAGTGACGCGGCAGGGCCCGTCTCGTTCAGGTTTGACCCAAAATGGGATATTGGTGTGCCATCTGCCAGCAAATCCGCACCGTTATGGGGCAAGCGCTTCCACTATAGCGGGCCGGGCTTTACTCGTCGTCCTCGGGCTTGTCGGCCAGGGGACATTCGGGGCGCACGCCATAGTCGGCGGTAACGCAGGGGTTGTTGCGGCGCTTCTGGATCAGCGAGATGCGGTGCATGTGAAACGGCTGGGCGGGCGTGCGCTCGATGACAGTTTCCTCGTTGTCGATGATTTCTGCCGCCAATTGGTGCGTGCCGCGGTCGAGGTTCTTCAACTGGAATACCGGGCTCACGGCGGGGCCGGCGACCACGTTGCCGTCTACCAGCACGCGGTAGCCGTGGTTGGGCATCAGTGGCGGGTCGCTGTTGATGGTGACGATCATGTTGCCGGAAGCATCGTTGATCGAGGCGTCAGGTTCGGGAATCAGGATGCGCAGCATATCGTAGTGCTCGGGCTGCTTTTTCGCCCGTTTGCGGGCGGGCGCGGGGGGTGGCACCGGGGTGGCGCTGATGGCGTTGCTGGGGTGCACCTCGATGCGGGTGGCGTTGGCGTGCGGCTTGTCGGTGTAGACGCGGTTGCCCTGGGGGTCGACGTAGGTATACACCTCGGCCAGGGCGGTGCTGCTCAACGCCAGCAGCAACAGGGCTGACAACAGGCGACTCATGGGCGTTTTCCGGCAGGTGGCAGGTGGAAGCGCTGCAAGGTGAAGGTTACGGTCGGGCTTTGCTGCACCACTTTGTCGTTGTAGAGCACTTGCACGGCCAGGCTATGGTCGCCGCGGTCCAGGTTGACCACTTGCAGGCGCGGCACGTTGCTGGGTTGACCGTAGGGCTGGTCGTCCAGCAGCAGGCGCAGGCGGTGTTCCATGCGCAGGCGTGGGTCGATCAGCACACCCACGGTGAAGGTGCCGTTATTGGCGCGCAGGGCTTCCTCGTTGGGGATGTCGGTCAGTTGCAGGGTTTTGTAGGGCTGCACATTGTCACGGTCCCGCGGGGCCGGCACCATCGGGGCGACCGGGGCCTGGGGCTGAACGCTGTTGAGCGGTGGCAGTTCGAGCGTCTGCGCCTTGGTGCCTTCGGGGGGTTGGTTGGAGTAGGCGGTGTTGCCTTCGGCATCGGTGTATTTGTAGATCTGTGCGCAGGCGGGCAGGGCAATCAGCATCAGCAAATAGATAAGGCATGAACGCATGAAGGCATCCTGTCGGCTCATGGAAGAGGCGGGCCTTTTAGCCCAAGTGCCAGCATAGAACAGAATGGCCGACGGATGGTTTCGGGTTTGTACCAGGGGTTCGGCGTTGTTCTCTTCCCGAGCTTCGCCCGGTCCCACAGGTGCCGGTGCAACTCAGCCTGTGGGACCGGGCGAAGCCCGGGAAGGGGCGACACGATCAGGAAGGTGTTGCGCACAGCTCGCCAGTGGCGCGGATCAGCGCGCTGCGCTGCAGGGCATCAGCCTTGCGAGCTTCGATGGCCCCGGCCAGCCAGCGCGGGCACTGTGGGTCATTGCGCGAGGGCGCGAACGCCGCCAGGCGCTCCAGCAACTGCTTTTGCAGCACATCCAGTTGTGGACGGATCTCCTTGCCCAGGTCTACCCGCGGGGTATCCGGGGCCTTGCCCTGCTGGTTCCACTGCGACAGCAGCCCATACTGCACCAGCTTGTTGGCCTCGATCTGCGCGGCAAAGAACTGCTCGGCCAAGGCGCCATCCAGCTTGTAATCGGCGGCCAGCTTGCCGGCGCCGGCAATCACGTCGCGCTCACGCGGGGCGTCCAGCACGGGCTTGTGATTGTCCCACTTGGTGAGGGCTACCTTGGGGGCGATCTCCAGGCGTTGCTGCACGCTGTCCAGCAGCGGCGCCAGGGTGGCGGGCGCGGCGGCGAGGGCCGGTTGGGCGAGGGCGCCCAGCAGCAGGGTGGTGATCAATGGGTGTTTCATGGGGGGGCTTTCCTTATTTTTGGGGGCGTAAAAAGATCTGAAGCCGGGTAAACCAGGCTGGCAACGCCGGACCACCAGACCATGGCACGTTGCAACAAATGTAGGACCGGCCTCTGGCCGGGAAGCGCCGCGCGGGCGGCGCTCGATCTCAAGAGCGCCAGAGAAACCAAGGCATGCACTTGTAGGCCTCCATGCAATTTCAAATCAGGCACAGAGGGGGCGCGCGGTCTTGTCGAAGGTTGACCGCGTCAAGGCCATCAGGCGCTAGCCGATGTCTTTGTGGCGCCCTTCAGATCGAGCGCCGCCCGCGCGGCGCTTCCCGGCCAGAGGCCGGTCCTACATTCGTTGCACCGTACCATGGCCTGATGGATCGGCGTTGCCAGCCTTTTTCATAAGGCATAAAAAAAGCCTCCCGAAGGAGGCCTTTTCAAATCACGCGGCTTGCGCCAGCGTCACGGGATTAGCAGCTGTAGTACAGCTCGTATTCCAGTGGGTGTACGAAGGTACGAACCTTGATTTCTTCTTCGCTTTTCAGGGCGATGTAAGCGTCGATGAAGTCGTCGCTGAAAACGCCGCCTTTGGTCAGGAACGCACGACCTTTGTCCAGCTCTTCCAGGGCTTCTTTCAGGCTGCCGCAAACTTGTGGGATCTCTTTCGCCTCTTCAGGCGGCAGGTCGTACAGGTTTTTGTCAGCGGCATCGCCAGGGTGGATCTTGTTCTGGATACCGTCCAGGCCGGCCATCAGCAGAGCTGCGAAGGCCAGGTATGGGTTGGCAGCCGGATCCGGGAAGCGAGCTTCGATACGACGGCCACGTGGGCTGTTGACGTAAGGAATACGGATCGAAGCCGAACGGTTGCGAGCCGAGTAGGCCAGCATCACTGGCGCTTCGAAGCCTGGAACCAGACGCTTGTACGAGTTGGTCGAAGGGTTGGTGAAACCGTTCAGAGCCTTACCGTGCTTGATGATACCGCCGATGAAGTACAGAGCGGTGTCGGACAGGCCGGCATAGCCTTCGCCAGCGAAGGTGTTCTTGCCATCTTTGGCGATGGACATGTGAACGTGCATACCCGAGCCGTTGTCGCCGTACAGAGGCTTAGGCATGAAGGTAGCGGTGCGACCGTAAGCGTCGGCAACGTTGTGCACAACGTACTTCAGGGTCTGAACTTCGTCAGCTTTCTTCACCAGGGTGTTGAACTTGACGCCGATTTCGTTCTGGCCGGCAGTTGCCACTTCGTGGTGGTGAACTTCGACGACCTGGCCCATCTCTTCCAGTGCGTTGCACATGGCGGTACGGATTTCGTGGTCGTGGTCGAACGGAGGTACTGGGAAGTAGCCGCCTTTGACGCCTGGACGGTGGCCCTTGTTGCCGCCTTCCACGTCCTGGTCGGACATCCACGAACCTTGTTCGGAGAAGATCTTGAACATGGAGCCGGAGATGTCGGACTTGAACTTCACTTCGTCGAAGATGAAGAATTCTGGCTCTGGGCCGGCGAAGACGGTGTCACCGATACCGGTGGTCTTCAGGTATTCTTCAGCGCGGTGAGCGATGGCGCGTGGGTCGCGATCATAACCTTGCATGGTCGAAGGTTCGATGATGTCGCAGACCAGGATCAGGGTCGGCTCTTCGGTGAACGGGTCCAGGACGGCAGTTTCGTCGTCCGGCAGCAGGATCATGTCGGAGGCTTCGATGCCTTTCCAGCCAGCGATGGAGGAACCGTCGAACATCTTGCCGACTTCGAAGAAGTCGTCTTCCAGCGCGTCACGGGCTGGCATGGTGACGTGGTGCTGGGTGCCCTTGGTGTCCGTGAAGCGCAGATCAATCCACTTGACGTCATGATCTTTGATGAGTTGAACCGACTTCGACATGTTGTCCTCCGGGGTGAATAAGGGCTGGTAGTGGTGAGCCCTGTAATTTGGGTGATGCCGGGCGCGAATAGTCCGCCAAGGCAACCTGCCTCACAAGGGAGCAATTTGCATGCCAGTGCCCCGAGATGGGTTTTTCGCCCCAAACCCAAGCATTCCGGCGTTTTTTTAGCCAAATGCGCCGTTTTGACGCACTGATTTGATGCGCTAGCAATCCGCGACGAACCAAAACAGTGCACTGAAAACCTTCTGTACGATAACTGGTTAAAAGCTGAGCAATTTCCGCTATAATCCTGCCCCCCTTTTTCGGCTGGCACCTCGCGCGCTGTTTTTCATGAAACTAATCGTAAAAGTCTTCCCAGAAATCACCATCAAGAGCCGGCCCGTTCGCAAGAACTTCATCCGCCAGCTCGCCAAGAACATCCGCGTCGTGCTCCGTGAACTGGACCCGAAGCTGGTGGTGGATGGCGTGTGGGACAACCTCACGGTTGTCACCCGTATCGAAGATCCGAAAATTCAGCGCGAGATGATCGAGCGTCTGAGCTGCGTGCCGGGCATCACCCACTTCCTGCAAGTGGATGAATACCCCCTGGGCGACATGGACGACCTGGTTGCCCAGTGCAAACAGCACTTCGGCCACCTGCTGCCAGGCAAGATGTTCGCCGTGCGCTGCAAGCGCGCCGGCAAGCACACCTTCAGCTCCATGGACGTCGACCGTTATGTTGGCAGCCAATTGCGTCAACAGTGCGGCGCCGCCGGCATCGAGCTCAAGACTCCGGACGTGGAAGTGCGCCTGGAGATCCGCGACAAGCGCGTCTTCATTATTCACAGTCAGCATCAGGGCATCGGCGGTTACCCGCTGGGCTCGCTGGAGCAGACCCTGGTATTGATGTCCGGCGGTTTCGACTCCACCGTGGCCGCCTACCAGATGATGCGCCGCGGCCTGATGACCCACTTCTGCTTCTTCAACCTGGGCGGCCGTGCCCACGAGTTGGGCGTGATGGAAGTCGCGCACTTCCTGTGGAAGAAGTACGGCAGTTCCCAGCGCGTGCTGTTTATCAGCGTGCCGTTCGAGGAAGTGGTGGGCGAACTGCTGAGCAAGGTCGACAACAGCCACATGGGTGTGATTCTCAAGCGCATGATGCTGCGCGCCGCCACCCGCATGGCCGATCGTCTGCAAATTGATGCGTTGGTGACCGGCGAGGCCATCTCGCAAGTGTCGAGCCAGACGCTTCCGAACCTCTCGGTGATCAGTTCGGCCACCGAGAAGCTGGTGCTGCGTCCATTGCTTGCCAGCCATAAGCAGGACATCATTGACCAGGCGAACGAAATCGGCACCGCCGACTTCGCCAAGCACATGCCCGAATATTGCGGGGTGATTTCGGTCAACCCCACCACCAAGGCCAAGCCCCACCGCGTTGCCTATGAAGAACAGCAGTTCGACATGGCCGTGCTGGAGCGGGCCCTGGAACGCGCCAAGCTCGTCTCCATCGACAATGTGATCGATGAATTGGGCCAGGACATCGAGATCGAGGAAGTCAGCCAGGCCTTGGCCGGGCAGGTGATCGTCGATATCCGTCATCCGGATGCCCAGGAAGACGAGCCCCTTGAACTCGAAGGCATCGAGGTCAAGGCAATGCCGTTCTATGCACTGAACAGCCGTTTCAAGGAACTGGACCCCACCCGTCAGTACCTGCTGTATTGCGACAAAGGCGTGATGAGTCGCCTGCATGCCCACCATTTGCTCAGTGAGGGACATGCCAATGTGCGCGTTTATCGACCGAGCTAAGCGCCCGGGGCTGTTTGCCTGTGGCCTGCGTCACCGGCCCCCCGACGCCACCGTAAAGCTGTAACGGCTTTGCGGGACTCTAAGTCAAATCGCTGTCACAACCTGTCAGCACACCGAATCCTCTGATCGAGATACACAAGTGATCGAAAATCTACGTAACATCGCCATCATCGCTCACGTTGACCATGGTAAAACCACCCTGGTAGACAAACTGCTGCGTCAATCCGGCACCCTGGAGCGCAACGAGCTCAACGACGAGCGCGTGATGGACTCCAACGACCAGGAGAAAGAGCGCGGTATTACCATTCTGGCGAAAAACACCGCCATCAACTGGAATGGCTACCACATCAACATCGTCGACACCCCCGGCCACGCCGACTTCGGCGGTGAAGTAGAGCGCGTGATGTCGATGGTTGACTCCGTTCTGCTGCTGGTTGACGCTCAAGACGGCCCTATGCCGCAAACTCGCTTCGTGACCAAGAAGGCTTTCGAAGCCGGTCTGAAGCCGATCGTCGTGATCAACAAGATCGACCGTCCGGGCGCGCGTCCTGATTGGGTTCTGGACCAGATCTTCGATCTGTTCGACAACCTGGGTGCCACCGACGAACAGCTGGACTTCAAAGTCGTCTACGCCTCGGCCATCAACGGCATCGCTGGCCTGGACCACACCGACATGGCCGAAGACATGACCCCGCTGTACCAGGCGGTCGTGGACCACGTTCCGGCTCCAGCCGTTGACCGTGACGGCGCGTTCCAGATGCAGATCTCGGCTCTGGACTACAACAGCTTCCTGGGCGTTATCGGTGTTGGCCGTATCGCTCGCGGTCGCGTCAAGCCTAACACTCCAGTTGTAGCGATCAGCGCTGACGGCAAGCGTCGCAACGGTCGTATCCTGAAGCTGATGGGTCACCACGGCCTGCACCGCATCGACGTTGAAGAAGCAGCTGCCGGCGACATCGTCTGCATCAGCGGTTTCGACGAGCTGTTCATCTCCGACACCCTGTGCGACCCACTGACCGTCGAAGCCATGAAGCCGCTGACCGTCGACGAGCCAACCGTTTCCATGACCTTCCAGGTAAACGACTCGCCATTCTGCGGTAAAGAAGGCAAGTTCGTGACCTCGCGTAACATCAAGGACCGTCTGGACAAAGAGCTGCTGTACAACGTTGCACTGCGCGTTGAAGAAGGCGACTCGGCTGACAAGTTCAAGGTTTCGGGCCGTGGTGAGCTGCACCTGTCGGTACTGATCGAAACCATGCGTCGCGAAGGCTTCGAGCTGGCCCTTGGCCGTCCAGAAGTGATCATTCGTGAAGTCGACGGCGTCAAGCAAGAGCCGTTCGAAAACGTGACCATCGACATCCCTGAAGAAGCTCAGGGCAAGGTCATGGAAGAAATGGGTCTGCGTAAAGGCGACCTGACCAACATGGTGCCGGATGGCAAAGGCCGTGTTCGTCTGGAATACAACATCCCTGCTCGCGGTCTGATCGGTTTCCGTAACCAGTTCCTGACCCTGACCAACGGTGCTGGCATCCTGACCTCGATCTTCGACCGTTACGACACCGTCAAGTCGGGCCACATGTCCGGCCGTTCGAACGGCGTTCTGGTTTCGGTTGAGACCGGCAAGGCTCTGACCTACTCGCTGGAAACCCTGCAGGCTCGCGGCAAGCTGTTCGTAGAACACGGCCAGGAGATCTACAACGGTCAAATCGTCGGCCAGAACAGCCGCGACAACGACCTGGGCGTCAACCCTACCAAGGGCAAGAAGCTCGACAACATGCGTGCTTCGGGTAAAGACGAAACCATCGCCCTGGTTCCACCTGTTCGCTTCACCCTGGAACAGGCCCTGGAATACATCCAGGAAGACGAGCTGTGCGAAGTGACTCCTAAGTCCATCCGTCTTCGCAAGAAGATCCTGGACGAAAGCGAGCGTACCCGCGCTGCCAAGAAAGCCAAGGCTTGATCTAGTCTTCGCTGAATGAAAAACGCCCCCGGCCTTGCGGCCGGGGGCGTTTTTTTATGCCTGGGGTTTCTATCTGAAACCTTTGGGCTGATGCTACCGGCCTCTCGCGAGCAAGCTTTGCTCCCACAGCGTACACCTCAGGTGCGGTTCACGCTGAAC
>KI547169.1:230615-369240 GCA_000497835.1 gamma proteobacterium L18 | reverse complement strand
CGCTGTGGGAGCAAAGCTTGCTCGCGATGAGGCCCGTCAGAACGTCGCAGCCTTCGGCTTATACGCGCAATACCCTGGACGTGGTCCAACCCGCGGATGGTTGCGGCAGGTATCCGGGCGCTTGTCATAGATAGTGCACATGCGGCTCTTGCGATCCAGGTACAGGCAATCGTTGTTGCTCATGCGCTGCAGGGTAAATATCCCCGACTTCTGATTGAAGCGCTCGACGATGCCGTCTTTCTGCAGGCGCTTGGCAATGTTCTTCGGCGGGTCGCCCAGCTCGAATTCGTCCACCACGCCGATGCGCACCAGATCCTTGATCTTCACCTCGACGGGCAGGGTGCAGCAGCTCGAAATGCAGGCGCCGCACATGGGCTGGGTGAATTTCTGCCAGGTTTCGAGGCGGTCGATTTCGGCAGCGGCAATCAGGGTGGTTTTCATCAGGTTCGGGTTTTTCGGGGTAATCGGGCGCGCGATCATACCGGGACTGGTGAAATTGTGAACAACCATTTGCCGGTTAGGCGATCAGGTGTTTCGCCGAGCTTACATAAAACCGCGAACCTGGCCTTTCACCTTGTGTCGAACCGTCTAGGCTCAGACAACCCACTGCTTAAAATCCGTCAATTTCCCAGAGGACGCATCAATGTCTCAGGAACCGCTTGCCCGTGACGCCGAGGTGGCTGAATTCCGTGCCGCTGTACTCGCCAAACTCACTTATGCGGTTGGCAAGGACCCTGATCATGCCTTTGATCACGATTGGTTCGAAGCCATCGCCCTGGCGGCCCGCGACCATATGGTCGAGCACTGGATGGATCACACCCGGCAGATTTACCGCAAGGCGCAGAAACGGGTGTACTACCTTTCCCTGGAATTTCTGATCGGCCGCCTGCTGTACGACAGCCTGAGCAACCTGGGGCTGCTGGACATCGCCAAGGAGGCGTTGACCGACCTGGGCGTGGACCTGGAACGCATCCGGCTGTTGGAACCGGACGCGGCGCTGGGCAACGGCGGCCTGGGCCGTTTGGCTGCGTGCTTCATGGAAAGCATGTCGACCCTGGGCGTGGCCGCCCACGGCTATGGCATCCGTTACGAGCACGGGCTGTTCCGCCAGGCCATCGTCGACGGCTGGCAGCAGGAGCAGACCGAGAACTGGCTGGACTTTGGCAACCCCTGGGAGTTCGAGCGCCCCGAGGTGATCTACCCGATCAGCTTCGGCGGCCATGTGGAAACCGTGCAGGACGCCGGTGGCCAGCAGAAACAAGTGTGGTGGCCAGCCGAGACCGTGCGGGCGGTGGCCTACGACACCCCCGTGGTGGGCTGGCGCGGCTCCAGCGTCAACACCCTGCGCCTGTGGCGTGCGCGGGCGCTGGAAGAGCTGCACTTGGAACGCTTCAACGCCGGTGACCACCTGGGCGCCGTGGCCGAGGTGGCCCGCGCCGAAAGCATCTCGCGGGTGCTGTACCCGGCCGACAGCACCGAGGCCGGCCAGGAACTGCGCCTGCGCCAGGAATACTTCTTCGTTTCGGCCTCGCTGCAAGACCTGCTGCGCCGCCACCAGAACATCCATCCTTCGCTGTTGAACCTGGCCGAAGGCGCTGCCATCCAGCTCAATGACACCCACCCCTCCATCGCCGTGGCCGAACTGATGCGCCTGCTGGTGGACACCCACGGCATTGCCTGGGACACCGCCTGGAACATCACCGTCAACACCCTGGCCTACACCAACCACACCCTGCTGCCCGAGGCGCTGGAAACCTGGCCTGTGGGCCTGATGGAGCGCATGTTGCCGCGGCACATGCAGATCATTTACCTGATCAACGCCTATCACATCGATTCGCTGCGGGCCAAAGGCATCCACGACTTCGACGTGCTGCGCGCAGTGTCGCTGATCGAGGAGGACAACGGCCGCCGCGTGCGCATGGGCAACCTGGCGTTCCTGGGCTCGCACAGCGTCAACGGCGTGTCGGCACTGCACACCAAGCTGATGCGCAGCACGGTGTTCTCCGAGCTGCACAAGCTGTACCCCGACCGCATCAACAACAAGACCAACGGCATTACCTTCCGCCGCTGGCTGTTCCAGTCCAATGGCGCGCTGACCTCCATGCTGGTGGACGCGTTGGGCGAGGAGGTGCTCGACCATCCCGAGCAGCGCTTGATTGAACTGGAGCCGTTTGCCGACAAGTCGGATTTCCGCAAGGGCTTCGCTGCCCAGCGCCTGGCCAGCAAGAAGGCCTTGGCGCGCATCATTCAGGAGCGCCTGGGCATTGCGGTCAACCCGGAGGCGATGTTCGACGTACAGGTCAAGCGTATCCACGAATACAAGCGCCAGTTGCTCAACCTGCTGCACACGGTGGCGCTGTACCAGGCTATCCGCGCCGAGCCGAGCACCAACTGGGTGCCGCGGGTGAAGATCTTTGCCGGCAAGGCAGCGGCCAGCTATCACCAGGCCAAACTGATCATCAAGCTGGCCAACGACATCGCTCGTACGGTCAACAATGACCCTACCGTGCGCGGGTTGCTGAAGGTGGTGTTCCTGCCTAACTACAACGTCAGCCTGGCGGAGAGCATCATCCCGGCGGCGGACCTGTCCGAGCAGATTTCCACCGCCGGCTACGAAGCTTCGGGTACCAGTAACATGAAGTTCGGCCTCAACGGCGCCCTGACCATCGGCACCATGGACGGCGCCAACGTGGAAATGGCCGAGCTGATCGGCACCGAGCACATGTTCATCTTCGGCCTGACGGCGCAGCAGGTGGAGGCGCGCAAGAAAGCCGGCGAATTCAGCGCCAGTGGCGATATAGCCGCCTCGCATCGGCTCAATGATGTACTGCAGGCGATTCGCGGCGGGGTGTTCTCACCGGACGACTCGTCGCGCTACGCCGGGTTGATCGACGGCCTGATCGCCTACGACCGCTTCCTCGTGTGCGCTGACTTCGATGCCTACTGGGACGCCCAGAAGCGCGTGGAAGACCTGTGGCACGACCCGGCCCGCTGGTGGCATTCGGCGGTGCTCAACACTGCGCGTACCGGCTGGTTCTCGTCCGACCGCACCATCCGCGAATACGCCGAGCAGATCTGGAACGCCTTGGAGTGACCTGACTCATCTGCTGAAAGCAGCCATGCCTTGTGGGAGTGGGCTCTGCCCACGAAAAGAACACCGCGGTGCTCCAGTAAATCCGCGGTGTTCTTTTCGCGGGCAGAGCCCGCTCCCACAAGAGCCCTTGATGAATAGCCCTTTATGGCAACGCCTGGTTGTTGGGATATCCGTCAGCAAATACTGGCCCAATCGATATACTGTCGCCCTGCCATGGACTTGTGACACCGGTTAGGGAAATCGATCATGCAATGGGTATTGCTGTTGCTGGGCCTCGCGCTGGGCGCTGTGTTCGATGAAACCATCGACGGCGCGCTCATTGGCGGGCTATTGGGGCTGGCCTTGGGGCAAGCCTTTCGCCTGGGCGTGCTGACGCGGCGCAGCGATGAACAAGGTCTGGCACTGGCTGCCATTCAAGCGCGGCTGCAAGCGCTGGAGGGCGGGGTGCCTGTTGCCGTGCCGGAACCTGCGCCTGAGCCGCCAGAGCTGGTGTGGGAGCTGCCCCCAGCAGCCCCTGCGCCCGAGCCGGTGGACGCCTGGGCCACTCTTCCATCACGCGCCACCGAACCCGATATCTTCAGCAAGGCCTTCGACGCCGCACGCGGCTGGCTGCTGGGTGGCAACACCGTGCTGCGTGTCGGCCTGGTGCTGCTGTTCCTGGGCCTGGCCTTCCTGCTGCGCTACGCCACCGAAGGCGTCGTGGTGCCCATCGAAATGCGCTACGCCGGGGTGGCCGCCAGCGCCGTGGCGCTGCTGGGCCTGGGCTGGTGGCTGCGGCTCAAGCGGCGCGGCTACGGCCTGCTGCTGCAAGGGGCGGGCGTGGCGGTGCTGTACCTGACCATCTTCGCGGCCATGCGCCTGAACGCGCTGATCGACCCGGGCCCGGCCATGGGCCTGCTGGTGGCGGTCACGGTGTTCTCCGCAGTGCTCGCCGTGCTGCAGGACGCTTTGGGGTTGGCTTGCGCAGCGGCCCTGGGCGGCTTCGCCGCGCCGATCCTGGCGTCCACGGGGGCGGGCAGCCATGTGGCGTTGTTCAGCTATTTCGCCCTGCTCAACGCCGGCATCCTGGCCATCGCCTGGTTCAAGGCCTGGCGCCTGCTGAACCTGATCGGTTTCGTCGGCACTTTCGGTATCGGCTTCGCCTGGGGCGCGCGTAGCTATACCCCGGAGCTGTTCGGGAGCACCGCGCCCTTCCTGTGGCTGTTTTTCGCCATGTACCTGGCCATCGGCCTGCTGTTTGCCCGCCGTACCTTGCTGGACAGCCCCGAGCCGCCCGCCGATGCCGACCGGGCCACGCTGGTGCGCTGGGCGGCGCGGCAGGGCGACTATGTGCACGGCACCATCCTGTTCGGCCCGCCGCTGGTGGGCTTCGGCCTGCAATGGGCGCTGGTCCGCCACCTGGAGTTCGGCGCAGCCTTCAGTGCGCTGGGGCTGGGGGCCATCTACATGGTGTTGGCCTGGTTGCTGATTCGCCGCGCCCCACAGCGGGCCACGCTGCTGACTGAGACGTGCCTGGCGCTGGCGGTGATCTTCACCAGCCTGGCGATACCGCTGGGCCTGGATGCGCGCTGGACTAGCGGTGCCTGGGCCATTGAAGGCGCGGGGCTGTATTGGCTTGGCCTGCGCCAGCAGCGTCGGCTGGCGCGCTGGTTTGCCCTGCTGCTGCAGGCGGGTGCGGCAGGCTTCTGCCTGTTGGGCTGGAGCCTTTCGCCCTACAGCCTGCTCAGTGACGACTTCGCCTTCAGTGCCCTGTTGCTGGCAGTGGCCGGGCTGGCCTGTGCCTGGCGCCAGCATGTGGAGCGTCCCGGCACGGTGCTGGGCATTGCCTTGCTGGTGTGGGGCGCCCTGTGGTGGCTGCTGGCGTGTGTCAGCGGCATCCCGCGCCTTGTGCACTGGCCCCTGGATACCACGGCCGTATTGATCGCCCTCACCCTCAGCGCCGCGCTGGCGGCCTGGCTGGCACCGCGCCTGCGTTGGTCGGGGCTGGCCCATGTGGCCGTGCTGCTGATGCCATTGGCGTGGTTGCTGCTGCCCCTGGGCTGGCGGCTGGGCTTCAACGTCGCCAGCCGCCTGGGCTGGCTGGCCTGGCCGTTGGTGTTCGTGGTGCATTTCTGGTCGCTGCGGCGCCTGCCGCCATGGCTGGACCATCGGGTGCAGACGGTCAGCCATGTGCTGGGCGCCTGGTTGCTGATCGTGCTGCTGTCGCTGGAGCTCAGCTACGGCCTTGAACAATTGTCTGGTTACTACAATGCCTGGCGCTGGCTGGGCTGGGCAGTCTTTCCGGCGCTGTTCCTGCTGCTGGCCGCCGGCGAACGCCCGTGGCCGCTGGGCAGTTATCCACAGGCTTACCGCTGGTGGGCGGCCTGGCCGCTGGCTTGGGCAATGCTGGCGTGGCTGTGGCTGGCCAACTTTTTCAGCGACGGCTCGGCCGAACCGTTGCCTTACGTGCCGGTGGTCAACCCGCTGGAGCTTGGCCTGTTGGTGATGCTCTACGCCATGTTCATCTGGGCGCGCTGTTTCGACAGCCGCTTGCGCAGCCTGCGGATGCGCGGGCTGGTGACCTGGAAGCTGGCGGCAACCGGGTTTGCCGTGCTGACCGCAATGGTGATGCGCACGGCCCACCATTACGCCGGCTTGCCTTATGATCTGGATGCGTTGCTGGCCTCGATGCTGGTGCAGGCCAGCCTGTCGATTGTCTGGACCCTGCTGGCGTTGGGCCTGATGATTGGCGGCCACCTGCGTGCACGGCGCCAGGTGTGGCTGGTGGGGGCAGGGCTGATCGCCGTGGTGGTGGCCAAGCTGTTCTTTGTCGAATTGAGCAATCATGGCGGTTTGGCGCGTATCGTCTCGTTCATTGGCGTGGGTGTGCTGTTGCTGGTGGTGGGCTATTTCGCCCCGCTGCCGCCACGGCGTGTAGCAGCGGCGGGGGCCGATTCCTGAGATGGGGCACATGATCAAAAGCTGGTGTGGAATGTTGGGCCTGTTTGCCGCGTTGTCGGCCATGGCCCAGGAGCAACCCGGCGATTTCGCCAATCAGGTGCCGTTGAGCATCAGCGGCCAGGGGCCCTGGTACCGCCTGGACCTGCCGCTGCCCCTGCAACTGGGCGCCAGGCAGGCTGATCTGAGTGACGTGCGGGTGTTCAACGCCGCCGGCGAGCCCCAGGCCTATGCCCTGGTGCACGAGCCGGTGCGTCACCAGCAAAGCGAACACCAGGCCACCGTGAAGTGGTTTCCCCTGTATGACGACGCCGAGGACGCCCCGGCGACGCCCAAGGTGCGCATCCAGACCGGCCCCAACGGCAGCCTGATCGAAGTGCAGCCTGAAGAAGAACTGGAGGCGGGCGAAGAAGTGCTGCGCGGTTGGTTGCTGGACACCAGTGCCATCAAGGCGCCCCTGACCCAGTTGAGCCTGGACTGGAGCAGCGAGCGCGAAGGCTTCCAGCGGTTCAGCATCGAGGCCAGCGACGATCTGCAGCATTGGCGCCCGTGGGGCGAAGGGCAGGTGGCCCGCCTGTCGTTTGCCGATGAGCGCATCGAACAGCACGAAGTCAGCCTGCCCGGCCAGCCGGCGCGGTATCTGCGCCTGCTGTGGCAGATACCGCAATCGGCGCCGGTGCTGAGCCAGGTGCTGGTGCAGAGCAGCGCCAGCAGCCATGTGCCGCCGCCGTTGGTGTGGTCCGAGCCGATCAAGGGCAGCAGCCTGAAGGCCAACGAGTACACCTGGACCTTGCCTGCTGCCTTGGCGGTGGAGCGTGTGCAGATAGGCCTGGACCAGCCCAACAGCCTGGCACCCGTGGACCTGTTCGGCCGCTACGACCCCAATGGCAGCTGGGAACCGCTGGAAAGCGGCCTGCTGTACCGCCTGACGCAAAACGGCCAGGACGCGGTGCAGAGCGAGCTGCCCATGCGTGGCGAAACCCTGCGCCAGTTGAAGCTGCAGGTCGATGACCGCGGCGGCGGCCTGGGGGCCGAGGCGCCGTTGCTGCGCGTGGCCGTGCGCCCGGTACAACTGGTGTTTCTGGCCCGGGGCGCGGGGCCGTACCGGTTGGCGATCGGCAATGGCTCCGTGAGCGGTGCGCAATTGCCGCTGACCACCTTGATTCCCGGTGCCGACGAACAGCACCTGGCCGCGATCGGGGTTGCCGAACTGGCCATCACCCCGGTGATCGTCAAACCTGCGCCGGACGTGGCCGTGGCACCGGCTTCCAACTGGAAGCGCATCAGCCTGTGGACCGTGCTGATCATCGGCGTGCTGGCGCTGGCCGCCATGGCCTGGAGCCTGATACGCAGCAAACCGGCCGGGCATTAAGGCCATACACGCCACCTGCGGTCGTTTTCGGACTACGCTTGAGCGGGTGGCGTGAACCTTTAACGTTACAGCCCTGTCTGAAGGGCTGGAACCGCGCCCCTATCGCTCGCTAGGTCGCCAATGAGCCTGTAAACTGCGCGGGTTTTTACCACCCCCATTCTCCGGAGCCGTCCATGTCCCGCGTTACCCTGAGTCGCTATTTGATCGAGCAGACCCGCAGCAACAAGACCCCTGCCGATCTGCGCTTCCTTATCGAGGTGGTGGCGCGCGCATGCAAAGAGATCAGCCACGCTGTGTCCAAGGGCGCCCTGGGCGGCGTGCTGGGCAGCATGGGCACTGAAAACGTGCAGGGCGAAGTGCAGAAGAAGCTGGACGTACTGTCCAACGACATCCTGCTGGAGTCCAACGAGTGGGGCGGTCACCTGGCCGGCATGGCGTCCGAGGAAATGGACAATGCCTACCAGATCCCGGGCCAATACCCCAAAGGCGCCTACTTGCTGGTATTCGACCCACTGGACGGCTCGTCGAACATCGACGTCAACGTGTCGGTCGGCACCATCTTCTCGGTACTGCGTTGTCCAACCGAGTACCTGACCCAGAACGACAGCCTCAACGAGCAGGCTTTCCTGCAGAAAGGCACTGAGCAGGTCGCCGCCGGCTACGCCATCTACGGCCCGCAGACCATGCTGATCCTGACCCTGGGCAACGGCGTCAAGGGCTTCACCCTGGACCGCGAGATGGGCAGTTTCGTACTGACCCACGAGAACATCAGCATTCCGGAAACCACCGCCGAGTTCGCCATCAACATGTCGAACCAGCGCCACTGGGAAGCCCCGGTGAAGCGTTACGTCAGCGAGCTGACTGCTGGTGAAGAAGGCCCGTTGAAGAAGAACTACAACATGCGCTGGATCGCCTCCATGGTGGCCGACGTGCACCGTATCCTGACCCGTGGCGGCCTGTTCATGTACCCGCGTGATGGTCGTGAGCCAGAGAAACCAGGCAAACTGCGCCTGATGTATGAAGCCAACCCGATGTCGTTCCTGGTGGAGCAGGCCGGTGGTGCTTCCACTGACGGTCACCAGCGCATTCTGGACATCCAGCCTGAAGGCCTGCACCAGCGCGTGGCGGTGTTCCTGGGTTCCAAGCAGGAAGTGGAGCGCGTGACTGCGTACCACAAGGAGTAAGGCTTGAAATCGGGCTGCCCTTTTCCCGGGCAAGCCCGGTCCTACACCGTTCGCGGCAGTGGTGTCAGGTAGGCAAAGCATTCAGCCCTTGGTGGCACCGCAGGTAATCCTGCGGCGCTCCCAAGGGCTGAGTGCTTTATGTCATTGATTCAACTGCCGCGACCGGTGTAGGACCGGGCTTGCCCGGGAAAAGGCCACCCCCTGTTCAAATCCTGAAACTCCCCACCAAATGCTTCAACCGCGTCACCTGCTGCTCCAGATCACTGCACGCACGCAGCGTCGACTGCAGGTTCTCCACGCCTTCCTGGTTCAGCGTGTTGATCTCGCTGATGTCCATGTTGATCGCCTCGACCACCGCCGTCTGCTCCTCGGTAGCCGTGGCCACCGACTGGTTCATGCCGTCGATCTCGCCGATACGCTGGGTCACGCTGCCCAGGCGCTCGCCGGCCTGGTTGGCGATGCTCACGCTCTGTTCGCTCTGGTTCTGGCTTTCGGTCATGGTGCCTACCGCTTCGCGGGCGCCTACCTGCAGTTCCTCGATAATCTTCTGCACTTGCTGCGCCGAGTCCTGGGTGCGGTGCGCCAGGTTGCGCACTTCATCCGCCACCACGGCAAACCCACGGCCAGCGTCGCCGGCGCGCGCTGCCTCGATGGCGGCGTTGAGCGCCAGCAGGTTGGTCTGCTGGGAAATGCTGGTGATCACTTCCAGAATCTGGCCGATGTTCACCGTGTTGGCGTTCAGGGTTTCGATATTGCCGCACGAGTCGCTTATTTTCGCCGACAGTTGGCCCATCACCTGGATGGTCTTGTTTACCACCTGCTGACCATCTTCGGCCAGGTTGCGCGCATCGCTGGAGTGCTGCGAGGCGAGGGCAGCGTTCTGGGCGATTTCCTGGGCGGCGGCGCCCAGCTCGTTGATCGCTGCGGCCACGCTGCTGGTGCGGTTGGCCTGCTGGTCGGAGTTAAGCATCGAGGCGTTGGAGGCGCTGACCACCTGCAAGGCCACTTCGTTGACGCGGCCGGTGGCCGAGGACACTTCGCGGATCGACTCGTGAATGCGCTCCACGAAGCGGTTGAACGAATTGCCCAGCGTGCCGAACTCGTCCTGGGCGTGAATGGTCAGGCGCTTGGTCAGGTCGCCTTCGCCTTCGGCGATGTCATGCATGGCGCGGCCCATCACGTGCAGCGGCTCCATCAGCACGCGAATCAGAAGGCCCAGCAGGGCGATGATGATCACCACCGAGATCACCGTGGCCACCAGCGCCGAGGTGCGGAACTGGCCCAGCATCGAATAGGCCGCGTCCTTGTCCAGCACCAGCGCCACGTACCAGTCCGAGGACGGCACGCCGTTGATGCGGGTGAAGGACACGAACTGCTCCTTGCCGTTTAGCTCCACCTCCTTCATGCCCGGTGTCACTTGCGGCGCGCCCTGTGGATAAGCTTCGGTCAGGGTCTTGAGCACCAGCTTGGTGTCCGGGTGGATCAGGATCTTGCCGGCGCCGGTGACGATGAACGCGTGGCCGTGGCCGCCGAAGTTCAGCGAGTTGATGATGTCGCTGACGCTGGTCAGGTCGATGTCCGCGCCGGCCACGCCGATGAACTGGTTATCGTGGCGCACCGGGGTGGCGATGGTGATCACCAGCTTGCCCGACGAGGCGGCGATGTAGGGCTCGGTGACGATGGTCTGCTGGGCGGCGTTGGCGGCCTTGAACCAGCCCCGCTGGCGCGGATCGTAGTCAGCCGGGCGGTTGCCGGCCGGTACCGAGAACATCACGCCATTCTGGCCGCCGAAATAGGTCAGCTGGAAGTTGCTCGAATACGCCGGCAGGCCCACGCTGCGCGCAAGGCTTGGCGCGGAGTCACCGTCCACCGCCACTTGCTGGCCCAAGGACTGCAGCAACTGGATGCGGCTTTCCAGCCACGTCTGAATGTTGCTGGTGGTCAGGGTGCCCAGCTGCTGCATCGACGCATCGGTGCTGTCGTGCAACGTGGCACGCTGGCGATAGTCGTTGAACAGCATGAAGCAGGCGAACGCCAAGGCAACGATGAGTGCCGCTGCGATCAGGATCTTATGGCTGAATTTCAGGGTTTTTGTCATTTACTTGATCTGTACGCAAGGGGGCTGATCAAACGGGGGTGGCAATCTGCCAGAAGCACGCAGATAGCGCTATCTGATGTCGGCACTTTTTTAAGGAAGATTAATGTACTGTTTGGTGAGTTGACCGACGGGCATGCAGGGCTGGCATAAATGCCGCCGGGGGCCGGGAACCAGATGGCGGTTTTCTCTTCTAAGCTACAGCTGGTAGCCAAGCCGGCCTTACTGTCCAGGAGTGACCTTTCATGTCGTTGCGTTCCATTGCCCTGTTGTCGTTCTGCGTGCTGTTGGCCGCGTGCAACAAGATCAACCAGGAAAACTATTCACAGATCAAGGCGGGCATGAGCAAACACGATGTCGAGAAACTGCTGGGCAGCCCCACCGATTGCTCGGGCGCGCTGGGCGTGTCCAGCTGCACATGGGGTGACAAGAACAGCTTCATCAGCGTGCAGTACGCGGGTGGAAACGTAGTGATGTACTCAGGGCAGGGTCTGAAATGAGTCGTTTGAAGATGGTGGCCATGTTGCTCGGCGGGTTGGCCGCCGGGGCACTGCTGGCTGGCTGCGCCAACAAGGGCGACGATGCGTTTGCACCGCGCACCGTCGATCACGTGGACCTCAAGCGCTACCAGGGCACCTGGTATGAACTGGCACGGTTGCCGATGTTCTTCCAGCGCAACTGTGCCCAGTCCGAGGCCCACTACCGCCTCAAGCCTGACGGCAACATCGCCGTGCTCAACCGTTGCCGCACCGAAAAGGGCGAGTGGGAAGAAGCCACCGGCACCGCCTCGCCGCAAGTGCCGGGCAAGACCGACAAACTGTGGGTGGTGTTCGACAACTGGTTCTCGAAGATCCTGCCGGGCGTGGCCAAGGGCGATTACTGGGTGCTGTACGTGAGCGACGACTACAAGCAGGCGATCGTCGGCAACCCGGATCGCAAGTACCTGTGGCTGCTGTCGCGTACGCCGACGGTGCCCAAGGAAGTGCGTGACGAGATGCTGGCCAAGGCGCAGCAGCAGGGGTATGACACCACCAAGCTGGTTTGGCGCGCGAAGGATTCAGAGATCGGCAAGTAGCTTGATACAGATCTGCAGCGTACGCACTCTGGCAGATTCTATGGTTGTGGGCAGCCTGAACCGGCCTCTCGCAAGCAAGCTTTGTTCGTTGGATGTTAAAAATCAGTTCAGCAATTCGCGCAGCACTTGGGTGAAGGCCACAGCGCTTTCACCCTCCAGCGCATGCCGCCCCTCGCTCACCACCTGCTTGCCATTCACCCACACATCCCGCACCTGACGATCCCCGCCAGCAAACAGCCAGCGGTTGAGAATGCCATCGCCACTGGCGGTGGCCAGGTAGGGGTCATTGCCATCCAGCACCAGCCAATCCGCCCGATTGCCCACGCGCAATTCGCCAACGGCTTGCCCTAACGCCTGGGCCCCACCTTGCAGTGCGGCGTCATACAGGGTGCGGCCAACCATGGGCTGCTCGGCGCCGTACAACCGGTTACGCCGCTGGTCGCGCAGGCGCTGGCCGTATTCCAGCCAGCGCAGCTCTTCCACCACGCTCAACGACACATGGCTGTCGGAGCCGATGCCCATGCGCCCACCCTGGGCCAGGAAGTCCACGGCCGGGAAAATCCCGTCACCCAGGTTGGCTTCAGTGGTCAGGCACAGCCCGGCCACGGCGCGGCTGTGGGCCATGCGCCGCACTTCGTCGGCGTCGGCATGGGTGGCGTGCACCAGGCACCAGCGTTCGTCCACATCGACGTTGTCGTACAGCCATTGCAGCGGCCGCTTGCCGCTCCAGGCCAGGCAATCGTTGACCTCTTTCATCTGCTCGGCGATGTGGATGTGGATCGGGCTGGCAGGATCGCTGGCCGCCAGCACCTGGTTGATCTGTTCGGGCGTCACCGCGCGCAGGGAGTGGAAGCACAGTCCCAGGCGCTGGGCCGGTTGTTCGGCGAGGATCGGCGCCAGTTGTTGCTGCAGTTTTAGATAGCCGTCGGTGCTGTTGATGAATCGACGCTGGCCTTCGTTGGGTGCCTGGCCGCCAAAACCGGAGTGGCTGTACAGCACTGGCAGCAAGGTAAGCCCCATGCCGCTGGCCGCCGCCGCCTGACTGATGCGCCGCGACAGTTCGGCCGGGTCGGCATAAGCCTTGCCTTGCTGGTCGTGGTGCACGTAATGGAATTCGGCCACCGAGGTGTAGCCGGCCTTGAGCATCTCGATGTACAGCTGGCGGGCGATGACTTCCAGCTGTTCGGGGCTGATCTTGCCCACCAGGCGGTACATCAGGTCGCGCCAGGTCCAGAAGCTGTCGTTGGGGTTGCCGGCCACTTCCGCCAGGCCCGCCATGGCGCGCTGGAAGGCGTGGGAGTGCAGGTTGGGCATGCCGGGCAGCAGCGGGCCCTTCAGAGGGGTGGCGTTCTCGGCACTGGCGTTTGCCTGGAGCTGAGAGATAAGGCCGTCGGCACCCACCTCGATACGTACATGTTCAGCCCATCCGGTTGGCAACAACGCGCGTTCGGCAAAGAAGGCGGACATCGACACTTACCTCATCAGGTTTATTTGTATATACATATACAGACGTTTGCCTGCTCGGTAAACTGCGGCAAGCTATCCATCTATCGTTTCGAATTGGCTTAACAGAAGGATTTCCCGTGTCGACTCCGCCCGCAGTTTCACCGCTGGTTGCCCAGATGGGCGAAAGTCCGGCACCGCTTTATGCCCGTGTCAAACAGATGATCGCCCTGCAGATCCAGAACGGCACCTGGCCGCCGCACCACCGCGTGCCGTCGGAAAGCGAGTTGGTCAGCCAGTTGGGTTTCAGCCGCATGACCATCAACCGCGCCCTGCGCGAGCTGACCGCCGAAGGCCTGCTGGTGCGCATGCAGGGCGTGGGCACCTTCGTTGCCGAACCCAAGAGCCAGTCGGCGCTGTTCGAGGTGCACAACATCGCCGACGAGATCGCCTCGCGCGGCCATCGTCATCGCTGTCAGGTGATCATGCTGGCCGAGGAGGCCGCCGGTTCCGAGCGCGCGCTGGCGCTGGACATGCGCGAAGGGCAGAAGGTGTTCCACTCGCTGATCGTGCACTTCGAAAACGACATCGCCGTGCAGATCGAGGACCGCTACGTCAACGCCGTGGTGGCGCCGGACTACCTCAAACAGGACTTTACCCAGGAAACGCCCTACGCTTACCTGTCCAGGGTCGCACCGCTGACCGAGGGTGAGCATGTGGTGGAGGCCATCCTGGCCGATCCGTCGGAGTGCCAGCTGTTGCAGATCGAGCCGGGCGAGCCTTGCCTGCTGATCCGCCGGCGCACCTGGTCGGGCCGCACGCCGGTGACGGCCGCGCGCCTGATCCACCCCGGCTCCCGTCATCGCCTGGAAGGAAGGTTCAGCAAATGAACAGCATCAAGCACCTGCGTGCCTCGGGGTACCCGCGCATGCCGTGGAAGAACGGGGGCGGTAGCACCGAGGAAATCACCCGTGACGGTGGTGACAGCCTGGACAGCTTTGGCTGGCGCCTGTCGATTGCCGACATTGGCCAGTCGGGCGGTTTTTCCAGCTTTGCCGGGTATCAGCGCATCATCACGGTGTTGCAGGGCGCTGGCATGGTGCTGAACATTGATGGCACTGACAGCCGTGAACTGCAGCCTTTCGACCCCTTTGCCTTCAAGGGTGACAGCGCCACTGCGTGCACCCTGATGGCGGGTGCCATTCGTGACTTCAACCTGATCTATTCGCCGGCGCGCTACCGGGCGCGGCTGCAATGGCTGGACACGCCGCAACGGCTGTTCAGTGCGGCGCAGACCGTGCTGGTATTCAGCGTGGTGGACGCGTTGACGGTGAAGGCGGATACGGCAGCGCAGATTCTGGGGCTGTATGACTGCCTGCAAATCGAGACCGATGGCCTGACCGAGCTGAACATTGATGGGCACTGCTGCCTGATCGAAATCTCCGCCGTCTGATTCCGGACCGCGTCGCTGCCATCGCGAGCAAGCTTTGCTCCCACAGGTTAAACGCTGAAATTGTGTTCACACTGTGGGAGCAAAGCTTGCTCGCGATGAGGCCAGTAGCATTACCACTCTCTCCAAGTCGCACCAAAATGTTACTGATCGCCCCATGCTGGAGCAAAACGCCTGATCGGTAACGGCCTAACCCCTCCCACCCAAACCGATCAAAAAAATTTTTTCACCCCCTCGCAACCCGCCAGCCACCTGCTTTCCACCCTCCCGATACCCCTCGAAAAAACCGCGCCGTAAAACTTGGCAACTCAATTGCATATGCTTGTACATACAAGTAAATACGTGCACGGATCAGTGCACTCACATGCTGAGGAGTCCCGTACGTGACTGACAATGCCCGAAACAAATTCCGCGATGTCGAAATCCGTGCCGCACGCGGTACCAAGCTGACCGCCAAAAGCTGGCTGACCGAAGCGCCGCTGCGCATGCTGATGAACAACCTCGACCCGCAAGTGGCGGAGAACCCCAAGGAATTGGTGGTGTACGGCGGCATCGGCCGCGCGGCGCGCAACTGGGAGTGCTACGACAAGATCGTCGAGAGCCTGACCAACCTGAACGACGACGAAACCCTGCTGGTGCAGTCGGGCAAGCCGGTAGGCGTGTTCAAGACCCACAGCAATGCCCCGCGCGTATTGATCGCCAACTCCAACCTGGTGCCGCACTGGGCCAACTGGGAACACTTCAACGAACTGGACGCCAAGGGCCTGGCCATGTACGGCCAGATGACCGCCGGCAGCTGGATCTACATCGGCAGCCAGGGCATCGTCCAGGGCACCTATGAAACCTTCGTCGAGGCCGGCCGCCAGCACTACAACGGCAGCCTCAAGGGCAAGTGGGTACTCACCGCAGGCCTGGGCGGCATGGGTGGCGCGCAGCCACTGGCCGCGACCCTGGCCGGCGCCAGCTCGCTGAACATCGAATGCCAGCAGAGCCGCATCGACTTCCGCCTGGCCAGCCGTTATGTCGACGAGCAGGCCACCGACCTGGACGACGCTCTGGCGCGCATTGCCAAGTACACCGCCGAAGGCAAGGCCATCTCCATCGCCCTGCTGGGCAACGCCGCCGAGATCCTGCCGGAACTGGTGAAGCGTGGCGTGCGCCCCGACATGGTTACCGACCAGACCAGCGCCCATGACCCGCTCAACGGCTACCTGCCCGCCGGCTGGACCTGGGAGCAGTACCGTGACCGCGCGCAGACCGAGCCGGCTGCCGTGGTGAAAGCCGCCAAGCAGTCCATGGGCGTGCACGTGCAAGCCATGCTCGACTTCCAGAAGCAGGGCGTGCCGACCTTCGACTATGGCAACAACATCCGCCAGATGGCCAAGGAAGAGGGCGTGGCCAACGCCTTCGATTTCCCCGGTTTCGTACCTGCTTACATCCGCCCACTGTTCTGCCGCGGCATCGGCCCGTTCCGCTGGGCAGCGCTGTCGGGTGACGCCGAGGACATTTACAAGACCGACGCCAAGGTCAAGGAACTGATCCCGGACGACGCCCACCTGCACAACTGGCTGGACATGGCCCGCGAGCGCATCAGCTTCCAGGGCCTGCCGGCGCGTATCTGCTGGGTCGGCCTGGGCCAGCGCGCCAAGCTGGGCCTGGCGTTCAACGAAATGGTCCGTCGTGGTGAGTTGTCTGCACCGGTGGTGATCGGCCGTGACCACCTGGACTCGGGCTCTGTGTCCAGCCCCAACCGTGAAACCGAAGCCATGCAGGACGGCAGCGACGCCGTGTCCGACTGGCCGCTGCTGAACGCCCTGCTGAACACCGCCAGCGGCGCCACCTGGGTCTCGCTGCACCACGGTGGTGGCGTGGGCATGGGGTTCAGCCAGCACTCGGGCATGGTCATCGTCTGCGACGGTACCGATGAAGCCGCCGAGCGCATTGCCCGCGTACTGCACAACGACCCGGCCACCGGCGTAATGCGCCATGCCGATGCCGGCTACCAGATTGCCATCGACTGCGCCAAGGAGCAGGGCCTGAACCTGCCGATGATCAAAGGCTGATCACCCAGTCTGGGCCTTGGTCGTTGGGCTTCTGTGGGAGCGGGCTCTGCCCGCGAAAAGAGCGCCGCGTGTTGTCAGGCATGTTGCGGTGCGGCATTCGCGGGTAGAACCCGGCTCCCACAGGAGTGCAGTGCAGATCTATCAGGGCAGAGACGTTGGCTTCCAATTTGCTTGTATGTACAAGCATAGATAATTGCCTGGTGCGGGCTAGTAACACTTTCTCTCATTCGACTTTGCAGGAAGGTTAACGATGGCGCAGAAATTCAGCGTGTTGGGTTCATTGGCCTTGGGCGCACTACTGCTGGCGGCCTTGCCGCTGGCGCAGGCCAAGGAATGGACCTCGGTCAACATTGCGACCGAAGGCTCCTACGAGCCCTGGAACGTGACCCTGCCTGGCGGCAAGATCAGCGGCTTCGAGCCCGAGCTGATGGAAATCCTCTGCCAGCGCATGAAGCTTACGTGCAACATCTCGGTGCAGAACTGGGACGGCATGATTGCCAGCCTCAACGCCGGCAAGTTCGATGTGCTGATGGACGCCGTGGTCATCACTGAAGACCGCAAGAAGGTCATGGCCTTCTCCATCCCCTACGCACGTACCCCCGCCAGCTTCGTCGCCCTGGACGCCAATGTGCTGCCAGGCAAACCGGGCCCGGCCAACGAAATTACCCTGGGCACCGACGAGAAGCAGATCGGCGAAGCCATCGAAGGCCTGCGCAAGGCGCTCAAGGGCAAGACCATCGGTATCGCCTCGGGGACCATCTACACCCCGTTCATCGACGACCACTTCAAGGACGTCGCCACCATCCGCGAATACAACGCCTCGGCCGACACCATCCTCGACCTGCAGGCCGGCCGCATCGACGTGGCGTTCGACGACGTGACCTTCCTCGATTCGCTCAAGGCCAAGGACGAGAACAAGAACCTGGCCTACACCGGCCCGCAAATCGGCGGCCCTATCTGGGGTGACGGCGAAGGCCTGGGCTTCCGCCAGGCCGACGCCGACCTGAAAGCCAAGTTCGATGCCGCGCTCAAAGAAGCCCTGGCCGACGGCACGGTGAAAAAGCTCAGCGAAAAGTGGTTCAAGCTCGACCTTACGCCCAAGTCGTAAGCGCTGCAGGGCCGGCGCCTGCGGGCGCCGGATGTTCAACGATTGAAGTGGTGGGAAAAACCTCATGAATCTCTTGCAGATGCTCAGCTTCGGTGACACCGGTTGGGGCATGGCGCTGCTCAAGGCAGCGGCCATGACCCTGCTGTTGACCCTGGCGGCGTTGCTGATCGGCGCCCTGGTGGGCAGCCTGGTGGCGGCGGCGAAACTCTCGCGCCAGCGCAGCGTGCGCTACCTGGGCGATGCCTACTCGATCCTGTTCAGAGGGATTCCTGAACTGCTGGTGATCTACCTGTTTTACTTCGGCGGCGCCAGCGTGGTGTCGGCCATCAATCATTGGTTCGGTGGCCAGGGCTACGTCGACGTGCCGCCGTTTCTGGTGGGCGCCATCGCCGTGGGCCTGATCTCCGCGTCCTACCAGGCCGAGGTCTACCGCGGTGCCTTCATCGCCGTGGCCAAGGGCGAACTGGAAGCGGCGCTGGCCATCGGGATGACCCGCGGCATGCGCATCCGCCGCGTGCTGATCCCGCAAATCTGGCGCTACGCGCTGCCAGGCCTGGGCAACGTCTGGCAAATGAGCCTCAAGGACTCGGCGCTGATCTCGGTGATCGGCCTGGTCGAACTGATGCGCGCCAGCCAGGTGGCGGCCGGTTCCACCCGCCAGTACTTCACGTTCTACATCGTCGGCGGGGTGTGCTACCTGATCCTCACCGGCCTGTCGGGGCGCCTGTTCAACATTGCCGAAAACCGCGTGCAGCGCACCCAGCGCCGCAACCCGGCCCAGTCCTGAGAGGGTAATTGTGATGATCGACTTTGCCTTTCTCGCCGACACCATGCTCAAGCTGCTGGGCGCGCTGCCCACCACCCTGACGCTGTTTTTCTCGTCGCTGCTGTTGGGCCTGATCCTGTCGCTGGGCGTGGTGTCCATGCGCGTCAGCCGCTGGTGGTTCCTGAGCTACCCGGCGCGCTTCTACATCATGTTGTTCCGCGGCACGCCGCTGTTGATCCAGATGTTCCTGATCTACTACGGCCTGGGCCAGTTCCCGGCCATTCGCGACAGTTTCCTGTGGGTGGTGCTGAAGTCGCCCTACGGCTGCGCCGTGGTGTCGCTGGCCATGTGCACCGCCGGCTACACCGCCGAGATCATCCGGGGCGGCCTGCAAAGCGTGCCCCATGGCCAGATCGAAGCCGGCCAGGCCGTGGGCATGAACCGCTGGACCCTGTTGTACCGGGTGATCGGCCCGGTCACCCT
Organism: gamma proteobacterium L18; assembly: GCA_000497835.1. Taxonomy (GTDB): domain Bacteria; phylum Pseudomonadota; class Gammaproteobacteria; order Pseudomonadales; family Pseudomonadaceae; genus Aquipseudomonas. Next base: position 350,170 of record KI547169.1, on the reverse strand, counting down.
GCGCCAGGCGCTGCCGGCCTATTCCACCGAGGCCATCCTGCTGGTCAAGTCCACCGCCCTGGCCAGCCTGGTCACCGTGTGGGACGTGACCGGCGTGGCCCAGCAGATCATTCAGCGCACTTACCGCACCATGGAAGTGTTCATCTGCGCGGCGCTGATCTACCTGATCCTCAATTTCCTGGTGGTACGGGCCGTGGCCTGGATCGAGCACCGCCTGTCGCCGCACCTGCGCGAGCGGCCCCAGGGCCTGCCGGCGGCGCCTGCGCCTGAAGCCTCTACCCATTCCTGATTGCAGCGGAGCTTGTCATGAGTACTCAATTCCAGACCGCCCTGTCGGTCGCCAATATTCACAAGGCCTTCGGTGCAACCCAGGTGCTCAAGGGCATTTCGCTGGACGCCCACAAGGGTGACGTGATCTCGATCCTGGGCGCCAGCGGCTCGGGCAAAAGTACCTTCCTGCGCTGTATCAACCTGCTGGAAACCCCGGACGAGGGCAGCATCGTGCTGGACGGCGAGGCCATCGAGATGAAGCGCCACCGCGACGGCCGCCTGCTGCCGGGCAACCGCCGCCAGGTGGAAGCCATGCGCAGCAAGCTGGGCATGGTGTTCCAAAGCTTCAACCTGTGGTCGCACATGACCGTGCTGCAGAACGTCATCGAAGGCCCGATGCGCGTGCTCAAGCGCTCGCGCGCCGAATGCGTGGAGGAGGCCGAGCAACTGCTGCACAAGGTGGGCCTGTACGAGCGCCGCGATTACTACCCGGCGCACCTGTCGGGCGGCCAGCAACAGCGCGTGGCCATCGCCCGCGCCCTGGCCATGAACCCCCAGGTGATGCTGTTCGACGAACCCACCTCGGCGCTCGACCCGGAGCTGGTGGGCGAGGTGCTGCGGGTGATGCGCTCGCTGGCCGAAGAGGGCCGCACCATGCTGGTGGTCACCCACGAAATGGGCTTCGCCCGCCATGTGTCCAACCGCGTGGTGTTCATGCAGGGCGGCCAGATCGACTGCCAGGGCACCCCCGCCGAGTTGTTTGAAGGCTTGCCGACCGAGCGTTTCCGCCAGTTCGTGTCCAGCCATCAACAGCGTAACGCCGAGTAATCGCCACCATTTTTTGAGGGTCGTTGTATGGCTGGTTCAGTTGACCGTGCTGCGAGCACGCCATTGATCGAAAAACGCTCAATCGATTACATCCCTGAATCCGAGCGTCATGGTCGGTTATTCAGTCAGTTCACCCTGTGGCTGGGGGCCAACCTGCAGATCACCGCCATCGTCACTGGCGCCCTGGCCGTGGTGCTGGGCGGCGATGTGTTCTGGTCGCTGGTGGGCTTGCTGGTCGGCCAACTGCTGGGCGGCGGGGTGATGGCCCTGCATGCCGCCCAGGGCCCGCGCCTGGGCCTGCCGCAGATGATTTCCAGCCGTGTGCAGTTCGGCGTGTACGGCGCGGTCATCCCGCTGGTGCTGGTATGCCTGATGTACATCGGTTTCTCGGCCAGCGGCTCGCTGCTGGCGGGGCAGGCCATCGCCCAGTTGCTGCAGGTGGATGACTGGAAGGGCATCGTCATCTTTGCCGCGCTGATTGTGGTGCTGACCATCTTCGGCTACCGCGTTATCCACATGATCGGCCGCGTTGCCAGCCTGTTGGGCGTCATTGCCTTCATGTACCTGTTCTACAAGCTGCTGGCGGGCAATGACATCGGGGCGCTGCTGGGTAACAAGCACTTCTCCCTGAGCAGCTTTTTGCTGGCGATTTCACTGTCGGCCTCGTGGCAGATCGCCTTTGGCCCTTATGTGGCGGACTATTCGCGCTATCTGCCCAGCAAAACCTCGGTGTCGGGCACCTTCTGGGCGGTGGGCCTGGGCGCGGTGATCGGTGCGCAGGCGTCCATGGTGTTCGGCGTGTTTGCCGCAGCTTTGGCCGGTTCGCAGTTTGCCCACCACGAAGTGTCCTTCATCGTTGGCCTGGGCGGCACCGGTGCGGTGGCGGCGGCGCTGTATTTCAGCGTGGCCTTCGGCAAGGTCACCGTCACCACGCTCAATGCCTACGGCAGCTTCATGTCGATTGCCACCATCATCAGCGGCTTCCGGGGCAACCGGCACATCTCCAGCGCCCTGCGCCTGACCTACATTTTTCTGATGGTGGGCATGGCCACGCTGCTGGCGGTGCTGGGCAAGGACTCGTTCCTCAAGGATTTCTCGGCCTTCATCCTGTTCCTGCTGGCGTTCTTCACGCCCTGGAGCGCCATCAACCTGGTGGACTTCTACTGCATCACCAAAGAGCGCTACGACATCCCCGCGCTGTCCAACCCCGACGGCCGCTATGGGCGCTGGAACCTGCCGGGCATCAGCATCTACGTGATCGGCGTGCTGATCCAGATGCCGTTCATCTCCACCCACTTCTACACCGGCCCGCTGGTGGCCAGCCTGGGTGACACTGACATTTCCTGGATCATCGGCCTGGTGGTGCCGGCGGTGCTGTATTACCTGGTGGCCACGCGCTGCAAACGTTCTATCCCCGAGCGCCTGATCCTGCCAGGCGAGGCTCCGGTTGCCCATGACGAACTCGGGAAGGCTATACCTCAGGGGACCTTCTGACGTGTGAGAGCCGCCCATGTTCCCCGATAACCTGACCTTCTCCATCGCCGACTGGGTCAACCGCGGCGTCGACGCCCTGGTGACCCGTTACGGCGACTTCTTCCGGCACGTGTCCGAGTCGCTGCTGTGGCTGATCGTGCGCCTGGAAAACGGCCTGCGGGCGCTGCCCTGGTGGCTGGTGCTGCTGATCGTCGGCGCCGTTGCCCTGCACGCCACGCGGCGGCTGGTCAGCGCGGTGGTGATCATGGGGTTGCTGTTTCTGGTGGGGGCCGTGGGGTTGTGGGACAAACTACTGCTGACCCTGGCGCTGATGCTGGTGGCCACGGTGATCTCGGTGCTGATCGGCATCCCCCTGGGCATCCTGGCCGCGCGCAGCAAGCGCCTGCGCGCGGTGCTGATGCCGCTGCTGGACATCATGCAGACGCTGCCCAGCTTCGTGTACCTGATCCCGGTGCTGATGCTGTTCGGCCTGGGCAAGGTACCGGCCATCTTCGCCACGGTGATTTACGCCGCGCCGCCGCTGATCCGTCTGACCGACCTGGGCATCCGCCAGGTCGACCGCGAGGTGATGGAGGCGGTCAACGCCTTCGGGGCCAGCCGCTGGCAGCAGTTGTTCGGCGTGCAGTTGCCGCTGGCGCTGCCCAGCATCATGGCCGGGGTCAACCAGACCACCATGATGGCGCTGTCGATGGTGGTGATCGCGTCCATGATCGGTGCGCGCGGGCTGGGCGAAGACGTGCTGGTGGGCATCCAGACGCTGAATATCGGCCTTGGCCTGGAGGCAGGCCTGGCCATCGTCATCCTGGCCGTGGTCATCGACCGCATCACCCAGGCGTACGGGCGTTCGCGCCACGAGGTGCGCCCATGATCGAGGTGCGCAACGTGTCCAAGGTGTTCGGCGCCAAGCCGGAGCGGGCGCTGGCCCTGCGGCGCGAGGGGGCCAGCAAGGATCAGGTGTTGGCCGTCACGGGCTGCGTGATCGGCGTCGATGACTTGTCGTTGACGGTGCAGCAGGGCGAGATCTTCGTGATCATGGGGCTGTCCGGCTCGGGCAAGTCGACGCTGGTGCGCCACTTGAACCGGCTGATCGACCCCACCAGCGGGCAGATTCTGGTCGATGGCCAGGACATCCTGGCCTACGACCGCCGCGCCCTGCGCGAATTTCGTCGGCACAGCGTCAGCATGGTGTTCCAGAGCTTCGGCCTGCTGCCCCATCGCACCGTGCTGGAAAACGTCGCCTACGGTTTGAAAGTGCGGGGCGAAAGCCGCCAGCAGTGCGCCGAGCGCGCCGCCCACTGGGTCGCCGCCGTGGGCCTGCAAGGTTATGAAAAGGCCTGGCCCGCCCAGCTTTCCGGCGGCATGCGCCAGCGCGTGGGCCTGGCGCGGGCGCTGGCGGCTGACACGCCGATCATCCTGATGGACGAGGCTTTCAGCGCCCTCGACCCGTTGATCCGCGCCGAAATGCAGGACCAGTTGCTGGCGCTGCAGCAAAGCCTGCACAAGACCATCGTGTTTATCACCCACGACCTGGACGAAGCCGTCCGGCTGGGTAACCGCATTGCCATCCTGCGCGACGGTCGCCTGATTCAGGTGGGCGTCCCGCAGGAGATTCTTCATCACCCGGCCGACGACTATGTGGATCGTTTCGTCCAGCGCCGGGTGGCCACTTATTAAGGAGCGTTGTAGATGTTGTTGGCCGAAAACGTCGTAATCGCCGATGCACGCTTGCGTTGGCAGGATGTGGTCGCCGTGGCGCGCTTTGGCGCGCGCCTGGAGCTGTCCGCCCAGGCGTGGGCGCGTATCGATAACGCCCAGGCCATTGTGCAGCGCATCGTCGAGAGCGGTGAGCGCGCCTATGGCGTCAATACCGGCCTGGGCGCGCTGTGCAACGTGTCGCTGCAGGACGAGCAGCTCAGCCAGCTGTCGCGCAACACCTTGCTCAGCCATGCCTGCGGGGTGGGCAAGCCGCTGACCGACGAGCAGACCCGGGCGATCATCTGCGCGGCCATCATCAACTTCTGCCAGGGCAAATCCGGCCTGCACCGGCAGGTGGTCGAGGCGCTGCTGGCGCTGCTCAATCGCGGTATCACCCCGCAAGTGCCGTCCCAGGGGTCGGTGGGTTACCTGACGCACATGGCGCATATCGGCGTGGGCCTGCTGGGCATTGGCCCGGTCAGCTATCGCGGGCAGATCGTCGACGCTGCCCAGGCCTTCGCTGCCGAGGGCCTGCACCCGGTGATTCTCGGTGCCAAGGACGGGCTGTGCCTGGTCAACGGCACGCCGTGCATGACCGGCCTCAGTTGCCTGGCCCTGGACGACGCCTGGCGCCTGACCGGCTGGGCCGACGTGATCGGCGCCATGAGCTTCGAGGCCCTGCGCGGGCAGATCGATGCCTTCGACCCGGCCATCATCAGCCTTAAGCCACACCCCGGCATGCAGGTGGTGGCGAAAAACCTGCGCTGGCTGCTGGCCGACAGCGAAGTGATCGCCAGCAGCCGTGGCATTCGTACCCAGGACGCCTTGAGCATCCGCTCGATCCCGCAGGTGCACGGTGCTTCGCGCGATCAGTTGGAACACGCGGCGCGGCAAATCGAGATCGAGCTCAACTCGGCCACCGACAACCCGCTGCTGCTGGGCACCCCCGAGGATTACCGGGTGATGTCCCAGGCCAACCCCCACGGCCAGTCCGTGGCCATGGCCGCCGATGTGCTGGCAATCACCGTGGCCGAGATCGGCGCCATCGCCGAGCGCCGCCTGGACCGCATGATCAACCCGCTGGTCAGCGGCCTGCCGGCCTTTTTGGTCAGCCAGCCGGGCGTCAACTCGGGGATGATGATCGTGCAATACGTCGCTGCCTCGTTGTGCGCCGAAAACCGCCAGCTGGCGCAGCCGGCGGTTGTGGATAACTACGTGACCTCGGGCCTGCAGGAAGACCACCTGAGCATGGGCACCAACGCCTCGCTCAAGCTGCACAGGGCCTTGGAGAACTGCACGCAGATTCTCGCCATCGAATACCTGCTGGCCGCCCAGGCCTTCGAATTCCTCAAGGAGCAGCGCTTCGGCGCCGGCACCGACACCGCCTGGCGCCTGTTACGCGAGCGCATCCCGCCGTATGACCAGGACCGCTGGCTGGCGCCGGACATCGCCGCCAGCGCCGCCATCCTCAAGGATCCGGCCCTGCTGGGCCGCACCTTCCCCGAATTGTTCCAGGAGACCCTGTGATGAAAACCCTGTGGCAACATTGCCATGTAGCCACCATGGCCCATGGCAAGTACTCGATCATCGAAGACGCGGCGATCCTCACCGCCGACGGCCTGATTGAATGGATCGGCCCGCGCAGCGAAGCGCCGGCAGGGCAGGGCGTGGACTTGGGCGGCGCCTGGGTGACACCGGGCCTGATTGACTGCCACACCCACACGGTGTTCGGCGGCAACCGCAGCGGCGAGTTCGAGCAGCGTCTCCAGGGCGTCAGCTATGCGGAGATCGCCGCGGCGGGCGGCGGCATCGCCAGCACCGTGCGCGCCACGCGTGCGGCCACCGAGGACGAACTGTTCGCCAGCGCCCGCAAGCGCCTGGTCAGCCTGCTGCGTGACGGTGTCACCACGGTCGAGATCAAGAGCGGCTACGGCCTGGACCTGGCCAGCGAGCGCAAGATGCTGCGCGTCATCCGCCGCCTGGGCGATGCGCTGCCGCTCAGCGTGCGCGCCACTTGCCTGGCCGCCCACGCACTGCCGCCTGAATACAAGGACCGCGCTGACGACTACATCGCGCACATCTGCGACGAGATGCTGCCGGCGCTGGCGGCTGAAGGGCTGGTCGACGCCGTGGACGCCTTCTGTGAATACCTGGCGTTTTCCCCGGCCCAGGTCGAGAAAGTGTTCCTCAAGGCCCGCGAGCTGGGCGTGCCGGTCAAGCTGCACGCCGAGCAGCTGTCGTCGCTGCATGGCTCCAGCCTGGCGGCTCGCTACCAGGCGCTGTCGGCTGATCATCTCGAATTCATGACCGAAGACGACTGCAAGGCCATGGCCGCTGCCGGCACCGTGGCGGTGCTGCTGCCGGGCGCCTTCTACTTCCTGCGCGAAACCCAGTTGCCGCCCATGGACGCCCTGCGCAAGCACGGCGTGGCCATCGCCATCGCCAGCGACCTCAACCCCGGCACCTCGCCGGCGCTGTCGGTACGGCTGATGCTGAACATGGCCTGCACACTGTTCCGCATGACGCCGGAGGAAGCGTTGGCCGGCGCTACTGTGTATGCCGCCAAGGCCCTGGGCCTGGGCGCCAGCCATGGTTCGCTGGAAGTGGGCAAGGTCGCCGACTTCGTCGCGTGGGACATCGAGCGCCCGGCGGACCTGGCGTACTGGCTGGGCGGTGAATTGAACAAGCGCGTCGTGCGTCACGGCGCGGAAGTCATTGTGGGAGACATCACCTGTGGATAACGTCCTGACCTTCAAGCGCGGCCGCGTACCGCTGCTGATCAGCATGCCCCATGCCGGCCTGCGCCTGACCCCGGCGGTGGAGAGCGGCCTGATCGACGAGGCGAAAAGCCTGCCGGACACCGATTGGCATATTCCGCGCCTGTACGATTTTGCCGATGAACTGGGCGCCAGTATCGTGGCGGCCGAGTATTCGCGCTTCGTCATCGACCTGAACCGGCCATCGGACAACAAGCCGCTGTATGCCGGGGCTACCACCGGTTTGTACCCGGAGACGCTGTTCGATGGCGTGCCGTTGTTCCATCAACAGCCCTCGGACGCCGAGCGTGCTCGCTACCTGGAAGAGATCTGGGTGCCGTACCACCGCACCATCGAGCAGGAGCTGGCGCGTTTGCGTGACGAGTTCGGCTATGCGCTGTTGTGGGATGCGCATTCCATTCGCTCCCATGTACCGCATCTGTTCGAGGGGCGGCTGCCGGACTTCAACCTGGGGACCTTCAACGGTGCCAGTTGCGACCCCGAGCTGGCGCGGCGTCTTGAAAGCGTTTGTGCGGGCTTTGGCGATTACACCCATGTGCTCAATGGCCGCTTCAAGGGCGGGCACATCACCCGCCACTTTGGCGACCCGGCGAAGCATATCCATGCCGTGCAGCTGGAATTGGCGCAGAGCGCGTACATGGAAGAGTTCGAGCCGTTCAATTACCGGGAAGATTTGGCCCGGCCGACGCAGGTGGTGCTCAAGGCGCTGCTCAGCGAACTGCTGGCCTGGGCCCGGCAACACTACCCCCGCTGACCTCAAGACAACCTGAATACTGTGAGGGGCTTTGGTCTTTGGCTGTCTGTACCGGCCTCTCGCGAGCAAGCTTTGCTCCCACACCGCCAATGCAACCACCGATATGAGCCTTGACACTGTGGGAGCAAAGCTTGCTCGCGAGAGGCCGGTGCAGGTTGTACAGCATCTTGGGATTTCCCACAGTGTCTATGTCACAGGCAGTTGAGGGTAATGATCAGTGGCGTTTCGGCCATGGCTGCAATACCCCCTGACACCAAGGGGGCATGAACTGTAAGCGATTCGGGTTTATGATGCCTCACGGCACTTATGACAGAAGTCCCAGCAGGGATGACCCAACACCCTTACGGAGCGTGCAATGCAGACTTTGTACCCGCAGATCAAACCCTACGCCCGGCACGATCTGGCCGTGCAAGAGCCGCATGTGCTGTATGTCGATGAAAGCGGATCGCCCGAGGGCTTGCCGGTGCTGTTCATTCACGGTGGCCCAGGCGCCGGCTGCGACGCTCAGAGCCGCTGCTATTTCGACCCGAATTTGTATCGAATTGTCACCTTCGACCAGCGCGGCTGCGGCCGTTCCACGCCCCACGCCAGTCTGGAAAACAACACCACCTGGGACCTCGTCGCCGACATGGAGCGCATTCGCGAGCACCTGGGCATCGACAAATGGGTGCTGTTCGGTGGCTCCTGGGGCTCGACCCTGGCCCTGGCCTACGCGCAAACCCACCCCGAGCGTGTGCATGGCCTGATCCTGCGCGGCATCTTCCTGTGCCGCCCGCAGGAAATTCAGTGGTTCTACCAGGAAGGCGCCAGCCGCATGTTCCCGGACTACTGGCAGGACTACGTGGCGCCGATCCCGGCGGACGAGCGTCACGACCTGCTCAAGGCCTTCCACAAGCGGCTTACTGGCAGCGACCAGATCGCCCAGATGCACGCCGCCAAGGCCTGGTCCACCTGGGAAGGCCGCACGGCTACCTTGCGCCCCAACCCGCTGGTGGTCGATCGCTTCTCCGAGCCGCAGCGTGCCCTGTCGATCGCCCGCATTGAATGCCACTACTTCATGAACAACGCGTTCATGGAGCCAGACCAACTGATCCGCGACGTGCCGAAAATCGCCCACCTGCCAGCCGTCATCGTGCATGGCCGCTATGACGTCATCTGCCCGCTGGACAATGCCTGGGCACTGCACCAGGCCTGGCCCAACAGCGAGTTGCAAGTGATCCGCGACGCCGGTCACGCTGCGTCCGAGCCAGGCATTACCGATGCGCTGGTGCGCGCCTGTGACCAGATGGCCCGGCGTTTGCTGGACCTTCCCCTGGAGGAAGCGTGAAGGGGCTGTTGCAGCGGGTCAGCTCAGCACGGGTGGAAGTCGACGGTGAAATCGTCGGCGCCATCGACCAGGGCCTGATGGTGCTGGTGGCGGTGGAACCTGAAGATACCCGCGCCAGCGCCGACAAACTTCTGCACAAGCTGCTTAACTATCGAGTGTTTTCCGATGCGCAGGGCAAGATGAACCTGTCGCTCAAGGATGTGGGCGGTGGTCTGCTGCTGGTTTCGCAGTTCACCCTGGCAGCCGATACCCGCAGTGGCATGCGCCCCAGCTTCTCGACGGCGGCGCCACCGGCATTGGGTATCGAGCTTTATGACTACCTGCTAGGGCAGGCGCGGCAGCAGCACGAAGGCGTAGCCTGTGGCCGATTCGGGGCCGATATGCAGGTGCATTTGGTCAACGATGGGCCGGTGACCTTCCTGTTACAGTCATAAGTGTCCGTAAATCGTTCATTTGCACGATTTTCGGTGAGTTTGTAGCATAAAAAGTTTACATACCCTGATGCGTTGTAACGCAGGCTGCTGGATAATCTCGCGTTACGACGATCAGCGTTCGTTGATCCATTTTGTTCCAACATGAGCCTTGGCCGTCACCGTTTGGGGAATCATTGCGCCCTTTCGGAGTCGGAACAATGCTCGCCAACCCGGCACATCACAGCTGGCCGTTGGTTCTTTGATTTGTTTTTCGGCGAGGGTTGCTCGTGATTGTTAGTCCCAGTAATGCACCAAGAACCCCAGGCAAGCGCCTCCGCACGGCGCTGTTGACGGGGTCTGCACTCCTCTGCCTGCTGAGCGCGGGCCAGATCTGGGCCTTTGGCCTGGATGACGTGGCAGCCAAGGCAAAGGATCTTGCCGGGCAGAAATTCGAGGCACCCAAAAGCAATCTGCCTGCCGAATTTCGGGACATGAAGTTCGCTGACTACCAGAAAATTCGCTTTCTGAACGAAAAAGCCGAATGGGCCGGTGACAAGACCCCCTTCAAGCTGTCGTTCTACCACCAGGGCATGCACTTCGACACGCCGGTGCAAATCAACGAGATCGCCAACGACAAGGTCACGGAAATCAAGTACGACCCGGCTCGTTTCGATTTCGGCGACCTGAAGTTCGACCCCAAATCCACCGAGAAACTGGGCTACGCCGGTTTCCGCGTGATGTACCCGCTCAACAAGGCTGACAAGCAGGACGAAGTCATGACCCTGCTGGGCGCCAGCTACTTCCGCGTCGTCGGCAAGGGCCACACCTACGGCCTGTCGGCGCGTGGCCTGGCCATCGACACCGCGCTGCCGTCGGGCGAAGAGTTCCCGCGCTTTACCCAGTTCTGGATCGAGAAGCCGAACCCCACCGACAAGTTCCTGGTGATCTACGCCCTGCTGGACTCGCCACGTTCCACCGGTGCTTACAAGCTGACCCTGCGTCCGGGCGAAGACACGGTGGTGGACGTCAAGTCCAAGGTGTTCCTGCGTGACCACGTCAGCCGCCTGGGCATCGCCCCGTTGACCAGCATGTTCCTGTTTGGCTCCAACCAGCCGTCGCGCGTGCTCAACTACCGCCACGAACTGCACGACTCCACCGGCCTGTCGATCCACGCCGGCAACGACGAGTGGATCTGGCGCCCGCTGAACAACCCTAAACACCTGGCCGTCAGCAGCTTCACCGTCGAGAACCCGAAAGGTTTCGGCCTGCTGCAGCGTGGCCGCGAGTTCAGCCGCTACGAAGACCTGGATGACCGCTACGACAAGCGTCCAAGCGCCTGGGTAGAGCCTAAGGGCGACTGGGGCAAAGGCACCGTCGACCTGGTAGAGATCCCGACTGCCGACGAAACCAACGACAACATCGTTGCGTTCTGGAACCCGGAAAAGCTGCCTGAGCCTGGCCAGGCCCTGGACCACGACTACCGTCTGGTGTGGACTTCCAACGAAGACCAACTGCATTCGCCTGAAACCGCCTGGGTCAAGCAGACCCTGCGCTCCACCGGCGACGTCAAGCAGTCCAACCTGATCCGTCAGCCAGACGGCAGCGTGGCCTTCCTGATCGACTTCACCGGGCCGGTGCTCGCCGCCCTGCCGGAAGACGCCCAGGTTCGCAGCCAGGTCAGCGTTGGCAACAATGCCGACCTGGTCGAGAACAACCTGCGCTACAACCCGGAAACCAAAGGCTGGCGTCTGACGCTGCGCCTGAAGGTCAAAGACCCTAAACAGTCGGTGGAAATGCGCGCCGCACTGGTCAAGGACGCTCCACTGCCGCCAGCCAAACCGGCTGAGCCTGTGAAGGAAGAGAAGCCTGTCGCCAAGCACGCCAAGGCCAACGCCAAGCATGCCAAGGCTGACAAGGCCGCCGAGCAGCCTGCCGCAGCGGCTGCACCCACCCCTCAGGAACCGGTCAAACCCGAACAGGTACTGACTGAGACCTGGAGCTACCAGTTGCCTTCCGATGAGTAATTCACAGACCCGGCCGGAATCGCTCAGCGAATACCTGGCCCACCTGCCCCTGAGCGAGCAGCAGCGCGCAGAACTTGCCCGCTGCAACTCGTTCAGCGAGCTGCATGAATACCTCTCCGCACAGCCGACGGAGGAGTCGGCCGAGGCCGCCCAGGCCTCGGTCGGCCGTCGCCTGACCCTCAACAGCGCCGCCGAAATGGAAGAGGCCGAGATGCTCTCGGTCGACTCCGACGGCCACGTGCGCCTCAAGGCCACCCCGCCGATCAACCGCACGCGGGTGGTCCCGGAGCCGTGGCGCACCAATATCCTGGTGCGCGGCTGGCGTCGTCTTACCGGCCAGAAGAGTGCGCCGGAGCCAGTCAGCGACAAGCGTGAACTGCCCAAGGCGCGCTGGCGCTGGGTGGGTTCCATGCGTCGCTACATCCTGCTGGCGCTGATGCTGGGCCAGACCGTGGTCGCCGGCTACTACATGAAAGGCATCCTGCCCTACCAGGGCTGGTCGTTCGTGGACCTGGACGAGGTGCTGCACCAGTCGATCGCACAGACCGCGCAGCAAGTGCTGCCGTATGTGCTGCAGACCAGCATCCTGATCCTCTTCGGCATCCTGTTCTGCTGGGTATCGGCGGGCTTCTGGACTGCCCTGATGGGCTTCCTGGAACTGCTGACCGGGCGCGACAAATACCGCATCTCCGGCGCCAGCGCTGGTAACGAGCCGATCGAAGCCGGTGCCCGCACCGCGCTGGTGATGCCTATCTGCAACGAAGACGTGCCCCGGGTATTCGCCGGTCTGCGCGCCACCTTCGAATCGGTGGCCGCCACGGGCGAGCTGGACCGTTTCGACTTCTTCGTGCTGTCGGACACCAACGACACCGACATCGCCGTTGCCGAGCAGCAGGCGTGGTTGGAGGTGTGCCGCGAGGCCAAGGGCTTCGGCAAGATCTTCTACCGCCGTCGCCGTCGCCGCGTGAAACGCAAAAGCGGCAACCTCGACGACTTCTGCCGTCGCTGGGGCAGCGATTACCGCTACATGGTGGTGCTGGACGCCGACAGCGTGATGAGCGGCGAATGCCTGACCAGTCTGGTACGCCTGATGGAGGCCACCCCTGACGCCGGTATCATCCAGACCGCGCCGAAGGCCTCGGGCATGGACACGCTGTATGCACGCATGCAGCAGTTCGCCACCCGCGTTTACGGCCCTTTGTTCACCGCCGGCCTGCACTTCTGGCAGCTGGGCGAGTCGCACTACTGGGGTCACAACGCGATCATCCGCATGAAGCCGTTCATCGAGCACTGCGCCTTGGCGCCGTTGCCGGGCAAAGGGGCGTTCGCAGGCGCCATCCTGTCCCACGACTTCGTCGAAGCGGCGCTGATGCGCCGTGCCGGCTGGGGCGTGTGGATTGCCTACGACCTGCCGGGCAGCTACGAAGAACTGCCGCCCAACCTGCTCGACGAGCTCAAGCGCGACCGTCGCTGGTGCCACGGCAACCTGATGAACTTCCGCCTGTTCCTGGTAAAGGGCATGCACCCGGTGCACCGTGCGGTGTTCCTGACGGGTGTGATGTCGTACCTGTCGGCGCCGTTGTGGTTCTTCTTCCTGGTGCTGTCCACGGCGTTGCTGGCGGTGAACACGCTGATGGAGCCGGCGTACTTCCTGGAACCGCGGCAGTTGTACCCGCTGTGGCCACAGTGGCACCCGGAAAAAGCCGTCGCGCTGTTCTCCACCACCATCGTGCTGCTGTTCCTGCCCAAGCTGCTGAGCATCATCCTGATCTGGGCCAAGGGCGCCAAAGAGTACGGCGGCCGCATCAAGGTCACCATTTCCATGCTGCTGGAGATGCTGTTCTCCATGCTGCTGGCGCCGGTGCGCATGCTGTTCCACACCCGTTTCGTGCTGGCCGCGTTCCTGGGTTGGGCAGCAACCTGGAACTCGCCGCAGCGTGACGACGACTCCACCCCCTGGAGCGAAGCGGTACGTCGTCACGGCCCGCAGACCCTGCTGGGCTTCCTGTGGGCGCTGCTGGTGTGCTGGCTGAACCCAAGCTTCCTGTGGTGGCTGACGCCTATCGTCGGTTCGTTGATGCTGTCGATCCCGGTGTCGGTGATTTCCAGCCGCACCAACCTGGGCCTGAGCGCCCGCGACGAGAAGCTGTTCCTGATCCCTGAGGAATACGACACGCCGCAGGAGCTGATCTCCACCGATCAGTACACCCACGAGAACCGTTGGCACGCTCTGAAGGATGGTTTCATCCGCGCCGTGGTCGACCCGCAGCAAAACGCCCTGGCCTGCGCCTTGGCTACCGCCCGTCACCACTCGGTGGCACCGGTGGAAGCCATGCGTGAAGAGCGTATCCGCAAGGCGCTGACCGTTGGCCCGCAGAAGCTGGATGGCAACACCCGTCTGCACCTGCTCAGTGACCCGGTGGCCTTGGGCCGCCTGCATGCACTGGTTTGGGGCGAAGGCAATGCTGCCTGGCTCGACGCCTGGCGCCAGTCGCTGGCCGCGGACCCGCATTCGCCGCTGCTGCCGCTGCAACCGCACTCGGCGACTCCGTCAGCCCTGGCGAACGCCTGATTCCGGGCCCCCGGGCACACCGCCCGGGGGCTATGGAAACCCTCTGTAACACTGCCAACGGTCACTTTATGTCGATCATTGCGCATTAAATCCCTCATCAGCACTTGTATCACCGGACGAGTACGTTAGGATCGCACCCCGAAATGGTGCGCCCACGTATGCGGCGCCCTGAATTGCCTCACACCGCACGTTGTGAGCGTTAGTTAGGGGACTTGGTGATGAAGAAGTATCTGTCGATGCTGCTGCTGGGCGTCATGGCGCTGGGCGCAGTCGATTCCGCCCAGGCGGGTGCCATTGATGACGCGGTCAAGCGCGGCACGCTGCGGGTGGGCATGGACCCTACCTACATGCCTTTCGAAATGACCGACAAGCGCGGCGAGATCATCGGCTTTGAAGTGGACCTGCTCAAGGCCATGGCCAAGTCGATGGGCGTCAAGCTTGAGCTGGTGTCCACCAGCCTGGACGGCATCATCCCGGCACTGATGACCGACAAGTTCGACCTGATCGGCAGCGGCCTGACCCTGACCCAGGAACGCAACCTGCGGATCAACTTCAGCGACCCCTTCATCGTGGTCGGCCAGACCCTGCTGATCCGCAAGGAGCTGCAAGGCACCATCAAGTCCTACAAGGACCTGAACGATCCCAAGTACCGCCTGACCTCCAAGGTGGGCACCACGGGCGAAATGGTCTCGCGCAAGCTGATCGCCAAGGCCCAGTACCACGGCTATGACAACGAGCAGGAAGCGGTGATGGACGTGGTCAACGGCAAGGCCGACGCCTTCGTCTATGACTCGCCCTACAACGTGGTGGCGGTGGACAAGGCCGGCAACGGCAAGCTGGTGTATCTGGAGAAGCCGTTCACCTACGAACCGCTGGCCTTCGGCCTGAAGAAGGGCGACTTCGACAGCCTGAACTTCATCAACAACTTCCTGCGTCAGGCCCACGAAGACGGGTCGTACGATCGCATTCACGACAAGTGGTTCAAGAGCACCACTTGGCTCAAGGACATGGAATAAACTCCAGTCGTCCTTGTCTGACACCAGCGCGCGGGCTTGCCCGCGCGTTCGCATTTACGGAACGCAGTAGTGATCAAACACAAAAAAGCCCAGTGGCCCTGGCACGGGCTGACGGCGCTGGTCCTGGTGGGCCTGGCCGTCGCCCTGTTTTACGCGACTTCGCTGATTTCCTATGAATGGCGCTGGAGCCGTGTGCCGCAGTACTTCGCCTACCAGGCTGAAGACGTGCAGCGCGCAAGCGGCAACGGCACCGTTGAGGCCATCGACGCCCAGGGCAAGATGGCCCGGGTGACGCTCAAGGACGAAGACGGCGACCAACAGGTGCTGGACGTGGCCCAGGACAGCGTGCGCGTGTCCCAGGGCGACGATATCAGCGAAGGCGACCCGGTTGGCGTCACCCGTCACTGGGCCGCAGGGCCGCTGGCGTGGGGTCTGTGGGCCACGGTGTGGATCTCGGTGGTGTCGGGCGTGATCGGCCTGTTCATCGGCCTGGTGGCGGGCCTGTGCCGGCTGTCCGGCAACCCGACCCTGCGTGACCTGTCCACGGTCTACGTTGAACTGGTGCGGGGCACGCCGCTGCTGGTGCAGTTGTTCATCTTCTACTTCTTCATCGGCACCGTGCTCAACCTGTCCCGCGAGTTCGCGGGTGTGGCGGCGTTGTCGCTGTTCACTGGCGCCTACGTGGCTGAGATCGTCCGTGCCGGGGTGCAGTCCATCGCCCGCGGCCAGGGCGAGGCCGCACGCTCCCTGGGCCTAAGCGCCGGCCAGTCGATGCGCCACGTGATTCTGCCGCAGGCGTTCAAGCGCGTGCTGCCGCCATTGGCCGGGCAGTTCATCAGCCTGGTCAAGGACACCTCGCTGGTGTCGGTGATTTCCATCACCGAGCTGACCAAGGCCGGCCGTGAGGCCATCACCACCTCGTTCTCCACGTTCGAGATCTGGTTCTGCGTGGCCGCCCTGTATTTGCTGATCAACCTGCCGCTGTCGCACTTTGCCAGCCGGCTTGAGCGGAGGCTTGCGCAAAGTGATTGAAGTTCGTGACCTGGTAAAAGTCTTCGACACCCGTGGCCAGGTAGTGCGCGCGGTTGACCACGTGACCACGCAAGTGGCCAAGGGCGAAGTGCTGGTGGTGGTCGGGCCTTCGGGCTCGGGCAAGTCGACCTTTTTACGCTGCCTCAACGGCCTGGAGCAGTTCGACGAAGGCACCGTGAGCATCGACGGCCTGTCCCTGGCCGATCCGAAAACCGACATCAACGCCTACCGGCGTGAAGTGGGCATGGTGTTCCAGCACTTCAACCTCTTCCCGCACATGACGGTGCTTGAGAACCTGTGCCTGGCGCAGAAGATCGTGCGCAAGCGCAGCAAGAAAGAGCGCGAGGAAAAGGCGCGCATGCTGCTGGACAAGGTGGGCATCGGCCAGAAGGCCAATGAATTCCCGTCGCGCCTGTCGGGTGGCCAGCAACAGCGCGTGGCGATTGCCCGTGCGCTGGCCATGGACCCCAAGGTCATGCTGTTCGACGAGCCTACCTCGGCGCTGGACCCGGAAATGGTCGGCGAAGTGCTGGACGTCATGAAGACCCTGGCGCTGGAAGGCATGACCATGATCTGCGTCACTCACGAAATGGGCTTCGCCCGCGAGGTGGCGCACCGGGTGCTGTTCTTCGACCACGGCAAACTGCTGGAAGACGCCCCGCCCGAGCAGTTCTTCGCCAACCCCACCGACCCCCGCGCCCAGGCGTTTCTGCGCCAGGTGCTGTAAGCAGCGTCGCCTGCTTCCCGAGCTTCGCCCGGTCCCACAATGCAATCATCCCCTGTGGGACCGAGCGAAGCTCGGGAAACAGACGCCGCGGTCTCCTTCCTGGCACCGCGCCGTGGCCATCGCGAGCAAGCTTTGCTCGCACAATGCCAAGCCAGCCATTGATGCAAGGCCCACACTCTGTGGGAGGTCAGCGTCCACAGTGCCAAGCCTGACATCGGTACTGGGTCCAACATTGTGGGAGCAAAGCTTGCTCGCGAGAGGCCGGTACAGGCTGCCCGAAAAGCTCCTGGGCTAAACTTGGAAGCGGCCTACCAACCCCTGCAGATGATTCCCCAGCCGTGCCAGCTCCACGCTGGACGCTGCGGTCTCTTCGCTGGCTGCGGACGTCTGGTCCGAGACATCGCGCACAGTCATCACGCTGCGATTGATCTCTTCAGCCACTGCGCTCTGCTGCTCAGCCGCCGCAGCAATCTGCTGGTTCATGTTCTGAATGGTCGACACCGTACGGGTGATGCTTTCCAACGATGTGCCCGCCCGGCGGGTCAGTTCGACGCTGCTGTCGGTCAGGGCGCGGCTGTTGTCCATTACCGTCGCCACCTGTTGGGTGCCACTTTGCAGGCCGGCGATCAGTTGCTCGATCTCCTCGGTGGACTGCTGGGTGCGCTGCGCCAAGCTGCGCACCTCGTCGGCCACTACGGCAAAGCCACGACCGGCCTCACCGGCACGCGCCGCTTCGATGGCAGCGTTGAGGGCCAGCAGGTTGGTTTGCTGGGCCACGGACTTGATCACGTCCAGCACGCCACCAATCTTGTCGCTTTCGCGCTTGAGCTGGCCCATGGCCTCGGTGGAATGCCCCACCTCGGCCGCCAGGCGCTCGATCTGGTCAATAGCTTCGCTGACCACCCGATCGCCCTCGCGGGCCTGCTGGTCGGCGGCCACGGCGGCTTCGCTGGCCTGTTCGGCGTTGCGCGCCACTTCCTGCACGGTGGCGGCCATCTGGTTCATGGCGGTGGCTACCTGGTCGGTTTCCACTTTCTGGCTGGTGACGCCGGCGCTGGTCTGCTCGGTGACGGCCGAGAGTTGTTCGGCAGCGCTGGCGATCTGGGTCACGCCGTCGCTGATGCCGGCGATCAGGCTGCGCAGGCCCACGGTCATGCGCTGCAGGCTGTTCTGCAACTGCCCCAGTTCGTCGCTGCGGTCCACGGTGTGGTCATGGGTGAGGTCGCCGGCGGCCACGTCGTCCATGATCTTCAAGGTGGTCTGCAGCGGGCGTACCACCTGACGGGTGATGGCGAAACCGGCGAGCACGCTGAAGATCAGTGCCATGATCGCGCTGCCTACCAGCCACTGCCGGGCGCTGGCGGCATCGGCATTGCGCTTGGCGGTTTGTGATTGGGTCAGCTCGCCGCTCATGTCCAGCAAAACGCTGCCGGCGTCGGCCAGGCGCTTGAACAGCGGGGCGGTATCGCGCTGCGTGTCGCCGGCCCGGCGCGCCTGGTCCAGTTCGGTCACGGTCTGGCGGTATTCGCGGGCGGCATTGATCTGACGGTCCAGACGGGCCACGTCCTCGGGGGAGGTCAGTTGGGCGCGGGCGGTGGCCAGTTGGGTGTCCAACTTGCCCAACACGCTCAGTACACCGTCGATGCTGCCGTTTTCGTTCGCCACGCTCAAGCGGGCGATGCGCAGGTCACGGGTGAGGTCGCTGACGCTGGCGATGGTATTGAGCTTGTCGCCGCGCCCGATCAGGGTACCCAGGCCGTTCCAGCCAGCGGTAACGGTGAGCAGGGTCATGGCCAGGACCAGGCCGAACCCCAGCATGAGTTTGCGTTGCACTCCGATGTGCCCGAGGTGGTATTGCATCCAACGATACATTCGCTTGCACTCCTAGCGAGCAGAAAAGGCGTAATGCCATTAGCGTGCCTTTGTATCGGCTTGGTGCAAAGGTTCTGTAATACCGTGGATCGGACTTTTACGGGGCGGTGATTAGAACAGCCGCGCCAGCAGGGCGGTGACGGCGGTCTCGACGCGCAGGATGCGGTCGCCAAGCTGCACAGGGTTCAAGCCCGCCTTGCCCAGCAAATCTACCTCGTAGGGAATCCAGCCGCCCTCAGGGCCGATCGCCAAGGTCACCGGTTCGCTCAGGCCGCGAGGGCAGGGTGGGTGCTCGCCGGGGTGACCGACCAGGCCCAGGGTGCCTGCGGCAATCGCCGGCAGGCGATCCTCGACAAACGGCTTGAAGCGCTTTTCGATGATGATCTCGGGCAGCACGGTATCGCGCGCCTGCTCAAGCCCCAGCACCAGGTTTTCGCGGATGGCATCCGGCTGCAGGAACGGCGTCTGCCAGAAGCTTTTCTCGACCCGGTAGCTGTTGACCAGAATCACCCGGGGCACGCCCATGGTGGCCACGGTCTGGAACACCCGGCGCAGCATTTTCGGCCGCGGCAGGGCCAATACCAGGGTCAACGGCAGCTTGGCAGGTGGTGGCTGGTCCAGCGCCACTTGCAGCTCGGCTTCACGCGGCTCCAGGCGCAGCACTTCGGCGCGGCCCATCAGGCCATTGATGCGGCCCACACGCAGGCTGTCGCCCACGGCCACACCGTGCACTTCCTGCATGTGCTTCAGGCGGCGATCACGCAGGATCACCCGGTCGGCCGCGATGAAATCGGCCTCCTCGAGCAGCAGCAGGTTCACGCCTGGGTCGCTGGCGGCTGGTCGTTGTTGTCGTTGTCGCTGGCTTCTTCACGATCGCCGCGTTTGCTGACCAGGCCGCCGAACAGCACGCCGACTTCGAACAGCATCCACATGGGCACGGCCAGCAGGGTCTGCGAGAAGATGTCCGGCGGGGTCAGCAGCATGCCTACCACGAAGCAGCCAATGATCACGTACGGGCGCATCTTCTTCAGCTGCGCGACGTCGACCACGCCGATCCACACCAGCAGCACCACGGCCACCGGGATTTCGAAGGCCACGCCGAAGGCGAAGAACAGGGTCATGACGAAATCGAGGTAGCTGGTGATGTCGGTCATCATCTGCACGCCGGCCGGGGTGGCCGAGGCGAAGAACTTGAAGATCAGCGGGAACACCAGGAAGTAGGCGAAGGCCATGCCGCAGTAGAACAGCAGGATGCTGGAAATCAGCAACGGCACCGCCACGCGCTTCTCATGCTTGTACAGCCCGGGCGCGATGAAGCCCCAGATCTGGTGCAGGATGACCGGGATGGCCAGGAACAGCGAGACCATCATGGTCAGCTTGAGCGGCGTCAGGAACGGCGACGACACGTCGGTGGCGATCATGGTCGCACCCACCGGCAGGTACTCGCGCAGCGGCACCGAGACAAAGGTGTAGATCTGCTGGGTGAAGGCGAACAGGCCGGCGAAAATGATGAAGATCGCCGCTACGCAGCGCAGCAGTCGGGTACGCAGCTCGGTGAGGTGCGAGACCAGCGGCATGGGCTGGTCATTTTCGGGAATTTCGCTCATGGGACTCGCGGCGGCTGTGTCGGATCGTGAGGCGGGGTGTGCGCGCCGGGGATTTGTTCGGGCGAGGGCTGCACGGCATGCGGTTGATCTGGGTGCGCGGTGCTGCCATCGCGACCAAGGTCGGCTCCTACCGGGGCGGGCGGTGTGGCATCGATCGGGGCTGCCGCCGGCTGCGGCTGGGCAGGCGTGGGGTTGATTGCCTGCTGCAGCGGGTTCAGGATCTTCTTGGCTTCCTGCTCCAGCGACAGAATGTGCTCGTTGTGCAGTTGCCGGCGAATCTCGTCGGCGCCGATTTCACGCTCCACTTCGGCCTTGATGGCGTTGAAGCTGCGCTTGAGCCGGCCTACCCACAGGCCTGCGGTGCGCGCGGCACCCGGCAGGCGCTCGGGGCCGAGCACCAGCAGGGCCACCAGGCCCACCAGAAGCAATTCACTGAAGCTGATCCCGAACATGACTTTAGTCTTTCCTGATCGGCTCTTCGACCTTCTGGGCCGTGGCATCGATGGTGTGCGGCTGGCTCAGCGGCGAGGTGGCCTGTGGGTGAACCGGCTGGGCAGGTGGCACCTGCTGGTCAGCGGGCTTTTCATCGTCGTTCATGGCCTTGCGGAAGCCCTTGATCGACTCACCGACGTCGGTGCCCAGGTTTTTCAGTTTCTTGGTACCGAATACCAGTACCACGACGATCAGGATGACAATCCAGTGTTTCCAGTCAAAGAGACCCATGGGGTAATTCCTCGTTCGATACGTTATGCAGAAGGCTGGCGAGCGGCTTTTTCAACATGGCCCGACAGGCCGAAGCGGCGGTCCAGTTCATCCAGGACGGCTTGCGGATGTTGCCCCATGGCAGCCAGCATGACCATGCTATGGAACCACAGATCGGCGGTTTCGTAGATGACATCGCTGTAATCACCGCTGATGGCGGCGTCCTTGGCGGCGATGATGGTTTCGACCGACTCTTCGCCGACCTTTTCCAGAATCTTGTTCAGGCCCTTGTGGTACAGGCTGGCGACGTAGGAGCTGTCGGGCTCGGCGCCTTTGCGCGACTCCAGTACCTCGGCGAGCCGGGTCAGGGTGTCATTCATGGGAGTGTCCTGCCTGGTAGATGGCTTTCGGGTCCTTGAGCACGGGATCGACGGTTTTCCATTCGCCGTTTTCATGGACGCGATAGAAGCAGCTCTGGCGGCCAGTATGACAGGCAATGTCGCCCACCTGCTCGACCATCAGGATAATCACATCGGCGTCGCAGTCCAGGCGCATTTCGTGCAGATGCTGCACATGGCCGGAGTCCTCGCCCTTGCGCCACAGCTTGCCGCGTGAGCGCGAGAAGTAGATGGCACGGTTTTCCGCAGCGGTCAGTTGCAGCGCTTCGCGGTTCATCCAGGCCATCATCAATACGCGCCCGGTCTTGTGATCCTGGGCGATGGCCGGGACAAGGCCGTCGCTGTTCCAGTTGATCTCGTCCAGCCAGTCTTTCATTTTTGACTCCGACATCGAGCTCGATCGGCTCGAACTCCTCACTAGTGTGCCAGCCCCATGGGCGGCTGGCTATCAACGCACGACCAGATAAAGGCCTGCGGCGAACATGACCCACGCAGGCCAGGCGGCCAGGGTGTCGATGGCGCCGCCGGTGGCGGCCAGTGTCGCACCGCCGGCCAGCAGAATGCCACCCACCAGGCGCACGAAGCGCTGTTCGCTGGGCTTGTGCCACGGCGGGGACGGATCCTTGGCGTGGGGCTGCGACATGCGTTCCAGCAAATCGCGGGTCATGTTGGCCAGGTGCGGCAACTGCTCAACCTGCGACTGCACGTTGTGGAACAGGGTCTTGGGGCTCATGCGCTCGCGCATCCAGCGTTCCAGGAACGGCTGGGCGGTGCTCCACAGGTCCAGGTCCGGGTACAGCTGGCGGCCCAGGCCTTCGATGTTGAGCAGGGTTTTCTGCAACAACACCAGTTGCGGCTGCACTTCCATGTTGAAGCGCCGCGCCGTCTGGAACAGGCGCATCAGCACCTGGCCGAAAGAAATGTCCTTCAACGGCTTTTCGAAGATCGGCTCGCACACGGTGCGGATCGCTGCTTCGAATTCGTTGAGCTTGGTCTCGGCCGGCACCCAGCCCGAATCGATGTGCAGTTGTGCTACGCGGCGGTAGTCACGCTTGAAGAACGCAAACAGGTTGCGCGCCAGGTAATCCTGGTCCTCGGGCGTGAGGCTGCCGACGATGCCGCAGTCGATGGCGATGTACTTGGGGCTCCACGGCGCCACGGTGCTGATGAAGATGTTGCCCGGGTGCATGTCGGCGTGGAAGAAGCTGTCGCGGAACACCTGGGTGAAGAAAATCTCCACGCCGCGTTCGGCCAAGAGCTTCATGTCGGTGCGCTGGTCGGCCAGGGTGGCCAGGTCGGTGACTTGGATGCCGTAGATACGCTCCATCACCAGCACCTTGGGGCGGCACCAGTCCCAGTACACTTGGGGCACGTAAAGCATGTCCGAACCTTCGAAGTTGCGGCGCAGCTGGCTGGAGTTGGCCGCCTCGCGCAACAGGTCGAGCTCGTCGTAGATGGTTTTCTCGTAGTCGGCGACCACGTCCACCGGGTGCAGCAGGCGCGCGTCGGCCGAGAACTTCTCGGCCCAGCGTGCCAGCAGGAACAGCCACGCCAGGTCCTGGCCGATGACCGGCTTGAGACCCGGGCGCACCACCTTGACCACCACTTCCTCGCCACTGCGCAGTTGCGCCGAGTGCACCTGGGCCACCGAGGCCGAGGCCAGCGGTTCCACGTCGAAGCGGCTGAACACCTCGACGATCTTTTTGCCCAGTTGCTCCTCGATCAGTTTGATCGCCTGCTGCGGGTCAAACGGCGGCACGCGGTCCTGCAGCAGCATCAACTCGTCGGCGATGTCTTCGGGCAGCAGGTCGCGGCGGGTGGACAGCAATTGGCCGAATTTGATGAAGATCGGCCCCAGGTCCTGCAATGCCAGGCGCAGCGCGGCGCCACGGGTCAGCTGCAGCGGCTTGCGCGGCAGCCAGCGCCAGGGCATGGCGAACCGGGTAACCCGCAGGAACCACGGCAGGGGGAGGGCGAATAGCAGGTCATCGAGACGGTAGCGGATCACGACGCGCTGAATGCGCAACAAACGGCGGACGGCAAGCAGCTTCATGCGTTATCGCTAGGTTTGAGGGATCGGGCGAGGCGCTCAAGGCGCGCTTCGAGGCGTTCGACATCGAGCTTGAGCTCGTCGATTTCGGCAAACCTGGCTTCGGCTTCGTGCTTGCCCACCAGGGTGCGGGTTTCTTCGGCCAGGTATTCGGCCATGTTCTGGTTCAGGCTGGTCACGCCTTTGCGCACCCAACTGGCGTCGCGGCGCAGGTGGCCGCTGATCAGTTGGCTGGCCACCGGGCCGAGCCAGCGTTGCAGCTCGTACTCCCAGTCCAGCTCCAGGTCCTGCAGCACGGCCACCAGTTCCAGCAGCACGCCGCTGTCACCGGTCAGGTCTACCTGTGGGCTGTGCAGCACGGCGGTCTTGTCGCGGCTGGCGGCCAGTTGCACCAGGCTGCTGGCCGGCGCCTGCAGCACGCAGTCGGCCGGCGCCGCCCATTGGCTGGCCAGCATCAGGCCTTCGCCGCTGGGCAGCACGAACAGCTTCATGGCCGGCTTCAGGCAATCGATCTCGATCACCTTGCCGGCCAGGCGCGCCAGGCGCGGCAAGGCAGTGCTGTCCAGGCGCAGCACACGGTTGAGGCCGTGTTCGGCGCTGGCAATCAGGCCGCTGTACAGCATCAGGGCTTGATGCCGCGGTGCAGGGCGACGATGCCCGAGGTCATGTTGTGGTAGGTGACGCGGTCGAAACCGGCCTGCACCATCATGGACTTCAGGGTTTCCTGGTCGGGGTGCATGCGGATCGATTCGGCCAGGTAGCGGTAGCTTTCCGAGTCGTTGGTGATCAGCTTGCCAGCCAGGGGCATGAACGCGAACGAGTAGGCGTCATAGACCTTAGACATGAACTTGTTGGTGGGTTTGGAGAACTCCAGCACCAGCAAGCGGCCGCCCGGCTTGAGCACGCGCAGCATGGAAGCGATGGCGTCTTCCTTGTGGGTGACGTTGCGCAGGCCGAAGGCGATGGTCACGCAGTCGAAGTAGTTGTCCGGGAACGGCAGCTTCTCGGCGTCGGCCTGGACGAACTTGACGTTGCCGGCCACGCCCAGGTCCAGCAGGCGGTCGCGGCCCACCTTGAGCATCGATTCGTTGATATCGGCCAGCACTACCTCGCCGGTGCTGCCCACCAGGTGGGAGAACTTGCGGGTCAGGTCGCCCGTGCCGCCGGCGATATCCAGTACGCGGTTGCCGCTGCGCACGCCCGACAGTTCGATGGCGAAGCGTTTCCACAGCCGGTGCATGCCGCCCGAGAGCACGTCGTTCATCAGGTCGTACTTGGCCGCTACCGAGTGGAATACCTCGGCGACTTTCTCGGCCTTCTTGCTTTCAGGCACGTTTTTATAGCCGAAGTGGGTAGTAGGTTCGGCATCGCTGGCTTTGCGCTGATCGGTCATATCGCTGTCACCGGAAAAAATTACTGGCCATTCTAATCCCCACGGCCGGCTTTGTCTTGGCAAGGCTGGTCGCAGATGGCTTGGAAGGCCATCCGCGATACTATAGCGACCATTATCACTTGAGCGGGATCAGTTGGATGACGCAAATCAGCGTTGAGCGCAAACACAGCCTGGGGCGCGAAGCGGCCCGGCAGAAAGCCGAAGTGCTGGTGGATAAACTGGCCCGTGAGTACGACCTGCAGGCCCGTTGGGACGGTGACACGGTAGAGGTGAAGCGCAGTGGCGCCAGCGGCACCATCCGCATCGGTGACGACACCATCCGCGTGGATTTGAAGTTGGGGATGATGCTGTCGGTGATGGGTTCGTCCATCAAGGGCGAGATCGAGAAGGCGCTGGACAAGGCGCTGGCGGCCTGAGACCAGGAATCTTGCATTGAAGCTGCTGGCCTCTCGCGAGCAAGCTTTGCTCCCACAGTGTGAAGCTTATTGTAGCGTTTCAACTGTGGGAGCAAAGCTTGCTCGCGATGGGGGCGACGCAGACTATTGCTGGACTACGGCGGTGTTGGCATTCGCCTTGGGTGCGATGGTGGCGTAGTCGCGCAGGGTTTTGGGGTTGTAGGGGTCGCCGATCAGGCGCGGCCGTGCCACGAACTGGTCATTGACCAGGCTGCGGGTAGGGTCCCATTCCTTGAAACTTAGCCCGGCCAGGTCCGCCCAGGTGTGGATCAGCTGCTGGCTGCTGTAGGGGCGGTTGACGTCGCCCTGGAAGCTCCAGGCATGGTCGGCCTTCCATTTCGGTGAGGCATAGAGCATGAACGGGATGGTGTACATCGCCGACGTCGGGTTGCCTTCGTTGCGCCCCAGGTTGGTGTGATCACCCGAGTCGTACACGTCTTCGCCGTGGTCGGACAGGTACAGCAGGAAGCCATTGGGGTCCGCCGCCTGGAATTTCTTGATCAGGCTCGATACCACGAAGTCGTTGTACAGCACCGCGTTATCGTAGTTGTTGTAGGTTTGCAGGCGCTCGCCGGTGATGGACGGCGGTACGCCGACGTTGTCGTTGAACTTGGCAAATTCCGGCGGGAAGCGATATTCGTAGTTGACGTGGGTGCCCAGCAAGTGGATCACGATCAGCTTGCGCGGCGCGGCATCGCCCAGCACCTTGGCGAACGGCTCGAGCACGTCGCCGTCGTACTGGCGGGCGTTTTGGTTGCGGTTGTTGTTCAGGTAGGACTGCTCATCGGCCTGCTCGGAGAAGGTGGTGAGCATGGTGTTGCGCTTGGTCAGGGTCTGCTGGTTGGTGATCCAGAAGGTCTTGTAGCCCGCCTGCTTCATCATTTTGACGATGGACGGCGTCTTGAGAAACAGGTCCGGATTCTCCTCGTCGGCAAAGGTCAGCACCTGCTGCAGCGCTTCGATGGTGTAGGGGCGCGGGGTAACCACGTCATTGAACACGGTCAATTGGTCGCGCATTTTCGACAGTTCAGGGTTGGTGTCACGCCCGTAGCCGTACAAGCTCATGTGCCCACGGTTGGTCGATTCGCCAATGACCAGCACCAGTGTGGACGGCTGCCCCGCCATGGTGTCCTTGAGGTTGGTCAGCGGTGGGATCTTGGCATCCAGCGCCAGCATGTCCTGCATGCCGTCCAGCTGCTTGAGGTAATTGTTGTAGCCAATCACCAACTGCCACGGCACTGCGGGTTCCATGCGACCCTGGAAAGACTCCATGCCCACTTCGTAGTCGCCCTTCTTCTTCACTGCCTTGATCAGCGGCCACACCACCAGGCCCAGGACCAGCGCCAAGCTCACCGCGATGGCCTTGGTGGCGCCGATGCGCACCGGGCGCAGGCGGGCCCAGATGAACACCGGCACAGCGGCATAAAGAAGGAAGGTCGGCACCATCCACCACTGGAAGTACTGGCCCAGGTACTCGCCGGCCTCAGCGTTGTTGGACTCGAACATGATGAAAATCACGCTCTGGGAGAACTCCTGGTGGTACACCAGGAAGTAGAACAGGCTGCCCAGTGAGCTCAAGAACAGCACGATGCCGATCACGGCGGCGATCATGCGCGTACGCGAGGGGAACAGCAGCGCCGGGATCAGCCATAGCGCACTGAGGAAGAATGCGTCGCGAAAACCTTGGAAACCGGTAGTACCGGCCATCAGGATCAGTGCCTGAGTGACGCCGGAAAAGTACCAGAAAAACAGGAAAAGCCAGCCCAGCCCTGCCCAGTCGGTGCGGGCGCGGCGGGCGGTTGGGACGGTTGCTGTGGTCATGACAGGATTTCCAACTCTGGGCCATCAGGCACCTGAGTCAGAGCCCGAAATAGAAAGCGACCGGCATCCTACGACTTCAAATGTGAGATTTTTGTCAAAGACGTTACTGTTTGCTGGCCATTGTCACCGTTGCTTAGGGTGAGCATTCTAATTTTTGTCATTAAGGTGTGCTCAGGCCCTGTGGTTTGGGTGGGCAATCCTCCCTCTTAGAAAACATGAGGTGCACCATGGCAAAAGCGATCCTGAAGAAGAAAGTCCAGGTACCGGCCGAGCACGCCGCCGGCGAGGTTCGATCCTACGCACGCAAGATCTGGCTGGCCGGCATCGGCGCCTACGCCAAGGCCGGCAAGGAAGGGGTCAGCTACATCAAGGAGCTGATCAAGACCGGTGAGGGCGTGGAGAAAGTCGGCAAGAAGAAGATCGATGCCGAGATCAAGGCCGCCAACACCGAAATCGCCGAAGTGAAAGGCGAGGTCAAGGCAGAGCTGAAGTCGGTGAAGGGCAAGGTCGAGTTGCAGCTTGATCGCATCGAAAGTGCTTTTGACACCCGGGTAGCCAGTGCCTTGAATCGCATCGGCATTCCGTCTAAACATGACGTCGAGACACTCTCTGCTAAGCTCGATGAGCTGACGGCATTGCTTGAACGTGTCGCGCGTAAACAATAAGGAGAGCAGGATGGCTGGCAAGAAGAAGGTTGAGAAAGA
Source organism: gamma proteobacterium L18 (assembly GCA_000497835.1). Classification (GTDB taxonomy): domain Bacteria; phylum Pseudomonadota; class Gammaproteobacteria; order Pseudomonadales; family Pseudomonadaceae; genus Aquipseudomonas. The sequence goes on along the minus strand of KI547169.1, from coordinate 322,239 downwards.
AGGCAGCTCCTGGGTCGGCGAAGTGGAGAAATACTCCCGCCAGATCTGGCTGGCTGGTTTAGGCGCTTACTCCAAGATCAGCAATGACGGCAGTAAGCTTTTCGAGAACCTGGTCAAGGACGGCGAAAAAGCCGAGAAACAGGCCAAGGACGAAGTGGACAAGGGCGTCGATACGGTGAAGTCCACCGCCAAGACGGCCAAGTCCCGCGTGGGCGATGTGAAGGATCGCGCACTGGGCAAGTGGAGCGAGCTGGAAGAAGCGTTCGACAAGCGTCTGAACAGCGCCATTTCGCGTCTGGGCGTGCCGAGCCGTCTTGAGGTCAAGCAGCTGCACAGCAAGGTCGATACCCTGACCAAGCAGATCGAAAAGCTGACTGGCCAATCGGTGACGCCGATCTCCAGCCGTTCGACCGCGGCCAAGCCAGCGGCCAAGCCGGCAGCTAAACCGTTGGCCAAGGCAGCTTCCACTGCCAAGACCGCGACCAAGGCAGCGGCCAAGCCTGTAGCGGCTAAAACCGCAGCAGCGGCCAAGACGGCGACCAAGGCCGCCGCCAAGCCAGTGGCTGCGGCGAAAGCTGCGGCCAAGCCTGCGGCAAAAAAACCTGCGGCGAAAAAACCGGCAGCTGCCAAGCCGGCCGCCCCGGCCGCCAGCGCAGCCCCGGCGTCTACCGCCAACAGCGCAGCCGCTCCGGCAGCGCCGGCGCCAAGCAGCAGCGCAGCGCCAGCGAGCGCACCGCAGTCCTGATTCATTCAGGACCGCCCCAACGCCCGGCCCCCAAAAGGCCGGGCGTTTTTGTTTCCGGCCCTGTAGCAGCGGCCGCCAGGCCGCGTCACGCACGCCGCGCAATTGCTGATACACCGCGGGGCCTGTGACGCAGCCTTCGGCAGCTACAGGGCGGCGTCGTCTGCATCGCGGCCAAGGCCGGCTCCTACCCCGGACGGCGTAGGAGCCGACTTTAGTCGCGATGCAGCGATGCGGTTTCAAGACAGTTGCTGCTACACCGTCCCGTGGGAGCAAAGCTTGCTCGCGATGGCATCGACGCCGTAGTCCAGAAAAACCGCGTCGCCTGCATCGCGAGCAAGCTTTGCTCCCACAGTATCAAGTCGCACATCGGTGTTTGAATTGGCACTGTGGGAGCTGGTCAGGTCAGCCTTCCAGATAGCGCAGGGCGATCTGCTCGGCGGCGTGGCGCGGTTCTTCATGCAGATGCGGGGCCACCAGCATCATGATCTGGTACACAACCACCCCCACCTCGCCATCGCGGCCCAGAATGCGCTGGTAATCCAGCGAAAACACCAGCGTCAGGGTGATCTGCTCCACCAGTTGCCCCAGCGCCTGGGTGTCGCTGGTAATTTGCCCCTGGGCCTTGAGGCTGGCCAGCAGCGAGGCCAGGGTGCGCTTGATGGCGTTGAGCAGGCTGCGCACGCCACGGGCGAGCTTGGGCAGGCGCCCGGCCAGGTTGGACAGGTCCTGGAACAGGAAGCGGTACTGGGCCATGCGCTCGACGATCAGGTGCAGAAACAGCCAGTAATCCTCGGCCGACAGCTGCACGTGCTCGGGTGGGTCCAGCAGGGGCGTCAGTTCGTCTTCGAAGCGCTCGAACAGCCCCAGTATCAGCGGCTCCTTGCCGTGGAAGTGGTAGTAGAGATTGCCGGGGCTGATGCCCATTTCATTGGCAATCTCCATGGTGGATACGTTGGGTTCGCCCTGCTGGTTGAACAGCTGCAGGGCGCATTCCAGGATACGGTCGCGGGTTTTCATCCGTTCTTCTTGTCAGTCCTTTGGCGAACGTCAGCGCACCAGCACGTAAGTGCCGGGCGCCGCATCCAGGGTGGGGTAGGTGGCGCTGCCCAGGGCCGTCTGGGTTTCGCGTTGGGTGCCGGAGCGCGCCTGTATCCAGGCCAGCCATTCGGGCCACCAGCTGCCTTCGACGTTCTTGGCGTCGTAGTACCAGGCCCGCGGGTCGCTGCTCAGGCGGCTGTTTTCCACGTAGTTGGCCTTGGGGTTGCCCGGTGGGTTGAGGATGCTTTGCACATGGCCGCTGTTGGACAGCACAAAACGTCGCTCGCCGCCCAATAGCAGGGTGGAGCGGTACACCGCGTCCCATGGGGTAATGTGGTCGTTGATGCCGGCCACGCTGAAGCTGTCGACCGTGACCTTGGACAGGTCGATGGCCGTGCCGCACACCTCAAGGCCCCCGGCGTGGGCGAGTGGGTTGTGCTTGAACACATCCAGCAGGTCGCCATGCAGGGCGGCCGGCAGGCGCGTGGTGTCGTTGTTCCAGTACAGGATGTCGAATGGCGGCGGGGTCTTGCCCAGCAGGTAGTTGTTGACGAAGTAGTTCCAGATCAGATCGTTTGGGCGCATCCAGGCGAACACCCGCGCCATGTCGCGACCATCCAGGACGCCACGCTGGTAAGAGCGGCGCTTGGCCGCTTCCAGGGTCTGTTCGTCGATGAACAGGGTGGCTGGGCTTTCGATCTGGCTGTCCAGCAGGCTGACCAGGTAGGTAGCGCTGGACACGCGGCGCAACTGGCGCTTGGCCTGCAGCACGCCTTGCAGCGCCGCCATGGTCAGGCCGCCGGCGCAGGCGCCGATCAGGTTCACGTCACGGGCTCCGGTGATGGAGCGGCACACGTTCAACGCTTCCTCCAGCGCTTCCACGTAGGTGGACAGGCCCCATTCGCGGTGCCGTGGGTCCGGGTTGCGCCAGCTGATGGTGAACACCTGCAGGCCGTTCTTCAGCGCGTACTGCACGAAGCTATTGGTGGGGCTGAGGTCGAAGATGTAGTACTTGTTGATTTGCGGCGGCACGATCAGCAGCGGCTTGGCGTACTGCTTTTCGCTCATGGGCCGGTACTGGATCAGTTCCAGCAGTTCGTTGCGGAACACCACCGAGCCGGGCGTGGCGGCCAGGCTCTTGCCCACCTCGAACGCTTCGCGGGTGACCTGCCGGGGCAGGCCGTCGTTGTGGCGCAAATCGTCCAGCAGGTGGCCCAGGCCCTTGATCAGGCTGCGACCGCCGGAGTTGAAGATCTCCTTGATCGCCAGCGGGTTGAGCAGCGAGTTGGTCGGTGACAGGGCGTCGTTGAGCAAGGAAAAGACGAAATGGGCGCGGGCACGTTCGTCATCCGGCAGGCCGCTTTCGTCGATCCAGTTCTTCACTTCCTTCTGCCAGCTCAGGTAGGCCTGCAGGCCACGGCGATAGAAGGGATTGAGGCTCCACGCCGGGTCGCTGAAGCGCGTGTCGCGGGGGTTGGTCTGGTGCAGGGTGTCGCCCATCAGCACACGCCCCAGTTGCCCGCCCAGGGCCAGGGCATGGCGGGCGGTGTGCACGGGGTGCAACAGGCTGTGGCGGCCCACGGTGCGCAACGTAGAAACCAGGTCGCGACCCCGTAGTCCGGTAATCGCGCTCTGAGCATTCATGAAGGTGGCAGCGACTGCGTTCTGCCCCTTGGCTGGTTTGTCTTTCATGTGGCAACACTCCTTCGTCGGGCCAACAACCAACACACTGGTACGGGCCTGGCAAAGGCCGTACCCGCCTACGTCACCCGTGCCGGCGCTCCGGCCTCACGGGCGACACTTGCGGCCCGGTCAGGGGCCGCCGAACGGCGCCGGTTGCGGGTGCATCACCGCACGTTGGCGCTCTTCCTGGAGAAACTTCATGATGATCGGGGCGACGGCCTCGGCCCGGGTAATCAGGAACAGGTGGCCGTCGTCGATGATGTGTAGTTGGGCGTTGGGAATCCGCCAGGCCAGCAGGCGCATGTTGATCAGCGGGATCAGCGGGTCGTCGTCACCGGCCAGCACCAGGGTGGGCTGGTGGATCTTGTGCAGCCAGTGGATGCTGGTCCAGCCCAGGCCTGCGAACAGCTGCCAGTAATAACCCAGCTTGCCCGAGGAGCGCACCTTGCTGGCGTGGTTCATGGCCAGGTCCGGGTCGCGGCGAAAGGCGCCACCGTAGATTTCCGGCGCAATGCGCACCACGTGCGAGGGCTGGATGTAGCGCCTGGGGCTGGCCATCATCATCAGCACCTTGGGCTTGCCCGGCACCATCACCGCCCCTGCCGCCGTGGCCGCCAGCACCAGCTTCTTGCAGCGCTCGGGGTAGTCGTAGGCAAATTGCTGGGCCAGCGCGCCGCCCCAGGACACGCCAATGGCGTTGACCTGGCCGTAGTCCAGGTAATCGAGCATGCGCGCGGTCAGGCGCGCCAGCCCCGGAAAGCGGTACGGGTAGCTGGGCGTGGACGAGCCGCCGACGCCGGGCACGTCGAAGGCGATCACTTCCAGGTCCGGGTCCAGCGCCTCGACGAACGGGAACACCAACTCCAGGTTGGCGCCGATGCCGTTGAACACCAGCAGCGGCGTCAAATGCGGCTTGCCCGGCCGGACCGCCGTGCGGATGGCCTGGCCGTCCAGGTCGACGGTCCGGAAGATGTACTGTTGTTGCATGCATCAAGCCCTATAAGGTGGTGCCGCCATAGCGTAGACCATGACGGCGCTTGGGCGGGCCTGGCGCTTAGCGCTCGTGCACGTAAGTCCCGGGTGAAGCCTCTCCCGCCGGGTATGCCTTGTTGCCCAGCTTGAGTGGCGATTTTTTCAATTCCCCTGAACGCTCGGTCAGCCAGGCTGCCCAGTACAACCACCAGGAATCGGTGTGCTTGGTCGAGTCCTCCTGCCATTGAGCGGGCGTGGCCGTCAGCTGGCTGTTGGTCATGAATCGCGCCTTGGGGTTGCCCGGCGGGTTCAGGATGCTCTGGATGTGCCCGCTGCTGGACAGTACGAACTCCACCTTGCCGCCGAACAGCTGTGCCGACTTGTAGCACGAAGTCCATGGCGTAATGTGGTCGTTGGTGCCGGCCAGGCAGAAAATGTCGCTGTCCACTTTCTTGAGGTCGATGGACGTACCGCACACTTCCAGTGCGTCGGGCCGGGTCAGCGGGTTGTTCTTGAACATCTCGATCAGGTCGCCGTGGAAGGCGGCCGGCAGGCGCGTGGTGTCGTTGTTCCAGAACAGGATGTCGAACACCGGTGGCTCGTTGCCCATCAGGTAGTTGTTGACCCAGTAGTTCCAGATCAGGTCGTTGGGGCGCATCCAGGCAAAGATCTTCGCCATGTCCTTGCCTTCCAGCACGCCGGATTGGTAGGAGTGACGTTTGGCCGCTTCCAATGTCTGCTCGTCGACGAACAGCGCCACCTGGGTGTCCAAGGTGGTGTCCAGCACGCTCACCAGCAGGGTCAGGGCATTGACCTTGCGCTGGCCCAGGGCGGCATAGTGGCCCAGCAGGGCGGTGCAGGTAATACCGCCGGAGCAGGCACCCAGCATGTTGACGTCGGGGCTGCCGGTGACGGCGATGACCACGTCCACGGCTTCCTTGAGGGCGTCGATGTAAGTCGACAGACCCCACTCGCGCTGGGCCTTGGTGGGGTTGCGCCAACTGATGATGAACGTCTGCACGTTGCTGCGCAGGCAGAAGCGCGCCAGGCTCTTCTCGGGGCTGAGGTCGAAGACGTAGAACTTGTTGATCTGCGGCGGCACCACCAGCAGCGGGCGTTCCAGGGCCTGCTCGGTGGTGGGGCTGTACTGGATCAGCTCCAGCACGTCGTTGCGGTAAATGACGGCGCCTTCGCTGATGCCCAGGTTCTTGCCTACTTCGAAGGCGTCCATGTTCACCTGGCTGGGCATGCCGCCGTTGTTGACCAGGTCCTTGGCCAGGTGGGACAAGCCGTCCAGCAGGCTCTTGCCACCGGTTTCGAAGAAGCGCTTCACCGCCGCCGGGTTGGCCATGGTATTGGTGGGGGCCATGGCCTCGGTCATCAGGTTGATGACGAAGTGGGCGCGGGCGGTGTCCTGATCGGTCAGGGCGCTCTCGTCGGCCCAGTCATGCAGTTCCTTGCGCCATGCCAGGTAGGTCTGCAGGTAGCGGCGGTAAAGCGGGTTCTGGCTCCAGGCCGGGTCGGCGAAGCGACGGTCATCGCTTTCGGGTACCAGGCTGGATTTGCCGAACAACACGTTCTTGAGTTCCAGGCCGAAGTGGGCCACATGCTTGGCACTGTGCAGCGGTTGCTTGAGTGCCTGACGCAGGATCATGCGAGCTGAGGTGAGCAGATCCTTTCCGCGCAAGCCGATGACAGGATTCAAGCCCAAGGTATTTTCCGAGGCCTGGTACTTCAGTTCATCGTTGTTCTTGTTACTCATCTACGACGCTCCGTTGTCCTGAGACGAGTACTGGTGGTGACTGTGCCGACAGCGCAGCCGCGAGCCAGTACTACTGCCCGGGTGACCAGTGATAGCGAACAGTTGAGGTCAAGGGTTGCATGGACCTTGCCACTTCGCATTGGTTACCCGGTTTTGTAGGAAATCGCAAGCGACCATAACCGTGGCGCTGCCAAGGCATTCAAGCAAATAGAATTAGAAAATGCTCTCTAGAAAATCCGAGCCGCGGGCTAGAGCATCAGTTTGACCACCGACAATGCGGGGTCACGGGTTTTTCCGGCTTTTTGCAATTCGTCGAGATAGTCGGCCCACAGTTGCTCTTGGCGCACTGACAACTGGTAGAGGTAGTCCCAGGTGAACAGGCCGCTGTCGTGGCCATCGTCGAAGGTCAGTTTTAGTGCATATTGGCCGGCCGGCTCTATTTTGGACAGTCCGACGCCCAGTTTGCCGAATTGCAGAATCGGCTTGCCGTGGCCCTGGACCTCGGCGGAGGGGGAGTGCACGCGCAGGAATTCGGCGGGCAGGTGGTAGACCTCGTCCGGCCCGTAGGTGAGGGTCAGGGTTTTCGAGGCTTTGTGCAGGTTGATGGCGGTGGGGAGCTTGGTCATGGAAGAGTGCCTGGGCTGTAAGCTTCAAGCTGCAAGCTCCAAGCTGGACGGCGCGGCGCACGTCTTGCAGCTTGAAGCTTGCAGCTTCCTGCTTAAAGAATATACCGGGACAGGTCTTCGTTCTGCGCCAATTCGCCCAGGTGGCTGTTGACGTACTCGGCGTCGATGCGGATCGGCGTTTCGTCATGGGCGCTGGCCAGGTCGCCGGCGCTGAACGAGACTTCCTCCAGCAGACGCTCAAGCAGCGTGTGCAAGCGACGCGCACCGATGTTCTCGGTCTTCTCGTTGACCTGGAAGGCGATCTCGGCCAGGCGCTTGATGCCCTCTGGCGCGAACTCGATGTTCAGGCCTTCGGTCTTCAGCAGCTCGCGGTATTGCTCGGTCAGCGACGCGTGCGGCTCCTGCAGGATGCGCTCGAAGTCTTCCGGGGTCAGCGCCTTGAGTTCCACGCGGATCGGCAGGCGGCCTTGCAGCTCGGGCACCAGGTCGCTTGGCTTGCTCAGGTGGAACGCGCCGCTGGCGATGAACAGGATGTGGTCGGTCTTGACCATGCCCAGCTTGGTGTTCACGGTGCAACCTTCGATCAGCGGCAGCAGGTCGCGCTGCACGCCTTCACGAGACACATCGGCACCGCCGACGTTGCCGCGCTTGGCCACCTTGTCGATTTCGTCGATGAACACGATGCCGTGCTGTTCGACGGCTTCCAGGGCCTTGGCCTTGAGTTCTTCCTCGTTCACCAGGCGACCGGCTTCTTCCTCGCGCACCAGCTTCAGGGCTTCTTTCACCTTGAGCTTGCGGGACTTCTTCTTGCCCTTGCCCATGTTGGCGAACAAGTTCTGCAGCTGGCTGGTCATCTCTTCCATGCCCGGGGGCGCGGAAATGTCGACGCCCATGGCTTCGGCCACTTCGATCTCGATTTCCTTGTCGTCCAGCTGGCCTTCGCGCAGGCGCTTGCGGAACAGCTGGCGGGTGTTGGAATCGGTGCTGTGGGTCTGGTCTTCGTTGAAGCCCATGCGTGCCGGTGGCAGCAGGGCGTCGAGGATGCGCTCTTCGGCGGCGTCTTCGGCGCGGTGCTGCACGCGGGTGATTTCCTGTTCGCGCAGCAGCTTCAGGGCGGCGTCGGCCAGGTCACGGATGATCGACTCGACATCGCGGCCCACGTAGCCCACTTCGGTGAACTTGGTGGCTTCGACCTTGATGAACGGCGCGTTGGCCAGCTTGGCCAGGCGGCGGGCGATCTCGGTCTTGCCGACGCCGGTAGGGCCGATCATCAGGATGTTCTTGGGTGTCACTTCAACGCGCAACTCGGCCGGCAGCTGCATGCGGCGCCAGCGGTTGCGCAGGGCAATGGCGACGGCGCGCTTGGCATCGTCCTGGCCGATGATGTGGCGGTTGAGTTCGTGGACGATCTCGCGGGGGGTCATGGACATGATATGTGGCGGTCCTCTAGCGGTGGTTCCAAGCGTGGGAAGGCCCGGCCGTGGCCGGGCGCCAGAACAACTTGTTATTCCGCGAGGTCCTGCTCCTCGATGGTCAGGTTGTGGTTGGTGAACACGCAGATGTCGCCGGCGATGCCCAGTGCGGTCTCGGCGATTTCGCGGGCCGACAGCTCGGTTTTCATCAGCAGGGCGCGGGCGGCGGCTTGTGCGTATGCACCACCGGAACCCATGGCGATCAGGCCGTCTTCAGGCTCGACCACATCGCCGTTGCCGGTAATGATCAAGGAGGCGTCCTTGTTGGCCACGGCCAGCATGGCTTCCAGGCGGCTCAGGGAGCGGTCGGTACGCCATTCTTTGGCCAGCTCGACGGCGGCGCGGACCAGATGGCCCTGGTGTTTCTCCAGTTGGCCTTCAAAGCGCTCGAACAGCGTGAAGGCGTCGGCGGTGGCCCCGGCGAAGCCGGCGATCACTTGACCGTGGTACAGGCGGCGCACTTTCTTGGCGTTGCCTTTCATCACGGTATTACCGAGGGAAACCTGGCCGTCGCCGCCCATGACGACTTTGCCGTGGCGACGAACTGAAACGATGGTGGTCAAGGGGAGAGTCTCCACGCAGCGGGGCGAAAATGCCCTGATGGAAACTCATATGGGGGTGCGGTTGGGTATTTCAACCTTGGGGGATGAGCGGCATGGGATTGGCGGTGGCTGGTTCCAGGGCAGAGCCCTGTCCTACACCGTTCGCGGCAGTTGAGTCAGTGATGCAAAGCAGTCCGCCTTTGGTGGCACACAGATAGACCTGCTGTGCCCCCAAGGCTATGCGCTTTGCATTACTGACACCCATGGCCCAGCCGGTGTAGGACAGGGCTCTGCCCTGGAAGGCCATTACACAAACTTACTGACGGGTCTGGCGTTGTTGTAACAGCAAGTTGCTAAAGCCGCTGCCCGACAGTTGCTTCTGGGCCACGGTCAGCTGTTCACGGTTGCTGAACGGCCCCACCAGCACGCGGTACCAGGTTTCATCCTTCACGGTGCCCGACTCAACCGACACCGCCTGCCCCAGCAGAATGATCTGTGCGCGCACACGGTCCGCATCGCTCTGCTTGCGGAACGAACCCGCCTGCAGGAAGAACTGCGTGGTGGCGGCCGGCTTGATCACCGCGGGCGCCGGTGGCGGCGTCTGCCCCGACAACGCCGCCTGGGCGCGGGCGGTGTCGATTTTCGCCGCTTCGGCCGGGGTCACCGGTGGCTGCGCCGGTACCGGCGGGGTCTTCTCCGGCACGGCTTCAGGCGGCACGATCACTTCCGACTCGGGCAGCAGGGTGTAGAAGTCGTACTTGGGCTTGACCGGCGCCTGCGGGCTTGGCGGCGTCTTGTTGGCTTCGGCGATCTTGTCGGCCTTGGCCTGCTCGGGCTTCACCCGTTTGACGTCGTCATGCCCCGGCTCAAGCTTCATCAGGAAGACGATGAAGGCGCCCACCGTGAGGCCGACCGCCATCCATACCCATCCCGGGATCGGCTTTTTCGCTGGAGCGGAGTTTCGGCTGGCGCCACGCTTGGGAGCAGGTTTTTTCTTGGCAACCAACTTACATTCGCTCCAGAGTTTCCAGGCCCAGCAGCTCCAGGCCTTGTTTGAGGGTGCGACCGGTCAGGGCGGCCAGGCGCAGGCGGCTTTGCTGCTGCTGCGGGGTGTCGGCGCTCAGGATCGGGCAGTTTTCGTAGAAGCTGGAGAACAGCCCGGCCACGTCGTACAGGTAGGTGCACAGTACGTGAGGGGTGCCTTTTTCGGCAACGTTGTTGAGAATTTCACCGAACTGCGCCAGCTTGGCTGCCAGTTCGTGCTCTTGCGTCGCTTCCAACTCGATCTGGCCGTCGACGTCGCCGAAGCTCTTGCCCAGTTTGCGGAACACGCCCGCTACACGGGTGTAGGCGTACAGCAGGTACGGGGCGGTGTTGCCTTCGAAGTTCAGCATCAGGTCGAAGTTGAAGCTGTAGTCGCTGGTGCGGTGCTTGGACAGGTCGGCGTATTTCACCGAGTCGATGCCCACCACCTTGGCGATGTTGCGCAGCTCGTCCTCGGCCAGCTCCGGGTTCTTTTCCTTCACCAGCGCGTAGGCGCGTTCCTGGGCTTCGGTCAGCAGGTCGATCAGCTTCACGGTGCCGCCGTCACGGGTCTTGAACGGGCGGCCATCGGCGCCGTTCATGGTGCCGAAGCCCATGTGCTCCATGTCCATCGGGTGGGTCACGAAGCCGGCCTTGCGGGCCACGGCGAACACTTGCTGGAAGTGCAGGGCCTGGCGCTGGTCGACGAAGTACAGGGCGCGGTCGGCGGCCAGCTTGCCGCTGCGGTAGCGCACGGCGGCCAGGTCAGTGGTGGCGTACAGGTAGCCGCCGTCGGCCTTGACGATGATCACCGGCAGGGGCTCGCCTTCGGCGTTCTTGAACTCGTCGAGGAACACGCACTGGGCGCCGTTGCTCTCGACCAGCAGGCCGGCGGCCTTGAGGTCGTTGACCACGTTGATCAGGTCGTCGTTGTAGGCGCTTTCGCCCATCACGTCAGCCATGGTCAGTTTGACGTTGAGCAGTTCGTAGATCTTCTGGCAGTGCGACAGCGAGATGTCCTTGAACTTGGTCCACAGGGCCAGGCAGTCGGCGTCGCCGGCCTGCAGCTTGACCACCAGGCTGCGGGCGCGGTCGGCGAACTCTTCGGACTCGTCGAAGCGCTGCTTGGCGGCGCGGTAGAAGTTCTCCAGGTCCGACAGCTCGTCGCTGGTGATCGGGTTTTCCTGCAGGTAGGCCATCAGCATGCCGAACTGGGTGCCCCAGTCGCCGACGTGGTTCTGGCGGATCACCGTGTCACCCAGGAACTCCAGCACACGGGCCACGCCGTCACCGATGATGGTGGAGCGCAGGTGGCCTACGTGCATTTCCTTGGCAAGGTTGGGCGCCGACAGGTCGACCACCACGCGCTGGGCGCTACCTGCCTTGGTCACGCCCAGATTGGCGTCGGCCAGGGCAGCGTCCAGGCGGCCCGCCAGGGCCTGGGTGTTCTGGAAGAAGTTGAGGAAGCCGGGGCCGGCGATCTCGACCTTGCTGATCTGCGCGTCGGCAGGCAGGGCGGCGATCAGTTTCTCGGCCAGGTCACGCGGCTTCATGCCGGCCGGCTTGGCCAGCATCATGGCGATGTTGCTGGCGAAGTCGCCGTTTTTCTTGTCGCGGGCGTTTTCCACCTGGATCGCTGGCGTCAGCCCCTCAGGCAACACACCTTCTGTGACGAGTTGGGTGAGGGCTTGTTGAATCAGCTGGCGAATGGTGTCTTTCATGGTCTTCTCGTTCGGCCGCATGGGCGGTCGGCGCCTGGAAGCGCGGGTGGAAAAACTGGATATTATCCGGTGCTGGTGGGGCGTTGCCAACCTTGTTTGGCTTTTAATCTGTGTTGTCATTTTCCCGAGCTTCGCCCGGTCCCACAGGATAGGTGTGGGACCGGGCGAAGCTCGGGAAGCAGCCGACTCGATTGCTAATAAAGGTCGACCGGGTCGATGTCCAGCGACCAGCGCACCTGCCGGCCGCCCGGCATCTGCTCCAGCGCCAGCATCCAGCTGCTGATCAGCCGATGCAGCGGTGCCCGGGCGTTGGCCTGCAACAACAGCTGCGCGCGGTACCGGCCCGCCCGTCGCTCCATGGGTGCCGGTACCGGTCCGAGCAGTTCGATGCCCGAAAGCTGTAATTGTTCCAGCAGGCGCTCGGCCTCACTGCACGCCTCATCCAGGAAACCTTCGGCCTGCCCCGGCTTGTGGGCTTCGGCGCGCAGCAGTGCCAGGTGGGCAAACGGCGGCAGGCCGGCAGCGCGGCGTTCGCTCAGGGCCTGTTCGGCAAAGGCGAAGTAGCCTTGCTCGGTCAACTGCACCAGCAAGGGATGGTCGGCCAGGTGGGTCTGGATGATCACCCGGCCTGGCTCCTCGGCGCGCCCGGCGCGGCCGGCCACCTGCACAATCAACTGAGCCATGCGCTCGCTGGCGCGGAAGTCGCCGGAAAACAGCCCACCGTCGGCGTCGAGGATGGACACCAGGGTCACGCGTGGGAAGTGATGGCCTTTGGCAAGCATCTGCGTGCCCACCAAAATGCACGGCTGGCCTTTCTGGATGGTGGCGAACAGCTGGTTCATCGCGTCCTTGCGCGAGGTGCTGTCGCGGTCCATCCGCAGTACCGGGTAATCGGGGAACAGAATGCTCAGGCGCTCTTCGGCGCGCTCGGTGCCAGCCCCGACAGGGCGCAGGTCCACGGTGTTGCACTTGGGGCAGCGGCGCGGCACGCGCTCTACGTAGCCGCAATGGTGGCAGCGCAGCTCACCCGAGCGCTGGTGCACGGTGGTGCGCGCGTCGCAGCTGGGGCATTCGCTCATCCAGCCGCAGTCATGGCACAGCAGGGTGGGGGCGAAGCCGCGGCGATTGAGAAATACCAGCACCTGTTGGCCATTTGCCAGGGTCTGGCCGATGGCTTGCTGCATCGGGCCGCTGATGCCGCTGTCCAGCGGGCGGCTCTTGACGTCCAGGCGCAGGAACTTGGGCTGCTTGGCGCCGCCGGCCCGGTGTTCCATCTTCAGCAGGCCGTAACGGCCGATGTAGGCGTTGTGCAGGCTTTCCAGGGACGGCGTGGCCGAGCCCAGCAGAATCGGGACGTTTTCCTGGTGGGCGCGTACCACGGCCAGGTCGCGGGCGTGGTAGCGCAGGCCTTCCTGCTGTTTATAGGAGCCGTCGTGCTCTTCGTCGATGATGATCAGGCCCGGATTTTTCATCGGGGTGAACAGCGCCGAGCGGGTGCCGATAATAATGTCGGCCTCGCCGTCGCGTGCCGCCAGCCAGGCGTCCAGGCGCTCGCGGTCGTTGACGGCCGAGTGCAGCAGGGCGATGCGGGCGTTGAAGCGCTGCTCGAAGCGCGCCAGGGTCTGCGGCCCCAGGTTGATTTCGGGGATCAGTACCAGCGCCTGCTTGCCGGCTTCCAGGCACTCGCGGATCAGTTGCAGGTAGACCTCGGTCTTGCCGCTGCCGGTGACGCCGGCCAGCAGGAAGGCGTGGAAGCTGTCGAAGCCGGCGCGCACGGCCTCGAAGGCGGCGCGTTGCTCAGTGTTGAGCGGCAGTTCAGGTTGCGCCAGCCAATGCTCGTGGCGCACGCCCGGGGCATGACGGCGTACCTCAATGTGCACCAGGCCCTTGTCCAGCAGCAGGTCGAGACTGGGCTTGTTCAGCGCCAACTTGCTGAGCAATTGATGCGGGACGCCGTGGGGGTGTTGCGCCAGGGTGGCCAGGGCTTCGCGCTGCTTGGGGGCGTTCTTGATGCGCGGGTCGTCCATGCGCGCATCCGGGCTTTTGAGCCAGAAGCGTTCCTGGCGCGCCTCGGCGGGGTCGCCCTGGCGCAGCAGTACCGGCAGTGCCCAGCTCAGGGTGTCGCCCAGGCTGTGCTGATAATACTGGGCAGTCCACAGGCACAGTTTGAACAGTGGCGCGGGCAGCGGGCTGACCGGGTCAAGCAGGGCCAGGGCCGGCTTGAGCTTGTCGGCCGGCACCTCGCTGTGCTCGGCCACTTCCACCAGAATGCCGATCATCTCCCGCCGCCCGAACGGCACGCGCAGGCGCATGCCGGGGCTGAACGCGCTGGCTGGCATGCCGGCCGGGGCCCGGTAATCGAACAGGCGTCGCAGCGGCGAGGGCAGGGCGAGGCGCAGGATGACGTCGGGCACGCGTGGGGGTTCTCTGATTGATTGCGAATGGTGCGCCCAACCTTGTGGGACCGGGCGAAGCTCGGGAAGGGCGCGCTGCGGTGGATCAGACCTTGCGCGGTGCTTTCTTCCCGAGCTTCGCCCGGCCCCACAGGGAGGCTGCGGTATGGCAGGAAGCGTATCAGACGACAGCCGGTGCGAGCGATAACTTGCGTGTTTGACAGCGTCTGGTAAGATACGCGGCCTAATTACGTGCGGTATTCAACAATGGTGTTGGATGGCGGCACGCAGCCTGAGGAAGTAGCCATGAAACCAGAAATTCATCCAGCGTACGAAGCCGTTGACGCCACCTGCAGCTGCGGCAACGTCATCAAGACCCGTTCGACTCTGTGCAAGCCACTGAGCCTGGACGTTTGCTCCGAGTGCCACCCGTTCTACACCGGTAAGCAGAAAACTCTGGACACCGGCGGCCGTGTTGACCGCTTCCAGAAGCGTTTCGGCGGTTTCGGCGCTAAAAAGGCTTGATCGAACGATCCAGCTGGTAAAAAAGGTGTCCTTCGGGACGCCTTTTTTTATGCCTGCAATTTTTTAATGGGCAACAATAGATCCCATAAATTGTTCACATAAATAAAATTAATTGTGAACAGTTGTAGGCCGCGCAGCATCTGGGCTTGCGGTCAAAGTCCTATGGACGGGCGCTTGCGGCAAGTGACCGGCCAGTCTTGTCGCCTGTTTGCAGGGCGAGTATCCTCGGCGCTTCAAAAAGTCCATAGCACAAGCGGAACGCCAAAATGTCAGATTTGAAAACTGCCGCTCTCGAGTACCATGCCCAGCCGCGTCCTGGGAAACTGAGTGTCGAGCTCACCAAACCTACCGCTACTGCCCGTGATCTTTCCCTGGCTTACAGCCCGGGTGTGGCCGAGCCGGTCCGCGAAATCGGTCGCGACCCAGAGCTGGCCTACAAATACACCGGCAAGGGCAACCTGGTAGCAGTCATCTCCGACGGTACCGCCATTCTCGGCCTGGGTAACCTGGGCCCACTGGCCTCCAAGCCGGTCATGGAAGGCAAGGGCGTTCTGTTCAAGCGTTTCGCCGGTATCGACGTTTTCGACATCGAAGTCGACTCCGAAAGCCCACAGGCCTTCATCGACACCGTCAAGCGTATCTCCATCACTTTCGGTGGCATCAACCTGGAAGACATCAAGGCACCTGAGTGCTTCGAGATCGAGCGCGCCCTGATCGAACAGTGCGACATCCCGGTGTTCCACGATGACCAGCACGGCACCGCCATCGTTACCGCGGCCGGCATGATCAACGCCCTGGAAATCGCCGGCAAGACCCTGGAAGACGCCAAGATCGTCTGCCTGGGCGCTGGCGCTGCGGCCATCTCCTGCATGAAGCTGCTGGTAAGCATGGGCGCCAAGGTCGAGAACATCTACATGATCGACCGTACCGGCGTGATCCACGCTGGCCGTGACGACCTGAACCAGTACAAGGCCGTGTTCGCCCACGCCACTGAAAAGCGCACCCTGGACGACGCCATCGAAGGCGCAGACGTGTTCGTCGGCCTGTCCGGCCCGAACCTGCTGAGCGCCGAGCAACTCAAGCGCATGGCCGCCAACCCGATCGTTTTCGCCTGCTCCAACCCTGATCCGGAAATCTCGCCAGAGCTGGCTCACGCCACGCGCAACGACGTGATCATGGCCACCGGCCGTTCCGACTACCCGAACCAGGTCAACAACGTACTGGGCTTCCCGTTCATCTTCCGTGGTGCCCTGGACGTTCGCGCCAAGCGTATCAACGAAGAGATGAAGATCGCCGCCGCCAACGCCCTGCGCGAACTGGCCAAGCTGCCGGTGCCTCAGGAAGTGTGCGACGCCTACGGCGGTATCTCGCTGGAATTCGGTCGTGAGTACATCATTCCGAAGCCAATGGACCCACGCCTGATCACCCTGATCTCCGACGCCGTGGCCAAGGCCGCGATCGAGACCGGTGTTGCTACCCTGCCGTATCCGAAGCACTACCCGCTGAAAAGCGTGGATGACGTGTTCAACGGCTAATCGCCGCTGGCAATAAAAAGCCCGACTCATTGAGTCGGGCTTTTTTGTGGGCGTTGCATCACGCCTGTTGCAGCGGCCGCTGCGCAATGCCTGATGTACCGTGGGTTTCATGACGCAGCCTTCGGCAGCTACACGCCCTGTGGGAGCGGGTTCTACCCGCGAAGAAGGTAGCGCGGACTTCCTGGCAGACCGCGGTGTGCTTTTCGCGGGTAGAACCCGCTCCCACATAGACAGTTGCTGCTACGAGATCGGCGCCGATACGTGGAACTGCCCCGTGGAGGATTCCATGGAGCGACGCAACCTGTAGCAGCGGCCGTCAGGTCGCGTCACGGACGCCGCGCACTTGCTGGCACACCGCGTCGCCTGTGACGCAGCCTTCGGCAGCTGCTACAGGCCGGCGGCGTCTGCATCGCGGCCAAGGCCGGCTCCTACCCCGGACGGCGTAGGAGCCGACTTCAGTCGCGATGCAGGCGACGCGGTTTCAAGGCAGTTGCTGCTACGCCGGGGTGCCTTAAAACAAGTCGATTGGCGCCGACTCGTCCGCTGGCAGCGGGCTGCCCGGTGCGCTGCCGTTGCCCAGTTCGTTGACCGACGGCGGCGTGTCCTCGCTCTTGAACAGCTCGAAGTACGCATTAGGCGTGCTCGGCGTGGCTGCGCGGCCGCTGACCGGGTCTACGCGCAGGCTGACGATGCCTTCCGGCTCGGCCTGGGTGTGCGGCGGCTTGTCCTTGAGCGCAGCGCCCATGTAGCTCATCCAGATCGGCAAGGCCACGGTGCCGCCAAACTCGCGGCGGCCCAGGGTTTCAGGCTGGTCGAAGCCGGTCCACACGGTGGTCATGTAGTCGGCGTTGTAGCCCGAGAACCAGGCGTCCTTGGAGTCGTTGGTGGTACCGGTCTTGCCCGCCAGGTCGCTGCGGCCCAGGGCCAGGGCGCGGCGGCCGGTACCTTTCTTGATCACGTCCTCAAGCATGCTGTTGAGGATGAAGGTGGTGCGGCCGTCCACCACGCGGGTCGCCACGGCCGGCGCCTGGGTCAGGGCTGGATTGGTGGTGTCGCTGATCAGCGAGTGCTCAGGCGCGGCGACGCCGGGCGTGACAGCGGCAGTCGCGTCGGTCGGCACGCTGGGCGGGTTGGCGACGAACAAGGTGTCGCCGTTGCGGCTTTCGATTTTCTGGATCAGGTACGGGGTGATCTTGTAGCCGCCGTTGGCGAAGGTGCTCCAGCCGGTGGCGATCTCGATCGGGGTCAGAGTTGCGGTGCCCAGTGCCAGCGAGAGGTTGGGCGGCAGGTCCTGTTTGTTGAAGCCGAAGCGGGTGATGTAGTCGATGGTCGGGTTCACGCCCATGGCCTGCAGTACGCGGATCGACACCAGGTTGCGCGACTTGTACAGCGCTTCGCGCAGGCGGATAGGGCCCAAGAAGGTGTTGGTGTCGTTCTTCGGCCGCCACACGTTGTCCAGGTTGGCGTCGGCGAACACGATGGGCGCGTCGTTGACCAGGCTGGCCGGGGTGTAGCCATTGTCCAGCGCCGCACAATAGATGAACGGCTTGAAGCTGGAGCCCGGCTGGCGCTTGGCCTGCACGGCGCGGTTGTAGTTGCTCTGCTCGAAGGCGAAGCCGCCCACCAAGGCGCGGATGGCACCATTTTTCGGGTCAAGCGAGACCAGCGCGCTCTGCACGGTCGGCACCTGGCTGAACTTCAGCGTGCCGTCGGCCTGCGGCTGCACGCGAATCAGGTCGCCGACCTGGGCCACATCCGACGGCTGCGACGGCGCGCGGCCCTGGCTGTTGGTGTTGAGGAACGGGCGCGCCCATTTCATGCTGTCCCAGCTCACGCGCTGCTGCTCGCCATTGCGGTTCAGCACGCCCAGGCCGCCCTTGTCGACTTGGGTGACGATGGCCGGTTCCAGGCCGTTGAGCGGTCGTTGCTTGGCCAGCTCCTGCAGCCAGGCATCACGGGTCTTGCCCGGCAGGCGCGATTCGGGGCCACGGTAGCCGTGGCGCTGGTCGTATTCGATCAGGCCGGCGGAGACGGCGGCGTTGGCGTCTTCCTGCAGGTTGCTGGGCACCGTGGTGGTGACGCGGAAACCTTCGGTGTAGGCGTCGCTGCCGTAGCGGCCGACCATTTCGGCACGGGCCATCTCGGCGATCCACGGCGCGGTCACTTCCGGAGTGGGCACGTGGTAACTGGCGTTGATCGGTTCGGCCAGGGCCACCTGGTACTCATCCTCGGTGATCTTGCCCAGCTTGTACATGCGGCCCAGGATCCAGTCGCGGCGCTCTTTGGCGCGTACCGGGTTGGCCAGCGGGTTGAAGCGCGACGGTGCCTTCGGCAGACCGGCGATCATGGCCATCTGCGCCAGGCTGACGTCACGGATCGACTTGCCGTAATACACCTGCGCAGCGGCATCGATGCCGTAGGCGCGGTTGCCGAGGTAGATCTTGTTCACGTACAGCTCGAGAATTTCATCTTTGGTGAGCTGGCGTTCAATCTGCAGTGCAAGAAGAATCTCTGTGGCCTTGCGCGAGAAGCTACGCTCACTGCTCAGGAAGTAGTTCTTGGCCACCTGCATGGTGATGGTGCTACCGCCCGTCTGAATGTGCCCGCTGCTGAACAGCTGGCCGGCGGCGCGCATCAGGCTGCTGGGGTCGACGCCGTAGTGATTGGCAAAGTTGTCATCTTCGGCCGACAGCAGTGCCTGAATGAAATGCGGCGGGATTTCAGCGAACTTGATGGGAGAACGGCGCATTTCGCCAAATTCTGCGATCAGCTTGTTGTCGCTGCTGTACACCCTCAGCGGAATCTGCAGTTGCACTGACTTGAGCGCATCGACGGACGGCAGGCTGGGGCTAAGATACAGGTACGCGCCGCTCAGACCGAGCAGCAGGCCACAGAAAATAGCGACGAAGGACCACCAGAAAAACTTCAGCAGGCGTATCAAGGCTTTTGGATTTCCAGATAAAAGAATGGGTTACGCGCAAGGCACGGCGGCAAGGGCAAAAGTGCTGGGCATTATAAGCATTTTTCGACACAGAGCGTTATTTGCGCTTCTGTCAAGACTGCTATTAAATGCCTCGTACTATAAGTGGTCCGTAAGTCACGGATAATGATAGGGAATCGGGCGTGCTTGGACTCTTCGGCAAGAAAGCGAATTCGCTTCTGGGGATCGACATCAGCTCGACATCGGTAAAACTGCTTGAGCTGAGCCGCTCGGGCAACCGATTTCGGGTTGAGGCCTACGCGGTCGAGCCTTTACCGGCCAACGCGGTGGTGGAAAAAAACATTGCTGAACTGGAGGGCGTCGGCCAAGCCCTGTCACGCGTGCTGGTCAAGGCCCGCACCGGCGCCAAGATCGCGGCGGTGGCGGTGGCCGGCTCGGCCGTGATCACCAAGACCATCGAGATGGACGCTGCGCTTTCCGAAGATGAAATGGAAAACCAGCTCAAGGTCGAGGCTGATCAGTACATCCCTTACCCCCTTGAAGAAGTTGCCATCGACTTTGAGGTGCAGGGCATCTCTGCGCGCAACCCCGAGCGGGTTGACGTGCTGCTGGCGGCTTGCCGCAAGGAAAACGTCGAAGTGCGCGAAGCGGCCCTGGCCCTGGCCGGCCTCAGCGCCCGCGTGGTCGATGTCGAAGCCTACGCCCTGGAGCGCGCCTTCGGCCTGCTGGAGCCCACCCTGATGGACGGCGACGGCCCGCTGACCGTGGCCGTGGTGGACATCGGTGCCACCATGACCACCCTCAGCGTGTTGCACAATGGCCGCATCATCTACACCCGCGAGCAACTGTTCGGCGGCCGCCAGCTGACCGAGGAAATCCAGCGCCGCTATGGCCTGTCCATGGAAGAGGCGGGCCTGGCCAAGAAGCAGGGCGGCCTGCCCGACGACTACGTGGTGGAAGTGCTGCAGCCCTTCAAGGATGCCGTGGTGCAGCAAGTGTCGCGTTCGCTGCAGTTCTTCTTTGCTGCGGGCCAGCACAATGACGTCGACTACATCCTGCTGGCCGGCGGCACCGCGTCCATTTCCGGCCTGGACCAGTTGATCCAGCAGCGCCTGGGCACCCCGGCGATGGTCGCCAACCCCTTTGCCGACATGGCCCTGAGCAGCAAGGTCAACGCTGGCGCCCTGGCCAGTGATGCGCCGGCGCTGATGATTGCCTGCGGCCTGGCGTTGAGGAGCTTTGACTGATGGCGCGCATCAACCTGCTGCCGTGGCGCGAACAGCTGCGCGAAGAACGCAAGAAGCGGTTCCTGCTGGCCCTGGCCGGTGTCGTGGTGGGCGGTATCGGCATCATTCTGCTGGCCGACCAGTACTACAGCCATGCCATCGACCAGCAGAACGCCCGCAATGCCTACATCCAGAAGGAAATCGCCGTCCTGGACGAACGCATCAAACAGATTTCCGAGCTCAAGGCCCGGCGCAAGCAGCTGGTCGAACGGATGAAGATCATCCAGGACCTGCAGGCCAACCGCCCCATCATCGGCCACCTGTTCGACCAGTTGGCGCGCACCCTGCCGGATGGGGTGTATTTCACTGACGTGAAGATGATCGACAAGACCATTGCCGTCACCGGCACGGCCGAAAACAACAATCGTGTATCGGATCTGATGCGCAACATGGAGGCCTCGCCCTGGCTTGCGGCACCGAGCCTGACCGAGGTCAAGGCGCGTCAGGCCGCAGACCCGCAACAGACCCAGCAGAGCAATAACTTCCAGCTGTCGGTACGTCAGACGCTGCCCAACGAGGAGAATGCCAAATGAATTTCTCCGAATGGCTGGACGGCCTGCGCAAGATCAATCTCAGCGAACTGGACATCAACAACCTTGGCGGCTGGCCGCCTGCGGTCAAGACCATCGCCGGCGTGTTGCTGATGATCGTGATCCTGGCCCTTGGCTACAACTTCCACATCAGCGACCTGGGTGACGAGCTGCAACGTGCCCAGACGCAGGAGCAGACCCTCAAGGAGCAGTTCGCCACCAAGGCATTCCAGGCGTCAAACCTGGAGGCCTACACCCAGCAGATGACCGAGATGGAGACCTCATTCGGTGCCATGTTGCGCCAACTGCCCAGTGATACCGAGGTACCGGGCCTGCTCGAAGACATTACCCGCACGGGGCTGGGCAGCGGGCTGGAGTTCGAAGAGATCAAGTTGTTGCCCGAGGTGACCCAGCAGTTTTACATCGAGCTGCCCATCCAGATCACCGTGACCGGCAATTACCACGACCTGGGTACGTTCGTCAGTGGCGTGTCCAGCCTGCCGCGCATCGTGACGTTGCATGATTTCGAGGTGAAACCGGTGGTCGATGGCAACACCACGTTGTTGCGCATGAACATTCTGGCCAAGACATACCGCTACCACGACAGCGACAAGGACAAGCCCAAAGGGGCAGGGCAGGCTCAGGACAAGGGGGCGGCCAAATGAGGGCAGTGTGCAGCCTTGTGCTGATCGCATTCGTATCGCTGCTCTCGGGGTGCGGTAACAGTGACTTTGACGACCTGAAGGCCTACATGGCCGAGGTCAAGGCGCGGCCCAAGGGCACCATCGAGCCTATCCCCAAGTTTGCCCCGTACGAGCCATTCACCTATCAGGCCGCCGCTTTGCGCAGCCCGTTCCAGCCGCCGGTCAAGATCGACCTGGCGCACCGGCAGAAGGGCGCCAAGCCGGTCAAGCCGGACCCCACGCGGGTCAAGCAGTTCCTGGAAGGCTTCAATATCGAACAGTTTGAAATGGTCGGCACGCTGGCCAACGAAACCGGCAAGTTCGCCCTGATGAAAGGCGCCGGTGGGGTTTACCGAATGAAGGTGGGCGACTACCTGGGCCGCAACGAAGGGCGAATCGTGTCGATCACCGATTCGCAGGTCGACGTGGTCGAGATTGTCCCCGATGGCGAAGGTGGTTGGCTGGAACGGCCGCGCACCATCACTTTGAAAGAACGCTCATAACGGGCCTGGTCAAGCACGCATAGTGGAACTCGATAATGAATAGGATGCTTTCAGCCCTTGGTCTCTCGCTATGGATGGCGTTGCTTTCGCCTGCCCTGATGGCGGCCACCCTGAAGACACTGGATGTAGCGGCGTTGCCAGGGGACCGGGTGGAGCTCAAGCTGACCTTCGACACTCCCGTGCCTGCCCCGCGTGGCTACACCACCGACCAGCCGGCGCGTATCGCCCTGGACCTGCCGGGGATCAAGAACGGCCTGGCTACCAAGACCCGCGACCTGGGCGTGGGCAACGCGCGCAGCCTGACCGTGGTTGAAGCCAAGGACCGCACGCGGCTGATTATCAACCTGACCAACCTTGCGCCCTACGGTACGCGGGTTGAAGGCAATAACCTGTACGTGATGATCGGCCAGGGCGCCAACAGCCTGGTGGGTGGGACGACCCCTGCGGCAGCACCACGCGCCGGTGCCGCTGTCAGCAGCGCCGCGCCTTCGCGGCCGGCGTTCGCCCAGCCGGTGGGACGCGCCATCCGCAATGTCGACTTCCAGCGTGGCGAGCAGGGTGAGGGCAACGTGGTCGTCGACCTCAGCGACCCCGCCATCGCCCCGGACGTGCAAGAGCAGGGCAACAAGATCGTCCTGACCTTCCCCAAGACTCAGCTGCCTGACCCGCTGCGCGTGCGCCTGGACGTGAAGGACTTCGCCACCCCGGTACAGTTCGTCAACTCCACCGCCTCTGGCGACACCGCCACGGTGACCATCGAGCCGGGTGGCACTTTCGATTATTCGGTGTTCCAGACCGACAACAAGCTGACCGTCAGCGTGCGCCAGGTCACGGCCGAAGATATCGCCCGCAAGAATGCTGATCGCTTCGTGTACACCGGCCAGAAGCTGTCGCTGAACTTCCAGGACATCGACGTGCGTTCGGTGCTGCAACTGATCGCCGATTTCACCAACCTCAACCTGGTGGCCAGCGACACCGTTCAGGGTGGCATCACCCTGCGCCTGCAGAATGTGCCGTGGGACCAGGCCCTGGACCTGGTGCTCAAGACCAAGAACCTGGACAAGCGCAAGATCGGCAACGTGCTGCTGGTAGCGCCAGCCGCTGAAATTGCAGCGCGCGAGCGTCAGGAGTTGGAGTCGCAGAAGCAGATCGAAGAACTGGCACCCCTGCGCCGCGAGCTGCTGCAGGTCAACTATGCCAAGGCGTCCGACATCGCCAAGCTGTTTCAGTCGGTGACCAACTCGGCGTCCAAGACCGGCACCAAGACCGACGAGCGTGGCTCGATCACTGTGGATGACCGTACCAACAACATCATTGCCTACCAGACCCAGGACCGCCTGGACGAGCTGCGTCGCATCGTGGCCCAGCTGGACATTCCGGTGCGCCAGGTAATGATCGAGGCGCGCATCGTCGAAGCCAACGTCAACTATGACAAGAGCCTGGGCGTGAGCTGGAGCGGCGCCACCAACGGTTCGGGCAGTAACCGCTGGACAGTGGCCGGTACCCAGACCACCAGTAGCAACACCTTCGTCGACCTGGGCGCCAGCAGCGCCACCTCGGGCATCGGCCTGGGCTATGTCTCCAACAACCTCACCCTGGACCTGCAACTCAGTGCCATGGAAGCCACCGGCAACGGTGAAGTGGTGTCCCAGCCCAAGGTGGTGACCTCGGACAAGGAGACCGCGCGTATTGTCAAGGGCACGGAGGTGCCATACCAGGAATCCTCGTCCAGCGGCGCCACCTCGGTGTCGTTCAAGGAGGCCTCGCTGTCGCTTGAGGTGACCCCGCAGATCACCCCGGACAACCGCATCATCATGGATGTGAAGGTCAACAAGGATGAGCCTGACTACGCCAACGCGCTCAATGACGTACCGCCGATCAAGAAGAACGAGGTGAAGGCCAAGGTCCTCGTCAATGATGGCGAAACAGTGGTAATTGGCGGTGTTTTCTCCAATACGCAAACTAAAACGACGGATAAGGTGCCATTTCTTGGAGATGTGCCGTATCTTGGCCGCCTGTTTCGATCGGATACCGTGTCTGAGGCAAAAACCGAGCTGCTGGTGTTCCTCACTCCGCGTATCATGAATAACCAGGCGATTGCTGTGAGTCGTTGATTCTGTGCGAAATTTGATACTTGTTGGGCCAATGGGTGCCGGTAAGAGCACCATTGGTCGATTGCTGGCCAAAGAGCTCCGGTTACCGTTCAAGGATTCCGACAAGGAAATTGAACTGCGCACGGGCGCAAACATTCCATGGATATTCGACCAGGAAGGCGAAGCCGGTTTCCGTGATCGCGAGCAGGCCATGCTTGCCGAGCTGTGCGAGCACGATGGGCTGGTGCTGGCTACCGGTGGTGGCGCGGTGATGCGTGATGAAAATCGCCGCGCCCTGCATGCCGGTGGTCGGGTGGTCTACCTGCATGCCTCCGTCGAGCAGCAAGTGGGCCGCACCGCCCGCGACCGCAATCGTCCATTGCTGCGTACCGCCGATCCCGCAGGCACCTTGCGTGCGCTGCTGGCCGTGCGTGACCCGCTGTACCGCGAGATCGCCGATCTGGTGGTGGAAACCGACGAGCGGCCACCGCGCATGGTGGTGCTGGACATTCTCGAGCGTCTGGCGCAGTTGCCGCCACGCTGACGCAATCGTCATCGACCGCTGGCGTAAATAGGCTATTCTCGGCATCCCCCCTGGCTTGCCAGCCGGGGGGCGTGTCGACCAATAATAACGACTGAGACAGGGCGACGGGCCCGGCTTCACGGTGGGGAAACATGCAGACAATCAAGGTCGAACTGGGTGAGCGCAGCTACCCGATCTACATTGGCGAAGGCCTGCTGGGCCAGCCTGAACTGCTGGCGCCGCATATTGCCGGCCGACAAGTGGCCATCGTCACCAACGAGACCGTCGGCCCCCTGTATCTGGAGCAACTGAGCCGCGCCCTGGGCGCCTACTCGGTGACGTCCGTGGCCTTGCCCGATGGCGAGGCCTACAAGAACTGGGAAACCCTGCAGCTGATCTTCGATGGCCTGCTGACTGCCCGTCATGACCGTCGTACCACCATCATCGCCCTGGGCGGCGGCGTGGTAGGCGACATGGCCGGTTTCGCCGCAGCCTGCTACCAGCGCGGCGTGGATTTCATCCAGGTGCCGACCACGCTGCTGTCCCAGGTCGATTCGTCGGTGGGTGGCAAGACCGGCATCAACCACCCCTTGGGCAAGAACATGGTAGGTGCCTTCTACCAGCCCAATGCCGTGATCATCGATACCGCCAGCCTCAAGAGCCTGCCAGCGCGCGAGCTGTCGGCGGGCCTGGCCGAAGTGATCAAGTACGGCCTGATTTGTGACGAGCCGTTCCTGGGCTGGCTGGAAGACAACATCGATGCCCTGCTGGCCGTCGACCAGACCGCACTGACCTACGCCATCAAGCGCTCCTGCGAGGCCAAGGCCGAAGTGGTCAACGCCGACGAGCGCGAAACCGGCGTGCGCGCCACCCTGAACCTGGGCCACACCTTTGGTCACGCCATCGAAACCCAGATGGGTTACGGTGTGTGGCTGCACGGTGAAGCCGTGGCGGCCGGTACCGTGATGGCCCTGGAAATGTCCATGCGCCTGGGCTGGATCAGCCAGCAGGCCCGTGACCGCGGTATCCGCCTGATGCAGCGCGCCGGCTTGCCGGTGGTGCCACCGGCAGACATGACCCCCGCACAATTTCTCCAGCACATGGCCGTCGATAAGAAAGTCATCGATGGCCGTATGCGCCTGGTGTTGTTGCGCCACCTCGGCGAAGCCGTGGTGACCGACTATTATCCAACTGAAGTTCTACAAGCCACGCTGGCGGCGGATTACCACGCCATCGCGGCTTCGCTTTGAGGTAATAGAGTTCGATGACACTGCACGCCGATGAGGCCTTTCTGGGCCACTACCAGCTGGACCATGACCCCTTTGCGGCCCGTGTGCCCGGCTTCAAGTTTTTCCCTGCCCAGCGCAAGCCGGTGCTGGGGCAGTTGCACCACCTGGCGCGCTACAGCCAGTTGCTGCTGGTAGTCACCGGTCCCGAGGGCAGCGGCAAGACCCTGCTGCGCCAGGCCCTGGTGGCCAGCACCAACAAGCAGTCGGTGCAGAGCGTGGTGGTTTCGGCCCGTGGTGCCGGTGATGCACCGAGCGTGCTGGCCCAGGTGGCCCAGGCGCTCAACGTGGCCCAAGCCGACACCCAGGCGATCCTGGCGCAGGTGGTGCAACTGGCCCTGACCGGTCAGGAAGTCTATCTGCTGGTGGACGATGCGGAACAACTGGCCGAATCCGCACTCGAAGCCCTGCTGACGTTGGCGGCCGGTACGCCGGAAGGGCGCCCGCACGTGTTCCTGTTTGGCGAGGCGTCGGTGATCGACGGCCTGGAGCAATTCAGCGCCGAGCAGGAGCTGTTCCACGTCATCGAGCTGCAACCGTACAGTGTCGAGGAAACCCGCGAGTATCTGGCCCAGCGTCTGGAAGGCGCCGGGCAGGGGATCCAACTCTTTACCAATGATCAGATTTCCGACATTCACGAAAATTCAGAAGGCTGGCCAGGCGCAATCAACCAGGTCGCCCGTGATGCAATGATCGAGGCCATGATCGCTAGCCGCTCGTCGGTGAAGCGTCCATCTATGGGGTTCAAAATGCCGAAAAAACACGTACTGGCGCTGACCGGGGTTGTTGTCATCGCCGTGGCTGCGGCAGCCTTGCTGCCGGGTCGCAAGTCGGCCAATGCGCCCACTGCGCCAGCCACCGAGCAGGCCCAATTGCCGCTGGGCCAGGGCACGCCTGGCAATGCCCAGCCGAACCAGGACGGCAGCAACGCCGCCATCGAATTCGCCGGCAACTCCAAGCCTATGCCACTGCCGCTGGTCGGCCAGTCGCAGCCGGTAATGCGCGGCCCGCTGGCCGAGGCCGCAGGCTCGGGTGACGGCGAAGAAACCACGCCAATCGCCCACGGCTCGTCCGCGCCACCCACCGTGACCACCACCGCACCGCCACCTGGCGTGCCGGCCGGCCCCGCGGCCACCCCAGTGCCGGTGCCTACCCCGGCACCGGTTGCGGCCCGCCCGACGCCTGCACCGGCCCCTGCGCCCGTGCACAAGGCGCCTGTGCAAGTGGCTACCGCCAAGCCTGAGCACAAGCCGGTCGAGAAGAAAGCCGAGCCGGTCGCCGCCGCCAAGCCTGCCGCCGGTGGCGCAGGTGCTGGCTGGTACAAGGGCCAGGCCGCTGGCAACTACGTGGTGCAGATCCTGGGCACCAGCAGCGAAGCCACTGCGCAGAATTACGTGAAAGAGCAGGGCGGCGAGTACCGTTATTTCAAGAAAACCCTGCAGGGCAAACCCCTGTACGTCATCACTTATGGCAGCTTCAGCAGCCGTGATGCAGCCGTTGCGGCAATCAAGAACTTGCCAGCGAAGGTCCAGGCTGGTAAACCTTGGCCTAGAAGTGTCGCCAGCGTCCAACAAGACCTGGCATCGACGCGCTGAATGCCGCAAGCCCTGACCCGATAGCGGTCGGGGCCTTGTCCGGTGGCACCATCCCCGCCACCTTGCTGAGCGTCTCCTGATACGACCCCAAGCCTGCTGCGCAGAACGCGGCAGGCTTTCGTGTCCCAGACTGTCTGTGGTTACCCCCATTGCAGTCCAGGCTGATAAGCTTCAGACTCAAGCATCGTTGCTACCACAACACCTTGCTTAAAACTTATAGAATTGCGACATGATTTTGTGCGGAGTCGCCGCGCAAATTTGTGGGCGACCCTGTCGCTGTGTACAATGACCTCCCTTTTGCCCCTGCAAAGCTGGCGTACGTTCGGCGCGGTTGGTAAGCGGTTGAATTGAAAAGAAATTTGTCCCCCAAGGGGGCAGCCTGGTGAGAAAGTGTCTATGAAAACAGGTCTGTACCAACCCGATGAATTCAAGGACAACTGTGGCTTTGGGCTGATTGCCCATATGACCGGCGAACCCAGTCACCACCTGTTGCAAACGGCCATCGAAGCCCTGACCTGCATGACCCACCGCGGTGGGATCAACGCGGACGGCAAGACCGGCGACGGTTGCGGCCTGCTGATGCAGAAGCCCGATCAGTTCCTGCGCGCTGTCGCCCAGGAAACCTTCGGCATCGAGCTGCCAAAGCAATACGCCGTGGGCATGGTGTTCCTGAACAAGGACGACGCCCGCGCCGATGCCGCGCGCGAGAACATGAACCGCGAAATCCTGGCAGCCGGCCTGAACCTGATCGGCTGGCGCCAGGTGCCGATTGACACCAGCGTCCTCGGCCGCCTGGCCCTTGAGCGCCTGCCGAAAATCGAGCAGGTGTTCATCGGTGGCGAAGGCCTGAGCGACCAGGAATTCGCGATCAAGCTGTTCAGCGCCCGTCGTCGCTCGTCCGTGGCCAACGCCGCCGACACCGACCACTACATCTGCAGCTTCTCGCACAAGACCATCATCTACAAAGGCCTGATGATGCCGGCGGACTTCACCGCCTTCTTCCCGGACATGAGCGACGCGCGCATGCAGACCGCCATCGCGGTCTTCCACCAGCGTTTCTCCACCAACACCCTGCCGAAGTGGCCGTTGGCACAGCCGTTCCGGTTCCTCGCCCACAACGGCGAGATCAACACCATCACCGGCAACCGCAACTGGGCCCAGGCCCGTCGCACCAAGTTCGCCAACGACCTGATCCCGGACTTGGAAGAACTGGGCCCGCTGGTCAACCGCGTGGGTTCTGACTCCTCGAGCATGGACAACATGCTGGAGCTGATGGTCACCGGCGGTATCGACCTGTTCCGTGGCGTGCGCATGCTGATTCCGCCAGCCTGGCAGAACGTTGAAACCATGGACCCCGACCTGCGGGCGTTCTATGAGTACAACTCCATGCACATGGAACCGTGGGACGGCCCGGCCGGCGTGGTACTGACCGAAGGTCGCCATGCCGTCTGCCTGCTGGACCGCAACGGCCTGCGCCCGGCGCGCTGGGTAACCACCAAGAACGGTTACATCACCCTGGCGTCGGAAATCGGCGTGTGGAACTACAAGCCTGAAGACGTCGTGGCCAAGGGCCGTGTCGGCCCGGGCCAGATCTTTGCCGTGGACACCGAAACCGGCCAGATCCTCGACACCGATGCCATCGACAACCGCCTCAAGTCGCGCCACCCCTACAAGCAGTGGCTGCGCAAGAGCGCGCTGCGCATTCAGGCCACCATGGAAGACAACGACCACGGGTCGTCCTTCTATAACCCTGAGCAGCTCAAGCAGTACATGAAAATGTACCAGGTCACCTTCGAGGAGCGTGACCAGGTGCTGCGCCCGCTGGGCGAGCAGGGCTACGAGGCCGTGGGTTCCATGGGCGACGACACGCCGATGGCCGTGCTGAGCCAGCGCGTACGCACCCCGTACGACTATTTCCGCCAGCAGTTCGCGCAGGTCACCAACCCGCCGATCGACCCGCTGCGCGAAGCGATCGTGATGTCCCTGGAAATCTGCCTGGGCGCCGAGCGCAACATCTTCCAGGAGTCGCCTGAGCACGCATCGCGCGTGATCCTCAGCTCGCCGGTCATTTCCCCGGCCAAGTGGCGCTCGCTGATGAACCTCGACCTGCCAGGCTTCGAGCGGCAGATCATCGACCTGAACTACGACGAAAGCGTGGGCCTTGAAGCGGCCGTACGCAACATCGCCGACCAGGCCGAAGAAGCCGTGCGTGCCGGTCACACCCAGATCGTGCTCAGCGACCGTCACATTGCCCCGGGCAAGCTGCCGGTTCACGCCTCGCTGGCCACCGGCGCGGTGCACCACCGCCTGACCGAGAAAGGCCTGCGTTGCGACAGCAACATCCTGGTCGAGACCGCCACTGCACGCGACCCGCACCACTTCGCGGTGCTGATCGGCTTCGGCGCCTCGGCGGTCTACCCGTTCCTGGCCTACGAAGTGCTGGGCGACCTGATCCGTACCGGTGAAGTACTGGGCGACCTCTACGAGGTGTTCAAGAACTACCGCAAAGGCATCACCAAGGGCCTGCTCAAGATCCTGTCGAAGATGGGCATCTCTACCGTGGCCTCGTACCGCGGTGCGCAACTGTTCGAAGCCATCGGCCTGTCCGAGGAAGTCTGCAACCTCAGCTTCCGTGGCGTGCCTAGCCGCATCAAGGGCGCGCGCTTCGTCGACATCGAAGCCGAACAGAAAGCCCTGGCCACTGAAGCCTGGAGCGCGCGCAAGCCGATCCAGCAAGGCGGCCTGCTGAAGTTCGTGCACGGTGGCGAATACCACGCCTACAACCCTGACGTGGTCAACACCCTGCAAGCCGCCGTGCAGCAGGGCGACTACGCCAAGTTCAAGGAATACACCGCGCTGGTCGACAACCGCCCAGTGTCGATGATCCGCGACCTGTTCAAGGTCAAGGAACTGGACACCCCGCTGTCGATCGACGAGATCGAACCGCTGGAAGCCATCCTGCAACGGTTCGACTCGGCGGGTATTTCGCTGGGTGCGCTGTCGCCCGAGGCTCACGAAGCCCTGGCCGAAGCCATGAACCGTCTGGGCGCGCGCTCCAACTCCGGTGAGGGCGGCGAAGATCCGGCCCGCTACGGCACCATCAAGAGCTCCAAGATCAAGCAAGTGGCTACCGGCCGTTTCGGTGTAACCCCCGAATACCTGGTCAACGCCGAAGTGCTGCAGATCAAGGTAGCCCAGGGCGCCAAGCCGGGCGAGGGCGGCCAGCTGCCAGGCGGCAAGGTCAACGGCCTGATCGCCAAGCTGCGCTACGCGGTACCAGGCGTGACGCTGATTTCGCCACCGCCGCACCACGACATCTACTCCATCGAAGACTTGTCGCAGCTGATCTTTGACCTGAAACAGGTCAACCCGGCCGCACTGGTGTCCGTGAAGCTGGTGGCCGAGGCCGGCGTGGGCACCATCGCCGCCGGCGTGGCCAAGGCCTATGCCGACCTGATCACCATCTCTGGCTATGACGGCGGTACCGGTGCTTCGCCACTGACCTCCATCAAGTACGCGGGCGCACCGTGGGAGCTGGGCCTGGCCGAGACCCACCAGACCCTGCGCGGCAACGACCTGCGCGGCAAAGTGCGGGTACAGACCGACGGCGGCCTGAAAACCGGCCTGGACGTGATCAAGGCAGCCATCCTGGGTGCTGAAAGCTTCGGCTTCGGTACTGCACCAATGATCGCCCTGGGCTGCAAATACCTGCGCATCTGCCACCTGAACAACTGCGCCACCGGCGTAGCCACCCAGAACGACAAGCTGCGCAAGGACCACTACATCGGCACCGTCGACATGGTGATCAACTTCTTCACCTACGTGGCAGAAGAGACCCGTGAATGGCTGGCCAAGCTGGGCGTGCGCTCGCTGGGTGAACTGATCGGCCGTACCGACCTGCTCGACGTGCTGGAAGGCCAGACCGCCAAGCAGAACCACCTGGACCTGACGCCGCTGCTGGGCAGCTCGCACATTCCGGCCGACAAGCCGCAATTCTGCGAAGTGGACCGCAACCCGCCGTTCGACCAGGGCCTGCTGGCCGAGCAGATGGTCGAAATGGCCAAGGGCGCCATCGCGGCCAAGTCCGGCGGCGATTACAGCCTGGACATCTGCAACTGCGATCGTTCGATCGGTGCTCGTATCTCGGGTGAAATCGCCCGTGCCTACGGCAACCAGGGCATGGCCAACAAGCCTGTGACCTTCCGCTTCAACGGTACTGCGGGCCAGAGCTTCGGCGTGTGGAACGCCGGTGGCTTGAACATGTACCTGGAAGGCGACGCCAACGACTACGTGGGCAAGGGCATGACCGGCGGCAAGCTGGTGATCGTTCCGCCCAAAGGCAGCCCATTCAAGACCCAGGACAGCGCCATCATCGGCAATACCTGCCTGTACGGCGCCACTGGCGGCAAGCTGTTCGCCGCTGGTACCGCAGGCGAGCGCTTCGCCGTGCGCAACTCCGGTGCCCACACCGTGGTGGAAGGCACCGGCGATCACTGCTGCGAATACATGACCGGTGGTTTTGTCTGCGTACTGGGCAAGACCGGCTACAACTTCGGCTCCGGGATGACCGGTGGTTTCGCCTACGTGCTGGACCTGGACAACACCTTCGTTGACCGCGTCAACCACGAACTGGTGGAAATCCAGCGCATCAGCGGCGAAGCGATGGAGGCCTACCGTAGCCACATCGAACGCGTGCTGGCCGAATACGTGGCAGAAACCGATAGCGAGTGGGGCCGTAACGTCTGGGAAAACCTGGACGACTACCTGCGCCGTTTCTGGTTGGTCAAGCCCAAGGCTGCCAGCTTGAAATCGCTGCTCACCAGCACCCGTGCCAACCCGCAGTGATATGCGCCTGAAGAAGTTGATGAGGTTTTAAAATGGCTGAACGTCTGAATAATGACTTCCAGTTCATCGAGGTCGGGCGCAAGGATCCGAAGAAGAAACTGTTGCGTCAGCGCAAGAAAGAGTTCGTGGAAATCTACGAACCCTTCAAACCCCAGCAGTCGGCCGACCAGGCCCACCGCTGCCTGGGTTGCGGTAACCCGTACTGTGAATGGAAGTGCCCGGTGCACAACTTCATTCCCAACTGGCTGAAACTGGTGGCCGAGGGCAACATCCTCGCCGCCGCCGAGCTGTCGCACCAGACCAACACCCTGCCTGAAGTGTGCGGCCGGGTGTGCCCGCAAGACCGTCTGTGCGAGGGTGCCTGCACCCTCAACGACGGCTTCGGCGCGGTGACCATCGGTTCGGTGGAGAAGTACATCACCGACACGGCGTTCGCCATGGGCTGGCGTCCGGATATGTCCAAGGTCAAGCCAACCGGCAAGCGCGTCGCCATCATCGGCGCCGGCCCGGCCGGCCTTGGCTGTGCCGACGTGCTGGTACGTGGCGGCGTGACCCCGGTGGTGTTCGACAAGAACCCGGAAATCGGTGGCCTGCTGACCTTCGGCATCCCCGAGTTCAAGCTGGAAAAGACCGTGCTGAGCAATCGTCGCGAAGTCTTCACCGGCATGGGCATCGAGTTCCGCCTGAACACCGAGGTGGGCAAGGACGTGACCATGGAGCAACTGCTTGATGAATACGATGCCGTATTCATGGGCATGGGCACCTACACCTACATGAAGGGTGGTTTCCCGGGCGAAGACCTGCCGGGCGTGCACGACGCGCTGGACTTCCTGATCGCCAACGTCAACCGCAACCTGGGCTTTGAAAAGTCGCCGGAAGATTTCGTCGACATGAAAGGCAAGAAGGTGGTGGTACTGGGCGGTGGCGACACCGCGATGGACTGCAACCGCACCTCCATCCGCCAGGGCGCCAAGGCTGTTACCTGTGCCTACCGTCGTGACGAAGCGAACATGCCGGGCTCGCGCAAAGAGGTGAAGAACGCCAAGGAAGAAGGCGTGAAGTTCCTCTACAACCGCCAGCCCATCGCCATTGTCGGTGAAGATAAGGTCGAAGGCGTAAAAGTGGTCGAGACCCGTCTCGGCGAGCCTGACGCCCGTGGCCGTCGCAGCCCCGAGCCAATCCCGGGTTCCGAAGAGATCATCCCGGCTGATGCCGTGGTCATCGCGTTCGGCTTCCGCCCAAGCCCGGCGCCGTGGTTCGAGCAGTTCAGCATCCAGACCGACAGCCAGGGCCGCGTTGTTGCGCCGGAACAGGGCAAGTACAAGCACCAGACCAGCAACCCGAAAATCTTCGCCGGTGGCGACATGGTGCGCGGTTCTGACCTGGTGGTGACGGCCATCTTCGAAGGCCGCAACGCCGCCGAAGGGATCCTGGATTACCTGGAAGTCTGATACCCCCCTGTGGGACCGGGCGAAGCTCGGGAAACAGGCACCGCGCAGTCCCAGTGACTACGCGGTGCGGCCTTCCCGAGCTTTGCCCGGTCCCACAAATCGCCCCGATAGATAAAAGGCACGGCGCACGCCGTGCCTTTTGCGTTCCAGTCTGGGAAAATGCTGGCACTTATCTGCCGGATGCTCCCATGACTGCCCTGAAGAACGACCGTTTCCTTCGTGCCCTGCTCAAGCAACCCGTCGACGTCACCCCCGTTTGGATGATGCGTCAGGCCGGTCGCTACCTGCCTGAATACCGCGCCAGCCGCGCCAAGGCCGGTGATTTCATGAGCCTGTGCATGAACCCGGCGTTCGCCTGCGAAGTCACGATGCAACCGCTGGAACGCTACCCGCTGGATGCTGCCATCCTGTTCTCCGACATCCTCACCATCCCCGACGCCATGGGCCAGGGCCTGTACTTCGAGACCGGCGAAGGCCCGCGCTTCAAGAAAGTGGTCAGCACCCTGGCCGACATCGAAGCCCTGCCGATCCCTGATCCGCAAAAGGACCTGGGCTACGTGATGGACGCCGTCAGCACCATCCGCCGCGAGCTCAACGGCCGCGTGCCGCTGATCGGCTTCTCGGGCAGCCCGTGGACCCTGGCCACCTACATGGTGGAAGGCGGCTCGTCGAAAGACTTCCGCAAGACCAAGGCCATGCTCTACGACAACCCGCACGCCATGCACCTGCTGCTGGACAAGCTGGCCCAGTCGGTCACCAGCTACCTCAACGGTCAGATCCTGGCTGGCGCCCAGGCCGTGCAGATCTTCGATACCTGGGGCGGCAACCTGTCGGCCGCGGCGTACCAGGAGTTCTCGCTGGCCTACATGAAGAAAATCGTCAGCGGCCTGATCCGCGAACACGAAGGCCGCAAAGTGCCGGTCATCCTGTTCACCAAGAACGGCGGCCTGTGGCTGGAAAGCATCGCCGACGCCGGCGCCGACGCGCTGGGCCTGGACTGGACGTGCGACCTGGGCGAAGCCCGTCGCCGCGTGGGCAACAAGGTGGCCCTGCAGGGCAACATGGACCCGACCGTGCTGTACGCCAAGCCCGAAGCCATCCGTGCTGAAGTGGCGCGCATCCTGGCCAGCTACGGTAATGGCACCGGCCATGTGTTCAACCTGGGCCATGGCATCACCCCGGAAGTGGACCCGGAGCATGCGGGCGCGTTCATCAACGCCGTGCATGAGTTCTCGGCGCAGTACCACCAGTAAGCATGGCTTCAGAAGATTCCACCTGTATTTTAGGAATCGTCTGACAGCCTGTTCCTACAGCGTTTCTTAGACTCCTCCCTCTTCAGATTTGAACAGGGAGGTACGAAAATGAAATTCGCCTTGCAACCCAGGGCCGCGCTGGTTGGCGCGGCTCTCCTGGCCACTGCCTGCACTGCGCTGCTGGCCAGCCAACAAGCCGCCGCTCACGGCTACATGAGTTTCCCACCTTCGCGTGCCAAGCTTTGCCAGGACCGCCTCAACACCGATTGCGGTGGCGCCCAGTACGAGCCGCACAGCGTCGGCGAGACACTCAAGGGCTTCCCGGCCACCGGCCCGGCGGACGGCAAACTGGCCAGCGGCATCGAGCGTTTCGGTGCCATGGATGCCCAATCGGCAACCCGTTGGCACAAAACCGAGATCACCGAGCGTGAGATCGCCTTCGACTGGCGTTTCACCACCGCGCATTCCACCACCGGCTGGGAATACTTCATCACCCGGGTGGGCTGGAACCCCAATGAACCTCTCACTCGTGCCAGCTTCGACCTGACACCCTTCTGTACCGTGGCATTCGATGGCGGCTTCCCCACCGGAGGTTCAAACGCCAACCCCGGGGACCTGGCGCAGAAACATCAGTGCACCCTGCCTGCCGACCGCCAGGGCTACCACGTGATCTATGGCGTGTGGACCGTCAACGACACCGCCAATGCGTTCTACAACGCGGTGGACGTGGATATCCAGACCGACCCCTACGACGATGGCTGGAAAAACGTCGGCTCCTTCGCGCCGCTGCCGTCGTTGATCGCCGGTGACGTGGTGACCGCACGGGCATTCACCGACAGCGGCGAAAGCGCGCCGTACTCGGTCTCCCTGGCCATCGACAGTAATGAGCTGGGTCACCAGGACAACTGGAGCCTGGCGCTGGCGCACAAGCTCAACGCCGCGCAGCCACTGGTGCGTGCGGGTCAGCGCAACGCTGAAGGGCAGATCGAGGCCCAGCGTGGCATGAACCTGTTCTATGCCCAGCCCGAAAGCGGCGTGGTCAGCTATCAGATGGACTTCCAGCTGGTAGGGGACCCGGGAGCCTACGCGCGCCTTGAGGACCTGCTGCCCGAGTACGAACTGCAGCAGGGCCGCGTCGATGTCGACCTGAAGGTGGCCACCAACCGCACGCTGAATGTCGAAGTCACGGTTTTCGATGCCCAGCACAAGGCCGTCGGCACTGCCCGGCAGATCGTCGACGGCACCACGGCGCCGCTGAGTATCGCCGTGCGTTCGGCGCCCGGCCCGCACCAGGTCAAGTTGCTGGCGCGCAGTGATGACGGCCGCATCAACCTGCAGGCCCTGCAGGACGTGACCCTGACCGGTGAGGCCGGTGGCGGGGATTACGAGTATGTCTACGGCGAGGGCGTGGAGCACTACAAAGGTGGCACCACGGTGCTGCAGACAGACGGCAAGGTCTA
The DNA here is from genome assembly GCA_000497835.1 of gamma proteobacterium L18. Taxonomy (GTDB): domain Bacteria; phylum Pseudomonadota; class Gammaproteobacteria; order Pseudomonadales; family Pseudomonadaceae; genus Aquipseudomonas. Next base: position 285,753 of record KI547169.1, on the reverse strand, counting down.
TCGCTGCCTGTCAGACCAGGTCGCACCGTGGTGTCGGAACACTTCCCCCGTGCACTACGCGCCGGGTGTCGGGCATGCCTGGCAGTCCGCCTGGGAAATGCTCTGATCGTGATCGCTGAATCGCCGGGCGATGGTTCGCCCGGCTCTTGTCTGAGTCGAACCTGATGAACGCACGCTCCTATACCCCCCTGCAGATAACGCTGCATTGGCTGTCTGCAGCCGTCATTGTCTGGGCGCTGTGCAGCGGCTTTCTGGTCGCTTTCGCGGACCTGGCAGTGGCGACCGAGGCGCGTATCAGCGCCCTCAACGTATCGCTGACGGCGCTGCTGACACCCCTGTTCGCGTTGCGCATGCTGCTGGCCTGGCGTCATCGTCACCAGCGCCTGCACGCGCCTGGCCTGAAGGGGGCGCTGGCGCGCCATGCCCATCTGGGCCTGTACGCCGTCAGTGCGCTGGTACTGCTGACCGGCATCATCATGATGGATCGCCAGATCCGGATATTCGACGTCATCAGCTTTGCCCAACCGGTGACCGATCCTGCGCTGTTGACGCTGTTTCACGGCATTCATCGATATGCCTGCGTGGTGCTAGGCCTCCTGGTGACGCTGCATGTGGCCGCCGTCCTGTTCCACCAGTGGCGCCGCACCCCGGTGCTGCGGAGGATGTGGTACTGATGGCCTGGCCGCAGGTGTTGCTCAAGTGGCTGGCCCCGCTGCTGGTGCTGATCTGGGCCGGGTGGCAAGCCAGTCAGGAGTACCGGTTGCGTCAGCGGCCGATCTCGACGGCGTTGCCAGCGCCTGTACCTGCGTCCAGTGCCTTTGACGGCGCCGGCATCGCCACGCTGTTTGGCCTGGGCCCTGTACCTGCGGCAGGCAGCGCCCCCCATGTGGTGCGGGCGATAGTGGCCGAACGTTCTGGTCAGGGCCGTGCGCTGATCAGCGGCAACGGTCATGAAGGCTTCTACCGGGTAGGGGACAGGCTGCCATCGGGCGCGATACTGCGTCGCGTCGAGCCTGGACGGGCGGTGCTGTGGCACGGCCGTCGGGAGCAGGTGCTGAGCCTGGCCAGCGCGCCACCCTGGCTTGCTGCCCGCGCGCCCGGCCTGCCACCCCAGCGTCACCTGCACCCAGGGCCGCCACCATGAGGCGCTGGATCTGCGCGGCCGCGCTGAGCATCGCCCCCTGGTGCATGGCCGATGAAGAGCGCTGGTACCTGAGCATGCAGGATGCCGAGTTGCGTGACGTGGTGCAGGAAATGTCGACCATCCTGGGGACCACGGTGGTGCTCGACGCGCGAGTCAAAGGGCGTATTACCGTGCACTCCGACCGCGAGCTTGACCGGGCCGGGGTGCGCGAACTGTTCTATTCAGTGCTCGATACCCACGGCTTTGCCGCTGTCGCCGACGGCCAGCAACTGCTGATCGTGCCCGCCGCCGAGGCCAAGGCGCGCTCCGGCAGCGGGGCCCGTAGCCAGTTCGTCACCCGCGTGGTGCCCTTGGGTGCGGCCAGTGCCGCCGACTTAAGCAGCTTGCTGCGCCCGTTGATCTCCGCCAACGGCTACCTCGGCCCTTCGGCTTCGGCCAATGCCCTGGTGATCACCGACGCGGCGCGTAACGTGGAGCGCCTGGTAGGCATCGTCCAGCGCCTGGACACGGGCGAGCATCTGGCTCATGACGTGATCGAACTGCGGCTGGGGCTGGCGACCGATGTGGCCAAGGTCATGGAGCAGTCCTTGACCAAGGCGGCTGGGGAGGCCGGCAGCCAGGTGATCGCCGACCCGCGCAGCAACCGCTTGATCATCATCGGCACGGCGCCTGCGCGTGAGCGTCTGGCACGGCTGGCACGCTCACTGGACACCGATGCCAGCCACAAGACCGACAACTCGCGGGTGGTGCGGCTGCGCCATGGCGACGCGACGCAATTGGCGCAGGTGCTGGATGGCATTGCCCAGCAGATGGGCCAGGCCGTACCGGCCGGCGCAGGCAAGGCCACCATGAAGGCGGCGGGTGAGGTGCTGGTGCGGGCCGACCAGAGCCAGAATGCGCTGGTGCTGATCGCCGAACCCGCACAGCTGAACATGTTGGCGCGCATTGTCGAGCAACTGGACCTGCCTCGCGCCCAAGTGCTGATTCACGCTGCCATCGTTGAAATGTCCGGCGATGTCAAAGAGGCGCTGGGCGTGCAGTGGGCCTTCAACAGCGGCAATGCAGGCGGTGCGATCAATTTTCCGGGCACCGGTATCAGCATCGGCTCGTTGCTGGGCAAAGGCGAACTGAGTTTGCCCGAGGGCGTGGTGCTGGGCGCCGGCAGTGACCGCTTCGGTGTGCTGGTCAGTGCCCTGGCCAGCAGCAGCCATAACAACCTGCTGTCCACGCCCAGCCTGCTGACCCTGGACAATCAGCCAGCGGAAATCCTGGTGGGTCAGAACGTGCCGTTCCAGACGGGTTCCTACACCACCTCGGGCAACGGCGCCGACAACCCCTTCACCACCGTGGAGCGCAAGGATGTGGGCATCAGCCTGAAGATTCTGCCGCACATCAATGAAGGTGCCACGCTGCGCCTGGAAGTGGAGCAGGAGAGCTCGGAGATTGCCGCCGCGTCGGCCGGCACCAAAGACCTGATCACCAACAAGCGGTCGCTCAAAAGCACCATCCTGGTGGATGACGGCGAGATCATCGTCATCGGTGGCCTGATGAAGGACAGCGTTCGCCACCAGGCGTCGGGCGTGCCGCTGCTGCGCAATATCCCGTGGCTGGGTGGCCTGTTTCGCTGGCGCAGCGAGGTGCAGGAGAAGACCAATCTCATGGTGTTCCTGCGACCCACCATTGTCCGTGGACAGGCCGCTTTGCAGGGGATGAGCGAAGGCAGCTATGAACGGTTGCGTGGCGCGGATGGCCGCGCGCCTTTGCTGCGCCCCCGCCTGGAGCAGGTGTTCGATGGGCCGACGGTCGATATGCGTCGTACTGGAGGGAAGGAACCATGAGCGCCTTGCCGTTCGCATTCGCCCAGCGCTTCGGTGTGCTGTTGGATCAGGGTTGCCTATGGGTGCGCGAGGATGCACCCCTGACAGCCGTGACCGAGGGGCTGCGCCTGATGCCGCCGCAGGCGTCACTGCAGGTGCTCGGCGCGGCGGAATTTGCCAGCCAGCTGGCTCGCTGTTATCAGGAGGGTCACAGCGCGGCCGAGCAGATGGCCCAGGGGCTGGATGGCGACCTGGACTTGTTGCAAGTGGCCGAGCAGTTGCCGCGTACCGCTGATTTGCTGGAGCAGGAGGGTGATGCGCCGATCATTCGTCTGATCAATGCCTTGCTTGGCCAGGCCGTGCGCGAAAAAGCCTCGGACGTACACCTGGAGACGTTCGAGCACAGCATGGTGGTGCGCCTGCGCATTGATGGCCAATTGCGCGAGGTGCTGCGGCCACGCCGCGAACTGGCGGGGCTGCTGGTGTCGCGGATCAAGGTCATGGCACGCCTGGACATCGCCGAACGGCGCCTGCCGCAGGATGGCCGCATGGCCCTGCGCCTGGCAGGGCATGAGGTGGACGTGCGCGTCTCGACCTTGCCCTCTGCCCACGGCGAACGGGTGGTGCTGAGGCTGTTGGACAAGCAGGCCGGCCGTTTCGATCTGGCGGCGCTGGGCATGGCCAGCGACACACTGAGCCGCTGGCGCGACGTGCTGGCCCGGCCCCATGGCATCGTGCTGGTGACCGGCCCCACGGGTTCAGGCAAGACCACCAGCCTGTATGCGGCGCTGGAGCGGCTCAACGACAGTTCGCGCAATATCCTCACCGTCGAGGACCCCGTGGAATACCACCTGCCCGGGATTGGCCAGATTCCGGTCAATCCACGGGTGGACATGACCTTTGCCCGTGGCCTGCGGGCGATACTTCGCCAGGACCCGGACGTGGTCATGGTCGGTGAAATCCGCGATGGCGAAACCGCGCAGGTGGCGGTCCAGGCATCGCTGACGGGGCATCTGGTGCTGTCCACGCTGCACACCAACAGCGCGGTCAGCGCCATCACCCGTCTGTTGGACATGGGGGTGGATGCGTACCTGCTGGCCTCTTCGTTGACGGCCGTGCTGGCGCAACGGCTGGTGCGCACGCTGTGCAGCGTCTGCAAGGTGGCCCATGACGTGGGTGCGCAGGACCTGCGGCGCCTGGGTCTGGCCGTTGCGCCCCCCACGCCGCTGTACCGCGCGGCAGGTTGCGAGCACTGCCTGCAGGGCTATCGCGGACGCCAGGGCATTTACGAGCTGGTAGTCATGGACCCCGCGCTCGCCGCGATGGTGCATGCCGGCGCCGCAGAGGGTGACTTGCTGAAGGTTGCCCGCCAGGCCGGCACCGGCCTGTTCGAAGATGGCCTGCGGCTGGTGCTGGCTGGGCAGACCAGCATCGACGAGCTGTTGCGCGTCACTGGGGCGACCTAGGCATGGCGCATTTTCGCTATCGCGCCCGCAACGCCGAGGGTCGCATGCTGCGAGGTGTGCAAACGGCGGACAGTGCCCGTGTTGCCCGGCAGGCATTGCGTGACCGCGGGCTGGTCGTGGAGTCGATGGTGGCCAGCCATCAAGGCCCTGGCGGCGTCAGGCTGGGCAGTGCGCAGCTGGCATTGTTTACCTGCCAATTGGCCACGTTGGTGCAGGCTGCCCTGCCGCTGGAGGAGGCCTTGGGCGCGGTTGCCGGCCAAACCGCCCGGCCAGCCGTGGCCGCGTTGATCCAGGCGCTGCGCCTGCGGGTGGTCGAAGGCCATCGGTTGGCCGATGCCCTTGGGGAGCACCCCAACAGCTTCCCTGAGTTGTATCGCGCCACCGTGGCTGCCGGTGAAAGCAGTGGCCATCTTGGCCTGGTCCTGGAGCAATTGGCCGATTACACCCAGGCTCGCCAGCAGGCGCGTCAGCGCATTCAGATGGCATTGGTGTACCCCCTGATACTGTTTGTGGCGTGCACGGGGATCGTCGGGTTCCTGCTGGGCTTCGTGGTGCCCGATGTGGTGGGGATGTTCGCCGACAGCGGGCAGGCCCTGCCGTGGCTGACCCAGGCGTTGATCGTGCTCAGCGACGGGGTCAGCGGCCATGGCCTGTGGGGGCTGGGGATGTTTGCGCTGGCTGGCATAGCCGCGCGCGCCGCCTTGCGCCGACCGGCCCTGCGCCTGCGCTGGCATGGCACGCTGCTGCGTCTGCCGCTGCTGGGGCGAACCGTTCGGGCCATGGACGCGGCGCGTTTTGCCAGCACCTTGGCCATCCTGGGGCACAGCGCGGTGCCGCTGCTGGACGCCTTGCACATTGCCGCCAGCGTGGTGGGCAACCTCGGCATCCGCACCCGCCTGCTGCAGGCGGCCGAGGCGGTGCGCCAGGGCAGCAGCCTCACCCACGCGCTGACCCAGGCCGGTGATATGCCGCCGATGATGTTGCACCTGATCGCCTGCGGCGAACGGGTAGGCGAACTCAACCCGATGCTTGAGCGCGCCGCCCAGCAGCAGGAAAAGACCCTCGCTGCCCAGGTCGCGCTGCTGGTCAGCCTGTTCGAACCCTTGATGCTGGTGGTGATGGGGGGCGTGGTGTTGCTGATCGTCCTGGCCATCCTGCTGCCCATTCTCAGCCTCAACCAATTGGTGACTTGATGGACATGCCGCAACGTGGTTTTACCCTGATCGAGATCATGATCGTGGTGGTGATCATCGGCGTGCTGGGCGCGCTGGTGGTGCCGCAATTCATGAGCCGGCCCGACCAGGCCAAGGTCACCGCCGCGCGCAGCGACCTGCAAGCCATCGCCACCGCGCTGGAGATGTACCGGCTCGACAACCATGCCTATCCCTCCAGCCAGCAAGGGCTGCAAGCCCTGGTGCAGCGGCCCGTGGGGTTGCCCGAGGCGCGGGCCTGGAACCCTCAGGGTTATTTGCGCCGTGTGCCCGTGGATCCGTGGGGCACGGCCTACCAGTACGTCAACCCCGGCGAGCGCTCTCCTGGCCATTACGATCTGTACTCCCTGGGGGCCGACGGCTTGCCCGATGGGGAGGGGGTTGCCGCGGATATCGGCAACTGGCAGCAACCATGAACGCGCCAGGCATGCACGGCTTTACGTTGCTGGAGACACTGCTGGTGATGGTGCTGATCGGTGTGCTGGTGGGCATGGTCAGCCTGGTCGCCGGTCCAACGCCTGGGCGTGAAGCACGCGAGCAGGCAGATGGCGTCGTCCGTCTGATCCAGGCCGTCAGGGAAAGCGCCGTGCTGGAGGGGCGTGAATACGGATTGCTGTTCAACGTTGAGGGTTATCGCCTGCTGCGGCTTGAGGCAGGTGGCTGGCAGCCTGTGGGCGCGTTTCAACGCAGCGGCGGCCTGGCCTGGTGGTGGCGGCAGGGCGCCCTTGGTGCCGATGCCACGGTGCCGCAGATAACCGTGTGGAGCAGCGATGAATACAGCCCGTTTGAACTGCATCTGCAGGCGCAGGGCAAGGCGCTGCTGATCGTTGAAGGTGATGGTTTGAACGAGCCGGTCTGGCATGAAGCGTGAGCGTGGCTTCACCCTGCTGGAAATGATGGTGGCGCTGGCGGTGTTCGCGGTCATGGCGGCTGCGGTGCTGGGCGCCAGCCAGTTCGTGCTGCGCCAGGCCGAGCAGTTGCAAGAGCGGCAGTTCGCACTATGGATCCTGGACAATCATCTTGCCCACCTGCAGTTCGAACCTGATCGCTTTCGCAGTCGCGAGTCTCAAACCATCGATTTTGGCGGCCGTCGCTGGCTATTGCAGCAAGCCCGGCAGGGCGACACGGTTCGGATGCAACTGCGGTTGGAGGCCGCCGGTAGTCGCGTGCACACCCTTGATGCCTGGAGGACTTGGGGTGGATAGGCAGCACGGTTTCACCTTGCTGGAACTGCTGATTGCCCTGGCGCTGTTCGCCTTGCTGGGCCTGGGCTGCTGGCAGTTGTTCGACACCGTGGTCCGGGCCCAGCGCATCGCGGCCGAACAGGCGCAGGGCTTGCGCAGCCTGCAACGGTCGCTGGCAGTCGTGGAACGTGACGTTCTGCACCTTCTGCCGCGCTCATTACGCCTGACCCCTGGTGGTTTGCAATTGCTGCGCGGCAACTGGCGCAACCCGCCGGGGCAGCCGCGCAGCGAGTATCAGCAGGTCAGGCATGATCTGGTGTCGTCGGTCTGGCGCCGTGAAGGGCAGGGGGCGGCACACCATCAGCGTTTGCTGGACGGGGTGCAGCAACTGCAATGGCGCGTGCGCGACCAGGAAGGTGACTGGCACCTGCGTTGGCCCAATGGTACGCGTCGCGCGGTGGCCCTTGAGCTGAGCCTGTCCACGGCGCGTTACCCGCATGTGCGCCGTGTATGGCTACTGTCGGACGGCCGCTGATGCCGCATCATCAAAGGGGGATCGCGCTGATCAGCGTGCTGCTGGTCATGACCCTGGCACTGTTGATCACGGCCGGTATGGTACGCGAGCACCGTTTGCTGGTGCGCAGCAGCGCCTGGCAACTACAGGCACTGCAGTTGCGCCAGTGGGTGCTGAGCGCCGAACAATGGGCACAGGGCCAGTTGCCGCGCCAGGCTGGGCCGGTGACGCTCGATCAGCCCTGGGCACAGGTGCAGGCGCCCTGGATACCGGCAGGTGGCCAATTGGAGGTCGTGATCGAGGATCTGGCGGGGCGTGCCAATCAACCTGCTCCAGGCCACCCGGGCCTGACGAGTGAGGCCTCAACCGCTGTGGCCCACTTGCCAGCTCATGCCGGATTGAACATCAACACCGCAGGGCTGGCCGCCATGCAGACCGCTGGGCTGGCGCCGGAGCTTGCCCGGCAGATCATCGCCAATCGCCCCGCCCAGGGATACGGCAGCCTCACCGCCGCCTTGGGCGGACAGGCACCGGCAACCCCGGTGCTTAGCGTGTCCAGCCGCTGGTTTCAGGTGCGGGCGCGTGCCTCTCTTGGCGGACGTGGTGTGCAGTTGATCAGCGACTTTGAACTTGAGCGCAACAGCCGTCGCCCAGCGCTGCGGCAGCGGCGCTTGTTGCCGTTCAGCGAAACGGGAGAACACTGGCCATGACTGCCTGGTTGTACTTGTTGCCCGAGGGCCTCGATAAGCCCGGTGCGCAGTGGCCTTGCCTGTTGTACCGGCCAGGTGAGCCGGCGCGTGCCATGGCGCTGGATGCGGTGGGCGTCGAGCCTGTGCGCGTGGTGCTGCCCATGGAACTGTTCGGCTGGCTGCGCACCGAGCCGTGGCCTGGGCGTCGTCCTTCAACTCTGGCGATTGCCTACGCGCTGGAGGAGCAGATGGCCGGCGACCTTGAGGCTTTACAGCTGTTCGTGACCGGCGCCGACCGTTCCCGGCGCTACTGCCTGTGGTTCACCGAGCGCGAGCGCTTCGCCTCGGTGATGGGCTTGCTGCAACGGATAAAGCTGCTGGCTGTGCACATTGATGCCGACCTGCTGCCGAGCCAGCTTCCCTGTGGGCTCTGGTGGGGTGGCCGCTGGTTGCTGGGCGGTACCTTGCCTGCGCGGCTGGCACTTTCAACGGAGGGCTTGGCGCTGCTGAAAGAACGCCTGCCGGACGATATGCAATGGCTCGGGGAAGAGGCCGGCTGGCAGCCGACCCGCCCGGGCCTGGACCTGCTGGCCGGCGGATCGCGGGCCTGGCGGTTGCCCTGGCGCAGCGTGGCGGCCAGTGCCATGGCGATGGGCTTGCTGGCAAGCGTGTTCACCCTGGCCCGTGCCCAGCATATTGATCAGCAAGCCCAGGCACTGTCGCAGGCCAACACCTCGCGTTTCGAGCACCTTTTCCCGCAACAACGGCATGTGGTGGACGTGGCGACTCGGCTACGCCTCGCCCAACGTCCGCGCCAATCCCCGCAAAACACAGAAATGGATCGCCTGGCACAGCTGGTGACAATGATCGCGGCCAGCCCGCACCTGGAGGTAGAGCGCATTGCCTGGCGCCCTCCCGAAGGCTGGGCGGTCGACGTCAGCACGGTGCACCCGCAGGCCCTGGCATTGCTGCAACCGCCACTCCAGGTACAGCCCGGTACATCGGCCGACGGACGAAGCATCGCTACCGTGGTGTGGGCCGGAGACCCGCCATGAGAGGCTACTGGCAGCAGCGCTCCGTTCGCGAGCGACGAGGGTTGCAGGGCCTGGGAATATTCCTCGCTGTGGTCATCGGCTATGTCGGCGCCTGGTTACCCGCGCGCGAATACCTGGCCCAGGTGCGCATCGAGCACCAGCAACAGCTGCATTTGCAGCATGCCCTGGCCGCTATCGATCATCCAGGGGGAATGCCGCTGGCCGACCGGCTGCGCGAGAGCGCCGAGCGGGGCAACGTGACCCTGCGAGAGCTGACCGTCGAGAGCGGCCGCTTGCGCCTGTTGGCAAGCGGCGAGGCATTGGCACTGCTGCGTTGGCTGGCAACCCTGGAACACATGGGTAACCGTTGGCAAAGCCTGGAAATACTGCGCCAGGAGGACGAGTTGGTGGTGCGCCTGCGCATGGCCGACGGGTGACCCGTTGATTTTGAAATGCAAAGAGTTACCATTCCATTTCGTGCGATAATATTGTTTCGCTATCATTCTGATTGCCAGCCAGCCGCCATGAAACCAGCCCACTACACCCCCGCCCAGCTAATCCTGCATTGGCTGTCCGCAGCCTTCATCATCTGGGCATTGGTGATGGGTTTCTCGGTGATGCTGCTCGACGTTACCCCCACCTTCAAGGCCACCATCGCCGGCCTCAACGTATCCCTGTCGATTCTGTTCATCCCCGTGTTCGCCGTGCGCACCTGGCTGCGCCTGCGCCACTTGCGCGACCACGGCCATCGGCCGGGTGAGCGGCTGGCCGGGGTTATCCACAACGTCATCTACGCCGTCACCGCCTTGGTGCTGCTGACGGGCGTGCTGATGATGGACCGGCCCATCCAGGTGTTCGACTGGGTGACCCTGCCGCAGCCGATTACGGACCCGGTGTGGGATCATCGTTTCCATACCCTGCATGCCGGGTGCAATGGGTTGCTGGGGATGCTGGTGGCGCTGCATGTGCTGGCGGTGGTGAAGCATCAGGTGGTGGGCAAGCCGGTGTTGCGGCGGATGTGGGTGGCGCGCTGACAGGGTGTGCTGTCCTCGAACCGCGTCGCCTGCATCGCGACTAAAGTCGGCTCCTACGCTGTCCGCGTAGGAGCCGACTTTAGTCGCGATGGCGTCAGAAGCAGCATCGCCTATGTGCCGCCGCTAGCGCAGCGCCTCCCCGGCATGGCTGCGCTGGTCAAGGATGTTCAGCGCCGCGCAGCCCGGCTCCAGCAGCAGATAGGCCGCGAGGGCAAAGTGGCTGAGGTCCGAGTCTTCAGTGGCGTTGGCGTTCAGGCATGCCAGGCTCTTGAGCATATTGTTGGCGGCGCGCATGCGCACGTCGGTGAACTCCAGCAGGTCGGCCATGGGGGCTTGGGCGTCGAGGTGGAGGATGGGGTGCGAGGTGAAGTTGGATGCTATTGGTACGAAACGGGTCATGGTTAAGCCTTCTGTCAGGAGTTGATTGGCCACGCGTCGCTGCTAAACGATCAGGTGGCAACTGCACACGGATTAGCAGACCGGGTTACTCCCACCCCGGCGCATCCGAAGATGCCCCATGTGCAGTAGCCATAAACTGAGGGCGATACGAAACGCCTCGGTCCAACGACGAGCTGCATGGGGAGTGAGCCGGACTGCTAAATCCAGGCCGCTGAAAACGCGACCGCCGGACTATGCGGCCACCCTTCCCCCTCAACAACCCCACTTCCGGCCTTTGGGAAATGTCCTTCAAGACTTTCGGATTCTATAAAGAATTTGTAGGACCAACGCGCCCCAAGCGTGAGCAGATGTAACCCAAGCGCTCTGCGGCAGCGCCGATGACCGTGATGAAGTCGGCGAGCGGATGGGAGTCAGAGACAGGAAGACCCAGCAATGCAGGGAAAAGTGCTTGGGCAGAACTGCAACGCTACAGGAGAATGCAAGAAGTGAATCTGCTTCAAATATCTTGAAACAGCTGCAATCTGCCTTTGCCGTCGAAAATGCCTTGCGGGCCGTTACCATGGCGCCGAATCTCGCCCTGGGACGCTTGGCCAAATGGTATGGCAAACGCTGCTTTCGCAAACTTGTGACACGCTCTCGACACTATCCGCAGATCTCAATCAATCCCCGGTCAGAGAACACGCCGGGCAGATCAAATGGCACGACCTGCATTTGCCAGACCTTCGGACTTTGGCCCGTGAACTGCGCTCACCCGCAATCCAGGAGGTTCCGCGAGCAGACGACGCAGAGGGCGCATTGCTCATTCTTTTTGAGCATTTCGGGCTGAGTGAGCCATCTGTTTCAGAGGTCTCATTCATGACGCCGATAGGGGCTATCCGAATCCCGAGGGCGAGCCTGCCACACATTGTTGAAAAGCGCGCCGATTCGCGAGAGCGTTATGTCAGGCATGCGATTGATACCCTTACAGGGCCATTCGAGATATGGAGTGTTGCCTATACAAACGGCTGTTTTCGATGGGTGTTTATCAATGTCTACGAAGCGAAGAACGACATGATCGTGGTCGTCGATATTCAGAATGGGAATGTGCTTTGGAATTTCTTCCATGCCCCGTCGCGCTCGGTCAACAAACACAGGCAAGGGGAGCTGATCTTCAAACGCTACTAATTTGAGGGCAAAGAAAAAGGGCAGCGGTGAGGCTGCCCTTTCAAATATTTGAATCCTGATATTAGCATCCTCAGGAAATGGGATGAGAGGTCTCACCTTGCGCCGATATAGCAGTATCGCCGAGGTACCTACGTCAGCCATCGCCCTGCAAGGCCGCTGATTTCGCGCTCTGCGTTTATTTTGCGCAGTGCAGGCCTGTGAGTCAACCCCGAAGGTCGGCTCCTTAGCCCTTACCCACCACCCCCAACGGCGCCAACCTGGCCAACCGCGCCGCCACCATCAACGCCACCACCAACAACCCGCCAATAAACACCCCAACCCCGTTCCACCCCGCATAGTTCCACGCCACCCCGCCCAAGGTCCCTGCCACACTGGACCCCACGTAATAACTGAACAGATACAGCGAAGAAGCCTGCCCCTTGGCCTTGGTCGCCCGCCGCCCGATCCAGCTGCTGGCCACCGAGTGCGCGCCGAAGAAGCCGAAGGTGAACATCAGCATGCCGACGATGATTACCGGCAACGGGCTGAGCAGGGTGGCCAGCAGGCCGGCGAACATCAGGGTGATGCTCATCCAGAACACTCTGCGGCGGCCGTGTTGGTCAGCCAGGGCGCCGACCTTGGCCGAGCTGTAGATGCCGGCCAGGTACACCACCGACAGCAGGCCCACCAGCGCCTGGCTCATGTGGTACGGGGCGTCCAGCAAGCGGTAGCCGATGTAGTTGAACAGGGTGACGAAGGCGCCCATCAGCAGGAAGGCTTCCAGGAACAGCCACGGCAGGCCGGCGTCCTTGAAGTGCATGGTGAAGCCTTCCAGCAGGCCGCGCGGGTTCATTCTGCGGGGGCGGAAATTGCGTGATTCGGGCAGGATTTTCACGAACACCGTGGCCGCGATCAGCGCCAGGCCGCCGATGACCAGCATCGCCGTGTGCCAGCTGACGAAGTCGATCAGTACGCCGCTGATTAGCCGGCCGCTCATGCCGCCAATCGCGTTGCCGCCGATGTACAGCCCCATGGCCAGGCCGATGTGCTGCGGGTGGATCTCTTCGCTCAGGTAGGTCATGGCCACGGCGGCCAGGCCGCTCAGGGACAGACCGGTGAGCGCGCGCATCACCAGCACGCCTTGCCACGTGGGCATCATGGCGCTGGCCAGGGTACACAGGGCGGCGGCGAACAGGGCGAAGACCATCACCGGCTTGCGGCCGATGGCGTCGCTTATGGGGCCGGTGATCAACAAGCCGATGGCCAGCATGCCAGTGGACACCGACAGGATCAGGCTGCTTTGTGCGGCGTTGATGGCGAACTCTTTCGACAGGATCGGCATCATCGGTTGCACGCAGTACAGCAGGGCAAAGGTGGCGAAGCCGCCGGAGAACAGCGCCAGTACGGTGCGCATGAACAGCGGCGTGCCTTTCTCGATGTAGGCCTCGCTCAGGTGCGCGGCAACGTCGGCAAGGGAGGTGGGGGGTATTTCCTGGTGCTGGGGTGCAGCGGCAGTTTTCACGCGGGGCCTCGAAGGGGCAGCAGAAAGGAGTCAGTGGAAAAAAGCATATAGCTGGCTAATTATTCTTTCCAATATATTGTTCGACCCATTTGATAGCTTTTACGACCTAATCGAGGGCCCCATGGAACTGCGACACCTGCGTTACTTCATTGCCGTGGCCGAAGAGCTGCACTTTGGCCGCGCTGCAGAGCTGCTGGGCATCTCGCAGCCGCCGCTGAGCCAGCAGATCCAGGCGCTGGAACAGGAACTGGGCGCACGGCTGTTCGAGCGTACCAATCGTCGGGTGGCGCTGAGCGAGGCTGGGCGGCTGTTTCTGGAAGAGGCGCGTCTGGTGCTGGCGCAAGTGGACAAGGCCGCCGACGTGGCCCGCCGCGCGCAGTTGGGCGAGTTGGGTGAAATGAAGATTGGCTTCACCTCATCGGCGCCGTTCAACTCCGGGATTCCCAAGGCTATCTATGCCTTCCGCCAGGCCTTCCCGGCAGTGCACCTGAACCTTGAGGAGATGAGCAGCAAGGGCGTGGCCGATGCCCTGGTGGATGAAACCATCGAAGTGGGGCTGATCCGCCCGCTGCCCCTGCCTGACTCACTGACCTGGACAGAGCTTTTCAGCGAGCCGCTGGTGGCGGTGCTCAATGCCGATCACCCCCTGGCGCAAGGCAGTGAGGGCGGGTTGTACATGGCGGCGCTGGCACAGGAGCCTTTCGTATTCTTCCCTCGCAGCTACGGCAGCGGCTTGTACGCCCAACTGATCAGCCTGGCGACCCAGGCCGGGTTCAGCCCGCATTTTGCCCAAGAGGCTGGCGAGGCCATGACCATCATCGGCCTGGTGTCGGCGGGCCTGGGTGTGTCGGTGCTGCCGGCTTCCTACCAGTCAATGCGCATCGACGGAGTGGTCTACCGCAGGCTTCTCGACCCGGAAGCCATCACCTCGGTGTGGCTGGTACAGCGCAAGGCCAACACCTCGGCCATGGCCCAGGCGTTTGTCGATATGGTGACGCGTCAGTCAAGTACTTGAAAAATGGTCGAAACGGTACGTTCAAGTTGTCGCACCCCAGGCCGATGACTACAGAGCGAGTTATCCCCCTGGAGTCCCTATGAACGTCCGTCAGCTGCGCATCTCGACCCGTGCTTTTCTCAGCTTTGGCCTGATCAGCCTGCTCATGCTGGGCTTTGGCTTCTTCTCCATGAACCAGATCACGCACATGCGCGAGGCGGTGATTCATACCGAAGAGGTTTCCCATGCCGGTACGCGCTGGCTGGGCAGCATCCGCGACAACTCGCTGGGCATCCGTGTGTTGACGTTCCGCCTGATGCTCAACCGTGACCCGGCGCAACTGCGCCCGGCGCTGGACCGCATGACCTTCCTGCGTGGCGAACTCGACAAGGCCATTCAGGGCTACACCCCGATCGTGCCTGAGGCGGCGCGTTCGGCGTTCAGCCAGATGCAGAGCGTGGTCAGCCGTTACCAGGAACAACTGTCGCGCTACCAGACGCTGTCTGATCAGGGCGACACCCAAGGCATGCTGGCGCTGCTCAACGGCCCGATTCAGGATTTGTCCAACCAGACGGGTGACCTGTTCAACGAACTGGTGAAAATCAACCTGCAGGAATCGGCGCTGTACACCGCTGCCGCCAAGGGCAGTTATGACACTGCTATCCAGACCACCATCGTGGTCCTGGTGGTCGTGTTCCTGCTGACCGTGGCGCTGGCCTGGATGTTGACCCGCAGCATCGTCAAACCGCTGGAAGAAGCGGTGACCGCCGCCGGCCGCATCGCCAAGGGCGATCTCACTGGCCGTATCAACGTCGAAGGCCAGGACGAGGCGGCCGAACTGCTGCACTCGCTGGTCAACATGCAGAAGAGCCTGATCGACACCCTGCGTCTGATCGGCGACTCGTCGCATCAACTGGCGGCCGCTTCGGAAGAAATGACGGCCATCACCAACCAGACCTCGGGCGATCTGAACAACCAGAACGCCGAGATCCAGCAGGCCGCCACGGCGGTCAACGAAATGACCGCAGCGGTCGAGGAAGTGGCGCGCAACGCCGTATCCACCGCCGATGCGTCCAGCGAGTCGACCAAGGCCGCACAACTGGGACGCCAGCGCGTCGACACCACCATCATCGCCATCCAGCGCATGGGTGAGCGTGTCGAGGATGCCTCCGACCAGGTCAAGGAGCTGGCTGCCCACTCCCAGGACATCGGCAAGATCCTCGACGTGATTCGTGGCGTCGCTGAACAGACCAACCTGCTGGCCCTGAACGCGGCCATCGAAGCGGCCCGTGCCGGTGAAGCGGGCCGTGGCTTTGCCGTGGTAGCCGACGAAGTCCGTGCCCTGGCCGGTCGCACCCAGACCTCCACCCAGGAAATCGAGCAAATGGTCGCCGCCATCCAGCAAGGCACCGCCAAAGTGGTGGAGACCATGCAGGCCAACAACGACCAGGCGCTATCGACCCTGGACGCGGCCAAGACCGCCGGCACCGCGCTGGACGAAATCAGCGCGGCGATCTCGCTGATCCATGAACGCAATATGGTCATCGCCAGCGCTTCGGAAGAACAGGCCCAGGTCGCCCGCGAGATCGATCGCAACCTGGTCAACATCCGCGACCTGTCGATCCAGACCTCCGAAGGCGCCGGGCAGATCGATGAGGCCAGCCAGTCGTTGTCGGGCTTGTCCCATGACCTGAAGAATATGGTTGGCCGGTTCCAGCTCTGATCGTCAGGCTAACGAAGCAAACGTCAGACCGGCGGCGTGGACGACCCTGCACATGGTGCGCAGGGTCGGATTGCCTTTGGGGGATAGTGCGCGGTAGAGGCTTTCGCGAGACAGTCCCGCTTTCTCTGCAATCTCCGTCATACCCCCCTTTGCTTCCACGATATGGCGCAGGGCAATCAAGAACGCTGACTCGCCGCCTTCCAGATCAAGCTCTTCAAAGGCTGCCTTGAGATATTCAGCCGCGAACTCGTGATCGTTGCGGATCATTTCGATGATGCTTTCGTCATGGCTGCGGGTTCGATTCATGGTGCCCTCCGCTGATAATCGGCCCAGCATTCGATGGCTCTGTCGATATCCTGTTGCTGGCGTCTCTTGTCCGCACCCAATAACAGCAGGATCAGGGCGCTACCCACTTGTGCGTAATAGACCCTATAACCCGGGCCGTGGTCGATGCGTAGTTCCCACACACCTTGCCCCACCGGCTTGCAATCGCCCATGTTGCCAAGCGCAAGACGGTTGAGACGGGTAGCTACCCGTGCTTTCGCTATCGGGTCCTTGAGCCTGCTGAACCATTGCTGGAACAAGTCTTGCCCGTGTGGTGAGAGGTAATGAGTCAATTCGATCATGGATCGAATGTAGCTTATATGCTACATGAAGGGATGATACCAGTTTCTGAATTGCTTGTAGGAATGTTCTGGATCGTGGGCGCGTTACCGAGTAGCCGCTGCCGCCAGGCTGCGCTGGCCTTTGAACCCTGCAGATCTTCAGCGGGTGGCAGGGCCAGCGCAGCCTGGCGGCAGCGGTTACATGCAGTGCTACTGCACCTTGCTCAGATCACCCTTCAGTGCCACACCGCCAATGAACGCGCCAGCGTGGCATTCATAGTTGGTTGCGTCGGCGTGGGCGTTGGCTTTGTAGTAGCTGACGATGTTGGTCACGGCGTTGGCGCCGACCTTCTTCGCCGCAGCATCCAGGGTCAGGATGGCCGACTGCAAGGCCCATTCGCAGGCCTCGACGTCAGACTTGTTGAAGGCGTTGGTCTTCTTGTTGGTGACGGCGTTGGGGCTGACCACGGTGACCGTGCCGCGTGGTGTGTTGCCGGCCAGGTAAAACTTCACGCTACCGTCAATCTTGCCTTCGCTGGTCATCTGCGCCCGGGTGTCATTTTTTGGCAACAATCGTGAATGATGTCAAAAGGCCTGTTTTTAAGTCGGCAGGCTGGCCGCGAACCTTAGGGCCTGAGGCACAATCTTCACAGACGACCACTTCCGAAACGGCTGTAGGACCCCTCTGATCCAAAGGTGCTGGCTAATGCGCAGCGCGGCCATCTACACTGGCCCATTCACTGGTACACGGAGGTTTACCCATGCGGCGTGTGGTGTTCAATCAGAAAGGTGGCGTAGGCAAGTCCAGCATTGCCTGCAACCTGGCGGCCGTCAGCGCCCAGGAAGGCTATCGAACGCTTTTGATCGATCTGGATGCACAAGCCAACTCGACCCAGTACCTGACCGGGTTGACGGGCGAGGACATCCCCATGGGGATCGCCGATTTCTTCAAGCAGACCCTGGCCTCGGGGCCGTTTGCCAAGAAGAACACCGTGGACATCTATGAAACGCCCTTCGACAACCTGCACGTGGTGACCGCCACGGCGGAGCTGGCCGACCTGCAGCCCAAGCTTGAAGCCAAGCACAAGATCAACAAACTGCGAAAGCTGCTTGATGAGCTGGCCGATGACTACGACCGCATCTACATCGACACGCCGCCGGCGCTGAATTTCTATGCGGTGTCCGCCCTGATTGCCGCTGACCGCGTGTTGATCCCTTTCGACTGCGACAGCTTCTCGCGCCAGGCGCTGTATGGCCTGATCGCCGAGATCGGCGACTTGCGCGACGATCATAACGAAGACCTGGAAGTGGAGGGCATTGTCGTCAACCAGTTCCAGTCACGTGCCAGCCTGCCACAGCAGATGCTGGACGAATTGATTGCCGAGGGGCTGCCGGTGTTGCCGGTGTACCTGAGCAGCTCGGTGCGCATGCGCGAGTCGCACCAGGCCAGCCTGCCGCTGATACACCTGGACCCGCGCCACAAGCTGACGTTGCAGTTTGTGGAACTGCACCATTTGCTGGAGAACAGCGCGGCCTGAATCTGGCCCACACCGCTTTGGTGTCGAACACACAAGCGGACCAGGGAATCCCCCAGACAAAATTGGCCCGAAACAGATGTGGGACCGGGCGAAGCTCGGGAAGCGCCGCGCGGGCGGCGCTCGATCTCGAAAACGACAGAAAACCATCGACTGGCACCTGGCGGCCATGCCGCGATCTCCAGCCGAACCTTTCAAACCCGATGTGCCTGCCATGAGCCTGCATCAAGGCTTGAAGGTGCATGTCGATGTTTTTTCGGCGCTCTTGAGACCGAGCGCCGCCCGCGCGGCGCTTCCCGAGCTTCGCTCGGTCCCACATTTGTTGCAACGCGCCATGGCCTGCGGGATCGGCGTTGTCAGCCCTGTTCGCCCGCTTTAGATGCCCTGCGAACTCAACCAACCCAGTAGCTGCGGCAACGGAAACGCGCCGCTCTGGCGCGCCACTTCGCGACCGTTCCTGAACAGGATCAAGCTGGGAATCGAACGAATGTTCAACTGCCCGGCCAGTTGCTGATTGGCCTCGCTGTCCAGCTTGGCCAGGCGGCAGCGCCCGCTCAATTGTGCGGCAGCCTGCTGGAAAGTCGGTGCGAACGACTTGCACGGCCCGCACCATTCGGCCCACACATCCACCAGCAAGGGCAGGTCGCCCTTGATCTGGCTGGCGTAGTCGCCTTGGGTCAGGTCGAAGGGCTTGGCCAGGATCACTTCACCCTTGCAACGCCCGCATTTGGGGCTGTCGGCCAGGCGGTCGGCGGGTATGCGGTTCAGGCCATTGCAGTGGGGGCAGGGGATAACCAGGGGTTCGGACATGGTGTTTGCTCGATAGGTCAGTTGCCGATCATTCTAACCCGTACACAGGAGATTTCCGGTGTAGCGGGGGGCAGCGCCGCCTGGCGGAAGCGGCTACGGGTGGATATTTTAAAAGCCCCGGCAGCCATGAAATATCATTATCGGGTGCACTTGTCATGAGTATTTATAAACAGTGTCACTGTTACTTCTGACAGTTGCGGGAGCCCTGCCGTTGTCTGAAAGTTTATCTCCGGCACATTGCGTTCAAATTAACGCCGGCGGAGGGATTATGAGTAAGGCTAAAGCAGCAATACACGCGGATGGCGATGTTTGGCTTGATCTGGCGCTTAGCGGCACAGTCTATCGGGTGGACTTTCCTAACTCCAATTTTACAGGCTACAAAGACCTTGGCTTGGCGAGCGGGCAGCGACACATCTACCCACCTGATGGTGATCGAGTAACGATATGGTCTTTTTTCTTTAGCTTCCCGAGTAAAGTGGGTGCGCATTCCATCATTGATTCGGACTTCGGAGGCTCCTTGAACAGTTTGGCAGATGGCAAGCATTACTCTTTTGTCTCGGGGATAATCGAAGTCCAGGAATATACCTCGCCCCATGGCCCCGCCCGATTCAAGCTGCTCGATATAGTCGCCGAAACTGCGGATCAGGCCTCGACAATCAGAATCCCCAACGGGGCAGGATACTTTCCCCAATCGAGACGCTGACCTGCCTGAGTGGCGTGGCTTATCGAGCCGAGTGGTACAGAATCGATAAGCCAATGCCAATCTGCCCTACGATGAACAACTGATCTCCAGGTGCTTACCCCATTCTGGGGGACGCTGCGCGTAGGCTTGCATGCCAGGCTGTTCGTCGAAGGGTCGGCTCAACACCTGATGCAGCCGCCTTACCTCCTCGTAATCCCCCTGTTGTGCGGCATTAATGGCGTTTTGCGCTAGATAGTTGCGCAGTACGTACAAAGGGTTCACCGCATGCATCCGTGCGGTACGCTCGACTTCGTTGCCGTCCTGCGCGCGCAGTATGTAAGCGGCCGCCCAACGATCAAAGCCCTCACGGTCCACGAAGTCATCGCGCAACACAGCCACGGCCGCCGCTGCCGGCTGGTCACCCAGGTGGCGGAAGAACAGGTTGTAGTCCACACCGCTGTTCTGCATCAGGCGCAGCAGTTCTTCGACCATGGCCTTGTCGCCCTCGTCGGCGCGGGTGAAGCCCAGGCGGCGACGCATCAGGTCCAGGTAATGGGCTTCGTACAGCGGCAGGAACAGGTCCAGCGTCTCGCGCAGGGCTTCGACACTGATGAACGGCGTCAATGCCTGGGCCAGAGCGCTGAGGTTCCAGTGAGCAATGGGCACCTGATTGCTGAAACTATAGCGGCCTTCGTGGTCGGAGTGGTTGCAGATGAAGTTGGCGTCGAAGTCGTCGAGGAAGGCAAAGGGGCCGAAGTCGAAGGTGATGCCCAGGATCGACATGTTGTCGGTGTTCATCACCCCGTGGCAGAAGCCGTAGGCCTGCCATCTGGCGATCAGCTCGGCGTTGCGTTCCAGCACGGTGCGGAACATGGCCAGGTAGGGCTCGGGCTGTTCCATGCATTCGGGGAAGTGCATGGCCAGCACGTGCTCGCCCAGCACCTTGGCCTGCTCGGGCTGCTTGGTGTAGTAGAAATACTCGAAGTGGCCGAAGCGCACGTGGCTGGGCGCCAGGCGCAGCAGCATGGCGCCGCGCTCCTGGGTTTCGCGCCATACCGGGGTGTCGGAGCCGATCACGCACAGCGCGCGGCTGCTGGGGATGCCCAGGGCGTGCAGGGCTTCGCTGGCCAGGAATTCGCGGATCGAGGAGCGCAGCACGGCGCGGCCATCGCCCATGCGTGAATAGGGGGTAAGGCCGGCGCCCTTCAGGTGCAGGTCCCAATGCTCGCCGGCCTGGTTGTAGACCTCGCCCAGCAGCAGGCCGCGGCCATCGCCAAGGCGCGGGCTGTAGCCGCCGAACTGATGGCCGGAGTAGACCATCGCCCGCGGCTCGGCTTCGGCCCACAGCTTGTGGCCGCCGAACAGTTGGGCAAATACCGGGGAATGGGCCTCGGTAGGTTCCAGGTCGAGCAGGGCCATGGCCGCGTCGCTGGCGATCACCAGCCGCGGGTTGTCGAGGGGATCGGGCAGTACCGAGGTTGAGAACGCGTCGCCCAGGCGGGCGAAGCGGTTGTCGAAGGTCAGTTCGTCGAGGGCTTTCAACGGCCATCTCCAGCAGAATGTCCAAGCATTCTGCTGGGGTATGGCCGTTGCGTCCAGTCAGTCCAGATGAGTGTCGGGCGGCTCGGGGCGGGTCTTGGGCTGCGGCTGCACGTTGGGCAGCAACTGCTCGTCGACCTTCTCCATGGGCACCATCTTGAATTCCTGGCCCTGGGTGTTCTTGAGGTACACCTCCATCTGCCGGAACGAGATGTTGATGTTGTTCTTCTTGAACTCGCGGTTGATGTAGCGGTTCATCTCGTCGAGCACCGGGTTGCGGTCGCCGAGGTCACGCACGTGCATGCGCAGCTCGTGGTCCAGAGTGCTTTCGCCGAAGTTGAGGAAATACACGCTGGGGGACGGATCCTTGAGTACCCGCGAGTTTTCCTGGGCGCCCTTGAGCAGCAGCGAGCGCACCAGGTCCAGGTCCGAGCCGTAGTCCACGCCCAGTTTCAGGGTGACGCGGGTGATGGTGTCGGTCAGCGACCAGTTGATCAGTTGCCCGGTGATGAACGTCTTGTTCGGGACGATGATGTCCTTGCGGTCAAAGTCGGTGATGGTGGTGGCGCGGATGCGAATCTTGCTGACCGTGCCCGACAGGCTGCCGATGGTGATGGTGTCACCGATACGCACCGGGCGCTCGAACAGGATCATGATGCCGGAGATGAAGTTGGCGAAGATCTCCTGCATGCCGAAACCCAGGCCTACCGACAGCGCCGCCACCAGCCATTGCAGCTTGTCCCAGCTCACGCCCAGGGTAGACAGCGCCGAGACGAAGCCGATGCCGATGATCACGTAGGACAGCAACGTGGTGGTGGCGTAGGCGCTGCCCTGGGCCAGGTTGAGGCGCGACAGCACCAGTACTTCCAGCAGGCCGGGCAAGTTGCCGGCCAAAGCCACGGTGATACCGACGATGATCAGCGCGCCCAGCAGGTCGCCGAGGCTGATCGGCACCATGCTCATGGTGGCGCCGGTGCCGCTGGTGTATTCGTAGAGGGTGATGTTGTCCAGGTAGGCGAATACGCTGATCAGGTCCGACCACACCCAGTACAGGCCGGCGATGAACACGCCCATCAGTGCCAGGCGGATCAGGCGCAGCGACTGTTGGTTGACCTGTTCGATGTCCAGGGTCGGTTCTTCGATGGGGATTTCGCCGTCGCCGCTTTCCTTGGCGGCCTGGCGCTTGCTCAGCGCCCGCTGGTAGGCCAGTCGCCGCGCTGCCACGCTGAGACCGCGCACAAAAGCCGCTTCGATGACCAGCCACAACATCAGCAGGTAAAGGGTGTCGATCAGCCGGTCGGTCAGCTTGAGGGCGGTGTAGTAATAGCCAAAGCACACAGCCATGAACAGCGCCACCGGCAGCGCGGTGAAGGCCACGCCCACCGCCTTGCGGAACAGCGAGGTGTTGCGGTGGGTGGGGCTGCTGATCAGCAGGCGGCTGAGCAGCCAGGCCATCAGCGCGTAGCAGGTCAGCACCACGACAATGCCGATCACGTCGTCGGCCAGGGCCGAAGGCTGCAGTTCGGCGATCGCCACCACCGCCACCAGCGCCATCACCACGATGCCCAGGCGGCGTATCCAATTGCGCAGGAACTCTACCTGCGGCTTCTGCCAGCGGAAGTGCACCTCGGCCACACCGCCCGGCGCCAAAATCCGGTAGGCGGTGTAGAACACCAGCCAGGCCTGGGCCATCTGCAGCAAGGCCGAACCCAGGCTGGCGTTCTGGCCGCGGGCGTCGATTTGCAGGGCCAGGCCGCACAGCGCCAGGCCAAGTCCAACGGGGATGGCCAGCAATACGTTGACCAGCAACGCCTGGGGCGTGTGCCACTGGCTGTCACGCTTGAAGTGGCCGATGTCCTTGTGCACGCGGTTGAGGCGGTCGTGCAGGTAGCTGCGCCGCCACAGCAACACGCCGATCAGCAACAACAGCGGCACGAAGAACAGCGGGCGCTGCACCAGGCCGTCGGCCAGCTCGCTGAGGCTGGAGGCCCAGGGCAGGGTGGTCAGCTGTTTGCTCAGGTGCGACGGCGCGCCTTCCAGCCAGTCCGGGTCCAGCGGTTTGTTGCTGGGGATCCAGAACATCTGCTCGTCCAGGGTGGCGCGCAGGCTCAGGGCGGTGCTGAGCAGTTGTTTCTGGTTCAACTGCAGCGTGATGGATTCGTTGAGCAGGGCGCTCAGTTCGCGGTTCAGGCGTTCCAGCAGGTCGCTGCGGGTCACGGCCAGGTCCAGCAGTTGCTTGCGCAGTTGCGGGGTAACCTGCTCGGCCGGTTGCGCGGCGATCAGGCCGTCGACGTAGGCGGTGGGGCTGCTCAGGGCTTCGCGCTGCTGGTTGACCTCGAACTGGTAAAGGCGGATATCGGCGATCTCGTCCGCCAGGTTGCGGTCCACCTTCAGGTGCGGCAGGGCCTGCTTCTGTTTGTAGAGGATCTTGGACAGCAGAAGGCTGCCCTTGAGCACGTTGATCTGTTCGTCCAGGGCCTGGTCGCTCTGGGTCAGGCTGTCCAGTTGCTGCTGGGTACGCAGGTTCTGCTGGGTCAGGTCATTGAGGCGGTCGGTGCTTTTGAGCAGGTAGTCCGACAGCTTCAGATTGGTGGCGCTCTCGGTGGCCAGCACACTGCTGCCGCCAGCCTTCTGGGCTTCGATGGACTGCTGGGTGACCGTCTCCTGGGACTGGGCCAGGCGCTTTTCGTTGATCAGCGACTGCAGGTCCTGGATTTCCTGGCTGATGCGCGCGATTTTCTCGAACACCAGGTCGTGCTGGCTGTTGCCCAGGTCTTGCAGCAGGGTGTTGCCGGCCAGTTCCTGGCGGCGCAAGGCGATCAGGGCATTGAGCGAGGCTTGTTCGGCCAGCAGCTGGTTGCGCTGGTCGGCGGACACCACTTTGCCGTTGTCCTTACCGGCCTTGAGGATGCCGTTGATCTGGGTGATGCGCGCCTGGCTGTTGCTGATTTCGGTCTGCGCCCGTTCCGGGCGGGTCTGGGCGGTGATGCTCAGGGTGTTCGCCTCGGTCAGCTGCTTTTGCAGGTCGCCCTGCTGCGCACCGCGGTCGTTGAGCAGCTGTTCGAGCTGCGGCACCGACAGGTTCGCGTAGCGCTGGGCCACCGGGATCACCTTGGTGGCCTTGAGTTTGGTCAGCTCGTGCTGATTCTCGGCGATCACTTGGGGGGCTTCGGCCAATTGCTTCTTGAGGGCGGGCAATTGGTTGTTGCTGTCGTCTCGGTTGGACAGGAAGGCGAGGGTCTGTTCCAGCACCTGCTGCAGTGCTTTCTGATCGGCGTCGGACAGCTTGCGGTCGGCGATCTTGTCGATGCTTTGCTGCACCGATTCACTGGTGGGCGGGTCGGCTGCGTGAACGGCAGTGACAGTCAGGCACAGCCCAAGCAGGGCTGCGGAGAACAATGAGCGCAGTGAGGGCATAGTAGAAAAGTCGTTACAGCTCGAAAGAGAATGGCAGTTTAGAGGAAGAGTCCGGGACCCGGTGCACTTCCTTCGGGCAGTTTGACGCCCACTTTCTGGATCTTGTTCCCGTCCATCACGGCCACGGTCCAGATTGTGTTGTTCCACACCACGTGGTCGCCGACCACTGGCGCGCCGCCAACCTTCTGCATGATGAACTGGCTGAGTGGCGTTTGCGGATCCTGGCCATCGAGCTGCAAACCGTACAACGCGGCTACAGGCCCCAGTTCTGCGTCCCCTTCGAGCACGAAGTCGCCGAAGAAGCGCAAATCCAGACCCCGTTGCGGCGCCTGGCTGAACAGCTTTCCGAGTGCTGGCAAGTTGTGCTCGTGGCCGATCACGCACAGCAGATCGTCCACTTCCAATACCGTACTACCCGACGGATGGAGCAGTTCCTGACCGCGAAACAGGGCCGCGATACGGGTGCCGTCGGGCATTTTCAGCTCGCGCAGCGGGGATCCAATGCACCACTTTTCGGCGCCCAGCTTGTAGACGAACAGCTCCCACTCGCTGGTGACGTGCACCTCCAGCGCCGAGCGGGAGATGGGTGCCGGATCCGGCGGTACGGTGACCTTCAGCAGCTTGGCCATCCACGGCAGGCTGGTGCCTTGCACCAACAGCGACACCAGAACGATGAAGAAGGCCAGGTTGAAGTACAGCTGTGCATCGGGCAGGCCGGCCATCAGCGGGAACACCGCCAGAATGATCGGTACCGCACCGCGCAGGCCTACCCATGAAATAAAGGCTTTCTCACGGCCATGGAAGGCCTTGAACGGCAGCAGGCCGACAAACACCGACAATGGGCGCGCCACCAGGATCATACCCAGAGCCAGGACCAGGGCCGGCAGGGCGATGGGCAGCAGGTCGTGGGGCGTGACCAAAAGGCCCAGCACCAGGAACATGCCGATCTGCGCCAGCCAGGCCATGCCATCGAGCATGTGCAGGATGCCGTGGCGGCTGCGGATCGGCTTGTTGCCCATCACCAGGCCGCACAGGTACACGGCCAGGAAGCCGCTGCCGTGCAGGGCGTTGGTCAGGGCGAACACCACCAGCCCGCCGGCGATGACCAGGATGGGGTACAGGCCGCCGGCCAGGTGGATGCGGTTGACCAGTTGCAGCATCAGCCATCCGCCGCCCAGGCCAATGATGGCGCCGATGCCGAACTCCTGGATCAGATGGCCCAGCAGGCTCCAGTGCAGGCCGGTCTGGTGGCTGGCCAGCATGTCGATCAAGGTCACGGTGAGGAACACCGCCATGGGGTCGTTGCTGCCCGATTCGATCTCGAGGCTCGCCGTTACCCGTTCGTTCAGGCCCTTGCCGCCCAGCAGCGAGAACACCGCCGCAGCGTCCGTGGAGCCGACGATGGCGCCGATCAGCAGGCCCTGGATGATGTTGAGGTTGAACAGCCACGCGGCCAGTACGCCGGTAAGGCCCGTGGTAATCAGCACGCCCACCGTGGCCAGCGACAAGGCCGGCCATAGCGCCACGCGGAAACTGGCCACCCGCGTTCGCAAGCCGCCGTCGAGCAGGATCACCGCCAGTGCCAGGTTGCCGACCAGATAGGCCGTGGGGTAGTTGTCGAAAATGATACCGCCGCCGTCGACACCGGCGGCCATGCCCACGGCCAGGATGATCACCAGAATGGGGATGCCCAGGCGCGAGGACAGAGAGCTGACCAGAATACTAGCGCCTACCAGCAACGCGCCGATCAAGAACAGGCTGTTGATGGTCGTCGCATTCAAAGGCAGTACTCCCTAAAACTGAGGTGGCGAAGCAGCGTGCATCATGCAGGCTGCGTGCCAAGGGATTCTAACCTGTGCAAATGTACCTATGTCAAAAAGCTTCGCTGGTTGTCGCTTTTGCGGGCCCCTCGCGAGCAAGCTTTGCTCCCACAGTGGGGAAGCAACCACCGATGTAAGCCGCACCACTGTGGGAGCAAAGCTTGCTCGCGAGAGGCCCTCAAGGCCAACGAATGAACTAGAACCAGGCGTCATCCATCGCCAGACAAGTGTCATCACGGCTCTGCAACAGATGCAGGTCGTGATGACAGGCTGGCAGCTCCCAGGCCAGGAAGTACCGCGCCGCTTGCAACTTGCCCTGATAAAACTCGCTATCGGCCGCATTACCCTTGTCCAAACCCTCCTGCGCCCGAATCGCCTGCTCCAGCCAGCGCCAGCCGATCACGGTATGGCCGAACACTTTCAGGTACAGCGCCGAGTTGGCCAAAGTGGCAGTGATTTGGCCCTTGGCCAGATCACCCAGCAGGCTCAGCGTCACCCCCTGCAGGGCCGTCAGCATCTGCTCAAGCGGTTGGCGTAGCGCGCTCAGGGATGCGTGGGGCTGGGCGCGCTCGCAGGTCTCGCTGATCAGTCGCATCAACTGCTTGAGCCCAGCACCGCCATTCTGCGCCAGCTTGCGGCCCAGCAAGTCCAGGGACTGGATGCCGTGGGTGCCTTCGTGGATAGGGTTCAGGCGGTTGTCGCGGTAGTACTGCTCCACCGGGTATTCACGCGTATACCCGTGCCCGCCCAGAATCTGGATGGCCAATTCGTTGGCTTTCAGGCAGAACTCCGATGGCCAGGATTTGACGATAGGCGTCAGCAAGTCGAGCAGTTCATGGGCCTGCCGGCGCACCTCATCGGTCTCCCCGGTGAGGGTGTCGTCAAACAGTCGCGCCGCATACAGGCCCAGGTCGAATGCACCTTCCACGTAGGCTTTCTGGGTCAGCAGCATGCGCCGCACATCGGCGTGGTTGATGATCGCCACTGGCGCTGCGGTGGGATCCTTGGCGTCGGGCAGGCGGCCTTGCGGGCGTTCGCGGGCGTAGTCCAGCGAGTACAGGTAGCCGGCGTAGCCGAGCATTACCGCGCCCATGCCCACGCCGATGCGCGCCTCGTTCATCATCTGGAACATGTAGCTCAGACCGTGGTGCGGCTTGCCTACCAGATAGCCAACGCAGTTGCCGTTATCGCCGAAGTTGAGCGCCGTTGATGTGGTGCCGCGCCAGCCCATCTTGTGAAACAGCCCGGCCAGCAGCACGTCATTGCGCGGGCCCAGGCTGCCGTCGTCGTTGACCAGGAACTTGGGCACGATGAACAGCGAGATGCCCTTCACGCCGGGCGGCGCGTCCGGCAGTTTGGCCAGTACCAGGTGCACTATGTTCTCCGACAGCGGGTGATCGCCGCCGGAAATGAAGATCTTGTTGCCCTTGAGCCGGTAGCTGCCGTCGGCGGCTGGCTCGGCCCGGGTGCGGATGTCCGACAGCGACGAGCCGGCATGGGGCTCGGTGAGGGCCATGGTGCCGAAGAATCGCCCCTCGATCATCGGCTGCAGAAAACGCTGTTTCTGCTCATCGCTGCCGAAGCTTTCGATCAGGTTGGCGGCGCCCATGGTCAGGAACGGATACGAAGTACTGCCGGCGTTGGCGGCCTGAAAATGAGCGAAGCAGGCCTGGGACAACAGGGTGGGCAGTTGCATGCCGCCGTCTTCGAACGAGCGTGCGGCGTTGAGAAAGCCGGCCTGCAGGAACGCGTCGACCGCCGGCTTCACCTCGGGGATCAACACCGCAGCGCCGTTTTCGTAGCGCGGTTCGTTTTCGTCGGCCTTGCGGTTGTGCGGCGCAAAGTACTTCTCGGCGATGCTGCGGGCGGTGCCGATGGCGGCGTCGAAGGTTTCGCGGTTGTGCTCGGCGAAGCGTTCGCGCTGGGTGAGGCTTTCGGCGTCGAGCACTTCGTAGAGCTCGAAGGCCAGGTTGCGGGCGCTGAGGAGTGTCTCGGACATGGCGGCATCCCTGTTAGTGATGCGCCGAGTGTAGAAGCGGGCGCGGGGCGGGAACAGCAAGATAGATCACGGTGATGATGGCGGTGGCGGATGCGCGAAAAAACTCGGACCGGTCTGACGTTGATGTCGGAATGCGCTGGCAGCGGACCCCTGTGCGTTGTCGGTACAAAGGCGCCTTGTTGGTCATCAATTCCCCTGGAGTTACTTCCTTGAACGAAGCAATCGCGCGCCCTGACTTCTACATCGTATCGTCTCGAAAACTCATCCTGCTGTCGGTGCTGAGCGCAGGGCTGTACATGCTGGCCTGGTTCTACCAGCACTGGCATGCCTACCGTCGTGTCACGGGCAAACCGGTCTGGCCGGTGATTCGGGCGGCATTTGCAGTGTTCTTCGCGTACTCGCTGTTTTCCAAGATCAGGGGAGGGGCTCAGGCCAGAGGGGTGGCCATGGGCTGGTCGCCGTTGGCCATGACTGTGCTGTTCATCCTGGTGGGCATAGGGCCGGTGTACGCCGCGTTTTTCGTCAGCACCACGTTATGCACGGCTATAGCGCCGATATGGGTAGGTATCCAGACCTGGATACTGTTGTGCATCCAGAAGACCGTCAACGCGGCCGGTGGCGACCCGCTCGGGGCAAGCAACAGCGGCATGACCTGGGTGAACGGGGTGTGGATGACGTTGGGTGTGAGCTGGATGACGATCGAATTCACGGTGGCGCTGGCGTTGATGCCCGACACCCTGCAAGGCTGGCTGACACCCACCTTGTAGCAGTTGCCGAAGGCTGCGTCTGGCGCACGCGGTGTATCAGGTGGTCCGCAGTGCCTGTGACGCGGCCTGGCGGCCGCTGCTACATGGGGGGAGCGTCTTGAAACCGCGTCGTCTGCATCGCGACTAAAGTCGGCTCCTACACCGTCCGTGGTAGGAGCCGGCCGCGTCACAGGCGCTGCGTGCTTTCAGGGGGGGCTGCAATCAGCCGATGGTCATCAGGCTGGCGTTACCGCCTGCCGCCGCGGTGTTGACGCTCAACGCCCGCTCGATCACCAACCGCTCCAAGGCAATGTTGCTTTCGCCATGGGACAGCCCCTGTACGCCAACAATGGCACCGGCCCGCTTGGCCACCTGCTGGCACACGGCGCGCAGCTGGTCGCAGTCGCCATGGTGCAGAACGGCGTCGAACACCACGTCGTCCTTGTTCCAATCGGCAACCAGCTGGATGCGTGCCTGCACTTCCTTCGGCAGGCGGCCACGCAGGGCCTTGCTCAGCTCGGCTTCGGGCCACACGGCGGTGCTGCCCACGGCCAGGGCGGCGGCCAGTTGCACCAGCAGGTCGGCTTCCTGGTCGGCCAGGCACAGGATGTGCTCGCGCGGCAGGATGCTGTAGCTGTTGCGCTCGCCGGTCGGGCCCACCAGTTGGCGGGTCACGCCGCTTTGCGACTGCAAGGCGTACTGGGCGCACACGGCGGCCAGTTCAGCGTGCTGGTTGCTGCCGGCCCAGGCTTGCAAGGCTTGCAGGGGCTTGGCCATGGCGTCGCGCAGGCGCACGTCCGGGGCAGTTTCGCCGTCGGCGCGCTTGAAGGTGTGCTCGATGGCATCTTCAGGGCGAGTGGACAACAGGCGGTACAGGTACAGCGGTCCACCGGCTTTCGGGCCGGTGCCCGACAGGCCTTCGCCGCCGAACGGCTGCACGCCGACCACGGCGCCGACGATGTTGCGGTTGACGTAGACGTTACCGGCGTTGACGTTGTCGATCACCTTGGCGATGGTCTCGTCGATGCGGGTGTGTACGCCCAGGGTCAGGCCATAGCCGGAAGCGTTGATCTGCTCGATCAACTGGTCCAGGTTCTTGCGGCTGTAGCGCACCACGTGCAGCACCGGGCCGAAGATCTCGCGCTGCAGTTCGTCGAAGCTTTCCAGCTCGATCAGCGTCGGCATCACGAAGGTGCCGCGTTTCACTTCGTCGGCATCGGCGATGGCCACCTGGTACACGGCGCGGCCTTTGTCGCGCATGCCCTGGATGTGCTTCTCGATGCCCGCCTTGGCCTCGGCGTCGATCACCGGGCCGATGTCCACGGACAGGCGCTCGGGGTTGCCCAGGCGCGATTCGGCCATGGCGCCCTTGAGCATTTCGATCACGCGGTCGGCGGAGTCTTCCTGCAGGCACAGCACGCGCAGGGCCGAGCAACGCTGGCCGGCCGAGTCGAAGGCCGAGGACACCACGTCGATGACCACTTGTTCGGTCAGCGCCGACGAATCGACAATCATCGCGTTCTGGCCGCCGGTTTCGGCGATCAGCGGGATCGGACGACCCTGGCTGTCCAGGCGCCCGGCGATGTTGCGTTGCAGCAGGCGCGCCACCTCGGTGGAGCCGGTGAACATCACGCCCTTGACGCGATCATCGCCTACCAGGCGTGCACCCACGGTTTCGCCGCGGCCTGGCAGTAGTTGCACCACGCCCTCGGGGATGCCGGCTTCCAGCAGCAGGCGCACGGCCTGGGCCGCTACCAGCGGGGTCTGTTCGGCCGGCTTGGCCAGTACCGGGTTGCCGGCGGCCAGTGCTGCGGCTACCTGGCCGGTGAAGATCGCCAGCGGGAAGTTCCACGGGCTGATGCACACCACCGGGCCCAGCGGGCGGTGGGCGTCGTTGCTGAAGTCGTTGCGCGCCTGCACCGCGTAGTAGCGCAGGAAGTCCACGGCTTCGCGTACTTCGGCGATGGCGTTGGCGAAGGTCTTGCCGGCTTCGCGGGCCAGCAGGCCCATCAGTGGCTGGATCTCGGCTTCCATCAGGTCGGCGGCGCGTTCCAGGATGGCAGCGCGCTCGGCTGGTGGGGTGGCCTGCCAGATCGGGCCGTTGCTCATGGCGCAGAGGATGGCGTTGTCGACGTCCGCGACAGTGGCTTCCTGCACATGGCCGACGATGTCGCGATGATCGGACGGGTTCAGCACGGCCTGGGCTGTTTCGTTGCTGGCGTCGCAGCCCAGCATTGGCACGGCTTTCCAGTCAGTGTGGGCGGTGCTCAGTAAGGCGCACGACAACGACGCCAGGCGGTGTTCGTTGGCCATGTCGATGCCGGCCGAGTTGGCGCGTTCGCTGCCGTACAGGTCGCGTGGCAGCGGGATGCGCGGATGCGGCAGGCCGGTGTTGCCTTCCTGGGTGGCCATGCGCTCGATGGTGCTGACCGGGTCGGCCACCAGTTCCTGGATGGAAATGGAGGTGTCGGCGATGCGGTTGACGAACGAGGTGTTGGCGCCGTTTTCCAGCAGGCGGCGTACCAGGTAGGCCAGCAGCGTTTCATGGGTGCCTACCGGTGCGTACACGCGGCACGGACGGTTCAGCTTGCCGTCGGCGACCTTGCCTACAACCTGTTCGTACAGCGGTTCGCCCATGCCGTGCAGGCACTGGAACTCGTACTGGCCGGGGTAATAGTTCTGACCGGCGATGTGGTAGATGGCCGACAGGGTGTGGGCGTTGTGGGTGGCGAACTGCGGGTAGATGACTTCCGGCACCGACAGCAGCTTGCGCGCGCAGGCGATGTAGGACACGTCGGTGTACACCTTGCGGGTGTAAACCGGGTAGCCTTCCAGTCCCTCGACCTGGGCGCGTTTGATCTCGCTGTCCCAGTAAGCGCCCTTCACCAGGCGGATCATCAGGCGGTGACGGCTGCGGCGTGCCAGGTCGATGACGTAGTCAATCACGTACGGGCAGCGCTTCTGGTAGGCCTGGATCACGAAGCCGATGCCGTTCCAGCCGGTCAGTTGCGGCTCGAAGCACAGGCGCTCGAGCAGGTCCAGGGACAGCTCCAGGCGATCGGCTTCCTCGGCGTCGATGTTCAGGCCGATGTCGTACTGCTTGGCCAGCAGGGTCAGCGACAGCAGACGCGGGTACAGCTCGTCCATCACGCGCTCGTACTGGGCGCGGCTGTAGCGCGGGTGCAGCGCCGACAGCTTGATGGAGATGCCCGGGCCTTCATAGATGCCGCGGCCGTGGGAGGCCTTGCCGATGGAGTGGATGGCCTGCTCGTAGGACGCCAGGTATTTCTGCGCGTCGTGCTCGGTCAGCGCCGCTTCACCCAGCATGTCGTAGGAGTAGCGGAAGCCCTTGGCTTCGAACTTGCTGGCGTTGGCCAGGGCCTCGGCGATGGTTTCGCCGGTAACGAACTGCTCGCCCATCAGGCGCATGGCCATGTCGACGCCCTTGCGGATCATCGGCTCGCCGCTCTTGCCGATGATACGGCTCAGGGACGAAGTCAGGCCCGCTTCGTTGTGCGTGGACACCAGTTTGCCGGTCAGCAGCAGGCCCCAGGTGGCGGCGTTGACGAACAGCGACGGGCTGTTGCCCAGGTGCGGCTGCCAGTTGCCGTTGCTGATCTTGTCGCGGATCAGCGCGTCGCGGGTGCCTTTGTCGGGGATGCGCAGCAGCGCTTCGGCCAGGCACATCAGCGCCACACCTTCCTGGGAGCTCAGGGAAAATTCCTGCAGCAGGCCCTGGACGATGCCGGCACGGCCACCGGCGCTCTTCTGGTTACGCAGTTTTTCGGCAATGCCGGCGGCCAGCTTGTTGGTGGCTTCGGCCATGGCGGCCGGCAGGCGCGCCTGTTCCAGCAGCATCGGCACCACTTCAGGTTCCGGGCGGCGGTAGGCGCCGGTGATGGCGGCGCGCAGCACCGACTGCGGCAGGATGCTTTCGGCAAATTCCAGGAAGCACTGGTGGGCGTGGTCGGCCTGCAGTTCGCCGGCGTCGTCGTTGGCCGAGTGCGCGTGGCCATTGAGTTCAGGCAGGGTGGCGCCACCCTCGAGCTTTTCCAGGTAATTGAAAATCGCCTGCTTGATCAACCAGTGCGGGGTGCGGTCGATCGATTGCGCAGCCGTTTTCAGTCGCTCGCGGGTAGGGTCGTCAAGTTTGACCCCCAGGGTGGTCGTCGCCAATTTCTTGTCCTCATCAAGGCCACGTGGGTGTGGCAATAAAGCCGGCGGCAAGATTAGCCGTTGCTCACGGTAAGGTGCAACTAGGTGCAACCCGTATTTTGAAGAAAAGTTGCACCTGTCATCGGGTCGCCCATCGGGTGTGGGGAATCTGCACAAATGGGGTGCGAGAATCGCTAGCAATGCTCCCGAAAGAAGCAGAATCAGGGCTTTGCCGCCATTTGCCGACTGTTCTGTAACAAGGTGCAACTTGCAGGCCATATCGGTTGCGCCCTGTCCGCTGATCGCACCAAAATGCACTTCGATGGTGCAACCCGTTTTCGTGGCGCCGGCCGTCGTACAGAAAGGTGCAACCCGATGGTTGCAACACAACAACAACTAGAAAAGGACGTTTGCCA
This sequence comes from gamma proteobacterium L18, assembly GCA_000497835.1. Taxonomy (GTDB): domain Bacteria; phylum Pseudomonadota; class Gammaproteobacteria; order Pseudomonadales; family Pseudomonadaceae; genus Aquipseudomonas. Next base: position 252,155 of record KI547169.1, on the reverse strand, counting down.
TGGGTGTGAGCAATCCCACATTGATCACCTTCGTGATCTACATCGCTGTCATGGTGCTGATTGGCCTGATGGCCTACCGCAGCACCAACAACCTGTCGGACTACATCCTCGGTGGTCGCAGCCTGGGCAGCGTGGTCACCGCCCTGTCGGCCGGCGCCTCGGACATGAGCGGCTGGCTGCTGATGGGTTTGCCGGGTGCGATCTATCTGTCGGGGCTGTCGGAAAGCTGGATCGCCATCGGTTTGATCATCGGGGCCTATCTGAATTGGCTGTTCGTGGCCGGGCGCCTGCGGGTGCAGACCGAGCATTGTGGCGACGCACTGACCCTGCCGGATTACTTTGCCAGCCGTTTCGAGGATAAAAGCGGGATGCTGCGCATCATTTCGGCGGTGGTCATCCTGCTGTTCTTCACCATTTACTGCGCGTCGGGCATCGTCGCCGGGGCGCGGTTGTTCGAAAGCACGTTCGGCATGAGCTACGAAACGGCGCTGTGGGCCGGCGCGGCGGCCACCATTGCCTACACCTTCGTCGGCGGTTTCCTGGCCGTGAGCTGGACCGACACGGTGCAGGCCACGCTGATGATCTTTGCCCTGATCCTCACGCCCATCGTGGTGATGCTGGCTACCGGCGGCGTGGACACCACGTTCATGGCGATTGAGGCGAACAGCCCGGCCAACTTCGACATGCTGCGCAACACCAGCTTCATCGGCATCGTCTCGCTGTTGGGTTGGGGCCTGGGCTACTTTGGCCAGCCGCACATTCTGGCGCGCTTCATGGCAGCGGATTCGGTGAAGTCGATCGCCAAGGCGCGGCGCATCTCCATGGCCTGGATGATCCTGTGCCTGGGCGGCACCGTGGCGGTGGGTTTTTTCGGCATTGCCTATTTTGCGGCGCACCCGGATCACGCGGGTGCGGTGACTGAAAACCATGAGCGGGTGTTTATCGAACTGGCCAAGATCCTGTTCAACCCGTGGATCGCCGGCGTGTTGCTGTCGGCCATCCTGGCGGCCGTGATGAGCACGCTCAGTTGCCAGCTGCTGGTGTGTTCCAGCGCGCTGACCGAAGACTTCTACAAGGCGTTCCTGCGCAAGGGCGCCGGTCAGCGCGAGCTGGTCTGGGTGGGCCGGGCGATGGTACTGGTGGTGGCGCTGGTGGCGATTGCCTTGGCTGCGAACCCGGAAAACCGTGTGCTGGGGCTGGTCAGCTACGCCTGGGCAGGCTTTGGCGCGGCATTCGGGCCGGTGGTGCTGCTGTCGGTGCTGTGGAAGGGCATGACCCGCAACGGCGCTCTGGCCGGTATTGTCACCGGGGCGGTCACCGTGGTGCTGTGGAAAAACTTCAGCCCCATCGAGCTGTATGAAATTATCCCGGGCTTCGTGCTCGCGGCCCTGGCCATCTGGCTGGTCAGCGTGCTGGGCAAGCGGCCTTCCGGGGCCATCCAGGCACGCTTCGAGGTCTCGCGCGCCGCCTATCACGCCGGCAAGTGATCGGATCGCCGGCCCTGCAACTTGGGTTGTGGGGCCGGCTCAAGGTAAACTCCCCGGCCTTGCAGGAGTTGCCATGAACTATCGTCACGCCTACCACGCCGGCAACCACGCCGACGTCTTCAAACACCTGGTCCTGAGCCGTCTGCTTGCGCTGATGTCGCGCAAGGAGCAGCCCTTTGCGTACCTGGACACCCACGCCGGCATTGGTCTGTACGACCTGCGCGGCGACCAGGCCAGCCGCACCGGCGAGTTTCTGGAAGGCATCGCCCGCCTGTGGCAGGCCGATGACCTGCCCGCGCTGACGGCCGACTACATGGGCATGATCCGCGACATGAACCCTGACGGCGAGCTGCGTTACTACCCCGGTTCCCCGGAAGTGGCGCGCCGCCTGACGCGCCCTCAGGACCGCGTTCAGCTCAACGAAAAGCATCCTGAGGATGGTTTGCTGCTCAAGGAAAACATGAAGTGGGACCGCCGCGTGGCCGTGCACCTGGGTGAGGGGTGGCATGTGCCGCGTGCCCTGCTGCCGGTGCCGGAAAAGCGTGCAGTGATGCTGATTGACCCGCCGTTCGAGCAGCTGGATGAAATGCAGCGTTGCGCCAAGGCGCTGAAGGAAGCGGTAGGGCGTATGCGCCAGACCGTGGCGGCCGTGTGGTACCCGGTGAAAGACCAGCGTGCGCTCAAGCGTTTCTACCAGGACTTGGCCGGCAGCGGCGCGCCGAAGCTGTTGCGCGTGGAGCTGCTGGTGCACTCCCTTGAGCGGCCTGACAGCCTGAACGGCTCGGGCCTGGCGATTGCCAACCCGCCTTGGGGGCTGGAAGAGGAATTGCGTCAGCTGCTGCCATGGCTGGCAGTGAAGCTGGGGCAGACTCAAGGTAGCTGGCGGATGGATTGGTTGATCGCCGAATAAGCTGGCGGCAGATCCCTGGGTAGTGGGTTGCCTGTGCTGGCCTCATCGCGAGCAAGCTTTGCTCCCACAGTGTTGAGCCGTATACAGGCGTAGAGCTCAACACTGTGGGAGCAAAGCTTGCTCGCGATTAGGCCCTTGAGTCAGGCAGGGAGCTTGATCAGCGATTCAACCACGGCGGCATGCACACGCCGGTGCCGCCCAGGCCACAGTAACCCTCGGGGTTCTTGGCCAGGTATTGCTGGTGGTACGCCTCGGCATAGTAGAACGCCGGTGCTTCGGCGATTTCGGTGGTGATTTCACCTTCGCCGGCCTTGGTCAGCTCTTCTTGGTACGCCGCCTTGCTGGCCTCGGCTTTCGCCAATTGCTCAGGCGTGGTCGCAAAGATCACCGAACGGTACTGGGTGCCAATGTCGCCGCCCTGGCGCATGCCCTGGGTCGGGTTGTGGGATTCCCAGAACGGTTTGAGCAGCGCTTCGTAGCTGGTTTCCTTGGGGTCGAACACCACCAGTACCACTTCGCTGTGGCCGGTCAGGCCCGAGCAGGTTTCTTCATAGGTAGGGTTGGGCGTCATGCCGCCGGCGTAACCTACGGCGGTGGTGTACACGCCCGGCTGTTGCCACAGCAGGCGCTCGGCGCCCCAGAAGCAGCCCATGCCCAGAATGGCCACTTCCAGGCCCTCCGGGAACGGCCCGGTCAGCGGGCGGCCGTTGACGAAGTGCTCGGCCGGCACGCTCATCGGGGTTTCGCGGCCAGGCAGTGCCTGGGCCGCAGTGGGCAAGACGTTTTTGTTCACAAGAATCTCCGAGCGCAGAACCATGTCCCATTCCCCTTAATGCAGGTGTGGATAACCTGGGTGGTCATCTATTGATAGCCCCACAGTTTGCCCGAGAGTCGCGCCGCTGTCAGGCCACCGGGCCGCGCGGATAGCGTTTGAGCTTGCGCAGCAGCTCATGGCTGGGGATGGGGCGGTCGAACAGGTAGCCCTGGCCCACGTCGCAGCGGTGGCGGCGCAGGAAACTCAGCTGTTCGGCGGTCTCGATACCTTCGGCCACCACCTTGAGTTTCAGGTTGTGGGCCATGGCGATCACTGCCGAGGTGATCTCCATGTCGTCCTGGTTGTCCGGTATCTCGTGGATGAAGCTGCGATCGATCTTGATGATGTCGATCGGGAATTTCTTCAGGTAGCTGAGCGACGAATAGCCGGTACCAAAGTCGTCCATGGCCAGGGTCAGGCCCAGGGCCTTGAGCTGGTCGAGTTGCTGGTGGGTGTCGTCGGTGGCCTCCAGCAGCAGGCCTTCGGTCAGTTCCAGCTCCAGCAGCGCCGGGTCCAGGGCTTCTTCCTTGAGGATGTGGGCGATGGACGCCACCAGGTCGGGGTCGGAGAACTGCTTGGGCGACAGGTTGATGGCCACCTGTAACTGACCCAGGCCAGCGGCGCTCAGGGTTTTGGTCATGCGGCAGGCCTGGCGCGCGATCCACTTGCCGATGGGAATGATCAGGCCGGTTTCTTCCGCCACGCTGATGAACTGGTCGGGGCGGATCATGCCCTTTTCCGGGTGGTTCCAGCGCAGCAGGGCTTCCATGCCCAGCAGGCGACCGGTGCGCAGGCACAGTTTGGGCTGGTAGAACACTTCCAGCTCGTTCTGGGTCAGGGCGCGGCGCAGGTTGTTTTCCACGAAAAGCTTGTAGCTGGCCTCGGCGTTCAGCGCCTCGGTGAACACCTGCACCTGGTGTTTGCCGTTGGCCTTGGCCTTGTGCAGGGCCAGGCCTGCGTTTTTCATCAGGGTCTGCGGGTCGCGGCCATGCAGCGGCGCGCAGGCCAGGCCCACGGAGCCGGTAACGTTGATCAGCTGGTTGTCGACGAACATCGGCTTGTCGAGGGTCTTGAGCACCTGCACGGCGGTCTGGTGGCCGGTCTCAAGGTCGGTGTTGTCCAGCAGGACCGCGAATTCGTTACTGGCGAAGCGCGCCAGGCTGCCGCTGGGGCTCAGGCTGTTGCGCAGGCGGCGGGCCAGGCTGATCAACAGCTTGTCGCCGGTCTGGTGGCCGAGGCTGTCGTTGATGCGCTTGAAGTTGTCGATGTCCACCAGCAGCAGGCTGATGGGTGTGTTGCTATCACGGGCAAAGCGCTCGTCCAGGTTGCGGATGAACGCCGGGCGGTTGCCCAGGCTGGTCAGGTTGTCGGTGTAGGCCAAGCGCTCGATGCGCTGCTGGGCCAGCTTGCTCTGGGTGATGTCTTCGTAGATGCCGATGTAGTGAGTCAGTTCGCGGTTGTCGCCGTACACCTTGGAAATCGACAGCTGGCCCCAGTAGGGTTCCAGGTTCTTGCGCCGGCTCTTGAATTCGCCCTGCCAGCTGTTGCTGTTGGCCAGGCTGGAGGGGGCGTCGAAGAGGATCTCGCTGAGGTTTTCCAGGGCCGGCAGTTGCGACAGGCGCTGGCCGTGGACTTCCTCGGTGCTGTACTGGGTGATCGCGGTGAAGCTGGGGTTCACGTACTCCACCACGCCATCGCAATTCACCAGCAGGAAGGCGTTGGCGCTTTGCTCCACCGCGCGCTGGAACAAGTGCAGGGCACTGGTGGCGGTGCGGCGGTTATGGTTGTTGATGACCTGAGCGAACTGATCGGCCAACTCGCCAGCGAAGGCGATCTCGTCGGACTGCCACGGGCGCGTGGCCCCGGTCTGCTCCAGGCACAGCACGCCCACCACCTGGCCGTCGATGCGGATACTGGCGTCGAGTACGGCGTTGATGCCTTGGGCCTGCAGCATGTCGGCCATTTCCAGGGTGCGCGGGTCGCTGGCGGTATCGTTGACGTCCACGGCGCGGCTGGTGTGCAGGGCTTCGAGGTAGTTGGGGTACTGGCTGATATCGATGGGGGAGGGCTGGCGGTATTCATCGCTGGCCACGTCGTAGGCGGCGATGGATTCCAGGCGCTGGCCCACCAGGTTCCACAACCGGGCGCCGCTGATGCCATAGATCTCGCAGGCGCTGCGGGTAATCAGTTGCCCGGCTTCCTGCAGCGGGTTGTTGGTGCTGTAGCGCTGGCGCGCCAGGCGCAGGATCAGGTCTTGCTGGGCGCGCACGCGCTCCAGGTGTTGCAGCTGTTCCTGCTGGGCGCGCTGGTTCAGTTCCAGGGCGGCCTGCAGGCGATTGTTCTGGGTCTCCAGATCGCCGTCGTCCGGCAGCAGCTCACCGACCAGGGATTCGACCACCAGCAGGTAGCCACGCAATAGCTGGCGATTGTGTTGCTTGTAAGGCTCGCCCAACTCCAGCAGCGACAACGGGCCGCTTGATGTGTGCAAGGTGTAGCGCACCAGGTAATGGGGCTTGTTGGCCAGTTGCAGTTGGATGGAATCATGCAACTGATAGCGAGCTTCCGGCTCCATGAGGCTGGCGTAGGGCGAGCCGACCAGCGCGCACAGCTCCGCTGCGGGCAGGCCGAATTGGCGCTCGCAGTTGGGGTCCAGGAACAGCAGAGCCCAATTGGCTTCATTCAGCCGTTCGAAACGCAGCATACCGAGGCGCGAAGGCACCGGTAATTGCGTCACTACCTCGGCCGCCATACGGCTGGCGGCATCGGGTTGGCTTTTCATGGAGAGCTCGCTTCAAGAGTGCTGGTCGTGCGCGGCGGGTCAAAACCCTGTGGAACCGGGCGCATATGGCAAGGTTGCATCATGGCGCTCAGGCTGACAAGCAATACAGTGGCTCCGTGCCTGTATCGTTATCGGCAGGGCGAGTCGATACTTCAATTTCGGGCGAAAATCAGTGTTTATGGTGGGTTTGTTGGCGCCAGTGACCGGGTGGTTTTTAAAACGAAATCACTTGGGGCAACCCCAATCTGGCGCCTTGTTTGTTCGCCATTGGATGGGTGGCGCGCCGTTTTAAAAGCAAAAAAAAGCCCCGCCAAATTGGCGGGGTTGAGGTACGAGCGTGGCGCTCGAAAAAAACAGGCTGCCCCCCGCAAGGGGAGGCAGCGAACAGCGGTTTACAGCAGCATGGTGCGGATGTCGGCCAGCAGGTCGCCCAGGCGCTTGGTGAAGCGCGCGGCGGCGGCGCCGTTGATCACGCGGTGATCGTAGGACAGCGACAGCGGCAGCATCAGCTTGGGTTGGAAGGCTTTGCCGTCCCACACAGGCTGGATGGTGGCCTTGGACACACCCAGGATCGCCACTTCCGGCGCGTTGACGATCGGCGTGAAGCCGGTGCCGCCAATGTGGCCGAGGCTGGAGATCGTGAAGCACGCACCCTGCATGTCGTCTGCCGAAAGCTTTTTGGTCCGGGCTTTTTCAGCCAGGGCCGCCGCTTCTGCAGCCAGTTGCAGCAGGCTCTTCTGGTCGACGTTCTTGATGACCGGTACCAGCAGGCCGTCAGGGGTGTCTACCGCGAAGCCGACGTTGACGTACTTCTTGCGGATGATGGCCTTGCCGCTCGGGGCCAGGGACGCATTGAAGTCCGGCAGCTCCTTGAGCAGGTGGGCGCACGCCTTGAGCAGCAACGGCAGCACGGTCAGCTTCACGCCAGCCTTCTCGGCCACGGCTTTCTGCGCGACGCGGAAAGCTTCCAGCTCGGTGATGTCAGCCTGGTCGAACTGGGTAACGTGCGGCACGTTCAGCCAGCTGCGGTGCAGGTTGGTGGCACCGGCCTGCATCAGGCGGGTCATCGGCACTTCTTCGATTTCACCGAAGCGGCTGAAGTCCACGACCGGGATCGGCGGGATGCCAGCGCCGCCGGTAGCGCCTGCTGCGGCAGCAGGGGCTTCCTTGGCCTTGGTCATGATCGACTTCACGTAGGCCTGAACGTCTTCTTTCAGGATACGGCCGTGCGGACCGGTGGCGCTGACGGCGCTCAGCTCTACGCCGAACTCGCGGGCCAGCTGGCGAACCGCCGGGCCTGCGTGAACCTTGGCACCCGAAGCTGCAGCCGGGGCGGCAGCGGCAGGGGCTGGGGCGGCTGGCGCCTTGGCAGCCGGGGCTGCGGCAGGCGCAGCGGCGGCCGGGGCGGCAGCTTGAGCCGGGGCGGCAGCAGGGGCTGCGCCAGCGACTTTCAGCTTGAGGATCAGATCGCCCGTGCCGACTTCGTCGTCCAGCTTGACGCTGATGCTCTCGACCACGCCAGCAGCAGGAGACGGGATCTCCATGCTGGCCTTGTCCGATTCCAGGGTGATCAGCGATTGATCGACTTCGACGTTGTCGCCGACCTTGACCGACAGCTCGATGATCTTGGCCTTGCCCGACGAGCCGATGTCCGGCACGTGGATGTCCTGCACGCTAGGCGCAGCGGCGGCAGCGGCAGGCGCCGGTGCAGCAGCAGGTGCCGGGGCGGCAGCAGCAGGCGCGGCAGCCTGGGCCGGTGCGGCGGCAGGGGCTGCGCCCGCAACCTTCAGCACCAGGATCAGGTCGCCAGTACCCACTTCGTCGTTCAGTTTGACGCTGATGCTTTCGACCACGCCGGCTTCCGGCGACGGGATTTCCATGCTGGCCTTGTCGGATTCCAGGGTGATCAGCGACTGATCAGCCTCGACGGTGTCGCCGACCTTGACCGAGATCTCGATGATCTGGGCCTTGCCCGACGAACCGATGTCCGGCACGTGCACGTCCTTGCTGGCGGCAGCAGCGGCCGGGGCCGGTGCTGCAGCGGGAGCAGGCGCTGCGGCTTGTGGTGCAGCAGCAGGGGCAGCAGCGGCAGGCGCAGGCGCCGCGGGGGCTGCGGCAGCGCCCTCGACTTCCAGCTCCAGCACGTCGTCGCCTTCTTTCAGGCGGTCGCCCAGCTTGACCTTGATGGCCTTGACCACACCGGCCTTGGGAGCAGGGATTTCCATGCTCGCCTTGTCCGATTCCAGGGTCAGCAGGCTCTGGTCGGCTTCGATACGGTCGCCGACCTTGACCAGCAATTCAATTACTTCACCCTCACCGCTGCCGATGTCAGGTACGCGAATGATCTCGCTCACGAAAATACTCCTCAGCAGTCCAGTGGGTTGCGTTTCTCGGGGTCGATACCGAACTTCACGATGGCCTCGGCCACCACTTTAGGTTCGATGTCGCCACGATCAGCCAAGGCTTCCAGGGCGGCCAGCACAACGAAGTGACGGTCGACTTCGAAGAAGTGACGCAGCTTCTTGCGGCTGTCGCTGCGACCGAAGCCATCGGTACCCAGGACTTTGAATTCCTTGGAAGGAACCCACTGACGGATCTGCTCGGCGAACAGCTTCATGTAGTCGGTGGAAGCGATGACCGGGCCCTTGCGGCCAGTCAGGCACTCTTCGACGTAGGTGGCGCGAGGCTTCTGGCCTGGGTGCAGGCGGTTGAAGCGCTCGGCGGCCAGGCCGTCGCGACGCAGTTCGTTGAAGCTGGTGACGCTCCATACATCGGCGCCGACGTTGAACTGCTCGCGCAGGATCTTCGCCGCCTCGCGGACTTCGCGCAGGATGGTGCCCGAACCCAGCAGTTGTACGTGGTGGGCCGCTTCTTTCTTGTCTTCTTCCAGCAGGTACATGCCCTTGACGATGCCTTCCTCGACACCGGCCGGCATGGCAGGTTGCTGGTAGGACTCGTTCATCACGGTGATGTAGTAGAAGACGTCCTGCTGCTCTTCGGTCATCTTCTTCATGCCGTCCTGGATGATCACCGCCAGCTCGTAGCCGTAGGTAGGATCATAGGTGCGGCAGTTCGGGATGGTGCCAGCCAGGATGTGGCTGTGACCGTCTTCGTGCTGCAGGCCTTCACCGTTCAGGGTGGTACGGCCGGCGGTGCCGCCGATCAGGAAACCACGGGTGCGGCTGTCGCCAGCGGCCCAGGCCAGGTCGCCGATACGCTGGAAGCCGAACATCGAGTAGAAGATGTAGAACGGCAGCATTGGCTGGTTGTGGCTGGAGTACGAAGTACCGGCAGCGATGAACGAGCTCATGGCGCCCGCTTCGTTGATGCCTTCTTCAAGGATCTGACCTTTCTGGTCTTCCTTGTAGAACATCACCTGGTCTTTATCGACTGGCTCGTACAGTTGGCCTACGGAGGAGTAGATGCCCAACTGACGGAACATGCCTTCCATACCGAAGGTACGGGCTTCGTCCGGGATGATCGGGACGATGCGCGGGCCGATTTCCTTGTCCTTGACCAGCTGCGCCAGGATGCGCACGAAAGCCATGGTGGTGGAGATTTCACGGTCGCCCGAGCCGTCCAGGATCGCTTTCAGCGTGTCCAGTGGCGGGGTCGGCACGCTGAAGCTGTTGGCGCGACGCTGTGGCACGAAACCGCCCAGGGCCTGACGACGGTCGGCCAGGTAACGGGCCTCGGCGCTGTTGGGCTCTGGCTTGAAGAACGGCAGGTTTTCCAGCTCTTCATCCTTGACCGGGATGTCGAAGCGGTCACGGAACAGCTTCAGGCTGTCGACGTCGACCTTCTTGGTGTTGTGCGCAGTGTTCTTCGCTTCGCCCGCACCGGTACCGTAACCCTTGATGGTCTTGGCCAGGATGACGGTAGGCTGTTCTTTGTGGTTGACCGCTTCGTGGTACGCCGCGTAGACCTTGTACGGGTCGTGGCCGCCACGGTTGAGCTTCCAGATTTCGTCGTCGGACAGGTCGGCAACCATCGCCTTGAGTTCAGGCGTGTTGAAGAAGTGCTCACGTACGAAGGCGCCGTCTTTGGCCTTGTAGTTCTGGTACTCGCCGTCGATGACTTCGTCCATGCGACGTTGCAGGATGCCGTCGACGTCCTTGGCCAGCAGTGGGTCCCAGAAACGGCCCCAGATGACTTTGGTGACGTTCCACTGGGCGCCGCGGAATACGCCTTCCAGTTCCTGGATGATCTTGCCGTTGCCGCGAACCGGGCCGTCGAGGCGCTGCAGGTTGCAGTTGATGACGAAGATCAGGTTGTCCAGCTTCTCGCGGCCGGCCAGGGAGATGGCGCCCAGGGATTCAGGCTCGTCGCACTCGCCGTCGCCCAGGAAGCACCACACTTTCTGCTTGCCTGGCTGGATGAAGCCACGGTGTTCCAGGTACTTCATGAAGCGTGCCTGGTAGATCGCCTGAATCGGGCCCAGGCCCATGGATACAGTCGGGAACTGCCAGAAATCAGGCATCAGCCAAGGGTGCGGGTAGGACGACAGGCCCTGACCGTCCACTTCCTGGCGGAAGTTGTTCATCTGGTCTTCGGTGATGCGGCCTTCCATGAACGCACGGGCGTAGACGCCTGGCGAGGTGTGGCCCTGGAAGTAGATCAGGTCGCCGCCGTGTTCGTCGGTCGGGGCCTGGAAGAAGTAGTTGAAGCCGATGTCGTACAGGGTCGCACTGGAAGCGAAGCTGGAGATGTGACCGCCCAGGTCCGAATCCTTCAGGTTCGTGCGCATTACCATCGCCATGGCGTTCCAGCGTACCAGCGAGCGAATGCGGCGTTCCATGAACAGGTCGCCAGGCATGCGTGCTTCGTGGGTAACGGGGATGGTATTGCGGTACGGCGTAGTGATTGCGTAGGGGAGTTGCGAACCACTGCGGGTGGCCAACTCGCCCATGCGAGTCATCAGGTAGTGAGCGCGGTCTTCGCCTTCTTTGTCGAGAACCGACTCCAGGGCGTCCAGCCATTCCTGGGTTTCGACGGGATCGAGGTCTTGCATGGCTTGCTCCAGGGCGGAAAGGCTTCCAGAATCGAAGCCAGAGTTTGCGACGGCCTTGTGGGCAGACGATATAGATTCTTGGATTACCGGGGGTTGTGCCGGGGTCGTGTAGTTTTACTACAAATCGTTGGTCATTTCATGCGTTGACATTACGACCATCGTAGTAAAACTACAGGCAGAGGGCTTTTGGCCACCTGTCTCGTTGTGAGAAAAATCGTTAACGTGGGTTAAAAATAAGTCCTCAAAAGGTCGGGTGCGATGCTTTCTGCCAAGAAATATCCAATTTCAGCTATTTCTAACTTTTGTACGACAGTCCAACCGGCGCGAATCATTCGCCTGGCGTCGTACAACCCCCTTCGCACGCCGATCAAGGATAGACCATGAGCCTGCCAACGCCTGTGCAATTGCCGGCCATTTTGACGCCACTTGTTGCGCGCAATCGCCAGACCTTCGAAGCCGCCGTTGCGGTGCTGCAGCGCAGTGACGAGTTGGCCAAATGGCCCGCACCCACCTGGGAAGCCTTTGACCGGGTGTGCGCCGCCAGCGACTTTGTCATCCAGCAATCGAGCGCCACCGCCGACCTGCTGCTGGACCTGGTGACCAGCGGCGAGCTTGAACGCAGCTTCGCCGCCGGCGAAATGCGCGGGCACATCGCCAATGCCGTGCAGGCCGCCACCACCGAAGATGAACTGGGCCGCCAACTGCGCCGCCAGCGCGCGCGCCAACAAGTGCGCATCATCTGGCGCGACCTGACGCGCCAGGCTGACCTGGTGCAAACCTGTCGCGATCTGTCGGACATGGCCGACGCTGCAATAGATGAAGCATATAAATGGTTGTATAGACGTCACTGCGATCAGTTCGGCACGCCGATGGGTCGCCGCAGCGGCGAACCGCAGCAGATGGTCATCCTCGGCATGGGCAAGCTGGGGGCGGTTGAGTTGAACCTGTCCTCGGACATCGACCTGATTTTTGCCTACCCCGAAGGCGGCGAAACCGAGGGCGTGAAGCGCTCGCTGGACAACCAGGAGTTCTTCATCCGCCTGGGCCAGCGGCTGATCAAGGCGCTGGACCCGGTCACCGTCGACGGCTTCGTGTTCCGTGTCGACATGCGCCTTCGCCCCTACGGTTCGGCCGGCGCCCTGGTGCTCAGCTTCAATGCCCTGGAACAGTACTACCAGGACCAGGGCCGTGACTGGGAACGCTACGCCATGATCAAGGCGCGGGTGGTGGCCGGCGACCAGCAAGCCGGCGCGCAGTTGCTGGACATGCTGCGGCCCTTCGTTTACCGCCGCTACCTGGACTTTTCCGCCATCGAAGCGCTGCGCACCATGAAGCAGTTGATCCAGCAGGAAGTGCGGCGCAAGGGCATGGCCGAGAACATCAAGCTGGGCGCCGGTGGCATCCGCGAGGTGGAGTTCATCGCCCAGGCCTTCCAGCTGATTCACGGCGGCCGCGACCTCAGCCTGCAGCAACGCCCACTGCTCAAAGTGCTGGCAACCCTGGAGGGCCAGGGCTATCTGCCGCCGGCGGTGATTGCCGAGCTGCGCGAGGGTTACGAGTTTCTGCGCTACACCGAGCACGCCATCCAGGCCATCGCCGACCGCCAGACGCAGATGCTGCCCGGCGGCGAGGCAGACCAGGCGCGCATCGCCTTCATGCTCGGCTTTGCTGATTGGCCCAGTTTCCACGAACGCCTGATGCACTGGCGGGGCCGCATCGACTGGCACTTCCGCCAGGTGATCGCCGACCCCGACGAAGAAGAGGGCGACGAAGGTGAGGTGGTGGTGGGCGGCGAATGGCTGCCCCTGTGGGAGGACGTGCAGGACGAGGAAGCAGCCTGTCGCCAACTGCAGGACGCCGGTTTCACCGACGCCAGCAAAGCCTTGCGGCAACTGGCCGGCCTGCGCGCCAGCCCGCAATTGCGTGCCATGCAGCGCATCGGCCGTGAGCGGCTGGACGCCTTTATCCCGCGTCTGCTGGCCCAGGCCGTGGAACACGAGAACCCGGACTTGGTGCTGGAGCGCGTGCTGCCGCTGGTGGAAGCCGTGGCCCGTCGCTCTGCCTACCTGGTATTGCTGACCGAAAACCCCGGTGCCTTGCGCCGCTTGTTGACGCTATGTGCCGCCAGCCCATGGATTGCCGAGCAGATCGCCCGCTATCCGCTGCTGCTCGATGAGCTGCTTAACGAGGGCCGTCTGTTCAGCCCGCCGCTGGCGCCCGAGCTGGCCGCCGAACTGCGCGAACGCCTGACCCGCATCCCCGAGGATGACCTGGAGCAGCAGATGGAGGCCCTGCGCCACTTCAAGCTGGCCCACAGCCTGCGTGTGGCCGCCTCGGAAATCGTCGGCAGCCTGCCGTTGATGAAGGTCAGCGACTACCTGACCTGGCTGGCCGAAGCCATTCTTGAACAAGTCTTTATGTTGGCCTGGCGCCAGACCGTGACCCGCCACGGCTTGCCCCAGCGCGCCGACGGCAGCGCCTGCGACCCCGGCTTTATCATCGTCGGCTATGGCAAGGTGGGCGGCATCGAGTTGGGCCACGGCTCGGACCTGGACCTGGTATTCATCCACGATGGCGACCCCAGCGCCGAGACCGACGGCGCCAAGCCCATCGACGGCGCGCAGTTCTTCAACCGCCTGGGCCAGCGCATCATCCACCTGCTGGCGACCCAGACCAACTCCGGCCAGCTGTACGAAGTGGACATGCGCCTGCGGCCTTCGGGCGCATCGGGCCTGCTGGTCAGCTCGCTGAATGCCTTTGCCCGCTATCAGGAAAACGAAGCCTGGACCTGGGAGCACCAGGCCCTGGTGCGTGCCCGTGTGGTGGTGGGCTGCAATCACGTAGCCGCCGGTTTCCAGGCCGTTCGCGCCCAAGTGCTGGGCCGCGAGCGCGATTTGGCCACGCTGCGCGCCGAGGTCAGCGAGATGCGCGCCAAGATGCGCGACAACCTGGGCAGCAAGGCCACGGCCGCCGGTACCGGGGCCAATGCCTTCGATGCCACGGCGCCGTTCGATATCAAGCAGGACGCCGGTGGTATCGTCGATATTGAATTTATGGTGCAATACGCGGCCCTGGCGTGGTCCAGGGATTATCCGGCGTTGCTCAAATACACCGATAATATCCGCATTCTGGAAGGGCTCGAGCAGGCCGGGTTGATACCGGCCGAGGACGCGGGCCTGTTGCGTGAAGCCTACAAGGCCTATCGTTCGGCCGCCCACCGCCAGGCCCTGCAAAAGCAGGCCGGGGTGATCGCCGGTGATCAGTTTGTCGCCCAGCGTAGGGAAGTGCTGCGCATTTGGGCCGGGTTGGGCTTGAGTTGATGTAGCAGGTTTCGGGCTGGGAGCCTGAGATCGACAAGGGGCGCGGACGGTCAAACCGCGCCTGACCAAAAGACAAGACGGGGAGGCCAGGCTGTACTACAACGGTCTGTTGCCTCCTCGGTCGTTTCTGGAAAGAGCATGAAAATTCTGATCATTGGACCCAGCTGGGTCGGCGACATGGTGATGGCGCAGACACTGTTCCAGTGCCTCAAGGTTCGCCATCCCGACTGTGTGATCGACGTTCTCGCCCCCGAATGGAGCCGGCCGATCCTGGAACGCATGCCCGAAGTGCGTCAGGCCTTGAGCTTCCCGCTCGGCCATGGCGCGCTGGAGCTGGCCACGCGACGCAAGATCGGCAAGTCGCTCAAGGGTCAGTATGACCAGGCGATCCTGCTGCCCAACTCGCTGAAGTCGGCGCTGGTGCCGTTTTTTGCCGATATTCCCCAGCGCACCGGCTGGCGTGGCGAATTCCGCTATGGCCTGCTCAATGATGTGCGGCGCCTGGACAAGACGCAGTACCCGTTGATGATCGAACGCTTCATGGCCCTGGCCTTCGAGCCGGGCGCCGAGCTGCCCAAGCCGTACCCGCGCCCCACGCTGCGCATCGAGCCGGCCAGTCGCGACGCCGCCCTGGCCAAGTTCGGCCTGGCGCTGGACCGTCCGGTGCTGGCGCTGTGCCCGGGCGCCGAGTTCGGCGAGGCCAAGCGCTGGCCGTCCGAGCATTACGCCAAGGTTGCCGAGCTGAAGATCCGCGAAGGCTGGCAGGTGTGGCTGTTCGGCTCCAAGAACGACCACGCCGTGGGCGAGCAGATCCGTGGCCGCCTGATTCCGGGCTTGCGCGAAGAGTCGGTGAACCTCAGCGGCGAGACCTCGCTGGCCGAGGCCATCGACCTGATGAGCTGCGCTGACGCGGTGGTGTCCAACGATTCAGGCTTGATGCACGTGGCTGCTGCGCTAAACCGCCCGCTGGTGGCGGTGTACGGCTCGACTTCGCCAGGCTTCACCCCGCCGCTGGCCGACCAGGTGGAAGTGGTGCGCCTGGGGCTGGACTGCAGCCCGTGCTTTGACCGCACCTGCCGCTTCGGCCACTACAACTGCCTGCGCCTGCTGGAGCCGCAAAGGGTGTCTGATGCCCTGCAGAAGCTCGATGGGCCGGCCACGGTCGAACTGACGGTCGGGGTCGATTAAGTTGCGCGTACTGTTGATCAAGACGTCGTCCCTGGGCGATGTCATTCATGCGCTGCCGGCGCTGACCGATGCGGCCCATGCCGTCCCTGGCATCCGCTTTGACTGGGTGGTGGAAGAAGGCTTTGCCGAAATTCCGACCTGGCACCCGGCGGTGGATAAAGTCATTCCGGTGGCTATCCGCCGCTGGCGCAAGAATGTCTGGGAAACCATCAAGACCGGCCAATGGCGGCGTTTCAAGCAAACCCTGGGCGAGCGCAAGTACGACCTGGTGATTGACGCCCAGGGGCTGCTGAAAAGCGCGTTGCTGACCCGTTACGTGAAAGCGCCCATCGCTGGCCTTGATCGGGAGTCTGCACGCGAGTCCCTGGCCAGCCGCTTCTATGACCGGCGCCTGGCCGTGGGCCGTGGCCAGCATGCGGTGGAGCGCCTGCGTCGGCTGTTTGCCCTGGCGTTGGGCTACGACCTGCCACCTGGCCATGGTGAATACGGCCTGGCCGCCGAACGCCTGGGCCATGGCAAGTCCCGCGTGCCGTACGTGGTGTTCCTGCACGGCACCACATGGGACACCAAGCACTGGCCCGAAGTGTACTGGCGCGAAATGGCCGAGCGCCTGGGCCATGCGGGTATCCAGGTGCACCTGCCCTGGGGTAACCCGGCCGAGCATGAGCGTGCCCAGCGGATCGCCGCAGGCTTGAAAAACGCCGTGGTGCTCCCCAAATTGAACCTGGCGGGCGTGGCCAAAGTGCTGGTTGCTGCCCGCGCCTGCGTGGCGGTGGACACCGGCCTTGGCCACTTGGCGGCCGCGCTGGACGTGCCGACCATTTCCCTGTTCGGCCCCACCAACCCGGGGCTGACCGGTGCCTATGGCCGCGACCAGGAACACCTGGCCAGCGATTTTGCCTGTGCGCCGTGCCTGTCCAAGACCTGTAAATATCAACCGACGCCGGAAGATCAGCGTCGGTTCGACCTGAAACGCGAGTGGCCCCTGTGCTTCACTCGCCTGAATCCCGAGCGTGTGGCGAGCCGACTAAGCGCATTGTTACTGGCTGAGGATCTTCGTTGATGCAACTGGCGTTTGTTCTATACAAGTATTTCCCTTTTGGCGGGCTGCAGCGCGACTTCATGCGCATTGCCCTGGAGTGCCAGAAGCGTGGGCACCAGATCCGCGTCTACACGCTGATCTGGGAAGGCGACGTGCCGCCCGGTTTCGAGGTGCTGGTGGGGCCGGTCAAGGCCTTCTCCAACCACCGCCGCAACATCAAGTTCAGCGCCTGGATGGACAAGGACCTGGCCAAGCGCCCGGTTGATCGCGTGATTGGCTTCAACAAGCTGCCCGGCCTTGATGTGTACTACGCCGCCGACGGCTGCTACGAGGATAAGGCCCAGACCCTGCGCAACCCCATGTACCGTTTCTGGGGGCGCTACCAGCACTTTGCCGAGTTCGAGCGTGCGGTGTTCGCACCCGATGCCAAGACCGAAATCCTGATGATTTCCGAAGTGCAGCAGCCGCTGTTCATCAAGCATTACCACACCCCGATCGAGCGCTTTCACCTGCTGCCGCCGGGCATCTCCCTGGACCGCCGGGCGCCGGCCAACGCCGCGCAGATCCGCGCCGAGTTCCGCGCCGAGTTCAAGCTGGCGGACGATGACCTGTTGATGGTGCAAATCGGTTCGGGCTTCAAGACCAAGGGCGTGGACCGCAGTCTCAAGGCCCTCGCGGCCTTGCCGGCAGACCTGAAGAAACGCACCCGGCTGTTCGTCATCGGCCAGGACGAGCCCAAGTTCTTCCAGTTGCAGGCCGCGGCACTGGGCCTCAGCGATCAGGTGGACATCATGAAAGGTCGCAGTGATATCCCGCGCTTCCTGCTGGGCGCCGACCTGCTGATTCACCCAGCCTACAACGAGAACACTGGCACTGTGCTGCTGGAAGCGGCCGTGGCCGGCCTGCCGGTGCTGGTGTCGGCGGTGTGCGGCTATGCCCACTACATTGCCGAGGCCGACTGTGGCCTGGTGCTGGACGAGCCGTTCGAGCAGGCGCAACTGAACCAGTACCTGTCGCGCATGCTGGCCGATGATCAGGCCCGTGCCGACTGGGGCCGCAATGGCCTGGCGTTCGCCGACACGGCGGACCTGTACAGCATGCCGCAGCACGCCACTGATGTGATCCTGGCGGGAGCGGCGTCATGAAGCTGATCCTTGCCGAGCCGTTCAAGACGCTGTGGGCCGGGCGCGATCCCTTCGAGGCCGTTGAAGCGTTGCAGGGCGAGGTGTATCGCGAGCTGGAAGCGCGGCGCACACTGCGCACCGAAGTTGACGGGCGCGGCTATTTCGTCAAGATCCACCGTGGCATCGGCTGGGGCGAGATCGTCAAGAACCTGGTCACCGCCAAACTGCCAGTGCTGGGTGCCGGCCAGGAATGGCAGGCCATCGAGCGCCTGCAGCAAGCGGGTGTGGCGACCATGACCGGTGTGGCGTACGGCGAGCGCAACAGCAATCCGGCCGACCAGCATTCGTTCATCATCACTCAAGAGCTGGCGCCGACCGTCAGCCTCGAAGATTTGAGCATCAACTGGCGCAACGAACCGCCGGCGCCGCGCCTCAAGCGGGCGCTGATCGCCGAGGTGGCGCGCATGGTTGGCATGATGCACCGTGCAGGCGTCAACCACCGCGACTGCTACATCTGCCATTTCCTGCTGCACACCGACAAGCCGGTGACGCCGGACGACTTCAAGCTGTCGGTGATCGACCTGCACCGCGCCCAGACCCGGCCGGCCATCACCCGTCGCTGGCGTAACAAGGACTTGGCCGCACTGTACTTTTCGGCGCTGGACATCGGCCTGACCCGCCGTGACAAGCTGCGCTTCCTGCGTGGCTACTTTCAGCAGCCGCTGCGCCAGATCCTCAAGGAAGAAGCGCGCCTGCTGGCCTGGCTGGAAGGCAAGGCGGAAAAACTGTACGCCCGCAAGCTTCGCTATGGGGATGCGCTCTGATGGCTGGTTGGAAACTCGAACCTGGCTATGCGCACCTGCACGCTGACTTCGGCACGCTGGACGCGGTATTCGCGCTGCAAGGTGAGCAGTTGACGCGCGACCCGTTGTCCGAGGTCATCCGCGTCAAGCGTGACGGGGTCAACTACTACGTCAAGCGCTACACCGGCGCTGGCAAAGGGCTGCGGCGTTACCTGGGCCGGCCGCGGGTCAAGTCCGAGTGGCAGAACCTCAAGCGCTTCGCCAAGTGGGGCATCCCGACGGCCGAGATCGTCGGTTGGGGCCTGGAGCGTCGTGGCGCGGCCTTTGATCGTGGCGCGCTGATCACCCGTGAGCTGCCCAACACCGAAGACCTGTCGGCGCTGGTCAGCAGCCGCGATTCGCGTCTCAAAGACCGTGCCTGGGTGGATGGCATCAGCCAGCAGCTGGCGCGCGCTACACGAACCATGCATGACCAGCATTTCACTCACAACGATCTGAAGTGGCGCAACCTGCTGGTGGACGACAAGAACACACTGTTCTTCATTGACTGCCCCAACGGTGCGTTCTGGATCAGCTTCTGGCTGCGCTACCGCATCACCAAGGACCTGGCCTGCCTGGACAAGGTTGCCAAGTACCAACTGTCCAGCACCCAGCGCCTGCGCTTTTACTTGCAATACCGCCGTCGCCAGCGCCTGAACGCTTCCGACAAGCGCCGTATTCGTCACATCATCACGTTTTTCGAGGGCCGCGAATGAGCGACTTCATCGCCGACGCCGAGCGCAGCTTGCTGCAGCGTCATGGCCTGGACAGTTTCGACGCCCTGTGGACACTGCAACTGGCCCCCGTGGATGAGCCCAACACCGCACGCGGTGGCTACAGCCAGGTGTTCCGTCTGGAGCTGGAAGGCAAAGGCTATTACCTCAAGCGGCAGCGCGGTTACCTGACGCGTACCCTGCATCACCCGTTGGGTGAGCCGACGTTTTCCCGCGAATTTCGTAATATCCGTCGCTACCAGCAGATGGCGATACCGGCCTTGCAGGCGGCCTATTACGGGCAGCGCAAGCTGGACGGCGACCAGTGCGCAATCCTCATGACTCGCGCACTGGATGGCTGGACCGATCTGGACGCGCTGTTGCAGGAGTGGAGCGCCTCCACCGCCTCGCGGCGCCAGGCCATCCTGACCGCCTGCGGTACTTTGGCGCGCACGCTGCACGGCGCTGGCCAGGTGCATGGTTGCTTCTACCCCAAGCATATTTTCCTGCGTCAGGGTGCCCATGGCTATCAGGCGCAACTGATCGACCTGGAGAAAACCCGGCCCGCCCTGTTCGGCCGTCGTGACCGTGTCCGCGACCTGGAGCCCCTGCTGCGCCGGGCGCCGATGTGGGGCGAGGGCGATATTCGCTTGTTTCTGGCGGCCTACCTGAATCAGGACGGCACCAGCCCGGTGGTACAGGACTGGTTGCAGCGTCTTACGCGCCGTCGCAGCCACAAGGAGGGCCGCTGATGCGTCTGTCCGAGTTGAGAAATGCCGGGCGTACCCCGGCCTTGCCGCTAACCCTGAGCCTGGCCGATGCGGCGGGCAGTGGCGAACTGCAGCTGCTCAGCCTGCTGCGCGTGCTGCCGGGCCAGCGCTACGTGGGCGCCGGGGTATGGCGCGGGCGCACGGTGCTGGCCAAGTTGTTGGTCGGGCCCAAGGCTGCGCGGCATTTTCAGCGTGAGCGTGACGGCGTCAAGCGCCTGGCCGATCAGGGCCTGACCACACCACTATTGCTGGCCGAAGGCTTGCAGGACGGTGAGGGCGGCTGGTTGCTGTTCGAATACCTGGAAGGTGCGCAAAGCCTGGCCCAGGCCTGGGCGGCGGTGGAGCAATTGCCGGTCCTGGCCGATGAGCAGGGCGAAGTGTTGGCCGAGGCACTGGCCGCGGTGGCGCAGATGCACGCCAAGGGCCTGTGGCAGGAAGACCTGCACCTGGACAACCTGCTGCGCCACGGCGGGCAGTTGTACCTGATCGATGGCGCTGGCGTGTGCGAGGAGGAGCCCGGCAAGCCCCTGTCCCGCCAGCGCGTGCTGCAGAACCTGGGGGTGTTCTTTGCCCAGTTGCCGAAAACCTTCGAGCCCTTCATCGAAGAGCTGCTGGTGTATTACCTGCTGGCCAACGGCGAGCACGCGCTGCCGCTGGAAGCGCTGCTCAAGCAGGTCGACAAGGTACGTGCATGGCGGCTGAAAGACTTTCTGGCCAAGGTGGGGCGTGAGTGCAGCCTGTTTGCGGTCAAGCGCGGGGCGTTCATGCTGCGTGCGATTCGCCGTGAAGAAGAGCCGACCATGCTGCCGGTGCTGGCCCAGGCTGACGCGTTGCTCGACCAAGGGCATCTGTACAAGACGGGCGGGGCTGCCAGCGTCGGCCAAGTGCAGGTCGAAGGCCGTACCCTGGTGATCAAACGCTACAACATCAAGCATTTCGCCCATTGGCTCAAGCGCTTCTGGCGCCCCAGCCGTGCCTGGCATTCATGGGTACAGGGCAACCGCCTGGCGTTTCTGGGCATTGCCACACCCAAGCCGTTGGCGGTGCTGGAGAAGCGGTTCCTGTGGTTGCGGCGCAGTGCCTATCTGGTCACTGAGCATTTGGCCGGGCCGGACCTGATCGAGCGCTTCGCGCCCTACGTCGATAATGCGGCAGTGCCTGAAGCCGAGCTGACGGCGCTGGATCAGTTGTTTGCCGACCTGATTCGCGAGCGCATCAGCCATGGCGATTTCAAGGGGCATAACCTGTTCTGGGACAACGGCCGCTGGTCGCTGATCGATCTGGACGCGATGGTTCAGCACCCCACGCCAGCCAGCTTCGCCCCGGCCCACGCCCGTGACCGTGCGCGCTTCTTGCGCAACTGGCCAGCCGACAGCGCCCTGTACCAGATGCTGGACCAGCGTCTGCCGCGCTGAAAACGCGCGCCGTCCGTGACGCCGCTTGGCGGTGTCCCCTATGCCGTGCGTGGTAGGGGCCGGCCTTGGCCGCGATGCAGACGCCGCCGGCCTCTAGCAGCAACTGTCGTTGTGGGAGCGGGTTC
>KI547169.1:189654-230128 GCA_000497835.1 gamma proteobacterium L18 | reverse complement strand
AGGGGTGTAGCAGCTGCCGCCAGGCTGCGTCATGTCACGTCAGAACCCATACTCCAACCCCACCCCCGCATACCACGATCTTCCCGGCGCCGCCTCGTAGTAGCGCTTGTTGCTGTCCCCGACAATCACCGACCCCACGTACTGGCGGTCCAGCAGGTTGTCCAGGCGCAGCGTCTGGTGGAAGGTCCAGTGATCGACCTTTTGCTCGAACCGTGCGCGCCAGTTGAACACCGCGTAGGACGGTGCCGCCTTGTCCTGGTTGCTGTCTTCGACGTAGACCTTGCTGCGGTACATGCCCTCCAGGGCCGTGCTGACCCAGCTGTGCGGCTGCCATTTCAACTCGCCGAACAGGGTGTCCCTAGGCACGCCGGGCAGGTAGTTGCCCTTGTCCACTTGCTTGGCGCTGGTGCCGCTGCCGCTGGTGAAGTTGCTGTCGTAGGTGGCGTTGAGGTGGGTGTAGGCGAGTTGGGTGCTCCAGGTCGGGGACAGTTGGCTGTCCAGGGACAGTTCCAGGCCGCGGCGCAGGGTGCGGCCGGCGTTTTGGTAGCTGGTGCGACCGTCGGTGGACTCTGCCACTACCAGTTCATCGTCGGTGGTGATCTGGAACAGCGCGGCATTGATGCGCGTGTCGGCGCCGACCTTGGCCTTGATGCCGATTTCGTACTGGCGGCTTTCAGAAGGCTTGAGGCCGAAGTTGAAGCCTTCGACACTGCCCGGTGCATACGCCATCTCGGCCTGGGTTGGGGTCTCGAAGCCTTTGCCCGCGCTGACGTAGCCATGCAGGTTCTCGGTGAACGCATACATCACGCTCAGTGAAGGAGTGTTCTGCTGGTAATCCTTGCTGCCGCTGGCGTCGCCGTTGCTCAGGAATTTGTCGTGTACGTCCATGCGCATGGTGCTGTGGCGCACGCCGGCCTGGAGGGTCCAGTCGCCCAACGCCCAGTTGGCTTGCACGAAGGGGTCGAGGCTGGTGGCCGTGTCGATCTCATCCCGGGCCAGGGCGCCTTTCACGCCCAGGGTGCTGCCGCTGTAGTTCTGGTAACCCTGGCGGTCATCCTGACTGCGATCGTAGTCCAGGCCGGCGATGATCTTCAGATCACCCGGGGCTGCCAGGATCGGCTGAATCCAGTGCAGGCTGCCGCCGTAGAAGGTGCGGTCGAAGTTGACCACGCCGCCACCACGCGTGTCGGCTGGCGTGCCCTTGGGAATCGACAGGTACTGAATCACGCTGCGTGTGCCGTAATAGGTGGTGGCCTGCAGCGTCGCATCACCAATGTAGCGCTCGTAGGTCACCCCCAACTGCTGATGGTCGATGCTCTTGCGCGTGTTGTAGGTCAGCGCGCTGGAAGCTACCGAGCGCGGGTCGGCCTTGTAGGCGTCCCACGTCTGCCCCAGCGGGTCCTGGGTGCCGTTCTGCTCAAGGCTGCTGTAGATCAGCGCCAGCTTGCTGTCATCGTCGGGCTTGAGGTTGAGCTTGGCAAACGTGGTGTCACGGCGGGCGGCGCTGTGGTCGCGGTAGCCGTCGGTGTCCATGCGCGAAGCGTCCAGCACGAAACCGTTGTCTTCATCGATGCCGCCTTCGGCGTACACATGGTTCTTGCTCAGGCTGTCACTGCCCATCAGCGTCTCGGCGCCCACCTTGGGCGCGCCTTCGCCGTCGCGGGAAAACATCTGGATCACCCCGCCGGCGTTGCTGCCATACATGGTCGCGGCCGGGCCCCGCAGCACCTCGATGCGCTCGGCGGTGTCCAGGTTGAACGTCGCCGCCTGGCCCTGGCCATCGGGCGTGCTGGCTGGGATACCGTCGGCGATCAGCTTCAGGCCGCGCACGCCGAAAGCTGACCGTGCGCCAAACCCACGTGAGGAGATTTGCAGGTCCTGCGCATAGTTCTGGCGGTTCTGCACCACCAGGCCCGGCACTCGCTGCAGTGCCTCGGAGGCGTTGATGCCCAGTTGGCCATCCTTGATCTGCTCCTTGGTCAGCCCGTCCACCGAATAAGGCAGGTCGTAGGTGCTGCTTTCGCTGCGCGCACCGCTGACCACCACGGAATCGAGCACGATCTCCGGCGTGTCGGCCTGGGCCAGGGGGCTGGCCAGCAGCAGGCCGGTGAGCAGGGAGCGGCGTCGCAGGAAGGGTGGGGCGCAGGTCATTGGGGGGCAGTCCGGAATGAGCAAAAATGTACAGAATCGTACAAGTCTACCAATACTGGCCTGTAGCCGCTTCCGCCAGGCTACAGGGCGGTGTAGGGAGTGTCCGTCATGTGTACGACATGGCCCCCTCGCGCCCGGCTATGCCTTTTGCGATCACCCGTACCGCGAAGACCTCCTGAAATGGCTCGAGCCGCCATTGTCCGACACCGAAAGCTGAAGCTTCCTACATTTGGGGCTTTCCGCCCCCATATGCCGCCCCCCGTTCGAATGCGCTATAATCCCGCCCTTTCGCCGCCGACAGCCCTTCGGCCCTCGGCGCACATATTCCGTTTAAAGAGGCTAGACCCTTGGCATTGACGATTCTTGGCCTGTCCGGCGCCCTTAGCCATGATCCTTCCGCAGCCCTGTACATCGACGGCAAGCTGATCGCGGCCGCCGAAGAAGAGCGCTTCGTTCGTGACAAACATGCAAAGAACCGCATGCCCTATGAGTCGGCGAAGTTCTGCCTGGAGCAGGCCGGCATCAAGCCTTCCGACGTTGACGTGGTGGCGATTCCGTTCGCGCCCATCAGCCTGTTCGGCAAGGCACGCTGGCACTACGCCAAACGCTACTGGTACGCCCCGGATCGCGCCCTTGATGCGCTGCTGATGGGCAACCGCCGCTACAAGCGCTACCGCAACAAGATCGTCTGGTGCCTGGAGCAATTGGGCTTCGACCCCAAGAAGATCAAGATCGAGCCGGTGGAACACCACCTGGCCCACGCCTCCAGCGCCTACCATTGCTCGGGTTTCAAAGAGAAAACCGCGATCCTGGGCATCGATGGCAAGGGCGAGTACGCCACCACCTTCTTCGGCTACGGCGAGAACGGCAAGATCCACAAGATCAAGGAGTTCTTCGACCCGGATTCGCTGGGCGGCCTGTACGGCGCGATCACCGAGTTCCTGGGCTTCGAAATGCTCGACGGCGAGTTCAAGGTCATGGGCATGGCGCCGTATGGCGACGCCAGCAAGTATGACTTCTCGCGACTGGCCACCTTTGAAAACGGCGAGCTGGTGATCAACACCGACTACGCCAACGTCATCGGCCTGCGCCGCTACAAAGAGAAGGGCAAGGGTTTCTACTTCTCGCCAAAACTGATCGAGTGGCTGGGTCCCAAGCGCGAAGGCGACATCGCCGACGAGCCGTACATCCACTACGCGGCCAGCATGCAGGCGCTGTTCGAGAAGCTGGCGCTGCAGATGATCGACTATTACCTGGGCGACGTGCTGAAGGAAACCGGCAAGCTGGCATTCGCCGGCGGCTGCGCCCTGAACGTCAAGCTGAACCAGAAGATCATCGCCCGCAACGACGTGAAAGAGCTGTTCGTGCAGCCGGCTTCCGGCGACGCCGGTACCGCCGTGGGCGCTGCCGCCTACGTGTCGCATGCCCGTGGCGTTCCTGTCGAGAAGATGGAGCACGTGTACCTGGGCCCGTCGTACAGCAACGAAGACGTGATTGCCGCGTGTGCCCGTCATGCCAGCAAACCGACCTGGCGCAAGCTTGAAAACATGCCGCAACAGATCGCCAAGATCATGGTCGACGGCAACCCTGTGGCCTGGTTCCAGGGCCGCATGGAGTTTGGTCCGCGCGCATTGGGCGGTCGTTCGATCATTGGTTGCCCAAGCGTCGAAGGCGTTGCCGACCGCATCAACCACCAGATCAAGTTCCGCGAGCGCTGGAGGCCTTTCTGCCCGTCGATGCTCGACACCGTGGCGCCGCAGATGATCAAGATCGATCACCCTGCGCCGTTCATGACCTTCACCTTCGAAGTGGCTGAAGAGTGGAAGGCCCGGGTACCGGAAGTGGTTCACGAAGACGGTACCTCGCGCGCCCAAGTGCTCAAGCGCGAATACAATCCGCGTTACTACGACATGATGAAGGCGCTTGAGGACCTGACCGGCAACGGCGTGTCCTTGAATACCTCGCTTAACCGCCGTGGGGAGCCGATGATTTGCTCGCCTACTGACGCTTTGGACATGTTCTTCGGTTCCGATCTACAGTATCTGATCATGGAAGATATCCTGGTAGTCAAAGACGGCGCTAATCCTTATGACACGATCGGCTGAACGACATGTATTACAGTTTTGCCATGGCTATGACGGACCGTTTCTAGACTGCACGCGCCAATATGCGCGGTTGTTCAAGGATACTGGCTATCGCGTGACCACGGTCTTCCTGACCGGGGTCGCCAAGCCCGAGGTGGCAGGCAACTGCGCCTCGGACGAAGTCTTGTTCATGGAATACAGCTCGAGGGACATTCGTGGCCTCAAGCTGCAAGCGATGCGTGACTTGCGAAAGATCGTTGCCAGCCGCAACTTCAGTTTCTGTATTGCACACCGTTTCAAACCGATTTACATCACCTTGTGGGCTACCCAATTGCCGGTCATAGGCGTGCATCACGCCTATGGCGACTACGAACGGCGTACCCGCAAGCTGTTCGCCTGGTTCTTTCGCAAACGCCTCAGCCTGCTGGGCGTTTCCGATGCTGTGCGTGATGACATTCGTCGTTGCCTGCCCCGCTGGCCCACGGGCCGCATCCGTACCCTTTACAATCGAGTCGATGTCCCTGAGCTGCTGGCCGAGCAGATCCCGATGGCTGAGGCGCGTCAGGCGCTTGGCTTGAACGCTGATGGGTGGGTGATCGGTAACGTCGGCAGGTTGCACCCCGACAAAGACCAGGCGACGTTGCTGCGCGCGTTTGCCAAGGCCCAGCCGTCGCTGCCGCCCGGTTCGCAATTGGCGATCATGGGTGCAGGGCGACTGGAACAGGACCTCAAGGAACTGGCCCGTGAATTGGGTATCACCGACCAGGTGCGTTTCGTGGGGCATGTGCGCGACGGTCGTCGTTATTTCCACGCCTTCGACGTATTTGCCTTGACCTCCGACAACGAGCCGTTTGGCATGGTGCTGCTCGAAGCCATGGCCGCCGGCCTGCCGGTAGTGTCCACGGCGAGCGGTGGGGCCAAGGAAGTGGTCGAAGGGGTGGGCATCCTGGCGCCGCCGGGTGACGACGAGCAATTTGCGGCAGCCCTGATACATCTTTCCAGGCTTGAAGAAGAACAACGACGTGATTGTGCCGAGCGCATGCTGCAACGACTCAACGAACGTTTTTCCGACCGAGCCGCAAGCCAAGCTTTCTGGCGTTTGCCACAAGTGACTGATCTGACTGCGGAGAATTGATGCTCAACCGAATCAAAGGCTGGCGTGAGCGCGGCTGGACCTCTATTGACGCCGCTGCTTATGCCAAGGCCTGGAATACATTCGGTGGCAGTGTCGCGACACACCCGCTGGTGGTGGAGCGCTTGGCGGAGCTGGCCGGGATCCTGGTTCGCTATCTTGGCTGGGAGCAAAACGGTGAGCTCAAAGCGGCCATTCCCACCTGGGGGCGCTACCTGGCATTGTCCAAGGAAGTGCTCAAGCAGCAGGGCAAGAAAGGCTTGTTCGATCTGGGCAACGCCGAGCTTATCCTGCCAGCTGCACCGGACACCCAGGCACCGCTGCGCCACAAGGCGCGCTATCTGTCCGAACTGAATCAGGGGCGCTTTGCCGGGCTGAAAGTCCAGGCGGAATCGCTCGCCATGGCGCGCGAGCCCGAGGATCTGTCGAAGAAATTCCGCTACAACCAGCGGCGTGAACTGCGACTGCTGGAAGAAGCCGGTGGCGTGGTGCGCCCGATCAGTGAGTTCAGCAGCAGCGAGTTGGCCGCGATGTACTGTGACCTGTTCCTGCGCCGCTGGGAGTTTCCGGCCACAGGCGCCGAGCACATGGCGCAGGTGATCGAGGCGCTGCGTGAACTGTTGATCGGTTCGGTGATCTTTTTGAACGACGCGCCCATCGCCATCCAGTTGGTGTACCGCGTGCAGGCGCCCGAGTGGGTCAGCGTGGAGTACATCAATGGTGGCGTCGATCCACAGACTCGTGCGTTTAGCCCAGGGAGTGTGCTGAGCTTCCTCAATACCCAGCGCGCGTGGGAAGATGCTCGTGAACTCGGCAAGCCGTTGCGTTTTTCCTTTGGCCGTGCCGATCGCGAATACAAAGATCGTTGGTGCAACCCGGTGCCGGTATTTCACAGTTGAGTAGAAAACAGCAGTTACTTAAACGCCACCGCCGCAACAAGCGCATCGCCCTGCTGGTCGGCCTGGTGCTGTTGGTCGCCGTGGGCGTGGCCGTGGCCTGGTGGCTGCCGTTGGTGCTGGCGGTGCTGGCATGGGCAGGCCATGAGGCGTGGTTTGCCGACCACCTGTTTTATTCGCCTAGCGAAGACTACCGCTACGATTTTGATGGCGAGGGTGAAGCGCTGGCGGTCAGCCTGCAAGGCGGGGTGTTGCGCCTGGCCACCCCTGCGGCGTTGGCCGAGGACGACACTCTGGTGCTGGAAATCGGGGTGCGCAGCCACTGGCTGGGGCGCTTCCTGGACCCCGAGGTGCAGTTGAGCAGTGCCACGCAAATCGACGTGCAGACGTTCGAGCGTGGTGTTCGCGGCGTGCGCTATCTGAACCTCAGCGGGTTGGGCGGTGCACTGCTCGATGGCTCCCTGTGCGTGCGTGGGCGGTTCTGCGCGCTGTTCGGTCAGCCCCGCCTGTGGCGCTTCCCCGCCGTGCCGCTGGCCGACAAGCGGATCATGGTCATTGCCCCGCACGCTGACGATGCCGAACTTGCGGCCTACGGCCTTTACAGTCGTGCCCCGGCGCCCTGGATTGTCACCCTGACAGCGGGCGAGATCGAAGCCGAGCATTACCGCCACATGGGCTTGCCGGTGGCCGATGCGGCGCGGATGAAAGGCCGCCTGCGCGCCTGGGACAGCCTGGCCGTGCCGCAATGGGCGGGGGTGCCGCCTGCGCATTGCGTGCAACTGGGCTATTTCTGCCTGCAGCTGCCTGCCATGCGCGCCGCGCCCGAGCAAGCCATTGCGTCGCGCGAAGCCGACCTGGACGATATTCGCCTGTTTCGCACCCTCAACAGCCAGGCCTGGCCGGCGGACGCCGATGGTGTGCCGAGCTGGAACAACCTGCTGGCCGACCTGCGCGCGGTGCTGAACCAGGCTCGCCCCCAGGTCATCGTTCTGCCTGACGCCGTGCTGGACCCGCACCCGGACCACATCTGCGCACGCGAGGCGGTTATCGAGGCCCTGCAAGGGCTGGACTGGCAGCCCGAGTGGCTGCTGGGCTATGCCAACCACCTGCACGACAATGATCGCTGGCCCATGGGCGAGCAGGGCAGGGGGATTGCCTTGCCACCATTGATGGATAGCGCCACGCCCATGCGTCCACTCAGCCTGCCGCTGTCGCTGGACGAGCAGCGCGACAAGGCCATGGCCCTGGGCATGATGCACGACCTGCAGCCCCCGATGAGCTTCAAGCGCCGCCTGCGTCGGGCCTTGCAGCGTTGCCTGGCGGGCCGTCGGCACTCGGCGTTCGGCGAGAACGAATTCTTTCGCAAGATGGTACGCAGTCAGGAGTTGTTCTGGGTGGTGAAGCGAGGCTGAAGCTACCCGATACGATTTTCCAGGTCATTGGCATCTGGGCCCCGGCACAGGAAGCGCAGTACCCAGCAGCACGAGCTAAACGGATTTTCGATGCCAAGGTTTCTCAGCGGGGGAAATGAATGAACCAGCGTTTCAAGGTACTGCAGTTGCAGCCTGACTATAACGTCAAGCAGCATGATTTTGCCGACCTGGCGGAACAGATCGTCAAGGCGCTCCCCACCAGCCGCTATGAAGTGGTGGAGGCGTTCTTGCGGGGCAAGCCTGGCCCGACTGACGCCATCAGCAAGGCTGATCGTTCGGTGTATTTCGAGTTTTCCGACAAGTCGCTCAAGGGCCTGCGCCTGAAGGCCATGTGGCAGCTCTACACGTTCTGTCGCCAAGAGCGCTTCGATGCGGTGATCTGCAACCGCTTCAAGCCCGTGAACATGATGCTTTCGCTTAACCGCTGGCTGAAAATCCCCCTGTGCATCGGTATTTCCCACGGTTTCGGTGAGTACGATCGCTTCTACCGCAGGCGCCAGACCAGCCGGCTGGTCAGCCCCGCCTGGCGCTTCGTGGGCGTGTCGCCTGCGGTCAAGCAGTACCTGCTGGACTGCCGCTGCGGCTTCACCGACCAGAACACCTGGGCCATCACCAACGCCATCGATATCGAACAGGCCGAAGCCCTGCAGCACAGCCGTGAAAAGGCCAGGGAATTACTGGGGCTGTCGCCCACCGGCCGGTTTGTCTGCGCGCTGGGTCGGCTGGTAAGGGTGAAGGGCCATGTCTACCTGTTGCAGGCCTTCGCGGCGCTCAAGGACAAGTACCCGGATACCGAGCTGGCAATCATCGGCGCCGGCAAGGAAGAAGCCAGCCTGCGCGCCGAGATCGAGCGCCTGGGGTTGAGCGGTCGAGCTCACTTGCTGGGCTTTCGCCCTGACGCCCTGCAGTATGTAAGGGCGTTCGATATCTGGACCATGCCCTCGCTGGCCGAAGGCCTGGGCCTGGCCCTGCTGGAGGGCATGAGCGGTCATCTGCCGGTGATCGCCAGCGATGTGCCGGCCATGCGCCCGTTGATCGAGGGGGCGGGTGGCCTGGCGGTCAAGCCGGCGGACGTCGCGTCGCTGACCGTCGCGCTGGATGAATACCTGGCCCTGTCGCCCGAGCAATTGCAGGCAAAAGGTGACCAGGCCTATCGCTACCTCACCACCACCCACAATATCGATGTCTTTCGTGCCGAGTACCTGGCGCTGGTGGAGTCGGGCCTGGCAGCCGGTCGCGGGGCGAGGGCATGAGCGCCGAACAGCCGCGGGTGACGGTGATCATCGCCTCTTACAACCACGGGCCTTATATCGAGCAAAGCATCCTCAGCGTGCTGGCGCAGACCTACACCAACATCGAGCTGCTGGTGGTCGACGACGGCTCCACCGATGATAGCGTTGAGCGCATCCGCCGCCTGCAAGCCCTGCATGGCTTTGATTTTCGCGTGCAGCAGAACCAGGGGCTCACCCGCACCCTGAATGACTGCTCGGCTCGCGCCCAGGGCGTGCTGATCGTCCCGTTCGGCTCGGATGACATCATGCTGCCCGATCGTATTGCGATTCAGGTGGCGCACATGGTCGCGCACCCTGAAGTCGGTATCTGCGCCGGCAACATCGAGCTGATGCATGCCGATGGCACACCGTACCCGGAAAAGCGCCAGAACCGTGACGTACCTTTCCGGCGTCTGGACTTCGACGACATGTTCATGGAGCGCAAGCCTTACCCGCCAGCGCCCACCTTGATGATCCGCCGTGACGCGCTGGAGCAGGTCGGCGGCTTCGACCCGTCCATCCGGCTGGAAGACCTGTACATCGAGCTCAAGGTCACCCGGGCCGGTTACTACATTGATGGCTTGCCTGTGGTGATGGCGCGCTATCGCAAGCACGCCACCAATTCCTACAAGAACCACCGGTTCATGACGGACAGTATCCTGCGCATCTATGCGTTGTTCAGTGACCACCCTCAGTACGAAGCCGTGCGCTGCAAGTTCCTCAACTCCATGTTCCTGAAGATGGCCAACCGCGACCCGAAGATGGCCATGGAATTGCTGGCCCAGGTGCCTCTCAGGTCATGGTCGAAGAAAACCGTCCGTGGTTTTTTCCGTATGGCTGGATTCAAGTGCAGGCAGTGGCTGGGCCTTGCGAAAGTGCGTTGATCACAGAGGAACAGTGGTGATGGGCTGACCCGCTTCCGCCTGGCTGCGCCGATGCTGTGCAGCGACAACATCGAGGCGTTTCTGCAGTACGCGCAGCAGCGCTGATGGGTAGCCCCACCCGGCAACGCTGCCGGGTGGGGTGCAATGTTTCAGCCGGCGTTGGCCAGCACCTGCACCTGCTTCTCCATGTTCTTGACCGCCTTGGCGGGCGCCACGGCGGCATAGCCCTTGATCAGGCGGTCCAGGTGGCCCTCGAACAGCCAGGCGCGGTCTTCCTTGTAGCGACGCATGTGCCGCAGGTTGCGGCGGCGCAGCTCCAGGTTCAACGCTGAGGGCAGCACACGCATGTCGGCCAGGTCGATCAGGCCGAACTCGCCGTTATCCATGACCAGCACGTTGCCCAAGTGCAGGGAGCGGAAGTAGATGCCGCCGGCATGCAGTGTGGCCAGGTATTCACCGAAGCGTTCCACCAGCACCTGGCGGCTGCTGTCGTCGGCGGCCTCCTGCAGCGCCTGGCGCAGGGTTTGCCCTGGCAGCGGCTGATAGCGCACGCCGGTTTCGCCAGCCGGCAGGCTGTACAGGTTGAGAATGGGCGGGGTGCTGACACCGTCGAAGGCCAGGCGGATGCTGTTTTCGGCGAACCGCTGGGCATAGGGCATGACGCTGCCTGAGGTGTACCAGCGGCGCTTGCGGAACAGTTTGAGGAAGGTGCCGTCGGCGAGGATGATCACCTTGGGACCCGAGGCATCCTGCTCGATGACTTTGCCGTTGGCCATCAGCGCGTTTAGCTGAGATTGGTCCAGGCGCTCGAACATGATGCCGGACAGGCGCTTGGTCTGACGCGCCAAGGCCACCGCCGCCACCAGTGCCAGGGGGATCCACAGCAGGAACCAGTGCTCCTTGGGTCGCGAGATCACCCCGCCGCCTTCGGTCAGCCCTGCGCCGATGCCATACACCAACAGGGTCGAGGCCAGGATCATCAGGCCTTCCTGGCGGTGCTGCCAGGCCTCGAACAAGGCCCGCAACTGCATGAACAGCCACGGCACGAAGCCGATGATGCCCAGGTAATACAGCACGCCGAGGGCGAAGTTGTGCGGTTCGCTGAGCGGGAAACCGGTGCCGGGGTCGATGCTCAACTCCGCTTCCAGTCCGTGGCCGATCCAGGGCGCCTGGGCAATCAGGTCAAGCACGATGCGCCAGATTTCCAACCGGAAAGAGTCGCCGCGCCCCAGGATGACATTGGGCAGCAGAATTGCCACCCCCACGCCGGCGGCGGCAACCAGGCCCAGCAAGACAATGGAGCGCAGGTTCCAGCACATCAGCGCCAGCCACACCGCGGCCATGGCCAGGGCCACCAACGGTGTACGCGAGCCGGTGGCAAGTACCGCGGCGACCATGATCAGCAGGCCGGGAATAATCGCCCACTGCAACCGGGCGCGGGTGGTGGTCACCGCCAGATACAGCCAGTACACGCAGAAGAAACCGAACAGGTGCGAGCTGAGCAGCGGGTTGTCGAAGGCCCCGGCGCCGATCATGCGCGCGCCAGGCACCCAGGTCATGGCGAAATGAATGAGGTTGTAGACGGTCGCGGCCAGGGCCGTCAGTGCAGCGCCCAGGAACACCGGCTTGACCAGTTCGCCACGATGGCGCAGTAGCATGCAGGTGCCGCCAAACAGCATGACCACGTGCAGCGCGCGCACGATCGGGCCGCGAACCCCGTCTTCATGGGGCGTCAGCGCCAGGGTGATCAGTGACCAGGCGGCGAGCACCACGAAGGCCTGCAACACCTGGGAGCGCATGACGAACTTGAGCTCGTAGGGGCGGATGCACAGGGCGATCAGCGTGGGTACGCTGATCAACGTGTAGAAAATACGCTGGTGGGCACTGCGGTCCGGCAGGAAATAAAGACCTGCCAAAAGGAAGAAGAAGCCGACTGGAAGCATCCACAGGCAGATGAAATCGAACACCCGGTTACTGCTGGCGTGGTTGCTGCGAAATGACATGCTGAACAATCTTCCGGTCAAAGGGCCTCGAATACTAACGTAATCCATGTGACATGACTCCCCGCAAGTTGTGTCAGCCTGTCGCGATTCAAAGGAACGACAGGGGGTCCGGTGGCAAGCTGTGGTAAAGTCAGCGTCCTTTTTTTGAAAACTTCGCGTGATATGACCGACTCCAGTCTCTCCGCAAGCCCATCGAGCTTGAAAATCTACTTCCGACTTCTCGGGTACGTGAAGCCCTACATCGGGCTGTTCTCGCTGAGTATCATCGGTTTCCTGATTTTTGCCTCCACCCAGCCAATGCTGGGCTACATCCTCAAGTATTTCGTGGATGGCCTGTCCAATCCCGGCGCAGTGCTGTTCCCTTCGGTGCCATACCTGCGAGACCTGCAGTTGATGCAGGCGGTGCCCCTGCTGATCATTTTCATCGCCGCCTGGCAGGGCCTGGGCTCTTACCTGGGCAACTACTTCCTGGCCAAGGTTTCCCTGGGCCTGGTGCACGACCTGCGGGTGGAGCTGTTCGACAACCTGCTGACCCTGCCCAACCGCTATTTCGATCAGCACAACTCGGGCCACCTGATTTCGCGCATCACCTTCAATGTCACCATGGTGACTGGCGCCGCTACCGACGCCATCAAGGTGGTGATTCGCGAAGGCATGACTGTGGTGTTCCTGTTCGTCTCGCTGCTGTTCATGAACTGGCGTCTGACACTGGTGATGATCGCCATCCTGCCGCTGATCGCCTTTATGGTCACGCGCGCCAGCAGCAAGTTCCGCAAGCAGAGCAAAAAGATCCAGGTTGCCATGGGCGACGTCACTCACGTGGCCTCCGAGACAATCCAGGGCTACCGCGTGGTGCGCAGCTTTGGCGGTGAGACCTACGAGAGCCAGCGCTTCGAGCGGGCCAGCCAGAGCAACACCGACAAGCAGCTGCGCATGACCCGCACCGGCTCCATCTACACGCCGATGCTGCAACTGGTGATTTACTCGGCCATGGCTGTGCTGATGTTCCTGGTGCTGTGGTTGCGCGGTGATGCCTCGGCCGGTGAAATGGTGGCCTACATCACCATGGCGGGCCTGTTGCCCAAGCCGATCCGCCAGCTGTCGGAAGTCAGCTCCACCATCCAGCGCGGCGTCGCCGGTGCCGAAAGCATCTTCGAACAGCTGGACGAAGTGCCGGAAGTGGATAACGGCACGCTTGAGCGTGACAACATCACTGGCCGCCTTGAAGTGCGCCACCTGAACTTCACCTACCCCGGCACGGACCGTCGTGTGCTCAAGGACATCAGCTTTACCGCCGAGCCTGGGCAGATGATTGCCCTGGTAGGCCGCTCGGGTAGTGGCAAGTCGACCCTGGCCAGCCTGATCCCGCGCTTCTACCATCACAGCGAAGGCGAGATCCTGCTGGATGGCATCGATACCGAGCAGTTCCGCCTGCTGAACCTGCGCCGTCATATCGCCCAGGTCACCCAGAATGTCACGCTGTTCAGCGACACCGTAGCCAACAACATTGCCTACGGCGATCTGGCCGGTGCCCCGCGCGCCGACATCGAGGCGGCCGCCGAAGCCGCCTATGCCAAGGATTTCGTCGATCAGTTGCCCAAGGGCTTCGATACCCCGGTGGGCGAAAACGGCGTGCTGTTGTCCGGTGGCCAACGCCAACGCCTGGCCATTGCCCGTGCGCTGCTCAAGAATGCGCCGCTGCTGATCCTCGACGAGGCGACTTCGGCACTGGACACCGAGTCCGAGCGTCACATCCAGGCAGCGCTGGATCACGTCATGAAGGGCCGTACCACCCTGGTCATCGCCCACCGCCTGTCGACCATCGAGAAGGCCGACATGATTCTGGTCATGGACCAGGGCGAAATTGTCGAGCGTGGTACCCACGCCCAGCTGTTGGCCATGAATGGCTACTACGCCCGCTTGCACGCGATGGGCCTGGACGAGCCGGCCAAGGCCGACATCACCTGAGGCGCCTGGCCGGGGCCTGCGCACTCGGGGTTGAACAGGGCGTATTTGTGTCCAAATGCTTATGCGCCTTGACCAATCCTAAATATTATCCAAGCTAATGCCCTCTATGGTTTGCCTATCGTCACGGCCATCAGCAGCAGGATGCTGGTCCCGGCCAGGGAACTCGACCGGCCACTGACCCTTTTTGCGCCCTGAAGGCAGCACGCTCGCTGTGCTAATATCGCGCCCCTGTTAATTTTTGTATGTGGGTTGCCCATGAAGTTGTCCATGCCGCGATTCGATCAAGCCCCTGTTCTGGTGGTCGGCGATGTCATGCTCGACCGCTACTGGCATGGTGGTACCTCACGGATTTCTCCCGAGGCCCCGGTACCGGTGGTCAAGGTCGAGCAGATCGAGGACCGTCCAGGCGGTGCCGCAAACGTTGCACTGAACATTGCCGCCCTCGGCGCGCCCGCTTCGCTGATTGGCGTGACGGGCGAAGACGAGGCTGCCACCAGCCTGTCCAACAGCCTGCAGGCTGCGGGCGTGCGTGCCCATTTCCAGCGCATTGCGCACCAGCCGACCATCGTCAAGCTGCGGGTCATGAGCCGTCATCAGCAATTGCTGCGCATTGATTTTGAAGAACCCTTCGCCACCGACCCGCTGGCCCTGGGAGCCGAAGTGGATCAACTGCTCGAAGGCGTCAAGGTGCTGGTGTTGTCCGACTACGGCAAAGGTGCGTTGAAGAACCATCAGGCGTTGATCGAAGCTGCACGTATCCGTGGCATTCCCGTTGTCGCTGACCCAAAGGGCAAAGACTTCAGTATCTACCGCGGTGCCAGCCTGATCACGCCTAATCTCAGCGAGTTCGAAGCCATTGTTGGCGGTTGCGCCGATGAAGCCGAACTGGTCGCCAAAGGCGCGGCGCTGATGAGCGAGCTGGAACTGGGCGCGCTGCTGGTCACCCGTGGCGAGCACGGCATGACCCTGCTGCGCCCGGAGCACCCGGCGTTGCATCTGCCGGCCCGTGCCCGTGAAGTGTTCGACGTCACCGGCGCCGGCGATACCGTGATTTCCACCTTGGCCGCAGCCCTTGCGGCGGGCGAGGAGCTCCCCCACGCCGTGGCGCTGGCCAACCTGGCCGCCGGCATTGTCGTGGGCAAACTCGGTACGGCCGCCATCAGCGCGCCGGAACTGCGTCGCGCCATCCAGCGTGAGGAAGGCTCGGAGCGTGGTGTGTTGAGCCTGGACCAGTTGCAACTGGCCATCGAAGACGCCCGTGCGCACAACGAGAAGATCGTTTTCACCAACGGTTGCTTCGATATTCTGCATGCCGGGCACGTGACCTACCTGGAACAGGCCCGGGCCCAGGGCGA
This sequence comes from gamma proteobacterium L18, assembly GCA_000497835.1. Classification (GTDB taxonomy): domain Bacteria; phylum Pseudomonadota; class Gammaproteobacteria; order Pseudomonadales; family Pseudomonadaceae; genus Aquipseudomonas. The sequence goes on along the minus strand of KI547169.1, from coordinate 214,951 downwards.
CCGGCTGATCGTGGCGGTCAACGATGATGCATCGGTAAGCCGCCTCAAGGGGCCTGGCCGTCCGATCAACAGCGTCGATCGGCGGATGGCTGTGCTGGCGGGCCTGGGCGCGGTGGACTGGGTCATCAGTTTTGCCGAAGGCACCCCGGAAAATCTGTTGACCCACGTGCGTCCGGACGTGCTGGTCAAGGGCGGCGACTATTCAGTAGACCAGGTAGTGGGCGCCGACATCGTCAAGGCTTATGGCGGTACCGTGAAGGTGCTGGGCCTGGTGGAAAACAGTTCAACCACGGCAATTGTCGAGAAAATTCGTAGTCGTTGAGTGCGTGCCTGGCCCGCGCGAGCAGGCCAGCCGCGTTTGAGTTCAGTTGCTTCCCGTGTGCGGTCGTCCGGCGTGCAGTCTCAAATCGCCTGATCCCGCCCACGGGTTCCTTTTTTTGTCATGTGGTAAGTCGATATATGAAAGTCATGCTCTTGGTGATGGGCGAACAACGGGTGATCCTTGACCGTCTGTACGAGATCGTCCAGCAGAACTGTGATGAGTGCATTATCTACCGCCTGACCAAAGAACAGCAGCTCAAACTCGGGCCGTTCCTGGCCTCCGTGGACTATCAGAGCTTCGACCGCGTGGTGATTTTCTCCCGGGTCAAGCGCCTGCTGCCGCAGCTCAACGTGCTCAAGTGCATCCCGGGGCTGATCTTCCTGGAGCACGACGCTTACCAGAACTACATGCCCAACAGTAAGTACCGCACGGCCTACTCGCGTCTCTACTCGGCTTTGCCATGGTGTCGCGCGCTGGTGTCCGGCGCGGTAGTGGCGCGACGCCTGGTGGATGAGGGCATCGATGCGGTCTTCGTCTCCAAGGGCTATGACGAGAAGATGCTGCACAACCTCGGTGGCCCTCGCGATATCCCCATCGGTTTTCTGGGCAGCCTGAAAAGCAAGGAATATGCGCAGCGCAAGGCCATCCTCGAATCCTTGGCGGCGCGCACCGGCATGCTGGTGGCCCGTACCAAGTCCGGGGATGAATACCTGCGCATGCTCAACCGTATCAAGGTGTTTGTCAGCGCCGACATCGGCATGGGCGAGTTCATGATCAAGAACTTCGAGGCCATGGCCTGCGGCTGCGTGCTGCTGGCCTACAGCCAAGGCGAGGAAGATCGCTTGCTGGGTTTCGAGGACATGCACAACACCGTGTTCTACCGCACCGAGGAAGAGGCGCTGGAGAAACTGCAAATGCTGCAGGACGACCCGGAACTGGCCGAGCGCATTGCCCGCAATGGCCAGGCGTTTGCCGAGAGCCGCTACTCGTTCGCCCGCGTGGGGGCCGATCTGGCCGCCGAAATTCAGCGCCCCATGCGCCCCTGGCCGCAGCCTTCGGCCGTGACTCGCTTGCTGGTCAAACTGCGTCACGGCCTGAAGGTGGCGGGCTGAATGGAGCGGTCACAGGACGGAACCTGCAACGAAATGACACTGAGCGCGCTGCCCGGTGGCGATCAGGATGTATTCGCCGCCCTGCCCGATGAGCTCAAGGCCTGCCTGGCCGGTGCTTCCCGGGTTGTGCTGGTGGCCAACAACCCGGCCATCAGCGCAGCGGAGATCGACGCGCTGAGCCTGGGCGCCGGTGACGTGGTGGTCAGCTTCAATACCTGTATCAAGGCCGGCCTGCTCAATCCCCTGTGCACCCATGTGTTCGTGCATGGTTTCAACGCGCCCGATGCCTACTTTTTCGGCCTGCCTTATGGCCCCGACGCCATGAAGCTGGTTGAACACCCGCAGGCGCGCTGTTTCACGGTGCTGGTGGGCTGCACGGCGGCCATGTCACCGCTGCCGCAGGTCACCCTGCTGCGCGAGCGCATTCCCCTGCCGCCGTTGTGGAACTACCCGGTCGACCGCCCGGGCGGCAAGCGTTACGTGGGGCCCTCCACGGGCTTCAATGCCTTGGTGCTGCTGGATTGGCTGCGCCGTCGTGCCGGTTACCACTATCAGTTGTTTACGCTGGGGTTTTCCAACGAGGCGGGCAAACTGTGGGGCGGGCATGCCTGGGACTATGAGCGTGAATGGTTACTGGGCTCGGATGTGACCAGCATCAAGCTGCAACCGCAGTCCTGGTGGCAGCGGTTGTTCAAGCGTATCAAGTAGACACCTGTGGGACAGACAGGTCGAAGTGATCGAATATATTTCCAAGGTGGCGCGAAGTGTTGAAAGTTGCAGTGGCATTCTTTGGTATCCCGCGAAATTCCGAAATCTGCTTCCCCTCCATCCAGCAAAATCTGTTGGCGCAGCTGCCGGCCGGCAGTGAGGTGAAGTGCTTCTACCACCTGTACAAAATCGATCAGGTGCAGAACCAGCGTTCCGGTGAGCAGGGTGAACTGCGTGGTGACAATTACGACGTGTTCCAGGGAATGACCGGTAAGCTCGACTCCACTGATGGCGTGCTTGAGCGTTGGGATTTCGAGCGGGTCAAGGCTCAGGGCGATACCTGGGCCGATAACTTCGCTTCGTTGCGCAACTTGATCTACCAGCTCAATTCGCTGCATCAGGTCACGGAGATGATCGAGCCGTTCGACCCTGACTTCGTGGTGTTCGCACGGCCCGATATCCTTTACCACTCGGCCATCCCAGCCTATGCCTTCAAGCGTCCACAGGCGCGCCGGCTGAACGTGTACATCCCGGACTGGCAGTGGTGGGGCGGCCTCAACGACCGGTTCGCCATTTGTGGCCGTGACAGCTACAGGGCGTACGGCAAGCGTGTCGAGCAGATCTTCCAGTTCTGCGAGGCCACGGGGCGCAAGCTGCACTCCGAGCGGTTGCTCAAGTACGTTTTGCAGCAAGCCGGTGCCAAGGTGTGCACCATGGACACCACGGCTTCACGGGTACGCATCACCGGCGAATTCGCCGAAGAGTCATTCTCGCCCAAGCGCGGCATGGGCCGCCGGGAAAACCGCTATTTCCATCTGTTTGCCCGCCTGCGCACCTGGGCCGACAAGCGTCTGAAGGATCAGGCCGAAGGCTAACCGTGCAGCCCGCTGCGCACTAAACGCACCAACTGTCGCGCCTTGACCCGCAGGCGCGTCAGTTTGGAACGCGATTTTTTCTTCACGGGCACCAGGCCCTGCTGCACCAGCCAGTCCTTCCAGCGAATGCGCTCCTCGCGCACTACCCAGCCTTCCTGCGGCGCAAAGCTTTCCGCCAGGCACACCCCGCGGGTACTGGCAGGCTGCAGCTGGCCTTTTTTGAGCATGTACAGCTCGGCGCACGGCTTGCCGTCCTTGAGGGGCATCAGATACAGGTCTGGTTTGCTACGATCCAGCCGCGCCACCAACTGATCTTTCTCCAGGCGCTCGTCCACGTGAAACAGGCTGAGCGACTTGGCTTCGCGTGGTACTTCCAGACGCAGGTCATAGACCAGTTGCAGCGATGCCGTGGGCAGGTGCACATAGGCGCGCGGGCGTTCGATCAGGTTGAGGCTGCCGCTGCGTACCGGCAGCGCCGCACCGGACAGCGGGCGCAGGGTGAAGGGCTGCTTTTCGCGGTAGTGCAGGGCGCCGGTATAGGGAGTGGGCAGCCAGGTGTCGTTGAAACGCCCGATCAGCCAGCCTTCGGTAGTTTCCAGCAGGCATTCTTCGGCCACTTCCTGGATGGCGGTGAGCAGGGGCAGGTTCAGCTCGTGGGCAGGTACGTAACCGGAAATCAGCTTGAGCACTACGTCACCACGGTCCTGGCGGCGCTGGCGCACCAGAATCCAGTAGTCGCGGTTCTGCCAGTTCAGCGTCAGGCGTACTGATACCCCCAGGTTGGCCAGTTCGATGGCAAAGCGCTGGGGGTCTTCGACAGCAACCTGGCGCCGCCGCTGCAGGGTCTGGGCGAAGTTCAGCGGCATGCCGACGCTCTGGTAGCTCAGCCCTTCGGGGGTGGCTTCGACGAACAGCGGCAGGGTCTTGAAGTTGCTGGGGTTCTTTCTTATCAGGGTACGCGGCATGTCGGCTCCTTCTTGCGTCGGGGTCGGCCGCGTGGGCGGCTCCGTGTGTTTCAGCTCCCGCGTATGACAGCGGCTGCGGTGGCCACGTTATGGGCCAGGTGCAACGGGTTGATGGTACCGACAATAGCACTGGCGACACCGGGGTGGGCAAACAGCAGCTCGAAGCTGGCCCGTACGGGGTCCGTGCCTGGGCTCAGGCAGGCGTGGCCGCTGGCCAGGGCCTTCTTGACCAGGATTGCCTTGCCGTGGGTGGCAGCGTAGTCCAGTACCGGGCGTTCGCCCTGTTCGTTCAGATTGTAGGTGACCATGGCGCAATCGCCGGTCTCGAGGGCCTTCAGGCCGCCGGCCACGGTCTTGCCCGAGAAGCCGAAGCCGCGGATTTTGCCTTCCTGTTTCAGGCGCGCCAGGGCTTGGTACACGCCGGTCTGTTCGAGAATGGCGAGGTCGTTACCGTCAGAGTGCACAAGCACCAGATCGATGAAGTCGGTTTCCAGGCGTTTGAGGCTGCGTTCCACGGAGAAGCGTGTGTGTTCGGCGCTGAAGTCGAAGTGCGACTGGCCGGCTTCGAACTCTTCGCCCACCTTGCTGACGATCACCCATTCGTCACGCTGGCCGCGCAGCAGCGGGCCCAGGCGGGTTTCGCTGGTGCCGTAGGCCGGGGCGGTGTCGATCAGGTTGATGCCCAGCTGGCGTGCCTGGTCCAGCAGCATGCGTGCTTGGGTATCGTCCGGGATGGTGAAGCCGTTGGGGTATTTCACGCCCTGGTCACGGCCCAGCTTGACGGTGCCCAGGCCCAGCGGTGAAACATTCAGGCCGGTACTGCCCAGGGGGCGATGCAGGTCGTGCAGGGTGGCGACGGTCATGGCAGCAATTGCTCCCAAGGGGTTTGGCCCATGGGCGGGCGGGGCAGGTCAGGCAGCGGTTCATGTTTGGCTGGCTTGATGTTGTCGCGCTCAAGGCTGGCGATGACCCGGTCGGCGAAGTCCGGGGCCAGGGCCAGCTTGGTCGGCCAGCCCACCAGCAGGGCGCCCTGTTCGGCCAGGAAGGCGTTGTCGGGGCGCACCAGGCCGGACTGGGCCGGCTCGGCGCGGTCCACGCGCAGGGTGGCCCATTGCACTTGGCTGAGGTCGATCCAGGGCAGCAACTGGCCCAGTTCCTTCTGCGCGGTGGCGATCTGCTCGGCTGAGGTGCGAGCCACGCCATCGGCCTCGGCGATGTCGCCGCCCAGGTACCACACCCACTGGCCGTCGGCGGCTGGATGGGTGGTAACGGTGATGCGCGGCTTGGTGCCGCCGCCCAGGCAATGGGCGTACAACGGCTTGAGGCTGGCGCCCTTGGCCAGAATCATGTGCAGCGGCCGGCGCTGCATGGCCGGTTGGTCGACGCCCAGGCTATTCAACAAGTCGGCCGTGCCGGCGCCGGCACTCAGCACCACGCGCTGGGCGCGGATGTCGCGGCCGTCCACGCGCAGGCCGGCCAGTTGGCCGTTGTCCAGCAGCGGCTGCAGGCGCTCGCCGGCCAGCAGACCATCGCCGCCCAGTTGCGCCAGGCGCTCAATCACGCCGGGGGTGTCCACCACCAGTTCGGCCAGGCGGTAGACCTTGCCCTTGAAGGCCTTGTCCTGCAGGGCCGGCGGCAGCTCGTCGCCCTTGACCTGGTCGACGCGGCCGCGCACGGCCTTGCTGGCGAAGAAGCTGGTGAGGTTGCCGGCGATAGTGCCCGGCGACCACAGGTAATGGGCTTGGGACAGCACGCGTACACCGCTCAGGTCCACCTCGCCAGTGCCGGCCAGGGCCTCGCGCCAGCGCCGCGGCATGTCGGCGATGGCTTCGCTGGCACCGGTCAGCGCACCGTGCAGTGCGTATTTGGCGCCGCCATGAATGATGGCCTGGGACTTGAGGCTCTGCCCGCCGCCCAGGCTGGCGTTTTCCACCAGCACAGTCGAATAGCCCAGGCGCCGCAAGCGGGCGTTGAGCCACAGGCCGGCAACGCCGGCGCCGACAATCAGCACGTCAGTGGAAATAGCGGAAGACATCAAGCAACCTCACAGGCGAAAACAGACCCGCAGTATACAGACTCAGTGCCCGGCGGTTTTCGAGAACAGCTGGATCACCACCACGCCCAGCAGGATCAGGCCCATGCCGGCGACGGCGGGCATGTCCAGCTTCTGCCCGTAGACCACCAGCGCGGCGATGCTCACCAGCACGATGCCCATGCCCGACCAGATGGCGTAGGTCACGCCCACAGGAATGACCCGCACCACCAGGATCAGCATCCAGAACGCGATGGCGTAGCCGCAAATCACCAGGAACAGCGGCAGCGGCGTGCTGAGGCCTTTCACGGCTTTCATGCTGGTGGTGGCGATGACTTCGCAGCAGATGGCGATAGCGAGGAAGTAGTAGGCAGTCATGGTGTGAACCCTCTTGAGATGGCTCGCATTCTAGTGGCTGGGCAGATGGGGTAAAGTGAATACCTATCGTGTGGGGAGATAGGTTGCCATGGGCATCCAATGGAATCTGGAGCAGATCCAGCTGTTTGTGCAGGTGGCCGAGCAGTGCTCGTTTTCGGCCGTGGCCCGGCAACAGGGGCGCGCCCAATCGGCGGTCAGCAGCGCGATCGCCCTGCTTGAGGATGATCTGGGCGTGACCCTGTTCAACCGCAGCAGCGGCCGCCAGCCGCAGTTGACCGAAGCGGGCAGGGCGCTGCTGGAGGAAGCCCGCGAATTGCTGCGCCAGTGCGAGCGCCTGGACGGCCGTGCCCTGGCCCTGCATCGTGGCCAGGAAGCCCAGCTGCGCGTGGCCCAGGACGAAGCCATGCCCTACCAGCCGGTGCTCGACAGCCTGGAGAAACTGGCCGGCCGCTACCCCGCCGTGGAAGTGCAACTGGCCAACAGCGCGCCGGGCGACGTGGCGCGCAAGCTGGTGGAGCGCCGTGCCGACCTGGGCTTGCTGTTTCACCATGAGCATATGCCTGCGGCCCTTGAGCGCCGCGCCCTGGGCAGCGTCGAGATGGTCACGGTGTGTTCGGTCAATCATCCGCTGGCCGCCCATGCTCACGTCACCCGCCAGCAACTGGCCCGGCACCGGCAGTTGCTGGTGGCCCTGGAAAGCAGCCGCTACCCGGGCGGTGACCCGATCAGCCCGCAGATCTGGCGCGCCGACAGCTTCTACGTGATGGCCGAACTGCTGATGCGCGGCCTGGGCTGGGCCTGGCTGCCGCGCCATGTGGTGCAATACCCGGCGTATCAGCAGCAAATGGTCGAGCTCAACAGCGAGTGGGTACCGCCGGCACTGGTGGTGGAGCTGGTGTGGCGCCGCGACGAGCCGCTGGGCCCGGCCGCGCAATACCTGGCCGAGTGCTTCACCTGGCACTTGCGGGCCATTGGTTAAGCGGGCGCGCTGCTAGTAAACTCCGCGCCCATGAACAGAACTCTCTATACCCTGCTGTTTCACCTGGGGCTGCCACTGGTAGCGTTGCGCTTATGGCTGCGTGCACGCAAGGCGCCGGCCTACGCCAAGCGGATCGGCGAGCGCTTCGCCCGCAACCTGCCGCCCATGCGTACCGGCGGCATCTGGGTGCACGCGGTGTCGGTGGGCGAAAGCATCGCCGCAGCGCCGATGATTCGCGAACTGTTGCTGCGCCATCCCGGGCTGCCGATCACCATCACCTGCATGACGCCGACCGGCTCCGAGCGCATTCAGGCGATGTTCGCCAACGAGCCGCGCGTGCAGCATTGCTACCTGCCCTACGACTTGCCGTGGGCGGCGGGGCGCTTTCTGGATCATGTGCAGCCGCGCCTGGCGGTGATCATCGAAACCGAGCTGTGGCCCAACCACATTCACCAGTGCAGCTTGCGGGGCATTCCGGTGGCGCTGGCCAATGCGCGGCTGTCCGAGCGTTCGGCGCGCGGCTATGCGCGCTTTGCCAAGCTGACGGCGCCGATGCTGGCCGAAATGAGCCTGATCGCCGTGCAGACCGAAACCGAGGCCGAGCGCTTCCGCCAGTTGGGCGCGCGGCCTGAGTGTGTACAGGTGACCGGTTCGATCAAGTTCGACCTCAAGGTTGACGGCCAGCTGCTGGAGCGGGCCGCCGCCTTGCGCCACGAATGGCAGGCCAGCGAGCGCCCGGTGTGGATCGCCGCCAGCACCCACGAGGGCGAGGATGCGATTATCCTGGCTGCCCATCGGCAGTTGCTGGCGCTGCATGGCGACGCCTTGCTGATTCTGGTGCCACGCCATCCGGAGCGCTTCAACAGCGTGTTCGAGTTGAGCGTGGCGCAGGGGTTTGCCAGTGTGCGCCGCTCCAGTGGCGAGGCCGTCACGGCGCAGCATCAAGTGCTGGTCGGCGACACCATGGGCGAACTGCTGTTTCTCTACGCCCTGGCTGACAGCGCTTTCGTCGGCGGCAGCCTGGTGCCCAACGGCGGGCATAACCTGCTGGAGCCGGCGGCCTTGGCCAAGCCAGTGCTCAGTGGGCCGCATGTGTTCAACTTCCTGGAAATTGCGGCGATGCTGCGCGAGGCCGATGCGTTGATCGAGGTGGACGACGCGGCGGGGCTGGCCGAGGCGGTGCGGCAGTTGATCGAGTTGCCGCAGGACGCCAGGCGCATTGGCCAGGCGGGGCTGGCGGTGATGCAGGCCAATCAGGGCGCGCTGGAGCGGCTGCTGAATGGTTTAGGGTTATTGCTGAGGTCCAGGTAATGGCTGCTGGCCTCTCGCGAGCAAGCTTTGCTCCCACAGGTTTACACCTCAGGTAAGGTGGACACTGTGGGAGCAAAGCTTGCTCGCGATGAGGCCGGTACAGGCACCCTGTTACGGTTTCTTTGGGGGCTTGAGCAGGTCCTGTGCAGCCTTGGCCAAATCCGGCGGCAGGAAGTCCTTGTCCGGGTTGTAATCAGGCTTCAGCCAGCGCGCCAGGTCCTGTAGATCCTGCGGGCTGAGCGTCCCTGCCGCCTGCTTCAGCCGCAGGTTGTCGAGGATGTAGTCATACCGGCTGTTGTTGTAATCACGCACCGACGAGTACAACTGCCGCTGCGCATCCAGCACGTCGACGATGTTGCGCGTACCCACTTGATAGCCAATCTCCGTCGCCTCCACCGCACTCTGGTTGGAGATGATCGACTGCTTGCGCGCCTGCACCTGTTCCACATCGGTATTCACCGCGCGGTGCAGGTTGCGGGTGTTTTCCACCACCTGGCGGCGCAGCCCTTCGCGCTGCTGTTCGCTCTGATTCAGACGCTGGTAGGCCTCGCGTACCTGCGAGCTGGTCAGGCCGCCGCTGTACAGCGGGATATTGACCTGCAAACCGACGGTGCGCTGTTCCACGTTGCCGTGATACTCAACACCGGGAAAGGCACTGGGGTTGCTGAAGCCCAGCAAGTCGTTGTCGCCTTTCTCGTATTTGGCCACCGCGTCCACCGTGGGCGCATGCCCGGCCTTGCGCTGGCGCAGGGTTTCTTCTGCGCTGGTGACGGCAAAGGCGCTGGCCTGCAGGTTGAGGTTTTGCTGCGAAGCGGTCTCGACCCAGGTCTTGGCATCGTTGGGGCTAGGCGGCAGCACTGGCAGGGTATGCACCACGCCCTGCACCGAGTTGTAGTCGCGGTTGGTCAGCGTCACCAGCGCCTGGAAGGCGTCGTCCACCTGGCGCTGGGCGAGGATGCGGTTGGCGCGGGCGGTGTCGTAGCTGGCCTGGGACTGCAGCACGTCGGTCTTGTCGGAAAGGCCTACGTTGAAGCGCTCGTTGGATTGGTCCAGCTGGCGCCGGAACGCGGCTTCCTCGGCCTTGGTGGCGGCCAGGCTGTCCTGGGCGCGCAGCACGCTGAAGTAGTCTTCGGCGGTCTGCAGGATCAGGTTCTGTTCGGTAGCCGACAGTTGCAACGCGGCCTGTTCGTTCACCGCCTTCGCGGCCTTGAGCTGGAACCAGCGGTCGGCACGGAAGATCGGCTGGCTGAGGGTGGCCTGGTAACTGGTACCGCTGCGCGTGGTGGTTTGCGCAGGCTCGTCGAGCTGGGTGCGCACATTGGTGATGTCGCTGCCGGCCGACAGGTTGGGCAGCAGCCCGGCGCGGGCCTGGGGCACTACTTCGCTCTGGGCGGCGTAGTCGGCACGGGCCGCCGCCAGGTCGGCGTTGTTGCTCACCGCTTCCCGATAGACGCTGACCAGATCGGTACGGCTGGCCAGGGGCGCAATCTCTGCTGCCTGTGGCATTGCGTTGAAGGCACCTGACACCGCAATCGCCAGTGCAATATTGCGCAGCATGATTCAATCCTTGTAATTAAACGCTGTGCGAGTGTAGTTGCACGGGCGTGCTGCAACAATCCGTCATATCCGCCATTTATCCTGCCCCATTACACAACCCTTGGCGTTTTGCCCCTGCGCGTCTAGACTGATGGCGTTCTTGTCGGGGTGCCTTGAGTGAAAGGCTGAGATCGGTTAATCCGGATCCCGTTGAACCTGATCAGGTTAGCGCCTGCGTAGGGAACAAGATTTCTCGTCCTCCCGGCGAGTCCTCTTGTGCTTCGTCCGGGAAATTGTTCATTTATTGAGCAGTTGCGACGGCCAAAGCACAGCACCGCCCCAGGTGCAGTCCGTGCCTTTTTCAGGTTCCACTCCCGACATTCCACTGCTGGATGCTGTCTGGAGAGCCTGTGATGAGTAAACAAGAAAAAAACCTTGCCCACCTGAGCGAATCGGCCCAGGTCGACGCGCAGTCGGTACAACCGTTCACCCGTTCGCAAAAAGTCTACGTGCAGGGCTCGCGCCCCGACATCCGCGTGCCCATGCGTGAAATCAGCCTGGACGTGACCCCTACAGACTTCGGTGGCGAGATCAACGCCCCGGTCACCGTGTACGACACCTCCGGCCCCTACACCGACCCCAACGTGGTGATCGATGTACGCAAGGGCCTGGCCGACGTGCGTTCGGCATGGATCGACGACCGTGGCGACACCGAACGCCTGGAAGGTCTGAGCTCCCACTTCGGCCAGCAGCGCCTCAACGATGAAGAGCTGACCAAGCTGCGCTTCGCCCACGTGCGCAACCCGCGCCGGGCCAAGGCCGGGGCCAACGTCAGCCAGATGCACTACGCGCGCCAGGGCATCATCACCGCCGAGATGGAATACGTGGCCATCCGCGAGAACATGAAGCTGGCCGAGGCGCGCGCCGCCGGGCTGCTCAAGGAACAGCACAAGGGCCACAGCTTCGGCGCCAGCATCCCGAAGGAGATCACCGCCGAGTTCGTGCGTGAAGAGATCGCCCGCGGCCGCGCCATCATCCCGGCCAACATCAACCACACCGAGCTCGAGCCGATGATCATCGGCCGCAACTTCCTGGTGAAGATCAACGGCAACATCGGCAACAGCGCCCTGGGTTCTTCCATCGAGGAAGAAGTGGCCAAGCTGACCTGGGGCATCCGCTGGGGTTCGGACACGGTGATGGACCTGTCCACCGGCAAGCATATCCATGAAACCCGCGAGTGGATCATCCGCAACTCGCCGGTGCCCATCGGCACCGTGCCGATCTACCAGGCGCTGGAAAAGGTCAACGGCGTGGCCGAGGACCTGACCTGGGAGCTGTTCCGCGACACCCTGATCGAACAGGCCGAGCAGGGCGTGGACTACTTCACCATTCACGCCGGCGTGCTGCTGCGCTACGTGCCCATGACCGCCAAGCGCGTCACCGGCATTGTCAGCCGCGGTGGTTCGATCATGGCCAAGTGGTGCCTGGCGCACCACAAAGAGAACTTCCTCTACACGCATTTCGATGAAATCTGCGAAATCATGAAGGCCTACGACGTCAGCTTCTCGCTGGGCGACGGCCTGCGCCCCGGTTCCATTGCCGACGCCAACGATGAAGCGCAGTTCGGTGAGCTGGAAACCCTCGGCGAGCTGACCAAGATCGCCTGGAAGCACGACGTGCAGTGCATGATCGAAGGCCCGGGCCACGTGCCCATGCAGTTGATCAAGGAGAACATGGACAAGCAGCTGGAGTGCTGCGACGAGGCGCCGTTCTACACCCTGGGCCCGCTGACCACCGACATCGCGCCGGGTTACGACCACATCACCTCGGGCATCGGTGCGGCGATGATCGGCTGGTTCGGTTGCGCCATGCTCTGCTACGTCACGCCCAAGGAACACCTGGGCCTGCCGAACAAGGATGACGTCAAGACCGGCATCATTACCTACAAGATCGCCGCACATGCCGCCGATCTGGCCAAGGGGCACCCTGGTGCGCAGATCCGCGACAATGCCCTGAGCAAGGCGCGTTTCGAGTTCCGTTGGGAAGACCAGTTCAACCTGGGCCTTGACCCTGATACCGCGCGGGCCTACCACGATGAAACCCTGCCCAAGGATTCGGCCAAGGTGGCGCATTTCTGCTCCATGTGCGGGCCGAAGTTCTGTTCGATGAAGATCACCCAGGAAGTGCGCGAATACGCGGCCAACCAGAAGATCGAGGCTGTGGATATCTCCAGGGAGGAGGGCATGCGCGAGCAGGCCGAGCGCTTCAAGCAGGAAGGCAGCCAGTTGTACCAGAAGATTTAAGAAAGCCGAGTGGGAGCGGGCTCTGCCCGCGAAGAGCTCACCGCGCAAGGTCGGTGAACCGCGGTGCTTGCTTCGCGGGCAGAGCCCGCTCCCACGATTACAACAATCAACCTCATCTCACCCGAGATCCAAATTGAACACACCCAGCCATTACTCCCCGGACGTCGCCGTCCCTTCCTCCCAGCGCGTGTTCGGCGCGCGGGACCTGTTTTCCCTGTGGTTTTCCCTGGGCATCGGCCTGATGGTGCTGCAGACCGGCGCCCTGCTGGCGCCGGGTCTGGGTCTGTCAGGCTCGTTGCTGGCGATCGTGCTGGGCACCGCCGTGGGCGTGGTGCTGCTGGCCGCCGTCGGCGTGATCGGCAGTGACACGGGCCTGTCATCCATGGCGGCCTTGCGCCTGAGCCTGGGCCAATACGGCGCGTCGTTGCCAGCCTTGCTCAACCTGCTGCAACTGATCGGCTGGGGCGCTTTTGAAATCATCGTCATGCGGGACGCGGCCAGCCTGCTCGGTGCCCGCGCGTTTGGCGAGGGCAGCCTGCTGACCAATCCGACGCTGTGGACCCTGGTGTTCGGCGCCCTGGCCACCTTGCTGGCCGTCAGCGGGCCGCTGACTTTTGTCCGCAAGATCCTGCGCAAATGGGGTATCTGGCTGTTGCTGGCGGCTTGCCTGTGGCTGACCTGGAACCTGTTCGCCAAGGCCGACCTGGGCGCCCTGTGGGCCAAGGCCGGCGACGGCAGCATGGCCTTCGCCGTGGGCTTCGACATTGCCATTGCCATGCCGCTGTCTTGGCTGCCGTTGATCGCTGACTACTCGCGGTTCGGTCGCAAGGCCAGGGGCGTGTTCGGTGGTACCGTGCTGGGCTTCTTCATCGGCAATTTCTGGCTGATGAGCCTGGGCGTGGCTTACACGTTGGCTTTTGCACCCAGTGGCGAAACCAACGCACTGCTGCTGGCGCTGGCCGGTGCTGGCATGGGCATTCCGCTGTTGCTGATTCTATTGGACGAGTCGGAAAACGCCTTCGCCGATATCCACTCGGCGGCGGTATCCACTGGCCTGCTGGTACGCCTGAAGGTCGAGCACCTGGCACTCGCCATCGGCATCATCTGCACGCTGATCGCCTGTTTCGCGCCACTGGCCCAGTACCAGAACTTCCTGCTGCTGATCGGCTCGGTGTTCGCGCCGCTGTTCGGCGTGGTGCTGGTGGACCACTTCGTCCTGCGCAAGCGCAGCGCCCAGGCGCAGGCCGTGCCGCTGCGCTGGACCGCGCTGGTGGCCTGGGCAGGCGGCATTGCCACCTACCACGTGCTGGCCAACCTCTACCCTGAGGTGGGCGCTACCCTGCCGTCATTGCTGCTGGCCGGTGTGCTGCACGCGGTACTGTCGGCCTTCAGCCGCGGCCGGGAAACAGTTCCGGCTTGATCACGCCGTTGAGCCTTGGGTAGTCGAGCTTGATTTCCGGCTGGCCCAAGGCGTACGGCGCGATGGTGCTGACGTCATACTTGAGAATGATGCCGCCGTAGGTCAGGGCAATGTGCGGCGTCTGCTTGAATGGCCAGTCCTTGAGGAACTTGGGGTCGCTGGCCAGGCCGTTTTGCACCAGCCAGCCACGGTGGGCTTCTTCGGCCGCCTTCCAGAACGCCGGCTCCTCGCCGGGCACCAGCATGTCCTGCAGCGTCAGCACTTTGTGCAGCGGGCGCGACCAGTTGATGAAACCGCGCCCCGGCGTACCTTCCGGCGCACCGGTGTCGAGGAAGCTCGAGACTTCGACAATCACCAGCCCGTCATGCTGCTCGCGTACCTTGGATTGCAGGTAGCTGCCGTAGCGTGCCGGAGCCTTGCTGAAAAAAGTGCTTTCGTAAGCCTGAAGTGAAGCAGGCAGCGGCGCGTCGTTGTCGGTGCGGGTCAATTGCAGCAGGCGGCGTTCGACAATCGGCTCAAGGTCCGGCTCGCTGGGGAAGTGCACCATGTCCAGGTTGAACAGCGGGCAATCAGGCGTGGTGCAGCCGGGCTTGATGTGCTCGAAGGCATCACGTTTGGTTTCCAGCGGCGCTTTCAGGTTCGGCTGGAACAGGCTTTGGCAGGCACCCAGGGTCAGGGCCAGGCAGGCCATGGACGTGAATTTCAGAAGCGACATGGTGTTCCTTGACGGTCAGGAAGGGGCTGGCGGGGCAAATGTTGTCGTGCTTCGACTCTCGGCATCGCCTTCAGTTCGCCACTAAGCTCAATAGTATCCGGCCAGGGGCTTGCCGCCTATCTTGCCGTCCGCCGATGCGTCTTGAAAGGGGCTGCAAAGCCGTGGCATCGCAGTTAGGATGGCGCCAAGCGGCATGGACGATGAACGAGGGTACACATGACAGACAGGGCACAGCCGACCAAGGTCGAGATTCTCAAGCGCGAGAACTGCTACAAGGGGTTCTACCAACTGGACCGCTTGCACCTGCGCCACGAACTGTTCGATGGCGGCACCAGCAAGGAAATGACCCGCGAGGTGTTCGTGCGCCACGACGCCGTGTGCGTGCTGCCCTACGACCCCAAGCGTGACGAAGTGGTGCTGCTGGAGCAGTTCCGCGTCGGCTCCATGCTGAAAACCGCCAACCCGTGGCTGGTGGAAATGGTTGCCGGTCTGATCGACAAGGCCGAGCAACCGGAAGAAGTTGCGCACCGCGAAGCCGAGGAGGAAGCTGGACTGACCTTGCATTCGCTGTGGCCAATCACCAAATACTTCCCATCGCCTGGGGGCAGCAACGAGTTCGTGCACCTGTACCTGGGGCATTGCGACAGTGAAGGCGTGGGTGGCCTGTTTGGCCTGAAGGAAGAAAACGAAGACATCCGCGTGACCGTCTGGGCTTACGAAGACGCCCTGCAGGCCGTGCGCGATGGCAAGATCATCAACGCGGCAACGATCATCGCCCTGCAGTGGCTGGCGTTGAACCGCGAGGAAGTCAGGGGGCTGTGGAAGTGAACCCGTTGCGCGAACGCTACCGTGTCGACCTGGTCGGCCTGCAGGCAGCCTGCGAGGCCAACTACGCACGCCTGATGCGCCTGTTGCCCAACATGCGCCAGGACCAGCATTCGCGCAAAGTCGCCATGACCCAGGGCGAGCAGATGCTCGGCGTGCTGACCTTGGAAGTGGTGCTCGCCTGCCCCTACACCACCACCCTGCGCGTGCGCCAGGAACACAGCCTGCCGTGGCTGCCGGTGCCCAGCCTGGAAGTGCAGGTATACCACGACGCGCGCATGGCGGAAGTGGTCAGTGCCGAGCATGCGCGCAGGTTCCGCAGCGTGTACCCGTACCCCAATGCCAGCATGCATCAGCCGGATGAGAAGGCTCAGTTGAACCTGTTTCTGGGGGAGTGGCTGAGCCATTGTCTGGCGTGTGGGCATGAGTATGAGTATGTGCGCTGACCCTTCCTTCGGATCAGCCCTTGGTTGCCTTCAGCGCTTTCTTGAATGCCTTGAGTTCGGCGGCAGCGAACATCAGGTTTCTGCCGACTGTGGACGTGGGTGTCAGCAGGTTCCTGGCGAGATAGCGACGGAAGGTCGATGCTGAAACTTCCAGGAAATCTGCGGCCTCGGCGCTGGTCAGGCCTGCTTCGTAGAGGTGGCCGAAGACTTCTTCATGAGTATGGGTTTGCTGATCCTGGAATATATTCTCGGACAGCAGCATGAAAAAGCGCTGGCGCTGTGGCAGCGGAAGTTGTTTCAGGCTCTGAATCAGATCTTCTGCGGTACGGGCAGTGGTTGTCATGTCTGGCACCTCAATGTTTCAGATAGCTTTTGAGCATGTCGTAAAAGTTTTCGTGGGTTCCGACCTGATAGAACTCGATGCCCAGCAGTTCGATCTGTGCGGGCGAGTGGGCGCTGTTCGAATTGATCAGGCGGTAGGCAATGAGGTACTCCTGCCCTTGGAACTTGAACTTGTGCACTCTGATTCCCGACAGGTCGCCTGTTTTCTCTACGCCGTTGTAAGGCGCTTCACAAATGCAGTCGATAGCCATGTCAATTGCCAGGGCAAGCGAGCTTTTCGCTTTTTTGACGAATTTTCTGAAGGGTGTCTTGTACACCCGAGTGTAGGTCATTGACTGTCTGCCTGAATCTATATTTGTTCATTTGTGGCTATGTGTCAATTCAGGGCTTGGCGCGCTTGCCGCTGCCCGAACGAGCCAATTTTGAGGCGGCCGCTATCGTAGCGTTGAGGCAGTAGGGCGGGTGGATTGGGTTGTTTCTGTATGTGAGGCCATCGGGAGCAGCCCCCAGGCTGCTCGGCAGGGCTTTTTGTTGCCAGATGTGAGCCACATCCCGCCCCCAGGTTTGCCCCCCGCCCGTATCCCCACCATAATCCTTCCTGATACCCCCTCAAGGAGACGGCCTTGCCGAGCGCATCCACCCCCACCGCTGACGAACCCGTATTGCTGGTGCAGATTTCGGACAGCCACCTGTTCGCCGACGCCGACGGTGCACTGCTGGGCGTGAAAACAGCAGGCAGCTTGGCGCGCGTGGTCGAGCAGGTGCTGGCCGAGCAGCCGCGCATCGATCTGGTGGTGTGCAGCGGGGACATCTCCCAGGACGGCAGCCTTGAGTCCTACCAGCGCTTCGACGCGCTGACGGCCCCGATCAAGGCGCCCAAGCGCTGGTTCGCGGGCAACCACGACGAGCCGCTGCCGATGGAGCAGGCCGCCCAAGGTAGCGATTACCTGCAGCCAGTGGTCGACATGGGCAACTGGCGCATCACGTTGCTGGATTCCTCCGTTACAGGCTCCGTGCCCGGCTACCTCGCCGACGATCAACTGCAGCTGCTGGCTCAGGCCCTGAGCGAAGCGCCCGAGCGTCATCACCTGATCTGCTTCCACCACCACCCGGTGTCCATCGATTGCAAATGGATGGAACCGATCGGCTTGCGCAATCCCCACGCGCTGTTCGAAGTGCTCGACCGTTTCCCTCAGGTGCGTGCGCTGCTGTGGGGCCATATCCACCAGGACTTCGAGCGCGAGCGCAACGGCGTGCGCCTGTTTGCCTCGCCGTCCACCTGCATCCAGTTCACCCCGCGCAGCGAGGATTTCGCGCTGGATGACAAGGCGCCGGGCTATCGCTGGTTGCGGTTGTTGCCCGATGGCAGGATCGAGACCGGGGTTTCGCGGCTGGAAGGCTTCGAATTTACGCCGGACATGAGTGCGGAGGGGTACTAGTAGGTTCCGTACGAGAGCAAATGTGACGGCTGATTCTTGTGTGGGAGCTGGCTTGCCAGCGAGCTTTTCGGGCCTCAAAAGCTCGCTGGCAAGCCAGCTCCCACTGGTTTTCACAGCCCGCTAATCTATTTCGAAGCAATTACCTCTGTGGGAGCGGGCTCTGCCCGCGAAAAGGCTAGCCGGTCTGCCCTGAGCTCCATCGTGAACCCTTCGCGGGTAGAGCCCGCTCCTACAGCAGGGCAATAAATCATTACAAAACCTCTTCCCCTGCCTAAACGTCACCAAGGCGCTGTAAACTGCCGCCTTTTGCACGGGAGGTGTCGGCGTGGCAGGTTCCATTCTTTATATCCATGGTTTGAACAGCGCGCCGGCGTCGAAGAAGGCCAGCACCCTGAGCGAAGTCATGCAGCGCCTGGGCCTGGAAGGCCAGTTGCAGGTGCCTGCACTGCATCACCACCCACGTCAGGCCATTGGCCAGCTGGAGGCGGCGATTGCCCAGCTGGGCGCGCCCTTGCTGGTGGGAAGCTCGCTGGGCGGCTACTATGCCACTCACTTGGCCGAGCGCCACGGGCTCAAGGCCTTGCTGATCAACCCGGTGGTCAACCCGCACCGTCTGTTCGACGGATTCCTGGGCACCCAGGAAAACCTGTATACCGGTGAAAAGTGGGAGCTGACCCTGGACCACGTGCAGGCCTTGGCCGAGCTGGAAGTGGCGGCCCCGCAGGACCCTCAGCGCTATCAAGTGTGGCTGCAAACCGCCGATGAAACCCTTGATTACCGCCAGGCAGAGCGCTTCTACCGTGCCTGCGCCCTGCGTATCCAGGCCGGTGGCGACCACGGCTACCAAGGCTTCGCGGCCCAACTGCCCAGCCTGCTGAATTTCGCCGGTATCGAGCCTGCGCTGTACCGCGGCATCGATTTCGACCAGCTTTGAGCCTTTTTATTTTTCACGAACGACTGACGATGAGAACCCATGGCCAATCCCAGCGCTAGCTCTTATAACGCAGACGCCATCGAAGTCCTCTCGGGCCTCGACCCGGTGCGCAAACGCCCGGGCATGTACACCGACACCACGCGGCCGAACCACCTGGCCCAGGAAGTCATCGATAACAGTGTCGACGAAGCGCTGGCTGGCCACGCCAAGTCGATCCAGGTCATTTTGCACGCCGATCACTCGCTGGAAGTGACCGACGATGGCCGCGGCATGCCCGTGGACATCCACCCCGAAGAGGGCGTCAGCGGTGTGGAACTGATCCTCACCAAGCTGCACGCGGGCGGCAAGTTCTCCAACAAGAACTACCAGTTCTCCGGTGGCCTGCACGGCGTGGGTATCTCCGTGGTCAACGCCCTGTCCAATCAGGTGCGGGTCAGGGTCAAGCGTGACGGCAACGAGTACCAGATGACCTTCGCCGATGGCTTCAAAGCTACCGACCTGGAAGTCGTCGGCACCGTGGGCAAGCGCAACACCGGCACCAGCGTGTACTTCGCGCCGGACCCCAAGTATTTCGATTCGCCGAAATTCTCCGTCAGCCGCCTCAAGCATGTGCTCAAGGCCAAGGCCGTGTTGTGCCCAGGCCTGTCTGTCACCTTTGAAGACAAAGGCACTGGTGAGAAGGTGGAGTGGCATTACGAGGACGGTCTGCGTTCCTACCTGGTAGACGCCGTCACCGAATATGCCCGCCTGCCCGACGAGCCGTTCTGCGGCAGCCTGGCCGGTAACAAGGAAGCTGTGGACTGGGCATTGCTGTGGTTGCCCGAAGGCGGCGACAGCGTGCAGGAAAGCTACGTCAACCTGATCCCCACGGCCCAGGGCGGTACCCACGTCAACGGCCTGCGTCAGGGCTTGCTGGATGCGATGCGCGAGTTCTGCGATTTCCGCAACCTGCTGCCGCGCGGCCTGAAGCTGGCGCCCGAAGACATCTGGGAACGCATTGCCTTCGTCCTGTCGATGAAGATGCAGGACGCCCAGTTCTCCGGTCAGACCAAGGAACGCCTGTCCTCTCGCGAAGCAGCGGCATTTGTTTCCGGTGTGGTCAAGGACGCTTTCAGCCTGTGGCTCAACGCCCACCCCGAGCTGGGCATGCAGCTGGCCGAGCTGGCCATCAGCAACGCCGGCCGTCGCCTCAAGGCCAGCAAGAAGGTCGAGCGCAAGCGCGTCACCCAGGGCCCGGCGCTGCCTGGCAAGCTGGCGGATTGCGCGGGCCAGGACCCGATGCGCGCCGAACTGTTCCTGGTGGAAGGTGACTCCGCCGGCGGTTCCGCCAAGCAGGCCCGCGACAAGGAATTCCAGGCCATCCTGCCGCTGCGCGGCAAGATCCTCAACACCTGGGAAGTGGACGGCAGCGAAGTGCTGGCCAGCCAGGAAGTGCACAACATTGCCGTGGCCATCGGTGTCGACCCGGGCGCGGCGGACATGAGCCAGCTGCGCTACGGCAAGATCTGCATCCTCGCCGACGCCGACTCCGACGGCCTGCACATCGCCACCTTGCTGTGCGCGCTGTTCGTGCAGCACTTCCGTCCGCTGGTAGATGCGGGGCACGTTTACGTCGCCATGCCGCCGCTGTACCGCATCGACCTGGGCAAGGAAATCTACTACGCCCTGGACGAAGCCGAGCGTGACGGTATCCTTGATCGCCTGGTAGCCGAGAAGAAACGCGGCAAGCCTCAGGTCACGCGATTCAAAGGCCTGGGTGAAATGAACCCGCCGCAATTGCGCGAAACCACCATGGACCCCAATACCCGCCGCCTGGTGCAACTGACCCTGGACGACTTTGCCCAGGCGTCGGAAATCATGGACATGCTGCTGGCCAAGAAGCGCGCCGGCGACCGCAAGTCCTGGCTCGAATCCAAGGGCAACCTGGCCGAGGTGCTGGCCTGATGCGGCATGCGTTGGCAGCGTTGCTGCTGACTGTTCTGCCGCTGCTGGCCAACGCCGGGCAGGTCGAGCAACTCAAGCTGGTGGCCGAACACCCGGTGGACGGCATGGTCGGCGGCAATCTGTCGGGTATCGCCGCGTGCGGCGATCGCCTGTGGACGGAATCGGACCGCGACGACGGCATCATCTACCGGCTGGATACCACCCGTACCGTGTGGAAAGCCGAGAACGTGCTGATCCAGGCACCGCCTCCGCCTGCCGACACCGGCCTGCCGATGATGCTGCGGGCCACGGCCCATGCCGCGGCGCTGATCCGCGGCGGTATCCTGGATTTCGAAGGCATCACCTGCGATGGCCAAGGTAACCGCTACCTGGTCAGCGAGGGCTTTGCCGCCGTGCTCAAGGTGCCCGCAGAGGGCAAGCCTAGCTGGTTGAACATCAACCCGGCGGTCATCCGCGAGGCTTACGCCAAAGGCATGCTGCGCCGCTTCAACGCCATCTTCGAAGGCCTGGCCATCAATGCCGCCGGCGACCACCTGTGGCTGGCTGCCGAACGCCAGCATCGCGGCCTGCTGTCGCTGTACAAACAGCCGGACGGCAGTTGGGATTGCCAGGGCAGTTGCATCCTGCTGAATGAAGGCGGCACCGAAATGCAGCCCGCCAAGCTCAAGGGGGCCCATCCGGTATCCCGGGATTTCGCCGACCTGTCGTTGTACAAGGGCAAGCTGTATACCCTTGAGCGCAACATCTACCAGATCTGCCGCCGCGACCTGCAGACCGCCAAGGTCGAGCATTGCTGGTCGTTCGCCGATGAAGCCCTGCTGCCCAATCGTCAGTACACGCAGAACTACGGCCTGACCGAAGCGCTGATCATCGACGACACGGGCGCCTGGGTAGGCGTCGACAACAACGATGGCGCCCGTGCCGACGGCGAGGTACGGCCGATCGTCTGGCGCTTCGCCGCACCCCAGGGCGGCTGGGACGTGGCGCCGTGAGCCAGCAGCCTGCCGGCAAGCGCGCCGGGCGGATATTCCTGATCGTGGCCTGGGCGGCGCTGCTGTTCCTGGCCACGCGCTTCTTCGGCCATTGGCAGCAGAGCCGCGAGAACCCCAACCCGGTGGTGGCCAGCGAGCACGGCCAAGGCTATATCGAAGTGCGGCTGGCCAGTAACGGTCAGGGGCACTTCGTGGCCAGCGGCATGATCAACGGTACGCCCGTACAGTTTATGCTGGACACCGGCGCCACCGACGTGGCGCTGGGCAAGTCCCTGGCCGAGCAGTTGAAGCTGCCCTACGGCTACCCGATCACGGTCAGTACGGCCAATGGCCAGGCCCAAGGTTATCGCACGCGCCTGGCCAGCCTGCAATTGGGCGACATTGTCCTCAAGGATGTGCGCGCCGTGGCCATTCCCGACATGGATGGCGACCAGGTGCTGCTTGGCATGAGCGCCCTGAAACAACTCGAATTTTCCCAGCGCGGCGGCACCATGCTGCTGCGCCAGACTACACAATGATGAGGCCCGCATGAGCGACTCCCTTGATCTCAGCCTGGACGGCGTAGAACGCCGCTCGCTGGCTGACTTCACCGAACAGGCCTACCTCAACTACTCCATGTACGTGATCATGGACCGGGCCCTGCCGCACATCGGCGACGGCCTCAAGCCGGTCCAGCGTCGAATCGTCTACGCCATGAGTGAGTTGGGGCTGGATGCCGATTCCAAGCACAAGAAGTCGGCCCGTACCGTGGGCGACGTGCTGGGTAAGTTCCACCCGCACGGCGACTCGGCCTGCTACGAAGCCATGGTGCTGATGGCGCAGCCGTTCAGCTACCGCTACACCCTGGTCGACGGCCAGGGCAACTGGGGTGCGCCGGACGATCCCAAGTCGTTCGCGGCCATGCGTTATACCGAAGCGCGCTTGTCGCGCTACTCCGAAGTGCTGCTCAGCGAGCTGGGCCAGGGCACGGCGGACTGGGTGCCGAACTTTGACGGTACCTTGGACGAACCCGCTGTCTTGCCGGCACGTTTGCCGAACATTCTGCTCAATGGCACCACCGGTATCGCAGTGGGCATGGCCACCGACGTGCCGCCGCACAACCTGCGCGAAGTGGCCACCGCCTGCGTGCGCCTGCTGGACGAGCCCAAGGCCACCGTCGAGCAATTGTGCGAGCACATTCAGGGGCCGGATTATCCGACCGAAGCGGAAATCATCACGCCGCGTGCCGAACTGCTGAAAATCTACGAAACCGGCCGTGGCTCGGTGCGCATGCGCGCTGTTTACCGCATCGAGGATGGCGATATCGTCGTCACCGCGCTGCCGCACCAAGTCTCGGGTGCCAAGGTGATCGAGCAGATCGCCGCGCAGATGCAGGCCAAGAAGCTGCCGATGGTGGCTGACCTGCGTGATGAGTCGGACCACGAGAACCCATGCCGTATCGTGATCATTGCCCGTTCCAACCGGGTAGACCTCGACGAGCTGATGCAGCACCTGTTCGCCACCACCGAGCTTGAGTCGACCTACCGGGTCAACGTCAACATCATCGGCCTGGACGGTCGCCCACAGCTGAAAAACCTGCGCATGCTGTTGCTGGAGTGGCTGGAATTCCGCATCAACACCGTGCGCCGCCGCCTCAAGTTCCGCCTGGACAAGGTTGAGCGTCGTCTGCACCTGTTGGAAGGCTTGCTGGTGGCGTTCCTCAACCTGGATGAAGTGATCCACATCATCCGTACCGAGGAGCACCCCAAGGCTGCGTTGATCGCCCGTTTCGAACTGACCGAAACCCAGGCCGAATACATCCTCGAGACCCGCCTGCGGCAGTTGGCGCGTCTGGAAGAGATGAAGATCCGCAACGAGCAGGACGAACTGGCCAAGGAGCAAGCCAAGCTGCTGGCCCTGCTGGGCAGCGAAACCAAGCTGCGCAAGCTGGTACGCAGCGAACTGATCAAGGACGCCGAAACCTACGGCGACGACCGTCGCTCGCCGATCGTGGCCCGTGCGGAAGCCAAGGCGCTGTCGGAAAACGAGCTGATGCCGACCGAGCCGGTGACCGTGGTGCTGTCGGAAAAAGGCTGGGTGCGTTGCGCCAAGGGCCACGACATCGATGCCACCGGCCTGTCCTACAAGGCCGGCGATGGTTTCAAGACCGCGGCCATGGGGCGTTCCAACCAGTTCTCGGTGTTCATCGACTCCACGGGGCGCAGCTATTCGGTGGCGTCGCACACGCTGCCGTCCGCCCGTGGCCAGGGCGAGCCGTTGACCGGTCGCCTGACGCCGCCGCCGGGTGCGTCTTTCGAATGCGTGCTGCTGCCTGAAGATGAGGCGCTGTACGTGATCGCCTCCGACGCCGGCTACGGCTTCGTGGTCAAGGGCGAAGACCTGCAAGCCAAGAACAAGGCTGGCAAGGCGCTGCTCAGCCTGCCCAACGGGGCCAAGGTGCTGGCGCCGCGGCCGGTACTGGACCGCGAGAACAATTGGCTGGCGGCGGTCACTACCGAAGGTCGCCTGCTGATTTTCAAGGTCGCGGATCTGCCACAGCTGGGTAAAGGAAAGGGCAATAAAATCATCGGGATTCCCGGTGAGCGGGTGGCCAGCCGTGAGGAGTACGTCACGGATTTGGCGGTCATCAGCGACGGTGCGACCCTTGTATTGCAGGCCGGCAAGCGTACATTGTCCCTGAAGGGCGATGATTTGGAACATTACAAAGGTGAGCGCGGTCGGCGCGGCAACAAACTGCCTAGAGGCTTCCAGCGAGTGGATGCCTTGCTGGTGGAAAGCGCTGGCTGACAACAATGTGCTGTTTGGGAATTGCTTCCAGACAGCACGCTAGAGCGGTCGGTTTGGGTTTTTAAGCGCAGATCGACGCTTAAACGCTGGAGTCGGGGCGCATATTCGCGGATGATATGCCCCTCTTGAGGTGCCGGCGTGGCCGAGCCCCAGACGAATTCGTTGAGTATCACTGCGGCGTGCCTTGTGGCGGCCGCCTGGATGGAATGATGACTTTTCTGCGCCTTCCTGTTTTATTGCTGACCGGTGTCCTGGCCCTGGCGGGCTGCGCCGTTCACCAGCCGGTCGCGCTGTATCAGCTCGACAGTGGCAACCCCGGCCAACCCAAGCAAACCACCGGCATGTCGGTATTGCTGGGCCCGGTTTCCGTGGCCGACTACCTGCAGCGTGAAACGCTGTTGCAGCGCCAGCCTGATGGCAGCCTGAGCGCGGCGACCGACGGTCGCTGGGCGGGCAGCCTGTCTTCGGACATCGATCAACTGCTGCTGCGCCAACTGGCGTGGCGCCTGGACAGCCAGCGGGTGACCCTGGCTCCTGCCAGCAACACCGGTACGCCGGATGTGCAGGTGCTGCTGTCGATCACCCGCCTGGACTCCGGTGACTCGCAACCAGCGATCCTGGATGCCCAATGGCGTCTGCTTGACCGCCGTGGCCAGGTGCGGGACAACCGCATCGTGCACCTTGAAGAGAAGCACGCCGGTGGCACGGCTGCCCAGGTCAAGGCGCAAGGCATTCTGCTGCAGCGTCTGGCCGAGCAGTTGAGCGTTGCGGTCAAGCCGCTCGCCAACCAGCCGGCCTTGGTGGAAGAGAAGAAACCCACCGCCAAGCCAGTGGCCAAGGAAGAGCCGGACAAGCCGAAGATGCCGATCGCTTCGCCGATCCGCACTGATATGGAAGTGTTCCGTTTCTAACGAAAAAGCCCGCAGCGATGC
>KI547169.1:73451-188137 GCA_000497835.1 gamma proteobacterium L18 | reverse complement strand
ACGCAGCGATGCGGGCTTTTTTTGTGGGCGCCTTTGCGGCCAACCGCCTCAGCGCAACTCGCTCAGCAGATCCCACAACTGCCGTTCTGCCTGATCATCCAGCGGTTGCACTGGCAGGCGCGGGTCGCCCACCACCAGCCCGGTCAGGGCCAGGCCGCTTTTGACGGTGGCCGGCAGCCCACCCTTGAGGATGAACGAGAGCAGCGGCAGTTGCTGGTCAAACAGTGCCTGGGCCTTGTCCAGGTCGCCCGAGCGCATGGCTTGATACAGTTGGCAGGTCAGCTGGGGTATCAGGTTAGGCGCTGCCGTGCACCACCCGCTGGCCCCGGCCTTGAACGCTTCGAGCGCAAGGGGGTTGCACCCGTTGTAAAACGGTACCTCGCCCTGGCTCAACTCGCGCAGCCGGTGCATGCGCTCGATCTGCCCCGTGCTTTCCTTGACCATGGTGACGTTGGGCACTGTGCGACAAATGTCCAGTATCAGTTCTACCGACATGTCGGTGCCGCTGGTGGCTGGGTTGTTGTAGAGCATGATCGGAATGTCGATGCTGTCGCCTATCGCCTGGTAATGCTGGCGGATTTCGGCATCGCTCAGCTTCCAGTACGACACTGGCAATACCATGACGGCGTCGGCCCCGTGAGCTTGCGCGTAGCGTGCGCGCCTTACAGCGCTGGCGGTGGTGAGGTCGGAGACGCTGACAATGGTAGGGACCCGTTTGGCTACGTGCTGAAGGCTGTGCTCGCACACCAGGTCCCACTCACGGTCATTGAGGTAGGCGCCCTCGCCAGTGCTGCCCAGTGGCGCGATGGCGTGTACGCCGCCCTCGATCATGCGATCGATGGTGCGCCCCAGGGCGCCCAGGTCAAGCTGGTCGCTGGTGGCCTCGAAGGGGGTCACGGTATAGCCGATGATGCCGTGGATGGTTGCGTTGACCATGTTGAGTCCTTTCATTGGTGTTGAGTAATGCCTAATCAGTCCAGGCAGTCCGCGTGTTTGCGCAAGTGCCGCCTGACCTGGTAGTTGAACGCGGCCGCTTCCCGGCGCGGTGTGGATATCCAGTCATGGGCCTCCTGGCCAAGTCCGGGCAGGATGGGGCGGATCGTGCCTGCCGCACTGGCCAGCAGTTGCAGTTGCGCGGCACGCTCGATCAGCAGCGCGAGCATGCAGGCCTGCTCCACGGTGTTGCCGGTGCAGACATGCCCGTGGTGGCCCAGCAGGATGGTGCGCTTGTCGCCCAGGGCACCTGCGATCAGCTCGCCTTCCTCGTTGCCCACCGGAATGCCCGGCCATGTTGGCAGGAAGGCACAGTCGTCGTAGAGGGGCATCAGGTCCATGTGCGAGACCTGCAGGGGGACCTCCAGCATCGACAGCGCTGTGACGTGGGTGGGGTGGGTGTGGATGATGCAGTTCACATCCGGGCGCGCGGCGTAGATCCAACTGTGGAAGCGGTTGGCTGGGTTGGCCATGCCCTGGCCTTCCAACACGTCCAGGTCCTCGTTGACCAGCAGCAGATTGCCCGCCGTTATTTCGTCCAGCCCCAGCCCTAGCTGCTGGGTATGAAATGTTCCTGTTTGTTGGCCGCGCGCACTGATTTGCCCGGCAAGGCCGGCATCATGGCCATTCTCGAACAAAATCCGGCAGGTCAGCGCCAGCTTCTGGCGCGGTGTCCATGTGCTGTCGGGCAAGGCGCGGCGCATTTGCGCATGGGCGTTGGCAACCAACTGCTCCTTGGGGGCGCTCATTGAATGGGCCATTGGCAATCCTTTGACGACTGAAGCGTTGATGACGCGGTCGAATCTAAAAGACTCGACGCTTCATCTGACAGCCAAAAGGTTTTGCCTGAGGTTTCAGGCGCCATGCGCCAAGGCGAGAACGTAGGATTTGCCGGGGTTTCAGCCCGTCACCTAGCTTGGTTACTCAATGTGTAGGGGAATGAAAAGGGGCGCCTGTTGGCGCCCCTTTCAGCCGGGATCAGGCCCGGGCTTCGTGCATGCGCGCCAGTTGGCGCTCCAGCAGGGACGGGTAGGGCTCCAGCAGGCGTTCCACACAGCAGGCGCCCTCGGGGCTGGCAATGGGACGGATGCGGGCCCGCTGACGCACTAGGCTGTCGTCGCTGATGCGGCGCTCCACCAGTAGCAGGTTGCGGCTGTGCTGGGACAGGGCCAGGGCGTCCTGGGCCGGTTCGGTCAGCAGCAGGTCGATCTGGCTCATGCCGGCCAGGTCGTCGCCCAATACCAGGCCCAGTTGCAGCTGCAGGGTGATGCCACTGTCGGCCACTTCGATCTGCAATTGGTGCCCTAGGGCACGCAGCAGTTCGCCGCAGCAGATGGCATTGGTCAGGTAGTCTTCGCCGCTGCTGTCGCTGTTGAACAGCATCAGGGTGCTGCCGTCATTGAGGGTGTGCAGCTCGCTTTCGTACAACGATGCCGCTTGGTCCAGGCAGGCGCGGTAGCGTTCCAGCAGTTCCAGCAGGCGTGCGCGGGGCAGGCGGCGCAGTTGTTCCTGGCCGCCCAGTTGCACGGCCAGCACTGCACTGTGCTGCGGCTCCCGTGGCGCCACGGGTGCCGGCACGGCTGGCTTGGTGGCCACTGGAGCGGTGTCGCGCAGGTCGGCGAACGGGTCGTCGCCGTCCTCGTCTTCATCTTCTTCGGCATGAATGACGCGTTTGGGCACAGGCTTCACCGGTACCGGGGCGCTTTCGTCGAAGCTAGGATCACGCAGGTTGCGCACCTCGAAGGCAGGGCCTTCGTCGTCCTCGTCTTCGAACTCCGGCTCCTCGATCTCCGGCTCCGGGGCTGGCTCGGGCGCATAGCGCTGGTGCAGGTCGCGGGCCAGGTCGCCGATTTCGTCCTGGCGCTGGGTGGCCGGGGTGTGTTCGTCGATTTCGCGCAGCCATACCCGCAGTTGCAGCAGCGGCGTGGACAGGTTGCGGCCCAGGCGCAGGCTGAGTACCAAGGTGACCAACAGCAGGATGCCGCCCAGGATAGCCATGCTTTCCAGGCTGATGGTCATCGGCTGCTGGAACTGGGTCATGTCCAGGCTGATGCGCAGGTGCCCGGCGGTGACGTCCTGGAAGGTGATCTTGGTTTCATACAACCCGCCCGCTTCGCCCAGCAGCCCGTTTTTGGGGCGGTTGCCGGCTTCGGCGAGGATGCGGTTGTCCACGCTGTAGATGGCGGCATGGGCCACCAGCGGGTTTTTCACCAGGTTGTTGAGCAGCACGTTGAGGCTGAGGATGTCGTTGGACACCAGCAGCTCGGTGGCCGAGGTTGCCGTTTGCGTCGTCAGGCTCTGCCCCAGGGCGTCGGCTTGCTGATGCATGGCCTGCTTGAATTGCAAACCCATCACGCAGGCGTAGATCACCAGCGCCAGGGCGACCAGCAATACATTGAGGCTGGCGATGCGCAATGCTATCGGGGCGCGGCGGTGGCGCAGTGCCCGGAAGATCAGCAGGAAGAAATTGTCTGTTTTTACTGGCGTGGGCCGGTTCACTGAGCGCGGCTCTTTATGTCCGTGAAGTTGCTGCGCAGTATAGCGACAGGCCCCAGAGCGGCAAAGCGCTGCCTGTGCCCGATGGTCACTGAAAGTAGGTAGAATGCGATTTTTTTCCACGTACGGGGTGCCCTTTGCGCGAAATCGTCCTGATCAACATCATCGGTTCCGACCGTCCTGGCCTGTTGGCGGCCATCACTGGTGCCCTGGCCGAGGATGGCGTGCGCATTCTGGACATCGCCCAGGCGGCACTTCACGGTACGCAGTCGCTGGCGGTGATCGCCAGTGCCGATGACAGCGCGCGCCTGAAGGCGGTTCGCGAGCGTATCCAGGGGGTAGCGGGCCCCCAGGCGCGATTTACCCCCTTGTCCGAGCAGGACTACCTGCAGTGGGCCAATGCCGGCACTGACGATCGTCATGTACTGACCCTGATGAGCCGTGAGATCACCGCCGCGCAGGTGCAGTCGGTCACCGAAATCGCCGGTCGGCATGGTCTGGTCATCGAGAGCATCGACCGTCTGTCGGCTCGCCCGGATCTGGCGGCTGCTTCGGCTGAAGCCAAGGCCTGCCTGGAGCTGATCGCTCGCGGCGTGCCCGCGGATATCACCTTGCTGCGTCGCGAATTCCTGGCCGCCGGCACCTTGCTGGATGCCGACTTCGCCATCCAGCGTGACGACCTGTTCCGCCGCCACCGCCGCCTGGCGGTGTTCGACATGGACTCCACGCTGATCCAGGCCGAAGTCATCGACGAGCTGGCCAAGGCCCATGGCGTGGGCCATCTGGTGTCGGAGATCACTGAGCGTGCCATGCGTGGCGAGCTGGACTTCCGCGCCAGCTTCAAGGAGCGCATGGCGCTGCTCAAGGGGCTGGACGTAAGCGTGCTGGACGCCATCGGAGCCTCGCTGCGGCTGACCGAAGGCGCCGAGGTGCTGTTTGCCGAGCTCAAGCGCCTGGGCTACAAGACCGCGATTCTGTCGGGCGGCTTCACCTATTTTGCCAAGCAGATTCAGGCCCGGTTGGGCATCGACTATGTGTTTGCCAACGAGCTGCAGGTGGAAGATGGCAAGTGCACAGGCGTTGCCGTTGAACCGATCGTCGACGCCCAGCGCAAGGCTGATCTGCTGGAGCAACTGGCCGAGCAGGAAGGGCTGACCCTGGAGCAGACCATCGCCGTGGGCGACGGCGCCAACGACCTGCCGATGCTGGCCAAGGCAGGCTTGGGCGTGGCGTTGCATGCCAAGCCGCTGGTCAAACAGTCGGCGCGTTACAACATCTCCACGCTGGGGCTGGATGGCGTGTTGTACCTGCTGGGCGTGCGCGACAGCCAGGCCTGATCTGTAGCAGCGGCCGCCAGGTCGCGTCACAGACGCCGCGCACTGGCTGATCCACCGCGCCGCTTGTGACACCGCCTTCGGCAGCGACACGCCCTGTGGGAGCGGGTTCTACCCGCGAAGAAGGTAACGCGGACTTCCTGGCATACCGCGGTGTGCTTTTCGCGGGTAGAACCCGCTCCCACATAGACAGTTGCTGCTACAGGACGGCATCGCCTGCATCGCGGCCAAGGCCGGCTCCTACCACGGATAGCGTAGGAGCCGACCTTGGTCGCGATGCAGACGACACCATTCCAAGACAGTTGCTGCTACAGGTGTGGGAGTTTTACAGTGGCCGTCAGAGATCCTTCCACAACGAATCAAATTCGCTTTCCGTCTGGGCTGCCGCAGGTGCCGCTTCCAGAATCCGGAATTCGAACTGATTGAAGCTGCCCGTGGAGCTGACCTTGCGCCCAAGGTTGGCGCGGTTTTCCTCGCCGTGGGTGTTGATCATCACCTTCTGGCCTTCCTGGAAGGGCAGGCGCGGGGCGATCAGCGAGGCCTGGATGTCGATGGCGCGGATCTCCGGCAGTTGCAAACCGCGCACATATTGGCTGTTTTCCTGATTGCTGCGCAGCAGCTGCAGGCCACACGGCTGGGCGTGCGGGGCAATCAGTTCGATGCCCATCTGCGTGCCGCCACCGCGTACCTGGCGGATCCAGCGCACCACGGCAACACTCCAGCCCTGTGACGGGGCGTCCTGAATGCCCACCAGTTCACCGGCCTGCAATTGTGCTGGCACGTCACGCAACCACGCCAGGCAATAGCCGCCGGGGCTGTGGTTGACGATCTGCAATTCGTGCACCGGGTACTCCCGGGTCACGTTGGCCGGCCCGCCGTCGAGGTCTGCCGCTGGGTACTCGATTTCCTCGTAGGGCAGCAAACCGTGGTTTTCGCCGGTTTTCGCGGCGTCGAACGCCAGGCTCCAGCCATCGCTGGCGCCTGCGGGCTTGCTGGCACTGAACGTCGCGCTTTGCCCGGCTTCCGGGCGCTTGAGCAGTTCGCTGAAGCTGCGCTCGCCGCCCAGGTAATAATGCAGCGTACTCATGCCGATGCACACACTCATGGTGCCCTGACCCGGCGTGCGATGGAACGTGCGCTCGGCCACGTCGCCCCAGGCCGCCGCCAGGTGCTGAAGCATGTCGATGGTCAGGCCCGGCGGCACCAGCAGGCCGGAGCGCTGGCGTTGATCGGCCGGCAGATGCAGCCATTCGGTGATCGCCTTGACCAGCGCGTGAGGGTCCAGACCGAGCATTTGCGGCAGTTGCGTGGCCGGGAACAGGCTTTTGTAGCGCGGCGGTGCATCGGCGTCTGGTGCCACGGCAAATTGCGCCGAAGCGTCGCTGGCGCTGACCACCCGGGTCAGGGCGCTCCAGGGTTCCAGCACGTTGGCCAGTTGCACGATGGCCTGCTGGCGCATCTGGTTGCAACGTGAGCTGCCCATCAGCAGTGCAGTGGCGTAGGTGTGTTCGATGCTTTGCTGGCGTTTCTGGCTGACCAGCTCATCGGCTACGAAGGTGCGGTGCAGCTGATACTTGAGGGCCACCTGGTACAGCTGGTGCAATTCCAGCCAGAGGCTTTCAGGCACCGGGCAGTAGAGCAAGCTGGCGCGTACCAGCGGGCCTTTGAGCGCATGCATGGCCCGCTCGATGGCAGTGGCCAGCAACAGGTTGCGGTCCTTGAGGCGGGCAATGACGCGCAGGACTACCTGCTTGTAGCCCACGGCCAAGAGGTTTTGCAGGGCCTGGCACAGGTTGGCGATCTTGCGGGCGCGCTCGTCCAGCACCACTGACTGGTTGAGGAAATGCCGCTCCAGATGGCTGCAAACGAAATAGACTTCCGGACGCAGCAATTCGAGCAGTTGCAGGCGGTTTTCGCTGGGGGTAATCAGCTGGCTGAGTTCGATCAGGCCCTGGTAAAGCTGGCGCGCGGTTTCGCCCAGGTTGGCTTTGGGCAGCGTGGCGATCCAGCGCTTGAGATCGCGAGGCGTGGCTTCGCAGAACGTCAGGTTGGCCTGCGAGGGAGTGGGGGCGCGCAAAAGAGGTGGCGGGGGTGCGGCAGACATCGAGCGATTCCCGTTGAGTCAGTCGTGCATGGGTGGCCTATTGTCACCTTTTGCCGTAAAGACTGCACGGCCTTGGCGTCGCAGGCAAGTGGGATCCCCGGAAGATGTGGGGGCTGGCTTGCGGGCGAGTTTTGCGAACCTGCCAAAAACTCGCTGGCAAGCCAGCTCCCAGAGGGCATTCAGGCCGCGCTGTCGAGGCCCTGGCCGATGCGCTGGCCCATGTTGACGGTCGAGCCGGCGCCCAGTTCGTGGGCCCATTTCACCTGGTCGGGGCCAAACAGTACAACGGCCGTGGAGCCCAGTTTGAAGCGACCCAGCTCGGCGCCTTTTTCCAGGTGGATAGGCGCGCGGGCGGCTTCGTCGTAGCGCACGGTCTTGAGTTCGCGCTTGGGCGGCGTTACCAGCCCGGCCCACACGGTTTCCACCGAGGCCACGATCATCGCGCCCACCAGCACCACGGCCATAGGGCCGCGTTCGGTGTCGAACAGGCACACCACGCGCTCGTTGCGGGCGAACAGCTCAGGCACGTTTTCAGCGGTGGTCTGGTTGACCGAGAACAGACGGCCTGGCACGTAGATCATCTCGCGCAGGGTGCCGGCCAGCGGCATGTGCACGCGGTGGTAATCCTTGGGTGACAGGTAGATGGTGGCGAACTCGCCGCCCATGAACGGTGCGGCATTGGCCGGGTCGCCGCCCAACAGTTCCAGTGCGCTGAAGCTGTGGCCTTTGGCCTGGAAGATGCGACCGTGTTCGATCGCGCCCCACTGGCTGATGGCGCCGTCGGCCGGGCTCAGGATTGCACCCGGGGTCGGGTCCAGTGGGCGGGCGCCGGGCTTCAGGGCGCGGGTAAAGAAGTCGTTGAAGTGCTCGTAGGCGGTCAGGTCTTCGACCAGGGCCTGGGACATGTCCACCTGATAACGCTTGGCGAACCAGGCGGTAAAGGCGTTCTTGAACCAGCGCACGCGGCATTTGGCCACGCAGCCGGCCAGGCGGGAGAGCAAGTGGTGGGGCAGCAGGTACTGACTGAGAATAAACAAACGGGATTTCATCGAGTGTCCTTAAACTTCAACGGGCGTGTCGGGGTGGTTGCCCCATTCGCCCCATGAACCGGCATAGCCTTTGACGCGCGGGTAGCCGAGCGCCTTGGCCACCAGATAGGTGAAACCGGAACGGTGGTGGGTCTGGCAGTGGGTAATGATTTCCTTGTCCGGGGTGATGCCCAGGTCCTCAAGGATTTTTGGCATGTCGGTGCGGATACGCAGGTTGCGCGCCTTGTCCATGCCGGCAGTCCATTCGAAATTGATCGCGCCGGGGATGTGCCCGCCCTTGGCCGCCAGGACCTTCTCGCCGCTGTATTCGAGCGGGCCACGGGCATCCCAGATGGCCAAGTCGGCGGCGCCGATGCGGCTTTGCAGGTATTCACGAGTGGCCGTGGGTTCATCGTGCAGGGTCAGGGCCACGTGGCCGGTGCTCAAGGCTGGCGCTTCGCTGGTCACCGGCAGTTGCGCCGCTTCCCAGGCCAGCAGGCCGCCGTCCAGGTAGTGGTAGCGCTTATGCCCAATCACATCCAGCAGCCAGATGAAACGGCCGGCCCAGCCGCCGCCTTCGTCGTCATAGACCACGTAGACCGCCTCGGGGTTATGGCCCAGTTCGCCGAACAGGGCTTGCAGCGCAGGCAGCGTGGGCATCAGCCCCGGCGCCGGTGGCTGGCCCAGTTGGGTACGCTTGGGGTCGACGAACCGGGCGCCGGGAATGTGGCCGGCGGCGTAGCGTGCCGGGCTGGTCAGGTCGACCAGGATCAGCTCTGGAGCATCGAGGCGTTGCTGTAGCTGGGCAGCTTCGATCACCAGCGGCAGGCCCGAGAAATCAGCCATGTGAGGTCTCCAGATTGAAAATGGGGGGCCGATTGTAGCGCATGCTTCAGGCGCCGCGCTTACTGAAGGCAGTGAGGGCGCGTTCAACGCATTGCACGGTGCGGGTGAAGGCCTGCACGGTGATTTCCGAGAACGGCACGCCACCCTGGTCGGCGACGATCAGCATGACTACCCGCTCATTGCCGGGCACCGAGCGCAGCAGCACATGTTCGCCCTTGAACAGGCCGCGCAGGCTGGACGGGATCATGGCGGAAAACTGGGTATTGTTCTGCGGGGTCAGGCGCACCTGGGCCGGTTTGTCCATCAGGCGCTGCACTACGTTGCTCTGGCTGATCAGCAGGTTCAGGTTGGCCGCTTCGCCGGGCAGGCCTGCCGTCTGGTGAACGCGCAGGGCGGTGCCCGTCTTGTCGGCCATCAGCAATATGACCCGCTGCATGCCGCAGGCCACCAGGGCATCGCGGGCACAGGTGGTCAGGTGCATGGCGTTGGTGAACCGACTGGGTTCCGCCAGCAGTTCGGCGCACAACTTGCGCCAGCTGGCCAGGTCCTCGGCCGTGGGGGGCGGTGCCGGCTGCAGGCCTTTGTGCACGCGGCGGGTGTCCCATGGCCACAGCAGCGCCTCGGCGGGGTGCCACAGGCCGGGCGCGGCATAGTGCCGGGCATTCTGTACGGCGTGCTGGTGAACCTGCTGTTGCAGGTCGTCCAGAGGCATTTGCAGGTACAGGCAGGTCAGGTATTGCCAGCGCAGGGTGTGGGGGGTGTTCCAGGCTTCCTGGGCGGACAGCGCCAGGCCGTTGGCCAGCACCACGGTGTTGGCCGGCTGGTTGAGCCAGCGGCGCAAGCCAGGGTCGTCGTCCAGCCGCTGTTGCTGGCGCAGGCGGTGTTCGTCGTCGCGGGCGATATGCAGCACTTTGACGAATTCGCGCTGTTCATCCAGCAGCAGGTTGTAGCCATGATGAATCCAGGCCGGTAGCCGCCATTGCAGTGCAAGGCTCTGGCACAGGTTGAGCAGGCGCACCCCGAACAGTTCCAGTTCGACCTTGGCAGCGGCTTCGCCTTTGTGTACTACCCGCAGTTCCCATTCTTCCAGCAAACGGGGGTGGGTGATTGCCAGCGGCCACAGCGGTGAAAGGAACAGCAGGCTGCCCCAGTGGATCTCCTGCCAGAGGCGCGCCAGGCGGGCGGCGAACAGGCCGTTGGCCTGTTGGGCAGCGTGCTGGCTGATCAGCAGCAACTGGCGCAGGCCGCGGGGGGTGTCCTCGGGCAGTGCCGTAGGCAGGCGCTCCAGCAGTTCTTCGGTGCGCGCAAGGCCCAGCCGGCCCAAGGCTATCTCCAGGCTTTCCACCGGTTCGGCCAGGCTCTGGTGAACGTGATGGTTGGCTTCGCGGATAACACTGAGTACCAATGCCGGGCTATCCTGCATCAGCTCGGCGATGTCGCGCAGTGAACTGCGGCTATCGCGCAGCGCCGCTTGAACGCGTTCATGGCTTGCCATTGGCACCGGCAAACGTACGCTGTCGAGCAGCTTTATCCAGTCTGGAAGGGTATTGGGCGTCTTGGTAGGCACGTTGGGCTCAATTGGCATGCTGGTAGGACCGAACTGGCTTTTCACCTTTTCAGGCTATAGTCTGGCGCAGAACTGCCGATAAGTAGAACAAGAGATTAAGAATCTTGCGCCCTCACCCTGACCACGACATGTAAGTGCTTCCAATCTATGGCTAAAATTATCGGCATCATCGTCGTATTCGCGAGTGTGCTCGGCGGATACGTTCTGTCCCACGGTAAGATCGCAGCGTTGATTCAGCCTTTCGAAGTGCTGATCATCGGTGGTGCCGCTTTTGGTGCCTTTCTGCAGGCCAACCCGGGCTACATGACCATGAAGGTCATCAAGAAGTCCCTGGGCATGTTCAAATCGCGCTTCTCGCACGGTTTCTACATGGAAGTGCTGGGCCTGGTCTACGAGATCCTCAACAAGAGCCGTCGTGAAGGCATGATGGCGATCGAGAGTGATATCGAGGACGCTGCCGCCAGCCCCATTTTCGCCAAGTACCCGACCGTGCTCAAAGATGAGCGCATGACGGCCTACATCTGCGATTACCTGCGAATCATGTCCTCGGGCAACATGGCTCCCCACGAGCTGGAAGGCCTGTTTGACATGGAGCTGCAGAGCATGAAGGAAGAGCTGGAGCACACCTCCCACGCCGTGACCGGCATCGCCGACGGCATGCCGGGCTTCGGTATCGTCGCGGCGGTACTGGGGATCGTGGTGACCATGGCGTCCCTGGGTGATGGCGACAAGGCCACCATCGGTGCCCACGTAGGTGGCGCGCTGGTGGGTACGTTCTTCGGTATTCTGGCGGCCTACGGTTTCATGGGCCCTCTGGCTACGGCCATCGGCCATGACGCCAAGGAAGAGGTGAACGTTTACGAAGCCATCAAGGCCGCCCTGGTGGCCTCGGCTTCGGGCATGCCGCCGTCGCTGGCCGTCGAGTTTGGCCGCAAGGTGCTGTTCCCGGCCCACCGTCCAAGTTTCGCCGAGCTGGAACAAGCGGTTCGCGGTCGCTGAGTCATGGAAAATAACCAGCCGATAATCATCAAGCGCGTCAAGCGCTTCGCCGGCGGCCACCATGGCGGTGCCTGGAAGATTGCCTTCGCCGACTTCGCGACGGCGATGATGGCGTTCTTCCTGGTGCTGTGGTTGCTGTCCTCGGCCACGCCGGAGCAGAAGCTGGCCATTTCCGGCTACTTCCAGGACCCGGTGGGCTTCACCGAAAGTGGCTCGCCCTACATCATCGACATGGGCGGCACGCCGCAGTTGGCGCCGGACAAGACCCTGAATCCGCAGATCGAGAGCTCGACCACCCAGCCGCAGACCCCGCAGAACCTGAGCGAGAAAGATGCTGAGGCGGCTGCCGAGAAAATCGACCAGGAACGCTTGAACCTGCTGTTGCAGGAGTTGCAGAACAAGGTCGACCAGAACCCGCAACTGCAGAAGTTCAAGGACCAGATCCTGTTCGAGATCACTCAGGAAGGCTTGCGCATCCAGATCATGGACGCCGAGAACCGCCCGATGTTCGACACCGGCAGCGCGCGCCTGAAGCCGTATTTCGAGGATATCCTGCTGGCCATGGCCGACACCATCAAGGCGGTGCCGAACAAGATCAGCGTCAGTGGCCATACCGACGCCCAGCCGTACGCGGGCCAAGGTGATTTCGGCAACTGGGAGCTGTCGGCCAACCGTGCCAACGCCGCTCGCCGGGCGCTGGAAGGTGGGGGGTATCCTGATAATCAGGTCGCTCGCGTGGTGGGTTACGCCTCGTCGTCGTTGTTTGATCGCAAGAACCCGCTGAACCCGGTCAACCGCCGCATCGACATCGTGGTGCTGACCAAGAAGGCCCAGCGCGACATCGAAGGCGAGACCACGCCGGATGCGCCACCCCGGCGGCCCCGGCGCGCCAGCCAAGCCCGGTGCCGCCGCACCGGCTCCGGCCGGCAAGCCGAGTGCATCGACGGCAGCGCCCATCGAACCGATGCAACCGCACGAACTGCGGCAGAAGCTGAACATCTTCGAAGATGGCACGCTGAAAATGGACGAACAGGGCAAGCAGTAAGCCCATCGCCCTTCACAACGCCCGCCCCGACCCCGTCGCGGCGGGCGTTGTGCTTTCAGGCGTGCAGGGTGATGGCGCCGATGATATGGCGGGTGCTCCAGCCACACTCGGCACTGGCGGCGGCACGCACCCTGGGCGAAATGCGCTCGGGGCCGAAGGGTTTGATGGCGATGATGACTTTGCCCAGGCGCTTGGCGGCATCGATTTCCTTGTCGATCCACTTGCCGTAGGTGGGGTACACGCCTGCCATGATCACCAACACCGAGCAGACCTGCAGTTGCTCGACAATTGCCTGCTCAAGTTCCTGGTCGGAGCGTTCGACCACAGGATGAGGAGCGGGCAGCGCGTGGCTCTGAAAGCTGAAACTGGCGTCCAGCTCCAACAGGTTGAGCAAGCGGTCATAGGCATCTGAATAGCGCCAGGACTGGCTGATGAACAGGTGGTAGGTCGACATGGCTATCCCTTTCAGTCGGTTTCCGGTGACAGGGATGAAGATCGTTCAGAAGTGTTTTATGAGGCAAGGGACGACGCGCGAAAGAGACCGTTCCTACATTGAAAGGTAAAATTTCCTACAAAATGGCCCCGCAAAATCCCGCCCTGTAGGAGCCGCGCTTGCGCGCGATGATGAGGGCAGCATGGCAAACCGAGTCGCTCACATCGCGACCAAGGTCGGCTCCTACCACGAATGGCGTAGGAGCCGACTTTAGTCGCGATGCAGGCGACGCGGTAGGGGGCAGGCCTAGTAGGTATCTTCCGGCAAGCTGGCAATGATTGACCGGTAGCTGTTCATTCGCTGTTGCTGCACGCGGCCTTCTTCCAAGGCCTTGAGCAGCGCACAACCCGGCTCGCGGTCATGCTTGCAGTCGCGGAAGCGGCAGTGGCCGATCAGTTCGTCAAACTCGATGAAGCCCGCCTCGACGTCCGCCCGGCTGACGTGGCCCAGGCCGAACTCGCGAATACCGGGTGAGTCGATCAGTTCGCCGCCGCCAGGGAAGTGGAACAGTCGCGCGGTGGTGGTGGTATGCGTGCCCTGGCCGGACAGCTCCGACAGTGGCCCCACACGGGTCTGCACTTCCGGCAGCAGGCTGTTCACCAGCGACGACTTGCCCACGCCCGACTGGCCCACGAACACGCTGATGTGCCCGTCCAACTGCGCCTGCAACTGCTGCATGCCATCGCCATGGTGCGCAGACACTTCCAGCAACGGATAACCCAACTGACGGTACACCGCCAGCAACGCGTTCAGCGCCGGGGCGTTGTCGTCGTCGATCAGGTCGGCCTTGTTGAGCAGCAGCAACGGGCGGATGCCTGCGTGTTCAGCCGCCACCAGGTAGCGGTCGATCAGGTTGGCATGGGGCTCGGGCATGGGCGCGAAGACAATGACGATCAGGTCGACGTTGGCCGCCACCGGCTTGAGCTGGCCACGGCTGTCGGGCCGGCACAGCTCGGTGCTGCGTGGCAGTTGCGCGACGATCACGCCGATGCCCTGGTTGCCCGCGCGCCACACCACCGTATCGCCGGTCACCAACGCAGGCAGGTTGGCCCGCAGGTGGCAACGGAATACCTGGCCCGCCAGCTCGCCTTCCTGGGCCTCGACCTCGACCTGTACACCGAAGTGGGCAATCACCAGGCCCGTCTGCTCAGGGCCCAGGTCACCGCCTTCCAGTGTCTCCAGCGTGTGGGACTCGCGTTTGGCGGCACGAGCGGCGCGCTCGCCCTGGATTTTTTCGATGCGCCAATTCTGGCGACGGTTGAGCTGGCGTTTGGCCATGAGTGTTCCGTGCAGGGGGTAATTAAAACGGCGACGAGTTTAGCATGCCCGGCTGAGCTAAACTGCGCAGTCAAGCCGAGGAGCCCCCCACATGCAAAACGCGAACAACCTGATCTGGATCGACCTGGAAATGACCGGGCTGGACCCGGACAGCGATGTGATCATCGAAATGGCCACCATCGTCACCGACAGCGACCTCAACACCCTGGCCGAAGGCCCGGTAATCGCCATCCACCACAGCGAGGAAGTGCTGGCGCGCATGGATGAGTGGAACACTCGCACCCACGGCAACTCGGGCCTGACCCAGCGCGTGCGTGAGAGCAAGATCAGCATGGCCGAGGCCGAAGCCCAGACCATCGCATTCCTGGAGCAATGGGTGCCCAAAGGCAAATCGCCGATCTGTGGCAACAGCATCTGCCAGGATCGCCGCTTCCTGTACCGCCATATGCGCGGCCTGGAAAACTACTTCCATTACCGCAACCTGGACGTCTCCACCCTCAAGGAACTGGCCGCGCGCTGGGCCCCAGAGGTCAAGGACAGCTTCAAGAAGGGCAGCACTCACCTGGCGCTGGACGACATTCGCGAATCGATTGGCGAGCTGCAGCATTATCGCAAGCACTTCATCAAATTCTGATGATCGCCGCGCCGGCTAACGCCTTATTGTGTTTCTGGATATGCGCTTGCGTCGGCGCCTCTTGCCCAAATCAGTAGGGGCGTCGCCAAACGCTGTGGCGGCCGCCGTCCCCTGTACGCGGGGATATACCTCGAATTTTGGTCAAGGGGCAGCGTTCATCTGCCCAAGTGGCCATCATCGCGCACTGCTAGTCCATCCAATCTGCAATCTCGACAGCATTTTTGCTGGCTGATAAGAGTGTGTGCTTATCCACTAACTCTGTGTATTGGTATGGAAATGAAACAAGCATTGGTGATTCGCCATCTGGCATTTGAAGACCTCGGTACGTTCGCGGACCTCCTCCAGGTGCGCGGCTACAACCTTGCCACGCTGGACGCTGCGGTCGATGACCTGGCTCAAGCGGATGTCACTACGCCTGACCTGGTGGTATTCCTGGGTGGGCCAATCGGTGCATTCGATGAGCTGCAGTACCCCTTTCTTGCCCACGAACTGGCATTGGTACGACAGCGATTGGCCAGTGGAGGCAAGCTGCTGGGCATCTGCCTGGGGGCGCAGTTGATCGCGCGGGCACTGGGTAGCGAGGTGGCGCCCATGGGCGTGAAGGAGATCGGCTTTGGGCGCCTCACGCTGACCCAGGACGGGCTTGATTCCTGTCTTGCACCCCTGGCCGCTGATATTCCTGTGCTGCATTGGCATGGGGACCAGTTCCAGATACCGCCGCAGGCTACCCGGTTGGCGGGCACCGCCATTTGCCCGAACCAGGCGTTCAGCGTGGGCGGTTCAGTGCTGGCATTGCAGTTTCACCTTGAGGTGGATCCGCAGCGTCTCGAACCGTGGCTGGTGGGGCATGCTGCGGAGCTTGGGATGGCAGGCATCCTGCCGACTGACTTACGCAAGCAGGCTAGTGCCATGAACGCCATGGTGCCGGCCGCTCAGGCAGTATTGAGTCACTGGCTCGATCTGGTCTGAATTATCCGGATATAGATGTGCTTGTGTATTGTCTATGCGCGCAATAAATCGAATGTTCATGCTGTAGGACTTTTCTGAAGTTTCGTTTTTGCCCTTGCGACTTTTTCGGTGGTGCTTAAGCTAAATCGGTATGGTGCGCCTGGTGCTGGCCATATAAATACAATAAATAATATTTCAAGGAAGATTGCGATGAAGGATTTTGCGTCGTTGAATGAAAAAGATCCGGTCGGTGAAATGTTATCGAAGTTGTCGGCCCTGTGGGTTTCTCGTGCGGCCGTGAACAATGAACAAACGCCCTATTCAGAGCTGGCTTTCAACCCGGCCAAGGCCGATTTCAGCGAGTCGCTGCTCCCTTTCAGGGGGCATGACGCCTGGCGTGACGCCCCCGCGGAGGTAAAAGAAAAGTGCCTCTCCTATGCGTGGGTTATTTACAATCTGAAAACTATCTACATCGAATGTAATGTTGTCACTCCAGCGTGCGAAGATATTATAAAGTCTCCGCCGGTCAATTCGCAGAATCGTGAAATATTGCAGTCAGTCATGGCTGAAGCCCTGCTGGATGAGGCGCTGCACACCAAGATGTCTATCAGTGCAAGTAACTATATCTATCATCATCGTCAACTTCCCTATTTGGATTACTGCGACTTTAATCTGATCGGCTGGCGCAATGCTTTGTTATCAAGTTGCACGGCCGAGTGGCAACGTCGCTTGACTCGGTTTGGCATCGCCTGTGCGAGTGAAACCCTGATCACCGATTATCTGAAGACGATGGCGGAGGACAGCAGCATTCAGACGGTGTGCCACGAGGTCACCCGCACTCACGCCATGGATGAATGGAGTCATTCCAGCGTCTTCAGTTTTGTGGCCATCGACATCGTGAGCCAACTCAGCACGTCGGAGAAAGTGTACCTGCATGAGGTCATCAAGAAGACGGTCAGCATGTTTGCGAACAATGAGATGGGCGCCTGGAGGAAAGCCTTTTCCCTAGCGGGGCTTGAAGGTGGCGAGGACATCGTTGCCGATGTCGGCGACATGGGCGAAATCAACGTGTACACCGGTTCCGTCAATAGCCTGCTTGCGCGCGTTGGTCTTGAGTCTGTGGGGGCGGGCCCTGTACTGGCTTGCGGAGGTGGCCGTGGCTGAAGGCATGATGCTTCGATGCGAGCAGGTTCGGGATGAGGCCGCAGGCATTCGCGCATTCACCCTTCGACTGCTCGACCCCTTGGGCAGTGATCGGTTGGAGCCGGGGCGCTATCTTTCGCTCGACTGTCCCGATCCCGGTGGCCAGGTACGTAGCCGATGCTATTCCATCGTGGCCCGCCCCACGCTTGACACCATTGAAGTCGTGATCAAGCGCGGCGGCCACAATGGTGTTTCGGATCGGTTGTTTCAACAGGTGCAGCCGGGCTCTACATTGTCCGGCGGGGCAATCGACGGGGATATCACCGCCAGCCGCCTGCTGCATCATGGGCAGGTGGTGATGTTGGCCAATGGCATTGGCGCCACCTTGCCAATTGCCCTGATCCGCAGCATGGCCGGTTTACGCGAGCAGGGGCGGCCAACGCCCCGAGTGTCGCTGCTGCTGTGCAATCCCACCCTTGCTTCGATTCCCTTCCTGGCGGAGTTGCTGCGCCTCGACCTGGCCAACGATTGGTTCAACGTGCGATTTCACATTACTCGCGAGCCCATCGACAGATTCAACGGGCATTTCTATGCCGGGCGGCCGTGTGCGCAGGATTTACGGGCGCTGGGCATGCCTGGCGCGGTGGTGATATGCGGCGGGCACGAGTTCGCCCTGGGGCAGCAGGCCCTGGCGGCGCAGGTATATCGCGAGCCTGAAATCCTGGTGGAGGCTTTCAGCGCGCCGACCCGCAGCGTGGTCGAAGCAGGCGAAGGGCGGGCGTTGCTTTGTATTGGTGACCAGGGCATCGAGCTGCCCGTGGATCGAGGAAGCACGCTGCTGGATGAGCTTGAGCGCCATGGCGTGCCAATGCGCAGCCAATGCCGGTCGGGGATCTGTGGAAGTTGTCGGGTCAAGGTGGTCGAGGGCAAATGCCGGCGGGAGGCAGACTTCACCTTGAGTTCAGCCGAGCGCGCGGAAGGGTTCGCTCTGGCGTGCTGCACTTACGCAGATGACGACCGGGTGGCCATACTATTGCAGTGAGGTTATCCACCGGCCC
This sequence comes from gamma proteobacterium L18, assembly GCA_000497835.1. GTDB lineage: Bacteria > Pseudomonadota > Gammaproteobacteria > Pseudomonadales > Pseudomonadaceae > Aquipseudomonas. The sequence continues at coordinate 170,171 of KI547169.1, read as the reverse complement.
GCTGGTCATGCTCCTTCAGTGCCCACTCGACGTGCTCGCGAACCATCGCCGAAGGGTCATCCCGGCGAGCCTTGAGCGCTTCGATCACCGGGATGCTGGAAGGGGCGTTGCCCAGTCCGACCGCCAGGTTACGCAGCCAGCGCTCATACCCGGCACGACGCAGGGGCGAGCCCTCGGTGCTACTGAGGAATTTGTCCTCATCCCACAAAAACAGCTCGGCCAAACCGGCATTGTCCAAGTTGTGCCGCGGCTTGAAATCGCCTTCCCCGCTGGGCCGGGCGAAGCGGTTCCATGGGCAGACGATCTGACAATCATCGCAGCCGAACACCCGGTTGCCGATCAGCGGTCGCAACTCCTCGGGAATGGCGGTCTTCAATTCGATGGTCAGGTACGAGATGCAGCGGCGGGCGTCCAGCACGTAAGGGCCGACGAAGGCATTGGTGGGGCAAATGTCCAGGCAGGCGCTGCAACGGCCGCAGTGTTCGGTGGCGTGAGGTTCGTCCACCGGTAGCGGCAGGTCGACGAACAGCTCGCTGAGGAAGAAATAGCTGCCGGCCTTGCGGTTCAGCACCAGGGTGTTCTTGCCGATCCAGCCCAGCCCAGCCTGTTCGGCGATGGCCTTTTCCAGTACCGGGGCGCTGTCGACAAAGGCGCGGAAACCAAACGGGCCGATTTCCTGCTGAATGCGGTCGGCTAACTGCTGCACGCGCTTGCGGATCAGCTTGTGATAGTCGCGGCCCAGCGCATAGCGGGAGATGTAGGCTTTTTCCGGCTGGGCCAGCAATTGCGCCATCTGCGTGTCGCCTGGCAGATAGTCCATGCGCAGCGACACCACCCGCAGGGTGCCGGGCACCAATTGGTCGGGGTGCGAGCGCTTGCTGCCGTGGGCGCCCATGTATTCCATCTCGCCGTGGTAGCCGGCGGCCAGCCAGCGTTCCAGGTGTTGTTCGTGCTCGCCAAGGTCCAGGCCGGCGATGCCGACTTGCTGGAAGCCCAGTTCGCGGCCCCAGTCTTTGATGGATTGGGCCAGGGCGGGGAGATCGGCGATAACGGCGGACATGCGAAGAGGGAAACCGGAGCTGAGGTGGGTATAATTCTGCCAGACATTGCGAGCGAACGTTTAATCATGCCACTGCCAGACGACGACTTACCCGATCTGCTCTACGCCGCAGCGCAGGTGCGGGCGCTGGATGCTGCCCTGATTGCCGCCGGTACCGACGGTTTCGAGCTGATGCAGCGCGCCGCCCGGGCTGCCTGGCGCGCCCTGCGCCGCCAGTGGCCGGACGCCGACCAGATGACCGTGCTGGCCGGCCATGGCAACAACGCCGGCGATGGCTACCTGATTGCCGCGCTGGCGCAGCGCGCCGGCTGGGCCGTCAGCGTGCTGGCCGTCGGTGATCCTGCCCGCTTGAGCGGCGATGCCGCTGCCGCCTGGGCTGAAGCCCGTGCCAGCCAGGTGGATATCCAGCCGTGGGCTGCGGACGCCGCCCTGCAAGGCGTGGTGGTGGATGCCCTGCTGGGCACCGGGCTCAGTGGCACCGTGCGTGCTCCCTACGATCAGGCTATCGCAGCGATCAACGCCAGCGGCCTGCCGGTGCTGGCGGTGGATATACCCTCGGGGCTCTGCGCGGATACCGGTCGGGTGCTGGGCAGCGCTGTTCATGCCGAACTGACGGTTACCTTCATCGGTCTCAAGTTCGGCCTGTTCAGCGGCCAGGCCGCCGATCATGTCGGCCACCTGGTATTCGACGACCTGCTGGCCAGCCCGGCCATCGTCGCCGCGCAGCCGGCCATGGCCCGGCGCCTGCACGCGGCCTCGCTGCCCAGGCCTGCGCCACGCCCGATGACCGCGTACAAAGGCCAATATGGCCGCGTGCTGGTCATCGGTGGCGATCACGGCACCGGCGGCGCCACGTTGATGAGCGCCGAGTCGGCGTTACGCAGCGGCGCCGGCATGGTCACCCTGGCCACCCGGCCGGAGCATGTGGCGCCAGCCCTGACCCGGCTGCCCGAGGTCATGACCCTGGGGGTGCATTCCTCCAACCAGTTGCTCGACGTGCTGGACAAGGCCGATGTCGTGGTGGTCGGCCCAGGCCTGGGGCAGGGCGGCTGGGGGCGCAGTCTGCTGTCGGTGGCCGCCACGGCCGCTAAAGCCCAGGTCTGGGATGCCGATGCATTGAATCAACTGGCTGAGGGGCGTGCCACGCTGCCTGCGGGATCGATCATCACTCCGCACCCCGGCGAGGCTGCGCGTCTGTTGGGCGTATCCACGGGGCAAATCCAGGCTGACCGCGCCCACGCAGCGCTGGCCCTGGCGAAAAAATATTCAACCGTGTGCGTGCTCAAGGGCAACGGCAGCCTGATCGCCGCCGCCGACGGCAGCCTTGCCCTGTGCGACCGTGGCCACCCGGCCATGGCCACGGCGGGGCTGGGGGACGTGCTGGCCGGATTGCTGGGGGCACTTCTGGCCCAGGGCATGGCCCCGTATGATGCCGCCTGTCTGGGCGTGTGGCTGCATGCGCGCGCCGGTGAGCAACAAGGTAGCAAGGGCCGCGGGCTGGCGGCCACCGATCTGATTCCAGCCATCCGTCAGGTGTTCGAGGAGCTGTCCCCTTGTCTGAAATAACGCTGTTTCTGGGCGATGAAAACGCCATGGTCGAGTTTGGCGGGCGCCTGGCGCAGGTGACCCAGGCCGTCGGGGTGATTTTCCTCGAAGGCGATCTGGGAGCCGGTAAAACCACGCTCTCCAGGGGGCTGATCCGTGGCCTTGGGCACCAAGGCGCGGTGAAAAGCCCGACCTTTACCCTGGTGGAACCTTACGAGTTGCCGAGCTTTCGCGCCTATCATTTTGATCTGTATCGCCTTGTGGACCCGGAAGAACTGGAATTTCTTGGCATTCGGGATTACTTTGAAGGTGACGCTCTCTGTCTGATCGAGTGGCCACAGCGTGGCGCAGGCTTTTTGCCAAAGCCTGACCTGACCATTACCATACGCCCCCACGCGGGCGGCCGTTCACTGACTCTGACGCCACAAGGCGCGCGTGGCGAGTCGTGGTGTGCCGTCCTGGCACAGGAATTCAAATAAATCTGGGTGGGTGGTTTGTATGCGCATTCGCGCGCTGGTCGCGTTCGTGGGGTTGCTGTTGGCGGCATTTGTCGTCGACGCGTTTGCGGCTTCGCAGGTCAAGAGTGTTCGCCTGTGGCGAGCGCCGGATAACACGCGACTGGTATTCGACCTGTCGGGGCCGGTCGAGCACAGCCTGTTCACCCTGCAGTCGCCTGATCGGCTGGTGATCGACATCAACGGCGCGACCCTGGCCGGGCCGTTGAACCTGCCCATTGCCAACACTCCGATCACCTCGGTGCGTTCGGCCCAGCGCACGCCCACCGACCTGCGGGTGGTCATCGACCTGAAAAAGGCCGTGACCCCGAAAAGCTTCTCGCTGGCACCCAACCAGCAATATGGCAACCGCCTGGTGGTGGACCTGTTCGACAACGCCGCCGACGCAGCACCGCCGCCGCCGGAACCCGCCGTGGCCACTACCCCGGCGATCCCCGTTACCCCTGCGCAACCCGCGATCAAGCTAGCGCCGGTGCCCAACGGCAAGCGTGACATCATTGTCGCCATCGACGCCGGCCACGGCGGCGAGGACCCGGGTGCCTCGGGCTCCCGTGGCCAGCATGAGAAAGACATCACCTTGCAGATCGCCCGTGAGTTGCAACGCCAGATCAACGGCGAAAAAGGCTTCCGTGCCGAGCTGACCCGCACCGGCGACTACTTCATTCCGCTGCGCCAGCGCACCGAAATCGCCCGCAAGAAGGGCGCCGACCTATTTGTGTCCATCCACGCCGACGCTGCGCCTTCCTCGGCGGCCGTGGGCGCTTCGGTATTCGCCCTGTCCGAACGCGGCGCCACCTCCGAGACCGCGCGCTGGCTGGCCGACAGTGAAAACCGCTCCGACCTGATCGGTGGCGCCGGGGCCGTGAGCCTCGACGACAAGGACAAGATGCTGGCCGGCGTACTGCTGGACCTGTCCATGACTGCCTCCCTCAGCTCCAGTCTCAACGTGGGCCAGAAGGTGCTGAGCAACATTGGTCGCGTCACGCCGCTGCACAAGGCGCGCGTCGAACAGGCCGGGTTCATGGTGCTGAAGTCGCCGGATATCCCGTCGATCCTGGTGGAAACCGGCTTCATTTCCAACGCTGGCGAGGCGGCCAAGCTGCAAAGCTCCAGCCACCAGCAGGCCCTGGCGCGTTCCATCACCAGTGGGGTACGCCAGTTCTTCCAGCAGAACCCGCCACCGGGCACCTACATCGCCTGGCTGCGTGACAGCGGCAAACTGGCCCAAGGGCCGACCGAGCACGTGGTTCGCCCCGGCGAAACCCTGCCGATGCTGGCCGTGCGCTACAACCAGTCGGTGGCCACCCTGCGCAGCGCCAACAATCTGACCACCGATGAGCTGAAGATCGGCCAGACCCTGAACATCCCGGCCACAGTACTGGCGGCCCAGCAATGAGTTCGTCCGCTCGCATCGAGCTGCTCAGCCCGCGCCTTGCCAACCAGATCGCCGCCGGTGAGGTAGTCGAGCGCCCGGCGTCGGTGATCAAGGAATTGCTGGAAAACAGCCTGGACTCCGGCGCCCGTCGCATCGACGTGGAAGTGGAGCAGGGCGGCGTCAAGCTGCTGCGCGTGCGCGACGACGGCGGCGGTATCGCCTCCGACGATCTGCCGCTGGCCCTGGCCCGTCACGCCACCAGCAAGATCCGTGACCTGGAAGACCTGGAACGGGTGATGAGCCTGGGTTTCCGTGGCGAGGCCCTGGCGTCGATCAGCTCCGTGGCACGCCTGACCCTGACCTCCCGCACCCGCGACGCCGACCAGGCCTGGCAGGTGGAAACCGAAGGCCGCGACATGGCCCCGCGCGTGCAGCCTGCGGCTCACCCGGTGGGCACGTCGGTGGAAGTGCGTGACCTGTTTTTCAACACGCCGGCGCGGCGCAAGTTTCTCAAGACCGAAAAAACCGAATTCGATCACCTGCAGGAAGTGATCAAGCGCCTGGCCCTGGCGCGTTTCGATGTGGCGTTTCACCTGCGCCACAACGGCAAGACTATCCTCAGCCTGCATGAAGCCAACGATGAGATCGCCCGTGCTCGCCGCGTGGCCTCCATCTGCGGCCCGGGCTTCCTGGAGCAGGCGATGCCGATCGAGATCGAGCGCAACGGCCTGCACCTGTGGGGTTGGGTAGGCCTGCCGACCTTCTCGCGCAGCCAGGCCGATCTGCAGTACTTCTTCGTCAACGGCCGCGCGGTGCGCGACAAGCTGGTCGCCCATGCGGTGCGCCAGGCCTACCGCGACGTGCTGTTCAATGGTCGCCACCCCACCTTCGTGCTGTTTTTCGAGGTGGACCCGACCGTAGTGGACGTCAACGTTCACCCCACCAAGCACGAAGTGCGCTTCCGTGACGGGCGCATGGTGCATGACTTCCTTTATGGCACTCTGCACCGTGCGCTGGCGGACGTGCGCCCCGAAGACCAGTTGCCCACGGCGTCGGCTGCCGAGCCGATGGTCCGTCCTACAGGCCTGGAAGCCGGTGAGTTCGGCCCTCAGGGCGAGATGCGCCTGGCGGCCAACCTGCTTGAACAACCCCAGCAGGAGCCCGCCAGCCGCGGTTACAGCAGCGGTGCCGGCGCCGGTTACCAGTACGTGCCGCGCGCGGCGCAGCCTGCGCCCACCGCCGAGACCCAGGCAGCCTACCGCGAATTCTATGCGCCGCTGCCCCAGCAGGCCGGGGCTGCCGCGCCGAACCTGCCGCAAGGTCAGGGCGACATCCCGCCGCTGGGCTACGCCCTGGCGCAGCTCAAGGGCATCTACATCCTGAGCGAGAACGCCCAGGGGCTGGTGCTGGTGGACATGCACGCCGCGCACGAGCGCATCATGTACGAGCGCCTGAAAGTGGCCATGGCCAGCGAAGGCCTGAGCGGCCAGCCGCTGCTGGTGCCCGAGTCCATCTCGGTCAGCCAGCGTGAGGCTGATTGCGCCGAGGAGCATGCCGTGTGGTTCCAGCGCCTGGGCTTCGAGTTGCAGCGCCTGGGCCCGGAAAGCCTGGCCATCCGCCAGATTCCGGCCCTGCTCAAGCAGGCCGAGGCCAACCGCCTGGTGCACGACGTGCTGGCCGACCTGATGGAATACGGCACCAGTGACCGTATCCAGGCCCACTTGAACGAACTACTGGGCACCATGGCCTGCCACGGCGCCATCCGCGCCAACCGGCGCCTGGCGATCCCGGAAATGAACGGCCTGCTGCGCGACATGGAAAACACCGAGCGCAGCGGCCAATGCAACCATGGCCGACCAACCTGGACCCAGATGGGCCTGGATGATCTGGACAAACTATTCCTGCGTGGCCGTTGATTGCGATGAGTGCGTTACCCCCTGCGATATTCCTGATGGGCCCCACGGCCGCTGGCAAGACCGACCTTGCTATCGAACTGAGCAAAGTGCTGCCCTGCGAGCTGATCAGCGTCGATTCCGCGCTGGTCTACCGCGGGATGGACATCGGTACTGCCAAACCCTCCAAAGAGCTGCTGGCGGCCCATCCCCACCGTCTGATCGACATCCTCGACCCGGCCCAGGCCTATTCGGCCGCCGAATTCCGCGCCGACGCCCTGCAGGCCATGGCCGAGATCACTGCGCGCGGAAACATCCCGCTACTGGTTGGCGGCACGATGTTGTATTTCAAGGCGTTACTGGACGGTCTGGCCGACATGCCGGCCGCTGATGCAGCCGTACGCGCCGAGCTCGAGGCCATGGCCCAGGCCGGCGGGCTGCAGGCTTTGCACGATGAGCTGGCGCGTGTCGACCCGGTTTCGGCGGCGCGTATCCACCCCAATGACCCCCAGCGCCTGATCCGTGCACTGGAAGTTTACCGGGTAAGCGGTTCCAGCATGACCGAGCATCGTGTCCGACAATCTGCGCAAAGTACCGACGCAGGCGCTCCGGGCGGCGGTCAATTGCCCTATACTGTTGCCAGCCTGGCGATTGCGCCAACGGATCGTAAGGTGCTGCACGATCGTATTGCCCTGCGTTTTCAGCAGATGCTGGAACAGGGCTTCATCGACGAGGTCAGAGCACTGCGTGCCAGAAGTGACTTGCACGCGGGTCTGCCGTCTATACGTGCAGTGGGTTATCGCCAAGTCTGGGATCATCTGGATGGCAAGCTGAGCTCGATGGAAATGCAGGAGCGCGGCATCATTGCGACACGCCAACTGGCCAAACGGCAGTTCACCTGGCTGAGAAGCTTCGGTGATCTTCACTGGTTGGACAGCCTGGCTTGTGACAATCTGCCACGCACCTTGAAATACCTTGGAACGGTCTCCATATTGAGCTGAGTCCTTGAAATTGCCGTCTATCCTTGGGGTGGGGCGGCCTAAGCCATCATTTTTTCTGATTTTCTTATCTATTGATCCTTAAAGGAGTGCGGCACATGTCAAAAGGGCATTCGCTACAAGACCCTTACTTGAATACATTGCGTAAAGAGAAGGTCGGCGTTTCGATCTATCTCGTTAACGGTATCAAGTTGCAAGGTACGATCGAATCGTTTGACCAGTTCGTGATTCTGCTGAAGAACACTGTCAGCCAGATGGTCTACAAGCACGCTGTCTCCACCGTTGTACCGGTACGTCCGATCCGTCTGCCTAGCGCAACCGAATCCGAGAGCGGCGACGTCGAGCCAGGTAACGCCTGATAGGAGTCTGCTTTGTTCTTTGAGCGCCACGGTGGTGGTGAGCGGGCAATCCTCGTTCACTTGGATGGTCAGGACCCTGAGGCGCGCGAAGATCCGCAGGAGTTTCAGGAGCTGGCCGTGTCGGCCGGCGCCGAAACTGTCGCGTTCGTCAACGTGGCGCGGCATCAGCCCACGGCCAAATACCTGATTGGCAGCGGCAAGGTCGAGGAGTTGCGCGACCAGGTCAAAGCCGAACAGGTAGATCTGGTGATTTTCAATCACACCCTTTCCCCCAGTCAGGAACGTAACCTCGAACGTGCTTTCGAGTGTCGCGTGCTGGACCGTACCGGTCTGATCCTGGACATCTTCGCCCAGCGGGCGCGCACCCATGAAGGCAAGCTGCAGGTGGAACTCGCCCAGCTTGAGCACATGAGTACGCGACTGGTTCGCGGCTGGACCCACCTTGAGCGCCAGAAAGGCGGTATCGGCCTGCGTGGCCCGGGTGAGACGCAGCTGGAAACCGACCGCCGCCTGCTGCGGGTACGCCTGCGCCAGATCAAGGCGCGGCTGGAAAAGGTACGCAGCCAGCGCGAGCAGGCCCGTCGTGGTCGGCGTCGTGCCGATATCCCGTCGATTTCACTGGTGGGCTATACCAACGCCGGCAAGTCGACCTTGTTCAATGCCGTGACCTCGTCCGAGGTGTACGCCGCCGACCAACTGTTCGCCACCCTTGACCCGACCTTGCGTCGTCTCGAGCTGGACGACCTGGGGCCGGTGATCCTCGCCGATACCGTGGGCTTCATTCGTCACCTGCCGCACAAGCTTGTCGAGGCTTTCCGGGCTACGCTCGAAGAGTCGAGCAACTCCGACCTGCTGCTGCACGTGATCGACGCCCATGAGCCGGAGCGCATGGCGCAGATCGAACAGGTGATGGCGGTGCTGACCGAGATCGGTGCCCAAGGGTTGCCGATCCTGGAGGTGTATAACAAACTCGACCTGCTTGAGGGGGTAGAGCCGCAGATCCAGCGCGATGCCGATGGCAAGCCGGTGCGGGTGTGGGTGTCGGCCCGTGACGGGCGCGGCCTGGACCTGGTGAAACAGGCCGTGGCCGAGCTGTTGGGCGAGGACCTATTCGTGGGTACCTTGCGCCTGCCGCAACGCATGGGGCGTCTGCGGGCGCAATTCTTCGAGATGGGTGTGGTGCAGAGCGAGACGCATGATGAGGAAGGGGCCAGCCTTTTGGCGGTGCGCGTGCCTCGCGTCGAGCTCAACCGTCTGGTCAGCCGGGCAGGGATGGAACCGCTGGAATTCATCGAGCAACACACTTTGCAATAAAAGCCCTGCAATGCGGCGATGCCGCGAGCTCGGGCATTCTGTAGCATTGGTTGGCGCGCCGTGGGTGCGTCTTTGCTTTATCAGATGGAGAGCGCTATGGCTTGGAATGAGCCGGGTGGCAACTCGAACAATCAGGATCCTTGGGGTGGTAAGCGCCGTGGGGGCGACCGCAAGGGGCCACCGGATCTCGACGAAGCCTTCCGAAAGCTGCAGGAAAGCCTGAACGGTTTGTTCGGTGGTGGAAAAAAACGCACGGGTGATGGGGGCGGTTCGTCCAAGGGCGGTGGCTTCGGCCTGCTCGGGATCGGGCTGGTCGTGCTGGCGGCCATCTGGCTGTACAGCGCCATCTACGTGGTGGACGAGCAGGAGCAGGCCGTGGTGCTGCGCTTCGGCAAGTACTACGAGACTGTCGGTTCGGGCCTGAATATCTATTTCCCGCCGATTGACAAGAAGTACCTGGAAAACGTGACGCGTGAGCGTACGTACACCAAGCAGGGCCAGATGCTCACCGAAGACGAGAACATCGTCGAGGTGCCGCTGACCGTGCAATACCGCATCAGCAACCTGCAGGACTTCGTGCTCAACGTCGACCAGCCGGAAGTCAGCCTGCAGCACGCCACCGACAGCGCCCTGCGCCATGTGGTGGGGTCCACCACCATGGACCAGGTGCTGACCGAAGGTCGCGAGCTGATGGCCAGCGAAATCAAGAAGCGCCTGCAGGGCTTCATGGACACGTACAAGACCGGTATCACCATTACCCAGGTCAACGTGCAGAGCGCGGCCGCCCCGCGTGAAGTCCAGGAAGCCTTCGACGACGTGATCCGTGCCCGTGAAGACGAGCAGCGTTCGCGCAACCAGGCCGAGACCTACGCCAATGGCGTGGTACCGGAAGCGCGTGGTCAGGCCCAGCGCATCATCGAGGACGCCAATGGCTACCGCGATGAAGTGGTGTCGCGTGCCAAGGGTGAGGCCGACCGCTTCACCAAGCTGGTCACCGAGTACCGCAAGGCGCCGGAAGTCACTCGTCAGCGTCTGTACCTGGAAACCATGCAGGACGTCTACAGCAACACCAGCAAGGTGCTGGTGAGCAGCGAGAAAGGGGGTAACAACCTGATCTACCTGCCGCTGGACAAGATGGTCAACAGCAGCCACGGCCCCGCACCAGTGGCGTCGGGCAGCGTGACGCCGTCGGTCACCGACGCCGCCGGCGCCCGTGCGGCCGCCGATCTGCAGCAGCAACAACGTGAACTGCGTTCCAGGGAGAGTCGCTGATGGGCAATAAATCACTGATCGCCCTGATCGTTGGCGTGGTATTGGCCATCGTGGCGTGGAACAGCTTCTACATCGTGTCCCAGACCGAGCGCGCCGTACTGCTGCGCTTTGGTCGCGTGGTACAGGCCGATGTGTCGCCTGGCCTGCACGTGAAAGTGCCGTACGTGAACCAGGTGCGCAAGTTCGACGCGCGCCTGATGACCCTTGATGCCCCTACCCAGCGGTTCCTGACCCTGGAAAAGAAGGCGGTAATGGTTGATGCGTATGCCAAGTGGCGCGTGAAGGACGCCGAGCGCTTCTACACCGCTACCTCGGGTATCAAGCAGATCGCCGACGATCGTCTTTCCCGCCGCCTGGAATCGGGCCTGCGTGACCAGTTCGGCAAGCGCACCCTGCACGAAGTGGTGTCGGGCCAGCGTGACGAACTGATGGCGGGTATCACCGAGTCGCTGAACAAGATGGCCAACGACGAGTTGGGCATTGAAGTCATCGACGTGCGGGTCAAGGCTATCGACCTGCCCAAAGAGGTGAACAAGAGCGTCTTCGACCGCATGAGCACCGAGCGTGAGCGTGAAGCCCGCGAGCACCGCGCCAAGGGTAACGAGCTGGCCGAAGGCATCCGTGCCGACGCCGATCGTCAGCGCCGCGTGTTGCTGGCCGAGGCCTATCGCGAGTCTGAAGAAGCCCGCGGTGATGGCGACGCCCAGGCGGCTGCCATCTACGCCAAGGCCTACGGTCAGGATCAGGAGTTCTACTCCTTCTACCGCAGCCTGCAGGCCTACCGTCAAAGCTTCTCCAACAAGAGCGACGTGCTGGTGCTGGACCCAAGCAGTGACTTCTTCCGCTACATGGAAAAGTACAAGCCTTGATCTAGGCCGCACGTGAAAGGGTCCCGCCGGGCGGTCAAATCGCCCGGCGGGGTGACCATTTCAGAAAACGTGTTATGATGCGGCAGCCGGGAAATTCCCGGCTTTTTTGCGTCTGCAAGATCGATTGGCCGTCTGCGCCAGTCTTTTGCAAAGTGTTTCAGACTGTTTTCCATGTAATCGAGGGCAATGGCCCAGCAGGCAGGGCGGCGTTACACACCGCTGCAATTTGCCTCGTCATTGCCTGCTTCACTCAAGGCTCGCAAGAACGCGTGCCGCCCGGATCATAGGGGAAAGGCGTAATGGCAACGGTAGACCGCTGGCTGCTGCCAGATGGCATCGAAGAAGTACTGCCGCCGGAAGCGGCGCGCATCGAAGTAGCGCGCCGTCAGGTGTTGGATCTGTTCCAGAGCTGGGGTTACGAGTTCGTCGTCACCCCGCATATCGAGTACCTGGAGTCGCTGCTGACTGGCGCGGGCCAGGACCTGGATCTGCGCACCTTCAAGGTTGTCGACCCGCAATCCGGTCGGCAGATGGGCTTCCGCGCTGACATCACCCCGCAAGTGGCACGCATCGACGCGCATACCCTGCGTCGTGAAGGCCCAAGCCGCCTGTGCTACGCCGGCAGCGTGCTGCACGCCCAGCCGCGTGCCCTTTCGTCCTCGCGCAGCCCCATCCAACTGGGTGCCGAGCTGTACGGCGACGCAAGCCCGAGCAGCGATGTGGAAGTGATCAGCCTGATGCTGGCTATGCTTCAACTGGCGGATGTGCCGGATGTGCACATGGACCTGGGTCACGTGGGCATCTACCGTGGCCTGGCCCGTGCCGCCGGTTTGTCCGGCAGTGTCGAGCAGCAGTTGTTCGATGCCTTGCAGCGCAAGGCTATCGACGAAGTCATCGCCCTGACCTGCGGCCTGCCGGCTGACCTGGCTGCCATGCTGCAGTCGCTGGTCGAGCTGTGCGGTGGTTCGGAAGTGTTTGCCGAGGCGCGCGTGCGCCTGGCCAAGGCGCCGGCCCCGGTCATCGCCGCCCTGGACGACCTGCAAGCCATCGCCGAGCGCCTGGCTGCACGTTTCCCCGAGCTGCCGCTGTATTTCGACCTGGGCGAGCTGCGCGGTTACCACTACCACACCGGTGTGGTGTTCGCCGTGTTCGTGCCCGGCGTCGGCCAATCGATCGCCCAGGGCGGTCGCTATGACGATATCGGCGCCGACTTCGGTCGTGCGCGTCCGGCGACGGGGTTCTCCACCGACCTCAAGACCCTGGTTACCCTGGGTCGCGCCGAAGTGGAACTGCCTAGCGGTGGCATCTGGATGCCAGACAGCACCGATGCGGCACTCTGGCAGCAGGTCTGCCAGCTGCGTCGTGAAGGCCAGCGTGTGGTCCAGGCCCTGCCTGGGCAGGCGTTGAGCGCAGCCTTTGAGGCTGATTGCGACCGCCAATTGATTCAGCAGAACGGGCTGTGGCAAGTACTGCCGCTAGCTTCTTGAGTTTTCCCGCCGGCCAGTGCCGGCACCAAGTTTGCGCGAATGAGGACAAGTGTCATGGGTAAGAATGTCGTAGTCCTGGGCACCCAATGGGGTGATGAGGGCAAAGGCAAGATCGTTGATCTGCTGACCGAACATGCAGCCGCCGTAGTGCGCTACCAGGGTGGCCACAACGCTGGCCACACCCTGGTGATCGACGGTGAAAAAACCGTCCTGCACCTGATTCCATCGGGCGTGCTGCGCGAAGGCGTACAGTGCCTGATCGGCAACGGCGTGGTGGTAGCACCCGACGCCCTGCTGCGTGAAATCGTCAAGCTGGAAGAGAAGGGCGTACCGGTGCGCGAGCGCCTGCGCATCAGCCCATCCTGCCCGCTGATCCTGTCCTACCACGTGGCCCTGGACCAGGCGCGTGAGAAGGCCCGTGGCGAGCTGAAGATCGGCACCACCGGTCGCGGCATTGGCCCTGCGTACGAAGACAAGGTTGCACGCCGTGGCCTGCGCATCGGTGACCTGTTCCACCGCGAGCGTTTCGCCGCCAAGCTGGGCGAGTTGCTGGACTACCACAACTTCGTCCTGGTGAATTACTACAAAGAGCCGGCCATCGACTTCCAGAAGACCCTGGACGAGTGCATGGAATACGCCGAGCTGCTCAAGCCAATGATGCTGGACGTCACCGCCGAGCTGCACGAACTGCGTCGCGCCGGCAAGGACATCATGTTCGAAGGTGCCCAGGGTTCGCTGCTGGACATCGACCACGGTACCTACCCGTACGTCACCAGCTCCAACACCACGGCTGGCGGCATCGCCACCGGTTCGGGTGTTGGCCCGATGTACCTGGACTACATCCTGGGCATCACCAAGGCCTACACCACTCGCGTCGGTTCGGGTCCGTTCCCTACCGAGCTGTTCGATGACGTTGGTGCCTTCCTGGCCAAGCGTGGCCACGAGTTCGGTGCCACCACCGGCCGTGCCCGTCGTTGCGGCTGGTTCGACGCCGTCATCCTGCGTCGCGCCATCGACGTCAACAGCATCTCGGGCATCTGCCTGACCAAGCTGGACGTGCTGGACGGCCTGGAAACCATCAACATCTGCGTAGGCTACAAAAACGCCGACGGCGCGGTCATTGATGCACCGACCGACGCTGACAGCTACATTGGCCTGGAGCCGGTGTACGAGCAGATGCCAGGCTGGAGCGAATCGACCCTGGGCGCCAAGTCCCTGGACGAGCTGCCTGCCGCTGCCCGCGCTTACATCAAGCGCATCGAAGAGCTGGTTGGCGCGCCGATCGACATCGTGTCGACCGGCCCGGATCGCAACGAGACCATCGTGCTGCGTCATCCGTTCGCGTAAGAAGCATTGCTGCAAGCCACAAGGGGCCCTCTAAGGGCCCTTTGTCGTTTCTGCAGACCGTTCCATTGAGGTGGCTGTGAGGGCCTCTCGCGAGCAAGCTTTGCTCCCGCAGTATCAAGGCAATCACTGTGGTTGGTCCGGCACTGTGGGAGCAAAGCTTGCTCGCGAGAGGCCAGTAGCCCTGAGTAGATTTCAGAAGGGCAGAAACGCAAAAACCCGCTTTCGCGGGTTTTTGAGATGATTTAGAGATCGTTGATCTGTGAATCTGAATTGGTGCCCAGAAGAAGACTCGAACTTCCACGACCGTAAGGTCACCAGCACCTGAAGCTGGCGTGTCTACCAATTTCACCATCTGGGCAGCTACTTCGACGTTGTCCGTCGTTGTGGTGCGCACTATACGGAGGGTACGAACACCTGTAAACCCCCGGAACAACATTTTTTCAAAAAAACTCAAAGAATCTTTTCAGGCCCCCTGAAACGCAAAAACCCGCTTTCGCGGGTTCTTGTGAGAGGCTCAAGATGTTGTAATCTCAAGCCTGAAATTGGTGCCCAGAAGAAGACTCGAACTTCCACGACCGTAAGGTCACCAGCACCTGAAGCTGGCGTGTCTACCAATTTCACCATCTGGGCATCATCTTCAGCGCGTTTGCGTTGTCGATGGCGCGCACTATACGGGCGTCCTTTTGACCTGTAAACCCCTGTTATGAAAAAAGTTTAGGTTTTTTTGTCAGGCGCTGGTTTTTGTCCGAAAGTGCGGCATCGCGGGACTGTCAAACCATGAAATTTCCCGTTTCAATACGCGTATGCCAAACTAACCCTTATATAGACAAGGTGAAATTTCTCTAATGGCCGATTGGCAGTCCCTCGATCCCGAGGCCGCTCGTGAAGCGGAAAAATACGAAAACCCTATTCCCAGCCGTGAGCTGATCCTCCAGCACCTCGACGAGCGTGGCTCTCCCGCCAGCCGCGAGCAGCTGGTAGACGAGTTCGGGCTGACCACCGAGGACCAGGTCGAGGCCTTGCGCCGCCGCCTGCGTGCCATGGAGCGCGATGCGCAACTGATCTACACCCGCCGTGGCACCTACGCCCCTGTGGATAAACTGGACCTGATCGCCGGTCGCATCGCCGGCCACCGCGACGGTTTCGGTTTCCTGATCCCTGACGACGGCTCCGACGACCTGTTCATGAGCCCGGCGCAAATGCGCCTGGTGTTCGACGGTGACCGTGCCCTGGCGCGCGTTTCCGGCCTGGATCGTCGCGGTCGTCGTGAAGGTGTGATCGTCGAAGTGGTGTCCCGTGGTCACGAGACCATTGTGGGTCGTTACTTCGAAGAAGGCGGCATCGGCTTCGTGACCCCGGACAACCCCAAGGTGCAGCAGGAAGTGCTGATCACCCCGGGCCGCAATGCCGGGGCCAAGATCGGTCAGTTCGTGGAAGTGAAAATCACCCACTGGCCCACCCCGCGCTTCCAGCCACAGGGTGATGTGATCGAAGTGGTCGGCAACTACATGGCGCCGGGCATGGAAATCGACGTCGCGCTGCGCACCTACGACATTCCCCACGTATGGCCGCAAGCCGTGCTCAAGGAAGCCGGCAAGCTCAAGCCTGAAGTGGAAGAGAAGGACAAGCTGAACCGCGTCGACCTGCGCCACCTGCCGTTCGTCACCATCGACGGTGAAGACGCGCGCGACTTCGACGACGCCGTTTACTGTGAAGCCAAGAGCAAACTGCGCCTGTTCAACGGTGGCTGGAAGCTCTACGTGGCCATCGCCGACGTATCCAGCTACGTGAAACTGGGTTCGGCCCTGGACGAAGAGGCCCAGGTGCGCGGCAACTCGGTGTACTTCCCCGAGCGCGTCATTCCGATGCTGCCCGAGGAGCTGTCCAACGGCCTGTGCTCGCTGAACCCGCACGTCGACCGTCTGGCCATGGTCTGCGAGATGACCATCTCCAAGACCGGCGAGATGACCGACTATCAGTTCTACGAAGCCGTCATCCACTCCCACGCGCGCCTGACCTACAACAAGGTCAGCACCATGCTTGAGCATTCGCGCAGCAGCGAAGCCAAGGCCTTGCGCGGTGAGTACGGCGACGTGCTGCCGGACCTCAAGCAACTGTATGCCCTGTACAAAGTGCTGCTGGGTGCCCGTCATGCCCGTGGCGCCATCGACTTCGAAACCCAGGAAACCCGCATCGTCTTCGGTTCCGAGCGCAAGATCGCCGAAATCAAGCCGACCGTGCGCAACGATGCCCACAAGCTGATCGAAGAGTGCATGCTGGCCGCCAACGTGGCCACCGCCGAATTCCTCAAGAAGCATGAGATTCCGGCGTTGTACCGCGTGCACGATGGTCCGCCGCCTGAGCGTCTGGAAAAGCTGCGTGCCTTCCTGGGCGAGCTGGGCCTGTCGATCAACAAAGGCAAGGATGGTCCGACGCCGAAGGACTACCGTGCGCTGCTGGAGAAAATCCAGGACCGCCCGGACTTCCACGTGATCCAGACCGTGATGCTGCGCTCCCTGAGCCAGGCGGTGTACAGCGCCGAAAACAACGGCCACTTCGGTCTGAACTACGAGGCGTACACCCACTTCACCTCGCCGATCCGTCGCTACCCGGACCTGCTGACTCACCGCGCCATCCGCAGTGTGATCCGCTCGAAAATGGACACCCCGCACGTCAAGCGTGCCGGCGCCATGACCATCCCGAAAGCGCGCATCTACCCCTACGACGAGCCGGCGCTGGAGCAGTTGGGCGAGCAGTGCTCGATGAGCGAGCGCCGCGCCGACGAAGCCACCCGCGACGTGGTCAACTGGCTCAAGTGTGAGTTCATGAAGGATCGCGTGGGCGAAACCTTCCCGGGTGTGATCACCGCCGTGACCGGTTTCGGCCTGTTCGTGGAGCTGACCGACATCTTCGTCGAAGGCCTGGTGCACGTCACCGCGCTGCCGGGCGACTACTACCACTTCGACCCTGTGCACCACCGCCTGGCGGGCGAGCGCACCGGTCGCAGCTTCCGTCTGGGTGACACCGTCGAAGTTCAGGTGATGCGCGTCGACCTGGACGAGCGCAAAATCGACTTCGGCATGTCGGAAAAATCCGCCAGCGCACCCGTGGGTCGCAAGAATCGCCAGGCTGAAAAGCCGGAAGCGAAGAAAGCTGCCCCAGAGCGCAAGTCGGCTGACAAGAAGCCGGCGGCCAAGTCCTACGACAAGCCTGTGTACGAAAAGCCGGCCCCGGCAGCACCGCTGTCCAAGCCGTCGAAGCGTCCGGCCAAGTCGTCGGAGTCGGCCAGCGCCTACCGTGCGTCGGACGCGGCGGCCAACAACGCCGATGTGCGCAAAAGCCGTGAAATGAAAAAAGCGCTGCTGGCCGAGGCCAAGGGTGGCGCGGGCAAGCCGGCGCGTTCGGACAAGTCCGGCGCCAGCAAGCCCACCACGCATCGCAAGGGCCCGTCGAAAACGGGTGCTCGTAAACCGAAGGCGAAGTCATGAGTCAGTTGGAAAAAATCTACGGCGTGCACGCCGTGGAAGCCCTGTTGCGTCACCACCCCAAGCGGGTCAAGCAGATCTGGTTGGCCGAAAGCCGCAATGACCCGCGCGTTCAGCCGCTGATCGCCCTGGCCGCGGAAAACCGCGTGTCGGTGGGCCAGGCCGAGCGTCGCGAAATGGACGCCTGGGTTGATGGCGTTCACCAAGGCGTGGTTGCCGAAGTCAGCCCAAGCCAGGTGTGGGGCGAGGCGATGCTCGACGAGCTGCTGGATCGCACCGATGGCGCGCCGCTGCTGCTGGTGCTGGACGGCGTGACCGACCCGCACAACCTGGGCGCCTGCCTGCGCACCGCCGATGCGGCGGGCGTGCTGGCGGTCATCGTACCCAAGGACAAGTCGGCCACCCTGACCCCTGCGGTACGTAAAGTGGCGTGCGGTGCTGCCGAAGTGATTCCGCTGGTGGCGGTCACCAACCTGGCGCGCACCCTGGAAAAACTCCAGCAGCGTGGCCTGTGGGTGGTCGGCACCGCCGGCGAAGCCGAGCAGGAGCTGTACCAGCACGACATGACCGGCCCGACCATCCTGGTCATGGGTGCCGAGGGCAAGGGCATGCGCCGCTTGACCCGCGAGCACTGCGACTACCTGGTGAAGCTGCCGATGCACGGCAGCGTCAGCAGCCTGAACGTGTCGGTGGCCACGGGCGTGTGCCTGTTCGAAGCCGTTCGTCAGCGCGGCGCCAAGAAGTAAGATCGGCGTCGTCCGTTTCCCGGGCAGAGCCCGGTCCTACACCGATCGGGCCATGGGTGTCAGGTAGGCAAAGCGATCAGCCTTTGATGGTTTGCAGTTAATCCTGCTGTGCCTCCAAAGGCTGATCGCTTTGCGTCACTGACACCCATGGCCCGATCGGTGTAGGACCGGGCTCTGCCCGGGAACCAGGCACCGCAATTCTGTTCAAATATTCACCAATTCCCTTGCTTGTCCCCACTCCCTTCTCTACAATTGCGCCCCTTGCCTCGACGGCAGGTGCGGGCAGTTCATCGCCACCACCTTTTCCGCGAGCAAGACATACAGTGTCATTCACTCCTTGTCTGACCGCCCTGGCGGCAGGCTACAACCCGTAAGGAGCATTCATGCGTCATTACGAAATCATCTTTCTGGTCCACCCTGACCAGAGCGAGCAAGTCGGCGGCATGGTTGAGCGTTACACCAAGCTGATCGAAGAAGACGGCGGCAAAATCCACCGTCTGGAAGACTGGGGCCGTCGTCAACTGGCCTATGCAATCAACAATGTTCACAAGGCTCACTACGTGATGCTGAACGTTGAGTGCACCGGCAAGGCCCTGGCCGAGCTGGAAGACAACTTCCGCTACAACGATGCCGTGATCCGTAACCTGGTCATCCGTCGCGACGAAGCCGTCACTGGTCAGTCCGAGATGCTCAAGGCCGAAGAAAACCGCAGCGAGCGCCGTGAGCGTCGTGACCGTCCTGAGCATGCTGACAGCGCCGATGGCGATGACAGCGACAACAGCGACGCCAGCGATAACGCTGACGAGTAATCCACGGACCTTTTGAGGAGCCAATTACATGGCACGTTTCTTCCGTCGTCGTAAATTCTGCCGCTTCACCGCTGAAGACGTGAAAGAGATCGATTACAAAGATCTCAACACTCTGAAAGCCTACGTATCCGAAACCGGCAAAATTGTTCCAAGCCGTATCACCGGTACCAAAGCTCGTTATCAGCGTCAGCTGGCCGTCGCTATCAAGCGCGCCCGCTTCCTGGCCCTGCTGGCCTACACCGACAGCCACGGCCGCTGAGACCAGGTAGTCGACAAGTAGCAAGGGATTGAATGCATGCGCGCCATAGCTGATTTCATCATGCGCGGACGCGTGCAGGCCACACTGGTGGTGGCCATATCGGCAGTCATGCCGCTGTTGTTCTGGTTGGGTGCTGCCGCGGGAAGCCTGGTGCTTCTGCGGCGCGGATTTCAGGATGCCAAAAGCGTCCTCGCCCTCGGCCTGCTGCCCGCTTTGGCGTGGTGGCTGCTGGGGAGCGATCACGACCCCCGCGCACTTCTGGTGCTGCTGGGCTCGGCGACCCTCGCGCAGGTTCTGCGCTCGAGTGAGTCCTGGATCCGTGTGCTGCTGGTCAGCATAGCCCTGGGGTTGGTGTATGCAGTGGTGCTGGGCGCGGTTTTCCGCCCTCACATCGAGGTGATGTCGCAAGGCCTGTCAAAGGTTCTGCCCATGGCCCTCGGTGATTTCTACCAGCAAATGCCGGTGGAAGAGCGAGCGCGCCTCGATGCACTCATGCCCCTGCTCCTGACCGGGATGATCGCGGCCATGCTGCAGATCGTCAGTTTGAGTTGCCTGATACTGGGCCGATACTGGCAAGCGATGTTGTACAACCCGGGTGGGTTCGGTCGCGAGTTTCGCACCGTGCGCATCCCGCGGGGGCTGGCGTTGATGCTGCTGGCGTGCATGGTGGTGGGGCCGAATATCGGTAACCAACTGGCCATGCTCACGCCGCTGTGCAGCGTACCGCTGGCCTTCGCAGGCCTGGCCTTGATTCACGCCCTGGTCGCTGAAAAGCACCTGGCGCGGTTCTGGCTGGTGGGGTTGTATGTCACGCTGCTGGTGTTGATCAACCTGATCTATCCGTTGCTCGTGGTGTTGGCCATTGTCGACAGCCTGATTGATTTTCGCGGACGTTTGGCGCCGAAAGGTCCTGACAACGCGAACGGTGAAGGTTAAAAGTTAGAGGATTTCCACATGCAACTGATCCTTCTGGAAAAAGTCGCCAACCTGGGCAACCTGGGCGACAAAGTAAACGTTAAGGCTGGTTACGGCCGTAACTACCTGCTGCCTTACGGCAAAGCCACCGCCGCGACCCCAGCCAACTTGGCTGCGTTCGAAGAGCGTCGTGCTGAGCTGGAAAAAATCGCAGCAGACAAGAAAGCTTCGGCTGAAACTCGCGCTGCCCAACTGGCTGAGCTGGAAGTGACCATCACTGCCACCGCCGGTGACGAAGGCAAGCTGTTCGGTTCGATCGGCACCCACGACATCGCTGATGCACTGACCGCCTCGGGCGTTGAAGTGGCTAAAGCTGAAGTTCGTCTGCCGAACGGCACCATCCGTAACGTTGGCGAATACGACGTTGCCGTGCACCTGCACAGCGACGTAGAAGCTACCGTACGCGTTGTTGTTGTAGCTGCTTAAGGCAACACCTAACGGCTGGCACCCTTGGGTAACAGCCGGTAACATTGGGCACGATCCTGTCTACAGGTCGTGCCCTTTGTCTTTCTGTATCCCCTGATTTCAAGTGGCCATGAACGAGATATCGCAACCCGAGCAGTACGATCTGCAAACCGCCGCCCTCAAGGTGCCGCCGCATTCCATCGAGGCCGAACAGGCTGTGCTCGGTGGTTTGATGCTGGACAACAACGCCTGGGAACGCGTGCTGGATCAGGTCTCGGATGGCGACTTCTACCGTCATGACCACCGCCTGATCTTCCGCGCCATCGCCCGCTTGGCTGACCTGAACACGCCGTTCGACGTGGTCACCCTGCACGAGCAGCTGGACAAGGAAGGGCAGAGCTCCCAGGTCGGTGGCCTGGGTTACCTGGGTGAGCTGGCGAAAAACACGCCGTCGGTCGCCAACATCAAGGCCTACGCCCAGATCGTCCGCGAGCGCGCCACGCTGCGCCAACTGATCAGCATCAGCACCGACATCGCCGACAGCGCCTTCAACCCCCAGGGCCGCAACGCCGCCGAGATCCTCGACGAGGCCGAACGGCAGATCTTCCAGATTGCCGAAGCGCGGCCGAAAACCGGCGGCCCGGTCAGCGTCAACGACCTGCTGACCAAGGCCATCGACCGCATCGACACGCTGTTCAACACCGACGAGGCCATCACCGGCCTGTCGACCGGCTACACCGACCTGGACGAGAAGACCAGCGGCCTGCAGCCGGCCGACTTGATCATCGTCGCCGGCCGTCCGTCCATGGGTAAAACCACCTTCGCCATGAACCTGGTGGAGAACGCGGTGTTGCGCAGCGAAAAGGCCGTATTGGTCTACTCGCTGGAGATGCCAGGTGATTCGCTGGTCATGCGTATGCTGTCTTCGTTGGGGCGTATCGACCAGACCAAGGTGCGTTCCGGCCGCCTGGATGACGACGATTGGCCGCGCCTGACGTCGGCGGTCAACCTGCTCAACGACCGCAAGCTGTTCATCGACGATACTGCCGGCATCAGCCCGTCGGAAATGCGCGCCCGTACCCGCCGCCTGGTGCGTGAGCACGGCGACATCGGCCTGATCATGATCGACTACCTGCAGTTGATGCAGATCCCCGGTTCCAGCGGTGACAACCGTACCAACGAGATTTCCGAGATTTCCCGCTCGTTGAAAGCCCTGGCCAAGGAATTCAACTGCCCGGTGGTAGCGCTCTCGCAGCTCAACCGCTCCCTGGAGCAACGTCCGAACAAGCGGCCGGTGAACTCCGACTTGCGGGAATCGGGAGCGATCGAGCAGGACGCCGACGTGATCATGTTCGTTTATCGCGACGAGGTGTATCACCCGGAGACCGAGCACAAGGGCATTGCCGAGATCATCATCGGCAAGCAGCGTAACGGCCCCATCGGCTTCATCCGCCTGGCGTTCATCGGCAAATACACACGCTTCGAGAACCTGGCCCCAGGCAGCTACAACTTCGACGACGACGAGTAAGGTCTACCGCGTCGTTCTTTTCGCGGGCAGAGCCCGCTCCCACAGATCCTTCATGCGCGGGATATCTTGTGGGAGCGGGCTCTGCCCGCGAAAACGCCAACACCAATTTCCGACAATGGTCGTCGGAATTGGTCAAAATTTGTGCTATATTCCGCGCCCGCGTTTTTTCATCACGTAGCCATACGGTCATCGACATGCAAGCAGCCAAGCCGTTATTCGACTATCCAAAGTACTGGGCCGAGTGTTTCGGGCCAGCGCCATTCCTGCCCATGAGCAGGGAGGAGATGGATCAGCTCGGCTGGGATTCGTGCGACATCATCATCGTCACCGGTGATGCCTATGTCGACCATCCGTCCTTCGGCATGGCCATCATCGGCCGCCTGCTGGAAGCCCAGGGCTTCCGCGTGGGCATCATTGCCCAGCCCGACTGGACCAGCAAAGACGACTTCATGAAGCTGGGCGAGCCCAACCTGTTCTTCGGCGTCGCCGCCGGCAACATGGACTCGATGATCAACCGCTACACCGCGGACAAGAAAATCCGTTCGGACGACGCCTACACCCCGGGCGGCCTGGCGGGCAAGCGCCCCGACCGCGCCAGCCTGGTGTACAGCCAGCGTTGCAAGGAAGCCTACAAGCACGTGCCTATCGTGCTGGGTGGCATCGAGGCTTCGCTGCGCCGCATCGCCCACTACGACTACTGGCAGGACAAGGTCCGCCATTCGATCCTGATCGACGCCTGCGCCGACATCCTGCTGTACGGCAACGCCGAACGCGCGATCGTCGAGGTGGCCCAGCGCCTGTCGTATGGCGAGAAGATCGAGAACATCACCGATATCCGCGGCACCGCCTTCGTGCGCCGCGACACGCCGCAAGGCTGGTACGAGGTGGACTCCACCCGTATCGATCGTCCGGGCAAGATCGACAAGATCATCAACCCGTACGTCAACACCCAGGACACCCAGGCCTGCGCCATCGAGCAGGAGAAGGGCGAGCAGGAGGACCCGAACGAAGCCAAGGTCGTGCAGATCCTGGCCAGCCCGCGCATGACCCGCGACAAGACGGTCATCCGCCTGCCCTCGTTCGAGAAAGTGCGCGGCGACGCCGTGCTCTATGCCCACGCCAACCGCGTGCTGCACCTGGAAACCAACCCGGGCAACGCCCGCGCGCTGGTGCAGAAGCATGGCGAAGTGGACGTATGGTTCAATCCGCCGCCCATTCCCATGACCACCGAGGAAATGGACTACGTGTTCGGCATGCCCTATGCGCGTATCCCGCACCCGGCGTACGGCAAGGAGAAAATCCCGGCGTACGACATGATCCGCTTCTCGGTGAACATCATGCGTGGCTGCTTCGGCGGCTGCACCTTCTGCTCCATCACCGAGCACGAAGGTCGCATCATTCAGAACCGCTCGGAAGAGTCGATCATTCGCGAGATTGAAGAGATCCGTGACAAGGTGCCCGGCTTTACCGGCGTGATTTCGGACATGGGCGGCCCTACCGCCAACATGTACCGCATCGCTTGCAAAAGCCCGGAAATCGAATCGGCGTGCCGCAAGCCGTCGTGCGTGTTCCCGGGCATCTGCCCGAACCTGAACACCGACCACTCGGCGCTGATCCAGCTGTACCGCAGCGCCCGTGCATTGCCGGGCGTGAAAAAGATCCTGATCGCCTCGGGCCTGCGCTACGACCTGGCGGTGGAATCGCCGGAGTACGTCAAGGAGCTGGTCACCCACCACGTGGGCGGCTACCTGAAGATTGCCCCGGAGCACACCGAAGAAGGCCCGCTGAACCAGATGATGAAGCCGGGTATCGGCTCGTACGACAAGTTCAAGCGCATGTTCGAGAAGTACTCCAAGGAAGCAGGCAAAGAGCAGTACCTGATTCCGTACTTCATCGCCGCGCACCCGGGCACTACTGACGAAGACATGATGAACCTGGCCCTGTGGCTCAAGGGCAACGGTTTCCGCGCCGACCAGGTGCAGGCGTTCTACCCTTCGCCCATGGCGTCGGCGACCGCCATGTACCACTCGGGCAAGAACCCGCTGCGCAAGGTCACTTACAAGAGCGACCCGGTCACCATCGTCAAGAGCGAGGCCCAGCGCCGCCTGCACAAGGCCTTCCTGCGCTACCACGACCCGAAGGGCTGGCCGATGCTGCGTGAAGCGCTGGAGCGCATGGGCCGTGCCGACCTGATCGGCCCGGGCAAGCACCAGCTGATCCCGCTGCACCAGCCGGCGACCGACACCTACCAGAGTGCCCGTCGCAAGAACTCGACGCCGGCCGGCAGCCACAAGGTGGCCAAGGAAACCCGCATCCTCACCCAGCACACCGGCCTGCCGCCGCGTGGCAGCGACGGCTCCAAGCCGTGGGACAAGCGCGAACAGGCCAAGGCCGCCGCCGAAGCCCGCGCCAAGGAAGCCGCCAAGGCGCGCCACGACGCGGCCAAGGGCGGCAAGGGCAAGAAGAAACCTTCGCGCCAGCCGGTTCTGCCACGCTGATGTGAAGCCGGGTGTAACCGAAATCTTCGGTTACACCCGGTTTTGCATTTCCCCTTGCTCCCGCACCCGGCCTACGCAATATTTCTGTAGCAGCGGCCGCCAGGTCGCGTCACTAACGCCGCGTAGCAACAGATACGCCACCCCCTGTGGGAGCGGGTTCTACCCGCGAAGAAGGGCACGCGGACTTCCTGATACGTCGCGGTGTGCTTTTCGCGGGTAGAACCCGCTCCCACATAGACAGTTGCTGCTGCATATCGCATTCCCCCCCACTGAACAAGGAACCGTCCAGTGAGCACCGCTCTCAATCCGTCCTTCACCACCCCCAGCCAACACTTCGCCCGCCAGCGCATGGAAAGCCGCATCAACCTGCCACGCCTGTTCGCCGCCATCGATGCCGACCCCGGTATCGTCGGGGCGGGGGTGGTGTATATCGATGGGGATTTCAATGTGATCACCTTGCGCGAGTTTCGGCCGATCTGCAGTCGGACAGTCAAGCGGCTCATTCTTCGTGAAACGCAGCGGCATACGACACCGGAACAATTCGTTGAACACTCCATGCGCAATACCCGTGAATCACGCCTATTCGCAGAAGCATTCAATACTGGGATCTCCTGTGCCGGAGCCCTGTTTGGCTGGGTTGTCATCTACGGCGCGGCCGGGGCTTCCCCAATTACAGGCGGCGTTACATTAGCTGTGGCTGCGGTAGGGTACTCGGCTGCAATGGCCTCTACGATGCAATGTGGAGCCGGAGCGTTCCGTACCTATAACGAAATCAAAAATCCCGCCCTGAACGATGAACTCGACTCTGACCCTTGGTACAACGCAGCAAGCACGCTGTTGGACGGTATCTCTTTGCTAGGCGTCGGCGCATCGGTGGCCGGGGTTGCCAAGTATGTGGCTGTGGTAAGAGGTGCGAATGGCAAAAACCTATGGCAACTGCGCAAGGGCCTGAATAATCAGGAGCGGTACAAGCTAACCCGTGAGCTGCTCAAATTTCAGGATCCACGCCTTAGTGTGGCTGCGATCAAAGCCAAGCAGAAGCTCGGAGAGCTGCCAAGAGTACTTACGCCCACGCAAATCCGTAAGACTACGTTGTTTCAAGTGGCTGATGCGTTGGGCGGCGTTACCGGATTTGGTGGAAGTGCAGTGTCCGGGAACGTGAGAAAAATAGCGGACGGCAGCTTTGTAGGCAGTATGAGGTCGATCGGAGTAGGGTTATACGAGGAATTGGCAGATGACTAAAATGCTCACGCTACGGGAGCGGATCACCCGATTCATGCCCGTGTTCATGGGAGTTGTCATCATGGCCTGCTTATCCCTGGGCGCAGTTGTGTCTCTGGCAGGCGATGCGTTCTTCTCCGATGTTCTACTGCATAAACGGGCGATCTATTCCTGGTTGGGTTGCATGGCGCTCGGATTCTTTGTCGTTCAGACGAATGTTTTTATCCTGTTTGGCCGACGCGGATGGGCCGCTGTGATGGCCGCTTACTTTGTCATTTGTTTAGTCTTGATGTTGCTGAGCTTTGCGCCTGACGAGTCGAAGGTATTGATGAGTCTGTCAGTGCTCTGGCCTCTCTTGGGCTTATTCCTCCTGAACAGTCGGCGCCACCGCGAAATGCGAGAGTATTCTGCTGGGCTGCGTAGCCAGCGTTTGCAAGGATCTGCGCGAAAGAAAGTAGGGGAGAGGTAGAATGAACTTCATATTGCCTCCGGAGGAATGTTCTCGGTTCATCCAGCGCCATGTTCCCGTCTTTATGGCCACTGTTCTACTCTGCCTCTGCACTTGTGCATCGCTTGTAGCCTTGGTGCTGCTCACTTACCTTCGTGAGATGGAGGTGGGGGTCGCTTTGAAAGTGTCGTTCTCTTTGGGACTTGTGTTAGTGCTCGCCATGTCCGCAGGGAAAATTCTGATTGTTCAAGGGCTGCCCTACGGTAGCGCGGTCTTGGCAGCCTGCTTCGCGGCTTGTTTGGCAATGGCTTTGCCAGCAGTAGAATTCAGGGCGCCCCGCGCTCTGTATTTTTTAGCGATTATGCTGCCTCTGCTCGGGATGTTGCTGCTCAACAGTCGCAGGCACCGGGAGATGCGAGCGCGGCTGCGCGAGGTACGCATTCTTCGGCGTGAGTATTTCCAGCAACTTGGCCGGCAGTCCAACCGTGCTCCCTGAATGAAGCCATCCGCACGCGCCCTTTCTGTGCGACGCTGCGCACACACATCAGGCATGGCACGATCTTGGTGCTGTGCTTGAATGAGCAGGCGCTCTAGTGCTTGGCTTTGCCCACGTGGCACAAACCTTGCGCGGTGCGCTTACCGTTAAGGCTCGCAGGAGGCACGCCGTGTCGATTCATGTCGCATTGCACCATGTCACGCATTACCGCTACGACCGTGCGGTTGAACTTGGCCCGCAGATCGTCCGCCTTCGCCCCGCGCCCCATAGCCGCACGCGCGTGCTGTCCTATGCGCTGAAGGTTTTGCCCGAACAGCATTTCATCAACTGGCAGCAGGACCCCCAGGGCAATTACCTGGCGCGCCTGGTGTTCCCGGAAAAGACCGACGAATTCCGCGTCGAGGTGGACCTGGTCGCCGAGATGGCGGTGTTCAACCCCTTCGACTTTTTCCTTGAGCCGTACGCGGAGAAGATTCCGTTCGCCTACGCCAAGGACGAAAAGCACGAGCTGGCGCCTTACCTTGAGAAGCTGCCGCTGTCGCCCAAATTCGAGGCTTACCTCAAAGGCATCGACCGCACGCCGATACCGGCCGTGGACTTCCTGGTGGCGCTTAACCAGCGCCTGAGCCAGGACATTGGCTACCTGATCCGCATGGAGCCAGGGGTGCAGACGCCGGAAGAAACCCTGGAAAACGCCTCGGGTTCGTGCCGCGACTCGGCCTGGCTGCTGGTGCAACTGATGCGCCACCTGGGCCTGGCGGCGCGCTTCGTGTCCGGTTACCTGATTCAGCTGGCGGCGGACGTGAAAGCCCTGGATGGGCCGTCCGGCACCGAGGTGGACTTCACCGACCTGCACGCCTGGTGCGAGGTGTACCTGCCGGGTGCCGGCTGGATCGGCCTGGACGCCACCTCCGGGCTGTTCGCCGGTGAAGGGCATATCCCATTGGCCTGTAGTCCTGATCCGTCCTCGGCGGCGCCTATCAGCGGCCTGGTGGAACCCTGCGAGTGCGAGTTCAGCCATGAAATGTCGGTTGAGCGCATCTGGGAAGCGCCGCGGGTCACCCGGCCGTATACCGAAGCGCAGTGGCAGGCCATCTCGGCCCTGGGCCGGCAGATCGACGCCGACCTGGTGGAAGGCGACGTGCGCCTGACCATGGGCGGCGAGCCCACCTTCGTTTCCATCGACGACCCCGACGGCGCCGAATGGAACACCGCCGCCCTGGGCGAGGACAAGCGCAAGCTGTCGGCCCAGCTCTACCAGCGCATGCGCGCCCGTTACGCGCCCAAGGGCCTGGTGCACTTCGGGCAGGGCAAGTGGTACCCCGGCGAGCAACTGCCGCGCTGGTCGCTGAACGCCTACTGGCGCGTGGACGGCGAGCCGATCTGGCACAACGACGCGCTGATCGCCGACGAATCCAAGGACTACGGCGCCACCGGCGAACTGGCCGGGCGCTTCCTGGCCAGCGTGGCCGAGCGCCTGAAGTTGCCAACGCGCTTCGTGTTCCCCGCCTACGAGGACAATTTCTACTACCTGTGGCGCGAAGGCGCGTTGCCGGTCAATGTGACTGCCGAGGACTCGCGCCTGGGCGAGGAGATGGAGCGCAAGCGCCTGCGCAAGGTGTTCAGCCAAGGGCTGGACAAGGTCATCGGCCAAGTGCTGCCGCTGGCCCGCACCGCAGCGGGTGATCAGTGGCAAAGCGGCCGCTGGTACCTGCGCGACAGCCATTGCCGCCTGGTGCCGGGCGACTCGCCGCTGGGCTATCGCCTGCCCTTGGGCTCGCAGCCCTGGGTAACGGCCGCCGAATACCCGTTCGTACACCCCCGTGATCCCAATCAGGACCTGGGCGCGCTGCCCACGCCTGTGCAACTGCAGAGCACCGGCACAGCCCAGGTCGAGGAGCAGGAGCGCACGCCCAAACTCGACGAATCGGCCAGCTGGCTGACCCGCACTGCGTTGTGCGCCGAAGCCCGGGACGGGCGTCTGTACCTGTTCATGCCGCCGTTGTCCGAAGTCGAGGCCTATCTGGAACTGGTGGCCGTGATCGAGGCCACCGCCGAAGAGCTCAAGTGCCCGGTGCTGCTGGAAGGCTACGAGCCACCCTATGATCCGCGCCTGGCCAACTTCCGCATCACCCCCGACCCAGGCGTGATCGAGGTCAACGTGCAGCCCTCGGCCAGCTGGGATGAGCTGGTGGAGCGCACCGAATTCCTCTACGAACAGGCCCGCGAAACCCGCCTGAGCACCGAGAAGTTCATGATCGACGGCCGCCACACCGGCACCGGCGGCGGCAACCACTTCGTGCTGGGCGGCGCCACGCCGGCGGACTCGCCGTTCCTGCGCCGCCCCGACCTGCTGCGCAGCCTGATCAGCTACTGGCACAATCACCCGTCGCTGTCGTACCTGTTCAGCGGCTTGTTCATCGGCCCGACGTCCCAGGCGCCACGGGTGGACGAGGCGCGTAACGACTCGCTGTACGAGCTGGAAATCGCCTTCCAGCAGATGCCTGCACCCGGTGAGCAATGCCCGCCGTGGCTGGTGGACCGCCTGCTGCGCAACCTGCTGATCGACGTGACCGGCAACACCCACCGCGCCGAGTTCTGCATCGACAAGCTGTATTCGCCCGATGGCGCGACCGGCCGCCTGGGCCTGCTGGAGCTGCGCGGTTTCGAGATGCCGCCCCATGCGCGCATGAGCCTGGTGCAGCAACTGCTGCTGCGCGCCCTGGTCGCCCGTTTCTGGCGCGAACCCTACGCACCGCCGAAGCTGGCGCGTTGGGGCACTGAATTGCACGATCGCTTCATGCTCGCGCATTTCATCGAGCAGGACTTCGCCGACGTCATCGCCGAGCTCAACAGCGCCGGTTATGGCCTGCGCGCCGAATGGTTTGCCGCGCACCTGGAGTTCCGCTTCCCCAAGATCGGCGATTACGCTGTGGCCGGCATCGAGCTGGAACTGCGCCAGGCGCTGGAACCCTGGCACGTGCTGGGCGAGGAGGGCGGCGCCGGTGGTACGGTGCGCTACGTCGACTCGTCGCTTGAGCGCGTGCAGGTCAAGCTTAACGGCCTGTCGCCGCAACGCTACGTGCTGACCTGCAATGGCCGCACCGTGCCGTTGCACAGCACCGGCAAGGTCGGCGAGTACGTGGCCGGCGTGCGCTTCCGCGCCTGGCAGCCGTTCAACTGCCTGCAGCCGACCATCCCGGTGCATGCGCCGCTGACCTTCGACATCCACGACACCTGGATGCAACGCTCGCTGGGCGGCTGCCAGTACCACGTGGCGCATCCGGGCGGGCGCAACTACGAAACCCTGCCGGTCAACGCCAACGAGGCGGAAAGCCGGCGCCTGTCGCGATTCTTCCGCCTGGGCCATAGCACCGGTGCGCAGCCTGTGCCTACACTCACGAACAATGACGAGCTGCCGATGACACTGGATATGCGTCGCACCTGAAAGGGCGGCCGGGCAACCGGCCACCCGCATTTTCTGATGTATTACTGCCTGCGCCGAGCGTTCCATGCCAGACCTGCTTGACCGATACCCGCTGACGGCGGGAAGTTTTGACGAGATGCTCAAGGCCGATGGCTCGGTGCGCCCACACTGGCGCAAGCTGTTCGACCAGTTGCAGCGCAGCGGCCCGGTGCAACTGGCCCAGCGGCAGGCGCTGCTAAGCCGGCAGATCCAGGAAAATGGCGTGACCTACAACGTCTACGCCGACCCCAAGGGCGCCGATCGCCCGTGGGAGCTGGACCTGTTGCCCCACGTCATTCCTGCCGCCGAATGGCAGCACCTGCGCGCCGGCATCGCCCAGCGCGCCAAGCTGCTCAACGCCGTGCTGGCCGATATCTACGGCCCGCAGGAGCTGATCCGGCAGGGCTTGCTGCCTGCCGAACTGGTCTACGGCCACAACAATTTCCTCTGGCCCTGCCAAGGCCTGAAGCCGCCGGGCGATATCTTCCTGCACCTGTATGCGGTGGACCTTGCGCGCACGCCTGATGGCCAATGGTGGGTGACGGCCGACCGTACCCAGGCACCGTCGGGCGCCGGCTACGCCCTGGAAAACCGCATGAGCGTGTCGCGGGCTTTCCCCGAGCTGTACCGCGACCTCAAAGTGGAGCACCTGGCCGGCTATTTCCGCACCCTGCAGGACACCCTGCGGCGCCTGGCCCCCGATGGCCACGAAGCGCCACTGATCGTGCTGCTGACCCCCGGGCGCTTCAACGAAAGCTACTTCGAACACCTGTACCTGGCCCGCCAACTGGGCTATCCGCTGGTGGAAGGCAGCGACCTGACCGTGCGCGACGCCACCGTCTACCTCAAGACCCTGAGCGGTCTGCGCCGGGTGCACGCGATCATGCGTCGCCTGGACGACGACTTCTGCGACCCGCTGGAACTGCGCACCGACTCGGCCCTGGGCGTGCCCGGCCTGCTGGAGGCTGTGCGCCAAGGGCGGGTGCTGGTGGCCAACGCCCTGGGCAGCGGCGTGCTGGAGTCGCCGGGACTGCTGGGCTTTTTGCCGACCATCAACGAGCACCTGTTCGGCGAAAAACTGATTCTGCCGTCCATCGCCACCTGGTGGTGTGGCGAGCCGCCGGTGATGGCTCAGGCGCTGGAAAAACTGCCCAACCTGCTGATCAAGCCGGCGTTCCCGTCGCAAAGCTTCACCCCGGTGTTCGGCCGCGACCTTGACGCCAAGCAGCGCAAGGCCATGGCCGAGCGCATCCAGGCGCGGCCCTATGCCTACGTGGCGCAGGAACTGGCGCAACTGAGCCAGGCCCCCGTCTGGCAGGACAGCGGCCAGCTGGCGCCCCGCGCCATCGGCATGCGCGTGTATGCCGTAGCCGGCTACGACGGTTACCGGGTACTCCCCGGCGCCCTGACCCGCGTGGCCGCCGAGGCCGACGCCGAAGTGGTGTCCATGCAGCGCGGTGGCGCCAGCAAGGACACCTGGGTGCTGGGCGAACGCGCGCCCATCGGCGAACAGTGGAAGGCCCAGCGCACCATCGGCGTCCACGACGTGGTGCGCGTCGACCCCTATCTGCCGTCGCGGGTGGTGGAAAACCTGTTCTGGTTCGGTCGCTACTGCGAGCGCTGCGATGACAGCGCGCGACTGCTGCGCATCATCCTCGGCCGCTACATCGACGGTGACGACCCGTTGGCGCTGGAGGCTGCCGTAGAGCTGGCCGAACGCCTGTCGCTGCTGCCCGAAGAAGGCGACCTGGAAGAGCGCCTGCTGGCCGCCCTGCTGGGTGAAGACTGGCCGTTCAGCCTGCGTGCCAACCTGCAACGCCTGCAGTGGGCCGCCTCCCAGGTGCGCGGCAAGCTCTCGCGGGAAAACTGGCAGGCGCTGGTGGAGCTGCAACGTGAGGCCCAGAGCCTGGACGTGGAAGAGCCCGACTTCGGCGAGCTGCTGGACTTCCTCAACCGCCTGGTCATGTCCCTGGCGGCGCTGTCCGGCTTCGCCCTGGACGACATGACCCGCGACGAAGGCTGGCGTTTCCTGATGCTGGGCCGACGCATCGAGCGCCTGCAGTTCCTCAGCACCAGCCTGGCCGCCTTCCTGCGCGGTGTGGCGGTGTCGGATCAGGCCGGACTTGAATGGTTGCTGGAGCTGGGCAACAGCAGCATCACCTATCGCTCGCGCTACCTGGCCGTGCCGCAACTGATCCCGGTGCTGGACCTGTTGCTGCTCGATGAGCAGAACCCCCACGCCGTGCTGTTCCAGCTCAAGCTGGTAAACCGCTCGCTGCGCCGGCTCAACGAAGAGTTCGGCGCCCCCCGCGAACGTGGTTTGGCCATGCTGATCGAGCGCCTGTCCGCTTTCGACCTGGGCAGCCTGGAACATTCACTGTTCGGCGCGCCCAGCGTGCAGGCGGTGCTCGACGGCCTGGCCGACCTGCTGCAAACCCTCAACGAAGCCAGCGGCCAAGTCTCCGACCGCCTGGCCCTGCGCCATTTCGCCCACGTCGATGACGTCAGCCAACGGACGATATCGGTATGAGTGCCCACTACCAGATCATTCACGACACCCATTACCACTACGACAGCCCGGTGTCCCTGGCACAGCAGCTGGCGCACCTGTGGCCGCGGCCGTGCGCCTGGCAGCTGTGTCGCGAGCAGGCGTTGCAGATCAGCCCCGAGCCGACCTGGCGGGTCGATGATTACGACGTGTTTGGCAACCCGCTGACGCGCCTGACCTTCGAGCGGCCCCATGACGAGCTCAAGGTCAGCGCCCGCCTGAAAGTGGAAGTGCTGGCGCGCCCCACGGCGGACTTTGCCGGCTCGCAAAGCTGGGAAGCCGTACGCAGTGCCCTGTGCTACAGCAGTGCACCCATTGCCGAAGACCTGATGAAAGCCTGTCGCTACCGCTTCGAGTCGCCCTATGTGCGGCTCAAGCAGAGCTTCGTGGCGTTCTCCGCCGATTGCTTCCCGCCGGGCCGGCCATTGCTGGAAGGCGCGCGGGCGCTGATGGAAAAGATTTTCGAGGAGTTCACCTTCGACGCCGAAGCCACCCAAGTGGCAACGCCGTTGGTGGAAGTGCTGGAGCGCCGCCGCGGCGTGTGTCAGGACTTCGCCCACCTGATGCTGGCGTGCCTGCGTTCGCGTGGCCTGGCGGCACGCTATGTCAGCGGTTACCTGCTGACCCAGCCGCCGCCCGGGCAACCCCGGCTGATTGGCGCCGATGCATCCCACGCCTGGGTGTCGGTGTATTGCCCGCCGTTCGGCTGGGTCGATTTCGACCCCACCAACAACGTGCAGCCCGCACTGGAACACATCACCCTGGCCTGGGGCCGGGATTTTTCCGATGTGTCGCCGCTGCGCGGGGTGATCCTGGGCGGCGGCAGTCATGACCCGGAAGTGCAGGTCACGGTCATGCCGCTGGGGGAAATGCCGGACTGATCAGTCCGGCTTCTTGTCAGTCCACTTGGGCAGCACGGTAGGGCGCCAGGCATCCAGGGCGTCCAGCAGACCGCTGGCCGACTCATTCACCTGCAGCATCGAACGGTGCTGCTCGCGCACGAAGTTTTCCTGCACCAAGTGGTCGAGGAAACCGGTGAGCTTGCTGTAGAAACCGTTGACCTCCAGCAGGCCCAGCGGCTTGCCGTGGTACCCCAGTTGGCCCCAGGTCCACACTTCGAACAGTTCCTCCAACGTCCCCAGGCCACCCGGCAGGGCGATGAAGGCATCGGCCAGTTCGGCCATGCGCGCCTTGCGTGCGTGCATGCCGTCCACCACCTCCAGGCGGGTCAGGCCCTTGTGGCCGATTTCCAGGTCGTTGAGGCTGTGGGGGATGATGCCGATCACCTCGCCACCGGCTTCCAGCACCGCATCCGCGACGATACCCATCAGGCCCACGGCGCCACCACCGTATACAAGCGTCAGCTTGCGCTCGGCCAGGGTGCGGCCCAGGGTGATGGCCGCCTCGCGATAAACCGGGTTGTTGCCGCTGCTGGCGCCGCAGAAAACACAGACTGAAGTCAGTGACATGGGGTTGCTCCTGGCCGTTGAGGTGCCACAGGGTAAATCCGCAAGGGCTCTGGCTCCAGTCTTTCGTTCAGTCGTCCAGATAATCGGTGCCGGTATTGCCGCAGGCGTAGGCGGCGAGAAGGCTGCGCAGGAAATTGTTCATGTAAACGCTCCGTGATTGATATTGTATACAATATTGGGTGCGTGTTAGGTTTGTCTCGTTGATTGTCTCGATAAGGCTCATAGAAGAAGCCTTGCTTAACCCCCGTCCTGGAGATCCATTCATGTTCGCGAAAGTAGTAGCTGCCTCCCTGCTTGCCCTCGCCGCCGGCCAGGTATTCGCCGCCGAATGCTCGGTAGACGTCGATTCCACCGACAGCATGACCTTCGACAAAAAGGCCATCGAAGTCAGCAAGAGCTGCAAGACCTTCACCGTCAACCTGGGCCACTCCGGCTCCCTGGCCAAGAACGTGATGGGGCACAACTGGGTGCTGAGCAAAACCGCCGACGCCCAGGGCGTGGCCACCGACGGCATGGCCGCGGGCATCGACAAGAACTACCTGAAGGATGGCGACGAGCGCATCCTGGCGCACACCAAGATCATTGGCGCGGGCGAGAAGGACTCGGTGACTTTTGATGTGGCCAAGCTGCAGGCGGGGACTGATTACGCGTTTTTCTGCTCGTTCCCGGGCCACATCTCGATGATGAAAGGCGCGGTGACGCTGGTTAATTGATTTTTTGATGTGTGGTGGCTGGTTCCAGGGCAGAGCCCTGTCCTACACCGGTCGCGGCAGTTGTGTCAGGGGGGGCAAAGCTCACCGCTTTTGGGTTTGGCAGGTGAACCTGCGGAGCCTTTAAAGACTGTGTGCTTTGCTTGCCTGACACCCATTGCCAGAATCGGTGTAGGACAGGGCTC
The DNA here is from genome assembly GCA_000497835.1 of gamma proteobacterium L18. Lineage (GTDB taxonomy): Bacteria > Pseudomonadota > Gammaproteobacteria > Pseudomonadales > Pseudomonadaceae > Aquipseudomonas. Next base: position 134,890 of record KI547169.1, on the reverse strand, counting down.
TGCCCTGGAACCAGCCACCACAATTCAGGGTTTGACCTTGAACACGTGGCGCAAGTACGCCACGAAGTTCTCATCCCGGCACTGCGTCTTCGCTGCCTCGTCCGAAATCTTCGCCACCGGCTGCCCGTTGCAGTCGGTCATCTTCAGCACGATGCTCATCGGCTCCACCCCCGGAATATCACAGGTCAGGTTGGTGCCAATGCCAAAGCTGACATTGATGCGCCCGCGCAGCGCACGGAAGATTTCCAGCGACTTGGGCAGGTTCAGCCCGTCGGAGAACACCAGGGTCTTGCTCATCGGGTCGATGCCCAGCTTCTGGTAGTGTGCGATGGCTTTCTCGGCCCACACTACCGGGTCCCCCGAATCATGGCGCAAGCCATCGAAAAGCTTGGCGAAGTACAGGTCGAAATCGCTGAGGAAGGCATCCATGGTGATGCAGTCGGTCAGGGCGATGCCCAGCAGGCCCCGGTATTCACGCACCCAGCAATCCAGCGCCGCACTTTGGCTGTCGATCAGCCGGGGGCCCAGTTGCTGGTGGGCCATGATCCACTCATGAGCCATCGTACCCAGCGGCTTGATGTCCAGTTCGCGCGCCAAGTGCACGTTGCTGGTGCCGACGAAGCGCCCGGGGAAGTCATGCTTGAGCACGGTCACCACTTCTTCCTGCACCTTGTAGGAAAAGCGCCGGCGGGTGCCGAAGTCGGCCACTTGCAACTCCGCCAACTCATCGGCCGAGGCGTTGGCGGTCAGCCAGTCGAACTTGCGGTATAGCTGCTCGCGGGCCTGGCCCAGGGTGACTTCGCGGTAACGCACGCGGTTGCGCACTTCACTGACGATGGCCAGCAATGGCACTTCAAACAGAATCACGTGCAGCCACGGGCCGCGCAGGCGGATGCTCAGCTGGTCGTTGTCGATGCTGGTCTGGATGTAGCGCAGGTTGAAGCGGAACAGGCCCAGGAAGCGCAGGAAGTCCGGCTTCATGAAATTGATGCGCTCGAGAAAATCCAGCTGGTCGCTGCTCAGGCTCAATTCGCACAGGCGCTCGATCTGGTAACGAATCTCGGCCAGGTACGGGCGCAGGTCTTCACCGTTGCGGCAGCGGAACTCCCACTCCACCTCGACGTTGGGGTAGTTGTGCAGGACGGCCTGCATCATGGTCAGCTTGTACAAATCGGTGTCGAGCAGGTTCTGCACGATGCGATCAGCGAATACGCTCTCGCTCATTGAGGGCTCCAACTGGGCCTGGCGGCATGACGGAAACGGTAGTGGCGCACAGTAAAGGCACATTCTGCCAGTCTTTTGTGCCGCCCGCCGAATGCTTGAGTCTGGCGCAAAAGCCTCTGGCCCAGCCATTTCGCCGCCAATATAAGTAGTTTCCTAACTAACTCTGTGTTTTTTCCTACACCGGCTAGCCTGTAATGGTGCGTGGCGTAGCAATCACGCACCTCGGATGTGCACTTCGGTTACGCGGCCTGTTACAGGTCGGTTGCACGCTGTGGCACGGGCGGGTTGCAATGATGGCACTTCAAGGTTGCTCCTTTTGTGTTGCAGGGTGCTACCAGGCGCCATCTAGACGGTTGCACGACCCGTATCGATGCGGGCGCAGGGCCTTCGCGCGGCAAAAGCGCATCGGTTTTCAGGATTTGAAAATCCGCTGGCACGGCGCTTGCTCAGAGCAATTGCTGAAGTTGTGAAGTTGTAGTGCCAACCAAAAAAACTCAGGAGCACCACCTCATGTCGCAGACGTTTTACAGGAAAGGTTTTCTGGCTCTCGCAGTGGCTACTGCATTGGGGGTTTCTTCGTTTGTACAGGCAGCCGACATCAAGATCGGCGTGGCAGGCCCTATGACCGGTGCCAACGCATCGTTCGGCGAGCAATACATGAAGGGGGCCCAGGCGGCCGCTGACGAAATCAACGCCCACGGCGGCGTGAACGGCGGCAAGATCATCCTGGTGCCAGGCGATGACGCCTGCGAACCCAAACAGGCCGTTGCCGTGGCCAACAAGCTGGCCGACCAGGACAAGGTCGCCGGCGTGGTCGGTCACTTTTGCTCCTCGTCTACCATCCCTGCTTCTGAGGTATACGGCGATGCTGGCGTGATCGCCATCACCCCCGGTTCCACCAACCCGGCCGTCACCGAGCGCGGTCTGACCGCCATGTTCCGCATGTGTGGCCGTGACGACCAGCAAGGCATCGTGGCCGGTGACTACATCGTCGACGTGCTCAAGGGCAAGAAAGTCGCCGTCATCAACGACAAGGACACCTACGGCAAGGGGCTGGCCGACGCGACAGCCAAGCAGCTGACTGCGCGCGGTGTGAAGCCGGTGCTGGAAGAGGGCCTGACCCGTGGCGAGAAAGACTTCAGCGCCCTGGTCACCAAGATCCGCGCCGCTGGTGCCGACGTGGTGTACTTCGGCGGCCTGCACCCGGAAGCCGGCCCGCTCGTTCACCAACTGCGTGAGCAAGGTCTGAAAGACGTGAAGTTCATGTCCGATGACGGTGTGGTCACCGACGAACTGGTCACCACCGCCGGCGGCGCGCAATACGTCGATGGCGTGTACATGACCTTTGGCGCTGACCCCCGCCTGCTGCCTGACAGCAAGGCCGTGGTAGACAAGTTCCGCAAGGCCGGTTACGAGCCTGAAGGCTACACCCTGTACGCCTACGCTTCGATCCAGGCCCTGGCCGCTGGCTTCAACGGCGCCAAGTCCGACAAGGGCGAAGACGCCGCCAAGTGGCTGAAGGCCAACCCGGTGCAGACCGTCATGGGCACCAAGACCTGGGACGCCAAGGGCGACCTGAAGGTGTCCGACTATGTCGTCTACCAGTGGGACAAGGACGGCAAATACCACCAGCTCGAAAAGCAGAAATGACATGAGGTCGGCCCGGCCTGCGGGGTAAACCGCAGGCCCGGTCAAACAGGGCTCGGCCGGTTGTGCGCCGGGCCCGTCAGTTCTCTACCACCGCTCGTGTTCGAGTGGGCAGGCCCGGCTTGCCCGCGCGGACCCGTGCGGCCCAGAAGTTCGTGAGCGTGCATGATGGATGGTATTTTCCTGCAACAAATGGTCAACGGCCTGACCCTCGGGTCGGTCTACGGGCTGATCGCCATCGGCTACACCATGGTCTACGGCATCATCGGCATGATCAACTTCGCCCATGGCGACGTGTACATGATCTCTGCCTACCTGGCCGCCATCGGCCTGGCCGTGTTGTCGTTCTTTGGTGTCGAGTCCTTCCCTTTCCTGATTCTCGGCACGCTGGCGTTTACCATCGTCGTCACCGGGGTCTACGGTTTTGTCATCGAGCGGGTGGCCTACAAGCCCCTGCGCAACTCCACGCGCCTGGCGCCGCTGATCAGCGCCATCGGTATTTCGCTGATCCTGCAGAACTACGCGCAGATCGCCCAAGGCCCCAACCAGCAGGGCGTGCCCACGCTGCTCAGCGGCGGCTGGCGCTTCGACATCGGCACCGGCTTCGTGCAGATCACCTACACCAAGGTGTTCATACTGGTGGCCGCGTTCGCCGGCATGGCCGTGCTGACCTACATCATCAAATACACCAAGCTGGGGCGCATGTGCCGTGCCACCCAGCAAGACCGCAAGATGGCCTCCATCCTGGGCATCAACACTGATCGGGTGATCTCCTACGTGTTCATCATCGGCGCGGCCATGGCGGCGCTGGCGGGTGTGCTGATCACGGTGAACTACGGCACGTTCGACTTCTACGCCGGCTTCATTATCGGCATCAAGGCCTTCACCGCTGCAGTGCTGGGCGGTATCGGCTCGCTGCCGGGCGCCATGCTGGGCGGGTTGATCCTGGGGGTTGCCGAGTCGCAGTTCTCCGGCCTGATCAACTCGGACTACAAGGACGTGTTCAGCTTCGCCCTGCTGGTGCTGATCCTGATCTTCCGACCCCAAGGCCTGTTGGGTCGACCACTCGTGGCGAAGGTGTAATTTATGTCTGGTGCCCCAATCAAACCCATCGATATCAAACAAAGCGTGATCGACGCGATCATCGCCGGCCTGCTGGCGCTGATCGTCTTCGGCCCTATCGTCGGCGTGGTGCTGCAAGGCTACGAGTTCAACCTTGCGCCCACTCGCGTGGCCTGGTTGGTGGCTGCGGTGGTGATCGGGCGTTTCCTGATCAGTATCTTCCTGCAGACGCCCAAGGGCCTGCGCATGTCCCAGGGCATGGAGCGCGGCGGCTCGGGCGTGCACGTGCTGGCGCCCGGTCACAAGTCGGCGCTGCGCTGGGTCATCCCGCTGGTGATCGTGCTGGCGCTGGTGTTCCCGGTGTTTGCCAACAAATACCTGCTGACCATTGTCATCCTTGGCCTGATCTACGTGTTGCTGGGCCTGGGCCTGAACATCGTGGTGGGGCTGGCCGGCCTGCTCGACCTGGGTTATGTGGCGTTCTATGCCATCGGTGCCTACGGCCTGGCGCTGGGCTATCAGTACCTGGGCCTGGGCTTCTGGTCGGCGCTGCCGCTGGCAGCATTGGCGGCGGCACTGGCCGGTTGCATATTGGGCTTCCCGGTGCTGCGCATGCACGGTGACTACCTGGCCATCGTAACCCTGGGCTTCGGTGAGATCATCCGCCTGGTGCTGAACAACTGGCTGTCGTTCACCGGCGGCCCCAACGGTGTGCCAGTGCCGTCGCCCACCTTCCTGGGCCTGGAGTTCGGGCGCAAGGCGAAGGAGGGCGGGGTACCGATCCACGAGTTCCTGCACATCGACTACAACCCCAACCTGAAATTCGTGTTCATCTACGCCGTGCTATTCCTGGTGGTGATCGGCGTGCTGTATATCAAGCATCGTCTGACCCGCATGCCGGTGGGCCGCGCCTGGGAAGCATTGCGCGAAGACGAGATCGCCTGCCGGGCCATGGGCCTGAACCACGTGCTGGTGAAACTCTCGGCCTTCACCCTGGGCGCCTCCACGGCCGGCCTGGCAGGCGTGTTTTTCGCCAGCTACCAGGGCTTCGTCAACCCTACCTCGTTCACCTTCTTCGAGTCGGCGCTGATCCTGGCCATCGTGGTGCTGGGCGGCATGGGCTCCACGGTGGGGGTGGTGATCGCCGCCTTCGTGCTCACGGTGGCGCCAGAGCTGCTGCGCTCGTTTGCCGAGTACCGCGTGTTGCTGTTCGGCGTGCTGATGGTGCTGATGATGATCTGGAGACCGCGCGGCCTGATTCGCATCAGCCGTACCGGTGTGGTTCCGCGTAAAGGAGTGGCGCCATGAGTGAATACGTACTCACGGTCGAAAAACTGATGATGCACTTCGGTGGCATCAAGGCCCTCAGCGATGTCAGCCTGAAGGTCAAGCGCAATTCGATCTTTGCCCTGATCGGCCCCAACGGCGCCGGCAAGACCACGGTGTTCAACTGCCTGACCGGTTTCTACAAGGCCACCGGCGGGCGCATCGAACTGGAAACGCGTGGCATCAAGACCAACGTCATCAAGCTGCTGGGCGAGCCCTTCCAGCCCACCGACTTCGTCTCGCCGCGCAGCTTCGCCAGCCGCCTGTACTACAAGATGTTCGGCGGCACCCACCTGGTCAACCGGGCGGGCCTGGCACGCACCTTCCAGAACATCCGCCTGTTCCGGGAAATGTCCGTTGTGGAAAACCTGCTGGTGGCCCAGCACATGTGGGTCAACCGCAGCATGCTCTCGGGCATCCTCAACACCCGCGGCTACCGCCAGGCCGAGGAGGACGCCTTGAACACGGCATTCTACTGGCTGGAAGTGGTGGACCTGGTGGACTGCGCCAACCGCCTGGCCGGCGAGCTTTCCTACGGCCAGCAGCGCCGCCTGGAGATCGCCCGGGCCATGTGCACCCGTCCCCAGGTGATCTGTCTGGACGAACCGGCTGCCGGCCTCAACCCACAGGAAACCGAAGCGCTGAGCGGCATGATCCGCCTGCTGCGCGACGAACACGACATGACCATCGTGCTGATCGAGCACGACATGGGCATGGTCATGGGTATTTCCGACCACATCGTGGTGCTGGACCACGGCAACGTGATCGCCGAGGGCGGCCCGGAGCAGATCCGTCACGACCCGAAAGTGATCGCCGCCTACCTGGGCGCGGATGAAGAGGAGCTGGTATGAGTAACCCGATCCTCGAACTGAAAGAGATCGACGTGTTCTACGGGCCCATCCAGGCCCTGAAGAAAGTCTCGATGCACATCAACGAAGGCGAGACCGTGAGCCTGATCGGCTCCAACGGCGCGGGCAAGTCGACGCTGCTGATGTCCATCTTCGGCCAGCCGCGCGCCGCCAACGGGCAGATCATCTACCAGGGCACCGACATCACCAAGAAGTCGTCCCACTACATCGCCTCCAACGGCATTGCCCAGTCGCCGGAAGGCCGGCGGGTGTTCCCGGACATGTCGGTGGAAGAGAACCTGCTGATGGGCACCATCCCCATCGGCGACAAGTTCGCCGGCGAAGACATGCAGCGCATGTTCGACCTGTTCCCGCGCCTCAAGGAGCGCCGCAACCAGCGCGCCATGACCATGTCGGGCGGCGAGCAGCAGATGCTGGCCATCGCCCGGGCATTGATGAGCCGGCCCAAGCTGTTGCTGCTGGATGAGCCGTCGTTGGGGCTGGCGCCCATTGTGGTGAAGCAGATTTTCAGCACGTTGCGCGAGCTGGCCAAGTCGGGGATGACGATCTTCCTGGTGGAGCAGAACGCCAACCACGCGCTGAAGCTGTCGGACCGGGCGTATGTGATGGTCAACGGCGAGATTCGCCTCACAGGTACCGGTCAGGAGCTGCTGAGCAACGACGAAGTGCGCAACGCCTACCTCGGCGGCCACTGATCCACGTGGGACCGGGCGAAGCTCGGGAAGCAAGCGACGCGGTTTATCAGTGATACCGAGTTGCCTGTTTCCCGAGCTTCGCCCGGTCCCACAGGACAGCGGGCAAACCATGGAAAAGGGTTTTCCACACAATTGTGGAAAACCCTTTTTCATTTCCCCCTGACTGCGACATAAAACCACCCCAATTCATGTTTCTGTCACGTTATGCACTTGTCCCCGTTTATTGTGGAACTGGCTGTGGGTAACTTGGGTGTATGTAGTTGCAGGCCTTGATTTGCGTGGCCTACAGGCATGTGGTTGTTTTTTGAACAGTGATTTATAGGTCGCCGTGACGGCAGTTTGTCAAGCCCTTATCCACCGGCAAATACCGTTCATCCTGAGTGCGGAAACCTGTGGATAACTCTGTGGGCAAGCCTTGGAAAGACCGCCCGAAGCAGCGTAGTTACTGGCCTGGCGCCATCCCCCCGGTTTTCCTGAGCACACGGTCGCTGCCGGGGCTACCTGACTGCACGGTCAAGGTCAAGGCATAAAGCCGTTACACAGGCCTGCACGTCACGGCCTGCAAGGCTTTGTCCACAGCACAGTTGCCCACGGATACTGTGCAAGCCCCTGTGGATAAGGTGCGTAAAAGTCGACGCGGCCCAGCTACGACAAGGGTTTGCGAGCTTCGATCATTTTTTGATCAGTTCGCCCTTTTACTTGCCGTCCCGGCGTGGGGCGGGCATGCTTTGAAACGATCTTTTCCACACAGCCTTTCAGGAGCATGCAATGACTTCCACCGTGTTTATCACTGGCGCCACTTCCGGGTTTGGCGAAGCCTGTGCACGTCGTTTTGCCGAGGCCGGCTGGTCGCTGGTGTTGACCGGGCGCCGTGAGGAGCGTCTGAACGCCCTGTGCGAAGAGCTCTCCAAGCGGACCAAGGTGCATGGCCTGGTGCTGGACGTGCGTGACCGCAAGGCCATGGAAGACGCCATCGGCAATCTGCCGCCTGAGTTCGCCAAGCTGACCGGCCTGATCAACAACGCCGGCCTGGCCCTGGGCATCGAGCCGGCGCCCAAGTGCGACCTGGACGACTGGGACACCATGGTCGACACCAACGTCAAAGGCCTGATGTACAGCACCCGCCTGCTGCTGCCGCGCCTGATCGCCCAAGGCCGTGGCGCCAGCATCGTCAACCTGGGTTCGGTGGCGGGCAACTACCCGTATCCGGGCAGCCACGTGTATGGCGCCACCAAGGCGTTCGTCAAACAGTTCTCGCTGAACCTGCGCTGCGACCTGCAAGGCACGGGCGTGCGTGTGACCAACCTGGAGCCGGGCCTGTGTGAAAGCGAGTTCTCGCTGGTGCGTTTCGGTGGTGACCAGGCGCGTTACGACGCCACCTACGCCGGCGCCGAGCCGATCCAGCCGCAGGACATTGCCGACACCATCTTCTGGATCATGAACACCCCGGCGCACGTCAACATCAACAGCCTGGAGCTGATGCCGGTGACCCAGAGCTGGGCCGGCTTCGCCATCGAGCGCCCGCACAAGGCGTAAGGAAGAACCACACTTCCCCTGTGTGTGGGACCGAGCGAAGCTCGGGAATGGCACACCGCGCAGTTTCAGGCTGATCGCGGCGCGCTTTTCCCGAGCTTCGCTCGGTCCCACAGGGGGCGGTGATCAGGAGTTGGCCAGGCTCTCGTAGCAGGTAGCCAGGTGGTACGGCGTGGTGGACGGCATGTCCAGGCGCGTCACCACACCCGCGGCATCACGGCACTCATACCAGCCGCCTACATGCAGGAAGCGCTCGCGCAGCACCTGCAATTGCCCCTCCACATCCCCAGCGGCCCGCAGCGTCAACGCCCGCAGGTATTCAGCCTGTGCCCAGATACGCTGCGTGCCATCGCGTACACCGCCGTCCACGTCCAGCATGGCCAGCACGCCGCCATCCTTCACGCCCATGCGCTCGGAGGCTGCGAAGGCCCGGTCCAGCGAACCGTGCAGATCACTGCCGCGCAGCAGCGCGGAAGACTCCAGCAAGTAGAACCACTCGAACTGATGCCCAGGCTCCCACCAGTTATCCACAGCGCCGCAGGGCTTTTCCATCAGGAAGCCTGAAGCCGGGTCGACGAAACGCGCCTGCATGGCTGTGCATAAGTCCTGCAGAGCGTCGCTGACGGCCTGATCCTCGCGCACGGCCAGGGTGGCCAGGAAAGCTTCGGCCAAATGCATCAGCGGGTTCTGCAGCGGCCCTGCGCCCACGTCCGACCAATCCTCGGCCAACGTGGCCTCGTACAGCCCGTCGCCTGTGGAAAACTGCGTGGCCACGACGCTCAGTGCGGCGTCCAGCACCGATTCGGCCAGCGGGTCCTGGGACTTGTGCCAGTAATGCGCGCAGGCGAATACGATGAACGCGTGGGTGTAGAGATCCTTGGTGCGGTCCAGCGGCCGCGCCTGGGCATCGATGCTGTAGAACCAGCCGCCATGCTCGGCATCGTGGAAGTGCTTCTGCAGCGAGCGGAACAGCGCCGCAGCATGCTCACGCGCCCCCGGTTGCTCGATCAGCCCCGAAAACAGATACAACTGCCGCGCACAGGCCATGGCCCGGTAGCGCTGCACGGGCATGGGCCGGTGCTGCGGGTCCAGGGCTTCGTAGGGCAGCGCCAGTTCGGCGTTCCAGCCAGGGCCTTGCCACAGTGGCACGATGGTCTTCAGGAAGTGCTCATGCACGGCGGTGAAGGCTTGCGGGGAGTGATAGAGCATGAAAGGTGTCGTCAAAGCGGCTGTTTGAGCGACATGGTATCAGGGATGAAGCTAGTGGGAGTGGGCTCTGCCCACGAAAAGGGCACCACAGACTGTCTGCTGCAGCGCGGTGTTCTTTTCGCGGGCAGAGCCCGCTCCCACAAGCGCGCTGGATCAGCCGGCGAGCAGCCAGGCGCCAGTCAGGGCGGAAAGGGCGCCGGCGATGCGGACCAGCGGGCTGGCCGCTTGGGGCAGCAGGCGCACGACTGCGTAGCCAACCGCATGCAGCGCAGCGGTGGCCGCGACGAAACCGGCCGCATAAGCCCAAGGGCTGGACATTTCCGGCAGCTCCAGACCATGCGCTACGCCATGGAACAAGGCGAACAGCGCCGTAGCGCCGACCGCCAGTGCCACCGGTGGACGAATGGCCAGGGCCACGGCCAGGCCCAGGGCCAGTACCGAGGCAGCGATGCCGCTTTCCAGGCCCGGCAGTTCCAGGCCTTCAAAGCCCAGCAGGCCGCCCAGCAGCATGGTGCCGACGAAGGTGGCCGGCAGGGCCCAGCGCGCCTTGCCGGTCTGCTGCGCGGCCCACAGGCCCACGGCCAGCATGGCCAGCAGGTGGTCGATGCCGGTCAGCGGGTGCAATACGCCGGCGACGATGCCGTGCTCGCCGTGGCCGGGGTGGGCGAAGGCCAGGGCGGGGGTGAGCAGCAGGGCGGCGGCGCCGAGGAGTTTTTTCAGGGTCATTGTCAGATTTCCTTGGTGGCATCAATCCATGGGTTGCCTTGCGCTGTGGGAGCAAAGCTTGCTCCCACAGTGCCAGGCACCGGTTACGGTGCGGTTCTCAGGCTGCGGTCAGCAGCCCTTGGCGTTCGATAAAGGCGATGATGGCTTCAAGGCCCTGGCCGGTCTTCTGGTTGCTGAACACGAAGGGCTTGTCACCGCGCATGCGCTTGGTGTCGCCGTCCATCATTTCCAGCGAGGCGCCTACCAGCGGCGCCAGGTCGATTTTGTTGATCACCAGCAGGTCGGACTTGCAGATGCCCGGGCCGCCCTTGCGCGGCAACTTGTCGCCGGCCGACACGTCGATCACGTAGATGGTCAGGTCCGACAGCTCCGGGCTGAAAGTGGCCGACAGGTTATCGCCGCCCGACTCCACCAGGATCAGGTCCAGGCCCGGGAAGCGGCGGTTGAGCTGGTCCACGGCTTCCAGGTTGATGGAGGCGTCTTCGCGGATGGCGGTGTGCGGGCAGCCGCCGGTTTCCACCCCGATGATGCGCTCGGGGGCCAGGGCCTCGTTGCGCACCAGGAAGTCGGCGTCTTCGCGGGTGTAGATGTCGTTGGTGACCACGGCCAGGTTGTAGCGCTCGCGCAGGGCCAGGCACAGGGCCAGGGTCAGGGCGGTCTTGCCGGAACCGACCGGGCCGCCGATGCCGACGCGCAGGGGCTGGGTATTCATGGTTGTCATCTCCTAGGAACGGAACAGGCGGCTGTATTGGCGTTCATGGGCCATGCTCGCCAGGGACAGGCCGAACGCGGCGCTGCCGTAGTGGTGGGGGTCAAGTTGGCTGGCGTGCTGCTGGGCTTGCTGTAGCAGCGGCAGCAGCTCGCTGGTCAGTCGCTGGGCGGCTTGCTGGCCCAGCGGCAGGGTTTTCATCAGCACTGCCAGCTGGTTTTCCAGCCAGCTCCACAACCAGGCGGCCAGGGCGTCGGCGGGGCTGATCTGCCAGGCGCGCGCGGCCAGCGCCCAGCCTAGGGCCAGGTGCGGTTCGGGTGTGCTGGCGAGGAAGTTGCGGGCAGGTGCATCCAGCTCGGGCAGGCCGTCGAGCAGTTGCTTGAGCGAGTAGCCCATCTGCCGGCTTTCCTGGGCCATTTCGCGGGTTTCACGGCTGGCGCGGTGCTCATCGCTGAGGTTACGCAGGGCAGGCCAATCGTTTGCCGCTGCAGCTGTGCAATGGGCCAGTAGCAGCGGCGCCTCGAAGCGCGCCAGGTTGAGCAGCAACTGGTCGCTGATCCAGCGCCGGGCATCGTCGGCCTGTTTTACCGTGCCTTGTTCCACGGCCATTTCCAGGCCTTGGGAATAGCTGTAGCCGCCAATCGGCAGTTGCGGGCTGGCCAGGCGCAGCAGGGCCCAGGCCGGGTTCACGTACGCACGCCGAATTTGTGGAGTTTGGGGGCGTAGTTGAAGTCTTCCTCGCCGTGACGGGAATGGTGGTGGCCACCGCCGTAGGCGCCGTGCTCCGGCTGGAAGGGCGCTTCGATGGCTTCGGTGCTGGCGCCCAGTTGTTCGAGCATGGCCTTGAGCACGTAATCGTCCAGCAGGCGCAGCCAGCCGTCCCCCACCTGCAGGGCCACGTGGCGGTTGCCCAAGTGATAGGCGGCGCGGGTCAGCTCGAAGGCGTTGGCGCAGGTGACATGCAGCAGGGCTTCGGGGCGGGCCACGACTTTGACGATGCGACCGTCCTGGGCTTCCAGGAATTCGCCGTCGTGCAGGGGCGGTTGCCCGCGTTCAAGAAACAGTCCGACGTCTTCACCGTCGGCACTAAAACAGCGCAGGCGGCTTTTGCTGCGCGCTTCGAAATTGAGGTGTAATTCGGCCGACCAGTCAGGTTTTGGCTCGGTTCTGCGGTGGATCACCAGCATTTTCAGGCATCCGGCTGAGTGCGATACTCTGCTGACAGCAAGTGTCTTGCCAACTTGCTAGCGCTGCAAATGCCGGCCTTGTGCCAGAAGATTGGGCAATAAAATGTTACAACTTGGTGCGCTCCTGCCTGTATGGCACCAACTTGGGTCAGCCGTCAATACTGCTCAAGCCCTGCCAGTGTTTGGCACCCATGAAGATGAAACGCAATTGCTGGGTGATCTTTGCCTGGGGTGTCAATTGCCGGGGCAGAGGGGTGGCGGGTGGGTCGATCAGCTCGGGAAGGGTGGCGAACACCGTCTTCACCACCAGATCAGCCATGACTGCCAAGGCAGCCCCGTCCAGATGCTGCCACTTGGGCATCAGGGCAAGGTCGGCGGCAAGGTCCGAACTGATGCCGTCACGCAGGCACGTCAAGGCCTGGCGTACAGGGCGCGAGTCGCCGTATTGCTCACGGGCCAGGAACAGGAACTGCGAGCGGTTGGCGGCCACGCTGTCGAGGAAGATGCGCACCGAGGCGTCGGTCAGGCCTCTGAACTCGAACTCGTTGCGGCGCACGCGGCGAATGGTTTCGCGGAAGGTCTCACCCACTTCATTGACCAGGGCCAGGCCCAGTTGGTCCATGTCGTCGAAATGCCGGTAGAACCCGGTGGGCACGATACCCGCAGCCTTGGCCACTTCGCGCAGGCTGATACTGCCGAAGCCACGGCCAGCGTCGATCAATTGCCGGGCGGCGTCCAGGAGGGCGTGACGGGTCTGCTGTTTCTGTTCGGCGCGGGGCAACATGGTGCGGAATTCTGTGAAGGGCAGCGCAGCACTCTAGCAAATCGCGGGGAAAATCAAAGCCCGGTGCAGGGACCGGGCTTTTTTCAAGGCAACCAAGGCTTAGCTCGCGCGGTTCAGGGTGCGATCGGAACCGTCCTGGGCAACGCGCATCAGGGTACGGTCGGAGCCGTCTTGAGCAACGCGGTTCAGGGTGCGGTCCGAGCCATCCTGGGCAACGCGGTTCAGGGTACGGTCCGAGCCATCTTGAGCAACGCGGTTCAGAGTGCGGTCCGATCCGTCTTGAGCAACGCGGTTCAGGGTGCGGTCCGAGCCGTCTTGAGCAACGCGGTTCAGGGTGCGATCCGAGCCATCTTGAGCAACGCGATTCAGGGTACGGTCCGAGCCATCCTGGGCGACGCGATTCAGGGTCCGGTCAGAACCATCCTGAGCCACGATCACCGCAGCGCTGTGCTGGGCAACAGGTGGTTGAACGTTGCTGGCGGCGAATACGTTGGCGGCCAGTACAGAGAGGGTCAGGGTCAGCAGCAATTGGCGTTTCATGATTTGGCGCTCCTTTGGAGGGCTGAAAAGTGGGTACGAAGCCAATGCTACTCTCAGGAATTAGATATAAAAGTTCATATAGGTAATGGTAACAATCAACGGAATTGATTGTTTGCCAGCAAGCTGTCTAATCAAAGGGTTACAGCCGTTTTTTGTGCACCGTCGCGGTGAGAGGGCGCGGAAAATGCGCCACCGTGGAACGTTCTTCGATGGATGTGTTCGCCGATTTCATCAATCCGGTTAAACCCACAGGCTGTTTGCCAGTCCTAAGGTAATGCTGCAACCGAGCGGGCCGCCCCCGCTGTCACTTGGAGATTCGTGCATGACGCGCCCCCGCAAGATCCTGGCCTGGGTAGTCGCCACCTTCGTGGTGCTGATCGCAATATTGGTGGTGGTGATTGCCACCTTCGACTGGAACCGCGTGAAACCGACGCTCAACGCAAAAGTGTCCGAAGCGCTGCATCGTCCGTTTGCCATCAATGGCAATCTCGACGTGCTGTGGTCCCGTGAACCGGAAGAGGGTAGCTGGCGCGCCTGGGTGCCGTGGCCGCACTTCGTGGCCGAGGACCTGACCCTGGGCAACCCGGAATGGTCCAAAGAGCCGCAGATGGTCGGCCTCAAACGCGTTGAGTTCCGCCTGTCGCCGCTGCCCTTGCTGGCCCAGCACATCGTCATCCCGCGTATCGACCTGACCCAGCCCGATGCCAACCTGCAGCGGCTGGCCGACGGGCGTGCCAACTGGACCTTCGATTTCGGCCCCAAAGACCCTAACGCCGAACCGTCGAAGTGGGTGATGGACATTGGCTCCATCGGTTTTGACAAGGGCCACGTGGTGTATGACGACGTGACCCTCAAGGCCCACGCCGACGTGATGATCGACCCGCTGGGCAAGCCGATTCCGTTCAGCGACATCGTTGGCAGCGGCGCGGCCAAGAAGGTCAGCGACCAGGGCGCTACCGCGCAGGATTACGCGTTCGGCTTCAAAGTGACGGGGCGCTATAAAGACCAGCCTGTGAACGGTACCGGCAAAATCGGCGGCCTGCTGGCCCTGCAGGATGCCGCCAAACCCTTCCCGGTGCAGGCGGATGTGCGCATCGCCGATACCCACGTGGCCGTGGCCGGCACCCTGACCGACCCGCGCAACCTGGGCGCCCTGGACCTGCGGCTCAAACTTGAAGGTGCCAGCCTGAGCAAGCTCTACCCGCTGACTGGCGTGACCTTGCCTGATTCGCCGCCGTATTCCACCGATGGTCACCTGCAGGCCAAGCTGCACGAAGCGACTGGCGCTACCTTCGATTACCAAGGCTTCAACGGCAAAATCGGCGACAGCGACATTCACGGCGACCTCAGCTTTGTCGCCAGCCAGCCACGGCCCAAGCTGACCGGCAAGCTGGTGTCCAATCAGCTGCTGTTTACCGACCTGGCTCCCTTGATTGGCGCCGACTCCAAGGGCAAGCAGGCTGCGCGTGGTAGTGAAAGCAAGCAACCGACGGGCAAGGTGCTGCCGGTGGAAGAGTTTCGCACCGAGCGCTGGCGCGCCATGGATGCCGATGTCGAGTTCACTGGCAAGAAAATCGTGCAGAGCAAGGAACTGCCGTTCACCGATCTCTATACCCACCTGATCCTCGACGACGGCCAATTGAAGCTTGAGCCGCTGCGTTTTGGCGTGGCAGGCGGCAACCTTGACGCGCAGATCAGCCTCAATGGTCGCACTACGCCTTTGCAAGGCCGCGCCAAGTTGACGGCGCAAGGCTTCAAACTCAAACAGCTGTTCCCGACGTTCGAACCAATGAAAACCAGCTTCGGCCAGCTCAACGGCGATGCGGACATTTCCGGTACGGGCAATTCCGTGGCAGCGTTGCTGGGCACCTCCAATGGCGACCTGAAACTGTTGATCAATGACGGCGCGGTCAGCCGTGGCCTGATGGAAATTGCTGGCCTGAACGTGGGCAACTACGTGATGGGCAAGATCTTTGGCGACAACGAAGTGAAGATCAACTGCGCGGCCGCCGACGTGGGCATCAAGGATGGCCTGGCAGCGCCACGGCTGTTCGTGTTCGACACCGAGAACGCGATCATCTACATCGACGGCACAGCCAACTTCAAGACCGAGCAACTGGACCTGAAGATCAACCCTGAATCCAAGGGCTTCCGCCTGCTGTCGCTGCGCTCGCCGCTGTACGTGCGTGGGCCTTTCGCCAAGCCAAGCGCTGGCGTACAGGCGGTGCCATTGCTGCTGCGTGGGGCGGGGATGATTGCGCTCGGGGTGGTGGCTGCGCCGGCGGCAGGCCTGCTGGCCCTGGTGGCGCCAAGCGGTGGCGAGCCTAACCAGTGCACGCCGTTGCTGGAGCAGATGAAGGCCGGCAAAGCGCCGAAAACCGTCCCCAGCACTCGCTGAAAAGCGCAATAACACATACAACTGTGGGACCGAGCGAAGCTCGGGAAAAAGCCAACGCGGTCATTGGGATGTACCGCGTTGTTCTTTTCCCGAGCTTCGCCCGGTCCCACAGGGGCGGGGCAGTGAGTGGTTAAATCAGAGGCCTTCGAGAATGTCGGCCATGTCGTCGGCGTGTTCTTCTTCCTGGGCCAGGATGTCTTCGAACACACGGCGCGTGGTTGGGTCCTTGTCACCGATATGCTGGATGATCTCCCGATAGCTGTCGATGGCGATGCGTTCGGCCACCAGGTCTTCGTAGACCATTTCCTTTAGGGTATTGCCAGGCTTGTATTCGGCGTGCGAACGGCTGCTGAGGCTGTCGGGGTTGAAGTCCGGCTCACCGCCCAGTTGCACGATGCGCTCGGCCAGCTTGTCGGCATGCTCGGCCTCCTGGGTGGCGTGCTCCAGGAATTCGGCAGCTGCCACTTGCGCCTTCACGCCCTTGGCCATGTAGTAATGGCGTTTGTAACGCAGCACGCACACCAGTTCAGTGGCCAGCGAATCGTTGAGCAGGCGAATGATTTCCTCGCGGTCCCCTTCATAGCCTTCGGTCACCGCGCCGTTGTCCACATTCTTGCGAGCGCGGTCACGCAGGGTGTTTTTGTCGATCAATTCAATAGTCATGAGCATCTCCAGGCTATACGGTTATGGGCGTCAGGCTCTATCGCGCCCGTCATGCGACGGGCGCCCGGCGTGATCGTTCAGAGGTTGTGAGTACGCGGCACGGCGGAAAGTTTTATCGGTGCGACATCAGGGCATGGCCTTGACGTTCGCCGTGCGCTGCGCACAGGTCATGAAGCCCTTGCTGTCGACATGGCCGCTGGCGTCGAAGGTGACGTAGTAGGCCTGCTGCTTGCCGTCGGTGTTGAGCACGTAGTTGTTGCAGGTACCGGCGCTGGTCTTGCCGTTGCCGTCCACCACCGATGAAGGCGTGCCGCCGATGGCGATGACCTGTTGCATGGTCATGCCGTTTTCCACCTGTTTGACCAGGGGCTCGTTGCGGTAGGTGACGAAGTCCACCGGGTTTTCGACCTTGGTATTGGCGCAGCCCGCCAGCGAAGCCAGTACGCACACTGCAGCCAGGGTTTGCTTGTACATAGGTGTCGCTCCTTCGAATGAGCCAATAGTGGCCCCGTAATACTGGGGCAACGGCGCGACGCAGGAGTTCGATGTCAGTGCGCTAGTATTGGAACTTGCCCTCAAGGATGTCACCGCCATGAACCAGCCCGGCGCCACGCGCTACCCCATCGTCCTTGTGCCCGGCATGCTCGGCTTCGTGCGGCTGGTGCTGTACCCCTACTGGTTTGGCATCGTGCGGGCGCTGCGCCGTGGTGGCGCGCAGGTGTTCCCGGTGCAGGTATCGCCCATCAACAGTACCGAAGTGCGGGGCGAGCAACTGCTGCTGATCATTCAGCGCATACGTCACGAGACCGGCGCTACCAGGGTCAACCTGATCGGCCACAGCCAGGGCGCGCTGACTGCGCGTTATGCCGCCGCCAAACGTCCGGAGTGGGTGGCCTCGGTCACCTCGGTGGCGGGCCCCAACCACGGCTCGGAGCTGGCCGACTACCTGGAACGACGCTACCCGCACAATTCCGTGGGCGGCCGCCTGCTGCATTTCGTGCTGTACCTGCTGGGCTTGCTGATGGGCGCATTGGAGACCGGCTGGCGCGGGCCGATCCTGCCCATCGATGTGCACGGCTCCCATGCCTCGCTGACCTGCGCCGGGGTGGCGCTGTTCAATCAGCGTTATCCACAGGGCATCCCGGCTACCTGGGGCGGGCAAGGGGAACCTGTGGCCAACGGGGTGCATTACTACTCCTGGTCCGGCGTGTTGCAGGCCCCGGGTGCTGATGGGGGCGGCAATCGCCTGGACGGCTCCCACTTAAGCTGCAAGCTGTTTGCCCGGAGTTTCGTGCGCGAATCGGGGCAGTGCGATGGCATGGTGGGGCGCTACAGCTCGCACCTGGGTCAGGTGATTGGCGACGATTACCCCATGGACCACCTGGACATCGTCAACCAGTCCCTGGGTCTGGTGGGCAAGGGCGCCGAGCCGGTGCGGCTGTTCACCGAACACGCCGCCCGGTTGGCGGGCGCGGGGCTTTAGGCGCGGCCCAGCGGGGTGGTCCAGCGCTCTGCCAGCACCACGCCGCCCAGGGTCAGCAGGCCTCCGAGCAGGTGGTACAGGCCCAGTTGCTCGTGCAGCACCACGGCTGCGATCAGCGCAGTAACCAGGGGCAGCAGGTTGAAGAACAGCGCCGTGCGGCTAGGGCCAAGGCGGCTGACCGCCTGCATCCAGGCCAGTGGTGCAATCATCGAGGCCAGCAGGCAGGCGTACAGCACCAGGCCGATATTGCCCAGGCCCAACCCGACCTTGGGCGACAGCAGGTACAGCGGCAACAGCACGACGATCGCCACCAGCACCTGCAAGTACAGCAATTGCAGGGGCGGCAGGCGCAACTGCCACTTCTTCAACAACGTGCTGTACACCGCGTAGGCCAGGGTGGCCAGCAGCATCATTGCATCGCCACGGTTGAGCCCGTGGGCCAGCAGGTTGCCCAGGTGCCCGCCCGAGACCACCACCAGTACGCCGGCCAGCGACAGCACGGCGCCGAACAAGGCCCCCGCAGTGAGGCGCTGGCCCAGGCTGACAATGGCCAGGGTCAGTGACATCAACGGCATCAGCGACAGGATGATGCCCATGTTGGTGGCGCTGGTCAGCGCTGCGGCGAAGTACGCAAGGCTCTGGTACACCGCCATGCCCAGCAGGCCGAGCACGAAGATCTTGCCCAGGTGAGGGCGGATGACGCTGCGGTTGGCCCATACCCTGGGCAGCAAGAACGGCGTGAACAGCAGGCCGGCCAGCACCCAGCGGTAAAAGCCGATTTCGGCGGGGAAAATGGCGCCAACGGCCATCTTGTTGATCACGGTGTTGCCGGCCCAGATCAGAATGGCCAACAACGGAAACGCGTATTGCATGGGGAACGCCTGTCAGTCGATAAGGCGCGATTATCCCTGCTTGTGGCGCCGGGCACCTACTGATAACCGGTCAACACACCCCATAAATCCGACAGGTTTCGCCTTGGCCGGAAGCGTTACAAACTTTGTCTACACTTCAGGGCACGGCCGCGCGGCCCAGCGCGGCGCCAAGGAGAAAACTCCATGAAAATGCTCCACGCGCCCTTGCTGGTGCTCGGCCTGCTGATGTGCTCGCAAGGTTTCGCCGCCACCGCGCAACAGAACAAGATGACCACCTGCAACGCCGACGCCACCACCAAGGGCCTCAAGGGCGATGAGCGCAAGACCTACATGAGTACGTGCCTGAAAGCGGCGCCAGCGGCCACCACCAAGACCCTGACCCCGCAACAGCAGAAAATGAGCACCTGCAACGCGTCGGCCAAGACCCAGAACCTGGCCGGCGATGCACGCAAGACCTTCATGAGCACCTGCCTGAAGAAATAACGGTGTCGCCTGCATCGCGGCCAAGGCCGGCTCCTACCACGAACGGCGTAGGAGCCGGCCTTGGCCGCGATGCAAGCGACGCGGTTCCAAAGCTGTTGCCGCTCCAACGTTTCAGGCCACTGGCCCTGCCAGGCGAAGGCTGGCAGACTGCCGGTCCTTCCATGTGTTACATGTTCGAGGCTGTATGCCAACGTTTTCCCAGCGTCATGTGTTATGGGCCAGCCTGATCATCGTCTTCGGTGGTCTGTTGCTGGTGATGCCTTTGCGCCTGCTGCCCAGCCTGCTTGCGGGCCTGCTGGTGTACGAGCTGGTCAACATGCTGACGCCCAAGCTGGAGCACCTGATCTCCGGGCCGCGTGCCCGCTGGGTGGCGGTGGCGCTGCTGGGCACGGTGATTGTCAGCCTGCTGGCAGTCATTTTTGCCCTGGCCATCAGTTTCCTGATGCATGAGGCAGAAAACCCGGGGGCGTTCCTCGACAAGTTCATGGACGTGGTCAACCGCGCCCGCGGCCAGCTGCCGCCGTCCATCGATGCTTACCTGCCGGCCAACGTCACTGAATTTCGCTCGGCGATCAGTGACTGGGTCAGCAAGCACCTGGCGGAGTTGCAGTTGGTGGGCAAGGACGCTGTACGCACCTTCGTGACCCTGCTGATCGGCATGGTGCTGGGCGCCATCGTTGCCCTCAACCGCATCCCGCCCGACGCGCCGCACAAGCCGTTGGCCGGCGAGCTGCTGGTGCGCCTGACCCTGCTGGTGCAGGCCTTCCGCAACATCGTCTTCGCGCAGATCAAGATCGCGGCATTGAACACCGTATTCACCTCAGTGTTCCTGCTGATCATCCTGCCGCTGTGCGGCATCAAGCTGCCGCTGCACAAGACCATGGTGGTGCTGACCTTCATCCTCGGCCTGCTGCCGGTGATCGGCAATTTGATCTCCAACGCACTGATCACCACCATCGCCCTGTCGGTATCGATCTGGGTGGCGGCGGCGGCGCTGGGCTGGCTGATTTTGATCCACAAGCTGGAGTATTTTCTGAACGCCCGTATCGTGGGCGGGCAGATCAGGGCCAAGTCGTGGGAGTTGCTGTTGGCGATGCTGATCTTCGAGGCGGCATTCGGGTTACCGGGGGTGGTGGCGGGGCCGGTTTACTATGCGTATCTGAAAAGCGAACTGCGGCGCGCTGAGTTGGTTTAGCGGCGCCTGCTTCGCGAGCTTTGCTCGGTCCCACACCTTTCGCGGCAGTTGTGTCAGTGAGGCAAAGCTCTCAGCTTTTGGTGGCACCACAGTGATACCTGCTTTGCGCCAAAGGCTAAGAGCTTTGCCTTCCTGGCACCACTGCCGCGAAAGGTGTGGGACCGAGCGAAGCTCGGGAAAAGGGTTACACGTAATCAGCCGTACCGCTTGCGGGCTTCAATCGCCAGGCCGCTGCCAATGCTGCCAAAGATGTTGCCTTCCACATGCCGCGCATTGGGCAGCATTGCCGCCACGCTGTTGCGCAGCGCCGGAATACCGCTGGAACCACCGGTAAAGAACACCGTATCCACCTGCGCCACACCCACGCCAGCATCGCTGAGCAACTGGGTCACGCTGCCACGCACGCGCTCAAGCAGGGTGTCGATGGACGACTCGAACAGCGCACGGGTCATGTCCACACTCAGGCCCGGCTCAATGCGGTCCAGCGCCACCAGGCGGTTGTCGGCATGGGTCAGCTGAATCTTGGTTTCTTCCACTTCCATGGCCAGCCAGTGGCCGGCGCGCTGGTCGATCAGCTTGAACAGGCGGTCGATGCCGTCGGTGTCCTCGATGTCGTAGCGCATGCTGCCCAGGGCCAGCTGGGATTTCTGCGAGTACACCGAGTTGATGGTGTGCCAGGTGGCCAGGTTCATGTGGTGGCTGGTGGGCATGAACGCACCGCTCTTCATGCGGCTGCCGTAGCCGAACAGCGGCATCACACCCTGCAGGCTCAACTGCTTGTCGAAATCGGTCCCGCCGATGTGCACACCGCCCGTGGCCAGGATGTCGCTGTGGCGGTCATCCACGTTGTGACGCTCGGGGGCCAGGCGGATCAGCGAGAAGTCGGAGGTACCACCACCGATGTCGACGATCAGCACCAGCTCTTCGCGCTGGATGCTCGACTCGTAGTCGAAGGCCGCGGCGATAGGCTCGAACTGGAAGGACACTTCCTTGAAACCGATTTTCTTCGCCACCTCTTCCAAGGTGTCCTGGGCTTCCTGGTCGGCAGCCTTGTCGTCGTCGACGAAATGCACCGGGCGGCCCAGTACCACTTCGTCGAACGCACGGCCGGCATCGGTTTCGGCGCGCTTTTTCAGCTCGCCGATGAACATGCCCAGCAGGTCCTTGAACGGCAGCGCGGTACCCAGCACGCTGGTGTCGTGCTTGATCAGCTTGGAGCCCAGCAGGCTCTTGAGCGAGCGCATCAGGCGGCCTTCGTAGCCTTCCAGGTACTCGTGCAGCGCCAGGCGGCCATACACCGGGCGGCGTTCCTCGATGTTGAAGAACACCACCGACGGCAGGGTGATCTTGCCGTCTTCCAGCGCAATCAGGGTTTCGACGCCCGGTCGGTGCCAGCCGACGGTGGAGTTGGAGGTGCCGAAGTCGATGCCGCAGGCGCGGGCCGGGGTTTGGTTGGTCATGTCGTTGCCGGATTCTGTGCAAAAAACGGCCGCGCAGTTTATGCCAGTGGCAGCGATAATCAAGGCCAACGCGGCTTTAATTGCGGCGCGGTCACACCTTGAAACCGGGCATGCGGCCCCCAATCTTGCAGTCATTCCCTGTGACTGTGCCCAGGCTCGTTCAACAATGCCTGCCGCCAGTCGATAAACTTACACCTCATCGTCAGGTCTCTACACTATGTGGAATGACCTCGCGATCCCGATAAACGGATGGTGATCCTTAGATGGACTTCAAAGACTACTACAAGATATTGGGCGTGGAGCCGACAGCGGACGACAAGGCGATCAAGACCGCCTATCGCAAGCTGGCACGCAAATATCACCCCGACGTCAGCAAGGAAAAGAACGCCGAGGACAAATTCAAGGAGGCCTCCGAGGCCTACGAAGCGCTGAGCAGCCCGGAAAAACGCGCCGAATACGATGAAATCCGCAAGTACGGCCAGCACGGCCGGCCGTTCCAGGGCCCGCCAGGCTGGCAGGGGCGCGGCGGTGGCGGCTTTGAGGAAAGCGCGGGCGACTTCTCCGATTTTTTCAGCTCCATCTTCGGTTCGGCCGGGCGTGGCGGCAATGGCAACCCCTTTGGCCGTGGCCAGCAACGCAGCGCCGGGAGGCGAGGACAAGACGTGGAAATGGAACTGGCGATCTTCCTTGAGGAAACCCTGGCTACCGAATCGAAGCAGATCAGCTTCCAGGTGCCACAACACAACGCCGCCGGCCAGCAGACCGGCCACACCACCAAGACCCTCAACGTCAAGATCCCGGCCGGTGTCACCGACGGCGAGCGCATCCGCCTCAAGGGCCAGGGCGCGCCGGGCGTGGGCGGTGGCGCGAATGGCGACCTGTACCTGATCGTGCGCTTTGCCCCGCACCCGATGTTCGACGTGGAAGACCACGACCTGATCATCACCGTGCCCCTGGCACCGTGGGAAGCGGCGCTGGGCACCAAGGTGGCGGTGCCGACCCTGACCGGGCGCATCAACCTCACCATCCGCCCCGACAGCCAGAGCGGCCAGCGCCTGCGCGTGAAGGGCAACGGCTTGCAGCGCAAGCAGGGCGAGCGTGGTGACCTGTACGCACAACTGAAAGTGGTGATGCCACCGCACGCCGATGAAGCCACGCAAGCGCTGTGGAAAACGCTGTCGGAGAAGGCGGCATTCGACCCCCGAGCCAACTGGAGTCGTTAATCATGAGCAGCCCCCTGTACGTTCAACTGGATATGCACAGCTTCTGTCAGGCCGTCGACTTGTCGCCGGCCTTCGTGATCGAAATCGTCGAGCACGGCATTGTCGAACCACAGGGGCGAACGCCCGAAGAGTGGCTGTTCGATGACCACGCGCCGGGCATTGCCCGCCGCGCGGCCAAGCTGCATCACGACCTGGAGCTGGAATGGGAAGGCGTGGCGCTGGCACTGGAGTTGCTGGAGGAGGTTCGCGGCTTGCGGGCCGAGAACGCCATGCTGCGCCAGCGCCTGGGGCGCTTTCTGAACAGCTAGGGATCAGAGGATCGACTCGTCGTCCACCAACTGCTCCAGCGTGCCCATTTCCAGTAGCACGTTGGCGCGCAGCGGGGCCATTTCCGCTTTCAGCACCTCGCCCTTGTCTACGCTCAGGCGCGGCACCAGCCCGCGCTCGACGTCTCGCACCCGCAGGCTGACCATGCCCGTGAGGTCGGCCAGCCCGGGGATGCCGTTGAAGGTGCTGGCGCGGGTCTGATCCATCAACGCGATCCATTTGCTCTCGGGGTTGGCAGCCTGGTGGGCCTCGATGCGCTTGAAAGCATGGAATACGCGCATGCGCTGGGCAGTGTTGGCTGGTGCATCGGGCAGGCCCAGGCTTGACTGGCTGGCGGCGCAGTCCAGGGCCTTGATCTTGATGCCTTGGCGGCGGGCTTGGGTCACGACGCGATAGAGGGTGTAGCGCCCACGTTCCAGCAACTCGCTGCGGTTCTGCAGGCGCCGGAGCTGCTTCTCCAGCGCCCGCGGCATGCTGTTGCTGTTCCAATACTGGTCGATCTGGGCTTGGTGCAGGTCTTTGGCCAGCCCTTCGATGTACAGGGTGTCCACGCCTTGCTGCTTGAGTTGGGCCATGTATTTGATCAGCAGTTTGCGGCCGCCGATACCGTTGCGCGCCTCGCCCAGCACCAGGCCATAGGCGTCCGAGTAGACGGTCTCGATGAATCGCGACGGCGTCATGTTGCGGCTGACCACCGGCACGGCGGGTACGTCGCGGGCCGGCGGTGCTTCAAAGAAGTCGCGGCTCTGACGCGCCAGTTCCTTGCGTAATTCCACCAGTTCGCTGCGCGCCCCGCTGAAGGCGCCTTCCAGGGCCGCGCCCATGAATTTCTCGGCATCGCGGCCTACCAGGATTTCGGCCATGTCGTGATAGCTGGGTGAGACCTCCAGTTGCCGTAATTGCAGGCTCAGGCGGCGCGCCTTGGCCAGCGGGTGCAAAGGGTCGCTGGGGGTTTGCAGATCCTGCTGCGCCAAGGCGGGCAGGCGCATCACGAAGGGCTCCCACTGGCCGCGCCAATTGCGCTCCACGGGCCAGGTCCCATAGAGGCTGGCAGGGTTGTCGGGGTTGACGATCACCCAACGCTCCAGCGGCTCCACGTAACGCACCTGGTAGACCTGGCCGGCCATCCTGATGTAGGAGCGGCTTGCGTCCAACTGATACACCCCGCGGCGGATGCCCACGCCCTGCGACAACCGGTCCAGATCCACGTCAACGGCCAGCTGCACCAGCCAAGGGTGATCGGCGGGGGCTGGCTCCGTGATCATGGCGTCCGTGGCCAGTACCTCTTCGCCCAGGCCCAGGTCTGCGAATTCGCTGAGGGCACTGTCACCGGTGCCCTTGAGCAAGGGGATGTCCAGCAGGATGGTGACGGCGTCCATGACCGCCGCGCGGAAGGCCGCCTGACGAGTGGCGCGGTCCTTGCCGTGCACGGCCTTGGCCAGGTGCGAGCCGAAGCTCAGTGAGCCTGCCGCCACGGTCACCAGGGCGATGGCGGGGTCGCCAGGGGCCAGGGGCGCGGTGATGCGGATCAGCGCATCCAGGTCCACCAGGAACAGTTCCTTGCGCAACTCGTAGTTGCTCTGCAGCAACACCCGGGCGTCCTGTTTGAGGCGCTGAGCCACCTGTTCGAAGAGGAAGGTGAAGGCATCCCCGGTTACGGTCTGGCTGCTGGCGTTGAGTAACTGCTGGCCGGCCTGCCAGGGCGTCTGGCGGATGCGCTCCATGATCGGCATCAACACCGTGCGCGGCGCCACGCTGGGGTCATCGGGGTTGGCGAAATGCTCCAGCAGCCGGTCACAGGCATAGCTGTCGGCGGCTGTGTCGCGCAGCCAGTCGTACATCTCGGTCTCGTCATGGAAGACCTTGAACCAGCCGGGCGCGATGTACAGGATTTCATGCTGGTCATGGGTCTTGATCCGCAGGATGTCGCGGGCGCTCAGGCCTCCCAGGGTGAAGGTATGCACCGTGGCCAGCTTGCGGGCGGTGAATTCGCTGTTCAGGTTGCGTGCCGAAGGCGGCATGCCGGTGGTGCCTGCCAGCGTATTGATCACCAGCTTGAACTGGTTGCGGCTCAGGGACCCGGCATTGTAGGCCCGCCACGCGAAGGCGAAGAACAGGATCTTGATCAGCAGGCGGCCATCGTTGGCGCAGCGTTTAAGAAAGGCGTCCAGACGCTTCTTGTAATAGCTGGAAAAGTCGGTGGCCCAGAACTCCTGCATGATGGAGGAGGGGGCCAGCAGTACCTGGTTGGTCTCGTTGAACAGGTTGGCGTCCCTGGTGGTGTAGAACCCTGACATCTGGTCCAGCACGTCGAAGTTCACCTGATAGAAGGGGTCGAAGCGGCGCATCACCAGGTCGGTCATGCTCATGGCCTGCTTGGGCGGGGCATAGTGCTGCTGGCCGGTGTAGGTGTGCGCGTTGTTCTGGGCGTTGTCGAAGTCCACCCAGAAAATCTGGTCGGGGTCCAGGTCCTGGTCGGTGTGGAACTTCAGTAGCTTGATGGCCCAGTCGCGGGCGCAGGTTCGCGCGTCGGGGAAGTTCTGGTAGTAGCGGTCGGCGATAGCGCCGATTTCGGCGACGGTGATGGCTGGGTCGGACATGTCCGGCTCCTCGTGATGGGGAAGCCGGCACTCTAGGGAAAGCCTTCGGGGGCCAGGCGCTACATAGTTAGCGCCCGGCCCCTGCCAGTCTCAGAACAGGAAGTAGCGCTGGGCCATGGGCAGCGTTTCAGCCGGCTCGCACCACAGCAGCACGCCGTCGGCCTTCACTTGGTAAGTCTGCGGATCGACGTCGATGGCTGGCAGGTAGCCGTTGTGGATCAGGTCGGTTTTCTTCACCGTGCGGCAACCCTTGACCACGCCGATCTGTTTCTTCAGCCCCAACTGCTCCGGCACCCCGGCGTCCAGCGCCGCCTGGCTGATGAAGGTGATACTGGTGGCGTGGCGCGAGCCACCGTAGCTGGCGAACATGGGGCGGTAGTGCACCGGCTGTGGCGTGGGGATGGAGGCGTTGGCGTCGCCCATCAGGCTGGCCGCGATGGCGCCGCCCTTGAGGATCAGCGTCGGTTTGACCCCGAAGAACGCCGGGCGCCACAGCACCAGGTCGGCCCATTTGCCGATCTCGATGGAGCCCACTTCATGGCTGATGCCGTGGGTAATGGCCGGGTTGATGGTGTACTTGGCGATGTAACGCTTGGCGCGGAAGTTGTCGTTGCCGGCCACGTCCTCGGCCAGCGGGCCGCGCTGCTTCTTCATCTTGTCGGCGGTCTGCCAGGTGCGCGTGATCACCTCGCCCACGCGGCCCATGGCCTGGCTGTCGGAGCTGATCATCGAGAATGCGCCCAGGTCATGCAGGATGTCTTCGGCGGCGATGGTCTCGCGGCGGATGCGGCTTTCGGCGAAAGCCACGTCCTCGGCAATGCTGGGGTCCAGGTGGTGGCACACCATCAGCATGTCCAGGTGTTCATCGATGGTGTTGCGGGTGAATGGCCGGGTCGGGTTGGTGGAGCTGGGCAGCACGTTGGGGAAGCCGCAGGCCTTGATGATGTCGGGGGCGTGGCCGCCGCCGGCGCCTTCGGTGTGGTAGGTGTGGATGGTGCGGCCCTTGAACGCGCCCAGGGTGGTTTCCACGAAGCCGGACTCGTTGAGGGTGTCGGTGTGGATGGCCACTTGCACGTCGTACTGGTCGGCCACGCTCAGGCAGTTGTCGATGGACGCCGGGGTGGTGCCCCAGTCTTCGTGCAGCTTGAGGCCGATGGCGCCGGCTTTCACCTGTTCGATCAGCGGTTCGGGCAGGCTGGCGTTGCCCTTGCCGGTGAAGCCGATGTTCATCGGGAACGAGTCGGCGGCCTGCAGCATGCGCGCCATGTGCCAGGGGCCGGAGGTGCAGGTGGTGGCGTTGGTGCCGGTGGCCGGCCCCGTGCCGCCGCCGATCATGGTGGTGACGCCGCTCATCAGCGCTTCTTCGATCTGCTGCGGGCAGATGAAGTGGATGTGCGTGTCGATGCCGCCGGCGGTGAGGATCATGCCTTCACCGGCGATCACTTCGGTGCTGGCGCCGATGGCGATGGTCACGTCAGGCTGAATGTCGGGGTTGCCGGCCTTGCCGATGGCGGCGATGCGGCCGTCCTTGAGGCCCACGTCAGCCTTGACGATGCCCCAGTGGTCAATGATCAGCGCGTTGGTGATCAGCGTGTCGACGACCTCGGCGGCCAGCAGCTGGCCCTGGCCCATGCCGTCACGGATCACCTTGCCGCCGCCGAATTTCACTTCTTCGCCGTAGGTGGTGAAGTCCTTTTCCACTTCGATCCACAGGTCGGTGTCGGCCAGGCGCACCTTGTCGCCGACGGTGGGGCCGAACATGTCGGCGTAGGCTTGTCTTGAGATTTTCATGCTGCGTCCTTACGAATTTGCCATGCCGCGCCTCTTCCCTCCTGTGGGACCGGGCGAAGCTCGGGAAAAGAGCACCGCGGTTTATCTGCCGTACCGTGGCGAGGCCTTCCCGAGCTTCGCCCGGTCCCACAGGGGAAGAGGCGGCGTGTGAGGTATCAGAGGTCGCCCATGATGCGGCCGGCGAAGCCGAATACGCGTCGGTTACCCGCCAGGTCCACCAGTTCCACTTCGCGGCTCTGGCCCGGTTCGAAACGCACGGCGGTGCCGGCCGGGATGTTCAGGCGCATGCCGCGGCTGGCGGCGCGATCGAAGGTGAGGGCGTCGTTGGTTTCGAAGAAGTGGTAATGCGAGCCCACCTGGATGGGCCGGTCGCCGCTGTTGGCCACGGTCAGGCTGACCGTGCGGCGGCCGACGTTGAGTTCGATGTCACCGGGCTGGATCTGGTATTGGCCAGGAATCATTCAGGCCTCCTTAAAGGGTCTTGTAGAAAAACGCCGTGGCGGTGTATTCGCCGTCCGGGCGGCAGGCAAAGCCGGGGATCTGCCCGGCGCGCTTGTAGCCCTGGGACAGGTAGAAGGCTTCGGCGGGCGAGCCGGCTTCGGTGTCCAGGTGCAGCAGGCCGCGCTTGTACTGGCGCGCCGCAACCTCCACCGCTTCCATCAACTGCTGGCCCATGCCGCGGCGCTGGGCATCGCTGCGCACCATCAGCTTCTGCACCTCGGCACGGTTCAAGCCGTTCACCCGCTTGCAGAACACCAATTGCGCGCTCGCCAGCACCTGCTCGTCACGCACTACCACCCACAGCACCAGGTCGTTGATGGCGATGCGGTTCTTCACTTCGTCTAGAAAGCTGTTGGCTTCATGGGCGTCCACATCGGCGAGGAAGCCGATCGAGGCGCCCTGCTTGACCGAGTCCAGCAGCAACTCGACCAGGCCCTGGCGGTAGTGGGCAAAGCTTTCAACGGTGACGCGGCGCAATTGGGCGGCATTCATGGCGGCTTACTCCACGGGAGTCAGGGAAGGTTCGGCGCCCGGGTTCAGGATCAGTTGCATGAAGGTCAGGTCCAGCCAGCGGCCGAACTTGCTGCCCACTTGGGGCATTTGCCCCGTGATCGTGAAACCGAGTCGCTGGTGCAGACGGATCGAGGCCGCGTTGCCACTTTCGATGGCGGCCACCATCACGTGTTTGTCACAGCCGCGTGCGCGTTCGATCAGGGCGTTCATCAGTGCGGGCCCCAGGCCCTTGCCTTGTTGATCGCTGCGCACGTAGACCGAGTGTTCGACGGTCTGGCGGAAACCCTGGAAGGGACGCCAGTCACCAAATGAAGCGTAGCCCAGCACGGCGTCGTTGGCGTCGACCGCGACCAGAATCGGGTAGTGCTGGGACTGGCGCGCGCTGTACCAGGCCTGGCGGTTGCCCAGGTCGACCGGTTGCTCGTTCCAGATGGCCGTGGTGTTGAGCACGGCGTCGTTGTAGATGTCACGGATGCCCGGCAGGTCAGCGTGCACGGCGTCGCGGATGCGGAAGGTCATGGCAGGCCTCAGGCGATGGGTTGGTGGACGGTGACGAGTTTGGTGCCGTCGGGGAAGGTGGCTTCCACCTGGATCTCGGGGATCATTTCCGGGATGCCTTCCATCACCTGGTCGCGGGTCAGCAGGGTGGTGCCGAAGTGCATCAGCTGGGCGACGGTCTGGCCGTCCCGGGCGCCTTCCAGCAGCGCGGCCGAGATGTAGGCCATGGCTTCGGGGTAGTTGAGCTTCACGCCACGGGCCAGGCGGCGCTCGGCCACGAGGCCGGCGGTGAAGATCAGCAGCTTGTCTTTTTCGCGGGGTGTCAGGTCCATGGTGTGTCCATTCGTGGGCAGTAACAAAACAGGATTCGAACACGCACTTTATTTGTGGGAGCTGGCTTGCCAGCGAGCTTTTGGGGCCTCAAACAGCTCGCTGGCAAGCCAGCTCCCACAAAATATCAGGTGCTCCAGATTCTTGGGGCCAGGGCTTCTTTGCCCAGCACCTGGGGGCGCAATAGTTTCCACAGGGCAATCAGCCAGTCGCGGGCGTGCAGGCCTTCATGGGCCAGGCAGCGCGCCACCAGCAGGCCGGGCAGTTGGCTGAGATCGCCACGCACCTGGCCTTGCAAGGCGCGGCATTGCTCAAGCAGTTCGGGGCTGATATCAGCGCTCACCAGCAAGGTGGCGAACACGGTGTGGCCATCCAGCCCCATGGGCGAGTCCAGCAATCCGTCGTTGCCTACCACACGCTGGCGCTCATGCCACAGCAGGTCGCCGTCACGGCGGATGTCCACGCGGCTCTGGAAATGCCCGCGCTCGAAACGTTCATCCGCCGCCGGGCGGCCCAAGGCGACCACGTCCCAATACACCAGGCGGGCATCGCCTTGCAGTTCTATGGTCGTTTGCAGTTCTGCCTGGGCAGCGCTGTAGACAATGGTTTCCTGCGGCAGCCACTCCAGGGTCGCGCCCGGGGCCACGGTCAGGTTCAGGGTCTGGTAGGCAGGCCCTGCGGCGCGGTACCACTTGGCGGCGCCGGGGCTGGTCAGTTGCGCCCAGGCATCGGTGCCGACATCGACGCTGATGTCCAGGCGATCACCGCCAGCGATGCCGCCCGGCGGGTGCACGATGATGTGCTGGCAAACCTGGGGGCCTTCGGCGTACAGGTGCTTCTGCACCCGCAGCGGGCCAAGGTGCCGGCGCTGGGTGGGCCGGGTGGTGTCGCCGAAGCGGCCGTAGCCCAGCTCAAGCTCGGCGTGCCAGCTGGGCGTGTACAGGGCGGTGGAAGCGGGCAGGTTCATAGGCGTATTCGTTATTGGTTTGTGTGCAGATTAAATGGTTACCAGGCCGCGTACACCCTCGGCTTCCATATTTTCACCCAAGCCTTGCTGCACGATTTCGCCACGGGACATCACGATGTACTGGTCAGCCAGTTCGGCGGCGAAATCGTAGAATTGTTCCACCAGCAGAATCGCCATGTCGCCCCGCGCCGCAAGCTTTTTGATCACCGCGCCGATCTCCTTGATCACCGACGGCTGAATGCCTTCGGTGGGCTCGTCGAGGATCAGCAGGCGCGGGCGGCTGGCCAGGGCGCGGCCGATGGCCAGTTGTTGCTGCTGGCCGCCGGACAGGTCGCCGCCGCGGCGGTGCTTCATTTGCAGCAGTACGGGGAACAGCTCGTAGATGAAGGCCGGTACCTCCCTGGCCTCGCTGGCGCTGAAACGCGACAGGCCCATCAGCAGGTTTTCTTCCACGGTCAGGCGGCCGAAGATTTCGCGGCCCTGGGGCACGTAGGCGATGCCGGCGTGCACGCGCT
This sequence comes from gamma proteobacterium L18, assembly GCA_000497835.1. GTDB lineage: Bacteria > Pseudomonadota > Gammaproteobacteria > Pseudomonadales > Pseudomonadaceae > Aquipseudomonas. The sequence goes on along the minus strand of KI547169.1, from coordinate 103,560 downwards.
GGTGTGGCTTGAAGCTGGTGATGGGCTTGCCTTCCCACTGCACCTGGCCTTCCTTGGACGGGATCAGGCCCATCAGGCACTTGAGCAGCGTGGTCTTGCCCACGCCGTTGCGGCCCAGCAGGCAGGTGACTTCGCCGACTTTCACGTCGAAGGACAGGCCGCGCAGGATGTGGCTGCCGCCGTAGTATTGGTGAAGCTTCTGCACTTCAAGCATGATGTTGCTCCAAATATTCCTGTGGCCCCAGCCTTTCCTGTGGGACCGGGCGAAGCTCGGGAAAAGGGCGCTGAGGTGTTTCAGGCATACCGTGGCGGTTTCTTCCCGAGCTTCGCCCGGTCCCACATGCTCAGTTGGCCTTCAGCGGCCCAGGTAAACCTCAATCACCCGCTCATCAGCCTGCACCTGCTGCAGCGACCCTTCGGCCAGCACGCTGCCCTGGTGCAGCACGGTGACGTAGTCGGCAATGGTGTCGACAAAGCCCATGTCATGCTCCACCACCATCAGCGAATGCTTGCCGGCCAGGGTCTTGAACAGCTCGGCGGTGAACTCGGTCTCGGCATCGGTCATGCCCGCCACCGGCTCGTCCAGCAGCAACAGTTGCGGGTCCTGCACCAGCAGCATGCCGATCTCCAGGAACTGCTTCTGGCCGTGGGACAGCAACCCCGCCGGGCGGCGCACGGAGGTGGTCAGGCGGATGGTGTTGAGCACCTCGTCGATGCGGTCCTTCTGCTCGCCCGTGAGCCGCGCGCGCAGGCTGGCCCATACCGACTTGTCGGTTTTCTGCGCCAGCTCCAGGTTCTCGAACACGCTCAGCGCCTCGAACACCGTGGGCTTCTGGAACTTGCGGCCGATGCCGGCCTGGGCGATTTCCACTTCGCTCATTTTGGTCAGGTCCAGGGTTTCACCGAACCAGGCCTTGCCGTGGCTAGGGCGGGTCTTGCCGGTGATCACGTCCATCAGCGTGGTCTTGCCCGCGCCGTTGGGGCCGATGATGCAGCGCAGCTCGCCGACGCCGATGTACAGGTTGAGGTTGTTCAATGCCTTGAAGCCATCGAAGCTGACGCTGATGTCTTCCAGGGTCAGGATGGTGCCGTGGCGGGCGCTGAGCGCGCCGTCCACACGCTGGCCCAGGCCGATGGCGTCACGGCTGGTGCCGGCGTCGCGGTTGGGCTCAAGGATGGGTTCGAGCATGAACTCGGGGGTAGGCGTGGTCTTCATTGTTCGCCCCTTTTCTTGATCAGGCCGATGACGCCCTTGGGCAGGTACAGGGTGACGATGATGAACAGCGCGCCGAGGAAGAACAGCCAGTATTCGGGGAAGGCCACGGTGAACCAGCTCTTCATGCCGTTGACCAGACCGGCGCCCAGCAGCGGGCCGATCAGCGTGCCGCGGCCGCCCAGGGCCACCCACACGGCGGCTTCAATGGAGTTGGTGGGCGACATTTCGCTGGGGTTGATGATGCCCACTTGTGGCACGTACAGCGCCCCGGCCAGGCCGCACAGCACCGCGCTCAGCACCCAGATGAACAGCTTGAAGCCGCGCGGGTCGTAGCCGCAGAACATCAGCCGGTTCTCGGCGTCACGCAGGGCGGTCAGCACCCGGCCAAACTTGCTCTGCGCCAGGCGCCATCCCAGCAGCAGGCTGCCCACCAGCAAGGCCACGGTGAGCAGGAACAGCACGGCGCGGGTGCCTTGCGAGGTGATGCTGAAGCCCAGGATGCTGCGGAAGTTGGTGAAGCCGTTGTTGCCGCCAAAGCCGGTCTCGTTGCGGAAAAACAGCAGCATGCCGGCGAAGGTCAGCGCCTGGGTCATGATCGAGAAGTACACGCCCTTGATCCGCGAGCGGAAGGCGAAGAAGCCGAACACCAGCGCCAGCAGCCCCGGCGCCAGCACCACCAGGCACATGGCCCACAGGAAGTGTTGGGTGCCGGTCCAGTACCACGGCAGTTCGGTCCACGACAGGAAGGTCATGAACGCGGGCAAGGCATCGCCGGCCGACTCGCGCATCAGGTACATGCCCATGGCGTAGCCGCCCAGGGCGAAGAACAGGCCGTGGCCCAGGGACAGCAGCCCGGCGTAGCCCCACACCAGGTCCAGCGCCAGGGCGACAATGGCGTAGCAGAGGATCTTGCCCACCAGGGTCAGGGTGTAGGCCGACACCTGCAGGCTGCTGGTGTCGGGCAGCAGCGACATCAGCGCCAGGGCCACCAGCACCAGCACCACCAGGGCGCCGATGGCGATCGTGGCCTTGGGGCCGGCCTTTTGCGCGGCGGTTACCATCAATGGTTGGTTCATCAGTCGATCACCCGTCCTTTCAATGCAAAGAGGCCCTGCGGACGTTTCTGGATAAACAGAATGATCAGCGCCAGGATCAGGATTTTGCCCAGCACCGCACCGATCTGCGGCTCAAGGATCTTGTTGGCGATGCCCAGGCCGAAGGCCGCCGAGACGCTGCCGGCCAACTGGCCGACGCCGCCCAGCACTACCACCAGGAACGAGTCGATGATGTAGCCCTGGCCAAGCTCGGGGCCGACGTTGCCGATCTGGCTCAGGGCCACGCCGCCCAGTCCGGCGATGCCCGAGCCCAGGCCGAAGGCGAGCATGTCGATGCGCCCGGTGGGTACGCCGCAGCAGGCGGCCATGTTGCGGTTCTGGGTGACGGCGCGCACGTTCAGGCCCAGGCGGGTTTTGTTCAGCAGCAGCCAGGTCAGCACCACCACGAACAGCGCGAAGGCGATGATGACGATGCGGTTGTAAGGCAGTACCAGGTTGGGCAGCACTTGAATGCCGCCGCTCAGCCATTCGGGGTTGGCCACTTCCACATTCTGCGCGCCGAACATCAGGCGCACCGCCTGGATCAGGATCAGGCTGATGCCCCAGGTGGCCAGCAGGGTTTCCAGCGGGCGGCCGTACAGGTGGCGGATGATGGTGCGTTCCAGGGCCATGCCGATGCAGGCGGTGACAAAGAACGCCACCGGTAGCGCCACCAGCGGGTAGAACTCGATGGCGCCGGGGGCGAAGCGTTGGAAGAGGATCTGCACCGCGTAAGTGGAGTAGGCGCCGATCATCAGCATCTCGCCGTGGGCCATGTTGATCACGCCCAGCAAGCCGAAGGTGATCGCCAGGCCCAGAGCCGCCAGCAGCAGGATCGAACCCAGGGACATGCCACTGAAGGCCTGGCCCAGCAGGTCGCCGATCATCAGCTTGCGTTTCACCTGCACCAGGCTGGTTTCGGCGGCGGTGCGCACGCCGGGATCTTTCTCGACGTCGGGTTGCAGCAGGTTTTCCAGGCGGGTGCGGGCCATGGGCTCGCCGGTGTCGCCCAGCAGGCGTACCGCGGCCAGGCGCACGGCCGGGTCGGGGTCCACCAGTTGCAGGTTGGCCAGGGCCAGGCTCAGGGCGGTCTTGATGGTGCTGTCCTGCTCGCCGGCCACCACGTGGTCCAGCAGTTTCAGCTGCGCCGGCTGGGCGCTTTTCTGCAGTTGCTGGGCGGCGGCCAGGCGTATTGCCTTGTCGTTGTTGAGCAGTTGCTGGCTGGCCAGGGCGTTGTCCACCAGGCCGCGCAGGCGGTTGTTCAGGCGCACTTTGCGCAGGTTGCTGTCGGCAGGCGCGTCAGGTTTTTCGATGACGGCATGTTTGTCGGCGTCCATGGACACGCGACCGTCCTGCAATGCCAGCAGCAGGTCGAGGCGTTCGGGTACGGGCTCGGCGGCCCAGGTTTCCAGCAATTGGGCCTGCTGCGCGGAACTTGCGGCGACGAAGTCGTCAGCGTCGCTGGCGTAGGCGGCCAGGGGCAGCAGCAGGATGAGGGACAGCAGAAGGCGATAGAGGGACATGGCAGCGTCCTGAAAAGCGGAAAACGGGTTGGCTCCACACGCGATCCCTGTGGGACCGGGCGAAGCTCGGGAAGAACGCACCGCGGTATGTCTGTAACACTGCGGTGGCCTTTTCCCGAGCTTCGCCCGGTCCCACAGGGGTGAGAGCGAGCCGAGGCGTAGAGGCCGTGCTTAGTTGCTCTTCACTGCGTAATCAGGCTTCTTGTCGTTGCCCGGGATGAACGGGCTCCATGGCTGGGCGCGGATCGGCTCCTTGGTCTGCCACACCACGTTGAACTGACCATCGTCCTGGATCTCGCCGATCATCACCGGCTTGTGCAGGTGGTGGTTGGTCTTGTCCATGGTCAGGGTGAAGCCCGACGGCGCGGCGAAGGTCTGGCCGGCCATGGCTTCGCGCACTTTATCCACATCGGTGGACTTGGCTTTCTCGGCAGCCTGGGCCCACATGTGGATGCCCACGTAGGTGGCTTCCATCGGGTCGTTGGTCACGGCCTTGTCGGCGCCCGGCAGGTTGTGCGCCTTGGCGTAGGCTTTCCAGTCGGCGACGAACTTGGTGTTGACCGGGTTATCCACGGACTCGAAGTAGTTCCAGGCGGCCAGGTTGCCCACCAGCGGCTTGGTGTCGATGCCGCGCAGTTCTTCCTCGCCCACCGAAAACGCCACCACCGGCACGTCGGTCGCCTTCAGGCCCTGGTTGGCCAGTTCCTTGTAGAACGGCACGTTGGAGTCGCCGTTGACGGTGGAGATCACCGCGGTTTTGCCGCCGGCGGAGAACTTCTTGATGTTGGCAACGATGGTCTGGTAATCGGCGTGGCCAAACGGGGTGTAGACCTCTTCGATATCGCTGTCCTTCACGCCTTTGGAGTGCAGGAAGGCGCGCAGAATCTTGTTGGTGGTGCGCGGGTAGACGTAGTCGGTGCCCAGCAGGAAGAAGCGCTTGGCACTGCCGCCGTCTTCGCTCATCAGGTATTCCACTGCCGGGATGGCCTGCTGGTTAGGCGCGGCGCCGGTGTAGAACACGTTCGGCGACATCTCTTCGCCTTCATACTGCACCGGGTAGAACAGCAGGCCGTTGAGCTCCTCGAACACCGGCAGCACCGACTTGCGCGACACCGAGGTCCAGCAGCCGAACACCACCGAGACCTTGTCCTGGGTCAGCAACTGGCGGGCCTTTTCGGCGAACAGCGGCCAGTTGGACGCAGGGTCCACCACCACCGGTTCCAGCTTCTTGCCATTGACGCCGCCCTTGGCGTTGATCTCGTCGATGGTCATCAGGGCCACGTCTTTCAACGAGGTTTCGGAAATTGCCATGGTGCCCGACAGCGAATGCAGAATACCGACCTTGATGGTATCGGCGGCCTGGATGGTCCAGCTCATGCCCATGGCGGCGATGGACGCCGTGAGGGTAAACGCCTTGATCAAGCTACGACGCTTCATGGTGCAATCTCCATTTGATTTGGTTTTTTAGTGGGGCAGATGGCGACTTCTGCCAGGGAGATTGCAAGGGGTGTGCCGAAGTGGTGCGGGGCCGTGGGATGGCGCTTTGAGGGCGGTGGAGGTCGCACGGCTGCACCGGGCTGGTGCGCGTTTGGCGGGGCGGTGCGTGGGGTTGGGCATTGCTGGTGCATTGCTAGCGGTGGTGCTGACAATCGCCGGCCGCTGGGTTCAACTGAGGCCTGACATTGATGCTTGGCTCAACACTGTGGGAGCAAAGCTTGCTCGCGATGGCATCGACGCGGTGGCCGTTTTGAGACCGCGTCGTCTGCATCGCGGCCAAGGCCGGCTCCTACCACCGACCGCGTAGGAGCCGGCCTTGGCCGCGATGGCGTCAGGTTGCGGTGCAGGCATCCACCAAAGCCTTGGCGCTTTCAATCAGCGGCATCACCGCGCGGGCCAACAGCTTGTCGCCGATGGCATCGCTGTCGGCCACCTCATAGGCGATGGCGCCGGCATAACCGAGCAGCAGGGAGGCATGGAGCAGGGCGTCGTCGGGGTGCAGGCCTTGTCGGACGGTGAAGAGGGGGTGGTTATCGCGGTCGCGGGGGCCGAACGGTTGGGTATGCGTAGCGGGCAAATCGAAGTTCATATTCAAGACACTCGGAGATCATGGGTATGACACCCCTCGTCGCTTGCATTCGACAAGGTGGCGGCTGGACGCAGGTGTGCAAGACTGGGGATCTCCAACCCAGCAGGGCCAAGGCCCTCCCGCGTACAGCCACCATAGTTTCTTGAAGGCGCGAACACACGCCAGCCAGCATTCTACAGCAGCTGTGGAAATCTCTCAGGCTTGCACGCCTGGCCGCTGATTTCAGCGACCCGGGGAGGCTATCCCTGGTACGGAGTGAGCTCAAGTCAGACGTTTCTGAAAATGAGGTTACTTTGTAGGACCGAGGGCTTTGTGTTTCTGGATGATGCGCGTTGTTCGATTACCAACGCGTATTGGGGCCGCTCGGGTGGCCAATGATTGGGCATTTGCACAGGGGAGAATGACCCATGGCAACGCTGAATTTCAGGCACAAAAAAACCGCCGAGGGGGCGGTTTTCCTGTTCGCAAGCGTGGTTAGCGGCCTCGCTTGCTTGTCTCGATAGAGACCGTCACTGTGCTTTTAACTTTACCTGCCCCACGTTGATCTTGCAATGACATGCCTGCCTCAACCCGCCGTTTCGATTACGGCGTGCTCCAGGGGGACGGTTTCGCTGTGTTGAAGTCGTGTATCATCGCCCGGCTCGCGAGGTTCCACGGTAGCGAGTCTCTATGAGGCGGTCCTGGTCTGGAAAAGATTTCGGACCTGATGACACGGGGTTGCACCCGTACCGGGCTTGCTGACGGCCCTTGGCCTGGCCAACCTCAATAGAGACCGTCACTGGTTCATCTGAAGGCATGCAAGTTCCGGTTAGCATGCTGGGGGAACGGCCCACCTACAGGAGGGCCATGGTATGAAGCATTTGCAACGTATCTGGAACCTCGTATGGAATGCCTTCAAAGCTTTTAAAGTTTGGGAGTTCCTGCGAGACCACTATCGTGACTTTATCTGACGGTAGTTGGTGACCCGCCCTGGCTTTGGCCGGGGCGGGTTTTTGTGCGCTCTGCGCGGCCTGGCTGCAGCGGTTGCGTCTACCCTTATCCTTCAGGGTGGCAATTAGGTGAGACGCTACCTTTAAGTGCGTACTTGAAGTCAGGTCTTCGTGACCTTTAGAGTAAATTCATGAAGCGGCGAAAGCCGCTTTCTTGATGCGTTGACGGATGCGGTCTCAGGGGCAACACCGGTAGCCGCTGCCGAAGGCTGCGGCTACGAGTGCACCGCGCTCGAGCTTGGAATGCGCGCCAAGCCCCACTCGATTACCCACACCACCGCCAACGACACCCCCACCAGCGGAAACATCACCCCCAGCGCAACCATGATGCCGATCGCCACTTTCCATTTCGGCAAATCATGCCGCAACGGCGGCACCCCCAGTTGCCCCACGGGCCGGCGTTTCCACCACATGATCAAGCCGCTCGCCGAGCCCAGCAGGATCATCAGGCACACCAGCAGAATCACGATCTGGTTGAATGGCCCGAACATTTTCCCTTCATGCAGCATCACCCCGGCTTCGGTGGCGCGGGCGACGGGGCCGTAGTCTTTCCAGCCGACGTTGGCCAGCACTTCGCCGGTGTATTGGTCGACGTGCAGGGTCGCATCGTTGCGTGGGTCATCGGCGAACACCGAGACGGTGAACACGCCGGTGTCGGTGGTGGGCAGGGTGATGCTGTAGCCCGGCTCAATCCGCTGCGCTGTGGCCAGGTCTACCACCTGCTGCAGGCTGATCAACGGATCGGCCGGCATCTGCATGTGGCCGCCGTGGGCCATGTGCTCGGCATGGGCGCCACCGGACATGGGCATGGGCGTGTTTTCCAGCGCCCACGGCACGGTTTGGCGGTTGGCTTTGTTCAGCTCGCCGGCCTGCACGTCGGACTTGGGCACGTTGTCCCACATGGCGGCGGGGAAGGTGTTCCACACCTGGGCGAATTGTTTGCCCCACAGGCCGGTCCAGGTCATGCCGCTGAGCAGCATCAGCAGCAGGAAGGCCGAGCCCCAGAAGCCCAGCACGCCATGCAGGTCGCGCCAGAACAGCCGGCCGCGGGCATTCAGGCGCGGCCATAGCACCCCGGCGCCGGCCTTGCCGCGCGGCCACCACAGGTACAGGCCCGATACCACCAGCACGATGCCCCAGCCTGCGGCCAGTTCCACCAGGCGGTCGCCGACGGTGCCGATCATCAGTTCGCCATGCAGGGCGCGGGCGATGGCCTGCAGGTTGAGTTTGGCGTCCTGGTCGCCCAGGACGGCGCCGGTGTAGGGGTTGATGAACACGTTGAGTTCCCGCCCCTTGGCGCTCAGCACGAACTGCGCGCTGCGGTCGGCGGCGGTGGCGGGCAGGTACTGGGTGATGCCGTCCTGTGGATAACGGCTGTGCACGCGCTGCATCAGTTCGTCGGCGCTGAGTGTGTGCTCGGCGGGGGTGACGACCATCAGCGAGCGATACATCAGCGGGTCGAGCTGCGGTTTGAACAGGTAGATGATCCCGGTGATCGCCAGCAGGATCATGAACGGGGCGACGAACAGCCCGGCGTAGAAGTGCCAGCGCCAGGCCAGGTTGTAGAAGTTGGTAGTTGGCTTGCTCATCAGGGAGCGCTCCACGGTAGCAAAAGGCGGCGCGATCCAGACGCGCCGCCGAAAGGGTTCAGAAGCTGAAGTCGACCTTGGTCCACAGCGTGCGGCCGGTTTCGTTCACGGCTTGCGGGTCGCTGGCCGGGTAGCCGAAACCGGCGTTGCCCGCCAGGTTCAGGTGTTCCGCGTAGGTCTTGTTCAACAGGTTGTCGACGCCAGCGCTGACCTTCAGGTGCTGGTTGATGCGGTAGGCGCCATTGAGCGAGAACACGCCAAAGCCGGGACTTTTCTCGTAGTCCTTGCCCACCACGTTGCCGGCGCCGATGTCGACGCGGTTTTGCGCAGCCACCAGGCGCCACAGGGCGCCGGCGCTCCAGGTGTCCTGGGCGTAGGTCAGGCCCAGGCGCGATTCCAGTGGCGGCATTTGCGGCAGGGCGCGGCCATCGCTGCTGTTCTTGCCCCAGGCGTAGGCCAGGGTGGCGTCGGCTTTCCAGCGCTCGGTGAGCCGGTAGGCGGCGCCCAGTTCGCCGCCCATGATGCGCGCGTCGATGTTGCGGGCCTGGGAGCTGCCGCCGCTGTAGTCGAACAGGATGAAGTCGCGCACCTGGCCGACGTAGCCGGAGGCCCAGGCTTCCAGTTGTTCGGTCTTGTACTGCAGGCCGAAGTCCAGTTGCGTGGTTTTTTCCGGTTTCAGGTCATGGAAGGCGTTGACCGCGCCAGGGCCGGAGGTGGGCGAGAACAGCTCCCAGTAATCCGGGAAGCGCTGCACATGGCCCAGGCCGATGTAGGTGGTGGCGGGGACGGCGGCCAGATCATGCTCGTAACGCAGGAAGCCGCTGGGCAGCGTTTGTTCGCGCGTCTCATCGGCCGTGGGGTTGGTGATGGCGCTCATCCCGGAGCCCGTGGTTTGCCGATAGTCACGCGCCTGGGCGCGATCCACACGGGCGCCGCCGATGACCCGGTCGTTGCCGCTGGCGTACCAGGTCAACTCGCTGAACACGCCGATGTCCTGCATGTCGGCGTCCTTGCTGCGCGGTACGTCCTTGTAGGCGTCCACGCCCATGGCGCTGCGTTTGCGGTGCTGGCTGGTCTGCGCGTCGATGCCGCTCAGCAGTTGCCAGTCGGCCCACTTCCAGGTGGCTTTTATACGCGCCCCCAGGGTGCGGCGGTCAGGGTTGCTGGCCATCGCGCCGCCCATCATGCCGGTGCCGGACGGCGTGCGCAGGGTGTAGTTGTCCATCACGTGGTCGGCGTAGTTGTAGTAGACCTGGGCTTCGACCTTGTCCAGCACCTCACCGATGTTCGACTTCTCGAACCGCAGCCCCAGGCTTTCGCGCTTGAACTGGGTCCCGTCCATGCCGCGCCCGGCATAGCGCGATTCGCCATCGCCCTTGCCGGCGGTCAACTCCAGCAGGGTGTCGGCGTCGGGCGTCCAGCCCAGGGCCACGTCGCCGTTCCATTTGTCCCAGCGCGAGGGCACGGTGTCGCCGTTGCCGTCCTGGTAGTCATCGGACTGCGAGGTATTGCCGACAAAGCGGGCGTAGCCGTCGGCATTGCCCACGGCGGCATCCACCACCTTGTCGAAGCGGCCGTTGGAACCGGCCAGCAGGCTGGCATTGAAGCGGCTGCCCAGTTCGCCGAAGTGCTCGGGCTCGCGCTCGAACAGCACAGTGCCGGCCGAAGCGCCGGGGCCCCATTGCACGGTTTGCGGGCCCTTGATCACGGTCAGGCGGTCGAAGGTTTCCGGGGCGATGTAGGAGGTGGGCGCGTCCATGCGGTTGGGGCAGGCGCCCAGCACGTTGCCGCCGTTGGTGAGGATGTTCAGGCGCGAGCCGAACAGGCCGCGCAGCACCGGGTCACCGTTGGTGCCGCCGCTGCGGATGGCGGAGAAGCCGGGGATGGTCTTCAGGTAGTCGGCACCGTCACTGGCCGGTACCGGTTGGCGTGGGTCCTTGGGGTTGGTGACGACTGTCAGCGGCGAGCTGGGCGCCACGGCGGTGATCACCGTGGGGCTCAGTTCGGCAGCGTCAATCAATTCGGCGGCAAGGGCCGCTGGGCAGAAAAGCGTGCCGCACAGCGCGGCGGCCGTCCGTTTACGGGACAGCAACAAGGTAGCAGTAGACCTGGACATGGTTTATCCAACTTCGATCAGTCACAAAGGCACGGGCGCACGCCCGCCGCCGCGAGGGCAGCGTGGGAAACACGACGTGATCAGGGGCTAGGCGAAGCGGATGGCAGGCGGGGCGCGGGTACGGGCGCCAGGGAACACGGCCTGGGCGGCGTGGCCCTGGCGGGTAGGGGCGATGAGGCCAGCCACGGGCAGTGGCTTGGCCAGTGGCAGGTAGCCAGGCGCCTGTGGCAGGGCCGGGGTGTGGAAGAACAGGCTGCAATAGCCGCACTTTTCCCAGATGGGGTGCAGCGAGGGGTCGCCATGATGGCCACCCATCTCCATGCCGGGCATGTCCATGGACATTTCCATGGGCATGGCGCGGTCGTGGTCCATCGGCATCGACTGGGAAACCAGCGGGCCGATGAACATCATCAGCATGGCGAACAGGCTTAGCCAGGTCGCCCGCCGATTGGGCGGGGCATGGGGCCTGTGGTGGTTCGCGCGGCTCATGGCTTAGGGGTTGGCTACCGGGGGCTGCTTCATGACCACTACTTGCACGGTGATATCACCGGCTTGCTTGAAGTGTAGTGTCAGCGGGAAGTGCCCGCCATCCTGCAACTGGCTGCGGTCGCTGAGGTTGATCAGCATCACGTGGTAGCCCATGGGCTGGAAGGTGGCCTGCTCGCCGGCGCCGATGTTCACGGCTTCCACGGGGGCCATTTTCATCATGCCGTCGCTGTTCATGTGCTGATGGATCTCGGCGCTGCCAGCGATGGGGCTTTCGACGCTCAGCAGGCGGTCGGCGGTGTTGCCGTCGTTGCGCAGGGTGAAATACGCAGCCACCGTGGGGGCGTTTGGCGGCAGTTCCTGGGACCAGGGTTGCAGCACCTGGATGTCCTTGGCGTGGGCCATGAAGGCAGGCAGCAGCAGGGTCAACGCTAACAGCACTTTCTTGAGCATGGTGGATATCCATGAGCAGCGTGTGGGGTGACGGCGGTGGGGATTATCCACGATAGCCCACGGTTGCGCAGCCCCTGCCTGTGGGACCGGGCGAAGCTCGGGAAGAGGCCCACCAGACTACAGCAGCGCCCCTTTCCCGAGCTTCGCCCGGTCCCACAGGAGGGTGTTACAGGGATTGCAGCAATGCGTCGACACACAAAAACTCGCGGTCTGTGGCGGGCAACACCGGGCGCGCCAGGACCAGCACCGGCACGCCTCTTTCCCGCGCCACTTCGAGTTTGGGCTCTGTCGCGGCACTGCCACTGTTCTTGCTGATCAACACATCAATCCCCCGCCGCTCGAACAAGGCCCGCTCATCCTCGATGTGGAACGGACCGCGTGCACCAATCACCTCGCACCGCTCGTTCCCCGGGCAACTCTCCAAGGCCCGCAACGTCCAGAACTGACCCTCGGGGATCTCATCCAGATGCTGCAACGGCTCACGCCCCAGCGTGAACAGCGGGCGCTTGAACGGCTTGAGCGCCTCGATCAACGCCGGCCACCCTTCAAACTCGCGCCAGTCGTCACCTGCCTGCGCCTGCCAGGCAGGCCTGCGCAAGGCCCAACATGGAACGCCCGCAAGGGAAGCCGCCAATACGGCATTGGCGCTGATCTGCGCCGCATAGGGATGGGTTGCATCGATCAGCAGGTCCACACCCTCGGCACGAATGAACGCCGCCAGCCCTTCGGCACCGCCGTAGCCGCCCACCCGCACCTGGCAGCGCAAGTCAGTCGGCACGCGGCCCACACCCGCCAGGCTGTAGATATGTTCAGGCCCCAACGTACGGGCAATCGCCAGCGCCTCGGTCACGCCCCCCAGCAACAGAATCCGTTTCAACGCGCTTCCCCCACAATGCCGCCCACCCGGTCGATGGCGAAGACTTCCACCTGCACCTGCGCAGGCACCACGCTGCGGGCGAAAAGCAGCGCATGGCGGCATACTTCATCACCCAAGCGAACCCCGACGGCACTGGCCATGGCGAGTGCCTGCTGGCTGGTGTTGGCGCCGCGAATGGCAGCCTGCAGCTGTGCATCGGCACCGATGTCTGCGGCCCAACCCGCCAACTGCTCCAGGTTTATGCTCGAATGCCGGCTGTGCAGGTCCATGTGCCCAGCGGCCAGCTTGCTGATCTTGCCGAAGCCGCCGCACAGGCTGAGTTTATCCACAGGCACCTTGCGCAGATGCTTGAGCACCGCGCCGACGAAATCGCCCATCTCGATCAGGGCGATTTCCGGCAGGTTGTACACCCGGCGCATGGTGTCTTCGCTGGCATTGCCAGTGCAGGCGGCGATGTGCATGTAGCCATTGGTGGTGGCCACGTCGATGCCCTGGTGGATCGAGGCGATGTAGGCCGCGCAGGAGAATGGCCGCACGATCCCGCTGGTGCCGAGGATGGACAGGCCGCCCAGGATGCCCAGGCGCGGGTTCATGGTCTTGAGCGCCAGGGCGGCGCCGTCCCGTACGTTGACGGTGACTTCGAAGCCGCCGCCGTAGCCGCATTCCAACGCCAGTGCCGTTAGGTGTTCAGTGATCATGCGCCGGGGCACCGGGTTGATCGCCGGCTCGCCAACGCCCAGCACCAGGCCGGGGCGGGTGACGGTGCCCACGCCTTCGCCGGCCACGAAACGGATGCCGTCATCGATCAGCCGTACTTGCGAGTACAGCAGGGCGCCGTGGGTCACGTCCGGGTCGTCGCCGGCGTCTTTCAGGGTGCCGGCCTCGGCGCCCTCGTCGAGCAGCCGGCAGAACTCCAGGCGCATCTCCACCTGCTTGCCCTTGGGCAAGGTGATCTGTGCCGCGTCCAGCGCCTGCCCGGTCAGCAGCAAGCGTGCCGCGGCCAGGCTGGTAGCGGTGGCGCAGCTGCCGGTGGTCAGGCCGCTGCGCAGGGGCGCGGGTTGTTCGGCGGTTTCGTCACGCATCAAGGGGTTTGACCAGTTCCAGCAGGGTGATGGGCAGCGCCTGGCGCCAGGTGTCGAATTCGCCCAGCGGCTGCGCCTGGGCCACATGAATGCGGGTAAGGTCGCCGCCATGCTGCTCGCGCCAGTGGGCCAGGGCCAACTCGCTTTGCAGGGTGACGGCGTTGGCCACCAGGCGGCCGCCGGGTTTGAGCTGCTGCCAGCAGGCCTGGAACACGCCCTCGCGGGTGACGCCGCCGCCGATGAAGATCGCGTCCGGGCGCTCCAGGCCTTCCAGCGCCTGGGGCGCGCGGCCGCGGATCAGTTGCAGGCCGGGCACGCCCAGGGCGTCGCGGTTGTGTTCGATCAGTTGCTGGCGGCCGTCGTCGCTTTCGATGGCCAGGGTGCGGCAGCTGGGGTGCGCACGCATCCATTCGATGCCGATCGAGCCGCTGCCGGCGCCCACGTCCCACAACAGCTCGCCGGGCTGCGGGGCCAGGCGGGCGAGGGTGATGGCGCGCACGTCGCGCTTGGTGATCTGGCCGTCGTGGCGGAAGGCGCTGTCGGGCAGCCCGGCCAGGCGCGACAGGCGCGGTGCGTCGAGGGCGGCGCGGCAGTCGATGGCGACCACGTTGAGGTCGGCCACTGGCGCGTCGGGGCAGTCGCTGGCGGTGAAGGACAGGCGCTGTTCGGCGGGCCCCCCCAGGTGCTCCAGCACGGTCATCGGGCTGTCACCGTAGCCGCGTTCGCGCAGCAACTGGGCGATGGCGGCGGGGCTGGTGCCGTCGTTGCTCAGCACCAGCAAGCGCACGCCGTTGGCCAGGTGGGCATTGAGCGCCGCCACCGGGCGGGCGACCACCGACAACGTGACCACGTCCTGCAACGGCCAGCCCAGGCGGGCGGCGGCCAGGGACAGGGACGAAGGCGCAGGGTGGATCATCAGTTCATCCTGGGCCACTTGGCGCGCCAGGCTGGCGCCGACGCCAAACAGCATCGGGTCGCCGCTGGCCAGCACGCACACCTGTGTGCCGCGCAGCGCCAAAACCTGCGCCAGCGAAAATGGGCTGGGCCATGGTTGGCGTTCGGCCCGGATGCAGTGGGGCAGCAGCTCAAGCTGGCGCGGGCTGCCAATGATGCGCGTGGCATTGAGCAGGGCATGGCGTGCGGACTTGCCGAGGCCGGGGTAACCGTCCTCGCCAATACCCACGATAGTCAGCCAGGGTGACATGAATCTTCCTCATAACCAGCTAATCCGACCGGCAGGCTTTTCATGCGCTCGGACAAAGCAGGCATAATACCGCGCCTTCTACACTGACAACGCCTTTTCACGATTGCCGGATACCCTCTTGAGCCCACCTCAGCCCTCTGCTTCGATCCGCCCCTCGGCCTGCCCGGGGTTGTTGCGCATCGTCCAGGCGCTGGACGGCGGCATTTGCCGCATCAAGCTGGCCGGGGGGAGCTGAGTGCCGTGCAGGCGCGCGCCGTGGCCGAGGCTGCCGAGCGCTTTGCGGGCGGTGTGGTGGAAGCCACCAACCGCGCCAACCTGCAGATTCGCGGCATCACTGGCTCACACCCGGCGATGCTCGAAGGCCTGCTGGCCGCCGGGCTGGGCCCGCGCAGCAGCGGTGGCGACGATGTGCGCAACCTGATGCTCAGCCCCAGCGCCGGTATCGACCCGCAGATGCTGTTCGACACTCGGCCGTTGGCCGCGCAGATCCTCGACAGCCTGCAAGGCCGCGAGCGTCTGCATGAGCTGTCAGCCAAGTTCGCCGTGCTGCTCGATGGCGGCGAAGCCCTGGCCATGCATGAGCACGCCCACGACCTGTGGCTGGCCGCGCTGCAATTGGACGGCGACATCTGGCTGGGCTTCGGCCTGGCGGGCTGCCCGGGGCAGGCGCTGGCCGCCGTGCCGCTGCATCAAGGCCATGACCTGGTAATGGCGGTGCTGGAGCGTTTCCTCGACCTGGCCAGCCCCGAGCAGACGCGCATGCGCCATGTGCTGGAGCAGGTCAGTGCCGAGGATTTCATCGCCCCGCTGGCCGTCACCCTGCGCCTGGGTCCGTTCCCGGTACGCAAGGCGGGCAGCGACTGCCTGGGCACTTATCCACAGCACCAGGCGGGCAAAGTGTTCGTCGGCGCCGCGCCGGCCCTGGGCCGTCTCGACCCGCCGATGCTGCGGGGCCTGGCCCGGGTGGCTGAGCAATACGGCGACGGCACGCTGCGCCTGACACCCTGGCAAAGCGTGATCCTGCCCCATGTGGTCGACGCCCCGGCGTTGACGCTGCAGCTGCAGGCCCTGGGCCTGCTGTGCAGCGCCAGCCAGCCGCTGGCCAGGCTGATCGCCTGCACCGGCAGCGACGGCTGCAAGAAAGGCCTGGCCGACACCAAGGCCGATGCGCGCTTGCTGGCCACCCTGCTGCCCACCGCGCAAGCCGTGCACCTGAGTGGCTGCACCCGATCCTGCGCCGCCGCCCATGTGGCGCCGGCCACCCTGCTGGCCACCTCGGCCGGCCATTACGACCTGTATCTGCGTGACGCCGGGCAACCGGGCTTCGGTGCCCTGCGCGCGCGCAATCTAGACCTGCACGCCGCCAGCGAGTTGCTGGCGCGCCTGCCCACGGAGCAACACCATGATTGATTACATCCGCGACGGTCAGGAGATCTATCGCAACTCCTTCGCCATCATTCGCGCCGAGGCGGACCTGAGCGGTATCCCGGCAGACCTGGAAAAACTCGCCGTGCGAGTCATCCACGCCTGCGGCCTGGTGGACGTGGTGCAGTACCTGCGCTTCTCGCCCGGTGCCGGCAAGGCCGGTCGCGACGCGCTGGCCAAGGGCGCGCCGATCCTGTGCGACGCCCGCATGGTGGCCGAGGGCATCACCCGCGCGCGCCTGCCCGCCAACAACGAAGTGATCTGCACCCTGCGTGATGAAAGCGTGCCGGCACTGGCTCAGGAGCTGGGCAACACCCGTTCGGCCGTGGCGCTGGAACTGTGGCGCCCGCATCTGGAAGGCGCGGTGGTGGTGATCGGCAATGCGCCGACCGCACTGTTCTACCTGCTGGAAATGATCGACGCCGGCGCGCCAAAGCCTGCGCTGATCCTCGGCTTCCCGGTGGGCTTCGTCGGTGCGGCAGAGTCCAAGGCCATGCTGGCCGCCGACAGCCGCGGCATTCCGTTCGTCATCGTCGAAGGCCGTCGCGGCGGCAGCGCCATGGCATCCGCGGCGGTCAACGCCCTGGCCACGGAGGTCGAATAATGCAGGCTCGTGGACGTTTGCTGGGCCTGGGCGTAGGCCCGGGTGACCCGGAACTGATCACCGTCAAGGCCCTGCGCCTGCTGCGCGAATCGCCGGTGGTGGCGTATTTCGTCGCCAAGGGTAAAAAGGGCAATGCCTTCGGCATCATCGAAGCCCACCTGCAACAGGCCCAGACCCTGCTGCCGCTGGTGTACCCGGTGACCACCGAGGCGCTGCCCGCGCCGCTGTCCTATGAGCAAGTGATCAGCGACTTCTACGACACCGCCGCCGTGGATGTGGCCGCGCACCTGGACGCCGGTCGCGACGTGGCGGTGATCTGCGAAGGCGACCCGATGTTCTACGGGTCGTACATGTACCTGCACGACCGTCTGGCCGGGCGTTACGAGGCGCAAGTGATTCCGGGCGTGTGCTCGATGCTGGGTGGCGCCTCGGTGCTGGGCGCGCCGCTGGTGTATCGCAACCAGAGCCTGTCGGTCCTGTCCGGTGTACTGCCCCACGAAGAACTCAAGCGCCGCCTGGCCGATGCCGACGCGGCGGTGATCATGAAGCTGGGCCGCAACTTCCCCAAAGTGCGCGACGTGCTGGCCGAACTGGGCCTGGCCGAGCGTGCGCTGTACGTGGAGCGCGCCACCATGGCCAACCAGAAGATCGTGCCCATCGATGAAGTGGACCCGACATCGTCGCCGTACTTCTCGCTGATCATTGTTCCGGGCGAAAGGTGGCAGGGCTGATGAATTCCACTGCACCAGCCATTGTCATCCTTGGCAATGGCAGCCTGGCCACCGCGCGCCGCATCCAGCAACTCTATCCTGATGCACTGATCCACGGCCTGGCCGAACGGGTCGAGGGCGCTGACCGCACCTACGCCGATTTCGGCGCTACCTTGCGCCAGCTGTACCAGCAAGACACGCCGATCATCGCCCTGTGCGCTGCCGGCATCGTCATCCGCAGTCTGGCCAGCGTGTTGCTCGACAAGGGCGCCGAGCCGCCCGTGCTGGCCGTGGCCGAAGACGGCAGCGCCGTGGTGCCGCTGCTGGGCGGCCTGGGCGGGGTCAATGTCATGGCCCGCCAGATGGGCGCTGGCCTGGGCGTTGCTGCCGCCATCACCACCAGCGGCGAGTTGCGCTTCGGCACGTGCCTGCTCAACCCGCCCAGCGGCTATGCCCTGGCGGACCTGGAGCTGGGCAAGCGTTTCGTCAGCGACCTGCTGGCCGGTGAACGCGTGCGTATCGAGGGCGCCGCCCCCTGGCTGGCCGAGGCGCGATTACCTCAGGACGATCAAGCCCAGTTGGCCATTCACGTCGGCTGCACGGCCCGTGAGCCGTCGGCCACTGAATTGCTGATCTACCCGAAGAATGTGCTGGTGGCGGTGGACGCCGGGTTGGCGGATATCGCCGCCAGCGTGCGCGCAGCCCTGCAGCAGGCGCGCATTGCCTTGCCATCGCTGGCCTGCCTGCTGGCCAGTGATACGCAGATGGCCAGCCCCGCCCTGCGTGACGCGGCCCGCGAACTGGGTGTGGCCTTGCGCTTCGCCGCACCGGCCGACAGCGTCTGCGCATTGGCTGAACGGGCCGTGCCGCAACTGCTGCCGGCGTTGAGCGTGAACCCGCAACTGGCCATCGTGGTCGCCAAACAGCCATTGGATGTGCAGCACATCGGCCGCGAACGTGGGCGGCTGGCGGTCATCGGCCTGGGCCCTGGCGCTGCCGAACTGATGGTGCCAGCGGTGAAGGCGGAATTGGCGCGTGCCAACGATATCCTCGGCTACGAGACCTATGTGCGCATGGCCGGGCCGTTCCGCCCCGATCAGGTGATGCATTGCACCGACAACCGCGAAGAGATGCAGCGCGCCCGCCACGCCTTCGAGTTGGCGGCTCAGGGCCGCTCGGTGGTGGTGGTGTCCTCGGGCGACCCGGGCGTGTTCGCCATGGCCGC
Organism: gamma proteobacterium L18; assembly: GCA_000497835.1. Lineage (GTDB taxonomy): Bacteria > Pseudomonadota > Gammaproteobacteria > Pseudomonadales > Pseudomonadaceae > Aquipseudomonas. The sequence goes on along the minus strand of KI547169.1, from coordinate 84,881 downwards.
GGCGGTGTTGGAAGCACTGCACGAGTCCAGTGAGGCGGCGTGGCACAACGTCGAGCTGGAGATTCTGCCAGGTGTTTCGGCCAGCCTGGCTACGGCTGCCCAGGCCGGTGCGCCGCTGGGGCATGACTTCTGCGTGATGTCGCTGTCGGACAACCTCAAACCGTGGGACGTCATCGAAAAGCGCTTGGATCTGGCTTGCCTGGCTGATCTGGCGCTGGCGTTCTACAACCCCATCTCGCGCTCGCGCCCTTGGCAGCTGGGGCGTGCGCTTGAGATCGTGCGCCAGCATCGCAGCCCCGAAACCCCCGTGGTATTGGGTCGCGACATTGGCCGCCCGGGGCAGACCCTGCGCAACATCACTCTGGGCGAGCTGACGCCTGAACAGGTGGACATGCGCACCATGGTCTTGGTGGGCTCCTCTACAACCTGCGCCTTCCCCCGTGCAGAGGGAGGCAGTTGGGTCTACACGCCGCGCTGGTACCCAGAGAAGCCTTGAACCCGTAGCCGCAGCCTTCGGCAGCGGCTACGAGCAGTGTCAGGACACCAGGTAGCCCTTGATCCCGGTAAAGATGATCTGCGCCGCCAGGGCGCAGACAAACAGCCCCATCAATCGGCTGACGATCTGCAGGCCCTGCTCGCCCAGCAGGCGCTCGATACGGTTGGACAGGTAAAGCACCAGCCCCACGGTGAAGCTCGCCAGCGCAATGCTGAGGATGGCCATCAGCTTGTCGTCCCAGTGTGGCTGGCTGACGCCCATCACCAGCAGCGCGCCGATGGTGCCGGGGCCGACGGTGATGGGAATGGTCAGTGGCACAATGGTCACGTCCTGCTGCACGTTGTCGGTCTGCACCCCCGATTTGCCTTGGGCCATGCCCAGTGCCGAGATGAACAGCACACTGCCGGCGCCAATGCGGAAGGCGTCGGCAGTGATGCCGAACACATTGAAAATCACCCGCCCGAACAGGTACAGCAGCACGCTGGCGATCAGCACGCCCAAGGCCACTTTCCACGCCAGGCGCTTGCGCTCCTTGAGCGAATAGCCGCGCGACAGGCCGATGAAACACGATAGGACGAAAAACGGGCTGTAGAGCACCAGCATCTTCAGGTAAACGCTGAACAACGTTTGCAGCATGGTCAAGGCTCGGGCGGGGTGGACGATGGCAAAGTCTATAGTGCGAGCCGTCCCGCCCGCGAGTATTTAATGGGATTGCCGCGAGGCAAAATCCGCTGCCGCAGTCATTGCGCCGTATCTGTAGTAGCGTACACGGTGGGAGATTCCAGGATGCTGAGCAACCTGTGGGAGCGGGTTCTACCCGCGAAAAGAACACCGCGAATTATCTGGGACACCATGGCGCCCTCTTCGCGGGCAGAGCCCGCTCCCACGGTGCCAAGGCTCACATCCATGTTTGCATTGGCACTGTGTGAACTGGGTTGCTTGGGGGACGGTTAGTGACCATGGTCAAGAGTTGCTGGCGCGGTCCTGGCCCAGTTCGCGCTGGGCCACCCAGTGCTCGATCAATTCGCGCAGTTGCGACAATTCGATTGGCTTGGCCATGTGCCCGTCCATGCCCGCCTGACGCGCGCGTTCCTTGTGTTCGGTGAGGATATGCGCGGTCAATGCCACCACCGGGGTACGCTCGCGCTGGGTGCCACGCTCCCAGTCACGCAGTTGCTCGGTGGCGGAGAAACCGTCCAGGATGGGCATTTCGCAGTCCATCAGCACCAGGTCGTAACGCTCGGCTTTCATCGCGCGCAGCGCTTCTTCGCCGTTGCTGGCGGTGTCGGGGGACAAGTTCAGCTTGCCCAGCATGCCGCGTATCACCTTGGTTGAGATGCTGTTGTCCTCGGCCACCAGAATGCGGAAGTCGGCGGGTACCGTGATGCTGGTGGCGGCGATACTGGGGGAGATCGGCGTCACGTGCTCACCTTGGTTTCGCTGCGCCAGTTCGTCGGCCAAGGTGGTCTTGAGCGTGTAGCCGGCCACGGGCTTGGCCAGGATGCGCTTGATCCCGGCATTGCGGGCGATGATCTTGCTCGGCGCATTGCTGATGCCGGTGAGCATGATGATCAGAATGTCGTGGTTAAGGCTGGGGTCTTCCTTGATCTTGGCCGCCAGTTGCATGCCGGTCATGCCGGGCATGTTCTGGTCCAGCAACACCACGTCGAAATAGTCGCGCAGGTGCGCCTTGGTGCGCAGCAGCGCCAGGGCTTCCTTGCCAGAGGGGACCGAGCTGACGTTCAGGCCCCAGGCGCCGCATTGCTGCACCAGCACCTTGCGGCAGGTGTCGTTGTCGTCCACCACCAGCACGCGTGCGCCACGCAGCGGGCTGTCCAGGTCCAGGGTCGGGTGCTCCAGACGCTCGGGGTCCAGCGGCAGGGTCAGCCACAGGGTGCTGCCCTGCTGGCTGCCGCTCTTGATGCCGAACTCGCCTTTCATCAACAGGATCAGCTGGCGGGCGATGACCAGGCCCAGGTGACCGCCCACTTCATTGCCCGACAGCAGGTTTTTGCTGTGCAGTTCGCTGTGCAGCAAGGCCTCGCGTTCGTCACGCGGGATGGGCACGCCGCTGTCCTGCACGGCGATGCGCAGGCGCGGCTCGCCACTGCGTTGGTCCAGTGCCACCACCAGCAGGATTTCGCCCTGGTCGGTCTTCTTCAGGGCGTGGTCCAGCAAGGCCAGCAGCGTCTGGCGCAGGCGCGTGGGGTCGCCGCTGATGACCTGAGGCACCTGGGGTTGGGTGAAGCTGATCAGCTCCACGTTCTGTTGCTCGGCCTTTGCGCGGAAAATGTTCAGGCAGTCTTCGATCAGCGCGCTGAGGTCGAACTGCACATCGTCCAGTTCGATCTGCCCGGACTCGATCTTGGAGATGTCGAGGATCTCGTTGATCAGCGTCAGCAGTTCGTTGCCGGCGCTGTGGATGGTTTGCACGTAGTCACGCTGCTTCACGGAGAGCGGCGTACCCAGCAGCAGCTCGGTCATGCCCAGCACGCCGTTCATGGGGGTGCGGATTTCGTGGCTGATGCGGGCCAGGAACTCGGCCTTGGCGTTGACCTCTGCGTTGCTGGCGGCCAACTCGCGGCTGGCACTGAAACGGTCTTCGCTGATGTTGCGCAGGCGTTCGCTCAGGGCCGTGTTCAGCATCAGGCCGGTCAGCGCGCCCACGGCCATCAGGCCCAGCGCCAACCACTGTGGCGGCGTGCGGGTGAGCACCAGCAGGGCCGGCAGCACGATCAGCACGCCCAGGTTCAGCAACAGCATGGCGCAAGTGAACAAACGCGCCGGGCGGTAGCCTTGCTGCCAGTGATAGGCGGAAGTCAGCAGCATGGCCAGGCCACCCACCACCATCATCGCGTAGGTGATGGAGTTGATGGGCAAGCCATCGATCAGCAACACCATCAGGCCGCTCAGCCCGATCAGCAATTTGGCGGCAGTCAGCAGGCGGTCGATCAGCGGCGTGGAGCGCGGCGCGAAGAAGCGCTGGGTGAACAATACGCAGCAAATGGCCGCCAGCATCAGTGCCAGGTAGCTACCGGTGGTGCGCAGCGAGTGCCAGGTGTCGAACCACGGCCCGCTGAGGTTGAGCAGGATGGCTGCGCTGAGGGTCAGCAAGGCTTCCGATGCCGCCAGCCACAGGCTGCTGCTGGAGCGGCTGTAGGCATAGCGCGCCAGATTGTGGATAACCAGCATGGCCAGGCAGCCAAACAGCAGGCCCATGAACAAGGTCTCGCGCTGGTCGCTGGCGGCGCTGATGGCGGGCATCAGGCTGACGCTGGGGCGCAGTTGGTGCTCGGAGGTGAGGCGCAGGTACAGGTCCAGCGGTTTCTGGCTGACCGGTACGGCCAACAGGATGTCGGTGTTGGCAAAGGACGGCTCGCCGCCCGGGACGCCGGCATCGTTGCGGCGCTGGCTGATCAGCCGATCACCGTCCAGGACGTAGAAATCCAGGTCGGCAAGGTCGGGCGCGTAGATGCGTACCACTTGTTCGTGGGCAGGCGGGGGCAGGCGGTAGTGCAGCCACTGGGCGGCATTGGGGCCGCTGGCAACCAGTTGGTTGAGCTCGATGGGGCTGAACTGGTTCTGGAATCGGTCGGAGCGGATGTCGCTCAGTTGCAGGCGTGCGTGTTCATCGAGCAATACCGACCAGCCGCTGCTGGACTCGGCCTGAGCCGGGCATACGCAGAGCAGCGTCAGTACACTGACTATCGATGAAATGGCGATCCTGAGCCAGCGCACAGCGAAATCCCTTCCAAGGTTAATGACTGAGTATAACTATGCGCGGTGGATAAAGCGTAGGGCAAGTGGCCGAACGGCCTGAAAGTACCGGGAAAACCCGGTACTTCAGGCTTAGGCGCGGGGTTTACTGACCGTTTTCGCGGGCAATGGCGCGGTAGCCAATGTCGGTACGGTAGAAGCAGCCTTCCCAGTCGATCTTGGCGGCCAGGGCGTAGGCCTGTTGCTGGGCCTCGCCAACGGTGTTGCCCAGGGCAGTGGCGCACAGTACGCGGCCGCCCGAGGTCACGACCTGACCGTCCTTGAGTGCGGTACCGGCGTGGAACACTTTGCCGGCCAGTTGCGCGGCGGCGTCCAGGCCACCGATGGCAGCGCCCTTGGCGTAGTCGCCAGGGTAGCCGCCAGCGGCCAGCACCACGCCCAGGCTTGGGCGCGGGTCCCACTGGGCTTCGATCTTGTCCAGGGCCTGGGCCATGGCCGCTTCCACCAGCAGTACCAGGCTGGACTGCAGGCGCAGCATCACCGGCTGGGTTTCAGGGTCGCCGAAGCGGCAGTTGAACTCGATGACCTTGGGGTTGCCCGCCTTGTCGATCATCAGGCCTGCGTACAGGAAGCCGGTGTAGACGTTGCCTTCCTCGGCCATGCCGCGCACGGTCGGCCAGATCACCTGGTCCATGACCTTCTGGTGCACGTCAGCGGTTACCACAGGGGCAGGGGAGTAGGCACCCATGCCGCCGGTGTTCGGGCCGCTGTCGCCGTTGCCGACGCGTTTGTGGTCCTGGCTGGTGGCCATCGGCAGCACGTTCTTGCCGTCGACCATGACGATGAAGCTGGCTTCTTCGCCGTCCAGGAACTCTTCGATCACCACGCGCGAACCGGCGTCGCCAAAGGCGTTGCCAGCCAGCATGTCGCGTACCGCGTCCTCGGCTTCGGCCAGGGTCATGGCCACGATCACGCCTTTGCCTGCGGCCAGGCCGTCGGCCTTGATCACGATCGGCGCGCCTTTTTCACGCAGATAGGCCAGGGCTGGCTCGATCTCGGTGAAGTTCTGGTATTCGGCGGTCGGGATCTTGTGACGGGCCAGGAAGTCCTTGGCGAACGCCTTGGAGCCTTCCAGCTGGGCCGCGCCCTTGGTTGGGCCGAAGCAGTCCAGGCCGCGCGAGCGGAACAGGTCGACAACGCCGGCAACCAGGGGCACTTCCGGGCCGACGATGGTCAGGGCGACGTTTTTCTCGGCGAAGTCGGCCAGTTGCTCGATGGCCTGCACGTCGATGGCGACGTTTTCGCACTTGGCTTCGATGGCGGTGCCGGCGTTGCCGGGGGCGACGAAGACTTTCTCGACGCGTGGGTCCTGGGCTACTTTCCAGGCCAGGGCGTGTTCACGACCGCCGCTGCCGATGATCAATACGTTCATAGTTAATAACCTCGGTGACGCTGAATGCGGGAGGGCGCCTGCCTTGCGCTGACACTGTAGGAGCCGGGCTTGCCCGCGATGACGGCCTTGAGATCGCCATCGCGGGCAAGCCCGGCTCCTACAGTATTGATGCGGGGCGCCCTTGGTCAGTTAGTGGCGGAAGTGGCGCATGCCAGTGAATACCATGGCAATGCCGGCTTCGTCGGCAGCAGCAATCACTTCAGCGTCGCGCATCGAACCGCCTGGCTGGATCACGGCAGTGATACCCACTTTAGCCGCGTTGTCGATGCCGTCTCGGAACGGGAAGAACGCGTCCGATGCCATGACCGAACCCTGCACCTGCAGGCCAGCGTGCTCGGCCTTGATGGCAGCGATGCGCGCGGAGTTGACGCGGCTCATCTGGCCGGCGCCGACACCGATGGTCTGACGGTTCTTGGCGTAGACGATGGCGTTGGACTTCACGTACTTGGCCACTTTCCAGGCGAAGATCAGGTCGTGGATCTCTTGCTCGGTAGGGGCGCGCTTGGTCACCACTTTCAGGTCGTCGGCGCTGATCATGCCAATGTCACGGCTCTGTACCAGCAGGCCGCCGTTGACGCGCTTGTAGTCCCAGGCAGCGGCGCGGTCAGCCGACCACTCGCCGCAGGCCAGCAGGCGCACGTTGGCCTTGGCGGCGACGATGGCGCGGGCTTCGGCGCTCACCGACGGGGCGATGATCACTTCCACGAACTGACGGTCGACGATGGCCTTGGCGGTCTCGGCGTCCAGTTCGCGGTTGAAGGCGATGATGCCGCCGAACGCGGATTCGGTGTCAGTGGCGTAGGCCAGCTCGTAGGCCTGGCGGATGCCGCCTTCGGCGTCAGGGCTGACGGCCACGCCGCACGGGTTGGCGTGCTTGACGATCACGCAGGCCGGCTTGACGAAGCTCTTCACGCATTCCAGCGCGGCGTCGGTGTCGGCCACGTTGTTGTAGGACAGTTCCTTGCCCTGCAGCTGCTCGGCGGTGGCGATGCCCACTTCGGCCGGCTTGGCTTCCTTGTAGAACGCCGCGCTCTGGTGCGGGTTCTCGCCGTAGCGCATTTCCTGGGCCTTGATGAACTGGCTGTTGAAGGTGCGCGGGAACTCGCTGCGGCCTTCAGTGCTCAGGGTCTCGGCAGCCTGGTTCACGGTGCCCATGTAGTTGGCGATCATGCCGTCGTAGGCAGCGGTGTGCTCGAAGGCTTTCAACATCAGGTCAAAGCGCTGGGCGTAGGTCAGGCCGCCGTCTTTCAGGCTGGCCAGCACTTGGCCGTAGTCGCTGGCGTTGACCACGATGGCCACGTCTTTGTGGTTCTTGGCAGCAGAGCGGACCATGGTCGGGCCGCCGATGTCGATGTTCTCGATGGCGGTCGGCAGGTCGCAGCCTGGCTTGCTGATGGTGGCTTCAAACGGGTAGAGGTTGACCGCGACCAGATCAATCGGCTTGATGCCGTGCTCGCTCATGATGGCGTCGTCGATGCCGCGACGGCCCAGGATGCCGCCGTGGATTTTCGGGTGCAGGGTTTTCACCCGGCCGTCCATCATTTCGGCAAAACCGGTGTAATCCGCCACTTCCACTGCGGCAACGCCGTTGTCCGCAAGCAGCTTGAAGGTACCGCCGGTGGACAGGATCTCGACGCCCAGGGCTTCGAGTTCACGGGCGAATTCAAGGATACCGGTCTTGTCGGAAACGCTGATCAAAGCGCGGCGGACGGGCAGGCGGGTAGTCTGGTCGGTCATTTCAATTTCCGTCTAAAGCAGAGGAGTCAGCAAAAAAGGCGACCCTGGACAGGTCGCCTTTTCTGGTTTGAATGCATGCTTACAGCAGATCGTATTGCTTGAGCTTCTTGCGCAAGGTACCGCGATTCAGGCCCAGCATCTCGCTGGCCTTGGTCTGGTTGCCCTTGACGTAGTTCATTACGCTTTCGAGCAAGGGGGCCTCGACTTCGGAAAGCACCAGGTTGTACACGTCAGTGACGGCAGCGCCCTCAAGATGGGCGAAATAATTGTGCAGCGCCTTCTCGACGCTGCCACGAAGGGTCTGACCCTCTTCGCTGGGCGTGTTGAGGTGCTGTTTCAAGTTGACGTTGTCGCTCACGGGCGTTGTTCCACTCACTAAAGTCTCGGTCATCATCGTCATGCGGCCACCCCCTGTCCGTCCCCTTTCACAGGGCTCTCGTTACATTCGCTGAGGAACCGGCGAACGTTGGCGCACTGCGCTTCCGTATCTTCCAAACGATTGAACTGGGCGCGAAATTCCTTGGCGCCCGGCAAGGTTGCCAGGTACCACCCGACGTGCTTGCGGGCGATTCGAACGCCCATTACATCGCCATAGAAGGCGTGCAGCGCAGCCAGGTGCTCCAGCAGAATCTGTTCCACTTCACTCAATTGCGGCGCCGGCAGCAGTTCGCCGGTACGCAGGTAATGCTCGGTTTCGCGAAAGATCCACGGCCGCCCCTGGGCAGCCCGGCCAATCAGCAGACCGTCGGCGCTGGTGGCGTCGAGGACCTGCCGGGCCTTTTGCGGCGAGGTGATGTCGCCATTGGCGAAGACCGGGATCGACACCGCCTGCTTGATGGCAGCGATGGTGTCGTACTCGGCTTCACCGGTATACAGGTCGGCGCGTGTGCGCCCGTGCACCGACAGGGCGCTGATGCCTGCCTGTTCGGCAATGCGTGCAACCGTGATGCCATTCTTGTTCGCCCGGTCCCAGCCGGTGCGAATCTTCAAGGTGACCGGCACCTCGACGGCGGCAACCACGGCGTGCAGGATTTCCTGCACCAGTGCCTCGTCTTTCAGTAAAGCGGAACCTGCCGCCTTGTTGCAGACTTTCTTCGCCGGGCAGCCCATGTTGATGTCGATGATCTGGGCGCCCATCTCGACGTTGGCCCGCGCCGCCGCTGCCAGCATCTGCGCGTCACCACCGGCGATCTGTACCGAGCGGGGCTCGGGATCACCTTCGTGAATCATGCGCAGGCGCGACTTGCGGCTGTTCCACAGGCTCATGTCGCTGGTGACCATTTCTGATACAACCAGGCCTGCGCCCATCCGTCGGCAAAGCTGACGGAAGGGCTGGTCCGTGACCCCTGCCATCGGGGCAAGGATCAAGGCGTTCTTCAGTGTATATGGGCCGATGCGTACCGCCGACATAGGTGTTCCCTGTTGTGGGGCCGGATCATTAGAGTTCGAAAAAGGGTGGGCATAATACCCGCTCTCGGTGACCGGATAAAGATCGTTTTGGATAAAATCTGAACAACTATTGGCTTATGCCGGGTGGTTTGGTTGCCACGCGACAGTCGGTGGTGGGGTCTGACGCAGCCTTCGGCAGCTGCTACAGGGTGATGTAGCAGCAACTGTCTTGAAATGGCGTCGCCTGCATCGCGACTGAAGTCGGCTCCTACACCGTCCGTGGTAGGAGCCGGCCTTGGCCGCGATGCAAACGACGCCGGCCTGTAGCTGCCGAAGGCTGCGTCAGGGGCATCACTCGGGGGAGCGGAAGCTCAGGCTGTAGTTCACCGCTTTCGCGCCCGGGTCCAGGATGTCCAGGGAGATGTGGATCGGCGTCTGCGGCGGCATCTCCGCCTGTCCGGCCAGCTCGCCCGACAGGTATTCGCCCGGCTTGAAACGACGACTGGCGATCAGATGGCCGTTGAGGTCGGCAAAACGCAGCTCCAGCAGCGGGAACGGCTGGGAGAACGCCGCCCGGTTGTAGATGATCGCATCCACTACCAGTGCGCCGTTGAAATCCGGGTGGCTGCGCACCACCAGGTTGCTGCTCTTGATCTTGTCGATATCGACCTTGGACGGCACGGTGCAGCCCAGGCTTGGGCAGACTTGCTGGAACCAGGGGCGATACTGATCCTGGCGGGCCAGTTCATCGAAGTGGTACCACACGTACTGGCCGGCCAGGGCCAAGGCCGCGATTAGCGTCAACAGCAGCCACAGCAAACGCTTGCCCCACGGCGTGCGGCGTTTCTGCCAGTCCAGTTGCAGCGGGTCGTCGATCAGGTCCAGCAGCGGGGCGTCGCGCAGGTTGGGCTCGCTGCGTTCGTGCTTCTGCTTGCCCTGGCGCGGTGCCGGTTCGTCGGCCTCTTCTTCATCGTCGTCAACAGCGGACAGGCGATCGCCGCGGGCAGGCAAGTCATCATCGGCATGCAGCGCGCCGATGGCCGGCTCTTCGTGCTCCGAAGGTGTCAGCGACAGCGAAGGCTCGGTGCGCTCATTGATGGCGGTCGGCTCTTCGTCCAGCGGTGGTTCACGCTCGATGATCGGCGGCGCCGGGTCATCGTCGTGCAGCTCTTCTTCGTCGCCATGGGTGCCGAACGGCTTATCGTGCCACTCGTCATGGGCGTCGTCGCGGCTGGCGCTGAACGACTCTTTGCGTGACGGCTGGTCGCGGAAAGTCTTGGCAGGCTGGATTTCCCGTTGTTCCAGGCGGGCGAGTTCGCCATCCAGATCAAGTTGGTCCAGGTCCAGCTCGTTGGCCGACCACTCACGCAGGCTGATGGGCGTGGCGCGACGCTCTGGGGTCGCTGGCTGCGGGGCGACAGCTTGTTCCTGACGCCCAGCGCTTTGCTCCAGCAGTTGCCGGGCAGCGTTGAACACTTGCAGGCAGGCGCCGCAACGGACCACCCCGCGGGCCACGCTCAATTGATTGTGGCTGACGCGGAAGCTGGTCTGGCAATGGGGGCACTGGGTGACGAAACTGTCGGTCATGCGCGGGTCCGGATTATGCAGGCAGCCATTCTAGGCCGTCTCAGCGCCGACGACCACTGATGCGTACCCAGCCATCGCGATTGGCGATAGGGTCCAGATCGAAGTCGGCAGCGTAGGCTGCGGCCACTTCTTCGCCCTGTTCGGCGAGGATGCCCGACAGCGCCAGGCGGCCGCCTGGCTTGACCAGGGTGCTGAGCTGCGGCGCCAGGGACACCAGCGGGCCGGCCAGGATGTTGGCCACCAGCACGTCGGCTTGCACCTGTGGCAGGTCTTCCGGCAGGTACAGTGGGAATTTGTCCTCGGCGACGCCGTTGCGGCCGGCGTTTTCACGCGAGGCTTCCAGCGCCTGCACGTCGATGTCGGTACCCACGGCCTCTTTCGCGCCCAGCAACAGTGCGGCGATGGCGAGGATGCCCGAGCCGCAGCCGAAGTCCAGCACGTTGCAGTCGGTCAGGTCCTGGCCGTCCAGCCATTCCAGGCACAGCGCGGTGGTGGGGTGGGTGCCGGTGCCGAACGCCAGGCCCGGGTCCAGCAGCAGGTTGACCGCGCCAGGCTCGGGGGCTGCGTGCCAGCTGGGCACGATCCACAGGCGCTGGCCGAAGCGCATCGGGTGGAAGTTGTCCATCCAGCTGCGTTCCCAGTCCTGGTCTTCGATCACTTCGGCATGGTGCTCGGGCAGCGCTGCGCCGGTCAGCAGTTCCAGGTGGGCAAATACGCTGGCAGGCTCGGCATCGGCCTCGAACAGCGCCAGCAGGTGGGTGTGGGTCCACAGCGGCGTGGTGTTGAGCTCTGGCTCGAAGATAGGCTGGTCTTCGGCGTCCATGAAGGTGACCGAAACGGCGCCGACTTCCAGCAGGGCGTCTTCGTAGGTTTCGGCTTGTTCTGGGCTGATGGCCAGACGGACTTGTAGCCAGGGCATGGCGGGTACCTTTGGAATCGGGAGCTAAAGCGGGGGAGTTTACTAGAGATTGAGGGTGAAGGCGGGGGGCTAGGCGGGGTTTTTTTGGTGTGTTCGAGATCGCGCGCCGCCCGCGCGGCGCTTCCCGGGCAC
>KI547169.1:41945-73291 GCA_000497835.1 gamma proteobacterium L18 | reverse complement strand
GTCAGTGCCATCACCTGGTCCGCCTTGTTCGTTCACTGGAGATCTATAGTGAGCAAACAGGGCGGACAAGGGAATACCACAGACAAAATTGGCCCGAAACAAATGTAGGACCGGGCTCTGCCCGGGAAGCGCCGCGCGGGCGGCGCGCGATCTCAGCCACCCCAAAAACCTCCAGGCAGGCACTTCCCATAAAAAAACCGGCCACAAGGGCCGGTTTTCTGTGCAGCTATCTACAACCGTGAATCACTTCTGGGCAGCCAGCTTGTGTTCCAGGTAGTGGATGTTGACGCCACCCTTGCAGAAGCCTTCGTCGCGGGTCAGGTCGCGGTGCAGCGGGATGTTGGTCTTGATCCCGTCCACCACGATTTCGTCCAGGGCGTTGCGCATGCGCGCCATGGCTTCGTCGCGGTCCTTGCCGTAGGTGATCAGCTTGCCGATCAGCGAATCGTAGTTCGGCGGTACGGCATAGCCACTGTACAGGTGCGAATCGACGCGAACGCCGTTGCCGCCTGGGGCGTGGAAGTGCTTGACCGTGCCTGGGCTAGGAATGAAGTTTTTCGGGTCTTCGGCGTTGATACGGCATTCCAGCGAGTGACCGCGGATAACCACGTCGTCCTGGGTGAAGGACAGCGGGTTGCCGGCGGCAATGCTCAACATCTCTTTGACGATGTCGATGCCGGTGACCATTTCCGATACCGGGTGCTCTACCTGTACGCGGGTGTTCATTTCGATGAAATAGAACGCGCCGTTTTCATACAGGAACTCGAAGGTGCCGGCGCCGCGGTAGCCGATGTCGATGCACGCCTTGACGCAGCGGGCAAAGACCATCTGGCGGGCTTCTTCGTCGATGCCCGGTGCAGGTGCTTCTTCCAGTACCTTCTGGTGACGGCGCTGCAGCGAGCAGTCGCGGTCGCCCAGGTGCACGGCGTGGCCCTGGCCGTCGGACAGTACCTGAACTTCCACGTGGCGTGGGTTGGTCAGGAACTTCTCCAGGTACACCATCGGGTTGCCGAACGCAGCACCGGCTTCGGTACGGGTCAGCTTGGCCGAGGCGATCAGGTCTTCTTCCTTGTGCACCACGCGCATGCCGCGACCACCACCGCCACCGGCGGCCTTGATGATCACCGGGTAGCCGACTTCACGGCCGATGCGCAGGGCTTCTTCCTCGTCTTCCGGCAGCGGGCCGTCGGAACCTGGAACGGTCGGCACGCCCGCTTCGATCATGGCGTGCTTGGCCGATACCTTGTCGCCCATCAGGCGAATGGTGTCGGCTTTCGGGCCGATGAAAGCGAAGCCGGATTTTTCGACCTGTTCGGCGAAGTCGGCGTTTTCAGCCAGGAAGCCATAGCCTGGGTGAATGGCGGTGGCGCCAGTCACTTCGGCGGCCGCGATGATCGCCGGGATGTGCAGGTAGGATTGCGCAGCCGGTGCCGGACCGATGCAAACGGATTCGTCTGCCAGGCCCAGGTGCATCAGCTCCTTGTCGGCCTTGGAGTAGACGGCAACAGTCTTGATGCCCAGTTCCTTGCAGGCACGCAGGATCCGCAGGGCGATTTCGCCGCGGTTGGCAATCAGGACTTTTTCCAATTTCGCAGGTTGGGACATCGTTGGCTCTCCGCGATTCAAACGATGGTGAACAGCGGCTGGTCGAACTCAACCGGCTGGCCGTCTTCAACGAGGATCGATTCGATCACACCGCTGGTTTCAGCTTCGATGTGGTTCATCATCTTCATCGCTTCGACGATGCACAGGGTGTCGCCTTTCTTCACGGTCTGGCCGACTTCAACGAAGGCTGGCGAGGCTGGCGAAGCTTTGCGGTAGAAGGTACCGACCATTGGCGAACGGGCAACGGTGCCGTTCAGTTTTGGCGCGGCGGCCGGGGCGTCGGCAGCAGCGGCAGGCGCGGCGGCAGCGGCTGGGGCCGCTACCGGGGCGGCTACTGGAGCTGGCGCGTAGTACTGCTGGGCCGGGGTCTTGCTGTGGCGGCTGATTCGTACGGACTCTTCGCCTTCACGAATTTCCAGCTCGTCGATGCCGGACTCTTCCAGCAGCTCGATCAGTTTCTTTACTTTGCGAATATCCATAAATCTTCAACTCCCAAGGGTCGGTCAGGGGCGTTCAGGTAGTGTGTACATACAAGTTTCAAGGCGACCTCCCAGCCAGTCTGCGTGTGCGCTGGCGCCAAGGTCGCGGACCAAACCGGTGGCCGTGAGGCACTGCCGGGTTGATGGCGCAGATTCTGCGAATGGCCTGTCGGACAATCGCACGTCGAAGAGTGGGATGCTCACTCTTGGCGGCGCGTCACGTTTTGCGTTGATACCAAGGGCAACTCAAGCGAAAACCAGTGGATCATCTTCATTCGCGGGCTCCCTGCATGGGCCAGAAGGTACTGGCGGGGTGACTATGCCGCACTGGGGCAGCGACTGTCCAGTCAAGCACAATAGACAGCACGTTGCCCGATGTTCGCATAAAATTTGTGACTAACTTGTGTAAAACGGTCATTTGGGGCGGAATTGCACCGCCCCGGGGCTTATGGTGCCCGTTGACCGTCCGCAATGGCGATTTTCTGCAGGAAGCCGGCGGTGTCGATCTGGCCGACGACCTTGGCGGCGTGAATTTCGTCGCCGTTGGCGGCAAAGAACATCAGGGCGGGGGGGCCAAACAGCTTGTAGCGGTCCAGCAGCGCACGCTGCTCGGCGTTGCTGTCGGTCACGTCGAAGCGGATTTGCTGGTAACCGGCCAGCCGTGCCTTGACCTCGGGGTTGGTCAGCACGTCGTGTTCGATCACCTTGCAGCTGATGCACCAGTCGGCATACCAGTCCAGCACCAGCGGCTTGCCGGCCTGTTTCGCGGCGGCCAGGGCCTGGTCCAGTTGCGCCGGTGTGGTGATGGTCTGCCAGTTGCCGGCAGTTTGAGCCGTGGCGCCAGCAGTGCCTGGCCCTGGCAGTGGGCGCATCGGGTCGCCCTGGCCCGTGAGCGCGCCGTACCAGCACGCCAGCCCGTAGACCACCAGCAGCAGGCCCAGCAACTGCGCCAGGCGTTGGCGCGGTGGCTTGGAGATGAACTCCAGTGCCCCCAGGAACAGGCCTACGCCCACCGCCAGCAACCCGACCAGCAACAAGGTGACGGGGCCCGGCAGGACGCGGCTGAGCAAGCCGATGGCCAGCCCCAGCAGCAGGACGCCAATGGCGTTCTTGACCACCACCAGCCACGGACCGCTTTTCGGCAGCCAGGTCACGCCGCCGATGGCCACGGCCATCAGCGGAATGCCCATGCCCAGGCCCAGGGCGAACAGCTTCAACGCCCCGCCCAGCGCATCGCCCGTGGTGCTGATGTACAGCAGTGCGCCGGCCAGGGGCGCGGAAACACAGGGCGATACCAGCAGGCTGGACAGTACGCCCATGACTGCGGCGCCCCACAGCGATCCGCCCTGGGTATTACCGGCGATGCGGTCCAGCCTATGGGTAAGCGCAGCGGGCAGCTTGAGCTCGAACAGCCCGAACATCGATACCGCGAACAGCACGAAAAACAGTGCGAATGGCCCCAGCACCCAGGCCGACTGCAGGCGTGCCTGCAGGTTGAGGCTGGCACCGAACAGGCCCATCAGTGCGCCGAGGATGGCAAAGCACAAGGCCATGGGCAGCACGTAGGCCAAGGCCAGGCTGTAGCGGCGCAGGCGGCTGGTCTGCCCGCGCATCACCACGGCCGAGAGAATCGGCAGCATGGGCAATACGCACGGCGTGAAGGTCAGACCGATGCCGCCCAGCAGGTAAAGCAGCAGGTCTTTCCAATCCCAGCCTTGGACGGGGGCAGGGCCAGGTGCGGGCTCGGCTTGCGCGGCGCCGCCATCGATCGCCAGCTTTTCGGTCTCGGGCGGGTAGCACAGGCCCTTGTCGGCGCAGCCCTGGTAGGTGACGGCCAGGGTAAACGGGCGGGTGTCCTTGGGATCGCGGGGCAGGGTGATCTCGACAATGCCGTGGTACACCTCGACGTCGCCGAAGTATTCGTCGTGCTTTTTCTCGCCATCGGGAATCTGCGGTGCGCCCAGTTTGATGTCGGCCGGGGTCGGCTTGAACTGGAAACGATGGCGGTACAGGTAATAGCCATCGGTGGCAACGAACTGCAGCACAATGGCGTCAGGCGTGGTTTTGCTGACGTTGAGCTGGAAGGCCTGATGGACGGGCAGAAAATCACTGCTGTTGTTCAGCGCGCTGCCCAGGGTGGCGCTGGGGCGACTGTCCAGCAGGCCAGCACTGAAAGCGGGCAGGGACAGCACCAGTAACAGGAGGCAAAGCAGGCGGCGCATGGCAATCTCGCAAAGCAAAAGTCTGCGCATCATAGCCCAGCAGGCCCGGGCGTGCAGGTGACAGGGTTGTTACCTGATCTTGCGAGCCCACAGGGGGGATTATTCGACAGTCTGCACGCGGTTGCGGCCGCTGCCCTTGGCGCGGTACAGCGCCGCATCTGCCTGGGCGGCCATGGTCAGGCTGTCGCTGGCTTCGCCCATCTGCACCACGCCGGCGCTGAAGGTGCAGCACAGGTCCAGGGGCTGCGCAGGATAGTGAATCTCGGCGAAGCGCTCGCGGATTTCATCCAGTACAGCATGGGCGGCCGCAAGATCCGTGTCGGGCATGACGATGGCGAATTCCTCGCCGCCGTAACGGCCAATGAAGTCGGTCTTGCGCAGACGCTGCTTGAGGAACAGCGCCAGGCTCTTGATGACCCGGTCGCCCATGGGGTGGCCGTGGCTGTCGTTGACCTTCTTGAAATGGTCGATGTCGAGCATGGCGAAGCTCAGCGGCTTGCCTTCGCGGCGCGCGCGGAAGGCACAGTCTTCCAGCAATTGCAGGATATGGGTGTGGTTGTACAGCCCGGTAAGACTGTCGCGAACCATGCGCGATTTGAGGTTGCGCGCGCGTGAGGCGCGGTTGCGCACGGTAGTGATCAAGTGCCGCGAGCGAATGGGTTTGGTCAGGAAGTCGTCGCCGCCCTCACTCATGGCATCCAGCTGCTTGTCCAGGTCATCCTCGGCCGACAGGTAGATGATCGGCACGCTGACATAGCGGTCGTTGTGGCGGATCACCTTGGCAAGCTCGGTGCCCGTGCAGGCGGGCATGTACATGTCGAGGATGATCAGGTCGGGCTGGAAGTCGGCGAGGTTGGCCATGGCCCCGATCGGGTCGGTCAGGGTGCGGGTGACGATCCCGGCGCCGTTGAGCAGGCGTTCGGTGTACATGGCCTGGGCGCGCGAGTCGTCGATGATCAGCACCCGGAACGGCTCGTACTGGGCCACGCAGGTCAGGTTCTCGATTTTTTCCAGCAGGCTGGAGGCTTCCAGTGTACCGGTCAGGAATTCCTGGCCACCCGCGCGCACGGCGGCCAGGCGGGTAGGGGTATCGGTTTCGTGCAGGCTGAAGAACAGCAGCGGCAGCTTCGGGTCCCGGCCGTCCTGGGCCCTGGCGGCCAATTGCAAGCCAAGCCCGCAGCCACCGAAGTCGACGTCCATGACAATGGCCGCCGGCTCGCATTCCTGCATCGAGGCCAGAAAGGCGGGAACGCTGTCCAGCGCCTGGGCATGCAGGCCGAAGAACTCCAGCTGCATGGCCAGGCGTTCGCCACGTTCGCTATCTTGCAACAGCACATACACAGGCTTGCGCAGGGGCGGCAGGGGCGTAAGGTCCAGCTCGTCGCCATGGCGCAGGCCGGTGCGCGAAAGGCGCTGCATCAGGCGGTTGAGTTCGTTGATCAGTTCGCTGCTCAAGCGAGCGCGATTATCTTCGACGGCCAGCAATACCTGGTTGAGGTGATGGGCGATTTCGGTGTGTTCGGGTTGCTCGAAACGCTCGGCGAAGCGCAGCAGTCGCAGATTGGCCTCGTTGAGCTCCTGCAGATCGTCACTGGTCCATTCGCTGCGGTGCAGTCGCTGCCAAATCTCCAGAATCTGGCGGGCCTGGTGAATCACGCGCTGGGCAAAGTGATGCTTGAGGCGCTCTCGGCTGGGGTCGTCTGCTTCGGTCATGGACTGACTACTGGTTAGGGGCGCTGCGACTCGATAGTGGCTCTATGCTAGCACTACTTTCCTTTCGCGCGACGCTCCTGCGGGAAATAACCTTTTGCCTTGTGTGTTCATTTAATGACTTGTCAGTCGCTTATCCCAATGGCGCAGGTTCCTTTATAGTGCATGCAGGATCGGCAACCCCGCTGGCACGATGCGCCGGGCGTGCGGTCGAATTTTTTGAATTCAGTGATCGAAAGGAATAAAGCCATGCTGGACTGGAAGAACCGCACAGGCAAAGGCGAACCGCGCCAACCCGCCGATAGCCAGGGGCCTGCCAAGGCCGCGCCGCGCAGCTATCTTGGCGGCCTGCTGGTGAGCCGCGCGCTGCTGACCGTGGTCTGTCTGTACCTGGTGGTCACTGGGTTGCTGGGCTGGTACTGGAGCGAGGAGCCGGCCCTGTTCCCGGTGCAGCAGCACGCTCAGGAAGCGGCGGCCGCCGAAGGTCACAAGATGGTCATCGGCTACACCACGGTGGAAACCCTGAAGACCGTCGCCGGCACCTTGCTGCACAAGCCGGGTGGTTATATCTCCAACGACCGCTTCCCGCCAGGCTTGTGGATGGACAACATGCCCAGCTGGGAGTACGGCGTGCTGGTGCAGGTGCGTGACCTGTCGCGGGCCATGCGCAAGGACTTCGCCCGTTCGCAGTCGCAGTCGGCGGAAGATGCGGACCTGGTACGTGCCGAGCCCAAGTTCAACTTCGACAACAAGAGCTGGATCTGGCCGTCCAGCGAGTCCGAGTTCCAGGACGGCATCAATTCCCTGAGCCGCTACCAGGCCCGGCTGTCCGACCCCAACCAGACCGGCGCACTGTTCTACCCGCGTGCCGACAACCTCAATAACTGGCTGGGTGACGTGGCCACGCGCCTTGGCTCCCTGTCCCAGCGCCTGTCGGCCAGCGTAGGCCGGGTCAAGCTGAACACCACTTCGAAGACCGAGACCATCGTGCCGGGCCAGGCGCCGCAGCTGGACGAGGAAATCGTCGAGACCCCGTGGATGCAGATCGACAACGTGTTCTATGAAGCCCGTGGCCAGGCCTGGGCGTTGTCGCACATGTTGCGGGCCATCGAGGTCGACTTTGCCGACGTGCTGGCCAAGAAGAACGCCACGGTCAGCGTGCGCCAGATCATCCGCGAGCTGGAAGCCTCGCAGGAACCTGTCTGGAGCCCGATGATCCTCAACGGCAGCGGCTTCGGCATCCTGGCCAACCACTCGCTGGTCATGGCCAACTACATCTCCCGGGCCAACGCAGCGGTCATCGACCTGCGTCAGCTGTTGTCCCAGGGGTGATGGATGTCGTACTCCGATAAAGAGGCGGCGCACCGCGCCGCATCCGACGCCGAGGCGATCGTCTGGGTCGATGAGCAGGACAACCTGCTGGGCGCCTTGCCGCGCCAGGAAATACGCGAGCGCGGGCTGATCGGCCGCGCCACTTTCATCCTGCTGTTCAACTCCGCCGGTGAGCTGTGCGTGCACCGGCGTACCTTGAGCAAGGCCGTGTACCCGGGCTACTGGGACGTGGCGGCGGGGGGAATGGTGGGTGCAGGCGAAAGCTACGCCGAGTCGGCGGCGCGGGAGTTGGAGGAGGAGTTGGGCGTGTCGGGCGTGCCGTTGACGCCCCATGGCCAGTTCTTTTTCGACCAGCCGGATAACCGCATCTGGTGCGCGGTGTTCTCCGCTGTCTGGGATGGCCCGCTGAATGTGCAGCCTGAAGAGGTGATGGAGGCGAACTTCATCCCGGTGGCGCAGGCCCTGGCGGACAGCCGGACACGGCCCTATTGCCCTGACTCGTTGGCAGCATTGCAGCGAGTCGTCACTCCCTGACCTTGTGGGAGCTGGCTTGCCAGCGAGCTTTTGGCACTTAAAGGCTCGCTGGCAAGCCAGCTCTCACAAAGGCAGTGTTCTAGGTTGGCAGCAGGCGTCGCGATTACTGTGGAAAATGGCGCGTTTTTGCACTTAGCAATCCTTGCATTTGCCGTTACACTGCGCGACCTTTTCAAGCTGTCGCCATCCCCATGGCTTCAGTAGCGCTGCCCCTGCCTGAGTGGGGCTTCGCGGTCGGAACCCGCCCTGTGCGCCGGCCAGTTTTTTCGTCCTCACAAGAGGATTGCCAGTGGCCAAAAAAGCCGCATCATTCGCCGCACTCGGCGGCCTGGTGTTCTCCACCGATGCAGGTCGGCATTGCCCGGACTGTCGTCAACCCGTAGATGCCTGCACCTGCAAGCAGAACGTCATCCCCGAAGGTGACGGGATTGCCCGTGTGCGTCGTGAAAGCAAGGGCCGGGGCGGCAAGACGGTGACCACCATCACCGGCGTCCCGCTGGCGCCTGACGACCTCAAGGAACTGGCCACCACCCTCAAGCGTCGCTGCGGTACTGGCGGGGCGCTGAAGGACGGTGTCATCGAAATCCAGGGCGACCACGTCGAGCTGCTGCTCGCCGAACTGGTCAAACAGGGTTTCAAGGCCAAAAAGTCCGGCGGCTGATCAGCCCCACGCGTTTCCATTTCTAAACTTGACGTGGCCGGCAGGGTCTACCCTGCACTGGCAGGTAATCGTCATCTTCGCTTATTACACTGCACCGGCCGAATTACCGGTGGATTCTGACTTTTATAGGGGACTTCAATGTCCGTACGACGCACACGCAAAGACGATGGCAGCCAATGGACAGTTGCGGACAGCCGTAGCGTTTATGGGATACGCCATTGGGGGGCCGGTTATTTCGCGATCAACGAGGCCGGGCGCGTGGAAGTGCGTCCCAATGGGCCGAAAAGCGCGCCCATCGACCTCTTCGAACAGGTAGACGAGCTGCGCAAGAGCGGCCTGTCGCTGCCCTTGCTGGTGCGCTTCCCCGACATTCTGCAAGACCGCGTGCGCCAGCTGACCGGCGCCTTCGATGCCAACATCGAGCGCCTGGAATACCAGAGCAAGTACACCGCGCTGTACCCGATCAAGGTGAACCAGCAGGAAGCGGTGGTGGAAAACATCATTGCCACCCAGGACGTGTCCATCGGCCTGGAAGCTGGCTCCAAGCCTGAGCTGTTGGCCGTGCTGGCCCTGGCGCCGAAAGGCGGCACCATCGTCTGCAACGGTTACAAGGACCGTGAGTTCATTCGCCTGGCGCTGATGGGCCAGAAGCTGGGGCACAACGTCTTCATCGTCATCGAGAAAGAGTCGGAAGTGGCGCTGGTGATCGAAGAGGCCGCCGAGCTCAAGGTCAAGCCGCAGGTGGGCCTGCGCGTGCGCCTGTCGTCGCTGGCGTCCAGCAAATGGGCCGACACCGGTGGCGAGAAATCCAAGTTTGGCCTGTCGGCTGCCCAGCTGATCTCGGTGGTGGAGCGTTTCCGCGCTGCCGGCCTGGATGACGGTATCCGCCTGCTGCACTTCCACATGGGCTCGCAGATCGCCAACCTGGCCGACTACCAGCACGGCTTCAAGGAAGCCATCCGCTACTACGGCGAACTGCGTTCGCTGGGCCTGCCGGTGGACCACATCGACGTGGGCGGCGGCCTGGGCGTGGACTATGACGGTACCCACTCGCGCAATGCCAGCTCCATCAACTACGACATGGACGATTACGCCGGTGTGGTGGTGGGCATGCTCAAGGAGTTCTGCGACGCCCAGGGCCTGCCGCACCCGCACATCTTCTCCGAGAGCGGCCGCTCGCTGACCGCCCACCACGCCATGCTGGTGGTGCAGGTGACTGACGTCGAGAAGCACAACGACGAAGTGCCCGAGATCCTGGACAAGGAAAGCCTGCCCGAGACCGTGCAGTGGCTGGTTGACCTGCTGGGCCCGACCGACATCGAGATGGTCACCGAGACCTACTGGCGTGCCACCCACTACATGAGCGACGTGGCCACCCAATACGCCGACGGCAAGATCACCCTGGCCCAGAAAGCCTTGGCCGAGCAGTGCTACTTCGCCGTGTGCCGCCGCCTGCACAACTCGCTGAAGGCGCGTCAGCGTTCGCACCGCATGGTGCTGGACGAACTCAACGACAAGCTGGCCGACAAGTACATCTGCAACTTCTCGGTGTTCCAGAGCCTGCCCGACACCTGGGCTATCGGCCAGGTACTGCCGATCCTGCCGCTGCACCGCCTGGACGAAGAGCCCATGCGCCGCGCCGTGCTGCAGGACCTGACCTGCGACAGCGACGGCAAGATCAAGCAGTACGTCGACGAGCAGAGCATCGAGACCAGCCTGCCGGTGCACTCGGTGAACGAGGGCGAGGACTACCTGCTGGGCATCTTCCTGGTCGGCGCCTACCAGGAAATCCTCGGCGACATGCACAACCTGTTCGGTGACACCGACTCGGTGAACATCTACCAGAACGCCGACGGCAGCGTGTACAGCGCCGGTATCGAAACCCACGACACCATCGAAGACATGCTGCGCTACGTGCACTTGTCGCCCGAGGAGTTGATGAACCACTACCGCGACAAGGTGGCCAGCGCCAAGATCAGCCCGCGTGAGCGTACCCAGTACCTGGACGCATTGCGCCTGGGCCTGACCCGCTCTTCGTACCTGTCGTCGTAAGCCGGTGAAGGGGTTGCTGGCAGTGCTCGGCGGCCTGGTCATGGCTGTGCTGGCGGCCTGCTCGCCCCTCAAACTGGTCGACCGCCTCACGCCCACGGACAGCTACCGGCTGACCGCGGGCGTGGCCTACGGCGGCGACCCGCGCCAGCAGCTGGATATCTACCAGCCCCTCAAACCACTGCCGGACCATCCGGTGGTGGTTTTTTTCTATGGGGGCACCTGGAACAGCGGTTCGCGGCAACAGTACCGCTTTGTCGGCGAGGCACTGGCGTCGCGGGGCATTTTGACGGTGGTGGCTGACTACCGGCTTTATCCACAGGTGCGTTACCCGGATTTTCTCAAGGACAACGCTGCGGCGGTGGCCTGGACTTATCGGCATATCGCCGACTATGGCGGCAACCTCAGCCGCTTGTTCGTGATGGGGCACAGCTCCGGGGCCTACAACGCCTCGATGATGGCCCTGGACCCACGCTGGCTGCAGGCCGAAGGGCTTGACCCGAGCATCCTGCATGGCTGGATCGGCCTGGCCGGGCCGTACGACTTTCTGCCGATCGAAAACCCCGAGGCCAAGCCGGTGTTCTTCTCGCCACATGAGCCGCCGGATTCACAGCCCATCCATCACCTGAGTGCCGACGCGCCGCCCGCATTGCTGATTGCGGCCAACAGCGACAGCCTGGTCAACCCACAGCGCAACAGCCACCACCTGGCTGCCCGCCTGCGTGAATTGGGTGTGCCGGTGCAGGATTTCTACTACAACCGCATCAACCACGTGACCCTGGTGGGCAGCCTGGCCAAGCCGCTGCGCTGGATGGCACCGGTACTGCCCGACATCGTCAGTTTTGTGTCTGTTCCCTGATTCACTCGATACCCAACCGGCCTCATCGCGAAGCTTTGCTCCCACGGTGTTGAACCCTGCACCGTAGTCGGCATGACACTGTGGGAGCAAAGCTTGCTCGCGATGAGGCCAGCCCTGCCTCTGAAGAATTCAGCTCAGGTGAACCAGCCATCGCGTTTCTGCAATCGCCACCCCACCACTCCCAACGTCACCGCCCGCAGCGCCATGAACAACAGAAAACTTATCCACAACCCATGGTTGCCCCAGCCCATGGTCACCACCCCCACCGGCAGCATCAGCACCACGCTCAGCAACATCGCATTGCGCATTTCCCGCGCACGCGTGGCACCAATGAACAGCCCGTCCAGCAAATAGCTCCACACCGCAATCAACGGCAGAACCGCCAGATAAGGCAAGTAGATATCCGCCGTTTCGCGCACGCTCGGGATGCTGGTCTGCGCCGCGATGAACAGCTGCCCACCCAGCAGAAACACCAGCGCAAACGCCACGCTGGCCAACAGCGACCAGCCGCAGGCAACCGTCATCGAGCGGCGTAGTTCGTCCCGTTTGCCGGCGCCAATGGCATGCCCGCACAGGGCCTCCACCGCATGGGCCAGACCATCCAGGGCGTAGGCCGTCACCATCAGGCCGTTGAGCAGCAAGGCATTGGCCGCCACGGTGGCGTCGCCCAGGCGGGCGCCCTGCACGGTGATCAGGAAAAACACCAGCTGCAGGGCCAGGCTGCGCAGGAAGATGTCGCGGTTCACCACCAGCATCGGTTTCCAGTTCTGCCACACCTTCAGCGCCGCCCAGGCCACCTGGCCCGGGTAGGCGCGCAGGGCAGGGCGAGTCAGGGCCAGGCCGATGGCCACCGACAGCCACTCCGACAGCACCGAGGCCCAGGCCGAGCCGATCACGCCCCAGCCAAGGCCCAGCACGAACCACAGGTTGAGCACGATGTTGGTGAGGTTGGTCACCAGCAGTATCGCCAGCGGCGCCCGGGCATTCTGGGTGCCCAGGAACCAGCCCACCAGCGCATAACTGGCCAACGCCCCGGGCAGGCCGAGCAAACGCACCTGGAAGAAGTCGCGAGTGCTTTGCGCAAGCTCCGCCGAGGGCTGCATCAGCCCCAGTGCCAGATGGCTGAAGGGCAGGGCCAGCGCCCACAGCAGCAGCGAAAACAGCATGGCCAGCAGCAGCCCCTGGGCCAGCACCTGGCGCAGCCCGGCGCCGTCGTCGCGCCCGGCGGCCTGGGCGGCGAAGCCGGTGGCGCCCATGCGCAAAAAGCCCATGGCCCAGGCCAGGAAACCGTAAAGGCTGGCGCCCACGGCCACGGCGCCCAACTGATGGGCGTGGGGCAGGTGGCCGATGACGGTGCTGTCCACCAGCGCCACCAGCGGCACGGAAATATTGGAAAGGATCATTGGCGCGGCCAGTGCCCACACCCGGCGATGGGTGGGGCGGTGGCGCCAGTCGTCAAACAGTGTGTTCATGGAGGCTCCTCGCGGGCCGCCATGCTACCTGAAGCGGGTCAGTGAATGATCCAGCTGAGTAACCACAGCCCCAGAATCAGCCAGATCACCCCGAGGAAAATCGACGCGCGCATGAAGGCCCGCAGGGCTGAATAAAGAAACATCAGGCCAATCACCAACGCGATGATGCTGACCAGCGAAGCGTCCATCCCCAATGTACGCGACAAGCCGTCGACAAAATTACCGCCAGCGTGGGCCAGCAGATTGAACAGCCAGCTGAGGCTGTCCACCACAAAACGAATGATCGCCCCCAGCGCCTGGCCGAGCCATTCGAAAAAACCTTCTGCGTGCATGTGAGCTTCCCGATCGATTACCGGCCTGCTGCCGGCCAGAGCCTTGGGCACGGCCGATTGCGCCGAGTTCCCCATCTATATCGTAGCCATGAATATCGGGGACACCGCGTCGATCGCGACGCAGTCTTCGGCAGTTTACAGAGGCGGGCCTCACCCCTGTGGGAGCAAAGCTTGCTCGCGATGGCATCGACACCATAGCCCAGAAAGACCGCGTCGCCTGTATCGCGAGCAAGCTTTGCTCACACAGTGTACGCCTCGCCTCTGTAGCAGCTGCCGAAGGCTGCGTCATAGGCGACGCGGTAGATCCGACAGTACGCGGCGTCAGTGACGCGGCCTAACGGCCGCTGCTACAAGGTTGCCCAACACCATGGAATCTCCCACATGTTGATCTCGCAAGACAGTTGCTGCTAACCGGTATCAGTGGCCAACCAGATGGATCTTGGGTTCGGGGAACAGGTTGTTCAGGGTTTCCAGCAGCCGCACGTGGTAGATGGGCTTGCGGAACAGGTCCAGCACCTGCAGGCGCAGCATGTCGCTGACGTCCTCCATGTCGGCGTGGCCCGAGGTGACGATAACCGGCAAGTGCTGGCGCGAGGTGTGCTCGCGCAGCCGCCGGATCAGCGACATGCCGCTTTCCTCCGGCATGCGCAGGTCGGTGATGACCAGCGCAATGTCGGGGTTGCGGGTGAGATGGTGCAGGGCGAGCTTGACCGAGGTGGCGGTGAAGCAGGTGAAGCCTTCACCCTCGAGCAGTTCGGCCAGTTCCAGCAGCGCGTCTTCTTCGTCGTCCACGAGAAGCAGTTGTTGGCGTGGGGTGGGAGAAGGGCTCATAAGCAATACCTGATGCCGGGTCTAATCATGAATTGGCAGCCGCAAAAAAGGGCGTGATGCGTTCACTGTAGTACATCAGGTTGTGGGAAGAGCGGATTTGATGGAGGTGAAGATGCTTTTGATACCTGTCTGAATTCCAGTACTCAGGCCAATGATGACCACCGCAACCATGGCGGCGACGATGGCATATTCGATACCCGAAGCACCTTCGGTCTCCTTCATGAACTGCTCGACCTTGAGTTGGGCGTGGATGAAGTATTTGATGAAGGACATGAGGACTCTCCTTAGCGTTTAAGAACGCTGCTGCTCAAGAATGTGCAATGCATTCCCCTTCATCAGAAGCATCGACAACAAGCTGACGCCCCACAACTGTAAGAAAGCATTATCACCAAAGTGATAGTCAGCTACGGCGCGTCAATAAGTCGTTGTTTTTCCGGAGCGCCAACGTTTGCGATCATTTTGTTGGCCCCGTTAATGGCGTTTCGTCCTAGCTCTACTACCTTGAAATAGCGAAACGGTTTCACGTATTTAACACTGCTGCGTGACGGGCTCATGAGGGCCGAGGCTGGCAAGGCATAGGGAGGCGCCCAGATGAGCAGTCGAATGACCATGATCCTGGCAGGCCTGTTCCTGTTGGGTGCACTCGTGGCCGGGTACTGGGGCATTGTGCTCGGCAAATCGGCCTCGCCCCCGCCAGCCGCGGCTCCCGCGGCCGAGTGCGTAGCCGCCCCCTCACCACAGGGTTCTGCCGATGCACCACCACCCGACTTGCTGCAGCCGGTGGTGGTATTGGCCCGTGACGTGCCCCCCTATGCCCAGCTCACGGCTGCGGACCTTACGGTGGAAAAGGTGCGCATTGCCCCGCCGGGCAGCGTCGCCACCACCGATAAAGTCATCGGGCGATCGACCTGGCGGGCGTTGCCGGCGGGCACCTGGCTGGGCGAGGACGTACTGAGCGCGGGCGGGCCTCTGTCGCGCATGATCCACCCCAACGAGCGCGCTCTGGCGGTGGCGGTTGACGAAGTGATTGGTGCTGCCGGCCAGATCGCGCCGGGTGATTACGTCGACGTGATGCTGTATCTGCGGCAGGAACAAAACAATCCCTCGGCCTCTGCACAGGTAGTGATCCCGGCGGTGCGCGTGCTGAGCATCGGCGATCAAATGGGCTTGGCCAATGACGGTCGCCCGGCGACGGTCGGCACCAAGGGCGATGATCAACCGTTGCGCACGGCCCGCACGGTGGTGCTGGCCGTGCCCCAGGCGGTGGTCACCCGGCTGATGCTCGCGGCGCAGGCGGGCACCCTGCGCCTGGCGGTCCGCAGCGTCGAGGAAAAACGCCTGGCCCGATACTGGGCCAACCAGGACGATTCGGCCGCGTTGGCGCAGACTGCCAACCGTCAGTTGCTTGAGTTCAGCCAGCTGGCCATGACCAGTGCCACGCCGGCCGCCGGACCGGTTGCAGGCACCGCACGGCGTGCCATGGAGGTGATACGTGGCAACCAGCAGGCCGACCAGGCAGCCACCCCCACCCAACCGCAAATGCCCTGAACACTGCAAGGATGCCTTCAATGAGCTGTCGTACCGTGCCAGTTTTCCAGCGAATCCTCTCCGGCGCATTGCTGGCGGGGTTTTGCGCGGCTGGGGTGCAGGCCGCGCCAGCCGGCTGCGCGCAGTTGCCCCCCCTGGCTGGAGTGCTTGAGATACAACAGGGGCTGCAGGCTGAGTTGCACAGCCCGGTACCGGTCACCCGGGTAGCGATCGGCGATCAGAACATCGCCGACGTGCACCCGGCCGGTGACAATGCGTTCCTGCTGACCGGCGTCGCCCAGGGCACCACCAGCCTGATGGTGTGGACCGGATGTTCCACCGCGCCGCGCCAGAGCATGGTGTTCGTGCGCGGTGCTGCCTCGGCGGCGCTGGACGCCCATGGCGGGCCGCCCTCCACGGATCCGAACCTGCCCAGCCAGGTGCAGACCGATATCCGTTTTGTGGAAGTCAGCCGCACCAAGCTCAAGGAAGCCAGCACGTCCATTTTCGGCAAGGGCTCGAATTTTCTCTTCGGCTCCCCCAATACCGTCTCCGGCACAGTAGCGCCGGGGGGCATCGGTGACGTCGCGGGCGCCGCAACATTGGCCAGCGGCACTTTCAACATCGCCTTTGGCGGCGGCAAAGTGTTGGGCCTGATCAACGCCCTGGAAAGCAGCGGCTTTGCCTACACCCTGGCACGCCCCAGCCTGGTAGCCCTAAATGGTCAGAGTGCGAGTTTCCTGGCCGGTGGCGAGGTGCCCATCCCTGTGCCCAGTGCCGGCAGTAACAACATTTCCATCGAGTACAAGGAATTCGGCATCCGCCTGACGCTGACCCCCACGGTGGTCAGCGGCGACCGGATCACGCTGAAGGTGGCGCCGGAGGTCAGCGAACTGGACTACAGCGGAGGCCTCACCGTAGCCGGCACCACGGTGCCTGCCCTTAACGTACGCCGTACCGACACCAGCGTCTCCCTGGCCGATGGCGAAAGCTTCGTGATCAGCGGCCTGATCAGCAACAAGACCGTCTCCGACGTGAGCAAATTCCCCGGCCTGGGCGATATCCCGGTGCTGGGTGCGTTCTTCCGCACATCGTCCATCAGCCGCGAGGAAAAAGAGCTGCTGATGGTGGTCACGCCGCATCTGGTCAGGCCCCTGGCCGCAGACGCGCGCCTGCCCAACCTGCCCGGCGAGAACCTGCATAACTACGACCCCAACTGGTACAGGATGTACTTCCTCGAAAATGGTGACTTTGACCGAATGAGTGGGCTGTCCAAATGAGCCAGAGCCTGAGTCAGACTTTTCTCGCCATTACCCGCAACGACGGCGATCTGGAGTGGCTGCAGGGCGCGCTTGCGCCCCTGGGCCAAGTGGTTGGCGCCGCCGGCGACAGCCTTGACGAACTGCTGGCGCTGGTCGACGTGACCTTCGCCAGCCTGGTATTCATAGGGCTGGACCGTGATCAGGTGAGCAACCAGTGCGCCCTGATCGAAGGTGCCCTGGAGGCCAAGCCAATGCTGGCGGTGGTGGCCCTGGGCGATGGCATGGACAACCAGTTGGTGCTCAACGCCATGCGCGCCGGTGCGCGGGACTTCGTCGCCTACGGCTCGCGCTCCAGTGAGGTGGCGGGCCTGGTACGGCGCCTCAGCAAACGCCTGCCGCCCACGGCACCCAACCCCAATCTGGGGGCGCTGACGGTGCTGTATGGTGCCCAATGCGACGGCGATGGTGCCTTGTTGGCCTCGCACCTGGGGTTGGTGGTGCATCGCAGCAAACAGCACACACTGTTGCTGGACCTGGGGCTGCCCCAAGGATCCAGCCTGGCGATGCTCAACCTGGAAGCCACCTTCCACTTCGGCGATGCGCTGCGCAACCTGCGTCGGCTTGACGGCACCATGATCGACAGTGCGTTCCCGCGCTCGCCCTCAGGCATGAGCATCCTTGCCTACAGCGAAAAGGATGAGTCCCTGTCCGAAACCAGTGCGGCCGAGCTGTACATGTTGCTCAGCGCCCTGCGCCAGCACTTCCAGCATATCGTCGTGAACCTTATGGGCCAGCCCGATAGCGAGGCCGTGCGTACTTTCGTCAGCCATTGCGACAAGCTGCTGTGGTACACCGACCAGAGCGTGGTGGAGTGCCGACGCAATCTGGCGGTGCTCAATCTGTGGCGCGAAAAAGGCATGAAACTGCAGCACGCCCGATTGCTGGTGGACCGCTACCTGCGCTCGGTGGTACCCGATTCCGATGCCCTGGGCAAAAGCTATGGCTTGCCGGTGCTGTCGGTGCTGCCATTCAGCCCCGAGGTGCGCATGAATGCCAAGAACCAGGGCGTCAGCCTTTTCGAACTGGCCCCTCGTGAAACCTTGACTAACGGTCTCAAGGCATTGGGCGAGCGTCTGGCCAAACGCAGTGAAAGCGTCAGGCCGCAAGCCGCAGGATGGTTCAACCGTCTCTGGAGCAATAAGGAATGAGCGAAAAACTGTTCGGTGGCCCACGCGGGCAAAGCTCTGCGGGCGACCCCCAGGGCCTGAAGCTGGTATTGCACCGCTTCATTATCGACGCCATCGAAGAGTCCGGTAAAAACCTGCTGGAAGGCTCGCGGGCGTCACTGGCGCAGTTCGTCATGGACAAGGTCAGCGACTACATCGCTCGTCGCCACCTGGCGGTGTCGCGCTATGAAATGGAGCGCCTGGCCGAGGAGTTGGTGGATGAACTCACCGGCTTTGGGCCCCTGGAGGTGCTGCTGCGTGATACCAGCGTCACGGAGATCCTGGTCAACGGCCCGCACCGGGTCTTCGTCGAACGCCAAGGCGTGCTGCACCATACCGACCTTCGCTTCATCGACTCGCACCACGTGGAACGGGTGATGCAACGTATCCTCGCACCGCTGGGTCGCCGCCTGGATGAGTCCTCGCCCATGGTGGACGCCCGCCTGCCCGACGGTAGCCGGGTCAACGCCATCATCCCGCCGATCGCCCTGGACGGACCGTGCCTGTCGATTCGAAAGTTCCGCAAGGACATGCTCAAGAGCGCCGACCTGATGGCCACGCAAACCATCGATCAGGCCATCTACGATTTCATTCAGGAAGCGGTGGGCAAGCGCTGCAACATCCTGGTCAGCGGGGGTACGGGCACGGGCAAGACCACCATGCTCAACATTCTAAGCCAACTCATCAGCCCCCATGAGCGGCTGGTGACTATCGAGGACGTGGCCGAGCTGCAACTGGAGCACCCCCACGTGGTGCGCCTGGAAACCCGGCCGCCCAATGCCGAGGGCCACGGCGAAGTGAAGTCTGCCGACCTGATCCGCAACGCCCTGCGGATGCGTCCCGACCGGATCATTCTGGGGGAGATCCGTGGCGTGGAAGTGGTGGACGTGCTGACGGCCATGAACACCGGCCACGACGGTTCCATGAGCACCGTGCACGCCAACAACGCCCAGGACGCGCTGCTACGCCTGGAAACCCTGGTGGGTCTGACCGGCCGCACGGTGGCGGAGAAAACCCTGCGGCAGATGATCGTCGCCGCCCTGGACGTGGTCATCCAGCTGACCCGCCGGCCTGACGGCCGCCGCTGTGTGAGTGAAGTGGTGGAGGTGGTGGGTGTGCGTGACGATGTCTACGTGACCAACACGCTGTTCCGCCTGGACCGCCAGACCGGCTATGGATTCGTGCGCGAAGCCCTCAACCCCGCGGGCGAGAAGCTGCGTCGCGATTCCCACCATAACCACGCCCATTGAGCAGGCCACGCAGATGATCGCGGCAATGCTGATGGGCCTGCTCAGCCTGGTGTTGTTGGGGCTGGCCGTGCGCTTTTTTCTTGCAGCGTTGCGCCGTACCGGCGACAAACGGGTGCTGGAGCGGCTTGGCCAGGGCCAGGTGGTCACCCCCAGCGAGCGCCCATTGATGCGCTGGCTGGAACGTTGGTTCCTGCGTGCGGGCCTGGGGCGCCCCAATGATCGCATCGGTATTTTCCTGGTGATCTGGGCCATGCTGATCCTGCTGGGGACGTTGACCGGCGAGTGGTTTGGCGTGCTGGTCACGTTGGGGCTGCCACCGCTGGCGGTGCGGCTTTACGTCAGTTGGCGCTACCGCCGCCGAGTTCAGCGCATGATCGAGCAATTGCCGTCGCTGCTGGACTACACGGTGCGCAGCCTCAAGTCCGGCCGCACCCTGGCGGACGCCGTGCTGGGAGCCATGGAGGCCAGCAACGATCCGCTGCGCGAAGCCATGGCGCGGGTGGAGCGCAACGTGCGCCTGGGTGTCAGCCTGGATGAGGCTGTGGACGACTTTGCCGAACTGTACGAGCGCGATGAGTTTCGCCTGTTTGCCCTGGGCTTGCGCATCAACCAGCGTTTCGGCGGCAACGCCAGCGAGTTGCTGGAAAACCTGATCAAGCTGATTCGCGAACGCGAGCAGGGTGCCCGGCAATTGAGTGCAATGACCGGCGAGACGCGGATGACTGCCGTGGTATTGGGGGCTTTGCCGGCATTGCTGGCGGGCTATTTTCTGGTCACCAACCCCGGTTACCTGATCAACATGTGGCATGACCCTGGCGGCCAGCATCTGCTGATCGCCGCGTTTGTCCTGCAATTGACGGGCTGCCTGGTGCTGTGGCGCATGCTGAGGAGTATCTGAAATGCCCCTGTTGCTCAGCGCACTCTTGTTGTTGCTCAACGCCGGCTTGATGGCCAACTACTACGTGTACCTGCGTCGCCGTCAGCGCCTGGTGGACCGCCGCCTGCGTGGCGAGGCAGACGTGGATCGGCGCATCGACGGGCTGTGGCAACGCTTGGGGGAAAGCCGTCTTGGCCAGCGCGCGGTCAGCCTGGACAGTGAGACCCAGGCGCTGCTGGACCGCATTGGCTGGCGCAAGGCCAGCCAGCGTTCCCAGTTCGCCGCGTGGCAGGTGGGCACTCCACTGGTGGCACTGTTGCTCACCTGGGGCATTCAGGCGCTGTTTTTCGAGTCGGTGGGCAACCCGCTCATTGCGCCGATATTCGCGCTGGGATTGGGCTACATCCTGCCCAAGCGGGTACTGGCCTGGGCCGCCGCGCGGCGCAAGCAGCAGGTAGCCCGCGAGGTGTCCACCTTCATCCCGCTGCTGCGCATTCTCTTCGAGTCCGGGCTTGCCGTGGAGCAGGCGCTGCGGGTGCTGACCCATGAGTCCTCGGGGTTGGTGCCGGTGATCAGCAAAGAGCTGCGCACCGTCCTCAATCGCGTGGATTCAGGCCTGGAACTGGGCGAGCAACTGGAGGCCGCAGCCCGGATGGTTGCCGTCGACGAGTTCACCGACACTTGTGTGATTTTGCGGCAACTAATCAACCAGGGCGGTGGGGCGATGAAATCGCTGCTGTCACTCAAGCAACTGTTGGACGACCGTCGGTTGACGACCCTGCAGGAATACATTTCGAAATTGTCGGGAAAGATGTCCGCAGTGATGATGATCCTGCTATTCCCGGCCTTGTTGATCGTACTGGCAGGCCCCGGGTTGATGGCTATCTCCCGGGCCTTCGGCAATTGACCCCCGGCATTGGAGCCTTGCGGATGAAAGCATTGTTAATGGCAACCCTGCTGTTGGTGTTGACGGGTTGCGCGGCCGATGGCCGCTTCGACCTGCAGGCACTCAACGCCAAGCCAGGGCAGTGCCCCAAGCCTACCCCCGAGCAGGATTTGTCCCTGAGCCTGGCCGATGACATGGCCAACGAAGGCCGGTTGCACGCCAGCCTGGCCAACCTGGAGGGCCTGCCGGACAACCTGGTCCAGGTCAGGGTGCGCAAGGCGCGGGTGTTGCGCCAGTTGGGTCGCAGCGAAGCCGAACCGCTGTACCGTGGCCTGCTGGGCACCTGCATGGCCGCCGAGGGCGAACACGGTCTGGGCCAGCTGGCGGCGGCCAAGGGCGACAACGGCATGGCCATGAGTCATTTGCAGCGTGCGGCGCGGCTGTCACCCACCGATGAAAAAATTCGCAACGACTTGGGCGTGGTCTACCTCAACCAGTTGCGCCTGCAGGATGCTCGTTTCGAATTCCTGACCGCCATGGAGCTCAAGCAGGGCGACAACCTGGCAGCGCTCAACATGGTCACGTTGTTGATTTATCAGGACAAATGGGATGACGCCGCGCAACTGGTCACCCGGGCCAACCTGAGCCCCGATCAGGTCAGCGCCGCGCAGGCGCGCGCGCAAAAGCTCAAGAGCGGCGGCAAGGTGGTGGCGACCATCGCTACCCCCGCAACGCCGCTCAACTAGTCAGGAGGCAGCATGCATATCAAAGCGTGGACAGTGCTGGCCGTGCTGGGCAGCAGCCCGGTATGGGCCATCGAACCGGGTCCGGCATCTGCGGCCCAGCAAGGTACCGAGCAGTGGTTGCAACTGCAAAGCAGCGGTCAGGCCGCCTCGCGCAACCCTCAGGCTACAACGGCGGCGGAGCACAACGCAGCCATGCAGCGCTGGCTGGACACCTACAAGCTCAAGGTGCCCCAGTGGTACACCGATGACGATTCGGGCAAGGTCAGCAAATAGCTCACCGTGCTTCGGCGCGTTGCCGTTGGCCACCCTGGCGGGGGGACAGTGCCAGGGCCAGCTGGGTGCGGTTATGCATATGGGTCAGGCGCAGCACCTGGCTGACGTAGAGTTTTACCGTGTTCTCAGTGATGCCCAGTTCGCAGGCGATCTGGTAGTTGGTATTGCCTTGGCCGACCAGTTTCGCCACGGCCAGTTGGCGCGGTGATAACTGGTTGAAGGCCGCTGGCAAGGGCAGGTCGCCCTGCATGGGCCCTGGCTGCGGTTGGCGAGCGGGGCGCCGAATTTGGTCCAGGTCATTGTACAAATCGTCGATCGACTGGGCGAGGAACTGCAGTTTCTCGTTCAGGTAGCCCAGCTGATCATAATTTCGTCGGCGTTCGGACAGGGTGCCCTCATGGCGGTGCAGCCCGTCCAGCAATTCCGCCATATCCACGGGCTTCTGGTAATAGTCGACAAACCCTTCGCGCAAGGCCTTGATCACGTCCTGCTTGTCGGCGCGGCCGGTCATCATGATCGGTTCGAACGGGCGGCCCCTGCCAGCGATGCGCCGCAGTTCGCGAACCAGTTCGATACCGTCCAGGCCCGGCATGTGCAGGTCGCACAGCACCAGGCCGATCTCCAGGTCCATGCCAAAGCGCTCCAGCGCCTGCTGGCTGCTCAGGCTGGGCACGCAACGGTAGCCATTGGCTTCGAGAAAATCGCAGAGCTCTTCCACGATCAGCGGCTGGTCATCGACCACCAGCACCTTGACGGATGAGACGGGCTTGTTCACGAGCAACTCCCTGCTGGCAGCCTGGATGGCGGCTTGTCCATGAGCGCAGATGGCGCGTGATGGCCATCCCTGCTTGCGTTTGAAAGTAGTCCTACTTTCCGACTAAGTACATAGGATGAGTGGCCCGCCTGATCAGTGGATCCACATCAGCGACAGGAGGAACCCTGCCAGCAGGAACGGCACGAACGGTGGCTTGCTGGCGGGATCGGGCTGCAGGTTATGCAGGCGTTT
This sequence comes from gamma proteobacterium L18, assembly GCA_000497835.1. Taxonomy (GTDB): domain Bacteria; phylum Pseudomonadota; class Gammaproteobacteria; order Pseudomonadales; family Pseudomonadaceae; genus Aquipseudomonas. The sequence continues at coordinate 50,152 of KI547169.1, read as the reverse complement.
GCGCAGGCGCGGACTGAGCTGCTTCCAGATCCGAGGCCCCAGCATGACCCAGGCAATTATCGTCACCCCGGCGCCAATGAAGGTGCCCAGCACGTGCATGCGGTCGGTGGCCAACGCCAGTGCCCACAGCAGCTTGACGTCGCCGGCGCCCAGGCGGCCGGTAATGTAGCCGGGCAGTGTCAGCACCATGGCAATGGCCAGTGCCAGGCCGGCTTCCTCGACCGAGCCGCCCAGCCACGTATGGCCGCTGTAGAACAGAAAGAACAGCGCAAACAGGGCTCCGCCCAAGGTCAGTCCGTTGGCAACCTGCCGCTGGCGGATGTCCTGTTCGGCGCATAGGGTGAACCAGATCAGGAGTACTAGGCTTGGCATCCGGTAAAAAACGTCCCTTTTCGTCGAATGATTCTATGCTCTAACACAGGTGTACTGTCAGGGTAGACGCGATCATGAATGCAAGCCTCCCCCGCAAGCAAAAAGGTGCAGCCGCGATCGAATTCGCGTTGGTCTTCGTGATCTTTTTCGCAGTGCTTTACGGGGCCGTCGCCTACAGTCTGCCGTTGCTGATGATGCAATCCTTCAACCAGGCCAGTGCCGAAGGTGTGCGGCGTGCGGTGTCGGTCGACCCGACTACGGCGGGCAGCAACTACGTCGCGCTGGTCAAATCGACGGCCATTACCGCCACTGTCAATGCGTTGCGCTGGATTCCGTCGTCCCTGAACTTTTCCTCGAGTTACATCACGGTCAACTACATCGGGGCGGGTAATCCATTGACGGTTACCATTCAGTACCCCACCAGCAATATAAATAATGTACTGCCCTTCCTGGTGCTGCCCGGCGTTGGCCAAGTGCCGAACCTGCCCACCACCCTGACCGCCTCCTCGAGCCTTATCCTTTGAGTGCCGGCGAAAAGCTGTTCGGACGCTGGCGTTCGCAGCCCCCGCCGGAGCTACCCTTGGCTCTCGAAGTGGCCCCGCAGGTAACCAGCGGTCTGCAACTGCTGCTTGATGCCCAAGGCCAGGTTCTGCGCCTGAGCGGGCCCCTGCGCCACCTGCTGGCACAACCGGCGGGCGCCGATCGGCGTCTGGTTGCCTATCTGCAGCTCAACAGCCGGGTGGTGGTGGAGGGTGAGCCTGCGGACTGGCAAGGCCAGACGCTGGATCTGGACTTCAAGGGCCTGGACGGCACCCTGCACACCCGCGGCTGGGCCCAGCACCAGGCCGAGGGTTGGGTGCTGCAGGTGTTCGACGTAGGTGATCTGCTGGCCGAGCGGGGGCAGCAGCAGGACCGTAGCCAGTCCCAGCAACTGTTGGGGCAGATCAGCGAGCGCGTGCGCCTCAGCAGCCTGGAGCGCCTGGATCAAGTGATTACCGAACAACTGCACGGCATCGCCGGCCACTGTCGGCTACCGGGCGCAGCCCTGCTGTTGCGCGATACCGGGTCAGCCCAGTGGCGGCTATTCTCTGACTGGCTGCGCCCCGGCGACATGACCCTCTGGCCCGCCGAGACCCGGCTGAACCGCAGCCTGGCCGGGCTGGACAGCCATGGCCTGGTAGACACGGACCTGCTGGCGCCCGCCGCTGGCTGCCTGCTGCCGTACCGTGAAAGCCAGGGGGTAGTGGCCTGGTTGCTGTGCGCCTTGCCCGCCGGTGGCGTACCCACCGTTCTTCGCGAGCAGGGGCAGGCGTTGTTCGCCGCCCTGGCAGGCCCGGTATTGGCGCGCCTGGCCGAGCGCGGTCATCGTCATCAGCTGGAGCGCTTCGAAACCCTCCAGGGCCTGATGGGTACGGGCTGGTGGGAATTCTTCCCCGAACGCGACAGCCTGCAACTGGCCCCGGGCCTGGCCCAGGCCCTGCACGCCGCGGAGCAACTGCCGCTGCAGGATTGGCTGGCGCTGATCCACCCCGCGGATCGCACCGAACTGCAAAGCCGGTTGCGCGATGTGCAGCGTGGCCATGAATTGATGCTCAGTGTTCGCCTGCACAATGCCGACACGCCCATTTGGTACCGCATCCAGGGGCGGGTGCTGGAAGGCGACCGCATTCGCCGGGTGGTGGGCATGATGCTCGACATCAGCGACATCAAGAACCAGCAACAGCAGGCCACGGCGGCGCACAAGCGCCTGGACAACGTTATCGCCAGCTCGCCGGCGGTCATCTATGTGCAACGTTACGCCGAGGGTGCCCTGCAGCCTTCATTCTTCAGTGACAGCTTGCGGCCCCTGCTGGGCTGGACGCTGGAGGACTGCCAGGACGGCGAACTGGCGCAGTGGGTGCACCCCGACGATCGCGATGGTTACTTCCAGCGCACTCGCCAGTTGCTGCGCGAAGGCGCGGTGCGCAGCCGGTATCGCCTGCGCGACAAGCAGGGCAACTACCACTGGTTGCTGGACGAGGCTCGGCTATTGCGTGATGACCTGGGCATGCCGGTGGAAGCCGTGGGACTGTGGCTGGACATCACCGAGGCTACCGTAGCGTCGGAGCGGGTTCGCGAGAGCGAGGAGCGCTATCGCATTCTGGTGGAAGACTCGCCGGCCATGATCTGCCGCTATCGCCCGGACCTGACCCTGACGTTCGGTAACCAGCCGCTGGCCCGCTACCTGGAGTGCACCACGGAGGAATTGCCTGGGGTCAACCTGGGCAATTGGCTGTCCGATGAGCAGCGAGCGGCCTTTATCCAGCGTGTGCGCTCACTGACGCCGCAGCACCCGGTCAGCGCGGCCGAGATTGCTCTGCAGTTACCGGGGCGCGAGCATGCCTGGTGGGTGTGGTCCGACCGTGGCGTGTTCGACGAGCGCGGCCAATTGGTCGAGATCCAGGCCGTGGGCCGCGACAACACCGAAGTGCGGCGCACCCAGCAGCAACTGACCCAAAGCGCGAAAATGGCCACGCTGGGCGAAATGGCCACCGGCCTCGCCCACGAGATCAACCAGCCGCTGAACGTGATGCGCATGGCCATCGTCAACGTACTCAAGCGCCTGAGCAACGGCGATGTGCAGATCGAGTACCTGCAGGACAAGCTCAACCGCATCGACTCCCAGGTACAGCGCGCCGCACGGGTAGTGGACCATATGCGGGTGTTTGGGCGACGGTCTGAAATCGAGATGCAACTGTTCAATCCCAAGGTAGCGGTGGAGGGCACCTTGTCGCTGTTGTCCGAGGGCATGAAAGGCAAGGGCGTAGAGTTGCGCGTACCGGAGATGACCTTGGACGTGGAGGTGCGTGGGCATGTGGACCAGTTGGAGCAGGTGCTGATCAACCTCATGGTCAATGCCCGGGATGCGTTGCTGTCCAAGCGTGAAGGCAATCGCGAGCTGGAGCCCTGGATCGAAACCACGGGCGAGTCGGATGAGGAAAAGGTGCGGCTGTATGTCCAGGACAACGGCGGCGGCATCCCTCCGCGCCTGCTGGAAAAGATCTTCGAGCCGTTCTTCACCACCAAGCCCGTGGGGGTGGGCACCGGGCTGGGGTTGTCGGTGAGCTACGGGATTATCGAGAACATGGGCGGGCGTTTGAGTGTGGTCAACACCGACGAGGGGGCGCGCTTCTGCATCGAACTGCCCATCGCCCAGCCAGAGCCGGAAGCCCCGAAATCGTAGCCTGGCGGCTGTGGCTACAGGACCAGCTGCGCGCGGCCGCTCTGGCAGCTGAGGTTGGCACCGACGGTGGCATTGGCCAGGTCAACACCCAGCAGCGACAGCAAGCTGTTGAGCAGCGGGTCCACCAAGGTACTGAGCAAATTGATGATGGGTGTCAATACCAGCCCAATCACTGTGTTGACCAAGCCGCTGACCAGGTTGGTCAATGAGGCGAGCAGACCTGGGGTGTTGGCAGGATAGGAAACCAGGCTGATACCGTTGAGCGTCCCTGAAAGGCTGTTCACCACGTTGCTGGAGGTGAATGAGTAGTTTTGAGATGCCAGCCCTACATTGGGTGGGCTTACGTAGGTATAGGTAAACGCACTGCTGGGCTGGACGACGCCACTGTTGACCGAAAGTCCCAGCCCCCCGCCACCGTAGGCTGTGCGGGCACCGCAGTTGAGCCCCAAGGCACCGCATTGGGTGGTGCCCACGTCCAGCACATTGAAGGCTGAAGCTCCAGCGGGTGTCGAGGAAGCAAAGAAGGCTGTCGAGTCGATCTTGCCCACCATTAATGTGGCTGCCGAGGTTCTCGCCCCCACGGTAAGTGTTTTTTGTGTGCTGCTGCACGCGTACCCGGTTACCCAACTGCTCGCCCCGCCGGCATCGATGCCGACGCTCAGCGTTGCCCCGTCAGGCAAGAACTTCACGTCCGTCAATGTACAGCCCAGTAGACAGATGATCGGTTTCAGCGTGTCGTTAAGGGTGGATGTGAGGCCATTGACAGTGCTGGTCAGAGCAGTGACGACTGTTAGTTGCAGAGTCAACAGAATGCGGACTTGGGCCGTGCGCACGTAGATTCGTCCGGCACTGGTAGCATCCTTTGCGTTGCGGGGGTCACCGATGGCCGAAAATTGTGGCGGTTCGATGATGCTGACCTGAGTGGTAAGCCCGGCGATGCCCGGCACGCTGACCGCAGTGCCCAAATTGACGGCGCTACCGTTACCCGCCAATTCAATGATGCTTTGCAGCAGCGTGAGCAGTTGCAATGTACCGTTGAGCCCTGCCGTACTGGTACCTGTGGCGGTATTGAGCAGGTTTCCCAGCTTGATGGTGGAGCCGCTGCCGATCGCCGAAATCTGACCGAGCGCCGTGGTGACGGTTGCTGCAGCGCCATTCTGCTGCACCAGGGTCGTGGCAGCCTGAACCAAAGTGGTCACGCTAAGGTTGGTGTTCAACAATGTGGTGTAGTCACCTGCCGTGATGTTGGCAGTGATGGCGGCCTGATTCAGGAAACTCAGTAGATTTACATCAGTGTTCAGCAGGCCGTTGTACTGTGCCGCGCTGAGATTGAGGCTACCGCCCAGCAGTCCGCCCAGCAGGGCATTGAGCAAGGGCGATTGGGTACTGTCCACCGTGGCCAGGCTGCTGCGGATATTCAATTGTGCCAACGGACCGCCTATATACCCCGCCGTCGCCTGCGCCCGCAGCGTCGTCGTGGTGCTGAAACTCCCCCCCGACACCATCGTCCACACCCCCGCCGCCACACTGGTGGCCACAGGCTCCGTGGCTACCACCTGGATCGCTTGCGTCGCCGTGTTGCTGGTGGAAAACACCCGCATGTTATCGCTGCCGGTGGTCAGCGTGCCGCAGGTGGCGGTGAGGGTATTGCCGTTCGTCAGGGTAAAACCATTGCGCGCGGCGCTGGTGGTGGCCTGGGTCAGGGCGTTGACGCCCGTGCCGCTGCACACGGCGTTGAGGTTGGAGGCTTCGAGGGCGGCGGCGTCGACCACGCGCTGGAGTTTGCGCTGCTCCATGTACAAGCGCCCACTGTCGACCACCAGCAACATGAACAACAACGCCATCCCCAGCGTAATCGCCGCCATCAACCCGATAGCACCGCGTTGCCGGTGCGCAGAAGCAAAGCGCGGGACCATCGAGCACTCCTTGCTGACACTGTCACATCCAGTGGGTGTGTTTCAGCGTAGCAGGTGAGGTCGGTGTTGCCCGCATCGCGACCAAGGTCGGCTCCTACGCCGGCCTGGGTCGCGATGCGGGCCTGTAGCAGCTGCCGAAGGCTGCGTCAGGTTCACGCGTTGGATCAGGTATACCGCAGCGTCCGTGACGCGGCCTGGCGGCCGCTGCTACAGGGGGCGGCGTTGTTTGCATCGCGACCAAGGTCGGCTCCTGCCGCGGACGGGGTAGGAGCCGACCTTGGTCGCGATGCGGGTCACGCTATTTCGGCGGGTAGGTCGACAATACCTTGGTCACCGTCTTCTGAATGGCTGCGGTACGCTCCGCCGGGCTAGGCGGGTAGTTGTTCATCACCTGCTCCGAACTGCCACGCCACACCAGCTTGCCGTCGCGTCCGTCCAGCAGGTCCACCTGAATGGTCGCTACCTTGTAGTCCACGCTGCGGGTTTCGTTATAGGCCGGGCCACCCCAGTAGCCGCCCCAGTACCCACCCCAGGCGCCACCGTAGTTGGTGGTGATCTGTTGCTGGCGGTTTTCCACGATCAGGTAGGTCTGCACGTTCAGGTCACCCTGGGCGCCAGCCTTGGCAGGCCGGAGGCCACGCTGGTCCAGTTCGCTGGCCACGGCTTCGCGGATGCGTTGCTCGGTGAGGTCACTCTTGATGCGCGGATCATCCGGGCGGTACTGCAGGGCTGGGCTCTTCCAGCTCCAGCTGCGGTAGGCGCCGAAATCACGACTGGCATCGAAGTCGTGATTGACCTGGTTGCTTTCGCACGCACTGAGCAGCAGCGCAACCACGGACAGTAATGCAAGACGGCGGAACATGATGACGTTCTCCAATTGCCTAGCGTGGGGGATAGGCCGCGAGGGCCTTGTTGACGGCGGTGCGCAGGGCGTCGCCGCGTTGACTGATGCTGCCCTGGCCATCGGTTTCGGCGCTGGTGCTCCACACCGGCTGGCCACTGGCGCCGTCGAACAGGGTCATGCGTACCACCATGACCTGCACTTCATAGGTGCGCACCACAGGCGGGTAGCCACCGTAGGGGCCATAAGGGCCGTAACCCGGGCCTGGGCCGTAGTCTTCCTGCACCTGGCGCAGGCGTTTCTCCATGCGCACGTCGGTGCTCACCAGCAGGTCGGCCTGGGCGTTGCGCGCGGGGCGCAGGCCGCGCTGGTCGAGGCCTTCGCTGACGGCTTCGGCGATCTGGTTGGAGTCGGCCAGGGGGCTGCCCGGCGGCAGTTGGTGGTTGAACCAGGTCCAACTGCGGTAGCTGGCAAAGTCGCGCGGCGCGGCCGGGTAGGCGCTGGCGTCGAACGTCTGCGCCGCCTGCTGCGGCGCCGGCGGCAGCGGGTTGGAGCTGGCCGTGTAGGGGTTGGGGCTTTCGCACGCGGCCAGGGTCAGGCAGATCAGGCTCAGGGCAAGTGGGCGGTACATGGTGATCTCCACAGCGTCACACGGGACGGCAGATCCAGTGCAGATAGCGGCCAAGGCCTGCGTACGCCGGGTGGCGACGGTGGGCCAGTTCCATTTCCAGCAAATCATCGAGCGCGGCCTTCTTCTGGAAGTCGACCGGCATGTAGTCGTGGAATACCCTGACACCGCTTCTACTTTCGACCAGCCAATGGCCATCAAGTTGCGCCTGCAACTCGCGAGGGTCCAGGGGCATTTGCGGGGTCAGGCTTTGCTTCTCGCCGGCCATGTCGTTGCTGCGCAACTTGCGGAAATGGCCTTTGAGCAGGTTGCGGTACACCAGCGCGTCGCGGTTGTAGAACGCCAGTGACAGCCATCCCCCTTCGGCAACCAGGCTGCGCAGCACTGGCAGGATGGTGTGCGGTTCGGCCAGCCATTCCAGCACGGCGTGGCAAATCACCAGGTCGTATTGTTCGGTCAGCAGACCGGGCAGGTCCTGCCAGGGCGCCTGGATGAGCGTAGCGGCAAGGCCTGCTTCGGCGAAGCGCTGGCGGGCGCCGTCGAGCATGGGCTCGGCGGGTTCGGCCAGGGTCACCTGGTGCCCTTGTTGGGCCAGCCAGAGCGACATGTGGCCCAGCCCGGCGCCGATGTCCAGCACGCGCAAGGGGCGCGGGGGCAGGGCTTCGGTCAGGTCGGCCTGCAACACGGCCAAACGGATCGCACCCTTGGCGCCTCCATAGATTTTTTCGGCGAAGCGGGTGGCCAGTTGATCGAAATGACGGTCGCTCATTTGGCAAACCGCGCTTCGCTGTGGGCCAGTTTGTTGCGTACCACTTGTTCCATGTCCAGGCCCAGTTCGCTGCACAGCAGCAACAGATAGAGGACGATGTCGCCCACTTCCTGGCCGGCGTGTTCAAGTTGGTCGGCTGGCAATTGGCGCGACTGGTCTTCGCTCAGCCATTGGAAAATTTCCACCAGCTCGGCCATTTCAACGCTGGCGGCCATGGCCAGGTTCTTGGGGCTGTGGAAGCCACGCCAGTCATTGTTGTCGCGTATGCGATGCAGGCGTTGGGTCAGTTCTTCGAGGTTCATGGTGCTCTCCTGTGCCTCAAGCTTGGGGCGCAGGGGCGCGGGGCGCAAGAGCGACGCGAATGAAAATCTGTATGGGGGCTGAAGCAAATGCTGAAATGAACCCTACGGATAAACTGAATCGCCCTGTAGGAGCGGACCGTGTCCGCGAACGCTTCA
>KI547169.1:24785-41425 GCA_000497835.1 gamma proteobacterium L18 | reverse complement strand
TACTGCGCGATGAAGCGTTCGCGGACACGGTCCGCTCCTACAGGGAGGGTGTGAGAATTAGGCCAGCACGGCCGTCCAGGCAGAGATCAGCAGCAACACCGCCAGCACCCGGTTCATGCGCTGCATGGCCTGGGGCGAGCGCAGCCAGCGGGCGGAGCCGGCCCCAAGCAGCGCCCAGCAAGCCATGCAGGGCAGCGAGACGAGGAAGAACGCCAGCGCCAGCCAATGCACCGCCAGCCCCCGGGCACTGAACACGCTGACCACCGCCAGCGCCATCATCCAGGTCTTGGGGTTGACCAGTTGCAGGCTGGCCGCACTGGCCACGCTCAACCGGCGCTCATCGCGGGTGTCGACGGCCTCGGCGGGGGCAGCCCAGATTTTCCAGGCCAGGGAGGTCAGCCACAGCAGGCCGATCACGGTCATGGTCGGTTGCACATACGGCAGGGTCATCAGCGTGCGCCCAACGCCGGTGCCCACCGCCAATACGATCAGCGCTGCGGCCGCACAGGCGCCGAAGATGATGGGCAGCGCGGCTGGCAGGCCGAACCGTGCGCTGTTGCTCAGCACCAGAATGTTGGTGGGCCCGGGGGTGATGGAGGCGACGAAAGCGAACAGCAGAAAGGCGAGCATGGCAGGCTCCAAAGGCAGGGAACAGCCATGATCAACGGTGGCGGTGCTTCAGTCTGGAAGGTTTGAGCAACGCTTGCGATACGCCGCCGGCGTCATGCCGTAGGCGCGCAGGAACCAGCGGCCCAGGTGACTCTGGTCGGCGAACCCCAGGTCGCTGGCCACGTCGGCGGGCCAGGCACCGCCCGCCAGCAGGCGGCGGGCGCGCGCCAGGCGCAGTTGCACCAGGTAGGCGTGGGGTGGCAGGCCGTAGGCGGCCTTGAAGGCGCGGGTCAGGCGGTAGCGGTCAACACCGCAGGCCAGCGCCAGTTCGTCCATGCCCAGGTCGCGATAGCAGTGGGCGTGCAGGTAGTCGCGGGCGCGTTGCGCCACCAGTGGCAGGCGCGGATCGCTGGCTTGGCGCTGGCGCCATTGGGTGTGTTCGGTCAAGCGCGCGAGCAAACCGTCCAGGGCACTCTGGCGCACGATGCGCAGTTCCTGGCCATGCAAGGCGCCGAAGGCGAACAGGGCAGCGTGGGCCAGGCGCGGGTCTTGGGTCAGGGTTTCGGCAAAGCTGAGCGCGTGGTTGGCCGGGGCGCCCTCGAACAGGCTGGACAGCTCGCGCTCCAGCCACTGCGGGTCCAGGTACAGCATGCGGTAGGTAAAGCCGGCATTGTCCGGCGCTTCGCCGTCGTGAATCTCGCCCGGCTCGATCAGGAAGATCTTGCCCGGGGTGCTGTCATGCCGCGTGCGCCGGCAGTTGAAGCGCTGCACGCCCTGCTCGGTAACGCCCACCAGGTAGCTGTCATGCCAGTGCGGGTCGTAGGCATGACCTTTGTAGAAGTGGGCGCGCAGGGTTTCGATGCCGGTTTCCCGGTCCTGGGCCAGGTCGATCCAGTTGGCAGGGTTCATGGGCCAAGCTTAACGCGCGCGCGCCGGGGGCTGTCTAGAAGCTTTGTGCAGCCGGTAGCCGATTCATTCGATCGGCGACCAGTGGCCTTCCATGTGCTGCAAGTCGCCCTTGCCCTTGAGTTCAAACTGGCCGCTGGAGCCGCCCGTGCTGGCCCACAGCACCAGTTCGCTGGGTAGGCGCACGGGTTTGCGGAACTGCGCGCGTACATCGAAGTTCGCCGCAGGCAGTTGTTCACGCAAGGCGGCCAGCGAGCGGGCATTGCTCCACATGCCATGGGCAATGGCGGTGGGGAAGCCGAACAGCTTGGCGGTGGCGGCGCTCAGGTGGATGGGGTTGTAGTCGCCGGAGACCTTGGCGTACTGGCGCCCGCAGTCATTGCCCGCGTACCAGCGTGCCTGTTCGAGCATCGGCGCAGTGCCGGCCTGCAACTCTGCGGCCGGGGAACCGTCCAGCTTCACGCCACGGCACAGCATCACGCTGGTTTCTTCCCACAGCGGGCCCAGGCTATCGTCGATGCGCGTGATCAGGTCGAAGGTCGCGCCCTTTTCGTGAGGTTGCAGGTTGTCCACATGTACCCGCGCATGCACCCGGCTCAGGCCGCCCAAGGGGCGCAGCACACGAATGCTGTTGCTCAGGTGCACTAGGCCCAGCAGGGGGAAAGGGAAATCATGGCGGGTGAGCAACTGCATCTGTAGGGCAAAGGCCATCACATGGGGATACGTGGGCGGCAACAGGCCGCTTTCGCCGAACCCGCACACGTGCCGATACGCGGCCAGCCGTTGGTTATCCACTGTCAGCCAGGCGCGCAGGCCGGTATCGGGTAACTGCTGGCCGCTGATCTTGCGGCGCAGGGCGGCGTGGGTGTACAGGCCGGAAAGGGATGCGACGCGGTCCAGGTCCTGCCAGTGCACGTTCATGCTCATGCTCAGGCCCCCACCACGCTTTGGCCACACACCCGCAGCACTTGGCCGTTGACCGCGCCACTGCCCGGTTGCGCCAGCCAGGCCACGGCCTCGGCCACATCCTGGGGCAAGCCGCCTTGACCCAGGGCGTTCATGCGGCGGCCGGCTTCGCGCAGGGCGAAGGGCATCTGCGCGGTCATGTGGGTTTCGATGAAGCCGGGGGCCACGGCGTTGATGCTGGCGCCACGTTCGGCCAGCTTGGGCCCATAGGCCTGGGCCAGGCCGATCAGCCCGGCCTTGCTGGCGGCGTAGTTGGTTTGCCCGCGGTTGCCGGCAATGCCGCTGGTGGACGACAGCAGGATCACCCGGCCGTTGTCTTTCAGGGTGCCGCTGTCGAACAGTGCCTGGGTCAGCCGTTGCGGGGCGTCGAGGTTCACAGCCAGCACCGAGTCCCAGTATTCGGGCGTCATGTTGACCAGGGTCTTGTCGCGGGTGATGCCGGCATTGTGCACCACCACGTCGATGCCGTCGGGCAGCGCCGCGATCAACTGCTGCGCGGCGTCGGCGGCGCAGATGTCCAGGTCCACGGTGCGCCCGCCCAGGCGGGCGGCCAGGGCGTCGAGGTCGGCCTTGGCCTGCGGCACGTCCAGCAGGATGACGTCGGCGCCGTCGCGGGCCAGGGTTTCGGCGATGGCGGCACCGATGCCACGGGCGGCGCCGGTGACCAGGGCTTTCTTGCCGGCCAGCGGGCGGGTCCAGTCGGTGACCTGGGTGGCGCAGGCGGTCAAGCGCAGTACTTGGCCGTCAACGTAGGTGCTTTTAGGCGACAGGAAGAAGCGCAGGGCACCTTCCAGCTCGCTATCGGCGTCCAGTTGCAGCAGTTGCAGCACGCCGCCGTTGCGCAGCTCCTTGGTGAGCGAGCGGGTAAAGCCTTCGATGGCCTTCTGGGCGATGTGGGCAGCGGGTTCCAGGCCTTCTGGCACGCGGCCCAGCACCAGCAGGTGGGCACTGTTGTCGAGGCTCTTGATCAGGGGCTGGAAGAATTCACGCAGTTGCTTGAGTTCGCCGATGTCAGCGATATGGCTGGCGTCGTAGACCACGGCCTTGATTTTCGGGCCCAGGCCAGCGGTCCAGGCGGGCAGGTTGGTGCCCTCGCAGGCAAAAGCGAAGGCGCTGTCGGTGAGTTTGGGCGCAAGTTCGGCCACTTTCGCCGCCAGCGGGCCGCCACCCACCAGCAAGCTGCCTTCGATCGGCCGCAGCCGTCCGGCCTGCCAGCGCTCCAGCCGGGCGGGCGTGGGCAGCCCGACGGCGCCTACCAGGCGGCGGCCGATGTCGGAATTGGCGAAGTCGATATAACGGTCGGACATGGAACGCTCCCCGGCAGATTGAGTTCAAAGTGTGGACCACGTTAGCGGGTCAGTCGTTCGCTCGGGCACGTTTAGTCAACCTGTAGCCGCTGCCGCAGGCTACGGTAATGGGTACCTTGCCCACCTTTACAGGGAGTCTCACATGAATGCAGCGCGTCGGGTCGCCATCATCGGCGGCAATCGCATCCCCTTTTCCCGCGCCAACGGGCCCTACGCACGGGCCAGCAACCAGGCCATGCTCACGGCTGCGCTGGAAGGCCTGATCGAACGCTTCGGCCTGCATGGCCTGCGCATGGGCGAGGTGGCGGCGGGGGCGGTGCTGAAGCTGTCGCGTGATTTCAACCTGACCCGCGAGTGTGTGCTGGGCTCGCGGCTGTCGCCGCAAACCCCGGCCTACGACGTGACTCAGGCCTGCGGCACCGGGCTGGAGGCGGCCTTGCTGGTGGCCAACAAAATCGCCCTGGGGCAGATCGAGTGCGGCATTGCCGGCGGGGTCGATACGGCTTCCGACGCACCGATTGCGGTCAGCGAAGGCTTGCGCCAGATCCTTTTGCAGGTCAACCGCGCCAAGAGCACGGCGGACAAGGCCAAGGCCTTGCTTCAGCTGCGCCCGCATCATCTAAAGCCTGAACTGCCACGCAATGGTGAACCCCGCACGGGCCTGTCCATGGGCCAACACTGTGAATTAATGGCAAAAACCTGGCACATCAGCCGCGAAGACCAGGACCTGCTGGCCCTGCACAGCCACCAGAACATGGCCCGCGCCTACGCCGAGGGCTGGCACGACGACCTGGTGACACCGTTCCTGGGCCTGACCCGCGACAACAACCTGCGCCCTGACCTGACCCTGGAAAAGCTCGCCGCCCTCAAGCCCGTGTTCGAGCGCAGCGCCCAGGGCACCCTGACGGCCGGCAACTCCACGCCACTGACCGACGGTGCCTCGGTGGTACTGCTGGGCAGCGAAGACTGGGCGCGCGAACGCGGCCTGCCGGTGCTGGCCTACCTGCGCGACGGCGAGACGGCGGCGGTGGACTTCGTCAACGGCCACGAGGGCCTGCTGATGGCCCCGGCCTACGCCGTGCCGCGCCTGCTGGCGCGCAACGGCCTGACCCTGCAGGACTTCGATTACTACGAGATTCATGAAGCCTTCGCCGCCCAAGTGCTGTGCACCCTCAAGGCCTGGGAAGACCCGGATTACTGCCGCACGCGCCTGGGGTTGGATGCGCCGCTTGGGTCGATCGACCGCAGTAAGCTCAACGTCAAGGGCAGCTCGCTGGCCGCCGGCCACCCCTTCGCCGCCACCGGCGGGCGTATCCTGGCCAACCTGAGCAAGCTGCTGGCCCAGGCGGGCAGCGGCCGCGGGCTGATCTCCATCTGCGCCGCCGGCGGCCAGGGTGTTACCGCGATTATCGAACGCTGACGGGCGCCTGGGCGTCGATCTCGGCCAGGGTCTGCGCCTTGATGCGGTGCGAGTAGCTTTCGGCGATCACCGAGCACACGATCAACTGCAGCGGGTGGTAGATCATGATCGGCAGCAGGATCAGGCCCAGGCCCGGGTTGGCGCCGAAGATCAGCGCGGCCATGGGCGCACCCGCCGCCAGGGATTTCTTGGTGGCGCAGAACACCGCCGCCACCTCGTCGGCGTGGTTGAAGTGCAGGGCCTTGGCGCTGCGCGTGGTCAGCACCAGGATCACCGCCAGCAGGATCGCCGTGCCGACGAAGGCGGTGATCAGCACGGTGTCACCCTGCTGCTGCCACATGCCCGAAACCATCGAGTTACAGAACGCGGCGTACACCAGCAGCAGAATCACCAGCTTGTCGATGACGTTGGTGTATTTCCTGTAGCGGGCGAAGAATTTGCCCAGCAGCGGGCGCATCAGTTGGCCCAGCACCAGCGGTAGCAACAGCATGGCGCACAGGTCCAGCAGGGTCTTGCCCAGGTCGATACCGCCGCTGCCGGAGCCCACCACCAGGCTCACCAGCCACGGCGTGATGAAAATGCCCAGCACGCTGGACAGGCTGGCGTTGAGGATGGCGGCCGGCACGTTGCCCGACGCGCTGCCGGTGAGCGCCACCGACGAAGAAATGGTCGAGGGCAGGGCGCACAGGTAGAAGAAGCCCAGCATCAGGGTTGGCGATACGAACGCGCCGAACAGCTTGTCGCACGCCAGCCAGATCAGCGGGAAAACCACGAAGGTGAACACCTGCACCATGATGTGCAGGCGGGTGTTTTTCAGGCCGTGACGGATCTGCTCGCCGGACAGGTTGATGCCGTGCATGAAGAACACCACGAACACCCCGGCGTTGATCACGTATTCGGCGTGCATGGAGCCGCCGCTGGCGCCGAAGCGAGGGAAGAAGTACGCCAGCAGCGTGGCGAGGAACATGCCGAGCAGAAACCAGTCGGTGACTACCCGTTTAAGGTGTTTGAGCGCTTGCATAGCGGGATCCTGCGGACGGATTTGTAATCATTGGTCGCAAAGATTACCGTGAGCAATCTTCTGCCGTCTTGCGACACAAGGCCAATCGATGCCGACTAACGGACAAAACGGCCTGCCACGCCGAATTCCTGCGCTGACCCGCCTGCCACGCCCCCTCTACGCCCGGGCCGAGAGCTTGAGTGCAGGTTCCTGGACGCCACGCCACACCCACGAGTGGATTCAGTTTTCCTACGCCATCAGTGGCGTGCTCGGTGTCCATACCGCCGAGGGCAGCTTCTTCGCCCCGCCGCAGTGGGGGGTATGGATTCCTGCCGGCATGGAGCATGAAGTGGTGACCTCCATGCGCGCCGAAATGCGCAGCCTGTACGTGCGCCGCGAGGACGCTTTGTGGGCAGGCCCACGCTGCCGTGTGCTGGAAGTCACGCCCCTGGCCCGCGAGTTGATCAAAGGCTTTTGCCAGCTACCGGTGGACTACCCCGAGGGCGACACCGCCGAGTCGCGTCTGGCCCACGTGCTGCTGGACCAGTTGGCCAGCTTGCCGGAGGTGGGGTTCTCGTTGCCCTTGCCGCGCCATCCGCGCCTGTTGCTGTTGTGCAACGAACTGATCGAAAACCCCGAACAGGCCGTCACCCTCAGCGATTGGGCCAGCCGCATGGGCACTTCGGAAAAGACCCTGATGCGCCTGTTCCAACGCGAGACGGGCCTGAGTTTTCGTGGCTGGCGCCAGCGCATGCGGCTGCTGTCGTCGCTGGATCATCTGGAGCAAGGGCACAGCGTGACCACGGCGGCGCTGTCGTGCGGCTATGACTCCACCTCAGCCTTCATTGCAGCCTTCAAAAGCCTGTTCGGGATTACGCCTGGGGAATTGTTCCGCTAGGGCTGGGCGCTTTTCCCACACTCAGCGGCCAAACTGCCCACGTATCTCCGGGAGCCGTCGTGCATCGCGTGGCGAACGCGTCCTAAATGCAGGCGCTGCTTACCTCCGTAGTTTGTGTTGGCCAACGGCAATCACAACTAGGGAAGGTTGAATATGAGCAAGTATTTCTCCATTGCACTGCTGGCCACCAGCGTGGCCGTCCTCAGCCACACGGCGCAGGCCGACGACTATCCGGGCGAGCGCTCCATCCTGGCGGCGGCCAGCGCCGGTACCCAGGCCTGGTACGGCGAGCTGTCGGGCATCCGCGGGCGTTTCGACGAACTGCGCAACCAAACTGGTCAAGAAGGCGTGTGGGTACGAACCCTCAACAGCAAATCGCGCTACTCGCCCACCAGCGGGGCCGATTTCACCCAGCGCCAGGGCGGCTTCACAATGGGTATCGATGCCAGCCTCAGCGAAGAAGCGCGGGTGGGGTTGATGGGCGGTTACAGCCGTTCCGGCCTCAGCATCAAAGGCAGCGACAGCGCCTACCTGTCCAGCTATTACCTGGGGGCTTACGGCACCTGGATGAATGAGCAGGGCTACTACCTGGACGGACTGGTCAAGGCCAACCAACTGCGCAATGACCTGAAATCAAGCCACGGCGGGTACCGGATCAAGGGTCAGTACCGCAACCTGGCGTTGGGCGCCTCGGTGGAGGGGGGCAAGGTGATCACGCTGGATGACGGCTGGTACCTGAAACCGTTCGGGCAGATGTCGGCGGTGGCGGTGCAGGGCAAGGATCATGAATTGAATTACGGGCTGGATGCCCATTCCGAGAGCAACCATTCCATGCTGGGCAAGGCTGGGTTACAGGTGGGGCGTAACCTGATGACGGCAGATGGCGGCGCCCTGCAGCCTTATGCCCGCGTGGCCTACGCCCGTGAGTTCGCAGACACCAACGAAGTCTACGTAGCTGACCGTTACTACACCAACGACATGGCGGGCGGTCGCTATGAATATGGCGTAGGTGTGGCGGCGCAGGTGTCGGAGCGGGTGCAGCTCAATGCCGATGTCGAATACGCCAAAGGCAAGCGGGTCGAGCAGCCCTACGGCCTGAATGTCGGCCTGCGCTACGCGTTCTGACCCACTGAGGTATGGGTGTGTATGTGGGACCGGGCGAAGCTCGGGAAGGGGACAGCAGAGTTACCGAGTCGTCCGCTTCCCGAGCTTCGCCCGGTCCCACATACGCACCACACACCTACCGCGTTTTCAGGTGCGGAAGCGCCGCACCAGGGCATCCAGTTCATTGGACAGCCCCGCCAGGCTCTGCGAATCGCTGCGCGCGGTATTGGCCAGCTCTGCCACCAACTGCGCATCCCCATGGATCTGGCTGATATGCCGATTGATATCTTCGGCCACCTGATGCTGCTCCTCGGCCGCCGTGGCGATCTGGGTGTTCATGTCGCGAATCACATCCACCGATTCACGGATCTGCCCGAAGCTGGCCCGCGCCTGGCCGATGCGCTCAACCGATTGTTGCGACACTTCCAGGCTGGCATGCATCTGTTGGGCAACCTGACTGGTGCGTTGCGCCAGGTTGCCGAGCAGGCCATCGATCTCGGCGGTGGAGTCCGCAGTGCGCTTGGCCAGCGCGCGCACCTCGTCGGCTACCACGGCAAAGCCGCGACCTTGTTCGCCCGCCCGTGCCGCCTCGATGGCGGCATTGAGGGCCAGCAGGTTGGTCTGCTCGGCGATGGAGCGGATGGTGCCCAGAATCGACTGGATATCGTTGCTGTCCCGTTCAAGCTGGGCAATCGATTGTGCCGACTGCTCGATCTCCTGGCTGAGGCGATCGACACTGTTCACCGCTGCATCGATCTGCTGCTGGCCCTCGCGGGCCTGGCGCTGGCCGCTGTCGGCCGAGTCGGCGGCCTGGCTGCACGAGCGGGCCACTTCGTTGGCGGTGGCGACCATTTCGTGGAAGGCGGTGGACACCATGTCGACTGCTTCGCGCTGGCGGCCAGCGGCATCAGCCATGTTGGCCGACACTTGGGTGGACTGGCTGGAACTGGCGAGGATCTTGTTCGCCGCGCCGCCAATGTGCTGGATCAGGCTGCGAATGGCGCCCAGGAACTGGTTGAACCAGTTGGCCAGTTGCGCAGTTTCGTCGTTGCCGCGGATGCTCAGGTTCTGGGTCAGGTCGCCTTCACCCTGGGCGATGCCTTCCAGACCGCTGGCCACGCTGCTGATTGGCCGGACAATGACCGTTGCGAAGCTGGCGCCCACCACGGCGAAGATGATTGCCAGCACGGCGGCAATCCCTGCAATCAGCCAGGTCAGCTGGGTGGCGGCGCTCATTACTTCGCTCTGCTTGATCAGCCCCACGAAGGTCCAGCCCAGTTGCTCGGAGGGCCAGACGTTGGCCATGTAGCGCTCGCCATTGATCTGCACTTCCACCAGGCCTTTGCCCGCCGTGGCCAGTTGCGCATAACCCTCGCCCAGGCTGCCCAGGGCCTTGAAATTGTGCTCGGGCTGTTTGGGGTCGACCAGCACGGTGCCGTCGCGCTCCATCAGCATCAGGTAGCCGCTTTCGCCCAGTTTGATCTGCTTGACGATCTCGGTCAGGCCCTTGAGCGATACGTCGATGTTGACCACGCCGCCCTGGCTGCCCAGTTCGTTGGCCACGGCGCGCACGGTGCTGACCAGTACGGCATCGTCACCGGCCCAGTAATACGCCGAGGTGCGCACGGTCTTGCCGGGGTTGGCCATGGCGGTCTTGTACCAGGGGCGCTGGCGCGGGTCGTAGCTGGCCATTTTCGGGTCGCCCGGCCAGAACGCGTAGCCGCCGTTGCTGGTGCCGTACGACACATAGGAATAGTTGGGGTGGCTGGCGGCAAGGCTGGCGAAGAAGTCGAACAGTTGCTTGTCCTTCTCGCCCATGGGAATGCTCGGGGCGTCGGCGCCCATGTAGCTCTTGATGCTGGCATCGGCGCCCTTGACCAGCGGGTGCGCGGCCAGGAAGTCGACGTTCTGGCTGATGCCATCGAAGAACAGCTGCATGGCGTTGGCCACCTGGCGGATCTCGCGGCTGCTGCCATCGACGAAGTTGGATCTGGCATCGCTGCGCAGATTGAGGATGACCAGGGTAGCCACCAGGATGATCGGCACACACGCGATCACCGCAAAGGCCCAGGTCAGTTTCTGTTTGATGTTCATCCGCGCTCCAGAATCTTTTTTATATAAAAGGGGCAGTTCATCGAAAACAAAAGGCAGTGCGCAGGCGTGGTTTTTTTGGATGCCTGCGCTGGTAGTGTCGGCTGGTATACCAAAAAATTGAGCTGAATTTTTCGGGGAAGAAGGGTCAAACGGTTCAGTGGCAAAAGTTGCTTACAGAGCTTGGCATTGCCTTTGCTCGGGAAAAGTCGGCATTGTGGCGCCACTGTGAGAGGATGGCCGCCGAACCATTGCATTCCCGCGTGTTTGGTTACAAAGGACCCACAATAAAAGCTGATGAAGACTCCAAAACGCATTGAACCCCTGATCGAGGACGGTCTGGTCGACGAGGTGCTGCGCCCACTGATGAGTGGCAAAGAGGCAGCGGTCTATGTAGTGCGCTGTGGTAAAGAGCTGCGCTGCGCCAAGGTCTACAAGGAGGCGAACAAACGAAGTTTTCGTCAGGCGGCCGAATACCAGGAAGGCCGCAAAGTGCGCAACAGTCGTCAGGCGCGCGCCATGGCCAAGGGGTCCAAGTTTGGCCGCAAGGAAGCCGAGGAAGCGTGGCAGAACGCCGAAGTAGCGGCCTTGTTTCGCTTGGCCAACGCCGGTGTGCGGGTACCCAAGCCGTTCGACTTCCTTGAAGGCGTGCTGCTGATGGAACTGGTGTCCGACGAGTATGGGGATGCGGCGCCGCGCCTCAACGATGTGGAGCTCGACGCCGACCAGGCGCGTGAGTACCACGAGTTTCTGATCCGCCAGATCGTGCTGATGCTCTGCACCGGCCTGGTGCACGGCGACCTGTCGGAGTTCAACGTGCTGCTGGGGCCTGATGGCCCGGTGATCATCGACCTGCCTCAGGCGGTGGATGCGGCGGGCAACAACCATGCGTTCAGCATGCTGGAGCGTGATGTGGGCAACATGGCCAGCTACTTCGGCCGCTTTGCCCCTGAGTTGCGCGATACGCGCTATGCACGGGAAATGTGGGCTTTGTACGAAGAGGGCAAACTGCACCCGGCCAGCGTGCTGACCGGCCAGTTCGCCGACGACGACAGTGTGGCGGATGTGAACAGCGTCATGCGCGAAATCGAAGCCGCGCGCATCGACGAAGCCCGCCGACAGGCCGCGCGCACCGCCGACGACGCCCCGCCGTCCAAAGCCGAAGAGCCGCCACCGCCGTGGCTGCAATAGCCTGAGCCCCTGTGGGACCGGGCGAAGCTCGGGAAATGAACGGCGCGGTTTACCCGATGAATCGCGTTGTCTGTTTCCCGAGCTTCGCCCGGTCCCACAAAAGTATTGAAGGCATCAGTGGCAGCAACTGCCGCCTGACGCCAGGTCCGCCAGGATCGGGCAGTCGGGGCGGTCGTTGCCCTGGCAGTGCGACGCCAGGTTCTGCAGGGTATCGCGCAGCCCGGTCAGCTCGGCGATGCGCCGATTCAGGTCGTCGATATGCCGATGGGCCAGGGCCTTCACGTCGGCACTGGCGCGGCCACGGTCCTGCCACAGCGTCAGCAGTTGTGCCACTTCTTCCAGGGAAAACCCCAGATCCCGCGAGCGTTTGATGAACGCCAGTGTGTGCAGGTCATCGTCCTGATATAACCGGTAGCCGCTGTCGGTGCGCAGCGCCGGCTTGAGCAGGCCAATGGATTCGTAATAGCGGATCATCTTGGCGCTCAGCCCGCTGTGACGGGCCGCTTGGCCAATGTTCATGTTCATGGTGTCATTCCTTCCCATCCAGCCCGCCGGGCTTCCAGGTCTTGAGCAGCAGGGCATTGCTGACCACGCTGACGCTCGACAGCGCCATGGCCGCACCGGCCAGTACCGGGTTGAGCAGGCCGAACGCGGCCAGCGGTATGCCGATGAGGTTATACACAAAGGCCCAGAACAGGTTCTGGCGAATTTTGGCGTAGGTCTTGCGGCTGATCTCCAGCGCGGCGGGTACCAGGCGCGGGTCGCCGCGCATCAGGGTGATGCCGGCCGCCTGCATGGCCACGTCGGTGCCGCCGCCCATGGCAATGCCGACATCGGCGGCGGCCAGGGCCGGGGCGTCATTGATGCCGTCACCCACCATCGCCACCACGCCGTCGGCCTTCAGACGCAGAACGGCGGCGGCCTTGTCGGCGGGCATCACCTGGGCGTGTACATCGGTGATGCCCAGTGCCTGGGCGACCGCCTGGGCGCTGCCTTGATTGTCGCCGGTCAGCAGATGGCTGCTGATGTGGCGCTCATGCAACTGTGCCACCGCTTCCAGGGCGCCTGGCTTCAGGCTGTCGCCAAAGGCCAGCAGGCCCACTACTTGAGGGCTGTCGCCCTGTTCGATGAGCCAGGAAAGTGTACGCCCCTCGTTTTCCCATGCCTGCGCCTGCGCTTGCAGACCCTCGGCGCCCAGTTCGTTCAACAAGCGCTTATTGCCCAGCGCCAAAGCATGGCCCTGTACGGTGCCGCTGATGCCCTGGCCAGGCAGCGCACGTGCATCGGACGGTGTTTCAAGCGCCAGCCCACGCTCGGCGCAGGTGCTCAGCACGGCTTTGGCCAGGGGGTGCTCGCTGGCTTTCTGCAGGCTGCCCGCCCATGCCAACAAGGTGTCTTCATCGATACCCACGGCCCGGCAATGCACCAGTGTCGGGCTACCGGAGGTCAGCGTGCCGGTCTTGTCGAACACCACACGGTTGACCGCATGGGCGCGCTCCAATGCTTCGGCGTCCTTGATCAAGATGCCGTGGCGGGCGGCCACACCGGTACCGGCCATGATCGCCGCCGGCGTTGCCAGGCCCAGCGCGCAGGGGCACGCAATCACCAGCACCGCCACCGCATTGATGATCGCCTGCTCCAGCGGCGCGCCGTGCAGCCACCAGCCCACCAGCGTCAGCACGGCCAGCACCAGCACAGCAGGGACGAAGACCTGGCTGACGCGATCAACCAGGTTCTGGATGGGCGCCTTGGCTGCCTGGGCGTCCTCCACCAGCCGGATGATGTTCGCCAGCGTGCCTTCACGCCCCAGCGCCTGGGCCTTAACCAGCAAACGGCCTTCGCCATTGATGGCCCCGCCGATCACCTTGTCCCCCGGCTGCTTGGTCACCGGCAGGCTTTCGCCGCTGATCAGCGATTCGTCGGCATGGCTGTGACCTTCCAGCACCGTGCCGTCCACGGCTATCCGCTCGCCGGGCCGTACCACCACCTGGTCACCCAGGCGCAATTGGTCGATCGCCACATCCTGCTCTACGCCGTTGCGCAGGCGCATTGCCCGCTCAGGGCGCAATTGTTCCAGGGCACGGATGGCGCTGGCAGTCTGGCGCTTGGCGCGGCTTTCCAGGTATTTGCCCAGCAGCACCAGAGCGATGACCACCGCCGAGGCCTCAAAATACAGGTGCGGCATGCCGCCTGCGGGCGTGCGGGCCCACTCATACAGGCTCAAGCCGTAGCCGGCGCTGGTGCCCAGGGCCACCAGCAGGTCCATATTGCCGGCCCGGGCGCGCACCGCCTTGAACGCGGCGAGGTAGAAGCGCGCGCCCAGAATGAATTGCACCGGTGTGGCCAGCGCCCACTGTTGCCAGGGGGCAAGCATCCAGTCCAGGCCCAATGGCTGCACCAGCATGGGGATGATGAGCGGCAGGGCCAGCACCAGTGCCGCCGCCAGCGCCAGGCGTTCGCGCAGTAGCGCGGGGGCGGGGTCGACGGGCGGCGCATCGGGCAGGCTGGCGTTATACCCAGCCCTTTCCACGGCGGCCACCAGCTGCGCCGGGTCCATGGCCTGAGCCAATTCCACATGGGCACGCTCGTTGGCCAGGTTGACGCTGGCCAGGCGCACCCCCTCGACTTTCTTGAGGGCACGTTCCACCCGGCCGGCGCAACTGGCGCAGGTCATGCCGCTGATAGGCAGTTCGAGGGTCAGGGTATCGGACATCACAGGTCCTCCTTGGCAGAAGACCCTAGAATCAACCTTGCCACCTTGGCAAGGTCAAGCGTCGACTCAGTACTGATCTTCCGGGGCGTTTTTCAGGTACAGGCCGTTGGGGCCATTGGCGATGCGGTATTTTTGCACCGCGCCGGCATGCAGCTCGATGGCGGTGGCGTTGGGCGCGGGCAGGCCGGGTGCGCAGCCGGGGGCTTGGCCGGGCTCCTGCATCAGGCGTACTACCACCTTGCCCGGTGGCAGGTTGAAGGACACTTCCTGCTCCTGAAACAGCCGGCCTACCTTGTTGTCGCCGATGTAGATGCCCAGCTCGCATGGCGTGCCGACTTCCAGGCGTTCACGGGAAATGATCAGGACGCTGTAGTCCTGGATGCTCTCGGCCTGGGCCCAGAGCGACAGGGTCATCAAACCCAGGATGGCCGTCAGGCGGGAAAGGGACCTGCGCATGGCGCGTTGCTCCTGCTAAGTGGATCTTCGATCACCCAGCTTGGCGGACCCGGGCATTAATTTCCACCCCGGCAGGTTGCGCCAGAACTTGACCTTGTCATGATGGCAAGGTTGAAGCTATACCTTCATCTCGTATCAGGAGGCACCAGCATGCAAGAGTTCAACGTACAAGGCATGACCTGCGGGCACTGCGTCCGGGCCGTGACCCAGGCTGTGCAGGCGCTGGATGCGGCGGCCGTGGTGGAGGTCGACCTGGCCACTGCCAAGGTGCGCGTGCAAAGCCAGCAATCGCCGGCCGCCATTGTCGAAGCCATTCAGGAAGAAGGTTACACCGTCGCCGAGTGACATAGCGTCGCGGCTTTCGCCTTTGGGGATCCTGTGCGGTTAAACTGTCCCGTTGCCTTGTCTGCAACACTTCACTGGATCCTCGATGAACCTCAGAACCATCCTCATTCTCGGCGCGCTCAGCGCTTTCGGCCCCCTGGCCATCGATTTCTACCTGCCGGGCTTCCCGGCGATGGCCCAGGCGTTCGGCACCGACGAGCAGCATATCCAGTTGACCCTGGCGGTGTACTTCCTCGGCCTGTCCATCGGCCAGTTGGCCTATGGCCCGATTGCCGACCGCTTTGGTCGCCGCACGCCGTTGTTGGTGGGTGTCAGCCTGTTTACCCTGGCGTCGCTGGCCTGCGCCTTCGCGCCGAACCTGGAATGGCTGATCGGTGCGCGCTTCGTCCAGGCATTGGGTGGTTGTGCCGGCATGGTGCTGTCGCGGGCGATTGTCAGTGACAAGTGCGATGCCGTCGGCTCGGCCAAGGTGTTCTCGCAGCTGATGCTGGTGATGGGCCTGGCGCCTATCCTGGCGCCGATGCTGGGTGGCGCGCTGGTCAACACCCTGGGTTGGCAGTGGATCTTCTACCTGCTGACGGCGTTCAGTGCCATGGCCGGTGCTGCGGTATTCCTGGGCCTGCCGGAAAGCATGCCCGCCCACCACCCGCGCCAGCCGCTCAGCGGTGCGCTGGGCCGGTATGTGGGGCTGATCAAGGATCCGCTGTTCATGGGCAACGCCTTGACTGGCGGCATCGCCATGGCCGGTATGTTCGCCTACGTGGCCGGGTCGCCGTTCGTGTTCATCAAGCTCTACGGCGTGCCTGCCGAGCACTATGGCTGGCTGTTCGGCAGCAACGCCGCGGGCTTCATCCTGGTAGCCCAGGTCAACGCACGGCTGCTGGCCAAGCGCGGTCCGGCCTGGTTGCTGGCGCGCGCGGTGTGGGTGTACCTGGCGGCGGCACTGGTGTTGCTGGGCGTCTGCTCGCTGCACACCACGCAATTGTGGCCACTGCTGATCCCGTTGTTCATCTGCATCGCCAGCCTGGGCTGCATCATCCCCAACGCTTCGGCCTGCGCCATGAACGGCCAGGGCGCCCGGGCAGGCAGCGCTTCGGCCCTGCTGGGGTGCCTGCAGTTCAGCGTATCGGCCGGCTCGGCGTCGCTGGTCGGCGCACTGTACGACGGCAGCGCCATTCCCATGGCCCTGGTGATCAGCGGGTGTGGCCTGTTGGCCGTGACGTTGGCGATGTTGACCCTGTGGGTACGACGCGCACGCGCAGCCTAGTTGGCGGCGCGCTGTTGGCGATAGGGGAGTCTGTGCGGTGCGGCCAGGCGTGATTCCAGGGTCTGGATAAAGGCCCGGGCCTCGGCTTCGGTGCGAAAGGTCACTACATGCTGATCAAGGCGTACCTGCCAGTGGCTGCCGTTTTCCCTCGTCAGTTCGGTAAGCGCAATCTTCATGGCTGATGCCTCCGGGGGGTCAGAGGCCTCAAGTGTAGATCGGGTTGCCGCTGGATGGGTTGATCCAGCGCAACCTTTGGACTGACGGTATGCGCCCCGGCCCATACACCTGTAGCAGCGGCCGCCAGGCCGCGTTACTGGCACCGCGCAGTGTCTGGTACACCGCAGTGGCAATGACGCAGCCTTCGGCA
>KI547169.1:12642-23636 GCA_000497835.1 gamma proteobacterium L18 | reverse complement strand
CCGCGGACGGCGTAGGAGCCGACTTTAGTCGCGATGCAGGCGACGCGGTTCCCAGTGAGGGTCAGAAGCCTTCGAGGACGATCTTACCGCGGGCTTTGCCGCTTTCCAGCAACGCATGCGCCCGTTTCAGGTTGTTCGCATCGATGCGACCGAAATGCTCGCCCACCGTGGTACGCAAGGTCCCCGCATCAACCAGCTCGGCCACCCGATTAAGCAAATGATGCTGCTCGATCATGTCCGCCGTCTCGTACAGCGAGCGGGTGTACATGAATTCCCAATGCAACGACAGGCTCTTGCGCTTGAGCAGGCCCACATCCAGTGCCTTGGGATCGTCAATCAATGCCAGCCGACCTTGGGGGGCCAGGGCCTCCACCAGTTCGGCCAGGTGCTGGTCGGTCTGGGTCAGGCTGGCCACGTGGGTGACCGGACCCAGTCCCAGGCGCTTGAGCTCCGCGCTCAGCGGTTGGCTGTGGTCAATGACGTGGTGGGCGCCCAGTTCCCGTACCCAGTCCTGGGTGTGCGGCCGCGAAGCGCTGCCGATCACTGTCAGGCCGGTGAGCTGACGGGCCAGTTGAGTCAGGATCGATCCCACACCGCCGGCGGCACCGACGATCAGCAGGCTCTGGCCTTCGTCGGCCTGGCCTTGCTTGACCTGCAGGCGCTCAAACAAAAGCTCCCAGGCAGTGATGGCGGTCAGCGGCAGGGCGGCCGCTTCGGCAAAGCCAAGGCTGGCTGGCATGCGCCCGACGATACGTTCGTCCACCACATGCAGTTCGCTGTTGCCACCGGCGCGGGCAATGGAGCCTGCGTAGTAGACGCGGTCGCCGGCCTTGAACAGGGTGACGTCGCTGCCGACGGCCTGCACTACGCCGGCCACGTCCCAGCCCAGCACCTTGGGGTTGCCACCCTCAGGGGGCATGTTCAGGCGTACTTTGGTGTCCACCGGGTTGACCGAGATCGCCTTGACCTCCACCAGCAGGTCACGGGGGCCTGGCTGTGGCGCGGGCAGTTCGATGTCCTGCAGGGCGGCGGGATCAGTGATGGGCAGAGAGGCGTAGTAGGCGATGGCTTTCACGTTTGGGGCTCCGAAGTCAGGTAGCCGCTGCCGCGAGGCTGGGGCTACAGAAGGTATGGGGCATAATTCGCTATTTCCAACACGGGTAAAACCGGCTAAAAGCACAGGCTCTTTCAATATTTTTTTGATAATGCCCATGCTTCGATTCGACGATCTGCAACTGTTTGTGCGTGCCGCCGACCTCGGCAGCCTGTCTGCCGCCGCCCGGGTCATGGACCTCTCGCCCGCCGTGGCCAGCGCCGCACTCAAGCGCATCGAGGCGCAATTGGGCGCGCGGCTGCTGGCCCGCTCCACCCGCAGCCTTCGGCTGACCGCCGAGGGCGAGGGCTTTCTGGACTACGCCCGGTCGGCGTTGGGCAGCCTGGAAGAAGGCCGCCAGGTGCTGGCCCGTGGGCAGGCGCAGATCAGTGGTGTCATCCAGTTATCAGCGCCCTCGGACTTTGGCCGCAACGTACTGCTGCCTTGGCTGGACGAGTTCCAGCAGCAATATCCCAACCTCTCGGTACGGCTGCTGCTGGGTGACCGCATCGCGGACCTGTTCCGCCAGCCCGTGGACCTGGCGTTGCGTTACGGCGAGCCGGAGGATTCCAGCCTGGTGGCCTTGCCGGTCAGCCCGGACAACCGCCGCGTGCTGTGCGCCTCGCCTGCGTACCTGTCGGCCCATGGCCGGCCGCAACAGGTAGAGCATCTGGCCCAGCATAATTGCCTGCTGTTCATGCTGGGGGGCCGTGTGCATGATCACTGGCGCTTCGAGGACGGCAAGCGCGAGGTCAGCCTGACGGTACGCGGCGATCGTTTCAGCGATGACGCCGATGTGGTACGTCGCTGGGCCCTGGCCGGGGCTGGCATTGCCTACAAGTCCTGGCTGGATGTGGCTGCTGACGTTCTGGCAGGGCGGCTGGAAGTGTTGATGCCCCACCTGGCGGGTGAACGTACCCCACTCAATCTGCTGTGTGCGCACCGCTCCCAGTTAAGCAAAACCGTCAATTTGTTACATGCACGACTGCGAAAAGGATGTACTGATCTGTCCAATAGTTGCCGTGGCCTGTAGTTGTCTTCAGACTTCTTTTGCAGGGTTTTTTTACTTTGGTTGTAGGTATTTACTACCTGTGATTAAAGTTACAGTAAGTTTCTCCGGCGGCAAGTCATTGTGCCGACTCGCCTGGCATCTTTTTCAATGCACGTTTCTTATGTTTTGTTTCCCTGCCCGTCATTGCTCAGCTTGGCGTACACATCGCCATTACTGGCCGCGTGCTGTGTCTTATACCAACTTGTACAAAATCGCACGCTTATAATGGCCAGGCAGCCATTGCCATCGAGAGAGGACAGCCTTGGCCCAGTGCGCCCTCAATCCTTGCATGGGGCTACTTCCACTGGAAATGAAGTGCAGGTGGTGGCGCTTCCCGGACTGACCACAGTTAAGTTTCCAAGGCCTCGTTCAGGTTGACCTGTGACGCTACCCGGCTTTTGGCACTTGTAACCTCTTTCGTTGGAGCTGTTTCAGTGAGCGCTGATCGCAGCGATCAAATAGACGAATGTTTCGACAGGGAGTTATTACATGGAACATGCACCTAGCATTAGCCATATCGCCATGCTGTTGGCAGACCCCAAGCGCAGCGCGATGATCTGGGCGTTGATCGATGGTTCGGCACGTGCCTCGGAGGACTTGGCAAAGCTTGCCGGTCTGACACCATCGTCGGCGAGCGCCCATCTGGCTCGGCTGGCCGCAGGCGGGTTGTTGAAGCTTGAATCAAGGGGGCGCAAACGCTTCTTCAAGCTGGCTACCCCTCAGGTGGGCACGGCTGTGGAGGCGTTGGCCAGTGTGTGCGCCGGGCGCGACGATATTCCCCAGGGCCTGGCGCTGGCCAGCCTGCCACCGGCGCCACCGTCCATGCGCAAGGCGCGGTTGTGCCATGACCATCTCGGCGGGGAACTGGCGGTGGAGTTGTTGCAGCGGCTGTTGGAGGCCGCTTGGCTGGAACAGCGTGATCATCGTCTGGAGGTCACGCGCAAAGGGGTTGAGCAGTTGGCTCGCAAGGGTATTTACATACAGGCGCTGGCGCGGCATCAAGATCAGGCGGTGGGCAGTTGCTGTGATTGGAGCACCAATAGACCGCACCTGGGCGGGGCGCTGGGGGCCAGCCTGCTGAGATTGTTCCTGCAGTCCGGCTGGCTGCGCATGAGTGATGAAACCCGATTGCTGCAAGTCAACCAGGCCGGCCTGCGAGCCATGCGCAATTTTGCCTGTGAGGCGGTTTTACCCGATGTGATTTAGCGCGTCTCGCCACGACGTCCGCAGGCTAGAGCTGCCGGCGTCGTTCACAGGGGCGGCGGGGTCGCTGTCAGGCATTGGCCACGGTGTCGTTCCCGCACACTCGCTGCAGGATAACGACAGCGAGGAGCGGCCCATGCCCATTCACGGTTTCAGTGCGGCGGAGCGCCTTGAACGGCTGCCCGTCAGTGGTTACCACCGCGTGATCTTCATCGTCATCGCCCTGGCATTCCTGTTCGACTCCATGGACCTGGCGATGATGACCTTCCTGCTGGGGTCGATCAAAGCCGAGTTCGGCCTGAGCAGTGCCCAGGCCGGGGTGCTGGCCAGCTCCAGTTTCTTCGGCATGGTGGTAGGCGCCTCCCTGTCTGGCATGCTGGCGGATCGTTTCGGGCGCAAGCCGGTATTTCAGTGGAGCATCGTGCTGTGGGGGCTGGCCAGTTATCTGTGTTCCACCGCCCAGGACGTGCACACCCTGACCCTGTTCAGGGTGTTGCTGGGGTTTGGCATGGGCATGGAATTCCCCATCGCCCAATCGATGCTGTCCGAACTGATCCCTGCGCGTCAGCGTGGCCGCTACATTGCCCTGATGGATGGCTTCTGGCCGTTGGGCTTCGTCGCCGCTGGCGTGCTGTCGTACTGGCTGTTGCCGGTGATTGGCTGGCGCGACATCTTCCTGGTGCTGGCCGTGCCGGCGCTGTTCGTGCTGGCGGTGCGCTTCTGCATTCCCGAGTCGCCGCGCTGGCTGGAGCATTCGGGCCAGCACGATGAAGCGGATCGCGTGCTCACGGGCATCGAAGCCAAGGTCCGGCGATCACTGGGCGGCGGGCCGCTGCCTGAACCTGTGGTCATGCCCCGTCAGGCTGTGGTACCCAATGGCTTTTTTTCGGCGTTCGCCGCCTTGTGGTCACCGCTGTATCGCCAGCGCACGCTGATGATCTGGAGCCTGTGGTTTTTTGCCTTGCTGGGGTTTTATGGGCTGACGTCCTGGCTGGGTGCACTGTTGCAGCAGTCCGGTTTCGCCGTGACGCAGTCGGTGTATTACACGGTACTGATTTCCCTGGGGGGCATCCCGGGCTTTCTGATGGCCGCCTGGCTGGTGGAGCGTTGGGGACGCAAGCCTACGTGTGTGGTGACGCTGTTGGGTGGCGGGGCGATGGCGTTTGTCTATGGGCAGAGCGCGGTGTTCGGCGGCAACGTTGGCCTGCTGATTGGCTCGGGTTTGCTGATGCAGTTCTTTCTGTTCGGCATGTGGGCGGTGCTGTACACCTATACGCCTGAACTGTATCCCACGTCGGCGCGGGCCACGGGCTCGGGGTTTGCTTCGGCGATTGGCCGGGTGGGGTCGCTGCTGGGGCCCATGGTCACCGGGCTGGTGTTTCCGTTGACGGGGCAGGGCGGGGTGTTCGCGTTGGGGGCGTTGTGCTTTGTGCTGGCGGCGCTGGTGGTGTGGCTGTTCGGGATCGAGACGCGGGGGCGGACGCTGGAGGAGCTGACCACTGGCTGAGACCGCGTCGCGCCGTTCCCGAGCTTCGCCCGGTCCCACAGGGGTAATGGTATCCATGTGGGACCGGGCGAAGCTCGGGAAAAGACGCCGCCGACCTTAAGGCTTGACCAGTCGCGCATCCAGGCTGTTCTGGGCCAGACGTTTAGCCTGGTCCTGGGTCATGCCCAGGTCCTTGTACAGCGCATGGAAGTTCTCGGTCACGTAGCCGCCGAAGTACGCCGGGTCATCGGAGTTCACCGTCACCTTCACGCCACGTTCCAGCATGTCGAGGATGTTGTGCTGGCTCATGTGGTCGAACACGCACAGTTTGGTGTTGGACAGCGGGCACACGGTGAGCGGGATCTGCTCGTCGATGATGCGCTGCATCAGGCGCTCGTCTTCGATGGCGCGTACGCCATGGTCGATACGCTGGATCTTGAGCAGGTCCAGGGCTTCCCAGATGTACTCGGGCGGGCCTTCCTCGCCAGCGTGGGCCACGGTCAGAAAGCCTTCGCTGCGGGCACGGTCGAACACGCGCTTGAACTTGCTGGGCGGGTGGCCCATTTCCGAGCTGTCCAGGCCCACGGCCACGAACGCGTCACGGAACGGCAGGGCCTGGTCCAGGGTTTTCTCGGCTTCTTCTTCGCTCAGGTGGCGCAGGAAGCTGAGGATCAGGCCGCTGCCGATGCCCAGTTGTTCACGGCCATCTTTGAGGGCGTGGGTGATGCCGTTGAGCACCACTTCGAAGGGGATGCCGCGGTCGGTGTGGGTCTGCGGGTCGAAGAACGGCTCGGTGTGAATCACGTTCTGCGCCTTGCAGCGCTGCAGGTAGGCCCAGGTCAGGTCATAGAAGTCCTGCTCGGTGCGCAGCACGTCGGCACCCTGGTAATACAGGTCGAGGAATTCCTGCAGGTTGCTGAAGGCGTAGGCCGCGCGCAGGGTTTCCACGTCGTTCCACGGCAGGGCGATCTTGTTGCGCTCGGCCAGGGCGAACAGCAGTTCCGGTTCCAGGGAGCCTTCCAGGTGAAGGTGCAGTTCTGCCTTGGGCAGCGCGTTGAGCCAATCGTACATAAAGGTGTCTCTTAAGGTGCAATGGGCCGCATTCTACAGAGGTTATCGCCCGGGCGAGCGATAACCTGACCAGCCGGTTCAGATCGCCTCGGCCTGCTCGCGTCGGTAGGCATAGGTATCGGCGAAGCGCGACAGCAGAAACTCGGCGCACGTGGTGGGCGGGTACTTGGCCGGATGGCCGATGTCCTGGCAGCCTGGCAGGCACTCGATGGGCGTGTCGGGGTGCGGTTCTGCGAAGAACGGCATGGAGTAGCGGTCCACCCCCAGCGGGCTGATTACCCGGTGCGGCGTGGACACGTACTGGTCATTGCTCCAGCGCGCCATCATGTCCCCCAGGTTGACCACGAAGGTGCCGTCGATGGGCGGCGCGTCAATCCACTGCCCGTCCACGTTGCGCACCTGCAGGCCGCCGGCGGCGTCCTGGTACAGCAGGGTGATGCAGCCGTAGTCGGTGTGGGCGCCGGCGCCTTGCTGCTCGGGCGAACTGGCGGTCTGGCGCGGTGGGTAGTGGATCATGCGCAACACGCTGACCGGCTCCTTGAAGCGCTGGTCGAAGAAGTCTTCCTCGATGTCCAGGGCCAGGGCGATGGCGCGCAGCAGGGTCTGGGCCAGGGCCTGCATGTCCTGGTAATGGGTTTCCATCAGCGTCTGCCAGCCGGGCAGGCTGGGGTGGCGGTTGGGGCCGCGCAGCGGTTTTTCGGCCAGTACCTCCGGGTGGTCGGCCGGCATATGCAGGCCCATGTCGAAGGTTTCCTTGAGGTCGCTGGGCAGGTTGGGGTCCAGCTGTTCGGTGGCGATGGCGCCGTAGCCGCGGTGATGGCGGGTCTGGGTGATGTCGATGCTCAGCTTGTCGGCCAGCGGCTGGGCGAAGAAGGTGTGGGCGGCGGCTTGCAGGTCGGCAATGCGCTGCGCGCTGATCGGGTGGCCCTTGATGTAGAAAAAGCCCCAGTGCCGACACGCATGGTCGATGGCCGTGGCCACGGTGAGCCAGCCCTGACGATCACCTTGGTACAGCGGGGCGATGTCGATGATTGGAAGTGAGTCCATCAGCAGTGTCCTGTGGGGCCGCCACCGGGGCGGCCCGTGTTGTTGTTATTGGGGCAGCTTGGCGGTCAGGCCTTCGACGTAGTAGTTCATGCCGGCCAGGTCAGCCAGGGTGGCGGAACTGCCGGCCGGGATTTTCACGGTGCCGGTCTGGTCCTTGATCGGCCCGGTGAACGGTTGGAACTCGCCGCTCTTGATGCTGGCGATCAGTTTTTCGGCTTCGGCTTTCACGTCAGCCGGGACGATGTCGCTGATCGGCAGTTCCACCGTGCCGTCTTTCAGGCCGCCCCAGTAATCCTCGGACTTCCAGGTGTGGTCAATGACGTGCTGGGTGGTCTGGGTGTAGTACGGGGTCCAGTTGTTGACGATGGAAGTCAGTACCGCCTTGGGCCCGAAGTGGGCCATGTCCGAGGCATAACCCACGGCGTACACGCCACGGCGCTCGGCTGTCTGGATAGGGGCCGGGCTGTCAGTGTGCTGGAAGATCACGTCCGCGCCCTGGTCGATCAGGGCGTTGGCGGCATCGGCTTCCTTGCCCGGGTCGAACCAGGAGTTGACCCACACCACCTTCAGCTCGGTACCAGGGTTGTACTTGTTCAGGGCCAGCTGGATGGCGTCGATGTCGCGGATCACTTCCGGGATCGGGAACGAGGCCACGTAGCCGATCTTCTTGGTCTTGGTCATCTTCGCCGCCAGGAAGCCGCCCACGTAGCGACCTTCATAGGTGCGCGCCAGGTAGGTGCCCAGGTTCTTGCCCTGCTTGTAGCCGGTGGCGTGTTCGAAGATCACGTTGGGGAACTGCTGCGCCACCTTGGCGGTGGGGTTCATGTAGCCGAACGAGGTGCTGAAGATCAGGTCGTACTTGTCCTTGGCCATGTTGCGGATCACGCGCTCGGCGTCGGCACCTTCGGGCACGTTTTCCACGTAGGTGGTGTTGATCTTGTCGCCCATCTTTTCCATCAGTTGCTTGCGGGCCACTTCGTGCTGGTAGGTCCAGCCGTGGTCACCGATGGGCCCCACGTAGACGAAACCGATTTTCAGCGGGTCGGCGGCGCTGACCGCAAGGCTGGTCGCCAGGCCGATGGCCACGGCCAGAGTCCCCAACAGCGTCTTCAACGGGCGGTTTTGCATGAGTGTTCGAAGCTCCATGTTGTTGTGTGTGCAGCAGGCCAATGCAAAAAATTGACCAACAGGACAACAACGCCGATTTATCCGCTGCCGCGCACAACTGGGGGAGCAAAGCTCGGTATTTGCATCGGCACTGTGGGAGCGGGCTCTGCCCGCGAAGAGCGCGCCGTGGTGTTTCTGGTACTTCGCGGCGTTCTTTTCGCGGGTAGAACCCGCTCCCACAGGTTGCTCAGCACCATAGAACCTCCCACAGTAGTGCGTTGTTTGCCAGGTTGCTTTGTACTGGTGCGAGGGAAACCATCCGCCCCCATCTACAGTCACTAGCTCAACGACCCAACGCCGAGCCCGCGATGCTGACCCTATTCAAGCAAGAGAAATACCTGCTGCTGGCGTTGATCGTCACCTGCGCAGCCTACCCGCTGGAGCCCTGGCTGATGAGCCATGGCCACGCCACGGCGCTGCTGGCCGGGGTGGTGCTGGTGGCGGCCATCGTCTGCGCCTCGGTGCAGGTCGCCCAGCACGCCGAGTTGCTGGCCGAGAAGGTGGGCGACCCCTACGGCACCATGATCCTGACCCTGTCGGCGGTGCTGGTGGAGGTGGTGATCCTGGCGATCATGATGAGCAACGAGGCCTCGCCCACGCTGGTGCGCGACACCATCTATTCGGCGGTGATGCTCGACATCAACGGCATCCTCGGCCTGTGTGCGCTGATGGGCGGCATCAAGCACGGCGAGCAGGTGTACAACGACGATTCGGCGCGCTCGTATGGGGTGATGATCATGACCGCCATGGGCATTTCCATGGTGGTGCCCGAGTTCATCCCGCAGGCGGACTGGAAGCTGTATTCGGCGTTCACCATTGGTGCCACGGTGATTCTGTACACGGTGTTCCTGCGTATGCAGGTGGGCCCGCACAGCTATTTTTTCAGTTACAGCTATCCGGAGAAAAAGCGCCGGCAGAGCAACGGCGCACAACCCAAGCCGGTCAACCTGCCGTTGTCGGTGGGCACCCTGGTGTTTGGCGTGGTCGTGATTGGTGCGCTGGCCGAGGTAATGTCCAAGACCCTGGACTATGGCCTGGAAGGCAGTGGGGCGCCGCCGGTGTTGATGGCGATCATCGTCGCCGCGATCTCGGCGGCGCCGGAGATTCTCACCGCGTTGCGGGCGGCGTTGGCCAACCGCATGCAGTCCACTGTCAACGTGGCGCTGGGGGCGTCGTTGTCGACGGTGATCCTGACGGTGCCGGTAATGGAGGCCATGGCCCTGTACACCGGCCAGCCGTTCCAGATGGCGATGACGCCGGTGCAGACTGTGATGATCGCCATTACCCTGATTGTCAGCGCCATTAACCTGAATGACGGCGAGACCAACGCGATCGAGGGCATGACGCACTTCGTGCTGTTTGCCACCTTCATTATGTTGGCCTGTTTGGGGCTGTGAATGCCTTTCCCCGAGCTTCGCCCGGTCCCACAGGTTTGCGCGATCCATGTGGGACCGGGCGAAGCTCGGGAATCAGGCGCCGCCGATCAAGGCTGTGGCGGCTTGATGGTGATCGGCGATCAGGCCTTGCACATCCAGCCCATCCACCTGCCCATCCACCACCCGCCATACCCCACCCACCATCACCCGATCCGCCCGGTCCGCGCCACACAATAGCAACGCACTCAGCGGGTCATGACTGCCCGAAAACCGCAGCTCATCGAGCTTGAACAACGCCAGATCCGCCTGCTTGCCCACCGCCAGCTCACCAATGTCATCACGCCCCAGCAGCCGCGCCGAACCGCGCGTGGCCCAGCCCAGCACCCCTTCGGGCGTGATCGCCTGAGCACCGTAGCGCAACCGCTGCAGGTACAGCGCCTGACGCGCTTCGAGAATCATGTTGGACGCATCATTGGACGCCGAGCCATCGACGCCCAGGCCGATAGGCGCCCCCGCCGCCAGCAGGTCCTGGGTCGGGCAGATGCCCGACGCCAGACGCATGTTCGACGTCGGGCAATGACAGATACCGGTCCCGGCCGCGCCCAGCCGAGCGATCTCGTCGGGGTTGAAGTGAATGCCATGGGCCAGCCAGGTACGCGGCCCCAGCCAGCCCACGCTGTCCAGGTAGTCCACGGTGCGCAGGCCAAACCGTTGCAGGCAGAAGTCTTCTTCGTCCAGGGTCTCGGCCAAGTGGGTATGCAGGCGCACATCCAGGCTTTCAGCCAGCTCGGCGCTGGCCCGCATGATTTCGGGGGTGACCGAGAACGGCGAGCAGGGCGCCAGGGCGATCTGTATCTGCGCGCCCGCACCGCGCTGGTGGTAGCGCTGAATCAGGCGCTGGCTGTCGGCCAGGATCACCTCGCCCTGTTGCACCGTCTGTTGCGGCGGCAGGCCGCCGTCGGCCTCGCCCAGGCTCATGGAACCACGGGTGAGCATGGCACGCATGCCCAGCTCGCGTACCACTTCGACCTGTACGTCGATGGCCTGCTCCAGACCGTCGGGGAACAGGTAATGGTGGTCGGCGGCCGTAGTGCAGCCGGACAGCAGCAGTTCGGCGAGGGCGACCTTGCTGGCCAGTGCCAGTTTTTCCGGGGTCAGCCGCGCCCACACCGGGTACAGGGTTTTCAGCCAGGGAAACAGGGGCTGGTTGACCACCGGCGCCCAGGCGCGGGTCAGGGTTTGGTAAAAGTGGTGGTGGGTGTTGATCAAACCGGGCAGCACCACATGTTCGCGGGCATCGAAGACCTGCTGGCAGGGCAGGGCGGGGCTTTGTCCGGCGGCCAGCACTTCGCTGATGACGCCATCGTGCAGCACCAGGCCGCCGCGACCGTCGAGGTCGTTGCCGGTGAACAGGGCGAGGGGGTTCTTGATCCAGATACGGGGTGCGGGCATGAGCCGGCTCCTCTGAAAGTGATGTTCAGGTTAGCCAGCTCAGTGATT
>KI547169.1:0-12227 GCA_000497835.1 gamma proteobacterium L18 | reverse complement strand
TCTTGATCCAGATACGGGGTGCGGGCATGAGCCGGCTCCTCTGAAAGTGATGTTCAGGTTAGCCAGCTCAGTGATTGCCCTGTCTGCTGATCCAGGGGCGCCCGGCCTTTAGAAGCGGGGCGCGGGCAGATGTTAGCGCATTACCAGGGAATCGTCTCGCCCCGGTAATTGACGAAATGATGGCCGCCCTTGCCTGCGTAATCGTTGACTTGCTGGATCAGGCCGCGGGTGCTGGTTTCCACGTCCAGGTCGGCGCCTTCGCCGCCCATGTCGGTCTTCACCCAGCCCGGGTGCAGGCTGAGCACCGTCAGCCCGGTGTCGCCCAGGGTGCTGACGAAGGTGCTGGTCATGGAGTTGAGCGCCGCCTTGCTGGCCTTGTACAGCGCCAGGTCCGGCGCGTCGGGCATGGTCACGCTGCCCAGTACCGAGCTCATGAAGGCGATCACGCCGCCCTGGGCCCGTACCTGGTCTTTCAGGTGGCTGGCCAGGCGGATGGGGGCCACGGCGTTGGTGTAGAACAGCGCGCCGATGTCCTCGGGGCTGACCTTGTCGGCGCTCTGGTCATTGGGGCCTTTGACCCCGGCGTTGACGAACAGCAGGTCCCAGGTCTGGCCTTTGAGGGTCTGGGTGAGTTCGGCCAGTTGGCTGGCGTCGTCCATGTCCAGCTTCTCGATGCGTACGCCGGGCACTGCCTGCAGTGCGTCGGCGGTGTGCAGGTTGCGCACCGTGGCGGTGATGTTCCAGCCGTCCTCGTGCAGGCGTTGCACCAGGCCCAGGCCCAGGCCACGGGAGGCGCCGATGATCAAGGCGTTCTTGCTCATGATGGGAGTCCGTTGTGAGGCAAAGAGCATCAGCATACCCCTGTGTGGACCCCATCGCGACCAAGGTCGGCTCCTACACCGTTTGCAGGAGCCGACCTTGGTCGCGATAAGAGCGACGCGATCAGTGGCCGGGCTGCCAAGGCTGCCCCAGCGACACCGGCGCATACAGCCGCGTACGCAGCGCATCGCGCGACAGCAGCACCAGCACCACGATGGTCGCCACGTACGGCAGCATCGCCAGCAAGTTGGACGGAATCGACAAACCGATCCCCTGGGCGACCAAATGCAGAATGCTGGCCAGGCCAAACAGATAGGCCCCCAGCAACACCCGCCACACTCGCCAGCTGGCAAACACCACCAACGCCAGCGCAATCCAGCCACGCCCGGCACTCATGTTCTCTGCCCACATCGGCGTATAGGCCAGCGACAGATACGCCCCCGCCAGCCCCGCCATGGCGCCGCCGAACAGCACCGCCAGGGTTCGCACCCGCAGCACCGGCAAGCCCATGGCGCTGGCCGCATCAGGGTTCTCACCCACCGCCTGAACGATCAAGCCCACCCGGCTTTTCAGCACTACCCACGCCACCAGGGCAAACAGCGCAAACGACAGATACACCAGCAAATCCTGGGCAAACAGCATGCGCCCGA
This sequence comes from gamma proteobacterium L18, assembly GCA_000497835.1. Lineage (GTDB taxonomy): Bacteria > Pseudomonadota > Gammaproteobacteria > Pseudomonadales > Pseudomonadaceae > Aquipseudomonas. The sequence continues at coordinate 10,758 of KI547169.1, read as the reverse complement.
TCAACGGAATGCTGCTCAGAAAAGGAATGGCCACCGGCTCGAACCCGGTCAACGGCTTGCCCACCCAGGCGGCGCCGACGAAGGTCGACAGGCCCACCCCGAAGATGGTCAGCGCCAGGCCCGTGGCCACCTGGTTGGCATTGAACACCAGCGCCACCAGGGCAAACAGCGACGACAGCAGCATGCCGGCGACCATGGCCAACAGCACCCCCAGCCACAGGTTGCCGCTGTTGAAGGCGACGATAAAACCCACCACCGCGCCAAACAGCATCATGCCTTCCTGGCCCAGGTTGAGTACGCCGCTTTTCTCGCAGATCAGTTCGCCCAGGGCCACCAGCAGCAACGGCGTGCCGCAGCGCACCATGGCGTAGAGAATGTTGCTCAGCAGATCGATATCCATCACAAGGCTCCCACGGTGGCGACCGAGGTGGTACGGCGGGCCCAGCGCAGCTTCAGGCGCGGGCGGTAAAGGATCAGCACGTCACAGGCCAGCAGGAAGAACAGCATCATGCCCTGGAACAGCTGGGTGATTGCCTGGGGCAGGTTCATGGCCATCTGCGCGTTCTCGCCGCCCAGGTACAGCAGCGCCATCAACAGGCTGGAGAACACGATGCCGATCGGGTTCAGGCGCCCGAGGAAGGCCACGGTGATGGCTGCATAGCCATAGCCCGGCGATACCTGCGGCACCAGTTGGCCGATGGGGCCGGTCACTTCGCACACCCCGGCAAGGCCTGCCAGCGCACCGCTGATCAGCAGCGCCAGCCACACCAGGCGCTTCTCGCGAAAACCGACGAAGCCGGCGGCGCGCTGGTCCAGGCCCAGCACTTTGATCTGGAAACCGACGAAGCTTTTCTGCAGCAGCACCCACACCGCCACCAGCGCCAGCAGGGCAAAGTACAGGCCCGCATGCAGGCGTCCGCCTTCGAACACCAGCGGCAGGCGGCTGGCGTCGCCGAACATGGCTGATTGCGGGAAATTGAAGCCGGCCGGGTCTCGCAGTGGCCCGTGGACGAAATACAGCAGCAGGTTCAGGGCGATGTAATTGAGCATGATGCTGGTGAGGATTTCATTGGCATTGAAGTGCGTGCGCAGCCAGGCGGTCAGCCCGGCCCAGGCCGCACCGGCCAGGGTGCCGGCCACCAGCACCATCACCACCGCCCAGCGGCTGTCCATGCCGATGATGTTCACCGCCACGGCGCTGCCGCCCAGGGCGCCGATCAGCAACTGGCCTTCGGCACCGATGTTCCAGATGCGCGCCTGGTAGGCCACGGCCAGGCCCAGGGCGCACATCAGAATCGGCAGCGCCTTGACCAGCAGTTCGCTGACGCCGTAAAGGTCGCTGATCGGCTCGATCAGCAGGGTATGCAAGGTGTGCAGCGGCTCATGGCCCAGGGCGATGAACAGCAGCGAGCCGCAGCCCAGGGTCAGCAGCGCGGCCAGCAGCGGCGAGCACCAGAGCATCAGGCGCGACTGCTGGCCACGGGGTTCGAGGGAAAGCAACATGAAGGGCTCCGTTATCCGGCCAGGGCTGGGGAATGTTGTGGGCTGTCGGCGAAGCGGCCGGCCATCCAGCCGCCCAGTTGCACCTGGGTGGTCTGCGCGGTGGCTTGCAGGGCACTCAGGCGCCCGCCGCTGAGGGCGCCGAGGCGATCGCTGATCTGGAACAGTTCATCCAGGTCTTCGGAAATCACCAGGATGGCCGCGCCGGCATCGCGCAGGGCGATCAGGGCACGGTGGATGGTGGCCGCGGCGCCCACGTCCACGCCCCAGGTAGGGTGCGCCGCCACCAGCAGGCGTGGCTGCTGGAGGATCTCGCGGCCCAGGATGAATTTCTGCAGGTTGCCGCCCGACAGGCTGCGTGCCGGAGCCTGAGCATTCGGGGTTTTCACCGCGAAGCGGCGGATGATCTCGTCGGCCAAGGCCAATACCTTGGCCGTGCGCACCATGCCGTGCTTCACCAGCCCTTGTTGAAATGCGGTCAGCAGGGCGTTCTCGGCCAGGCTCATTTCCGGCACGGCGCCATGGCCCAGGCGTTCGGCGGGCACGAAGGCCAGGCCCTGGCGGCGGCGCTGGTCGGGGCGCAGATGGCCCACGGGCACACCGGCAAACTGGATGGTGGCGGGCGCGTGGGTGCGTTGCTCGCCACTGAGCATGGCGAGCAGTTCGTCCTGACCGTTGCCGGCCACCCCGGCGATACCGACGATCTCGCCGCTGCGCACGTGCAGGTCGATCCCCCGCAGCGAGCAGCCGAATGGATCGGGGTTGTGCCAGTCCAGTTGTTCCACCTCCAGGAACGCCGCACCGCCGCTGACTTTTGGATACTGGGCAACCAACCCTTCAGCGTCGCCCACCATCAGCCGCGCCAGTTCCAGGTCGCTGCAATCGGCCGGCACGCAGTGGCCCGATACGCGCCCGCCACGCAGCACCGTGGCGCTGTGGCACAGGGCGCGCACTTCGCCCAGCTTGTGGCTGATGAACAGGATGCTGCAGCCTTCGCTTGCCAGGCGGCGCAAGGTCACGAACAGCTCATCGGCTTCCTGCGGGGTGAGCACCGAGGTGGGCTCATCCAGAATCAGCAGGCGGATGTCCTGCATCAGGCAGCGCACGATCTCCACACGCTGGCGCTCGCCGATGGACAGGCTGTGCACCAGCCGGTCCGGCTCCAGCGGCATGCCGTAGCGTGCCGACACTTCGCGAATCTTCGGTTCCAATTGCGCAGGCGTCTGCCCCGGGCCCATGGCCAGGGCGATGTTCTGCGCCACGGTCAGGGTCTCGAACAGCGAAAAGTGCTGGAACACCATGCCTATCCCCAGTTGCCGGGCCTGGGCCGGGTTGCGCATGTGCACTTCGCGCCCCTGCCACAGCACGCTGCCGCTGTCGGCCTGGGTGACGCCGTAGATGATTTTCATCAGCGTGCTCTTACCGGCACCGTTTTCGCCCAGCAGTGCACGAATCTCGCCCGGTTGGATGCTCAGGTCGATGTGGTCGTTGGCCAGGCAGCCGGGATAACGCTTGCTGATCGCTCGCAATTGCAGGCGCGGGGTGTTCGCAGGGTTGGACATGACGGGCTCGGTTGAAATGGGACGCTGGTGCTTAAGCAATTTCCTGGCCAGTGGGTCAGGAAATGCATTTCAGAGGCCTGCGTTGTTTTCGAGCACGATTGGTGGCACCAAGCCAGGGCAGTGATGGCCATTGCGCCTCGGAACGGGGCTGATCAAAAAATGATCAGCTCTGCCAGAAGGCGATGCAGCCAGCGGCTTGCGCAGGCTTGCACGGCTTATCCACAGATTGATCCACCGTTTTTGTGCGAAAGGTCCGGGGGAGGGTATAAGCCCGGGGCGGCTATCTTCGAATGGCGATAACTGTGTATAAGTGATTGATCGGGCGTTGTTTTTGGTTGTGGATAGATGGATTGATCAAAAAATGATCAGAAGTCTGCAGCCCTTGATTTGCAAGGCCTGGAGCCTGTTGCGCAGAGGTTATCCACAACCGGGTGCACAGTAGATGTGGGCAGTTTCGCGCGGGCAGCTACTGTCTGTGTGGGAGCGGGTTCTACCCGCGAAAAACACACCGCGTATGCCAGGAGGTCCGCGTTGCCTTCTTCGCGGGTAGAACCTGCTCCCACACGCTATGGCAGCCATTGCGCGGCGCCTGTGACGCGACCTGGCGGCCGCCGCTACGGGGTGTGTAGCAAAATGCGGCCGCGGCTCAGGTCCGCCAACTGCTGCTGCAACCGCAGCACATGCTCGCGCCCCAACGCCAACTGCAAATCCACACCGTTGGCCGTGAACTCCTCCTGCACCACCAACCCATCCAGATCCGCCACCCGCAGCTTCACCAACGCCAGCTCACTGAAACTGCACGAACAGGTCACGGCAATCCGGCTCACCAACACGCGCTTTTCCGCCTGCTGCAGGCACTTATTGGCACCGCCGCCGTACGCGCGCGCCAAGCCGCCGGTGCCCAGTTGAATGCCGCCATACCAGCGAATCACCAGCACCACCACCTGATCGCAATCCTGCGCCTCGATGGCCGCCAGAATCGGCCGCCCCGCCGTGCCGCCCGGTTCGCCGTCGTCATTGCTGCGGTACTGCTCGCCCAGCTTCCACGCCCAGCAGTTGTGGGTGGCATCGGCAATGCTGTGCTGGTCGATGAACGCCTGGGCGTCGGCGACGCTGTCGATAGGGGCCGCCAGGGTGATGAAGCGGCTCTTGCGGATTTCTTCACGAAACTCGCAAGGGCCGAGCAGGGTAGAGGGCATTCAGTGCAGATCCGCGCAAACAGTCATTGGACAGGGGTGAGGCCACAGCCTTTGAGGATTATACGGATCAATTGCTCGCCGGCTTCATCGAAGTCCTGCTTGGTCAGGCGCGTGCGGCCGGTGACGCGGCAGATCTGCGTGGCGAAGTCGGCGTAATGCTGGGTGCTGCCCCACAGCAAGAAGATCAGGTGCACCGGGTCTACCGGGTCCATCTTGCCCGCGTCGATCCAGGCCTGGAACACCCCGGCACGGCCCTGGAACCAGGCGCGGTAGTCCTGGCTGAAGTAGTCGTTCAGGCATTGCCCGCCACTGATGATCTCCATGGCGAAGATGCGCGAGGCCTGGGGATGGCGGCGGGAAAACTCCATCTTGGCGCGGATGTAGCGGGTCAGCGCCTGGGCGGGGTCGTCATGGACGGTAAGGGTGTTGAAGGTGCTGTCCCACAGTTCCAGGATGTTGCTCAACACCGCGATGTACAGGCCCAACTTGTTGGTGAAGTAGTAGTGCAGGTTGGCCTTGGGCAGCCCGGCGTTGAGGGCGATGGTGTTCATGCTGGTGCCCTTGAACCCGTGGCGGGCGAATTCGTCCTCGGCGGCCTTGATGATGGTTTCTTCGTTCTTCTGACGGATACGGCTGGCAGGTTTGCCGTTGGCATGGGCGCTGTGCGCGGGGACTTCGAGGGTCATGGGGCGGTTCCGAACAGATCGTGTGGGTGCATCCTGATGCGTTGATAACGCACCCACACGTCGCAGACAAGTCCTGCGCGGCAAAACCTTCAAACGCGAGTTTCAAGTGCCTCGCTTTCCAACGGCGCTTCGCTGGCCTGGGGCTTTGCTTCGGGCAGCAGCAGGCACATGACCAAGGCGGTCAGGCCGCCGCTGGTGATGGCCGAATCGAACAGGTTCTGCACAAGCTTTGGCAGCAGGTGGAACAGCGTCGGCTGTGCGGCCACGCCCAGGCCCACGCCGAACGAGGTGGCGATGATCAGCATGTTGCGACGGTCCAGCGGCCCCTGCGCCAGGATACGCACGCCTGCTGCAGCCACGCTGCCGAACATCACCAGCGTGGCGCCGCCCAGCACCGGTTTGGGGATTTGCTGCAGCACGGCGCCAATCGCGGGCACCAGGCCCAGCAGGAACAGGATGGCGCCGATGTACAGGCCCACGTAGCGGCTGGCTACGCCGGTAAGCTGGATTACGCCGTTGTTCTGGGCAAAGGTGGTGTTGGGGAAGGCGCTGAAGGTGGCGGCCAGCATGCAACTGAAGCCGTCGCCTAGCACGCCGCCTTTGAGCCGGCCGATGTAGCTGGGGCCCGTGATGGGCTGGCGCGACAGCATGCAGTTGGCGGTCAGGTCGCCCACGGTTTCGATGGTGCTGATCAGGTAAATCAGGGCGACCGGGAAGAATGCCGCCCAATCGAAGCTGAAACCGAACTTGAACGGCACCGGCACGCTGAGCAGTGGCAGGGCGGGCAGCGCCTGGGGCACTAGCTTGCCGCTGAACCAGGCAGCGATGCTGCCCACCGCCAGGCCGATGATGATTGCCGACAGGCGCACCCACGGTGTATTGGATCGGTTGAGCAGGATGATCACCAGCAGCACGAACGCGCCCAGCGCCAGGTTGCCCGGTGCGCCATAGTCTGGCGCATTGAAGCCGCCGCCCAGGTCGGTCATGCCCACCTTGATCAGGCTGATGCCGATCAGTGTAATGACGATGCCGGTCACCAGCGGCGTGATCACCCGGCGCAACTGGCCGATGAAGCGGCTGAGGACGATCTGCACCGCGGCACCGAAAAAGCACACGCCGAAGATCATCGCCATGATGTCCTCGGGGCTGCCGCCGTGCTGCTTGACCATGAAGCCGGCCGACAGCACGGCGCCCAGGAACGCGAAGCTGGTGCCTTGCAGGCAGATCATCCCGGCGCCGATGCCGAACGGCCTGCGTGCCTGGATGAAAGTGCCTACGCCCGACACCATCAGCGCCATGCTGATCAGGTAGGGCAGGTGCTCGGTCAGGCCCAGCGCCGAGCCGATGATCAGCGGCGGGGTGATGATGCCGACGAAACTGGCCAGCACATGCTGCAGTGCGGCCAGCACGGCGGCCATGGGGTTGGGGCGATCATTCAGACCGTAGATCAGTTCGTTGGGCGACGATGATTCTGGTGGCATGGGAGGCTCTCGGCACGGGGTCGTGTATCAGATACACATCCCGTTGCAAAAAGCTGTCCAACTGCTCAGGTTTGAAATGGGTGTTTTATCTACAGGCCTTAAAAATCAAAGGGTTGAGATATTTTTACTGAGTTGTGAAGGTGCTGGCGCTTGGTTTGCTTTGGCTAGCAATGCACTACCGTGTAGCCGCCAGGCTCTCCAAGAAGCTTTCCAGCACCAAATGCGGGCGGCGACCTTTGCGGGTCACCCATGACAGGCTCAGGTCATAAAAGCGCTGCGCTGGCTTGAGCGCACGCAGGCGCCCCTGCTGCACCCAGAAACTGGCGTAATGATCAGGCAGGTAGCCGATGAAGCGCCCGGTCAGGATCAGGAAGGCCATGCCTTCACGGTCCGAGGCACTGGCCGTGCAGTTAAGGGCTTGATAGTGCGCCTGGATTTCCGCGGGCAGGCGAAAGGTCGGCGCGATGGCGTCCTGGGCATTGAGGCGCTCATCGTCAAGGTCAGCGTCGGCCGCGTAGAACAGCGGGTGGCCGACCGCGCAGTACAACAACGAGCGCTCACTATACAGGGGGGCGTATTCCAGACCTGATAGCGGGCTGGCCTGAGGCACCACGCCCACGTGCAGGCTGCCGTCGAGCACGCCTTGTTCCACCTGGCTGGGGGCGATCATGCGGATCTGGATGCGCACGTCCGGCCCACGGTCCTTCAACTGCGCCAGCGCGTGGGTGATGCGCATGTGCGGCAGGGTCACCAGGTTATCGGTGAGGCCGATGTTCAACTCGCCGCGCAAATGCTGGTGCAGGCCGTTGACCTCGGTGCGGAAACTTTCAATGGCGCTCAGCAGTTGCAGCGCCGAGTGGTACACCTCGCGGCCTTCCTCGGTCAGCGAAAACCCGGCGCGCCCGCGTTGGCACAGGCGCAGCCCCAGGCGCTGCTCCAGGTCGCTCATCTGCTGGCTGATGGCCGAGCGACCAATGCCCAGCACGTTCTCGGCGGCCGAAAACCCACCGCACTCCACCACGCTGCGGTAAATCTTCAGCAGGCGAATGTCGAAATCGCTGACCTGTGCCAGGGGATCGGGACGTCGGCTCATAGTTTAGTCATCGCCTAACCAAAGATTGGAAAAATAGGATTTTCCAGACTTTATCCCCGTGACAACGTAGCTGCAACAACACTCGTCCTTCCTGAATCGAGGTCTTGCACGCATGAACATGCCCGAAACCGCACCTAACGGCATCGCCAGTCAGCTCAAGCTGGATGCTCACTGGATGCCCTACACGGCCAACCGCAGCTTCCAGCGCGACCCGCGCATCATCGTCGCCGCCGAAGGCAGCTACCTGACCGACGACAAGGGCCGCAAGATCTACGACAGCCTGTCGGGCCTGTGGACCTGTGGCGCCGGGCATACCCGCAAGGAAATTCAGGAAGCTGTGGCGCGCCAACTTGGCGTGCTGGACTACTCGCCAGCGTTCCAATATGGTCACCCGCTGTCGTTCCAACTGGCCGAGAAAATCACCGAACTCACCCCCGGTGACTTGAACCACGTGTTCTACACCAACTCCGGTTCCGAGTGCTGCGACACCGCGGTGAAGATCGTGCGTGCCTACTGGCGCCTCAAAGGCCAAGCCACCAAGACCAAACTGATCGGCCGTGCCCGTGGCTATCACGGTGTGAACATCGCCGGCACCAGCCTGGGCGGCGTCAACGGCAACCGCAAAATGTTCGGCCAACTGATGGACGTCGACCATCTGCCGCACACCCTGCTGGCCAGCAACGCCTTCTCCAAGGGCGCGCCGGAAGAGGGCGGTATCGCCCTGGCCGACGAAATGCTCAAGCTGATCGAGCTGCATGATGCTTCCAACATCGGCGCGGTCATCGTCGAACCCATGGCCGGTTCCGCCGGCGTGCTGCCGCCGCCAAAGGGTTACCTGAAGCGTCTGCGCGAGATCTGCACCCAGCACAACATCCTGCTGATCTTCGACGAAGTGATCACCGGCTTCGGCCGTACCGGCAACATGTTCGGTGCCGACACCTTCGGCGTCACCCCGGACCTGATGTGCATCGCCAAGCAGGTCACCAACGGCGCCATCCCCATGGGCGCGGTGATTGCCAGCACCGAGATCTACCAGACCTTCATGAACCAGGCCACGCCTGAGTACGCCGTGGAGTTCCCGCACGGCTACACCTACTCGGCCCACCCTGTGGCCTGCGCCGCCGGCCTGGCCGCGTTGGACCTGCTGCAGAAGGAAAACCTGGTGCAGCAAGCCGCCGAACTGGCGCCGCATTTCGAGAAAGCGCTGCACGGCGTCAAGGGCAGCAAGAACATCATCGACATCCGCAACTTCGGCCTGGCTGGCGCCATCCAGCTGGCCCCGCGTGACGGCGACGCCATCGTGCGCCCTTACGAGGCCTCGATGAAGCTGTGGCAAGCCGGCTTCTACGTGCGCTTCGGCGGCGACACCCTGCAGTTCGGGCCAACCTTCAACGCCCAGGCCCAGGACATGGACCGCCTGTTCGATGCCGTTGGCCAGGCGCTGAACGCGATCGACTGACCCCTCTATATATAGGAAGCGGGACAGCCCGCTTCCTGGCACCCTTTACCAGGAGTTCTACATGAGCAGTATTCAGCACCTGATCAATGGCGATCTGGTTTCCGGCGGCGACCGCACCGCTGACGTCTACAACCCATCGACCGGTCAGGTTATCCACAAGCTCCAGCTAGCCGACCTGCAAACCGTGCAGCAGGCCATCGACTCGGCCAAGGCCGCCTTCCCGGCCTGGCGCAACACCCCGCCGGCCAAGCGTGCCCAGGTGATGTTCCGCTTCAAGCAGCTGCTGGAACAGAACGAGGCGAAAATCTCGCAACTGATCAGCGAAGAACACGGCAAGACCCTGGAAGACGCTGCCGGTGAATTGAAGCGCGGTATCGAGAACGTCGAGTACGCCAGCGCCGCCCCGGAAATCCTCAAGGGCGAGTACAGCCGCAACGTCGGCCCCAACATCGACGCCTGGTCCGACTTCCAGCCCCTGGGCGTGGTCGCCGGTATCACCCCGTTCAACTTCCCGGCCATGGTGCCGCTGTGGATGTACCCGTTGGCCATCGCTTGCGGTAACTGCTTCATCCTCAAGCCCTCCGAGCGCGACCCAAGCTCCACACTCTTTATTGCCCAGTTGCTGCTGGAAGCCGGCTTGCCTGCGGGCGTACTGAACGTGGTGCACGGCGACAAGGTAGCCGTGGACGCGCTGATCCAGGCGCCGGAAGTCAAAGCCCTGAGCTTCGTGGGTTCCACGCCGATCGCCGAGTACATCTATAGCGAAGGCACCAAGCGCGGTAAACGTGTGCAGGCACTGGGTGGCGCCAAGAACCACGCCGTGCTGATGCCCGACGCCGACCTGGACAACGCCGTCAGCGCACTGATGGGGGCTGCCTACGGTTCGTGCGGTGAGCGTTGCATGGCCATTTCGGTAGCCGTCTGCGTGGGTGACCAGGTAGCTGACGCCCTGGTGGCCAAGCTGGTGCCGCAGATCAAGGCACTGAAAATCGGTGCGGGCACCTCCTGCGGCCTGGACATGGGCCCGCTGGTAACCGGCCAGGCCCGTGACAAGGTTGCCGGGTATGTCGAGGATGGCGTCCAGGCTGGCGCCAAGCTGGTGGTCGACGGCCGCAGCCTGGTGGTACCGGGCAACGAAGATGGCTTCTTCCTGGGTGGTTGCCTGTTCGACAACGTCACCCCTGAGATGCGTATCTATAAAGAAGAGATCTTTGGTCCGGTGCTGTGCATCGTCCGGGTGAACAGCCTGGAAGAGGCGATGAAGCTGATCAACGATCACGAGTACGGCAACGGCACCTGCATTTTCACCCGTGACGGTGAAGCGGCGCGGTTGTTCTGTGATGAGATTGAAGTGGGTATGGTCGGTGTTAACGTGCCGCTGCCGGTGCCGGTGGCTTATCACAGCTTTGGTGGGTGGAAGCGCTCGTTGTTTGGTGACCTGCATGCTTATGGGCCGGATGGGGTGCGGTTCTATACGCGGCGCAAGGCGATTACGCAGCGTTGGCCGCAGCGGGCGAGTCATGAGGCTTCGCAGTTTGCGTTTCCTAGCCTTTGAGGTTGTAGGGTGAGAGAGGGGCGGGCCGTTGGGTCCGCCTTTTTTTGGTTTTGGGGGCATAGTTGAAGGTTGCATTATGGCTGCCAGGTGGCTGGCATGGGATTGCATCAGGGCCACCAGGTGCCAGTCGATGGTTTTTTAGCGGTCTTGAGATCGAGCGCCGTCCGCACGGCGCTTCCCGGGCAGAGCCCGGTCCTACATTTGTTTCGGGCCAATTACTCCA
>KI547168.1:522041-538133 GCA_000497835.1 gamma proteobacterium L18 | reverse complement strand
ATAAGGAGATCTGGAGGCAGGTCAAGGGGTAATTCACATAAATGTCATGAAGACCAAAAGCATCCCCGCGGGGGGCCGCGTCAGGGCCGCCAGGTGCATGCCGGAAGAGATTTATGCCTCATGACATCGAGCGCCGCCCGCGCGGCGCTTCCCGGGCAGAGCCCGGTCCCACATTAGTTGCAACGTGCCCCGCTCAGGAGTGGGGTTGCCAGCCTGGTGGCACCAACACAGATCTCCAGTGGGCAAACAAGGCGGACCAGGCAATGGCACTGGAGTAATTGGCCCGAAACAAATGTAGGACCGGGCTCTGCCCGGGAAGCGCCGCGCGGGCGGCGCTCGATCTCAAAGGCGCTAAAAAAACAACGGCTGGCACCTGGCGAGCCTTAATAAAACCCCCACGGCATGCACCTGGCAGCCCCAACCCAATCCCCCCAAAAAACCCACCACCCATCTTTTCCATTGCGCACTATATTGCCCAACCCTCACTTCCCGCGCATCATGGTGCCCTGCCACCTTCCTATATATAAGAACGGACCTGCCCCGCAATGACCGACCACCGCCGCAGCCTGGCCTCCTCGCTGTTTCCCGTAGGCCTGCTGCTGATCGCCATGGCTTCCATTCAATCCGGCGCATCGCTGGCCAAGACCATGTTCCCCGTCATCGGCGCGCAAGGCACCACTACCCTGCGGCTGATCTTCGCCGCCGTGATCATGGTGCTGCTGTTACGGCCCTGGCGCGCCACGCTGACGGCACGCTCACTGCTGACCGTGGTGATCTACGGCATATCCCTGGGCGGGATGAACTTTCTCTTCTATATGGCATTGCGCAGCGTACCGCTGGGTATCGCCGTGGCCCTGGAGTTCACCGGCCCATTGGCCGTGGCGCTGTATGCCTCACGTCGGCCACTGGACTTTGTATGGATTGCCCTGGCGGTAGTGGGGCTGATTCTGCTGATTCCCATGGGCGACACCAAGGCCGGGATTGACCTGGTGGGCGCCAGCTATGCACTCGGCGCGGGCGCCTGCTGGGCCCTGTATATCCTGTTCGGGCAGAAGGCCGGGGCCGACAACGGTATCCAGACCGCCGCGCTGGGCGTGGTGATTGCTGCACTGTTCATCGCCCCCATCGGCATCGTGCACGCTGGCACCGCGCTGCTCTCCCCCGCCCTGCTACCGGTGGCGCTGGGCGTGGCAGTGCTGTCGACGGCCCTTCCTTATAGCCTGGAGATGGTGGCCCTGACTCGCCTGCCCGCTCGTACCTTCGGCACCTTGATGAGCATTGAGCCGGCGTTCGGCGCATTGTCCGGCCTGCTGTTCCTGCATGAAGTGCTGTCGTTCTCGCAGTGGCTGGCCATTGCCTCGATCATCACCGCCTCCATTGGCGCCACGCTGACCATGCGCCGCGAGCCCCACGCCACGCCGGTGGCCGACTGAAGCAAAACCGTTACAGAAAAAGTGGCTTTGCCAATTGCGGCAAAGCGCCAGCCTGTTTAGGCTGTGCTCCTTCGTCAAACGTGAAGTTTTTCGACCGTGACAAGGATGTCCCATACGGGTCAGGTGATAAGCCGAGAATCAGACCTGGACAACAGATCCGGGCTTGCCAGTAAGGACATTAATGAAACAGTTGTTGATCATGGTGGTGGTTCTGGCGGTTGCCGGTTGCGCTGCCACTTCCAGTACCTCCATCAAGCACGGCAAGAAGGGGCTGCATATCAACTGCTCCGGCCTTTCGTCGTCGTGGGACAAGTGCTACCAGGCGGCTACCGACGCCTGCGGCGTCAAGGGATACAAGGTGCTCGCCAAGTCCGGCGACGCGGTGGAAGACCCGGGTGACTACCCGTTTGGCCTGAACCCGGCGGGTTACACCAGCCGCAGTATGATCGTGATCTGCAAGTAGCCCTGTGAAATAGCGGATTCGCCCTCCAGAAAGGGCCGGCCATCGGTTGCCGGCCCGTCGATACATCGCCTATGGTTCGTTCCATCGACACTCGAAGGAACCGCCCACATGGCTTCTGCGCCCAATAATAAAGTCGTGCTCGTGATCGGCGCCGGTGATGCCACCGGTGGTGCCATTGCCCGACGCTTCGCCCGCGAAGGGTACATTGCGTGTGTTGTCCGCCGCAGCGCCGACAAGCTGCAGCCCCTGGTAGACAGTATCGTGGCCGACGGTGGCCAGGCATTCGGGTTTGCCTGCGATGCACGCAAGGAAGAAGACGTCATTGACCTGGTCGAGCACATTGAACGCGACATCGGCGACATCGAGGTCTACGTATTCAATATCGGCGCCAACGTGCCCTGCAGCATCCTCGACGAAACAGCGCGCAAGTATTTCAAGATCTGGGAGATGGCCTGCTTTTCGGCGTTCCTCACTGCCCGGGAGGTGGCCAAGCGCATGGTCACCCGCAATCGCGGCACGCTGTTGTTCACCGGGGCCACCGCCGGCACCCGCGGCGCCGCGGGGTTCGCCGCCTTCGCCGGAGCCAAGCATGCACTGCGCGCCTTGGCCCAGAGCATGGCCCGCGAACTGGGGCCGCGGCACCTGCACGTGGCCCACGTGATCGTCGACGGTGCGATCGACACCGAATTCATCCGCACCCAGTTCCCGGAGAAGTACGCCGAGAAAGACAACGACGGCATCCTCAACCCCGAACACATCGCCGACAACTATTGGTTCCTGCACAGCCAACCGCGCGATGCCTGGACCTTTGAACTGGACCTGCGCCCCTGGGGCGAACGCTGGTAACCCCCCGACCAACCGCGAGGCACCACCATGAGCAAGACCGTGGAGTTCTATTTCGACCTGGGCAGCCCGGCCAGCTACCTGGCCTGGACCCAACTGCCAGGCATTTGCGCTGACACCGGCGGCCAACTGGTGTACCGGCCAATGCTGCTGGGCGGCATCTTCAAGGCGACGGGCAATGCCTCGCCCGCCAGCATCCCGGCCAAGGGGCGCTACATGAACCTGGACCTGCAACGCTACGCCTCGCGCTATCAGGTGCCGTTGCGGTTCAGCGCCCACTTCCCGCTCAATACGTTGCCACTAATGCGCCTGATCACGGGGGTGCAGATGCGCCAGCCCGAACGTTTCCTCAGCCTGCTCGACTGTCTGTTTCCGGCGATGTGGGTGCGCGGGTTGAATCTGGGTGACCCGGCCGTGGTGCAGGAGGTGCTGGAGGCTGATGGTTTCGATAGCCAGGCGTTGCAGGCACTGATTCTGGATGATGAGGTGAAGGGGCAGCTCAAGGATGTGACCGAGCAGGCCTTGCAGCGCGGGGTGTTTGGTGCGCCCAGCCTGTTTGTGGATGACGAACTGTTTTTTGGCCAGGACCGGCTGGAGTTCGTGCGCGAGGCGCTGTTGCGCGATTGATTGTGTGACCGGGCGAAGCTCGGGAATGGACTCAACAGGGGACCGAGTCGTCCTTTTCCCGAGCTTCGCTCGGTCCCACATACAGGGGTCAGACTGCTGCGGTGCGCGTTTGCAGCCAGGCCAGGGCAGCACCGTCAACCAGCGGCGCAACACGTTCCAGCACCTGGCGATGGTAGGCGTTGAGCCACTCGCGCTCCTCGGTCGTCAAATGCTCCACCAACAGGCAGCGGGTGTCGATCGGGCACAAGGTCAAGGTCTCAAAGCTGAGGAACTCACCGAACTCGCTGCTGCCCGCCTCGCGGTTCATCGCCAGGTTCTCGATGCGCACACCCCACTGCCCCGGACGGTAGGTGCCAGGTTCGATCGAGGTGATCATGCCGGCCTGCATGGCCGTTTGTGGACCCGGCGCGGCCTGGTAGGCGATGACTTGCGGGCCTTCGTGCACATTCATGAAGTAGCCCACGCCATGGCCGGTACCGTGACCGTAGTCGACGTTGTCGGCCCAGATAGGCGCGCGGGCAATGGCGTCCAGCAACGGCGAGAGAATGCCGCGCGGAAAACGCGCGCGCGACAAGGCGATGACACCCTTGAGCACGCGCGTGCAATCGGCTTTCTGTGCCTGAGTGGGCGTGCCGACCGGCACCATGCGGGTGATGTCGGTGGTGCCGCCCAGGTACTGGCCACCCGAGTCGATCAGCAGCAGGCCGTCACCTTCGATGCGCGCGTGGGACTCTTCGGTCGCGCGGTAGTGCGGCATGGCGCCGTTGGCATTGAAGGCGGCGATGGTGGCAAAACTGGCCGACACGTAGTGGGGCCGACGCTCGCGGGCCGCGGTGAGGTGTACGTCCACGTCCACCTCAGTCACGGTTTCCCCGGCCAGGGCCGGCTCCAGCCAGGCGAAGAATTCGCACAGCGCCGCGCCATCCTGCTCCATGGCCTGGCGGATATGCACCGCATCAGCTTCGCTTTTGCGCGACTTGGCGAAAGTGCTCGGGGCAATGCCTTCCACCAGCACCACGCCGCTGTCCAGATTATCCAGCAGGCCGCAGGTGGCCTTCAGCGGGTCGACCAGCAGGCGGGCGCCGGCTGGGACTTGGCCCAGGGCAGCGCCGACCTGATGGTAATCGCGCAGGCTCACACCTTCAGATGCCAGCGTAGCGGCCAGCGCAGCGTCGACCTTGCCCGGCGCCACGAACAGCAAGGCCTGATCCTGGCTGATCAGGGCAAAGGACAGGAACACCGGGTTATAGGACACATCACTGCCGCGCAGGTTGAACAGCCAGGCAATGTCATCGACCGTGGCAATGAAATGCCAGTCGGCGCCGCGCTCCTTGAGGGCTGCGCGAACACCGGCGAGTTTTTCCGCGCGGCTCACGGTGGCGTAAGGCGGCAGGTGGGCGTAGACCGGCGCATCCGGCAGCGTCGGGCGATCGCTCCAGATTTCCCCCAACAGGTCCAGGTCGGTACGCAGACGTGCGCCGCGAACGCTGAGTTTTTCATCCAGGGTGCGTCGCGAGGCCAACGCCATGACGGCACCGTCCACAGCCACCACGCCATTGTCGGGCGTCTGCTCGGCCAGCCATTCCAGCGGGCCCGGTTTGCCGGGGCCCAGCTTGACCAGGGCGATACCGCTGCCGGCCAGCTCTTTCTCGGCCTGCTCCCAATAACGGCTGTCGGCCCACAGCCCGGCGAAATCCTGACTGACCACCAGGGTACCTACCGAGCCGTGGAAACCGGACAGCCACTGGCGCCCCTGCCAGTAACCGGGCAGGTACTCGGACAGATGTGGGTCGGCGGACGGCACCAGCAGCGCATCGACGCCTTCGCGGGCCATGACGGCGCGGACCTGCGCCAGACGGTTCGGCACATCCTGGGGGGTTGAAGACTGCGTGCTCATGCTCACTCCTGGGCCACGGTGTAGATCGTTATAAGAATAGGACGAGGATAATGAAGCAGTGCCGACTGGGCGGCAACTGGGGCAGTGCTTGCGGGATATTTCCGGCAGCGGCCACGGTGCGGCCAACTGAACTATCTTCTACCCCTGCCATTCAAACACAGCAAACACCCACGGGAGCCGCCCATGCCCAGCACGCCACGCAAGTCCGGGGTTGTCCTGCTACCTGGCGCCAAGCCGACGCCCGAGCATGAGCACGTCGTGCACAAGCACTTGGCGATCCGTATTGCCGCGCTGCTCGGTACACGGTTTCTGGAGGAAGACGAGGGTCAGCACAGCAAAGGTGAAGACCTTTACTACCTGCCTGCGGACACGCTGATTGACCCGACGGCATGGCGCGAGCGCTGCGGCATCGCTACGGTCAACGACTTCTTCGGCGGTCTGGTCAGCCAACCGTTCATGGTCACCAAGGCCATTTCCCACCCACGCGTGCCAGACGGCGCATGCCCCGAGGGCTGGGCCGATGCATTCGCGACCCAGGCCGGCGACGCCTTGCTCGACGGCCTCACCGTGTTCAGCCTGGACGATGCCCGCCGGGCCGCCGCGCTGCTATTGAAGGAAGCGCCCCTGCGACTCAAGCCCGTGCGCGCCACCGCGGGGCGGGGGCAGACCATTATCCGCGACAGCCAGGAGCTCGACCTGGTGCTTAACCATCTGGATGAAGCCGAAATCCGCGTCTGGGGGCTGGTGCTGGAACAGAACCTGACCGAAGTGCGCACCTACAGCGTCGGCCACGTGCAAGTGGGCGGCATCAGCGCGTGCTATCACGGCACCCAGCAACTGACCACCGACCATCGCGGCGAACTGGTGTACGGTGGCTCGGACCTGGTGGTGGTGCGCGGTGACTACGCGCAACTGCTGGCCCTGGCACTTGAGGACGACACGCGCCTGGCCATAACCCAGGCGCAGCGTTATGAACAGGCGGCGCTGTCGGCCTTCCCCGGTTTCCTCGCCTCGCGCCGCAATTACGACGTCGCACACGGCCTGGACCATCGCGGCCAGGTGCGCAGCGGCGTGCTGGAGCAATCCTGGCGGGTGGGCGGCGCCAGCAGCGCAGAGATCCTGGCGCTGCAAGCCTTCGCCGCCGATCCGGCATTGCAGTGCATACAGGCCTCGACCCACGAGGTGTTCGACAACAGCCCGATCCCGGCCGACGCCACCGTGTTCTATCAAGGTGAAGACAGCGAGCTGGGCCGCCTGAGCAAATACGCAAGGATTCGTGACTATGAGCGTGCATAGCGAAACCATCGACATCCAGGTCAGCAGCGAAACCATCGCCGGTACGCTGCTGACGCCCGCCAGCAAGGTGCCCGGCATCCTGTTCGTGCACGGCTGGGGCGGCAGTCAGCATCGCGACCTGGCGCGGGCCAAGAACATCACCGGCCTGGGTTGCGTGTGCCTGACCTTCGACCTGCGCGGCCACGAAAAAACCGAATCCCAACGCCAGAGCGTGACCCGCGAGCAAAACCTGGACGATCTGCTGGCCGCCTATGATCGGCTGGTCAGCCATCCGGTGGTGGACAGCAACGCCATCACCGTGATCGGCAGCAGCTACGGCGGTTACCTGGCCGCCATTTTGACCCGCCTGCGCAAGGTACGCTGGCTGGCCTTGCGGGTACCGGCGCTGTATTGGGACAACGAATGGAACGTACCCAAGTACGCCCTGGACCGCAGTGGCCTGCAGCTGTACCGCCGGGAAAACCTGGGGCCGGCAGACAATCGTGCCTTGGCGGCGTGCGCAGAATTTGAAGGGGATGTGTTGCTGGTGGAATCGGAGCAGGACGACTACGTGCCGCACACCACCCTGATGAGCTACCGCTCGGCGTTCGTCAACGCCCACTCGCTTACCCATCGCATTGTCGACGGGGCCGACCATGCACTTTCAACCGATGCCAACCAAAAAGCCTACAGCGCCATCCTGACCCAGTGGGTCAGCGAAATGGTGATTGGTGCGCGGCTGGAGAAATACCCGCATCACTCACCGCGCTACTCCTGATCAACCTTCACGCTGGCCTGCAGTGACCGGCGAGTGCTGGCCGATGACTTCCTGGGTCTGGGAGCGTTCGATACGGCTGCGTTCGCGCTGGTATTCATCGAACGACAGCCCGCGGCGGCTCAGGGCTTCCAGGGCCAGTTCGTGCTGTTCCTCGGCGCTGTAGGGACGTTCCTCGGGATGGTTGGCGGCGCAACCGGCGAGGGTGGCGGTCAGGATCACGATGCTCAAGGCGATGGCGTTTTTCATGGGGGGCCTCCTGCACCCTGGGGTGCGTCATATGGCTGATTCGATGAACAAAGGCTACCGCCCCGCCCCCCTGCTCGAACAATCACTGCTCTCAATAGTGGCTATGCAGTTTTTTGCGCCTGCCTGCGCCCTGCCCCACAGCCGCTTGCCGCCGTGCGGCGTTCAGCCTTTGCCACGCCCATCCAGCGAAGGACATTCCAGCGTCGTCTGCCGGGCAATGAAGCGGATGTAGGCGTCCTCCCCCACCCGGTAAATGACGTAGAACGGCCGCGCGACCACCGGCTCGCCCAGCGACGGCACGCTGGGTGGGCCCCCGCCGAAGTTGCCCACCCCCGATTTGCGCAACTGTTCGGGCAGGAACGGGTAGTCGTTGGCCGCCAGGTAGCGCAGCGCCGGCAACCTGCGCTGTACGCAGGTACGGGCGAACGCGGCCTGCATTTCGCGCAGGTTGTCGTCGATGTGCGGCATCGAAAAGCCGCCAACCGCAGGAATGCTTTCATGGGTAGCCGCTGCCACAAGGCTGCACTGGCCTTGAATCCTCAGTGCACCGAGGGGCCTGCCCCAGGGGCTACCAGGGTGTGTGCCAAGGCCTTGGCCTGCAGGGCCACGTCGGTGACCGCGGTGCTTTCCCACCACAGGCCGCGCAGCGGCGGCCCCATGGCGAACAGGCGGCGGGCAGCGTGGCCTTCGGCATCGATAACCGCGCCGTCGGGCTCAGCCCAGATACCCAATGCCAGCGGCCCGGGACGGATCAGCCCGCGGGCCAGCAACTGCCGCGGCAACGGCCGGTCCACCCGACGCCAGTCGTATTCGATACCGGTGGAGTTGATCAACGCCACCCCCGTGTCGATACGCTCCAGCGCCTGGCCTCGATCGCGCAGGCGGATGGCCACCTGACCTGCCTCGGCAGGCGCCAGGCCCAGCAATGAAGCGGCCGCGATCTGCAGCCGCCCCTGGGCCAGCAAGCGCTGCAACAGCGCAGCGCTGGGCGGCGGCGAACGGTGATGATGGCTCTCCCACCACGGCCGCGCGTGACGCACAAACTGGCGCTTGTGCCAATCGCTGGCCTGGCTCCACAGGCGGCCGATGTTGGCGCGCACGGTGTCGAGCGGCGCCTGCCAGTCGATGCCCGCGGCGACGGCTTCCCGGCATTGCCGGCGCAAGGCACGCCATACCTGCAACGGCGTGCGGATCGACGAGTCGGCGGCAAGAAAATCCGGCCAGCCGGGCGGTTGTCGGCGCACCTGGGGCAGCAGCCCGTGACGCGAGTAGACCTGGATCCGCCCGCGATGCCCCGCCTGTTCCAGGGACACCACGGCGTCGACCATGGTCAGCCCCGAGCCGATGATCAGCACCCGCCCCTCGGGGTCCAGCCCACGCATCGCCTGCACGTCCCACGGGTCGACGGCCGCCGCATTAAGGCCACTGGACTGCCGTTGACGCGTGCGCGCCGCAGGGAACATCCCGGTGGCCAGCACTGCCCGCGCGCCGTGCAATTGACTGCCATCGGCCAGGGTCAGCAGCACGCCGTCAGGGTCTGCCTGAAGGTCAATCACCTCCCCTTGCACATGGGTCAGCGTCGAGCCCTGGGCTGCGCCGACCGCCTGGGCTTCGGCCAGGCGTTGACGGGCGTAGACGCCAAACAGCCCGCGCGGCGGGAACAGTTCGGCCACCGGCTCCTGCTGGGCGTCGGACTCGGGCCAGCCGCCAGCGGCGATGTGCGCGGTCAGCCATTGCGTGAGGTCATCGGGGTTGTCCGGGTCCACGCTCATTCGCGCGGCGTTGCCGTTCAGGGTGTGACCCAGTTCGGTGGCGCTGTAGGCTTCGCCACGGCCCAGTTCGGCACGCGGCTCGACGATCTGGATGTGGCGTTGGCCGGGCTGGCGCAGCAGTTGCGCGGCCAGCATGGCGCCGGACAGGCCGCCGCCGATGATCAGGATGTCATTCATGGGGGCTCATGGTGGTCGGTGTAGTTGCCGGACTATCTTAAACAGGTTCACGATTTTAGGGAGCCCGCACCATGCCGGTAGCAGGCTTCAAACGCAGCATCGCCGACAGGCCTGCAAACTGAACAAATATTCATCCACTCGATGAACCACTCGTTGCACAGTGCGTCCCGCTCAAGCGCTGGCCCGGGCCTTGGGACGAAAATTTCACGGCCAGTGTTATACAGTTACTTTATGCGGGTAGACTGCCCGGTCGCCTGTGCGTCTGTTTTATTCAATCGTGTAACCGCAACGGCCCACGCCTGGGGCTGCGCACGTGCCTGTGCGAGCGTATGGAGAGTTGATGAGAGTTGATCTGGATTCACCCGGCGCCGACCTGCACGGCCTGCCGCGCTTCGTGCGCGCCGGTTGGCAGGCGCGGCGCCTGTTCACCGTGTTTTTGGGGCTGGCCAGCCTGCTGGGGCTGGCGTTGCTGGCCGGTATCTTCATCGAGCTGTTCACCCGCGACACCCTATGGCTGCCCCTGCTGTGCCTGGTCAGCGCCGCCTGCCTGACCCTGCTGGGCGTAACCCAGTGGGCCTGGCGCATCGCCCTGTGGCGCGAGGCAGCGCTGGCCGGCGAGCCATTGGGCGCACCGGTTGAGTGGATACAGGACGAGCCCCAGGGCCTTTACGACCGCCTGTTGAACCGCGCCACCGACCACTTCGGCCTGTGGGTGGAACGCTTGGGCGTAGGTGCCCTGTGGTTGATGGGCAGCAGTGTGCTGGCGCTGATCCTGGTGCGCTACGGCTGGAACCTGGCGCTGGCGCCGCAAGCCCTGGGCCAGAGCGCCTACGCCATGGCCGGGCTGGCCCTGGTCCTGGCCTTCGGCCTGCTGGTGCTGGAGCGCCACCTGAGCGCCGCCGATGCCGTGGAATGGCCAGAGGCCTCGGGCGTGGCCCTGCAGATGCGCGTAACCCTGGCCAGCCTGCTGCTGGCCGCCATCTGCTTGTTCTTTGCCGACAGCCAAGCCATCTGGCCGCTGCGCCTGGCGGTGCTGGCCGGGCTGATCCCGGCGCTGGCAGCGGTGGAATTGCTGGTGCGCGCCGCGCTCTCGGTGTTCAGCCCGCAGCGCCCCAGCCTGGAACCGCAGATCATCGCCGACAGCCTGTTCGCCGGCCTGCTGCAATGGCCGCCGCGCCCCCTGCGCCGCCTGCAGGATGAAATGCAGCAACGCTTCGGCATCGACCTGCGGCAGATCTGGGCGCTGGGCTTCATGCGCCGCGCCAGCCTGCCGGTACTGAGCCTGATCGCGGTCATTGGCTGGCTGCTGAGCGGCGTTACGCAGGTGCCCATGAACGGCCGCGGCGTGTACGAACAGTTCGGCAAGCCTGTGACCGTCTACGCCCCCGGCCTGCACGTGGGCCTGCCCTGGCCCTTTGGCCAGGTGCGCAGCGTCGAGAACGGCGTGATCCACGAACTGGCCACCAGCACCGAAAGCGGCGCCAGCGACGACACCAGCACGGCCGACGGCCCTGCCCCGGTGACCGCCAACCGCCTGTGGGACGCCTCGCACCGCGCCGAGAAATCCCAGGTCATCGCCAGCAGCGCCGGCGACAAGCAGAGTTTTCAGGTGGTGAACATGGACGTGCGCTTCGTCTACCGCATCGGCCTCAGCGAACAGGCCGCCCTGGCCGCCACCTACAACAGCGCCGACGTACCGGCGTTGATCCGCAGCACCGCCAGCCGCGTGCTGGTGCACCAGTTGGCCGGCCGCGAGCTGGATGACATGCTCGGCGAAGCGCGCGCGCAGTTGGGCGAGGAGATCGGCAAGCAGGTGCAAGCCGACCTAGACGGCCTGAACAGCGGCGTGGAGCTGCTGGCCACGGTGGTGGAAGCCATCCACCCGCCGGCCGGCGCCGCCGATGCCTACCACGGCGTGCAGGCCGCGCAGATCGGTGCCCAGGCGCTGATTTCCCGCGAGCGCGGCAACGCCAGTGTCACCAGCAACCAGGCGCGCACCGACGCCAGCATGGCCACCGACAACGCCCAGGCCGGCAGCGCCGAAACCCTGGGCACCGCCAAGGCCGCCGACCTGCGCTTCGGTGCCGAATTGCAGGCCTGGCGCAGCGCCGGCCAGGCGTTCATCGACGAGCAGTATTTCAGCCAATTGGCCAAAGGCATGGCCAATGCCAAGGCGTTGATACTGGACCATCGCATCGCTCGGGATCAGCCCCCCACCCTGGACCTGAGAACCTTCGCCGCACCGGTTGACCCCGGTCAACCACGCCAGTAACGGCCCGCAGGAGTATTGAGTTTGAGTTCATCGCACAACCACGCGGGCCACGATCACGCCCACGACCATCATGACCACCATGGCCATGGCCATGACCATCACGACCACGACACCGCGCCCTCGCGCCCGTGGAAACGCATCGGCATCGCCGCCGTGCTGGTACTGTTCGCCGCTGCCACCGCCTGCCTGGTGCAAGTGCGCAGTGGCGAAGCGACGGTGATCACCCGCTTCGGCAACCCTTCGCGCGTGCTGCTGCAACCGGGCCTGGCCTGGCGCCTGCCCATTCCGTTCGAATCGGCGGTGCCGGTGGACCTGCGCCTGCGCACCACCTCCAGTGGCCTGCAGGACGTGGGTACCCGCGACGGCCTGCGCATCATCGTTCAGGCCTACGTGGCCTGGCAGGTGCAGGGCGACAACGCCAACGTGCAGCGCTTCATGCGCGCGGTACAGAACCAGCCCGATGAAGCCGCGCGGCAGATCCGCACCTTCCTGGGCTCGGCGCTGGAAACCTCGGCCAGCGGCTTCGACCTGTCGGCGCTGGTGAACACCGACGCCAACAAAGTGCAAATTGCCGATTTCGAAGACCATGTGCGCCAGCAGATCGCCAAGCAGTTGCTCGACACCTACGGCGTGCGCGTGCTGCAAGTGGGCATCGAACGCCTGACCCTGCCCGCCGTGACCCTCAACGCCACCGTGGAGCGCATGCGCGCCGAACGCGAGACCATTGCCACCGAGCGCACCGCCGAAGGCAAGCGCCAGGCCGCCGAGATCCGTTCCGCCGCCGAGCGCGACGCGCGCATCCTGCAAGCCGACGCCACGGTGAAAGCCGCCGATGTCGAGGCCCAGTCGCGGGTCGAGGCCGCGCAGATCTACGGCAAGGCCTACGCCGAATCGCCCGAGCTGTACAACCTGCTGCGCTCGCTGGACACCCTGGGCACCATCGTCAACTCGGGCACGCGCCTGGTGCTGCGCACGGACGCGGCGCCGTTCCGTGCCCTGGTCGACGGCCCGCCGCAATTGCCGGCGCCGGCGGCTGGCGGTGCCAAGCCATGAGTGGCACTGCCCCCACCCCCAGCCCGTGGATGCAGGCTGGGCGCCTGACCTTCCTGGCGCTGTACGGCGTCACCCTGCTGGCGGCCTTCGGCTGGGCCGTGTCCAACATCCGCCAAGTGGGCCCGGAAAGCCGCGCGGTGGTGCTGCGCATGGGCGCCCTGGAGCGCATCCACGGCGCCGGCCTGCTGCTGGCCTGGCCACGCCCGTTCGAACAGGTGGTGATGCTGCCCTCGGCCGACCGGGTGATCGAACAGCGGGTGGAAACCCTGCTGCGCGAAAACCAGACCCGCGGCATTGACGCCAATACCTCGCCCAACAGCGATGCGGTGGCCGGCGCCGGCTACCTGCTGACCGGTGATGCCGGCGTGGTACAGCTGGATGTGCGCATCTTCTACAAGGTCATCGACCCGTACGAATACGTGCTGCAAAGCGCCAACATGACCGCCGCTTTAGACCGACTGGTCTCGCGCAGCGCCGTGGCCGTGTCAGCCTCCCGTGACCTGGACACTATCCTGGTGGCGCGCCCGGAACTGGTGGGCAGCGACAGCCAGGCCGCCGAGCGCCGCGAGCGCCTGCGCGGCGACCTGATGCAGGGCATCAACCATAGCCTTGAGGCCTTGCAAGCCCAGGGCGCGGGTTTGGGCGTGCACATCGAGCGCGTCGACCTGCAATCGAGCCTGCCCGACGGCGCGGTCAATGCCTTCAACGCCGTGCTGACCGCCAGCCAGAAAGCCGAGCAGAACGTGGCCTCGGCGCGCAATGACTCGGCCAAGGTCACCCAGGCCGCCACCCAGGAAGCCGACCGCACCCTGCAAGTGGCCCACGCCCAGGCCAGCGAGCGCCTGGCCAAGGCCCAGGCCGACACGGCCACCATCACCAGCCTGGCCGCCACCCAGCGCCAACAGGGTGACCCCGGCCTGTTGCAACGCCTGTACCGTGAACGCGTGCCCGCCATCCTGCAAAAGGCCGGCAGCGTGACCACCGTCGATCCCCACGACGACGCCCGTCTGATTCTGCAAGGCAGCCAACCATGAGTGCGCATTCGCATCACCACCACGGCCATGCCCACCATGGCCACTCCCACGGTCATTTGACCGGCGGCATGCTCAGCGTCGACGAGCGCCGTAGCGCCGCCCGCCAGCTGAGCCTGGCGATGATCGCCCTCGGCCTGCTGGCCCTGGGCCTGGGCTGGCACTGGTTCGACCCGCAGCAGGACGGCGTGGCGCAGATCCTGTTCGGCGTGGCCTCGTTGCTGGTCGCCATCCCGGTGCTGCGCTCGGCCTGGTTCAGCATTCGCCACCCCAGCCTGCACGGGCTGACCGACCAGTTGGTCGCCATCGCGCTGCTGGGCGCGTGGGCCACCGGCGATCTGCTGACCGCGGCCCTGCTGCCGGTGCTGATGATCTTCGGCCACGTGCTGGAAGAACGCAGCGTGATCGGCTCGCAGGAGGCCATCGAGTCGCTGGGCAAGCTGACCCGCAGCCACGCACGGCTGATCGGCGCCGACGGCAGCATCCGCGAAGTGGACAACGCCAGCCTCAAACCCGGCGACCAGGTGGAAGTGCGTGCCGGTGACCGCGTGCCGGCCGACGGCCGCGTGCTGGAGGGCCAGGCCAGCCTGGACACCGCGCCCATCACCGGTGAGTCGGTGCCGGTGCAGGCGGCGCCGGGCATGGACGTGTTCGGCGGCGCGATCAACCTCGACGGCCTGTTGCGCATCGAAGTGTCGCGCACCGGCGACGACTCCACCCTGGGCAAGGTCATTGCCCTGATGCAGAAGGCCGAGCAGTCCAAGCCGCCGATTACCCGCCTGCTGGAGCGCTACGCCGGCCAATACATGGTGCTGGTGCTGCTGATTGCCGCCGTGACCTGGTTCATCACCAACGACCCACAGGCCATGCTGGCCGTGCTGGTGGCCGCCTGCCCGTGCGCACTGGTACTGTCGGCGCCGGCCACGGCCATCGCCGGCATTGCCGTGGCGGCGCGCCATGGCATCCTGATCCGCAGCTCGGCGTTCCTTGAGGAGTTCGCCGACCTCAGCTCGCTGGTGATCGACAAGACCGGCACCCTCACCTACGGCGCCCTACACTTGCAGCGCCTGGAGGCCGTACCGGGCAGCAGCGCCGACGAATCGACCCTGCTGCACCTGGCCGCCAGCCTGGGCGCGGCCAGCAGCCACCCGGTCAGCCGCGCGCTGGCTACCCTGGTGGCGCAGGACGCCTACCACCCGCTGGAACAATTGCGCGAGCGCCAGGGCCTGGGCGTGATCGCCCAGACGCCCCAAGGCGAAGCGGCGCTGGGCCGTGCCGAGCTGTTCCAGCAACTGGGCATCGACCTGCCACCGGTGCCGGTGCACGACGGCCCCATCGCTGGCCTGGCGCTCAATGGACGCTTCCTGGCCTGGCTGTTGCTGGCCGACCAGGTACGCCCTGAAGCCGCTGCGGCCCTGGCCGACCTGCGCGAACTGGGCCTGGGCCGGCAACTGCTGCTGACCGGCGACCGCCGGCCGGTGGCCGACGCCCTGGCGGCCCTGGTAGGCGTCAAGGACGTAGTGGCCCAGGCGCTGCCCGAGGACAAGCTGCACCGCGTCACCGGTGAAATCCGTAATGGTTTCCGGCCGTTGGTGGTGGGTGATGGCATCAACGACTCGCTGGCCTTGAAGGCCGGTGTGGTGGGTGTGGCCATGGGCGCTGGCGGTTCGGACATTGCGCTGGCATCGGCAGATATCGTGCTGATTGGCAGTGACTTGCGTCGGTTGGGCACGTGTGTGCGGTTGAGCCGGCAGTGTCGGCGGACGTTGCAGGTGAACGTGGCGATTGGGTTGGGCTGGACCTTGGCCATTGTGGCCGCCGCGGCCTTTGGCATGCTGGGCGTGGCGGGGGCTGTGGTGGCAGCGTTGCTGCATAACCTGAGTACGTTGCTGGTGCTGGGGAATGCGGGGCGGTTGTTGCGGATTGAGGAGCCGTTGAAATAGGGGGCACTGCAAATCTGCTGTCGGACAAACAAGGCGGACCAGGCTATCCCCCAGACATAACTGGCCCGAAACAGATGTAGGACCGGCCTCTGGCCGGGAAGCGCCGCGCGGGCGGCGCTCGATTTCATGAACGCCATCAAAATCACGACATGCACCTGTAAGCCACACCGCGATCCCGTAACGCGGATTGCGGTGGTTTCAGGGGGTGCCTGTCTTGGGAGGCGTAGCGTTCATGAGATCGAGCGCCGCCCGCGCGGCGCTTCCCCGCCTCACGCGCAGCCC
>KI547168.1:506379-520974 GCA_000497835.1 gamma proteobacterium L18 | reverse complement strand
ATTATTTGTTGCACCGTGCCATGGCCTGTTCCATTTGGGTTGCCAGCCTTGTTTGTCTGGCGTTGGATTTTTGGGGCCCTCAGGACCGCCCGCGCAGGGCTATCGGCCGGTAGAGGCTGCGCAGGCCATACCGTTCCCGATACTCACTCAACGCAAAGCCCGTCACCCGCAGGAAGATCTTGCGCAGCGCCCCTACGTCTTGATACCCCACGCTCGTCGCGATCTGATCGACATTGCGCTGGGTGGTTTCCAGCAAATGGCAGGCACGCGCAATGCGCAGGTGCTGGCAGTATTCGGTAGGCTTGAGGCCGGTGCTGGCGTGGAAGCGGCGCAGGAAGGTGCGCGGTTCAAGGCCGGCGCAGGCGGCCATGTCGTCCAGGGTCACGCCCATGGCGCGGTTGTCCTGCAGCCACAACTGCACCTTGAGCACGGCGGCGTGGCCGTGGTCCAGGCGCGGCTGGAAGGGGCTGAGGGGCAGCGGTTCGTCGCGCAGCGGGACATTGAGCAGGCCGTGGGTTTCCACCGCCAGCGAGGCGCCCCAGTAATGGGCCAGCACGGCCAGGCCCAGTTCCTGCCAGGCCAGGCTGCCGGACGAGGTGACCACATCGCCCTCGTCCACCGCCGGCTCATGGGGCAGCACCTTGATCTGCGGATAGTGCACCGCCAGGCTCATCGCCTGGTCCCAGTGCAGCGTGGCCCTGCGCCCCTGCAGCAGCCCGGCCATGGCCAGCAACCACGTACCCGAGCACACCGCCATCAGCACCGCGCCAGCGGCGTGCCAACGCCTCAGGGCAGCCACCCACGGCTCCAGTATCTGCGGATCGGGGGTACCCTGCCCCGTCAGGGCGGGCACGAAGATCACGCCGGGGGCAGCGCCCTGGTCGTCGAGCGTCAAGGGTTCGACCTGCAAGCCTGACGTTTTCGCCATGCCCAGCTCGGCCGCCACTTGCTGCGCGCGCGCGAACAGATCGGTCAGCCCGACCGCGCAGGAGGGTTCAGCGCCTGGGTACTGCAGCACGCAAAACCGCTGCGTGGAACGCTCGGGGGAATCTGTCATTTTTCACTGCCTTCTACGCGAATGCGCATATGCTACCCAAACACCCCGATGGCAGAGAAGCGCTTTAAAACACTACGTTGCGCACGAACCGCACCGCCACCTCACCCTCGTTACGATAGCCATGGGCGCGGTGACTGGCGAACATGAAGAACTCGCCGGCCACAATCTGTCGCAACTGCCCCTCGATCTCCAGGGTCAGACAGCCTTCGTAGACAAACAACTGCTCGCTGAAGCCCTCGGCGTCGCAGCTGCTCTGATAGCGTTCGCCAGGGGCCAGGCACCACTCCCACAACTCCACCTCGCGCCGCGCCGGGGCACTGGCCAGCAACACGGCTTTGCTGCCGGGGTGGCTGCCGGCCCAGGCCACTTCGTTGATGCGGCCACGATCGCCGTTGTCAGGCGCACGAATCAGGTCACTGAACACCACCTCCAGCGCCTCGGCGACGCGGTCCAGGGTGCCGAGACTGACATTCTTCTCACCCGCCTCGATGGCCACCAGCATGCGCCGGCTGACCCCGGAGCGCTCCGCCAGGGCGCTCTGGCTCATACCGGCGGCGTGGCGTAGGCGGCGCACGTTGAGGCTGACGTGTTGCAGCACCGAGGCACGGGCGGGGGCGTCTGGGGGCACGGGGCAGCTCCGAGGGCAAATGTGCGCAGTATATTGCATCCAGCCTGTGGCCACGCTCTGTAAAATTTTGTCATGAAAAAGCTGGCAAATAGACCACTATTGTAGGGTTCTGCCACAGATTCATGGTTGGTGATGTCCGCCTGCCCCCGTATGATCCTTAATCCACTCCAGCAGATCAGACCACTATGTCATTGATAGTTCTACTGCTTCTGCCCTTTATCGGTAGCTGCCTGGCGGCCGTGCTGCCCCATGATGCGCGTAACCGCGAGTCCATTCTGGCGGGCCTTGTGGCACTGACCGGCACTGTTGCCGTGGCCTTGATGTACCCGCAGGTCGCCCATGGCGGCGTCATTCGTGAAACCTATGCATGGCTGCCCAGCCTGGGCCTGAACCTGACGCTGCGCATGGACGGCTTCGCCTGGCTGTTTTCCCTGCTGGTGCTGGGCATCGGCACGCTGGTGTCACTGTACGCGCGTTACTACATGTCGCCGGACGATCCGGTGCCGCGTTTCTTTGCCTTTTTCCTGGCGTTCATGGGCGCCATGCTGGGGCTGGTGATTTCCGGCAACCTGGTGCAGATGGTGTTCTTCTGGGAACTGACCAGCCTGTTCTCGTTCCTGCTGATCGGTTACTGGCACCACCGCGCCGATGCCCGTCGCGGCGCCTACATGGCCTTGGCCGTCACCGGCGCGGGGGGCCTGTGCCTGCTGGCCGGCGTACTGCTGCTGGGCCAGGTCACGGGCAGCTACGACCTGGACACGGTGCTGGCGGCCGGCGAGCAGATCCGCGCCAGCCACCTCTACCCGGTGCTGTTGACGCTGATCCTGATCGGCGCCCTGAGCAAAAGCGCGCAATTCCCCTTCCACTTCTGGTTGCCCCACGCCATGGCGGCGCCGACGCCGGTGTCGGCCTATTTGCACTCGGCCACCATGGTCAAGGCCGGGGTGTTCCTGCTGGCACGGCTGTGGCCGTCACTGTCGGGCAGCGAGCAGTGGTTCTGGATGGTCAGTGGCGCGGGGGCCTGCACGCTGCTGCTGGGTGCTTACGCGGCGATGTTCCAGAATGACCTCAAGGGCCTGCTGGCCTACTCCACCATCAGCCACCTGGGCCTGATCACCCTGCTGCTGGGGCTCAACAGCCCGCTGGCCGCCGTGGCGGCCGTGTTCCACATCCTCAACCACGCCACCTTCAAGGCCTCGCTGTTCATGGCCGCCGGCATCATCGACCATGAAAGCGGCACCCGCGACATCCGCCGCCTGAGCGGCCTGTTCCGGCTGATCCCCTTTACCGCCACCCTGGCCATGGTAGCCAGCGCCGCCATGGCCGGGGTGCCGTTGATGAACGGCTTCCTGTCCAAGGAAATGTTCTTCGCCGAAACGGTGTTCATCACGTCCACCGCCTGGGTCGAAGCCGCACTGCCGGCGGTGGCTACCCTGGCCGGCACGTTCAGCGTGGTCTACGCCCTGCGTTTCACCGCTGACGTGTTCTTTGGCCCGCCGGCCACCGACCTGCCCCACGTGCCCCACGAACCGCCACGCTGGATGCGTGCGCCGGTGGAGCTGTTGGTGATGCTGTGCCTGGTGGTGGGTATCTTCCCTGCGCAATCGGTAGGGCCGTTGCTGGCTGCGGCGGCGCTGCCGGTGGTGGGCGGCGAGTTGCCGGCCTACAGCCTGGCGATCTGGCACGGTTTCAACGCCCCGCTGATCATGAGCCTGATCGCCATGGGGGCGGGCATCGTGCTGTACCTGTTGCTGCGTGGGCAGCTGCGTCGCGGTCGACTGCAACAGCCACCGCTGGTGGGCCGCTTCAATGGCAAACGGATGTTCGAGCGCAGCCTGGTGCTGCTGATGCGTCTGGCTAAGCGCTGCGAGCGCCTGCTGACGACACGGCGCCTGCAAACGCAGTTGTTCATGCTGGTAGTGGTGGCGGTGGTGGCGGGCTTGCTGCCCTTGCTGCACAACGGCCTGGGCTGGGGCGCGCGCCCAAAGATCGCCGGTTCCGGCGTGTTCGTCGCCCTCTGGCTGATCGCCATCGCCTGTGCCGTCGGCGCCGCCTGGCAAGCCAAGTATCACCGGCTGGCTGCACTGACCATGGTCAGCGTCTGCGGCCTGATGACCTGCGTCACCTTCATCTGGTTCTCGGCGCCGGACCTGGCCTTGACGCAACTGGTGGTGGAGGTGGTGACCACGGTGCTGATCCTGCTGGGCCTGCGCTGGCTGCCACGGCGTATCGAAGACGCCCTGCCGCTGCCCGGCAGCGAAGGCCGGGCACGGCTGCGGCGCCTGCGCGACCTGCTGCTGGCGGTGGCCGTGGGCGGCGGCATGGCGGCGCTGTCCTACGCCATGTTGACCCGGCCCACGCCCAACGTGATTTCCGAGTTCTATTTGCGCCGGGCCCTGCCCGAGGGCGGTGGCAGCAACGTGGTCAACGTCATGCTGGTGGACTTCCGCGGCTTCGACACGCTGGGCGAGATCACCGTGCTGGTGGCCACGGCGCTGGCCATCTTCGCCCTGCTGCGCCGCTTCCGTCCGCCGCGCGAAAGCATCCAGCTGCCGGCCCAGCAACGCCTGCTGGCACCGGACGTGGTCACCGACCTGGTCAACCCGCGCCACGCCAGCGATACCGCCCTGGGCTTCATGATGGTGCCTGCGGTGCTGGTGCGCCTGCTGCTGCCCATCGCCCTGGTGGTGTCGATGTACCTGTTCATGCGCGGCCACAACCAACCGGGAGGGGGCTTTGTCGCCGGGCTGGTGATGGCGGTGGCGTTCATCCTGCAGTACATGGTGGCCGGTACCCAGTGGGTGGAGGCGCACATGCGTCTGCGGCCGCAGCGCTGGATGGGCGTGGGGCTGCTGTGCGCCACCCTGACCGGCATCGGTGCCATGCTGCTGGGCTATCCGTTCCTGACCACCCACACCGCCCACCTGCTCCTGCCCGTGCTGGGCGAGGTGCACGTGGCCAGCGCGCTGTTCTTCGACATCGGCGTGTTCTGCGTGGTGGTGGGCTCGACCTTGCTGATCCTCACCGCCCTTGCGCACCAATCGGTGCGCGCCCATAAACCCACGGCGCTGCCCAAGCCCGTGACCCCAGCGCCCGGGAGTGCCTGATGGAAGAAGTCATTGCAATCGCCATCGGCGTGCTCGCCGCCTCAGGGGTATGGCTGATCCTGCGGCCGCGTACCTTCCAGGTCATCATGGGTCTGTGCCTGCTGTCCTACGGGGTCAACCTGTTCATCTTCAGCATGGGCAGCCTTTTCATCGGCAAGCCGCCGATCATCAAGGACGGCGTGCCCCAGGACCTGCTCAACTACACCGACCCCCTGCCCCAGGCGCTGGTGCTGACCGCGATCGTCATCAGCTTCGCCATGACGGCACTGTTCCTGGTGGTACTGCTGGCCTCGCGTGGTCTGACCGGCACGGACCACGTGGACGGACGGGAGCGCGGCGAATGAGCCTGATGCCTGCGCTGCTCATCGCGCCCATCCTGTTGCCGTTGCTGACCGCCGCCGTGATGCTGTTGCTGGGCGAAAAACATCGCCCGCTGAAGGCGCGGATCAACCTGCTGTCCACCTTTGCCGGGCTGGCCATTGCCGCACTGTTGCTGCACGGTGCACAGCAGCAGGATCAATCCACCGCAATCGGCGTGTACCTGCCCGGCAACTGGCCGGCGCCGTTCGGCATCGTGCTGGTGCTCGATCGCCTGTCGGCGCTGATGCTGGTGCTGACCGGGATCGTCGCCAGTGCTGCGCTGCTGTTCGCCACGGCGCGCTGGGACCGGGCAGGTGCCAGTTTCCATGCGCTGTTCCAGATCCAGTTGATGGGCCTGTATGGCGCCTTTCTCACCGCCGACCTGTTCAACCTGTTCGTGTTCTTCGAAGTGCTGCTTGCCGCGTCCTACGGCATGTTGCTGCATGGCTCGGGGCGGGCACGGGTGTCGTCGGGGCTGCATTACATCGCCATCAACCTGTTGGCCTCATCGCTGTTCCTGATTGGCGCGGCGATGATCTACGGGGTCACCGGCACGCTCAACCTGGCCGACCTGGCGGTGAAGATCCCGCAAGTGCCCGCCGCCGACCTGGGCCTGTTGCATGCCGGCGTGGCGATCCTGGCGACCGCGTTCCTGGCGAAGGCGGGCATGTGGCCGCTGAATTTCTGGCTGGTGCCGGCCTATGCGTCGGCCAGTGCACCGGTGGCGGCGCTGTTCGCGATCATGACCAAGGTGGGCGTATATACCCTGCTGCGGCTGTGGACCCTGCTGTTTTCCAGTCAGGCCGGCGCCTCGGCGCACTTCGGTGGCGACTGGCTGCTGGTGGGCGGCCTGGCGACCATCGCCGTCGCCGGGATTGCCGTGTTGGCGGCCCAGCGCCTGGAGCGCATGGCCAGCCTGAGCATCCTGGTGTCGGCAGGCACGCTGCTGGCGGCCATCGGCTTCGGGGTAACGGCCATTACCGCAGGCGCGCTGTTTTACCTGGTCAGCTCCACGCTGGCACTGTGCGCGCTGTTCCTGCTGGCCGAGCTGATCGAGCGCTCGCGCTCGGCCAACGACCTGCCCCTTGAGGATGACAGCGACCTGCTGCCGCGCCCGGTGGAATCCCTGCACCCGCCCAAGGGCATCAACCTGGATGACGAACAGAAAGCCGTGGTCGGCCAGGTGATCCCCTGGACCATGGCCTTCCTGGGCTTGAGCTACATCGCCTGCGCCCTGCTGGTGATCGGCATGCCACCGCTGTCGGGCTTCATCGCCAAGCTCAACCTGATCCGTGTGCTGTTCATCGACGCCAGTCCCGCCGCCTGGGTGCTGGTGTCGCTGTTGATCCTCTCCGGGCTGGGCACCTTGCTGGCCATGACCCGCGTCGGCATCCAGCGTTTCTGGACACCGCAGGAACGCCCCTCGCCGCTGCTGCGCCGCTACGAGTGCATTCCCATCGTCGTGTTGCTGGGGCTGTGCCTGCTGCTGACGGTGCAGGGCGAAGCGCTGCTGGGTTACGTGCAGGCCACGGCCGCCGGGCTGGATGACCCCAGTCACTACATCAACGCCGTGATGACGGCCCAGGTGCGCCCATGAATCGCTTGTTTCCTGCCCCGCTGCTGTCGTTGGCCTGCGCCCTGCTGTGGCTGCTGCTGAACCTGTCGCTCAGTGCCGGCAATTTGATCCTGGCGGTGCTGCTGGGGGTGCTGGCACCGCTGCTGATGCGCTCGCTGCGCCCCCAGCCGGTGCGCATCCGCAAGCCGTGGGTGATCCTGCGTCTGCTGGGCCGCGTGGGCATCGACGTGGTGGTGTCCAACCTGCAGGTGGCCTGGGGCGTGCTGAACCTGGGCCGCCGCCCGCCGCGCTCGGCGTTCGTCAAAGTGCCCCTGGACCTGCGTGATGCCAGCGGCCTGGCAGCGTTATCGACCATCACCACCGTGGTACCGGGCACGGTCTGGTCGGAGCTGGCGCTGGACCGCAGCATCCTGCTGCTGCACGTGTTCGACCTGGACGATGAGGCGCGCTTCATCGACCACTTCAAGACCACCTACGAGCGCCCGCTGATGGAGATCTTCGAATGAGTGCCCTGCTCGACCACGCCATTGTCCTGAGCCTGGCCATCTTTGCCCTGGCCATGCTGCTGACCCTGTACCGGCTGTTCAAGGGCCCCTCGGCCCAGGACCGGGTATTGGCGCTGGACTACCTCAACCTGCTGGGCATG
Organism: gamma proteobacterium L18; assembly: GCA_000497835.1. Taxonomy (GTDB): domain Bacteria; phylum Pseudomonadota; class Gammaproteobacteria; order Pseudomonadales; family Pseudomonadaceae; genus Aquipseudomonas. The sequence continues at coordinate 513,600 of KI547168.1, read as the reverse complement.
CTGACCATGCTGGCGCTGGGCATTCGCTATGCCAGCGAAACCTACTTCGAGGCGGCGCTGCTGATTGCGCTGTTCGGCTTTGTCGGCTCGTTCGCCCTGGCCAAATTCCTGCTGCGCGGCGAGGTGATCGAATGAACCAGATGCCGGTGTGGATTGAGGTGGCGGTCGGCCTGTTGCTGGTGCTGGGCAGCCTGTTTGCCTTGCTGGGGGCCATCGGCCTAGTGCGGCTCAAGGACTACTTCCAGCGCATGCACCCGCCGGCCCTGGCGTCGACCCTGGGGGCCTGGTGCGTGGCATTGGCCTCGGTGCTGTTTTTCTCCGGCCTGGCGCACGGGCCGGTACTGCACGCCTGGTTGATCCCGATCTTGCTGGCGATCACCGTGCCGGTCACCACCCTGCTGCTGGCGCGTGCGGCGCTGTTCCGCAAGCGCATGGCAGGCGAGCCGGTGCCTGGCGAAGTCAGCAGCCGCAAGTGAATCGCGATTGTGTTGGAACCGTGCTGCACACAACGCGATCAACGGAATACTTGCGACCCGTAGTAGCAACTGTCTTTGTGGGAGCGGGTTCTACCCGCGAAAAGGACGCCACAGGGTGCCAGGTATTACGCGGTGTTCTTTTCGCGGGTAGAACCCGCTCCCACAGAGAGGTGTAGCAGCTGCCGAAGGCTGCGTCTGGCGCACGCGGTGTATCAGATACTCCGCAGCGCCTGCGCCGCGATGCAGACAACGCCGTCCTGTAGCAGCTGCCGGAGGCTGCGTCACAGGCGGCGTGGTGGATCAGTCAGTACGCGTCGTCATTGACGCGGCCTGTCGGCCGCTGCTACAGGTTGCCCAACACCTTGGAATCTCCCACATAAAGACAGTTGCAGTTACAAAGCCGCCGCGACCTTGGCGGCGACAGGCTCGGGCACCCAGCTGCGCCACAGGTCGGGGTGGGCCTTGAGGAAGGCGGTGGCGGCCTGGCGTGGCGGCTGGTGAGCTTCGCTCATGGTGGCGAGCGCCTTGTTCAGGTCGTCGATGGGCAACTTGATCTGCGCAAAGAAGGTGGCGACCTGCGGATAATCCTGGGCGAACGCCGACGATACCCCGACTGAAAGGATCGACGGCGGCGAACGCGTAGGCCGTGGCGCGGGGTTGTCCGCCTGGGTCAGGGTTTTCCAGGCCTCGGCATCGAATGGCGGCTCCTGCAACTGCACCAGCTTGTAACGGCCCAGCAACGGCGTGGGCGACCAGTAGTAGAACAGCACGGGCTGGCCGCGCTTGATGGACGAGCTGATCTCGGCATCCAGCGCCGCGCCGCTGCCGGAACGGAAATTGGTGTAACTGCCCGTCAACCCGTAGGCCTTGAGCTTCTGGCCATTGACCACTTCCGAGGTCCAGCCGATAGGGCTGTTGAGAAAGCGGCCCTTGCCCGGTTCCTCCGGGTCGCGGAACACATCCTTGTAGCGCGGCAGGTCGCTGACGCTGCGCAGGTCCGGCGCCAGGGGTTGGAGCCCCCGCGCAGGGTCGCCCTTGATCACGTATTCAGGCACCCACCACCCTTCCGTCGCGCCCTCTACCAGGTTGCCCAGCCCTTTGACCTGGCCGGCGGCCTCGGCCTTGACCCACACCGGGCTGCGCCCCGCCCACTCTTCGGCGATGACCTGGATGTCGTTTTTCGCCAGCGCCGTCTCAAGCGTGATGGTGGTACCCGGCAGGGTATCCGTGGGCAAGTCATAGCCCTTCTCCACCACCAGACGCAGGATTTCAGTGATCAGGCTGCCGCTTTCCCAGTTAAGGTCGGCAAAATGGATGGGGGCAGGCGCGGCACGCACGGGAGCGGCCAACAGCGCCAGGCACCAGAACACCACGGGGAGTATCACTTTCATTGGCAAGGCCTCTACAGTCAGCACTCACTGACTGTAGACCACCGCCCATGGGTTACTCGCTGGGTTTGAACGTCAACTCGCCCTTGCGGAACTTGGCCGCCTTGGAAGAAGCCGCTTTCAAGGTCTTGGCCAGGCCGCCCTGAAGTTGTTCCTTGGCGGCGAACACCATGACCACGGTCTGGCTTTCCTTGAAGACAATGCCTTCGCCGTCCGCAGTACTGACAAAGGCGTATTCGCCCAGGCCATACACCGCCAACTTGATTTCACGGAACTTGATTTCAAACTTCCCGCCTTCACGGCTGGGCAATACCGCCGCACGGAAGTGGTCGCCCACCTTGAGTTCCAGGCGGGGCTTGTCGTCCACCACCAGCGCACTCTCGGTGTCGATCTCGGCCATGTAAATACCTTCGGCCGTTTGTTCGGTGACATACACGAAACGCGATTGAAATAGTTTCACCAGTTTGGCGCGAAGATCGCCCAGCACGAACAAGGCGTGCATTTCCAGATTACTTACTGCCAATTAAAAAATCCTCGAAATGAAAACACTGTCTGGCGTGAGATAGACAGTTGAACTGAGCCTGTCCACACCCGAAAACCAAGGTGCGGAACAACAATAAACAAGTCCATGGGCCAGCCGTGCGGCGGCGCGCCGCTGCGCAAGACTAAAGGAAAGCATCCGCAGGGGACGCTCGCAGATAGCGACTGCCCTTGAAGGAAAAAACGCCCGGACATGTCAGGCATTGCCCAATCACAGGAATCAGCAATACGCCGCAGACAAAAGCGCCTTTTCCTACATCGTGACGAAGTAAAAAGTGCGATAGCTATACAACTCGCTCGACCATGGGGGTCAGCGTAGCAGGCAGTCGGTGCCCAAGGCGCCCCACGGGAAGGAACGAATATGCACGATTCAATGGAAAGCCGTCGAGAAAATATCGACACGCCGGACGCAACTATCGACTTCGGCGTTGCATTGTACCGGCTCAAGGGCCTGCGGGGCTACCGTTGTGCGCCGCGCTACCAGGTGATTCCGGCCGGGCGCGACTTCTTCCATATTCGCGACGCTGCTACCGGACGAATACTGGGCTTCCGGCAGGACCATCTGGCCGCCTGCCACCTGGCCCGGCATCTGGAAGCACGCTAAAGGACTTTGTAGCGCCGCCGATACAATGGGCGAACTCCAAGGAAGTCGACGCAATGATGGACATCAACCCAGTCAACACGCTGTTCGGTCTGATTGGCGAGGACGCCGCCAAGCTGCGCGCCGAAGCCGAGGCCGCCGCCAGCAAGGCTGCCGCGGCCAAGCGTCAGGCGGCCCAGCAAACGGCGGCCCGGCGCCGCACCCGCGAACATAACCAGAAAGTGGCCCAGCTCAAGAGCCAGGCCCGCCAGGAACAGCACGAGTTCATGGCCGCCCAGAACGCCGACTATCACAGCGTGGCCGAGCGCAACCTGGCCCTGATCCGCGCCCGCGCCAGCATGATGGCGGCCAACATCGCCCGGGACCTGGCCACCACGGTGCCTGCACGCCCGCAACAGACGGCGGACCTGCAGAACACCGACTCACGCAGCATCGATACCGACGCCTGAGGCGTCAGATCAACTTGCGCTGTAACGCCTCCTGCAACGAGCTCTGGGCCAGCTCCCGGATCACGGCGTCTGGCCCTGGGTTGAAGGGCGCCGCGAAAATGAACAGCGTCTGCATCCAGGTGGTGATCGTCTCGCTCTTGCGCACCGTCCCCAGCACCTTGCCGTCACGGTCCTTGTAGACCGTCTCCAGGGTCAATACGTTGTCGAACTTCGACGGCACCAGGAACAGCGTGAAACCAGTGATGTAGGCCATGGCCAACACGCCTTTTTCCTGGTTGAGCAGATGAGCCTGGGCGTAGACGTCGGACTCGACCTTCTGTGTCGTCACCTGCTGGAACAGACCCGAGGCGCTGTAGGTATCAACCAGGGCCTGCTGCCAGCGTACGGCATCGACGCCGCCCGCCGCAGGCGTACCATTGAACTGGTGCTCGGCCACCAGGCTGACGTACACGCGCGGTTTGGGCGTCGCCTGGGGCGCCACCGGCGGCCACTGCCCAACCTGCGCCAGGTCATGATGGGCGTAGGACAGACAGCCACCCAACTGGGTCGCCAGCAACAGGCACAACAGCCGCCACTTACTCATGGACGGCAACTTCCGGCTTGGGCAGCTTGGCGGTGCCATCGGCCAACAGCTTGGCCACCAGCTCGCGCATTTGCGGTCTGCCCAGGGTCGGCGCCCAGTATTCGCGGTCGTACAGGCCGATGTTGCGCTTCAGGTCAACGCTGTCCTGCACCTTGGCCAAGGGTTTGCCGTGGGCATCTTCAATCGTGAGGGTGCCCGACAGGTCGAGCGTATCGGTATAGATAGGCCCATCCACCCAGATCCAGATCGTCAGGGTCAACAGCGCCCCTGGCAGGTACGCCGGGTGCATGCCGCGATGGCCGTACAGGTGGGTGAAGTCAAACTTGAGCACCACGTCGTCCCCCGCAGCCTTGGCCGGGAAGCTGACCACCTGGTGGAAGTAATCGCTCATCCCCACGTACTGGGTAATCTGGTCGGTCAATTGTTGGCCGATCACGCCACGCTTGGTGTCATTAAGCTTGGGCACACTCACTACCACGTCCGCCACCTGGGCGCCCATGGGCAAGGTGGTGGGTGCCTTGGCCAAGGGGGCACCAATGGGGCCCGAGGGGGTGTAGGACACACAGCCCGCCAGCGATGCAATCAGGGCCACAGCCAGCAGTTGAATCAGACGCTTCACAGCGAAAATCCTTATTCCATTTTTGAAGCCACCTTGTCGGCCGCTCTGGAATAAGGTTTAGAGCCGAATCGAACTCTTTTGCATGAAACTTTTCATAGCTTAAGCAGACCGCATTCAGCGTGCAGCACCGCCTGCCAAGGAGACGACATGGAAACCGAACAAACCAATCTGGGTACCCTGTTCGAGCAACTGGGACTGGACGGTGACCCCGCCAGCATCGACCGATTCATAAGCACCCACCCCTTGCCGGCGGAGGTGAAATTGATTGATGCGCCGTTCTGGAACGAACGCCAGGCAAGCTTCCTGAAGGAAGAACTGCGGGCCGACGGGGGCGACTGGGCCATCCCCATCGACGAATTGAACCTGCGCCTGCATCAGCAGGCGTAGCGGGTTTCCAGCAGGGTGGGATCGACGGCCAGTTGAGCCATCCAGGCAGTGCGGCATTCTTCAGCTTCAGCGCGGCTTGCGTAAGCGGTGCCGCGCCGCTCGCCGTTGACCAGTACAACCCAACATACACGACTGCCAATGGCCTGGAGGCTGGCCGGTACGCCGCTGCCGATCATCACGGCAACGTCGACTTTGCTCTGCATGATTTCCCTCCCGAGCGTTCATAAAGCAAATTAACTGTATGGGCCATTATAGTGCCTCCACTGCCCCACAAATAGCCCATCCTGGTACAGCAGCGTTACCATACCGGTAACAAAGCGAGGTTAACCTCGCGCTTTTTGCGGCACGTAACCCAGCCGCAACCCGCCCCAATGCCGCCCTTTCACGGTGATCGGCACCGAAAGGTCGTGCATCAGCTCGCCGGTGTCACGGGTGTAGGTTTGCAACAGCACCGCTTGCTGATGGCTGCCGCAACGCGCGCCCGTGCGGTCATCGAAACGGCGCTTGGTGCGGTTATGCAGGGTGTCATGGGCCTGGTCACCGGTCAGCGGCTGGCTGAAAGCCTTGTTGTGAGTGGGCACGTAGCCTTGTGGCGTGCAGGCAATCGCGAACACCAGGCCCTCATGCCGGCTGATCAGCGGCTCCTGGATAGCGGGCAACACCTGATCGGTGTAGCGATCGAAACGGGTGTGGAATTTGCTCGGCTGCGTATTGGCGATTGGCTGGTACGTGCGATCGAACAGATCGTCCAGGCTGACGCGCCCCTGCTCCACATCGCGCTCGAATTGCGCGGCGATCTGCCCCGCCCCCTCACGAGCCAGGTCATAGATACGCTGGTGATAATCGTCCAGGCCGACTTCGGCCAGACGCTCACTGATGCGCTCCGCCTGAGCCTCCATCTGCACCGCGGCCTCGGCCAGGCTGCGCGTCTGGCCGTCGCTGACCGCAAGGTCCTCGCGCATCTGCTCCACCGCCTGGAACAAACTGGCCAACTGCTCACGGTTGGTTTCGGCGCCCCGGGCAATTTCGCCCACTTGGGTTTCAACCCCTGCTGCCAAGGCCGCGATGGTTTCCAATTGCTCGCCCGTGTGCTCAACCTGCACCACGCCCTCCCCCAGGTCGGCGGCCAACTGCCGGATCTGCTCCACCACCTGGGCGGTGCGCAACTGGATATCGGCCACCATCTGCCCCACCTCCTCGGTGGCCTCAGCCGTGCGCCCTGCCAGCCCCCGCACCTCATCGGCCACCACGGCAAAACCACGGCCGTATTCGCCGGCACGGGCGGCCTCGATGGCGGCGTTGAGCGCCAGCAGGTTGGTCTGGCTGGCGATGGACTGAATGACCGCCGTCACCCGCTGAATGTCCTCGCTGCGCTGGCTGAGGGCCTCGATCAATTCACGGCTGGCGGTGGCGCGCTCACTGAGCTGATGCATGCGCTGGATGGACTCGGCCAGCACTTCGCGGCCGGCTACGCCATGCCGGTGCGCCTCGCTGGCGGCGCCCAGCGCCTGCTGGCTGAGTTGTGAAGTGGCCTGTTCGGTGCCGATCATCACCTCGGCGCTGCTGACGATCTGCGCCGCCGCGCCCAATTGCGACTGCACCCGCGCCGCCAGTTGACGCACGGAAAAGGCCACGCCGGCGGCGGACAGGGCGTTGTGGCTGGTGGTGTGCGACAGGTCGCGGGTCAAGCGGGCGACGGGGTCGGGGCCAACGGCGGCAGGTGCTGGGGCAGGCTTGCCCAGGCGGGGCAGCCACAAACACAGCAAGGCGGCGGGTGCGGCCAGGTAAAACGGCAACTGGGCGAAGGCCATGGCGGCCAGCAGGCCCAGCAGTGCCAGGCTTTGTAACGCTGGCAGCCAGGAAAATGTGCGACCTGGCGCGTGTGGCGGGGCAGTGTCGAGCAGAGATCCATCTCTCGTCATGGCAAGTACTCCATAGCTATTGTCGTTGTTTTGACGTCATTAAACGTCAAGTAATGGCAATTGGCTATGATCACTTGGTAGCAAAGGGCGAGCGTATTATGCCGTTAGGCGCGACAGCGAAAGCGCTCAGCGAGCGCACGGCTCTGGCTTTTGATCTTGCTTTTGATCTTGATCTTCGGCCCCGTTAGAGCCAAGGGCCGACCGAAGGCGTCGATCAAGCGGCCTTCAGCGCAGCTGAAGGAGACGGAACCGGAGG
>KI547168.1:496693-505543 GCA_000497835.1 gamma proteobacterium L18 | reverse complement strand
AATAGAAGCGCCTCCGGTTCCGTCTCCTTCAGCTACGCTGAAGGCCCCTTGATCGACGTCTCCGGTCGGCCCTGGGCTCTAACGGGGCATACAATCAAGATCAAAGGCCTCACGGAAGCAAAAGCGGTTCGCGGTGTGACAGACATTTCTCGCCACAGCACAAACGCCTGTGGGACCGGGCTAAGCTCGGGAAGCAGCCACCCGAATACCGAGTCGTGCGCTTCCCGAGCTTCGCTCGGTCCCACAGGGGATTGCAGCCAACAGCAGCGTGGCGTTTACGCCTGACGCTGGTGCTTGTCGATCTGCTCGTGACGTTCCTGCGCTTCAATGCAGTACTTGGTGGTCGGGCTGATCAGCAGGCGCTTCAGGCCAATCGGCTCGCCACTGTCATCACACCAGCCAAAGCTTTCGTCAGCGATGCGGCCCAAGGCCTGCTCCAGCTGCGGCAGCGAACGCTGGTCGCGGTCGATGACGTTCACCAGCCAATGGCGCTCTTCTTCAACCGAAGCGGCGTCAGCCGGGTCAGCCGGGGTGTCCAGGCTTTCGATGGCAATGCGGCTCTGCTCGATGCGCTCGTGGGTTTCCACCTTCAGCGCCTGCAACAGCTCGGTGAAGAATGCCAGTTGCTCGGCATTCATGTAGTCATCGGCCGGCATGGCCAGCAACTTTTCCTTTGTCATTGATTTCTCTATAAAAAATACGTGCATTAAGGCGAAGCAAGTAGTGTGACCGGGCAGCGCCCGACCTCACGGAATTCTTCAAGCGCCAGTCGGCACTCAATTTATGAGGGGCGGCAGTCTAAGGCCGGTTTTCGCGCGCAGCAACTGAATTGAGGGTGGATTTGACCAATAACCGCTATATAAACGCAATCGGATGTATTGGGCAGCCGCAAAATACCTGACAAGCACCTACCCAACCTGACAAAAATGTCGCCATCACCTGCGAACGGGACGCCATTAGCTTGCAAACACAAAAAAGCCCGCGCAGCACCAGGGTCGGTGCCACGCGGGCAAAAAGCCGCACGCCGATCAGCGCTTGAGTATGCGTTTGTTACGGTACTGGTCGATCACCACCGCCACCACGATGATGACCCCCTTGATGATGTCCTGCACATAGGCATCGACCCCGACAAAAGTGAAGCCAGATGCCATCACGCCAAGGATCAGCGCGCCGATGACCGTGCCACTGATGCGCCCTACCCCACCGACCAGGCTGGTACCGCCGATGACGGCCGCGGCAATGGCATCCAGTTCATAGGACATGCCCATGCCCGCCTGGCCAGTGGCTGCCCGTGCCGAGGCCACCACCCCAGCCAGGCCCGCCAGCAAGCCGGCGATGCTGTAGACAATGATCAGGTGACGCTTGACGTTGATGCCGCTGGTACGGGCCGCCTGCATGTTGCCGCCGATGGCGTAGGTGTATTTGCCGTAGCGGGTGTAGCGCAGGGCGATGTGGAAGATCACGGCCACCACCAGGAAGATGATCACCGGCATCGCCCCGCGGCCGATGGCCGTGTAGCTGTCGGAGAGCATGCTGATGGGTTGACCTTCGGTATAAAGACGCGCCAGGCCACGGGCCGAGACCATCATGCCCAGGGTGGCGATGAAGGGCGGGATGCCAGTCATGGCGATGATGCTGCCGTTGATGGCCCCTGCCAGCAGCCCTACCCCGAGCCCTGCGATCACCGGTGCCCACACCGGCAGGTCGGTCAGGTGCGGGAACACCGCCCGGGCGTAGTCCGAACTCTGCGCCAGACTGGCGGCCACCATGGCCGACAACGCCAGCACCGAGCCGGAAGACAGGTCGATACCGGTGGTAATGATCACCTGGGTGACGCCAATGGCGATCAGGCCAATGATCGACACCTGCAGAATCATCAGCACCAGACGCTGGGAATTCATCAGGAAGCTCTGGTCACGCACGATCCAGCCGAAGATCTCGAACACCAGGCCAATGCCGATCAGTACCAGCAGAATGCTCAGCTCGGTGGGCATGCGCCGACGCGAACGGTTGGGCGGCGCGACGGCGGGTTTGTTTTCAGTCAGGGTAGTCATGGTCAGGTTCCTTGTTCAGGCGTGCGCTGGCGCATCAAGGTGCGGGGCGGCTGCGGTGACGCCCGAGGCCAGGTGCATGATGCGTTCCTGGGTGGCGTCGGCGCGGTCGAGGATGCCGGTCATGTGGCCTTCGTGCATCACCATCACGCGGTCGCTCATGCCGAGTACTTCGGGCAACTCCGAGGAGATCATGATCACCGCCAGGCCTTCGTCGGCCAGCTGCGCGATCAGGCGGTAGATTTCAGCCTTGGCGCCCACGTCCACGCCACGGGTAGGTTCGTCGAGGATCAGCACGCGTGGCTTGGTCATCAGCCAACGGGCCAGCAGGGCTTTCTGCTGGTTGCCGCCCGACAGGCTGTCGATGCACTGGTCCAGCGACGGCGTCTTGACCCGCAAACGCTTGCACATGTCCTCGCACAGCAGCCGCAAGGCTTTCTGATGCACGAAACCATGGCCGACGTAGCTGGGCAGCACCGCCACCTCCATGTTTTCCAGCACCGACAGGCAAGGAAACAGGCCGGTCAGCTTGCGGTCCTCGGTGAGCAGGGCCATGCCCAGTTCGATGGCCTGGCCGGGGGCGTTCATGTGCACCGGCTGGCCGTCGACGAAGATTTCACCCTGGGTGGCCGGGGTGATGCCGAACAGGGTCTCGGCGATGTTGGTGCGCCCTGCCCCCATCAACCCGGCGATACCCAACACCTCGCCGGCACGCAGTTCGAACGACACGCCCTCGAACACCCCCGCAAGGCCCAGGTTGCGGGCCGCCAGGCGCACGTCGCCCAGGGGCTGGGTACGCTGGGGAAACAGCTGGGTCAGTTCGCGGCCCACCATCAAGGTGATCAGGTGGTCGCCGTCCAGGCTGCTGGCCGGGTATTGGCCGATGAAGCAGCCATCGCGGAACACCGCCACCTGGTCGGCGATGGCGAACACCTCGTCCATCTTGTGGGTGATGTAGACGATCGCCTTACCCTGGGCCTTGAGGTCCTGGATGATCGAGAACAGGTGCGCCACTTCCTTCTCGGTGATGGCCGAAGTGGGCTCGTCCATGATCAGGATGTCGGAGTTGTAGCTCACCGCCTTGGCGATCTCCACCATCTGCCGCGAGGCGATGCTCAGCTCGCCCACCAGGTCATCCGGCGACAGGTCGATGCGCAGGCGCGCCAGCAGTTGCGCGGTGGCCCGGTGCATGGCCCCGTGGTCCACCAGGTGCCAGGGCGACAGCGGCTCGCGACCGATCCAGATGTTCTCGGCGATGGTCATGTGCGGCATCAGGTTGAGTTCCTGATGGATCATGGCAATGCCCGCTTCCAGCGCCGCCAAGGGATTGTCCAGGGCGATGGTGGCGCCGCGCAGGCGCAGCTCGCCGCTGTCGGGCTGGTGGATGCCGGCGATGATTTTCATCAGCGTCGACTTGCCGGCGCCGTTCTCGCCCATCAGCGCCAGCACTTCACCGCGGTGCACGCTCAGGCGTACGTTGTCCAGGGCGGTGACGCCGGGGAAACGCTTGGTCACACCCACCACTTCCAGCAGGCATTGGTGTTCGGTTGGATCATTGGCATAGGCAAACATCGAGGTGCACTCCACGGGCTGGGCGGGCAATCAGTGTTTGAACTGGTCGGCGTTGTCCGCGGTGATCAGCTGGTACGGGACCATCAGGCGCGGCGCCACGGTTTCCTTGTGGGCCATTTTCACCGCTGCTTCCACCGAGGCGTCGGCCTGGCCCTTGGCGTCCTGATACACGGACACGGCCAGGTCACCTTTCTTCACCGCGTTGAGGCCGTCGGGGGTGCCGTCGACACCGCCGATCAGCACCTTGCCCTTCTCGACACCGGCCTGTTTCAGCGCCATCGCCGCACCGATGGCCATCTCGTCGTTGTTGGACAGTACGGCGTTGAACTCACGGCCCTGGGTGATCCAGTCGTTGACCAGGTCCATGCCCTTCTGGCGCAGCCAGATGCCGGTCTGCTCCTGATCGATCTTGATGCCGGGGTACTTGGCCAGCACTTCCTTGACGCCCTTGGTGCGGTTCTGCGTGGAGTTGTTGGCCAGGTCGCCGAGCAGGATCACCACGCTGCCCTTGCCGCCCATTTTGTCGGCCAGGTACTGGGCCTGCATTTCGCCGGCCTTGATGTCATCGGAGGCCACCACGACCACGCCCTTGGGCTGGTTGGGGTCATCGGGGCTGCGGTTGACGTACACCAGCGGAATGCCGGCCTGGGTGGCCTCGTCGGTGATGCGCTTGGTGGCGGCGGTGTCCACGGGGTTGACGATGATGGCGTCGACCTTCTGGCTGATGAAGCTTTCCACTTGGCTGAGCTGCTTGACCACGTCGCCGCGGGCGTCTTCGAACTGCAGCGAAACACCATCGGGCAGGGACTTGGCCTTGGCCCCCATGGCTTCGCGCAGGTAAGTGAGCCAGGTGTCGTCGAACTGCGACATGGCCACGCCGACCTTCAGGTCGGCCATGGCGGCACCACTGGCCAAGGACAGAGCCAGCGCCAGGCACAGGCGGCGGACGGAGGATGTACGTGGAGCGTGCAGCCGCGAGGCTGGCGGGGTAGAGGTTTGCATCGACAGTACCTTTTTATTGTTGTGCTTGGTTTTACATCCACCGGGACAGGGCTCGGTGCATGTGAAGTCGGAACCTGCAATTGACTCTAGTAGAAAATAAATTCCATATCAAATTAATTTAGAATTTAATTGCATCTTCCAGTTTCACCACTTCCTGACGCTGGGCGCTGCGACGCGCGGCGTCCAATATCACCAGGGCCTGCACCGAATCGCGGGCGTCCACCGGCAGCGCTTCGCCCTGGTCGACGGCGGCCTGCAACTGCCGGTAGAAGCCCGGCCAGTTGCCGCGCTCGGAGGGGACTTTCTCGCGCTCATCGCCCTGCTCGAACCAACCCCAGCGCCGATGCTCTTCCACCCCCCAGCTGTCGCCGGCGGTGGCCGGGGTCAGGCCAGCCTCGGCCTGTTCACTTTGCACATCCAGGCCCTCGACGCTGTAGCTGCCGTGCTCGCCGCTGACACGGAAGCGCGGCCGTGGCGCGCTCTGCAGGCCGTTGCCGTACAAGTGACTGATCACCCCGCTGGCGTGGGTCAGGGAAACGAAAAAGCCGTGGTCCACGCTTTGCCCGGGCTGCTGTTCAAGCTCGGCGTACACCTGCTGCACCGGGCCGAACAGTTGCAGGGCCTGGTCCACCAGATGGCTGCCCAGGTCGCGCAGCCAGCCGCCGCCACTGTCGTTGCCCAGGTTGTCGGGCTCGAAACGCTCCACCGCCGATTCAAACCGGGACACCTTGCCCAATGCGCCGCTGTCCACCAGCTTGCGCACGGTGAGGAAGTCCGAATCCCAGCGGCGGTTCTGGTACACGCTGATGGGCACGCCCTGGCGCTCGGCGGCCTGCACCAGCACCCGCGCCTGGTCGGCGTCGGCCGCAAAGGGTTTGTCGCTGACCACTGCCACGCCGTGCTCGATGGCCTCCAGCACCAGCCCCGGCCGGCCCTTGAGCGAGGTGGAAATCACCACCGCGTCAACGCCCGCCTCCACCAGTTGTGCCAGGGTGTCGAAGGCCGGCACCCCCGGATAGTCCGATGCCAGTTGCGCGCGCCGCTCGGGCGAACGCGTGACCACGCCGACCCAGGTGGCGTCGGCCAGGCTGGAGAGCATGGGGGCGTGGAATACCCGGCCGCCGCGGCCGTAGCCTACAAGTCCTATACGCATGATCGTTTCTCCGTTGTCGCGAGTCAGTACTGGCGCGCCTTGGCCAGCTGTTCGTCGAGCTCGCGTTTGGCCTGGGCCGTGCGCGCGCTGGTGGATACTTCGGCCACGCCCACCCGCCACCAGCTCAGGTAGCCGTGAATCATGGTCTTGGGCAGTACCTTGATGTCGATCAGGGTCGAGACCGTTTGCTGGCGAGCGTCCTGCAAGGCCGCGTGCAACTGGTCCAGGGTGCTGACCTTGTAGGTCTTGCAGCCATAGGCCGCCGCACTCATGGCGAAATCTACCGGCACGAAGCCGCCGTCCAGGTTGCCGGTTTCCGGGTTGCGGTAGCGGAATTCGGTGGCGAAGCTGTCCATGCCATGGCCCATCTGCAGGTTGTTGATGCAACCGAAGGTCATGTTGTCCAGCAGCAGCACGTTGATCTTGCGGCGCTCCTGGATCGAGGTGGCAAGCTCGGAGTGCAGCATCATGTACGAGCCATCGCCCACCAGCGCGTACACCTCGCGCGTCGGTTCGGCCAGCTTCACGCCCAGCGCGGCGTTGATCTCGTAGCCCATGCACGAGTAACCGTATTCCAAGTGGTAGCTGTTGACGCTGCGGCTTTGCCACACGCGCTGCAGGTCGCCCGGCAGGCTGCCGGCGGCGGCGACGATCACCGCGTCAGCCTCCAGTTGGCGGTTGATTACCCCCAGCACCTGGCTCTGGGTCAGGGCCGAGCCGGTCAGCTCGATGAACTCGCGCAGCACGGCCGGATCCAGGTGGTCGGTGATCTCGGGGCTGAAATTCTCGCTGCTGTACTGGGCGGCGTACACCCGCTCGACCTCGGCGTGATACTGGCTGCGGGCCTCGATCACCTGGTTGCCCCAGCCAGCCCGGTAGCCCTGGCGGGCCAGGGGTTCGGCCAGTTGCTGCAGGCCCAGCTTGGCATCGGCCAGCACCTGCACGGCGTCGAGCTTGAGCACGTCGCCGCCGTTGACGTTGAGGTTGATGAACTGCACCTGCGGATTCTGGTACAGCCACTTGGACGAGGTAGTGAAGTCGGTGTAGCGGGTGCCGATGCCGATGATCAGGTCGGCCTCGCGGGCCAGCAGGTTGGCGGCCATGCAGCCGGTCTCACCGATGCCGCCGACGTTGAGGGGGTGGCTGGAGACGATGGCGCTTTTGCCGGCCTGGGTTTCGGCGAACGGGATGTCGAAGCGTTCGGCGAAGGCCTGCAGGGTGTCGGCCGCCCCGGAGTACTTCACCCCACCGCCGCAGATGATCAACGGCTTGCGCTTGCCGGCCAGCAGCGCCACGGCATCCTCCAGCGATGCGGCGCTGGGTTGGCGACGGTCCAGGCGGTGCACGCGGCGGGCCAGGAAGCTGTCGGGGTAGTCGTGGGCCTCAGCCTGCACATCCTGGGGCAAGGCCAGGGTCACGGCGCCGGTCTCGGCCGGGTCGGTGAGCACGCGCATGGCCTGCAGGGCGGCGCTGATCAACTGCTCGGGGCGGTTGATGCGGTCCCAGTACTTGCTGACGGCCTTGAAGGCGTCGTTGGTGCTGATGCTCAGGTCGTGGAACTGTTCGATCTGTTGCAACACCGGGTCGGGCTGGCGGCTGGCATACACATCGCCGGGCAGCAGCAACAACGGGATGCGGTTGGCGGTGGCGGTCGCAGCGGCGGTCAGCATGTTGGCCGCACCCGGCCCTACCGAGGAGCTGCAGGCGTAGATCTTGCGGCGCAGGTGCTGTTTGGCGAAGCCGATGGCAGCGTGGGCCATGCCCTGTTCGTTGCGACCCTGGTGGACCACCAACTGGCCGCGGTCCTGCTCCAGGGCCTGGCCCAGGCCCAGCACGTTGCCGTGGCCGAAAATGGTGAACACGCCTTCGACGAACTTGCTTTGCACGCCGTCGACTTCGATGTACTGATTGTCCAGGAAACGCACCAGGGCCTGGGCCATGGTCAATCGTGTCGTGCTCATGCTGTGCACCTTTTATTGTTCGCGGCCAGGGAGTGGCGTCGCCGACACCAACTGGCGGCTCAGATAATCCATGCTCTGCCCCAATGCCTGGCGGATGTCGGCCAGGTCGTGAACGCTGTCGGCAAAGGGCTCCCAGGACACATAGCCGCTGTAGCCGGTGCTCAGCAGGCTGTCGATCTGCGCGGCATTGCCGAGGATGTCGGCGTCGCCGATCAGCACCCGATGACCGTCGACGATACTGCCCAGCGGCGCCTTGGCATCCTCGACACCGCTGATGTGTACCAAGCCGGTCAGCGCGGGGAAGAACTCCTGCTCGCCGGCCAGGTGATGGTGGAAGGTGTCGTGCACCAGGCGGAACACATCCAGGCCGCCGATGGCCTTGATCGCTTCAACCGCGGTGCGTTTGCGGCGCAGGGCCGAGGTTTCGAAGCCCAGCGGCTCGACGAAGCCAAGCAGGCCATGGTCGCGCAGTATCGGTGCCAAGGCGGTCAGCGCCGTGCGCAGGCCGGCGGCGCGTTCTGCAACGTTGCGACTGTCAGGTTCGTTGAACGGGCACATCACCAGCCCCTGGGCCCCGCAGTCACGGGCGTACGCCGCCAGCTTCAGGGCCTGGGCGCGGCGCTCGTCGTTCCACACGTCGAAGGGGTACAGGGCGTTGATCGACAGCACGGTGATGCCATGGGCGGCGCACAGGTGGCGCACGGTTTCGGGCGGTGTGCCGTTCTCGATTTCGACGCCCTTGAGGTCATTGCGGATTTCGATGGCGTCGGCCTTGAGGGCCACGGCCAGCTGGATGAATTCAGCCAATGGCAGGCGGGGGGCGACCATGCGGTTGAGGGCGAAACGCAGGGGTTGGCGCATTGTTATTGTTCTCCTGAGTTGGGACGGTGGTGGCCTTTTCCCGAGCTTCGCTCGGTCCCACACCGTTCGCGGCAGTGGTGTCAGGGGGGCAAAGCTCTTAGCTTTTGGCAGCTACGCAGGTGAGCCTGCAGTGCGACCAAAAGCTGAGTGCTTTGCCTGACTGATTCAACTGCCGCGAACGGTGTGGGACCGAGCGAAGCTCGGGAAACAGGCGGCACACATCTATTTGGCAGTCGGCATACTGAATTCG
>KI547168.1:481749-496397 GCA_000497835.1 gamma proteobacterium L18 | reverse complement strand
ACGGTGTGGGACCGAGCGAAGCTCGGGAAACAGGCGGCACACATCTATTTGGCAGTCGGCATACTGAATTCGGCACCCTTGGCGATGCTGTCGGGCCAACGCTGCATCACGCTCTTGTAACGGCTGTAAAACCGCAGCCCTTCCTCACCGTACGCGTGGTGATCACCAAACAGCGAACGCTTCCAGCCCCCGAACGAATGCCAGGCCATGGGCACCGGGATCGGCACGTTGATACCCACCATGCCCACCTTGATAGTGCGCGCGAACGCACGGGCAATGCCGCCGTCACTGGTGAAACAGGAGACGCCGTTGCCGAATTCGTGGGCATTGATCAGCTCCACCGCCGTAGCAAAGTCCGGCACGCGGATGATGCCCAGCACCGGGCCGAAGATCTCCTGGCGGTAGATACTCATCTCCGTAGAGACGCCATCGAACAGCGTGGCCCCCACGAAGAAGCCCTGCTCATGGCCCGGCACTTTCAGGCCGCGCCCGTCCACCAGCAGTTGCGCGCCCTGGGCCACGCCCTCCGCGATAAAGCCCTCGACCTTGGCCTTGTGCTCGGCGGTCACCAGCGGCCCCATTTCACTGGCCGCCTCCAAGCCATTGCCGACCTTGAGGCGATCAATGCGCGGCAGCAGTTTCTCGATCAGCCGGTCGCCCACCTCGCCCACCGCCACGGCAATGGAGATGGCCATGCAGCGCTCCCCGGCCGAACCGAAGGCGGCGCCCATCAGCGCGTCGGCGGCCTGGTCCAGGTCGGCGTCGGGCATCACGATCATGTGGTTCTTGGCCCCACCCAGGGCCTGCACGCGCTTGCCACGGGCACTGGCCTGCTGATGGATGTATTCGGCAATCGGCGTGGAGCCGACGAAGGAAATCGCTTCCACATCCGGGTGCTGCAGCAGCGCATCGACAGCAGTCTTGTCGCCCTGCACCACGTTGAACACGCCATCCGGCAGCCCCGCCTCGGTCAGCAGCCGCGCCATCAGCAAGCTGGCGCTGGGGTCACGCTCCGAGGGCTTGAGCACAAAGCAGTTACCGGTGACCAGGGCCATGGGGATCATCCACAGCGGCACCATCACCGGGAAGTTGAACGGCGTGACGCCGGCGCACACGCCCAGGGGCTGGCGCAGGTTCCAGTTGTCGATGCCGCCGCCGATGTTGTCGCTGAACGAGGTCTGCAACAGGCTGGGCGCACCGCAGGCGAACTCGACGATCTCGATACCGCGGGTCACTTCGCCACGGGCGTCGGAGAACACCTTGCCGTGTTCGCGGCAGATCAGCGTGGCCAGTTCGTCCTGGTGCTGATCCAGCAGTTCCTTGAACTTGAACAGGATCCGCGCACGGCGCAGGGCCGATTGCTCCGACCAGGCCGGGAAGGCTTTTTTCGCCGATGCAATGGCCGCTTCCACGGTTTGCACGCTGGCCAGGGCTACCTGGGCCTGGGGCTGACCGGTGGCCGGGTTGAACACCGGCACGTGGCGTTCGGCTTCGGTGTTCAGGCGGCCGTGCAGGTAATGACCGATAACGGGGACTTCACTCATGGGGATTCTCGTGTCCGTAAAAAGTCAGAGGTCCAGCAGCCATTCGTGCTGCGGGTCGTTATGGAACTGCCAGACGCGCTTGGGGCCGGCCATGACGTTGAGGTAATAGCTGTCGTAGCCGTAGGGCACGCTGACCGGGTGGTAGCCCTCGGGCACCACCACCAGGTCGTTGTTTTCCACGGCCATGGCCTGGTCGATGCGCCGGTCATCGGTGTACACGCGCTGAAAGACGAAGCCCTGGGGCGGGTTAATCTGATGAAAATAGGTCTCTTCCAGAAAGCTTTCGGCCGGCAATGCATCGCGATCGTGCTTGTGCGGCGGGTAGCTTGAGCTGTGGCCCGAGGGCGTGCGTACCTCCACCACCAGCAGCGAATGGGCCACCGAGGTGTCCGGCAGGATGTCGCACACGTAGCGGGTGTTGGCGCCCTTGCCGCGGGTGCTGCGCTTCATGCTCTCGGGCGTGATCAGCCGTGCCGCCAAGGCGCCCGCCGCAGCGCCGGGGCCGCGCACACTGCCACCTGTACATCGCTCAGAGCCTGCAGGCGCGCCTGGCTGCCGCTGGGCAGGTACACCGCCCACGGGGATTTGTCCTCGAACACTGACTGGCGCTCGCCCAGGTTGTCCCAGCTGAAGCTGCCCTGCACCGGCGCCTCGCCGGCCAGGCTGGCGCGGCCGCTGAGTAGCACCACGCACAATTCCTGGGTGCCGGCGCTCAGGGGCAGGCTTTCGCCCAGGCTCAGGCGGTGGGCGCTGAACCCCACGTATTCCAGGGCACCCTCGGCCAGGCGTACCACCTCCTGGCCCTGCTTATGACTTTTGACTAACAGGCTCATGCTGCACTCCTCCGTTGCCGGGCCTGGGCGAGCAAGGCGCTCAGGGTGTCGAAGCCTTTCTTGGCGTAGACGTAGCTGGGGGCCACGGCCGGATCCTGCTCGGCCTCCACCACCAGCCAGCCGCTGTAATCCACCGCCAGCAGCTCGTCGAGCAGCGGCGCGAAATCGATGTCGCCGTCGCCGGGCACGGTGAAGGTGCCGTTGACGATGCAGTCGGGGAAGCTCCACAGGTTGTTGCGCGCCAGCTGCACCACCGGCTGGCGCACATCCTTGAAGTGCACGTGGCACACGCGATGGATGTGCTTGCGCAGCACGGTCAGCGGGTCGCCACCGCCCATGAAGCAGTGGCCGGCGTCGAACAGCAGGCCTACCTGATCGCCGGTCAGGGCCATCAGCGTGTCGATGTCCTCAGGGGCTTCGACGTAGGCGCCCATGTGGTGGTGATAGGCCAGGCGCACGCCTTGGCTGAGGGTAAAGCTGGCCAGTTCGTCGAGCTTGGCGGCGTAGTCTTTCCAGGCCGCTTCGCTGTGAAAGCGCGGGCGTTCCACCAGGCGGATGCGGCTGCCCTGAATCGAGTCGGCCACCTCGCCGTACACCAGCACCGTGGCGCCGTTGGCGGCCAGCAGCTGCACGTGGCTGGCGATGGCGTCGATCTCTTCGGCCGCCGAGCGGCTGGCCAGCCGGCCTGAATACCAGCCCGAGACCAGCGCCAGGTCATAGGGCTTGAGCACCTGGGCCACGCCCTGGGCGTCCTTGGGGAATTTGCCGTTGAGTTCAAAGCCTTCGTAGCCGATGGCCTTGCCCTCGCTGAGCGCGGTGCTCAGCGGGGTTTCGCCGCCCAGGGACGGCAGGTCGTCGTTGCTCCAGGAAATCGGGTTGATGCCGATACGAATCGCGGATGGCATGGCTGCACCTGTTGTTGTTATCGGTGTGGGTGACGTTCAGCGCCCGTGACGGGCCGAGCGCCAGGCTTCGATCAATTGGCTGAACCGCTGGCGCACCTGGGCCACCAGCCCGGCGTCGTCGATCTCGCCCTGGAACCAGGCGCGGCTGGGCTCGTGGAAAATCGTGCGGCCCACGGCGAAGCCCCGGCAGGTACGGCTGTCAGCCGCTTGGGCGAAGCCTTCGGCAAGGTCCGCAGCCGGCGCGTTGAGGCCCAGCAGCACCACGCCACGGCAATAGGGGTCGCGCTCTTCGATCAGGGCGTCCAGCGCTTGCCACTGCTCGGCGCTCTGGGCTTCGATTTTCCACCAGGCCGGGTAGATGCCCAGGTTGTACAGGCGCTTGATGGCGCGGTACAGCACATCGGGGTGGGCGCCGGGCAGGTCCTTGGGCGGGATCACTTCCAGCAACAACTCATGGCCGCTGGTGATCGACGCTTCGTACAGGCCGCGAATCTGCGCTTCCTGTTCCAGGCGCAGCAGCGGCTCGTCATCGGGATGGAATTGAACCAGGCACTTGATGATCTGCTCGCCGGGCCAGGCAATCAGGTTGCTCGCCACCGAGCGGCCGTGTTCGAAGGCCAGCGGCCGCGAACCTTGTACCTCGACCGGGCGGGCAATCCACCAGCCGCGGCCGGTGGCCGCGTTGAGGGCGTCCTGGCCGAAACGCTGGTCCGCCAGCAGGCCCACGTCGGCAGCGATGCCGCGCCTGGCCAGGTCGCCCTCCACCTCCTCGATGGCGCGCAGGAACAGCTGCTTGAGTGCGGGGATAGTGTCCAGGTCACGCCCCGCCTGCTGGGCCAGTTCCACCAGTTGCCCACGATGGTCGAAGGCAAAGATGAACAGTTGCTGCCACTGTTTGCGTGGCACAGTGACCCGGTGCAGACGTTGCAGGGTTTCGTCCTTGTCAGGCCGGGTGATAGGCACCGGGCTGTTGAACAGGTAATCCAGTTCGGCCGGGGTGGGCATGGCCGGCGCGCACGCATGACGCGACACCACCAGGCCGCCGCAGGCATTGGCCAGCTGGCAGCAACGGGCATCGTCGGCATCGTCCAGCCAACCACTGAGGAAGCCGGACATGAAGGCATCGCCGGCGCCCAGCACATTGAGCACTTCGACGCGGGTGCCAGGGTGGATTTCGCCGTCTTCCAGGCGGGCCGGGATGGCACCGTGGATCACCGTGCAGCCCTGGGCGCCCAGCTTGACCACCAGGGTGGCGGCACTGAGTTCGCGCACGGCGCGCAGGGCCGCCAGCAGATCCGTGCTGCCGCCAGCGATGAGGAATTCTTCCTCGGTGCCGACGATCAGGTCGAAGCGCGGCAGGATACGCTGCACGTGCGCAGTCACCTTGTGGTCGGCAACAAACCGCGTCTCGCCATCGGCCTTGCCGGCCAGGCCCCACAGCACCGGGCGGTAATCGATATCCAGGACACGTTTGACGTTGTGCCGCTCGGCGTAATCCAGCGCCTGGCTGCTGGCCTGGAACACGCCGTCGGTGGAGAAATGCGTGCCGGTGATCAGCAGCGCCTTGCTGGAAGCGATGAAGTCTTCGCGCACATCTTCGGCGCGCAGGGCCATGTCGGCGCAGTTTTCGCGGTAGAACACCAGGGGGAAGGTTTCGCGGTCCTTGAGGCCCAGCAGCACCATGGCGGTGAGGCGCTCGGGATCGACCTTGATGGCGTCGGTGTTGCAGCCTTCGCGCTGCAGCGACTCCACCAAAAAGCGGCCCATGTGGTCATCGCCCACCCGGGTCAACATGGCCGACTTGAGGCCCAGCCTGGCGGTGCCGAAGGCGATGTTGGCAGACGAGCCGCCGAGGTATTTGGCGAAGCTGGTGACGTCCTCCAACCTGGCGCCCACTTGCTGCGCATACAGGTCGACGCCCAGGCGTCCCAGGCAAATCAGATCCAATTGACGCCCCGTGGCAAAACGAGTCTGGCCCATGCTGGCTCCTGTTATTTTTATCAGCCTGCGCACCGGCCAAAGGCGGCCGATGTCGTTGTCTTGGGTCCAGATTAGAACGGCTTTTCCATTGAATCAACTTTTCTTCCAATAAAATTTTACTCGGAATTTATTTTCCATTTTCATTCCGTCATACTGTGCTTGAGCGTTTCTGACGGGATTGGCCGTAGAACTGGACCTTTTGCTCAGGTTTTTTTCCTTGCCTACCCTGTAGACTGCGCCCATAACATTTAGAACAGGGACGCCCGTGCAAGGCCGCCCTACGTGACTCCGCCAGAAGGATAAGACCATGTCCCGCCCTGATCAGCAGGCCCCCACTGAGCCGCAAGCCGACAGCGCCCCGGCCACCGCCGAACAGCTGCTGCAACTGATCACCCGCGAATACGAAGGGCTGCCGCGCCAGCTCAAGCGCATCGCCAGTTACATGAACCAGCAGAGCGATCGCATCATGGTCGACCGCATCAGCGACATCGCCGGGGAATGCGAGGTGCACCCCTCGGCCATCGTGCGCTTCTCCCAGCGCTTTGGCTTCAGCGGTTTCAGCGAAATGCAGGCGCTGTTCCGCGACGCCTATACCCACAAGGCCACGCCGGTTCAGAACTACCAGCAGCGCATCCGCAACCTGATCGCCAACAAGTCGCAGAAAGCCAGCGGCGCGGACCTGGCGCGCGAGTGCATCGACGCTACCTTGTCGGGCATCGAGCGGTTGGGCGGGGAGCTGGATGACGTGGCGTTCGAGAAGGCCGTGGACCTGGTGGTCAACGCCGAGAACATCTACGTGGTGGGGGTGCGCCGCTCGTTCGCGGTGGCCGACTACCTGGTCTATAACCTGCAGCACACTAACAAGCGCATTCACCTGGTGTCAGGGCTGGGCGGCAGTTATCGCGAGCAGATGCGCAGCGTCCGCCAGGGGGATCTGGTGATTGCCATCAGTTTCACGCCCTATGGCAAGGAGACCCAGCATTGCTTGCGCATTGCCCAGCATCATCAGGCCAAGACGTTGATCATCACCGATTCCAACCTGTCGCCGCTGGCCAAGCGCGCCAATAGCGTGTTGTTGGTCAATGAGGGGAGTTCGTTTGCGTTTCGCTCGTTGAGCGCCACGTTGTGCCTGTGCCAGGCGTTGTTCATCGCCGTGGCGTATCGGCTGGAATTGAAGGTGGACGAGATGCACGAGCAGGTGGGGTTTGACGATTGAGCCCCCTCACCCGGCAGATCGATTTGCCGTGGATGCATCACGGCCAAGGCCGGCTCCTACACCCATCGTGGTAGGAGCCGGCCTTGGCCGCGATACGGGCGACGCAGATTAGACGGTTTGCTGCGCGCCTTCGAACCAGGCCAGCTTTTCGCGCAACTGCACCACCTCACCCACGATGACCAGCGTCGGCGCGTGCACTTCATGCTCCGCCACCAGACGCGGCAGGTCGGCCAGGGTGCCGGTGAAGACACGCTGGTTGACCGTGGTGCCCTGCTGCACCAACGCTGCCGGGGTATCGGCGGCGCGGCCATGCTGGATCAGCTGTTCGCAGATGGTCGGCAAGCCCACCAGGCCCATGTAGAACACCAGGGTCTGGGCCGGCGCCACCAGGTCACTCCACGGCAGGTCGCTGGTACCGTCCTTGAGGTGACCGGTGATGAAGCGCACCGACTGGGCATGGTCGCGGTGGGTCAGCGGGATGCCGGCGTAAGCTGCGCAACCGCTGGCAGCGGTGATGCCCGGCACCACCTGGAACGGGATGCCATGGGCCGCCAGTTCCTCGATTTCCTCGCCACCACGGCCAAAGATGAACGGATCGCCCCCCTTGAGCCGCACCACGCGCTTGCCTTGCTTGGCCAGGGTCACCAGTTGCTGGTTGATCTGGTCTTGCGGCACGGCATGGTCAGCGCGGCGCTTGCCCACGTAGATGCGCTCGGCATCACGGCGGCACAGCTCGATGATGGCCGGGGCCACCAGGCGGTCGTACAGCACCACGTCGGCTTGCTGCATCAGGCGCAGGGCCTTGAAGGTCAGCAGGTCGGGATCACCGGGGCCCGCCCCCACCAGGTAAACCTCACCCGGTGCATGGGGCGGCAGGCCGTTGATCTTTTCCACCAGCATCTTTTCCGCTTCCGCGCCCTGCCCCGCCAGTTGACGGTCGGCGATCGGCCCCTGGAACACCTCTTCCCAGAACGCACGGCGTTGCTGCACGTTGGGGTAGAGGCCTTTCACCTGGGCACGAAAACGCGCCGCCAACCCGGCCAGCTCGCCATAGGCAGCCGGAATCCAGGCCTCCATCTTGGCCCGGATCAAGCGCGCCAGCACCGGCGCATCGCCGCCACTGGACACGGCTACCACCAACGGCGAGCGGTCGACGATGGCGGGGAAGATCACGCTGCACAGGGCCGGCGCGTCCACCACGTTGACCGGCACGCAACGGCGCTTGGCATCGGCCGATACCTGGGCGTTGAGGGCTTCGTCATCGGTGGCGGCGATGATCAATTGGCAACCGTCAAGGTCGCTTTCCTGATACCCGCGAAGCACCGCTTCACCGCCGCTGCTACGCACCAGTTCGTCCAACTGCGCTTCGATGGCCGGGGCCACCACGCGCAACAGCGCGCCGGCATCAGCCAGCAGGCGCGACTTGCGCAAGGCAATCTCGCCACCGCCCACGACCAGCACCTGGCTGCCCTTGAGCTTGTGAAACAGCGGCAGGAATTCCATTTAACCGATAACCTCGAGGCCGCCCATGTAAGGTTTCAGCACCTCAGGCACACGGATGGAACCGTCGGCCTGTTGGTAGTTTTCCAGCACGGCCACCAGGGTGCGGCCTACGGCCAGGCCCGAACCGTTGAGGGTGTGCACCAGCTCCGGCTTGCCGGTTTCCGGGTTGCGGAAACGCGCCTGCATGCGGCGGGCCTGGAAATCACCGGTGTTGGAGCACGAGGAGATTTCGCGGTACTTGTCCTGGCTGGGGATCCACACTTCCAGGTCGTAGGTTTTCACGGCGCTGAAGCCCATGTCGCCGGTGCACAGGGCCAGCACGCGGTACGGCAGTTCCAGGGCCTGCAGCACGCGCTCGGCGTTGGCAGTCAGGCTTTCCAGGGCTTCCATGGATTTCGACGGCTCGACCACCTGCACCATCTCGACCTTGTCGAACTGGTGCTGGCGGATCATGCCGCGGGTGTCACGGCCCGACGCGCCGGCTTCGCTGCGGAAGCAGGGGGTGTGGGCAACCAGCTTGAGGGGCAGTTGCTTGGCGTCGAGGATCTCGCCGGCCACGATGTTGGTCAGCGACACTTCGGCGGTCGGGATCAGGTACAGATCGGCTTCGCCTTCGCGGCTGATCTTGAACAGGTCTTCCTCGAACTTGGGCAGCTGGCCGGTGCCTTTGAGGGCCGGGGCCTGAACCAGGTACGGGGTGTAGGCCTCTTCGTAACCGTGTTCGGTGACGTGCAGGTTGATCATGAACTGCGCCAGGGCGCGGTGCAGGCGGGCAATCGGGCCACGCAGCAAGGCGAAGCGTGCGCCGGACAGCTTGGCGGCGGTTTCGAAGTCCAGCCAGCCGAACTTCTCGCCCAGGGCCACGTGGTCTTTGACTTCAAAACCGAAGTCGGCCGGGGTGCCCCAGCGACGGACTTCGACGTTGCCGTCTTCGTCTTCGCCCACCGGTACCGATTCGTGCGGCAGGTTGGGAATGCCCAGCACGATGGAGTCCAGCTCGACCTGCAGCTTGTCCAGCTCGGCCTTGCCTTCGGCCAGCTCGCCGGCCATGCGGTCGACGTCAGCCATCAGCGGCGCGATGTCTTCGCCGCGCTGCTTGGCCTGGCCGATGGATTTGGAGCGGGCATTGCGCTCGGCCTGCAGTTGCTCGGTGCGGGTCTGTACGGTCTTGCGCTGGGCTTCCAGCGCTTCCAGGCGCGCCACGTCCAGGCTGTAGCCACGGGCTGCGAGGCGATCCGCGGTTTCGTGGAGCTTGGTACGCAAAATCAGGGGATCGAGCATGTCGGTCTCTCGTTATCAAATTAAGTCTTGGTCAGCCCTTGTTGCGGGCAGGACACCGGGCAGCCGACCATATTAACGGCCAGCGTACCGGGATAGAAGGGCTGTTTCCAGAACCCATTCATCTAAAGCGGGCAAACGGGGCTGACAACGCTGATCCATCAGGCCATGGCACGTTGCAACACATGTAGGAGCCGGGTTTACCCGCGATGCGCCGCGCGGGCGGCGCTCGATGTCAAGAACACCATAACCCTGGAGGCATGCACACCTCTGCCCCACCGCAATGCAATGTTGTGGGACCGGGCGAAGCTCGGGAAGCGAGCGACTCGATTATCCTGGCTGGCCTCTTCCCGAGCTTCGCCCGGTCCCACAAAAAAAGGCGATGTGTGGTGGGGCTTGGAGGTGCATGTCTTTAGGGGTGTGGCGGTCTTGAGATAGCGCGCCGCCCGCGCGGCGCTTCCCGGCCAGAGGCCGGTCCTACATTTGTTTCGGGCCAGTTTTGTCTGGGGGATTGCCTGGTCCGCCTTGGGGTTCGGCTTCAGGGCTTGCGGCGTTGGCGGGGGCTGAGGCGATCCAGTTGGGCCAGGTGCTTGAGCTTTTCGCCGATTTTCAGCTCCAGGCCGCGGGGCACCGGCTGGTAGTACGGGCGCGGGTCCAACTGGTCGGGGAAGTAGTCTTCGCCGGCCGCGTAGGCGTCGGGTTCGTCGTGGGCGTAGCGGTATTCCTCGCCGTAACCCAGTTGCTTCATCAGCTTGGTCGGCGCGTTGCGCAGGTGCAGCGGCACTTCCAGCGAGCCATATTCGGCGGCTTCGCGCATGGCCTGCTTGAAGCCCATGTACACGGCGTTGCTTTTTGGCGCGCAGGCCAGGTAGACGATGGCCTGGGCCACCGCCAGCTCGCCCTCGGGGCTGCCCAGGCGCTCCTGCACGTCCCACGCCGCCAGGCACAGGCTGAGGGCGCGTGGGTCGGCGTTGCCGATGTCCTCGCTGGCCATGCGCACCACGCGCCGGGCCACGTACAGCGGGTCGCAGCCGCCGTCCATCATGCGCGCGTACCAGTACAGCGCGCCGTCGGGGTTGGAGCCGCGCACTGACTTGTGCAGGGCCGAGATCTGGTCGTAGAACGCTTCGCCGCCCTTGTCGAAACGCCGGCGGGTGTCGCCCAGCAGGCTTTGCAGCAGCTCGGTGGCAATCTCTTCGCCATCTTCGGCCAGGTCCGAGGCGTTTTCCAGCAGGTTGAGCATGCGCCGGCCATCACCGTCGGCGGCGGCCAGCAGCATGCCGAAGGCTTCGTCGCCCAGGCGCAGCTGGCGCTTGCCCAGGCCGCGCTCCTCGGTCAGGGCGCGGTCGACCAACTGGCGCAGCGCCGCCTCGTCCAGGCTTTTGAGTACGTACACCCGCGCCCGCGACAGCAACGCGTTGTTGAGTTCGAACGAGGGGTTTTCGGTGGTGGCACCGATGAAAATCAGCGTGCCGTCTTCCACATAAGGCAGGAAGGCGTCCTGCTGGGACTTGTTGAAGCGGTGCACCTCGTCCACGAACAGGATGGTGCGACGGCCGTACTGGCCCGCCTGCTGCTTGGCCACTTCAACGGCCTGGCGGATTTCCTTGACCCCGGCCAGCACCGCCGAGACCGTTTCGAAGTGGGCGTCCGAGACTTCGGCCAGCAGCCGCGCCAGGGTGGTTTTGCCCACGCCCGGCGGGCCCCAGAAGATCATCGAATGCAGGGCGCCCTGCTCCAGCGCTTCACGCAGCGGCTTGCCGCGCGCCAGCAAGTGCTGCTGGCCAACGTATTCGTCCAGGTTGCGCGCCCGCAGGCGCGCCGCCAGGGGCTGGGCGATGGGCTCACTGCGAAACAGGTCCATGACGGGCGGGGCTACCTCTTATTCCTGGATCACGTCGGTGCCCTTGGGCGCGACGAAGGTGAACTTGCTCTTGTCGACCGGGGCATTGGCTTTCACGCCGGTGAACAGGATGTTGGTGCGCTGGCCGACGCTGTCGATCAGTTGCATGTCATTGATCAGGCCCTTGCGGAACGACAGGCGCAGGGAGTCGAACAGGGTGTCCTTGGTCTTGGGCTTGAGCATGAAGTCGATCACGTCACCCGATTCCTTGGCAGTAATGTCGAAGCTCTGGTTGATCTTCGAGATGTCGCCGGACAGCAGCAGCGCCGGGGTCTGGGTCAGGCGCTGGTCGAGTTTCTTGATGGTCACCTGTTGCAGGTCAGGGTCGTACAGGCTGACCTTCTGGCCATCGGAGACCATGGTCTGCTCGTTGGGCGCATCGGTGTGCCAGTAGAACAGGCCAGGGCGCTGCAGGGTCATTTCACCGGCGGTTTCCTGCAACTGGGTGCCGCTGCCGTCCAGGGTCAGCTGCGAGAAGCGCGCCGTCAGGGTCTGGGAATTTTCCAGCAATTTGGTCAGGCTGGCCACGTCTTGATCGCCCGCGTGGGCAGGCAGCGTGGAGAAGGCCAGGGCAGAAACCAACAGCATGCGAATCAGGCGCATGGGAATCCTCGTACAGGAGAAAAGGACCGGCCGCTGCGTGTCAGCGACCGGTGTGTCGATCAATCAGTCGCGTTGCGGCCCGGGCGCGATGACTTCGCGCGAACCGTTGGTGTTCATCGGGGTGACCACGCCGGCCATTTCCATGGCCTCGATCATGCGTGCGGCGCGGTTGTAGCCGATCTTGAGCTTGCGCTGCACGGCCGAGATGGATGCCCGGCGGCTTTCCAGCACGAAGTTGACGGCTTCGTCGTACAACGCGTCGGACTCGCTGTCCTCGTCGCCGCCACCGCTCCCGCCGCCGCCATCGAAGCCGCTGCCGGCCTCTTCGACGCCCGCCAGGATGTCTTCGTTGTAATCGGGTACGCCGCGCAGCTTCCAGGCTTCCACCACACGATGCACTTCTTCGTCAGACACGAAGGCGCCGTGCACGCGGATCGGCAGGCTGGTGCCGGGCGGCATGTACAGCATGTCACCGTGACCCAGCAGTTGCTCGGCGCCGCCCTGGTCGATGATGGTACGCGAGTCGATCTTGCTCGATACCTGGAACGCCATGCGGGTGGGAATGTTGGCCTTGATCAGGCCGGTGATCACGTCCACCGACGGCCGCTGGGTGGCCAGGATCAAGTGGATACCGGCGGCACGGGCCTTCTGGGCGATACGGGCGATCAGTTCTTCGACCTTCTTGCCGACGATCATCATCATGTCGGCGAATTCGTCGACGATGACCACGATGGTCGGCAGGGTTTTCAGCAGCGGCGCCTCGTCGTCCATGCTTTCGCGACGGTACAGCGGGTCGGTGAGCGGTGTGCCCTCCTCCTGCGCGTCCTTGACCTTGCGGTTGAAGCCGGCCAGGTTGCGCACGCCCATGGCCGCCATCAACTTGTAGCGACGCTCCATCTCGGCCACGCTCCAGCGCAGGGCGTTGGCGGCGTCCTTCATGTCGGTGACCACCGGGCACAGCAGGTGCGGGATGCCTTCGTAGATCGACAGCTCGAGCATTTTCGGGTCGATCATGATCAGCTTGGCGTCTTCGGGGCTGGACTTGAACAGGATTGACAGAATCATGGCGTTCACGCCCACCGACTTACCGGAGCCGGTAGTACCGGCCACCAGCAGGTGCGGCATTTTTGCCAGATCGGTGATGACCGGCTTGCCGCCGATGTCGTGGCCCAGGGCCATGGTGACCGGCGACTTGGCCTCGTCGTACTGCGGCGAGGACAGCACTTCGGAGAAACGCACGATCTGCCGGTCTTCGTTGGGGATCTCGATGCCCACGGTGGTCTTGCCCGGAATCACTTCCACCACGCGCACGCTGGTCACGGCCAGCGAACGCGCCAGGTCCTTGGCCAGGTTGGCGATGCGGCTGACCTTGACGCCGGCCGCCGGCTGAATTTCGTAACGGGTGATCACCGGGCCCGGGTGGATGGAGTCCACCGAGACCTCGACGCCGAATTCCTTGAGCTTGATTTCCAGCAAGTGGCCCACGCCCGCCAGGGATTCAGGCGAATAGTTGACCTTCTTCTTTTCTGCCGGGTCGAGGATGGAAATCGGTGGCAGCGTCCCTTCCACGGCGCTGTCGACGAACAGCGGCGCCTGTTTTTCCTTCTGCACGCGCTTGCTTGGCTCGGGCGGCTTGGCCATGGCCGGCGCCGGCATGATCACCGGCGGCGCCTGCTTCTCGCGCTCGGCGGTGTGCTTGGTCAGCGACTGGTCGCGTTCGATGATGCGCTCGCGGGCCTTGGCCTGCTCGCGGCGGTCGGGCGTCACCGGGGCCACCACGTCGTGGACGCGCACGTCTACCTCGCGCAACTGGGCCACCAGCTCGCGGCGCTCGTTGCGCGCGGCCCACCAGCGGCCGGCAGCGCCTTGCACCAGTTCCAGCAGGTCGAGGGTGATCTTGCCGGTCAGGTCCATTACCTTGAACCACGACAGGTCGGTGAACACGGTCAGGCCGAACAGGAATAGGGCGATGAACAGCAGCGTGCTGCCCTGGGCGTTGAGGGCGTGATAGGCCAGGTCGCCCAGGCTTTCGCCCAGCGCGCCACCGGCCGAGGCCGGCAGGCTGGTGGATTTGAAATGGATGTGCGCAAGCGCTGCACCCGACAGCACCAGGAACACCAGACCGATCAGTCGCCAGCTGAACAGCCACCCGCTCCACTGCCAGGGCTCATGACGCTGGCGGAAGATCTGCCAGGTCTTGACCGCCAGCAGCAGCGGGAAGATGTAGGCGAAGTAGCCCAGCACCATGAACAGGATATCGGCGGCGAAGGCGCCTACGCGGCCAGCGGCGTTCTGCACGTCGTGGGCGGTGCTGGTGTGGCTCCAGCCCGGGTCGGCCTGATCATAGGTGAGCAGCGCCATCCACAGGTACAGGCACAGGGCGCCCATGGCAATCAGGGCACCTTCCTTGAGCCGGTAGTGCATTTGCTGGCGCCACAGGGGCACGGCTGGGGTGGGTATCGCGGTGGATTTCTTCAAAACAAGTCTTTTCCTGCGCCCATGGGCGCGCACAACAGATGATTGACCAAGAAATTACCAGCCTGGTATGGCCAGTCAAAAAAATAATGCAAATGATCGCTGCATTGTACGGGTTCGCCACAGCATAGCCCAGCGCCTCTGGCGTCAATCAATTGGAGCATGCATTGTCTTTTGTGACAAAGGCTTATGCAGGCTTTTCAAAGACATTATCGAAGGTTTACGACCGCAACATGGCCACAGAGTTGCAGGGTGGGAGATTTTGCGGTTGTATGGCTTTGGTTTGGGGGTGGGGCGTTCCAGGGCAGAGCCCTGTCCTACACCGTTCGGCCCATGGGTGCCAGTAATGCAAAGCGGACCGCCTTTGAGCGCTCCGCAGGTCCATCGGGTATCCATCAAAAGCGGACC
>KI547168.1:447439-481165 GCA_000497835.1 gamma proteobacterium L18 | reverse complement strand
CTCCGCAGGTCCATCGGGTATCCATCAAAAGCGGACCGCTTTGCGTGCCTGACACCACTGCCGCGAACGGTGTAGGACAGGGCTCTGCCCTGGAACGCCCCACCACCCAACCAAACCGCCCTCCCCTCCCCTGCCCAGATGGAACCCATGCTGACCTGGTTGAAGAAGAACGAGCTGACCTTCCCGCCCCTGGACAAGGCCCTGCGCGACCCCAACGGCTTGCTGGCCGCCGGCGGCGACCTGAGCGCCGAGCGCCTGGTGCAGGCCTACCGCCATGGCTGCTTCCCCTGGTACCAGGACGGCCAGCCCATCCTGTGGTGGTCACCCGACCCGCGCACGGTGTTGTTCCCCGCCGAGCTGCACGTGTCGCGCAGCCTGGCCAAAGTCATCCGCCAGCAGCGCTACCGCGTCACCTTCGACCAGGACTTTGCCGCCGTGATCCGCGCCTGCGCCGGCCCCCGCGCCTACGCCGACGGCACGTGGATCACCGACAGCATGCAGGCCGCCTACATTGAACTGCACCAGCGTGGCCTGGCCCACTCGGTCGAGGTCTGGGACGGCGAGCAACTGGTGGGTGGCCTGTACGGCCTGGCCATGGGTCGGCTGTTTTTCGGCGAGTCGATGTTCAGCCACGCCAACAACGCCTCCAAGGTCGGCTTCGCCACCCTGGTGCAACACCTGCAGGCCGCAGGCTTTGCCCTGATCGACTGCCAGATGCCCACCGAACACTTGATGAGCCTGGGCGCGCGCTCCATCAGCCGCGAGGACTTCGCCTGGCACCTGCGCACCTACCTGGACCAACCCGGCAACGCGACCTGGGTTTGCTAGGCGAGTTGGTCATGCCTGGCTTACACTTATTCAAAGGTTTCGATCCGAGGGTTGATCATGACTGAGTTGGCGCGGTTGAAGTTCTATGCCACTCAACCCCATTCGTGCAGCTACCTGCCTGACGAACAGGCCACCACCCTGTTCCTGGACCCCAGCCAGCCGATGGACGTGCACGTCTACGCCGACCTCTCGGAAATGGGGTTCCGGCGCAGCGGCGATCACCTCTACCGCCCCCACTGCCAGCGCTGCAACGCCTGCGTGCCGGCGCGCATCCCGGCGGCCAGCTTCAGCCCCAACCGCCAACAGAAGCGCATCGTCAAACGCAACGCCGACCTGACGGTGACCGCCACCAAGCCGGCGTTCAGCGAAGAATACTTCGACCTGTACCAGCGCTACATCGAACAGCGCCACGCCGACGGCGACATGTTCCCGCCCAGCCGCGATCAATTCTCGACCTTCCTGGTACGCGACCTGCCCTTCTCGCGCTTCTATGAATTCCGCCGCGAAGGCCAACTGCTGGCCGTGGCGGTCACCGACCTGCTGCCCAACGGCCTGTCGGCCGTCTACACCTTCTACGAGCCTTCAGAGGAGCGCCGCAGCCTGGGCCGTTTCGCCATTTTGTGGCAGATCGGCGAGGCCCTGCGCCTGCAACTGGACGCGGTGTACCTGGGGTACTGGATCAAAAACTGCAAAAAAATGAGTTACAAGACCCAATACCGCCCCATTGAGCTGCTTATAAACCAGCGCTGGGTAACACTCAACTGAAGGGTCTTGGCGTTACGCCCCTTTTTCAGGCACAATGCACGCCGCTTTTGCCTGGCGCAGTTGCACCGGGCCATTAACTGGACACCGAGGGCTTTACTGCATGTCGAAAGAAGACAGCTTCGAAATGGAAGGCACTGTCGTCGACACCCTGCCAAACACCATGTTTCGCGTGGAGTTGGAAAATGGGCACGTCGTAACCGCGCATATCTCCGGGAAGATGCGCAAGAACTACATTCGTATTCTGACCGGCGACAAGGTGCGTGTTGAATTGACGCCCTACGATTTGAGCAAAGGGCGCATCACCTACCGCGCTCGCTAAGCGACACAAACGAAAACGCCCGGCATGTGCCGGGCGTTTTTGTGTGGGCGATGGTTTTGTAGAGTGGCCTTGAGGGCCTCATCGCGAGCAAGCTTTGCTCCCACAGGTGTACACCTGAAGACTGTTCAACACTGTGGGAGCAAAGCTTGCTCGCGATGAGGCCCGAAAGCACACCACCCCGAACAAACCCTACCCCCACACGCGGTTAAGCCATCTCCGCCGTGGTTTCAAAGTCGAAGGTCATCTCGCCGTCCTTCACATCGATGTGCACCACGCCGCCATGTTCGGCCAGCTCGCCGAACAGGATCTCCTCGGCCAGCGGCCGTTTGATCTTGTCCTGGATAAGCCGCGCCATCGGCCGGGCACCCATGGTGGCGTCGTAGCCACCGGCTGCCAGCCAGCTGCGCGCCGCGTCCGAGACCTCCAGCAGCACACGCTTGTCTTCCAGCTGGGCCTGCAGTTCGGTGAGGAACTTGTCGACCACGCTTTTGATCGTCTCGTGGCTGAGGCGGCCGAACTGGATGATGGTGTCCAGACGGTTGCGGAACTCCGGCGTGAAGCTTTTCTTGATCACTTCCATGGCATCGGAC
This sequence comes from gamma proteobacterium L18, assembly GCA_000497835.1. Taxonomy (GTDB): domain Bacteria; phylum Pseudomonadota; class Gammaproteobacteria; order Pseudomonadales; family Pseudomonadaceae; genus Aquipseudomonas. Next base: position 478,663 of record KI547168.1, on the reverse strand, counting down.
GAGTGGTCCTGGTGCGTGAAGCCAATCGAAGCACGCGCCGCCGTCTCGGCACCGGCGTTGGTGGTCATGATCAGGATCACGTTGCGGAAGTCTGCCTTGCGCCCGTTGTTGTCGGTCAGGGTCCCGTGGTCCATCACCTGCAGCAGCAGGTTGAAGACTTCCGGGTGGGCCTTCTCGATTTCATCGAGCAGCAGCACGCAGTGCGGTTGCTTGGTGATGGCCTCGGTCAGCAGGCCGCCCTGATCGAAACCGACGTAGCCCGGAGGCGCGCCGATCAGACGGGACACGGTATGACGCTCCATGTATTCCGACATGTCGAAGCGCACCAGCTCAACACCCAGCGCCTTGGCCAGCTGACGAGCGGCTTCGGTCTTGCCCACGCCGGTGGGGCCGGCGAACAGGAAGGAACCGACGGGCTTGTCCGGTGACTTCAGGCCCGCACGCGACAGCTTGATGGCGGTGGCGAGCGAATCGATGGCCGCATCCTGACCGAACACGGTCAGTTTCAGGTCGCGCTCCAGGTTACGCAGGAGCTCCTTGTCGGAACTGGTGACGTGTTTTGGCGGAATGCGCGCGATCTTGGCGACGATGTCTTCGACCTGGGGCACTTCGATGCGCTTGACCCGGCTTTCCACCGGTTGCAGGCGCTGGTAGGCACCGGCTTCGTCAATCACGTCGATGGCCTTGTCGGGCATGTGACGGTCATTGATGTAGCGCGAGGCCAGCTCGGCGGCCGCACGCAGGGCCTCGTCGCTGTACTCGATGTTGTGGTGCTGTTCAAAGCGCCCTTTCAGGCCGCGCAGGATGCCGATGGTGTCTTCCACCGACGGCTCGCTGACGTCCACTTTCTGGAAGCGCCGCGCCAGGGCACGGTCTTTCTCGAAAATACCGCGGAATTCCTGGAACGTGGTGCTGCCGATGCAACGGATATCACCCGAAGACAGCAGCGGCTTGAGCAGGTTGGAGGCGTCCATCACCCCGCCCGACGCCGCACCGGCACCGATGATGGTGTGGATCTCGTCGATGAACAGGATGGCCTGCGGGCGTTTTTTCAGCTCGCCGAGCAGCGCCTTGAAGCGCTTCTCGAAGTCGCCGCGGTATTTGGTACCGGCCAGCAAGGCGCCCAGGTCGAGGGAATAGACGACGCTGTTGGCCAGCAGGTCGGGCACCTGGCTGTCGACGATGCGTTTAGCCAGGCCTTCGGCGATGGCGGTCTTGCCCACGCCAGCCTCACCCACCAGCAGCGGGTTGTTCTTGCGGCGACGCGCAAGGATCTGCGCCACGCGCTCCACTTCGTGCTCGCGACCTACCAGCGGGTCGATGCGGCCCTGGCGTGCGAGTTCGTTGAGGTTGCTGGCGTAGGCGTCCAGCGGGTTGCCTGAAGAAGAAGACTCACCGCCCTCGTCGTCCTGCATTTCCTGCTCACCCTCGGAATGATCACCGTGCCCAGGCACTTTGGAGATGCCGTGGGCGATGTAATTGACCACATCGATGCGGGCCACGCTCTGCTGTTTCAGCAGGAACACAGCCTGGCTTTCCTGTTCACTGAAGATGGCGACCAGCACATTGGCGCCGGTGACTTCACGCTTGCCCGAGCTCTGCACGTGGAAGACAGCACGTTGCAGCACACGCTGGAAGCCCAGGGTTGGCTGGGTTTCGCGGTCCTCGTCGTGGACGGGGATCAGCGGCGTGGTGGAGTCGATGAACTCCTGCAAGTCGTGCTTGAGTTTGTCGAGGTTTGCGCCACAAGCGCGCAAAACGGTGGCGGCGGCCTCATTATCCAATAATGCCAACAGGAGGTGTTCCACGGTCATGAACTCATGACGTTTGGAACGCGCCTCCTTGAAGGCGAGATTGAGGGTGACTTCGAGCTCGCGGTTTAACATAGCTTCACCTCATACCCAAGTGGTCGGCGATTAACCGTCCTTCTCGATTTCACAGAGTAGCGGATGCTGGCTTTCCCTGGCGTACTGATTGACCTGCATGGCCTTTGTCTCGGCGATGTCGCGGGTGAACAATCCACATACGGCTCGCCCTTCCGTGTGGACGGCGAGCATGACCTTGGTCGCCAGCTCGCGGTTAAGGTTGAAAAACACCTCGAGCACTTCGACGACGAAATCCATCGGTGTGTAGTCATCGTTAAACAAAACCACCTTATACATGGGTGGCGCCTTCAGGGCCGGCTTGGCCTCCTGTATGGCCACGCCCGCTGCATCGTCCTCATGCGATTGCGGGCGATCCTGATTGAATGTTAGTCGAATCTGGCTGATTGCATGCATGGAAAGAAGGTTCATGGTTGAGCGAATAGGGTTGTGTGTTGACCTTGTGACCGACTGTAAGCTCGGCCGCCGCATGACCTTGACTATCGGCAAAACGGTGTTACAAACAATAGAACCCACATTGGGGAATAAAGGTCCGCGCAGTCAACCAAATTTTTTGATCGGTCCGAATGCCGGATGAAGTGGATGATACTCCAGAGATGGAGTCCTTTGCAGAGGGATATGAGCATGGCAAACGGTAAGGTCAAGTGGTTCAACAACGCCAAAGGCTATGGCTTCATCGTTGAAGAGGGCAAAAGCGAAGACCTGTTCGCCCACTACTCGGCCATCAAGATGGATGGCTACAAGACCCTCAAGGCCGGCCAGCCCGTCAAATTCGAAATCATCCAGGGCCCCAAGGGCCTGCACGCCGTCGACATTTCCGCTGCCACTGATAGCCCTGCACAGCACGCTGCTTCGCAGCCTGCGCAGCATGTAACTGCCTAGGTTGTATTGCCTGTTTCCAGGGCAGAGCCCTGTCCTACACCATTTTTGGCAATGTGTGTCAGGAAAGCAAAGCGCACAGCTCTGGATGCATGGCAGGCTCACCTGTAAGCCGCAAAAGCGGTACGCTTTGCTTGACTGACACCACTGCCGCAAACGGTGTAGGACAGGGCTCTGCCCTGGAAACAGGCACCACAATACCACCATGAAAAAACCGGCCAGGACGGCCGGTTTTTTTGTTGCTTGCGATTACATGTGCTTGATCAACGCCTCACCAAACCCTGAACTCGACACCAGGGTCGCGCCCTCCATCAACCGCTCGAAGTCATAGGTCACGGTCTTGGCCCCGATGGCGCCATTAGTGCCCTTGATGATCAGGTCCGCCGCTTCCAGCCACCCCAGATGGCGCAGCATCATTTCCGCCGACAGGATCACCGACCCCGGGTTGACCTGGTCCTTGCCCGCATACTTGGGCGCGGTACCGTGGGTGGCCTCGAACATGGCCACGGTATCGGACAGGTTGGCGCCCGGCGCAATGCCGATGCCGCCCACTTCCGCCGCCAGGGCGTCGGACAGGTAGTCACCATTGAGGTTGAGGGTGGCGATCACGTCATATTCAGCCGGCCGCAACAGGATTTGCTGCAGCATCGCGTCGGCGATGGCGTCCTTGACGATGACGTTGCGCCCGCTTTTCGGGTTTTTGAACTGCATCCACGGGCCGCCATCGAGCAAGGTGGCGCCGAATTCGTCGCGAGCGATCTCGTAGCCCCAGTCCTTGAAGGCACCCTCGGTGAACTTCATGATGTTGCCCTTGTGCACCAGGGTCAGCGATTCGCGGTCATTGTCGACCACGTATTGCAGGGCCTTGCGCACCAGGCGCTGGGTGCCTTCCTTGGACACGGGCTTGACGCCGATGCCGCAGTCCTGGTCGAACCGGATCTTGGTGACGCCCATTTCCTCCTTAAGGAACTTGATCACCTTCTGCGCTTCAGGCGAGCCAGCCTTCCACTCAATGCCGGCATAGATGTCCTCGGAGTTCTCGCGGAAGATCACCATGTCCACGTCGCCAGGCTTCTTCACCGGGCTGGGCACGCCCTGGAACCACACCACCGGGCGCAGGCATACATAAAGGTCGAGTTGCTGGCGCAGGGCCACGTTCAACGAGCGGATGCCGCCGCCCACCGGCGTGGTCAGCGGCCCCTTGATCGACACCACGTAGTCTTTCACGGCGTCCAGGGTTTCCTGGGGCAGCCAGGTGTCCTGGTCATAGACCTGGGTGGCCTTCTCGCCGGCGTACACTTCCATCCACGAAATCTTGCGTTTGCCGCCGTAGGCCTTGGCCACCGCAGCGTCCACCACTTTGATCATGACGGGCGTGACGTCTACGCCGATGCCGTCGCCTTCGATGTAGGGAATGATCGGTTGGTCAGGAACATTGAGAGAATGGTCTGCATTGACGGTAATCTTTTCGCCGACGCTCGGTACCTGAATCTTCTGGTATCCCATGCTGGACTCCGTTTTTGTGGGTTGAACATCCTGGCTACCCCTGAGCGTAACCCACCTGCCCGGGACCGCAACCGGCACATGATCAGGTGAATCTGCCCAACTGCATCATTTATCGCCCATGACCAGTGGTATACTGTCGCAGTGACCATCGAGTCACCGGGGGCCGAGGCGTCTGCAACCAGACACCAAGCCTTTGAAAACGCTTGAAAAGGCCTGGTTGTACCGCAACTCGGTCGCTTGACGCTCTACTGATGCATCCAACATCATCGCGACGAATCCTCGACTTTCGGCTCATTGATCACATTGGACGAAAGCGCCTACCCTGCGCATCTCGAGATTCTGTGCACGCTTAGCAAAGAAGAGAGTTAATCCGAATATGCCCACCCGCTCAAAGATCATCTACACCTTCACCGACGAAGCTCCGGCCCTCGCCACCTATTCCCTGCTCCCTATCGTAGAGGCCTTCACCGCCTCGGCTGATATTGCCGTGGAAACCCGGGACATCTCCCTGGCTGGCCGTATCCTGTCGAGCTTCCCTGAGCAACTCAAGGCCGACCAGGTCATCGCCGACGACCTCGCCGAGCTGGGCACCCTGGCTACCACGCCGGAAGCCAACATCATCAAGCTGCCGAACATCAGCGCCTCGGTACCGCAACTGAAAGCGGCCATCGCCGAGCTGCAGGCACAAGGCTTCAACATCCCGGACTACCCGGAGAACCCGGCCAACGACGCCGAGAAAGAAGCCAAGTCGCGTTACGACAAAATCAAGGGCAGCGCCGTGAACCCGGTACTGCGCGAAGGCAACTCCGACCGCCGCGCCCCGCTGTCGGTCAAGAACTACGCACGCAAGCACCCGCACAAGATGGGCGCCTGGGCTGCAGACTCCAAGTCCCACGTGGCCCACATGGCCTCGGGTGACTTCTACGGCAGCGAGAAAGCCGCGCTGATCGAAGCCGCAGACGCTGTGCGCATCGAACTGCTGGCCGCCGACGGCTCCGTCAGCGTATTGAAAGAAAAGACGTCGGTAAAAGCCGGCGAAATCATCGACTGCGCCGTGATGAGCAAAAAGGCCCTGCGCGCCTTCATCGCTGCCGAAATCGAAGACGCCAAGGCCAAGGGCGTGCTGCTGTCCCTGCACCTGAAAGCCACCATGATGAAGGTCTCCGACCCGATCATGTTCGGCCAGGTGGTTGCCGAGTTCTATAAAGAAGCACTGGCCAAGCACGCCACCGTGCTGGAGCAGGTTGGTTTCAACCTGAACAACGGCATCGGCGACCTGTACGCCCGCATCCAGTCGCTGCCTGCCGAGCAGAAAGCGCAGATCGAAGCCGACATCCAGGCCGTGTACGCCACCCGTCCGGCGCTGGCCATGGTCAACTCCGACAAGGGCATCACCAACCTGCACGTGCCGAGCGACGTGATCGTCGACGCCTCGATGCCGGCCATGATCCGTGATTCGGGCAAAATGTGGAACGCCGAAGGCAACCTGCAGGACACCAAGGCGGTGATCCCGGACCGTTGCTACGCCACCATCTACCAGGCCGCCATCGAAGACTGCAAGAAACACGGCGCCTTCGATCCGACCACCATGGGCAGCGTGCCGAACGTTGGCCTGATGGCGCAGAAAGCCGAAGAGTACGGTTCGCACGACAAGACCTTCCACATCAAGACCGACGGCACCGTGCGCGTGGTCGATGGCAAGGGTCGCACCCTGCTGGAACAGAAGGTTGAAGCCGGCGACATCTTCCGCATGTGCCAGACCAAGGACGCGCCGATCCAGGATTGGGTCAAGCTGGCCGTCAACCGTGCCCGCGCCTCCAACACCCCGGCCATCTTCTGGCTGGACCCGGCCCGTGCCCACGACGGCGTGATGATCGAGAAGGTCCAGGTTTACCTGAAAGACCACGACACCTCGGGCCTGGACATCCGCATCATGTCGCCGGTCGACGCCATGAAGTTCTCCCTGGAGCGCATCCGCAAGGGCCAGGACACCATCTCGGTGACCGGCAACGTGCTGCGCGACTACCTGACCGACCTGTTCCCGATCATGGAACTGGGCACCAGCGCCAAGATGCTGTCCATCGTGCCGCTGATGAACGGCGGTGGCCTGTTCGAAACCGGCGCCGGCGGTTCGGCCCCCAAACACGTGCAGCAACTGGTGGAAGAGAACTTCCTGCGCTGGGACTCGCTGGGTGAGTTCCTGGCCCTGGCCGCTTCCCTGGAACACCTGGGCGTGACCACCAACAACGCCAAGGCCAAGGTACTGGCCGCCACCCTGGACCAGGCCACCGGCCAGTTCCTGGACAACAACAAGTCGCCATCGCGCAAAGTCGGCAACATCGACAACCGCGGCAGCCACTTCTACCTGGCCCTGTACTGGGCCCAGGCCCTGGCCGCGCAGACCGACGATTCGGCCCTGCAAGCCCAGTTCGCCCCGCTGGCCAAGGCACTGAGCGAGAACGAAGCGACCATCGTCGCCGAGCTCAATGCCGTGCAAGGCAAGCCGGTGGACATCGCTGGCTATTACCACGCCGACGCCGAGAAAGCCGCCAAGGTGATGCGCCCAAGCGCCACCCTGAACGCTGCCATCGCTTCGCTGAAGTAAGCTAGCCTGCAACACACAAAGCCCCGGCCCGTGCCGGGGCTTTGTTTTAGCTGAAAGCTGCAAGCTGCAAGCCGTAAGCTGCAAGTAGCCACAACACGACAACGCGCAGCTCAAAGCTCCCGACCAAAAGGAGGGCCCTATGCGCCCATGGATCCCCCACGTCACCGTCGCTACCGTCATCGAAGACAACGGCCGCTTTCTGCTGGTGGAAGAACTCAAAGGCGGCCGCGCCGTGCTCAACCAGCCCGCCGGGCACCTGGAGCCCGATGAAAGCCTGATCGAGGCCGCCATCCGCGAAACCCTGGAAGAAACCGGCTACGACGTCGAGCTCACCGGTGTGATTGGCATCTACCTGTACACCGCGCCCAGCAATGGCGTGACATACCAACGGGTGTGCTTTGCCGGCAAGCCGCTGCACCACGACCCGGAGCGCACCCTGGACCACGGCATCATCGGCCCCCAGTGGCTGACCCGCGATGAGATCATCGAGCAGAAGGCGCGCTGGCGCAGCGAGCTGTTGCTGCAGTGCGTTGATGATTACCTGGAACACCCGCTGCACAGCCTCTCCCTGATTCGTTGAGCTTTCGGGCCTCATCGCGAGCAAGCTTTGCTCCCACAGTGCTTGCTGCACTTGATGTGTACACCTGTGGGAGCAAAGGGGGGCGCCGAGCCCTTGCTCGCGATGAGGCCAGCAGCATCACCACAAGCACTTGCCACCGCTTGGTGGTAGAATCCCCTGCTTTTCCCAGACACACTCTCAATTCCTATGCGTGATTCAGCTGCTGCCCCTGAAACCCAGCGCGTTATCGTCGGCATGTCCGGCGGCGTTGACTCTTCCGTGTCCGCCCTCCTGCTGCTCGAACAGGGGTACCAGGTGGAAGGCCTGTTCATGAAGAACTGGGAAGAAGACGACGGCACCGAATACTGCACCGCCCGCGAAGACCTGGCCGACGCCCAGGCCGTGTGCGACCGTATCGGCATCAAGCTGCATACGGCCAACTTCGCCGCCGAATACTGGGACAACGTCTTCGAACATTTCCTGGAAGAGTACAAGGCCGGCCGCACGCCGAACCCCGACATCCTCTGCAACCGCGAAATCAAGTTCAAGGCCTTCCTGGACTACGCCCTGTCGCTGGGCGCCGACCTGATCGCCACCGGCCACTACGTGCGCCGCCGCGACATCGACGGCCGCACCGAACTGCTCAAGGGCCTGGACCCCAACAAGGACCAGAGCTACTTCCTGCACGCCGTGGGTGGCGAGCAGATCGCCCGCACGCTGTTCCCGGTGGGCGAGCTGGAAAAGCCGGAAGTGCGCGCCATCGCCGAGAAACACGGCCTGGCCACCGCCAAGAAGAAGGATTCCACCGGTATCTGCTTCATTGGCGAACGCCGCTTCAGCGACTTCCTCAAGCAGTACCTGCCGGCCCAGCCGGGCGAGATCCAGACCACCGAAGGTGAAGTCATCGGCCGCCACCACGGCCTGATGTACCACACCATCGGCCAGCGCCAGGGCCTGGGCATTGGCGGCCTGAAGGACGCCAGCGACGAGCCGTGGTACGTGCTGGAAAAGGACCTGGAACGCAACGTGCTGGTGGTCGGCCAAGGCAATGACCACCCGTGGCTGTTCTCCCGCGCCCTGCTGGCCTCGGAAATCTGGTGGGTCAACCCCATCGACCTGAGCAGCCCGCGCCGCCTGACCGCCAAGGTGCGCTACCGCCAGGGCGACCAGGCCTGCACCCTGGAGCAGACCGCCAACGGTTACCGCGCCGTGTTCGACGAGCCGCAGCGCGCCGTCACCCCCGGCCAGTCCGTGGTGTTCTACGACGGCGAGATCTGCCTGGGCGGCGGCGTCATCGAAGTGGCTCAGCCGTGGACCAGCAAAGGCGCCGCTGCATGAACCCCATTCAGGAGCAATTGATTGCCCTGGGCGCGGTGTTCCAGGCCGCCGTGCTGGTAGACCGCATCGCCAAGACCGGCCAGAGCGCCGAGGCCACGATGGGCTGCATGCTGGGCAGCCTGCTGATTCGCGACCCCAAGGACACCCTTGAGGTGTTCGGCGGCGACGACCTGAACCTGCGTGACGGCTACCGCGCCCTGGTCAGCGCCCTTGAGCGCGACCCGGCCAGCCTGCAACGCGAACCGTTGCGCTACGCCCTGTCGATGCTCAACCTGGAGCGCCAACTGGGCAAACGCGACGACCTGCTGGAGGTGATCGGCCGGCGACTGCCGCAGATCCAGTCCCAGGTAGAACATTTCGGCATTACCCACGAGAACGTTATCGCCGCCAGTGGCGCGCTGTACCAGGACACCCTGAGCACCTTGCGCCAGCGGATCCAGGTGCAGGGCGACATGCGCAACCTGCAGCAGCCCAGCAACGCCGCGAAAATCCGCGCCTTGCTGCTGGCCGGCATCCGTTCGGCGCGTTTATGGCGGCAATTGGGCGGCCACCGCTGGCAACTGGTTTTCAGCCGGCGCAAGCTGCTCAAGGAACTTTATCCGATGATGCGCGGTTAACGCTCGTCACCTCACGGGCGTGGTCGGCGCTGGGCTGCCGACCTGCATTGAATTTTCATGTATGATACGCGCCCCATTTCGTTGCCCGACTGTCCGAGAACACCCCATGCAGCTTTCTTCGCTCACTGCGGTTTCCCCTGTTGACGGCCGCTACGCCGGCAAAACCCAGGCCCTGCGCCCTATTTTCAGCGAATACGGCCTGATCCGTTTCCGCGCCCTGGTCGAGGTGCGCTGGCTCCAGCGCCTGGCCGCCCACCCGCAAATCAGCGAAGTGCCGGCGTTCTCCGCCGAAGCCAACGCTATCCTCAACGCCCTGGCCGATGACTTCGCCCTCGAGCACGCCGAGCGCGTGAAAGAGATCGAACGCACCACCAACCACGACGTGAAGGCCATCGAGTACCTGCTCAAGGAGCAGGCTGCCAAGCTGCCGGAACTGGCCAAGGTCAGCGAGTTCATCCACTTCGCCTGCACCAGCGAGGACATCAACAACCTGTCCCACGCCCTGATGCTGCGCGAAGGCCGTGACACCGTGCTGCTGCCGCTGATGCGCCAGATCGCCGACAACATCCGCGAACTGGCCCACCGCTTCGCCGACGTGCCGATGCTGTCGCGCACCCACGGCCAGCCGGCTTCGCCGACCACCCTGGGCAAGGAACTGGCCAACGTCGTCTACCGTCTGGAGCGTCAGATCGCCCAGGTAGCCGCCGTGCCGCTGCTGGGCAAGATCAACGGCGCCGTGGGCAACTACAACGCCCACCTGTCGGCCTACGCCGACATCGACTGGGAAGCCAACGCGCGCGCCTTCATCGAAGATGAGCTGGGCCTGGGCTTCAACCCCTACACCACCCAGATCGAGCCGCACGACTACATCGCCGAGCTGTTCGACGCCATCGCGCGCTTCAACACCATCCTGGTCGACTTCGACCGCGATATCTGGGGCTACATCTCCCTGGGTTACTTCAAGCAGCGCACCATCGCTGGCGAGATCGGTTCGTCGACCATGCCGCACAAGGTCAACCCGATCGACTTCGAAAACTCCGAAGGCAACCTGGGTATCGCCAACGCCCTCTTCCAGCACCTGGCCAGCAAACTGCCGGTTTCGCGCTGGCAGCGTGACCTGACCGACTCCACCGTGCTGCGCAACCTGGGCGTCGGTTTCGCCCACAGCGTGATCGCCTACGAGGCCACCCTCAAAGGCATCAGCAAGCTGGAACTGAACGAAGTGCGCATCGCCCAGGACCTGGACGCCTGCTGGGAAGTACTGGCCGAGCCGATCCAGACCGTGATGCGCCGTTACAACATCGAAAACCCGTACGAAAAACTGAAAGAGTTGACCCGCGGCAAGGGCATCACCCCTGAAGCGCTGCAAACTTTCATCGACGGCCTGGACATGCCAGCCGACGCCCGTGCAGAACTGAAGAAGCTGACCCCGGCTTCGTACATCGGTAACGCCGCGGCCCAGGCCAAGCGCATCTGACGCACCGCCCCGTCGCTACGACGCCCGGCTTAGCCGGGCGTTTTTATTCGTGACTTAAAAGCGCTCTCATTCAATAGGTTACACATGAATCCTGATACTCCTCTGCAACTGCTGGGTGGCTTGACTGCACGTGAATTCCTGCGTGATTACTGGCAGAAAAAGCCCCTGCTGATCCGTCAGGCGTTCACCGATTTCGAAAACCCGATCAGCCCCGATGAGCTCGCTGGCCTGGCCCTGGAAGAAGAAGTCGAGTCGCGGATCGTCATCGAGAACGGCGAGCGCCCATGGGAAATGCGCCGCGGCCCGTTCGAAGACGACGCCTTCGGCCAACTGCCCGAGAAAGACTGGACCCTGCTGGTGCAGGCCGTTGACCAGTTCGTGCCGGAAGTGGCCGAACTGCTGCAACCGTTCCGCTTCCTGCCCAGCTGGCGCATCGACGACGTGATGATCAGCTACGCCGCCCCAGGTGGCAGCGTGGGTGCACACTTCGACAACTACGACGTGTTCCTGCTGCAAGGCCACGGCCAGCGCAACTGGAAAATCGGTCAGATGTGCGATTCCGACAGCCCGCTGATCGAACACAGCGACCTGCGCATCCTGGCTGACTTCCAGCAGACCGACGAGTGGGTGCTGGAGCCGGGCGACATGCTCTACCTGCCACCGCGCCTGGCCCACTACGGCATCGCCGTGGACGAGTGCATGACCTACTCGGTAGGCTTCCGCGCCCCAAGCGCCGCTGAAGTGCTGACCCACTTCACCGACTTCCTGACCCAGTTCCTGCCGGACGAAGAGCGTTACACCGACGCCGACGCCCAGCCGGTCAGCGACCCGACGCAGATCCAGCACGACGCCCTGGACCGTCTGAAAAAGCTGCTCAACGAGCACATGAACGACGAACGCCTGCTGCTGACCTGGTTCGGCCAGTTCATGACCGAACCGCGCTACCCGGAACTGGTGGCCGGTGAAACCCTGGAAGAAGACGACCTGCTGGACGGCCTGGAAGAAGGCGCCATCCTGATCCGCAACCCGAGCGCGCGCCTGGCGTGGTCGGAAGTGGGCGACGACCTGCTGCTGTTCGCCAGCGGCCAAAGCCGCCTGCTGCCCGGTGAGATGCGCGAGCTGCTGAAGCTGATCTGTTCGGCCGACGCCCTGCACATTGAAAACCTGGGCCCATGGATGATTGACGAGCAAGGTCGTACACTGATCTGTGAGCTGGTTAAACAGGGAAGTCTGGGGTTCGCTGCCGATGAATAAGATTCGCGTACGCGTGGCTGATTGGCACAGGGATATCGCCGACATTCGACGTATCCGCGAGGCTGTGTTCATTGCCGAGCAATCGGTACCCCCGGAGCTGGAGTTCGATGCCGACGACGTCGACGCCGTGCATTTCCTGGCGTGCGAGGGCGACTACCCCATCGGCACCGCCCGCCTGCTGCCCGACGGCCAGATCGGCCGCGTGTCGGTGCTCAAGGACTGGCGCGGCCTGAAAGTGGGCGACGCCCTGCTGCAAGCCGCCATCACCCAGGCCGAAAACCTGGACCTCAAGCAGCAAAGCCTGAGCGCCCAGGTGCACGCCACGGCGTTCTACGAACGTCACGGCTTCAAGGTGGTGAGCGAAGAGTTCCTCGAAGCGGGCATCCCGCACGTGGATATGGTTCGCTATAGCTGACAGGCCCACACACCCTGTGGGACCGGGCGAAGCTCGGGAAAAGGGCGCCGCGTATACCTGGAACATCGCGGCGCTGCCTTCCCGAGCTTCGCCCGGTCCCACAGGGTGTATGTGGCGTCAATGCGCCATCTGCCATAATGTCCACTCCAATGATGGAGACTCCGGACATGCCGCTACGCCCCCTGCTCCCCGCCCTCGCCCTGCTGGCCAGCTTCACTGCCAGTGCCGCCACCGAAATCGTCCAGCTGAACAACCGCACCAGCGACGACCTGCTGCCCGTGGCGCAGAATTTCCTCGGCCGCGACGGCAAGGTCAGCGCCTACGGCAACCAGTTGATCGTCAACGCCGACCCCGACAAGATCCAGCAACTGCGCGCCCTCATTACCCAGCTCGACGTGGCCGCCCGGCGCCTGCTGATCAGCGTCGACACCAGCGACAGCAACAACGGCGACAACGGCGGCTACACGGTCAACGGCACTAACACCCGCGTCATCACCTACGGCACCAGCAACCGCACCGGTGGCGTGCAGCAAGTGCAAGCCACCGAGGGCAGCCCGGCGCTGATCCAGGTTGGCCAGAGCGTGCCCTTCACCACCGCCCAGAGCGACAGCTACGGCGGCCTGCAAACCCAAACCCAGTACAAGAACGTCACCCAGGGCTTCTACGTGACCGCCAGCGTCACCGGCGAGACCGTCCATCTGAGCATCAGTACCAATAATGACCGGATGAGCCACGAACGTCAGGATGTAGTGAACGTTCAAAGCACCGACACGCAGGTCAGCGGACGCCTGGGGGAATGGATCACACTGGCCGGAACCAATGAGCAAACCCAGCTCAACCAACGCGGTTTTACCCGAAATTGGTCCACTCAGGGCCGCAGCGACATGACCGTGCGGGTAAAAGTGGATCCTCTGGACTGAAATCATGACCTGCGGGTCGCAAAATCGACCCATAAGTCGTCGACCCAAGCACCCGAAACTGACTGATGAGTCGCTTACGACCATAGATGTAGTGCTTAAAAATAATCACTACAAAACATTTGACGACACAATTTCGTCGAGGCATGATGGCCTCGCTCCCGCTAATCAGGGGCCCTGGAAAGGGCCTTCGGATCGGTCTCTAACCTACCCACCTGAGCCGATTCGTGTCTGGAACGCCCACAAGGCAGCCTGACGAGATTGCGACTGGAACGACGAAGTTGTCCCGAGGGACGGAAGCGCATTCTGGCAACACGGCAAGACCTGTACGTTCGCACACCGGCATCCACGAGCCACGTGCGCCCGGGCAACCTTGACCTGCCATTTGTCTGCCCGCCTTTCAAACAACCGTTCGGTCGTCGCCTTCTCCGTCAAGCCCGTCCCAGACCTTCTAAGCTTCTGATCTGCGAGCGCCACCATGGTGTTTCTGTTAAGGACAGCGCCGGCGGAGCGAGAATTTTCATTCAAACCTATGCGACGAGGTTTATCTCCATGGCACTGACACGCGAACAACAAATAGCTGCCCTTGAAAAAGACTGGGCAGAAAACCCGCGCTGGAAAGGTGTAACGCGCAACTACTCCGCCGCCGACGTTGTGCGTCTGCGCGGCTCGGTCCAACCGGAGCACACCTTTGCCCGCCAAGGCGCGGAAAAGCTGTGGAACCTAGTAACCCAAGGCGCCAAGCCGTCCTTCCGTCCGGACAAGGACTTCGTCAACTGCATGGGCGCCCTCACCGGCGGCCAGGCCGTGCAACAGGTCAAGGCCGGTATCCAGGCCATCTACCTGTCCGGCTGGCAAGTGGCCGCCGACAACAACTCGGCCGAATCCATGTACCCCGACCAGTCGCTGTACCCGGTCGACTCGGTACCCACCGTGGTCAAGCGCATCAACAACTCGTTCCGCCGCGCCGACCAGATCCAGTGGAAAGCCGGCAAGAACCCGGGCGATGACGGCTACATCGACTACTTCGCGCCGATCGTGGCCGACGCTGAAGCCGGTTTCGGCGGCGTGCTGAACGCCTACGAGCTGATGAAAAGCATGATCGAAGCGGGCGCCGCCGGCGTGCACTTCGAAGACCAGCTGGCCTCGGTGAAAAAATGTGGTCACATGGGCGGCAAGGTACTGGTGCCGACCCAGGAAGCCGTGCAGAAGCTGACCGCTGCCCGCCTGGCTGCTGACGTGGCCGGCGTGCCGACCATCATCCTGGCCCGCACCGACGCCAACGCCGCCGACCTGCTGACTTCGGACTGCGACCCGTATGACCAGCCATTCGTGACGGGCACCCGCACCCAGGAAGGCTTCTACAAGGTGCGCGCCGGCCTGGACCAGGCCATCGCCCGCGGCCTGGCCTACGCGCCGTACGCCGACCTGATCTGGTGCGAAACCGCCAAGCCGGACCTGGACGAAGCCCGTCGCTTCGCCGAGGCCATCAAGAAGGAATACCCGGACCAGCTGCTGTCGTACAACTGCTCGCCGTCCTTCAACTGGAAGAAGAACCTGGACGACGCCACCATCGCCAAGTTCCAGCGTGAACTGTCGGCCATGGGTTACAAGCACCAGTTCATCACCCTGGCGGGCATCCACAACATGTGGCACAGCATGTTCAACCTGGCGCACGACTACGCCCGCAACGACATGACCGCCTACGTGAAGCTGCAGGAACAGGAGTTCGCCGACGCCGCCAAGGGCTACACCTTCGTGGCGCACCAGCAGGAAGTGGGCACGGGGTACTTCGATGACATGACCACGGTGATTCAGGGTGGCAGCTCGTCGGTGACGGCACTGACGGGTTCGACTGAGGAAGAGCAGTTTCATTGATGTGAGGTAGACGCGGTGATGAGAAAGGCCACCCCACGCAGGTGGCCTTTTTTTGTTGTGGCATGTGGGCTGTGGGGATTTGGGTGCGTTCGTCTTGAGGTATTTGGCGCTCTGGAGATCGAGCGCCGCCCGCGCGGCGCTTCCCGGGCAGAGCCCGGTCCTACGTTTGTTTCGGGCCAATTTTGCCTGTGAGATTACCTCGACCGCTCTGTTGGCTCGACACAAATCCGCAGTGAACAAACAAAGCGGACCAGGTGATGGCACTGGCATAACTGGCCCGAAACAAACGTAGGACCGGGCTCTGCCCGGGAAGCGCCGCGCGGGCGGCGCGCGATCTCAAACACACCAAAAAACCAAAGGCATGCACCTCCCTGCCCCACCCCAATCCCACCCCAACCCCAATCACCCCCTCCCACCCCGCCCCACATCGACTACGCTTCTACAACCAAAGTCTTGATCCACGCCAACTTATATAGAGGGAAAATAGCGTAGAACGTACGAGTTGGTTAACACGGACAACAGGGTTGACACGTATTGGAACCCTTTAAATGATAGTAATTATCATTACACATTAAAGGAACCTCCAAACGGGTGTAACAACGTTATAAATAAAACGCCCTGTAACCCCCGCCCCATGGGGCCTCAAGGCACTTGCAAGGTGTGTATGTGCTTAATCCTACGAATAAATTTGCTGTAGAAAATTTACTTGCCACCGCTTTACCCATAAAATCAGCGCGATTGATTCAGCTGCGACATTTCGTCACTGCTTTACTACTTTCAAGTACCGAGACATTTGCTCTCCGTTAAGGATTCCAGCATGCCCGATTCGACAGGACTCATGGCCCACAACTGGGGCTTTGCCATCTTCCTTTTGGGTGTCGCCGGGCTGTGTGCCTTCATGCTGGGGCTGTCGGCCCTGCTGGGCAGCAAGGCCTGGGGCCGTAGCAAGAACGAACCATTCGAATCCGGCATGCTGCCGGTCGGCAGCGCCCGTCTGCGCCTTTCCGCCAAATTCTATCTGGTCGCGATGCTGTTCGTGATCTTCGATATCGAAGCCCTCTTTCTCTTTGCATGGTCTGTGTCGGTACGCGAAAGCGGCTGGGCCGGATTCGTCGAAGCACTCGTTTTCATAGCAATTCTGTTGGCAGGTCTTGTCTACCTTTGGCGGGTGGGGGCGCTCGATTGGGCTCCCGAAGGTCGCCGTAAGCGGCAAGCGAAGCTGAAACAATGAGGCTTTGGCAATGCAATACAATCTCACCAGAATCGACCCGGATGCACCCAACGACCAGTATCCAATCGGGGAGCGGGAAACCGTTACCGATCCGCTAGAGGATCAGGTCCACAAGAACATTTTCATGGGCAAGCTCTCGGATGTCCTGAGCGGTGCGGTCAACTGGGGGCGTAAAAACTCCCTCTGGCCGTACAACTTCGGTCTTTCGTGCTGCTACGTGGAAATGACCACCGCGTTCACCGCACCCCACGACATCGCCCGCTTCGGCGCCGAGGTTATCCGGGCATCGCCACGTCAGGCTGACTTCATGGTGGTGGCCGGCACGTGCTTTGTGAAGATGGCTCCCATCATCCAGCGCCTGTACGAACAAATGCTGGAGCCCAAGTGGGTCATTTCCATGGGTTCGTGCGCCAACTCCGGCGGCATGTACGACATTTACTCGGTCGTTCAGGGGGTGGATAAATTCCTTCCCGTGGACGTTTATGTGCCCGGCTGCCCGCCGCGCCCAGAGGCCTTCCTGCAAGGCCTGATGCTGTTGCAGGAATCGATTGGCCAAGAGCGTCGCCCGCTGTCCTGGGTCGTCGGTGATCAGGGCGTGTACCGCGCCGAGATGCCGTCGCAAAAGGAACAACGCCGCGAACAACGCATTGCGGTCACCCACCTGCGCAGCCCCGACGAAGTCTGATCCAGCTCTTTACGCGGCATCGCCACAAAGAACCCTGGCCTCATTCTGTACGTTGACGAATAGCGACCGAGAACATGACAGCGGACACCGCTCTATATATCCCGCCTTACAAGGCTGACGACCAGGACGTGGTCGTCGAACTCCAACAGCGCTTCGGCCCCGAGGCGTTCGTCGCCCAGGAAACCCGCACCGGCATGCCGGTGCTGTGGATCGCCCGCGCCAAGCTCAAGGAGGTGATGAGCTTCCTGCGCAACGTGCCCAAGCCCTACTCCATGCTGTACGACCTGCATGGCGTCGACGAGCGCCTGCGCACCCAGCGCCGCGGCCTGCCGGGCGCCGACTTCACGGTGTTCTACCACCTGATGTCGGTAGAACGTAACAGCGACGTGATGATCAAGGTAGCGCTGCACGAAGGCGACCTGAACCTGCCCACCGTCACCGGTATCTGGCCCAACGCCAACTGGTACGAGCGTGAAGTCTGGGACATGTTCGGCATCACCTTCCAGGGCCACCCGCACCTGTCGCGCATCATGATGCCGCCCACCTGGGAAGGTCACCCGCTGCGCAAGGACTACCCGGCGCGCGCCACCGAGTTCGACCCCTACAGCCTCACCCTGGCCAAGCAACAGCTGGAAGAGGAAGCCGCGCGCTTCCGTCCTGAAGACTGGGGCATGAAGCGTTCGGGCACCAACGAGGACTACATGTTCCTCAACCTGGGCCCCAACCACCCTTCGGCCCACGGTGCCTTCCGCATCATCCTGCAGCTGGACGGCGAAGAGATCGTTGACTGCGTGCCTGACATCGGCTACCACCACCGTGGCGCCGAGAAGATGGCCGAGCGTCAATCGTGGCACAGCTTCATCCCCTACACCGACCGCATCGACTACTTGGGCGGGGTGATGAACAACCTGCCCTACGTGCTGGCGGTGGAGAAGCTGGCCGGCATCAAGGTGCCGCAGAAGGTCGACACCATCCGCATCATGATGGCCGAGTTCTTCCGTATCACCAGCCACTTGCTGTTCCTGGGTACCTACATCCAGGACGTGGGCGCCATGACCCCGGTGTTCTTCACCTTCACCGACCGCCAGAAGGCCTACACGGTGATCGAAGCCATCACCGGTTTCCGTCTGCACCCGGCCTGGTACCGCATCGGCGGCGTGGCCCACGACCTGCCGCGCGGCTGGGAAAAGCTGGTGAAAGACTTCGTCGAATGGCTGCCCAAGCGCCTGGACGAATACACCAAGGCGGCCCTGCAGAACAGCATTCTCAAAGGCCGTACCATCGGTGTCGCCGCCTACAACACCAAAGAGGCCCTGGAATGGGGCGTCACCGGTGCCGGCCTGCGTTCCACCGGTTGCGACTTCGACCTGCGCAAGGCACGCCCGTACTCGGGCTACGAGAACTTCGAGTTCGAAGTGCCGCTGGGCCACAACGGCGATGCCTACGACCGTTGCATGGTGCGCGTGGAAGAAATGCGCCAGAGCATCAAGATCATCGACCAGTGCATGCGCAACATGCCCGAAGGCCCGTACAAGGCGGATCACCCGCTGACCACGCCGCCGCCCAAGGAGCGCACGCTGCAGCACATCGAAACCTTGATCACACACTTCCTGCAGGTTTCGTGGGGCCCGGTGATGCCGGCCAACGAATCCTTCCAGATGATCGAAGCGACCAAGGGCATCAACAGTTATTACCTGACGAGCGACGGCGGCACCATGAGCTACCGTACCCGGATTCGCACCCCAAGCTACCCGCACCTGCAGCAGATCCCTTCGGTGATCAAAGGCAGCATGGTCGCGGACTTGATCGCGTACCTGGGTAGTATCGACTTCGTTATGGCCGACGTGGACCGCTAAGCATGAACAGCACGCTTATCCAGACTGACCGTTTCGCCCTCAGCGAAACCGAGCGCTCGGCCATCGAGCACGAGCTGCACCACTACGAGGACCCGCGCGCGGCGTCCATCGAAGCCCTGAAAATCGTGCAGAAGGAACGCGGCTGGGTGCCCGACGGTGCCCTGTACGCCATCGGCGAGATCCTGGGCATCCCGGCCAGCGACGTCGAAGGCGTGGCCACGTTCTACAGCCAGATCTTCCGCCAGCCGGTGGGTCGCCACATCATCCGTGTGTGCGACAGCATGGTCTGCTACATCGGTGGCCACGAATCGGTGGTCAGCGAGATCCAGAGCAAGCTGGGCATCGGCCTGGGCCAGACCACCGCGGACGGGCGCTTCACCCTGCTGCCGGTGTGCTGCCTGGGTAACTGCGACAAGGCCCCGGCGTTGATGATCGACGACGACACCTTCGGTGACGTACAGCCAGCCGGCGTTGCCACACTGCTGGAGGGCTACGTATGCCCCTGACTTCCTTCGGTCCGGCGAACCGTATCGCCCGCACCCCGGAAACCCATCCGCTGACCTGGCGCCTGCGTGACGACGCCGAACCCGTGTGGTTCGACGAGTACGTGGCCAAGGACGGCTATGCCGCCGCGCGCAAGGCCTTCGCCGACCTGTCCCAGGACGACATCGTCCAGACGGTGAAAGACTCCGGCCTCAAAGGCCGTGGCGGTGCGGGCTTCCCCACCGGCGTCAAATGGGGCCTGATGCCCAAAGACGAGTCCATGAACATCCGCTACCTGCTGTGCAACGCGGATGAAATGGAACCCAACACCTGGAAAGACCGCATGCTGATGGAGCAACTGCCCCATCTGCTGGTGGAAGGCATGCTCATCAGTGCCCGCGCACTTAAAGCCTACCGTGGCTACATCTTCCTGCGTGGCGAGTACGTGACCGCTGCCAAGCACCTCAACCGTGCCGTGGAAGAAGCCAAGGCCGCAGGCCTGCTGGGCAAGAACATCCTGGGCTCGGGCTTCGACTTCGAGCTGTTCGTGCACACCGGTGCCGGCCGCTACATCTGCGGTGAAGAAACCGCGCTGATCAACTCCCTGGAAGGCCGCCGCGCCAACCCGCGCTCCAAGCCGCCGTTCCCGGCTGCCGTGGGCGTGTGGGGCAAGCCGACCTGCGTGAACAACGTCGAGACCCTGTGCAACGTGCCGGCCATCGTCGGCAACGGCGTGGACTGGTACAAGTCGCTGGCCCGCGAAGGCAGTGAAGACGCCGGCACCAAACTGATGGGCTTCAGCGGCAAGGTCAAGAACCCCGGCCTGTGGGAGCTGCCGTTCGGCATCCCGGCCCGCGAGCTGTTCGAAGACTACGCCGGCGGCATGCGCGACGGCTTCAAGCTCAAGTGCTGGCAGCCAGGCGGCGCCGGTACCGGCTTCCTGCTGCCCGAGCACCTGGACGCGCAAATGTACGCCGGCGGCATCGGCAAGGTCGGCACCCGCATGGGTACGGGCCTGGCCATGGCCGTGGACGACAAGGTCAACATGGTCTCGCTGCTGCGCAACATGGAAGAGTTCTTTGCCCGCGAATCGTGCGGCTTCTGCACCCCGTGCCGCGACGGCCTGCCGTGGAGCGTCAAGCTGCTGCGGGCGCTGGAGCAAGGCCGTGGCCAGCAGGGCGACATCGAGACGCTGCTGGGCCTGGTGGGTTTCCTGGGCCCAGGCAAGACCTTCTGTGCCCACGCACCCGGTGCCGTGGAGCCCTTGGGCAGCGCGATCAAATATTTCCGCCCGGAATTCGAGGCTGGCATCGCCGCAAACAGCGGCCTGCGCCCCGACCTGGCGCGCCCGATCCAGGTCGGCGCATAACAAGACACAAAAGCCGGTGGTCCGTGCCACCGGCCGCTAGCCCCCTGCCCTCCCATGAAGGCCACGGGGTGAGCACACAGCTTTCCATTAGCCACGCCCGCCCACGCGGGCCAACGAAGAACTTTGAACCATGGCCACTATCCACGTAGACGGCAAAGCGCTCGAAGTCGATGGCGCAGACAACCTGTTACAGGCCTGTCTGTCGCTTGGCCTCGACATCCCTTATTTCTGCTGGCACCCCGCACTGGGTAGCGTTGGTGCCTGCCGCCAGTGCGCGGTCAAGCAGTACACCGACGAGAACGACACCCGTGGTCGCATCGTCATGTCGTGCATGACCCCTGCCACCGACAACACCTGGATTTCCATCGACGATGACGAGTCCAAGGCGTTCCGCGCCAGTGTCGTCGAATGGCTGATGACCAACCACCCGCACGACTGCCCGGTGTGCGAGGAAGGCGGTCACTGCCACCTGCAGGACATGACCGTAATGACCGGTCACAACGAGCGTCGCTACCGCTTCACCAAGCGCACGCACCAGAACCAGGAACTGGGCCCGTTCATCGCACACGAGATGAACCGCTGCATCGCCTGCTACCGCTGCGTGCGCTTCTATAAAGACTACGCCGGCGGCACCGACCTGGGCGTGTACGGCGCCCACGACAACGTGTACTTCGGTCGCGTTGAAGACGGCGTGCTGGAAAGCGAGTTCTCCGGCAACCTCACCGAGGTCTGCCCCACCGGTGTGTTCACCGACAAGACCCACTCCGAGCGCTACAACCGCAAGTGGGACATGCAGTTTGCCCCCAGCATCTGCCACGGTTGCAGCAGCGGCTGCAACATCAGCCCCGGCGAGCGCTACGGCGAACTGCGCCGCGTGGAGAACCGCTACAACGGTTCGGTGAACCACTACTTCCTGTGCGACCGCGGCCGTTTCGGCTACGGCTACGTGAACCGCAAGGACCGCCCGCGCCAGCCATTGCTGGGCCAGCAGAAGCTGGGCCTGGACGCTGCCCTGGACAAGGCCGCCGAGCTGCTGCGCGGCCGCAACATCGTCGGCATCGGCTCGCCCCGCGCCAGCCTGGAAAGCAACTACGCGCTGCTGGAACTGGTGGGCGGCGAGCACTTCTACAGCGGTATCGAAGCCGCTGAACTGGGCCGTATCCGCCTGGTGCTGGACGTACTGAAAAACAGCCCGCTGCCTATCCCTAGCCTGCGCGAAGTGGAAGACCACGACGCCGTGTTCGTGCTCGGCGAAGACCTGACCCAGACCGCCGCGCGCATGGCCCTGGCCCTGCGCCAGTCGGTGAAGGGCAAGGCCGTGGAAATGGCCGAAGGCATGCGCGTACAGCCGTGGCTGGACGCTGCGGTGAAAAACATCGGCCAGCACGCCCTGCACCCGCTGTTCATCGCCAGCCTCACCGACACCAAGCTCGATGACGTGGCCGAAGAATGCGTGCACGCAGCGCCCGAAGACCTGGCGCGCATCGGCTTTGCCGTGGCCCACGCCCTGGACGCCAGCGCCCCGGCCGTTACCGGCCTGGATGCCGAAGCCCTGGAACTGGCGCAACGCATCGCCGACGCCCTGCTCAAGGCCAAGCGCCCGCTGATCGTGTCCGGCACTTCGCTGGGCAACAGCGCCCTGATCGAAGCCGCCGCCAACATTGCCAAGGCGCTGAACCTGGCCGGCAAGCAAGGCTCCCTGAGCCTGGTGGTGCCCGAGGCCAACAGCCTGGGCCTGGCCATGCTCGGTGGCGAGTCCGTGGACGCTGCGCTGGACGCGGTGATCGACGGCCGTGCCGACGCCCTGGTGATTCTCGAAAACGACCTGTACACCCGCCTGCCAGCCGCCAAGGTTGACGCCGCCCTGGCCGCCGCCAAGGTGGTGATCGTCGCCGACCACCAGCTGACCGCCACCGCCGAGCGCGCCCACCTGGTACTGCCAGCGGCCAGCTTCGCCGAGGGCGATGGCACCCTGATCAGCCAGGAAGGCCGCGCCCAGCGCTTCTTCCAGGTGTTCGACCCGGCCTACCTGGATGCCAGCAACATCATCCACGAAGGCTGGCGCTGGCTGCATGCCCTGCGCAGCACGCTTTTGGACCGTATGGTCGATTACACCCAGCTGGACCAGGTGACCCAGGCCGTGGCCAACAGCAAGCCGGCCCTGGCGCGCATCGTCGAGGCCGCACCGTCGGCAACGTTCCGCGTCAAGGGCCTGAAGCTGGCGCGCGAACCGCTGCGCTACAGCGGCCGTACTGCAATGCGCGCCAACATCAGCGTGCACGAGCCACGTACCTCCCAGGACAAGGACACTGCGTTCGCGTTCTCCATGGAAGGTTACTCGGGCTCCGCCGAACCGCGCCAGCAGGTGCCGTTCGCCTGGTCGCCGGGCTGGAACTCGCCACAGGCCTGGAACAAGTTCCAGGACGAGGTCGGTGGTCACCTGCGTGCAGGCGATCCGGGCACCCGCCTGATCGAAACCCAGGGCGACAGCCTGAAATGGTTCACCGCCATCCCGGGCGCCTTCGCCCCGGCCCGTGGCACCTGGACCGCCGTACCTGTGCACCACCTGTTCGGTTCCGAGGAAAACTCGTCCCGCGCAGCGCCTGTGCAGGAACGCATCCAGCCGGCCTACGTCAGCCTGGCCAAGTCGGAAGCCGATCGCCTGGGCGTCAACGACGGCGCGCTGCTGAGCCTGACCGTGGCCGGCGTGGCCCTGCGCCTGCCGCTGCGCATCAATGAAGAATTGGGCGCAGGCCTGGTGGCCCTGCCCGCAGGTTTCGCCGGCATCCCACCCGCGTTCGCCGGCGCCACCGTCGACGCTCTGCAGGAGGCAGCACAATGACCTGGTTCACCCCTGAAGTGATCGACAGCATCATCGCTGTCGTGAAGGCCCTGGTGATCATGCTGGCCGTGGTGGTGTGCGGCGCGCTGCTCAGCTTCGTCGAGCGCCGCCTGCTGGGCTGGTGGCAGGACCGTTACGGTCCGAACCGCGTCGGCCCGTTCGGCATGTTCCAGATCGCCGCCGACATGCTGAAGATGTTCTTCAAGGAAGACTGGAACCCACCGTTCGTTGACCGGGTGATCTTCACCCTGGCGCCGGTGGTGGCCATGAGTGCCTTGCTGATCGCCTTCGCCATCATCCCGATCACCCCGACCTGGGGCGTGGCGGACCTGAACATCGGCCTGCTGTTCTTCTTCGCCATGGCCGGTCTGTCGGTGTACGCCGTGCTGTTCGCCGGCTGGTCGTCGAACAACAAGTACGCCCTGCTCGGCAGCCTTCGGGCCTCGGCGCAGACCGTGTCGTACGAAGTGTTCATGGGCCTGGCGCTGATGGGCATCGTGGCGCAGGTGGGTTCGTTCAACATGCGCGACATCGTTGAATACCAGAACCAGCACCTGTGGTTCATCATTCCGCAGTTCTTCGGCTTCTGCACCTTCTTCGTGGCAGGCGTTGCGGTGACTCACCGTCACCCCTTCGACCAGCCCGAAGCGGAACAGGAACTGGCCGACGGTTACCACATTGAATACGCCGGCATGAAATGGGGCATGTTCTTCGTCGGTGAGTACATCGGCATCATCATGATCTCGGCGCTGCTGGTGACCCTGTTCTTCGGCGGCTGGCACGGCCCGTTCGATATCCTGCCGCAGCTGTCGTTCATCTGGTTCGCCCTGAAGACCGCGTTCTTCATCATGCTGTTCATCCTGCTGCGCGCCTCGATCCCGCGCCCACGCTATGACCAGGTGATGGATTTCAGCTGGAAATTCTGCTTGCCGCTGACCCTGATCAATTTGCTGGTGACCGCTGCCGTCGTGTTGCTGAACACGCCAGCCGTTGCGGCCCAGTGAGGATTTGACCCATGTTCAAATATATTGGTGACATCGTTAAGGGTACGGGTACCCAACTGCGCAGCCTGGTGATGATTTTCGGCCACGGCTTCCGCAAGCGCGACACCCTGCAATACCCCGAAGAAGCCGTGTACCTGCCGCCGCGCTACCGCGGCCGCATCGTGCTGACCCGCGACCCCGACGGCGAAGAGCGCTGCGTGGCGTGCAACCTGTGCGCCGTGGCCTGCCCGGTGGGTTGCATCTCGCTGCAGAAAGCCGAGACCGAAGACGGCCGCTGGTACCCGGACTTCTTCCGCATCAACTTCTCACGCTGCATTTTCTGCGGCCTGTGCGAGGAAGCCTGCCCGACCACCGCGATCCAGCTGACCCCGGATTTCGAAATGGCCGAGTTCAAGCGTCAGGACCTGGTGTACGAGAAAGAAGATCTGCTGATCTCCGGCCCCGGCAAGAACCCTGACTACAACTTCTATCGCGTTGCAGGGATGGCCGTTGCCGGCAAGCCGAAAGGCGCTGCGCAAAACGAAGCCGAGCCGATCAACGTGAAGAGCTTGCTCCCTTAAGGAAGAAAGATGGAATTCGCTTTCTATTTCGCAGCCGGAGTCGCCGTGGTGTCCACCTTCAGGGTGATCACCAACACCAACCCCGTGCACGCGCTGCTGTACCTGATCATCTCGCTGATCGCCGTGTCCATGACCTTCTTCAGCCTGGGCGCGCCGTTTGCCGGTGTGCTGGAAGTGATCGTCTACGCCGGCGCCATCATGGTGCTGTTCGTCTTCGTGGTGATGATGCTCAACCTGGGCCCGGCCTCGGTGCTGCAAGAGCGGGGCTGGTTCAAGCCCGGCATCTGGGCAGGCCCGATCTTCCTGGCCGGCATGCTGCTGTTCGAACTGCTGTACGTGCTGTTCGCCGAGCCTTCGGGCGCGGCCATCGGCCAGCAGACCGTGGGCGCCAAGACCGTGGGCGTAAGCCTGTTCGGCCCTTACCTGCTGGTGGTCGAACTGGCTTCGATGCTGCTGCTGGCCGCCGTGGTCACCGCCTTCCACCTGGGCCGCAACGAGGCGAAGGAGTAACTCATGTCATCGATTCCTCTGGAACACGGTCTCGCAGTAGCCGGTGTGCTGTTCTGCCTGGGCCTGATGGGCGTACTGGTACGCCGCAACATTCTGTTCGTATTGATGAGCCTGGAAATCATGATGAACGCCACTGCCCTGGCGTTCGTCGTGGCCGGTGCACGCTGGGCGCAGCCGGATGGACAGATCATGTTCATCCTGGTCATCACCCTGGCAGCCGCCGAGGCCAGCATTGGCCTGGCGATTCTGCTGCAGCTGTACCGCCGCTTCCACACGCTTGATATCGACGCTGCCAGTGAGATGCGCGGATGAACCTAATCTTCCTGACCTTCGTATTCCCCCTGATCGGCTTCCTGCTGCTGTCGTTTTCGCGCGGGCGCTTCTCCGAGAACCTCTCGGCGCTGATCGGCGTGGGCTCCATCGGCCTGTCGGCGATCGTCGCCGCCTGGGTCATCTGGCAGTTCAACGTGTCGCCGCCTGAAGCGGGCCACTACACCCTGGTGCTGTGGCGCTGGATGTCGGTGGACGGCTTTGAACCCAACTTCGCCCTGTACGTCGACGGCCTGTCCGTGACCATGCTGGGCGTAGTGGTGGGCGTGGGCTTCCTGATCCACCTGTTCGCGTCCTGGTACATGCGCGGTGAAGAGGGCTACTCGCGCTTCTTCTCGTACACCAACCTGTTCATCGCCAGCATGCTGTTCCTGGTACTGGCCGACAACCTGCTGTTCCTGTACTTCGGTTGGGAAGGCGTGGGCCTGTGCAGCTACCTGCTGATCGGTTTCTACTACAGCAACCGCAACAACGGTAACGCCGCACTGAAAGCGTTCATCGTCACCCGTATCGGTGACGTGTTCATGGCCATCGGCCTGTTCATCCTGTTCCAACAGTTGGGCACGCTGAACATCCAGGAACTGATGGTGCGTGCCCCTGCGCACTTCAAGGTCGGCGACTTCTGGATTGTCTTCGCCACCCTGATGCTGCTGGGCGGTGCGGTGGGTAAATCGGCGCAGCTGCCGCTGCAGACCTGGCTGGCAGACGCCATGGCCGGCCCTACCCCGGTCTCGGCACTGATCCACGCCGCCACCATGGTAACCGCCGGTGTTTACCTGATCGCCCGTACCCACGGCCTGTTCGCCCTGGCGCCGGATATCCTGCACCTGGTGGGCATCGTCGGCGGCGTGACCCTGGTACTGGCCGGCTTCGCCGCCCTGGTGCAGACCGACATCAAGCGTATCCTCGCCTACTCCA
This sequence comes from gamma proteobacterium L18, assembly GCA_000497835.1. Classification (GTDB taxonomy): domain Bacteria; phylum Pseudomonadota; class Gammaproteobacteria; order Pseudomonadales; family Pseudomonadaceae; genus Aquipseudomonas. The sequence goes on along the minus strand of KI547168.1, from coordinate 451,547 downwards.
CCATGAGCCAGATCGGCTACATGTTCCTGGCCCTGGGCGTCGGCGCCTGGGAAGGCGCGATCTTCCACCTGATGACCCACGCCTTCTTCAAGGCGCTGTTGTTCCTTGCTTCGGGCGCGGTGATCGTTGGCTGCCACCACGAGCAGAACATCTTCAAGATGGGCGGCCTGTGGAAGAAGCTGCCGCTGGCCTACGCCTGCTTCATCGTCGGCGGCGCGGCCCTGTCGGCCCTGCCGATCCTGACCGTGGGCTTCTACTCCAAGGACGAGATCCTGTGGGAGGCCTTCGCCAGCGGCCACACCTACCTGCTGTACGCAGGCCTGGTGGGCGCGTTCATGACCTCGATCTACACCTTCCGCCTGATCTTCATCGCCTTCCACGGCGAAGCCAAGACCGACGCCCACCCTGGCCACGGGATTTCCCATTGGCTGCCGCTGGGCGTGCTGATCGTGCTGTCGACCTTCGTCGGCGCCTGGATTCACCCACCACTGGCCGGCGTGCTGCCGGAAAGCGTGGGCCATGCCGGCGGTGAAGCCAAGCACAGCCTGGAAATCGCCTCGGGCGCCATCGCCCTGGCCGGTATCCTGCTGTCGGCCCTGCTGTTCCTGGGCAAGCGCCGCGTGGCCACCGCCATCGCCAACAGCAGCCTTGGCCGCGTGCTGTCGGCCTGGTGGTTCGCTGCCTGGGGCTTCGACTGGATCTACGACAAACTGTTCGTCAAACCGTACCTGGCTATCAGCCACCTGCTGCGCAAGGACCCCGTGGACCGCACCATCGGTCTGATCCCGCGCATGGCCAAAGGCGGCAACAGCGCCATGAGCCGTACCGAAACGGGCCAGCTGCGCTGGTACGCCGCTTCCATCGCCGCCGGTGCCGTGCTGGTACTGGGCGCCGTTGTGCTGGCGGCGGTCTGACTATGAACCTTGCGACTTTGCGAAAGGAATTGAGCCCGTCATGATTCTGCCCTGGCTGATCCTGATCCCCTTTATCGGCGGCCTTCTGTGCTGGCTGGGTGAGCGCCACGGCGCCACCCTGCCACGCTGGATCGCGTTGCTGACCATGTCCCTGGAACTTGCCATCGGCCTTTGGCTGTGGGCCCACGGTGACTACCACCTCTCCCCTGCCCCGGGCGCTACCCCGGTATGGGCCTACGAGTTCAAGGTCCAGTGGATCGAGCGCTTCGGCATCAGCGTGCACCTGGGCCTGGATGGCCTGTCGCTGCTGATGATCCTGCTCACCGGCCTGCTGGGTGTGCTGTCGGTGCTGTGTTCCTGGAAAGAGATCCAGCGCCACGTCGGCTTCTTCCACCTCAACCTGATGTGGATTCTGGGCGGCGTGGTCGGGGTGTTCCTGGCCCTGGACCTGTTCCTGTTCTTCTTCTTCTGGGAAATGATGCTGGTGCCGATGTACTTCCTCATCGCACTCTGGGGTCACAGCTCGGCAGACGGCAAGAAGACCCGGATCTACGCGGCGACCAAGTTCTTCATCTTCACCCAGGCCAGCGGCCTGATCATGTTGGTGGCGATCCTGGGCCTGGTGCTGTTCAACTACAACACCACCGGCGTGCTGACCTTCAACTACGCCGACCTGCTCAAGGCCAAGCTGCCCCACGGCGTGGAATACCTGCTGATGCTGGGCTTCTTCATCGCCTTCGCGGTGAAGCTGCCAGTGGTGCCGTTCCACTCCTGGCTGCCGGACGCCCACGCCCAGGCACCCACCGCCGGTTCCGTGGACCTGGCCGGTATCCTGCTGAAGACGGCGGCCTACGGCCTGCTGCGCTTTGCCCTGCCGCTGTTCCCGCACGCCTCGGCCGAGTTTGCGCCGATTGCCATGACCCTGGGCCTGATCGGTATCTTCTACGGCGCCTTCCTGGCGTTCGCGCAGACCGACATCAAGCGCCTGATCGCGTTCTCCAGCGTGTCGCACATGGGCTTCGTGCTGATCGGCATCTACTCCGGTTCGCAACAGGCGCTGCAAGGTGCGGTAATCCAGATGCTGGCGCACGGTCTGTCGGCGGCGGCACTGTTTATCCTCAGCGGCCAGCTATACGAGCGCCTGCACACCCGTGACATGCGCGAAATGGGTGGCCTGTGGTCGCGCATTGCCTACCTGCCGGCCATCAGCCTGTTCTTCGCAGCCGCCTCCCTGGGCCTGCCGGGCACCGGCAACTTCGTCGGCGAGTTCCTGATCCTGATCGGCAACTTCCCGGTAGCGCCGATCGTGACCATCATCGCCACCTCGGGCCTGGTGTTCGGTTCGGTGTACTCGCTGATCATGATCCACCGTGCCTACTTCGGCCCGTCGAAATCCGACGCGGTACTGGCCGGCATGGACACCCGCGAACTGATCATGGTGCTGGGCCTTGCTGGCCTGCTGATTCTGCTTGGCGTCTATCCGCAACCGTTCCTGGACACCTCGGCCGCTACCATGGCCGGTGTGCAGCAGTGGTTCGGCACCGCTTTCACTCAACTCGCTTCGGCCCGGTAAGAGCGCTATGGACCTGACCCTTCAACACTTTATCGCGCTTGCACCGCTGCTGATCACCAGCCTCACCGTTGTCGTGGTGATGCTGGCGATCGCCTGGCGGCGCAATCACTCGCAAACCTTCCTGCTGTCGGTGGCGGGGCTGAACGTGGCCCTGCTGTCGGTGCTGCCGGCCCTCAAGGTGTCGCCCATCAGCGTCACCTCGCTGATCCAGATCGACCACTTCGCCTGCCTGTACATTGCCCTGATCCTGGTGGCCACGCTTGCGTGCGTGACCCTGGCCCACGCCTACCTGGGTGATGGCGGCTCGGGCTACCCGGGCAACCGCGAAGAGCTGTACCTGCTGATCCTGATGGCCGCTGCCGGCGGCATGGTACTGGTCAGCGCGCAGCACCTGTCGAGCCTGTTCATCGGCCTGGAACTGCTGTCGGTGCCCACCTACGGCCTGATCGCCTACGCCTTCTTCAACAAGCGTTCGCTGGAAGCCGGCATCAAGTACATGGTGCTGTCGGCCGCCGGTTCCGCCTTCCTGCTGTTCGGCATGGCGCTGCTGTACGCCGACGCCGGCAGCCTGCAGTTCGGCGAAATCGGTCGCGCCCTGGCGGCCACCGGCAAGCCAAGCAGCCTGGCGGCCCTGGGCCTGGGCATGATGTTCGTGGGCCTGGCGTTCAAACTGTCGCTGGTACCGTTCCACCTGTGGACCCCGGACGTGTACGAAGGCGCCCCGGCGCCGGTGGCGGCCTTCCTGGCCACCGCCAGCAAGGTGGCGGTGTTTGCGGTAGTCGTGCGTCTGTTCCAGCTCTCCCCTGCAGCCAGCAGCGGCGTGCTGACCACTGTGCTGGAAGTGATTGCAGTGGCCTCGATCATCATCGGCAACCTGCTGGCGGTGACCCAGACCAACCTGAAGCGCCTGCTGGGTTTCAGCTCGATTGCCCACTTCGGCTACCTGCTGATCGCCCTGGTGGCCAGCAAGGGCCTGGCGCTGGAAGCCATCGGCGTGTACCTGGTCACCTACGTGATCACAAGCCTAGGCGCCTTCGGCGTGATTACCCTGATGTCCTCGCCGTACAACGGCCGTGACGCCGACGCCCTGTACGAATACCGCGGCCTGTTCTGGCGCCGTCCGTACCTGACCGCCGTGCTGACCGTGATGATGCTGTCCCTGGCCGGCATCCCGCTGACCGCCGGCTTCATCGGCAAGTTCTACATCATCGCCACCGGCGTCGAATCGCACCTGTGGTGGCTGACCGGCGCCCTGGTGATTGGTAGCGCCATCGGCGTGTTCTACTACCTGCGCGTGATGGTCACCCTGTACCTGATCGAGCCGACCTTGCGTCGCCACGATGCGCCGTTCAACTGGGAACAGCGCACCGGCGGCGTGATGCTGCTGGCGATCGCGATCCTGGCGTTTGCGCTGGGCGTGTACCCGCAGCCGTTGCTGGATTTGGTGCAGCATGCCGGGTTTCAGTTGGTGGGTTGAGTAACCCTGCCATGACAAAACACCCCGCCAAGTGCGGGGTGTTTTGTTTTTGGCCTCCCAAAAACCCCCCGCCATACAACCAAAGCGGACCAGGTGATGCCACAGACATAACTGGCCCGAAACAGATGTAGGACCGGGCTTGCG
>KI547168.1:439050-447033 GCA_000497835.1 gamma proteobacterium L18 | reverse complement strand
CGCGCAAGCCCGGTCCTACATTTGTTGCAACGTGCCATTACCTGACACACCGAGGTTTTAGCCCTGTTTGCATGACACAGGATTTGTATCGCGCCCGTATGCGCCAGGCGCTACAGTTGCTGTAGTCCTTTTTCTCTGTTCAAGGCCCCCTGTCGATGACCAAACCCTTCCCCCTCCTGCTACTCGCCGTCGCCCTGCTCGCCGCGTGCTCCAGCGCCCCCAAGGCCCCCACCCCCGAGCAACTGGCGCAGATCGAGGCCGCCAATCTGCGCACCGACGACGACATGAGCCTGGTGCTGAACAAGCTGGCCAGCCTCAACCCGCAGCCCATCGAAACCCTGGACGTGGCCACCGCACGCGTCCAACCCACCCTGGCCGATGCCGCCAAGGCGGTGCTCGCGGATCAGGGCACTAGCGGCGACATCGCCGGCGTGCAGGCTTATGACCGCACTGTACCCGGCGCAGCGGGGCAGATTCCGGCCACGGTGTATACCCCCGACGGCGGCGGTGCCAAGCCGGTGATTCTGTATTTCCACGGCGGGGGCTGGGTGCTGGCTGACCGCAAAGTCTATGACAGTTCCGCCCGCGCCCTGGCCAAGGTCGCTGATGCGGTGGTGGTGTCCATCGACTACCGCCGCGCACCCGAAGACCGCTTCCCGGCCGCTGCCGATGACGGCGTAGCGGTGTACCGCTGGCTGACCCATTACGCCCGCGCCGTGGGCGGTGACCCGATGCACCTGGCTTTGGCCGGTGAAAGCGCGGGCGGCAACCTGGCGCTGGCCACCGCCATCGCCGCCCATGAACAGGGCCTGGCGGCACCCAAGCACGTGCTGGCGATTTACCCGGTGACCCAGACCGGCAGCGACACCGAGTCTTACACCAAGTACGCCAACGCCAAGCCGTTGAACGCGGCGATGATGCCGTGGTTCTTCAACCAGTTGCTCAGCGACCCGGCGCAAAAGCAGGACCCGCGCCTGGACGTACTGCATGCCAATTTGCAGGGCTTGCCGCCAGTCACGCTGATCAATGCCGAAGTGGACCCGTTGCGTGATGATGGCGCCTTGATGGAAACCGCGTTGAAGGCGGCCGGGGTGAACGTGGAGCGGCGGGTGTACAGCGGCGTTACCCATGAGTTTTTCGGTTTGGGCAACCTGGTGCAGAAGTCGGCGCAGGCCCAGGCTTATGCCGGCGAACGGCTGACCGCCGACCTGCACCGCTAGCTGTTTGTCGCTCCTTCCGGCCTCATCGCGAGCAAGCTTTGCTCCCACAGTGTCAAGCCATTCACCGTGGCTAGCTCAACACTGTGGGAGCAAAGGGGGGCGCCGAGCCCTTGCTCGCGATGAGGCCATAAGCCCCACCATGATTCACAAATCGTCAGCGTGCACAAAGCACAGCTTGTTGCCCTCCGGGTCGCGGCAGTAGGCACCGTAGTAATCGGGTGAATACTGCGGTCGAAGGCCCGGGGCGCCTTCATCCGCGGCGCCCAGTGCCAAGGCCGCCTGCCACGCGGCATCCACTTGCGCCCGACTGCCTGCGGCAAAACTCACCTGCACCCCATTGCCCCACGTGGCCGGCAAACCATTGATCGGCTGCTGCACGAAAAACTGCGGCCAGCGCTGCCCAGGTGTGTGCCAGCCCTCACCCGGTGGGCCGCCATCGTCTTCGAACGGCATGCGCACCATCCCCAGCGCCCCCAGCACCGCATCATAAAACGCCGCCAGCCGCGCCACATCGCGCGCACCCAGTTGAATATGGCTGTACATGGCTCTTCCTCCCTTTGCCGTCTTTATGACAAAAAACTCAGCCCCACCGCAATGGCCCGAGGCCGGTTTACACTCGCCGCACCCATTCCTCACACGAGCGCTTTCATGACCGCCTCCCTGATCCTGCGCGGGCTGTTCGTCGGCATCGTCGCCGGCTTTCTCGCGTTCAGCTTCGCCAAGTATTTCGGCCAACCCCAGATCGACCAGGCCTTTGCCTTCGAGGAACACCTGGACCAGGGCGCAGCCCCGGAGCTGGTGGGCCGCGAGGTGCAAAGCGGCGTCGGCCTGATCAGTGGCGTGCTGGTGTACAGCGCCAGCATGGGCGCGCTGTTCGCCCTGGCCTTCGCCAACTGCGTAGGCCGCGTCGGCGGCCTGGGCCCACGCGGGCTGGCGGCGCTGCTGGCGTTGGGCGGGTTTGTGGCGGTGATCGTGGTGCCGGCGCTGAAGTACCCGGCCAACCCGCCGTCCATCGGCGACCCTGACACCCTTCGCGAACGCACCCACCTGTTCGTGTTGATGGTGATGCTCTCGGTGGTGGCCATGGTGATCGCGGTGAATTTCGCCGCCAAGCTGCTGCCCCGCCACGGCGCCTGGACCGCGGCCCTGGTGGGCATCGGTTTGTACCTGCTGGTGGTCAATCTGGGTGGCTCGGTGTTCCCGCCGGTCAACGAGGTGCCGGACGGCTTCCCGGCCGAAAGCCTGTGGCAATTCCGCCTGGCCACCCTGGGCATCCAGTTGGTGATGTGGAGCGCCCTGGGGCTGATTTTCGGTCACCTGACCGAGCGTGATTTCCGCCGCCTGCGCTGGCAATCCCAGCGCTGATACAGCGCTTTGCGACGGCCGGTTTTCGCTGCACAAAACCGGCCGCAACGCCACACAAATATATTTGCAAAAGCACCCCTCGCCCCCCTTCTCAACGCCTTGGCGATGCCTAGAATAGGCGCTCGGTTGTGGTCCTCGTCCTGAGGTCGCCGCCCGTATCGAATTCATCCTCAATCATGTCTGATAACAACCCTTGCGTGAGTTGCGGCGCCTGCTGCGCGTTTTTCCGTGTGTCGTTTTACTGGGGTGAATGCACCTCGGTGGGGGGGCTTGTGCCCGATGAACTGACCGTGCAGGTCAGCCCCAACCATGTGGCCATGCTGGGCACCGACAGCAAGCCGGCGCGCTGCACCAGCCTGGCGGGCGAGATTGGTTGCTCGGTGGGCTGCACCATGTACGAGCAGCGCTCCAGCACCTGCCGTGAGTTCGAAGCCTCGTGGGAAACCGGCTCGCACAACGAGGCCTGCGACCGCGCGCGGGCACACCACGGCCTGCCGCCCCTGGAGCCGGGCTGGGCGTTGAGCGCCTGATTGCCAGCGAACGTTGGGTAATGGCAAAGTGTCTAGTGTTCTAGCATGCCGCCTATCAGGAACTGACCGTGGACCCGAAGACCCTCGACGCCTACGACCAGCGCGCCCCCGACTACGCCCGTGAGTGGAACCGCCAGGCGCCACCCAGCGACATGTATGCCCTGCTGCTGCGCCATTTCAGCCCCGGCCCCACGGTGGACGTGGGCTGTGGCAGCGGCCGCGACCTGGCCTGGCTCACCGCCCAGGGCTTCGACGCCCTGGGCGTTGAGGCCAGTACCGGGCTGCTGACCCAGGCCCGCACCCTGCACCCCGACCAGCGCTTTGCCTTGGCCAGCCTGCCCGCCCTGGAGGGGCTGCAAACCGGCACCTTTCAGAATGTGCTGTGCGAAACCGTGATCATGCATTTGCCCGAAGACCAGATCGCCGCGGCCACGCGCCGGCTGCGCGAGCTGCTGCGGCCCGGCGGCACCTTGTATTTGAGCTGGAGGGTCACCCCCGAGGCGTCCATTCGCGACGCGGCCGGGCGCCTGTACAGCGCGTTCGATCGACGGCTGGTGCGTGAGGCATTGGGGAGTGTGGAGGTGTTGCTGGATGACGAATCACTGAGCGTGTCGTCGGGCAAGCGCGTGCATCGCTTGATCGTGCGGGTGTAGAGCTCCCGCTGCATGATGGAATAAATACTGTGGGAGACTCCAGGGTGCTGAGCAACCTGTGGGAGCGGGTTCTACCCGCGAAAAGAACACCGCGAAGTCTCTGAAACACCACGGCGCTCTCTTCGCGGGCAGAGCCCGCTCCCACAGAACTTACCTTTCAGCTGTCGCAGGCTTAGCCGAACCGGCCGGTGATGTAGTCTTCGGTCTGGGTCTTGGCCGGGTTGGTGAACAGCGTGTCAGTGTCGCCGTGCTCGATCAGCTCGCCCATGAACATGAACGCGGTGTAGTCCGAGCAGCGCGCGGCCTGTTGCATGTTGTGAGTCACGATGATCACGGTGAACTGCTCTTTGAGCTCGGTGATCAGCTGTTCGATACGCCCGGTGGAGATCGGGTCCAGTGCCGAGGTCGGTTCGTCCAGCAGCAGCACCTGCGGCTTCAACGCGATGGTACGGGCGATGCACAGACGCTGTTGCTGACCACCCGACAGGCTCTGGGCGCTCTGCTTGAGCTTGTCCTTCACTTCACCCCACAGGGCTGCGCCGTGCAGGGCCTGCTCGACACGGTCGTCCATTTCGCGGCGGCCCAGTTTTTCATGGTGACGCACCGCGTAGGCGATGTTGTCGTAGATCGACATCGGGAACGGCACCGGCTTCTGGAACACCATGCCCACGTGGCTGCGCAGACGGTTCATCGAGTAGCTGGGGGCCAGGATGTTCTCGCCATTGAGCAGTACTTCGCCCTTGGCTTCCTGTTTCGGGTACATCGCGTAGATACGGTTGAAGACGCGCAGCAGCGTGGACTTGCCGCAGCCGGACGGGCCAATGATGGCGGTCACGCGCTTTTCGGGGATGTCCATGTCGATGGATTTCAGCGAGCGCTGCTGGTCGTAGAAAAATTCAAGGTTGCGCACACGGATTTTGGTGCGTTCCTGGGCAAGACTTGTCATCAGTGAGACCTATTGCGCAAAAGGATCAATCGGGAAAGCAGGCTCAGACACAGCACGAACAGGGTCAGCACCAGGGCCCCGGCCCAGGCGATAGCGTGCCAGTCGTCGAACGGGCTCATTGCGTATTGGAAAATGACCACCGGGACGCTGGCGATCGGCTTGAGCAGGTTGCTGCTCCAGAACTGGTTGCCGAAGGCGGTGAACAGCAGCGGCGCGGTTTCGCCGGTGATGCGCGCCAGGGCCAGCAGCACACCGGTCACCACGCCCGCCTTGGCGGCGCGCAGCACGATCTGCAGGGTCAGTTTCCACTGCGGCACGCCCAGCGCCAGCGCGGCTTCGCGCATGGTCGAGGGCTGCAGTTGCAGCATTTCATCGGTGGTGCGTACCACCACCGGGATCACCAGCAGCGCCAGGGCCAGGGCACCGGCGACGGCCGAGAAGCCGACCTGGTGGTTGGTCAGGTGGTTGAGCGGCAGAATCACCGCGGTGTAGATGAACAGGCCCAGCACGATGGACGGCGCCGACAGCAGGATGTCGTTGATGAAGCGTACGGTGTTGCCCAGCTTGGAATGGCGGGCGAACTCAGCCAGCCAAATGCCGGCGGCCAGGCCAATGGGCGTGCCGATCAACAGCGCCAGCACCGACATCAGGGCGCTGCCGTAGAAGGCGTTGGCCAACCCCCCTTCGGTGCCCGGTGGCGGAGTCATCTGGGTGAACAGGTTGAGGTTCAACGCCTTGAAACCGTTAATCAGGGTGGTGATCAGAATCCACACCAGCCACAACAGGCCAAAGGCCGTGGCACCACAGCTCAGGCCCATGGCAATACGGTTCTTCAGGCTGCGAACACGGTACAGCCGCTCGTGATCGTTCATAGTCCCTCTTTACGCGACAAGCGCATCAACATCAGGCGGGCAGCCGCCAGCACCACGAAAGTAACGACAAACAGCAGGAAACCCAGGGCGATCAGGGCCGAACGGTGCAGGTCGGTATAGGCCTCGCTGAACTCGTTGGCGATCACCGAGGCGATCGAGCTGCTGGGCATCAGCAAGGAAGCGGAGAACTGGTGGGCGTTGCCCAGCACGAAGGTCACCGCCATGGTTTCCCCCAGCGCGCGCCCCAGGCCCAGGAAAATACCGCCGACCACCGCCGAGCGGGTGTAGGGCAGCACGATGTCCCACACCACTTCCCAAGTGGTGTTACCCAAGGCGTAGGCCGATTCCTTGAGGGTGGTCGGTACGCTGCGGAACACCTCATGCATCACCGAGGTGATGAACGGGGTGATCATGATCGCCAGCACGATGCCGGCCGTCAGCATGCCGATACCCAGGGGCGGGCCCTGGAACAGCGCGCCCACCACGGGCAAGGCACCTAGGTGGTCGTTGATCCACGGCGCCAGGTGCGCGGCCATGAACGGGCCGAAGATGAACAGCCCCCACATGCCGTAGATGATCGACGGGATACCGGCCAGCAGCTCGATCGCCGAGGCAATCGGCATGCGCAGCCACATGGGCGCCACTTCCGTAAGAAAAATGGCGATGCCGAAACTCACCGGAACAGCGATCAGCAACGCCAAAAGCGAGGTCACCAGGGTACCGAAAATAGGCACCACGGCGCCGAACTGGCCGTTGACCACATCCCATTGGGTGCTGGTCAGAAAGCCGAAACCAAAGGTGCGAAACGCTTCGCTGCCGCCCCAAAGCGTGGAGCCGGCGATGCTCAGCAGCAATACCAGCACCAGCATGCCGGCACCCATCATGGTGCGGCGGAACCACATGTCGTGACGATGGTCGCGGGCCGCACGGGCTTCGCTGGCATCCTGGCTGGTGTTGGTCGAGGTCATGTATTGGGTGTTATCTGTCATGGCAATCCACTCGCAAGGCAGACGCCCCCGCAAGACTCTTCAAGGTCCGCAGGGGCGCGCCGGTTTACTTCACATCAATGGGCGAAATCGGATTTCCAGTAACCTTCGATCTTCTGCACCAGCGAGTTCGGCAGTGCTACGTAGTCCAGGGCGCTGGCCTGTTGCTGACCGTTTTCCAGGGACCATTTGAAGAAGTCAAAGGCAGCCTTGCTTTGCTCGGCGTTCTTGGACTGCTTGTACATGATGATCCAGGTAGTGGCAGTGATCGGCCAGGCGTTGTCGCCCGGGGCGTTGGTCATGATCAGGTTGAAGTCCTTGGCGCTGGCCCAGTCGGCGGTGTCGGCGGCAGCCTGGAAGGCTTTGGCGTTAGGCTCGACGAACTTGCCGGCGGCGTTCTTCAGCTGGGCAGTGGCCATTTTGTTCTGCAGGGCGTAGGCGTATTCGACGTAGCCGATCGAACCTTTGATCTGCTTCACGTAGGCAGCCACACCTTCGTTACCTTTGCCGCCCACACCCACTGGCCAGGCCACGGTGGTGCCGAATTTCAGCTGGTCGTTCCAGCTTGGGCTGACCTTGGACAGGTAGTTGGTGAAGTTGAACGAAGTACCCGAGCCATCCGAACGGTGCACCACGGTGATCGCGGTTTCAGGCAGCTTGACGCCTGGGTTCAGGGCCTCGATGGCCTTGTCGTTCCACTTGGTGATCTTGCCCTGGAAGATGTCAGCCAGGGTCTGGCCGTCCAGTTTCAGCTTGCCGTTTTCAACGCCTTCAACGTTGAACACTGGCACGATACCGCCGATGACGCTGGGGAACTGGCCCAGGCCGGCTGCTTTGAGGTCGTCAGCGCTGAGCGGGGCGTCCGATGCGCCGAAGTCAACGGTGGCTGCCTTGATCTGGGCGATGCCGCCGCCCGAACCGATGGACTGGTAGTTGATGCGGTTGTCTTTCTGCTTGCTGTAGTCCTGGGACCACTTGGAAAGCACCGGGTACACAAAGCTGGAGCCCGCTCCGGTTACATCGGTCGCGTGGGCCAGGCCAGTGAGGCACATGGAGGCCAGCAAGAGCGACAGACGAGTTTTGTTCAGCAGCGTCACGGCAACACCTCGGCAAATGAGTTTGAGTGGGTCCTACCCACACGGGTTTGGCCGTGACGATTTAATGCTTTGAATATTTCGGTTTAATGACAGTTAGATGGATGAGGGGTGAAATATTGCATTGGGCCAGTATTGGAGGGACGTGAAACGCCAAAATCCAGCACAGCCCGGCCGTCCTGCCTGCCTTGGCTTTGGCTTTGGCTTTGGCTTTGGCTTTGGCTTTGGCTTTGGCTTTTGATCTTGCTGTTGCTCTGGCTTTTGATCTTGCTTTTGATCTTGATCTTCGGCCCCGTTAGAGCCAAGGGCCGACCGGA
>KI547168.1:426287-438463 GCA_000497835.1 gamma proteobacterium L18 | reverse complement strand
AAAGGCCTCACGGAAGCAACAGCTGCCTCGCTTGGGAATTGTTTTTGGCCGACTAACGCAGCCCTGCGTCAACTACAGGACGGCGTCGCCTGCATCGCGGCCAAGGCCGGCTCCTACCCCGGAAGGCGTAGGAGCCGACTTTAGTCGCGATGCAGACGGCGCCGTTTCAAGGCAGTAACTAGATGAATTTTACACCTGGGCGTTCGCGTTCATCGACCAGCAATTCGAAGACATCAGGCCGCGAATAGTGCCCAACCACGTCGAAATCGTAGCGCGCACGCACAAGCTCCTCACTGTCGATCTCAGCCACCAGCAACCCGCGCTCCCCCACCAACGGCCCCGCCAACACATCACCCAAAGGGCCAATAATGACACTGCCGCCATTGATCAACGGCCGCTGCGCCGGCCAGTTCGCAATGGCCTGCCCCAACACCTGCGGCGAATCCTGCACCTGACACGCACTGACCACAAAACACCGCCCCTCACACGCCACATGCCGCATGGTCACCTGCCACATCTCACGCTCATCCACCGTAGGCGCACACCACACATCGACCCCCTTGGCGTACATGGCCATGCGCAGCAACGGCATGTAGTTCTCCCAGCACACAGCCCCGCCAATACGCCCCGCCGCCCCCTCGACCACCGGCAGGGTCGAGCCATCACCCTTGCCCCAGATCAGCCGCTCGGTGCCGGTAGGCATCAGTTTACGGTGCTTGGCCACCAGCCCCTGCTGCGGGCAGAAGTACAGCACCGTGCAGTACAAGGTGTGCCCGCTGCGCTCGATCACCCCTAGCACCAGGTTGGCGCCGGTACGCTGGGCCAATCCGGCCAGGGCTTGGGTTTCAGCGCCGGGCACGTCGATGGCGTTGGCGTGGTAACGGGCGAAGGCATCACGGCCTTCGGGCAGGCGATAGCCCAGCTGGGTGCCGAAGGTTTCGCCCTTGGGGTAGCCACCCAACAGGGCTTCGGGCATCACCACCAGTTGCGCACCGGCCTCGCGGATGGCGTCTTCGTAGCTGAGGATCTGCGCCAGGGTGTCGGCCTTGCCGCCGGGCAAGGAACCGATCTGCAGGGCGGCGACGATGGACGTGGGCATGCTGGCAAACTCCGTGTGCAGGAAAGATTGCACATTGTGGTGGTCTGATGAATCATGAATAAAGCCCACTGCGCTTCTGAATGATATGAGCCACATGAATATCGTCGATGTCGATCTCAACCTGTTGAAAGTCTTCGAAGCCCTGCACGATGAGGTCAGCGCCAGCCGCGCCGCCTTGCGCCTGGGGGTAACACAATCGGCAGTCAGTGCCGCGCTGCGACGGCTGCGCGAGGTGTATGGCGACCCATTGTTCGTGCGTACCGGCCGCGGGCTGGCGCCCACGTTGCGGGCCGATCAGCTCAAGCCGCTGATCAGCGAGGCGCTGAACAAGTGCCGGCAAAGCCTGACCCTGCTCGACCCGCACGCCAGCGACTACACCGGCCGGGCGGTCAGCCTGGGGCTGTCGGACGATTTCGAGATTGCCTTCGGACGCGCCTTGATCGATGACCTGGCGGTACGGGCGCCGGGGCTGCGGCTGATCTTCCGCCAAACCCACACCCAGATCGTCGCCCAGGCCTTGAGCGAGCGCACCCTGGACCTGGCGCTCACGGCCGGCGGGTTCAATGAGCGGATGTTGAGCCGCCAGGTGCTGGGCGACGGGTATTACCTGAGCCTGGTCGACCCGCAGAGCCTGACACCCGGGCAGGCGCAGATCAGCGTGGATGAGTTCGTGGCCCGCGAGCAGATTTTGATTTCCTCGGGCGGCTTCATCGGCATCATCGATGAGGCCCTGGCGGCGCTGGGCCGTAGCCGCCAGGTGCTGGCGTCCACGACCCACTTCGCCGCCCTGCCCTACCTGTTAAAGGGTACGCGGGCAGTTGCCACGGTGCCGGCCCATGCGGCGTGGCGCATTGCCGAGGTCAGCGGCCTGGTGCCGCTGGCGTGCCCGTTGAGCCTGCCGCGCTACCCCATCGAAATGGGCTGGCGCACCCATGCCCAGATCGACCCGGCGCTGGAGCGGGTGCGCGAGGCCATCAGCGCCACGGTGGGGGCGGCGTTACTTGTTGGCGGCCATTAGCCGGTTGACTTCGGCGCGTACCATGTTGGCGTATTCAGGGGGCGACATGCCGTCCAGCTCGGCACGCACCCATTCGGCCCAGCGGCCCTTGCGCTTGGACTTTTCGCCGATCAGACGCGCCGCATCGGCCTTGGCCTTGCCCAGGTTGGACTGCCAGAGGTCGAACAGGCGGGATTTCTCGTCCTCGATCAGTGCCCGCTCGGCGAGGCTCATGTTGGCCAGATTGAAACTCATGGGGTAACCCTGCAGCGTGAAAATTGGCGCCTATCTTACACTGTCGGGCAGGTTCACCTGAACACCGCTGCAACTTTCAACACCGGCTGCAATCCATTGTTCATTGCCATCAACTATCAGGAGCACCGCATATGGCCCGTAAAACTGCCGCACAAGCCGCCGATCAGATCAAGGATCAGGCCTTCAGTGAACTGCAGGCACTGATCGAGGAATCCGAAGCCCTGCTCAAGAATGGCGCATCACTGGTGGGCGAAGAGGCCGAAACCTGGCGTGAACAGGTTGGCCTCAAACTCAAGCAGGCGCGCGAATCGGTCACCGGCGCCCGCGACCGCGCGCAACCGGTGGTGGAAGCCACCCAGGAATACATTGGTGGCCACCCTTGGCAGACCGTGGCCATTTCGGCCGGTTTCGGCCTGGTGGTAGGCCTGCTGTTGGGCCGCCGCTCCTGAATCACCTGTAGCCGCTGCCGCCAGGCTGCGCTGGCCCTCACCCACTGAACACCTTCAGTGCACACAGAGCCCCCGCGCAGCCTGGCAATAGCAGCTACACGGCCATTCCGCGCAAGCGATCCAGCTCTTCAGTACCCACCTTCACGCCGTCCACCTCGGCCCTTGCCCGCTCGCGATAACGTCGCTCACCCGCCCGCCGCGTGACCCCGGCATGCTCCATGCGCTCCACCAGCTCCCGACTGCGCGCGGCAAAATCATTGCCTGCTGCCTTCGACGGATCGATGACGATGATCAACTGCCCGGTCCACGGCGTCTGCGCCCCGGGATGCTTGCTCCAATCGAAGCCGAACGAAAAATGGCCGCCCGTCAGCGCCGCCGCCAGCAGTTCGACCATCATCGACAGCGCCGAGCCCTTGTGACCACCGAAAGGCAACAGGGCGCCCCCGTCCAGAATGGCCTTGGGATCGGTGGTGGGCTGGCCCTCACGATCTACCCCGGTGCCCGGCGGCACTGGCTGCCCCTGGCGCGCGGCAATCTGCACATCGCCATGGGCCAGTGCGCTGGTGGCCATGTCAAAGACGATCGGGTCATGCCCCTCGCAGGGCGCGGCAAAGGCAATCGGGTTGGTGCCAAACAGCGGTTTGCGGCCACCGTGGGGTACCACGCAGGTCATGCTGTTGACCAGGCTCAGGGCCAGCAGGCCTTCGCGGGCGAACGGTTCCACGTCGGGCCACAACGCGGCGAAATGATGGGAGTTGCGGATCGCCAGCACTGCGATACCGGCCTCCCGTGCCTTGCTGACCAGCAGCGGCCGGGCCACTGCCAGCGCTGGCTGGGCGAAGCCGTTGGACGCGTCCACACGCACAAATCCAGAGGCCACATCCTCCACCACCGGCACCGCCTGCCCGTCTACCCAGCCGCTGGCCATGGAAGATACGTAACCGGGCACGCGGAACACGCCATGGCTATGGGCGCCGTCGCGCTGGGCGGTGGCGCAGTTGCTGGCCAATACCTGCGCCACCTGGGCAGAGGCACCGTGGCGCTGGAAGATCTGCTGCAGCAACTGCACCAGTTCGGCGAAGGGCAAGGTCTGGCTGTGGACATCCGACATCGACAAGGCTCCCGGGAGTATTCACCGATTAATTGCACCCGCTGACGGGGGCTGTCAAGGCGGCGGGTGCCCTGCATAGCTACCACCGCGCAGGCAGCGTCGAGACCTAAGGTAGGCCTTCCATTGACCTAACCCGACGGCTAATACCATGTCAGCGATCAATATCCCCTTTTTCCACCCCGCCCTGCTGCAACGTCACTACCAGACAGACCTGGGCACAGCGGTGGCCAATCAAACCCTCAGTGAAGCGGAGCAGGCCTGGCTCTCCACCCTCGATACCGCCAACGCCAGCCTCCACGCCGCGCGCCCCACCCTGCCCGAAGGCCAGCGCCTGGACCCGCAATTGTCTCCCGCGGTGGTGCTGACCCACACCAGCAACCGTTGGACCGCGGTGTACCTGTGGACGGCCCTGGACGGCATCCAGCCGTTTGCCGATCGAAGCGCCCTGCACCAGCACTTGCGCCGCCTGCAGAACGACGCCACGGCAGCATTCAGCCTGGAAACAATAGACGCCCCCGTATTCGACGCCCTGGCGGTGAACTACATGCTCAGCCGCGGTGAACATCTGGAAGAGGTCGCGCAGTGGTTTGCCCAACTGCCCAACCTGGATGAGCAATTGCAGGCCCTGCTGGCGCCGCTGATGGAGCAGCACTACCCCGCACTGCCCGGCGGCTCGCGCCACCTGTGGCTGCAGGTCACCCGCAGTAGTGACGGCGCCGTACTGCGCACCCTGACCCTGGCCCAATGGCACCTGCAGTGCTTTGCCGGTCAGCCGCTGGCCGATGGCGAACACCTGCGCTGGCTCAATCCTGACGGCACCGTCCTGAGCGAGGACGTGTGCGCAGCCTTCCAGGAAGCGATCGACAACAGCCCAACCACCCTGCCCGACGCGTACGTCAACAGCCTGGCTATTGAATGGGCCACCCGGCGCGATACCCTCGCCACGCTGTACGGCGCCGCTTTTTACCAGGCGCTGCTGCAGGGGCGATCCAACGGCAACATCGAGCAAGCCCATTGGCCATGGCTGCGTGCCGCCCTGCCCCAGGGGCGCGCCGAGAGTATCGCGCTGATCGATGCCAGCGCCCCAGGCCAGCCCTTGCTACTGCCCGGCGCGCTGTTGTTCAGTGATCCCTCTTCCACTGTCCTTTATGCCTACGATGGCTTCGGCGAACTGCAGCGCCACACCAGCCGCAGTTCACTGGCCATGGACCTGGCCACGCAACCCGAACCCTCGCCGCTGCTGGCGCTGGATGACCAGCCCGCCTGGGGACAACTGAAAATCCCGCAACTGTCGAGCACTCCATTGGGCCCGACACCACTGCTGGCCAGCGTCGACGCCATCCGCCAGTGCCAGGCCCGCGACCTGCGCAATTGCCTGGCCGTGAAGGCCGGAAACCCGGGACGAGCCATCGTGCAGGTGGATGAGGTGCTGGATGTGCGACGCAATCTGGAACTGCGACTGGCGGCACTGGACAGCGCCAGGCGGTGGCATTCGGTGCCGCTGCTGAACCAGGCAGTGTTGGTGCCCAAACCGGGTGAGCAGTTGCAGACCGCGCAATGGCTCAAGCAGCATCACGAACTGGGCAACCGCTTCCAGGCCTTGCGCGGCGGCACCCAGGACGCCGAGGCCACGGCGCAGGCACTCTTGGCCCCAGGACTCTCAGTACTGGCGCCGTTGTGGACAAGCCAGAACATTGCATTTGACATAGTCGGTTCCGAACCTTCGCAGACGCGCAACGTCACCTTGGGCGACCTGTTGCTTGAACGGGCCAGCCCCAGCGGCGGCCCTCGCGCCCCGCTGCCAGCAGCCCAGGCCACCAATGGCGAGGGCGAGTCGCTCTACGCCTTGCACCCGGCATTGGTGGAGGGCCTGCTGGGCCACGCGGGTGCTCGCCTGCTCAAGCGCTTGGACACCACGGTGGACAGCGAACGCGGCTGGCGCCTGCAGGGTGTGTGGGAGGAACCAGGCCAAGCCCTGCCACAACTGCGCGAGTCCCTGTTGCGGCTGGACCTGAATATGCAGCGCACCTACGGGAAACTTCCCGTGCCCCTGCTCGACCTTCTGCAGCAGGTGCTGGACTACCCGCTGCACAGTCAGCGCCAGTCCCGCCCCGTCCCGGCGCAAGTCCACGGCCTGGCACTTTCAGTCAATGGTCGCGGCCCCACCACGCTCACCAATTGCTTCGTGGTACACGCTGGCGGCGATGCGGCTGGCCCGGTGCTGTTCTGGTCCTGCCTGAACGGGCTGCATGCCTTCGACTCACTGGCCCAGTTTCGCACCTGGCTGGTCGAGGATCTGCAGACCGCCCCGGGCAAATGGGAATGGCGGCGCTTGCTGCCCGCCGGCGAGCAATATCTGCCTGGCAAAGACACCCAAGGTTTGCCTGGCAATACCCTGCAGATCAGCACCTGGCCAATCACCCAGCCGCTGACGCTGCAACTGCATGCCGATGAGCGCAAACGCCAGCAACGCGCGGTTCGGCAGGCCTTCCAGACGGCCATGGCCATGCGCTTCAACGGCGAACTGACGCGGCGCTATATGCACCTCAGCGCTTTGGATGACGCGCTCACCCTGCACCTGCAAGGGCTGTCCTATGCCCTGGAGTACTGTCACCTGCGCGCCGTACTGCCCAAGTGGCTGCTCGACGCGCCCATGGACGACTTCATCGCCTACACCGGCCTGGTCTCCCAGTTGGCCTACCTGCAGAACCTGGGCGAAGAGTACCTGTTCGACATCCCCGACCTGAAGGCCTTCAGCAAGGCGCGCATCAGCGAACGCCTGCGCCAGGACATGGGTGAGCGTGCGCCCGACCCCGACCAGGTATTCATTACCCTGCGCCAGTACCAGTCCTCCCCGGTACCGCCAGGGCAGATACCCTCCGCCGTACCGGCTGCCACTCAAACCAGACGCGAAACCCTGACGGCTGCCGCCCTGGATCAGTTGTCCTGGTTCCCCGGCACCCCCGCGACCGTGGAAATGGCCGACCTGCAGCCTGCCCCCGCCGGGCTGACACCCCAGTACCTGCGCGAAGTCATCGAGACGCTGAACGTGGCCAAGACTTACCGCGAGCTGTTGAGCGAAAAGTTTCAGCTCACCGACCCTGACTACCCTGAACGCCTGCGCCGCTATGGCAGACGCGTGGTGCCTGAACTGTCGACCAGCGCGCGGCAGCAAAAGCTGATGGGTACCCTCAGCCAGAAAGCGGCTGCCTTTGTCGAGCATGTACTGAACCTGCCCGACGGGCTGGCCCGGCCGCCACTGAACGGCGTGGACGTGGTGCTGCGGCCGTTTCAGTTGAGGGCTGCCGATTATCTGGACCCGGACCTGGTGATCGGCACCCACCTGATCGGCCCCAGGGACACCCGCCAGGGGCCGCAGGTGTTGTACATGCTGTACGACAGCAAGCATCAATTCCGCGAGTTCGCCAACATCCCCGCCCTGCTGGACGCCTTGCGCACCGACACCGACCTGCAGGCCAAGATCATCGCCCACCTCCCCTCCCGGCTGCATGATCGCTACAGCCGCGGCGGCTTCCGCCACCCGCACTTTCCCGAGGCTGTAGGCGCAGATGGCTTTGACGTGGAACTGCGCAGCGATGGCACGCAAGTGGTGGACGCCACGCCAGTGGCCGGCAATGCCCTGAACTACCTGTTCCGCGACAACCTGGCGGTATTGCTGGACTATGCCCTGACCAACACCGTGACCCGCGACGAGGCACGCTGGAAGCAGTGGTGGTACCTAATGACGCTGGGCCTGGAACAGGGCACTGTCCTGCTGCCCGGCCCGTTGTCCTCGGTGGTCAATGCCTGGGACAGCCAAAACTGGTTCCAGGCGGCATTCACGGCCGCAGCGCAGCAACACTGGGGCGAATCGCTGGCCAAGTTTGTCGCCGGTCTGGGCTTGCTGGCAGGTGCGCGCAGCAGTGCCGAACACATGGTCGGCGCCCGACGCCGATCACTGCCGTATACCCCTGGCAGCCCTTCACGACCTCGGATCAGCGTGACGGCGGCGCAACAGGCACGGCTCAAGCCATTCATCGTCGAGCACATGGCCCTCAATGTCATGACCCACGACGCAACCACTCACCTTTACAGTTTTTCCGGCCGCCAGTACGCACAGGTCCAGGGGCAGATCTACCTGGTGCGCCAGGAAGATGGCCACTGGCATGTGTTCAAGGGCCAGCGCAAAGGCCCGGCCATCGAATGGCAGGCATCCGGCGCATGGGGCCTCAAACCTACCCCGCGGGTGGCCAATGCCGGCTTCAGCATCACGCGCATCCTGGACCTGCGCGGCACGCAAAAGGAGGTCGCCAGCTGCTTCATCCCCCAGACCCGCTCGATGGGTGAGTTGTTCGCCGTCGACCCGGTCAAGGCGCAACAGCTGGGCACCGGTTACTACCAGGCGCAAACCTACCTGCTGACCGCCCTGCAGAACCTCAATGCCCGTCACCCCGAACGCCCCCTGCCTACGGCGACCGAAGCCGTATTGACCAACACGTTCGGGGTTCAGGCCAGCACCCCCAAGCTGCTGGGCAAAGTGCGCCAGGCCTTCAAGGCGCTGCTGTCCCACCTGTGTGACCGCTCGCTGGAACCGCTGGACTCCCATCGCTACGTAGTGGGCGAAAATCGTGACGGCTATGAAAACACCTACGGCTTCGTCTACCCCAAAGACCCGCTCAAGCGCATCTTCCTCACCGAGCGGTTTTTCCGGGTGCGCACCGAAATACTCCAGCAGGTAGACCTGACACTGACCACGGTCGACCCGCTGGTTCACCTGCAGGCCGTTACGCTGATTCACGAAGTGTCGCACCTGGCCATCGACACCACGGACATTGCCTACCTGGAAGCTTCGGTGCCGCACATCGATACCCTGCTCAACCAGACACCTGAGCAGAAAGCCTTCGTGACCCTGCTCACCAAGTACCGCCAACGCCTGTCGCTGGCGACCCCTTGGGCCGACCTGTTCACCGTGCAGGACCGCGAGACTGGCGAGCTGCGTGACGTGGACGAGACAGACGGAAGGGCACTGCGGCGGATCCTGACCTTGGCCAAGACCAGTGAACTGGATACTGCGCGGGACGTCTTCCTGGCAGATCAGGATATCCGCACCGAACTGATCCTGGCCAACGCCGACTCCGTCAGTCTGCTGTGCGCGCAACTGGGGCGCGAACGCTGGCAGTGAAGGCTTCAGCCAATCCGGCAGGCGGGTTAGAATGGCGCACACTTGACCGAGCTGACCCGCCCAATGCCTGCCGCCCCCTCCCACTCAGACGCCATCGCCGAGGCCGCGGCCCACTGGTGCATGCGCCTGAACAGCGATGATTGCACCGCGCAGGAGCGGGCGGCCTTCGAACAGTGGGTGGCCGCAAGCCCCGAGCACGCGGCAGAGTTTGCCGCCATGCAGGAGCTGTGGGGCCTGTCGGAGCTACTGCCACGCCCCCGGCCTGCCCAGGCGCCGCGCGCACGCAGTGCCCCCCCGATCGGTGCGCCGTTAGGCGGTGGCAGCCGCGATCACCCTACTGGGCCTGCCACTTGCCGCGTTCACCGGCTGGAACGCCGGCTGGCTGCCAGACGCCTACCCGCATGAAAGCAGCCAGGGCGCCCTGCGCCAGGTGGTGCTGGGCGATGGTTCACGCGTGGAGTTGAACCTGGACAGCGAGCTGACTTACACCCACTTCAAGGACCATCGGCAAGTGCGCCTGAGCCGCGGCGAGGCGTTTTTCGAGGTTGCCCACGATGCCCTGCACCCGTTTGTGGTCAAGGCCGCCGAGGGCCGCATCAAGGTGACCGGCACGCGGTTCAACGTGTGGAAATACCAGGACCAGGTGCGCGTCACCCTGATGGAAGGCTCAGTACGGGTCAGCAGTATCAATGCCGACCCCGACGGCGGTTTCCGCCTGAGCCCGGGCATGCAGGCACGTTACAAGGCCGGCGACTACGAGCCCCAACTCAGCCAGACCTATGCGGGAGACACCAGCCTTGCCTGGCGCGACGGCAAGCTGATTCTGGACAATCTGCCGCTCATCGACGCCCTGCCGCTGATCAACCGTTACCTGGAAAAGCCCCTGGTGTTGGGCGATGACCGCAGCGCGCGGATACGCATCGGCGGCATGTACGACACCGCTCGCATCCCGTCGCGGGTGGCCAGCCTGCCCAAGGTGCTGCCTGTCTACCTGACCCGCAACAGCGAAGGCGACACGGTGCTCAACAGCATTCCCTCCCAGCCTTGAAGCGAACTTTTCCCATTACATACACGGGAAAATCACAAATTTTATACAGTCAGGACCTCATGATTGGGTCGGTCCATTCGTCCTATACCTTAGGAGCGACAATAAACCGGACCCGCTCGGTAACAGGAGTCTTCGCATGCACAACTCGCCAATGCCCACCCCCACCCGCACCGCCACACTCCACCTGCCCACCCAGGCGCCGGTGGCGGAGCGTTGCAGCAACAGCCAGATCAAGGATGTGCTCAAGAGCTATGGCCTGCGAACCAGCCTGATTCGGTTGAAGGTGATCGACGCCTTGCTCAGCGCCGACCGCGAGGGGCGCACCATTGGCGTGCGCAGCGCCCACGCGTACCTGCAGGAGCTGGACATCCCCCTGTCGTTTCTCAGTGTGCGTGAAGTGCTCAAGCGCTTGTGCAGCGAAGGCGTGATCGAAGCGCGGCCAGACAAGACCTACGGGCTGAGCGAGCATGCATTGGCGATGCTGCGGCACTAGGCAGCAACTGTCTCGAAAGCGCGTCGTCTGCATCGCGACCAAGGTCGGCTCCTACACCGTCCGTGGTAGGAGCCGGCCTTGGCCGCGATGCAGACAACGCCGACCTGTAGCTGCCGAAGGCGGCGTCTGGCAAACGCGGTGTCAGGTATACCCCAGCGCCTGTGACGCGGCCTGGCGGCCGCTGCTACAGGCGCGGTGCGGGGTCAGGGCTTGACCTTGCGACGCATGATGCCGTTGAGCACCACCACCACCACGGCCACGCCAATGGCAATGTACTGGAACGGTTTCTCGCCGATCATCCCGCCCTTCTGCATCCACGACAGGCCAAGCATGATGGCCAGTACCGCGAGGGAGATGATGACGGAGTAGATCAGGCGCTGCTTCTGAGTCATTGGGGTTTCCTGGTGAATATGTATCGATCTGGTGTCATTGAGCACACCAAGCGCATACCCGATAAGCGGGATGCATCCGGTTTTTCAAGGTCTCATAGTACAGTGCCCATCCTGCTTTGTGGACGGGCGCTTCACTCTATGAGGATTTACCCATGCTGCGTCGAATCACTTTGCTGATTCCCCTTCTCTTGACCGCCACGCTGAGCGGTTGCTGGATGTTCATGCCGCCAGGCGGCGGTGGCGGCGGCCACGGTGGTGGCGGCGGCGGTGGTTTCGGTGGCGGCCATGGTGGCGGCCCCGGCTTCATGCAAGGACGCTGATTCCGGAAGCGAGCCCTCGGGCTCGCTTTTTTCATGCCTGGGCAGGCAATAACCATCTATTGCCCCATCACTAAACAACCTGGGTCAGCCAACCCTCAGATGATAGCTTCACGCCAGCCTCCCGGAAGTACAGCGCTCCAACCTCCCCTAGGCGACCAGCACTACACAACAACATCCCTTTTCCTACCGCTGCTATCACCATTGCCGTCTGTAGCGTCCAGCGATTCCACATAGAATTTGACCCAGTACCGGCGCCTTATCGGTTGCCAAGCAAATTCAATCGCCATCACAAGGACGTCAACATGGACATCAATGACCTCAAGCAAGTCGACATCAGCCAACTGCCTCACTCCCTGCAACGGCTCATCGATTGCATCGGTGTGGAACATGCCTACCATCTGACCTGCCTGTATGGTGGCCGCCCCAAGTACATCCCCAAGCACCCGCAACGTACCGCACTGGCCAAGCATCTGCCGCCCGAGGCACTGGCACGGTTGATCGAGCGGTTCGCCGGACTGGCGCTGGAGATCCCCAAGGCAGACCACTTCTGCCGCCAGTTGCGTAACCGGCAGATTCAGGAAGAGAGCACCAACGGCAGCTCGCGCAGTGAGTTGGCCGACAAATATGGCCTGAGTCTGCGCCAGATCGGCAACATCAGGCGCCAGGAAGGTAGCACCTACGCAGAGCGGCCATGAGGCCTGTGGCGACAACTGCCTTGAAATGGCGTCGTCTGCATCGCGACCAAGGTCGGCTCCTACGCCGTCCATGGTCGCGATGCAGATGACGCGATCGACGCCCGTAGCAGTTGTACCCCGCCGCCCCGTAGCAGC
>KI547168.1:417721-425156 GCA_000497835.1 gamma proteobacterium L18 | reverse complement strand
AGGCTGCGTCTGGCATGCACGGTGCGTCAGGTACACTGCAGCGCCTGTGACGCGGCCTCGCGGCCGCTGCTACAGAGACGATCAGAAATCGCGCTTGTAGAAGATATCCAGTGAGCTGGCGACCCCGCTGGCCACTTCCACATACACCTTCTTGCTCAACTTGTAGCGCAGCGCAATGGTGTTGGCGGGCTCGAACACCCCCACGCCGTAGCGCAAGGTGAGTTTCTCCGACAGATTGCCGCTGGCCACCACACTGGTGGTGGTGCCGCTGCCCTGGGTGTCGAGCTGGAAATCCTGAATGCCCAGGTTCTTGGCCAAGCTGTCCGTCACCTTCGAACTGCCCGCAAGGCCCAACCCCAGCGCTGCCTGGGCGAGCATATTGTTGTCCTCGCCCGTGGTACTCAGCGGCCGTCCCAGCACCAGGTACGACAGCGCCTGTTCCTGGCTCATGGTGGGTTCGGAGAACACCTCGGTGGTGGGCTGTTCGGCACTGCCGCTCAGGCGGATGCCGGCAATCACGTCGTCGGTCTGGCGAATGGCCTCGATGTCCAGGTACGGCTGGTCGATGGGCCCGGCAAACAGCAGCCGCGCCCGGCGAATGGTCAGACGCTGGCCGTAGGCGCGGTAGCGACCGTCGTTGAGGCTGAGTTCGCCACGGGTGTCCAGGTTATCGCCGATGTGCACATGGCCCGCCAGGTTGGCGCTCAGGCCAAAGCCGGTGAAGGTCAGTTTGTCCTGGCCCACCTCGACGTTGATGTCCATGGCCATGCCCATTGCCGGCGCTGCGGCGGGCGCCTGATGGCCGATGATGATCGTGTCATCGGAGACCTTGACCGTCGACGGCGGCAGCTCGCGCACGGTGATCGAACCACTGGGGATCAGCACCTTGCCAGTTACCGCCAGTTTGTTGTCGGCCAGCTGCACGTGCAGGTCGGGCGCCGCTTCCAGTTCCGCGTAAGGCTCCACGGTCACCGGCAGGCGACTGCCCTTGAGGGTAATATCCGCCGCCAGCACAGGGCCCCATTGCACCTGGCCACCCAGGCTGCCCTGGCCGGCCTTGCCGCTTTTCCAGTCACCCTGCAGGTGGAGGCTTTCACCGGCGATCTGCGCCTTGACCTGCAAGGCTTCGAGGCTGATGGGCAACTGCCCGCCACTGACCTCGCCGCCTGTAAGACTGAGGTTACCGTTGACCTGCGGGGCAATCAGGGTGCCCGACAGCTGGCCACTGCCATCCAGGTGCCCGGCCAGTTTCTCGACCATGGGCGCGAACGGCCGGCCGATGCCCACGTCCAGGCCCTGCAGGTGGAAATCACCGGACAGCGGCTTGTTGCGCGCCAGCGGGTCGATGCGGGCGTTGACATTCAATTGCCCCAGGCGCTCGCCCATGAACTGCAGCTGCGTATCGATGCGCCGTGGGGCCAGGGTACTGGTCAATCGCAGGGTCTGGTAGGGGAAATCCAGCCACTGATCCTTGTCCTTCAAGCGCAAGGTGCCGCCACTGGCGTCCACCATGACCTGGCCCTTGGGGCCGCTGGCCGGCAGGTCCAGTTGCAGATCGGCATTAAGCAGGCCCTGCCAGGCAAAGTCCTTGGGCAACCATTGGGCCAGGCTTTGCAGCGGGAATTGCTTGAGGTGGTAGCGCAGCTTGGGCTCGGGCATCAGACGCTGGTCTTCGCCGCACAGACTGGCGTTGCCGGACTGAAAGCAGTGGGCACCCAGGTTGAGCGTGCCATTGGCCAGCCGTTCGAGCTTGGCCGGCCCCGCCAGGCGCCAGTCCTGGCCCCCGGCCTGCACGTCGGCACTGGCCAGACGGCCGCGCCAGTTGCCCTTGTCCAGGTTGCCGTCCAGGCCCATGGCCAACACCAATTGCGGGCCCTTGAGGTCCAGTTGCATCTGCTGGCGGCGCAAATCGCCCGCGCCTTTGGCGGTCAGGGTGCCCAGCGCCGTGTCGCCGGCGCGAATGCCGGCCACGTTCAGCGCGATGTCGGCCCGCTGGGCCTTGTCCAAGGTGGCAGCGAGCTTGAGGCTTTGCAGGCGATTGGCCGCCAGCGCCACACCCTGACCGGTCAGGTCCAGTTGGCCCTGTGGCGCCTGCAGCGTGCCGGCCACGTCGACGCGGCCCTTGAGTTGACCCTGCAACTGCGGCCACAACTGGCCGAGGCGCGGCAGGTCGAGATCGATGCGCCCCGCCAGGCGCTGGTCCAGGCTGCCACTGCCCTTGATATGGTTATCGCCCAGGCTCACGTCCAGGGTGCCCAGCGTCCAGCGCTGGTCGGCGCCCTGGGCCTTGACCTGCAGCACGGCAGGCTGGCCACGCAGGCGGCCCTTGAGGTTCAGGTCGGCGTCCAGATGCAGAGCGCCATTGACCAGCTCGCCCTGGCTGCGCAGCGGGCCGCCCAGGTTGCCGGGCAGCTCGGCCACCCAGAAGGCAGGATCGAGATTGCTCAGGTCCAACGCGGCGTCCCAGCGCACGGCGTCAGCGAACTGCAATTTCAGGCTGCCGCTGGCCTTGCCCTTGCCCGCCGTCAGCTCAAGCTGGGGCAGGAACACCTGGCCTAGGTCGCCACTGAACGGCGTCACCAGGGTGAAGGCCCCGGCCGGGCCGGTGAAATCGCCGTTCAGGTTGCCGATGTAATTGCCGTTGCGGTACGACACCTCGGTGCTCAGCCGATGCACGCTGACCTGTGGCTCGGCAATCTCGGGGTACAGGCTGTGCCAGGGGAAGTCCAGCCAGTCCAGCCTGGCGTCTGCGCTCAGGCCGTCGTGCCAGCTGATCTGACCGTTGAGCTTGACCCGCTGGGCCTCGCTGCCGCCCAGTTGCAGGCCTTGGATCTGTGCGCCCTGGGCCGTGGCAACGCCGGTCAGGTTGAGGTCCATGGGCTGGCCCTCGGCCGGCAGGCGCGCTTTGCCGGTGATCTGGTAGCCGGCCTTGAGGTCGCCCTTGGCGTTAAGGTCGACCTGTTGCAGCTCAAGGGTATCGGGCAGGCTCGGCGCGCCCTTGAAGGCCTGCGAAGTGATGTGCAGTTGCGCCGGCAGGTTGTCGGCCAACGGCTGCAACTCACCGCTGAGCGTGGCCGGCAGGTAGCCGCTGCTCTGACCTTGCAGGCGCAGGCTGTCGAGCAGGTTGCCGTCGATGTCCAGCGCCAGTTGCCAGGGCTGCTCGCCCACCTTGGGCAGTTGCAACTGCGCCTGGGCCTTGAGCGGCCAGCGGCCGCCCGGGGCCAGGGTGCCCGTCAGGTCCAGGCTCAAGTCATCACGCTGGGCATGCAGGGTGTCGATGCGCAAACCCTCGGCGGTCCACTGCGCCGCCAGCTTGAGCTTCTGTACCTGCTCGCTGCCGTCGATGGACAGGCTGCCCAGGTACACCTCGCCCAATTGCAGGGTGATCGGCAGTTTCAGGTCGGGCAACTGCAACGGCCCACTGTCGCTGCTCGGGGTACTGGGCGGCAGGGTCAGGCTGATCTGTTCCACCTCCAGGCGCTCGATGCACAAGGTCATGTGCAACAGGCACGAGGGCGACCACTCCAGCAACGGGGTCTGCAATTGCAGGCGCGTACCGCCCTGCTCCCAGCGCACCTGGTCGGCGCTCCAGTGACCGCCCAGGCGGCCGCGGAAATTGTCCACGGCAAGGCCCGGCACCTGGGCCAGCGCCCAGCGGCTGCCGCCAGTGGTTTCCAGCACCAGCACGGCGCCCACTACCACCAGCCCTACCACGGCGGCCACGCCGCCACCGGCCCACAGCAGGCCGTTTTTCAAACGCCGATTCAAAGCTCAGGCCCTATGGAGAAGTGAATGCGGAAACCGCCCGGGTCTTCCAGGGCATGGGCCAGGTCGACGCGGATCGGCCCAACAGGCGATACCCAGCGGATGCCGACACCCACGCCGGTCTTGAGGCTAGGCAGTTGCAGATTGTTGAAGGAGTTGCCCTGGTCGACGAAGGTCGCGATGCGCCATTTCTCGGCAATCGAATACTGGTATTCGACGCTGCCGGCCACCAGATAGCGACCGCCGATCTTGTCGCCGTCGGAGTTTTCCGGCGACAGGGTCTGGTAGTCATAGCCGCGCACGCTCTGGTCGCCACCGGCGAAAAAACGCAGCGACGGCGGGATGGCCTTGTAACCATTGGTCAGGCTGCCGCCGAACTGCACGCGGCCCAACAGGCGGTGGTTCTCACCCAGCGTGGTCAGGCCCTTGAGCAGCACGTTGCCGTGGATCAGGTTGGCGTCCGAGCCCAGTCCTTCCTTGGCCACCTGGCCGTCGAACTGCAGGCGATAGCCGTTGTGCGGATCGACCTTGTTGTCGCTCTTGAGGTAGCCGTAGCTGATGCCGGGCATCAGCAGCGTGCTCAGGCCACTGTCATTACCCAGGCGGTATTCCTCACGCTGCCACTTGAGCGAGATCACCCGCTGCCAGCCGCTGGGCAGCTTGCTGTGCCATTCGGGGCCCACGGTCAGCAGTTTGCTGAGGCTGTCGGTGTCGGCGATTTCTTCGTACTGGTAGCCCGCCGCCCAGCGCAGCTTGTCGGTCAGCGGCGGGTCCAGCGGACGGTCGTACCACAGGCCGATGTTCTGCCGGGGCGCGGATACTTCGGCTTCGGCGCCGTAGCTGTCGCCCTGGGAGTTGACCCAGTGACGCGTCCAGTTGGCCTTGACCCGTGGGCCCACGTCCGTGGAGTAGCCCGGACCGATGCCGACGGTGCGCGGTTTGCGCGTCTTGAGCTGCACGTCCACCGGAATGATCTGATTTTCGGCAGAGGTAGGCGATGCATCCACGCGCAGGCTTTCAAAATAGCCGCTCGATTGCAGCGCCTGGTTCAGCTCGGCCACCAATTGCGAGTCGTAAGGCGTGCCGGCCTTGAACGGCACCATGCGTTGCAGCAGGTCGTCGTCAAACGGCGTGTCGCCTTCAAAATGCACGGCGCCCAGCGAGTAGCGCGGGCCGCTGTCGTACACCAGTTCGATATCGGCCACCCCGGCCACCGGGTCCACCGCCAGGCGCTGCTGGGTGAAGTGGCCCTTGAAATAGCCAAAGCGCGACGCCTGGTTGACGATCAGGTGCTTGGCGTCTTCGTAGTGGCCGTGGTTGAGCACCGCGCCGGCGCGCAGGTCGGGGCTGTCGGGCAGGCGGAAGCGCTTGAACTGGCTGGCCGGCCCATCGATGCGGATGGTGACGTTGCGCAGGTGAATGGGCTCGCCCGACTCGATGCGCAGCACCAGTTGCGGGTTGGCGCCGTCCTTCACCTGGCTGGCGATGTGTGCCTGGTAGTAACCCAGCGCCTGGGCGGCCTTGGCGGCCTGCTCCTCGGCGCCATGGCTGAAGCGCTCGAGGGCTTCGGCATCACGGTTGCCCAGGCTGCCGACGTAACCTTCGACGTTGGCCTTGAGCGCGGCATTGGCCGGTTTCACTTGTACCACCAGTTCGCTCTGCGCATGGGCGGCAAAACTTGTGAACAGCAACACCAGACCGCGGGTAAATCGTCCTGAAAACTTCATGGCGCGGATGCTATCACGGTAAAGCGACGTTTTAAGAGCGAATCAGCCCTCGCAAGATTCTGATACTAGACGCGAATGTGTTCTAAATGTTGCGGGCTTGCATGAAAAAACACATGCTCGCGGACCGGTCCTACGGCGATCTCGCCGATTTCCTCGTAGCCCTGGCGCTGATAGAAGTCCAGGTAACGCGGGTTGCCGGTGTCCAGCACTACGCCGTCGGAGTGCTCGTCGTCGGCGCACCAGTTATGCACGGCGGTCAGCAGCTGTTCGCCGAAATGGTGCCCCTGATACTGAGGATGGATGGCCAGCAACGGCAGCACGTGCACCGCCTCGCTGGGCAGGCAGGCCAGCACCGATTGGTAGTACTCAAGGTAGCGGCGAGTACAGCGCACGCCGGTGCTGAGCAACATGCGCAGGCGCCACGCCCAGCTTTCGGTGATGCCCAAGCGTCGTTGCGGCGGCGCGATCAGGGCCACGCCCACCAGGCGGTCTTCGTGCAGCAGGCCGATGCCGGGCAATTCCTGCAGAAAATGCTGTTTGACCAGCTCGCGCACCGTGGCCCGCACGCGCTGCTCGTAGCCGGGGCGGTCGGCCTCGAACACGTAGGCGAAGGTCGGTTCATGCCGGTACGCGTGGTACAGCAAGGAGCGCACTTCGCTGGCGTAACCGCCGTCCAGCAATACGATGGTGGCCGTCTGGGTCATGGTTGAACTCCTGTGCAGCACGGCGCCGCTCGATGCAGCGCATTGTTGTATTGGGGTGTGGCAACGCGCGAGGGTTCCATCCAATGACGCTAGCACGAGGCTCGCCATGCTGCGGCCCATCCGTTAGCATCGACGTTTTACCCAGGACTGCCGCCTCCATGAAGATTGTCTCGTTCAACATCAACGGCCTGCGTGCCCGGCCCCATCAGCTGGCGGCGCTGATCGAAAAACACCAGCCCGACGTGATCGGCCTGCAGGAAACCAAGGTCAGCGACGAGCAGTTCCCGTTGGCCGAAGTCCAGGCCCTGGGCTACCACGTGCACTTCCATGGCCAAAAGGGCCACTACGGCGTGGCATTGCTGTCGCGCCAGGCGCCGCTGGCCTTGCACAAGGGTTTCAGCACTGACGAAGAAGACGCCCAGCGCCGCTTCATCTGGGGCACCTTCGCCGACGCCAACGGCAACCCGGTGACCATCATGAACGGCTACTTCCCCCAGGGTGAAAGCCGCGACCACCCCACCAAATTCCCGGCCAAGCAGCGCTTCTACGAAGACCTGCAGGCGCTGCTGGAAGGCCAGTTCAGCAACGACCAGGCGCTGGTGGTGATGGGCGACGTGAACATCTCGCCCGAGGACTGCGACATCGGCATCGGCCCGGACAACGCCAAGCGCTGGCTGAAGACCGGCAAATGCAGCTTCCTTCCCGAAGAACGCGAGTGGATGGCGCGCCTGAAGAACTGGGGCCTGGTGGACAGCTTCCGGCACCTGAACCCGGACGTGACCGACCGTTTCAGCTGGTTCGACTACCGCAGCCGTGGTTTCGAGGACGAGCCCAAGCGCGGGCTGCGCATTGACGTGATCCTGGCCTCCAACGGCTTGTTGTCGCGGGTGGCGGATGCGGGGGTGGATTATGAGTTGCGGGGGATGGAGAAGCCTTCGGATCATGCGCCGATCTGGTTGAAGTTGGCATAGGTTTGCGGGCGTTCGCTTTGGGTTTTGTGGGGATGTTGAGATCGAGCGCCGCCCGCGCGGCGCTTCCCGGGCACAGCCCGGTCCTACATTTGTTTTCGGGCCAGTTTTGCCTGTGAGATCACCTCGACCGCTCTGTTGGTTCACTGCAGATCGGTAGTGAAAGAACAAGGCGGACCAGGTAATGGCACAGGCAAAACTGGCCCGAAACAGATGTAGGACCGGGCTGCGCCCGGGAAGCGCCGCGCGGGCGGCGCTCGAGCTCAAGAAC
>KI547168.1:405287-417396 GCA_000497835.1 gamma proteobacterium L18 | reverse complement strand
CCCCTCGTAACACCCCGTAACCCCCCTGTCTTATTCTCGCCACACCGCCCCCACGGCTAACCGGTCCGAGAACCATGCTCCCCCGCCTCCTCCTCACCCTGGCCTTTTTATCCGTACCCCTCGCCGCCCAGGCCGACGTCCCCGTGCTGCGCATCCAGGGCTCCAACACCATCGGCGCCGAACTGGGCCCGGCCCTGGTCAAGGCCATGCTGCTGGATCAGGGGCTCAAGCAGGTACAGATCGACGCCGGGCCGCATGCCAACGAACAAGAAGTGTCGGCCCTGACCGTGGACGGCCAGCACCTGCGCATCGAGATCGACGCCCACGGTTCCACCACCGGTTTCAGCGCACTGGAGCACGGCGAAGCTGACCTGGCCGCCGCCTCGCGGCCGATCAAGGACAGCGAACTGGTGGCCCTGGACAAACTGGGCGACCTGAAAAGCGCCGAGGCCGAGCAGGTGATCGCCATCGACGGCGTGGCCGTGATCGTGCACCCCGACAACCCCCTGCACCAGCTCAGCACCGGGCAACTGGCGCAGATCTTTTCCGGGGAAATCCGCGACTGGGCCCAGCTGGGGCCAGGCCACGGGGCGATCCACCTGTTCGCCCGCGATGACCAGTCCGGCACCTGGGACACCTTCAAGGAACTGCTGCTGAGCCCGCGCGGCAAAGCCCTGGCCGCCAGCGCCCGGCGGCTGGAGTCCAGCGAGCAGTTGTCCGATGAAGTCAGCCGCGACCCCCAGGCCATCGGCTTCATCGGCCTGCCCTACGTGCGCCACGCCCGTGCCCTGGCCATCGGCGACGGCGCCGCGCAAGCCATGCCGCCCAGCATCAGCCTGATCGCCACCGAGGACTATCCATTGTCGCGGCGCCTCTACTTTTACCTGCCACCCGCGCGCAATAACCCCTGGGCGCAGGCGCTGGTGCGCTTCACCCAGAGCGACAAGGGCCAGGCCATCGTTGCCCAGTATGGTTTTGTGTCACAGACCGTGCAGGCCATCCAGGTACCAACCAGCCTCACCATGCCCGGCGACTACCGCCAGCTGGCCAGCGAGGCCCAGCGCCTGTCGGTGAATTTCCGTTTTGCCGAAGGCAGCGCCAGCCTGGACAACAAGGCCCAGGCCGACGTACAGCGGGTGCTGGAATACCTGCGGGTGCACGGCAAGACCTATAAGGACGTGACCCTGGTGGGCTTCGGCGACACCAAGGACGACGACGCCCGCGCCCTGTTGCTGTCACGGTTGCGGGCCATGGCCGTGCGCCGTGAGCTGGCGCGCAACGGCGTGGTGATGCGCGATATTCGCGGCTTGGGCGCGGAGATGCCGGTGGCGGCCAACGACCTGGATGAAGGCCGCATCAAGAACCGGCGGGTGGAGGTGTGGGTGTATTGACCTGTAGCCGTTGTGGGACCGGGCGAAGCTCGGGAAGCAGGCAACTCGGTTGAACTGACGGGCCTCTTCCCGAGCTTCGCCCGGTCCCACAACGGCTCAATCAGCGCGCCCCCTTTAGCAGCTCCTTGGGCACGTACTTGCCGATTTCGTATTTGCCAATCGCCGCCCGATGCACTTCGTCCGGGCCATCGGCCAATCGCAACGTGCGCTGCATGGCGTACATGTAGGCCAGCGGGAAATCACCGCTCACCCCCGCGCCGCCGTGAATCTGAATCGCCCGGTCAATCACGCGCAACGCCACGTTGGGCGCCACCACCTTGATCTGCGCGATCTCGCTCTTGGCCACCTTGTTGCCGGCGGTGTCCATCATGTACGCCGCCTTCAGGGTCAGCAGCCGGGCCATGTCGATCTCCATCCGCGAATCGGCGATCTTGTCGATATTGCCGCCCAGCCGTGCCAACGGGCGGCCAAAGGCAGTACGTTCCGCCGCGCGTTTGCACATCAGCTCCAGCGCCCGCTCGGCCATGCCGATGGAGCGCATGCAGTGGTGGATGCGGCCTGGCCCAAGGCGCCCCTGGGCAATCTCGAACCCGCGCCCTTCGCCCAGCAGCACGTTGTCATAAGGCACCCGCACGTTATCGAACAGCACCTCGGCGTGGCCATGGGGTGCGTCGTCATAGCCGAACACTGACAGTGGCCGCACGATCTTAACCCCGGGCGTATCCACCGGCACCAGGATCATCGAATGCTGCTGGTGACGCGGCCCATCGGGGTTGCTCAAGCCCATGAAGATCATGATCTTGCAACGCGGGTCACAGGCGCCGGAGGTCCACCACTTGCGGCCATTGATCACCCACTCGTCACCGTCGCGCTCGGCACGGGCGGCCATGTTGGTGGCGTCGGACGAGGCCACGTCAGGCTCGGTCATGGCAAAGGCCGAGCGGATCTCGCCACGCAGCAACGGTTCCAGCCAGCGGCGCTTGTGCTCCTCGCTGCCGTAGCGCACCAGCACTTCCATGTTGCCGGTGTCGGGCGCCGAGCAGTTGAACGGCTCCGGCCCCAGCAGCGAACGCCCCATGATTTCCGCCAACGGCGCGTATTCCAGGTTGGTCAGCCCCGCGCCCAGCTCGGATTCGGGCAGGAACAGGTTCCACAGGCCCTCGGCGCGCGCCTTGTTTTTCAGCTCTTCCATGATCGCGGTGGGCTGCCAGCGATCGCCCTCGGCCACCTGGCGTTCGAACACGGCTTCGGCGGGGTACACATACGCGTCCATGAACGCGGTGACGCGCTCACGCAATTCCTGAACCTTGGGCGAATAAGCAAAATCCATGGGGCGGCTACCTGTGGGCAAGGGTTGTCGTTGGCATGAAAACGATGCTAGAACAGGCACCAAGATTTATCTAACCTATTCTCGGCGTCTATTATCATTCATCACCGATATAGGATGACGCGATGCATCGGCATAACCACAACAAGAGCGCAGCCACATGAACCTGAGCAAGGTCGACCTGAATCTGTTCATCGTTTTCGATGCCATCTACACCGAGGCCAACCTCACCCGCGCAGGCCAGATCGTCGGCATCACCCAGCCGGCGGTGTCCAACGCCCTGGCGCGCCTGCGCGAAACCTTCAACGACCCGCTGTTCGTGCGCACCGCCCAGGGCATGGTGCCCACGCCCATGGCGCAGAACATCATCGGCCCGGTGCGCAACGCCCTGTCGCTGCTGCGCGTGTCGGTGCAGGAAAGCCGCATCTTCAACCCGCTGCAGGCCAACAAGACCTTCCGCATCAGCATGACCGACCTCACCGAGGCGGTGATCTTGCCGCCCATGTTCCAGCGCCTGCGCCGCCTGGCGCCGGCGGTGGTGATCGAAAGCTTCCTGTGCAAGCGCCGCGAGACCACCAAGGAACTGGCCGCCGGCCGCCTGGACTTTGCCGTGGACGCCCCGCTGAACACCGACCCCCAGGTGCGCCACGTCAAGTTGATGGAAGACCAGTACGTGTGCGCCCTGCGCAAGGGCCACCCGCTGACCAAGGAAAAGATCAGCCTGGACGACTACCTGGCCCTGACCCACATCCATATTTCCAGCCGCCGCAACGGCCTGGGCTACGTGGACCTGGCCCTGGGCAAGATGGGCCTGCAACGCAAGATTGCCCTGCGCTCGCAGCATTACCTGATGGCCTCCCAGGTGCTGCAGCAGACCGACATGGTGATGACCGTGCCCGAGCGTTTCGCCCGGCGTCATGACCTGAACTACGTGGCCCTGCCGGTGAACGACGTGCCCCCGGTGGAAACCCACCTGTACTGGCACGAAAGCACCGACCAGGACCCGGCCAACCGCTGGATGCGCGAACAGATGATCGAACTGGGCCAGGCGGTGACCCGCGCCGACCAGAACCGCACCGCGTAGCCCCTGTGGGAGCGGGTTCTACCCGCGAAGAAGGTAACGCGGACTTCATGACGTACCGCGGTGTGTTTTTCGCGGGCAGAGCCCACTCCCACAAAGACAGTTGCTGCTACTGGATGCAGACGACGCGGTCCCCTGTAGCAGCGGCCGCCAGGTCGCGTCACAGGCGCTGCGGTACAACTGATGCACCACGTACGCCAGACGCAGCGTTCGGCAGCTACAGGACCGCGTTGTCTGCATCGCGACCAAGGTCGGCTCCTACGCCGTACGTGGTAGGAGCCGGCCTTGGCCGCGATGCAGGCGACGCGATTTCAAGACAGTTGCTGCTACAGGTCGGCGGCGACGGCACCGCGACCACGGACGGCGTAGGAGCCGACCTTGGTCGCGATGCAGACGACGCCGCTTCAAGACAGCCCTTACCCCAACGGCTCAAAGTGCTGTCGGGCCTGGGGCAGGTTGATGGGGCTGCGCCACACGCGGCTGTTCAAGCCCTGGGCCGCCTGCTGCGCTTCCCACTGCGCCCCCAGCAGGCGCTGGTCACCGCGCTTGAGGTGGGCGGCGCTGAAGGCGTCAAAGCCGTGTCGCTGCTTCTGGTAATGAAAATGCGCGAACCACAGGTCCTCGCCACTGGCCAGGTCCACCACGGCGTACTCCTGCAAAAAGCTCTGCCCTTCAAAGCCTTCGGCGACCCGCCCACCCCGTCGCTCCAGACGCACTTGTCGCTGGTCCAGCAAGTACTCCACGTAGGCCATGGTGGGTTGGTCGCTGGCCTTGGTCAGGCGCACGCGCAGGGCTTGGCCCTGGGTCACCAGGTCCTGGCCGCGGGCACGCAATCGCGCCACCAGGTCGGCGATGTCATCCATCGCCGTGGCCAGGCGTTCGATCTGCCGGGCCAGGCCCTCCAGGCCACGACCCTCGTTTACCAGCAAATCCTCGACACTGGCGAGCGCCATGCCCCTGCGACTGTACCCTTCAGCACGCAACGCCAGTTGCCCCGACTTGTCCAGACGCACCTGGGCCTGGGCCTGCAGTTCTGACAGTTGACGCTGCAGCGCCGCGGCTTCCTGCAATTGCCACTTGCCATTGGCCTGGCGCTGATAACGCTGGGCGGTGCCGTCCTGCAGGTCCACCTGCATGATCTGCGCATCGCCCTTGCCGCGCTCGGTGCCGATCAGCACCCGGTCATCCACGGTTTCGAACACCCGCTTGCGCGGCCCGCCTTCAGGCTGCTCGCGGCGCAGGGTGGGCACGTCACGCCCCAGCTCGGCCTGGGCCTGTTCACTCAGGCCCTTGAGATGGCGCAGCACGCCCTTCTGGTAGCGCAGGTCGATCTGCTCGGGGTAGGCACCGGTCCATTCCTCCAGGCGCCAGCGAAAATGTTCCATTTCGGCCACGAACTGCTCCAGCAGACGCTTGCGGTGGGCGCTGCTGAGGTTGGCCACCTCGCCCATGTCGCGCCAGGTGCTGAGCAAGGCGTTGAGCGCCCGCACATCGCGGGCGAACAGGCGGACCAGCACCAACCGCTCAGGCGTACCACCCAGTTCATCCTTGAGCACCAGCTTGAGCAGGGTTTCAGCCTTCATGACCTGGTGCAGCCGCGGCTGATAGCGGTAATCGCTCTCACGCATCACCCGCTCCATGTCCGCCTTGCGCCGTGGGTCCAGGGCTGCACGATGCCATTCCTGTTCGAAGCGGGTACTCCAGCGCTCGATGAAATCCACCTGTTCCAGCAGTTGGACGCGCAGCTCGCGGCCTTGGCGCAGGAACGCCTCGCTGTCGCGGATAAACGCCTGCAATTCCACCTCACGGCGTTCCGCTGCGGCCACCCGGGCATTCTGAGCCTCCTGCATCTGGACATATTCGGCCGCCAACACCCGCAGGCGATCCTTGCCCAGGCGAATCAGGTTCTGAATGCGGCCCATGGCCTGGTAGCGGGTACCACGCACGGTATTGCGATAGACACTGTCGGGCAGACGGGCGCGCTGCTCGGCCAGGGTCACCAGCAACTGGTCGCAGGCCTGGATTTCCTCGGTGCCCGACCGCACCAAGGCCTGGCGCAGCGACTCGTCGTTGCTGACGTAACGCTGCCGGGCCTGCTCGGTGGCCTGGAACAACCGCGACACTTCGCGCTCCTCAGTGATCATGCGGTCATAGATACGCCGTTGTTCGCGCACTTGCGCATCCCCTAGCCAGCGCGGCAGGCGGCGTTGCACCGCCTGGGGCAGGTGCTCCACCATCTGGTCAGCCACGTGGGTCAGCACCGCCCCGCCGCCCGGCAGGCCGCCCGCCACCAGCCGTCCATACACCGCACCGTGGGTATTCCACTGGCCGCTGGCGTCCAGCACCACCGGCTGGCGATACGTTTTCAGCGCATTGCCCTGTAAGCGCCAGGTGCGGTACGCCGCGTCCCACTGCACGGGGTAGGCATGGCCGGCGCGCACAATATAAGGCTGGTCGGCATGCCGATAGATACCAGCCTCGGGGTTGCGCAACAGCGCCGGTGACAGCGGGCTTTCATAGCCGCGAAACGCCGCGGCGCTGTCCACCACGGGGCCCACTCGCCGACCACTGGCGGCCTGCCGGGTCCTGAGCAGCGTACGCACCTTGGCGGCATTGCCCGCCGCCACGCCAGGCAGCACGTCCATGGCCGCGCCCACCAGCGCCGCCAGCAGATTCTCCAACTGGTCGAGGCTGTCGCCCGGCCGCCCGCCACGCCAGCCATCGATGGCAGCGACAGCGCTTTCAAAAGCGTCATACACCCCCACCGCGGTGCCCACGAAGGGCACCAGCCCGACCAGTACCTTGATGATGGTGAAAATCTCGCCGTGGCCCTGGGCGGCAGCCTCCAGCCATAACGTATCGCGCGAGCGCGCCGAGGCGCGGTGCTGGGTGACAGCGCGCCCCAATTGCAAGTGCAGTTGCCGCTCGGCCAGGCTGCCAGCGGTGGCCAGCCGCTCGCCCGGCACAATGAAACCGGTGAAGTTGGCCAGCAGCGCCTGGCGGATGTAAGCCGCCTGCAGCGCGGGGTCCCCCACCAGCGGCTGGCTGGCCAGGTAGT
The DNA here is from genome assembly GCA_000497835.1 of gamma proteobacterium L18. Lineage (GTDB taxonomy): Bacteria > Pseudomonadota > Gammaproteobacteria > Pseudomonadales > Pseudomonadaceae > Aquipseudomonas. Next base: position 410,539 of record KI547168.1, on the reverse strand, counting down.
CGACCATGCCACTGTCCAGGGCCATCCGCGCCAGCGCCACACAAGCCTGTTCGGGGCTGTCGTGGTAGCTCAGCACCTTGCCGTTGGGCGCATCGGGCAGGTGCAGTACGGTCAGGGAGGTGTCCGGGTGGCGCACCAGCGTGACGCTGCCCAGGGTGGTCGTGGCCTGCGCCTCCAGGCTGTTGGGCCCCCGATGCAGGCGCACGGTGAACAGCTGGGCCTGGGGGTTGCCCAGCAGTTCCAGCGCCGCAACATTCAGCCGACCGCGCAGGCGTGCCAGGGTGATGTGCAAGGCCAGGCTGGTCTGCCAAGGCGCCAACAGCACCTCGCGGCGGGCGCGCACCGCCTCGGCGTTGTCTTCGGCAGGGCCGGTGAACGCGTCGCGCAGGCTTTGCTCATACCTGGCTGCCACGTCCAGGGCCACCGTCTGTTCGCTGAGCCAGGCCACGCTGGGCAACGGCGTGCCGACAGCCAGGTTCAGCCCTTGCACCTGGGCAAACTGCAGACGCGTGGCCAGGGTCGCGTCCACGCCCATCAGCGCCAGACGCTCCAGGCTAAGGGTTTCACGCTCGGCGCTGGGCGTGTTGATCAGCACCGAGGGCGTGCCCGGCGCGCCGCTGCCGCCCACCACTTCCTTGACGGCCTGCACCGACACCGGCACATCCACCTGCAGTTGCTCGGGCTGCACGCCGAACTGACGTTGCAAGGGCCCGGCCCATTGCGCCGCGACGAACTCGTCGCGGGGCGCCACGTCGCGCTGCAACTGCTGGCGGGCGCTATCCAGGGCCTGCAAATACGCGTCCACACGCTGCTGGACTTCATCGCGATCCACCTGCGCCAGGTTGCTCATCCACGCCGGCAGGCTGCGCGCCAGCGTATCCGCGTTCAGCTCATGCAGCAGCTCGGCCAGGGCCTGATCGCGGGCATCGTGACGGGGCGCCGCCAAAGCCTGGGCCGCTTCCCGTTGCCAGCGCTGGCGGGAGGCCGCCACGCTGGGCGCATCGGGGTAGGTGAACTGCCCCGCTTCGATCGCCTGCACCCGCCCCAACTGCTGCCGCCATTGCCGGGCCAGGCCCAGGTCGAAAGCATGCCCCACCAACGGTGCGACCGACAGGGTGGTCTGGGCATGGACGGTGGCGTCGGCGCCCACCAGCAGGGCGTCCTTTAAATCATCCAGCGAACGGAACGACGCCAGGCCACCCTGAGCGCCTGGCCAATGCACCAGCACCTCGTGCTCGGCGGACGGCTGGGCGAGCGCGTCGCGATGGGTGATCAACAGCACGCCCGGCACCACCTCGTTACCCGCCGGGTTGAGCAGCGCCAGGTCAGCGATCAGGGTGTCGCCGTCGGCGCGTTGCTGGTCGTCGGGTGCGTCCAGCAGGGCATCCAGGCGCGCTGCCTGAACCGTGCCCAGCAGGCCCAGGGCCTTGGCCATCTGCCCTTCGGCGCGCAGCGCCTGGCGCTGCGCCGTGCACAAGGTGTCGAACAGCACATGGCCCGGCTTGAACACCGCCCAGGCGTCGGGCCGGGCCACCACTGCGCGCGCCGCCCGCGCACAGGCGGCGCGCGCCTGCACCCCTTGCGTCTGCAGGTGTTGCACGCGTTGCCAGGCGGCGGACTGCAGGTCGCCGTCCTCGCCCACGGTACGGCGCAAGGCCGACAGTTGCAGCTCGACCTGCAGCGCCCGCCAGGCCGGGTCGATTTCCTCGGTGAACGCGCCGAACAGCAGCGGCGGCAAGGCGTCGAGGGTCAGCGGGGGGAACTCGAAATCGTTCATGGTGCACTCCTTGGCAGTAGGGAAAGGCTGCCATTGAGCCGCAGGCCCAGGGTTGCCAGGTGGTAATTACCTGTGGGCACGCTTGACGTTAACGTCAAGCAAGGCTTACGTTTACGTCAACCCCCTTGCGAGCCCCACCATGACCTACAGCATCTCCGACCTGTCCCGCGAACTGGACATCACCACCCGCGCCATCCGGTTCTACGAAGAACAGGGCATGCTCAGCCCCGAGCGCCGTGGCCAGGAGCGCATTTACTCGCCCCGCGACAAGGTCACCCTCAAGCTGATCCTGCGCGGCAAGCGCATCGGCTTCTCCCTGGCCGAGTGCCGCGAGCTGATCGAGCTGTACGACCCCAGCGGCAACCAGAAACAGCTGACCAGCATGCTGGCTAAAATCAGCGAACGCCGCCAACAGCTGCAACAACAGCTGCTCGACATTCAGCAGATGCAGCTGGAACTGGACACCGCCGAAGAGCGCTGCGCCCAGGCCCTGGCCGAGATCGACACCCGCCCCGTCACCGCACAGGAGTAAGCCCATGGCCCTGCCCCACGCCGTCCGCCTGATCGAGGTCGGCCCCCGCGATGGCCTACAGAACGAAGCACGCCCCATCGACGTCGCCGCCAAGGTGCAGTTGGTTGACGAGTTGACGGCGTGCGGCTTCAGCTACATAGAAGCCGGCAGCTTCGTGTCCCCCAAATGGGTGCCGCAGATGGCCGGCTCCGGTGAAGTGTTCGCCCGTATCACCCGCCGCGCCGGTGTTACCTATGGGGCGCTGACCCCCAATCTGCAGGGCTTTGAAGCCGCCCTCGCCGCAGGCGTCAGCGAGGTGGCCGTGTTCGCCGCCGCCTCCGAAGCGTTCTCCCGGCGCAACATCAACTGCAGCATCAGCGACAGCCTGGCGCGCTTCGCCCCGGTGATGGGCGCCGCCCAGGCCGCTGGCATCCCGGTGCGCGGCTATGTGTCCTGCGTGCTGGGCTGCCCCTATGAAGGCGCCATCGCCCCGGCCCAAGTGGCGGCGGTGGCGGGCGAGCTGCACGCCATGGGCTGCCGCGAAGTATCGCTGGGCGACACCATCGGCACCGGCACACCCGGCGCCACCCGCACACTGTTCGACACCGTGGCCGCCGTGGTACCCCGCGCACAATTGGCCGGGCACTTCCACGACACCTACGGCCAGGCCCTGGCCAACGTCTACGCGGCGCTGCTGGAAGGCATCAGCGTATTCGACAGCTCAGTCGCCGGCCTGGGCGGCTGCCCCTATGCCAAGGGCGCCAGCGGTAACGTCGCCACCGAGGACGTGCTGTACCTGTTGCACGGCATGGGCATCCACACCGGCATCGACCTGGACGCCGTGATCGCGGTGGGCCAGCGCATCAGCCAGCAACTGGGCCGCGCCAATGGCTCACGGGTAGCACGGGCGCGCGGGTGTGGGGACAGTGTGTTACCGCAGGGGTGACGGACGAGTATCAGGGGAACACTTTTTCCGTCATTCGGGCTGTTCCCGAGGGGCTCCAAACGGGCAAACCCTTGATTTACGGGGCTTTGCAAAAGTTGGCACGGCACCTGCTATATCTATTGCACAACAAAAACAAAAAACTCAGTACCACCCAATAAAAACAACACGTAACGGCTCTGGCATAACAAGAACAAACGCGGCAGAGGCGAAGCTAACAGATTTTTTTGGAGAAGACGCGCCACCGGGGCTTGCCCCACACCGTACACAGAACAATAAAACTGCCCCAAGGCAGCGACGTACCGGTGACAGGCGAATCAGCGCTCAAAAAAATACGTTTGCTCTTGACCCAGGATGTGGGTCACACGAAACAGCGGTACGGGTCACGGCCACCAAAAACAACAACAGGCCGCCCCTCAATAATAAAAAAAGAGCAAGCAACATGACCTTGAGGGGCGCTTCGGCGCCCCTCAGTGCTTTGTGAAATCCATCAAACCCTCCCAGCGCCACCATTCCCGTAGCAGCCCCTGTCTTGTGGCGGTACCCACTGTGGGAGCAAAGCTTGCTCGCGATGCAAGCGACGCGGTTTTTCTGGCTGACCGCGTCGCCTGCGTTGACACCACCCACAGGGGTGCGACAAAGTGTCACCTCACCCGCACTTTTCCCCACAAAACGGGTAACAGGGAAACACCTTGGGTTGTGAAAACCCGGTGAAAAATTCCTGAAAACGGCGAAAGCCCCGGATTCATTGGGTTTTGAAAAGTTGGCACGGGACCTGCTATATCTCTCGTACAACAAAAACAATAAAACAGCAGTACCCAATAAAAACAACACGTAACGGCTCTGGCATAACAAGAACAATCGCGGCAGAGGCGAAGCTAACAGATTTTTTTGGAGAGGATGCGCCACTGGGGCTTGCCCCACACCGTACACAGAACAACAAAACTGCCCCAAGGCAGCGACGTACCGGTGACAGGCGAATCAGCGCTCAAAAAAATACGTTTGCTCTTGACCCAGGATGTGGGCCACACGAAACAGCGGTAAAGGGTCACGGTCGCCAAAAACAACAACAGGCCGCCCCTCAATAATAAAAAAAGAGCAAGCAACAAGACCTTGAGGGGCGCTTCGGCGCCCCTCAGTGCTTTCTGGCGGCCTGCTTACGCAAAAGAGCTACGCCCACTCCAGAAGCATGGCCTCCAGTTCATCCATCGCCGACTCATCCAACAACCCGGCCGACTCTGCCTGGCACAACAACGCGTACGTCTTGCCAGGCCAGCCCGATTTCATTCGCAACGCGTCGCGCTCTAGGCGCCTGAATTGTGCAAAAACCTGCGGTGGCACCGCCGCCTCTATACCTGTCCAGATGCTCTGCACCGAAATTCGTGGCGAGCCTTCCCACGTATCAAGGTTTGAAACTTCAAAAGCAGCCACGTTCCTGGTAGGCAGTGGCCGCCCGACAACGGCCGGGCGCATTTGCTTGCTGCTTGGCTTCACACCTGCAACGCTTCTCAACCAAACTATTAACGACACCTTCTACTCACACTCATTCCGGGGTGCTGCCGCGTGGCAGGCAATCCAGCTGCAATACGCGCAGCATCCTTACTGGGAACATGTCCTGAGACATCATTGTTCCGTAAATGATATCCAATGGCCGCCAAATGGCATAGCGCCATTACCATCACGCCGGCCTGGAATGTAGGCCCTTCCACATTTCTCGCGGGAAATGCGCCGGAGGTTCGTAGGCACTTTCCGACTCTGCTGTAAGAACCTTTAGCCATTACCGTAGGCTGAACGGGCCCGCCCCGCCACAGCCCAACCCAGCCGGGAAAATCGTCCCCATATGGTTTCCCTAACCACCCAAAAAGCCCAGAAATACGGGGTTGTAGCCCACCTCCTACCCGCCTAGTCTTCCTCCGTCGCCACACAACAGCGACCAGATTTGACGATCTGAAGCCTACGAAAATCGCAGCCCCACAGCACGGTAATTGGCTATCATGCCACCCCGCGTTATGGCGGCTGTG
>KI547168.1:394182-403245 GCA_000497835.1 gamma proteobacterium L18 | reverse complement strand
GGCTGTGTGTGGGAGGCCCTCGGGCCTGCCGGGTTCGTAGCCTCGGTTCGTCAACCTGCACACAGCCGCCACCCTTCGTTTGACGACGACGTCTGGCGGCTCCACCTGCTACGGAGCCACCTCATGCACATCCTGCAACCCACCCTCTTCATCCGCCACCACCGCGCCCTGCGCGCCGTCGCCCACAACCGCCAGATCTGGTTCTGTGCCCAGGACCTTGGGCGTTTGATGGGCGTGCACCTAAGCCCGCGCATTCTGGAAAAACTCGATGATGACCAACGCCTGGACGCCTGCCTGGAACACGCCGGCCGGCGGGAGGAAAAAGCCCTGATCAGCGAGTCGGGGGCCTACACCATGCTGGTGCATCACAACATTCCCGAAAACCGGGCGCTGCGGTACTGGTTGACCCATGAGGTGGTGGCCGCCATGTGGGGGCGGCCTGGGGCGATGCTGGCCTAATGTAGGCGCTGCGGCCAGGCTGCGCTGGGTCTGTGCCCCGCTGGAGATTGCCGGTGCATGCCCGGACCAGCGAAGCCTGGCGGCAGCGGCTACAGGTTTTTCGTCAGTGGCTGACTGCGGGGAGAGATTGCAAATATGGAGAACGCAAAATGACTGAAACATTTACTGACTACAACCCAACCACGTACCTCACCAGCCCAGCGGCGGTTGCCGAGTTCATGAGTGATGCATTGGAAACCGCAGACTCGGCCTATGTGGCTAAAGCGCTGGGAGTGGTAGCCCGCGCCAAGGGAATGACCGAACTGGCGAAACAGACAGGGCTATCACGCGAACAGCTGTGCCGCTCCTTCAGCGAGCATGGCAACCCCACGTTGAAAACATTGCTGACGGTGATGAAAGCGCTGGGTGTTGATCTGGCAGTACGTGCCCATCTTCCTCACTAAGCCGCATCAGGGATGGCGCCGTTTGCCTGGGCGAGGGTCTCAACCTGCAAATGGCCTGCGGCAGCGGCTTCAGTGCTACCGAAGGGGCTAACTGGGCGTACGCCGCCTGTAGGCAAACAGTTTCGAAAACCACCGTTCCATAAACCCCGGCCTGCTGGCTACCTCCGCTAAGGAAACCGCCATTTCAAGAGCAGTTGTCACGTAACTCACTCCCCACTCTGCCGCTGGCTGCTTCTTTAGCTCATCAAGGGCGTACACCACCCTCACCCTGCGCCCTGGCTTGAACAGCGACACATCTTCATCGTCATTGATATAAATACCTACATCAACGACCGAGCCATCGCGCAAGCGGAGCTCTGCTTTATCAGGCAGCCCCGGAGTATCTTGCCCGGCAAAAGAAGTGCGAAGGATGACCCCAGAGACAAATTTCAATGGCATACGGCTTTGATGGATGCTGTCCCAACATTGCGCAGTACCGAACAACCCGTACGTCCCTTTCAAACCCATCATGGGCCTGGCAGCATCCAACGTCAGCGCCTGAGTCAGTGCCACACGTTTTGAGTCCTCTTCCAATACCTTGGATAACTGGTAAACCCGCTTCATGGGGTGGTCCAGGTCATCGAGCTTCAACAGCGTCACTTCGTTCTCCACAGGGTGGTACCAAGGTTCACTGCGCATGGGGAAATTCCGAACCTACATCCACCAAAAGCGAAGCAGCACGCAACCGGCGTAACGCAACCAGAACATCGGTAGCCCGCCCCACGAACACGGGAATAGCGGGTCCCTGCAGCATCGACTTGGCCTTGGCAAAACTGCCCCTCGAAACTTCGGCCACTACCTTTATCTGTTGAACGGCTGAGGCCTGTTGGGGAACGAGAACACTGTAAGCTGCCTCGTCGAGGTGGAGTTACTGAATCTTGGTTGTCACCACACCAACCGCACTCATCGCAGAAAGAACCCGCCGTGCTGCCCTAAACACGAAACTCCAGCCACGCGCCACACTGCTCACATTTTGCCTCGATCATACCCCTTCCCTTAGATGATTATGCGTTAATGAAATTGGCCCGTCGTGGCACCGGCTCCATCCCAATATATATAACCTACGCACCCAGTGTCGTTCACACCTAAAAAGAACAGGTCTGATTACAATTTGGAAATCGGCACACGCTTCGAGCTCCGAAGCAGGGCGTACAGAAATCTGAACCTCAACAGCGTGACTCATTGGAAACCAACACACGAAAGATACGAAGTAGCATTATTACAGCTCACACACCCGCTTACCTATACCGCCCCCTATTTAAAAACATGAGTCAATCCGAAAACCTCTGACCCTATTTATCACCACGCCCTTTTCAAAATTAGCGCCAATCACACGTTACAAACCAATTTTACGGCCTTGGCTTTAAAGGTTGCTCTGTCAATCATGCCAACCGTGATGTCAGCTACGAAGCTAAGCCTATCACCCAGTTCAACGCTCTCCTTGCAACCCTCCAGACATTCAACCTCACCCGCTATTGCCTCGACAATGGTCCAAACGTTTCCTCACACTTGGGATTGTCTGAACCTCACACCCCTCCATACTCATGAGGCAAAAACAATATCTTCCTCCATCTTTACTACAAATCCAGACCTGCACTATCGATATGAAAAAATTCTTTTCGTTCGGACGCTGCCCCCCCAAAAAAACAACGAGCGCTTCAAACAATGACTTCATGACCAGGTCCAAAAACAGGCCCCGCAACCAGGAATCTCAACCACTCCTGTAGCGCACACTCAAAAGTCGAAAATTCCAGCAATTCGAAATAATCCTCATCAATAAGAGAGTAAACCTTAACATAAGCCTCACCAAAATCAGCCCCCCAAACCTCACATCCCCAACTCAGGTGGGTGGCCTTATGAAACTTCACCAACTCAAGCCTTTTCACCCCCTCTTTTAACCAAGCTATCGCGTGCTCAACGCCTAGGCCCCCATCATCAGTCAGGAGGCAGGCCAGAACGCTAACACCATCGTCCCTGACTACATCCGAACTACAACACGGCTTAAGATGATTAAAAACATTCTCCCACCAAAAACGTAGCCTCATGCGGTACTCCTAAAGCCTTGAATGAAAACAAGAAAAGTTGCGGTGCTGCGTGTAGCGATCACAAAGGGCTTGCTGAGTCTGGTACTCGACCACTATGCGCCTATTTACCTTACACCCGATTTTGCCTCAAAGCCCAGGAACCCCAATATAGACAGCCTCAACAATCGCAAGATCTTTTTCCTCATGGCTTTCCGGAACATAAAATCTTGCCTGCCCAGAAAAAGAGATCAAAATAATTTCCTCCGCATTAAAACAAAACTCGCACCCTAAACTTACCAGCAGCAACTTAAGCTCTCCTAGGCTTATCCCTAGCGCATTTGCCCCTGCAAGAAAAAGCTCCGATTGAGGATGATAAAGCTCCACCCCCGAAACACAATCTAAAACATCATAAAAGACCTTTAGACCTTCACTCACGAAAGAATCTGTCGTATTAACGCCATACAAACTCTTACCTACAACCCTATACCCCCCACCAAAAATCTTTCTAACAGCATCACGCTCACGGACACCAGCGAGACACGTTACACCATTTTGTGCAGAAAACTCTAACACCATAAGATCACTTCTCTTTAAAACCTTCAAAACCCAGCGCTTTAGCAAGGGATGTTGACTACTGGCTTTGGCAGACTCGACCAGGCTGTAAAATTGAGACCGGCCATCGTGCCCGTGACAGGGTTTTCTTCCGCCGCCACCCTTTGGGAAGAACGACTCAGTGAGGACCAGCAGACCTGACCAGGGCACGCGCTCCTCCATCTCGGCGAGGAAACGTTCGCGACGTGTCTGCTTCCACTTGCCGGCATATTAGAAATCGGGGAAGCTCATCTGGCTCTTGGGCGGCTCGGATCAGGTGGGCAAGCGTATTTCCTCACAGTCAGGGATGTCTCCGGAGACCCCTAAAGTATATTATTGTAGTCGTATAAATATTCTACATATTCATCGCTCGTCCATCGATGACCATCCAACCTATCAACCATAACGACACCACCAATTCGCTGACGCGGATCATTTACAACCCTAAACATCCATACCACAGGAGAGGGCCGGGGGGATCGCACAACTGGATTTTCAATGCCTACGCCGCTTGCTAACGCATATTTCAAAGCAAGCTCATGAGCTTGATCAGGTGATAAATTTAGGAGATCCCTGTATCTAACCGGCGCACTACAGGCTTCCACTCCCACTCTTCTGAGATCGGTAACTACAGAAACCATTTTCACCCTCTCGATATTGAGCCCTACATACCCAGAATACTCAAACCCTGAAACATATGTAAATGCCTTGTCGAAAACCTTGGCCAACTTCAAACCCTGTGCAACTGTAGGCTTATCAAAGTACAAGTCGCATATAGTCGCCACTCTCCCTCCTTTCATCACGAATGAACTCGTAAAGCTAAGCCAGACCATACGCACTTCAAGCTCTCGACTGATACAGTATAAACTGACCAAGAACCACCACGCAATTAACCTTTGATGAAGACAGCCAACTCCCGCCCCTAGCGCCCAGCCTACTAAAAAGCGAGGTATCACAACTACCCCATTCTTAACACTACATCAACTTATCATTCAAAGTTCTACCTGACCCCTAGGAGATTCCTCCCAGTTCCTTGCTCATGTATTTTCGAGAGCACGTCAAAAGCATTCATCTGAGGGGACACCGCATGATAAATCGTCTTTAACGCTAATGCTGCAAACTGGTACCGCCCCATCGAAAGCCACTGATCTACAAACCCAATATTCAAAACCCTCTTCCCTGCCACCTCGACGGAATCAAAATCCTCAGGTACATGCTTGCTGATGAGATAGCAAAAGTCGCGCAAGGCCCTGACTTTACCCCATGCTTCCGCGCCCCCTCCTTTCCACGAATCGTTTCAAGCTCTTCAACCACCCCAGTTGGATCCCCAGCCAGATACTTATAGCAGCAGTACTCATCCAAATAGGCAGTTTTCAGGGCAGACGCAGAAAATGCACCTGCAGCTACAGAGTTACACTGTTCCAATTCATTTGCCGCGTTCTGCCACGCCTCACCCTTCGGCTGATTGAGAACCCATCTCCCGAGCCCTAACGCACGATTTAATCCTGCCATATGGAAATTGACATTTGGACCAAAATCCTCTCGCTCCAGAATAGCAGCCTCAATCCACTCTATTCTGGAGGGCAAGTACTCAATCACTTCGTCCTTGTAACCGAGAAATATACCGAACAATATAAATTAAACATCATTAGCTGCGATATCCCCCATAGGCTTTACTGGGTCGCGCACTGAATTATCCAGAAACGGCAGCATGAACCCGTCAAGTTTTTTCTTGGTTTTCCCCGCATCAAACGTCATTAAACCTCCTTCTGCATTGCGTTCCTGAGAACCTCCGGAGCGATCTACTTTTTTGCGATTCGATTCCACTTCCTGACGTTGCAGAATTCACTGTTGCCCGCGATATTTTAGTCGATCTTCGGATCTTGGCGCCCCAACTGACTAGCCCTCGCATCGCTGCCACCTCAATATTTGGTCACACTTTCAGGCACACACAACGATATGAACAGGTGCTGGACGTCGCCAACTTTTTCAAAAAAACGCGCATCATTTTTGCTTCCCCCTCTAAAACCGATAAAATCACCAAAAGCGCTCCAGCTAGCAGCCCCTCCCGTTTGGCAAAGAGTAGATTACCCCCCGATTAGGGTATCTACTACCAACACCAATCATTTTTAATCCACTTTTATACGTACTCGACCATTACGACTCAGCGCCCGCTAGAAAACCTCATAAAACTCATCGCGATCAAACGAGGCTGGCCATACACCCGAATAAACAATACCTTCCAGTTCGAGAATATTGTCCTCCACCACCACGCAGATAAAAGCGCCTCCATGATTTAGCTTTCGATGTGTAAAATTCCAATCCCAATCGCAGCTTTGTTGTTTGCCTATGCTCTGCTGAGCATATTTGGTCACGATCATTTCATTTGGCTACAATACCTCAATAGCTTTTGGGCTTATGCTGCTATCGTCTGGGGATTCTTTCTGCTGGCCATAACAGAGCAACTGGTTGATCCGCTGGAAAAGGCTCGGGACAGGCGAAACAGCGAAACTATGGAGCGATGTATAACGAAAGCTATACACATGATCCTAGACAAATCAAATAGTTAGCTCTGTTTTGTATTACAAATGTATAGCCATCAATCAGCACGAAAAATGGCTAATCCATTGATCTACAAGGAAACACTTACCCCGGACGGGGTGCGTGTTGTGTATTGAGATTTTGCTCCTGCTAAGGAGTGAAAAATCATGCTGGAAAAGGGCGTATTGGTTAGGTAGACCGAAGGTCGTCAGACTGGGGTGCAGAAAGGCTACAGAACGGGTGCAACTTGAGTGCAGAGAGGGCGCAATCAGGGTGCAGCAGCAACTGAAAATACCGGCGCAAGAGTGCGCCGGATCACAGACAAAGCAAAATACCTGCTGATCAAGACTCTGGCAAAACCGAAAGTACTGCTTTAAAAATATAAGCTCCATCATCAACGGCCGATGATGCCTCATATATTGCTTCGGTCGCTGTCATAAGCGAATCCTCTCCACCAGCTAAGGACAGCGCCGATACAGCGCGGGCCTGGCTAAACAACTGAAGTCCTTCTTCATGTAAGTTTTGCCCTTCATCCAGGCTGTCTTGCAAGTCAAAATACTTCTCATCTAACTGTGCAGCTAAAGCATCTAGCCCAGAAACCTGATCAGTCGTGAGTTTATTACCAGATCGTAGCTGCCTAAGAGATTCGACAACAATAGGCAGCTCTACTGGACAGGCCTGAAAAGCAAGTTCGCAAGCCACTTTTACAGCACTTCTTCGTTGCTCTTGACTGACTAACTTAAGCTTTTCTACAAGGCCTTTCTCAACCATTTCTAAACGCATAATCATTGTTTAGCCTTTGGCAGTGGTTTTAATGGTGTTGACACATTGGCCCCTGTCGGTTCAATTACGTTCTGACATGATGCACAGACAGGGCGGGTCGCACCGATATCAACAACTTTCAATCCGTTAGCGTTGGCATAGCTGACAATATCCGCTTCTGCGTGGCCAGTTCCAACAACTACTTTCTCGCCTTCTTGCAAACTCACTCCAGGGCGAAGATAGCCACGAGGTTCACTTGTACTGACCAGAACAGAGCGAACACCATTCGCATCCTCTACTACCGCAACCCCCATGGTTATTCGGCCTTGAGAGTTCTCAGGTATTTGTGACTGAATTTCACTTACACGATTTTGGACAAGGTTTGATGGGTTGTCATAGGCAAGACCTCGCTCTAAGGATGTATCTGCGCCTTTTGCACCAATATCTCCTATAACTTCCCAATTGGACGCTGGCGACTCCACCGCATACCCATCAGAAAGTCGCACGCTATAAAGACCATCAGCAGTGCTCCACTCCGGTACGGATACTCCACCTCCCAAGGTACCAAAACTCGAGGAGGTCGCTTCACTGCCAAGCTTGGTTTCGGACAGCGCAGCTCCTAACCCGCTAGAGCTTAACACAGGCCCATCTTCCAAGCTCAAGGCCATAATTACGGCCTGAGCAATCTGACCAAAGGTGTCCTTGACCGGGTTTGGCGAAAGCTCTGCCTTTGCATCATTGTAGAGAATTTCGTCGTCGCTGATGGGCCGGGTCAATGTAGCCAGGAAGCCAGACGCCGTTTGTGAATTTGCATTCCTCCAAGCCTGTTGCTGTTCGGAAGTACCAGCATACGGATACTCACCAGACGAAAAAGTCCCGTTATGGACCAAGCTATCCAATGCAGCCTTGCCGCCCGCCTCTCCTAGCGCTGCGATTGCCTGCATTTCATAATTCAATAACCCACGATCTAACGTAGCCTGTTCGGCTTCCGTCAACGGCTCGCCCAACTGTTGCTTGGCTAGCAAGTAATCGAGGTTCTGACTTTCTTGCGACAAGCTCACGTACTCTGCGCTTTGTGCAGGTGTCGCAGTCTGGTTTTTTAACGCATCTCGGTCAGCTTCTCGGCGAGCCTCCGACGCGGGCCCCAAGAAGTTATATTTCGTCGCATTATTAGCAACCTCAGCACCAATGCTGACATCGCCATTGGTAACCCCCGCAGCCAGCACCCCGATCAGTTGCGAGATAGCCAACAATCGAGCTGACTCAGCACCACGCTGCTCTTGTGTGCCGGTTCCATTCAAAATGTCCTTACCCAATTTGCCGGCCAACGCATCAATTAGCGTTTCATCCGCCCCAGCCGCTAATGCTCCAGTGGCAAAATCGCCACCTTGGGCCACCGACAGCGCACCACCCAACAACGCGTGCAGCCCGACCTTGGTCAGCTTGCCTCCAGCAAACGACGAACCGCTGATGTCATTGGCCAGTGTCGCACCCGCGACCGTGACGCCCTCACCCACCGCAGCACTGACAAGGTTCTTGCTGAAACTGCCCCCTTCAATCGCGGTGGTAACGGCCGCGTCAGCCACAGCGGTCTCGGTAGCGCCCACCAAAGTGTTGGTGTTGAGCGTCGTAGGATCGAACTGCAGGCCGTCGGCAATACCTGCGGTTAGCATCGCAACGCCGGCGCTTTTCAAACTGCTGGAGCTGACGGTGTCCTTCAGCACCTTGCCAAGATTCCCGTTGTTGGCGATGGCGCTGTTTACAGCGGTAGTCGCCAGACTGCCCGCCCCTGCCGCGCTTAACGTGCCGAGCCCAAGTCCAGCCGGCCCCATGACCATCGACATGGCGATCGCCAAAATCATTTCTGCACCAGCGCCCAGCCCATGGGTGCTGTATTTGAAGGAGTCATGAACCTCCTTCACTTGCTGCCAATTAATATCTCCCCGGGCCTCGGCGTCCTTGATCCAGCTCAACGACGGATCCGCCTTTACCATGGTGTCGATCACCTGGCTGACGGTTTCCTGGTTGATCTGCTTCACATCGATGTTCAGCCCGTTGACCGCGTTGATCACGGTCTTGCCCTTGGCAATCATCTCCGTCTGTTGAAGCGTTTCGTTGGTGCTGCCTTTGCCCTTCGTGCTGGTCCACGCTAGATCTGAATTGCTCTTGGTATGCGTCTCCTGATGAAGGTCTTTAACCCCCTC
>KI547168.1:389084-393906 GCA_000497835.1 gamma proteobacterium L18 | reverse complement strand
GTCCTGCCCAGCCTGCAGCGTGGCACTGGCACCGGCCGTAACCGTTGTCGCCACCTGCCCCACATGATCCTGCTGCGACGTCACCTTATGCGTCTTGCTATAGCTATGCGTCTCATCCGCCGCCGAGCTCAAGCTCAGGTTGTCCGTGGCCGTAAGCGCCACATTCCCCCCCGCCGTCAACTGACTGGCCGTAGCCGTCAGGTCCTGCCCGGCGCTGATGCTCAGGTCCGTCCCCGCCGTTACCGTGGCGCTGTTCTGGGTGGTGGTGGAATGCGTGCTTTTGCTGGTCCGCGTGCTGCTGTCCACGGCCTGCGCAGCCGTGATGTTGACGTCGCGGGTGGCCGTGATGCTGGTGGTGGTACCGCTGCTCAGCACGCCGCCGGTGTTGTTGACGTCCTGCCCGGCATTGATGGTCAGGCTGCCCGCCGCCTCGACGCGCGCGGCGCTGTCGACGAAGTCGGTGCGTTCGGTGGCCGAGCCCAGGGCGCTTTGGTGTTGCTCAGGTTGCTGCCGGAGATGACGCTGAAGTCGTTGCCTTGCACCAGGACGCCGTCCGGGGCCAGGCGGTTGTTGGCATTGGCCAGGTACAGCACGGGCACCAGCACGGTCTGGCCGTCGATCTATCTGACGCCGGTTTTGACCAAGATGGCCTGGTTTACCAGGGCTTGTTCTTAGAGGCTGTCGCTAGGTCTGAAACCTGGTTGAGCGCCCGCGATACGCTACAAATGTGGAAATATATCTTTCGGAAATTTCCTAGGAAAATTCCTACAAGTTCAGTGATAATTGAATAATTAGCTTACATTTCAACGCTTGCGCCTGTTGCCACGGAAACCTAACCTCCCTTGGCCGCTGTCCACATCAGCGGCCGGGTTTGGTCACCCGATATTTGTCAGGCGCTTCAGCGTCGTCATATTCATGCTCGTCCCCCAACGGGCATGGCGCTTTATGGCAGCTGTGCGCGGGGCGTCTTCGGATGCGCCGGGTTCCTGACACCCCGGTTGACCAACCCACGCATAGCTGCCACCTCTTTGTTTGGTCACTTTGAGTAGCGGCTCCAACAACGTGTCAGGAGCGTCATCATGGTCAAGCCAACACCCGATCCGCCCGTTTGCAACCTCCCCCAGGATCACCCACTACTGCGGGCGCCGTCCCCGTACTCGGAAAGCGACAAACTGACCGAACTGGTCACTGGCCAACGAGCACCCAACAAGGCTGCCGGACGGAACGTCCACACATCACCGCCAGCTCCGCCAACATGGTGGAAGTTCTGGCAACGTCGTGCCGGGACTTAGCGTCCAGGGTTGAATGTTATAGGCTCCCCCAGCGCAGGTGAAAAACCTCGCTGTCGAATTCATAAGGATTTTGATCATGACAGACTATTTGGAAACTACCGCACTGCCCTTTGGCATGCGAGATTCCCGGCAACAGCCTTTTTTCAGCGTGAATGCAGGGATCAGCCTGGAGGATGCGCTGTGTCATTTGTCGCATTTGCTGGGGTGCGCTTATGAGTCGACGTACGAACTGGCTGATGGGGACGGCGTCGAAAAGCGGCTGGCCTGGTCGGCGCTGCATCACATTGAAGGGGCTAAAGGGTTGGTCGATGCGTTGATTGCGGCGAGGTAGCCCCGAGAACCGCTCGCTGCGGGTTGGTCCTTGAAGTAGTGACACCGCCATGTGGTGCCGGCCCGGCATGATGCCGGCCTAATGTAGCCGCTGCCGCCCGGCTGCGCCGGCCATGTAACCCGCCGAAGGTATCCGGTGCACTCACCGGCCAGCGCAACCTTCGGCGGCGGCTACAGATTTTGCTACACAGTGGCTGACAACACGCGATGCAGCTACCGCCGCAAAAACATAGCCTGAAACGAGTGTAGCTTAAGGTTGCGGACGCACTAAGGCACATAGGCGCCCAGGCATTTCCCAAAACGCCTCAACGGATTCCAGCCCGCCGTTCTTCCCCCGCGAATCTACCGTTCTACTCTGGTAACCCCTGTATAGTCTCCAAATACAGGAGTGCGCTCATAGTTGCCTACAGGATCAAACGTCGATGCAGACTCCTCGACACCCAAACCATCCTTGCTTTTGCGTCTAATAATAAGATTTCCGTCCTGCCTAAAAATGTAGCTTTCCGCAGAAGTCGCCTTATCTTGATCCCCCTCAAACGTTCGATAGGTTGCCATCGTTAGAAATAGCCTATCCGCATCTATGCGCTGGAACTGGTAAGTAAGATATTCTCGAAGCAGCACATCAAGAAACCCGACCCCGACCATACCTTTATTCAAAATCATTTCGACAAAGCACGATGGCTGCGTGCTCGAACCTAAAAGGGCGACATATGGCTCACCCACCAGATGTTTCTTACGTGCCAGGTCCTCTGCCAAGGGTTCCTGCGCGATTTTTTTAAATCGAAACCAGGATTCACAATAAAAAATCGGCTTTCCCATCAATAAACCTTCCCATTAACGTCTTTAATCACGACACCCGCCTTGCTGGCGAAGTCCAAAATGGACTGAGGAACATCGTTTGCCTGCGGTGGAACCTCTAGTATTACCGCCCCCTGAAGCTTCTGCCCAGCCAGCGCCCCACTGGAGGGGACATATGCAATCGTAGCGCCGCTAGGATACTTCTTTACCGCCTCATTTATATAACTTTGCGCTGTATACTCATTGATTTCAGACAACTGGGTAAACTTACGTGAGACTATCTCACCATCCTCGGGACTGTAAGAGTCTAGTCGGTAATAGCCATTACCATCGGGCCGTTCGACATAGACTTCATTATACGGATAATTTCCCGCCTGCACCTTGTTGAAATCGTTTCCTGCGGCTAATCGCTGTAACCATGCAGGTTTGGTCCCCGTCGATGAGATCGGCCTCTCAGCTTCAGGGGTGCTCTCAAGAAAAGACCCATCCTCCAGGTTTTGTCCGAGCGCAAATTCACTCGTAACCTCTTCCGCCCCGACGCCACCCTCGCCCTCTCCAGCGCTAGGGGCTGATAATGCGCTTCGTCCAGCAGCCACCTTAGATGAATCAGTGCCGTTACCTAGCAGATCTTCAATTTTGTTATAAAAACTTCTGATGTCAGTTCCAACGCTATCCAAGCTGGACAGTAGTTTCCCCCCAAGCAATCCAGCTCCTGCGAGCCCCACAGAGTTAACCAAACTCCCTAGTGGATTCGACTCGCCAGGGTAAGTAGCAGGATCGAACGACTTCAGCACGTCCGCGCCCTGCGAATTCGTGTAGGGCGCAAACGTATCAGCGGTGTAGTTTCGCCCGTCATTCAACGAAGCAAGGCTAAATGCACTGGTGAAGGCAGGCGCCGCACACCCAGCAATGCTCACACACAGCGGTGCCTCGGCCGCGGTGATAGCGGCCAAAGACACCCCTCCGATGACACTGGTAACCGCCTTGGCCCCACTGGCGATTCTTTGAGTTACCTCACCGCCGGCAAGCATCGAATCATTCAGTTGGTCGATAGAATCGTAGGTAAATGCCCCTGTATCAATGAGAACGCCCATCTCCTGCTTCAGCGACTGCCCTCGCGCCTCCATCGTGGCCAGCGTCAAATAGTTCGGGTCTGTCAAAGGTACAGAAGCACTGCATTTAGTTAGTGCGCACGCCGCCGCGTCATAATTTGCTGCGTCTTCCGGATGATCTGCTTTGAGTTTGCTCAGTGCCACCGCCTCCGGCTGATGCAACTGTCGGTTGTACTCATCACCCATCTGGGCAATCCAACTGCCCTGGCTCATATCTTCCCCAGCCGCCCCCGCCGCAAGCACGCCCACGACCTGCGACATCGCAGAGCGCAACTCAGGTTGATTCGTGAACGTATCATTGAGCACCCCCGCCATCGCCTGGCTCGCACCCGCAGCGATGGCCCCGGTGGCGAAATCGCCTCCGTCAGCAGACGTGATCGCACCACCCAATACCGCATGCAGTGCAGTACGTGCGACACCGCCCTCCGCCCACATGGCTTCACCAACGATGTCACCGTCGCTTTTTGCAGCCAGGTATTTAGTCTCGGCGTAACCGCCAATGGCATTGAAACCAACAGCTGCTGCGACGGTGGCCGCTGAACTGACCAGACTGCCGGTCAAATTCTTACTGAAGCTGCCCCCCTCGACAGCGGTACTGATAACGCTCGACGCAACACCGTTAACCCCTGCGTTAACCGCAAAACCGCCAATGCCAGATAGGGTCGACAGATCGAACCCCTTGGTGAGGTTGTTCAGCGGCACTTGCGTCCCGCTGAATTCGGGATCGATATAGTTCGCCGCCACACCCGCGGTGGCCATTGCAACGGCCGCGCTTTTCAAGCTACTGACGCTTAGCGTGTCCTTCAGGGCCAAGCCCAGGTTGCCGTTGTTGGAAATGGTGCTGCTGATGGCAGTCGTGGCCAGGCTTCCCGCGCCGGCAGCGCTTACGCTTCCCAGCCCCAGGCCGGCCGGCCCCATGGCGATAGTCATGGCGATTGCCAGAATTATTTCAGCACCCGCGCCCAGGCCCTGAGTGCTGTATTTGAAGGAGTCATGAACCTCCTTCACCTGCTGCCAATTCACATCCCCCCGCGCCTCGGCGTCCTTGATCCAACTCAACGACGGATCCGCCTTCACCATGGTGTCGATCACCTGGCTGACGGTTTCCTGATTGATCTGTTTCACATCGATGTTCAGCCCGTTGACCGCGTTGATCACGGTCTTGCCCTTGGCGACCATCTCTGTCTGCTGCAAGGTTTCGTCGGTGTTGCCTTTACCCTTGGCGCTGGTCCAGGCCAGGTTGGAACTGCTCTTGGTGTGCGTCTCCTGGTCGAGGTCTTTGACGCCTTC
>KI547168.1:370976-388660 GCA_000497835.1 gamma proteobacterium L18 | reverse complement strand
ATCCTGCCCAGCCTGCAGCGTGGCACTGCCACCGGCCGTAACCGTCGTTCCCACCTGCGCCACATGATCCTGCTGCGACGTCACCTTATGCGTCTTGCTATAGCTATGCGTCTCATCCGCCGCCGAGCTCAAGCTCAGGTTATCCGTGGCCGAAAGCGCCACATTCCCCCCCGCCGTCAACTGACTGGCCGTAGCCGTCAGGTCCTGCCCGGCGCTGATGCTCAGGTCCGTCCCCGCCGTCACCGTGGCGCTGTTCTGGGTGGTGGTGGAATGCGTGCTTTTGCTGGTCCGCGTGCTGCTGTCCACGGCCTGCGCAGCCGTGATGTTGACGTCGCGGGTGGCCGTGATGCTGGTGGTGGTACCGCTGCTCAGCACGCCACCGGTGTTGTTGACGTCTTGCCCGGCATTGATGGTCAGGCTGCCGGCCGCCTCGACGCGCGCGGCGCTGTCGACGAAGTCGGTACGTTCGGTGGCCGAGCCCAGGGCGCTTTGGTGGCTGGTGACGGTGCGCTCGTTGGTCACGTCGCCGCTGACGGCGGTCAGGCTTACGTCGCGCCCGGCGATGATGCCGCCGGCGCTGTTGGTGAGGTTGTTGCCGGCCAGCAGGTCCAGGCGGCTGTCGGCTTGCACCACGCCGGTATTGGTCAGGTTGTTGCCGGCGATGGCCGACAGGCTGCCGGTGGCCTTGAGGGTGCCGGCGTTGCTCAGGTCGCTGCCGGCGATGACGCTGACGTCGGTGCCTTGCACCAGGGCGCCGTCCGGGGCCAGGCGGTTGTTGGCGTTGGCCAGGTACAGCACGGGCACCAGCACGGTCTGGCCGTCGACGACTTCGCTTTGCATCCAGACGATGTCGTGGGTCAGCGCGGCGACCTGTTCGCTGGTCAGGGCGGTGCCTACGCTCAGGTTCAGGGACTGCTGGGCGGCGATGCCGTTGTCCATCAGGTACTGGAACTGGCCGGCGTCGCTGGTTTGACCGTCGATGTAGCGGGCGCCGGTTTTGGCGACGATGGCCTGGTCGACCAGGGTTTGTTCGTAGAGGCCGTCGCCCAGGCGTTTTTCGCTGTCGTCGGGGTTGTAGCCCAGGGCGGACAGCATGTAGTCCGAGCTCATGAATTGCTTGAGGTTGGTGAGCGCGGGGTTGGTTTCGATCAGGTATTTCTGTGGCTGCGATTGGGCGCTGGTGTCGGGGACGCCCTGGACGCGGGCGAGGGTGGTGTCGCCGCTGCCGCTGTTTGCCTGGGTGGTGCCGCTGATGGTCCAGTTGGTGCTGCTGCCGGTGGCCGTGCCGGTGCTGGTGCCGCTGAGGCGGAACAGGCCGTTTTGGCCGGTGGGCAGGCTGAAGCCGGGCAGGCTCAGCGGGTCCACTGCCTTTTGCGCCAGGTCAGGCGGCAACTGGGCGTTGAGCGACACGCGGGTGGAGTAGGCAGTGCCTGCGGCCGTGGTGTCGGTGCGGGTGCCGGCGCCTACGTAGTCGTAGCCGGCGCGTACTACGCTGCTGTCGAAGTTGTTCTGGGTGGTGATGTTGACGGCGCCACCGGCCTGGATGACGGCGGCGTAGCTTTGGTCGCCAGTGGACAGTTGCGTGGTTTGGGCGTACTGCGGCAGCTCGTTGTGCGTGGTGGCGATGAAGTGGCTGAGGGCGGCGTCCAGGCCACTCAGGTCGGCAGGGTCATAGCCCGAACTGTCGATCCAGTACTTCTGGGTGAATTGCTGGGCTTCGTTTTCCCAGCTGCCACGGTGTTCGGAGCGCTCGGCCACGAATACCCGGAAGGTTTGCGTGTCGCTGGTGACGACGCCTTGGTTGGTGAGGCTGTCCGCACTGACGGACAGATTTTGGCCGGCACTGATGGTGCTGCTGGCGTTGTTGACCTGCCCGGCAACGATGCTCAGGTTGCCGCCGGCCGAGATCGAGGAGGCAGCGCTGCTGGCGGTGACCGCCAGCTTGTCGCGTTCGGTGATTTCGTACACCGAGTTCTGTTTGGAGCCGGAGCAATCGGCAATATTGTCGTTCAGGTACTTGTAGCAACTGACCTCGACGATCTCCGCGGTGTACTTGCCCGCATCATCCACCACCAGCACCGCGCGCTGGTTGTCCAGTGCGCTGACGTTGAGGGTCATGTTGCCGTCGCTCTGGATCGTCGACGAGCTGTTGACGATGCTGTCGGTCAAGCCGCCCTGCCCGTCGCGGTCGATGCTCAGGTTGCCCAGGCTGTAGATGTTGGCGTAACTGTTGTTCAGCGACGCCACGCGCAGGCTCATGTCACCGCCGCTGAAGATCAGCCCCTGGTTGTTACTGAGGGCGCCGGTGGTCAGGATCAGGCCGGTGCCGCTGCCAAAGGTGCCTTCGTTGTCGACGCCGCCCGCGGTGACGGTGAGTGCAGCTGCCGAGGTCAGGCGCCCGGCGTTGCTCAGCTGGCCGCTGACGTTGAGCGTGGCATTGGCGCCGCCCTCGATGCTGGCCGCGCTGCCCAGGCTGGCCTGGGCAGTACTCAGGTTCAGGTCACCGATGCTGGTCAGGCGGCCGTTGCCGCCGTAGCTGCCGCTCAGGGTCAGCCCCAGGGCGCCGTTGCTGGCGATCAGGCCATCGTTGTTCCAGTTGCTGCCAGTGCCGGTGAAGTGGCTGCTGCCCAGTAGCTGGCCACTGGCGGTCTGGGTCAGGCCGTTGACATTGACGGTCAGGTCACCGGCCTGGATGACGCTGCTGTTGGTCCAATTGTCGGCATCGATGGTCAGGCTGCCGTTGGTAACCACGCTGCCGCCCGCATTCGACAGGTTCGCAGTGGCGATGTCGAAGGTGCCGGTGCCCACGTGCAGCAGGCTGCCACCCACGTTGCTGAAACTGCCCAGGTTGAGGATGAGGTTCTGGTTGGCGGTTTCCAGGGTGCCGTTGCTGTTGTTCAGCAGGCCGCTGACGTTGAACAGCGTGCTGCCGCTGGTGCCCAGGGCGCGCAACTGGCCCGTCTGGTTGTCGATGCTAGCGGCGGTGATGCTCAGGGTGCTGTCGCTTTCGACCACGCCGTTTTCGTTGTTGAGCGCGCCGCTGAGGCTGAGGTCGATCTGCTGCCCGCCGATCTGGCCGTCGGCGGCACCGCTGTTGTCGAAGTCATGGGCGGTGACCCTGACCTTGCCGGTGGCGTACAGGCCGCCGTTCTGGTTGTTGAAATCGCCGGTGCTGATTACCGCGTCGCCGGTTTGCGCGGCGATGCGGCCGCCGTCGTTGTCCAGGCTGGCGCTGGTGATGGTCAGGCTTTGCGCCTGCACGCTGCCCTTCTGGCTGGCGTTGGTCAGGTCGTAGCCGTTTTTCAGGGCGCCGGTGAGTTGCGCCGTGAAGGCGCCCTGCTGACTGGCGAGGGTGCCGCCGCGGCTGTCGAGGTTGACGGCGTTGATCGTCAGGTCGCCGGTTTGTGCCAGGAGGGTGCCGCTCTGGTTGTCGATGTCGCCCGTGGTGGTGACGGTCAGCGCGGTCTGGCTTTGCAGGGTGCCGCGGCTGTTGGCCAGCCTGGCGGCGCTGAGGTTGAGGTCGGCGTTCTGGCTGTAGATCAGGCCGTCGGCGTTGTTTTGCACCACGCCGGTGGCGGTAACGGTCAGGGCGTCGTTGGCGGCGATGGTGCCGCTGTTGCTGTTGTCCAGGCCGCCGGTGAGCAGGGTCAGCAGGGTTTGGCTGGCCAGTTGGCCGTGCTGGTTGTTGACCTGGGTGGCGCCCTGGATCAGCAGGTCGGCGCCGGAGGCGAGCTTGCCGTGGGTGTTGGTCAATACGCCCAGCAGGTTGAGGGTGCCAGCGCCGTTGCTGGTGACGCTGCCGTTGCTGTTGTCGAAGGTGGTGCCGGTGAAGGTGAAGGCGTTTTGCGCGGCGATGGAG
Source organism: gamma proteobacterium L18 (assembly GCA_000497835.1). Classification (GTDB taxonomy): domain Bacteria; phylum Pseudomonadota; class Gammaproteobacteria; order Pseudomonadales; family Pseudomonadaceae; genus Aquipseudomonas. Next base: position 384,801 of record KI547168.1, on the reverse strand, counting down.
CCGGCGTTGTTGGTCAGGCTGATGGCCTGCAGGGTCAGGCCGGCGGCGCTGGAGAGAATGCCGGCGCTGTTGTCGAGGTTGCCGGCGCTGACGTTGAGTGCGCCATGGCTGACCAGCGCGCCATTGTTGCCGTTGAGCAGGTCGCCCTGCACCGTGACGGTGACGTCGCCGTAACGGCTGGAGACGGTGCCGCTGTTGCGGTTGTCCAGGCTGCCCGCCGTGACGGTCACGCCTTGCCAGCCGGACACCAGGCCGCCGGGGTTGAGCAGGCTGTTGGCGTTAAGCACCAGCAGGTTGTCGCTGATCAGCTTGCCGCCGGTGTTGTCCAAGTTACGGCCGGCCAGGGTGAGGCTTTGGCTGCTGGACAGTTCACCGTTCTGGTTATTGAGGTCGCGCAGGTGGCTGATGGTCAGCTGGCCAGTGGTGGTGATCAGGCCGCTGGCGTTGTTGAGGTCGCCGGTAGTAGTGCCGAAATCCAGGGCGATGGCGCTACCCAGCAGGTTGCCGCCGGCGCTGTTGTCGATGGCGGCGGCGTTGATGGCCAGGGTGCCGTCGGCGTTGATCAGGCCCAGGTTGTTGTTGGTCAGTTGGCCGCTGACGTTCAGCGTGAGGTCGCCCTGGCTGTTCAGGGTGCCACCGGCGTTGTTCAGGCTGCCCGCTTGCACGTGCAGGCTGGCGGCGGCGATGGTGCCGTTGAGGTTGCTCAGGGCGTGATTGACCGTGACCGTCAGGGCCTGGTTGGAGAGCAGTTTGCCGTTGTCGTTGATCAGGCTGTCGGCGCTGAAATCGAAGGTTTGGGCGCTGGAGATTTCGCCGCTGCTGTTGTCCACCGCGCCGACATTCTTCAGTACCAGCACGGGGGCGGTGATCAGGCCGCTCTGGTTGCCCAGGGTGCCGTGGTTGAGGTCCAGGGTCAGGGCGCTGTTGCTGAACAGCTTGCCGCCCTGGTTGTCGACGGTACCCGTGGTGGTCAGGCTCAGCTGGCCAGCGCTGGACAGGCTGCCCAGGCGGTTGGACAAGCTGGCGGCGCTGGCGGTCAGCAGGCCTTCGCTGCTGAACAGGCCGCCAGTGTTAGTGAGGTCGCCGGTCAGCGCCACCGTCAGGTCGCCCTGGGTTTTCAGATGGCCGTGGCTGTTGTTCAGGCTACCGCCCTTGAGCTGCGCCTGGGCCGCGCTGATCACCCCGCCCTGGTTGTCGAGCAGATTGGCCTGGGTGGCCAATTGGCGGCTGGCAATGACACTGCCGGTGTTGCTGACCGTCTGCGCGCTCAGGCTCACATCACCGCTGCTGTTGCGACTGTTGTCGCTGTCGACCCCGGCTTCGATGATGCCGCTGTTGCTCAGCTGGCCGCCGCTGCTCAGGGTGATGGCGTCGCGGGCGGCGAGGTTCTGACTGTTGTTGAGGTCGCCCGTGGTGGTCACGTCCAGATGGCTACCGGCGTAGACCGGGCCGTGGGTGGTGATGCTTTGGGCAGTGGCTTTTACCGCCCCGCTGGCCGCCACCTGGGCCACGTTGAGTTGGCCATTGGCGTCCAGTTCGATGTCACCGGCGCTGGCGGCCAGGTTGCCGGCCAGGTTCACGCCCACGCCCTGCTCGGTGCCCACCAGTTTGATGGCGCCGGCGTACATGCCGCCCAGGGCGGTGGAGTCGATGGCCAGGTTGGGCTTGGCGCTGCCGTCATCGGCGCGCGCGGTGGCGTTCAGGGTGCCGGCGTCAACGTCGTTGCGACCGGCGATCACGGTCAGTTGGTTGGCATTGATCTGCGCGTTGATGCGCGCTGAACGGGTGATCACCTCGAAGCTATCGACGTTGCCGGCATTGATGCCCGCGCCTTCAATGGCCACGTCGCCGCCGTCCACCTGGTAGTGGTCCAGCTTGCCGCTGGCGTCCAGCACCGGCTTGCCGGTGGTCAGGGTCGCCTTGGGGGTGTTGATGAAGCCGCAGCCATCGCAGGTGATGCCGTAGGGGTTGGCGACGATCACGTGGGCGGCCTGGCCGGCCACCTCGGTGTAGCCGTTGAGCTGGCTGCGGTTGTTGCCGGTGACCTCGTTGAGGATGGTGCTGGCGGCGTGGCCCTTGAGGTTGCTGTTGCCCAGGATGATGCCGCCCAACTGAGTGCTTTGGGTGCTGCCGGTGGCGTTGTTGAGGATCAGCCCTTGGCTGCCGACGTTGTAGTCGCTGAACTGGTTGTGCGACAGGCCGCTGGCGTTGGGCGCGGCGATGTTGACGATAGGCACGCCGTTGGCGGCCGCGGTGGTGGTGGTGCCCTGCCCGCTGACCGCAAGCCCCCCGGCCTGGGCCCACAGCGGCTGCCAGAACAGGGCGTTGGCCAGCACGAAGGCCAGGCCGCGTTTGGAGATGCCCCAGAAACGCTCGCGAGGTTGAATGGCAGCCGAAGGCTGGCGGGCCAGGAAGGCCAGTTGGCGTACGTCCATGTTCAGGTCTCGCAAGCGTTTTAAAGGAGGAATTCGAGGCGGAAATACACGGGGGCTTCGCTGTCGCTGAACGCCGCCGGGCGCTGCAGCGAGTGGGCCAGGGTGACGCTCAGGGTCAGGTGCTGGCCGCGGGCAAACAGCTCCAGCGAATCACTGGACACCCGGCCGTGCTGGTCGCCGGCGTGTTTGCTGTCGCTGATCACACCCTGGTCATAGCCGATGTCACTGCCGTATTCGCTGAACACCGGTTGCAGCCAGGCCCACACCACCGGGCGGCTCCAGCGCAGGTCGTTGCGCCAGTAGCCGCCGTCGTCGCCGGTCAGGGTCTGGTCCTTGTAGCCGCGGATCGACGACTCGCCGCCCAGGCTCATGCGCTGGGGGCTGAACAGCACGTCTTCGCTGTGCTGCCCGTTGGCCAGGCTGGTGAAACTGAACGACTCGCCCCACAGCTTGAACGGCAGCAGGTAGCTGGCCGTGGCGGTGTACTTGCGGTAGCGCGCGGTGGGGTCGGCGGGGCCCGGGTCATGGTCGCCCTGGGCGTCGAGGGCACCGATGCCCTGTTGCAGGCCCAGGTCCAGGTTGAGGAACGCGCCGCCAATGCGGCGGCCGTGGTTGATGCCGTATTGCAGTTCGGTGATGCGGTTGCTGCTGTTGTCCAGGCGGCTGCCGGCGATGTAGTTGTTGGTGGCCAGGTGCGACAGCCCCAGGCTCAGCGAGGTCTTGCTCAGGGCGTCGCGGTACACCACGCGTTCGGCCTTGAACTGGTGGGTGGCGCTGTCGCCGTTTTGCTTGAAGTCGAAGCCGTTGGCCTGGGTCAGGTCGCGGTAGTCACTTTGGTTGTAGCTGTAGGTGAAGTTCCACCAGCCCCAGGGCAGGTTGTAGCTCAGCCCTGCGTTGTGGCTGTTGTGCTGATCGTCGGGGTGGGCGTCCTGGCCGCCGTTGAGGCTCAACTGGTCGGCCAGGCCCAAGGGGTTGTCCCAGTCCAGGCGCGTATCCCACTGCTGCTCGCCGGTGCTCTTCTGGCCCGAGTTGCTGCTATTTACCGAGGCCCGCCAAGGCTTTTGCGGGGCATTGTTGACCTGCACGTCGGTGCTGCCCACGGTCTGGCCGGGCACCAGGGCCATCTGCGCCTGGTTGGACGGCAGGCGGTTGAGCTGGTCGACCAGTTGCTCCACTTCGCGCAGGTTGAGCACCTGGCCGGGGCGGCCGGGGAAGCCCATGTTCAGTTCGCGCTGGGACAGGCCACTGCCCTGCCCCGGCTTGAGGCTTTGCAGGTGGCCTTCGATGACCTGCACCACCAGGTGGCCCTTGGACAGGTCTTGGGGCGGCAGGTAGGCGCGGCTGGTGACCAGGCCCAGGGCAATGTAGCGGTCGGTGATCACCTTGAGCACTTCATTGAGCTGGGCCACACCCAGGCACTGGCCTTGGTAGGGTTTGACCAGCGCAGGGCCGTCGGGCAGATGGTCGGCGCCCTTGAGCTCAATGGTGTCGATGCGGAAACAACGGGTGGTGGCAGGTGTGGCTGGGGCAGCGGGCGCAGGGGTGGGCGCGGGCAGGTTCTGCAGATCATCCAGACGTTTGCGCTGTTCTTGCAGCAGACGGTCCTGGCGGTCGCGGATCAGGTCCTGGTCGCCGGGGTTGGAGGTGGCTGCATGGGCCAGGGGCATGGCGGCGGCCAGGCACACAGAAAGCATCAGCCGGGTGAAAGGCGTCCTTGACCACATTGCAGAATCGTCCCTAAGCGGTGTAACGCAATTTTTTACAATTGCTTACATTTCGAAAGGGCGCGATGTTGGAGTGCCATCATTCTGGCGTCAAATTAACAAAAACTCAGGTTTGTGAGACAAGTAAACGCTGGTGCTGCGCAGCTCAGCATCTTTACCTAAGACCGGGGCGAGACCATCGCGAGCAAGCTTTGCTCCCACAGTGGTGAGCCAGCAATCGATGTAAGGCTTTACACTGTGGGAGCAAAGCTTGCTCGCGAGAGGCTATTGGAGGCAGCGAAAATGGCGTGCCGGAAACGCGCATCAGCGGCCTTTGAACCGCGCCTCACGCTTGGCAATAAAGGCAGCCATGCCTTCTTTCTGATCTTCAGTGGCAAACGCGGCATGGAACACCCGACGCTCAAACCGCACCCCTTCGCTGAGGCTGACCTCAAAGGCGCGGTTGACGCTCTCCTTCACCATCATCGCCACCGGCAGCGACTTGGCGGCAATCTGCACCGCCGTGGCCAGGGCCTCTTCCAGCAGCTTGTCGGCCGGCACGATACGCGCGACGATGCCCGCCCGCTCCGCTTCCACCGCGTCCATCAGGCGCCCCGTGAGGCACAGTTCCATGGCCTTGGCCTTGCCCACCGCGCGGGTCAGGCGCTGGGTGCCGCCCATGCCCGGCAGCACGCCCAGCTTGATTTCCGGCTGGCCGAACTTGGCGGTGTCGGCGGCCAGGATGAAGTCGCACATCAGCGCCAGTTCGCAGCCGCCGCCCAGGGCGAAGCCGGCCACGGCGGCGATCATCGGTTTGCGGCGGTTGGCGATGCGGTCGGTTTCGCTGAACAGGTCGTCCAGGTAGATCTGCGGGTAGGTGCGCTCGGCCATTTCCTTGATGTCGGCGCCAGCGGCGAAGGCCTTGGCTGAGCCGGTGATGACGATGCAACCTACCTCGCGGTCGGCGTCCAGGGCGTCGAGCGCCTGGTTCAGCTCACCGATCAACTGGGCGTTGAGGGCGTTGAGCGCCTCGGGCCGGTTGAGGGTGATCAGGCCGACACGGCCACGGGTTTCCAGCAGCAGGGTTTGATACGCCATCGTAGCGTTCTCCGTCTTATAAATTGCGGGCAATCACCATCCGCTGGATATCGCTGGTGCCTTCGTAGATCTGGCAAATGCGCACGTCGCGATAAATCCGTTCCAGCGGGAAGTCGTTGAGGTAACCATACCCACCCAAGGTCTGCAACGCGTCCGAACAGACCTTTTCGGCCATTTCCGAGGCGAAAAGCTTGGCCATGGACGCCTCCACCAAGGCGGGCTGACCGGCGTCGCGCAGGGCGGCGGCGTGGTAGACCATTTGCCGGGCCACGCTGATCTGGGTGTGCATGTCGGCCAGGCGGAAGGCCACGGCCTGATGCTCGATCAACGGTTGGCCAAAGCTGGTGCGCTCGCGGGCGTAGTCACGGGCGGCCTCGAACGCGGCACGCGCCATGCCAACCGCCTGGGCGGCGATGCCGATGCGACCGCCTTCCAGGTTGGCCAGGGCGATCTTGTAGCCCTGCCCTTCAGCGCCCAGCAGGTTGGCGGCCGGCACGCGCATGTCGTCGAACACCAACTGGCAGGTGTCGGAGGCATGCAGACCGAGTTTTTCCTCGACGCGCACCACCTGGTAGCCGGGGGTGTCGGTGGGCACGATGAAGGCGCTGATGCCGCGCTTGCCCGCCTCGGGGTCGGTGACGGCGAAGACGATGGTCATGCCAGCGTTGCGGCCGGAGGTGATGAACTGCTTGCTGCCGTTGATCACGTAATGGTCGCCGTCGCGGCGCGCACGGGTGCGCAGGTTGCTGGCGTCGGAGCCGGCCTGGGCCTCGGTGAGGGCAAAGGCGCCGAGCATGGCACCGGTGGCCAGCGGCTCAAGGTACTGGGCCTTCTGCGCTTCGGTGCCGAAGGTGAGAATGGGCACGCAGCCCACCGAATTGTGCACGCTCATGATGGTGGAGCAGGCGCCGTCACCGGCGGCGATTTCTTCCAGGGCCATGGCGTAGGCCAGGTAACCGGTGTCGCAACCGCCCCACTGCTCCGGCACCAGCATGCCGAAAAAACCCAGTTCGGCCATTTCGGCCAGGGCTTCGCGGGGGAAGGTATGGTCGCGGTCCCACTGGGCCGAAAACGGGCGCAGGCGCTCCTGGGCGAACTGGCGCGCGGCGTCGCTGATCTGGCGTTGCTCTTCATTAGCTAGCATGGGCGCTCCTTAATACAGGCATTCAATGGCGACGGCCGTGGCTTCGCCGCCGCCGATGCAAATGGCGGCGATGCCACGCGACAGGCGACGTTGGCGCAGGGCGTGGATCAACGTCACGAGGATGCGTGCCCCCGAGGCGCCAATGGGATGGCCCAGGGCGCAGGCACCGCCATGCACGTTGACCTTGGCGTGGGGCAAATCCAGCGCCTGCATGGCGGCGAGGGTGACCACGGCGAAGGCTTCGTTGATCTCGAATAGGTCAACGCTGGGCAACTCCCAGCCGGTGCGCTTGAACAGTTGCTCGATGGCGCCGATGGGAGCCGTGGGGAACAGCGCCGGGGTGTCGGCGAAAGCGGCGTGGCCGTGGATGATCGCCAGGGGCGCGAGGCCGCGTTTCACCGCCTCGCTCTGGCGCATCAGTACCAAGGCTGCGGCGCCGTCGGAGATAGAGCTTGAATTGGCTGCGGTCACAGTACCGCCATCGCGAAAAGCCGGCTTTAGACCCGGGATCTTGTCCAGGCGCGCCTTGGGCGGCTGTTCATCGTCGCTGATCAGGCGCGACTCTTTGCCGGCCATCACCGTCAGCGGCACGATCTCGTCCTTGAACTGGCCCTGGCTGATGGCCTGCTGGGCACGGGTCAGCGAGGCGATGGCGAAGTCGTCCTGCTGCTGGCGGCTGAAGCCGTTGGCCTGGGCGCAGTCTTCGGAAAACGTACCCATCAGACGGCCCGGTTCGTAGGCGTCTTCCAGGCCGTCGAGGAACATGTGGTCCAGCACCCGACCATGGCCCATGCGGTAACCGCTGCGGGCCTTGTCCAGCAAATAGGGCGCGTTGGACATGCTTTCCATGCCGCCGGCCACCACCACGCTGGCGCTGCCGGCCAGCAGTTGGTCATGGCCGAGGATCACGGCCTGCATGCCCGAGCCGCACATTTTATTCAGGGTGGTGCAAGGGGTGCCTTTGGCCAGCCCTGCGCCCAGCGCGGCTTGGCGTGCGGGCGCCTGGCCCAGACCTGCGGGCAGGACACAGCCCATCAATACCTGGTCCACCGAGTCGGTGTCGAGGGCGGCGCGGGACACGGCGGCGCGGATGGCTTCAGCGCCCAACTGCGGCGCAGTGAGGCTTTTCAGGTCGCCCTGCAGGCCGCCCATGGGCGTGCGCACGGCGCTGACGATAACGACGGGATCGTGATTCATGACGCACTCCTTCATTTGGCGGCCATGCGCAGGGCGCCGTCCAGGCGGATGACTTCGCCGTTGAGCAGGCGGTTCTCGACGATATGGCGCACCAGTGCTGCGTATTCGGCCGGCAGCCCGAGGCGTTGCGGGAACGGCACGCCAGCGGCCAGCGAGGCGCGCACCTCGTCGCTCATGCCGGCCATCATCGGCGTTTCGAAAATGCCGGGGGCGATGGTCATCACGCGGATGCCAAAGCGCGCCAGCTCGCGCGCGGCCGGCAGGGTCATGCTGACGATGGCGCCCTTGGAGGCGGCGTAGGCAGCCTGGCCGATCTGGCCGTCGTAGGCGGCGATAGAGGCGGTGTTGATGATGATGCCGCGCTCGCCATCCTCCCCCGGTTCGGTCTGGGCCATGGCGGCGGCGGCCAGGCGCATCAGGTTGAAACTGCCCACCACGTTGATGTCCAGCAGGCGGCTGAAACTGTCCAGGGCGTGGGGGCCTTGCTTGCCCAGGATTTTCTCGCCGGTGACCACACCGGCGCAGTTGACCAGCCCGTGCAGGCCACCGAAGGTGCTGACCGCCAGTTGCACGGCGGCCTGGGCCTGGTCTTCGCGGCGGATGTCGGCCACCGCAGGGCGGGCGCGGTCGCCCAACGCGTGGGCCTGGGCGGCGACGGCGTCGGCGTTGAGGTCCACCAGCACTACGTTGGCCCCACCTTGGGCGAGCATGGTTGCAGTCGCCGCGCCCAGCCCGGAAGCGGCGCCGCTGACCACGAAAGTCCTGTCTGCAATGTGCATGGAGCGCGTCCTTATTGTTGTAGGCGTCTCCTTGAAATATGGCCCTGGGCCGGCCGCCCGGCAATGGTCAAAGCGCTCAGTCGCGGTGAGCGGTTTGGCCAGTGCTGCCCAGGATCAGGCTGCGGTACTGACCGGGGCTGGCGCCGGTCCATTTGCGGAAGGCTTTATAGAAGGAACTGGCGTCGGCAAAACCCAGTTGCGCAGCGATCGTCTCGAACGAAGGTTGCGCATCGGCCAGCCAGGCGATCGCCAGTTCGCGCCGAACGCTGTCCTTGAGGCGTTGCCAGGTGTGCCCTTCTTCGGCCAGGCGACGGCGCAGGGTGGGCGCCGACAGGTGCCAATGGCGGGCCATGTCGTCGGCCTCGGGCCAGGCATGGGGAGGCTGTTCGCGCAGCTGCTGGCGAATGCGCGTGGCCAGGCTGTCGGGGTCGCGGTATTTGACCAGGATGTTGGCCGGGGCGCGGTTGAGGAAGCGTTGCAGCTCCTGGGGCGTGCGGCGCATGGGCAGGTCCAGGCAGTCGGCGGCGAAGATGATGCGCGTGCGCGGCCGCTCGAAACGCAGGTTGTGGGAGAACATCACCCGGTAGTCGTCGCAATACTCGGGCGCCGGGCCACGCAGCTCCACCGCCAGTATCGGGATACGCCGCCCGGCCAGCCAGCAGGCCACGCCGTGGACGATCATCCAGTAGGTGAAATAGGTAAAGGCGCGGCGTGGCGGCAGGGCGCTGTCGTCGATGACGATCTCGGCAAGGCCGTGCTGGCGCACCAGTTGCGCGGGCAGGTCGGCCAGCATCAGCGACAGGAAGCCCAGCGCGGCGTCCAGCGCCGTGGCCAGGGTGGGCTGGGCCATGGCGCAGCGGCATAGAAAGGCCAGGCTGCCGGAGCGCAGGGGGCGCCGGTCCATGCCGAAGAATTCATCGTCGGTGTGGCGGGCGATATGGCGCCACAGGCGTGAATACAACAGCACGGGGACGCGGGCGTCGGGCTGCTGGAGCCAGGTGCTGTCGATACCCACGGCGTGCAGCATCGCCGCGGGATCGACGCTGCTTTGCAGTAGGGCCTCGCGGACCATTTGCACGGAGATGGTGTCTTTTTGCGCCATGGAACTGCCTGGGGGTTTGTAGATCCCAATCCTACCAGTGATTGAGGCTGGGGCTACTGGCCTCATCGCGAGCAAGCTTTGCTCCCACAGCGTACGCCGCACCTCTGTAGCTGCCGAAGGCTGCGTCACAGGCGGCGCGGTAGATCAGACAGTGCGCGGCGTCGGTGACGCGGCCTGACGGCCGCTGCTACAGGTTGCCTGACACCATAGAATCTCCCACAGTGGGAGCAAAGCTTGCTCGCGATGAGGCCGGACCTGACACCCCCAAAAAACCTGAGGTACAGTCTGCACCTGCCGCACTCCGCCGAGGATCCTTCATGCACCGCCTGCCCACCCTGCTGCTCACCTGCCTGCTGGCCACCGCCGCCCACGCCGCCGACCAGCCCCCGGTCTATGGCCCGGAATTGCAAGGCTTCACCTACCCCTACCCGCTACAGCATTTCGAATTCGACTCCCAGGGCAAGTCCCTGCAGATGGGCTACATGGACGTGCCCGCCAAGGGCCGCGCCAACGGCCAGACCGTGCTGCTGATGCACGGCAAGAACTTCTGCGCCGCCACCTGGGGCACCTCGATCAAGGCGCTGACCGAGGCTGGCTACCGAGTGATCGCCGCCGACCAGATCGGCTTCTGCACCTCCAGCAAACCCGACTTCTATCAGTACAGCTTCCAGCAACTGGCCAACAATACCCACGCCTTGCTGGCCTCGCTGGGCATCGACAAGGTCACCGTGCTGGGCCACTCCACCGGCGGCATGCTGGCCACCCGTTACGCCCTGCTCTACCCCGAACAGGTGCAACGCCTGGCCATGGTCAACCCCATCGGGCTGGAAGACTGGAAGGCCCTGGGCGTGCCCTACCGCACGGTGGACCAGTGGTTCGAGCGCGAAGCGAAACTGAACGCCGACGGCATCCGCAACTACGAGCGCAGCACCTATTACGCCGGGCGCTGGAAGCCTGAGTTCGAGCAGTGGGTAACCATGCTGGCCGGCCTCAATCAGGGGCCCGGCCACAACCTGGTGGCATGGAATTCGGCGCTGATCTACGACATGATCTTCACCCAGCCGGTGGTCTACGAGTTCAAGCACCTGCAGATGCCCACCCTGCTGCTGATCGGCGACGCCGACACCACCGCCATTGGCAGCGACATCGCGCCGCCGGAGGTCAAGGCCAGAATCGGTCACTACGACGTGCTGGGCAAGCAGGTCAGCCAGATCATCCCCCACGCCACGTTGGTGGAGTTCCCCGGCCTGGGCCACGCGCCGCAGATGGAACAACCCGAGCAATTCCACAAGGCCCTGTTGGCCTGGCTGTCGAAAAACTGATAATCAAGGAGCAAACGCCGTGCGCATAGCCGTGATCGATGACTGGCAGGACGTGGCCAGCGATGTGGTGGACTGGTCGCCGTTGCAGGCGCTGGGCCAGGTGGACTTTTTGCCGGACTACCCGGCCGATACCGCAACCATGGTGGCGCGCCTGGCGCCCTATGAGGTGATTTGCGTGATGCGCGAACGCACCGCGTTCGACGCTGAACTGCTGCGCGGCCTGGGCAACCTCAAACTGCTGGTGACCGGCGGCATGCGCAACGCCGCCCTCGACCTGGCCGCTGCCAAGGCCCTGGGGGTGCAGGTGGTGGGCACCGACAGCTACAAGCACGCCGCGCCGGAACTGACCTGGGCGCTGATCATGGCCTCCACCCGCAACCTGCTGGCCGAGGCTGCATCGCTGCAATCGGGCGGCTGGCAGATCGGCCTGGGTGGCGACTTGCATGGCAAGACCCTGGGCATCCTGGGGCTGGGCAGCATTGGCCAGAAGGTGGCCAACTTCGGCAAGGCGTTCGGCATGAACGTGATCGCCTGGAGTGAAAACCTCACCGCCGAGCGCGCCGAAAGCGTTGGCGTGCAGTGGGTCAGCAAGCAGGAGCTGTTTGCCCAGGCCGACATCCTCAGCGTGCACTTGGTGCTCAGCGACCGCACCCGCGGCCTGGTGGACCGCCAGGCCCTGGGCTGGATGAAGCCCCGCGCACTGCTGGTCAACACCGCGCGCGGCCCCATCGTCGATGAAGACGCGCTGGTTGACGCGTTGAAGGCCAACCGCCTGGGCGGCGCGGCGCTGGACGTGTTCAGCGTCGAGCCGCTGCCGGCCGGCCACCCGTTCCGCACCCTCCCCAATGTACTGGCCACGCCCCACGTGGGCTATGTCAGCGCCAACAACTACCGGCTGTTCTACAGCCAGATGATCGAAGACATCCTGGCCTGGCACGCCGGCACGCCCATCCGCCTACTGACCTGACCACACCAGGGCCTCGGTCCAGCCCAGCTCGGCGAAGTCCTGGGCGCGCAAATGCGCCTCGCCTTCGCAGAAGAACTCGTCGAGCTGGGGCGGCTTGATCTCGGTTTCCGCCAGCATGGCGTGCACCTGGCCACGGTGGTGGATCTGGTGCTCGAACAAGTGCGACAGCAGGCGCACGCGGGTGTCACGCTGGGCGCGATCAGGGCGCAGGATGGTCACATGGCGGCCCATACTGGCGTCCTTGAGCTGGCGACAGTAAGCGATCAGCCGATGGTCCACCTGGGCCTGCTCGCGGTGCAGGGCCAGGCAGGTATGGAATGGCTCTTCGGGTTCAAAAAAGCGCAGGCTGTCGAGCTCCGGTGGCTCGCCGGCCTGCTCGCATTCCAGCGCTTGCAGGTAGAACCAGTCCACCGTCAGCAGGTGGTTGAGGGTGGCCTTGATCGACGGAAAAAAGCTGGCACGCGGGGCCACGAATTCGTCCTGACTCAGTTGCAGGCAGGCCTTGTACAGGCGGTGGTTGGCCCAACCGTTGTTGTAGGCCATGCTCAGCAGGTGATGCGACAGGGGGTTGTCCATGGGCACTCTCCTCAGCTGAAACGTTGCAGTTGCATCTCCCGCAGGCGGCTCAGGGTGCGCCGGAACGGGAACGCCAGATAACCTTGAGTGTAGAGCGCCTCGAGCGGCACCTGCGCTTCGATGCACAGCGGCACCTTGCGGTCGTAGCATTCGTCGACCAGGGCGATGAAGCGCCGCACGCCGTCGTCGTTGGGCGACAATTGCGGCAATTCGCGGTCGCCGGCCAGCACCTGGGCGGCGCCGTCCTCGGTGCCGCGGGCGATCTTCGCCGGCCGCTGCTGGGCGCCCAGGGCCGGTACCTCGCCCAGCAGGATGGCGCGGTAGCGGTCGCACAACTGCATGAAATCCATCGCTGCCCAGGGCTGCTCGCACAATTGCGCATAGGTACACCACAGCACCGTGTCGCTGGCACGCACCACCGGCAGGTGGCGATACCCCACCGCCACCGGTTGGGTGCCCACCGGCTGATCGCCATTGAGCTGGTCGAAAGCCGCCTGCAAGGCGCTGGGGTCATTGACCCAGTAACGCTGCTGAGCAGTGCCGGGGTGCAGGCGGTGATCCTGCTCGCCTGCCACCGCCACCACCTGCATATGCGCCTCGATGGCGCGGATGGCGGGCAGGAAGCGGTCGCGGTTGAAGCCGTCGGCGTACAGCTGGTCCGGCGCCTGGTTGGACGTGGCGACCACCACCACGCCAGCGTCGAACAGCGCGGTCATCAGGCCGCCGAGGATAATGGCGTCGGCGATGTCGGTGACGAAGAACTCGTCGAAGCACAGCACCCGGATGTCCTTGGCCAGGCTGGTGGCCAGGGCCTTGAGCGGGTCGCGCACGTGGTCCAGCTGGAACAGGTGCTGGTGCACCCAGGCCATGAAATGGTGAAAGTGCTGGCGTCGGGCGGGCACAGTGAGGCAATGGTGGAACAGGTCCATGAGCCAGGTTTTGCCGCGGCCGACCGGGCCCCACAGGTACACGCCCTGCCCCGCCTGGCCGGCTTCGATGGCCGTGAAACAGGCCTGCAATACCTCGACGGCGTGGGCCTGGGCGGGGTCGTCGGCGTAGCCGCGCTCGGTGAGGGCGGTATGGTAGGCGGCAAGCATAAAACATCCTGTCAGTGATCCCCTGTAGCAGCGGCCGCCAGGTCGCGTCACAGGCGCCGCGTATCAAGCGGCAGACTGCATCTTCGGCAGCTACACGCCCTGTGGGAGCGGGTTCTACCCGCGAAGAAGGTAACGCGGACTTCCTGGCATACCGCGGTGTGCTTTTCGCGGGTAGAACCCGCTCCCACATAGACAGTTGCTGCTTGTATGTTATGCGCATACCCAACGAGAAGCAGTTAAGCTCGCTGGCGTAGTCAGAGAGAGATGTGTTTCTGGGGAGGCCGATCGCTGCTGAAGGCAGGACTTGCTCCTGACCTCGTCTGTAGAGAGGCCCCCCGCCTCATTGCCCACCACGAAGAGTATCGAGAAGCCGACAAGTCGGACTTCGCATTACAAGGTTGCAGT
>KI547168.1:342029-369960 GCA_000497835.1 gamma proteobacterium L18 | reverse complement strand
ATCTACAGGGGTGGGGAACGTATCTTATTGCTGCAGCCCGACTTTCAACAACTGCCCATCCTCAGCATCAGTCAACACATACAGGAACCCGTCGGGCCCCTGCCGCACGTCACGAATGCGCGCCTTCAAATCGCCCAGCAACCGCTCTTCATGACTGACCTTGTCGCCCTCGAACTCCAGCCGTATCAGCGCCTGATCCGCCAGCGCACCAATGAACAGGTCATGCTGCCAGGCCTTGAAGCGGTCAGCGTCATAGAAGGCCATGCCGCTGATGGCCGGGGATTTCTCCCACACGTGGATCGGATCCTTGGCGCCCTTGAGCGTCTTGCCTTGCGCCTCGGGGATCGGCAGCAAGCTGTAGTTGATGCCATGGGTCGCCAGCGGCCAGCCATAGTTCTGCCCACGTTCGATGACGTTGATTTCATCACCGCCGCGCGGGCCATGTTCGTGGGTCCACAGCGTGCCGGTCCAGGGGTTCAGGGCCGCACCCTGCTGGTTGCGATGGCCATAGGACCAGATTTCCGGGCGGGCCCCCTTCTGGCCCACGAAGGGGTTGTCGTCGGGGATGCGGCCGTCGGGGAAGATGCGCACCACCTTGCCCTGCAGCTTGCTCAGGTCCTGGGCCGTGGGCCGCTGATTATTCTCGCCCAGGGCAATAAACAGGTAGCCGTCACGGTCGAACACCAACCGCGAGCCGAAGTGCGCGCCTTCGGACAGCTTGGGCTGCTGGCGGAAGATGACCTGGAAGTTCTCCAGCCGCGTGAGGTCATCCGACAGACGCCCGCGTCCCACCGCCGTACCGGCCTTGCCATCAGGCCCGGCTTCGGCGAACGACAAATAGACCAGGCGGTCTTCCTTGAACTGCGGCGACAGCACGACGTCCAGCAAGCCACCCTGATTCTGCGCCCACACCGCAGGGCCGCCGGTGACAGGCGCCGACAGCTTGCCCTCGGGGCTGATCACCCGCAGGGTGCCAGGCCGCTCAGTCACCAAAAAGCCCTGTTTGCCCGGCAGGAAGGCGAGCGCCCAAGGGTGATGCAGGCCATCGGCGACGGCGGTCACGCTCAGCGGCCCCGCTTCACTGGGGTAGGACGTGGCGGCATGGACCGCCAGGGGCAGGCTCAACAAGGTCGTCAACAGGATCTGACGCAGCATGGGCAATTCCTTCTGAGTGGGGAGGTTCAGCGAGTGTCGTCACGCGCAGGGCGCTGGCGATCGAAGTCCGGTTTGCTCGGCGTGGTGCGTAGGTTGTTGCCGTTGCCGATACCGCCGTTCTGCAACGTGGGCGGGCGCGGGTTGGTCTGCTGGCGCAGGTTGGGCGATGTCGGCGTGACCGGTTGGGTGCCCTGCATGCTGTTGGGGTTGGCGCGGCGCACGGCGCTGTTGTAGGGGTTGTTGGTATCGGCCCAGGCGCTGGCGCTGGTGACCACCAACAACAGGGCAAACACGGGCGGGAATACGCTCATGGTGGCACTCTCCCTTGCGATGAATCGTGACTATAGGCTCATTGGAACCGCTGCCTGGGTGAGTGTTCGATGAAACCTGCGCCACAGTCGTAACATTTTGTGGCCAGGGGCCGCGCCGGGCAGCGAACGCGGGGGCCTGGCTGGTGTCTCACCCAGACAACAACTGCCGTGCTTCGAGACTCGACCATGCGTTCATACCTGCTGTCCACCCTGCGTCACTACCTGCTGCTGATGCTGGTGGTGGGCTTAAGCGCCTGCGCCCTGCTACCCCCGCGCGACCCGATCAACATCAACGTGGTGGGCATCGAGCCGTTGCAGGGCCAGGACCTGGAAGTGCGCTTTGCGGTGAAGATCCGCCTGCAGAACCCCAATGAAGACAGCTACACCTACAACGGCGTGGCCCTGAACCTGGACGTCAACGGCCGCCCGCTGGCTTCGGGTGTAAGCGATGAGAGCGGCACCCTGGCGCGGTTTCCGAGACCATCCTGACCGTGCCGGTCAGCGTCACTGCCTTCAGCGTGCTGCGCCAGACCCTGGGCCTGAGCCAGAGCCAGTCGCTGGACAACCTGCCGTATGAGCTGCACGGCAAGCTGGCCAACGGCGTGTTCGGCACCGTGCGGTTCAGCGACCATGGCACCTTGTCGCTGGCACCGCTGGCGGGCGACAGCGCCCCCCAGCGTTCGGAAAACCCGTACCGCAATAGCCGTTGGCCCGCCGCCAACCCTTGATTACACTGCGGGGACTGACTAGGAGTCCCCGCCATGCCCCCCTCCCTGCACACCCCACGCCTGCTGCTGACCCCGCTGCAACTGGGCGACGCCGCCAATATCCAGCGCCAGTTCCCCGTGTGGGAGGTGGTGCGCTACCTGGACAACCATGTGCCCTGGCCCTACCCCGCCGACGGGGCTGAACGCTGGGTACGCGACTTCGTGCTGCCGGCCATGGCCGAGGGCAGGCACTGGGAGTGGGCGATCCGCCTGCGCAGCGCGCCACAGTCGCTGATTGGCTGCATTGGCCTGATGGACCAGCCCGACAACCACCGCGGCTTCTGGCTGGCGCCGGCGTGGCAAGGCCAGGGCTATATGAGCGAAGCGTGCGCGGTAGTGACCCGCTACTGGTTTGAAACGCTGGACCGGGAAGTGTTGCGGGTACCCAAGGCCGTGGCCAACCTGGGATCGCGACGGGTGTCGCAGCGTGAGGGGATGCGCCTGATTGGCGAGGCGGACGGCGAGTTCGTGTGCGGCACGCTCAAGCGCGAACTGTGGGAACTGCGTCGCGAGGATTGGCGCAAACACTCCTGACCTGTGCCGTGGGAGCGGGCTCTGCCCGCGAAAAGAGCGCCGCGGTAGACCAGCCATTTCGCGGTGGCCTTTTCGCGGGCAGAGCCCGCTCCCACACCGGTTTTCTGCGGTCGACTACTGGTCCCGGTACGGCACTTCGTCTTCCGGGCCCAGGTACACCGGTACGCGCCAGCCCACTTCACGCAACGAATGTTGCACCTGGTCCTGCACGCCCATCAGCGTGGCGAAGATCGCCATGCGCACGGCAATGCCGTTGTCGGTCTGCTTGAAGATGGCCAGGCGCGAGTCGTTGTTCAGGTCCACGCTCAGGTCGTTGGCGCCCGGGCGCGAATCACGCGGCAGCGGGTGCATGATCAGCGTGTGCGGGCCGCAGGTGGCGTTGACCAGGGCCTGGTTGATCTGGAAATCGGCGCTGTAGCCTTCCAGGGTTTCTTCCTGGCCGAAGCGCTCTTTCTGGATACGCGTGGCGTACACCACGTCGGCACCCTTGAGGGCCGACTGCAGGTCGTGGCTCTGCTCCACGTGGTGGCCGTGGTTGGCCAGGTATTCGACCAGGTGCGGCGGCAGCATCAGCGATTCAGGCGACACCAGGGTGATGCGCAGGTTGCGGTACAGCGCCAGCAGCTTGCTCAGCGAGTGCACGGTACGGCCGTACTTGAGGTCGCCGGCGAAGACGATGTGGGCGCCATCGATCAGTTTGTCCAGGCGCGAGAACTCGCGCTGGATGGTGTACAGGTCCAGCAAAGCCTGGCTAGGGTGCTCGCCAGGGCCGTCACCGGCGTTGATCACCGGCACGTGGGTGGCGCGGGCAAACTCGGCCACGGCGCCCAGGTCCGGGTGGCGCACCACGATGGCGTCGGCGTAGCCGGCGATGACCCGGCTGGTGTCGTGGATAGACTCGCCCTTGGCCATCGAGGAGAAGGTGAAACCGGTGGTGTCGCACACCGAACCGCCCAGGCGGGCGAAGGCCGAGCTGAAGCTCAGGCGCGTACGGGTGCTGGCCTCGAAGAACAGGTTGGCCAGGACCGCACCTTCCAGCACCCGGGTGGTTTTCTGCCGGCGGGCGATGGGCTGCATGATGTCGGCCACGCGCAGCAGGTCTTCCACCGAATCACGGGTGTAGCCGTCTACCGACAGCAGGTGATGGCCTGATTCATTGTTGCCGTGATGTACACCCTGTGTATCTACCGAGACGCCTTTGAGAATTTCCAGCAAAAAGCGCTGGGCGATGTCGGGCATCTTGCGCATTTCCGGCGACTCATCCGGCAGCAACCAGCTGTCCAGAGCCCGGCGGGACACGCCAATGCGCTGCGCCAGGGCATCGCGAGTGTAGTTGAGACGGCGCATGGCATCGCGCAGGAAAACTTGCTGGGACATGGAAGGCGGACTCGGCAGGATATACACGCTGCGGATTATCCGCGTGCGTATGCCCTGATGCAAGCGGTGATGGTGTGGTGTATGGTGTCGGGCAACCTGTAGCAGCGGCCGTCAGGCCGCGTCAGTGACGCCGCGTACCCCCTGACACACCGCGTCGCCTGCGACGCAGCCTTCGGCAGCTGCTACAGGGATGGCTTTGCTCGACAGTGACTGCTGCGTCCGCGATTTCAAGGGCGGCTAAGCAATGCCAGGCGCACCGCCAACATCGTCAGCACCGTCGCCAACCCCAGCGACTGCACCTTCGCCCAACGCCCCGTCGAGGCCAGGCGCCGATGAATGGCCGCGCCGAACACGCCCAGAATCGAATGAAACACTGTGGCCGTCAGCGCCAGCATCACCCCCAACTGGATCAACTGCCAGCCCACCTGTCCGCGCTCCGGCACCACGAACTGCGGCAAAAACACCATGAAGAACAGCAACGCCTTGGGGTTGAGCAAGCTGTTGAGGGTGGCCGAGAACAGGATGCGCGACAGCGGCAACTGCTCACTGCCATTGAGTGCCCCCAGGCCACCGCCACGCAGGGTCTTGAACGCCAGCCACAGCAGGTACAGCGCACCGGCATAGCGAATGACGTCGAACGACGGCGGCCAACTGGCCACCAGCGCGGTCACGCCCGTGGCGGTGAGCACGGCCAGGCTCAGGTCGGCAATGGTGATGCCCAGCGCCGCCATCAACCCACCCCGCCAGCCACGGGCAATGGCCTGGCTGAGCACGAACGCCATGTTGGGGCCTGGCGACAGCAACAGCAGAATAACGGCGAGGAAGAACACCGGCAGGGTGTCGAGGGCAATCATGGGAGGCATCCGTGCAGGGAAGAATGGGCCCAGCGTACGCGGCGGGCCAGGCGACGTCCTGTAACAGTTGGGGAGAATTTAACGAGCGCAGTTGCGTGGCCGCTGATGGGCAGGGCCCGGCACAAGACATAAAAAATGTGCTCGCAGGCCATGAAAAAACTGGCCTGCCCAGTGCACACAGGGCCACCTGGGGTTGGTATTGTTCCCGTCAGTCCTGCGCCGTGGTACGCGACTTGCTGGTTGCTTGCCACCTGCCAACCGCCGAGGTCCGTCGTGGCTGCCTACAACCTGCGTCAACTCAAGTATTTCATCACCACCGTCGAGTACGGCAGCGTCGCCGAAGCGTCGCGCAAGCTGTACATCGCCCAGCCATCGATCTCCACCGCCATCAAGGCACTGGAGGACAGCTTCGGTGTGCAACTGCTGATCCGTCACCACGCCCAGGGCGTGTCGCTGACGCCCAGTGGTGCACGCTTTTACCGCAAGGCTCAGGAACTGCTGCGCATGGCCCGCGAGTTCGAACAGAACGCCCTGGCCGACAACGACGTGGTGGCCGGGCAGATCGACATCGGCTGCTTCGAGACCGTGGCGCCGCTGTACCTGCCCGAACTGATCGCCGGTTTCAGCGCGCTCTACCCCGGCGTGGAAATCCGCATCCGCGACGGCGAACAGCAGGAGCTGGTGCAGGGCCTGACCTCGGGCAGCTTCGACCTGGCCATCCTGTACAAACACGACCTGGACAGCACCATCAAAACCGAACCGTTGATGCCGGCCCAGCGCCCCTATGCCCTGCTGCCCGCCGACCACCGCTTTGCCCGCCAGGCCCAGGTGTCCCTGCGCGACCTGGCCAGCGAGCCGATGATTCTGCTCGACGTGCAGCCCAGCCGCACCTACTTCGTCAGCCTGTTCGAAGAACTGGGCCTGACCCCGCGCATTGCCTTCAGCTCGCCCTCCATCGAGATGGTGCGCGGCATGGTCGGCCAGGGGTTCGGGTTCTCGATTCTGGTCACGCGGCCGCATTCGGAGTGCACCTACGATGGCAAGAAGGTGGTGTGCGTGGACATTGTCGAAGAGGTGACCGGTTCGGGCCTGGTGGCGGCGTGGCTCAAGCGTGGGCAGTTGACCAAGCCTGCGCAATTGTTCGCCGACTATTGCCGCGAGCAACTCACCGCCAAGGCCGCCTCCCGTCCCTGATCCACACCAACGCCTGTCGTTGTGGGAGCGGGCTCTGCCCGCGAAAAGCACACCGCGGTGCACCAGACGATCCGCGGTGATTTGTTCGCGGGCAGAGCCCGCTCCCACAACGTCAACGGCGGCGAAAGGGCGCATGGCGCGAAAGCGGCTATCATGCAGGGCATGCCCCAGGCCTTCGAAGGATCCACGCCTGCCCATGCCGTTCTTCACCCCCTCGCCCCGCTCCTCGCGCCCGCTGCGCCTCGTGGCCCCGTGGCTGGCCGGCGCGCTGCCGCTGGTGCTGGGCCTGGCCGTGCTGTACTGGCAGGCCGAGCGCGATTTGGCCATTGAGGCCCACGACACTACCCGCCAGGCCCTGGCCCAGTTCGAACTGATGCTGGACAACGTCGCCGAGTCGGCCAATGCCTTGCTACCCCTGGCCGGCCAGCCCTGCGCCGACGCCACGCTGGCGCTACGCGAGCAGGTCACCCGTCGCCCCTTTGTGCGCTCCACCAACCTGGCGCTGGACGACCATCTGTATTGCAGCTCGCTGTTCGGCGATTTCAGCGAGCCGATCAACCCCGGCGATTACGTGGACGGTCGCCTGTGGCTGATGGACGGCAACCCGGTGACGCCCGGCCAGGCCCTGCTGGTGTACCGCGCCGCCAGCGACGAGCAGACCGCCCTGGCCACCCTGGACGGTTACCACCTGGCCAATGCCCTGCGCATGATCGGCCGTGACCAGACCGTGCTGCTGCAGGTCGGCAATGCCTGGCTGTCCCCTGACGGCCAGGTGCACGACGCCCCGCTGCCCACCTTTGCCATCGCCCCTACGCAGCTGACCTCCGACCGCTACCCGTTGAGCGTGGCCAGCGGCTACCCCGCCGGCACCACGTGGCACTGGGTGTTCAGCCAATATCCCATGCTGCTGGTACTGCTGGGCGTGCTGGCGGTGGTCGCTGGCAGCGTCTGTCACTGGCTGCTCAAGCGCGCCCAATCGCCACGGGCGGAGCTGGCCCGGGCGCTGGAGGCCGGCGAGTTCATCCCCTATTACCAACCGGTGATCCGTAGCCTCAGTGGCCGCTGGTCGGGCGCCGAAGTGCTGATGCGCTGGGAGCACCCGCGTGAAGGCCTGGTGCGGCCGGACCTGTTCATCCCTTTCGCCGAACACTCCGGCCTGATCGTGCCCATGACCCGCCAGCTGATGCGCCAGGCCGCCGAGGACCTTCGCCCGCACGCCGAGCGCTTCGAGGACGATTTTCACGTGGGCATCAACATCACCGCCGAGCACTGCCAGGACCTGGCCCTGCTCGACGATTGCCGCGACTTCCTGCAAGGCTTCCCGCCCGGCCGCGTGACCCTGGTGCTGGAACTGACCGAACGCGAACTGATCCGCCCCACGCCCGTTACCCACCAGCTGTTCGCCGCGCTGCACAACCTGGGCGTGATGATCGCCATCGACGACTTCGGCACCGGCCATTCAAGCCTGGCTTACCTGCGCGAATTCAAGGTGGACTACCTCAAGATCGACCAGAGCTTCGTCGCCACCATCGGCAAGGACGCGCTGTCGGGGCATATCGTCGACAGCATCATCGAGCTGTCGGGCAAGCTCGACCTGGGCATCGTCGCCGAGGGCGTGGAGGACGAGGTGCAGCGTAACTACCTGACCGAACGCCGCGTGGAGTTCCTGCAAGGCTACCTGTTCGGCAAACCCATGCCGATCGACGCGTTCATCGCAGCCCTGTAGGAGCCGGCCTTGGCCGCGATAGCGCCCTACCTGAAGAATGGTCGTGCGCCACTTTGGGTCGCAGCGCCCCCTTTTGGTGACACACCCCGCCCCACAATGCGACAATTGTCGGCTTACTTCCTGCACGTACCACCCCGCGTTCCAGAGGCTATCTTGTCCAAAGGCATCATCTCGTCCGTCACGGCGTCCAGTCTGTTCGCCGTGATGTATTTCTATACCTCGCTGCTGACCCCGCTCACCGGCGAAGAAATCTTCGGCTGGCGCATCCTGCTGACCGTCCCGTGCGTGACGCTGTTCCTGCTGATCACCCGCGACTTCAAGCTGGCCGTAGGCTTGCTCAAGCGCATGGCGGCGCAGCCGGTCCTGATTCTGGGCAGCATCGGCACCGCATCCCTGTTGGGCGTGCAGCTGTGGCTGTTCCTCTGGGCGCCGCTGCACGGGCGCAGCCTGCCGGTGTCGCTGGGCTACTTCCTGCTGCCGCTGACCATGGTGCTGACGGGGCGCGTGGTGTACGGCGAGCGCCTGTCCTATCTGCAGAAAGTCGCGGTGGGCTTTGCCTTGTGCGGCGTGGGCCACGAACTGTGGGTGCACGGCAGCTTCGCCTGGGAAACCTTGCTGGTCGCGTCCGGTTACCCGGCCTATTTCGTGCTGCGGCGCAAATGCAAGACCGACCACCTGGGCGGCCTGTGGACCGACATGTGCCTGATGATGATCCCGGCCACCTGGTTCGTCACCACCGGGCCGCTGTCGTCGGCGGACATGCTGCAGCACCCGGCCCTGTACGGACTGATTCCGGTGCTGGGCATGATCAGCGCTCTGGCGCTGGTGACCTACGTGATGGCCAGCCGGCTGTTGCCGTTCAGCCTGTTCGGGCTGCTGAGCTACGTGGAGCCGGTGCTGCTGGTGGGCGTGGCGCTGTTGCTGGGCGAGAGCATTGCGCGAGACCAGTGGTGGACCTACCTGCCGATCTGGATGGCGGTGGTGGTGTTGATCATTGAAGGCAGCAAGCACCTGATCCGCGCCCGCCGCAAACCCATGTAGCCGGCCGACCGCGTCGCCTGCATCGCGGCCAAGGCCGGCTCCTACCCCAAACGGTGTAGGAGCCGACCGCGATGCAGCCGACGCGGTTTCAAGAGGGCAGCAACAGCAACATCAGGCTCACCGTGAAAAACGACCCCAATGTCGTCAACACCAACGCCGCCGCGCACCGCCCTTCCAGCCCGAAGCGCTGCCCCATGATCGGGTACACGCTCATCATCGGCGCCCCGGCGAGCACCACGCCGGCCAGCATCATCGGCACCGGCACATCGCTCAGCAGCCAGAACATCAGCGCCAGCAGCAGCGGATGCACCAGCAACTTGCCGCCGCCAATCAAACCCAGTTCGTTGAGTTGCCCGCGCACCGGCGTGCCGAACAGTACTCCACCGATGACAAACAAGGCCGCCGGCGCCGATGCCTGGGCCAGCATCTCGATCACCTTCAGCGGCGCTGTCGGCAATTGCACACCGGTCAACGACAGCCCGCCGCCGACGATGATCGAGACGATCAGCGGGTTGCGGCTCAGGCGCTTGAGGGTCTCGACGATGACCCGCCGCGCCGAGCCGCCCTGCTGCTCGCCCGCTTCGGCCATGGCCAGCGCCAAGGGGATCATCACCAGGTTCTCGATGATCATGCCCAGTGCCAGCGCCACCACCGCCGGCGGCCCTGCCACCATGGCGGCGATGGGGTAGCCGATGAAGCCGCTGTTGGACACCGACATGCCCATGCCGGCGATGGCGCTGTTGGCGACGCTGGCGCCCCGGTAGCGGCGGAACACCGTGTAGCCCAGGGTGAAGCTGCCCAGCGAGGCCAGGCCGTAGGCCAGCAGGTAGTGGTAATTGAAGATCTCGCCGATGGGCCGCTGGGCCAGCGCCTTGATCACCAGGGCCGGCAGGCAGAACATGATGACGAAGGTACCCACGCCGCGCATCTGTTCGCGGCTGAGCAGCTTCAGCGTCGAGGCCAGGTAGCCCAGGCCGATGATGATGAAAATGGGCGCGGTGATGCTGAGTACATCAAGCAAAGACAGTTTTCCTTCCGATGCAATGCATTGACCACGGACGCGGCACAATCACTCCAATGGCACGCTGACCAACGCATGGCTGCGACACGCCTGCGCAATCGCCTCCACCACCCGCAGGTTCTGCAAGCCGTCCAGCACCCTCACCAGCGGCTGGGCCTGGCCACGGATTACCTGGCAGAAATGCGCCAACTGGCGCGCCAACGGGTCGTCGCGATCCTGGGGCAATTGCTCCTCGATGAACGGCTTCCACCATGAGCGATCTTCAGCCTTGCCGAAGCGCTTGAGGCGCATGGTCGGCACTGACAACTGGCCAAAGGTGCCGGTGATCACGTAGCAGTCCTCGTCCTGGTAGTGACTGTAGGTCTTGTTCTCCTGGCTGGTCTGCTCCCAGCTGCGCGGGCTGGCCGCCGTGTCCGACAGCAGGAAGCTGCCCAGCGCGCCGTTGGCGAAACGCAGGGTGATGGCCGCCGTGTCTTCCACCTCGAAACCGCGGGTGGCATGGGAGGCCATGGCCTGCACCGCGACGATCTCGCCACACAGCGAGCGCAGGTTGCCGATTTCGTGGATCAGGTTGAGCAGGATCGGCCCGCCGCCGGCCTGCGTGCGCCAAGGGCCTGCCGCAAAATACTCGTCGGGTTTGTAAAACAGCGCCGTGCCCATCACCGCCACCAGGTCACCGACCAGGCCATCGGCAATCACTTGCCGGGCCTGGGCCAGGATCGGGCTGTGGGCGCGGTGATGCCCCACCAGCAACGGGGTATTCGATTCGCGGCTGGCGGCGTACAGGCGTTCGCCCTCCTCCAGGGTGTGGGCCAGCGGTTTCTCCACCAGCGCCGGCACCCGCGCGTCCAGGCAGGCCAAGGCTTGCGGCACATGCAACGGGTTGGGCGTGGCCAGGATGACGCCATCGGGGCGCGACTCGGCGAACAGCGCATCCAGTGACGTGAACAGCGGCACCTGCAACTGCGCGGCCAGTTCAGCCGCCGCGGGCGACGGGTCGACGATAGCGGCCAGTTGGCACTCGTGACTGGCCTGGATCTGCTCGATATGGAAACGGCCGATGGCACCGGCGCCGGCGACGGCAATACGAAGAAGGGACATAAGGCTCTCTGATTATTCTGGGTGAGCAATGGCCATAGCTTAATCAATCGCGATCAGGACATAATCCGCCATTATGAAGATTCAGAATGCGCAATTAGCGAATAATGAGCCTTTCCTGCGCGACCTGCAGTTGTTCTGCAGCGTGGCCCGGCATGCCAGTTTTGTCACGGCAGCGCAGGAAAGCGGCATTTCCCCGGCCCACCTCAGCAAGCGCATCGCGCTGCTGGAGGCGTCGCTGGGCGTGAAGCTGTTCCAGCGCACCACGCGGCGGGTCAACATCACCGCCGACGGCGAGACCGCCTTTACCTGGGCGCAGACCCTGTTGGGCAATGTCGACGACATGCTGCAAGCGCTGTCCGGGGTGCGCAACGAGCCGCGTGGCGCCTTGCGCATCAGCACCAGCCTGCGCCTGGGGCGCGAGTACATCGCCCCGGTGATGGCGCGGCTGCGTCAGCGCTACCCGGCGCTGGAGGTGTGGCTGGAGCTGCTGGACCGGCGCGCCGACCTGATCGCCGAGAACTTCGACATCGACATCCGTGTGGGCGAAGTGCTGGAACAGCATTTGATTGCCCATCGCATCACCAGCAGCTACCGCATCCTCTGCGCTGCACCCGCCTACATCGAGCGCATGGGCAGCCCGCGCAGCCTGGCCGAACTGGCCCAGCACGACTGCCTGCTGTTCCGCGAACGCGACCAGCGTTTCGGCTTGTGGCGCCTGCAGGGTGCAGGCGGCGAGCAAAGCGTGAAAGTCACCGGGCCCATGGCCTCCAACCACAGCGACGTGGTGCGCCAGTGGGCCCATGAGGGCTACGGCATCATCATGGCGTCGGTGTGGGATGTGGCCGGCAGCCTGCGCGCCGGCGAACTGGTGCAGGTGCTGCCGGGGTATCGCCAGCCGGCGGACGTCTGGGCGGTGACCACGGCGCGGGGTGGGGAGTCGGAGAAGATCCGGGTGTGCATCGAGTTTCTCAAGCAGGCCCTGACCCAAGGCCCGCAAGCCCTGATCACCGAGATCCCGTAGCCGCTGGCGCTACGGAAGGTTGGCGCCAGAAAAATTTCAATTCTGGTACTAAAGTACAACAATTGGCACAAATCTTTCTAAAGCAATCTGCCAATGCTTTCAGGGTCCCTTTTAATTGGATCCGCCGGTGCACACAATGCACCATAAGCAATCAACGGGCAGTATCCCTGTCCATTACCAGTGCACCCACCCTGTCATAAGCGAGGGGGTGCTAGCAGTAGATCAGGAAGTCGGATCAATGTTCGAAGTGCCCTCCTCACTCAAGCTATTGCTGTCGCGTTTCAATGTGGCCCATCAACAGGCCAGCCATTTCCACTCCCTGCGCTACGTCCAGCAGGACAGCCTGGGCCTGTCGGTCACCCGCAACGTCGTCGACCCGCCCCGCCGCCACCGCAGTTGCGGGGTGATGCTGTGCGTGCGGGTCAACGGCAACGAAGCGTTCGCCGCCACCAGCGACCTCACCGAAAAAGGCCTGGAGCAGGCCTACGACCAGGCGCTGCTGCTGGCCCACGCCATGGGCCAGCGCGCCTTGCTCAGCCTGCCGCCGTTGCAGGGTGCAGCCGTGCACAGCGAATACCGCTCGCCCTCCCTGGCCCAGGCGCTGCCCGATGCCGCCCACTGGCTGGACGTGCTGCGCGGCGAATCGGCCAAGGTGCCGCAGCACGAGCGCCTGGTGAACTGGTCGGCCAGCCTCAACATCACCGACACCCAGCAACTGTACGTGGACAGCACCGGCAGCGAGATCGCCAGCCACAAGCGGCTGTTCTTCCCCGAACTGGACGTGACCGCCTTCGACGGCCAGCAAAGCCAGCGCCGTACCTGGGCCATCGCCCGCCAGGGTGGCAGCGAACTGGTGCACGCCTCAGGCTTCATCGGCCAGATCGAACAGGTGGCCGACCAGGCCCTGCAACTGCTGGCCGCGCCCAACACCCCGGAAGGCCCGCGCGACCTGCTGTTGATGCCGGACCAGATGATCCTGCAGATCCACGAGTCCATCGGCCACCCGCTGGAGCTGGACCGCATCTTGGGCGACGAGCGCAACTACGCCGGCACCAGCTTCGTCACCCAGGACATGTTCGGCAGCTACCAATATGGCTCGCCACTGCTCAACGTCAGCTTCGACCCGCAGGTGCCCGACGAGTTGGCCAGCTACAGCCACGACGACGAAGGCACGCCCGCCCACAAGCACCTGCTGATCGAAGCCGGCGTGCTCAAGCGCCCGCTGGGCGGCGCCCTGTCCCAGGCCCGCAGCGGCCTGGACGGCGTGGCCAACAGCCGTGCCTGCGACTGGAACCGCCCGCCCATCGACCGCATGGCCAACCTCAATGTCGAGCCGGGCGACCAGAGCCTGGCGCAGATGATCGGCAACATCGAACACGGAATTCTCATGGCCACCAACCGCTCCTGGTCCATCGACCAGGCCCGCAACAAGTTCCAGTTCGGCTGCGAATGGGCGCAACTGATCGAAAACGGCGAACTGGCCGGCGTGGTCAAGAACCCCAACTATCGCGGCATCTCCTCACAGTTCTGGCGCAACCTGAGCGCCGTGGGTGACCGCTCGACCTTCGAAGTCATGGGCACCCCCAACTGCGGCAAGGGCGAACCCAACCAGGCGGTCACGGTGGGCCACGCCTCGCCGCCCTGCGTGTTCAGCCAGATCGACGTATTCGGGGGGCAGGCCTGATGAGCATCGTCATGAACCACGCCCTGTACCGCCGCAGCTTCGACACCCTGGAGCAATGGCTGCACACCCAACTGGCCGCCGGCGAACACTTCTCGCTGTGGTACAGCGCCGAAGACTCGCAGTTCATCCGCTTCAACCACGGCCAGGTGCGCCAGGCCAGCCAGGTCAAGCAGATCGACGCCACCCTGCGCCTGATCCACAACGAACGCCACGCCAGCCACACCCTGAACCTGACCGGCGATGTCGACACCGACCGTCAGCGCCTCGACGAGGCACTGGCGCAATTGCGCGAACTGCTCAAGGTGCTGCCTGCCGACCCTTACCTGCAACTGGACAACCAGATGTTCGCCAGCGACCGCTTGCCGGACGGCAGCCTGCCAGCCGCTGACGAGCTGATCGAACAGGTGGGCGCCCTCAGCGCCGGCCTGGACATGGTCGGCATCTACGCTGGCGGCCCGATGTACCGGGGCTTCGCCAGCTCGTGGGGCGGCCGCGGCTGGCACGTGGCGATCAGCGCCAGCCTGGACTTCAGCCTGTTCCACGCCAACGGCGAAGCGGTGAAGATCACCTACGCCGCCAGCGAATGGGACGCCGAAGCCCTGGCCGCGCAGTTTGCCCAAGGCCGTGAGCAACTGGCGCACCTGGGCAAGCCACGCAAGACGCTTGCGCCCGGCCAATACCGCGCCTACCTGGCGCCGGCCGCCGTCGAAGAAATCATCAGCATGCTGCAATGGGGCGGCTTCTCGGCCAGCGCCCTGGCCACCCGCCACAGCCCGTTGCAGGCCTTGCAATTGAAGACCGCCAGCCTGTCGCCGCAGATCTGCATGAGCGAAATGGCCTCCACGGGCCTGGAGCCGCTGTTCAACAGCGAAGGCAGCCTGCGCCAGGACCAGGTGTTGATCGAACAGGGCCAACTGGTCGGCCAGATGGTCAGTTCCCGCTCGGCCCAGGAATACGGCCTGAAGGCCAACGGCGCCGATCAGCAGGAAATGCCCGCCTCGCTGGTGATGGCCGGCGGCGAGCTGCCCAGCGCCGAGGTGCTCAAGGCACTGGGCACCGGCCTGTACATCGGCAACCTGTGGTACCTCAACTACTCGGACGTGGGCCTGGCGCGCATGACCGGCATGACCCGCTTCGCCAGCTTCTGGGTGGAAGACGGGCAGATCGTGGCGCCGATCGACACCATGCGTTTCGATGACAGCCTGTATGCCATGTTCGGTGACAACCTGCTGGGGCTGACCCGTGAGCAGAGCCTGCGGATCAGCACCAGCACCTACTCCCAGCGCGGGGCGCAGACCTTGCTGTTGCCAGGCGTATTGATCGACCGCTTCACCCTCACACTGTAAACAGTGCGGTATCCCCCAGGGCCCTATAGGCCCTTGGGGTTTTTATTACTGTTATTTACCCGCCGCCCTCCACGGGTTAACCGCGGGCTTTATATTCAAACACTGTAGCCGCTGCCACCAGGCTGCTGGCCGGCACATGCATCCCAACTTACGAGGTGCATGAACGGCCCCGTGACGCCTATTGCAAAGGCAGCAAAGGAAGTTAAATGGATAAATAAATAAGAACAACAACGCACCAAATAAATTCGGTCTTCCCGGATTGGTGCACGCCCTGTCAGCACCCTGCACCGTGACGATTCGATGTTTAAACCACATCGCGATCGCGGCCCCGTGCAGCCCGAAACTTACCCCATGATGGCAATCGATTTGCCGGTCAGCCCCCCGTGTGCACACGGCCCACGGCAAAGTTACAGGAATGCGACATACCCTGTCCGATGTGGTCCGCAGGGCTCTATATCAGTCGTTCTGGCACAGCGGTTGCTCTGTATCGGCTATCAGGCAAACCTGTACATTTTCGTACATATGATAAAAAGGAAGGCGTCATGAAACCGTACATCGACACAAGCCCTTAACTTAATAGACTGAATTCTGACGCACGACATCAGACTTCAGGACCTTTAACTTTATTGCACTTTTGAACAATCGAATATCGTCCCGATATTTGAGCGAACCCTCTTTGCCCTTCTATTTGTTCGAGGGAGACTTGATGAATGATGCGGTAAAAAAGAAGCCACCCCAGGTGCCAACTTCCAGCGCGGTGGTAACCACGTGGCCCCGTATTCCGTTTCAACCGAATACGTCGACGCCCGGCACATTAAAGAAACACCACGTATTGTTATTGGTCGCTGTTTCCCTGGTGTTGCATGGCAGCGCCTGGTGGTGGATGCAACAGGCCAAGCCCCCGTTGCCTGAAGTGGCCGCACACGTGCCGGAAATGACCGTGGAGCTCACCAGCCCCACGCCGCCCGCGCCCCAGCCGCCTGAACCGCCACCGCCGCCACCGCCGCCGCCCCCTCCACCAGCGCCCGAGGAAGACCCGGACGCGGTCAAGCCGCCGCCCAAGCCGGTGGAGAAGAAAGTCGAGAAGCCCAAGCCGGTGCCCAAGCCGCAGCCGGTGAGAAAGCCCGCGCCACCGACACCGCCGCCGCCCGCCCCGGCGCCTGCGCAAAGCGCGCCGCCCAGCCCTGCGCCTGCGGCGCCGGCACCGGCTGCCGCGCCCGGCCCGGTGAAGGAGTCGGCCGCAGTGTCCGGGCTGGCGAGCCTGGGCAACCCTGCGCCGGAGTACCCATCGCTGGCCCTGCGCCGCAACTGGGAAGGCACGGTGGTGCTGCGCATCAAGGTGCTGCCCAACGGCCGTGCCGGCAGCGTCGAGGTGACCAAATCCAGCGGCAAGCCGCAGCTTGATGACGCGGCGGTGGAAGCGGTGCGCAATTGGAAGTTCATACCGGCCAAGCGCGGCGACACGCCCATAGAAGGCTTCGCCAGCCAAACCATCGACTTCAAGTTGCCGCAATAAACGAACTCAACCCTTTACGTAGTGCGAGGTGAAACCATGAACGCATCCTTTTCCGCAATGATTGTCCCCGGCGTACTCTGGGCCCTGGTGTTTTTTTCGGTGCTCAGTTGGGGCTTGCTGCTGATCAAATCGGCGCAGTACCTGCGCCTCAAGTCCCAGAACAAACAATTTACCCGGGCGTTCTGGGCGGCCCCCGACCTGCTAACCGCTGCCGAGCATTCCACCCAGTATCCAGGCTCGCTGGCACGCATTGCCAACAGCGGCTTCGAGGCCATGGCCAGCGAAGAGAAACCGCGCACCGCCCAGCAACTGGCCCACACCATCAACCGCCAGGACCGCCTGGAGCGCAACCTGCGCCAACAGATTCAGAAAGAACGCCGCGCCCTGGAAGCTGGCCAGGCCATTCTGGCCAGTATCGGCAGCACGCCCCCTTCATCGGCCTGTTCGGTACTGTGTGGGGCATCATGGAAGCGCTGCAAAGCATCGGTGCCAGCGGCTCGGCCAGCCTGGAAACCGTGGCCGGCCCCATCGGCCACGCGCTGATCGCCACCGGCGTGGGCATTGCCGTGGCCGTGCCGGCGGTGCTGATCTACAACTTTTTCCTGCGCCGACTGAAACTGGCCATGGCCGACATGGACGATTTTGCCCATGACTTCGACAGCCTGGCCCAGCGCAGCGCCTTCGCCGTCAGCCGCGAACCCATCGCCCACAAGCATGCCACCGGCGTGCGGGAGGCAAGCTGATGGCTTTCTCCACACAAGACAGCGATGAAGTGCTCAGCGAGATGAACGTCACACCCCTGGTGGACGTGATGCTGGTGCTGCTGGTGGTGTTCATCGTCACCGCACCGCTGATGACCAACGCCATCAAGGTCAATTTGCCCAAGACCGACGCCGTGGCCCCCGCCGACAAGAAAGACCCAGTGGTGGTCAGCGTCGACCAGGACGGCAAATTCTTCCTGGCCAAGAGCGAAATCGCCCCCGAGCTGCTGGAAAAAAGCCTCACGGACGTCAAGGCCAAGGACCCGGAGGTGCGCGTCCAGTTGCAGGCCGACACCAGCGTCAATTACGGGCAAGTGGCCAAGGCCATGGCCTCCATCGAACGCTCGGGCATTACCAAGATCTCGGTGATGACCTCGCGTTGACGCGCGGGCCGGGCGGGGGATGACACAGCCCGGCCCCGCGTAGCAGCACCTGCCGTTGCACACCTGTGCGGTGCCCCTTTGGGCGCTGCAGGGGGGCGGCTTGTTCGTAGCAAAGGAGTTTCGTCCGGGGCCGGCATAACCCATCCGGAAAAAGAGGGCTCACAAGGCCATTTCACACACGTCTGAAAAAAGTCGGAAATTACCATGCTGATGAGTTTTCCACGTTTCACCCTCAAACCACTGGCGGCCACCTTGCAACGGCATCGGCTGGTGCCGCTGTATGTGATGGCCATGGGGATGGGCGCCGTGCAGGCGGCTGAAAGCACCGATGACAGCGGCACCGCCGCCGCTGCCGTGGTGGCGCCCGCCACTACCCAGTTGCAGAAAGTCGAAGTGACCGGCTCGGCCATCCGCCGCGTGGATGCCGAGACCGCCGTGCCGGTGACCATCCTGCGCACCGCAGACCTGGAGAAGCAGGGGGTGACCACTACCGCCGAACTGATGCAGCGCGTCACCGGCAACAATTCGATCGACAACGCCTCCGGTTCCGTGGGCGCAGCTACCGGCGGCGCAAGCTTTGCGGACATGCGCGGCATCGGCGCCAACAAGACCCTGGTACTGCTCAACGGCCGCCGCCTGGCCAACAACGCCATGTCCGGCACCAACAGCCAGGGCGGCGCCGTGGACCTGAACATGATCCCCTTCGCCGCCATCGACCGCGTGGAGGTGCTGCGCGACGGCGCCTCGGCCCTGTACGGCACCGACGCGATTGGCGGGGTGATCAACTTCATCACCAAGAAATCCCTCACCGACGGCACTCTCACCCTGGGCGGCAGCGACCCCACCAACAGCGGTGGCGGCGGCAGCAAAGACATGAGCGGCAGTTGGGGCTTTGGCGACCTGGACAAAGACCGCTTCAACGTGATGGGCGTGTTCAATTACCGCACCTCGCAAAACCTGGACGCCAACGACCGCAGCTTCGACCAGGACTACGTGCCCGGCCGCGGCCTGGACAACACCTCGGGCACCGCCTTCCCGGCCAACTACAGCCAGAACGGCAACGCCGCCAACCCCCTGGGCACCGCGTGCAGCGGCGCCAACCTGATCGCCAGCAACGGCGTTTGTCGCTACAGCACGCGCAACGCCATCGACATCCTGCCGCAGACCGAATCCACCTCGTTCTTCGGCAAGGCCACCGGTAAACTGGCCGATGACCACAACGTCAACCTGGAATACTTCTGGAGCCGCAACAACAACAGCACCACCGTTGCCCCGGCGCCGTTGACCGGCCTGAGCCTGTCACCCTCCTCACCATACTACCCTGGCAACGGCATCACCCCGCTGCCCACCAGCTTCACCCTCGACCCTACCCAGCCTGTGGGCGTGAACTGGCGCGAAACCGCTGCCGGCGACCGCGAATCCAAGGACCAGAACACCAGCCAGCGCCTGTTGCTGAGCTTCGATGGCACCGTGGGCGGCTGGGATTACAACGTGGGCGCCGGCTACAACCAGAACCAGGTACGCAACAGCGTCACCGGCGGCTACGTCAGCGATTCAGCGCTGATCTCGGGCCTGGACAGTGGCCTGATCAACCCGTTCGGTGCCCAAAGCGATGCTGGCCAGGCCTTCATCGACGCCAACACCTACCATGGCGCCTACGCCGTCTCGACCGGCCGCGTGGCCTCGCTGGACGGCAAGGTCACCCGCGAAATCGGCGACTGGTTTGGTGCCGGCCCCGTGGGCCTGGCGCTGGGCGGAGAGTATCGCAAGGAGAAGTACCACGAGTCGGTGGCCGATTGGGCGGGCGACTTGTCGAGCCTGGGCGTGGACCCCAACAGTTCGGTCTCGGGTGAGCGCAGCATCAGCGCCGAATACGCCGAAATCAACGTGCCGGTGCTCGACAGCCTGGAACTGGGCGCCGCGATACGCCACGACAAATACAGCGACTTCGGCAGCACCACCAACCCCAAGTACACCTTCCGCTTCCAGCCGTTCAAGGAACTGGTGATGCGCGGTGCCTACAGTGAAGGCTTCCGTGCCCCGTCCCTGTATGAACTGAACAACCCGACCTACACCACGTTCACCCAGGGCAACTACAACGACCCCACCCTGTGCGCCGGCGGCGTGGTGCGCCCGGGCGGCAACGGCGGGCGCGACTGCAACCAGCAATTTTTGAACAGCACCGGCGGCAACCAGGACCTCAAGCCCGAGACTGCTCGCAACGTGACCCTGGGCTTCGTGTACCAACCGGTGCGCAACCTGTCCATGGGACTGGACTTCTGGTGGATCAAAATCGCCGGGCAAATCGAGGAGTTTCCCGAGTCCGAAGTGTTTGCCCATCCCGACGAGTACGCCGACCGCATCGTGCGCGCGGCCGACGGCTCCATCGACCACATCATCACCGGCCTGGCCAACCTGGGTAACGTGAAAACCAGCGGTATCGACGTCAACCTCAACTACCGCTTCCCGCAGACCACCATTGGCCAGTTCGGCCTGGACCTGACGGGCACCTACGTGACCCGCTACGACTACCAGCAGACTATCGGCGGTGCCTACACCGACCGCGTCGGCGACTTCCAGGGCGACAGCGTGGCTCAACGCTGGAAGCACAACATCACCGGCAGCTGGAACTTCGGCGCCTACCGCGCCTCGGTCACCAATCGCTACACCACCGGCTACAACGACTACGACCCCGAAACCCACCAACGCGTCAGCGCGTACTCGCTGTGGGATCTGGCGGCCGGCTACACCTTCGACAAGGTGCTGGACCTGGACCTGGGCGTGAAGAACATCTTCGATCGCGACCCACCCTTCTCCAACCAGGCCTACACCTTCCAGAGCGGCTATGACCCGCGCTACACCGACCCGCTGGGCCGCACGCTATTCGCGCGCATGACTTACCACTTCTGACCTGGACCGACGGGCTGCGCTCCGGCCCCAATCGATCCGCCTGCGATATCGCACCCCCGGTGGTCCTCCACGCCGGGGGCTTTTTCCAGGCCTTGAGTGTTTTTGCGGTTCGAGGAATTCCAACCATGTCACAGCCCCTCACGTTTTTACTGGCCGGCCTGTTGTGCCTGGCCTGCCTGCCGGTTAGCGCCGAGCCCGTCACGGCCATGACCGTCTACGGCGACGCGCCCAAATACCCGGCCACCTTCCAGCACTTCGACTACGTCAACCCCAACGCCCCCAAGGGTGGTTCTCTGAGCCGTTCGTCGATGGAAATCGGCCAGTTCAACTACATCCTGCCGTATGTGGACCAGGGAACCGGTGTGGTACAGGCCGACACCTGGCTGTACTCGCCGCTGGCCTACCGCTCACTGGATGAGCCTTACACGGTCTACGGCCTGGTGGCCGAGAAAATGGAGCACGATCCGCAGGGTATGTGGATGCGCTTTTACCTCAACCCCAAGGCGCGCTTTGCCGACGGCGTCCCCATCACGGCCAGGGACGTGGTGTTCACCTACAACCTGCTGATGACCAAAGCCAGCCTGAGCTTCCGACTGCTGTACGACGATGTGCAGGACGTTGTGGTGGAAGGTCCGCTGCAGGTGCGCTTCAACTTCAAGAATAACCTCAACCGCACCCTGCCCCTGGACCTCGCCTCCATGCGCGTGCTGCCGGAGCACTACTGGAAGGACCACGATTTCAGCAACGGCGGCGGCTTTGAACCGCCCCTGGGCAGCGGCCCCTACCGGGTGACCAAGGTCGACCCCGGCCGCAGCATCACCTTCGAGCGCAACCAGGACTGGTGGGCCCGCGACCTACCCGTCAGCCGCGGCCTGTATAACTTCAATACCCTGACGGTGAACTTCTATGGCGATACGGAGATTGCCAGGCAACTGCTGCAGGCTCAGGCCTTCGATTACAACCGCGAGTTCTCGTCCAGCGGCTACGTAGTGGGCTACCAGAGCCCGGTATTGGCGGACGGCCGCCTGCAACGCAAGGTCCTCGCCCCCGAGCAGCCCAAGGGCGCGCAAGGCTTTGTGTTCAACCTTGAACGGCCGTTATTCAAGGATCGCCGCGTTCGCCAGGCGCTGACCCTGCTATGGGACTTCGATTGGGCCAATCGGCAAATCATGCGCAGCTTTTATACCCGTCAGGACAGCTACTTCCCCAAGAGCGACATGGCCGCCACCCAACTGCCCGACGCCCAGGAGCTGGCGATACTGGCGCCGTTACGCGGCAAGATCCCCGACGAAGTGTTCACCCAGGTCTACCACTCGCCCGTCACCGACGGCAGCGGCAACATTCGGCCTCAGCAGATGGCGGCGCTCAAGCTGCTGGCCGAGGCCGGCTGGCACCCCGAGCACAATCGCCTGGTCAACGCCCAGGGCGAACAAATGAAGTTCACCTTCCTGGATGGGCAGGGGGGCTTCGATCGCCTGCTGCTGCCCATGAAACGCAGCCTGGCGCAGATCGGCATCGACCTGGAACTGCGGCGCATCGACGCCGGCCAATACAACAACCTGATGAACGCCCGCGACTACGACTTCATCGTGGTGCAGTTCCCCCGCAGTGGCGACCCTATCGTTTCCCCTGGACGCGAACTGTACAACCTGTACGGCAGCGCCAGCGCCACAGCGCCCGGCAGTTCCAACTTCATGGTACTGCGCGACCCGGCCGTGGATAGCCTCATCGACGGCCTGGTCAAGGCCACCACGCGCAACGACATGGTGCATTACGCCCGCGCCCTGGATCGCGTGCTGCAGTGGGGCTACTACTCGATCCAGAACTACTACAGCGAAGGCACGCCCACCGTGTACCTCAACCGCTTCGGCATGCCCAAGGTGTCGCCCGTGTACGACGTAGGCCTGGACACCTGGTGGCAGATCAGCCCACAGCCGCTGACCGACCTGCAAATGAGCGCCCTGGCGCACGCCCCCGAGGAGCACTGACATGCTGCGCTATATCTGTCGGCGGTTACTGCTGATCATTCCCACCCTGTTGTGCATCCTGGTGGTCAACTTCGTCATCGTCCAGGCCGCGCCCGGCGGGCCGGTGGAACAGGCCATCGCCCGCTTGCAGGGTGCCGGCGGACACGGCATCGGTGGCGGCGGCGGGGAAAGCGCAGGCGGCAGCGGCAGCCGTTCCAGTCGCGGCCTGGACCCGGCGCTGATCGAGGAAATCAAGCACCACTATGGGTTCGACAAGCCCATGCACGAACGCCTGTGGTTGATGCTCAAGCATTATGCCCAGCTGGACTTTGGCACTAGCTTTTTCCGCGGCGCGCCGGTGACTGAACTGATCGCGCAGAAGATGCCGACCACCCTGTCCCTGGGCCTGTGGGCCACCCTGATCACCTACTTGATCTCAATCCCCCTGGGCATCCGCAAGGCAGTGCACCATGGCAGCCGCTTCGATGTGTGGAGCAGCACGGCGATTATCATCGGATACGCCATGCCGGCGTTTCTGTTCGCCATTTTGCTGATCGTGGTGTTTGCCGGCGGCAGCTACGTGGACTGGTTCCCGGTGCAGGGCCTGGTCTCGTCGAACTTCGATCAGTTGTCGACGCTGGGCAAAATCGGCGATTACCTGTGGCACCTGGTGTTGCCGGTCAGCGCGCTGGTGATTGGCGGGTTCGCCACCCTCACCATCCTGACCAAGAACAGCTTCCTCAACGAGATCAGCCGCCAGTACGTGACCACCGCCAAGGCCAAGGGCCTCACCGAGCACCGCGTGCTCTACGGCCATGTGCTGCGCAACGCCCTGCTGCTGGTGCTGGCCGGTATACCCCAGGCGCTGATCGATGTGTTCTTTGCAGGCTCCCTGCTGATCGAGACCATTTTCAACCTCGACGGCATCGGCCGCATGAGCTACGACGCCGCCGTGTCGCGGGATTACCCGGTGGTGTTCGGCACGTTGTTCCTGTTCACCCTGTTCGGCCTGTTGATCAAGCTGGTGGGCGACCTGTGCTACACGCTGGTCGACCCGCGCATCGATTTTTCCGCGAGGACCGCCTGATGTTTCGCCTCTCCCCCCTGGGCCAGCGCCGTCTGGCCGCGTTCAAGGCCAACCGCCGTGGCTGGTGGTCGCTGTGGCTGTTTGTCGCGCTGCTGATGGTGTGCCTGTGCAGCGAGCTGTTGGCCAACGACAAGCCGCTGGTGATCCAGTTCGAAGGCCGGCTGTACTACCCCATCCTGCACGCGTATCAGGAAACCGACTTCGGCGGCCAATTGCCCTTCGAGCCGGACTACAGCAGCCAGTACGTGCGCGAACTGATCCACGCCAAGGGGGGCTGGATGCTGTTCCCGCCTATCCCCTTCAGCGACCAGTCGGTGAACTACGACCTGACCCAGCCCTCCCCCAGCCCCCCCACCCTGCAGAACTGGCTGGGCACCGACCAACAGGCACGCGATGTGCTGGCGCGGGCCTTGTATGGCGCGCGGGTGTCGATTCTGTTCGCGTTGACGCTGACCGTGATCAGCGCCGTGATCGGTGTATTCGCAGGCGCCGTGCAAGGCTTCTATGGCGGCTGGGTCGACCTGCTTGGCCAGCGCCTGCAAGAGATCTGGTCGGGACTGCCGGTGCTGTACCTGCTGATCATCCTGTCGGGGTTCGTGGCCCCCAGCTTCTGGTGGTTGCTGGGCATCATGGCGCTGTTTTCCTGGCTGGCGCTGGTGGACGTGGTGCGGGCCGAGTTCCTGCGCGGTCGCAGTCTGGAGTACGTCAAGGCAGCCCGCGCCCTGGGCGTTACCGATGGCGTACTGATGCGCCGGCACATCCTGCCCAACGCCATGACCAGCACCCTCACCTACCTGCCCTTTATCGTGACCGGCGCCATCTCCACCCTCACCGCCCTGGATTTCCTCGGCTTCGGCATGCCGGCAGGCAGCGCCTCGCTGGGCGAGCTGGTGGGCGAAGCAAAACAGAATCTGGAAGCCCCCTGGCTGGGCCTGACGGCCTTCTTTGCACTGGCGCTGATCCTCTCGCTGCTGGTGTTTATCGGCGAGGCCTGCCGTGACGCGTTCGACCCAAGGACTTGAACATGACTGCCAACCTGATTGAAATTCGCAAACTCACTGTGGCCTTCGGCGACCGCGAAGTGGTGCACGGCATCGACCTGGACATACGCCGTGGCGAGTGCCTGGCGCTGGTCGGCGAGTCCGGCTCGGGCAAGTCGGTCACCGCCCACTCCATCCTCAGCCTGCTGCCGCCCAGCAAAGCAACCACGGCGGGTAGCATCCGCTTCAACGGCCAAGAGCTGGTGCACAGCACCGAGAAGCAACTGCGTACCCTGCGCGGCAACCGCATTGCCATGATTTTCCAGGAACCCATGACCTCGCTGAACCCGCTGCACACGGTGGAAAAACAGATCAGTGAGGTGCTGGTCGTGCACAAGGGCCTGGGCGGCCGGGCTGCGCGGGCACGGGTGCTGGAACTGTTGGAGTTGGTGGGCATCAGCGAGCCCGCCAAACGCCTCAAGGCCTACCCCCACCAACTGTCGGGAGGGCAGCGGCAACGCGTGATGATCGCCATGGCCCTGGCCAACGAGCCGGACCTGCTGATTGCCGACGAACCCACCACGGCACTGGACGTGACCGTGCAGCAGAAGATCCTCGAGCTGCTGCGCTCGTTACAGGCGCGGCTGGGCATGTCGCTGCTGCTGATCAGCCACGACCTGAACCTGGTGCGCCAGATCGCCCAGCGCGTGTGCGTGATGCGCGATGGCGAAATCGTCGAACAGGCCGACTGCGAGACGCTGTTCCAGCAGCCGAACCATCCCTACAGCAAAGTGTTGATCGAGGCCGAACCCGATGGCCGGCCGGTGCCGGTGATGTTCGACCAGTACTTGCTGACGGTGGACGAGGTGCGGGTATGGTTCCCCCTGCCTCGACGCCTGTTTGGCCAGGAGCGCGAATACATCAAGGCAGTGGATGGCGTGAGTTTCAATCTGCTCAAGGGCAAAACGCTGGGCATCGTCGGCGAATCAGGCTCGGGGAAGTCCACCTTGGGTCAGGCCATCCTGCGCCTGGTGGACTGCCAGGGCAGTATCCGTTTGGGCAACAAGGAGCTGACCCTGCACAGCCAACGGTTGATGCGACCGCTGCGCCGGCATATGCAGATTGTCTTTCAGGACCCGTTTGCGGCCCTTAGCCCTCGCCTGTCCGTACAGCAGATCATCGCCGAGGGCCTTGAAACCCATTGCATCGGCACGGCGGCCGAACAGGAAACGGCGGTGATCCGCGTGCTTACCGAAGTGGGACTGGACCCCGACACCCGCCACCGCTACCCCCATGAATTCTCCGGCGGGCAACGCCAGCGCATCGCCATCGCCCGCGCCCTGGTGCTGGAACCGGAGCTTATTCTGCTGGACGAGCCCACCTCAGCCCTGGATCGTACGGTGCAGAAACAGATCATCGAATTGCTGCGCAGCCTGCAACTGCGTCATGGGCTGACGTATCTTTTCATTAGCCACGACCTGGCGGTCGTGCAGGCCCTGGCCCACGACTTGATGGTCATCAAGCAAGGCCGCGTGGTGGAGCAAGGCCCGGCGCGTCGACTGTTTGCCGACCCGCAGCATGCCTATACCCGCGAGTTGATCAAGGCGTCGGGGCTGAAGCCGATGGCCCGGCGCACCCCGGCGGCGGCAGCCAATAACCCGTAGCCTCGCGGCAGCGGCTACACGGCCGAAGGCTTGGGGTGGGCAGTCGGCACCCCAAACACCCGGTCGAACCCCCACTGGAACACCAGCGCGTAGAAGAAGAAAAACGCGAACAGACCCACATCCGTCACCAGCGCCTCCCACAGCCCGATGCCCAGCCATACCGCCACCAACGGCGTGAGCATCAGCGTCAGCCCACCCTCGAAACCCAACGCATGCAACAGGCGACGGCGGCCGGTACGGGTGGGATCGGCCTGGCGACGCTCCCACCGTTCGAACCCCAGGTTGAACACCAGGTTCCAGGCCAGCGCGACCAGACTGATCACCACCGCCAGCGCCGTGGAGTAGCCCAGCCCCTGCTGGAACAGGCCGTTGAGCAGCGGGCCGACGCACAGCACGGCGATGCCTTCGTAGAGAAGTGCCTGGGTGATTCTGCGGGATATGCCTTGCATGACCGGTCTCGTCTGTTGTTGTCGAGGGGTCAGGCTAAGGCCCCGCTTGCGCTGGCTCAAACCAGTACTGTTGAGCCTGGCTTAGCTGATTTCACCCGCGATACAGACGACCTTGTCTGTTTTTATTGAACACCCATTCAATGCTAGCAACATATCGATTTTCCCTAGCACAAATCAAGAACCGCTGAAAACCGCATTCTAGACAGGTTAAGATACATTTGACCCTGCGAAAAATTTCGCTAATATCGCCGCACAATTATTCAAGATGGCTTTACGGATGAACATCAAGATCGAAAAAAACAACAACGATTCCACCTGCCTGGTGTGGCTGAACGACGATCCCGTGACCTTCCGCAACGAGGAAGAAGCACAGGCCTACGTCGATCAGTTGAAGGCCCGCCTGGAGGCGGCCCGCGCGCCGGTGCCTGAACTTCAAGACTGAACCTGCCCCGCCCTTGACGAACACGCTCGGCTTGCGCTTTATGGGGTGCCTGCCCCTGATCGAGAGCCGACGTGTTTGCCCGACTGCCCCTGACCGCCCTGCGCACCTTCGAAGCCGCTGCCCGCCTGGGTAGTTTCAAGACGGCGGCCGATGAATTGTCGGTGACACCCGCCGCTGTGTCGCACCAAGTCAAAACCCTCGAACAAACCTATGGCGTGCTGCTGTTCGAACGCACCGGCCAGGGCGTACGCCTGACCGACGCGGGCGAGCAACTGCAACACCAAGTGCATGGCGCCTTGCGCGAACTGCTGGCCAGCGTGCAGGCCCTGGCCCCTGCGCCGGACGCCCAGGCCTTGACCCTGACCACCACCGCGGCCTTCGCCAGCCTGTGGCTGATCCCGCGACTGGGGGATTTCCACCGGCGCTACCCGGATGTGCATGTGCGGGTGGAGACGGCCAACCAGGTGGTGGACTTGCAACGCGAAGGCGCCATCGACCTGGCGCTGCGGGCGGTCATCGAGCCGGATGCGGCGTTGTTTCAGTTGCCGTTGATGGAGGAGTTCATGGGGGTGTATGCGCAGCCCGGTGCGCAGATTGCCGATCATGGGCCGCTGGAGTTGATCAGTGTGCCTTGGCAGTC
>KI547168.1:321197-341043 GCA_000497835.1 gamma proteobacterium L18 | reverse complement strand
CACACAATCAAGATCAAGAGCCTCACGGAAGCAAAAGCAGTTCGCGGTGCATTCAGGCTGGCGCTGCTATTCAAAACCCAAACAACTTCCCCGGCCCATCACACAAAATCGCCCTTCGCTGCGCTGCCCACGGCACCAAACTCTGAAACAGCGCAAACTCCCCCGCGTAACTCACCCGCTCCTCATGCTGCGTATGCGGCCAATCACTCCCCCACATCAACCGATCCGCCCCAAAATGCTCAATCAGCAAAGGCACCGCATCGTGAGCAAACGACAGGTTCTCGGCACGCGTGCCACCCAACCGGTAAACACCCGACACCTTGACCCAGGTCCGACCGTTATCGCTGAGTTCCAGCAGCCGCTGAAAGGTCGCATGCTCGACCCCGAACGCCGCATGGGGCCGACCAAAATGATCAATGGCCACCTTGCAGCCATAGCGCTGCAGCGCCGCACACAAGCTGGGTATGTCCTCGATCTGCCGATGCAGTTCCACATGCCAGCCCAGCTCGGCCACTGCTTCCAGCAACGGCGCCCAGGTGGGAGACGCCAGGTCAGGCAAGGCCTGCCCCATCAGGTTCAAGCGAATGCCACACACCCCCAGCCGTGCCATGCGCTTGAGCTGCGAATGGCTGATGTCCGGCGCCACCACCGCCACGCCACGCAGTTGCTCGGGCGCCGCCGCCAACGCCTGGAGCATGTGACTGTTGTCGGTACCCAGGAAGCTGGGCTGCACCAGCACGCCATGGCTCAACCCCTGGCTACGCAGGTGCGCCAACCAGTCGGCCAGGGTGGCGTCGTAGTCCGGGGTGTAGCGCCGGCCTTCGACAAGGTCCAGCTGGCGGCTGAACACATGGGCGTGGGCGTCAATGCCGAGGATGGGCGTAGGGACGGTCATGGGCATGATGGTTATCTGTGCAAAAGGAAAAAGGGTCAGGCCCGCGTCGGGTTGGCGCCCGGCACGCAAGGCGCAGCAGCGGGTTCGTCTGCCACCAGGTGGCGACCGCGGGTTTCAGGCAGTGCCAGGGCGGCGATCACCGCAACGCCATAGGCGATGCCGGCGTCGATGCCGATGGCCGAGCCCAGCGACATGTGCTCGCTCATGTGGCCCACCATGAACGGGAACACCGCCGACAACACGCGGCCGAAGTTGTAGCAAAAACCCACCCCGGCGCCGCGCACGTCGGCCGGGTACAGTTCGTTGAACAGCGAGCCCAGGCTGGCGGGGATGCCGGCAGCGAAGAAGCCCAGCGGGAACCCCAAAAACAGCATCTGCTGGTTGGTGAGCGGCAGGAACAGGTAGGCCTGC
Organism: gamma proteobacterium L18; assembly: GCA_000497835.1. Lineage (GTDB taxonomy): Bacteria > Pseudomonadota > Gammaproteobacteria > Pseudomonadales > Pseudomonadaceae > Aquipseudomonas. The sequence continues at coordinate 339,737 of KI547168.1, read as the reverse complement.
ACGGTCAGCACGCAGCATAGGGCGAAGAGGATGATGTTCTTGCGGCGGCCAATGCGGTCGACCATGAAGCCGCTGGCCACGCAGCCGCAGAAGAACGCCACGATGATCACCGCCAAGTAGCCGCCCGAGCCCAGCACCGACAGGTTGCGCTCGGTCTTGAGAAAGGTCGGCAGCCAGGTCATTACCGCGTGATAGCCGCCATGGGCACCCAGGCCCAGCAGGCCGCCAAGCAGGGTCACGCGCAGCAGTTGCGGGCGGAAGATGCCGGCCATGGCAGTGAACAGGCTTTGGGGTTTGGTGTTGCGTTTCTGCTCGCGCAGGAAACTGTCGGGCTCCTGCACGCTGCGACGCACATAGATGATCAACAGCGCAGGCAGCAGGCCCACCAGAAACATCACACGCCAGGCATAGTCGGCGGGTACAAAGGAGTAGATCAGCGTGAACACGCCCACCGCCGCGCCCCAGCCCACGGCCCAGGCGCTCTGCACAGTGCCCATGACCTTGCCGCGATAGCGGGCCTGGATGGTCTCCGCCATCAGCACCGCGCCAGCGGCCCACTCGCCGCCGATGCCAAAGCCTTGCAAGGCCTTGACCACCAGCAGTTGGCCGTAATCGGTGACGAAGGCCGAGGCGAAAGTGAACAGCGAGAACCACACAATCATCCACTGCAACGTGCGCACGCGCCCGTAGCGGTCGGACAGGGTGCCGCCCAGCCAGCCGCCCAATGCCGAGGTGATCAGGGTGACGCTGCTGATCATCCCCGCCTCGCCTTTGCTCAGGGCAAAGGCGGCGATCAGCGCGGGGATGGCCAGGCCGAACATCTGCACTTCCAGAGCGTCCAGCGCCCAGCCGCCGAAGCAGGCCCAGAAGGTCTTGCGCTCGCGCGCGGTCACGTCTCGATACCAGGTGAACATGTCTTTCTTATCCTTATAGGTGAACGGATCAGCGAATTTCGACGCTGTAGCGGAAGTGCCGGGCGTGGCCCCACGAGCGCCGCCATTCCAGCGGCTGGCCGGCGTAGTTGCGCGCCAAGCGCTCGATTACCACCACCGGGCTGCCCGCCTCGACGCGCAGCAGGCGGGCATGCACTTCGCTGACGGCTTCGGCGGTGAGGGTTTCGTCGGCCGCGGCGATCACCTGCCCGCACAGGCTTTCGTAGATGGGGTACAGCAGCGGGCCCTGGGCATTGAGATCGTGGTCCAGGATGGCGGCGAAGGGTTCCAGCGGCAGCCAGATTTCCTCCACCAGCAGCGGCTGGCCGCTCAACAGCCGCAGGCGCAGCAGGCGGATCACCTGGGCGTCGGGCTCAAGGGCCAGCGCCTGGCTGACCTCGCGGGGCGCGGTCAGCGCCTCGTTGGACAGGATGCGACTCTCCGGCACCTGACGTACGCCGTCGGCGTCCTGGAAGCGGAAAAAGCGGAACAGCGAAGACAGGAACTGCGGGCGCCGCACGAAGGTGCCACGGCCTTGCTGGCGCTCCAGCAAGGACTCGCTGACCAACTGGTCGATGGCCTTGCGCACGGTGCCGATGGACAGGCCGTACTCGGCAGCCAGCGCCGCTTCGGTAGGGATGGCCGTGCCGGCAGGCCAACGGTTGTTGGCGATGTGTTCGGCAAGCTGGTCGCGTAGGCGCTGGTACAGCGGCAAACGCTCGTCACTGGACAGACTGTTCATGGAGGACTGCTCTTTGTAGTTATGTAGTCATCTATATGAATTTGAGTCCAGTATTATCTGCCCTTCCTCCCGCCGTCAACGTGTCCCCGACGGATCACCGCAACCTTGTAGGAGCGGGCCGTGCCCGCGAAGCAGCCGCCGCAGTGTTTCAGGGCGCACGCGGTGTAGCCTTCGCGTACACGGTCCGCTCCTACAGGACAACCATGTGGACATCCACAAGCGCGGTTGTGAAAGGTGCCCCGCAGCACTGGAACCGTTATACTGATTAACGATTCCAATAATGAAAGCCGGACGCCATGGCCACACCCAGCACGCCGCAACCCTCCCCTGACACGCTGGAAACCGGCGTGCTCGACGACCTGATCGGTTATGCCCTGCGCCGCGCGCAGATTCAGGTGTTCCAGCACCTGGTGGAAAAGCTCAATGCCTATGACCTGAGACCGGCGCAGTTTTCCGCGCTGGCGATCATCGCGCGCAATCCCGGCCCCACCCAGGCGGAACTGGCCAAGGCATTGGCCATCGAACCGCCGCAGGTAGTACCGATGGTGAACAAGCTGGAAGAACGTGGGTTGGCGCTGCGGGTGCGGTGCAAGCCGGACAAGCGCTCGTATGGGCTGTTTTTGAGCAAGGCCGGGGAAGCGTTGCTCAAGGAATTGCAGGACGTGGCGGCCAGCAGTGACCAGGAGGCCACCGCGAACCTGAGTGCAGAAGAACGCGGGCAATTATTGGGGTTGTTGCGCAAGGTGTATCAGGGCTGATTTAGGGTAAGGCTTATAGGGGCTGGCGAAGATTTTGTGTTGATCATGAGATCGCGCGCCGCCCGCGCGGCGCTTCCCGAGGTTCCCTCGGTCCCACATTTGTTTCGGGCCAGTTATGCCAGTGCTATCACCTGGTCTGCCTTGTTTGTTCACTTAAGATCTGCAGTGAAAAAACAGAGCGGACTAGGTGATCTAACAGGCAAAATTAGCCCGAAACAAATGTGGGACCGAGGGAACCTCGGGAAGCGCCGCGCGGGCGGCGCGCGGTCTCAAGCGCAGCACATAACAACCGCCTAGCCCATCGAAACCTACGCCAAAACCCTCTCCCCTTCCCCCTGATACAACCCATCGATCAACGCAGCCCGGCACTGCAGCACCTGCCGCTGGTTGATCGAGCCCTTGTCGGTGATCTCGCCACGGTCGATCGACGGCGGCTCATGGGCCAGGCTGGCCCAGTCGATCCGGCTGGCACTGCCGGTGGCCTGCAGATTCAGACGCCCCAGGAGTTCCGCCAGCCAGGCTTGCACCGGGCCTGCGTTCAGAACCTGTGCGACATTGGCATTCGCCCCCAGGCCCGCCAACTGCCGGCACTCGTCCAGGCGCGGGAATATCAGCAACCCCAGACGCTCGCGATCAGGCCCCAGCACCACCACGTCATGCACGTAGGGCGCGCCCTCCAGCACCACGCGCGTGCGCAACGGCCCGACGCTGACGAACACCCCCGACGACAACTTGAAGTCCTCGGCGATACGCCCATCAAACATCAACCCCAGCTGCGGGTTGCCGGGGTCCGCCAGCCGCACGGCATCCCCCGAGCAGTAGAAGCCCTGCTCATCAAAGGCCTCCCGGCTTTGCTGCGGCGAGCGCCAGTAGCCGGGCATCACATGCGGCCCGCGGAAGCGCACTTCCAGCTTGCCGTCGCACGGCACCAGCTTGACTTCGCAGCCCGGCGCCGGCAGGCCCACATAGCCGGCCACCGACAACGGACCGGTGGTGAAGGTGCACGACGGCGCGGTTTCGGTCATGCCCAGGCCCGCCATCATGCGGATACGTTCGCCGCAGTGCTGCACGGCCACCCGCTCCAGGCGGTCCCACACCGATTGCGACAGGCCGGCACCGGCGAAGAAGAACAGCTTCATGCGCGCAAAAAAGCGCTCGCGCAGCTCGCCATCCTGCTCCAGTTGCGTGACCAGCTCTTCCCAGCCCTTGGGCACCGTCAGGTACGCGGTGGGTGAGATCTCGCCGAGGTTGCGCAGGGTTTCGCCGAACAGTTGCGGGGTTGGCTTGCCGTCGTCGATGTACAGGGTGCCGCCGTTGTACAAGACGATGCCCACGTTGTGGCTGCCGCCGAAGGTGTGGTTCCAGGGCAGCCAGTCCACCAGCACCGGCGGCTGGTCGGCAAACTCGGGGAAGGTCTGCAGCAGCATCTGCTGGTTGGCGCACAGCATGCGCTGGGTGGTGACCACGCCCTTGGGCATCTTGGTGGAACCGGAGGTAAACAGGAATTTGGCGATGCAGTCGGCGGTCAGCCGCTCGAAGGCCAGGTCCGCCGGGGCTGTATCAACCTCGGGCAGCAGCTCGCTGAACGACTGCCCCGCGTGCCCTTGGGTGAACACCAACGGCACCTCGGCCGGCACCACCGCCGCGATGGCGGCGGCAAAACTGTCGTCGGCCGCGAACACCAGGCCGGGGGTGAGCGTGTCGATGATGTGCCGCAGCTTGCCGTAGTCCTTTGACACCAGCGAATAGGCCGGCGACACCGGGCAATAGGGAATGCCCGCGTACAGCGCGGCGCAGGTCAGTTGCAGGTGTTCCAGGTCATTGCCGGAGAGGATCACCAGCGGCCGCTCGGCGCTCAGGTCAAAGCCCAGCAAATGCGTGGCAATGACGCGGGTGCGGGCCAGCATGTCGGCATAGCTGATGCGCTGCCACTGGCCATCGGCACCGCGGCGGGCAACGAAGGTTTGTTGCGGGCGCACGTCGGCCCAGTGCAGCAAGCGCTCCATCAACCGCTGCGGGTGGGCTTGCAGCGGTTCCAGGGCGCGCATGTGCAGCACGCCCTGCACTTCATCGACCTGCACGTGCGGGTGGCCGATGTTAACGGCGCGCCACGGCGCCGTTTGCGTTGAACGATTCACGTGATATCCCTCTGCCGGGCTGTTGTTATTGGAAGCAGGTAGATCGGATGCAGGTGTTGCACGCTGTCAGATGGGGTAGTGGCGCGCTCCGTTCTGGATCGTGACCCAGCGCAGTTGGGTGAACTGCTCGATGGCGGCGGTGGCGCCGAAGCTGCCGTAGCCGCTGGCCTTCACGCCGCCGAACGGCATGTGCGCCTCGTCGTGCACGGTGGGCCCGTTGATGTGGCAGATGCCCGACTCCAGGCGTTGGGCCAGGGCCAGGGCGCGTGCTGTATCACGACTGAAGATGGCGGCCGACAGGCCAAACGCCGAGTCGTTGGCCAGCGCCAGCAGGGCCTCGTCGCCGTCGGCGCGCAGCACCACGGCCACCGGGCCGAAGGACTCTTCGTGGTAGAGGCGCATGGCCGGCTGCACGTGGTCCAGCAACACCGGCTGCATCAGGCTGCCCTGGGCTTGGCCACCACACACCAGGGTGGCGCCCTGGTTCACCGCGTCGTCCACCAGCGCCTGAATACGCGTGGTGGCCGAAGGGTCGACCAGCGAGCCCAGGACCGAGCTGCTGTCGGCCGGATCACCCGCCTTGAGCCCCGCCACCTTGTGCGCCAGCTTGGCGACGAAGGTGTCGGCCACCGAGGCGTCGACGATCAGGCGCTCGGTGGACATGCAGATCTGGCCTTGATTGAAATAGGCACCGAAAGCCGCCGCCTCTACCGCTGCGTCCAGGTCAGCGTCGGCCAATACCAGGAACGGGGCCTTGCCGCCCAGTTCCAGCAAGGCTGGTTTCAAGTGCTTGGCCGCGACCTGGCCGATGATGCGACCTACATGGGTGGAACCGGTGAAGTTGACCCGGCGCACGGCCGGGTGGGCGATCAGCCGTTCGACGATGGCCGCAGCATCCGCCGGGGCGTTGCTGATGATGTTGACCACGCCGGCGCCGATGCCGGCGTCTTCCAGCACCTGGCCGATCAGGCGATGCACGGCGGGGCTCAGTTCCGAGGACTTGAGCACCACGGTATTGCCGCACGCCAGTGGCAGCGCGATGGCGCGGGTGGCCAGAATCACCGGGGCGTTCCACGGCGCAATGCTGAGGATGACGCCGCACGGTTGGCGCAGGGCCATGGCGAAGCTGCCGGGCACATCGGAGGGGATGACCTGGCCCTGCACCTGGGTGGTCAGGGAAGCGGCTTCGCGCAGAATATTGGCGGCCAACTGCACGTTGAAGCCATACCAGTTGGCCATGGCCCCGGTTTCGGCGGCCATGGCCATGAATTCGGCGCTGCGCGCCAGCATCAGTTCGGCGGCGCGCAGCAGGCGGTTGCGGCGCTCGCCGGGGCCCAGCGCCGCCCAGGCTGGGAAAGCCGCCTGCGCCGCAGCGACCGCGGCGTCGGCGTCTTCCAGGGTGGCGGCCGCCGCCACCGACACCACCTGCCCGGTCATCGGGCAGCGGCGCTCGAACGTACGGCCGTCGCGGGCGCCGACGGCTTTGCCTGCGATCAGCAGAGGGACTTCGAACATGGTTGCTTTCCTCATGAATGGGGGATGCCCGTGACGCGGACCGTAGGAGCCGACCTTGGTCGCGATGAAGACCCTGCCGTGTGTCAGGCATGGCGCCATCGCGCGCAAGCGCGGCTCCTACAGGGCTGTTTCACGGGCGAGGTGCCTTCAGCGTTTGTAGGCCTGCAACCCGGGCTTGATGCTCTTGTCATCCAGGAACTGCTTCAAGCCCTGCTCGCGCCCATGCTCGGGGTCGCGCAACTGCGCCTGGTCGAGCTTGGCGTACAGGTAATCCTCGCTCTGCTCCCAGGTCAACTCGCGGCAGCGCTTGAAGCCGTTCTTGGCCGCGCGCAGCACTACCGGGTTCTTGTCCAGCAGGTCGCGGGCCAGCAGGATCACTTCTTCACGCAACTGGGCCAGCGGCACGCTTTTGTTCACCAGGCCCATTTCGGCGGCCTTGGGGCCCTCGAAGGTCTTGCCGGTCATGATGTAGTACAGCGACTGGCGATGCCCCACGGTGTCGGCCATGGCCTTGCTGACCAGGTTGCCCGGCGGGATGCCCCAGTTGATTTCCGACAGGCCGAAAGTGGCCTCGTCGGCGCAGATGGCCAGGTCGCACGCCACCAGCGGGCTGAAACCGCCACCAAAGCACCAACCGTTGACCATGGCGATGGTGGGCTTGCTGTACATGCGCAGCAGCTTCCACTGCCATTCCGAGGCGTCGCGACGGATGCGTTCCTGCAGAATTTCGGGGCCGGCGTCCACCTCGCGGAAGTATTCCTTGAGGTCCATGCCGGCGGTCCAGGCGCTGCCCGCACCGGTCAGCACCAGCACGCGGGCGTCGGCGTCCTGCTCAACGGTTTCCAGCACGTCGCGCATTTCCCGGTTGAGGGTGGGGCTCATGGCGTTGCGTTTTTCCGGGCGGTTGAGGGTTACCCAGGCGATACCGTCTTCGACGTCGACGGTCACGGTCTGCCAGCGGTTTTCGTAGCGGCTCATCTCACACCTCTTGTTCTGGGATTGTGTGTTGCGGATGACTAGACGTTAATCGGTAAAAACAGTTACGTCAATTAATGATTAATACTATTAACTATATTTTGCTTCCAATGCCTGCGCCCTGCCCTCGCCCAGCAGCGCCAATGCGGCGACCGCTGCCACTACCAACCCAGGCGCGGCGGCCAGCAGTACCCCGCTGACACCCGCGCCTGCGGCCAGAATCTGCCCGGCCGCCAGGGGCCCGGCCATGGAGCCCAGGCGCCCTACGGCCACGCAGGCGCCCACGCCGGTGGCGCGGATGTCTGCCGGGTACACGCGCGGGGCCACTGCATAGAGCACCAGCTGGCCACCGATGCAGCAGTAACCGGCCACCATCCCGGCCAGGGCCATGTGGGTGAACCCGGTGGCCAGGCCCAGCCCGGCCAGCGCCAGCAGCATGCCCAGGTAGGCGATGGCCACCGCCAGCCCGGTACGGCCACGGTCCATCAGCCGCCCGGTGAGCAACGAACCGGCTGCCCCGCCGACGTTGAACAGCACCTGCACCCACCCCGCCTGGCCACGGTCAAAGCCCTTGGCCATCAATAGCGACGGCAACCAGTTGAGCAGCAGGTACAGCACCGTGAGGGTAAAAAAACAGGCCAGCCACAGCAGCAGCGTGCGCCGCGCCCGCCCCTGGGTGAACAGCCGCGCGGCGGGCGAGCCCTGGCGTTGATCGCCCACCACCGTCGTGGCGCCGCCGTGCAGCCACAGCATCAGGGCAACCGCCACCAGCAGCGGCGCCAGGCCACCGACGTAGAAGACGTTGCGCCAGTCTTCGCCCACGCCGCTGAGGCTGATCAACGAAGCCAGCGCGCCGCCCAGGGGCACACCGCAGTAGGTGAGGCTGACCGCCGTGTTGCGCAGCCGCGGGGAAGCCGCGTCACTGGCCACGGCAATGATGATCGGCAGCGCCGCCCCCAGTCCCAGGCCGGTCAGCAGCCGCGCCAGCAGCAGGCTGGGATAACCCCCGGCGTGGGCGGTGAACAGGGTGAACACGCCGAACAACAGCACCGCCCCCAGCAGGGTGCGCTTGCGCCCTGCCCGGTCAGCCAGCCAGCCGCCCAGGAAGGCGCCCGGCAACAGGCCCAGCAAGCCTGCGCTGAATACCCAGCCCAACTGGGCCGGGGTCAGGCCGAAGGCCTTGGCCAGGAACGGTGCGGTGATGCCGGTGGATTGCAGATCGAAGCCTTCGAGCAAGGCCACGGCACAGCAAAGCGCGACGGTCAGGACCGGTCGCGATAACGCGCGGGAAGCAGGCATGGTGTGCATCTCTTGTTGTGATTGTCGGGCACATGGATAAATCAGTTAATGATTATATACATTAACCAATTGTGTGCTGACAACCACTGGTCTGCAGCCAGGCATCCAAAGGCGGCTTAGGCAATGGCACAGACATTTCTTTCGGGCCAGTCATGTCTGTGGGATTGCCGAGGCCGCCTTGCAGATTTCCTGAACCAAGCCACCACAACATCTGTCGTACAAAATAAGCCATCTATACTGGCTGTGCTTGTCCCAAACGAGATGGTTCTACCCACTGATCGAGGACGTCATCCATGAAGCGAATGTTAGGCTGTGGGCTGTTACTGCTGGCAGGCGCGCTGAGTTTTCAGGCCAGCGCTGCCAGTGACACCGAAACCTGTGACGCCAATATCCAGCGCCTGCAGGACCGCATCAACAGCGCCGCCACCACCGATCCCAAGGTGCATGAGCTGGTGGGCAAGGACATCGATTCAGCCACAGCCGCCCGCGACAAGGGCAACGCCAAGGACTGCATCGAGATCACCGACCGGGTCAAAAGCCGGCTGGACAAGTACAACAAGTAACCCCACCAGGTGGGCGCCCGCCGTAACGGCGCCACCCTTCGTTTTCACGCCTGGCAGCGCCGCTGTAACTGCGCTGTCAGGTCACCCAGGGCATCGCGCAGTCGCGCAACCAGCGTCGGTGCCACGGGGTGTTGCCCCTGGGCGCACGCCACCTCCAGCTGTTCGCACGCTTCCATCAACCCCACCGCCTTGATGATCCGCGCGCCCCCCTTGATTCGATGCGCCAGATCGGCCAGTACCGTGCAGTCCGCGTCATTGCCCAGCGTTACCAGGCGATCCAGGTCGTCCCGGCAGCACTCGATCAAATCGCCCAGCAGGGCTTTGAGTGCCTCGTTGTCCCCTGCCGTCAGCTCCTGGAGAGTGCCCAGGTCGATACCCTCCTCCATCACCGCCAGCGGCTGTTCGGGTACCTCATCGGCAAGCTGCAATGCCATCGCCAGGTCGGTCAGGCTCAAGGGCTTGAACAGGCAGTCATCCATGCCTGCCGACAGGCAGTGTTCACGCTCCTCGGGTACAGCATTGGCGGTAAAGCCCAGCACGCGACACGGTGGCATAGCGTGGCGGCGTTCGTGCACGCGGATCGCCTTGACCAGCTGATAGCCATCCAGGCCTGGCATGTTGCAGTCACTCATGACCAGGTCGAAACCGCCGGCCAGCCAGCATTTGAGGCCCTGCTCGCCATTTTCGGCCAGGGTGACCCGGTGGCCCAGGTACACCAGTTGCTGCTGCAGCAGGATACGGTTGGCTCGATAATCATCCACCACCAGGATGTTCAGGCTGCGTCCCTTGGGCGGGAGCGCCGCCAGCTCAGCCTGGGGCGCGCCCACCGCCCACGGCAGGTGCACCGCAAGGGTTACGCAGGTGCCCTTGCCCAGGGTGCTGTCCAGTTGCAGGGTACCGCCCATCATGGCGCACAGCGTACGGCTGATATTAAGCCCCAGCCCACAACCCTCACGGGCCGAGTGCTGGTTGTTGCTGGCCTGGGCGAACGCGGTGCCCAGCTTCGACACCTCCGCCGGCGGGATGCCCACACCGGTGTCCACCACGGCCAGGCGCACGCCTACCCCCAGCTCATCGGGCTCGCAGTCGATCTGCACCCGAACCTGCCCCTGCTGGGTGAACTTGACGGCATTGCTGACCAGGTTGGAGACAATCTGCTTGAAGCGCAGCGGGTCAATGCTCACCGCCCTGTCGAGGTTGCCCTGCACCTGCAACAGCAGGCGCAGGCGTTTGTGCCGGGCCTGCACCTGGAACAGCCGCACCACGCCTTCCACCAGTTTCATCAGGTCGGTGGGCCGGGGTTCGAGGGTCAACTGGCCAGACTCGATGCGGGTAATGTCGAGAATGTCGCCGATCAACACCAGCAGGCCGTTGGCGGCGTTGGCCGCCACCTCGATGGACGCGTGGTCGTGGCAGCCCTGTTCGGACTTCTTCAGCAACAGTTCGAGCATGCCGGTGATCGCGTTCATCGGCGTGCGGATTTCATGGCTCATGGTCGCCAGGAACACGGTCTTGGCGTGGTTCGCCGCTTCAGCGGCTTCCTTGGCCTGTTGGTAGGCCTGCAGCAGCCGCTGGCGGTCGGTGACGTCGATCCAGCCGCCGATCAACCCGGCGATGTGGCCGCCGCCCGCCCGATACGGCAGCACCCAGTGGTAGATCGTCTTGCTGTCGCCATTGCGCAAGCGCACTTCGCGATCGTCCACCACCTTGGTGCCCGCTTCCATGGCCTGCAGGTACGCCTGCTGGTAGGCCTCGGCCTGCTCGAAGGTGAAGGTCACGGTGTGCGCCACCGGCTTGCCGATGACCTCCTCTCGGGTGACCTGCAGTTCTTCCAGGTAACTGGTGTTGCACGTCACCAGGTTGCCGTCCCGGTCACGCACGTACAGGGGATGGGGGGTGCCGTCGATCATCACGCGCATGAATTCCAGCTGGTCGGTCAGGGCGCGCTCGGCGAAGGCGCGCCGAGTAGCCTGGCGCTTGAGCTGCGTGACCCAGCCCAGCACCATGGCCCACAACACCGCGCCCATGATCAGCGCCTGGGTGATGTGCCAGCGGTGGCGCACCCAGAAACTTTCCTCCAGCACCACTTCGCCGCGCCAGCGCGCCGCCAGGTCGTTGAATTCCTGGGGTGGGATGGCCAGCAAGGCCTTGTTGAGGATCGACAGCAGCTCGGGGGCCTGGCGCGACACCGCAAAGGCCAGGCTGGCGGGCCGCACTGGCAGGGTGGCATTGATGCGCAGGCGGCCGGGGTACTGGCGCGAAATACGGTAGCGCGCACCGATCAGCGTCAGCACCGCGGCATCGGCCGCGCCATCGGCCACCAGGGTCAGGGCATGGTCGGCACTGCGCGCCTCGATGCGGACGATCCCGGGGTATTGATCCATCACCTGGTCCAGGATGAAGCTGCCATGGACCAGCGCCAGCCGTTTGCCCTCCAGTTGTTCCAGCGATGCCGGCTGCTGTTCCTTGTCACGCGTCACCAGTACCCGCGGGCTGCTCATATAGGCACGGGTGAAGCCCAGCTCTTCCTCACGGGCACGGCTTTGCGGCAAGGCGGCAATCAGGTCGGCCTGGCCGCCCTGCACCCGCTCGCTCATCTGCGCAAGCGTGAGGCCCGATTCGACGTCGAAGGTCAGGCCGGTCATTTGCCCGATCAACTCCAGCACCTGGGCGCTGATACCCCGGTAGCGGCCCTGGCCGTCGCGGTAGCTCAGGGGCAGAAACTGATCGTCCATCAACACCTTGAGCGGGGGCGCCGCAGCCAGCCAGCGCTGCTCGGACGCGGTCAGTTCCAGCGGCCGACGCTGGCCGATGCTGAAACCGCCCACGCTCCAGCGGGCCAGGATGGCCTGGCGCTCCTGCTCGGGCACCGCCTCCAGGGCGATGTTGACCAGGGTCAGCAGGCGGCTGTTGCCGGTGGCCATGGCAAAGCCGAAATAATTGCTTTGCACCGGCACGAAATGGCTCAGGTGCAGCCCGCCCAATTGCCCCTTGTAGATCTGGTAGTAGGCCCCCAGGGCGTTGCCCAGAAAGACATCGGCCTGACCGAAGGCCACCGCCCCCAGCGCTGCCAGCGTGGAGGGGTACAACTGCACCTGGGCTTCGGGGTACAGGTCCTGGAGCATCGCGCGCGGCAAATAGAATTCCTGCATGGCCAGGCGCCGATCGCGCAGGCCACTGAGCAGGGCCGTGTGGTCGTCGCTGCGGGTGGCCAGCACCGACTGATCCTGAGCGTACGCCTGGGACAGCACCAGGTTGGCCGTGGCCGCCTCGAACACGTTGGAGGTGCCCAGCAGGTCGATCTCGCCGTCGCGCACCGCCGCCAGCGCTTCGGCACGGGTGGGGTAACGCACCACCTCCACCTCCAGGTGCAGCAGCCCCGCCAGCATCCCCGCATAGTCGGCGGTAATGCCCTCGTACTCGCGCCCGGTGCCCAGAATGTCAAACGGGGCATATTCGGGCTGGCTGACGCCCAGGCGCAAAACCCGTTGCTGCCACAACCAACGCCGGTCGGCGTCGGTAAGGGCCAGCGGGGCGATTTGCTCGGCCGCCAACGTGGAACGGCCATACAGCCGCGGCGACGCCTCATCGGCCACCGCGCTTGCCGTCCAATGACTCAACAACAACCACAGCCAGCAAAACATCCGTGCACTCATGGCCGGTCTTTCCTAGACGAGGGAATGGCGCCTGGCCAGGTCCGCCAGGTCAACCAGGGATTTGACCCGCAGCTTGTCGATCAGCCGAGCCTTGTACGTGCTGACGGTCTTGTTGCTCAGCAGCATGGCGTCACCGATGGCCTTGTTGCTGTAGCCTCGCGCCAGGTGCTGCAGGATCAGCAGTTCGCGATCGGTCAGACGCGCCAGGCACTGTGACTCACTGTCCAGGCTGTCGCCGCGATGCACCGAGCTGAAAGACACATCGGGAAAATACGAGTAGCCGCTTTTGACCGCCTGCACCGCCTTCATCAACTCGTCCAGGTCGCCCGCCTTGGAGACATAGCCGGCGGCGCCCACCTTCATGCAGCGCAGCGAGAAGTAGTCAGGCGACTGCGAGGTCAGCACCAGGATTTTCACCCGCCCGCTGATCGCCTTGATGCGCGAGATCGCCTCCATGCCATCAATGTTCGGCATGGAAATATCCAGCACCACCAGGTCCGGGGTGTGGTCGCGCACCAGGTGTATCGCGTCACTGCCGTTGTCGGCCTCCGCCACCACGAGGATCTTCATCTTTTCCAGCAGCATCCTCACGCTGGAGCGGATGAAGGGGTGATCGTCGACGATTATCGCTCTGTACATGGCATCCTCGCGTGCGCCGTCCAAACCGTCGTTCACCCCTTGAACTCGACCTGGCGCGACTGATCACCCTCGATCACCTCGAAGCGGTATTCGCGCCCCGGGCGCTTGTCGAAGGCGCGGCGCGTACCGGGCAGCAAGTGATGCTTGGTGGCCACCTCACAGTTATGCCCCCCCACTTCGCAATCATTGAAATGGTCCAGCACCACGGTACTGTTGCCTTGGTTGGGCACCAGGAAGCGCCCGGCCTGCTGCACCACCTGGGTGTCGAAACGGGTGTGCAGCGGGCGCACGAACACCAGCGAACCGTAGCCGGCCAGGATGTTGACCCCGGCCTTGAGCGAGTCCTCGTATTGCTTGCTCTCTTCCTGGGTCAGGGCGAAGTCGTCGTTGGCCTGGGGCAACACGGGAATGAAGCGCACGCGGAAATACCGTTCGTGCAGGCGCTCGCCGCGGTACAGCAGGCGCACGGCCTGCATGCCGTTGGCCGGCACGATCAGCCGTGCGGGGCTGGCCACCAGGGCGCGCTGGTCGGCAGGCAGGCCGTCCATGGGCACCTCGCGCGTGGTGCCGTCGGCCTCGTAGATGATTTCTGCCACGCTGACTTTTACGAAGGCGGTGCTGTCGCCGCCGTTGCGTATGCGCTTGAGGTGGGTGCTGCGGTTGCCGTCCAGGTAATCGTAGAGCCCGCCGATGTTGAGTTGCGGCGCCGCGTGCAGAAGACCTGGCAGCAAACAGGCGATGGCAAGGATGAAACGCTTCATGATGATCGACCTTGAGGAAATGAATCGGCACTGCCAATAGGCCAGCCCCGAAGCTCATTATTGGGAGGTAGCTCGACGGAGGATGTAGGGCATTTCCTAATCCTCACGTCGAAATTTCCGAGATGCGGCTCACGCCCCTTCGCCTTCTGCGCCCTGGGCCGCCGCCAGGGTGTCGGTGGCACAACGCTGGTCACCCACCAGCAGCACTTCGTTTTCACGGCGTGCGTGCTTGGCGTCCAGGCGCAGGAAACACAGGCGCGCGCCGTGGTGGCGCACCTCCAGGGTGGGAGTGGATTCGCTCATCTCCACGGCAAAGAAGCCATCGGCTTCACTGACGCTGCGGCTGGCGTGGTTGATGACCAGCGCACCCTTGAGGGGCTGGCCCTGTACATCCAGCAGGCGGCCCAGCACCGTCAGCGTGCGCATGACCCGCACCGTGCGGTATTCCACACCGCCCTTGTTGAGGTGGTACGCAAGGCTGGGCGGCTGGATGGTGGCGGCGTGGGCGTCGCTGCCGACGAAGTCCAGCTGCACGCTACCCGATTTGTACGCCTGCACCGGGATCACGTTGCGGCCCGGGTGCAACGTAGCGCTGGCCCCGGAAATGTCGTCGCCGCGCAGCCGCAGTTGATCCACGTCCGAATCCACGTCAACGATCAGCCCCGCTTCATATGGCGCGTATTCGCCGCTCAGGGCCAGGTGCCCGGCCCCCAGCGCCAGGGTGCTTTCCAGGTTGAGGCCTGCGGAGATATCGCCGTTGTAAGAGGAGTTCTGCGCATAGGCGTCGCCAAACACGTAGGCGTTCTGGAACTGGGTGTTGGCCCCCAGGCCGGCCCCGTAGCGATCCGCCGACACCGAGCCTGACACACTGCGCAGGGTGTGGTGCTGCAGGTCCTGCTGCAGGGTCAGCGTGGCGGTGTGGTCGCGACCACCGTCGCGGGCGGCCTGGCTGCCCAGGCTGGCGGACAGGCGCCGGCCGGGCGTGCCCAGCGCCAGGCTCAGGCTCAGGTTGACACCGCGGTTGCGCTGGTTGTCGGAACTGTAGGTGCCGGGGCGGTCGAACACCGACAGCCGCCACGTGGCGTCCGAGCCCTTGACCTTGCCGTAATAGGCCCAGCCCAGGTCCAGGCTCAGGCCTTCGATCGCCCCGCTGCTGTGGGAGACGCGGGCGCTGGCCGTGTTTTCACGGGTAATGCGATGGCTCAACGACAACGAACTCTGGGCAGTCTGCCCGCCCTGGGCGCTGCGGTAGCGACGCACCGGTTCACGGCGGTCCCATTTGGGCGGCTCGGTCCAGGCACGGGTGTGGCTGGCCACCAGGCTGCCGCGGTCATAGTTGAGGATGCCCTGCAGGTCGAACCCGTTGCCTTGATCCTGGGTGTGATACAGGTTGCCGAACAACTTGAAACGGTCGTGGGGGTCCCAGTCCAGCGAGGTACCGTACTGCATCTGATCGTCCACCCGTTGGGCCGACAGTCCCACCACGGCGCGCGGGTGCAGCAGGTAATTGGTCAGCACTCCGGCGCTGAGGCCGTGGCTCTGGTTGTCGTTTTCCCAATTGCTAAGCAGGTCGCGTTGCTGGCCGGCAAAGACGTTGTACCGCCAGCGCTGCTCGGGGTTGGTCCAGTTGCCTGGCTTGTAGATGAACTCGTCGCTGCGCGACGTCACCTGGCCATCTTCCACCAGGCGCACTTCCACCTGATAGATACCGCCGGGCAACACGCGCGTATCGATGGTCTGCAAGCCAGCCTGCACCGGCTGGCTGTTGATCAGCTGGCCGTTGCGGTAGATCTCGACCACGCCGGGACGGTTGGGCGTGACGTAGATCGGTGTGCTGCTGGGCGCGCCGTTGTTGATGGCCAGGCTGTCACTGCTGCCGTACATCACCCCGACGGTGGAGTCGGGACTTGACCCCATCAGCCGCGGCTGACGCGTCAGCCCTTGGGAGCTGGGGGTGAAATAGCCGAGCCGGAAGAAATGTTCCTGGCTGACGCGCTCGCCATACAGCTGATCGATGCGATGGCGGCTTTGCGCGCCGATCTCGTTGCTGCGGTCAGCCTGGGCATTGGCCAGGCCGGTCCAGTTACCCAGGCTGGTCTGCCCTTGCAAGGCATAGCGGCCGCTGGTCTGCTGGCCGTCGCGGGCCAGGTTCAACTGGTTGCGCATCAGCAGCCCGCGGCTGCCCTGCTCGGGCAATGAGTAGTAGCGCTTTTGGGCAGGGTCCTGCTCCACGGCGCGGGTGAGGATGGACAGCTGCGAGTTGACCAGGCTGTAGTGCAGGGCCACCAGGTCCTGGGCACAGTCCTTCAGACAATTGCCCAGGGGGCGCCCCTCCACCAGCAGGTCGCGCCAGCGCTGGCGGGTGGCATCAGGTTCATGGCTGTCGTCCACTTGGGTGAACTCCAGCAATTGCACGGTTTCCGTGCGCGACAGGACGATCATGGCTTCACCCAGGAAACGTCCGTCCAGGTCGACGCGCACGGCCAGCGGCACGTCGAAGAAATGTTCACTGAAATCACTGGGCAGGTTTTGCGCCTGGCTCAGGATACCCAGCGGGGTGGGCGCTGCTGTCGCCGCCTGGGCCTGAACAAACCACAGCGAGGCAACACAGCAGCCCAGTGCAAGGCGAATGGAAAAGGCTAGGGACATGACAGACGCCGTTGACAAATAACAGGCAAAGGCCCCTCCCTGCCCGCACGTGCAGCGCAGGCAGGGAAAGACCGCTCAAGGTTGCTACCCGATCACGGTGCCGGAGCTGGCGGCGGGGTAACGGTTTCGAACATCATGTTGATGACGCCCTGGTAGTTGCCCGCCACGTAGCTGGCGCCCGCGCCCTTGGCGGCTACCTGGAAGGCGACCGTGGTGCCCGGGGCCGCCTGGGCCGCACTGACCACCTCGGCCGCCGTGGTGGTCAGCACTTTGCCGCCCACCGAGACGTCCAGACCGATGTTGTTGGCGCCGCTGGTCATCACCGCCGGGTTCAGCAGGTAGGCGGAGATGGCGCCCGAGGTGCTCTTGACCTGCAGTTGCTTGCTGATGGGTTGCAGGCTGCTCTGGAACGAGTTCCACGTCATTTCCTGCGGATCGTTCATCCAGTTGCCGCCAACCGGCTCCACGTAGAAGTTGTCAGTCGGGATGACGGCGGTGACGGTCACCTGCTTTTCAATGGGGTCGATGGCCATCGCGTTGCCAACAACAAACAGGCTCAGGGGCAGGGCGAGGAACAGGCTTTTCATGGTGAATCTCCGTAAGAGGTCAGTTAGGAGGCAGCGCGTTCGGATCGCCCTGCCCCGCGACCGCACGCTGGACAGGTGTCCCTGCGGTCAACGGGGTGCAGTATTGGCAACGTGGCTTGTGAGAAAAATCGGACATTTCCCAAGGAAATCGCGAAATCTCCCAATCAGTCATTTCCTACAAAAACAGACGGCACCTGCGGCTGCGGATGAGGTCCACCTTGAAGCCCCCCCTGGAAGACTGCCCGCCATGCCCGACCTGACCGACGCGCCGTTGCTGCCCCCCGACCTTCATTACGTTGACGATCGCCAGCCGGGCATCCGTCGGCGACGCCAGGGCGACCACTTCATTTACCTGGCCGTGGACGGCTCGACCATCAAGGACCCCGAGCAGATCAAGCGCATCAACGCCTTGGCCGTGCCGCCGGCCTACACCGATGTGTGGATCTGCGACGACCCGCGCGGCCACTTGCAGGCCACCGGGCGCGACGCTCGCGGGCGCAAGCAGTACCGCTACCACCCGCGCTGGCGCGAATGGCGTGACGAGGACAAATACGCGCGCATGATGGATTTCGGCAAAGCATTGCCGCGGTTGCGCCAGCAACTGGACAGCCACCTGGCGCTGCCGGGCCTGGACCGCAACAAGGTCATGGCCACGGTGATTTCGCTGCTCGACACCACCTTGATCCGCGTGGGCAATACCCAGTACGCACGCGATAACCGCTCCTATGGCCTGACCACCCTGCGCAACCGCCATGTGGAGGTGAAAGGCAGCGCCATCCAGTTTCACTTCCGGGGCAAAAGCGGTGTGGAGCACAACGTCTCGGTGCGCGACAAGCGCCTGGCGCGCATCGTCAAACGCTGCCTGGACCTGCCCGGCCAGCATCTGTTCCAGTACCTGGATGAGCAAGGCGAGCGGCACACGGTCAGCTCCCAGGACGTCAACGCCTACCTGCAGGAACTGACCGGCGCCGACTTCACTGCCAAGGACTACCGCACCTGGGCCGGCAGCGCGCTGGCGCTGGCGATGCTGCGCGAGCTGCACTGGCAGCCGGAACCTGAAGCCAAGCGGCAGATCGTGGAGATGGTCAAGGCGGTCGCCCGCACACTGGGCAATACGCCTGCGGTGTGCCGGCGCTGCTATATCCACCCGGCGGTGCTGGAGCGCTATGTGCTGGGGGAGTTGGCCAAGCTGCCCAAGCCCCGGCAACGCAAGGGGTTGCGGTTGGAAGAGGTGGCGTTGGCGACGTTTTTGCAGCGGTTGGTGGCGGCGCAGGGGGGGTAGGGTTGGGGGTTGGGAGGTTTTTTGGTGGGGCTTTAGGGCGCACG
>KI547168.1:298990-320683 GCA_000497835.1 gamma proteobacterium L18 | reverse complement strand
CGTGACCCCCCCACAAACCTCCGCAAAAAAATCCCCCCAACTGGCGCCCCACCCCCCGTGCGCGATAATCCCCCCTCACCAACCCGCCCCGAGCCGCCTTCATGTCCCAGCCCACCTTCCCCGCGCAGGTCGACCCCGAGAAGATCAAGATCACCCGGTTGTTCCCCACGCCGATCGCCGCCCTGCAACACCCCGATCACGAACGCCTGAACGAACGCCTCAAGGCGGTGATCCTGGCGCGCAGCGAGTCGCACCCCGGCACGCTGCGCAGTAACGTGGGCGGCTGGCAGTCGGAGGAAAACTTTACCGAGTGGTCGGGCGAGGCTGGCGCGCAACTGCTGGCCTTCGCCCAGGAGATGGCCAACCAATTGTCGGCGGTCAGCTCGCCCGAGCACGGGCTGATCGAGGCACATTTGACCTGGAACTACAGCGCCTGGGCCAATATCAACCGTCGTGGCCACGCCAACGCCCTGCACGGCCACCCCGGCTCGTTCTGGTCGGCCGTGTACTGGGTGGACGACGGCGGCCGCTCGGGTGACCCGGCCGTGGGTGGGGAGCTTGAGTTCGTCGACCCGCGCGGCATCACCCCGATGCTGCTCAACCCCGCCCTGCGCATGCGCATCGAGGGCTGCCTGGGCGCCGGTTCCTCCAGCGTGCATACACCACAAAGCGGCACACTGCTGATGTTCCCGTCCTGGCTGTTGCATTCGGTACGCCGTTACGATGGTGACCGGCCGCGGATTTCGGTGGCGTTCAATTTTTCCATCTGAATTGGCCCGAGCAGTTGGCATATCGCCAACTGATCGAGCTATGTTTAGGAAATGTCCTACAGAACATTCAAATTTCACGTAGGAATATGACGCCTTCTTGAACCCTCAGGGAGGAACGCCATCGTGAAAAGGGAACATCTGAGTCGATTGTGGCTACTCGCGGGGCTTGTGCCGTGGGCATCGATACCCGCCAGCGAACTGGCGATCACCGCCGAGTTCGCCCCCAGGGTCAGCTCGCCCAATACCGTAAGGTTCGTCAACACCACGCCACTGTCCGGGTACTGCTTTGGCAACACTAGCCACTGCAAACCGGGCGATTTCACCATCCAGTTCCCGCTGACCATCGAACGCGAATGGACCAACCCCGGCGCGTTGGAAGGCCACAATTACCAGCGCGTGGACGGCAACTGGAAGACCATCAGTGTGACGGCCGATAATGGTGGCCAGACTGTGCCGCTGCAATTTCGCCTGAACCTGCTGTCACGACGCTACCTGCTGGGCTCACTCGCCCCAGGCGGCATCGAGGGCAGTATCAGCTACATCGCCAACCGTTCGGGGATTTCCGGCGCCAGCAGCGGTGGCTGCGAGGGCCGCGTGGGGGGCGGTAGTGGCAACCTGTATGAATTTGCCTGGGGCGTGCCGACGGGCATGGTCACCTGCTCGCGCGAACCGACCAATACTCCGGTGGGCCCCTACCAAGGCCAGCTGGATAAAGTTTCCGTGGGCTACGAGCTCGAAACGCCCAACCCATTTGCACTGGGCAATGGCACCTACCGCGGCAGTGTCACCTATACCTTGGGTTCAGGCCAGCAGATCGACCTGGGCACCGGCGAGTACAGCGATTCGCAATTGACCTTCAACTTTGAACTCAAGGTGCAACACGAGCTGCGCGTCGACTTCCCCCCAGGCTCGGACCGAGCAGTCCTGGAGCCCGACGGCGGGTGGCAGCGTTGGATGCACGGCGGGCAAGCACCCACACGGCTGCAGCGCACCCACCCGTTCCAGATATGGGCCTCGGCACCCATGAAGATGTACCTGCGTTGCGACACCCCCATGGCCGGCCAATGCGCCATTCGTGAGCCTGTGAGCGGCCATCAGGTGCCGATCGTGGTAGCGGTCACCCTGCCCGGAGAAATCCGTTATCAAGGGGCGCCCGTCCAGCAACTGCCCTTGCCGCTGGGCGAGGCCCAGGCCCTGCAGTTTCAGAGCGTGGCCATCGCCGCCGCTCGCCAGGCCCGCCTGCACTATTGGGTCGATCAGCCCCACGTTGCGGCCATGCTGCAACACCGGGGCCGCCAGTATCGAGGCGACGTGACCATCGTCTTCGACGCGCAGATTTGACTGCGCTGTGCACTTTGCCCGCATCGACAGGTCGGTTATAAGACGTGATCGCCATTGCAGGTGCAGTCGTTTATGAAACCGATCGGCCAGTCCGGCTACGTGCGTGTGCGCGGCGCCCGGGAACACAACCTCAAGAACGTCGATGTCGATATTCCCCGTGACGCCCTGGTGGTGTTCACCGGGGTGTCGGGCTCGGGTAAATCGTCACTGGCCTTCGGCACCTTGTACGCCGAAGCGCAGCGACGCTACTTCGAGTCGGTGGCGCCCTACGCGCGGCGACTGATCGACCAAGTGGGCGTACCGGACGTGGACGCCATCGATGGCCTGCCGCCCGCCGTGGCCCTGCAACAGCAGCGCGGCACACCCAGTACCCGCTCCTCAGTGGGCAGCGTCACCACCCTGGGCAGCCTGGTGCGCATGTTGTATTCACGGGTAGGCGACTACCCGCCGGGCATGGCCATTCTCTACGCCGAGGACTTCTCGCCCAATACGCCCCAGGGCGCCTGCCCCGAGTGCCACGGCCTGGGCCGGGTGTACGAAGTCAACGAGCAGACCATGGTGCCCGACGACTCGCTGACCATCCGCGAGCGGGCCGTGGCCGCCTGGCCCACCGCCTGGCAGGGGCAGAACCTGCGCGACATTCTGGTGACCCTGGGTTACGACGTGGACATCCCCTGGCGCGATTTGCCCCGCGAGCAGCGCGACTGGATTCTGTACACCGAAGAGCAACCCACGGTGCCGGTCTACGCCGGCTTGACCCCGGCCGAAACCCGCCAGGCGCTCAAGCGCAAACTGGAACCCAGCTACCAGGGCACCTTCACCGGCGCCCGGCGCTACGTGCTGCACACCTTCACCCACTCGCAAAGCGCTCTGATGAAGAAGCGTGTCAGCCAGTTCATGCGTGGCGCGCCCTGCCCCCTGTGTGACGGCAAGCGCCTGAAGCAGGACGCGTTGAAAGTGACCTTCGCCGGGCTGGATATCGGCGAGTTCTCGCAGATGCCGTTGGCGCGCCTGGCGCAAATGCTCAAGCCCCTGGCCGAGCACGGCGCCCAGGCCGATGGCCTGTCCGTGGAAAAGCACCTGGCCGGTCAGCGTCTGGCCCATGACCTGTTGCAGCGCCTGCACACCCTCACCGACCTGGGCCTGGGCTATCTGGCGCTGGAGCGCAGCACGCCGACGCTGTCGTCCGGTGAATTGCAGCGGCTGCGCCTGGCGACGCAGCTCAATTCACAGCTGTTCGGGGTGATCTATGTACTGGACGAGCCGTCGGCCGGGCTGCACCCGGCCGATGGCGAAGCGTTGTTCGTGGCCTTGCAGCGGCTCAAGGCGGCGGGCAATTCGCTGTTCGTGGTGGAGCATGACCTGGAAACCATGCGCCGCGCCGATTGGCTGGTGGACGTCGGCCCTGCAGCCGGCGAACACGGCGGCACCGTCCTGTTCAGCGGCCCGCCCCATGGCCTCACGGATATCCAGGAATCGCAGACGCGCCTGCATTTGTATGGGGATGCGGTGCCGCTGCCCCATCCGCGGCGCCAGCCCAAGGACTGGCTGAAGCTTGCGGATGTCACCCGCAACAACCTCAAACGCTTGGCCGTGGACTTCCCCCTGCATGCCTTCACGGCCGTCACGGGTGTTTCGGGCTCGGGCAAGTCCAGCCTGGTCAGCCAGGCGTTGCTGGAGCTGGTGGCAACCGCCCTGGGGCACACGCTGGCCACGGAAGACGAGCAGGCCGACAACCCACTGGAAGACGCCGCGCCGGTGACCGAGTCCGGCCACATCGTCAGCGGCATGGCGGCCATCCAGCGTCTGGTGCAGGTGGACCAGAAGCCCATCGGCCGCACGCCGCGCTCCAACCTGGCCACCTACACCGGCCTGTTCGACCAGGTGCGCAAGCTGTTCGCCGCCAGCCCCCAGGCCCGCGAGCGAGGCTTCGATGCCGGGCAGTTTTCCTTCAACGTGGCCAAGGGCCGTTGCCCGCAGTGCGAGGGCGAGGGTTTTGTCAGCATCGAGTTGCTGTTCATGCCCAGCGTCTACGCGCCCTGCCCCACCTGCCACGGCGCCCGCTACAGCCCGCAGACGCTTGAGGTGCAATGCCTGGGCCTGAACATCGCCCAGGTGCTGCAACTGACGGTGGACCAGGCCTGCACGGTATTTGCCGAGCAGCCATCGATCCAGCGCGCGCTGACCGTGCTGCGCGACATTGGCTTGGGCTATTTGCGCCTGGGCCAGCCGGCCACTGAACTGTCGGGCGGCGAAGCCCAGCGCATCAAGCTGGCCACCGAACTGCAACGCGGCCAGCGCGGCGCCACGTTGTACGTATTGGACGAGCCGACCACCGGGCTGCACCCCTGCGACGTGGATCGGCTGCTCAAGCAGCTCAATGGCTTGGTGGACGCCGGCAATACCGTGATCGTGGTGGAGCATGACATGCGCGTGGTGGCGCAGAGTGACTGGGTGATCGACATGGGCCCCGGGGCGGGCGATGCCGGCGGCAAAGTGGTGGTCTGTGGCAAGCCGGAAAAGGTCGCGCACAGCAAAACCAGCAAAACCGCGCCGTACCTGAGGGCGGTGCTGCCGTAAAGCCGAACACCAAAGGCGGACGCCAGGATGTTGCGCTGAACCCTTTGTGCATGCGCGGAGTCGACTGTGAAGGTTTGCTCTGGAGAACGGCATGCACATTTCCCTCGAACATCAAGTGGCTCTCGTCACGGGCGCCAGCTCCGGCCTGGGTGCCGGCGCGGCGCTGGCACTGGCCGAGGCCGGTGCGGCGGTAGTGATCAATTACAACCGCCACGCGGAGCCTGCCGAAGCATTGGCCGAGCGCATTCGCGAGGGCGGCGGCAAGGCCATCGCCCTCCAGGGCGACGTGTCCAAGGAAGACCAGGTAGAGGCGCTGTTCGCCCGCACCATCGAGACCTTCGGCGCGCTGGATATCCTGCTGGCCAACTCCGGCCTGCAACGCGATGCCGCCACCGTCGACATGACCCTGGCCGACTGGAACCAGGTACTGGAGGTCAACCTCACCGGCCAGTTCCTGTGCGCCCGCGCCGCCTTGCGTCAGTTTGCCAAACAAGGGCCGCGCCCCTGGGTGTCCAGGGCCTTGGGCAAGATCATTCACATGAGCTCAGTGCATCAACTGATCCCTTGGGCTGGCCACGCCAACTACGCCGCCTCCAAAGGCGCGGTCGACCTGCTGATGCGCAGCATCGCCCAGGAGGTGGGGTGCCAGCGCATCCGTGTCAACGCCATTGCCCCCGGCGCGGTCAGCACCGCCATCAATCAGGACACCACCACCGGCGACAACGCCCGCAAGCTGCTGGAGCTGATCCCCTACGGTCGCCTGGGCGAGGTCCAGGACGTGGCCAATGCCGTGGTCTGGCTGGCCTCCGATGCCTCCGACTACGTGCACGGCACCACCCTGTTCATCGACGGCGGCATGAGCCTCTACCCAGGATTCAAGGACAATGGCTGAAAAAAACCACACGCAAAGCCCCATTCAAGCCCACGGGATCGTCGGCGACATGCGCAGCGCCGCGCTGGTTGCCGACACCGGGAGTGTCGACTTCTTCTGCTGGCCGGATTTCGACAGCCCGTCCATCTTCGCCTCCCTGCTGGACAGCCCCGACGCAGGCGTGTTCGAGCTGTATCCGCACTTGCCCGACGCACGCCGCCAGCAGATCTACCTGCCCGACAGCAACATCCTGCAGACCCGCTGGATCGATCACGATGCCGTGGTGGAAGTCACCGACCTGATGCCCATCGGCGACAGCGCCGAAGACACTCCGCGATTGGTGCGGCGCCTGCGCATGGTCAACGGCAGCGCCCAAGTGCATATGCGCTGCCGCGTGCGTCATGACTACAGCCGCGCCGACACCCGGACGCAGTTGGACGACGGCAGCGTGCTGTTTCAGGCCGACGATCAACCGAGCCTGCGCCTGGCCTCGTGCCAGACCTTACAGGTGACCGAGAAGGGCTGGGCCATCGCGCGCTTTGAGCTGTCGGAGGGCCAATGCGTGGAATTCATTCTGGGTGCCGACGATGACCCACTGGTGCGCGCCGGCCAGAGCGAGCGCTGCTTTGAGCATACCCTCAGATATTGGCGCGACTGGCTGGGCCAGTCCGATTACCGCGGGCGCTGGCGCGAGATGGTCCATCGCTCGGCCCTGGCGCTCAAGTTGCTGACCTCGCGCAAGCACGGCGGCATCATCGCCGCCCCCACGTTCGGCTTGCCCGAGCAGGCCGGTGGCGCACGCAACTGGGATTACCGCTACACCTGGATCCGCGACGCCTCATTCACCGTTTACGCATTCATGCGCCTGGGCTTCAGCGAAGAGGCCAACGCCTACGTGCGCTGGGTACGCGAGCGGGTCAGCGACTGTTGCCAGGAGCAGGTAGACCTGCACCTGATGTACGCCCTGGACGGCCGCGAGCAACTGCCCGAAAGCGAGCTGCCGCACCTGTCCGGCCACGGCGGCGCCACACCGGTGCGCGTCGGCAACGACGCCCACACCCAGAAGCAGTTGGACATCTACGGCGAACTGCTGGACGCGGTGTACCTGGCCAACAAATACGGCGAGGCGATTTCCCACGAAGGCTGGGCCAACGTGCAGACCCTGGTGGACAAGGTGTGTGAGCGCTGGCATGAAAAGGACGTGGGCATCTGGGAGATGCGCGACAACCCTCAGCATTTTCTGCACTCGCGGCTGATGTGCTGGGTGGCCCTGGACCGCGCCTTGCGCCTGGCCAACAAACGCTCGCTGCCCGCGCCCTTCGCCCGCTGGGACGAAGCCCGGCAGGCGATCCATGCCGACATCTGGGATAACTTCTGGGACGCCGAGGCCGGGCACTTCGTCCAGCACCTGGGCAGCCGTGAGGTTGACGCCGCGCTGCTGCTGATGCCGCTGGTGCGCTTTGTGGGCGCCAGCGACCCGCGCTGGCTGGCGACGCTGGCGGTGATCGAGCGCGACCTGGTGCGCGACGGCATGGTCTATCGCTACCGCAGCGGCGATGGCCTGGAGGGCGACGAAGGCGCGTTCACCGCGTGCAGCTTCTGGTACGTGGAGTGCCTGGCGCGTGCGGGCCGGGTGGAGCAGGCGCACCTGGAGTTCGAGCAGCTGCTGCGTTACGCCAACCCGCTGGGGCTGTATGCCGAAGAGTTCGACCGCCAGGGCTGCCATCTGGGCAACACCCCGCAGGCGCTGTCGCACCTGGCGCTGATCAGCGCCGCCAGCTTCCTGGACCGCAAGCTCAGCGGCCAGCGCACCCATTGGCAACCCTGAAGTGTCTTGAAAAAGTCGGCTCCTACGCCGTCCGGGGTAGGAGCCGGCCTTGGCCGCGATGCAGACGCCGCGGTTTTCTGTCGAGCGCGACCCCGACCCCGCCCCCGTAGCAGCAACTGTCTTGAGACGGCGTCGCCTGCATCGCGACTAAAGTCGGCTCCTACGCCGACCCTGGTAGGAGCCGGCCTTGGCCGCGATGCAGACGCCGCGGTTTTCTGTCGAGCGCGACCCCGACCCCGCCCCTGTAGCAGCAACTGTCTTGAGACGGCGGCGCCTGCATCGCGACTAAAGTCGGCTCCTACGCCGTCCGGGGTAGGAGCCGGCCTTGGCCGCGATGCAGACGCCGCGGTTCTGTAGCAGCAACTGTCTATGTGGGAGCGGGTTCTACCCGCGAAAAGCACACCGCGGTCTGCCAGGAAGTCCGCGTTACCTTCTTCGCGGGTAGAACCCGCTCCCACAGGGCGTGTAGCTGCCGAAGGCTGCGTCACAGGCGGCGCGGTGGATCAGTAACTGTGCGGTGTAAGTGACGCGGCCTGGCGGTCGCCGCTACGGGTGCCCGACACCATGAAACCTGCACAGTGGGCATACCGGCCACCGCGCCTCGCCTGTCGATTTATTTATCTGCAATGAAGTTTTTCATTCAGGCAGGCGCAAACGCGCGGAAACAGCCATAATGGCAAGCATCACATCCTGATACTTAATTGTTTCCTATTCTGAAAAGACCGGATCAAGGCAAGTTCGGGGAATTTAATCCGGTCCTGTGCGTCTCAATTCCCGACCCGAAAGTCAAAAGTGGACTCACTGACCCAGCAAGGAGCAGCACATGCTGATACTCACCCGTAAAGTAGGCGAGACGATCGTCATCAACGACGACATCAAGATCACCATCCTCGGCGTCAAGGGGATGCAGGTTCGCATCGGTATCGATGCCCCCAAAGAAGTACAGGTTCACCGCGAAGAGATCTACAAACGCATTCAGGCCGGCAGCCCTGCCCCCGAAAAAGAAGACCACAACCACTAAGGTCTCCTGCGTTCCCCGCCTTGCCGCCTGGGCCGATGGCCCAGTCGCACGTGATTGGATGATCAAGCCGGTACTGCCTGAGCCCGCTCAGGCCTGGGGTTGGCGTTCAACGAACAGTGCCTGTTCGAGCTTGTCCGCCAGTTCGTCATCGCGAAAGGGCTTCTGCACCACCAGTGGCCCACCTTCCTGCAAGCCCCCCGCCTCGGCATAGCCGGTGATGAACACCACGGGTAAACCCGGGTAGACGCCACGGGCCACCTGCGCCAGTTGCGCGCCGTTCATGCCGGGCATGGCGTAATCGGTGAGCAGCACATCCACCTGTTCGCTGAGGATATCCAGGGCCGCCTGGCCGCTGGCCGCTTCGAGCACCCGATACCCCAGGCGCTCCAGCAACTGCGCGGTCACTGCCCGCACCTGATGGTCGTCGTCCACCAGCAGCACGGTACGGTCCTGCCCGCAGGCCGCACGCTCGTCGCGTACCGGCGCAGGCACGGCCGGGCGTGGCGCGCTGGCATCCTGGCTGGGCAGGTAGACCTCCACGGTGGTGCCTTGCCCCGGTGCGGTGATGATCGCCACGCCGCCACCCGATTGCTTGGCAAAGCCAAACACTTGGGCCAGGCCCAGGCCCGAGCCCTTGCCAATGTCCTTGGTGGTAAAGAACGGCTCGAAGGCCTTGGCCAGCACATCGCTGGTCATGCCGCTGCCCGTGTCGCCGATGGACAGCACCACGTAGGCGCCCGGCTCCGGGTCCTGGGGGCTGTGCGCTGGGCGGGTGACTACCTCGTTGCGGGTGGCCAGGCGCAGGGTACCGCCGCCGGGCATGGCGTCGCGGGCGTTGATGGCCAGGTTGAGGATGATCATCTCTGTCTGGGTGGGGTCGACCAGCGCGCTCCACAGGCCGTCATCGGTGTGGGTCTGAATCCAGATGCTGCCGCCCAGGGTGCGCTGCAGCAATTCGAACATGCCGAACACAGTGTCGTTGAGGTTGACCGCAATCGGCTCCAGACGCTGGCGTCGGGAGAACGCCAGCAGTTGCGCGGTCAGCTTGGCGCCACGCTCCCCGGCCTCGCGAATGTTGTGCAGGCGGCTTTGCACCTTCTCCATCACACCGCGCTCCAGGTCGCGGCTCAGGAAGGTGGTGCTGGTGAGGATCACGGTCAGCAGGTTGTTGAAGTCGTGGGCGACGCCTGCGGTCAATTGCCCCACCGCTTCCAGGCGCTGCATCTGCTGCAGCGTGGCTTCGATGCGCTCGCGCTCATTGATTTGCTGGCGCAGCTGTTCGTTGGCGGCCGCCAGTTCATCCAGCACCGTTCGCTCACTGGTGATGTCGCGCACGGCGGCGTACATCAGGTCCTCATCGGGCACGATGGTCCAGGACAGCCAGCGGTAGTCACCGTCGGCATGACGCATGCGGTTGACGAAGCGGGTGGAGACGTTGCCGCTGGCGATGTTCTCGGTTTCACGCACTGTGGCGCCAATGTCGTTGGGGTGCACCAGCTCCCACAACTGCATTTGCCCCAGCGCCTGGCGCGACCAGCCCAGGGCGCTTTCCCAGGCCGGGTTGAGGGCGATGGGCGACATGTCGAAGCGCATGACGGCGAGCAGTTCGCGGGACAGCTCCCAGGTGCGGTCGCGCTCGCGGGTGCGCTTCTCCACCCGGTCGCCCAGCAATTCATTGAGGCGCTGCAAGGCCTCGGTGGCCTGCTTCTGCTCGCTGATGTCCTGGATGACGCCGGTAAAGCGCACGCACACCACGCCTTCGAAGAACGCCCGGCCACTGGTGGACAGCCAGCGCTCGCCGCCATCGGGCAGCAGTGCGCGGTATTCGACCTGGTAGCCGACGCTGCCTTCGGGCGACATGGCCTGGGCCATGCGCGCCTCGACCAGCGCACGATCCTCCGGATGGCAGTGCGTAAAAAAATAATCGATGTCGATGGGCGTGGCCTCATCGATGCCGTACAAGCTGCGGCACCGCTCATCCCACAGCAGCTGGCCGCTGACCGGGGAAAAGTCCCACACGCCCATGCGGGCCGCATCGATGGCCAGGCGCGCGCGCACCTCCACCTGCTGCAGGCTTTCTTCGGCGCGAAGGCGCTGGCGGCGCTCATTGACCTCGGCCAGGGCGCGCTTGACGGCCTTGGGCAGCAGCGGCAGGTTCTGCTTGAGCACGTAGTCGATGGCGCCCAGGCGCATCATCTCCACGGCGTTTTCCTCGCCAAATACGCCGGAAAGGAAAATGAACGGGGTTTGCGGCGCGATCTCCCGCGCCCGTTGCAGCACCTGGGCGCCGGAGGAGCCCGGCAACAGGAAATCACACAGGATCAGATCGAACACCTGGGTGCGCAGCGCCTGCTCGGCGCCCTGGTGGTTGAAGACCAGTGTCGATTCAATCACCAGACCCGCTCGCTCCAACGTGAGCAGGCTCAGTTCGGCATCTCGCGGGCTGTCTTCGATCATCAGCAATTGCAAGGGCTTGGACAGCATACGCAGGTTTCGATCTCTCTTAAAAAGGCACGCCTCAAGTGGGGCGACGTTGCAAGCGCAGTGAGCCAGGTGGCGGTTCGTTGAGCACCGCCCAGAATACCCCAAGGTCGGAAATGGCCGCGACGAATTCCTTGAATTCCACGGGTTTGACCACGTAGGCGTTGACCCCCAGCTCGTAGGCGCGCATCAGGTCAGGCTCTTCGCGCGACGAGGTCAGCATCACCGTGGGGATGCTGCGCAGCTCGGCCGATTCGCGGACAGCCTTGAGCACCTCCAGGCCATCGACCTTGGGCAGCTTGAGGTCCAGCAGCAGTACGGCTGGGTTGCCTTCCAGCCGTTGGGCGTGGGCGTTGCGGCGCAGCAGATAGTCCAGTGCTTCAGCGCCGTCACGCATGACGATCACTTCGTTGGCCAACTGGCTGCGCTCAAGCGCCACCAGCGTCAGTTCCAGGTCTCGTGGATTGTCTTCCACCAGCAGGATAGGTTTGAGCATGTAGAGCCTCGGTCAAATCATTCAGTAGTACTGGCAGGCGGGCGAGGCAGGGCGAAACTGAACGTGGCCCCCTCGCCCAGGCTGCCTTGGGCCCAGACACGGCCATCATGGCGTTCGATGATGCGGCGCACGCTGGCCAGGCCAATGCCGGTGCCTTCGAATTCTTCCATACGGTGCAGGCGCTGGAACACGCCAAACAGTTTATCGACGTACGCCATGTCAAAACCGACACCGTTGTCTCGAACATAGACCACGGTTTCCGCCATTTGCTCCACGGCGCCGATCTCGATGATGGCCGGGGTACGGTCGCGGCTGTATTTCAAGGCGTTGCTGATCAGGTTACGCAGGGCCAGGTGCAGGAAGGCGGCGTCAGCCACGACTCGCGGCAGGGCCTGAACGTGCCATTGCACCTCGCGACCTTCATAATCGGGCAGCATTTCGCGGCGAATCGCGTCCACCAAAGCGCCCAGGTCAACGTCGGAACGGCGCAGTGCCGAGCGCCCCATCTGCGAGAAGCTGAGCAGGTTGTCCACCAGGCTGCCGGCAAAGCGCGCCGAATCGCCGATGTGTTCGAGGAAGCGCTGACCGCGCTCGGACAGTTTTTCGCCCTCGAAGTCACCCAGCAATTCGGCGTAGCCGGCGATGTGCCGCAAGGGCGCGCGCAGGTCGTGGGAGACGCTGTAGGAGAAGGCCTCCAGCTCTTTGTTGGAGCGCTTCAATTCGCCGGCCAGCTGGGCCAGCTCTTCGGCCTTGCGCAGCACAATGCCCAGCACGGCGGTGCGCAGTTCAACCACACCTTCTATTTCCAGCGCGTCCCAGGGCGTCGAGAAGCCCTTCACGGTTTGCTGCCAACTGTCGAAGCTGTTGCGCGGGGTCAGTACCCCGCTGTCGCTGATGGTCTTGGCGGGTTGACCGGCCCAGGTCACCGTACGGGCCTGTTCACGTTTGAACCAGATCAGGTAGTGGGAGTGGATTTCCGAGATCGCCACCGCCAGCACACCGCCCACCTGGCTGGCCAAGGCCGACAGGCTCGGGATATCCCGCCCCACATTGTCGCTGTGGAACACCTCATGGCCGCCGCGTTCGGCCAGCCACTCAGTCAAAGCCAGCACCTGCTCATGACTCGGCGTTTCACCCAGCAGGTCGCAGCTGGAAGCGGTGATGATCGCCGCGCCATCGGCGCGTACGAAGCCCAGCAAGGTGTCACTCAAGGCCAGCGCGCCATCGCGCACGCTGTCGCGGTCGGCCATGGCCGACAGCAGTTGCACGATCTGGCGGCGCACACCCAGCAGCCGGGCATTGCGCTCCTGCACTTCCATGGATTCGATTTGCAGCGACAGTACGCTCCCCAGCAATTCGCAGGCCGTGCGGCTCTGGAACCGCACCGGGCGCGGGGTGGCGTGGTGGCAGGAAATCAGCCCCCACAGTTGGCCGCGCACCACGATGGAAATCGACATGGACGCCAGGGTGCCCATGTTGCGCATGTATTGCAGATGTACCGGCGAGACGCTGCGCAGGGCGGCGTGGCTCAGGTCCAGGGGTTGCCCGGTGAGCGGGTTGAACTGGGGGTGCAACGCTGCGGGCACATAGTTGGCGTCTTCGATCACGCGGATGCGGTTGGCGCAATACAGCGCCCGCGCCTGGGGCGGGATGTCGGACGCCGGGAAACACAGGCCCAGGTAGCTGGGGTAGCCTTCGTCAGCCTGCTCGGCCAGCACCAGGCCGTCACCGGCCTGATCGAAGCGATACGCCTTGACCCGGCCGAAGCCGGTGATGCGCTTGACCTCGGCCACTGCATGGGCACACACCTGTTCGATGCTGTCGGCGCCCTGCAACTGGCCGATGAAGGTGCGCACCAGCGGGTACAGGCTGGCGTAGGCAGCCAGCACATCGCTGGCCGGCTCGAACTCGGCGATCAACACCCCGTCGTAGCGGTGCACCATCAGGGCAATCGGCGGCCCGTCATAAGTGCCCACGGCAAAGCGCACATCGGCCACATGGACGGGCTTGTGCTCTTCGCGGGCGCGCTCGGCCAGCAGACGCACAACCTGGTCGCCACTGTGCAGCAATTCGGGCAGCCGACGGCCCAGCCACCAGGCCACAGGCTCGCCCAGCCAGCGCTCAACGTTGTCGCTGACCTGCAGCACGGCCAGGCTTTCAGGGTCCAGCACCAGCATAAAGCCGTGGGGCTGGATGCTGCCAGGCAGGTGAATTCGCTCTTTCGCGCAATTGTCCGTGGCTTGTGCCAAGGCAGCCGAGATGTCGCCGGATGTCAAAGAAGATCTCCTTATGCGTGCCGCTGCTCTACGCCGGCAGGGGCACGGATCATGGTCATCCGCTCGTCAAACAAACAGACAGTCATGACTCAGACAGCACCTTAACAAATTCTATCGGTTAGCTTTGGAAAAATGATTGCATTTAGAGCGTAGCAGCGCCACTGCCGGGCGGCAGATGCAGGCCAATATCGTGGGAGCGGGTTCTACCCGCGAAGAGAACACCGCGTGATCCCTGACACCACGCGGCGTCCTTTTCGTGGGCAGAGCTCACTCCCACGAAAGCAGTTGCGGCGACTGGGGTCAGCGGCCCTGGGC
Source organism: gamma proteobacterium L18 (assembly GCA_000497835.1). Taxonomy (GTDB): domain Bacteria; phylum Pseudomonadota; class Gammaproteobacteria; order Pseudomonadales; family Pseudomonadaceae; genus Aquipseudomonas. The sequence goes on along the minus strand of KI547168.1, from coordinate 306,704 downwards.
AACCAGCTCCCGACCGTAGCTGACCAGCCAATTGCGCACCTGCGGTGTGGTGCCTGCCTTGTCGGCCAGATGATGGGTGTTGTTGGACACCCACGTCAGGCGCGTGAAGCTGTTGCCCTGGGCATCGCGCAGCCCGTACATCATGCCGCGATGCCCGGCCAGGTCGACGTTGGCCAACTCCTTGATGGTCGTCACCGACACCCCCTTGAGCACCATGTCCTGCACCAGCAAGTCACCGTCCGGGCAGTGCAGGTAACGGCGCAGGCCGTTGACGCCGTCCTGGGTGTAGATGCCCATCCTGTATGACGCCTGCACCTCGCATTGCCGGGTCAGGCCCAGGCGCGGCGGCTCGTACAGCCCCGGTGCATTGGCCAGGCGACGGCTGGGCCGGTCGGCCTGCATCTGCGCCAGGCGCGCGGCCATGCTGGCGTTATCCACCTGCTCTACGTAAGTACTGGGCTTTTTGCGCTTGCGCAGCTTTTGCTGGATCAGGGCCCGCTCCTGGGCCGACGGCCCGGCAGCACCGCCAGTGCTGGTGCGCAGCAGGTGCGCGCTGGTCATGGCGTCTTCCAGGCGATCCTGGTCCTTGAGCGGAATGTCGTAGATGGAGATTTCGCGATTGCCCTCGGCCGCCGGCGGACGCCCCAACGGGTCAGCGTGGCTGGGCAAGGCGCCCGTCATGGGCAAAAACAACAGGGCCAAGGCCAGGGGCTTGGGTGAGGTCATGGTTTCAGTCCTTGAAACACAGGGGTTGCGGTGAAGGGGTACGGCTGGGGAGTCGTTTTACTACAAAGAGGATAGTTGGGAAATGGAGGGCGGGGGGTGATGTGGGTCAATGCAGGGGATGGGTTGGCGTGAATGGGATGGGGGTCACGTATGGAAATGATTTTTGGACACCTTGCAGGTAGGCAGCGGAGGTGTACATGGGGATGATTTCGCCAGATAAGCACCTTCACAGGATTGGTCGCAGCTTGAAAAACTGGCCGTCCCCTGTACACTGGATATTAACGGGTAACGTTAAGCATTATGAGCATCCGTAGTTTTCGCTGTATGCACACACAATCCCTGTTCCACACCGGCAAAACGCGTTACTGGGCGTCGATTATCAAGGTAGCGACTCGAAAATTGATCATGCTCGACTCAGCAACCGAACTGATCGACCTGCGGTCGCCCCCAGGCAATTGCCTTGAGTCACTGGATGGGGATAGGGCCGGGCAATACAGCGTTCGTATCAACGACCAATATCGAATCTGCTTCACTTGGACCGGCGACGGCCCTCGAAATGTTGAAATAGTCGATTACCACTGAGGCATACCATGAACAAGAACGGCATGCGTCCGATCCACCCGGGCGAAATACTGAAAGAAGAGTATCTTGACCCCATGGGCATAACCGCAGCAGCCCTGGCCCGAGCGCTGTGCGTGTCGGCCCCCACCGTGAACGATATTATTCGCGAGCGCCGCAATGTCAGCGCCGATGTGGCGCTGCGCCTGGCGGCCGCACTGGGTACGACCGCTCAGTTCTGGCTAAACCTGCAGGCCGCTTACGACCTGCGCAAGGCGGAGCTGGAAAACGGCGAACGGATCGGGATGCAAGTGCATCGCCTGGAGTGCTTCGCCTGAGCGAACTTGTGTAGCCGCTGCCGCAGGCTGCGCTGGCCCTGCGCCCCGCTGAAGAGGTGCAGGGTTCACTCTGGCCAGCGCAGCCTGGCGGCAGCGGCTACGGCGGCATACAGCAGAAACAACAAGGGCCTGCCAGCACAATGTGCGGCAAGCCCTTGATTTGTTTGGTGCCCGGAGCCGGGGTCGAACCGGCACGTCCTTACGAACGGGGGATTTTAAGTCCCATGCGTCTACCAATTTCGCCATCCGGGCGGTAGCGCGGTGTTGTCGGTGACAGAGATTTTAAGTCCCCTGCCCTGTCGATGCTCGTGCTGCCTAATAACGTTTGGAACGCATTGGGCGCTAAACAGCGAGCCGTCGAATATATACATCCACCCCTGATCACGCAAGAACGTTCAGTGGTTTTCCACGACAAAATATTACATCATCTGGAAATAAAAAAGCTCCGTAGATCAAGGATCTACAGAGCTCGTTTATAATGGAGGCCGAGGTCGGAATCGAACCGGCGTAGACGGATTTGCAATCCGGAGCATAACCACTTTGCTACTCGGCCTCAAATGTGAAGCAACTTACAACTGCTGCTCCACATGTAAAGTGGAGCGGGAAACGAGACTCGAACTCGCGACCCCGACCTTGGCAAGGTCGTGCTCTACCAACTGAGCTATTCCCGCGTCGTGTTGATGGGCGCCATTCTATCGATTTAAAAAGCGCCGTCAACCCTTTGATTCAAAAAAGTTTTATTTATTTTCAGAATGGCTGTTCAGGTGCGGCCAGGCAGCCCGCAGATAATGCGCCATGGACCACAGGGTCAGCCCCGCCGACACCACCAGCAAGGCGTAGCCCAGCAGCACCCAGAACGTGATGGCCGGCGGGTTGGCCAGCAATATCACCAAGGCCAGCATCTGCGCTGCGGTTTTCCATTTGCCCAGATTGGACACCGCCACATGGGCGCGTGCGCCGATTTCAGCCATCCACTCACGCAACGCCGACACCACGATCTCGCGACCGATGATGACCGCCGCCGGCAACGTCAGCCACACGTTGTGGTGCGCCTGCACCAAAAGCACCAGCGCCACGGCCACCATCAGCTTGTCGGCCACCGGGTCCAGGAAGGCGCCGAACGGGGTGCTTTGCTCCAGGCGACGGGCCAGGTAGCCATCGAGCCAATCAGTGGCCGCCGCGATGGCGAACACGGTGCTGGCAGCCGCATAGCTCCACTCGTAAGGGAGGTAGAACAGCAGGATGAAGAACGGAATGAGCAGGACGCGCAGAACGGTAAGCAGGTTCGGGATATTCATCGGCACAACTGGCGGCTGGGTGAGTGGGGCATTCTACTCGCTGTGCAGATTCGCATAAATCGACTCCGCGAGCTTTTTACTGATACCGGGTGCTTTGGCAATTTCATCGATGCTGGCACGGGACAGCTCCTGCAAGCCACCAAAATGTTTCAACAAGTCACGCCGACGTTTCGGCCCTACCCCGGCCACCCCTTCCAGGGTGGAGGTGCGACGGGTCTTGCCGCGCCGCGCCCGGTGCCCGGTGATCGCAAAGCGGTGGGCCTCGTCTCGGATCTGCTGGATCAGGTGCAGGGCGGGCGAATCGCCCTTGAGGGTGAACTCGTGGGCCACGTCGTTGAGGTACAGGGTTTCGAAACCGGCCTTGCGCGTCGTGCCCTTGGCAACGCCCAACAGGATCAGGTCGGGCACGGCCAGTTCCTGCAGCACTTCACGGGCCATGTTCAACTGGCCCTTGCCGCCGTCGACCAGCAGTACGTCGGGCAACTTGCCCTCGCCGTCCTTGAGCCTGCTGAAGCGCCGGGTCAGCGCCTGGTGCATGGCGGCGTAGTCATCGCCGGCGGTCACGCCTTCGATATTGTAGCGGCGGTAATCGGACTTGATCGGCCCCTCCGGGCCGAATACCACGCAACTGGCCACGGTGGCTTCGCCACTGGAATGGCTGATGTCGTAGCATTCCAGGCGTTGCGGCGGCTCGTCCAGGTTCAACACCTCGGCCAGGGCGTCAAAGCGCGCGGCCACATGCTGACGGTTGGCCAGGCGCGCGGCCAGGGCCTGCTCGGCATTGGTCACGGCCAGTTGCTGCCAGCGCGCCCGGGTGCCACGCACCCGGTGGCTGACGCTCAGCTCGCGGCCACGCAGGCTGTCGATGGCCGCCACCAGGGCTTGGACGTCCTCGGGGATCACGTTGACGATCAACTCGGTGGGCAGGTCGCGCTCCGAGCTGGTGAGGTAGTACTGGGCCAGGAATGCCGACATCACCTCGGCCACCTCCTCTTCTATGCCCACCTGGGGGAAGAAGTTCTTGCTGCCCAGTACCCGCCCGCCGCGCACGCTGATCAGGTGCACACAGGCGCCACCCGGGTTGACGAACGCGGCCACCACGTCGACATCGCCGCTGCCGCCCTCCATGTTCTGCTGGTCCTGCACGCGGCGCAGCAGCGCGATCTGGTCGCGCAGCAGTGCGGCGTTCTCGAAGTCCAGGGCCATGGCGGATTTTTCCATGCTGGCCGACAGTTCATCGGTCAACTGGTGGCTGCGCCCTTCCAGGAACATCACCGAGTGGCGAACGTCCTCGGCGTACTCCTCAGGCGCCACGAAATCCACGCAAGGCGCCTTGCACCGCTTGATCTGGTACTGCAGGCAGGGACGCGTGCGGTTCTTGTAGAAGCTGTCCTCGCACTGGCGCACGAAGAACGTCTTCTGCAACAGGCTCAGGCTTTCGCGAATGGCTCCGGCGCTGGGGTAGGGACCGAAGTATTTGCCCTTGGCCTTCTTGGCGCCACGATGAATGCTCAGGCGGGGAAACGCGCCGTCGGACAAGAACACGTAGGGGTAGGACTTGTCGTCGCGCAACAGGATGTTGTACGGCGGCCGCCACTCCTTGATCAGCGTCTGTTCCAGCAGCAGCGCTTCGGTCTCGTTGCCGGTGATGGTGGTTTCCACCTGGGCAATACGCCCCACCAGCGCGGCCGTCTTGGGCGCCAGGCCGGTCTTGCGGAAATAGCTGGCCAGGCGCTTTTTGAGGTTCTTGGCCTTGCCGACGTACAGCAGGCGCGCCTCACTGTCGAACATGCGGTACACACCCGGGCGGGCGCTGCAGGTGGACAGGAAGGCAGAAGGATCGAAAGGCGTGTCCATGGTCAAAGGCTGGCGTCGACCATGCCGTGCCGCACCGCCAGCAAGGTCAGTTCGACGTCGCTGGCAATCGACAGTTTTTCGAAGATGCGATAGCGGTAGGTGTTCACGGTTTTGGGCGACAGGCACAGTTTGTCGGAGATGATCTGCACTTTCTGGCAGTTTACGATCATCAACGCGATCTGGATCTCGCGCTCCGACAGCAGGTCGAACGGCGAGTTGGTGGTTTGCGGCTGGAACGACTTGAGCGCCAGCTGCTGGGCGATCTGCGGGCTGATGTAGCGCTGGCCGGCGAACACCAGGCGAATGGCCTGGACCATCTCGTCCAGGCCTGCGCCCTTGGTCAGGTAACCGGCAGCGCCGGCTTGCAGCAGCCGCGTGGGGAACGGGTCTTCCTCGCACACGGTCACCGCTACCACCTTGATGTCGGGGTAGCTGCGCAGCAATTTGCGCGTGGCTTCCAGGCCGCCGATGCCGGGCATCTTGACGTCCATCAGCACCACGTCCGGCTTCAGCTCGCGGGTGAAGCTCAGGGCTTCTTCGCCCGATTCGGCCTGGCCGATCACCTGCAGCCCGTCGATGTCCGCCAGCATCCGGGTAATGCCGGTGCGTACCAGATCATGATCATCGACAACTAGGACCCTAATCAAGCAGACACCTCGTTCTTGTGGGCTTTTGCGGAATGTTAGCCACCTTAGCAAAAAATCGGATCCGGAACCTAGCGCAAAGCGTCATCAACATGGCGCCATGCGTCCGTTATGGTGGGGCAAAGCCCGTAGCCGCAGCCTCGCGACAGCGGCACAGGCGCGGCGCCCGGCGTCAAACCTCGCGGGGCTTGGGCGAACCGCGGCGCGGTCGGCTGGTGTAGCTGGCCGCCATTTCCGCCAGACTGACCGCCATGTGCCGGATGGCATCCTGACCTTCACGGGGCAGCACCCGATAATGCCCCAACACGTTCTCTTCGGCCTGGCTCAGCCGATCAGCGGGGATGGGCGCCCGTTCGCCTGTGAGTACATAAAGCACATCCACCCCTTCGCCGGCCACCTTGGCCAGGTAGTTGGCCTTGGGGGTGCGCTCGCCGCTTTCATACTTGCCTTGCGCGTTGGGCTCGACACCACCGATGTCGCCAAATTCCTTTTGAGTCAGGCCAAGCCTGTCCCGCTCTTCCCGCAAACGCGAACCGATTCCAGTCATTTGAATGTATAATCCCTTATTAATCACCCAAAAGGGTGAGATTTCTAACCACAATTACACCAAATAAAACGGACTTGAACTATGCACGGTATACGGACTGCCGCACAAGCCAGGGCCTGGCTCGACCAGCAGGGAAAATCGGTACAAGAGTTTGCCAGGGAGCATGGCGTGGATCCCGCCACCACCTACCAGGTGTTGTCGGGCCGCAAGAAGGGGCGACGCGGGGAATCACACCGGGTGGCCGTCTTGCTGGGGATGAAGGAAGGGGTGGTGCCCGAACGGGCACCGAGTTGACCGTCACGGTCAGTCAAGCGTCAGTCAGGCGCTCCATGCGCCAGAAGCACTCGTCTTCACCGACCTCGGCAAAGCCCTTGCGCAGGTAGAGGTGGCGAGCCGGATTGGACTGGAACACCATCAAGCGTACGCGGGGCAGGCGTCGCTCTCGGGCCAGTTGCACAATCCGCTCCAGTGCCCAGCCGCCGATACCCTGGTTGCGCGCCTCGGGCAGCAGGTGCAGTTCACGGATGAACAGCGCCTGCCGATCAATGCTCAGGCTGAAATAGCCACAGGCCACGCCATCGGCCAGCACGATGAAATTGTCCCGCCACAACCACGCCTGATTGAAGGCTTCCTCCTGCCACAGCAGGCTGTAGCGCCCGTAATAGGGCAGCATGGCGCGACGCGTCAGGTCGCGCGCGAAGGTCAGGTCCTGCTCGGTGCCCGCACGCAGCGCAAGCTCCATTCGCCCCTCCCCTGTCATGTCAGTGCCACGACTTGGCCAATCCAGGCGCCGCCCTCACGTTCAGCCACCAGCACGTGGTCACCGGGACCCGCCGCCTGCGCAATAAGCTCGCCGCGATCGTCCCATAACACACTGCGGCCAGCTGACTGCCAGCCACCGGTAGGCCCGCCATGGTTGGCCACCAATACCGCCATGCCATGGGTTTGAGCATAGCCCTGAAGAATGGCGCTATCGACCGGGTAGCCCGATTCGCCGATCAGCACACTCGCGGCATAGAGGGTGACGCCTTCGGCCTTGGCCTGGGCGGCGTGCGAGGCGTGGGAAAAGTCGGCGCAGATCGCCAGGGCAATCTGTTCATCACCCAAGGCCAGCGGCGCACCGCCGCTGCCGGGGACGAAATAGGCGTCCTCACCGGGGTGCAGGTGTTGCTTGGTGTGCACGGTCTGCTGGCCGTCGGCGTGGAATATCAAGGCAGCGATCTGCACGCCCTCCTCGCCTGGCTCGCGCAGGGGCAGACCGACGACGGTGGTCATCGCCAGTTGGCACGCGCGATCGCGCAGCGGTTGCAGCAACGGTGTGCCGGCCGGTTGCGCCAACTGCGCCGCCAGGGCGGGTTCGTAGCCGGTCAGGGACAGCTCGGGGAACAGCAGGAACTGCACGCCATGGGCAGCGGCCAGGTCCATGAAGCGCAGGTGGTGGGCGATGTTGGCGGACAGGTCGGCCGCGAAGGAGCACGATTGGGCGGCGGCGATGCGGGGGGCAGACATGTGACGTCCTGTTCATGGTCGAGAGCAGATTGGGATGATGCAGGATAGTGGGGTGGGATTTGAAGGTGTTTGGCGATGGATTTGTTTTGTTCATGAGATCGCGCGCCGCCCGCGCGGCGCTTCCCGGGCAGAGCCCGGTCCTACATTTGTTGCAACGTACCATTGCCTATGAGATCACCTGGTCCGCTCTGTTTTTTCACTGCAGATTTGAAGTGAACAAATAAGGCGGATTAGGTG
>KI547168.1:296849-298737 GCA_000497835.1 gamma proteobacterium L18 | reverse complement strand
CGTACCATTGCCTATGAGATCACCTGGTCCGCTCTGTTTTTTCACTGCAGATTTGAAGTGAACAAATAAGGCGGATTAGGTGATGGCATTGACAAAATTGGCCCGAAACAAATGTAGGACCGGGCTCTGCCCGGGAAGCGCCGCGCGGGCGGCGCGCGATCTCATGAACACCGCACAACGACCGCCAAACACCTCTACACCCCCACCGCAAAAAATCTGCTTGTATCCTCCCCACCCCCTGAAGTAACCTCAACCCACCAAAACGGAGACATCCCTTCCATGTCGCACAGCACTCACCTCAAGGCTCAACACACTGCCAGCGCTCGTCGCCCGGTAGCGGTTGCGTCCGTGTGCGCTGCCGTTGTTGCAGATTATTACTATGGGTATTGGTTTAGCCACTGGCGCGCCTGATACCTGATATCCGGCGGCCAGCACCTAGGTCGCCCGGTTGAGAAACTCCAAAACCCCCGGTCGGCCTCCCGACCGGGGGTTTTGTTTTTTCCAGCTTTGACACACTGATTTCACACCCATTTGATACCGAGGATTTACCCCATGAACTACGCCACCTATTACCGCAACGACTATTACACCGCCTGGCGATTTACCAGCCTCCGCTCGGGACAGCTTGCCGCCTCCGATCGGTCGTGCCTGGGTGGCCTGCAGCTAACACATACCAATAGTCGAACATCGCGATAGGGCTGAGCGTGCGCACATGACTGCGCCGCCAGCCCAGGGAAAACACCACATGAACATCTCCATCAGCGCACTGCCCCTGGCCACCGCCCTGCCACAAGCCCTGGCCCCCGCCGCCAACGCCCCGGCCCTGCAACGCCTGCCCAGCACCACCGAACTCAAGCAACAGCTGCCCCTGAGCCGCGACCTGGCCCAGCAGGTCAGCACCCACCGCAACGCGATCCGCGCCATTCTGGAAGGCCGCGACGAACGCATGCTGGTGGTGGTTGGCCCCTGCTCGCTGCACGACCCCGAATCCGCCCTGGAATACGCCGAGCGCCTGGCCACCCTGGCTGCCGACGTCAACGACCAGTTGCTGCTGGTGATGCGTGCCTATGTCGAAAAACCGCGCACCACCGTGGGCTGGAAAGGCCTGGCGTACGACCCGCGCATGGACGGCAGCGACGACATGGTCGGCGGCTTGAAGCTGTCCCGCGACCTGATGCGCGAAATGCTGCACAAGGGCCTGCCCCTGGCCACTGAACTGCTGCAACCCATGGCTGCCGGCTACCTGGACGACCTGCTCAGCTGGGTGGCCATTGGCGCGCGCACCACTGAGTCGCAGATCCACCGGGAAATGGCCAGCGGCCTGAAAATGCCCGTGGGCTTCAAGAACGGCACCGACGGCGGCGTGGCCATCGCCTGCGACGCCATGCGCAGCGCTGCACACCCCCATCGTCATTTCGGCGTATCGGCCGAGGGCCATCCGGCCATCATCGAGACCGCCGGCAACCCCGACACCCACCTGGTGCTGCGCGGCGGCCACCGTGGCCCCAACTACGACCAGGACAGCGTGGCGCAGGTGCACAACGCCCTGGGCAAGGCCGGCATCCCGGCGCGCATCATGGTGGATTGCAGCCATGCCAACAGCGGCAAAAACCCGCTGCGCCAGCCCGAGGTGTTCAATGACGTGCTGCGCCAGCGCCTGGCCGGGGACCGCTCGCTGGTGGCAACCATGCTGGAGAGCCATCTGTTCGAAGGCAGCCAGGCGATCGGGCCAGGCATGCGCTACGGCGTGTCGGTAACCGACGGCTGCCTGGGCTGGGAGGCGACCGAGGCGTTGCTGCGCAACGCAGCGCAGCAGCTTCGCTAATTTGGTGGTGCGCCCTTCCCGAGCTTCGCTCGGTCCCACACCTTTCGCGGCAGTGGTGTCAAT
>KI547168.1:262034-296534 GCA_000497835.1 gamma proteobacterium L18 | reverse complement strand
GAGCTTCGCTCGGTCCCACACCTTTCGCGGCAGTGGTGTCAATGTAGCAAAGCTCTTAGCTTTTGGTGGCACTGCAGGCCCACCTGTGGTGCCTCCAAGGGCTAAGTGCTTTGCCTGCCTGACACCACTGCCGCGAAAGGTGTGGGACCGAGCGAAGCTCGGGAAGCAGGCGACTCAATCCCCAAAGTGCGGTACGCTGCCCTCTTTACGTTTTATGGAGTATTCCCCCATGGCCAAAGCCACTGCCCGTCACATCCTGGTTGCCTCCGAAGCCAAGTGCAACGAACTCAAAGCCCAGATCGAAGGCGGCGCCGATTTCGCCGAAGTCGCCAAGGCCAACTCCACCTGCCCATCCAGCCGCCAGGGCGGTGACCTGGGTTCGTTCGGCCCAGGCCAGATGGTCAAGGAATTCGACACCGTGGTGTTCAGCGCCCCAGTGAACACCGTTCAGGGCCCGGTCAAGACCCAGTTCGGCTACCACCTGCTGGAAGTCACCAGCCGCCAGGACTGATCCTGCCCTGCTGACTGACGGCCCGCCTTGTGCGGGCCGTTTTGTTTGTGAACGGCGCACGCGTTGGTGGTAGGGTTGTAAGCGCATCTAACTCCATCCATTCGAACAAGGCAGACAATGCGCTCGGTTTTTGCCCTTTTCCTGCTGACCGCCCACTTGCTGATGGTTCCCAGCGCCTTCGCCGCCCCCCAGCACGCCCTGACCGTGTACGGCGAGCCGCCCAAGTACCCCGAAGGCTTCAAGCATTTCGACTACGTCAACCCCGACGCCCCCAAGGGTGGCAGCCTGCGCCGCTCGGCGCTGGAACTTGGCCAGTTCGACCACCTGCTGCCTTATATCGACAAGGGCACCGGCGTCAGCCAGGTCGACGGCCTGCTGTATTCGCCCCTGGCCCTGCGTTCGCTGGACGAGGCCTACACGGTGTACGGCCTGATCGCCGAGAAAATGGAGCGCGCCGACGACGGCCTGTCCCTGCGCTTCTACCTCAATCCCAAGGCCCGCTTCAGCGATGGCGTACCAATCACGGCCGAGGATGTGAAATTCACCTTCAACCTGCTGATGACCCAGGGCAGCCTGCGCTTTCGCACCCAGTTCGCCGAAGTGAAAGACGTGGTGATCGAAAGCCCCCGGCAAATCCGCTTCGACTTCAGCGCCAGCGACAACCGCAGCCTGCCCCTGGACCTGGCCTCACTGCCAGTGCTGCCCCAGCACTGGTGGAAAGACCACGACTTCGCCAACGGCGGCGGCTTCGAAGCCCCGCCCGGCAGCGGCCCCTATACCGTGGGCAAGGTGGACAACGGCCGCAGCATCACCTTCCAGCGCAACAAAGACTGGTGGGCCAAGGACTTGCCGGTGACCCGCGGCCTGTACAACTTCGATCAGTTTGCCGTGGAATTCTTCGGCGACACCGAGGTGGCTCGCCAGGTGCTGCTGGGCGGCGCCTTCGACTACAACCGCGAATTCTCCGCCACCGGTTACACCATCAAATACAACAGCGCCGCCCTGGACGACGGCCGCCTGCAACGCGCGCATCTGGCGCCGCAAAGCCTGCAGTCGGCCCAGGGTTTCGTGTTCAACCTGCAACGCCCGGTGTTCAAGGACCGGCGCGTGCGCCAGGCCCTGGCCCTGCTGTGGGATTTTGAATGGACCAACCGCCAGCTGATGCGCAGCATGTACATCCGCCAGCAAAGCTTCTTCGCCAACAGCCCGCTGGCCGCCCGGCAGTTGCCTGACGCAGCGGAGTTGAAGATTCTTGAACCGCTGCGTGGCCAGGTGCCCGACGAGGTGTTCACCACGGTATTTAAGGCCCCGCGCACCGATGGCAGCGGCTTTATCCGCGACAAGCAGCTGCAGGCCCTGGCGTTATTGAAGGACGCCGGCTGGCACCCGGACGGCGACCGCCTGGTGAACGCCGCCGGCGAGCCGCTGAGTTTCACCTTCCTCAACGGCCAGGCCGGCCTGGAAAAGCTGATCCTGCCGTGGAAGCGCACCCTGGCGCAGATTGGCATCGACCTGCAGATCCGTCGCATCGACGCCTCCCAGTACATCAACCGCCTGATGGCCCGCGACTACGACATGATCATCACCGGCTACCCGGTGTCCGCCTCGCCGGGCATGGAACTGCTGAATTATTTCGGCTCGGCGGCCGCCACCGACACCGGTTCCAACAACTACATGGTGCTCAGGAACCCCGCCGTGGACACCCTGATCAAGGGCCTGGTCAACGCCCGCACCAAAGCCGACATGACCGAGTACGCCCACGCCCTGGACCGCGTACTGCAGTGGAATTACTACTGGATCCCCAACTACTACCCACCGGGCACCTCCACCGTGTGGTGGAACCGCTTCGGCATCCCCGCCCACCCGGCGCCCTATGACGAAGCCCCCGAATCCTGGTGGCAAGTCAGCACCACGCCGCTGACCAACGCACAAATGGCCGAACTGCATGCCAAGGAGGCCCACTGATGCTGGCCTATACCCTGCGGCGCCTGCTGCTGATCGTGCCCACCCTGCTGATCATCCTGCTGGTCAATTTCGTCATCGTCCAGGCCGCCCCCGGCGGCCCGGTGGAACAGGCCATTGCCCGCTTGCAGGGCCTGGGCGGCGTCAACGTCGGCGGTGGCGGCGGCGATTCGGCCCAGGGCGCCTCGCGCGCCAGCCGCGGCCTGGACCCCAAGCTGATCAAGGACATCGAGCGCCAGTACGGCTTCGACAAACCCGCCCCCGAGCGCCTGTGGCTGATGGTGAAGAACTACGCCACCCTGGACTTCGGCAACAGTTTCTTCCGCGGCGCCAAGGTCACCGACCTGATCCTGGACAAGATGCCCGTCACCCTGTCCCTGGGCTTCTGGGCCACGCTGATCACCTACCTGGTGTCGATCCCGCTGGGCATCCGCAAGGCGGTGCACCATGGCAGCCATTTCGACATCTGGAGCAGCACGGCGATCATCATCGGCTACGCCATGCCGGCGTTCCTGTTCGCCATGCTGCTGATCGTGCTGTTCGCCGGCGGCACCGAGCTTAACTGGTTCCCGGTGCGCGGCCTGGTGTCGGACAACTTCGATCAGCTGACCACCCTGGGCAAGGTCGCCGATTACTTCTGGCACCTGGTACTGCCGATCACCTCGCTGGTGATCGGCGGCTTTGCCACCCTCACCATCCTGACCAAAAACTCGTTCCTCAACGAAATCACCCGCCAGTACGTGATCACTGCCCGCGCCAAGGGCGTCAGCGAACGCCGCGTGCTGTACGGCCATGTGTTCCGCAACGCCATCCTGCTGGTGGTGGCCGGCCTGCCCCAGGCGTTCATCAGCGTGTTCTTTGCCGGCTCCTTGCTGATCGAGGTGATCTTCTCCCTTGATGGGCTGGGACGGCTGAGCTATGAAGCGGCCGTGGCCCGGGACTACCCCATTGTGTTCGGCACCCTGTTTATCTTCACGCTGTTCGGCCTACTGATCAAACTGGCCGGGGACCTGTGCTACACCCTGGTCGACCCGCGCATCGACTTCGCCGGGAGGAGCGCCTGATGAACCGTCTGTCTCCCCTGTCGCGCCGACGCCTGGAGCGCTTTCGCAAGAACCGCCGTGGCTGGTGGTCGCTGTGGATTTTCATCGCCCTGTTCGCCCTGAGCCTGGGCGGCGAGCTGATCGCCAACGACAAGCCCCTGGCCGTGAGTTACCACGGCCAGTGGTACTTCCCGGCCTTCAAGCGCTACACCGAAACCGAGTTTGGCGGCGTGCTGCCGTTCCAGCCCGATTACCGCAGCGATTACGTGCGCAAACTGATCAGCGACGCCGGCGGGCGGATGATCTTCGCGCCCATCCCGTTCAGCGCCGACACCCCCAACTACGACCTGACCCAGCCTGCGCCCAGCCCGCCCTCGGCCACCAACTGGCTGGGCACCGATGACCAGGGCCGCGACGTGCTGGCGCGGGTGATCTATGGCGCGCGGGTGTCGATTCTGTTCGCCATTGCCCTGACGGTGATCAGCTCGCTGATCGGCATCCTGGCGGGTGCGCTGCAGGGCTATTACGGCGGCTGGGTCGACCTGTTCGGCCAGCGTCTGCTGGAGGTGTGGTCGGGGTTGCCGGTGCTGTACCTGCTGATCATTCTGTCGGGGTTCGTGGAGCCCAATTTCTGGTGGTTGCTGGGCATCATGGCGCTGTTCTCCTGGCTGGCGCTGGTGGACGTGGTGCGCGCAGAATTCCTGCGCGGGCGCAATCTGGAGTACGTGAAAGCGGCGCGCGCCCTGGGGTTGAATGACGGCAAGATCATCCGTCGGCACATTCTGCCCAACGCCATGAACGCCACCCTGAGCTACCTGCCGTTCATCCTCACCGGCGCGATCTCCACCCTCACCGCCTTGGACTTCCTGGGCTTTGGCATGCCGGCGGGCAGTGCCTCGCTGGGCGAGCTGATCGCCCAGGGCAAGGACAATCTGCAGGCACCGTGGCTGGGTTTCACGGCGTTCTTCACCCTGGCACTGGTGCTGTCGCTGCTGGTGTTTATCGGCGAGGCATTGCGCGATGCCTTCGACCCCCGCGCCTGAGGCCGACATGAGCGAAAACCTGATCGAAATCCGCCACCTGAGCGTGTCGTTCAACGAACACCGGGTGGTGCACGACCTCAACCTGGACATCCGCGCCGGCGAATGCCTGGCGCTGGTGGGCGAGTCGGGCTCGGGCAAGTCGGTGACGGCCCACTCGATTCTGCAACTGCTGCCGCAGACCGGCACGCTCACCCAGGGCAGCATCCGCTACCGCGGTACCGAACTGCTGGGCGCCCCGGCAAGCACCCTGCGCGAGATTCGCGGCAACCGCGTGGCGATGATCTTCCAGGAGCCGATGACCTCGCTCAACCCGCTGCACACCGTGGAAAAGCAGATCGCCGAGACCCTGCTGGTGCACCGCGGCCTGACCGGCAAGGCGGCCCAGGCACGCACCCTGGAGCTGCTGCACCTGGTAGCCATCCAGCACCCGGAAAAGCGCCTCAAGGCCTACCCCCATCAGTTGTCCGGCGGCCAGCGCCAGCGGGTGATGATCGCCATGGCCCTGGCCTGCGAGCCCGACTTGCTGATTGCCGACGAGCCCACCACGGCGCTGGACGTGACCGTACAACGGCGCATCCTGGCGCTGCTCAAGTCGTTGCAGCAACGCCTGGGCATGTCGCTGCTGCTGATCAGCCACGACCTCAACCTGGTGCGCAGCATCGCCCAGCGCGTGTGCGTGATGCGTGCCGGCGAGATCGTCGAGCAAGCCGACACCGAGACGCTGTTCTGCACCCCGCAACACCCCTACAGCGGCGTGCTGCTGAACGCAGAGCCGGCCGGCGAGCCCCTGCCGCGCCACGAACGCCCGCCGCTGCTGGACGTCGACAACCTGCGGGTGTGGTACGCCACCAGCGGCGGATTCCTGCGCAAGCCCAACTACGTCAAGGCCGTGGACGGCATCAGCCTGAGCCTGCAGAAGGGCAAGACCCTGGGCATTGTCGGCGAGTCGGGCTCGGGAAAATCCACTCTGGGCCAGGCCATCCTGCGTCTGCTGGATTCCGAAGGCGGTATCCGCTTCGACGGCCAGCCACTGGACGGCCTCAACCCCAAGCAGATGCTGCCGTGGCGCAAGCGCATGCAGGTGGTGTTCCAGGACCCGTTCGGCAGCCTCAGCCCGCGCATGTCGGTGCAGCAGATCATCAGCGAAGGCCTGGAAGTGCACGTGCAGTGCGACGTGGAAAACCGCGAACAGCGGGTGATCAAGGTGCTGGAGGAAGTGGGCCTGGACCCGGCCAGCCGCCACCGCTACCCCCACGAATTTTCCGGCGGCCAGCGCCAACGCATCGCCATCGCCCGCGCCCTGGTGCTCAAGCCTGACCTGATCCTGCTCGACGAGCCCACCTCGGCGCTGGACCGCACGGTGCAGAAACAGATCGTCGCCCTGCTGCGCAAACTGCAGGACGACCATGGGCTAACCTACCTGTTCATCAGCCACGACCTGGCGGTGATCAAGGCCCTGGCCCACGACGTGATCGTGGTCAAGGACGGCCAGGTGGTGGAACGCGGCGCCAGTCATGATCTGTTCGAGGCGCCGCAGCACCCTTACACCCGCGAACTGCTGCTGGCCGCACATGTGCAGCCAGAGCCCCACGCCTGACGGAGGCTGCCACATGACACTCAAGGGCAAGACAGCATTGGTTACCGGTTCCACCAGCGGCATCGGCCTGGGCATTGCCCACGGCCTGGCGGCGGCGGGTGCCAACGTGATCCTCAATGGTTTTGGTGACGTACAGGGCGTGCTGGCCGAGCTGGCCGCCCATGGCACCAAGGTGGGCCACCACCCGGCCGACGTCAGCCAGCCGGCACAGATCGATGCGATGTTCGCCTATGCCCAGGCGGAATTCGGTGCGGTGGACATTCTGGTCAACAACGCCGGCATTCAGCACGTGGCGGCAGTGGAGGATTTTCCGGTGGAGCGCTGGGACGCGATCATGGCGATCAACCTGTCTTCGGTGTTCCATGCCACGCGCCTGGCGCTGCCGGGTATGCGCGAGCGCGGCTGGGGGCGAATCATCAACATCGCCTCGGTGCATGGCTTGGTGGGCTCCACCGGCAAGGCGGCGTATGTGGCGGCCAAGCATGGGGTGATCGGCCTGACCAAGGTGGTGGGGCTGGAGACGGCGAAAACCCAGGTCACCTGCAATGCCATCTGCCCAGGGTGGGTGCTGACGCCGCTGGTGCAGAAGCAGATTGATGACCGTGCGGCCAAGGGGGTCGACCTTCAGCAGGCCCGTGAAGACCTGCTGGCCGAGAAACAGCCATCGCTGGAGTTTGTCACGCCCGAGCAGTTGGGCGAGCTGGTGCTGTTCCTGTGCAGCGAGGCCGGCAGCCAGGTGCGCGGCGCGGCGTGGAACATGGACGGCGGCTGGCTGGCGCAGTAGAAAACACGACGCACAATCCCCTGTAGCAGCGGCCGCCAGGCCGCGTCACTGACGCTGCGATCCATCTGGTATACAGCGTCGGGCCGGACGCAGGCTTCGGCAGCTACAGAGGCGAGGCGTACACTGTGGGAGCAAAGCTTGCTCGCGATGGCGTCAGTGAGGGCCCCTCGCGAGCAAGGGCTAGGCGCCCCCCTTTGCTCCCACAGTGTGTACATCCACAAGACAGTTGCTGCTACAGAGGCTGCGCACCACCTTAATGCCCGTTATCGTCATCCACCAGGTTCCAATCCGCGCTGTCCACGTCCGCCGCCGGCGTCGGTGGCGCAGGCGGGGTGCTGACTTCATGCACGTCCTCGCGCTGCAGCTTGAGCCGCAAACGCAGGTTGTTCTGCGAATCGGCGTTCTTCAACGCTTCTTCTTCGCTGATCGCCCCCTCCACCGCCAACTCATACAACGCCTGGTCGAACGTCTTCATGCCCAGGTTCACCGATTTCTCCATGATGCCCTTGAGCTCACCAAACTCGTTGCGGTGGATCAGGTCGCGAATGGTCGCCGTGCCCAGCATCACCTCCACCGCCGCCCGGCGCTTGCCGTCCACGGTCTTCACCAGGCGCTGGGACACGAACGCCTGCAGGTTGTTACCCAGGTCGTTGAGCAACTGCGGGCGGCGGTCTTCGGGGAAGAAGTTGATGATGCGGTCCAGCGCCTGGTTGGCGTTGTTGGCGTGCAGGGTGGAGATGGCCAGGTGGCCGGTGTCGGCAAAGGCCAGTGCATGCTCCATGGTCTCGCGGTCGCGAATTTCGCCGATCAGGATCACATCGGGTGCCTGGCGCAAGGTGTTCTTCAACGCCGCCTGGAAGCTGCGGGTGTCCACGCCCACCTCGCGCTGGTTGATGATCGACTTCTTGTGCCGGTGCACGTACTCCACCGGGTCCTCGATGGTGATGATGTGGCCGCTGCTGTTGCGGTTGCGATAATCGATCAATGCCGCCAGCGAGGTCGATTTACCCGAACCGGTGGCGCCGACGAACAGCACCAGGCCACGCTTCTGCATGATGGTCTGCAGCAACACCGGCGGCAATTTGAGGTCTTCAAACTTGGGGATGTCGAGTTTGATGTTACGCGCCACGATGGACACTTCGTTGCGCTGCTTGAAAATGTTGACCCGGAAGCGCCCCACCCCGGGCAGCGACATGGCCAGGTTCATCTCCAGGTCGCGGTCGAAATCGATGCGCTGCTCGGCGTCCATGATATCGGCGGCGATGGCCGCCACTTCGCCGGGTTTCAGCGCATCACCCGACAAGGGCTTGAGCACGCCATTGAACTTGGCGCACGGCGGTGCCCCGGTGGACAGGTACAGATCCGAACCGTCTTGGGTCGCGAGGATTTTGAGCAGGGCTTGGATTTCCATATGCGAGGGTCCACAGGGCGAAAATAGAAAGTAAGCTATAGCTTGGCGGCAGAACACCCCGCCTGGCAAATCAAAGGACACACCCATGAGCGGTACCCCTGTCGGCGGCTCCATCGTCGAACTGCTTGAACAACTGCCCTGGCGCGACAGCCCGCTGCCCGCGCCTGACCAATGGCCCCAAAGCCTGCGCACTGCCGTGGACATCGTGGTGCATTCGCCCATGCCGATGTTGCTGCTGTGGGGCCCACAGCTGTGCCAACTGTACAACGACAGTTTCGCCGTGCTGGCCGGCACCAACCACCCGCGCGCCTTCGGCCAGCCGGTGGACCTGATCTGGCCGCAGCTCAAGGATTTCACCGACCCCATTTACCGCGCCGTGCTGAACGGCGAGGTGCGCACCTACGTCGAACAGGGCTTCATCCTGCCGCGCGACGACGGCTTGGCTCAGGTGTGGCTGGATTTGACCTACAGCCCCATCCGCGACGAAAGCGGCGCGGTGGCCGGCATCCTGGTGACGGCCATCGAGGCCAACGAGCGACGCCGCGTGGCCGACGAGCTGCAACGACGCTCCGAAGCCAGCGCCAAGGCCCAGCTGGACACCGAGGAACGCCTGCAGCTTGCCCTTGAGGCCACCAACGGCGTGGGCACCTGGGACTGGGACATCCGCGAAGACCTGTTCCAGGCCGACGCCCGCTTTGCCCAGTTGCACGGCGTGGAGCCCGGCCTGGCCGGCAAGATGCCCATCGGCGAATACCTCAAGGGCGTACACCCCGACGACCGGGGCCGGGTGGCGCGCAGCATCAACGCCTGCGTGCACAGCGACGGCGAATACGCCAACGAGTACCGCCTGCTGCGCCCCGACGGCGAGGTGCGCTGGGTGTATGCCCGTGGCCGCAGCCACAACGATCACCACGGCCGGCCGGTGCGCTTCGTGGGCGCGTCCATCGACATCACCGAACGCCGTGAGGCGGAAAAAACCTTGCTGCGCCTCAATGAGACCCTGGAAGAACGCGTGGCCGAACGCACCGAGGCACTGGCCGAAGCCAACCGCCGCCTGCAACAGGAGATGCAGGAACGCGAGCGCGCCGAGGACGCCCTGCGCCACGCGCAGAAAATGGAAGCGGTGGGCCAGTTGACCGGTGGCATCGCCCACGACTTCAACAACATGCTGACCGGCATCATCGGCAGCCTGGACCTGATGCAGCGCTATATCACTGCCGGGCGCACCGACGAGATCGG
Source organism: gamma proteobacterium L18 (assembly GCA_000497835.1). Lineage (GTDB taxonomy): Bacteria > Pseudomonadota > Gammaproteobacteria > Pseudomonadales > Pseudomonadaceae > Aquipseudomonas. The sequence goes on along the minus strand of KI547168.1, from coordinate 286,944 downwards.
CCGCTTCACCGAGGCGGCCGTCACCTCTGCCCACCGCGCCGCCGCCCTGACCCATCGCCTGTTGGCGTTCTCGCGGCGCCAGTCGCTGGACCGCAAGCGCCTGGACCCCAACCACCTGGTGCACTCGCTCGAAGAACTGCTCAGCCGCACCAAGGGCGAACACATCGAGCTCAGCATCCGCCTGGCAGCGGACGTGTGGCCGGTGAACACCGATGCAAACCAGTTGGAAAACGCCCTGCTCAATCTGGTAATCAACGCCCGCGACGCCATGCCCGACGGCGGACGCTTATGTATCGAGACACGCAATTGCACGGTCAGCGACCGGGAGCCAGGCCTGGAAGCGCTCAAGCCCGGGGATTACGTGGTGCTCAGCGTCAGCGACAACGGCGCCGGCATGAGCCCCGCCATCCAGGCCAAGGCCTTTGACCCCTTCTTCACCACCAAACCCATTGGCCAGGGCACGGGATTGGGGCTGTCGATGATCTACGGGTTTGCCCAGCAGTCCGGCGGCCAGGTGAGCCTGGACAGCACCCCAGGCCAAGGCACCTGCGCGCGCCTGTACCTGCCACGCCACCTGGAACAGGCCGACCCGCGCCCTACGCGCCTGACGCCCCAGGACGTGCCCCTGGCCCAGCGTGGCGAAAGCGTGATGGTGGTGGAGGACGACCCGGCCGTGCGCATGCTGGTGCTCAACGTGCTGGACGAACTGGGCTACCACGCCCATCCGGCGGCCGATGCCAAGGCCGCCCTGCCGCTGCTCGAATCCAGCCTGCGGATTGATCTGCTGGTGACCGACGTCGGGTTGCCAGGGCTCAATGGCCGGCAACTGGCCGAAATCGCCCGCCAGCATCGGCCAGGGCTCAAGGTGCTGTTCATGACCGGGTATGCCGAGAAGGCGGCCGAACGCCACACCTTCCTGGCCGAGGGCATGGACATGGTGACCAAGCCGTTTTCCATCGACCTGCTGGCCAACAAGATCCGCGAAATGATCAATCAGCCCGCCCCCGATGGCGGATTTGCGGCATAATCGCGCGCTTTTTCAACGTCGTACACAGGGCCCCGCGTCATGAAAGCTCAAGCTCGCCACATTCTGGTGAAAACCGCCGAAGAGGCCGAACAACTCAAGCAGCGCATCGCCAAGGGTGAGGCGTTCGACGTGCTGGCGAAAAAATTCTCCACCTGCCCGTCGGGCAAGCGCGGCGGTGACCTGGGCGAAATCCGCCCTGGGCAAATGGTGGGCGCGATTGACCAGGTGATCTTCAAGAAGCCGCTGCGCGTGGTGCATGGTCCGATCAAGAGCAAATTCGGCTACCACCTGGTGCAAGTCTTCTACCGCGACTGACCGTAGCCCCCGTAGCCGCTGCCGAAGGCTGCGCTGGCCCTGTGCCTCGCTGAACATCTCCAGGGTTCTCACCGGCCAGCGCAGCCTGGCGGCAGCGGCTACGGGTGGGCTTGGGGATTTGTACCAATTGCCTACCAAATACCCATCCCAAAAATGCCCCGAGCGCGCTACTATGCGGCTCTTCGCTGGACGCATCACTTTTTCAAGGACTAGAAATGCCGCTGACTTTCCGCCGTCTCGCGCTTTTTTGCGCCATCCTCTGCTTTGCCCTGGCCATTATCTGGGGCGCCTACGCTGAACGCTTGCTGGCCTTCTGGGACATCCCCCACAGTGAAGTCGCGCCCCTGATGGGTCGGCGCATCGCCGCCTTGCTGGTGGGCGTGGGCGTGATGTTCTTCAGTGTTCGCGACTGCCCGCCCTCGCCCGCCCGCGCCGCACTGGTGCGCGGCTTCATGGTGGGCTGCCTGGTGATGGCGGTACTGGGGCTGTACGACTGGCTGAGCGGCCACGCAGGGCCAGGTATCCTGATCTCGGTATTCGCCGAACTGGCGCTGGGGTTTGCCTTCATCGGCGTGGGCAACGGTGAGCGGGCCATACTGCGACAGATGCACACCTCGCGCTGATCATCGCGCACAAAAAAACCGGCCGCGTGGCCGGTTTTTTTATGGCTGTGGCGCTGCCGTCACAAGCTATCGTTGACCCGTCGCGGTTGGTTCAGATGCTGGTTCTTCAAATCTGAACGCAAGCAGGCAATCAGGTTGGAAATCGCTCGGCTGCTGTTGAGCTGTTGGGCGCTGATGCCGGTCACCATCAGGTCGACCCGCTCCGACGTTCGATCAAAGACCCGTACGGTCAACGACTGATCCTGGGCCAGGGTGCACTGGCAGCGCATGGGCAGAAAACTTGATTCAATGATGTTGCGCAGTTCAAGAGTGGACAGCATGGTGACGCTCCCTTTTTTTTAGTGACATCCGTGAGTTAAACAGCGGGCCTCGTGCAGCCTAGATGGCTATTTGATTGCGCGCTGCACCACCGGTCAGGTGATGTGAGGTCCTGATGAACTTGTTGCAGTTTCCATACCGATAGTCGCTCTCTGAAAACACGTGTGCATTCAACAAGATGGCGCGCAACACCGAGAGCGCCATCATGCAAATTGCCAGCATGGCCAGCATTCACCTTGCAAATTGCACGTCGCCAGCGGCCTGAAACTTTGGCTGGCCCGCCATGGTCAGCTGAAAATATCGCGTTGCCTGCCCACATTCCCCGAGGTTCAGCCCAGGAAAATCGATCATGGCCGAGTCGTTGAGCGAAGACCGTCGCAGCGCTGCTGACGACACCCCCTCAGAGCCAGCCCCTATCCCCTCAAGCCTGGCACCGCAGCGGGCCACACGCGTCCAGCAGCCCCCCGAAGGCGACTGGCTGTTCGAGATCAAGCACGATGGCTACCGCCTGATGAGCCGCATCAGCGGCGGCGAAGTGCGGCTGTTCAACCGTGAAGGCCTGGACTGGACCGAACAACTCCCGCGTCAGGCAGCCGCCATCGTCGCCCTCAACCTCAGCGAATGCTGGCTGGACGGCAAACTGGTGCAACCCGATACCGATGGCGTAGCCGACTACCATGCCCTGCAACAGGCCTTCGAAGCCGGGCACTGCGCCGGCCTGCATTACTACCTGTTCGACCTGCCCTTCCACGGTGGCATGGACTTGCGTACCCTGCCCCTGGAGCAGCGCCGCGCCCGGTTGAAGAAACTGCTGGCGGGTACGCGCCATGCCTTTGTCAGCGTGAAGACAGCCCGCTGCCGCCCTTGACTGAAAGCCAGGCCCGACGCACCTCCGTGCCACCCCATGACTTCAGCGACGGCCATCGGGAGTCGGTGGCCGGTGTTTCCCTGAGCGACCCCTTGCGCGTGCTTGATCGCGACACCCAGATGCGTCGTGTGGACCTGGCCCAGCTGTACCAGCACATGGCGCCCTGGTTGTTGCCGCAATTGCGCCAACGCCCGGCCGCTTTCATGTGTGCGCCCGAGGGCGTTGAGGGCGAGCTGTTTCTACAGCGTCATGCCGAGCATCTGACCGAACCGCTTCTGACCGTGCTGCCCGCCAGTCAGGCGCCTCTCCCGTGTCTACCCCGATCACACGGCACGAATTGGACGAATTGAGCGGACCGCAGCACTGGCACGCGGGCAATATTCTCCAGCGCCTTGAGCAATGGGTCGAGGATCCGTGGGCAGGCTACAACTATCGCCAGCGGTTGACCGAACGGATGTGGACGCGCCTGGGCGTCGAACCGCCCCATGACTGAGCAGGCTGGATCCGATTGTTGTCGAGTTTGAAAAGGTGTTTCGCTAATTGTTAGCTGGCTCATCATTAGCGCGCAGGCTATCTTTACTTCCGTGGAGCCAGGACGGCTCAACGTTTGCCCTTTGAATGGCCAGCGCCCGGAGATCCCCAACCCCGAGGGCACTGGCCTTTTTTTTCGGCTGCGCCCCCTCTCCCAACTGCAAAGGGCCACCTGTCAGTTCTTACAGTTGTCGAAACTGATACAACCTGCCTATAACCGTCCCACACACCTTGATGTCGGATGGTGCCCCATGCCCTGCCCACGACTGGTGATCTGCAGCCTGCTGCCCGTGCTGTTCCAGCAAGCCCACGCTGCCTGCATCCTGGCCCCTACCGCCGCCAACGATACCTACGTGTGCGACAGTGGCACCGCCACCGGCCTGACCGACCTGCTGGGCAACAATAGCCTCACCCTGCCCATCGGAGGCACCGGCAACATCACCGGCAACGTGGTTTTCGGACCCGGCACCGATCGGGTGCAAATAGACAGCGGCACCATCACCGGCAACGTCGATCAAGGCGCCGCCATCGACACGTTTATCATGACCGGCGGCAGCATCGGCTCACTGTCCCAGGGTGACGGCCGCGACCAGTTCATCATGAGTGGCGGCACCATCGTCGGCGCTTTCGAGGACGGCGATGTGGCCCGATTCACCGGCGGCGCCATAGGCCGCGTCGACATGAAACTGGACAACAACGTGTTCGTCATGACCGGCGGCACCATCCTTGGCAATCTGGTGACCGGCCTGGGCCAGGACACCATCAGCGTCTCGGGTGGCCGTATCGGCGGCAATATCAGCGTCAGCGGCGGCGCCGACGTGCTGACCCTCACCGGCGGCGAGGTGGGCGGCCAGGTGCTGATGAGCGTGGGCAACGACCAGTTCACCTGGGACGGCGGTGGCACGATCAAGGGCGTGGTTTCCATGGGCGATGGCGACGACACGGCGCGCCTGGCCAACCTCGACGAAACCCTCCTGGGCAGCACCCCGGCGCTGCTGGGCAACCTGGGCAATGACACGCTGATCTTCGATCACAGCGTCATTACCCGCGCCAATCGCTACCTGCTGTGGGAAAACGTCAGCCTGATCAACGGCAGCACCCTGGACCTGGCGGACCCCCTGACCCTGGGCGACCCGGGCAGCCAGACGGGCCGCCTGAACATCGACGCCAGCAGCCTGCTGGGCTCCACCAGCGGCCTGATCACGGCAGCCGTCGCCGGCCAGAACGTTACCGTGACCAACGCCGGCGTGGTGGACCTGACCCGCGCAGGCACGGCCACGGCCAACCGGCTGACCATCGTCGGCAACTACAGCGGCGACAACGGCCAATTGCACGTCAAGAGCGTGCTGGCCGGTGACGACGCGCCCTCGGATCGCCTGATTGTGTCCCAGGGCACGGTGTCGGGCACCACCACCTTGAACGTGACCAACGTGGGTGGGCTGGGCGCCCTCACCACCCTCAACGGCATCCAGGTGGTGGAAGCCAACCTGGGCGCCACCAGCAGTGACACCGCGTTCAGTTTGGCCAACAGCCTTTCAGCGGGGGCTTACCAGTACTACCTGTTCAAGGGCGGGGTGACGGCGGGCAGTGAAAACAGCTGGTACCTGCGCTCCAGCGTGGTGGCGCCTGCCACACCGGTGGCCGCAGCACCGGTGACGCCAACCGAGCCCACCGCCCCGACTGTGCCTGCCCCCCCGGCGACGCCAGGCGCGCCTGCGGCACCTGCTGCAAGCGCCCCGGTGGCGGCCCCCGGCACACCGGTACTACCGGTGGCTGAGCCCGGTGAGTCGATCCCCCTGTACCGCGTGGAAGTCCCCGTGTACGCGGCCGCCCCGCCCGCCGCCGCGCTGCTGGCGCAAACCATGCTGGGCACCTTCCATGAACGCCAGGGCGACCAGGCCATGCTGGATGAACACGGCGCCCTCGCCGCGGGCTGGGCACGCACCTTCGGCAGCCAGCTACGGCAGCACTGGAGCGGTGCGGCAGCGCCGTTTCTGCAGGGTTCGGTGGGCGGCTACCAGGTGGGGCACGACCTGCTCGCCCTGGGGGACCCGGACGGCTATCACCAACACGTCGGCCTGTTCGTCAGCCACGCGCGAATATCCGGCGATGTCAAAGGCTTCGCGCTGGGCTTCCAGAGCCAGGCCTCGGGCAACATCAGCCTGGAGGGCGACAGCCTCGGGGCTTACTGGACGCTGATTACCCCCGGCAAGGCCTATATTGATGCCGTGCTGATGGGAACCCGCTTCGATGGCCAGAGCCGCTCGGTGCGCGGCTGGGCCCTGGACCTCAAGGGCCATGGCACCAGTGCTTCCATGGAAACCGGCTACCCCGTGGCCCTGTCCGCACACTGGTCGCTGGAGCCACAGGTTCAGCTCAGCCTCCAGACAATCCAGCTCGACAGCGCCAGCGACCCAGTCTCCCGGATCAGCTTCGACGCCGCCCCCTGGTGGCGCGCCCGGCTGGGCGCACGTCTGGTGGGCAGCTACCAGGCCTTCGGCATGCCCATCCAGCCCTGGCTGCGCGCCGATCTGTGGCGCACCCTGGGCGGCACTGACAGCCTGATCTTCGACGACAGCGACCGCCTGAACACTGACCACCGCGCCAGCACCGTCGAGCTTGGCGGCGGTGTCAGCACGAGGCTGAGTAGCGATGTCAGCGTCAATCTGAGCCTGGGCTACAGCCGCCATCTGGACAGCGACAACCAACGGGCGCTGAGCGGCAGCGTGGGCATCCGCGTCAGTTGGTGAGCGCCGTCAGCGCCGGGCGGCGAGCAGGCCCACGCCGGCGCAACTGAGCAATACCGCACTGGCGCGATTGAACACCCGCCGCGGGCGCGGCGCGTTGAACCAGCGCTGCAGGTGGCTACCCAGCCAGGCATAGATAGCGATGGCCAACCATTCCAACAAGAGGAACATCACGCCCAGCCAGAAGAACTGCCGGCCTACCGAGGTGGGACCGTCAACGTTGACGAATTGCGGCAGAAAGGCCGTGAAAATGAGGATGGCCTTGGGATTGCCCGCCGCCACCCAGAACTCCTGCGCGGCCAACCGGAAGAGCCCCCGCCCACCCGCGCCACCCGGCGCCTGACCGTCCACCGGCGCACGCCACAACTGCACCGCCAGGTAAAACAGATACAGCGCCCCGGCGACCTTGATGCCCATGAACAGCCGTTCGGACGCATGCAACACCACCGCAAGCCCCATCGCCGCCAAGGCAATCATCCCGGCGAAGGCCAGCAACCGCCCTGCACCGGCCAGGCATGAGGTGCTGAAACCATAACGGCTGGCGTTATTGAGGGACAGCAGGTTGTTGGGCCCCGGGGCCATGTTCAAGGCGAAGCAGGCAGGGATGAACAGCAGGAGGGTTGCAAGGTTCACGGCACAGGCTCCATAAGGGGGCCCGGCAGGTTAGCACCCACCCTGGACTGCACTCAACGAGGGGGGCCATGGTCGCCGCCACCCGGCCGCGGCTGCGGTCAGCTGCAGAAATGCACGGCCAGCAACAGTACCGTGACGGCCAACAGCACCTCGCCGCAGATCTGCGCGCCCTCGCCCATCACCACATAGTCCAGCGACTGGCTGTCACGCTGGCGTGCCTGCCAGCGCTTCGCCTCGCCCGCCGTCCAGGCCAACACCCCCGTTGCACCCGACGCCACGGCTACCGTCAACAACATCGACATGTCACCCGCCCCCACGGTTATGTAAAAAACCTTAGGGCCGATGCACCTGATTTCGTTCCGCGCCGTACGTCGATTTTTGCCCCGGCGCCCGCGCTGCTACGCTTGCTCTACAAACGGAGGACTTGGCCATGTGCGGACGCTTCTCACAGGCGGCACGAATGGAGCAGTACCTGCTGGAACTGGATTTCATCACCCGCGCCATCCACGGCGACCCGCCCGCCACCGCTCGCTACAATGTCGCCCCCACCACCCGCGTGCCGGTGCTGCGCACCGCCGACGATGGCCTGCGCATCGATGCCGTGCGCTGGGGCTGGGCGCCGCCGTGGGCCGCTGACAAGCGTCCGGCGCCCATCAACGCGCGCGTGGAAACCGTGGCCACCAGCCGTTTTTTCAAAAGCCTGTGGCCAGTGGCCCGCCTGCTGGTGCCTGCCGACGGCTGGTATGAATGGGTCAAGGACCCTGCGCAACCCAAGCTCAAGCAACCCTGGTTCATTCGCCTGAACAGCGGCGCGCCGCTGTTTTTTGCAGCCCTGGGGCAAGCCACCCAGAGCAACGACGGCTTCCTTATCATCACCGACGCCAGCGACCAGGGCATGGTCGATATCCACGACCGACGCCCCGTGGTATTGGGCCCGGACGCTGCCCGCGCCTGGCTGGACCCTGCCCTGGATGCAGGCCAGGTCGAAGCCATCGCCCGCCATGAAGGCCGCCCGGTCACCGACTTCCAGTGGTACCGCGTGGGCCGCGAGGTGGGTAACGTGCGCAACGAAGGCCCAGGGCTGATTGCACCGTTGAGCACCCCGGACTCGGCACAACCGCTGCTATTGTGAGAAAATAGCCCAAGTTTTCAAATGCTTGGAGAAATACGGTTTGGTTACCCACTACTCATCGAACGGCAGCGATATCGCTTGCGGCCGCAACACCCCCAACGTCGTCAGCTGCGCGAACCCTGAGGAAGTCACCTGCAAATCCTGCCTCAAATCCCTGGGCAAGGCTGACGCTGCGCCCAAGGCGGCGAAGAACACCACCCCTTCCCTGGCTGAAATTCGCAAGCAGCGCCTGCAAGAGCAAGCCGCCGCCAAGGCAGCGCCGGCCGTACAATCCGGCTTCTGCTTCCAGGCCAACTGGCGCCAGCGCCTGACCGCCCTGCCCAACCGCTGCCGCCTGCCGCGCGGCAGCCTGAACGCCCAGCCGTTCGTCTGACCTGCCGCAGCGACTACCCCCCCTGTGGGACCGGGCGAAGCTCGGGAAGGGAACGACTGGATGTCCGGGCCGGTCCCTTCCCGAGCTTCGCCCGGTCCCACACAAAACGGCGGCAGCGGGTCGCTACAATTGCGCACGGTGGCGCTGCGCTGGCAGCCCAGCTATGAGACAATAGGCGCAATGTCCGGTTTGACCCCCGCATTCTCTTCCCCGCAGCTCGACCTCACGGCCTGAGCTGCTGTCGACGTTTGCGCCCCAAGTTATTGATAGGTAAGCCCTTTGATCTCCACAGCTAACATCACCATGCAGTTCGGCGCCAAGCCGCTGTTCGAGAACGTCTCGGTCAAGTTCAACAACGGCAACCGCTACGGCCTGATCGGCGCCAACGGTTGCGGCAAGTCGACCTTCATGAAAATCCTGGGTGGCGACCTCGAGCCATCGGCTGGCCAGGTGATGCTGGAGCCGAACGTGCGCCTGGGTAAACTGCGCCAGGACCAGTTCGCCTACGAGCAATTCACTGTGATCGACACCGTGATCATGGGCCACGAGGAACTGTGGAAGGTCAAGGCCGAGCGCGATCGCATCTACTCGCTGCCGGAAATGAGCGAAGAAGACGGCATGGCCGTGGCGGAGCTTGAAACCGAGTTCGCCGAAATGGACGGCTACACCGCCGAATCGCGCGCCGGTGAGCTGCTGCTGGGCCTGGGCATCCCCCTGGAACAGCATTTCGGCCCGATGACCGAAGTGGCCCCAGGCTGGAAACTGCGCGTGCTGCTGGCCCAGGCGCTGTTCTCGGACCCCGAAGTGCTGCTGCTGGACGAACCGACCAACCACCTGGACATCAACACGATCCGCTGGCTGGAAACGATCCTCACGGCGCGCAACAGCACCATGATCATCATTTCCCACGACCGTCACTTCCTCAACAGCGTGTGCACCCACATGGCTGACCTGGACTACGGCGAGCTGCGCCTGTTCCCGGGCAACTACGACGAGTACATGACGGCCGCCACCCAGTCGCGCGAGCAACTGCTGGCCGACAACGCCAAGAAGAAAGCGCAGATCTCCGAGCTGCAGACCTTCGTCAGCCGCTTCTCGGCCAACGCCTCGAAAGCCAAGCAGGCTACCTCGCGCGCCAAGCAGATCGACAAGATCCAGCTGGCCGAGGTCAAGCCGTCGAGCCGTGTCAGCCCGTTCATCCGCTTTGAACAGACCAAGAAGCTGCACCGCCAGGCCGTGACCCTGGAACACGTGTCTAAGGGCTTCGACGGCAAGACCCTGTTCAAGAACTTCAGCTTCACCGTCGAAGCCGGTGAGCGCGTGGCCATTATCGGCCCGAACGGTATCGGCAAGACCACCCTGCTGCGCACCCTGGTGGGCGAGCTGGCCCCGGACGCCGGTACTGTGAAGTGGACCGAAAGCGCGGAGCTGGGCTACTACGCCCAGGACCACGCCCATGACTTCGAAGACGACGTGACCCTGTTCGACTGGATGGGCCAATGGACCCAAGGCGAGCAGATGATCCGTGGCACCCTGGGCCGCATGCTGTTCTCCAACGACGAGATCCAGAAGTCGGTGAAGGTGATTTCCGGTGGTGAGCAAGGCCGCATGCTGTTCGGCAAGCTGATCCTGCAGAAGCCGAACGTGCTGATCATGGACGAACCGACCAACCACCTGGACATGGAATCCATCGAAGCGCTGAACCTGGCGCTGGAAAACTACCCGGGCACGCTGATCTTCGTCAGCCACGACCGTGAATTCGTATCGTCCCTGGCCACACGCATCATCGAGCTGAGCGAGAGCGGCGTGGTGGACTTCAGTGGCACCTACGACGACTACCTGCGCAGCCAGGGCGTGACGTTCTAAATACCTGCCCAACCCCATTGCGACCAAGGTCGGCGACTACCCGGTAGGAGCCGACCTTGGTCGCGATGGGGGTCTGAATGGTTAGCCTGCTTCCATTTCCCGCCCCACCCCGCCATCATGGCCTGACTCTCTAACCGCCCGCACGCGAACGAGTTGCCATGACCGCCGCCGAACACCCACCCGCCGCGCCCAACGTTACCCTGCAGATCGTCTCGATCGTTTTCTACACCTTCATCGCCTTCCTCTGCATCGGCCTGCCGATCGCGGTGCTGCCCGGCTATGTCCATGAACAATTGGGCTTCAGCGCGGTGGTGGCCGGGCTGACGATCGGTGTGCAGTACTTGGCCACGTTGCTCAGCCGCCCCATGGCGGGGCGCGCCGCAGACGGGCTGGGCACCAAGCGGGCGATCGTGCTGGGGTTGAGTGGCATTGCCATCAGCGGTGCGCTGACGCTGGTGTCGACCTGCCTGCAGAGCCTGCCCCTGGCCAGCCTGCTGATATTGATCCTGGCCCGTGTGCTGCTGGGCGCGGCCCAAGGCCTGATCGGGGTTGGCACCATCGCATGGGGCATCGGCCAGGTCGGGGCGGACCAGACCGCCCGGGTGATCTCCTGGAACGGCATCGCCTCCTACGGTGCCATCGCCCTGGGTGCCCCTGTGGGCGTGCTGATGGTCGACACGGGCGGCTTCAACACCCTGGGCATGGCCCTGTCGGCCCTGGCCGTGGTGGCGTTGCTGTGCATCCGGCGCAAGCCGTCGATACCCGTGGTGCGCGGAGAGCGCCTGCCGTTCTGGGCGGCCTTTGGCCGAGTGGCGCCCTATGGCGTCAGCCTGACCCTGGCGTCGATCGGCTACGGCACGCTGACGACCTTCATCACCTTGTATTACGTGGAGCGCGGCTGGACCGGCGCAGCCTTTTGCCTGACGGCGTTCGGTCTGAGCTTCATTGTCTCGCGGCTGCTGTTCATCAACGCCATCAACCGCCTGGGCGGGTTTACCGTGGCGGTCAGTTGCATGGCCGTGGAAACCCTGGGCCTGGCGCTGGTGTGGCTGGCGCCGTCCACCTCCATCACGCTGCTGGGCGCCAGCCTGGCCGGCTTTGGGTTGTCGCTGGTATACCCGGCCCTGGGCGTATTGGCCATCAGCCAGGTGCCCAGCACCAGCCGTGGCGCGGGGTTAAGTGCATTCGCGGTGTTTTTCGACCTGGCACTGGCCCTGGCCGGGCCGCTGATGGGCGCGATCGCCCTGCACCTGGGCTACCCATGGATTTTCTTCTGCGCCGCCCTGCTGTCGCTGGGCGGCCTGGGGTTGGTGCTGATGCTGTCGCGACGCGCCGGCAAGGCTTATTGATCGGCGGTCTGCAGCCCGGCGTGGCTTGGCTCACTGAGGGTCTGAGCAAAGAAATGCCCGGCCTGCTGCACCAGGCTACGATGGATATCGACGCGGTTGACGCCCTCGGCGTCGTTGCACAGGCCTGGCATCGCCGCTTTCTGCTCATCGTCACAGGGGGCCATGAACACGAAGTGGCCGGCGCCCGCCAATAGCTTGTAGTCCGACACCATGGGCAGTTTGCGCGCCAGCGCCGCGGCGTTTTTGTCCAGGGCCAGCAGCTTGTCGTTGTCGCCGCTGTAGATCAGCGTAGGCACCTGCACCTGCGACAAGGCCTGACGATTGAACATCAGGCCCAGCGGGGCCATCAGCAGCAACGCCTTGACCCGTGCATCCGCTGCGGGACGCAGGTCATCACGGTCTACCAGCATTTCACCATGGGTCTGGCAGGCGTCGGCATCGTTGGGGAATTCGGCGCAGTACTTGCGCAGGCGATCCAGGTCGGGCCGCGCACCGGACAGGATCAGCGCCGTCTCGCCGCCCGCCGAATAGCCGATCACACCAATCTGCTCAGGGTCGATGAAAGGCGCCAGCATGGGCTCGGCCAACGCCGACGTGATCGCTTCGGAAATCTGCAGCGGCCGACCGTACAGGTTGCTCACCGCGCCCAGGCGGCTGTGATCCTTGTAGTTGTCGCCGGGATGATAAACCGCCACCACCACAAAGCCCTTGCGGGTCAGCGAAGTGATCAGATCATGCAGGGCCAAGGGCGTGCCAGCATTGCCATGGGAGAGCATCAGCAGGGGATAACGCCCCATCGCGATGCGCGCATCCTCGGTAGCCTCGATCTTGTAGCCCTCGACCTTGGTCACCTGCTCACGCTGGTTGGACGGATAGAACGCCAGCGCCTGCATCGGCTTGTGGTCAAGGGGGTCGAGGAAAGTCAGGCGATGAAAGCCTACGCTCCAGTGCGCCGGGGGTGCAGCCTGGGCGAACACCGACATCAGGCCCAAGGCCATGCACAGAAGAAGATTTGCACAAAGACGCATCATGGGATGCCCACCTTTGCTACCCGCCTGATAGGAACCTTTCGCAGTGATCACAGTGTACGTCCAGTTGGGCCGTTCACCGAATGAAAGGTTAGTCAGCTATGCACAAGCATAACTCGGGCCAAAAGCCGCGCATCATACGCGAAACGCGCCTAAAGCAAAGCGCCCGTGGTGCTTTGAGCAGCCACGGGCGCCGGGGTTCAGCGTGTTTCGATCTATCAGGCGGCGAACAATTTCGAATCGATCTTGGCCTGGGCGCCGGCCAGTGCCTTGGCGCGAACTTCTTCACCGTAGGCCAGGCCTTCGGCGCGGACGATTTCGATGTCGGTGATTCCGATGAAGCCCAGCAGCACTTTCAGGAATTCTTCGTGGGCAACGCCCGATGGCTGGCCAGCGTGGATGCCGCCGGAAGTGGACACGATGACCACTTTCTTGCCGCCGCACAGGCCTTCAGGGCCGGCTTCGGTGTAGCGGAAGGTGGTGCCGGCCACACAGATGCGGTCGATCCAGGCTTTCAATTGGGTCGGGATGGAGAAGTTGTACATCGGCGCGCCGATGACAACTACGTCGGCAGCCAGGAACTCGCCCAGGGTATCGGCCGACAGCTTGGCTTCCACTTCGCCGCCCGCCAGGGTGGCCGAGGAGAAGTGAGTCAGGGCTTCAGCGGCCAGGTCACGGTAAGTCACGTCGGCACCGACGAAGGATTCCACCACGGCGCGGCTCAGTTGGCGCGAAGCGGAGTTGTCGCCGAGGATGCTGGAATCGATGTGCAACAGTTTCATGGGGAATCTCCTGTCTAGGTTGGCCGCCGTGGCAGCCGGGAATGGTGATCATCCTACCGGGATATGGAATGGATGATTAGTCTGCCTGTTTGCGTTAGATTGTCCTATCTGTGAGACAGTCAGGGCAGCCAATGCAAGACCTCAACGACCTGTACTACTTCGCCAAGGTGGTGGAAGCCGGAGGCTTCGCCGCCGCCGGACGCCAGCTGGGCGTGCCCAAGTCGCGCCTGTCACGGCGCATCGCCGAGCTGGAAGAGCGCCTGGGCGCGCGCCTGCTGCAGCGCACCACCCGGCAACTGAGCCTGACCAGCGTGGGCGAGCGCTACCTGCGCCACTGCCAGGCCATGTTGCTGGAAGCGGAAATGGCCGACGAGGTGGTGGCCAGCCTGTCCAGCGAACCCCGTGGGCGGCTGCGGGTATCGTGCCCGGTGGGGCTGGCCCATGAGTTCCTGCCCCAGGTGATCAGCAGCTTTCTGCAGGCTTATCCCCACGTGCAGCTGGACATGGTGTTGCTCAACCGCCGGGTGGACCTGATCACCGAAGGCATCGACGTGGCCCTGCGCGTGCGTGAGCCGTGGGACGAAGACCCGGGCCTGGTGACCCGGCGCCTGCGCGAAGCCCGGGCCATTCTGGTGGCCAGCCCGGCGTTGCTGCTGGGCAACACCATCGCCAGCCCCGATGACCTGGTGGTGCTGCCGGTGCTGGGCGCCCTGGAAGCCGACCGCATGGTGCATTTGCGCCTGCTGGACGAACAGGGCCACAAGCGCGACCTGGTGCTGGAAGCGCGCCTGGGCATCGAGGATTTTGTGGTGCGCAAGGCCACCGCCATCGCCGGGCTGGGCTTTACCCTGCTGCCCTTGATGCACTGCGAGGCCGAGCTGGCCAGCGGCGAGCTGGTGCAATTGCTGCCAGACTGGTCGCTGACCGGCGGCTGGCTGCAAGCGGTGTACCCGCACCGGCGCGGGGTGCTGCCGGCCGTGCGGGCGTGGATTGACCACCTGGTGAAGTCGCTTGAAGAATGCGGGGAGCGGTTCAAATGATGGATGAGGCACAGCTGGCGCGGTATTGCCTGGGGTTGCCGGGCGCACGGGAAGACTATAAATGGGGCGGGATTCGCGTGCTGTCGGTGGCGGGCAGCAAGATGTTTGCAGTGTTCGGCCTGGCGGGGGACAGCCTGTCGTTGAAGGTCGACAAGGACCTGTTCCTGGGCTACGTGGACCGTCCCGGCATCCGCCCTGCGCCGTACCTGGCGCGGGCGCACTGGATCAGCCTGACGTTGCCGTTGCCGGTGGGTGATGAGGAAGTGCGCGAACTGCTGCGCCGCTCGCATCAGTTGGTAGTCAGGCGCCTGCCCAAAAAGACCCAGGTGGGGTTGCTGCTGGACCTGTAACCACCATTCATGTGTGGGATGGGCACTGTGGGAAATGTCTTGAAATGGCGTCGTCTGCATCGCGACTAAAGTCGGCTCCTACACCGTCCGGGGTAGGAGCCGGCCTTGGCCGCGATGCAGATGACGCCGTCCTGTAGCAGCAACTGTGTTGTAGAGGGACACACTGTGGGACCGGGCGAAGCTCGGGAAGGGGCCCGCCAGGTAATCCGAGTTACCTATTTCCCGAGCTTGCGCCCGGTCCCACAGGAATCAGGCTCAGTTCAAGGCTTAAAGCTTGCCCGAAACCATGGAATCTCCCACAGTGTGCCTCACCCCAAACGGATCACAGCGCGTGCTGGGTCAGCAGGTACAACCACCCCGCCTGATGCACCAGAACGACCAACCAGAACACTACCTGGTAACTCACCTTGCGCGTCTTGTGCCGAAACACCTGCTGGGCCACCAGCGCCCCCGGCCAACCGCCCAGCAGCTCGGCGGCGTGCAGCAGCTTCTCCGGCGTACGCTGGCCTTCGCGGCGCGCCTGGTGCTTGTCGCGCCAGTATAGACCGTAGGCAACCAGGCTGGCCAACCCATAAACGGCCAGCACCAGCGGCCGCCCGCCGCGCATCAACTGCATCACCACGCCGCAGGCCGGCAAGGCCAGCAGCAGGCAGAACACCAGCAGCTTGAACTTGAGGTAGCGCACCCCCGGCGCGCCATTCGACTGCGACGCCCGTGCGGCGCCGGCGTTACGGCTGGACATGGTCCCAGTCGATCCAGCCGAACCACCAGGTGGCCAGGATCAGCATGCCAAAGCCGATGCGGTACCAGGCGAACAGGTCGTAGGTATGGCTGGCGATGAACTTGAGCAAGCCCTTGACCGCGATCATGGCGAACACGAAGGCCGTGACGAAGCCCAGTGCGAACACCGGCAGGTCACTGGCCTGGAACAGGTGACGGTACTTGAACCCCGAGTACACCGCCGCCCCCACCATGGTGGGCATGGCCAGGAAAAACGAAAACTCGGTGGCTGCCTTGCGCGACAGCCCGAACACCAGGCCACCAATAATGGTGGAGCCCGAACGCGAAGTGCCCGGGATCATCGCCAGGCACTGGGCAAAGCCGATTTTCAACGCATCGGGCCAACGCATATCGTCCACATGCTCGATGCGCACCACGTGCTCGCGCTCCTCGGCCCACAGCATCACGATACCGCCCGCCACCAGCGCCACCGCGACGGTGACCGGGTTGAACAGGTACTCATGAATGGCATCGGCGAAAATCACCCCCAGTACCACGGCTGGCAGGAAGGCGATCAGCAGGTTGGCGGTGAAGCGCCGCGCCTGTGGACGGGTGGGCAACCCCGTGACGATTTCGATGATCTTGCTTCTGAACTCCCACATCACCGCCAGGATCGCCCCCAACTGGATGATGATGTTGAACGCCATGGCCCGCTCACCGCCAAAATTGAGCAAATCCGCGACAATGATCTGGTGTCCGGTGCTGGAAATGGGCAAAAACTCCGTAAGCCCCTCCACTATCCCTAGAATCAGTGCCTGTGCGGCGGTCCATAAATCCATCAATCCCCCCAAATGGAACACTGCTCATGGGCAGGCTCCTGATTTTCTTTTAGTCGTGAACAACAGCGTTGCAGCAAGGCGCGCCAAAGATCGGTGGCAAACCGTGAAAAATTCGTGAATTCAACGATTTGAAACGAAGTGCCGAAAATGCGGCTAAATGCTATCAGAAGACGTTAGCTCAACTGGCTGACAAAACGATGAAAACCGCTCTGTCCCGGCCCTTTTCGTGTAACAACCTGCCTGCACTTCCAGGTGGCCGGTTACAATCGTGACGTTTGTCCCACGGAATCCAGAAATGTTCCCCACCCCCTCCCCCCACGGCATGAAAGTCGTGGTGCTGACCGGTCCAGAATCCAGCGGTAAAAGTGTATTGGCCCAGGCCCTGCAGAATCGTTTCGGCGGCCTGCTGGTGGGCGAATACGTACGCCACTTCATCGACAGCCACGGCGGGCGCGACACTTGCCTGGGCGATATCCCGGCCATCGCCCGTGGCCAGTTGGTCTGGGAGGACGCGGCCCGTGCCCAGCGTCCAGGGTTGCTGATACTGGATACGCATCTGCTGAGCAATATGTTGTGGAGCCGCACGCTGTTTGGCGACTGCCCGGCGTGGCTGGAATCCGAGCTGCTGAGCCGCCGCTACGACCTGCATCTGCTGCTGTCGCCTGAAGGCGCACGGTGGGTGGACGACGGCCAGCGCTGCCAACCGCACCTGGCCGAGCGCCAGGCGTTTTTCGAGCAGACCCGGCATTGGCTGGCGCAACACCAGCAACCCTTTCATATCGTGCAGGGCGACCACGCCCAGCGGTATGCCACGGCCTGCGACTGGGTGGAAAAGCTGCTCGGCTGATACCCTGATCTGTCCATTTCTGATACACATAAAAGGCCCCACAGGCCCGGCGTTGAGGGGATCCCCCCGGCACAGCGGGCATTTGTAATGCCAGTGATACACCCACGTTTGGGGGCATTTCCGGCCACTGGCCACTGTCCTATCGTGTAACAGCCCGACACCCGTATCGCCAGCGTTACAACCATGTTCCGACCGCCACCACCTGCCCTGTTAACTCGTTGATTCAACACGCATTCAAAAAACTGGCACAGCCCCTGCTCTCTTCCTCGCAACGCCACCCAGGCCGACGCAACAAGAAGAAGAGGGATAAGGGTCATGATCGGGATAACTCAAAAAGGCATCGCCTGCCTGCTGTTGCTGGGATGCTGCCATAGCCTGACGGCCCAGGCCGCCGGCGACGGCACCGTCGTGATCCAGCGCACCGTGCAGCCGCGGATGGCCACCCGGCCACCGCTTCAACCCGACCCCAGTCCCCTGACCGTCAACACCAACGTTTCCGCCCAAGTGCGCTCAGCCACCAGCATGGAACTGAGCGACGGCGACATCGCCGGCATCAGCAGCGGCAACGCCATTACCCACCTGATTGTGCCGGACGGCAATCTGCGTGGCATGGGCGGCGGCGATCAAGCCCTGCCCGGCATGAGCGCCGGCCATGGTGGCGGCTCAGGCGGCGGCATTGCCAACACCGTCAACCAGGCGGTCAGCCAGGGCTTGTCCCCGCTGCGCATTCTGAGCGGGAGCCGCTGAGATGAAGACTTCCCTGACACTGTTGGCCCTGCTGCTGAGCTGCAATGCAATGGCCGCAGGTGGCATCAGCGCGGACAACAACGCCGTGATCAACAGCTCCGGCGTGGGCTACGAAGGCAATCTGAACGTCAACCAGGCCGCCGGCGACCTGCAGCAGCAGGCCAACACCCGCGCCATCGCCATCGGTACCGACGCCAGTGCCACGACCCGCATCAATCAGAAACTGCGTACCCAGGTAGACCCGGCCATGAACGCCCGGTCCTCGATCCAGGGCAACGCCTTCAGCAATGGCAACGGTGCACTGGGTGTCAACCAGTCCGCCGGCGCCGCCAATCAACAGGCCAATGCCATGCGACTGACCATCAGTGCCCAGCCGCTGAGCATGGACAACAGCGCCCTGTCGCAACAGAACGTGGCGCTGGTCAAAGGCTCCGATTCAGCAGGTCCGACACTCGGCAACCGCCAGGTCAACACCGATGACCAGGCATTCACCGGTAGCCGCGGGCTGATCCAGCTGAACCAGAGCGCAGGGGTGGGTAACCGCATGGGTAACACCCTGAGCGTACGGGTCGCTGATTGACCCTCCAAGACAGAAACAACACTTAACTAGAAAACAATAATACGGAGAAACACCATGAAACCTACATTGGCACTCAAGCCACTGGTCTTCGCCCTCGCTGCCGTCATGGCTGTTGCCGCTCACGCGGACGATCGCAAAGGTGGACACGACGACCCGCACCATGGTGGTCATCAACAACAACCCGATCCCATGGTCCAAATCCAGCTGACCGCCGGGTCTGCTGCCGTGGTTCAGGATTCGCAAAGCAGCACCAACAACGCCGTGATCAACCAAGGCACCAAAAACGGCGCCGCCATTGATAATTCGGCCGGCAACTCCAACGGCAACCTGGGCGTCAACGTCGCCGCCGGCGATGCCAACCAACAGGACAACGCCGCCGCGATCGCCACCGCCGATGAAAGCTTCATTTTCGGCAGTGCCTACGCGTCCTCCGCTGCTACCCAGACCAACACCGGTAACGCTGTAGCCAACTACTCGACCACCTCCGCTGCGTCGCTCACTAACAGCGCCAACGGCAGCTCGGGCAACATTGGCATCAACCTCACCACCGGCGACTTCAACCAACAGAAAAACAACCTGGCCATCGCCGTGTCGGGCGGCCGTGTAGCGGGCGCTTCGGCCTCGGCCAACCAGACCTCCAGCGGCACCGTGGTCAACAACGTGGCTGACCGCACTTACAGCAAAGACACCCTGTACTCGGCGTTCGCCGCGACCGGCACCTACAAAGGCACCGGCACCGGCACCGTGGGCAGCGACGACCCTCGTGGTGGTGGCCATGGCGGCTGGGACAACAAAGGCGGCAAAGACAAAGTTGAACCGCTCAAATTCAAGGAAAGCGGCAGCTTCGAACTGGGTGGCGTAGCCGCCTACCAAGTGCTGACCCCAACCGGTTGGGCCAACCCTGTGACCAACACCGCCTCCATGTCCAACTCGCTTAACGGCGTTTCGGGCAACGTCGGTGCCAACGTCTCGGCCGGTGTGGGCAACCAACAAAGCAACTCCCTGTCCATCGCTGCCGGTTGCAAAGCCTGCATGTAACACGCAAGTCCTGAGAGCCCCCACCCGGGGGCTCTTTTTCGACACCATCAAGCAAGGCATTCAGACCATGCGAATTCGTGCGCTCCTTCCGCTGTTGCTGCTGTTGGCTGGCCCCTCATGGGCCGGACAAATGTCAGTCGCCGCCCTGCCTGGCGGCACCGTCATTTACAAGCCAATCCAGAGCATGCGCGAGCGGCACTTCTCCGACCTGGTCCAGCAGAAAACCGACTTCAGCTGCGGCGCTGCCGCACTGGCCACGGTACTGCGCCAGGCCTATTGGCTGGATGTGGATGAACACCAGGTGATCGAAGGCATGCTGGCCCATTCGGACATGGACACCGTCAAGGTGCAGGGCTTCTCCATGCTCGACATGAAAAAGTACGTCGAAAGCATCGGCATGCGCGGCAGAGGCTACCGCATTCCGGCCGAAGACCTGGAGAAGATCACCATTCCGGTGGTGGTGCTGATGGACATTCGTGGCTACAAGCATTTCGTGGTGTTGCAGCGTGTCCAGCGCGACTGGGTCTATGTCGGTGACCCGGTGCTGGGGCACAAGCGCTACAGCCGCGAAGACTTTGCCAAAGGTTGGAACGGGATCATTTTCGCCGTCGTCGGCCAGGGCTACGACAAGACCAATGCCTTGCTGACGCCTCCGTTGCCGTTGACGGCCAAGGGACAGCTGGATCAGTTCAAGCCCGTACAGGATGCAGACCTGATGGACTTCGGCTTCATCCAGAGTGATTTCTTCTAATTACAAGGGGCATGAAGCTCCGGGAGCACTCCATGAACACTCACACTTGGTTGCTGGCCGCGTGCCTGGCAGCCAGCCTGCCGGCGCACGCAGCGTCGGTGCTAAAACCCATCGAGATCAAAGACGCGGAGCTTGCCACCCTGCGCGGTAAATACGTGATGCCGGGGCGCATCATCAGCTTCGGCGTGGTGATGTCCACCACCTGGCAGAACGCCAATGGTGACGTCATCGGCGCTCGCGGCACTTTGGATGTGCAGGCCACCACCATCAAGCCGCAATTCTACGTACAAATGATCGATCAGAAGGGCCTGCAGGCCACCGCCAATGCCCTGGCCCAAGGTACCGGCACCGTCACCGGCGGCGCCGGCCTGACCACCACCCAGGGCGTGACCCAGTCGGTGCGCGCCGCCGGGGACTACAACACCGCGTACAACAACGTCGACATCAACGTGAAGGAGAGCAACTCGGCACCCGCTGCTGCCGCCCCGCAAGGTCAGGTGCTGGCAGCGGGCAGCACCATCAGCGCAGCCAATGCGGCTGGCAACCTGAGCGTCTCCAGCACCGGCGGCGGCGTGCAGATGGCGATCAACGCCAACAACAACCAGGGCGCTGCCCTGCAAAGCATCAGCGGCGCAGGCCTGCTGCAGAACGCCACCTTGCTGGGCGGCGCGAACGCCGTCAACAACCTGACCCAGCTCAATGTGGTGCTGCGTGACAACCTGCCCACGGCCGGCGCACTGGACTGTAATCTGAGCCAGCTCAAGGGGCTGCGCAACATGGGCATGTGAACGGCGTGGCGTAAAAAACTGAACTACGCTTCGTCTCAAAATGTTGCAGTCACAAGGGACGACTCACCATGCACCGATCGTTTTCGTTCAATGCAGCCGTCTGCCTCAGCGCGTTGCTTCCGGCAACCGTCCTGCAAGCGGCACCCGACCCCCAAGTGGAAGAACTCAAACAAGAACTCCTGCAACTCAAGCAACGTTACGATCAACAACAGCAAGCCCTGATGGTACTGGAGCAGCGGGTCAAACAAGTGGAGGCTACCCCCGCTGCCCCACCGCCCAAGCGTCTGAGCAAGTCCCCCGCCGAGCCCAGCCGGGCCCAGACCGTGGCCACCGGTGCTCCAGGCGCGGCGGGCACCACCGCCAGCGGTTCGTCCTACGGGCAGTCGCTGAAGGACGATTCGGCGCCGGCCCAGAGCGTGGGCAACCTGTATGACGAGAGCACCGGGTTCTTCGGCGGCGGCAAGTTCAGCCTCGAGACCGGCATCACCTACTCGCACTATGACACCCGGCAACTGGTGTTGAACGGATTCCTGGCGCTGGACTCGATTTTCCTCGGCAACATCAACATCGACCGCATCAAGTCGGATAACTGGACACTGGACCTGACCGGACGCTACAACGTCAACAACCGTTGGCAGTTCGACTTGAACGTGCCGGTGGTGTACCGCGAGTCCACCTTCCAGTCCGCCGGGGCCGGTGGTTCCACCACGGCCATTTCCCAGGAATCGGTACAACGTGACCCCACCATCGGCGACATCAACGCCGGGGTAGCCTACAAATTCCTGGACGAAGGCCCCTATCGCCCCGACGCGGTATTCAGCGTGCGGGTCAAGGCGCCCACCGGCAAGGACCCTTATGGCATCAAGCTGATCCAGTCGAGCACCAACAACAACCTGTCGGTGCCTGAATCACTGCCTACCGGCAACGGCGTGTGGTCCATCACCCCGGGCATCTCGCTGATCAAGAGCTTTGACCCTGCGGTGCTGTTCGGCAGTTTCTCCTACACCCACAATTTCGAGGACTCGTTCAGCGACATCAGCCCGCAGGTCAACAGCAAGATCCCCGGCAAGGTCGACCTGGGCGACAGCTTCCAGATCGGTGCCGGCGTAGCGTTCGCCCTCAACGAGAAGATGAGTATGTCGTTCTCGCTGTCGGACCTGATTCAGCGCCGCAGCAAGATCAAACAGGACGGCGGCGACTGGCAGGGCGTGCCGGCCAGCGATGCCAATGCCGGGTACTTCAATATCGGCATGACGATCGCCGCCAGCGACTCGCTGACCATCGTGCCCAACCTGTCCATTGGTTTGACCGATGATGCGCCGGACTTCACCTTCAGCCTGAAATTCCCGTATTACTTCTGAGGCCACCCGCACCGCAAGAGCTCCCCCTTTGTGGGAGTGGGCTCTGCCCGCGAAAAGACCACCGCGTAGTGTCAGCGGCTACGCGGTGGCTTTTTCGCGGGTAGAACCCGCTCCCACAAAACAGTGCGCGGACCGATTAGGTTCAGCGGATCTGGTGTTTGTGCAGCAGCCGGTAGAACGTCGGCCTTGAGATACCCAGCACCCGCGCGGCAATGCTGAGGTTGTCGGAATGGCGGTTGAGCACATCACATAAGGCCTGACGCTCGGCCCGGTGCTTGTAGTCTTCCAGGGTGCCCATGGGCACCACGGCCGCCGCCTGGCTGATCAAGCCCAGGTCCTGGGCCTCGATCTGTCGCCCTTCGGCCAGCACCAGGCCGCGGCGCACGCGGTTGGCCAGCTCGCGCACGTTGCCCGGCCAGTCGTGCTTGCCCATGGCGATCAGTGCGTCCTCACTGAAACTGCGCGGCCGGCGACCGGTTTCCTGGCTGTAGAAATGCGCGAAGTGGTTGGCCAGCATCGACAGGTCGCCATGACGTTCACGCAGCGGCGCGGTGACTACCTGCAGTACGTTGAGACGGTAATAAAGATCTTCGCGGAAGCGCCCCACACTGATCGCCGACTCCAGATTGACGTGGGTGGCCGCCAATACCCGCACATCCACGGCGATGGGCTGGCTGCCCCCTACCCGCTCGATGTGCTTTTCCTGCAGAAACCGCAGCAGATTGGCCTGAAGTTCCAAGGGCAAGTCACCGATTTCATCGAGGAACAGCGTGCCGCCATTGGCCGCCTCGATGCGCCCCACCTTGCGCTGATGCGCCCCGGTAAACGCGCCTTTCTCATGACCAAACAGCTCCGACTGGATCAGGTGCTCGGGAATCGCCCCGCAATTGATTGCCACAAACGGCTTGGCATGGCGCTGGGACTGGCGATGCAGGGTGCGCGCCACCAGTTCCTTGCCGGTACCACTCTCCCCGCGGATCAGCACGGGCGACTCGGTGGGCGCCAGTTTGCTCAACAGCTTGCGCAGCTCACGAATCGGCCGGCTGTCGCCCAGCAGTTCATGCTCGGGCTGGCTGACGTGCACCGCCCCCTGCCCGCGCAGACGCGCCATGCCAAACGCCCGGCCCAGGGTGACCTGCACGCGGGAGACGTCGAATGGCAGGGTATGGAAATCGAAAAACCACTCGCACACGAAGTCGCCGACGTTCTGCATGCGCAGCACGTCCTGGTTGAGCACGGCGATCCATTCGGTGTTGCTGCGGCTGATCAGCTCCTTCACCGCCTCGGGGCGTTCAAGGTGAAAGGGCTGCAGGCGCAGCAGGCCCACATCGCAGGGGCGGTCAGCGGCCTCGTCCAGCTCGCAGCTGTCGACTTCCCAGCCCACGGTGCGCAGGCCGGGCAGCAGTTGGTGGCAGTCATCGCACGGATCGACAATTAACAGGCGTCGCGTGTTCGCCATCTCGAGCATGACTGACTCCTTGGCGCCAATAATATAAAAGTTATTAGAAACAGCAGGTTGGCGACTCCGTCTGTAACAGTAGCAACGAACTTGACGCTGCCTAGGACCGTTGGTCTACAAAACCGTTACCATTTTTTGCGGTGACGGAATTTCGTTGATTTTTCAACGTCAAAACGATCGCCTGAATGTAATGAGAAAAAAGTTTGAACATTTTTCTGCCCGCGTGTGACTTGTTGCCCGGTTGGCAGCATCAGTACAGACAAGCAGACGCAATCGGTAACGAGCTTGCCGAAGCGCTGCAACCTTTTTTGGGCACACTAGAGAGACCACACCCATGAACGCCCCGCTGCGTGTCAACGAAGCACTTCTGATTGCCGGCCACGCCTTTGAACCCTTCCAGTGTGTGGCTTGGGCCCCGCAGGACGGCAATGGCGAACTGAGCCTGACGGTGGTGGACCGCACCCGTAACAGCATCGGCCGCAAGCAAGTACCGAGCAGCACTTACTCGGACCCGGCCCAATGGGCACATTTGCTTGAAGAAGTACGTGCTGAACTGCGCCAGGAAGGTTACGACCTGCAACCCTGGAGCATGCCACAGCAATAAGTGGCACTTCGCGTTGGGCTGAAGTGGCAACTTTGGATAGTTGGCTTACTCATTAATCCTTAGTTGCCTTGCCCTGCGACATAAGCGCGCAGCTCTTATCTTTCACCGTTAACGCCCCACAAAACACCGCCCCCACAGGCCCAGTCCCGCCTGCGCTTGGCCGTGCTTTGGCTTTGGCTTTTGATCTTGCTGTT
>KI547168.1:254121-261273 GCA_000497835.1 gamma proteobacterium L18 | reverse complement strand
GTCTCCTTCAGCTGCGCTGAAGGCCGCTTGATCGACGTCTCCGGTCGGCCCTAGGCTCTAACGGGGCATACAATCAAGATCAAAGGCCTCACGGAAGCAAAAGCGATTCGCGGCGTAATGAAAATTGTCTTCCAGACGCAAAGCCTGATTGGCTATAGAGCCGTTGGCAAATTGTCCATATGACGATACTCCGCACCCAACTGATCCGCCAGCACCCTCGCCCGCCCCAAACGAATCCCCCCCGCTCCACATCAATCAGCACCGCCGGACACGGCAACGGCACCACGCCGGCTGCTGATTTCACACGCCCATCCGTAATAACCAAACACCGCCGCAGCTCCTGCGGATGCGCCTTGGCCCGCTGCGCCAACCACTGCCCAGCCTCCTCCAACGCCGCCACCAAAGGCGTCCCGCCCCCAGCACCCAACTGCTGCAACCACGGCTGCAAAGCCTGCGAGGCCTTGAGCCCATGGCGCTGCCAGCGCGGCTGATCACCACTGGCCGTCAGCAACGCCAACCGAGCCCGCCGCCGATACGCCTGATCAAACAACTCAGCCAACAACCCCTTGGCATCCGCCAACGCCTGATGCCTGCGGGTCGAAGCCGAAGCATCGACAATCACCAGCCACAACTCATGGGCACTGGCGCGGCGCAATTGCCAGCGTAGGTCGCTCAACAAACGCGGCCGCCCCTGCAACAACGTCGCCGCCCAATCAACCGTGCCCGCGCCACTGGCACGCGCAGCGCCGCGACGCCCCTGCTGTTGCCCGGCCTTGGGTTTGGCACCCGCGCCGGGGCGATGGCGGATGCTCAGGGCTTTTTTGGCCAGCTCGGCACTTCACGCCGCTGCCCCAGGGGCGCCGCCTGCGGCGGCAGGCTGCCCCACTGGCCTTCGGCGGTGGACGGATCAGAGGCTCGCGACGGCTGCTCGGCAGGCGCCAGAGGCTGTGGCGCCTCGGGGGCGTCGGGGCTGTGACGACGGCGATGACGCAGGGCAAACTCCGCCACTGCGTCGATGTCCACCGCCTCGATGGCCAACGCGCCGCGCCAGGCAGCATGGGCACGGGCGGCACGCAGCCACACCAAGTCGGCGCGCAGACCGTCGACGCCGGCGGCAAAGCAGCGCTGGGTAATGATCGCCAGTGCCTCGTCGTCCAGCGGCACTTCCTCCAGCACGTCACGCGCCAGCTGACAGCGCTGGCGCAGATCGTCCTGGCGGCTGGCCCATTCTTCGCAGAACCCATGGGGATCGGCATCGAACGCCAGGCGACGGCGGATGATCTGGTTGCGCTCCTGGGGCTGCGGCTGGCTGTCCAGCGCCACGTTGAGGCCGAAGCGGTCGAGCAATTGCGGGCGCAACTCGCCCTCTTCCGGATTCATGGTGCCGATCAACACGAAACGGGCGCTATGACGGTGGGAAATGCCGTCACGCTCGACGCGGTTGACGCCACTGGCGGCCACGTCCAGCAACAAATCCACCAGGTGGTCTGGCAGCAAGTTGACTTCGTCGACGTACAGCACGCCGCCGTCGGCCTTGGCCAGCACGCCCGGCGAGAACTGCGCCCGACCCTCGCCCAGTGCAGCCTGCAAGTCCAGGGTGCCGACCAGTCGTTCCTCCGTGGTGCCCAAGGGCAAGGTGACGAACTGACCACTGGTCAGCAAATCGGCCAGGCCACGGGCCAGGGTGCTCTTGGCCATGCCGCGCGGGCCTTCGATCAACACGCCGCCGATTTTCGGGTCGATGGCGCTCAGGCACAGGGCCAGTTTCAGCGAGTCGGCGCCCACTACGGCCGCCAAGGGGAAATGCGGGGTATCGCGCATGTCAGGCATCTTCTTCTATATCCAGCAGCAGGTCTTCCAGCGCCTGGCGATACTCGCCCGGCTCGCCCCACAGGCCACGCTGCTGCGCCTCGATCAGGCGCTCGGTGATGTCGCGCAGGGCATGGGGGTTGTGCTGCTGCATGAAACCTCGGGTGTCGGCGTCCAGCACGTAGGCATCAGCGAGCATGGCGTACTGGTGGTCGTCGATCAAATGGGTGGTGGCGTCAAAGGCGAACAGGTTATCCACCGTGGCGGCCAGCTCGAACGCCCCTTTATAACCGTGGCGCTTGGCACCGTCGATCCACTTGGGGTTCACGGCGCGGGCACGGACCACGCGGTTGAGCTCTTCCTTGAGGGTGCGTACCCGCGGCACATCCGGTTGGCTGTGGTCGCCGTGGTAGCTGGCGGCAGCTTTGCCGGCCAGGGTCTCGGCTGCGGCGAGCATGCCGCCCTGGAACTGATAATAGTCGTTGGAATCGAGCAGGTCGTGCTCGCGGTTGTCCTGGTTCTGCACCACCGCCTGCACCTGGCTCAGGCGCTGGGCGAACTGAGTACGCGCCGGGGTGCCGTCGTCGCTGGCACCGTAGGCGTAACCACCCCAGTTGAGGTAGGCCTGGGCCAGGTCTTCACGGGTTTGCCACAGGCGGCCGTCGATGGCGCCCTGCACGCCGGCGCCGTAGCTGCCGGGCTTGGCGCCGAAAATGCGCCAGCCGGCTTCGCGGGCGGCCTGCTCGGGGGCGATGCCCTGGGCCTGCAGGGCTTCGCGCTCAGCACGCACCTTGGCGGCCAGCGGGTTGAGGTCGTCGGGCTCGTCAAGCGCGGCCACCGCCTGCACCGCCGCGTCGAACAGGCGCAGCAAGTTGGCGAAGGCGTCGCGGAAGAAGCCGGACACGCGCAGGGTCACGTCCACCCGCGGGCGGTCGAGCAGGCTGATGGGCAGAATTTCGAAATCGTCGACCCGCTGGCTGCCGGTGGCCCACACCGGCCGTACGCCCATCAGGGCCATGGCCTGGGCGATATCGTCGCCGCCGGTGCGCATGGTGGCGGTGCCCCACACCGAAAGGCCCAACTGTCGCAGGTGGTCGCCGTGGTCCTGCAGGTGGCGCTCCAGAATCAGGTTGGCCGAGGCAAAACCGATGCGCCACGCAGTCGTGGTAGGCAGGTTACGCACGTCCACGGAGAAGAAATTACGCCCTGTGGGCAGCACGTCCAGGCGTCCGCGGCTAGGCGCGCCACTGGCGCCAGCAGGCACGAAACGGCCGCCTAACGCCGCCAGCAGGCCGTCGATTTCGGCCGGGCCGCAGGCGTCCAGACGCGGGGCCACGGTGTCGCGCAGGCCGTCGAGGATCAGGTCGACATCTTCCCAACCCGTGGCGGTCGGATGGCTCAAGGCCTGTTCAATCAGGTGCGCGGCGTAGAGCTCCAGCCGCTCTCGGGTGTCGCCCGCCGTGCGCCAGGTATCGGCACTGACCGCCAGCAGGCACTCGGGACGCGGCCCTTGCCAGGCCTCGCCCAGGTCGCAATCCAACGGGTCGAACGCCAATTGCAGCGCCCGGCCCAGTGCACGGATCAGGCTGGCATGGGCCCCGCGCCCGTCGCCACGCGGGATGCGCAGCAGCGCCGCCAGGGTGTCGATACGCAGGCGGCCGCTGGGCGACTCGCCGAAGATGTGCAGGCCGTCGCGAATCTGCGATTCCTTCAGATCACACAGGTAGGTGTCCAGGCGCGGCAGCCACAAGGCGGCGTCATCGTCACTGTCCCAGCCTGCGTCCAGTTGCAATTCGCGGTCGATCTGCGCGTCGCGCACCAGCGCCAGAATCTCGCGCTGCAACTCACGGGCGCGGCGCGGGTCCAGCAACTGGGCGTCGTAATACTCGTCGGCCAGGCGTTCCAGGTCACGCAGAGGGCCGTAGGTTTCGGCGCGGGTCAGCGGCGGCATCAGGTGGTCGATGATCACCGCCTGGGTACGACGCTTGGCCTGGGCACCCTCGCCCGGGTCGTTGACGATAAACGGGTAGACATTGGGCATCGGCCCCAGCAGCGCATCGGGCCAGCACTCGGCGGACAGGCCCACGCCCTTGCCCGGCAGCCACTCCAGGTTACCGTGCTTGCCCACGTGCACCACCGCATCGGCGCCGTAGGCATGGCGTAGCCAGAAATAGAACGCCAGGTAGCTGTGGGGCGGCACCAGGTCGGGGTCGTGATACACCGCGCTGGGGTCCAGCTGGTAACCACGAGCCGGCTGGATACCGACGAAGGTCAGGCCGAAGCGCAGGCCGGCCACCATCATGCGACCGCTGCGGCACATCGGGTCGGCACTGGGTTCGCCCCAACGCTCGCGCACCGCTTGCTGGTTGGCCAGCGGCAGGCGGGCGAACGCGGCCAGGTAGTCGTCCATGGCCAGGCTCTGGGCGCAGGGGCGCAGGTCGATACTGTCCAGGTCATTGCTGACGCCGCCCAGCAGTTGCTGAATCAAGGCCGTGCCGCTGGCCGGCAGGTCCTGCACCGGGTAGCCCTGCTGTTGCAGGGCGGCGAGGATGTTCAGCGCGGCGGCCGGCGTGTCCAGGCCCACGCCGTTGCCGATGCGGCCGTCGCGGGTCGGGTAGTTGGCCAGGATCAGGGCGATACGCTTCTGCGGGTTGGGCAGGCGCGCCAGTTCGGCCCAGCGCCGCGCCAGTTCGGCGACGAAGTCCATGCGCTCGGGGTGGGCGCGGTAGCACACCACGTCCGACTGGCTGCGCTCGCTGCGCCAGGCCAGGTCCTTGAAGCTGATGGGGCGGCTGATGATGCGCCCGTCCAGCTCCGGCAAGGCGATGTGCATGGCCAGGTCGCGCGGGCCCAGGCCCTGCTCGCTGGCTTCCCAGCCCGGCTGGTTGTCTTGAGCGCAGATGGCCTGGATCACCGGGATGTCGCGGCGGAACGGTCGCAGGTGCGGGGCTTCGGGGCTGGACTGGGCGAAGCCGGTGGTGTTGAGGATGACCGCCGCGTTGACTTCGTCCAGCCAGTCCTCGACCTGGCTCAGGCAGCCGGCCTCCTTGAGGCTGGCCACGGCGATGGGCAGCGGATTCAGTCCCGCCGCCTGAATGCGCTGGCAGAACACGTCGACAAAGCCGGTGTTGGCGGCCTGCAGGTGCGAGCGGTAAAAAATCAGCGGCACCACGGCCTGGCCGGGTTGCCAGGCTGCACGCCAATGGTCCAGCGTGGCGCTGTGCTGGGCCGGATGATAAATCGCGGTGCGCGGCAACGCCTGGGGCTCGGCCCAGGCATAGTCACGCCCTAGAAAACGGCTGGCCAGGCAGTTGAACAACGACAATGCGTTGCCCATGCCGCCCTGGCGCAGGAAGTGCCACAGGCGCTCGCCCTCATCAGCGCTGACGGTGCTCAGCCCGCTCAGCTCCGGGTCGGGACGGTCGTCGCCGGGAACCAGGATCAGTTGCACGCCGCGCTCGGCCAGCGTCACCAGTTGCTCGACGCCGTAGCGCCAGTAGCCGATGCCGCCGTGCAGCGAAATGAGGATGACCTTGGCGTGGCGCAGCACCTCGTCGACGTAGAGGTCGACCGAGGCATGGTTCTGCACCTGCATGGGGTTGGCCAGGCGCAGCGTGGGGTAATCGTCCGGCAACTGCGTGGCCGCTTCGGCCAGCAGCGCCAGGTGCGAGTCACCGCTGCAGAGAATCACCAGCTCGGCCGGTGTCTGGCCCAGGTCGGCGATGCTGTCGTCCGGCACGAAACCGCCGGGCTGGGTTCTCAGCAGGTGCATGGCTTAACCGTTCAGGGCAGCGCGCAGCTGGCCTTCCAGCAGGGCGGCGTCCAGTTCCTGGCCGATCAGCACCAGGCGCGTGCTGCGCACTTCTTCGGCGCGCCAGGCGCGGTCGAAATGCTTGTCGAAGCGCGTGCCCACGCCCTGGATCAGCAGGCGCATCGGCTTGCCCGGGATGGCGGCGAAGCCCTTGACGCGCAGGATGCCGTGCTTGACCACCAGGGTGGTCAGGGCGTCGAGCAGTTGCGCTTCCGGTGCCTCAGGCAGCTCGATGGAGATCGAGTCGAAGGCATCGTGGTCGTGGTCGTCGTGATCATCGTCGTCATGGTGATGATCGTGGTGGGTCAGGCGGCCGTCGATGTGCTCTTCCGATTCGGCGCCCAGGCCCAGCAGCACGTCCAGCGGCAGGCGGCCGCTGCTGGCTTCGATCACCTTGACCGCTGGCGGCAGTTCTTCGGCCACTTCGCGGCGCACGGCGGCCAGGGCTTCAGGGTCGATCAGGTCGGCCTTGTTGAGGATGACCAGGTCGGCGCTGGCCAGTTGGTCGGCGAACAGCTCGTGCAGCGGCGATTCGTGGTCCAGGTTGGGGTCCAGCTTGCGCTGGGCGTCCACTTGGTCCGGGAAGGCGGCGAAAGTACCGGCGGCGACGGCCGGGCTGTCGACCACGGTGATCACCGCGTCGACGGTGCAGGCGCTGCGGATTTCCGGCCACTGGAAGGCTTGCACCAACGGCTTGGGCAGGGCCAGGCCGCTGGTTTCGATGAGGATGTGGTCCAGGTCGCCGCGGCGTGCCACCAGCTCGCGCATCACCGGGAAGAATTCTTCCTGCACGGTGCAGCACAGGCAGCCGTTGGCCAGTTCGTAGACGCGGCCGGTGGCCTCTTCTTCGGTGCAGCCGATGGTGCATTGCTTGAGGATTTCGCCGTCGATGCCCAGCTCGCCGAACTCGTTGACGATGACCGCGATGCGGCGGCCCTGGGCGTTGTCCAGCATGTGGCGCAGCAAGGTGGTCTTGCCCGAGCCCAGAAAGCCGGTGACGATGGTGACGGGAAGCTTGGCCAGTGTTTTCATCGGATGCCCTTGGCAGGATGGCGGGCATACGGGACGAGAACCGCGGGTGCCGGGCACGCGGGTGCATTCGCCACCGGATCACCCCGCCCGGTTGAAGTGGAAAGTCTGTGTCGAGGCAGGTCTCCTGGCTCGCGGCACTGGCCTGTGGCCGACCCAGGCGCCTTCCCGCGCGCGGCGCAGTGGCGTTGCCTGGGTGCATACCGCTTACAGTTGCGGGGGCAGCTGCGGCTTGGACCGCATTCCCATCTTGGCTCCGCATGGCGGAGAACCTCGAAGGTGCAAGGCTACGCAGTGTGGGGGGGAAGGTCAATCGTGGGGAGTGTTGCGGTGGGGGGGGCTGGTAGGTGCATGTCTTGAGGTTTTTGGCGTTTATGAGATCGCGCGCCGCCCGCGCGGCGCTTCCCGGGCAGAGCCCGGTCCTACATTTGTTTCGGGCCAATTATGCCTGTGCCATCACCTGGTCCGCCTTGATTGCACCAGCATAGATTTGCAGTGAAAAA
>KI547168.1:205880-253623 GCA_000497835.1 gamma proteobacterium L18 | reverse complement strand
GCGATCTCATGAACACCCAAAACCTCAAGCCAGGACCCCCCATGCCCACCCTCTACGCCGGCCTAGGCTGCCAACGCAACTGCCCCATCACCGAGCTCACCACCCTGCTCGACACCACCCTGGCCCACCACAACCTCACCCGCGCGGACCTGGCAGGCCTGGCCACCATCGACCTCAAAGCCAACGAACCCGCCCTGCTGGAACTGGCCCGCACCCTGAACCTGCCCCTGACGCTGTTCAGCGCCGCCCAACTGGCCCCCTTCGAACCCCAACTGACCCACAAATCCGCCCTGGCCTTCAGCCACACCGGTTGCCACGGCGTGGCCGAAAGCGCCGCGCTGGCACTGGCCGGGCCCGGTAGCCAACTGCGCGTCAGCCGGCAAAAAAACACCCAGGCCACCTTGGCATTGGCACAACCCGCCCCGATTCCCGGATAATCACCGCCTCGCACTTGAATTTCGCTCAAGCAGCCTTCGTTTTCTTCAGGATTTGCACATGACCGTCTACTTCATCGGCGCCGGCCCCGGCGATCCGGAACTGATCACCGTCAAAGGCCAGCGCCTGATCCGCCAGTGCCCGGTGATCATCTACGCCGGCTCCCTGGTGCCTGCCGCCGTGCTGGAAGGCCACCAGGCCGAACAGGTGGTCAACAGCGCCGAACTGCACCTGGAACAGATCGTCGAGCTGCTGGCCGCCGCCCATGCCCGCGGCCAGGACGTGGCCCGCGTGCATTCGGGGGACCCCAGCCTGTATGGCGCCATCGGCGAGCAGATCCGGTGCCTGCGCCAGCGCGGCATCCCGTTCGAGATCATCCCTGGCGTCACCGCCACCGCCGCCTGCGCGGCACTGCTGGGCGCCGAGCTGACGCTGCCGGGGGTGTCGCAGACGGTGATCCTGACCCGCTACGCCGATAAATCACCGATGCCCGAGGGCGAAGCGCTGCATGATCTGGCCCGGCATGGCGCGACCATGGCCATTCACCTGGGCGTGCAGCACTTGCCTAAAATCCTGCTGGAGTTGTTGCCCCACTACGGCGCCGACTGCCCGATCGCGGTGATTCACAAGGCCAGCTGGCCGGATCAGGAGTGGGTGACGGGGACGCTGGCGGATATCGAAGCCCAGGTCGCGAGCAAGGGGTTCCGGCGCACGGCACTGATTCTGGTGGGCCGCGTGCTGGACACCGATTGCTTCGGCGAGTCAGCGCTGTACCGGGCGGGCCACGCCCACCTCTACCGGCCATGAGCGGCTAAAACGGAGGCTGCATGCGCCATATCGCCTGCCTGATCTACCCCGACGTGATGAGCCTGGATGTCACCGGCCCGATGCAGGTGTTCGCCTCGGCCAACGAGGAATTGGCGCGCCTGGGCCTGCCGCCCGCCTACGCCCTGCATCTGCTGGGTGAGACGGCAGGCCCTGTGCCCACCAGTGCCGGATTTAGCCTGTACGCCGAACAGGCTTACACCAGCGTCGATGCCACGACACTGGACACCCTGCTGATCCCCGGAGGCCGCGGCGAGACGGCGCAGATGGCCAACCTGCCGCTGCTCAACTGGCTCAAGTCCGTCGAACGCGCACTCCCACGCCTGGGCTCGGTCTGCTCCGGCGCCCTGATCCTGGCCCAGGCCGGCCTGCTCGACGGCCACTGCGCTACCACCCACTGGGCCGACGTGCCAGCCCTCAAGGCCTTCCCGGCCATCGACGTACAGGGCGAACGCCTGCATACCTACAGCCCGCAAACGCGTCGGCGCTTCACCTGCGCCGGCGTGACTGCCGGCATCGACTTGGCGCTGGCCATGGTGGAGGATGACTTGGGCCGTCCGGTGGCCTTGGCAGTGGCACGGCGGCTGGTGATGTTCCTCAAGCGGCCCGGCGATCAGGCGCAGTTCAGCACTCACCTGGCGCCCGAAACGGCCCGGGCGCCACGGCTGAGGGCGTTGCTGGAATGGATACCCGCTCATCTGGGGCAGGATTTGTCACTGCAGGCCCTGGCAGACCGCGCATGCATGGCGCCACGCACCTTGAGCCGGGTGTTCATGTCGGAACTGGGGACCACGCCGGCGCGTTATGTGGAACAGGTGCGGCTGGAGTCGGCGCGGGCGCTGCTGCAGGGTGGGCAGGTGTCGGTGCAGAGCACGGCGAGGTTGTGTGGGTTCGGGCATACGGAGAGCCTGCGGCGCAGCTTTCACAAGGCGCTGGGGGTGAGCCCGCAGGATTATGCCGAGCGCTTCGGCTGATCCGGATTTTGCAGCGTTTGTGCCGGCCTCATCGCGAGCAAGCTTTGCTCCCACAATGTAACGGCCCACCTCGGTGGTCACCCCACCACTGTGGGAGCAAAGCTTGCTCGCGATGAGGCCAGAAAGCTCACCACAAAAACCACAGGCATAAAAAAACGGCGCTCACGGGGCGCCGTTATAATGTTTTTGGAAGTCCGCCAACGTCTTGATAATCCACCACCGATGGCTCTAGAACGGGCTATTCTTCTGCTGTGTTCCAGTAAAGAGCTCCTAGAACCAACACTCAGGGTATGGGCCAAGGTATGGGCTGGAGTATGGGCTAGGATAAGGGGTAGAAATACGGTAACTGTAGTGAAGAGGTCATCATGGCTAAGCTGACTGCGAAAACCATCGAGTCCCTTTTACGTGCCAAGCAGGGTGGAATGACCAGTGACGGCGACGGGCTCTACTTCAAAGTAAGCCAACGAGGAGGGGCAAGCTGGATTTATCGGTACAAAACGGCGGGCCGATCCAGGGACATGGGGCTTGGTACTTACCCAGATACTTCTTTGGCTCTAGCGAGAATTAAGGCTGCCGATGCTCGCAAAACGAGGTCATCTGGAGTCGACCCCCTTGCTCTGAAGCAGGAAGAGAAGCGGTTAGCGGCCGAGACTCTTGAACGTCAAAAAAGAGCACAAATCACGTTTGAAACACTGACTTATGATTACCTGCAGACTCATGGTGCGGACTGGACTGACGGGTGGAGAACAAAGTGGATTCGCAAAATGAAGAGGTATGCTTTCCCGCTGCTTGGAACACTGCCACCATCAGAAATCACTACCGCACACGTCCTGGATGTGCTCAGACCCATTTGGGGAAAGATACCTCGAACAGCGGACGAGACGCGCCGCCAGATTGAACATGTGCTGGATGCAGCCACAGCCCGCGGAATGAGACAGGATAGGAACGCGGCAACGTGGCGTGGACATCTCGACAAATTATTGAGCACAGCAGATAAACGTCGAGGCAGGAGCACGAAGCACTACACCGCGATGGCGTGGCATCAACTGCCTGCTCTCATGGAGAACCTAGCTCATCGGACGGAACCCTCAGCGGCATTACTGCGCCTTCTGATCCTCACTGCAGCTAGGCTGCATATGGTTAGATTTTCGGTTTGGTCCGAGTTTGATTTTGAGAAAGCACTTTGGGCCTTACCCAGCGCAAGAATGAAAACGCGCCGTCCGTTTAAAATCCCCTTGGCCACTCAAACAGTTGATCTTTTGAACGCCATGCCACGGGTAGAAGGGCTTGATTACCTGTTTCCCGGTCAGGGAAAATCTGGAGTCATGCACAGAAATGCGGCGCGAAACCTTCTCCATGATATGAAGCATGCTGGAATAACCCGCCACGGATTTCGTTCAAGCTTTCGTGACTGGGCGTCTGAGCAGACCAACTATCCGCGCGAGGTTTGCGAGTTGGCTCTGGCCCATGATGATCGCAGCCTTACAGAAGCCGCCTATTCGCGCACTGACTACTTAGAAAAGCGGAAAAAACTGATGCAAGACTGGGCTGATTTTTTGAGTACCACTACGCTCAAACTGTAGGCAAGTCTAGCCAGTAACGCCCAAAGCAAGGAAAGCAGACTGCATCGCCCTCGTCTTCCCGTCGCCTCACAATATAGGAGCCGCCTCTCCAAGTTGGTGTGGTTGAGTTTGTGGGTGGTCAGATCGCGAATGAGTGGGAGCTCTCGTCGATCCCGGGAATGGCGGTCTCAAGGAGCAAGTGCAACGCCTGATGTAAGGTGTTGCCATGTCTACCCAATATAACCACCTGAGTACCGAGGAGCGCGTCACGAAGAGCTTGGCATGGGGTAAGTTTTTGGCAATGAAAATCGTGTGCAGCCAGGTCGGCTCGGTTCGTTGAGGCGGCTATTGATAATGGTGTTTTGGGAGCGGAATTGCGTTCGCATACCGAGCTTAGAAAAATTAACTCACTGTGCACTTGCTCCTTGAGACCGCCACATCCCTTTCACGCAATCAATACCCGATTTCATGGCACCACTGCAGCTATGGTCATAGGACAGCCGACCTTTCAGGCTGCGCTTGAGATCATCCGGCCATTGCCATCCGATGGTTTGATCACGAGCTATGGCCAACTTGATCGGTCAGCATTCAGCCAAGCCTGCGGGCTTCGAGAGCTGACGCCGATTCACCCCTTGGCTGAACATTCACCCAGTTGTGTGAAGGACATGGCCCGACAAATACGCCGAGAGTGGGTGAGGCTTTAAGGCCGTGTGTAAGCACCTTGGAATTTCTCTTTCACGACATCACAACGCATTAGAAGATGCGAGGGCTACAGGCCAAGTACGCATCAGCGCGTGTGAGGTCACAGGGTTTTCTCCCTCTGACTGTCCTGACCAGGAACAATGCTACCCAAGTTAAGAGAAAGCAAGCATCACGCTAAATACAACCAATTGCTTTGAGCTTAGCTTCTCAGGCTTGAACAATAAACCCCTTGTCTGAACTTGAGTTCTTTTTGAGACGCTTCTCTTCATACATTTGCTGATCCGCAATAGTAAGAGCGAACGAAATATTGCATTTGGCACTCGCCATTGCAAGCCCAATAGATGCTCTAATACCGGCACAACCCAAGGACTCCTTGACTCTACCACGCATTACGTCGCCGTAACTTTTATCGCAGTTTACGCCTATTATTGCAAATTCATCACCCCCTAGTCTAGCAACGATATCTTCTGATCGAGATGCATGCAGAAGAGCATTAGCAGCAGACCTAATTAAGTCATCGCCTGCCGCGTGCCCATATTTATCATTAACAACTTTCAGATCATCTAGATCTACAACCAATACTGCCGAATATTTTCCATACCTCTTATTGCGACTGTCCTGATGACTGGATAATTGCTCCCATCCTGCTCGATTATAAAGTCCAGTGAGTGCATCACTAAGTGCTTGCGCCTCGAAACGCTCGGCTCTACTAGACTCTTCATCAGCCTTTAGTTCCATTTGCAAAATTTTACTAAGCATCAAACCAATTAGATCAAGTAGCTCCTGATCCTTCTGAATACTAGCGGGCCTGGAATCTGGATGTAGTGCGCACAAAGTACCGAAAATGGATCCGTCGGACAGTAAAATAGGCACCCCTATATATGCACCAATCTTAAATTGCTTACCTATCGCAGCAGCAGAATAAGAATTAACCACGCTTGAGTCCGGAGCAATGCGGGGGCCACTTCCCTTTACCATCTCGCTACAAAATGAATCGCCCCAACGAAAGACTTGGCCGGCCCTAATTTCATAGTTATGATCATCACAATGCAACACTATCCAATCATCTTTTTCTTTTCGCGTGACCATCCAAAGATCAAACCCTAGTCTGCGCCGCAGAAAAGTGAAAACTTCGCGCACCGCACTTTCAAACTCATTCATTTTCAGTTCCTTCCTAAAACCCATAAAGACAAAAAAAAAAAAAAAAAAAAATCATCACTTCAACACCCAAACACCCAAACACCCAAACACCCAAACACCCAAACACCTCAAAAGCTTAATTACCTCTCCTTTCTGACGAATATTATTAACATTGCATCACAATCATTTTACTCTACTTCGCCCGTTTCAAGGAGGTAGAGCTTCTAATACTTTACTGGAGACAGCTGCATGGCACTGCTGTGTCGGCATTTAGTATCATAGAACATCTCCATGTAATCGAAAATATCACTGAGCTACTGAACTGACTGCCTTGGTCTGAGTGGCTCATCACTTGCTGCTGTGGTTTGCGTCGCCACACGGGCATCAACATCGCGTCGATGGCCAGATCGCTGCAATCCTTGGCTTGATTGACCAACCAATTACTTGGCGTGAGAACAAATCCAGTACTACTGCGAGGTAGAACCACCTTTCAGAGGTGAGGATGTAAGTAATATCTGTCACCAATACCTTGTTCGACTCACTGACCTTGAGCTACAGCGCGAGGTAGTTGGGCGAGGCCACTGTTGGTTTTCCACCGTAACCCGCTGGACGCCGCCGATAGCCCGTTTGCGAAAGCCGCCACTCAACATGCATCAAACGCACAACTCGATTTCGAACGCACTCATCTTCTAGCTCACGCAGGTCATCGTGAATTTCGCGGTAGCCGTATACATCTCCGCTTTCCAGCCAAGCGTATTTGATCAAGCCAAGCTGATGCTGATCTTCTTCTGCTCAGGCAGATTGAATCTCCGCCAGCAAAGCACAGTAGTCGCTAGGGTACACCTTGAGGGTTTGGCAAAGGCGCCGCACCCGGATAATCAGCTGAGTGCCTCTTGATCAAGGCGTACTTCAGCCGCACTCCTTGGCAAAGTACGCGGTGGCATTTTTAAGATGTCTCGCTCTTCAGTCACGCGCCTGAGTTCAACGCGTAGCTTGCGAAGTCGTCATCTTGCTGACGCTGCTCTTGGGGCTTGCTGTAGACCTTGATCCAGGCATAGAGGCTGTGCATGGACATGCCCAAGCACTGCGCGACATCGGCCACAGGTTTACCTTTTTCGGTCACTTGCTTGACCGCTTCGATCTTGAATTCTTCAGGGTAACGCTGACGACTCATGGCATCTCCTATTTGGGCCTCATTATGAGGCTTGGAGGTGTCTACGAAGGCCGTTTCACGCTTTATTCTTGTACATGTAATTT
This sequence comes from gamma proteobacterium L18, assembly GCA_000497835.1. Lineage (GTDB taxonomy): Bacteria > Pseudomonadota > Gammaproteobacteria > Pseudomonadales > Pseudomonadaceae > Aquipseudomonas. The sequence goes on along the minus strand of KI547168.1, from coordinate 246,728 downwards.
GGTTTTGTATAGTGTTTGTACAGCATATGCTCAAAAAATCTGTCTGACAATCACTGCCTCAGCCTTTTCTCAGCTTTGTAATTCAAAAATGCGGCTCGCCGACTCAGACGTCCAGCGACACAGTCAACCAGATGGCTGTCATGAATCAAGAGTTCATGCTCCGTTTGCCGCTTGACGTACAGGAGCCTCAGAATCATGTCAAACCAGAAAGTCTGCATATTCTTGATATCGTTGTTTAGTTGACGATTACGGCGAGTATCTGGCGCCTGCAATCTGCGCGGCCATCAACGGTTATTTGCAGCAAAAAGGCCTGACGCTACGCCAGGGCGCCATCGTCGACGCGACTCTTCTCATCAACGCACAGTACTAAGGCTCTCTCGGGCGGATTCAAGTACAGCCCGACGATGTCGTGAACCTTGTCGACAAACAACGGATCGGTGGAAAGTTTGAAGGTTTTTCCAGACGCGGCTTGATCCCGAACGCGTGCCAGACACGCATGATGCTGGCAGGAGAAAGGCCCGTCTCGCGGCTCATGCGGCGCGTGCTCCAGTGGCTGGAATCGTCGGGCATACCTTGCAGCACCTGATTTACTACTTGCTGAACCTGCTCATCCAAAACCGTGCGCGGCCGGCCAGAGCGCGGTTCATCGTTCAAGCCCAACAAGCCCAACTTAGCGAAACGCTGCCTCCACCTCGATACGACATACTTGCTGGGACCCAAGCGCAGCAATGTCATTGCCAGATTCGCCGGCTGCACAAGCGAGGATTATTTCGGCCCGCAGACGTGCATCCTGGGCGCCTTTGCGGAGCTTGACCCGGCGTAGCAGCTCCGCTTTTTCAGTTTCAGATAGGGTAATGACAGTCGCTGGTCGGCCCATGTCGATACACAAGTCTTGATAAGTGGGTTTCTACAAAGCTTAGTCCAGATTTTCGGTGGTACTTCTGAAACACCACACTAGTGTCCTGAGCGCTTAATTCATTAGCTTATTTTTTATCACGCTCAGCTTTGCCATATGCACGGAACTGATGATGGCTGCTGCCGTCTTGCTCCACTTGAATGGCTTGGCCGAGTGCTCGTTATGAGCAGTAATGAACTGGCGAATCGCGGCCTTAAGGTCAGCAACACTGGTGAAGACACCTCGATACAGCGTCCGTCTCTCCAGTTGTGAAAACCAGCCCTCCACCGCGTTCAACCAAGACGCACTGGTCGGTGTGAAGTGCAGCTTGAAGCGTGGATGCTTTTCCAGCCACGCCTTGACCGCAGCGGTTTTGTGAGTCGAGCTGTTGTCCAGGATCACATGGAGATCCAGCTCAGCAGGTGTGTTGTTATCAATCTGCCGGAGAAAATCCAGAAACTCTTTGGCCCGGTGCCGCTGGGTTATCCGCCCCATTACTTCACCCGTCATGATGTCGAACGCGGCGTACAGGCTCGCCGTGCCATGGCATTTGTAATCATGGGTGCGCCGCTCAATTTGTCCGGGCCGCAGTTGTAGCATTGGCTGAGTACGATCCAGCGCTTGGATCTGAGTTTTCTCGTCAACCGATAGCACCATGGCATTGTCCGGAGGGCTCAGGTAAAGCCCGACGACATCGATGACCTTTTCTGCAAAGTTCGGATCGTTACTGATCTTGAATGTCTTTAATCGGTGCGGTTTGAGATCGGATGCAGCCCAGATTTGCCGGACTTGCCAGGTGGTAACGCGCGCGTACTTGGCCATCAACCGGACGCTCCAATGCGTTGCTTCTTTCGGCACCCGGTGAGTGGTCAGGGTCAGGATTTCCTTGATTTTCTCAGCGCCCAGTTTCAAGGGCTGACCGCTACGCGGCAGATCGCTCAGGCCCTCGATACCCGACTCCAAGTAGCGTTTACGCCACTTGAACACCGTTGGTGTCGTGATCTGTAACTGTTCACAGATGGCCAAGGGCGTCACCTCTTGAGCAAGCAAAAGTAGTATCCGCGCCCGCTGAACGAGGCTCTGCTCCAGCGTACTCATGCGTAACCAACCTTGAAGCGTGATGACGTCAGACGGTTGCAGTGCAAAAGGAGCAATGGGTCGAGGCATGCGTATAACCAGCTCGGGTAAGGGCCGCACAGTATATCGCTGCTCGTTAGAAAACGAACTACCCGCTCACGACACTAGGTAGGGCCCCTCCAAAGCTCCTCGAGATTGCGAAAGCCCCACTTTTCTGGAGACTCACGCCCAGCAATCCGATCCGTACCGATCAGTTTGGCGAGGTCAATTACTTTAGGCATGATGGGCGTCCGGCTCTTGGTCATAAAAAAGACTTTGACCTTAGGCGTCAATAGCGAGCGCTCATGTTGCTCGATCACCACTCCAAGCGCCCCGCTTTCAAGGCGCACCAGTGAGCCAACGGGGTAAATCCCCACCGTACGGACAAAAGCCTTGAAGACATTTTCGTCAAAGTGGCCCTGCCACTCCGCCATCTTATGAATAGATTCGGCTGGACCCCAGCCTTTCTTATAGGGGCGGTCAGAGGTGATAGCATCGTAAACATCACATACTGCGCCCATGCGAGCAAACAGGCTAATCTGCTCGCCGAACAACTTGGAGGGATAACCTGATCCGTCGACTTTCTCATGATGGTGCAGGCAGACATCAACGGCCAATGCACTCACGTGACGACTCAGTACCAGGATCTCACAGCCGGCCTGCGGATGCTGACGGATCAATTCGAACTCGGCGTCGTCGAGCTTGCCGGGCTTGTTGAGAATCGCATCCGGTACCGTAGCTTTGCCGATGTCGTGCAACAGGCCGGCAATACCCGCTTCATGCACCAGATCTTCTGAAAGCCCGAGCTTGCGGGCGAGTGCAATCATCAGTGCGCAGACCGCTACGGAGTGCAAGTAGGTATATTCGTCGGCCGTTTTTAGCCGTGCAAGGCTTATCAAGGCGTTGGGATGTCGGTGAATGGAGCAGGCAATTTCATCCACCAAGGTATCGATCTCCCCGAGTTCGATCACCGCCCCCATTCGGGCATGGCTGAACATCTTCACCACGGCGGCCTTTGACCGTTCGCAAATACGGAGTGCGGTGACCAGTTCATCCTCCATGCTAGAGCGGACAACCGCGGTTTTGTCGGTAATGCCTTCCAACCGCTCATCGACCTGCTGCTGCACCTCCTTTAAAGAGAGTCCGACCGCACCAGGCCGCACGTCGAGCCCTTTACTGGTATCAATCCAGACTTGAGACACGGAAGAACTAAGTATCTTCATGAGATCCTGCTCACTACTGAGCATGAACCGCCCCCTCCAAAAAGGATGATTCATCCAAGAACCGCATAATTCGTTGATATACATACCAATGCAAATATCAGAGGTCTTTATAAGTTTCAACATGACAGGGAGCCTTTACTGAGCCACTCACTCAAGCCCTGCGAATGCAGGCAGCTTCAATCCGATGACCACCATTACGTAATCTCACTAAGTATATCGGCAATTTCCTGTAGATAGTCAAGCAGCACGTCAGAAAAACAATAAAAATTCAGTCTTGCCAAAGCGTCCACAGGTCAATATAGGCGATACCATGAAGTTTCATTTCAGCTATAATAAGGCACGCACTCGTTGGCATGTAGGGATACTCTGAAAACTCCTCAAATTTTCAGGTTTTCAAACCTGCAGCCACGTATTTTAATCTGTCTTGAGCATCGTTAGGGGCGAGATTTCATTGCTGAGGTCGGCGTCTTCCATCTCTTCCGCAATTGTGATGAGCGGTATGACAAGCCGAGGAGCTATCCTAGGGATTCTCCAAACACGTCCTAGGTATACGAAAATCGCCTGACCACCTGATCCGAGCTGCTTATGAGCCAGATGAGCTTTTCCGACTTCGAGTACGTCGGCACGCGCAAGCAGACATGCCGCGAGCGCTTTCTTGCCGAGATCGATCAGGTCGTGTGCCCTGGGCAGGGCTGTTGGGGCTCATCGAGCCGTTCTACACCAAGGCCGACGGTAGCATAGAACCTTATCCTCTGGAAACCATGCTGCGCATTCACCTTCTGCAGAACTGGTTCTCCCTGAGCGCCCCCGCCATGGAAGAAGCGCTCTACGAAATCACGCCCATGCCTCAGTTCGCGCGTCTGACACCGAGCGCGCCGATCCCTGAAGACACGACGATCATGAATTTCCGGCACTTGCTGGAGAAGCATCAACTGCACTCTGCGATCCTAGCGGTCATCAACGGTTATCTGCAAGACAAAGGCCTGTCCCTGCGCCAAGGCACGATCGTCGATGCCGTCATCATTCATGCCCCCAGCTCGACCAAGAACGAGGAAGGAAAGCGTGATCTCGAGATGCGTCACACGAAGAAGGGCAACCAATACTTCTTCGGCATGAAGGCGCATATCGGCGCCGATGCAGAGTAGGGACTGGTTCATCATGTTCATGGCACTGCGGCCAATGTGGCTGATATCACGCAGGTCGCCGAACTGTTGCACGGCGGAAGAAGCGCGGTTTATGCAGACGTTGGATTCACCGGTGTCGAGAAGCGTAAAGAGCATGAAAGGCGTCAGGTCATCTGGCAAATCGCGGCGCGGCGCATCACGTATTCCAGGCTTAATAAGCGCAGTGTTCTCTACAAGATTGGGAAACTTTCAGAAACAAGTAAAAATCAGTCATGTGCGAAAAACATTGCACGTCCAGAGTCCGCCTGGGACTTGATCGCGGCTATTAACTCAGCAATTGGTAATGCCTTGCTAAATAACCAACCCTGCATTAATGCATCAGGGCAAATTTCTAAAATTGCGTTCTTTTGATGTTCCATTTCAATTCCTTCAAAAACGACTTTAGCATTCAAGGCATGGGCGATCTCATAGACTTTTTTCAAGACAACCGCTGCTGGCGAATCTGTCCCAGCGGCTTGCGTGAAAGTTTTATCAATCTTAATTACATCAACATTCAATTTTGCCAAGTAAGCTAGACTTGAATATCCTGACCCAAAATCATCAAGAAACACCTTGTAACCTGCAATTCGTAAATCATCAATTTTTCGTCCCATTTGGCTAATTTCGCAGGTTGAACCTTCAAGTACCTCTATTGCGATTTGCTCTAGCGCTACATTATGAAGGCTGGCGGCACTTGAAATATGATCAAGCAAGGCGCCTTCCACCAAGTCTTTTGCACTCACATTAAAGGCTAAATATACCCCAGAGTTCCTAGACAACCCTTTCGAGCATGCCTCAAATGCTTTGCTGATAATTAATTCATGGAGATCTTTTTCTAAACCTAGCTTTACAGCTTTCCTGATAAATACATCCGGAGAAACTGCGCCGAATTTTTTATCGTGCCATCGCGCCAACACTTCAAAGCCTACCACGCCACCTGTCGCACCATGAACAATCGGTTGATAAGCAGTCGAAATTAGACCGTTATTAATAGCGTTTTTCAGCTTATAAGTCAGCGACCCCCTAACTTTACGACATTGATGAACGGTATAAAACGCCATCAACCCTAGAAAAGCGTTCAGCACCGAAACAAATGAGATTAGCCCAAACCTTTTCATGGAGAAAAAATTTGCAATAATATTTGCCCTGATGCAGATATCATATTTACCAGAGCAAATATCTGATGAGACCCCGGTAAACACGCTACTTTTTGTCAATTCTCCAAATGAGCGCCTTACAATGGATCCGTCATGCGATGTCACAGAGGAACTGAGTCCTTCGGGGGACGCTCATAAGGGGCGAATGCGGTAGGTGATGTAACAACGAAGGACTGCCCTTTGCTGATATATCTATCTTTGTAGCACCAGGGAAATAACTAGACGTGCCACTCCAGAGCCTCGCATCATTCTTTGTTAGCTGCCCCTCTCCTTCAACATGAAAGACTGGTGAAATATTCCCCCACATAGCCGAACACACTACATTATTACCTATAATCCTTCCTGAATCTTTTATAAAACGATAGTCGCAGGAGATTAATTTCATCGACTCTAAATCTAAAGGAGCACATGATTCGCTCGTCAACTTATTTAACTCATCAAGAGCTTTAGTAAGGTTTTCTGCTACCTTTTCGGCATGATTTAAAAGAGAAGTTGCGTAGGTTTCAATTCTAATACTAGCACTTGCTAGCCATATCACTTGTGAAATACCAAGCGTAAGACCCACGCCCAAAACCACGCTTCCCGCCATACAAATAAGTGTGAATTTTTTATGAATCTCCATTGACACCTCCCCCCTCTATGAAAGGTTATGCCACATCCTTCGAGCCTTGCATAGGGGGCAGTGGACGTATTTACACATCACGCTACGCGTGACGGATCTGGACAAATCCAGCCAAAAGCAAAAATGCAAATATTCATGCATTGCTTAGGCTAACCGCTGGGCTTTGTGGAGATAACGGCGAAGCAACAATTGATTTAATATTCGTCAAACTAAGCTCGAACACCTAACAATCCAACAATAGAACAAAGCCCTTATTTAGCTTTTTGCTTGCCCAAAATTATAAGTACATATTAAGGAAGTCCTTTGCCATGCTGTCGACTCTACAGAACCAGTACCAGGCCTTCACCGAGTTGGTGACCATGCAGGCCAATACGGAACAGCTGAGCAACGAGAACCGCCTGCTGGCCAACCTCGACAGCCTGACCGGGCTGCCCAACCGGCGGCAGTTCTTCAGTGTGCTCGAGCAGTCGTTGAGTCAGGCTCGGGCCAGTGGGACGCGCCTGGCGGTGGGGCTGCTGGACCTGGACGGATTCAAGCCGGTGAATGACCTGTACGGCCACAGTGTGGGTGACAAGTTGCTGTTTCAGGTGGGGCAGCGGCTGCAGGGGTTGCGTGCCCCCGGTATTCACATTGCCCGCCTGGGCGGGGATGAGTTTGCCCTGATCATGACCGAGGCAGTGCACGACGAGCAGGTGCTGGAACTCGGGCGCAAGGTCTGTGCGATGTTGCGCGAGCCCTTCCTGCTGGTGGACATCCCGATCCAGATCAAGGCCTCACTGGGCATAGCCACCTTCCCGGACATGGCTGCAAATGAGACAGAAGTCTACGAATACGCCGACTACGCCCTGTACCAGAGCAAAGGCCAGAAGCGCAGCGAGGAGTGCCTGTTTTCCAGCGAACACCTCAACCAGCTTCACGGTGATGCCCTGATCGAACAGGCGTTGCGCAGGGCCGACCTGCAAGCCGAGTTTTTTGTGGTGTTCCAGCCAGTAGTGGATAACCGAACCCGCCGCACCCGTTGCTTTGAGGCCTTGGCCCGCTGGCGTAGCCCTGAATTGGGCACAGTGCCACCCAGCCAGTTCATCCCCATTGCCGAACGCATCGGCACGATCAATCGCCTGACCCTGCCGTTACTGGAGAAAGCCTTGTACGCAGCGCAGGGCTGGCCTCGGGAGATAGGGCTGTCATTTAACCTGTCGGTGCATGACTGCGCTTCTGCCGATGTGGTCGAGGCGATTATCGAGGTGATCAACGGCAGCGGCTTTGACCCGGCGCGCCTGGACCTAGAAATTACCGAGACCGCAGCGATCCAGGACATCGCCCAGGTGCAACGGGCCATCGGTCTGTTGCGGCGGATGGGCTGTGGCATCTCTCTGGATGATTTCGGCACCAGCTATTCCAGCCTTAGCCAGATTCACTCGCTGTCACTGACCAAGCTGAAAATCGACCGCTGTTTCGTCACCGACATCCAGCACAACCCGGCCAGTTTCAAGATCGTCAAATCGCTGATTGCCCTGAGCCTGGGCATGGAGCTGGAGTGCATTGTCGAAGGCGTGGAAACCCTGGATGAGCTGGCCGCCCTGGAAAGCCTGGGCTGCACCCTGGTCCAGGGTTATCTGATTTCGGCACCGATTTCACTGGCAGAGACCGGGCCCTGGCTGGAGCGCACGCTGGCCTTGCCCACCGGTTGAGCGCTGGCCATGCGCGGCACCACCAGCCAGTCGTTGTCCTTGCACAAATCGGCGTCGGTCAGGCGGTCGCTCCAACGGTGCAGCACCAACAGGTTGGTGATGTGTACTGAGACTGGTAGAGGTCGCGCCGCGCGCGGAACTCGTTCTGGATGCTGTCCAGCACGTCTGAGGGTGGGTGATGCCCGGCCTTCTGTTGGGTCTTGGATTGGCTGGGTTAGCCCTGAGGCGCAGTTTGTCCTTGTAAGGTTCGTATAGCTGTACGGGTTGTGGGAGTCGATCACAATCGGGGTTAAGGAGTTAGGTAAGGCCTGGCGGTCTCAAGGAGCAAGTGCAACAGTGAGTTAATTTTTCTGAGCTTGGTATGCCAACGCAATCCCGCTCCCAAAACACCATTATCAATAGCCGCCTAAACGAACCGAGCTGACTTAGAGGGTCTAGACAAAATAAACTAAGCTCTATGCTCCTTCTGCCTAGATGCCCTTGAAGTCATGCCTCGAACCGGACGCCCTCCCGCGATTGCCGCAGAACAGTACCCACTGCTAGTCAAGCTGGCTCATGCTCCACAACATCCGCTTGAAGCCATTTGCAGATAAGCTCGAGCAAGCACCGTTCTGCAATCCGGAGCCCCAGAAACATCAAAACCATTCTTGAAGCGTGATGACGCCAATCCTCAGAGCGGGCTCGCCTATTGCCCTGCCTCCAAAGCCACACCTTTCAGCATGGCCTGTGGCGACTTACCAAATGCCCTCTGGAAGGCTTGTCGCATCCTTTCTCGATCTCCAAAACCCGTCTCGCGAGCCAAGACATTCACTGAGTGATGGCCGGTCTCCATCATGATTCTGGCCGCCTCCACTCGAAGCTTTTCAACCGCCTTGGCTGGCGTTTCTCCGGTCTGGTCCTTGAACAGGCGACTGAATTGTCGAGGGCTCAAGCGGGCGGCGGATGCCAGCGCCTCCACCGACAAGTCACTGCGCAGATTCTCCTTGGCATAGGCCATGGCCAGTTGCACGCGATCGGATTTGGGGTCCAACTCCAACAGTGCCGATAGCTGCGCATGCTCACCGCTTCGTCGCTCGGAGATCAACAACTTGCGGGCGACCTGTCGCGCAATGTCTCGCCCCAGATCCTGCTCCACCATCGCCAGCGCCAGGTCGATACCTGCACTCATGCCTGCCCCACTCCAGATGTCGCCGTCGACACTGAACAGCCGGGCATCCTCAAGTTGAATATCAGGGAAGCGACGTTTGAAGGCAGGGGCATGCAACCAATGCGTGGTGACCTTCTTGCCTTGCAGCAACCCCGCCTCGGCGAGCAGGAACAACCCGGTGCAGAGGGACGCTATTCGCCTGGATTGCGAACTTGCCTTGCGCAGACACCCCAGCAGCGTCTCTGGAACGTCCCCCACTTCAAGGTACCCACTAAGGATGATCGTGTCGTACGCACCCGCCACCATCGCCTGGGTATCGACCGAGAAGCCTTGTGAGGTCGCGATGAGCCCTCCCTGTTCGGAGACCAACTTGAAATCGTACACCGCCTCACCGCGCAGCAGGTTGGCGCACTCAAACACTGACGCCACGGCAAGACTCAGGGACTGGAACTGGGGATACACCACCAGCGCGACGGTATGCATAGCGGTTTACCTGCAAAATTCAATGGCCTGATTGTCACCACAAGGACGCCCCAAGGTAAACCTCTGCGGCGCATGTCCGAAATCCTTGCGGATATGACATTGTGACCCAACCGCCCTGCTCATAGCATGAACACCAACGCGATAGACGACTGGTCTACTGAGTGATGAACATGACAACCACAGGCGACACACGACAACAGATCCTCCAAGTGGCCCAACGCATCATCGGCTCGAAAGGGTTCTCTGCTGTTGGCCTGAACGAAATTCTACGCACCGCAAGCGTGCCCAAGGGCTCGTTCTATCACTACTTCGAATCCAAGGACTGTTTTGGCGAGGCCCTGCTGGAACATTACTTCGATGGGTACCTGGCAGGCATGGAGGCCTTGTTCGCAGGTACTGGTGACACTGCGCACAGGCTCAACCTGTATTGGCAGCAATGGATGCGCAACCAGGGCAGCACCTGTGATGAAGGAAAGTGCCTGGCGGTAAAGCTGGGGGCTGAGGTGGCGGACCTGTCGGAACGCATGCGTACGGCCTTGGATCGCGGGACTCGCAGGATCATAAGCCGCCTGGCCCGTGCAATTGCCGCAGCCAGCCAGGAGGGATCAGTGCATACCGAACTGCCGGCCGAGCACATGGCTGTACGTCTCTACCAACTGTGGCTGGGGGCGAGCGTGCTAGCCAAAATCCGTCAGGATGACACGTCGTTCAACGAAGCATTTCACGAAACGCAGCGAGCACTGGGCATTACCATCAACGCTGCGAAAGCACACGCCGTACTTTGAATATCAATCCTCAACGGAGCACATCTCTATGAACGTTCTGATGGTAGTTACCTCTCACGACAAGCTCGGCGATACAGGCGAAAAGACCGGTTTCTGGCTTGAAGAATTTGCCGCCCCTTATTACACGCTGATTGATGCTGGCGTGCGTGTGGTGGTTGCATCGCCAGCAGGTGGTCAGCCTCCTCTTGATCCTAAAAGTGACCTCCCTGAATTTCAGACGGCAATGACCGAGCGCTTCAAAAACGATGCGGCGGCTCAGCACGTCCTGGCCACCACCGTGAAGCTCGATGCGGTCAGTGCCGACCATTTCGATGGCGTTTTCTACCCCGGTGGCCACGGTCCTTTGTGGGACCTGGCAGAGTCGAAGACATCGATTGCCCTGATCGAACGCTTTGAACGCCAAAGCAAGCCAATCGCTTTCGTGTGCCATGCGCCCGGCGTGCTACGCCACGTCAAATCGAGCACAGGCGAGCCGTTGGTCAAGGGCCGTAACGTCACGGGCTTCACCAACTCGGAAGAAGCGGGCGTAGGGCTTACCGAGGTGGTGCCTTTCCTCATCGAGGACGAGTTCCAGGCCTTGGGCGCCCACTACGAAAAGGGCCCTGACTGGCAGCCCTACGTGGTCCAGGATGGTCACCTGATCACCGGCCAGAACCCGGCAAGCTCTGAAGCCACTGCCAACGCGCTGCTGCAAAAACTGCGCTGATCTGCTTGCGCCTGTCGTGAACACGACGGGCGCCCTCACACCTGACGCTCAGTTTCCCGAATCGGTATCGGCGGGTTCCTGTTGCCTGCGGATCGCACACCCTCTGAAGGAGTTACTCCATGTCCGCTCAATTCCCCACCCTGTTCACCGGCCCCTACTACCTCTCCATCGCAGGAAAGCTAGTGGAGGCCGAGCCATACACGCCTGTCATCAATCCCGCCACCGGCGAAGTGTTCGCTCACGCACCGAGCGCCACGGCTGCACAGCTGGATCAAGCGGTGGCTGCGGCCAAAGACGCCTTCAAACCCTGGGCTGCGCTGGGCTATGCCGGGCGTGAAAAATACCTGCTGGATTACGCAGCCGCTCTGCAAACGCACCGCGAAGACCTGGCTCGATTGCTCACCCTGGAACAAGGCAAGCCATTGGAGACTGGCGCGCAGCGTGAGGTCGATCTGGCTATCGAGTGGATTCGCCAGACAGCGGTTCGGCGCATCCCGGTAGAGATCGTCGAAGAGAACGACACTCACGTGGTCGAACTTCACCACACACCACTAGGTGTTGTCGGCGCCATCACCCCATGGAATTTCCCGGTGCTGCTGGCGTTGTGGAAAGTGGCACCCGCCCTGCTGACCGGCAACACCATCGTGATCAAACCCTCGCCATTTACCCCGCTGACCTCCCTGCGCTTTGGCCAGATCGCTCAATCCATCTTCCCGGCAGGTGTGGTCTCGGTAGTGGCCGGCGGCAACGAGCTTGGCCCGCAAATGACGGCCCACCCGGACATCGCCAAGATCAGCTTCACAGGCTCCACCGAGACCGGTAAGCACGTGATTCGCTCGGCGGCAGGTACCGTAAAACGACTGACGCTGGAGATGGGAGGCAACGACGCGGCCATTGTCCTACCAGACGCCGATTGGGACTCGATCATCCCGCAACTGTTCTGGGGCGCGGTCGGCAACTCTGGCCAGTGGTGTGTTGGCGTCAAGCGCCTTTACGTACACCGCTCGTTCCATGCCGCGTTCGTCGAGGCCTTCGTGAATTACGCGCGCCTGCAAACGGTGGGTGACGGCCTGGAACCTGCCACCAAGGTTGGCCCGGTTCAAAACAAGATGCAGTTCGACAAGCTTCGCGGTTTCCTCGATGACATCAAGGCGAACGGGTACAACGTTGCTCTGGGCGGTGAAATCGATGACACCCGCCCTGGTTACTTCATCCCGGTCACCGTGGTCGACAACCCACCTGAAGATTCGATGATCGTCCGTGAAGAACAGTTTGGCCCCATCGTGCCAATCCTGGCCTATGACAACGTCGATGAGGTGGTAGAGCGGACCAACGCCAGCCCATACGGCTTGGGTGGGTCTGTGTGGGGACGTGATACGCAGGCGGCTGTCGCCGTGGCGAACCGCATCGAAAGCGGCATGGTGTGGGTAAACGAGATCCACACCCAAGGTGTCGACATTCCGTTCGGTGGCCAGAAACAATCCGGGCTCGGCACTGAAGGTGGCCATGAAGGCCGACTGCTCTTCACTAACCCGAAGACAGTCCTGATCAAAAAGTGAAACGATGACGGCGCCAGTAATGGCGCCGCCTCATATCTACCAGTACATTTCTGATTGATACGTAGCCCTCCAGGCGAAACATCTATGGGGCTTACGCAGCTTGCTCTTCAAGGCCAAGCGCAAGATCGAGTACTACAACGCACAGACACGCGCCAAGGTCGAGTCCCCGTCTCGGGTGATAATGCGCCAGTTTGGCAACGTGAACGTGCGGTTTCGTGGGCTGATGAGAAACACAGCTCAGCTGACGGAGCTATTCAGCCCTGCCGAATCCGTGGATGGCTCAAAAGCAACTGATGGGGTCGGTGAGTTGCGCTTAACACGGAAAAACGGGCAAAAAACGCTCTGCCGCATACTGCGTTAGGCCGTTTTCAGGGAATAGCGCTGCGTGCCTGGTGAATGACAGGCTGCCATCGCTGCGCGGCAAGTTGATCAGAGAGCATCCTTAGAGGGTGTAGACAAAATAAAGTAAACTGGTTGCCCTTGGTCTACACAGCATAGAACCATACATAATGACTTGAGGCCCACCCGCAGTCGCTGCGAAGCATTACCTCATGCTGACCTGGCTCGCTTCTGCGCAGCCGTACTCCAGCCACGCCGAACTTGCAAAAGCATTTTATACCGAAACGGGCTCCACCGCTCATCCCGACACCTTTGCAAAAGCGCTGAAGCTCGCCGGGATTGTTCGTCTAATGGAACGATTCAAAGGTAGCTTCCAGCAACCCAAGCCCCATAAGTCCCTTGGCTACAGCGAGGCGCATCGACATCAATTGCCGGAGCAACGCTATCCCAGTTGCCTGACCGACGCAGAGTGGACGCTGGTCGCTGACTTGTTTGAGGCCTCGGAAGCCTTGGCGTCCGGCCTCATCACTCCCGGCGGACGCTGTTGTAGGCTTGCTGCTATGTCGTGCGAACCGGCTGCTCATGGCGAATGCTGCCTCGCGATTTTCCGCAGTGGGACAACGTCTATAAACCTTTCGAAGGTGGAGCGCTCAGCGCAAATTCGACCAGATATACGACCGACTTCGTGCCCGACGGCCAGAGCTGATAGATAGTGATGAAAAGTCGTCAGCCGGTGTGCTTGACTCGCAATCAACGCGTAGCTATCACCAAGGGGACGAAAGTGGTTACAACGCAGACCAAAAGGTAAAAGGGCGTAAGCGAAGCCTACTCGTTGATACCTTGGGTCTGATTTTGGCCGTGGGCATCAGTGCTGCCGGCGTGCAGGACCGAGACGCAGCGGACTACGCAGTGACGTCCTAAATGGGTAAGTACCCATCATTGATTAATATGTTCGTCGACAGTGCCTATGTCGGAAAGTGGGCCGAGCGGACGCAACACATTCAAGCTGTCCAGATCCTGCTGATAAGAGGAGCAAATAATCGCCGAACCGGGAAATGGCATCCAGAGCAAGACGATTTTTTACAGCAGCGCCGACTCCGTTTAGTTTTATCGTGATGTCCAAAGCGCTGGGTAGTAGAACGGACTCATGCCTGGAATGAGCAAGCCAGGCGGCTAATATTGCATCATAGTCGGTTATTTGATGGGAGCGGAGCATGGGTATGGCTCGCCGAAGCTCGAATGCTGACCCGTCGCCTTACCGCCTGATTTTGTCTACACCTTCTTAGGCCGCATGCGAGAAAAAGTAAGGTGCTAATCATCATTGTCATTGTATTTCGTTGAGCTTTCGGGGTAAGCGCTTGCCTGATGACGCTAATGCTGGCCCCATGCACACTGGGTGCTAAAGCTTTAAGCTCGCTCCGATCAAGTTAAAATGATATCCGGGATCGTTTTATCCACCGCCTCCTACGGCAGCGTGCAGGGCTAGTTTTAATAGGCAGGCACGTCAAAGAGGCGCACACTTATGACAATTATTGTTGAAGTAATCAGCCAGGTCGAAAAAAATTGAAACGATAAAAAAATCACATACCTACTTAAATAGAATCGACGGGCGCTGCTGTAACCTCCGGCGTAAGGTTGGCCTCTACGTAGCAACTGTAGTGCTAGCCGGAAACTCACAAGAGAGACCGGCAAGTCAACAAGAATAACAAGGTATACAATTATGCGTAACGACGCCGTCGACATCAAAGCGTGGATCGACACTCGGCCGGTGGGCTCCTACCAGTGGCTGATCATGGTGCTGTGCTTCCTGGTCGTGGTTTTTGACGGCCTGGACGTGGCCGTGATGGGCTTCATCGCACCTTCCCTGACCCAGGAATGGGGCCTGACCAAGGCCGCCTTCGGCCCGGTGATGAGCGCCGGCATGATCGGCCTAGCCATCGGCGCCCTGACCGCCGGCCCCTACGCCGACCGCCTGGGCCGCAAGAAAATCCTGCTGGTTGCCGTGACCGGCTTCGCCGTGCTCAGCCTGGCCTGCGCCTTTGCCCGCAACCCGTGGGAACTGGCCGGCCTGCGCCTGCTGTCGGGCGTTGCCCTGGGCGCCGCCATGCCCAATACCACCACGCTGCTGTCCGAGTTCCTGCCCCAGCGTAACCGTTCGTTGTTCATCACCGTGATGTTCACCGGCTTCAATCTGGGCTCCGGTGGTGGCGGCCTGGTGGCCGCCTGGCTGATCCCGCTGCATGGCTGGCAGTCGGTGCTGCTGGTAGGTGGCCTGCTGCCCCTGGCGCTGCTGCCGTTGCTATGGCTGCTGCTGCCCGAGTCGCCACGCTTCCTGGCCAGCCGAAAGGCCCCGGCCGCCGACATCGCCCGTGTGTTGAACAAGCTGGGCGGCACCTTCGACGCCAACACCGTGTTCACCCTCAGCGAGCCGTCTGCGCAGAACAAGGCCCCGGTCAGCAAGCTGTTCACCGACACCTACCGCGCCGGCACCCTGGCCCTGTGGACCACCTACTTCATGGGCCTGATGGTGATCTACCTGACCATGGGCTGGTTGCCAACCCTGCTGCGTGACGGCGGCCTGCCGATCGAACGCGCCGCCACCATCACCGGCCTGTTCCAGATCGGCGGCACCGTGGGCGCCATCGTCGTGGGCTGGATCATGGACCGTCGCAACCCCAACCGCGTCATCGCCACCTCGTACGCACTGGGCGGCGCCTGCATCCTGCTGCTGGGTGCCTTCAGCCTGGAGTCGAGCCTGCTGGCCGTGGGCGTGATCGCCGCCGGTTTCTTCATGAGTGGCGCACAGACCGGCCTGAACGCATTCGCACCTGGCTATTACCCCACCGACTTCCGCGCCACCGGCGTCAGCTGGATGCTGGGCATCGGCCGCTTCGGCGCCATCTTCGGTTCGCTGATCGGCGGTGCGGTACTGAGCATGGGTCTGAGCCTGCCGGCGCTGTTCGCCATGCTGGGCGTGCCGGCCTTCTTCGCCGCCGTGGCGATCCTGCTCAATGGTGTGGCCAAGCGCCGCGCCAGTCAGGCACTGGCCACCGCCGCCTGACACCCCCGCAAGCCTTTCTGCTTCACATCCGGCGCCCTGTCTACAGGGCGCACGGAGCCCCTTTGCCGCACACAAATGGAAAACAATAACAATGAAAATGACCTTCAACCCGCGTGTTGTCAGCACCCTGGCCCTGATGGCCGCCTTGCCCCTGGACGGCATGGCGGTAGGCTTCGTCGATGACGCCAGCGTCAACCTGAACCTGCGCAATTTCTACCTCAACCGCAACTTCACCAACCCAGGCTACGGGCAGAACCAAGCGGAGGAGTGGACCCAGAGCTTTATCCTCGACGCCCGTTCGGGCTTCACCCAGGGCACGGTAGGATTTGGCGTCGACGTGGTGGGCCTGTACTCGATCAAGCTCAATGGCGGTGGCGGTACCGGCGGCTCGCAATTGCTGCCGGTGGACCATGACGGCGACCCCGCCTCCACCTTCGGTCGCCTGGGGGTGGCCGGCAAGATGCGGATCAGCAAGACCGAGCTCAAGGTGGGCGAATGGATGCCGGTATTACCGATCCTGCGCTCGGATGACGGCCGCTCGTTGCCGCAGACCTTCCAGGGCGCGCAGGTCACCTCCAAGGAGATCGCCGGCCTGACCCTGTACGGTGGCCAGTTCCGCCAGAACAGCCCGCGCAACGATTCGAGCATGACCGACATGAACATGCAGGGGAACACCACCGGCACCTCGGACCGCTTCAACTTCGCCGGCGGCGAATACACCTTCAACGACAAGCACACCATGGTCGGGGTGTGGAACGCCCAGCTCAAGGACATCTACCAGCAGCAATACGTGCAACTGCTGCACAGCCAGGCCGTGGGCGACTGGACCCTGGGCGCCAACCTGGGCTACTTCTGGGGCAAGGAAGATGGCGCGGCCCTGGACGGCGCCCTCGACAACCGCACCCTGTCCAGCATGTTCTCGGCGCGCTACGGTGGCGGCACGCTGTGGGTAGGCTTGCAGAAACTGACCGGCAAGAACGCCTGGATGCGTGTCAACGGTACCAGCGGCGGCACCCTGGCCAACGACAGCTACAACTCCAGCTTCGACAGCGCCCAGGAGCACTCCTGGCAGTTGCGCTATGACTACAACTTCGCCGCCCTGGGCATACCCGGCCTGACCCTGATGAACCGCTACATCAGCGGCAGCAATGTGCACACCGGCACCATCACCGACGGCAAGGAATGGGGCCGCGAGAGCGAAATCGCCTACACCCTGCAATCGGGCACTTTCAAGGACCTCAACGTGCGCCTGCGCAATTCCAGCATTCGTCGCGACTACAGCACCAACGAGTTCGACGAAAATAGGCTGATCGTTAGCTACCCGCTATCGATCTATTGATAACCTGATGCGGCATGGACTGACCATACTTTACGCTTGTATATAACTAAAGGCGGTTGCTTTCAAGACAATAGTATTATTTGGAAGCACTGCCGCTTTCGCCAACATAAGTACGCAATTATTACGGTGGAAATTATGGAAAAAGCCTACACTGACGACAGCGTCATACATAATTCACGGCATACAAAATCAACGACATCGATCTAATTTAGATCTATAATTAGTTACTACAGCGGGGCTACCAAGCTTGGCTTTAGGAATGAACTGAAATAACAGAATACTTTCCGGCCATCGAGCGGTCAGCAACTAAAAAGGACGCAAGTGAAATCCTCCTGGACTTTTCAGACCCATCGCTTACTA
The DNA here is from genome assembly GCA_000497835.1 of gamma proteobacterium L18. GTDB lineage: Bacteria > Pseudomonadota > Gammaproteobacteria > Pseudomonadales > Pseudomonadaceae > Aquipseudomonas. Next base: position 229,082 of record KI547168.1, on the reverse strand, counting down.
TAAATCACCGAGCATTATCGACTGGCAGATCTGCGCGAACAAACGGTTTGATGCTTTATAGCCGTGCTCGGCAAATATCCAACAGCTTTGGAATGGCACTTCAGCGTCTTAGGAAACTCCAAACAAGTTGCTCATCAGCCGGAAATGGACGGTTTGAGGATGCCGAAAAGCCCGACTTTCAGCCGTTGTTTATTGGAAAACCAAGGCACAGCCTTGGTTTTCTGCCCTCACGGGCGCACCTCTCCCGCAGCAGGCAATAATTGCTGGCGCACCATCCACAGATTCGACAGGGCAAACAGCGTGATCAGTTGCGCCGTGTTCTTGGCCAAGCCACGGAAGCGGGTTTTCACATAGCCGAATTGGCGCTTGATCACACGGAATGGGTGTTCGACCTTCGCTCGCGCCTGCGCTTTGACCTTCTCGATCTTGCGTCTGGCTTTGTAGAGCACGCTGCGTTTGTTGAAGTGTTTATAGCTGCTGCGACGAGCCGCAATCTGCCAGATCACCGGCTTTCCTTCATGCTCCGGCCGCTTCTCCGCGCCGGTATAACCCGCGTCGGCACAGATAACATTTTCATCGCCATGCACCCACCTGGTTCGCTTGATCGCCAGTACAGGCCTCCACGTACTCTGCCAAGGAGTGCGTCTGAAGCTAGTTTTCATCAAAAAATAATTGACTGGGGCGCCGCCGATCGCCGCATGCTTGCGGCCAGGTCCTGCAGGTTTCCGGGCATGACCCCGTCTGGGTCGTTCGTGGGAAGCGGCATGTGAATCTTCCAGAGGTTCCCCCCTCAATAAGCGCGAAGGCAAGCCCCTTGGGCAGTCCGACCACGTGGGCTGGCTCAATCATCGGCACACTCGCCAGTTGCACCTGTTCATGGGAGCTCGAGGTGAAGCCCAGCACGCTGCGCGGCTATCAGGGCGTCATCGACCGTTGCATCATCCCAATCATGGGGCGGACGAAGGTGCAGAACGTGAAGCGCCCGGACTTGGCTACGTTGATGAAGCTTGCCTACAAGCAAGCTGAGGCGGACCGGACCTTCGGCCTGCTGCGCAAAATGTTCAACCTAGCCGAAGTGTGGGGACTAAGTCCGGACGGCACGAATCCCTTCCGCCAAGTCCCAATGTACCCACCCGGCAAGGAAACACGGCTCATCGTGGATGACGAGCGGGGGCGGATCTTCCGTCACTTGGAACATATGGAAGCCGAGGGACTGGAGAACTACGTCATCCCCTTGGCAATCCACCTGCAATTCGAGTTCGCTGCCCGCTGCTCCGAAATCTGCCCGTTGGACTGGGACTGGATTGATCTTGAGAAGCGACGGGTGGTTTGGCCTGACAGCAAAACCGGCGGGATTTCCAAGCCTATGAGTGAGGAAGCCTATCGGCGGCGGCCCAAGGCGACGCGCCGTTAGGGCTGCCCCCCCCCGAAGTTCGTAAGCGCTCCATGAACCCCACATTCCAAGCGCTTATGTGATGTTCGATGCTGTGCTCCCGATTCTCTCAAGGAGCCCGTTCACCATGATGCAACCCGACACCAAAGTCGAAATAGTCTATCTCTACCCCAAGCCCATCGACTTCCGAAAATCCATCGACGGTCTGGCGGCCTTGGTTGAACTCGACATCAAGGTCGCCGTGTTCGATCCGGTGCTTTTCATCTTCCTCAACAAGCCACGCAACCGAGTGAAAATCTTGTACTGGGAGCGCAACGGCTTCTGCCTCTGGCTCAAGCGCCTGGAATCCGAACGTTTCAAAACGTCCCCCGACGTGACGGACGAAGCGATTGTCCTGACTGTCCAGGAGCTCAATTGGATGCTCGACGGCTCTGACCTCTGGCGTAACCGTCCTCATCAGGTTTTGACGCCGCGATTCGTGGCCTGATTCGGTATAATCCAGGGCATGAATTTCGTGCCCGACAACCTTCCTAATGATCCTGAATTGCTCAAGCAGATGCTTGCGAAGATGCAGTCCAGGATGGGCGTGCTCGAATAACAAGTTGCTCTGCTGAGACAGCGCCTGTTTGGCCGAAAATCAGAGCAGGCCGTCGATCCGGCGGCGCCTCAAATGGCGTTGTTCAATGAAGCGGAGCACGAGGTCGAGTTAGCGTGCGAGACCATTGAAGAAGAGGTCGTCGCACCCGCCAAACGCCGTGGCAAGCGTAACCCATTGCCTGCCGATCTACCGCGCATCGAAGTCATCCACGAACTGCCCGAACATGAGCTGACTTGCACCTGCGGCTGGCGCAAGCACGCCATCGGTGAGGAGCTCAGCGAGCAGCTTGAAATCGTCCCGATGCAGATCCGTGTCATCAAACACGTCCGCAAAGTCTATGGTTGCCGCGACTGCGAAGCCGCCTTGGTCACTGCGGACAAATCTGGCCGTTGATGCGCGCCGAGCGGGTAATAACCTCGAAGCCGTCGACGTTGCCAGCGTTGATGCCCGTGCCGTCAATGGCCACGTCGCCGCCGTCCACCTGGTAATGGTCCAGCTTGCCGCTGGCGTCCAGCACCGGCTTGCCGGTGGTCAGGGTCGCCTTGGGGGTGTTGATGAAGCCGCAGCCATCGCAGGTGATGCCGTAGGGGTTGGCGACGATGACGTGGGCGGCCTGGCCGGCCACCTCGGTGTAGCCGTTGAGCTGGCTGCGGTTGTTGCCGTGACCTCGTTGAGGATGGTGCAGGCCGCCTGGCCCTTGAGGTTGCTGTTGCCCAGGATGATGCCACCCAGTTGGGTGCTCTGGGTGCTGCTGGTGGCGTTGTTGAGGATCAGCCCTTGGCTGCCGACGTTGTAGTCGCTGAACTGGTTGTGCGACAGGCCCCTGGCGTTGGGCGCGGCAATGTTGACGATGGGCACGCCGTTGGCGGCAGCCGTGGTGGTGGTGCCCTGCCCGCTGACCGCAAGGCCCCCGGCCTGGGCCCACAGTGGCTGCCAGAACAGGGCGTTGGCCAGCACGAAGGCCAGGCCGCGTTTGGAGATGCCCCAGAAACGCTCGCGAGGTTGAATGGCAGCCGAAGGCTGGCGGGCCAGGAAGGCCAGTTGGCGTACGTCCATGTTCAGGTCTCGCAAGCGTTTTTAAAGGAGGAATTCGAGGCGCAAATACACTGGGGCTTCGCTGTCGCTGAACGCCGCCGGGCGCTGCAGCGAGTGGGCCAGGGTGACGCTCAGGGTCAGGTGCTGGCCGCGGGCAAACAGCTCCAGCGAGTCGCTGGACACCCGGCCGTGCTGGTCGCCAGCGTGTTTGCTGTCGCTGATCACGCCCTGGTCATAGCCGATGTCGCTGCCGTATTCGCTGAACATCGGTTGCAGCCAGGCCCACCCCACCGGGCGGCTCCAGCGCAGGTCGTTGCGCCAGTAGCCGCCGCTGTCGCCGGTGAGGAATTCGTCCTGGTAGCCGCGGATCGACGCCTGCCCGCCCAGGCTCATGCGCTGGGCGCTGAACAGCACATCCTCGCTGTGCTGCCCGGTGGCCAGGCTGCTGAAACTGAACGCCTCGCCCCATAGCTTGAACGGCTGCAGGTAGCTGAGCATGGCGGTGTACTTGCGGTAGCGTGCGGTGGGGTCGGCCGAGCCCGGGTCGTGGTCGCCCTGGGCATCGAGGGCGCCGATGCCCTGCTGCAGGCCTAGGTCCAGGTTGAGAAACGCGCCGCCGATGCGCCGGCCATGGTTGAGGCCGTACTGCAGCTCGGTGATGCGGTTGCTGCTGCCGTCCAGGCGGCTGCCGGCCACGTAGTTGTTGGTGGCCAGGTGCGAAAGGCCCAGGCTCAGGGAGGTCTTGCTCAGGGCGTCGCGGTACACCACGCGCTCGGCCTTGAACTGCTGGGTGGTGCTGTCGCCGCTTTGCTTGAAATCGAAACCGTTGGCCTCGGCCAGGGAGCGGTAGTCGCTGCTGTTGTAGCGGTAGGTGAAGTTCCACCAGCCATACGGCAGGTTGTAGCTCAGGCCGGCGTTGTGGCTGTTGTGCGGATCATCCGGGTGGGCATCCTGGCCGCCGTTGAGGCTTAGCTGGTCGGCCAGGCCCAGGGGGCTGTCCCAGTCCAGGTGCGAACCCCACTGCTGTTGGCCGGTACTTTTCTGGCCGTCGTTGTTGCGCGACAGCGAGAGCCGCCAGGGTTTCTGCGGCGCGTTGTTGACCTGCACGTCGGTGCTGCCCACCGTGGCGCCGGGCACCAGGGCCATCTGCGCCTGGTTGGAGGGCAGGCGGTTGAGCTGGTCGACCAGCTGTTCCACTTCACGCAGGTTGAGCACATCCCCAGCGCGGCCGGGAAAGCCCATGTCCAGCTCGCGCAGGGACAGGCCACTGCCCTGCCCCGGCTTGAGGCTTTGCAGGTGGCCCTCGATGACCTGCACGGTCAAATGTCCCTTGGGCAAATCCTGGGGCGGCAGGTAAGCCCGGCTGGTAACCAAGCCCAGGGCGATGTAGCGGTCGGTGATGACCTTAAGTACTTCGTTGAGTTGCGGCACCTCGAGGCCTTAGGTAAGGCTGGATCAGCCGCATGCGCTCTGTGGGCGACAAGCTGTCAGCGCCCTTCAATTCGATGGTCTGGATGGTGAAGCAACGACTCTGGGCCGGCGCCGCAGGCGTGGCAGGCTCAGCAGCTTGACCGGGCAGTTTTTTTAACTCCTCCAGGCGCCGTTGTTGGTCCTGTATCAACCGATCCTGGCGGTCGCGTATCAAATCCTGGTCACCGGGGGTGGGGGCAGACTTCGCGTATTGGAGTGGACACAATGCCAGCGCAAGACAAAACAGCCCCATCCGGGGTGAAACCGCCAACATGCTCGATCCCTGAACCGATTGATATCAAAATAGTGGCCACATGCTAAATGGCCACCACCTTGACGTCGACACAATGTATCGAGTTCCGATACATGGCCAGGCCACTACAAAAATTTTAGGAGCCGTAGCAACTGATGACTGTTGGCCTCACCGAGCGCGCCGACATTGTGATGGTCGGCGACTACATGATGATCGCCATCACCCTGCGCATGCTGGAGCCTCACGAGCTTAAGCGCACTCAGGGATTTCGGGCCGGCTAGAGGAGCCAGCCGATGGCTAGCGGAGGGTAAAATTTCAACTAGGATGCTGGTTGCACTTCCTGCGGCCGGCAGTCCACGACCTCCTGCTTTGGCAACCCAGCACCCATTCACGAGGACTCGTTTCGGACCATTGCTCAAAGCCAAAAGAGCCAAGCTTCGCATTGATTTTATTACCAAATATTTCAAAAAAAGCCCTGACAAGCTTTTACCAATACTTCCAACCATCTGAAAAGCATATGCTTTTTACTGGTTCTTTGTTTGGCGTCCTTCCATCGCCGCCTCGTAACAAATTAGATACCACACGACCGCAAAACATCTCAAACAAAACGATGTCACTGTTCTGGATCCAATATTTTCACTGTGTTTTGCTCACACTTTTGGATTCCGTATCTGCTTAATTCGACACAACTGGCGCAGAGGAGCCAAGTGTTAACTCTCTGCCTTCTCAAGGATAAAGTATCAACCAAGCGAGGCAAAAAGCCATGCTTATCCAGCAGAACTACTACAGCCCAGTCGACGTCGCCATGCATTGGTGCCATCAAACGCAGCACCAACAGGAAATTCTCCAGATCGCGTTCGAGCAACCGCAAAAGCTGCTGTCTGGCTGTTCGCGCTGGCCGTTGCTGCCCCTCTACCTCGAGCGGGTGTGCGATGCCATCGACAGCCACGAATTGCAAGCGTGGTATCTCGGCCAGCCGCTCATGATTCCCGTCCGCGCTTGCCTGTATGCCTCGCAAGTCCGTCGATGTGACCTGCGGTTCTGGATTCTTCGCTGTTTTCCGGATGAAAAACCCGACTTCATTTTTCTCCCTGCGAACGATCACAGCCACTGTATTGCATTGGGCACACACCTGGCTCAATCGGCAGAGTTGGCTGCTGCGATCAAGGAGATCGACAAATCGCATCAGGAGAGCCTGCGGTGGCAGCAGCAATGTGAGGCTGTCGAGCGCCGGTATGACGCATTATTGAAGCGAGGAGCCGTCCTGACGATGCCCGGCGAACGGTCTTTATACACACTGTCGGTTGTCCTTGGCGCTGTCCTTGTGGTCTGCGTCGGCAAGGCGCCCAGCGGCCAATGGCAGTCGGTGTATAAGAAGCAGGTGGACCTAGTGAAGGAAATCTTGCGCTATTTCCCGGGTATTGCGGGTCTGACAAAACGCACCCTTGATCGGAAATTTTCAGAATCTCGGCGACTTTTAATTCAAGAAAAATAGAGACCTGCGAGCATTGCCAGGCAATAACTGCTATTGCCTGGCAATGACTTTTTCCCTTTTCCGACGTTGACTGAAGGTTACTTCCCACCACGCACCACCCGGTGCTCAGGAGTGACATCATGAACGTTTCCCCCGCTTCGCCATTGCCATCGACTAGCGACACCCAGCCCCGCCGCATCCTGCGCCGCGACGAGGTGGAGTCGAAAACAGGCTTCAAACGCTCGCACATCTACAACCTGATGAAGGCCGGCCAATTTCCGCAATGTCGGCGCATTGGCACCCGTGCGGTGGGCTGGGATTCTTGGGAGATCGAACAGTGGGTGCTCCAGCGCCTCTCGGTCCGGACCTAGATCATGGACGTGCTTTCGCTGATCTCAACCAAAGGCGGCGCCGGCAAGACCACCGTCGCTGCCAACCTGGGGGGCTTGCTGGCTGACGCCGGGCTGCGGGTCTTGCTCCTGGACCTGGACAGTCAGCCGACGCTGTCCAGCTACTACGCGCTGGAGAATCCCAGCCCTGAGGGCTGCTACGAGCTGATCGCATTCAACCGTACGGCGGGCGAGCTGATTATCAGCCACACCGTAATTACCGGCCTCGATGTGATTGTCTCCAATGACCGCGCCGGCCACTTGAACACCCTGCTGCTGCACGCACCGGATGGACGCCTGCGCCTACGCAACCTATTGCCCGCCTTCGTCGATGATTATGACATGCTGATCGTCGACACCCAGGGCGCACGCAGCGTGGTGGTCGAGATGGCCATCCTGGCCTCGGACCTCGCCCTGTGCCCACTGCCGCCCGAGATGCTCGCCGCACGCGAGCTGCGCCGGGGCACCCTCGGGCTTTTCGAGGAACTGGAGCCTTACCGGCATCTGGGGGTGGCATTGCCGCCGGTTAAATTGTTGCTCAACCAAGTCAATTTTAATCGGCGCGACACGCGACTGATCATGCACAGTCTGCGTCGGACCTTCGAGGTGGATGTGCACGTCAGCCTGTGTGACACCGTGATACCCGATCGAGTCGCCTACTTGAATGCCGCATCGCTGGGATTGCCGGCCCATCGCGTGGAGTCGCGACCAGCATCAGGTGTCCGCGGTCCCTGCGCGGCTCAAGTCATGCAGGGATTGGCGCTCGAACTGTTCCCGCAATGGCGTGAACGGCTCACTCACTCTGTGTGGCACTCGCCCCCCTGCCTGAGCCCAGCGCATTGAGCGTCGCTGTACCCTAGCGCACGCGGCGTCTTCGGCGGCAACGGTCACGGCATCCCGTTGCCGACGTTGCATCCTCGAAGAGAACGCTAAGCGCGACCTGGACGATCCGTGATCGGCAACATTCCTTGCCCGAGAGTTGAGCCTGATGAAAACGCCCACCCCCGAGGAAATCACCGACAAATTGCACCAAGCTCACTTCCCTCACCGCGTAGGGGTGCAGGGCATTGAAGATCCGCGCTGTGATACCCCCATGGTGGTGACGCTGGAACAACTGCGCCCCTACGAACACAACCCCCGCATCATTCGCAATCCGTTGTACGCCGAACTCAAAGCCTCAATCAGGGATCGGGGGCTGGATCAGTCGCCGCCCATCACCCGCCGGCCAGGTGAGGCGCATTTCATCATCCGCAACGGCGGCAACACCCGCCTGGCCATCCTCACCGAGCTGTGGCAGGAAACGCATGAAGAGCGCTTCTTCCGTATCCATTGCCTATTCCGACCCTGGATCGACGAATCGCTGGTGTTGCTGGGGCACCTGACCGAAAGTGACCTGCACGGCCCCTTGACCTTCATCGAACGCGCCTTGGCCATCGCCACACTCAAGCAGATGATCGAGCAGCAAGTGCCGGCGCTCAGCCAACGCGAGCTGGCCCAGCGTTTGAGCCAAGGGGGCTATCCCATCTCGCAGGCGCAGATCAGCCGGATGCTCGATACCCTGGAGCATGTACTGCCTGCCCTACCCCAGGTGCTGTACGCGGGGTTGGGCAAGGTGGCGATCGAGCGCCTGATTGGCCTGCGCCGCCGGGCCGAGCAGACCTGGCATCGGTATTCCTCGGACACGGCGGCCTTCGAGCAGCTGTGGATGGCGGTGCTCATGCCCTTCGATGCAGACCCGACGACCTTTGACGTGTCCGTCGTACAGGATGACCTGTTGCTACATATGGCGCAGGCCTTGAACCAATCACCCCGGCTGCTGGCGTTAGAACTGTTCCAGCAAACCCCGGTCCGCCCCATCAGCCCGTCCAAAGCCGAGCCATCAGGATCGGATAATGACCCGGCAGCATCGCCTCGGCCACCACAACTACCAGCCGACCCCGGCGATATTGACCATGCCCCCCCAGAACCGGCCTCGCAGGCGGCGAGGGCGATCATCGATGGCGAGGTAACACGAGGAGCGATCGCGCCTGATCCCGTCCGACAGCCACCCTCATCGCTGCCGACTTCGTTATCCCGCACAGAATCAGTAATACCGCCGCAGGAGAAAAGCGCTGTCACGGATGTGCTGAATCAACACTGGCCGATCCAGCCACGGAACGACAATCTGCGCGACTTGCGCAACGCCTGTGCACTTTTGGCAACGGCGCTGGCCCGTTATGCCGGCATGGCCCACCTAGTCATCGCTCAGGAGGCCGATCTGGGCTTTACCCTTGTCCAGGAGCACGCCCCCACCACGCCGCGTGCCATCGGCATTCAACTGCTGCTGTCAGCCTTGCTGCGTACCCAGGACGACGTCAGCTGGCCCGAGCGTCAGCAATTGCCCTCCGCCCTGTTCGGCCAGCTGATGACCGGGGTGTACGACCAGCCACTGGGCAACCGTGCGCCGCTGTACGTCCCTCTGGAGCGCTTGCCCGATGAACAGTTGCTGCAGTTGTTCGAACTGATCCGCCTGTCTCGCCGACTGGTCGAGCTGTCGCTGTCCACTACTAGCTAGAACCGCCCCGGAGGTGCCGCATGAGCACGACCTTCAACCTGCTCAACCACGCCATGCTCAATCAGGTGTTGCATGAGTTACGCCACGGACGCCTGCAGCGATGTCGGGCCCTGGGGCTGGCCGACGAGGACATCGAGTTGCTGCAATCGCTGCCGCCGACCACCCTCTCGCACCTGGCGCATTCACCGGTTCCGTGGGTGGAAATCAAGGTCGACGTCACGGTGCTGCGCCGGCTGATCACCCAAGCCGAGCGAGATGAGCAGCACGAGCGCTTGATCAACCGTGCGCTGCGGTTGGGCGCCAGCTCCACCATCATGTACCGCCATTTTGGCCTGGACCACTCGCAAACGGCATTGCGCCGCCGCGTACTCAAGATCGACACCCACCGTGGGCGCCCGCTGCAACTGAGCGAGGCACAGGAGCACGCCGTTTGGCAGCGCTGGGTGCAACTACGCGAGGCGGACCAGGAGGGAGACCCGCTCGATGCCATGATGATGCTGGCCGAGGAGCAGCACATCAGCCTGACCCTGATCTGGCAGCAGATTGGCCTGTATGGAGGTGACTCATGACCTTCTATGAAGTGGACTGGGCCAAGGTCGTGCTGCAGTGCGTCCCGCTGGCGCAAAACCGCACTCCCTCGGCACAATCTGCAGAGCCCGCTAAGTCCATCGAGCCCATTGAGCCGACGCAACACAACGCAATGCAGCCTGTGGTTGAGCAGGTCGCCCCTGTCACCCCTCTGCCGTTGCTGTTGGACATGCGCCTGACGCCGCTAGAACGCAACGCTTGGCAGATCCTGCGCTGGCTGATCAATGACTGCTGCATGCCCACCCCGGGCTACCAGGACCTACAGCCGTACCTGGCCAGCAGCCCCTGCGGCGGCCACGCGTCGCGGGAAACCATTGCCCGCGCGCTCTGTGTCCTGCGCCTCACCGGTTGGCTCAGTCTGGTGGAGCGCACGCGCGATGAGCGGGGTTGTTTGCGCGGCTGCCGCTACCGCCTGCATGAACAAGCACTCAGCCCGGCCAAGGCTCTTGAGCTGGACAGCAGGTACCTGGCCTTCGTCCGCGACAGCCTGGCGCATGCGACCAAAGCCGTGCGCGACGTAGCCCAGCATACCGTCGCTGCACTGCGCGACGACCCAGCCCTCGCCCCTCAGTGGCTGGACGGCCTACCGATCACGGCCCCCCATGCCAACCAACAGGCCCTGCCCCTGGAGCAGATTTCACCACGACAGGATTCCGAACGCGGTCAGACCGACCCGGTTCGCTTTCCCGACGCGGTGTGCAGCAATTCCGAACCTGGCCATGAGGCCCCGGTTTTGGCTGACGTTCGGATGCCCGACGCTGCCTGTACAGTACAAACAAAGCAAAGCAGTAAAAAAACAGTACTGGCGCCTGCCGAACCTGGCAGCGGACCGACCTGGCCCGAGACGCTGACCTTGAGCCAGAGCGAACGGCAGATTGCGCGCAAGGCCTTGAGCCAGTTGGCACCGGACCAACGCCAAGCAGTGATCAATGAGGCGGCGGTGCGCTGCGCTGGCGGCACCATCCGAAAACCGGGCGCCTATCTGATGGGGTTGATCAAGCGCGCCTGCAAGGGCGAGTTCACCCTGTGGGCCGCTCGCGCGCTGGCCACCGAATCGTGTACGGCCAAACCACCATCGCCCCCCAAGCAAGCAAAACCGGATAGCGCGAGCAAGGTGGCTTCACCGTTGGCGCTGGCGTGCCTGAACGAGCTCAAACAACGCTGCCGAGTCGTCAGTGGAATACAGTCGACTTGATGCCGGTGGCATCAAATCCACCAAGGTCCAGCGAAGACGCTGGACGCGAGACTAGTGTGGGGACGAGGGTGACGGACGCAGTCGCCAGCACCGCCAGGCTAACCGGCGCCGCAGTTCGCGGTCCCAACCGTGGGTTGCCGCCGACTGTACCCGATTGCTCCCACTGATTTGATGCCGGCGGGATCTAATCCAGCAACATCCACTCGGGACTGTCGAGCCGAATTCGAAGACAGATGGCCTGAAGTGGCCGCTAACTGATGGATCATGCGGTGTGGCCTACAACCAGGACACCCAGCAGCGCACCTACGCGTGGCATGCCGCGGCCAGCACCAGGTAAGTACCACTAGCACAGTGGACTGCGCTGGATTTGATTCCGCCGGCATCAAAAACGCCAGCCTTAACAGGGCCTCGGGTGGTGACGGTGAACCGCTGCCGGATGCAGACGCGGTCGTTCAACTGACGCCACCGCTCGGGCGCTCAGCCTGGCCATCATTCAGTTATTCGAATCCATACTCTGCACCCCTGCCCCAGCCCACTGGAACACTCCGACCCTCAGTGGCCGTGATGCCGCCGGGATCAAGTCCAGGGCATTCCACACCCGCTCGGCAATCCGAACCCACCGCCTTCACATTGATCGCTGCCAACGCGCTCGCCGGCCGCCATCGTGTGCCCACCCCTTCTGGCGAGGACCCGACGATGGTCGACCATTACCAGCTCAACCTGGGCTCATTGCGCAGCAGCATCACCCTGACCTTGCACACCCATCACGCCGCGCGCCTTTGGCAAGGGCGGCCGGCCCGCGAGGACGTCAACGCCATCATCGGCATGGCCGGCTACATCAGCGTCACCAACCAGCTCAAGCAAGCCAGCAGCCAGGACGATCCCTTCGCCGACTGGTTCATGCTGCAACTGGAGCACAAGCTGGACCAGGCCAAGGCTGACCTGCTGGGCTTGGCCGAACAGGTCGAGCACCTGGAGCGCGACTTGCCGGCGCAGATCAGCATTGGCGACAACCTCAACATCCATCCAGTGACCCTGCCGCTGTTCATCGGCAGCCAGCTGGGTTTTCTCGCCGTCTACCTGCTCACCGACTACGACACCCTGGTGCGCCGGGTGCTGCTGGCACATCACACCGCGCTGATCGGCCGCCGCGACATGGAGATCTGGATCGACCGCGGCGCCCATCTGTTGCGCAGCCTGTTCAGCCTGGCGCAGCGCTACCGCCACGCCGGGGTCAGCCGCGACGACATGGCGGCGCAGAATGCCCGGGCGCGCGAGGCGGTCGACAAGTTCGGCCTGCCGCCGCAGGACATCCTCGAGGGCTGCCGCCGATCGCGCTTTGCCCCTGCCACGCTGCGTAGCCAGGGGCAGGCGCCCCTCCTGACGGAGCAACAACCGGAGCACGAAGCGCAGATCGAGCAAAACGCCGAATTAGTGGCCGAGGCGAGGACCGAGCAGACTCATCTGCTGCTGGCGGCCGAGCGGGCCGGCATCACCGAGGAGCCCGGCCATGACATTGGATGAAGCCATCGCCAACCTGCTCTGCGCCCAGGCCTATCGCGAGCTCGAACAAGGTGCCTCCCTAAAAGGCCTTTTAAAGCCTTTTAAGGGTAAGGGGGAGCTGCTGGAGTTCGCCGTCACACTGCGGCGCCTGCAGGCACAACTGGCGCATCTGATGGCCGCGACCGTGGTGGTAGCCAGCCAACCGCCCTTCTCGTTGTTGGACCTGCGTCTGGTCACCCAGCGCAGCGCGCCCGAGACTTTGTTGTTGCGCTGGCGCAGCCGCGACTTCAGCCGCATGGGCGTACCGGTGTGGGTGCAGGCGATGCAGCAGCCGCAGCTATCGCGGTCGGTGCGTGAAGCGCTATACCAACTGGAGGTCAACCGTACCCTGCTCAACCTGCAGATGAGCAGTCTGCACTCGCTGTCGCGCCAAGTGATCCACGGCGCCGTGCGCCTGGTCGAAGCGGACCTCATCCTCAACCCCGATTCTCCCTCAACCCAGGAGCACCACCCATGAGCACGTTATTTGTTGGCGAAGGCAATATCGGCAGCGCCCCGGAGTACCAGGAATTTGCCGCCCAGGACGGCGAACCACGGCGTTTGCTGCGGCTCAACGTGTATTTCGACAACCCGGTGCCGCGCGAGGGCGGCTTCGAGGACCGCGGCGGCTACTGGGCGCCGGTGGAGCTGTGGCACCGCGACACCGAGCACTGGAGCACCTTGTACCAGAAAGGCATGCGCATCCTGGTCGAGGGCCGCACGGTTAAGGACGAGTGGGAGGATGCCGAGGACAATGCACGGGTCACCTTCAAGGTCGAGGCGCGGCGCATCGGCATCCTGCCGCACCGGCTGGCCTCGGTGGTGATGCGCGAGAAGCGCGAACCACAGGCCGCTGCCGCAACCGGGTCGGCTGGCAGCACCGGCAAGGCGAGTGGCAAGAAAAGTACGCGCAAAAGCACCTGAGGTTTGCCACAACGAGCTTGCGCCGCTACGGGCTCTGGCGGCGCAAGCCTGCCCAGTCCCCTGACGGAGGCCTGCGCCATGCGTCTGTTTATCTGCGAAAAACCCTCGCAAGCCAAGGACATTGCCCGCGTGCTGCAGGCCACCCGCCGCGGCGATGGCTGCTGGCGGGGTGAGGCGCTGTGCGTCACCTGGTGCATCGGCCACCTGCTGGAGGCCGCGCCGCCCGACGCCTATGGCGCTCATCTCAAGCGCTGGGCCCTGGAGGACCTGCCGATCCTGCCCACGCAGTGGCGGCTGGTGGTCAAGCCCAGCGTCGCAGCGCAGTTCAAGGTCATCGAGCAGTTGCTGCAGGCCTGCGACGAGGTGGTGATCGCCACCGACGCCGACCGCGAGGGCGAGATGATCGGCCGCGAGCTGCTCGAGCGCTGCGGCTACGCTGGGCCTGTGCTGCGCCTGTGGCTGTCGGCACTGGACGAGCGTTCCATTCGCCAGGCGCTGGCCAACCTGCGTTCCGGCGCCGCGACCTTGTCCTTGTACCACTGCGCCCTGGCGCGCTCGCGGGCCGATTGGCTGGTGGGCATCAACCTCAGCCGCCTGTTCACCCTGCTCGGCCGCCGCGCAGGCTTCGACGGCGTGCTGCCGGTGGGGCGGGTGCAGACGCCGACCCTGCGCCTGGTGGTCGAGCGCGACCGGACGATCGCCGGCTTTGTCAGCACGCCGTTCTGGACCGTCGAGGTGCAACTGCAGGCCGCCGGCGAGCGCTTCAGGGCGCGCTGGCAGGTGCCGGCCGGGGCGGGGGACGAGCACGGGCGCTGCCTGGACCTGGCCGCAGCGCAGCGAGCCTGTCGGTCGCTGCTGGATCGTGGTCAGGCACAGGTGCACGCCATCGAGGTCGAACAGGTGCGCGAGGGTCCGCCGCTGCCGTTCGACCTGGGCACACTGCAGGAGGTCTGCTCGGCCAAGCTCGGCCTGGGCGCCCAAGAGACCTTGAGCATCGCCCAGGCCCTGTACGAGACCCACAAGGCCACCACCTACCCGCGCAGCGATTGCGGCTACCTGCCGGAGAACATGCTCGGCGACGTCCCCGGCGTGCTGCGCGCCCTGAGCGTGGCCGACCCGGCGCTGGCGCAGGTGTTCACCCAGATTGACCCGACACTGCGCTCGCGGGCCTGGAACAGCGACAAGGTCAGCGCCCACCATGGCATCATCCCCACCGCGGCGCGCATCGACCTAGGGCGGCTGTCCGAGCATGAGCGCGCGGTCTACGGGCTGATACGCGCCCGTTACCTGGCGCAGTTCCTGCCCGCGCACGCGTACCTGAAGACCGGGGTCGAGCTGCACAGTGCCGAACTCGTGCTGCTCGCCCGAGGCAAGCAGGTCCAGGTGCGCGGCTGGCGCGCGGTCATTGACGAGGCCGACCAGAGTGAGTCCGTCGAGCAGGGCCAGGTACTGCCGACCTTGGCCGAAGGCAGCGTGCTGCCGCTGCTCGACGCCACCGTAAAGGCGCATCAGAGCCAGCCGCCCAAGGCGTTTACCGAAGGCACGCTGGTCAAGGCGATGAAAACCATCGCCAACCAGGTCGCCGATCCCCACCTCAAGCAGACCCTCAAGGACAGCCTGGGCATCGGCACCGAGGCGACCCGCGCGGCCATCATTCAGGGCTTGCTTGAGCATGGCTACCTGGTCAAGCGCCAGCGCCACCTGGCCGCCTCGCCTGCCGCGCGCACCCTGATCGACGCGGTGCCGCCCGAGGTCGCCGATCCGCTGCTCACCGCGCTGTGGGAGCAGGCATTGAACCGCATCGAACACGGCCAGCTCAGCGTCGAGGCGTTTTTGGCAAAGCAGGCGGCCTGGCTCAGCCAACTGGTGCACAGCCATGCGCAACGGCAGCTCACGGTCCCTGTGGTCAAGGAACCGCTCTGCCCGGTCTGCCGCAGCGTCATGCACCCGCGCATAGGGCGCAGCGGGCGTTTCTGGTCCTGTTCACGCTACCCGGAGTGCAAGGGCAGCAAACCCATCGCCCCGCCGAAGGCCAAGGCCAAACCCAAGGCTTCCCGGACGCAGGGCAAACGCGCGCCCTAGCCGGTCGGCGGCTGCGGCTTGACCGCAGCCCCTGGCGCTGCTGTAGTGGGGTTGCCCTTCGCCCTCTGGCGATCCCAGACCGATTCGCTCCGGGCAGCGCGGTCAGACTCCTCGAGTTCGGAGCTACTTACACTTCTCCCCCTGATCTTGCTCGGCGACACAGCGTCGCGAGGCGGATGACCCATGTGGCTGGATGGCGGCCGCAGGGGTCATCCGCTTCGGCGACCGTGCTCAGCACCGGTGCCCGCCGGCGACACACTGGGCACCTTTTGTGCGCGGATGCGTGCCAGCATTTTCCGACCCAGGCCACGACACGGGTCGGTTGCCCCCACTGCCGCTCTCGCTGGCGATTGCCACGCGCCACGCGGGCCAGTGCCGGGGCAAAGGTGGTCCTGCTTGTCGTAGCCTGATGACCATCGGGCTATTTTTTCGCCGCGCCATTTCCACTGGGAGCCACCGCGTACCGCGCGCAACAGCGTGTCCGAATCGGCCGTTGACGACGCGCGGGTGGCGGCTTATAGATGGGGTGCATCCGCTGTCGTTGACAGCCGCCAGGTAGCCCGAACCTTCAAGGCTACGCCCTCCCCGGGTGGATCATCCCCAGTGCGACCCGCGCTCGGCAGCTCGCACGGCCATCGACTCCCTCGATGGTGAGCGCCGTTTTTTGCCCGGTCCATTGACCCTCTGCACCCTCCCCTTGCGGCCGTCACTCCCGTCAGGGCCGGTGAATCGCCGCGTGTTTCATCACCAGGAGACTCACCATGACCACTGCAAGCGCTGCTGCCCCCTCCACCAGCTATTTCAACCTGCACACCAAAGGCATTGGCTACCTCAACCGCATCCGCGAAGTCCCCGTACGCCGCGGCCAACCGTTCATGGCCTGTGACATTGCTGCCCTGCACGGCGCGGCCGACGACGTCGAGTACACCCGCTTCGACTGCAAGGTCGCCGGTGGTGAGGCCGAACGGCTGATCCGCGAGCATCTGGAGGACGTCAAGGCCGACCACAAGGTGCTGCTGGCCTTTCGCATTGGCGACCTGTGGGTCGATGCCTTCACCTACGAAAAAGGCGAGCGCAAAGGCCAACCCGGTGCCAGCCTCAAGGGTCGGCTGATCTTCATCGAGTGGATCAAGGTCAACGGCCAGTTCACCTACAAGGCGCCCCCTCGCCCTGAGCCTAGCGCTGGCCCGGTTGCGGTGCAGGCGAACGCTGAACCTGAAGGTGAAGCTGAACCCGACGAACCCACCGCACCAGCAACGGCACGCTCCAGCGCCGCACGGCGCCAAAGCGGACCCCACGCACGACGCACCTCCACCGCAACGCGCGCGCAGGCCTGACGGCCCACCGCGACTCTTTCAGGCGCCCTGCCGGGCGCCTGCTTTCACTCCAACCGCCGGAGGTCGACATGGAGAGCTACTGGCTCTGCAACGACTGCATGCAAGCGGTGGCCTACGACGACTTCTGCACGCTGTCGTTGTATTACAGCGAGGCTGAGGTCGAGCGGCGTATCACCGCGATGTGCACTGCCTTGCAGGCGCTGCTGCCACTGAGCGCGGATTTTGATCCGCACACCCACACAGGCAGCGAAGCCTGTTCCTCCCACCCATGCGACGCCTGTTGCAGTGCGCTGCACGGTGCCCGTCATCGGTTCACCCGCCTGTAGGCGAACGCTTCTTCACCCACCTGGGGCACTCCCTTGGGGGGCGCTCCGCCCTTTCCGAGGCCTTGCCCATGAACACTGTTCTCAACCGGGTCGAGTCGGTCGACCCCGCCCTGATCCAACGCGTCAGCGAGGATGCGCTGATCGACCAGGCACTGCAGTTGCTCGACCGTCGGTACTTCCAGCGCGGCGAGCTGCTCATCACCCCGGCCGACGCCAGCGCCTACCTGAAGCTGCGCCTGGCCCCGCATCGGCATGAAGTGTTTGCCATGCTGTGCCTGGACTCGCGCAATCGCGTGCTGCATTTCGAGGTGCTGTTTCACGGCAGCATCGACGGCGCCAGCGTCTACCCCCGCCGGGTGGTGACCCATGCGCTTGAGCACAACGCCGCCGGCGTCATCCTCAGCCACAACCATCCTTCGGGGTGCCCGCAACCCAGCGTCGCCGACCGTACCTTGACCACGCGGCTCACCGAGGCCCTGGCGCTGGTCGAGGTCCGCGTGCTGGACCACATCATCGTCGGCGCCGGCCAGCCGCTGTCCCTGGCGGAGTACGGCTGGCTGTGAACCCGATCCCCCCGTCCCCAGCCACCGCCGACATGGGGTGGCTTTTTCCTGTCCCTGGAGAACGGCCATGCCTACCTTCCCGAGCAATCCCTTAGCCCGCGGCTTTTTGTCGTTTCGCTATGAGCGCCAGTTGCAGATCCTCTACGACAGCTACTGTGAGCCCTGCTACCGGGCCTTGCACCCTTCCCAGCAGCACCTGCCGGATGAGCAGCTCAGCCGCTGCAGGTGTGGCTTCAATGACGACGTTGCCCTGGTCACCGGCGAGCATTGCGTCGACCCCGAGTTGATGGCGCAGTACACCGACACTGGCACCCTCACGGCGGTGGTTTACTCATTGATGGCCGACCACTTTGGCCAGGCCATGCACCTCGGCGATTTACCAACTGAGGAGGCGGTAAAAGCGCTGGTGGAACAATTGTCCTTTACCACCGGGCACTACAGCCGCAGCTGGGAAATCAGCAGTGCTCATCTGCCGCGGGGGGAGTTCCAGCAACTCGAGGAGCGCGTATGGCGAGGCACGCCGGCGGGTTTCTTTGAATGCTTCGAGCTGGTCGACAGCCATACGGTGGGGTGCAAGCTGTTTTCGACGCCCTGGCTGCGCGACCCACCACCCCGGTCCACGACCAACGTGCTCGCCGAGGTCGCGGCGCGGCTGCAGGACGACGGCGTACCGCCTGTGCTGGCGAGCCTGCTGTTACTGGCGGGGCAAGCCGACGTGCGCTGGCTGCTGTTCGACCCCGACGCAGCGCCAATGGCGGAGCTGCCGCTGTACCTTGATCATTGAACGCAGGCGCCTGCGGGCGCCTTTTTCATGGGTGTTGCATACCGGTGCAGCAGGAATCGCTTTATCGCAGGGCAAAACGTCGAGAATTCGCCAAGGTAACGGCAACTGCCTTGGGGATACCGCCATGCACCTGCTCTTCCTGCCTCTGCTTGCGCTGTTGCTCGCCTTGAATGGTTGTGCCGAACATCGCCCGCCCACCTCGCTGCCAGCGCAATCCCCTGAGCCGGCCACTGTCAATGCGCACCTGGAGGAACAGCCTCCCGCCTGGATACGGCAAGGCCGCTACACCTTGGTCAACACCCAGCCCACGCAAGAGCAGCGCCTGCTGCTGTTGCAGATGGTCGAGATCCACCTCTCGTCCGCCCTGCACGCCACGGTCGGCGACGGCGTGCGGCATGTGCTGCAGCATTCGGGCTATGCCCTGTGTGCGGACGCAGGGTCGGCGGCGGCACTGCTGCAGTTGCCGCTGCCTGCCGTGCATTACCAACTCGGGCCTGTGCCACTGCTGGAGGCGTTGACCCTGTTGGCCGGGCCTGCCTGGGAACTGAGCGTCGATCCCATTCGACGCAGTGTGTGCTATGCGCCGCGATCCCAGGAACCAGCACCGCTGCCGATGCCGGAGCTCGCCCAATGAAGGCCCAGACGTTCCAGAACCTGCTGATCGGCGCCCTGTGCCTCACGACCGCCCTGCTCGCCGGGATCGCTTATCAGCATCAGCAGCAACTGGCTGATCTGCTGACGGCTGGTGCTGCGCCCCAGCCAGATCCTGTCCCGGCACTGCGCCGTCAGCTCACGCAATTGCAGGAGCAGCAGACAGCGGTGCAGGCGCAATGTGCTTCCTTGGCCGCCGCCCAAGAGGCACTGGCGTCGAAACAGGCTGCCGCCCGCAACGACCTCGAGGGTGTGAGCACTTCACTGGCCCAGCTCAAAGGTTTGTCGGCGGAGGTGCCCAGCCCTGCGGCGATGGCCGCGTGGGCGCAGCGGCTGGGCGGTGTCGAGGAGCTGTCGGGCACACTGGCCGCACGCCTGAAGACTCTGGAGAGCCGTGGTAACGACCCTGTGGTTGAGAGTAATGCGCCGGGCAAGGCTCATCGCATCCGCTCTGCCGCGCCGCCGTTTTCGCTGCTCGGCGTCGAGTCACGCGGCAGCGCGCGCTTTCTGGCGGTGTTGCCGGTCGGTGAAGCGTCGCTGGCCGCCGTACGCTTGCTGCAGCCGGAGGAAAGCCTCGCGGGCTGGCAACTTCAGCGGATTGAGGCGCAGCGCGCCGTATTCCGCGTTGCCGGTCAAGCCGAACGCAGCCTGCCGCTGCCCTGAGGTGATCCCTATGTGTCGATCTATGACGTTAGCTCTGATAGTGCTCGCGATCGGTGGTTGGAACGCTCACGTCTCGGCCGCACCAGCGGTTGCAGACGCCGCAACGCAGCCCAGTACACTGGAGCCACTGAGAGAAGCAAGCACGGCTGCGGCCGGGGTCTGGGGCTTGAACGACAGCGAGTGGACCAAGTTCGAGCAACTGCGGCGCGGCCCCCGCCGCTACTGGTCGCCGCAGCTTGATCCATTGACCACCCTGGGCGTGGAAGCCGAGACCGAGCAAGAGCGCCAGCACTATGCCGAATTGCAGGTGCGCCTGGAGGCCCGACGGGCCGAACGCGAGCTTGCCTACCAACAGGCCTACAGTGCCGCCTGGGCGCGCCTGTATCCGGGCCTGCAGCCGGTGCAAGGAATGAGCAGCAACGCGACCTCTATGTCCAGCACCCGCTACGCCGTGTTCGTCGAACAACCCTGCCGCACCTGCCAAGCTGATCTGCAGCCGTGGCTTAAGCAGGGCCTGCGCCTGGATATCTACCTGGTCGGCAGCCAGGGGGACGACGCGCGACTGCGCCAGTGGGCCCGCGAGTCCGGCATTACCGAGGCGCAAGTCAACGGCGGCCAGGTGACGCTCAACCATGACCGTGGTCGCTGGTTCGCCCTCGGTGCCCGCCGGCCGCTGCCCGCGCGCTACGCGCCAGTGGAGGGCCAATGGCAGCGCGTCGACTGATTGGGGTGGCGGCCCTGGCAATTGCCCTGCCGGCCTCCGCCGATAGCATTCCGCCGGCCTACCAGTGGGTGGCCGCCCAAGCCGGCATCCCCGCCTCGGTGCTGTTCGCCGTAGCCCTGCAGGAAAGTGGTACGCGATTGCGCGGACACACCGTCCCCTGGCCATGGACGCTGAACGTGGCCGGCGCGCCACAGCGCTTCGCTACACGCCAACAGGCCTGCAGTGCATTGATCCAGGCACTCGCCGCGCACGACCCCAAGCGGATTGACGTCGGCCTGGGCCAGACCAACCTCGGTTATCACCCCGAGCGTTACACCAGCGCCTGCGACGGGCTCGACCCGCACGCCAATCTGGCGGCGACCGCTGCGCTGCTGCGCGAGCACCGGGCAGCCGCTGCAGACTGGGTCGTCGCGGCTGGACGCTACCACCGCCCAGCCGGTGGCGAGCCCGCGGCCCGCTACCGCGCGCAATTTCTTCGCCACTGGCAGCGCCTGGAAGCAACCAGCGCATCTACCACCGAGCCACGGCCATGAGGCGTGTCTTCTGGCTATGCCGGATCGGCGTGCTGGGACTGGCCTACCAGGTGCTGCCGTTGCATGCGACTCTCTCTCCCCAGCCTCCAGCCGAAGCCCCGCGCGCCGTCGAGGCGCCGGATCCGCGCCAACTGCGCTGGGTGCTGCCCGTGCACAGCTCCGCGCTGAGCCCCGGTGGCGTGTCCCCGCGCACCGTCAACCTGCCGGGCCTGGCGCCGCTGTTTCTCGTCGGCGAGGACGCGTTATCGCTTGAGTGGCTTGCGCAACATGCTTCTACGCTGCAGGCCCTCGGGGCCACCGGCCTGGCGGTGGAGGTCAGCGACAGCAACGCGCTGCAGCGTATTCAGGCGGCTGCGCCAGGCGTGCCGATCTGGCCGGTGAGTGGCGATGACCTCGCCGCTCGTCTGCAAGTGGAGCATTACCCCGTACTTATCACGCCCACCAGCCTGGAACAATAAAGGGGATCGATCATGGCCGACCATGCGATGGAGTCCCTGCTCAGGCCCGCCGTGGAGCTGTACACCGTCGGCGTCTGCGCCAGCGCTGCCGCGCTGTGCTTGCATTCGCCGTGGGCGGTGGCACTGTCGCCGGAAATCGGGGCGGGCATGGCCCTGGCCTACACCGCCTGTGGGCTCAAACGCCTCAACGAAGCGCGGGTGGTGCTGCGCTACCGCCGCAATATCCGCCGCCTGCCGCGCTACGCCCTGACCAGCCGGCAGATCCCGGTCAGTCAGCAGCGTCTGTTCATGGGCCGCGGCTTTCGCTGGACCCGGTTGCACACTCAGCGCCTGGTCGAGGCCCAGGACCCGGAGCTGGCGCGCTACGTCAACCAGTCGGTGGCCTACCAGCAGGCGCGGCGCCTGGAGCGCGCGCTGGAAGGCGCTCCCTTCCCGCTGTCGCGCCTGGCCCGGCTCACCGCCTGGGACAGCCCCTTTAACCCTGTGCGCCCACTGCCGCCGGTGGGCGGTTCACCGCTGCTGCAAGGCGTCGAACCCCACGAATGCGAGGCCAGCCTGCCTCTGGGCGAGCGCGTTGGCCATACCCTGGTGCTGGGCACCACGCGAGTGGGCAAGACGCGCCTGGCCGAGGTGTACATCACCCAGGACATCCAGCGCAAACCACACGAAGTGGTGGTGGTCTTCGATCCCAAGGGTGATGCCGACCTGCTCAAACGCATGTACGTCGAGGCCCGGCGCGCCGGCCGCGAGAGCGAGTTCTACGTGTTTCACCTGGGCTGGCCGGAGATTTCCGCCCGCTACAATGCCATCGGCCGCTTCGGGCGAATCTCCGAGGTCGCCACCCGCATCGCCGGCCAGCTCAGCGGCGAAGGCAATTCCGCAGCCTTTCGCGAATTCGCCTGGCGCTTCGTCAACATCATCGCCCGCGCCCTGATCGAACTGGGCCGCCGTCCGGACTACCTGCAGATCCAGCGCCACGTGGTCAACATCGACGCACTGTTCATCGAGTACGCCCAACAGTTCTTCGCCCGCCATGACCCGCAGGCATGGGAAGCCATCGTACAGATCGAGGGCCGGCTCAACGAGAAGAACACCCCCGGCACATGATCGGCCGCGAGAAGCGCGTGGTCGCCCTCGAGCAGTACCTGGCCGCCAAACGCCTGTTCGAGCCGGTGATGGACGGCCTGCGCTCGGCGGTGCGCTACGACCGCACCTATTTCGACAAGATCGTTGCCTCGCTGCTGCCACTGCTGGAAAAACTCACCAGCGGCAAGACCGCGCAGTTGCTGGCTCCCAACTACACCGATCTGGAGGATCCGCGACCGATCTTCGACTGGCTGCAGGTTATCCGCAAGCGCGGCATCGTCTACGTCGGCCTGGATGCGCTGAGCGATGCCGAGGTCGCCGCCGCGGTGGGCAATTCGATGTTTGCCGACCTGGTGTCCGTGGCCGGGTATATTTACAAGCATGGCGTCGACCATGGCTTGCCCGCAACCGTTAGCTCGGCCCAGAAACTGCCGATCAACCTGCACGCCGATGAGTTCAACGAACTGATGGGCGATGAGTTCATCCCGCTGATCAACAAGGGCGGCGGCGCGGGCATTCAGGTCACCGCCTACACCCAGACCCTCAGCGACATCGAGGCGCGCATCGGCAATCGCGCCAA
>KI547168.1:139527-205551 GCA_000497835.1 gamma proteobacterium L18 | reverse complement strand
GGCCGGCCAGGTGATCGGTAACTTCAACACCCTGCAGATGCTGCGGGTGCGGGAAACCGCCACCGCCGAGCTGCTGACTCAACAGCTGCCCAAGGTCAACGTGCAAACGCGGACCCTGGTGTCCGCCGCCACCGACACCGCCGACCCGGAAGCCCATACTGATTTCACCTCGTCTTCCCAGGACCGGGTCAGCAGCACGCCGGTGCCGTTGATCGAGCCCGCGCATATCGTCAGCCTGCCCAAGGGCCAGATGTTTTCCTTCCAGGAAGGCGGACAGCTGTGGAAGGTACGCATGCCGCTGCCATTGGCGGCCGCTGACGATGCCATGCCTGAGGACCTGCAGGCGCTCGCCCGGCACATGCGCGAGCGCTACAACGCCAACGCCGGCCAGTGGTGGGCCAGCGCCGGCGGCGCACCGACCGAGGACTTCGACCCCGAGCGGCCGCTGCCGGTACGCACGAGCCGGAAGCCCCCATCGCTTTCGCCCTGATCGCCATCGAGCCGAAGCTCTCCCATGCCGACTACATATACGAACTCTCCTCCTGTACAGCGCAAGCCTGGCCTGATCCTGGGCATGATCGGGCTGGCGTTGCGCCTGCTCGGGCTGATGCTGGCCACGCTGCTGAGCTCGATCCTGCTGGAGATGCTTGGCCTGCTGCTGATCTGGCCGGAGCAAGGCTGGCACCACGCCGAAGCGATGTTGATTGCAGAACTGGGCTGGCTCAGTGAGTACTTCACGCACTCGCTACTGGTCGCGAAGCCCGCGCATGCCACCACAACCCTGCTGAGCTACCTGAATCATTGGCTGATGGTCGAGACCGGCTGGGCAGCTATTCACGAGCGTTTGCCCAGTCTCAGCCGTGAGGACGGCCTCAAGGGCCTGGTGGCGCAACTTTACTTGGCCAGCGAGGACTACCTGCTGGCCGCGTTGTTTACCACATTAACCTTCGTCGTTCGCCTGATCGTGCTAGGACTGGCCACCCCGCTGTTTCTGCTGGCGGGACTAACCGGTGGCGTCGACGGTTTAATGCGTCGAGACCTGCGCCGCTTCGGCGCCGGACGAGAGAGCAGCTTCGTCTACCACCGGACACGACGGTGGATCATGCCGCTGCTGCTTTCCCCGTGGCTGGTCTACCTGTCACTGCCGTGGTCCATCAATCCCTTGGTCATCCTATTGCCATCCGCGGGGCTGCTGGGTGTTATGGTAGCAATTGCCACGGCGATGTTTAAGAAGTACCTCTGACGTCAACAGTTGCCCCCGATTTTCTTAAAACTTTGACTTAATAACGTATGCCGTTGGTTCAGCGCACGAGGAGCAACGTCACTGAACCAAGCTATTTAAGTACCAGCTCTGATCCACACGGTTTAAAAAACCTTCTGCACATTTGACCGCGATTGCTTGTAGCCAAAGCCCATCATCGCAATGAGCAGTACCGCCAGGCATCCCAGCACAATAGCGCCAGCAGACAACAGGAAGATCGTCTGGCGTCCCCCGTCGCGCATGAACAGCATTAGCAAGGTAGGCGCCGCCGCACCGGAGATTACCTGCACGGCCCCGATCAGTCGGGTCAGCGTTCCTGTCGGGTCATGGCTCACGATCGAGGACATATAGTAAGACAGCGCCAAGTTCCAACCAACATTCATCAGGAACACCGCGAGGCCCAGGTCCACAGCGCTGTGAATGCGCGTCGCAAACATGAAGATGGACAGTAGCACCAACAACGAACCGCAGAGGATCATGGGCACCCTCCCTAGGCGCTCGCCCAGCAGGCTGGGCAAAGCAGCGCCCGGCAAGCCCCCCAGAAGGCCGATACTCACCGCCTCGCCAATATCCACCGATGTTATACCGGCGTTGCGACCAACACCCTCGACAAAGCCCCATAGCGAATAGATGGACAGTTGCAGCAGAACCATGCCAATCAGCGAGAGTGCCCCCGCCAAGGTCAGGCGCTCACCTTGCAAGGCTGCGCCTTTAAGCGTCGGCCCAAGCGCTGCGCGCGGCAGGCAGAAACAAGCCAGACACACTGGAATGAACCAGGCGGCAAGGTAGCCGATAGCCCAACTAAAGCCCAGCCGACCAGCGATCATCGGCAACAGGGCGGCCACCAGCGCGAACAGCCCAGTCTGCAGGAACAGCAATACGCCGTATGAGCGAGCCGGGCCCTGCAGGCACCCCAGACCATAAATCGCATAAGCGTATAACACCCCGCAGCCAACACCGCACACAAACCTCATCGCTACCAGGCTTTCCAAGCGTTCGACCTGCGCAGTCAACAGATTGCCTCCCAGCAGCGCCAACGCCGCCACGAATGCTACCCGGCGCACGCTACAACGGCGCATCAGCGGCATGCACGCCAGGGTGCCGAGAATCGAGCCGCACATCTCCGCCGACATGACTGCACTTTGCTGGGCCAGTGACAGCGCCAGACGCTCGACCAGCAGACCTATGAAGATCGGCTGCACGCCGATCGCCAGGATGGCAATGCCAGCAATCAGGATGCAGGCGGCGCGCAAAACAGTGTGAGAATACAAGTTCATCTTGTTGTTAAATCCTGCTTGCCTGAAAGGAATTACTGACGCCATAGCAGCGACCGCAAGGCTGCGTCCAAGGCCCCGCTCAAATTTGGGACGCCACCTTCGACATTTGCTACGGGGCGATGTGAAACACGTCGATATGCACTTCATCTACACAGGGGTAAGTCACCGTGCCAATGAACACCCGTGTGCCCCAGTCAGCGTGCTCGCCCAGGCCGACCTGAAAACGCGGCGAGCACCGGCACTGATACTCCAACTCCGGCAACGGCCAGGTGCCCGCCATTGCCGCCGCTCGGCCAGCCGCTGTCATCACCAGGTAGCCGTCGTTGAGCACATTGAGCAACGTGCCATCGTCGGCCTGCAAGGTGTAGCGTGCGCTGAGCACGCCCACCCCGTCGCCGCGTTCCAAGTACAGGTCGGCGCCACCGGGCAGCACCCTGCCCTGCAACTCCTCGGCGAAAAACTCGCCGCCTAGTATTGGGTAATTGCCACGCTGGCCTTCTGCACATACGCCCAGCGGCTGTTCGGGTCCGATCCTTACGCGCAGGTTCATCGCCCAGGTCAAGGGTGGTGCTTGCATCTGCATGACTCCAAAAGCCCCGGCACGGTCGCCGGGGCACTTCATCAGTTGCCGCTGCGAACAGCGGTCCAGGTGCGGGTACGAATACGCTCGATGGCCATGGGGATCGGCTCCAGGGGGTACAGCAGCCCGCGCTGTTGCTCAGGCACATACATGTTCGGATTATCCCGGATGCTGGCATTGACCAGCACGGTCGCATCCTTGTTGGGGTTGGGATAGCCAATGGCATTGCTGGCTTTGGCGATCACATCGGGGCGCAGCATGTAGTTGATGAACGCTTGGGCTTCGGCCCGGTCAGGGGCGTTCTTGGGAATCGCCATCACGTCCGACCACATGGGCACGCCCTCTTTGGGGATGAACATCTGCACCTTGACGCCCTTGCCAGCAGCATCGGCTAGTTTGCGCGCCGCCTCCACACCGCCGGACCAGCCCACGCCTACGCAAATATCACCGTTTGCCAGGTCCATGCCGTAGCGCGAGGAGTTGAAGTAGGTGACCGAGGGGCGAATGCTCAGCATCAGCGCCTTGGCCTTTTCATAGTCTGCCGGTAAGCGGGAGTTGGCGTTGAGCCCCAGGTAGTGCAGCGCGATGGGCAGGATCTCATTGCCGGCATCGAGGAAACCGACGCCACACTGGTGCAGCTTGGCCAGGTTTTTGGGTTTGAAGATCATGTCCCAACTGTCGAGCTTGAAGTCGTCGCCCAGCACGGCGCGCACCTTGTCGACGTTATAGCCGATCAAGGTGGTGCCCCACATGTAGGGCACCACGTACTGGTTGCCGGGGTCGCCCGCCGCCTCCAGGGTTTGCATGAAGCGGCTATCCAGGTGCTGCCAGTTGGGCAACTGGCTGCGGTCCAAGGCTTCGAATGCCCCGGCGTGGATCAGCTTGTCGATATTACTGCTGCTGGGAAATGCCACATCGTAACCGGAGTTGCCGGTCAGCAACTTCGATTCCAGCACTTCGACGCTGTCGAACACGTCGTAGACAGGACGGATACCCGTTTCGTTCTCAAAGTCGGCGAGAATCTGCGGCGGCAGGTATTCGATCCAGTTGTAAATGCGTACGGTGCGCTGGGGAGCCGCACTGAGCACGGTGCAGAGCAGGCTGGCCGAAAGCCCCAGCACGGCAGTTGTCAGGATTCTTTTCATCGGGACGGCCTCGGGTCAATAGCGGTAGGTGAAGTACATTTCCAGCGCGGTGAAAGTCTTGTCCCCCAGGGACTCGCGGGCGGCAGCCTTAGGCTTGACCCAGTTCCAAGACACCGAGGTGTACCAGCGCGCAGTGGGCGTCCAGTCCAGATAGATCACACTCTCATCGGCAAAGCGCCTGTCCGCGACCGGCGCGCCCAGCAGGTTCTTTTCATCCAGGCTGAACTGGTAGTGGATGGTGCCCAGGGTCAAGGTGGTGCTCAGATGAGTTTTCAAGGTCCACTGCTGCACCCGCTCGTTGCTGTTATTGAGCAGGTAATTGCCGACCACATCACCGATCAGCCAAGTGCTCCAATCGGTAAAGCCCTTGCTCAGGGCATCCCAGGACTTCTGTTTGTTGTCAGACAGGTTGTCATCGCCGGAAAACCGCGCGTAGCGATAACCCAGAACCGGCTGCAGCGGCGCCTGCGCGAACGCATAATCGGCCTGGGCGTACCAGGCGCTGGCATCGTAGGCGACCCCGCTACCACTGCCACGCTGCAGGGCATATTCGCCATTGAGTGTGAGGGCCGACAGCCCCGGTACATGCGCGCCAAGCGCACGCAGGTTGTAAACCAGCATGCCGTCGCGAGGCGTGCGGCGGTTGGCGGCGGCGTCCAGCGACTTCAGTTTCATCGCCATGGCGCCCAGGGTGGCCACCTCAGGCACGCTGTAATCGAGGTTGACCCCGCTCATGCGAAAGTCGCCCAGGTCATCATCCGTGCGTAGCGTGAAGCCCTGGGCCTGCAAGGCGCCATGGCTGTAACCCAGGATGGCGGAATCCTTGAAGGCTGTACGTGGCCCCAGCCAGAACGCACCGTCTCGGTGGAAGTCGAGGTTACCGTCCATGACGATGAATCCGGTACCCACCAGGTAATTCTGCCGCCCGGCGGTGAACTTCCAGTCGCCGGCCTTGAACCCGGCGAAAAGCTCCTCGGTAGCGAGCTTGCCATCCGAACTGCGGGTATAGCCGCCCGCATCGCCATCGCCCCAGGTGCTGGCGCCCACCACCGAGGCACCGCCCAGCAAGGCAACGTCAGGGCTCAGGGCGTAACTCATGGCCACTCCCGGTTTTATGTAGAACTCTTCCCAAGTGGCCTTGTTGCCAGTGTTTTCACCGTTGCGGCTATCGACCCGGCCTGACCCGAAATTCACCTGGTGGGTGGCCACCACGGCGCCCCCTGCCGTCAGGTTCAGCTCGCCGCTCAGAGCCCCATCTTCAAAGGTATAACCTGCGTGGCACATAGGGCTGGCCATTGGCATGCCCACGGCCAGCACTACTGCTGTGTAGCGTTTGACGTTCATCGATTGGCACCTGCTTGATTATTGTTGTGTAACAGGGCAGTTAACACGCGCAAAAGCGCGACAAAGACCGCCGGCGCGCTGGCCGGCGGCAATGCAGCATCGTTGGAGTTGTGAGAAGGGTCAGCGGGTGAAATGGGCGGCCAGGGCACGCATCAGCCGTACGCTGTCGGCGTCGAAATCGCCCACCGCCGTCGGTAGCGACGATTGCTTGACGATGACCGTGCGCGACGGCAGGTCCACGAACAGGTATTGACCATGGATACCGCCCGCCATCAGCGCACGGCTGTGGTCGTTGAACACATACCACTGGCTGCGGTACGAGGCGCCCGGCGTCCACTGCGAGAAGTCCTGGTTAGCCGCGTAAACCTGTGGGTCAGCACCCTTGGCGATGCCATCGATGACCGCTGCGGGCAGGAGTTGCATGCCATTGCATTCACCACGGTTGGCCAACAGGCGACCCAAGCGCGCCATGTCGCGCAAGGTGGCGTTGAAGCCGGCCCCGGCCACTGGCCGCCCCCAAGGATCGGCCATGAAATAAGCGTCGCGCTGGCAGCCCAGCGCCGCCCAGACCGGCGCGAGCAGTTGCGCGCAGGACTGGCCGGCTGCGCGCTCCATCACCCAAGCCAGCGCCTCGGTGGTGGCCGTGACGTAGTGGAATCGGCCGCCGTGCTCGCCGCGCTGTCGCAGCGTCGGCAGGAAGGTATAGAGCGATTCAAAAGCCGGCACGCCCGCAGGCGTCGGCATGAAGCCACACGCGTAGCCGAAAAGTGAACTCTCCGAGCAGGGGTCGTCGTATTGCTCGGTGTAATCGATACCGATGGACATATCCAGCAGCTGCCGCACCGTCGCCTCTGCAAAGGCACTGCCGACAAACTCCGGGACGTAGCGTGAGGCCATGGATTGGGGGGCCAACGTGCCGTCGGCGATCAATTGCTCGGCCAGTGTGCCGATCAGAGATTTGGTGACCGAGAACATGATGTGCCGATCGTTGGGCTGCTGACCGTTGAAGTAGCGCTCGTACCGCACTTCATCGCCCTGCATCACCAAGAAGCCATCGGTATGGCTGGCGAACAAATGCTGGGCAAGTGTCACGGCTTGCCCGCAGGTGCTTTCAAAGGCAAACCCTTCAAGCCCAACGCTGGCGTCTTGCAGGGTGGCGACAGGGCCTTGGCCTGCTGCGACCGTGATGGTAGGTCGAAGCTGTTGCAGGTGCCGAAAGCCCCAGCGGTTGAACGGCGGTGCCATCCAATTGGCCCAGGTGACACGCTGGGATGGGGCGGGAGGAAACCCTGTCATCAGGTGATCAGGGGTGGGTTCGACAGCATTGGCATAAGCAAGGGCAAGCGAAGAAACAGCGTTCATACGACAAGGTCCGGCTTGAGGCTCTGCGTACCAGCAGATGGTGCAATATTCTTAATACGATAAATTACTTTAGTCAACAAAGTATTTTATTCGATCAGAAACCGCGCTATGATCGCTCCACAGCCTCCCCTGCCGAAGGACACCCCGTGAGCGGTTTACGCGAAAAACAGAAACAGGCCCGCCGCGAGGCCATCAGACAGGCCGCCATCCAATTGATCAAGCGCCAGGGCTACCAGAGCACCACTATCGAGCAGATCGCCCAGGAAGCAGGAGTCTCGGCACCTACGGTGTTCGCCTATTTCGGCAGCAAGCAGGAGATTCTGCTGGAGATGCTGGCTGGTGCGGATGAGCGTGCGTTCAGTGACGCCCGGGCCAACCTTGACGCGTTCAGCGACCCGATCGATGCGTTGTGTGATCTGGAGCAGCGCTTGGTCCACTACACAATGGATCTTTTGTCGCCGGCTTTGTGGCGGGAGTTATTACCCCTGGTGCTGATCAATACTGGCGAAGGTTTACCTGAATCTTATCGGCGTTTGAATGACGCAGTACGCGCACAAATTGCAGCATTGCTTACGACGCTTCAGGAGCGAGGAATGTTGCGCGCGGATCTGGATGTGGAGTTGTCAGCCTTTCTCCTCAACGACTATTCGCACCTGCAACTGCTGCGCCTCACCGCCCAGGACGAACCGGATTACGCTGCCCACGCGGCGCAGGTCAGGCGAATTACGGGATTGATCGTTGATGGGATGCGTAGCTAACCCCCGTTGGGCATGATTAATGCGACAATGGCTAATTCAATTTCTTCAATGTGAAAGATGTCCTAACCAAGCATGGTGACCGCAGACCTCTCTAGGGCTGCCAACATGACACTTTCACTCCCCCTCTGGCTGTCTGCTTGCGGGATCGCACTCTCTACTTCCGTTTGGGCAGGAGACGGCCAAGAACCAACTGAGCTTGCCCTTATCCTTCGACAGTTCGATTCCATCCAACAGATCGCAGATCGCGCTCAAATAGCTGTTGGCGCATCCGACGGCGCCCGCTATCGCTTTGACTACCTCCGTTTTACCCACGACCTACAGCGGGTCCGCCAGGGTATCCGTGCGTACCTGTCGCCTTCGCGCGCCCAGCCGGCCGACCTGATCGAGCTGCCGGCTGACTACCGCCATGATGCCACTTCCGTGGGGAATACCCATGAGCATGACTGACAGCCAAATCACTGCCTTTACTGCGGCAGCCGGCTTTACCCCGCAGCTGTGCTCGGTCATGTGGCGCTCGGCGGTCCTGGTCTTGGTGCTGCTCTGGTGCAGCTGGGCACTGTGGACCGGCTACCGCGGCTGGGCGGCCGGGCACCTCAGCTTCGGGGCTCTGGGCGGCAGCACCATCCGCATAGCGCTCACCCTGATCGTGCTGATGTTTTTCATGCTGTCCTGACGCCAGGAGTTCCTTGCCATGCCGTGTTTATCGCGTATTTCTCGCTCTGTTGCTTATGCTTCGAAGCGTCTGTCGCTCGCGCTGTTCGGGTGTGCCCTTGCGCTGGCCTCGCAGTTGGCGCTGGCCGATCTGCCCACCATGGAAGCCCCTTCGCGTGGCGAAGGCACCGGCCTGATCGAAACCATCAAGAACTACGCCTACGATGGCGGCATCCTCCTCGGCCTGCTGATCGCCCTCCTCGCCTTTCTTGGCGTGGCCTGGCACTCGTTGACCGTCTACGCCGATGTGCAAAACCAGCGCAAGACCTGGAAAGACCTGGGCGCCGTGGTCGGCGTCGGCGCTCTGCTGGTGGTGGTCATCATCTGGTTCCTGACCAAAGCCGCTGCAATTCTGTGAGGTCGCCATGTCCGATCCCCTGGCTACGCTCGCCGACGGCAGCTTGAGCTTTCTGCCCGAGCGCTTGAACCGTGATCCCGCCGTGCTGCGCGGATTGACCAACGATGAGATGTGGGTGGCCTTGGGCATCGGTGCCATCCTCGGCCTGATCCTTGGCGCGCCATTGGCGATAGTCACCGCCTCGATCGCCATGCTGGCCACCTGCATGATTGCTAGCATGGCGCTGGTGCTGTTGCTGGGTGGCAAGCTGCTGCGCCGGGCCAAGCGTGCCCGTCCCGAGACCTGGCTGTACCGGCGCCTGCAATGGGACCTGGCGCGGCATTGGGGGATCGGCAGCGACCGGCTGATCCTGCATGCGGGACCATGGACCGTACGCCGTACGCGGCGGCACCGTCGGGGGCGACCATGAGCCGCTTTCGCAACAAGGTCGATGCCCAGCAGGCGCACATCTTTAGCCTGCGGATGGCCGTACTGGTCCTGGCCCTGCTCTGCACCGGACTGTTCTACGGCTGGCAGGCCGCGCCGCGCGAACTGACCATTCACGTGCCACCTGACCTGCGTACGGGCAGCACGCGTAAATGGTGGGACGTGCCGCCAGAAAACATCTACGCCTTTGCCCTGTACATCTTTGGTCAACTCAACCGTTGGCCAACCGATGGCGAGGTCGACTATCGCCGCGCGATCTACGCCCTGCAACCCTACCTTACTCCTGCGTGCAAGACCTTCCTGGACGGTGACTTCGAGTACCGCAAGGTCGCCGGCGAGCTGCACGGGCGAGTGCGCGGCGTGTACGAAGTGCTTGGCCGCGGCTACAGCGATGACCCCGATCTGCGGGTGAAACAACTGGATGCCCACAGCTGGAAGGTCCAGCTTGATCTGAACGCCGACGAGTACTACGCGGCCGAACCGGTGAAACGCGTGGTGGTGCGCTACCCGCTGCGTGTGGTGCGTTTTGATGTCGATCCCGAGCACAACAAGTGGGGCCTGGCCCTGGACTGCTACGAAGATACGCCGCAAAAATTGTCGCTACCGGGAGGTGCGTCATGACTCGCGTGGGATTATTGCTGCTTTTGCTGTGTTGCACGGGTTGGAGCGCGACTTCCGCCGCCGTTGAAATCAAGCACTGGGAGCGACTGCCACTGGCCGTCCCATTGGTGGTGGGCCAAGAACGCATCCTGCTGCTGGACGAGGACGTGCGCGTCGGCGTTCCCAGCGCGATCGCCCCCAAGCTGCGCATACAGTCGGTGGGCAGCACTGTGTACCTGCTGGCCTCCGAGCCCATCGGTCCTACGCGGCTGCAACTGCAGTCGGTCAAGTCGGGCGACATGGTGCTGATCGACATCGAGGCGCAACCCGGCAGCGCCGCCCTAGAACCCGTGAAGATCGTTGTCGATGGTCCGGAGCCGGTTGTGGCTGACACCTCAAGCGAGCATCCCGTGGCAGTGGCCACGCCCCTTCCGGTGGTCCTGACCCGCTATGCGGCGCAGAGCCTGTACGCGCCGCTGCGCACCGTGGCGCCGCTGCCAGGTGTGCGACGCGTGCCGGTTCATGGCAACGCCGCCTTCAGCACGCTGCTGCCCACCGAGCAGGTTGCCATCTCGGCGCTGGCCGCCTGGCGGCTGGGCGACTACTGGGTGACCGCTGTCAAGCTGGTCAACCGCGGCCCCACCGAGGTGCAACTCGATCCTCGTCATCTGCAAGCGAACCTGTACGCCGCCACCTTCCAGCATCCGTCGCTGGGGCTGTCGGGCACGCCGGAAGACACCAGCGTGGCGTACCTGGTGACCTGCGGCGGCGACCTACAGCATGCCTTGCTGCTGCCCCCGCCTAAGCCCATCCCGGAGGGCGGCCATCATGAAGGCTAACGTGCTGCTCAAGTGGCTGGTGCCTGGCATGCTGGTCGTGGTGGTGCTGATCATCTTCCGCTCCTGGACATCCTCGGCGGCGCCCAGCGTCACTCACGGCGACACCGCCACGCTCACTCCCGAACAGGCCAAATTCCTCGGCATCGCCGGGGATACGCCCCGCGACACCGTGGCCACCCTGGTGGGCCAGGTCAAGGCCATGCGCAGCGACATGCTCACCTTGAAGAAGAGCAACGAATCGCTGCAGACAGAGAACAATCGTTTACGCACCCGCGAGGGCAGCATCGACAGCCGTATCCAGAGCACCCTGGGCGGGGTGACCCAACAGGTCAGCGAGCAACGCCAGCAGGCCAACGAGGCCCGGCAAAAGGCCGAGCAGCAGCACCGCGAAACCCAGGGGCTGCTGTCGACGCTCAAGACGCAGATTGCCGGCCTGTCGTCGCCCAAGCCTGATCTGCCCGCCGGGTTCGGCCTGCAAGCGGGTGATGAGCAGGCCTTCCAGGGCGCGCCGCCCATGGACGCGCTGCAATGGATCGAGCCGGCCTCTTCCGGTGGGCCGCGAGACGCTGCCTCGGCCAAGAATGGTCCGCTGTCCAACCTCTCCTCGAAACTCAAAGGCCTGCAGGGCCTGCCCGACAACCCCATCGACAGCAGCCAGAAACAGCTGCGGGCGTTGGCCAAAGGCGAGCGCGACCTGAGCGAGCATCACGATCGCAACGAAGGCGCCCGGCCAGTCTACACCCTGCCGGAAAATGCCACGCTGATGGGCTCGGTGGCCATGACCGCGCTGATCGGCCGCGTACCGGTGGATGGCACCGTCAACGACCCCTACCCGTTCAAGGTGCTGGTAGGGCCGGACAACCTCACCGCCAATGGCGTCGACCTGCCGGATGTGGTGGGTGCGGTGATGAGCGGCAGCGCCTCGGGCGACTGGACGTTGTCCTGCGTGCGCGGCCAGGTCGAGTCGATCACCTTCGTGTTCTCCGACGGCACCGTGCGCACCGTGCCCCAGCCCCGGGCCGTGGTCAATCGCAACAGCGCCAGCAACCAGACGTCGAGCAGCGACAAGATCCGCGGTGGCCTCGGCTATATCTCCGATCCCTATGGCATCCCGTGCGTGTCCGGTGAACGCCGCTCCAATGCCCAGCAGTACCTGGGCAGCCAGAGCCTGATCACCGCCGCCGGCGCCGGGTTTGCCGCCGCGCTGGGCAGCCAGCAGAACACCGCGTCGGTCATCAGCTCGGGCAGCAGTTCTTTGGGCGTGAGCCAAAGTAGCGGCAACAGTGCGCTGAACTCGGTCATCAGCGGCGGTATCGGCGACATTCGCGATTGGGTTAACAAGCTCTACGGCGAGGCCTTTGCCGCCATCTACGTGCCGCCGTCGGCAAAGGTCGCGGTGCACCTGGACCACGAAATCACCCTAGACTACGAACCCCACGGCCGGAGAGTGCAGCATGAACACCCTTCTGTTTCGACGCTGGACCTGGACTAACCTGCTGGCACTCGCCCTGCTTGGCTGCACCACCGACAAGGACACGTTGCTGCCCCATGGCGAGCAGACCATGCTCGACATCTGGAACGGCGCCGGCACGCTGGGCACGCAGGCGCAGCTACGGGATGCGCGCAGCGAGTTGCGCCGCCCGCTTGTGGACCCCGCGCGGCTGATCAGTGACCAAATGTCTTACACCCGCACCGCGGCCAACGAAGTCCAGGCCTTGTTCCCGCGCCTTCCCAATCCCGACCTGGTGATGTACGTCTACCCACACCTGAGCGGCAGCCAGCAGGTGCCGGTACCTGGCTATTCGACGGTGTTCCCGCTGTACGAGAAGGTCGAATACGCGTTGCCCGGTGAGCGCGTGGACCCGCTCTGATGGCCGAAGACGAAAAGACCGGGGATACCCGCTGGCGGCCGTGGCGCGCCGCGCAGCGCCGGCGCGCCACGGTGGCCGATGAAGCCGCGCAGTACGCCCATGCGCCCAGCTTTACCGACCACCTGCCGTGGGTCGAGTACTTGGGGAATGAACAGTGCTTTTTGCTCGACGACAACCGCTCGCTGGGGGCCGCCTTCGAGCTGCAGCCCATCGGCACCGAGGGACGCGAGCCGGAGTGGCTGGTGGCCGCGCGCGACGCGCTGGAGGATGCCCTCCAGGACAGCTTCGACGAACTCGACCAGGCGCCGTGGGTGGTGCAGTTTTTCTGCCAGGATGACAGCGACTTCTCGCCCTACCTCACGCGATTGGCGGGCTATATCGATCCACGGGCGCGAGGCACGCCGTTTACCGAAGCGTTTTTGACTCTGATGCACAACCACCTGGCCGCCATCGCCAAGCCCGGCGGCTTGTTTGACGATCCTGTCGTGTCCCACCTGCCCTGGCGCGGCAGCCACCGACGCATCCGTATGGTGGTGTATCGCTGGCTCGATAATGCCCCTGCCGCGCACGAGCAACCGCCAATACAGCTGCTGACGCGAGCCTGCGACCGGATCATCGCCTCGCTGCAGGCCTGCGGCGTTCATCCGCAGCGCCTGGATGGCCGAGCGCTCTATGCCTGGCTGATGCCGTGGTTCAACCCGGCGCCCAGTTTGACCGGTGAAACGCCAGCTGACTTTTATCGGCGCGTGCCCTACCCCGATTCAGGGGATGGAGAATCCCTGGGCCAGCCCTTCGACCATGACTTCGCCGAGCGACTGTTCTATCAGGAACCGTGCTCGGACACCGAACAGGGGCTCTGGTACTTCGACCAGCAGCCGCACCGGGTGCTGGTGGTCGACAAGTTGCGCAAGCCACCTGGCATCGGCCAGCTCACCGGCGAGATGCGCCGGGGCGAGGCGCTCAACGCCCTGTTCGACCAGATGCCAGAGGACACGGTGATGAGCCTGACCGTGGTGATCACCCCGCAGGATGTGCTTGAGGAGCAGCTCAACCGCCTGGCCCGCAAGGCCATCGGGGAAAACCTGGCGTCGACCCAGACCCGCCAGGACGTCGAGGAGGCCCGCGCCTTGATCGGCCGGCAGCACAAGCTGTACCGCGGCACGCTGGCGTTCTACCTGCACGGGGCCGATGAGCCGCAGCTGCGTCAGCGCTCGATCCAGGCCGTCAACGTCCTGCTGGGTGCCGGCCTGCAACCGGTGCGTGACGGAGATGAGGTCGCTGCCTGCAACAGCTACCTGCGCTGGCTGCCCATGGTCTACAACCCCAACCGCGACACCCGTCACTGGTACACCCGCCTGCTGTTCGTCCAGCACGTGGCCAACCTGCTGCCCCTGTGGGGCCGCAGCCTCGGCACCGGCCATCCGGGCATCACCTTCTTCAACCGCGGCGGTGCGCCGTTGTCCTTCGACCCGCTGTCGCGCTTCGACCGGGCCATGAACGGCCATCTGCTGCTGTTCGGCCCCACCGGCGCGGGCAAGTCGGCGACCCTGGTGTCGATCCTGATGCAGGTCATGGCCGTGTACCGGCCGCGTCTGTTTATCGTTGAGGCCGGTAATTCCTTCGGCTTGCAGGGCGACTACTTCGCCACGTTGGGCCTGTCGGTGAACAAGGTCCAGCTCAAACCGGGCAGCGGCATCAGCCTGGCGCCCTTCGCCGATGCTCGGCGCTTGGTCGAACGCCCCGACCAGGTTGCCAGCCTGTCCGCCGATGCTCTTGATAACTCAATCGTGGACAGCGAAGAACAGCGCGACGTGCTGGGCGAACTGGAAATCACCGCCCGGCTGATGATCACCGGGGGCGAAGCCAAGGAAGAAGCCCGCCTGACCCGAGCGGATCGCGGCCTGATCCGCGAATGCATCCTGGAAGCGGCCCAAGCCTGCGTGGCGACGCAGCGACAGGTCCTGACCCACGACATTCGTGATGCACTATTTGGGGTGGCCCGGGACGAACACCTGCCCACGCGCCGCCGTGAGCGGGCGCAAGAGATGGCCGAATCCATCGACCTGTTCTGCCAGGGTTTTGAGGGCAGCCTGTTTGATCGCCCGGGCACGCCGTGGCCAGAAAGCGACGTGACCATTGTGGACCTTGCCACCTACGCCCGCGAAGGCTACGAGGCGCAGATGTCGATCAGCTACATTAGCCTGATGAACACCGTGAACAACCTCGCCGAACGCGATCAGTACCTGGGACGGCCCATCATCATGGTCACCGACGAGGGGCATATCATCACCAAGAACCCGCTGCTCGCGCCGTTCGTGGTCAAAGGCACGAAGATGTGGCGCAAGCTGGGCGCCTGGTTCTGGCTGGCGACGCAGAACCTGGCCGACTTCCCCAGCACCGCGCAAACCATGCTCAACATGATCGAGTGGTGGATCTGCCTGAACATGCCGACGGCGGAAATCGAGGAGATCGCCCGGTTCAAGCAACTGACCCCGGCGCAAAAGGCGTTATTGCTGTCGGCAAGCAAAGCGTCGGGAAAATACACCGAGGGCGTGGTTCTGGCGAAAAATTTGGAAACGCTGTTTCGCGCCGTGCCGCCAAGTCTTTATCTGGCATTGGCGATGACCGAGCCGGAAGAGAAAGCCCTGCGCTGGCGGATGATGCAGGAGAATGGCTGTTCGGAACTGGAGGCAGCCCTAAAGGTAGCCTTCGACTTGGATCGTCGGCGCAGTATCGTTTAAATGTCAGCCAAGACCGTTGTAATACCGATGGTTGTAATACCGATGAACGAAGCAGCAACGGCCGACATTGCCGTAAAGTGACGCATTACGTTATCGTTGGCCGGTACCTGCACAATAATACATTACCAGAGCGGTTTCGCGTCCTTAAGACCATCGAGCATGCCTTTGATCGATCCACCTCACCATGGCCAGTACCTGCGTGAAAACGTATCGCCTACCCTTGGCATGACTATCACCGCTCTTGCCCTGCATCTGGGGTACTCACGGGTGCACCTTTCCAACGTCCTCAACTGCCGCGCGTCCATGACTGCCGACCTGAAGATCCCCAAGCTGCGCCAAGGCAGCTACTTCCCAGGCTTCCTGGAGCCACGCCGCACCGCTGAAAAGGCTATGGCAGCGGTCATTAAAGAGGCTTACATCTAAGGTGTCTCGACGCGTTCGGTGGAAGAACTGGTCAGGGCGATGGGTATGTCCGGGATTTCGAAAAGCCAGGTTTCGCGGCTCGCCGGCGACATCGATGAGCGCGTGCACGCCTTCCTTGATCGCCCCCTTGAAGGTGACTGGCCGTACTTGTGGATCGACGCCACCTACGTCAACGTCAGAGAGGCCGGACGCATCGTGTCGGTCGCCGTCATAAATGCCGTGGCCGTGAACACCAACGGCGGGCGTGAAGTGCTGGGCATGAGGGTCGGGCCTTCGGAAGCCGAGCCGTTCTGGACTGACTTCCTGCGAAGCCTGATGCGGCGCGGGCTGCGTGGGGTGAAGCTGGTTATTTCTGACGCTCACGAAGGGCTCAAGGCCGCGGTTTCCAAAGTGTTCCATGCGACCTGGCAACGCTGCCGCGTGCATTTCATGCGTAATGCCATGGCTCATGTTGGCAAGGGCCCGCGGACAATGGTGGCGTCGCTGCTACGAACCGTGTTTGCCCAGGACAGTCGGCAGGAATGCCATCGGCAACGGCGTCTGGTGGCCGACCAGTTGCGTGAGAAATATCCGAAGATCGCAGCACTTATGGATGGCCGCGAGGATGAAGTGCGTGCGCACATGGCCTTCCCCAAGGCGCACCGGCAACAGCTGCACAGCACCATTCCGCTGGAGCGGTTGAACGCCGAGATCAAGCCTCGTACCGAAGTAGTGGGCATCTTCCCGAACAATCTGGCCATCACGCGCCTGGTTGGGGCGATGCTGCTGGAACAGAACGACGAGTGGTGCCTGCAACGACGTTATATGCAGTTGGAGGCGTTTGAGGCGGTCAGCGATAATCCACAGGCCAAGCTGTCGGCCGTGATCAATTAAACGGCAAGCTCAGTTGCCAAGGCCGTGATGAGTTACACCACTACCTGGGAAACGATCAAGTGCTAGGTGGAAGCCGAAAAAAACGCTTTCGGAAATGCGACGGCGAAATACCAATACGCTGGCAGAAAAGCCGCCTAAATGAATTGCTGTCTTCGTAGCCTACTCGGTTGGTGATTACCTCAAAACCAAGGCGCGTGGTTTCCAGCAATTGCTTAGCCTTTTCCAGGCGCAGGGTCTGAAGGTAGGCCAGTGGCGTGTGGCCGGTGGCGACTTTGAACCGGCGCTTGAAGTTACGCACGCCGAAGCCAAATTGGTCGGCGATCTGGTCGATACCACGGGGTTCGGCGAAGTTGGCCTCCATCCAATCCTGTACGCGCAACACCGCCTCGTCCGCATGCCCGCGCGGCATCGACCAACTGATGTATACGGTCTGCTCGCTTCGCACGCTGTCGATCAACAGGTAGCGGCCACACTGTTGTGCCAGCTCACGCGAAGCAAATCGGCGAACCAGGTGCAGCAGCAGGTCCATGGCGGCACTGGCGCCGGCGCTGCTGATAAGGCGACCGTCTTCGCAAAGGATACGGCGCTCATTCAGGCAGACCTTCGGATAGTGCCGGCGCAGAAAATCTGCGAACGCCCAGTGGGTGGTGGTCTCTACGCCGTCGAGCAAGCCGGCTTCGGCGAGCATAAAGGTAGCGGTGCACATCGAGGCGATGATTGCCCCCTGGCGGTGCTGATGACGCAACCAGCCGCCGTATTGTGCAAAGGCCGGTAGGGCGTCACGCAAGCTGAAGAGAAAACCGGGAATCAGTACCAGATCTGTTTTATCGAGCGTATCGAGCCCCGCATCCACGGGCATGGCGCGCCCCAGAGCATTGTTTACAGGCAGCCCATCCAGCGAGGCGACGCACACGGTAAAGGGCTTATCGGCAGGGGCCGCCAAGCGGTTTGCCACATCCAATACCTCCAGCGCCAGAGTGGCAGAGGCCTGTGAGCTGTACTCAGCCAGCAGAAGTGTCACGTGCATGGAAATTCTGTTGCGCAATTAGCATGGAATTAGTCATTTCTGCTTCTACCTTACCCCAAATACGGCGCCTAGAGTGCGGCACTTATCCGCTCCAACAGGTATTTTTTGCATGAACTTATGGTTTCGCCTTTTCCTGATGCTGTTACGCCGGCCTTGGCGCCGCCCTGTGCATGGCCTCGCCACCACGGTGGCGCGTCTGCGCGTCTGGCCACTGGACCTAGACTTTAACCGCCACGTTACCAACGGCCGCTACTTCACTCTGGCCGACGTCGGCCGAATGGATTATGTGCTTCGCAGCGGCGCCTTTCGCGTGGCACTCGAGCACCGTGCAATTCCTATCGTAGGCGATGTGTGGGGAAAGTTTCGCCGCGAGCTCAAGCTGTTCGAGCGTTTTGAAATTCACACCCGCATGCTCGGCTGGGACCACAAATGGAATTTCGTCGAACACCGTTTTGTCAAAGACCAGCGCGTAATTGCGGTAGTGGTAATGCGCGGATTGTTTCGCGGGCCAAAAGGTTGTGTTGAACCGGCCGAGTTTGCACGTGCGTTAGGCCTCGATGAGCAGTCGCCTGCTCTGCCTCGGTGGCTGGCTGAATGGTCGGCCAGTTGCGACGGTTTGAGTGCCTGTATGCGCGAAGCAGATCAGTTGGAACCGCCGAAGCCAGCGGAATGAGCATGATGAGTTAGCGGGAACGAAGATTTTTACGGGGCCTGTCAGCTTCTGGCCGATTCTGTTGAAAAAGTCGGAGTTTCAGCCTGGAAGAAGTCTAGGCAGACCCTCATTTCAGAACCTTTTCACTGCGCTGCGGATTGAAATCCATATCAGGGTTTTCCGGACTCACTTGGGTAAGATCATTAAGCAGCATGACCGATCAGATGCTGGGGCATGATGGATTAAGCTGAATGCAAATGGATGGCCAGCGCTATCCTGCGCTTATCGCATCAGGCCACTTCCTTGCAAGGTGCTTACTGGTTTGTGGCTATTTGGTGACAGCTTAGTCTCACAGGAAAGCGGGCATGACAGCTCGCCTGGATCTTATTGACTGGCAGCGGAGGTAACAATGAAGACCAGAACCGCAGTGATTTGTCGAAAGGACAACAGAGTGCTGTATGTTCGCAAGCCAAAGCCGAAGTGGGCGCTTCAGGGAGGCAAAATCGAACCCGGTGAAACACCCGCGAAAGCCGCTGTACGTGAACTAGAGGAAGAAACGGGTTTGGTTGCTGAGAATCTCACCTACCTCGCTCGTTTCGAGGACAATACAACGCACTTCGTGTTCATCACGTTGCTACAGCCAGGCGCGTCACCTCGCCCTCAAAATGAAATCGCCGCTTGTAAGTGGAACTCGCGCAAGCGATTCCGCAAAATCGAGTCGAGCCCAGCGACCAAGGCAATTGTGAAAACCTTTGCTGACTTCCAGCCAAGCCAGTAAGCGAAACGGCTTCACAGGTATCAACATGGGGCTGTCTCGATCCAAGTGAAGTCCGCTTCTGGGTGGAGCTGGTGTGTGGTGTGTCGCCTTAGAGGACCACTCAGAACCGCTGTTCGACTGCTACAGCGCTGTTGCCCCTTTCTTGACGGGCGTTCCTTCATATCTAGCGGCCCCCTGTGGCAAAATAGCCTTCCAAAGGATAACTCTGCCAAGGAGATATGGTTTGCTGGACGGTTTTATTGCTCTTGGGCTTCTGGCTGTACCGCTGCTGATCGCGTTGGGCGCTTTTATTCTCGAATACCTGGCTACCTATGGCCTGCAAGATAGTGGTCTCGCCAAACATCGTCGGTTGTTTCGAATCCTGGGGCTGTTCGCTGCTGGCGTAGGCGCACTGGCCCTATTGATCACGTCCTTGGGCTTGGCCGAAATCCCGGCGTGACAGGCATCGCTCGTCGGGCAGTCTTTGCCTTTGGCCGCCAACGTCATACCATCGATCACCTCCTCCTCGAGATGGTCCTAGTGCAGCCTGATTTCCATGGTATCCGTCACGCCTTGCAGGTCACGGCCATCTGCCTGGGCGTGGTCTATGCCGGCGTGCTGTTCATGCAGGAAGTGCGCTACCTGCACGGCTACTTTGGCCCCCAACCTTACTATGCCCGTCAAATCTCATCGACAGCCTGGAGCCCGCCGCCACCCACGCTGCCCACATTGCACGATCTACCACCCGGCCTGCTACACGTCAGCAGCCGAGACCGCAAGTAGCTGAAAAATCACGAACCTTTCACATCAGCCCACGTAACGTGAATTCACTCTTTTTGATTCACTTGCCCGCTACCCCATCGCGGGCATTTTTTTGTCCTCTGTTTGTCTGGCGATATCGAGCCCGCCCTGGACGCCAGCATGCAGGTGGCCTTTCCCCTGTCCGTGCTGGTGAGGCACAAGCGTAGGGGATAGGTTCTCTATCTCGCCATTGGGCGGCGCTCTGCAGGTCAGGTAGCAACGAGATACTTGAGCAGTCCAAGCGATCCTACCGCCAACGCCACGGTCGCCGGCATCGGTAGCCGCCAGCTCGCCAACAGCGTGATGGCCATTGCAATCAGTTCTTCTGGATGCGGCGAGACAAAATGCGGCGCGATCGCAGAAATCAGCACGCAGCCGGGGGCGGCATCGAGCACGGCGCGAGCACGTGGGCTCAGCTTGCGATTGCGCAATAGCAGGTAGCCGGACACCCGTGTGGTGTAGGTGGCCGCCGCCATGCCCAGGCAGGTCAACAGAGAGGAGGTGCTGATCATTCAACCACTGCCCATAACCACGCCGCCAGCAAGCCGGACAGGGTACCTGCCAGCACGAACCAGGCCCCGGGTATCATCAGATACGTCAGGGCGGCCATGAGCAAACTCACCAGCCAGGGGCACGCAAACCGCAGCCCCTTCCACATGCCCCGCAACAGCACGATGAACACGGTCGGAAAGGCCATGGCGAAACCGTAGCGGTCAATGTCCCCCAGCACCGGGCCGACCATGGCGCCCACCAGCGCGCTGCCCCCCCCAGACGGGGTAAACCGACACGCATACACCCCAGTAGAACGGCCAACTGAAGGCCGGCGTCCGTTGGTTCACCGAACGGCGCAAGGTATCGCCGAAACTGATCGCCCAGCCCTCATCGGCCATGAATAACAATGCAGGCAGCACCTTGCGCGTCGGCAAATGTCGCAGATAAGCCGCCAGCGCCGCCCCCATGACCACATGCCGACTGTTAATCAGCAGCGTGATGAGCACGATCATCAGTACCGGTGGTGGAGAACCCCACAGCTGGATCGCGGCAAACTCCGAGCTGCCGGCAAAATTCAATCCCGTCATGGTCCCGAT
This sequence comes from gamma proteobacterium L18, assembly GCA_000497835.1. Taxonomy (GTDB): domain Bacteria; phylum Pseudomonadota; class Gammaproteobacteria; order Pseudomonadales; family Pseudomonadaceae; genus Aquipseudomonas. Next base: position 184,657 of record KI547168.1, on the reverse strand, counting down.
CTCGGCCACTGACAGCCCCACCTGGGAGACCTGCGCGCGGAGGACCAACGCATCAGGGCGCCACAGCAAACAAAATCGACAGCGCCGCTTTGACGCCCCGCAGGATTTCGTTGCGGGTGTTTCCTGGATGTTCACTTCATCGTCCTTAATGCAGGTGACTGATCGACAGTCCTGCGCGGCGACGCGACAGAACCGCGCAGGCTTTTCCCACAGCGTGCGAACCGGTTGCCAGCCCTGGCTTCTCTCCCTAGCAGCAAATGACCGCGCCCGACAAAGAGCACACATGTACTCAACCCGATTCTCTGTCAATTTTGGTAACCCCAACGACGGCTACGACCCGCACATAAAGCGATGGCGCCTTGTTCGCTTTGCCTCATGCCCGCTGCAAAGAAATGACTGATGCTGCTGGCACCCCGGGCAAGGACCGCCGAACGTATGCGTCATGCCGAGTAGCCGCCATGAATTCAAGTCTTGCCCGTTCATCTCGCCACCCACCTTGCGCATGGAAGCTCGCGTGCATCAAGACACGATGGCGCAACGTGCTCGGGATCCTGCTGTTGCTAGGCATGGCCGGGCCCTGCCTGGCGTTGACCACCCCCAGCCTCATCGCCTCGGTGCAGTCGCTGCAATGCCTGGAATACCGCATCGTCGGCATCTGCTACTGGCTGCTGTGCACGCCGTTTGGCTGCACGGTAAAGACCTCGCCCAAGGTTCGTCACTTCAACCCCGAATTGGTGGTCTCCAGCTACGCGCAGACCGGTGCCAATCCCTGGCAAGCCATGGCGGCGTTGTCCACGCCGATCCCAGGGTCGGAAGGCGGCGGCAACCTGCTCACGTCTGCCCAGCAGCGCGATAGCCAGACACGCTTCAAGAACGTCGACGCCATCGGCCATCCGGGCGGACTGGCGCTGAGCGCCGTGGCCCAGCGCTTGGGGTATGCCTGCCCCAACGGCGCAACTGCGCTGCTGCCCTACTACCTGAGCACGCTGGACCCGCTGGGCTGGCGTCATGCGGTGCCAGAGGCTGTCTACCCGCAGGCTTTGCTGCCGGGAATGCGCGAGATTGGCAACCAGGCCCTGGGTGAGATGTGGGGCAGCGTCTACCCGCGCCACGGCTTTCTGGTGCAGCTCGACGACTTCAAGGCCGCAGCCGTCATAGCCCAGCGCGCCAGTGACTTCATTACTCGTCCGGGACAACCGCATGTGTACCTGCCACTGCTCCCGCTACCCTACGACGGCTACTGGCCGCCCTTGCAGGTGATGGAAAACGACATGACCAATCACCGTTGGCAGCTGCTGTACCCTCAGCTCCAGACCACCTGCGCGGTCTTCCCTAGCCCCACTGTGGAAAGCGAGGATGGCGCCTACGCCTGGGCATTGTGGCGCCCCTATCGCTGCTGCCAGCGGATGGGACAGACCTTCCTGTTCAGCATCGACTTTGCCGGAGGTGCGTGATGACTTTCCGTTGGAGAATGCCTCATCTCTGCATGCTGCTCGGGCTGTGGCTGCTGTTCCTGGCGCCCAGCAACGCCGCCGACGACAGCTACCACCTGGGCGATCAAGGAGAGGTACTGGACGACCGCGTGATGTACACCCTCGGCGGTGGCTCAGCCGCCGGAGCGCCCTCCTCGCTCTACCGCCCCAGCGGTCTGGGCGTGGGCGTGTCATGGCGGGCGAACATGATGTGCGGTAACATGAACCTCGCCAACACCCTGCAGAACCAGCTGAACGGCGCCACCCAGGGCTTTCAGCAGATCATGGGCAGCGTGGTGCAGAACGCCACGCAGGCGGTGATGTCGTTGCCGGCGATGATCATCCAGCGCGCCAACCCAGGCCTGTACGAATTGCTCAGCAATGGCGTGCTGCAGGGTCGCCTGGACTTCGATCGTTCCAAGCTGACCTGCCAGGCGATGGCCAGCAAGATGGCCGACAAGGTTGACCAAGCCGGCTGGGGCGACCTGGCGAAAAACCAGGCGATGCAGAGCAGCCTGGAGCAGTCGGGCGGCGATGCTGTCAGCGCGATCAAGAACACCGAGACACGCAGCGGCAACGAGGGTGTCAGCTGGGTCGGCGGTCAGCAGGCGGGCGGGCGCGACCAGGCGCCCATTCGCGTGACTCGCGACGTGGTCAAGGCAGGCTACAAGTTGCTGCACAACCGTGCCCTGGACGACACCTCGGCGCTGGGCAGCGCCTGCCAGGGTGGCGCGATCTGCCAGGCCTGGGCCAGTCCTGAAGAAGCCTCCGACTGGGCCACCCGCGTGCTGGGCGAGACCGAAGTGGCCACCTGCGACGACTGCGAAACCCTGCGCGCCACGGCCGGTACCGGGCTGTCGCCGCTGATCCAGGAGACTTACGACCAGCATCTGCAGGGGCTGCAGCGTCTGCTGTCGGGCGCGGATGACACCACCGCGGAGAATCTGGCCAAGGTCTCCAGCCCCCTGCTCCCGGTGTCTGCCGGGGTGATCGTTGCCCTACGCGACGACCCCGACCAGGACCTGCTGGCACGTCGGCTGGCCAGCGAAACAGCGCTGTCCAGCGTGATCTACCAGGCGATGCTACTGCAGCGCACGCTGCTTGCCGGCAGCCATGAGCCCAACGTGGCCTCCGCCGTGCCCGCGAAGGAGGGGCTCAACGGCACCGTCGAAACGCTGGATCGTGAGATTCGCCTGCTGCAAACCGAACTGCAGATTCGCCAGTCGCTGGCTACCAACACCGCGAGCTTGATCCTCGATCGCCACGCGGGTGGTGCGGACGCCTCGCGCACGATCGACCAGCAGGACCCGGAGCCGGCCCGGCTGGACCAGGCCAACCAGACGAGGACCACGCCATGAAGCTGTCTCGCCGGGCATTGCTGCTGGCCCATCTGCTTTTTTGCTTGCTGCTGACCCTAGCTGCGGTCTGCGCGCTGCTCCTACTGGGCATCAGCGCTGTGAGGGTTTCCAGCCATTGGCACAGCTGTTCAACTCAACAGGCGGCGCTCGGTCCCTACTTGGCGCTATGGCGGGCGTTGCTCAACAGCCTGATGGTGACTTTGTGGATCGCCACCTGGCGTCGGCAACGAACCGCCGCCGGCCGCCAGCGGCTCATGCGCCTGGGCTTGATCGGTTTCACCGGCACCGCCCTCCTCGAACTGTCCCGCGCCTGAGGTAATCATCATGGCCCTGAGCACCAACAGCTACCTGGAGTTCTACCTGTCATTGCTGGGCTGGATCATTAATAACGGGCTGTGGAACACCTTGGTGGACAGCGGGCTGTTTGCCGTAGCCTTCGGCGCAATCATCCTCCAGGAGTGGCTGTCCGCCCGCCAACAAGGCGCCGACGAAGGCAACAAGGGCCTGCTGTCGATCCCGCGTATCGAGAACCGGTTGTGGGTGGCCTACGTCACCATCCTGTTTGGCTGCGCGCCGATGCTGCCGGTCAACCTGAGCACCCTGAGCTTCGAAACTGGCGCCAGCCAACGCTGCGGTGTCTCCGTCGCCCAACCAGGCGAGACGGCCTGGGGCGCCACCTTCAACACCATCGGCGACAAATCCGCCAACGTGCCAATCTGGTGGTTTTTGGTGCACGCCCTGAGCAAGGGCATCACTGCGGCGACCACCGCCGCCATTCCCTGCGCGCCGGACATTCGTCAGATGCGCATGGAGATCGACACCGCGCGCATCGACAACCAGATGCTGCTGCAGGAAGTGGCGGACTTCACCCGCGACTGCTATGGCTACTCGCGCTCACGGCTGTTCACCCGGCGCCCGGAGCTGACCAAGGCGCAAAGCTACGAAGCGTCGTGGATCGGCTCCAGCTACCTGCTCGACACCCCGGGCTACTACGACACCGACCGCTCGAGAAGCCCGCGGATCAACTGGCCATACGATGAAGTCCGCGACATAGCCTTGGCGCGCCTGCCCAGTGGTGCGGGTTTCCCGAAATGTAGACAGTGGTGGAGCGATGCCGAGATCGGCCTGCGCGCTCGCCTGCTCGCTCAGCTCAATCCGTCGCTGCTCTCGAGACTGGGGGATTGGCTAAGCGGCCGCTCCGCCAGCGAAATCGAGGATGCGGCGTTGCGTGAGCTGGTGAGTCCACGACATCAGTCGATGAGCATGGCCCCCGGGCGGGTTTACCAGGACTACGGCAGCAGTCCACGGGGCGGCTCGATGACACAGGGTTTGAACAACCTGGCCACCAACACCGGGCTGGCGCTGGGCTCGTTCAGCAACTTCCCGGCCATGAACGCCGTGCGCGCCGCACTGCCGATGGTGCAGGCCTTCCTGATCATGGCGACAATCATCAGCCTGCCACTGGTCCTGCTGATCAGCAGCTTCCAGCTCAAGACACTAATGACGGTAACCTTCGCCCTGTTCACCCTGCATATGCTGACGTTTTGGTGGGAACTGGCCCGCTGGGTCGATTCGAGCATGCTCGACACCCTGTACCATCAAGTAGCGACCTCGGACAAAATCCTCCTCTCACTGCCCACCTCCGGTGTCATGGACGGCACCGTGACGGCTCAGGTGATCGAGTACGTGATGGGAGCGATGTTCTTGGTGCTGCCTATGGTGTTTCTCGGGACGATGAGCTGGGCAGGCTACAGTATCGGCAACAGCACTCAAGCGCTCATGACCCAAGGTGTCGAGAACTCCAGGATACAGGCAGGGAAAGGAGCATCCCAAATAGTTGGTGCTGCCCAAAGACTCAAGTAATCAATTGATTAATGGAGAGCCCCATCGTCATCGTACATTTCAGGATATTTGGAACGATGCTGGGGATGACTCACCTGCCAAACGTCGGGTTCCTCATCGGGAGCCTGAATTGGCAAGGCGGCCAGGACGAAGACGGCCAACACTACAACCGCTATCGACAAGGCCAGAAAAGAGAAGAGCACTGCAATGACGATCTTACCTAGGAGCGAACCCGCCTGGAGGTACATCGCTGGGATATTTGCAAGCTTCGGGGAATGCAAAAGTCGTGTTTCTGCTCGGCGTAATCGCTTAACAATACGAGCAGCGCCATGACCGATTTTTTCCGCAATCCCAGCGCGCCGGCTACCGATGAGTTGAGAAGTCATTTCTACCCCCTTGGCCAGCGACATGAGGAAAAAGACGATTGCTGCCTAAATCACAAAGCCTAGATACTCGGCTTCGCCGTAAATGGATCCAGTGCTTATTTTACTCTCGGACAATAAATTTCGAGAGCCACTCATCGGCAGAAAATACCTACTGGACTTCCCTGAATTTAGCCAGGCTCTCCTCGCTCTGATAGTGGAACGAATTGATTGACGCCGGCTTGAGGCAGTTGCTATATCAGACCTTCAAGTGCTGGTTTTCCAGCACCCCAGGTAGCCGCGACCTTCAAGGCTAAGTCACTCCCGTGATGGTTGCTCCCATAGTGCAATTCGCGTTCGGCAGTTTGCACGGTCATCGCCTCCCGCGATGATGAACGCTCTTCCACCTGCATGCCTTGGGCGCTGCTTATCGACGTGCACATCCTCAATCCGATCCACTGCCGGGAATTCCCTTCCCGTGCGGACGGCGTTCCCCTGCACCTTGCTGGAGGAACACACCATGATGCGTTTTAGCGGAATTGAACTGCACGCGGTATTGGCCGAGGCTGGCATCCACGGCTGCCGCGTTGTTCTGGTCAAGGACCATGGGGTCTACCTCATGGCCGAGCGTGGCGAGAGCCATCCTGACGGTCGTCGCAAGCGCGTGGCCTACGCACAAGGTTGCAACCCCGAGCTCGATGACTTCGAGACCTGGTGGCAGCGAGGGCGAGATGAATTCGGTGGCGATGATTTCGCCGAATACTTCGAAATCGACGACCCAGTGCTGGCCAGCCTGCGCGGCACCGCCGGCAGCCTGGTCATCGAGGCCACGCCCACGCACTGTACCTGGCGGCGGAAATACCGTTGGCGAGGCACCGCTAATCCACCCGTTCTAACGTCGCTCCGCCACCGTCCTCCGCTACTCGGGAGCCGATGGTCGAGCTCACCGAACCACGCCCGCTGGTCCGAAAGCAGCACGGCATTACCTTCGCTGGCGCTTGCTGGACGCCTCGCCCAACCGAGCATCGAAACCGTGGTTGACCCGCCCCGGTGCTGCCTCTACACCGTGACGAACCGCATCATTGTCGATGCTTCGTCCACGGTCCGGCGCCCTTGCGCAAACAGTGGGCGCACGGCTTTCTCACGGCGGAGGCACACCATGTCCACAGCCGAGCGTGCCTCACCTCCCGTGGTCCTGAGCGCGGGAGTGTGGCACCACCTTATCCAGACGGAGATTATCAGCGCCTCGGTAACGGGATCACCGCGCCTGAGTGCCTTGCTACGCACGGCGCTGGCCCTGACGGGGCAGCGCACCTTCCGCGGCCCGATCATCCTGGACCTGGGGGCTTGCCTGCCCCACCACGCCGTGCGGCCCCAAACAGCGCGGCAGGTGCAGATCTCCCGCATCACTCGCGTCGGCGAACCAGCGTTCCTACTGATTCGCCTGCCCCACGAAACCCACCTCGACGCCTGAACCCTCAGCGCGCCTCGACACCTGTTCACCCCACCGGGAATGCCTTCCCGGTCGGGGCGGCGTTCCCTTTCGCACCTGGAGAACGTCATGAGCGATATCTACCTCGTAGTCACGAACAAGATCGTCAATGCCCTCGAGCAAGGCGTCGTCCCCTGGATCAAACCCTGGTCTACCGGCGACGCGAGCTCGTCGCCCTTCCCCACCAACGCCATCACTGGGCGCCCCTATGCTGGCATCAACGTGCCGCTGCTGTGGGCCGAAGCGCGCCTGCGAGGGTTTCGCCAGGATCGCTGGCTGACCTTCCACCAGGCACGCCAGGCCGGCGCCCACATCCGCAAGGGCGAGCAGTCGGCGCTGGCGGTGCTGTACAAACCGATGAGCAAGGAGGTTCAGGATGAGCAGGGGCAGGTGCTACGCGATGAGCAGGGCAACATCAAGGTGGTGCAGTTTGCCCTGTTGCGCGCCCATCACCTGTTCAACCTGGAGCAGACCGAAGGTCTGGCCGTGGAAGCTGAACGGTCGGACACGGACGTCAGCCCGCCCGCCTTCGTAGACCATGGCCCGGCCGAGCTGTTGTTGCAGGCGTCCGGGGCACGCATTGACCATCGCTTTGGTGACGAGGCCTGCTACCACCCGCTGCGCGACCTGATTCAGTTGCCGACCAAGGCGCAGTTCGAGGACGTCGGCAGCTACTACGCCACCGCGCTGCACGAGCTCACGCACTGGTCGGGTCATCATTCACGGTTGCAACGCGAGGGAATCACCGGCGGCCACCGCTTCGGCTCGACCGAATACGCCTTCGAGGAGTTGGTCGCCGAGATGGGCGCCGCCTTCCTCTGCGCCGTCACCGGCGTATCAGGAGAGCTACGCCATGAGGAGTACCTGGCGTCGTGGCTGCACTTGCTCCGGCAGGATAAGCGCGCCATCTTCCGCGCCAGCGGCCAGGCGCGCGAAGCGTCGGAGTTTCTCCTGGCACTTCAAGCACAGCCTGTCGTCACCGAAAGTGATCCACTCAGCGCCTGACCCCAGGCGCTACACAACAAAGGCCCCGCTTGGGGCCTTTGTTGTGTCGATGTGCTAACGGGGCCGCGGGCGTGGCTTACAACTTACTGCCGCCAGCCCTCGACCACGTCAGCGCCGTGCTCCTGCTTCTACTGCTTGAGCCGTGTGTGGTTGCCGCCCTTGGTTTCTAACACTTCACCCGTGTCCGGGTGTCGGTAGCGCTTAAGCTCGAGCGGTCTGCGCGGGATCGGGGCGTTTGGACGCAAGGCCACGGCGCCGGCAAGGTACGAGGGATCAAGAAGTCAATGATATCCTTCAGGCTCGTGCGGTACTCGGCGAGCAAGGCACGCAGTTGGGTTTCAAACTCGATTTCCTGTTTCAGCGCTGCATCGTTCTTCAACCCATCGAGCTGCTGCAACTGTACGGCCAACTGGGCCTCAAGGGCTTTGAATTCGGCAAGCTTGGACATGGGCATTTCTTTCCGGGCGATGACGCAATCAAGAGTACGTGAGGATAGCGCAGGCTACGCACCTCACGCAGACCTCAACCTCACCCAGGCTGCTGCGCAACCTTAAGCAATGCCACTGCCCCAAGCAAGCGCGCCCCCAGATTTGGATACATCGCGCTCGAGGCAGCCGCACAGAGGACAGATCACCTGGCGCGGCTAGGGACTCGTGCCGACAGATAGCAGCAGCTCGCGCTGGCTGCGCGGCAACGGCTGGGCGCATCCCCCGGTCGCCACGAGCAGGGCCTCAGCAGTGCCCAGCATCCACCCCCCCGCAATGCAATCAGCAGCGCATCTGCCAAACTCGTCCACGCCTCACCGACAACACCCGGATGACCCGTGCAGCGGCGGCCAAAAGGCCGGCGCCCACCAATCACCCCGTTTATCCGATGCCGCCGGTTTCGCGATTGTCATACCATGCAAAAGGCCAAACGGGTAAAGGGTATGGGCATCTAAGGGACGGGGGGACAAGGGTAAGAGGCCTACCCGAAAAGGCAAAAGGAACCCCGGGAGTGGGCAGCGGAGGAAGATCATGAAGCGTCTGTGGTTCACGCGGAAAAAGTTCGAGCCTGCCACTCCCGCTACGCCGCCAATTCCGGACGGCTATCTGGCCCCGCTGAGCGCCGAGGCGCTGCTGGCCGCCGAACACCGCCAGCGCCTACTTGCGCGAATCTGGCAGTACACCGCGCTGTCGCCCGCACAGTTCCAGCCGCTATACATGGCGCCGCTGCAGCGCTACGCCCGCTACGTGCAGCGGTTGCCTGCCAGCGAAAGCCATCACCACGCCTACCCCGGCGGCATGCTCGACCATGGACTGGAACTGGTGGCCTGCTGCCTCAAGCTGCGTCAGTCCTACCTGCTACCCAGTGGCGCCGCCCCCGAAGACCAGGCCGCCCAGGCCGATGCCTGGAGCGCGGGCATCGCCTACGGGGCGTTGCTGCACGACATCGGCAAGCTGGCCGTGGACCTGGAGGTCGAAGGCCTCGATGGCCAGACCTGGCATCCCTGGCAAGGCCCGCTGGAGCAGCCCTACCGCTGCCGCTATCGCCCAGGCCGCGACTACCACCTGCACGGCGCCGCGGCCGGTCTGCTGTACACGCGCATCCTAGACACCCCCCTGCTCGATTGGCTCAGCGAGTACCCTCCGCTGTGGAGCGCCTTGCTCTACCTGCTGGCCAACCACTACGAACGCGCTGGCCTGCTCGGCGAGCTGGTGCTGCAGGCGGACCGCATCTCCACCGCGCAGAACATCGGCGCCAATCCCGGCAAGGCGTTGCAAGCCCCCGTGCACAGCCTGCAGCACCACCTGCTGATGGGCCTGCGCCACCTGGTCAAGCATCAGTTCAAGCTCAACCAACCCGGGGCCGCCGGCTGGCTCACCGACCAGGCATTGTGGCTGGTGAGCAAGACCGCCACCGACCAGTTGCGCGCCTACCTGCTAGGGCAATCGGTGGACGGCATTCCGTCCTCCAACATCGCCCTGTTCGATGAGTTGCAGTCGCATGGCCTGGTCGAGGCCACCGCCGCCAACAAGGCGATCTGGAGCGCCACGGTCACCGACGGCGACTGGCAGCAACGTTTTTCCTTCCTGCGTCTGCAGCCGGCCTTGATCTGGGCCGATGAGGTGCGCCCCGAGCCCTTCAGCGGGACCGTCGACGTCGTCAGCGCCGAACAGCAAGACAGCCAATCAGCTAGGCCAGACGTCACAATGGATACCGCAGCGGCGCCAAACACCAACACGCGCCACCGCTGCGTAGCATCGCCCGTCCCAGTGGACCCATCGGCCCCAGCAAGCACTACCACTTCCGCAGCTGACGACACTGATTACCTCAGCACCTTGTTGGACTGGATTGAACCGGTTGCACCACCTGCGGCACCCGAGCAGGAATCAATCACGACCGCACCGCAGCCCAGCAAAGCCAATATCCCCCGCAACCTGGGCGAACACTTCGTGAACTGGCTGCGTGCGGGACTGGCAAGCCACACGCTGATTATCAACGACAGCCGGGCCAAGGTGCACACGGTCAACGGCACCTTCTTCTTGGTCACGCCGGGTATCTTCCAATGCTATGCCCAAGAGCACCCGCCCCAGCCCCCGTCCGCAGATGATGTCGAACACTGGCTGTCGGTACAGAAGGCCTTCGAGAAACTTGATCTCCACCAGCGCAGTGCCAACGGCCAGAACATCTGGGTGTGCCGTGTCCGGGGCCCACGCAAGACCGCTGAGTTGAATGGCTACCTACTCAGTGAGTCAACTAAGATTGCGCGAAAACTTCCGCCGAACAATCCATTTTTGTCATTGATGTGAAACACACTGTGTTCTGGTCTTGCAACTACAAGCTTATAGAAGGGCGACAATCTCAAGCAGCTTAGTGCAGAATTCACCCGGTCCTAGCTGCTGGCAGCCTCCAAACAATCGGGCACGATGATACAATTGACTACAGGACGCTTAGCCACCACTTCAAGAGAGCATCACGTTGTGAGGATGGTAATAAAGATGCTTCTAAGGAAACTCTGAAAAAGACCTCCTAATTTGGCAAAGTCTCCGGACACCAGTCGCCGAGCTTTTCGATGATGAAACAGATGACCTTCGCCGACGCTGAGTACGCCGGCAACCGCAAGCAGCCCCGTAAGGAGTTGTTCCTGATCGAGATGGATCAGGTGGTGCCCTGGAAAGGTTTGATTGCCCTGATTGAGCCTTATTATCCAAAAGGAGAAGGTGGCCGACCCGCCTACCCACTGATAACGATGCTGCGTGTTCATCTGATGCAGAACTGGTTCGGCTACAGCAATCCGGCGATGGAAGAAGCGCTGTATGAGACGACCATCCTGCGTCAGTTTTCAGGCTTGGGCCTGGAGCGCATTCCAGACGAAACCACCACTCTCCACTTCCGTCGTCTGCTGGAAAAGCACGAGTTGGCGACCGGGATTCTCGGCGTAATTAATGGTTATCTGGGCGACCGTTGCTTGTCGTTGCGTCAAGGCACCATCGTCGATGCCACGCTGATTCACGCGCCCAGTTCGACCAAGAACAAAGATGGCAAACGCGACCCTGAGATGCATCAAACCTAGAAAGGTAGCAAGTACTATTTCGGCGACAAGGCTCACATCGGCGCCGACGACGAGTCAGGCCTAGTGTACAGCGTGGTAGTAACAGCGGCCAATGTGGCAGACGTAACGCAGGTTGCCAAACTGCTGCACGGCGAGGAAAACGTAGTCTGCGCCGACACAGGTTACACCGGGGTTGAGAAGCGCGAAGAACATGCTGGGCGCAAGGTCATTTGGCAGATTGCCGACCGGCGCAGCACTTACAAAAAGCGCGGAAAACGCGATGTTTTGTACAAGGCGATCCGCAAGATCCAGAAGGCCAAGGCCCAGGTTCGCGCCAAGGTCGGGCATCCGTTTCGGGTAATCAAACGCCAGTTTGGGTATGAAAAAGTGCACTTTCGGGGCTTGGCCAAGAACACCGCGCAGATGGTGACGTTGTTCGCCCTGTCAAACCTGTGGATGGCCCGCCGACATTTGTTGGCGAGCGCAGGAGAGGTGTGCGTGTAATGCAGGAAATGGTTACTGCAAAGGGCTTTGTAGCGGCCGAAAGAGCTGAAAAGCGAAGATAATTGAGCAAATATCGACTTACATCGATTTTTTGAAAATTGCTGAGGACTCGGTAGTCGGAAAACATCCGGCTACTTCAGACCTTCCCTAAGCTCTTCGATATGACGCAGCAAGGAGAATAGAGCAAGCGCCCCTACAACCCAATACTAATAAACTCTGTCCAAGCGACAGACGAAGCTGATGTATAAAATCCTCAAGCATGACGGCGTGGCCGCTGTGAATACAGCCACGCATACTTGTCACCCTTTTAGATTTTGGTCATCCCGGCAAGCGCTTCAGCCTTCTTCGAGAAGTCAGCAACTAGCTCAATCATGGCCGACTTGACTAGGGGCGGTGCGGTCTTCATGGAGCCGGCATCGAAAGGCGGATGGGGATCATACTCACTCATCAACTGAGTGCATTCTGCGTATATCCGATCACGCAATTCAGCGACCATGGCCAATCCGAAATCCAACCCAGCCGTCACCCCAGCCCCCGTGACTCGGTTGCGATCACGTACGACCCGCGCCTCAGTAGGAATTGCACCAAACCCGGCAAGTGCCGCTCGGCAAGACCAGTGAGACGTGGCCTTGTACCCCTTGAGCAACCCGGCAGCCCCGAGGATCAGCGAGCCGGAGCACACACTGGTGACATACTTTGCACGAGCCCCGCGGTCGGCCATGAACGTCAGGGTGGCGGAGTCCGAGGCAGCAGCCAAGGTGCCGTCGGTGCCGCCAGGAGTGAACAGCACTGTAAGGTCGCGAGGACAAGTATCAAAGGTTGCATTGGGGACAACGGTCAACCCTGCATCACTGGTGACTGGGTCAAGCGACTTGGCAACAATGTGAATCTTCGCTCCCATCAACGACCCGAACATGCAGTGAGGGCCCACCAAGTCCATGACGGTCATACCGGGGTAGACCAACATGGCAATCTCCTCGTTCCCCATCCACTGCACCTTATCCATCTCGGGGCCCATATCCGGCATGCGGTGTTCGGGCATCGGCGTATCGGCGGCGCTGGCCGGCAAGACGTTGCTGGCCAGCGGGGCCAACAACGCACAGAGCAGCAGGTTACGGCGGTCATTGTCGATCATGGCGCTAGTCCTCAAAAACGGGCAGTCAGCGTGATGTACGCTGAACGAGGTTGAGTGGGAATGACAACGGGCGACCCCAGGTATTCATAGGTGTCGAACACCTTGCGGCCGGCCAGGTTGACCGCAGAGACCGCGATTGTGTAGTGATCGAAATCGTAAGACGCCTGGGCATCGAGTAGCGCATAGCCAGGTGCGGAGACCGTATTGGGTAGGGTCAATTCCCGGGAACTGAGCGCCGTGATACCGGCACCAAAGCCCAGGCCCTTGGCAACGCCATCGAGGATGCGATAGCGGGCCGCCAACCGGCCACTATGGCGAGGCACTCGCGGCAGTCCGTCGCCCACCGGGATGGTTGTATCCTTGGTCACTTCGGCCTGGGTATAGGCATAGTTTGCCAGCAGCGAGAAGGAGTGGGTGGGCTCCCAAACCAGATCGGTTTCGACACCACGCGCACGCTGCTCACCGGTCTGCACCGAGTAGCCCAGCAGCGCATAGGTAGGGTCAGGATCGGTGGTTGCGACATTGCGTCGGGTCTGCTCGAACGCTGCGACCGTACCGGACAGGCCGATATCTGTAAACGCCAGCTTTAGACCTGCCTCGTAGTTGCGCGACAGCTCCGGTTTAGGCGTTTCGCGCCCGTTAAAGTTGAATGCACCACGAAAGCCCGTCGAGTAGGCGGTGTAAAGTGCCAGGCTGTCGGTCAGGTCATAGGTGATGCCAAGCCGCGGCGAAACTTTGTGGTAGCGGGTGTCGACCCCTTGCTCCTGCTGGTTCAGTTCCAGTTGGGTCAGCCGCAGCGAGCCAAGCAGATGCCAACGCCCATACGTTGCCTGGTCCTGCACGTAAGTTGCCGTGGTCTGGTAACGGTTGGTCTGGTCGACGATCGTTTGCGGCGTAGCACCGTAGTAAATGTCATCGCTGGGGTTGGCCAGGTCTAGGTCCCCGACCAGCTCGGCATTGGATACGGACGAGCTAAACAGGGTCCGGTCGTAGGTGAGCCCTGCCAACAATTCATGGCTACCGCCCAGCGCGCTGACGGTGGTGGTAACGTTGGCATCCAAGGTGTTTTCCCGGATGGTGGTGGGCAGATAGAGCTTGAATATTGGGTAGACCGTGGGTGTAGCCTGATCGGCGCCCTGCAACTGCGGGTAGATAAAACTACCGTAGTCACGAACTTTGCCCTCGTAATGCTGGGCGGTGAGGGTCATGCGCGTCTCGTCATTGAAATCATGCGTGAGTTCGGCGGTGCTGACGCGGTTTTCAATAGTGGTGTGCGGTTGCCCGCTGGACGCCCCAGGGAACGCGTTACGATCAATCTGCCCGCTCAATGCCTGAGCGGCCGGCAACCCCGAGTACTCGACCTGGCTGCGCTCTTCATAGTGTCCGCGCAGCAGCAGCTGTGTCTGGGGTGAGAGCTGGAACGCGATGCTGGGCTGAACCAGCCAGCTGCGGCCATTGACGTGGTCGATCCAGCTTCCATTTTCCTGGTAGTCGGCGGCCAGCCGAGCGGTTATGTTGTCGCCGATGGGCGTGTTGAGGTCCACCGAGGGGTTGATCGTGGAGTAACTGCCGGCACGCAGCGACACCTTGGCGCTGGGCTCGACCTCTGGTCGTTCGGACACTACGTTGATCAAGCCACCCAGTGGCGCCCCTACACCGCCGCCATACAGCGCCGACGTGGGCCCCTTGAGCACCTCGATGCGCTCTACGCCTACCAGGCTGGTGGGGTCGATGCTTGCCGCTGTGCCACCGAAAGCCGGCAGCCCATCCATGTAGATCTCGGCGGGAAAGCCGCGCACGATCGGCTGCGCGAACAACGCCTCTTCCTGCCGCGTCGGCCGTACGCCGGAAACATTGACCAAGGCGTCAGTCAGCGAGTGCTGGCCCTGCTCTTCAATCACAGAATGGTTGATCACCTGCACCGACTGCGCGACATTGACCCACGGGGTATCGGTTCGGGTCGCCGACGACACGGTGGCGGCGCTGTAGCCTTCCCGGTCGGCGTTGACGGTGAAAGGGGTCAAGACCCAGGTCGGTATTTTCCTTGAAGGCTCGGCCGGGGTCTCAGGCTGGCCCGAGATAGGCGACGCGACGTCGACCGACGTGATGTCGGCGTGGGCCTGGCCATGCGCACAGAGGCCAGCAGCCAAGTAAAGCGCCCGCGACAAGGGGTGCAGGGTGAAGGCGAAAAAAGCGTTCTTCATGATCGTGCTCTTTTAAATAGGCAACGAGGTACCGCGCCATCCATCCCGGTGGCGCGCAACGTTCGAAATAACCCAGTCACACGACCACGGCGAAGATCCACGGAGCGTCAACGCGCCGCGATCAGCCAGGTCGGTAGGGGGGAGAGCGGCTACCGATTAGGGGGCGCGGGGATTGAGGTTGGGCAAGGTTGCCCGAGGTGAGGCGCCAACCAGGATCAGGGGCGATCTGGGGCGGGGTTCGCGATGACGCAATAGCCAATAGATCAGGGCGAAGGTCAGGAGGCCCGACAGCAGTGAGCCAGCGAAGAAGCAATCGCCAAAAGGCGAGTCCATGCCTGGCATCGACGTACTGTGATCCTTGGGGTGGGTGGGCATGGCTTGCATACCCGCCATGTCTGACATGTCTACCCTATCGTGCGCATGGCCACTCGCGGCGGGTGATGCAGAATCGAACATCGACCGCAGCATCTGCCCATGGCCGATGGCACACGCCAACCCGTTGAATAGTACGAGCAGTAGCATGATGCGTACAGCAGAGATCAAATGGGTGCGGATAGGACTCATAGCTGGCAATGTAACATGACTATCTGGAAGGCCCTATCGTCGGGACCTCAGTGTTTTAGAACGTGGTCGCACCTAGCGACCGCTGTTTTGCCCACAAGATTTGCTCTAACTGAGTTTGCTGTCTATGTTGCTTATGCTATTTCACCACTTGCTCTACTGAGAATGGAATTTAATATGAGGAAACGCACCCTCGGTTTTGCCGCGTTGCTCGCCCTCTCCTGCCCCTTATTAGCCGACGATTACAAGGCCGGGGAGTTATCTATCAAAGACCCTTGGTCGCGGGAGCTACCCGTGGACATTCAAGGTGCTGCCGCCTATTTCGTCATCCAAAACCATGGCAGCGAGCCTGACCGATTACTCAGCGTGAGCACGCCACGGGCCCAGCAAGCCCACCTGCACTACCAGTCCAATGATGGTACTTCTGGTGCAATGAAGATGCTCAACGCCGTGGACATAGCCGCCCATGGCGAAGTCACCTTCAAACCTGGAGGCAACCACGTGATGCTCACCGGTGTCGAGAAACCACTCAAAGCGGGCGAGCACTTTCCAATGACCCTGCAATTTGAAAAAGCGGGCCCGCTTGAGGTGCAGGTGGACGTGAAGCAGGCCGACGCGATGACAGCGCACTGAACCCCGGCACTTGCACAGCCGTTGAGCAGCTTTACTTCTCACCGAACCGCGCTGTCAGGCGCCTGCGCGTTTGATGTCTAGCATATCGAAGCCCTTTAGGCGATAGAGCAGCACCGAGATCGCCCAACTGGCCACGAAAATACCGATGATGATATAGCCCAGGGTGCCGAAGTTGTCGTTCAGTGCACCCACGAAGTCCCATACACCGCCCTTCAGGTCTAGCTTGTCACTGATCAGCCCGAGGGCCTCGATGCTACCAATCACTACCGCCACCACGACCGACACCAGAGTGATGGTCATGTTGTAGTAAATTTTGCGAATCGGCTTCATGTACGCCCAGCCATAGGCGCCGAGCATCAAGTGGCCATCGAGGGTGTCGACCAGCGACATTCCGGCGCTGAACAGCAGCGGGAACACCATGATCGACCACGGCGACAGTCCTTGGGACGCTTGGCTGGCCGAAATACCCAGTAAGGCGATTTCGGTGGAGGTGTCGAAGCCCAGCCCGAACAAAAAACCCATGGGGAACATGTGCCAGCTGCGGCTGATCAAGCGGAACAGCGGGCGAAAGATACGCGCCAGCAAGCCACGGTCGGCCAGCAGGAGGTCGAAGTCATCGTCCACGTACACGCCACCGGCGCGCACGTTGCGCCAGGCCTTATAGATGGAACGAAGGATCATCAGGTTCATCAACGCGATGAGCAGCAAAAACAGCGCCGACACCGAAGTCCCAATCACTCCCCCGATGGCTTTGAAGCCTTCGAAACGGTCGCTCATTGCCGAGGTCGTCACTGCCACCAGCAGCGACGCCAGTACCACCACTGACGAGTGCCCTAGAGAGAAGAAAAATCCCACAGCAACGGGGCGCTTTTTTTCCTGCATCAGCTTACGTGTGACGTTGTCGATGGCGGCAATATGGTCGGCATCTACGGCGTGACGCAAGCCAAAACCGTAAGCCAGCAAGGCGGTACCGAGCAACACCGGATGATCATGGAACGCTGCCAGCGCCCAGAGCCATGCGACCACGTTGATGGCGACGAGTACACCGTAAATGCCGAAGAGTTTGGTACGCACGTGACTACTGGAGTCACTGAAAACCTGCGCGAGTTGTCGAATCATCACAATTACCTTTCAGGGAATACGCGCCCAATAGGGTTCGGGTTAGGTGTCAAGCGAGGTCTGACTTCTGGCGTGTCCAGTTACAGTGGCGCGACCGTGCCGGGTTTACACCGGCTTCTCGCTTGGCAATGTGTTGTTACATCTCACAGCACTCTACACGCTTGCTGCGAGGGTAAGTGAATCACTCCTTTAGAACTTGAAGGTCACCCCCAATTCGGCACTGCGCGGCGCGCCCAAGTAGATCTGAGTGGCTGAATAGCCCGAGTACTCCCCATAAAATTCGTTGGTGAGGTTGCGTCCGCGCAGGGTCACGGTGGCGTTTTTCAGCTCATAACTGATCGACGCGTCCAGGGTAGTGTGGCCTTCCACGAAGTAGGTGTTGGCCGTGTCGGTGTAGAAACCGCTGGCGTGTTTGACGAATGCCCCTAAGGTGACTGGCAGCGCCTGCAAATGGTAGAGAACGTCAGCATTGGCGGTAGTGTGCGGAACGTTAACCGGGTGATTGCCGGAGCGGTCCGCTCCGCCGGCCTCGATCAGGTCATCGTAGCGAGCGTCTACCAACGATACGCCCAGGTCCACTTGCAGTTGCGAGGTCAATTGCGTTGATGTGCTCAACTCCATGCCCTTAGAGGTCTGGCTGCCGCCCTGCACCGTGAGGGTGGAATCGTTGGGATCACGGGTCAGGATGTCATCCAAACGAATCCAATAAAGCGATCCTAGTACCGAGGTGCGCCCCCCGAAAGCGCTGGTTTTGAAGCCTACCTCCATTGAACGGCCTTTGGATAGGTCGAAGACGCCGTTGGCCGTGGAAATCAGCAACAGCGATGACACCGGTGTTACCGCCGTGGAGTACTGGGCGTAAAGCTGCACGTCGGGCGTGAGGTTGTAGACCGTGCCCAAGCGCCAGGAGAACGGTTCGTAGGTAGGATGGAACGACTGGCGCGTGCCCAGGTTAAGGTCGGTGATGGATCGGCGCAGATCGATGTCTTCATAGCGCACGCCGCCCACCAACAGCCAGTCCGGGGTCAGATTGAACGCATCCTCGGCAAAAAGCGCCGTGGTGTCCATGTTGGATTGGTAGACTACGTTCTTGCCTGCCCCCGGCCAGTTGCTCCCCGCACTGGAAGGAAAGCTGCCAACGTCGGGGTTTTGAGGGTCCACTGAAGTGGTGGTGCCGTTCTGGCGCGGGTTCGTGAAGTCGGTATAGCTGTATTCACTACCTAAGGTGAAGCGGTTGCGGAAGGTGCCAAAGTAGCGATCCTGAGTAGCACTAAGTCGTTCACTCCAAAACTGCTGGTCATGGCTGATGCGCTGCACGGTGCGGTCCAGTTTGCTGGTGCTGCTGTTGTACACCTGGTCGCCCGACAGGAAGAACTCGCGCTTGGCGGTGTAATAGCTGACCAAGTTGTTCAGACTCCAGTCGTCGGTCAGGCGGTAATCGGTGGTCCAACGCACGGCCGTGCTGCGCGCGCCGGAATGAGCGCCGTCGGGGTTGTAATTGGTGTAGCGGGCGGACTTGTCGATCACCAGGCCATAAGGGTTGTTGACGATGCCGCTGGCATGCCCGGCCGCCGAGGCTGCCACCAGTGGCGCCCCCTGGTAGGTGGAGTCATATTCGTCGTCGAAATGGTCGATCGCGAACAACATCGACAGGTTGTCGTTGGGCTTGTAGAGCAGGCTGCCGGTCAAACCCAAGGCGGTAGTTTTCTGGCCGTCCACGTCGTACAGGCTGTTGGAGTGCAACGAGCTGATGTCGGCCCGCACTGCCACGGTGTCGGACAGCGGCTGATTGACGCCGATGGCGGCGCGCTGTGTGCCGAAGCTACCAGCGCTAAGCATGCCGTCCAAATGCTGGCCGTCGAGGCTAGCCTTGCGGGTGATCATGTTCACAGCCCCGCCCAGCGCGCCTTCGCCGTAGAGCACCGATGAAGGGCCCTTGAGCACCTCTATGCGGTCGTAGTTCCAGGTGTCAACGTCACGAGTAACGATGGTCGAGGCGGCCACCCGCACGCCGTCCTGCATGACATTGATGGTGTTGCCGCTGAAACCTCGCATGGTTAGTACAGCAGGATTGCCCGGCACGTTGCCGACCGTGGCCCCATTGATGTCGGAGAACGCTTCCTTGGTCGTGCGCAGGCCTTTGATTTGCATGTCCTGCTGAGTTTTGACCTCGACCGTGGCTGGGGTTTCCCGGGCGGTGAGGCCCAGGCGGCTGCCGGTGCTGTTCTTTTCATCCAGGTGCAGCGGGTCCTGTACAGGGGCTGGAGCCAGGTCGTTGATGCGCACGGCGTCTAGTTGCAGCGGGGCGCTGTCGGCCATGGCTGCCGCCGGCAGCATCAGTCCTAGGCAGACAAGGGTCGGCGGCAAGGAACGGTTGTTGATCGGGTACATGGGTACCTCCTTTGGGAATCGGCGATAAGGGTCAGGTTCGTCGGGCCTCAGTACCGATCTTCGATCGGCACCAGCAGCCGGCCCAGGCGCCCGGCCAGCAGGTCGTAAAGCACAAACCCCAATAAGCTTGCGCCCAGTACCGGCAAGGCCAGTCCCAAGGCAATCGCCACCAGCATCACAACGCTACGCGTGCCCCTGCTCAAACCCAGCCAGTCACTCAGCAGGCTATGCACCCGCGGGCGACCGATGACCAACAACGGCCGGCGCCGCCACCACAACACGTACCCCCATACCACCATCACTACTAGACCTGCGGCAAACACCAGCAACACCAGTTGGTTGGCCACCCCGAACAACGCGCCCATATGAGCATCGATGCCCCAACGGGTCAGCTTGGCCGCCAACGGATAATCAGCAAACCTTACATGGTCGACTACCTTCATTGCGGTTGGGTCAATGGCCAACGCATCGACCTGGGTGGGCCAGCCGCGGTCGATTTCGCTCACGACCCACGCATGGCCTTCAGCGGTTGCCGGCTTGATTTCCATCAATTTGGCCGCTAAACCCTGGCTGCGCGCCATAGCCAGGACACGATCAAACAGCGCCGGATCCACCGGGAGCACCGGCATGCTCATGTGCATGCCATGGTGTTCGGCGTGCTCATCCTTGGGCATGCTCATGTGTTTGCCTAACGAGGTGGCGACACTGGGCGTGGCCCAGCCCCAGTAGCCACGCAGTACGCCGATGTTGTCACCAGCAAAGCGCGACCAAGTCAGGCCCGTGGCAGAAAAGAATAGGAAACCGACCATCAACCACAGCCCGCTGCTGGCGTGAAGCCGGCGCAAAGGCGCGACCTTACGTCGGCGCTGATTGAACCATAGTGCCAGCCCCCCTAGCGCAGCGACCCACAACCACGACGCGGCCAGTTCGCTGTACAAGCGCCCAGCTTCACCTAGCAACAGACCGCGATGAAACTGGTCGATGCGCATGCGCAACGGCAGCACGCCGCTGGTGCCGTACACCGTCAGGTCACCGCGTACCTGGCCGGTGGCCGGATCGATGAATAACGCACGGCTTTCCGAAGCCCCCAACCCCGGTGCGCTAAACATCACGCGCGTGGTATCGCCTGGCCCTGGAGCAGGGCGCACGGCGGTTATGCGGGCATCGGAGCCCGCAACGGCCTGGGCCGCCTGCACCTGGGCTAGCAGACTCCGGGCTGGGCCATGGCTATCGGTGTGCAAGGCGTAGGAATATAGATGGTTTTCCAACTGCGGCGTCAGCGCATAGAGCATGCCGCTGAGCGCAGCCACCAGCAGGAAGGGGCTCACTGCCATGCCAATGATGAAGTGCAACCTTCTCACCCAGGCAAGCAGCGGCCCCGGCGCGACAGGCGCCGTGACAACGTACGGTTCAGACATTTTTTGACTCACCACAATGATGCCAGCCTCTCTCTGAAGGGGAGTGCCTGGCAAGACTATTCAGGATCGGCAACGAGCCGACGCGAGGGTCGACAAACCTGAGGCCTCAGGGGGCGTGGGGGTGGAGTCCGGGGAGGGCATGGCGAGGGGGACGTCGATAACGGCTGACGGGCTGCGGGGGGTGGCCGCAACCGACGCGGCAAAGCCAGCCCAGGGCGATAAAAAATACCAGCGCCAAGGCCATGGTGCCGGCGAAGGAGCAGGCGTTATCCATGTGCTTCATGGCTAGTGGCGCCTTGATGGCCTTGGCAAGGGTAGTACCTGCCATTTCAGGCATGGCGGCCATGGCCGACTGCGGCATGCCGCAGTCGTCGGCATCTGAGCCGTGGAAAAAAGCCCCAAGCATCTGCCCGTGGCCAAAACTGCAGGCGAGCCCATTGAACAGGACGAAGGCAAACAACATCCAGGCAAGGCGCGAGCGATTGATTCGGGCAAATTTCATAGGGCAATAATTTAACATCGCCGATCATGCGGGAACACCTGAGCACACAAAAAATGTCACAGATTCTCGAGTAGCACTCATTCCCCTACGCTACCTTGTGTATGATGCGTGGCCATCGTCACCTGACAGGCGGCTACGCGCGCTGCAACCTTCCGTTGAACGCTCGCCCCGTGCTCCGCCAAGCCTGCCATACGCCCGACCGCCCTGTTGCGCACAATAGGCTGCAGCCCCCTTATCTAGCCATTGCCGGGACAGGAAACGGGCGGCTGTGAGTTCTCTGCAGGGACTCCATAAAAATCTTTCTCCGCGGTCACGCCTGACTTTAATCAGTGGATGTTACCCCGCCGAAACGGAGCCCCTACGCGGACATCACGCCCTAGAACGCACTGGGAGCAGGCGCTACACAGTGGCTTGGAATGCCGGGCCAGCGGACGTTCAGGTAAACGACCGTTCTTCCCGTTTCGTCATTGCCGATTGAGTGACTGCACTGGCAAGTACTCCTTGAACACCAGGTCCTTTGTATGAAAATACTATCCTTGTTTTTTTTACTGTTTGCCATCGGCACCGCCCATGCCGCTCAAGAGCCACAGGGCGTTTTCAAGCGCAGTTGCGGTATGTGTCATAACGGGCAGTTGCCCATGGCGCCCAGGGAGGGTGACAGCGCGGCCTGGAAGCCGCGCCTGGAGAAAGGGATGAATACCTTGGTCAAGCATGTGACCGAAGGCTTCAACGCGATGCCAGCACGTGGCATGTGTATGGATTGCAGCGCTGATGATTACACCCATGTGATCGAGTGGATGTCGCGGCAAAACTGAACCCACTCAGTGGGATTTCATCCCCGCAGCGGTCATGAAAAGGCGCAGCAACTCTGCCACGACCGCCAGCCCCACCACGCTACAGCCCCAGATCGCAACCAGCCATCCCATCCGCTTCCACCAGGGGCTGTTGGCAGCCGGGTCGGGTTCATGTTCCTTGCTGTTCATCGCATGCTCTCCTGTGTACGTCCGTAGCAGTTGCCGCAGGCTGCGTCCGGCTCCCCCCGCGCTGGGGGCGCTGGACGCGGCCTGCGGCCGCTGCTACAGGGGGCTGTCAGTGGTAGCCATCTTCAGGTTTCACCTTGCCGCGGAACACGTAGTAGCTCCAGAAGGTGTAAACCAGGATGAACGGGATGATGAACAGCGTGCCCACCAGAATGAAGCCCTGGCTTTGCGGCGGCGACGCTGCGTCCCAGATCGACACGGCCGGCGGGATGATGTTCGGCCACAGGCTGATACCCAGGCCGCTGTAGCCCAGGAAGATCAGGATCAGGGTCATGATGAACGGCATGTAGTGGGCGCGTTGCGACACCGACTTCAGCAGCGCGTACAGCGCCAGCAGCACCAGCAGCGGCACCGGCATGAACCAAAGCAGGTTAGGCATGCTGAACCAGCGGGTGGCGATGTCGGCGTGGGTCAACGGGGTCCAGATACTGACGATACCGGTGACCAGCAGCAGTACCAGGGCCAGCGGCTTGGCCAGCTTGTGCATGGCTTCCTGCAGGCTGCCTTCGGTCTTCATGATCAGCCAGGTGCAGCCCAGCAACGCATAGGCCACGATCAGCGCCAGGCCACAGAACACGCTGAACGGCGTCAGCCAGTCCAGGCCGCCACCGGCATAGGCACGGTTGACCACCGGAATGCCATCGATATAGGCGCCCAAGGCAACGCCCTGGGCGAAGGTGGCCAGCAGCGAACCGCCGATGAACGCCTTGTCCCAGATGTGACGCTTGTCGGCACGGGCCTTGAAGCGGAACTCGAAAGCCACGCCGCGGAAGATCAGGCCGATCAGCATCAGGATCAGTGGCAGGTACAGCGCTTCCAGCACCACCGAGTAGGCCAGCGGGAAGGCGCCGAACAACGCCGCGCCGCCCAGTACCAGCCAGGTTTCGTTGCCGTCCCACACGGGGGCGACGGTGTTCATCATTACATCACGGTCGGACTCGCCCTTGATGAACGGGAAAAGAATCCCGATACCCAGGTCGAAGCCGTCCATGATCACGTACATCATGACGCCGAAGATAATGATCACGGCCCAGATCAGTGGAAGATCGATACCCATGACTCAGTTCCCCTTGTTCAGGCTGTCGGCGTGGCCTTCTTCGCTGCCTTCGTGGGCGGCGGAGAGAGGGCGTGCAGGCGTACGCGTTTGACCAGGGCCACCATGGGTAGCTTCTGCGCCTTCGTGGGTTTTCGGACCCTTGCGCACCAGGCGCATCATGTAGCCGAAGCCGGTACCGAACAGCGAGAAGTACACCACCACGAACAGCACCAGGGTGATGCTCATCTGCGTGACACTGTGGTTGGACACTGCGTCGGCGGTGCGCAGCAGGCCGTACACGACCCACGGCTGACGGCCGATTTCAGTGGTGAACCAGCCCGCCAGCATGGCGATCAGGCCAGCCGGGCCCATGCACATGGCCAGGGTCAGGAACAGGCGGTTGGTGTACAGGCCGCCGCGCCAGCGCAGCCAGGCACTCCACAGGCCTACGGCGATCATCAGCATGCCCAGGCCGGCCATGACGCGGAACGACCAGAACACGATCAGCGAGTTCGGGCGGTCTTCAGGCGGGAAGGACTTCAGCGCCGGGATCTGCTTGTCCAGGCTGTGGGTCAGGATCAGGCTGCCCAGGTACGGCACTTCGATGGCGTACTTGGTCTTCTCTTCCTTCATGTCCGGGATGCCGAACAGGATCAGCGGGGTCGGCTCGTTGCCGACGTTTTCCCAGTGGCCCTCGATGGCGGCGATCTTGGCCGGCTGGTGCTCCAGGGTGTTCAGGCCGTGGGCGTCACCGACCACTGCCTGGATAGGCGCGACGATCAGCGCCATCCACATGGCCATGGAGAACATCTTGCGGATGGCCGCGTTGTCGCGGCCACGCAGCAGGTGCCAGGCCGCCGAGGCGCCGACGAAGAACGCGGTGGCGACGAAGGCGGCGATAGCCATGTGCGCCAGGCGGAACGGGAACGAAGGGTTGAAGATCACCGCCAGCCAGTCCACCGGAATCACGCGACCGTCGACGATCTCGTAGCCCTGCGGGGTCTGCATCCAGCTGTTGGAAGCCAGGATCCAGAAGGTGGAGATCAGCGTGCCCACGGCCACCATGACGGTGGAGAAGTAGTGCAGGCCACGGCCCACACGGTTCCAGCCGAACAGCATGACGCCGAGGAAACCGGCTTCCAGGAAGAACGCGGTCAGCACTTCATAGGTCAGCAGCGGCCCGTTGACGGCGCCGGCGAAGTCCGAGAAGCGACTCCAGTTGGTGCCGAACTCGTAGGCCATGACCAGGCCCGAGACCACGCCCATGCCGAAGTTGACGGCGAAAATTTTCGACCAGAAATGGTACAGATCGCGGTAGGTGTCATCCTTGGTCTTGAGCCACAGGCCTTCGAGCACGGCCAGGAAACTGGCCAGGCCGATGGTGATGGCGGGGAACAGGATGTGGAACGAGACCGTAAACGCGAACTGCATTCGCGCAAGGTCCAGCGCCTCTAAGTTAAACATAGCGGTTCCTTTGTTACAGAGAAAAGTGACGCCGTCACGCTTAGCGAGCGCTCGGCGGTGCCACAACGAAACAATGCGACAAGGCGGTCTGCAGGTATTCCAACCATTGTGCGATGCGGCTATCGAAACGCGACTGAATGTTACCCATGGCATAAATGCCCATGACGCGGGAGTGATAGCCTGGCAGCACCTCCACCAGCTGACGCTCGGCAAAGGCCTTGCGAGCTACCGAAAGCGGCAAAAGCCCCACACCCAAGTGGTTGGCCAGTACGTTTGCTAGCGCTGAAAGAGAGTTGACGGTCACGGCCGTCTTGGTCGAGGGCAACCAATGCGCTGGCGCCTCATCACACATAAAGGCAATCCGACCTTGGGTATCGGACGCCATCCGCACCCAGTCAAATCGTGCCAGGTCACCTGGCTGCACCGGCACACCCTTGCGCTTGAGATACAACGGTGAGGCGCAAGCCACCAGTCTGGTCTTGCCCAGGCAAGTGGCGAGTGGCGCACCCTGCGGCAGCTCGTCAGCCAACATAATGGAGACGTCGTGCTCCGTGTCGTCGGGCTCGACCTGCTTATCACTGATGGTGAGGTTGAAATGTACCTGCGGATGTTGCTTGCGAAAACGAGCAATGGCACCGACCACACACTGCGAATCGACATCAGTGGTCACCCGTATCCTGATGGGGGCCGCCCGCATACTGCGTCCTGATGAGATCTCCCCTTCTGCCTCCTGAATGCAGGCGATGATCTGCTCGCAACGGACCAGGTAACGCTGACCGACTTCGGTCAACGCCAAGCGGCGGGTGGTACGGTTGAGCAGTTTTACATGCAGGTGCGATTCCAGTGCAGCCACCCTGCGCGACACCTGACCAGTGCTGGTGTCCAGGCGCTCGGCGGCGGCGCTGAAGCTGCCGCTCCGCACCACATGGCTAAAGGCCACCATCATATGCAGCATGTCCATTTTCCGCCCCATAACCAAAGATGACAATCACGCTATTGGGGATGCAAACATGGCAAAAACCCCGCTTTCAGAGCCTTGCGAACTGTGTCATCACTTTAACGGGCGGAGGCTGCGAGCAGGAACTGCGACAATGCGCCACACTTTAAGATCACGCATGCTTGATGCGCCGGATATGAATGGTTGGCGCGCTCATGACACAGGGGTGCGTCAGAATGTCGCAAGCAAAAACTGGATGGAGGGGGCATGCAAAGAAAGGGACAGCTCATGGCCACCCCTCCCCTGGAAACTTTATTGTGGTCAAACACATGAACGTATCAGGACCGGCAGTAATCAGACCAGTCCGGCTGGCTGCCAGTGTAGGGAAAGCTGCTGTGCTGCGCACGATCCCAACGATCGAACGTCTCGTCGAGCCCAAAGGAAGAGATCACAAACCTAGTCCCAAGCGTCAAGGCACCAATAACGGTCAATAATCCCACGCACATCATCAATCGACTCAACTTTTCACCTGCTTAGCCTGGTGACATTCGTCACTGCGCGGTCAGCGACCGAACCACCGCAGCCACATGAACGGACTGGCGATGACCAGCGTGGTCCTCGACCATCAAAGTCAGGGGCACCGTTTCACCCTCTTTCACTTGGTGAACCAAGCCCATCAGCATCACATGATACCCGTTGACATCCAGCGACACCTCAGAACCAGCGGGCAAGGCGATGGCCGGTACCTTGCCCATTTTCATCACGTCGTTTTCCATGGTCATTTCATGAATTTCCGTTACCTTGGCCACCGGCGAACTGGCGCCTACCAGCTTGCTGTCCTCATCGGCCTTGAGCTTCATGAACGCCCCCGTCGAGGACTGATTGGGCACAGTGGACCGTACCCAGGCATCGGTGACCACGACCTGCGCACAGGCGTAGGAACTTACCACCAGCGACAGACCGAGCACAGTTGCTTTTGCGATGTGGAACATAGTTTTCCCTGCCGTTTATTATTCAAATATTTCAACCAAGTTTCATGACCTGGCGCAAATCCTCGGCACATTGTTCGGCGCTCAGATTATGCGCCAGCGACAAGCGCAGCTTCCCAGTCGCATCGAACACGTAGCTGGTGGCCGTGTGAGAGATTGTATAAGACTCTCCAACCGGCTCTTTCTTATAGTAGACCTTATATTCATCGGCGAGCTTGCGCGTCTGTTCTTCGCCCGTCGACAAACCGATAAAAGCCGGATCGAAAGCGTGCACATATGCGTCCAGCATCTGCGGCGTGTCGCGCTCGGGGTCCAAGGTAATGAAGATCACCTGCAAGCGGTCGCCGTCCTTACCCAACAAACGCTTGATTTTCACGGCCCTGGACAACGTGGTGGGGCAAATAGCCGGGCATTGGGTAAAGCCAAAGAACACCATCGGGATACGCCCACGAAAATCGGCTAGGGTCACTTCTTTCCCCTGGCCGTCCTTAAGTTTGAATTCGCGCGAGTCCAGGGTTTCGCTCAAGTCCCTACCGAATTTAAAGTGGGGCACACCACTGTCATCACAACCACTCAACAGCATCAGGCTAAAAGCCCCCAAACCGATGATTACCTGACGACGACTGAAGTCGTACTGCATATATTTGCCTCCTGAAACGGGCCGAACCATCCCTGTTCGTCCCGCATGCGTGGGGCCAGGATGCTGCACAGGCATTTGCCAGCTGTGACAAACATCATGGCCGTTCGAAGACGCCGATCACCCCGGGCACCTGTGAGTCAAATTTGACGAGGGTCCTGAGAGCACACAGGCAACCAGCGGCTGAACAGCAACTGTCTGGTGTTTTTAAGCGGACTCCAGGCGAAATCCCAGTGAAAGCCGGGAATATCTTGCTCTTCGACCTGTTTTTTTGACCGATGCCGAGGGGGCGACCTTCCAGTCCAGCACGCGTACACCACCTTCCCAGGCAATGACGACACCGAAAGCCTGAGTGTCATCGGTAGCTACCCACCGGGCGGCAGCCGCCAGCATCAAGGGTTCCAGATGTTCCTCATTCACCTGACTGTGGTAACCGGAACGAACCAGCCAACGGCATACACTCAAATGATAGGTCCAATCCGGCGCCACATGCTGACGATAGGCCCAGGTCATGAATTCGCGGAACAGGTTGAAGCCTTCCGGCGGATCTAGCCTGAGCAACGCCGGGCACACATCAAATAGTGCGTGCCAATACGGCAACAGCTTGGCGTCCATGTGCACGAAGCTGCGTGCATTGCAAGGAAAGTCGGGGAATGGCATCTGCGCTTGCTTGCGCCGAGAGCCCAAACCGGACCTGGCAAGGTCCGGTGCTGCAAAGGTGTTCAACATGACGTCCCTCCTTCGAGAATACAGTTCATCGCGCAGACGCAGCCGTGCAGGCAGCCGCGCTTCAGCGATCTGATAGCTGAATCGAGAAAACAATCACGAAGGGGGAAGCACGGGGGTTGG
Organism: gamma proteobacterium L18; assembly: GCA_000497835.1. Classification (GTDB taxonomy): domain Bacteria; phylum Pseudomonadota; class Gammaproteobacteria; order Pseudomonadales; family Pseudomonadaceae; genus Aquipseudomonas. The sequence goes on along the minus strand of KI547168.1, from coordinate 156,172 downwards.
CCGACGGCCAGGAATATCGCGGGGGCGATTTGCCACGAGCGTCCGGGCAGAACGGGCGCCTGAAGGGAATTCTAATCAGCCAGAATAGGCCCAGAAACAACAATACGGTCTGAATGACCGTGGAGCACACAGGGCAAACGTAATTCTTCATCCATACGCCCATGGCATCCCCGGCGTCATGGAACGCAGATACGGAAGACTGAACATCGACGCTGGAGCAGAAACTGCCCCCCAGCATGTTGAGGTGCATGCCGGTCATCTCGCCGTGGCACAAACCGCAGGCGAACACGTTGAAGAGCACAGTGCAATAGAGTGCCAAGGCAACAAGGGTTCGCTGGGAATAGGCCAGTTTCATGGCGGGCGACTATAGCACCGAACCCCCTATTGCTTGAAGTGCACGGCGTTCGCTTCGGGTCACCCGCCGCTGTCTGACTGGAACGCCAAGGCTCTCAGTACCAGACTGTGCGCCTGCCCAGGCACGTCGTCCAGTGTACCAAAACGCTGCATGCCTATTTTCTCCAATACTCTGATGGACGCCGCATGCTCGGGCCGCACGAGGCCGAAGATCGCCGGTAGCTGGTGCTCAACCAACCCGAACGTCAGCGCCGCTTGCCCCAGTTCGGTAGCTAGCCCCTGGCCCCAGGCGCTTTGAGCGAAACGGTAGCCTAGGTTCATGCGTGGTTCGCCCAGATACGGCCACATCCCGATCCCGCCAAAACCAAGCACCCGGTCAGGCTCGGCCTTAAGTGCCACGGCCCACTGACCATAACCCAGCACCCGCCATTGGCGTTGCCACTCATCTAGCAGTTCCTTGGCCTGGGTGATGTCCGTCAATGGACCGGCAGGGTTGAAGCGCTGTGTGGCCGGGTCGCCATAAATCGCATACAACGCGGCTAGGTCAGCCGACTGCGGGATGCTGAGTAACAAGCGCCGTGTAGTAAGGATCATGTCAATCCCCCCTCAAAAGTCCATAGGTCTCTGCTCCCACTGCGATCAGACCTAAACATCACCACCTGCAACAAAATAACACACAAAGAACCTTCTACCTTTCGTCGCCTGCTTGCGGCTAGAATACGCCCCCTATGACGGACGCTCGCATGTTTTCAGGTCGACACCTCAGCCACTGGCTGGCCTGCCTGGCCGTGCTGGTCAATCTGCTGGCCATGCCTCTGCATGCCCAGCAGATGCAACTGATGGAAGGCATGCCGGCGGCGATGATGGCCGATGACTGTGCCATGCACGGCATGCCGACCATGCACGATGAGATGCGCCGGCTCATCGACGTGCTCGACCCTCACCCGCACAAGATGCACCACGGCGACTGCTGTTGCTGCGGTGCCAGCGGCATGGCCGGCCCGCTCTCCAGCCATTGGCATGCGCCAGCACCGCGCTACATTGCCCAGGCGCCCCAGGCCCAACCCATGGTGCCTAGCCTGACGCCGCGCTTTCGCTGGACCAGCCTCAACCCCCGCGCGTCCCCGATGTCCTGAGCGGCTTTCTTTTCCCATAAATTCAGTACGACGCCACTCCACTTCGGGCCAGTGCGCACGTGCATGATCGATTACTTGGCTCACCAGGAACCGTGAACCATGACGTTTCAGCGCAACGCAAAAAAGGCGCGGCCTTCCCGTGCCCACACATTCAACACCACCCTGCTGCTCTCCACTACACTGACCGCCCTACCCACGGCCCATGCCCTGGCAGACAGCAAACACGATTCTACCCTGACCCTGGGCACCGTCACCGTTAATAGCGCCCCGAGCGGTCCGCTCTCCACCAACAGCGTGCTCAGCTCAGTAGACATACTGGGCGGCGACGTGATCGAGAAAATGCCCGTCACCTACAGCTGGGAACTGTTCAGCCGGGTGCCCGGTGTTGAGCTGACCGAGTTCAACCAGGGCACCACGTCGGGGAAGATTTCCTTCCGCGGTTTCAATGGCGAAGGTGAAGTGAACGCCGTGAAACTATTGATCGATGGCATCCCCAGCAACAGCAACGACGGCAACATGCCCTTCATGGACATGGTATTTCCGCTGGACATCGACAATATCGAAGTGGTGCGCGGCACTAGCGACCCACGCTATGGCCTGAACAACATCGCGGGCAACGTCAACATCAACACGCGCATCGGCGGCGACTACACCAAGGCGCGGGTGCGCTACGGCAGCTATGGCACCCGCGAGACCCAACTGGCCAAGGGTATCGAAACCGCCAACTGGACGCAGAACTACTTCCTGGCGTACCAGAAGGCCGACGGTTACCGCGATCATGCTGATCAGGACCGCGTGTCAGTGGCCGGTAAGTGGTTCTACACCCCAGACGACCAGGCGTATCGAATCGGTCTGATCTTGCGACACTACGAAGGCCAGGCCGACGAGCCCGGCTACCTCACCGGCGCCAACGCCCACAGCCACCCGACCATGACTAACAGCTACAACGACACCGACCAGGGTACGCGGCGCATGAACAGCGCCAGCGTGCACTTCGACACGGACCTTGCCGACGACCTGTCGCTGGCGGCCAAGACCTACCTCAACACCTTCGACGACCGCCGCTGGACCCGTTACTGGAGCGCCAGTACCCAACAGGAACGCGATGCCTATGAAACCCAGTACGGCGCCATGAGCACCCTGACCTGGCGCCCCCAGGTGGACGGGCTGCATGCGCTGGCACTAGAAGGTGGCGTGGACACCCAGCGCCAACAGAACATCAGCGAGCGCTACAGTACCGTGGAGCGGGTGCGCACGGCCCAGACCCGTGATCAGCACTTCGACTTCAACACCGTGGGTGGCTATGTGCAGGCGGTGATCGAACCCTCCGACACTCTCAAGGTCATTCCAGCGTACCGGGTTGACAAGCTCAGCGGTGACTTCACCAACCAGATGACCGGGGTGCACTACGACATGAACGACTACGGGCTGATCAAACAGCCCAAGTTGAGCGTGGTCTACTCGCCTTGGTCGGTGGCCAGCCTGTACGCCAACTGGGGCCGTACCTTCCAGGTGGGCACGGGGTCGTCCAGCTACAAGATTCCCCCGCAGACCGACGACTTGGCGCCGTCGATCAACGACGGCTGGGAAACTGGGGTCAAGATCAACCCGGCCAGCTGGATCGACGGCCGCCTGGCCTACTGGCAACAGGAAGCGTCAGGGGAAGTAAGCCGCCGCCTCAACGACCCTACCGGCGCCTCTGACAACGTGGGCAAAACACGTCGCTGGGGCTATGACCTACAGGTCAATCTACACCCCAACGAACGCACCGAAGCGTGGATGGCGTACTCCTGGCAATACTCGAAAATCCTCAAGGCCGGGGCGACTTACCCCGACAGCGAGGGCAACGAGATCGACCACATTCCCCACCATGTGTACAACGCCGGGGCCAGCTACCAGCTGACACCGACGGTACAGCTCACGGGGTGGATGAATGGGCAGAGCGACTATTACCTGGAGAAGAACAACGTGGAGGGCAAGTATGGCGCCTACGTGCTGTTCAACCTAGGCGCCACCTGGAAAGTCAGCGAACACGTCAGCCTGGACCTACAAGTGAAGAACCTTGCCAACCGCTACTATGAGTACGTGTGGTATGACTCGGACGGAGCCTTGGCACCGCTGCACTCGCCGGGTGACGGCCGCGCGATCTATACCGGCATTAGCCTGGACTTTTGATCCCGGGTAAGCAGCACTGAAGCTGTTCATCTACCTTTATCACCCCACCATCACAAAAGGAAAGCACGATGTCCCGTCCATTGATGAAAACTACCCTGTCGACGCTGCTGGTCTGCGCAGCGTTAGCGGCTGCGGGCAATGCATCTGCCCACGCCCATTTGAAAAGTGAAACACCCGCTGCCGATAGCACCAGCAACGGGCTGAAGGAACTGCGCCTGAACTTCTCGGAAGGCGTTGAAGCGAAATTTACCACGGTCACCGTGACGGACGACGGTAAAGCCGTGGCCATCAGAAGTATCGAAACAGACCCAAGCGACCAGAAATTGCTAATCGTGACGCCTGAAGCGCCGCTGAAAGCGGGAGAATACAGGGTGGAATGGCACGCGGTGTCCGTCGACACCCACAAATCGGAAGGTCACTATTCGTTCAAGATTTCTGAGTGAGGGATTGCTGGGGCTGGTTAGATCAGCCCCAAGTTCTAGTGCGTGGAGGCGTGCAACGCTTTATCGGCATGATCGAACCAACGAGCCTACAATATTGCGACTGCTCTACATCGTCCTTAGCGTGTTGAGAGATGCTGACTGCCGGCATGGAGCTAGCTAGATGTGGCAAACCGTAGCAGCATATCGCGCATCGCAGCATAGAAGGACCAAAGGTCTTGTTCGCCTTTCAGATAAGGCGGTGATACATTTCGCCACCATGGAAGTGACCCGCTCCAACATCAGACATCTAGCCCGCGCCCTGCTGGTCCTTGTGCTGTTTAACGGCATGGCATGCAGCTTTGGGCATGGGCAGATGCTGCACAAGATGTTTGCACACAAAGTGCCATCCCAGTCTGCAATGAACATGAATCATTCCATGGTCATGGATCATTCGCTGCATTACCTCCATAAAACCTCTGCCAATCAGGACGTGCCATCGATGCCAGGCATGGACTCTGTCTTCGGCGATTGCTTTTTTGCCTCTTCCATGCCGCTGGGCCTGCTACTGTTCGCCGTCCTGAGCTGGCTACTTCGGCGCCGAGAAGCTCGTCCAGCACTGCGCTGGCGAGCGCTACTCACCCATCCCGCCGCGCTATTACTGAGCCTGCAACCGCGCGCGCCCTGAGCCCGCTTCACACCTGCTCATCCGCATTCTGAGCGCTAGGCCCTCTATTAGGGCCGGTGCGTACGTGCGCGCACAGAGCATGTGAAACCGCCTTAGTAGTACCGCGTAGCCCAAATTCTGCGCGATACATCGCTGCTCACTCGACAGAAATTACCCTATGAACAACATTTTTAGCCGGCAACCCATAGGCCGCTTTACGCGCATGCTCTCTCGCTTAGCACTTGTGTCCACGCTGGGCCTCACATTCGCCTCAAGTGCAAAGGCCAATGACAGCTCCGACCGCATCGCTCCAACGGAGGCGGTCGAACAGCCAAGCGCAACCGCCGACAAGCAGAGCCTGCTTAAGCCAACCCATTCAACCCCTGCGATCGATCTGCCTAGCACCTCAGTAGTGGCCCCCCCAATTTCGAGTTACATAACTCCTTCGTCATCGAGCACCACCCGAACAGATACCCCGCTCAAGGATTACCCTGCGTCCATCCAAGTTGTACCTAACGAACTGCTGAAAGATCGAGGTGTCACCCGCATCGATCAGGTCGCAGACACGGTCAGTGGTGTGCATGCCGAGGCGAATTACGGCGGCAACAGCGGTACATTTTTCAACATCCGCGGCTTCAGCGAGAGTAACGGCCTGCGCGATGGCTTCCGCAATTACGGTTACTACGCGTACCGCGACGTGCAGAACATTGATCAAGTCGAAATTTTTAAAGGCCCTGCTGGCGCTTTGTACGGGGGCATCGGTGCGATTGGCGGCTATATCAATACTGTATCGAAACGGCCTGAATGGAGCGACTTCGGTGAGGTAGGCGGCACGGTGGGCAGTTACGGCATGGGACGTAGCACGCTCGACATAAACCGGGTGCTGAGCGACGACCTGAGTGTACGGCTCAACGCCTCTGCCGAGCGCGATTCGACTTTTCGCGATGATACCCGTGACCACTCTTGGTCATTTGCTCCGGCAGTGACTTGGGATAACCACGAAGGTACCTCGGTGACACTGTTGAGCGAGTACAACCATTTGAACCGAGACGGCTTTGACTTCGGAGTACCAGCTGTAGCTAATTATCGCGAATTGTCCAAAACTCGCTACTACGGGCTGAGCAAGGGCCTATACGCTGGCGTCGATGGTGATTACGGAATCAATGACACGCTCTCGGAAACCCTCTTGTTCGAGCATCAGTTGTCCGATGCCTGGAAGCTGCGGCTGGCTGGCCAGTACGTCTACGCAAGGCAGCGCTCAACCCAGTCATTTCCCAATAGCACGAGCACCACAGGCAATCTGCTTGAGTATTCCGTCTACAGCGATGCGGACGAGTCTTCGCGCCAGTTCGGTTCTAGAGCGGAGTTGGTAGGCGAAGTCTTTACGGGCGACGTGAAACACCAGTTGCTCATTGGCACAGACTACAGCATTCAAAAAATTGCGAGTGCCGGCTCGCAGGTGTCCACGATGACCCTAGATCTTACTAACCCTGGTTACGTTTCGGGGTTGACTCCGGCTGACCCGCTGAACGGCCACCAATCGCAGGGCAAAGATTACGGTGTATACGCACAGGATCTGATCGGGCTGACCCCGGCAGTCACGCTACAGGTTGCTCTGCGTGCAGATCGATTCGTAAATAGCGCCAAGGAAACTGGTGGTGACACAGGTCGAGGTCAGCAGTCGACACTATCTCCACGCCTGGGTGTGGCATGGCAGGCCACCGACAATACCTCGTATTTCGCCGATTGGAGCATCAGCCACTCACCGAATGTGGGCCATAGCGGCAGCAATGTCACTTACGCCGCCGAGGTTGCGGAGCAATTCGAGGTAGGGTTCAAGCACGAGTTGATCAAAGACCGTCTTGATGCGAACGTCGCGGTATTCAATCTAGACCGAAATCACATCCTGACTACCGATCCGGATAACCCTTTGCTCCAGGTGCTGACGGGTAAGCAGCGAAGCCAAGGCGTAGAGCTGGACATCACTGGCAACATCACCCCTCGTTGGAAAACCGCTGCCAGCTACACCTACACCGTGGCGAAAGTTCGCAGTGATAGCAATTATCCAACAGGCGATGTGCTGAGCGGTGTCCCACGCAACAGTGCAAGCCTGTGGACGGCCTACCAGTTGGAATCGATTGAGGGTCTGCAGTTGGGCGGCGGCGTTTATTACGTAGGCTCCCGCGAAGCTACGTTGCCGAACACCTTCGAGCTTTCGAGTTATGTGCGCACGGATATGATGGCGTCTTACAAGGTTGGGTCGTGGACGACGCAACTGAACGTCTTCAACCTCTTCGACCGGGAGTATTACACCGGAGGTACTGCCGCGACGTTTGACTACACGCTGATGCCAAGTCCACCACGGACAGTTCAGCTGACGGAGACCTACCGGTTCTAGTTCGCCGGTTTTTTTGGTTAACACCGCAGGTAAAACCACAGCACGCGGAGTAATAAAGAGCTGAGGTTAACTCCGTGGAAGGCTGGCCTGATGTGGCCGCGAAATCCCGTGGATCACCTGTGCAAGCCATGACCAAAGTGGAGGGGCCAGGTACGGATCGGCGGTAATCTGAGTGCCGGAATGACATCTGGAGAAGCGCTATCAGTGGTTTGGCGTTTTATCTAGTCATTGTCTCGCTGGCAGCTGATCGACCGCCGCCCCTCAACGACGTACCGGACAATGCCTCGGTGCAGCTGTATAAGTGCAGAAGTGGGCTCAAACAGTGCCAAATGCCGACAGATTGCGATACGCCCTTTGAGATACACCAGTGGCTGAACCGCATCGGCCTTTTGGATGCTGAGTCCGGGTGCTCATAGTTTGGTTCTGTTTTTCACAACGCTCAGGCAGATGACTGGCGGCTTGTTGAAGTGCTTCTTGTAGGCGTCCGAGCTGACGAAGCAGCTGAACAGCTTACAAATCGCCTAAATCGCGGTGGTTCAAATAAGGGCTCGCGGTATGAATGGGTGGGTATTTTGCGCTCACTCCATAGGGGCGTAGCACCTCGACCAAGCTTCCGTCAGCAGCCAAAAGCGGAGAACTACTAAGCGCAAGATGACCACCGGTCTGAAGAGTTCATCACCGCAAACGGCTTCTAGCGCGTCGCCAGGGTATGGGCCAAAGTATGGGCGGAGACCAAATGATTAAATTTTTGCTTTTAAATCAAATAGATGGACAACAAAAACGGCGCTCACGGGGCGCCGTTTTTCGTTTCGCAGCGTACGCCTTAGTAGTAGGCGTTTTCTTTCTGCGAGTGGTCGGTCACGTCGCGCACGCCCTTGAGCTCCGGAATACGCTCAAGCAAGGTGCGCTCGATGCCTTCCTTCAAGGTCACGTCCGCCTGGCCGCAGCCCTGGCAGCCGCCACCGAACTGCAGCACGGCGATGCCGTCCTCGACCACTTCGATCAGCGTCACCTGGCCGCCATGGCTGGCAAGGCCCGGGTTGATCTCGGTCTGCAGGTAGTAGTTGATACGCTCGTTGATCGGGCTGTCTTCATTGACCATCGGCACCTTGGCATTCGGCGCCTTGATGGTCAGTTGGCCGCCCATGCGATCGGTGGCGTAGTCCACCACTGCATCTTCCAGGAACGGCACACTGACTGCGTCCAGCCAGGCCGTGAAGCTTTTCAGGCCGATGGCCGAATCTTCAGGCTTCTCTTCGCCCGGCTTGCAGTAGGCAATGCAGGTCTCGGCGTAGGTGGTGCCCGGCTGGGTAATGAAAATGCGAATGCCGATACCCGGGGTGTTCTGCTTTTCCAGCAGATCGGCCAGGTAATCGTGTGCCGCGTCGGTAATCGTTATGGCGCTCATGTAAGTTCCTCACAGACTTGCCGGCAGTTTACGCCAAACCGGGCGCGGCACAAAGTCCCAGTATTTTTGTCAGGTTATGGTGCGGCTCTCCACCGGCGCCAGACGCGCTTCGGCCCAGCCCTTCATGCGCCGGTACAGACGGGTCTCGATCCACACGTAACTGGCCCACGACATCAGGGCGATCACCGGCACGCAAATGGCGAATACCAGGTACGGGTTAATGTTCAGGCGCTCGCTGGCGAACCAGCCGGTGTACAGCACCAGCACATGGATCAGGTACACCGAGTACGAGCAGTCGCCCAGGGTCTTGAGCAGGCGATTGCCCTTGAACCACGGCTCCATGGCCACACAGGCCAGCACGATCAGGGCACTGGGCACTCCCCAGTTGAGCAGCCGGTCACTGGCCGGCAGGTTGTAGATGGCCACCAGCGACGCCGCGATGACGCCCAGCGGTACCCACAGGGCCTGGGCGATCCAGCCACGGCGGTACGCCCAGCCGATGGCGATGCCCAGCAGGAATTCATAGATGATGTTATTGGCATAGAAGCGGCTCAATACACCGTAGTGGCTGACCATTTCACACACCGCGAACAGCGCCAGGCCTACGACCAAAGGACGATGCCGCTTGGGCACCACGAACACCAGCGAGAACATCAGGTAGAAGAACATTTCATAGTTGAGCGTCCAGCCGACGTTCAAGGTGGGATAAAGACCGTAACCGCCGGGGTTTTCCGAAGGAATGAACAACAGCGACAAAATAAAGTGCGGCAGGTCCACCACCTGGTGCGGCATCTGCTGGCCGACGGCGACGATCATCAGCCCCATCAGCAAGGTGTAGAACCAGTACGCGGGGACAATGCGGATGGCGCGGTTGAGCAGGAAGCGCCCGGCGGGCATGTCCTTGTCCTGAGTGGAGAGGTAGATCACCAGGCCGCTGATGACGAAGAAGATGTCCACACCGACAGCGCCCCGATCAACGAAGAACTGGCCGATGGGGCCGCTGGCATGAAAGTCGAAGAAGATTTGCATGAAGTGATGGCAGACAACCGTCCAGGCTGCCAGTGCCCGGAGGGCTTGAAGCGAAATCAGCATGTGTACCGCCTTTTTTGGAACCTGACCGTGCGCACTTTCGGTGCACTCTCACAGGGTCGGACTTCAAAAAAGGGGCAAAGGTCATCCGGATTGACGGGCGGTCCCCAACTTCCTGTAGCAGCTGCCGAAGGCTGCGTCGCCCTTGGACGCAGCCTGCGGCAGCTGCTACACCCCTCTGTGGGAGCGGGTTCTACCCGCGAAAAGAACACCGCGTAATTCCTGGCACCCTGTGGCGTCCTTTTCGCGGGTAGAACCCGCTCCCACAAAGACAGTTGCTGCTACGGAAAATATCAGAGGTTCTCGTAGCGGTTCATGTCCAACACCCCCGCCTCCTGCGGATCGGTCTCCTGGATATAACGCGTCAAATCATGGAAGAAATCCCAGAACTGCGGGTTGGTACGCCGCACGCCCCAACGCTCGACAATCTTCTCGAAGCTGGCCTGGTCCTTGGACTGCTGCATGGCATCGACAAACTGCGGCACTTCATCGGCCGGAATGTTGAACATGAAATTGGGGTAGCTGCTCAGCACCCCTGGCCACAGCGTCAGGCTGTCCAGCCCCGGAATGTAGCGGTAAGCCTCGCCCAGCAAAAACGCCACGTTGGTGTGCGCGCGGTTGCGCAGCAGGCTGTAGACCATGCGCCCGCTCTTGCCCTGAATGCGCAGCATGGTGGCCTCGGGCATCTGCTCGATCACCTTCAGGCCCGCTTGCGGACGCGACACCAGGCGGCTCAGGGACTGCTCGACGTTCTTGAACTCCTCGCTGATGCCCTCGCGCGAGCAATAGGCGCCCGTGCAGCGGTTGATCGGGTCGGGGCTGGCATTGAGGGTGCCGGCGCGCTGGATCAGCTTCAGGCCGAAGTCGCGTTTGGGGTCATGCTCGCTCAGGTGCATGGCGCTGGGCGTGCTGGTGTCGATCTTCTGGTAATCGAGCCACATCTTCACCTTGCCGCTGTTCTGGTACCAGCTGTCCAGTAGCTTGCCGCGCTTGTCGGCCGGCATCAGGCGCAGGAAGTTGATCTCTGCACCATTGCGGATCAGGTCGAAGTACAAACGTGTCTGTGCCTGGTGCGCGACGTTGCCGTACACGTCGAAGTTCACCGCCAGCTGGTAATAGGTGCGCTCCAGCAGCGGGTAGTCGAACAGCCACATCGTAGTGGGCACATCGCCGATCAGGCCCTTGGTCACCGAGGCGCTGTCAAAGTGGCGGAAGATGCTCAGCAGCGCGTTGTCGTTGCCCGCCCACAGCGTCGCCCAGCTGGGCGGCGGCATATCGGCGTAGGCATCACGGCGCAGGTCTTCATAGGCGTTGCGCTTGTCGCGGTAGGCCAGCCACAGCGACAGGATGCTGCCGACGTTGTCGTCCTGGCCGGGCATTTCCAGCAACGGCGTGGCCTTGGCACGGTAGGCGGCGTCGGTGATGTAGCGGTCGTGGGCCGGTTCCTGGAACAGCGCCCAGAAGTGGTCGCGGATCACGTCGGTGGCGATCTGGCCACGGCACACCGGGCCGCGGATGAAAGTGCGCACAAAGTACTCGGCGTTATCCAGCATGAACTGGTAACGGGCCACGGCCGGGATGGCCTGGAAGGTCTCGAACGGGTTGGCGCGGTGGCGCGGGCCGTAGCCGGGCAGCGAGGTGGCATGCCAGTCACCGCTGTAGAACAGCTGCTTGACCCGCGCCAGCTTGGCCGGCCCCATGGGGTAGGTGATGTGGGTCTTGTGCACGATCACGCCCTGCACCGCCATCAGGCGGTAGTAGAACACCGCGCCTGGGTCATCATCCGGGCGGCGGGTGGCGATCAGGTCGATCGGCTTGCCGCTGGGCGTGCGCGAGCGCACCCACTGGAAGAAGTGCCCCGGCTCGCCGCCGACAAAAGAGATGTGCGCCAGGAACAGGTGCTCGTACAGCCAGCGCCCCACCAGGGCCTCGGTGGAACCGGGGCGGTTGAGCAGCGCTTCCCACTCGGCGATCTGCGCAGCCTCTTTGGGGCTGGCCTTGACGGCCTGCTGGTCCACTGGCGCACCGGCGGCGATCCAGCGCTGCACGGTGGCGTACTGGGCGTCGGTGAGGCCGGTCACGCCCAGAGGCATGCCTTCGTGCACGTGGGCGGCGGCGTAGGCGTCGAACTCGCCCGGCATCGGGCACATGTTGGTGCGGTTCAGGCCCAGCATGATGTTGTCAGGCAGCTTGGAATTGGGTGGCAACGGGTTCTTGTGCCCCAGTTCCAGCATGCGTGCCATCAGTGCAGCCTGGCTGCCCTGGGCATCCAGCACCGAATAGAAACCCTTGCGGCGCCAGGCCTCTTCGCCCTGGGCGTCGTAGAAAATGCGCGAGGGCGATACCGCCGTGCTGCGGTCACCCTGGTACACCGGCACCTTGCTGGCGCCACGGGTGGCCCCTTCGGCGCTGCCCAGGTTGAGCTGGCAGGCGGCATCGTTGCAGGCGTGGCAGGCCACGCACTTCTCGGTGAGGATGGGCTGGATGTCACGGGTGTACGAAATCGCCGGGCTGGCGACGGGGTCTTGCGCGTGGGCAGTCAGGCAGGCAAACAAGATGACTGCGGCGGCAAGGAGGCGATGCACCATGTGGCGGTGTCCTGATTGTGAATTGGATCTGGCAAATCAATGAACTCTGGGGCAATTCTACCTATCGGGACGCTCGTTCAACATGAATGAAATTCATGTAAATCACAGAAGCGTTTAAAAGCGCGCAGGTTTGTTATTATTTCCCGTCTTCTATATTCGCATCTTTTCGTTTTTGTCCTGACAGGTAGCCCTATGTCTGACCGCAGCGCTCGTCTCCAAGCACTTCAGCAAGCCCTCAAAGAGCGCATCCTGATTCTCGATGGCGGCATGGGTACTATGATCCAGAGCTACCGCCTGGAGGAAGCCGACTATCGTGGTACGCGCTTCGCCGACTGGCCCAGCGACGTCAAGGGCAACAACGACCTGCTGCTGCTCAGCCGCCCGGACGTGATCGCCGCCATCGAGAAGGCCTACCTGGACGCCGGCGCCGACATTCTGGAAACCAACACCTTCAACGCCACCCAGGTGTCCCAGGCCGACTACGGCATGGAATCGCTGGTGTACGAACTGAACGTTGAAGGCGCGCGCATCGCCCGTGAAGTGGCCGACGCCAAGACCCTGGAAACCCCGCACAAGCCGCGCTTCGTCGCCGGCGTGCTGGGCCCTACCAGCCGCACCTGCTCCATCTCCCCGGACGTGAACGACCCCGGCTACCGCAACGTCACCTTCGACGAGCTGGTGGAAAACTACACCGAGGCCACCGAAGGCCTGATCGAGGGCGGCGCCGACCTGATCCTGATCGAGACCATCTTCGACACCCTCAACGCCAAGGCAGCGATTTTCGCCGTGCAGGGCGTGTTCGAGAAAATCGGCTTTGAATTGCCGATCATGATCTCCGGCACCATCACCGACGCCTCGGGCCGTACCCTGTCGGGCCAGACCACCGAAGCCTTCTGGAACTCGGTGCGCCACGCCAACCCGATCTCGGTGGGCCTCAACTGCGCCCTGGGCGCCAAAGACCTGCGTCCGTACCTGGAAGAGCTGTCGACCAAGGCCGGCACCCACGTGTCCGCGCACCCCAACGCCGGCCTGCCCAACGCCTTCGGTGAATACGACGAGACCCCGGCAGAAATGGCCGTGGTGGTCGAGGAGTTCGCCGCCAGCGGTTTCCTGAACATCATCGGCGGATGCTGCGGCACCACCCCGGGCCACATCCAGGCCATCGCCGAGGCCGTGGCCAAGCACAAGCCGCGCGTGATTCCGGACATCCCGCGGGCCTGCCGCCTGTCGGGCCTGGAGCCGTTCACCATCGATCGCAGCTCGCTGTTCGTCAACGTCGGCGAGCGCACCAACATCACCGGCTCGGCCAAGTTCGCCCGCCTGATCCGCGAAGAGAACTACACCGAAGCGCTGGAAGTGGCCCTGCAGCAAGTTGAAGCCGGCGCCCAGGTGATCGACATCAACATGGACGAGGGCATGCTGGACTCGAAGAAGGCCATGGTCACCTTCCTCAACATGATCGCTGGCGAGCCGGATATCTCCCGCGTGCCGATCATGATCGACTCCTCCAAGTGGGAAGTGATCGAAGCCGGCCTCAAGTGCATCCAGGGCAAGGGTATCGTCAACTCCATCAGCATGAAGGAAGGCGTGGACGCTTTCATTCACCACGCCAAACTGTGCAAGCGCTACGGCGCCGCGGTGGTGGTGATGGCCTTCGACGAAGCCGGCCAGGCCGACACCGAAGCGCGCAAGAAAGAGATCTGCAAACGCAGCTACGACATCCTGGTGGACGTGGTGGGCTTCCCGCCGGAAGACATCATCTTCGACCCGAACATCTTCGCGGTCGCCACCGGCATCGAGGAGCACAACAACTACGCCGTCGATTTCATCAACGCCTGTGCCTTCATCCGTGACGAACTGCCCTATGCCCTGAGCAGCGGCGGCGTGTCCAACGTGTCGTTCTCGTTCCGCGGCAACAACCCGGTGCGCGAGGCGATTCACTCGGTGTTCCTGCTGTACGCGATCCGCAATGGCCTGACCATGGGTATCGTCAACGCCGGCCAGCTGGAAATCTACGACCAGATCCCGCAGGAGCTGCGTGACGCCGTGGAAGACGTGGTGCTCAACCGTACCCCGGAAGGCACTGACGCGCTGCTGGCCATCGCCGACAAGTACAAGGGCGACGGCAGCGTCAAGGAAGCCGAGACCGAAGAATGGCGTACCTGGGACGTCAACAAGCGTCTGGAACACGCGCTGGTCAAGGGCATCACCACCCACATCGTCGAAGACACCGAGCTGTCGCGCCAGTCGTTCAAGCGCCCTATCGAGGTGATCGAAGGCCCGCTGATGTCGGGGATGAACATCGTCGGCGACCTGTTCGGCTCGGGCAAAATGTTCCTGCCCCAGGTGGTCAAGTCGGCGCGCGTGATGAAACAGGCCGTGGCGCACCTGATCCCGTTCATCGAAGCCGAGAAAGGCGACAAACCGGAAGCCAAGGGCAAGATCCTGATGGCCACGGTGAAGGGTGACGTGCACGACATCGGCAAGAACATCGTCGGCGTGGTGCTGGGTTGCAACGGTTATGACATCGTCGACCTGGGCGTGATGGTGCCGGCCGAACGCATTCTGCAGGTGGCCAAGGAAGAGAAGTGCGACATCATCGGCCTGTCCGGGCTGATCACCCCGTCGCTGGACGAAATGGTCCACGTGGCCCGCGAGATGCAGCGCCAGGGTTTCCACCTGCCGCTGATGATCGGTGGCGCCACCACCTCCAAGGCGCACACGGCAGTGAAGATCGAGCCCAAGTACAGCAACGACGCCGTGGTCTACGTCACCGACGCCTCGCGCGCCGTGGGCGTGGCCACCCAGCTGCTGTCCAAGGAACTCAAGCCCGCCTTCGTCGAGCGTACCCGCCTGGACTACGTGGACGTGCGCGAGCGCACCGCCAACCGCAGCGCGCGCACCGAGCGCCTGAGCTACGAGCAGGCGATTGCCGCCAAGGCCACCTTCGACTGGGCAAGCTACGAACCGGTCAAGCCAACCTTCACCGGTGCCAAGGTGCTGGATGACATCGACCTGAACGTGCTGGCCGAGTACATCGACTGGACACCGTTCTTCATTTCCTGGGACCTGGCCGGCAAGTTCCCGCGCATTCTCACCGACGAGGTGGTGGGCGAAGCGGCCACGGCCCTGTACGAAGACGCCAAGGTGATGCTGCGCAAACTGATCGACGAGAAGCTGATCAGCGCCCGCGCGGTGTTCGGCTTCTGGCCGGCCAACCAGGTGGACCACGACGACATCGAAGTGTACGCCGACGACGGCCGCGCCCTGGCGCGCCTGCACCACCTGCGCCAGCAGACCATCAAGCCCGACGGCAAGCCGAACTTCAGCCTGGCTGACTTCGTGGCGCCGAAAGACAGCGGCGTCACCGACTACGTGGGTGGCTTCATCACCACCGCCGGCATCGGTGCCGAGGAAGTAGCCAAGGCCTACCAGGACAAGGGCGACGACTACAACTCGATCATGGTCAAGGCCCTGGCCGACCGCCTGGCCGAGGCCTGCGCCGAGTGGCTGCACCAGCAGGTGCGTAAAGAGCACTGGGGTTACGACAAGGACGAGGCGCTGGACAACGAAGCGCTGATCAAAGAGCAGTACAAGGGCATCCGCCCTGCCCCCGGCTACCCGGCCTGCCCTGATCACACCGAAAAAGGCACCCTGTTCGAGCTGCTGGATCACAACGGCCAGAGCGGCGTAACCCTGACCGAGCACTTCGCCATGTTCCCGGCGGCCGCCGTCAGCGGCTGGTACTTCGCCCATCCGCAGGCGCAGTACTTTGCCGTGGGCAAGGTGGACAAGGACCAGGTGCAGGCCTACAGCGCCCGCAAGCACCAGGACCTGACCATCAGCGAACGCTGGCTGTCGCCGAACCTGGGCTACGACGCGTAACCGCGTTCCCCTGCTGCAGGACGGCGTCGTCTGCATCGCGGCCAAGGCCGGCTCCTACCCCGTACGGCGGCCACCCCGGACGGCGTAGGAGCCGGCCTTGGCCGCGATGCAGGCAACTCGGTTTAATGCCAGTTGCTGCTACGCTTGGGCATATCCGTCCGGAATTGCCCGTCATGGCCGACACCAAACCCCCTACCCTCTGGCAGATGCTGCACAGCATCGTTGCTGCCGCCTTCGGCGTGCAGAGCCAGAAGAATCGCGAGCGTGACTTCACCTACGGCAAGCCGGTGCACTTTGTGGTGCTGGGGATTGTGTGCACGGTGGTGTTTGCGTTGGGGTTGTTTGGGGTGGTGAAGGTGGTGGTTTGGTTGGCTTTGTGAGGGTTGGGGTGGGGGGTGCCAGGCGTTGGTTTTGTGGTGTTCATGAGATCGTGCGCCGCCCGCGCGGCGCTTCCCGAGGTTCCCTCGGTCCCACATCTGTTTCGGGCCAGTTATGTCTGTGGCATCACCTGGTCCGCCTTGTTTTT
>KI547168.1:121769-139270 GCA_000497835.1 gamma proteobacterium L18 | reverse complement strand
CTGGTCCGCCTTGTTTTTTCACTACAAATCTGTGGTGGTACGAACAAGGCGGTCGAGGTGATCTCACAGGCATAACTGGCCCGAAACAGACGTGGGACCTAGCGAAGCTAGGGAAGCGCCGTGCGGACGGCGCTCGATCTCAAGAGCGCTGGAGGCCACAAGCCATGCACCCCCGCCCCACCCTACTGATGACTCACCCAAAACACAGCAGCAGACACCACCAAAATAATCAAAAACAGAATCGCCCAGGCATCGACACTGCTATCAGGTTTGCGGCTTTTCACGGGGTTGCTCATGGTGCGTTCGCCTCTTTATGATTTTTATCAGGACGCCTTCGCAGTAAAGTCCAGCCTTGCCCCCACGGCAAGTAAGGACTTGAGACTAAAGTACTAAGGTTAGTACTTTTAGTTCTTTCCTTATATTCAAACATCACTTTTGCGCATAACCCGAAACTGGTATCTTTCGTCGGCTCCGCTGGGAGTGCGCGGCCGTGCGCGCAGATTTGCTGTAAGCAGCCTGAGAACAGGACACCTATGTACGTTTACGACGAGTACGATCAACGGATCATCGAGGACCGCGTCAAGCAGTTCCGTGACCAGACCCGACGCTACCTGGCCGGGGAGCTCAGCGAAGAAGAGTTCCGCCCGCTGCGCCTGCAAAATGGCCTCTACATCCAACGCTTCGCGCCGATGCTGCGGGTTGCCGTGCCTTATGGCCAGCTGACTTCGCGCCAGACGCGCATGATGGCCAAGATCGCCCGCGACTACGACAAGGGCTATGCCCACATCAGTACTCGCCAGAACGTGCAGTTCAACTGGCCGGCCGTGGAAGACATCCCCGACATCCTGGCTGAACTGGCCACCGTGCAGATGCACGCCATTCAGACCAGCGGCAACTGCCTGCGCAACGTCACCACCGACCAGTTCGCCGGTGTGGCCGCGGACGAAGTCATCGATCCGCGCCCCTGGTGCGAGATCGTGCGTCAGTGGACCACCTTCCACCCCGAATTCGCTTACCTGCCGCGCAAGTTCAAGATCGCCGTCAACGGCGCTCGCAGCGACCGCGCGGCCATCGAAGTGCACGACATTGGCCTTGAGCCGGTGCACAACGAAGCCGGCGAGCTGGGTTTCCGCGTGCTGGTGGGTGGCGGCCTGGGCCGTACCCCGGTGGTGGGTTCGTTCATCAACGAATTCCTGCCGTGGCAAGACCTGCTCAGCTACCTGGACGCCATCCTGCGCGTGTACAACCGCTATGGCCGCCGGGACAACAAGTACAAGGCGCGCATCAAGATCCTGGTCAAGGCCCTCACCCCCGAGGTGTTTGCCCAGAAGGTCGACGCCGAAATGGAACACCTGCGCGGCGGCAGCACCACGCTGACCGAAGCCGAGCTGCAGCGCGTGGCCAAGCACTTCGTCGATCCCGACTACAAGGCCCTGCCTGACTTCACCGCCGAACTGGCGGCCCTGGATGCCGAGCACCCAGGCTTTGCCCGCTGGCGCACCCGCAACACCCTGGCCCACAAGAAGCCAGGCTACGTGGCCGTGACCCTGTCGCTGAAACCGACTGGCGTGGCCCCGGGCGACCTGACCGACAAGCAACTGGACGCCGTCGCCGACCTGGCCGACCGCTACAGCTTCGGCCAGCTGCGCACCTCCCACGAGCAGAACATCATCCTGGCCGACGTGGAGCAGAGCCGTCTGCACGCCCTGTGGCTGGAGCTGCGCGAAGGCGGTTTCGCCACCCCGAACATCGGCCTGCTGACCGACATCATCTGCTGCCCGGGCGGTGATTTCTGCTCCCTGGCCAACGCCAAGTCGATCCCGATCGCCGAATCCATCCAGCGCCGTTTCGACGACCTGGACTACCTGTTCGACATCGGCGAGCTGGACCTGAACATCTCCGGCTGCATGAACGCCTGTGGTCACCACCACGTGGGCCACATCGGCATTCTGGGCGTGGACAAGAAAGGCGAAGAGTTCTACCAGGTATCCCTGGGTGGCAGCGCCAGCCGCGACGCCAGCCTGGGCAAGATCCTCGGCCCTTCGTTCGCCCAGGACGCCATGCCCGACGTGATCAGCAAGCTGATCGACGTCTACATCGAACAACGCACTGAAGATGAACGCTTCATCGACACCTACCAGCGCATCGGTATCGATCTGTTCAAGGAACGCGTCTATGCAGCGAATCATTAAGAACAACGCCGTCGTCGACGAAACCTGGCACCTGCTGCCCAAGGACGCGACGCTGGACGGCATCAGCAACTGCGACGACCTGATTGTGCCGCTGGCCCTGTGGCGCGAGCACGGCCATGCCCTGCAAGCCCGTGACGGCGGCCTGGGCGTGTGGCTGGACAGCGACGAGGAAGCCGAGGAAATCGGTGAAGACGTCGACAAGTTCCAGGTCATTGCCCTGAACTTCCCGGCCTTCACTGACGGGCGCAACTACTCCAACGCGCGCCTGCTGCGTGACCGCTACAAGTTCAAGGGCGAGCTGCGCGCCATTGGCGACGTGCTGCGCGACCAGTTGTTCTACCTGGCCCGCTGCGGTTTCGACGCCTTCGCCCTGCGCGCCGACAAGGACCCGTACGAGGCGCTGGACAGCCTGAAAGACTTCTCGGTGACCTACCAGGCCGCCACTGACGAACCGCTGCCGCTGTTCCGTCGTCGTTGATTGCCAGCCCCCTTGCGCCCACACGGGCGCAAGGGGGGTGCGTCATGCCAGCCCCGCCAGTATCGCCTCCGTCATTCGTTGCAACGCTCCCAATGTCGCCTCCTCCAGGGCTGCCTGTACCTGCCTGCGCGCCTGCTGACGTTGGCGGGCATCCAGGCTGCGCCCGGGTACCGGCACCAGACGGTGCCCCGGCCACTGAGCCAGCACGCGCTCCAGTACCTTGGCCGTGACCGCTGGCACCGCCAGGGGGTCGAAGGGCTCGCGCCCGGTGATGTCCAGGTAACGCAAGCCTTCCCGCCAAGGCGCCTGGGCGTGCGCAATCGCCCGCGGTGAACGCCGCGCCAGACAGTCACGCCACGCCGGCTGGGCCAGCAGCCAGGCCGCCAACGGGCGGTTGGCCGGCGCCATTCGCCGCACTTGGGCCACCAGCCCCTCACCACCCGCCAGCCCGGCACGGTACACACCCACGTAGCCCTCGCATCGCTCCAGCCACCCCTGCGCTTGTGGCCTGTCGACAAGGGCCTGCGCCAGGTGCAGGACGCAACGGCGCAAGTGATGCTGGCCACTGCCCTCGGCATCCGGGTCACAACAAGCGGCAAGCAGCTGGGTGAGCCGTCGTCGGCAACCCTCGGGGTCACGGCGGTACATCGCCGTGGTGCAGAAGCGGTCCAACGCCTCGAACAGGCTGTCGGCACCGCCCTGCTCGTTGAACTGCTCCCATTGGTCCCGTGCCACCGCGTCCATGCCCTGCAACCAATCACGCTCACGGAGCGCCAGCCGTTCGGGCCCAGGGCCGTCGTGCGTCCAACCGGCCAGCGCATCAATGCCCACCTCGGCGAGACGGGCCCGCGAGTCGGCGTCCAGTAGGGCGGCCGATACCTCCAGGCGCTGGCGACCGAAGTCACTGGCGCCTTGGAAAAACGCCAGCGCCACCAAAGGCGGAATCGACTGCAGGGGGTTGTCAACCAACGACACCCAGCGCAGCGCCGTTCCCTGCATCAGACCCGACAGACCAACCGGCCACTGGCTCAGGGCGCAATCCGCCAGGTCCAGGTGCCGCACCTGCGCCAATGGCGATACATCGACCGCCTCACCCAACGGGTTGCCGGCCAGCGACAGGCTGCGCAGCGCCGTCAGGCGCGCCAGCGGCAGCAGCGAGCGGGCCTGCAACACAATGCCGTTGTCTTCCAGGCTCAGTTCCTCCAGCGCGTCCAGGCGCGCCAGCTGTTCGAACCCATGATCGTCCAGCGCCGTGTCACAGCCGTTGAGGCGCAGTTCCGTCAGCGACCTGAGCCGCCCCAGCGCCTGCGCGGCGGCAGCCGACAGGCGCAATGGGTTGTGGCTGAGAATCAGCGCGTCCAACTGGGCCAAGCCCTGCAGCGGCGCAAACAGCCCATCGCGGCCACGCAGGCGATTGTGTCGTGCCACCAGGCGCGAGAGCGACGGCATGCCGCTGATGGCTTCGGGCAGATCGACCAGCCGGTTTTGCTGCAGATCCAGGCTGTGCAGGCCGGTGAAGCCACGCAGGAAGCCCGACGGATCGTTCAGCAGACCCAGGCGGCGCAAGCTCAGATGACTGATATGGGAGAAATCGGCGGCCAGGTCCGGCAAGTCCCCCACCGTGCGGTCGTCGAGCACCAGCTGGTAGCGCTCGCTGGCGTCGGCCGCCTCCGGGATCATCAGCGTCTCCCGGCGCCAGCCGGCCAGCACATCGTCGGCCAGGGCGCGGCGCTGCCGGGGGTCGACCAGCACCACCTGATCGTGACGGTCACGGGCCGCTCCCGGCTCCTGGACCCAGGCATCCAGAGCGGCTTGCAACTGCTCGTACTGTGCCTCCAACTGCTCCAGCCGGGCCAGGGGTTCCACGCCCAGAGCGGCTTGAAGCGTGCGCACGCGCGCCTCATCCAGACGCGGGTACAGCTGGCGCAGGCGCTGCCGCACACGCGCACGAAACAGCCCGATATGGGCCGGCGCCTGCCCGCTCAGGGGGTACCCCACCAGGCCGTTGGGTTGACGTACCGGCGGCCGTAGCCAGCCTGGCGCACGGTGCTGGCCGATGCTGTACGCCGCGAAGTCGCGGTCGGCCAGCACCTGTTCGAACACCCGCTCGCGCAGCCAGAGGGCATCGTCCAGGTCCAGCTCCACCCACTGCGCCGGGGTCAGGGCATGGACCAGTATCTGCGCCAGGTCGTGGCTGGCATGGCCGGCCCGGCCCGCCTGCGCCAACAGGCGGTAGCCGGCCACGGTGCGTATCGCCACCTGCACATCGTCGCCTTCGGCCGGCCCCACCCGCGCCAGTTCACGGCCCTGCTCATCGGTGTCACGCAGCACCAGGCTGAAATCAGTCGGCCAGCCAGGCAGGCGCGAGGCGCCGGCCAGCAACAGGCGGTCGGCCTCGATGCGCCGGGCGGCGGGCAGGTACAGGTCGGCGTAGGCGCGGTTGAGCTGCACCTCACGCAGCGCCAGCCGCGCCTGTTCCGCCAGGCGCAGGGGCACGCGCTCGGCCGCCAGCCGCTCGCGCTCGGTGTCACCGGCCTGGGCGGCGATACGCTCGGCCAGGGCCACCGGCAGCTCGGGAAAATCGCGCACCAGCAAGGCCGCCTCGGGATCGGCGCTGGGCGGTTGGCGACGCAACTGGGCGAACGTCTGCGGCCAGAAGCGCGCCGGCTGCCGACGCGCGACGCGGGCGGCGCGCACGTCCTCCAGCACTTCCAGCAGCTCCACGGGCAACGGCTGGCCGGTGGCATTGAGGCGTTGCAATTGGCCGTCGGTTACCCCACTGACCTGCTGCAGTTGGGCAAACGACGCGCTGTCGAAACCCTCCACGGAATGGGTCGATGGCATGTTCAGGCCTCCTCGGACGCAGTGTCTGACGGTTGCAGTGCCATCTGCCGCAGCAGGGCAGTCCGGGCCTGGGCCTTGGCGTCCTTCATCCAGTTGAACAACTCCAGGATCACGCCATCCGGCAAGGCGACGGGACGGGCACGGCCCAGATCATCGCGCCACTGGATCGCACCGGAGCCGTCCGCCGGGCGAAACCGATCAAGCCGCGCCAAGGCAGCGGCCTGGCGATCGCCGCGCAACTCGATGGTGCCTGCCGGGTCGGTGATGTCGGTGAACAGGTTCAGCACGTCGTCCCATTGCTGGTCCAACTGCCGGAACGCGTCCGGGTATACCCGTTCGCAATACGTGCCCCAGTAAGCCTGCTGGACCAGATAATCGGCGAAACCGTCAGCCGTGTCCTCGGCCAGTACCCGTGTGCCCACTCGCTGGGTGGCGGCCTCGCTGATCGGGGCACCGTACAGACGACTGGGTTGCGGGCGCAGGTCCAGGCGCTCCTGCAGTCGCTCGCGCAACAGCAGGCGGATTTCGACTTCGTCCGGCTGGTGCTGCAACAGCTGCTCATCACTGATGTCGTCCTGTGGGTCAAGCGGCGGCAGCGGCGATTCGCCTTGCGTCAGCGCCTCGAGGCGGTGCTCGCGCGCGGCCGACAAAGCGCGGGCGCGCTCGTCCACCAGGGCCTGGCGGTAAAGCTGATGCGCCATGCGGCTCAGCGGCTTGAGCAGCGTAGGGCCGCCCTCCAGGCTGAGGGAGGCGGCCTGCCAGGCCAGCACAGTGGTCTCCATCTCGTCCAATGTGGTGATCACGCCATCACCGCAGGTCTCCCCCACCAGGGACGCTTGGTCAAACAGCTGCCGACGCAGGTCGTCCAGGCCCAGGCCATCACCCGATGGTGCGTCGGTAGCGGGTACCACCACCTCGAGCATGGCCCACATCCGCTCGCGGAAGGCCTCGGGGTGCCGCTGGAAGTCGTGAGTGCGGTGCATCTGGTCCATTACCCGGTAGAACGCCTGGGTTTCGGGGTCCAGGCGGTCGGCCCTCACGCGCTCGCGCAGGGCGGCCGGCGCGCTGGCCAGCCAGTCGTCGCTCAGCGGTGGCTCCACCGCCGGCGGCAGGTGGGCAATGATATTGGCGCGCCGCAGCAGCGCGCGGCTGGCAGCCGACAGCGGGTTGGCGTCCAGGATCAGCTCCAGATGACCGGAGAAGGTGATCAAGTCACTGGCCGGCAGACTGCTGAGGTCGGTGATGTCGTTCTCACCCAGGTTGACGCGAGTGAGGCTCATGGGGCGGCGCTGCAGCAATTCACCCAGCCCGGGTGGTACTTCACTGATCTCCACGTTCCACAAGCCCAGCACCTCCAACTGATGAAAGGCGCTGACGTCCGGCGCATCCACCAGCAGGTTTTCACTGAGGTCCAGCGTACGCAGGTTCACCAACCTGCTCAGGGACTCACGCCGCGCAATGGAAAAGGTCAGCCAGGTCCGGCGCAGGCGCAATACCTGTAGCGAGGTCAGGTCGCCCAGCACGTCGAAGGCCTGGTCATCCAGGGTGATGGCGTTGGTTGACAGGCTAAGCAGGCGCAGCTCCGGTAGACGGCGCAGCGGCGCCAAGGCCTGGGCGGTCAAGGGTGTGCTGCGCGGATCATCGTTCACCATGGCTACGCGCAGACCGTGGCTGACGATCAACTCACGCAACGGCCGGGTGGTGCCCGCTGGGGCCAGCGGCTGGAACAGGGTTTCATTGATTTCCAACTGATTGCCCTGCAGGTTGAGCACCTGGAGGTGCTCCATCTGCCCCAACGCCTCGGGGATGGCCTGCAGCCGGTTACCTTCCAGGCTCAGGTGCGTGAGGTTGGGAAACTGCCTCAGAAAGCCGGAAGGATCATCCTGCAGGCCTGCGTTCCTGATGGCCATGGTCTGCACATGACTGAAGTCAGCGGTCAGCACCGGCAGTTCCTCCAGAAGCAGATCATCGACGATGATCCGCGTGGTACCACGCCGCCAGGCGTGCACCAGCTGGTTGCGCAGCCGGGCCCTTGGCGTTACCTGTCCCAGATTGCCACGCAATGACCATTCGCGCAGGGTGCGCTCCAGCACCTGGTACTCCTGTTGCAGGCCTCGCAGGGCCAGGTCGAAGTCGGCATTGCGACTGTGCACCCAGGCAATCAGCGCCGGCAGCTCGGCATCGGTGACACCCGGGAACAGGCTGCGTACGCGCCAGCGCTGGATGAAACTGGGGCCGCCACGCCCGCTGAGCGGATAACCGAGGTGTTCGCCCAGGCGCCACGGCGCGCGGAACCAGGGCAGCACCCGGCGTTGCCCCAGAATAAGGCCCGCGCGGTCGCGATCCTGCAGGGCCGCTCTCAACAGTTCCTGACGCAACTGCCGCCCGCTGCGTCCGGTAATGGACATGGCCGCCCGGGCCGAATCCGGCAGTGCCCGGTTCAGGGCGGTGAACAGATTCCCGGGCGCCGCCAACTGCTGTTCGCGGGCGTCGAATGGCTGGTACCGCCCGTCACGACGCACCAGGTATTTGACCTCACGCGCGTGCGGCGTGCCCACCTCGGCCAAGCGTTCGCCACCCAGCTCGTCGGCCAGCAATTCCACGCGCAGGTCGCCCGGCCAGCCGGGCAGTTGCTCGATCAGGCCAAACACCAGGCGGTCGCGGTCCAGGGAGCTGCACTGCACATCGATGATGCCCTCCAGGGCACGGTTCAGGCGCAGGTCGCGCAGTTGCCAGCGCGCCGCTTCGGCCAGGCGCGTGGGCACGCGGCCGCTACTCAGTAAACGCGCACGCTCGGTCTGGGTCGCGCTGGCGGCCAGTTCGTTGGCGACGGCAGCAGGCAGCCCCGGAAAGGCCCGTTGCAGTGGCAATGCCTCGGCCACAAGCGCTGGCACCTGACGCGCCATCAGGGCACTGGCGATCTCTTCGCGAGCCCGACTGGCCTGCTCGGCCAACTGTTCGGACAGCGCCATCAACTGCGACGCACCGTCACTGCCCACGTTGTCGGCGAACAGCGCGGCGCGCTGCGCGGGTGTCAGCTGTTGCAGCACCGTCGCCGCAGGGTGCGGGGTGATGGTCCCATCGCGCTTGAAGGTGACGAAGGCGTCACCGGCCGTCGGCTCCAGGTAATGCACCAGGCGACCGTCTTCCATCTCTACCCGCAGTCCCACGTCGCGGGGCCAGCGCGGCAGGCGTCCGAGCAAGGGCACGGCGTAGTCGCCCCCGCTACCCAGGGCCTGCTGACTGCGCAGTTGTTCGACCAGTACATCCACCTGGCGCTGGCTGCCGACGCGGGTCAGGGTATCCTGCAACGCCGCCGGCATGGGCTGGCGGTCCAGGTGGAGCGCCCGCAGGCGATCCTCGGACACCGCGCACGCTTCGCGCAGACGGGTGAGTTCACTGTCGCTCAGGCCATCGGTCAATGGCCCGAAGCGCCGCATCAGTGCCGCACCCTCCCACTGCTGGGGCCGTTCAAGGCCGTGCTGCCAGGCACCGGCGCCGTTGTGCTGCATCACCGGCCGGTACTGGGCCGACAGGCGCGGATGCTCCAGCGTCCAGCGCTGCCGGTCAGGGTCAAAGGCCTGCTGGTACAGGCGGTCATCGATCACCACGTACAACCCGCCGTCCACTTCGTACTGCCCCAAGGCATTGGGCGTGGCCTGCGCAGGCAGGCTCAGGTCGCTGGCGTAGGCACTCAGGTCCGGATGGATCAGGCGGGTATGCCCGCCACTGTCGGCAATCGGCGCCAGCGCTTCCATGAACGGCGAGCGGGCCAATGCCACACCACCCGCGACGCCCGCCGCGGCCATGGCCAGGTTCTGCGCAACGCTACCGAAGTGCGCCAGGGCCTCCTCTTTCTGCCCGTGTTGCCAGTCGTCGACGCCGATGCACAGGTCCTTCACCAACTCGATGGCCCCCACGGCGGCCATCAACTCGCCCACGCCCGGCACCACGAAGGCGGCCAGGTTGAGCGCCCCCAGGCCCAGGCTTTCCCACCAGGCCAAGTGTTGTTCGCTGGCCACCTCGTCCAGACGGGCAGTGGGCACCACGGCAAGGGCAGCGTTGCTGCGGATCAGCGTGGTGTACATGCGGTGCATCAGCCGGGTGAGGCTGACCGGGTAGGCGCGCACGCGCAGGCCGATGTCGGCGTTCGGGTCGGGCACCGGCGGCCGGCTGGGTTGCAGCGGCCACGGCGCGGGCGTGGGCGCCAGGGTGTTGTTCAGCCGCTCGAAGAAGGCCGGGGCGTCCTCGTGCTCAACGTAGCGGGCAAAAAAGGCCTGATAGTCGCGCTCACGCAGCTTTTCCCGCAGCGCGTCGGCAAAGTCCTGCTGGCTGTCGTACTCATGCAACGGGCTGTGCGGGTCGCCCGGCAGGTACACCAGGCACTTGCCGGGGTCGACGCCGTTGGGGCGCTGGCGGGTGATCAGCACCGGACCCAGCAGCATCACCGCGCCGCCGAACGCGGTCTGCAACAGTTGCACGGCATGCAGGTCCACCGGCTCGCCGTCCCACATCGGGCCCGGGCCGAGGTCACGCGGCTGGGTGATCTGCAGGATCAGGTCCAGGGCAGAGGCAGTCACTTGCCCCTTGATCCGTGCGGTCACCGCGTCCACTTCCAGCCGGTCGCGCAAGTGATATTTGACCGCCACGCGGCTTCTCTGCGGGCTCAGCGCGCTGCCGGGGGCCTTGTGCCGGCCAGTGCCCAACACGGCGGCAACATGCTGCTGGTAACGCCTGCCCAGGTCCAGGGAACGGCACAGCGCGGCAAACGCATGGGGCTGCACCGGCACCACGGCCGATTCGGGGTATTTGTAGCGCAGGCTCAGGTCGTCATTGATATCGAAGCTAAACACCCCCACCGGCAGGATCACCGAACCCGGCTCCAGGCCACCCTTTCGGGCCTGCTGGGGGGCGAAGTTTTGCATGGCGGCTTCCAGCAGGGTCTGATGGCGCGGCATCAGCCGGGTCTGCAGCAAGTCGCCGGTGCGCACCATGCGGATCAGCTCATGGCGGTTGACGTCCAGCTTCAGGTGCGGGTATTGGCGGTCCAGTTCGGCCTTCAGCAGCGGCACGCAGAAGGCAGCGGGGCTTTGCAGGCGTTGGGTCACCGCCGCCGCCTCGCGGGTGGACCGCAGGCTGACCACGGAACTGGCGAAGTAATGTTGGCGAAGCGTGTCCGAGGCCCGGATCAGCCAGGCCGGCAGGGCCGTTTCGATCAGGCCGCGATGGGGGGAATATTCAAGCTTGGACATGAAAAGTGGCTCCATCTGCCAAGGCCCGCCGAGGCTCGGCGGGCGGGATGGCAGTGAACCAATTCACTGGCAGCGCACTGGCATAACTAAATATCGAGGCGTGTAGGAAGGGGCATCAGCGCTCCAGCAGCGACGCTCCCAGGGTCTGGATCAAGCGCGTGGTAGCCTCGCGCTCGCCCTGCGCCAGGCACTGGCGCGCCGCTTCGGCATCGGCGGTACTCAGGGCCGGACGCAGGGGATGGCCGTCGCGCTGCCAGCGGTACTGCGGCAGGAATTGCTCCAGCGGCGCCAGCACCTCGGCGGCCACCGGCTCAAGCGCCGCCTGCGGATCGTCCAGCGCCAGCAGGTAGCTGTGCCCGGCGTACCAGCGCTGGCGCAGCGCCGCAAAGCGCTGCGGCCAGCGTCGCTCGCAGAACTGCCGCCACCAGGGCTGATCCAGCAACCACTGGCGCTGGCGGGCGGGTGTGTCGGCCTCGCGCACCGCCGTCACCAGCCGATCGCGAACCGTCTGGGGTACGTCCTGCACGTAACGCATGCGCGCCGGCTGCGGCGCCAGGTCCAGGCGCTGTGCCAGGTCAATGCGCAGGCGCAGGCGCAATTCCGCTTCATCCGGACGGTCGAGCAACTGCCGATCATTGATGTCATCCAGCGCACTGAGGGCAGGCGCCTGCTGCACCATCGCCTCGGTCGCCCGGGCCAACTCGGCCTCTTCGGCGTCGCGCAGGCGTGCCTCGGGCAGCAGGACGGCACGGCGGGCAACCCGCGCGTCGTACAGCTCGGCGACCAAGCCATCGAGCAGGGCTTCGCGGTACAGCTGCCGACCCAGGCGTAACAGTGGGGCCACGTCCGCTTCCGGCGCCAAGGCATGGTCGGCAGCCTCGAACACCAGCACCAGGGTTTCGCTGCGGCGCAGGAACAGTTGCACGCCATCGCCGCACGTGGTCATGGCCTCTTCGCCAATGTCGAACAGCTGTTCACGCAGGGCCTCCAGCGCATCGGTGTCGGCGGCGCCCAGTGCCCGGATCAGGGCGACGATGCGCTGGCGCCCGCCCACCGGGTCGGCACGGTAGTCGGCGGTTGCCTCGACGCTGTCCACCGCGGCCATGAAGTGCCGGGCCTGGGGCATGGCCCGCAGCTCCTCGGCACGGGCGCGCACGTCCTCCGGGCAACCGGTGAGCCAGTCAGGACCTTGATCCTCGATCGGGGTCACGCCCACCGCGCGCAAGTGCTCCAGGCTGGCGGCGCTCAGGGTGCCACGGTTGATGCGCAACGAAGCCACTTGCTGCGGCGGCCGATTGAACATCGCCAGCTCGCTCAGGGGCGGCACCTCCACGATCGGGTTGTCGAGCAAGCCCACTGCCATCAGGCGCACGGGGTTGGCGTCCATCAGGCCGCTGAGCCCGGCCGGCCAGGTGGCCAGCTGGCAAGCGCTCAGGTCCAGGCTGAGCACGTTGCGCAGCGGCGCCAGGTCCAGCGCCTCACCCAACGGGTTGTGCGACAGGTCCAACCAGCGCAGGAACGGCATCGACGCCAGCATGGCCATGCGTTCGGGGGTCATGACCAGGCCCAGGTTACGCAGCCACAGGTCGGTCATGTACGGCAACGCAGTGATCGCCTGCAACTGCTCGGAGGACAAGGCGGTGACGGTGCCGGACAGGTTCAGTTCAGTCAGCGACGGCAGTGCGGCCAGGCGGCGGATCGCTACCGGCGGCAGGCTCATGGGGTTGCCCTGCAGGCTCAGGGTTTCCAGTTCGGCCAGCCCCAGCAAAGGCTGGAACAGGTCGTCACCGCCGGCAAGGGCGTTGTTTTCCAGCAGCAGTTCGGCCAGGCGCGGCAGCCGTGCCACGGCGGCGGGGATTTCGCTGAAGCGGTTTTCCTGCAGTTCCAGGGTGCGCACACCGGTGAAGTGTTCGAGGAAGTGCGACGGGTCCTGCTGCAGGTCACAGCCGTCCAGCGACAGCGTCTGCACATGGGCAAAATCCGCTTCCACGGATGGCAGGCTACCCACCGGCAGGTCGGACAGGTCCAGGTGGAACGCCAGGCCACCATTGAAAGCGTCGCCCAGGTATTCGGGATAGCGGCGCCACACGCCCAGCATGCGTTCCATGGCATGGGATCGCGCCGCGCGCACCAACAGCTCGGTAGTGGCCGGTTCCTCGGCCCAGTCGACAAGGGTGCCGTAGAGCCGCTGATGTTGACGCTCCAGAGCCTGCAACGCGGTCTCTCCTTCCAATCCCTGTTGCAGCAGTTCCAGCTCATCCTCCGCCATGCGCGGGTACAACGCGCGCAAGCGCCGCCAGATGGAACGCGATGGTTGGCGACCGCTCAGGGGGTAACCCAACTGCCCGTCGGCCTGGCGTGAGGGTGCTCGCCACCCGACAGGTGCCCGGCGCAAGCCTATCAGCCGGGCAGCCTGATCAGGCGCGGCAACCGCCTGCTCGAACAGGGCGTCCGCGTCCTGGCCGGACAGCCCTGCCCTGAGCAGCAGGCTGTCGGGCCAGGCACTGGCGGGCAACACCAGACCGCTGCACGCCCGATTCAGGCGCAGGGCCCGCAGAGCCTGCGCGGCCTGCTCGGCCAGGCGCAGCGGCACGCGCCGGGTGCTGGCCAGCCAGCGGCGTTCACGTGTCGTGGCCAGGGCCAGGGTTTCTTCGGCCAACGCGGTGGGCAGGCCGGGGAAATCGCGCTGCAGCGGGTAGGCCGGATGATCGTGTGTCAGGCTGGCCTGCGGCGGGCGCAGGCGGGCAAACGCGTCAGCCTGTTCATGGCCGGGCAAACCGGCAACCTGCGCCTGCGCCTGAAAATCCGCGGCGCACAGCCGCAACAACGCCGGCAGCGGCCGAGTCTGCAGGTGCAGGTTCTGCGCCTGCTCGTCGCTCAGGCCGCAGGCGCGCTGCAACCGCGACAGGGCGATGTCGTCCAGGCCCTCGGTCAGCGCGCCCAGGCGGCGCAGGGCCTGCACGCCGGACCACTGGCGCGGGTCTTCATGGGCAGCGCGCCAGGCACCCTGGCCATTGTGGGTCAGTGCCACGCGCAGTTCACGGGCAGCGTCGGGGTGCTGGGCATACCAGCGTTGCTGCCGGGCGTCGAACACTTGGCGGTAGACCGCTCCGTCGATTCGTACATGGGCGTGCTCGCCTACCGCGTACTGCCCCAAGGCATTGGGCACTGGCGGCAACGGCTGTTCGACACTGAACTCGGTCATGGGCACGTGCCACAGCTGGCTGCGGCCTTGTGCATCGAGCACCGGCAACATGCCTTCCACGAACGGCGACCGCTGGATGGCCACGCCCGTACCCGCGGCCCCTGCCAGCAGCGCGACGTTGGCGGCCACGCTGAAGAAATGATCGACGGCTTCGCGGGTTTGCCCATGGGTCCAGTCGTCCATGCCGATGAACACCTCGCCCAGCAACTGCGCCGCCCCCACCACCGCCATCACCTCCCCCAGGCCGGGCACGAACAGCGCCGCACCGTTGAGTACGTCCAGCCCCAGGGTCAACAGCCGCGCCAGGCGTTGCTCGCGGGCGGCGGCATCTTCGTCGCCGGTGGGCACCACCCAGAAGCGGGCATCGGCGCTGACCGTGTCCAGCAGGTCCTGGTGCAACTGCGTCACCCATTCCAGGGCCACGGGGTCGGCGCGCAGGCCCAGGTCGGCATCGGGGTCGGGCACCGGTAGATTGGAGAGCAGGGGCAACGGGCTGAGTGTGTGGCTCAAGCGTTCCAGGAACGCATGACGCTGGGCTTGGGGCACGAACCGCTGGAAGTACTGGCGAAACGCAGTGTCGCGCAGACGTTCGCGCAGGGCGTCGGCGCAATCCTGCAGGCGTGGGTAAAACTGCAGCGGTTGGTCGGCAGCCCCTGGCAAGTACAGCACGCAAGGGCCATCGGCCTCGCCGCGCCAACGCACCAGCAACAACCCCGTCAGCGGCGTGCCACTGTGCACCCAGGTGACCAACGCGCGCAGGCGGCAGACCTCCAGCTGCGGGTGACTGCCCTGCTGCGCCAGCAGGTCCAGCGCTTGGCCGACCTCAGCACTCAGCGCCCCCATCATCACGGCGCGCCGGATCTGCACCCGCAACGCGTCGCGCAGGTTCGCCTGCAGGTGCTCTGCCGTCCACGCCCCAATGTCACCCTTGGGCGCCTCCGGGCGCATTATCGCCTGCACATGGGCCTGGTACCGCTGGCCAAGGTCCAGCGTGCGGCACAGCGCGGCAAACTCATCAGGCACGATGGGCAGCACGCGTTGCGGGTCATGGCGGTAGCCCACCTGGGGGTCGATGACCAGGCGGAAATCGCCGGCCGGCAGAATCAGCGAGCCTGGCTCCAGGGTTTCGTCAGGGCCAAAGTTGGCCATGGCCGCGGCCAACAGGGTCTGGCGCACTGGCGACAAGCGGCGGCGATCGATGAACCAGTCGTAGCGCAAGCGCACCAGTTCGGTGGCGGCCACGTCGACGTCCAGATTGAAGCGCTGCACCAACGCCTGGGTCAGCAGCGGTTCGCAGAAAGCCGCCGGCGGCTGCACGCGGCGGGCAATGGCCGACGCCGCAGCGCCGGACGCCAGGCTAGCTTGCAGACGCTGCTGATAATCGGCTCGCTCGGCAGGGCTGGCCTGCTGCAGCCACCTGGGAATGCGCTGGGCAACGAGATGGGCATGCGGGGGCACGGTGGCCCCGGGAGAAGGGTGCGTCATGGGGAAGGTTTCCTGATCCGATGAAGCGGTCAGTGAACCTTCAGGCCCCCTTTCCCAGGTGGTAGATAGACCTTGGACCTACCAGAAGCGGCGCTGGCTGACTTTCTCCCACACGCGCCCGGCCAGGTGCTCGGCGCCGTGGCTGGCGGCCAGCCCCACGCGCTCCTGCAGGCTCTTGCGCTCGGCGTAGTGCAGGTGGAACACCTCGGCCTTGGCGGCGCGTTCGGCCAGGTATTCGTCGCTGGTCTTGAGCTCGTCCACCAACTGCTTTTCCAGCGCCGCCACGCCCAGCCACACTTCACCGGTGGCCACTTCGTCGATGGCCAGCTGCGGCCGGTAGCGTGCGACGAAGTTCTTGAACAGCTGGTGGGTGATGTCCAGGTCTTCCTGGAACTTCTCCCGGCCCTTCTCGGTGTTTTCGCCGAACACCGTGAGGGTGCGCTTGTACTCGCCGGCGGTCAGCACTTCGAAGTCGATGTCATGCTTCTTCAGCAGCTTGTTGACGTTGGGCAACTGCGCCACCACGCCGATGGAGCCGAGGATGGCGAACGGCGCGCTGATGATCTTCTCGCCGATGCACGCCATCATGTAGCCGCCGCTGGCCGCCACCTTGTCGATGCACACCGTCAGCGGCACGCCGGCCTGACGAATGCGCGCCAGCTGCGAGCTGGCCAGGCCATAGCTGTGCACCATGCCGCCGCCGCTTTCCAGGCGCAGCACCACTTCGTCCTTGCTGGTGGCCAGGGTCAGCAGCGCGGTGATCTCATGGCGCAGGCTTTCGGTGGCCGAGGCCTTGATGTCGCCGTCGAAGTCGAGCACGAACACCCGGGGCTTGTGCTCGGGTTTCTTCTTGCCTTTCTTTTCTGCCTTGGCTTCCTGCTTGCGCAGGGCCTTGAGCTGATCCTTGTCCAGCAGGCTCGACTCCAGGCGCTCGCGCAGGCCCTTGTAGAAATCGTTGAGCTTGCTGACCTGCAGCTGGCCGGCGGTCTTGCGCCGGCCCTTGCCGCGCTGGGCGGCGATGGCGGTCAATACCACGATGATCGCCAGCACCAGGGTGACGGTCTTGGCGAGAAAACTCGCGTACTCGGAGAGAAACTCCACGGGGGGTACCTCAAAGGCTTCAAAGGGTCATTCTACGGGGAGGAGATTGTGGGTGTCTAACTGTTGGGACGGTGGTGGGGCCACACCGATCTGCGCTCGGACAAACAAAAGCGGACGAGGTGATGCCACTGGCATGACTGGCCCGAAACAGATGTAGGACCGGGCTCTGCCCGGGAAGCGCCGCGCGGGCGGCGCGCGGTCTTGAGAACGCCACAAAAGCCCAAGGCATGCGCCTCTCAAACCCACCCCAATCGCGTAGCCGCGAGTGCAGGATTTCGGGGGATTCAAGAGGTGCATGTCTTGGTTTTTTGTGGCGTTCTTGAGATCGAGCGCCGCCCGCGCGGCGCATCGCGGGCAAGCCCGGCTCCTACATCTGTTTCGGGCCAGTCATGCCAGTGGCATCACCTCGTCCGCCTTTGTTTGTTTGCCGTGAGGGTTGTGGGGACCCAATTCAAACAAGCGTATGTTTTTTCATTGACAGGGCACCACCATCCCCATAACCTCCAAGGCACTTTCAACGTGCCAGGGCGACTGCGGACGTGGGCAGCATTTATCTGATTCGACATGGCCAGGCCAGCTTCGGCGCCGATGACTACGACGTACTGTCGCCGCTGGGCATGCATCAGGCGCAGGTACTGGGCACCCACCTGGCCGACCTGGGCCTGGTGCTGGACCGTTGCGTGGCCGGCAGCCTGCGGCGCCAGCAGGCCACCGCGCACCTGGCGCTGGAGGCCATGGGTCTGAGCGAGCTGAAAGTGGAAACCGACGAGGGCTTCAATGAGTTCGATGCCGAAGCGGTAATCCGCGCCCTGCTGCCCGACCTGCTGCCCCACGAACCCGAAGCCCTGCACATCCTGCGCAATGCGGCGCACAACCGTGGCGAGTTCCAGCGCCTGTTCGCCCTGCTGATCGGGCGCTGGCACAGCGGCCAGCATGCGACGCCG
>KI547168.1:111292-121433 GCA_000497835.1 gamma proteobacterium L18 | reverse complement strand
AAGCTGGGCCGCCTTCGTCGCCCGCGTCGACGCTGCCCTGCAGCGCCTGCTGGCGCAGGCCGGCAGCGGCGCCAACATTGCCGTCTTCACCTCGGGCGGGACCATTGCCGCCCTGCTGCACCTGATCACCGGCGTCTCGCCTGCGCAGGCCTTCGAGCTGAATTGGCAGATCGTCAATACCTCGCTCAGCCAGCTCAAGTTTCGCGGCCGCGAGGTAGCCCTGGCTTCCTTCAACAGTCACACTCACCTGCAACTGCTGAAGGCCCCGCATTTCATCACCTACCGATGAAAGCGGCCCGTGTAACACCTGTCGTTAGCCCATTCGAGAAAGGATCGAACCATGAGCACCCTGGACAACGCCGTAGAAGCAATGAAGGCCAAATTCGACCCGTCCGCCGCCGCTGGCCTGGACCTGGTCTTCGGTTTCCGCATCGACGAAACCAAGCACTTCTCCCTGGTGGTGAAGGACAAGACCTGCGAACTGCTGCAGGGCGAAAACCCTGACGCCCAGGTAACCCTGGTGATGGACGAAGAAACCCTGAAAGGCATCGTCAGCGGCGAGACCGACGGCATGCAGGCCTTCATGGGCGGCAAGCTGCGCGCCGAAGGCGACATGATGCTGGCGATGAAGCTGAGCGAACTGTTTCCTGGCTGATACATTTTTCGTAACAAAAAAGCACCCGGCCTTGTTGCCGGGTTCTTTTTGCCTGCACTGAACCCGTAGCAGCAACTGTCTTGAAACCGCGTCGCCTGCATCGCGACTAAAGTCGGCTCCTACACCGTCCGCGGTAGGAGCCGGCCTTGGCCGCGATGCAGACGACGCGGTTTCAAGACAGTTGCTGCTACGGAGTTGGCCAAGACAGGGGGACAACAGATGAATTTTTTTTCGAAAAGCCACCCAAAATGATGGCCCCTGTATTCAATAATAAGTCTCATTATGTTACGTTAGCATCCTTCTTAAGATTGTGGTGCGACGTGCTGGTTCCATTTTTGATCATGCTGCGCGAAGGGATTGAAGCCGCGCTCATCGTTGGCATCATTGCCAGTTACCTGAAGCAGACCGGACGCGGTCAGTGGATGCCTGCCGTGTGGATCGGCGTGTTCCTGGCAGCGGCCATCGCACTGCTGGTGGGCGGCGGCCTGGAGCTGATGAGCGCCGAGTTCCCGCAGAAACAGCAAGAGCTGTTCGAAGGCGCAGTGGGACTGGTGGCCGTGGTCATTCTCAGTTCCATGGTGTTCTGGATGCGCAAGGTGGCGCGCTCCATCAAGCACTCGCTGCACGAGTCCATGGACCGTGCCCTGGCCAACTCCAACAATCAGGTGATCGCGCTGATCGCCATGGTGTTCTTCGCCGTGGCCCGCGAAGGCCTGGAAACCGTATTCTTCCTGCTGGCCGTGTTCCAGCAGAGCGAAGGCGCCGGCGCGCCGCTGGGCGCCCTGCTGGGCCTGATCCTGGCGGTGGCCATCGGTTTCGGCATCTATACCGGCAGCATGCGCCTGAACCTGTCGGCGTTCTTCCGCTGGACCGGCCTGTTCATCCTGGTGGTGGCCGCAGGCATCCTCGCCAACTCGGTGCAGGCGCTGCATGAAGCCGGCCTGTGGAACAACCTGCAGGAAGTGGTCTTCGACATCAGCAGCATTCTGCCGATGGACGGCCCCGTGGGCTCCGTGCTGGCAGGCATGTTCGGTTACCAGGACGCCCCCACCGTCAGCACCCTGGGCGCCTACCTGCTGTACTTGGTGTTCGCCCTGATCATGTTCTTCTTGCCGGCTGGGGCCCCCGTGGCCCGCAAGCCAGCCCCCGCTACTCACTCCTAAGGCTTACCCTGTCAATGTCCAATCAAGCCCCAGGCCTGTCGCCGCGCGTGCTGCGCGCGGCCGTGGCCGGCTCCGTGGTGGTGATGGTCGCCGCCGGTGCCCTGTTCTACTACGCCTCCCAGGTGGCCTCGTCCAAGCGCCAGGCCAACCACGATGAAATCGTGGTCAACATCCACCCGCACAGCTGCGAGCCCAACGCCCTGACCATCCCGGCCGGCCGCGCGTCGTTCCGTATCGTCAACAAGTCGGAACGCGCCGTGGAATGGGAAATCCTCGACGGCGTGCTGGTGGTCGAAGAGCGCGAGAACATCACCCCGGGCATGAGCCAGGTGATCAACGCCAACCTGGCGCCCGGCGACTACGCCATCACCTGCGGCCTGCTGAGCAACCCGCGCGGCACCCTGAAGGTGACGCCTACCGCCGAGTCCGAAGCCAACGCCAAGGCCCGCCCTTCGATGGTGGCCTTCGTCGGCCCACTGTCCGAATTCCGCGTGTACCTGAGCCTGCAAGGCAGCGCCCTGGTGCGTGCCGTCGACACCCTGAACCAGGCCATCAGCGCCGGTGACCTGGCCGCCGCGCGTGCTGCCTACGTGCCGGCCCGCGTTGCCTACCAGGGCCTGGCGGCTGCAGCCCAGCGCTTCTCCGAGCTGGACAACGCCATCAACGCCCGCGCCGACTACTACGAAAAACGCGAGCAGGACCCAGGCTTCGGCGGCTTCCACCGCATCGAATATGGCCTGTTCCAGCAGCAGAGCGTGGACGGCCTGGCGCCGGTGGCACAAAAGCTGGCCACTGACGTCGCCACCCTCAAGACCCAACTGCTGGCGCAGAACCTGCCGCCCGAGCAGCTCGTGGGGATTGTTGCGCGCAACCTGCACAGCCTGGCGGACGTACGCACCAACGGTGAGGAAGAACGCTACAGCCACGCCGACCTGAACGGTTTCGCCGCCAACCTGGCCGGCGCCCGCAAGGTAGTCGACCTGCTGCGCCCGGTGCTGGCCAAGTCCGCCGCCGACCTGCTGGTGAAAATCGACGCCGCGTCCGCCGACCTGGACAACCAGCTGACCAGCCTGCGCGACGGCGACAACTACCTGCCGTACGACAAGGTCGGCCCCGATCAGCGCAAGCAGATCGCCGACAAGGCCAAGGCACTGGCCGACGCACTCGATGGAATCGACCCCGCCCTCGGCCTTTCGGCCCTGTAAGACAGACGACGACACTGATGAGCGATACTAAGAACAGCAACAACCCGGTCGACGCGCAACGCCGTCGCGTCCTGATGGGCATGGGCGCAGCCGGCGTCGCCCTGGCCGGCAGCGCCCTGACCTGCCCGGCCATGGCGGCCGCCCAGGCTCAGGTAGCCGAAGCCCCGCAAAGCGACAAGACCCAGGACCGCCACGACTTTCATGGCCAGCACCAGGTGGGCATCGTCACGCCGCGCCCGGCGGCCGGCATGATGGTGGCCTTCGACGTACTGGCCAGCGATCGCAAGGACCTGGAGCGCCTGTTCAAGCTGCTGAACACCCGCATCAAGTTCCTGATGAGCGGTGGCGAAGTCGAACAGGTCGACCCCAAGCTGCCACCGGTAGACTCGGGCATCCTCGGCCCGGTGGTCACTCCGGACAACCTGACCATCACCGTGTCGGTGGGCGCCTCGCTGTTCGACGAGCGCTTTGGCCTGGAACACGCCAAGCCCAAACACCTGATCCAGATGGTCGGTTTCCCCAACGATGCCCTGGAGCCGGCCCTGTGCCACGGCGACCTGACCCTGCAGTTCTGCTCCAACACACCGGACACCAACATCCACGCCCTGCGTGACATCGTCAAGAACATGCCCGACCTGCTGCTGGTGCGCTGGAAGCAGGAAGGTACCGTGCCCGCCCAGGCGCCGAAGAAGGCTGACGCGCCCGCTGAAAGCGCGCGCAACTTCCTGGGCTTCCGCGACGGCTCGGCCAACCCCGATTCCAACGACAACAAGGCCATGGACGCCATTGTCTGGGTGCAACCGGGCAGCGAAGAGCCAGCCTGGGCCGCCAACGGCAGCTATCAGGCCGTGCGCCTGATCCGCAACTTCGTCGAACGCTGGGACCGCACCCCGCTGCAGGAACAGGAAAGCATCTTCGGCCGCAAGAAGATCACCGGTGCACCGTTCGACGGTACCACCGAGCACGACGTACCGGACTACCACAAGGACCCGGCCGGCAAGCTCACGCGCCTGGACTCGCACATCCGCTTGGCCAACCCGCGCACCCCCGAGTCCCAGGCCAACCTGATCCTGCGTCGCCCGTTCAACTATTCCAACGGCGTGAACAAGAATGGCCAGCTGGACATGGGCCTGCTGTTCATCTGTTACCAGGCCAACCTGGAAAAAGGTTTCATCACCGTGCAGACCCGCCTCAACGGCGAGCCACTGGAGGAATACCTCAAGCCTATGGGCGGCGGTTATTTCTTCACCCTGCCGGGGGTAAAAGACGACCAGGACTTCATCGGTCGTTCGCTGCTGCAAGCTACCAAAACCAAAAACGCTTAAGTCTTTGACACCATCGGGGATCCTTTCATGAAGAAGTCGCCACTCGCTTTGCTGCTGTCCCTTGGCCTGCTACACGCACCGGTATCGGCCTTCGCCGCCGACAACTCCCCGCTGGACCTGGTTCAACCGATCTCGGACTACAAGATCTACGTAACCGAAGAGCTGGACAAGCTGGGCACCCAGACCCAGGCCTTCACCGACGCCATCAAGAAAGGCGACCTGGAAGCAGCCAAGAAGCTGTACGCCCCGACTCGCGTTCACTATGAGTCCATCGAGCCCATCGCCGAGCTGTTCAGCGACCTGGACGCCTCGATCGACTCCCGCGTCGACGACCACGAGAAAGGCGTGACCGCCGAAGACTTCACCGGCTTCCACCGTCTGGAATACAGCCTGTACTCGGAAAAGACCACCAAAGGTCTGGAAGCCCTGGCTGACAAGCTGAACAACGACGTCAAAGACCTGCAGACCCGCGTTGCCGGCCTGACCTTCCCGCCTGAGAAAGTGGTAGGCGGCGCTGCTGCCCTGATGGAAGAAGTGGCAGCCACCAAGGTATCGGGTGAAGAAGACCGTTACAGCCACACCGACCTGTACGACTTCCAGGGCAACGTTGACGGCGCGAAGAAAATCTTCGACCTGTTCCGCCCGCAGGTCGCCAAGAAAGACGCTGCCTTCGTGAGCAAAGTCGACAAGAACTTCGCCACCGTGGACAAGATCCTGGCCAAGTACAAAACCAAGGACGGCGGCTACGAGACCTACGACAAGGTCAAGGACGCTGACCGCAAGGCGCTGATCGGCCCGGTCAACACCCTGGCTGAAGACCTGTCCACCCTGCGTGGCAAGCTGGGTCTGAACTAAGCCCACCGCCCCCGTTTCTACAGGAACCACGCGTTCCTGTAGGAGCGGATCGTGTCCGCGAAAGCTTCACCGCGCAACGCCTGATGCACTGCGGTGCCTGCTTCGCGGGCACAGCCCGCTCCTACAGGTCAAGGTGGTCATCGGTATTACTGATCCCCCTGCAACACCCCCGCCTATAACACCCTCCTCCCCTTGTCCCCCGCCCTGCCGCGCATTAGATTGTTCAATGATCTGACGCCTCCAGAATAAGCAAAAGGGATAAACATGGCGCTTACCGACCAGTCCACTGCCGTGCGCAGCGGTGAAGAGCTCGATGCCGCACGTATCGATCCGTACCTCAAGGCGCACATCCCGGGCCTTAGCGGCACGCCTGCGATCAGCCAGTTCCCCGGTGGCGCATCGAACCTGACGTACCTGGTGAAATACCCCGAACAGGAGTTCGTGCTGCGTCGCCCGCCCTTTGGCCACAAGGCCAAGTCCGCCCACGACATGGGCCGCGAATACCGCATTCTCAACCAGCTCAATGCTGGCTTCCCGTATTGCCCCAAGGCATACGTGCACTGCACTGACGAGGCGGTGATCGGTGCCGAGTTCTACGTGATGGAACGCGTGAAGGGCATCATCCTGCGCTCGGAAATTCCCGCCGAACTGGGCCTGGACGCCAACAAGACCCGCGCACTGTGCCACAGCTTCATCGACAAGTTCGTCGACCTGCACCAGGTGGACTACCAGGCCTGCGGCCTGGGTGACCTGGGCAAGCCCGAAGGCTACGTGGCCCGGCAGATCAGCGGCTGGAGCGACCGCTACGACAAGGCCCGCACCCCTGACGCGCCGGCCTGGGACACGGTGAAAGCCTGGCTGGCCGACAAGCAGCCGGCCGACCATGCCAAGCCGGCCATCGTCCACAACGACTACCGCTTCGACAACGTCATCCTCGACGCCCAGGACCCGATGCAGATCATCGGCGTGCTGGACTGGGAGCTGACCACCTTGGGCGACCCACTGATGGACCTGGGCAACACCCTGGCCTACTGGATTCAGGCCGACGACCCGGCTCCCGTGCAACTGATGCGCCGCCAGCCCAGCCATGCGCCGGGCATGCTCACGCGTCGTGAATTCGTTGACTACTACGCCGAGCGGGCAGGCATCCGCATGGACAACTTCGATTTCTACTACACCTATGGCCTGTTCCGCCTGGCCGGCATCGTGCAGCAGATCTACTACCGTTTCTTCCACGGCCAGACCCAGGACAAGCGCTTCGCCCAGTTCATCCACATGAACACGCTGCTGGAACAGATGAGCCTGAACGTCATCAAGCACTCCACCCTGTAAGGAAACCGAGATGTCCAAGACGCAATTGTTCGACCTCGACGGCAAGATCGCCTTCGTTTCCGGCGCCAGCCGCGGCATCGGTGAAGCCATCGCCAAACTGCTGGCCCAGCAGGGCGCCCACGTCATCGTCTCCAGCCGCAAGCTGGACGGCTGCCAGCAGGTGGCCGAGGCCATCATCGCCGAGGGCGGCAAGGCCACCGCCATCGCCTGCCACATCGGCGAAATGGAGCAAATCACCCAGGTGTTCAGCCGCATCCGCGAAGAATTCGGCCGCCTGGACATTCTGGTCAACAACGCGGCCACCAACCCGCAATTCTGCAACGTGCTGGACACCGACCTGGGCGCGTTTCAGAAGACGGTGGACGTGAACATCCGCGGCTATTTCTTCATGTCGGTGGAAGCCGGCAAGCTGATGCGCGAGCACGGCGGCGGCAGCATCATCAACGTGGCGTCGATCAACGGCGTATCGCCGGGCGTGTTCCAGGGCATCTACTCGGTGACCAAGGCGGCGGTGATAAACATGACCAAGGTGTTCGCCAAGGAGTGTGCGCAGTTCGGCATCCGCTGCAACGCCTTGCTGCCGGGGCTGACCGACACCAAGTTTGCGTCGGCGCTGGTGAAGAATGACGCCATTCTCAACACGGCGCTGGCGCAGATCCCACTCAAGCGCGTGGCGGCGCCCAGTGAGATGGCGGGTACTGTGTTGTATCTGGCCAGTGATGCGTCCAGCTACACAACGGGTGTGGCGTTGAATGTGGATGGGGGATTTTTGTCCTGAATCTGCGCTGAATCTTTCCCGAGCTTCGCCCGGTCCCACGGAGGGGGGGGCATACCCTGTGGGACCGGGCGAAGCTCGGGAAGGGACCGGCACGATCAGAAGCTTTTTGGCAGGCCTTCGGGCTAAAATGCGCGCCCTGCCAAAAACAACGATCTACCTTCATGCCCTTCGAACTCAGCACCGACCCCACTACCCTGCTCATCCTCGCCATCGTCGCCTTCGTGGCTGGCTTCATCGACGCCATCGCCGGTGGCGGCGGGCTGCTGACCACCCCGGCCCTGCTGACCGCCGGCCTGCCGCCGCACCTGGTGCTGGGCACCAACAAGCTGAGCTCCACCTTCGGCTCGGCCACGGCCAGCTTCACCTTCATTCGCCGCAAACTGTTCCACCCCAAGGAATGGTGGCCGGCGATCGTGTTTACCTTGGTGGGCTCGCTGCTGGGCGCCGTGGCGGCGCACTACATGCCGTCCGAATGGCTGAACAAGATGCTGCCGGTGATCGTCTTTGCCTGCGGCCTGTACCTGCTGTTCGGCGGCACGCCCAAGGGCCCGGTGGACAGCCACGCGGTGATCAAGCAGAAACGCCAGATCCCCCAGGGCCTGGCGCTGGGCTTCTACGACGGCGTGGCCGGCCCCGGCACGGGCGCCTTCTGGACCGTGACCTCGATGCTGATGTACCCCATCGACCTGGTCCGCGCCAGCGGCGTGGCGCGCACCATGAACTTCGTCAGCAACGCAGCGGCGCTGGCGGTGTTCATCATCAATGGCAGCGTGGATTGGGTGATCGGCCTGAGCATGGGGGTGTGCCTGATGGTGGGTGCGTTCTTCGGGGCGCGCAGTGCCATCAGCGGTGGGGCGAAGTTTATTCGCCCGGTGTTCATTACCGTGGTGCTGGGGTTGACCGTGCGCCTAGCCTGGCAGCACTGGTTTGCATAGCACCAACCCTGTGGGACCTGGCGAAGCTAGGGAAAAGAACGCCGCGGAGTGTCAGTCCATGCGCGGTGCTCTTTTCCCTAGCTTCGCCAGGTCCCACAATCAGGACGGGGTTAGCCGGGGAGGACGGGGGCGGGCAGGCCCAGGCGTTCGGCCACGTAGTGGTCGATCAAGTAACGCGCGATCGACCGCGACGCCGGCAAAGGCGGCAGGTCATGCACGCTGAACCATTGCGCATCCTCGATCTCGTCCGCCTGGGGCACGATCTCGCCGCTTTCATATTCGGCGTGAAAGCCCAGCATCATCGAATGCGGGAACGGCCAGCACTGGCTGCCCATGTAGCGGATGTTGCGCACCGTCACCTGCACTTCTTCCATCACTTCACGACGCACGCAATCCTCCGCCGACTCGCCGGGTTCGGCAAAGCCTGCCAGGGTGCTGTAGACGCCGGTGACGAAGCGCGGTGAACGGGCCAGCAGGATCTCGTCGCCACGGGTGATCAGCACGATCATGCTCGGCGAGATGCGCGGGTAGCTGCGCAGTTCGCACGGCTGGCAGTGCATGGCGCGCTCGCCAGGGATCTGCACCATGGCCCGGCCGCAGCTGCCGCAGAAGCGGTGCTCGCGGGCCCAGGTGCCGATCTGCGCGGCGTAGGCGAGCATTTTGTAGGTGTCGAAATCGCCCTGCATCATGAACTGACGCAGGCCCTGCCACTGCACACCCTCGATGTCGGCGGGGCCATGCAGCTCCAGCAGGTACACAGGCTCGCCGTCGAAATGACCAATACCGTGCTCGGCCAGCACGTCCAGCCCCTGCTTCTTCAGCCACTCGCGGGGGAACAGCACGCCATTGGCGTCAAAGGCAAAGCCCTGGACGCAGCGGGCCACGGCCCAGCCCCCGGGCTGGCTGGTATCCAGTACAGCGGTGGTCCAGCGTTGAGACATCAGGGGCTCCTTTTCTTCAAATGTCAGTCGTCGAACTGCGGGGTCTGCTTGCTCATGCTCGCGGCCATGGCCACGCGCAAATCAGTGCTTTGCAGCATCGCCGCGTTCCAGGTGGCGATGTATTCCAGGCCATCGGCAATGCTGTGGTCACGCATGTAGCCGATCATTGTCTTGGTACCGGCGATGGCGATCGGCGACTTGCCGGCGATCTCGGCAGCAATGGCAAATACGCCATCGAGCAGGCTGGCAGTAT
This sequence comes from gamma proteobacterium L18, assembly GCA_000497835.1. GTDB lineage: Bacteria > Pseudomonadota > Gammaproteobacteria > Pseudomonadales > Pseudomonadaceae > Aquipseudomonas. Next base: position 111,991 of record KI547168.1, on the reverse strand, counting down.
CGGGGTAGATCCGGTTGATCAGACCGATGCTGCGCGCTTCCTCGGCGTCGACCTTGCGTCCCGTGTAGGCCAATTCCCTCAGGATGCCATCGCCGATGATGCGTGGCAAACGTTGCAGCGTACCGACGTCGGCGGCCATGCCCATGTCCACCTCTTTGATCGAGAAGTGCGCATCGGCCGCTGCATAGCGCATGTCGCACGCGGCGATCAGGTCGATGGCGCCGCCGATGCAGTAACCCTGCACGGCGGCCAGCACCGGTTTGCGGCAGTTGTCGACGGCGTTAAACGAAGCTTGCAGTTCGAGAATCTTGCGCCGCAGGGCGCGGGCATTGCGGCCTGCGTCCTTGCCCAGTTCGCTGGCCACCGAGGCCAGCAGGCTCAGGTCGATGCCAGCGGAGAAATGCTTGCCGGCGCCGCTGAGCACCACCACGCGCACCGCCTCGGTGTCGTCCACCCACTGGAAAATCTCGACGATCTCGCGCCAGAACGCCGCGTTCATGGCGTTGACCTTGTCGGGGCGGTTGATCTGGACGTGGGCGATGTGGTCCTTGAGTTCGACGTGGAAGGCCTGGTACTCGGTCATGGGGGGCGTCCTTTATTGTTGATGGGTAGGACTATACCAAGACCACGAGACAGGAAAAGCGCGCTCCCAAGGTTGGCCGAAATGCCCTGCGACCTTGGACGCAGCCTAGCGGCAGC
>KI547168.1:73688-110072 GCA_000497835.1 gamma proteobacterium L18 | reverse complement strand
ACCATTTCAAGACAGTTGCTGCTACGGGATTAGCGCCGATCCCTGTAGCAGCGGCCGCCAGGCCGCGTCAGGAAGCCTTGGCGCGTTCCTGCGCCGGGCACTCGGCGCGGTGCAGGTTGAGGGCGGTGTTGATGATGCCGATATGGCTGAACGCCTGGGGGAAGTTGCCCAGCATGCGGCCGGCACGCGGATCATATTGCTCGGCCAGCAGGCCGAGGTCGTTGCACAGGCCGCTCAACCGCGCAAACAGTGCCTGGGCATCGTCCATGCGGCCGAGCATGGCGTACACATCCGCCAACCAGAACGAGCACACCAGGAACGTCCCCTCCCCCGGCTCCAGCCCATCCCCCCCGGTGGCGGTGTCATAGCGCAACAGCAGCCCATCACGCATCAGGCGCGTTTCGATCTGCGCCAGGGTGGCGAGGAAGCGCGGATCATCCACCGGCAGGAATCCCGTCAAGGCGATCTGCAACAGGCTGGCATCGGTCTGCGTCGAGCCATAGGCCTGCACGAACCCGCCATGCTGCGGGTCCACACCCTTGGCGCACACATCTGCATGAATCAGGTCTGCCACCGCGCGGTAGTGCTGACTGCGCTCGGCATCTCCCCCTTCACCGGCCTGCAGTTTGGCGGAGCGGTCGAACGCCACCCAGGCCATGACCTTGGAATGCACGAAGTGCCGGGGCTCGCCACGGATCTCCCACAGGCCTTCGTCGGGCTGCTGCCAGATGGTTTCCAAGTAGGGAATGATCACCCGCGAAATCGCCGCGCTGCGCGGGTGGCGCGGCAGGCCACCGCGAATGGCCTGGGTCATGGCGTCGGCGACCTCGCCGTATACGTCCAACTGCAACTGGGTAGCGGCGGCATTGCCGATGCGCACCGGTTGCGAGCCTTCGTAGCCGCTCAGCCACGGCAGGGTGTATTCGGGCAATCGGCGCTCACCCCCCAGCCCATACATGATCTGCATCTGCTCGGGGTTGCCGGCCACCGAGCGCATCAGCCATTCGCGCCAGGCACTGGCCTCTTCGAAATAGCCCAGGTTCATGAACGCCAGCAGGGTCATGGTGGCGTCGCGCAGCCAACAATAGCGGTAGTCCCAGTTGCGCTCGCCGCCCAAGGCTTCCGGCAACGAGGTGGTGACCGCCGCGACAATGCCGCCGGTGGGCTCGTAGGTCAGGGCCTTGAGCACGATCAGCGAGCGCTTGACCTGCTCGGTGTAAGGCCCCACGTCGGGGCAGCGGTCGGAGAACGCGCGCCAGAACGTCTCGGTTTCCGCCAGCGCCGCTTCGCCATCGAAGGCCTCGCGCAGGGGCAGGATGGAGTCCTGATACGTCAGCACGAACATCCGGCGCTCGCCCGGGGCCACACTGAAGCGGCTGCCGGTGGCGTGATCCACCGCCTCCAGGGGCGCGGCACTGTGCAGCACAAGCATTTCGGGACCGGCCACGGCCGTGAGGATCTGCGCATGAGCCTGCTCCACCCACGGCACGCTGCTGCCATAGTCGAAGCGGATGATCAGTTCCATGTCGAACGCCACTTCGCCACTGACGCCTTCGACAATGCGCACCACGCTGCTGTGCTCGCCCGGCGGCATGAATTCAATCAGGCGCGCCTGGCCATCGGCGGTCGTGAAGGTGGTCTCCAGCACAAGCGTGCCGTCCCGATAAGCCCGGCTGACCTCGAAGGGCGCGCTGGGCGCCAGACACCAACGGCCATTGTGCTCATCGCCCAGCAGCGCGGCGAAGCAGGCGGGCGCATCGAATCGGGGGAAACACAACCAGTCCAGCGAGCCCTGCTTGTCGACCAGCGCGGCAGTTCTGCAATTGCCGAGCAAGGCATAGTCTTCAATCAATGCGGCCATGGTGGGGTCAACCTTGTGCGAAAAAATTCAGCGGGTGTGCGGCGCCCTCGGCAGGATGAGGTCACGGATGGCGTCGGCCACCCCCTGCTCGCGGTTGCTGGCGGTGACGTGGTCGGCGTGGGCCTTGACTGCGTCGTCGGCCTGGCCCATGGCGACCGACAGGCCGGCGCGCTGGAACATGGCCACGTCGTTGCCGCCGTCACCCAGCGCAGCGGTCTGCGCCAGCGGCACGTCCAGGTGCTGGGCCAGTTCGGCCAGGGCTTCGCCCTTGTTGGCCAGCAGGGCGGTGACGTCCAGGTAGTAGCTTTGCGAACGGGCGGCCAGGGCCTGGCCCTTGATCAGGCCGCCAAGCTCGGTCTCCAGCCGTTCCAGCAAATCGAAATCGGCGCAGGTGGCGACGATCTTGTCGACGCGGTCCAGGTACGGCGTGAAGTCATCGACCTGCACATACCCGTAACCCAGCGCGTCGAGTTCCTTGCCCAGGTATTCAGTGTCGGGGTTGGTCAGCAGCCACTCGTCATCGGCGAATACCCACACCGCCACCGGGTGCCGGGCGAACAATGCCAGGCTGGCGTCCACCGCACGGCGATCCACACAGTGGCGCGCCACCACGCTGCCGTCCGGGTTGGCGAGGGTGCCGCCATTGAACGCGGCGAAGGGGATGTCGATGCCCAACTGCTTGATGATCGCCAGCATCGCCCGTGGCGGGCGCGCACTGGCCAGGGTGAAGGCGATGCCCGCCTCGCGCAACTGCCCGATCGCCGCCAGCACGCGATCGCCTACGGTATGGTCGGGCAGCAATAGGGTGCCGTCCATGTCGCTGAGCACCAGGCGAATGAGGTCGTTCGACGCTTCACTCATCCCAGGCTGTGCCACGAACGACCATCACGGGCCAGCAACTCGTCGGCCGACTCCGGGCCGTCTTCGCCGGCCGCGTAGGTGTCGATCTTGCCACCGTCGCGCCAGGCGTCGAGGAACGGCTGCACGGCGCGCCAGCCGTTCTCGATGTTGTCGGCGCGCTGGAACAGCGTCTGGTCGCCCGTCAGGCAGTCGTAGATCAGCGTCTCGTAGCCGGTGGACGGCTGCATCTGGAAGAAGTCTTTGTAGGCGAAGCCCAGCTCCACGTTCTCCATCACCAGCGCCGGCCCCGGCCGCTTGGCCATCAGGTCGAACCACATGCCCTCGTTGGGCTGGATCTGGATGCGCAGGTAGTTGGGCGCCAGGCGCTCCACTTCGGTGTCACGGAACTGCGCGTAGGGCGCCTGCTTGAAGCAGATGGCGATTTCGGTGTCGCGCACGCTCATGCGCTTGCCGGTACGCAAGTAGAACGGCACCCCCACCCAGCGCCAGTTGTCAATCATCACCTTGAGCGCCACGAAGGTTTCGGTGCGGCTCTCGGGGTCCACCTTGGGTTCCTGGCGGTAACCGGGCTTGTCGCCCTGCCCGGCCGTGTATTGGCCGCGCACCGAGTTCTTCAGCGCGTCAGCCTTCGACCAGGGTCGGATGGCGCCGACCACCTTGGCCTTCTCGCCGCGCACGGCATCGGCGCCGAAGGCGGCCGGTGGCTCCATGGCGACCATGGCCAGCAGCTGGAACAGGTGGTTGGGCACCATGTCGCGCAAGGCGCCGGTGCTGTCGTAGAAGTTGCCCCGTGTTTCCACGCCGACGGTTTCGGCGGCGGTGATCTGCACGTGGTCAATGTAATGATTGTTCCAGAACGCCTCGAAGATGCCGTTGGAAAAACGGCTGATCAGGATATTCTGAACGGTTTCCTTGCCCAGGTAGTGATCGATCCGGTAGATCTGCTTCTCGCTCATAACGCTCAACAAACAGGCGTTGAGGGCTTCGGCGGTGGGCAGGTCGGAACCGAAGGGTTTTTCGATCACCACGCGGCGGAAGGCGTCGGGCTGCTCCTGGAGCAACCCGGCCTGGCCCAGGCGCTGCGCCACTTCACTGAAGAAGCGCGGCGAGGTGGCCAGGTAGAACACGGCGTTGCCAGTGCGATTGGCGGCGATGCGCTCGCCAATCGCCTGGTAGGTGCCATCGTCCAGGAAGTCGCCACTGATGTAGCTGATGCGCTTGGCCAGCTTGGCCCACAGCGCCGGGTCCAGGGCCTCGTCGGCCCCTTCCGGGTTCTTGCTGCGGGCCTGCTCGATGATGAAATCGTGCAGCTTGGCCGCGAAGTCAGCATCGCTGACCTCGTTGTGGTCGACGCCGACAATGTTCAACCCATTGTCCAGCAAACCATCGCGACTCAGGTTGTACAGCGCCGGCATCAGCAGGCGCTTGACCAGGTCGCCATGGGCGCCAAAGAGAAACAGCGTTGTGGGGGGTGCTGCGTCTACCTTGGACTTCGCCCGTGTCATTTAGGAACCTCTACATGGCCGCCGAAACCGAAGCGCATCGCCGACAACAGCTTGTCGCCGTAGGTGCTCTCCTGGCGGGAACGGAAACGTGCGAACAGCGAGCCTGCCAGCACCGGTACCGGTACCGCCTGCTCAACCGCCGCGTCAATGGTCCAGCGACCTTCACCGCTGTCCGACACCGAGCCCGAGTAGCCATCCAGCGCCGGGTCACCGACCAGCGCGTCGGCGGTCAGGTCCAGCAGCCAGGACGACACCACGCTGCCGCGGCGCCATACTTCGGCGATCTCGGCCAGGTTCAGGTCAAAGCGCTGGTCTTCCGGCAGCGCGGTGCTGTTCTTGGTCTTGAGGATGTCGAAACCTTCGGCGAAGGCCTGCATCATGCCGTATTCGATGCCGTTGTGGATCATCTTCACGAAGTGGCCGGAACCGGCCGGGCCTGCGTGGATGTAACCCTGTTCGGCGTTGTTGTGCTCACCTTCGCGACCCTTGGTGCGCAGGATGTCGCCCACGCCGGGGGCCAGGCAGGCGAACAGCGGGTCCAGGCGCTGGAAGATCGCGGCTTCGCCGCCGATCATCATGCAGAAACCACGGTCCAGGCCCCACACGCCGCCGGAGGTGCCGACGTCGACATAGTGCAGCTGGCGCGCGGACAGTTCCTTGGCGCGACGGATGTCATCCTTGTAGAACGTGTTGCCGCCGTCGATGATCACGTCATCGGGCTCCAGCAGGTCGGCCAGTTGCTGGATGGTGTCTTCGGTTGGCGCGCCCGCAGGCAGCATGACCCAAACGGCACGCGGTGCGTCCATCTGACGCACCAGGTCAGCCAGGTCGGTCGCTGTTACGGCGCCTTCTTCACCCAGTTTTGCCACGGAAGACTGATCGCGGTCCCAGACCACGGTCTGGTGGCCTCCACGCATCAGTCTTCTCGAAATATTGCCGCCCATGCGGCCCAGTCCCACGATTCCCAATTGCATGCCGGTGCTCCACTGATGCTTAAATAGGTGTGTCACACCTTCAAAGTGCTAATGGTCTCAAAGCTTAGTACAGGGTTGCCAGAGTTAGTTTCGACTTTCACCGTTCGTCGGTGCTATTTTTTTCGTCCCGGGGCTGTCATCAAGCCTTCTCCAACGCTGGCGGGCACTTGCTGGCACATGAAGAAAAAGACACGCAGACCGTGAAAAATAAAAAAGTTCCCTTGTGGCGCAAAAGAAATCAGAATCCGCGCCGACAGAGGTAAGGACCTGGGTGGCAAACGCTCAAGGTCGGCTATCCTCACTGTGAGACATGCCATTTGCGAGGTGAGCAATGGGAACTTTACTGCCAGCAACACCCCCCCAAACCCTCTATGTCACGGTTCGTCGTGACGAGCTGCGCGAATTGAAAAAAGAACGCGACCAGTTGCAACAGAAGGTCGCCCATCTGACCATGATGCTCTTGCAGTCCCAGCAGGACACCGGTATCGCCGGTGGCGCCCAGGCGAAGATCGCCTGATCTCTGTTCCTCCCGTACCGGCAGGCGTTCGTCTGCCGGCTGACGCCGCGCCCGATCCCCTCCCCTGTAGCCGCTGCCGCCAGGCTGCGCTGGCCCTGTGCCTCGCTAAAAACATCCAGAGTTCGCACCGGCCAGCGCAGCCTTCGGCAGCGGCTACGGCGGAAAACCTTCCTGATATCACAAGGCTCCCTCCCGCCCTACAGTGCCTCCCCTCCACAGCCGCCTGAAAAGGAGCTACACCGTGAAGGGATTCATTCTGTTTGTTGCCCTTGCAGCCCCCATCGCCGCACAGGCCTGCCTACCCGCCACCGACGCCGACATCGCAGCCCTGTTCGACCGCTGGAACGCCGCCCTGGCCACCGGCGACCCCGCCAAGGTTGCTGCCATCTATCAGGCGGATGCCGTGCTGTTGCCTACCCAGTCCAATCAGGTACGCCTGACGACGGCCGAGCGCGAGGACTACTTCGTCCACTTTCTGGCGAACAAACCGAGTGGGCGGATCGTCAGTCGCACCATTCAGACTCGATGCGACAGTGCAGTGGATGCTGGCGTCTATGAGTTCACTTTCGCCACCACGGGCCAGAAGGTGCAGGCCCGGTATAGCTATACGTGGAATTGGGATGGGGAACGGTGGTTGATCGGCAGCCATCATTCGTCGGTGATGCCGCAGGGGTGACCCACGATCGAGCGCCATGCGCCAAAGGCTAAGACCTCGATCCATCAGACATAACTGGCCCGAAACAAATGTAGGACCGGCCTCTGGCCGGGAAGCGCCGCGCGGGCGGCGCTTCCCGGGTAGAACCCGGTCCTACATTTGTTGCAACGTGCCATGGCCTGTCAGACCGAGGTTTTAGCCTTTTGCGCCCGTCGGAAGGCCACGCTGACCTGTTTCTAGAAATTTCGCTCTAACCATGCAGCCCCCAGCGCCCAGCTCTAGCTCAAGCCCTTCAGCCCTGTGCATCTGCCCCTGGCCATCACCCTGCCCCTCCGTCAGTCGCGCCATGACCACAGAGTCCGATTTTTTTCCTACACTCAAAACTCAGCCCGCACACCGCTCGGAAGTTGCGCCTGAAAAAAGTCGAAACTTCCGAAAGCGCGGTAGGTCAGGTTAAAGGTAGGCCGTGAATCTGGATGTTCACTGCAACGGCCAACCCACCCCACTCCGTCAATTCGCCAATCGGCCGGATCGCCGTTTGGCGCTGCGCTTGCGCGCTTGGCACTGGGGTTGCTGGTTCAAAAATCAGGTGCTTGCCACATATGCATTAATGCACGGGAGAGAACAATGATCAGTGCCGCTGTCGAAACCCAGGGAGAGCGTTTTAATCAGCAGGAGAGCGAGTCGACCGAGTTGGCGCAGATCGCTTCGACGGGCAAGGTACTGCAGGCCGATTCTCGGCATAACCCTAACCGCCAGAAAGTGCTGTTCGTGACATCGGAGATCGCCGACCTGGTCAAGACCGGCGGCCTGGGCGACGTGTCCCAGGCCCTGCCGCGCGCCATGAGCCCCTTGCATGACGTCCGGGTATTGATCCCCGGCTACCCGCAAGTGCTCAACAGTGACAACCCCATCCACATCGTCGGCGACCTGGGCGGCCACGCGGCCCTGCCGCCGTGCAAGATCGGGCGCATGGACCTTGCCGATGGCCTGGTCATCTATGTGCTCATCTGCCCCGAACTGTACGAGCGCGATGGCACCCCTTACGGCGCCAACAATGGTCGTGACTGGCCGGACAACCACATCCGCTTCGCCCGCCTGGGCCTGGCCGCTGCCGACATCGCCGCAGGCCTCGGCATGGTGCACTGGAAGCCCGATCTGGTGCACGCCCACGACTGGCCCGCGGGCATGGCCCCCGCCTACATGCACTGGCGCGGCTTGAGCACCCCTACCCTGTTCACCATCCACAACCTGGCCTACCAGGGTGTGGTCAGCCGAGCCTGCTGCCCGGAACTGGGGGTGCCCGAGCACGCCTTGCAACAGGAAGGCATGGAGTTCTACGGCAAGCTGTCGTTCCTCAAGGCCGGCATGGCCTATTCCAGCCACATCACCACGGTCAGCGCCACCTACGCCGAAGAAATCACCACCCCGGAATTCGGCTGTGGCCTGGACGGTTTCCTGGGCAGCAAGCAGTACCAGGGCCTGCTCAGCGGCATCCCCAACGGCATCGACGACACCTGGGACTCGGCGACCGACTCGCACCTGGTGTGCCCATTCAGCCTCAACGACTGGGAAGGCAAAAAGGTCAACGCCGACCACGTGCGCGAACTGTTCGAACTGGACGACTCGGACGGCCCACTGTTCGCCGTGGTCTCGCGCCTGGTGTACCAGAAAGGCCTGGACCTGACCCAGGGCGTGGCCGAATACATCGTCAATCAGGGCGGCCAGATCGCAATCATCGGCCGTGGCGAGCCGGAAGAGGAACAGGCCATGCGCGAGCTGGCCCAGCGCTTCCCCGGGCGGATCAGCGTGCGCATCGGCTTCAACGAGACCGATGCCCGACGCATGTTCGCCGGCAGCGACTTCTTGTTGATGCCGTCGCGCTACGAGCCCTGCGGCTTGAGCCAAATGTACGCGCAACGCTATGGCTCGCTGCCCGTGGCGCGCAACACCGGTGGCCTGGCCGACACCATCGAAGACGGCGTCACCGGCTTCCTGTTCAACGAATCGACCGTGGCCAGCTACGAAGAAGCCCTGAGCCGTGCCTTCTACGTGTACAGCAAACCCGACCTGCTCAACGCCATGCGCTGCCTGTCCATGACCCAGCCGTTCAACTGGAGCCAGGCGGTGGAACCCTACGCCAAACTTTACGAGGAACTCGTGCGCAAATCGGTGGCCGTATCGGGAAGACACTGAATAAAGAGGTCTACCGATGCCGCACCCAACGTCTGACACCTGGTCCCACGGCGCACACCTGCTGGACTCGGGCCTCACGCGCTTTGCGCTGTGGGCGCCCGATGCCTTCCACGTCAGCGTGGAACTGGAAAACGGCCAGTCCATCCCCATGCTGCTGCAGGACGATGGCTGGTACGTGATAAAGGCGGCATGCCCGCCCGGCACCGCCTACCGCTACCAGATCGACGGCGAGCTGCTGGTCCCGGACCCCGCGTCCCGGGCCCAGCAGGGCGACGTCCACGGGCCCAGCCTGGTGGTGGACCCCAACGCCTATCAATGGCAGTTCCCCGAATGGCAGGGCCGGCCTTGGCATGAGGCGGTGATCTACGAGCTGCACGTGGGCGTGCTGGGTGGCTTTGCTGGCGTGGAAAAACAACTGGCGCGCCTGGCCGAGCTGGGCATCACTGCCATCGAGCTGATGCCCCTGGCCCAGGTGCCGGGCGAGCGCAACTGGGGCTACGACGGCGTGCTGCCTTATGCGCCGCAGTCCTCCTACGGCACCCCGGACCAGCTCAAGCACCTGATCGACTGCGCCCACGGCCATGGCCTGATGGTGATCCTGGACGTGGTGTACAACCACTTCGGCCCTGACGGCAATTACCTGGGGCGCTACGCCAAGGGCTTCTTCCGTCACGACCAGAAGACGCCCTGGGGCGACGCCATCGATTTTCGTCGCCCACAGGTGCGCGACTTCTTTATCGACAATGCCCTGATGTGGCTGCTGGAATACCGCTTCGACGGCCTGCGCTTCGACGCGGTGCACGCCATCGAAGACCCCGATTTCCTCAAGCAGATGGCCGCACGCATCCGCCAGCAGATCGACGGCCCGCGCCAGGTGTGGCTGACCTTGGAAAACGAGCTGAACCAGGCGCACTTGCTGGAAGAAGGCTACGACGCCCAGTGGAACGACGATGGCCACAACGCCTTGCACGTGCTGCTGACCGGCGAAACCGAGGCCTACTACAGCGACTTCGCCGAACAGCCCACGGAGAAGCTCGCGCGCTGCCTGAGCGAAGGTTTTATCTATCAGGGCGAGCGCAACCGCCATGGCGAGCCGCGCGGCGAACCCAGCGGCCACCTGCCGCCCAACGCCTTCGTGCTGTTTCTGCAGAACCATGACCAGATCGGCAATCGCGCCTTCGGCGAGCGCCTGTCCAGCCTGTGCAGCACCGACGCGCTGCGCGCCGCCACTACGCTGTTGTTGCTGTCGCCCATGGTGCCGCTGCTGTTCATGGGCGACGAAGGCGCAGCCCGCGAGCCGTTTCTGTTTTTCACCGACTTCCACGGCGAGCTGGCCGAAGCGGTGCGCAATGGCCGACGCAGCGAATTCGCCGCCTTTGCCGCGTTCACCGATGCCCAGCAGCGCGCGCGCATTCCTGACCCCAATGCCCGCGAGACCTTCGACGCCTCACGCCCACGCTTCCCTGAACCGAATGAGCCGTGGGCCGAGCTGTACCGCACCCTGCTGCAACTACGCCATCGCCACCTCACCGAGCACCTGACCGGCAGCCGCTCGCTGGGGGCCCAGGTACTGGGTGACGGTGCACTGTACGCACGCTGGCAACTCAATGACGGCAGCGAGTTGCGCATCGACCTCAACCTCAGCGACACGGCGATGGACACAGCCCTGCCGGACATCCGCCACCGCCTGTTCGATAGCCGCCTGGAAACGTCTGACAACCCGCCCACAACCGCTTTGCCCCCCTATAGCGCCCTGGTCAGCCTGACCCCTGCCGGAGATGATGCATGAGTGATGAGCGACTGCGGACGTTGGCGCAACACGCCGGCCTGGCCGTGCACTGGACCGACGCCAACGGACGGCCCCAAACGGTAGCCGACCCGGTACTGCGCAAGGTCTTGGCCGGCCTCGGCCACTGCGCCGACACTAGCGAACAAGTGGAGGCCAGCCTGGAAGAGCTGAACCAGGTCAAACGCGACACCCACCTGCCACCCCTGCTGACCGTGGACCACGGTCACCCCCTCAGCCTGGGCCACTACTTCGCGCCCCACACCCCGTGCCAAGTGCACCTGGAAGACGGCGCCACCCTGGACCTGCGCCTGGATGCCCATGCGGCCCTGCCCGGCCTGCTGCCGGTGGGCTATCAGGACGTGCACATCGACGGCCAGCAGTTCACCCTGGCCGTGGCGCCCGGACGTTGCTACAGCGTCGGCGACGCGCTGGGCGAAGCTGCCCCTCGCGCCTGGGGCCTGAGCGTGCAACTGTACAGCCTGCGCCGTGAGGGTGACGGTGGCTTCGGCGACACCCTGGCCCTGGAAGCCTTCGCCCGCAGCGCCGGCGAGCGCGGTTGCGACGCCGTGGCCATCAGCCCCATGCATGCCATGTTCAGCAGCGACGCGCACCGCTACAGCCCTTATTCCCCGTCCAGTCGCCTGTTCCTCAACTGCCTGTACGCCGCCCCCGGTGCCATCCTCGGCGAGCGTGCCGTGCGCGTGGCCCTGGATGACGCCGGCCTGGGCGACACCCTGGCGCATCTGGAGCAACTGCCGCTGGTGGACTGGCCCGCCGCCACGGACGCCAAGCTGCGCCTGTTGCGCAGCCTCTACAACGGCTTCGCCCATGGCGATCACCCGCTGACCGCCGACTTCGCCAGCTTCCGCCACGCCGGTGGTGAAGTGCTGGAAAACCACTGCCGCTTCGAAGCCCTGCAAGCCGACTGCGCCGCCCGCGAAGCCAGCCAGGACTGGCGCCAGTGGCCCGCAGAATGGCACGACCCGCGCAGCCCTGAAATCGCCGCCTTCGCCCTGGAACACGCCGACGAAGTCAGCTTCTACGCCTTCTGCCAATGGCTGGTGGCACGCAGTCTGGAACGAGCGCAAAACGCCGCCAGGAGCAGCGGCATGCGCATCGGCCTGATCGCTGACCTGGCCGTGGGCGCCGACGGCGGCGGCAGCCAGGCCTGGAGCCGCCAGGACGAACTGCTGGCCGACCTCACCGTCGGTGCACCACCCGACATTCTCAACCGTAGCGGACAAGGCTGGGGCATCTCCGCCTTCGCCCCCGAAGGCCTGGTGCGCCACGGCTTTCGCGCCTTCATCGAGATGCTGCGGGCCAACTTCGCCCACGCGGGCGGCCTGCGCATCGACCACGTGATGGGCCTGCAACGCCTGTGGGTGATCCCCATGGGCTCGCCGCCCAGCGAAGGCGCCTACCTGAATTACCCCATCGACGACATGCTGCGTCTGCTGACCCTGGAGTCCCATCGTCACCAGGCCATTGTCCTGGGTGAAGACCTGGGCACCGTGCCTGACGGCCTGCGCGAAAAGCTGGTGGCGCGGCACATGCTGGGCATGCGCGTGCTGCTGTTCGAGCAAGCCCACCCCGGCCACTTCCATCCGGTGCTGAACTGGCCCGACAACGCCTTGGCCACCAGTACCACCCATGACTTGTCCACCTTGCACGGCTGGTGGAAGGCCCGTGATATCGACTGGAACCACAAGCTCAACCTGATAGACGAACACACCGAGCACCAGTGGCGCGAAACCCGCGAACATGAACGTCGCGGCCTGCGCCACGTCCTGGCCCAGGACAGCCAGAACTTTGCCGAAGCCGGTGAGGAAACCGACCAGGTCATCGACGCCTGCGTACGCTTCCTCGGCCACACCCGCGCGCCCTTGGTGCTGTTGCCGCTGGAGGACGCGCTGGGCGTGGAGGAACAACCCAACCTGCCCGGCACCATCGACAGCCACCCCAACTGGCGACGGCGCTTCAACGGTGACAGCCAGACCCTGCTGGACGATGAAGACGCAGCGCGGCGCCTGGAGCTGCTGGCCTGCGCCCGCCAACAAGCCACAGAGCGTGATCGATGAAGGCCATGACCGGCAGCGTACGGCTGCAGTTTCACAAGGATTTCACCCTGGACGACGCGGCCGCACGGGTGCCGTATTTCCAGCAACTGGGCATCAGCCATATCTATGCCTCGCCGATCCTCAAGGCGCGCCCGGGCTCCATGCACGGCTACGACGTGGTCGACCCCACCCGCATCAACCCCGAGCTGGGTGGCGAGCCAGCCCTGCGCCGTCTGGTGCAGACCCTGCGCCAACATGACATGGGCCTGGTGCTGGACATCGTCTCCAACCACATGGCCGTGGGCGGTGGTCACAACCCCTGGTGGCTGGACCTGCTGGAATGGGGGCGACGCAGCCCCTACGCCGAGTTCTTCGACATCCAGTGGCACTCCCCCGACCCGCTGCTGGAGGGCCAGTTACTGCTGCCGTTCCTGGGCAACGACTACGGCGCCTGTCTGCAAGCCGGCGAGATTCCCCTGCGCCTGGACGCCAGCACCGGACAGCTGTACGTGGAGCACTACGAGCACCGCTTCCCCATTTCCCCGCCCGATTACGCCGAGGTGCTCAGCCCGGCCACCGACCCCGTGCTGAGCAAGCTGGGCGGCCGCTTCGGCGCCCTGGAGCATGACCCGCACGCGTACGACAAGGCGCCAGAACTGCGCGCCGAGCTGGCCGCCGTCAGTCACAACGATGCCCTGGCCGAGCTGCTGCAACGCTTCGACAGCACCACCCCCGACGGCTTCCAACGCCTGCACCGGCTGCTGGAGAAGCAACACTACCGCCTGGCCAGTTGGCGCACCGCCGCCGACGACATCAACTGGCGGCGCTTCTTCGACGTCAACGAACTGGGCGGCCTGCGCGTGGAGCGCGCTGCGGTGTTCGAGGCCACCCACGCGAAGATTTTCGAGCTGGTGGAACAGGGCCTGATCGACGGCCTGCGCATCGACCACGTGGACGGCCTGGCTGATCCGCGCGGCTATTGCCGCAAGCTGCGCCGCCGGGTCGACGGCCTGTTGGCGGCGCGCCCGCCGGAGGCAGCACTGACGCATTTCCCCATCTACGTGGAGAAGATCCTCGGCGCTGATGAACAACTGCACCGCGACTGGCAGGTGGACGGCACCACCGGCTATGAATTCATGAACCAGGTCTCGCGCCTGCAGCACGACCCGGCAGGCGCCGAGCCGCTGGCCGAGCTGTGGAGCAACCTCAGCGGCCGCCCGGCGGTGTTCGAGGAAGAAGCCCACGCCGCCCGCCACCTGGTGATCAACGGCACCCTGGCCGGTGACTTCGAATCCGTCGCCCAGGCGCTGCTGCAGGTGGCCCGTGGCGACGTGATGAGCCGCGACCTGACCCTGGGCGCCATCCGCCGTGCCCTGCAGGCGCTGGTGGTGCACTACCCGGTGTACCGCACTTACATCAGCGCGTGTGGCCGCCCTGCCGAGGACGAAAAGTTCTTCCAGCAGGCGCTGGACGGTGCGCGCAACAGCCTCAGCGAAGCCGACTGGCCGGTGCTGGACTACCTGGCCCGCTGGCTGGGTGGCGAGCCATGGCGCCAGCTGCCACCGGGCCGTCCGCGCAAACTGCTGCGCCACGCCTGCGTGCGCTTCCAGCAACTGACCTCGCCCACGGCCGCCAAGGCGGTGGAGGACACCGCCTTCTATCGCTCGGCGGTGCTGCTGTCGCGCAATGACGTGGGCTTCGACGCCGAACATTTCAGCGCCCCGCCCCAGGTGTTCCACGACGCCTGCGCCCAGCGCCTGGCACACTTCCCCGACAACCTGTTGGCCACCGCCACCCACGACCACAAGCGCGGCGAAGACACCCGCGCACGCCTGGCCGTGCTCAGCGAACGCAGCAGTTGGTACCCCGGCCGGGTCAACCATTGGCAGGAACTGGCCGAGCCGCTGCGCAGCCGCGTGGGTGACAGCGACGCGCCGTCGCCAGGCGATGAGTTGATCCTGTTCCAGGCCCTGTTGGGCAGTTGGCCGCTGGACTTGTCCAGCGATGACGCCGAGGGGCTTCAGGCGTACGCCGAGCGCTTGTACCAGTGGCAACAGAAAGCCCTGCGCGAGGCCAAGCTGGCCAGTAGCTGGAGCGCCCCCAACGAGCCCTACGAACAGGCCTGCAAGGCCTACTTGGAAAAGCTGCTGCTGGACCCGCAGTGCCAGCAATTGCGCGCCTCGCTGGCCACCGCGGTGCAGCGCATCAGCGTTGCCGGCGCCCTCAACAGCCTGGTGCAGACCCTGCTGCGCATGACCGTGCCGGGCATTCCCGACCTGTACCAGGGCGCCGAATTCTGGGACCTGAGCCTGGTAGACCCGGACAACCGCCGCCCGGTGGACTACGCTGCCCGTGAGCAGGCCTTGCAGGCCACGTTGAGCCCGGCGCAGCTGTTGGCCGACTGGCACAACGGCCACCTCAAGCAGCAGCTGATTGCCCGCACCCTGCGCCGCCGCGCCGAACAGGTCGCACTGTTCGCCCGCGGCACCTACGAACCCTTGCCCGTGCTGGGCGATGAGGCCGACCGCGTGCTGGCCTTCGCTCGAATTCATGCTGACGAACTGGCCATCGTCATGGTGCCACGACTGGCCAGCGACCTGCTGGGGGACGCCCCCAGCCCGCTTATCGACGCACAAAAGTGGGGAGACACCCGCGTCGTGCTACCTTCTAATCTCACTCTGCCTACATTAAAGGGACTTTTTTCAGACGTAGTAGTCACACCCAATAAGGAAGTGTGGCTGAACGCTGCGCTGAAGGATTTTCCCGTCAATCTCTTAGTACAAAGTGACTTGTGATCAGGAGCGTTGAAATGAGTGCCGACGACAAACGTATACGCGAATTCGCCTACCAGATATGGGAATCGGAAGGCAAACCCGAGGGGCATGAAGAGCGCCATTGGGAGATGGCGCGAAAGCTGGCCGAGGCCGAAGCCCTGGCCCCCACCAAGCCGGGCAAGGCCAAGGCCGCTGCCAAGCCGGCCACCAAGCCAAAGACAGCAGCTACCGCCCCGGTGCCAGGCAAGGACAAGCCTGCGCCGGTGGCCAAGTCGACACCGTCCAAGCCTGCTGCTGCGGCGGCGCCCAAGCCCAAAGCCGCCACCGCGCCCAAGCCTGCCGCCGACAAGAAGCCGCCTCGCCCAACCGCGAAAAAGCCGCCGGCCAGCTGATCATCGCAACGCTCCCGGCCCCCTGACAGCGCTCACGCGCTGGCAGGGTGACCGTGCGTTCACCACGTCAAACGCCCCCCTTTACCGGCCCCCTGTGCCGGGACGGATCGCTATCGCCCTGATTTAGCAGTGCAAGGAACTTTCCATGACTCGCCAAAAGAAATTCACCCCCGCCCCTGGTACCGATCCATCGCGCATCCGTGAGGGCCTGCCCTTCCCGTTGGGCGCCACCTGGGACGGCCTGGGGGTCAACTTTGCATTGTTCTCCGCCAACGCCACCAAGGTTGAACTGTGCCTGTTTGACTCCACCGGCGAGACGGAACTTGAACGCATCGAGCTGCCCGAGTACACCGACGAGATCTTTCACGGCTACCTGCCCGACGCCCACCCCGGGCTGACCTACGGCTACCGAGTGTACGGCCCCTACGATCCGGAAAACGGTCACCGTTTCAACCACAACAAACTGCTGATCGACCCCTACGCCAAGCAGATGGTGGGCCAGCTGAAATGGTCCGAAGCCCTGTTTGGCTACACCATCGGCCACCCTGACGGCGACCTCAGCTTCGACGAGCGCGACAGCGCGCCCTTCGTGCCCAAGTGCCGGGTGATCGACCCGGCCTACACCTGGGGTCGCGACCAGCGCGTGAACGTGCCGTGGGACAAGACCATTTTCTACGAGACCCACGTACGCGGCATCAGCATGCGCCACCCTTCGGTGCCCGAGGATGTGCGCGGCACTTTCGCCGGGCTGATGGTGCCCGACGTGGTAGAGCACATTCGCAAGCTGGGGGTCACCTCCATCGAGTTGCTGCCCATCCATGGCTTCGTCAACGATCAGCACCTGTTGCAGAAAGGCTTGAACAACTATTGGGGCTACAACAGCATCACCTTCTTCGCCCCGCACCCACGCTACCTGGCCAACGGCAAGATCGCCGAGTTCAAGGAGATGGTCGCGCACCTGCACGACGCCGGCCTGGAAGTGATCCTGGACGTGGTCTACAACCACACCGCCGAAGGCAACGAGCAGGGCCCGACCCTGTCCATGCGCGGCATCGACAACGCCAGCTACTACCGGCTGATGCCTGACAACAAGCGCTTCTACATCAACGATTCGGGCACCGGCAACACCCTGGACCTGAGCCACCCGTGCGTGCTGCAAATGGTCACCGACTCGCTGCGCTACTGGGCCACCGAGATGCACGTCGACGGCTTCCGCTTCGACCTGGCAACAATCCTGGGCCGTTACCATGAGGGCTTCGACGAGCGCCACAGTTTTCTGGTGGCCTGCCGCCAGGACCCGGTGCTGCGTCAGGTCAAGTTGATCGCCGAACCGTGGGACTGTGGCCCGGGCGGCTATCAGGTGGGCGGCTTCGCCCCTGGCTGGGCGGAGTGGAACGACCGCTTCCGCGACACCACGCGCGCGTTCTGGAAAGGCGACGACGGCCAACTGGCCGATTTCGCCGGGCGTCTGACCGGGTCCGGCGAGCTGTTCAACCAGCGTGGTCGGCGCCCGTACACTTCGGTGAACTTCATCACCGCCCACGACGGCTTCACCTTGCGCGACCTGGTGTCGTACAACGACAAGCACAACGAAGAGAACGACGAGAACAACCAGGACGGCAGCAACAACAACCTCAGCTGGAACCACGGCGTCGAAGGCCCTACCGATGACCGCGAGATCGTCGAACTGCGCCTGCGCCAGATGCGCAACTTCATGGCCACGCTACTGTTCTCCCAAGGCACGCCGATGATCGTCGCCGGTGACGAATTCGCCCGCACCCAGAACGGCAACAACAACGCCTACTGCCAGGACAGCGAGATCGGCTGGGTCAACTGGGACTTGGATGAGGACGGCAAGGGCCTGCTGCGCTTCGTGCGCCGGCTGATCCGCCTGCGCATGTCCTACCCCATCCTGCGCCGCAATCGCTTCCTGGTCGGCACGTACAACGAAGACATCGGCGTCAAGGACGTCACCTGGCTGGCCCCCGACGCCAGCGAGATGACCACCGAGCAATGGCACGACAGCCACGGCCGCTGCCTGGGCATGCTGCTCGACGGCCGCGCGCAGCCCAGCGGCATCCGCAAGCCGGGGGCCGACGCCACCTTGTTGTTGATCGTCAACGCTCACCATGACGTGGTCAATTTCGTGCTGCCCGAGGTGCCGGAAGGTCAATACTGGACCTGCCTGGTGGACACTAACCGCCCCGAGTTGCGCGATCAGGAGCCGCTGGCGTTCGGCAGTGATTTCCTGGTCACGGGGCGCTCACTGTTGCTGTTCGAACTGCACCGGGACGTCGAAGAATGAACCGGGTGCTGGCGGCCACGCTGAAACGGCCGGCAGCCGGCTACCCCGACGTGGCCGCTGTGCATGCCCAGTTGCAGGCATTGGTGGCCGACGGTCTCGACCAACTGCCGCTGCCCGGCAGCGGCCGTACCCTGGAGCGCTGGCGGGCATTGGCGGTGGTCGGCGGTCATGACCTGGGCCTGTGCAAGCTGTACGAAGGCCACACCGATGCGCTGGCCATCATGGCCGAACTGGCCAGCGTGCGGCCACCGGTGGACAGCACCTGGGGCATGTGGGCGGCCGAGCCGCCCAGCGCCCGGCTCAGCGTGCGTCACGACCAGGGCATCGCCTGGCTGGACGGGCGCAAGGCCTGGTGCTCGGGCGCCAGCCAGCTCAGCCATGCCTTGCTCACCGCTTGGGATGAACACGGGCAGCAGCAACTGGTGGCCGTGGCCCTGGACCAGCCGGGGGTAACGGTGACCGAGCTGGGCTGGGACGCCGTGGGCATGGCTGCCACGGCCAGCGTCGAAGTGGTGTTCGAGCAGGCTGAAGGCACACGGGTCGGGGAACCGGGGCAGTATGTGAACCGCGCCGGTTTCTGGCAGGGCGGCATCGGTATTGCCGGGTGCTGGTACGGCGCTGCCCAGCAACTGGCCCACCGGCTGCACGGTCACTGCCTGCAACGTGACGAGCCTTACGCCCTCGCCCACCTGGGCGCCGTGGACAGCACCCTGGCGGCCATGCGTGCCGTGCTGCAACAGGCGGCGGCCACGGTGGAGGCCGACCCGATTGCCGATTGCCAATGGCTGGCGCGTCGCGTGCGCGCCGTCATCGAGCACGGCTGCGAACAGATCCTGACCCACGTGGGCCATGCGCTGGGCGCCAATCCTTATTGCAAGGACGCACATTTTGCGCGGCTGGCCGCCGACTTGCCGGTGTTCCTGCGCCAGAGTCACGCCGAGCGTGACCTGGCCGCCCTCGGCGAGCTGGCCCGGCACGCGCTGCCACAGGAGTGGAACCTATGAAAGCCAACCCCATTGTCGGCCACGGCACGCCCGTAGAAGCCTGGCGCAGTTGCCCATTGCTGGCGCAACTGCCGCGGGTGGAAGTCGACCGCCTGGTGCCCACTGGCACCCGTGCGGTGATCGTCGCACCGCACCCGGACGATGAAGTGCTGGGCAGCGGCGGCCTGTTGCAACACCTCATCGCCCTGGGACGGCCAGTGTTGCTGATCGCCGTCACCGATGGCACCGCCAGCCACCCTGGCTCCCAGCGTTGGCCGGTGGACCGGTTGAGCAACGAGCGGCCGCGCGAAAGTGTCGAGGCCCTGCGCCGGTTGGGCGCCGATCCACTGCAATTGAGCTGGCTGCGCATTGGCTTGCCGGACAGTCAGGTGCCCGCGTCTCAGGCGCGCCTGCAAGCCTTCCTGCAGGCGCATCTCAAGTCCGATGACGTGGTGTTCGCCACCTGGAGCGAAGACGGCCACTGCGACCACGAAGCCGTGGGCCGCGCCAGCCGCGCCGCCGCCGAAGCCGTGGGCGCCTGCGTGCATGAACTGCCTATCTGGACCTGGCATTGGGCCCGCCCACAGGACCCGCGCGTGCCCTGGCAGCGGGCACGCAAGATAGCCCTGAGCCCGGCCATGGTCGCGCGCAAGCGCCATGCCGCGCTGGCGTTTGTCAGCCAACTGGAGGGTGATCCCACAGTGGGGTTGGCGCCAGTGCTGTCATCGCGGGTGCTGGAGCGCCTGCTGCAACCCTTCGAAGTGGTGTTCCTGTGAGTGTCGAAGACGCTGTGTTCGAGCGCCTGTTCGATGGCAACGACGACCCCTGGGCCATGCACCGGCGCTGGTACGAACAGCGCAAGCGCGCCCTGCTGCTGGCCTGCCTGCCGCGTGCGCGGTACGGAAGTGTGTTCGAGCCCGGCTGTGCCAACGGCGCCACCAGCCTGGCGCTGGCGGGGCGCTGTGAGCGGTTGTTGTGTTGTGACACCAATGAGCGGGCGGTGGCGTTGACCCGTGCGCAGTTGGCGGATGAGCCCCATGCGCGTGTCGAGCAATGGCGGCTTCCGGCGCAGTTTCCGGCCGAGCGGTTTGAGCTGATTGTGCTCAATGAGCTGTGCTATTACCTGGATGCCGGCGATCTGGCGAGGCTGATCAGCGCCTGCCGCCAGAGCTTGACGGAAGATGGGCAGGTGGTGGCGTGTCATTGGCGGGCGGCGATCGAGGGCTGCACGCTGGACGGGGATGCGGTGCACCGGCAGTTGGCGGCTGAGCTGGGGATGACGTCGCTGGTGCGGCATCAGGAGAAGGATTTTGTGCTGGAGGTGTGGGGGTGTGATTCGGTGTCGGTGGCTGAAGGTGAGGGGTTGCGTTGAGGCTTGGGGGTGCATGGGTTGGGTTTTGAGGTGTTCATGAGATCGCGCGCCGCCCGCGCGGCGCTTCGCGGGCAGAGCCCGCTCCCACGTTGGTTGCAACGTGCCCCACTGTGGATTGGGGGTGCGCCTGGTGGCACCAGCATAGATCGGCAGTGAACAAACAAGGCGGACAAGGTGATGACACTGACATAACTGGCCCGAAACAAACGTGGGAGCGGGCTTGCGCGTCAGGCGGCGAAGCGCCGCGCGGGCGGCGCTCGATCTCAAGAGCGCCCCAAAACCCAAGCCATGCCCCAGGCAACCCCCAAACCAACCCCAGCGGAACCCAACCCACCCCCCACCAGTCCCAACCAATAACCCCACCCGATTCAAGGAGCGAACGTGAGCGCCGACCCCACCGGCCAGGCCAGCCGCAACCGCACCCCCGAGCACCCGCTGGCGGTGCATCGCATGCGCATCCTGACCGTGAACACACACAAGGGCTTCACCGCCTTCAACCGTCGCTTCATCCTGCCTGAACTGCGCGAAGCCGTGCGCAGCACCGGTGCCGACCTGGTGTTCCTGCAGGAGGTACTGGGCGAACACGACCGCCACGCCGAGCGGCATCACAATTGGCCACAGATGTCCCAGTACGAGTTCCTCGCCGACAGCATGTGGAGCGACTACGCCTACGGCCGTAACGCCGTGTACCCCGACGGCCACCACGGCAACGCCGTGCTGTCCAAATACCCGATACTGCGCTACCGCAACCTCGACGTGTCCATCACCGGCCCCGAACGACGCGGTTTGCTGCATTGTGTATTGCAGGTGCCAGGGCATGAAGAGGTGCACGCGATCTGTGTGCACCTGTCGCTGCTGGAAAGCCATCGCCAGCAGCAACTGGGACTCTTGCGGCAATTGCTCGATTCCTTGCCCGAAGACGCACCGGTGATCATCGCCGGCGACTTCAACGACTGGAAGTTGCAAGGCAACGCCACCCTCACCCGCGCCAAGGACCTGCATGAAGCCTTCGAGCAGCACCACGGCACACTGGCGCGCACCTACCCTGCCCGCTTCCCCCTGCTGCGCCTGGATCGAGTCTACCTGCGCAACGCCACCAGCCACGCGCCGGTGATTCTGGGCAACAAACCCTGGACGCATCTGTCCGATCATCTGCCACTGACCGTGGAAGTTCACCTGTAGGGATTGTTTTGGAATAGCGCCACGGCTGGATAGACAGGCCGCTGCTTACCACCAGTAATAGCGGCTGTTTTTCAATCACTTGTTGACGCTGATTAGCCCCCTAAGCAACAGCACCGGTTTCTTGACGCCAGGCGCTGCCTCTCCTTAGCTTTACTCAACACAACACAACAAAAAAACATCGACCCAGGCCTCTGCCCCGCGCCTTTCAGCGCGATCGGGCATGCCTGGGCCGCTGGCTTCGGCCGCCCTCGATGCGATGCACCAGGCGTACTCCCCTGCCAGGCCCATAACACAGGAGATACGCCATGCACACCCTTGCCGCACGCTTCACCTACGCCGCCTGCGCCTCATTGCTGCTGATCGCTCCAGCCAAAGTCGGCGCCGCAGAGCCCGCCGAAGATCCCCTTGGCCCGCTGGACCTGAGCAATCGCACCTTGACCAGCACCGGCGTTTCCAACCCAGCCAGCAGCGCCGGGCAATTCACCGTTGTTGCCAAGAGCCTGGGGGTAGCCTGGAGCGTCAGCTCCCAAGTGCAGGACAGCGGCCGCCCCGACAACGCGCGTTCCATGGCCGTGGCCCTAGGCGGCACCGTGGCGTTCGTGCTGGGCGAGAACTGGTCGTTCGAGCCCCAGGCGCAGTTGATCAACCAGCAGTTGATGTCCGCTGCGGGCCAGGGACCGCGGCTGTTGAGCGATGAAGGCCAGCCCAACTGGAGCGGCCGGGTGGGTGCGCGGTTGGCGGGGCATTACCAGGTGGGGGGCACTTCGGTGGAGCCGTTCGTGCGTACCAGCCTGACTTACAGTTTCAGCAACGACGCCCCCGTGGCGTTGGCGCCGGTGGACAAGATCAGCAGCAGCCGCAACGCCTCCACCGTGGAGGTGGGGCTGGGGCTGGTGGCACGCATGACGCCTACGGTGAGTTTTTTCGTGACGGCCGATTACAGCAGCCCCAGTGATCAGAATGATTTGAATGGGCTGATTGGGGATTTGGGGGTGAAGATGTTGTGGTGAGTTCCAAGGGCTGTGGGTAGCCTGGTCCGGCCTCTCGCGAGCAAGCTTTGCTCCCACAGTGTCACGCCACCCACCGTGGCTGGCGTGACACTGTGGGAGCAAAGCTTGCTCGCGATGAGGCCGGTGGCCGTTACCTCACCTACACCTGCGGCCGCAGGATCAACACCGCCAGCGGCGGCAGGTTCAGCGACAGCGACAGAGGCTGGCCGTGGCTGTTGATGGCCTCGGTCGGCACGCCACCGCCATTGCCGTAGTTGGACCCGGCATAAATCTCGGCATCACTGTTGAGTACCTCCTCCCACCGCTCGGCAAACGGCACGCCAATGCGGTACCCCTCGCGCGGCACCGGGGTGAAGTTGGCCACCACCAGCAGCGGCTCGCCGGTCTTGCTCCAGCGCAACCAGGCGAACACGCTGTTGGCCGAGTCATCGCCAATCAGCCACTGGAAGCCCTGGGGCACGCAGTCCTGCTCATGCAGCGCCGGCAAGTCGCGGTACAGGCGGTTGAGGTCGCTCACCAGCTTCTGCACACCCAAGTGCTCGTTGTACTTGAGCAGGTACCAGTCCAGCTCGCTGTCATGGTTCCACTCGCGCCACTGGCCGAACTCGCAGCCCATGAACAGCAGCTTCTTGCCCGGGTGCGCCCACATGAATGTCAGGTAGGCGCGCAGGTTGGCGAATTTCTGCCAGCGGTCGCCGGGCATCTTGTCGATCAGCGAGTGCTTGCCGTGCACCACCTCATCATGGGAGATGGGCAGGATGAAATGCTCGGAGTAGGCATAGATCAGCCCGAAGCTCATCTCGTTGTGGTGATGGGTGCGGTGGATCGGGTCGTTCTGGATGTAGTGCAGGGTGTCGTGCATCCAGCCCATGTTCCACTTGTAGGCAAAGCCCAGGCCGCCCTGCTGGGTAGGCTGGCTCACGCCCGGCCAGGCCGTGGACTCCTCGGCGATCACCAGCGCGCCCGGCGCTTCCAGGGCCACCACGTCGTTGAGGTGGCGCAGGAAGTCGATGGCTTCAAGATTTTCACGGCCACCATAGCGGTTGGGAATCCACTCGCCAGCCTTGCGCGAATAATCGCGGTACAGCATCGACGCCACGGCATCCACGCGCAGGCCATCGACGTGGAAGTGCTTGAGCCAGTGCAGCGCCGACGCCAGCATGAAGCCGTGCACCTCGGTACGCCCCAGGTTGTAGATCAGCGTGTCCCAGTCCTGGTGGAAGCCCTCCAGCGGGTTGTCGTATTCGTACAGCGCGGTGCCGTCAAAGCGCGCCAGGCCGTGGGTGTCGG
Organism: gamma proteobacterium L18; assembly: GCA_000497835.1. Classification (GTDB taxonomy): domain Bacteria; phylum Pseudomonadota; class Gammaproteobacteria; order Pseudomonadales; family Pseudomonadaceae; genus Aquipseudomonas. Next base: position 86,349 of record KI547168.1, on the reverse strand, counting down.
TGGGGAAATGCGCCGGTACCCAGTCCAGGATCACGCCGATACCGCCCTTGTGGCAGGCGTCGATAAACGCGGCGAAATCCTCGGGCGAGCCATAGCGCGCCGAGGGCGCAAATTGCGACAGCGGCTGATAGCCCCACGAGCCACCGAAGGGGTGCTCCATGATCGGCATCAGCTCGATGTGGGTGAAGCCCAACTGCTGAACATAAGGCACCAGGCGGTCGGCCAGTTCACGCCAGTTGTAGGCGCGCACCACGCCCTCCTCGTTGACCTCGCACTGCCATGAGCCCACGTGCAGTTCGTAGATCGACAGCGGTTTGTTGACCCCATGACGCTCGCCCCGTGCCTGCATCCACTGCTCATCGCCCCACTGATAGCTCAGCGGTTTCGCCACCTTGGACGCGGTGGACGGCGGCAACTCGGTGCTCAGGGCCAGCGGGTCAGCCTTGAGCGGCAACACGCCGTCCTGGCCCAGGACTTCGTACTTATAGGTCTCGCCGGGCTGTAGCCGCGGCACGAAAATCTCCCACACCCCCGACGGGTGGCGCAGGCGCATGGGGTGGCGGCGGCCATCCCAGACATTGAAGTCGCCCACCACCGACACCCGGCGGGCATTGGGCGCCCATACCGAGAAGCGTACCCCTTCGACGCCGTCGACGGTCACACACTGGGCGCCCATGGCGCTGCTCAGGTCGCGGTGATTGCCCTCGGCAAACAGGTACAAGTCCATCTCGCCCAACAGCTCGCCAAAGCTGTAGGGGTCTTCGCTGATCTGCTCGCCACCGGCCCACTGCACCTTGAGCAGATAGGGGCGCTGATCGGGAAATTGACCCACGAACAGCCCCGGCACCTCGCCCTGCTCCAGCGTACCGCGCGCCTCCTGACTCTCCTTGTCCAGCACTTGCACGTTAAGGGCGTTAGGCAGATAAGCGCGAATATATTGCCCGCCCGCACCGTCGGGGTGCGGGCCCAGTACCGCGAACGGGTCGCGGTGGTCGGCACGGATCAGCGCCTCGATGTCCGCCTTGGGCGGAAAAGCCCCGACCTTGCCCTGTTCCTTGTGCGCGTTCATTTGACTACTCTCCCCTGGTACTCAGTAACCCGAATAGCCCATGCAAAGGCACGGCCAGCCAGCTCGGGCGATTTTCGGCTTCGTATGCGATTTCGTAGCAGGCCTTCTCCAGGCTGAACAGCTCGAGCGCGGCGCGTTCGCCGTCGGCGTCCTGCCAGGCGTGGGCCAGGCTTGCGGTGGCCAGCCCGTAGGCCTCGATAAAGGCGTGGCGGGCTTCATGCAAATAGCGTTTGGCGACACGCTGGCGGGCCTGTTCGGCCTCCACCGAATCGTCCACTTCCTCGGCGCCGCGCATGGCCATGGCCGCAGCGTAGTCGAAGGAGCGCAACACGCCACTGACGTCCTTGTAGGGGCTGTATTTGCCCCGCCGTTCTTCCAGTGGCCGCGCCGGTTCGCCTTCGAAGTCAATGATGTAGGCGTCGCCCTGCACCACCAGCACCTGGCCCAGGTGCAGGTCGCCATGCACGCGCATGATCAGCCCGCCCACGGCCTGCTGGCTGAGGGTGGCGATGTGCGACAGCAGGGATTCGCGCTGCGTGAGCAGGTCGTCCACCAGGCCGCGGTCGTCGTCGATCAATTCGTCGTAATGCTGTTCCAGCAACTGCAAGGCGCGCTCAAGCTGGGCGCTGACACTGGCGTTCCAGGCCTGGCCATCGGAGGTGCGGCTGGGGCTGGCCTTGAAGTCGGGGTTGTCGGTGGGCGCTGCCAGCACCTGGTGCATCTCGCCCAGGCGCTGGCCCAGCAGCCCGGCGAAATCCGCCAGTTCGCCCAGGGCGTTGTAGTGCTGCTCCTGCTCGGAACGGCCCCTGGCCATTTCGTCGCGGATGGCACGTTCCAGGTTGTTCTGGGTCCAGGCCCAGGCGTCGCCCTGATTGTTCAGGTAGCCCTGGGCGATCATCAGCAGGTGCGGCACGCCCTGTGCGTCCACACGGCTGACCGAGCCCAGCAGGGGCGAAATGTTGGCGAAACCGGCGGCGGTCAGGTAGGCGCCCATTTCCAGTTCCGGGTGCACGCCGCCGCTGACCTTGCGGATCATCTTCAGCACCATGCTGCCGCCCACCACCACCGAACTGTTGGACTGCTCAGCGGACAGGTAGCGAATCTCCGGCTCGGCCGGCAGATTCAAACGCGCCAGCTCCGGCGTCGGCACAAAGCGGATCTCGCCCTCGTCGCACGGCACCACGGTACGCTCCACCAGGCCCTGGACCACGGCGCGGATAAAGCTTTCCAGCACGAAGGCATCGGTAATCAGCCCGACCTGCCGGTTGCGCCGCACCCGCGACAGCGCCAACTGATGCGGCAATGCGCTGCTGGGCTGGTCTTCGCCGAGCAGGCCGAACGGGAACTGATAACGGCTGACCGTCTCACCGCTGCGCACCTCGATTTCACTGAGCAGCACGGGCGCGGTGGGCGTGCCGAAGCGTACGCCGTAGGCAATGCGAACCTGATCGATGGCGGTATCCTTGCCGGCGAACCAGCGGCGTTTGGGCAGGTATTGCGGCAGCGCACTGGTCTCCAGGCTGCTGCGCGACGGTTCTTCCAGGAGCTCTTCCATACGTTTTTTCAACACCAGGGTGAGGAAATCGGGCAACGGCTGCGCCGGTTCGACGTGCCAGCTGGGCATCTGCGCCGCGGACGCCAACAAAAACCAGTAGAAACCATAGGGCGGCAGCGTGAGCAGAAAGTTCAGTTGGCCGATGGGTGGGAAGGCGCTGCCGCCCAGCATCTCCACCGGCACCATGCCGGCGTACTGGGACAGGTCCAGCTCGGCGGCCTGGGCCGCGCGCGACACGTTGGCCACGCACAGGATCAGCTCGGTCTTGCCGTCGGGGCCGGTGTACTCGCGGATATAGGCCAGGATGCGGCGGTTGCTGGGCGACAGCATCTTCAGCGTGCCGCGGCCAAAGGCCTTTTGCTGCTTGCGCACCGCGAGCAACCGGCGGTGCCAGTTGAGCAGCGAGTGCGGGTCGTTCGACTGGGTTTCGACGTTCACCGACTGGTAGCCGTACAGCGGGTCCATGATCGGCGGCAGCACCAGGCTGGCCGGGTCGGCGCGGGAAAAGCCGCCGTTGCGGTCGATGGACCACTGCATGGGCGTGCGCACGCCGTCGCGGTCGCCCAGGTAGATGTTGTCGCCCATGCCGATCTCGTCGCCGTAATACAGGGTGGGCGTGCCGGGCATGGACAGCAGCAGGCTGTTGAGCAGCTCGATGCGCCGGCGGTCACGCTCCAGCAGCGGCGCCAGGCGACGGCGGATGCCCAGGTTGATGCGCGCGCGGCGGTCGGCCGCGTAGTAATTCCACAGGTAGTCGCGCTCGCGATCGGTGACCATTTCCAGGGTCAGCTCATCGTGGTTGCGCAGGAAGATCGCCCACTGGCAATTGCGCGGAATTTCCGGGGTCTGGCGCAAAATGTCGGTGATGGGGAAGCGGTCTTCCTGGGCCACGGCCATGTACATGCGCGGCATCAGCGGGAAGTGGAAGGCCATGTGGCATTCATCGCCGTTGTCGCCGAACGCGTCACCGAAGTACAGCTGGGTGTCCTCGGGCCATTGGTTGGCCTCGGCCAGCAGCATGCGGTCAGGGTAATGGGCGTCGATCTCGGCGCGGATCTGCTTGAGCACCTGATGGGTCTCGGGCAGGTTCTCGTTGTTGGTGCCGTCGCGCTCGATCAGGTACGGGATGGCGTCCAGGCGCAGGCCATCGATGCCCATGTCCAGCCAGTAGCGCATCACCCCCAGCACCGCTTTCATCACCTGCGGGTTATCGAAGTTGAGGTCCGGCTGATGGGAATAGAAGCGGTGCCAGAAGTACTGGCCGGCTACCGGGTCCCAGGTCCAGTTGGACTTCTCGGTGTCGAGGAAAATGATGCGCGTGCCGTCGTACTTCTGATCGGTGTCGGACCACACGTAGAAGTCCCGCGCCCGCGACCCCGGCTTGGCGCGACGGGCGCGCTGGAACCAGGGGTGCTGGTCGGAGGTGTGGTTGATGACCAGTTCAGTGATCACCCGCAGGCCGCGCTTGTGCGCCTCGGTGATGAAGCGCCGGGCGTCGGCCAGGGTGCCGTAGTCGGGGCTGACCGCCTTGTATTCGGCAATGTCATAGCCATCGTCGCGGCGCGGCGAGGGGTAGAACGGCAGCAGCCAGATGGTGTTCACGCCCAGCTCGGCGATGTAATCGAGCTTGTCGATCAAACCGGGGAAGTCCCCGATGCCGTCGTTGTTGGAGTCGAAGAACGACTTTACGTGCACCTGGTAGATCACCGCGTCCTTGTACCACAGGGGGTCATTGATGAACGCAGCGCTGCGGGCTTTCTTCGCCATGGGTCAGGTCCTTTTCAGAGCGCCGCGCTGATGCGCCAGATGCCGAAGGGCTGATAGCCGGGGTCGATGCGCATCCACTGGGTCTTGCCGTACCAGGTCCAGGTGTGGCCGCTCATCAGGTCCTCGCCGTGGGTGGCGGCGTTGTCGTCCAGGCCCAGTTCCCACAGCGGCAGTTCGAAGTGCGCTTCCTGCACGTTGTACGGATCGAGGTTGACCGCCACCAGGATGAAGTTGCGGCGGTCGGGGGTGCGCTTGCCGAAATACAGGATGTTGTCGTTCCAGCAGGTGTACATCGCCAGGCCCAAGTGGGTCTGAAGGGCGGGGTTCTGGCGGCGGATACGGTTGAGCTGGGCGATCTCGGCAATGATGTTGCCGGGGGCGGTGAAGTCCCGTGGGCGGATCTCGTATTTCTCCGAGTCCAGGTACTCTTCCTTGCCGGGGATGGGCGCCGACTCGCACAGCTCGAAGCCCGAATACATGCCCCACAGGCCCGAGCCCATGGTGGCCAGCGCGGCACGGATCAGGAAGCCTGCGCGCCCCGACTCATGCAAGAAGAAGGGGTTGATGTCCGGGGTGTTGACGAAGAAGTTGGGGCGGTAGCAGTCCGACCACGGCGGCTGGTTGAGCTGGGTGAAGTATTCGGTCAGCTCGGCCTTGGTGTTGCGCCAGGTGAAGTAGGTGTAGCTCTGGGAATAGCCGACCTTGCCCAGGCGCGCCATCATCGCCGGCTTGGTGAACGCCTCGGCAAGGAACATCACCTCGGGGTAGTCGCGGCGCACGTCTTCGATCATCCACTGCCAGAACGGCAGCGGTTTGGTGTGCGGGTTGTCGACACGGAATATCTTCACGCCGGCCTGCACCCAGCCCACCACCACGTCACGCAGGGCCAGCCACAGGCTGGGGATCGCGTCGGCGGCATAGAAGTCGACGTTGACGATGTCCTGGTATTTTTTCGGCGGGTTTTCCGCGTAGCGGATGGTGCCGTCGGGGCGCCAGCTGAACCAACCCGGGTGTTCCACCAGCCACGGATGGTCCTGGGAGCACTGGATGGCGAAGTCCAGGGCGATTTCCAGGCCATGCTCGGCAGCGGCTGCCACCAGGCGACGGAAGTCCTCACGGCTGCCCAGTTGCGGGTGGATGGCCTCGTGGCCGCCGTCGGCGCTCCCGATGGCGTAGGGGCTGCCAGGATCGTCCGGGCCGGCTTCCAGCGAGTTGTTGCGGCCCTTGCGGTGCTTGCGGCCGATGGGGTGGATGGGCGGGAAGTACAGCACGTCGAAGCCCATGTCACGGATCATCGGCAACCGCTCATGCACGTCATTGAAAGTGCCGTGGCGCTCGGGGTCGTCGGTGATGGAGCGTGGGAACAGTTCGTACCAACTGGCGAACTGGGCGCGTTCACGTTCCACTTCGATCGGGAACAGTTGGCTTTTGCTCAGGTAGGCGCGGGCGTCAGCCAGGTTCATCAGCGCGGCGGTGTCTTTCTGCAGCAGCAGCGCCACCTGGCCGTCGGGGTCCAGGCTGTTGAATTCGTCGTGCAGGTGCAGCAGTTGGCGGCGCAGGCTTTCTTCGCTTTTTTCGGCGCTGTTGACCAGGTGCAGCCGCCCTTCTTCCAGCTCAAGGCCGATGGGCACGCCGGCGGCGTATTTCTTTTCCAACTCGTAGCGGTAGGTGGCGAACTGGTCGATCCACGCCTCGATGCTGAATACATGGCGGCCCACCTCATTGACGGTGAGCTGGGCTTGCCAACTGTCGTTGCCCAGGTCGCGCATGCCCACACTGTGCCAGCTGTCGGAACCCAGGGCGCGCCAGCGCAGCACCACGGCCAGTTTGTCGTGGCCGTCGGCGTAGACCTTGCTGTCCACGGTCAGGGTCTGGCCGGTGACGGCCTTGACCGCGAACTGGCCGCCGTCGATAGCGGGCGTGGTGTTTTCGATCACGATGCGTGGCAACAGCAGCGCCTGGGACAAACTCAACGCCTGTTCGTTGGTCTGTTCAGCCGCCTGGCCAGTTTCGAAAGGTTGATCCGCGGTCATCGAGCATCTCCTTCACGCCCCAAGGACGCTCATCCATTACCTGTCGCGCCGACACGAGGGTGCCGACGCCTGCCTTAAGTTCCGAGCCATGGGGGTCTTGAAAGTTCATCGGCAATGACGCTCGGGAATCATCGAGCGAAGGTTGCTGTCCAGATCCTTGACTGTCCCCGAAACTTGCGAGGAACCCCATGAATATCCCTATTCCCGCCGAGACGCCGGACCCGAACATCGACGACCCGACCCTGCCGCCACCTGACCCCAACGTGGACCCGGACGAGCTGCCGGTAAAACCCACCGTGCCGCCTACCGTGGGCGATCCGCCGAGCCAGGAACCCCCGGCGCAGCTGTGAACGGATTTTTTCGCGATAGGGCGTTAAGAGCATAGATGCGCTGGGAATAAGCGTGACTGTCTGGTCATGAATTTTTCGCGGATATCCCCTCCCCTGTGGAACCGGGCGAAGCTCGGGAAGAGGCCAGCACGGTATTTGAGTCGTCCGCTTCCCGAGCTTCGCCCGGTCCCACAAGGATGGAGGGTGTTGCTATTGATCGCGGGGTGACTTGTCTTCGAACCGCCCCACCACCATCGGCATCACCGCCAGCACCCCCAGTGCCAGCAACGTGCTGAGCACCGCCGTGGCCTCGCGCCCCATCCCTGCCGCCACGCCAATCGCCGCCGTCATCCACAACCCCGCCGCGGTGGTCAGCCCTTTCACGTGATGGGCATCCTGGGCATGCCCCTTGAGGATCGTTCCCGCCCCCAGAAAACCAATCCCCGCCACCAGCCCCTGCACCACCCGGCTGATCGCCGCCGGGTCGGCGCCCGCCATCTGCGGCACCAGAATGAACAGCGCCGCGCCCAGCGACACGAGCATGTGCGTGCGCACCCCGGCGGCCTTGCCCTGGTGCTCACGCTCAAACCCCAGAATGCCGCCCAGCACCCCGGCCATCAGCAGGCGCACGGCCACGCGGGTCAGTTGTGAGGCATCGGTGATGTCGGCGAATTCAGCTTGCAGGGTGTTCAGCGCTTCTTGCCACCAGGCGTTCATGGGGAGGGCCTTTGCGAGGGGATTGAGTGTTCGACCCTGGCCGCCTGAGCGAGTGCCGTGTAGCCGCTGCCGAAGGCTGCGCTGGCCCGCTCATACACTGGAGATCTAAAGCGAGGCAGAGGGCCAGCGCAGCCTGACGGCAGCGGCTACGGGCGCTCAGAAATTTCCTACACATTCGCCGGAAATGGCCTGTTTCGTCGCCCCTGGATAAATTCCTAACCTGCCCCGTTCACCCCACTGGACGGGAACCCTGCCCATGCGCCCTTTGATCGACCCGCACAAACGCTCCACCTGTGACTGCCTGGACCTTGCGCACGCCGGGCGCTTGCTTGCCAGCCAGGCGTGCGCCTTGAGCAGGCAACACATCAAGGACACTACAGTACGGTCAGGGTTTGACCGGGAGATTGCCGAGTATGTGGGCGATATTGTTCGACAGGTAAAGGAGGCCAGGTTGTCGCCGACGCAGGGGTTGAAGGTGCTGGAGAATGAGCAGAAGAATCTGTATGCACAGTCGAAGGTCATCGCTGCAAAGGGCGTTGGCGCCCTGGCTGGGGCATTTCAGATCGCTGCCGGGGTCGGAGTTTGTTACGGCTCGGCTGGATGGCTATGTCCATCCTTTGGCATCCCGCTGATGTTACATGGCGCTAACAATGTCTACGAAAACGGACGGGACTTGATACAGGGCCACTCGGAAACGCAGGGCCCCGTACGAAAGATGTATCAACGAGCGGCATTTTTTATGGGTAAAGATAAAACCACCGCGAATATTGTCTATGGGATAGTAGACATGAGCATGTCTGGATACGGGGCAGGCAGGTTAATGCTCAAACCGGATGCTTGGCGGCTTTTCCGCTATGTGAAAACCGACTACATACGTGGGTATGAAAAGGCAGGCAGCGTTTCGCTGATGCTGGACACCGTTTCGGGGTTTATTACCTTGGACGCCATCACAGGCGAGGGTCAGTGATGGGCTGGCATGGGTACATTGTCGCCGTGATATACCTTGGCGTTTCGATTGGCGGTTTCGCGGTTTGCCGAACCCTCGCCCAGCGATGCTCAGGTCCATCTCTGAACATGGGAAAGTTTCTAGGGTGTTTCTTCTTGACTGCGCTTTGGGGGGCGTCGCAGTTGAACCTTTCCAACGATGCTACCGTTCTGTTTACTGCCATTCGTATCCCTGCCCTGGAACACAACGACGCGGTCAAGTGGATCGGATTTCTGAGCGTTTTTCTACAGTCAGCATGCCTTCCGTCCAGCAGGATGCCTCGCAAGGTCTCCGCTCGTGATCAATAGCCCGCCTCTAGTTGCCGCGCTTTACCTAATGGGCTCAAGTTGCATACTGCTCGCATTCCGGCTCATGGCCGAACAGATATCGGGGCACTCGAAACATCGAAAATGGGCGTGGGTCCACTTGATCTTCTCGACACTCTGGTGTGCTTCACAGCTCAGCATATCCAACGACGGATCTCATTTATTTTCCCACACGCCCATCGATCTGCTGAAAGATAACGAAGCTGTGCAGTGGATCGCGTTTGTAAGCGTGTTCGTTCAGGCTGCCAGCTTTCCCCGCGATGAGAGAATGAATAGCTGGTTTTCCTGGCGAAGGAAGCCGTAAACCGGCCGATGCGATGACAGTGAACGATTACTTCGACACCTGCCGCTTTCTTCTGGCTTCAGTGGCGGGCTACTCAGTTTGCCGTGCAGTAGGAGACTTCTTTTCCGGTCCGAAGCTGACGATGAAAGCCTTTATCCTCTGCTTTGCCGTCATGCTGATATGGGGTGCATCGCAGTTAAAAATATCAAATACCGGCACCCCCCTGTTCTTCAATGCACCTTGGGAATGCCTGCAATCCAATGAATTAATCAAGGGGATTGCCTTTATCAGTATATTTTTCCAGGGAAGCTGCCTACCGGGTACGCAAAAGCGCCGCTTGTTCCCCTTCAAGCGGTGAGGCACCTGCGTTTTACGCATCCGCTGCCTTAGGCGGCGCTGGCCGGCCGGGACACGCTTTCGCCCAGACAATAAAAAACCCGCCGAAGCGGGTTCTTTGATGGCCTTCCAACATCCTGTCAGAGCGCGTCCGTGCTGGCCTGTCTTCCGTGACTGAAGCACTGCCTGTGCTTCATCTGTAGGGCTAGATTATGCCGGTAGGGGGGGAATGCAACAGAGGTGATTGCTGGCAATGCGTGTAAGCCTTTGGCTATACGCGCAACCTGTTGGCAGCAACTGTCTCGTGGCATACACACTGTGGGAGATTCTAGGGTGCTGGGCAACCTGTAGCAGCGGCCGTCAGGTCGCGTCACAGGCGCCGCGCACTGGCTGACCCACCGCGCCGCCTGTGACGCAGCCTTCGGCAGCTGCTACAGGGGCGAGGCGTACACTGTGGGAGCAAAGCTCCACGCGTCAGCGCCAAGCTCGTCGCTGCCGCAAGACTGCCTCTGGAGTATCGCGAGGGCTCTGAAGCACCGTTGATCAGTTGGGCGGGTGCGCAGCGCACGGCTGTTGTCTAACACTGCACAGTCCCTGCAAGGGAGAGGAGTCATGCCCGTGGAAATCAATACCCAGACCAAACGCTGCATACTGGTCGAGCAGGACATGCGCTGCGAAGGCGCTGCGGCCGATATCCGTATCAGCACTGACGACCAACTGCGCATGTCGATTGCCGAACTCAACGGCCATCGCGTGCCCATCACTGAAGCCGAGGCCGACGCCCTGACTGTGGCAGGGGCGGTGGATGGCCGCCATCACATCAAGGCCAGCGTGCCGGGTTCGATTATCTGACCTGGGTACCGCCTTGAGACCGTGTTGCCTGCATCGCGGCCAAGGCCGGCTCCTACCACGTACGGCGTAGGAGCCGACCTTGGTCGCGATGGCTACGGTGGGGTTCAGGCCGAGAAACAGTAACGCGTCAGGTGGAAGAAGATCGGCGCGGCAAAGCACACCGAATCCATGCGATCGAGCATGCCGCCGTGCCCCTTGATCATGGTGCCCCAGTCCTTGGCGCTGAGGCTGCGCTTGATCGCCGACATCACCAGCCCGCCGACAAAGCCCATCACCACGATCACCAACGACATCAGTAGCGACTGCCAAAAGTTGAACGGCGTCATCCAGAACATGCACCCGCCCACCAGTGTCGCGGCCAGTCCACCGCCAACCAGCCCTTCCACGGTTTTCGAGGGGCTGACCAGCGGTGCCACCTTGCGCTTGCCGAACAGCTTGCCGAATACGTACTGCAGCACGTCACTGATCTGCACCACGAACATCAGGTAGAACAGCAGCAGCGCGTTTTGCCCCTCAAAGCCCTTCAGGTCCAGCAACAGCAGCGCCGGCGCGTGGCTGATGCAGTAGACGCAGATCATCACGCCCCACTGGATTTTTGCGATGCGTTCCATGAAGGCTTCGGTGTCCTGGCTCAGCACGGCGATGGCTGGCAACAGCAGGAAGGCGTATACCGGCACCAGCAGGGTGAACATCGAATACCAGTGGGTACCGATCAGGATGTATTGCAGCGGTATCAGGATGAAAAACGCTGCGAACAGTGCGTTATGGTCGCCCCGCCGCGTGGGCGTCAGGGTGATGAATTCGCGCAGGGCGAACAGCGAGATGAAGGCGAACAGCACCACCGTGGCGTTGCCACCCAGCTGATACGACACGAAGAACACCACCACCATGCCCCACCAGGCGTTGACGCGCTGGTTGAGGTTGTCGATGGTCGCCTTGCCACCTTCGGAGGTAACGCGGCGCGCCAGCACCCAGCCAATGGCCGAGGCAATCACCAACAGGCCGGCGATGGCGGCGAAGAACCACATGAACTTGTCTTGAAGGGTCATTGCGCCAGCCTCACGATGGCTTCCCGGGCACGGGCCAGGAACGTCGGTTTGTCTTCGCCGTCGATGCGCGGCAGCGGGTCACCGATGCGGATGGTGCACAGGATAGGCAGCGGCACGTGCTTGCCCTTGGGCATGGCACGGTGCAGGTTTTCCAGGTAGATGGGCACCAGGTCGACGTCGGGGAAGCGTTCGCTCAAGCGGTACAACCCCGACTTGAACTCGCCCGGCAAGGGCTGGGCCGAGCGCGTGCCTTCGGGGAAGATGATGATCGAGTGGCCGGCCTGCACTACCTCGAAAATCGGTTCCAGAACGTTTGCGCCCGAGGCTGCATTGCGTTCGATCAATACTGCGTTCAACCCCTTGAGGGCGATGTACGAACGAAACGGCGTCTTGCCCCAGTAATCGGCTGCCGCCACCGGTTTGACGTTGACCCGCGCCTCAGCTGGCAGGGCCGCCATGATCGCCAGGGTGTCCATGTGGCTGGTGTGGTTGGCGTAATAGATGCGCTGACGGCTGAGGTCCGGCGGGCTTTCCCAACGGGCACTGGCGCCGATCAGCAGGCGCAGGAAACCGATCAGCAGCTTACTGATCCACATGAGTCGCCCCCTTCAATTGACCCGCGATGCCTTGGGTGCGCGTGACGCAGGTGAGCGCCGAGCCCACGGCGATGGCCCACAAGGTCAGCGACAACACGTAGAAGCTGCCCAGGGTCAGCGACTCCAGCACGTTCAGCACCAGCCCGCCGGTCATCACCGCCATGCGGTGCTGCTTGGCCATGGGCCCGCGAAAGCTTTGCGCCAGCCCCAGCGAACCGCCGAACACCCGCACGTAGGCGGTGAGCGCAGCCAGCAATGCAGCGCACCAGCCCAGTTCGGGCTGGCCGATGGCATAGCCCAGGCCGGCGATCAGCAGGCTGTCGGCGATACGGTCGGGGAATTCGTTGTAGAGCATGCCAACGTCGGACTTCTTGCCGCCTTCGATGGCGACCATGCCGTCGAACAGGTTGCACAACAAGCGCAGCTGGATGCCCAGGATGCACAGCAGCGAGCCGACGACACCGGTGCTGACGTTGAGCGCCACGGCGCCGAACAACGCAAAGCCGATGCTGGCGACGGAGATCTGGTTGGGGGAGATGTTGCGGGTGACCAGGTGGTCGGTGATGCGCTTGGCCCAGCCCGCGGAGCGGGTCTTGATGGGGCGGCGGTTTTCTTCCATGAGGGTGCTCGGTGAGGGGTGTCGAGGTTTTGCAGTGTCCCATAGTGTGGGTAGAGATGTAATTCCTGGCGGTTACAACATTTTGCTGGGGGGGGCGGAGTGAGGCGGGGGTGCATGGCTCGGGGGTGTTGGTGTGGCCGAGATC
>KI547168.1:68654-73475 GCA_000497835.1 gamma proteobacterium L18 | reverse complement strand
CTAGGTGATGCCACAGACATAACTGGCCCGAAACAGATGTAGGACCGGGCTCTGCCCGGGAAGCGCCGCGCGGGCGGCGCGCGATCTCCAGAACACTGAAGATCCCCCCCTACCCCAACACCAACCTCTCCATCGCCATCGGCCGGGCAAAATAATACCCCTGCGCCTGCGACGCCCCCATCTCGCGCAACACCCCCAGCGTCGCTTCGTCCTCCACCCCTTCGGCCACCACCGGTAAGCCCAGCGAGTCAGCCATGCGCACGATGGCCCGCACGATGGCGCGGCTGCGCTCGCTGGTGGTCAGTTCGAGGATGAACGACTTGTCGATCTTCAAGCCACTGAAGGTGTACTGGTGCACATAACTGAGCGACGAGAACCCGGCACCGAAGTCATCGAGCATCACGCTCAGGCCGTGGTCGGCCAGTTGCTGCATGGTCTGCCGGGCCCGCGCCGGCTCCGCCACCAGGCCGCCCTCGGTCAGTTCCAGGCACAGGCGATGGGCGCCGATGCCGTGGCGTTGCAGCAGGGCCAGCACTTCACTGGCGAACTCGGGCCGGGTGATGCTGTAGCTCGAGCAGTTGACGTGCACCGGCGGCCAGTGCGCGTGTTCGGGGCGGGCGAGGATTTCGGCGATGCGGTTGAGCATGTACAGGTCCAGGCGGCCGATCAGGCGCAGGCCTTCCAGCGCCGGCAAGAACTCCCCAGGGGCGGTGATGCGGCCGTCGGCCTGGCGCCAGCGGATCAGCGCCTCGAGCGCCACCACGGCGCCGGTTTCGACACTGACGATGGGCTGGAAAAACGGCAGCAGTTCATCGTCGCGCTTGAGGGCATTGCGCAGCGCGCCTTCGCGCTCCATCTGATCACTGACTTCGCGGCGTACTTGCTGGTTGAACACCGCGAAGCTGTCGCGCCCGGCGTTCTTGACCCGGTACATGGCCGTGTCTGCGTCACGCAGCAGGTCGGCGGGCTCGACGTGAAACTGGGTGTCGGCGCTGACGATGCCGATGCTGCAGGAGGAGAAAACGCCATGGCCGTCAATGTTGAACGGCAGGTCGAAGGCCTGCAGGATGCGCTCGGCGATGTCCACGGCGACGTCGAGGTCGGCATCCGGGGCCAACACGGCAAATTCATCGCCGCCCAGCCGGGCCAGCAGGTCGTCGGCGCGCAGGCAATTGCGCAGGCGCGTGGCCGCCTGGGTCAGCAGCAAGTCACCGGAGTGATGCCCGAGGCTGTCATTGACCATCTTGAAGCGGTCCAGGTCGATGAACATCACCACCAGCGGCCGATGATGCTCGCAGAATTGCCCCCAGGCCAATTGCAGGCGTTGCTGCAACTGGCTGCGGTTGGGCAGTCCGGTCAAGGCGTCATGAGCGTTTTCATGCAGCAGTTTGGCGTTGGCATGGTCCAGCTCGCGGGTGCGGCTTTGCACCCGCGCCTCCAGCATCAGGTTGGCCGCCTGCACCGCCTCGGCCGCACTGCGCCGCGACAGCGCGGTGTCGATGTGCCGGGACACGAAGGTCAGCAGTTCCTGATCGCGCTGGCTGTAGCGGATGGTCGGTGCATAGCTCTGCACCACCAGCACCCCGCGCACCTGGGTGCCTTCGAACAGCGGGATGCCCAGCCAGGACTGCGAACGGATCGGCTCGGGATTGTTGGCGATCTCGCCGCTGGCCATCAGCGCGCTGGCGTCGTCGTAGTCGATTAGACACGGGCGGCGCTGGCGGATGACGTATTCGGTCAGGCCGCGCTGGCCACGGCGCGGCGCCGGGCGGGCGGCGCTCTGTTCGTCGATGTAATACGGGAAGGTCACCTCCCCGGTCATCACGTCGAACAGGGCGATGTAGAAATTGCGGGCGAACAGCAGGTCGCCGACGATCATGTGCAGGCTCTGGAACAGCTCGGCCATTTCGCCCTGCTGGCTGGACAGTTCGGCAATTTGAAACAGCGCGCTGTGCAGGTGCTCGGCGCGCTCGCGCTCGATCACCTCCAGGCGCAGGGCGTTGTTGAGCTCGGACAATTCCTGGGTGCGCCGCGACACGGTTTCTTCCAGGTCGAAGCGGTGCAGTATGCGGTCCAGGGCCATGGCCACGTGGCGCGCCACTACCAGGAACAGCTCGCGGTCCTCGGCGCTGTAAATGCGCGACACTTCATAGACCTGCATGGCGAGCATGCCGAACACCTCGTCCGAGGCATTCTTGAGCGGCGCGCCCATCCAGAACTCGGGACGATGCCCCACCGGGGAAAAGCGCCCCTCCTGTTCGGCGCGGCGCATACCGCTGGCGTCGATCATCAAAGGCTGGCCGCTGGTCAGCACCTGACCTGTCAGGGACAGGCGTGCCGGGTCCAGGTATTCGTGGGCCTCGGCTTCCAGCGCGTCGGTGTCGATGATGTCGACGTAATAGGGATAATCGATCTTGCCGGTCTGGCGGTCGTACAACGCCAGGTAGAAGTTCTCGGCATCGATCAGGGTTGCCAGCTGCCGGTGCGCGCCCTGCAGGAACTCGGCGCAGTCGCGACTGGAGCTGGCCAGGTAGGTGATTTCATACAGTACCCGCTGGGTGATCTGCGCACGCGCCAGGGCCGCGCTCTGCACCCGCACGCCCAGGTCGGTGGCCAGTTGCGCCAATTGCTCGTTGTGCGCTTCGCTGCGCGCCGCCAACAGCCAGCCCAGCGGATGCTCCCCCTCCCCCGTGGGCCAGCGATGCAGGCCCTCGGCATGGCAGAAACCGTCGAAATCGCGCTTGGCCAAGCTGGCCGGCCAGTGGCAAAACGCGCCACCCTGGGCGGCGCGGTGCAGCGGTTCGCCGTCGCGATACCAGACCCAGGCACACGCCTTGGGCCACTCACGTGCCGCTGCCAGAACTGCATCGATTGAAGCGAGCGCCGGATTGTTACCAGGTGGCACACGTGAATCATCGGGCAAATGGGGGAAATTCAAGAAGGTGCTCCAGCAGGACGGACACTCGCAGAACCTCTTTATCGGCAGGCCCGGCCGAAGATATAGCGTGGTGCCACCATTGGATGCAATACCCGGTTGACCGATGGATCGAAAAGCATTGCGTTAGACGCAACCATCGCGCTTTTTTCCGCCTAAACTTTTTCAGTGATGTCATAATAATGACCGACAATCGCACAGGTTCGCACCGGCCGGGCCGGCGCCGTATTGACATAGATCAGGTAGGGCTGATATTTGTTAACTATCCAGTTAGTTTTGGTTCCGACCGCCGACTGTAAGCGTTAAAAAACAAATATCGCTCGATAATAAAAACAACGGAGACACCCATGGATCAAGTATCCACCGAGTCCCACGGCTCTCAGCAAACCAAAAAAGCGACCGCCAGCGGCTGGATTGGCTCGGCGCTCGAATACTATGACTTCTTCATCTACGCCCAGGCTGCGGCGCTGATATTCCCGCAAATCTTCTTCCCGTCCACCGACCCCAAGATCGCTATTGTTGCCTCGCTGGCCACTTATGGCGTGGGTTACATCGCGCGTCCCATCGGTGCTGCGTTCCTCGGCCACTGGGGTGACACCCGCGGTCGTAAAAACGTATTGCTGCTGTGCATGTTCCTGATGGGCTTCGCCACCATGGCGGTGGGCCTGCTGCCTACCTACAGCCAGGTCGGCATGCTGGCACCGGCGCTGCTGGTCGTGCTGCGTCTGATCCAGGGCTTCGCGGTGGCGGGTGAAATCTCGGGGGCCAGCTCCATGATCATGGAGCACGCACCCTTCGGCAGAAGGGGCTACTACGCCAGCTACACCTTGCAGGGCGTGCAGGCCGGCCAGATCTTCGCTGCGGCGATCTTCCTGCCACTGGCCTACTTCATGCCTGACGAGGCCTTCAACAGCTGGGGCTGGCGGATCCCGTTCCTGCTCAGCGCCATCGTGCTGATTGCCGGCTACATCATCCGTAAAGAGGTCCATGAGACCCCGGCCTTCGTCAAGGAAGAAGCCACCACCGAACTGCCCAAGGCACCCATCGTCGAAGCCTTCCAGAACAACTGGCGCAACATGTGCCTGGTGACCTGCATGGCGCTGATGAACGTGATCCCGGTAGTGGCCACCATCTTCGGTGCTGCGTATGCGGTGCAGCCGGCCTACGGCATCGGCTTCTCGAAGAGTGTGTACCTGTGGATTCCGGTGATCGGCAACATCGTCGCGGTGCTGGTGATTCCGTTTGTGGGCAACTGGTCTGACAAAGTGGGCCGTCGCCCGATGATCATCGGTGGCGCGCTGGGCTCGGGCCTGCTGGCCTTTGGTTACCTGTATGCGATCAGCATCCACAGCGTGCCCATGGCGTTTGGCATGTCGCTGCTGATGTGGGGCGTGGTGTATCAGGGTTACAACGCCATTTTCCCAAGCTTCTACCCAGAGCTGTTCCAGACCCGCTACCGCGTGTCGGCCATGGCCATCTCGCAGAACGTGGGCACCATGATCACTGCGCTGCTGCCGGCCCTGTTCGCCGCCATCGCCCCACCAGGCTCGGACAACATCCCTATGACCGTTGGTGCCCTGGCGTTCGGTATCACCGTGATTGCGGCGCTGGCGGCCTACACGGCCAAGGAAACCTATCGGATTCCGATGGCTGACCTGGGCAAGCGTGATGCGAAGGAAATGGACAAGAAGGATTATCTGCAGATGAGGACGCAGGCGGTCAAATAAGCCGTAGGCGTAACCAAAAAAGCCCCGGGCTCCTGAGGAGCCCGGGGCTTTTTATTGCCTGCACATCCTGTCGCTGATATGCCTTTGGCTCTTGATCTTGCCGTTGCTTTGGCTCTTGATCTTGCTTTTGATCTTGATCTTGATCTTGCTTTTGATCTT
>KI547168.1:28719-67938 GCA_000497835.1 gamma proteobacterium L18 | reverse complement strand
AGTTGGCGGTGTGCTTAAGGGTGGGGCATGAATCAAGCTCAAGGGCCTAACGGAAGCAAAAGCGGTCCGCGGTGTATGTGAGGATTGCTTTGGGTGGGCTTGGCCAGCGCAGCCTGGCGGAAGCGGCTACATCAGCGGCCGCCACCCAAATCCAGGAAACTCCCCGTGGTATAGCTCGCCTGATCAGACGCCAACCACAAAATCGCCTCCGCCACTTCATGCGGCTGCCCACCACGCCCCATCGGAATCCCCGGCTCCAATTTGCTGACCCGATCCGGATCCCCACTCAACGCGTGAAACTCCGTGAAGATATACCCAGGCCGCACGGCGTTGACCCGCACGCCCTCCCCCGCCAGCTCTTTGGCCAAGCCTACAGTGAAGGTGTCCAAGGCGCCCTTGGAGGCCGCATAGTCCACGTACTCGCCCGGCGAGCCCAGACGAGCCGCCACGGAGGACACATTGACGATGCTGCCACCCTGGCCACCATGGCGCGTGGACATGCGCAGGATGGCATGCTTGGCACACAGGATCGGCCCGGCCACGTTACTTTTGAGCAGCTTGAGCAGGCGGAATTCGGACATCTCGTCCACCCGTGAGGTATGCCCCACCGTCGCGGCATTGTTGACCAGCGTGGTCACCGGCCCCAGTTCCACGTCGACCCGGTGGAACAGGTGCACCACCTCATCCTCGACACTGACGTCGGCGCGCACGGCAATCGCCTGCGCCCCCAGCTCGCGCACCTCGGCCAGGGTAGCCTGGGCCGCCTGCTCATCGGACAGGTAATTGATGCACACACGATAACCCTGGCGGGCGGCCAGGCGCGCCGTGGCGGCACCAATGCCGCGACTGCCGCCGGTGATGACAATGACTTTATCCATGGACCTCGGTGCGCTCCTCATGGGGGGTTGGATCAAGGTAGAAAGCAATGTGACATTACCGCACCAACCCCCCACGCCGCCAGTGCCTGATCAGGCTTGGGCGACGCGCTGATGCGCTTCGGCGGCGTGAATATCGGCCATGAAGTGCTCGGCAGGCAGCGGATGGCCAAGATGATAGCCCTGCAGCGCATCGCACCCCAGACGGGTCAGGAAGTTCTGCTGGTTATCGGTTTCCACGCCCTCGGCGACGATCCGCAGGCCCAACGCCTGCCCCAGCGCGACGATGGCCGAGACAATCGCCGCGTCATCGCTGTCCTGCTCCAGGTCGCGGACGAAGCCACGGTCGATTTTCAATTCATTGGCCGGCAGACGCTTGAGGTACATCAGGCTCGAATAGCCGGTACCGAAGTCATCGATGGACAGGTCCACCCCCATGTCCGACAACTGGCGCAGCACACTCATGCTGGCGTCGGCGTCGTTCATGGCGGTGGACTCGGTAATTTCCAGGGTCAGGTTGTTGGCCGCCAACTGATGACGCGACAGTGCCGCGGCGACGCTGTCCACCAGGCCCAGGTGGCAGAACTGCAACGCCGACAGGTTGACCGCGATGCGCCAGTGGCCGTAGCCCTCCAGCACCCACTGGCGCATCTGCCGGCAGGCCTCGTCGAGCACCCACTCGCCGATGCTGATAATCAGGCCGGTCTTTTCCGCAAGGCCTATGAAGCTGTCCGGGGCCAACAAGCCCTGCTCCGGGTGCTCCCAGCGCACCAGGGCCTCGGCGCCTACGGGCTGGCCGGTGGCGGCGTCGAACTTGGGCTGGTAGAACAGGCGGAATTCCTTGCGTTCCACCGCCAGGCGCAAGTCCTGCAGCAACTGCAACTGCTTGCGGGCATTAGTGTTCATCGAGCCGTCGAAGAAGCTGTAGCCGTTCTTGCCCGCGCTCTTGGCGTGGTACATGGCGGCATCGGCGTTCATCAGCAAGGCGTGCTGGTCAGCGCCGTTGCCAGGGTACATGGCGATGCCGATGCTGGCCGAGATCTGCAGGCTCTGCTCGCCCACATCGAACACTTGACTGATCAGGGCCACCTGACGCGCGGCCACCGTGGGTGCATCGTTAGGCTCGCGCAGGGCCACCAGCAACACGAACTCGTCGCCGCCGATGCGCGCCAGCGTGTCCTGGCCCTGCAGGTTGCCGCGCAGGCGCAACGCCACGGCGCGCAGCAACTCATCGCCCATGTGATGACCGAAGGCGTCATTGACCGGCTTGAAGCCGTCCAGGTCGATGAACATCAGCGCAAAGCAGCCGCCGTTCTCGTCCACCATCTGCATGGCCTGGGCGATGCGGTCGGCCAACAGCACACGATTGGGCAGGCCGGTAAGGTTGTCATGCAAAGCCAGTTGGGTGAGCTCACGGTTGGCCAGGCGCAAAGAGTTGGCAAGGTCCGCCGTGCGGGCCTCCATGCGCGCGTCCAGCACCGAGGTCAGCAAGGTAATGCCCAGCACCGACAGGCTGGTGATCAGTACCATGTAGTCCAGGCCCTTGCCGTTCAGCCCGCTGGCACCGCACACGCTGCCTTCGGGGAACATGGCCGCGGCCATGCCGGTGTAGTGCATGCCGACGATGGCAATGCCCATCACCACCGACGCCACGCTCCTGGCCAGCAGTACATGGGGGATGGCGTTGCGCAGGCGGAAAGCGATGTACAGCGCTGCGGCCGAAGCGCCGATGGCGATGACCAGCGAATCGATGAACAGGACGGTGTCGTACTGGATGCCCGGCGACATGCGCATGGCCGCCATGCCGGTGTAGTGCATGGTAGCGATGCCGCTGCCCATGATCAGCGCACCGAAGGCCAATTGCATCAACGGCAGGCGTGGCTGGCTGACCAGCCACAGGGCAAAGCCTGAGGACAGCACGGCAATCAGCAGGGACAGGCCGGTAAGCGTGAGGTCGTAGCCCAAGGGGATCGGCAAGCTGAAGGCCAGCATGCCTATAAAATGCATCGACCAGATGCCGATGCCCATGGACAGCGAACCGCCGGCCATCCACAAATACACTGCGCGGCCCCTGGCGGTGGCGATGCGGCCGACCAGATCCAGCGCCGTGTACGAGGCCAGCATGGCCACGCACAGTGAAATAACGACTAAAGAGGGGGAATAACTACCAATCAGCATGCGACTCTCTACACCTGCGAATCCGACGCGTTCCCTGCTCATCAATCGCCAGGGATTGTACGCAATTAAACGTTTGTTTGCTTGCGAAGAGCGCCTGACTGCGGGGGTTCAGCGAGATATCGCTTTGCCACTACCGCGCCCAGCTTTTACAAGGGTCCAGCTCCTGTACAGCCCTGTACAGGAGCTGGCAGACCTTAATCTTTCAGACGAACGGCATCAAGGATTGCGACTCAATTCCAGATGCCCATCCCAGCCGCCCCCCAGTGCGGCGATCAACTGCACGCTGGCCACCAGGCGGCTTTGCAACACGTTGAGCACACTGCGCTCGTTGCTCAAGGCCGTGGCCTGCACGGTCACCACGTCCAGGTAGGCAATCAATCCGGCCTTGTACTGGTTGGTGGTCAGGCGCAGGGATTCGCGGGCCGACTCCAGTGCCTGCTGACGGACCTGGGCCTCGTCCTCATACACCTTGAGCTGGACCATGTAGTTCTCCACTTCCTGGAAGCCATCCAGCACGGTCTGGCGGTACTGGGCAACCGTCTGGTCGTACACCGCCTCGGTGCGCGCCACTTCCGCCGAGCGCTGACCGCCATCGAACAGGGTGCCGGCCAGTTGCGGCCCGACCGACCAGAAGCGATTGGGCAAGGTCAGCCAGTTGGCGAAGGTACTGCTGCTGTAGCCACCGGACAGGCTCAGGGTCAGGTCCGGGTAGTAGGCGGCCTTGGCCACGCCGATATTGGCGTTGGCGGCCATCACCGAGCGTTCGGCGGCGGCGATGTCGGGGCGTCGTTCCAGCCATTGCGACGGCACCTGCACCGGGATCTGTGGCAGAGCCGGAATCGAGGTGCTCTCCGCCAGATTGAAATCGGCCGGGGGCACGCCCATCAGCACGGCGATGGCGTTTTCGTACTGCGCACGCTGCCAGGCCAGGTCCACCAGGTCAGCCTGGGTGGTGCGTAGCTGGGTTTGCGCCTGGGCAACTGCATCGGCGCCCGAAACGCCCACCTTGTACTGGTTCTGGGTCATGGTCAGCGAGCGCTGGTAAGCCTCGACCGTGGCCTGCAGCAGGCGTTTCTGTTCATCGATCACCCGCAACTGCAGGTAGTTCTGCACCAGTTGCGACTGCAGGCTCAGGCGGATGGCCGCCAGGTCTGCCAGGCTGGCCTGGGCGCTGCCCTTGTCGGCTTCCAGGCCACGGCGCAATTTGCCCCATACGTCGGCTTCCCAACTGACGCTGGCCTGGGTGCTGTAGGTGTCGCGAATGCCGCTGCTGGCACTGCTCAGGCTCGAATTGCTGCTGCCGGTGCCCTGGCTGGAGCGGGTCTTGCTGGCGCTGAGGTCCACGGTGGGCAGGAACGCGCCACGGGCGCTTTTCACCAGCGCCTGGGCCTGGCGGTATTGGGCCTCGTACTGGGCCACCGTCTGGTTGGCATGGTTCAGGCGCTCCACCAGGCCGTTGAGTTGCGCATCGCCGTACAGCTCCCACCACGCGCCACGGGCCAGGGCATCGCTGGGCTGCGCCTGACGCCAGCCCTGGGCGGCCTTGAACTGGGCCGGTGCCGCCACCTCGGGGCGCTTGTAGTCGGGGCCCACGGCGCAGCCGCCCAGCAGCAGGCCGCTGAGCATCAGCGCGCTCAGGCTCAAATTGAGCACCCAGGAACCACGGACGGTGGCCATCTGGCAGGTCATGGGGCACGGCACGATCGGCTTGGTCATAGCGGGGTTTCCAGGGATGCATCGGTACGTACGCCGCGCCAGCGGTTGACGCGGTGGCGCAGGCGGTCAAGGTAGAGGTACACCACCGGCGTGGTATACAGGGTCAACAACTGGCTGAACACCAGCCCGCCGATGATGGCCAGGCCCAGGGGCTGGCGCATCTCGGCGCCTTCGGTGCCGCCGATCAGCAGTGGCAAGGCGCCGAGGATGGCCGCCAGGGTGGTCATCAGGATCGGCCGCAGGCGCTGCAGGCAGGCTTGGCGGATCGAATCGAACGGGCCCATGCCCTGCTCGCGCTCCAGCTGCAAGGCCAGGTCGATCATCAGGATGGCGTTTTTCTTCACCACGCCGATCAGCAGGAACAGCCCCAGCAGCGAGATCAGGCTGAACTCGCCACCGGTCACATAAATGCTCAGCAACGCGCCGACGCCGGCCGACGGCAAGGTCGAGAGGATGGTCAGCGGGTGCACGTAGCTTTCGTAGAGAATGCCCAGCACCAGGTACACCAGCACCAGCGAGCCGAGGATCATCCACGGCTGGCTTTTCTGCGCCGCGGCAAAGGCATCACCGGTGCCGGCCACCTTGACGATGATGTCCTCGGGCAGGCCCAGCGAGGCGATGCTGCGCTCGATGACCGCCGTGGCGCGGTCCAGCGGCACGCCTTCGGCCAGGTCGAAGGCGATGCTTTCGGAGGCGAACTGACCTTCGTGACTGACGCTGTCGTCGGCCAGGCTGTTGTCGTAATGGGCGATGCTGGACAACGGCACCCGCGCTCCCGCCGAGTTGATCACCTGCACCTGGTCGAGAGTGACCGGGTCCTGGGCGTACTTGGGGTTGATCTCCATCACCACCTGGTACTGGTTGAGGCTGTCGTAGATGGTGGAGATCTGCCGCTGGCTGTAGGCGTTGTTGAGCACCGTGGTGACGGTGCTCATGTCGATGCCCAGGCGCTTGGCCTGGTCGCGGTCCACCACCAGGGTCACCTGGGGCGCGCCGCGGCCTTCGCGGGCGTCGATGGAGGTCAGCTCGGGCAGTTTCTTGAAGGCGGCGACGATTTTCGGGTACCACAGGCGCAGCGCCGCCAGGTCGCCGCTCTGGATGATGTACTGGTACTGCGAAGTAGTCTGGTCGCGGGCTCCGCCGAACTGCAGGTCCTGGTCGGCCATCAGCATCAACCGTGCGCCGGGCACCTTGGGCAGGTTCTTGCGCAGGCGCTCGATGACCT
This sequence comes from gamma proteobacterium L18, assembly GCA_000497835.1. Lineage (GTDB taxonomy): Bacteria > Pseudomonadota > Gammaproteobacteria > Pseudomonadales > Pseudomonadaceae > Aquipseudomonas. Next base: position 61,944 of record KI547168.1, on the reverse strand, counting down.
GCTGGGCGTTGACGTCACGTTCCTTGATGGGCTTTAGGCGCACCAGGATGGTGGCGTTATTGGTGCCGTTGTTGCCACCGATGAAACCGGCGACGCTGGACACCGCCGGGTCGGCGATGATGGCGCGGCGGTAGGCTTCCATCTTGGGTTGCATCACGGTGAACGACAGGCCGTCGTCGCCGCGCACGAAGCCCATCAACTGGCCGGTGTCCTGCTGCGGCATGAAGGTCTTGGGCACCACCACGTACAGGGCGATGTTGACGCCGATGGTGATCAGCAGGCTGATCAGGGTCAGACGCCGGTGCGCCAGGGCCCAGCCCAGGGTACGGTCGTAACCGCGCACCAGGGCATCGTGCACGCGGTTGCTCCAGTACTGCAGGCGCGTCTGGTGGCTGTGGTCGTGGGGCTTGAGCCAGCGCGCGCAGAGCATCGGCGTCAGGGTCAGCGACACCAGCAGCGACACCACGATGGCCGCCGACAGGGTGATGGAAAATTCGCGGAACAGCTTCTCGATGATGCCGCCCATGAACAGGATCGACATGAACACCGCCACCAGCGAGGCGTTCATCGCAAGCAGCGTGAAGCCCACTTCCTGGGCGCCCTTGTAGGCCGCCTTCATCGGCGCCATGCCGTCGTTGATGTGCCGGGCGATGTTCTCCAGCACCACGATGGCGTCATCCACCACCAGCCCCGTGGCCAGGATCAGCGCCATCAGCGACAGGTTGTTCAGCGAAAAGCCCCACAGGTACATGATGGCGAAAGTACCTACCAGCGACACCGGCACCGCCAGGGTGGGGATCAGCGAGGCGCGCCAGTCGGCCAGGAACAGGTACACCACCAGCACCACCAGGGCCACGGCGATCAGCAGGGTGCTTTCGGCCTCGTGCAGGGTGGCGGTGATCACCGGCGAGCGGTCCATGGCGATGTTCAGCCGCACGCTTGCCGGCAGCACCGCTTCCAGGGCTGGCAACTGCGCCTTGATTTGCGCCACGGTCTTGATGATGTTGGCACCGGCCTGGCGGTTGATCACCAGCAGCACTGCCGAATCGTCGTTGAAGAACCCGGCGTTGTAACGGTCTTCCACACCATCGCTCAGCTTGGCCACGTCACTCAGGCGCAGGGCCGAGCCGTTCTGGTAGCGAATGATCAGCGGGCCGTAGTCCTTGGCCTTTTCCAGCTGGTCGTTGGCCTGCACCTGCCAGTTGTGTTCATCGTCCTCGACGAAGCCCTTTGGCCGGCGCACGTTGGCGTTGGCGATGGTGGTGCGCACCTCGTCCAGGGACACGCCGTACTGGTTGAGCAGGTTGGGCTCCACCTCGATACGCACCGCCGGCAGCGAGCTGCCGCCGATCTGCACCTCCCCTACCCCGTCCACCTGGGACAGGCTCTGGGACAGGATGGTGGACGCCAGGTCATACAGCTGGCCCTTCTCCAATACGTCGGAGGTCAGCGACAGCACCATGATCGGCGCCTGGGCCGGGTTGACCTTTTTGTAGGTGGGCATGCTGCGCATGCCGCTGGGCAGCAGGGGCCGCGAGGCGTTGATGGCCGCCTGCACTTCGCGGGCAGCGCCGTTGATGTCGCGGTCCTGGTCGAACTGCAGAATCACCCGCGTCGAGCCTTGGCTGGACCGGCTGTTCATGTTGCTGACGCCCGAGATGCTGCCAAAGGCGCGCTCCAGCGGCGTGGCCACGGTGGACGCCATGACCTCGGGGCTGGCACCGGCCAGGTTGGCCGACACCACGATCACCGGGAAGTCCATCTGCGGTAGCGGCGACACCGGCAGCAGACCAAAGCTGACGCCACCCAGCAGCATCACCGCGACGCTGAGCAGCAGGGTCGCCACCGAGCGGCGAATGAAGGGCGCGGACAGGTTCATGCCGACGCCTGCGGTTCAGCGGCCGGGGCCTTGCGCCAGCGGCGCGCCAGGCGGTCGAAGTACAGGTAGATCACCGGGGTGGTGAACAGCGTCAGCACCTGGCTGACCAACAGCCCGCCCACCATCACCAAACCCAGCGGCTGGCGCAGCTCGGCGCCCGAGCCACCGGCCAGCATCAGCGGCACGGCGCCGAACAGCGCGGCCATGGTGGTCATCAGAATCGGCCGGAAACGCAGCAGCGCCGCCTGGTAGATGGCAGTCTGCGGGTCCAGGCCCTGGGTGCGTTCGGCGTCCAGGGCGAAGTCGATCATCATGATCGCGTTCTTCTTGACGATGCCGATCAGCAGGATGATGCCGATGATGGCGATCATGCCCAGGTCATTGCCGCTCAGCAGCAGCGCCAGCAAGGCGCCAACCGCCGCCGACGGCAGCGTCGAAAGGATGGTGATGGGGTGGATGTAGCTCTCGTAGAGAATGCCCAGCACGATGTACATGGTGACCACGGCCGCCAGAATCAGCAGCAAGGTGCTCGACAGCGAGGCCTGGAACGCCTGGGCGGCGCCCTGGAACTGGGTCTGCACGCCAATCGGCATGCCGATGTCCTGCTGCACCTGCTCGATCAATTCCACCGCCTGGCCCAGGGCCACGCCCGGCGCCAGGTTGAACGAGACCATCACCGCCGGGAACTGGCCGATGTGGGAAATGGCCAGTTGCGCCTGGCGCTGCTCGATGTGCGCCAGGCTCGACAGGCGCACCTGGGTGCTGTTGGTCACCGGCAACGCCGACGTGGCACCGGTCAGGGTGCTGGACACGGTCTGGGTGATGGCGCTGTCGCTGGGCGTGCTCTTGACGTAGATCTGCTCCAGCGCCTGGGGGCCGATCACCGACGCGTTGGCCGCCTGCAACACCACGCGGTACTGGCTGGCCTGGGTGTAGATGGTCGAGATCTGCCGCTGGCCGAAGGCGTCGTACAGCGCATTGGTGATGTCGGACACGTTCACGCCCAGGCGCTTGGCCTGATCGCGGTCGATCACCAGGTACACCTGCAGGCCCTTGTCCTGCAGGTCACTGGCCACGTCGGTGAGCTGCGGGTGCTGACGCAGGGCGTCCACCAGCTTGCCGCTCCACTGGCCCAGCAGCTCGGCGTCGGGGGACGACAGGCTGAACTGGTACTGGGTGCGGCTGACGCGGTCTTCAATGGTCAAGTCCTGCACCGGCTGCATGAACAGGCGCATGCCCACCAGTTTGTCGGCCTCGGGCTGGATGTTGGCGATCACTTCACTGGCCGTGTGGCTACGCTGGCCCAGGGGCTTGAGGTTGATCAGCATGCGCCCGCTGTTGAGGGTGGCATTGTCGCCGTCCACGCCGATGTAGGAGGACAGGCTTTCCACGTCCGGGTCCTGCAGCACGATCGCGGCCAGCTGCTGCTGGCGCTGGCTCATGGCGCCGAAGGAAATCGACTGCGGCGCCTCGGTGATGCCCTGGATCACCCCGGTGTCCTGCACCGGGAAGAAGCCCTTGGGCACCACCATATACAGGAACACAGTGAGGCCCAGGGTGGCCACGGCCACCAGCAGGGTCAGCGGCTGATGACGCAGCACCCATTGCAGCTTGCGGCCGTAGGCCTCGATCAGCCAGTCGATCCAGGCGCCGCTGGCGCGGTAGAAGCGCGTCTGTTCTTCCGGCTTGGGCTCACGTTTGAGCAAGCGCGCGCACATCATCGGCGTCAGGGTCAGCGACACCACCAGCGAAATCAGGATGGCCACCGCCAGGGTGATGGCGAACTCGCGGAACAGGCGCCCCACCACGTCGGCCATGAACAGTAGCGGGATCAGCACGGCGATCAGCGAGAAGGTCAGCGACAGCAGGGTGAAACCGATCTGCCGGGCGCCCTTGAGCGCGGCCTGCAGCGGTGTCTCGCCCTCCTCGATGTGCCGCGAAATGTTCTCCAGCATGACGATGGCGTCATCCACCACGAACCCGGTGGCGATGGTCATGGCCATCAGCGTCAGGTTGTTGATGGAGAACCCGGCCAGGTACATGATGCCGAAGGTGCCGATCAGCGACAGCGGCACGGCCACCGAGGGGATGATGGTGGCGCTGAAGCGGCGCAGGAACAGGAACGTCACCAGCACCACCAGGGCCACCGAGAACAGCAACTCGTGCTGCACGTCCTTGACCGACGCACGGATGGTTTGCGTGCGGTCGGTGAGCACCGTCACGTCAAGGCCGGCCGGCAGGTTGTCGGTGATCGACGGCAGCACCGCCTTGATGCGGTCCACCACTTCGATGACGTTGGCACCGGGCTGGCGCTGGATGTTCAGCAGCACCGCCTGGTTCTTGTTGGCCCAGGCCGCCAGACGCTCGTTCTCGGCGCCGTCGACGATGGTCGACACGTCCTTGAGGCGCAGCGGCGCACCGTTGCGGTAGCTGAGGATCAGGTTGGCATATTCCTCGGGCGACACCATCTGGTCGTTGGCGTCGAGCATCGATACCCGCGTGGAGCCGTCGAAGTTGCCCTTGGGCTGGTTGACGTTGGAGGCGGCGATCAGCGTGCGCACGTCGGCCAGGTTCAGGCCTGCAGCGGCCAGGGCTTCGGGGTTGACCTTGATGCGCACCGCCTGGCGCTGGCCGCCGGCGATGGAGACCATGCCCACGCCCGTGATCTGGGCGATTTTCTGCGCCATGCGCGTGTCCACCAGGTCATTGAGCTTGGGCAGCAGCATGGTTTTCGAGCTGACGGCCAGGGTCAGCACCGGGGTATCGGCAGGGTTGACCTTGTTGTACACCGGCGGCGCCGGCAGGTCGGTGGGCAGCAGGTTGGTGGCGGCGTTGATGGCCGCCTGCACCTGCTGCTCGGCCACGTCCATGTTGATGTCGAGGCTGAAGCGCAGGGTCAGCACCGAGGCGCCGCCACTGCTGGTGGAGGCCATCTGGGTCAGGCCGGGCATTTGCCCGAACTGGCGCTCCAGCGGCGCGGTCACGGCGCTGGTCATCACTTGCGGGCTGGCGCCGGGGTACAGGGTCATGACCCGGATGGTCGGGTAGTCGACCTGTGGCAATGCCGAGACCGGCAGCAGGCGGTAGGCGATCAGGCCGGCGAGGATGATCGCCAGCATGCTCAGGGTAGTGGCTACCGGACGCAGGATGAACAGCCGCGACAGATTCATACGCCCGCCTTGCTCCGGTGGCCGGTGCCCGCCTGCTTGCCCGCCGCGTCTTCACCCTTGAGGTGCTGGCCGGGGGTAGTCGGCACCTGGGCCGGGTCGTTGACCACTTCCACGGTGCTGCCATCGCGCAGGCGGTCGGTACCTTCCAGCACCACGCGGTCGCCCTTGGCCAGGCCTTCCTCGATCACCGTGACATTGCCGTCGGAGGCGCCGATTTTCAGGGGGCGAATGCGCACTTTGTTGTCACCGTCCATGGCGTAGACGAAGGTGCCGTTGGTGCCGAACTGCACGGCCGCCGACGGCGCCAGCACCACGTCTTTCAGGGTGTCGGACAACAGGTGGACGTTGACGAACTGGTTGGGGAACAGGGCCAGGTCCTTGTTATCGAAGTAGGCCTTGAACTTCAGGGTGCCGGTGGTGGTGTCGATCTGGTTGTCGATGCTGTGCAGCACGCCGCTGGCCTGCTGGGCGCGGTCGCCGCGGTCCCAGGCTTCCACCGGCAGAGTGGCACCGCTGCGCACGCGCGCCAGCACCGGGTCCAGGGTGGTTTCCGGCAGGGTGAAGATCACACTGATAGGCTGCACCTGGGTGATCACCGCCAGGGCGGTGGTGTCGTTGGCGGCCACCAGGTTGCCCACGTCGAGTTGGCGCAAGCCCACGCGACCGCTGATGGGCGCGCGGATCTGGGTGAATTCCAGGTTGAGCTTGGCGTTGTTGACGTTGGCCTGGTCGGTCAGCAGCGTGCCCTGGTACTGGCCTACCAACGCCACGGCGGTGTCCAGGGTCTGCTTGGCGATGCTGTCCTGGGCGAACAGCTCTTTATAGCGCTGCTGGTCCATTTGTGCGTTTTTCAGCTGCGCCTGGTCCTGGGCCAGGGTGCCCTGGGCCTGCTGCAGAGCAATTTCGTAAGGACGTGGGTCGATCACCGCCAGCAGGTCACCGGCCTTGACCATCTGCCCTTCCTGGAACGCCACCTTCACCAACTCCCCCGCCACGCGGCTGCGCACGCTGATAGTGTTGGTCGCAGTCACCGTGCCCAGTGCCTTGAAATAGACCGGGAAGTCGCCCACCGTCGCCGGCGCCACGCGCACCGGCGTGGGTCCGGTGTTGGGGCCGAAGCCTGGGCGCATGGGGTTGCCGCCACCCCCTGGCCGGCCGCCGTGGGGCCGCCCGCCTTCCGGTGGCCCACCCGCTGGCGGGCCTGCCTGCAGCTGAGCCGGGGCGTGCATCGACCGCCAGTAGAGCCCGGCGGCAATCAGCAGGATCAGGATCAGCAGGCCAAACAGCCAACGGGGGAATTTGCGGGAACCGGCGGGTTGCATGGAATGATCGACCATTATTGGAGGTGGGTGGGTGTCGAGAGGCTGGAACGATAATCATTGTTGCTGATATTGCAAAGCGCCTTTACGGGCAATTTACGTATGGCGCGTTTATGCCGTGTTTCAGCGGCAAAAGAAAACGGCCTGGGAGGTGCCAGGCCGTTTCTTTATATCCAGTTGTTTCTTACCCCTCGTAGCAGCGGCCGCCAGGCCGCATCACAGGCGCCGCAGTTCGACGGGCGTACGCGTGGTCCGTGACGCGGCCTGTCGGCCGCTGCTACAGAGGGATGTTATTTCAGTACAGCCAGTGCAGCGTCGTAGTTCGGTTCTTCGGCAATTTCGCCGACCAGCTCGGTGTGCAGCACGTTGTCGTTCTCGTCCAGCACCACCACGGCGCGGGCAGTCAGGCCAGCCAGCGGGCCGTCGGCCAGGGCAACGCCGTAGGCTTCCTTGAACTCGCCGCCACGCAGGGTCGACAGGTTCTGCACGTTTTCCAGGCCTTCGGCGCCGCAGAAGCGAGCCTGGGCGAACGGCAGGTCGGCGGAGATGCACAGCACCACGGTGTTGGCCAGTTCGCTGGCCTGGGCGTTGAACTTGCGTACCGAGGTAGCGCAGGTTGGGGTGTCAACGCTTGGGAAGATGTTCAGGACTTTGCGCTTGCCGGCAAAGCTTGCCAGGGTCACGTCGGCCAGGCCGCCGCTGACCAGGGAGAAGGCCGGGGCCTTGGCACCGACTTTCGGCAGTTCGCCCTTGACCTGAACAGGGTTGCCTTTGAGAGTCACTTGAGCCATGAACGGAATCCTTTTGCGAGTGGGAATAAAGGAACGAAGTTAACCATGAATCCCCTCTACAGCAAATGCCAATCACCTGTGGGAGCGGGCTCTGCCCGCGAAAGCCACACCGCGGTATCCGATATTGGCGGCGGTCCCTTCGCGGGCAGAGCCCGCTCCCACAGGCCAACAGCACTGTTACCAGAGCGGCATCACGTAGCTGACGTAGAAGCGGTTTTCTTCCTGGTGGGTCTGGCCAGTCATTTCAGGGTTGGCGTGAGCGTTCTTCCAGGTCACGCCAAGGCCCTTGAGCGTGCCGTCCGGCACCACGTAGCTGAGCGCCAGGTCGCGTTCCCATTCGCTGTCGCCACCGCTGGCCACCTTGATCTGGTCACCGTGGGCATACAGCGCCGAGAAGCCCAGGCCCTTGAGGCCCAACTGACCGAAGTCATACTTGTACAGCGCCAGGAACGTACGCTCGCCGGCGTGCTGGAACTTGTTCAGTTGCAGGTTGGTGAGCGCCGGGGTGTCGGCACCGCTGCCAGGCCCCTGGCGCGAGTCGCCGCTGTTGAGGCCCGAATCCAGGTACGGGAAGTCGCTGTCGCCGGTGTTCTTCTGCGCGCCCAGGCCGATGGTGTGACCCATCAGGCTGTAGCTTTCCATCAGGCTGAAGGTGGATTGGTTGATACGACCCTTGGTGGTGGTACCGCCGTAGTAGCCAGCAGCACCATAGTTGCTGTCGCCATCACCGTTGCCGCCAGTACCCAGGCTGCGGTAGGCACGCAAGTCGGTGGCCAGGCTACCCACTGGCAGTTGGTCGGTGTGCTTGAGGCCCAGGTAGAACTGCTGGTAGTAGTCAGCGAGGTTGGAGTACCAACCGCTCACGGTGGTGTCCTTGATGCCGGTGTAATCCGCGCCGCCGTAGCTGAAGCGGTTGCTGCCCTTGGCGCCGCCACCGGTGATCATGTCCTGGTCGCCGGTTTCGTTGCGGATCTTGGTCTGGGTGATGTTACCCAGGGTGAATACGTAGTTGTCCAGGTCCTTGGACACCAGTTGCGCACCGGTGTTGGTCTGTTGGTACAGACGGCCGTCGGTGTTGGCCAGCATCGGGTTGTTCTGGGTCAGGGTACCGATGCGCAGTTCATCCTTGAGGAAGCGCATCTTGAAGGTCGGGCTCAGCACACCGAAGTCATCGGCGGACTTGCCGTCCTGCAGCGGGAACATGCTGCCCTGCTGGGAATTGGAGTCCAGTTTGACGCCATAGAAGGCTTGCAGGTCCAGACCGAAACCGACGGTGCCTTCGGTGTAGCCGGACTTGAAGTTGAACTCGAAGCCCTGACCCCAGTCGCGCACGCTGTTGGCCTTCTTGTTGCTGCCCACCACATCACTGCCCTGCTGGTTCAGGTAGCGGTTGAGCAGTGTCAGGTCAGCATGGCTGTCATCGATGAAGTCGGCGTGGGCACCCAGGGCGGCAGTGCCCAGCATGGCGCCTACCAGGGGACGGACTATCTTCTTGATCATCACGGGTCTCATTACGGGTCAGTTGAAAAACTGACGCCATTACGAGTCCGGCACATGACAGTTCCGAGACAAGTTCCATGAAACAGCATGAAACAAAATTTAGAAAAATAGCGAAAAGCCAGCATTTGCCCGGCGCCGCTGGGGCGGCGCCGGTATCGCGCTTAACCGGCAAGCGCGTGGGGGAAGGTGTGGCGATTGTGCTCAAGATCGTAGCGCAGTTCGGCGATCAGGTTGGAAATCGCGCGGCTGCTGCTGAGACGGTCCGTCGAAATGCCGGTGACCATCAGTTCCACATGCCCCGTGACGGGGTCGGTGACCTGCACCGTCAGCGACTGATCCGGCGCCACCGTACAGGTGCAATGGGCCGGCAGAAACGCACACTCAATGATATTGCGAAGTTCCAGCGAACAAAGTCCCAGCGTCATCATAGTCGGCACCCTCGCTCAGGCAGTTGGCGCGCATTGCGCAGTACCTGAGGTATATACCCGGCGGTGGAGGTCGACAACGGCCAGGCGACGAGAGAGCCAAAGGAATCGATTCAGCGCATTACATTAAAATTTTCACATCTCATTCACCAGATATTAACCCCTGCCTCTCTAGAGTACCGCCACTCTCCCAGCGCCCTGGAACCTCCATGCCGGTACATTCTGTCGCCCTGCCCCTGCCCTCACGCTGGTTCAACCTGCGTCGTCGCACCCTGGCCATCGCCCTGGCGGCCGTAGCGGCATCGGCCTCGCTGGCAGGCTGGGCGCTGCACCCCACGGGCCCGGCGGACCTGAGCGACGGCAAGACCTTGCGTCATTCGGGCCTGAAAGCGGCCTGGCAGGCCGGCAACGTGGCCGTGCTGGTGCGCCATGGCGAGCGCTGCGACCGCTCCAACGGCGCCTGCCTGGGCGACGCCGACGGCATCACCCTGGACGGCAGCCGTGTGGCCAGTGACGTGGGCAACGGCCTGCAGGCCATGGGCATGAGCCAGGCCCAGGTGCTGACCAGCCCCCTGACCCGCACCCGGCAGACCGCCATGTTCATGTTCGGTGCAGCAGCAACGCCCCAGGACTGGCTGATGGACTGCCGCAAGTCGATGCTCGGCGATGTGGTAGCGCACAAGCAGCCGGGCCACAACCTGGTGCTGGTCACCCACAGCGAATGCATCAATGCCCTGGAAAAGCAGGCCGGCATCCGCGGCGGCAGCGGCCCGGGCTATGCCAGCGCGCTGTTCGTGACGGTAGACCCGATCACCGGCGCCTCCCATGTGCTGGGCGCGGTCAACCCGTCGCAGTGGACGCGCATGCTGCACCACCTCAAGGGCTGATGGCCGCCGCGTGGCGTCAGATAGTACGCAGTGCACGCTTCGCGGGTAGAACCCGCTCCCACCTATACAGCTGTCAGCCGCACTTCGAAGCAGCACCCGTGAGGCTCGCGACTGGTCAGGGTGACTGACCAGCCCTCGTTCACGCAGATGCGCTGCACCAGCGACAACCCCAGCCCCAGGCCTTCGCCGCGCTGTTCGTCGCCCCTCACGAAGGGGCGGAACATCTCCAGGCGCTTTTCTTCCGGAATGCCGATACCGCTGTCCTCCACCTTGAAACCATTCGGCAACAGGGTCAGGCGGATGAAGCCTTCGTCGGTGTAGTGCCAGGCATTGCGCAGCAGGTTGCCCATCACTGCGCCCAGGAAGGTCTGGTTGAACACCCCCTCCCCTGCCTGCTCCGGCAGGTAGACCAGTTCAAGACCCTTGTCTTCGATGGGCTTTCGCCAGGTCTCGATCAATTCCTGAGCCACTTGCACCATGCCGGCGCCCTGCCCGCGGCTGCCCTCGGCATTTTCGGCACGGGCCAGCAGCAGAAAGGTGTCCACCAACTGGCGCATGGCGCTGCTGGCCCGGGCAATGCGCGACACCTGCTCACGCGCACGCGGGTCCAGCGCCGGATTTTCCAGCAACAATTCACTGGAGCTGGCCAGTACCATCAACGGAGTACGCAGCTCGTGGCTGACGTCGCCGGTAAACAGTTTCTCGCGTACCAGCGCCGAACGCAGGCGGCCCAGGGTGTCATCAAAGGACTTGGCGAGGGTGCCCACCTCATCGGCGGCGTAGTCGGGGGCCAGCGGCGGCGCCAGGTCCAGCAACTGATCACGATGGCGCACCTGCCCCGCCAGGCGGATCACCGGCGCCATTACTTTGCGCGACAGCAGCCAGCCCAGCAGGATCGAGCCCAGAAGGCTGAGCACGAAGCCGGTGATGACCACGCCGAACAACAACCGCTCGCGCTCCTCGAAACCTTGCTGGTCGCGCAACAGCACGTATTTGCGGCCGTTGACCACCCGCACCATGGCGTACCAGCTGCGCTCCAGGCGCCGCACCTCGTGGAAGCCCTGGTCCAGGGTCGCCAGGTCCGGTGGCATGAGCATGTCGCCCTGACCATCGTCGGCGAAAAACAGCTCATCCTTTTCCGGACGATGATTCCAGTCGTCGCGGTTTTCCATCATCAGCATGCGGTGCAGGTTGCCGCCCAACCCCAGGGTGGTGAGCTTTTTCTCGACCACGTGCACCGTGGCCACGATGCCCACTGCAAACACACCGGCCACCAGGGTGGTCATCAGGGCGAAGACCACGATGATGCGCTGAGCCAGGCTCTGGCGGGAACGCTTGGCTCTCCAGCGCGAGAAGATCGAATTCATAGGGGCGGGTGGCTCAACATCATGTTAAGGATTCAGGGGAGTGGTGACAGCTGCGGGGCGGCAGTCTACCAGCGCTCTTGTACTACAGCAGGTGTCAAAGAGTTGTTGATTGCGGAAAAGCTGGCCCCGGGACAGCATTTTCATCTGCAACTCACTCTTTTTTGACACACAAAAAGGCACCTTTAGGCGAATTCAGGAGAGGGTCAGCTTTCGGCGGAATGTTCCGCCTGAACGTTCAGACATTTCCTACATACGAATGACCAGAAGTCGCCTTCAATGCTGGCTGAAACCTTATTTCACGTAAGCGACCACACGGTTTCTTAATGATTCGTTCAGCAAGCGTTCGTTCAGCTTGCAGCGGTAATAATCTCCCTCTATAACGGACTGTCCTGCGACTAAAGCGGGAATTGTATGACGCACGAAGCGCATAAGCCTGTCAGATTCCGAGGATGCCATGAATCAAAGTTTTCTCCCTTTTTCCCGTCCGAGCATGGGTGACCAGGAGATCGCAGCAGTAGAGCAGGTATTGCGCAGCGGTTGGATCACCACCGGCCCCAAGGCCCAGGAGCTTGAACAGGAATTCGCCCGCCGCGTGGGCTGCGCCCATGCCGTGGCCCTGTCTTCGGCCACCGGCGCCATGCACATCGCCCTGCTGGCCCTGGGCATCGGCCCCGGTGATGAAGTCATCACCCCGTCCCAGACCTGGGTGTCCACCGCCAACATGATCTGTCTGCTGGGCGCCACCCCGGTGTTCGTCGATGTCGACCGTGACACATTGATGTCCAACGTGGCCGATATCGAAGCCGCCATCACCCCGCGTACCAAAGCCATCATCCCGGTTCACTACGCCGGCGCCGCCTTCGACCTGGACCCGCTGTACAGCCTGGCCGACAAGCACGGCATCCGCATCATCGAAGACGCCGCCCACGCCGTAGGCACCCGTTACCGTGGCCGCGAAATCGGTGCCCAGGGCACCGCGATCTTCTCCTTCCACGCCATCAAGAACATGACCTGCGCCGAAGGCGGCATGTTCGTCAGCGATGACGAAGCCTTTGCCAACCGCGTGCGCATGCTCAAGTTCCACGGCCTGGGCGTGGACGCCTACGACCGCATGACCCACGGCCGCAAGCCGCAGGCGATGGTTCAGGAGCCGGGTTTCAAATACAACCTGGCCGACATCAACGCCGCCATCGCCCTGGTGCAGCTGGAACGCGTGGACGCCATCAACGCCAAGCGCGAGCAGTTGGCCCAGGCCTACCTGGAGCGCCTCAAGCACCTGCCGGTGCTGCCGCTGACCCAGCCGGCCTGGCCGCAACAGCATGCCTGGCACCTGTTCATTCTGCGCATCGACCCGGAACGTTGCGGCATGGATCGCGAAACCTTCATGAAAGGCCTTCAAGATCAAGGCATTGGCACCGGCATCCACTTCATTGCCACGCACTTGCACACCTGGTACCGCCAGAAGTTCCCGGACGTGCAACTGCCCAACACTGAATGGAACTCGGCCCGCCTGTGCTCCATCCCGCTGTTCCCCGACATGACCCTCGACGATGTCGAGCGTGTTGCCTGCGCCATTGAGAAAACCCTGGAACACCGCCCGTGAGACCTTATCCGATCAACACCGTGTCCATCGTGATACCGGTGTACAACGAAGAACAGAGCCTGCCGGAGCTGCTGCGCCGCACTGAAGCGGCCTGTGCCCAGCTGACCCAGAAGTACGAAATCGTGCTGGTGGACGACGGCAGTCGCGATGCCTCGGCCGACATCCTGCAGGACGCCGCCGAACGCCCGAACAGCCCGGTGGTGGCGGTGATCCTGAACCGCAACTACGGCCAGCACGCGGCGATCATGGCCGGCTTCGAGCAGTGCATCGGGGACCTGGTCATCACCCTGGACGCCGACCTGCAGAACCCGCCCGAAGAAATCCCCCACCTGGTGGCCCAGGCCGCACTGGGCTACGACGTGGTCGGCACCGTGCGCAACAACCGCCAGGACTCGGCCCTGCGCCGCTGGCCCTCGAAGCTGATCAACCTGGCCGTGCAGCGCTCCACCGGCGTGGCCATGAGCGACTACGGCTGCATGCTGCGCGCCTACCGCCGCAGCGTGGTCGACGCGATGCTGGCCTGCCGCGAACGCAGCACCTTCATCCCGATCCTGGCCAACAGCTTCGCCCGCCACACCACCGAGGTGCTGGTGCAGCACGCCGAGCGCGAGCACGGCGACTCCAAGTACAGCCCCATGCGCCTGATCAGCCTGATGTTCGACCTGGTCACCTGCATGACCACCACCCCACTGCGCCTGCTCAGCGTGGTCGGCATCGGCATGGCCGCCCTGGGCGTGCTGTTCGCCTTTGCCCTGCTGGTGCTGCGCATGATCTACGGCGCCGCCTGGTCGGGCCACGGCACGTTCGTGCTGTTCGCCGTACTGTTCGTATTCACCGGTGGCCAGTTCATCGGCATGGGCCTGTTGGGCGAATACCTGGGCCGCATGTACAGCGATGTCCGTGCCCGTCCGCGCTTCTTCGTCGAAAAAGTGTTGCGCGCCAGCGATCCGGCGGGCAACACCAGCGAACCTCACCCTGAAACATCGATTTCCATTTCTTCCAGCAAGGCTGCCTCATGAATCAGAAAGCTGTTGTCTTCGCCTACCACGATATCGGCTGCGCCGGCATTAACGCCCTGCTTGAGGCAGGCTACGACATCGCCGCCGTGTTCACCCACGCCGACGATCCCAAGGAAAACAATTTCTACGGTTCGGTCGCCCAGCTGTGCGCCCGCAAGGGTATCCCGGTACACGCCCCGGAAGACGCCAACCACCCGATCTGGATCGAGCGCATCGCCAAGCTCGACGCTGATTTCATCTTCTCGTTCTACTACCGCAACCTGCTGAACGAAGCCGTGCTGGCCTGCGCCAAAAAGGGCGCGTTCAACCTCCACGGCTCGCTGCTGCCGCGCTACCGTGGCCGTGCACCCGCCAACTGGGTGCTGGTGAAGGGCGAAACCGAAACCGGCGTGACCCTGCACCGCATGGTCAAGCGCGCCGACGCCGGCGCCATCGTGGCCCAGCAACGCGTGGCCATCGAGCGCTCCGACACTGGCCTGAGCCTGCACGCCAAGCTGCGTGACGCCGCCACCGCGCTGCTGAACGAAACCCTGCCGCTGCTGGCCAAGGGCGAAGCCACCGAAACCGCACAGGACGAGAGCCAGGCCACCACCTTTGGCCGCCGCACTCCCGCCGACGGCCTGCTGGACTGGAGCCGCCCGGCTGAAGAACTGTTCAACCTGGTACGCGCCGTGACCCAGCCCTACCCAGGCGCCTTCTGCGCCGTGGGCGAGCACAAACTGATTGTCTGGAGCGCCGAAGTCGTCACCGGCAACCAGGGCTTCGAGCCAGGCCACGTGATCAGCGTCGAACCGCTGCGCATCGCCTGCGGCACGGATGCCCTGCAAATCACCGCCGGCCAGCGCAACAACGACGGCCTGTACCTGAGCGGCCCGCAACTGGCCCGCGAACTGGGTCTGGTGGACGGTTCCAAACTGATCGGCAAAGCCGCCGGCCGCCCTGTGCGCCGCACCCGCGTGCTGATCCTGGGCGTCAACGGTTTCATCGGCAACCACCTGTCCGAGCGCCTGCTGCGCGACGACCGCTATGAAATCTACGGCCTGGACATCGGTTCGGACGCCATCGAACACCTGCGCGGCAACCCGCGTTTCCACTTCGTGGAAGGCGACATCAGCATCCACTCCGAGTGGATCGAATACCACATCAAGAAGTGCGACGTGGTACTGCCGCTGGTGGCCATCGCCACCCCGATCGAATACACCCGCAACCCGCTGCGCGTATTCGAACTGGACTTCGAAGAAAACCTGAAAATCGTCCGTCACTGCGTGAAGTACAACAAGCGCGTGATCTTCCCGTCGACCTCGGAAGTCTATGGCATGTGCCAGGACAGCCACTTTGACGAGAACACCTCGAACCTGATCGTTGGCCCGATCAACAAACAGCGCTGGATCTACTCGGTCTCCAAGCAACTGCTGGACCGCGTGATCTGGGCGTACGGCGACAAGGGCCTGAAGTTCACCCTGTTCCGTCCGTTCAACTGGATGGGCCCTCGCCTGGACCGCCTGGACTCGGCCCGTATCGGCAGCTCGCGCGCCATTACCCAGCTGATCCTGCACCTGGTGGAAGGCACCCCGATCCGCCTGGTGGACGGTGGTGAGCAGAAACGTACCTTCACCGACGTCGACGACGGCATCGAAGCCCTGGCACGCATCATCGAGAACCGCGATGGCAAGTGCGACGGCGAGATCATCAACATCGGCAACCCGACCAACGAAGCCAGCATCCGTCAGCTGGGCGAAGAGCTGCTGCGCCAGTTCGAAGCCCACCCACTGCGCGGCAACTTCCCGCCGTTCGCAGGCTTCCGCGAAATCGAAAGCAAGGCGTTCTACGGTAATGGCTACCAGGACGTGACCCATCGCACCCCGAGCATCGAGAACGCCCGTCGTCTGATCGACTGGACCCCGACCATCGAGCTGAGCGAAACCATCGGCAAGACCCTGGACTTCTTCCTTCGCGAAGCCATGGTTGAAATCGAGAGCAAGCGTTAATGCAGGCAGGTCTGCGCATCGACGTCGACACCTACCGAGGCACCCGTGAAGGGGTGCCGCGGTTGCTCGAACTGCTCGACGAAGCCAACGTGAAAGCGACGTTTTTCTTCAGCGTCGGGCCGGACAACATGGGGCGCCACCTGTGGCGCCTGATCCGCCCGCAATTCCTGTGGAAAATGCTGCGTTCCAACGCCGCAGGCCTGTATGGCTGGGATATCTTGCTGGCCGGCACCGCCTGGCCCGGCAAGCCGATCGGTCGCGACCTGGGGCATTTGATGCGCCAGGCCCGCGACGCCGGTCACGAAGTGGGCCTGCACGCCTGGGATCACCATGGCTGGCAGGCCAACACCGGTCGCTGGAGCGACGCCCAACTGCACGAGCAGATCCGCCGGGGCGTGGAAACCCTGAACGATATCCTCGGGCAGCGCATCGACTGCTCCGCCGCCGCCGGCTGGCGCGCCGACGAGCGCGTGGTACAGGCCAAGGAAGACTTCGGTTTCCGCTACAACAGCGATTGCCGTGGCACCCACCTGTTCCAGCCACGGCTGGCCGATGGTTCGGCCGGTACCGTGCAGATACCCGTGGACCTGCCTACCTTTGACGAGGTGGTGGGGCCGACGGTCAGCGCACAAGGTTTCAACGACTACATCCTGGAACGCTTCAAGCCGCAAGGCTTGAACAACTACACCATTCACGCCGAGGTAGAAGGGATTCTGATGGCTGACGATTTCCGCCGCTTGCTGGCGACAGCGCGCGAGCGACAGATACAGTTCCAACCGCTGGGTAACCTGCTGCCCGACGATACGGGCAGCCTGCCCGTGGAACAACTGACACGTGGCGCCCTTGAAGGGCGCGAGGGCTGGCTTGGGGTTCAACGACCATGAGCCAACGCTGGACCCTGCCCGTCTTGCTGCTGGCATTCGGGCTTTTCTACCTGCTGCCACTGCCCTTCCACGGGCTGTGGATTCCCGATGAAACCCGCTACGCGCAAATGAGCCAGGAGATGCTGCTGACCGGCAAATGGGCCGCGCCGCACTTCATGGGCCTGCGCTATTTCGAGAAACCGGCTGCTGGCTACTGGTTGATCGCCATCGGCCAGTGGCTGTTCGGCCAGAACCTGTTTGGCGTGCGCGTGGCCTCGGCCCTCAGCCTTGGCCTGAGCGCGCTGCTGACGTACTGGGTGGCCAACCGCCTGTGGGCGGACAAGCGCAAGAGTGTGATCTGCGCCGTGCTGTACATGAGCTTCGGGCTGGTCGCCGGCCAGGCCGGCTACGCCAACCTGGACCCGCAGTTCACCCTGTGGGTCAACCTCAGCCTGGTGGCCCTGTGGTTCGCCATCGACAGCCGTACGCCCCGCGAGCGCTTGCTCAGCTGGGGCCTGCTGGGCCTTGCCTGCGGCATGGGGTTCATGACCAAGGGCTTCCTGGCGTGGGTATTCCCGGTGCTGATCGCGGCGCCCTGGATGATCTGGCAGAAGCGGTTTGGCGAACTGGTGCGTTTCGGCCTGTTCGGCGTGCTGGTGGCCGTGCTGGTTTCAGCGCCGTGGGCACTGATGGTCAACCATCAGGAATCCGATTTCTGGTCGTTCTTCTTCTGGCACGAACACATCCGCCGTTTCGCTGGCGACGATGCCCAGCACGCGCAGCCGTTCTGGTTCTACCTGCCGCTGCTGGTGGCCTCCAGCCTGCCGTGGGCCCTGCTGCTGCCGGCCACTGCGCGCCAGGCCTGGCAGGCCCGTGGCGAGCCGAAGGTCGTGTTCGTATTGCTGTGGCTGCTGCTGCCCCTGGCGTTCCTGAGCCTGAGCCGCGGCAAGCTGCCCACCTATATCCTGCCCTGCATGCTGCCGCTGGCGCTGTTGGTGGGCCACCTGCTGAGCCACAGCCTGGCCCAAGGCAAAACCTTGATGCTGCGCTGCAACGCGACGCTGAACCTGGCCATGGGCCTGTTGGGCCTGGCCGCCATTGCCTGGCTGCAGCACAAGAAGCCGGTGTACATCGATGAACCGCAGCACCTGACGCTGATCATCGTGGCGCTGGCCGCGGTGGTGGTGGCCAACCTGCTGGCGCTGGCCAGACCCCTGCGCCTGTGGGCGGCGCCAGCGGTGGGCATGGGCCTGCTGGTGGCGCTGCTGCCGGCCGCCCTGCCCAACACCATCGTGTTCAACAAGACACCGGACGCTTTCATTGCCGACCATGCCCAGGAGCTGGCCAGCACCCACACCTTGCTGAGCAATGACCTGGGCGCGGCATCAGCCCTGGCCTGGCACGTGGCACGCCCCACGGTGTACCTCTACAACACCGTGGGCGAGACCAAGTACGGGCAAAGCTATGCCGACGCCAGCGACCGCGGGGTCAACCTCGACCAGGTGCAGGCATGGATGACCCAGGCACGCAGCCAGGGCCCGGTCGGTGTGGTAATGCGGGTCAAGAGCAGTGACGAGAGCCACGAAGTCGACCTGCTGCCCAAAGACGGCAAGCAGTACGAACAGGGCAACATCAAAATCTTCATTTTCGACCAGACGCCGCCATGATCTTCCTTCTGCTGTTGGCGGCCTGCACCCTCACCTGCCTGGGACAGATCGCGCAAAAACTCGCGGTCGAGTCCTGGCGTGATGCCCCCGGCGGCGCCATGGCCAAGCTGGCCACACCCTGGCTATGGGCCGCCCTGCTGTGCCTGGGCCTGGGCCTGCTGCTGTGGCTGCTGGTGCTGCAACACCTGGAAGTGGGCATCGCCTACCCCATGCTCAGTCTCAATTTTGTGCTGATCACCCTGGTGGCGCGCTTTGTCTTCAAGGAACACGTGGACGCCCGCCATTGGCTGGGCGTGGGCGTGGTGATGGCCGGCGTGCTGTTGCTGGGGTGGCAGGCATGAGCCGCGCACAGGGTTTTGCCCTGGCCGGCGGCAGCGTGCTGCTGGTGAGCAGCGCACAACTGGGCATGCGCTGGAGCATGACGCGCCTGCCGGTGCCGGCCCAGTGGCTGGACACCCTGCTCAACGGACCGGTGCCATGGCTGGCGCTGGGTGTGGTGATGGCGGCGATCTTCGCCTACGCACTGTCGATGCTGTGCTGGCTGGGCGCCTTGCAACACTTGCCCCTGGGCCGCGCCTATTCGCTGCTAAGCATCAGCTACGCCCTGGTCTACCTGCTGGCAGCCAGCCTGCCGGCCTTCAATGAACATTTTTCGCTGTTGAAAAGCCTGGGGGTGACGCTGGTCGTCCTCGGTGTGCTGACCATCAATTCGCGACGTATACACGGCAACAAGTCATAGGATCTGCGCAATGAAAATCAGTGTTATCGGTAGTGGTTACGTAGGTCTGGTGCAAGCCACTGTATTGGCAGAAGTCGGTCACGACGTGATCTGCATGGACATCGACCAGCACAAGGTCGACCAACTGTCCAAGGGCCATGTGACCATCTTTGAACCTGGCCTGTCGGCCCTGGTGCGCGAGAACCTGGACAGCGGCCGCCTGCATTTCACCAGCGACGAGAAGCTGGCCATCGAGCACGGCGAAGTGCTGTTCATCGCCGTGGGCACGCCTTCGGGCGACGACGGTTCGGCTGACCTCAAATACGTGTTCTCGGTGGGCGACGCCATTGCCCGTCACCGCGTCGAGCCACTGATCGTCGCAGAGAAATCCACCGTGCCGGTGGGCACCGGTGACGCTCTGCAAAAGCACATCAACGAAGCCCTGGCCAAGGCCGGTCGCACCCTGCAGTTCGATATCGTCTCCAACCCCGAGTTCCTCAAGGAAGGCTCGGCGGTGCGCGACTGCCGCCGCCCCGACCGCATCGTCATCGGTTGCGAGCGCCAGGAAGTGCGCGACGTGATGCGTGACCTGTACGCGCCGTTCAACCGCAACCATGACCGCATCCTGTTCATGGACCTGCGCAGCGCCGAGCTGACCAAGTATGCCGCCAACTGCATGCTGGCCACCAAGATCAGCTTCATCAACCAGATTGCCGAGCTGGCCGAGCACCTGGGCGCCGACATCGAAGCCATCCGCCTGGGCATGGGCGCCGACCCGCGCATCGGCTACGACTTCATCTACGCCGGCTGCGGCTACGGCGGCTCGTGCTTCCCCAAGGACATGCGTGCGCTGATCCACACCGCCGAGGCCGCCAACTGCTCCAACGACCTGTTGCAGGCCGTGGAAGCGATCAACGAGCGCCAGAAGCACAAGCTGTTCGAACGCGTGAAAGCCTACTTCAAGGGCGACCTCAAGGGCCGCACCTTTGCCCTGTGGGGCCTGGCCTTCAAGCCCAACACCGACGACATGCGCGACGCTCCCAGCCGTGAGCTGATGGAAGCGCTGTGGGCAGCCGGCGCCCAGGTGCGTGCCTTCGACCCTGAGGCCATGCAGCAGACCCAACTGCTGTACGGCGAGCAGCCCAACCTGATGCTGATGGGCACACCTGAAGCCACCCTGGCGGGTGCTGACGCGCTGATCATCTGCACCGAATGGCAGCAGTTCAAGGCCCCGGACTTCGACCTGATTCAGAAACGCCTGGTCAACCCGGTGATCTTCGACGGTCGCAACCTGTACGACGTGGAGCGCCTGGCGCAGAAAGGCATTACCTACTTCCCGATCGGTCGCGGCGAGTCGTGCAACCTGCCGATTCCACATCAGAAGTGGCAGTGATCGCCTGACGCAACACCGCGTCGCCTGTATCGCGACTGAAGTCGGCTCCTACGCCGTCCGTGGTAGGAGCCGGCCTTGGCCGCGATGCAGGCGACACGATCGACTAGGTACACACCGCGCTGCGACCGCTCAATCGCGAGCACTCAGGAAGTAATACGCCCGGTCCCCCACCACGACTTTGCTCACCACCGAGAATCCGGCCCCCGGCTCGCTGGTACGCTCCATCACCGCCACATTGCGTGGCGTCTGCGCCAGGAAATGCGTCAGCGCTTCATCGCTGGGCAATGCTGGCAACAGGCTCTGACTGTAAAACACCCCCGCCCCCGCCAGCCGCTCGCTGGGCATGGCCAGCGCCACCGTGTGCCCCTGGGCTTGCAGCGCATGGATCTGCTCGGTCAACGGCAGGAACGACTCGCCCCGGTCCGCCTTGGGCACCACCCACACCGCCACACCCAGGTAGGCCACGACCAGCACGCCCATCACCGCGCCGGCCGCGCGCTGCCAGGCGATGGTGCCGCGCCACGCCTGCAGCCGGGCGATCAACACCATGGCGTATTCGGCACCGATCACCGCGGCCGCCGGTGCCAGCGACATCAGGTACACCATGCGCTTGCTCGACGCCACGGTCAGCAACACGAACTGGGCCAATACCCACAGGCTGAAGAACATCAGGTGCGGCTGTACTCGCCACTGCTTGCGAAAATGCCACAGGCCCAGGTACACCAGCAGGTTCCACGGCAGGAAAGCCTCGGGCAGTTTGCCCAGGTAGTAGTAGAACGGCTCGAAATGCCCGGCCTCGGTGAACGAGCCACTGAAGCGCCCGACGCTGTTGGCCCACAGCACGTCCTTGAGCGCCTGTGCACCGCCCTGCTGGTACAGAAAGGCAAGCCAAACCAGCAGCGGCAACAACCCCACCAGCGTCATCAGGGCAGGCCATAGCCAGCGCGCAACGTCTACACGTCGTTGTTGCACGGTTTCGGCCAGCAGCCAGGCGAAGATCACCACCCCGGGCAGGGCCAGCCCCAGCACACCCTTGCTCAGGGTAGCGATGGCGATACCGGCGATGAACAACAGGGCGCTGCCCAGGCTGCGGCGCTGGCTGGCCTGATAGAACGCCAGCAACACCAGGCTTACACCCAGGCTGAGCAGCGAGTCCTCGCCCACTTGGCGCACATTGCCCCAGAAGCTTGCCGTGGTCGCCAGCATCAGGCCTGCGGTAACGGCCACGACCGCAGGGCGGGCGTTACGGCGCAAGAAACCATACAGCAGCATGACGCTGCACAACCCCGCCAACGCCGAGGCCAACCGCACCGACCAGGTACTGGGCCCGAACACCGACATGGCCGCGCTGTCGAGCCACAGGCTCAGCGGGGGCTTTTCCAGGAAAGGTTCGCCGTTGAGCCGTGGCGTGACCCAGTCGTGCAACAAATGCATTTCCATGGCGATGCCACCCACCCGGGGCTCTGTGGAGCCTTGCAGTTGATGGTTGCCCAAGGCCACGAAGAACAGCAGCGCGGTGATGACCAACAGTAGTACGGAGGGACGTCTCGATGTCATGTACAGATCCACAATGGTATGAAATACACAATCCGTAGTCGCCTGCATCGCGACTGAAAGTCGGCTCCTACGCCGTCCCTGGCAGGAGCCGGCCTTGGCCGCGATGCAGACGACGCGGTCTGTAGCGGCTACAGTGTGAAACCACGCCGGTCAAAACGACGTGAATCCAGGGCGCCCCGCAACAATATTCATCCAAAATGCCATCAACGGTTTTTTCTCATTTCAGTCACGCAATCGCAACGCTGCTTGACCTAGTCTTTAGCCGCACTTCTTTAAACCGGCGACCATAGACTGATGAAAGAAACACTCCTGCGGTACTTCAAGACCGAGCGCGGTGCGCTCATCCTGCTGCTGGGGGTGTCTGCCGTCGCCCTGCTACTGGGCCTGGGCCAGCGCGAGCTGTGGGGCGCCGAGACACGCTGGGCCAACATTGCCCTGCAAATGCTGCAAAGCGGTGACTACTTCGACCCCTACCTCAAGGGCGCCCCGTATTACGACAAGCCCCTGCCCTCCTACTGGCTGATCACGGCTACCGCCAGCCTGCTTGGCGGCCTGGGCCACTGGTCCCTGCGCCTACCCTCGGTCATCGCCGCCTGGCTGAGCATTTGGCTGGTGTACCTGATCGGCGAGCAACTGTTCCGCAAAGGCACCGGGCTGATTGCCGGGTGGTTGCTGGCCACCACCTTCTATTTCCTGGTGTGGTCGCGGGTGGCTACCGCTGATGTACTCACCGTGTTCGGCGTATTGGCCGCCGTGTGGTGGTATTGGCGCGGCCCGCTGGATACGCGCTTCTCGCGCTATCTGGTGTTTTTCCTGATCCTGGCGCTGACGTCCCTGCTCAAGGGGCTGATCGGTTTCATTCTGCCCGGCCTGATGCTGTTGCCTCACCTGCTGGGCGAAGGCCGCTGGAAGCGTCATCTGAACCTGCGCATGGTCGCCGCCCTGATAGTCGCCGGCCTGGTGTACATGATTCCCTTCGTGTTGTCGCACCTGTATGGCGAACCCACCTATGGCGAAAGCGGCCTGGCCTTGGTCATACGGGAAAACGTGGTGCGGTTTTTCAAACCGTTCGATAACTTCGGCCCTATCTACACCTACCTGGTGTATCTGCCGGTGTACACCCTGCCTTGGGCGCCCTGCTGGCTCATCGGCCTGTGGCTGGCCGTGCGCAACTGGCGCAACACCGACGCCAGCACACGCTGGCTGGTGCTGGGGCTGGCGCTGATGTTCGCCTTCTTCACCGCTTGCGGCAGCCGACGCAGTTACTACGTGCTGCCCCTGGTGCCCTTTGCCCAGTTGCTGGGCGCCGCCTGGCTGACTCAGTACCTGGCCACGCGACCGGCCAGCACCCGTCGCTGGCACCGCGGCATCGGCATCAGTGCGGTGCTGATGACCCTGATAGTGGGGGTTGCCTACCCCTGGACCAATGGCAACGGCGGCATCATCCGCTTTGGCCAGGACGTGCAGGCGCGCGCCAGCCAGCAGGCGCCCTGGAACCAATGGCACCTGGTGATGCTGGAGGTAGACAATAAACTGCCGCTGTACGTGCAGAATGACGGCGCCCCCTTCACTTACATCGGCGAAGGCGAGGACTACCCCCGCGAGGGCAGCAGTGCCGATTTCATGGCCTGGCTGGCCAAACGCACCGGCCAGGCGTGGGACCCCGCGCGCACCATCATCTTTGCCCAGTACCCCACGCTCAGATCCCTGCCCCTGCGCTACCTGGGCGAGGACCATGACATGGTGCTGACGCAGCCCGACAACGGCGCCCGGCTGTTCCGCGCCCATGACAATCAAAGCGTTGCGTTCATTCCCAAGCCGGCCCAGCCGGCAGTGGCAACCGGCGCGCCCTGACTGCTATGGTGGGGCCTCCTGCATCCCCTTTGCACCGAGGCCCCATGCTCGACCTGGACCAACTGCGTACCGATACCCCGCATTGCCAACAGCTGATTCACCTCAACAACGCCGGCGCCTCACTGGCGCCCCGCGTGGTGCTGGATGCGGTGAACCGTCATCAGATGCGCGAGGTTGAAATGGGGGGCTACGAAGCCGCCGATGCTGCCTTGACTGAACACGAGGCGGTGTACCACTCGGTGGCGCGCCTGCTCAATGCCAAGGCCAGCGAAATAGCCCTGGTGGACAATGCAACCCGGGCCTGGGACATGCTGTTTTATGCTCTGCCCTTCAAGCCCGGCGACGTGGTGCTGACCTCGGTCAGCGAATACAGCGGCAACTACATTCCCTATCTGCAACTCAGGCAACGCTGCGGCATAACGATTGAAGTACTGCCCAACGATGAGCATGGGCAGGTGTGCCTCAAGGCCCTGGAACAACGACTGCAGCGGCCGGGCGTGGCCCTGGTGTCGCTGCCGATGGTTGCCAGCAACGGTGGCGCCGTGCAGCCGGTACAGGCCATCGGCGCGCTGTGCCGGGCGGGGGGCGTGCTGTTCTTGCTCGATGCTTGCCAGGCGGCGGGACAGATACCATTGGACGTCAAGGCCATCGGCTGCCACATGCTGACCGCCACCAGTCGCAAATACCTGCGCGGGCCACGGGGCGTCGGCTTTCTCTACGTTGACCTTGAGCTGTGCCAACGCCTGGAGCCGCCGTTTCTGGACTTGCATGCCGCATCGCTGATCACGGCGCAACAGTACGAGGTTCGTGCCGATGCGCGACGCTTCGAGAGTTGGGAACACAACATGGCGGCAACCCTGGGGTTCGGGGCTGCGGTGGACTATGCGCTGGCCTGCGGTGTGGACAAGCTATGGGCACGCATCCAGACACTGGGCAACTACCTGCGCAGGGAGCTTGCGCAGGTACCCGGCGTGCACTGCCATGATCAAGGCGGGCTGCTGACGGGCCTTGTGACCTTCAGCCACCAGCGGCACAGCGCCAGCGAAATCAGACAGTACCTTGCCCAGCGCCCCACACGCATCAACGTCAGCGTGGCGGGGCCGGCATCGACCTGGCTGGACATGCACCAACGCGGCCTTACCGAAATGGTGCGCGCCTCGGTGCATGCCTACAACACCGAAGCCGAACTCGATGCCCTGATCCAGGCGCTGCATACCCTGTAGGAGCAGCGTTTGCGCGCGTCGGCGCACCGCGTTCAGCTGAAAACACCGCGCCGTCCGTGGTAGGAGCCGGCCTTGGCCGCGATGCAGGCGACGCGATCCTGTAGCTGCCGAAGGCTGCGTCACGGACACGCGGTGGTTCAGCAACTACGCGGCGCCTGTGACGCGGCCTGGCGGCCGCTGCTACAGTGCCCATGCAAACAACGATATGAGCCTTGACGCTGTGGGCGCAACCGGGGCCGCATCAATCAGGCCAGCTTGCGCGCCATCAGTCGTTCAAGTACGCGCAGCGGCGCGCGCTCGATGTCCTGCATGGCTTCCACCGGCAGCAGGAAGGTCTGCTCCAGTGCGCATTTGCCGCGCGTGGCAGCGTGGGAGACCTCGTCGGTGAACACCATCCACACGGTGCCCGCCGCAAATTGCCAGACGCTCTGGGGGGCAGACTGCTGGTACGCCAGGTCAGCCTTCATGCGGTCGTGCAGGTGCAGCATGTAGTGGTCGTAGGCGCTGCGCGGCGCCTTGGTGATGCCCAGGGCATTGAGCACCGTAGCCGAGCCCCAGAACGGTTTGGGCAACGCCGTGGCGTAGCGCTCGGCCAACTGCTCGAAGGGCTCGCCCAGGCGCCAGCAGCGTGGCTCGCCCTGCGGATTGATGTTGGCGAACACACGCAGGATGCGCTTGCCGCGCGTGGGCGAGGACGGGAAGTTGTCCACGTGCAGCCGCGTGTCGTCCTTGCGCCACGAGCTCTGACGCCCGGCGATTTCCTCAGGGCGGAAACTGGTGCGCGCCCGCTGCAAGGCCCCGGCGTACGGCGCCAGCAGGTTGCGCACCAAGGTGTCGGCACAATCGGCAAAACGCCCCACCATTGCCTGCATTTGCCGCGCCCGGGCCTCATCGCCCTCGACGCCCTTGAGCGCATCGCCCTGGGGCGACAGGCTGATGTTCTTACTCTTGCCACCCACCCGTGGGTTCAGCAGGTCACGCTCCTGCTCATCGACCTCAAAACGCAAGCCCGGGAAGGCCAAGACATTGCCACGCTCCAGCGCCGCCAATCCCTGGGCCTGAACCCCTGCATCAATCGTGTCTTTCCAAGCCGTGAGGGGCAAGCTGACAACTTCGGTCATAAATATCGCCTACGCAGATCCGTGCAGCACATACAAAAAAGCCCGCTTCCTGCGGTTAACGAGCGTCCGCACACAAGTTTCAAAATATTTCCATTTATAGCGTATCGGACATAATCGAACATGAAAATTTCGTAGAAATGTCTTACGCCGGGCTCTCCTCGACGTCGCCCTCAAACCCCTTGCATACCAGTTGATAGCCAATGCCGTGGATAGTGTGGATCAGCGGCACGCCAAACGGCTTGTCGACCATGCGCCGCAACAGGTGCAGGTTGCTGCGCAGGCTGTCGCTGTTGGGGGTGTATTCGCCCCACACCGTTTCTTCCAGCTCGCGCCGGGTAACCACCGCCGGGCTGCGCCGCATCAGCAGTTCAAGCATTTTCAGGTTGGTGGGGTTCAGGCGCAGCGGCATGCTGGCGCGGGTGATCTGCAAGGTGTCCAGGTCATACTCCAGGTCGTGAACCTTGAGCACGCGCGAACTCTTGCGCTTGAACCGCCACACCAGTGCCTCAATACGCGCCATCAGCTCCGAGAGCGCGAACGGCTTGATCAGGTAGTCGTCGGCGCCCGCCTTGAAGCCATCAAGGCGGTCAGACAAGGCATCACGGGCCGTCAGCATGATCACCGGCGTGTCGGCCCGCGAACTCTCGCGCAGACGCTGGCACACCTGGGTACCGGTCATGCCCGGCAGCATCACGTCCAGAATGATCATGTCGAACGAACGCGTGGCCGCCAGGTGCAGCCCGCTCAGGCCGTCCTCGGCACGCGTGACCTCACAGCCGCGCAATTGCAGGTATTCGGTCACGTTATCGAGGATATCGATATTGTCCTCAACCACCAGAATTTGCATGTATCCCCCCCACTTTCTTTCTTGTACTTGCTGGGCGCGGGCGTGCCGCGCGAAATTCAGGAAGGCCTATATCATCTTGCGCGTCAAAAACACGTGACGCCATTGCCCGCAGTATCCGCGCGCCCTGCCCTTTATCAAAGCGGCTTTGCCACCAGTTGCTGGCGGGCCGCAGCCTTGCGGGTGCGCAGGCGCTCGAACCACAGGTACACCACCGGCGTGGTGTACAGGGTCAGCACTTGGGACACCAACAGGCCGCCGACGATGGCCACGCCCAATGGCTGGCGCAATTCGGAGCCCGGCCCATGGCCGAACGCCAATGGGATGGCCCCCAGCAAGGCGGCCAGCGACGTCATCAGGATCGGCCGCAGGCGCAGCAGGCAGGCCTCGCGCACAGCCTCCTGAGGCGAGCGTCCTTCGGCCTGAGCCTGCAGGGTGAAGTCGACGATCATGATGGCGTTCTTCTTGACGATGCCGATCAGCAGGATGATGCCGATCATGCCGAGCACCGACAGGTCCAGACCGCCCAGCATCAACGCCACCAGCGCGCCGAAACCGGCCGATGGCAGGGTCGAGATGATGGTCAACGGGTGGATGGCGTTCTCATACAACACGCCCAGCACGATATACACCGTCACGATGGCCGCCAGGATCAGCCAGGGCTGCGACTTCAACGAGTCCTGGAACGCCTGGGCGGTGCCCTGGAAGCTGCCCTGCACGCTGTCGGGCATGCCGGCGGCCTGAGTGCTCTGGTTGATCGCATTGACCGCATCGCTCAAGGCCTTGCCTGGGGCCAGGTCGAACGACAGGGTGATGGCCGGGAAGATGCCCTGGTGGTTGATGGCAATCGGCACCAGTTCACGCTTGAGTTGCGTGAGCATGTTCAACGGCACCATGGCGCCGCTGGTGGCGCGCACATACAAGTGCTCAAGGGTGGTCAGCGACACCTGCCAGGCCGGGTCCAGTTCCAGGATCACGTGGTTCTGGTCCAGCTGGGTGAACATGGTCGCCACCTGGCGCTGGCCGAAGGCGTCGTACAGCACGTCGTCGATGGCCTGCACCGACACGCCCAGGCGCGCCGCCGAATCACGGTCGATGTCCAGGGTGGCCTGGGGCACGGCGTTCTGCTGGTCGCTGGTCACGTGCTGCAGTTGCGGCAGCGCCTGCAGGCGCTTGAGCAGGATGTCGGCCCAGTGGTTGAGCTCGGCCGTGTTGGGGTCTTGCAGGGTGTACTGATACTGGGTCTTGGCGGCACGGCCACCGATGACGATGTCCTGGTTGGGTTGCATGAACAGCTTGATGCCGGGCACCTGGGCCAACGGCGCCTGCAGCCGGGCGATGACCTGGCTGGCACTGGCCGTGCGCTGGGCAAACGGCTTGAGCGCCACCATCATCTTGGCCTGGCTGATGGTGGGGTTGGGGCCGACCCAGAAGTACACCTTGTCCACGGCCGGGTCCTTGCCGACGATATCGGCCAGCTTGCCCACCTGGGCACGCATGGCCAGCGGCGAAATGTCCGGCGCGGCCTCGGCCACGGCGGTGATCAGGCCGGTGTCCTGCTGCGGGAAAAAGCCCTTGGGGATGCTGGTGTACAGCAGGCCGGTGACCACCACGGTGGCCACGGCCACCGCCAGCGTCAGGCGCTGATGGCTCAGCACCCAGTCCAGGCTGCGCTGGTAACCGTTCTGCACCGCCATGAAGGCGCGCTCGCAGGCCTGGGCGAAACGCCCTTCCGGCTCATCGGCGGCATGGGGTTTGAGCAGCCAGGCGCACAGCATCGGCGTGATGGTCAGCGACACAATGCACGACATCACGATGGCGACGCTGACGGTGACGGCGAACTCGCGCATCAGCCGGCCGACGATGCCGCTCATCAACAGGATCGGCAGGAACACGGCGATCAGCGACACCGTCATGGAGACGATGGTGAAGCCCACCTCGCGCAGCCCTTCCACCGCCGCCTGGAACCTTGACTTGCCCATCTCCAGGTGCCGGACAATGTTTTCCATCACCACGATGGCATCGTCCACCACAAAGCCCACAGCAATCGCCAGGCCCATGATCGACAGGTTGTCCAGGCTGTAGCCCAGCACGTACATCACCGCGAAGGTCGCCACTAGCGACAGCGGGATGGTCATGGCCGGAATCAGCGTGGCGGTGGCCTTGCGCAGGAACAGGAAGATCACCACCACCACCAGGCCGATGGACAGCAGCAGGGTGAACTGCACGTCATCGATGGACGCACTGATGGTTTGCGTGCGGTCGCCGACGATGTGCACCTGCACGTCGGCAGGCAGCTGCGCCATCAGCGCCGGCAGGTGCGCCTTGATGTTGTCGATGGTGGCCAGCACGTTGTAGCCGGGTTGCTTGTGGATGTCGGCAATCACCGTGGGCTGGCCGTTGAGGGCAGCGGCCTGCTCGGTGTCTTCGGCGCCGGCCACCACTTGGCCGATGTCGCTGACCTTGATGGGCACGCCGCTCTTGTAGGCCACCA
Organism: gamma proteobacterium L18; assembly: GCA_000497835.1. GTDB lineage: Bacteria > Pseudomonadota > Gammaproteobacteria > Pseudomonadales > Pseudomonadaceae > Aquipseudomonas. Next base: position 32,262 of record KI547168.1, on the reverse strand, counting down.
CCTGATCACGGTAGTGCGCCGCGTCCAGCAACTGATCGGTGGCGCCCAGGGTGATGGTGCGGCTCGGGCCGTCGAGGTTGCCTTTGGGCTGGTCCAGGGTACTGATGCCGATGATGCTGCGCACGTCCTCAAGTGTCAGGCCGCGGGCGGCGAGACGGTCCGGGTCGATGCGGATCCGCATGGCCGGCTTTTGCTGGCCGTGGAAGTCGATCATGCCCACGCCCGGCATCTGCGACAGCTGCTGGGCCATGTAGTTGTCGACGTACTGGTTCAACTCCGGCAGCGTGCGCACGGGCGAGGTCAGGGCGATGGACAGCACCGTGGCCTCGGCCGGGTTGACCTTGTTGAAGGTCGGCTGGCTGGTCATGGTCTTGGGCAAGTTGGAGGCGGCGGCGTTGATGGCCGTCTGCACATCCTGAGCGGCCCCGTCGATGTTGCGCGACAGGTCGAACTGCAAGACGATCTGGGTCTTGCCGGCAGCGCTGGACGAGGTCATCGACGTCACTTGCGGCACGGCGGCGAAGGCGCGCTCCAACGGCGTGGCCACGGAACTGGCCATGGTTTCGGCGTTGGCACCGGACAGCAGTGCGGTGACCTGGATGGTGGGAAAATCCACGGTCGGCAACGCGGCCACCGGCAGTTTGAAATAGGCGAACACCCCAAGCAGCATCACCCCCAGGGCGAGCATGCTCAGGCCCACGCGACGCGGGATCAGGCTGGCCAGAGCATTCATGGCTGTACCTCGGCGGCGTTGGCGGCCACGGCCTGCTCATTGATGGCCGCGACTTTCACGCCTGGGGCCACGCGGGACTGGCCAACCGTGACCACGCTTTCGCCCGGCTTGAGCCCCTCGCGAATCCACTGCTTGCCGTCCACCACAATGCTCGACGCCTTGACCTGGCGCGGCTCGACCTGCTGCTCGGCATTGACCACGTAGACGTAGTCGCCGTCGCGGCCCAGCTGCACGGCACTGGCCGGCACCACGGTGGCGGCGCGCTGGGTGTTGATCAGCAAGCGTGCGCTGACCAGCTCGCCCGGCCACAACTGGTTCTTGCCGTTGTCGAACTGCGCCTTGAGCTGCACCTGGCCGCTGGCGGTGGCCACCTGGCTGTCGATAAAGGTCAGCTGGCCGCGGGCAATCTCGTGGCTGCCGTCGCGACTCATGGCCACCACCTGCAACGGTTGGCGGGCGTTCTGTTCGAGGATCTGTGCCAGGTCATCCTGGGACACGGCGAAGGCCACCGAGATCGGGTCCATTTGCGTCAGGGTCACCAGGCCGGTGGCTTCGGAGCCATGCACGATGGAACCCACGTCCAGCAAGCGCTGGCCGGTGCGCCCGGTGAACGGCGCGCGCACCTCGGTGAAATTCAGTTGCAGACGGGCATTGTCCAGCGCCGCCTGGTCAGCCTGCACCGTGGCCTGCTGGGCCGCCAGTTGCGCCTTGTAGGTGTCCACGTCCTGGTTAGGCCCGGCCTTGGCAGCGGCCAGGTTGCTGGCGCGCTGCAGGTTGATGCGCAGGTTGGCCAGTTGCGCCTGATCCTTGGCCACCAGCGCCTGGGCCTGGGCCAACTGGGCCTGGTAGGTGCGCGGGTCGATCTGGGCCAGCAGGCTGCCGGCCTGCACCATCTGGCCTTCCTTGAACAGCACCTGGGTCAGCTCGCCGTCGGCGCGCACGCGTACATTGACGCTGTTGAGCGGTTGCACGTTGCCGATGGCCGACAGCCACACGGGCACGTCCATCTGGCTGGCCTGGGACACATGCACCGGCACGGCGGCCGCAGCCTTGGGGGCGCTGGCGGCCTGGGCGTGATCGAGCCAGCTGTAGCGGCCGATACCGGCAACGGCCATCACGGCAACGGCCAGGGCCGCCAGGCGCAGACGACGGGGGGAAGACGAGAGGCTCATGGCTGGGCGTCCTTGGTAACGGGGTTGGAGGCAAGAATGGGGGCTGCACTGAAGTCGCCGCCCAGGGCGCGGAACAGACCGACCGAGGCCTGCAGGTGCTGCAGGCGCACTTGCAGCAGGGTGTCTTCGGCCTGGTATTGGGTGCGCTCGACAATCAGCAGCGTCTGGAAATCGGTGGAACCCAGGCGGTAGCGCACCTGGGCCAGGCGCGCGGCTTCACGGGCGGAGTCAACGGCGGCCTGGTTCAGGGCGTAGCTCTTGTCCAGCTCGCGGCTGGCGCTCAGTTGCGTCTGTACGTCTTGAAGGGCCTCGATCACCGATTCACGGTAAGTGGCCACCAGCTCCTTGACGTGGGCCTGGTCAAAGTTGAGCTGGCCTTTGAGCTGGCCACCCTGGAACAGCGGCTGGCTGAGGGTGCCGATGGCACTCCATATCTGCCCGCCGGCCAGGGTGTCGATGCCGCTCAGCAGATTGAGCGACAGGTTGGGCAGGAACGCGGCGCGGGCCACGCCCACATCGAAATTAGCCGAACGCAGGCGCGCCTCGGCGGCCTGGATATCGGGGCGCTGGCGCAACAGGCCCACCGGCAGGCCGGCGTTGGGCACCGGCACGCTGATGCCCTCAAGCCCGGCGCTGCGCAAGGTAAAGTCTTGCGGGGCGGCGCCCACCAGCACGGCCAGTTGATACAGGGCCTGGTCGCGCTGCTGGCGCAACGGCGGCATCGCCGCCTGGAAGGTCTGCAGGGCATTGCGCTGCTGGGCCACTTCCAGGTTGGAGACCGCGCCCTGGCTGGCCTGCACCTGCACCAGGTCCAGTACCTGCTGGGCGTCGTCGGCAATGGACTGCGCCAGCTTCAGGCGTTCGTCCAGGGACAATACCTGGAAATAGGCGTTGGCGATGCTGGCGCCCAGGGTCATGCGCAGGGTCTGGGCGTCAAAAGCACTGGCCTCGGCCAGGGCGCTGGCCGAATCGGCGGTGGCGCGCTGCTTGCCCCAGAAGTCCACTTCATAGCTGGCGCCCAGGCCGATGCTGCGCTTGGCGGTGGTGCCGTAGTTGTTCTCGCGCTGGAAATTGCCATCTAGGGATAGCTGTGGGTATTGCAGCGCGCCGGCCACCTTGGCCGTGGCACGGGCCTCGTCGATGCGCTGGCGGGCGGCTTCCAGGGTGTAGTTGCCGGACAGGCCGCGATTGATCAGCGCGTCGAGTTCGGCACTGTGAAATTCCTGCCACCAGGCGCCGCCGGCGGCGGGCGCTGCCGACAACGGTTGCGCCGCAGTCCAGGGGTCGCTCACCGGTGCACTGGGGGTGTGGTAGCTGGGCACCAGCGAACAACCGCCTAGCCAGACGGCCAGGCACAGGGGCCAGATGCGGAACAAAGGGGGTGCAACAGCGGGCATGGGGGCGGTTACTCCGTCGAGCCTGGGGTGGACGGGGGGTCCACGAATGGTGCGACGGTATAGGGAGGGGGCTGGCAGGGCGTTCGTCTGGAGGTAAACTTTTTTTTAGGGTGGTTTTTGTTGGGGTTCTTGGGGGCAGGGCGTTGGATTTTCGGCGTTCTTGAGATCGAGCGCCGCCCGCGCGGCGCTTCCCGGGCAGAGCCCGGTCCTACATCTGTTTCGGGCCAGTTATGTCAGTGTC
>KI547168.1:12018-26670 GCA_000497835.1 gamma proteobacterium L18 | reverse complement strand
GTTCACAAATGTAGGACCGGGCTCTGCCCGGGAAGCGCCGCGCGGGCGGCGCGCGATCTCAAACGCGCCAAAAACCCCAAGCCCTACACCCGAAACCCCCACCCCCCTACCCCTCCAACACATACCCCGCCCCCATCACCGTCCGAATCAACGACGTCTCAAACCCTTCATCCAGCTTCCTGCGCAACCGGTAGATATGTTTGTCGATCACGTTGTCGTTGGGATCGAACTCATAATCCCAGGCACTCTCCAGCAACATGTCGCGCGTCACCACCTCACCGCTATGGCGCATCAGCTTGGCCAGCAGCAACGACTCGCGGTATTGCAGGCGGATCTCGCGGCCCTGGCGCCGGGCAGTGCGGGCGGCGCAATCAAGTTCAAGCTCGCCGACCTTGAGGTGCTCGCCGCTGCCAGGTGCCTGGCCTGCCGTACGCAACAGCGCATGCAAGCGCGCCACCACCTCGACGAAGGCATAGGGTTTGACCAGATAGTCGTCGCAACCGGCGCGAAGCCCCTCCACCCGCTGTTCGGTGGAGGCCAGGGCACTGAGCATCAGCACCGGCACCTGCAACCCTTCGGCGCGCAGGCCGCGCACCACGTCCAGGCCATCGAGCAACGGCAGTTTGCGGTCGACAATCAAGGCGTCGTAGATACCTTCCAGGGCCATTTCCAGGCCGTCTCGACCGTTGTCGGCGATGTCCGCCACGTGGCCACTCTCGGCCAGGCCGCGCACCAGATACCCCGCCGCCGTGGCGTCGTCTTCGATCACCAGAATGCGCACTGCCGCGTCCCCTCGACCCTTACCTAAACTAAAATTTAGCTGGCGGCGACCTGCCGTTCGCGCAAAGCTCGGCACACTATGCCAGCCGGGGCCCGCATTGTCCCTGCCCTCGCCCATTGCACTGCCGGAGCGACACTGCCCATGACCCACGTTCTGGTCGTCGAAGACGACCCTACCACCGCCCGCGAGATCGAAGCGGCGCTGCACGACCACGGCTTTACCGTGACCCTGGCCAGCGATGGCCGCCAGGGCATCGTGCAGGCCCTGAGCAGCCCGTTCGACCTGATCGTGCTGGACCGCATGCTGCCTGGCAGCACCGACGGCCTGGGTGTGCTGACCGCGCTGCGCAGCGCTGGCGTGGCCACGCCCGTGCTGATTCTCAGCGCATTGGGCGCACTGGACGAACGGGTGCGCGGCCTGCGCGCCGGTGGCGACGACTACCTGACCAAGCCTTTCGAGTTCATCGAGCTCACGGCCCGCCTGGATGCCCTGCTGCGCCGCAGCGGCGCGCCCGTGGTCAGCGAGCAGAGCAACCGCCTGCAAGTGGGCGAATTGGCCATCGACCTGCTGCGCCGCAGCGTGCAACGCGGTGCGCGGGAGATTGACCTGCTGCCCCGCGAGTATGCCTTGCTCGAACACCTGGCCCGTCACGCCGGCGAAGTGGTGACCCGCACCATGCTGTTTGAAGCGGTGTGGAACTACAGCTATGACGAGCGCACCAACGTGATCGAAGTGCACATCGGCCGCCTGCGCCGCAAGATCGATGCCGAGGGCGAAGCGCCCATGCTGCATACCATCCGAGGTGCAGGCTATGTCCTCCGTGCGCCTGAGTGAAATCCCCCGTACCAGCGGTTTTCGCGTGGGCGTGCTGTTCCTGGCATTGTTCGGCTGCTCGTTCCTGGCACTCTTCGGCTACCTGTACTGGCAGACGGCGGTGTACCTGAAGGCCGAGGCCGACACCAACCTGTACCGCCAGGTGGAAACCCGCAGCCAGCAGCCACCGGCACTGCGCCTGGAGGAAATCCGCAAGCACGCCCGCCAGGACGCCGAAGGGCGCCTGCCCCATGCCCTGTTCGACAGCAATGGCGGCTACATCGCTGGCGCCATCCATCAACTGCCGCCCATGAGCGGCTACGACAAGCCTCAGGAATTCCGCTGGCTGGGCGCCAACGGTCATCACCGCCCCGTGCGCTTCATCGTCCACCGGCTGGAGGATGGCAACCAACTGCTGGTGGCCCAGGATGTACACGACATTCACGAGTTCGACGAGTTGCTGGTCAACGCGCTGGTGTCAGGCGGCGTACTGTTGCTTGTGGTGGGACTGTTGGGCGCCATCTGGCTGGGCAACTCCACCCGCCTGCGCCTCAATGCCTTGAGCAATGCCATCAAGAGCATCGTGGAAGGCGATCTCAGCCGCCGCCTGCCGGTGCGCGGCAGCCATGACGATATCGACCGCATCGCGCGGGTGGTCAACGGCATGCTCGATGAGCTGGAGCGGCTGATGAGTGAGGTCAAAGGGGTGTGCGATGACATCGCCCATGACCTGCGTACCCCCCTCACCCGCTTGATCGCCGGCCTTGAACGCGCCCAGCGCCGGGGCTTGCGTGAGGAAGACTACGCCCACACCCTCGATTCGGCACTCAACGAAGCCAAGGGCCTGTTGATGACGTTCCGCGCCCTGCTGCGCATATCCGAAATCGAGGACAGCGCCCGCCGCAGTCATTTTGCCCCGGTGGACCTGAACCGCATCGGCGCCGATGCCGTGGAGTTTTTCGAACCCTTGGCCGAGGAGCGCGGCATTGAGCTGACCCTGAACGAGGGCACCGGCGCAGCCATGCTGGCGGGTGATGCGCAACTGCTGTTCGATGCCACCTGCAACCTGCTGGACAACGCCATCAAGTTCTCGCCCGATGGCGCCCGCGTGGTGGTGGCAGTTTCAGGCGACGAGCAACAGGTGGCCTTGCGGGTCAGTGACACGGGGCCAGGCATTCCCGAGGCCGAGCGCGAAGCGGTGTTCCGCCGCCTGTATCGCTCCGAAAGCAGCCGCCATACGGTGGGCAATGGCCTGGGGCTGAGCATGGTAGCGGCCGTGGCGCGCTTGCATGATCTGCAACTGCGCGTCAGTGACGCAGCGCCAGGCTGTGTAATCGAGCTTCAAGGCAAGCGCTTGCCGGCGTAAGTGACAAATGATGCAACCGGTCATGAATTTTCGAAATTTTCACACGCTTTTCACTGCCTCCCCACTTTCTGGCCCATAGTGTCGACAGCTTGCCCGCCGCCACGGATTCTTGCCATGACGCTACCTTCGCGCCGCCTGTCCCGGCCCCTGTTCAAAGGGGTGGCGATTGGCTGCGCCGTGCTGGTGCTGCCCGCCTTGATCGCCGGGTTTGTGGTGTGGCCACGCTCGCCCCTCAACCTGGGCGAGGATGGCAACATGGCCAAGAGCGAATTGAGCAAGCACTGGGCAGCAGGGGATGTGGTTGCCGTGGTACGGCACGCCGAACGCTGCGACCGCTCCGATGCGGCGTGCCTGGGGGAGGCCGATGGCATCACCCATGACGGCAGCCAGATGGCCTCGCGCATCGGTGAGGGTTTCAAGACACTAGGCATGGCCAACACCGATGTCATCACCAGCCCCGCCACACGCACCATGCAGACCGGCCAATTCATGTTCGGCGCCGCCAGCCAGACCCAGCAATGGTTATGGAACTGCGACCGCAAGACCTTGTTGCAGGACGCCATCGCCCACAAGCAGCCCCATCGCAACCTGGTGCTGGTGGGCCACAGCGACTGCATCAGCAAGTTGGAGGCCCAGATGGACTACGAGCATGCGGCGGCCAGTGAATACGGCACCGCGTTCTTCATCCGCGTGCATCACCATATCAAGCCCAGCGCCCTGGGCATCATCAACCCCGAAGACTGGGACGCCGCCCTCAAGCGTTGAGTGCGCGGGAGCTGGCTTGCCGGCGAGCTTTCAGGGCCTCGACAGCGAGCTGTCAAGCCAGCTCCCACAGTGCTACGGGGTGCGCAGCAGCACGTACTCATCCTTGTCGAAGGTACCGCGTACTGTCGGCGTCACGCTGCCAAGGGCGCTGCCTTGCAGCACGGCGTAATCCTTGGCGTCCATCATCACCCAGGTGCCAGCCGGCAACGCCGCCAGCTGAGCAGGGTTGTCGGTGAACTGCGGCAGCAGGTCGTGGTCCAGGTTGACCATGAACTTGATCGCCTTTGCATCCTTGCCCATGCCATGCAGCACCAACGGTGCTGGCGTCTGCTGCACGGCCTGGTCGACTGCCTGGCTGAACTGACGGGTGTCATACATCACCCGCTCCACCGGCTCGAACACCAGGATATAACTGGACCACAGCGCCAGCACCGCACAGAAGGCCAGGCCCACGGCCCGCCCCTTGGCACGCAACAGCAGCGCCACGGCCACCAGCTGGATCACCGCCAGCAGCACCACCGGCACCGTCACGTGCGGCAACCATTGCGCGAACCGGTGATGCGCCACCAGCAGGCCTGCCATCAGCAGGGCCGGCATCACCAGCCACAGCCCCTGCATGATGCCGCGCAGCCAGGCAAACACCCGCCCGCCCAGTCGATGGAACGGATAACCGGCAATCACGGCGGCCATGGGCAGCATCGGCAGCACGTAACGGGCTTTCTTGGCCTGGGGCACTGACAGCCCCAGCAGCACGATCAACCCCGCCACCGCACAGCACTTGAGCAACTGCAGCCCAGGCCCCTGGCGCGCCGGGCCTGCAAACCAGGCCCCGGCCAGCACCAGCAGCGCCAATGGGTAGGCCAGGGCATAGTTGCCCAGCGAACTGATGAAATAGTACAGCGGGCCACTCGCACCTTCGCTGCCGTCCATGCGGCCCGTGACCTGCATGTGGATGACGTCCGTGACGAAGGCATCACCACCGCTCAGCCGTGCCAGCCACAGCAGCAGGCCAATGCACAGGCCCAGCAACACCAGGGCGCAGAAGCCGAAGGTGAACAGGCGTTTCCACTGGCCATTGACCAGGTAATAACCGCACAGCATGCCGGTGGGCACCACCAGGCCGATCGGCCCGCGAATGGCAAAGCCCAGCACCACCAGCGCCAGCAAGGCCCACACCCGGCGAGGGGTATGGAAATGATCGCTGGCATAGCCCAGGTAGAAAACCCCCAGGCTCACCGCCGCCAGCATCAGGTCCTGGGACACCGCGCGGGTTTCCATGACGAACGTGCCGCTGAGGGCCAGCAGCGCGATGCTGATCAGCGCCCAGGTGCGTGAATACGGCGCCACCAGGCGGTACAGCAGCGCCACGATCACCGCGGCGGCGATGCCGCTGGGCAGCCAGGCGCTGAAACTGTTGACCTGCCCGGTGGGCAGCGAAAACAGCCAGATAAAGAAGGTGGAAGTCGCCGAGTAGTCAGCGTAAGGCGCACCGTACGTGGTGGGGAAGAACGTCGGGCCGTGGCGCAGCATCTCCTGGGCGAACATGAAAAAGCGCGAATCGAATCCGATAGGCGCCTGGCCCCAGGCGCCGGCCATGAACAGGATCAGGGCCGCCAGGCCCGCAAGACCGGCTTGGCGAGTGATACCACGGGAGGCGTTGGCAGGCAGCTCAAGCATTGGCGATGCCTGTCAGGGTCAGGAAAACAAGGCCGGTGATGGTGATGAACGACAGCAACTGGACGAATCGGGTACCCATCGAAGCAATTCCGTTTATTGTTGGGAGCGCGCACATTATCAGTGAACAGTTATCAAATTTATGTCATCGATGATGCTGACATGGGCGCCAATCATTACAGGTTACGACAAGGAAGATCATGACAATCGACACCTTCGACGTATTGATCGTGGGCGCCGGCCTGTCCGGCATCGGCGCCGCCTGGCGGCTGCAAGCCCAATGCCCCGGCGCTACGCCGTGTTGGAGGCGCGCGATACGCTGGGCGGTACCTGGGACCTGTTCCGCTACCCGGGCATCCGCTCGGACTCCGACATGTTCACCCTCATCTACCCCTTCCGCCCCTGGCAAGGCAGCGCCTCGATCGCCGATGGCGCCAGCATCAACGCCTACCTGCGTGATACCGCGCGCGCCGGTGACATCGAACGGCATATCCGCTTCGGCCATCGAGTCACGGCTGCATCGTGGGATTCGCAGCAAGCGATGTGGCACGTCAGCGTTGAGGTCGATGGCCAGCCGGCCGACCTGCACTGCGCCTTCCTGTATTTGTGCTGCGGCTACTACGATTATGCCCAGGGCTATCGCCCCTCCTTCCCCGATGAGCAGTGTTTTGCCGGTCGCTGGGTGCACCCGCAACAGTGGCCGACCGACCTGGACTGCAGCGGCCGCGAAGTGGTGGTGATCGGCAGCGGCGCCACCGCTGTCACCCTGGTACCGGCCCTCGCGACCACGGCGCGACAGGTCACGCTGCTGCAGCGCTCGCCCAGCTACGTGCTGGCCCTGCCCGCCCGCGATGGCCTGGCCAACCTGATGCGGCGCCACGGCTACCGGCAATGCGTCGCCCGCCTGCACAGCCCTGGCGGCGAGCGCCGACCGCTACTGGATATCAGCGCAGGCTACGTATTGCGGGCGCTGGACGGTTTGCCCAAGCAAGGCACGCGGGCACCCTGGCTGCTGCGCCAGAACTACCTGCTGGACTACCTGGCGCTCCGCCTGGGGCGGCTCAACGACCCCGAGCTGACCTTCGATTAGGCAACGGCCCCCAAGCCCAGGGCGCTTACGCCCCGTGGCTGCCACGCCTGGAAATGCAACGCCACCAGGCGCTCGCCCTTGACCTTGCGCGCCGGGCCCAGGCGCTGCTGCACCACGCCGTTGCGCTGGAAATAACGTTCCAATGAGGCCGTGGTCACCGCCACCACAGCGCTGGCCCCCAGCTCCCAGGCCGCGTGCAAGGTGCTCCAGAATACCCGCATGGCCAACTGCGGGTCCTGCTCGGCGCGGGCGGCAAAACGCGATATCTCCCACGTCTGGCGGTTGGCCGGCGGTGCCTGATCACACAGGTAGTCGAACACATCGCCCAGCAGATAGGGCTCCACCGTGGGCAGCAGGCGCGCGCAGCCCTGGACCTGGCCATGGCGGTCCAACGCGATGATGTAGCGTGTGCCGGGGTGGTCGAACTGGTCGAACTCACGCCCCGGCAAGGGCGAGGTGGAGGTGACGTCCCAGCCCATCTGTTCGATGAATACGGCGTGGCGGTAGCGCCCCAGGGCGTCGCGCAGCGGCGGCGACAGTTCGCTGTGGCGTTGGCTGATGATCTGAATCATCCGGGGAATGTCCTTTTCCTAAAGCAGCCCCAACATTGCGGCATGGGCCGCTGCCAGGGTCTTGCTGGTGGCCTTGAATTTTTTCAGGATGGCCTTGAGGTGGAAGTTGACGGTGTTGATCGAGATATCCAGGATCAGCGCGATTTCGCCGGAGCTCTTGCCATCGGCGGTCCATTGCAGCACTTGGCGCTCGCGATGGCTGAGGGTGATGGACGGCTGCGACAGCATCGGGTGGCCCAGTTCGGCCAGGCGCTGCATGGCGTGCTCGATCAGGCAGCGCAGGTGCAGCCGCACCATGGCGCCCTCCGCACGGCTGATCCTGCCCGCCTGACGAGCCACCGAGAGCACGCTCAGGGTCTGGTTGCTGCTGCGCAGCGGCAAGGTGGCGCCCACCCGCAGACCGTGTTCACGCGCCTCGCCCCACAGCTGGTGACTCTCGCAAAACAGGGCATCGTCCCAGACCACCATCTCGCTGGACCGCAGGCCATGCAGCAGCGCCGGATCGATACGGGCATAGTCCTGGGCCTGGTAATGCGCCAGCCAATCGTCGGGATAGGAGCCGATCACTTCGGTGATCGGCCGCGTGAACGGCACCAGGTGACGAATGCCGCAGGCGTAGTAATCAAAGCCCATTCGACGCACCTCACGGTCCAGCACTGCCAGCACCTGTTCGGTGTGCTGCTGTGCGAGCATCTCGGCGCGCAGGTCGTCAGCCCACCGCACCAGATCGCTGTCCTTGTCCATGACGTTGCTCTCGATTTCCCCTCTGTGCAGGGCAATCTAACGCACAGTCGCTGTGTGTCAACAAAACATCCACCCTCATGGCGCCAATAAACCGTCACACCGCACGGGACAACGCCTGACTGCCATGACGCGCATGGCAATCCTCGATCAGTTCGACCGCCTGCGCACAGGCATCACTGGCCTGCGAACGCTGATGGGCCAGCAGGCAGGCCTGACGTACCTCAGGATCGGTGCGCACGTGGGTCAGCGCTTCCAGCAGGTCATGCTCGCCCAAGGGCAACGGCAGACGCACACCGGCCCCCAGACGCACCAGGCGCTCGGCGTTGTCAAACTGGTCGTGGGCCACGGGCATGACCACCTGAGGGATCCCAGCCGCCAGCGCCAGGCTCATGGCCCCCACGCCCGCCGGGTGCACCAGCGCGGCACAATGCGGCAATAGCGTAGACATGGGCGCGTAACTGCATTGCAACACATTGGCCGGCAGGTCACCGATAGGCTCACGGTCTGCCGTCAGGAAGATGCCCCGCGCGCCCAGCTTGGCCAGGGCGCTGATGGCCAGCCGGTAGAAGCGCTGGTCAAAGTGCGTGGTCGAGCCTTGGGTGAACACGATGGGCGCACTGCCGGCCGCCAGAAACGCCTGCAGCTGCGGATCGAGCTCGCCGCCCTGGCTGCCGTCGAACAACGGGAAGCCGACCATGCTCAACGGGCGCGGCCAGTCAGGCTGAACCGCCGCGAACCAGCCGGGGAACAGGCACAGCACCCCTTGGGGCGCGTGTAACCATTCGCTGAACACACGCTGCACCGTGCCCGTCAGGCCGATCTTGTGGCGCAGGGCATCGATGGCCGGCGCACAGGTACGGTCCAGGCTCAAGTATTCAATGCCCCGCCACAGCCACTTGCGCAACGGCAACGGCATGCGCGGCGAGACGTTGAACTTGGGGTGCACCGGTGGCACATGGGCCGACAGCAGCGTGGAAGGCGATACCTGCACCGACAGGTAGGGAATGTCATAGCGCTCATGCGCGATGCGCGCGCCCAGCGCCCACAGCGACCCCACCACAATGATGTCCTCGAACCGGCGTGACACCACGTAGCGGTACACCGGCTCCAGCATGCCGGCGATGGCCTGCCACAACGTGCCGAACGAGGTCTTGGGCTCCCACAGGCGCGGGTCGTCCATGGCCTGGCGGTACGTCAGCGCATCGCACACCGGTACAAACTCCAGGCCGTGCTGTTCGATTGCGGCCTGGAACGGCGGCATGCTGCACAGGGTCACGGCATGACCCTGCTCGACCAGCGCCTTGCCCAGGCCAATGAAAGGAAAGACATCACCGGCCGAACCGATGGCCACCAGAATTACCTGCATGGGGAAACCTCGCTGGATGCTGGCACTCAGGCGTACCGGGCCTGGGCGACGACGGGCTTCCACGGCACCGACAACAGGTGCCCCATCAATGCCCGGTGCACGCGGGCGGCGGCCAGGCGCGACTCAAGGTCCAGGAAATGCCCCGTGCCTTCCAGCACGGCGAAACTGCAGCTGGGCACATACTTGGCGAAATTCAGCGCTTCGGCCGGGCTGGTGTACTCGTCCCACAGGCCGTTGATGAAATGTACGTGGCTGTTGATGCTCTGCAACCGATGCAGGTAATCGCCGCCACCCAGCTGCAGCACCTGCTCGATATGGAACTTGGCCTGGCGATATTCACCCGTGGCCAGCGAAGCCATGTGCTGGTGGTTGCTGGCCTTCAGGCGCGGCGGCAGGTAGCGGCCCACGGTGTCGTTGAGCAGGTGGCCGATGTCGGACTTGCTGTCGCTTTCGATCAGCAGACGCGCCTTCTGCACGTAATCGAGCATCGCCTTGTTCAGGCTGGGGGCGAAGGCCATCACCACCGAGCTGTCGATGGACTCGGGGTTGTGGCTGAGCGCCAGCAACGTTGAGATACCGCCCCACGACGCCGACGCCAGGTGGTGGATCTCGAACCGCTCGATCAGGCCAAGCAGCAGTTGCACCTCGTCATCCTTGGTCACCAGGTGCTGCTGGCAGTTGTGCTCGCGTGAACGACCGGCAAACGGCAGGTCGAACATGTACACGTTGAAGTGCTCGGCCATCACCTTGGCCGCCCGGGCAAACGAGGTGGTGGTGGCCATGGCGCCATTGACGCACAGCACGTTTTTCCGGCGCGGGTCGTTGCCGATCCTTTCGACGTAGACCTTGTAATCCTTGAACAGCCCATCGACCACGAAGTTGTCGTGTCGCATGTCACACCTCCCACATGAATCATCCATTTGCGTGCATACAGCCCGCCAGTGCCCGAGTGACAGGCACGGCAGATCAAGAGTTCGTCCTTGTTGTTGTGAGACGGCTGGGGGCTTTGCAAAGCAGGCGCGGCAGCGCCAACACGGGCTGCCAATAGGAGTGATTCTCGACGTGATGGCGCAATGGCACAACTACCTGATCTGGTAGGTGGGGGTGAAAAGATTGAACTTTGGTGGGGGGCGCCCTATCATCTCCCAAAACGGGAGATCCACCACGGTGCGAATCATCGCAAAAGGAACCTTGCGGCAATTCTGGGAACAACACCCTGCGCATGCAGACGCCATGAGCCCACTGACGGAGTGGTATCGGCACATGGAAAAGTCGAACTACCGCACACCGCAGGAACTCAAGGCCGAGCTGCGTACTGCGAGCGTTCTCAAGGGGGGCAGAGTAGTGTTCAACATCGGCGGAAACAAATACCGCGTAATCCTGGCGATAGATTTCGAACGCCAGATCGGATTTGTCCGCTTCGTAGGCACCCATGCTCAATACGACGCAATCAATGCGGAGACTGTCTAATGGATATCAAGCCGATCCGATCCGACGATGACCTTGCCCAGGCACTCGCGCGCGTCGAGCAACTGTGGAACGCACCGATGGGTTCGCCGGAGGGCGACGAGCTGGAAATCCTGACACTGCTCATCGAGAAGTACGAGGACGCCCGGTTCCCTATTCCGCCGTCCAACCCTATCGAGGCGATCAAGTTCCGGATGGAGCAGCAAGGCCTGACCGCTCGCGACCTGGAGGCATTCATCGGGCCAAGCGGCCGGGTATCCGAGGTGCTCAATGGCAAGCGGCCGTTGAGCCTGAGGATGATCAAGCGGCTGCATGACGGCTTGCGGATCCCCTATGAAAGCCTGCTGCAGGGCGCCGTTTAGCAGCAACTGTCCTGAAATGACGTCGTCTGCATCGCGACTAAAGTCGGCTCCTACGCCGATCGTGGTAGGAGTCGGCCTTGGCCGCGATGCGCCGCGCGGGCGGCGCTCGATCTCAAGGGCGCCACAGAAACATCGGCTAGCACCTGGTGGCCATGACGCGGTCTGCCTCGCAAAGGGCGGTAAAGCTCGATGTGCCTGGCTGGTGACCGCAGGGGGGCTTACAGGCGCATGTCTGGATTTTTTTGGCGCTCTTGAGATCGAGCGCCGCCCGCGCGGCGCTTCCCGGGTAGAACCCGGTCCCACATTTGTTGCAACGTGCCATGGCCTGACCCTCGGAGTTGTCAGCCTTGTTGGCCAGGCTGCAGATTGGGGGGGCATTGGTTAGCGGCGCATCATCAGCGCCGCCACCGCGCAGCCGGCCAGCGCCACGAAGGCGATGTAGAACGCATCGCTGTACGCCATCAGGTACGCCTGGTGTCGCACGCTGTCCATCATCAGGGCCAAGGTCTGTTGCTGCTGTGGCAACGACGGATCCAGCATCCCGCCCAGGCGTTCCTGCACCGGCTGGGCGAAGATGTTCAGGCCCTCGCCGATACGCTCGCTGTGCACCCGCTCGCGCACTTCCACCGCCTGGGCCAGGGCGGCGGTCACCACGGCGCCGCCCAGGTTGCGCAGCATCGAGAACAGCGCCGACGCCGAGCCCGCCTCGGCCTTGCTCAGGCCCGCCACCGCCAGCACCGACAGCGCCACCATGATCAGTGGTTGGCCAATACCACGCACCACCACCGACGGCACAATGACGTTGGCAGCGCTGTCGGCGTCCAGGAACGCGCCCAGGTAGCAGCCCAGCGCCATGATCAGAAAACCGCTGGCCACCATCAGTTTCGGGTTCAGGCGCTTCATCAACACCGGCATCAACGGCGCCAGCAACAGCTGCACCACGCCGTACAGGATCAAACTGACACCCACCTCCCGCGCACTGTAGCCCTGCTGCTGGGATAAATAGTTGGGCACCAGGAACACCAGGCCGAAGGTCATGCCGCCGAACACAAACATCGCCACGCTGGCCACGCCGAAGTTGTAGCCCTTGAGCAGACGCAGGTTGATGAACGAGCGGTTGCCATACAGCTGTGACCAGACAAAGTACACCAGCGCCAGGCACGACACCCACGCCATGGCAACGATGAAGCTGGAGCCGAACCAATCTTCGCGGCCACCCTCCTCCAGCACGATCTGCACCCCGCCCAGACCAATGATCATGGCCGTGATGCCCGCCCAATCGCCGCGCTTGAGCAGTTGCAGCTTCATGGGACTGGCGTCGATGGCCCAGGCGATGGCCATCAGCAGCATCACCCCGGGCAGCAATTGCAGGTAGAAGATCCAGCGCCAGCTGTAGGCATCCGTCAGCCAGCCACCAATGGACGGCCCCGCCGCCTGGGCCACGCTGTTGGCCAGGCTGAACAGCGCCATGCCCATGGGCACCTTGCTGGCCGGCAACTGCGTGATGATCAGTTGGAACGACAACGGGATCAGCACCGCCCCCGCCGCGCCTTGCACCACGCGAATGGCAATCATCACCGCCAGATTGGGCGCCAGCGAGCAGGCCACCGACGCCAGCAGAAACACGAAGGCGCCCACCAGCATCACCCGCCGTAGCGAGAACACCTCTACCAGCCAGGCCGTGAGCGGGATCATCACGATCTCGGCCACCAGATACGCCGTGGATATCCACGAGCCCTCCTGAAAACTGGCGCCCAGCGCACCTTCGATTTCCGGCAGCGCAGCGCTGGTCACGTGCACGTTCATGCCGGCCATGAAGCAGCCGAACAATCCGCCGATCACCGCCACCCAGGCGCGCAGGGACACCGGCGCTTCAACGCTCATCGCGGGTGTCCACGGTGGCGACCACCGACATGCCGGGCAGGATCGGCGCGCGCGCTTCATGGGCGTCGAGCACGATGCGCACCGGGAAGCGCTGGACGATCTTGGTGAAGTTGCCGGTAGCATTGTCCGACGGTAACAGGGCGAACACCGCGCCCGAGCCGGGCGAGAAACTGGCGACATGCCCTGCCAGACGCTGACCGCCGTAGCTGTCGACGCGCACGTCTACCGGCTGGCCCGGGTGCATCTGTTGCAGCTGGGTTTCCTTGAAATTGGCCACTACGTAGGCCTGCTGCACCGGCACCACGGCGAGCAACGGCAAACCCGGCGCCAGGTATTGCCGCTCGCGCACCTTGCGCTGGCCGACCACACCGTCCAGGGGCGCGCGGATCAGGGTGTCCTGCAGGGCATTGTCGGCCAGGGTCAGCAAGGCCTGGGCCTGGGCCTGACGCGCCACCTGCCCCTGCAACGTGGCCTGGGCCAGTTGCTCACGGCCGCGGGCAATGCTCAGGGCCAGATCCTGCTGGCGTTGCCGGGCCTGGGCGGCGTCGAAGGTGGCGCGGGCCTGGGCGAAGCTTGATTGCGCGCTTTCCAGGCGCTGGGCACTGGCAGCCTGGTCATGCACCAGGCCCTGATAGCGCTGGCGGTCGAGGCTTGCGCGCTGCAACTCGGCCCGGGCGCCATCGGCCTGGGCGGCAGCCTGGGCAATGGCCGCCTGCTGCGCGGCCACCCGCTGGTGGGCCACGCCCAGGCTGGCCTGGCCGGCGCGCACGGCCGCATCGGCCTCCTCCAACGCGGCGCGGGCCTGGGCCAAACGGGCCTGATAATCGCGATCATCGATGCGCACCAGCACCTGCCCGGCCTTGACCGGCTGATCATCGCTGACCAGCACTTGCGCCACGTAGCCGCTGATGCGGGCACTCACCGGCACCCAATCGGCGCGCACGTAGGCGTCGTCGGTGCTTTCCAGGAAGCGCCCCTCCAGCCACCAGTACGCCGCACACCCCACGGCCGCGCAGAGCCCCAGCACTGCGGCACTCACCTGCAATTGGCGCTTGCGCCTGCGTTGGCGGGCCAGGGCCTGCTGTTGACTGTGGTCGATATCATGGGCGGCAATGTTCATCGGCTGCTTCCGTCGGCATGGGCTGAAAGGGATTCGGGGCGCTGCCAGCCGCCCCCCAGGGCGGCAAACAGGTTGATCTGGCGTTGCAGCAATTGGCCGTCGGCATCGGCCAGTTGCGCCTTGAGGCTGATCAGCTCCCGCTCGCTGTCCAGCACATCGAGAAAGTCCAGGGCACCGGCCTGGTAATTACGCTGGGCCAGGTCGAAGGCGCGCTGGCTGGCGCTCAAGGCAAGGGTCAAGGCGCCGTGGCGCTGGCGTTCGCCGTCGTACAGCGCCAGCGTCTGGCGAACCTGCTGCAGGGCCAGCAGCACCTGGCCGTCGAAACGGCTAAGCGCGCCCTGCTCCATGGCCTTGGCCTGATCGACGCGGGCACGGTTGGCGGCGCGGTTGGGGAACTGCCAGCTGATCAGCGGGCCGATACCGAACATCACCGCCTGGCTGCTGCCCAGTTCGTTGACCGAGTGGCTGGAGGACGTCAGCGAGGCACCGAAGGTGACCTTGGGGTACAGGTCGGCCTGGGTAACGTCCACTTGCAGGCTGGCGGCCTGCAGTTCGCGGTTGGCCTGGCGGATGTCGGGCCGCCGGGACAGCCATTGCCAGCCGTCGCCCACGGGGAGCGCTTGCGGCAACTGCGGCACGTGGGTGCAG
>KI547168.1:6400-11737 GCA_000497835.1 gamma proteobacterium L18 | reverse complement strand
CGGCCGCCTGGCGGCGCGCCTCCAGCATGGGGACCTGCGCCTGGGTCTGACCCAGCAATGAACGCATGCGCGACACCTCGAAATCGGTCACCACGCCACCCTGCCGCTGGCGTTCGAGCAACCGCACGCTGTCGCCCAGCACACTCAGCGACTGGCGCTGCACCGCAGCGCGTGCCGCCAGGGCGCAGGCGCTGACATAGGCTCGGGTGGTCTGCGCGGCGACGGTCACACGCAACTGGTCCTCGGCAGCCACAGCTGCCTCGGCACTGGCCTGGGCCTGCTCGATGGCATGCTGCACCTGGCCCCAGACGTCCACTTGATAGGCCAGCTCCAGGCCGGGGTTGAATTCCCATTGGGTCGGCGCGTGGCTGTCGGTGGCCTGGGCCAGGGTCTGGTCATCGGCGGTCTTGCCGTAGCTGGCGCCCAACTGCACCTGCGTCGACGGCCAGCGCTGCGCGTCGGCCTGGTGCAGGCCGCCCAACAGCGCCTGCACATGCGCCTGGGCGGCGGCCAGGTCCTGGTTGTGGGTCAGGGCCTGTTGCACCAGATGGTTGAGTTGCGGGTCCTGGTACAGCTGCCACCACTGGGCGGGCAAGGGTTGATCGCTGACCTGGGCCGGCAGGTGTTGCAGCGGGTTGCCGGGGTTCAGGGTGGATCTGATGGGCTCATGGCTGGTCCATTGGCTGCAGGCGGGCAACGTGGCCAACAGCAGCCAGGGCAGCAGTTTCATGAGGTGGAATCGGGAGGGGGGCATTGCAGGCCTGCTTGTTATTTGGCAAGGCTGCAGATTATTGGATCCTATGGCGCGGATGCGCTTGCGTTCGGGACAAGTGTCGTTTTGATTTGGACATTGGGGGGGATTGGGTTGGGATTGCGGAGTGCATGGCGGGGGTTTTGTGGTGTAGCGCAGATCGCGCGCCGCCCGCGCGGCGCTTCCCCGCCTCACGCGCAAGCCCGGTCCTACGTTTGTTTCGGGCCAGGTACGCCAGTGCCATCGCCTGGTCCGTCTTGTTTTTTCACTGCAAATCTATGTTGGTGCAAACAAAGCGGACCAGGTAATGCCTCTGACATAACTGGCCCGAAACAAATGTAGGACCGGGCTCTGCCCGGGAAGCGCCGCGCGGGCGGCGCGCGATCTGCGCCACACTACAAAAACCCTCGCCATGCACCTCCAATGAACACCAGAGCCCTCCCCCCCCTGTGCACCCAAAGCCCCCCTCACCCCACCGCATAATGACTGGGCGCATACCCCAGCTCCCGCTTGAACATCGCACTGAACGCACTCGGGCTCTGATACCCATGCTCCAGCGCCACTTCCAGAATGCTCACCCCTGACGCCAACCGCTGCAGGCACAGCACCAGCCGCGTGCGCGTGCGCCACTCGCCAAAGGTCATGCCCAGTTCACGCAGGAACAACCGCGCCAACGTCCGCGAGCTCATGTTGCTCTGGTCGGCCCAATCCTGCAGGGTGGACTCTTGCGAAGGGTCGGCGACGAAGGATTCACACAACGCCTTGAGCCGCGGATGGCCAGGCAACGGCACATAGGTGGACAGCGGCGGTGCCATCTGCAATTCGGCGAACAGCAGGCCCAGCAGGTGCCGGTCGCGGGCTTCGCACTGCGCGGCACCCAGGCTGCCAATGGCCGCCAGGATCAACTCGCGCACCAGCGCCGACACCCGCACCACCTGGCAGCTCGGCACTTCGAAACCCAGGGCCGAAGGCTCGATGAACAAGGTGCGCATCTGCACATCACCGGTCATGCGGATGCCATGCTCCATCGCCGCCGGCACCCACAATGCATGCCCTGGCGGCACCACCCAACTGCCCTGGACGGTGGTCACGCGCATCACCCCCACCGTGGCGTGGATCAGCTGGATCTGCGCATGGCAATGCGCGGCGATGATCTCGCCACTGGCGTAGTCGTCGGCACAGGCCAGTAATGCCGGTCGTTCACCCATGGCGACTCAATCCCGAAGTGGCCGCGGGATCAGCGCCTGCAGTTGCTGCGCCAGGTAGTCGGCAGTCAGCAGGTGCACTTCCGGCTCCTTGACGCCACGGTCCTTGCGCCACTGCCAGTCGTGGGACGGTGGCGTGCAGATCAGGCTGATGCTGCCGTAGCGGTCGGACGTCAGGCCCATCACGGCCAGCGAGACCAGGCCCTTGGCGCCCATCACTTCGGGCACGAATTCCACACTGCGCAGCGCCAGGGCAATGGTCAGTTTGTGGCTGGCAAAGGGCGACAGCGGCGCCGGGAAGGCGGCGTTGGCGGCCAGGTAGGGTTCGCGGGTGATCTCCAGCAGCCCGCTCTGGGTGAGCGGTTGCAGCCACTGCTCGATCTGCTCGAACAGGGCGTTGATGCTCATGGTCCAGTGGCTGCACTGGGCCTCGAACTGCTGTTTCTTGTGCTCTTCACTCAGCGCATATTGCTTGAGCATCTCGCCCAATTGCCCGACTTCGTCCATTGCCGCCTGCCTCCTCAAGAGGTCGATGCCAGGTGCCGGCGCAAATCGCCCACCGCCTGTTCGACCGTAGCACTGTACCCTGCCCAGCTGGCCGCCAACATCAAATTGCGCGGCAGGTTGAAATCTTCCACGGCAAAGCCCTGGGCGTCATAGCCCTGTGGGTCGTGGGGCACCTGGTCGCGCAGGCTGCGGTCGGGGGCGAAGTAGGCCCACACCGGCCGCCAGGCCATAGCTGTCAGAGGCAAAGGCCTGGCCGGCCAGGATCGGCTGGCGCCCGTTGGCCATGAACAGCTGATAGTGGGCGGTGCCGTTGCCATTGCGCAAGTCATCACCGGTACCGTCCAGATACAGGCCATAGGCAACGCCGGCGGCGCTGCTGCGCCAGGATGGCGATTGCTCGCCTCGCTGCGAGCGGCAAGGTGTGAGCTGCAAGCTACAAGCAAAGCGCGGCTTGCGGCTTGCAGCTTGCACCTTGCAGCTGCCCTTCAGAGGGTGTAGACCAGCGCCGAAATCGCCACCAACCCTACCACCACCACAAACACGTTCGACAGCTTGCCGGCGTACACACGCATGGCCGGCACGCGGCGGATGGCGTACATCGGCATCAGGAACAGGATGGCCGCAATCACCGGGCCGCCCAGGGTTTCGATCATGCCCAGGATGCTCGGGTTCAGGGTGGCCACCAACCAGCACACCACCAGCATGAAAGCTGCAACCAGGCGGTCCATGGTCTTGGCCGCCGGGCGCTTGCCGCTCTTCACGATCAGGCCTTTCAGGCCTTCACTGGCACCGATGTAGTGGCCCAGGAACGACTTGGCGATGGCAACGAAGGCAATCACCGGCGCGGCAAAGGCGATAGTCGGGTTGCTGAAATGGTTGGCCAGGTACGACAGGATCGACAGGTTCTGTGCCTTGGCTTCGGCCAGTTGTTCCGGCGACAGGGTCAGCACGCAGCTGAACACGAAGAACAGCACCATCACCACCATCAGGCCATGGGCACGCGCCAGGATCTGCGAGCTGCGCTGCTCGGCATTGGCGCCATAGCGACGCTTCTGGTCAACCGCAAAGGCCGAGATGATCGGCGAGTGGTTGAACGAGAACACCATCACCGGAATCGCCAGCCACAGGGTATGCAGGAACGCCGACGGCTCAGGCACGTTGCTGGCAGTGGTCAGGATGCCACCGGTCCAGTGCGGCACCAGGAACAGCGCCAGCAGCAACAACGCGACAATGAACGGGTACACCATCAGGCTCATGGCCTTGACGATCACCCGTTCGCCACAGCGCACAACGCCCAGCAGGCCGACGATCAGCAGCAGGGCCAGCAGCGCGCGCGGCGGTGGCTGCACGTGCAACTGGTGCTCCAGGAAGCTGCCCACGGTGTTGGTCAGGGCCACGCTGTAGATCAGCAGGATCGGGAAGATGGCAAAGAAGTACAGCAGGGTGATCAGCGCACCCGCCTTGGCACCGAAATGCTGTTCCACCACCTCAGTGATATCCGCGCCTTCACGCCCCGACAGCACGAAACGGGCCAGGCCGCGGTGTGCGTAATAGGTCATCGGGAAGGCCAGCAAGGCCAGGATCAGCAAGGGCCAGAAACCGCCAAGGCCCGCATTGATCGGCAGGAACAGGGTCCCCGCGCCGATGGCTGTGCCGAACAGGCCCAGCATCCAGGTGGTGTCGTGACGGTTCCAACGGCTTAGCGTCACTTGTGGCGCCGCGTAGTGTTGGTCGAGGCTGTTGGCCTGTTCATTCATCCGGTCGAATCTCCGCTTGCCGGTTATTCATACGTGGCCGAGACGGGATGAAACATGAAGCAGGCAGCGCCCCGGCCATAAAAGGGGGGGCGATTGTCCGGGATTGTGCTTGAGAAGCAAAGACTTAGCTGAGAAACGGTCGAAAATGGGAAGGGTTTTGGGTGTGGTGGGTTGTCGCAGGCGCGTGGCGCCGTGTTCTTGAGGCTTCAACACAAACAGCCACCTATTCCCCGATACATTCGTGAAATCAACGCGACACAACCCGGCGCGATGCTGCCTCATCCGAACGTTCCGGCCCAAGAGCCCTCGCATGTCCAGCCTTCGCCTGCCACGCTTCGCCAATTCGCTGTTCGCCCGCCTGTTCGGTATTTCCGTGTTTGCCATTGTCCTGGCTCACTGCCTGGCGTTCGTGTGGTTCCAGGAGTACGGCAAGGCACAGGAAGATGCCCGGTTCCATGCCGAGCACCTGCACGAACTGCAAACCGGCGAGCCCATCGAGCCGCCGCGTACCCCGTTCAGCGGCCCGATCGTGCCGTTGATTATCCAGATCGCCAGCCTGGTGGCGGGCGCCTGGTATTGCTCGAAGCTGTTGTCGCGCCCCATTCAACGATTCAGCGCCGCGGCCGAACGGCTGAGTGAAGACCTGGACAGCCCGCCCCTGCCGGAGCTGGACCACGGACTGCTGGAGGCGCAACAGGCGACCCTGACCTTCAACCGCATGCAGTGGCGCATCCGCGAACAGCTGCGCCAGCGCGGCTACCTGCTGGGCGCGGTGTCCCACGACCTGCGCACGCCGCTGTCGCGGCTCAAGTTGCGCCTGGAGCTGTACGACGAGGCGCGCGAGCATTTGGAGATGCGCCAGGATATCGATGATATGGTCAGGTTGCTGGATGCGACGTTGGCGTTGGTGCATGAGCGGCCTGGGGGGTGAGGTTTTTGGGCTTGGCTTGGGTTTTTAGGCGTTCATGAGATCGCGCGCCGCCCGCGCGGCGCTTCCCCGCCCCACGCGCAAGCCCGGTCCTACATTTGCTGCAACGTGCCATTTTCTGTGAGATTGCCTAGTCCGCCTTGGTGGCACCAACACAAATGTGCAGTGAGCAAACAAGGCGGACCAGGC
>KI547168.1:0-6018 GCA_000497835.1 gamma proteobacterium L18 | reverse complement strand
AATATCACTGACGTTATTGGCCCGAAACAAATGTAGGACCGGGCTTGCGCGTGGGGCGGGGAAGCGCCGCGCGGGCGGCGCGCGATCTCATGAACGCCAAAAAAACCAAGCCGTAAAACTCCAGCCCCAAAAACAGAACTCCCCGCCCCCACCAAGGTCATCAGAAGGTCGCCCACTCACGTCGCCAACGACGAAGCCGCGGAGCCATGACTGATGAACCTCATGCCACGCCATGCCCTGGAAACCCTGCCCACCCTGGCCGATGAACGCCTGCAGCGCTACCGCCAGGTACGCCGCCACAGCGAACGCCTGGCCAGCCCCCTGAGCCCCGAGGACATGGTGGCACAGTCGATGCCCGACGCCAGCCCCACCAAATGGCACCTGGCCCACGTCACCTGGTTCTTCGAAACCTTCCTGCTGGCGCCCAACCTGCCTGAATACCGGCCCTTCGACGCCGACTTCTGCTACCTGTTCAACTCCTATTACGAAGCCGTCGGCCCGCGCCAGCCGCGGCCCCAGCGCGGGCTGATGACCCGCCCGGCGCTGGACCAGGTGATGGCCTACCGGCAATACGTGGATCTGCACATGGGCAGCCTGCTGGCCATGGACCTGGACGCCGCCACCCTGGCGCTAGTGGACCTGGGCCTGGCCCACGAGCAGCAGCATCAGGAGTTGCTGCTGATGGACATCCTGCACCTGTTCAGCCTGTCGGCGCTCAAGCCTGCGTACGACCCTGCCTGGCCGGCCGATGCGCCGGGCCGCGAGGGCCAATTCAAGACGCTGGACGGCGGGCTGGTGGACATCGGCCACGACGGTGACGGCTTCGCTTTCGACAACGAGGGCCCACGGCACAAGGTGTACCTGGCGCCCTTCGAGATCAGTGACCGGCTGGTGACCAACGGCCAGTGGCTGCGCTTCATGGCTGCCGGCGGCTATTCAACGGTTGGGCTGTGGCTGTCCGACGGCTGGGCCATGGCCCGGGACCAGGACTGGCAGGCGCCGCTGTACTGGCAGCAGCAGGGCGAGCAATGGCAGGTCATGACCCTGGCCGGGCTGGTGCCTGTGGACCCGGACGCGCCTGTCACCCACATCAGCTATTACGAAGCCTGCGCCTTCGCCACCTGGGCCGAGGCGCGCCTGCCCACCGAGGCCGAATGGGAGCTGGCGGCCACCACCGGTCTGCTCGAACAGGTGGACGACGTGGCCTGGCAATGGACCCAGACGGCCTACTGCGCCTACCCGGGTTTCCACCCCGCGCCCTCGGCGGTGGGCGAGTACAACGGCAAGTTCATGGTCAACCAGATGGTGCTGCGCGGCGGCGCCAGCATCAGCAGCCCCGACCACTGTCGGCCCAGCTACCGCAATTTCTTCACCCCCGGCCTGCGCTGGATGTTCGGCGGCCTGCGCCTGGCCCGCGACGCCTGTCAGGATGGGGCACACAACAGCGAGTTCGCCCGCGATGTGATCGCCGGCCTGTCGGCGCCGCACAAAAGCCTGTCGCCCAAATATTTCTACGACGCCGCCGGCTCGCAGCTGTTCGAGGCCATCTGCACGGTGCCCGAGTACTACCCGACTCGCGCCGAAACCGCCCTGCTGACCGATGTGGCCGCGCAGATCGGCGCGATCATTCCCGACGGCGCGGCACTGGTGGAGTTCGGCAGTGGCGCCAGCGACAAGATTGCCATGCTGCTGGATGCCGCACCGCAGATCGGCGTGTACGTGCCCATCGACATCTGCCAGGACGCCCTGGACAACGCGGCCAGCAACCTGCGTGGCCGCTACCCACACCTGGAAATCGCGCCCCAGGTAGATGATTTCACCCGCGCCCTGCACTTGCCTGCCGCAGTCAAGGGGCGGCCACGAGTAGGCTTTTTCCCTGGCTCCACCATCGGCAACTTCACCCGCCCGCAAGCCGTGCAGTTTCTGCGCTCGGCCCACACGCTGCTGGGGCGCAATGCCTGGTTCATCGTGGGCGTGGACATGGTCAAGGAACCTGCCCTGCTGGAGGCCGCCTACGACGACGCCCAGGGGGTGACCGCTGCCTTTAACCTCAACCTGCTCAAACGCATGAACCGCGAGCTGGACGGCAACTTCGTGCTCAATGACTTCCGCCACCTGGCGCTGTGGAACGCCGAGCTGCAACGCATGGAAATGCACCTGGTCAGCCAGCGCGAACAAGTGGTGCAAGTGGCCGGCCAGGCCTTCCACTTTGCCGAGGGCGAACGCCTGCACACCGAGAACTCGCACAAGTTCACCGTGGAGTCGTTCACCGAAATGGCCGGGCTGGGTGGCTGGCGAGTATGCCATCAGTGGATCAGTGAAGCACCGCAAGTGGCGCTGTTCTGTCTGTGTTGAACGAATGGTTTCAGGAGGCCGGGGCAACAGTCGTTTTGGCACTAAATATTCAAGCCAAAAACACTAAGACCGCCCGTCTCGGCTTCCTATAATCAATAAACTTTTGTCGGCTTTGCCTTTCACAGTTAATGCACGGTCAATGACTGTGCACATCCGATAACACTGAGGAAGAGAATCATGGCTAACACAGGCAAGTCGAACCCAGGAAACTTCTCCAATGATCGTGAAAAAGCATCTGACGCCGGGAAAAAAGGCGGTCAGGCATCTTCCGGCTCGACTGCAGGCAAAATGCCAAACGACCGGAGCAAAGCAACCCCCGACAGCAGTAAAAAAGGCGGTCAAGGCAGCCACGGTGGCGGCCGCAGCTAACCGCTGAGTCAGGGCCGGGGCAATGTCCCCGGCCTGCATACCCGAACACAAGGACATGACGGTGAGCCAACAACACATTGTTCATTTCCATTGCCAGATCGACCAAAGCACCCACGAACGCCTGCGTGACCGTTGCCTTGAAGCCGTGAAAGCCGGCGCCGAGTCGCTGTGGCTGAACATGTCCTCGTCGGGCGGCAGCACCAACTTCGGCTTTACCATTTACACCTTCATCAAGTCCCTGGGCATACCGGTGCGCACCATCAATTCCGGCAACATCGAGTCCATGGGCATCATCGTCTACCTGGCCGGCACCGAACGCATCGCCGCGCCGCAGTCACGTTTTCTGATCCACCCCATGAACTGGTACTTCAGCCAGAACTCGGTCGACCATTCGCGCCTGCGGGAGTACCTCTCCAGCCTCAACAATGACCTGGAGCGCTACGTCACCATCTTCAAGGATGAAACCGCCGACGCCGAGCAGAAGCTGGACATCTTCAAATGCCTGTCCGCCGAGGAGAAGGTCATCGCTGCCGATGACTCGCTGACGTGCGGCATCGCCCATCGCCTGGAGCAGGTGGTATTCCCCAAGGACGCCGTGCACTGGACCGTCAGCGGCGAGTAGCAGCTGTCCTACAATCCGACTGAATTTTTTCCCGCAGGCATGATCTTTAACAGGTCACAGGGAGGAATTTGGGTTTTATGAACAGTGCAAAACTCTACGTCATTGATTACACCCTCAATGGCGAAGCGAAGTCGTTCATCATCCGCGCGCAAACCATGGACAACGGTGAGGCGTGGCATTGGGCAAGTTGTGATGCGGGCGTGGGCCGCATTGGCCGGTTCGGCCGCGAACGGGTGAAGAAAACCAGCCGGCCCATGGCGGAAAAATTCGGCATAGAGGGGGTCAGTTGGCGACTCGCGTGAACGTTTGACCTTAAAGAAAGTCAAAATAAAGGTCGATCACACTCTATTCTTGCGAGCGTGATCGGCCTATATTTTATGGGGTTATGCCCAAGCGTTGGCCTTCGATATTCAGGGAGTGTGGAGATCATGCGGATTTTGATCGTGGGGGCCGGGGCGGTGGGCGGCTATTTTGGCGGGCGACTGCTGGCGGCTGGACGCGACGTGACCTTCCTGGTACGTGCTGCACGGGGCCGGCAACTGGACGAACAGGGCTTGCAGGTGCGCAGCCCGCTGGGCGACATCAGCCTGGCCAAGGTGCCTTGGGTGCTGGCCACAGACATCGACCGCCCATTCGATTTGATCATTCTGAGTTGCAAGGCCGGGCAGTTGCAGGCCGTCATGGATGACTTGGCGACAGCAACAGGGCCCACCACGCTGATCCTGCCATTGCTCAACGGCATGCGCCATCTGGACCTGCTGGACGAGCGCTTTGGCGCCAGCCATGTCTTGGGTGGCAAGTGTTTCGTGTCGCTGGACAAGCGGGACGATGGCACCATCGTGCACTTCAATGAACGCGATGATCTCAGCTTTGGCACGCGCAGCGGCCAGGACAGCGCGTGCGTGCAGGCCGTGGCGCAGCTACTGGACAACGCCGGTTTCGCCGCCCAACTAAGCCCCGACATCACCCAGGAAATGTGGGAAAAATGGACCTTCATCGCCACCGGCGCCGGCATTACCTGCCTGATGCGCGCCAGCGTTGGTGACATCGTGGCCGCAGGCGGCGAAGACCTGATCTGCGACCTGTTTGAGGAGTGCTCGGCCATTGCCCGCCAGGCCGGCTACCCGCCACGCGAACCGGTGCGCGAGGCATTTTTGCAGGTGCTGACCCAACCGGGTTCGGCGCTGACGGCCTCGATGTTGCGTGACGTCGAACGCGGCGACGCCACCGAGGCCGAGCACGCCCTTGGCGACCTGCTGCGCCGACGCCTGCCTGAAGAGGTGGAAACCCCGGACCGCTCCGTGCTGCGCCTGGCCTACACGCACCTGCGTGCCTACGCCGCCCGACGCGCCCGCGAACAGCAATGACCCTATTACCCTTTGCGCCTGTCACACCGAGACCATCATGCCCCGCGTATCCCGCCAGCAAACCGAACGCAACCGTGAAATCATTCTGCAAGTGGCCACGCGCCTGTTCCGCGAGCGCGGCCTCAAGGGCCTCAGCGTCGCCGAGGTGATGAGCGCCGCGGGGCTGACCCACGGCGGCTTCTATGGCCATTTCGAGTCCAAGGAAGCCCTGGCTGCCCAGGCCTGCCAGCAGGCGTTCGCGCAGTCGGTGCAGCGCTGGGCAGAACGCATCGCCCCCACCCGTGATCGCAAGGGCGCGCGCCAGGCGCTGGTCGAGAACTACCTGGCCGACAGCAACCGCGACCTGCCGGGCGAAGGCTGCCCCACCGTGGGCTTCTCCGGCGACGTATGCCGCGAGCCTGCGGACAGCCCGCTGCGCCTGGCCTACCGCGAAGGCGTGGGCGCGTTGCTGGATGATTACGAAGGGGTGATGGAGCAACCCCAGGCTGACGAGCGCCGCAAAGCCGCGCTGATCGAATTTACCCTGATGGTGGGCGCCATCACCCTGGCCCGCGCCACCGAGGGCGACCCACTGTCGGATGAAATCCTGCAGGCCGCGCGGGACTACCTGGCATGATCAGTTTCGTGCCCATCCTGGCCACCGACGCCCTCGTTCGCGAACGCGTGCGCCAATTGCGCAACCAGCCGCAGGTGCGTCGGTTCATGTACACCGATCACGAAATCAGCCCCCAGGAACATCAGGCCTGGCTCACCAGCCTTGAAGGCAACGGGCGCCAGGCGGTGTACGTGGTGATGGTCGATGACGTACCCCGTGGGGTGGTGTCGCTCAACGCCATCAATGCCCTGCACCAATGCGCTGACTGGGCGTTTTATCTGGACAGCGAACTGCAGGGCAAGGGGTTGGGCAGCCAGGTGGAATGCTGGTTGCTGGACCATGCCTTTGATGATGTCGGGTTGGCCAAGCTCAACTGCGAAGTGCTGGCCAGCAACCCGGCGGTGGTGCGCCTGCATCAGAAGTTCGGGTTCACCCTGGAGGGCGTGCGGCGGCAGAACGTGTGCAAGGATGGCGTGCGGCTGGATGTGATGTTGCTGGGGATCACGGCGGATGAGTGGCGGGCGCAGCGGCCGCAGATTATCCAGCGCCTGGCGCGGTTGGGCTGAGCGACCCTGGGCAGAGACTTTACAGTTTTGGACAACCTGCACCGGCCTCATCGCGAGCAAGCTTTGCTCCCACAGTGTTGAGTCAAATACTTATGTGAGGCGTTACACTGTGGGAGATTCTATGGTGTCAGGCAACCTGTAGAT
>KI547167.1:639511-643468 GCA_000497835.1 gamma proteobacterium L18 | reverse complement strand
GCCGACGATCTGGCCACCTTGGGCGCCGATGCCGATGCCGGTGGGCTGGAATCCGTTCAAAGTCGGGGCAGAGCTAGCTGGCGGGCTCGATGGGGCGCCGGCCACTTGCCCGGCGGCTGGTGGGGCAGCCACCGGAATTGTGGCGGCGGCCGCAGAGCTCCTAGGCGCCTGAACTACCGCTGATGGCGACGAGCTCGCAGTCCCAGATGCAACATCGGTCAGCGAAGGCATCGCGCTACGTGTCGCCGGTGCGTCCGCTCCGGGCTGCTGGGTGGCCAGGGGGCGGATGCCGGTGCTGGCGACTGTGGCGAAATCCCGCTGGAAAGCAGGTCCCGCCCTGGCAGGTTAGGCTGGGCAGTATTGCCCCCGCCAATAGGAGCTCCTGCTTGCTGGCCGATATCGGTGAGCGACGGCGTTCGAGATTGCGGGCTGGGGCTGGAGTCTGCCAGCGCGACAGAGCCCGCCCCAGGCGCATTCGAGGCGGTCGCGCCAGGAAGCGCGAGTGAGCTACCGCCCGCCGGAGCAGAAACCTCCACTGCTGGGCTGCCAATATTGGTGAGCGATGCCATTGGCTGCCGACTGGTGATCAGGTTGCTGGCCGCCGCACCAGGTGCGCCAAACGGGCCCAGCCCTGGGGCTGGAGGTCTGATTGGGTCTGCGCCAGGCATGGCCACTTGCGATAGCGACGGCGCGGTGGATGGGGCTGGGGTTGAATGCCCGAGGTACTGCGCCGGCGTGTTGGTCGCATCAAACGAGGTCTGTCCGGCTGGCAACCCTACGTCGGAAAGCGACGACAGGCGCGGGGCACTTGAGGTCTGAGAAGCGCCAGCAGGGGCAGCAGGGGTTGCAGGAGCAGATTGCGCGGTGCTGGGCTGGCCAACCTGCGTCAGGGACGGCATCGGGCTGGGCAGTTGCTGGGCAGCGCGACCAACCGGGCCCTGGCTCTGGTACTGAGCCGGAAGGTTCGTCTGGTCGAAAGAAGTCTGTTTTGTTTTTGCTGCGTTGGTGAGCGGCAGGTCGCCGTCAATATCGCCAATGGCCATGGTGTTCACTCGGTCTATGTGGGCGTGTTCCGTCTAGAGTTTGTGACTGGAACCGAGCCCACAACCGATGCGAGCAGAATTACTTCGGCGTGACGTGAGGCTTTGCTCGGGGGCCGCGGCGCAGCGGCTTGAACGCATCCTCCCAGGCCATGCCGCGATACCGGCGCATCTTCAGCGCTTGCCAGCCCAGGCCGAACACGTCAGCCCACTCCCTGGCGGATCGGGTCAGCCCGTTGATCGAGACTTGGGTATCGGCAGCGCAAATATGGTTCTGTGCAGATTGGTTCATGGTCAGCCCCTGGTGTTTGATTCGCCCAGCTAATGTGACTGGCATCAGAGCGGAAGGGCGGACACTGCTCACAGGGTCGTGATCAGCGGCATGGGGCAGCCATCGATAATGAGCCTACCAATTTCGGTCTACTCGACTGATTCTGGTAGTTTCGACCCGGCGGATACTGCCGGGATTCCGGTAGTTTGGGCTCAAATCCAAAGGGATTTGATGCGCCCCAACAAACCCAACCGCTCAGATTAGTCCATGCATCCCTGGAAATGGTGGGCTAAGGGATAGCCTAGGAGGAGTAGGAGCCCGTCGGGCAGGCTCCAGTACTACTTGCGGATCTGCTTCAGTGGTTTTTTCTTCCACCGCTTGGCAGCGTCTTCAAGGCACTGATAGTAGGTGAGCTTTTGCTCAGTCTCACGTACAGCCTCCACAAACGGCTTTGCCTGAGCCCATGTGCGGATAACAGTGTTGTAGTTCGCTTCCCTTAACATTTTTTCGTCATAAATTCCCTGGCGGACGCCAACGAAAACACGCTCCCAGTGGTTGAGGACGTAGCGAATACGGTTAGCCTCGTCTGAATCTTTTTTGTCGTTCGACGCGAGTGATCGCATGTTTACGTCGACGCCGGTATGCATTTTTTGCAAACACCGGTACCCGGCGTTTAGGTTTTCGTCCGCACGGGTGCCGAACATTAGGTCCGCAGTTTGCTTGCGCCTGGCAATCGTTCTGGCGCTCACCACTGAGGTGATTGCCACGATGACGCCGGTCATGACCATGAACCCCTTGAACCAATCTTCCGCCATCGTCGCTTTGATGGCGGTCCAGCATGCCACAAAAAAATCCATACCTATTGCACCATCCTTCGGGCATTAAAAAGGAGGCCATTGGCCTCCCTCTGGAACAAGTTACACGTAAAGGTTAAAAACCTTCGTACTCGTCTCTGATTTTCTTGACCATCACGCATCCCTCCTGTTCATCCTTGAGCCCCGATGCGATGACCTAGATTGGTCATCGTTGTTGGCCGTCCGGGCATCCTGTCCAGCGTCCAAATAGTTGCTACGGCATGAAAACATCATGACAGAGGACGTACTCACGCACCCTGTAGGCTTATTACACAGCATTTGTGACTCGAAAAACCAATAAATTTCGGCTATCGGTCCAGGGCTCAAGCATGATGCTGTCGTTTCGTGGCTGTTAAAATCGCTGTATGCCCCGAAAAATAGACTGCTCTGAGCGAACTAGGTTCGCTGCTTTTGCGGGGAAACCTCATCGGTTGCCTTCTCTGAAACGGCAGGTTGAGGAAGAGGACAGGCATCAACCGAGCGTGGTGAGTGCGCCACAGTGTGTAGATTTCAACACGGTGTGTCGTTTTCTACACGCTGCCGCCCGTCGAGTCGCTCGATATCGGTCGTTTCGTCAACGCCGGCTAGCCTCAGGCGATGTAAAGCTAAACCCACGGCGCCATCGGAACAGCAATGCTAGAGGGTTGATCAAAGTCGAGCTGAGCTCCGGATAAAGCAGCTTGCATGAACCGCTCGCGAACGACGGGATAAATCGCCTTCCCGGTATGCCCCTTGTAATTCACCAGTGCCCAAAGACACCCACTCCCGCCGAAATCTAAGAACACGGTACGCCGGGCATGTAGCCAAACCTCACGTGGCCTTTTCCAGGACCAGGCATGGTGGCCACGGTGCGATCCCTCAAGGGTCTCAAACTCCTTGCCGTGGAAGAGCTGCATAAGGTCGCGTGTGGACGTCCGAGCATTCCAATCTGCCCGACGAAAGTACCCAAGCCACAAAGCCGCTTGGGCCCCAAAGATCGGCATAGCCAACTGATATTCTTCAAGCAGGGGATGCTCGGGGGCTGGCAGAGCAACACCGATGCTGATGTGCTTGCGAAAACTTTCCCCATTGACGATCCAGATCATCCTCTCGCCATAGAACTGCTCCCGACTTCGCATCTCGTCGAGCGGCATGGGCGAGTTCTGAAGTTCAACAACCAAGCCATCAGGGCGTTGTATATCAGCGACATGTTTTTCCCCAGTGGCCATGTCAAACCGAACGTTTTCCCGCCACGCGAACGGGAACATCTCCTTCCATGCCTTGTGCCAAGGCCCCTCATTTTCCATCCACGGGTCACAGTGACGTCGACCGGCATGCGCCCAATGCCAGCGCACGATCGGCCCACACTTAGCCTGAGCTTGTGCTTCGCACCTCTCACAAATCCCCTTCAGCCCTGGCGCTGGTGGCGTTCGCTGCCCATCAACGATTGCTACGTCCATCGAAGCCATGCCACTTCCTCCTAATGCTGTCCTGCGGAGATTAGCTCAAGCCAGGCAAGAGCCGGCGACATGAGGGCCTACCTCACCTGAAGGTCGCCTGGTCCTTGAGTTTCAAGGTCAGGGGGGGGCTGGGATGGGAGGGGAGCCTGCGTTCAAACTGGCGGGAGTTTCCCGAATATGAGTGGTTTTGTTCCGCGCCACGTTTTCGAGGTTTTTGTTTCGTGGCGCAGCAGCGGCTGCGAGCGTTCGCAAGGCTGCGGAAATTCCCCAATCAAGCATGTGGAGAAACCACAAACGGGTCAGTGGCGCTCCGCAGTGCTCAAACCTGCTGGCTGGCGCCCAGCAGACGCGCC
>KI547167.1:590337-638792 GCA_000497835.1 gamma proteobacterium L18 | reverse complement strand
CCGCTTTCGCCAGCAGGCTGAAGAACAGCACATTGAGCGCCTCGGCTTGGGAAACCAGCATCGCCCGGCCGCGCCCCATATCGCCAACCGCGGCCATCGAAATCTGGTGTTGCAGTTCGGCAGCGATTTTCTCCACGTCGGCGCCGGTGTACGGACGGATGCCGGCAATCAAAGAGAGGGCCTGTAGCTCTGGCAGCATGCCCTTCCATTCTTTACCAGCTTCATCGGTGGTGCTTTCAGTTTTGGGCTGTTTAGCCATAGGGACTATCTCCAGTTTGATGGCTCCGGCCGCAGCGGCCTAAACCTGGTATTTTTGGGTGTACCTAAAGTAGGACGGTTTGAAACAC
Organism: gamma proteobacterium L18; assembly: GCA_000497835.1. Lineage (GTDB taxonomy): Bacteria > Pseudomonadota > Gammaproteobacteria > Pseudomonadales > Pseudomonadaceae > Aquipseudomonas. The sequence continues at coordinate 638,445 of KI547167.1, read as the reverse complement.
CGAGTTTCAAGGCTTGGCGGCGGACTTTCGGGTGTTGCTTGTTGCACAAAGTCCGGGCCAGCCAAATTGATACGGGCGTCCAGCCAGCGAACCGAAACCTGTTGAGTGAACGGATATCTGGAGTTTCGGCACTGTGGGAGCTGACACTGGCTTTGCCTGTGGGCCTGCTCCCCTTCTTACTTACCCGAGCAGGTTCTCCATGATGCGGTTGCAGTCCTTCATGGAGTCGGCCCGGCCTCCAGTGACCAGGTAACTCAGCACCGCCTTGGCCTCGTCCCTATTGCGAGGCCTGATCTCGCCTAGCAGGTCGAACACAAACCAGTCCCGGGCGCTGGCTTCCGGCGCCGCATCCCCGGATTCTCCGTCTACGGCGTTGCGCAACCAGTACAGCCGATTCCAGTATTCCAGCTCCCGAAGACAGTCGGCCAGGGTGTTCGGCATCAGCTCGGGCTTGGCCTTGAAACGCTCTGCCACCTCGGCCTTGTCCAGCATCCCCATCGAGCAGCATTCCAGGCCGTCCAGCGTGACAGCGCAGAAAACCTCGGCATCGGTATGGCTGAATATCAGGTCTCCGAATCGGGCGCGGGCTTCGGCCTGTAGCTCGGCTTTCTCCACGGACCTGCGGGCCAGCGCCTCCAGGTTGCCCAGGTCGAATGACGACAGTGCGGCAAACAGGTTATTGGGATGCATGATCTGCAGCCAGTCGCGGTACCGCTTTTCCAACTCTTTGGCCGGCGTCTTGATCTTCTTCGCGGCTGCCATCGCTGCCTCGATGTGGCCAGCTTGGCCGGTGCCCACCACCTCCCGCAGCCACAGCAGGGCATCAACGTCACGGTCGCCCGTCACGATCTGCTGCGGCGGCAGTTCCTTGAGCGCCACTTGGGTTTCGGTCGACGGCTTGAGCGACGGAAGGCAGAACATGGCTCGATGGAGCTCGTTGTCCCGGAAGGCTCCCGACCGAGAAATGATCGTCTTGACCGTGCCCAGCACCAGCCCGGTTTGCTCGGCCACCTGCTTGAGAGACATACGTCGGCGCAGATCGATCACCTGCTGGCGCTGCTCGGTCGAAACCGGCCGTTTCACGCTGCCTGAATTGAACCCCGGTGTTTCATTACTCATTGGTCGTCTCCATCGGCGTGTCGTCGTACTGGGCGCGCAGCGCTGCGCCCGCCTGGCAGTAGCGGCTGGTGGGCGCATAGCAACTGCGGCACACCATGATGTGGTTGAGGTATTGATCGCGGGCCTGGCGCCACTCGGGCGTTGCGTTGGCGGCATTGGTATAGGTTCGGGCCGGCTGCCGCCCAGGGCGCTCCACAAGCCTCAGTTGAGGACGTTCTCCTGGTGCCTTTGCTACTGGCTTTGCCGGGAGCTGGTTGAGCAGGTCGGATAGCAAACTCATAGCCAGCCTCCAGAAATGCTCCTAATCACATGTTCCTGTGATGCGAAAAAGTGTGGGAACAGTGGGAACGGTGGGAACAACCCATATAAACCGTGGCCTGCAGGGGTGTTTTCGTGTTCCCAGTTTGTTCCCACTCCAATTTTTGTGGGAACGGTGATAACCAAACTAGGCAGGCATGGCAGGTTCTTATATTGGAAAGCGACTGTGTGTTCCCACTTGTTCCCACTCTTTTTATTAGGTGGGAACGGCTGAAAGCCCCGGCCCGCTTGGCCGTTCCCACTGTTCCCACCGTTCCCACCAATTTCAGGTTCCTGTGAATTCGGGCAATCGCTGTGCTGGTGGGCTGTCATACCGTAGCTCCTTCAATGTCCATGACCTCAGGGTCGATCACGTACAGTCCAGCCGACCCGCCACCAGGCAAGCGATATTTCTTGGTGTGGCGCTTGCGGTCGGTATCTCGTTTTGCAAGGGCGCCTGCTCCCTCCAGGGCCTTGATAACGCGAGACAGCCCGTAGCCGTGTGCCGCCTCGATGAGCGCGGACTTGTTGAACAGGTACAGCCGCTTGGTGCCGATCAGCTCCCAGTACCCGGCGCGGTTGAACACCTTGGTGTCTGGGGTTTGGTCGTCCACGTCCGAAAACCGACTGCTCCCATGCTTGTCGATGAAGTCCAGGACACCGGCCATGATCTGGCGGTCTTCGGCGTTACCACCGCCCACCCGGCTCAGCCACTCGCCGTACAGCAACTGGCAGTCGGCCAAGGCGCTACCAGGTGCCCAGGGCAGCAGCTTAAAGGCTATGGCCATCTCACTTGCCAGCGCGATTACCGCGAAGCGATCAGCCACCCGGCCGGCCTGGGCGTTGTCCTCGACAAACTGGGCCCGGATGGAAGCGAAGTCATTGAGCAGGCCGGTACGGTCGTCGCTGGCCAGCAGCTTCTCCACGAATTCAGGCCCCAAATGCCCATGGTGGGCACCTACCGCCACGGTTAGCAGCCGGTGGAAATCTGCGCCTTCCAGGCCATGTAATTCGTCAAAGGCGCGGTGTGTTCGGGTACCGGCGTTCACGTCGACCATGCGCAACTCGGCGCCAGCGTGAGCCGCGTTGCCACTGATGGCCGCGTGCTCCGACAGCGAGCGTTCGCCGCTGGAGAGTGCCAGCAGGCGCCAGCTCAGTTTGCCGCGTGCCTCCCGGTCGCGGGTCATGGTCCCTTTGCCCTGGCCGTTGGCGAGCGAATACGCCATTTCCTGAACTCGCTTTGGGTCGGCCCGCTTGATCTCGTCCAGGGGCAACATCGTGTCGTTGCGGCTGGAGGCCTCGATCTCGAGACCGCCCTTTGTCATGTCCCAGCTCGCGGCGAACACCCCAGGATCGCCCCAGACCGACGAGCCGATCAGTTGCGCCAGCGACTTGCCGCTGGAACTGTCGCCCACCAGGTGGACACCGCCGCCGAGCACGCCCACCAGGCTCAGTAGCGGGCCGGCCAGTGAGCAGCCTATGGCCAGGGTCAACACCGGGTTGCCCTCGCATTTCACCGCCACCTCGGACTGCCACTTCGCAAGCTCGCCACGCCGGCTGAACAACACTTGCGCCTTGTTGCTGGCCTGGTACCGCACCTTGTCGCTGCCAATGGTGCGCCCGGGCAATACGAATGCCCCTGACTCATGCCAGCCCGGCCGGCTGGTGGTGGAGAACACCTCGGCGGGATGCTGGTCCAGCAGGTACTCCATGAACGTGCCGCGCTTCTTGAGCGCAATGATGACGCCCATGCCGAACAGCGCACGCCGGGCGTCCTCACCACTGCCGCCAAAAACTTCCATGGACAGAATCCACTCTTTTGGGCCGCCCTGAGTGGCCAGGCGCAGCAAGCGCCCCTCGCTACCGTCGTCGCTGTTGGTCGTGCGCGCTACCACCGTCACGGGTGTGGCGATCCACTCATCAGTGATCGGGCGGTCGCTGGCCTCTTTATCGTCGTCATCATCGCCCGCGGCGCGTTTGAAGCCATGCCAGTACACACCGGGCTTGAGGCGGCGGCCTTTCTCGTTGCATACCCAGGTTTCATACACACCCCAGCAAGGGCGCTCGGGTTCAACTGTGGGGGCCTCGGGCCGCAGGCTGATGACCTTGGAGTCGATCACGGTCATGGGCGCGCCCTCCAGTTGGCCAAGTCGTTGAAGTCGGTCAGATCGTCTGGTGCGTCTTCCGGCCACTCGGGAAAAGCCACCTCGGCGCTCACCGCCGCCGCTGCCACGTTTGCAGCGGCACGGCCGGGATTGCCGTCAGTGGTCCGGTCGTCATCCCCAGCGATGAGGAAGGGGGTATTAGGGTAGCGGGCGCGCAGGCGCACGGCGGCAGGCCGAAGATTGCCCGCATTCATGGCTGCGGCCACGCTGTACCCACTCTGGTGGAGCGTGGCGGCCGTTGCCCAGCCTTCGCAAATCACCAGGCGCGCATCGGTCGAAACGGTCCCCATAGGCGAGTACACGCCGTTGATGCGGCCGCCGTAGAGGAAGCGCTTGTCACCCTCCGGGGAGATGCGTTGCAGGTTTACCAGGCAGCCGTCTAGGTACAGCGGCACTAGCAGGTCGTCGCCGCGCTGGCGCAGCGTGTAGGGCGGCACGCCTTTGCGCACCAGATAGGGGTGGGCAGGGTCGGCTGGCCGGCTATCACGCCACCAGCGATTGGCCTGGCCGGCTGCGGCTTGGTGCCGCCGCTCTTGCTCGGCGGCACGCTGGCGCCGGGCAACCTCGATGCGCTCACGGATCTGCTCAGCCTCACGGGCGTCTACCGGCTCACGGCTACACCAGGTGCTGTTGCTGCCAACTTTCCAGCTCCCAAACGAGCCGGAGGCTACGCCATCCAGAAACAGGACATACCAGCCATTGGTGCTGCCTGATCTGTCGCCAGGGACGTGGAAGCGATGAATGTCACCATCGCCCACCGGCAGCCAGTCGAGCGGGCCGTAAACGGCCTGGAGCGCGTCACGGAAAAGGATTGTCGATTCGCTCATGCCGCGCCCTCCGGTGATTCAAAACGCGCCAGCACGGCGTCAAGGCTCGACGCGAGACGCTTGAGCTCATTGGCTCGCGGTCCGGGCTGCTCGGTCTGATGGTGCTGCTGCAAGTCGTGAAGCAGGATGGCCAGCAGGCTGAAGCTGCGAACGTCGATGTGCGCCGGCTCACCGCCGTTGGGGCCTTGCTGCTCGAAGGAAATCACATCACCCATGGCGCACCCCCTCAGCGAAGGTGCGGAAGACATGGCCGTTGTTCTCGGCATGCCAGCGGGTGTACTCGTCGATCTGATCCACCAGGCAGGCTGTAACCTGGGCCTCGGGGCTTCGCAGAACGATCCGGCCGCACTCGGCGTCGGCCTCGGTCAGAAACGGTCCCAGCAGGGCCTTTGGTACCTTCGGATGGGTGATGTAAAACAGCTCCGTGGCTTTCTTCGGGCCGAACGAGCCCGCCAGCGGTTGCCCGCTGCTTTGAATTTTCATCGCTTTTGCTCCCTGGCTAGCAGCCAAGTTCAAATTGCTGGAGCGGCCACCTCATGCTGAGTGTGACCAATACGTCTCACTGAGATGGTTTGGTCACACTCGCCGGCGGACCTGATGACGCTGGTTCTCAGGCCATAGGGACGTGCCTGGATCTGTCACGCCAAACAGAGCCACGTTGACTTGGCGGGCTTCGACCTCCCAGCGATCCCAATCAGGCCCATGGCCAACCCGGTTGGAAATCACCCATTCGGGCAACTCGCCGCGACACCGCATGGCATTCAGTCGCGACCACCAGATAACCGCGAATTCACGCTCTGCCTCAAGCAGGTCGAATAGCACTTGAGGCTCGGCATGAGCGAGGGCAGGGCTGTCACCAAGAGCGACGTAGCGCCCACCGAATGCTGCGAGGTTGAAGGCCTGCTGTGCTTGGTAATAGCGCTCACGCTCTGCGGCGGTACCAAGGGTGGTACTCGCCTCAAGCGCTGGCAACTCGCGACCTTGGCGCAACTCATTGAGCGTGGTCCACCAGGTATCGTGGTGGTCGCGTTCGGCGAGCAGAGCGGGAAGCAGCACGGCAGTGTCCAGCACCGGCCCAGCGAGCAAACCCAGACCTTGGAGCAGGATCATGCCTGGCTGGGTGGCTTTGAGGCTCAAGACCAACTGCTGCTGGACGCGATCAGAGACGGCAAGGTCTTCGGTGAGGCTGGACTGATCGGGCTGGCGCTGCTCAATCACAGACACCTGCGTGCCGACGCAATCTGCCTTCACCAGATCGGCAATCGTGCTGGCCAGCGACCTGCCGACCACGGGTGGCAAATCGAATGGCTGGGCGAGAAGGCCGGCAACTCGGACGGTGCTTTTGATATAGCCGGAATCGATGCTTATTGGGCGCTTCATGGCTTGGCCTTCCCCTGTTCGCGGGCGGTCGGCTCGACCTGGGCGCTTGCAGCAATCAACTTCTCGCCGATGCCCTCGTAGTTGATGCTGGCGTTGTTAGCCGCATCGCACGCGTAGAACCAACCCATTTCCATCAGGCTTTGTAGGTGCTTGTTCCCGGCGGCCAGCGTTGACGCCGTTTTCAGCAAAGACTCCAAGTGGCTCAGTGCCCGTTTGGCGTTTTCCAGATCCTCAAGCGCGTCATGAGCGATCTGAGTCGCGGCGATCACTCTGGTGCTCATTTCGCACCTCCCGGAACAGCCTGAGCATCGCAATCGAGCAATTCAGCCCACGCCATGGCGGTGTGCTGCGCCATCACGGCGGTGACACGGGCCACGATGATAGGCGTGGTGGGCGAGGCAATGACGGCAAGCGCCAGGCTCAATAGGACCAGGATGTCTTGCGTGTCGCGCAGGGCTTCGTGGTGAGTGTCGGCGGGGATGTGGATAGGCGTAGTCATTTCGCACCTCCTACTTCGTTGGCGCTGTAGCTGTAGCCAAGGTGGCGATGGCGCCAGCAGAAGTTTCCAGAACCTGTGCGCACGTTGTGTAGATTCGCGTACAGGCTCTTGGATACCGGGTGCTGCTTACCGAGCGCGGGAATGATGAAGGTGGTCAGGATGCGCTCAAGCTCGTCGAAGTCATCGCGGGCGTTGTTCTGCTGATTCATTTCAAAGTCAGCCAGGAGAGCAGGTCGGAGGATGGATTCAGCGGTGCCCAGGCTCATTGCGCACCCCCAAAATCCAAGCTATCCAGATCGGTACGGACGGCTTCCGCTTGCTTGTCTGCACGCTCCATCCAATCGTTGGCCTCCAAAATCCCGAGCGATGCAAGGGCGTGCGCATCGGTATCTCGAGGATAGGCGCGGAGGATGATGGTGAAGATTGCGTGCAGGTTGCTGAGCCCTTCGCAATTGCTGAGCAGGTGCGCCCGGCATTTATCCGCGATGCGTACGGCGTCGAGGAGGCTCATTGCGCCACCCCCACAGCCAGCAGGGCGCGTGCGCGGTCCATGTGGTGACGGTAGCGGTTGAGACGGGTGCTCAGCGATGAGTCAGCGTGAAGTGCGGCAATAGCCATTGCCCGGTGGGCGGCGGCACGAATGCGATTTACGGACGGATTGAGGGCGTGCATGGGTGTAGCTCCTTTTGCTTTCAAAGAGCTGCCACGATCCTTCCTACGGGATTGGGTGGCAGCTGTGCACGGGGTAGGAATGCCGGGGCAAAAGGTTCCCGACCAGGCCGAAGCCTGCCCGCACACAGCCGCCATAACACGGAACTGCAGGCGAAAAAAAACGCCTACAGTTGTGATCTGGGCGCTGTTGCGCCTTTTGCTTTTCAGGTTCCTACGCCCGTTCGCTGATTTTGCAGCGAAGGCGGCAAGATACCCGTGCAAGAAGGTAGGCGCAACCCCCTGTTTCACAATAGAGGTGCTCGACGCGATCTGAGGATAGTCCATTAGTGAACCCCCGCTGGCGCATCATGGTAGTGGAGCTGGGCGGCGTCGATAGCCTTCATCAACGTCTCACGGCTGAGGCCTTTGGCCTGGAGGATCGTGGCCAGGCTCAGGAACGCCGCCATTACCACGACCTCAGCCGGCGTCTCGGTGCGGCCGGCATAGCCGACGATGCTTGGCAGCAGATCCTCCATCAGAAACTGTTCGTGGTCCTGGACGCTGTGACCGGAGTAGATGCTCATTGGCCCACCTCCAAATCGATAGGCAGGCGCAGCTGCTCCCGCAAGTGAGCGACGTGCTGGTACACGCCGGGCTTGTCGTAGCGCCAGTGGGCCAAGCGCTTACCGCTCTGGCTTGCCTCCTCCTTGCGGGCCAGCAGCGACTGGCAGGCCATGCCGTAACGGACTTCACGGAATGCCTTGATCAACTTGATCTTGAGCGCTCGGACCTTGGGGGTGTTGCGGCTGTAGGTCAGCAGCAGATAGCACTGGTATTCATTGAGCAGGGCATACTTCTCAGGCTGCCCCCGACCTACGATTTCTCCGGTTTCAAACCGGAGTATTCCCAGCTCCAAGAAGTCAGCTTCGTAACGTTTCACCAGGTCATAGGTATTTTCGTGTTGGTTGCCCAATTGAGCTGCTAGCACGCGGGTGTCCACGCATGGCTCACCCTGAGACTGGGTCAGGTCAATGTCAGATTTCCCGTTGCTAGGTTCTGCCGGTGGCATGGTCGTCTTTTTCATTCTGCCTCCCGTTTAGCGCCAGCAGCGCTGCAGAGAAGTTTCAGCAATGCCTGGGCACGCTTCCGCTCACTGGCCGGCAGGCTGTAGCGGATTACACGGCAAGGAGTACCCCAATTATTCGGGACACGCTCTGACTCGCGAACGAACTTGAGGCCGTAGTCGTTGGAAAGTTTGCTGATCGTGCTATGCAAGCAGTGGTCGCCCAAGGCCTCGGCTTCAAAGCGGTTGAGGCTGCGCTGCAAAAGTGTGACCAGTGCGCGACTGATCTTTGTCGGCGCGTTGCGCGGGGTGATATGCTCGCCGTGTGCCTGGCTGCGTTTTTCTTCGGAAATCGTGGCCTTTTTCATTTCAGGCAACCTCGCGCAGAGCAATGCGCTGGCGAACCCACGCCTGTACTTCGCCCAGCACCCAGCCAACCGGTGCTCCACGGGCTTTGCTGTTGCTCAGGGGCACCGGCTTGGGGAAGGTCGGATCGTCTTTGAGGCGTTTGTAGATCGTTGGGCGAGCGTAACCGGTGATTGCCGACAGTTCGCTGATGCGGATGATGATGGTGGCGGGATCGAACTGGTGAATGGGCGCAGTGCGTGGCTGCGCATGAGCTGGGGTGATGTGCATAGTTCTGTATCTCGGGATAGGTGACGAGAGACAGATTCGCAATCTTTAGGCTGCTTTGGGGACGACAAAGCAAGTCGATTTGCGACGCATTTCTAGCTCTGGAAAGTAGGTTTCTTGGCCGCTTTTAGTGTCGTCAGAACACGCTCGTAATCGAGCCCTTTTTTGTCGGCGATCCTTTTTGCCATATATTTTCGATGAGCATCGGTTTCGCTTTTCACTAACCGTTCGATGGTTCGCATTTCGATAGGTCTCTCGATGATTGAGAGCCCCATTAGGTGGAAAACCGCCCGTTTGTGATATTTGGAGCGCAGGCTGTAATTTAAGCGAAGGATCTCTAAAGCGAGCAACCGAGAAGGAAGGTCTGCGTCGTTTCTTTTGGTTGCTGGCTGATCGAAGATCTCATCGCTATCGAGAAACCGGATTGCAGACTCCGTTTTCACCATGTACGAAAGTCTTTTTTTTGCATCAACTGGCATCCAGTCCACGCCTGCCAGTTGATCGAACTCCAGCAAGAGCTGTCTCATACGTGCAATTGTGGCGGCGCCATTTATGGCTGCGCGAAGCCCTGTTCCACTCACATAGCTATGAATGGCGCCGCCAAGCCGGGAAATGTACGCGAGATACCGACTTGTATTACGGGCCAGCCTGAAGGCCAGAACGGCGGTATGGCCGCCGTTACGAATCCAGCTACGGATAGTTTTTTCGTGCGACTCGGCCCAATGTGCAGGATCGGCGACGTGAAACCCTACCTCCCTGATAGCGAGAGCAAACGCGGGCTCGCTTTCCAGCCAGTTGATGCAGGCAAGTCCATCCAAATCGAGCGATGATTGAAAAAAATCCTCACTTCCTTTGATCGTTAGTTGGACAAGCCTATCGACATCTTCATACGGTATTTTGTCTTCAGGATATGCCGCAAGATTCTTCCTCAGATACTCGGAGAAACCGGTGACGTAAATTTCTGCCGACTTTGAGAGCCGTTCAAATTGCTCTGGCGTTGGGATAACCATCAAATCACACCCTCCCAGGTGCTCCCGCATTGAATAGATTGGCGGATCAGGCAGGTGGGAAGCCTGCTTTTCGCCCCGCCGAGCTAGATCAGCCAAACCGCTGCCTGTTGGCGTACTGGCTATCCGAACAGTAATAGCTTTTAGTCTATATCTGTCTACGCGCACAAGGAAGGTTCGCGTCAGGCCCTCTTGATCGAAACCACGTTACCCACGGCTAGGGTGTCTTGATGGTCGGCATACCATTGCATCATGGTCGTCCGTTGGGACAGGTACTGAGCCTTGTTGTAGATCCCTGCCACCCCCTCCTTGACGTGGGATAGCTGCGCTTCAATATGGTTTTCGTCGAAACCATGCTCATTCAGGATCGTTGAGGCGATATGGCGGAATCCGTGGCCGGTCTGCCGCCCCTCATAGCCCAGTCGGCGCAGGGCCATCAGGAACACTGTGTTGCTGCGAGGCTTGGTGGTGTCGCTGCGCCCAGGGAACAGCAGGGGGTAGAGCCCGGTCAGCTTGTGCAGGTCGCGCAGCAATTCCACCGCCTGGTGGGGAAGGGGAACTAGATGTTCGCGGCGGCGCTTCATCCGTTCGGCGGGGATTGTCCACAGGGCTTTGTCCAGGTCGAACTCATCCCAGCGTGCTTCCCTGATCTCAGAAGGGCGACAGGCGAGCATGGACAATAGATGTAGGCCGATCCGAACATCAATAGCGCTCGGATATGCCCGGATCGCTCTCAGCAATGGGGGAAGTTCGGCGGTGGAGACGTGGGCGTAGTTCTCCGAAGGCTTGGTCTGGAGGAACTTGTGAAGACCTTCGAGTGGGTTGTGGGTGGCGCGGCCAGTGACGCGGGCCAGATCGTAGATCTCCTGGCATCGGGCGCGCACTCGGCTGGTTTGCTCGATGATGCCTTTCTTCTCCATGCCGCGCAGGAAGTCCATCCACTCCATTGGGAGGATCTCGGTATAGATGCGCTTGCCGAACACGGGGAAGACATGAAGCTCCAGGGTACCGATGGTTCTGGTGGCCGTCCCGTCAGTCCAGCTCTGGCGCTTGCCGGCATACCACTCACGGGCCAAGTGCTCGAACGTATTATTAGTGGCTTCAACCTCGGCAGCTTTCCTGGCTCGCTTGGTGGCCAGCGGGTTCCCGCCTTTGGCGGCATCTTCCCTGAGAAGGGCTGCTTTCTGTCGAGCCTGTGCGCCAGTCAGTTGGTGGTCGGCTGTGCCGTAGCCGCCCAGGCCGAGCCATGACCATTTGCCATCAGGCTTCTTGTAGCGCAGTTGCCAGGACTTGCTGCCATCTGGGCGAACCCGCAGGTACAAGGCGTTACCGTCTAGCTCTCGGTACTCCTTCGACTCTGGCTCCAGCGTGGCCAGAACGGTGTCAGCCAGCGGCCGGCGCTTGATATCGCTGCGCTTCATTCCCTGTGTACCCCTCAGTTTCAATTTTTCTCCGTGGTACACGGGAGGATACACGGAGGTGAGGTATAGGGGGAGATAGGGAGATACAGCCAGAAACAAGAAAGCCCGCACTAGGCGGGCTTCTTGAATTGTTTAGAGACTCTTGTAGACATCTGTAAACAAGCACTTGGTGGCTACACAGGGACTTGAACCCCGGACCCCAGCATTATGAATGCTATGCTCTAACCAACTGAGCTATGTAGCCAAGATGGCGCGCATTATTCCCTCAGAACGAAGATGCGTCAAGCATCTTTTTCAAATTTTTTTACGTGCGATCAAAAGGTTAAGGCAATTACCCCTGTAGCCGCTGCCGCCAGGCTGCGCTGGCCCGCCTGTACACCCCACATTCCAAGGCGCCTGCACCGGCCAGTGCAGCCTGGCGGCAGCGGCGACGCGACATAAATTGTTTCATTGTTAGCAATCACGCCCCGAAAAATGGCACATTAGGATCCCTTGCGCTGGTCGTGCACTTGTTCGCGGCACGCTGAACAGCGTTCCTACCCGTTGTCCGGAAGATTGCTTGATGGCCATCAGTAACGTTCAAACCAGCTCGGCCCCGGCGGCCGCGGCTGCCCAGACCAGTCCGCTGGTGATGCGGATCATCGGCGCCTGTGCGCTGGCGCATCTGATCAATGACCTTATCCAGTCGGTACTGCCGTCGATCTACCCCATGCTCAAGGCCAGCTATGGCCTGAGCTTTACCCAGATCGGCCTGATTACCCTGACGTTCCAGATCACCGCGTCGCTGCTGCAGCCGTGGGTGGGTTTCTATACCGACCGCAACCCCAAGCCTAATCTGTTGCCGCTGGGCACCATCTGCACGCTGATCGGCATTGTGATGCTGGCCTTTGTCGGCAGCTTCCCGATGATTCTGGTGGCGTCGGCGCTGGTGGGCATCGGTTCATCGACCTTCCACCCGGAAACCTCGCGCATCGCGCGCCTGGCGTCCGGTGGGCGCTACGGGCTGGCGCAGTCGACCTTCCAGGTGGGCGGCAACGCCGGCTCGGCGTTCGGGCCGCTGCTGGCGGCGGCGCTGATCATCCCGTTCGGGCAGGGTAACGTGGCGCTGTTCGGTATTTTCGCGCTGTTCGCCCTGGGCGTGACCTGGATGCTCAGCCGCTGGTACAAGGAACACCTGAACCTGTTCAAGGCCAAGAAAGGCGGCCAGGCCACCCACGGGCTGTCCAAGCGCCGCGTGACGGCCGCGCTGGTGGTGCTGGGCCTGCTGGTGTTCTCCAAGTATTTCTACATGGCCAGCTTCACCAGCTACTTCACCTTCTACCTGATCGAGAAATTCCACCTGTCGGTGGCCAGTTCGCAACTGCACCTGTTCCTGTTCCTGGGCGCGGTGGCGGCGGGCACCTTCTTTGGCGGGCCGATCGGCGACAAGATCGGCCGCAAGGCGGTGATCTGGTTCTCGATCCTGGGCGTGGCGCCGTTCACCCTGGCGCTGCCTTACGTGGACCTGTTCTGGACCAGCGTGCTCAGCGTGATCATCGGCTTCATCCTGGCCTCCGCCTTCTCGGCCATCGTGGTGTACGCGCAGGAACTGGTGCCCGGCAACGTCGGCATGATCGCCGGGGTATTCTTTGGCCTGATGTTTGGCTTTGGCGGTATCGGCGCGGCGTTGCTGGGTCACTTGGCGGACATTCGCGGCATCGAGTACGTGTACGGACTGTGCTCGTTCCTGCCGCTGTTCGGCATATTGACGATCCTGTTGCCCAACACGAAGAAAGCCGCGTGATGCGGGCCTTTCTTATTCCAGGTTGGCAATGCCCGTAGCCGCTGCCGTCAGGCTGCGCTGGGCCTCGGCTCCGCAGGAGATCTTCAGCGAATGTGGCAGCCAGCGCAGACTGGCGGTAGCCGTTGCAGGACCGAAATGGCGCGATTATTTGGAATCGCGCCACAATCGCGCCACGGATTTGGGCAATCGCGCCACTGGCGAAATTAGAAGGTAGTCGCTGCCGTCAGGCTGCGGCTGCAGGGGGAGATGGCGCGGCTTCTCTATCGCGCCAACACCGGCGCCGGCACTCGCGCAAACCACCGGCTCACCTGTTCATACGCATGCGCCAACTGCAGCACCGCAAAGTCCGCCTGTTGCCGCCCGATGATTTGCATGCCCATGGGCAACCCCTGCCCATTGAACCCCACCTGCACATTAGCCACCGGGCAGCCGCTGAGGGTGGCGGGGATGACCACTTCCATCCAGCGGTGGTAGGTGTCCATGCTGCGGCCGGCGATTTCGCCGGGCCAGTGCTGGCGCTTGTCGAAGGGGAAGACCTGGGCGCTGGGCAGCAGCAGGTAGTCGTAGCGCTCGAACAGTTTGCAGATGGCGCGGTACCAGTCGGTGCGGGTGACGGCGGCCTGGTGGATGTCGCTGGCGGTCAGGCTCAGCCCGTTCTGCACTTCCCATTGGGCTTCGGGCTTGAGCAGCTCGCGCTTGGCGGGGTCGTGGTAGGCCTTGCCCAGGTTGCCGGCGATGGCCCAGTGGCGCAGGGTGCGCCAGCACTCCCACAGGCGTTCGGGGCTGAAACCCAGCTCGGCGTTCTCAACGGTGCAGCCCAGGGCCTGGAAGTCGCCCAGGGCTTTTTCGCACAGGGCGGTGACGCCATGTTCCATCGGCAGGTAGCCAGCCAAGTCGCCCAGCCAGCCCAGGCGCGTGCCCGCGAAATCACGTGCCAGTGGCGCGGTGAACTCGCTGCCGTCACCGGCCAGCGACAGCGGCGCCCGGGGGTCATGGCCGGCCTGTACCGACAGCAGCAGGGCGGTGTCGCGCACGGTGCGGCCCATGGGGCCTTCGTAGCCCAGTTGGTCGAAGAATAAATCGCTGGCGTCGTCAAAGGGCACGCGGCCTTGGGAGGGCCGGAAGCCGATGATGTTGTTGAACGCGGCAGGGTTGCGCAGCGAGCCCATCATGTCGCTGCCGTCGGCTACCGGCACCAGGTGCAGCGCCAGGGCGGCGGCCGCGCCACCGCTGCTGCCGCCGGCGGTCTTGTCCGGGTCGAAGGCACAGCCCGTGGCACCGAACAGTGGATTGTAGCTTTGCGAGCCGAGGCCGAATTCCGGGGTGTTGGTTTTGCCGACAATGATCGCGCCAGCGGCCTTGATGCGCTGCACCATGATGCCGTCGCGCTCGGGCAGGTAGTCGCGAAACAGCGGCGAGCCCAAGGTGGTGGGGATACCCTGGGTCAGCGACAGGTCCTTGATGGCGTGGGGCAGGCCGTGCATCCAGCCCAGGTACTGGCCGCGGGCCAGTTGTGCGTCGCGCTCGTCGGCCTGGGCCAGCAGGGTGTCGGCCGGTTGCAGGCTGATCAGGGCGTTGACCACCGGGTTGAAGCGATCGATGTGGGCCAGATAGGCCTGCATCACTTCGCGGCAGGACACCTGGCGCAGGCGAACTTTCTCCGCGAGTTCATGGGCGGCAAGCAGTACCAGTTCGTTGATGGACGTGTGGTGCATGGCAATCCCCTGTAGGCGAAACGGTGCGATGCGCGGATTATCAGGCGGGGATTGCGCAGGCGACAGATCAATTTTAACATCGCAGCTGTTAAAAAATTTAACAGCCAGGTTTGCCATGCCCAACTTTCGCCTGCCCCCGCTCAACGCCCTTCGCGCCTTCGACGCCGCCGCCCGCCTGGGCAGCTATGTGGAAGCATCCAAGGCCCTGCACGTGACCCAGCCGGCGGTGGGCCGCCACGTCAAATTGCTGGAGGACTGGCTGGGTGTGCAGTTGTTCGAACGCACCTCCCGTGGCGTGCTGCTGACGCCTGCGGGGCGCAGTTACCACCTGAAGATTTCCCGCGCCCTGCAGCAGATCATCGACGCCGGCGAGGCGCTGCAGCCGCACGCCACCGAACGCTGGCTGCGCATCATGGTGGTGCCGGGCCTGGCCAAGCGCTGGCTGACGCCGCAGATCGAAACGCTGCGCAAGCTGCGCCCAGGCCTGAAGGTGGCCATCGAACCCAATTCAACCTTCACCGAGGTGGACGGCCGCACCGCCGACCTGGGCATCGCCTACGGCATGCCGGGGCAATACGCTAACAGCCGGGCGACGCTGATCTGCCCGCGGGTTTTCCCGGTGTGCACGCCCAAGTACCTGGCCAGCATCAAGCCCATTCGCCGGGCACAGGACCTGATGAAGCTCGACCTGATCCATTTCGACGATGGCGAATGGTGGAACATGTGGTTCAGGGCGCTGGGCATCGATGCGCAGTTGTCTTCCGATGTGCTGTACGTCAGTAATGACCATGCGCTGTCGGTGGCCGAGGCAGGGCAGGGCATTGCCCTGGCCAACGAGGTGCTGGTGCGTGATGAGTTGCGGGCCGGCACGCTGGTGCGCGCCATCGATGTAGAAGTGGCGTTGGAGAGCTACCAGTTGCTGACACCGACCGGGCAGTTGTCGGCCGATGTGCAGTGGTTCGAGCAATGGCTGGCCGAGGCGTTGCGTGCAGACTTCGCGGAGGCTTTCGGGGCGTGACAGGCCAGCCGGCTGAGGGCCGGCCTGTTCAGGGCGCTAACGCTTACCAGTTGTAGCTCAGGGTAGCGATCACGTTGCGACGCGGGCCGTAGTTGGCCGTGCGGGTGCGTTTGGCCACCAGGCTGTAGTCGGGCGTGTAGCCGCTGGGGTCGCCGGTGATGACGCTACCGTTGACTTCATAATGCAGGCCGGTGCCGCGCAGCATCTGCTCCAAGGCCTGCTGTGGTTCCATGGTGCCGTCGACGCTGAGGCTGTTCTGGTCTTTGATCGAGTCGGCGCTGAACAGCACCTGCAGGTGGGTTTGAGTGCCAAATTGCGCGCTGGTCAGGGGCTGGGCCGGGATATGCACTTCTACCGGCGCCGCCGCGGCCTGGCTGCTGTAGGCGGCGAAAGCCAGGCTGGCGGCCAACAGGGTCAGGATGAAACCGACTCGTGGGGTTTCCGGCCCTTTATTGTGTTGAAGCTCACGCATTGATAGCACTCGTTGAGGTTAGCGTATAAGAATCGTTTCCAATAAGACGCACCTCACGAAAAAAACCGGAATACATTTTTCCGGTCGTGCCCGATTACAACGTGAATTTGCCCACCATCGCTTGCAGATGAACCCCCAGCCGCGCCAGTTCGACACTCGATGCAGCCGTTTCCTCGCTGGCCGCCGAGGTCTGTTCGGAGATTTCCCGCACATTGATCACACTGCGGTTGATCTCTTCGGCCGTGGCGCTCTGCTGCTCGGCCGCCGCGGCAATTTGTTGGTTCATCGACTCGATGGCCGCCACCGAACGATTGATGCCGCCTAGGGAAACACCGGCCTGGCGGGTCAGTTCGACGCTGCTGTCGGTCAGGCGGCGGCTGCTTTCCAGGGCATTGGCCACCTGGTCGGTGCCGCTTTGCAGGCCGCCGATCAGTTGCTCGATTTCCTCGGTGGACGTCTGGGTACGCTGAGCCAGGCTGCGCACCTCATCAGCCACCACCGCAAAACCGCGGCCTGCCTCGCCGGCACGTGCGGCCTCGATGGCGGCGTTGAGGGCCAGCAGGTTGGTTTGCTGGGCCACCGACTTGATCACGTCCAGCACACTGCCGATCTTGTCGCTTTCACGTTTCAGGTCGTCCATGGCGGCAGTGGAGTGCTCCACCTCACTGGCCAGGCGGTCAATTTGGTTGATGGCCTTGGCCAGCACTTCGTCGCCCTCGCGTGCCTCGCAGGTGGCGGTGGCGGCGGCGTGGGAGGCCTGCTCGGCGTTGCGCGCCACCTCCTGCACCGTGGAGGCCATTTCGTTCATGGCGGTGGCGACCTGATCGGTCTCCACTTTCTGGCTGTTGACCCCGGCGCTGGTCTGCTCGGTGACCGCAGACAGTTGCTCGGCAGCGCTGGCAATCTGCACCACGCCGTCACGCAGGCCGCCGATCAGTTCGCGCAGGTTCAGGGTCATGCGCTGCATGCTGTGCTGCAGGCGGCCCAGTTCATCGCGGCGCGACACAGAAGCATCGCCGGTAAGGTCGCCGCTAGCCACGCGCTCGGCGCGGCGTAGGGTTTCCAGCAGGGGGCCGACGATCAAATGGGTGATGACCCAGGCGGCCAGCGTACCCAGCAGCAGGGCGACCAGTACCGCGCCGCCCATCAGGTTGCGCGCTTGCAATACATCCTCGGCGCGCTGCTCGGCCTGGTTCTGCGACAACTGCTTGCTGGCGGCGAACAGGGTGGCGATATCATCGTTGAGTTGCGACTGCGCCTTGCCCGCCCGGGCCTGGGTGGCGGCAAACTGGTCGACCGTGGCACGGTAACTGGCCAGGGCGCGCTGCAACTGTTGCAGGCTGTCGGCCTGGGCGCGGGGCAGCAGTTCGACGCTGGCCTTGGCGTACGCGCTGGCCTGGTCAATGGCATCCTTGGCGGGCTGCTCCAGTTCGGGTTTCAGGCTGTAACTGTAGCCGCGCAGTTGAAAGCGCGCCTGTTGCAGCAGAACCTGGGCCTTGCTGACCACATCGCGCTGGGCCTGATCGCCCGCAGGGCCGGCGACGGCCGTGGCAACGCTGTTGAGGGCCGCGACGGCGGCGTCGGCATAGCCGCCAAACACTGCGCGGCTGTCTTCACGCGCCTGCACCGCCTGATGGAGGTCGGCGAAGTGCTCGCGGTAATGCCTGGCGGCCTCCACGGTGATGCGGATCTGGGCGAGGTTGTCACCGTTGGTGAAGCTGGACAGGTTGTGCGCCAAGTGATTGTCGAGGCTGTCGAGCTGTTTGAGCACCGCGTTGGCGTGCTCGTTGTCAGGGGTGATGGTGTAGGACAGGCGGGCGATGCGCAGGTCCCGGGCCGTGTCATTGAGCGTGGCGATATCCAGAATCCGGTCGCCGCGCTGGCCCAGCGATTGGATGCCTGTCCAGCCGGTGAGGGCAATCAGGATTGTCAGTACCAATACCGCCCCAAAGCCCAGAGTGAGCTTGGCGCGCACACTGATATTTTGCAGAAAACCATTGATCGTCGCCAACATCGAGCCTTCTCCACCGAGTGAACACTGCTTAAGAAGGCTTTATCGGTTCAGCGTGCAAAAACTGGATGGTTGGCGCGGTTTATTTGTGCGGGAACGGAAAAACTGCTCTGTGGCGGCAGCGACTACGGGGTCTTATGTGCCGGGGGGTGCGTTGGTGAAGATCGGCCGGATGCCGCGGCATTTCGGGTAGTCTGTACAGCCCCAGAACTCGCCACCGGCGTTGCGGCCGCTGCGGGCGATGCGGGTGACCATGGGCTTGCGGCAGAAAGGGCAGGCGGGGGCGGCAGTGGGTTGTTGCGCGGGCGGCTGCGGTGTTTGCGCCTTGGGCTGTACCGCAGGCGATGGCGCAACGACAGGGGTGGCTCTTTTGGCCGCAGCTATCCAGCGCTGGAGCCGCGTGCCATCCACCAACTTCACGTTGCGGCCGCTGGCAAACTCCCGCGCCGGCTCGGTGAAGCGGCCGCTGGTCACCACAAACCCACCCACCGCACCTTCGGTCGCCATGGCACCGTACAACTCACGCACCACCGGCACCCCCACCTGCATGGCGCGCCAGTGCTTGCACTGCACCAGGTATTTCTCGCCGTCTTTTCGGGCGATCAGGTCCACGCCACCGTCCGGCCCGCCGGTGCCGGTTTCCTCGATGCTGAAGCCTTGGCGGCGCAGGGCTTCCCCCACCAGCAGTTCGAATTCCTGCCAGGTGAAGTCGTTGACGGCATGGCCGGTGTTCAGCAGTTCGGCGCGTTTGCGGCGGCCGAAAAAAGACATCATCGCGCCAACGACGAAGATCATCGGCAGCACGAATTGGCCGATGGTTGCCAGGGTTTTGAACACGGTGTGCATCATCATCGAGTCCAGATGCTGGACATCGCTGGTGATGGCGGTAGGGGCAATGGAGACGCTGTGCAGGTAGACGCCGGAGGCCACGGCCAGGATCAGGCTGGACCACCAGGGGAGCTTGCTGGCTAGATAGAGGAGGTCGTCGAGGGTGGAGGTTTTCTTGGCCATGTAAACGTCTGTGTGGTGGAAGTGAATTCAATGTCCAAGGATGCCCGAGCGTAGCCGCTGCCGCCAGGCTGCGCAGGTCCTTGGGTTAGCGTTGCCTGCATCGCGACTAAAGTCGGCTCCTACGCCGTCCGGGGTAGGAGCCGGCCTTGGTCGCGATGCAGATGACGCCGTCCTGTAGCAGCAACTGTCTTGTGTAGGTACATACTGTGGGAGCAAAGCTTGCTCGCGATGGCGTCAGTGCCGGCGCCTCGCGAGCAAGCTTTGCTCCCACAGTGTGTACCCTACCTCTGTAGCTGCCGAAGGCTGCGTCTGGCGCACGCGGTGTATCAGATGGACCGCAGTGCCTGCATCGCGACTGAAGTCGGCTCCTACGCCGTCCGGGGTAGGAGCCGGCCTTGGCCGCGATGCAGACCCTAAAGGCGCAGCGGGTGCGCGTTGCCTGTGACGCGACCTGACGGCCGCTGCTAAAGGGGGGGCTTGGGCATAACAAAAAGCCCCGGCTCTTTCGAGACCGGGGCTTCTTGGTTGCCGTAACGTTATTAAACGTTAAAGCGGAAGTGCATCACATCGCCGTCCTTGACGATGTATTCCTTGCCTTCCAGTCGCCATTTACCGGCTTCCTTGGTGCCCGCCTCACCCTTGTACTGGATGAAGTCGTTGTAGGCGATCACTTCGGCGCGGATGAAGCCCTTTTCGAAGTCGGTGTGGATCACGCCAGCGGCCTGTGGCGCGGTGGCGCCGACCTTGACGGTCCAGGCGCGCACTTCTTCAACGCCGGCGGTGAAGTAGGTCTGCAGGTTCAGCAGCTCGTAACCGGCGCGGATCACGCGGTTCAGGCCAGGCTCTTCCAGGCCCAGGGCCTCCAGGAACATGTCCTTCTCTTCACCGTCGTCCAGTTCGGCGATTTCGGCTTCGATCTTGTTGCACACCGGTACCACGATGGCGCCTTCTTCTTCGGCGATGGCGCGGACCACGTCCAGGTGCGGGTTGCCTTCGAAGCCGTCTTCGGCCACGTTGGCGATGTACATGACCGGCTTGCTGGTCAGCAGGTGGAAGCCGCGAATCACCAGCTTCTCGTCGTCACCCATGTTCTTCATCAGGCTGCGCGCAGGCTTGCCGTCGGTGAAGTGGCTGATCAGTTTTTCCAGCAGGCCCTTCTGGACCACTGCGTCCTTGTCACCGCCCTTGGCGTTGCGCGCAACCTTCTGCAGTTGTTTCTCGCAGCTGTCCAGGTCGGCGAAGATCAGTTCCAGGTCGATGATCTCGATGTCGCGCTTGGGGTCGACGCTGTTGGAGACGTGAATCACGTTCTCGTCTTCGAAGCAGCGGACCACGTGGGCGATGGCGTCGGTTTCGCGGATGTTGGCCAGGAACTTGTTGCCCAGGCCTTCACCTTTCGAGGCGCCGGCTACCAGGCCTGCGATGTCCACGAATTCCATGGTGGTCGGCAGGATGCGCTTTGGATTGACGATGGCTGCCAGGGCGGCCAGGCGTGGATCCGGCATCGGCACGATACCGCTGTTCGGTTCGATGGTGCAGAAGGGGAAGTTCTCGGCCGCGATACCCGATTTGGTCAGGGCGTTGAACAGAGTGGACTTGCCGACGTTGGGCAGGCCGACGATACCGCAATTGAAACCCATGGTGATTCCCTCTTCGTGGAGTCAGGCCTTTTGGCTGTGCAGGTTTTTCATCGCGCGATTCCACTCGCCGGCGAAGATATCCGGCAACACGCCGAGGGCAAAATCGATACTGGCGTCCAGTTTATCCTGCTCGGCGCGTGGCGCCCGGCCCAGGACAAAATTGGATACCTGACTGGCCACACCCGGGTGGCCAATGCCAAGCCGCAGACGGTGGAAGCCGTTGTTGTTGCCCAGCTGCGCGATGATGTCGCGCAAGCCGTTGTGCCCGCCATGGCCGCCGCCCAATTTGAGCTTGGCAACGCCTGGGGGCAGGTCGAGTTCGTCGTGGGCCACCAGAATGGCGTCTACCGGGATGCGGTAGAAATTCGCCAATGCCGCCACGGCCTGGCCGCTGCGGTTCATGTACGTGGTGGGGATCAGCAGGCGAACATCATGGCCCTGTTGGCTGAAACGCGCCGTCAGGCCGAAATACTTGCGATCGGCTACCAGGCTGACGCCGTGTTTGGCAGCGATGCGCTCAACGAAAAGAGCCCCTGCGTTATGCCGGGTCTGTTCGTATTCTTGGCCGGGGTTACCCAGGCCAACGATCAGTTGAATGGCGGTCACGACAGGGGCTCTTCCTTGGAATCGAATTGAACATCGCCACCGGCAGGGCCGGTGGCATCAGTGGACGAGGTCAGCTGTGTAAACTTCGCGATCTCGTCCGCTAATGCTACCGCGATGTCATTTCAACTCCGGTTGCCGAGTAAAATTACTCTGCAGCGTCAGCTTCTGGAGCTACACGTGGAGCGTGGACGTTGGCAACAGCCAGGTCGTTGCCGTGAGCCAGGGCTACGAACTCAACGCCTTTGATGGCTTTGAGGTCGGACAGGTGAATGATCGAACCGATTTCGGCGTTGGCCAGGTCGACTTCGATGAACTCAGGCAGGTCTTTGGCTTCGCAGGAAACTTCGATCTCGTTGACAACGTGGGAGATCTCGCCGCCTTTCTTGACCGGTGCTTCTTCGTTGATGAAGTGCACTGGAACGATGGCGGTCAGTTTCTGGCCGGCAACAACGCGTACGAAGTCAGCGTGCAGGATGAACTGCTTGGCTGGGTGACGCTGCATGGCCTTGACCACGACGTTTTGCTTGGTGCCGTCAACATTCAGCTCGATAACGTGGCTGTAGGCAGCTTCGTTTTCGAACAGCTTGGCGATTTCTTTGGCCAGGATGCTTACGGATTGAGCTTCTTTGTCGCCACCGTAGATTACGGCTGGGACTTGGGAGGCGAGACGACGCAGGCGGCGGCTCGCACCTTTCCCCAGGTCGGTACGCGCTTGGGCGTTCAGAGTGAAATCAGTCATTTTACATCTCCAAAATAGCCATGCCCGGGTAACGTTTGCGACCAGCGTCAAACCGGGATGGGCAAAAAAGCCCCGCCCCAACGGAAGTGTTGGGGCGGGGCGCTTTTCGTCAACGGGGTGTTCGCAGGGCAGGGCCCTTAGCGGAACATCGCGCTGATCGATTCTTCATTGCTGATGCGGCGGACCGCCTCGGCAACGACCGGTGCGATATCCAGTTGACGGATACGGACACAGGCCTGTGCTGCAGCGGACAGCGGGATGGTGTTAGTGACCACCAGCTCGTCCAGCACGGAATTTTCAATGTTCTCGATCGCCCGACCCGACAGCACAGGGTGTGTGCAGTAGGCAAAGACCTTGGCAGCGCCATGCTCTTTCAGGGCTTTCGCCGCGTGGCACAGGGTGCCGGCGGTGTCGACCATGTCATCGACCAGAATACAGGTACGCCCTTCGACGTCGCCGATGATATGCATCACTTCGGAGTGATTGGCTTTCTCACGGCGCTTGTCGATGATACCCAGATCAACGCCCAAGGACTTGGCAACAGCACGTGCACGCACGACGCCGCCGATGTCCGGGGACACGATCATCAGGTTCTCGAAGCGTTGATCTTCGATGTCATCCACCAGAACGGGGGAGCCGTAGATGTTATCTACTGGAATATCGAAGAAACCCTGAATTTGGTCAGCATGCAGATCCACCGTGAGAACACGGTCGATCCCCACCACGGTGAGCATGTCAGCAACGACTTTCGCGCTGATGGCAACACGTGCGGAACGCGGACGGCGATCCTGGCGGGCATAACCAAAGTAAGGAATCACCGCAGTGATTCGGGACGCTGAGGAGCGGCGGAAGGCATCGGCCATCACAACCAGTTCCATCAGGTTATCGTTCGTCGGAGCGCAAGTCGGCTGAATGATAAATACGTCTTTACCGCGGACGTTTTCATTAATCTCAGTGCTGATCTCGCCGTCGGAGAACTTACCGACAGAGACATCACCCAGTGGGATATGCAGCTGACGTACTACACGCCGAGCCAGATCGGGGTTAGCGTTCCCCGTAAAGACCATCATCTTGGACACGCGCAGTACCTGCCGGCTGAGGGTATACCTGGATGAGTATAAGGAAAATGGCAGGGGCGGCTGGATTCGAACCAACGCATGGCAGGATCAAAACCTGCTGCCTTACCGCTTGGCGACGCCCCTGTATCTGTTGCTACGAGTGCCCAGCACTCGTTTCCTGTGACAGACTCTGTAGTTTGCGGTGCAACATGGAGATGTTGCTGCCTTTGGCTACAAACCCTGTAAGGGTATCTGCAAGAAGGTGCGAAACTCTATCAGCTTCCGCTTTGCTTGGGAAGGCCCCAAACACACAACTTCCAGTTCCGGTGAGTCGTCCATCACCAAATTTCTTTAGTGAATTCAAGGCGTTAAGTACTTCTGGATAACGTCTTGTGACTACCGCTTCGCAGTCATTTCTGCTGTTTCCCTTGGGAACGGGGCGCACTTTAATGGGAAGTGAATCGCGTGTCAACAACGGATCTGAAAAAATTTCTGCTGTACTAACAGCGACTTGCGGGACCAGCACCAGGTACCAGGGTTCTTCGGGCTCGGCGGGGGTGAGGATTTCGCCCACGCCCTCGGCAAATGCCGCGTGGCCGCGCACGAATACCGGCACATCGGCGCCCAGCGACAGGCCCAGCGTGGCCAGGCGATCGATATCGATGCAGGTGTTCCACAGATGGTTCAGGCCCAGCAGGGTGGTGGCTGCATCCGAACTGCCGCCACCAATGCCACCGCCCATGGGCAGCACCTTGTTCAGCCAGATATCGGCGCCCAGTGCGGTGCCGGACAAGTCCTTGAGCTTGCGCGCCGCTTTCACGATCAGGTTGCTGTCGTGGGGCACGCCGTCGATTTCGGTGTGCAAGCGGATGTCGCCATCTTCGCGCACGGCGAATTGCAGCTCGTCGCCGTGGTCGAGGAATTGAAACAGGGTTTGCAGCTCGTGGTAGCCGTCGGCGCGACGGCCCAGGATGTGCAACATCAGGTTGAGCTTGGCCGGGGCGGGCAGGGTCAGGCGTGGCTGGGTCATGTCAGTGCCCCAGTTGCCGTGGTTGCCAGCTTTTGACCACCAGGGTCACGTCCAGGTCGCGGCCGTGCAGTTTGATGCGGTCAGGCAGGCTGTAGCCGTTCTGCTCGGTGTAGCTCAGGTATTCCACGCTCCAGCCATCCTGCTCCAGGCTGGCCAGACGGCTGTCGCCGTCCAGGGTCAGCTTGCTCTTGGTGTCCGGCGCGGGCAGGCCGCGTACCCACCAGACCAGGTGCGACACGGGCAGGTCCCAGCCCAGTTGTTCGCCCAGCAGTTGCTCGGGGGTGGCGGCTTCATAACGGCCCTGGTTGGCCACTTCCAGCACCACCTGGCCCGGACGACCGGTCAGGCGCGCGGCGCCACGGCCCAGCGGGCCGGACAGGCGGATGTCGTAGTAATCCTGGCGCTGCAGCCAGAACAGCGTGCCGCTGCCCGAGTCCTTCGGCGCGCGGATACCGACCTTGCCGTCGATCTGCCAGCCGTCCAGCTGAGTCAGTTGATTCTTGTGGGCGCCCCATTGTTGCGGGTTGCCCTGGCCCTGCAGGGCCTCGCGGGTGCCCAGGCCGGTACAGCCGGCCAGCAGGGCGATCAGGGTAAAGGTGATGCAGTGGCGCAAAAACATAAGCTTATAAAGTCTCGGATCCGGTCAGGCGCAGCACGGTGGCGCGCAGGGTAGGGCTGTCAGGTTGTTCCTTCATGTATTTGGCCCAGATCTGGCGGGCTTCGCGCTGCTTGCCGTTGGCCCACAGCACTTCACCCAGGTGCGCCGCCACTTCCTGGTCGGGGAAACCGGCCAGGGCCTGGCGCAGCAGGCGTTCGGCTTCATCGAGGTTGCCCAGGCGATAGTTGACCCAGCCCAGACTGTCGAGCACGGCCGGGTCGTTAGGGTTGATCTTGTGGGCCCGTTCGATCAGGTCCCGGGCCTCGGCATAGCGCGTGGTGCGGTCCGACAGGGTGTAGCCCAGGGCGTTGAGGGCCATGGCGTTGTCGGGCTCGCGCTTGATGATGGCGCGCAGGTCGGCCTCCATCTGCGTCAGGTCGTTGCGCTTTTCGGCCAGCATGGCGCGGGTGTACAGCAGGTTCAGGTCGTCGGGGTAGGTCTTCAACGCCTTGGCCAGCAGTTGCCAGGCCTGGTCGGACTGGTTGTTGTTGGTCAGCGTTTCGGCTTCCACCAGGTACAGTTGGATGGCGTAATCGGGCTGGGCTTCGCGGGCCGCTTCCAGGCGTTTGCGCGCCTCGGCTAAGCGGCCGCTGGCCATCAGGATATCGGCCTGGCGCAATTGCGCAGGCAGGTAGTCGTTGCCGCCACCCACTTTTTCATATTCGGCCAAGGCGCCCTGCGGGTCGCCCTTTTCCTCGGCGATGCGGCCCAGGTTCAGGTGTGCCGAATCAACGTGGGCGTCGCGGTCCACCAGTTCTTGCAGGTAGACGGCGGCTTCATCCCAGGCTTTGGCTTCCAGGCACACCAGTGCCAGGGAATAGCGCAGTTCGTCGTCTTCAGGGTACTGCTGCACCAGGGCAGCGAACTGCACCTTGGCATCGGCCATGCGGTTCTGCTCCACCAGCATGCGTGCGTAGGTCAGGCGCAAACGCTTGTCGTCCGGGTACTGGCGCATGCTTTTTTCCAGCAGCGGCAGGGCTTCCTTGCCGCGGTCCAGCAGTTGCAGCAGGCGGGCACGCAGCAGGATGGGGGCGATTTCGCCATTTTGCGGCGGGTGGTCTTCCAGCAGCGTCAGGGCGCCCTGGTTGTCGCCGTCCTGTTGCAGCAGCAAGGCCTTGCCGAAGATCAACTGGTTGTTCTTGGGGTATTTGGTCAGCAGGCGGTCAAAACTTTGCAACAGGCCGTTGCGGGTGTCCTGGTCGGTGTCGGCAGCCGACAGGGCCAGGAAGTCGAAATGGGTGTCACCCTGGCCCTGCAGGACCTTCTCCATGTACACCATGGACTCGTCGTAACGGCCATTGCGCGCCAACTGGATGGCGGCGGCACGCTGGGCGTCGAGGTCTTTGGGGGCGTTTTTGGCCCACACCAGCGCGGTGTCCAGTGACGCCTGGTCGGCGCCCACGTATTCGGCAATGCGGAACGCACGCTCGGAAACGCCCGAGTCCTGGGTCTTGCGGGCCTGATCCACGTAGTTGTCCAGGGCGATGTCGAAGCGGTTGCGCTGGCCGGCCAGCTCCGCGGTCAACAGGCTGAAGACGGTGTCTTCAGTGAACGAACCGTACACCACCGGTTTCTCGGCGGGTTTTGGAGTGCTGTCCTGGACGGCAGCGGTGTCTTGATGCTTGCCTGGTTGCCAGGCCTGGCAACCGTTGAGCAAGACAAAGGCTAGGAACAACGCGGAGGATCTATTCATAGGGAGTTTTGGCGACTTACCTGCGGTCGGATCATCATGACACAAGCCTGTGGGCAAACCCATAAGCGATGGCACCTGCGAGGGTAGACTATTAGGACAATAGACGGCGGTGGTTGTTCTGCGGCGGACTAAGTAGGACAATTGTCGGCTTATCGACATCATCAGCGACCTTGAATGGCCTTCCTTGCCCTCGGTATCAACCATAAGACTGCTTCGGTGGACGTGCGCGAACGCGTGGCCTTTACCCCCGAACAGCTGGTCGAAGCCTTGCAGCAGCTCTGCCGCCTGACTGACAGCCGCGAAGCTGCGATCCTCTCTACCTGCAACCGTAGCGAGCTGTATATAGAACAGGACCACCTGGCCGCCGAAACGGTGCTGCGCTGGCTGGCCGACTATCACCAGCTCAGCTACGACGAACTGCGTGCCAGTGCCTACGTGCACCAGGACGACGCGGCCGTGCGCCACATGATGCGTGTGGCCTCGGGCCTCGATTCCCTGGTGCTGGGCGAGCCGCAGATCCTGGGCCAGATGAAGTCGGCCTATGCCGTGGCGCGCGAGGCCGGTACCATTGGCCCATTGCTGGGACGTTTGTTCCAGGCCACGTTCAGTGCCGCCAAGCAGGTGCGCACCGACACGGCCATTGGCGAGAACCCGGTGTCGGTGGCGTTTGCCGCGGTCAGCCTGGCCAAGCAGATCTTCAGTGACCTGCAGCGCAGCCAGGCCTTGCTGATCGGCGCGGGCGAGACCATCACCCTGGTCGCCCGCCACCTGCACGAGCAGGGGGTGGAGCGTATTGTGGTGGCCAACCGCACGCTGGAACGCGCCAGCACGCTGGCGGCGCAGTTTGGTGCGCACGCGGTGCTGCTGTCGGATATCCCGCAGGAACTGGTCAACAGCGACATCGTCATCAGCTCCACCGCCAGCCAGTTGCCGATCCTGGGCAAGGGCGCGGTGGAAAGTGCGCTGAAGCTGCGCAAGCATAAACCGATCTTCATGGTCGATATCGCCGTGCCGCGGGATATCGAACCCGAAGTCGGCGAGTTGGACGACGTTTACCTGTACAGCGTCGATGACCTGCACGACGTGGTGGCCGAGAACCTCAAGAGCCGCCAGGGTGCCGCCCAGGCGGCCGAGCAACTGGTCAGCGGCGGTGTCGACGATTTCATGGCGCGCCTGCGTGAACTGGCGGCGGTGGATGTGCTCAAGGCGTACCGCCAGCAAAGCGAACGCCTGCGCGACGAAGAATTGCAAAAGGCCCAGCGCATGCTGGCCAACGGCAGCAGCGCCGAAGAAGTGCTGGTGCAGCTGGCGCGCGGGCTGACCAACAAATTGCTGCATGCCCCCAGCGTGCAGCTTAAAAAGCTGTCTGCCGAAGGCCGCCTCGATGCGCTGGCCATGGCCCAGGAACTCTTTGCCCTCAACGAGGGCTCCACGGATAAACCCCCGCAATGAAAGCGTCACTGCTCAATAAACTGGATACCATCCAGGATCGTTTCGAGGAACTGACCGCCCTGTTGGGCGACGCCGAGATCATTTCCGATCAGGTCCGTTTCCGCGCCTTCTCCCGTGAATATGCGGAGCTGGAGCCGGTCGTGGCCGGCTACCAGGAATGGTGCAAGGTGCAGTCCGACCTTGAGGGGGCCCAGGCCCTGCTCAAGGACAGTGACCCTGACCTGCGTGAAATGGCCGTCGAGGAAGTGCGCGACGCCAAGGATCAGCTGGTGGTGCTTGAGGACAACCTGCAACGCATGCTGCTGCCCAAGGACCCCAACGACAGCCGCAACGTGTTCCTGGAGATCCGCGCCGGCACCGGCGGCGACGAGGCGGCGATTTTCTCCGGCGACCTGTTCCGCATGTACTCGCGCTATGCCGAGCGTCGTGGCTGGCGGGTCGAGATCCTGTCGGAGAACGAAGGCGAACACGGTGGCTATAAAGAGGTGATTGCCCGCGTCGAGGGCGAGAACGTCTACGGCAAGCTGAAATTCGAATCTGGCGCCCACCGCGTACAGCGCGTGCCGGAAACCGAGTCCCAGGGCCGTATCCACACTTCGGCCTGCACCGTGGCCGTGCTGGCCGAGCCCGACGAGCGCGTGGCGATCGAGATCAACCCGGCCGACCTGCGCGTGGACACCTTCCGCTCCTCGGGCGCGGGCGGGCAGCACGTCAACACCACCGACTCGGCCATCCGCATTACCCACTTGCCCACCGGCACCGTGGTGGAATGCCAGGAAGAGCGTTCGCAGCACAAGAACCGCGCGCGCGCCATGGCCTGGCTGTCGGCCAAGCTCAACGACATGCAGACCAGCGCCGCCGCCAACGCCATCGCCAGCGAGCGCAAGCTGCTGGTAGGCTCGGGCGACCGCTCCGAGCGCATTCGTACCTACAACTTCCCGCAGGGCCGGGTCACTGACCACCGCGTCAACCTGACCCTGTACTCCCTGGACGAGATCATGGCCGGTGGTGTGGAGGCGGTGATCGAGCCATTGCTGGCCGAATACCAGGCGGACCAACTTGCGGCATTGGGTGAGTAAATGACGATCATTGCCAGTCTGCTCAGAAGCGCCGAGTTGCCGGAATCCCCGACGGCGCGCCTGGACATCGAATTGCTGCTGGCCGCAGCCCTGGGCAAGAACCGCAGCTACCTGCACACCTGGCCCGAGCGCATTGTCACCACCGAGGCGGCGGCCACGTTCAGCGAGTACCTGGAGCGTCGCCGCAGCGGCGAGCCGGTGGCCTATATCCTCGGCCAGCAGGGCTTCTGGAAGCTCGACCTGGAAGTGGCCCCGCATACCCTGATCCCGCGCCCGGACACCGAGCTGCTGGTGGAAACCGCCCTTGAGCGGTTGCCCGCCACCCCGGCCAAGGTGCTGGACCTGGGCACCGGTACCGGCGCCATTGCCCTGGCTTTGGCCAGCGAGCGCGGCGGCTGGCAGGTGACGGCGGTGGACCGCGTGGCCGAGGCCGTGGCCCTGGCCGAACGCAACCGCGAGCGCCTGCGCCTGGGTAATGTGCGCGTGCTGGAAAGCCACTGGTACAGCGCCCTGCAGGGCGAGCGCTTCGACATGATCATCAGCAACCCGCCCTACATCCGCGCCGCCGACCCGCACCTGGTGGCCGGTGACGTGCGCTTCGAACCCGCCAGTGCGCTGGTGGCCGGCGACGATGGCCTGGACGACCTGCGTACCATCATCGCCCAGGCGCCACAGCACCTGGCATCGGCAGGCTGGCTGTTGCTGGAACATGGCTACGACCAGGCCGCGGCCGTGCGTGAACTGTTGGCCAAGCATGATTTCGAGCAGATCGAAAGCCGCGAAGACCTGGGTGGCCACGAACGCATCACCCTGGGCCGCCTGGTATGTTGAGCGACGAGGAGCTGCTGCGCTACAGCCGCCAGGTGCTGCTGTCGCAGGTCGACATCGACGGCCAGCTGAAGCTCAAGGCCAGCCGCGCGCTGATCGTCGGCCTCGGCGGCCTGGGTTCGCCGGTGGCCTTGTACCTGGCGGCAGCCGGCGTGGGTGAGCTGCACCTTGCTGACTTCGACACGGTGGACCTCACCAATCTGCAGCGCCAGGTGCTGCATGACACCTCGACCGTCGGCATGTCCAAGGTCGACTCGGCGTTGCAGCGCCTGGAAGCGATCAATCCCCAGGTGAAACTGGTGGCCCATCGCGCGGCCCTGGATGAAGACTCCCTGGCGGCCGCCGTGGCCGCGGTCGACCTGGTGCTGGACTGCTCCGACAACTTCGGCACCCGCGAAGCGGTCAATGCCGCGTGCGTGGCTGCCGGCAAGCCTTTGGTCAGCGGTGCTGCTATCCGTCTGGAAGGGCAGTTGTCGGTGTTCGACCCGCGCCGCCCTGAAAGTCCGTGCTACCACTGTCTTTACGGCCACGGCAGCGAAACCGAACTGACTTGCAGCGAAGCGGGCGTGGTTGGCCCGCTGGTGGGGCTGGTGGGCAGCCTGCAAGCCCTGGAAGCCTTGAAGCTGCTGGCCGGCTTCGGCGACCCGCTGGTGGGCCGTCTGCTGTTGGTGGATGCCCTGGGCAGCCGCTTCCGCGAACTGCGGGTCAAGCGTGACCCGGCGTGCAGTGTCTGTGGGCAGGCCCATGGCTGAGGCCCCGGTCGGCGTCTTCGACTCCGGCGTTGGTGGCCTGTCGGTGCTGGGCGAGATTCATGCCCTGTTGCCTCAGGAATCCCTGTTGTACGTGGCCGACTGTGGCCACATTCCCTACGGCGAAAAATCCCCGGCCTTCATTCGAGAGCGTTGCGTGGCGGTGGCCGAGTTCTTCCGCGAGCAGGGCGCCAAGGCCCTGGTGCTGGCCTGCAACACCGCCACGGTGGCGGCGGTGGCGGACCTGCGCGAACGCTATCCCGACTGGCCCATTGTGGGCATGGAGCCGGCTGTCAAACCGGCCGCCGCAGCCACGCGCAGTGGCGTGGTCGGCGTGCTGGCCACCACCGGCACACTGCAAAGCGCCAAGTTCGCCGCGCTGCTGGACCGCTTCGCCAACGACGTGAAGGTGGTCACCCAGCCGTGCCCGGGTCTGGTGGAACTGATCGAAACGGGTCAGTTGCACAGCGATGCCATGCGCGTGCTGTTGCAGCAGTACGTGGCGCCGCTGCTGGCGGCCGGCTGCGATACGTTGATCCTGGGCTGCACCCACTATCCCTTCCTCAAGCCGCTGCTGCGCGAGATGATTCCGGGCAACGTTATCCTGATTGATACCGGCGCCGCCGTGGCCCGCCAACTTCAGCGTCTGCTGGAGCAACGAGGGCTGCTGGCCAGCGGGCCCGCGTTGGACACGCGCTTCTGGACCAGTGCAGATCCTCAGCACTTCAGTAACATCCTGCCTATGCTTTGGAAAAAATCCGACAACGTTAGTGGATTTGTACGATAAATCATCGTAAAAAACCCTAATGGCGATGAACCATCATCGGTCTCCGGATTTCTATAGTTTCGTCTTCACGACGCATAAAACCAAAAAACGGCATTAGACATAGGGATGTTCCTGATGAAGAGACTGTTGGGGTTGGCAGCGCTTGCTGCGTTCACTTTCGGCCAGAGCATGATGGCCCACGCGCTGGACGGCTCGGTGTCGGTGGGGGCGACTGGGGATGGGTCGATGGTGTATCGACTGGGGCTGCAATCGGATTGGGACGCCAGCTGGTGGCAAACCAGCGTCGGGCGCCTGACGGGTTATTGGGATGGTGGCTACACCTACTGGAGTTCCTCCAACCACGGGCCGTCCAACCACACCTTGTCCTTTGCGCCGGTGTTTCGCTATGAATTCGATGGCGGCGCGGTGAAGCCTTTCCTTGAGGCGGGGATTGGCGTGTCGGCGTTTTCGAAACTGCAGGTAGATGACAACAAGCTGGGCACTTCCTTCAACTTCGAAGACCGCATCGGCTTTGGTTTGCGCTTCGCTGGCAACCAGGAAGTATCGATTCGGGCGATCCACTATTCCAACGGTGGCATCAAGGAGCCCAACGACGGCATTGAGGCCTACTCGCTCAATTACCGGATGCCGTTGAGCTTCTGATTCGCTAAGCCTGCTTCCCGAGCTTCGCTCGGTCCCACACCAAGCGGTGTGGGACCAAGCGAAGCTTGGGAAAGCGTCACCGCGAAGCCCGCCAGTGCAGGGCGGGAAACACCCCCGCCCACACCACTGCCAACCCCGCCATCGTCACCGCCGTCCCATACGGGAACCCCACCCCCGCCAACCGCCCTCCGGCGTAATACGACAACGGCCCGGCCACTGCCCCCAACCCCGCCGCCAACCACCAGGGCCGCGCCGTCCACGCCAGGCAGTGGCGCAAGGTCATGGCCAGCAACGGCCAGAGCATTGCTAGCCACAGCGGCACCAGCCAGCGGTTGGGATGAAAATCGTAGACGTTGAGCCACATCAGCCCGCTGTCCAGCGCCAGGCCAATGATGAACGCCTCCACCATCAACCGACCGTCCCCACGCCACACCCAATGACCGATCAGAATCACCAACGCCAGGATCAGCCAACCGCTGTTGCCGCCCAGCACGCAGATGAACCAGCCGGCGTAAAACAGCAGGGCGTTACCGACCTTTTCAAGCATCGAAGCGCCCGAGCAGCGGTTGCGGTTGTGCGGCCGGCTTGGCCAGCAGCAGTTGCGCTGTGCCGATGGTGCGCTCCAGGAAACCGCCTTCGCAGTAGCACAGGTAGAACTCCCACAACCGCAGGAAATAGTCGTCGTAGCCCAGTTCGCGCAGGCGGTTGTGGGCGCGGCGGAAGTTGTCGTGCCACAGGCGCAGGGTGCGCGCGTAATGCAGGCCGAAATCTTCCATGTGCAGCAGGTTCATGTCGGTATCGCGGCCGACGATCTGCAGCATCTTCTGCACCGAGGGCAGGGCGCCGCCCGGGAAGATGTAACGCTGGATGAAGTCGACGTTGCGCCGCGCCTGTTCATAGCGCTGCTCGCGAATGGTGATGGCCTGCAGCAGCATCACGCCGTCGGGCTTGAGCAGGTCCGCGCACTTCTGGAAGTAGGTGGCCAGGAAACGGTGCCCCACCGCTTCGATCATCTCGATGGACACCAGCTTGTCATAGCTGCCGGTGAGGTCGCGGTAATCGGACAGCAGCAGGGTGACGCGGTCCTGCAGGCCTTGGGCGTCGATGCGCTGACGGGTGTATTCGTACTGCTCTTTGGAGAGTGTGGTGGTGGTCACCTTGCATCCGTAATGGCTGGCGGCGTACAGCGCCATGCTGCCCCAGCCGGTACCGATTTCCAGCAGGTGATCGCTGGGCTTGAGCGCCAGCTTCTGGCAAATGCGTTCCAGTTTGTTCAGTTGCGCCTGCTCCAGGCTGTCATCGGCATGGGTGAACTGCGCGGCCGAGTACATCATGGTCGGGTCCAGAAACTGTTCGAACAGGTCGTTGCCCAGGTCGTAGTGCGCCGCGATGTTTTTCTGCGAGCCCTTGCGGGTGTTGCGGTTGAGCCAGTGCAGGCTGCGCACCAGCGGTCGGCTCAGGCGCGCCAGGCCGCCTTCCATGCTGTCCAGTACGTCCAGGTTGCTGACGAACACGCGAATCACCGCCGTCAGGTCCGGGCTGCTCCAGTAGCCATGGATAAACGCCTCGCCGGCTCCGATCGAGCCGCCGCTGGCCACCAGGCCCCAGGCGGAGGCGTCGTGCACGTGGATCTCGCCCACCAGTGGCGAGGCCGGGTTGCCGAACAGCAGGCGGTCATCGCCGTCCACCACCAGCAGTTGTCCGTGGCGCAGTGAGTTGAGTTGGTTGAGCACGCCACGGCGCAGCAGCGCGCTGGTCAGGCCGTAGGTGCTGAACGGTAGGGCCTTGGCCGAGAAGCTATTCATGGCGTCGTTCCTTTGCTTGAGCGGTGGCTGCGCGAAATGAACCGTGCGCGGGGCTGTGGTTGAAAATCGGGACACGCTTGAGCGCCAGGCGCACGGCCTGCCAGTAAATGGCCAGGCATGTCTTGGCGGTCATCCAGGGAAAGGCCAGCAGTTGGCGGTGCAGGTTGCCGCGGGTCATGGCCTGGCGGTGCAGGTTCAAGGTGGCGTCGAAGACTTTGCTCTCGCCCTGCCAGTCGGCCATGTGCACGCCCAGGCGCTCGGCAGGGGGGCTGAAACTCATGCGGTATTCCAGGTCGCGGGGCAGGAACGGCGAAACATGGAAAGCCTTGGCCACGGCGAAGTGCTGGAAGCCCTCGCCGTCGGCGGGCAGCACGTAGTGATAGCGCTCGCGCCACGGCGTGTTGGTGACTTCGCAGAGGATCGCTACCAGGCGTTCCTGTTCATCGAAGCAGTAAAAGAAACTGACCGGGTTGAACGCCAGCCCGAAACTGCGCGCCTGGGTCAGCAGGCGAATCGCCCCCAGGGGGGTGAAACCCAATGCCTGGGCCACGCACTGGCGCACGGCGTCGCTCAACGGTACGCCGGCGCGGGTGTGCTCGCGCAGGTAGTCGGTGGGCCGGAAGGCAAACGGCGCCCAACGACCACTACCGGCCAGGGGCGACAGGCCGAGCACTTGCTGCTGTTCGGCCAGGTCCAGGTACAGCAGGCCGATGCGGTAACGGAACTGGTGACCGCGCGGTGCGAAGCGGCGGTGGGCCACCCAGCCGCTGTACAGGGCGCTGTTCATAGCGCCTCCCCGAAGGCGTGCGCCACGCGCAGGGCGCTGGTGACGCCGTCCTCGTGAAAGCCGTTGGCCCAGTAGGCGCCGCAATAGTAGGTGTGCTGCGCGCCGTGCAATTCCTGCCAGCGTGCCTGGGCCGCCATCCCGGCCAGGCTGTATTGCGGGTGGGCGTAGGTGAAGCGGGCCAGCACTGTGGCAGGGTCGATGTGAGCGCTTTGGTTGAGGCTGACGCAAAAGGTGGTGGGGCCGTCCACGCCTTGCAGGATGTTCATGTCGTAGGTCACGGCGGCCGCCTGGCCGTCACCGTCAAGCCGGTAGTTCCAGCTGGCCCAGGCCAGGCGGCGCGAAGGCAGCAGGCGGGTGTCGGTGTGCAGCACCACGTCATTGTCGGCGTAGGGCAGGGCACTCAGGATCTGCCGTTCCGCGCCAGTGGGGCTGGCGAGCAGGGCCAGGGCCTGGTCGCTGTGGCAGGCGAACACCACCTTGTCGAAGCGTTCCGCGCCGCGAGGGCTGTGCACCGTGACACCCTCCGCATCGCGTTCGACCCGGCTTACCGGGCAATTCAGATGGATGCGATCGGCAAAGGAGGCTATCAGCGGTTCGATGTAGCGGCTGGAACCGCCTTCCACCACGTGCCACTGGGGCCGGTTAGTGACGGACAGCAGGCCGTGGTTCTTGAAGAAGCGCACGAAGAACTGCAGGGGGAAACCGAGCATGTCCTGCAGTGACATCGACCAGATGGCCGCGCCCATGGGCACGATGTAGTGGTTGATGAAGCGCTGCCCGTAGCGTTTGGTGCGCAGGTACTCGCCCAGG
The DNA here is from genome assembly GCA_000497835.1 of gamma proteobacterium L18. Taxonomy (GTDB): domain Bacteria; phylum Pseudomonadota; class Gammaproteobacteria; order Pseudomonadales; family Pseudomonadaceae; genus Aquipseudomonas. Next base: position 603,010 of record KI547167.1, on the reverse strand, counting down.
GTGGTGTGTTCGGTGATGCGGTGGCTGGCCAGGTCGCTGACGGCTTCGCGGTTGAAGCGCAGGATGTCCTTGAGCATGCCCCAGAAGCCGGGCGACAGCAGGTTGCGGCGCTGGGCGAACAGGCTGTTGAGGTTGTTGCCGTTGTATTCCAGGTTGTCGTGGGGGGCACACACCGAAAAGCTCATTTCAGTGGGTTTGAACGACACGCCCAACTGGTCGAGCAAAGCGATGAAGTTGGGATAGGTCCAGTCGTTGAACACGATGAAACCGGTGTCGATGGCGTACTGTCGGCCCTGATGCTCAATGTCCAGGGTATGGGTGTGGCCGCCGATCCACGAGGAGGCTTCAAATACCTGCACCTCGTGACGACGGTTGAGTAGGTAAGCACTGGTGAGTCCGGCGATACCGCTGCCAACGATGGCGACTTTCATCAGACATCCCCTCCCTGGGGTGGCCGGCGCACCATGCGCTTGCCGATGATCAGTTGCAGTTTGGCCGGCAGCCATGACAACAAGCGCATGGCGGCCATGAACACGGCAGGGAAAGCGATTTCCAGCGGGCGTTTATCCAGGCGCTCGACGATATGCCGGGCCGCGTCTTCAGCACTGACGATCTGCGGCATGGGGAAATCGTTCTTGCGCGTCAGCGGCGTATCGACGAAGCCGGGGCTTACCACGGTGACATCGATGCGCTGGCGGGCCAGGTCGATACGCAGCGACTCGAACAGATAGCGTAGCCCGGCCTTGGAGGCGCCGTAAGCTTCCGAGCGGGGCAACGGCACGTAGGTGACCGCACTGGCCACCCCAACCAAGTGCGGGCGGCGGCCTTTGCGCAACAGGGGCAGGGCGGCTTCGATGCAATAGCTGCTGGCAAACAGGTTAGTGCGAAACACCCGTTCGAATAGCTGTGCATCGAAGTGCTGGACATCCACGTATTCGCAGGTACCGGCGTTGAGGATGGCACTGTCCAGTGCGCCCCAGGCCTGTTCGATGGTGGCGCCGATGGCCCGTACCTGCTCAGGGTCGGTCAGATCGCCCGGCACCACCAGTACTTGCCCGGGGTATCGCTGCTCAAGGGCCCGCAGCGGGCCCTCGCTGCGGGCGCTCAGGGCCAGGTGTGCGCCCTGGGCCAGCAATGCCAGCGCCAGCGCCTCGCCCAGGCCAGTGCTGGCGCCGGTCAGCCAGATACGTCGAGGTGACTCATCCATGATGCCCCCCGCTGACCTGCCGCTGCGGCAGGTTCTTGAACGCCGTCAGGGCGCGCTCACGGCTTTTGCCCAGGTCCACGATCGGCTGTGGATAACCGGCCGGGCCGAACAGGCCACCGGCGCTGGCGGGGTTGTGGATTTCCTTGCTGTTCAGGTCCGCCAGTTCCGGCAGCCATTGCTTGAGGAACACACCGTGCTCGTCGAACCGGGAGGACTGGCTATGGGGGTTGAAGATGCGGAAATAGGGCGCCGCGTCGGTGCCGGTGGAGGCGCTCCATTGCCAGCCGCCGTTGTTGGCGGCCAGGTCGCCGTCGATCAGGTGGCGCATGAAGAAGCGTTCGCCCTCGCGCCAGTCGATCAGCAGGTTCTTGGTCAGGAACATGGCCACCACCATGCGCAGGCGGTTGTGCATCCAGCCGGTTTCCAGCAGTTGGCGCATCGCCGCGTCGATGATCGGGATGCCGGTGCGACCGCGCTGCCAGGCTTCCAGCTCTTTAGGCGCATGGCGCCAGGCCAGAGCTTCGGTTTCACTGCGGAAGGCCCGGTGCATCGATACCCGTGGGTAGCCCACCAGGATGTGCTTGTAGAACTCGCGCCACAGCAGTTCGTTGATCCAGGTGACGGCGCCGACGTTGCCACTGTCGAACTCGCCGCGGTTATGGGTCATCGCCACGTGCAGGCACTGGCGGGGGGACACCACGCCCGCCGCCAGGTAGGCGGACAGCTGGCTGGTGCCAGGGCGCGAAGGGATGTCGCGCTCGGTGTTGTAGTACTCGATGGGCTCGTCGACGAAGTGATCCAGGCGGCGCTTGGCTTCGTCTTCACCGGCCGGCCACAGCGCTTGCAGTTGCGGGCTGGGCGTGGGGAAGCCCTGCACATGGCTGGGTACTTCATCGCGCGCGACATGCAACGGGGCTTGGGCACTGGGGGCGCGCACCACCGCAGGCACGCTCTGGTGCAGGCGCTCGTAGCACACCTTGCGGAACTGGCTGAACACCTGGAAGTAGTTGCCGGTCTTGGTCAGGATGCTGCCCGGCTTGAACAGCAGCCCATCCAGGTAGCTGCTGAAGGCGATGCCTTCCTTATCCAGCGCCTGCTGGACGGCGACGTCCCGGCGGCTCTCGTTGACGCCGTATTCTTCGTTGCAGTGCACGGTGCTGATGGTGTGTTCCTGGCACAGCTTGAGCAGCGCCTGGGGCGCCTTGTCCCACGTGTCGACGGTGCGGACCAGCAGCGGGATGTGCTTGGCGGCCAGTTGTTCGCTGAGTGCTGCAACGTTGCGCAGCCAGAAATCCACCTTGCACGGCGCGTCGTCGTGCTGGTGCCATTGCGCCGGGCTGACCAGCCACACGGCCAGGGTCGGGCCTTGGGCGCAGGCGGCGGCGAGGGCGGTGTTGTCGTGCACGCGCAGGTCAGTGCGGAACCAGATCAGTTGCATGGGTTTTCCGTGTTCAGTCATGTCAAAGCACCCCCAGTTGCTGCAGGCATCGCTGCGCTGCCAGGGGGTTATCGAAGCGGTGCAGGCGCTCGGTCTCGGGGGTATGTACGGGCCAGTCGTGCTGGTGGATGCACACCGTTGGTCCGACAATCAGCGTCGGACCGTCGATGCCGGCCAGCAGGCGCGGCAGTTGTGCAAGGTTCAGGGCCTTGGCCGAATACAGCAGTACGGCGCGAGCCCCCAGGCGTTCGGCGGCCATGGCCAGCTCGCCAGTGGGCAGCGGCCAGTCGAACACCTCCACCGGGCAATCGGCGCTGCTGGCCAGCCAGGCGCACAGCCACAGGTGCGGCTCCAGCGGCAGGTCCGACTGGTTGACCAACAGCAACGGGGCGCCGTTGAGTTGGCGGTTGTTGTGGTAGATGCGTGCGCCCAGCTTGCTGCGCAGCCAGGACAGGAAGAACACACGCTCCATCTGCGCGCCGAACTGGCCCTGCCAACGCTGTTCCAGCTCAGCCAGCAGTGGCAACAGCAAGTGTTCGCACAGGGTGATGGGCGGGTACAGGGCCATGGCCTGGTTGAACGTGTCATCGACCCGGCGCTCGGCCAGATCGCCGATGGCTTGCATCAGGCTGGCGCGCAGGGGCTGCCAGTCGCCACCGTCACTCACTTGTTCTGGGGTCGCCTGGGCGTTGTCCAGTAATGCCATCACCTGTCCCACCGCCACGCCCCGGCTCAGCCAGGTCAGGATCTGCTGGATGCGCTGGATATGCTCGGCGCCATACAGGCGATGCCCCTTGGCGGTGCGGTGCGGCACGATCAGGCCGTAACGGCGCTCCCAGGCGCGCAGGGTCACGGGGTTGACCCCGGTCTGGCGGGCGACTTCACGGATCGGTAGCCAACCGTCGCGCATGGCTTGCACGGCGTCATCGCCGGCGGGGTGGATGTTGCTCATGGGTCAGATCGCATTTCGAAGGCTGAGGTTTTCCGGGTGCGGCTGCAGGTACACCTGCTGGCTCACGTACGGATCGGGGTGCAGGCGCAGGTGGTGCTTGAGCAGCGTCAGCGGTACCACCAGTGGCACGATGCCCAGCCGGTACTGTTCGATCAGGTGCTGCATTTCCTGGCGGTCAGCGTCGTCCAGGCTGCGCTTGAAGTAGCCGCTCAGGTGCTGCAGCACGTTGCTGTGGGTGCCACGGGTGGCGCAGCGCTTGAGGGCGGCCATCAGTTCGCTGAAATAGCGCGGGCCGATCTCGGCGGCATCGCTGCGGCCCATGGTGCCCAGCAGCTTGCCCAGCACCTTGTATTGCAGCGGGTTGTTGGCCATCAGCTGGTATTTATAGCGCGAGTGGAACTGCATCAGGCCACGGCGGCTCAGGCCTTCGCGCAGCAGTGCCTGCCAGTCGGCGTAGGCGTACACGCGCACCATGAAGTTTTCCCGCAGCACGGCGTCGCACAGGCGGCCGTCCTCTTCCACGGGCAGGTCGGGGTGGGCGGCGCAAAAAGCCTCGGCGTAGATGCCACGGCCGCCTTCATGCTGGGGGGCGCCGTTGTCGCGGTACACCTTTACCCGCTCCAGCCCGCAGGAGGGTGATTTGTGCATGAAGATGTAGCCGCACAGGTCATCCAGTTCGGCGGCCATCTGTTCGCCGTAGGCGGCCAACGGCGCGGTGACGTTGACGCTGGCGTCCACCGTGCCCAGCGCCTGGGGATGCTGGGCATCGCCTACCAGGCGGATGGGTTGGCGGGGGATGCCCATGCCGATGGCGACTTCGGGGCACACCGGCACGAAGTCGAAATGTTCGGCGAGGCTATGGGTGCACAGGCGCGATTCCTTGTGTCCACCGTTGTAGCGGACCTCGGCGCCCATCAGGCAGGCGCTGATACCGATGCGGGGCTTGGTGACGTTGGGCATTGGACTGACTCTTGTACAGATTGGATTGCTTGTACAACTTATCCTTAATGGTAGAAGGTAAGCTGTACAAGTCAAACAGTTTGTACAAGTTTTGAGAGGGCGTCGTCTGCATCGCGACTGAAGTCGGCTCCTACGCGGTCCGGGTAGGAGCCGGCCTTGGCCGCGATGCAGACGACGCGGCTGTCTGCCTGGTGATCAACTCAGCGCCAGCCCATCAACCAGCAATCGGCATCGCGCAAGGCTTGCCATGGCATCTGCTCGGTACGGCCGGTCAGGACCGCCTGCAATTCAATATCAATGACCGTGCCTTCTTCATCACGCATCAATGCCGTGACCAGGAAATGTTTTTCACGTTGCTTGGGATGGGCTGCCGTCCATTTGGACAGCAGCAGTTTGCTCGGGTTGATACGATGAAGGACTGCGCTCATTCCAGGTGCTCAAGCAGCCGACGTGACGCTTCAAGGCCGCTGAGCCAGGCCCCTTCCACACGCCCCGACAGGCACCAGTCGCCACAGGCATACAACCCCAGGTCAGCATCGGCCAGCGCCCCCCATTCATGGGACGAGGCAGGGCGGGCGTACAGCCAGCGATGGGCAATGCTGAACACCGGCGCCGGCATGGCGCAGTTGGCCAGCTCGGCGAAGGCGCCATGCAGTTGCTCGATCACGGCCTCCTTGGGCAGGTCGATATGCTGTTTGCTCCAGCTGCTGGTGGCGTGCAGCACCCAGGTGTCGAGGGTGGCTTCGCGCCCCGGTTTGCTGCGGTTGCAGGCCAGCCAGTCCAGCGGGCTATCCTGCACGAAGCAGCCTTGCATCGCGGTTTCCAGCGGTTTGTCGAACGCCAGGGCAATCGCCCAGGTGGGTTCCATTTGCACGCTCGCCGCAACGCCGGCCAGTTTAGGTGCGGCGGCCAGCAGCGCGGTCGCCTGAGGGGCGGGCAGGGCTATGATCACATGGCTAAACGGGCCGTGGCTGCAGCCTTCGGCATCCAGCAGATGCCAGTGGTGCTTGCCGCGAAATACCTCGGTGATGCGGCAACTGAACACCGCGTTCATGTCGCCCAGCATGGCCTTGGCGATGGAGCCCATGCGTGGCGTGCCGACCCAACGCGTCTGCTCGTCGGGGGAGGGGCTGAGTACGCCGCCGTGGGAATTGAACAGTTGAGGTTTCCATTCCTCGACACAGCCGGCAGCCTGCCAGCGCTGCACCTGATCGACGAAACGCCGGTCGCGGGCAGTAAAATATTGCGCCCCCAGGTCCAGGGAGCCGGCGTCACTGCGCTTGCTGGACGCACGGCCACCCGGGCCGCGGCTCTTGTCGAACAGATGCGGCGTGTGCCCGGCCTTGAGCAGCGCCTGGGCCGCTGAGAGCCCGGCAATGCCGGTACCGATGATGGCGATAGGTACTGTCATGGTGGCCTCGTTACTTCTTTGCACAGACTACGCTTAAGGACAAACCTGTACAATAATCATTGTTAGTATAAGTTACTGTCGTCCTTTTTCTGTTCGCTCTGTCTCTATGTGAGAGCAGTCCGTGGGCAAAAGTGCCTCTCTACTTAAAAATAGACTAGCGATTTGCAGTCAACGCCACAGGAGGAAGCTGTCATGCACATTTTGCTGACCGGCGGTACGGGCCTCATCGGTCGCAGGCTCTGCCAGTTGTGGCTGGCACAAGGTCATACGCTCACCGTGTGGAGCCGCGACCCTGCCAGCGTGGCTCGTTTGTGTGGCCGTGGAGTGCACGGTATCGGCCGCCTGGATGATCTGGGTGAAGAGTCGGTGGATGCCATCGTCAACCTGGCAGGGGCGCCTATTGCCGACCGGCCGTGGTCGGAAAAGCGTCGCCAGCTGTTGTGGAAAAGTCGCATTGGCTTGACCGAAAAATTGCTCGCCTGGCTGGAGACACGCCAGCAGCGTCCCGCCGTTCTGCTGTCAGGTTCGGCCGTGGGGTACTATGGCGACGGCGGCGAGCGCGAACTCACCGAACAGTCGGAACCGGTGCGCAAGGATTTTGCCAGCGACCTGTGCATTGCCTGGGAAGAGACGGCGATGCGCGCTGAAGAACTGGGCATGCGCGTCGTGCTGCTGCGTACCGGCCTGGTGCTGGCGCCTGAAGGCGGCATGCTCAAGCGCCTCAAGCTGCCGTTCAAGCTGGGCTTGGGTGGCCCCATCGGCAGTGGTCGTCAATTCATGCCCTGGGTACACATCGACGATCAAATCGCCCTGATTGATTTTCTTTTGAACAAGGCCGACGCCAGCGGACCTTATAATGCCTGCGCCCCCGAGCCGGTGCGCAACCGCGAGTTTGCCCGGCGCCTGGGACGGGCTTTGCACCGTCCTGCGTTCATGCCCTTGCCGGGGCTGGTGTTGCGCGTAGGGCTGGGCGAAATGTCGGACTTATTGCTGGGCGGCCAACGGGCCCGCCCGGTGCGCCTGTTGGCGGCGGGCTTCACCTTCCGCTTCAACGATCTGCAATCGGCGCTGGGCGACCTTGCCCCGCGCCTCTGAAATAGGACGTTGCATGACCGATCATGCCCTGCTGCTGGTCAACCTGGGTTCGCCGGCTTCAACCTCAGTGGCCGACGTGCGCCGCTACCTCAATCAGTTCCTGATGGACCCCTACGTCATCGACCTGCCGTGGCCGGTGCGCCGACTGCTGGTGTCGCTGATCCTGATCAAGCGCCCGGAACAGTCCGCCCATGCCTACGCCAGCATCTGGTGGGACGAGGGCTCGCCGCTGGTCGTCCTCACCCGCCGCCTGGAAGCGGTGATGCGTGAACAGTGGACCCACGGCCCGGTGGAAATCGCCATGCGCTACGGCGAGCCGTCGCTGGACACAGTGCTCACACGCCTGGCGTCCCAGGGCGTGCGCAACATCACCCTGGCGCCGCTGTACCCGCAATTCGCCGACAGCACCGTGACCACGGTGATTGAGGAGGCGAAGAAAGTGGTGCAGGCGAAAAAGCTGCCCGTGCAGTTCAAGTTGCTGCAGCCATTCTACGACCAGCCGGAGTACATCAACGCCCTGGTCGCCAGTGCGTCCTCGCACCTGGAGCAGTCGTTCGACCATCTGCTGCTCAGCTTCCATGGCCTGCCGGAGCGCCACCTCACCAAGCTCGACCCCACCGGCAGCCATTGCTTCAAGGACGCCGACTGCTGCCGCAATGCCTCGCCGGCAGTGCTTGCCACCTGCTACCGCGCGCAATGCATGCGCACTGCCGCAGCCTTCGCCGAGAAAATGGGGCTGCCTGACGGCAAGTGGTCAGTGTCATTCCAATCGCGGTTGGGCCGAGCCAAGTGGATCGAGCCCTACACCGAGGCACGCCTGGACGAGCTAGCCAAGCAAGGGGTGAAACGCTTGCTGGTGATGTGCCCGGCGTTCGTCGCCGATTGCATCGAGACGCTGGAGGAGATTGGAGACCGGGGCAGGGAGCAGTTCATCGAGGCAGGGGGCGAGGAGTTGGTGTTGGTGCCTTGCCTGAATGACAACCTGCAGTGGGGGCAAGCGTTGAACGTGTTGTGCGAACGAGCGCCCGCCATGGCCTGACAGGTAGCCGCGCAGCCGGGCGGCAGCTACAGGCATGGAAGCTGCTACGGGCGGCGTCGTCTGCATCGCGGCCAAGGCCGGCTCCTACTACGGTCGGCGTAGGAGCCGACTTTAGTCGCGATGCAAACGACGCGGTTCCAAGACAGTTGCTGTTACACGTACGTCTGACGTCGCACCCTGTCATTTTTGATATAATGGACTGATCAACACTGACCGGAACCTTCGCTGAAGGGGTGTTGATTTCGGGGCGTAAGCTCTCCTAGCCCGTGAGCAGGATAAGGTGGCAACACCGAAAGGACAGGCCGATTGGATATTAAGCAAAAGCCCCAGGTGCGCGAGCCTTGGGGTTTTCTGCTTTCTATCATCCCGTTTTTCCCGTTGCGGCTGCGGCCCTAGGCTCGATTGCAATCTGTTATTCGCGCAAACCACGATATTCGCTGCGCAGTGAATAATGAGAAAAACTCGTTGTTACCCTAGAAACGTTTCGGCGGTAACCCCAAAACGCCGAGCCAGCGCCTGCACTTGGCGAACGCTGAGCTTGCGCTTGCCGGACAACAGCTGCGATACCGTCGATTGGTTACCCAGCTCCGGCAGATCTGCCTGAGTCAGCTTGTGCTCTTCCATGAACGAGCGCAGCACATCAATGCCCGAAACCTTGGGCATAGGGCGGACACGCAGATCATATGCCTCGATCAGGGCGGCGATCATGTTGACCAATCCATCAAATGAGTGGTTATTGTCGTAGCCGGTGATTTCCTGAAGCTCATCCAATGCATCAACCAAAGCATCGTATTGTTCCTCGTTCTGAGGCGGGCTCAGCAGTGGAGCCACAAACGACCAGTGTTCTTTCGCTGCTTCTACGATGGCGTTCATGTTTTAAACCTTTCACTTGTCTTTATACAGCTGGGCAAGGGAGCAGAAGGTAAAACGCCGCTACCCACCAAAAGCGAGTAACGGCGTTCAGAAGCATCAGGTCAGTGAATCACTCCCCAACCTTCTCCTTCCACTCCCCATGCCCCGGCAGAATCAGGTTCAACGCAATCGCCACCACGGCGCACAGCGCGATCCCCTTCAAACCGAAGTCATGCGGCCCGGTACCGGTGCCGATCAGCACGCCACCAATACCAAACACCAGCGTCACCGAGATGATCACCAGGTTGCGCGCCTCGCTGAGGTCGATCTTATGGCGGATCAGGGTGTTCATGCCCACCGCGGCGATGGAGCCGAACAGCAGGCACAGTATGCCGCCCATCACCGGCACCGGGATGCTTTGCAGCAGCGCGCCGAATTTGCCGATGAACGCCAGGCTGATGGCGAAGATCGCCGCCCAGGTCATGATTTTCGGGTTGTAGGCCTTGGTCAGCATCACCGCGCCGGTGACTTCGGCGTAGGTGGTGTTGGGCGGTCCGCCGAACAGGCCGGCGGCGGTGGTGGCGATGCCGTCACCCAGCAGGGTGCGGTGCAGCCCTGGGGTTTTCAGGTAGTCGCGGCCGGTGACGCTGCCCACGGCGATGACGCCGCCGATGTGTTCGATGGCCGGCGCCAGGGCGACGGGCACGATGAACAGGATGGCCTGCCAGTTGAACGCTGGCGCGGTGAAGTGCGGCAGGGCCAGCCACGAGGCGGCGGCGATCTTGGCGGTGTCGACCACGCCGAAGGCAAACGACAGGGCGAAGCCCACCAGCACGCCGGCGATGATCGGCACCAGGCGGAAGATGCCCTTGCCGAACACGGCGACGATCAGGGTGGTGAGCAGCGCCGGCATGGAGATGAACATGGCGGTGCTGTACGGCAGCAACTCGGTGCCGTCACCGGCCTTGCCCATGGCCATGTTGGCGGCGATCGGCGCCATGGCCAGGCCGATGGAGATGATCACCGGGCCGATGACCACGGGTGGCAGCAGGCGGTCGATGAAACCGGTGCCCTTGATCTTCACGGCCAGGCCCAGGAAGGTGTACACGAAGCCTGCGGCCATGACCCCGCCCATGGTCTCGGCCAGGCCGAACTGGCCCTTGGCGAGGATGATGGGGGTGATGAAGGCGAAGCTCGACGCCAGGAACACCGGTACCTTGCGGCCGGTGACGATCTGGAACAGCAAAGTCCCCAGACCTGCGGTAAACAGCGCTACGTTGGGATCCAGGCCGGTAATCAGCGGCATCAATACCAGTGCGCCAAAGGCCACGAAGAGCATTTGCGCACCGGAGAGGATCTGGCGCCAGAGCGGGTCGTTGAACTCGTCGGTCATGATGCTCAGGCGTCCTTCTGCTTGGTGCCGAAGATCTTGTCGCCGGCGTCGCCCAGGCCCGGGATGATGTAGCCGTGTTCGTTCAGGCGCTCGTCAACCGAGGCGGTGTAGATTTTCACGTCCGGGTGGGCCTTCTCGACCACGGCGATGCCTTCTGGCGCGGCCACCAGCACCATGGCGCGGATGTCCTTGCAGCCTGCCTTCTTCAGCAGGTCGATGGTGGCGACCATGGAGCCACCGGTGGCCAGCATCGGGTCGATGATCATGGCCAGGCGCTCGTCGATTTCGGGGACGAGTTTTTCCAGGTAGGTGTGGGCTTCCAGGGTTTCTTCGTTGCGGGCTACGCCCACGGCGCTGACCTTGGCACCCGGGATCAGGCTGAGCACGCCTTCGAGCATGCCGATGCCGGCACGCAGGATAGGCACCACGGTAATCTTCTTGCCGGCGATCTTCTCGACCTGGACGGTACCGCACCAGCCGTCGATGTCGTAGGTTTCCAGCGGCAGGTCTTTGGTGGCTTCATAGGTCAGCAGCGCGCCGACTTCCTGGGCGAGCTCGCGAAAGTTCTTGGTGCTGATGTCGGCACGGCGCATCAGGCCGAGCTTGTGGCGGATCAGCGGGTGGCGAATCTCGAGGATTGGCATGGGGAAAGACTCCGGGCGGGCAAAAAAACCGCGCTAGATTAATCTATTCAGGTGGCACTGTCGTGCAGACATACTGGACGTTAGTCCAGAAAAGCTTGATCTGTGCCGGGCGGATGCGTACCTTTGCCCGCTTTTCTCAGACCACCCCCCTTTGGAGAGCGTCATGTCCGCTGATCTCGAGCACATCCGTCAAGTCATGGACGAGGCCGACTGCCTGTACACCGAAGCTGAAGTAGAGGCGGCCATTGTTCGCGTCGGCGCCAAGATCACGGCTGAAATGGCCGACAGCAACCCGGTGGTGTTCTGCGTGATGAACGGCGGCCTTATCTTCGCCGGCAAACTGCTCACCCAGCTGAAATTCCCGCTGGAAGCCAGCTACCTGCACGCCACCCGCTACCGCAACAAAACCAGCGGCGGCGACCTGTTCTGGAAGGCCAAGCCGGAAGTGTCGTTCATCGACCGTGACGTGCTGATCATCGACGATATCCTCGATGAAGGTCACACCCTGAGCGCGATCATCGACTTCTGCAAGCATGCCGGCGCCCGTGCGGTGCATACCGTGGTGCTGATCGACAAGAAACACGACCGCAAGGCCAGCCCGGGCCTGAAGCCGACCTACTCTGGGCTGCGGTGCATTGACCGTTATATCTTCGGTTATGGCATGGACTACAAGGGTTACTGGCGCAATGCTGCGGGTATCTACGCCGTAAAGGGCATGTAATACCGCGCCGCCTGTTTCGCGGGCAGAGCCCGCTCCCACGTGGGAGCGGGCTCTGCCCGCGAAGAGATCAACTCAGATTATCGTGCTAGAGTGCTGGGCTGCCCTTCAGGAGCTCGCCCATGCGTTTGATGATTGCTGCACTTGTCCTGCTGTCCAGTCTGCCCCTCGCCGCCGCCCCCATGCATGCCCAGTTCCTGCCGCCAGACGACCTGGCCCTGCGCAAGGAACAGCCAGACCAACAGCAATTGCTGCAGATCACCGAATTTTCCGTGGTGGTCGGCAATCAGCGCCTGTCCAGCCAGCAACCCATCCCGGTGACCTCCTCGGTCACGGTACGCCTCAAGGGCAAGCCGCTGAACAAGGGCGCCACCATCGGCCAGGTACTGCTGACCTTCGATGCCGAAAGCAAAAGCCTGAAAAAGCCTGCCTACGACGAGGGCAGCAAGACCCTGAGCCTCAATTATCCCCTGGGCCAGTACCGCACCATCATGGATTTACTGCGCAATGACACCGTGTATGTGCAGTTCCTTACCTACCCCAATGGCCATATCTGGGCCGACCTGCACACCGGCGCCGTACGCGCGCGTTGAGCCGTCTGGCTGCGGGGGGTAAACTCGCTGTCCCGTGAAATGACCGCGATAGCTAGTTGGAGTGGGCAATGCGTAAAGACAAGAAGCAGCTGATTGGTGACGAGATCGGCGACGAGCAGATCAAGTTGTTCCTGGATTTCGAACCGGTCGACGCCACTTCGCCGTCGCTGCACAAGCTGATCAAGGCTTACCGTGGCCTGCGTATCGACGACTTCGAGCGTTTTGTCGGCTTCTTCCTGGAGGCCGGTTACGACCTGAGCGGCAAGGATGAGCACGGCAACGATTTCGTCGCCCTGATCCGTGACCAGCGCAACGCGCCCGAGTACATCGAGATCATCGAGAAAGCCCGCGGCTGATGGTGGCCCGCCCAT
>KI547167.1:572846-590132 GCA_000497835.1 gamma proteobacterium L18 | reverse complement strand
GGCGTTTTTTTATGGGCGATGATTACGCCAAGTGCTGCTCGGCGGTGCTGGCCTGCGGGGCCAACTCCAGCGCCGCATCGCTCTGGGCGCTGACCCGGCGGTACAGTGCCGCGTCGGTTTCCAGGGCTTTTTCGCGGGCCGGGAAGATTTCCTTCAGCTTGGTGGTCCAGGCCTCGGAACGGTACTTCTCGGGGAAGCAGCGCTCGATCAGTTCCAGCATGATCGACACGGTCACCGAGGCACCTGGAGAAGCACCCAGCAGGGCGGCCAGCGAGCCGTCGGCAGCCGACACCAGCTCGGTACCGAACTGCAGCACGCCGCCTTTCTTCGCGTCTTTCTTGATGATCTGCACGCGTTGGCCAGCCACTTCCAGGCGCCAGTCCTCGGCCTTGGCCTCGGGGTAGAAGCGGCGCAGCGATTCCAGGCGCTGCTCCATGGACTGCATCACTTCGCTCATCAGGTACTTGGTGAGGTCCATGTTGTCGCGCGCCACGGCCAGCATCGGGCCGATGTTGCCGGCACGCACTGACTTGGGCAGGTCCATGAACGAGCCATGCTTGAGGAACTTGGTGGTGAAGCCGGCGTACGGGCCGAACAGCAGCGAGGTCTTGCCGTCCACCACGCGGGTATCCAGGTGCGGCACGGACATGGGCGGCGAACCTACCGCGGCCTGGCTGTAGACCTTGGCCTGGTGGTGCTTGACCACTTCCGGGTTGTCGCAACGCAGCCACTGGCCGCTGACCGGGAAGCCGCCGAAGCCCTTGCCTTCCTCGATGCCCGACTGCTGCAGCAGCGGCAGGGCGGCGCCGCCGGCGCCCAGGAAAACGAACTTGGTGTCGACTTTACGGCTGTTGCCGGTGTTGACGTCCTTGATGGTCACGGTCCAGCCGCTGCCGTTGCGGGTCAGGTCGGTGACGCGCTTGCAGTACTTGACCTGGGCGTCGGGACCGCTGGCCAGGTGCTTGAGCAGCTTGTTGGTGAGGGCGCCGAAGTTGACGTCGGTACCATGCATCACGCGGGTGGCGGCGATGCGCTGGTCGGCGGGGCGACCTGGCATCATCAGCGGCATCCACTCGTTCATCTTGGCCTTGTCTTCGGTGTATTCCATGTCGGCGAAGGCGTGATGCTGTTTGAGCATCTCGTAACGCTTCTTCAGGAAGTCGATGCCCTTGTCGCCCTCGACGTAGCTCAGGTGCGGAACCGGGTTGATGAAGGCACGGGCCGAGCCGAAGGTGCCTTGCTTGGCCAGGTAGGCCCAGAACTGCTTCGACACTTCAAACTGCGCATTGATGTGCACGGCTTTCTTGATGTCGACCGAACCGTCCTTGGCCTGCGGCGTGTAGTTCAGCTCGCAAAGGCCGGCGTGGCCGGTACCGGCGTTGTTCCACGGGTTGGAACTTTCCGCGGCACCGGAGTCCATCAGCTCGACGACTTCCAGCTTGATCGTGGGGTCCAGCTCTTTGAGCAGTACGGCCAGGGTGGCGCTCATGATGCCGGCCCCTACCAATACCACGTCGACTGCTTCGTTATGCGCCATTAACGCGTCTCCAAAATCTTCAGCACCAAATTGACAGCACGGCTTCCCGGTACACATCAGCAGGCCAGGAGTGCCATGTCCGACTTTTCGCAAAAATCGCAAGCTAGTGCGGACGCTACCAACCGGTCCAAACCAGTCCCTATGAACTCATTTTCGGACCCGGTGGGCAATTCGACCAAGGTCAATGCGCCCGCGTTGCCATCAATCGACCTCAGGCTCCTGACAGGCAGGCGCGGCACGGCCGACCGTACGGTGCTGAACCGGACGTTGTTAATGCATGTACAGATGCAAAACTGTTCATTTGCTCGCCACACTCTTGTGAAGTAGTGAAAACCGTTTTTTTCACGCTCTTTTGGAGTCGTGAACCTCAAAAAGGCTGCCGGGAAGACGCGGGGCAGCGGCAGGTCCAGCGAGGGGCGAGGGTGCCGAAAAGCGCGGGCACACTGGCATCGATGGCCTGTGTGGGCGGCTCTCTGTGGGCTTTTGGAGGCTGGATGCAGTGCATCAGCGGTGTTGCGGGGCCCGATCAGGAGACGTCCTTATAATCGGGGGGAGATTATAACGATGAAACGCGCAGAAAAGATCTTTATTCGTGGAGTTTTCTTGCGCCGAAGGTCAAGCGGCGGCGCCGTGACCGATTATCGCACCCTTATGTCGCACAGCCGCTGCCAGCATGATGACTTTTCCTACATTTGCGCCGGTGGGTGCAGTGCTGGTTCCTGACACGTGGGCACCGTTATACTGACAACCTATCAATGCCTATTCCTGGAGAGATGAGCATGTTGCAACGCCTGTTGTTCGGTTTGATCGCTGTGACCACCCTGACCTTGGCCGGGTGCGCCAACAGTCCGCAGCAACTCAGCCCGCAACCCGTGCTGAACTCGCAACTGGCTCCTGTCGGCCAGGGCCAGCCAGTGGTGGTGCGCGTGGTGGATGGTCGTCCATCGCCAACCCTGGGCACCCGTGGCGGCCTGTACCCGGAAACCAGCGCGGTGACCGTCAACGCCAATGACGTGATCCCCAAGCTGCAGGCCCAGGCCGAAGCGGCCGTGCGCCTGCTGGGCTACACCCCGACGACTAATGCCGGCGGTGCCCCGGTGCTGACCGTGACCCTGGCCAGCCTGACCTACCAGTCGCCCAAGGAAGGCATGTACGTGACCGAGGCCACCATCGGCGCCAACTTCCGTGCTGACGTGAACAACAACGGTCGTCACTACGCCGGCGCCTACGGTGCTTCGCTGAACCAGCGCTTCGGCATGGCGCCGAACGTGGACACCAACACCAAGCTGGTCAGCGACGTGTTGAGCGACGCCCTGACTCGCCTGTTCAAGGACCCGAGCATCGGTCGCACCCTGGGTAACTGATTACCCCGGCGATACAAAAAAGCCCGCGTCCCTTCACAGGGGCGCGGGCTTTTTCATGGCCGCGGTTCAGGCCGCTTCGGCGTACAGTTGCAGAAAACTGATGCCGGTCTCGGCGTCCAGTTCCGGGCAATCGTCGTGGGCGCAGCCGGCCAGGGCGCAGTACACCAGCCAGTGGCGGTCGTGGACGTTGAAGGATAAACCGTTGATCAGAGCTTCCTGCTCTTCACTTGGGGTGACCAGATACAGACGATCCTGATTCTGTGCGTGCAACATGACCAGCTCCATGGCAGTGGCGAGGGAGCATAGCGTGACGGGTTGTGATGACGGGGGTGTGACGCAGGTCAGTGTTTTGCCAGGTAGGGGGCGGTGATGCTGCTGGCCTCTCGCGAGCAAGCTTTGCTTCCACAGAGCACACCGTGCCGGAGGTGTAATGCTGTGGGAGCAAAGCTTGCTCGCGATGAGGCCGGCCGGGGTTACAGCGGCAAGCCGGCTTTCACGCGGTACTGGTTGCGCACCGGGGTGGCGTATTGCAGTACCAGGTAGGGGCGTTGCTCTTCCGGGCAGGCTTCAAGGCGACGCGTCCATTCCGCACGTGCCTTCTCCAGCTCCTCGGCACCAAACACTTCGCTGGCCGCCGGCACCGCCAGGCTCGCATCGGCATCGGCCCACTGCGCGTACGCCAGGTAATGCACCGGGAACAGGCGATACCCGGCCAGAATCTGCCGATCGATCTCGGCCGCCAGCAGTTTGGTGTCCTCGAACGCCTGGCTGATGGGCGGGGCAAAGTTAATGTGCACCCGGCCTTTGTAGCCAGTGATGCCCTGGGCGATGCTGATGTCGTCCTCGCCCGGCGCCTTCTTGTAGGTGCCGGTGGTGGCGCGGGTGTACAGCTCGCGGGCCTTGGCCAGGTCGCACGGG
Organism: gamma proteobacterium L18; assembly: GCA_000497835.1. GTDB lineage: Bacteria > Pseudomonadota > Gammaproteobacteria > Pseudomonadales > Pseudomonadaceae > Aquipseudomonas. The sequence continues at coordinate 586,313 of KI547167.1, read as the reverse complement.
TCGTACTCGTAGCTGATCGATACCGGGGTCAGGTTCAGCGACTGGATCACTTCGCCGAAGGCTTCGTCCTTGCGGCTCATGTGGAACATCTTCAGGATCGCCGAATCGGTACGGTCGTCACCGTCCTTGGCGCGGCCTTCGGCCTGGGCGATCCAGATCGACTGGCAGTCGTTGCGGATCGAATGATTGATGTACGCCGACAGCAGCTGATACGCCGCCAGCTTCTCGCGGCGGCCGCTGATGGAGCGGTGCACGATGAAGCTCTTGTTCAGGCGCATCAGGTCGCTGACAAAGGGCTTCTGCAGCAGGTTGTCGCCAATGGCGATGCGTGGCGTGGGCAGGCCGGCGTGGTACACGGCGTAGTTGACGAAGGCCGGGTCCATCACGATGTCGCGGTGGTTGGCCAGGAACAGGTAGGCGCTGCCGGACTTGAACTGCTCGACGCCGGTGTAGGTCACACCGTCAGTGGCGCGGTCGATGGTGTGGTCCACGTAGACTTCGACTTTATCCTGCAAGGTGGCGACACTTTCGATGCCGGCAAACTCGCGACGCAGCCGATGAGCTATAAGAGGTTTGAGCAGCCAGCCGAATGCACCGGCCATGCGCGGGAAGCGGAAGTGGGTGAGGATATCGAGGAACGCCGGGTCGCTGAGCAGTCGTGCCAGAACGGCAGGGACCTCGGCGTCGTCGTACGGTCGGATGGCATCGAATTCGCCCATCATGCTCTCTTGTTGGAAACGGCTAGGGTAATGAAATAGGGCGCAACTATAGCCCTTCAAATAGACCGGCGATTATACGCACAAGTCACTGGCGGGAGACGGCCATGCTGCTGCAGGAAAGTGAAGACATCGAATGCCCTTACTGTGGTGAAACGATTCCGGTGTTACTGGATCTATCGGGTGGCGACCAGGAATACGTCGAAGACTGCTCGGTGTGCTGCAAACCGATACGCTTCATACTGCAAGTGGACGGCAATGAGTGGATGCTCGACGTCAAAGGCGAGAATGATTGATGCAGCGTATATACGACCCGGAAAGCCTGCTGGAAGCCGAAATGCTGTTGGGCATGCTCGACAGCGAAGGCGTGGCCGCGCACCTGGTGGGGCGCGACCTGGTAGGCGGTATCGGCGACCTGCCGGCCATCGGCCTGCTGGGTCTGACCGTGGCCAATGACCAGGCCGATTACGCACGTCAGCTCATCGCCGCGTACAATGCCGCCTTGCCGCTGCCGGGCGAAGAACCGGATAGTTTCCAGGGCGTGCTGGTGTGTTGAGCCGCGCGCCCGTCATCTGAAGAGTCTTTTGCCCCATGTGTGGACGTTACGCGCTGTTTCGCTGGTCGCCGGCCTTTGCCGCCTTGCCGGGCTTTCCTGCCGATCAGCAGGCGCAATGGAATATTTCCCCCGGTGATTCGGTGCTGATGCAGCGCAACCTGGAAGGCAAGCTGCAACTGGACCGCGCCCGCTGGGGGCTGACCCCGCCGTGGCTCACCGACCTGTCACGCACCCCCGCCCATGCCCGCGCCGAAACCGCTGCCGAACAGCCGATGTTTCGCGAAGCCTTGCGGTTACGACGTTGCCTGCTGCCGGCCAACGGCTTTTATGAATGGCGTGGCAATGTGCGCAAACGGCCGTACTGGCTGACGCCGGGGGAGGGGAGTTCGCTGTTTTTTGCGGCGGTATGGGAGGCGTACCCGGTGCAGGAGCAGGTGTGGCTGAGCACGGCGGTGGTGACCCAGGCGGCGATGAACCAGCGCAGGCCGCTGATACTGGATGCGGCCGGGCAGGCCGCCTGGCTTGATCCGCAGACGCCGTTGCCGGTGCTGCAATCGATGCTGGCCAGCAACCCCATCGCCTTGCGCGAAAGGCCGCTGGCCAACCTGGTGAACGATCCCAAGCTCAACGCGCCGGAGTGCCTGACCCCGGCGTAGGCGGTGCAGGCAACGCCGGCCTGTAGCAGCAACTGTCTATGTGGGAGCGGGTTCTACCCGCGAAAAGCACACCGCGGTATGCCAGGAAGTCCGCGTTACCTTCTTCGCGGGTAGAACCCGCTCCCACCGGGCGTGTAGCTGCCGAAGGCTGCGTACCAGGCGGTGCGGTGGATCAGACGGCGCGCGGCGCCAATTTCGTAGCCGCAAGCTTTGCTCCCACAGTGCAACTCCACGCTCGGCGCCCTCCTCGTAGCAAGCGGCCGAAGGCGGCGTCAGCAGGCAACGCGGATCGTCAGCCCACCCATCCGCTGACCTGCATGGCCTTGTACACGGCCACGACCGCCAGCACGAAGAACGCACAGGCCGCCAGACGACGGATCAAGGTCAACGGCAGCTTCTCGGCAGCAAAGTTACCCGCCAACACCACCGGCACGTTGGCCAGCAACATACCCAGGGTAGTGCCCAGAATCACCAGCAGCAGGTGCGGGTATTGCGCCGCCAGCATCACCGTGGCCACCTGGGTCTTGTCACCGATCTCGGCCAGGAAGAACGCAATCAACGTGGTCAGGAATGGCCCGAACTTGCGCGCGGTGCTGGCTTCGTCATCGTCCATCTTGTCCGGCACTAGGGTCCACAGCGCCGTGGCGGTGAAGCTGGCGGCCAGAATCCAGTGCAGCGTGGCATCCGAGAAGAAACTGCCGAACCAGGCCCCCACGGCACCGGCGGCGGCGTGGTTGGCGAGGGTGGCGGCGACGATACCGGCGATGATCGGCCATGGCTTGCGGAAACGCGCAGCCAGGATCAGGGCGAGCAATTGAGTCTTGTCGCCGATCTCCGCCAGGGCAACGATCGCGGTAGGGACAAGAAGTGATTCCAGCATCAGGGTTTCCTATGGGGGCGGGTCGACACGGCTATGACACGTACAGCCTCCCCGCCCCGGGTAAGGTGTGCGTGTCATAGGTCTTGTCAAACCCCGAGCCCGTCTGATGCGGACTGCTGGGTCGCATGCGCCATGGTCTGTGGACCAAGTATGTTGACGCATGCCATGCAAGCGGTGGTGCTTGCGGGAGACTACTCCCCTAGGACGGAGCGGATTCTGCCTAGGGAATTTCATTTGGGCAAGCGAAGATTTTACTCAGCGTATTGCCTGGTAGATCTTGAAACCCTGGCCTTCGGCGCGGGTGCGGCAGGCGCCCAGATGCGTTTCGATCAGCGGTTGGTAGCGCAGGAAGCTGTTGGCGACAATGCGTAGTTCGCCGCCTTTTTTCAGATGTTCTGCCGATTTTTTCAGCAAGTTCTCCGACGCTTGGTAATTGGTGTGCACGCCGGTGTGGAACGGTGGATTGCTGACGATGGCGTCCAGATACAGTGGCGCGGCATCGATGCCATCGCCGGTGATCACCTCGCCGTCCAGGCCATTGGCCAGCAGCGTCATGCGGCTGCTTGCCGCAGCGAAGGCGTCCACGTCCAGCAGCGTCAGCTGGCTTTGCGGGTAACGACGCTTGAGGCTGGCGCCTACCACGCCGGCACCGCAGCCGAAGTCCAGCACGTGGCCCTGGGGCAGGCCGTCGATGTGTTCAAGCAGCAGGGCGGTGCCGCGGTCCAGGCGGCCGTGGCTGAACACCCCTGGCAGGCTGATGACCGTCAGCGGGCCGTCGGGCAGGGCCAGTTCGTAGCGTTGGGCCAGGCTGTGCAGGTCAACGGCCGCCGGGGCGTTGTCGATGGTCACCTGCCACAACTGACAGTGACGGGCGCTGTCGAGCTTGCGCGGTTTGCCCAGGGCTTGCAGTTGCTTGGCTGCGCCTTCGATGCCGCCGCGTTTCTCGCCCACCAGGAACAGCGTCTTGCCGCCCAGGCGCGAAGCCAGGGCGTTGAGCAGGTAATTGGCCAGCTCCCGGGACTTGGGCAGGAACAGCACGGCAGCGTCGAAATCGCCCTCCGGCGCTTGGGTGCCGAAGTGGCTACGCTGGCCAAAACGCCCGCTCAGGGCGTTGTGGTCGCCCGCGTGCCAGCACCAGCCATGGGCGTCGGGCAGTGTGCCGAGCAGGTCATCGGCGGGCAGGCCGGCCAGCAGCAGGCGGCCCTGGAACAAGTCGGCCTGGCGAAGCAGCACTTCACTGCGCGGGTCCATGGTGGGGGCTCCTGGTCAAAAACCGGCGATTCTACCAGAGCCGCCCCCGGTCAGTTGACTTGGCGCAGCGGCGTGCCGCCGAAATGCGCGCGGGCGCTTTCGGCCACCTGGGCGACGATGCGCTGGCGCGCCTCGCGGCTGCCCCAGGCACTGTGCGGGGTGATGATCAGACGGGGGATGTCATCGGCCAGCAGCGGGTTGCCGTTGACCGGCGGCTCCACGCTGAGCACGTCGGTGGCGGCGCCGCCCAGCTGCCCGGCGCGCAGGGCATCGGCCAGGGCCTGTTCGTCGATCAGGCCGCCACGGGCGGTGTTGACCACAAAGGCCCCCGGCTTGAGCAGCGCCAGTTCGGCAGCGCCGATCATGTTGCGGGTGCTGTCGTTGAGCGGGCAGTGCAGGGTCAGCGCGTCGACCTGGGGCAGCAACTCGCTGAGGGCCAGGCGATCTTCACGAGGTGGCCGGCCCGGTAGCTGGCCCAGCAATACACGCATGCCGAAGGCTTCGGCCAGGCGTGCCACGGCGCCGCCCAGTTCGCCATGGCCGAGCAGGCCCAGGGTCTTGCCTTCCAGTTCGACGATGGGGAATTCCAACAGGCAGAACTGGCTGGAACGCTGCCACTGACCGGCGGCGATGGCCTTCTGGTAGTCGGGCAGGCGCGTGGCCAGGGCCAACAGCAGCATCAGCGTGTGCTGGGCCACCGACGGCGTGCCATAGCCCTGGCAGTTGCACACGGCGATGCCGCGGGCACGGGCGGCGGCCAGGTCGACGTTGTTGGTGCCGGTGGCGGTGATCAGGATCAGTTGCAGGTCGGGGCAGGCCGCGATGGTTTCGGCATTGACCACCACCTTGTTGGTGATGATGACCTGGGCGTCGCGGCAGCGCTCGATGACCTGTTGGGGGCTGGTGGCGCCATGCAGCTCCAGCGTGCCGAAGGCCTGGTGCAGCGGCGTCAGGTCAAGGTCACCCAGGTCCAGCGAGCTGTAGTCGAGAAACACGGCGCGGTGCAGATCGGTCATCGGTCGAACTCCTTGTTTGATGTGTGAAAACCCGTAGCCGCTACCTGGCGGCAGCGGCTACAGACTCTACCCGAATTTCATAATGGGTTGGCTTTATGAAAATTAGCTGTTAGTTTTTCATGAAAATAAGCCAATAAAAATTCACGGGCCGGTCCATGTTCAAACAATCCGCGCAGCACGTGCACAGCTATTACGCCCAGACTTACCCGCAGCCGCTGCCGCTGCGGCCCTTTCTGCAAGGCTCGCATCAGGTCGATGTGCTGATCATTGGCGGCGGTTTCAGCGGTTTGCACACCGCGCTCAGGCTGGCGCAGACCGGCCAGCGCGTGGTGCTGCTGGAGGCCAGCCGCCTGGCCTGGGCGGCTTCGGGGCGCAATGGCGGGCAGGCGCTGTTGGGCTGGTCATGCGACATGGGCCCGCTGGAGTGCGGGTTGGGCCTGGCCCGGGCGCGGCAACTGTGGGACAGCATGGTCTGGTCCAGTGAAGAGCTGCGCGAGCTGCCGGCACGCCACGGTTTTGACGTCGACTATCGCCTGGGCAGCCTGTGGGCGGCTGTTCGCGAGAGCCGCGTGGCGCAGTTGCGCGAAGCTCAGCAGGAAGCGCGCAGCAAATGGGGCGATGAGCAGGTGCGCTTCATTGATCGCGATGAACTGGGCCAGTGGATCGACAGCCCCCGCTACCGGGCGGCTCTGTATGACCCGCGCGGTGCCCATCTCAACCCGCTGAAGCTGGCCCAAGGTTTGGCGGGCGCCATCGAACAGGCTGGCGGCCAGCTGTTCGAACAAAGCCAGGTGCTGGGCTATCGACGCGACGGCAGCGGTTTCGTGGCCCGCACCGCGCAGGGCGAGGTCAGTTGCCAAGTGTTGGTGCTGGCCTGCAATGCCTACCTGGACGGCCTGGACCGGCGCATCGCCAGCCGCGTGCTGCCGGTGGGCTCTTATCAGGTGGCCACCGAGCCGTTGAACCCGGCGCTGGCGCAGTCACTGCTGCCACGCAACAGTTGTGTGATCGACAACCAATTCGTACCCGACTATTTCCGCCTCACCCCCGACCATCGCCTGCTGTTCGGTGGTGGCTGCACTTATCTGGGCGGCATTCCCAAGGATGTCGCCCAGGCCACCCGACCGTATCTGGAGCGCGCCTTCCCGCAGCTCAAAGGTGTGGCGCTGGACTACGCGTGGGGCGGCCATATCGACATCAGCATGAAACGCACCCCCGACGTCGGCCGCGATGGCCAGTGTTACTGGCTGCAGGGCTTCTCGGGCCACGGCGTGCTGCCGACCCTGGCGGCAGCGCGCGCCGTCAGCGATGCCATCGGCGGTGATTCGCAGTTGCTCGACCTCTACCAGGCCCTCGACAATCCGCGCTTCCCCGGCGGCCGCTGGCTGGCCGCCCCCTTGGAAGCGGCAGGCAAGGCCTGGTACCGGCTGCGCGATGTCATTTAATGGATTCAACGATGAACATGCAGGAAGAAATCGAAGGTCTGGCGATCCTGATTCGCGACCTTCGCAAACACAAGAACCTCACCCTGGGCGAATTGGCCAAGCGCATCGATCGCTCGGTGGGCTTCCTGTCCCAGGTGGAGCGAGGCCTGTCACGTCCCACGGTGGCCGACCTGACCGCCATCAGCGAGGCGCTGGGCGTGCCCACCACCTATTTCTACACCCTGGACACGCCCCGGGCGCAGCGTTGGGTCACCCGCCCCGGCGAGCGCCGCACCCTGTATTACGCCGGTGGCATCACCGATGTGCTGGCGTCGCCGACCATCTCCGGCGGCTTCTCCATGCTGGAAAGCCACCTGGCACCGGGCGCCACCAGTGGCGAAGGCCACCTCAACGACAGCTCCGAGCAGGGTGCCTTCGTACTGGAGGGCGAGCTGACCGTGTGGCTGGACGGTGACGACACACCCGTCACCCTCTACCCCAACGACAGCTTCCAGCTGCCGCCCCATGTCCGTTTTCGCTACGCCAACCGCACCGATAAACCCACCCGAGTGCTCTGGGTGTTCAACTGATCGATAACAAGGACAACAACGATGAGCCCCGCCTATCCCGACCTGCTCAGTGAAGTGCGCGCCTTCCGCGCCAGCCACCCGCAGGTGCGTTACGTCGACCTGATCGCCCTGGACATTCCCGGGCATTTCTACGGCAAGCGTTACCCGGTCGAGATGCTGGAAAAGGTGGCGGCCGGCAGCCCCCTGAAGCTGCCGCAGAACTGCGTGCTGCTGGGCGCCCAGGGCGGGCTGCATGCCATCGGTGATTACTGTTTCAACGACGGCGACCCGGACGCGCCGCGCCGCCTGATCCCAGGCACCCTCAAGCCGGTGCGCTGGGAAGGGCAGGCGCTGGGGCAAATGCTGATCACCTCGGATGGCACGGCGGCCCCCATCGAATTTGAACCCCGTGAGGTGCTGGCGCGGGTGATGAAACGGCTGGCTCGCAAGGGGATTCGCCCGGTGGTGGCGTTCGAACTGGAGTTCTATCTGTTCGACCGCACCTTGAAGGACGGCCTGCCGCAATTCCCCCGCGATGGCGCCACCGGCGATGCCGATGATCAGCCGAACATGCACATCGAGCGCCTGTCACGGTTCGCGCCGGTGCTGCATGACATGGTCGAGGCGGCCAACGAGCAGGGTGTGGAGGCCAACGTGATCACCGCCGAGCTGGGCCCCGGCCAGTTCGAGATCAACTTCGCCCACTGCGACGATGGCCTGCGGGCCGCCGACTGGGCGGCTTTGTTCTGCCGCAGCACACGCGGCGTGGCACTCAAGCACGGGCACCGGGCCAGCTTCATGAGCAAGCCATATCTGCACGCGCCGGGCAGCGGCATGCACGTGCATGTCAGCCTCTACGATGACCAGGGCGACAACCTGCTGGCCGCGCAGGACCAGGCGCCCTTGCGCCACGCGGTCGCCGGCTGCCTGGCCTTGCTGCCCCATTGCATGCCGATCTTCGCCGCCAACCACAACGCCTTCCGGCGCTACGGCGCCATGGTCAACGCCGCCAGCCACGCCAGCTGGGGCTTCGAGGACCGTGACGCGTGCATCCGCATTCCTGAGTCCGACCCGCGTAACCTGCGTATCGAACACCGCTTGGCCGGGGCCGACGCCAACCCCTACCTGGTGCTGGCGGCCATCCTGACGGGCATGGAGCATGGGCTGGAGGCGGGCCTTGAGCCCATCGCACCGCTGAACGAAAACCGCCACAGCGGCATCGATTTTCCCAAGGACATGCTCGATGCCGTTCGGCAGATGCAGGGGCACCCTGCGGTACGTGAGGGCCTGGGCAGCGAGTTTGTGATGGTTTATTGCGAAAACAAGCGCCAGGACCACCTGGCGTTCCTCGACGAGATCGCAGCCCGTGAGTACCGCTGGTTCCTCTGAGCCCAAGCCTGGCGGGCCAGCGCCGCCCCCGTAGGAGCCGACCTTGGTCGTGATGCAGGCGGCGCGGTGTCAGGCATGGCCCCATCGCGCGCAAGCGCGGCTCCTACGGGTAGGGGCCAAGGGCCATCATCGGAAATCATTTGCTGCAATGATTATGCTGTGCCACAGAGGGTCTAAAGTGTGAAAGTATTTGCCATGCCTTTGCACTCAAGATAGGGATCCTCATGATGCAGACTCGCGTAATTCCGCCGGCCGATGGTGCTTACCAATACCCTCTGTTGATCAAACGGCTGCTGTTGTCGGGCCGCCGTTACGAGAAAACCCGCGAGATTGTCTACCGGGATCAGCTGCGTTACACCTACGCCACGCTGTCCGAGCGCATCGCGCGCCTGGCCAACGTGCTGACCCAGGCAGGGGTCAAGGCCGGTGATACCGTGGCGGTGATGGACTGGGACAGCCATCGCTACCTGGAAGCGATGTTCGCCATCCCCATGATTGGCGCCGTGGTGCACACGGTGAACGTCAGGCTGTCACCCGAGCAGATTCTGTTCACCATGAACCACGCCGACGACAAGCTGGTGCTGGTCAACAGTGATTTCGTCGGCCTGTACCAGGCCATCGCGCCACACCTGACCACGGTCGAGAAGACCATCCTGCTGACCGACGGTGCCGAGAAGACCGCCGGGCTGCCGAACCTGGTCGGTGAGTACGAGCAACTGCTGGCAGCCGCCAGCACCCACTACGACTTCCCCGATTTCGACGAAAACTCGGTCGCCACCACCTTCTACACCACCGGCACCACCGGTAACCCCAAGGGCGTGTACTTCACCCACCGCCAGCTGGTGCTGCATACCCTGAGCCTGGCCACCGTCACCGGCAGCGTCGACAGCACCCGCTTCATGGGCACCAACGACGTGTACATGCCCATCACCCCGATGTTCCACGTGCATGCCTGGGGCGTGCCCTACGTGGCCACCATGCTGGGCATAAAGCAGGTCTACCCGGGGCGTTACGAGCCGGACATGCTGTTCAACCTGTGGCAACGCGAGAAGGTCACCTTCTCCCACTGCGTGCCCACCATCCTGCAAATGCTGCTCAACTGCAAAAATGGCCAGGGCCAGGACTTCGGTGGCTGGAAAATCATCATTGGTGGCAGCTCCCTGAACCGTGCCCTGTACGAAGCGGCCAAAGGGCGTGGCATTCAGCTGACCGCCGCGTACGGCATGTCGGAAACCTGCCCGCTGATCTCTGCGGCGCACATTACCGAGGAGCTGCTGGCAGGCCTGGAAGACGAGCGCACTACTTACCGCATCAAGGCCGGCGTGCCCGTGCCGCTGGTGGAACCGGCGATCATCGACGCCGAGGGCAACTTCCTGCCCCACGACGGCGAAACCCAAGGCGAACTGGTGCTGCGTGCACCGTGGCTGACCATGGGCTATTTCCGCGAGCCGGAAAAAGGCGCCGAGCTGTGGAAGGGCGGCTGGTTGCACACCGGTGACGTCGCCACGCTGGACGATAACGGCGTGATCGACATTCGCGACCGCATCAAGGACGTGATCAAGACCGGCGGTGAGTGGGTATCGTCGCTGGAACTCGAAGACCTGGTCAGCCGCCACCCCGCCGTGAAGGAGGTGGCCGTGGTGGGCATCGCCGATGCACAGTGGGGCGAGCGGCCGTTCGCCTTGCTGGTGGTGCGCGAGGGGCAGAGCGTTGATGCCCAGGGGTTGAAGGACCATCTGCAACCGTTCGTTGCCCAGGGCCACATCAACAAATGGGCCATTCCCAGCCAGATCGCGGTAGTGCCGGAGATCCCCAAGACCAGCGTCGGCAAGCTGGACAAGAAGAAGATCCGCCTGGACATCGCCGAATGGCAGGCCAGCAACAGCAGCCTGTTGTCCACGCTGTAACTTGACCTGTAGCAGCGGCCGCCAGGTCGCGTGACGGCCACCGCGCATTGCCTGATACACCGCGTGGGCAGTGACGCAGCCTGCGGCAGCTGCTACGGGTCTTACACGCCAAGCTGATTCGGCTGACAGCGGCACCGCATCCCGCCTCGATACTGTTCATTCCTTTGTCCAAACAAGGGAATGACCATGACAAACTCAACAACGCTGCGCATCGGGCTGTTCTTCGACGGTACCGGCAACCACGCCGCCAACGCGCTGTTCGATGACGCCACACCCTCTGCTCGCGGCGGCAGCCATGCCTCGGCGCTCACTAATGTCCACAAGTTATGCCAGCTCTACGGCGGCGCACAGGCGATCTACGTGCCGGGCATCGGCACTGAAGCCGGCCAGGCAGACAGCCTGATCGGCAGTATCTTTGGGCGCGGACGCACGGGTGTGCTGGCGCGCTCGGAATACGCGGTGACGCAAGTACGCCAGAGGCTCGTCGCAAACACCGTGCTCACGGTCGACCTGTTCGGTTTCAGCCGTGGCGCCGCAGCGGCCCGGCACTGCGCCAACCAACTGGCCCGCCTGCCCGGCGTGCAGATGGGCTTCATCGGCTTGTTCGACACGGTAGCGGCGGTGGCCGGTGCGGTGAAGCTGGACCTGCACCTGGACCCGGCGCGCTTCCCCCAGGTGGTGCAGTTGGTGGCCCGCGACGAGCGCCGCCAGCACTTTGCCCTGGCCCAGTTGTGCCACGGGCACACCGAGCTCGAAGTGCCGGGTGCCCACGCCGACATCGGCGGCGGCTACCTGGCCCTGGAGCAAGAGAAGCTGCTGGTCTGGCCCATGCAGGCACTCACCGTGGGCCGCGGCACGCAGGTGCACACCACGTCCATCTACCGCCACGCCGATCAGGAACGGCAGCTGTGGCTGAAGCGCGGTTGGCCCGCCGAGTGGCTGCAGGTGATCACGCCCCCGGCTACATTGGTGGCGGATCGCAATCAGCCACCGCAGAAGCAGGTGTATGCGGCCACCCAGTTGCAGCGTGAGGTGCGCGGGGAGTTGTCGCGCCTGTACCTGCGGGTGATGCATGCCCTGGCGGTGGCGGGCGGGGTGCCTTTGCAGCCGATACCGTCGACGGCCGAGCATGCCTTGCCTGGCGAGTTGCACGCGTTGGAAAAGCGCTTCATCGCCGGCAATTTTGCGCTCAGCGCTGACGAGGAACGCCTGTTGATGCTCAACTACATCCATGTCTCCGCGCACTGGAACCCGCCGGCCGGGCTGCAAGGCAATGCACCGCGCCTGGGGACTCGCGCTCTGTGCATCAACGCCCCCACCCCCGACGGCATCCGCGTGCGCCACCGCCATTGACGCCACCCATGTACGAGCCGACTTTAGTCGCGATGCAGGCGACGCAGTAATCCCGGTTGCAAGCCCCATGTGGCTAGCGTCAAATCGCTTTAAAGTCGGTACCAGAACAGGAACACCCCCCATGCCCCTCATCCGTGAAACCTTCCCCGTCGGCCCGCTGCAGTGCAACTGCACTATCATCGGCGACCCCATCACCAAGAAGGCCATCGTCGTCGACCCCGGCGGCAACCCCGACCTGATCATGGCTCGCCTCGACGCCCACGGCCTGAAGGTGGTCAGCATCATCCACACCCACGCCCACCTGGACCACTTCCTGGCCTCCGGTCAGTTGAAGGAAAAAACCGGCGCCACCCTGCACTTGCACAAGGAAGACCAGTTCCTGTGGGATAATCTGGAAATGCAATGCCAGATGTTTGGCGTGCCTTACACCCCGGTGCCGCCGCCCGACCACTGGCTGGGTGACGATGAGGAACTGGCGTGCGGCTGCGGCGTGGCGTTGCACACACCTGGCCACACGCCAGGCTCGATGAGCTTCTGGTTCGCCGACGCCAAGCTGCTGATCGCCGGTGACACGCTGTTTCGTCGCGGCATCGGCCGCACGGATTTGTGGGGTGGCGATCAGCGGACTATCGTTCGTTCGATCAAAGAGCGTTTGTACTGCCTGGACGAGGATGCAACGGTAGTGACCGGGCATGGTCCGGACACCCGTCTGGGTGATGAGATGCGTGAAAATCCATTCGTTCGTAACTGAATGTATCTTCACTGAATTATTTCCGTTTCGGATGCTCTAATCGGCGCAGCAGTCCGTTTGCCAACCGCTGCTTCACAACTGTAAGAACAGGAGTTTCCTGAATGTCGCGTCGTCTCATTATCGCCGCCACCGCCGTTGCCTTGCTGGCCGGCTGTGCGTCGCAAAACCCTTATGACAGCCAAAGCCAGGATTCGGGCTCGGGCATGAGCAAGACCGCCAAGTATGGCGGCCTCGGGGCCCTGGCCGGTGCAGTGGCCGGTGCGGCCATCGACCATAACAACCGTGGCAAGGGCGCGCTGATCGGCGCCGCCGTGGTAGGCGCCGGTGCCGCTGGTTACGGCTACTATGCCGACAAGCAAGAGAAGGCCCTGCGTGCCTCGATGGCCAACACCGGTGTGCAGGTGCAGCGCGAGGGTGACCAGATCAAACTGATCATGCCGGGCAACATCACCTTCGCCACCGACTCGTCGTCGATCGCGCCAAGCTTCTACTCGCCGCTGAACAACCTGGCTGGTTCGTTCAAGCAGTACAACCAGAACCTGATCGAGATTGTCGGCTACACCGACAGCACCGGCAGCCGCCAGCACAACATGGACCTGTCCCAGGCCCGTGCCCAAAGCGTGGCGACCTACCTGACCTCCCAGGGCGTGGACCCTTCGCACGTTTCGGTGCGTGGTGCCGGTCCGGATCAGCCGATCGCCAGCAACGCCGACGCCAATGGGCGTGCGCAGAACCGCCGGGTAGAGGTGAACCTCAAGCCGTTGCCGGGTGCGCAGTACCAGCAGCAGTAAACAAAAATCCCGCCCGAAGGCGTAATGCTGTTCACTTAAGCGGTGCAGCAGTTCGATCTACCAGAAAGCGGGTTTTTGAAATCTTCGCCGTCCTGGGTCTTGATGGCCTGGGGCGGTGATCCAAGAACATCCCGCCAACCCCCGCCCTCATCTCTGCTAACCGTCTTCCCGTTGCCGACATCGGATTTGCCGCTGCCATCATCTCCTC
>KI547167.1:517332-572258 GCA_000497835.1 gamma proteobacterium L18 | reverse complement strand
ACGCCCGAAGGCGGGATTTTTGTTTCACCCTGTGGGACCGGGCGAAGCTCGGGAAAAGGCTCCTCGGATAAACTGTTGCACCGCAGCGGCCTTTTCCCGAGCTTCGCCCGGTCCCACAGGGAAAGATCCTCAGTGTTTCATCTTCTGCAGCAACGCATCCTTCGCCACCCACAACTCATTCACCCACTGCTGGAACTGCGCCCGGTACTGCACGTCCTGGTCGTAGCTGCGGCCAATGAACTGTGCCGGAATCGCGATCTCTTCAAGCTGCACCGTCACCTTGCCCACCCGCCCGCACAGCAGGTCCCAGAACCCTGGGCGACCTTGGGGATAGTCGATGGTCACGTTGATGATCGACTCCAGCTGTTCGCCCATGGCATCCAGCACAAAGGCAATGCCGCCGGCCTTGGGCTTGAGCAGGTGCTTGAACGGCGACTGCTGCTCGGCATGTTTACCAGGCGTGAAGCGCGTGCCTTCGGCAAAGTTGAAGATGGCCGTGGGTTTGCCGGCGAACTTGGCGCAGGTGCGACGCGTGGTCTCCAGGTCCTTGCCTTGCTTCTCCGGGTGCTTGGCCAGGTAGGCCTTGGAGTAGCGTTTCATGAACGGAAAGCCCAACGCCCACCACGCCAGGCCAATCACCGGTACCCAGATCAGCTCCTGCTTGAGGAAGAACTTCAGCGGGCGGATGCGCCGGTTCAGCACGTACTGCAACGCCAGAATGTCCACCCAGCTCTGGTGGTTGCTGGTGATCAGGTAAGAGTGCTCATAGTCCAGGCCTTGCAGCCCGCTGACCTGCCAGCGCGTGCCGCACAGCAGCTTCATCCAGCCCTTGTTGAAGGTGATCCACAGTTCGTGGATGTGCCGTAGCAGTTCGTCGGTCACGCGCTGCGCCGCCGGGAAGGGCAGGCACAGTTTGAACAGGCTGACGATAAACAGCGGCGTGCAGCACAGCACGGTATTGCACGCCAACAGCAGCGAGGCGATCACGCCTCGCAGTGGCGGTAGAAAGGCTTTCATGGGGTGTCCTGATTATCCAGGCTGCGGTGGGCCTGTATGGCAGTGAGGGCGATGGTGTAGACGATGTCGTCGACCTGGGCGCCGCGCGGCAAATCGTTGACCGGCTTGCGCAGGCCTTGCAGCATGGGGCCCAGGCTGACGCAGTCGGCGCTGCGCTGCACAGCCTTGTGCGTGGTGTTGCCGGTGTTCAGGTCGGGGAACACGAACACCGTGGCACGGCCTGCGACGTCGCTGTCGGGGGCCAGTTGCCGGGCGATGGTTTCATTGGCGGCGGCATCGTATTGCAGCGGGCCGTCGATCAGCAGGTCGCGCTGGGTTTCGCGGGCCAGCAGGGTGGCTTCGCGAACCTTCTCGGCATCGTCGCCGCTGGCCGAGTCGCCGCTGGAGTAGCTGATCATCGCCACCCGCGCCGGTATGCCGAAAGCCTCGGCGGAGTCGGCACTCTGCCGGGCGATTTCCGCCAGTTCCGTCGCGCTTGGGTGCGGGTTCATCACGCAGTCGCCATATACCAGCACCTGGTCGGGGAACAGCATGAAGAACACCGACGACACCAGGCTGCAGCCCGGTGCGGTCTTGATCAGTTGCAGCGCCGGGCGGATGGTGTTGGCGGTGGAGTGCACCAGGCCCGAGACCAGGCCGTCGACCTCATCCAGGGCCAGCATCATGGTGCCGATCACCACGTTGTCTTCCAACTGTTGCTCGGCCATGGGCGCGTTCAGGCTTTTGCTTTTGCGCAGGGCCACCATCGGCTCCACATAGCGGCCACGAATGGCTTCCGGGTCGAGAATTTCCAGGCCTTCGGGCAGCACGATGCCCTGGGCGCTGGCCACCGCGTGCACATCTTCCGGTTTGGCCAGCAGTACGCAGCGGGCGATACCACGGGCCTGGCAGATGGCGGCGGCCTGCACCATCAACGGCTCGGCGCCTTCGGGCAGCACCACGCGCTTGTTGGCGTGCTGGGCGCGCTGGATCAGCTGGTAGCGGAACACCGCCGGCGACAAGCGCAGTTCCCGTGGCGTGCCGCAGCGTTGGTGCAGCCAATGGGCGTCGAGGTGGCTGGCGACGAAGTCGGTGATGATCTCGGCGCGCTCGCGGTCGTCGATGGGGATTTCCTTGTTCAACTGGTTGAGCAAGGTGGCGGTGTCGTACGAACCGGTGCTCACCGACAGCACCGGCAGGCCGGCCTGCAGGGCGCCACGGCACAGTTCCATCAGGCGCGGGTCGGGCACGGTATCGCTGGTCAGCAGCAGGCCGGCCAGGGGCACGCCGTTGAGCGCCGCCAGGCTCACGGCCAGGATGATGTCGTCGCGATCGCCCGGGGTTACCACCAGCACGCCCGGCTTGAGCAGTTGCAGGGTGTTGAGCACGGTGCGCGCGCAGATGATGATTTTCGACATGCGCCGGGTGTCGTAGTCACCGGCGTTGATCACTTGGGCGCCCAGCAGTTCGGCCACGTCGCGGGTGCGCGGCGCGTTGAGGTCGGCCTGGTAGGGGATGCAGCCCAGCAGGCGGAAGTCGCCGCCGCGCAGCAGCGGCGAGTGTTCCTTGAGCCGCGCGGCAAAAGCCTCCAGGCTTTCATCGGTGCGCACCTTGTTGAGGATCACGCCCAGCACTTTCGGGTCGCGCGGGCCGCCGAACAATTGCGCTTGCAGTTCCACGCGCCCGGACAGTTCGGTCAGGGCTTCGGTCTCGCTGGCGGCCGACACCAGGATCACGTCGGCGTCCATGCTCTTGGCCAGGTGCTGGTTGACCCGGGCGGCGTAGCTGGCGTGTCGGGTGGGCACCATGCCTTCGACGATCAGCACGTCCTTGCCCACGGCAGCCTGCTGGTACAGGGTGATGATTTCTTCCAGCAGCTCGTCCAGCTGGCCGTCGCCGAGCATGCGCTCCACATGGGCCAGGCCCAGGGGCTTGGGCGGGTTGAGGCCATGGGTGCGCGCCATCAGTTCGGTGGAGCGCTCCGGGCCGGTGTCGCCGGGGTGCGGCTGGGCGATGG
Organism: gamma proteobacterium L18; assembly: GCA_000497835.1. GTDB lineage: Bacteria > Pseudomonadota > Gammaproteobacteria > Pseudomonadales > Pseudomonadaceae > Aquipseudomonas. Next base: position 569,245 of record KI547167.1, on the reverse strand, counting down.
GTTTGAAGAAACCGACAGTCAGGCCGGCGCGCTCAAGCGTGCGCACCAGGCCCAGGCTGATGGAAGTAAGGCCGACGCCGAAATCAGTGGGCGCGATAAAAAATGTCTGCATGCGAGCTTCCCGAAGTGAGCACTGCGCGGGCGTCGGCCTATGGCTGGCCGATCGCGAAATCAGGGGGCAAGGGTATCGTTATCCACGCGCTGTGCACACCAGCCGCAGCGAAAGCTTTTGCCAATTTGTTGCGCGCGCAGGGCCGGGTCCAGCACCCACGGGCGCGACTGCCAAGGGGGCTGATGGCGCAGGTGCTGGGTGTGCCCGCATGACAGCACGGCCACCCAATGGCCATGTTCGTCGCGGATGAAATCTTCGATGAAGGAGTCTGCCATCGGGTCCGTTTGTCCGGGTTGCGTTAGCTTTCGGGCCACGCCTTGGTTACACTTGTTCGTTCTACATACTTATGCAAAAAGGTGTCGCCCCATGCCGATCGCTGCCAACAAGGCTGTCTCCATCGACTATACCCTGACCAACGACGCTGGTGAGGTCATCGACAGCTCCGCCGGCGGCGCGCCGCTGGTGTACCTGCAAGGCGCAGGTAACATCATTCCAGGCCTGGAAAAAGCCCTGGAAGGCAAGGACGTCGGTGAAGAACTGACCGTTGCCATCGAACCTGAAGAAGCCTACGGCGAGTACTCGGCCGAGCTGGTCAGCACCCTGAGCCGCAGCATGTTCGAAGGCGTCGACGAACTGGAAGTGGGCATGCAGTTCCACGCTTCCGCCCCGGATGGCCAAATGCAGATCGTCACCATCCGTGACCTGGACGGTGACGACGTTACCGTCGACGGCAACCACCCACTGGCTGGCCAGCGCCTGAACTTCCAGGTCAAGGTCGTTGCCATCCGTGACGCCAGCGAAGAAGAAGTCGCCCACGGTCACGTGCACGGCGAAGGTGGTCACCACCATTAATCCGCGCGTGTAAGCCCGGATAGCCGAAAAGGCGTCCGTTCGGGCCGGATGAAATCTCGCAAGAGTGATCATCGGGCTTGGACGGGCGCCTTTTTTGTCTGCTAGTGTCCTGATTTGGGAAAAAGCTTTTCGAGCACAGCGCGTTCGCGCCATGGGGATATGGAGAGGGGAGTTCGTCATGAGTATTTTCCACGACCTTAAACTGCAGGCGCTCGATGGCCAGGAACTGCCCCTGGCGCCCTTCAAGGGCAAGGTGGTGCTGGTGGTCAACGTGGCGTCCAAGTGTGGGCTGACACCGCAATACGCTGCGCTTGAGAACCTGTATCAAACCTACAAGGACAAGGGCTTCAGCGTGCTGGGCCTGCCCTGCAACCAGTTCGCCGGGCAGGAGCCGGGCACCGAGCAGGAAATCCAGCAGTTCTGCAGCCTGAACTACGGCGTCACCTTCCCGCTCAGCGCCAAGCTTGAGGTCAACGGCCACGGCCGTCATCGCCTTTACCAACTGCTGGCGGGCGAGGGCGCCGAGTTCCCCGGTGACATCACTTGGAACTTCGAGAAGTTCCTGGTGGGCAAGGATGGCCGGGTGCTGGCGCGTTTCTCGCCACGCACCACCCCGGACGACCCCACCGTGGTGCACGCCATTGAGAAAGCGCTGGGCTGAAGGCCAGGCTGCCGGGTCCCGCACTCGGCAAGCGGCCGTTATCACGCCCATCAATAGTGCTGTGACCGGCACGGCCGGCGTTCTATGCTGCGGATCTTTGAGCCTTCTTTCAGAGGATCTGCGCATGTCGGTCAACGCTCTGTTCAAGCCGTTCCAGTTAGGCACCCTGCAGCTGCCGAGCCGCGTGGTCATGGCCCCCATGACTCGCTCTTTCTCGCCGGGCGGCGTGCCCACCGCCAAGGTGGTGGAGTATTACCGCCGTCGCGCCGCCGCAGGCGTGGGCCTGATCGTCACCGAAGGCACTACCGTGGGCCACAAGGCGGCCAACGGCTATCCCCATGTGCCGCGTTTCTACGGCGTTGATGCCTTGGCCGGTTGGAAGCAGGTGGTGGACGCCGTGCACGCGGAGGGCGGCAAGATCGTTCCTCAATTGTGGCACGTTGGCAACGTGCGCCGCCTGGGCACCGAGCCCGATGCAGCGGTGCCGGGCTATGGCCCGCAGGCGAAGATCAAGGACGGCAAGGTGCTGATCCATGGCATGACCCATCAGGACATCGCTGACGTGGTGGCCGCGTTCGCCCAGGCTGCCGCCGACGCCAAGGCCATCGGCATGGACGGCGTGGAGATCCACGGCGCCCACGGCTATCTGATCGACCAGTTCTTCTGGGAAGGCAGCAACCAGCGTGACGACGAATACGGCGGCAGCCTGGCCAAGCGTTCGCGCTTCGCCGTGGAGCTGATCCAGGCCGTGCGCGTGGCGGTAGGCCCTGATTTTCCGATCATCTTCCGCTTCTCCCAATGGAAGCAGCAGGACTACAGCGCCCGCCTGGTGCAGACCCCAGAGGCCCTGGGCGATTTCCTCAAGCCGCTGGCCGACGCGGGCGTGGATATTTTCCACTGCTCCACCCGGCGCTTCTGGGAGCCGGAGTTCGAAGGTTCTGACCTCAACCTGGCTGGCTGGACCCGCCAGCTCACTGGCAAGCCGACCATCACCGTGGGCAGTGTGGGCCTGGACGGCGAGTTCCTGCAGTTCATGGTGGACACCGACAAGGTCGCGCAGCCGGCCAGCCTTGAGAACCTGCTCAAGCGCCTGAACGCTGATGAGTTCGACCTGGTGGCGGTGGGCCGTGCCTTGCTGGTGGACCCGGACTGGGCCGCCAAGGTACGCGACGGCCGTGAGCAGGACATTCTGCCGTTCAGCCGGGAAGCGTTGGCGAGCCTGGTTTGATCGCGAAGGCGCCCATGCGTTGCGCGGCGGCCTGACAGGCACCGCGCAACTGGCTTTCGAACTGATCGATGATCGACGCCCAGCCCTGGCGGCTGGCGTGCTGGCGCGCGTTTAGGCGGATGCGGCGCAGGGTTTCGCTGTCTTCCAATAGCCAACCGGCGGCGTCGAAGAAGGCTTCCTCGTCGCCCGGCATGGCCAGGGCGCCATTGTGGCCATGGCGAATGTGCTGGCCGGCCGCGGCCTCGTCGTAGGCCACCACGCCCAGGCCGGAAGCCAGGGCTTCCAGCACCACGTTGCCGAAGGTCTCGCTCAGGCTGGGAAACAGGAACACGTCACCGCTGGCGTAATGCATCGCCAGTTCCTCGGCGCGCTTGGCGCCGCAGAAAATCGCCTCCGGCATTTGCCGCTCAAGCTCGGCGCGCTGCGGGCCATCGCCTACCACCACAAGGCGCAGGCGCTGCAACGGGTAGTTCAATTGCAGCGTGTCCAGGCAGCGCTTGAGCAGGCCCAGATTCTTCTCGGGCGCCAGACGACCGACGTGGATCAAGGCGATATCGTCCGGCCCCAGGCCCCAGCTTTCGCGCAAGGACTCACTGCGCCGTGCGGGGTTGAACAGTTGGCTGTCCACCCCACGCGATAACAGGGCAAGGCGCTCGAAGCCGCGCCGCTCCAGGCTTTGCCGCTGGGTGGCGCTGGGCACCAGGGTCAGTTGCGTGCGGTTGTGGAACCAGCGCAGGTAGCCGTTGAGCAGGCGCGTCAGCAGGCCCAGGCCGTAGTCGCGGGTGTACTGCTGGAAATTGGTGTGAAAGCCACTCACTACCGCAATTTTCAGCCGGCGTGCCGCGCGCAGGGCGTTGAGCCCCAGCGGCCCCTCGGTAGCGATGTACAGCACGTCCGGGCGTACCCGCCGCCAGCGCCTGAGCAGCTTGTGCATCGACGCCTGGCCCCACTGCAGGCCCGGGTAGCCGGGCAACGGCCAGCCGCGGCACAGCATCACTTGGTCGTCTGCCGGGCCCCGTTCGTCGAGAAGTTGCCGGGGGCGGACGATCTCCACCTGATGACCGCGGGCGCGCAAGCCTTCGCTCAGACGGCCAAGGGTATTGGCCACGCCGTTGATTTCGGATGGAAAGGTTTCGGTAACCAGGGTGATGCGCAGCGATGGTGTGGTCATGAAACGAGTGTCGGATCAGTCGATTGCGCGCAGATGTCATGGTGATGACGAATTAATGACGGCCTACGGCCGGCCATAAATCTTCTAGTGTTTAAGAACAACCTGCGCGCATCCGGGTAATCGCCATGACCGATAACCTTTACGCGCCGCCTCAGGCGGATCTGCGTATGCCAGCGGTCAGGGAGCCCGCGTTCTACACCGTTTCAGATGGAAAGTTCTTCACCCTCTTTTTCGCCAGCCTGGGCCTGTACCTGTTGTATTGGTCCTGGAAAAACTGGCGACGTTACCAGCGTGCCACGGGGGCCAGGGTGTCACCGCTGGTGCGGGGGCTGCTGCCGCTGTTCTTCACCCATGCCTTGTTGTTTCGCGCCGAAGAATTACTGCATGAACGCGGTATGCACTGGACCGAGCCGCCCGAAGTGTGGGCCAACCGGTTTGTGCTGGCGACGGTGATGGGGGTGATTCTCAACGGCCTGGCGCGCAGCGACATCGGCAGCCCGCTGACCGACTTGGGCTGCCTGGCGATGCTGGTGGTGCAGGGGCTGGCGGTGTGCAAGAGCCAGCAGGTGCTGAACTTTGCCGCAGATGATCCGCTGGGGGAAAGCAATGCGCGGCTGGGGCTGATGGATTACCTGTGCCTGGTGCCGGGGGTATTGGTGTGGGTTTTTATTCTGTTGGTGTATTGGGCTGAATCGACGTAGGCGCCTGTCGCGCGGCCGCAACCGTAGTGGTGGGAGCGGGCTCTGCCCGCGAAAACGACACCGCCTATTTTCTGGCGTAACGCGGCGTTCTTTTCGCGGGTAGAACCCGCTCCCACGCTGTGCATGCCGTCAACCGCGTTCGCGCACCCAGAACAGCGTGGCGCCCGCCACGGCGGCTGGCATCATCAGCAGGTTGACCACCGGAATCAACAGCACAAGGTAGACGATCCCGCCAAACCCCAGGCTCTGCCAGCGCTTCTGCCGCAGCCAGGCCAGCATGTCCGGCCAGCTCATCTTGTGGTTGTCCGCCGGGTAGTCGATGTACTGGATCGCCATCATCCACACCCCGAACAGCAGCCACAGCGGCGCCGCCACCACGTTCACCACCGGGATCAGCGATAGCACGAACAACGCCAGGGTACGCGGCAGGAAGTAGCCCAGCTTGCGCATCTCGCGGCTCACCGTGCGCGGCACCTCGCTGGCCAGTTCGCTCCATTTGAACGGCGGGAAGTCGTCCTTGCCGCGCACCACGATCTCCACCTTCTCGGCGAGGAAACTGTTGAACGGCGCCGCAACGATGTTGGCCACCAGGGTGAAGCAGAAAAACACCATCAACACCACCAGGGCCACGAACAGCGGCCACAGGATGTAGTTGAGGAAGCTCAGCCACGAGGGCAGGGTGGGCATCAGGTGGTCCACCCACTGACTGAACGCATGCCCGGCGAAATAGATCAGGCCGACGAACAGCACCAGGTTGATGGCCAGGGGCAGCAGGACAAAGAGTCGCAGGCCGGGGCTCAAGACCAGTTTCAGGCCTTCGCGCAGGTACTGGGGGCCAGACAGGACAGGGGCGTTCATGGTGTGCTCCGTAGTGAAAACGGGCCGACATTACCGGCTTTGCCCGCGGCGGGAAAGTGAAGTCGTGACCAGGAAATCTACTGTAACAAAGCCCCGGCCAGACGGGTCCGATCGGATAGAGAGGGCCTATGAGGTGGATTGTAATTCGATATTTCCTTACCCTTGCCGGTCTCGCTACAGTGCGCACATCAAATTTTTAACCCTTCCCGGTCTTCAACTTAAAGGAATTCCCATGAGCATTCTGGTCAACAAGCAAGCCCCTGACTTCGACGCCCCGGCCGTACTGGGCGACGGCTCGATCGTCGACAGCTTCAAACTGTCCTCGCTGCACGGCAAATACATCGTGCTGTTCTTCTGGCCGCTGGACTTCACCTTCGTTTGCCCATCGGAAATCATTGCCCACAACAACCGCATCGCCAAATTCCGCGAGCTGGGCGTTGAAGTGGTTGGCGTGTCCATCGACTCGCAGTTCACCCACTACGCCTGGCGCAGCACCCCGGTGGCCAAGGGCGGCATCGGCGAAGTCGAGTTCACCATGGTCGCCGACGTCAAGCACGAAATCACCCGTGCCTACGGCATCGAGCACGAAGACGGCGTGGCCCTGCGTGCTTCGTTCCTGATCGACCAGAAAGGCGTGGTACAGCACCAGGTGGTCAACAACCTGCCGCTGGGTCGTGAAGTAGATGAGATGGTGCGCCTGGTTGAAGCCCTGCAGTTCACCGAACAGCACGGCGAAGTCTGCCCAGCCGGCTGGCGCCCGGGCCAGAAAGGCATGAAAGCCGACGCCCAAGGCGTGGCTGACTACCTGGCCGAGAACGCCACCAGCCTGTAAGTGTTTTTCAGGACGGGTGAGCAACAGCCTTCCCCAAGGTTTCAGCCGTCCTTTTTTAATTCCAGCCGGTGCGCCGGTATTGCGACCCTGGCGTTACAATGTCGGCGTCCACAGGAGTCAACCATGTCTGAAGCACGTCATTCCCGAGTGATCATCCTCGGTTCCGGCCCTGCCGGTTACAGCGCTGCCGTCTACGCAGCCCGCGCCAACCTCAAGCCACTGCTGATCACCGGCATGCAGGCAGGCGGTCAGCTGACCACCACCACCGAAGTCGACAACTGGCCGGGTGACGTCCACGGCCTGACCGGCCCGGCGCTGATGGATCGCATGCGTGAGCACGCCGAGCGTTTCGAGACCGAAATCGTTTTCGACCACATCGAAGGCGTGGACCTGGCCAAGCGTCCGTTCACCCTGACCGGCCAAGGCACCACCTACACCTGCGACGCGCTGATCATCGCCACTGGCGCCAGCGCTCGCTACCTGGGCTTGCCGTCGGAAGAAACCTTTATGGGCAAGGGCGTTTCCGCCTGCGCTACCTGTGACGGTTTCTTCTACCGCAACAAGCCAGTCGCCGTGGTCGGCGGCGGCAACACGGCCGTGGAAGAAGCGCTGTACCTGGCCAACATCGCCAGCAAGGTCACCCTGGTGCACCGCCGCGAGACGTTCCGCGCCGAGAAGATCCTGATCGACAAGCTGCACGCCCGTGTGGCCGAAGGCAAGATCGAGCTCAAGCTCAACGCCACCCTGGACGAAGTGCTGGGTGACAACATGGGCGTGACCGGTGCGCGCCTGAAGAACAACGACGGCAGCTTCGACGAGCTGAAAGTGGACGGCGTGTTCATTGCCATCGGCCACACCCCGAACACCTCGCTGTTCGAAGGCCAGCTGGCCTTGAAGGACGGCTACATGGTGGTCAGCGGCGGCCGTGAAGGCAACGCCACCGCTACCAGCGTGGAAGGTGTGTTCGCTGCCGGTGACGTGGCTGACCACGTGTACCGCCAGGCCATCACCTCGGCCGGCGCCGGCTGCATGGCCGCACTGGACGTGGAACGCTACCTGGACGGGCTGCAGAACGCCTCGTTCTGAAGGCTGCCCTCTCAGGATGCTGAAGTCCTGTGGGAGCGGGCCATTGAGGTACTGATTCAGGCACAAAAAAACCGGCCATCAAGGCCGGTTTTTTTATGGGCGGGTATCAGCCCTTGCGCGTCAGCGGCTGCGCGGCAAACTTCACCCCGGCCAGGCCGTGGGCGATCAGGTTGCGGATATTGCCGTGGTCGCTGCCTTCAGGCGTGGCCACGACCGAACGGTAGTGCTCGCCGAACGCCAGCAGCGCTTCCTGATCGCTCAGGCCTTCCAGCACGGCCAGGCCCAGGGTTTTGCACGACCCTTCGTTCTGGCCAGCGGCGTTTTCCAGTTCGCCGTTGGTGAAGGCTTGCTGCTGGTAGTCATAGTGCGCCGCCACGAAAGCCAGGGTGTCGGCAAACACGTGTTCGCCGCTGGCGAGGCTGGTGCGCAGGGTGTTCAAGTCAGTCATTACTGTTTTCCTTTGGCGAACGCCGCTTGCTGCTCGGCGCTGGCTTCTTTCTGATAAAGGTCTTTCCACTGGCCGTACGGCATGCCGTACACCACTTCACGGGCGTCATCGAGGCTGACCTCGATCTGACGCTCATCGGCTTCGGCCTTGTACCACTTGGACAGGCAATTACGGCAGAACCCGGCCAGGTTCATCAGGTCGATGTTCTGCACGTCGGTGCGCTTGCCCAGATGCTCCACCAGGCGGCGGAAGGCCGCGGCTTCAAGTTCCAGGCGTTGTTGATCGTTCATGGCAGGTTCCGTTCAGCGCCGCGCGGCGAGGGTGATGGACACCGACTCGGCAAAGCGCAGGGCATGGGGTTTGTCGACTTCGACTTCGGCATACAGCACGGCCTGGTTGGCCATCACCAGGTCCAGCAGTTCCTGGGTCAGGCGCTCCAGCAGGGCAAAGCGGTTGCCTTCCACGTGCTGGATCACGGCCTTGGTGATGGTGCGGTAGTTCAGCGCGTGGTCGATGTCGTTATCACGCACCGCTTCCTGGGCCGCATACAGGATGGTCAGGTTGATCAGCACATCCTGCTTGTTGAGGATCTCGTCCTCGTTGATACCGATGAAGGTGCGCAAGCGCAGGTCCTTGACCCGGATGCGCGCCATTCCTGGTTCCAGTTGTGGCATTGCTAGTTGCTCCGTCCAATCAATTGCAGGAATTCCTGGCGGGTGGTGCTCGAGTCGCGGAAGGCACCGAGCATCACCGAGGTGTTCATCACCGAATTCTGTTTTTCCACGCCGCGCATCATCATGCACATGTGCTTGGCCTCGATCACCACCGCAACCCCTGCGGCCCCGGTCACGTCACGCACCGCCTCGGCAATCTGGCGGGTGAGGTTTTCCTGGATCTGCAGGCGCCGGGCGAACATGTCGACGATGCGCGCGATCTTCGACAGCCCCAGCACCTTGCCGGTGGGGATGTAGGCCACGTGGGCCTTGCCGATGAAGGGCAGCAGGTGATGTTCGCACAACGAGTAGAGTTCGATGTCCTTGACGATCACCATCTCGTCGTTGTCGGAGGCGAACAGGGCGCCGTTGACGATGGCTTCCAGGGTTTGCTCGTAGCCGTGACACAGGTACTGCATGGCCTTGGCGGCGCGCTTGGGGGTGTCCAGCAGGCCTTCGCGTTCGGGGTCTTCCCCCAGTTCCTTGAGGATCTCGCGGTAGTGCTGCGGCAGGCTTGAGTTCATGAAGGCTACATCCTCGCGCGATGCGCTTATTTTACGTGCCGGCCGCCGTTGACGGTCAAGGTAGTGCCGGTGACATAGGGGTTATCGAACAGGTAGCGCAGGCTCTGGTACACCACCTCGGGGCCCGGCTCGATGCCCATGGCCGACTTGGCCAGGGTCTTGGCGCGGTACGCCGCGTCGTCGTGTTCATTGAACATCAGCAGCGCCGGGGCGATGCCGTTTACCTTGATGCGTGGCGCGTACTTGGCCGCAAACGACAGCGTCAGGCTGTCCAGCCCGGCTTTGCTGGCGCAATAGGCGATGTGCTTGCTGCTGCCCTTGCGTGTGACGTCGTCGCTGATGTGGACGATGTCCGCCGTTTCGCAGGCGTGCAGCAGGTCGGCGCAATGCAGGTTGATCAGGTAGGGGGCGAGCATGTGCACGTTGACCATCCGGGCGAACGCCTGGGCTTCCTCGCCGGGTGTTTCGGCCTGCCATGAAGAAGCATTATGAACGATGGCGCGCAGGGCACCGGTATGTTTCTTCAGCGTGTCGATGAACGTGAGGATGCCGGCCTCGGTGTCGAAGTCGCCAAACAGGGTGATGGCCCCGCGTTTGCGCAGTTCAGTGAGGCTGTCGCGCTCGCTGCGGTAGCTGACGATCACGGGCTGGCCGTCGTCCAGCAGTCGCCGGGCACAGTGCAGGCCGACGCGCTGGCTGGCGCCGGTGATCAGGATAGGGGCGGGGCAAGGCATGCAGGGGCTCGCGGCAGGTGTCTACCGCGAACTTATACCAGTGGTGGGGCAATGTACAAACCGAGTTGCCTGTTTCCCGAGCTTTGCTCGGTCCCACACCTTCCGGGCCATGAGTGTCAGTGATGCAAAGCGCTTAGCCTTGGGTGGCACTACCAATGACCTGCTGAGCCCATCAAGGCTGAGTGCTTTGCCTTTATGGCACCACTGCCGCGAAAGGTGTGGGACCGAGCGGAGCTCGGGAAGGCCTCAGCGCGGTGCCACGGCCAAATGACGTGGTGGCGCAGGGTGCAGCCAGTTGTGCAACAACCGCGTCGACAGCGGAATGAAGAAGAACACCATGATCGGCGTCAGCGCCAAGGTGCTGACCAGAATGCGTGGCACCAGGCTCAATTCGCCCAGCAGCGGCCCCAGCACAAAGTTGAACAGCAACGACACCGGAAAGAACGCCACCCAGATCGCTACCGCCTGCTTCCAGCGCGGCGGGCGCTGATGCCCGGTGTCCCCGAACCAGCCGTCTATGCCGCTGACCCGGTGCTCATGGGGTTGGGCAAACAAGCCGCTGCCACGGCTCAGCCAGGCACCACGCGACGCCGAATGCTCCCAGGCGTGCAGGGTGGCTTCATCGGCGAAGCGGAAAATAATCTGGAATTCGTCGTCACCGGGCGGCGGGGCGAGTACGCCCGAGCCCAGGTAACCGGGGAAGTCGGTGGCCAGTTGTTCGCCTTCGCGCAGCCAGGCGATCAGGTCCTGGTAGCGGCCATTGGCAACACGGCGCGCAACCATCAGCGTGACGGGTGGGGTAGACATTGTGTATCTCCGTGCAAAACGGGCCTCCCGGGTAGGGCACGCCTCTTGATGCAGACCGGGATGGTGGCCTGCATGAAATATCAAGCAAGGATTATTCCCGGTTCCCCCCCCAATAAGTCAGCGCTGTTTCGCTGGCGCCAGTTTTTTTGCCCCATTGGGTCTGGAGTGCCAAGCGCGTTACAATGCGTCGCTCACCCCCAGGCCCTCGGCGAACCGAACGATGTCCGATTTCGATCCTGCCTTCCCAGCTGCCGGCGACCCTTCGCGCCAGGAGCTGTTTCCGATCCGCGAAGTGGCACGGCTGACCGGTATCAACCCGGTGACGTTGCGCGCCTGGGAGCGCCGTTATGGGCTGATTCAGCCCACGCGCACTGAAAGTGGGCATCGACTGTACTCCCAGGCCGACATCGACGAGGTGCGCAGCATCCTGGGTTGGATCGAGCGCGGGGTGGCAGTGAGCAAGGTGGGCAAGATCCTGGCGCGCAGCAGTTCGCTCAAGGTCCAGGCCGAGCCTGCGCAGCGTCCCCCGGTCAGTGGCGAGTGGGCCGAATGGCAGGAACAGGTGCGCCGCGCCGTGCAAGCCTTCGATGAGCGCCGCCTGGAGCAGGTGTACGGCCAGGTGTTCGCCAGCTACCCCGTGGTGGTGGTGTTCCAGGACGTACTGATGCCGGTGTGGCAGCAACTCTTGCTGCGCCAGGAGGCGTTCGGTCAGACCAGCGAGTGGCTGATGCTGGACAGCTTCCTGCGTGCACGCACCCTTCAACGCCTGCAGTTGCTACGCAACCAGAACCAGGAGAGCACCGTGCTGGTGGCCGCCGTACCGGGCCAGAGCCATGAACTGGAGTTGCTGGTGGCCGCTTTGCTGATGGCCAGCAGCGATATCGCCGTGCAGGTGCTGGCGGTAGGGCAGCCGCTGGAAGAGTTGAGCCTGGTCTGCGACAAGCTGGCGCCCCAGGCCATGGTGCTGTTTTCCAACCACCCGCCTGCTGCCGATACGCCCAAGCGCCTGCGCAAGCTGGGCTTGACCCTGGATTGCCCGCTGATGATCGCCGGCGATGCCAGCGACCTGCTGCAGGATGCGCTGGTGGGTACTGAGCTGGTGTGCCTGGGCAGCGACGGGCGCTTGATGCAGCGTCGGCTGCAGCAATACCTGGCGGGCCACCTGGATACTTGAGCCAGGCTCAGGCGTGGAATTGCGGGTGTTCGCGACGATGCTGGGCCAGGATGTACTGGCGCAGGCGCTCGGTGTCCTGCGGGTTGGATTCGCTCAGGTGGTAGGCGTAGTGACCCTGCTCGGTCTTGCGCTGCAATGTACCGCGCAACGGCATGGGTTCATGGCCAGGCGGGTTGAACCACAGTGAGAAGCGTTGCGGCGGCTTGCGGCCGTTGCGGGTTTCCAGCAGCACACCCTTGAAGGAAATCTCCCGCACCTGCAGGCCGCTCATGCGGCCCAGGTTGTCTTCCAGCACCACCGGCTCGTCCAGCGACAAGCGCCATGGACGCACCATGGGGCCGTCTTCAAAAATGCTCGGTGCCCCCAGCTTGAGGTGCACGGCATGGAATTCATCTTCCACCAATTGCAGCGGGAAGCTCATCTGCTGGTTTTCGAACTGGGCCTGGATGGTCACCTGCTCGTTGGCCACCAGGCGCGTCAGCAAGTCACGGATCTGCGTGCCGCCATTGACCAGCAGGCTCGCCGTGGTATCACGCACGTTAAGCTGCGGGTTGTGCTGCATGGTGCGAATGAAATCCAGCTCATCCTGGGTAAGGAGGGCATCAACTGGCATGATCGTGCTCTGGGGCAGAGAAATACTAGGGTCTGGCAGTAGACAGCAAGAAACGTGCTTTGTTACGGCCGTTGGTCGTTTTCCAGAGCACGTATGCGCGACTGTGCTTGCTCAAGCTGTCGTTTCAGCTCGTCCACTTCCTGCTGCGCTTCGACTTGTTCGGTGACATCTTTTTGAATGCCGATGAAGTACGTCAGCTTGTCGGCCTCGTTGTACACCGGGGTGATCGACAGCTCGTTCCAGAACGCCGTGCCGTCCTTGCGGAAGTTGCGCAGGCGCTGGCGGCAAGGCTGACCGCTGTCGATGGCCTGGCGGATCAACGCCAGTGCCGTCTCGTCACGCTCGCCGTTCTGCAGGAAGCGGCAATCCTGATAGAGGATTTCGTTGGAGGTGTAGCCGGTCAGGCGTTCGAACGCAGGGTTTACGTAGATGAGGATATTGTCCTCGCCTTCTTGCTCGGCCACGACGATTCCATCATTGGAGGCGTCCAACATCCGTTGTAACAGCTTGGCGTTGATCATGTTGAAGGCAGTTCCACGGCAGTCCAGGCCTCTATTCTAGAGGATCGGCAGCGTTGGCACATCCCCGCGTGTGGCATATGGCCATTTCGTGCTGACCAGCGGCGCCTTGCCTGGCCTGTTATTATCGGCGTTTTGACCTGTCCAGGACTCCTCTGCCAATGAAAGTCGTCATCCTGTCCGGCTCCGTGTACGGCACCTCTGAAGAAGTGGCGCGCCACGCCAAGACCCTGCTCGACGCCGCCGGTTTCGATACCTGGTACAACCCGCGTGCCAGCCTTGACGAGCTGCTGGCCAGTGCCCCCCAGGCCCTGTTGGCCGTGACCTCGACCACAGGCATGGGGGAACTGCCGGACAACCTGCTACCACTCTATGCCGAACTGCGTGATCGTCTGCCGGCGCAATTGCGCGGTTTGCCGGGTGCGGTGATCGGTCTGGGTGACGCCAGCTACGGCGATACCTTCTGTGGCGGTGGCGAGCAGATCCGCGAATTGTTCGCTGAATTGGGCGTGAACGAGGTCCAGGGCATGCTGCGCCTGGATGCCAGTGAGTCGGTAACCCCTGAATCGGATGCCGAGCCTTGGCTGGCGGAACTGATCACCCGCCTGCAAGCCGCCTGAATCGTGGATCCATATCTGCTTGATTTTACAGGTGACTCGCAAGGCCAATAAGCTGGCTGCCAACGCAATTACCTCCGCTCCGGCGCCTGAGTAGACTCCTGCCAGGAGAGCACGAGCCAGTGCCGAGGTAATCACCGTGACCACAGTTCAGGTTCCATCGACAGCCGTCGTTCGTGACGCCACCTCTCGTTTCCCCCGCGCAGTGCCGGTTGCCGGGCCGCAGCTGGCTGCGCGTTCGATCACTTCACTGACCGAGATCCCCCTGCGGGTATGGCGCACCCGAGCCCAGAGTTTCGATTTTCACGGCCATGAGATCCGCTACTGGGTGGCAGGACGGGGCGAGCCCCTGCTGTTGCTGCACGGCTTCCCCACCGCCAGTTGGGACTGGCACTACCTGTGGCAACCGCTGTCCCAGCGCTACCGGCTGATTGCCTGTGACATGCTGGGGTTCGGCGACTCCAGCAAGCCACGACACCATGATTACAGCCTGATCGAACAGGCCGACTTGCAGCAGGCCTTGCTGGCGCATCTGGGCATTGCCGAGCCTGTGCATGTGTTGGCCCATGACTACGGCGATAGCGTCGCCCAGGAATTGCTGGCCCGGCACCAGCAGGGTCAGGCACGCATTGCCAGTTGCGTGTTCCTCAACGGAGGTCTGTTCCCCGAAGCGCATCGCACCCTGCTCATCCATAAACTGCTGACCAGCCCGCTTGGCTGGCTGGTCAGCCGCGCATTCAGCCGCGATTCGCTGGTCAACAGCGCGCTGCAGATATACGGGCCTCACACTCGCCCCAGCGAAAGCGCCCTGGACGACGGCTGGAGCCTGATCAGCGCCAACCAAGGCACCCGCGTACTGCATCGGCTGGCCGGCTCCCTGGCCGAGCGGCACCGGCAGCGTGATCGCTGGGTCACGGCCATGCAGCATGCCGGTGTGCCCATGCGTTTCATCAATGGCGTGCTCGACCCCGTGTGCGGCCGGCATATGGCGGCCCGATACCGCGAATTGATTTACCGCGGCGACACCGTGCTGCTGACCGATATTGGCCACTATCCCCACACCGAGGCACCCGTGCTGGTGTTGCGGCATTACCTGGACTTCCGCAACCGCCTGCAGGCCCAGGCCCGTCAGCGCCTGTGCTGCTGATGCGCTGAAGGGGGATGGATAATCCCCCTGCCTTATCGGGACGTATTCAGGCAGGGCTGACTTTATTGTGACTGGTACGCCCGTACACGACACTGCCCACATGACCAATGTGCTGCCAGGAGTTGTGCCATGAGCGACGCCGTTCGTTTCGAAGATAAAGTAGTGATCGTCACCGGCGCCGGCGGCGGGCTGGGCCGGGCCCACGCCTTGCTGTTCGCCCGGCACGGCGCCCGCGTGATCGTCAATGACCTGGGTGGCTCCACCCATGGCGACGGCGCCAATGCCTCGGCTGCGGATCGCGTGGTGGCGCAGATACGCGAGGAGGGGGGCACGGCCATCGCCAGCCACGAATCGGTCACCGAGGGTGAAAAGATCGTCCAGCAGGCCTTGGACACCTTCGGGCGCGTGGACGTACTGGTCAACAATGCCGGTATCCTGCGCGACAAGTCCTTCCACAAGATGGAGGACAGTGACTGGCAGCAGGTGTACCAAGTGCATGTCGAGGGCGCCTACAAGCTGACCCATGCTGCCTGGCCGCACTTGCGCGAACAGAACTTCGGGCGGGTCATCTTCACCTCATCCACCTCGGGCATCTATGGCAACTTCGGCCAGTCGAACTACGCCATGGCCAAGTTGGGTCTCTACGGCCTTACGCGCACACTGGCACTGGAAGGCCGGCGGCACAACATCCTGGTCAACGCCATTGCCCCCACCGGCGGTACCCGCATGACCGAGGGGCTGATGCCGCCGGAGGTGTTCGGCTTGCTGAAGCCCGAATTGGTCAGCCCACTGGTGGTTTACCTGGGCAGCGAGCAATGCCTGGACAGCGGTGGCTTGTATGAAGTGGGTGGCGGCTGGGTGGGCAAAGTACGTTGGGAGCGCAGCCTTGGCGTGGGTTTCGATCCACACCGCGGCATGAGTGTGGAAGATATTGCAAAAGAGTGGGCGAATATCGGCAACTTTGAACAGGCCGTTCACCCTGCCGATAATATTGAAGCCCTGCGGGAAATGATGAATAACCTGCAAAAATATCAGCACGGTAGTACTAGCAACTTGTAGCCGCTGCGCAAGGCTGCGCTAGCCCTCGTATACATTGCAGATCGTCAGTACGGCAAATGGCCAGCGCCGCCTGCCTGCTGCGGCTACACATCGCAGGCATAAAAAAGGCCGCTGTAAAACAGCGGCCAAATAAGACGTTCGATCAAGGAGCTTCAAATCAACGTCAGTGAACAGGGTGTCGCCAGGCCAGGCAGGCCGGGGATCTGCATCGGACAATACACAATGAAGATTAATTCATCATTAACCCTTGGGGTTCGGGTTAGTTCCCTAGGCGACTGAATAAATAATAAGCCCTGGTTGTAGCCTGAAAAATAGCAGTTTGCGACAATGACTATTACCGCCACTGTAATAGTCCTGTCATGCTGCCAAAACAACCGCCGTTCAAAGCACTTTCCCTCGCTTTCAGTGTTGCCGCCGCAGCGTGCGGCACGGCGCAAGCGCTGCCGTTCAACGTCGGTGACGTGGAGGGGCAATTCGACACCACCTTGAGCTTTACCACCGACTGGGGGCTGCGCAACCCCGACCAGCGCCTGGTGGGTGCCAGTCATGGCGGCAGCGGCCATTCCAGCCTGAGCGACGATGGGCGCCTGAACTTCAAGGCCGGCCAAACGTTTTCCAAGCGCCTGCAGGGCGAGCATGCGCTGACCCTCACATACGGTGACAGCGGCGTGTACGTGCGCGGTCGCTATTGGTATGACTTCGCCGAGCAGGATGGCAGCCAGCGGTTCAAATCCATCAGTGACCAGGGACGCGAAGAGGGGGCCCGGGCCGCCGGAGGGCAGTGGCTGGACGCTTACGTCTACCACCATTACAGCGTGGCCGATCAGCCGGGCACCGTCCGCGTGGGGCGCCAAGTGGTGAACTGGGGTGAAAGCGTGTTCATCGGCAACTCGATCAACAGCATCAACCCGGTGGACCTGTCCACCCTGCACCAGCCGGGCGAGAAGGTCAGCGACAGCCTACTGCCTACCAATTTGCTCTACGTGTCCCAGAGCCTGACCGAGGCCCTGACCCTGGACGCGTTTTACCAATTGCAGTGGGACGCCTCGCAGGCGGAAAACTGCGGCACCTACTTTGCCGATGACATTACGGCACGCGGCTGCAGCCGCAATTTTACCGTGGCCTCGACGCTGCCGGCCCAGCAGGGCGCCGGTTACGTTGTCACCAATGAGGGCGTGGTGGTGCCCCGTGGCCACGACGAGCGTGCCCGCGATGGTGGCCAATGGGGGACGGCGCTGCATTGGCAGGTCGATGATGTCGACTATGGCTTCTACTTCATGAATTATCACAGTCGCCAGGCATTCATCCAGACCCGCAATGGTGTAGGGGTCCCCGCCGGGCTGGGCACGCTCACCGGCAGCCAGGCGGCTGATGCCACGTTGCTGGACGGCAGCTACAACCTGCAATACCCGCAGGACATCCAGTTATACGGGGCCAGTTTCTCCACGCTGCTGGCCGCGGGTGCCACGTGGCGCGGCGAGCTCAGCTACCGTCCTGACGCGCCGGTGCAACGCAACCTGGCGGATCTGACCCAGGCGCTTTACGGGCCATCGGGGCAGGTCAACAGTGGCTACGAGCGCAAGGCCATCACGCAGTTGCAGAGTAGCCTGAGCCAGGACTTTGACGAGGTGCTGGGCGCCGAGCGCCTGTCACTGGTGGGCGAGGCTGCCTGGGTGCATGTGGACGACATCACGAGCAACGATCGCCTGGGCCGCGATGCGGTATTTGGCACGGCGGGCAATGACGGTTTCGTCACCAGCAACGCCTGGGGCTATCGGGCTCGCGCGCAACTGGAGTACGCCAACGTGTTCCCGGGCGTTGCCCTCAAGCCAAGCCTGGCCTGGTCTCATGACGTCACGGGTTACGGCCCCAATGGCCTGTTCAATCAGGGAGCCAAGTCACTGACGCTGGGGGTGGCTGCGAACTTCCAACAGCTCTACAGCGCGAGCCTGGCTTACACCGATTTTTTCGGCGGGAACTATAATACTTTGAAAGACCGTGATTATCTTTCGTTGACACTAGGCGTGAACTTTTAGGATCCATGGTAAGTGTGGCGGGGGGGCATTCCCCTCATGGCTTAATTGGAAAAAACTCGCGCGCAGCGGCCAATAGATAGTTATCCAGCGCCTGCAGGTTTTTACTTGTTTCTGCGGTCAGTCACTATCGCCGAGAAAGGTGACGCTCAAGGCCCTGCCACCTCTGGCAGCGTGTTCGCTGTCCAGCAGTGGCAGTGGCCGCCTGAAGCATTTCCAGATTCTTGTCACCATCGCTGTTCACCAGAATGGGCGCTCTATCAAGGAGAGCCCATCATGAAAGGATTCAATGGCACGATTTCGTCCAGTGCTCCGCCCGATCCCGATTTATTGAACATTACAGCCGCCACCTTGGGTATCAGATCCTTATGCCTGGAGCTGCCGACGCGGGCCTCAGCACCGCAGGGCGACGTGCTTGCTCAGCTCGATGAGTGCTGGCAAGGGCGTGGAAAAGACGCTTTATTTGACAGGGCTGCGGCTCACTTTGCCAACCTGCTGAGCGCCCAGATCAAGCGGCAGCAGCAACTGCGGGTCATCAATGCGCAGAATGCGGCGCGGCTGCAGGCCTTGTTGTCGGATGTTTCAGGAACTCATGTGCATGGCATCACTGTCACTGATGAGCAGGGCGATGTCATCGAGCTCCATGGCGCTTACCTCCTGGGTACCCCGCACCCGGCAGAGAGTGAGTCGCCCCCCTACCAGCCGCAGTTTTTTGTATGGCTGTGGACCCCAGGCAAGGGGATCGAGCAGTTCCCCACCTTGGGGTGGCTGACCGATGCGTTGCTACGTCGTTTGGGCAGCCAAGACAAGACCCAGGTGTTGATGGAGCATCCCCCCGGGGTGGTGGGCCAGGATTATGGTTCGGCAACCCTGGGTTTCGATGCTGTCCAGGTCGAGTTGGGGCAGCACATGGCCACAAGGTTTGCAGCCTACCAGCGTGCACAGGTGGCGGCGGCCCTGGAGGACGAAGAGGCGGATGTCGAGCAGGCCTATCGGTTGCGCGGCCTGAACGATAGCCTCGGCGCGCATCTGCTAAAGCACTTGCAGGATTACCACGTGCGTACGTTGCCTGATTGGCTGCGCCTGGCCAGTGCCGATGAGCGTCAGGCCTATCGTGACGCCGAGACGGCGCTGAGTACCGCACAGCATTCTTATGACAGCCAGTTCAAAGACCTGAGTACCAACCAGGCGTATGCCCGGCAACAAGTCATTGAGTTTCTGCGGCGGGAAGCCTCTATTGAACTGGACCCTGAGCTTGAGACCGTGCAGACCGCATTTGACCTGCAGCGAAAGACAGCCGCAGAGCAGGTGAATGAATCAATGAGTCTGGTCGAATTCGCGCTGCAGGAACTGACGTCCGCTTACCTGGACATTACCGTGGACCCTGAGTTGCAGGACAAAGGTGTAACTACCCAGCTGTTGTGGAAGATGCATGGCCAGCTGAATGCGCGAATACGCTACTACAGCGCGCTCAAGCAGCATTACAAACAACCGTCCACCTTGCAGCAATTGGCCGATGTATTGAGCCTGCGGCTGGCCTTGACCTTGCTGGCCGCGCGCTACCAGGGGCTGGTCGATGACAGCTTGCTTGAACCCGTGGAAAGTGCCAGAGCGGCACCCGCCAAACCTTTTGGTGCCGACGTGCGAGTGGGCAATGTTCAGGTACACAAGCGCAAGATTCCCCTGCGCGATCTATTGATATTTGGCATCGGCGAAGGCTCGTCCCAGCGTCTGATGTTGTATGCCCCAGGCTCTCCCGCAGGTCGCGATATCTTCGTGTTCGACTCCGAACGCCAGATGAATATCGAAATCAGCAGTTGGATCGTGACGCAAGCTGGCAGGCGCTACCTGACGGCACAAGTGCCAGTCGCGCATCGTGCTCGCAGTCGTCGGGGCCTTGAGCAGGTCGCCCGGCGGCCCGGGGGGCGTTGCTGACCTCGTTGACGGTGCAATGGCATGCAGATTCAAGTTTCAGCGAAGCGATGTTGAGTTTTGCCAAAAGCAAATCTGCCATTCACCTGGACGAGTACGCCGATCTGACCCCGGCCTGGTATCGAGATCTCGATCCGGACAGTCGCTTGACGATTGCCAGGATCGACAAGCGTCTGTCGTGGATGCGCAAGGCGTTCGCCAAATCCACCAGGTACACCGCGTTCACGGATTTTGCCCAGCAGGACATCCAGGGCAAGCTCGACGTGCTGGTTGAACGTCACGGGGTAGGGCGGCGCCATGACTGCGACAAGGTCATCATCCACTACGAGCCGCATGGGGATGTCAGCCTCAAACGCGCAGCCATGGATGATTTGCGTTTCGATACGCCCTTTGTCCTGGGGAGCATTTCTTCCGCCGTGGGCCATTCGCTGGATCGGCTGCCTTTCGCCGCCGTTGTCGATCTCGCCGAGAATGCCCATCTGGCTGACCGCTACATGCAGGACATCAAGCGCCGATTGATCGACCCGTCGGCACAAGGGCATCAAGAGCGCTTGGCGTTGTTCTTCGATATCAGCCAGGCCGAGATGCAGCGCGCCTGCATCACGCAGTCGGCCGCCGGGCAGATCAGCACGCAGCAGCAAGCGTGGCTGGCGCCAATGATCAGTGAACTTTCGGACCTGGAGCCGCCGGTGATAGGCGGCGATGATACCTATGAGAAAACCGGCCTCTATCGTCTGGGACTTCAGGGGCGCTGTGTGGAAGGTGTCTACATTTTCCGTCATGTGGGTGATGACGGTGCTCCTCAGGACTTGCTCTACACCCCGCAAGCGCCAGATGGGCTTTGGTTCCGGCCATTAGCCAGCGTGCGCAATGCGCTGGAGGAGAGCAACCTGGGAGATTATTTCTATCGGCACGTGGCCTACGCTGATCAGGCCGTGGTTGGCTCGCTGCTCGAACGCTGGAAAGGTTCACAGTACCCCGAACATCTCGTCATGCCGGCGATCGCTCCTCACAGCCGTGTATCCGTCTGGCGAGATGAGTTCGTGCGGCAAATGCAGAGCGTGGTCAGTGACGTCGACAATTCCACCGTCACGGCCGCAGAGCGGGCCGCGGAGTTATTCGAAGGGCTGATACTGAATATACTGACCATCGCCGTTGCTCCCTTCCCGCCAGCGGCGATGGCGTTGACCGTGTTCACCACGGCGCGCAGCCTGGTCCGCGGCGTGCAGGCTTATCAGGACGGCGATCGCGCCGCTGCGTTCTGGCATTTCATCGATGTGGTACACGGGGTAAGTTCACTTACCGCGGGCAGGGATATCCTCAAGGAAACCGTAGGTAAGGCACTATTCAGAGGCTTTGCGCCGGCAGCGGTAATCCGCGTGATCGATGAAATGGATATGGTGCTGACCACCGAATTGACCAACTTCCTCAGAACCCAGATCAGCGAAAACGACGACTAGGGCTATGATTCGTAGCCCATGCGCCAGCTGACCGCTTGGCTGGTCGCTCTCAATCGGGCGGCCGCCGGGCCTTGGGCATCGGCGTGAAACATCGAGGTGGGGCCGACTACGGTCAGCACGGCGACAATGCGCCCCAGCGCGTCGAACACCGGGGCTGACAATGCGTCCACGCCCGGCAACAACAAGCCATGCACATGGTGCAGGCCCTCTTCGCGAATCGCCGCGCGGGTGGCCTGTACCTCTGCCAACTGGGCGGGGTTTGCGTGGGGCAACTCCTGGTGCAGCAGATCTTGTGTTTCGCGTTCCGGCAGATACGCACCGAACACCAGGCCGGTGGATGAGCTGAGTAACGGCAACACCGAACCTACCTGGGTTACCACGGTAACCGCGCGCACGGCGGCCTCCACCTGCACCACCGTGGCGCCCTTGTTGCCCCACACCGCCAAAAAGCAGGTTTCATTCAGCTCATCGCGCAAGTCTGACAACGGCATCGCCGCCAGTTTCAGCACGTCCATGCTGCCTAGCGCAGCCAGCCCCACTCGCAGCGCCTCACGCCCAAGGCCGTAGTGGTTGGTGGCCGGGTTCTGCTCGGCAAAGCCGCTGGCGATCAGCGCCTGCAGGTAGCGGTGCACCTTGCTGGCAGGCATCTGCACATGTTCGGCCAGGCGCGACAGCGACGTGGAAGGGGTCAGTTCGGCCAGCGCCTTGAGAATGTCGGTGCCGACCTCGGCCGAACGGACTTTCTGTTTGTTGACGGCTTCGGCGGGAGCGGTGGGGGCAGGCATGGTGGGACTGTCTCGGGGGCAAGTGGGCGTCTTTATAACTTGACGACTTGGGTTGATCAAATTACGTTATTCGTAATTGGATTACGATAAAAATAATAGCACCCCAACGTCGGAGGTTTCATGGACCTGCTTCCTGGCATTGCCACGCCGCGCTATCAAAGTGGCTTTGGCAACGAGTTCTGCAGCGAGGCATTGCCCGGTGCCCTGCCGGCAGGCCGCAACTCCCCGCAGAAAGCCCCTTATGGCCTGTATGCCGAACAGTTCTCCGGCACCGCTTTTACCGTGCCTCGCAGCGAAGCACGGCGCACCTGGTTGTACCGCATTCGCCCGTCCGCCCTGCACCCGCGTTTCGAGCCGCTGGCGCGGCAACTGCAAGGTGGCCCTCTGGGTGAACCCACCCCCAACCGCCTGCGCTGGGACCCGCTGCCGCTGCCCGTGCACGCCACCGACTTCATCGACGGCTGGGTTGCGATGGCCGCCAACGCCGATGCCCACGCGCCCGCAGGTGTCAGCCTGTACCACTACGCCGCCAACCGCGACATGACGCGAGTGTTCTACGATGCCGACGGCGAGTTGCTGGTGGTGCCGCAACAGGGGCGGTTGCGCCTGCTCACCGAACTGGGCGTGCTGGACATCGAACCGCTGGAAATCGCGGTCATCCCCAGGGGGCTGAAATTCAGCGTGCTACTGCTCGAGGGCGAGGCCCGTGGCTACCTGGCGGAAAACCACGGCGCGCCGTTGCGCCTGCCAGACCTGGGCCCCATCGGCAGCAATGGCCTGGCCAACCCCAGGGACTTCCTGGCGCCGGTTGCGCACTATCAGGACGCCGCCGGTGCAGTGGCGCTAGTGCAGAAGTTCATGGGACGGCTGTGGGGCTGCACGCTCGATCATTCGCCGCTGGACGTGGTGGCCTGGCACGGCAACAACGTGCCGTACAAATATGACCTGCGGCTGTTCAACACCTTGGGCACGGTCAGCTTCGATCATCCCGACCCCTCCATCTTTACCGTGCTGACCTCGCCCACCAGCGTGCACGGCATGGCCAACATGGACTTCGTGATCTTCCCCCCGCGCTGGATGGTGGCGGAAAACACCTTCCGCCCGCCCTGGTTCCACCGCAACCTGATGAACGAATACATGGGCCTGATCCAGGGCGCCTACGATGCCAAGGCCGAAGGCTTCGTGCCCGGCGGCGCATCGCTGCACAGTTGCATGAGTGCCCATGGGCCCGACGCCGAAACCTGCGCCCGGGCCACCGCCGCCGAGCTGGCGCCTACGCGCATCGAGCAAACCATGGCGTTCATGTTCGAGACCAGCCAGGTACTGCGCCCCAGCTACCACGCGCTGGAATGTGCGCAACTGCAGCCTCGCTATGACGACTGCTGGGCCAGCCTGCCCAGCACCTTCAACCCCAACCGGAGAGACGCATGAATCATCCGCACAGCTGGGTAGCCAGCGCCAACGGCCACGCCGATTTCCCTTTGCAGAACCTGCCCATGGGTATCTTCAGCCCGCCCGGCGGCAGGCCTCGCGCCGGGGTGGCGATTGGCGATTCGATCCTGGACCTGGAGGCGCTACTGGCCACCGGCCTGTTGCAAGGCGAGGCGGCCACGGCTGCCTTGGCCTGTGAAGGCGGGCATTTGAACGCTTTCTTTGCCTTGGGCCGCGCCCCGCGTCTGGCCCTGCGGGAGCGGCTCACCACGTTGTTGATCGACGGCAGCGAAGCCAGGGGCTTCGTGCAGCAATGCCTGCACCCGGCAGCCGAGTGTGAGATGTCATTGCCGGCCCGTGTGGGCGATTACACTGATTTCTACGTGGGCATCGAGCATGCGAAAAACGTCGGCAAGCTGTTCCGTCCCGACAACCCCTTGCTGCCCAACTACAAGTACGTGCCCATCGGTTATCACGGCCGGGCGTCGACCTTGCGCCCCTCCGGCACACAGGTTCGGCGCCCCGTGGGCCAGACCCTGCCAGCCGGGCAGGAGGAGCCCAGCTTCGGCCCCTGCGCGCGGCTGGACTTTGAGCTGGAGCTGGGTATCTGGATCGGTGCCGGCAACGCCATGGGCGAGCGCATCGCCATCGACCAGGCTGACGAACACGTGGCGGGTTTCTGCTTGCTCAACGACTGGTCGGCACGTGACATCCAGGCCTGGGAATATCAGCCGCTGGGGCCGTTCCTGTCCAAGAGCTTTATCACCAGCCTGTCGCCCTGGGTGGTGACCGCCGAGGCGCTAGAGCCGTTCCGTTGCGCCCAGGCGCCGCGGCCCGAGGGCGACCCGCGGCCGTTGCCGTACCTGTGGCATTCGGTTGATCAGGCCCAGGGCGCGCTGGATATCGAGCTGGAAGTGCTGCTGCACACCCGGCACATGCGCGAACAAGGGCTGGCACCTGAGCGCATTGCCTTGAGCAACAGCCGCAGCATGTACTGGACCGTGGCCCAGCTGGTTGCCCATCACAGCGTCAACGGTTGCCAATTGCAGCCGGGTGACCTGTTCGGCTCGGGCACCTTGTCGGGTGCGTCCGCGGGCCAGCATGGCAGCCTGCTGGAAATCACTGAAGGCGGCAAACAGGCGCTGACGTTGAGCTCGGGCGAGAGCCGACGCTTCCTCGAGGATGGCGACGAGGTGATTCTGCGTGGGCGCTGCTCGGCGCCGGGGCAGGTGTCCATCGGCTTCGGCGAGTGCCGTGGGCGGGTGATCGCGGCAACGTGAGGGGGAAGGGACCATGCAGCTCTATACCTACTACCGTTCCACCTCGTCATACCGCGTGCGTATCGCGCTGGCGCTCAAGGGGCTGGCGTATGCGTCGATGCCGGTCAATCTGCTGGCGGGCGAGCAGCGCCAGCCAGCGTATTTGGCCATCGACCCCCAGGGCAGGGTGCCGGCCTTGGCGCTTGAGGACGGGCAGATACTGATCCAGTCGGCAGCCATCATCGAATACCTGGAGGAGTGCTATCCCCAGGTGCCGCTGTTGGCTGCCGATCCGGTCTTGCGGGCCCGGGCGCGGGGCATCGCCGCCCTGATCGGCTGCGATATCCACCCGTTGCACAACGTCAGCGTGCTCAACCGGCTGCGCACCCAGGGCCATGACGAGGCCCAGGTGCAGGAGTGGATAGCCGCGTGGATCAGCCAGGGACTGGCGGCAGTGGAAACCTTGATTGGCGACCACGGCTATTGCCTGGGGGCGCAGCCCGGGCTGGCGGATGTGTATTTGGTGCCGCAGGTGTATGCGGCCGAGCGTTTCAAGGTATCGCTGGCGGCCTGGCCGCGGATCAGCCGGGTTGCTGCGCTGGCAACCGGGCATCCGGCCTTTGCCCAGGCGCATCCCGCCTGTCAGCCGGATACGCCGCCGTAGCGATCAGTGCAGTGACGCAGGGGCGGGTGGCAGCTCTTGCAGGCGAGTAGTCAGGCGCAGGCGTTGGATCGGGTCTTCGCTGAGCAGCAGCGCGTGCTCCAGGTCGAAGCGCTCGCCCCGCGGGCATTCCAGGCGCTGGTAGATGCCGGCGCGCGCCACATAGTCGGCAGCGCTGGGAGGGGCCAGCAGCAATACGCGCTCGGCGTCCTTGAGGGCCGCCTCATCGTCTTCGTGGTTGCTGTGAAGCTGGCGCAGGTTGCGCGACAGGCGTTGCAGCATCTGCACCGGGCTGGCGTGCGCCAGGTGTTCGGCCAGCAAGGGGATTTGCGGGCCGAACTGGCGGCCCAGCAGGTCCCGACAATCGGCGGGGTACAGGCGACGCCCGCCACAGGGGTCCAACTGGTGATCGGCGCCCGGCACGCGCAGCAGGAAGTGGCCGGGGAAGTTCACGCCCATCAGCGGGATGTCCAGGCGCCGTGCCATTTCCAGGGCCAGCAGCGCCAGCGCCAAGGGCTGCCCACGTTTGCGCTCCAGCACCTTGTTCAGCAGCGCGGCCTGAGGGCGCAGCGGGTGAAAATCATCCTGCACGAAGCCCAGTGCGTTGAGCCTTCGCAGCAGCGGCTGCGCCAGCTCGCTGACGGGCAGCATCGGCAGGCCGACGCTGATCTGCAGTTGCAGATCGCGCAGTTGTTCATCGCATTGCTGTGGCACAAAGCCCTGTTCATGTTCGGCAGCAATCCACAACGCGGCCTCGAAAGTCGCGGGCGGGGATTGCTCAAGGCACGCCAGGCAGGCCTGGCGCGGGGCGTTCACGGTGGGCTTCATAGCTTCTCTTGTAGCCCCGCGCCACGGTTTCGTCCAGTAATCCCTGCCTGTGGGGAGATTCCATGGTTTGAAGCAATCAGTACCGGCCTCATCGCGAGCAAGCTTTGCTCCCACAGTGTTGAGCCCTACATCTGTATTGAGCTCAACACTGTGGGAGCAAAGCTTGCTCGCGATGCAGACGACGCGGTTTCAACACGGTTGCGGCTACAAAGATGGGGCAGGGGGCAAACCCGGACCTTCGACTACACTGGAGATACAACAAGATCGGGAGCCATTCGATGTTCGCTCTCATGCAAAGTACCCGCACCCATGCGCTGCACCTGGCTGTCGACCCGGCCACCGGCCTGCGCGCCGTGGTTGCCATTCACGACTGCCGCGCCGGCCCGGCCATCGGTGGCTGCCGCTACCTGGCCTACCCCGATGACGAAAGCGCCATGGTCGATGCCATCCGCCTGGCCCAGGGCATGAGCTACAAGGCCGCGTTGGCCGGCCTGCCTTTTGGTGGCGGCAAGGCCGTGATCATCCGCAGCCCGCACGTGGAAAACCGCGCCGGCCTGTTCGAGGCGTTCGGGCGCTTCATCGAAAGCCTGGATGGCCGCTTCATCACTGCCGTGGACAGCGGTACTTCTACCGCCGACATGGACTGCGTGGCCCAGCACACCCGTCATGTCACCAGCACGACCGCCGCCGGCGATCCATCCCCCCACGCGGCCATGGGTGTGTTCGCCGGCATCCGCGCCACCGCCATGGCCCGCCTGGGCACTGATAACCTGGAGGGCCTGCGCATTGCCGTGCAGGGCCTGGGCAATGTCGGTTACGCAGTGGCCGAGCAGTTGCACGCCGCCGGCGCCGAACTGCTGGTCAGCGACCTGGACGCCGGCAAGGTGCAGTTGGCCATGGAGCAACTGGGTGCCCACCCCGTGCAGCCCGAAGCGCTGCCCAGCACGCCTTGCGATATTTTTTCCCCATGCGGCCTGGGGTCCATCCTCAACGGCCAGAGCGTATCGCAACTGCGCTGCGCCGCCGTGGCAGGGTCGGCCAACAATCAGCTCACCAGCCTGCCGGTGGCCGACCAACTGGAGAAACGCGGCATCCTGTACGCCCCCGACTATGTGATCAATTCCGGTGGCCTGATCTACGTGGCCCTCAAACATCAGGGCGAGGAGGTGGGCACCATCACCGCTCATCTGGCACGCATCGGCACGCGCCTCACTGAAGTGTTCGCCCACGCCCAGGCCGAGAAGCGCTCACCGGCGCGGGTGGCCGAGGCCCTGGCGGAGAAACTGATCTACGCCTGATTCAAGCGAGCCGGCGCCTGACCGGCGCCAGCTCCGACACGATCTGCGGCCACAAGCGGCAGGTCATGACCAGCACACGTACCCCGTGTGTCAGGAGTTGCACGATGACATCCAACAAGATCGACCTTGGTTTCACCCGCTACCTATCCCCCGATGGCCGCCTGCTTGGCCCCTTGCCCGACTGGGCCGACGACTTCAACCTGCTGACCCGCCTGTACCGGCAGATGGTGCTGACCCGCCTGTTCGACCAGAAGGCCGTGGCCCTGCAGCGCACCGGCCGAATCGGCACCTATGCCCCCACCCTGGGCCAGGAAGCCATTGGGGTGGCGATCGGCAGCCTGATGCGCCCCGAGGACGTGCTGATCCCCTATTACCGCGACACCGCCGTGCAACTGATGCGCGGCGTGCGCATGGAAGAAATCCTGCTGTACTGGGGCGGCGACGAGCGCGGCAGCGACTACGCGGAACCTGCAGTAGCCCAGGACTTCCCCCTGTGCGTCCCCATCGCCACCCAGGCCCTGCATGCCTGCGGCGTGGCCAGTGCCTTCAAGATCCGTGGCGAGCACCGCGTGGCGGTAACCACCTGTGGGGATGGCGCCACCAGCAAGGGCGACTTCCTCGAGGCCCTGAACGTGGCAGGCGCCTGGCAACTGCCCGTGGTGTTTGTCATCAACAACAACCAGTGGGCCATCTCGGTGCCCCGGCGCATCCAGTGCGGGGCGCCGACGCTGGCGCAGAAAGCCATCGGCGCGGGCTTCCATGGCGAGCAGGTGGACGGCAACGACATCCTTGCGGTGTACGACCGCATCCAGGTAGCGCTGGAGCGTGCGCGCCACGGCAAGGGCCCGGTGTTGCTGGAATGCCTGAGCTACCGCCTGGGCGACCACACCACTGCCGACGATGCCACCCGCTATCGCAGCGCCGAGGAGGTCAAGCAGGCCTGGCAGGAAGAGCCCATCAAGCGCCTGCAATCGTTCATGGCCGCGCAGGGCGTGTGGGACGAAGGGCGTGAGCAGGCACTGATCACTGAATGCCAGGCGTTGGTGCAGCAATCGGTCGATAACTTCGAGGCCGCCGGCACCCAGGCGCCGGAGTCGGTCATGGACCATGTCTATGCCAAATGGCCCGCCGTGCTGGCCGACCAGCGCGAGGACTTCCTTGAACGGGTGGCACGTCGTCAGGGAGGCCAAGACCATGAATGATGAAAAAGTCAGCCTGTTGGAGGCCGTCAACCTGGCCATGCACCGGGCCATGGCCGAGGACGACAATGTGGTGGTGCTGGGCGAGGACGTGGGCGTCAACGGCGGCGTGTTCCGTGCCACCCAAGGCTTGCGCGACAGTTTCGGGTTCAAGCGGGTGATCGACTCGCCACTGGCCGAAACCATGCTCGGCGGCCTGGTGATCGGCATGGCCGCCCAGGGTCTCAAGCCGATTGTAGAGATCCAGTTCATGGGCTTCATCTACGCCACCATGGAGCACCTGGTGTCCCATGCCAGCCGCATGCGTAACCGCACCCGTGGGCGCCTCACCTGCCCGATGGTGCTGCGCACGCCCATGGGCGCAGGCATTCGGGCCCCCGAGCATCACAGTGAAAGTACCGAGGCGTTGTTTGCGCATATCCCCGGCCTGCGCGTGGTGATTCCATCCTCGCCAGCGCGGGCCTACGGCCTGTTGTTGGCGGCGATCGATGACCCCGACCCGGTGCTGTTCCTGGAACCCACGCGCCTGTACCGCATGAACCCGCAACCGTTGGCCGATGACGGTAAACGTCTGCCCCTGGACACCTGCTTCACCCTGCGTGAGGGCAGTGACCTGACCTTGATCAGCTGGGGCGCCAGCGTGCACGAAACCCTGCAGGCCGCTGATGTACTGGCCGAGCGCGGTGTGTCGGCGGAAGTCATCGACGTCGCCTGCGTGAAACCCCTGGACCTGGACACCCTGGAAGCCTCGGTGCGCAAGACCGGTCGCTGCGTGATCGTCCACGAAGCGCCGCGTTCGTGCGGCGTAGGCGCGGAAATCGCTGCCAGCCTCTACGAACGCGCCCTGCTGGACCTGCAAGCGCCCATCCAGCGTGTCACTGCCCCGGACATCCCGCCCCCGCTGTACAAGCTCGAACAACTGTACATCCCGGCCGTGCCGGACATTCTCCACGCCTGCGACACCGTGCTGAACTTCGCCTGAGGAGGCTGAGATGAAATATTTCAAACTGCCCGACCTGGGCGAAGGCCTTCAAGAAGCTGAAATCGTGCAATGGCACGTCAAGGCGGGCGACACGGTCAAGGCCGACCAACTGCTGGTGTCGGTGGAAACCGCCAAGGCATTGGTGGACATACCGGCCCCCTATGACGGTGTGGTGGCCAAGACCTTCGGTGGCGAAGGCGACATCCTGCATGTGGGCGAGCCTTTGCTGGGCTACGAAGGTGAAGCCGATGCCGGCACGGTGGTGGGCCGGCTGGAGGGTGGCGGCAATGCCAGCGAAGACCGCTTCTTCATCGGCGCAGCGCCTTCCACCCGTGAACACCTGGCCGCTCGTGCCACCCCAGCTGTACGCCAACTGGCCCGGCAGATGGGCGTGGAGCTCAGCGCCCTGAGCGGTTCAGGCAGCGAAGGCCTGATCACCCGCGCCGATGTCGAGGCGGCCGCGCAAAGCGCTCAGGACCGTTTCGGCGGTGAAAAACTGCGCGGGGTGCGGCGTAGCATGGCCATCAATATGGCCAAGTCCCACGCCGAGGTGGTGCCGGTCACGATCTTTGGCGACGCCGACCTGCACCGCTGGGGGCAGGCCCGTGACCCGCTGATCCGCCTGGGCAAGGCCATGGCGGCGGCGTGCAAGGTGGAACCGGTGCTCAACAGCTGGTTCGACGGGCGCAGCCTGTCCATCCGCACCCATGAAAATCTCGACCTGGGCATTGCGGTCGACACCCCGGACGGGCTGTTCGTGCCGGTGCTGCGCGATGTAGGCAACCGCAGTGTCGAAGACCTGAAGGAAGGCATGAGTCAACTGCGTGCCGATGTGAAAGCGCGCTCCATCCCACCGCGGGAAATGATGGGGGCAACCCTTACGCTGTCCAACTTCGGAACCTTGTTCGGGCGTTACGCCAATCCCGTGGTGGTGCCGCCGCAGGTGGCGATCATTGGTGCGGGGGCATTCGTGAAGAGCCGGTGGCGGTGGACGGGCAGGTGGTGGTACACCCGATATTGCCCTTGTCGCTGACCTTCGATCACCGGGCGGTGACGGGCGGGGAGGCCGCGCGGTTCATGCGGGCGTTGGTGGAGGCGTTGGAAAAACCGTAGCAGCAACTGTCTTGGAATGGCGTCGCCTGCATCGCGACCAAGGTCGGCTCCTACGCCGTCCGGGGTAGGAGCCGGCCTTGGCCGCGATCCAGACGCCGCCGACCTGTAGCAGCAACTGTCTTGTGGAGGTACACACTGTGGGAGCAAAGCTTGCTCGCGAGGGGCCCTCACTGACGCCATCGCGAGCAAGCTTTGCTCCCACACGCCTCTGTAGCTGCCGGAGGCGGCGTCGAAGCCTGCGCGCTACTTCAGGTAGTACGCGGTGCCAGTGACGCGGCCTTATTCCGCGCCTTCGCCGCTGATCAGCTCATTCAGCGCATCGGGCTGGCTTTTGAACGCCTTGGCGAACACATCACGGTTCTTGGCCATGTAGATGCCCGCGTCTTCAACCTGTTGCTCGGTCAGGGACGGGACGGCCTTTTTCAGGACTTCTGCGAGCAGTTCAGCGAGCTCGAGCATTTTGTCATGACGGTCAGCTTCGGCTTTATCCATGAACAGGCGCTCCAGATCTCGGCTGCTGCGGTATACCACTTCGACGGCCATTCACCACCTCACATGCCTTTACGAAAGTTGTCGATTTCGACTACTGGTTTTTTATACAGTGGAAGGATAAGGGATTTTGTTGCCGCTGAATAGTGGCAAATTACCTCAGGGTTGTAGCAGGGTGAGACAAATTGCCGTCACCGCAAGGTCAGGCCACTGATGCACAATGAAAGCATCCGATACCCACGAGTCAAGGAACCTGCACCGTGAAAATCAATTGGGCTGATGCCATGCGCAAGAATGTCCACCATCTGGCTGGCTCGCTGGGCAACCTGCTGGTCGAGACGTTTCATTACCTGGCGCTGTTCGCCATTGGCGCCATTACCGCGTGGGCCGCGGTGGTGGCGTTCCTGGGGATGGTGGAGAAGGGCAATATCACGGTCGATGACATCCTGCTGCTGTTCATCTACCTGGAGCTGGGGGCGATGGTGGGGATTTACTTCAAGACCAACCACATGCCCGTGCGCTTCCTGATCTATGTGGCCATCACCGCGCTGACCCGTCTGCTGATCTCCGATGTGTCCCACCATGGCCCGGCCGACCTGGGGGTGGTGTACCTGTCGGGTGCCATTCTGTTGCTAGCGTTCGCCATTCTGGTGGTGCGTTATGCCTCGTCGCAGTATCCGTCGGCCAAGGTCCCGGACCCGGATGCGGTGGTCAAGGGCGCGCTGACTGAAGAGAAAGGCGAGACCTAAGGCAACTGGATCTTCAACCCCCGACCCAATTGCGAGGCGATGTAGAAAGCATCCATCAATGCCCGCGACAGGTCGGGGTCGCTTTCCTCGAATTCCTTCACGGCGATGCTGCCCAGGGTCAACTGGTGCAGTTTCGACTTGTCCTTCTCGCGCCCTTCCAGCACTGCCTTGATGTAGTTGAGCTGGTTAAGCACCGATACATACACCTCGAACCCAGGCGTCTTGCGGTAGCGGTCTTGGGTGGCGACGATCGCCTTGTCGATGAAGTCTACGGGTGTCATGGGCTTCCCAGGTTAAACAGGTCTTTTTGATTGGAGAACAGTTGCTGCGCGCCGCCTTCGGCCGGGTAGGATTGTCCCTTCACCGACCAGAAGTCGTCCACCGGCGCGGCGGTGCTGCGCAGTACCTGCACTTTTCCCGCCGTCTGGTAATTGCCCAATACCTTGGGCTCGATGGTGTTGAGCGCCCGGTTGGTGCCCATAGGGTTGATCCCCAACTGAGTGGGCTGCACGTTCGGGCTCAGGGTATACCAATTGCCTTGGGGCGCGCCGGGGGACTGGTATTGCCACAGGTTCTTGCCGCTGTTGAGCGTCTGAACCTGCACAGGGTGGTTGAAGTCCAGGCCGTTCATGTACGACGCCGCATCGGCCTTGCTGTAGCCTTGGGACTGGAAGAAGTTTTCCGCGATCTCGCGATTGCCGCGGATATTGATGTCACGGTTCAGGTCGCCTGTGCGGCCGTATTGCTGGTTCAGCACTTCCCGCCGTGACAAGGTCGGCTGCACCGGCTGCGGGGTGGCCGGCGGCGGTTCCGGCGCCTTGACCGCGTCGCTGGCCTTGGGCCGCAGCCGAATCGGCTCTTCGGCCTGCTGCACCGGGGCGCTGGTACGGGGCTGCAACGAACGTTCGGCCAGCAACTGCTGTTCATTGCGCGCCAGCCAGTCGGCCAGGCGTCGCTCGCTGATCTGCTGTTGCAGCAACGCCGAGCGCGCGGCGATGCCTTCGGCGCTGCTGGTCAAGGCCCCCTTGACCTGGCCGCGGGTAAGGTAGGTGACGATGGCGGTCAACAGCAGCATCACCAACTGCTCCTGGCCACGCGCCAGTTGTCGGGCTGCCTGTTCGATGCGTGCCTGGCGGGTGCTGGCGTGGCCACCACCGGTTTCCAGGCGGCTGCCGCTGGCCTTGTTGTCGACCCGCCAGGCCGTGACGATACCGTTCTGTAACGTTTCCAGGCAGGCGGGCAGGCCGCTGTAGAAGTATTCGGCAATCGCCGACAGCCCCAGGCCCAGCAGAATCAGGTTGCCGATCTCCAGCCCCACGCCTGCGCCGGCCACAGCGCCCGGCGCAGCGCCAAGGCCTGCGCCCAGCACCCCGCCTGCGATGCCGCCGGCGATGCTGCCTACTGTCACGCTGCCGCCTAGTATCAGTGCCACCTGCTTGACCAGGTCCAGCAGCACATCGAGGATTTCGTCGATATTGATGCTCGCCCAGCGCTGGCGCAGGTCCTGGCGAATGAGCGGGTAGGAAAGCTGCAGGGCCTGGCGCACGGCATCGATGCGACGGCCGCCAAGCTCGGCATAGATATGGCTGGCGCCCTGATCCAGGCGTTGGGTGATACCGTTCCAGCTGGCATGCAAACCGCTGCTGGCGCTGCTCAAGCCGTGGTCCAGGGTGTGGTGGAAATCGCTGAACCTGTGGTTCAGGTTACGCTCGATCTCCGCCCAGGAGGGGATATGCGGGGCAAGGTCCATTGCGTTGTTGCTGTCCATGATGAGGTTGCAGGCCCAACCTCATCATGAACGGCGCAGGGTTGCAATGTCCGGTCATGAAAAACCGCGATCAGTTCGCCCAGCCGCCCTGGCGCCAATGCCAGCCGTCGCGGGTCTGCACCCAGTGCGGGTGCACGTAACGGTAGCCGGGGCGCAGTGCTTCCCAATGGCCGCGCACGGGCACGTAGCGCCCGCCTTCCCAGGCCCAGTAGCCACGTGCCCAAACATAACCGGGGCGTGGGCCGGGCTCTTCCTCGATCACTTGCACAGGCGGGGCCTGGGGGGCCACTACCTCGACGTATTCACGGTGCACCGGGCGATGGTCGTGGACCACACGTTCTTCGACGCAACCGGCGGTGGCGGCAACGAGGGCGATCAGGG
This sequence comes from gamma proteobacterium L18, assembly GCA_000497835.1. Taxonomy (GTDB): domain Bacteria; phylum Pseudomonadota; class Gammaproteobacteria; order Pseudomonadales; family Pseudomonadaceae; genus Aquipseudomonas. The sequence goes on along the minus strand of KI547167.1, from coordinate 535,022 downwards.
CAATGCTGCGCAAAAGCATATTCATACCTTTTGTAGTTTTCTGTAACGAATTGGAAAACTACAACGGCAGGCTATCCTGGCCCAGCACCTTTACTCACTGCCGGGCGCTGGTACAGGTGAGGTTCAGGCAGATGGGCAAAAGGCTGGCACTTTTGGCCGTCGGCCGTACTCATCAAATGCCGACTTGCAGGCCCGGCTTGTTGCTCAGCCAGCCCTTGGCGGGTGGCGTGGGCATGGCGAGGGCGTCTCCGTCGGTCATGGCCGCCAGGATCTCGATGGCGCTATGGCCGCGCTCGATGGCGATGCCGAACTTGATGCTTTCAATAAGACGCTTCACGCGCTTGGGGTCGTTGCGCTGTTCAGCGCTGATCATGCGTTTGGCCACTACCCCTGTTTCATTGGACAGGGTCAGCATGATGCTGCCGTCCAGACGTTCGATGCTGAGGTTGACCCGGTACTCGGGCTGGAATGCATCACTGATCGTTTGAAAGGGGTTATCCATGGTGCGTCACCTGAAGATATAAGACGTGCATCAATTGACTGGGTGTTTTTGCGTTAGTTCGCACACCCTGACCATTGGGTTAAAGCAAGCCCCATGCCCGCAATCTGTCTGATGCTGCGTAGCCGCTGCCGCAGGCTACGCTGGCCTGTATGCCAGCTTTGAATCCGGGGGTGTGCCCGGGGCCCAGCGCAGCCTGGCGGCAGCGGCTACGGGTAAATTGCGGGCATGAAAAAGGCGAGCCGTGTGGGCTCGCCTTTTTTCGTTACAGGTTATTTCTAGCTATTGAGCACCTGTTCGTTCTCCAGGAATTCTTCCTGTAACAGGGCGTCGGGATTGTCGCCTGCACCATTCTGGCTACTGACCGCGCGTTTGCTGCGCAGCTTGCCGAACAGGTGTTCCAGAGCGTGATGAAGTTTGGTGGCGGCGCCATCCACTGCCTGATCCAGCGTGGCGGCCTTGTGAGTCACGGAAATCGGTTGATGGCCTTTTGGCCGCGCTTCCATCTGGCAGCGCTTGTCGTGCGGGCCGGGCTTGTCGCCGTTCTCATCGGCCAGGTGAACCTCGATGCGGGTGAGGTCCTCTTCGTAGCGGTCGAGCGTGCTTTCGACGGTACTGCGTACCCACTCCTCCAGTCGGATGCTGCTTTGAATATGGTTGTCGCTATTGACTTGGATTTGCATAGTTCATCCCTTATTCAGCTAGCTCGCAAGAGATGCGCCGAGGGTGGAAATCAGCGCCTCTTGACTACAAGGTCAGGCACTTGGGCCAACAATTCAACCCCTTGATGAAGAAAAATATTTAGTAACGAAGACACTGCCATCCTCGTAGCCGCTGCCGCAGGCTGCGCTGGGCCTCGTTTACGCTGGGTATCTTGAGTGAATGACAGGGCCAGCGCAGCCTTCGGCAGCGGCTACAAGGGTGTGCATATTTTTGCCTATGAGAATATTTATCATTACTATCGCTGCCTGATCATTCCAGGGCGTAACCTGTGCCATGAAAAAGACCACCGCCACCGTGCCGGTTGCCTACCGCCTGGGCGTCTGCTCGCGCATCGTTGCCGCAACCTTTGGCGGCTACGTGCTGGCCTCGCTGGCGGGCATCTGCCTGGCGGCGCTGCTGCCGATGGTGCGGGCAGAGGCCATGGTCAGTGGCATGATGCTGTCGTTTCTGATTTACGTGGTAGCTGTGCTCTGGTGCTTCGCCTGTCGCAGCGCCTGGCGCGCGTGGCTGGGGGTGCTGGTGCCTTGCGCGTTATTGTCGGCCGCCTATGGCCTGGTCTATTGGATGCGACTGTCATGAAGGAAGGATTCCGCCAGGCCATGGCATGGCTGCACACCTGGATGGGGCTGGTGTTCGGCTGGCTGCTGTTCGCGATTTTTCTCACCGGTACCCTCACGTACTTCAAGGACGAGATCAACCACTGGACGCACCCGGAAATCGCCGTCTACCCGCGTGACGACGCGGCCAGCCTGGCCCATGCCCAGCGCTATCTACAGGCCAATGCGCCACAGGCGCCGGTGTGGTACATCAATGTGCCAGACGAGCGGCGGCCGGATATTTCGCTGATGTATCGCGGCGCTTCGGGCTTCCAGCAAGTCAGCCTCGATGCCCGCACCGGCGAACCGGTGACCGCCCGACAGTCCATGGGCGGCGAATTCTTCTACCGCTTCCACTTCCAGCTGCAGTTGCCTTACCCCTGGGGCCGCTGGCTGGCCAGTCTGTGCGCGCTGGTGATGCTGGTGACGCTGGTGAGCGGCATCATCACCCACAAGAAGATCTTCAAGGAGTTCTTCACCTTCCGGCCGCGCAAGGGGCAACGCTCCTGGCTGGACGGGCATAACGCCATTGGCGTGCTGGTGCTGCCGTTCCACCTGATGATCGCCTACAGCAGCCTGGTGATTTTCATGGTCATGCTGCTGCCCGCCAACATCCTGGCCCAGTACGGGGCACAAAGCGCCAACATCTACGAGGAACTGATGCCTACCAGCAAGAACCCGGCAGCGGCGGGGCAGCCGGCGCCATTGGTGCCGCTGGCCGACCTCTACGCACAATTCCATCGGCAGGAACCTGATAGCCATCTGGGCCTGGTGGAGGTCGAGCATCCCGGCGACGCCAACGCATCGGTGGTCTTCGCCCGCCATGGCGCCGATCGCATCGTGCACCAGATCGGCTACGGCCTGGTGTTCGATGGGGTCACGGGGGCACTGCGCAGCGACAACCAGGTCACCACGCTGCCATTGATGCTGGCTGGCGGGCTGTATGGCCTGCACATGGGGCATTTCGCCGATGCGGGGCTGCGCTGGCTGTATTTCCTGGCCGGCGTCGGCGGTACGGCGATGATCGGCACCGGGTTGGTGATGTGGTTGGGCAAGCGTCAGCTCAAGCACGCCAAGAGCCCCCGGCCGCCGGCGCACCTGCGCTTGGTGGCGGTACTGAACGTGATGAGCATGGCCGGGCTGATGCTGGCGGTGATCGGCTTTTTCTGGGCCAATCGCCTGTTGCCCCTGGAACTGCCGGGCCGCGCGGCCATGGAGATCAAGGTGTTCTTTGCTCTGTGGGGGCTGTCGGCTCTGCACGCGGCCCTGCGCCCGGCGCGTCAGGCATGGCTTGAGCAACTGGGGCTGGCGACGCTGCTGTTCATGGGGTTGCCGCTGCTCAACGCCCTGACCACCGTGCATGGCCTGGACCACTCGCTGCCAGAGGGCGACTGGGCCATGGCCGGGGTCGACCTGACGGCGCTGGGCTGGGGCCTGCTGCTGGCCTGGGCGGTGCGCAAGCTTTGGCGTCAGGCACCTGCACCCACGACCCGCAAGGTGGCCCTGAACGTGGAAGGTGAGCCGTCATGATGCTGGTCATCGGTCTGCTGTGCTACGCCGGTTTTACCGGCCTGTGCCTGGGGATGGATCGTCACTATCGCGAAGTAGTGGGGCGCCCCCTGCAACCACGCATCAGCTGGGCGCTGCGGGTGGTCGCCACGTTGTTGTTGATCGCAGCGCTGTGGGTGGCCGTGGTGATCGATGACGGCTGGAGCATGGGGTTGGTGCACTGGTTCGCCGCCCTGATGGCCAGCGCGATGCTGCTGGTGTTCATGCTGCCTTATCGCCCGCGTTTGGCGCTGGGCATGGCGGCTGCCAGCGTGCTGGCGGCGCCGGTGCTGGGTTTAGCCCTGTAGCGCGGCGCGGTACACCCCGGGCGCCGCCCCCATCGTCTGGCGGAAGCGATTGCTGAAATGGCTGGCACTGGCAAAACCGCAGGCCAGGGCGATATCGCCCAACGCCTGGGCACTGCCGCGTAGCAGTAGGCAGGCACGTGCCATACGCCTGGCCAGTACGTACTGGTGCGGCGGCAGGCCGAAGCTGGCGGTGAACATGCGGGCGAAATGGTACTCGGACAGGCTGCACAGCGCGGCCAAGGCCCCCAGTGTCAGCGGCTGGTCGAGGGCGTTGTCGATGTAGTCCACCAGTCGCCGCCGCTGATGGGCAGCCAGCCCGCCCTTGACCCGCAGCCCATGACGCAGGCCCACCTGGTTCAGCAGCGTGTGGCTGATCAGCTCGTGGGCCAGGCTGGTGCCCAGCAGACGGTCACCCGGCTCCTGCCAGTCGAGGGCGATCAGTTGGCGGAAGCGCTCGGCCTGGTGTGAATCCTCAAGGAAGGTGCCTTCCTGCAACTGCATTTCCCGCGGTTCGCGATCCAGCAGGGTCACGCAGCCCAGGGCAAATTGCTGTTCGCCGAAGTACAGATGCGCCAGGCGCAGCTCACCGTTGATCACCCAGCCCGAATCATGCCCGGCGGGCAGGGTGCAGAGCCGGTCCGGCGCACCCTTGCGGTCCGGCGCATCGACCCGGAACGTGCCGGTACCCCCCGCCACATAGCACGACAGCGTGTGATGGCTGGGGGCGTCGTAGCGCTGGGCGTCATGCCGGTTGTTCCACACCGCCGCCACCAACCCGTCGCCCAGGGCCGCGCTCTGCTCCAGCCGCGCGTGTGGCGAGCGGTGCAGGCATTGGAATACCTGGATGTGCGGGTTGGTGGTCATGGGCGTGGTCCTCTGCGTGCATCGTACGCGCTTGTGCGCGGGCTGGCAGTGGGTGGGAGGCAAAATGCGCAAGAATCTGCAAATCAGACGGGACTGTCAGTTCTGTCAGTAGACGGGTTGTGGGGGTTGGTACCCAATAAGACTGTGCCTGGCCAGTACAGGCTTGACTACGAGGTATCTATCATGACATTGCAAAGTGCTGCAAAGCTCCCCGGCGACATTGATTATGAATACGGCTTCATTCCGCTGAATATGCATGTTTCACAAACCAAAGGCAGGGGAGTGATGCAACTTGACTCGGCCGGCCGGTTGGTCGTTGTTGGGTATTCAATCTCGGACTTGGGATTTTCCCAAATTGTTATCACCCGGTTATTGCCAACCGGAAAATTTGACCAGGACTTCGGCGTTAACGGCGTCGTTAAACTGTACGTTGATGAAGAACTGATGATCGGTGGCGTTGCGACAGGCATGGCCATTACGAAGGATGACGAAATTCTTGTCTGTGGCATAGCCAATCGAGATGTTTTTGTACTGCGGTGTCTCGCCAATGGCGACAGGGATCTTTCTTTCGCCGAAGGCCGCGGTATCACCTATCTCGATGCAAAGCTGGCCGGTCGCGCGCAGGAGGTTGGTAAAATCACCCTACAGCCCGATGGCAAAATACTGGTGGTTTATGCCACGGATCTTCGAGGCGCTATCGCGCGCTTGTCGGCGCAGGGGGTTCCGGACCTGAGTTTCGGGGAGCCAGACGGCGGCGGTGTGGTGGAGTATGACCTAGGTCTGGGCGCGTTGGTTTTCCACAAGGCAGCTTATATTCAGTCAACCGAACAAGATGATCGTATCTGCATACTGGCCGAAGATGAAAATAGGGCAACGATTGTCATCCGGTTGCACACGAATGGCACACTGGATCGCTCGTTTGGCTGGCAAGGTTACGTCAGGGAGGAGATGGCGCCGGGGTCTCCTATTATGGGATTTGATCTGTGCGTGCGCGCTGATGGCAGCGTGCTGTTTTGTGGAGGGGAAGGCTCCGGTTTTATTACGTCCCCACTGTGGATAGCTCAGTACAACCCACACGGGGGGCCTGATCAACGGTTCAACGGTGGGAAACCCGTGGAGGATCATATGCAAGACTTAAAAGGCGCAGTAGGTCGTGCCTTGCTCATTGCCCATGATGGCAAGTTGGTCGTCGTAGGCGGATGGGTCGACGGGCCGCTAGACATGCATTTTCTTATCGCACGTTATCTAAGCGATGGCAGCGCCAGGGACTCAGCCTTTGGAACGGATGGCAAAGTGGTCCTCAAATGGCAGGGTATTACTTCGCGTGGCATTGATGTGGCTGCCCAAGCTGACGGCTCGCTACTGGTGTTGGCTATGACGTCACAGGGGGCAGAGGTATTCAGGATTTTGGCTTAGGCCAGTTGAGCGAAAAGTATCCGCAAGAATCTGCAAGCGCTTCTTTGAACGGAACAGTGAAACTGGCTGCATTCAACGGAGCGCCTTGCATGAACCTATTTCTCTACCTACTCACCGTCCTCATCTGGGGCACCACCTGGATCGCCCTGAAACTGCAATTGGGCGTAGTCGCCATCCCGGTGTCGATCGTCTACCGCTTTGCGCTGGCCGCCGTGGTGTTGTTCGCCATCCTGCTGCTCAGCCGGCGCCTGCAACCGGTCAATCGCCGGGGCCACTTGATCTGCCTGGCCCAGGGACTGTGCCTGTTCTGCGTCAACTTCATGTGTTTCCTGACCGCCAGCCAATGGGTGCCCAGCGGCCTGGTGGCAGTGGTGTTCTCCACGGCCACGCTGTGGAACGCCTTGAACGCGCGGGTGTTCTTCGGCCAGCGTATCGCCCGCAACGTGCTGGGCGGCGGGGCATTGGGGCTGCTGGGGCTGGGCTTGCTGTTCTGGCCGGAACTGGCCGGCCATGCGGCCAGCCGCGAAACCCTGATCGGGCTGGCGCTGGCGTTGCTGGGCACGCTGTGTTTCTCGGCCGGCAACATGCTCTCCAGCCTGCAACAGAAAGCCGGGCTCAAGCCGCTGACCACCAATGCCTGGGGCATGCTGTACGGTTCGATCATGCTGGCCGGCTATTGCCTGGTGCGCGGTACGCCGTTCGAGGTCGACTGGAGCCTGCAGTACATCGGCTCGTTGCTGTACCTGGTCATTCCCGGTTCGGTGATCGGCTTCACCGCCTACCTGACGCTGGTGGGGCGCATGGGGCCGGAACGTGCCGCCTACTGCACGGTGCTGTTCCCACTGGTGGCGCTGAACGTGTCGGCGTTTGCCGAGGGCTATCAATGGACGGCGCCAGCGCTGGTGGGGCTGGTGCTGGTGATGGCGGGGAATGTGTTGGTATTCAGGAAGCCGAAGGCCGTGCCCACCCCGTACCAACCCCTATTGCGGGAAGCTACTCGCTAGTAGCTGTCAGTTCTGTCAGTAGCGATTTCAGGCTGAGGGGTGCTTCATGACGCTGAGCCATTTCAGTGTCGGAGATAGACCCTCATGAGTATCCAGGCAGAACAGCGCAATGCGGGTGAGTTGGATGTGACATACGGCGTTGACGGGGTTGTAGAGTTTGACTCCCGAATACAGCTGGAGAATTTCGACAGCAACTTGCTGTGGGTGGACGGGCAGGACCGTGCATTGCTGATGATCAAGATAACCGATGATCAGTCTGCGCAGGAGTATCCAGCACTGCGCAGATACTTGAGCGATGGGCAACCGGATCAGGCCTTCGGCATGGGTGGGATAGTGCGGCTGGACAGATCAATCGTCCCCAGCCCCACGTTTCGCTTCAACGTTGCCAGGCGCGATGATGGTCGCATTCTGGCCGTTTGTTCTACGCAGGAAGGCGAAGGGGCGTTTGCGATTTACGCTGTTCAATATCTCGACAACGGGCAGTTGGACCGCAGTTTTGGCGAACAGGCAGTTGCCAAGGTCGGCAGTTTTACCTCGCCTATCGAGGCCATCCACCTGCAAGCCGATGGTAAGGTACTGTTGGCCGGGGAAAATGCCGGTCATGGCTTGGTAGCGCGGCTGACAGAAGTAGGTGCTTTGGACGCTTCCTGGGGGAATCAGGGGGTGCAGTTGCACCATTTCGGTGAAGGTAACCTGGTGTTCTTTCAAGCCCTGCCGCTGGACGACGCAGCCCGGGGCGGCGTGCTTGTGTTGGGGAACGACACCCGAGATAACGGTGATACGGGGGACATGAACAGCTTCGTCATTGCCCGGTTGTTACCCGATGGTACCTTGGATTCGGGATTCGGCCCCGAAGGCAATGGGATAACGCGGGAGTCGTTTCCAACGGTCGATAAAGGGTTGCAATGGATACAGCTCATTGTTCAACCAGATGACACGCTATTGGTGACATTATCGATTGCCCAGGCGCAAACCCATATGTGGATATGGCAACGGCAGTTTACCGCTCAGGGCATTGCCGACCCGGCGTTCAACGGTGGGCGGCCGTGGCTTGATTTTTTTCAAGGTGGTCAGACGGGTAGCGGGCTCAAAACGGTGGTGACAAGTGATCGCAAGATTGTGATGGCCGGCTATGCCAACCCGGTTCTAACGTTCAACGTTCCCGCTGTCATCCGTTACCTGCCCAACGGGCAGGGGCGGGATACAGCCTTCGGAAATGGTGGCATTGCCGCCGTGGATCGCTGGCCTGAAGTGGTTGCGCAGGCTTATGGATTGGCTGTTCAGTCGGATGGAAAATACCTGGTGTTATGCTCCCGCCGCCCAGGCGGCGGGGCTTTGTTCAGGCTGTTTCCCTGACAGGGTCAGCCCTTGAACACCTGTGGATTAACCAGGTCCTGCGGCCGCTGCCCTTTCAAGGCGGCCGTCAGGTTATCCATGGCCCGGTTGGCCATGGCCTCGCGCGTTTCCGAGGTGGCCGAGCCGATGTGGGGCAGGGTGACGGCGTTCTTGAGCTGGAACAGCGGCGACTCGGCCAGCGGCTCCTTCTCGTAGACGTCCAGGCCGGCGCCACGAATGGTGCCTTTCTGCAGGGCTTCGATCAGCGCCGGCTCGTCGACGATGGGGCCGCGGGCGATGTTCACCAGGATGGCCGATGGCTTCATCAGCGCCAGTTCGCGGTGGCTGATCAGGTGCTTGGTTTTCTCGCTCAGCGGTACCACCAGGCACACGAAGTCGGCTTCGGCCAGCAACTGATCCAAGGTGCGGAATTGCGCGCCCAGTTCCTGCTCGAGGGCCGTCTTGCGGCTGTTGCCGCTGTACAGGATGGGCATGTTGAAGCCCAGGCGGCCACGACGGGCGATGGCCGCACCGATGTTGCCCATGCCGACGATGCCCAGGGTCTTGCCGAATACGTCGGTGCCGAAATGGTTGGCGCCGACGCTGGCCTTCCATTCACCGGCCTTGGTCCAGGCGTCCAGCTCGGCCACGCGGCGGGCACTGCTCATGATCAGCGAGAAGCCAAGGTCAGCGGTGCTTTCGGTGAGCACGTCAGGCGTGTTGGTAAGCATGATGCCGCGCTCGTTGAAGTAGGCGACGTCGTAGTTGTCGTAACCCACCGACACGCTGGACACCACCTCCAGCTTGCCGGCGCTGGCCAGTTGCTTGGCGCCCAGTGGTCGACCGGCGCCGATCAGACCATGGGCGTTGGGCAGGGCTTCGTCGAATTGCGCGGCGATGTCGCCGTGCTTGGGGTTGGGCACAATCACGTCGAAGTCTTGCTGCAGGCGCTCGACCATGGGCGGGGTGATGCGGCTAAAGGCAAGTACGGTCTTTTTCATTGGGCTTGTTCTCGACAGTCGGGTGAAGAATGTGAGCACGCTAACATTCCCGGCCGGCGCGTTACAAACCTGGGCATATGCTGCAGTACCTGTCGGAGCCGCGCTTGCGCGCGATGAGGCCCTACCTGACCCACCGCAGCGTCTGCATCGCGACCAAGGTCGGCTCCTACCGATCAAATCGCCATGTTCAACTCATGGGTTTTCAGGTCCGCCTCATGGGCCGCCAGAATATCCGGCAACGAGCCACGCAGGTATTCCACCCAGGTCTTGATCTTCGCGTCCAGGTACTGGCGCGACGGGTAGATGGCGTACAGGTTCAACTCCTGCAGACGGTAGTCCGGCAGGATGCGCACCAAGGTGCCGTTACGCAGGCCGTCGATGGCCGCGTAGATCGGCAGCACGCCCACGCCCATGCCGCTGATGATCGCGCTTTTCATCGCATCGGCGGAATTGACCTGAAACGGTGCATTGCTGATGTTGACCATCTCCTGGCCTTCAGGGCCGTCGAACAGCCATTTCTCCAGCTGCACCACCGGGCTGATCAGCCGCAGGCAGGCGTGGGACATCAGGTCGCTGGGCTTGCGCGCAGTGCCATGGGCCTTCACGTACTCGGGCGAAGCGCAGACGATGCTGTAAGTGATGCCCAGGCGCTGGGACACGAACCCCGAGTCCGGCAGCTCGCTGGCCAGCACAATGGACACGTCATAGCCTTCGTCCAGCAAGTCCGGTACGCGGTTTGCAAGCGTCAGGTCGAAGGTCACGTCCGGGTGAGTCTTGCGGTAGCGGGCGATGGCGTCGATGACGAAGTGCATGCCGATACCGGTCATGGTGTGCACTTTCAGCTGGCCGGCAGGGCGCGCATGGGCGTCACTGGCTTCGGCTTCGGCTTCTTCGACGTAGGCCAGGATCTGCTCGCAGCGCAGCAGGTAACGCTTGCCCGCTTCGGTCAGGGCAATGCGTCGGGTGGTGCGGTTGAGCAGACGGGTTTGCAGATGCGCTTCGAGATTGGAAACCGCCCGCGAGACGTTGGCGGTGGTGGTATCGAGCTGCACGGCGGCGGCAGTGAAACTGCCCGCTTCGGCCACGCAACTGAATGCACGCATGTTTTGCAGGGTGTCCATGGGTCACTCTCTAAATAGACGGCAAATTGTCGCATGAAGTAACAATTGTGGTGTAGCAGCTTTACACCGATTATCGCTTTTTACGTAATAAAGATTCACACGAACACCCGCTTATCGGCGCCCGTTCCACCCCCTAGAATCGGCGCCTCAAGGTAATCCCCTCTCTTTCAGTCAGGAATTAGCAGCAGTGCCGCGTCGCATATTTGGAAAGCTGAATGCTTTCAGCGTTTTGGCCTTAACTTTGACCATCAGCGGCTGCATCGGCACTGGCGGCATTGCCCCCCAAGGCAAGGCCCTGTCTGCCAACACCCTGGCTACCGACGAAGCCATCCAGGCCGCTGCCAAGGACGCCCACTGGCCCGCCAGCCAATGGTGGCGCGCCTATGGCGATGCACAGCTCAACCAGTGGGTAGACCTGGCGCTGCAAGGCAGCCCGACCCTGGCCATGGCCGCCGCCCGCGTGCGCCAGGCCAAGGCCGTGGCAGGCGTGGCCGAGTCGGCCGAATCGGTGCAGATCAACGGCAAGGGCTCGTTGACCCGGCACAAGTGGCCGCAGGACAACTTCTATGGCCCCGGCGAGCTCAGCGGCGTCAAGGACTGGGACAACAACGCAGGCCTGAGCCTGAGCTACGACCTGGACCTGTGGGGCCGTGACAGCAACGCCACCGAACAGGCCGTGGACATGGCGCACATGAGCGTGGCCCAGGCCCGCCAAGCGCAACTTGAACTGACCAACAACATCGTCAAGGTGTACATCCAGCTGTCGCTGCACTACGCCCAGCGCGATATCGCCCAGGCGACCCTGGCGCAACAGCAGCAGATCCTGCAACTGGCCGAGAAACGCCTGGCCCACGGCATCGGCACCCAATTCGAAGTCAGCCAGGCGCAGACCCCGCTGCCCGAAACCCATCGGCAGATCGACGCCCTGGACGAAGAAATCGCCCTGAGCGGCAACCAGTTGGCTGCGCTGGCAGGCAAAGGCCCGGGCGACGCTGCGCACCTGCAACGACCGACCCTGGCCCTGGGCGCGCCGCTGAAATTGCCCTCCGCACTGCCGGCCGAACTGCTGGGCCAGCGTCCGGACGTGGTGGCCAGCCGCTGGCAAGTGGCGGCACAAGCGCGTGGCATCGATGTGGCCCACGCCGGCTTCTACCCCAACGTCGATCTGACGGCCAGCCTGGGTTACATGGCCACCGGCGGCAGCATGCTGGGCTTCCTCACCGCGCAAAAGCTCAGCTACACCGTGGGCCCGGCGATCAGCCTGCCGATCTTCGACGGCGGCCGCCTGCGCTCGCAGCTGGGTGAAGCCTCGGCCGGCTACGACATCGCCGTGGCGCACTACAACCAAACCCTGGTCGAGGCGTTGAAAAGCATCTCCGACCAATTGATCCGTCGCGAGTCCATGGACAAGCAGCAGGCCTTCGCCGCCGAGTCCGTGGCCTCGGCGCAGAAGACTTACGACATTGCCCAAGTGGCCTTCCAGCGCGGTCTGACCGACTTCCTCAACGTGCTCAACGCCCAGACCCAGCTGTTCCATCAGCAGGAAATCCAGCAGCAGGTGCAGGCCGCGCGCCTGACCGCCCAGGCTGAACTGGTGACCGCGCTGGGCGGCGGTTTGCAGGCGGGCAACGACGTGCCCAGCGACGCCAAGACCGCCGCCCCGAAAACCCCGGCGGCCCTGGCCATCCTCAATCACTGACGGACCGATTCATGACTTCTCTGTCTGCACCGCTGCGCCGGCTGGGTTCGCTGCAGTGGCGCCGTGGTTTCTTCGAATGGGCCCGCAGTGACGGCGTGACCTGGGCGTATATCTTCAAGACGCTGCTGGCCGCGTTCCTGACCCTGTGGCTGGCCATGCGCCTGGAACTGCCGCAGCCGCGCACGGCGATGATCACCGTGTTCATCGTCATGCAATTGCAAAGCGGCCACGTGTTCGCCAAGAGCTTCTACCGCTTCCTGGGCACCATTGCCGGCTCGGTGGTGACGGTGGCGCTGATCGCCTTGTTCGCGCAAAACACCGAACTGTTCCTGCCCAGCCTGGTGATCTGGTTCGGTATCTGCTCGGCCGGCGCCGTGCGCCACCGCAACTTCAAGGGTTACGGCTTCGTGCTGGCCGGCTACACCGCCGCCTTCATCGGCCTGCCGGCCCTGGCGCACCCGGAAGGGGCGTTCATGGCGGCGATGTGGCGGGTGCTGGAAATCTCCCTGGGGCTGATCGTGTCCACGGCGGTCAGCGCGGCCATCCTGCCGCAGTCGGCCAGCGCCTCGATGCGCAATGCCATGTACCAGCGTTTCGGTGTGTTCGCCGGTTTTGTCGCCGAGGGCCTGCGCGGTGCCAGCCAGCGTGCCACGTTCGAAAGCACCAACGTGCGCTTCATCTCCGAAGCCGTGGGCCTGGAAAGCCTGCGCGGCGTGGTGGCTTTCGAAGACCCGCACATGCGCCGCCGCAGTGGCCGGGTCAGCCGCCTGAACAGTGAGTTCATGGGCATCACCACACGCTTCAACGCCCTGCATCAGTTGCTGGAGCGTATCCGCGGCCGTGGCCACGCCGAGGTGGTCACCGCCATCGAACCCGGCCTGCAAGCGCTGGCCTCGCTGCTGGATAACTACGCCGGCCGTGCCCTGACCGTCGACGACGCCAAGCGCCTGGCCGAACAGACGGCGCTGTACAAGGAAGAGCTGCCGTCCCACGTGCGCCGCTTGCGTGCCATCTTCGTCGAGAGCCATCCCAGCGAAGACGACCTGCTGGACTTCCACACCGCCTACGAGCTGCTGTATCGCTTCGTCGATGAACTGCTCAGTTACGCGCAGACCCATGCGTCCCTGGCTGATCACAGCCACGAGCGGGAAAAATGGGACGAGCCGTTCATGCCCCAGACCAGCTGGTGGGTCTCGGCGGCTGCTGCGGTGCGGGCCATGTCGGTGCTGGGCCTGCTGGGCAGTTACTGGGTGGCCACGGCCTGGCCCAGTGGCGCCACCATGACCCTGGTGGCAGCGGCCACCGTGGGCCTGTCGGCGGCGGCGCCCAACCCCAAGCGCATGTCGTTCCAGATGGCCTGCGGCACCATGTTGGGCGCGGTGGTGGGCTTTGCCGAAACCTTCTTCGTGTTCCCCTGGATCGACGGTTTTCCCTTGCTGTGCATGGTGTTGGCGCCGGTATTGATGTTCGGCGCGTTCCTGGCCTCGCGGCCGCAGTGGGCCGGTTATGGTTTGGGCCTGCTGATTTTCTTCAGCATCGGCTCGGTCCCCGACAACCTCACGGTGTACAACGCCTACGGCTTCATCAACGACTACATCGGCATGATCATCGGCATGCTGGCCTGTGCCGCCGCCGGGGCAATCATCCTGCCGCCCAACAGCCGCTGGCTGTGGAGCCGCCTGGAACACAACCTGCGCGAGCAAGTGGTGTTCGCCATCAGCGGCAAGCTGCGCGGCCTGGGCTCGGCGTTTGAAAGCCGCACCCGTGACGTGCTCAACCAGGCGTATGGGCTGGCGGCGGGCAAGCCGGAAGTGCAGCGCAACCTGCTGCGCTGGATGTTCGTGGTGCTGGAAGTGGGCCACGCAGTCATCGAGTTGCGCCGCGAGCAGGCGATCCTGCCGGTGCACCCGGCCTACGCTGAATCGCAGCCGTGGCGTCAGGCGATCCGCGTGATGGGGCGTTCGTTGATCCGCCTGTTCATCCAGCCCAGCCGCGCCAACCTGGAACGCAGCCTGGCGGCGGTGGACCAGGCCATCTACTGCGTGCGCGACACCGACGAGCCGTTCGCCCGGCACTTCGACACCTCGGCCCTGCGCCGGGTGCAAAGCTACCTGCACTTTATCCGCAGCACCCTGTTGGACCCGCAATCACCGCTCGCCGAGCTGGCGCCCCCGGCGCCGGCCCAAGGAAAGACCCATGCCGCGTGAAATAGCTTTCCATGGTGTGTACATGCCCACCATGACCCTGATGTTCCTGATCGCCCTGGGCGTGGGCTGGGCCCTGGACCGCTTCCTCAGCGGCCTGGACCTGTATCGCTTCTTCTGGCACCCGGCGCTGCTGCGCCTGAGCCTGTTCGTCTGCCTGTTCGGCGCCATGGCGCTGACCGTTTACCGTTGAGACTGACTTAATGAAAAAGTTTTTCAGCCTGATCGCCACCCTGCTGGTACTGGCCGTGGCCGTGTTCATCGGCCGCGAGCTGTGGGTGCACTACATGCAAACCCCCTGGACCCGCGACGGCCGCGTGCGCGCCGACATCATCAACGTGGCCCCGGACGTGACCGGTTACGTGGTGGCCGTGCCGGTGCACGACAACCAGTTGGTGAAGAAGGGCGACGTGCTGCTGCAGATCGACCCCGAGCACTACCAGATCGCCGTCAAGCAGGCCCAGGCCCTGGTGGCCTCGCGCAAGGCCACGTGGGAAATGCGCCAGGTCAACGCCAAGCGCCGCGCCGACATGGACAACCTGGTGGTGTCCAAGGAAAGCCGCGAAGACGCCGGCAACGTTGCCAGCAGCGCCGAGGCCGACTACCAGCAGGCCCTGGCAGCGCTGGACGCAGCCCAACTGAACCTGGCGCGCACCAAGGTGGTGGCCACGGTGGATGGCTACGTCACCAACCTCAATGTGCACGTGGGCGACTACGCGCGCACCGGTGAGGCGAAGATGGCGGTGGTCGACAAGAACTCGTTCTGGGTTTACGGGTTCTTTGAAGAGACCAAGTTGCCGAACGTGCATGTGGGCGACAAGGCTGACCTGCAGATGATGAGCGGCGAGGTATTGAAGGGACACGTCGAGAGTATTTCGCGCGGGATTTACGACCGGGATAACCCGGAAAGCCGTGAACTGGTGGCGGATGTGAACCCGACGTTCAACTGGGTGAGGTTGGCGCAGCGGGTGCCGGTGCGGATTCATATTGATGAAGTGCCGGAGGGGTTTTTGCTGGCGGCGGGGACGACTTGTACGGTGATTGTTAAGCAGGGGTCGGCTGAGTAGGGCCGGGTGGCCACTAAGTGCCAGGCGATGATGTTCTGGCGTTCTTGAGATCGAGCGCCGTCCGCACGGCGCTTCGCGGGCAGAGCCCGCTCCCACGTTTGTTTCGGGCCAGTTATTCCAGTGCCATCACCTCGTCCGCCTTGTTTGCCCACTGCAAATCTCTGTTGGTGCCAACGAGGCGGTTTAGGTGACCTAACAGGCAAAATTGGCCCGAAACAGACGTGGGAGCGGGCTCTGCCCGCGAAGCGCCGCGCGGGCGGCGCTCGATCTCAAGGGCGCTGCACCTCTCAAGACATGCACCTGCAAGCCCCAACGTGATCGACCGCCAAGCCCAGCGCAGCCTGGCGATCAGCCGCTACAGATCTCGGTGGAGGCCGAACTTGCGTTTCAGGATTCCCTCCAGCAGGCCCTTCGGCACCCAGCGCTCCAACCACGGCAACGCCCGACTCCCATTCCCTATCCGCACCAACCGCGCCGGCACCGGCTTCTCCACCGCCGCCAGCAACCGGTCCGCAAACACCACAGCCGAAGTAGGCCTGTCCTGTGAAGCTGTGGCCCGTGCACGGATCTGCGCCTGCAATGGCCACCACGGCGAGCCCTCGGCAATCACCTGTTCCGCCTCGCGGCTGGCGTTGCTGGCGAACTGGGTGTCGATGGCCCCCGGCTGCACTTCCATCACGCGAACGCCGAACGGCGCCAGTTCCATGCGCAGTGCATCGCTGAGGCCATGCACGGCGGCCTTGGAGGCGCAGTAGGCGCCGGCGAACGGGGTGGTCAGCACGCCCGAGACGCTGCCGATGTTCACCACCAGCCCGCGGCTGGCGCGCAGCAGGGGGAACAGGGCGCGGGTGACGCCGACGATGGCGAACACGTTGGTTTCGAACTGTTGGCGCATGCCGGCAACGCCGCCGTCCAGCAACGGGCCCATGGCGCCGTAGCCGGCGTTGTTGATGAGGATGTCGAGGCCCGGCAGTTCGGCGGCCAGGGCCGCCACCGCAGGTTCATCGTTGACGTCGAGCTGGCGGGCGTGGAAGCCCTCGCCCGCCAGGCGTTCTACGTCCGCCGGTCGACGGGCCGTGGCCCAGACGTTGTGGCCGGCCTGCCGGAAAGCCCGCGCGAGGGCAAGGCCGATGCCGCTCGAACAACCGGTGATGAGGGTGACGGGCATAGAGAGTCCTTGTGCACTGAGTCTGGTGTCAGATCGATCAGTGCGCAGTCTAGCTGCTCATCCTTGCCGCCTGAAATCAATACGCCGCGGCCGTCGTCATGCACCACGAACTGCGCGGGCACGCCGGTCACGCCCAGCGGCTGCCACAGGGCGCCGTTACCTTCGGTAGGCATGCTGAAAAAGTCGACGTCGGGGTGCTGGCTGGCGATGCTTGCCAGGTAGTCCAGGCGCATTTTGCAGGCCGGGCAATTGGCCGAATGCAGCACCAGAAGGCGGCCCTTGCGGGCTCGGGAAAACTGGTATTGGTTGGCGCCTGTCTGTGTGCCCTCGCCGAAGTGCTCGGCGAAGGCGGCGGCGTCCTTGAGTTCTCTGATCGCATTCATGTCGGTGTCCCCAGTTGAATCACGCGGTGACTCATTCAACGCTTATCTGGGGCGACGCGAAACTGTAAGAAATGACAGTCAGTTGGCGAAGCTGCCCTGCACACGCTCGGCGCGCCATTCCAGGGTCTGTGCGCGGTAGCCGGGGCGCAGGGGCGGCACGGGCAAGCAATCCTGCCAGCTGGCGCCGGGTTGCAGCTGGCCGGGGCCACGGTAGCGCGGGGCGTCGTAGTCGTCCTGCACCAGGTTCACCGTGTCGCCAGGGGCGAAGGCGGCCAGGCGCCATTGCAGCTCGGTCATGGGCACGCTATTGCCGTTTTTCATGCTGACCAGCAGCGGCTTGTCGGCAGGGCATTGCTCGGTCTCATACTTGAAGTGCAGGCCCATGCGCGCCAGTTGCGCCAATTCGCGGTTGTCCTGCCACAGCACGCTGAGGCCGACCATGGCCAGGCCGGCCAAGGCGACCAGGGAGATGGGCAAGGCCTTTTTCGGGTAGCGGATCAGCAGGAAAAGCCAGGAGATGATGAGCAGGGTGCCGATGAGCATGGGGATCTGTTTCGATATGGGTTTGGGTGGAGTTTATCGCAGGTTGGGATTTTGGGTGGCTGTTTCCCGGGCAGAGCCCGGTCCTACACCGTTCGGCCCATGGGTGTCAGTGAGGCAAAGCATTTAGCCTCTGGAGGCACTGCAGGTCTATCTATACTGCCACCAAAGGCGGTTCGCTTTGCATACCTGACACCCATCGCCCGAACGGTGT
>KI547167.1:457356-516867 GCA_000497835.1 gamma proteobacterium L18 | reverse complement strand
ACACCGTTCGGCCCATGGGTGTCAGTGAGGCAAAGCATTTAGCCTCTGGAGGCACTGCAGGTCTATCTATACTGCCACCAAAGGCGGTTCGCTTTGCATACCTGACACCCATCGCCCGAACGGTGTAGGGCCGGGCTCTGCCCGGGAAACAGCCACAACCGGACAAAAAAGCCCCTGCCTCACCGGCTGCGGATAGGGGACGCAGCGGATGAGGCAGGGGCTTTCACACAACCTTACTGCGCGATGGTTTTCACCGACACGCCACGCTCTACCGGGGTGGAACGACCGTAGATGTCTTCGAAGCGCTCGATGTCATCCTCGCCCA
This sequence comes from gamma proteobacterium L18, assembly GCA_000497835.1. Taxonomy (GTDB): domain Bacteria; phylum Pseudomonadota; class Gammaproteobacteria; order Pseudomonadales; family Pseudomonadaceae; genus Aquipseudomonas. The sequence goes on along the minus strand of KI547167.1, from coordinate 516,542 downwards.
GGTAGCTGCCCGACTGCACTTCGATGATTTCCAGCGGGATCTTGCCCGGGTTGCGCAGGCGGTGCACCGAGGCGATCGGGATGTAGGTGGACTGGTTTTCGCACAGCAGGAACACGTTCTCGTCACAGGTCACCTCGGCGGTGCCCGATACCACGATCCAGTGCTCGGCGCGGTGGTGGTGCATCTGCAGGCTCAGGCAGGCACCCGGCTTGACCGAGATGTGCTTGACCTGGAAGCGGCCGCCCATGTCCACCGAGTCGTACGAACCCCATGGGCGGTACACTTCGCAGTGGTTCTGGGTTTCGCTGCGGCCCTGTTCGTTGAGGGTGTTGACCATCTGTTTCACGCCCTGGACCTTGTCCTTGTGGGCAATCATCATGGCGTCCTTGGTTTCCACCACCACGATGTTGTCCAGGCCGATCACCGACACCAGCTTGCCGTTGCCGTGGATCATGCAGTTGCGGCTGTCCTGCACCACCACGTCGCCCTTGGTGACGTTGCCGTTGGCGTCTTTCTCGTGCACGTCCCACAGCGACGACCAGCAGCCCACGTCACTCCAGCCGGCGGTCAGCGGCACCACGCAGGCGCGCTGGGTTTTTTCCATCACGGCGTAGTCGATGGAGTTGTCCGGGCAGCAGGCGAAAGTGGCTTCGTCGATCTCGACGTTGTCGCCGTCTTTCACGCTGCGCTCAAGGGTCAGCATGCAGGTGTCGTAGATGTCCGGATCGTGCTTCTTCAGCTCTTCCAGGAAGCGGCTGGCGCGGAACAGGAACATGCCGCTGTTCCAGAAGTAGCCACCGGCCTCGACAAATTCGGCGGCGCGTTTTTCATCCGGCTTCTCGACGAAGTGCGACACGCGGCTCACGCCTTCAGGCAGCAGGGCGTCATTGGTGGACTTGATGTAGCCATAGCCGGTTTCAGGCTTGGTGGCCGGCACGCCGAACAGCACCATCTCGCCACGCTCGGCGGCCACGGTGGCCAGGGCCAGGGCGCGTTGCAGGGCTTTCTGATCGTCGATCACGTGGTCGGCGGGCAGCACCAGCATCAGCTCGTCGCGGCCTTCATTGATCATTTTCATGGCGGTCAGGGCCACGGCCGGCGCGGTGTTGCGGCCGAAGGGCTCCATCAGGATGCCTTGGGTTTCCAGCTTCAGGTTGGCCAACTGCTCGTTGACGATGAAACGGTGATCCTTGTTGCAGACCACGATCGGGGTTTCCATGCCTTCGAACACCAGGCGCTCCAGGGTTTGCTGGAACAGGGTGTGCTCGCCGGTCAGGGCCAGGAATTGCTTGGGGAATTGCTTACGCGAAAGCGGCCACAGACGAGAGCCACTACCACCTGACAAGATCACCGGAATCATATTGTTTCTCCAATAAAACGAATGGTTAGTTAGACGCGTTGCCGTTTCTGTCTTGTTTTTGTTCCCTGTCAGCCGCCCGTTTCAGCGGGCGGCCAACTCGATTCTGTTCAGCGGGTGGACACTGGGCGCTGTACCCACACTGGCGACAGGCTGCTGCCTTCACCGGTTACGTAGAGCACCGCGGCTTCGCCACGTTCCAGGGCCACTGGCTTGAGGTCGCTGACTTTCTTGTCGCCTTCGTACAGCGCCAGGCTGACTTTCACCGGATTGATCTCGCGCTCGCCGGTGCCCTTGGCGGCCACGTCCTTGACCACGTCGGTCTTGCCGTCGGCGGTCTTCAGGGTCAGCGGCTTGTCACTGAGGTTCTGCACGCGTACCAGCGACTTCTGCTTGTTCTTGAACGGTGGCTCTTCCACCAGTTGCGGGTTGCCGTTGGTGTTGTTGACCACGGTGTAGTAGTGGTCCGAGGCCAGTTTCACCGGCAGGGTCTTGCTGCCGACCTTGGCGCTGTAGTCGCCCTGGGGCATGAAGCTGAAGTCGCTGCTGGCCAGCGGTGCGATCTCGTTGAGGTTGGTGTTGCCGACGCTGGCGCTGACTTCCTGGTTGCCAGCGTTGTAGACGCGGACAAATGCCGAGCCTTTGGGCGCGGTAGGGCCGTAGAGGGCGGCGTCGCCACCGGCGAAAGCGTGTGCGGAGAGCAGGCCGGTGGCGGCAATCAGGGCAGCGGCCAGACGGTTTTTAGTGGTATGTGCGGTCATGTGCATTTCCTCTTTGCTTGTAAGGTTCGAGCGCTCGGGGGAGGGCTCAGTTGGATTGGCCCACAGCCAGGTTTTGGTTGGTATTCGGGTCTTTTTTCAGCTCGGCGATCCAGTTGGGGTCGAAGTCGCTGAGGTCGTTCTTCATTGGCAGATAGCGTTCCGGGAACTCCCAGATCAGCACTTGTGGCGGGCTGTTCTTGAATGCGTCGGTTTGCAGGTACTTGAGCATCGGCAGAATCGGGCCGTGGCCGTCTTCGGCGTAGTTGACGACGTCACTGCGCAGCGACTGCTGCAAGGCGCCCAGGAAGTTCCAGTGCGGGTTGGCGCTGTAGCTGGTGCCCACCAGGGCGACCGGAATCTCGTTGCCGCCGAACAGCGCGTCACCGCTTTCAGGCTTGTCGCCGGCCTGGGTGGTGGTGCGCTGTGCCAGCTCGTCAGGCTTGGGCAGCAGGTTGCTGAACAGCGGGTCCAGCGGCAGGAAGTTGGTCAGGTCGCCCTTGTACGGCTTGGCCGCGTCGCTGGCGGTGACGAAGGTCTGCGGCTCGCCGCTGAGCGGTGCGTGCTGGGCGATGGCGGTGCCTAGGTTGCGGGCTACCACTTCGGCGCCCATCGGCGTCCAGTGGGTGTCGGTGCGCAGGAACACCTGGCCCTGGGCCTTGGCCTGTTGCAGCGGGGCCAGCAGGTCGGGGGCGAAGATGCCGGCGGCCGCGGCCTGGGCGTGGAACTGCTGGTACAGGTCCTTGTGCAGCTCGGCCGGGGCAGTGGCGCCGATGTGCTCGGGGTACAGGCGGGCCTTGGCCGGGACGATGGCCAGTACCAGTTGCACGCCGTGCTGCTTGAGCTGGTCACGCACGCCCTTGATCAGGGCGAAGTTGTCGGCCTCGATCTGCGCGCCGTTGGCGACCGGGTTGAATTCCTCGTCGCTGTACAGCCACTGGTCGCGGCCCAGCACCACGCCGGGGCGGCCTTCCTTGAACAGCTTGAAGTCCACCGCGGCCCACAGGTTGGTGCCCAGGCGCTTGATCGGGAACTGGTCGTCGTAGTGGGTTTCCACCGCCTTGGTGAACTTGCCGTTGAGCACGGTCATCTGCTCGGTGCGGTTGAAGCTGGCGAAGCTCCACAGCGACCAGAGGCCCAGGCCCAGCAGCACGGCCAGGAACAGCAGAATGTAGAGGATGCGTAATGATCGGGTCATGGTCGGCTCGCTCAAAACTGGAAGTAGAGGAACGGCGAGAAACTCTGCGCCGACAGTTTCAGGATCGAGGCCAGGAACAACACCAGCACTAGGGTGCGCATCAGGTAGCGCGACCAGTCCACGGTCCAGTACGAGGCTTGCACCTGGTGGCCATGGGCGTGGGCGGCCAGCGCGGCCGGGTTGTCGCCCGGGGTGGCGCGGTACAGGCCAGGTTGCGCGGTGGCCGGGCCGTCGGCTTCGGCCACCGGGGCCTTGGCTTTTGGTTTCGGCTGGTTGGTGTACAGGTCACGCAGGCCGAAGAACGCCAGGGTGATGTAGGCGATCACCAGGGTCGCCACTTGTAGGCCGGTGAGGCTGGCGGCGTTGAGCTCGGACAGGTGCCAGTCGCCGAAGCTGAACATGGCGGCGTACATGCGGTAAGCCACTTGCAGGTTCTCGGCGCGGAAGATCACCCAGCCCATGATCACCAGCAGGAAGGTCAGTACCCAGCGGATCGGGTTCAGCGCGCGCGGCGTGGTGTTGATGCCCAGCAGGCGCTCGATGGCCAGCCACGCGCCATGCCAGGCGCCCCAGATGATGTAGGTGAAGTTGGCGCCGTGCCACAGCCCGCCCAGCAGCATGGTCAGGAACAGGTTGCGGTAGGTGGCCAGGGTGCCTTTGCGGTTGCCGCCCAGGGTGATGTAGAGGTAGTCACGCAGCCAGGTCGACAGGCTGATGTGCCAGCGGCGCCAGAACTCGGTGATCGACTGGCTGATGTAGGGCTGCTTGAAGTTTTCCATGAAGCGGAAACCCATCATCAGGCCCAGGCCGATGGCCATGTCGCTGTAGCCGGAGAAGTCGAAGTACAGCTGCGCGGTGTAGGCCAGGGCGCCCAGCCAGGCGTCGCCGGTGGTGGGGGCCGCCAGGGCGAAGCAGTGGTCGGAGACGGTGGCCAGGGTGTCGGCGATGAACACCTTCTTGATGAAACCCTGCATGAACCGCGTCGCGCCCTCGCTGAACTTGTCCAGGGTGTGGGTGCGGTTGTTGAACTGGTCCACCAGGTCCGCGAAGCGCAGCACCGGCCCGGCAATCAGGTGCGGGAAGATGGCGACGAAGGCGGCGAAGTCGATCAGGTTGCGCGTGGCCGGGGTGTCGCCGCGGTACACGTCGATGATGTAGCTGATCGATTCGAAAATGTAGAACGAGATGCCGATAGGCAGCAGCACATGGGTGAGGATGAACGGCTGCATGCCGAACGAGCTGATGATGGCGTTGATGCTGTCCACGCCGAAGTTGGCGTACTTGAAGTAGCCCAGCACGCACAGGTCCACCGCCACGCCCAGCAGCAGCCAGCGCTGCGCGGGTTTGCTGCGCACGCCGGCGGCGCCTACGCGCAGGCCGATCCAGTAGTTCCACAGGGTGACCGCGGCGAACAGCGCCAGGAAGTCCACCCGCCACCAGGCGTAGAACACGTAGCTGGCGACCAACAGAAGCAGGTTGCGGTAACGATTGCCGCACAGGTAGTACAAGCCGAGAAAGACCGGCAAGAACAGGAACAGGAACACGTTAGATGAGAAAACCATCCCGATCTCTCCTTGTTTGATCCATACACAAGGGCCGAAGCCCCCCAAACCCCCATTTATTCCAGGGGGGATAACTCACATTCCTGGCCTGAAATGGGCCTGTGGGAGCGGGCTCTGCCCGCGAAGCAGTCGCTGCGGTGTTTCAGTTGCAACGCGGTGTTCTTTTCGCGGGCAGAGCCCGCTCCCACATCATCAGCATCAACAGCTCACGAGCCCTTGTTGCCTTTTTCGTGCTCGGGGTCGTAGACCTTGGTCAGGTCGCCGCCCAGGCGGAAGGTCTTGAACGGCTGGCCTTCGTGCTTGCGTTCAAGCGCGTCCGGCGGGCAGCTGTAAAGGCTGCACCAGGGCTCCAGCCAGGCGAACTTGCTGTCCACCTTCAGGTCGGTCATGTCCTGGTCCTTGCCATTTTTGGCTTCGAAGATGTCCGGGTCTTTCACCCCGGCCAGCACCTTGTCGCCCAGGCGCTTGAGGGCGCCGTTGTTTTCCTGGCGCAGGTCCACACCGTTGGCCTGGGCGAAGCTGGCGATCATCGACAGCGGCGGCAGGGCGTAGTTGTGGTAAGCCAGGGCGCGTTGCTGACGCTTGAGCTCATTGGGCAGGAAGCCGTCGGCATCCACCTGATTGGCGCCGATCTTGTATTCCTTCACCGACCAGTCGAACAGGTCGCGGCGGTCCAGGGCCACGGACGCGGCCATCACCGACCAGGCGGCCCAGTACGAGTGGTTGTTGGTTTTTTCCAGCGGCAGGTTGTTCCAGTCGCTGACCACCTGATCGGCCAGGCGCCCGAACCAGGCTTCGATCACCTGGGCCTGTTGCTGGTGGGTGGCCAGTGGGTGCGAGTCGGAGAACTTGAGCCGCACATAGGCCGACGCCATGCTGCCCAGCGCCCATTTGCGCATGGACTTGCCGGTGTGGTTGAAGTCCTTGGACATCAGCGCGTCGGCCTGGGCCCAGGCGGTCAGCCAGTTGAGCGTGCAGTCCAGTTGCTGCGGGTTGCCGTCGCGCATGTACACCATCACTTGCTTGCTGATGCCGCGCTCCATGGTGGTGATGCCCTTGGTGGCATCACGGAACGCTTTGTCAGAAGTGGCGTTGAAGGTCGAACGGGATTTGTCCGAACCCTCGTACTTGCTGCGAAATTGCAGGCTCTGGGTGTAAGGCTGCGGCATGGCCTGGCAGCCTTCATCCTTGGCATTGGTCTTGAACTTGTCCACGGCCGCCAGGTAACCCTGTGGCGGGTGCAGGGGCGCAGCCGCCTGGGCGTTGCCGGCGAAAATGGCCAGGCCCAGCAGGGTTGGCGCGAGCAGATGGCGTAGTGCGTTGGTGCGGTTCATAAATAACCTCACAGTCCGGCTTGGGCGTTCTGTTGTTTCGGTGATTGCTGAACGCCAGGGAAGACGTTGCGCTTGCATACGGTGGCTTCGACTTTCTGGGCGGGTTGGCCGGCTTCAGGGCCTTCCACTTCCAGGGCCAGCAGGTTCTGCGAAGCCCAGTCCTCGTCGTTGCGCAGCTCGAAGGCAAAGCGCCCGTCGGTTTCCGATGTGGTCGGTTTTTCGATCTTCAGGTCTTCATGCCGCCCGTTCAGGTACCACAGAGTGGCGTGCAGGGTCTTGACCGAGGTGTCGGCGAATTTGATGTCGATCTGGTGATTACCGTTGTGCAGGTCTTTGATGCCATTGCGGCCATTGACCAGCAATTCGTTCTTGCCGGTTTTGAGCGTGGCGCTGGCTTGCAGTTCCGCAGGTTTGCCATCGCAACCGTTATCCAGCAGCGACATCATCTGGCGGTAGATGGTCTCCTGGTCCAGGCGATACAGCGGCGAGAATTCCCAGATGAGGATTTTCGGCGGATGCTTCTGGAAGTCGTCGCTGCCCAGGTACTGCAGCATCGAACCTTCCAGGCCGCCGCCAGGGAAGGCAACGTTGAGGATGTCGGCGCCGATGTCCTGCTCCAGGAAGCCGGCGAAGTTGTAGTTCTTGCCGCTGTGGCTGGTGCCCACCAGGGTGATCTGCGGGGTGCCCGCGTCGCCGAACAGGTCGCCGTCGGCCGCCTCGCCCTTGGGCTCGGTGGTGAACTGGTCCATGTACTGGATGGCGTAGCTGGTGCCGCACAGCTGGCCCGCCATGTTGTGCAGGGTACCGGTCTTGCCCATGCGGCCGGACAGGTGGGTTTCGAATTCGCGCTTGGGAATGTCGGCGAAGGCCGGCATTTTCTTCACGGTCTCGGCGACGATCTTGGCGGTGCGCTGGGCGCCGTACGGGGTCCAGTGCTGGTCACCGCGGAAGTAGAAGTCGTGGGCCTGCTGTTCGTTGGTCAGCGGCGACAGGTCGGGCACGTTGAAGCCCATGCTGGCGAAGCGTTGCAGCATGGCCTGGTAGTTTTTCAGCGCCTTGTCGTATTGGAACTTGTCGCGGTCAGCCGGGAACAGCTTGTTGCGGTCGACCAGGCCACGGGTGGGCTGGTACACCACCACCAGTTCCACGCCCTTGCTCTTGAAGGCGTCGTGCAGCTGTTGCAGGCGGCGGTAGCCTTCCGGGGTGGTGTCGAATTCGGTGCGCAGGTCTTCCTGGGTACGGAACAGCCAGTCACCCTGGGCCTGCACCAGGGTGGTGAAGTTCTGCTGGTAGCGGGTCACGTAGTTCTTGGCGTCATGGGCGGCCGGGCACAGGCTGCAGCAGGGTGCGGCTTCGTACTTGGGTGCGGCGAAGTCCTGGGCGCTGGCGCCGTTGGAGGCTGCCATCATGGCGGCGGCAAGGCCGGACAGGCTGAGCAGCTTGATCAAGGTGGGGTGCATGAAATTCATCCTCAGTCCTGCATTTCGGTCTGGCGTTCGACGGGGTCGATCAGCACGGCTTTTTGTTGGCGAACCATCAGGTCCATGATTTCGGCCTGGCGGTCGCCCAGGATGCCGGTGAAGCTGATGCCACTGGATTTGGTGGGGGCCAGCATCGACACGCGATACATCTCCACCGACAGTGGCGAGTCGATGGACAGCGGGCCGGTACCGTTACCGGCCAGTTCGCCACCCACCAGGATCAGCGAGACCTGGGCGTCGAAGGGGTCGAGCTTGATGTTGCGGTCGGTGTTGCTCAAATCCTTGATGTGGCCGTACACACCGGTCAGGCCGTTACCCAGCGCCTTGTTTTCGTAGAGGCGGATGTTGGTGCTGTTGCGCACACGGATACCGTGGCGCTTGTTGCCCAGCAGCATGTTGCCCCACAGCAGGTTGTCGGCGCTTTCGTACAGGGTGATGCCGTCGGTGTGGTTCTTGTAGATCTTGTTGTAGGCCACCACGTTGCCCACGCTGTTACGGTCGATGACCACGCCCGAGAGGTGGTTGTCGTAGCTGCGGTTGTTGATGATGAAGCTGTCGTTCACCTCCCGCGAGACGATGATGCCGTGCTTCTTCTTGGTGCCGTACACGGTGTTGTCGGCGATGATCAGGCCGTGGGAACGGTCGTGCGGGTCGATGCCGTAGATCACGTTGTCGTGGTAGGTGTTGCTCTTGACCACGAAGTCGGCGGTTTCATAGCAGTAGAAGCCGTACCACATGTCCGAGAAGGTGCTGCCGATGATCCAGCCGGTGGGCTGGCCACGGCCCATCTGCGCAGTCATGTTCGGCGTGTATTGCGAGATGCTCACACCGTAGGACTTGGACTGGTTGTAGCCCATGCTGGCCATCACGGTGTTGACCATGTAGGTCTCGGTGCCGCCCCAGGACAGCAGGAACGGGCGGAACTCCTTGGGCTGGCGGAAGGTGGACGGGCCGTTGTCGGCCTCGCGCCAGCCGATCACGCGGGTGTCACGCAGGAACAGCTTGCCATCGTTGACAATGAACGAACCGCCTTCCTGGGACAGGCGCAATTCCTTGGTCTGCTTGTCCACTTCGAAGATGCCGTTGTGCCCGACCACGATCGGCAAGCGCGCCAGGTACACGCCCGGTGCAGTCTCGCGGATGTATTGCTTGGGCAGTTTCTGCACCAGCTCGGTCAGGTTGACGTAGCCGTCTTCGACGAAGATGGCCTGGGGAATGCCGTGCTGGCGGGTCACCCATTCGGCCATCTTGTTGTCGCCGCCGATGAATTCCTTGAGCACGTCTTCCTGCAGCATGCGCTTGACCACGACCTTGCCGTGTTTGCGGCGGTCGATCTTGGCGGCCACGGCCTGGGCGGTGTAGCCGGTCAGGTCGGGCAGCTTGGGCGCGGCCAGTTCCAGCGACTCCGGCGGGGCGGTGGTGACGGTGTAGGTCTTGGCCTGTTGCAGGGTCTTGGCTTCGTCCTTGTCCGGCGCCGCAGCTGGGTGCGCAGCGGGGGCACTGGCCAGGGCCAGGCCGCTGGCCAGCAGCAGGGCAGTGGCCAGCACGGCCCTGGCAAACGGCAATCGGTCTGAATTCATCATTTCATCGCACTCCCTTCGCGGTCGCATCAGAAGCGCCAGATCACGTCGATAAAGGCGCGGTGCATGTAGCTGTCCACTTCACTGCCATACGCCGAGCCGGGCTTGAACACACCGGCGCGCAGGCGCACCAGGGCGGACGGTTCGTCGATGGACTGGCTCAGTGCCGCTGGCAGCAGGCCCTGCTTGAAGTACTTGGACACCACCAGGTCCATCTCCTGGCCCAGATCCTTGTCACCGTCAGCCAGCGGCAGCGAGCTGATGGAGGTGATGTCGGTCGGGTTTTCCGGGTCGGTAGTGGTGTTGACCGCGTCCAGGGTGCTGGTGCCGATGCCCTGGTTGCCGTCCACGCGCCAGAACTTGTGATAGATCAGGCTGGCGTCGTATTCGTCGCGCAGTTGCCAGCTGGCGAACAGCGAGGCGCTTTGCACGTTGGCCATCTCGGCCTGATAAGCCTCGCCGAAGCGGGCGACGCGGGCACGGGTGCCGGTCCAGGTCGAGCGGTTGCTTTGCAGGCCGTTCTGTTCATAGTCGCGGCTGGCGCGCGAGTAGGCGCCGCCCACTTGCCATTCGGGTGTCAGGTGCACGCGCAGGCCCAGGTCGGTGGCCCAGCCGTTGACGTGGCCGCTGGTCTTGTCGCCGGCCACGGTCTGGCCGTTGACCACGTTGCTGCCGATGCTGTCGCGGTTGCCGGACATGAAGGTCAGGCTGCCCCAATAGTTGATGTTGTTCAGATTGTCGTGGTTGTAGGCATCGCTGTCGGCTTCAAGGCCCAACCAGGTCAGGTCACCGGTGCTGCTCTTGTCCGAATCGTCGATGGCTTCGCCGGTGTGCGGCAGGCTGCCGCTGTCATGGGTGTGGTGGGCGCGCAGGCCGACCCACTGGCCAGGGGTCCACTGGTATGACACATCGCCGTAGGCGTGCAGCACGTCCTTGTCGCTGGCCGACAGCTCGGTGAGGTCGGTGCGGTACTCGCTGAACCGCTCGGCCACACCGGCGTGGGCACGCAGCAGGGTGGTGTCGAAGTCCCAGTTCAGGGCTTCGATGTTGGTGTCTTTCCACTGCCCATCGTCATTGCGCAGGCGCTGGCGGCCGAACTTCAGGATCTCGCCGGGGTAAGGCGTGAAGCCGCTGTAGCCGACCCAGAATTCGCGCATCGCCAGGTAGGTTTTCTTCTGCTCGCGACCGCTGGCGGTGCTGTCGCTGGTGACGTTGGATTCCTGCAGGGTATCGGTCTGGATGGTGTCGGTGGCGGTCACCAACTGGCCCATCGCATAGGCACTCCAGTCACCCCATTGGCCGTAGGCCCAAGGGCGCAGGTCCAGGCCCAGGCCGTTGACGTCACCGCCGGAGCGGGTGCCCAGGTCACGGTCGTCTTCGGATTGCAGGGTGCCTTTGATCTCGATGCCGAAGTTTTGGTCAGCGGTCAGCGCCGCCAGTGTCGGGCAGGACCATAGCGCGGCGAAACCCAGGCCAATGCCGGCTTTCATCCATTGGTTCAGTTTCATAGCGATTTGTCCTCACCGTCTTCTTCTTCCAGCGTCTGCAGGGCAATGCTGCTGTTCTGGTTCATGGCACCGCGCGCACGCTGCTCTTGTTGGAGCAGTTGCTGGGCCTGGGCACGCTGTTCAGGCGACAAGGTGGTTTCCAGTTGGGTGGCCAGGTCCAATACCGGTTGCGCCGGTTCAGGCTGGGCCTTGGCCAGTTGCACGAACAGGTAGGCGTACACCGGGTTGGGCTGGGTGCCCCGGCCGCCGGAGTACAGCTGGGCCAGGGCGAAATCGGCGCTGGCCTGGCCGCCGCGGGCGGCGACCAGCAGGTTGTCCACGGCCTTTTGCGGCTCGGGTTTGCCCAGGTAGCCACGGCGGTAGATCTGGCCCAGGTAGTAATGCGCGCTGACCTGGGTCGGAGCGGCGGCATTGAGGTGTTCCTCGGCCTTTTTCGCGTCGGGGATCACCAGCTTGCCTTCGTAGTAGATCTTGCCCAGCAGCAGTTCGGCGCGCGGCTGGTCGGCGTTGCGGCCCTTGTCCAGGTACTCCATCAACTTGTCCACGTCGCCCAGTTCGGGGAAGTCGTAGAGCAGTTGCGCAAGGCTGACCCAGGAAGCCGGGTACACCGGGGCGATCTTTTCCAGCATGGCCTGGGCGGTTTTCTCGTCGGTCTGGCCCAGGGTGGCGTCACCCAGTACACGGGCCACAGCGTCCACGCGCATGGCCGGCACGGCGCCGCGAGCGTAGGCGGCCTGCAGTTGGGCCAGCAGCGCTTGCTGACGGTCGGTCTGCTGGCGCTTCTGGTACACGGTGGCCAGTTCCACGTAGCACACGTCGGCCACGTTCAGCGCCTTGCGGCACAGGTTTTCCACGTCGTCCAGGTGCTGGTCGTAGGTGCCCTGGATGCGGTAGACAAGCACCTGCGCCAGGTTCGCCTCGGCATAGCCGGCGGCCTGCCATTCGTTGATCTTGGCCTGGGCGTTCACGCCCGGGAAGGTGTTGGGGTATTGCAGGTAGAGCATGGCCAGCGGCGTCAGGGTGTTGCCCTCGCCGTTGGCGAAGGCTTTCTTCAGCAAACCTTCGGCTTCGCGTTGTTCAGCCTCGGTTGGGTGCGGCTTGAGGGCCAGCAACCGGCCCAGGCGTGCCTGGGCCCGTGGCGAGGTGGCGGCCGCGGCGCGGTAGGTCGCCTCGGCCTGACGCAGTTGCTCGGGGTCGCGGGTGCCCACCTGGATATCGGCCAGGCCGACCTGGGCTTCGGTGTAGCCCAGGTCTGCCAGCTGCTGATAGTTTTGCTGGGCCAGCGCGGTGTCGCCACGCTTCAAGGCTTCGTTGGCCAGACGCTGGTCCGGCAGGCCCGCGCAACCGGCCAGGCCGATCGCGACGGCCAGGCCCAACAGCGCCGATCCTGGCAATATTCTTAGAGTGCTAGCCACAGGTGTTCTCCTCGATCCCACTTACTGGCCAGCGGCCATGGCTTTGTTCATCAGCCAGTTCAGCGACGGACCACGGTCGCTGCTGACGTCCACGGCGCGGCCGGTGAGGTTGCTGTTGAGTGGCTCGTCGGGTTGGATCTGCACGCGCAGGTCCGAGGACAGGTCCAGCGGGTTGATGCTGGTGGCGTTGACTACCTTCCCTTGGCGCACGCCTTCTTCACCGGCCACCTGGAAGTTAACCGGGGTGCCTGGGGTGATATCGCCGAACTGGCGGTAGGCGAAGCGCGCTTCGACGTTGGCGGTGGTGTTGCGCGGTACCAGGGTGAAGATCACGTCGCCCTTGCTGGCGTACTGGCCGTCGGCGACCAGTTGCTGGCCGACCACGCAGTCACACGGCGAGGTCAGGGTGCCGGTCATCTGCTTGCCGAACAGCTCGGTGATCTTCTCCGGTTGCAGTTGGTCCGGGTCCAGGTTGCCTTTCAGTACGTCGAGCATGCTGGTGCTGAAACTGGCCAGCGGTGCGCCTTTGGGGGCCACGCCGTCAGCGCCCACCAGGCTCTGCACGGTGCCGTCGCGGGGCATGGTGATGTTCATCGACGGGGCCGATACCAGGCCTGCCTGGGCGTGGGTGACGAAGTACAGGCCGTACACCGATTTCAGCACGAAGCCGAAGGCGGCCAGGCCAACCACGAACACGCCGGCGCTGAAGGTCACGGCTTTGAGGCGGGCGAAGGCCGACTGGCCGCCAGCGATTTTCTTGTCCTTGCGCGCCTTGGTGAAGTTGTCGCGCTGCAGGGTGCCCAGCACGTCGCCGACGCTGATGATCTCGCCGCTCAGGTGCGAAGTGATCAGGTGACGCATGGTGGCGATGTCCTGCTGTTCCAGGTTCTGGAACTGGCAGCCGACGCGGCCGGTGCTATCGTCGAAAGAGCGCACCTGGAACTCGATGTCCATGCCCAGGCCCAGGGTGTCGATGACGAACATCAGGCGCCCGCGGTGCACTTCGCCTTCTTTCAGCGGCTTGGGTGCGTGGAAGGCCAGGCCACCGGCCGACAGGTCGTCGATGCGTACCTCGATGGTCTCGCGGTTGGGGCCCTGGTAGCGCAGCTTGGCGGGCAGCTTGACCCGGGCGTGTTGGCGCTGGGCTTCGGACTCATGCACAACATTGACGTTCACGGCGTTATTCATGGCGGTAATTCCTACTTAATCCATTAGTGTCCGGCTCACACGATCACGAACAGCACAGCCACGAAGATGCTGGCGGCCGAGAACGTCATGGTCCGGGAAGACCAGGTGTTGAACCATTGTTGAAAGCTGGCGAGATCGCGTTTGAGCACGGTGGGCTGGCGAGTCCAGGACTGCTTGTCGAGGCGGAAGAAGACGTAGATCTTCATCAGTGCACCGACGATCTGGTTGTAATACAGGATCACCGGATAAGCGGGCCCGACGGAGTGCCCCGAACACATCAGCATGATGGTCAGGATCAATCGGGTGATGCCGATCCACAGCAGGTAACCCAGCAAATACGCTATGTCGAACTTCAGACTGGCGATGATGGCGGCGGTCAGGCCCAGCAGGCTGGTCCACATGGACACACGCTGGTCGAACAGCACGATGCTGGTGAACACACCCAGGCGGCGTACGCCCAGGCCCAGCGCACGGGAGTTCTGGCGCAGGTTGTTGCCGTACCAGCGGTACATCAGTTTGCGGCTGGCCTTCAGGAAGCTCTTCTCGGGCGGGTGCTCCACGGTGTTGATCGCAGCATCCGGTACGTAGAAGGTGTCGTAACCCAGGCGCATCAGGCTGAACCAGCTGGACTTGTCGTCGCCGGTCAGGAACTTGAAGCGGCCCAGACGCCAATGTTCCAGCGAATCGCTTTCCACGTCGGCGATGAATTCGGGGTTGGTGACCACAGTGGCGCGGAACACCGACATGCGCCCGGTCATGGTCAGCACGCGCTTGGACAGGGCCATGGAGCACATGTTGATGTGACGCTGGGCGAAGCGCAGTTTGTGCCACTCGCTCATGATGTAGCCGCCGCGCACTTCGCAGAACTCGTTGGTGGTCAGGCCGCCCACGTTGTCGTAGAGCTTGAACCACGGCACGGTCTTGCGTACGCAGCCATCGGCCAGCACGGTGTCGCCATCGATCACTGCAACCACTGCGTTGTCGTCCGGCAGGTGGCGGGAGATGGCGCGGAAGCCGAAGGCCAGGCCGTCGCGTTTGCCGGTACCGGCGATGCGCACGAAGTCCAGGGACACGCGGTCAGGGGGAGCCATCTTGGCCCACAGCGCCTTGACCAGCAGTTCGTCGGACATCTCCACCAGCGAGCACACCACGGTGGTGGGGTAGCCGCAGTTGATGGCCTCGCGGATCACCGAGCTGTACACCTGGGCAGTGGTCAGCGCGTCGATGCGAAAGCTGGTGACCATCAGGAACACATGGCTGGGATCTGCTGCGGCGCCCAGCTTGCGTACCTTGCGGCGCAGGTGCGGGTACACCACGTACAGGAACAGCATGCCGCGCACAAAGTGCGTGGCGCCCATCGAATAGCGCCAGATACCCACGGCGCCAATCAGGAAAATAAAGTCTTTCGACTGCGAGTCGAAAAGAGTCGTCGGCAACGCCAGGGCGAGTGCCATCAGCAATGTCAGATAGAACAACCATCCGGCGGCCTGGAGTAGACCGTGTTTTAGCCTGTGCATGATCTGCGTCCGTATCGATTGTCGGTCATTGCGGGGAAGGGGAGCGGGCCCGCCGGTTGCCCGGCAGGCCCTTGGGCCTTACCAGCAGATGCCTTCAGTGCGGGCTTCCGGGCAGGTGGTGTTGGGCATGAAGCCCACCAGGTCGATGACCTGCTTGCCTTGTGGCACCGATTGCACCAGCGAACGGAATTTCTCGTCGCGGTTGCCCAGGATGATTACGTCGGAGTGGTTGATCACGCCGTCGAAGTCCGAGTCCAGCAGCGAGGACACGTGCGGGATCTTCGATTCGATGTAGTCCTTGTTGGCGCCATGGACACGGGCGTATTCGACGTTGCTGTCGTAGATCTTCAGGTCGAAGCCCTTGCCGATCAGCATCTCGGCCAGCTCTACCAGCGGGCTTTCACGCAGGTCATCGGTACCGGCCTTGAAGCTCAGGCCCAGCAGGGCGACCTTGCGCTTGTCGTGGCTGGAGATGATGTCGAAGGCGTTCTGCACCTGGGACACGTTGCTGCGCATCAGCGAGTTGAGCAGCGGCGCATCCACGTCCAGGGAGCTGGCGCGGTAGGTCAGGGCGCGAACGTCCTTGGGCAGGCAGGAGCCGCCAAAGGCGAAGCCTGGGCGCATGTAGTACTGCGACAGGTTCAGGGCCTTGTCCTGGCAGACCACGTCCATCACTTCGCGACCGTCCACACCCACGGCCTTGGCGATGTTGCCGATTTCGTTGGCGAAGGTGACCTTGGTGGCGTGCCACACGTTGCAGGTGTACTTGATCATCTCGGCCACTTCGATGTCCTTGCGGATGATCGGTGCGTCGAGCTCTTCGTACAGCGATTGCAGGGCGTCACCGGAGGCGGCGTCGAACTCGCCGATGACGGTCATCGGTGGGTGGTCGTAGTCCTTGATGGCGGTGGATTCACGCAGGAACTCGGGGTTCACGGCCACGCCGAAGTCGACGCCGGCTTTCTTGCCCGAGCAGTCTTCCAGGATCGGGATCACCACGTTCTTGACGGTGCCCGGCAGCACGGTGCTGCGCACCACGATGGTGTGACGAGTGGTCTTGTCGCGCAGTACGAAACCGATTTCACGGCATACCGACTCGATGTAGTTGAGCTCCAGATCGCCGTTCTTCTTGCTCGGGGTACCGACGCAAAGCATCGACAGATCCGTGTCACGAATGGCTTCGGAGAAGTCGGTGGTGCCACGCAGGCGGCCGCTTTGAATCCCCTGTGCCAACAGCTCTTCCAGACCCGGTTCGACAATAGGCGATTTACCGTTGTTGATAAGGTCAATCTTGGCCTTGGAAATATCCACGCCAACCACGTCGTGACCGCGTGCAGACAGGCAACCGGCACACACTGCACCGACATAACCCAAACCGAAGATGCTGATACGCATCGCATTCACCTCATGTGTTATCGCGCCGACTCAAACAAGTAAGAGCCAGACCGGGTTTAATTAACCAGCAGTATTCGCGCACTCGGAAGTGTGACAATTGAATGTCATGCTCCCGCTTGCAGGCATATATTTAAAAGTGAGTGCGTTAGAATGCACCCAAGTAGCGCAGCACTTGGCCGTGTCGTGGGCTGTTGCCCTAATGTGTAGCCAGCCTGTATTACAAAGACGACTTCCCAGCTTGCAGTGCTGACGGCTATCTTGGCTTTATGCCAATGAAATCAAGCACTAAGACGCTTTGCAGGAGCTCGGTAAACGGGGCTCTGGCTTGGCCAATGTGAGGGTTGTTTTTGGTGCGTTCTCTCCTGAGATCAACTTTGGTTCATTCGCATGGCGGTGTAATCAAAGTTCTGCGAGCTTCCTGCTCAAACCCATTCCATTCCCTTGTAGGTCATCTCTCACATAGCGCTCGAGAATCGTTACGGGTGGTATGAGCAGTGGGATTTGCGATTAGTTCCTGAGGGGAAAACGTGCCGATGAAAAATTCTTCAAGAAATTCATGGTTACAAATGCTTTCAAAGTGATAGCACAGTACGGTTTTGTCCTTTAGGCATGGGGGGTTGAGGGTGTGTCATATTTTTGTGCCAGCACTCAAAAAAAAGTCGTCAAAAAAACCGAAATTTCCTGAACGCAGGCTGAACAAAAGCTGAATAGAGGGTACCAGTCATCTAATTTGACCGGTTGTTGACGCCAATTAAATGGCGAGTAGTGGCAATCTGGACTTTTTTGTGAGGGTAGCGGTGCACGTTTTGTAGGACAAAAAGTGCACCGAAAAGACGCTTCAGTCGGCGGGGTGGTCGCGCAGGAAAACCAGGTGATCGGGTTTCGATTGTTCGGCGCTGTAGTAGTAGCCCTGTTCATCGAATTGCTTGAGCGCCTGCGGGTCGTTGATGCGCTCCTGGATCACGAAACGGCTCATCATGCCGCGGGCTTTCTTGGCGTAGAAGCTGATGATCTTGTGCTGGCCGTTCTTCAGGTCCTTGAAGTCGACGCCGATGATGCGCGCCTTGAGGGCCGTGCGCTTGACCGCCGAGAAGTACTCGGTGGAGGCCAGGTTCAGCAGCACGTCGTCGCCCTGGGCCTCAAGGGCCTCGTTGAGCCATTCGCTGATGCGCGTGCCCCAGAAGGCGTACAGGTCCTTGCCACGGGCATTGGCCAGCTTGGTGCCCATTTCCAGGCGGTAAGGTTGCATCAGGTCCAGCGGGCGCAGCAGGCCGTAGAGGCCGGAGAGCATGCGCAGGTGCTCCTGGGCGTAGGTGAAGTCTGCTTCGGCCAGGGTGTTGGCGTCGAGGCCGGTGTACACGTCGCCCTTGAAGGCCAGCAGCGCCTGCTTGGCGTTGTCGGGGGTGAAGGCCGGGTTCCAACTGCCGAAGCGCGCGGCGTTGAGGCCGGCCAGCTTATCGGACAGGTGCATCAGCTCGCTGATTTGCGCGGGGGCCAGTTGGCGCAGGATCTGAATCAGTTCCTGGCTATGGTCCAGGTATTGGGGTTGAGTGAAGCGGTCAGTCACCGGGGGTGTTTCGTAATCCAGGGTCTTGGCGGGGGAAATCACCGTCAGCATGAAATCGTCTCCATTTATCGTGGCGGCGATTTTAGGGGTTGGGGGCGGGGAACTCCATCTATTGGGGTGATAGCGGGATCGACGGTGTGTCTTTGAAGGATTCGGTTGAAGCTACCGGCCTCATCGCGAGCAAGCTTTGCTCCCACAGTGTCGAGCCAACCACGGTGGATGGCTAAGCACTGTGGGAGCAAAGCTTGCTCGCGATGAGGCCGGTAGCAGCAATGCAAAATTCAGATAGTTTATGATTCTGGCACCCCGCCCATGGAGATCTGCCCTTGCGCCTTGCCTGCCTGATCCTTGCCGCCCTTGCCAGCGTTGCCGCCCAGGCGGCCGTGCCGCCGCCCGTGGCCACCATCGACCGCAGCAGCTGGCCCGAGCAGCTGACCTCGCCCGCGCTGTTCGATGTGGCCTCGCGGGCAGAAATCCTGATGTTCGCCCATGTGCTGCTGCAGTCCGAAGCCCTGGATGAGGATGCACTGGCCGACAGGCTGGACTTGCGCAGCGTCAACATGGTGGCCATCAATGAGCTGCGCGGGCAGCTTTGGCAGCGCCTGTGGCAAAACTACAACCAGGCCCAGCAAAGCTGCGACCAGGACGCCTCGTTCTGTTTCGCCATCGATAGCCTCGACGATTTGCGCACCCAGGCCAACAACTTTGCCGTGGCCCCCGACTCTTTCTATGCCAACTGGGGCGCACCGGCCCGGGTGTTCGACCTCATTTATGTGGACGAGCTGTTGCGCAAGGCGGCGCTGTCGCCGCAAATCAGCAGCGAGGTGCTCAAAGTCGCCGATCAGGAGCTCAACGGCAGTGATTTCAACGACCGAGTGTTCCTGCTGACCTTCGACAGTGGCCCCAGCATCGCCGTGGGCAGCACTGAATGGGTAACCGACTTCCTGCGCAAGCAGAAAATCAACGGCACCTTCTTCGTGCTGGGTCAGAACTTCGCCAACCGCCGCGACAAAGGTGAGCCGGGCAGCCTGCCGGCGCTCTACAAGGGGCAATGCGTGGGAGTGCAAGGCTGGCAGTATCGTTCCCATGCCGACTGGAATGACTGGCAAGGGTCGATTACCCGCAGCGCCACGGTGGTAGAGGGCGAAGTGCCGGATAACTACGTGCCCTTGTTCCGGCCGCCGTACGGCACGCGCCGGCCCGACGCCAGTACGTTTCTGGACACGCAACAGATGAAGGTCGCGTTGTGGGACATCGATTCCATGGACAGCAACAGCCAATTGACGGCGGATCAGAGCGCCCAGCGCGTACTGACGCTGATGCTGCTGTGGCGCCATGGCGTGATCGCGTTCCATGATACCCAGGCCAAGGTTCAGGTGGCGTTGCCCTGGTTGCTCAAGCAAACGGCGGAGGCGGGGATCGGTTGGCAGGACTGCCGGCAATTTCAATGAAAAGGCGGCTAACAGCAGCAAAAAGGACGTTTTTGGGGAGCAGGCAGAAAATTTATTGCCCGTTTTATGCGGGGTTGACTTCCGACTTTAACGGTACCTGACCCCTGCGCCAAGCGTTATTCGTCATGCAGAAAAATAAACTTCAAAAAAGCGTCAAAGTGCTTTTTAACGTCATGGGTTTTGCGGTATTACGAAGACAGATCGCCGAATCCTGCAGCACAGGTGGCGTCGTCACCCGGCCCACCGTCACTGGCAGTTCCGTTCGACCACAGCCCTCTGGGTCGTGCGGAAGCGGCGGTCACTTCGCGGCGCAGCACCGTTCAGGTATTGCGTCGAACGGCTCTCTCAAAGGTGACCGAGTATGGATGATCAAGGACGCACCATTTCTTCCGACAAGCCAATCCTTTATGTGCTCGATACCAATGTACTGATCCACGATCCAAATGCGTTGCTGAATTTTGAAGAACACCACGTTGCCATCCCCATGACCGTGTTGGAGGAGCTGGACAAACTCAAGAGTGGCAAGCAATCGGTGGCTGCCGAATGCCGGCAGGCTATCCGTCTGATCGACCAGACCCTGGGCGACGCCGGCCCCGCCGACGTGGAACTGGGCGTACCGATCCAGCGCGGCAAGGGCGAGCCCAAGGGCTTCCTGTCCATCCTCATGACCAAGGGCGGCCCGCCCACCACGGTGCTGCCGGGCAACCTCAACGACAACATCATCATCAACCAGCTGGTTGATCTGCACCAACGCAAGAAAGACTGGGACGTTGTGCTGGTGTCCAAAGACATCAACATGCGCCTCAAGGCCCGTGCCTGCGGTATCGCCGCCGAAGACTACAGCACTGACCAGTTGGTGGACGACGTCTCGCTGCTGTCGCGCGGCTACCACGAGGTCACCGGCTCGTTCTGGGAGCGCGTCAACAAGGTCGAGACCCGTCAGGACCATGGTCGCACCTGGCACCGCGTACAGTTGCAGGAACCGCTGCCTTCGGCGCACATCAATGAATTCATCATCGATGAGCAGGGTTTCGTGGGTTGGATCAAGGGCGTGAAGGACGACGAGCTGCTGTTGCTCGACCTGCACCAGGAGCCGCTGCTGCACCAGGAAGCCTGGGGCCTCAAGCCACGGGACGTGCATCAGGCGCTGGCGCTGTTCGCGCTGCTGGACCCGGACATTCACCTGGTCAACCTCACCGGTGCTGCGGGCTCGGGCAAGACTATCCTGGCGTTGGCCGCGGCCATCGAACAGACCATGGTCAGCAAGCGCTACCGCCGCATCATCGCCACGCGCAGCGTGCAGGGGCTTGATCAGGAGATCGGCTTCCTGCCGGGCACCGAGGCCGAGAAGATGGAACCTTGGCTGGGGGCCATCACCGACAACCTCGAAGCCCTGCACATGGACGATGAAAACACCCACGGCAGTGTCGATTACATCCTCAGCAAGGTGCCCTTGCAGTTCAAATCCCTGAACTACATTCGCGGGCGCAGTTTCCAGCAGAGCCTGATTCTGATCGACGAATGCCAGAACCTTACCCCGCACCAGATGAAAACCATCATCACCCGTGCGGGTGCAGGTTCCAAAGTGATCTGCCTGGGCAACCTGGCGCAGATCGACACCCCGTACCTGTCGGCGCCCAGCTCGGGCCTGACGTACCTGACCGAGCGTTTCAAGGATTTCCCCAATGGGGTGCACATCACCCTGCAAGGGGTGCCACGCTCGATCCTGGCCGAGTACGCCGAGTCGCATCTGTAACCCCTGTGGTCGCTGCCGCCAGCCTGTGCTGGCCCCTGAATGCACTGTAAGTCTGCAGTGTGGTTCAGGGCCAGCGCAGGCTTCGGCAGCGGATTTACGGGTTGGCGTCGAAGATCAGGGTGATTCCACCTTGGTATTTAGCGCCGCGGTTGTTAAGCATCTGGCGAATGTCCCGCTGCTGGACGTCAAAATGTACCTGCCCGGGTTGGTTGGAGACGTTGCCAGCCACCGCGATGATCTTTGCGTTCCTGCGGTCTACGCCTACCGGCAGGCGACTGACGGGTTGCCCGTTGTGATTGAACATCCCCGGCAACGTGAGTGCGATGGAGACAGGGATGTTCACTGTCGAGCCTGGCCGCCGCATGGCGCACTGATTGCCGCCTGGGCGATGCTCACACTCCATGTAGATTGAAAATGGGCTGGAGGCCCAGACGCTCAAAGGCGCGTCGTGAAACAGTCGCGGCGGGGTTTGGTTGCTGGTTTCGTATTGCTGCCATCCTCCCGGCGGCACGACTTCGACCTCTCCGCCACTGGCCGGCATGTCCACTTTCATGTCGTGCTGCACCTCGATCTCCACGTAAAAGCGAATCGTGTCGGCGCTGGGCTGCAGCATGTTGCCGAAATCGAACCCGCCCGGCTGGCCCACCGGATAATCGATGAAACCTTCCCACCGGCCTGGCCCCAGCGACGTCACGGGCGGGAAATCGATGTTGTACGCCAGCATCATCTCGTTGATCACTGACTGCTGAATGTCGTCGTTGATGGGGGTGGGGCCCGACATGCAGGGCTGTTGGGCCGTGCTCGAATAGCTGCGCCACAGGAACTTTGAGAAGCCAGGGCCGCCCTGCAGGGAGCCTTCCTGCAGGCAGCCGCCCCATACGTTGAAGCCTACCGCTTCCTGGGTCTGGTAGCTGACCTTCTGGCTGATGAAACTGTAGGACAGCTGTACGGTGGCGCTCTGGTGCGTCACGGTATTGGTGAGGTTGAAGGCCTTCAGGGACGGCAGGTGCACGTACACCCTGTCCCGGGGGTCGCTGGATGAGAGGTTGATGGCCTTGGTGAGTTCGAAGGGAACGTCCACGGTGCTGCGCGTGCACAGGTTCCAGCTGCTGCAGAACCGGGAGGCCGGCGTGGTGTTGACGATGCGGTCGTTCTCCACGCGGGCAGTGATGCGGACCTCGGCCGCAAGGGCGTTGTCGGCGCAGAGGCACAGCAGCCCCAGCAGCAGAGTGCGCAGGCGGGGCCAAGGGATTGTTGCGGCCATGGCGGGTGCTCCAGAGGGGATCGTGGGCCCGGATTGTCCAGGGGCTGGTCTGCGCAGGAAATCGGAAGCTTCCCAAATAAACTGCGAAATTTCCCACGCCTGGCCTGCGCGATTTGTGCAACGTTGCATCTCCAGGTTTACAATCGGCCTTCTATCCCCAGGAGCAACCGCCAGTGCTGACCCATCTCGACTCCCAAGGCCGCGCCAACATGGTCGATGTCACCGAAAAGGCCGTGACGTCCCGTGAAGCCGTGGCCGAAGCGCGGGTGCGCATGTTGCCCCAGACCTTGCAGATGATCGTCGACGGCGGCCACCCCAAGGGCGATGTGTTCGCTGTGGCGCGCATCGCCGGCATCCAGGCGGCGAAAAAGACCAGCGACCTGATCCCCCTGTGCCACCCGCTGATGCTGACCAGTGTCAAGGTCGAGCTGAGCGCCGAGGGCGAGGACGCTGTCCGCATCGTCGCCCGCTGCAAACTGGCCGGGCAGACCGGCGTGGAAATGGAGGCGCTGACGGCCGCCAGTGTCGCGGCGCTGACGATCTACGACATGTGCAAGGCCGTGGACAAGGGCATGGTCATTGAAAACGTACGCTTGCTGGAGAAAGTCGGCGGCAAGAGCGGCCACTACCAGGCGGGCCAGGCATGAAGATCAACGTCGTGTACTTCGCTCGTTACCGTGAAGCCATGGGGATGGATGGCGAGGCGCTGCAAGGCCAGTTCCAGACACTTCAGGATGTGCGCCAGGAACTGCTGGAGCGCGGCGGCAACTGGAGCGTGCTGGGCGAGGCCAATCTGATGTGCGCGCGCAACCAGGATTTGTGCAAGCTTGAAGAGCCTGTGGCCGACGGCGACGAAGTTGCGTTTTTCCCACCTGTGACTGGGGGCTGAGATGGGCGTTCGTGTGCAAGTCGAGGCGTTCGATCCGGGCGTCGAGGTCAATGCCATGCATGCCGCCCATGTCGGCGTGGGCGCGGTGGTGAGCTTTGTCGGTTACGTGCGCGACTTCAATGACGGGCTGGAGGTGTCGGGCATGTTCCTGGAACACTACCCGGGCATGACCGAGAAGGCCCTGAGCAAGATCGTGGGCGAGGCCGAACAGCGCTGGCCGCTGTTGAAGGTGGAGGTGCTGCACCGCATCGGTGCTCTGGATCCGGGCGAGCCGATCGTGTTCGTTGGCGTGGCCAGTGCCCATCGGCAGGCGGCGTTCGATGCCTGCAACTTCATCATGGACTACCTGAAAACCCGCGCGCCGTTCTGGAAGAAGGAACAGACCGGGGCAGGGGAGAGGTGGGTGGAGGGCAAGGCGAGTGACGGGGATGCGGCTGAGCGCTGGGGATTGCGTTGACTGCTTCCCGAGCTTTGCTCGGTCCCACACCTTTCGCGGCAGTTGAGTCAGCAAGGCAAAGCTTTTAGCCTTTGGTAGCACTACAGATATTATGTGGTGCTACCAAGAGCTAAGCGCTTTGCCTCATTGACTCAGCTGCCGCCAAGGGTGTGGGACCGAGCAAAGCTCGGGAAGCAGGCGCCACCCATCAGGAATGCTTGCGCTGCACCGGCCGCAACAGTTCTGTCGGCGGCATTTCACAGCTGATCTTGCGCCCCAGCAGCGCTTCGATCGACGGCAGCTGGTAGGAGTCATCCTCACCGGCAAAGCTGATCGACACACCACTGGTGCCCGCACGCCCGGTACGGCCGATACGGTGCACGTAATCGTCCGGATCCTCCGGCAGGGTGAAGTTGATCACGTGGCTGATGCCGTCGATGTGGATGCCGCGGCCCGCCACGTCGGTGGCCACCAGCACGCGGATCTTGCCTTCGCGGAAGCCTTCCAGGGTCTTGATGCGCTTGTGCTGGGGCACGTCCCCCGACAGTTGTGCGGCATTGACGCCGTCACGCACCAGTTTTTCCTCGATGCGGCGTACTTCGTCCTTGCGGTTGGCAAACACCATCACCCGCTCCCAGCCATTGTCGTTGACCAGGTTGTACAGCAGCTTGTATTTGTCGCTGCCGGCCACGGCGTAGACGTGCTGTTCCACGGTTTCGCTGGCGACGTTCTCCGGTTCGATCTCGACGATGGCCGGGTCGGTGGTCCACTGCTTGGCCAGGTTCATCACGTCTTCGGTGAAGGTGGCCGAGAACAGCAGGGTCTGGCGTTCGCTTTTCGGTGGGGTCTGACGAATGATCTGGCGCACTTGCGGAATGAAGCCCATGTCGAGCATGCGGTCAGCTTCGTCCAGTACCATCACCTCAACCATGTCCAGGTGCACCTCGCCACGCTGGTTGAAGTCCAGCAAGCGGCCTGGGGTGGCCACCAGGATGTCGCAGTGACGCGCTTCCAGCTGCTTGAGCTGCTTGTCGAAGTCCATGCCGCCCACGAACGTCATCACGTTCAAGCCGGTGTACTTGGTCAGGTTGGCGGCGTCCTTGGCGATCTGCACCACCAGCTCGCGGGTAGGGGCAATGATCAGCGCCCGTGGCTCGCCCATGTAGCGTTCCTTGGGCGGCGGGGTTTGCTGCAGCTGGGTGATGATCGAAATCAGGAAGGCTGCGGTCTTGCCGGTGCCGGTCTGGGCGCGGCCGATGGCGTCCTTGCCCTTGAGGGTGTAGCCCAATACTTGCGCCTGGATCGGCGTGCAGTAGGGGAAACCCAGGTCATGGATGGCGTGCATCAGCTCGTCGGAGAGCTTGAAGTCGTGGAAACGGGTCTTGCCTTCCTCAGGCTCGACCTTGAAGTCTTCCAGTTTCCACAGTGCGCGGGGCGGTTTGGGCTTGCGCTCGCGGGGCGAGGGCTTGACCAGCTCGGCTTCCCTGGATGGCAGGGGGGCAGGGGGGGCTGCTTCCACAGGGACCACAGGAACCACGGGGGCTGTCTGTTCCGGGGCTGGCGGCTGGGGGATGGCCGTTTCCCGAGCCGGGCTCGGTGCCACAGCAGCAGTCATTTCGGCTGCGAGCGGCTCAGCCTCGCTTTTTCCGAACAGATTCTTGAGTGCTTTGAGCACGGTCTTCTCATTAATTTGGTTAAGGAATGTACGCCGGGCAGTGTAATGCAAGAATCGGGCGCGGTGTAGCCGGTGCCGTGGCACCGGTCTACCTGTTTGTGGGACCGGGCGAAGCTCGGGAAAAGGACGGCGCGGTGGTTCAGATACAACGCGACGGCTCGTTCCCGAGCTTCGCCCGGTCCCACAGCTGTATGGCAGGCGGTTCAGGCCAGTTTCTGGGCCAGCCACTGGGCGATATCGCGGATCTCTTCGATCACCACTTCATGGCCCATCGGGTATTCGCGCCACTGCACGTCCACGCCCCATTGCTGCAGGTAATCGTGGGCGCTGCGACCCATGGCGTTGAGTACCACGTCGTCCTGATCGCCGTGCAGGCACAGCGCCGGGGTGGCGCGCTGGGTATCGCCGGGTTGCACCTCGTCATTAAAGGTGGGGGCGTAGGTAGACAGTGCCAACACGCCGCCCAGTGCACCCGGGTAGCGCACGTAAGCGGTGTGCAGCACCACGGCGCCACCCTGGGAGAACCCGGCGATGAAAATGCGCGTGGCATCGATGCCGGCGGCCAATTGCGCTTCGATCAAGCCCTTGACCAGATCGGCCGATTCATCCAATTGATCGACGTCTATAGCCCGCGCAGGGGTCATGGCCTTGATGTCGTACCAGCTGGGCATCTCATAGCCACCATTGATGGTCACCGGCCGTGTAGGCGCCTGGGGCAGGACGAAGCGGGCGCTGGGCAAGCTGGTCTGCAAG
The DNA here is from genome assembly GCA_000497835.1 of gamma proteobacterium L18. Classification (GTDB taxonomy): domain Bacteria; phylum Pseudomonadota; class Gammaproteobacteria; order Pseudomonadales; family Pseudomonadaceae; genus Aquipseudomonas. The sequence goes on along the minus strand of KI547167.1, from coordinate 490,458 downwards.
GCTTCGGCCACCGGCAGGAAGTCATAACGGTCGGCACCCAGGCCATGCAACCAGATCACACAAGCGTCGGCTGGCTGGGTAGGTTCGAGGATCATCGGGTTGCTCATGACTGCTCCAAAAAAGTGCGAACGCTCTCATAAAGTGCATTGCAAAGGGGCGTATCGGTGCGATACGGAAAAAAGATGTCGCAAGGTTGCAAGTTTAGCCCTTGACGGTGGCTGAAACGCTTGCGCTCTGAAACGTGGTACGCGCTTTGCTATGTATCCGCCAAGTGGGAGGAAAGAACCATCCGGTAACACTATCAGGCTGTACGCCTGGTGGCTAAATCGCGATTCTGCGCAAACGGATGGATGACCTTCCACGGGTCACGCGAAACGACAGGGGCGACCGATAACGCCTCATCTGTTCGACCGATCAAGGAGCCGTGAGTGTGCAACAAGCCTGCGGGTACGTCGCGCTCACACAATCAAAAAAAATGCGTCCTTCACCGCTTGACCCAAAATCAAGCCGACACTGGGTCGAAATCGCCTCAAAAGGGTGCGGCAGGACACACGCTCTACACAACAAGAGCCATTTGGAGGTTTGAATGAAAATGCTGAAATCCACCCTGGCTGTCCTGACTGCCGCCACCGTCCTCGGTGTCAGTGGCTTCGCTCAGGCAGGCGCCACTCTGGACGCGATTCAGAAGAAAGGTTTCATTCAGTGCGGCGTCAGTGACGGCCTGCCTGGCTTCTCCGTTCCCGATGCCACCGGCAAGATCCAGGGCATCGACGCCGACGTCTGCCGCGCCGTGGCCGCCGCCGTGTTCGGTGACGCCACCAAGGTCAAGTTCAGCCAGCTGAACGCCAAGGAGCGCTTCACCGCCCTGCAATCCGGCGAAATCGACGTACTGTCGCGCAACACCACCTGGACCAGCTCCCGTGACGCGGGCATGGGCCTGATGTTCACGGGTGTTACCTACTACGACGGCGTTGGCTTCCTGGCCAACAAGAAACTGGGCGTGAAAAGCGCCAAGGAACTGGACGGTGCAACCATTTGCATCCAGGCCGGTACTACCACCGAGCTGAACGTATCGGACTACTTCCGCGCCAATGGCCTGAAATACACCCCGATCACCTTCGACACCTCCGACGAAAGCGCCAAGTCGCTGGAAAGCGGCCGTTGCGACGTGCTGACCTCCGACAAGTCGCAGCTGTACGCACAACGCTCCAAACTGGCCTCCCCAGGCGACTACGTGGTACTGCCGGAAACCATCTCCAAGGAGCCGCTGGGCCCAGTCGTGCGTAAAGGCGACGAAGAATGGTTCAGCATCGTCAAGTGGACCCTGTTCGCCATGCTCAACGCTGAAGAAGCGGGCATCACCTCCAAGAACGTGGTCGAGGAAGCCAAGTCCACCAAGAACCCGGACGTGGCCCGTCTGCTGGGTGGCGACGGTGAATATGGCAAGGACCTGAAACTGCCGAAGGATTGGGTTGTGAAGATCGTTTCGCAAGTCGGCAACTACGGCGAAGTGTTCGAGAAGAACCTGGGCAAAAGCACCCCGCTGGCCATTGACCGTGGCCTGAATGCCCTGTGGAACAACGGCGGCATCCAGTACGCGCCACCCGTACGCTAAGCAGGCCCCGCGCCTGGCGGCCCGTATGCCGCCAGGCGCTGTTACATTCCCTTTCTTCCGGGGCACTTCATGCAAAATCAAATCGGCGCACCCAAAGGGTTTTCCCTGACCGATCCACGTGTGCGTGCGTGGCTGTTCCAGATCATCACCATTGTGGCGGTGATCTCCCTTGGCTGGTTTTTGTTCGACAACACCCAGACCAACCTGCAACACCGCGGCATCACTTCCGGCTTCGACTTCCTTGACCGCAGTGCCGGCTTCGGCATCGCCCAGCACCTGATCCCCTACACCGAGTCGGACACCTACTCGCGGGTATTCGTGATCGGGCTGCTCAACACCCTGCTGGTGACGTTCATCGGCGTGATCCTGGCCACCGTGCTGGGCTTCATCATCGGTGTGTCCAGGCTGTCGTCCAACTGGATGGTCAACAAGCTGGCCACCGTGTATGTCGAGACCTTCCGCAACATTCCACCGCTGTTGCAGATCCTGTTCTGGTATTTCGCCGTGTTCCTCACCATGCCTGGCCCGCGCGGCAGTCATAACCTGTGGAACATGTTCTACCTGAGCAACCGTGGCCTGAACATGCCGGCGGCCATCACGGCCGAAGGCATCTGGCCGTTCCTGATTGCCGTGGTGCTGGCATTCGTGGCCATCGGCGTGATGGTCAAGTGGGCCAACAAACGCTTCGAGGACACCGGCGAGCCGTTCCACAAGTTCTGGGCAGGCGTTGCCCTGCTGGTGGTGATCCCGGGCCTGAGCATGCTGGTGTTCGGCAGCCCCGTGCACTGGGAAATGCCGGAACTGCGTGGCTTCAACTTCGTCGGCGGCTGGGTGATGATCCCGGAACTGCTGGCCCTGACCCTGGCGCTCAGTGTGTACACCGCGGCGTTCATCGCCGAGATCGTGCGCTCGGGCATCAAGTCGGTCAGCCATGGTCAGACCGAGGCGGCCCGTTCCCTGGGCCTGCGCGCCGGGCCGACGCTGCGCAAGGTGATCATTCCCCAGGCGCTGCGGGTGATCATCCCGCCATTGACCAGCCAGTACCTGAACCTGGCGAAGAACTCTTCGCTGGCCGCCGGTATCGGCTACCCGGAAATGGTTTCGCTGTTTGCTGGCACGGTGCTCAACCAGACCGGCCAGGCCATCGAAGTCATTGCCATTACCATGAGCGTGTACCTGGCGATCAGCATCAGCATTTCGCTGCTGATGAACTGGTACAACAAGCGCATTGCGCTGATCGAGCGGTGAGGAAACGCCCATGACGACGCATATTTTCAAACCCAACATGCCGCCGCCCAACATGGCGGTGGGCCCTGTCGCCTGGATGCGCGCCAACCTGTTTTCCAGCTGGTTCAACACCCTGTTGACGCTGGTGGCGTTGTACCTGATCTACCTGATCGTACCGCCGCTGCTGAGCTGGGCGTTCGTGGACGCCAACTGGACGGGTACCACCCGTGAAGACTGCACCAAGGCCGGTGCGTGCTGGGTATTCATCGAACAGCGTTTCGGCCAGTTCATGTACGGCTACTACCCGCAGGCGCTGCGCTGGCGCGTTGACCTGACCGTGTGGCTGGCCGTGCTGGGCGCCGCGCCGCTGTTCATTGCACGCATGCCACGCAAGCCGCTGTATGGCCTGTGCTACCTGGTGATCTTCCCGATCGTGGCCTACAGCCTGCTGCATGGCGGCTACCTGGGCCTGGAAAGCGTGGCCACCAGCCAGTGGGGCGGCCTGATGCTGACCCTGGTGATTGCCACCGTGGGCATCGCCGGCGCCTTGCCGCTGGGGATCCTGCTGGCGCTGGGGCGGCGTTCGAAGATGCCGGCGGTGAAGGTGGTCTGCGTGACCTTCATCGAATTCTGGCGCGGCGTGCCGCTGATTACCGTGCTGTTCATGTCGTCGGTGATGCTGCCGTTGTTCATGCCTGAAGGGATGAACTTCGACAAATTGCTGCGGGCGCTGATCGGGGTGATCATGTTCCAGTCCGCCTACGTGGCCGAAGTGGTGCGTGGCGGCCTTCAAGCCATCCCCAAGGGCCAGTACGAAGCGGCCGCGGCCATGGGCCTGGGCTACTGGCGGGCGATGGGCCTGGTGATTCTGCCGCAGGCGCTCAAGCTGGTGATCCCGGGTATCGTCAACACCCTGATCGCGCTGTTCAAGGACACTAGCCTTGTGATCATCATCGGCCTGTTCGACCTGCTCAACAGCGTCAAGCAAGCCGGTGCCGACCCCAAATGGCTGGGTATGGCCACCGAAGGCTACGTGTTCGCCGCTGCCGTCTATTGGATTTTCTGTTTCAGTATGTCCCGCTACTCCGTGCACCTGGAGCGCAAGCTGGACACTGGCCACAAGCGTTAGGAGTGTCATCATGAGTGAAGCAATCAAACAGCCTGTGGGCGCCGATGGCATTATCCAGATGCAAGGCGTGAACAAGTGGTACGGCCAGTTCCACGTACTGAAAGACATCAACCTGAACGTCAGGCAGGGTGAGCGCATCGTATTGTGCGGACCGTCGGGTTCGGGCAAGTCCACCACCATCCGCTGCCTCAACCGTCTGGAAGAGCACCAGCAGGGCCGCATCGTGGTTGATGGCGTGGAGCTGACCAACGACCTCAAGCAGATCGAGGCCATTCGCCGCGAAGTGGGCATGGTGTTCCAGCATTTCAACCTGTTCCCGCACCTGACCATCCTGCAGAACTGCACCCTGGCGCCGATGTGGGTGCGCAAGATGCCCAAGCGCAAGGCCGAGGAAATCGCCATGCATTACCTGGAGCGCGTGCGCATCCCGGAGCAGGCGCACAAATTCCCCGGCCAACTGTCCGGCGGCCAGCAGCAGCGCGTGGCGATTGCCCGTGCCTTGTGCATGAAGCCCAAGATCATGCTGTTCGACGAACCGACCTCGGCGCTCGACCCTGAGATGGTGAAAGAGGTACTGGACACCATGATCGGCCTGGCCGAAGACGGCATGACCATGCTCTGCGTAACCCACGAAATGGGCTTCGCCCGCACCGTGGCCAACCGGGTGATCTTCATGGACAAGGGCGAGATCGTCGAACAGGCGCCGCCGAACGAGTTCTTTGATAACCCGCAGAACGAGCGGACCAAGTTGTTTTTGGGGCAGATTCTGCATTGATGGATTGATGCATGATCGAAAAACCCGGCCTCGGTGCCGGGTTTTTTTATGGGGTGATGCCGGCCTCACGCCTTGCACACAAGGCTGGCGACGCCGCCCCCACAGGCCATGGCACGGTGCAACAAACTGTGGGAGCGGGCTCTGCCCGCGAAGCGCCGCGCGGGCGGCGCTGGATCTCAAGGGCGCCGCAAAAACATCGGCTAGCACCTGGTGGCCATGACGCGGTCTGCCTCAGAAAGGGCGGGGCACCCCGATGTGCCTGGCTGGGGACCGCAGGGAGGCTTACAGGTGCATGCCTGGATTGTTCTGGCGTTCATGAAATCGAGCGCCGCCCGCGCGGCGCTTCGCGGGCAGAGCCCGCTCCCACAGTTTGTTGCAACGTGCCATGGCCTGTGAGATTGGGTTGGCAGCCGTGTGCGCATGGCTCTGGATTTGGGTCGAGGCATCACGATGAATGGCTAGCAATTTATCTTGCCAACCCCTGTCCCATTCCATACCCTGATTCCTTACCGCAAATTCATCGGATGATTGGACGATGTCCACCCTGATCAAACGCTCCCTGGTCGATCAAGCCCTGGACCAACTGCGCGACCGCATCACCCGCGGCCACTGGACGGTCGGCCAACGCCTGCCCACCGAGCCCGAACTGGCCCTGGAGCTGGGCATCAGCCGCAACACCGTGCGCGAGGCCATGCGCGTGCTGGCGTTCAGCGGCATGATCGAGATCCGCCAAGGCGATGGCAGTTACTTGCGTGGCAGCGTTGACCCGTTCGACACGCTCAAGGTGCTGTCCAACTGCTCCATCGAACAGGCGCGCGAGACCCGTCGCATCATCGAGGTGGAGGCCATTGGCCTGGCGGCGCAGCGGCGTACCGAAGACGATCTGGCGGCGTTGCGCGAAGCGCTCAAGCACAGCGGCGCGCATTACCACACCGACCTGGATGGCTATATCGCCTGCGACCTGGTGTTCCACCGGCTGCTGGTGGATGCCGCCCACAACCCCACCTTGAGCCAGTTGTACCGGTTTTTTTCCAGCGTCGTCGGCGGGGCGATTCTGCATTCGCTGAACCACACCCCGCGCAACCCCCACGTATTCGACTTGCATGGCGAGCTGCTGGCCGCCATCGAAGCAAGCGACCCGCAACGCGCCATGTCGATCTGCCGCGAGCTGATCGACGGGCCTGATCTGTGATCGAGGAACCTGCCTTATGTCCACGCCAACCACCGAGACGCTGAGCGCGTCGACCGACCAACCGGCGAGCTTGCCCAAGCCCTGGCTTTTACTGCTGGGCCTGGTGCTGGTAGCGCTGAACCTGCGCCCGGCGTTATCCAGCATGGCGCCTTTGTTGGGCCAGGTGTCCGAAAGCCTGGGCCTGAGCGGGTCGACGGCAGGCCTGCTGACCACGCTGCCGGTGCTGTGCCTGGGCCTGTTCGCGCCACTGGCGCCGCTGCTGTCGCGTCGGTTCGGTGCCGAGCGGGTAGTGCTGGGCATCCTGTTGCTGCTGGCCGCCGGCATCGCCTTGCGCAGCCAGTTCGGTGTGGTCGGGCTGTTTGCCGGCAGCGTGGTGTCGGGTGCCAGCATCGGCATCATCGGCGTACTGCTGCCGGGCATCGTCAAGCGCGATTTCCCCAAGAACGCCGGCACCATGACCGGCGTATACACCATGGCCCTGTGCCTGGGCGCGGCCTTGGCGGCCGGTGCCAGCGTGCCCCTGGCAGAAGTATTCGGCAACCGCTGGAGCATGGGCCTGGGATTCTGGGTGGCACCGGCGGTACTGGCTGCACTGTTCTGGCTGCCCCAGACCCTTCAGAAGCACGGCGCCCATCATGCAGCCTACCGCGTGCGCGGCCTGTTCCGTGATCGCCTGGCCTGGCAGGTCACGCTGTTCATGGGCCTGCAATCATCGCTGGCCTACATCGTGTTCGGCTGGCTGCCGTCGATGCTGATCGGCCGTGGCCTGGGCGCCGCCGAGGCGGGGTTGGTGATGTCGTTCTCGATCATCATCCAGCTGGGCAGCTCGTTGATCGCGCCGTGGCTGGCCACGCGCGGCAAGGACCAGCGTATCGCCATCGTCACCGTCATGGGCCTGACCTTGGCTGGCCTGTTCGGTTGTTTGTACGCGCCCTTGGGCGGGCTGTGGTTCTGGGCCGTGGTGCTGGGGCTGGGTCAGGGCGCCATGTTCGCCGTGGCGCTGACCCTGATCGTGCTGCGCGCCAGCGATGCCCACGTGGCTGCCAACCTGTCGAGCATGGCCCAGGGCGTGGGCTACACCCTGGCGTCCATGGGGCCGCTGGCGGTGGGCCTGGTGCACGACTGGACCGGTGGCTGGAGTGCGGTGGGTTGGATTTTTGCGGTCATCGGCGGCCTGGCGATCATCGCGGGCATGGGGGCTGGTCGGGCGTTGCATGTGCAGGTCCGCAGTGAGAAGGTTTGATCTTCGGCAGCAATGGTCTTGAAACGGCGTCGTCTGCATCGCGACTAAAGTCGGCTCCTACGCCGTTCGTGGTAGGAGCCGGCCTTGGCCGCGATGCAGGCGACGCCGCTGTAGCCGCTGCAGCCAGGCTGCGCTGGGCGAAGACGCCATTGGGTCGTTGGTCGGCGCTTCGTTGCCGTGGTGGCATTTCCCGTCTGGTTACTCGGAAATTTCCTATATCCGTGCTTTATAGTCTGCTGCCAGAGTTCCTCTTTTCATTCTTGCCGCTGACCGGCAGCGACCATGACAAGAGGGTAGCGTGTTGCAACAAGTCAACAACGCAGGCTCAACCCAAGCGAACCATCACACCGTCACTTTGGTGACTTCTTCCAAACCATCGCTGACCTGGGTCTCTCCAGCCGAAGCTGACGTATTCCAGATCACGACTGATGCGTTGATGCCCGAGATCATCTTTGAATTTGAAGCCAGTTTCGTCGGTGAGTACACCTGGTCTTGGACAATTGAGTGGGAAGCCAAGGCCAGCGGCCTAAGGGAGCGCGAGCGCAAAGATGGGGTACTGAGAGTCTTCAAGGATTCAGATACCTTCGTCTCCCGCGAAAAGTCGTGGCGGTTGGATCTCAACGGCAAAAACAGATGGGAGGATTGGGTCCGCCGCAAAAGCATTCTGTGTGATACCGCGACCGGCAATATCGGCTGGGCGATGAACAAGCCTCAGAACGTCGGTAAAACCGAGTCTCAGTTACGCGAGCGAGATAAGGCTACCTACAACAGGGGAACAAGAGGGCAGTCGGGTGAGCATGCGTGGAGCTATAACGGAGTCTGCTATGCCGACCACGTTAGCGATCAATAACATCTGGTCAGGCATTATGTCTGTTGTGCTTCTAGCCCTTGCGGGTGCAGCTATAGCCGCAGACGACACTAGCTTGCAGTCAAAGGAAACCGGGGTAATCCAATTAAGGATTTCGGACGGCAGTACATATTCCCTTGCACTGCCAGACAATGTGGATGGGGTTTTCCTTGACCCGAGAAAGCACCCGGTGGGCAATCAGCGTTACATTTCAGTGTTTCTATCCAACGCGTCAAACCCAAGGAACCCTTCCGGCTATTGCGGTGCTGGTCGCGAAATACGGCTTAAGGTGTACCGCATAGAGGGAACGGGCTTGGTGATGCGCAAGGAGGTGCTGGTCAGCAGTTGCCTGCATTCAATTGCGCTTTCGAGCCAGAGTACGGGCGACGAAGGTCAGGATACTGACTTCTCTTCCGTACAATGGACTACTGAAGGCTTCTCTATCGGGTGGGAGGGCACGCCGGAGCCCGTCACCTATTCGCTCGATGCCAAGCCAGGCGTCCACAACCACCCGTAGTTGCTACCGCCAGGCTGCGCTGGCCTTGACAGCCCCTGACGCTTTTTCGGAAGGCAAAAGGCCAGCGCAGCCTGGCAGCAACGGCTACACCTGTTAGGATGCAGCCATCCCAACAAGAGTCTTGCCCATGAGCGAAGCCAACGCAGCCCTGATCACCCGTTTCTACCTGGCCTTCCAGCGCCTGGACGCCGAGGCCATGGCGGCCAGCTATACCGACGATGTGCTGTTCAGCGACCCGGCGTTCGGTACTTTGCGAGGCAAGGACGCTGGCGATATGTGGCGCATGCTGGCTGCCAGGGCCAAGGACTTCTCCCTGACCTTCGACCATGTTCACGCCAGTGACAACAGTGGCTCGGCGCATTGGGTGGCCACTTACCTGTTCAGCCAGACCGGCCGCACGGTGGTCAACGATATCCACGCCCGCTTCGTGTTCCGCGACGGCAAGATCTGCGAGCATCACGACCACTTCGATTTCTGGCGCTGGTCACGTCAGGCCTTGGGCACCCCCGGCCTGCTGCTGGGCTGGTCGCCGATGCTCAAGGGCAAGGTGCGGCAGCAGGCGCTCAAGGGGCTCAGGGCGTTTCAACAGGGGCAACTGCGCTGATCAGTGGGGCACGCTCTTGTGTTGATCGGCAGGGCGGTAAGTAAATTGCGCGGGGGTGTCGCCCGCCGATAGCCTGATAGCAATGACGGGGATGAACTTCCCGGTCTGGTCATGCCACTGTTTCTGCACCATTTGCGCGTCGCCCAGGCCACCCCTGCCTTCGATGTGGAAGAACGACTGGATGGGCAGCTCCTTGAAGCGTGATTCATCCCAAGCCGTGACGATGACTTCGTTCCAGGCGAACGGGCGATCGTTCATCAGTTGCATCACCCGCAGGGCCTGGTAGAAGTTGTCAGCATTCTGCGTGCCTGCCTTGTCGCGGACGTCAAATCCGCACTGGGCAATGTAGCGCTGGTCCGGGTTGCCTTTCCAGGCGTCGGGCGCATACGGTTGCGGGGAATTGCGATAGTGATTTACCCACTGCTCGGCCGTGTTTATCCCGACTTTGTCACAGCGATCTTCCTTGATGTCCGGTGTCTGTGCGTTGTCGCCACAGCCGGCCTTGTCACGCGTCCAGGTATCGCCATCAGTGGGGTAGGCGCACAGCGGCCGGTATTTCATGGTGCCGGCCGGGCGCTGCAGCACAGGGGCGAGGCTATAGCCGCTGCGTGCGCTTTCGGCCAGTGCCGTGATCGGCGCATCGGCGCGCAGGTAAGAGAATGAGATACCGCCCTTTTCCACGGCTTTCGGGTTGTTGTTCCAGGTGAAGTATTTGTCCGACGGCTTGGTGACCCTCAGCAGGATGCCAGAGCAACCGTACGCGGGCCTGCCTTCGCAGTGCTGCGGGGTGGCATTATAGGCTGCCTGCATGGCTTTCGCGGTGTCGGTACCCAGGTCGGCATGGGCCGTGAGTGCCAGCGGCAAGGTGAGTACGCAGCCCAGCAGGCCGCCAGTGACTATTGATGCTTTCATGGGGGGGGAGCCTCACGATGAATGGGCTACCTACGCTATTTTGTTCGGTGGCTGGCGTCTGTCGCCCGGTCGACCGGCTGCCGGGGGGAAATGGCGATGCGGGTGCCTGGCCCTTGGCTGACGGTAGGTAGGAACGCGAGAGAAAGGGGGCTGTTCCCCGTCAGAAAAAGGTAGAATGCACCCGTCCATAAAGCGGTCTTGCCTGCGTGATCGAAGCCACTCTGCCGTCGTCCCCCAAGCCTTGGTACGTGTACCTGGTGCGCGCTGCCAATGGCTCGCTGTACTGCGGCATCAGCGACAACCCCCGGCGGCGGTTCGCCCAGCACCAGAGCGGCAAGGGCGCACGCTTCTTCAGTTCCAGCCCGGCCATGGCGCTGGTGTACGTGGAATGCTGGCCCGACAAGGGCGAGGCCCTGCGCCAGGAGCGCCTGATCAAACGCCTGCGCAAAAGCGCCAAGGAGCGATTGGTGGCCTCGTACGTGCCGATCGATGGGGTTGATGAGTCACTATCAGCCTGAGTGGGTAGGCCGTTGGTGGTCGCGCGGTTAAGCTTGGGCTTTTAGCCCTGTGGCGGAACCGAAGATGACCGACTTGATCCTGCATCACTATCCCGCGTCCCCGTTCGCTGAAAAGGCCCGCCTGATGCTGGGGTTCAAGGGCTTGTCGTGGCGTTCCGTGCTGATCCCCCCGGTGATGCCCAAGCCCGACCTGGTAGCCCTGACCGGCGGCTACCGCAAGACCCCGGTGCTGCAGGTGGGCGCTGACATCTACTGCGACACATCCCTGATCGCTCGTCGTCTGGATCAGGAAAAGGCGTTGCCGGCCTTCTTCCCCGAAGGCCAGGAGATGACCGTCGCGGCGTTCGCCGCCTGGGCCGATGCAACGCTGTTCCAGCACGCCGTCAGCCTGGTGTTCCAGCCCGAGTCCGTGGCCGTGCGCTTCGCCCGCCTGCCGCCGGAGGCCGTCAAAGCCTTCATCGCCGACCGTGCGCAACTGTTCAGTGGCGGCAGCGCCACGCGCCTGCCGATCGAGCAGGCCAAACACCAATGGCCGGTGTTCATGGCTCGTCTGGAGCAGCAACTGCAGCGTGAGGAGGGCGACTACCTGTTCGGCGAACCTTCGATTGCCGACTTCGCCGTGGCCCATCCGATGTGGTTCCTCAAGGGCACGCCGGTGACCTCGCCGCTGGTGGACGACTACCCGGCCGTCCATGCGTGGCTGGGCCGTGTATTGGGCTTCGGGCATGGCGCCTACAGCGAATTCACTGCCGAGCAGGCGCTTGAGGTGGCTCGCAACAGTGCTCCGGCAGCGTTGCCGGTGGATGGGTTCGTCGACCCTAATGGTTTCAAGGTGGGGGATGCGGTGACGGTGTCGGCCGTCGATTATGGCGTTGATCCTGTGGCGGGCGAGCTCGTGTACGCCGGGGCTGAGGAACTGATCGTGCGCCGCGAAAACCCGCAGGCGGGTGTGGTGCATGTGCACTTCCCGCGCTTGGGCTTCAAGTTGCAGAAACACTGATCCGTAACCGCTGCCGCCAGGCTGCGGCTACGGCTGTTGCAGGGCCTGGAGGATTTGTTTTTCGTCGTATTGGCGGAGCTGGACGCCGTTGACGTCCAGCATGGGGATACCCCGCCCGCCCAGGGCCTCATAGCGCTTGCGTGCTTCAGCGTCCTTATCGATATCGAATTCCTGATACGCCACCCCCTGGCGATCCAGGAAGCGGCGGAAGTCCTTGCAGTACCCGCACCAGTCAGTTGCATACAGCGTCACCCGGGCGCCGGCCCGGGCCTGCGCCGACAATTGCGAGCTAGGGCTGAAATACGCCTGAATCTTGGGCCACTGCTGAAACACCACCACCACCAGCAAAATCGGCAGCACCCGCTTGAGGGTCTTGTTCAGCACCTGATCAGTCCTTGCGGCGCTTGAGCTGATCGGTGAGCTGGGTAGGCAGGCCCTTGATGATCAGGGTGCCGGCTTCTTCGTCGTATTCAATCTTGGAGCCCAGCAGGTGGGCTTCAAAGCTGATGGACAGGCCTTCGGCGCGGCCGGTGAAGCGGCGGAATTGGTTGAGGGTGCGCTTGTCGGCCGGGATCTCGGGCGACAGGCCGTAGTCCTTGTTGCGGATGTGATCGTAGAAGGCGCGCGGGCGGTCTTCATCGATCAGCCCCGACAGTTCTTCCAGGGCCACCGGCTCGCCGTGCTTTGTCTGGGTGGTGGCGTATTCCACCAGCGCCTGGGTCTTCTCGCGGGCGGCTTCCTCGGGCAGGTCCTCGCTTTCCACGAAGTCGCTGAAAGCCTTGAGCAGGGTGCGGGTTTCACCTGGGCCGTCGACACCTTCCTGGCAGCCGATGAAGTCGCGGAAGTACTCCGACACCTTCTTGCCGTTCTTGCCCTTGATGAACGAGATGTACTGCTTGGAATTCTTGTTGTTCTGCCATTCGGAAATGTTGATGCGCGCGGCCAGGTGCAACTGGCCCAGGTCCAGATGGCGCGACGGGGTCACGTCCAGCTCGGCGTTCACGGCCACGCCTTCGCTGTGGTGCAGCAGGGCGATGGCCAGGTAGTCGGTCATGCCTTGCTGGTAGTGGGCGAACAGCACGTGGCCGCCGGTGGACAGGTTGGACTCTTCCATCAGCTTTTGCAGGTGCTCGACGGCTTCGCGGCTGAAGGCGGTGAAGTCCTGTTCGGCATCCATGTATTGCTTCAGCCAGCCGCTGAACGGGTGGGCGCCGGACTCGGGGTGGAAGAAGCCCCATGCCTTGCCCTGTTTGGCGTTGTAGCTGTCGTTGAGGTCGGCCAGCAGGTTCTCGATGGCCTGGGACTCACCCAGTTCGGTATCACGGGCGTGCAGCACCGCAGGGGTACCGTCGGGCTTCTTTTCGATCAGGTGGACAATGCAGTGACGGATCGGCATGGGGCTTCTCGGTGCGTCGAAAGGGGGAGGGCCGGGGCGAGCGTGTCGGCCGGGCGCAAAGGCGGCAAGTGTAACGCAACTGGGGGTTTGGCGGCCCGGCGGCGCTGTTTCAGGGGGGGAATTAGAGACTTTTGTCTATTTTTCAACCAAACCTGCGATAAACCTGAACAAATGGCCAGGTAGTGGCGGATATTTCTGTTTCTGTGTGCTAGTTTTGCCCGGTCTTGCGCTCCACAAGGGCGCATCGCCCGCAGATAGCTGCCGTCAGGTCGAACCAAATACCGATTTGTGCATCTACATTCGCGATTGGCGTGGCTGTAGACCGATTGCCGGCCCCGAGGGGTTACGGCGTTTTTGACTGATGTTGCACTCTGCAATCCAACTGAATTTGATAGGGAAGGAACACCACCATGGCATTGACCAAAGACCAACTGATCGCCGACATCGCTGAAGCCATCGACGCGCCAAAAACCACCGCGCGCAATGCTCTCGAGCAACTGGGCCAGATCGTTGCCGACCAGCTGGAAAATGGCAGCGAAATCACCCTGCCAGGCATTGGCAAGCTGAAAATCACCGAGCGTCCAGCTCGTACCGGCCGTAACCCTTCGACTGGCGCACCGATCGAAATCGCTGCCAAGAAAGTCGTCAAGTTTGTTCCAGCCAAAGTGCTGACTGATTCGGTTAACAAGTAATTTTGTAACCAGTCGTGAAAAAGCCGTGACCGGGGCAACCCGGTCACGGCTTTTTTTGTGCCTGCGTTTTGACGACGAATCCCTTGTAGCAGCGGTCGCCAGGCCGCGTCATCGGCGCCGCGCGGTACCTGATGCACGGCGTTGCCCATGACGCAGCCTGCGGCAGCTGCTACAGGGTTTGTGGTTTGTACCTGGCCTGCTGTTGCGCCTCGGTCTGGAAGGTCCAGGCCACGAAGCGGCTCTGCTTTTGCCCCTGGCCCATCTCGACCACGCGCACCTGCGCGGCACCCGCCTTCTTCAGCGCCACCTGGATAGGCGGCAGGTTCGACGCCTTGGACACCAGGGTACTGAACCACAGCACCTGCTGGCCCACCCCCACGCTTTCATTGATCAGCTGGGTCACGAAGCGAATCTCGCCCCCCTCGCACCACAGTTCATTGCTTTGCCCGCCGAAGTTGAGCACCGGCAGCTTGCGCTTGGGGTCGGCCTTGCCCAGGGCACGCCACTTGCGCTGGCTGCCACGGGTGGCCTCTTCCAGGGACGCATGGAAGGGCGGGTTGCACAGGGTCAGGTCGAAGCGCTCATCGGCCTTCAGCAGGCCGGTGAGGATGTGCCTGGGGTTTGCCTGCTGACGCAGGCTGATGCCCTTGTCGAGCTTGTTGGCCTGCACAATGGCCTTGGCCGAGGCCAGGGCCACGCTGTCGATGTCGGAGCCTGTGAAGTGCCAGCGGTAGTCGCTGTGGCCCAGCAGCGGGTAGATGCAGTTGGCACCGGTGCCGATGTCCAGTGCGCGCACCGAGCTGCCACGGGGGATCTCGCCGCCGTTGGTTTCAGCCAGCAGGTCGGCGATGGCGTGGATGTAGTCGGCGCGCCCGGGGATGGGCGGGCACAGGTAGCCTTCCGGAATGGTCCAGTGGTGGATGCCGTACAGCGCCTTGAGCAGGGCGCGGTTGAACACCTTGACCGCCGCCGGGTTGGCGAAGTCGATGCTTTGCTTGCCGTAGGGGTTGAGGATCACATACTGGCCAAGCTCGGGGCTGCTCTTGATCAGTTGCGGGAAGTCGTAACGGCCTTGATGGCGGTTGCGGGGGTGGAAGGTGGGTTTGCTGGGGGCGGACATGAGGGGATATTTCCGTTGTCCGTACGGGCCTCTTCGCGGGCAGAGCCCGCTCCCACATGGGTCCTGTGTACACAGAACCTTGTGGGAGCGGGCTCTGCCCGCGAAGAGGCCGCCGGAGGATTTACAGGCTGGCGATGCGCGCGTGCTGCTCGGCCAGCTTGCTCAGGGCTTGCTCGGCCTCGGCCATCTTGGCGCGCTCTTTCTCGATCACCGCAGGCGGTGCCTTGTCGACAAAGGCGGCGTTGGACAGCTTGCCGCCCACGCGTGCCACTTCACCTTGCAGGCGCTGGATTTCCTTGTCCAGGCGCGCCAGTTCGGCGTCCTTGTCGATCAGGCCGGCCATCGGCACCAGCACTTCCAGCTCGCCGACCAGCGCGGTAGCGCTCAACGGGGCTTCGGCGCCGGCTTCCAGCACGGTGATGGACTCGAGCTTGGCCAGCTTTTTCAGCAGGGCTTCGTTCTCGACCAGGCGGCGCTTGTCTTCGGCGCTGGCGTTTTTCAGGAACAGGGCCAGGGGCTTGCCCGGGCCGATGTTCATTTCGCCACGAATGTTGCGCACGCCCAGCATCAGGCCTTTGAGCCATTCGATATCGTTCTCGGCCGCCTCGTCGATGCGTGCTTCGTTGGCCACTGGCCAAGGTTGCAGCATGATGGTCTTGCCTTCCGCGCCCACCAGCGGCGCCAGGCGCTGCCAGATTTCTTCGGTGATGAACGGCATGAATGGGTGCGCCAGGCGCATGGCCACTTCCAGCACGCGCACCAGGGTGCGACGGGTGCCGCGCTGACGCTCGACCGGGGCGTTCTCGTCCCACAGCACAGGCTTGGACAGCTCCAGGTACCAGTCGCAGTACTGGTTCCAGATGAACTCGTACAGGGCCTGGGCGGCCAGGTCGAAGCGGAACTGGTCCAGCTGGCGGGTCACTTCGGCTTCGGTGCGCTGCAGCTGCGAAATGATCCAGCGGTCCGCCAGGGACAGCTCGAAGGCCTCGCCGTTCTGGCCGCAGTCCTCGCCCTTGTCCAGCACGTAGCGGGTGGCGTTCCAGATCTTGTTGCAGAAGTTGCGATAGCCTTCCACGCGGCCCATGTCGAACTTGATGTCGCGGCCGGTGGAAGCCAGCGAGCAGAAGGTGAAGCGCAGGGCGTCGGTGCCGTAGCTGGCGATGCCGTCGGCGAACTCGTCGCGGGTCTGCTTCTCGATCTTCTTCGCCAGCTTGGGCTGCATCAGGCCGTTGGTGCGCTTCTGCACCAGGGCTTCCAGCTCGATGCCGTCGATGATGTCCAGTGGGTCCAGCACGTTGCCCTTGGACTTGGACATCTTCTGGCCCTGGCCATCACGCACCAGGCCGTGCACGTAGACGGTCTTGAACGGTACCTGCGGGGTGCCGTCCGGATCTTTCACCAGGTGCATGGTCAGCATGATCATCCGGGCAACCCAGAAGAAAATGATGTCGAAACCGGTGACCAGCACGTCGGTGGAGTGGAATTTCTTCAGGAACTCGGTCTGTTCCGGCCAGCCCAGGGTGGAGAAGGTCCACAGGCCCGAGCTGAACCAGGTGTCCAGCACGTCGTTGTCCTGGTTCAGGACAACGTCGGCGCCCAGGCCGTGCTTGGTGCGCACTTCTTCCTCGCTGCGGCCTACGTAGACCTTGCCCGACTCGTCGTACCAGGCCGGGATACGGTGGCCCCACCACAGCTGACGGCTGATGCACCAGTCCTGGATGTCGCGCATCCACGAGAAGTACATGTTCTCGTACTGCTTGGGCACGAACTGGATGCGGCCGTCTTCCACGGCGGCAATCGCAGGCTCGGCCAGCGGCTTGGTGGACACGTACCACTGGTCGGTCAGCCACGGCTCGATGATGGTGCCCGAGCGGTCGCCCTTCGGTACTTTCAGCCCGTGGTCGTCGACGCTGACCAGCAAGCCGGCGGCGTCGAAGGCGGCAACGATCTGCTTGCGCGCTTCAAAACGGTCCAGGCCGGCGTATTCGGCCGGCAGCGAACCGTCGACGCTGTCGTTCAGCGTGCCGTCCAGGTTGAACACCTGGGCAGCCGGCAGCACGTTGGCGTTTTTGTCGAAGATGTTCAGCAGCGGCAGGTTGTGGCGCTTGCCGACTTCGTAGTCGTTGAAATCGTGGGCCGGGGTGATTTTCACGCAGCCGGTTCCGAATTCAGGGTCGCAGTAGTCGTCGGCGATGATCGGGATACGGCGGCCGACCAGCGGCAGCTCGACGAACTTGCCGATCAGGGCCTGGTAGCGCTCATCGTTGGGGTTCACGGCAACGGCGGCGTCGCCCAGCATGGTTTCCGGACGCGTGGTGGCAACGATCAGGTAATCCAGGCCTTCGGCGGTCTTGGCGCCGTCGGCCAGCGGGTAGCGCAGGTTCCACAGCGAGCCTTTCTCGTCGTGGTTTTCCACTTCCAGGTCGGAAATGGCCGTGTGCAGTTTGGTGTCCCAGTTGACCAGGCGCTTGCCGCGGTAGATCAGGCCGTCCTCGTGCAGGCGCACGAAGGCTTCCTTGACCGCTTCGGACAGGCCGTCGTCCATGGTGAAGCGCTCGCGGCTCCAGTCCACGGACGAGCCCAGGCGGCGGATCTGGCGGCTGATGTTGCCGCCCGACTGATCCTTCCACTCCCAGACCTTTTCCAGGAACTTCTCGCGGCCCAGGTCATGACGGTTCTGGCCCTGGGCTTCGAGTTGGCGCTCTACCAGCATCTGGGTGGCGATACCGGCGTGGTCGGTACCTGGCTGCCACAGGGTGTTGCGGCCCTGCATGCGGCGGAAACGGATCAGGGCGTCCATGATCGCGTTGTTGAAACCATGGCCCATGTGCAGGCTGCCGGTGACGTTCGGCGGCGGGATCATGATGGTGTACGAGTCGCCCGCGCCTTGCGGAGCGAAATAGTTCTCGGACTCCCAGGTCTGGTACCAGGAAGTTTCAATGGCGTGCGGCTGGTAGGTCTTATCCATGCTCGGCGGGACCCTAATAGGCATTTATTCAGGAAAGCCGATTAGTATAACGGGGATGGGCCGGGATCGGTAGGCGCTATCCTCGCAGTCCCCCTGTGGGAGCGGGCTCTGCCCGCGAAAAGGGCGCCGCAGGCATTCAGGCATTACGCGGTGTGCTTTTCGCGGGCAGAGCCCGCTCCCACAGGGAGAATCAGAGGAAGTCAGAGGTTACGGGTTGAGCAGCCGCTCCATGCGCGCTTCCAGGCGGCGCTTGATTTCGGTCTCGATGTGCGGGGCGAAATCGTCGATCACGTCCTGCATGATCAATTGGGCAGCGGCGCGCAACTCGGCATCCAGATGCAGCAGGGTGTCCTGGCGGTTCTGGGCCGGGGTGGGCGGAGGTGGCGGGGCGGGGGCTGGCTCAGGCGCGGCCTTAGCCTCGGCCTTTTGCTGGGCTTCGAGCTGGTCGAAGAGCAACGGAATCTGTTCGGCGCTGACCACGGTATCGGTCAACAGCGGCGGTTGCAGGGTATCGTCGCCGAGCAGCTTACGGATCGACTCGAGGTCGTCCAGCAGGTGCGCGGACTTGGGCAAATTGTTCGCAGTGTCCATCGTTGGCTCAGAGTCGCTGTAAGCGGTGATCTTGCAGAGGATAGCCCTGTTCACGGTAGAAACGGAAACTCTCCCGTGCGGCCTGACGAATAGCAGGGTCTTCGACCACCACTTCAGCCACGCGGGCGAAGCGGCCGACAAAGGCAGGCACTTTCAGGTCCAGGTTGACCAGCAGGTCCTGATGGCTGGCGGGTGCGTCGCCAAGGCCCAGGGCGATGACGGCGTCCGGGTCTTGCTCGGCCAGGCCGTGGGGTACGAAGCTTTCGGCCTTGAAGGCCCACAGGCGGGCGTCGAGTTGCTCGCGCTGCTCGGTGTCGCTGCAGTGCAGGTACACCCGGTGGCCCAGGCGCCAGGCCTTTTCCACCAGCTTGCAGGCGAAGTCCAGGCGCGCTGCGGGTAGCGGGCTGGGTAGGATATAGAAATCGACTTTGGTCATGGTTGGTTTTTTGGGTTGTCGGGGGATTTGTAGTGGCCGTTTCCCGAGCTTTGCTCGGTCCCACACCTTTCGGGCAATGTGAGTCAGTAAAGCAAAGCACTTAGCCTTGGAGGCACCACAGGTAAACCTGCGGTGCCTCCAAGGGCTGAAAGCTTTGCGCCATTGGCACAACTGCCGCGAAAGGTGTGGGACCGAGCGAAGCTCGGGAAGCAGGCACCACACATCTCAAGCCAAATACATCACACGCCAGCGCGGTCCAGCAGGTACTGGGTCAGCAGGGGCACTGGGCGGCCAGTGGCGCCCTTGTCCTTGCCGCCGCTGAGCCATGCAGTGCCGGCGATGTCCAGGTGCGCCCAGGCGTAGCCCTTGGTGAAGCGCGACAGGAAGCAACCCGCGGTGATGGCGCCGCCTTTCGGGCCGCCGATGTTGGCGATGTCGGCGAACGGCGAATCCAGTTGTTCCTGGTATTCCTCGAACAGTGGCAGTTGCCAGGCGCGGTCATCGGCCTGCTTGCCGGCGTCCAGCAGTTGCTCGACCAGCTCATCGTTGTTGCTCATCAGGCCCGTGGTGTGGCCGCCCAGGGCAACGACGCAGGCGCCGGTCAGGGTGGCGATGTCGATCACCGAGGCGGGCTTGAAGCGTTCAACGTAGGTCAGGGCGTCACACAGCACCAGGCGGCCTTCGGCGTCGGTGTTGAGGATTTCCACGGTCTGGCCGCTCATGGTGCTGACGATGTCGCCAGGGCGCGTGGCCTTGCCGCTCGGCATGTTCTCGGCGCACGCCAGTACGCACACCAGGTTGATCGGCAGCTTGAGTTCCAGCACGGCGCGCAGGGTGCCGAACACGCTGGCGGCGCCGCACATGTCGTACTTCATCTCGTCCATGCCCGCCGCCGGCTTGATGCTGATGCCGCCGGTGTCGAAGGTGATGCCCTTGCCTACCAGCACGTGCGGCTTGTCGGACTTCTTGCCGCCCTGGTAGTTGAGCACGATCAGGCGGGGCGGCTGGTCGCTGCCCTGGGCCACGGCCAGGAAAGCGCCCATGCCCAGTTCCTTGAGTTTCTTCTCGTCGTGGATCTCGACCTTGAGGTTCTTGTGTTCCTTGCCCAGCTCCTTGGCCTGTTCGGCCAGGTAGCTTGGGTGGCAGACGTTGGGCGGCAGGTTGCCCAGGTCGCGGGTGAAGCTCATGCCGGTGGCGATGGCGCTGGCATGGGTTACGGCGCGCTCGACGTCGGCCTGGCTTGCCTTGTCGGTCAGCAGGGTGATTTTCTTCAGGGCGCGGGGTTCGGCCTTCTTGCTCTTGAAGCGGTCGAAGACGTATTCGCCGTCCTGCAGGGTCTCGGCCAGCAGGCGAGCCTTGCCGTAGGCATCGCGGCCTTTCACGCCCAGCTCGTCCAGGGCCAGCACCGCGTCGGTGCCGCCCAGGCCTTTCAGCGCGCCCAGCACGGCAGCGCCCAGTTTGCGCCAGGCGCGGTCGCCCAGCAATTCGTCGGCGCCGGTGCCTACCAGCAGCACGCGCTCGGCCTTCAGGCCCGGCAGGCTTTGCAGCAGCAGGGTCTGGCCCGGCTTGCCGGTCAGGTCGCCACGCTTGAGGATGGTGGCCAGGGCGCCGCCGCTCAGTTCGTCGACCTTCTTGCCCACGGTACCCAGCTTGCGGCCTTCGCCCACGGCGACGACCAGGGTCGCGGTCTTCAGGCTTTCAGCGCTGACGCTTTTTACAACCAATTCCATTTCCGGGTCCCCTAATGAACTGTCGAAGTGCGCAGCCTCTGTCGGGTGCGCCTTGAAGCAGCCTGGCAGGGCCAGGCCAAAGGTCCCAGTTTGACCCTTGCCGGCCGGGCCTGACAACCCTTCCGGAAGGCTTTGCGTAACTGTGTGTGCACGCGAAGTGACAGGCAGGCTCAATCACAGGATAATGCGCCAACTTTTTTCCGGTTCGCGTCAAGCAAACCTACCCGTAGAAGTGTCAGCTATGTATCCCTTGTTCGGCCGTCTGAGCCTGACAACCCTGGAGTGTCCGGTTTGATCGTCTTCCGTTATCTGTCCCGCGAAGTCATGCTCACCCTCAGTGCCGTCAGTGCGGTACTGCTGGTGATCATCATGAGCGGGCGCTTCGTCAAGTACCTGGCCCAGGCCGCCTCGGGCGCCCTGGACCCGGGCGTGCTGTTCCTCATCATGGGCTATCGCCTGCCAGGCTTCCTGCAGCTGATTCTGCCGCTGGGCCTGTTCCTGGGTATCCTGCTGGCCTACGGCCGGCTGTACCTGGAAAGCGAGATGACCGTGCTGGCCGCCACCGGCATGAGTCAGCAGCGCCTGCTGGCCATCACCATGGCCCCGGCTGCGCTGGTCGCGCTGATCGTGGCCTGGCTGAGCCTGAGCCTGGCGCCCCTGGGCGCCCAGCAGTTCTCCCAGGTGCTCAACCAGCAGGACGCCATGACCGAGTTCGACACCCTGGAGCCAGGCCGCTTCCAGGCCCTGCGCGACGAAAGTAGGGTCACCTACACCGAGACCATGAGTGACGACCGCATCAACCTGGGCGGCGTGTTCATCTCGCAGAAACGCCTGGGCCAGGATGCCAAGGACCGTGGTATCACCCTGTTGCTGGGCGAGAAGGGTCGCCAGGAGCGCCGCCCCGACGGCAGTCGCTACCTGATCCTGAACAACGGCTACCGCTATGACGGCATCCCCGGCCAGGCCGACTACCGCGCCATTCAGTATGAAACCTACGGCGTGATGCTGCCCAAGCCCGAGGTCAGCGAAGAAGTCACTGACCGCGACGCCATCCCCAGCAGCAAACTGTTCTCCGGCGAAGCCAATGACCCAGCCGAACTGCAATGGCGCCTGTCGCTGCCCTTGCTGGTGTTCATCGTGACCCTGATGGCCGTTCCGCTGTCGCGGGTCAACCCGCGCCAGGGGCGCTTCCTCAAACTGTTGCCGGCGATTCTTCTGTATATGGCCTACCTGACCATCCTGATCTCGGCGCGCGGCGCCCTGGAAAAGGGCAAGATCCACTCGGCCCTGGGCTTGTGGTGGGTGCACGGGCTGTTCCTGGCCATCGGCCTGGCGCTGATGTACTGGGAGCCGCTGCGCCTGAAGATGGCCAGCCGCCGTTCGCTGGAGGTGGCCCGTGGTTAAGCTCGACCGATACATCGGCCGCAGCGTGCTGATGGCCATCCTGGCGGTGCTGGGTGTCATCCTGGGCCTGGCCACGCTGTTCGCCTTCATCGACGAAATGAGCGACGTCAGTGCCACTTACGGCTTGGCCGATGTGGCCTGGTTCGTGTTGCTGACCGCCCCGCGACGGCTGTACGACATGTTGCCGATGGCCGCCCTGATCGGCTGCCTGATCGGCCTGGGTACCCTGGCCAGCAACAGTGAACTGACCATCATGCGCGCCGCTGGCGTGTCGGTGTCGCGTATCGTCTGGGCGGTGATGAAGCCCATGCTGGTACTGATGGTGTGCGGCCTGCTGATCGGCGAATACATCGCGCCGGTCACCGAGGCCAAGGCCCAGGCCGACCGTTCCCTGGCCCAGGGCATTGGCGACGCGCAAAGCGGCCGCCACGGCCTGTGGCACCGCGAAGGCGAGCAATTCATTCACATCAACACGGTCCAGCCGGCCGGCCTGCTGTATGGCGTAACCCGCTACACCTTCGATGACCAGCGCCATATCAAGACCGCCAGCTTCGCCAAGAAGGCCCAGTACGGCAATGGCCACTGGAACCTGACCGACGTGGCCACCACGGTGTTCCATGGCGACCGTACCGAAGTGATCAACAGCCCGTCCGAAGAGTGGGATGTGACCGTGACGCCTCAGTTGCTCAGCACCGTGATCATGGCCCCCGAGTCGTTGTCCATCACCGGCCTGTGGAGCTACATCCACTACCTGTCCGACCAGGGCTTGCGCAACTCCACCTACTGGCTGGCGTTCTGGACCAAGATCCTGCAGCCGCTGGTGACGGCGGCGCTGGTGCTGATGGCGATCTCGTTCATCTTTGGTCCATTGCGCTCGGTAACCCTGGGCCAGCGTGTGTTCACCGGCGTGCTGGTAGGCTTTACCTTCCGCATCGTCCAGGACCTGTTGGGCCCATCCAGCCTGGTATTCGGCTTCCCGCCGCTGCTGGCGGTGGTGATCCCGTCGCTGTTCTGCGCGGTGGTGGGGTGGTGGTTGCTGCGCCGCGCGGGCTGATACTGGCCGCGATAGAAAAACCGACCTCAGGGTCGGTTTTTTATTGTCTGGGATTTGTGTCGCCTGCTTCCCGAGCTTCGCTCGGTCCCACAGGGGGAGAGACGGTCACTTCGGTCGCTTGGGGATGTGCACCAACTGCGTCCCCGAGTAGATGTCATGCCAGCCACGCTTCTGCTTATCGATCAACGCCCACCAGAAGCCCGCGCCGAAGCACAGCCACGAGCCGATGGCGACGATGAAGCGCAGCAGCGCCTGCCAGATGGTCAGCGCAGTGCCGTCGGGGTTCTGCACCCGCACACCCCATACCTGCATGCCCAGGGTCTGCCCGGCATGCATCCAGAACTTGGCGAAGAAGGCGAACAGGGCGCAGAACAGCAGTGTCGACAGGAAGGGGTCGCCGTCCAGCGAACCGGATTCGGATAAAGTCCGCAGGCGTGCCTCGCCGATGAACGCCATCATGATCAGCTTGTAGACCAGCGTGGTCACCATCAGCAGCGCAATGCACAGCAGGAAGTCATAGAGCACGGCGGCCATGCGGCGGCCGAATGGTGCGGGGGCGAAATCGCCTTGGGGGGTCAGTCGTTTGCTCATCCTTGGCTCTCCATCAAATTCCGGGCACAAAAAAGCCCCTGGCGTTCCCGGCAGGGGCTTTTTTCAGCAACTGGACGAATCAGCCTTCGGCTTGAACTTCGTCAGCTTGCATGCCTTTCTGGCCTTGAACGGCGATGAAAGTCACTTTTTGGCCTTCTTTCAGGCTCTTGAAGCCGTTGCCCTGAATAGCGCGGAAGTGCACGAACAGATCCGGACCGCTTTCTGGAGTGATAAAACCAAAACCTTTCTCGTCGTTAAACCACTTGACGGTACCGCTCTGACGTTGGGACATTTTCTTATTTCCTTGGAACTTGAATTGGTGACAGCTTCTTTCCGATGAAAGAAATACTGGGCTGGTTGCAGGAAAGTAAGAGACGTCGAACGGGTTGTAGCAATACTCAGAGCTACTGCCCAGGTCACGAACCATAGCGACCCATGCAAACACAGTGAGGAAACTCTACGCTAACTTCGGGAAGAAAAACAAGCCCTCGCGAGCGCTGGTTTTTCACCTTTTTAACGGCCGTTCGAGCCTTTTCCTGCGGGGGTTTCCGACCCTTTCATTCAGGTATTTTCGAATGATCTGGAGTCAGTTCGAAATCGAATAAAACACGCGCCACGTGTCGGCGCCATGACAGCCCGACGGGCTGCCATGGCGATGTGCTCAACCGCGGTAATAGCGCTGTGCCACAAATGGCATCTTGCTGACCTTCATCGCCACCTTTTTGCCACGCACGATGGCCCACACAGACGTGTCCAGTGCCGCGTGTGCGGTGTCCACGTAACCCATGGCCACGGGCCCTGCCAAGGTAGGACCAAAGCCGCCGCTGCACACGGTGCCGATGAGGGTGCCGCTGTCGTCGACGATCTCTGCACCTTCGCGCACCGGGGTGCGCTCTTGAGGCAACAGGCCCACGCGCTTGCGGGCCACGCCGCCTTGCTGCTGGGCGAATACCACCTCGGCGCCGGGGAAGCCGCCGGCACGGGCGCCGTCGGCGCGACGGGCCTTGGAAATGGCCCACAGCAGGCTGGCCTCGATGGGCGTGGTCTGCTCGTTCATGTCGTGGCCATACAGGCACAGGCCGGCCTCCAGGCGCAGCGAGTCGCGGGCACCCAGGCCGATGGCAGCCACTTCCGGTTCGGCCAGCAGGCGACGGGCCAAGGCCTCGGCGCTGGCGGCAGGCACCGAGA
Source organism: gamma proteobacterium L18 (assembly GCA_000497835.1). Taxonomy (GTDB): domain Bacteria; phylum Pseudomonadota; class Gammaproteobacteria; order Pseudomonadales; family Pseudomonadaceae; genus Aquipseudomonas. The sequence continues at coordinate 465,709 of KI547167.1, read as the reverse complement.
TTTCGAAGCCGTCTTCACCGGTGTAGCCCGAACGGCTGACGTAGCAGTCCACGTCCAGCAGGGAAACCGCGGCGAACTGCATGAAGGTCATCTGCGCCACCTGCGGCGCCAGGCGTGCCAGCACGGTCACGGCGGCAGGGCCTTGCAGGGCCAGCAGCGCGCGTTCCTGGAACAGTGGCTCGATGCTGCAGCGCTCGCCGATGTGCGCGCGCAGGTGGGCCAGGTCCTGGTCCTTGCAGGCGGCGTTGACCACCAGGAACAGGGTGTCGTTGCCCAGGTTGGCCACCATCAGGTCGTCGAGGATACCGCCCTGATCGTTGGTGAACATGGCGTAGCGCTGCATGCCCACGGGCAGGTCGATGATGTCCACCGGCACCAGGGTTTCCAGGGCGGCGGCCGCGTCGCTGCCGGTCAGGCGGATCTGGCCCATGTGCGACACGTCGAACAGGCCGGCCTGCTCGCGGCTGTGCAGGTGTTCCTTCATCACGCCCAGCGGGTATTGCACAGGCATGTCATAACCGGCGAACGGTACCATGCGCGCGCCCAGTTCCAGGTGCAGGGCGTGCAGCGGTGTGTGTTGCAGTTGTTCGGACATCGTTGACTCCAGAATTCCAGAAAGAGGGGATCAACACTCGATGATGTTGACGGCCAGACCGCCGCGGGCGGTCTCCTTGTATTTGCTTTTCATGTCGGCGCCGGTCTGGCGCATGGTGCGGATCACCTTGTCCAGCGACACGTAGTGCACGCCATCGCCACGCAGGGCCATGCGCACCGCGTTGATGGCCTTGACCGAGCCCATGGCGTTACGCTCGATGCAGGGCACCTGCACCAGGCCGCCGATGGGGTCGCAGGTCAGGCCCAGGTTGTGTTCCATGCCGATTTCGGCGGCGTTCTCCACCTGTTGCACGCTGCCGCCCATCACTTCGCACAAGGCACCTGCGGCCATGGAACAGGCCACGCCCACCTCGCCCTGGCAGCCCACTTCGGCGCCGGAGATGGAGGCGTTTTCCTTGTAGAGAATGCCGATGGCGGCGGCCGTGAGCAGGAAGCGCACCACGCCGTCCTCGTTGGCACCGGGCACGAAGCGCATGTAGTAATGCAGCACGGCCGGGACAATGCCGGCGGCGCCATTGGTAGGCGCGGTGACCACGCGGCCGCCGAAGGCGTTTTCTTCGTTCACCGCCAGGGCATACAGGTTGACCCAGTCCAGCACCGAGAGTGCATCGCGCAGGGCCGCCTCCGGGTTCTTGCACAGTTGGCGGTACAGCGCCGCCGCCCTGCGCTTGACCTTCAGCCCGCCGGGCAGGATGCCTTCGTTGCGGCAGCCCGCCTCCACGCAATCCTGCATCACCTGCCAGATGTTCAGCAGGCCGCTGCGGGTTTCGGCTTCCGGGCGCCAGGCGCTTTCATTGGCCAGCATCAGCTGGCTGATGGTCATGCCTTGCGCCGCGCAATGGGCCAGCAGTTCCTTGCCGGTCTTGAAGGGGAAGGGCAACACCGTGGTGTCTTCGACGATGCGGTCGGCACCGGCTGCGCCTTCATCCACCACGAAACCACCGCCCACCGAGTAATACTCGCGGCTGCGGATTTCCAGGCCGTGTTCGTCCAGGGCACGGAAGATCATGCCGTTGGGGTGGAAGGCCAGGGGTTTGCGGATCATCTGCAGGTGCTGTTTTTCGACGAAGGCGATGCTGTGCTCGCCCAGCAGGTTCAAGCGGCCGCTGTAGCGGATCGCTTGCAGGCGGGCGTTCACGGTTTCCGTGTCGACGGTGTCGGGGTGTGAGCCTTCCAGGCCCAGCAGTACGGCCTTGTCGCTGCCGTGGCCTTTGCCGGTGGCCCCCAGTGAACCGTAGAGCTCGGCTTTGACGGTGGCGGTGGCCGATAACAGGTCGTCGCGACGCAGGCCCTCGGCGAAGCGTGCGGCGGCACGCATCGGGCCGACGGTGTGGGAGCTGGAGGGGCCGATGCCGATCTTGAAGAGGTCGAAAACGCTTAAAGACATACAAGTTCTCCAGGGGGACTGTGTTGGCTGTTTCCCGGGCAGAGCCCGGTCCTACACCGTTCGCGGCAGTTGAGTCAATGAGATCAAGCTTTTAGCCTTTGGTGGCACCGCAGGAATACCCCAGTGCCAACAAGATCTGTGTGCTTTGCCTCCCTGACACCACTGCCGCGACCGGTGTAGGACCGGGCTCTGCCCGGGAATCGGTCCCACACCGTTCGCGGCAGTTGAATCAATGAGATCAAGCTTTTAGCCTTTGGCGGCACTACAGAAATACCTGCATTGCTTCCAAAGGCTGTGTGCTTTGCCTCCCTGACACCACTGCCGCGACCGGTGTGGGACCGAGCGAAGCTCGGGAATCAGACGCCGCAGATCAGTCCTGATACGCCTCGATCGACGGGCAGGCACACACCAGGTTGCGGTCGCCGAACACGTTGTCCACGCGCCCTACCGGCGGCCAGTACTTGCTTTCCACCAGCGAGGCCAGCGGGTACACCGCCTGTTCGCGGGTGTAGGCGTGGGCCCATTCGCCCACCAGTTCGGCAGCGGTGTGCGGCGCGTTTTTCAGTGGGTTGTCGTCCTTGTCCAGCGTGCCGTTTTCCACCGCGCGGATTTCTTCGCGGATGCAGATCATGGCGTCGCAGAAGCGGTCCAGTTCAGCCTTGGATTCGCTCTCGGTCGGCTCGATCATCAGCGTGCCGGCCACCGGGAACGACATGGTCGGGGCGTGGAAACCGAAGTCGATCAGGCGCTTGGCCACGTCGTCGACGCTGATGCCGCTGCTGTCCTTCAACGGGCGCAGGTCCAGGATGCACTCGTGGGCCACCAGGCCGTTGCTGCCGGTGTACAACACAGGATAGTGCTCTTCCAGGCGACGCGAGATGTAGTTCGCGTTGAGGATGGCCAACTGCGAGGCGCGCTTGAGGCCTTCGCCGCCCATCATGCGGATGTACATCCAGGTGATCGGCAGGATCGAGGCGCTGCCGAACGGTGCCGCGCATACCGCGCCTTCCTTGCGCGCCATGGTGCCGTGGCCTGGCAGGAACGGCGCCAGGTGCGACTTGACGCCGATCGGGCCGACGCCCGGGCCGCCACCGCCGTGGGGGATGCAGAAGGTTTTGTGCAGGTTCAAGTGCGAAACGTCGCCGCCGAACTTGCCCGGGGCGCACAGGCCGACCATAGCGTTCATGTTGGCGCCGTCGATGTACACCTGGCCGCCGTTGTCATGGACGATGGCGCAGATCTTGCGGATGCCTTCCTCGAACACACCGTGGGTGGACGGGTAGGTGATCATGATCGCGGCCAGGCGGTCGCGGTGCTCGATGGCCTTGGCGCGCAGGTCTTCGATGTCGACGTTGCCGCGTTCATCGCACGCGGTCACCACCACACGCATGCCAGCCATGTGGGCGGTGGCGGGGTTGGTGCCGTGAGCCGAGGACGGGATCAGGCAGATGTCGCGACGCTCGTCGCCACGGCTCTGGTGGTAGGCACGGATGGCCAGCAGGCCGGCGTACTCGCCCTGGGAGCCGGCGTTGGGCTGCAGCGACACGGCGTCATAGCCGGTGGCCTTGCACAGCATGCTTTCCAGCTCGTCGGTCAGCAGTTGGTAGCCCTTGCTCTGTTCGGCTGGGGCGAACGGGTGCAGGCTGCCGAACTCCGGCCAGGTGATGGGGATCATCTCGCTGGCGGCGTTGAGTTTCATGGTGCACGAGCCCAGCGGGATCATGGTGCGATCCAGTGCCAGGTCCTTGTCGGCCAGTTTGCGCAGGTAGCGCATCAGCTCGGTTTCGGAGTGGTAGCGGTTGAACACTTCGTGGGCCAGGATCGGCGACTGGCGCAGAAGGGCGGCCGGCAGGCGCTCGGCCACGGCGGCAGCCAGGGTGTCGAAGGCAGGTTGTTGGCCTGGGAACAGTGCCCAGATGGCTTCCACGTCAGCCTGGCGAGTGGTTTCGTCCAGCGACAGGCCCAGGCGCTGGGCATCGATTTCGCGCAGGTTCAGGCCAGCGGCGCGGGCCTTGGCGTGCAGCTCGGCGGTGGCGCTGCCGGTGGCCAGGGTCAGGGTGTCGAAGAAGTGTTGCTGCTCGACGGTGACGCCCATGGCGCTCAGGCCCTGGGCCAGGATCGCGGTCAGGCTGTGAGTGCGGCGGGCAATCTGGGTCAGGCCGGCCGGGCCGTGGTACACGGCGTACATGCTGGCGATGTTGGCCAGCAGCACCTGGGCGGTGCAGATGTTGCTGGTGGCCTTCTCGCGACGGATGTGTTGCTCGCGGGTTTGCATGGCCAGGCGCAGGGCGGTCTTGCCGTGGCGATCGATGGACACGCCCACCAGGCGGCCAGGCATGTCACGCTTGAACGCGTCGCGGGTAGAGAAGTAGGCCGCGTGCGGGCCGCCGAAGCCCAGCGGCACGCCGAAGCGCTGGGCGCTGCCGATGGCCACGTCGGCACCGAATTCACCCGGCGGGGTCAGCAGGGTCAGGGCCAGCAGGTCGGCGGCCACGGCCACCAGGGCGTTGGCGGCGTGGAAGCGCTCAACCAGTTCGCGGTAATCGAAAATGTCGCCGTTGCTGGCCGGGTATTGCAGCAGGGCGCCGAAGAATTCGCTGACGTCAGCCAGTTGCGCCTCGTCGGCGACCACTACTTCGATACCCAGGGGCTCGGCACGGGTGCGCAGCACGTCCAGGGTTTGCGGGTGGCAATGGGCCGATGCGAAGAAGCGGTGGCTGCCCTTGTTCTTGCTCAGGCGCTTGCAGAAGGTCATGGCTTCGGCGGCGGCGGTGGCTTCGTCCAGCAGCGAGGCGTTGGCGATCGGCAGGCCGGTGAGGTCGCTGATCAGGGTCTGGAAGTTGAGCAGCGACTCCAGGCGGCCCTGGGAAATTTCTGGCTGGTACGGGGTGTAGGCGGTGTACCAGGCCGGGTTTTCCAGCAGGTTGCGCAGGATCGGCGCCGGGGTGTGGCAGTTGTAGTAGCCCTGGCCGATGTAGGTCTTGAACAGGTTGTTCTGCGCGGCGATGGCCTTGATGGCCGCCAGTGCTTCGGCTTCACCCTGGCCGGCCGGCAGGTCCAGCACGGCGGTGCCCTTGATGGTGTCGGGGATCACGCTGGCGGTCAGGGCGTCGAGGGTGTCGTAGCCCAGGGTGGTCAGCATGGCCTGCTCGTCAGCGGCGCGTGGGCCGATGTGACGGGCGATGAATTCGTTGCCGGTGGTCAGCGAAGTGGTCATCAGTCGGTCCTCAGGCCTGGGCGGCGATCAGGTTGTCGTAGGCCTGCTGGTCAAGCAGTTCGCCCACCTGGCTGGCATCGGCGGGGATGAAGCGGAAGAACCAGCCGGCACCCAGGGCGTCTTCGTTGACCAGCTCGGGGCTGGCGTCGAGTTCGTTGTTCACTTCCACGACTTCACCGTCCAGGGGCATGTTGATGCTGCTGGCGGCCTTTACCGATTCCAGTATCGAGACTTCGGCATCCTTGGCGTAGGTGGTCAGTTCCGGCAATTGCACGAACACCACGTCACCCAGGGCGTTCTGGGCAAAGGGGGTGATGCCGACCGTCACGCTGCCGTCCGCTTCAACGCGCAGCCATTCGTGTTCGACAGTAAAACGCAATTCGCTCATGGAAACTCCTCGGGGCCAGATGACGGCTGGCCTACGCAATGGATGTGTCCGGGGCAAGGCACCGGACGGGGTCTGCCGGTTACTTAGCAAGTTCGTTGCCAACCTTGGTTTTGGCCTTTGGAATCAGTGTTTTAGCGGTTTTTGGAGAAACACGGGAAAGGGTGGTTGTAGCGAAATCGCTACAGGCAGGAGCGGGAAATAATTCTTAGGCGGATCAGCGCCTTGGGAATGGGGGATTAAAGTGCCATGGAATGATATCGATACGGTGTAGTGATATCATTCCGACGCGTATTGTGTAGCAGCTGCCGAAGGCTGCGTCACGGCCTCTGCAGTGTGTCAGTCATTGCGTGGTGCCTGCGACGCGGCCTTGCGGCCGCTGCTACAGGGGGGTGCTATTTCCCGGTGATGCCATATTTGCGCAGGCGGTGGGCGATAGCGGTGTGGGAGGTTTGCAGGCGCGTCGCCAGCTGGCGGGTGGAGGGGAAGCTGGTGTACAGCTTTTCCAGCAATGCCCGCTCGAAGTCGTCCACCGCTTGTTCCAGGCTCTCGACCTCGCCGTCATGGCCATGGCGCGCCACGGCAGTGCCGGCGATGTCCAGATCGCCAATGTCCACCAGCGCCCCTTCGCAGATGGCCGCCGCCCGGAAGATCACGTTCTGCAACTGCCGCACGTTGCCCGGCCAGCGGTTGCCCAGCAGCGCCGGGTAGGTGGTTGGGGCGAGACGGCAGATAGGCCGCTGGATCTGCGTGCACGCCTGCTGCATGAACGAGCGCGCCAGCAGCAGGATGTCCTGGCCGCGCTCGCGCAGCGGCGGCACTTCCAGGTTGAGCACGTTGAGGCGGTAGAACAGGTCTTCGCGGAAGGCGCCCTCGCTGACCATCTTTTCCAGGTTGCGGTGGGTGGCGCTGAGGATGCGCACGTTGACCTTCACTTCCTTGTCGCCGCCCACGCGGCGGAAGCTGCCATCGTTGAGAAAACGCAGCAACTTGGCCTGCAGGTAGGGTGACATCTCACCGATTTCATCGAGGAACACCGTGCCCTGGTGCGCGAGCTCCATCAGCCCCGGTTTGCCGCCGCGCTGGGCACCGGTAAACGCGCCCGGCGCGTAGCCAAACAGTTCGCTTTCGGCGAGGTTCTCCGGCAGGGCCGCGCAGTTCAGCGCCAAAAATGGCGCGCTGTGGCGGGCACTGATGGCGTGACAGGCACGTGCTACCAGCTCTTTGCCCGTGCCGGTTTCGCCCTGGATCAGCAACGGTGCATCCAGCGCCGCCACGCGCTGGGCGCGGGCCTTGAGTGTGCGTATGGGCGGCGAGTCCCCCAGCAGCGAATCGAAACCCTCGGCATGGTCATGGTGCAGCGCGGCCAGGCGTTCACCGATGCGGTTGGGCGGGTACAGGGTCAGCAACGCGCCGGCGTCGGTGATGGGCGTGGCGTCCAGCAGCAGGGTTTCGCCGTTGACGCTGACTTCGCGCAGGGGCAGGCGAAAGCCCTGGTCGAGCAGGGTGTCGAGCAGGGTCGGGTCGCGGAACAGCTCGGTCACTGATTCGCCGGCGGGCTCGCGGCCATACAGGCTGATCAGCGCGGGGTTGGCGAGCAACACATTGCCGGCGCTGTCCAGCGCCAGCACCGGGTCGGTCATGGCGGCCAGCAACGCATCCAATTGCAGGTGGCGACGCTGGCCCGGCAAGATATCCACCACATTGACGTTCTGTACCCCGCGTACGCTCAACAGCGCTTCGCGCAGTTCATCCAGCACTTTCGGGCTGAGTGTGGGCGCATCGATGTAGACATTGGGCGGCACCATCTCCACGGCATCAAGGTTGAGATTGCGCGCGCCCAGCAGGGCGAGGACTTCCTGGGTGATACCGACTCGATCGATGAAACTGACGTGAATGCGCATGGGCGGGCAGGGAATCTGGACAGCAGGGAGGGCGAGTATGCCTTGCCCGGGGGCATCGTGCATCCTGGTGGGATCAACTGTGGTTGTGGGAGCGGGCTCTGCCCGCAAACAGGGCGCCGCAGATTTTCTGCCACACCGCAGCGTACTTTTCGCGGGTAGAACCCGCTCCCACGGTGTGTACAGTATCGGAGGGGGCTTCCTACGTTTGCGTCAGATGGAACCCCTTGTCTCAGTAAGGGGGCAAATGCTCCGGAGCAACGGCGTCCCCGGACTTCGCGCCAATCCTGCTACGAATATCCTCAAACGCAGCGTCATAATGACTGTGCACCGACAGCGACAACACATGCGTCGCCGGCAAGCCGTTCTTGCGCGCAATGTGATCTGCCGAACTGGCAAAGTTGTACCACTCATCCTTGCCCAGCTCGAATTCGTCATCGAAGGCCTGGTCGTTGATGCGGCCTTCAACCTTGAAATGCACGTATTTGCCGCGTTCGGCATCCTGCAGGACGTCATAGTGCAGGGCGATGTCGTAGCTGAAGTCGTCAGGCTGCAGGGCCGTGCGCTGCAGGCGAAGATAGCCGGGTTCGAACTGAGCCATGGGGGTGGTTCCTTCATGGAAAAGGTAGAGGATAGACCCCCGGTGCCTGCCACGCGTTCCTCCCCCGCCGCGTACGCCTCGCTCCTGTAGCAGCAACTGTCTTGAAATGGCGTCGCCTGCATCGCGACTAAAGTCGGCTCCTACACCGTCCGCGGTAGGAGCCGGCCTTGGCCGCGATGCAGACGACGCCGGCCTGTAGCAGCTGCCGAAGGCTGCGTCGCAGGCGGCGCGGTGTGTCAGTCCGTGT
>KI547167.1:446024-457220 GCA_000497835.1 gamma proteobacterium L18 | reverse complement strand
CGGCCTGTAGCAGCAACTTTCTTTGTGGGAGCGGGTTCTACCCGCGAAAAGGGCGCCACAGGGTGCCAGGTATTACGCGGTGTCCTTTTCGCGGGTAGAACCCGCTCCCACAGAGGGGTGTAGCAGCTGCCGGAGGCTGCGTCACAGGCGGCGCGGTGGGGCAGCCAGTGCGCAGCGCCTGTGACGCGACCTGACGGCCGCTGCTACGGATGGATGTGAATCAGCTGAAGCTGGCAGGGCTGCTGCCCAGTTCGGCTGCCGGGCTGGCCCATTGCATCGGCGTGCCGGCAATGATCAGCGGCGGCGCCAGGCGTTGTGCGGGGCCCCAGGGGGTGTGCTCGATCTGCGTGGCCAGGTCGCTGCCGCTTTCTGCAGTCAATGGCAGGTCTGTGGTGACACGGCCGTGATCCACCAACGCCTTGGCGGTGCGCGCCAGGGACAGGCGAGCAGAGCAGGCCCGACCGCTGGCCAATCCCGTGATTGCAGCTGCGGCGGCCAGGTAACCGGTGGCCATGTCCAGCGCCTGCACGGGCAATGGCACCGGCTTGTCGGCCTGCTGCCACTGCTGCCCGGCGGCGGCGATGCCGGTGCTCATCTGCACCAGGCTGTCAAAACCGCGGCGGTTGCGCCACGGGCCTGCCCAGCCATAGGCGTTGAGGCTGATGTCGACCAATGCGGGATTGAGCTGGCGCAGGCGTTCGGCGTCGTAGCCCAGCCGTTCCAGCGCATCGGCGCGATAGCCATGCACGAACACATCGGCCTGGGCCAGCAGCCGCTCGAAGGTGATGCGGTCCAGGCTGTCATGCAGGTCCAGGCGCGCGCAGCGTTTGCCCAGGGTCACCTCCGGCGCCAGCGACGGCTCTTCCCAGCCGGGCGGGTCGATGCGCAGCACATCGGCGCCCATCGACGCCAGGAAGCGCGTGGCCACGGGGCCGGCCAGGATGCGGGTCAGGTCCAGCACCTTGATGCCCGCCAGCGGCTGGCGTGGGTTGTCATGCCAAGGCAGGGGGCGTTCAGCTGCGCCCACGGTCTGCTCAATCAGGGGCTGGGAAGCCACCGCGAGCCCTTGGGGTTGGGCAGCCCACTGCGGCAGGTCGAGCATCTGCGCGGCGCAGCCATTGGCTTCAACCACCGCGCACTCCAGCGCCTCGCCGGTCCATTGGCTGACCGCTGCGGCCACGCCGTCACGGTCGGCGCAGTCGCCCAGTACCTTGAGGGCGGCGGCCCGGTGGTGCGGGGCATTGGTGTGCAGGCGTATCCAGCCATCGGCGGTGGCATAGTCACCGGCAATCGGGTCCCAGGCCGGTGGCGGTGCCCAGCCCATGGGGCGCAGGCTGCTGGCGAACCAGAACGAGGCCAGGCGGCGGTCCACGCTGATATCGGTCACGGCGTGGCCCTGCTTGCGCAGCAAGTCAGCCACGGCAAGGCCTGCTGCAGCGATGCTGGCGCTGGCAAAATCGGTGACGGCGAAGGTGGAGGGCAGGGCGCCCATGCTCGGGAAGGTGACTTGGGGCAGGTCGTCGAGAGGCAGTTGCAGTGCCTGGGCGAAGCGTGCGAGTAATGCTGGCATCCCAGCGGCCCCCCTGGTTGAAGGACCGTGGTAGCGACAGTCCCTGTGCATTGCGTCAACAATACACAGGGTTTGACCATCAGACGCGGAATTGATCCATCAATTTCATCTGTTGGCTGGCCAGGGCATTCAGCTGGCTGCTGACCTGGGCCGATTCAGTGGCCTGGCCGGTCAGGGTTTCGGTCACGCTGCGGATGGCCGAGACGTTGCGGTTGACCTCCTCGGCCACGGCGCTCTGCTCCTCGGCAGCGCTGGCAATCTGCAGGTTCATGTCGCTGATCACGCCCACGGCCTCGCTGATCTTGCCCAGCGCCTGCACGGCCTGCTGGATCTGGCCGGCGTTTTCCTGGGCCATGGCCTGGCTGGAGTGCATGGTCTGCACCACGCCGCGGGTGCCGCTTTGAATGCGCTCGATCACGTGGCGAATCTCTTCCACCGAGTCCTGGGTGCGTTTGGCCAGGTTGCGTACTTCATCGGCCACCACGGCAAAACCACGGCCGCTTTCACCGGCACGGGCGGCTTCGATCGCGGCGTTGAGGGCCAGCAGGTTGGTCTGCTCGGCAATGCTGCGGATCACTTCCAGCACCGAGCCGATCTGCTCGCTATTCACCGCCAGGGTCTCGACTTCGCCGACCGCCTTGCTCACTTCTTCAGCCAGCACGTTGATGTCGCGGGTGCTGCGCTCGATGATCGACAGGCCATCCTTCGCCGATTGATCAGCACCGCGCGCCGCGTTGGCGGCGTTGGACGCACTGGAGGCTACTTCGTGGGCCGTGGCGCTCATTTCGTTGGAGGCGGTGGCCACCTGGTCGATCTCGCGGAACTGCACTTGCATGCCGTCGCTGGTGCGGCGGGCAATGTCCGAGGACTGGTCGGCGGTATTGCGCGCATCGCTGACCGTCTGCTTGATCTGCGCGATGGTGGGTTGCAGTTTGTCCAGGAAGCGGTTGAACCAGCCCACCAGCTCGCCCAGTTCGTCCTTCTTGCTGTACTTGAGGCGCTGAGTCAGGTCGCCTTCACCGCTGGCAATGTCCTTGAGCATGGCGGCCACGCTGTTGATTGGCCGGGTCACGCCGCTGGCGGTCAGCCACAGCAGCAACAGCCCCACCACGGTGGCGATGATGCCCACCACGATGACGGTAATGGTGCCGCGGGTCTGAGCGGCATCAAGCACGCCCTGCAGCTTGACCGAGTCGGCCAGCAGCACTTGCTCGGGCAGGTCGATCACCACCCCCCACGGTGTGCCATTGGTAATAGGGGCGGCGGGGTAAACGGCGCGAATCGTGTCGCCTTGCTTGAGCACTTTGGGCTGGTTGGCGGCGATCAGTTGCATGATCTCGCGCCCGTCATTGCCCATGACCTGATCGACTTTCTTGCCCAGCAGGCTGGCGTCGCCGCTGTTGGCGGCCAAGGCGCCGGCCGTGGAAACGATCATGATCCGACCGGCACCGTTGAACAGGTCGGCCTGGGATTTCTCTGCCGAGCTTTGCAGCGAGTCCAGCGCCAGGTCGACACCCACCACACCGACCACTTTGCCCTGATCGATCAGTGGCACGGCGATGCTGGTCATCAGCATCAGTTTGCCGCCCACTGTGTCCGTGTAGGGTTGCAGCAGGCACGGCTTGGCGCTGTCACGGGCGCAGGTGTACCAGACGTTGTAAGGCGTGCCGGTCAGATTGAGTTCGGTCTTGTTCATGTCGGCTTCCGACGTGAACGTGTTCAATGCCGTGCCGTTGGCGCGGCTCCAATAAGGCGCGAAACGCCCGCTTTCGTTGGAGGCGCGCTTGAGGTCGTTGACGAAGTCGCCGTCATGGCCGTCCAGCGCCTGGGGCTCGAATGACGTCCATACCCCAAGGATCTTCGGGTTGCGCTCGAAAATGGCCTTCAACGCTTGGTTCAGTTCCTCGCGCAGCGCGGCCGGCGCCAGGTTGCGGTGTTCGGCCAGGGCGCGCAGCCCCAGGATCTGATCTGCAGCGGCGTTGGCCACCAGCAGGTTGTCGCCGAAGGTCTTCTGCATGTGGGCGGCTTTTTCCGCCGCTTTGGCCTGTAACAAATTCTGAACGCTTTCGGTGAGCATCTTCCGACTGGAAGCGCTCACCAGTTCATTGTTCTGGTTGGTCTGGTACAGGTTTATCCCGACGATCAGGCCTGCCACGCCCAACAGGCAAAGGCCCGCCAGCAGCACGATCTTGAGACGAATGGAAAGATTATCGAACATGGGGCACTCACTCACAAGTTGACCAGTCGGGACAGCGGGGATCGCGCACGATCCCGCCCGCCGAATCTCTTCAGCGATACCGGGAGTTCGGCCTGTACACGTACAACTTTAAATATTTTTGACAGTCGGCGATCAATTTTCGCGAACGGTCTGCTCAGGACGTGACCAGATCCACAGATTGACCAGCAGCATGCAGCCGATGGCCGCGAATACCGGCCAGGCGTGGTTGAGGGTCATCAGCATGACCACGCTGCACAGCAGCATGCTCAGGGTGGCGCTGATCTTGGCGCGGCGGGCGATGATCTTGCCATTGCGCCAGTTGCTCAGCATGGGGCCGAACAGGCGATGGTTTTCCAGCCAGGCACTCAGGCGCGGCGAACTGCGGGTGGCGGCCCAGGCCGACAGCAGGATGAACTCGGTGGTGGGCAGGCCGGGGATGACGATGGCCACAAGGCCCACGCCCAGGCTGGCATAGGCAAGCAGGCCGTACAGCAGGCGTTTGGTTTTGGCGGACAGTCGACAGGTCATGAGATAGGCATAAGGAAGCAGCAACCGGCCGCAGGCGCACCTGCGGCCGGTGTCGACTCAGGCGTGAGTGGAATACGTGTGCTGCAAGAGTATTTGCAGGCGGGAGAAGGCGTCAACCGCGGCCTGATCGGCGTCCGCTTCTTCGCTAGGGGAGAAGGGCAGGGCGTCGAAGATGGCGTTGAAGGCTTTCCAGCCGCGCATGCGCCCGCCTTCCGGTTCGGCCAGGTGGCGGGCACCGAAGGTTTCGCTCAGGCCCATGGCCTCGGCGCGCTTGATCAGGATGGCGGCACCCAGCTTGGAACCTTCGGACACGCGAATCCAGGTCAGGGCAGTGGCCTGGTTGGGGTTGCTCAGCGCGCCGGGGACGCTGGACGGTACGGCCAGGCCCAGGTCGTTGAGGTCGGCCAGGGCGGCGTCGGCGCGGCAGCGCGAAGCCAGGTCGGGGAACAGCTTGTTCAGCTGCGGGTCGTTGTACAGGTGCTTGAGTTCGGACTGGAACAGGTACTGCATCTGCAGGAAACGGCCGTAGCTTTCGCGGCTTTCGAACGGGGCGTGGGCGCCCACGGCGTGTTCCAGTTGGTCGTGCAGCACGGCACTGGCCTGGCGCAGGCGTGCCGAGCGCAGGGCTGGCTGCTCGGTGGCCGCAGCGGCGTTGGTTTCGATGGCACTCATATGCAGGAATCCTTGAAAACGAAGAAGGCTGCCTTACTAGACGAATCAGCACGGCTAACTCAGTAAAAAAACTTCGCGGCACCGTCAGCCTCGCCAACGGTACCGCGAATTGCCTCAGATGTCCCAGACCAGGTTGACCGAGAAGTTGCGGCCCGGCTGGGTCAGGCGATCCAGGTTGGCTGGTTGGGTCACCGAGGCCTCGCCGACGCTGTCGTAGCCGCGCACGTCGTCCCACAGCCAGTATTTCTTGTCGAGCAGGTTGTACAGGCCGGCGCTGACGGTCACGTCCTTGGTCACCTTGTAGTAGCCGGTCAGGTCCACCAGGCCAAAGCCCGGGGTCTTGAACTGGGTGCTGGTGCCATCGGGGGTGTGGAAGCTGCTGCTGTCGACGCGGTCTTTCTTCTTCACCACGGTCCAGCTCACCAGGCCACCGTAGTTGTCCTGGTCGTAGCCCAGACCGAACACCCCGGTCAGCGGGTTGACGCTGTTGAGCGGCTCACCGCTGTCGTCGTTGCGACCATAGGCGTACGACACCGAACCTTGAGTGTACAGGCCCGAAGGCAGGCCGAAGGTGTCCAGGTTCAGGCGGCCCTTGGCCTCGGCGCCCTTGATGGTGGCCTTCTTGATGTTGACGCTCTGGAAAGTGGTTTCGGTATAGCCCGGGGTCAGCGAATTCTCGTCGATGAAGTCGTGGTACTTGTTGTAGAACACCGCCAGGTCGAAGGTGCCGTGCTCGAACTGACCGCGCAGCCCGGTCTCGAAGCTCTTGCTGCTTTCAGGCTTCAGGTTCGGGTTGGGCGCTACGGTGTAGCCCTGGGAAGTGTTGGTGAAACGGCCGTACAGCGCCTTGGCGGTCGGGGTGCGGAAGCCTTCGGCGTACTGGCCGTACCAGGTGTAGTTGTCGTTGAATGCATAGGTCACGCCCAAGCGTGGGGTTGCCTTGTGCCAGGTTTTTTCCTCGGCGCTGATGGTGTCGCCGCTCTGGGCTGCGGTGTTGAGGAATTCCTGGGTGATATGCGGCTTCATCTGGGTGTAGTCATAGCGCACGCCCGGCAGGAAGGTCCACTGGTCCCACTTGATTTCGTCCTGGGCAAACAGGCTGTAGGTGTTGACGGTCGGGTCCGGGAAGTCGCTGGCCGGGGTCAACGTGTCAGAGGTGCTGGTACTGACGGCGCCTACGGCGCTGCAGGAGGTGCCCACGGTCATGCAGATGCCGGTACCGGTGCGCAGGCCGGTGACTTTCTGCTGCTTGAGGGTGGTGCCGTAGGTCAGGTGATGATCGGTGTCGGCGATGGCGAAGGACTTGTCCAGTTGCGCATCGAAGATCCAGGTGCGTTCCTTGTACTGGGTGTCACGCGTGCGGTAGACCACGCGCGAGGGAGCGTAGATTTCCTCGGTGCTCTCGTCGGTCTTGGCGATCTGGTAGTTGAGGCTCATCTTCACGTGGTCGGCCAGGTAGCTGTCCAGGCCGAAGCTGTTCTCGATGCCGAAGCGTTCACGCGAGGTGGTGGTGTTGCCGCTGCGCGCCTTGTACATGCCAAAGCCTGCACCGTTGACGAAGGGGCCACCGACTGCGCTTTTCTGGTTGGTGTCGCGGTCATCCTTGTACTTTTCGTAGGTCAGGCCCAGGCGTGCGTCGTCGCCGTAGTTCCAGCCCAGCTTGGCCAGCACGTTGGTGGTCTTGGCGTCTTCGGGGTTGGCGGCGGTGCGGTTCAGGCCGGTGCCGCCGTGGCTGCCGTAGGACTCGGTTTCGTGGCCATCACGCTGGCTGAGGTGCAGCAGGGCGTCGAAGTCGCCTTCACGGCCGGCGATAGTGCCGGACTTCAGCCAGCTGCGGTCGGCCGAGCTATAGCCGGTTTTCAGGCGGGCGCCGAAGTCCTGGCCGGGCTTGATGATGTCGTCCGGGTCCAGGGTGTAGTAGCTGACGGCGCCGCCGATGGCGCTGCTGCCGTACAGGGACGAAGCTGGCCCGCGCAGGATCTCCACGCGCTTGACGATTTCCGGGTCCACGTAGTTGCGGTTGGTTTGCGCGTAGGGGCCGTTGAAGAAGCTGGCCGGTATTTCCACGCCGTCGACCTGGGTCAGCACGCGGTCGCCGTCGATGCCACGGATGTTGTAGCCGGTGATGCCGGCACGCTGGCCGGCGCCGCCTACCGAGACCCCGGGCTCGTAGCGCACCAGTTCCTTGATGGTGTTGACGTTGTTGCGGTCCAGGGTGTCGCGGTCCTGCACGGTCACGGTGGCGGGGACGCTGTTGACGTCCTGGGCGTTGCGGGTGGCGCTGACGGTCACCTGTTGCAGGGCGATGGCGCCGCTGTTGCGGCGTTCCAGCACCACATTGTTGGGGCCGATCTTGTGCACGCTCAGGTTGGTGCCCACCAGCAGGCGGTCCAGCGCTTGTTCAGGCTTGAGCGAACCGCGCACGCCCGGCGATTGCACGTCCTGGGCCAGGTCTGCCGACAGCCCCACCTGCCAGCCAGTGACCTGCGAAAACGCGTTGATCGCCGACACCAGCGGCTGCTGGCCGATGGCGAAGCTGTAGTTGCCCATGGCCTGGCTGCTGCCGGCAGGTTCGGCGGCCATCGCAGGCGCGACCTGGGTGGCGGCCAGCAGGATGGCCATGGTCAGCACGGACAGCGTGCGCGGGCCGGGTTTGGTGGTGCTGAGGCGATTGAAACCTGAGGACATCGAAGGGCGCTCCCTGTGCGCGGCGTTCTAGTGATGGACTGATTGAATAATGCGAATCAGTTGCATTGGCTATAACGAGACGAAGCAGGGGGCGGGGTCGCGTAAAAATAATTTAAGGAAGGTTTATCACGGTGTGGGACCGGGCGAAGCTCGGGAAGGGAACGACCTGATGATCCTGCTGGCCTCTTCCCGAGCTTCGCCCGGTCCCACAGGTGTTATGGGGGTCAGTTGAGGATGACCAGCGCCGGGTATTCGTGCAGCGACGCCGAGGTGATGTGCGCCAGCGAACGCACCACGTCCAGTGGGTTCTCCAGGCGATAGTTGCCGGTCACCTCGACCTTGGCCAGTTGCTCGTTGGTGTTAACGATCCATCCCGGGTAGTACCGGCGCAGTTCATCCAGCACCTGACTCAGCGGGCAGTTCTCGAACACCAGGCGGCCCTGTACCCATGCCAGGTCCTTCTGCGCATCCAGGTGCTGGCGCTGGCCAAAACCCTTGGGGCCCACGCGGATGCTGTCACCGGCACTGAGGCGGACATGGGCGTCATCTTCGCTCAACAGGTCGATATTGCCCCGCTGCACCTGCACCTGAGCCACGCCATCGAGCAGGCGCACGGCAAAGTCGGTGTCGCGCATGCTGGCCCGCACCGGCCCGGCCTGCAGTTCCAGCGGCTGCTGGCGGTTGCCGGCCACCTGGAAGAACGCTTCGCCCTGGTACAGCCGCGCCTCGCGGCGTACCGGGTCGATGTGCGAGGAGAACGCGGTGTTGGTGTTGAGCAACACGCGGGAGCCATCGTCCAGTTGCAGGCGCTGGCGCTCGCCCACCACGGTCAGGTGGTCGGCCTCAAGGCGCAGTGGCACGTTGGTGAAGCTGAACACGCCCACCAGAATCACCGCGGCGGCCGCCATGGGCTTGAAGAACGGCCGCAGTCGCGCCCGCCACGAACGCACGGCCACCGTCTGCAGTTGCTGCGCGGCCTGGTTGACCGCCGCGCCGTTCCACACGGCGCTGGCTTGGGCAAAGGCCTGGGCGTTGGCAGGCGTGGCCGCCAGCCATTGCTCGAACGCCAGGCGCTCTTCGGGGCTGGCGCAATCCAGGCGGATCAGCCAGTCCAGTGCCTGGTCCATGGCGCTGTCGGCGGCGGGGTGTTCGGTCACGCGGGTTCCTCGGGTGGCGAGTGCATGGCGGCGGTACAGGGAAAGCTTACCAAAGACTGCGGGCATGTGCGGTGAACGTCATTTCACTTCAGAGGCGTCCTACAGCGTGTCTGTCAGACATCCATTCGCTGCGCTACGCCCACGCAAATGGCCATGATCAATTTCAATTCCTTTTGCACCGTGCTGGCGGATACGTCCAGTTCGCCAGCGATTTCCAGGTAACTGCAGCCGTGCAGGCGGCTGAGGATGAAGATACGTTGTTGGCGGGCGGTCAGCTGGCTGAGGCTGGTGTTGAGGCGCATCAGCAATTGCTCGGCATGGGCGGCTTCTTCCGGGGTGCTCTGGCTGGCGGCGACGTTGTGCACCACTTCGCTGGGCACATCCTCCAGCATCGTGCGCTCCTGCATCCGGCGCGCACGCAGGTGGTCCAGCGCCAGGTTGCGGGCGGTCTGGAAGACGAAGGGTTCAAGGTGCTCGATGGCCCGCTCGCTCAAGGCGCGCGTTACCCGCAGGTAGGTTTCCTGAAGCAGGTCTTCGGCAGTGCTGGGGTTGTCGACCATGCGTTGCAGCGTGCGCAACAGGCTGAGGCGCTGTGCGAGGAAGACGGAATTGAAGTGTGACTGACTCACAGCGGTACCGGGCCAAGAAGGTGTTAATGATAATGCTTATCATCTGCCGTCCTGGTCAAGTACTTGCGTGCAAAATTTTGGTTTTTGAGGGGATACAAATGGGGGGGTACGGCGGGGGATTCAATCATGGCCGCCACCGGCCGCCCGCGCGGCCTATCGCGGGCGGCCGGTGGCGGCCGTTATTGAGTCCGGAGCCGAACGCTACTGGGCATTCCACAGCGCCAGGCAGTTATCCAGCATGCGGTTGCTGAAGCCCCACTCATTGTCGTACCAGGCCATCACTTTCAGCATCTTCCCGGCCACCTTGGTGTGATTGGCATCGAAAATCGACGAAAGCGGGTTGTGGTTGAAGTCGCACGACACCAGCGGCAAGGTGTTGTAGCCCAGAATTTTCGAATGCTGAGCTGCTTCTTTCATCAACGCATTGACCTCATCCACGCTAGCCTCGCGGGACAGGTTCAAGGTCAGGTCCACCAGCGACACGTTGATCACCGGTACGCGCACCGCCATGCCGGTCAGCTTGCCCGCCAGTTCCGGCAGCACCAGGCCCACCGCCTCGGCGGCGCCGGTCTTGCTGGGGATCATCGACTGGGTGGCCGAACGCGCCCGGTAGGGGTCGCTGTGGTACATGTCGGTCAGCACCTGGTCGTTGGTGTAGGCGTGGATGGTGGTCATCAGGCCCTGTTCGATGCCCAGTTCCCGGTGCAGCACCTGCGCCACCGGGGCCAGGCAGTTGGTGGTGCACGAGGCGTTGGAGATGATCTGGTGCGAGGCGCGCAGGATATCGTGGTTCACCCCGTACACCACGGTGGCGTCGGCGCCCTTGGCCGGTGCCGAGATGATCACCTTGCGGGCGCCGGCGCTGATGTGCGCGGCGGCCTTGGCGCGGTCGGTGAAAAGGCCGGTGCATTCGAATACCACGTCCACGCGTTCGGCTTTCCACGGCAGGTCGGCCGGGTTGCGGATGGCACTGACGGCAATACGGTCACCATTGACGGTGATGCTTTCCTGGTCGCACTCAACGGTGGCGTCGAAGGCGCCATGCACGCTGTCGAATTTCAGCAGGTGGGCGTTCATCGCGCTGTCACCCAGGTCGTTGATCGCGACGACTTGCAGGTCCTGGCGGTAGCCTTGGGTATACAGTGCACGGAGGACGTTGCGGCCGATGCGGCCAAAACCGTTGATGGCAATTCGAAGAGTCATGTCGGTACCTGCGTTCAGATGGTGTGCGGTGCCCCTCTGTAAATCAGGCGCTTGGCCAGGGGGAACGTTCACAAAATCTGTTTTGTTATTGGAATTACAAGATTATTCGCAAAAAAATAGAAAACAAGCCTTTTTGGTGGCAATATTTTGTTTTATCTACAACGAGTGACCGGCGCGGCTGTTCCTGTTGATCAAAAGCAAGCCTTTGCACTGAGCCTAGGCGGCAGATGGGATAATGGGAAGGAGTGCAGCGGTTGCCCCCATAGCCTGGAGTTCTTCACATGCATCCCCGTGTTCTAGAGGTTACCCAACGGCTGATTGATCGCAGCCGCGCAACGCGCGAGCGTTACCTGCAACTGATCCGCGGGGCTGCCAGTGATGGCCCGATGCGTGCCAAGCTGCAATGTGCCAACTTCGCCCACGGCGTGGCCGGGTGCGGCACCGAGGACAAGAACGCGCTGCGGATGATGAACTCCGCCAACGTTGCCATCGTGTCGTCTTATAACGACATGCTTTCGGCGCACCAGCCTT
>KI547167.1:411584-445649 GCA_000497835.1 gamma proteobacterium L18 | reverse complement strand
TGAGCCGGGGATGGAGCTGGGCATTGCCAGCCGCGAAGTGATCGCCATGTCCACCGCCGTGGCGCTGTCGCACAACATGTTCGACGCCGCGCTGATGCTGGGCATCTGCGACAAGATCGTGCCAGGCCTGATGATGGGCGCCCTGCGTTTCGGCCACCTGCCGATGATTTTCGTACCGGGCGGGCCGATGCCGTCGGGCATTTCCAACAAGGAAAAAGCCGACGTACGCCAGCGCTACGCCGAGGGCAAGGCCAGCCGCGAAGAGCTGCTGGAATCGGAGATGAAGTCCTACCACAGCCCCGGCACCTGCACCTTCTACGGCACCGCCAACACCAACCAGTTGCTGATGGAAGTGATGGGCCTGCACCTGCCGGGCGCTTCCTTCGTCAACCCCAACACCCCGCTGCGCGATGCCCTCACCGTAGAAGCCGCGCACCAGGTCACGCGCATGACCAAGGCCAGCGGCGAAAGCTTCATGCCGATTGGCGAGATCGTCGACGAGAAGTCGCTGGTCAACTCCATCGTCGCCCTGCACGCCACCGGTGGCTCCACCAACCACACCCTGCACATGCCGGCCATCGCCATGGCGGCGGGCATCATCCTCACCTGGCAGGACATGGCTGACCTGTCCGAAGTAGTGCCGACCCTGTCGCACGTGTATCCAAACGGCAAGGCGGACATCAACCACTTCCAGGCCGCTGGCGGCATGTCGTTCCTGGTGCGTGAACTGCTGGCCGCCGGCCTGCTGCACGAAGACGTCAACACCGTGGCCGGCCATGGTCTGAGCCGTTACACCCAGGAGCCGTTCCTGGATAACGGCAAGCTGGTGTGGCGCGAAGGCCCGGTCAACAGCCTGGACGAAAACATCCTGCGCCCGGTGGCGCGTGCCTTCTCCCCGGAAGGCGGCCTGCGGGTGATGGAAGGCAACCTGGGCCGTGGCGTGATGAAAGTCTCGGCCGTGGCCCCCGAGCACCAGATCGTCGAAGCCCCGGCGCGGGTGTTCGAAGACCAGCAAGACCTGGCCGATGCCTTCAAGGCCGGCGAGCTGGAGCGTGATTTTGTCGCCGTGATGCGCTTCCAGGGCCCGCGCTCCAATGGCATGCCCGAACTGCACAAAATGACCCCGTTCCTCGGCGTTCTGCAGGATCGTGGCTTCAAAGTGGCGCTGGTGACCGACGGGCGCATGTCCGGCGCCTCGGGCAAGATCCCGGCCGCCATCCACGTCTGCCCGGAAGCCTTTGATGGCGGGGCTCTGGCCAAGGTGCGCGACGGTGATATCATCCGCGTCGATGGCGTCAAGGGCACCCTGCAGGTGCTGATGGACGCTGCCGAATTTGCCGAACGCACGCCTGCCGTGGGGCAACTGGCCAATGCCGTAGGTTGTGGTCGTGAGTTGTTCGGTTTCATGCGGCTGGCCTTCAGCTCGGCGGAGCAGGGCGCCAGCGCCTTCACGTCCGGCCTGGAGAATCTCAAATGAAGCTCGCCCTTGTTGGCGATATTGGCGGTACCAACGCACGCTTTGCGTTGTGGGAAAACAACGCGCTGCACTCGGTGCGCGTGTTCCCGACCGCGGACTACACCAGCCCCGAGCAGGCCATTGGGGTTTACCTCAAGGACCTGGGCCACGAGCGCGGCGCCATCGGCGCTGTGTGCCTGGCCGTGGCTGGGCCGGTCAGCGGCGATGAATTCCGCTTCACCAACAGCCACTGGCGCCTGAGCCGCAAGGCGTTCTGCGAGACGCTGCAGGTTGAACACCTGCTGCTGATCAATGACTTCACCGCCATGGCCCTGGGCATGACGCGCCTGGAAGACGGCGAGTTCAAGACCGTCTGCCCCGGTGCTGCCGACCCTGCGCGTGCCGCCGTGGTCATCGGCCCGGGCACCGGCCTGGGCGTGGGTACCCTGCTGAACCTGGGCGAGGAGCGCTACATGGCCTTGCCGGGTGAGGGTGGCCATGTCGACCTGCCGGTGGGCAACGCCCGTGAGGCGCAACTGCGCCAGCACATCCAGAACGAAATCGGCCACGTCAGCGCCGAGACCATCCTCAGCGGTGGCGGCCTGTTGCGTCTGTACCAGGCGGTCTGCGCGGTTGATGGCCACGAGGCTACCCTGGTGACGCCTGCGGCCATCACCTCGGCGGCGCTTGCGGGCGAGCCGGTGGCGATGGCAGTGATCGACCAGTTCTGCCGCTTCCTGGGTCGTGTGGCGGGCAATAACGTGCTCACCGTGGGCGGTCGTGGCGGGGTGTATATCGTCGGTGGCGTGATCCCGCGTTTCCTCGATCTGTTCCTCAGCAGCGGCTTCGCCGAGAGCTTCGCCGACAAGGGCTGCATGAGCGAATACTTCCAGGGCATTCCCGTCTGGGTTGTGACCGCCGAGTTCTCGGGGCTGATTGGGGCCGGTGTGGCCTTGCAGCAAGCACGGGGGTAGGCGTTTAATCTGCGTTTATTGATCGGGCGCCTCGACCCGACGCTGGACACAAGGACGCAGCACGTGACCACTGCCGGCAAAACGATCCTCCTGGTCGACGATGACCAGGAAATCCGCGAACTGTTGGACACCTACCTCACCCGCGCGGGCTTCACCGTCCGCACCACGGGTGACGGTCAGCAATTTCGCCAGGCCTTGAACGAGGCGCCGGCGGATTTGGCCATTCTCGACGTCATGCTCCCCGATGAAGACGGCTTCAGCCTGTGCCGCTGGGTGCGCCAGCACCCGCGTCAGGCGCAGATGCCGATCATCATGCTCACTGCCAGCTCCGACGAGGCCGACCGGGTCATTGGCCTGGAACTGGGCGCCGACGACTACCTGGGCAAACCCTTCAGCCCTCGCGAGCTGCAAGCGCGCATCAAGGCCCTGCTGCGCCGTGCGCAATTTGGCCAGGAGCGCGGCGGCGAGGTGGTGGCGTTCGATGACTGGCGGCTGGACATGATCAGCCACCGGCTGTTTCACATCGACGGTGAGGAAGTGTTCCTCTCCGGCGCCGATTTCGCCCTGCTCAAGCTGTTCCTCGACAACCCCCAGCAAATCCTCGACCGCGACACCATCGGCAACGCCACCCGGGGCCGCGACCTGATGCCCCTGGACCGCATCGTCGACATGGCCGTGAGTCGCCTGCGCCAGCGCCTGCGCGACACCGACAAACCGCCGCGGCTGATCCGCACCGTGCGCGGCAGTGGCTACCTGCTGGCGGCCAACGTTGTCACGGCTTAAGCGGCTGGTGCCGCGCTCGCTGCTGGGGCGCATGCTGCTGCTGACCTTGCTGGTGGTGCTGCTGGCGCAGGCGCTGTCGAGCCTGATCTGGGTCTCGCAATTGCGCGCCACCCAGCTTGAGGGGCTGGTCACCAGCGCGCGCAGCCTGGCCCATTCCATGTCGGCCAGCGTCAGCTACTTCCGCTCGTTGCCGTTGGCCTACCGGCCCATGGTGCTGGACCAGTTGCGCAGCATGGGTGGCACGCGCTTCGTGGTGTCGCTCAACGACCGGCCGCTGGACATGCGCGTGCTTGACCTCACGCCGCGCAAAGCGGCGGTTGTGCATGCGGTGGACGAAGTGCTGCGCGAACGCCTGGGCTCGCAGATGGACATTTCGGTGCAGTTCGTCAGCCCCCAGGACCTGCGCATTTTCAACACTGGCCTGTCCCTGGATGAACTGCCGCGCTCCTGGGCGCACTACTCGCTGACGCTTGAGCCGGTTAACCCGCCGGTGCTGGTCACCCAGATTCGCCTGGGCGAGGGCGAATGGCTGTACATCGCCTCGCTGCTGCCCGAGCCCTACACCAGCCTTGAGGAAGAAGGCCTGCCCACCCAGCAGTGGTGGTTCATCCTGCTCACCAGCTCGTTCCTGCTGTTGTTCATCGGCCTGCTGGTGCACTGGCAAAGCCGCCCGCTCAAGCGCCTGGCCCGCGCCGCCCGCGAGCTGTCGCTGGGCGCCGAGCCCGAAGAGCCGGAAGTGGAGGGCGGTGGCAGCGAAGTGATTGAAGTAAGCCGCGCCTTCACCGCCATGCGCGGGCGCATCAGCCGCTACCTGACCGAGCGCAGCCAGTTGTTCAGCGCCATTTCCCACGACCTGCGCACACCCATCACGCGCCTGCGGCTGCGGGTGGAGTTGCTGGAAGACGACCCCTTGGCGGCCAAATTCACCCGTGACCTGGACGAGTTGGAGCTGCTGGTCAAAGGCGCGCTGCAGTGCGTAAAAGACACCGATATCCACGAAAACATCGAACCGGTGGACCTCAATCATGTGCTTGATTGCCTGATCGAACCCTTCGTCGCGCCCGAAGGCAATGGTCGCGTGACCCTGCATGGCGGCGCGTGGAAGCCCTATCCGGGCAAGCCGCTGGCGCTGAAACGCTGCATGGGCAATCTGATCGACAATGCCTTGAAGTACGGAGAGCGGGCGCATTTGCATGTGGAGGACAATGCCTTGGCGTTCATCCTGCACGTGGACGATGAAGGGCCGGGGGTGCCGGCGCCGCGGTTGGAGAAGGTGTTTGAGCCGCATTTTCGGTTGTCGGGCAACCAGCATGGGTACGGGTTGGGGTTGGGGATTGCGCGCAATATTGCGCACAGTCATGGGGGGGAGGTGAGTTTGCAGAATTTGCCTGAGCGGGGGTTGCGGGTGACCCTCTATCTGCCTCGCACGTAGCCGCTGCCGCCAGGCTACAGGCTTGGCTGGAGATTGCGTCAGGGCGTACAGGTGCATGGCGTTGTTGCTCTGGCGCCCTTGAGATCGAGCGCCGTCCGCACGGCGCTTCCCGGGCAGAGCCCGGTCCCACGTTTGTTTCGGGCCAGTTTTGCCTGAGGGATCACCTGGTCCGCCTTGGTAGCACCACCACAAATCTGCAGTGAACAAACAAGGCTGACCTGGAAATGGCATTGGCATAACTGGCCCGAAACAAGCGTGGGAGCGGGCTCTGCCCGCGAAGCGCCGCGCGGGCGGCGCTCGATCTCAAGAACGCTAGAAAACTCAAGACATGCACCTCCAACCCCACCCCAACCCCCATCGTCACACCCCCGTGACATTTCATTCCCCACCCCCCAGCCCCCCATTGTTTAAACTCCCCCCACCAACAATAAAAACCCCCAAGGCCCCCCATGGACAGGCTCCCCCTCGACTTCAACAGCTGGCTCAACATCCCCGCCCACCACAACTGGCTCGCCGCCGAAGGCCTGCGCCTGCTGGATTTCGCCCGCGCCTCGCGACTGCCCGAAGGCTTCGGCCACCTCGACGAACGCGGCTGGCTGCCCGACGCCCCGGCGCAAACCCTGATCACCGCGCGCATGACCCACAGCTTTGCCCTGGCCACCCTGCAAGGCCTGCCGGGCGCTGCGCCCTTGGTCGACCACGGCCTGGCCGCGCTCAACGGCTGCCTGCGTGACGCTGATCAGGGCGGCTGGTATGCCGTGGCCCACGCCGCCGACGGTGACTTAAGCAAAGCCGCCTATCTGCACGCCTTCGTCGCCCTGGCCGCCAGCAGCGCCGTGGTGGCCGGCAGGCCCGGTGCGCAGG
Source organism: gamma proteobacterium L18 (assembly GCA_000497835.1). Lineage (GTDB taxonomy): Bacteria > Pseudomonadota > Gammaproteobacteria > Pseudomonadales > Pseudomonadaceae > Aquipseudomonas. The sequence continues at coordinate 440,140 of KI547167.1, read as the reverse complement.
CGTTGCTGGACCAGGCCATTGAGGTGATCGAACAGCGCTTCTGGAACGAGGAGGAGGGCGCCATGCGAGAGTCCTTCGACCGCATCTGGAGCCGCGAAGAAGCCTACCGGGGCGCCAACAGCAACATGCACAGCGTCGAGGCCTTCCTTGCCCTGGCTGACGTGACCCGTGACACCCGCTGGCTGGAGCGCGCCCTGCGCATCGCCGAGCGGGTGATTCATCAGCATGCGGCGCGCAACCAGTATCGGGTGATCGAGCATTTTCACCCCGGTTGGGAGGCCGACCTGGAATACAACCACGCTCGTCCCGACGACCCTTTCCGGCCCTACGGCAGCACGCCCGGGCACGCCTTCGAATGGGCCCGGTTGCTGCTGCACCTCGAAGCCGCGCTGCTGGACGCGGTGCGCCCGGCGCCCACCTGGTTGCTGGCCGACGCCCGTGGGTTGTTTGAACAGGCCTGCCGCACGGCCTGGCATGTCGATGGTGCGCCCGGTCTGGTGTACACCCTGGACTGGCAGGACCAGCCCGTGGTGCGCCAACGCATGCATTGGGTCACCTGCGAGGCCGTCGCCGCCTCCGCCGCGTTGCTGCGGCGCACCGGCGAGCACGTTTACGAGCAGTGGTACCGCGAATTCTGGGAGTTCGCCGCCCAGCACCTGCTGGACCATGAACACGGCAGTTGGCACCACGAACTGGACGAGCACAACCGCCCCAGCGCCAAGGTGTGGGCCGGCAAGCCCGACCTGTATCACGCCCTGCAAGCCGTGCTGTTACCGCGCCTGCCGCTGGCGCCCAGCCTGGCCAGTGGCCTGGCAAAACTGGGCGGGCAGCACATTGTCACCGGCTGGTGACAATTGTGCATCGCTTCGTTACCTGGCGTACTAACGACCCTGTTTACACTCCATCGCAGCGCAAGCATCAGACTTGCAATGCATAACAACAAAAAAAGGGAATCCGATGAACGCGATCAATCGCCTCGCCGCTGTCATTTCGCTTGCCACCCTGTTTCCCCTCGCTGCTCACGCTGCCGACTCCAAAGGCACCGTCGAAGTGGTGCACTGGTGGACCTCGGGCGGTGAAGCCAAGGCTGTGGGTGTACTGAAACAACTGGTCGAGAAAGACGGCTACACCTGGCAAGACAGCGCTGTCGCAGGTGGCGGCGGTGCTGCGGCCATGACCGTGCTGAAAACCCGTGCCGTGTCGGGCAACCCGCCATCTGCCGCGCAGATCAAGGGCCCGGACATTCAGGAATGGGCGTCCCTGGGGCTGCTGACCAATGTTGACGAAGTGGCCAAGGCCAACAACTGGGACAAGCTGCTGTCGAAAACCGTCTCCAATACCATGAAATTCGAAGGCCATTACGTGGCCGTGCCGGTGAACATCCACCGCGTCAACTGGCTGTGGGTCAACCCCGAGGCCTTCAAGAAGGCCGGCATCGCCAAGGCCCCCACCACCCTGGAAGAACTCTACGCGGCCGGCGACAAGCTGAAGGCTGCGGGCATTATCCCGATCGCCCACGGTGGCCAGCCATGGCAGGACAGCACCGTGTTCGAAGACATGGTACTGAGCATCATGGGCGCCGACGGCTTCAAGAAAGCCTTCATCGACCAGGATGAGGCCACCCTCACCGGCGCTGAAATGACCAAGGTGTTCACCGAACTCAAAAAGCTCAAGACCTACATGGACCCGGACGGCGCTGGCCAGGACTGGAACCTGGAAGCGGCCAAGGTCATCAGCGGCAAGGCCGGCATGCAGATCATGGGTGACTGGGCCAAGAGCGAGTGGAGCGCGGCAGGCAAGAAGGCCGGCAGCGACTACGAGTGCGTGCCATTCCCCGGCACCCAGGGCAGCTACACCTACAACATCGACTCCCTGGCCATGTTCAAGCTGGCCAAGAAGAACGACACCCCCGGCAACAACGCTGCGCGTGACGACCTGGCCAAGGTCGCGCTGGAGCCGGAATTCCAGTACGTGTTCAACCAGAACAAAGGCTCCATCCCGGTTCGCAACGACCTGGACATGACCAAGTTCGACAGCTGTGGCCAGGCCTCGGCCAAAGACTTCGCCGAAGCCGACAAGGCCGGCAAGCTGGAACCGAGCATGGCGCACAACATGGCCACTTCGCTGGCAGTGCAAGGCGCGATCTTCGACGTTGTCACCAACTTCATGAGTGACAAGAACGCCGATCCCGCCAAGGCTGCCAAGCAACTGTATGCCGGTATCTCTTCGGCCAAGTAACGCCGTATAGATAACGCGTCCGATACCTGCGCCGGGGTTCTCCCTCCCCATCCCCCGGCGCAGGGATTCGGTGCCGATTGACCTTTACACTGGATTTCTCGATGAGCTCTGTGGCTGTGTTCAGCAAGGCCTCGCCGTTCGATGCGCTGCAACGCTGGCTCCCCAAGGTGGTGCTGGCGCCAAGCATGCTGCTCGTGCTGGTCGGTTTCTATGGCTATATCTTCTGGACGTTCCTACTGTCCTTCACCAATTCCACCTTCATGCCGACGTACAAGTTCGTCGGCCTGCAGCAATACGCGCGCCTGCTCGACAATGATCGCTGGTGGGTGGCAAGCAAGAACCTGGCGGTGTTCGGTGGCCTGTTCATCGGCATCAGCCTGGTGCTGGGGGTGTTTTTGGCGGTGCTGCTGGACCAGCGCATTCGCCGCGAAGGCTTCCTGCGCACCATCTACCTGTACCCCATGGCCCTGTCGATGATCGTCACCGGCACCGCCTGGAAATGGCTGCTCAACCCCGGCCTGGGGCTGGACAAGATGCTGCGTGACTGGGGCTGGGAAGGCTTCCGCCTGGACTGGCTGATCGATCAGGACCGCGTGGTGTACTGCCTGGTGATAGCCGCCGTGTGGCAGGCCTCGGGCTTCGTCATGGCACTGTTCCTGGCCGGCCTGCGCGGGGTCGACCAGTCGATCATTCGTGCCGCCCAGGTGGACGGCGCCAGCCTGCCCACCATCTACCTGAAGATCGTGCTGCCCAGCCTGCGGCCGGTGTTCTTCAGCGCGTTCATGATTCTGGCGCACATTGCCATCAAGAGCTTCGACCTGGTGGCGGCCATGACCGCCGGTGGCCCGGGCTACTCCTCGGACCTGCCGGCCATGTTCATGTATTCGTTCACCTTCAGCCGTGGCCAGATGGGCATTGGCTCGGCCAGCGCCATGCTGATGCTGGGCGCGATCCTGGCGATCCTGGTGCCGTACCTGTATTCGGAATTGAGGAACAAGCGCCATGACTAATGCCTATGGCAAATCCTCGCTCAGCTTCAGCCGCGTGGCCATCTACGCCACGCTGATCCTCGCCGCTGCCGTGTACCTGGTGCCGCTGGTGGTGATGCTGCTGACCAGCTTCAAGACCCCGGACGACATCCGCACCGGCAACCTGCTCAGCCTGCCGGAAGTGTTCACCGGCATCGGCTGGCTGAAGGCCTGGGACATTGTCGGCGGCTTCTTCTGGAACTCGGTGAAGATCACCGTACCGGCCGTGCTGATCTCCACTTTCATCGGTGCCATGAACGGATACGTGCTGTCCATGTGGCGTTTCCGCGGTTCGCAGTTGTTCTTCGGCCTGTTGCTGTTTGGCTGCTTCCTGCCGTTCCAGACCGTGCTGTTGCCGGCTTCATTCACCCTGGGCAAATTCGGTCTGGCCAACACCACCACCGGTCTGGTGATTGTTCACGTTGTATATGGGCTGGCCTTTACTACGCTGTTCTTCCGTAACTACTACGTCAGCGTGCCGGATGCGTTGGTGAAGGCTGCACGGCTGGACGGCGCGGGGTTCTTCACCATCTTCAACAAGATTCTGCTGCCCATGTCGATCCCGATCATCATGGTCTGCCTGATCTGGCAGTTCACCCAGATCTGGAACGACTTCCTGTTTGGCGTGGTGTTCGCCAGTGGCGACTCGCAGCCGATCACCGTGGCGCTGAACAATCTGGTCAACACCAGCACGGGTGCCAAGGAATATAACGTAGACATGGCCGCGGCAATGATCGCCGGCCTTCCAACGCTGCTGGTGTACGTCATGGCCGGCAAGTATTTCCTGCGTGGGCTGACAGCCGGCGCGGTCAAGGGGTAGAAACATGGCAACGCTAGAACTGCGCAATGTAATCAAGACGTATGGCGCCGGCTTGCCGGACACCTTGAAAGATATCCAGCTGAAAATCGATTCCGGCGAATTCCTGATTCTGGTCGGGCCGTCGGGTTGCGGTAAGTCTACCCTGATGAACTGCATCGCCGGCCTGGAAAACATTACCGGCGGCGCGATTTTGGTGGATAACGCCGACATCAGCGGCATGAGTCCCAAGGACCGTGACATCGCCATGGTGTTCCAGTCCTACGCGCTGTACCCGACCATGACCGTGCGCGAGAACATCGCCTTCGGCCTGAAGATCCGCAAGATGTCGGCGGCCGCCATCGACGAGGAAGTGGCGCGGGTGTCCAAGCTGCTGCAGATCGAGCACTTGCTCAATCGCAAGCCGGGGCAACTGTCCGGTGGCCAGCAACAGCGCGTGGCCATGGGCCGGGCGCTGGCACGGCGGCCCAAGATCTACCTGTTCGACGAACCGCTGTCCAACCTCGACGCCAAGCTGCGCGTGGAGATGCGTACCGAAATCAAGCTGATGCACCAGCGCCTGAAAACCACCACGGTGTACGTGACCCACGACCAGATCGAGGCCATGACCCTGGGTGACAAGGTGGCGGTGATGAAGGACGGCATCATCCAGCAGTTCGGTACCCCGAAAGACATCTACAACGACCCGGCCAACCTGTTCGTGGCCAGCTTCATTGGCTCGCCGCCGATGAACTTCATTCCCCTGCGCCTGCAGCGCAAGGAAGGCCGCCTGCTGGCCCTGCTGGACAGCGGCCAGGCGCGCTGCGAGCTGCCGTTGGGCATGAACGATGCGGGCCTGGAAGACCGCGAGGTGATTCTGGGCATGCGCCCCGAGCAGATCGTGCTGGCCAGCCCTGAAGCCAATGGCCTGCCGACGATCCGCGCGGAAGTACAGGTCACCGAGCCTACCGGCCCGGACACCCTGGTTTTTGTCACCCTCAACGACACCAAGGTCTGCTGCCGCCTGGCGCCGGACGTGGCGCCGCAGGTGGGTGAAACACTGAATCTGCAATTCGACCCGGCCAAGGTGTTGCTGTTCGACGCCAAGACCGGCGAACGCCTGGGGGCGGTGGGGCGTGCACAGGCGCCTGTGACGGGCGACAACGTCGCCCAGTTCAAGGGGCGCTGAATCCGCGCCGGGCGGCCTGTCGCCCGGCGCCACCGGAGTACACCGCGTTTAATCAACAGCCAATAACAATAAGACGAGGAAGCAAAGGATGAAAAAGCGCATGAACAAGTCAGCACGCAATCGTTTGTTGCAGGTCTCGGTGCTCAGCGCACTGGGCCTTGCCGGCAGCGCCCATGCGTACGACGCCTTCGACCCCGAATCGCCGTGGATGCTCGGCGACTGGGGTGGCGAACGTACCGAACTGCTGAAAAAGGGGTATGACTTTACCTTGGAGTACGTGGGGGAGGCGGCGACCAACCTGAGGGGCGGTTACGACAATGACCGTACCGCGCGCTACAGCGACCAGTTCGCCCTGGGCGTGGACATGGACCTGAACAAGATCCTGGGCTGGAAGGATGCCGAGTTCAAGCTGACCGTTACCGAGCGTAGTGGCCGCAACATTTCCAACGACCGTATCGGCGACCCGCGCGCCGGCACCCTCAGCTCGTCCCAGGAAGTGTGGGGCCGGGGCCAGACCTGGCGCCTGACCCAGATGTGGTACAAGCAGAAATTCTTCGACGGGGCGTTGGACGTCAAGGTCGGCCGCTTCGGCCCGGGCGAAGACTTCAACAGCTTCCCGTGCGACTTCCAGAACTTGACCTTCTGCGGCTCGCAGGTGGGTAACTGGGTGGGTGGCATCTGGTACAACTGGCCGGTCAGCCAGTGGGCCGGCCGCATCAAGTACAACATCACCCCCGAGTTCTACGCACAGGTGGGTGCGTTCAACCAGAACCCGTCCAACCTGGACCGCAACAACGGCTTCAAACTGAGCGGCAGTGGTACCAAGGGCACCCTGTTGCCGGTGGAATTGGTGTGGAGCCCGCAGGTCAACGGCCTGCCAGGTGAATACCGTCTGGGTTACTACTACAGCAGCGCCAACGCCGACGACGTCTACGAAGGCGCCGATGGCCAGCCGCAACCGGTGTCGGGCACCTACAAGGAGCACAACGGCAAGCACGGCTGGTGGATCGTGGCGCAACAGCAACTCACCACCCACAACGGCGATGCCAGCCGTGGCCTGAACGTGTTCGCCAACTTCACGGTGCACGACAAGGCCACCAACTACATCGACAACTATCAGCAGGTTGGCCTGGTGTACAAAGGCCCGTTCGACTCGCGGCCCAAGGACGACATCGGCGTGGGTATCGGCCGTATCCACGTGAACGACGACGCCCAGGACCGCGCCAAGCTGGTCAACCAGCTGAGCGGCATCGACGACTACGACAACCCGGGTTACCTGCCTGTGCAGGACACCGAGTACGACGCCGAGATCTACTACGGCTTCCACGTCACCAACTGGCTGACCGTGCGTCCCAACCTGCAGTACATCAAGCACCCTGGTGGTGTTGACCAAGTGGACAACGCCATCGTGGCCGGCCTGAAAGTGCAGTCCAAGTTCTAAGATGTAAGCAATAACCTCTGTGGGAGCGGGCTTTCCCCGCGAAGCAAACACTGCGCTGGTACAGGTATTTCGCGGTGTGGTCTTCGCGGGCAGAGCCCGCTCCCACATTGATCTGAATGGCAGGGCGAACAGCCATGCGGCAAAAAGCTCGGCGAAAATTCGCTTTATATCGGTAAGATAGCGCTACCTCTAACAATATCAGCCGTATTCGGTGAGCTTTAGTACCGTGTCCAGGACTTCTACTGCCATGCACGACCACCCGCTCCAGCGCTTCTTCAAATCGCAGCGGCCCCGGCCTACCTTCGAGTGGGAGCGTTTTCAGCAACGTGACGTGCTGGTCATTGACCATCCCAAATGCCAGGCAGTATTCAGCCGCCAGGGCGCGCAACTGCTGCACTTCCGCCCCCAGGGGCAGAAGCCGTGGCTGTGGTGTTCGGCCCATTGGCCTCAGGCCGGTGCCATTCGCGGCGGCGTGCCGGTGTGCTGGCCCTGGTATGGCCGGCATCCCAGCGAAGGCATGTGGCCGGCCCACGGCTGGGGCCGCCTGGTGGACTGGAAGCTGCACGACAGCAGCGAAGACGAAGAAGGCGTGACCCTGCACTGGCGCCTGCTGCTGTGTGACTGGCAGGTGGACCTGCATGCCCGCCTGGGCGACCAGATGGAGCTGCGCCTGAGCACCGAACACCAGGACAGCGAACCGTGCCAGCTCAGCCATGCGCTGCTGGCGTACTGGCGCATCGGTGATGTCAACGAAGTGACCCTGGCGGGGCTGGAAGGCACCCAGAGCTACGACAAGCTCAGCCGCAAGACCACCACCCACAAGGGGGAGCTGGAGGTGACGGGGGCGTGCCAGCGGGTGTTCAGTGGCGCCAACCAGGTGCAACTGCAGGACCATGCCTGGGCGCGCAAGCTGGCGATTCATACGGCGGACAGTGATGACACCGTGGTGTGGCACCCGGGGTCACGGCCGCTGATGGGCGTGGCGGGTAACGAGAGCCAAGGCTTTTTGTGTGTAGAAGCCACCAGTGGCAGCCAGGACAACCTGAGCCTGGCGCCCGGCGAAAAAGCTCACATCAGCCTGCAGGCGCGCCTGCTGAATTGATGCCGGTGCTGCTGGCCTCATCGCGAGCAAGCTTTGCTCCCACAGGTGTACAACTCAGGTGCGGTATGTACTGTGGGAGCAAAGCTTGCTCGCGATGAAGGCGACACGGTGTATCGGCTAATCCTCAACCCCGATCACTCATCAATGGGATACCGGCTAGCATTCAGGCTTTCCTTGATCTTGCGCAAATGCGGCTGGAAGTCCGCGCCGCGACGAAGGGTCATGCCGGTGGCCAGAACATCGAGTACGGTTAACTGAATGATCCGCGAGGTCATCGGCATATAAATGTCGGTGTCTTCAGGCAACGGAATGTGCACGCTCATGCTGCAGGCCTTGGCCAGCGGCGAGTCCTTGGCGGTCAGCCCCAGCACCGAGGCACCGTTTTCCCGCGCCACGCGGGCCACCTCCACCAACTCGCGCGTGCGGCCGGTGTAGGAAATGATCACGAACAATTCACCGGTGTGCGCCACCGACGCAAGCATTCGCTGCATCAGCACATCGGCATGCGCCGACACGGCCAGGTTGAAACGGAAGAACTTGTGCTGGGCATCCAGCGCCACTGGCGCCGAGGCGCCCAGGCCGAAGAAATGGATTTGCCGGGCCTGGATCAACATGTCCACGGCGCGGCTGATCAACTGAGGATCCAGTTGCTGACAGGCGCTATCCAATGATGCAATGGCACTGCCAAAAATCTTCTGGGTGTAGGCCGCCGGATCGTCGTCGGCTTCCACCGCGCGGCTCACGTAGGCGGCGCCGCTGGCCAGGCTTTGGGCCAGTTGCAGCTTGAGCTCGGGGTAGCCGCTGACACCGAACGAACGGCAGAAGCGGTTGACCGTCGGTTCACTGACAGAGGCAGCCTGGGCCAGCGCGGCAATACTGAAGCGCGTGGCTTGCTGGGGGTTGAGCAGGATGACTTCGGCGACTTTGCGTTCAGCCTTGTTCAGCTCTTCGAGACGGCTCTGGATCTGCTCCAGAAGATTGCGCACGCGGTCCATGTTATGTCCTTGGGTCGAGGATGCAGCCAGTACAGCTGTCTGGCGCGGCTGTATTCACGGGTGGCCTATCGTACTGAGGGCTTGGTGCGATCACCACTCGAATCTGATTTGCCGGGAAAATGTTGTGTTTATTACTACATTTTCCCTTGAATGGTGCCTTGAAAAAAGGTATTTCTAGTCTAACTTGATAAAAGAACAAACATCATGCCTTCGACATCCGTAGAACCCTGCACCTTTGCCTTGTTCGGCGCCCTAGGCGACCTGGCATTGCGCAAGCTGTTCCCGGCGCTCTACCAGCTTGATCGAGCCGAGTTGCTGCACGACGATACCCGCATCCTGGCCCTGGCCCGCGAAGCCGGTACGCCGCAGCAACACCTGGCCAACATCGAGGAGCACCTGCGGCTTTTCGTGGCCAAGGCGCAAATCGAGGAAGCCACGCTCAGCCGCTTCCTGGCGCGGATTGCCTACGTGCATGTCGATTTCATGAATGAGGCGGACTACGTCAACCTCGCCGAGCAGATCGGCCCTGCCGAGCAAGTGATCGCCTACTTCGCGACGCCAGCGGCGGTGTACGGCGCCATCTGCGAAAACCTGCACAAGGTGGGCCTGGCCGACCGTTGCCGTGTGGTGCTGGAAAAGCCCATCGGCCACGACCTCGCCTCGTCGCGCCGGGTCAATGATGCCGTAGCGCAGTATTTCCCGGAAAACCGCACTTATCGCATCGACCACTACCTGGGCAAGGAAACCGTCCAGAACCTGATCGCGCTGCGCTTTGCCAACAGCCTGTTCGAAACCCAGTGGAACCAGAACTACATCTCCCACGTGGAAATCACCGTGGCCGAGGAAGTAGGCATCGAGGGGCGCTGGGGCTATTTCGACAAGGCCGGTCAGCTGCGCGACATGATCCAGAACCACCTGTTGCAGCTGCTGTGCCTGATCGCCATGGACCCACCGGCGGACCTGTCGGCCGACAGCATTCGTGACGAGAAGGTGAAAGTGCTCAAGGCCCTGGCGCCGATCAGCGCCGAAGGCCTGACCACCCAGGTAGTGCGTGGCCAGTACATTGCCGGCTACAGCCAGGGCAAGGCCGTGCCGGGCTACCTGGAAGAAGAAAATTCCAACACCCAGAGCGACACCGAGACGTTCGTCGCTTTGCGTGCCGATATTCGCAACTGGCGTTGGGCCGGGGTGCCGTTCTACCTGCGCACCGGCAAACGCATGCCACAAAAGCTGTCGCAGATCGTCATCCACTTCAAGGAACCGCAGCACTACATCTTCGCCCCCGAGCAGCGCCTGCAGATCAGCAACAAGCTGATCATCCGCCTGCAGCCGGACGAAGGTATTTCCTTGCGCGTGATGACCAAGGAGCAGGGCCTGGACAAGGGCATGCAGCTGCGCAGCGGGCCGTTGCAATTGAACTTCTCCGACACCTACCGCAGCGCGCGCATCCCCGATGCCTACGAGCGGTTGTTGCTGGAGGTGATGCAGGGCAATCAGAACCTGTTTGTCCGTAAAGATGAAATCGAATATGCGTGGAAGTGGTGCGACCAGTTGATCGCCGGCTGGAAGAAGTCCGGTGATGCGCCCAAGCCGTACGCGGCCGGGTCCTGGGGGCCAATGAGCTCCATCGCACTGATTACCCGCGATGGGAGGTCTTGGTATGGCGATATCTGAACTCAAACTGCCTAGTGAAGTGGTGCCACGTGACTTCGCCAGCGCACCGCTGCTGGCCGAAGGCCTGGCGGTTGCCGTGGCGGACAAACTGCGCAGCGCCATCGAGCGCCAGGGTGTTGCCACCCTGGTGGTGTCCGGCGGCCGTAGCCCGGTGATGTTCTTCCAATACCTGGCGCGCCAGGCGCTGGACTGGTCGAAAGTGGTGGTCAGCCTGGCTGACGAGCGCTGGGTGCCGGTGGAACACGCCGACAGCAACGCCGGCCTGCTCAAGCGCTACCTGTTGGTGGGCGCAGTGGCCAAGGCGCGTTTCGTCAGCCTGTACAACCCGGCCCAGAACCTGGAGCTGGCGGCGCAGGAAACCGATTCGCTGCTGGCCGAGCTGCCTGCCATCGACGTGCTGATCCTGGGCATGGGCGATGACGGTCACACCGCCTCGCTGTTCCCCAACAGCCCGAACCTGGCCGAGGCCCTGGAGCCTGCGGGCAGCCGTCGTTGCCTGCCGATGCTGGCGCCAACCGTGCCGCACCAGCGCCTGACCATGACCCGTGCCCTGTTGGCCAGCGCCGGCTACACCGCGCTGTCCCTGCAAGGCGCAGGCAAATTGAATACGTTGCGCGACGCGCTGGCGGGCGAGGACATTGCCCAGATGCCGGTGCGCGCCTTCCTACACTCCCCATTGGACATCTACTGGTGCCCCTGAGCCAAGGATCAGCCGCTATGACGACACTCGAAAAACAACAGCTGGTGCAAAACCGCATGGCGGACAAAGTTGCCCTGATCGACAAGCTGGCCGCCAAGGCGAAGATTCTTCCGGTGATTACCATCGCCCGTGAAGAAGATATTCTGCCGCTGGCGGACGCCTTGGCGGCCGGCGGCCTGACTGCACTGGAAGTGACCCTGCGTTCGGAGCTGGGCCTGAAGGCCATCCAGATCCTGCGCCAGGAGCGCCCCGAGTTGATCGTCGGTGCTGGCACCGTGCTGGACCGCCACATGCTGGCGGCCACCGAAGCGGCTGGCTCGCAGTTCACCGTGACCCCGGGCGTGACCCAGGACATGCTCGAAGCTGGCGTGGAAAGCCCGCTGCCGCTGCTGCCGGGCATCAGCAGCCCGTCCGAGCTGATGATGGGCTACGCCCTGGGCTACCGTCGTTTCAAGCTGTTCCCCGCTGAAGTCAGCGGCGGCGTGGCGGCGATCAAGGCCTTTGGCGGCCCGTTCCCGGCGGTGCGTTTCTGCCCTACTGGCGGTGTTGGCCCGGCCAACCTGAAGAACTACATGGCCCAGCCCAACGTGATGTGCGTGGGCGGTTCGTGGATGCTGGAAAGCGCCTGGATCAAGAACCGCGACTGGGCGCGTATCCAGGAGTGCACCGCCGAGGCGCTGGCCCTGTTCGACTGAATTTGTTGCTTGCTGTTGATTGTTTTACGGCTTTTGGGGGCGCTTGGTCGGCGCCCCTTTTTTTTGTCTGGGATTTGTGGCGCCTGCTTCCCGAGCTTTGCTCGGTCCCACACCTTTCGCGGCAGTTGAGTCAGGGAAGCAAAGCTCTTAGCCTTGGGTGGCACCACAGCTATACCTGCTTTGCATCCAAAAGCTAAGAGCTTTGCCTTACTGACTCAACTGCCGCGAAAGGTGTGGGACCGGGCGAAGCTCGGGAAGGGCGCGACGCCGATCAGTGCTTGGGCGCCGGTCGGTTATGTTTCTTGCGCAACGGCTCCAGCAGATCACTCAGCCCGTTGTGATCAATCTCCTGCATCAACGCCAGCAAGCCGCCCAGTTCCCCCTTGGGAAACCCCTCCCGCGCAAACCAGTTCAAATAAGGCCCCGGCAGGTCGGCGATAATTCGCCCCTTGTACTTGCCAAAGGGCATCTCACGGGTAATCAGCAGTTCAAGTTTTTCCGGATTCATGGGTATCAAATACTGGGGTGCAAAAAGAGATTGAACATACATGCATTCTGCATGAAGGCCAAACGGCATTTCATGCAGAACGCGGCGGCTGTAATAATTCAATAAATATAAGTCATTGATTATTAAGAGTAATTTTTAACTAAGAAATTGGCATGAACCCTGCGATATACCTTCGTAACCTTTCAACCCACGAGGGAATCGAAAATGTCCAATCCAACCAAAGAAGTGATCTCGGTACTTAACGACCTGATTCAGACCTGCAAGGACGGCCAGGAAGGTTTCAAGACGTGTGCTGAAGACATCAAGAACCCAGAGCTGAAGGCGTTGTTTGTCAAACGTTCCTTGGAGTGCTCCGCTGCTGCAGGCGAACTGCAGCAGGAAGTGATTGCCCTGGGCGGTGACCCTGAAGACTCTACCAGTGTGGCGGGTGACCTGCATCGCCGTTGGGTCGATGTGAAGTCGATGTTCACCGGCAAGGATGAAGAGGCGGTGCTCAATGAGGCCGAGCGCGGCGAAGACCACGCTATCAAGGCCTACAAAGAGGCCCTGGCCAAGCCGCTGCCGGCCAATGTGTATGCCATCGTTGAACGTCAGTTCCATGGTGTGCAACGCAACCACGACCAGGTGAAGGCACTGCGCAATATTGCGCGTGCCAGCTAAGGCCTTCGGTCAGTCAGCAAAACGCCGGCGCACGCCGGCGTTTTTGCATGCGGCCTATCGCGACGGGTCATCGGCTACGCCGCCTTTTCGCAAAACCCCACCTGATTGCGACCACTGTCCTTGGCCTGGTACAGCGCCGTATCCGCCGCCGCCAGCAAGTCCTCAAGCCGGGTACCCGAACGCGAGCGTCGCGTGCCCACGCCAATGCTCACAGTCACCGCCTGCTCATCGTCACCAAATGGCGCCTGACGTTCGATGGCGTTGCGGATGCTTTCGGCAATGATCAAGGCGCCGTTGATGTCAGTCTCGGCCAGCACCACCATGAATTCCTCACCGCCATAGCGCGCCGACAAATCGGCCGGGCGCCGCACGCATCCATCAATGACCCTGGCCACGCGACGCAGGGCTTCATCGCCACCGGCATGTCCATGGCGTTCATTGAAGGCCTTGAAGTGATCGACGTCGATCATCAGTACCGACAACGGCTTGCCGTTACGCTGCGAACGCGCCCACTCGGTACGCAGGGCCCGGTCCAGGCTGCGGCGGTTGGCCAGGCCGGTGAGGCTGTCGGTGGCGGCCAAGGTGGCCAGTTCGCGCTCGGCGCTGAGGCGCCGGCGCAATTCGCGGCCCATCATCAGGCATAGCCACAACAGGGCCATGCACAGCAGGGCGGTGGCAATGCCGACCACAATGGCGGTGCGCCGCCAGGGGGCGTAGACCTCGTCCGTGGACAGGGCGACGATCACGATCAGCGGCAGCTTGCCGGCCTTGGCGAAGATGTACAGGCGCTCTTTGTGGTCCAGGCTGGAGATGCCGACAAAGCTGCCACTGCCTTCGCGCACGATGCGCACGAAGTTGGGCCGCTGGCTGAAGTCCTGGCCGATCAGATTCTGCCCACCCAACTCCGGCTCGCGGGCCAGGAACAGCCCCTGTTCGCTGATCAGGTTGACGCTGCTGTCCTTGCCAATCGCCAGGCCCTTGAACAGCTCGGCGAAGTACGCCAGGCGCAGGGCGCCCGACGCCACGCCCAGGAACTCGCCAGTGGGCGAGGAGATACGCCGGGCGAAGCTGATGCACCAGCCCAGGTCGCCGATGCGGTCCTGGAACGGGTCGCTGATGACCAGGCCGGCGTCCGGGTGGTCGCGCAATCGCTGGAAACTGGGCCGGTCACTGAAGTTGCCCTTGCGGGGTGGGTAGGCACGCGAGTCGGCGACGATATCCCCCTGGGGCCCCAGCCACAGAATGTCACCGCGGTAGGGGCCGGTGATGATGCCGTTGAACAGCATGCGGTGGCGCAGGCTATTGGGCATGCGCTGGTAATCAGGATGCTGGGAGGCCTCGATCAGCCCTTCCAGCGACATGTCGTAGAGATCCACGTTGCGCTGCACATCGGCGTTGATCAGTTGCACGATATTGTTTGCCGCCCGCGCCGCATCCCGTTCGGCGCTGGCATGTTCGCGCGCAAGCAGGAACGTGACGATCGCGATGATGGCCAGAATGGTCAGTGCACAGCCGGTATTGAGGTACCGTTGGGTTGCACGAGACTGATGCCGTGTAGTGGAGTGGGAAGGGCGCAAGTTGGCGAGCTCTGATCATTATTGTCGCCACGGGCACACGCGCTGCCGGGCTGAAAGGCAGGCGGGACGGGGCGTGGGGCGCGCAAGGCGGCGACATTCTAGGGGCGTGTATCAGAGCGGACAACCCGCCCGGGAGGGTGATGGCATTTTGCCAGATGAACGGCTTGACCGATTGGTCAGACTATTTTCCTGATTTCTCAAGCGTTTCCGAAGGTTAGAAGGCAAATAAAAAACCGGCATCAAGTGCCGGTTTTTTTGCATACAAACGTTTGAGTTAGAAGATATTGATCGGGTAGTCGACGATGACGCGGTATTCGTCCGAGTTGCTGTCCACGGAGCTGTAGCCATTGTTGTTACGGTTGGTCGACCAGCGCAGGCGCACACCCAGGTTTTTCGCCGGGCCTTGTTGCACCACGTATTTGAGGTCGACGTCACGCTCCCAGTGCATTGCGTCCTTGCCATCGGCGTTGTAGTAGCTCTGATAGCCCGAATCGCTTGCCTGGGTGGCCTTGGTCAGATCGGCGGTGCCGCGTGTGTACGAAATGGCTGAAGTCAGGCCAGGCAGGCCCCAACCTACGAAGTCATACTGGTAGGCCAGCTTCCAGGATTTTTCCCCGGGGGCGTTGAAGTCCGACCATTGTTGCGAGTTGTCGAGGAAGATGCTGTCGCCGTCCTGGATATAGTCGAACGGGGTATTGCCGTTGACCTTCTGCATCGACGCGGTGACGGTCTGGTGGCCGACTGTGACGCCCAGGTGGAAGCTGAAGGTGTTGTTGTCGATCGTGCCAAACAACTCCCGGCCGCTGCTGGTGGTGCGGTAGTAGTGAAAGCCTGGGTTCAGGCTGACCAGGTCGTTGACCGCGTAGGTGTAGTCCAGGTCGTAGTAGTACTGGTTCCAGATGTCTTTGAGCTGCGAGGCAAACAGGTTGGTGGTTACGCCTGGAATGCCGGTGTAGGTGGCACCTGCCCAATCCAGGTGTTTGCTTTCCTCGCCGGTGGGCGAGGCGCCATAGTAGGTGCCGATCCGGTTATTGCCGCTCTGGTTGAACAGTTTGTCGAAGCTGACGCGGCCGGCATCGAGGGTGAGGTGATCAAAGCTGGTGTTGGTGGCCTCGACGCCTCGGAACGTCATCGGCAGCATCCGCGTGCTGCCACCGGCAATCACCGGATTGTTCAGAAAGATGTCACCCGCCTTGATCACGGTGCCAAAGGCACGCATCTTCACCGCGCCGCCCGCCGAAGAAAACGAATCCGGTGCATCGCCGTAGAGGTTGCCGGCTTTGGTGGCACGGCTGGTCGGCAGGATGCTGGAGCCGCCGGTGCCGCCACCGCCATCCAATTTCAGGCCCAGCATGGCGTTTACGTCCAGACCGAAGCCTACCGTGCCTTGAGTGAAGCCCGATTCGAAGATCCCGGTGAAACCTTGACCCCATTCGACACTGTTATTTTCACCGTTGTGGCGACGGTGACTGAAATAGTAGTTCTTGAGGTCCAGGGTCAGGGTGGAACCGTCGATGAAGCCATCCTTGCTGGCTGCAGCAGTGGTGCTGTCATCAGCATAGGCGCCTGCGGACATCGTTGCAGCCAATGCAACGAACAAAGGGCTGAAGCGGAAGGTCGATTTCACAGTATTTAAACTCCTTGGTAAATGTTTTTTAACTTTGGCAGTTGTTATTTTCATCAGCTCAGTTTTTTATTGTGAGTAAAATCGCGTGTAACTCTGTATTTTCATCACGCAAAAAAAAGCCGCTGAAAGCAGCGGCTTTAAGATCAATCGCTCGGACAACCATCATCTAAGCAACGTCGAGGGAAAGGGGTTCATTTCCAATTTCAGCTGTCCTTGGCGTCACTGCTTTGCGGCTTCACAGCCTGCGCCTGCTGAATATTCTGATGTTGCTGGGCCTTGAGCGCCACCGCTTCCTGATGCTGTTCGAAGTTGGCTTGAACAGCCTCGTTCCGCGCCACGAATGCCGGCGATTCTTCTGCCATGGCCAGTGGGGACAACATTAAGGAAGACAGAATAATAGCGCCGGCAATACCCAATGATTTGGACATTTTGGAAAGCCTTCTTGCGTCTGCAAGTTCGTTGGTGTGGGGCCAATATATAAAGCGAGGGGCCACTGAACAAGTGAAAATAAAGATAAGAGCCTTTACAAAACTTGTAACAGTGGCAAAGGCTCAGGCGGGAAGACTGATGCCGAAGGTGTTGGCGCCGTCCTGGCTGCGCACGAAAACGCTGCCGCCATGCATCAGGGCGATGGCCTTGACGATGGCCAGCCCCAGGCCGTGGTTGCCGCCGCTGTTGCTGCGCGAGGCATCCACTCGGTAAAAGCGCTCGAACAGTTTGGGCAGGTGCTCGGCGTCGATTTGCGGGCCAGGGTTGCTGACTTCGATGTCCACCTGCTGATCGTGCGGCGCGATGCGCACTGCGATCTGCTGACCGGGTGAGGTGTGCTGCACGGCATTGCTCAGCAGATTGATCAGTGCCCTGCGCAAGTGCGCACGCTCGATATGCACCTGGGCATCGCCGCTCACGTGTACGCTGATCTGCGCATCCTCAAGGATGAAATCCAGGTATTCGACCGTGGTGGCCACTTCCTCGGCCAGGGAGCTGGCCGTCAGTTGCGTGGCCTTGTTGCCCTGGTCGGCGCTGGCCAGGAACAGCATGTCGTTGATGATGCTGCGCAGGCGCTCCAGTTCTTCCAGGTTGGACTGCAGCACTTCGAAGTAATGCTCGGCCGAGCGGCCTCGCGTCAGGGCGACCTGGGTCTGACCGATGAGGTTGGTCAGCGGCGAGCGCAATTCATGGGCGACGTCGGCGTTGAAGGCTTCCAGGCGCGAATAGGCCTGGTCCACCCGCTCCAGCGATGAATTGAAGGCCTGCACGAATTCACTCAGTTCCGGTGGCAGCGGCGACAACTGCAGGCGCCCGGACAGGCGCGGTGGCGCCAGTTTCTGCGCCTCGCGCGACAAGCTCACCAGCGGGCGCAGCCCCACGCGTGCCACCCAATAACCCAGCGCCGATGCCAGCACCACGCCCAGGGCAGCGAAACTGATCAGCGCGATCAGCAACGTGTGCTGGGTTTGCGAGAAGGTATCGGTCTCGATGCCGGCCATGAAACGTAGTGGCGGGCGCTTGTCCACGGCGGGCAGGGCGTTGACCAGCACCTTGAGCGGGTAGGTGTGCTCGGCCAGTGCCAGGTCGCGCTTGCCCGGCTTGCCTTGGGCAAAGTCGCGTACCTGCTGGTTGGGGTGGCCGTATTCGAAGGCGGGATCGCCACTGACCACCCAGAAATGCAGCCGCTGGTCTTCTTCTTCCAACAGCTTGAGCTTGGCGACGATCTTGGCCCAGCGCTCGGGCGAGCCATCGCGGGTCAGCACCGATTCGAGCACGCTGTAGCGAGCATCCAGTTCAGCCTCTGGCAACAGGCCCAGGCTTTTGTCGACCTGGCGATACAACGCCCAGCCGATCAAAAGGAAGATCACTAAGGCCACCAACGTAAACAGTGCGCTCAGACGCACAGCAATGGAGTTAGTACTCACGACGGCTTTCCAGCACGTAACCCATGCCACGGATGGTGTGCAGCAGTTTTTCCTCGAAAGGCCCGTCCAGCTTGGCGCGCAGGCGCTTGATCGCGACTTCCACCACGTTGGCGTCGCTGTCGAAGTTGATGTCCCAGACCATCTCGGCGATGGCTGTCTTGGACAGAATCTCGCCCTGACGGCGCGCCAGTACGCTGAGCAGTGAAAACTCCTTGGCCGTCAGGTCCAGGCGCTGCCCACCACGGCTGGCCTTGCGGCTGATCAGGTCTATCCACAGGTCAGCCACACTGATCTGCACCGGCTCGTGGCCGCTGCTGCGGCGGGTTAGCGCCTGCAGGCGGGCCACCAGTTCCAGGAACGAGAAGGGCTTGCCCAGGTAATCGTCGGCGCCTTCGCGCAGGCCGCGAATGCGGTCTTCCACACGCTCGCGGGCGGTCAGCATGATCACCGGCGTCTGCTTGCGCGCACGCAGGGCGCGCAGCACCCCATAACCGTCCAGGCCGGGCAGCATCACGTCGAGGACAATCACCGCGTAATCGCTTTCCAGCGCAAGGTGCAGGCCTTCGATGCCGTCAGGCGCCAGGTCCACGGTAAAACCTTGTTCGGTCAGGCCCCGGTACAGGTAGTCGGCGGTTTTTTCTTCGTCTTCGATAATCAGGATACGCATGGTCCGCTCTCATTGGCCGGCCGACAGCGCCGGGGCGGGTGCCGCCTGGCGCCGGTGGAACAGCCGCTCCAGTTGCAAGTATATGACTGGGGTGGTGAACAGTGTCAGTGCCTGGCTCACCAGCAGGCCGCCGACCACGGCCATGCCCAGCGGCTGGCGCAACTCGGCACCGGCACCGAAGCCGAACATCAGCGGCAGGGCGCCCAGCAACGCGGCCAGGGTGGTCATGATGATGGGGCGGAACCGGGTAATGCAGGCCTTGAAGATTGCGTCCTGGGGGGAGAGCCCCTCGTGCCGCTGCGCCTCCAGGGCGAAGTCGACCATCAGGATGCCGTTCTTCTTGACGATGCCGATCAGCAACACCAGGCCGATCAGCGCCATGATCGAGAAGTCCTGGCCGCACAGCCACAGCATGATCAGCGCCCCCAGGCCGGCCGAGGGCAGGGTGGAAATGATGGTCAGCGGGTGCACGAAGCTTTCGTATAGCACACCCAGAATGATGTAAACCGCCACCAGCGCCGCCAGGATCAGCCACGGCTGGCTGGCCAGCGAGCTCTGGAACGCCTGGGCCGCGCCTTGGAAGTTGCCGGTGATGGACGCCGGCATGCCGATCTCGCTCTGGGCGCGGTTGAGGATTTGCACCGCGTCGCCCAAGGCCACGCCCGGTGCCAGGTTGAACGACAGGTTGGCGGCCGGGAACATGCCGTCATGGGCGATGGACAGCGGGCCGATGGTGGGCGCGTCGACCCGCGCCAGCGCCGACAGCGGGACCATCTCATTGGTCAGCGGCGAGCGCAGGTAGAAGAAGTTGAGGCTTTCGGCCTTGCCGCGCTGGGCGGCGTCCAGTTCCAGTACCACCTTGTACTGGTTGGTTTCGGTCTGGAACTCGTTGACCTGACGCTGGCCGAAGGCATCGTACAGGGCCTGGTCGACATCGGCGGCGCTGAGACCGAAGCGCGCGGCGGCGCTGCGGTCGATGCTGACGTGGGTGATGCTGCCGCCCAGTTGCAGGTCGTTGGACAGGTCGCGGAAGGCCGGCAGCGAGCGCAGCTTTTCGGTGAGGCGCTGGGCCCAGAGATTAAGCGTGGGGCCGTCGTTGCTTTTAAGGACGTACTGGTACTGGGCGCGGCTGGGGCCGGAGCTGAGGTTGATGTCCTGCCCGGCACGCAGGTACAGGACGATGCCCGGCACCTTGGCCAGTTTCGGCCGCAGGCGGTCGATGAACTCGCTGGCGGACACATCGCGCTCGCCCCGGTCCTTGAGGGCTATCCAGAAGCGGCCGTTGGCGATGGTCTGGTTGCTGCCGGTGACCCCTACCGAATGGGAGAAGGCCTGCACGGCGGGGTCGGCGCCGACGATCTTCGCCAGTTCCTTGTGCTTGGCGATCATGTCCGGGTAGGACACATCGGCGGCGGCCTCGGTGGTGCCCAGCACGAAACCGGTGTCCTGGATGGGGAAGAAGCCTTTGGGAATGAACACGTAGCCGCAGATCGCCAACCCTACCGACAGCCCGAAAATACCCAGCATCAGCCGTTGATGCGCCAAGGCCTTGCGCAGGTAGCGTTCGTATCCTGCCAGCAGGCGTTCACCGAAGCCGGGCTTGGCGTTGGCATGGTGCACCGGGGCGCGCATGAACATGGCGGCCAGGGTTGGGGCCAGGGTCAGCGACACCACCACCGAGATCAGGATGGTGGAGGTGGCTGTCAGGGCAAACTCCTTGAACAACCTGCCCACCACCCCGCCCATGAACAGCAGGGGAATGAACGCAGCCACCAGCGAGAAGCTGATCGACACCACGGTGAAGCCGATTTCGCCGGCGCCCTTGATGGCCGCCTCGCGCATGCCTTCGCCGGCCTCCAGGTGCCGGTGAATGTTCTCAACCACGACGATAGCGTCGTCGACCACGAAGCCGACGGCCACCACGATGGCAACCAGGGTCAGGTTGTTGAGGCTGAAACCCAGCGCGTACATCAGTGCGAAGCTGGCCACCAGGGACACCCCCAGCACACTCGACACGATCAGCGTGGCCGACCACTGGCGCAGGAACAGCGCCATCACCGCCACCACCAGCAGCACGGCAATCAGCAGCGTGGTTTCCACTTCGTGCAGCGAGGCGCGAATGGTGCGGGTACGGTCGGTCAGGGTGGTGACCTGGACCGAGGCCGGCATCATCGCCTGCAGGCCAGGCATGGCCGCCTGCACGCGCTCCACGGTTTCCACAATGTTGGCGCCCGGTTGGCGAGTGACCACCAGGTTCAGGCCGGGCTGGTCGCCGGACCAGGCTTGCACGTAGGCATTTTCCGAACCGTTGATGACCTTGGCTACATCTGTCAGGTGCACCGGCGCACCGTCCTTATAGGAAACGATCACCTGGGAATAGTCGGCCGGGTGGAACAACTGGTCGTTGGCGGAAAAGGTCGAGACGCTGGAATCGCTGTACAGCGCGCCCTTGGCCAGGTTGAGGCTGGTGTTCTGCAGTGCCACGCGCACGTCGGCCAGGGTCAGCCCGATGGCCGCCAGCTTGTCGGCCGAAGCCTGCACGCGGATGGCCGGGCGCTGCTGGCCGGTGATGTTGACCAGGCCCACGCCCTCGATCTGGCTGATCTGCCGGGCCAGCAGGGATTCGGCGTAATCGCTCAGCTCGGTGCCAGGCATTTGCGAGGAGCTGATGCTGTAGATCAACACAGGGCTGTCGGCTGGGTTGACCTTTTTCCAGGTGGGCAGGGTGGGCATGTCCTTCGGCAACAGGCCTGCGGCGGTGTTGATGGCCGCCTGCACTTCCTGGGCGGCGGTGTCGATGCTCTTGCCCAGGGAGAACTGCAGGATCAGGTTGCTGGTGCCCAGGGCGCTGGTGGAAGTCATCTGGGTCATGCCCGGGATGGCGCTGAACTGCACTTCAAGGGGTGTGGCCACCGAGGAGGCCATGGTCTGCGGGCTGGCGCCCGGCAGCGCGGCGCTGACCTGAATGGTCGGGAACTCGGCCTCCGGCAACGGCGCTACCGGCAGGCGGGGGAAGGCGATGCAGCCCAGCAGCACCAGGGCGAAAGTGAGCAGCAGGGTGGCCACCGGGTGGTCGATGCACCAGCCTGAAACGCCGCCGCGGCCGGTCATGGCTGCGCCTGCGCGGTGGTATCGGCAACCGCAGGCTGCTGCGCCTTGACCACTTCGATTTCGCTGCCTGGCTTGAGCCGTGACTGGCCGTCGCTGATCAGCGTGTCACCGGCGGCGACGCCGTCGATGACAGTCCGCTCGCTGTCCTGGTACACCACCTTGACGGGTACTGACTCTACCGCCGAACCCTTGACCCGGTATACATAGTGATTGTCCACACCGCGCTGCACCACCTGGGGTGGCACTACCAGGGCGTCGTGTAGCACCTGGCTCTCCACGCTGATGTTCACCAGTTGACCTGGCCACAGCTTCTGTTGGCGATTGTCGAACTCGGCCTTGGCGCGAATGGTGCCGGTGGTGGCTGATACCTGGTTGTCGATCAACGTCAGATGGCCGGTGCCCAGCAGATTGCCGTTTTCGCTGTCGCCATCGACGAAGGCTTTCACCTGTGCCGCCTCATTGCTGTGGGTCAGTGCGAGCAAGGTGGGCAGGGTTTGCTGGGGCAGGGCGAACTCCACGGCAATGGGGTCGATCTGGGTGACGGTGAACAGGCCCTGGGTGTCGGTAACGCGCAGGAAATTGCCCTCATCCACGGTGCGGATGCCGACACGGCCGGTCACCGGGGAGCGGATCTGGGTGTAGGAAAGCTGCACTTGGGCGGCGGCGATGGCCGCCTGGTTGCCCTGAATGGTCGCTTTGAGCTGGTCAACCAATGCCTGTTGCTGGTCCAGGGTCTGGCGCGAGATACCATTGTCGACGCTCAGGTCCTTGTAGCGCTTGAGGTTCACCCCCGCCACTTGCAATTGCGCCTGGCTCTGGCCCAGTTGCGCACGGGCCTGGTCGAGGCTGGCGCGGATGGCACGATCGTCGATGCTGGCCAGCAGATCACCCTGCTTGACCCACTGGCCTTCCTTGACGGCCAGCTTGGCCAGGATGCCGTCGATTTGCGGCCGCACGGTGACGCTTTGCAATGATTGCACGGTGCCGATGCCGGTGAGGTAGCGGGGCACGTCCTGGCGGGTGACCTGTACCACGCGCACAGGGATGCTGGTCGCGGCAGCAGCTTTGTGCACCGGTTTTTTCCAGTACCACAGGCCGGCCCCCAGCAGGGCAATGACGATCAGGGCCAACAGCAGAGTTCTTGTTATTGGTGTGCGCATTCGGGTGAGACGCCAGGGTCGTGGGCGGGGATGGGGTATTACTGCTCTTTATATAGCGGCAACCGGGTCGCCAGCATGACCGAACGCTGTCAGTTTTGTCAGGAACGGGCCGCAGAGGGGTTCAACAGGAAAGGTTAAATACAGACGTTTCCTACAAGCAGATGGGAAATGGCTAATAGCGATCGTTTTTCGATGTGGAGACACTTGGTTACGTTTCCACATATTGCAGAGGTAACCTCTTGATTCCACGCAACCTGGGCGCATGGTGCAAGCCCGTGGCGTTATCGATGCTGGTGCCGCTGTTGCTGCTTGTGCTGCATTACCTGCCACTGACGCCAGGCGCCAGGGCATGGTCCGCCACGCTGGGCGGGATGGCGTTCTGCCTGGCAGCGCTGGTGCGGGACAACCTGTGGTTCACGGGGTCGCTGTTTGCTGCATTGCTGGTCAATGTAGTGTCGCTGGCGCTGGCCAATGACCGCGATGCGCTGACGCCGCTGATGACGTTGCTATACCAGTTCGTGCGGTTGTGATGCTCAGGGCTTGCGTACATTCATGATTGAATCCCACTCGCTGACATGCGCCGTGCGGCGTTGCTTGTCGAACAGGCACAGCTCGCGGCCCAAGGCGTTTTTCATGTGCGGTTGGGGGTAGCGCCCCTGAATCAGGATGGCGCTGTAGCCCACGGCATCGTCGAACTCGGCCGGGCGCCCCACGGCTTGGGCTGTCTTGAGCTGGCTGGCGGCCAGGCAGGTGTTGATCACTTCGTCATCGTGGGCGGCCCAGGCCTGTTCGCTGGACGCATGGGCGGTGCCGAGGCTGGCGGCCAGGGCCAACCCATAGAGCGCTGTCTTGTGCATGGATGGGTCCCGGAAATAAAGAAGCGGATTATGCATGAGCGCCGCTGGTGACCCGCAGCCGACGTTGTTACTGAGTATAACGACGAACTTCCATCATGCCGGCCCGTGCATACAGCCTGACGGCGTCAGCATTGTCGGCCAGCACCGTGAGGTCGACGAAGGCCTCGTCGCGACGGCGGTAGGCGTTGAACAGATCATTGAGCAGTGCCTGCCCCAGCCCCTGCCGGCGTGCGCCGGGGTGCACGGCCAGATGGCGAATGAAACTGCTGGTCCAGCCCATGGCAAATCCCGCAAGGCTAGCAGGGCCGTAAGCCAGCCGGCACAGGTGGGGGTCGAATTCGGCATCGCCGGCCAGTTGCGCCAACCAGCCCGCCAGTTCGGTGTTGGCTTCCACTTGCCGGACGCTCAGTAATAGCTCCAGCACGGCTTGTGCGCCGGCCTCGTTCCAGGGGCGTAGCTCAATCCCTTGGGGCCAACGCACAGGTGTTTCGGCAATTGATAGCGCCTGACGCATCAGGATGCACTCGGCCATTACCGCGGTCTCAGCTGTCCAGGCCGATCACCGCGCGGGCGGCGCGGATCAGGCATTGGGTCAGTTCCGGGGACGAGAACTTGGTCAGCACGGCGTTGGCGCCGGCGGCATTGGCCTTTTCGCTGTTCATCTTGCTGTCCAGCGAGGTGTGCAGCAGCACGTACAGGTCCTTGAAGTCCGGGGTCTCGCGCAGGGTGCGGGTCAGGGCGTAGCCGTCCATTTCCGACATTTCGATGTCCGAGACCAGCACATTGATCTGCCCGGGGGTGCCTTGCAGTTCCAGCAAGGTGTCGATGGCCTCGCGGGCGCTGCGGGCGGTGTGGCACTCCAGACCCAGATTGCGCAAGGTCAGCACCGATTGCTGCAGCGCGACCTGACTGTCGTCCACCACCAGGATATTGGCCTGGGCCAGCAGCATGGCGTCTTCTTCGCCCAAGGTTTCCGGCGCGGCTACGATCGGCGCCGGGGCAATGCCGTGAATGACTTTCTCGATGTCCAGCACCTGCACCAGCGAGCCGTCCACTTGGGTAACCCCGGTAATGAACGATTTCACCCCGGCGCCGTAGGGTGGCGGGCGGATATCGGTGGTCAGGCAGTGGATGATCTTGCTCACGCCCTGAACGTGCAGGCCCTGCTTGGAGCGGCTGATGTCGGTAACGATCAGGCAGCCGCCGCTGGGGTCGAGCAGGGGCATCTCGCCAATGGCGCGGCTCAGGTCGATCACCGACAGGGAGTTGCCGCGCAGGGTGGCCACGCCTTTGACGTGCGGGTGCGATTCGGGCAGCCGGGTCAGGGGTGGGCAAGGGATGATTTCGCTGACTTTCAGCAGGTTGATGGCCATCAGCTTGCCGCTGCGCAAGGTAAACAGCAAAAGTGACAGTGAGTCTGCGCGGGCATTCTTGGACGACATGGGGACCTTCTCTGTCAGACCGGTTTCAATTCGATGCCAGGTTTATCGACCTGCCAAGGGCAGGCTTTAGGCCATTAGGCGGTTAGTTACATTTCTATGGGGCCGAGCTGCTATTTGATGCCCAGGCGTTTGGCCAAGCGGCTGAGGTTGGCGCGGTCCAGGGCCAGTTCGCGGGCCGCCGCAGCCCAATTGTGCCGGTGGCGGCTCAGGCAGGCCTGGATCAGTCGGCGCTGGAAGGCGTCCGTGGCCTGGCGCAGGTCTACATCGGCGACAGGCATTTCCACGGAATCGGGCGCTATTGCTTCAATGCCGACCTGCGCCGTACGCAAATCCAGGTCCGCCGGCGTCAGGGTGAGGATAGCCGGGCACTTGCCAGCCTGCCCCAATGCCCTCAGCGAGGCACGACCTATCAAGTGCTCCAGCTCCCTGACGTTGCCCGGCCAGCCATACGCCATCAGCGCATCCTGTGCGTCGGGGCTCAGGCGCAGACTGTTGAGGCCCAGGCGCGAGCGATTCTGCTCAAGGAAGTAACCGCTGAGCAGCAGGACATCGGCGCCGCGTTCGCGCAATGGCGGCACCTGTAAAGGGTAGACGCTGAGCCGATGATAAAAGTCCGCCCGGTAGCGGCCTTCGCGCACCTCTTCGGCCAGGTCGCGGTTGGTGGCGGCGATCAGGCGTACATCCACTTCGTGCTCGCGGTCCGAGCCCAGGCGCTGCAACTGGCCGCTTTGCAGCACACGCAGCAGCTTGGCCTGCACGCTCAGGGACAGTTCGCCCACTTCATCGAGGAACAGCGTGCCGCCGTTGGCCAGTTCGAACTTGCCGCGCCGGTCAGAGGTGGCGCCGGTGAACGCACCGCGCACGTGGCCGAACAGTTCGCTTTCCACCAGGGTGTCGGGCAGCGCTGCGCAATTGAGGCTGATCATTGGCTGCCCGGCCCTGGCCGATGCCTGGTGGATGGCCTGGGCCACCAGTTCCTTGCCCACACCGGTCTCGCCAGTGATCAGCACGGTCAGGTCGCTGCTGCCCACCAGGCGGATTTCGTCGCCCAGGCGTTGCAGCGCGGGGCTTTGGCCGATCATTTCGCCAGACTGCGGGGTGCTGGCCTGGCGGAACAGTTCGGCGCGCCGGTGCTCGTCCTCGGCGCGCATGGCCAGGTGCTCGATGCGCTTGGCCACGGTCACGGTGGCCGCTGCCATGCTGGCGAACGCTTGCAGGGCGTCCAGGTCCAGGCTGTCGAAGCGCTGCGGGTCCAGGGCGTCGAGGGTCAACAAGCCCCAGGGCCGCTCGTCGACGAACAGCGGGCAGCCCAGGCAGTCGTGTACGTGCAGGTCTTCGTGCAGCCCTTCCACCAGGCCGTCGTAGGGGTCGGGCAAGGTGGTGTCGCTGTCGAAGCGGGTAGGGGAGGGGCTGGCCAGCAGGATCTCGAAGCGAGGGTGCTCGCTGACCTTGAAGCGCCGCCCCAGTGTGTCGGTGCTCAAACCATCCACCGCCAGGGGGACCAGCCATTCGCCTTCCAGGCGCAGCAGCGCGGTGGCATCGCAGGGCAGTAGGGTGCGCAGGCTCTGCAGCAGGCGTCGGTAACGCTCGCGTTCGGGCAAATCTCGGGACAGGTCCGAGACCAAGGGGAGGAGGGCGGTAAGCAGGGGCTTTGCAGTCATAATGACCTCGTGTAGTCATTATGACTTTAACCTAGTGTGAGTCATTTTGACTGCCTTTTGGTGAAGCTGTTGATATATATAAGAAAAATACTTGGCACGAAGCGTGATAGGTACTGAGCAATCTTTTTCCACTCTCGGTTCCAAGGAGTCACCCCATGCTTAGTGCCCAGGATCGCGCCATCGTCAAATCCACCGTCCCACTGCTGGAGAGCGGTGGCGAGGCGCTCATCACCCACTTCTACCGTACCCTGCTGGACGAGAACCCAGGCGTGCGCCCGCTGTTCAACCAGGCCAACCAGGCCAGCGGTGATCAACCACGGGCTCTGGCCAATGGCGTGCTGATGTACGCGCGGCATATCGATGAGCTGGACCAGCTGGGTGGTCTGCTGGCGCGCATCATCAACAAACACGTGGCCCTGCAGATCCAGGCCGAACACTACCCTATCGTTGGCGCCTGCCTGCTGCGTGCCATCGAGGAGGTGCTGGGCAGCGAGATCGCGACCCCGCAGGTGCTCAGTGCCTGGGGCAACGCCTATCAGCAATTGGCCGATATCCTGATTGCCGCCGAAGCCGAGGTCTATCAGCAAAAGGCCGAGGCGCCGGGTGGCTGGCGCGGCGGGCGTGACTTCAAGCTGGCGGCACGGGTGCAGGAAAGCGAGGAAATCGTTTCGTTCTATTTCGAACCGGTCGATGGGCAAGCGATTCTCGACTTCATTGCAGGTCAGTACATCGGCATCAAGCTGATGATTGATGGCCAGGAGCACCGCCGCAACTATTCCCTGTCGGCGCTGGCCAAGGCGGATCACTACCGGATCAGCGTCAAGCGTGAAGCGGGCGGCAAGGTCTCCAATTTCCTGCATGACCATCTGCAGGTGGGCGATCAGGTGCAACTGTTCCCGCCGGCCGGCGAGTTCGTGCTGCATGCCGGCAGCAAACCGCTGGTACTGATCAGCGGTGGCGTGGGCATTACCCCGACCCTGGCCATGCTTGAGGCTGCGTTGCCCAGCGGGCGTCCGATCTACTTCGTGCACAGCGCCCGCAACGCGGCGGTGCAGGGCTTCCGTGACTGGGTGGATAACCTGGTGGCGCGCCACCCGCAACTCAAACGCTTCTATTGCCACGCCGAGGCGGGCGGGCAGGCGGATGCCGTGGGGCTGCTGGACAAGGACTTATTGGCACAGTGGCTGCCGGCGGACCGTGACGTGGACGCCTACTTTCTGGGGCCCAAGGGGTTCATGAAGGCGGTGAAGGGTCACCTGAAGGCGCTGGGCGTGCCGGACGGGCAGGCGCACTATGAGTTCTTCGGCCCCGCCGCCGAACTCTGACCGCGCGCCCGTCGCCTGGAAAGACCGCGTCGCCTGCATCGCGGCCAAGGCCGGCTCCTACGCCATCCGTGGTAGGAGCCGGCCTTGGCCGCGATGCAGGCGACGCCGGCCTGTAGCAGCAACTGTCTTTGTGGGAGCGGGTTCTACCCGCGAAAAAGGACGCCACAGTGTGCCAGCTATTACGCGG
>KI547167.1:383283-411204 GCA_000497835.1 gamma proteobacterium L18 | reverse complement strand
ATGGAATCTCCCACCGGGTTAACGCAGGGTTAATGGCGCTGCGCTTAACTCCGGCAACCTGCGCCAAACCGGGAACCATCGCTTTTTTTCAAGGTCTTGGTGAGCGTGTAGACTGGCGAGCGAAATGAATCGGTAGCCAACCCACACCAATGAAGGGACGAGCAATGAGTGATGTGAACACCCAGCTGAGCCGCGAGAAGCGATTCCTGGTCCTGCTGGGCATCATCTGCCTGGCATTGATCGGCGGTGCGCTGTACATGCAGATCGTACTGCAGGAGGCCCCGTGCCCGCTGTGCATCCTGCAACGCTATGCGCTGCTGTTCATTGCCCTGTTCGCCTTCATCGGCGCCGCCATGCCCGGCAAGCGCAGCGTCACGGTGTTCGAAACCCTGGTGGTGCTCAGTGCCCTGGGCGGCATGGCGGCTGCCGGCAACCACGTCTACGTGCTGGCCAACCCTTCGGTCAGCTGCGGCGTGGACGTGCTGCAACCCATCGTCGATGGCTTGCCCCTGGCCAATGCCTTGCCACTGGTGTTTCAGGTCAGCGGTTTCTGCACAACACCCTATCCGCCCGTGTTGGGGCTGTCCTTGGCCCAGTGGGCTCTGGTAGCCTTCACGCTGACGTTCGTCCTGGTGCCGCTGGGCATCTATCGCAACCGTCGCAAGGCCTGAAAAACGGCCTGCCGAGGTCAAGTTACAAATCATTAATCGTGCCGATTCAGTCGCCTTCGCAGGGCGTGACCGATAAGCACAGACCTTTTGTAAGGGCTTTATCCCTAGCAAACATAGGCTTTTCGGGGTGTGGCAGGGGGTGCGACATCGTGTCGCAATCCCTTGAAACTCGCGTTCATTGTTACACTACCGGAAACTTATTGTTGCTAAATAAGCCATAGTCAATGAAACCTGAGGTATCTACAATCCCCGCAAAATCCGCTGGGCCAGGCTTTGCAAGCCGCTCGACGAACGGTCTAAACCACCTTTCGACAGTGCTGCAGGCCACGTCAAGCGCGGGGTTGAGAGCCCACCTTGTGTTTCCGCACCCAAATGGATTTGGTCTGCAGACAGGCTAATGCCGACTAACCTGCTTAGCCTGCACAGGCACAATAAGAAATTACCGTACCACACAGGTCTGCCAACAGCAGCAGCTGATCTCTAGGCATGCCCGTATCCAACTCGATAAATGCTGACGCTTGGCAGGACGAAGTGTTGGCGATCAAAACACAATTGCACTGATGCAAGCTGCTTAGAGGTCGTGAGATGAGCAAAAAGCGTTACCCCAGACTGTTTGGCATATTGCCCTTTTTCGGCATGCTTTTTCTCGGTGGATGCAAGTGGACCCTGCTTGACCCGAAAGGGCCGATCGGTCTCGACGAGAGAAACCTGATCATTATCGCTACCCTGCTGATGCTGCTGGTGGTGGTACCCGTCATTGTGATGACCGTCGTGTTCGCGTGGAAATACCGCGCTACCAACACCGCGGCCAAGTACACGCCGGACTGGAGCCACTCCAACAAGATCGAAGCGGTCATCTGGGGCGTTCCCCTGTGCCTGCTGATCGTGCTGGGCGTGATCACCTACAAGTCCACCCACGCTCTCGACCCGTATCGTCCGATCGAGTCCGACGTCAAGCCAATCACCATCCAGGTGGTGTCGCTGGACTGGAAGTGGCTGTTCATCTACCCGGACCAGGGTATCGCCACTGTGAACAAGGTCGTTTTCCCGGCCAACACGCCAGTCAACTTCCGCATTACGTCTGATTCGGTGATGAACTCGTTCTTCATCCCGGGCCTGGGCGGCCAGATCTACTCGATGGCCGGCATGACTACCCAGCTGCACCTGCTGGCCAGTCAGCCACATGAATTCGATGGTATCTCCGCCAACTACAGCGGCGAAGGTTTCACCGGCATGAAGTTCAAGGCACTCGCCACCACCCAGGCGGATTTCGATGCATGGGTCAGCGAAGTCAAGAATTCACCTAAACAGCTTGATTCGGCTGAGTACGCTGCCCTGGCCAAACCAAGCGAGAAAAATCCTGTCGCGCTCTACTCCACATACGCGCCAAACCTGTTCCAGACCATCATCAAAAAGTATGAAGGCATGAACCCAGGTCACATCGCGCATGAAGGCAAAGAAGTCGCCGGCATGGAAGGTATGGAAGGTATGGACATGGGTTCGCATTCAGCTGCTGGGGCAGAGGAGTAAACGATGTTTGGTAAATTAACTTTGGAAGCGATCCCCTTCCATGTGCCGATAGTCATGGTGACGCTTGCCGTCATCGCGCTAGGCGGCATTGCGTTGGTCGGGGCGATCACTTACTTCAAGAAATGGTCCTACCTGTGGACCGAGTGGCTGACGTCGGTTGACCACAAGAAAATCGGCGTGATGTACGTCGTCGTTGCCATGGTCATGCTGATCCGTGGCTTTGCCGACGCCATCATGATGCGTTCGCAGCTGGCGCTGGCCGCCAACGGCGGCGAAGGCTACCTGCCGCCTGAACACTATGACCAGATCTTCACCGCTCACGGTGTGATCATGATCATCTTCATGGCGATGCCTTTCTTCACCGGCCTGATGAACCTGGCCCTGCCCCTGCAGATCGGCGCGCGCGACGTAGCGTTCCCGTTCCTGAACTCCCTCAGCTTCTGGCTGCTGGTGTCGGGCGTGGTGCTGGTCAACCTGTCCCTGGGCGTCGGCGAATTCGCCCGTACCGGCTGGGTTGCCTATCCGCCGCTGTCGGAACTGGGCTACAGCCCGGGCGTGGGTGTTGACTACTACATCTGGGCACTGCAGCTGTCGGGTATCGGTACGACCCTGACCGGTGTGAACTTCCTGGTGACCGTGCTGAAAATGCGCACCCCTGGCATGAAACTGATGGACATGCCTATCTTCACCTGGACCTGCACCTGGGCTAACGTCCTGATCGTGGCTTCGTTCCCGATTCTGGCCGCCACCATGGCACTGCTGACCCTCGACCGTTACCTGGACTTCCACATCTTCACGAACGAGTTGGGCGGTAACCCAATGATGTACGTGAACCTGTTCTGGGCATGGGGTCACCCTGAGGTGTACATCCTGATCCTGCCGGCCTTCGGCGTGTTCTCGGAAGTCATCTCCACGTTCTCCGGCAAGCGTCTGTTCGGCCATGTGTCGATGATTCTGGCGTCGGGCTGCATCGCGGTACTGGGCTTCATGGTGTGGCTGCACCACTTCTTCACCATGGGTTCGGGCGCCAGCGTCAACTCCTTCTTCGGGTTGGCAACGATGCTGATTGCAATCCCGACGGGTGTGAAGCTGTTCAACTGGCTGTTCACCATCTACCAGGGCCGCCTGCGCTTCACCGCGCCGGTGATGTGGACCCTGGGCTTCATGATCACCTTCTCGATCGGCGGCATGACCGGCGTACTGCTGGCCATTCCTGGTGCTGACTTCGTTCTGCACAACAGCCTGTTCGTTGTGGCTCACTTCCACAACGTGATCATCGGTGGTGCTGTATTCGGTTACATCGCAGGCTTCGCCTTCTGGTTCCCGAAAGCGTTCGGTTTCACCCTGTGCGAGAAGTGGGGCAAGCGCTCCTTCTGGTTCTGGATCTCGGGCTTCTACGTTGCATTCATGCCGCTGTACGCTCTGGGCTTCATGGGTATGACCCGTCGTCTGAACCACAC
This sequence comes from gamma proteobacterium L18, assembly GCA_000497835.1. Taxonomy (GTDB): domain Bacteria; phylum Pseudomonadota; class Gammaproteobacteria; order Pseudomonadales; family Pseudomonadaceae; genus Aquipseudomonas. The sequence goes on along the minus strand of KI547167.1, from coordinate 407,543 downwards.
CGACAACCCGGACTGGACCCCGTACCTGTACGTGGCCATGGGCGGTGCGGTACTGATCCTGTGCGGTATCCTGTGCCAGTTCATCCAGCTGTACGTGTCGATCCGCGACCGCGAGCAGAACCGCGACGTGACCGGCGACCCATGGAACGGCCACACCCTGGAATGGCAGACTTCGTCGCCACCTCCGTTCTACAACTTCGCTACCCTGCCAGTTGTAAGCGACATCGACGCATTCACCGATGCCAAGCGCAAAGGTACCGCGTACTCGGTTCCGGCCAAGTACTCGGATATCCACATGCCTAACAACACCGCCAGCGGCCTGGTTATCAGCGCCTTCCTGACCGTGTTCGGTTTCGCCATGATCTGGCACATCTTCTGGCTGGCCGCCGTTGGCCTGGCCGGTGCAGTGATCTACTTCATCATCCACGCCGCGCGTGATGATCAAGGCTACATGGTCCCTGCAGCAGAAGTGGCTCGCATCGAAGGCGAACGTCAACAAACCTTGGCGAAAGCAAACGTGGCCGGTGTCTCCAAGACTCCAGTCAACGCGCTTGAACAGGCTTAAACAATGTCGAACATAGTATTGAACGCTGGAACTGCCCATGGTCACGACCATGGGCACGACGACCACGAACACCATGATGCGGGTCCCATGACCGTATTTGGTTTCTGGATCTACCTGATGACGGACTGCATCCTGTTCGCATCGATCTTCGCTGCCTACGCCGTACTGTCGGGCAACGTTGCAGGTGGTCCGTCGGGTCACGACATCTTCGAACTGCCGTACGTACTGGGCGAAACCGCCTGCCTGCTGCTCAGCTCCATCACCTACGGCTTCGCCATGCTGGCGCTGCACAAAGGTAACAAGGGCGGCGTGCTGGGCTGGCTGTTCATCACCTTCCTGTTCGGCCTGGGCTTCATCGGCATGGAAGTGAACGAGTTCCACAAGCTGATCGAAGAGGGCTTCGGCCCGTCGCGCAGCGGCTTCCTGTCGGGCTTCTTCACCCTGGTCGGTACTCACGGCGCGCACGTTACCAGCGGTCTGCTGTGGATGGCGGTGATGATGTACCAGGTCTCGAAACACGGCCTGACCCCGACCAACAACACCCGTCTGAGCTGCCTGAGCCTGTTCTGGCACTTCCTGGACGTGGTCTGGATCTGCGTGTTCACCGTTGTCTACTTGATGGGGACTCTGTAATGGCTAACGCTCATTCCCACGACACTGGCAGCCACGGCAGCTTCAAGTCGTACATGATCGGTTTTGTACTGTCGATCATCCTGACCGCGATTCCATTCGGTCTGGTGATGTACCCGACGTTCTCCAAGTCCGCGACCCTGGTCCTGGTCCTGGCGTTCGCAGTGATCCAGGTGCTGGTGCACCTGGTTTACTTCCTGCACCTGGATCGTAGCGAAGCGCAGCGCAACAACGTGATTGCGTTCGTGTTCGCCGGCATCGTCATCGCGCTTCTGGTAGGTCTGGCGCTGTGGATCATGTTCAGCATCCATACCGTCATGATGGCGCACTGAGGAAAACTGCATGTCCGTTAAGCACTTTATCCAAATCACCAAACCGGGGATCATTTTCGGTAACGTGCTTTCTGTGGCAGGCGGCTTTTTCCTGGCCTCGCAAGGGCATGTAGATGTTGCCCTTTTCCTGGCCACGGTGATTGGCACTTCACTGGTGGTGGCGTCGGGTTGTGCATTCAACAACTGCATCGACCGCGACATCGACGTGAAGATGGAGCGCACCAAGAACCGCGCACTGGTGCAGGGCATGATCTCGTTGAAGGTCGCCCTGGCCTACGCCACCCTGCTGGGTGTGGCGGGCCTGGCCATGCTGTACAAAATGGCCAACCCGCTGGCGGCCTTGGGCGGCCTGATCGGCTTCATCATCTACGTGGGTTTCTACAGCCTGTACCTGAAGCGCAAATCGGTACACGGTACCCTGGTCGGCAGCCTCTCCGGAGCCATGCCGCCCGTCATCGGGTACGTTGCCGTGAGCGGTCACTTCGACATGGCTGCCTTGACCCTGCTGGTGATGTTCAGCCTCTGGCAGATGCCGCATTCCTATGCCATCGCGATCTTCCGCTTCAACGACTACCTGGCCGCATCGATTCCGGTGCTGCCAGTCAAGCGTGGCATCGTTGTAGCCAAGAAACACATCCTGCTCTACATCCTGGCGTTCCTGCTGGCCACCCTCATGCTGACCCTTGGTGGTTATGCTGGCATGAGCTACCTGGCAGTGGCGGCAGCGATGGGCATGTACTGGTTGTACATGGCCTGGACCGGTTACAAGGCAGTTGATGACAAGGTGTGGGCACGCAAGCTGTTCGTGTTCTCCATCTTCACCATCACGGCCCTGAGCGTGATGATGTCCCTGGACTTCAAGGCGCCGACGGAGCTGTTGCTGACCTACGCTCACTGAGTGTCGGAACGCTGACTCGATCGCTGTCCTGCTACACCGAAAACGCCCCGTACCGAAAGGTACGGGGCGTTTTTGCGTTCTTGGATCGACACCGGACCTTGTAGCAGCGGCCGAAGGCCGCGTCAGGGACGATGAAAGTTGCTATGGTGTGGGTGCTTCTACGTATTCTTCAGATTTACGAGATAATTACCTTATTATCTTTATATTTTAAGGCGAAATTTCTGGTTTTAACGTAAATAATTCAAATATCCCTGAATGGGCTCTGGACAGCCTGTGCTCCCCAGGTTTATTGTTGCCCTCTGGCCAGCGCACTGGCCGCGTCGCTCGGACGGTTCCGGGCGCTTACGTCTCGAGGTTTCAACATGGCTGACAACGGTTCTTTGCCGCGCCGCTTTTCGCGTATCGATCGTCTCCCCCCTTACGTCTTCAACATCACTGCCGAGCTCAAGATGGCTGCCCGCCGCCGTGGCGAAGACATCATCGACCTGAGCATGGGCAACCCCGACGGCGCTACCCCGCCCCACATCGTGGAAAAACTGGTCAGCGTCGCCCAGCGTGAAGACACCCACGGCTACTCGACTTCGCGTGGCATTCCCCGTCTGCGTCGCGCCATCTCGCGCTGGTACGCCGACCGCTATCAGGTCGAGATTGACCCTGAAGACGAAGCCATCGTCACCATCGGCTCCAAGGAAGGCCTGGCGCACCTGATGCTGGCCACCCTGGACCAGGGCGATACCGTACTGGTGCCCAACCCCAGCTACCCGATCCACATCTACGGTGCCGTGATCGCCGGCGCCCAAGTGCGCTCGGTGCCTCTGGTGCCGGGCGTGGACTTCTTCGACGAGCTGGAACGGGCCATCCGTGGTTCCATTCCCAAGCCGAAAATGATGATCCTGGGCTTCCCGTCCAACCCCACTGCCCAGTGTGTGGAACTGGATTTCTTCGAGCGCGTGGTGGCCCTGGCCAAGCAGTACGACGTACTGGTGGTACACGACCTGGCCTACGCCGACATCGTCTACGACGGCTGGAAAGCCCCATCGATCATGCAGGTGCCCGGCGCCAAGGACATTGCGGTGGAGTTCTTCACCCTATCCAAAAGCTACAACATGGCTGGCTGGCGCATCGGTTTCATGGTGGGCAACCCTGAACTGGTCAACGCGCTGGCGCGCATCAAGAGCTACCACGACTACGGCACGTTCACGCCGCTGCAGGTGGCCGCCATTGCCGCCCTGGAAGGTGACCAGCAATGCGTGCTGGATATCGCCGAGCAGTACCGCCAGCGCCGCAACGTGCTGGTCAAGGGCTTGCATGAGCTGGGTTGGATGGTTGAGAACCCCAAAGCGTCGATGTACGTGTGGGCCAAGATTCCCGAGCAGTACGCCCATCTGGGCTCGCTGGAGTTCGCCAAGAAACTGCTGGCCGAGGCCAAGGTGTGCGTCTCGCCTGGCATCGGCTTCGGCGAATATGGCGATGACCATGTGCGGTTTGCCTTGATCGAGAACCAGGACCGCATTCGTCAGGCCGTGCGTGGCATCCGCCAGATGTTCCGCACCGATGGTTTCGAAGGCCAACCCAAGGGGCACAAGGCCCCCAAGGCCTGAGTCACTGGTAGGTGACGGTGAAACTCGCCGCGCTGTCCGCAGAGCCCCCCTCGGGGCTCTGTTCGCCGGTTTGAACATAGCGTGCTTTCAGCGGGACCAGCGTGGTGCCGTTGGTAACCCTGTTCAGGCGCACCCGCTGCCCGATAGCCATGGGCGTCCCATCCTCTTGCAACACCTGCACGCCTACTCCTGATGCCGTCGAGTCGGGCTTGAGCCCCAGGATGCCCTGGGCCGCATCGACAACAGGGGCGCCCTGGGCCGGGTCCAGCACCAGGTTGGCAAAGTTGCCCTTGAAGTAATTCCATTCGTAGGTGTCCACCGCGCTGCCCAGGCAACCATGCAGCGGGATGGTGAAGTCTACCGCCGGGCTGCCACTGCCTTTGCCCTTGAAGACCTTCTTGTCCTGTTCGCCCAGCGGCACATCGATTTGCTTGAACGTCGGGGTACCCGACAGCTCGCAGCCGGACACGGTCACGGACGCCTGCAGCGAGCCGGTTGCCCATCGGCTGCCGTTGTAGTCGATGGTGTAGAGGGGGAGGTTGATGGTGTGCCGCCCCAGTGGGATTTCGCCGGTTTTCACCAGATACACCGTCACCGCGTTGTAGTAAGGATATTGCGGCGTGCTGCCGCCCTGGGGGCAGATGGCGGCAGTGAAGGGAAAAAATTTCTCACTGTTGGCCACCTGGCCAGTGCTGTTGCACATCCAGCCGCGGGTTTGCTGTACGGCAATGCCAATGCCTGCCACGCCCGAGGCGTACAGATGCTCACCCTTAGTGGCGCTGTTGGCGTCCTGGACGGCAACCACCATCGGGGGCAATTGTGCCCCGATCAGCATCTGATGGCCGATGCGGTTGCCGGTGCACTCGATGGTGAAAGCCCTCCCGGCTGCGTTCTGCGCTATTTGCGACCCCAAGGGAGCGTCCCTTGGGATGAACACATCGCCCATGTTGTGCTGGTTGACCGTAGTGGGTGGTGGGCACAACGCCCAGGCTGAAGGCGCCATGAGCAGCAGGCCCACGGCCGCGCAGCGGGTGACGAGAGGGATCATGGTTGCGGCTCCTGCTGGGGGATGGGCGTGCACACGGCGTGCACGCTGGCGTAATGCCCGCTGGCCGAGGGCGTCGGGCTGTCGACCGAGAATTGGCATTGCCGGGCGGCGCCTTCGCCCCACCGCGCGGTAAAAATCTGGCGCGGCTGGGTGAGCGCCAGCAGCACCTGGCCACCGGGGCCGACCACGCCTGCGGCGTCATTCGCGTGCGTCACTCGGCTGCCGAAGGGCAAGGCAGCGCCTGTCGGCAGCTTCAACACAGCGATGATTTTCTCCGAGCGGGTGGCCTGGAAGGTTTTTGTCACTACGGCCCCGCGCCGCGGCACCACATGGCTGACACCGTTTTCGATATCGACCTGGGTATCGACCTGGCCGCTGTCCAGCGCCAGGCGGTTCTTGCGGTAGGGCGTCAGGTACGGCACCAGCACGTAGCCCTTGGCATCGGTGAGTGAGGCCGGGGCGTTCAGCACGCCGACGTCGGGGGTGTCCGGGACATGTACCAGCGCCACGGTTTCTCCCAGCGTCTGCCCCAGCACCAGGCCATCGGCGTGGGCCAGCAGCGAGCCGGAAGCGCTCACCGTGGCCTGGCGGTAACCACTGCCCTGGCTGAGGCTGGCGCCCATCTGCGCGTAAGGCGCCACGTAGTTCAGCGACCCGGTAGCAGCATGGGTGCCCCTGTCTGAATGGCTGAGGTCCAGGTTGTAACCCAGGTGGTCATTGCCTGCCACGCGTCCATTCAGGCCCACGCGCTGGTCCAGGCTGGCGTCCGCGTTGCGGGTCACGCCGTAGCTGGCGTTGCTGCCATTACCCAGTGGCACTGACAGCGTCAGCGCCACGATCTTGTCCTGGCCGCGGCTATCGTCCAGCGCCTTGCTGGCGTAAATGCCGTAGTTCAAGCCACGCCAGTAGCCGCTGTAGCCCAGTTGCAGTTGCTGGTCCTGGCGCTTGCTGCCCCAGTAGTCCTGCTGGCTGAGGTTAAGGTACATCGACCCCTTCGCAAAGGGCTGGGCGACGCTGGCTTCCAGCTTGCTGCGCTTGGTGTAGCGGCCGCCTGCCCGTGGATGCTGCTGGGCGACCGCTTCTGGAAAGTCACGGAAGCCTCGGGTGGAGTAGCGATAGCCGGCAAAGCGCACCGAGGTGCCGGTGGCAAATGCCTTGCCGAAGCGCCAGCGGTAGCTCTGGCCCTGATCGGTCGGCCCGTGCGGATTGTCGGTGAGGGCGTGGCTGACATCGACCGATAGCGCGCCCAGGCTGCCCAGGTTCCGGCCCAGGCCCACTTGCGCTTGCTGATGAAAGCCGGCGCCCAGCACGCCACCGTACAGGGTGAAATCCATGGGCAGCCCATAGGCCAGCGAGGCCTGGCCAAAGGCGGGCTGGCTGTCGTCACTGCTGTTGTAGCGCCCCAATGCCGCGCTGTAGCGCCAGATGCCCTTGCGCAACAGATTGCCCAGCGTGGCGTAGGGTTGGGTGAAGCGTTGTTCACGGCCGTCGGCTTCGGTGATCAGCACCTCCAGCTCGCCGCTGCCGGCTGCGGCATTGAGGTCGCTGATCTCGAAGGGGCCTGGGGGCACGTAGGTGGAGTACAGGGCATAGCCATTCTGTCTCACATCCACCCGCGCGTACGTTTGCGCCACGCCGCGAATCACCGGCGCGTAGCCTTGCAGCGAGTCTGGCAGCATGCCCATGTCGCTGGCCATCATCACCCCGCGCAACGGCAAGCTGTCGAACACATCGCCAGGGGTGAAGGTTTCGCCCAGGGTCAGGGTGCCTAGCCGGCCGGGCAGGTCGCGCTGGGCATAGGTGCTGGTGCGTTGCCAGCGCCTTGTGGACTGGCTGTCCTGGGACAGCACCGAATTGGCCCGCAGCCGCCAGCCCGCCACGTTCAGGCCGCTACGGGTGTAGAGGTTGTACTGGGCGCTCTGGCCCTGCTGGTCGCTGTGGGCCTGGGTGGCGTTGAACTGGTAGTTGAGCAGGGCCGCATTGATGCCGCTGTCCCACTGCTTTTCCGCCACGTAGCCGATGGCGTCGCGACGCAGGGCGATCTGCGGCACCAGCAGGTCCAGCGTCAGGTGGTTGCCGTCGAAGCTGACCGTGGCCCCTGGTACGGCTGTTTCCAGGTCGATGCACGCGTCAGTCCGGGCGGTCGCAGTGGTTTGCTCGTAGCCCTTGACCCCCAGTTCATCCAGCAACGCTGCAGTCAGGCACGGTGTCACCTGGTTCTGGCCCTCGGCCCTGACGAACATCACCGGCCGGCGATCAAAAAAGCTCTGGTTCAGGCGCAAGGTGACGGGATAGGTGCCAGGCCCCACGACGTTACTGCGCGTGATGGCATCCAGATCAAGGCGAGGGCCTGCTTCGGTACCTGCGAAGGGTTGCAGGAAACTGCTGTCGAACTCGGCGCTGTCGGCCAATGTCGGGCAGGCGCTGAGCGCGCCGGACAGGGCAATCAGGCAACGCAGGCGGTCCAGCGTGCGCACCGATGCCTGCGGGGTGTTGTGGGTGTTGGGCATGATGGTTTCAACTCGACGCGGCCACTGCATCACAGACGGCGTCGTCAGCAATGAGCGTTAGCGGGCCGAGGCTTTGAGGTCGACGCGCGCAGGTTCGGTATAGCCGCCGTGGTCGTTGATCGCCGAGAACCACACGGCGTCGGGTTGAGCGCCGGGTGCCAGCGCCACCGGGTATTCCCGGGACGAGAACGGCGCCACCATCATGGGGGCGTCCACTTCGGTTCGCTGTTTGCCGCTGCCCACCTGAATGTCGATGAACGACACATGGAAGGGCGAGGGGTTATCCACCCGCAGTACCGGCTTGCCCTGGCGAGTGGACCACGACCAGGCCAGGGTCGGCAGGGCTTCGAGCAGGCTGCCCTTGAGCCCGGCGGGGCGGTAGAACAGCTTGATGCGGGTGCGCAGCGCCACTTTCAGCACATTGTCCTGGTCGCTGGCGGCGGGGATTTCCTGGGCATTGAAGTAGTACACCGACTCGCGGTCGGTGGCCGGGATCTCGCCGGTGCGCACCACCCGCACCAATTGCTCCTTGCGGCCATCCAGGCGGAACAGTGGGGGTGTGGCGATGAAGGGGGCGGCCACGCTGTTGTCGTCGGCCTGGGTGTTGACCCAGGTCTGCACTGCATAGGGGCGGGTGGTGGCATTGCCCACGGTGATGGACACGTCGTTGCGCTGGCCTTCGAAGATCAGCCGGGTATGGCTCAGGCTGATGCCGGCCAGGGCCTTTCCGCTGGCAAGCAGTAACAGCGCTACCAGGGCGGTGCGCAGGTGAGGGTGGAACATGGCGGGTTACCTCGGTCGCGTCCGCGGCACCGCGCCTGGCTGGCAGACGGGTGTCGCGGCCAGATGAACTTACTGAATGTTCACGGTGAAGGCGGCCTTGCCATTGGCCGGGCCGGCGGTGGCCTTGCCGGTGGCGATGTAGTTGGCGGTGAAACGCAGGGGCTCCTTGAGTTGCAGGTATTCGGCCGATGGCTCGGAGATGCGAACCTCGTTGCCCTTGGCGTCCTTGAGCTGGATGGCGACGTTGGTGGCATAGCCGGTGACTTTGTCCACGCCCAGCCACTGGCCGGATGGGCCGTCGGTACCGCTCAGGCCCAGGAAGGTCACGGTGGCTTTCTTGCCAGTCAGGTCGCAGGCGGCGTCGCTGTCGTCGATGAACAGCGAGAAGGCGCCGCCACCGCCGACGTTGCCGGCGGCGGCCAGGCTGCCCAGCGGTACGGTGCCCAACTTGACTTCACCCGCGGTGCCGCCGGTGGTGTCGCCGACGGAAATGGCGCAGGTGCTGTTGGTGATGCTGCCGGTGAAATTGATTTCACCGTCGGCCGCCTGGGCGTGCGAGGCCAGGCCTGCGGTGCAGGCCAGGCCCAGCAGGGCGGCGCGGATACGAGTGTTCATAGGGTCTCCACAGAGTCAGGTGCCATCCGTGGCGGGGAATTAGGATGTCTGTCGAGGCGGGAGTAACCTGCGCTCGATGGGGGGATTCTGGCTGTGGGGACTGAGTGGGAATATCGGACGTTTCTGATTATTTCGAGGATTTTTCCGACAGAAACTGCGAAATTTCTGACGGTCGTTGTAACCCCCGTCCTAGAGCGTTTCGCTCCAGGCATATTGCATTTGCCGCGCAGTGGCTTTGGCGGTCTCGATGCCCAGAAGGGTGGCCACTACGTGCAGACTCATGTCGATGCCAGCGGAAATCCCGGCCGAGGTGATCAGCGCACCCAGGTCGACATAAGGGACGTCGGCTACCACGTCGAGGTCAGGGTAATCGCGCTGCAGCAGGTCCAGGTCATCCCAATGGGTGGTGACGCGCTGATCGGTGATCACGCCGGCCTTCGCCAGGATCAGCGCCCCGGTGCACACCGACGTCACCAACGCCGTGCGAGCGGCGGTCATCGCTACCCATTCCAGGGTGGGGCCATGCGCCAGCGGCTGGTCGACCACGCCGCCCGGCACGATCAGTACATCGCACGGCCCGGCGTTGGCCAGGTCGGCGTCAGCCTGCACGCGCAGGTTATAGCGAGCGCGCACCTGGTGCGGTTCGGCGGCCACGGTGTGCACGCGGAAGGCGCTGTGCGGCAGCACCCCGTCACGCACGGCCACGCGGCTTGCCACGCTGAACACTTCGTAGGGGCCGGCGAAGTCGAGGATCTCGACCTCGGGGTACAGCAGCAGGTTAATGTCCAGGGTGCGTTGGCGGACCAGTTCGGCTAGGCAAGGACGCATGGCAGGCTCCGGTGTGGGGGGAGCCGTCATCATCGCGCGTCTGCCTATGGCGCAAATGACATCCATCGCACAGATCTGGCCAATCACACCGCTGCCGCAAGGCTGCGCAGTTTGACTACATCACAATGGCACCCACCACGTTCTTGCCCTTGAGCCCCGATGGCTCGCGCAGGCTAGTGTCCGCCCGGCATGCTGCCAGGGTGCGTGGCGTGGCGCTGGTGATGGCATTGACCGTGTGGGTCTGCTCATCCATGTCCCCCGACAGGCACGCGCATCCGTAGCCATAGTCGCCGTTGGTACGCACCCACTGGCTGGAGCGAAACACCGGTTTCTGCCCCGGCGCGCTGTAGCCGTCGGAGGTGGCCACTTTCCAGCTGCCATCATGGTCAATCAGGTTGATGACCCGCGGCATGGGGTTCTCGTACCAGCCGCACACATGTTCTTCAGGTTCGGCGGCGTGGGCCAGGGGTGCCAGGGCAATTATCAGCAGGGCGGGAAGGTAGGAAAGACGCATAAGACCTCCGTGTCTTCGTGGGGGCGGTCTACAAGCGTCAGGCTAGAGCGACCGCCGGGTGAAATGAGAATGGGATTGGCTTCTTGATACCCACATTATTAGTAACATTATATTGACGGTTTGTGGTGTCAAAAATGTAGCGTCGTGATTACTTTTGATGGCGTAGCGCTAAAAATGACGATGTAGTCACATATTTCATGATGGCGTTTTACGGCCATCCGACCGCTGCCGCAGGCTGCGCCGCCCTTGGTTGACGCTGCACATTTGCAGTGGGGCCCAGGTCCAGCGCAGCCTGGCGGCAGCGGCCACGTGGTTGCGTCGGGGCCGCCGGGCGCGGGCTTCACCACCCAGTCACAAACTCTCCCTAAGATTTCGGAAACGTCCGACATCAAAGTGAGCACCGTCATGCACGCCAGCCCCGAAACCCTGATGCGCCGCATTCACCGTGAGCTGGTCGATCACGGTGACGAAGAGCTTGAACTGGAACTGATGGAAGACGACCACGACTTTGATGTGCTGTTCGACAACAACGTCCCCGAAAGCCCCGAGAAGCAGGCACGTAGGCATTATTTCGCCGAGCTGTTCCGCTTGCAGGGCGAATTGGTGAAGCTGCAGAGCTGGGTGGTCAAGACCGGGCACAAGGTGGTGATTCTGTTCGAAGGGCGCGATGCGGCGGGCAAGGGTGGGGTAATCAAGCGCATCACCCAGCGGCTCAATCCGCGGGTGTGCCGGGTGGCGGCGCTGCCGGCGCCCAATGACCGCGAGCGTACCCAGTGGTATTTCCAGCGCTACGTGTCACATCTGCCGGCAGCCGGCGAGATCGTGCTGTTCGACCGCAGCTGGTATAACCGTGCGGGCGTGGAGAAGGTCATGGGCTTTTGCAATGACGAGCAGTACGAAGAGTTCTTCCGCACTGTGCCCGAGTTCGAGCGCATGCTGGCGCGCTCTGGCATCCAGCTGATCAAGTATTGGTTCTCGATCTCCGACCAGGAACAGCACCTGCGTTTTCTCAGCCGTATCCACGACCCGCTCAAGCAATGGAAGCTCAGCCCCATGGACCTGGAGTCGCGGCGCCGCTGGGAGGCCTACACCAAGGCCAAGGAAGTGATGCTACAGCGCACGCATATCCAGGAGGCGCCGTGGTGGGTGGTGCAGGCTGACGACAAGAAAAAGGCGCGCCTGAACTGCATCAGCCACCTGCTGGGGCAGATGCCCTACGAAGAGGTGGCCCACCCGGTGGTCGAATTGCCACAGCGTGAGCGACAGGAGGATTACACTCGCACGCCTGTGCCGGCGGAGCTGTTCGTGCCGCAGGTTTATTGAGCCGCGGACTGCCACACAGGGCCGGCCTGCCATTGATCAATCCAGGCGGGCATGGCCCCGGCGGTCATGGGCTGGGCGATGCCGAAGCCCTGAGCCAGTTCGCAGCCCATCTGCAACAGGCGCTGGCCCTGCGCGGCATTGTCGACGCCCTCGGCAATGATCTCCCGGCCGAAGGCCTGGGCCAGGCCAAGGATGGCCTGCAGGATGGAAATATCCTCGGGCGCGTCGAGCATGCCCTGGACGAAGGTCTGGTCGATCTTCAACTGCGCCACCGGCAGGCGCTTGAGGTAGCTGAGCGACGAGTAGCCGGTGCCGAAGTCGTCCAGAGCGAAGCGCACGCCCATGGCCGCACAGGTGCGCAGGGTCTGGGTGACGCCGTCTATGTCCTCCAGCGCGCTGGTTTCCAGGATCTCGATCATCAGCATGCTTGGGTGGACCTGCGGGTGCGCTGCCAGCCGGTCCATCAGGTTGGCGACGAAGTCCGGGTGCTGCAGTTGCCGGGCACCGACGTTGATGCTGACCGGTAGCTGCACGCCATTGCACTGCCAGTCCTGGATCTGCTGCAGGGCGCTTTCCAGCACCCAGTCACCGATGACCTCCGACAGCGCGTTGCCTTCGATCCAGGGCAGGAAGCTCTCGGGCTTCATCAGGCCGTGGTCCGGATGCTGCCAGCGCACCAGGGCTTCGGCGCCCACGACCTGACCGGTGCGCAGGTTGACCTTGGGTTGGTAGTGCAGGCGCAGCTCACCTTCGCGGATGGCGCGGTCGATGCGGTCCAGCCGGGCATTGTGGCCGCGCAGGTCGAGGTCGTGCTGGGCGTCGAATACGTGAAAGCGATTCTTGCCCGCCAGTTTGGCCTGGTACATGGCCTGGTCGGCCTGACGCAGCAGCTGGTCGGTGCTGACTTCGCCCTCTTGGGGGTAGTAACTGACGCCGATGCTGGCGGACAGTTCTATCTCCAGCGGGCCCAATTGCATGGGCTCGCTGGCGGCGGCCAGCAGGCGTTCGAGCATGGGCAGGCTGTCGCTGACCTGGTCCAGGTCGACGATCAGCGCCACGAATTCGTCGCCGCCCAGGCGCGCCAGGGTGCAGGCGTCGCGCAGGGTGTGTTTCATGCGCCGGGCCACGGTGGTCAGCACCTTGTCGCCGCATTCGTGGCCGTGCAGGTCGTTGACGGCCTTGAAACCGTCCAGGTCCAGGTAGGCCACCGCCAGTTTGCGCCCCATGGACAGCGCCCGCGCCATCGCCGGGTGCAGCCGTGACGCCAGCATCACGCGGTTGGGCAGGTGGGTCAGCGGGTCATAGTGGGCAATGTATTCCAGCTGGCGCTGGTGTTCGTGCAATTCGGTGATGTCGGTGAACAGCGACACGTAGTTCTGCACCTGGCCCTGGCCGTCGAGGATGGCGGTGATGGTCTGGCGGGTGGGGAAGGTCTCGCCATTGCAGCGCCGGTTCCACAGGTCACCTTGCCAGTGGTGCTCCTCCAGCAGCCTGCGCCACAGATCCCGGTACTGGCCAGGCTCCGACAGCCCTGCGGCCAGGAACCGCGGGTTCATGCCCAAGGCCTGCTCGCGGGAGTAGCCGGTGATGGTGCTGAAGGCGTCGTTGACCTCGACGATGTTGGCGTCGGCATCGGTGATCATGATGCCTTCGCGGGCATGGGTGAACACGCTGGCCGCCAGGTTCAGGCGGCGTTCGATGTGACGACGGGCGGTCAGGTCGGTCAAGGTGATGCGCACGCTGGGCGGCGCCCCGCCATGGCGCACGCAATTGAGGCGCGCCACCCACTGGCTGCCGTCGCTGCGCGTAAGGCTCAATTCGCATTCCTGGGCCTGGGTGCCGCGACACACCCGGGTGAATATCTGCTGCCAGCGCTCGACGTCCTCGGCGGCCACGCGGTTGGCGAAGCGTCGCTCCAGCAACCGATCGCGAGGGTGGTCCAGCAGCGTCTCGCCCGTATGATTGACGGCTTTGACGACCCCCTCCAGGCTGACGGTCAGGTAGCCTACCGGGGCGTTTTCATACAAGTCCAGGTACAGGTCGCGTGAGGCCTCGAGGGCCGTCTGGGCGTGGCGCAGCTCTTCGTTCTGCATCTGCAGCTCGATCTGGTGCAACTGCAGCTCTTGCAACAACAGGGTCGAGTCATCGGTGCCGGCCCTGCGTTGCTCTGCGAGTGAGGCGTGGTGCGCGGGGGGCGACGTCTTCATCCATTTTGTTCTCTAGGCGCTCGGTGGCTGAAATTGCATGGCCAGCAGGATCAAATGCGGCCGTGCGCCTCGACCCGCTACACGGCGGGCATTGAGAGTGATGGTCTGCGGGCCCGTGCCCGGCATGTCTTGTTGCACCTCGAAGTCATCGAAGCTGGTGTTATCTTCCAGAATAGTGCCCAACTGCGCCCTTAACGCGGCAATATCCCACCGGCCGTCGCCCAGTTGGTAGAGCTTGCGGCCCATGCACTGTTCGGCGGTGGTGTTGAAGTGCCGGTAATACGAGCGGCTGGCGGACACCACGCACAGGTTCTGGTCGAGCAGCAACAAGGGTTCGATCACCGTGTCGACAATGGCCTCGGCCAGTTCCCGGGCTGCCTGTACCGCCTGCTCGTTAGCCATGCGCGTGTTGATGTCGTGGAAGGTTATCACGACGCCATCGATCACGTTGTCCAGGGTGCGGTAGGGCAGCAGGCGCGCCAGGAACCAGTCGCCCGAGGTGGTGCACAACTCAATCTCGCGAGGAACAAGGGTGTCGAGCACTTCCTGCGCCGGGATCAGCAGGTCAATCGACTCCAGGTACGAGCTGATATCGGCCAACGGTCGACCGACGTCCTTGGGGATCAGCCGGTAAATTTTCACCGCGTCACGGGTGAAACGTCGCAGGGTCAATTGGGTATCCAGGAAGATAGTGCCGATATTGATGCTGTCGAGCAGGTTCTTCATGTCGTTCTGCATATCGCCCAGTTGCTCGATTTTGGCTTGCAGCTCGGCGTTGACGGTGACCAGTTCTTCGTTGACCGACTGGAGTTCTTCGCGGGAGGTTTCAAGTTCTTCGTTGGACGATTGCAGTTCCTCGTTGGTGGACTGCATTTCCTCGTTGGTGGAGCTGAGTTCTTCGTTGGCGTGCTGCAGTTCGTCGATGCTGGCCTGCAGGTTTTCGCGGGTGTAGGCCAGGTCGCGCTCCAGGCGGGTCACGTGTTCGGAGGTCGGCGTCGGCGCGCTGCGCCGGGCGGCTTTGGCCGTGGAGGCGGGGCTGGCGGCGGCCGGCTCCTGAAAGGTGATCAACAGCAGCCGATCACCCTGGGCGCTGTCTGCCATGCGACGCACGGTCATGCTGACCTGCAGTTGCGTGCCGGGGGCAGTGACAGTCAACGACGGCGACACGATGGTCTCGTTGCTGCTGGCGGCCCGCTGCACGGCGCTGCGCAATTCCAACTGCAAGCCTTCGCGGGCCATGTCGATGACATTCAGGCTGGCCTGGCCAGGGGCCGGGCGCAGGTAATTGCCGGTGTCACCATGGATGTAGAGGATGTTGCCCGCCAGGTCCGTAACCGCCGAGGCTGGGCCGAAGTCCTGCAGCAGGGCGCGGCGGGTGAGTTCGGCGATGTTGGTTTCCCTGGTCATTTTGGTTGGGTGGTCCGGTAGTTTGTTGATCCGTTCGGGCACCCACGACAGGCTGCTGTCCAACGGCATGGATTTGGGGACGGGCGATTTGATGGCCCGGTAAAACTTCCATTTGCGGTGAATGGGCGCGAACAGGGTGGCATGCCCGCCGATACTCTCCGACGGCGACAGGAACAACACGCCACCCGGCTTGAGCGCGTAGTGGAAGCTGGGGATCAGGCGATTTTGCAGGGCCTGGGCCAGATAGATCATCAAATTGCGGCAGCACAGCAGGTCCAGCCGTGTGAAGGGTGGATCCTTGATCACATTCTGCACCGCAAATACGATCATTTCGCGGATTTCCTTGCGCACACGGTAGCCGCCTTCTTCCTGGGTGAAGTAGCGCTTGAGGCGCTCGGCGCTCATGTCGGCGGCAATGCTGACGGGGTAGAGCCCGGCGCGCGCGGTGGTAATGGCATCGGCGTCCAGGTCGGTGGCAAAAAATTGTATGGTCAGCGCCAGCCCGTAGGTGTGCAGCAATTCGTGCAGCAAGATGGCCACTGAATAGGCCTCCTCGCCGCTGGCGCAGCCGGCTACCCACACCCGCAGCACGCCGTCGCGCGCCTTGGCCGCCAGCAGTGGCTCCAGTATTTGCGCCTGCATGACCTGGAACGCTTCGGGGTCGCGGAAGAACTGGGTGACGTTGATCAATAGCTCATTGAACAGCCGTTGGCTTTCAGAGGGACTCTGGTGCAGCAGTGCCAGATACGCCGATTCGTCGCTGATCTGTCGCACCTGCATGCGTCGCTCGATGCGGCGGGCGATGGTGCTGGTCTTGTATTGGGTGAAATCGTGGCCGGTTGTGCTACGCAGGTGCAGCAGCATCTGTTGCAGCACACCAGTGGTGGTGGCCGTGGCCTTGCCCATCACGGCGCCGGGCATTTGCTGCACGTTCAGCACGTGGGTGGCGTTGCCGGCCTGGATGACACTGTCGGGCATACCCGAGTAGGTAGCTTCCTCGGGGGACTGCACCAGCGTCCTGCCGCCGTGGTCCAGGATGGCCCGGCAACCCAGGGTGCCGTCACTGCCGGTGCCCGACAGCACGATGCCTACGGCGCGGGCGCCATGTTGCTCGGCCAGTGAAGTAAAACAGGCATCGATCGGCAGGTTCAGGCCGGCGCTGTGTTGCCGGGGGCTGAGCGCCAACGCATCGCCTGACAGGCGCAGGTCATGGTTGGGCGGTATCACGTAAACGGTGTTGGCGGCCAAGTGTGCGCCGTCGCTGGCCTCGACCACCGCCATGGCAGTGGCGCGGTCCAATATCTCGGCCAGCAGGCTGGGGTGGTCCGGGTCCAGGTGCTGAACCACGATGAAGCTTGCACCCGTGTCCACGGGCGTCAACTGCAGGAAGCGCTCCAGCGCCTCCAGGCCGCCGGCGGAGGCGCCGAGAGCGACAATGGGGGCGTCGGCAGGCTGAGTGTTGGTTGATGACACGGGGCAGCCTGCGGCAGGGGAGGAAGCCCATCTTAACGGGTTTACTGCGCAGCCGCTGCCGCAGGCTGCGGCTACGTGTGTCAGGGGGCCAGGTAGGCCTGCAGTTCCCTGGTGCGCTGCTCGGCGCGTTGGCGTTTGCAGCCCACTGCTGCCAAGCCACGCAAGGTGCCGCTGATATTCACCTGATACACCGCGTCGCAATCGGCATCGCGAAACTTGATCCACGCACGTTGCGCGGCCTGCAGCTTCTGGCGCATCAGGGTGTAATTGTCGGTGGCGGTGTCGGGCTGGCTGAGGTTCTTCATTAGCGCCTTGTAGGCCGCATTCAGTTTGGCCTCGGCGGCATCGGCATCCAGCGCCGCGCACTGGGTCATTGCCACGGTGGTGCTGGCGTTGGCGCAGTCCAGCTTGGGCTCGGTAGCGGCCAAGGCCGCGCCGCAGGTGAACAGTGCAGCGAGCAACAACAGGCGTGAGGGCATGAGGTCTGTCCTTGGAAAATGGGCCGGCACATTAGCGCGGCAGCGTGAGGTACGCCCGGGAAAACCATGAGCAAATGTAAGACGCCGCCGTCCGGGGCATGTTCCAAAAGCCTACCCCATGCGCGGCATTGGCCGCATCGTGTATAGCCAATGTCTTACACGCCGTGCTCCTGATCTCCTCTATGGGAAACCCGTCCACCGCCGTAATCTACACCCAACAGCTGAGGCAAAGGATTTGCCCGGCGTCACGGAAGACCGGCCACGAAAGGATTCACTTCGACAGGGAGTTGAACAGGCCAAACAAAAAACCCGCTTCGGCGGGTTTTTTGTTGTCTGGAGGTTATTAACTTACATCAGGTAAAGATTTCCCGGTTGTTGGTCTGTACGGCCTTGCCGTATGGTCTGTTGGATGTACACTATCGTCGAAACAGAGCTATTCAAACGTTCTGCCGACTCCATCTGGCGTGATAGCGAACGCAACGAGTTCATTGCCTGGCTTGCCAGTAATCCCTGGGCCGGTGATGTGATCCAGGGAAGTGGCGGCCTTCGTAAGGTGCGCTGGTCACGTGAGGGAATTGGCAAGCGAGGCGGGGCAGGGTGATTTACTTCAATCTGCTGGAGTCAGGTCGCATCTGGTTGCTGATGATCTACACCAAGTCGAAATTTGATGATCTGCCTGCGGCATTTCTCAGCCAACTCAAAGAGGAGGTAATCCATGGACGCTGAAATGGAACAGTTCCAGCGTGACCTGCTGGCGTCTGTTCGCCAGATGAATGCCGGGCAGGCCGCACGGGTTACCGAGGTGACGTTGTCGCGAGCAGCACAGGCCAGGTCTCGAGTGGGTGTCTCACAAAGCGTGTTTGCAAAGCTGCTTGGGGTCAGCCTGCGTACCCTCCAGGACTGGGAGCAAGGTCGTCGGCAGCCCACCGGCGCCGCACAGACGTTGCTGCGCGTTGCCAGTCTGCACCCAGAGGTTTTGCGCCAACTGTCGGTGGCGGAATAAACGCCAGCCGAGCCCCCTTGAAAGCCCAATGTCCTTCACCGGCACACGCCCCGACATCATTTAGGGGCGCATCCGATGTGGAGTTGATCTTGAGTCCTTGGCCAACCGACGGGATGCTACCCGCCGCTTTTACCTGTTGATCAGTGGCCCTGGTGATGGATATCTGTCTGCTACAACTTAAACCTCGCTCGATTCAGTGAGGCCCACCATGCAAACCCTCGACAAAGCCCTGGCCTTCCAAGGGCTACACACCCGCCCCGAGCTGTTCGTCCTCCCGAATGCCTGGGACGCCGGCAGCGCAAAGATCCTCGAATCACTGGGCTACCCGGCCATCGCCACCACCAGCGCCGGCCTGGCCTTCAGCCTGGGCCGCCGTGACGGCGAGGGCGCGGTGTCGCGCAGCGAAAACCTGGCCAATGCCCAGGCCATCGTGCAAGCCACCAACCTGCCCGTCAGCGCAGACCTGGAAAACGGCTTTGGCGACAGCCCCGAGGAAGTTGCGATCACCATTCGCATGGCAGGGGAGGTTGGCCTGGTGGGCGGCTCGATCGAGGACGCTACGGGTAGCGCCGCCTCGCCCATCTATGACTTCAATCACGCCCTTGAACGCATCATTGCCGGGGTCGAAGCTGCCCGCAGCCTGCCGTTCCCGTTCACTTTCGTGGCCCGTGCGGAAAACTTCAGCGCTGGGATTCACGATCTGGATGAGACAATCCACCGCTTGATCGCGTTCGAACGGGCAGGGGCCGACGTACTGTTCGCGCCGTCGTTGCCCAACCTTGAGGCGATTCGACAGGTATGCGAGGCGCTGGGCAAGCCGGTGAATGTGGTGATGGGCTTGGCAGGTTCGAAACTGACCGTCAGCGAGCTTGAAAGGGCAGGCGTACGCCGGGTGAGCGTGGGCAGCTCATTTGCTCGCGCGGCCTTGGGGGCGTTAAGACGGGCCGCGTTGGAGGTCAAAAATGGCGGCAGCTTCGACTACGCCGATGCCGCGCTGACGTTTCGCGAAGCCAATACCCTGATGGGCCCAACTCCGAAACCTTGAGGCCAGGCCCGATGCCCTGTGGGATCGGGCGCCAGCTCGGGAAGCAGCAACTGTCTTCAAACCGCGTCGTCTGCATAGCGACTAAAGTCGGCTCCTACACCGTGCGTGGTAGGAGCCGACTTTAGTCGCGATGCAGCCGACGCCGTCCCGTAGCAAGCCACCGCAAACCTCAGCCTGAAACGCAGCTAAGCTGAAAGCTCATCGTGGTCATTCAACGAATGACCCAGCCAGCCCGAAGCGCGAGCCGCCCCTCGCCCGCCGGGCGCCACCACCAGCAGCACGCTCTGAAGCCCAGCCAGCCAAGGAAACAGGCTCATGCAAACCACTCCTGCCGCCACCGGCAAACACATCAAGACCTTCAAGCACGGCAAGATGCTTCCCTTGCTCACCGGTCTCTTCGGCCTGGTGTTGCTGGCGGTCGCCGTCTTGGTGCTTTACCTGCAGATCGCCCCTTTCATCACCAACACCGGCCCTATCAGCGTGCAGACCAGTCGAGGTCTGGACATCACTTTCGCCAGCCAGAGCATGATGCTCTACGCCACCGCCGCCCTGCTGGCAGCGCTGGCGGCGAGCATGCTGGGCCTGGCCCTGTGGCAGCGCAACCTGCGCCGGGCCAGTTACGAGGTGTATGAACACGGCATCACCCAGGTCATCGGCGGCCAGCGCGACTACACACCGTTCACCGAGATTCAGGACCTGTACCTGTTCAGCTCCGGCCAAACCGCCCTCAGCGGCCTGATCACCAACCTGGCCTACCGGCGCGACGCCACTGAGCCGTTCAAGCGCGTCACGATGCATCTCAAGGGCTTTCTGGGGCTGGTGCAGTGGGTGCGCGAACTTTATCTGCGCGAGCGGCTGCCGGTTGTGATGCAGACGCTGGAGGCAGGCGGCGCGGTGACCTTCAGCTACCTCAGCAGTGGCCAGGTATGGGGCAGGCGTATCGGCGGCAATTTCCCGAGCGTTACCACCGAGTCCATCGTAGTGACGCGTGAGTACCTTGAAGTGGAGGGGCACAAGGTATCGATGGCCAGTTTGCGTGGCGTTGATTTGAATGCATGGTCCGAGAAAGTGGTGATCAAGGGGGCGGTGGGCAAGACGGTGTTTGCGGCGTTGGCGACGGGGATCATGAGTCATGATCTGTTGTTGGCTACGTTGGCAGGGTTGTTGCGGGCTGGGCAGCTACAAGGGGAGGTATCCACGGGCAAGGTGGCTGAATTGCTGCGGTATGGTGACCCGGAGTGGCAGAAGGCAATCAAGTAACCGGCAAGGTTGCAACGCGCGTCGGCGACCGGGCGCACCGTTGCCAATTACCTTCATATCGGCCTCATTCCAGCAGCCGCAGACAAAGATGCCGCAACGTATTGTCAGCCCGAACCCCGAACTGCCGCCGAACGCTGCGCGAAAAATGCGCCGAATCGGCAAACCCAGCCGCCATCGCTGCCTCTGTCAGGTTACTGCCCTGCAACGCCAGCTTCAGTGCCTGCCGCAACCGCTGCCACAAGACCAACCGTCTTGCAGATATCCCCAGGCTACCCGTGAACAGCCGCTCCAGCTGGCTGACCGAAAGCGCCGCTGCATGCGCCAACTGATCTGCGGGCAAGGCGTCGTCGCCTACGGCGCGAATCCGCTCCAGCGCCTTCTGTAAACGAATGTCCAGTACGCGCCGGGGCAGGTTCTCGATCTGCTCGGCAAGCCGCTCCAGATCAGCGCCGGCAGTCAGGCAGCACTCATGCAAAGCCTGCAATTCGAACGCCAGCGGCTCAGCGTAAAGCGTGATCAAGGGTTGCCTGGGCGCAAGCATGGCGTGCTCGCGCCCTGAATCGATCAGCAGCACCTGGCCACGATGCAATTGTCCCTCGACAATGACCTCAGCCTGCCCCTGGCAAGCGATGAGAATTTGATGGGCGTAATGAGCATGCGCGTGGGTAGCGCCTGCCATACCCGCGATCAGACAAAAGTCCCGGCCAAGCCACAATTCCCCTTGCCAGCCTTGGGCGGGCGAGGAGGCTGTCAACGTCCCAGCGTTACTAACCATACGCCGCCAACGCCTTGCGCAAGCTGTCGCGCATGAAGTCGCGCAGGTAGTGGGGTCCCAACACTTCGATCTGGTCGGCATTGCTCAACAACCACAATCGCAGGCCTTGGCCATCTTCCACGTGACAGTTCAGGTGCCAAGTGCCCTGATCCTCCTGGGTAATCACTTGATCGTCCATCAACCGGTTCTCGCTGAGGCGCTTGTACAGATTGAATGTCAGGCGCAGACACAGTTTGATCGGTTCACTGGCGTACAGCGACACCAAGTCTTTCTTCACGTGGGGTGCATTGATGTCGTAGTCGGCCAGTGCCGGCGCATCCTCGCGCATCATCGTCACGGCTTGGATGCGGTGCATCTGCAGCACCGAAGGCGATTGCACGCCGTTGCTTTCGTATTTGTAGCGCGGCGACCCGGGGGCCGGTTCATGGCCAAGGGGCCAGCACTCCTCCAACACCTGACAGCAGACGTAGATGTTGGCGTCCTGAAACGACAAGCCCATGACCTGCAGGCGATAGTCGACAACCAGATCGCGCTCCGGGACGCGATAACTCACCGTGATGACACGATTGAGCACCAATGCATCCTGCACCTGTTTCAATGCCTGCTGGTCGATGACGGCCGGCTGCAACGCCATGAAACGGGTACTGCTGGTCAGGCGCTTCGAAGTCCAGGCGTTATCGGCGGTGGCCTCCAGCAACACGGCCTCGGCATAGCGCCGAAGCACGTCAAGCCCCATCACCTGCTGCTTCATGCCGAAGCGTGCGCCGTGCTCCAGCAGCAGGATAAGGTTGATGGCCTGATCGGGGTGAAGTTGGCCGATTCGGTCAATCGAGGTCGCGACCTTTTTCTTGAACCAGTAGTCTTTGCCGTTGCGCTTTACCACGCCAGCGGCACCGGCAGCCTTCAGGGCGGCCAAGTTACGCTGGGTTGTCCTGTGAGAGACCTTGCGACCGAGTCGCTCCACGATCCGCTCATGCACATCTGCGGTCTTTTCTTCGCAGCCAGCCTCCCTGAGACAGTCCAGTATCAACATCAAACGCACCGACAGACGCTTCATAACTATTTCAAACTCTTGCGACACGAAATGTCGCCAGTGTAGCGGATACTCCGCTCCACTCCCCAAGCGTCTGTAAGGATACCTGAATGCATCGCCGCACCTACCTCGCCACTCCTATTGTGCAGCACTTCATCCACTGGATGGCCAGCCATCTGGACAGCCCCCTGTTCCAGCACGGCTACGTCAACCGCCTCACCGGGCAGCCCTGGCAGTGCCAGAGCCTCACCGATGCCTACCGCCAGTACCGCTGGCCGCACCCGTCGATCAGCCGTCTGGATATCGACAAGGGCCATACGGCTGCCAGCAATGCGGCAGCCCTGTTGGCGCTGAAGCAGCAATTGCAGGGTGCGCTGGGCGCCCACCTGGATGACGACGTGGCCTGCCAGGCGGCGATTGAGGTGATGATCTGGGGCGGCGTGCAAGCGCATAACGTCGACTGGCTGATCGAGCACCGTCAGGGCCTGGCCGCATTGCTCGTCGAGGTGCGCGACGCAATTGATAGCGACACGCTGGCCGCGCCCGCCCTGCTCAACCCGAGCCTGCGCTTCAACGCAGGCATGACCAAGGTGTATTCGCTGATCTGCCGCGACGCCATCATCTACGACAGCCGTGTCGCGGCGGCCCTGGGGTGGGTGGTGGTGAAATACTGCACGTTGCACGGCTTGTCCTCGGTGCCCCCCGAACTGGCATTCCCGTGGGCGCCAGCCAAGGAGGGCAATAGCGCCACGCCCAAGAACCGTAACCCTGCTCGGGGTGCCTTGGTATTTCCACGGTTGCAGGCGGGCACCCTGCATGTGCAGTGGAACATGCGCGCCAGCTGGGTGCTGCGCGCCGTGCTGAATGGCCCGCTGGACCATGAGCACGAATTCGCGCTGGGTGACGGGCTGCGCAAGCTTGAGGCTGCCTTGTTCATGATCGGGTACGACCTGGGCACGGCACAGGTCGCAACCTTGGTCAGCGTGAAGCCAGTCCAGGCAGAGTTTGTCTGGCTACCTGGGTTCACTCTGACCAAGCGTAAACCCTTCCATTATCGCATCACGCCGAGCGAAATCATCGTCCAGGGTAACCCCACCTTCTCCCTGACGGTGATCAACCAGACCCTGACTAACCTTTCCATGATGTTTGGTACCGCATCGTTCCCGTTGGCCAACAGTGCCGATGGCGTGCGCGCCGGAACCTGCCCTGAAGGCATTGGCCTGGCGTACCTGCGCGCTACCAATGGCCGTGGGAATGTGCCGGATACCAGCAAGCTGGCCGCCATCCTCAAGGATTTTGGCATTTTGACCTACGCCCGCCAGACTGGGCTCTGGGCGCTCAACTGGGACGTTCTGGGTGCGGCCCCCCAGGGCGCCATCGATGTCGGCCCCATCCTGGCCCGGCTGGCCGACGACAACGACGCCGACTGACCGCCATGCCCCGGTCGATCCCAACGTATCGGCCGGGCTTCACTGCCTTGATACCCGCAAAAGGAGCTCGCCATGTCAGCCAGATAAACCTTTGGAGGATCAGACATGGCCCGTACTTACCGTCGCCGGGGTTGCCAGTACGATTATCCGTTCGCGCTCTGGGCATTCGAGCCTTGTCGGGCCGTCGCCCGCACGAAGGCGGTGCGCCGGCAGCTGGCACGGTTTCATAGTGATAAACGGGTGGGATACCGCTTGCCGCCGCCGCGTGTGTTTCGTCGTGGGGTGGATGGCGGGATGCGGACGCGCAGTCGGGAGTTGCTTCGACAATGGGTGATGCAACAGGATTTTGAACCGCTGTTCCCGAACGTCCGTCGATGCTCCGCATGGATGCCCATGTAGGCTTTGTAGCCGCTGCCGACAGGCTGCGCTGGCCCTCGGAATCTGGGCGCTGCAGCCTTCCGAGGAGCGCTACGGCGAAACCAAAAAGGACCCTCGCGGGGT
>KI547167.1:359240-381895 GCA_000497835.1 gamma proteobacterium L18 | reverse complement strand
TCGCGGGGCCCTTTTTTGTTCCTCACATCATGGTCGATTGCCGCTTTCCTGCGGTACCTGCAATTCACCGGTAAAGGACACGGAGACACGCGCCTTGCCGTTGAGCCGTTTACCCAACTGCATGAACGGCAACTCGACGTATCGATAACTCAAATGCGCGGCCAGAAACGCCAGGCTGGTCCCCACCAGCGCCACCAGAATTGACGGTTGTGCGCTACCCAGCCAGTAACCCGCCAGCAAGGCCATGCTGGGGTGCAGCAGGTACAGCGAGTAACTGCGGGTGCCCAGCCACAGCAGCAGTGGCTGTTGCAGGCGGACGCGCTGGGTCAGCACCAGGAAGCTGCCGATCGCCAGGGCATAGGTGAACAGATAACGCACCCAGTACTCGCCAAGGCCGGTATCGAAGCCGTAGGCCGCGTAGAAGGTCGGCGGCAACAGCACGCAAAAGGCGGCGAGCAGTGCAACGGCGCAACGTTTGGTTGTAGCGTTCGCCTGCCCCAGTATCCAGTCGCGCCAGATCGAGCCGAACAGCATCAAGGAAAGTCCCAGAGGCAGGGCTACCGGCAATTTGCGTTGCAGCAGCATGCGGGCCAGGCCCATGGCCAGTGCCAGTAATACCAGCCCCAGTGCGCAGAAGGCGCGAAACACCGTGTTGTGAAGGTAGCCCATCACCATCAGGCCCAGGCACAGGGCGTAGAACACCCATTCGATGAACAGCGTCCAGTACAGCCCCTCCACGTCGCCGTAGCCAAGCGCTGCCTGCAGCATCGTCAGGTTGGCGATGATGGTGCTGCCAGTCGGCAACTGCCCGCCGGTCAACGCCAGCATGGCGACGAACACCGCCATCGAAAGCCAATAGGTGGGATACAGCCGTAGCCCCCGGGACACGATAAAGCGCCGGGCACCGCCGGGGCCTGGCTGCAGGCTGAACGGAATGACCACCCCGCTGAGCAGAAAGAACCAGATGACCCCCATCTTGCCGATGTCCAGCAGGAAGTGGTCCGGTAGCGACCACGCCCCTAGCGAGGGCAGCCAGAGGTGGGTGATGACCACCAGGACGGCAGCAATGCCCCGCAGGGAATCGAGGTAGGCCAGTCGGCTCATGGCTGCACCTCGCTTTGTTCCTGGGCCAGAAATTGCGTGTTGATGACGTTCATCGAAATTTCCTCTTGCAGAAGAAACCGCACGCGCTGCGTGTAGGGCTCAGGCATGTCGGTGGGGCCCCGTTGATGGGGCTGGCCAGGTTGGTGGTGTTGGGGGAATCTGAAGGGCTGCGGTTGGGCGCGCCCATGATGGTGGGCTGCCCTTGAAACCTGTAGGCGCGCTACCGCCGAAGGCGGGTTAGGCGCTGGTTTCAGATGACTGGAAGGGGTGTTGACGGCAAATAAGGATATTTAAGGTGTTACCAAATGCGTCGTCAATAAGCTTGGTCAAGAAAGCGACGGAATAGCTTTTGAAAGATTGAAAGAATATTCAACTTACTGATTTGTAAGCAGTAGATTCAGTTTGTTTGGCGAAGTGCTTTCGGCTTAATGGATCAAACCGCAGGTTTGAGGGCCGGATTCCACCAGGTCGGCGAACAAGGGCCATGATGCGATTCATTCGCCCTCGCTATAAATTAGCGGTGGCCGTATCAAACCCTAGCCTGGTCAGGACCTTAAAGAATCTCAGGAAGGAGTCAACGATGCATGTAATCACCTTTAGCCAGGCACGCGCTGGCTTGAAGCAGGCAATGGATGACGTTTGCCGTGATCATGAACCGACCGTTATCACCCGCCAACAAGGCGAGCCAGTGGTGCTCCTGTCATTGGAGGATTACAACGCCATGGAGGAGACGCTGTACCTTCTGAGCTCGCAGGAGAACTCCAGGCGCTTGCGTGAATCCCTCGCTTTGCACAAAGCCGGAAAGGCGTTTATCAGGAAGGACTCCGTGGATGTCGCGGAGATGGCAGCCACAGAGCAAGAGTAACGCCCCCGCTAAAGTGTGACCGTTTGCTGCCGGGCAAACGTGAATCGGTGGACAAGCTGATTGGTGCGATCCTGCGTGACCCCTTTATTGGTATTGGTCGGCCCTGTCATCTGTAGCCGCTGCCGCCAGGCTGCGCTGGCCCTACAGCCGAACCTGGGCAATCCCCAATCAATCCAAAACGCCAAACCAGCCGCTAATCCAGCCCAGCGTCACAACGCGATCAAGCTACGTTGTTGTGTGCCACCGGAATCGTCAAATCATGCACGATCGCCTGTGCCATCTCCCCCAGGTAAGCCGCTGCCCACGCCAGATGAGGACCGTCGTCGCCCATGGCGGCGTCTGTCATCAGTTGGTTGGCGATGAGTTGTAGGTTGGAGCTGTGGGCCAGTGCGTCCACGAGCGGGATGTCGGGGTTGACGGTGAACAGTGGGGTGGCGGTGGGGCCGCAAGGGGCAAAGGTGGTTTGGCCTTGGGTATGGTGCGGGGTTGGATTGGTCATCGGTGAATCTCCTATCGCAAGATGGATCATCACCCAACCTGCCGCCAAGCAGGAGATGGGTGACGGGTTACACAAGGTTGGCGGACCGGGCAATAGGCAAACCGGCACTTCCGAAGAAGTCCCTGCGCAACCCGCCATAACACAGCATCGCGGGCACTGAGGCGTGCCTGCGATTGTGAAGTGCGGCGTTGTTGCGCCTTATTGCTTGTCGAGCCGCCAAGCTCGTTATAAAACTTTGTGAATATACATCATTAGAAACAGGCTTTCAAGAAAATTATTGTACGACGCACGTCCGGTACTACGTAACACGATCACCGTTATTGTCGGGGGTAATCAAATCTGCGAGCGCGTTATCTAATAGCTCGGTGATGCCGCTTAAGAGCTGGTTTATTGCGACTTGGTAGCTCTTTAGCTCTTCCGGAGTTATAGGCTCAAACCCCTCTCCGTGCGCGATCCTATTACGTTTCTTAAGTAGTTCTTCGATTTGGCTTACGTAGCCTACTTTTCGTCGCTTCTTTTTTGGTCCCCACTTAGTCTCGATTGCTTCTGATATGTCTGTGAGCAATTCACTGGTGTCCAATCCGCGAGATGTCAGTGTGGATGAGATCCTTTCTTTAAGTTGTTCGGTAATTTGAGATTCGCTAGTGTATGTGCTGTCCAGTCCAAAGTCGCGGATGGATAGGGTGTCTATAATATTATTTAGGCCGAATATTGAAAATAGTAGTTCGATATTGTCAACGGTTGGATTTGCATTGGTTTTGACATGTTTCTTCTTGTTGAATTCGATAAATCCATCTGTTCGAATGTTCTGCGAAAGCTGCTCGAGTGTGGTGGTTTTTTTTTGCTTGAATGCGTCTACAGCCTCTTCCGCAAGTAGGTTTAGCATGGCTTGAGGTATTTTAGATATGCACACTTCGTTATCGTTGATGCTATCGACAAACTCTTCTGCTATGTCTCGTATGCCTCCCTCGAAATATCCAGTCAATAAGACCAGTGCGGATCTTGTTATAGCATTCGCCAAGATCCGGTTCCCTCCCTCTTGGAGAGTGTTGGTCGCTAAGTCTGCGAGCAGGTTAATTTCGTTTAGACGCTCGCTAACTTCCTGTAAGCGCCGCATATTAAGCGTCCGTCAGTATCTTGGAGAGAATATTGGATCGCCTTAGTACCTTCGGCTTCTTAGATGTTCCTGAGAATAAAGAGTTCCAGTAGTCGGGGGTATTAAAAGCCTCATGCACGGCTGCTTTAAGTTTTTTTAGGCTTGGCGGCTTCTTCTTCTGAACTAGTCTGGAGAACGCAACCATCTGTGACTCATAAATGGCCCCGTTAATTATGTTATGGGCATATAGGGATTTCTCGTTCTCGGGTTCGAGCGGCTTTCTAAAAGCTTTGCCTGGGCCAAGAGCCCTGTAAATCAGATCAATGGTGGCTTCGAAATTGTCCGTAATGTTTTTTGCCGCGGTGGCGCCGATTTCCCGATTTTCCTCCATGTAGCTGTTGAGGTGTTCGGTGTAGCTGTCTGAATACCCAGTTGATTCATCAAAGTCTTTGTAGGCAAGGAATCTCAAAACCAATTCAACGTCTTTCATGGTCGCTTGGTTGTTAGGGGGGAGAGATATCATTTCCTGGAATTTCGGATTTTGTGCAAGTTTTTTTATTAGGCTGTTGAATGAGCCTCGATGAATACAGTTACGGACTTCTTGGTCGGTGAGCGATACGCTGCCGGTATTCAAACGTTCAAATACTTCAAACTTTAGAGTCGAATCCGACTCGTTGAGCACCACAATGCAGCGAATAGGTCGTTTGGCTAGGGTAGATTTGTCTTGGCGCCCAAGTGAGGAGTATTTCATGCCGTTTAAATCAGCGCGGACTTTTAAGCCGCTTAATGTTAGTTCCTCAATGCTGTCGCCTTGATTGAGATCAGCTAATTCATTGGGTCTCATGAACCTGAAGAGGGAGGTTAGCCGTTGTTGGCCATCAATTACGCTGAATGTTCCGTCTTTTTCTTCGGCCAGGTAAACTACGGGGACAGGGATGTTCAGCGAGATGGATTCGATGAATCTAGATGCTTTTTCGTCTGACCATCTGTAGTTGCGTTGATAGTCAGGGTCTAGAATAAGCTCGCCTTCCGTAACCATGTCCATCAGCGTTCTGACCGCATAGTCATACGGTTGTATAATTACTTTTCGCTCGTTGAGTGGTTCGTATGCTTCGTTATCGAACTCATCTTCTACAGTAGACTCATTGCTGTGTGCTGTCATGGGTTTCCCGTTTTGAGTATGTGGGTGTGTCCGTATTTTTATCATGGTTTTCAGTGATTGTATAGCTGTGGTGTGTGCTTTTTGGTGGTTTATCCTTTTGATGTGACAAGGGGTGTCGAGATGATTTGAGCTATAGGGCGGGATGAGTTTTCTAAGCGGGTGTTGGTTTTTGTGAGTTTATTGATGTGTTATCTGAATGGGCAGAATTTTTGTTTTGAGTTAGGGGGAGGTTGGTCGGTTTTATTAATAAATGTTGTTCCTCTGCTTGTCTGTTCTCGTTCGAGTCGTCAGGTGGGCTTGTGGCAGGTTGTTGCACTTATATGTGATGTTAGGGAAGTGGTGTTTGGTCGTACAGTTTGATTGGCTTAAATTAATGCCCCTTCATTTTGTTGGGGCGCATTTGGTCGCGATGTGGTTGGAGGAGAGGCCATTGCTACCCCTCCCACCTGTCGCGATGCCATCCAGCTCGAGGATGTCTGGGTCGTTGCCCAGGATTTTCCTCTCAGTTTCTGGAAGGCATGATGCGCTTTGGAGGCTCATTTGCCATCAAGGCATCCGGTTTAGCAGTATGCGGTACCCTGGATTGGCCCAGGTGGAGTCGCTGACGCACTTTTTCGTGAGGGGGGGTTGGTGTTTTTCGGGTTAGGGGTGAAGGGGGATTGGTAGGGGTTTTTAGGGAGGGGATGGAGGAGGGGGGAAGGGCCAGCGCAGCCTGGCGGCAGCGGCTACAGAATCGGCACCCGCCAGCCAAATCCCAGGCACAAAAAAACCGACTCAAGGTCGGTTTCTTTGCTGCAATCCCCGGTAGAAGGGATCTATGTTTGGTGCCCCGAGGGAGACTCGAACTCCCTCAAAATTATGCTGAAAGCCAGTAAACTCGCGTGTTTAAAGGCTTTTAGTGGCCTTGGGTAGAAATTTTGGATAGAATTTTGGGTAGAAATGACTAGCCAAGGGCTGCTGCTATGACCGATTTTTTAGTCTTGAAATCTGGCACCTACCACGTCCGTCTGGACGTTCCAGAAGCTGCACGGGAAGCCTTCGCCGGGCGTAAGGTGTTGACTAAAAGTCTCAAAACCGGCAACCGCTCGGAAGCTCACGTTCTCAAACTGAGGTGGTTGCACCAATGGAAAGCCGAAATTGAAAAAGCCCGAAACGGTGAAATCGGTAATTTCCGTGATGATGTTCTTCAAATAGTTGAAAAGCACCAACGGGCAATAAACCTCGATAAAATTCAGGGGAGACCCGCAATCAGTGAAGCAGAAATGGGTTTTGAAGTAATCCAGTATGCACATGATAAAAAGTTGAGCATCGACCTTGTTAATGAAGCAGTTGATATAGCAGCAGGTCGCTCGGACTACTCTCCCAAAACTCCATTTTTCAAAAGTCGCCTTGATGCTTTCTATAACTATGAGTTAAATCAACGAAAAGTTGATTTGAATACGGTAGATAGACACATTAAGAGAATTAAAGCACTTGATGCATTTTTAAAATCCGAAAACCTGCTTTTAGACTATGAAGCCGTTGCTTCATTCTTGATATCAAAAAATCTCGAACCAAAAACCAAGAAACAGTATTTGTTTTCGTTTAATGCCTTCTACAATTTCTTGATTAAAAAAGAACCGCCATTCAAAGAGCGTTATCCAATCAATCCTTTCAAAAGCCATGAATTGAGCCAAGTTAGGCGTGGAACACTCAAAGAAGATGAAAGGCGTGCTTTTACGGCGGACGAGGTTGATACCTTGCATAGTAAAGCAGTTGAAAAAGGAAAGCGTCAATTAGCCGATTTGATTGAAATAGCGGCCTACACGGGAGCACGTATTGAAGAGATTTGCCGTTTAAAAACATCGTCAGTTGTTAAAGAAGATGGTATTGATTGTTTTCACATTACAGAAGGGAAGACACAAGCATCCGTTCGTTTTGTGCCAATCCATCCGGTTCTCATGAAAACAGTCAAGCGGCTTGTTAATTCATCCGATGATGGCTATTTGTTGAAGACAAGCAAGGGCGGCAAGTATGAAACTAAATCGAAAGGTTTAGGTAATCAGTTTTCAATTTTCAAAACAGAGTTGGGGTTTGATAAGCGATGTGTTTTCCATAGCATACGGAAAACCGTAATTACTACATTAGAGCGTGCCGACGTGAAGAATCTTGTTATTATTTCCTTGGTAGGTCATAAAGCAGATGGGCTGCTAAGAATGACTTTCGATAGATATTCTGAAGGCCCAACCCCATCATCTAAAATGGATGCTGTTAAATACCTACAATATAAATTCTCAGTATAGTTTTTTATTGTAGCCA
Source organism: gamma proteobacterium L18 (assembly GCA_000497835.1). Taxonomy (GTDB): domain Bacteria; phylum Pseudomonadota; class Gammaproteobacteria; order Pseudomonadales; family Pseudomonadaceae; genus Aquipseudomonas. The sequence goes on along the minus strand of KI547167.1, from coordinate 374,871 downwards.
TCATTTATGAGGCTACCTAATTAGGTGGCCTTTTTTATTCCTATACTTTTCCTATATCAGTCCTAGACAGTCTCCTAGGTAGCTTCCTAGGCACGTCATCAATAACTATTGTTCCTATACACTATTGAAATCTTTCAAACTTGAGTTAGCATAATAATATGAAGTCAAGAGAAAAGAAGGCGAGCAATGGGAATGTATAGGAAAAAACTTCGTTTTTATCCTACCGTTCAAAAGTCTTCGACATTTTTCACTTACTTCCCTACTCGATTTTCTACACTTCGTTTGAAAATATAAAAGCAAAATCAGGTAGCTGCAATGCCTTCGGACATTACAGAAAAACAAAAAACACACCAACCATGAGGATAACTATGAGCAAAAATAAAAGAAGCGGAGAGCAGTTTAATATCAGGATTTCAAAAGAAGCAAAAGACAAAATTGTTTCCAATGCAACTTTGCTAGGCATTAGTCAGGCGAAGTATATTGAGCATCTAGCAGTAAATGGCTGCAATGTAATCGAGATAAGAAATCATAAGTTTATTGAGTATGTTGGCAAGGCAGAAGCTGACTTGAGTAAGATGGGCAATAATTTAAACCAGATGGCCAAAGCCATTAACTCTGGAAAGATTGAGTTGGTAGAGAGAAACATTGAAATGTTCAATAATGCCAAGAACTCATTTGACAAACTCTATTCAATGCTCGTTGAGCATGAAGAAAAGATAACCTTAAAATAAACAATCACAAGGATAATATGATAAGGAAGAAACTCAGCACGCAGAAAAGTAAAGGAGAGACACAAAACACACTCGGGTATGGTTTAAAAAAATCTATTCTCATAGATAGCAACAGACTCCAAACCGGAACAACGCAAGAGTTTATTGAGTTCTTAGCGAAAAAAATTGATAAATCTTGTAAAGGAAAACAGAGAAATACCAGCTTTCACGAAATGGTATCTTTTGACCCGTCCGACAAAATCACACCCGAACAAGCCCTTGCCATAGCAAAAGAACTTTATTCAGATACTCACGGCTTAAACCGTGAGCACGCTTTTGCTGTTCATACAGATACTAAACAAATCCACGTTCACTTTATTTGGGCACCCAGAGATTTCAACAATAAAATATATAATCAGGTTGATGATTATCTCATCATAGAACAGAAGCTAACTGAACTCGAAAAGAAACACGGACTACTTCAAGTCACTAACAGAAAATCTTTAAACCCCGACCTAGAAACAAAACCACAAGAGAGCAGGAACGAAAAAGCTCTTGAAGTCAGGGGTATCAAATCACACAAGAAACAATTCAAGTCCGAAATTGAAAAAGCTTTCATTGGTGTAACTACAACAACGGCTTTCCTTGCCAACCTTCACAAGCAAGGCTTTGACATTATCCCGAATGGACAAAACGCCTATTCATTAGAGAAGGAAGGCCAAGTATTCAAGGCCAGTGAGTTGGGTATTCAGCACTCGAAACTAAAAAACAAGCTTCAAGAACAGCATAAATTTAGTGAGCTGATGGAGCACTATTCAAAGAAAGCTCGCAGATACAATGAGGGATTAAACCTTTCTACAAATGAAGATGTTGAGTTTCTTAAAAAGAACAAATACAAAACCGTCCTTGAAAAGAAATTTACACATCAAGAATCCGGTAGCAATGTGGAGCACTTCTTTAAAAACTCTACCAGCCAGAAGGCTTTTGAATACCATAAAGACCCTTCAAAAGTTACATTTCAAGACTTATCAAGGGATAGTATAAAAGCTGGACTTCAACGCCTAACAACTGACATGAAGAAGCCGGGGCCGTTATATGTTCATGGCCCAGACTACGCAAAAAAGAAAATGTGGATGGAGTTCAAGATGATGAACCTTGAAGACAAGGGTTTCACAATGTCAGGATATAAACCTACGCAACAAGACTTGAATGAGCTTGAACAAAGAAAAGCTGACTATGAATTACAAGCTCAAAAATGGAAGGCCAAGAAAGCCGTAGAAGAGCCTAAATTAGTTGAGCCTGTCATTGTTCCACCTGTCTTACCTACACCTGTTCAAAATGCACCAGAGAAGCCGCCACAGCCTACAAGGCAGGTTGCACCTACCAATGATGATTTGATTGATGACTTGATGAAAGAGTTTGAGCCTGCCACCCCTACACCAGTCGCAGAAGCTCCTACGGAAGCCATAGAGCCACCTAAACCAGATGAGCCTATCGCGAGTGACCTTTACACACCGATGGCACCAGAACCGCTTGCAGAGCCTGAAAGTCGCAAGATTGATGGCGACTATTCAACATACTCTAATGATGAACTTGTTGAAGCGTTTGAAGGCATACAGAAAAAACTTGATAAGAAACTCTTCACTGGAACCAGCAAAAGTGATATTGCCGGACATAGATACATGGACAGACAAAATCTAATCTATGAAAGAAAGGGCGAGGTGAAACGCCAATATGATTTAAGGCAGGACTTTTATGAAGTGTTTGATGAAATTAAGGAAAGAGACCCAGCAGCAGCAAAACAGCTTGAACAAGCATTTAAAGCACATATGGCAAACAAAAGAGCAGTAACGTTTGACTTAAAGCCACAGTTAAAAAAATAGCCCTATCAGGGCTTTTTATTTGTTGATTCTTTCAAATTTCCTTATTGGCACCTTGATTGATACTTCATCTTTAAATCCATCATTATCGTAGGATTTCAAATATTGCTCAATACAGTCATTGATGTATCGGGACATAGGGAAATCATTCATTTTGGCTATCTCTTGAAAGCGTTGCATTGTTTCCTTGTCTGATTTAAGTAGGTACCTGTTTGTTTTGTTATTTTTCATATTGTTCTCTTATACATTCGTCTTGGTATTTATAAGGAACTCTACTTTGGTCTACCAGTACCTTAAATGTGCTATCCAACGGGTCAAAAATCAAATGACAAACACTTTTGTTATGTGCATTTTTAACATTTTTATACAAACCATAAAGACCTAATTTTTTTGTATATTTTAAGATTTCTTTTCTTTTGCTTGTCACCCTTATTAGTTGCATGCTCGTAATCTCCTATTGTTTGTTACTTATAACTTAGCATGTTGCAAGTGGAAATCAATAGATTAGTATATATTTATTTAGGCGGCTTCGTTACTTACGCAGTAAGTAGGGATAATCTTGCAGGCTGCTTTTATGTTTACAACTTCATAGCTGGTTAAGTCTAAAATATATTTACCTACTAGACTTTTCCCGAATACGTCCCCCAGCAAATCATTTTTCATGATGGGTATTTCACTAAATGCTCTCTTTATTTTTAGCTTTCCATGCACATACATTGAGAAGCCTATGAAGTTGTTTTTTTCAACGAAAGCAAACGCCTTATCGATGGCTTCATTCTTTCCCTTCAGGAAGGGCTTTCTTTTTAGTTCCCTCCACAATGACAATGTATTTTTAACACCAAACATTGCATATCTACGCACACCCCACAATGCTTGAACCGCTCTAACTTTTTTGTGATTGGAGATTTCCAACTTATCTATATTTAGGACGCCCCCTTTTAACTCGAAATCCATATTGAATGACTTGGTTAGATACTTCATCACGTATGATGTTGCCTTGCTTTTCTTTGTGTCAATTTCTTCAATTCTTACGGCGTTTTCCGAGTGTCTAAAATGCTTGTTAATCAAGATTACTAATTCGTCATAATGTTTCTTATTAACATACATTAAAGCGTGCTTATGAAAGCACTGGTCTTTGTGAGGTTCGACAGCCCAGAAACCATTCATCTCAATCTTATGTCTATGAATGTCTTTTCTAAAAGCATTCCATAAGCCCTTCAAGTAATCATTGCTATCCTTTGGTGTTGAACCGTCCCAAGAGCTAACCCCTTTCGACGGCTTTGGGTGAAATCTTGCAGGTGCAGTGAAAGTGATAAATAGGGGCTTGTAATCAAGTTGTTTGGCGTATAAATCTAATGAAGTAACTTGAATAAATATCTCAGCAAATCTTTGTTTTTCAGTGCTTGCTATTTTCCATAGGGGTATTATCTTTTTGTTTTCATAGGCCACAGAGTTTTTCATTACGTAATCAAGTTGCTTGGCTTCGTCAGCCTCTCTATTGCGAACAACTTCATCACTACATATCTCATATGCTTGACCTGAACCAATCAATCCTGAATGCAGCTTTAAAAGTTCGCTTCTTTGTTTTTGTATTCTTTTTATTTGTGATTTGAGCTTTTTCTCATCAGCAATATTGATGAGCTTGTCTTTCATGGTTGACCCTTTGATATCCTTTATTTTGATACCATAACCAATACCCCAGTCATCCTTTATATGTGAAAAAACACTCTCGCCGGAGTCATCGTTGTTAAGGTTTCTCTGCTTTATTATTAGTTGTTCCTGAATTCTACCGAAAACAAATGAGATATTTTTGACAATATCGTTCAGGTCGCCAGCAAGAGCGTATTTATGCTGTATCTTCCAGCATCTATATTCACTGCAATTGGTAACCCAATTGAACTTATCCTTAATATTCTTTATTTCTTTCGCTAAGCCTGCACGCTTTCTTTTTGATGAGTTATTTAACTTGTCTTCAAGATATTCCTTTGCGGTCATCTTTTTTTCGATAGCTTTCTCAAAAATATATTGCCTTTCACATTCCGCAAAGAAAAATTCAGGAGTAAGATTTTTAAGGGTTATTGTTTGGGGTATAAAAATCATATGTGTATTTTAGGTTAATGTATATACATATACCATGTGATTTTTATAAGTCAAACAAGGATATACTTTTTATTGCTTTTACCCCCAAATCAAAACCCAAGTCAAAAACGGTCAAGAAACCTTATAAAATCAACTTGCGACACTTATTTAAGAGTTATCCAAGGAAAGCAAAAATCAAAAGCATCTGGTAATTGCGAACTGTGTTCGCATGTTAAGAGCCAAAGGCAGGTTGGCTAGTAAAATTTATGAAAATTAAAACAGGGGGAATTGCCGTTTTTCGAAGGGGATTTAACGCTTGCGTATAACAATGCGAGAAATTTAAAGGCACCATAATTTGCCCATTTCCGTTAGTTGACAAAAAATAGCGTAGGAGGATATTTTTGGAATATTTACTGTTTTTTTGAGTTTTAATTATTTTGCACAGCCAGTATTTGGCTTGAAATCAATATAAAACCTTGTCAATAGTAAATCGAAAATATATTTAAGGTAGAACCTAAATCTCTAAATAGGGCTGCACCTTGCGTGCTACCCTCAGAGAAAAGTTGACTATAAAAAAGGCCGCATAGCGGCCCCTTATGGAATTATTTTTAAGTCGCTAAGTCTAGCGGCAAATCGCTAATATCTTTTAGTCGTCTACCATCGACCATAATTGCTAACATCTCTGCCGAATCGTCCATCCCCAGCTCTTTCAGCGTTGCTTGAAGCTCATACAGGGCAAAATGATAAACGCAGTCAATATCACCAGTGCCGAGAGCGATTGAGGCTAATCGGCTAGGTGTCGGCTCAGCAGTTACTACCATAATATTAGGTAGGTGGCCTTTTCTGTTACGCATCAGGTTTAACGCTTCGGAACGTGCGTTCTGTGCCCTATCACTTCGGATAGTCCATTTACATGAAACGCTTGCATGTAGAAGCGGTTTGCCCCCAGCAGCGGCCCTCAAGCTGGCTCTTGTGCTTACAGAGTTGTCAACCAAAAACTCGTGAAGGTTAATATTTTCGTCACTTTCTAAGCCTCTAACCACGACAATATCGGGGGTAATTGTGTAGTCACTTCCCAAGGCCGCAGCAAGTTCAGCGTCAGCCTTGGCAGCTCTATCCAAGGCTATCAAATGTGCGTACTGCTCATATTTAGCAATTTCTAAACGATTACGTCCAGACACTTGATGCACGTCCCAATCACCGGGGCGAAGATGCCCCAGTTTTAAAAACGTATTTTTTACATATTCGGCACAAATTCCTTCAAATTCATTCCCAGAGGTTTGGCCCGCTTGACGCTCTGCAATAGTTTCCGCTTTCAATAGCTCCGCGATTCCTTTTGCAATCGCAATGCTGCTTTTGTTACTACTGTCGGCGTTACTTGGAACACCCTTATCATTGATAGTCAGGGTCGTTTTGAGAAGCGAGGCGTGGAACTCTTTTCGTGCTTGTAGAAACTCGGGAGGAATATTCATCAGGCAACCTGTACCAAGCGTTTTACTGAAAGAGCCTTAAAAATCTGCGTTGCTACTGCACAAGCTACCGGAGGCGGGAAAGCGTTACCTATCTGTCGATAAGCTGCAGTTTTCTTACCGTGGAACTCCCAATCATCAGGGAAACCCTGAATGCGTGCGGCCATGCGAGTTGTCAGCTTTGGCATACCTTCAAAAAATTCGGTAGGAGGTTCATTCGCAATGCCCATCCCACAGACACCAATAGAAGCCCAAGCTTTCTTCGCCCTTGTTGGGCCAAGATCAGGACCGCCGTGCTTCTTCGAGCCGCCGACCAACGTTGGTGCGATTGTGTTGGCTTGCTCTCTCCAAGCATCAGCACCACGCCAACCATCGGCCTTCATTAGATCGTGGAGAAGCTCACCAACAGTCGGTGGAGTGATTAGCTTTGGCTCAGGCCACGAAAAACCATCAGCAAGGTCTTTTCTGATACCCACGAACACCACACGAGGTCGAAGCTGGGTAACGCCATAATCGGAAGCATTCAGCAGTCGCCAGCCCGGCACATAACCAAGCTTCTTTAATTGCTTCTCGACCTTATTTCGATAGTCATCGAAAACAGCGTCAAGTAGACCACGCACGTTTTCCAGCATCACCGCTTTTGGGCGACACTCATCAACTAGACGCAACGCCTCGGGAAATAGATCTCGCTCATCGTCTGCACCGAGCTGCTTGCCCGCCTTGGAGAAGGGAGGACAAGGAACCCCACCCGCGACCAAATCAACGCCGAAAAACGGCAGTCCGTTGAACTGACGCAGATCCTGTTCCTGAACGTTCCACTCTGGACGATTCAACCGAAGGGTTGCACAGGCAGGAGGTTCAATTTCCACCAGCACTTCGTGCCCAAAGCCCGCCATTTCAAGGCCGAGAGCTTGCCCGCCTGCTCCGGCACACATTTCCAATGACGTGAATAGGCTCATTTTGTCTCCTCGCACGGCCCTGTCCAGAGCTGCAACTTAAAAATCGGTGATACTAGCATGGTGTATGGATAGACAGGGATACCTGTCAGCCGCAACGGGTTGACCCTTTTCCGCACTGCTGCAAAGCCGCAGCACGTCAAAGCGTCTTGATGGAGAGAGCGAGGCGTTTTGAGCCCATTCGCTCATAGCAGTTGGATACAAGACGACCACTGCCGTGGGCTGTATTTTGGGAAAAAGGAGAGAAAAAAGATAGAAATTTTGGATAGAAAAAGGGGTAGAAATTTCTTTCTACCCCTTCTCTAAGTCCTTGATTTACAAGGAAAATGATGGTGCCCCGAGGGAGACTCGAACTCCCACTCCTTTCGAAAACGGATTTTGAATCCGCCGCGTCTACCAATTCCGCCATCAGGGCTCAATGGCCGCGGAGTATAAAGAGGCCTCGACCGTTGGTCAACTCTCCTGCGTGGTCAATTTGTGTGTTTTGAGCTAAACTTCGCGGCCCTGTCAAACCGATCACCATCATGCGCGTCGCCGATTTTTCCTTCGAGCTTCCCGATTCCCTGATTGCACGCCACCCGCTGGCCGAGCGTCATGGCAGTCGTTTGTTGACCCTGGACGGGCCCAGCGGTGCGCTGGCCCATCGTCAGTTCACTGATTTGCTGGAGCACCTGCGCCCCGGCGACCTGATGGTGTTCAATAACACCCGGGTCATTCCTGCCCGTGTGTTTGGCCAGAAGGCCAGCGGCGGCAAGCTGGAGATTCTGGTGGAACGCGTGCTGGACACCCATTCGGTGTTGGCCCACGTGCGCTCCAGCAAATCGCCCAAGCCGGGGTCGATGATCCTCATCGACGGCGGTGGCGAGGCCGAGATGGTCGCGCGCCACGATGCGCTGTTCGAGCTGCGCTTCAATGAAGAAGTGCTGCCGCTGCTCGACCGCGTCGGCCATATGCCGCTGCCGCCTTATATAGACCGCCCCGACGAAGGCGCCGACCGCGAGCGCTATCAGACCGTGTACGCCGAGCGTGCCGGTGCGGTGGCGGCGCCTACCGCCGGCCTGCACTTTGATGAAGGCCTGCTGGCGCAGATCAAGGCCAAGGGCGTGGAAAGCGCCTTCGTGACCTTGCACGTGGGCGCCGGTACCTTCCAGCCGGTGCGTGTGGAGAAGATCGAAGATCACCACATGCATAAAGAGTGGCTCGAGGTCAGCCAGGAGGTTGTCGACGCGGTCAATGCCTGCAAGGCCCGTGGCGGCCGTGTGGTGGCCGTGGGCACTACCAGCGTGCGTTCGCTGGAAAGCGCGGCGCGCGATGGCGTGTTGAAGCCGTTCAGCGGTGACACCGACATCTTCATCTTCCCGGGCCGGCCGTTCCACGTGGTCGATTGCCTGGTCACCAATTTCCATTTGCCCGAATCCACGCTGTTGATGCTGGTGTCGGCCTTCGCCGGTTATCCCGAGACCATGGCCGCCTACCAGGCTGCGGTGGACAACGGTTACCGCTTCTTCAGTTACGGTGATGCCATGTTCATCACCCGCAATCCGGCGCCCCGCGGTCCTAGCGAAGCGGCGCCAGGGGATCACGCATGAGTCGCACCTGTCGTATGTCGTTCGAACTGCTGGCCACTGACGGCAAGGCCCGTCGTGGCCGCCTGACCTTCCCGCGTGGCGTGGTGGAAACCCCGGCGTTCATGCCGGTGGGCACCTATGGCACCGTGAAGGGCATGCTGCCTCGTGACATCGAGGCCATCGGCGCGCACATGATCCTGGGCAACACTTTCCACCTGTGGCTGCGCCCGGGCATGGAAGTGATCAAGGCCCACGGCGACCTGCACGATTTCATGAAGTGGCAGGGCCCTATCCTGACCGACTCGGGTGGTTTCCAGGTGTTCAGCCTGGGCGCCATGCGCAAGATCAAGGAAGAGGGCGTGACCTTCGCCTCCCCGGTGGACGGCTCGAAGGTGTTCATGGGCCCCGAAGAGTCGATGCAGGTACAGCGCGACCTGGGCTCCGACGTGGTGATGATTTTCGACGAATGCACCCCATACCCGGCGGACGAAGACGTGGCCCGTGTGTCCATGGAACTGTCGCTGCGCTGGGCCCAGCGCTCCAAGAACGCCCACGGTGACAACACCGCGGCGCTGTTCGGCATCGTCCAGGGCGGCATGCACCAGAACCTGCGCATGCGCTCGCTGGAAGGCCTGGACAAGATCGGCTTCGACGGCCTGGCCATCGGCGGCCTGTCGGTGGGCGAGCCCAAGCACGAGATGATCAAGGTGCTGGATTACCTGCCAGGCCAGATGCCCGCTGACAAACCTCGTTACCTTATGGGTGTTGGCAAGCCGGAAGATCTGGTGGAGGGTGTGCGCCGCGGTGTGGACATGTTCGATTGCGTGATGCCAACCCGCAATGCCCGCAATGGGCATCTGTTCATCGACACCGGCGTGCTGAAGATCCGCAACGCGTTTCATCGTCATGATAATTCGCCGCTGGACCCGACCTGCGACTGCTACACCTGCCAGAACTTCTCCCGTGCTTATCTGCACCATTTGGACAAGTGCGGCGAAATGCTGGGGAGCATGTTGAATACCATCCACAATTTGCGTCATTACCAGGTGCTGATGGCTGGTTTGCGCGAGGCTATTCAACAGGGTACATTGGCCGCCTTTGTCGATGCCTTCTACGCCAAACGCGGGCTTGTTACGCCGCCTTTGGACTGAGTTCGTGACCCTTTTGAGTCAACAATTTTGCAACTGGAGTGCTAAATGAGCTTTTTTATCTCTGACGCGTTGGCCGACGCCGGTGCACCGGCAGCTGCAGGCCCTATGGGCGGTGGCTTCGAGTGGATTTTCCTGGTCGGTTTCCTGGTCATCTTCTACCTGATGATCTGGCGCCCACAGGCCAAGCGTGCCAAAGAGCAGAAAAACCTGCTGGGCAACCTGCAGAAAGGTGACGAAGTTGTGACCACCGGTGGTATCGCCGGCAAGATCAACAAAGTGACCGACGACTTCGTGGTGATCGAGGTTTCGGACACTGTAGAGCTGAAGATCCAGAAGGGCGCCATTGCCGCGACCCTGCCGAAAGGCACGCTCAAAGCGATCTAAGTTTCAGACTTTTACCAATCGACGGGGCGCGCAAGGCGCCCCGCGTCTTGAACGGGCGGCGTGATGCTGAACAAATACCCTCTGTGGAAATACCTACTGATCCTGGCGGTGCTGGCGGTCGGTTTTATTTATTCCGCACCCAATCTCTATCCTGATGACGCGGCCATCCAGGTCTCGGGCGCAAGTTCTGCGCTGCAAGTCACCCAGGCTGATCTGGACCGCAGCGCCAAGGCGCTGACCGATGCCGGTATCGAGGTCAAGGCGGCAACGCTGGCCGAGAATGGCAAGGGCGGTTTGTTGCGTCTGGCCAAGCGTGATGACCAACTGCCTGCCAAGGACGTGGTCCGTAAAACCCTGGGCGACGACTACGTTGTAGCGCTGAACCTGGCGGCCACCACGCCGCAGTGGCTGCGCAACATTGGCGCGCACCCGATGAAGCTGGGCCTGGACTTGTCCGGTGGTGTGCACTTCCTGCTCGCCGTGGACATGGACAAGGCAATCGATGCCCGCCTGAAAATCTACGAAGCCGACGTCAAGACCGAGCTGCGCAAGGAAAAGATCCGCTACCGCAGCATGCCTCAGCAGGCCGCTGCCATTCAGCTGGGCTTTGCCGATGCCGACAGCCTGACCCAGGCCCAGGCGATCATTCGCAAGACTTACACCGATTTCGACCTGACCACCTCCACCCGTGGGGAGTTGCAGGTGCTGTCGCTGACGCTGACCCCGGCCAAGCTGGCCGAGATTCGCGAATACTCGATCAAGCAGAACTTGACCACGGTACGTAACCGCGTCAACGAGCTGGGCGTGGCCGAGCCACTGGTACAGCGCCAGGGTGCCAACCGCATCGTGGTGGAGCTGCCAGGCGTGCAGGACACCGCTGAAGCCAAGCGTATCCTGGGCAAGACCGCCAGCCTGGAATTCCGTCTGGGCGCCGGCCCCGATGATTCGCGTGCCACCACCGAGACCTTCGAGTTCCGTGACGGCAGCCGTCCGCCAGCCGCTGTCGAGCGCAGCCTGATCATCACCGGTGACCAGGTGACCGACGCCTCGGCCAGCTTCGACGAGCACGGCCAGCCACAAGTGAACATCAAGCTTGATGGCCACGGTGGCGACCTGATGAGCCGCGCCACGCGCAGCAACGTCGGCCGCAGCATGGCGGTACTGTTCATCGAGCAGAAGCCGTTCACCCGCTACGAGAAGCAGACTGTCGACGGCGTCGAGAAAGACGTGGCCGTGCAGGACTTCAGCGAAGAGAAGAAAATCATCAGCCTGGCGACCATTCAGTCGCCGCTGGGCGCGCAGTTCCGCATCACTGGCCTGAACGGCCAGGGCGAATCCTCGGAACTGGCCCTGCTGCTGCGTGCCGGTGGTCTGGCTGCGCCGATGTACTTCGCTGAAGAGCGCACCATTGGCCCAAGCCTGGGTGCCGACAACATCACCAAGGGTATCCATGCGTCCCTGTGGGGCATGCTGTTCGTGTCGCTGTTCATCATCGCCATCTACCGCTTCTTCGGCATCATCGCCACCGTGGCGCTGGCGCTGAACATGGTGGCGCTGCTGGCCCTGATGTCGGTGCTGGGTGCCACCCTGACGCTGCCGGGTATTGCCGGTATCGTGTTGACCATGGGTATGGCGGTTGACGCCAACGTGCTGATCTTCTCGCGTATCCGCGAGGAAATCGCCGCCGGGATGAGCGTGCAGCGGGCGATCAACGAAGGTTTCGGCCGTGCGTTCACCGCCATTGTCGACGCCAACCTGACCACCTTGCTGGTAGGCGGCATTCTTTTCGCCATGGGCACCGGCCCGGTGAAAGGCTTCGCCGTGACCATGTCCCTGGGTATCTTTACCTCGATGTTCACAGCCATCATGGTGACCCGCGCAATGGTCAACCTGATCTACGGCGGTCGTGACTTCAAGAAGTTGTGGATTTAAGGGGCTGCCATGAAACGTACCATCAACTTCATGGGCGTTCGCAACATTGCGTTCGCCTTGACACTGTTCCTCACGGTATTGGCGTTGTTCAGCTGGTTCCACAAGGGTCTGAACTTCGGTCTGGACTTCACCGGCGGTACGCTGATCGAGCTCAACTACGAGAAGCCGGCCGACCTGACCCAGGTGCGTAGCGAGCTGGTTGCCGCTGGCTACCACGAAGCCATCGTGCAGAACTTTGGTGACACCACTGACCTGCTGGTGCGCATGCCGGGCGACGACCCCAAGCTGGGCGCCCAGGTGGCTGAAGCGCTGGCCAAGGTGGGTGGCGACAACCCGGCCAAGGTTACCCGCACCGAGTTCGTCGGCCCGCAGGTGGGTGAAGAGCTGCGTGACCAGGGCGGCCTGGGCATGCTCATGGCCCTGGGCGGCGTGTTGATCTACCTGGCGTTCCGCTTCCAGTGGAAATTCGCGGTAGGCGCCATCGCCTCCCTGGTGCACGACGTAGTCGTGACCATGGGTATCCTGTCGTTCTTCCAGATCACCTTCGACCTGACGGTGCTGGCGGCGGTATTGGCCATCATCGGCTACTCGCTGAACGACACCATCGTGGTATTCGACCGGGTGCGCGAGAACTTCCGCGTGCTGCGCAAGGCGTCGCTGATCGAGAACATCAACGTCTCGACCACCCAGACACTGCTGCGTACCCTGGCTACCTCGATCTCGACCTTGCTGGCCATCGCCGCGCTGCTGTTCTTTGGCGGCGACAACCTGTTCGGTTTCTCCATCGCGCTGTTCATCGGCGTGCTGGCGGGTACCTACTCCTCGATCTACATCGCCAACGTGGTGCTGATCTGGCTGAACCTGAACAGCGACGACCTGATTGCTCCGGTCACCAAGGATAAAGTCGACGATCGCCCCTAATGTGATCGCCGTCGCTTAATCCCCTGAAAAGGCGCGAGTTTTGAACTCGCGCCTTTTTTTGTGCTCCAAGGCTGGGAGAAGCGCGGACGTTGATCCGTATAAGAAGGTCAGGAGGTTCATGTGAACAAATCGTTGCTGGTTGGTGCAGTGTTGGGTGCTGTCGGTGTGACTGCCGGTGGTGCTGTCGCGACCTACAGCCTCGTGAAAAGTGGCCCAGAGTACGCAGAAGTTCTGGCTGTAGACCCTATCAATCAAGAGATCAAGACACCTCGCAAGGAGTGTCATGACGTGGCGGTAACCCATCGCCGCGCCGTGCAGGATCAGCACCAGGTGGCCGGTACCGTGCTGGGCGCGGTGGGTGGTGGCCTGCTGGGCCATATGGTCGGCGGCGGCAAGGGCAAAACCCTGGCCACCGTGGCTGGCGCCGTGGGCGGTGGCTATGCGGGCAACAAGGTGCAGGAGCACATGCAGAACGGTGATACCTACACCACCACCGAGAGCCGTTGCAACACGGTCAACGACATCAGTAACAAGGTGGTTGGCTATAACGTGAAGTATCAGCTGAACGGCCAGGTGGGCCAGGTGAAGATGGATCGTGATCCGGGCTCCAAGATCCCGGTCAACAAGGACGGCCAACTGGTGCTGACCCAGCAGTAACCTTGATCTGATCCTGTGTGGGAGTGGGCTCTGCCCGCGAAGAACCTGGCGCGGTGTTTCAGGTGTTCTGCGGTATGGCTTTCGCGGGCAGAGCCCGCTCCCACCATGGCCTGTCTCCACAATGGTCATAAAAAAGGCATAAAAAAAGCACCTCGAAAGGTGCTTTTTTTTGTGCCCGATTTACGCTTGGCGTTTGATCGAAGCTGGCAGGTGCGGCTGGATGGCCGTCAGTACTGCCTTGAAGCACTTGATGTTGCCGGCAACGATGTGGCCCTTCTCCAGGAAGTCGTGATCACCGGTGAAGTCGCTCACCAGACCGCCTGCTTCTTGAATCAGCAGGGCGCCAGCGGCCATGTCCCATTCGCTCAGGCCCGACTCCCAGAAGGCGTCGAAACGGCCAGCGGCCACGTAGGCCAGGTCCAGGCTGGCAGCACCGGCGCGGCGGATGCCGGCGGTCTGGCCAACCAGGGCGCGGAACATGCCCAGGTAGTTGTCCAGGTCAGCCATCTGGTTGTCGCGGAACGGGAAGCCGGTGCCCAGCAGGGCACCTTCCAGGCTGGTGCGGCCGCTGACGCGCAGGCGACGACCGTTCAGTTGGGCGCCACGGCCACGGCTGGCGGTGAATTCTTCCTGGCGAACCGGGTCCAGAACAACGGCGTGCTCCAGGCGGCCGCGGTATTTGCAGGCAATGCTGACGGCAAAGTGCGGGATGCCGCGCAGGAAGTTGGTGGTGCCATCCAGTGGGTCGATGATCCACTCGTATTCGGCGCCTTCGCCGCTGCCGGCGTGCAGGCCGGTCTCTTCGCCACGGATGGTGTGGGTCGGGTAGGCCTTGCGCAGGGCGTCGATGATTTTCTGTTCGGCCGCACGGTCTACTTCAGAGACGTAATCCTTGGCGTCTTTTTCATCAACCTTGATGGTATCCAGGCGCTCGATGGAGCGGAAGATCAATTCACTGGCGCTGCGGGCGGCGCGCAGCGCGATATTCAGCATGGGCTGCATGGACGTTTCACCTAGGTCGTTAAAGAAAGCCGAATATTCTAACAGAAAAGTTCCCGCGAAGAAGAGGGTGATCACCTTTCGTAGCGCAAGCGGTATCTGTTCGGTAAGATTTCACCTCTTTCCTCCAGTCTGTGAGCACTCGCCTTGCTGCAAAATATTCGTGTCGTCCTGGTCAACACCAGCCACCCCGGCAATATCGGTGGGGCTGCGCGCGCCATGAAGAACATGGGCTTGTCGCGCCTGGTGCTGGTCGATCCGCTGGATTTCCCTTCTCACGAGGCCAGTGCCCGTGCGTCGGGTGCCGATGACGTGCTGGAAAACGTCCAGGTGGTCGCCACCCTCGAAGAAGCCCTGGTGGGTACCACCATGGTGTTGGGCACCAGCGCCCGCGAGCGTCGTATCCCCTGGCCGCTGCTGGACCCGCGCGAGTGCGGCAGCAAAAGCGTCGAGGAAGCCGCCCAGGTCGGTGGCGAGGTAGCCCTGGTGTTCGGTCGCGAGCACGCAGGGCTCACCAATGAAGAGCTGCAGCGATGTCATTTCCACGTGCATATCCCGTCAAACCCTGATTTCAGCTCGCTGAACCTGGGTGCGGCGGTGCAGGTACTGGCCTACGAAGTGCGTATGGCCTGGCTGGCAGCCGAAGGGCAGGCGTCCAAGACCGAGAAGGTCGAAGTGGCGTCGGTCAAGAGCGCAGAGCTCTCGACCAGCGACGAGATGGAGCGATTCTACGACCACCTGGAGAGCACCCTGGTGGAGATCGGCTTCCTCGACCCGCAAAGCCCGCGGCACCTGATGGCGCGTTTGCGCCGCCTGTACGGTCGCAGCTCGGTAGCCAAGGCGGAAATGAACATATTGCGCGGCATTCTCACGGAGACCCAGAAAGTGGCCCGTGGCGAGCCGCATAAGCGGAAGGACTGACCAT
>KI547167.1:310502-359101 GCA_000497835.1 gamma proteobacterium L18 | reverse complement strand
CGTATTCCATCGCGACCCGGCGGCGCGCAACGCCTTCGAGGTGATGACCAGCTACCCCGGCATGCATGCCATTTGGCTGCACCGCGGCGCGCACAAATTGTGGAAGGCCGAGTTCAAATGGCTGGCCCGCATGGTGTCCAACTTTGGCCGCTGGATGACCGGCATCGAAATTCACCCGGGCGCCAAGATCGGCCGGCGATTCTTCATCGACCATGGCATGGGCATTGTCATTGGTGAAACTGCCGAGATCGGCAACGATGTCACCATCTACCAGGGTGTGACCCTGGGCGGCACCAGCTGGAACAAGGGCAAGCGCCACCCCACGCTGGAAGATGGCGTGGTCGTAGGGGCGGGCGCCAAGGTGCTAGGGCCCTTCACCGTGGGTGCCGGGGCCAAGATCGGCTCCAACGCGGTCGTCACCAAGGCGGTGCCGGCCGGCGCCACGGCCGTGGGCATCCCGGGGCGCATCATCGTCAAGGGCGATGACGCCGTGGACGCCAAGCGCAAGGCCATGGCCGAGAAGATTGGCTTCGACGCGTATGGTGTGACCGAAGACATGCCTGACCCGGTGGCGCGCGCCATTGGCCAGTTGCTGGATCATCTGCACGCCGTGGATGGCCGTCTGGAGGATATGTGCGGGGCGATGACGCGGATGGGCAGTGACTACTGCGCCAAGGAGCTGCCCCAGCTGCGCGATGAGGACTTCAAGTGCGTGAAGGGTGAGGTCGAGGCGCCTGCCGCCGAGGTTCGCTGAAGATTCGCGTTGTCTGGTTCCCGGGCAGAGCCCGGTCCTACACCGTTCGCGGCAGTTGAATCAGTGAGGCAAAGCGGTCAGCCCTGCAGCAACCAAAGGCTGAAAGCTTTGCATCACTGACACCCATGGCCCGAACGGTGTAGGACCGGGCTCTGCCCGGGAACCAGCCACCACAACCCCCCAACCCAACAATCCCGTGCTATAGTACGCCGCCCGTTTTGCCGCTATTCCCGACTAAGGTAGTAGGTCTTAAAGTTGACTTAATTACTCGGGAATTGCATACTTGCCAGTATTCCGCTACTCCCTTTTCGTAACCCCGTGGTACTCGCCATGCGACTGACAACTAAAGGCCGATACGCCGTGACCGCCATGCTCGACCTGGCGTTGCACGCGCAGCATGGGCCCGTCTCACTGGCCGATATCTCCGAGCGCCAAGGCATTTCCCTGTCGTACCTGGAGCAACTGTTCGCCAAGCTGCGCCGCAGCAACTTGGTGTCCAGCGTGCGCGGGCCAGGGGGCGGCTATCAGCTGTCGCGCGAGATGGAAGGCATCCAGGTGGCCCAGGTCATCGATGCGGTCAACGAGTCGGTCGATGCCACCCGTTGCCAGGGACTGGGCGATTGCCACGCCGGCGACACCTGCCTCACCCACCACCTGTGGTGCGACCTGAGCCAGCAGATTCATGAGTTTTTGAGCGGTATCAGTCTGGCTGACCTTGTCACTCGCCGTGAAGTGCAAGAGGTCGCCCAGCGCCAGGACCTGCGCCGTTGCAACACCACCAAGAGCCAGCGCCTGGACAAGATCGAAACGTCCTTCGTCGAATGACGTCGTGACTATGGCTAGCCCGCCTGATAGGAGAATTTCAATGAAGTTGCCGATTTACCTCGATTACTCCGCCACCACGCCGGTCGACCCGCGTGTAGCGCAAAAGATGAGCGACTGCCTGCTGGTTGACGGAAACTTCGGCAACCCGGCGTCCCGTTCCCACGTCTTCGGCTGGAAAGCCGAGGAGTCGGTAGAGAACGCTCGTCGCCAGGTCGCCGACCTGGTCAGCGCCGACCCGCGTGAAATCGTCTGGACCAGCGGTGCAACCGAGTCCGACAACCTGGCCATCAAGGGTGTCGCGCACTTCTATCACACCAAGGGCAAGCACCTGATCACCTCCAAGATCGAGCACAAGGCGGTCCTGGACACCATGCGCCAACTGGAGCGTGAAGGCTTCGAGGTCACCTACCTGGACCCTCAGGAAGACGGCCTGATCACCCCTGCCATGATCGAAGCGGCCCTGCGCGACGACACCATCCTGGTGTCGGTGATGCACGTGAACAACGAAATCGGCACCATCAACGACATCGCCGCCATTGGCGAGCTGACCCGCTCGCGCGGTGTGATGTTCCACGTTGACGCCGCCCAGTCCACCGGCAAGGTCGAGATCGACCTGACCAAGCTGAAAGTCGACCTGATGTCGTTCTCGGCGCACAAGACCTACGGCCCCAAAGGCATTGGCGCGCTGTACGTCAGCCGCAAGCCTCGCGTACGCCTGGAAGCCACCATGCACGGCGGCGGTCATGAGCGCGGCATGCGTTCGGGCACCCTGGCTACCCACCAGATCGTCGGCATGGGCGAAGCCTTCGCCATTGCCAAGCAGGAAATGGTCAGCGAAAACGCACGCCTCAAGGCCCTGAGCGAGCGCTTCTTCAAGCAGGTCGAGCACCTGGAAGAACTGTACGTCAACGGCAGCATGACCGCCCGCGTACCGCACAACCTGAACCTGAGCTTCAACTACGTGGAAGGCGAGTCGCTGATCATGGCGCTCAAGGACCTGGCCGTATCGTCCGGTTCGGCCTGCACCTCGGCCTCCCTCGAGCCGTCCTACGTGTTGCGCGCCCTGGGCCGCAACGACGAACTGGCGCACAGTTCGATCCGTTTCACCTTCGGCCGCTTCAGCACCGAAGAAGAAATCGACTACGCCGCGCAGAAAGTCTGTGAGGCCGTGACCAAGCTGCGCGAACTGTCGCCGCTGTGGGATATGTTCAAAGACGGCGTCGACATCTCGAAGATCGAGTGGGCGGCACACTAAACAAAGAAGCCGCCACCATCCAGATCCTGTAGAGACGTGGCGTTAACGCAGGCGTATCTACAGGGCCTTCAGAGCGGCCCTGATGAGTGAGGATTGAGAATCATGGCTTACAGCGAAAAGGTCATCGACCACTACGAAAACCCACGTAACGTCGGCAAGATGAATGCCGAAGATCCGGACGTGGGCACCGGCATGGTGGGCGCTCCAGCCTGCGGCGACGTGATGCGCCTGCAGATCAAGGTCAACGAGCAGGGCATCATCGAAGACGCCAAGTTCAAGACCTACGGCTGTGGCTCCGCCATTGCTTCCAGCTCCCTGGCCACCGAGTGGATGAAGGGCAAGTCGTTGGATGAAGCGGTCACCATCAGCAATACCCAGCTGGCCGAAGAACTGGCGTTGCCGCCGGTGAAAATCCACTGCTCCGTACTCGCTGAAGACGCCATCAAGGCCGCCGTTCACGACTACAAGCAGAAGAAAGGTTTGCTCTAACAGCACGCATCGCACGATGTAAGGAGTCTCGATGGCTATCAGCATGACAGAAGCCGCCGCCAAGCATATCCGCCGTTCCCTGGACGGTCGTGGCAAGGGCGAGGGTATCCGCCTGGGTGTTCGCACCACCGGCTGTTCGGGCCTGGCCTATGTGCTGGAGTTCGTGGACAGCCTGGGCGAAGACGACCAGGTGTTCGAAAGTCACGGTGAGAAAGTGATCATCGACCCCAAGAGCCTGGCGTACCTTGACGGCACCGAACTGGATTTCGTCAAGGAAGGGTTGAACGAAGGCTTCAAGTTCAACAACCCCAACGTGCGCGGTGAATGTGGCTGCGGCGAAAGCTTCAACGTTTGAGGCTGACCGTGGGTACTCCTTGTCATTTTGCCTTGTTCGACCTGCGGCCGAGCTTCCGCCTGGACCTCGACCAGCTGGCTTCGCGTTATCGCGAGTTGGCGCGTGCCGTTCACCCCGATCGCTTTGCCGATGCGTCCGAGCGCGAACAGCGCCTGGCGCTTGAGCAGTCCGCCGGCCTCAACGAGGCCTACCAGACGCTCAAGAGCGCGCCCAAGCGCGCCCGTTACCTGCTGGCCATCGGTGGCCACGAAGTGCCCCAGGAAGTCACGGTCCACGACCCTGAGTTCCTGATGCAGCAGATGCAGTGGCGTGAAGAGCTCGAAGACCTGCAGGACAGTGCCGACCTTGACGGTGTGGCGCAGTTCAAGCAGCGGGTGAAGCAGGCCCAGGAGCAACTGAACGAGAGCTTCGCCAGCTGTTGGGATGATGCAGCGCAACGCGAACAGGCCGAACGCCTGATGCGGCGCATGCAGTTCCTCGACAAGCTGTCCTACGAAGTGCGCCAGCTGGAAGAGCGCCTCGACGATTAACCCAGTGTTGCTACGGCTGCACGCCTGATATTCAGATAAGCATGGCCCTACTGCAGATCGCCGAACCCGGCCAGAGTCCTCAACCGCACCAGCGCAAGCTGGCTGTGGGCATTGACCTTGGCACCACCAATTCGCTGGTCGCTGCCTTGCGCAGTGGCCTGTCCGAACCGCTGGCCGACGAGCAGGGGCAGGTCATTCTGCCGTCCGCCGTCCGCTACCACGCTGACCGCATCGAAGTGGGCGCTACCGCCAAGGCTGCCGCCGCCACCGATCCGCTCAACACCATCGTTTCCGTCAAGCGTTTCATGGGCCGTGGCCTGGCTGACGTCAAGCTGCTGGGCGAGCAATTGCCCTACCGCTTCGTCGGCGGCGAGTCGCACATGCCGTTCATCGAAACGGTGCAGGGCGCCAAGAGCCCGGTGGAAGTCTCTGCCGACATCCTCAAGGTGCTGCGCCTGCGTGCCGAGGCCACCCTGGGTGGCGAGCTGGTAGGCGCGGTGATCACCGTGCCGGCCTACTTCGATGATGCCCAGCGCCAGGCCACCAAGGACGCGGCCAAGCTGGCCGGCCTGAACGTGCTGCGCCTGCTCAATGAACCGACCGCAGCTGCCGTGGCGTACGGTCTGGATCAGCATGCCGAAGGCCTGGTGGCCATCTATGACCTGGGTGGCGGCACTTTCGATATCTCGATTCTGCGCCTGACCGGTGGTGTCTTCGAAGTGCTGGCTACCGGTGGCGACAGCGCCCTGGGCGGCGACGATTTCGACCATGCCATCGCTAGCTGGATCGTGGAGCAGGCCGGCGTGTCGGCCAACCTTGATCCGGGTGCCCAGCGCCAGTTGCTGCAGGCCGCCTGCGCTGCCAAGGAAGCCCTGACTGACGCCGCTTCGGTCACCGTTGCCTATGGCGATTGGCAGGCTGAACTCAGCCGCGAGGGCTTCAATGCCCTGATCGAGCCCATGGTCGCCCGCAGCCTCAAGGCCTGCCGCCGCGCCGTGCGTGACTCGGGCGTGGAATTCGACGAAGTGGCCGCCGTGGTCATGGTCGGCGGTTCCACCCGCGTGCCGCGTGTGCGCGAAGCCGTGGGTGAGCTGTTCGGCCGCCAGCCGTTGACCTCGATCGACCCTGATCAGGTGGTGGCCATCGGCGCTGCCATCCAGGCCGATACCCTGGCCGGCAACAAGCGTGACGGCGATGAGCTGTTGCTGCTGGACGTGATCCCGCTGTCCCTGGGGCTGGAAACCATGGGCGGGCTGATGGAGAAGGTGATTCCGCGCAACACCACCATTCCCGTCGCCCGTGGCCAGGATTTCACCACCTATAAAGACGGCCAGTCGGCCATGATGATTCACGTGCTGCAAGGCGAGCGTGAATTGATCAGTGACTGCCGCTCGCTGGCACGCTTCGAATTGCGTGGCATCCCGGCCATGGTCGCCGGTGCTGCAAAAATTCGCGTCACCTTCCAGGTCGATGCCGATGGCCTGCTCAGCGTTTCGGCGCGCGAGCTGGGCTCGGGCGTGGAAGCCAGCATCCAGGTCAAGCCGTCCTACGGCCTGACCGACGGCGAAATCGCCCGCATGCTCAAGGACTCGTTCCAGTACGCCGGTGACGACAAGGTGGCGCGCCAGTTGCGCGAGCACCAGGTCGACGCCGAGCGCCTGATCGAGGCCGTGCAGGCCGCCATCGAGGCCGACGGCGATCGCCTGCTGGATGCCGAAGAGCGGATGGTGATCGAGCTGCAAATGACAGAACTGCGTGAATTGATGAGCGGTACCGACGGCGCGGCCATCGAGCAACAGACCAAGCGTCTGTCGCAGGTCACCGACGCCTTCGCGGCCCGCCGCCTCGACTCGACGGTGAAAGCCGCGTTGGCCGGGCGCAACCTGAATGAGATTGAGGAATAACGATGCCGCAGGTCATTTTTCTGCCCCACGAGAAATTCTGCCCGGAAGGGCTGGTGGTCGAGGCCCCAACCGGCACTTCGATCCTTGAGCTGGCCCACGATCATCACATCGAAATCGAGAGCGCCTGCGGCGGCGTTTGCGCCTGCACCACTTGTCACTGCATCATCCGCGAAGGCTTCAATTCGCTGGAAGAAGCCGACGAGCTGGAAGAAGATTACCTGGACAAGGCCTGGGGCCTGGAACCGAACTCGCGCCTTGCTTGCCAGGCCCTGGTAGGTACCGAGGACCTGACGGTCGAAATCCCGAAATATTCCCTCAACCATGCGGCCGAAGCGCCGCACTGATCGGGAAGCTGTCATGAGCTACGGTTGGAATGATGTACAACGTATTGCAGAGGAATTGGCCGAGGCCAAGCCGGGCGTTAACCCATATTCGGTCAATTTCGTCGAACTGCAGCAATGGATCAAGGAACTGCCTGGTTTCGATAATGCTTCTGGCCGTGTAGGCGAGAAAGTGTTGGAGGCGGTCCAGACCCTTTGGGCCGACGAAATAGACTGATCATCTTTGCAGGTTAGGCATTACCCCAGAACCCGCGTATAATTCGCGGGTTTAATTTTTCGCAACAATCACTGTTTCTGGAGTTTCACCATGGCTGTTCAACGTACTTTCTCCATCATCAAGCCTGACGCTGTTGCCAAGAACGTCATCGGCGAGATCACCACTCGTTTCGAAAAAGCCGGTCTGCGCGTCGTTGCCTCGAAACTGAAGCAACTGTCCAAGGCCGAAGCTGAAGGTTTCTACGCTGAGCACAGCGCTCGTGGTTTCTTCGGCGACCTGGTTGCCTTCATGATCTCCGGTCCTGTTGTTGTTCAGGTTCTGGAAGGCGAAAACGCTATCGCTCTGAACCGTGAGCTGATGGGCGCTACCAACCCTAAAGAAGCTGCTGCCGGCACCATCCGTGCTGACTTCGCTGACTCCATCGACGCCAACGCTGTACACGGTTCGGACTCCGAAGCCGCTGCTGCCCGCGAAATCTCGTACTTCTTCGCTGCTACCGAAGTAACCACTCGCTAAGCCTCGGCTACTGAGTGAAGGTGAAACCATGACCGCAATGACTGGCAAGACAAACCTGTTGGGCTTGACCCAACCTGAGATGGAACAGTTCTTCGACTCGATCGGGGAGAAGCGCTTTCGTGCCGGTCAGGTCATGAAGTGGATTCACCATTATGGCGTCGATGATTTCGACGCCATGACGAACGTCGGCAAGGCCCTGCGCGAAAAGCTCAAGGCCTGTGCCGAAATTCGTGGTCCGGAAGTGGTCAGCGAGGACATCTCCAGCGACGGCACCCGTAAATGGGTGGTGCGCGTGGCGTCCGGCAGCTGCGTCGAGACCGTTTACATTCCGCAGGGCAAGCGCGGCACCTTGTGTGTTTCGTCCCAGGCGGGCTGTGCCCTGGACTGCAGTTTCTGCTCCACCGGCAAGCAAGGCTTCAACAGCAACCTCACCGCCGCCGAAGTCATCGGCCAGGTGTGGATTGCCAACAAATCCTTCGGCAGTGTCCCGGCCACCATCGACCGCGCCATCACCAACGTGGTGATGATGGGCATGGGCGAGCCATTGCTGAACTTCGACAACGTCATCAGCGCCATGCGCCTGATGATGGATGACCTGGGCTATGGCATCTCCAAACGCCGGGTCACCCTGTCTACCTCCGGCGTTGTGCCGATGATCGACGTGCTCGCCGATCACATCGACGTGTCCCTGGCCCTGTCGCTGCACGCGCCCAATGACGCGCTGCGCAACCAGCTGGTGCCGATCAACAAGAAGTACCCGCTCAAGATGCTGCTCGAGTCGTGCCAGCGCTACATGTCCCAACTGGGCGAGAAGCGCGTGCTGACCATCGAGTACACCCTGCTCAAGGACGTCAACGACAAGCTCGAGCACGCGGTGGAAATGGTCGAGCTGCTCAAGACCGTACCCTGCAAGATCAACCTGATTCCGTTCAACCCGTTCCCGCACTCCGGTTACGAGCGGCCCAGCAACAACGCCATCCGTCGTTTTCAGGATCATTTGCACCAGGCCGGTTTCAATGTCACGGTGCGCACTACCCGCGGCGAAGACATCGACGCTGCCTGTGGTCAATTGGTAGGGCAGGTGATGGACCGCACCCGCCGTAGCGAACGCTATATCGCCGTCCGCCAGCTGGCGGCCGACGATATGCCGCTCAACGCCGAAAACCGGCCCTGAGAGAGGATCTCCATGACCGTGCGCGCCGCGCTCCTGTTGCTGTGTTTCAACCTGTTGGTTGGCTGCGTCTCCACGGGTAAAGTCAACCCGATGGACACCAGCAAGGGGCGCGAGGAAGCGCGCAAGGCCTTGGTGCAACTGGGTATCGGCTACCTGCAGACCGGTCAGGCCGAGCAGGCCAAGGTGCCGCTCAAGCAGGCGCTGGAAATCGACAGCTCCGACCCCGAGGCCAATGCGGCCCTGGGGCTGGTGTTCCAGACCGAGCTTGAACCCAAGCTTGCGGAGGAGTACTTCAAGAAGGCGCTGTCCAGCCGCCCCCGGGATGCTCGCACGCTCAACAATTACGGCGGTTTCCTGTACGAGCAGAAGCGGTATCAGGACGCTTACGAAACCTTTGAGAAAGCGACCGAGGATCCCCTGTATCCTGAGCGCTCGCGGGTTTTCGAAAACCTCGGCCTGACCGCCCGTGCCATGGGCAACAAGCCTTTGGCCATGCAATTGTTCGACAAGGCGCTGCGCCTGAATGCCGATCAGCCACGGGCCTTGCTGGAAATGGCTGAGTTGTCTTACGAAGACAGGCATTATGTGCCGGCGCGCGATTACTATGACCGCTTCGGCAAGCTGAGCGAACAGAACGCTCGCAGCCTGTTGCTGGGCACGCGCCTGGCGCGAATTTTTCAAGACAAGAACAGGGCCGCCAGCTACGGCCTGCAACTCAGAAGACTCTATCCCGGCACGCCGGAATATCAGCAATACCTGTCGGAGCAATGATGAAAGCGGCGCATCCCGAAGTTGTAGCAGCGACTCGCGTGAACCCAGGCGACACCTTGCGCCAGGCCCGCGAAAGCAAAGGCTGGTCGCTGGCCGACGTGGCCGTCAAACTCAACCTGACGGCCACCTCCCTGGGCAACCTGGAAGCCGGCGCTTTCGACAAGCTGCCGGGGCATACCTTCGCCCGCGGTTACATCCGTGCCTACGCCAAGCTGCTGGGCATGGACCAGGCGCCGCTGGTGCAGGCCTTCGACCAGGCCACCGGCAGCCACGCCCAGGGCAGCGAAGTGCACGCGCTGGGTCGCATCGAAGAGCCGGTGCGCCTGTCCCACAACATTCTGCGCGGCGTGAGCCTGCTGTTGCTGGTGCTGGTCATCGGGGGCGGCTTCTTCTGGTGGCAGGACCAGACCGGTCAGCGCGGCAAGGACCAGGCTGGCCTGGCCATGGAGCACGTCGAAGTCGAAAGCGCCGACGGCACCACCCAGATTCATCCGATCGACGAGCCTGAAGACCAGGCCGTGACCGACGCCCAGAAACCCGAGGCCACCGAGCCTGCTGCAACGACTGAAGCGTCGGCCACTGCGCCTGCGACAGCCGCTGTTCAGCCGGTTGCCCCTACCGTGGCGGCGGCCCCTGTGGCGCCTGCACAGGCCCCGGCCGTGGTGCATCAGCCAGCCCCCGCCGTCGTGCATCAGCCGGCTGCTCCGGCCGTGGCCACTGCTGCGCCTGCTGCGGTGCCGACGCCTGACGCCCCTGTGGCCGGCCAAGGTCAGTTGCACGTGCAGTTCACCGCCGATTGCTGGACCCAGGTCACCGACGGCAACGGCAAGGTGCTGCTCAGCGGCCTGAAGCGCAAGGGCGATACCATTGACCTGAACGGCAAGCCGCCGTTCGCGGTGCGCCTGGGCTATGCCCGCGGTGCGCAAGTGGCCTACAACGGCCAACCCGTGGACGTGGCGCCATTCACCTCCGGCGAGACTGCTCGCATGAAAGTGGGGCAATAAATCATGCACGGCGAATCCCCGATCAAACGTCGCGAATCCCGTAAAATCTGGGTCGGCAATGTGCCGGTGGGTGGCGATGCCCCCATCGCGGTGCAGAGCATGACCAACACCGACACCAACGACGTCGCTGCCACCGTGGCGCAGATCCGCCGCCTGGAAGACGCCGGCGCCGACATCGTGCGTGTTTCGGTGCCTGACATGGACGCCGCCGAGGCGTTCGGCAAGATCAAGCAGCAGGTGCGCGTGCCCCTGGTGGCCGACATCCACTTCGACTACAAGATCGCCTTGCGCGTGGCCGAACTGGGTGTGGACTGCCTGCGGATCAACCCGGGCAACATCGGTCGTGAAGACCGTGTCCGCGCCGTGGTCGATGCCGCCCGTGACCGTGGCATCCCGATCCGCATCGGCGTGAACGCCGGTTCGCTGGAAAAGGACCTGCAGAAAAAGTACGGCGAGCCTACGCCCGAAGCGCTGGTCGAATCGGCACTGCGCCACGTGGAGCACCTTGAGCGCCTGAACTTCCAGGACTTCAAGGTCAGCGTGAAGGCCTCCGACGTGTTCATGGCCGTCGCCGCCTACCGCCTGTTGGCTACCCAGATCTCGCAGCCGCTGCACCTGGGCATCACCGAGGCCGGTGGTTTGCGCTCGGGCACGGTGAAATCCTCGGTGGGCCTAGGTATGCTGCTGGCCGATGGCATCGGCGACACCATCCGCATCTCCCTGGCCGCAGACCCGGTGGAAGAGATCAAGGTTGGCTACGACATCCTCAAGTCCCTGCGCCTGCGCTCGCGTGGCATCAACTTCATCGCCTGCCCGAGCTGCTCGCGGCAGAACTTCGATGTGGTCAAGACCATGAACGAGCTGGAAGGGCGCCTGGAGGACCTGCTGGTGCCGCTGGACGTCGCGGTGATCGGCTGTGTGGTCAATGGCCCCGGCGAAGCCAAGGAAGCCCATGTGGGCCTGACCGGCGGCACGCCGAACCTGATCTACATCGACGGCAAGCCGGCGCAGAAACTGACCAATGACAACCTGGTGCAGGAGCTCGAGCAGCTCATTCGCCGGAAGGCGGCCGAAAAGGTCGAGGCTGACGCGGCATTGATTGCCCGCGGCTGATCAAAAGAACACTAAGGATTTCTCGTGAGTAAGACGCTGCAAGCCATCCGTGGCATGAACGACATCCTGCCCGACCAGACGCCCCTGTGGCGCTACTTCGAAGGCACCGTGGCAGGTTTGCTGGACACCTACGGCTATCGGCAGATCCGCATGCCGATCGTCGAGTTCACCGACCTGTTCAAGCGCTCGATCGGCGAAGTCACCGACATCGTCGAAAAAGAGATGTACACCTTCGAAGACCGCAATGGCGATTCGCTGACCCTGCGCCCCGAAGGCACGGCGGCCTGCGTGCGCGCAGTGCTGGAGCACGGCATCACTGGCGGTGGCCAGGTGCAGAAGCTGTGGTACGTGGGCCCGATGTTCCGTCACGAGCGTCCGCAGAAAGGCCGGTATCGCCAGTTCCATCAGATCGGCTGCGAAGTGTTCAACCTTGACGGCCCGGACATCGATGCCGAGCTGATCGTGCTGACCTGGCGCCTGTGGGGTGCCCTGGGCATCCGTGACGCGGTGAAGCTTGAGCTCAACAGCCTGGGCACCAGCGAAGCGCGCGGCCGCTATCGCGAAGCGCTGGTGGCGTTCCTCACCGAGCATCTGGACCAGATCGACGAAGACAGCCAGCGCCGCCTGAAAACCAACCCGCTGCGCGTGCTGGACACCAAGCACCCTGAGACCCAGGCCGTGCTGGTCAACGCACCGAAGCTGGCCGATTACCTGGACGAAGCGTCGCGCGTGCACTTCGAGGGCCTCAAGGCTCGCCTGGACGCCGCCGGCATCCCCTACGTGATCAACCCCAAGCTGGTGCGTGGCCTGGACTACTACAGCAAGACCGTTTTCGAATGGGTCACCGACAAGCTCGGCGCCCAGGGCACCGTGTGCGCCGGGGGGCGCTACGACGGCCTCGTCGAGCAGATGGGCGGCAAGCCCACCACCGGCGTCGGCTTTGCCATGGGCATCGAGCGGCTGATCCTGCTGCTTGAAACCCTGCAGCAGGTGCCCGAGTCCATCGCCCGCACCGTCGATGTCTACCTGTGCGCCTTTGGCGAGCAGGCCGAGCTGGCTGGCCTGGCCCTGACCGAGCGTCTGCGTGACCAGCTGCCCGACCTGCGTATCCAGGTCAATGCCGGTGCCGGCAGCTTCAAAAGCCAGTTCAAGAAGGCCGACAAGAGCGGCGCGCTGTACGCCCTGATCCTGGGGGACGACGAGCTGGCGCAACAAGTGGTAGGTTTCAAACCCCTGCGTGGCCAGGGCGAACAACAAAACATTGCCTGGGATGCTCTGGGTGAGCATCTGGCGACTTGCGTCGTGCAGGGTTGAGGCAGGCTTCAGGCCGAATTTGCGAAATAGGAGTATTGGGGTGTCGAGTACCGAAGATGAACAACTCGCCGAGTTGAAGGACTTTTGGCAGCGTAACGGCAAGCCTCTGGTCACCGGCGTCCTGCTGGCCCTGGTCGTGGTGTTTGGCTGGCAAGCCTGGCACAAGTACCAGGCCAACCAGTCGCAAGGCGCGTCCAGCCTGTACCAGCAACTGCTGGAAACGGCGCTGAACCCGACCGGCAAGCCGGACACCGCGCAGGTCGCGGACCTGGCCAACAAGCTCAAGACCGAGTACGGCAACAGCGAGTACGCGCAGTACGGCAGCCTGTTCGTGGCCAAGGTGGCTGTGGATGGCGGCAAGCTGGACGACGCCGCCGCGGAGCTCAAGGCTGTGGTCGACAAGCCCAAGGACGCCATGCTGGGTGAAATCGCCCGTCAGCGCCTGGCACAGGTACTGGCTGCGCAGAACAAGGCCGAAGACGCCCTGAAGCTGCTCGAAGGCGACGCCGACAAGGCGTTCCTGGCCAGCCGTGAAGAACTCAAGGGTGACCTGCTGGTGCAACTGGGCCGTACCGATGACGCGCACGCCGCGTATCTGAAGGCCAAGGCGGCACTGTCCGACGAGGCAGCGGTAGGTGGCTTGCAAATCAAACTTGACGACCTGGCGAAAAAAGATGCGTGACGTGATCCGTTGGAAACATGCAGCATTGCTGGCCCTGGCCATCCTGGCAGCCGGTTGCAGCAGCAACAGCAAGAAGGAACTGCCTCCAGCCGAGTTGACCGACTTCAAAGCTGAAGTCTCGTTGCACAAGGAGTGGAGTCGCTCGATCGGTGACGGTCAGGGCGAGACCTACAACATGCTTGTTCCAGCGATCGAGAACGACAGCATCTATGCCGCTGACGTGACCGGCGTGATCATGGACCTCAACCGTCTGACCGGTGACGTGATCTGGAAGAAAGACCTGAACGCATCGGTGTCCGGTGCGGTCGGTGTCGGTTACGGCCTGGTGATGCTGGGTACCATCAGCGGTGAAGTCATCGCCCTGGATTCCACCAACGGTGAAGTCAAGTGGCGCGCCAAGGTCAACAGCGAAGTGCTGGCACCGCCGGCCAGCAACGGTGACGTTGTGGTCGTGCAAACCCAGGACGACCGTCTGGTCGGCTTGGACGCCAACACCGGCGCCCAGCGCTGGATCTACGACAGCACCCCGGCGGTACTGACCCTGCGCGGCACCAGTGCCCCGCTGGTTACCAACCACCTGGCGGTGGCTGGCCTGTCCACCGGCAAGGTCGTTGCCCTGGACATCAGCAACGGCGTGCCGGTGTGGGAACAGCGCATTGCAACCCCTCAGGGCCGTTCGGAGCTTGAGCGTGTGGTCGACATCGACGGCGGCCTGCTGCTGTCCGGTGGTACCCTGTACGTGGCCAGCTACCAGGGCCGCATGGCGGGCCTGGACCTGGAAAGCGGTCGTGTGCTGTGGCAGCGCGATGCTTCCAGCTACGCCGGCGTCGCCCAGGGCTTTGGCAGCGTTTACGTGGCCTTGGCTTCGGGCACCGTGGAAGGCGTAGACGAGCGCAGCACCACCGCGCTGTGGAGCAACGACAAGCTGGCCCGTCGCCAACTGTCGGCCCCTGAAGTCTTCTCCAGCTACGTAGCCGTGGGTGACTTCGAAGGCTACCTGCACCTGCTCAGCCAGGTCGACGGTCGCTTCGTGGCCCGTGAGAAAATCGACGGCGACGGCCTGCGCGCCCGTCCGCTGGTGGCCGGCAACATGATTTACGTGTTCGGCAACAGCGGCAAGCTCGAAGCCCTCACCGTCAAGTAAGGCTTTGACTATGCTGGAGGGCAGCGATGCCCTCCGGCGGCCCGGTCACGATTGGGCCTGCGGCATGTGTACAATGCCGCCACGAACTCCGGCCGCTGCCTGCAGCGGCCTTTGTATTTTCTGAAATAACGCAATGGAGAGCCTAATGGTTCCCGTAATCGCCCTGGTGGGCCGACCGAACGTCGGCAAGTCCACCATGTTCAACCGCCTGACCAAAAGCCGCGACGCCATCGTCGGCGACCTGTCTGGTCTTACCCGTGATCGCCAATACGGAGAGGCGCACTGGCAAGGGCGTTCCTACATCCTGATCGACACCGGTGGTATTTCCGGTGACGAGCACGGCATGGACGAAAAAATGGCCGAGCAGTCGCTGCTGGCCATCGAAGAAGCCGATGTCGTGCTGTTCCTGGTCGATGCCCGTGCTGGTTTCACCGCCGCCGACCAGATGATTGCCGAGCACCTGCGCAAGCGCAACAAACGCTCCATCCTGGTGGCCAACAAGATCGACAACATCGATCCGGAAATGGCCCGCGCCGAATTCGCCCCCCTCGGCATGGGCCACGCCATCGGCGTTGCCGGTGCACAAGGCCGTGGCGTGAACACCTTGCTGGAAGCCGCCCTGGGCGAGTTCCCGCGTGACGTGGAAGAGGAAGACCTGGCTGCAGGCGTTGCCGAAGGCGAAGAGCAGATCCGCATCCCGGGCCCGAGCGAGAAGGATGGCATCAAGATCGCCATCATCGGCCGTCCGAACGTGGGCAAGTCGACCCTGGTCAACCGCATGCTCGGTGAAGAGCGGGTCATTGTCTACGATCAGCCAGGCACCACCCGCGACAGTATCTACATCCCGTTCGAGCGCAATGGCGAGAAGTACACCTTCATCGACACCGCTGGCGTGCGCAAGCGCGGCAAGATCCACGAGGAAGTCGAGAAGTTCTCGGTGGTCAAGACGCTGCAGGCCATCAAGGATGCCAACGTCGTGATCTTCGTCATGGACGCTCGTGAAGGCGTGGTGGACCATGACCTGAACCTGCTGGGCTTCGCCCTGGAGTCGGGCCGCGCCATCGTCATCGCACTGAACAAGTGGGACGGCATGCAGCCTAGCGAGCGCGACTACGTGAAGACCGAGCTGGAACGTCGGCTGTTCTTCGTCGACTTCGCCGACATCCACTTCATCTCGGCGCTGCACGGCACCGGCGTGGGCAACCTGTACGGTTCGGTGCAGGCTTCGTTCAAGTCGGCGATCACCCGCTGGCCGACCAGCCGCCTGACCCAGATCCTCGAAGACGCGGTGCAAGAGCACCAGCCGCCAATGGTCAACAGCCGCCGCATCAAGCTGCGCTATGCCCACTTGGGTGGTGCCAACCCGCCGCTGATCGTGATCCACGGCAACCAGGTGGAGAAGGTGCCGAACAGCTACGTTCGTTACCTGGAAAACACCTATCGCCGCGTGCTCAAGCTGGTCGGTACGCCGATCCGCATCGAGTTCAAGGGCAGCGACAACCCGTATGAAGGCAACAAGAACACGCTGACCGACCGCCAGGTCAACAAGAAGCGTCGCTTGATGTCGCACCACAAGAAAGCCGAGAAAAAGCGCCGCGACAAGCGCTGACTACTGGCTTCTGCAATACCCTGTGAGGGGGCAGTTGCCTGTTGTGGGAGCGGGCTCTGCCCGCGAAGTGTTCACCGCGTAATCTCTGGATTCCGGGGGGGGGCACCCTTCGCGGGCAGAGCTCGCTCCCACAGGTTTGCTCTGCACTGGTTTTCGGTCGGTTCGTTGGGCTATCCTGCTGGGCTCCCCAGCTGTCAGGGATAGGCCCGATGATCACCAGCAAGCTGCCCAATGTCGGCACGACCATCTTCACCACCATGTCCCAGCTCGCCACCGAAACGGGCGCGCTCAACCTGTCCCAAGGCTTCCCCGACTTCGACGGCCCCCAAGGCCTGCGCGACGCCGTGGTGCGCCACATTAACGCCGGGCACAACCAATACGCACCCATGATTGGCCTGCCGGCCCTGCGCCAGCAGGTGGCCGCCAAAGTGCTGCGCCAGTACGGCGCCAGCGTCAATGCCGACACCGAAGTCACCATCACCCCCGGCGCCACCGAAGCCATCTTTTGCGCGGTGCAGGCCGTGGTACGAGCCGGTGACGAAGTGATCGTCTTCGACCCTTGCTACGACAGCTACGA
The DNA here is from genome assembly GCA_000497835.1 of gamma proteobacterium L18. Classification (GTDB taxonomy): domain Bacteria; phylum Pseudomonadota; class Gammaproteobacteria; order Pseudomonadales; family Pseudomonadaceae; genus Aquipseudomonas. Next base: position 342,527 of record KI547167.1, on the reverse strand, counting down.
GCCCTCCGTGGAGCTGGCAGGCGGGCGCTGCGTGCACGTGCAGCTCGATGCGAAGGACTTCTCCATCGACTGGCAGAAGCTGACCGACGCCCTCGGCCCACGCACGCGGATGATCATCCTCAACAGCCCGCACAACCCCAGCGGGGCACTGATCAGCGCTGCCGACCTGGACCAGCTGGCAAAACTGATCGAAGGTCGCGATATCTACCTGATCAGTGATGAAGTGTATGAACACCTGGTCTACGATGGGGGCAGACATGCCAGCGTGTTGGCCAACGAAGCGCTCTATTCCAAGGCTTTCGTGGTCAGCTCGTTTGGCAAGACCTACCACGTCACCGGTTGGAAGACGGGTTACGTGATCGCTCCCCCGGCGCTGAGCGCCGAGCTGCGCAAGGTGCACCAGTACGTCAACTTCTGCGGTGTCACGCCGCTGCAGTGGGCACTGGCGGACTACATGGCGGCCAGTCCTGAACACGTCGAACAGTTGCCCGGTTTCTACCAGGCCAAGCGCGACCTGTTCTGCGACCTGCTGGCACCGTCGCGGTTCAGCTTTACCCGGGTGGCGGGCACGTATTTCCAACTGGTGGATTACTCGCAGATCCGTCCCGACTTGAACGATGTGGACATGGCTCTGTGGATGACCCGCGAGCACGGCGTGGCGACCATTCCGGTGTCGGTGTTCTACCAGACCCCCATCCCGGAACAGCGCCTGGTACGCCTGTGTTTCGCCAAACGCGAGGAGACGCTGCGGGAAGCGGCGAAGAAACTATGCGTGATTTGAGCACGCTGGCGAACCTGAACCTGGCCCTGGTGCAAACCACCCTGGCCTGGCATGACCGCACAGCCAATCTTGAGCACTTCGAGGCCCTGCTGGAGCAGGCCCGGGGTGCAGACTTGATCATCCTGCCGGAGATGTTCACCACCGGCTTTTCCATGGACTCGGCCACCCTGTGCGAGCCCGAGAATGGCCCCACCAGCAAATGGCTGCGCACCCAGGCCGCGCGCCTGAACGCCGTAGTCACCGGCAGCGTGATCATCCAGGCTGCCGACGGCAGCCACCGCAACCGCCTGCTGTGGGCGCGCCCCGACGGAGAGCTGCTGCACTACGACAAACGCCACCTGTTCCGCATGGCCGGCGAACACGAACACTACACCCCCGGCGAGCGCCAGGTGCAGTTCGAGCTCAAGGGCTGGCGGGTACGCCCACTGATCTGTTACGACCTGCGTTTCCCGGTGTGGAGCCGTGATGCGAGTGACACCGACCTGCTGCTGTACACCGCCAACTGGCCCGGTGCCCGTCGTTTGCACTGGAACCGCCTGCTGCCAGCCCGGGCCATCGAAAACCTCTGCTACGTGGCGGCAGTGAATCGCGTGGGCACCGATGGCAAGGGCTTTGCCTACACCGGCGATAGTCAGGTGCTGGACTTCCAGGGTGAAAGCCTGCTCAGTGCAGGGGAGGCCGATGGCGTGTTCCACGTTGCCCTCAACGCCGCTGAATTGGCTGCCTACCGCACTCGTTTCCCGGCGCACCTGGACGCCGATACCTTCGACGTCCACTGACCCAAGCTTCGCCTCCTTCCACAAGCCGGTTTCAAAGATTGGTCTTGGGCTTGGGGGCGGCCAGATAGCACATCGCCGCAACCACGATCAAAGCGATATGGGCGGGCACAAACCTATCCAGTGTTGCGGTCCATTCCAAGGACATAACGGCAATTGCCGCGCCTATTGCTCCGCCTAAGAGCGTCAGCATTCTGGTCAACGCACTGCTGTGGCTGATTTGTGTGGCGTGCAGACCCGCATAGGCCCCTGACATTGCCAGCAGGGTTAGAGTGCCCACCCCTGCACCTCGTAAGAACATACCCAATGCCATGGCTGGCATCGTCGGGGCCAGCCCAGGCCAGGCCATTATCATAGAGCCGCAGAGCGCAGCGCTGGTGCCTGCCCAGACCGCCGTGCGCTCGGACCAACGGGCGTTTTGTCTGGCTATGTATTGTCTGGCCAATAGAGTGCCGATGCCGTGGAGCGCCAAAAGTAGGCCTACCATTCCCGACGAGTAATTCCCCACCTGTGCGAAGTAGAGCGGTAGCAGCAGCAGCGAACCGTAGTAATGCACGCTCGACAGAAAGAGCAGGACGCAGGAACGCCTTACGTGGTTCAGGCGTAAAATATTTAAATCCAGCAGTGCCCGAGCCGGTTCTCGCATTGCATGGTTGGCGAACATGGCGAACAAGGCCAAGCCCCCGATGATGATACCTATGGGCGCGATCGAGGACTGTATTGATCCGGTAAGCTTGGTGATTCCCAGAATGACCAGCGCCATGGCGGGGCACAGCATCAAGAAACCTTGTGCGTCAAAAGGTATATGTGGATGCCCTGTGCTCATTGGAATGAGGCGCCTGCCTTGGAATATAGCGATTAGGCACAGGGGCAAGTGCAGGTAAAATACAGTTCTCCAGCCCATGGCTTCCAGAATCGCGCCCCCTGTTAGAGCGCCCAGGATGGGCGCTAAAACCGATGGGATAGCAATTGCCGCCAGCGCCGCTTTTGCCTTCCCCCTACTCACAGAGCTCATCACGATAGTCTGCATAGTGGGTAGCAGCAGCCCTGTCGCGATCCCTTGGAGTGCTCGGGCTGCGATAAGCATGTATATGTTCTGCGATGCGCTCGACAACATCGCGCCAGCCAGAAATAGCCACAAGCTGTACAGCCATACCTGTCTTGCTCCGACCTTCCCGACACACCAGCCCGAGAGAGGTACTGCACTGGCTGCAGCCAACGCATAGGCAGTGATGACCCATTGGGCCAAGTTGAGTGAGGCACCCAGTTGTTCAGCAATGTCACCTACTGCGACGTTGACCATTGTGGTGTCAAGAAGAGGAAGAATCGCTCCGCTCGCCAAAGTATAGACAAGCAGCTTGTCGGCCTTATCCAACCGCTCTGAAGTCTGTCGAGTGTTCATGCATACGCATCCGTCGGATGCTTACTTGGTGTCAGAGTCAATGTACTCGGCGAAAATTGTAATCTCAGCGTGCTGAAGCCCCTGGTGTAAAACCCGTCCTCGTGGAAGCTGCAGTCAGGCGCCAGGCGCAGATCTTTCATGTGGTCAAGAATCAGGTTCGCGGTAAGCTTGATTTGCATCATGGAGAATGCTGCGCCGACACACACATGCGGGCCTGCGCCGAAAGCCAAATGCGGTGATATTTTTTCATGCTTACTATGGCTCTCAACCCGTCGATCAATCCTGAATTCACTGGCAGCGTGATAAGCCGAAGGGTCTCGATTGGCAGCCCCCACCATACAGAATACAAGGTCTCCACTTGAGAACTTCATACCCGGTAACGTTGCGCCTTGCTCGGCTTGACGAGGGATTAGCTGAACCGGTGAGCTCATCCGCAATGTTTCGTTGATTGCACTGGTTAGCAGGCTTCTGTCGTTCACGACTCGTTGAAACAGTTCAGGCTGTTCCAGTAGATGCTTGAATAGATAGGCTAGCGTTTTATCCGCGGGCTCCGTAGCTGCCAGGAGAATATTTAGGACCAACGCCACAAGCTCTGCGGTGGTCATTTTTTGCTCTGGCGGCGTGCTACCGTAGATTGCGGAAATCAGGCTTTCATCTGGGTGTTGGATTTTGTGCTCTATGAGTGGTGTCAGGTACTGTATCAAGCGCTTACTGCAATCAAGGCTAAATTTTCTTTCGGTGTCCGTCAGATCCAGGCTGGTAATGAAATTCGCTATGCCATGGTGCCAGGTAGCTACTTCCTCATGCCTCTCTGTTGGTAGTCCCAGCACCCGGAGTGTGACCTTTACGCCATACTCTTTCCCGAATTCAGAAATAAGATCGATTTCACCGGCTGGTAGAAATCTCTTAAGTATTGACTCGGTGATTTCAGTAATCATCGTGCTGTATTTTTCTCTGAATAGGTGTCCGGTCAGCCCAGAGAGCACACCCTTACGTTTTGAATGGTGCTCGAAGCCATCCATCTGCGCTAATACTCGCTCGCCCATGACCGGCTGCGCGCGCTGACCCAGCGGAGTCGTGGTAAAGGATGGTGAACGAAGCACGTCGTTCACGTCGGCGTAACACCCGATGAAATAAGCCTTCAATTCAGGGTCATACAGTATCTGTGTAGCGTCGTAGGCGTGGGAATACAGCGCGGGGAGAGTTGATGTTGTGATGAAGGAGCGAATGTCTATCTGCTTGATGGTTCTCATGGTCTGTTCTTTTTTGTTTTTTGAGGGGGATGTTTTCTATAGGTTCACGCGCCAGTCGACAAAATTCCGTGGGCTTGGCTTTTTCCCACGTTAAGCGGGAATTTTTTTGCCCAAAGTGACTCACCTATGGGCCAAATTCGATGATAGGCAAACACGGATGTTGAGGTGCCCATCATTTTTGGAGTGTCTAGGTAAAAGGGAAGCTCCGCTAAGATGTATCGGGTGGCAAAGGCAATATGCTTAGCTACCTCCGAAGGGGGTTTGGCGGTGGCATTGCACCCCGATTGACGCCCTAGAATTGCTTGTTGAGACATTGCCGCGCACGCAGTTCGGAAAGGTTCACTCTTGACGTATGCATCATCTACCTCTGCCCGCAACACCTTATATTCCTGCAGTTCAAAAAAGTCAGAAAATTCCATTAGTCGTGTGTGTTGGGCTCGCTGGCCAAGCGAATTGATAACTTCGGAAATTGTGCGGCGGTGGCGTCTTAGTTCTTTGCGCACTTTTCTGGCGATTTTCTCTGGCGTGTGCACGCCGTCGTTTAGTAATAATCCGCTGTGATCTTCATCTGGCAGTAGAATGTCCACGCTTTTGAATTCGCTATGCCCCCAGTTGATGAGAGATTCGACATAGGTTGGAGAAAACCTGGAGTTGAACGGGCTGATTCCGATCAGTAGGTGGTCGCGAAGGTTTAGGATTGATTTGCACTGTTCTGAGTAGCCTTGGATCTCAAAGGACGGTACTTGAGACTTTCTCAGTCCTGAATCTATGAGTGAAGTTGCAGTGCGGGACATAGGTTGACTCCTGGTCTTCCTTGATAGGATTGACTTATTTTGTAATGAAATGAGATTGTCTTTTGGTGCGGGGGGAAGTGTACCGGGGGTAATGACAGGGCTACTATCGAATGAAAATCATTCGGTATCGAATAGATGGCAAGAATCAGACCGCGCAGTCAAAGTGTGTCTGCGCTTGATGACAGTCAATTTCAGCCGTCGGCAGAGGAACCTCTGAGATGCGCTGTGCGCTTTCATCCTGCCGATACCGAAATTCAGGCGCATAGTCACTCATGGGTACAAATCGTTTTTTCCACCCGGGGCATCATTCGAGTATCCATGCAACAGTCGGTCTACACGGTGCAGCCCTGGCGGGCAATCTGGATCCCGGCGGGGGTCGAGCATGTCGTCACAGTGTTGGCAGATTCAGAACTGCATTCGCTCCATCTATTGGTGTCGAGATTTTCCAGCGAAGTCGATCTCGACCTGTTGGCCGCGTTGGAGGGCAAGGAGGGACGGGTAATGGAAGTCGGAGTGCTTCTTCGTGGTCTGGTACGTGCACTGGCAGATGAGGATACTCTCGAGCGTTCCCAGGCGCGCTACCGAGCGCTTTGTACGCTGACGCTGCTTGAGGTGCTTCGTGCGCCATCCGTGCAATTGGGCATCGTCCTGCCGTCAGAGAGGCGCCTGCGCGCTTTCTGTGAGTCATTTCTTGCATGCCCAAGGCAAGACAGGTCCATGCACGATTTGGCAAATAAGTCCGGGGCTAGCGTAAGTACCATCGCTAGGCTATTTCATACGGAAATGGGCAGTACTTTCCAGGAGTGGCGTCAGAAGGTGCTATTGGCTCATGCCTTGACGTTGGCGGCGAAGGGGATGCCGATTGCTCAGATTGCTTTTGAGCTGGGCTATAGCAACCCGAGTGCGTTTAGTTTTATGGTCACCCGTCTGGTGGGGATGCCTCCCAATCAGTTCCTACGCCAGGAATAACTCCTCTCCTAACCGTCCCCGTCCCCCCCTTCCTGTGAGACCGGGCGCGCAGGCACAAAAAAACCGGCCACGTGGGCCGGTTTTTCATGGGGCTGGCAGTTACGCCGCCTTCGCTTCCTGCTGGCTCAGCGAGCGGTTCAGCGCGCTGAACAGCGCCTTGAAGCTGGCGGTGGTGATGTTCTCATCCACGCCCACACCATGCACCGCACGGCCGCCGGCTACGCGCAGTTCGATGTAGGCCGCAGCCTTGGCGTTAGTGCCCGCGCCGATGGCGTGTTCGTTGTAGTCCATGATTTCCACCGGTACCGGCATGGCCGAGGCCAGGGCTTCCAGGGCGCCGTTGCCCTTGCCGCGCCAGTGCACGGTTTCGCCGTCACTGTGCACTTCCACATCGACTTTGCTGTTGCCGTTCTCTTCCTGCAGGCGGTGGCTGACCAGTGCGTACGGGACGTTGGCTTGCAGGTATTCCTTGTGCAGCAGGGCGTAGATCTGCTGGGCGGTCATTTCCAGGCCCAGGCGGTCGGTTTCACCCTGTACGACTTGGCTGAACTCGATCTGCATGCGGCGTGGCAGGCTGATGCCGTATTCCTGTTCCAGCAGGTAGGTGATGCCGCCCTTGCCCGACTGGCTGTTGACGCGGATCACTGCCTCGTAGCTGCGGCCAATGTCGGCCGGGTCGATCGGCAGGTATGGCACTTCCCACAGGGTGTCTTCTTTCTGCTGGGTGAAGCCCTTGCGGATGGCGTCCTGGTGCGAGCCGGAGAACGCGGTGTGGACCAGGTCGCCGACATACGGGTGGCGCGGGTGCACGGGGATCTGGTTGCACTCTTCGACCACTTTGCGCACGCCGTCGATGTCAGAGAAGTCCAGCTCAGGGTCCACGCCCTGGGTGTACAGGTTCAGGGCCAGGGTCACCAGGTCGACGTTGCCGGTACGCTCGCCATTGCCGAACAGGCAACCTTCGACGCGGTCGGCGCCCGCCATCAGGCCCAGCTCGGTGGCGGCCACGCCGGTGCCACGGTCGTTGTGGGTGTGCAGGCTGATGATCACGCTGTCACGGCGCGAAACATTACGGCCGAACCACTCGATCTGGTCGGCGTAGATGTTCGGGGTGCTGACTTCCACAGTGGCCGGCAGGTTGAGGATGATCTTGTGCTCAGGCGTCGGGTTCCATACCTCGATCACGGCGTCACAGACTTCCTTGGCGAATTCCAGCTCGGTGGCGCTGAAGGTTTCCGGCGAGTACTGGAAGGTCCACTGGGTTTCAGGCTGCTGGGCGGCGTATTTGACGAACAGTTTGGCCGCGTTGACCGCGATGTCCTTCACGCCCTGCTTGTCCTGGTTGAAGACGATCTTGCGGAAGGATGGCGAGGTAGCGTTGTACAGGTGCACGATGGCCTTCTTGGCGCCTTTCAGCGATTCGAAGGTGCGTGCGATCAAGTCTTCACGGGCCTGGGTCAGCACCTGGATGGTGGTGTCTTCAGGGATGTGATTGTCTTCGATCAGGGTGCGAACGAAGTCGAAATCGGTTTGCGACGCCGAAGGGAACGAGGCCTCGATCTCTTTCACGCCCACGCTGACCAGGGTCTTCCAGAAGCGCAGCTTCTTGACCGAGTCCATCGGCTCGATCAGCGACTGGTTGCCGTCGCGCAGGTCGGAGCTGCACCAGATAGGCGCGGTGGTGATGGTCTGGTTCGGCCAGGTGCGGTCAGGCAGGTTGACCTGGGCGAAGGCGCGGTATTTGGAAGACGGGTCTTTGAGCATGGTCATGATGGGCAATCCTTGTTGTGCGGCCTTGAAAAGGGCCTGCCGGCTAAAACTGAAAGAGAAGGGCGAGGCGACGCGATTCAGCGTGGCAGTCGTGCACTGACCAGGCTTAGGCAGCGGTGTTGACGAAGGAGAATGAGGGTGTGAAGAGTTTTCATGGGTTCAACTTAACCATTGCGGCAGGGGATGGCAAGCATCTGTGAAACTTTGAGATAAGTTATCTCTGACGGCTTTTTTGTAGTTTTTTGTGCTCGTTAATGAGGTTTTTTTGATCGAAAATTGTTCTAGTGATTCTGGGTGCGCAATCTCGTATATTGGCTCGCGTCAAGCAAAGCGGAGCAGAGTCATGACTGAAGCTGAGTGGAAACTGTGGAGTCGATACCGCCCATTGGCCGTTGAGCGCCTGTATGAACGGCTACGGCGCCAGATGATGGCGGCGGCTGCGGATGATTCGGCGCTGGCGCGGGAGCACTTTCATACGGTTCGAGACCTTTGCAATGAGGGGAACAAGGAGGTGGTGCGGGTGTTCGATAGCTTTCGCCATTCGCGAGGACATGCCTCTATTAACCTTCAGGCGGTTTACGTGAGGGGGCTGCTGACTGAGGATGAGGTGGCGTCATTCAGTGAAGAAACGCAGGCGAAGCTGAGGGATGCGTTGGCGTATTTCAATAATCCTGACTGACACCTGCGGACTATTGCGGTGTGGCTGCCGGCCTCTCGCCAGCAAGGGCTAGGCGGCGCCCCCCCTTTCTCCCACAGCGTACGCCGCACCTCTGTAGCAGCAACTGTCTTTGTGGGAGCGGGTTCTACCCGCGAAAAGGGCGCCACAGGGTGCCAGGTATTACGCGGTGTCCTTTTCGCGGGTAGAACCCGCTCCCACAGAAGGGTGTAGCAGCTGCCGAAGGCTGCGTGACAGGCGGCGCGGTTGGGTCAGACAGTGCGCGGCGTCAGTGACGCGGCCTGACGGCCGCTGCTACAGGTTGCCCAGCGCCATGGAATCTCCCACGGTGTCAACTCAACCACCGAGGATGAGCTCACACTTGGGTAGCAAGCTTTGTTAGGGCTGGAACGCGCCGATGAAGATGGCGGGGTCCACGCGGGCATCATTGAGGCTGACGTTCCAGTGCATATGCGGCCCCGTCGCCCGCCCAGTCATGCCGACACGGCCTACCACCGCACCGCGCGCCAGATCCTGCCCCACCTTCACGTCAATCTTCGACATGTGGCAGAACATGCTGATAAACCCCTGCCCGTGGTCGACGAACACGGTGTTGCCGTTGAAAAAGTAGTTGCCGACCAGAATCACCTTGCCCGCCGCCGGCGTTTTGATCGGCGTACCGGCTGGCACCGCGAAGTCCAGCCCGGCGTGGGGGTTGCGCTCTTCGCCATTGAAGAAGCGCCGCACGCCGAAGCGGCTCGACAGCGGGCCGTTGACCGGTTTGTCCAGCAGCAGATTGCTCGGCGTGCCGGGGCTGAAGCTGCGGTAGGCCTTGAGCTGTTCGGCCAGTTCCACCTCGAAGCGCTTCAGGTCAGCGGGGTTCGGATTGACCTGGCGGTTGTTCTTTAAGGTGATGTGTTGCTCGGGGTAGTGCTTGCTGCCCACCACAAAGCCCAGGCTGCGCTGGTCTGCCGTGGTGATGCGTGCCGCACCGGGTTTCTGGGTCAACGGCAGGCCGACGATGGCGCGCCAGTTCTGTTGTTCGCGCACCACCAGCACCGGCTTGCCGTCAAAAAAGGCCTTGGGCGGCTGGGTCGCGCTGCCCAGGTCGATCACGGCGACGCCACCGGGCACCGGCTTGTTCAGCAGGCGGGTCAGGTAGCTGTCGGCCTGGGCGTTGAAGCCCAGGCACAGCAATAGCAGGGCAGGCAGCAGGCGGCGCATGGTTCAGTCCAGTAGCGAGAGGGTGACCGGGGTCAGGTGGTTGTCTTCGACGCGCACCTGCAGTTCGCCTTCGCCCAGCTTGGCGGTCAGACGCTGGCCGGTGCGGGTCTGCTCGGCGCGGCGTACGGCCTGGCCGCGTTCGTCCAGCAAAATGCTGTAGCCGCGGCTGAGCGTAGCCAGTGGGCTGACGATGTGCAGGGTCTGCATCTGGTTGTTCAACTGCACCCGACGTGCCTTGAGGCCTTCGCGCATGGCGCGGGGCAGGCGTTCGGCCAGGCCTTCGATGCGCTGGCGCAGCATGGCCAGGGTCCGGCCAGGATGTTGCCCGGCCAGGCGCGTTTCCAGCTGCGCCAGACGATGCTTGCGCAGGTTCAGGCGCTGTTCGAAGGCACGGCGCATGCGCATGTCCAGGTCGTCCAGGCGCTGGGCCTGCTGGCGCAGCCGCTCGCCGGGGTGGCGCAGGCGTTTGGTCAGGCCGTCCAGGCGCAGGCGGTCGTGGGCCAGGCGGTTCTGGATGCGCATCAGCAAGCGCCGTTGCAGGCTTTCCAGGCGGCGTTGCAGGTCGCTGCTGTCGGGGGCCAGCAGTTCGGCGGCGGCCGACGGGGTGGGCGCGCGCACGTCGGCGACGAAGTCACTGATGGACACGTCGGTTTCATGGCCGACGGCGCTGACGATCGGTGTCACGCAGGCGGCGATGGCGCGGGCCACGGCCTCTTCGTTGAAGCACCACAGGTCTTCCAGCGAGCCGCCGCCACGGGCCAGGATAATGGCGTCGAAACCGCCGGCATCGGCCAGGCGGATGCCGCGCACGATCTGGTTGATGGCTTCGCGGCCCTGCACGGCAGTGGGGATCAGGGTCAGTTCGACCTGCGGCGCACGGCGGCGGAACACGCTGATGATGTCGCGGATCACCGCGCCCGTGGGCGAGCTGACGATACCGATGCGCTGTGGGTGGGCGGGCAGGGCAACCTTACGGTCGCTGCTGAACAGGCCTTCGCTGCTGAGCTTTTCCTTCAGCGCGTCGAAGGCCAGGCGCAGGGCGCCGTCACCGGCCGGCTCCACGGTGTCGAGGATCAGTTGATAGTCGCCACGGCCTTCGAACAGCGAGACCTTGCCGCGCACCTTGACCGCCAGGCCGTCTTTCAGCGCCTGGCGCACGCGCTGGGCGTTCTGCCGGAACAGCGCGCAGCGCACCTGGGCACCGCTGTCCTTGAGGGTGAAGTACACGTGGCCAGACGCCGGGCGGGCGAGGTTGGAGATTTCGCCTTCCACCCAGATGTTGCTGAACACGTCTTCGAGCAGCACGCGGGCGCGGCCGTTGAGCTGGCTGACAGTGAGGACCTCGCGGTCCAGGCCGAGTACGGCAAAAGGGTCTTTGTTCATGGGGGCATCATAAGGGTATTGCGCCCTGGCTGCGACATTGGTGTTGGCAGGGCTGGCCCTATCGCGAGCAAGCTTTGCTCCCACAGTGTTGAAGCAAACATAGATTTGGGCCTTTACACTGTGGGAGCAAAGCTTGCTCGCGATAAGGCCCTCAGTCTGACCTCAAAAATGTCGGCAGAATTCGCTGATCAGGGGTGAGTCGTCGGCCCGGCACGCCAGCGCCACGGTGCTTTGGCAGTCTTCCTCCAGATCAACCAGCCGCACCCCGGCAGGCACCAGCGCCGCCATGCTCACCGGCAGCAAGGCCACACCGAACCCCGCCTCGATCAATTGCAGTTGCGTGGTCTTGCGCGACACTACCTGCGCCGCCCTGGGAAAGAACCCCGCCGCCCTGCACAGTTCGGCCGACAGGTAGCTCAGGCCACCACGGTCCCGATGAGGGATGGAGATGAACGGCTCCTGGGCCAGTTCCCTGAGGCTGACCCGTTGCCGCGAAACCAACCGATGATCAGCGGCCACCGCCAGCTTCAACGGTTCGGTAAACAATGCTCGCAGCACAATACCCTCGCGCTGGCGCAGCACGGGCAGACGCAGCAGCCCCACATCCAGGCGGTGCTCATGAAGCTCCTGTAGCTGCGCCTCCGACGATTGCTGGGCAATCTCCAGGCTCACCCCGGGCTGCTGGGCCAGATAGTCTTTTAGGGTCGTCAGCAATTGGCCGGTCAACGGCACGGTGCTGGAATGGCTGAGGCGAATCTGCCCACGCTGGCCACGGCCGATTTCCCGCGCCGCCGTGCTGGCCTTGGCCAGCTCTGCCAACATGGCCCGGGCCCGGGGCAGGAAGTTTTCCCCGGCGGGCGTCAGGCGCGGCTGACGGGCCGTGCGCTCGAACAGCAGGGTGCCCAGTTCGCCTTCCAGCTCCTTAATCTGCCGGCTCAATGCCGACTGGGCGATGAACAGTCGCTCGGAGGCGGCGCTGAAGCTGCCGCTGTCGGCGATTTCCACGAAGTAGTGCAATTGCCGGGTTGAGATCATGGTATGCCGTTTCGAGATGGCTGCTGGGCAAATTGCATATTAGTCGCGATGCCTGCCTGGTGACTAAAGTGGCGTGTCATTAACGGGGGAGATAGCCGATGCACCTGCTGAGCACTTTGCCATTCACGGCGCTTGACTGGAGTTGCATGCTGCTGGGCGTGGCCGTGGCCTACATTGTGTTCGGCATCGCCGGCTTCGGCACGGCGCTGGTGGCCGGGCCGGTGTTGATCTGCTTCATGCCGCTGGCGCGGATCATTCCACTGTTGGTGCTGCTGGATTTCATCGCGGCGTTCGGCAACCTGCTGCCTTCCCGCAAGGCGGTGGCGGGCCAGGAGCTGAAACGTCTGCTGCCGTGCATGGCCGTGGGCTGCACGATAGGCGTGGTATTCCTGCTCAACCTCCAGTCGCGTCTGCTTCTGCTGCTGATGGGGCTGTTCATCAGTGCCTACGCCCTGTACGGCCTGCTGGTGAAGGTTCGGCCGGCACGCCTGCGGGCGGCCTGGGCCGTGCCGATGGGCGTGGTGGGCGGGCTGTTCGGTGCACTGTTCGGCAGCGGCGGCTTCCTCTATGCCATCTATCTGAATGCGCGCCTGGACAAGGAGCCCGCCCGCGCCACCCAAAGCGCGCTGATCAGTTGCAGCACCGTGGTGCGCCTGACCCTGTTCATCATCGCCGGCGTCTACACCGACGGCGGCCTGCTGGTGCTGGCCGCCTCGCTGCTGCCCGCTATGGCCTTGGGCCTGTGGATTGGCCGGCGCCTGACCATGGGCCTGTCGCGTGAAGCCTTCGTGCGCCTGGTCAATTGGCTGGTACTGGCCAGCGGCCTCGCGCTGATCGGTCGCTACCTGGGCGCTTGACCTGCGCCCCCATGGCTTTATGCTGCGCGGATTCACGCCACACGCAGGTCAGCCGTCATGAGTTCGCAAAGCATTATCGTCCCGTTGATTTCCAGTTTTCCCGGGCGCGAAGGCAAGGCCCGGCGGGTGCTGCGCTGGTTGTGGCAGAAGAACATCATCGAAGAACAGCTGACCACCTGCGGCCGTACCGGCAACGGCATGGGCTACGCCATCGGCCCGGGCGCGCGCAACGTGGTCGAACACCCTGACCTGCTGCCCTACGGCCAGCCGGTCAATGGCCTGGAACTGGTGACCAAGCGCTGCATCTTCACCCCCACCAAAAATTTCAAGGAAGAGGCCGGTTGCCCCGAATGCCGTCAGGAAATCGGCGAGGCCCTGTTCGACAGCCTCGAAGAATGGATGCCCGGCCACACCGATAACTTCATGTGCCCCGAATGCCGTCATGAGGACGACATCAACGGTTTCCTGTTTCTGGACCCCTGCGCGTTTTCCAACCTGGGCTTCATCTTCAACGGCTGGGCCGACGCACGGTTCAAGCCCGAATTCCTGTATGAGTTCGGCGAGCGTCTGGAACGCAAGGTGCGCGTGGTGCGCGTCGACCTGTAGGGTGCGACGCAATTGCCCTGATGTTTACATTGAGCATCGGGGCATGTATGAGTATAATGGCGCGCTTCCATTTTTCCCGCTCGGGAGCCCCCGCGATGCTGCGTATCAGCCAAGAAGCACTGACCTTCGACGACATTCTTCTCGTACCCGGTTATTCCGAAGTACTGCCTAATGAAGTCAGCCTGAAGACCCGTTTGACCCGTGGCATCGAGCTGAATATTCCCCTGGTCTCCGCCGCCATGGACACCGTGACCGAAGCCCGTCTGGCCATCGCCATGGCCCAGGAAGGCGGCATCGGCATCATCCACAAGAACATGACCATCGAGCAGCAAGCTGCCGAAGTGCGCAAGGTCAAGAAGTTCGAGGCCGGCGTGGTCAAGGACCCGATCACCATCGAGGCTGACGCCACGGTACGTGACCTGTTCGAGCTGACCCGTCAGCACAACATCTCCGGCGTTCCGGTACTGCACGATGGCGACCTGGTCGGCATCGTCACCTCCCGCGACGTGCGTTTCGAAACCCGTCTGGAAGCCACCGTTCGCGAAGTGATGACGCCTAAAGAGCGTCTGGTCACCGTGCGCGAAGGCGCCGACAAGAACGAAGTGCGCGAGCTGCTGCACAAGCACCGCCTGGAAAAAGTCCTGATCGTGGACGACAAGTTCCAGCTCAAGGGCATGATGACCGTCAAGGACATCGAAAAGGCCAAGGCCTACCCGCTGGCCAGCAAGGACGACCAGGCTCGCCTGCGCGTCGGCGCGGCCGTCGGCACCGGCAAGGACACCGGCGAGCGCGTTGCTGCCCTGGTAGCCGCCGGCGTTGACGTGGTGGTGGTCGACACTGCCCACGGTCACTCCAAGGGCGTGATCGATCGCGTTCGCTGGGTGAAGGACAACTACCCGCAGGTGCAGGTCATCGGCGGCAACATCGCCACCGGCGCTGCGGCCAAGGCCCTGGTTGAAGCTGGCGCCGATGCGGTCAAGGTCGGTATCGGCCCAGGCTCCATCTGCACCACCCGTATCGTCGCCGGTGTCGGCGTGCCGCAAATCAGCGCCATCGCCAACGTCGCCGCCGCCCTGGAAGGTTCGGGCGTGCCGCTGATCGCCGACGGCGGCATCCGCTTCTCCGGTGACCTGTCCAAGGCCATCGTGGCGGGCGCCTCGTGCGTGATGATGGGTTCGATGTTCGCCGGTACCGAAGAGGCCCCGGGCGAGATCGAGCTGTTCCAGGGCCGTTCGTACAAGGCTTACCGCGGCATGGGTTCGCTGGGCGCCATGTCCCAGGCCCAGGGCTCGTCCGACCGTTACTTCCAGGATTCGGCCGCTGGCGCCGAGAAGCTGGTACCGGAAGGCATCGAAGGCCGCGTGCCGTACAAAGGCACCCTGACCGCCATCATCCACCAGCTGATGGGTGGCCTGCGCTCCTCCATGGGTTACACCGGCAGCGCCAACATCGAAGAAATGCGCACCAAGCCTGAATTCGTGCGCATCACCGGTGCCGGCATGGCCGAATCTCACGTCCACGACGTGCAGATCACCAAGGAAGCGCCGAACTATCGCGTAGGTTGACCTCAAGCGCCCGTGGCCACCGCCCCGGGCGCTTGCTGAATTTTTAGGCGGGGCTGTTCATTGCAGCCCCGTGTTGTTTCCGATTACCACTGACGAGAACTAGTCATGGCCCTCGACATTCACGCCCACCGAATCCTGATTCTGGACTTCGGTTCCCAGTACACCCAGCTGATCGCCCGTCGCGTGCGCGAAATCGGCGTGTACTGCGAGCTGCACCCCTTCGACATGGACGACGAAGCGATTCGCGAATTCGCCCCGCGCGGCATCATCCTGGCCGGCGGCCCGGAATCCGTGCACGAAGCCAACAGCCCGCGTGCACCGCAAGCGGTGTGGGACCTGGGCGTGCCAGTGTTCGGCATCTGCTACGGCATGCAGACCATGGCCGAGCAACTGGGCGGCAAGGTTGAAGGTTCCGAGCTGCGTGAGTTTGGCTACGCCCGTGTTGACGTGGTGGGCAAGAGCCGCATCCTCGATGGCATCGAAGACCACGTCGACGCTGACGGCGTGTTCGGCCTGGACGTGTGGATGAGCCACGGTGACAAGGTCACCAAGATCCCGGAAGGCTTCCACGTGCTGGCCAGCACCCCAAGCTGCCCGATCGCCGGCATGGTCGACGATGCCCGTGGCTACTACGGCGTGCAGTTCCACCCGGAAGTGACCCACACCAAGCAAGGCGGTCGCATCCTGTCGCGCTTCATCCTCGACATCTGCGAATGTGAAGCCCTGTGGACGCCTTCGAAGATTGCCGAAGACGCCATCGCCAACATCCGCGCCCAGGTGGGTACCGACAACGTGCTGCTGGGTCTGTCCGGCGGTGTCGACTCCTCGGTGGTTGCAGCCCTGCTGCACAAGGCCATCGGCGACCAGCTGACCTGCGTATTCGTCGACAACGGCCTGCTGCGCCTGCACGAAGGCGAGCAAGTGATGGCCATGTTCGCCGAGAACATGGGCGTCAAGGTGATCCGCGCCAACGCCGAAGAGCAGTTCCTGAACAACCTGGCCGGCGAAGCCGACCCAGAGAAGAAGCGCAAGATCATCGGCCGCACCTTCATCGACGTGTTCGATGCCGAATCCTGCAAGCTGGAAAACATCAAGTACCTGGCCCAGGGCACCATCTACCCTGACGTGATCGAGTCGGCCGGTGCCAAGAGCGGCAAGGCCCACGTGATCAAGTCGCACCACAACGTGGGTGGCCTGCCTGAGGAAATGAACCTCAAGCTGGTCGAGCCGCTGCGCGAGCTGTTCAAGGACGAAGTCCGCCGTCTGGGCCTGGAACTGGGCCTGCCGTACGACATGGTCTACCGTCATCCGTTCCCGGGCCCGGGCCTGGGCGTGCGTATCCTGGGTGAAGTGAAGAAAGAGTACGCCGACCTGCTGCGTCGTGCCGACCACATCTTCATCGAAGAACTGCGCAAGGCCGACTGGTACCACAAGGTCAGCCAGGCGTTCGTGGTGTTCCAGCCGGTGAAGTCGGTAGGCGTGGTCGGTGACGGCCGTCGTTACGCCTGGGTCGTTGCCCTGCGCGCCGTTGAAACCATCGACTTCATGACTGCACGTTGGGCACACCTGCCTTACGAGCTGCTGGAAACCGTCAGCGGCCGCATCATCAACGAGATCGAAGGCATTTCGCGCGTGACTTACGACGTGTCGAGCAAGCCGCCGGCGACGATTGAGTGGGAATGATGCGATTGGCCTGAGGGCTGATGGCTAAAAAGAAACCGCGCCGGGCCTTGTGTCCGGGGCGGTTTTTTTATGCGTGGCATCTATGCGTAGTGAAGTCTTCGGCCATATTTGGTGACGAATGAAGCCAGGCTGGTTGCGAGGGGAAATGTATCCTTGTGCTCGATTTCGCTCTGCAGGGAGGCGAGAACGGGATCGGATTTTGTTGACAAAATGTCAACTTGCGCCCAGTATTGTAAGGACACTCGCTCAGCTATGCATGTGATTTCCAAAAAACCGTTTGATGACGCCGCGAAGGCGCACCCCAATGATGCCCAGGCAATTGCGCGCACCTATAAGGTGTTGCGAGCCGGGGAATTTGACACGCCAAGTCAGCTCCGATGTGTGTTCCCATCGTTGGATAATTTCCGTTATCGGGATAGATGGTGGGTTATCGATATTGGTGGGAATAATCTGCGGATGATTGCCTTCATAGCGTTTATGGATAACCGGATGTATGTGAAGCACATCGTCCCCCATCGCGAGTATGACCGCCTGTGCAATCGCTACCGTCAGGAGCGCGAATAATGGACACCTCATTAATTAAAGAGCGGGCTCGTGCGTTGCTCGATGGCGCCTCTTTCATCGGCCATATCAGCGATGAAACTGACTACGCGCAAGCGCTTGCTCTGATGGATCACCTGATTGATGACTATGACGCCAATCGCGTCCTCATCGAGATTGTGTCGGGTTCGATCGAGCGCTGGGAGCGCGAATCGCCCGCGTTTGAGCGATTCGATTCAACCGTTGCCGCGTTGAGTGGCGTGGACGTGCTGAAGTTGCTCATGGAACAGCATGGTCTCGGCGTGGCAGACCTGCCCGAGATTGGCAGCAAATCTCTGGTTTCGAAGATTCTCAATGGCCGCGGTCGAAACCTTACCAAGGATCATATCGCGGCGCTGAGTGCTCGATTTTCGGTTAGCCCGGCGATTTTTTTCTAGCAGCGGCTAGCTGTGTGCGATGTGACTTCAGATTGGTGTCGCTTGCATCACTGCAGCCGCTGCCGCCAGGCTGCACCGGCCGGTGTGAACCCTGGAAATTTCCAGTGGGGCACAGGGCCAGCGCAGCCTTCGGCAGCGGCTACGGTGCTTTTATCAACCCACGTTTCTCATGCCGATCAGGCTCAATGCGGTGATCAACTCACGGGTATTGTCGAACCGGCGATTGTGGACGGTGGTCCATTTGGGCCGTTCGATGTAGATGAACTCGCCGTCCTTCTTGATCGGCGTGTACACCAGCGCGCCATCGCCCGCGCGGTGCACCAGCACTTTTTCGCCGCGCAGATGGTCCAGGGTGAACATGCCGGGGCGGGGGAGGTCCTTCTCCAGATCGCGCGCAGCCTGCAGGGTGGGCAGCGAGTAGTTGAGGTCGTTCTTGACGAAGGCCACACCTGTACCTACCTGATTGGTACCATGCCTTCCCGCATCCGGGCGGATGCCGTGGGCGCTACCGCTAGTCACATCGTCCACGCGCAGGCCAATGGCGCCTTCCAGTTCAGCCATGCCTGGCACGCCGTTGAAGGTGTTGGCGTGGGTATCGCCTACCAGGGCAATCCACTTCGCCTTTCCGCGTATGCCGGTATCGGAGGCGATGACGGTGTGGCCGAAGAAGTTCATCATTTTCTGCCGCGCGGTATCGGTAGGGTCGATGAGGCCGCTCTGGCGGTAGCTGGCCATGCAGTCCAGTGCCTGGATGCGCAGATGGTGGCGGTTGGCGGCCTTGACCAGTTCAGTGAAGGTATAGCGCCCTTGCGGGTCGGTCTGGAATCCCCGGTCCATGCTGCCCAAGTACAACTCCAGCTCCGGCGGCATCTTGCCGGTGCGCGCGAAAGCATCCAGGTGTGCTTGATGAAAGTCGGTCAGCAGGTGCTCCAGATACAGCGTGCGCACTTTCAGCTTGGCCAGCAGTTCCATGTTGTCGATCAGGAATTTCTTGCTGGCGATGCTGGAGTGATTTTCACCGATCACCACGCCTTCGCTTTTGCCGTACAGCGCCTTGATGACGCTGGCCTGGTTGTCTGCAGGGCCGAAGGTCGGCAGTTCCGGGCGGGGTGGCAGGGTGTATTCGCCCATGAAAGCGTCGGCGTCAACCTTCAGCTTGTCGCGTAATGCTCTGAAGTCAGCGTAGACGTCATGGAATCCCGGTTTGAACGCATCCATGTCGATGTGGCTGCCTTTGATTTCGCGTTCTCGAAAACCGTTGGCGGCGTCACGTAACCTGTCGCGCAGCTCTACCGGCACGTCGTAGCGAAAGGTCGGCGTAATGGCACGGCTTGGGCCCGCCACCGGGTTACCCCACGGCTTTTTACCGAAGAACTTGCCACCGCCCTTGAGCCCCAGGCGCCCCACGGGCTCCCAGATATCCTCATCGGTAAGGCGCACGGGTACGCTGCCGTAGAACGAAAACGGGTTGGCCGGATCGACGATGGCCCAGTGGTTGAGGTCGTTCGACCAGCGCACTTGATAGGCGATGCCTTCCATGTCGATGTGAGGCTGGCCGGCATCATTGAGGTAAACGCCGCGCATCTTGCCCACCTTGCCGCGGGTGTAGCCGTCCAGCAGTTCGTTGGTTTCCATCGGGGCCAGCAGTTGCGAGGTTTCCACCGGCGCCAGGGGCGCCGGCAGCTGGTCTTGAATGTCTTCGAGTGTGAAGCGGGTTTCGGCGACGCGGAACTCGCTGCCAATGGCTTCCTCGCTACCCGACCACAGGAAGGTGGCATTGAACAGCACGTCCACCGCGCTGACGATGGCGGCCACCACGGCCTCCTTGCGTTTGGCAGTGGTGTGGCCGTTGATGGCTTCGTCAATGTGCAGGCCCAGTTCGGCGATGCCGGCACCCACCACCGCCAACGCCACTGGCCAGTCCACCGCTGCCATGCCGCCGAAGGTTTTGCCGAAGGCCTGCAGGTAACCCACCCACAGCTGCTTGCGCAGTTCGTCGTTGGAGTGGCCCAGCAGTGTCAGCTCGCCGCGCATGCGCCCCTCCGCGCGCCCCGCCAGGAAGGTGAAGGGATCGCTGGTGAGTGGACCCTGGCCCGGGTCGATGAGTTTGGAGGTATCGCGCCCCCAATGATAGAAAAGCTGATCGAAGCGGTCGTGCAGCGCATGGTTGACGTTCTCGTACACCGGCCAGTGGCTCATGAAGCGCGCGCGGTTGTCCGCCATGTTGGTTTCCAGCATCACCCACCAGTACAAATCCTGCTCGGTTTCGAAGGCGTGGAAGGTGTTGACCGCGCCGGGCATGTACAGATAGTGCCAGCCGTCCTCATCGACGATGCGCAGGATGTCGGTGGCCACGCTGCCCCCCACGGCGAACGGGTAGACCTTCAGCCCGGCAGTCGGTGTGATCTCGGTTTGCAAGGTCTTGAGGGTGATGGGCCATTGCACGTCGCCGGCCACGGCCTTGACCAGAATCTGGAACTGGGTGTCGGAGATGCGCCGAGCCTGGCGATCCTCCAGGGCCTTGGAGAGGAAGTTGGCCTTGGCCATCACCCGGAAATCACCGGCATGCTGGGCCCAGAACGTGTTCAGTTCGCTAGAAAATTCGGCGGCGAAATTCAGTCCCCAAAAGTCATTGAGGACGTCTTGCGGGTCCAGTCGTACCTCGTTTTTTTCGTTGTACACCCGCTCGTTCGGGCCTTGGGTGTAGAAACCGCCCATCTGGTGCAGCAGGTCGGCGTTGTCCTGGTCGCCGGGCTGGAAGCGTGTCATGACCAATTGCGGGAAGGTCATCGACTCGATGGGTTTGCCCCAGTGCTCCCAGCCGGTGAACGAGCGCGGCGAACTGTTGGCCGAATCCCAGCGGTGCCACCAGATATGGTCGGGTTCACCGAAGTGCCCGGTGTGGCGCTTGAGGATGAGGTTGGCGGTGTCCCGCGCTTTCTGGCGCATGTCGGGCAGCTGGTCGGCCAGGCGCGTGGCAATGTCGATCAGGTGCTGGCGGTCGGCGGCAGTGGGTTGTTCAGTCATGGCTGACGTCCTTGTCGAAGAATGGGCGATCAGTCTGGAGCGCGACCCCTGCGCGGGAGTGGTACATAGCTAGGAGACCGGGGGAGGGTGGGCGGGGATTTTTTGGCAAAATGTTTCATTGGCCCCGCACACCCGGTGCTCCGGTGTATCTTGCCCGGCTTGCGGGCAGGGGTAATCGAGGGGCGGTGATCATGGCGTTGACGCGTCGGCAATGGCTGGGGGGTGTGGCTGGCCTTGCGGCATTGGGTGTGGGGGCTGGCGGCGCGGCGCGCTACTGGCTGGGGCGCGCGAGGCCGGGCGCCGGGCATGATTACGTGCTGGTGGCCGCGCCCTTGGCCATGGAACTGGTCAGCGGCCGGCTGTCCGAGGCCTGGGCCTTCGGCGGTTCGGTGCCTGGTACCGAGCTGCGGGCACGCCAGGGCGACTGGCTGCGGGTGCGGTTCATCAATCACTTGCCGGTGCCCACCACCATTCACTGGCACGGCATCCGTCTGCCGCTGGAGATGGACGGCGTGCCCTATGTGTCGCAATTGCCGGTGTTGCCCGGCGAATACTTCGACTACCGCTTCAAAGTGCCGGATGCCGGCAGCTACTGGTACCACCCGCATGTGGCCAGCAGCGAGCAGTTGGGGCGCGGGCTGGTAGGGCCGCTGATCGTCGAGGAGCGCGAGCCAGCGGGGTTTGCCCACGAGGCCACCCTGAGCCTGAAGACCTGGCACGTGGACGAGCAGGGCGCCTTCCTGCCGTTCATGGTGGCGCGCGAAGCGGCGCGCAATGGCACCCTGGGCCGGCTGGCGACCGTCAACGGCATCACCCGGCCAACCGTGGACCTGCCGGCCGGGCAGATCGTGCGGGTGCGGCTATTGAACCTGGACAATACCGCCACCTACCGCATCAACCTACGTGGCGCGGCCGAGGGGCGGCTGTACGCGTTGGACGGTAACCCGATCCGACCCCGCGCGCTCGGTCAGGATTACTGGCTGGGGCCTGGCATGCGCGCATGCCTGGCGGTGAAAATGCCGCCTGAGGGGCAGGAAGTGGCGCTGCGCGACGGCTCAATGCGCCTGGGTACCCTGCGCGCGGTGGCCCATGCAGGCCCTGCGGGTGAGTGGCCGGCGCCGCTGCCGCCCAATCCGGTGGCCGAACCGGACCTGGCCAGCGCCGAAGTGCTCAACTTCAACGTGGAGTGGGTAGGCTCGGTGTCGGCGACAGGTGATAATGGCCGCCCGCCCAGCCTCTGGCAGATCAACGGCCAGGCCTGGGACGTCACCGACAAGACCTGCGCCGACCGGCCCATCGCCCGGCTGGTGCGGGGCAAAAGCTATATTTTCGAATTGAAGAACATGACCCAGTACCAGCACCCGATCCACCTGCACGGCATGACCTTCAAGGTGATTGCTTCCAGTCGCCACAGCATCGAGCCGTATT
The DNA here is from genome assembly GCA_000497835.1 of gamma proteobacterium L18. Lineage (GTDB taxonomy): Bacteria > Pseudomonadota > Gammaproteobacteria > Pseudomonadales > Pseudomonadaceae > Aquipseudomonas. Next base: position 320,342 of record KI547167.1, on the reverse strand, counting down.
TCACCGACACCTACCTGCTGGGCAAGCACGAGCGGGCGCAGGTGGCGTTGGTGGCCGATAATCCCGGGACCTGGATGTTCCACTGCCACGTGGTCGACCACATGGAAACCGGCCTCATGGCCGCCATCGAGGTGGCCTGACATGCGCCAGCCACAGATCATCGACCGCAGTCGCGATCAGCATTTCATGCGCGAAGCGCTGGCGCTGGCGGCCCAGGGCGCGGCCATGGGCGAGGTGCCGGTGGGCGCGGTGCTGGTGCAGGGTGGGGAAATCGTGGGGCGCGGATTCAATTGCCCGATCAGCGGCAGCGACCCCAGCGCCCATGCCGAGATGGTTGCCATCCGCAATGCGGCGCAGTCGGTCAGTAACTACCGGCTGCCGGGCAGCACGCTCTACGTGACGCTTGAACCGTGCAGCATGTGCGCGGGGTTGATCGTGCATTCGCGGGTTGCGCGGGTGGTGTTCGGGGCGCTGGAGCCCAAGGCGGGGGTGGCGCAGAGCCAGGGGCAGTTCTTTACCCAAGGCTTTCTGAATCATCGGGTGATGATCGAAGGCGGGGTGCTGGCGGAGGAATGCGGGGCGATCCTGAGCGAGTTCTTCAAGGCTCGACGGGCGAAGGGGTGAGGTTGATGTCGCCTGCTTCCAGGGCAGAGCCCTGTCCTACACCGGTCGCGGCAGTCGTGTCAGTAAGGCAAAGCACACAGCCAGCAGCGGATAGCTTTGCCTCCCTGGCACCCATGGCCCGATCGGTGTAGGACAGGGCTCTGCCCTGGAAGCAACCGCCACCGATCTACAGCGCAGGATTATCCTGCGCCGGCTTGTCCTTGTTCACCCCCGGCACATGCATGTTTCCTTCGGCCACCTGCCCACCTTCCATCTGCGGCTGGGTCACCCAGGTCAGAATGTCGTAGTAGCGGCGGATGTTGGCCACGAAATGCACCGGCTCGCCACCACGGGCATAGCCGTACTTGGTCTTGCTGTACCACTGCTTCTGGGCCAGTCGCGGCAGCATTTTCTTCACGTCCAGCCACTTGTTGGGATTGAGCCCCTCGTTGCGCGCCAGTTGCCGGGCGTCTTCCAGGTGGCCGCTGCCCACGTTGTAGGCGGCCAGCGCGAACCAGGTGCGGTCAGGCTCCTCGATCTTGTCGTCCAACTGGTCACGGACCAGGGCGAAGTACTTGGCGCCGCCCTCGATGCTCTGCTTGGGGTCCAGCCGGTTGGCCACGCCCATGGCCTGGGCAGTGTTCTGGGTCAGCATCATCAAGCCACGCACGCCGGTCTTGGACGTGACGTCGGCCTGCCACATGGACTCCTGGTAGCCAATGGCAGCCAGCAGGCGCCAGTCCACCTGTTCGTTCTTGGCCGAGGCGTGAAAGTTTTTCTCGAAATGCGGCAGGCGCTGCTGCAGGTGCTGGGCAAAGGTGTAGGCACCCACGTAGCCCAGTACGTCCACATGGCCGTAGTAGCGATCCTTGAGGCGTTGCAGGGTGCCGTTCTTCTGCACCTTGTCCAGGTAGCTGTTGATTTCGTTGAGCAGGCTGTTGTCTTCGCCGGCGGCGACGGCCCAGCGTTGCTGCTGGGCGTCGCCCAGGTCGAAGGCCACGCGCACGTTGGGGAAGTACACCTGGTTCATCGCCAGCTCGTTGGAATCAACCAGTGTCAGATCCAGCTGACCCTCATCGACCATGCGCAGCAGGTCAACGACTTCCACCGCGTCGGATTCTTCGTATTGAATGGCGGGATAACGCTTTTTAAGTTCGGCCAACTGGGCGGCATGGCTGCTGCCCTTGAGCACCATGATTTTCTTGCCCACCAGGTCGGCGGCGTCGGTGGGGCGCGACTGGCCGTTGCGGTAGATGACCTGCGGGGTCACTTCCAGGTAGGAGTGGGAAAAGCGTACCTGGGTCTTGCGCTGATCATCGCTGACCAGGCCGGCAGCGGCCAGCACCGGGCCGTTGGGTTTGCCCACCTGGCTGAACAGATCGTCGAGGTTGTCGGCGGTCTCGATTTCCAGTTTCACCCCCAGGTCATCGGCAAAACGCTTGACCAGTTCGTACTCGAAACCGGTTTCGCCGTTGCGGTCCTGGAAGTAGGTGGCCGGGCTGTTGCGGGTTATCACGCGCAATACGCCGTCCTCCTTGACTCGCTCGAGCGTGCTGGGTTTGTCGACGCAGCCGTTGAGCAGAAGGAGTAGTCCGGTTGCGATCAGCCATTTGGCGAAGCGCGGGCGTGAAGCAGTCTTTGAATGCATCCTTGCAGTATACGCAAAGCGAGGTGGGCGCCATATCTCGACAGTATCGCGCGAGTCTGCTAGGCGATGCGCCAATTTTTGTAGCAGCTGCCGAAGGCGGCGTCCGCAGGCGCCACGGTGGTGCAGCCGGACGCCGCCTGCGGCAGCTGCTACGTAGAAATTTATTTGACTCTAAAGACAGGATATGCGCTCCAATGCCCGGCTGGCGCCGCGATTACCGTTTTGAGTGCCTGCGGCGGCGGTTTACGCTAGAATGCACGGCCTCTAAGCACACCCCTTTCTGAGGCTGTCCCGAAGATGTTGATCCTGCGCGGCGCTCCTGCCCTTTCTGCCTTTCGCCACGGTAAATTACTCGAGCAACTGAGCCAGAAAGTCCCCGCTGTCAGTGGCTTGTACGCTGAATTTGCCCACTTCGCCGAAGTCGCTGGCGAACTGACCGCCGATGAGCAGCAAGTCCTTGCTCGTCTTCTCAAGTACGGCCCGAGCGTGCCGGTGCAGGAGCCTACCGGCCGCCTGTTCCTGGTCATGCCGCGGTTCGGCACCATTTCGCCATGGTCGAGCAAGGCCAGCGATATCGCCCACAACTGCGGCCTGGCCAACGTCCAGCGTCTGGAACGTGGTATTGCCTTCTATGTCAGCGGTGAATTCAGCGACGCCGAGGCGCAGATCGTCGCCGGCCTGCTGCACGACCGCATGACCCAGGTGGTGCTGGGCAGGCTAGAAGAGGCCGCCGGCCTGTTCAGCCACGCCGAGCCAAAACCCCTGACCGCCATCGACGTGCTGGGCGGCGGCCGTGCCGCGCTGGAAAAAGCCAACGTCGAGCTGGGCCTGGCCCTGGCCGAGGACGAGATCGACTACCTGGTGAAGAGCTTCGAAGGTCTGGGTCGCAACCCCCACGACATCGAACTGATGATGTTCGCCCAGGCCAACTCCGAGCACTGCCGCCACAAAATCTTCAACGCCAGTTGGGACATTGACGGCCAGAGCCAGGAAAAAAGCCTGTTCGGCATGATCAAGAACACCTACCAGATGCACAACGAAGGCGTGCTGTCCGCTTACAAGGACAACGCTTCGGTGATCGTCGGCAGCGTGGCCGGTCGCTTCTTCCCGAACCCTGAAACCCGCCAGTACGGCGCGGTGCAGGAGCCGGTGCACATCCTGATGAAGGTGGAAACCCACAACCACCCGACCGCCATCGCGCCGTTCCCGGGTGCTTCCACCGGTTCCGGCGGCGAGATCCGTGACGAAGGCGCCACCGGTCGCGGCGCCAAGCCCAAGGCTGGCCTGACCGGTTTCACCGTCTCCAACCTGAACATCCCCGGCTTCGAACAGCCATGGGAAAAGGCCTACGGCAAGCCCGAGCGCATCGTTACTCCGCTGGACATCATGATCGACGGCCCGCTGGGCGGCGCTGCGTTCAACAACGAATTCGGTCGTCCGGCCCTGACCGGCTACTTCCGTACCTTCGAACAGGCCATCGACACCCCGCACGGTGAAGAAGTGCGCGGCTACCACAAGCCAATCATGTTGGCGGGCGGCATGGGCAACATCCGCGCCGAACACGTGCAGAAAGGCGAAATCACCGTCGGCTCCAAGCTGATCGTGCTGGGCGGCCCGGCCATGCTCATCGGCCTGGGCGGCGGCGCTGCTTCCTCCATGGCCACCGGCACCAGCTCGGCCGACCTGGACTTCGCCTCGGTACAGCGCGAAAACCCGGAAATGGAACGCCGCTGCCAGGAGGTCATCGACCGCTGCTGGCAGCTGGGCGACAAGAACCCGATCAGCTTCATCCACGACGTGGGCGCGGGCGGTCTGTCCAACGCCTTCCCGGAACTGGTGAACGACGGTGGCCGTGGCGGCCGTTTCGAGCTGCGCAACGTGCCCAACGACGAGCCGGGCATGGCCCCGCTGGAAATCTGGAGCAACGAATCCCAGGAACGCTACGTGCTGGCCGTCGACGCCGCCGACTTCGAGCGCTTCCAGGCCATCTGCGAACGCGAGCGCTGCCCGTTCGCGGTAGTGGGCGAGGCAACTGCCGAGCCGCAACTGACCGTGACCGACAGCCACTTCGGCAACAACGCCGTCGACATGCCGCTGGAAGTGCTGCTGGGCAAGGCCCCGCGCATGCACCGTTCGGCCGTGCGCGAAACCGAGCTGGGCGACGACTTCGATCCAGCCCAGCTGGACTTGGCCGAATCCATCGAGCGCGTGCTGCACCACCCTGCCGTGGCCAGCAAGAGCTTCCTGATCACCATCGGCGACCGCACCATCACCGGTCTGGTCAACCGCGACCAGATGGTTGGCCCGTGGCAAGTGCCGGTGGCCGACGTTGCCGTCACCGCCACCAGCTTTGACGTGTACACCGGTGAAGCCATGGCCATGGGCGAACGCACGCCGCTGGCGCTGCTCGATGCCCCGGCCTCGGCGCGCATGGCCGTGGGTGAAACCCTGACCAACATCGCTGCCTCGTCCATCGCAAAAATGTCCGACATCAAACTGTCGGCCAACTGGATGTCCGCTGCCGGCCACCCAGGCGAAGACGCGCGTCTGTACGACGCCGTGAAAGCAGTCGGCATGGAGCTGTGCCCTGAGCTGGGCATTACCATTCCAGTGGGCAAGGACTCCATGTCCATGAAAACCCGCTGGAGCGATGAAGGCACCGAGAAAACCGTGACCTCGCCGATGTCGCTGATCATCACCGGCTTTGCCCCGGTGGTGGACATCCGCAAGACCCTGACCCCGCAACTGCGCATGGACAAGGGCCTGACCGACCTGGTGCTGATCGACCTGGGCCGCGGCCAGAACCGCATGGGCGCCTCGATCCTGGCCCAGGCCCACGCCAAGCTGGCCAAGGCCGCGCCGGACGTGGACGATGCCGAAGACCTGAAAGCCTTCTTCGCCGTGATCCAGGGCCTGAACGCCGACGGTCACCTGCTGGCCTACCACGACCGTTCCGACGGTGGCCTGCTGACCACCGTGATGGAAATGGCCTTCGCCGGCCACTGCGGCCTGGACCTGCAACTGGACACCCTGGCCGACGCCAAGGAAGAGATCAACGCCATCCTCTTCAATGAAGAGCTGGGCGCGGTCATCCAGGTTCGCCAGGACGCCACCGCCGACATCCTCGCCCAGTTCAGCGCTGCCGGCCTGGGTGACTGCGTGGCCGTGATCGGCCAGCCGGTCAACAACGGTCACGTGTACATCAGCCTGAACGGCGAGCAGCTGTTTGAAGGCGACCGTCGTCTGCTGCAACGCCAGTGGGCTGAGACCAGCTACCAGATCCAGCGCCTGCGCGATAACGCCGAGTGTGCCGATCAGGAGTTCGACGTACTGCTGGAAGAAGACAACCCGGGCCTGAGCGTCAAGCTGGGCTTCGACGTCAACGAAAACGTCAGTGCGCCGTACATCAAGACCGGTGTGCGCCCTCAGGTTGCCGTACTGCGCGAGCAGGGCGTCAACGGCCAGGTCGAAATGGCTGCCGCCTTCGACCGCGCCGGCTTCAACGCCATCGACGTGCACATGAGCGATATCCTCGCCGGTCGTGTCGACCTGAACGAGTTCAAGGGCCTGGTGGCCTGTGGTGGCTTCAGCTACGGCGACGTGCTGGGTGCCGGTGAAGGCTGGGCCAAGTCGGCGCTGTTCAACGCCCGTGCCCGCGATGCGTTCCAGCAGTACTTCGAGCGCAACGACACCTTCACCCTGGGCGTGTGCAACGGTTGCCAGATGATGTCCAACCTGCACGAGCTGATCCCGGGCACCGAGTTCTGGCCACACTTCGTACGCAACCGTTCCGAGCAGTTCGAAGCGCGCGTGGCGATGGTTGAAGTGCAGAAGTCCAACTCGGTGTTCCTGCAGGGCATGGCCGGTTCGCGTATGCCGATCGCCATCGCCCACGGCGAAGGCCATGCGGAGTTCGCCAACCAGCAGGCGCTGATTGAAGCCGATGTGTCGGGTTGCGTGGCACTGCGTTTCGTCGACAACCACGGCAAGGTCACCGAAGCCTACCCGGCCAACCCGAACGGTTCGCCGCGCGGGATTACCGGTCTGACCAGCCGCGACGGTCGCGTCACCATCATGATGCCGCACCCGGAGCGTGTGTTCCGCGCCGTGCAGAACTCGTGGCGCCCTGATGACTGGAACGAAGACGCGGCGTGGATGCGCATGTTCCGCAACGCGCGCGTCTGGGTGAACTAAGGCCGTGTACAAGCTTGCCTTCTTCGTGCCGCCCAGCCATGTGGAGGCGGTCAAAAGCGCTGTGTTTGCCGCCGGTGGCGGTCGCATCGGCGCCTATGACAGCTGCGCCTGGCAGACGCTGGGGCAAGGCCAGTTCCGGCCCATGGACGGCGCAACGCCGTTTGTGGGCCAGACCGGTCTGCTTGAGCGGGTGGAAGAGTGGAAGGTTGAGCTTGTGGTGGCGGACGAGCTGATCGAAGCGGTGGTGGCTGCCCTCAAGGCCAGCCACCCCTATGAGACGCCCGCCTACGAAGTCTGGCGCCTCGCGGATTTCTGATCCTTGGGTGCCAGGCTTCAGGGCCTCATCGCGAGCAAGGTCGAGCGCGACCCCGGTTGCTCCCACAGTGGCGTGCCATCCGCCGTGGTAGGCTCAACACTGTGGGAGCAAAGCTTGCTCGCGATGAGGCCCGAAAGCCTGGCACCCAACGACCAACCTGACATCACCCCTGCTTGTGCTTGATCCCTCCTTCCAGCGTCTGCTGCTGATCATGCCCCTTGGTGCGCAACAGCCCCAGGTCAGACGTGCTGTCCTTGCTGTCCTTCTCGCCGTTAAAGGCATTGATCAGGTTCTGGGTCATTTCCTCAGGCACCAGTGACAACTTGCCTTCCAACCCAAACGAATGGTCGCTGCCGCTCAGACTGCTGCTGTTCACCGTGCTGCCCCCCAGATCAACTTCCCCACGCGGGCTCTTGAGTTGTGCGCCATTGAGCTGGGTTGTGCCGTCCACCTGCAGCGCAATCCCGTCACGCCCGCTGATCACGGTTTGCGCCATGGCGGTGTCGCGCTGGGTCTTGCTCACGTCCAGGTTCAGCGTGGGGGCGAAGCCCAGGTCGACTTTCTGCAGGCCACTGCCGATCTTCTCCTGGACCTTGCCGCCCGCCGGTCCCGCCAGCGCCGTGGCGCCATTGACCAGGCCCTGGGGGTTTTTCTCGGCGTTCAGGCGCGCGTCCAGGTTGACCTTGTGGCCGTTGACCTGGTCCTGACGGCTTTCGACGATCAGGTCGCCGCCCACGCTGCCGACGACCTTGTCGGCATTCACCGTGACACCAGCCATATGCGTGTCGCGACGGCTGTTCATGTCCAGCTGCTCCGCACGGATTTCCGTGTTTTGGTGGGTGGTGCTGGCCAGCTTATCGAGGTCCAGGGTGGCGCGGCCGTGAACGGCGGTATGGCCCTTGGCGGCGTCGGTGGTGTTGGCACCGTTGATGCCCAGGCCCAGGCCCACCCCCTTGTTGTTGCGTTGCTCTTCGCTTTGGCCGCCCGTCATGGCGATCCCGCCTTTGCTGGCGTCCAGTGCCAGCTGTTTGGCGTCCACCTGCAGGCCCTGGATGTCGATAGCCTTCTCGGCGCTGCTGCCTGCGGTGACCTTGGCGCTGTTGTCGATGTGCCATTGGCCAGGCTGGGCTGTGGTGCTGCGCTCGTCGGTACGGCCCAGTTCCAGGCTGGCCCCCATGCCGCCGCCCTTGCCGCCGCTTGGCGCGTTGCGTGCCAGGCTCATTTGCAGGCCGCCGCCGTAAACGGCGCCATCGGCCTGGTGGGTGTTGGTGGCGTTGACGATGTTCGCGGTGTCACCGGCCTTGATGTCCAGGCTGCCGACCTTACGGTCATGGCTGCCGAACTGCGTGCCTTCCAGATACACCTGTTTGCCCGCACCGATCGTCGCGGCACCCGGTGTGTGGATCTGTACGGCGCGGCCCTGGCTGTCGGCGCTGCTGTCGGTGGTGTACTTGCCAATCACACTGCCGCCCATGCTTTTGCCCGCCGTGGGGCTGGTGCCCACCTTGGCCCAGGCTGAGCCGTCGATCACGGTGCTGGCCCGACTCTGCTCATCACGAGCCTGCTCGAATGTTATGTTGCCTGCGCCTTCGACGCTCACCGGGCCTGTGGCGGACTCGAAGGTAGCGCCTTCGTAGCGACCATCGGTGCCCAGTTGGATCTGCACGCCCGCGTGGCCCTGGTACAGGCTGGGCAGGGCCTTGCTGTCGCGCGTGGTGGTGTTGGTCGAGCCGCCGCTGCCGACCATCTTGAAGTTGATGTCGGTGCCGGTGTTGGTGTCCAGGCGGGCGCGGGTGTCGGTGTCCAGGCGCTTCAGCGTCTTGGTTTCGACAGTGTGGCTGGCTTGCTGGTCATGGCTGCCGGCCTTGATCGCCAGTGTGCCGGTGGCGGCGGAGTAGTGGGTGCCGATATCCTGGAGTGTCTGCGTGATGTCCAGCTTCACGTCGGCACCACTGATGTGCGTGACCCGACCTTGCTGTTGGTGGGTGCTGGCGCTGCGTTGCTCGTGCAGCACGTTCAGGTCGGCGCCCAGGCTTGGGGCGAACAGGTTGTCCTCCAGGGCCTGATGCTGGAAGCGGCTCTGGTCTTCGCCTTTCACTACCTTCTCGATGGGCCGGGTGATGTCGGTGTACTCCACGCTAGCGCCCAGGTCGACGCGGGTGCGGTTGCCGGACTCGGTTTGCGTGTGTTCGTCGGTGGCGTCGGCGTGGGTCGCGGTATCGGCCTTGAGGTGGGTGCCACCTTTGCTGGCGATGATCGTGGCTTGCTGATGCAGGGTCACGGCCTCCACGTCGGTGCTGCCGTCGGACAGCAAGGTGGTGGGTTGGTAGGTGCGGTCCTCGATCTTTTTCTCACCGTTTTCCACGCCACCGCTGAAGGCGCTGCCTGCGCGGTCCATGCCGCCGGTCAGGCGCAGGGCGCCGTCCTTGGTGGTGGTCTGCTCGGTGCTGCTGTGTTCGTCTAGGGCCGCGCGGGTCTGGACGTCGGGGGCCTTGAGCCGCGTATGTTGCTTGCTCTCCACCTTCGCGCCCACGGTCTTGATGGCGGTGGCGTCCTCGATGTCCACGGTGCCGCCTGCCACGTGCGTGGGCACGTGGGTCTTGCTGGCGGTGTCCTTGTGTGTGTCGGTCACCGCATAACCGGCTTGGGCGAAGTACTGCTTGCTGCCTTCCTTGTCGTCGGCGGCTGTCTTGGTTTCGCCGACCTTGGCCGTGAAGCCCTGGGTGCGGAGGGTGGTGCTGTCGATGCGGGTGGCAGGGGCAGGCAGCAACGCTATGCCTTTTTCCGCCTTCAGCTGCACGGCACCGGGGGCGTCGACCTTGGGGCCGATCATTGTCATCGTGTCGTGGGCGCTGATCTGCAGGTTGTGCTCTGAACGCACCTCGGTGCGCTGCGGGTCGCTGTTGCGGCGCTCGTCATTGACGGTCTTGCTGAAGAACGCGCCGCCCACCAGGTCGCCGCGGTAGTCGTCCTTGTCATGGCTGGCCTTGACGGCGATGCCGTCCAGCGTGACCTTGCCTTCGCTGCGCAGGGTGCCGGTACCCTGGCTGTGCAGGCGGCTGCCGCGCACCGTCGTGTC
>KI547167.1:239246-310109 GCA_000497835.1 gamma proteobacterium L18 | reverse complement strand
CCACGCTGTCGATCTGCACCGTACCGCCTTCCAGGGTGCTGCCACGGGCGGTTTCGTACACATCGGTGGTGTTGCTGTCGCCGCGCCACAGGTGCTTGCGGTGGCGCACGGTCTGGAACACGGTATTGCTGTCCAGCGCGGCGTCGATAGTCAGCTCGCCGCCGCTGCGTACACGCAAGTCGCCCGGGGTCTTGAGTGGGACGGCGGTGAGGTGCATGTCCGTGCCTGATTCCAGCTCGATGCCGTCGCGGGCCTCCAGCCGGGTGGCCAGGTGCTGGCGGGAGGTTTGCGTGGTGCGTTTGGAATACTCCTCGGTGGGAATGAACCAGGCCTTGCGCTTCCATTGGTCATGGGCCTTGGTGATCTGCTCTCGGGTCAGGGTGTCCATGTGCAAGGCTTTGGCGGCTGTGGCCTTGATCGCCCCGCCTTCGATGCCCAGCGCGGTAAGGCGCATGTCGTCTCCGGACCTGAGGCTGATGTCGCCTTCGGCTGACTGCAGCACGCCATTGCGCGACGCGGTGCCACCGATTTCCAGCGCGCCGCGGCTGTCGATCGCTACCCCTTGGCGGCCCACCAATTGCGCGTTGGGCAGCCGCACCCCGGCGCCTTCAGTGGTGCTGATGATACGGATGCGCCCGGCGTGCATGGCCCCCAGCAGGTGGGCGTCCACGGCCGGCGCCGTAGTGGGGGCGGTACCCAGCACGGCACGGTCGGCGTGTGCCAGGGTGTTGTGGCCGATGATCAGGTCCAGATTGTCACGGGCCGCCAGCTTGCCGTCGGTGTCCAGGCGCGGGGTGATCAGCTCCAGGGCGCCTTCGACGTTGCTGGCCCCGCCCTGGCCTACCTGCAGCACTGCCTGTTCATGGCTGGCGCTGAGGCGCACGATGCGGCCGTCTTCCAGTTCCGGAATGCCCACCAGGAAGCTGGCGCGGTTGGCGTTGATGAAACTGGCGCCATTGAGGCTGATGCCGTTGGGGTTGGCCAGCAGGTAGTCGGCGCGCTGGCCGAAGATTTCCTGCGGGCCGTGGATGTTGGACGGGCTGAGCCCGCTGACCTCGAGCACGATGGTGCTGGCGGCCTGGCCCTGGAACTGTCGGTTTGCATCAAGCATTGGGCCCAACGCCGCTTGCCCCGGTTGCAGGGCGTTGTTCAGCACCACGCCGGATGCGCCGACGTTGTAGTTGCTGAACTGATTGTGCGAGGTGCCGGCGCCGTCGGGGGCGACGATGTCCAGGGTGGCTACGCCTTGCTGCTCGCCGAGCACCGCCTGGCCGTTGGGGCCGGGCAGCGGCGTGATGCCCTCGCTCAGGCCGGGCAGGCTGTAGGTCAGCAGCGCGGCGGAAATCGCCCAGCGCAGGTGGTTGAGGGGGAAGCGAGGGGGTCGCTGAGTCATGTTTTTTATCTCTTTTGTCGATGAGTCAGAAGTCCAGTTTCAGCTCCATGTTCCAGAAGCCAGGCTCTGCACGAGGGCCGTCCTTGATCACCACGGCGTGGCGATAATCCAGTGAGGCCTGGCCGCCGGGCCAGGCCAGGCTGGCGCCGGCATTGATACCGGCCAGCGCGGGGTGTTGCTGGTCGCTGATCCAGGTGTCCCTGCCACGGCCATAGTCCAGGCCCAGGCGCGGGGTCACGGTCCAGCCGGGGGTGATGGCCAGCGACAGCGCCAGGGTGTTGCGCCACACCGCTGCGCTGCTGGCGGCGATGTTGCTGTCGCGCAGGCCGCGCACGCTGGCCGAACTGCTCAACAGCCACTGCTCACTGGCGGGCAGGCGGTTGGGGCTGTACTGGGTTTCCAGGCTGCTGTCCCAGCGCCAGTAATGCCCGGCCCCAGGCCACACCTGGGTGCGCAGCAGTGCCAGGCGCCACTGCTGGTAGTCTCGGCTGTCCGCCCCCAGCCAGTTCAGGCTGTGGCTGTAGCCCAACTGCCCGCTCCAGGTGGCGCGGCCCAGCCACAGCAGGGTCAGGTCCAGGCCCAGATCGGTGAGGCGAGGGTCGGGCAGGGGCAGGTGTCGCTTGTTGAACCAGCGCTGGCGCTGTTTCTGATTCAGGCGCAATTGGGCGCCCAGCAGTGTGGTCTGGTTGCGCCACAGGGTGCGCCCCAGGCTCAGGCCGTGGCTGTCGGTGAGGTAGGTGTTGCGGTGCCGGCCCACCGGGGTGAACGCTACCTGTTGGCTGCGCGCCAGGCTGGCGCCCAGGGTCCAGGGACCGTAGGGCACGCTGTAGTAGAGGCCCAGTGCGCGGTTGTAGTTGGGGGCGTTGCCGAAAGTGCCGAACAGGCTGACGTGCAAGGCGTCATTGAGTTGCAAGGGATTGTCGCGGCTCAGCACCAGGCTGGCGCCATGCCGTCCGCTGAAACGGTCGCCGCCGTTGCCGTAGGTCATCCGTGCCCCCCAAGGGGAGGCGTGGCTGCGGGCAGCCAGGATGATCCGTGAGCCGCCGGGCAAGTCACCCGGGGCAATCTGTGCCTCCAGATCCACGCTGCGCAAACGGTTGAGCTGGTCCATGCCCTGCTCCAGCGTGGGCAGGTGCAGTGGCTTGCCGATCAGGTCCGGGAAGGCGCTGCGCAATGAAATGGGCAGGTCCGGACCGTCCAGTTCGATGGCTTCGACGAAGCCTTCCTCAATCAGGATCGACAGCGGCTGGCCGTCCTCGGGTGGTTGCGCGGGGTAGGCGCGGGTCGCGATGTAGCCGTGCTGGATATAGAGCTGGCTGATGCGGGCCAGCACCTGGCGAATGGCGTTGACACCCATGCAGGGGGCGATGTGCGGGCCCAAGGCCTGTTGCAGTGCCTGGTCGCTGATCAGGCGGTTGCCCTGCAGGGCCACGCCCGGCAGTGGCCAGCAGTGCCGGTCGGCCGCAGATGGGGCTGCCGGGGCTTGAGGGGAGGGGGCCGGGCGTTGCAACTGTCGCAGGCGCTGGTCGCGTTCAAGGGTTTCGCGCTGGCGGCGTTCCTCGTCCAGCCAGCGCAGGCTGTCGTCGGCCAGGGCCAGGGGGGTAAGGAGCAGGGCGCAATAGGTAATCAGTGCACGCATAGGAATTGTTCTTGTTTGGTAAATGCATCCGAGTGGATGGAATTTACCGATCTACAAAAACAATTGAGGTCGGACGGGTCCAGTAATGCTGTAGGACGTTTCTGGATGGTTGTTATCGGCGTTTGTGGGAGCGGGTTCTACCCGCGAAACAGGCACCGCATAATGGCTGACTGGCGGCAGCGCTCTTTTCGCGGGCAGAGCCCGCTCCCACATGATGCCCTTGCTGCTACGGGCGAATCTCGATCATGGTGCCGTCCTTGACCATGCTCCACAGCTCACGCATGTCCTGATTCTTCATGGCGATGCAGCCGTCGGTCCAGTCCAGGGTGTTGAAGTACCACTCCGGGTAGTCTTCGCTGTCGGGGGTGCCATGGATCATGATCATGCCGCCCGCCGGAAGGCCTGCGTTACGCGCTTTGGCCGAGTCAGTGGCATTGGGGTACGAGACGTGGATGGCCAGGTTGTAGCGGTCGCTGACCTTGCGCCAGTCCAGCCAGTAGAAGCCCTCGGGAGTGCGCATGTCGCCCTCGTGCTCCTTGGGCCCACGCGGGCTCTTGCCCAGCGACACGCGGTAAGTCTTGAGCGGCTGGCCGCGGCTGATCAGCTGCAACTGGTGCGCCGATTTGATCACCAGCACCTTGTCGACCACGGCATTGGCCAGGCCCGGCGGCACGCTGGGGGTGACGCTGTGCACGGGGTCGATGACATTGGGGGCCAGTTGCGACACCGGTTTCTTCTCGATGGTGACGGTGAAGGCAGCCGAAGACACAGTGGCGAACGACAGACAGAAAAGGGCAAGCAACCAGCGCATTTAACGATCAATCCTGCAAGTAGGGGGTGCACCCCGCTTGCGCCGGTGCCGCGTGAAACGCTCGGGTTCAGCTCTGCGCCAAACCGTGCAGTGGCGGCAGAAATTCGTTGCGCACCGGGTAGTGTTGGCCCAACCGGTCGGCGAAGTAGCATTCTAAGGTACGGTTCACCGTGGGGAAAGCCAGCTGCGACCAGGGTATCTCGCTTTGCTCGAACAGTCGCACTTCCAGGCTTTCCTCGCCCACGGCGAAATCCAGGTCGGCCAGTTCGGCGCGGAAGAACACGTGCACCTGGCTAATGTGTGGCAAGTCGAACAGCGTGTACAGCGCCAACTGACGGACGCGGGCGCAGGCCTCTTCCTCGGTCTCGCGGCTGGCGGCCTGTTCCAGGGTCTCGCCGTTTTCCATGAAACCTGCCGGCAACGTCCAGTAACCGCGGCGCGGTTCGATGGCGCGTCGGCACAACAATACGCGATCGCCCCACACGGGCAGGCAACCGGCGACTATATTGGGGTTCTGGTAGTGAACGAATTCACAGGCGCCGCACACATAGCGCAGGCGGTTGTCGCCTTGCGGGATGAGCTGGGTGACCGGGTTGCCGCACTGGCTGCAGAATTTCATGTCGGGCTTCCTGTTGTCTGCGTCTATCTTGGCGCCACCGGGGGGCGGCCTGCAAGGGTGGGTTTGCACCGACAAGGGGGTTGGGCAGGGCGCGGCTTTGGTGCATGATTGGAGCAGGCATCGAATGGGGAGACACCATGCTGGACGAGCTACTGCGCCGGATGAGCAGCCACAGGCCACGGACCCTGGAAACCGATCGTCGTTTCCCCGAGGCGGCCGTGCTGATGCCCATCACGCGCAGCGACGAGCCCGAGCTGGTGCTGACCCTGCGCGCCAAGGGCCTGTCCACCCACGGTGGTGAAGTAGCCTTCCCCGGCGGCCGCCGAGACCCCGAAGACCCAGACCTGACCTTCACCGCCCTGCGCGAGGCTGAGGAAGAAATCGGCCTGCCGCCCGGTCTGGTCGAAGTGCTGGGGCCGCTGAGCCCGTTGATCTCCAAGCACGGCCTGAAGGTCACGCCTTTTGTCGGAGTGATCCCCGACTTCGTCGAGTACCGCCCCAACGATGCCGAGATCGCTGCTGTGTTCAGCGTACCCCTGGCGTTCTTCCGCGAAGACCCGCGCGAGCACACTCACCGCATCGACTATCAGGGCCGCAGCTGGTACGTACCCAGCTATCGCTATGGCGGCTACAAGATATGGGGCCTGTCGGCGATCATGATCGTGGAGCTGGTGAACCTGATCTACGACGCCGACATCAGCCTGCATCGCCCCCCCGAGCACTACACGTCAATTTGAGCGGACACCCGAGCCGCCTTGCCTGCCTGAGGACCATCCGATGAAATACCGCCTGGGCGACGCCCGCGTCGACACCCATCCTTCCAGCTGGACCGCGCCCACCGCCACGCTGATCGGCAAGGTGCGCCTGCAGGAAAACGCCAGCGTGTGGTTTGGCGCCGTGCTGCGCGGCGACAACGAATTGATCGACATCGGCCCGGACAGCAATGTGCAGGACGGCACGGTGATGCACACCGACATGGGGTCGCCCTTGACCATCGGGCGCGGTGTTACAATTGGCCATAACGCCATGCTGCATGGCTGCAGCGTCGACGATTACAGCCTGATCGGCATCAATGCGGTCATCCTCAACGGCGCGAAAATCGGCAAGCACTGCATCATCGGCGCCAACGCGCTGATCGCCGAGGGCAAGGAAATTCCTGACGGCTCGCTGGTCATGGGTTCGCCCGGCAAGGTGGTGCGCGAGCTGACCGATGCGCAGAAGAAGATGCTCGAGGGCAGCGCTGCCCACTATGTACACAATGCCCGGCGCTATGCGCGGGACCTCGCACCCCAGGAAGACTGATGAACCAAGAACGCCCCGTCGCCTCGCCTTGCGTGCAGGTCTGCGCCCTGGATGACGACGACATCTGCACCGGCTGCCAGCGCACCGCCGCCGAAATCACCCGCTGGGGGCGCATGACCAACGAGGAGCGCCGCGAGGTGCTGGTCAAGTGTCATGAGCGCGCGGTGGCCGGCGGCATGATGTTTGTCGCTGGCGCCTGATTTCGCTTCGGACCGCGGCGCGGCCATCGCGAGCAAGCTTTGCTCCCACAGCGTTGCGCCAACCACGGTGGATGGCGCAACACTGTGGGAGATTCTATGGTTGAGCAACCTGTGGGAGCGGGTTCTACCCGCGAAAAGAACACCGCGAGGTATCTGAAACACCACGGTGCTTTCTTCGCGGGTAGAGCCCGCTCCCACAGGTCGCAGCGCCGCCCCGCGCCGATTGATGTAAAATGCCCGCCTCGGTGGGCCGCACCCGGGCGGCCCGCGATAACCTGTTCCCCTTAAGGACCTGAAATGACCCGTATCGGAACTCCACTGTCGCCGACCGCGACGCGCGTACTGCTGTGTGGCTGCGGCGAGCTGGGCAAGGAAGTGGTGATCGAGCTGCAACGCCTGGGCGTTGAAGTGATCGCCGTCGACCGTTATGCCAATGCCCCCGCCATGCAGGTCGCCCACCGCAGCCATGTGATCAACATGCTCGATGGCGCCGCGCTGCGTGCGGTGATCGAGGCCGAGAAGCCGCACTACATCGTGCCGGAAATCGAAGCCATCGCCACCGCCACCCTGGTGGAGCTGGAGTCCGAGGGCTTCACCGTGGTGCCGACCGCCCGTGCAGCCCAACTGACCATGAACCGCGAAGGCATCCGTCGCCTGGCCGCCGAAGAGCTGGACCTGCCGACCTCGCCGTACCACTTCGCCGACACCTTCGAAGAATACCGCAAGGCCGTCGAAGACCTGGGCTTCCCCTGCGTGGTCAAGCCGGTAATGAGCTCGTCAGGCAAGGGCCAGAGCCTGCTCAAGGGCGTGGATGACATTCAGAAGGCCTGGGACTACGCCCAGGAAGGCGGCCGTGCCGGCAAGGGCCGGGTGATCATCGAAGGCTTCATCGACTTCGACTACGAAATCACCCTGCTGACCGTGCGTCACGTTGGCGGCACCACGTTCCTGGCCCCGGTGGGTCACCGTCAGGAGAAAGGCGACTACCAGGAATCCTGGCAGCCTCAGGCGATGAGCCCGGTGGCGCTGGCTGAATCCGAGCGCGTGGCCAAGGCCGTGACCGAGGCCCTGGGTGGCCGTGGTCTGTTTGGTGTAGAGCTGTTCGTCAAGGGCGACCAGGTGTGGTTCAGCGAAGTGTCGCCGCGCCCGCACGACACCGGCCTGGTGACCCTGATCTCCCAGGACCTGTCGCAGTTCGCCCTGCACGCCCGCGCCATCCTCGGCCTGCCGATTCCGCTGGTGCGCCAGTTCGGCCCGTCGGCTTCGGCGGTGATTCTGGTGGAAGGCAACTCTACCCAGACGGCGTTCGCCAACCTGGGCGCGGCCTTGGCCGAGCCGGACACCGCGCTGCGCTTGTTCGGCAAGCCGGAAGTGGCCGGCCAGCGCCGCATGGGCGTGGCCCTGGCGCGTGACGAATCGATCGAAGCGGCGCGCGCCAAGGCGACCCGTGCTGCTCAGGCGGTCAACGTAGAACTTTAATATCGACGGCGTTTGCTTCCCGAGCTTCGCCCGGTCCCACAGGGCGGTGCCCCTGTGGGACCGGGCGAAGCTCGGGAAGCAGGCGCCGCGTTTTTACCTGACGGTACTCAAATCCTCATCCCGCGTCTCCTTCAGGCACAGCACCGCCAGCACGCTGAGCAGCGCCGCCGCCGACACATACCCGCCCACCCAGCTCAAGCCACCCATGGCCACCAGCTTCTGCGCCGCAAACGGCGCCGCCGAGGCCCCGACGATACCGCCCAGGTTGTACGCCGCCGACGCCCCGGTATAACGCACGCGGGTAGGGAACAGCTCGGGCAGCAACGCCCCCATGGGCGCAAAGGTGAAGCCCATCAAAAACAGCTCGATGCTCAGGAACAGCGCCACGCTGGTGGTCGACCCCTGCGTCAGCAACGGCTCCATGACGAATCCCGAGGCAATCGCCAGCACGCCGCCCAACACCAAGACCGGCTTGCGCCCGAAACGGTCGCTCAGCGCCGCCGAAATAGGCGTGGCCAAGGCCATGAACAACACGGCGAAGCACAGCATGCCCAGGAAGCTTTCACGGCTGTAACCCAGGCTGGCCACGCCGTAGCTCAGGGAAAACACCGTGGAGATGTAGAACAGCGCATAGCACACCACCATGGACGCTGCGCCCAGCAACATGGGGCGCCAGTATTGGGCGAACAGCTCCACCAGCGGCATCTTCAGCTTTTCGTGGTTGGCCATGGCCTTGGCGAACACCGGGGTTTCTTCCAGTTTCAGCCGTACATACAGGCCCACCATCACCAGCAGGGCGCTGAGCAGGAACGGCAGGCGCCAGCCCCAGGCGCGGAATTGCTCATCACTGAGCAGCATGGCCAGGCCCAGGAACAGCCCGTTGGCCGCCAGGAAACCAATGGATGGCCCCAGTTGCGGAAACATGCCGAACCAGGCGCGTTTGCCCTTGGGCGCATTTTCGGTGGCCAGCAACGCCGCGCCACCCCATTCACCGCCCAGCCCCAGGCCTTGGCCGAAGCGCAGCACGCACAGCAGGATCGGTGCCCAGGCGCCAATCTGCTCGTAGCCGGGCAGCACGCCGATCAGCGTGGTGCACACGCCCATCAGCAGCAACGAGGCCACCAGCGTGGATTTACGGCCGATGCGGTCGCCGAAATGGCCGAACAGCGCCGAGCCCAAGGGGCGGGCGAGGAAAGCGATGCCGAAGGTCAGAAAGGCCGACAGCATTTGCGCGGTGCCGGAAGTCTGCGGGAAAAACACCGGACCAATCACCAATGCGGCGGCGGTGGCGTACACGTAGAAATCGTAGAACTCGATGGCGGTGCCGATGAAGCTGGCAGTGGCCACGCGGGCAGTGGAGTTGAGCGGCTGCGCGTCGCCGCTGGCAGCGTAGGTGCTGGTACTCATGGCAGGTCCCTGGCAATCGTGAATTATTATAGGTGCGGGGCAGGGTGGGCCGCAGGAGGGGGCCGGTTCACCTCCGTGCGGGTAGCAGGGGGCGGGCGGCAAGGCGCTGGGTAAGCTGTTTTGATTATATGAATGAGGGGAGTGGGCGTCCAGACCGCTGCGCCGCTCCCTGTGGGACCGAGCGAAGCTCGGGAAAAGGACGGCGCAGTCTTCAGGCGAGTTTGGGCAGGCTGGAGGTATGCCAGATCAGCACGCGCTTCACGCGGTTCTCCTCGGCCTGCAGGATTTCCAGGCGATAGCGCCCAATCTTCAGGCACACCGCGCAATCAGGAATACTCTCCAGCGCCTCGGTCACCAGCCCGTTGAGGGTCTTGGGCCCATCACTGGGCAAATGCCAGCCCAGGGTCTTGTTGAGTTCGCGGATCGACGCCGCCCCATCCACCACGAAGCGGCCATCGGCCTGGGGGTGTACATGGGGGTTGTCCATGGTGTGTTCGTCTTCGAACTCGCCGACAATTTCTTCCAGAATGTCTTCCAGGGTCACCAGGCCCAGCACCTCGCCATATTCGTCCACCACCACGCCCAGGCGCCGCTGTTGCTTGTGGAAGTTGAGCAGCTGCAGGTGCAGCGGGGTGCTTTCGGGCACGAAGTAGGCGTCGTAACAGGCCGCCAGCAGGGCTTCCATGGTCAACTCGCCCTTGGGTAGCAGGTGGCTGACCTGGCGGGTATTGAGCACCTTTTCGACCTGGTTGATGTCGTTGTGGTACACCGGCAGGCGGGTGTGGCGGCTGATGATCAACTGTTCGGCGATTTTCTCGATCGGATCGTCCAGGTTCAGGCCGTCCACTTCGCTGCGCGGCACCAGGATGTCGTTGACGGTGATGCGGTTCAGTGACTGCAGGCCGCCCAGCAGGTGCGGGGCGCTGGGCATTTCATCCTGCTCCAGATCGTCCTCGGCCCCTTCATCCAGCGGCTCGTCATGCTGACGGGCGATCGGCGTGGCGATGGGCGCGAACGGTTTGAGCAGCAGGCGGGCGATGCCGCTGAACGGCCATACCAGTGGGTACAGCAGTGTAAGCGGCAGGCGCAGCAGCGAGTTGCCCAGGCCGATAAAGGCTTCTGGATGGCGGCGGGCCAGCAGGCGCGGCAAATACTCGCTGAAGGTCAGCAGCACCGCGGCCATGATCAGGCCGCCCAGCCACAGGCCCTTGACGTGCCAGTGGTACACGGCAACGAACACCCCCAGCACCACCGCCAGCACGCGGCACAGGGTGTTGCACAGCACCAGGCTTTCCAGGGGGAAGGCCAGGCTGGGACGCTCGCCTGCCTTGCGCCGGGTACGCAGGGCGGCCAAGTGGTTGCGGGCGGTTTCCACGCCCGTGAACAGCGCCGACCAGAGGATCGACAACAGCACGACACCCAGCATCGAGCCCAACGGCAGATTGTCCATTTACTCGCCTGTCAGATGTGCAGAATGTATTCGCGGACCAGCTTGCTGCCGAAGTACGCCAGCATCAGCAGGCAGAAACCGGCCAGGGTCCAGCGAATCGCCTTGTGGCCGCGCCAGCCCAGGCGGTTGCGGCCCCACAACAACACACTGAAGACGATCCAGGCCAGGCACGCCAGCAGGGTTTTGTGCACCAGGTGCTGGGCGAACAGGTTTTCCACGAACAGCCAGCCGGAAATCAGCGACATCGACAGCAGCGCCCAGCCAGCCCACAGGAAGCCGAACAGCAGGCTTTCCATGGTCTGCAGGGGCGGGAAGTTCTTGATCAGCCCGGCGGGGTGCTTGTGCTTGAGCTGGTGGTTCTGCACCAGCAGCAGCAAGGCCTGGAACACCGCGATGGTGAACATGCCGTAGGCCAGGATCGACAGCAGGATATGCGCGAGCATGCCCGGCTCTTCATTGATCAGCGGCACGGTGCCCTTGGGAATGAACTGCGCCACCAGGGTGGTCAGTGCGCCCAGGGGGAACAGCAACAGCAGCAGGTTTTCCACCGGGATGCGCGTGCAGGCAATCAGGGTCAGGGCGATTACCGCGGCGGAAATCAGGCTGGCGGCGCCGAAGAAGTCCAGGCTCAGCCCCAGTGGCGTGATCAACTGGTACTTGAGTGCAAAGCCCTGGGCCACCACGGCGAGGGCGCCGATGATGTACAGCAGGCGCTTGTCGACCGCGGCGCGCTGGCCGACTCGGGTGCCTTGGTAGGCGGTCGCAGCGGCATAAAGGAAGGCGGCGGCGAGGCTGGGTAGCAAACTGGGTGACAAGGGGAGCATAAGTCCTGTGGAGCAAGCCCGAAAGTCGCTGAGTGTGGCATAGAACAGCCGCCGGACGAAAGACTGGCGCGGCACTGGTGTCCGTGGCGCGTACTTCTCGCTATAATCGCCGACCGGCCCACGCCGCGCCTCTACTTATTCACGGGCCAGGCTGCTTAACCTCGGTTCAATTGAGCCTGAAAGGATCGCGCATGTTTGAAAACCTTACCGAACGTCTTTCGCAGACGCTGCGCCATGTCACTGGCAAGGCCAAGCTGACGGAAGACAACATCAAAGACACCCTGCGTGAAGTGCGCATGGCGTTGCTGGAAGCCGACGTCGCCTTGCCGGTGGTGAAGGACTTCGTCAACAAGGTCAAGGAACGCGCGGTCGGCACTGAAGTGTCGCGCAGCCTGACGCCTGGCCAGGCATTCGTGAAGATCGTGCAGATCGAGCTCGAAGGCCTGATGGGCGCCGCCAACGAAGACCTGGCCCTGAACGCCGCACCGCCTGCGGTGGTGCTGATGGCCGGTCTGCAGGGTGCAGGTAAAACCACCACCGCCGGCAAGCTGGCGCGCTTCCTCAAAGAGCGCAAGAAGAAGAGCGTGATGGTGGTATCGGCCGACGTGTACCGTCCGGCGGCCATCAAGCAACTCGAAACCCTGGCCAACGACATCGGCGTGACGTTCTTCCCGTCCGATATCACCCAGAAGCCAGTGGCCATCGCTGAAGCGGCCATCCGCGAAGCCAAGCTCAAGTTCATCGACGTGGTCATCGTCGACACCGCCGGCCGTCTGCACATCGACGCCGAGATGATGGGCGAGATCCAGTCCCTGCACGCGGCCATCAAGCCGGTGGAAACGCTGTTCGTGGTCGACGCCATGACCGGTCAGGACGCCGCCAACACCGCCAAGGCGTTTGGCGATGCGCTGCCGCTGACCGGCGTGATCCTGACCAAGGTCGACGGCGACGCCCGTGGCGGTGCCGCCCTGTCGGTGCGTGCCATCACCGGCAAGCCGATCAAGTTCATCGGTATGGGCGAGAAGAGCGAAGCGCTCGAGCCCTTCCACCCGGATCGTATCGCCTCGCGGATCCTGGGCATGGGCGACGTGCTCAGCCTGATCGAGCAGGCCGAGCAGACCCTGGATAAAGAGAAGGCCGACAAACTGGCCAAAAAGCTGAAGAAGGGCAAGGGCTTCGACCTCGAAGACTTCCGTGACCAGCTGCAACAGATGAAGAACATGGGTGGCCTGGGTGGCCTGATGGACAAGCTGCCGAGCATCGGTGGCATGAACCTGTCGCAGATGGGCAATGCCCAGAACGCCGCCGAGAAGCAATTCAAGCAGATGGAAGCCATCATCAACTCCATGACCCCGGCCGAGCGCCGCGACCCTGACCTGATCAGCGGTTCGCGCAAGCGTCGTATCGCCCTGGGTTCCGGCACCCAGGTGCAGGACATCGGTCGCTTGATCAAGCAGCACAAGCAGATGCAGAAGATGATGAAGAAGTTCTCCACCAAGGGCGGCATGGCCAAAATGATGCGCGGCATGGGCGGCATGCTGCCCGGCGGCGGTGGCATGCCGAAAATGTGATTACCCGTGCCAGCCCTCGGGCTGGCACCGTCCGCGGCGACGCGGGCACTGCGGTAAACCTGCCTCGGCAGGTCCACCGGCCACCTCTTCGGGTGGTCATATGAAGCAAATCTATCGGGCGCGTCCAATGCGCCGGAAAAAGGCATTTGCAAAAGTCCGGATATTCCTTGAGAATATGCGGCCTTTCGGGCACCCGTGTGCCCGCTGTGCATTATGATTTGCAGCACCGACTACAGGAACGATGTTCAATGCTAACCATCCGTCTTGCCCGTGGCGGCTCTAAAAAGCGCCCATTCTACCAACTGACCGTGACCGACTCGCGTAACCCGCGTGACGGCTCGCACAAAGAGCACGTTGGCTTCTTCAACCCAGTGGCTCGTGGTCAGGAAATCCGCCTGTCCGTGAACCAAGAGCGCGTCAACCACTGGTTGAGCGTTGGTGCACAGCCTTCTGAGCGTGTTGCTCAGTTGCTGAAGGAAGCTGCCAAGGCTGCGGCCTGAGCAATATGAACACGACGCCAGCTACTGCTGATGATTTGATCGTTATCGGCAAGATTTTCTCGGTTCACGGCGTTCGTGGCGAAGTAAAGGTTTACTCCTTTACCGATCCGATAGACAACCTGTTGGACTACACCACCTGGACGCTCAAGCGCGCAGGTAGCGTGGACAAGCAGGTAGAGCTGGTCAAGGGACGGCTGCAAAGCAAGTTCCTGGTCGCAAAGCTCAAGGGTCTCGATGATCGCGATGAAGCCCAGCTTCTGGCCGGTTACGAAATCTGCGTGCCCCGTGATCTGTTTCCGGACTTGGACGACGGCGAGTACTACTGGTACCAGCTGGAAGGTCTGAGCGTCATCGACCAACTCGGGCAATTGCTCGGGAAGATCGATCACCTGCTGGAGACTGGCTCTAACGATGTGATGGTGGTCAAGCCTTGCGCTGGCAGCCTGGATGATCGTGAGCGCTTGCTGCCCTACACGGCGCAGTGTGTGTTGACCGTCGACCTGGCCGCAGGCGAGATGAAGGTTGATTGGGATGCGGACTTCTAGGCAATGGCCAGCCTGCGCGTAGAAGTGATCAGTCTGTTCCCCGAGATGTTTTCGGCCATCAGCGAGTACGGCATTACCAGCCGTGCGGTGAAACAGGGGTTGTTGCAACTCACCTGTTGGAATCCGCGGGACTACACCACAGATCGTCACCATACGGTGGATGATCGGCCGTTTGGCGGTGGTCCGGGCATGGTGATGAAGATCAAGCCCCTGGAAGATGCGCTGGCCGAGGCCAGGAACGCAGCGGGGGAGTCGGCGAAGGTCATTTACCTGTCGCCGCAAGGCCGCCAGCTGACTCAGCAGGGGGTTCGCGAACTGGCTGAATCGGAATCGTTGATTCTGATCGCAGGTCGCTATGAAGGCATTGACGAGCGGTTTATTCAGGCTCATGTCGATGAAGAGTGGTCGATTGGCGACTATGTACTGTCTGGCGGTGAGCTGCCGGCGATGGTCCTGATCGATGCGGTTACACGACTGCTGCCCGGAGCTTTAGGGCATGCGGACTCCGCGGAGGAAGATTCCTTCACGGATGGGCTGCTGGATTGCCCGCACTACACCCGACCGGAGGTGTATGCGGATCAGCGTGTTCCCGACGTATTGCTAAGTGGCAATCATGCACACATCCGGCGCTGGCGTTTGCAGCAGTCCCTTGGGCGGACCTACGAACGACGTGCCGATCTTCTGGAAAGACGCTCGCTTTCTGGAGAAGAGAAGAAGCTGCTGACGGAGTATCTCCGTGAGCGGGACGATAGTTAACGTATCGATGGTAGATCACAAGGATTTACCTTAGGAGCACAGCATGACCAACAAAATCATTCTGCAACTCGAAGCTGAGCAGATGACCAAAGAAATCCCGGCCTTCGCCCCGGGCGACACCATCGTCGTTCAGGTGAAAGTGAAGGAAGGTGATCGCGCTCGTCTGCAGGCGTTCGAAGGCGTTGTTATCGCCAAGCGTAACCGTGGTGTGAACAGTGCTTTCACTGTTCGTAAAATCTCCAACGGTGTTGGCGTAGAGCGTACCTTCCAGACCTACAGCCCGCAGATCGACAGCATGGCCGTGAAACGTCGTGGTGACGTGCGTAAAGCCAAGCTGTACTACCTGCGCGACCTGTCGGGTAAAGCAGCTCGCATCAAGGAAAAACTGGCTTAATAGCCGTTTTACCGATGCAAGAAGAAAGCAGCCTACGGGCTGCTTTTTTGTGCTCGCGATTTATGCCCGCCTACGGTTTTTGTGTGGGACCGGGCGAAGCTCGGGAAAAGGACGCCGCAGTACAGCCAGACTTTCGCGGTGCGCCCTTCCCGAGCTTCGCCCGGTCCCACAAAAAAACAGTGTGCACCTGAAGATGTGATTAATGACCATGACCCCACGCGACCTCGAAATCCAGCGCCGCACCGAACTGTCGGTCAGCCGCGTCACCAAGGCGGTGTTCCCGCCCACCACCAACCACCACAACACCCTGTTCGGCGGCACTGCCCTGGCCTGGATGGACGAAGTGTCGTTCATCACCGCCACGCGCTTCTGCCGGCTGCCCCTGGTCACCGTGTCCACCGACCGTATCGACTTCAACCACCCGATCCCGGCCGGCAGCATCGTCGAGTTGGTGGGCACCGTGGTGAAAGTCGGCAACACCAGCCTCAAGGTGCTGGTGGAAGTGTTCGTCGAAAGCATGAGCTGCGACGGTCGCGAGAAAGCCATCGAAGGCGTGTTCAGCTTTGTTGCCATCGACGATGACAAGCGCCCTGTGCCGGTATTGCCAGGCCTGTAAGGTAGACTGCAGCTTTCCATCGCCCGGTTTGACCAGATGCCTGCTGTAGACCACCCGCTCATCGACCAGTACCTCGACGCCCTCTGGCTGGAAAAAGGCCTGTCGGATAACAGTCGCGATTCCTATCGCAGTGACCTGACGCTGTTCAACGGCTGGCTGCAGGACAAGGGCATTGCGCTGCCCCAGGCCGGGCGAGAGTTGATCCTCGATCACCTGGCCTGGCGCGTCGACCAGGCCTACAAGCCGCGCTCCACCGCGCGCTTTCTCTCTGGAGTGCGTGGCTTTTATCGCTACCTGCTGCGTGAAAAGCTGATCGCCGTGGACCCGACCTTGCAGGTCGACATGCCGCAGCTGGGCCGGCCTTTGCCCAAATCCCTGTCGGAGGCCGACGTTGAGGCCCTGCTCAAGGCCCCGGACCTCAGCGAGCCGATCGGCCAGCGCGACCGCGCCATGCTCGAAGTGCTGTACGCCTGCGGCCTGCGGGTGACCGAGCTGGTCAGCCTGACCCTTGACCAGGTCAACCTGCGCCAGGGCGTACTGCGGGTAATGGGCAAGGGCAGCAAGGAGCGCCTGGTGCCCATGGGCGAGGAGGCGGTGGTGTGGGTGGAGCGTTATATGCGCGACGGTCGCAATGACCTGCTGGGCGGGCGCCCCAGCGACGTGCTGTTTCCCAGCCAGCGCGGCGAGCAAATGACCCGCCAGACCTTCTGGCACCGCATCAAGCACCAGGCCAGCGTGGCCGGCATCGGCAAGGCGCTGTCGCCGCACACCCTGCGCCATGCCTTCGCCACGCACCTGCTCAACCATGGCGCCGACCTGCGCGTGGTGCAGATGCTGCTGGGCCACAGCGACCTGTCCACCACGCAGATCTACACCCACGTGGCCCGGGCCCGGCTGCAGGACCTGCATGCCCGCCATCACCCGCGTGGCTGAGGCGATCACCGCACATCTCTTGTTGCCGTGTCAGTCGGACAGAACCTGCGAATGTGGTAGGCTTGGGCGGTTACCAAAGCGGGCATCGAATGCCGGCTGTTTTCGGACAGTCGACCCAGTACGATTGGCCCCTTCGTCCGCTGCCTCAGGAGTTCCCATGCGCGTGACCCGAATTCTCGCTGCCGCCGCCCTTGCGCTGCTCAGCACCGTGGCTATGGCCGACGACAAGGCCGAACAGGCCATCCGCAAGACCCTCGCCACCTTGCAGCTCGACACCCCGGTGGAGAGCATCGCTGCAAGCCCGCTCAACGGCCTGTACGAAGTCAAGCTGCAGGGCAGCCGCGTGCTGTACGCCAGCGCCGACGGCAAGTTCGTGATGCAGGGCTACCTGTTCCAGGTGCAGGACGGCAAGCCGGTCAACCTCACCGAAATCACCGAGCGTCAGGGTGTGGCCAAGACCATCAACGCCATTCCTGCCGCCGAAATGGTGGTGTTCCCGGCCGTGGGCGAGACCAAGTCGCACATCACCGTGTTCACCGACACCACCTGCCCGTACTGTCACAAGCTGCACGAAGAAGTGCCGGCCCTGAACAAGATGGGTATCGAAGTGCGTTACCTGGCCTTCCCGCGCCAAGGCCTCGGCTCGCCGGGTGACCAACAGCTGCAGGCCGTGTGGTGCTCCAAGGACCGTCAGGATTCGCTGACCAAGCTGATCAACGGCAAAGACGTTTCGGCGCCAAAATGCGCCAACCCGGTCAGCAAGCAGTTCGCCATGGGCCAGTCCATCGGTGTCAATGGCACGCCGGCCATCGTCCTGGAAAACGGCGAGATGATTCCTGGCTACCAGCCGGCCCCGCAAGTGGCCAAGCTGGCCCTGGGTGCCAAGGGCTGATGCGCCCCGTGCTCGCGTCATCAAAGATCAAGGCCTGACGGGAATGCCCGCCAGGCCGTAAATTACCAAGCCGCACCGGTGTGCGGCGGTTTGTCACGGCCGACCCTGCGTCGGCCGTTTTATGGGGAGTTCAGAGTGAAACCGGTCAAAGTAGGCATCTGTGGGTTAGGTACCGTCGGTGGCGGCACCTTCAACGTACTTCAGCGCAACGCCGAGGAGATTGCCCGCCGTGCCGGGCGTGGAATCGAAGTGGCTCAGATTGCCATGCGTTCGCCCAACCCGAATTGCCAGATTACCGGTACCCCCATTACCAACGATGTCTTTGCCGTGGCCAGTAACCCGGACATCGACATCGTCATCGAATTGATCGGCGGCTACACCGTGGCCCGCGAACTGGTGCTCAAGGCCATCGAGAACGGCAAGCACGTGGTTACCGCCAACAAGGCGCTGATTGCCGTGCACGGTAACGAGATCTTCGCCAAGGCCCGCGAAAAGGGCGTGATCGTGGCGTTCGAAGCGGCCGTGGCCGGTGGTATCCCGGTGATCAAGGCGATCCGCGAAGGCCTGTCGGCCAACCGCATCAACTGGGTGGCCGGCATCATCAACGGCACGGGCAACTTCATCCTCACCGAGATGCGCGAGAAGGGCCGTACCTTCGAAGACGTATTGGCCGAGGCCCAGGCCCTGGGCTACGCCGAAGCCGACCCAACTTTCGACGTGGAAGGCATCGACGCGGCGCACAAGCTGACCATCCTGGCGTCCATCGCCTTTGGCATCCCGCTGCAATTCGACAAGGCCTACACCGAGGGCATCACCCAACTGACCACCGCCGACGTCAACTACGCCGAGGCGCTGGGCTACCGCATCAAGCACCTGGGCGTGGCTCGCAGCACCGCCGCCGGCATCGAGTTGCGCGTGCACCCGACGCTGATCCCGGCTGACCGCCTGATCGCCAACGTCAACGGCGTGATGAACGCGGTCATGGTCAACGGTGACGCTGCCGGTTCCACCCTGTTCTACGGTGCTGGCGCCGGCATGGAGCCTACCGCTTCGTCCGTGGTCGCCGACCTGGTGGACGTGGTGCGTGCCATGACCAGCGACCCGGAGAACCGCGTGCCGCACCTGGCCTTCCAGCCGGACTCGCTGTCGGCGCACCCGATCCTGCCGATCGATCAGTGCGAGACTGCCTACTACCTGCGGATTCACGCCAAGGATCACCCGGGCGTGTTGGCCCAGGTCGCGAGCATCCTGTCGGAGCGCGGCATCAACATCGAATCGATCATGCAGAAAGAAGTCGAGGAACAGGATGGCCGCGTGCCGATGATCCTCCTGACCCACCGCGTGCAGGAACAGCGCATGAACGACGCCATCAAGGCCCTTGAGGCTCTGGAAGGCGTGGTCTGCCCCGTTGTCCGCATCCGCGTCGAGCACCTCAATTAACTGACAGCTGCAAGTGGCAAGCGGCAAGCTGCAAGCGAGGCACCGCAAATCCCGAGATTTGTGCGTACCCACTTGTAGCTGGCGGCTTGAAGCTTGAAGCTCAAACCAAAGGTTTGGAACCATGCGTTATATCAGTACTCGCGGCAAAGCCCCGGCCCTGAACTTCGAAGATGTGCTGCTGGCTGGCCTGGCCAGTGACGGCGGCCTGTACGTGCCGGAAAACCTGCCACGCTTCACCGTTGAAGAAATCGCCTCGTGGGCCGGCTTGCCGTACCACGAACTGGCCTTCCGCATCATGCGCCCGTTCGTCACCGGCAGCATCCCGGACGCCGACTTCAAGAAAATCCTCGAAGAAACCTACGGCAAGTTCGCCCACAACGCCGTGGCGCCACTGCGCCAGCTCAACGGCAACGAATGGGTGCTGGAGCTGTTCCACGGCCCCACCCTGGCCTTCAAGGACTTCGCCCTGCAACTGCTGGGTCGCCTGCTGGACTACACCCTGGCCAAGCGCGGCGAGCGCGTGGTGATCATCGGCGCCACCAGCGGTGACACCGGGTCCGCCGCCATCGAAGGCTGCAAGCACTGCGAAAACGTCGACATCTTCATCCTGCACCCGCACCAGCGCGTGTCGGAAGTGCAGCGTCGGCAGATGACCACGCTGTTCGGCGACAACATCCACAACATCGCCATCGAAGGCAACTTCGATGACTGCCAGGAAATGGTCAAGAACAGCTTCGCTGACCAGAGCTTCCTGAAGGGCACCCGCCTGGTAGCGGTGAACTCGATCAACTGGGCGCGCATCATGGCCCAGATCGTTTACTACTTCCACGCAGCCCTGCAGCTGGGCGGCCCGGCGCGTTCGGTGTCGTTCTCGGTGCCTACCGGCAACTTCGGCGACATCTTCGCCGGTTACCTGGCGCGCAACATGGGCCTGCCGATCAACCAGCTGATCGTGGCCACCAACCGCAACGACATCCTGCACCGCTTCATGAGCGGCAACCAGTATGCCAAGGAAACCCTGCACGCCACACTGTCGCCGTCGATGGACATCATGGTCTCGTCGAACTTCGAGCGCCTGCTGTTCGACCTGCACGGCCGCAATGGCGCCGCCGTTGCCGAGCTGATGGATACCTTCAAGCAAGGTGGCGGTTTCAGCGTCGAGCAAGAGCGCTGGACCGAAGCACGCAAGCTGTTCGACTCCCTGGCGGTCAGCGATGAAGCCACCTGCGAAACCATCGCCGAAGTCTTCGCCCAAACGGGCGAAGTGCTGGACCCGCACACCGCCATCGGCGTCAAGGCCGCGCGCGAATGCCGCCGCAGCCTGGACATCCCGATGGTGGTGCTGGGCACTGCGCACCCGGTCAAATTCCCGGATGCCGTGGTCAAGGCCGGTGTCGGCAAAGCCCTGGAACTGCCGGCGCACCTGGCCGACCTGTTCAGCCGCGAAGAGAAGTGCACCGTCCTGGCCAATGACCTGAAAGCCGTCCAGGCCTTCGTCAGCCAGCACGGCAACCGCGGCAAGCCGCTGTAATCTCACACAAGCTGTTTGAATAGCCCTGCAACACATAAAGCCCGTCCCTCGACGGGCTTTATCGTTTGTACGTGTCAAACTTGAACCTGCACATTTTTCCAGGCGCAGGGACATGGCATGAACCACTCCCATCCCACAGGTACACGCTGGCTACTGGCCTGGCTGACCCTGCTGTGCCTGGCGTTTTGTGGCACCGGCCAGGCAGCGCAAAGCCTGCCCTTCGCGCTAATGCCAGC
The DNA here is from genome assembly GCA_000497835.1 of gamma proteobacterium L18. Classification (GTDB taxonomy): domain Bacteria; phylum Pseudomonadota; class Gammaproteobacteria; order Pseudomonadales; family Pseudomonadaceae; genus Aquipseudomonas. The sequence continues at coordinate 289,571 of KI547167.1, read as the reverse complement.
CTTCACTCGCCTTGACCCTCTGCCGTTGCCGCCCAGCGATCGCGCCTGGCTGAACCAGCGCGCTACTCTGCGCGTAGGCGTATCGATCACCGACCACGAGCCGGTCGACATCACCGTCGATCGCAACCGCTACCGCGGCATCAGCGCCGACTACCTCAACCTCATCGCCAGCCGCCTCGACGAGCCGCTGCAGATCCACGGTTTCGCCCGTCGAGAAGAGGCCGTGGAGGCACTGGAAAAGGGCGAGATTGATATCCTCACCAGCGCCAACGGTTTCGAGCGCAAGCACGAGGGGCTGGCCTTCACCCGCGCCTACATGCCGGACGACGCAGTACTGGTGCAGCGGCAGGGGGTCAGCACGCCAGTGTCCATGGACGGCATGCGCATCGCCGTGCTGGACGGCTACCTCAACCTGGACGTGCTGCACGGTGTCTATCCGCGCAGCGATATCATCCTGGCGCCCAGCCTGGCCAGCGGCCTCGAGGCGGTGGCCCAGGGGGAGGTGCAGGCGTTTATCGGCAATGAAGTGGTGGTGCGCGCCTACAGTGCCCTGCGCCCGTTCATGGGCTTGCGCATTGGCGGCAGTGCCCAGCTGCCCAACGCTGGGTTCGCCTTTGCCGTACGCGACAGCGATACCGCCCTGCGATCGATGCTCGATCGCGCCCTGGCCAGTATCGACGAGTCCCTGCGCCGAGAGATACTGGGGCGCTGGACCGCCGGGCTTGGCTCGGACATCGCCCAGCCACGGGTGGCCCTGAGCGATGAAGAGCAGGCGTGGCGGCGCGCGCATCCCAGGGTTCGGGTGATTGCCAGCGACTATCCGCCTTACCTGTATCGTGACCGGCAGGGCAATTGGGTAGGGCTGGGTCGTGATGTGCTGGCCACCATTTCGTCCATGAGCGGCCTGCAGTTCGACTTCGTGCCGTCGGCCTCCATTGCCCAGAGCCTGGAGGCCTTGCGCACCGGGCAGGCGGACATGAACACCACGTTGTCGGAAAGCACCGAGCGCAAGGCCTTCCTGGCCTTTTCCCATTCCTTCGGTGGCCAGGGTTGGGTCCTGGTGGTGCGCGGTACAGGGCCGGTTGCAACCTCCCTGGAAGAGATGGCCGGGCGGGTATTGGTCCTGCCGCGGCAACATGCGTTGGAAAGCACCATTCGCCAGGAATACCCGCGTATTCGCCTGAGGTTGGTGGATACCTACGACGAGGCCCGCGACCTGGTACGCAAGGGCGAAGCCGACGCCACCCTGGACAGCGAAGTCAGCGCCTGGCGTTCCGTGGGCCGCTACCCGCCGGGTGAGTTGAAAGTAGGGCGCAGCCTGGAAGGGCGCTGGGCCTCTGACCGTTTTGCCGTGCGCCTGGATGAGCCGTTGCTGTTGAGCATCCTCAATAAATCCCTGGAGGCCTACCCGGTGGCCGAGCTGCGTGCGGTGCGGCTCAAATGGCTCGGCGCAGTGGATGGTGCCCCTCCGGTCTGGCAGCGCATTGCACCTTGGGTGTGGTGGGCGTTGGCGGCCGCGTTGTTGTTCGGTCTGTTCTCGCTGATGTGGAACAGTCGCCTCAAGGCGCAAATCCAGCAGCGTCAGCACGCCGAAGAAGCCCTCAACGACCAGTTGGCCTTCCAGCGTGCCCTGCTCGATGGCATCCCCAACCCGATCTACGTACGCGACCTCGAAGGCCGTATGGTCATGTGCAACAAAAGCTACGAGACCGTGTTTTCCACCCGGCTGGAACAGGTCCGCGGCACGCTGCTGCCCGAGGTGCATCTGATCGCCCCAGACAGCGCTGCGCAATTGCACGCTGATTACCTGAACCTGCTCAAGGACCAGCAGCCCTTGTTCGTTGACCGTCAGATCGAGCTGGGCGGCCAGCGTGTCGATGCCTGGCAGTGGATGGTGCCGTTCTATCGGGCGGACGGTCAGTTGCAAGGCATGCTCGGCGGCTGGATCGACATCAGCGAGCGCAAGCGCCTGGAAGCAGAGCTGGTGCAGGCCAGCCAGGCCAAGAGTGCGTTCCTGGCCACCATGAGCCACGAGATCCGCACCCCCATGGCTGCCATCATCGGCCTGCTGGAGCTGGAGCGGGAAATGACCCGCGCCAAAGGCGGCGAACCTTCGCAAGCCATCGACGTGGCCTACCAATCGGCGCGCGACTTGATTGCACTGATCGGCGACAGCCTGGACCTGGCCAAGATTGAATCGGGCAGCCTGAACCTGACACCAGAGGCCACGCCGCTGCGGCCCTTCCTGGAGGCTGTCGTGCAGTTGTTCAGCGCCCAGGCCAGCCACTCGCAGGTGAGCCTTGAACTCATCGTTGCGCCCGAGGTGGACGGCAGTTACTGGTTCGACCCATTACGCCTGCGCCAGGTGATTCACAACCTGCTCAGCAACGCCCTGAAGTTCACCCGTGAGGGTGCTGTGGTGCTGGAGGTGCATGCGCTCACCCCGGATGGCTTGCACATCGAGGTGCGCGATACCGGTGTGGGCATCGACGAGCAGCTCCAGGCCCGCCTGGTCAAGCCATTCGTGCAGGTGGGGGCACCGTCCGAACAGCAAGCGCGAGGTACGGGGCTGGGCCTGAGCATCTGCAAGCAACTGGTGACGCTGATGGCCGGCGAGATCGAACTGCACAGCACGCTGGGGCAGGGTACCCAGGTCATCATGCACCTGCCGCTGCCGCGTGCCACATCACGCCCCGATCCTGCGCCACCTGCCACGGCCGGTACCCCTGTCAGGCCGTTGCGGGTGCTGGTGGTCGATGACCTGTCGGCCAATCGCCTGGTGTTGAGCCAGCAGCTGGCGTTTCTCGGGCATCAGGTACACGCCGCAGGCAATGGTCAGGAAGCGCTGGCGCTGTGGCAGGCGCAACCACTGGATGTGATCATCACCGACTGCAACATGCCCGGCATGAGCGGCTACGTGCTGGCCCAGGGCATCCGCCAGGCCGAAGTGGACAGCGGCAGGATGCGCCTGCCCATCATCGGGTGCAGCGCCAATGCCTTCGAGGATGAAGCCGAGCGCTGCCGCGAAGCCGGCATGGACCAACTGTTGGTCAAGCCGATCAGCCTGGGGCAGTTGGAGCAGGTCCTGTCGAGCCTGCAAGTGGCGCCGCTGGCGTTCGATATCGACACCCTGCGTCGCATGACCCAAGCCGATCAGGCCGCCCTGCGGCGCATGCTGGTGGAACTGCAGAAAAACCTGACAGACGAAAGCCAAGCCCTGGAGGCGGCGGTGGCTACCTGTGACTGGCCATCGATGCGTGCCTCGCTGCACCGCCTCAAAGGTGTGGCCTGTCTGATCGATGCGGCGCCCATGGCCCGCGCCAGTGCAGAGCTGGACAGCAGCGCAAAGGCACGGCATGCCGACGTCATCCCTGTGCAATGGGCCAGCCTCAAGGTGCGGCTGCAAACGCTGGCCGCCGACATCGAAAAGCAACTTTGGGAAACGTCCTACAAAGATTAGGACTTGTCCTATGTGGCGTTCAGTTTCAGGTCTCTACAGTGGGCATCAATGCCAATGACGATGTTGGCGTGATCCGGAGGCCTGCGCATGCATACATTGAAAGTCCTGGTTCTTGAAGACAGCCCCTTCCAGCTCATGGCGGTGCACCAGATGCTCAACGCCAGCGGCGTGTTCGACGTGCTGACCGCCGAGAGTGTGGGGGCCGCGCTCCAGTCGCTGGAAAACCGCGGGGCGGTCGACATTGCCATCTGCGACCTGCAACTGGAGGAGGGCGATGGCCTGCAACTGATCCGCCACCTGGCGCGTCATCGCCAGGCGCGGGCGCTGATCATCCTCTCCAGCCTGGAACGCAGCGTGCTCGACAGCGTTGGCCAACTGGCGCGTCACCTGGGGCTGCATGTGCTTGGCGTACTGGAAAAGCCGGCCAACCTGGGCGTGCTCCACGATCTGCTACAGGCTTACGATCGGCCGCCAGCAGCGGCCCAGCCCGCCATGCCCCTGGTTGAAGTGGATGAGCTGGTGCCCCTGGACGAACTCAGCGTTGAGCGCCTGCCGCAACTCCAGCAGCAATGGCTCATTCATTTTCAGCCCAAGGTGGCCGTGGACGGCCAGTTGCTGGGTGTGGAAGCCCTGGTGCGCTGGCAGCACCCCGTCAGGGGAATGCTGTCCCCGGCCAGCTTCCTGCCGTTGGTTACCTATGCTGGCCTGATGCCGCACCTGACCTGGCACGTGCTGGAAACCGCATTGCGCCTCAGCGCCCGGGTGCGTGACGAACAGGGGCACGCCTTGCCGGTGTCGGTGAACATTGCCCCGGGCATCATTGAGCTCGACAGCTTTGCCCCTCGGGTCAAGGCGTTGCTCGACCAGGTTGGCCTGCCCGCTGGCGTGCTGACCCTGGAGCTGCTGGAGCGCCGTCAGGCGCCGGCCACAAGCCTGGAGCTGGAGGCCCTGCTGCGTCTGCGCCTGCTGGGCTGCCGCCTGTCCATCGATGATTTTGGCGTGGGTGATGCCAATATCCAGCGGCTGCTGGACCTGCCATTCGGCGAATTGAAAATTTCCAGCCAGTTCGTGCGCGGCATGGCCGAAGACGGCCGCAAGGCCGCGGTGGTCGCCGGTGCCCTGATCATGGCGCGGCGCATGGGGCTGAGCGTGGTGGTGGAAGGGGTGGAATCGGCAGGCGATGTCCATGCCCTCCAGGCCCTGGGCCAGCCAGCGCTGCAAGGTCACTACGTGGCCAGGCCGATGCCCGCGGAGGCGCTGCTTGACTGGATGGCCAGCCGCGACATCGACCAGTGGCGCGATCAGCACCAGCACCATTGCCCGGCGTGAGGGTCAGCTCAAACCATGTTCCTGCAGGTAGATGAACAGCGCGGCATCGTTGGCCACCCCCAGCTTGCGCATGGCGCTGACCTTCTGGGCACTCACGGTCTGCTTGCTGCGGTTGAGCTGCGCGGCGATCTCGCCTACCGACAGGCCGCTGGCCAGCATCCGGGTGACTTCAATCTCCCGAGGTGACAGGGCCTCGCGCTCGAACATGCGATCGGGGCGCACTTCGCCCTCCTGCAGCAACGCCTGGCCCACGGAATCGGCGATGAACACCTTGTTGCGCCGCACCTGGGCGATGGCAATCGGCAGCTCGCTGACCAGGCTGGCCTTGCCCAGCACGCCTTTCACGCCCAGGCTGAGCATGGAGCGGAACAGCCCGGCGTTGTTGAGCATGGTCACCACCAGTATGGGTAAATCGGGCCAGTGGCGGCGCACGGTCTCCAGCAGGCGCAGGCCGTCGTTTTCATTCTCGGCCGGCATCATGAAATCGGTGATCAGCAGGTCGCATTCACTCTCGGTCAACCACTGAGTCAATTCCGAGGGGCTGCTGGCTTCACCCACCACGGCCAGGCCAGGGTCCTGCTGCAGCACGGCGCGCAGGCCGATGCGGAAGATCGGGTGATCATCGGCCACCAGGATGCGCAGAGGGGAGGGGTGCGGGCTGATCACGACAGTGCTCCGATCGGGGAAGGCTTGCGATGTCCAGTCTGGCACATCCCAACGGCACAAACCTGCCCGACAGATGGTGAGGGGCTGGCTTTTTACGCGTCCTAACTGTCATATTCGACGGGCAAGCTGAAACGCCCCGTCGCAGGGCTTTTTAGAACTTTTTGCCATGGCGGCGGGTCATTGATAGACACCTTGATTTCGAACAACTGAGAGTGGTGATCGAATGGAAAATATCAACGAGCTGCTGACTGAAGCACTGACGCCCTACCACGTGGACGTGGTCGATGTGGGCGGCCCGCTTGAATGCCGGGTGATATTGCGCGATTCGACCGGCGCTCTGGTGCTGGAGCGACGCTTCGACCGTCGGCAATTTGCTGATAAACACGCGTTGACCGACGTGGTTGACGGGCTGCACCGCGACCTGATGGTGGCTGAAGGGCGATTGCAACCGTGCATGATCGCGGCATTGGCGGCGCAGAGTGCGGCGCCTGTCGTTAACGCTGCGCTGGGTTAGGGGAACCTTCCGCTATAGCTGTGTTCACATTCGGTAAGGACAGGGGGGCCTGCATTGTGCTCCGGTGCTTGCCACCTGTCGTACTGGCCCCCAGTGGGCCATGTTTGGCCCCGGGTAGCCTCCCCACTGCCCGGGGTTTCTTTTTGCCTGCGATTTGTGCAACGGGTGTTGCGGATAACCCGCGTCGCCTGGATCGCGACGCGGTTCTGGCCCTATGCCGCATCAGTGCTGCGCCGCTTCTTCGAAGAACCGCCGCGAATCGCGCAGGTAGTCGCCTTTGTTCGCCGTATCCAGCCAGTCGGCATAAAAGCCCGGCAGCACGGTACTGCGCAACCCGACCAGTACCTGATTCAACTGCTCCACCACAGTACGCCCGGCCGGGGTGTTGGAGCAGGCGATGTACAACGGCTGGTACCGCGGCACCCCTCGCACCGGCAGGAACACCAGCTGATTACTGTCGATCTGCTCCTGTGGTGCCAAATACAAGGCCTCGGGCCAATACCCAAGCACGCCATCCAGACGCCCGCGCTGCTGCATCTGCAGCAGGCTGGCCACGGCGTCATTGCCGTGATGGGCCGTGACCGCGCCGCTGGGCGCGGCGGCGAGGGTGGCATCGATGGCCCCACCATAGCTGCGCTCGGCCACCTGGCCGATCTTGATGTTGGGGCTGGCGAGTACGGCGGGCAGGTCCAGTTCCCCATGATGGATAAAAGTGGTGAAACCGTGGCGATCCTGGCGGCGGATGATCAGACCGTTGGTCAAGGTGGTGAGTATGGGGATGGAGAACACCAAGTCCTGGCTGCGCTGCGCCGTCCACAGCAGCATCGGGTCACAGCTGAGGCCCGGTTCCAGCAACATCTGCGTGGCCCGTGCCCGGTTCACGCGCACCACGCTGTGCTCGTACTGGGGCAGGGCCTGCATCAGCAGCGGCAACATTTTGTCCACCGCGCCCTGGCCTTCGCGCGGGCCAGCCTCGATGGTCAGCGGTGGCAAATCACGTACCAGCCACGTCAGGGGCTCGCCCGCCCTGGCGAACATCGGTGCAGCAAGGCACAACAACAGCAACGTCAATCGGCGGCAACCTTCCATGATGCAAGCTCCGAAAACAGCTGAGTAGGGTTCACAGGTCTGCGCCTGCTCGGTAACGTTGTCGGCCATCGGTCTTAGTTGATTAGGCCACGATCGGTTAGACTGTGCGACTTTTCCTTGCATCAAGAAGCCTCTTTCCATGGCCCAGCCTTCCACGACCTACAAATTCGAACTCAATCTGACCGATCTCGACCGTGGGGTCTACGAAAGCGTCAAGCAGACCATCGCCCGTCATCCTTCGGAAACCGAAGAGCGAATGGCCGTGCGCCTGCTGGCCTATGCCTTCTGGTACAACGAGCAACTGTCCTTTGGCCGCGGCCTGTCGGACGTGGATGAAGCGGCCCTGTGGGAAAAGAGCCTGGACGACCGCGTGCTGCATTGGATCGAAGTGGGCCAGCCTGACGCCGACCGCCTTACCTGGTGCTCGCGCCGTACCGAACGCACCAGCCTGCTGGCCTACGGCAGCCTGCGTGTGTGGGAGACCAAGGTGGTAGGCGCGGTGAAAAACCTGAAAAACGTCAACATCGCCGCCGTGCCCCAGGACGTGCTGGAAACCCTGGCCAAGGACATGCCGCGCGCCATCAAGTGGGACGTAATGATCAGCGAAGGCACCATCTTCGTCACCGACGACCGTGGCCAGCATGAAGTGCAGCTGCAGTGGCTGATGGGCGAGCGCGGCTGAGCCGCATCCCCCTTTCCTGATTGTGTTTGACTGAAAAAGAAGCCCCATGCGTATCGAACCGCGTCAACTGCCCGCCATCCTGCCATTCCTCGGTGACCTCCCGCCCTTGCTGACCCGCCTGTACGCGGCGCGGGGCGTGCAGTCGGAGGCCGAACTGGACAAGAGCCTGGCGCGGTTGATCCCGTTCCAGCAACTCAAGGGCATTGATGCGGCGGTGGACCTGCTGGTGCAGGCGCTGGCCAGCCGGCAGCGCATCCTTATCGTCGGTGACTTCGACGCTGACGGCGCCACCGCCAGCAGCGTCGGGGTGCTGGGCTTGCGCCTGCTGGGCGCCGCCCATGTCGATTACCTGGTGCCCAACCGCTTCGAATACGGCTACGGCCTGACCCCGGAAATCGTCGCCGTGGCCCTGCAGCGTCAGCCAGACCTGCTGGTGACCGTGGACAACGGTATTTCCAGCGTCGAGGGCGTGGCAGCGGCCAAGGCGGCGGGGCTCAAGGTGCTGGTTACCGACCACCACCTGCCAGGCCATGAATTGCCGGCGGCTGACGCCATCGTCAACCCCAACCAGCCGGGCTGTGATTTTCCCAGCAAGTCGCTGGCGGGCGTGGGCGTGATCTTCTACGTGCTGATGGCCTTGCGCGCGCGCCTGCGCAGCCTGGGCCATTACGACAGCAAACCGCAGCCCAACATCGGCGAACTGCTGGACCTGGTGGCTCTGGGCAGCGTCGCCGACGTGGTGCCGCTGGACGCCAACAACCGCATCCTGGTGCACCAGGGCCTGGAGCGCATCCGCGCCGGCCGGGCTCGACCTGGCCTGAAGGCGATTCTGGAAGTGGCCAAGCGTGATCATCGGCGCATCACCTCCACCGACCTGGGCTTTATCCTGGGCCCGCGGCTGAACGCGGCCGGCCGTCTAGACGACATGAGTCTGGGTATCGAATGCCTGCTCAGCGACGACACTGCGCTGGCCCAGGCCATGGCCGCGCAACTGGACGAGCTCAATCAGGATCGCAAATCCATCGAGCAGGGCATGCAGCGCGAAGCCCTGGCCCAGCTCAAGGACCTGCCGGTGGAATCCATGCCGTTCGGCCTGTGCCTGTTCGATGCCGATTGGCACCAGGGCGTGATCGGGATTCTGGCGTCGCGCCTCAAAGAGCGGTATCACCGCCCCACCATCGCCTTTGCCGATGCCGGGGAAGGCATGCTCAAGGGCTCGGCGCGCTCGGTGCCGGGCTTCCACATTCGGGATGCGCTGGACGCCGTGGCGGCTCGGCACCCGCAGTTGATCAGCAAATTCGGCGGTCACGCCATGGCGGCAGGCTTGTCGCTGCCTGAAGCGAATTTCCAGGCGTTCGCCGACGCGTTCGACGAAGAAGTACGCCGCCAGTTGCAGGAAGAAGACCTGACCGGTCGCTTGCTGACCGATGGCAGCCTGGCCGTGGAGGAGTTCCACCTGGAACTGGCCCGCGCCCTGCGCCACGCCGGCCCTTGGGGCCAGCACTTCCCCGAGCCGCTGTTTCACGGCGTGTTCCAGCTGGCCGAGCAACGTGTCGTGGGTGAGCGTCACCTCAAAGTCGTGCTCAAAAGCGAGTGCGGCTCGGTGAAGCTGGACGGCATCGCCTTCGGCATCGATCGTGAGGTATGGCCCAACCCGACCGTGCGGTGGGTGGAGCTGGCCTACAAGCTGGACGTCAATGAGTTCCGCGGCCAGGAAACCGTGCAACTGCTGATCGCGCACATGGAAGCACGCTGAACCCTGCTCAAGGCGGTGTTGTCGACTAGGCTCTAGACATTGTCTGCGCCCGACCCCAAGCCTTGAGAGGTGCCCCATGAGTTTGCTGCTTGAACCTTATACCCTGCGTCAGCTGACCCTGCCCAACCGCATCGCCGTCTCGCCCATGTGCCAATACTCCAGTGTCGACGGCCTAGCCAACGACTGGCACCTGGTGCACCTGGGCAGCCGCGCCGTCGGTGGCGCGGGCCTGGTATTCACCGAAGCCACGGCGGTGACCGCCGACGGCCGCATCACCCCTGAAGACCTGGGCCTGTGGAACGACGAACAGATCGAGCCGCTGCAGCGCATCACCCGCTTTATCACCGCCCAAGGGGCCGTGCCTGCCATCCAGCTGGCCCATGCCGGCCGCAAGGCCAGCACGTGGCGCCCTTGGCTGAACAAGCCTGGCAGCATCCCTGTCAGTGAGGGCGGCTGGGTACCCGTGGGGCCATCGAAGATCGCCTTCGATCCCCGTCACACCGCGCCCACCGCGCTGGACGAAGGGCAGATCCAGGAAGTCATCCTGGCCTTTGTCGAGGCCGCACGGCGTGCCCTGAAAGCCAATTTCAAAGTAGTGGAAGTGCATGCGGCCCATGGCTATCTGCTGCACCAGTTCCTGTCGCCCATCAGTAATCAGCGCCAGGACAGTTATGGCGGCTCGTTCGAAAACCGCATCCGCCTGACCCTGCAGGTGACAGAAGCGATTCGCACCGTATGGCCTGAAGAATTGCCGGTGTTCGTGCGGGTGTCGGCCACCGATTGGGTCGAGGATGGCTGGAACCCGGATGAAACCGTGGAATTGGCCAAGCGCCTGAAGGCGATTGGCGCGGATCTGATCGATGTATCGTCAGGGGGGACGGCGGCAAACGCCGAAATTCCTACCGGCCCTGGTTACCAGACGCGTTTCGCCGAGCGTGTGCGCAAGGAGTCGGGCATTGCCACCGGTACGGTCGGCATGATCACCGAACCGGCCCAGGCCGAGCATATTCTGCGCACCTGCCAGGCCGATATCATCCTGCTGGCCCGTGAACTGCTGCGCGACCCGTACTGGCCGTTGCATGCCGATGACGACCTCAACGGCCGCCAGGCGACCTGGCCCGCCCAGTACCAGCGCGCCACCCACCGCGACCAGCCGATCCACGAGTCCGACCTGCGCGATTGATAACACCGCGCTCTCCATGACGCAACCTGGCGGCAACTGCTACAGGGTACCCTTGTGGCAGCAACTGTCTTGAAACCGCGTTGTCTGCATCGCGACCAAGGTCGGCTCCTACACCGTCCGTGGTAGGAGCCGGCCTTGGCCGCGATGCAGAAAACGCCGGCCTGTAGCAGCAACTGTCTATGTGGGAGCGGGTTCTACCCGCGAAAAGGACGCCACAGTGTGCCAGCTATTACGCGGTGTTCTTTTCGCGGGTAGAACCCGCTCCCACAGAGGGGTGTAGCTGCCGAAGGCTGCGTCACAAGCACCACCGAGGCTCAGGTGTACTTGCGCTTGTCCGGTGCCGGCGGGAAGTACTGGTACAACCACGTCTCGCTCAACGTACGGTCCTGGGTGCGGATGAACAAACGCATCTCCACCGGCGCCACGCTGTCGCTGGTCGGGTGCCAGTCAAAGGTGATGCGGTAGCCCTTGTCCGGCAACGCCAGCACGTTGAAATCCTGCACCTTGCCGCTGGATACCGTCACTACCGGCTCGATCCCCGTGCCTTCGGGCAGGCGCTCAAGACCGCCACCCTTGAAGTCCACCGCAAAGCGTCGTGCCCAGACTTCCGGGTAATGCTCGCCCGGTGCCCAACCTTCGGTAAAGCCGCCCATGCCCGAACGCGTGGCATGCACCCGCGCCAGTGGCGTGCCGACTGGCGGCAATGCGCTCCAGTACAGCTTGTAGCCGAAGTTCAGCGCGTCGCCGGCCTTGACCGGCTGCTTGGGGGTCCAGAAGGCGACGATGTTGTCCAGTGTCTCGCCCGTGGTCGGAATCTCCATCAGGCTGACCGAGCCTTCGCCCCAGTTGGTGGTGGGCTCTACCCACAGGCTTGGGCGCTTGTCGTAGCCGTCGACGGTGTCTTCGTAGCTGGAAAACTCGTGGTCGGTCTGCACCAGGCCAAACCCCTTGGGGTTGTTGTCGGCGAACGCGTTGAACTGCAGGGTGGCCGGGTTGTTCAGCGGCCGGCAGATCCACTCGCCGTTGCCGCGCCACATGGCCAGGCGGTCGGAGTCGTGGATTTGCGGGTGGATGGTGTCGCACATGCGGCGTTCCTGGGTGCCGCAGCTGAACATGCTGGTCATGGCCGAGATGCCCAGTTGCTCGATGTCGGTGCGCGCGAACACGTGCGCGTCGATGGCCATCACCACCTGCTGGGCCTGGCAATCGATGTCGAACTTGTAGGCACCGGTGGCGCTGGGCGACTCCAGCAGGGCGTAGACGGTGAAGCGGGTGCTTTCCTTGTCCGGGGTGTCGAACCAGAACTTGGTGAAATCGGGGAATTCCTCGCGCTTCTTGGCGTAGGTGTCGATGGCCAGGCCACGGGCCGACAAGCCGTACTGGCCGGTGGCGTCCACCGCACGGAAATAGCTGGCGCCGAGGAAGGACAGGATGTCGTGCTTGTCCAGCTCAGGCGCCTTGAACAGACGGAAACCGGCAAAGCCCAGGTCGCCCTTGAGCTGTTTGGTGTCCACCCCGGTGTTGTCGTAGCGGAACAATGGCGGGTGGAAATGCACCTCGCGCGCCTGCTGCTTGGCGGCGTCGACGCTGTACATGCGCACCGGCAGCTTGAAGCCCATGCCCACGTGGAAGAACTGCACGTCCAGCTGGCCCTTGTTGTCGTACCACAGCGAGTGCTTGGGGTCGTACTGAATGGCGTTGAACTGCTGTGGCGTCATGTTCGCCAGGGTCGGTGGCAGCACCTGCTTGCGGTCGGTGTAGCCTTGGGTAGCCAACTGCCGGGCCTGGGCCTGCAGCAAATCGAAACTGAACGGTTCGGCATCGCCATCGGCGGTGGCGGCCATGGCCTGGGCGGCCAGCAAGCCGGTGCCGGAAAGGCCGGTATAGGCGGCTAGCGCCATCGAGGCCTTGAGAAGGTGCCTACGGTGCATAAGTAAACCTGTCTGCAAATAATCCGGGCCGCCTCCTGGCTGCCTGGCTGGATCGAGATAAAGGTCTGGACATGCCCTCGGCCAAACGCAACCAACTCATAACAGATAACAAAGTGGGCGGTGGGTTCGCAAGGTGGGGGAAAAAATTGTGAATTTCATCAGCGCTCAAGACAGGCGCCAAGGGCGGACAACTCGGTCCGACAGGCCATGGCACGTTGCAACACGGACGGCGTAGGAGCCGACTTTAGTCGCGATGCAGGCGGCGCGGTCTGGGGATTGTGGCTGGGCTAACAGGTGCATGCCGTTGTTGCTCTGGCGATAGTGAGATCGAGCGCCGCCCGCGCGGCGCATCGCGGGTAAACCCGGCTCCTACATTTGTTGCAACGTGCCATGGCCTGTTGGACCGAGTTGACGGCCTTGGTGCACGGCAGGGGATTGTGTTCTCTGGGAAAAGTCCTACAAAACTTGCAGAACCTTCTTAGTTTTTTGTTTCTTCCTGCACCGAACAATCCCCTCTCCACCCGAGAGGATTCCCCCATGTCCAAACCCAGACCCACCCGCCTCATCGTCACCGGCCACGTCGTCTTCGACGCCAACTTCGGCGGCTGCGGCGACATCCACCTTTACGGCTGCGAAATCAGCACCCCCGCCGATCAGGCCAGCCGCCAAGGCCCCCCAGGCTATTTCGCCGCCAGCATCTTCGACGGCAGCGACTGGCGCCGGGTGCAACTCAGCCGTCTGCTGCCCTACGCCGAGCGTGTCTACCGCGGTGAAGCACAGCGCCCCCGGGTGGCGGAGGCGCTGCGGCAGGCGGTGTTGCAGTGGCGTGGCGAGATGGCGGTGTACAGCGACGAGTCGCGCTGTTTTCGCCTTTACGCCCGCGAGATGCTGTAGGTCAGCGTCCCAGGGTCCAGGCGTCGCCCGCTGGCGCATTGCCGCGGTCGTAGGGCTTGGCCAGCCACATGTACAGCAGGCCCAGGCCGATCACCACCACGGTGGTCACCACCATGGCGTAGTTCACATACCAGGCCGCATCCGGCGTGCGTGGCCAGGCCATGTTGATGATGGCGCCGACGCCGTACACCAGCGCCCCGACGTTCACCAGCAGGCCCCAGCGCCCCAGGTTGAACTGGCCACTGGGTTTCCAGCCGCGCAGGCGGGCATACAGGGCGGCCAGCACGATCATCTGGAAGGCCAGGTAGATGCCGATGGCGGCGAAGCTGACGATGGTGGCCACGGCGTCCTGCAGGAAGAAGCCGAGGATGATGATCAGCGCAGGCAGGATACCAGCGACGAACAACGCATTGACCGGCACCTGGGTGGTGGTGGACAGGCGCTTGAGCAGGCCGCTGCCGACCACCATCTCGTCATGGGCGTAGGAGTACAGCAAGCGGCTGGCCGCGGCCTGCAGGCTGATCACGCAAGAGATGAACGACACCATGACCACGGCCATGATCACCCGTGAACCGACGCTGCCGAAGGCGTTGTTGAGCACGGTGGTGACCGGGTCCTTGTCGGTGCCGTTGATCACCGCCTGCATGTCCGGCACGGCCAGGATCAGCGCCAGGCAGGCGAACATCGCCGAGATGCCGCCGATGTAGATGGTCATGCGCATGGCAATCGGGATGCGCTTGCTGGGGTTGGGGGTTTCCTCGGCCACGTCGCCGCAGGCTTCAAAGCCGTAGTACAGGAACATCCCCGCCAGCGAGGCGGTGAGGAAGGCTGGCAGGTAGGAGCCGTCGACGCTGATGTCGAAGGTGTTCCACAGCACGCTGAAAGGCTGATGGCGCTCGAAGATCAGCAAGTAGATGCCGACGATCAGTGCGCCCACCAGCTCGCAGATAAAGCCGAACATGGCGATGCGCGCGAGCATCTTGGTGCCGCTGAGGTTCACCAGGGTGGCGAACAGCGTCAGTATCAGGGCGATGACGATGTTGGTGTTGTTGCTCGGCTCGAAGCCCAGCATCACTGCCAGGTAGGGACCGGCGCCCACGGCCACGGCGGCGATGGTCACGCACAGGGCGATGGAGTAGATCCAGCCCACCATCCACGCCCAGCGCTTGCCCACCAGGCGCCGGGCCCAGGGGTAGACCCCACCGGAAATCGGGAACTGCGACACCACTTCACCGAAAATCAGGCACACCAGCATCTGCCCGAAGCCCACCAGCAGGTAGGCCCAGAACATCGGCGGCCCGCCGGCGGCCAGGCACAGGCCGAACAGGGTGTACACGCCTACCACGGGGGACAGGTAGGTGAAGCCCAGGGCGAAGTTTTCCCACAGGCTCATGCTGCGGTTGAAGTTGGAGGTGTAGCCCAGTTGCCTGAGCTGTTCGGCATCGTGGTCAACGGCTGCCATTTCAGGGGTGACGCTCATGTGTGTGCTCCGAAGGAATCGGCAGATTCAGGTTGCAGGTGCCCGGGGGTGGTGCCCACAGGCACACCCCAGGTCGTTGTTGTAGTCACGCGTCGAGCTTGTGTAGCAGCGGCCGCCAGGCCGCGTCAGGGTTATCACCGTGGTGGCGTCGGACGCGGCCTGGCGGCCGCTGCTACAGGGTTACTCAGTGCTTGAACATCACGTGGCGCACGGTGGTGTAGTCCTCAAGGCCGTACATGGACATGTCCTTGCCATACCCCGACAGCTTCTGCCCGCCGTGGGGCATTTCGCTGACCAGCATGAAGTGCGTGTTCACCCAGGTGCAGCCGTACTGCAAACGCGCACTGAGACGGTGGGCGCGGCCCACGTCGCGGGTCCACACCGACGACGCCAGGCCGTAATCCGAGTCGTTGGCCCAGCCCAGCACCTGCGCCTCGTCGTCGAAACGGGTCACCGACACCACCGGGCCGAACACCTCGCGACGCACGATCTCGTCATCCTGCTGGGCATCGGCCAGTACCGTGGGCTGGAAGAAGAAGCCATTGCCGTCCACCGCCTTGCCACCGGTGACCAGGCGAATGTGCGGCTGCGCCAGCGCACGCTCGACGAAGCCGGCCACGCGGTCACGATGCTGGGCGGTGATCAGTGGGCCCAGCTCGGTCTCAGGGTCATCCTGCAACCCATACTTGATGCTGCTGACCGCAGCGCCCAGCTTCTCCACGAACTGCTCGTAGATACCTTTCTGCGCGTAGATGCGGCAAGCGGCGGTGCAATCCTGGCCGGCATTGTAGAAACCGAAGGTGCGGATGCCCTCCACGGCGGCATCGATGTCGGCGTCGTCGAAGATGATCACCGGCGCCTTGCCGCCCAACTCCATGTGCATGCGCTTGACGCTGTCGCTAGTGCTGGAAATGATGTTGGCGCCGGTGGCGATCGAGCCGGTCAGCGACACCATGCGCACCTTGGGGTGGGTGACCAGCGGATGGCCCACGGTAGGCCCGCGGCCAAACACCAGATTGAGCACGCCGGCGGGGAAAATGTCATTGGCCAGTTGCGCCAGGCGCAGGGCGGTCAGCGGCGTCTGTTCCGAGGGCTTGAGTACCACCGTGTTGCCCGCCGCCAGCGCCGGCGCGATCTTCCACGCCACCATCATCAGCGGGTAGTTCCACGGTGCGATGGAGGCGATGACGCCCACCGGGTCGCGGCGGATCATCGAGGTGTGGCCCGGCAGGTACTCGCCTGCCGCCGAGCCGCTCATGCAGCGGGTGGCGCCGGCGAAGAAGCGGAACACGTCGGCAATGGCCGGGATCTCGTCGTTCAGCGCGGCGCTGTAGGGCTTGCCGCAGTTGTCCGATTCAAGCTTGGCCAACTCTTCACCGTGGGCTTCGATGGCGTCGGCCAATTTCAGCAACAGCAGGGCACGGTCCTTGGGCGCGGTCTGCGACCAGCTGTCGAAGGCGGCAGCGGCGGCGCGCACGGCGGCGTCCACCTGGGCTTCGCTGGCCTCGTGGATTTCCACCAGCACGCGGCCTTGGGCCGGGTTGAACACCGATTGCAGCGGGCCTTCGCCCGGCACGAATTGGCCGTTGATCAGCAGTTGGGTTTGCATGGTTGTTCCCCCTTTGAAGGTGTTATTTGCCGCCACTGCCGGCCACGCTTTCGCCGCCGCGTGTCAGGTAGTAGGCGCCCAGAATCGGCAGCATGGTCACCAGCATCACCAGCATGGCGACCACGTTGGTCACCGGCACGTCGCGCGGGCGACTGAGCTGGTTGAGCAACCAGATCGGCAGCGTGCGCTCGTGGCCGGCGGTGAAGGTGGTGACGATGATTTCGTCGAACGACAGCGCGAACGCCAGCATGCCGCCGGCCAGCAACGCCGAGCCCAGGTTGGGCAGGATGATGTAGCGGAAGGTCTGCCAGCCGTCGGCGCCCAGGTCCATGGACGCCTCGATCAGGCTGTGGGAGGTGCGGCGCAGGCGGGCGATGACGTTGTTGTAGACGATCACCACGCAGAAGGTGGCGTGGCCGATGACGATGGTCATCAGGCCCGGTTCGATGCCCAGGCTCTTGAACGCCGATAGCAGGGCGATGCCGGTGATGATGCCGGGCAGGGCGATGGGCAGTATCAGCATCAGCGAGATGCCTTCCTTGCCAAAGAAGTTGCGCCGGTACAGCGCCGCCGAGGCCAGGGTGCCCAGCACGATGGCGATCAGCGTGGCCACGCAGGCTACCTGCAGCGACAGCTTGATCGACTCCACCACGTCGGTGCGGGCGAAGGCCACGCTGAACCACTTCAGGGTGAAACCCTGGGGCGGGAAGCTGAAGGCTGCGTCTTCGGTATTGAAGGCGTACAGAAAGATGATCAGGATCGGGAAGTGCAGAAACACCAGCCCGCCCCAGGCCGCGATGCGCAGCCCGATGGATGGTTTGTCAGAGCGCATCGAAGGCCCCCAGGCGTTTGACGATGGACAGGTACACCGCGATCAGCACGATGGGCACCAGGGTGAAGGCCGCAGCCATGGGCATGTTGCCGATGGCGCCCTGCTGGGCGTAGACCATGCTGCCGATGAAGTACCCGGGCGGGCCGATCAACTGCGGCACGATGAAGTCGCCCAGGGTCAGCGAGAAAGTGAAGATGGAACCGGCGGCAATGCCTGGCACCGACAGCGGCAATATCACCTGCATGAACGTCTGCCGTGGCTTGGCGCCCAGGTCGGCCGAGGCTTGCAGCAACGACGGCGGCAAGCGTTCCAGCGAGGCCTGGATCGGCAGGATCATGAACGGCAGCCAGATGTACACGAACACCAAAAAGCGTCCCAGGTGCGAGGTGGACAGGGTGCTGCCACCAACGCCTGGAATGCTCAGGATCACTTGCAGCACGGGCGCCAGGCCCAGGTGCTGGACGAACCACTGGGCCACGCCGCCCTTGGCCAGCAGCAGCGTCCAGGCGTAGGCCTTGACGATGTAGCTGGCCCACATGGGCATCATCACCGCGATGTAGAAAAACGCCTTGGTCTTGCCCGTGGTGTAGCGCGCCATGTAATAGGCGATGGGGAAGGCCACCAGGGCGCTGGCCAGCGACACCGCCACGGCCATCACCAGGGTGCGCTGGATGATGTCGAAGTTGGCCGGGTTGAACAGCGCGGCAAAGTTGGCCAGGGTCAGGTCGGGGGTGACCGTCATGCTGAAGTCGTCGAAGGTGTAGAAGCCTTGCCACAGCAGGTTCAGCAACGAGCCCAGGTAGATGGCGCCAAACCACAGCAGGGGCGGTACCAACAGCAACGACAGGTACAGGTTGGGCTTGCGGTACAGCAGCGTCCACAGCCGCCGCAGGGGTGAGTAGTCCGCCAGCGGCGCGGGTTTGTCCAGGGCCAGGCTCATGTCACAGGCCCTCGGTGTCGCGCAGGGCGGTCATGGCTTCGCGGGCCCAGCGCGCGTTCAGGCGCTGGCCGGGTTGCAGCACGATGCTCGGCTCTTGCCACTGGTTGTTGGCCTGGCTGATGGCGATCACCTGACCGCTGTCCAGCTTCAGTTCGTAGCGGGTCGAGCTGCCCTGATACTGGATATCGTGCAGCAGGCCGCTGACCTGGATCTCGTGGCCGGTGGCGGCTTCGCCAAAACGAATGTGCTCGGGGCGGATGGAGAAGGGCAGGTCGCTACCGCTCAACTGCCGCGCCGCCTCGCCACGCAGCACGTTGGAGGTGCCGACGAACTCGGCGACGAAGGTGGTGGCCGGTTTCATGTACAGGTTGCGCGGGGTGTCCACCTGCTCGATGCGGCCCTTGTTGAACACGGCCACGCGGTCGGACATGGACAGCGCTTCGGTCTGGTCGTGGGTGACGAAAATGAAGGTGATGCCCAGCTGGCGTTGTAGCTTCTTCAGCTCGCTTTGCATCTGCTCGCGCAGCTTCAAATCCAGGGCGCCCAGCGGCTCATCGAGCAACAGCACCCGCGGGCGGTTGACCAGGGCGCGGGCCAGGGCCACGCGCTGGCGCTGGCCGCCCGACAACTGCACCGGCTTGCGCTGGCCATAGCCGCCCAGGGCGACCATGGCCAGGGCTTCCTCGGCGCGCTGCTGGCGCTCCTGCTTGCCCACGCCCTTGACCTTCAGGCCGTAGGCCACGTTGTCCAGCACGTTCATGTGGGGGAACAGCGCGTAGTCCTGGAACACGGTGTTGACGTCGCGCTGGTAGGGCGGCAACCCTGCCGCTTCGGCGCCGTGAATGCGAATCGAGCCGGCGCTGGGCTGCTCGAAGCCTGCGATCAGGCGCAGGCAGGTGGTTTTGCCCGAGCCGGAGGGGCCGAGCATGGAAAAGAACTCGCCGTCCTGGATATCGATGGACACCCGGTCAACGGCCTTCACCTCGCCGAACACGCGGGAAACCTGGGTGAACTGGACTGCAAGCGTCATGATGCGCTACTCCGGTAAGGCACGACCAAATGAATTGCTGGACCATTCCCTGTGGGACCGGGCGAAGCTCGGGAAAAGGGCGCCGCGTAATCAGGGATAATCGCGGTGCCTGTTTCCCGAGCTTCGCCCGGTCCCACAGGGGGTGAGGACGTTAACGGCCGCCCATGATCGCGATGTAATCCTGGGTCCAGCGGCTGTACGGCACGAACTTGCCGCCCTCGGCCTGCGGGGTTTTCCAGAAGGCGATCTTGTCGAACTGGTCGACGCCATTGGTCTTGCAGCCCTCGGCGCCCAGCAGCTCGCTGCTGGTGCACGCTGCCGGTACCGCCGGCAGCGAGCCGAACCAGGCGGCCACGTCACCCTGCACCTTGGGTTGCAGCGACCAGTCCATCCACTTGTAGGCGCAGTTGGGGTGCGCCGCCTCGGCGTGCAGCATGGTGGTGTCGGCCCAGCCGGTGGCGCCTTCCTTGGGAATGGTCGAGGCCACGGGCTGGTTGTCGGCTTTCAGGCCGTTGACCATGTAGCCCCAGGAGCTGGACGCCACCACGCCTTCGTTCTTCACGTCGCTCATCTGCACGGTCGCGTCATGCCAGTAGCGGTGCACCAGCGCGTGCTGGGCGCGCAGCAGGTCGAGCACGGCCTTGTACTGGGCTTCGTTCAGCTCGTAGGGGTTCTGGATGCCCAGCTCGGGCTTGGCACTCTTGAGGTACAGCGCCGCATCGGCAAGTAGATCGGGCCGTCGTAAGCCTGCACGCGGCCCTTGTTGGGCTTGCCGTCCGGCAGGTCCTGGGCCTTGAACACCACGTCCCAGCTGGTGGGCGCGGTCTTGAACACGTTGGTGTTGTACAGCAGCACGTTGGGGCCCCATTGGTACGGGGTGCCATAGGTCTGCTTGTTGACCACGTACCAGGGGCCATCCTTCAGGCGCGGGTCGATGTTCTTCCAGTTGGGGATCAGCGCAGTGTTGATCGGCTGCACGCGCTTGCCGGCAATCAGCCGCAATGAGGCGTCGCCCGAGGCGGTGACCAGGTCGTAGCCGCCCTTGGCCATCAGGCTGACCATCTCGTCGGAGGTGGCGGCGGTCTTGACGTTGACCTTGCAGCCGGTCTCTTTCTCGAAGCCGGTTACCCAGTCGTAGTTCTTGTCGCTTTCGCCCCGTTCGATGTAACCCGGCCAGGCAACGATATCCAGTTGCCCTTCACCGGCGCCCACCGCCTTCAGCGGTTCGGCGGCCTGCAGGCTGGCGCTGGCCAGCAGGGCGGTGGTCAAGGCGCTGAGCAGTGCGATCTTGTGCGCGTGCATGGTATCCCTCTTCTTTAATTATGGTCGGGGCAGTAGTACGAACGGGTGCTGCGGGCCTTCGTCGAGGCTGATTATTAGAATAGTGACCGTGGCGCGTTTGTGGTCAGAGATGCTCCCCGTGGCGGGCCATGATGTGGCGCACCACGCTGTAATCGTGCAGCGAATCGCTGGACAGGTCCTTGCCATAGCCCGAGCGCTTCAGGCCGCCGTGGGGCATCTCGCTGGTCAGGATGAAATGGCTGTTGATCCAAGTGCAGCCGTACTGCAGCCGCGCCGCCACCT
The DNA here is from genome assembly GCA_000497835.1 of gamma proteobacterium L18. GTDB lineage: Bacteria > Pseudomonadota > Gammaproteobacteria > Pseudomonadales > Pseudomonadaceae > Aquipseudomonas. The sequence goes on along the minus strand of KI547167.1, from coordinate 268,592 downwards.
GCAGGGCCTTGTCCAGGTTCTGCGTCCACACCGAAGAGGCCAGGCCGTACTCGGAGTCATTGGCCCAGTCCACCGCCTGGCTCAGTTCGTCGAAGCGGGTGACGGTGACCACCGGGCCGAACACTTCGCGCTGCACGATCTCGTCGTTCTGCCGGCAGCCGGCCAGCAGCGTCGGCTGGTAGAAGAAGCCCGGCCCTGAATGGACGGCCGCGCCGGTGATGCGTTCGATGTGCGGCTGGCTGAGGGCGCGTTCGACGAAGCTGGCCACGCGGTCGCGCTGGCGCGAGCTGATCAGCGGCCCCAGCTCATTGTCGGCGTCGCGCTTGCTGGCGAAGCGCAGCTTGCCCACCGCAGCGCCCAATTCCGCCACCAGCCGGTCGTGAATGCCGGCCTGGGCGTACACGCGGCAGGCGGCGGTGCAGTCCTGCCCGGCATTGTAGTAACCGTAGGTACGTACACCATCCACCACGGCCTGCAGGTCGGCGTCGTCGCAGACAATGACCGGCGCCTTGCCGCCCAGTTCCAGGTGGGTGCGCTTGACGGTGCGCGAGGCCGCTTGAAGGATCTTCTGGCCGGTGACGATATCGCCGGTCAGCGACACCATGCGCACTTTGGCGTGGCTGACCAGGTGGCTGCCCACCCCTTCGCCGCCGCCACAGACGATGTTCAGCACCCCGCGCGGCAGGATTTGCGCCAGCGCCGGGGCCAGGGCCAGAATCGACAGCGGCGTGTGCTCGGACGGCTTGAACACCAGGGTGTTGCCAGCGGCCAGGGCCGGGGCGATTTTCCACGCCGCCATCATGATCGGGTAATTCCATGGCGCAATGGACGCCACCACGCCAATCGGGTCGCGGCGCACCATGCTGGTGTAGCCGGGCACATACTCGCCGGCCAACTGGCCGGTCTGGCAGCGCACGGCACCGGCGAAGAAACGGAACACGTCGACCGTGGCGTTGAGGTCATCCTGGCGCGCCAAGTGCAGCGGTTTACCGCAGTTCAGTGCTTCCAAGCGCGCCAGCTGGTCGGCCTGGCGGGCCACCGCGTCGGCGATCTCCAGCAGCAGGTTGGCGCGCTGTTGTGGCGTGGTGCGCGACCAGCCGGCGAAGGCCCGATGCGCGGCCATGATGGCGGCTTCGACCTGTTCGCTGCTGGCTTCGGCAATATGGGTCAGGACCTCGGCCGTGGCCGGGTTGATGATCGGCTCCACCAGCCCCTGGCCGGCGACGAGTTCGCCATCGATCAGCAGTGCGGTGCACAGCGGGGTGGGGGAGGTGCCGGCCATCTTGCGAGTTCTCTTTTCTTTTGGGCTCACGGGCTGGCTCCTTGGGGGGCGCCCGGGCACGGATTGTCTCGGTGGGTAGAGACTAGTGCGCGGGCGAGCGGGCTACAAATTCTAAATACTGAATGCAGCATTCGATTAAATCGATAGCCTGCGCCCAGCGTTGGGTTGTTCGCGGGCCACGGTGAGGAACGGATCCACCAAGGCCGGGCGCGCCGTGCCACGGCGCCAGGCCAGGCCTACGTCGAGGGTGCGGGTCAGGTCGGCCAAAGGACGCGCTTCAATGATGTCGCCTTCCAGCGACCAGGGGCGGTAGGTCATGTCCGGCTGGATCGACACCCCCAAACCTGCGGCCACCAGGCTACGCACCGCTTCGGTGGACGCCGTGCGCAGGCTGATGCGCGGGGTCAGGCTGGCGCTGGTCCAGATGCGCTGGGCGTTGCGGTCCATTTCGTCGACATTGAGCTGAATCAACGGTTCGCGCGCCACGTCGGCCAGGGTGATGCTGTCATGTTCCAGCAGCGGATGCTGGGCGGGCAGCCACAGGCGATGGGGTGAATGGGTCAGCACTTCAGTCTGCAAGGCATGGCGGTCCTCCAGGTGTGAGACGATCAGCACCCCCACGTCGATCTCGCCACTCACCAGTAGATGCTCGATGTAGGGCCGCTCGTCTTCCATCACCCGCAGTTCGACGTTGGGGTAGGCGCGCTGGAAACGGGTCAGCAGGTCGGCCAGGTAATAGCCGGCCACCAGGCTGGTTACGCCGATGATCAATTGCCCGGCCACCTGGTCGGTGCTTTGCTGCAGGCTGCGCTTGGCGTTGTCGACGGTGGCCAGGATCAGGTGCGCCTGCCGCAGGAACTGATGACCTTGATGGGTCAAGGTCATGCCCTTGGCATGGCGGTTGAACAGGCTGACACCGATTTCCTGCTCCAGTTGCTGGATGGCCAGGGTCAGGGTGGACTGGGAAATGAACACCGCCTGGGCGGCGGCCGAGATCGAACCGGTCTCGGCCACTGCGATGAAATGGCGGATCTGGCGCAGGGTCATCATGGCGCGGCACTCAAGGCTACGGTACGCAGTGAATCGAATGGCAGGAGTGTATATCTTTTTTTTCGAAGGCTACCCCTCCACGATTACGCAACATTCGGAAGCAAATCCCCACGAGCGGCCTTCCCACCTTCGCCTTAAGCTCGAACTCTTCGCTTCGACTTCCGGGAGAACCCCCATGAACACCCGTGGCCTGCTCGACCAGTTGCTCAAATCCGGTACCGACCTGCTGCAAGGCAAGGGTGCGGCGCCCTCGTCGCCCGCCACCGGGGCCTTGGGCAGCCTGCTGTCCGGCGCAGGCGGCGGGGCGTTGGCGGCCGGCGCCATGGGCCTTTTGATGGGCAACAAGAAAGCCCGCAAGATTGGCGGCCAGGCCCTTACCTATGGCGGCATTGCGGCTGTAGGCGTGCTGGCCTACAAGGCCTGGAGCAATTGGCAGGCCCAGCAGCACACCGCGCCACGCGAGCCTGCACAAACCCTGGATCGCCTGCCCCAGGACCAGGTGGAGCAGCATAGCCAGGCCGTGCTCAAGGCCTTGATTGCCGTCGCCAAGGCCGACGGCCATGTGGATGCCCGCGAGCGGGAACTGATCGAAGGGCAATTTCGGCAGCTCACCACCGACCCGCAACTGCAGAGTTGGCTGCACGCGGAATTGAACAAACCTCTGGACCCGGTGGACGTGGCTCGTGCGGCGGGCACGCCGGAAATGGCCGCCGAAATGTACCTGGCCAGCGTGATGATGGTTGACGAGGCGCAGTTCATGGAGCGTACCTACCTGGATGAACTGGCACGTCAGCTGAGCCTGGACGCTGCCCTCAAGACCGAGCTCGAAAGTCAGGCCAAGTTAGCGGCTGCGCGATAGCGGATAGTGGTGTGAGCCCGGTGGGGCCAGGTCAGTCGGACCGGCGGTTGCAGCTTTTGCCAGTCGCTGCCGATACCCCGTTGACTCCTGATCCCACCGGTGCCGAATGACAGCTTCAGACCTCGAAGGCCCGACCCCCGACGACCCGCACACCTTGGCCGAGATCGAGCGTGCAATCGCGTCCGGTGTCTATACCCTGCGCTTCAACCGTGCCCTGGAACGTCGCTACCAGGCCGACACCCTCAAGTCGCGGCTGCGCTTCATCACCGTCGTGGGCATCGGCGGTGCCTTGGTCTACAACCTGTTCCTGATCAGCGACTGGCTGACGCTCAATGACGTGTTCGGCTACGTGGCTGCCGGCCGCCTGTTGCTGATCACGCCGCTGTTCATCGCCTTGCTGGTGCTGTGCCAGCGTTTCAACCAGCGCTGGGCGGTAGAGACCGCCGCGGCGTGCGGCACCGTGGCGTCCTCGCTGATGCCGCTGGTGGTGATGATCTACAGTCACAGCCCCTACCGGCTGCATTACCAGTTGGGCATGCTGTTGATCATGGTCTACTGCACCATGATCCAGCAGTTGCCCACCCGGCTTGCCTCGGTGGCGATGCTTTGCATGCTGATGATCCAACTGATCACCACCTACCTGGCCGACTTCCTCGATTTCAGAATCTGGCAGGCCAACGCGTTGCTGTTTATGTCCACGGTGGCCCTGCTGCTGATGGCGTCCTATTTCCAGGAGCGCAGCAGCCGCTTGAGTTATCTGTTTGCCCTTCGCGGCAAACTGCTGCGCCTGCAACTGCTGAAGATTGCCCGCACCGATGCACTGACGCAGTTGCACAACCGCCGTTACCAGGGCGAGGTCATGGCCGCCGTCTGGCACAAGGCAGCGGCTACGCCGGTGAGCGTGGCGGTGATCCTGCTGGATATCGACCACTTCAAGGCCTACAACGACAACTACGGGCACTTGCAGGGTGACACCTGTCTTGAGCGTGTCAGCCAGGCGGTTCAGCAGGCGGCGCAGGCCCACAACGCCCTGGCGTTCCGTTTTGGCGGTGAAGAGCTGCTGGTGCTGCAGGTGGAGGCCGACATCGGCCAGGCCCGTGCGCTGGGCGAGGCCCTGCGGCGAGCGATAGCGGCGCTGGCCATCCCGCACCCGGTGCTGGGCGAGGGGGCACGGGTCACTGTCAGCCTGGGGATAGCAACGGCGATGGCCCCCCACACCGGCGTCGACACTTTGATTGCCGAAGCCGATGGGGCGTTGTACGACGCCAAGCATGCCGGACGCGATTGTCTGCGCTGCGCTCAGGCCTTGGCCAGTTCGCCCTTGCCCTCATAGGTCATCACACAGGTCCACGCCGCCACTGCTACCGCCACCACCAGGCACCACAGTCCCACGGCCAGGTACAGCAGCGCCGAGCTGACGCAACCCAGGGTAAAACCCAGCAGGTTGCGCATGATTGGCCCCAGGCGGGTTTTCGCCGCCGCGCGTTCGACCGGGTCGCGCACGCCCATCAGCGAGAAGATATCGATAGCCGCCTGGGTGACGTTGCCGGTCATCAAGGTGGTCGGTGGCGCCGCCTTGAGGTGCTGGCGCGATAACGCATTCTGAATGGCCATGGCCGCCACCCCGGTCATGCCGGTGATCAGTGCGGCGATGCTGTCGCCGTCGGTGAACGGCCCCAGCCACACCGCCAACGCCAGGAACACCCCCAGCAGCACGGTATGCGCCACCATCAGCAAGTGCAGCGACGCCAGGTTGCGGCGGTGCAACGCTGCGGCGGACAAGTGCGCCAGGCCCACCACCAACACAAACACCGGCAGCGCCAGCAGCTTGGCGATCGCCCCCGAGGTGCCGTGCACGATACTCACGCCCAGGGTCACGAAGTTGCCGGTGACATGGGCGGTGAACAGGCCTTGCAGGGCCAGGAAGCCAACGGTGTCGACGAAGCCGCCATTGAAGCTGAGGGCCGGCGCGACAGAGGAGTGGAGGGGGCGCATGGTCGTTCCTTGAGGGCTGGAAAAGTGGATTCATTCTGGCCGCTGCCTTGGCAGGGAACAATTGGGTATTTTTTGAAATGATTGTTTCCATTTTGGGGATTGTGAGGAGCCCGACAGGGCGCGCTACCGATCCCTGTAGCCGCTGCCGCCAAGCTGCGGCTGCAGGGGCTGCGCCGCCCTGTGTAGCAGCGGCCGCAAGGCCGCGTTGCAGGCGCTGCGGTACATCCGGTACACCGCGTGCGCCAGACGCAGCCTTCGGCAGCTACAGGTCGGCGTCGCCTGCATCGCGGCCAAGGCCGGCTCCTACCACGTCCGGCGTAGGAGCCGACCTTGGTCGCGATGCAGACGACGCGGTTTCAAGACAGTTGCTGCTACACGCCCTGTGGGAGCGGGTTCTACCCGCGAAGAAGGTAACGCGGACTTTCTGGCATACCGCGGTGTGCTTTTCGCGGGTAGAACCCGCTCCCACATAGACAGTTGCTGCTACAGGGTTTGCGCTGTCCTGTGCAGAGACGACGCGGTATCTCAGGTACACCGCGCAGTCCGCACGCCGCCTTCGTGAGGTCGAATCAAAGGCCTACGTGTCGGAAAGAGCGCACAAAGTAGGCAAAAACGACACAGTCAGCAGGGTTATCCCTGGGCTATACTCGGCCAATTTGCCGGTAGCTGTAGCACTCTCGAGGGAAGACTGTGAAGAACTGGACCTTGCGCCAACGGATTCTGGCGAGTTTCGCCGTGATTATTGCCATCATGCTGTTGATGGTGGTCGCATCCTATACGCGTTTGAAAGCCATCGACGATGCTCAGCAGACGGTGCGTAACGACAGCGTTCCGGGCGTGTACTACAGCTCGATGATCCGCAGCGCCTGGGTCGACAGTTACGTTTACAGCCAGCAACTGGTGGGCTTGAGCTTTCAGCGCGAATTCGTCACCGCCGACGAAGAACAATACAAGGCCTTTGCCAGCCGCCTCGCCGAGCAGATGGCCAACTACCAGAAAACTGTATTCGACAATGAGGACAAGGCTGCCTTCGGCGAGTTCGCGCGGTTGAACGACGAGTACTCGCAGATCCTGGCCAAAGTGCTGGACGCCTACCATCAGAAACACTTCAGCCAGGCGCAGGACCTGCTCAACGATCAGCTCACCCCTGCCTGGACCGCTGGCCGCAAGCAACTCAATACCCTGATCGAACGTAACCGCGATGCCGCTGAGCATGCCTCCCAGGCCAGTTCCCAGGCCGTCAGTGATGCCAAGCTGACCATGGGCATTGCCCTGGTACTGGCCATCATCGCCGCCGGTATCTGCGGCTTGCTGTTGCTGCGCAGCATCATGCAACCGATGCAGAAGATCGTCAGCATCCTGGAAACCATGCGCACCGGTGACCTGAGCACCCGCTTGAACCTGGCGCGCCGCGACGAATTCGGCATGGTCGAGACCGGCTTCAACGACATGATGACCGAGCTGACCGCCCTGGTATCCCAGGCCCAGCGCTCGTCGGTGCAGGTCACCACCTCGGTGACCGAGATTGCCGCCACGTCCAAGCAGCAGCAGGCCACCGCGACCGAAACCGCCGCCACCACCACCGAGATCGGCGCCACCTCCCGGGAAATCGCCGCCACCTCCCGCGACCTGGTGCGCACCATGACCGAGGTTACCTCGGCCGCCGATGCCGCCAGCATGCTCGCCGGCTCCGGCCAGCAGGGCCTGTCGCGCATGGAAGACACCATGCACCAGGTGATGGGCGCCGCTGACCTGGTCAACGCCAAGCTGGCGATCCTCAACGAGAAGGCCGGCAACATCAACCAGGTGGTGGTGACCATCGTCAAGGTGGCCGACCAGACCAACCTGCTGTCGCTCAACGCCGCCATTGAGGCCGAGAAGGCCGGTGAATACGGTCGCGGTTTCGCCGTGGTGGCGACCGAAGTGCGCCGCCTGGCCGACCAGACCGCCGTGGCCACCTACGACATCGAGCAGATGGTGCGCGAGATCCAGTCCGCCGTGTCGGCGGGGGTGATGGGCATGGACAAGTTTTCCGAGGAAGTGCGCCGTGGCATGTTCGAGGTCACGCAGGTGGGCGACCAGCTGTCGCAGATCATCCAGCAGGTGCAGGCGCTGGCGCCGCGCGTGCTGATGGTCAATGAAGGCATGCAGGCCCAGGCCACCGGCGCCGAGCAGATCAACCACGCGCTGTCGCAACTCAGTGACGCCAGCAGCCAGACCGTGGAGTCGTTGCGCCAGGCCAGTTTTGCCATCGACGAGCTCAGCCAGGTGGCCACCGGCCTGCGTGGCGGCGTGTCGCGTTTCAAAGTCTGATGAGCGAGCCGCTGCGGCCAGCCCGGGCCGCTCCTGCCGCGCAGGGGAAGTTGTTTCTGGTGTTTCAGGTGGGCGCCGAGCGGTTTGCCCTGGCCGCAACCGACATCGGTGAAGTGCTGCCCTGCGTGCCGCTCAAGCCGGTGCCGCAGTCGCCTGCCTGGGTGGCGGGCATTTTTGCCCACCGTGGGCGTGTGGTGCCGGTGGTCGACGTCGGCCAACTGATGTTCGGCACCCCGGCCGCGCAGCGCACCAGCACGCGCCTGGTGCTGGTGCACTACCGCGCCGACCCGACGCGTACCAACCTGCGCCTGGGCCTGATCCTGGAACATGCCACTCAGACGTTGCGTTGCGACCCGCGGGATTTCCAGCCCAGTGAATTGTCCAATCGCAATACCCCCTACCTGGGGCCGGTGCGCGAGGACGAACTGGGCCTGATGCAATGGGTAGGCGTGCAGGACCTGCTCGACGACCGGGTCCGCGAGCTGCTGTTCGCCCCGCAACTGGCCGGCAGCCTCAAGGATGGGGAGGACTGATGGACAGCGATCCGCGCTTCTTCAAGTTCCTGCGTGACCGCATCGGCCTGGACGTGGCGTCGGTGGGGCCAGCGCTGATCGAGCGCGCGGTCACCCAGCGTTGCGCCGCCAGTGGTGCGGGTGACGCGGATGTCTACTGGGGGTTGCTGCTGAGCAGCAGCGCCGAGCAGCAGGCCTTGATCGAAGCGGTGATCGTCCCCGAAACCTGGTTCCTGCGTTACCCCGAAACCTTCGTCGCCCTGGTCAAGCTGGCCCAGGCGCGCCTGGCCGAACTCAAGGGCAAGCGTGCGCTGCGCATCCTCAGCCTGCCATGCTCCACGGGTGAAGAACCCTATTCCATCGCCATGGCATTGCTGGACGCGGGCATCTGCCCCGCGATGTTCAGCGTTGATGGCGTCGACATCAGCCCGCTGTCGGTGGCCAAGGGCCAACGTGGCGTATACGGGCGCAACTCGTTCCGTGGCGCCGACCTGGCCTTTCGCGAGCGCCATTTCGACGCCGTCGACGACGGCTATCGGTTGAGCGACCGGGTGCGCCAGCAGGTACGCCTGCAAGTGGGCAATGTCCTGGACCCGGCGTTGCTCAAGGGCGAGGCACCCTACGATTTCGTGTTTTGCCGCAACCTGCTGATCTACTTCGACCTGGAAACCCAGCAGCGCGTATTTGAAGTCCTCAAGCGGTTCAACGACAAGGAAGGTGCGCTGTTCATCGGCCCGGCCGAGGGCAGCCTGCTAGCGCGCCTGGGGATGCGGCCGCTGGGCATCGCGCAGTCTTTCGCTTTCGTGCGCGATGATACGCCTGCACCTGAGCCCGTGGTGCGCCCAGCGCCCGCGGCCCGGCCGGCACCATCGCCACCGCCGGCACCGGCGCCGCGCTCACGGGTCATGCCGCCGCTGCCTCAAGTGGCGCCGGTTGCGGCCGAAAAACCGGTACAGGTGACTCTCGAGCAAATCGCCAGCCTGGCCAACGAGGGCAAGAGCCAGGAGGCCATGCAGGCCTGCGAGGCTTACCTCAAGCACCATGGGCCCCATGCGCAGGCGTTCTACTGGCTCGGTTTGCTCAACGATGTCGGTGGCGATGCCCGCAAGGCCCAGGATTTTTACCGCAAGGCGCTGTACCTGCAACCGCAGCACCCCGAAGCGTTGGCCCACCTGGCCATGCTGCTGGCCGCCCAGGGCGACAGCGTCGGGGCGCGACGCTTGCAGGAGCGCGCCGCGCGCAGTGACCGAACCGCTGACAGTGAGCGTAAACGATGATTGGCCTGGCCTCGCTTGACGTCATCCAGGGGGATGGCGAAGCGATTGACGATTGCTGGAACCGGATCGGGATTCATGGCGACAAGTCATGCCCGTTGCTGGCCGACCATATTCATTGCCGAAATTGCCAGGTGTACGCGGCGGCTGCCGTGCGCCTGCTGGACCGCTATGCCTTGCAGCGCGAGGCGGTACGTGGCGAAACCGTGGAGGAGCTTGGCCAGGTGGCCTCCCGCTCGCTGGTGGTGTTCCGCCTGGCCGAAGAATGGCTGGCGCTGGCCACCCGCTGCCTGGTGGAAATTGCCCCGGTGCAGTCGGTGCATTCCCTGCCACACCAGCGCTCGCGGGCGCTGCAGGGGGTGGCCAACGTACGCGGTGCCCTGGTGCCGTGCCTGTCGCTGGCCGAGTTGCTGGGGGTGGACACCAGTGTCAGCCCGGCCACCTCGACCCGGGTCATGCCACGCATGCTGATCCTGGCGGCCGCCGGTGGCTCGGTGGTGGTGCCGGTGGAAGAGGTGGACGGTATCCACCGCATCGAACTCAAACAGCTGGAAAACGCGTCGCCCGCCGTCGGTCAGGCCGGTAACCGTTTCACCGATGCCGTACTGCCGTTCAAGGGCCGCAGCGTCAGGGTGCTGGACGAAACCAAACTGCTGGAAGCCGTTGCCCGGAGCCTCACATGACCCCGGATCAGATGCGCGACGCCTCCCTGCTCGAACTCTTTGCCCTGGAGGCCGAAGCGCAGACACAGGTGCTCAGCGCAGGCCTTCTGGAGCTTGAACGCAACCCTACCCACGCCGAGCACCTGGAAGCCTGCATGCGCGCCGCGCATTCGCTCAAGGGCGCGGCGCGGATTGTCGGCGTCGACGCCGGCGTCAGTGTGGCCCACGTGATGGAGGACTGCCTGGTCAGTGCCCAGGAAGGCCGGCTGCTGCTGACGCCCGAGCATATCGATGCGCTGCTGCACGGTACCGACCTGCTGATGCGCATTGCCACGCCCGAGGGGGCGCCCACCACCGAAGACATTGCTGCCTACTCGGTGCGCATGACGGCGCTGCTGGACCCGTCCGCCTTACCGCCGCCGCGCGTGGCCAGCCCGGCGCCTGCGCCCGAACCCCTCGTGCTGCCGGAACCGGAGCCTGAACCAGAAGCCGTGGCAGAACCACCGGTCACGCGAGAGCGGCGCAAAACCAAGACGGTCGAAGGTGGCGAACGCGTGCTGCGGGTTACCGCCGAGCGCTTGAACAGCCTGCTGGACCTGTCGAGCAAGTCCCTGGTCGAAACCCAGCGCCTCAAGCCCTACCTGGCCACCATGCAGCGCCTCAAGCGCATGCAGGGCCAGAGCCAGCGCGCGCTCGACGGCCTGAAGGAACACCTGCAGGCCACCACCCAGACCGAAGAAGTGCATGAAGCCTTGGCCTTGGTCCAGGGGCTGCTGGCCGAAACCCAACACATGCTGGTGCACCAGACCAGCGAGCTGGACGAGTTCGGCTGGCAGGCCAGTCAGCGCGCCCAGTTGCTGTATGACACGGCCCTGGCCTGCCGCATGCGGCCGTTCGCCGACGTGCTGGGCGGCCAGGTGCGCATGGTGCGCGACCTGGGACGCTCGCTGGGCAAGCAGGTGCGCCTGGACATCGAAGGCGAGAAAACCCAGGTCGACCGCGACGTGCTGGAAAAGCTCGAAGCGCCGTTGACGCACCTGTTGCGCAACGCCGTCGACCACGGCATCGAAACCCCGGACAGCGCCTGCTGGCCGGCAAGCCAGCCGAAGGCCGGGTGTTGCTACGTGCCTCGCACCAGGCCGGTTTGCTGGTGGTGGAGCTGAGCGACGACGGTGGCGGCGTTGATCTGGAGCGGTTGCGCCGTAGCATCGTCGAACGCCAGTTGTCGCCGGCCGAAACGGCCGCGCAACTGAGCGAAGAAGAACTGCTGACCTTCCTGTTCCTGCCCGGCTTCAGCCTGCGCGACAAGGTCACCGAGGTGTCCGGCCGCGGGGTCGGCCTGGACGCCGTGCATCACATGATGCGCGAGTTGCGCGGCTCGGTTGAGCTGACGCAGGTGGCGGGGCAGGGCAGCTGTTTCCACATCGAAGTGCCGCTGACGTTGTCGGTGGTGCGCAGCCTGGTGGTGGAAGTGGGCGAGGAAGCCTACGCCTTCCCGCTGGCGCACATCGAGCACACGCTGGACCTGCCGGCCGAGGACATCGTCCAGCTCGAAGGTCGCCAGCACTTCTGGTACGAAGGCCGCCACGTGGGCCTGGTCGCCGCCAGCCAGTTGCTGCAGCGCCCGGCCGGGCAGGCCAGCGAGGAATCGTTGCGGGTGGTGGTGATCCGCGAGCGCGACGCCATTTACGGTGTGGCGGTGGAGCGCTTCATCGGTGAACGCACCCTGGTGGTACTGCCGCTGGATGCACGGCTGGGCAAGGTCCAGGATATTTCCGCCGGCGCCTTGCTGGACGATGGTTCGGTGGTGCTGATTGTCGATGTCGAAGACATGCTGCGCTCGGTGGAGAAACTGCTGACCACTGGTCGTCTGGAGCGCATTGATCGCCGGGCGCGTCCCGGCACCGAGCAGGCGCGCAAACGCGTGCTGGTGGTGGATGACTCGCTCACAGTGCGTGAACTGCAACGCAAGCTGCTCAGCCATCGTGGCTACGAAGTGGCCGTGGCGGTGGACGGCATGGACGGCTGGAACGCCCTGCGCAGCGAGGATTTCGATTTGCTGATCACCGACATTGACATGCCGCGCATGGACGGCATCGAACTGGTGACCCTGGTGCGCCGCGACAGCCGTCTGCAATCGCTGCCGGTGATGGTGGTGTCCTACAAGGACCGTGAAGAGGATCGACGGCGTGGCCTGGATGCCGGGGCGGACTACTATCTGGCAAAAGCCAGTTTCCACGACGATGCCTTGCTGGATGCCGTGGTCGAGTTGATCGGGAGTGCCCAGGGATGAAGATCGCAATCGTCAACGATATGCCCATGGCGGTTGAAGCCCTGCGCCGGGCACTGGCTTTCGAACCTGCGCATCAGATCATCTGGGTGGCCGGCAATGGCGCCGAGGCCGTGGCCAAGTGCGCCGAGCAGTTACCCGACCTGATCCTGATGGACCTGATCATGCCGGTGATGGATGGCGTGGAAGCCACGCGGCAGATCATGGCCGCCACCCCGTGCGCCATCGTCATTGTCACCGTGGACCGCCAGCAGAACGTGCACCGGGTGTTCGAAGCCATGGGCCATGGTGCCCTGGACGTGGTCGACACCCCGGCCGTAGGCGCTGGCAACCCGCGTGAGGCGGCGGCGCCGCTGCTGCGCAAAATCCTCAACATCGGCTGGTTGATCGGCCAGCGCGGCAGCACCGTCAAGGCGGTGCCTACCCCACTGCGCACCGGGGCGCAGCGGCATGCCCTGGTGGCCATTGGTTCTTCGGCGGGTGGCCCTGCTGCGCTGGAAATTTTGCTCAAGGGCTTGCCGAAAAACTTTCCCGCCGCCATTGTGCTGGTGCAGCATGTGGATCAGGTGTTTGCTGCGGGCATGGCGGACTGGCTGGCCGGGGCCAGCGGCCTCGACGTGCGCCTGGCCCGCGAGGGCGAACCGCCGCAACCAGGCGTAGTATTGCTGGCCGGTACCAACCACCACCTCCGTCTGTTGAGCGACGGAACGCTGGCCTACACGGAGGAGCCAGTGAACGAAATCTATCGGCCGTCCATTGATGTGTTTTTTGAAAGCGTCGCGCGTTTCTGGCGCGGTGATGCGGTGGGTGTGCTGTTGACCGGCATGGGCCGCGATGGCGCGCAGGGGCTCAAGCTGCTGCGCCAGCAACAGTTCCTGACCATCGCCCAGGACCAGCAGAGCAGTGCGGTGTATGGCATGCCCAAGGCAGCGGCGGCCATTGATGCGGCGGTGGAAATCCGCCCACTGGAGCGGATTGCTCCCAGACTGACGGAAATTTTTCAGCCATGACCCCAGCAACAGGCCGTGCCGGCGTAAAGGCAGTGATCAGGTGGATAACGCATGATTGATTTGCAGATCGAAGAGTTCAAGGCTACCGACGAGAACAAGGCCATGGTGCTGCTCGTCGACGACCAGGCCATGATCGGCGAAGCGGTGCGGCGTGGCCTGGCCAACGAAAGCAACATCGATTTCCACTTCTGCGCCGACCCGCATCAGGCCATCGAGCAGGCCATCCGCCTCAAGCCCACGGTCATTTTGCAGGACCTGGTGATGCCCGGCCTGGACGGCCTGACCCTGGTGCGCGACTACCGCAACCACCCGGCCACGAAGGACATCCCGATCATCGTGCTGTCCACCAAGGAAGACCCGCTGGTCAAGAGCGCTGCCTTTGCCGCCGGTGCCAACGATTACCTGGTGAAGCTGCCGGACACCATCGAACTGGTGGCGCGCATTCGTTACCACTCGCGCTCCTACCAGACCCTGCTGCAGCGCGACGAAGCCTACCGCGCCCTGCGCGTCAGCCAGCAGCAGTTGCTGGACACCAACCTGGTGCTGCAGCGGTTGATGAACTCCGACGGCCTGACCGGCCTGTCCAACCGCCGCCACTTCGACGAATACCTGGAACTGGAATGGCGCCGGGCCCTGCGTGACCAGACCCAGCTGTCGCTGCTGATGATCGACGTTGACTACTTCAAGTCGTTCAACGACAGCTTCGGCCACCTGGACGGCGACGAAGCCTTGCGGCGCGTGGCCGACGCCATTCGTGACAGCTGCGCGCGTTCCACCGACCTGCCAGCGCGCTATGGCGGCGAAGAGTTCGCCCTGGTGCTGCCCAATACCTCGCCGGGCGGTGCACGGCTGGTGGCGGAAAAACTGCGGCAGACCATCGCCGGGCTGAAAATCCCGCACATTGCGCCCAACGAAGGCTCGCACCTGACGGTCAGTATCGGCCTGTCCACCCAGATTCCCCAGGGTGGCTCGCATTGTCGCCAGCTGATCTCGGCCGCAGACAAGGGCCTTTACCAGGCCAAGCACAACGGCCGCAATCAGGTAGGCATCAGCGACTAAGCGCCTATCCCCCCCTTGTGGGACCATCTCGCAAGTTTGCCGCCCAGCGGGCTGCCTCCTGCCCACGAGTGCGCTATACTCTCCGGCTTTTGACCAGTTACGTACGAGTGCTGCCCGCCATGGAAATCAACCCGATCCTGAACATCATCAAGGACCTGTCCGAGCGCTCCGAAACCATTCGGGGGTATCTTTGACTACGATCAAAAGCATGAGCGTCTGACCGAGGTCAACCGCGAGCTTGAAGATCCGGCAGTCTGGAACAACCCTGAGTACGCTCAGAACCTGGGCCGCGAGCGCGCGCTGCTGGCCCAGATCGTCGACACCCTGGACGAAATGAACGCGGGCCTGGCCGATGCCAAGGACCTGCTGTTGATGGCCGCCGAGGAAGAAGACGAAGGCGCCGTCGCCGACGTGACCGAGGAAGTCGAGCGCCTGCGCGAGTCGCTGGAGAAGCTGGAATTCCGTCGCATGTTCAGCGGCGAGATGGACGCCAACAACGCCTACCTGGACATCCAGGCCGGCTCCGGCGGTACCGAAGCCCAGGACTGGGCCAACATCCTGCTGCGCATGTACCTGCGCTGGGCCGACAAGCGCGGCTTCGACACCACCATCATGGAGTTGTCGGCCGGTGAAGTGGCCGGTATCAAGGGCGCTACCCTGCACATCAAGGGCGAGTACGCCTTTGGCTGGCTGCGCACCGAAATCGGCGTGCACCGCCTGGTGCGCAAGAGCCCGTTCGACTCCGGCAACCGTCGTCACACCTCGTTCTCGGCCGTGTTCGTGTCGCCGGAAATCGATGACAACATCGAAATCGACATCAACCCGTCGGACCTGCGCATCGACACCTACCGCTCCTCGGGCGCCGGTGGTCAGCACGTTAACACCACGGACTCCGCGGTACGTATCACCCACGTGCCGACCAACACCGTGGTCAGCTGCCAGAACGAACGTTCCCAGCACGCCAACAAGGACACCGCCATGAAAATGCTGCGGGCGCGCCTTTACGAGCAGGAAGTGCAGAAGCGCAACGCCGCGTCCCAGGCCATGGAAGACAGCAAGTCGGACATCGGCTGGGGGCACCAGATTCGCTCCTACGTGCTGGACGCCTCGCGTATCAAGGACCTGCGCACCAGTGTCGAGCGCAGCGACTGCGACAAGGTACTGGACGGCGATATCGACGAATACCTGGTGGCCAGCCTCAAGCAAGGCCTGTAAGGCAGGCGCCCCGTGCAGGGGCGAACCTGCCCGCGATCCCCGCCGCAAGGCGGGGGCAACAACCCCGTGATGGAAATTTTCAAGACATGAGCGACCAACAACTCGACCCGCAAGCCCTGCAACAGGAAGAAAACTCCCTGATCGCCCTGCGCAAGGAAAAGCTTGCTGCCGAGCGTGCCAAGGGCCAGGCCTTCCCCAACGACTTCCGCCGTGACAGCTATGCAGGCGACCTGCAGAAGCAGTACGTCGACAAGACCAAGGAAGAGCTGGAAGCCCTGGCCATCCCGGTCAAGGTGGCCGGTCGCATCATGCTCAACCGTGGCTCGTTCATGGTGATCCAGGACATGACCGGTCGCATCCAGGTCTACGTCAACCGCAAGACCCTGCCTGAAGAAACCCTGGCCTCGGTGAAAACCTGGGACATGGGCGACATCATCGCAGCCGAAGGCACCCTGGCCCGTTCGGGCAAGGGCGACCTGTACGTGGAAATGATCAACGTGCGCCTGCTGACCAAGTCGCTGCGCCCGCTGCCGGACAAGCACCACGGCCTGACCGACACTGAACAGCGCTACCGCCAGCGCTACGTTGACCTGATCGTCAACGAAGAAGTGCGCGACACCTTCCGCGTGCGTTCGCAAGTCATCGCCCACATCCGCAGCTTCCTGATGAAGCGTGACTTCCTGGAAGTGGAAACGCCGATGCTGCAGACCATTCCTGGCGGCGCGGCGGCCAAGCCGTTCGAGACCCACCACAACGCCCTGGACCTGCCGATGTTCCTGCGCATCGCGCCGGAGCTGTACCTCAAGCGTCTGGTGGTGGGTGGTTTCGAGAAGGTCTTCGAGATCAACCGCAACTTCCGTAACGAAGGCGTCTCGACCCGGCACAACCCCGAGTTCACCATGCTCGAGTTCTACCAGGCCCATGCTGACTATGAAGACAACATGGACCTGACCGAAGAACTGTTCCGCGAGCTGGCGCAGCTGGTGCTGGGCAGCACCGACGTGCCGTACGGCGACAAGGTGTTCCACTTCGGCGAGCCGTTCGTGCGCCTGTCGGTGTTCGACTCGATCCTCAAGTACAACCCGGAACTGACCGCTGCCGACCTGAACGACATCGACAAGGCCCGTGAAATCGCCAAGAAAGCCGGCGCCAAGGTGCTGGGTTTCGAAGGCCTGGGCAAACTGCAGGTGATGATTTTCGAAGAGCTGGTCGAGCACAAGCTGGAGCAGCCGCACTTCATTACCCAGTACCCGTTCGAAGTGTCGCCGCTGGCCCGTCGCAACGACGACAACGCGAACGTCACCGACCGCTTCGAGCTGTTCATCGGCGGCCGTGAGATCGCCAACGCCTACTCCGAGTTGAACGACGCGGAAGACCAGGCCGAGCGCTTCATGGCCCAGGTGGCCGACAAGGACGCCGGCGACGACGAAGCCATGCACTACGACGCCGACTTCGTGCGCGCGCTGGAGTACGGCATGCCGCCAACGGCCGGTGAAGGCATCGGCATCGACCGCCTGGTGATGCTGCTGACCAATTCCCCGTCCATCCGCGACGTGATCCTGTTCCCGCACATGCGTCCGCAGGCCTGAGTCAGCTGAACGAGCCGCCCCCGGGGCGGCTTTTTTATGGGTACAATTTGACGATGGAGGCGCCACTTTCTATTCATGTGGGACCGGGCGAAGCTCGGGAAACAGGTGACGCGTAGCCCAGGGCAGACCGTGTTGGCCTTTTCCCGAGCTTCGCCCGGTCCCACACCGATGGAGGCGCTTCGCTCACCGACGGATCGGTTTTATTCAAGAGGATTAGGGTAGTGACTCCTGCAATGGCTCAACAAGGTGCTGCCGGTGTAGCGACAGCAGTGGCGGAAAGTGTTCAGTATCAGGGCCGCAAGGCCAGCCGCCAGGGAAGTGAACAGCGTCGTCAGGAGATTCTCGACGCGGCCATGCGCATTGTCATACGCGACGGCGTACGCGGGGTTCGGCATCGGGCGGTAGCGGCGCAAGCCGGCGTGCCGTTGTCGGCCACCACCTACTATTTCAAGGACATCGAAGACCTGCTGACCGATACCTTCGCTCAGTACGTGGAGCGCAGCGCCGCCTACATGGCCAAGCTGTGGGCCAGTACCGAAGAAATGCTGCGTGGTGTGATGGCGCGCAACGACGGCAGCCCCGCAGCCCGCGCCCAGCTGGCCGACGACATCGCGCGCATGACCGCCGAATACGTGCACCGCCAGCTGCTGACCCGTCGCGACTACCTGATGGCCGAACAGGCCTTTCGCCAGGAAGCGCTGCTCAGCCCGCGCCTGGCCGAACTGGTGACCTCGCATCAGAAGATCCTGCTGCAGGGCACCTGCCAATTGCTCGAAGTATTGGGCTCGCGCGAGCCGCAACAGGATGCCAAGGTGTTGACGGCCATCATCGGCCGCATGGAGTATCAGGGCTTGCTCAACAACGAAGCCCCCATGCCCGACGATGAAATGCTGGCTATCCTGACCCGCTACATGCATCTGGTACTGGCTTCGGCCTGAACCACGGACGCCCGACTGCCCAAGGAGTGTGGATGAACGCCTGGCGCCTGCTGCTCATCGCTGTGTCGTCGTTGCTGCTGGGCGGCTGCCTGGTCAGCTTCAATGACCCGCTGCCGGCCACCCAGGCCGCGCCCGCTGCCCTGGTGGGGCGCTGGGTGAGCAAGGACGCCTGGGGCCAGCACCTGGCCCTGACCATCAAGCGCCAGGGCGCCGACCATTACCTGGCCATCAGCACGCCCGCCGGCCAGCCCCGTGATGAGGTAGGCTTTACCGTGGCCGGCCATGGCAGCCGCTGGTACGCCTCGGCACGTTTGCCGGTTGAATACGGCGGGCGGTACGCGCTGGTGGGCTTCGAATTGACTGACGACGGCGCCCTGGTGGTCTACAACCTCGACGTCGACCGGGTGCAGCAGGCCATTGCCCAGCAGGCGCTCCAGGGCGCGGTCCTGGACACGCCGCAAGGGCAGGGCGTGCGCGTGGACACTGACCTGAACCAGGTATTCGCCTATCTGGACGATCCGGCCAATTCGGACATCTTCGTTGAAATCGCTCGCTACACGCGGGCGCCGTCAAAAAAATCGCAGTTATAGAAAGGAGTCGCCGGTGGACGATTATCAGCAGACGATTCGCGGCCTGTCCGATCGCATCGTATTGGCCCAGGCGCCCATCCGCGTGCTCGATGCGGTGAAGTGGGATGACAGCATCCGCCAGGATTTCCTCAAGGCCAAGGGCAAGGCCATGCCGGCCGTGGACCGCGCCTACTACCAGAACCGCCCGCTGCAATTCGATTCCAGCGCCGTGAAGCTGGAGTTCCAGAACATCGAGCGCGACATCACCCGCCAGTTGGGCCAGTTCAACCCCGTAGGCCAGATCATGCGCCGCATGTGCAAGGAGTACCGCATGGTGGTGCGCATGCTCGAAGCGCGCGGCACCGAGGACTTCGGGCTGATTTCCCAAGAGCTGTACGGCGCCGCCTCCGACGCCTTCCACGCCGGAGACCCGACCCTGGCTGACCTGGGCCTGATGCTGTCGGACTACCTGAACAACATCGACGGCCGCGGTGACCTGAAGGACGAGCCCAAGACCCTCACCGCCAAGGATGCCGTGGGCATGCTGCAAAGCCGCCTGAACCGCACCTTCGGCGAGGCCGAGGAAACCATCCGCGTGTTCGAGTCCGACGGCATCGTCGCCGACGCCGCCGCCGGCGCCGACTACATCAAGATCCGCAGCGACGCCCTGTTCAACGAGCGCGACGTGCGCGCCCTGGAAGTGCATGAAGGGCTGGTGCATGTGGGCACCACGCTCAACGGTCTGAACCAGCCTATTTGCACCTTCCTGTCCAAAGGCCCACCCTCCTCGACAGTGACCCAGGAAGGCCTGGCCATCCTCATGGAGGTGATCGCCTTCGCCTCCTACCCCAGCCGCCTGCGCAAGCTCACCAACCGCACCCGCGCTATCCACATGGTGGAGGAGGGCGCCGACTTCCTGCAGGTGTTCGATTTCTTCCGCGAGCAGGGCTTTGGCCTGCCGGAAAGCTACGGCAACGCCAGCCGCGTGTTCCGTGGCTCCACGCCTACAGGGCTGCCCTTCACCAAGGACCTGTCGTACCTGAAGGGCTTCATCATGGTCTACAACTACATCCAGCTGGCCGTGCGCAAAGGCAAGCTGGAGCAGATACCGCTGCTGTTCTGCGGCAAGACCACCCTGGAAGACATGCGCACCCTGCGCCAACTGGTGGACGAAGGCCTGGTGACGCCGCCCAAGTACCTGCCCGAGCAGTTCCGCGACCTCAACGCGCTGTCGGCGTGGATGTGCTTCTCCAACTTCCTAAACCACCTGAGTCTGGATCGCATTGAAGCGGACTATTCGAACATTCTGTAGCGGCCTGATGCTGCTGGCGCTGCTCAGCGGTTGCAGCGGCCTGCTGTTCTACCCGGAAAAGGGCCAGCCATTCGCCCCCGACAAGGCTGGGCTTGCGTACCGCGACGTGACCCTGACCGCCGCCGACGGCACCCGCCTGCACGGCTGGTGGCTGCCGGCCAAGCCCGGGGTGCCGGTCAAGGGTACGGTGCTGCACCTGCACGGCAACGGCGGCAACATGGCGTGGCACCTGGGTGGTAGTTGGTGGTTGCCGGAGCAGGGCTATCAGGTACTGTTGATTGATTACCGTGGCTACGGCCTGTCCGAGGGCAGCCCGAGCCTCCCGGCGATTTATCAGGACATTGATGCCGCGTTCACCTGGCTCGGCCAGCAACCCGAGGTGCAGGGCAAGCCCCTGGTGTTGCTGGGCCAGAGCCTGGGCGGCGCCATGGGTATCCACTACCTGGCCGACCACCCGCAGCAACTCAAGCGCCTGCAGGCGCTGGTGTTCGACGGCGTGCCGTCCAGCTATCGTGGGGTAGGGCGCTTTGCCCTCAGTACCTCGTGGCTGACCTGGCCTTTGCAGGTGCCGTTGTCCTGGCTGGTGCCGGACAGTGACAGCGCCATCTATTCCATCGATGCCCTGAAAGGCACGCCCATGCTGTTCTACCAGAGCATGGACGATGCGGTAGTGCCCCTGGCCAACGGCCTGGAACTGTACAAAAAGGCCCCGCCGCCCCGGGTGCTGCAACTGACCCGTGGTGGCCACGTGCAGACTTTCGCCGACCCCACTTGGCGCACCGTGATGATCCGCTTCCTGCAAGACCCGCAGCACTTCAACGGCCTGCGGCGGCTGGGCGAGATCCCCAATTACCCCGAGAAACCCCATGAGTGAAGAACGCAACGCCATCCCGCTGATCATCACCGGGGTGTGCAGCATCATCGGTACGGTGGCGTGCCTGTGGTACTACGGCTATCTGCATTTCGCCAAGCCCGAAGATGCGCTGCTGCTGACCGACTTCACCATGCTCAAGACCATTCCGGGTGAGGACTACAAGGTGTCGGCCACCCCGGCCAATGAAGTGGCGCAGTGCATCGATGGCATCGTGGTGCTGTTCGATACCACGCAGAAGGGGTTGAGTGGGGTGCTGGTGGATAACCAGAAGCAGGCGGTGCACTGTCAGAAATAAGCGGGGCGGCTGATGGCCTCATCGCGAGTCCTTGCTCGCGAGAGGCCATCAGCCGCCCCGCATAGCCAACGCCGAACTCAGTTGGTCGAAGTCACCGAACTCCGCGGTGCCACCGGCTGGTTGTCATTGGAAATGGTCACTTCCACACGACGGTTCATCGCCCGGCCGGACACGCTGGTGTTATCGGCCACCGGGTATTCCTTGCCATACCCCTGCGACACGATACGGCTTGGGTCCACGCCCATCTTGACCAGCGCGGTGCTCACCGAACCTGCACGGCGGTCAGACAAGGTCTGGTTGTAGGCAGCAGAACCGGTGCTGTCGGTGTAACCCTCGACAATCACCTTGCGGTCCGGGTTTTCCTGAAGGAACTGGGCCAGCTTGTTCACGTTCATCAAACCGCTGGATTTCAGGCCCGCCTTGTTCACGTCAAACAGCACGTCGCCGAAGGTCACCACGGTGCCACGGTCGGTCTGCTTGGCGTTCAGGCTGTCCTGCAACTGCTTGATCTGTGCATCGCGAGCATCCAGGCGGGCCTGGGCACGCTGGGCGGCGGCGTTCTTCAGGTTGGCTTCGGCAGTGCGCAGGGCGATGGTCTGCTTGGCCACTTCCACGCGCTGGTTGGTCAGGTAGGCCAGTTGGTCCACGTCACGGCTGTCGTCGTGGTTCTGGAAGGCCTTCTCGGTCTTGTCCAGGTAATCGGAGGCATCCTTGGTTTCCAGGGCCGCCACCTGGCTGGCCTGCGGGTTGCTTTGCAGGGCCTGGAAGTTGGTGCGCGCCTGGTCAAGGTTGGGGTTGGGTTTGGTGGCGCAGGCAGCCAGAGCGACGCTGGCGGCGAGCAGGGCAGGGATCATCAAGTGTTTACGCATGGTCTTCATCCTTTAAATCGAATACGGGTGGCGATGGCTGAGCAACGCTTACTGCTGCTGCGTATTGCGCATGCCTTCTTCACGCAGGTCCTGGACACCGGCACGGGCGTCCTGCACGGCTTTCTGAGCCTTGGCAGCCTGGGCCTTGCGCTCGGCTACCCGGGCGTCCCACTCAGCCTGCTCGGCCAGCACGCGTGCCTGGTCGTAGTGCTTGTCGTGCATGGCCAGTTCGGCCTGCTTGAACTTGTCCTGGGCGGCTTTCATTTCGACCGCCGCGTATTCGGTACCGCCCGCGCTGACCGCGCTGTTGACCGCCGATTGGGTCACGGCGTACTGCTCGGTAGGGGGCTTGCCGGCGCAGCCGGCGAGGATGAAGGAAGTGCCCAGCGCCAGGGCCGCCAGTTTCAGCCCGCGCAGGTTAGAGGTTTTGGCAGTGCTGGTATTCATGGTTGCAACTCCATTGTCTGACTCCTGAAAACTCACCCATGACAGATCTTCCATGCGGGCCCGGAATACGGGACGCCTGAGCCACATTTCGAAGGGTCTTCTGTGATGGCTTATTGGTTCGGACCGGAGCGCTTTTTAATTGGTTCACTCGAATTTTGCGGCAGGCAGAAAATTCTTGACCGTGCAGACAGCACTTGCCCCTGTGGGACCGGGCGAAGCTCGGGAAGCAGCCGCCGCGGTGTAATGACGGGCCTCTTCCCGAGCTTCGCCCGGTCCCACAGGGGATGTGCAGGTGTGGGGGGATCAGTGCTGGGATTCGTCAGCCTTGGCCGACAGGTCATGCAGATAACGGCGCGACAACGCCAAAAAGCGCGGGGTAGGGCCCACATCTTCATACAGCGGGTCACCTTCCTCGTCGGTGGCAATCACCTTCTGCCCCTTGATGTACGGAAAGCTGGTTTCCAGCTCTTCCAGGGCCGCACCGATCAACTCGCCCAACAGCTCTTCAGGATGATGCTTGGGGTACATCTCGGTGATCGCAGCCAGGCGTGCGGCCGATTCCATGTCCAGGTGAATGTTGTAGCCGGTGGGGCTCAGGCGGCCCTTGGCGTTCTGTTCCCAGTGTTGCGCAAGCTCGCGGATTTTCATGTCGACCTCATTGATCAGGCGATGCAGGGCCTTTATTTCAGCGTAGCCCCGAATAACCGATTGAACACAGGCGCCCAAGGCCCTTGTCAGAATCGAGCGCGCTGGGCACTCTTGAAGATAGAGCGGTTTTTCCTGTGCTTGTTCACTTGCCAGGCCCACACCCCCTGCGATGGACAGCGCGCCAAGAACAATCAAGGAGACTGTGGCAATGACCGAGATCGATGCGCGCCTGCGCGAAGATGTGCACCTGTTGGGCGAGTTGCTGGGCAACACCATTCGCGAGCAATACGGCGAAGCCTTTCTGGACACCATCGAGCGCATCCGGGCCGACGCCAAGGCCGACCGCCGCAGTGGCCCCGACGATGGCAAGACCGCTACCGAGCAGCTCAGCAGCCGCCTCAATGACCTGCCCGAGCAGGACCTGCTGCCCGTGGCGCGGGCCTTCAACCAGTTCCTCAACCTGGCCAACATCGCCGAGCAGTACCAGTTGATCCGCCGTCGCGACGAAGACCAGGAGGCGCCCTTCGAAAACACCGTGCTGGCGCAGTTGCTCGAGCGCCTGAAACAGGCCGGTCACAGTGCCGAGTCCCTGGCCCGTCAGGTGGGTCGCCTGGATATCGAACTGGTGCTCACCGCTCACCCCACCGAAGTGGCGCGCCGTACCCTGATCCAGAAATACGACGCCATCGCCGCGCAACTGGCTGCCCAGGACCACCGTGACCTGCTGCCGGCCGAACGTGACGACATCCGCCAGCGTCTGCAGCGGCTGATCGCCGAAGCCTGGCACACCGAGGAAATCCGCCGCACCCGCCCAACGCCGGTGGACGAGGCCAAGTGGGGCTTCGCGGTCATCGAGCACTCGCTGTGGCACGCCGTCCCTCACCACTTGCGCAAGGTCGACCAGGCCCTGCACGCCGCCACCGGCTTGCACCTGCCGCTGGAGTCGGCGCCCATCCGCTTCGCCTCCTGGATGGGCGGCGACCGCGACGGCAACCCCAACGTCACCGCGCCCGTCACCCGCGAAGTGCTGCTGCTGGCGCGCTGGATGGCCGCCGACCTGTTCCTGCGTGACGTCGACCACCTGGCTGGCGAACTGTCGATGCAGCAGGCCAGCGCGGCCCTGCGTGAGGCCGTGGGCGACACTGCCGAACCCTATCGCACCCTGCTCAAGCAACTGCGCGAACGCCTGCGCGCCACGCGCAACTGGGCCCACGCCTCGCTGGCGCAGCCGCAACCGGCCAGCGCCGAGGTGCTGAGCAACAACCGTGACCTGCTGGAGCCGTTGCAGCTGTGCTTCCAATCGCTGCACGAGTGCGGCATGGGCGTGATTGCCGATGGCCCGCTGCTGGACTGCCTGCGCCGCGCCGTCACCTTCGGCCTGTTCCTGGTGCGCCTGGACGTGCGCCAGGACTCGGCGCGCCATACCGCGGCCATGACCGAAATCACCGACTACCTGGGCCTGGGCCGTTACGCCGACTGGGACGAGGAAACCCGCATCACCTTCCTGCTGCAGGAACTCAACAGCCGCCGGCCGCTGCTGCCGGGCTACTTCAAGCCCGCTGCGGAGACGGCCGAAGTGCTCGCCACCTGCCGCGAAATCGCCGCCGCCCCTGCCGCTTCGCTGGGCTCGTACGTGATCTCCATGGCCGGCGCCGCCTCGGACGTGTTGGCCGTGCAACTGCTGCTCAAGGAAGCCGGCGTGCAACGCCCGATGCGCGTGGTGCCGCTGTTCGAGACCCTGGCCGACCTGGACAACGCAGGCCCGGTGATCGAGCGCCTGCTGTTGTTGCCCGGCTACCGCAGCCGCCTGCATGGGCCGCAGGAGGTGATGATCGGCTATTCCGACTCGGCCAAGGACGCCGGCACCACCGCAGCCGCCTGGGCGCAGTACCGCGCCCAGGAGAATCTGGTGCGCATCTGCCACGCGCAGAACGTCGAGCTGCTGTTGTTCCATGGCCGTGGCGGCACCGTAGGCCGTGGCGGCGGCCCAGCCCACGCGGCCATCCTCTCGCAACCACCGGGGTCGGTGGCAGGGCGTTTCCGCACCACCGAGCAGGGCGAGATGATCCGCTTCAAGTTCGGCCTGCCGGACATTGCCGAGCAGAACCTCAACCTGTACCTGGCCGCCGTGCTGGAAGCCACCCTGTTGCCGCCACCGCCGCCGGAACCGGCCTGGCGCACCCTGATGGACGAACTGGCCGCCGATGGCGTCAAGGCCTACCGCGACGTGGTGCGCGAAAACCCGCAGTT
Organism: gamma proteobacterium L18; assembly: GCA_000497835.1. GTDB lineage: Bacteria > Pseudomonadota > Gammaproteobacteria > Pseudomonadales > Pseudomonadaceae > Aquipseudomonas. The sequence continues at coordinate 243,280 of KI547167.1, read as the reverse complement.
CGTCGAGTATTTCCGCCAGTCCACCCCCGAACAGGAACTGGGCCGCCTGCCGCTGGGCAGCCGCCCGGCCAAGCGCCGCCAGGGCGGCATCGAAAGCCTGCGGGCCATCCCGTGGATTTTCGGCTGGACCCAGACGCGCCTGATGCTGCCCGCCTGGCTGGGCTGGGAGGCGGCCCTGAGCAACGCCCTGGCACGCGGCGAGGGCGAGCTGCTGACCAGCATGCGCGAGCACTGGCCCTTCTTCCGCACCCGCATCGACATGCTGGAAATGGTGCTGGCCAAGGCCGACGCCGACATTGCGCGTTTCTATGACGAGCGCCTGGTACAGGATTCACTCAAACCCCTGGGGGCGCAGCTGCGCGACCTATTGTCGCAGGCTTGCAGCGTGGTGCTGGGCTTGACCGGCCAGAGCCAATTGCTGGCCCACAGCCCCGAAACCCTGAAATTCATCAGCCTGCGCAATACCTACCTTGACCCCCTGCATCTATTGCAGGCCGAGCTGCTGGCCCGTTCGCGCAGCCAGCAGGCGGCGCAGGACAGCCCTCTGGAACAGGCCCTGCTGGTCACCGTGGCAGGCATTGCCGCCGGTCTGCGCAACACCGGTTGACGCTGGCGAACCACGCCCGGCACGTCCACTATCTGTGAGGGGACCGTGCCGGGACGCGGGCCCGGGTCGCAACCGCCAGCGGTTGCACCGGGCGCCACCGGCAAGGGGCGTGCGCATGGGACGCAGGTTGTTCCTGCTTTGGACGGCTTGTGTGGCCTTGAGCCGCTGTGTATCTTGGTCAGCCTTTTGGCCGTTTTTGTGGCCACCAACCGATTTTGGGATTGGCTTCAGGCAGTTAGCTGCGCTGAGGCGGGTCTGACGATTTCCATATAAAAAGTTGAGGAGCATATCGATGCGCGTGATTCTGCTGGGAGCTCCCGGGGCCGGCAAAGGTACTCAGGCAAAGTTCATCACCGAAAAGTTCGGTATTCCGCAAATCTCCACCGGTGACATGCTGCGTGCCGCCGTGAAGGCTGGCACCGAGCTGGGCATCAAGGCCAAGAGCGTGATGGACGCCGGTGGCCTGGTGTCCGATGACCTGATCATCGCCCTGGTCAAGGAGCGTATTGCCCAGGCCGACTGCGCCAAGGGTTTCCTCTTCGACGGCTTCCCGCGCACCATTCCCCAGGCTGAAGCCCTGGTGAGCGCCGGTGTCGAGCTGGACTACGTGGTCGAGATCGCGGTCAAGGACGAAGAAATCGTCCAGCGTATCGCCGGCCGCCGTGTCCACGAAGGTTCGGGCCGCGTCTACCACGTGGTCTACAACCCGCCGAAAGTGGAAGGCAAGGACGACGAGACCGGTGAAGAACTGGTTCAGCGCAAAGACGACACCGAAGAAACCGTGCGTCATCGCCTGTCGGTCTACCATGCCCAGACCGAGCCACTGGTAGCCTTCTACCAGAAGCTGTCGGCCGCCCAAGGCAAGCCTGTCTACAGCCACATCGAAGGCGTGGGTTCGGTTGACGCCATTACCGCCAAGGTACTGGCTGCACTGAACTGATCAAGCCCTTGATCAATCGACGGCCCGCTTGCGGGCCGTTGACGTTTATAATGCTGCACTTTTTTCTGATGGATTCGCGCAATGACCACCTTGCTGGCCCTGGATACCGCTACCGAAGCTTGCTCCGTCGCCCTGCTGCATGACGGCAAGGTGTTGAGCCACTACGAAGTGATCCCGCGCCTGCACGCGCAAAAGCTGCTGCCCATGATCCAGACCCTGCTGGGCGAGGCGGGCATCGCCTTGTCTGCGGTGGATGCGATTGCCTTTGGCCGTGGCCCAGGCGCCTTCACCGGCGTGCGCATTGCCATCGGCGTGGTCCAGGGCCTGGCCTTTGGCCTCGACCGGCCGGTGCTGCCGGTGTCCAACCTGGCCCTGCTGGCCCAGCGCGCCCTGCGCGAACAGGGCGCCCGCCAGGTGGCCGCCGCCATCGACGCGCGCATGGACGAGGTGTACTGGGGTTGCTACCAGGCCGATGGCGATGAAATGAAGCTGGTGGGCGACGAAGCCGTGCTGGCACCCGAGTCGGTGTTGCTGCCGGCCGGCGCCACAGGCGACTGGTATGGTGCCGGCACTGGCTGGGGCTATGGCGAACGTCTGGCGGTCAAACCAGTGGCTTGCGATGCGACTCTGTTGCCCCACGCGCTGGACCTGCTGACCCTGGCCAAGGGTGCCTGGGCCCGTGGCGAAGGCGTTGCCGCCGACCTGGCCCAGCCGGTGTACCTGCGCGATAAAGTGGCCACGCCAAAAGCCCGTTGACCGATGAATGGCACCGCTAACTGCTCGTTTTCTGAGCAGTTCATCGGGTAACTGCCCTCAGGGGTAAACCTTTTCCGAGAACTGTGGTCTAGTTATCACTCGGCCATTTGCTTACCTGTCCAGGTGCCGCTAAATTGCCATCATCGGTTTAGAGTAAGCAGTTATGCGTGTAGACGGCTATTCGTCGAGTTCCTACCCCATCAAACGCAAGCCCCGCAAGGCGCCGGCGCAGGTAGACGACGGCGAAGATCTTGAAGGTGACTTTGAGGTCCAGTCCACCGCGCAGCGCAGCGCCCCGCGTGGCGGCGCGGTCAGCAACCTGCCAGCGCGCCCGCAGGACATGATCTTCCACCGCTCCATGAGCCGTCGCGTCGCCACGGCGCTGAGCAGCTACCTCACCACCTCCACCTTCGTTGACTGGGACGGTGAGGTGCTGGGCCTGGACGTCCATATCTGACAGTGTCATTGCTGCCGTACTACCTCGGTTGTCCTTCCTGGAGCGAGCTGGCCTGGCGCGATCACCTGTACCCGGACAACGCCCGCCCGGCTGACTTCCTGCAGCTGTATGGCCAGGTGTTCAACGCCGTGGAAGGCAATACCACGTTCTACGCGCAACCCAGCCCCGCCACGGTGGAGCGTTGGGCGCAGAGCATGCCCGGGCATTTTCGCTTTACCGCCAAGTTTCCGCGCGAGATCAGCCATGGTGCTGATTTGCGCGCGCTGCTGCCGGCGGCCGAATCCTTTGTGGGGTTGCTCAAGCCGTTGGGTGGGCGGGTAGCGCCGTTCTGGCTACAGTTGCCGGCTGCGTTTGGGCCCCATCGGCTTGCCGAATTGATGGCCTTCATCGACGAACTGCAGCAGCCGGTGGCGGTGGAAGTGCGCCACCCGGCGTTCTTTGCCCGTGGAGATGAAGAGCGCATGCTCAATCGCCTGTTGATGGCGCGGGAAGTGGAGCGCATCTGCCTGGACCCGCGCGCGCTGTTCAGTTGCACCCTGCAGACGCCTGCCGTGCTGCATGCCCAGGACAAGAAGCCCAAGGTGCCGCCGCGGCCCACGGCGTTCAGCCAGAGTCCGCAGGTGCGGTTTATTGGTCATCCGGACGTGGAAGCCAACGATACGTTTCTGCTGCCGTGGGTGGAGAAGATTGCCGGGTGGATCGAGGAAGGGCGTACGCCGTATATCTTTCTGCATACCTCGGATAACCACCGGGCACCGATTCTGGCGCGGCGGTTTCATGGGCAGTTGATGCAGCGGTTGCCGGGGTTGCCAGCGTTGCCGGAGCACCCTCGTGAGCCGGTTGCCGAGCAGTTGGGTCTGCTCTGATCGGGCGTTAATCTTACTGACGCCATCGCGGCCAAGGCCGGCTCCTACCTGGACCGCGTAGGAGCCGGCCTTGGCCGCGATGAGGGCACCGCTGTTTTCCTGGCATCACAGCTACGCCCGCTCGCGCTCGATACCTTGAATCGCCGCATCCACCAGCGGCCTGGCCATTTCCACCAAGTGATGCACCGCCATCTCCTGCTTGCGCTCATGCCCTTGCAACCCATCGGCGTGCTGGTACGCCGTGCTGGCGATGCAGTCGAGCAGGTGCGAGGCGTGCAGCAGGGCTTCCTCGGCGGGTAGGCCGGGGCGGACGGTTAAGGGTTTGAGGTTGGCGGTGGTCAGGGGGCCGAAGGGGATTGGGGTGGCGCTGGGATGGGCCTGTCTTGAGGGGTGTGTCGCGCTTGAGAT
>KI547167.1:155767-238493 GCA_000497835.1 gamma proteobacterium L18 | reverse complement strand
ATCTCAAGAGCACCAGAAAACCATCGACAAGCACCTGGCAGCCATCCCCCAATTCCAGGGAAACCCTCAAGCCGCCAACCGCAAATTATTCACCACCAAAGGCCGCGCCCACTTCGTGTCAAACGCAAACGCCTTATCCTGCTCCGCCAATGTTTCAGCATCATAAGGCACATGCTTATCCGCCAAATCCCACTCAAATTCAGCAATCGGCAGGAACAGCGACTTGGGCTCCGGCGCAGGCCCTGGCTCAGGCTGCGGCTGGTTGGCATTCATCACGATGGGGCGTACCCAGCCATTGTCGTAATCCAGCTGCTTCTGCTGGTCGACAATCTCTTCAGGCGGGTAGGGTGGGGCAGGCTTGTCCAGCAACTCGGTCTCGAACTCTGCCTTGGGCAGGAACAGCGGCTCGGGCGGGCGAACTTCGGTATCCTGCACATCGCACAAACGCTGGGACAGGATCTGCGCCAGCACATCACCACCACCGGCAGGCTCTACTTCCGGGTCCTGCGTAGCATCAGGCAAGGCCAGCGCGCCGTCGGCCTGATCACCCACCTGGTCAGCCATCGCCTGGGCGAAGAAGTCCGACCACAGGTGGCTGACGCCACCCAATGCCTGGGTGTTCTGGCGGCTGAAGTCGCCGTGGGGCGAAATGTAGCCGATCGAGGTGGTCTGGAGGTTGCTCATGGCACTATTGGGCGCTGGCTCTGGCAAAATACCGGATACATTCCTTATCGGCCGACTTGGCCGATCTTTAAATTTTTTGAGTAGTGGATTTTCATGGCAGAGCAACAAGCGCCGGTGCGCATCCGTGTCGAGGCCCAACACAGCGCCCTGGAACCTCAGGCCCAGGCCTGGGCACAACGCCTGGCGTTGCCCATGGCCATCGACGATGCCGAATTTGCCCTGCAGGTCACCGATGCCGGCCTACAACTGCAACAGTTGGGGCCGGACGCGCCGGGCCCGGTGCGCGTGGACTTCGTCGAAGGCGCCGTGGCGCACCGGCGCCTGTTTGGCGGCGGCAGCGGGCAGATGATCGCCAAGGCCGTGGGTATTCAGCAAGGCGTGCGCCCACGAGTGCTGGACGCCACGGCAGGCCTGGGCAAGGACGCATTCGTGCTGGCAAGCCTGGGCTGCGACATGAGCCTGATCGAGCGCCAGCCCATCATCGGCGCCCTGCTGGAAGACGGCCTGGCCCGCGCCCAGGGCGACGCCGAAGTGGGTGCCATCGTCGCCCGCATGCGCCTGCTCAAGGGCAATTCGATTGAGTTGATTCGTGGCTGGGAAGGTGAGCCGCCGCAGGTCATCTACCTGGACCCCATGTTCCCTCATCGTGAGAAAAGTGCGCTTGTGAAGAAGGAAATGCGCCTGTTCCGCCCGTTGGTGGGTGACGACATGGATGCCCCGGCACTGCTGGCTGCTGCCCTGGAACTGGCCACGCACCGTGTGGTGGTGAAGCGCCCGCGCAAGGCTCCGTGCATCGAAGGGCCAAAGCCCAGCCATAGCCTTGACGGCAAATCCAGTCGCTATGATATCTATCCGAAAAAGGCGCTGAAACCGTAGGGATTTCCGTCCTACAGACGCGATGTAGGACGCTTCCTGATTTTTTTGGCGGCGGTTTTTTCGTGATTCAGGCCCTTAGACTTCCTGCTCAAATTCTTGGGGAGGAAGGTTTTCATGGCAGATCAACGCAAGGCATTTACACGACCGGCCAGCGGCCTGGCCCTGATGTCGTGCTCATGGCTGGCATTCGCCGACGGCGCGCCCGTGCAGATCGAAGCGGTGGAGGTGGGCGCTGAACGTGAGCGGCAGCGCTACAAGGCCGACCGCTCGGCGTCGTCCAAACTCACCGAATCGCTGCTCGACCAGCCGCAGACCATCACCGTGGTCAACGAGCAGGTGATGCGCGAGCAGAATGCCCTCAGTCTGCGCCAGGTGCTGTCCAATGTATCGGGCATCACCTTCGATGCCGGCGAGGGCGGCGGCGGTTCGGGCGACCTCATCAACATCCGTGGCTTCAATGCCACCAGCAACGTGCTGATCGATGGCCTGCGCGACAGCGCCCAGACCACCCGCAGCGACAGCTTCAACCTGCAGGCGGTCGAGGTCATCAAGGGCCCTGACTCGGTGTTCGGCGGCGCGGGTACCACGGGCGGCATCATCAACCTGATCAGCAAGACGCCCCAGGCCGATGCCTTCACGGAAGTGGGGGCGGGCGTTGGCACCGATCACTACCGCCGTCTGGTGCTGGACACCAACCAGCTGTTGTCCGGGGTAGGCACCGGCAGTGCGGTACGGCTCAATCTGATGGCCCATGGCAATGATGTGCCGGGTCGCCCCGCGATCGACCGTTCCAGGTGGGGCATGGCACCCTCGGTGCTGTTGGGGCTGAGCGATGATACGCGGCTGACCTTCAGCTACCTGCACCAGGAAGACGACAACCTGCCCGACTACGGTCTGCCCACCTATCGCGGCAAGGTGATCGAGGGCGTCAAGCGCGACGCCTATTTTGGCTGGCGCAACCTGGACAAGGACCGCCTCACCACCGACCGCTTGAGCGCGGTGTTCGAGCATGAGTTCAGCCAGTCACTCTCCCTGCAAAACCGTCTTCGCTATGGCCGCGTTGAACGCAGCGGCGTGGTGTCTGCTTCACACGTGGATCGTGACGGCCTGCCGCCCGGCAAATATCGGCCTGCCGGCCCTCAGGGCTACGGGCGCGATATCGTGACCGATCAATGGCTCAACAGCACAACGCTCACCAGCCGTTTCGACACCTTCGGGATCGGCCATGCGCTGGTCACAGGCGTAGACGTTTCCTACGAGCGCTATCGTCGCGACACCAGCCTGTACGACATTCGCAAACAGTCCGCCGACAAGCAATTCGATCTCAACAACCCGCCTGGCCGTTGGACCGGCCCGCTCAACCGCGAGCGCCTGGCCTCCATGCGCAACCGACTGCAAACCACTGCGGTCTACGCGTTCGACACCCTCAGCCTCAGCCCCGCCTGGGACCTGACCTTGGGCCTGCGCCACGACTGGATCGACGGCAGCAGCCTAGAGCGCCAGCCCGAAGGCGGCCACACCGAATACGCAACCCGGGACGCCTTCCTCAGCCACCGCGCAGGCCTGGTGTACAAGCCAGCACCCAACGGCCGCGTGTACCTGGCCTACGGCAATTCCTTCAACCCAAGCGCCGAGCACCTCGTCACGGGCGGCTACGGCGTGGGCGAACAAACCCGCAACACCCCTCCCGAAACCAACCGTACCTGGGAGCTGGGCACCAAGTGGGACTTGCTGGCGGGCGACCTGCAGTTGAACGGCGCCCTATTCCGCACCCAGAAGGACAACGTCCGCGAGAAGCTGGAAACCGGCCAGGTGCTACTGGCGGGCCTGCAACGGACGCAAGGGCTGGAACTGGGCGCGGTGGGGCACCTGAGTGAAGACTGGCAGGTGACGGCGACCTACACCTACCTGCAAAGCGAAACCCTGAAATCCAGGACTAACCCAAAAGCCGAAGGCCATGCCTTGGCCAACACCCCGCCGCGCTCGTTCAGCCTGTGGACCACGCACCAGTTGCCGGGTGACTGGCGAGTCGGCTACGGCCTGCGCCATGTCAGCGAGCGCAACCTGCGCAATGACGAGACCTACAAGGTGGATGGCTACTGGGTGCATCAGGCGATGCTGGGGTATCAGGTGAGCAAGGAGCTGGACCTGCAACTGAACCTGGACAACCTGTTGAATGCTCAGTACGTGGAGCGGGTGCGCACGGTGACGGGCAATAACAAGCGGTCTTCGGCGGTTGAGTTTGGGGATGGGCGGTCGGCGGTGGTGTCGGCGGTCTATCGGTTCTGACCACGCTGTCTCAGCTTCATCGAGACAACCGGGTGCGAAGATGTCCTTCAGCAGCAACCTGTTTTCTCGGATGAACACTGTGGGAACAAACGGGGGGCGCCTAGCCCTCGCTCCCACAGTGCAGCTCCACGCATAGACGCAACTCTCGTAGCAGCAACTGTCTTGAAACCGCATCGTCTGTATCGCGACTAAAGTCGGCTCCTACCCCGTCCGTGGTAGGAGCCGGCCTTGGCCGCGATGCAGACGCCGCCGTCCTGTAGTAGCAACTGTCTTGTGGAGGCGCCCCCTTTCTCTCACCGTGTGTGCCCCGCCTCTGTAGCTGCCGGAGGCTGCGTCGCAGGCGGCGCGGCTTTGAGGCTTGTGATTACAACGCGCCGAAGACTTTCTTCGCCAGGCTGGTAGCCGCCTGCGCAGGGTTCTTGCGGATGCTGGCTTCCTGGTTGGCGATTTCCTTGAACAGGCCGTTCAGGGCCTGCTCGGTCACGTAGCCTTCCAGGTTCGAGTCCTTGCTGTCGATCACGCCCAGGCTGGCGGCCTGGCCGGCGAAGCTGTTGAATTTCTGCGCCAGGCCGACCTTGTCGGTGGCTTGCTTGACGATAGGCAGGAACTTGGCGCGGATCTGTTCGCGGCTGGTCTTGCTCAGGTACTGGGTGGCCGAGTCATTGCCGCCGGTGAGGATGCCCTTGGCGTCGGTGACGGTCATTTTCTTCACGGCATCGACCAGCAGCGCCTGCGCTTGCGGTACTGCGGCTTCGGCTGCCTGGTTCATGCTGGTTTCTAGCGCATCGACCTGGGCGCCCATGCCGAATTTTTTCATGGCCTTGGCCGCCTTGCCCAGTTTGCCGGGCAGTTCGATACGCACGTCCGGGTTGTTGTTGAAACCACCGGGGGCGCCGAGCTGCTTGACGGCCACTTGGGCGCCTTGGGTCAGGGCATCCTTCAGGCCGCCGCTGGCATCGCCCTGGGACAGGCTGGAAAGGTCCAGGGCGAAGGCCTGGGTGCAAAGCAGCAAGCCGGCCATCAGGCCTGCGAAGGGAGCGGAGCGACGAAGCATGGAAGCGTCCTTATCGAAAAAAAGGGTTTAGCGAGCAGGGTTCAGGCGGATTCGCAGTGGCTGCGGGTCTTTGCCATCCAGGTGCACGGTGTGCTGTTCGGTGGTAATGAACAATAGCTGACCGTCAGCTTCGATGCGTGCGCTGACAGCATAGCGATGGCCTGGCTGGATGTGCCTGGGGTCGTACTTAAGGTGGAACGGCAGCGGGACCTGGCCTTTGATGGGGCCGTTCTGGCTGGCCAGCACCTGGGCGGGCGCATCGGCCAGCGAGATGTCCTGCAGGCTTACGCTCAAGGTGGCGGTGGGTGGCAACGCCATGCGTTGCAGGTAGAACACTTCGCCGTCCAGGTTCGCCTCGGGGGCGCCGTCGAAGGTGCTGCAGGCGCCCAGCAGGGCGCTGAACAGCACGAGGGTGAGTTTCTTCATGGGCGGATCTCCGTATCGAATGCAGCAACAGTGCACAGGATACGGATAATCGCCCGATACTTCAGCTTCCCTGGAAGGCCTCGTCACTGCGGTGCAGCGCCACCTGGCGAATCGACAGGCGAATCTCGGCCGGCAGCACGCGCTTGGCCGCGCCTTCGGCCAGCTCGCCCAACAGGGCGTGGTACCCCAGCTTGCCGGCCGCATCGCGGGTCACGACGCCTTGGTCCAGCAGGGTCTGAATGAAATGGCGGAACAGACTCTTGTCGAAGAATTCCGGCGCATTGAGCCCATGCAGGATCGACAGGCGCTGGGCCATGATGGTGCACAGATCTTCCAGCTCTTCGGCGCTCAGGGCATGCTGGCCGCCGTTGATCAGCAGGGCGATGGCCATGTAGAAGCGCTGCAGGGTCTGGGCAATGCTGCGCGACAGCAGGGTCAGCAACACGAATTTGCGCGAGCTGGGCGCGGGCCGCAGGTACACCTGGTTCTCGAAGCGCAGCAGGCCTTGTTCGACGAAGGCCTCCAGCCACTGATCGACCACGCCGTCGAGTTCGTCCATGGACCAGCGGATGAACAGCTCCGACTGCAGGTACGGGTACAGCGCGCGGGTGTAGCGCAGCAATTGCTCGCGGCTCATGCGCGAACTGCTCTGGAAGAAGCTGGCCAGCAATGCCGGCAGGGCGAAGATGTGCAGCACGTTGTTGCGGTAGTAGGTCATCAGAACAGCGTTCTGCTCGCCCAGGTACAGAATCTTGCCCAAGGCGTCGCTCTGCTCGGACAGCAGGTCCATGGCCTTCACGTGCTCGATCAACGCACGACCGTCGCCTTCAGGCAGTGTGGTGTGCGGCGAGTAGGGCACCTTGCGCAGCAGCGCCAGATACAGGTCCAGCACCCGTGCCATGGCGCCGTCATCCAGGGCCAGACGCGTGGTGGACAGCAACGCCAGGGCCACCAGGTTGACCGGGTTGACCGCTGCCGCTTCGTTGAGATTGCGCGCCACCCGGGCACCCAGGCGGTGGGTGGTTTCGTGCAGCCACTGCGGCTTGAACTGCGGGCCCAGGTCCTGCTGACGCCAGTCGGGCTGTTCGTTGTCGAGGAATTCTGCCAGCTTGATCGGCTCGCCGAAGTTCACAGCCACCTGGCCGAAGCGCTGCTTGAGTGCACCTATGACCTTGAAAATGTCGAAGATCGACTCTTTCTTCTTGGTGGCGCCGCGCAACTCACCCAGGTAGGTACGGCCTTCCAGCACGCGCTCGTAGCCGATGTACACCGGCACGAAGACGATGGGCATGCGCGAGGAGCGCAGGAAGCTGCGCAGGGTGATGGCCAGCATGCCGGTCTTGGGTTGCAGCATGCGCCCGGTGCGCGAGCGCCCGCCTTCCACGAAGTACTCCACCGGGAAGCCTTTGGTGAACAGGGTGTGCAGGTATTCGTTGAACACCGCGGTGTACAGCGGGTTGCCCTTGAAGGTGCGGCGCATGAAGAACGCGCCGCCGCGCCGCAGCAGGCCGCCGATCACCGGCATGTTCAGGTTGATGCCGGCGGCGATGTGCGGCGGTGTCAGGCCGTTGCGGAACAGCAGGTAGGACAGCAGCAGGTAATCGATGTGGCTGCGGTGGCACGGCACGTAGATGATTTCGTGGCCGGGGGCGATGTCCTGCACGCCTTCGATATTGTTGACCTTGATGCCGTCGTAGATTTTGTTCCAGAACCAGCTGAGCACCACTTCCAGGAAACGGATGGCGGTGTAGGTGTAGTCCGAGGCAATCTCGTTGCCATAGCGCAGCGCCTGGGCTTCGGCTTTTTCCACCGGGATATTCTGGCGCTCGGCTTCCTCGGCGATGGCCTGGCGCACCTGACTGTCGTGGATCAGGCCCTTGACCAGGTTACGGCGGTGGGAAATATCCGGACCAATCACCGCGGCCTTGAGGTTACGAAAATGCACCCGAAGGAGGCGTTGGGTCATGCGCAGGGTGCGTTCGTGGCCCTTGTTCTCGGCAACCAATTCGCGCAAATGGATGGGCGCGGAGAACTGTACGCGGGTCTTGCGGCCCAGGATCAGGATGCTGACAAGCTTGCGCAGCCGGCCCGTAACCGCCCAGCTGTCAGCGAACAGCAGCTTCCAGGGGCTGGATTCGCTGGCCGGCGATTGCCCCCAGAACACGCTGACGGGAATGATTTGTGCATCTTCTTCGGCGTTCTGGCTAATGGCCGCTACCAGGCGTTCCAGGGTGGGCGGTGCGCCGCGCTTGTCGTGGCGGCCCAGCCAGTCGGGTTCCGGGGTGAGGTGGAAGAAGGCGGCAGGCTCCAGCAGCTCGCCGACCGCTACCGGCAGCACCGGGCGTGGCAGGCCCGCCTTGGTGCACTCGGTGTCCAGCACGGCGAGGTCCGCGGCCGAGGGCGACTGCAACACGTAGAACACCGGCCGGCTGCGGTCCAGGTTCAGGGTGAAGGACGACTGGTTGATGGTTTCGGAGCGAACCCACAGGTACAGCAGTCGGCGCAGGGTGCCGAAGGCGAAGCGGCGGAACGGGAAACGGGTCATAAGGGCTGTGCTTGCTTAAAACGATGATTGGCACTGTACAGGGTCGATCCTCTGGCAAAAAGCGCCGCCGTCATAATAATTGTGTCGGGCTGGCCCCATAATGCGGCCGCCCCCCATGAAGGGATGCGCGCCAGGTCCAAGCAAGGGCCGGCGGCAACAGCTGTTCCATAAAATAGAAAAAAACGGAGTAGTGCGATGTCGTCTCGTGAGACAGGAAGCGTCAAATGGTTCAACGATGCCAAGGGCTATGGCTTTATCCAGCGCGAGGGTGGGGCCGATGTGTTCGTGCACTACCGCGCTATTCGCGGTGAGGGGCATCGGTCGCTGGTGGAGGGGCAGCAGGTGGAATACGCCCTGGTCAACGGCCCGAAAGGCCCGCAGGCCGAGGACGTGCAGAGCCTTTAATGGGCTAGTGTGGGAGCGGGCTCTGCCCGCGAAGGGGCTTTGCGGTGATCCGTTCGCGGGCAGAGCCCGCTCCCACGAGGCTCAGCTGGTACGCCAGGTGATCTGCTCTTCGCCGTCGGCGCTGACACGAATCCAGGTGTCGGCGCTTTCTTCGCCTTCCTCTTCCACCCAGCTGCCCGGTGCGCAACGTACTTCAACCTGCAGTGCGGCAAAGGCTGCGCGGGCGCAGGCAATGTCGTCATCCCACGGCGTCTGGTCGCTTTCCAGGTACAGGCTGTTCCATTTGCCCACGGCCTTGGGTAGCCAGGTCACCGGCACGCTGCCGGCCTTGCACTTCCAGGTCTGGCCTTTCTGTACCCAGTCGCTGCACGGGCCCAGGGCCTGGGTCAGCCACGCGGCAATGGCCTTGTGGTCGACGTCGGCGTCCTTCAGGTAAATCTCGATATCGGGTTGGCGCATGGGCGTACTCACTCGGGAATCAGGGTTGCAGCACGAAATTATCGTACCGCATGGAAACGGTGACCACGAAGGGCCGTGGCTGCTCGATGACCTTGGCGCGACGTTCGGCGCTGGCGCGCCAGCCGTGGGGCGTCATGGCCAGCAGGTTGGCGCGGGACGGGCCGTCGATCAGCTTGATCTTGAATTTCAGGGTTTCGCTGTGGGCCAGGACCATGCCTTCCGGCACTTGCAGCAAGTGCTTGTCGTCGACGTACTCGCGTACCTCGTCGTACAGCTGCTCGCGCAGTTCCATCAGGTGCTCGCGGGTAGGCCCCACGCGCATCAGGCCACCGCCGGGCACCAGCAGGCGCTTGGCTTCCTGCCAGTCCAGCGGGCTGAACACGCTGGCCAGGAACTGGCAGCTGGCATCCGGCAGCGGGATGCGCGCCATGCTCGCCACCAGCCAGGTGACGGCAGGGTTACGCTTGCAGGCGCGCTTGACGGCTTCGCGGGAAATGTCCAGCGCATAGCCATCAGCCTTGGGCAAGGCTTCGGCGATTTGTGCGGTGTAATAACCCTCGCCACAGCCAATGTCCACCCAGCGGCCGGGGTGGCGCTCGGCAGCCAATTCGGCCAGGCGCTGGGCGACGGGGGCGTAGTGCCCGCCGTTGAGAAAGTCGCGGCGCGCCTCGACCATGGCCTGGTTGTCGCCCGGGTCCCGGCTGTTCTTGTGCTGCACGGGCAGCAGGTTCAGGTAGCCCTGACGGGCGCGGTCGAAGCTGTGGCCGGCGGGGCAGACTACGCCGTTGCCGACGCTGGCGTTGGCCAGGCCGGCGTTGCAGATGGGGCAGGTGAGCATCATGCGAGCAGCTTCACCAGGGTCTGGTAGTAGATGTCGGTCAGCACGTCGAGGTCACTGGCCAGCACGCGCTCGTTGACCTGGTGAATGGTGGCGTTGACCGGGCCCAGTTCGACTACCTGAGTGCCCAGGGTGGCGATGAAGCGGCCATCGGAGGTACCGCCACTGGTGGAAGCCTGGGTGTCGCGGCCGGTGACCGCCTTGATGCTGGCCGACACGGCGTCCAGCAGGGCGCCCGGTTCGGTCAGGAACGGCAGGCCCGACAGCGCCCAGTCCACGTGCCAGTCCAGCTCATGCTTGTCGAGGATGGCAGCCACGCGCGCCTTCAGGGCTTCCACGGTGGATTCGGTGGAGAAGCGGAAGTTGAACACGGCGGTCAGCTCACCGGGGATGACGTTGGTGGCGCCGGTGCCCGAGTTCAGGTTGGAGACCTGGAAGCTGGTCGGCGGGAAGAAGTCATTGCCGTTGTCCCAATGCTCGGCGGCCAGTTCGGCCAGGGCCGGGGCGGCCAGGTGGATCGGGTTGCGCGCCAGGTGCGGGTAGGCCACGTGGCCTTGCTTGCCGCGCACGGTCAGGGTCGCACCCAGGGAGCCGCGACGACCGTTCTTGACCACGTCACCCACCAGGGTGGTGCTCGATGGCTCGCCGACGATGCACCAGTCCAGGCGCTCGTTGCGCGCGGCCAGGCGCTCAACCACTGCTTTGGTGCCGTGGTGGGCCGGGCCTTCCTCGTCGCTGGTGATCAGGAAGGTCACCGAACCGCGATGGTCGGGGTAGTCGCCGACAAAGCGCTCGGCCGCCACCAACATGGCCGCCAGGCTGCCTTTCATGTCCGCCGCGCCCCGGCCGCAGAGCATGCCCTGTTCGTCGATCAGTGCGTCGAACGGGTCGGTCTGCCAGGCGCTGACCGGGCCGGTGGGCACCACGTCGGTATGGCCGGCAAAGCACAGCACCGGACCTTCCTGGGTGCCGTGGCTGGCCCAGAAGTTGTCGACGTCTTCGATGCGCATCGGCTCAAGCTTGAAGCCGGCATCGCCCAGGCGCTGCATCATCAGCTTCTGGCAGTCGGCGTCCACGGGGGTGACCGAAGGGCGGCGAATCAGGTCGCAGGCAAGCTGCAGCGTCGGCGAAAGGTCGGCGTGGGCCGTCATGGGAAAGACTCCGGAAACAGGGCAAGGCGCTTGGAAAGAGGGCGACATCTTAAAGCAAAACGCCGGTGGGCGCAGGGCCAACGAGATTGGCGGGCTGGCGCCTGCAGACCTCGAGGCAAAAAAACATCCAAAGCGGGCAAACAAGGCTGGCAACGCCTAACTATCAGGTAATGGTACGTTGCAACAAATGTGGGACCGGGCTCTGCCCGGGAAGCGCCGCGCGGGCGGCGCTTCCCGGGTAGAACCCGGTCCTACATCTGTTTCGGGCCAGTTATGTCAGGGGTATCACCTGGTCCGCCTTGTGTGTTCGACAGTAGAGTTGTGTGGAGGCATTTCTCAAAAAAAAGGCCCGCATCTGCGGGCCTCTTCAGGTTACTGCGCTGTCACCGGTTCCGGCGCCGGCGCCGGCTTGGGCAGCGACGACAAGAACGCCATGATCAGCGCCGCCAGGTACGGCAACGACTGCACCAGCAGCATGGTCACCCAGAAGCGCATGTCGGAACTCGGCAGGCCCTGCACGAAGCAGATGCCGCCCGCCGCGCCCCACAGCAGCAACATGATGAACAGCTCTTCACGGGCTTCCGAGATGGCTACCAGCAGGCCGTGGCTGTCGGCGTTCTTGGGCGTGCGGAAGAACGGGATGCTGGTGGTGAAGAAGCCGTACAGCACCGCCTTGGCGATGGTGTGCGACAGCGCCAGGCCAGCCAGTGCAGCCGCGAAGGCGTCCTTGAGGTTCACACCCACGGCGCGACGGTACAGGAACACGATCTTGCCGACCTTGAACACGAACAGCGCCAGGGGCGGGATGGCGAAAATCAGCAGCGGCGGGTCGACCCGTTGCGGCACGATGATCATCGCCGCCGACCACAACAGGGCGCCAACGGTGAAGAAGATGTTCATGCCGTCGGCCACCCACGGCAGCCAGCCCGCCAGGAAGTGGTAGCGCTGGCCACGGGTCAGTTCGGTGTCCTTGCCGCGCAGCAGGCTGGCGGTGTGGCGCTTGATGATCTGAATGGCGCCGTAGGCCCAGCGGAAACGCTGCTTCTTGAAGTCGATGAAGGTGTCGGGCATCAGGCCCTTGCCATAGCTGTGGTGGTAGTACGCCGCCGACAGCCCTTTCTCGAACACACGCAGGCCCAGCTCGGCGTCTTCGCAGATGCACCAGTCAGCCCAGCCCAATTCCTCGAGCACCGAGCGACGGGTCATGGTCATGGTGCCGTGCTGGATAATCGCGTCACGGTCGTTGCGGGTGACCATGCCGATATGGAAGAAGCCCTTGTACTCGGCGTAGCACAGTTTCTTGAAGGTGCTTTCGTTCTGGTCGCGGTAGTCCTGGGGCGATTGCACCACGGCGATCTTCGGATCGGCGAAGTGCGGCACCATGTGCTTGAGCCAGTTCTTGTCCACGCAGTAGTCGGAGTCGATCACGGCGATCACTTCGGCGTCCGGCGCGGTGTGCGGGATCAGGTAGTTCAGCGCACCGCCCTTGAAGCCGGCCAGCGGGGCGACGTGGAAGAACTTGAAGCGCGGGCCCAGGGTTTCGCAGTAGGCCTGCACCGGCTCCCAGACGGCCGGGTCCTTGGTGTTGTTGTCGATGATCAGGACTTCATAGTCCGGATAATCCAGCGCGGCCAGGGCATCCAGGGTCTGTTTGACCATGTCGGGCGGCTCGTTGTAACACGGCACGTGGATCGACACTTTCGGCCGGTAGTTGGAGTCGCCCTCCACCGGCAGGAATTCACGGCGGCGCTTGTGCGTCCACACCGCTTCTGCCAGTTCGTGGGCCTCGGTCAGCAGTACGATGAACACACCCAGGGCGCCCAGGGCCAGGAGGAAGCCGACGGTCAGGCTGAACCAAGTGCTGTATTGCTGGCTGTAGTCATAGCCAATCCACACCAGCACCGACCCGCACAGGAAGGCGATGAACGTCAGGAAGGTGCGGCCACGCTGGCGCAGCGCCGAGCCGTCGATCAGCAGCAGGGCCAGGGACAGCATGGCCAGCACCACCGAGCCAACGGCGAGTACGCGCCATTGCGGGATGGCCACTACCGGGCCTTCGAAGTTGAACTTCTGTTGGCGTGCGGCGTTGAATACGCCCCAGTAAGCGCCTACCGAGCCTTCGTCGCTGGCTTTCCACGGCTGGTCGTAGGCTTCAATCACAAAGTAGTTGTAGCCCTGGCGGTTCAACTTGTTTACCAGCGTGCGCAGGTATACGGCCTGATCCGCCTGGGTGGCGTCGGCGCCACCGCGCATGCGGCCATTGCTCGGCCAGCCCACTTCAGACAGCAGCAGCGGCTTTTTGGGGAACATGTGCTTGAGTTCCCGCGCGCGGTCGAGGACAAACTGGCCGGCCTTGTCCATCGGGATGAACTCCCAGTACGGCAGGATGTGCGCCGCAATCAGGTCGACGTGCTTGGCCAGGGACTGGTTATGTTCCCAGATGTGCCACTGTTCGGAAGTGGTCACGGGCACTTTCACGGCGGCACGTACGCGGTCCAGATAGGCCTCCAGGTCCTTGACCGTGACCTCCTTGCGGAACAGCGCTTCGTTACCCACCACCACGCGTACGACACTGCGGGTGCTGTTGGCCAGTTCGATGGCCTTGGCGATTTCGCGCTCGTTACGCTCAAGGTCCGGGCTGATCCACACGCCTACCGTTACCCGCAGGCCGAATTCCTCGGCGATCTTGGGGATATCGGCCTGGGTGCCGTCCACCGAGTAGATGCGGATGCTGTCGGTCAGCTTACTCATCTGCTCAAGGTCCTGACGAATTTCGTCGTCAGTGGGGTACTGCTCTTTCTGCGGGCTTTGGCCCAGGCGGAACGGCGAGTAGGAAAAACCGGAGATCTGTTCAGGCCAATCGGGGGCGGTGACCGGGCGGTTGATCAGCGCCCAGAAACCTGTGAATAGGGCCGCGATCGCGACGACTACCACCAGGTTGAGACCAAATTTACGCGATGACATGGGGGCTTGGGTTCCGAAGCGGGGGAACGGGGGAGTGCCGGCGACAGGCGCCGAACCGGCGCGCATCCTACTCTGCACGTTACAAGTGTGTATAGGAGATGTCCGAAAACATACGTTTAGATTGGAATTTTTTGGTTAAGTTCTTGCCTGCTATTAGTTGTAGCGCATTAAACGCAGCAGGTGATCTAAGCCAGTGAGACGCCTATAATGCGCGCCGGTTTTTGAGGTCCAGGTCCATGAGCACAGAAGATCCACGTTTTGAAGGGGTAACCCGGCTGTACGGTCGCGAGGGCATGCAGCGCCTGCGCGCCGCCCATGTGGCCATTGTCGGCATCGGCGGCGTGGGCTCGTGGGCGGCGGAGGCCATGGCCCGCAGCGGCGTGGGCGAGATCTCGCTGTTCGACCTGGATGATGTGTGCGTGAGCAACACCAACCGCCAGTTGCACGCCCTGGAAGGCAACGTCGGCAAAGCCAAGGTCGAGGTGATGGCCGAGCGTTTGCGGGCCATTAACCCAGCATGCACGGTGCATGCGGTGAGCGACTTCGTCACCCGCGAGACCATGGCCGAGTACATCACCCCGGACCTGGACTTTGTGATCGACTGCATCGACAGCATGCTGGCCAAGGCGGCGCTGATTGCGTGGTGCAAGCGGCGCAAGATCGGCATCATCACCACCGGCGGTGCGGGCGGGCAGATCGACCCCACGCAGATCAAGGTGTGCGACCTGAACCGCACCCACAATGACCCGTTGGCGGCCAACGTGCGTTCTACGCTGCGTCGCGATTATGGGTTTTCCCGCAACACCACCCGCCATTACAGCGTGCCGTGTGTGTATTCCACGGAACAGTTGCGCTACCCCGACAACAAGGGCGGCGTGTGCCTGACCAAGGCGTTTGTGGGGGAGGGGGTGAAGCTGGACTGTGCCGGTGGGTTTGGTGCGGTGATGATGGTGACCGCGACGTTTGGCATGGTGGCGGCGGCGCGGGCGGTGGATAAGCTGGTAGCGGGCGTTCGTCGTCCTTCAGAACGCGCCTGAGCAAGGCTGCGCGCCGCCTGTTTCGCGGACACAGTCCGCTCCTACAGGATTGTGTGGGCCCTGTAGGAGCGGACCGTGTCCGCGAAATAGTTGCCGCCGATCAACCCGCCAGTTCAGCCATGCGTTTCAATACCGCATTCAAGCCATTGCTGCGCGACGGCGACAGCTGACGGCCCAGGCCCAATTGCTGGAACCAGCCCGACAGGTCAAGTGCGCTCAACTCGGCCGCGCTCAAGCCCTCGACCCGCACCAGCAACAGTGCCAGCAGGCCGCGAATCATCCGCGCGTCGCTGCCGGCACGGAACCGCCACTGACCGTCCACCTGATGTGCGATCAGCCACACTTGGCTTTCACACCCGTGCACCAGATGCTCGGCGGTTTTCTCGCTATCGGCCAATGGTGCCAGGCGCTCGCCCCACTGCATCAGCAGCCGGGCACGCTGTTCCCAGCCAGCGGCCTGCTCGAAGGCGGCCAGCGCCTCGGCGGCCTGTACGGGCAGGCTCATCGCAACAGCTCCAGTGACTTGTCCAGCGCCTCAAAGAAACGCTGCAGGTCATCGCTGTCGTTGTACAGTGCCAACGACACACGAATCGCCCCAGCAAGGCCTAAACCCTTGAGCAGCGGCATGGCGCAGTGATGCCCCGCACGCACGGCAATACCCTGTTCGGTCAGCAGGTGGGCAAGGTCCGCGTTATGCACGCCTTCAACCACAAAGCTGGCCAGCGCCAACTGCGGCGAGCCCAGCAAGCGTATGCCTTCACGGTCATTGAGGCCGCGCAGCAGCAAGCCATGCAGCGCGCTTTCGTGGGCCATGACGGCCTGATGATCCAGGCTGGCCAGGTAGTCCAGCGTAGCGCCCAGGCCGATGACACCGGCGACCGGCGGTGTGCCGGCCTCGAAGCCCAATGGCGCGGGGTGAAAGCTGGCACTGTGGTAATCGGCGACATGCACCATCTCGCCGCCAAACTGCCAGTGGCTTAACTGCCCCAAGGCCTCGGCACGGCCGTAGAGCACGCCGACGCCATCCGGGCCATACAGCTTGTGGCTGGAAAATACGTAGAAATCACAGCCTAGTTGCTGCACGTCATGACGACCATGGACCACGCCCTGGGCACCGTCGACCACGGTCAGGGCGCCATGCGCCTTGGCCATCGCCAGTAACGGCTCCAGCGGTTGCCAGGCGCCCAGCACGTTGGACAGCTGGCTGACGGCCAGCAGGCGTGTGCGCGGACCGATGAGGCTGGCGGCCGCTTCCAGGTCGATCAGCCCGGCATCGGTCAGCGGCAGTACCACCAGCGCAAGGCCGGCGCGTTGGGCCAATTGTTGCCACGGCAGCAGGTTGGCATGGTGCTCCAGGGCGCTGATGACAATTTCGTCGCCGGGCCGGAACCAGGCTTGCAGCCCATAGGCCAACAGGTTCAGCGCGCTGGTGGCGCCATGGGTGAAGATGATCTGGCTGGGGCTGGCAGCGTTGAGCCACTGCGCGACTTTCTCGCGGCTGGCTTCGAACGCCTGGGTGGCCAGGGCGCCAGGCAGGTGTTGCGCACGGTGCACGTTGGCGGCGCCGTGGCTGTAATAGTGGGCCAGCGCGTCGAGCAGGGCCTGGGGTTTCTGAGTGGTTGCCGCATTGTCCAGATAGGTCTGGTGCTGGCGTTGCAGGGCGGCGATGGCCGGGAAGTCGGCGCGCCACGGGGAGGGCTGGAACATGATATCGGGGCTCTGGGCAGTCAGGCCCGGCATGAAGCCGGGCCTGCGCGTTGCCACTTAGTTGTGAGCGTGCAGCGCTTCGTTCAGCTCGATGGCCGACTTGTGGGTTTTGCATTCCACGGCGCCGGTTTCCGAGTTGCGACGGAACAGCAGGTCGTTCTGGTTGGCCAGTTCACGGGCCTTGACCACTTTGACCAGTTGATTGCTGTCGTCCAGCAGGGCCACTTTGGTGCCAGCAGTGATGTACAGGCCAGCTTCCACGGTGTTGCGGTCGCCCAAGGGGAAACCGATACCGGCGTTGGCGCCGATCAGGCAGCCTTCGCCCACCTTGATCACGATGTTGCCGCCGCCCGACAGGGTGCCCATGGTGGAGCAACCGCCGCCCAGGTCCGAACCCTTGCCCACGAACACGCCAGCCGACACGCGGCCTTCGATCATGCCCGGGCCTTCGGTGCCGGCATTAAAGTTGACGAAACCTTCGTGCATGATGGTGGTGCCTTCGCCGATGTAGGCGCCCAGGCGCACACGGGCGGCATCGGCGATGCGCACGCCGGCCGGGACCACGTAGTCGGTCATTTTGGGGAATTTGTCCACCGAGAACACTTCCAGCAGCTCGCCCTTGAGGCGCGCTTCCAGTTGCAGTTCGGCAAGTTCAGCCAGGTCGACCGCGCCTTGGCTGGTCCACGCCACGTTTGGCAGCAGCGGGAAGATGCCGGCCAGGCTCACGCCGTGCGGCTTAACCAGGCGGTGCGACAGCAGGTGCAGCTTCAGGTAGGCCTCCGGGGTGGAGGTCAGGGCGGCGTCTTCGGCCAGCAGGGTGGCGACCAGCGGCTTGTGGCTTTCGGCCAGGCGGGTCAGCACGGCGGCCTGGGCGGCGTCGACGCCTTTCACGGCTTCAGCCAGTTGCGAGGCCTGGGCGGTGGTGAAGGTGATGGCCTGGTTGCCACCGGTGTAGCCCAGGATCGGGGTGATGGCGGCGACCAGCTCGGCCGACGGCGAAACCAGTGGTTGTGCGTAGAACACTTCCAGCCAGGCGCCATTGCGATTCTGGGTGCCGACGCCGAAAGCCAGGCTGAACAGGGTAGTGGACATGCAGTTACCTCTTTGCAAATGAATGGGGCCTGTTGCCAGCATTATTGCTGGACGGCCGCCGCATAAATATCGGGCTTGAAGCCCACGAGGGTCCGGTGGCCAAGGTCCAGCACCGGGCGCTTGATCATGGAAGGCTGGGCGAGCATCAGTTCGATGGCCTTTGCCTGGTCCAGATCGGCCTTCTGCTCGTCAGCGAGCTTGCGGAAGGTGGTGCCAGCGCGGTTGAGCACGACTTCCCAGCCATGTTCGTTGCACCATTGCTCCAGGTGTTCACGGTCGATGCCCTGGGTCTTGTAATCATGGAAAGCGTAAGTGGCGCCGTGCTCGTCGAGCCAGGTGCGGGCCTTCTTCATGGTATCGCAGGCCTTGATGCCAAACAGTGTATAAGCCATGGTCTCAAAGGGAGCGGCCCTGCGGAGTGGGCCTTGCTCTGCTGTCTCCTGGAAACGAATCCACGAATTATGCGGGATCGATTCTTTCGGCGCCATGACTGTTGCCTTGCAAATCGATTCAAAGTTCCAGTTGCTGCGCAGTGATCCTGAACGCGGTCGCGATTTTTTCGCGGGTCACCTTCCGCGGCTTGGCCACGGTTTCCTGTTGGGCGTAAGCCGACTGAGTGATGCCCATGCGACGGGCAACCTCATCCTGTGTCAGGTTCAGGTATTCGCGCCAGGCACGGATGGGGGTGAGTCCGTCGACGATGCGGCTGACGACTTCGTGGGGAATCGGGTTGTAAATTGTCATGACGCGGTGTCCTGCTCAAGTTCTGTTTCACCTGCGACCATGGTGCACAAGCCTGGGTCAGCGTTGGTCGTTAAGATGTATCGCTTGATGTCAGGCGTGCTCCATATCGCCGGGCACTGGTAAGAACGAAAAGGGGAAAACTATCCTATGCAAACCGCCTACACCGTCCTGATCCTGCTGATGCTGGTCAGCATCTCGAGGCTGGTGGCCAGGGTGATACCCATTCCATTGCCGCTGGTGCAGATCGCTGCGGGCGCCATCCTGGCGTGGCCCACCCTGGGCCTGCATGTGGCGCTGGACCCGGAATTGTTTCTTTTTCTGTTCCTGCCACCGCTGCTGTTCGCCGACGGTTGGCGCATGCCCAAGCGCGACCTGTGGCGCTATCGCGGCTCGATTCTGATGCTGGCGGTGGGGCTGGTGCTGTTCACGGTGGTGGGGGCCGGTTATTTCATCCATTGGCTGATACCCGCCATCCCCTTGCCGGTGGCCTTTGCCCTGGCCGGCGTGCTGTCGCCCACCGACGCCGTGGCGGTGTCGGCCATCGCCCAGGACAAATTGCCCACGCCATTGATGCGTATCCTGCAGGGCGAGGCGCTGATGAACGACGCTTCGGGCCTGGTGACCTTCAAGTTCGCCCTGGCCGCCGCGGTGACCGGCTATTTCTCCCTGGCCGAGGCCAGCCTGACGTTCGTGCTGGTGGCGCTGGGCGGCCTGGCCATCGGCGTGGTCATGAGCTGGCTGGTGGGGCGCTTGCGCGTATGGATGATCGACCGCGGCTGGGATGACCCGGCTACCCATGTGGTGTTCATGTTGCTGCTGCCGTTCGCCGCCTATGTGGTAGCGGAGCGGGTGGGTGCTTCGGGCATTCTGTCGGCGGTAGCGGCGGGCATGATGCAAAGCTGGCTGGACCTGCTGCCGCGCCAGACCAGTACGCGCCTGCTCAACCGCAGTGTGTGGTCGTTGCTGGAATTTGCCTTCAATGGCCTGATCTTCCTGCTGCTGGGTCTGCAACTGCCGGACATCATCAAGGCGGTCAGCAGCCACGAAGCGTCGCTGTGGCCCACCCTGGCCTATCGGATGTTCGATGTGGCGTGCATTTTTGCCGTGCTGGTGGTGCTGCGGTTTGTCTGGGTGCAAAGCACCTGGCGCTTTATCGGCAGGCTGCGCCGTTGGCGGGGCAAGGACACCATCGTGCTGATGCCCACGGCGCGCTCGTGCTGGTTGCTGACGGTGGGTGGCGTGCGCGGGGCAGTGACGTTGGCCGGCGTGATGTCGGTGCCGCTGCTGCTGGGGGTGGGGCAGGATTTTCCCGAGCGCGATCTGCTGATCTTTATCGCGGCCGGGGTGATTCTGCTGTCGTTGGTGGCGGCGTGCGTTGCCTTGCCGCTGTTGTTGCGGGGGGTGGAGAAAAGTTCGGACGAGGCGATGCGCAAGGAAGTGCGTGAGGTGTGGCGGCGCACCGCCGAGGCGGCCATCCGTGCCCTGGAAGCCGAGGAGGTCACGGACCCGGCCGCACCTGCCTCCGATGCTGCGCAGGCCGCCCTGGCCACTGAACTCAAGGCGCAGATCATGGCCGAGTATCGTCATCAGTTGGAGGTGTACAACGACTCCGCCGAAGCCCAGGCCCTGGCGCAGCAGATGGACCAGCTGGAGCGGCGTTTGCGTATTCGCGGCTTGCGGGCACAGCGCCTGGAACTGTATGACCTGCGCCGTCACCACCACATCGGTGATGACGTGTTGCGCGAGATTCTCAGTGAACTGGACCTCAATGAGGCCAACCTGGGCGTAAAACGCTGAAACCTGTAGCCTGGCGGCAGCGGCTACCAGGTATTACGCAGGCGGGTACGCCTTGCGCATGAACGCCTTGTCCTTGCGGCTGATCTTGAGGTTCTGCGGGATCGACCAGTCACCAATGGTCAACTCCTGCCTTACCGGATAATGCATGATCGATTTACGATCATAACGACTCGCCAGCATCAGGCTGCGGTCGACTTTGTACAGAATCTGCCGGTCCACCTCCTCGGCAGATTCTCCCGCCTTGGCGAAATGCGCATAGAGTTTGGGTAAATCCCAAGGAATGTCGGCATCCGGATGCTGGTGTTCGTGGTGCATGCCCAGCGCATGGCCAAACTCATGCACGACCTTGGCTTCGAAATGCGGGTCGTCGATCTTCAGCCCCAGCACCATGGTGGCGTCGCTGGGGCCCACGGTCAGCGCATCCGTGCCCATCAACGAATAGGTCTGGTCGTACTCGGTGAAGATCTTGATTTCGCCCTGTTTGCCTGCGACGAAGTCGAACGTGAGGTTGATCCACGGCAACCACAGGCTCGCCGCTGCCTTGACTGCATCACGGTAGGCCTGGCCGGGCTCGTTGACGAAGGCGATGCGCAGTGTGCGACCAGGTTTCCAGAATTTGCTGATTTCACCGATCGAGCGCTTGCGGCGTCCAGTGCCGGAGGGGGCATTGTCGCCGTTCTCCTCGATGGCCTTGGCCGACGAGAGGCTCGGGTCCGGGCAAGCGATGGCCTTGCAGAATAGGCTGTCCATACTCTTTTCTCCGAAAAGGGGAGATCACAGCATCGGGTGCCAGCCCGTCACCGAGGTGGTGCATAGGTGTCGTGTGGCTCAGCGCTGCAGTACCTCATCAATCACGTTCACCGCCAGCGCCGCCCCGCGGGCATTCAAGTGATTGTTATCCATGTACCAGGGCTGATCGTCGCCGATCAGGCACGTTGTTTGGCGGCAGAACAGGCTGTCCAATGACAGCAGCGTCGCCTTGCTCTGTCCGCTGTCGGCTTCCATCAGGTGGCGGCTGAAGCGCTGCAACTGCTCATGCTTGTCCAGTGGCACCGACAGTTCGTCGATCCGCGCCAGGCTCTGGGCGTGATCCAGGTGCGTACCCCGGGCCAAGCGGTAATACAGGTTTTTTGCGTCCACCTGTTGCTGCGGTACCTGCTCGACGATGATCAGCTGTGTGCCCAGCGCGGCATAGGCCTGCAGCGTGCGCGCCAGGCCCTGTTCGAACACCTGGCGCGAGGCGGCCTTGCCCAGTTGTCGCTGGCTGTCGGAAACCAGAAAGTAATCGGCCTTTTGCGCCTTGTCGTATTCACCGTCGGTGTACAGCGTCCAGCGCGACACCAATATGACCTTGCGAATGCCGTTGGCCTTGACGTAGTCGTATTCGCGCTGCGCCAGGGCAGGGCAAACACCGGGCTCGTGGTTGCCCCGTGCCACGTCGACGCCCAGCAGCGGCGGACAGCCGGCCAGGCCGATGTGCACCACGGTCTTGCCCACCGCCTTGGCGCTGGCATCGAACGCGGGCAGTAGCACTTCGGCATGGCTGTCGCCAAACACGGCGACATCGGGCGTGACATCGGCGCGGGCGGCGCCGAAGCGGCAGAAGTCGATGCTCCAGCCGTCCCCTTTGTAGTTCTTGTCGCAGGGCACGCGAATTTGCGTGTAGGCAAAATCTTCAAGTGCTGTAGGCCCCACGTCGAAGCGGTTGGCGAAACCGTTGTTGGCGTAGCCGGTCAGGCCCAGCGCCATGAACAGCAATGAACCGAAGGCGCCGGCGGTAAACACCTGCTTGCGGCTGACGGTGTTTTTGCGGCGGAAGAACTGCTCGACGAAGCGCCAGCTCAGCCAGGCCAGTACCAGCGACAGCGCTGACAGCCCCAGCATGGCCGATGGGCTGGGCTCCATCAGAATGCCATCGCGTGCAAAAGCGAAGATCGGCTGATGCCACAGATAGGCGCTGTAGCTGATCAGACCGATGATCACGAAGGGGCGGGTACTCAGCAGACGCCCCACCCAGGTGCGGTCGTTGGCGAACAGGATGATCAGCGCGGCGCCCAGGGTCGGTACCAGTGCGTGCAAGCCGGGAAAGGGCGTGATGCTGTCGAAGGCGAACACGGCGTAGGCGATCAACGCCAGGCCCATCAGCGTGGCAATTTGATGAAGGGGGCCGGTGCCGTGATGAGCGCGAGGACGCCAGGCGAAATAGAAGGCGATGAAGGAACCCGTCAGCAATTCCCAGGCGCGACCGCTGAGCAGGTAGAACACTGCCGAGGATTGGCGCGTGGCGCCGTGTTCGGCCAGTGTCAGGCTGGCAATGGCCAGCACGGCGAGCAGGCCCAGCAATCGCGCACGGCCCAGCCGCCAGCAAGCCATCAGCAGTAGCGGAAACAGCAGGTAATACTGCTCCTCCACCGCAAGCGTCCACGTATGCAGCAAAGGTTTCAGCTCGGAGGTCACGTCGAAGTAGCCGCTCTCGCGCCAGAACAGAATGTTCGACGAAAAGGTCGGTACCGCGACCAGGCTCTTGGCGAAAAACTTGAACTCCAGCGGATTGAGCCACAGCCATGCCAGTGGCAGGCACGTGAACATGACCACGAACAGCGAGGGCATAATCCGCCGCGCCCGGCGCTCGTAGAAGGTGATGACCGAGAACTTGCCTGCCTGCAGTTCGGCGATGATGATTGAGGTGATCAGGTAGCCGGAGATAACGAAAAACACGTCAACGCCAACGAATCCCCCGGAAAATGCCGAGAAGCCAGCATGAAACAGAATCACCGGGAGTACGGCGAGCGTGCGCAGGCCGTCGATTTCGGGGCGATAGCCCAGCGCCGGGTTATGGTGTGTGCTCATGGCGAGGTGCTCGACGAGGGAAGGGCGAATTCGAGGCGCAGAAAAACGCTGGCGGAGAAAACCGGGAACGGCTACCGCCACGCGTGAGCGCTGAAAGGGAGGAAGTCATGCGCGCGCAAAGCCTGCGCGTTCCCCATATTTAGCCCAGGGGCTGGGCGTTGTCCAGAGCCGACCCTACCACCGGTCTGTAGGAGCCGGCCTTGGCCGCGATGGCGTAATCCCAGCTGTATCGCGACCAAGGTCGGCTCCTACGCTGTCCGTGGTAGGGGGCGACCTTGGTTGCGGTGCGGGGCGCTTGTTAGCGTTGGGTGATGAAGTCGCGAATACGTTCAGCGGCTTCCACGCATTCGGCCAGCGGTGCGACCAGGGCCATGCGCACGCGACCGGCGCCTGGGTTGACGCCGTCCACATCGCGGGACAGGTAGGAGCCGGGCACCACGGTCACGTGCTGTTGTTCGAACAACTGCTGGCAGAACTGCGCATCATCCATCGGCACCTTCGGCCACAGGTAGAAGCTGCCGTCGGGGCGCTGTACATCCATGACGGGCGCCAGGATCGCCAATACGGCGTCGAACTTCTCGCGGTACAGGGTGCGGTTGGCGCGCACGTGTTCTTCGTCGTTCCAGGCGGCGATGCTGGCCAGCTGGGTTTGCACGGGCATGGCGCAGCCGTGGTAGGTGCGGTACAGCAGGAACGCCTTGAGAATCTCGGCATCGCCGGCCACGAAGCCCGAACGCAGGCCCGGCAGGTTGGAGCGCTTGGACAGGCTGTGGAATACCACGCAGCGCTTGAAGTCCTCGCGGCCCAGCTCCACGCAGGCGCTCAGCAGGCCCGGCGGCGGGGTGTGTTCGTCGAAGTACAGCTCGCTGTAGCACTCGTCGGCGGCAATCACGAAGTTGTGCTTGTCGGCCAGGGCGATCAGTTTCTTCAGGGTGTCCATCGGCACCAGGGCGCCGGTAGGGTTGCCCGGCGAGCACAGGAACAGGATCTGGCAACGGTCCCAGGTCTCGGCCGATACGGCGTCGAAATCCGGGTTGAAGCCATTGCTGTCCAGGCACGGCAGGTAGTGCGGCTTGGCTCCGGCCAGCAGCGCTGCGCCTTCATAGATCTGGTAGAACGGGTTGGGGCTGATCACCAGGCCGTCGTCGCTGCGCTCAACCACGGTCTGGGTGAAGGCGAACAATGCCTCGCGGGTGCCATTGACCGGCAGCACGTGGCGCGCCGGGTCGATCCAGCCGGCCGGCACGCCGAAGCGGCGTTCGCACCAATGGCCGATCGCCTCGCGCAGGGCCGGGATGCCCAGGGTGGTGGGGTAGACGGCCATCTGGTCGAGGTTGTCGCTCAGGGCTTGGGCCACGAATGCCGGCGAGCGGTGCTTGGGCTCGCCGATCGACAGGGCGATGGCGCGCTTGTCAGGGTTGGGCGTGACGGCGCCCAGCAGCTTGCGCAGTTTCTCGAACGGGTAGGGCTGAAGCTGGTTCAAAGCGTTGTTCACGAATGTTCCTCTAAATGCTCAGGCGCGACAGCTCGACGCCCTGCGGCTGGCTGACACTCAGTTGGTCGACGATGGCATCCTGCAGGCGGCTGCACAGTTGCGGATCGGAAAGCGGTTGGTTGTCGGCGTCGGTGATGAAGAACACGTCTTCCACCCGTTCGCCCAGGGTGGCGATCTTGGCGTTCTGCAGCGACAGGTCGAACTCCAGGAAAATCTTTCCAATGCGTGCCAGCAAGCCAGGACGGTCCGGGGCGCTGAGCTCCAGGATGGTCACCGGGCGCTGGGCATCGTTATGGATGGTGACCTGCGGCGCGAAGGCAAAATGCTTGAGCTGGCGCGGCACCCGGCGCTGGATGATGTTGGGGTAGTCATCGGGGTTGCGCAGGGCCTCGGCCAGGCCGTCGCGAATTTCCTTCACGCGCACGGGATTGTCGCCGATCGAGCCGCCATCGGTGTCCAGGACAATGTAGGTGTCGAGGGTGAACTGGCTGCTGGAGGTGATGATGCGGGCGTCATGGATGTTCAGGTTGAGCTGGTCCATGGCGGCCACGGTCACCGCGAAGAAGTCGTGCTGGTCGGGCGCGTAGATGAAGATCTGCGTGCCGCCCTCGAATTCGCGCTGGGTGGTCTCCTTGATCAGCACCAGCGGGCCGCCGTCCAGCGGCTGCTGCAGAATATTGTCGCTGTGCCAGGCCACATCGCCCGCGGTGTGGCGCAGGAAGTAATCGTCCCCCAGTTGCGACCACAGTTGCTCGACGTCATCGGGGTCGGTGCCGGCGCGTACCAGAATGTCCAGGGCGGCGCTCTGGGTCTGGCGGATCTGTTCTTCGCGGTCCAGCGGGTTCTCCAGACCACGGCGCAGGGCGCGCTTGGTCTCGGTGAACAGTTGGCGCAGCAGGCTGGCGCGCCAGCTGTTCCACAGGCTGGGGTTGGTGGCGTTGATGTCGGCCACGGTCAGCACGTACAGGTAGTCCAGGTGTGTCTGGTCGCCCACCAGTTGCGCGAAGTCGTGGATCACCTGCGGGTCGGACAGGTCCTTGCGCTGGGCCGTGGTCGACATCACCAGGTGATTCTGCACCAGCCACACGATCAGGCGGCTGTCCCACACCGGCAGTTGGTGGCGCTGGCAGAAGGCCTCGGCGTCGATGGCGCCCAGGTCCGAATGGTCGCCGTGGCGGCCCTTGCCGATGTCATGGTACAGGCCGGCCAGGTAGATCAGTTCGGGCTTGGGCAACTGGCCCATGAGCTTGCTGGCCAGCGGGAACTTCTCGGATACCGGCGTGTACTGCAGTTTGCGCAGGTGCTTGATCAGGTTCAGCGTGTGCGCGTCCACGGTATAGATGTGGAACAGGTCATGCTGCATCTGCCCCACGATATGGCCGAACTCGGGCAGGTAACGCCCCAGGATGCCGTAGCGGTTCATGCGTCGCAGGTTGCGGTGGATGCCGATCTCGCACTTGAACAGCTCGATGAACAGGCTGGTATTGCGAATGTCGTTGCGGAAATCGTCGTCGATCAGGTGGCGATGTTCGCGCAGCAGGCGAATGGTATCGGCGCGCACGCCCTTGATGTCGGGGTTCTGCGCCATCAGCACGAAAATTTCCAGCATGGCGAACGGCGTGCGCTTGAACACGTTGGCGTGCGTTGCCTCGATGTAGCCGTCGTGCAGTTGGAAGCGCGAGTTGACCGGCACGGTGACGCTGCCCACGTCGTCCGCCAGGATCACCTCTTCGAAGTGTTGGATGATCAGGTCGCTGAGTTCGGCGATGCTCATCACCACGCGGTAATACTTCTGCATGAAGCGTTCAATGGCCAGCTTCGCGTCGCTGTCCTTGAAGCCCAGCAGCCCGGCGATGGTGCGCTGGTGGTCGAACAGCAGGCGGTCTTCGGCGCGCCCGGCCAGCATGTGCAGGGCGTAGCGCACCTTCCACAGGAATTCCTGGGAGCTGGCCAGCAGGTTGTTTTCGCTTTCCAGCAGGAAGCCTTCACCGGCCAGGGCGTGCAGGTTCAGGGTGCCGTACTGGCGGCGGGCAACCCAGAGGATGGTCTGGATATCGCGCAGCCCGCCCGGGGAGCCCTTCACATTGGGCTCCAGGTTGTATTCGGTGTCGTTGTACTTGTGGTGCCGCGCTTTCTGCTCGGCGCGCTTGGCCAGGAAGAATTCCTTGCTGGGCCACATGTGCGCGGTGCCGGTGACTTCCAGCATGCGCTTGCGCAGGCGCTCGGGGCCAGCCACGGTGCGGCTTTCCATCAGGTTGGTGATAATGGTCAGGTCAGCGCGGGCCTGTTCGGCGCACTCTTCGATGGAGCGCACGCTCTGGCCCACTTCCAGGCCGATGTCCCACAACAGGGTGAGAAAGCGCTCGATGGAGTCGCGGAATATCTCGTGATCCGAGCTTTCCAGCAGGATCAGCAGGTCGATGTCGGAGTAGGGGTGCAGTTCACCGCGGCCATAGCCGCCGACGGCCACCAGCGCGATGTCGGCTTCTTCGCTCCAGTCGAACTGGTTCCAGGCCTGTTGCAGGATATTATCGACGAACCAGGCGCGGTCCTCGATCAGGCGGCGAATATCGCGGCCGGCACGGAAGCGCCCGTCGAGCACCTCGCGGGCCTGGCGAATGGCTTTCTTGAACGCAGCGATGGGGCTCGCCTTGAGGGCCAGTTCCGCCTGGAACTGACCGCGATCGAACAACTCCGGATCCACCTGGGGCATCGAATGGGCCTTCCTGAACTGTGTTGGGGTTGGCTTGGGAGCGGTGCTGGGGCCTTCCCGAGCTTCGCCCGGTCCCACAAGGGTTCACCAACCTCCTGTGGGACCGGGCGAAGCTCGGGAAGGGCGCGCCGCGAAATCAGGCCGAGACGCGTGGGATGGTATCGTCCGCCCGCAAGGTGAAGATCTCATAACCAGTGGCAGTCACCACCAAGGTATGTTCCCACTGCGCCGACAGCTTGCGGTCCTTGGTGATCGCGGTCCAGCCGTCGCCCAGCACCTTGGTGTCGGCCTTGCCCTGGTTGATCATGGGCTCGATGGTGAAGGTCATGCCTTCCTTGAGCTCCATGCCAGTGCCGGCGCGGCCGTAGTGCAGAATCTGCGGCTCTTCGTGGAATACCTTGCCGATGCCGTGGCCGCAGAACTCGCGCACCACCGAGAAGCCGTTCTTTTCGGCGTGCTTCTGGATCACTTCACCGATGTCGCCCAGGCGGCAGCCCGGCTTCACCAGTTCGATGGCCTTGTACATGCACTCCTGGGTGACCTGCGACAGGCGCTCGGCCCACACCGGCACGGTGCCCACATGGAACATGCGGCTGGTGTCGCCGTGGTAGCCGTCCTTGATCACGGTGACGTCGATGTTCAGCGTGTCGCCGTCTTTCAATACCTTGTCACCCGGGATGCCATGGCATACCACGTGGTTGATCGAGGTGCAGATCGACTTGGGGAAGCCCTTGTAGTTCAGCGGGGCAGGGATGGCCTTCTGCTCATTGACGATGAAGTCATGGCACAGGCGGTCCAGCTCTTCCGTGGTCACGCCGGGCTTGACGTGCGGCTCGATCATTTCCAGCACTTGTGCGGCCAGGCGGCCGGCCACGCGCATGTGCTCGATGTCCTCGGGGGTCTTGATGGTAACGGTCATACGGTCTCTCTAGGCGCGCGAACGCGCAGGCAAACACGGGATGAAACGATTCTACCAGACGTACGGCAGCCGGAACTGTCGCCAGGCATCGCTTCTCTATATAGAGTCATGGGGCCATTGTTGCGCGAAACAAGCTCGCACGCAAAAGTCGTTGATCGACAACGTGAATTCCGGTTTCGCTGGCAAAGGTTCTGTGGTATAAAATGCGCCGCTTTCCGGGGATAGCCCCGAAAGCACAAACCCACACACGTGCCGGCACGATGACCTGGGTGCCTTCAGCTTAATGCTGCTGGTTGGTCATTGGGGTACGTGGAGGCCTAACCCGACTTATCAAGGAACTATCATGTCCCAAGTCAACATGCGCGATATGCTGAAGGCCGGTGTGCACTTCGGTCACCAAACCCGTTACTGGAATCCGAAAATGGGTAAGTACATTTTCGGCGCGCGTAACAAGATTCACATCATCAACCTCGAAAAAACCCTGCCAATGTTCAACGAAGCTCTGACTTTCGTTGAGCGCCTGGCTCAGGGCAAGAACAAGATCCTGTTCGTCGGCACCAAGCGTTCGGCTGGCAAGATCGTTGCTGAAGAAGCAGCACGTTGCGGTTCGCCGTACGTCGACCACCGCTGGTTGGGCGGCATGCTGACCAACTTCAAAACCATCCGTGCTTCGATCAAGCGTCTGCGCGACCTGGAAACCCAGGCCGAAGATGGCACCTTCGCCAAGCTGACCAAGAAAGAAGCCCTGATGCGCTCCCGTGATCTGGAAAAACTGGATCGCTCGCTGGGTGGTATCAAGGACATGGGCGGTCTGCCTGACGCACTGTTCGTTATCGACGTTGATCACGAGCGCATCGCGATCACCGAAGCCAACAAGCTGGGTATCCCGGTTATCGGCGTAGTCGATACCAACTCCAGCCCAGAAGGCGTTGACTACATCATCCCAGGTAACGATGACGCCATCCGCGCCATCCAGCTGTACATGGGTTCGATGGCTGACGCCGTTATCCGTGGCCGCAACCACGTTGCTGGCGGTACCGAAGAGTACGTCCAGGACGCACCTGCTGCAGCGGTAGAAGGCTGAGTCTAGACGCCCAGCGTTTACTCGGTACGCAAAAAGGGGGCTAGGCCCCCTTTTTGCCACCTCGAGAACCTGTCTGCGTAGTCATTGCATTTTTTTAACGCAGTAGCTGGCAGTGTTCAAGAATTGAGCGCCCGTGCCAATCGGGTGGAATGGTTGAAAACCTATCCAAGAGGATTTTGAAATGGCAGAAATTACTGCAGCGTTGGTCAAAGAACTGCGCGAGCGTACCGGCGAAGGCATGATGGACTGCAAAAAGGCCTTGACCAAGGCTGGCGGCGACATCGAAAAAGCGATCGACGACATGCGTGCTTCGGGCGCCATCAAGGCCGCCAAGAAAGCTGGCAACGTTGCCGCTGAAGGCGCTATCGCCGTTAAAGTCGACGCTGACAACAAGTCCGCCGTCATCCTGGAAGTCAACTCGCAGACCGACTTCCTGGCCCTGCAGGACGACTTCAAGAACTTCGTGACTGCCAGCGTTGAAAAAGCCCTGGCCGACAAACTGACCGACGCAGCTCCGCTGATCGCCGCTCAGGAAGCCGCTCGCGAAGCCCTGGTTGCCAAAGTTGGCGAAAACGTCAACATTCGTCGTCTGGTACGTGTTGAAGGCGACGTTGTCGACGCCTACCTGCACGGTAACAAGATCGGCGTAGTGGTTGCCCTGAAAGGCGGCAACGCCGAGCTGGCCAAAGACATCGCCATGCACGTAGCCGCCAGCAACCCAGAGTTCCTGCTGCCATCGCAAGTCTCTGCCGAAGCCATCGAACGCGAAAAAGCCGTGTTCCTGCAGCTGAACGAAGAGAAGATGAAAGGCAAGCCTGAGAACATCGTCGCCAACATGATCGACGGTCGTATCAAGAAGTTCCTGGCTGAAGCTTCCCTGGTCGAACAACCGTTCGTCAAGAACCCGGAAGTCAAGGTTGGCGAACTGGCCAAGAAAGCTGGCGCTGAAATCGTTTCGTTCACCTACTTCAAAGTCGGTGAAGGCATCGAGAAGCCAGTCGACAACTTCGCTGAAGAAGTTGCCGCCCAGCTGGCTGCTGCCAAGCAGTAAGACGGTTTAACCACTGTCGCCCCAAAGAGGCTGCCCGCTCACGCGCGCAGCCTCTTTGTCAAAATGAAAGGCGGAATCGTGGCTTACAAGGCCGCTTCCGATGGCACTGCAGCAGTGCCAAGCTAGAGTTAGCGCAGGCTGCAAACAGCCCGCTCAGAATTTTTTAACGCCGCAGGAGAGATTCGCAATGGCTCAGCAGGTTAGTGGTCGTCAACCTCGCTATAAACGCATTTTGCTCAAACTTAGCGGCGAGGCCCTGATGGGCTCGGAAGACTTCGGTATTGACCCGAAGGTGCTGGATCGCATGGCCCTGGAAGTTGGCCAGCTGGTAGGTATCGGTGTCCAGGTAGGCCTGGTCATCGGCGGCGGCAACCTGTTCCGTGGGGCTGCGCTGAGCGAGGCGGGCATGGACCGCGTCACTGGCGACCACATGGGCATGCTGGCCACCGTGATGAACGCATTGGCCATGCGCGACGCGCTGGAGCGTTCCAACATCCCGGCCATCGTCATGTCGGCGATCACCATGGTTGGCGTCACCGACCATTACGACCGTCGCAAGGCTGACCGCCTGCTGAAGTCCGGCGATGTGGTGATTTTCGCCGCCGGTACCGGCAACCCGTTCTTCACCACCGACTCCGCTGCCTGCCTGCGCGCCATCGAAATCGGTGCTGACGTGGTGCTGAAGGCAACCAAGGTCGATGGTGTGTACACTGCCGATCCATTCAAGGATCCGCATGCTGAGAAATTTGATCGCCTGACGTACGATGAAGTGCTGGATCGCAAGCTGGGTGTGATGGACTTGACCGCCATCTGCCTGTGCCGCGACCACAACATGCCGTTGCGGGTGTTTAACATGAACAAGCCAGGCGCTCTGCTGAATATCGTAGTGGGCGGCGCTGAAGGAACTCTGATCGAGGAAGGCGAAGAATGATCAACGAAATCAAGAAAGACGCTCAAGAGCGCATGCAGAAGTCCCTGGAATCGCTGGCTCACGCGTTCAGCCGCATTCGTACCGGTCAGGCTCACCCCAGCATCCTGGGCGGCGTGATGGTGCCTTACTATGGCGCGGACACCCCGTTGAACCAGGTTGCCAACGTGACCGTGAAAGACTCCCGCACCCTGCAGGTTGTAGCGTTCGAGCGCAACATGCTGGCGGCCGTCGACAAGGCCATCCAGAGCTCGGGTCTGGGCTTCAACCCGACCAACCTGGGTGAGCTGCTGCTGATCACCATGCCGGCCCTGACCGAGGAAACCCGCAAGGGCTTCACCAAGCAGGCCCGCGAAGCCGCTGAAGACGGTCGTGTTGCCGTGCGCAATATCCGCCGCGATGCGCTGGGCCAACTGAAGGACCTGGTCAAGGAAAAGGAAATCAGCGAAGACGAAGAGCGTCGCGCCGCTGATGACATCCAGAAGCTGACCGACAAGTTCGTCGCTGAAATCGAAGTGGCTGTGAAGCAGAAAGAAGCCGATCTGATGGCTGTATAAGAAGGAACCGCGCGTTTCCATGGAAAAGACCAAGCTGACTGTGCCGTCCTCGGTACCGCGACACGTTGCGATCATCATGGATGGGAATAATCGCTGGGCGAAAAAGCGCCTGCTGCCCGGGATTGCCGGGCACAAGGCAGGCGTGGATGCTGTCCGTGCGGTAATTGAGGTGTGTGCAGAGGCCAAGGTCGAGGTTCTGACCCTCTTTGCCTTCTCCAGCGAGAACTGGCAACGTCCGGCCGAAGAGGTCGGGGCCCTCATGGAGCTGTTCTTCAAGGCGCTGCGTCGAGAGGCGCAGAGCCTGAACAAGAACCGCATCAGCCTGCGCATCATCGGTGATCGCTCACGCTTTCATCCAGAGCTGCAGGCTGCCATGCGCGAAGCCGAGGCGCTGACCGCCGGCAACGACCGTTTTGTGCTGCAGATTGCCGCCAACTATGGTGGCCAGTGGGATATCGCCCAGGCCGCCCAGCGTCTGGCGCGCGAAGTGCAGGCCGGGCACCTGCGCCCTGAGGACATTACCCCGGGGCTGCTGCAGACCTGCTTGTCCACGGGTGATCTGCCGCTGCCCGACCTGTGCATCCGCACCGGTGGCGAGCGCCGCATCAGCAACTTCCTGCTCTGGCAGCTGGCCTATGCCGAGCTGTACTTCTCCGACCTGTTCTGGCCGGACTTCAAACACGAAGCCATGCGCACCGCGCTGGCCGATTTCGCTTCGCGCCAGCGCCGCTTCGGTAAGACAAGCGAGCAGGTCGAAGCCGGAGCCCGTGCTTAATGCTTAAACAACGCATCATTACAGCGCTGATCCTGCTGCCGATCGCCCTGTGCGGTTTCTTCCTGCTCGAAGGGGGCGGTTTTGCTCTGTTCATCGGCCTGGTGGTGACCCTGGGTGCCTGGGAGTGGGCGCGACTGGCCGGTTTTGAGGCTCAGCCTGCTCGTATGGGCTTTGCCGCCGTGGTGGCGGTTGCCTTGTTCTTCCTTTACCTGACGCCTGCGCTGGCGCCGTTCGTGCTGGCTGCGGCGCTGATCTGGTGGGGGGTGGCCACTTTCCTGGTGTTGACCTTCCCTCGTACCAGCGAGCAGTGGGCCAGTGTCGCCTGCAAACTGCTGATCGGCCTGCTGATTCTGCTGCCGGCCTGGCAGGGCCTGGTGCTGATCAAGGCTCAGGGCCAGGGCAACTGGCTGATTCTGGCGGTGATGGTGCTGGTGTGGGCGGCCGATATCGGTGCCTATTTCTCTGGCAAAGCCTTCGGCAAGGCCAAGCTAGCCCCGCAGGTCAGCCCCGGCAAAAGCTGGGCGGGCTTCTACGGCGGCATGGCGGTGAGCCTGCTGATTACCCTGGTGGTGGGTCAGGTTCGTCATTGGGGCGTCGGCGAAACCCTGCTGTGCCTGATCGGCGCGGCCATCGTGGTGGCGCTGTCGGTGGTCGGTGACCTGACCGAGAGCATGTTCAAGCGCCGTGCCGGCATCAAGGACAGCAGCAACCTGCTGCCCGGGCACGGCGGTATCCTGGATCGTATCGACAGCCTGACGGCCGCCATTCCGGTGTTTGCCGTGCTGTTGTGGGCTGCCAATTGGAGTGCTCTGTGAGTACGCCGCAGATGATTACCGTGCTGGGTGCCACTGGGTCCATCGGCCTGAGTACCCTGGACGTGGTGGCGCGTCACCCTGATCGTTACCAGGTGTTCGCCCTGAGCGGGTTCAGCCGTCTGGATGAGTTGTTGGCGCTGTGCGTCAAGCA
Source organism: gamma proteobacterium L18 (assembly GCA_000497835.1). Classification (GTDB taxonomy): domain Bacteria; phylum Pseudomonadota; class Gammaproteobacteria; order Pseudomonadales; family Pseudomonadaceae; genus Aquipseudomonas. The sequence goes on along the minus strand of KI547167.1, from coordinate 205,087 downwards.
TCGGCCGCAGTGCGCCGTGGTGCCCGACGAGGCGGGCGCGCGTCGCCTGGAGGCCGGGCTGCGTGCTGCAGGGCTGAGCACCCAGGTGTTGATCGGTGAAGAGGGCTTGTGCCAGGTGGCGGCCGATCCATGCGTGGACGCGGTGATGGCGGCCATCGTTGGCGCCGCGGGCCTGCGCCCGACGCTGGCGGCCGTGGAAGCCGGCAAGAAGGTGCTGCTGGCCAACAAGGAAGCGCTGGTGATGTCCGGCGACCTGTTCATGCAGGCGGTGCGGCGCAGTGGTGCCGTGCTGCTGCCGATCGACAGCGAGCACAACGCCATCTTTCAGTGCCTGCCCGGCGATTTCGCTCGTGGCCTGGGCAATGTTGGCGTGCGCCGCATCCTGCTGACTGCCAGCGGCGGCCCGTTTCGCGAGACGCCGTTGGCCGATCTGGAGCATGTCACGCCTGAGCAGGCCTGTGCGCACCCGAACTGGTCCATGGGTCGCAAGATATCGGTCGATTCGGCCAGCATGATGAACAAGGGCCTGGAGTTGATCGAGGCTTGCTGGTTGTTCGATGCCCGCCCCGAGCAGGTCGAGGTGGTGGTGCACCGCCAAAGTGTGATTCACTCCATGGTCGACTATGCCGACGGCTCGGTGCTGGCCCAGATGGGCAACCCCGACATGCGTACGCCCATTGCCCATGCCTTGGCATGGCCTGAGCGTATCGATTCGGGCGTGGCGCCCCTGGACCTGTTCGCCGTGGGGCGACTGGACTTCCAGGCCCCTGACGAGCTGCGCTTTCCTTGCCTGCGCCTGGCGCGGCAGGCGGCCCAGGCCGGCAATAGTGCGCCGACCACGCTCAATGCCGCCAACGAGGTGGCCGTGGCGGCATTTCTTGAGCGGCGCATCCGTTATCCCGAGATCGCGCGTATGATCGAGGACGTAATGGGCCAGGAACCTGTGGTGGCATTGGATGCACTGGACGCGGTGTTTGCCGCCGACACGCGAGCCCGTGGCCTGGCCGGTCAATGGTTGGAACGCCACGGGCGCTGAAGCGTGTGGTGTGCATGCGCACCGCTTGAACGGCGCCGCGACGCAATTCGGAGAGAGTTATGAGTGCGCTCTATATGATTGTCGGCACCCTGGTGGCATTGGGTGTGCTGGTTACCTTTCACGAATTCGGCCATTTCTGGGTCGCGCGGCGCTGTGGCGTCAAGGTTTTGCGTTTTTCGGTGGGCTTCGGCATGCCGCTGGTCCGGTGGCATGACCGCCAGGGCACCGAGTACGTGGTGGCCGCCATTCCGTTGGGCGGCTACGTCAAGATGCTCGACGAGCGCGAGGGTGAGGTGCCGGCCGAGCTGCTGGACCAGGCCTTCAACCGCAAGAAGGTTGGCCAACGCATTGCCATCGTCGCGGCCGGCCCCATCGCCAATTTCCTGTTGGCGATCTTTTTCTTCTGGATCCTGGCAATGCTGGGCAGCCAGCAGGTCAAGCCGGTCATTGGCGCCGTCGAGCCGGGCAGTATTGCTGCAGCCGCCGGCCTGAGTGCGGGCAGCGAAATTGTTTCCATTGATGGCGAGCCAACGGGTGGCTGGTCCCAGGTCAATCTGCAACTGGTGCGCCGCCTGGGCGAGACCGGTTCGCTGCATATCAACGTGCTGCCTCAGGGCTCCACGGCCGAAGAGCCTCACACCCTGGCCCTGGATCACTGGTTGCAGGGTACTGACGAGCCTGATCCGATCCGCTCGCTGGGTATCCGCCCGTGGCGTCCGGCGCTGGAGCCGGTACTGGCCGAGCTGGATCCCAAGGGGCCGGCCCAGGCCGCCGGTCTGAAAACCGGTGATCGTCTGCTGTCCCTGGATGGCCAGGCGCTGACCGATTGGCAGCAGGTGGTGGACCTGGTGCGCCAGCGTCCCGATGCCAAGGTGGTGCTGCGTGTGCAGCGCGATGATCAGCAGCTGGATGTGCCGGTTACCCTGGCCAGCCGCGGCGACGACAAGCCCGCTGCAGGCTACCTGGGCGCCGGCGTGAAGGCCGTGCAATGGCCGCCGCAGATGACCCGCGAGGTCAGCTACGGCCCGCTCGCCGCGATCGGCGAGGGTGCCCGTCGCACCTGGACCATGAGCGTGCTGACCCTTGATTCACTGAAGAAAATGTTGTTCGGCGAGCTCTCGGTAAAAAACTTGAGTGGACCGATAACCATTGCTAAAGTGGCGGGCGCTTCAGCCCAGTCGGGCGTTGGGGATTTCCTGAATTTCCTCGCCTATCTGAGCATTAGCCTAGGGGTTCTGAATTTGCTGCCTATCCCTGTGTTGGATGGGGGGCACTTGCTGTTCTACCTGATCGAATGGGTGCGTGGTCGCCCAGTATCGGATCGGGTGCAGGGTTGGGGGGTCCAGATCGGTATCAGTTTGGTAGTCGGGGTCATGTTGCTTGCCCTGATAAACGATTTGGGTCGACTGTAATACTTCGCTCAATTGTGGGTCCGCTGCCTTGTCAGCGGCTCGCTTATTGCCAGTTGGAATAAGAAAGGACTTCATGAAACGTCTGCTGCTTACTGCGGCTCTTGCCGCATTGATGGTCACCGAAGTTCACGCCGAGTCCTTCAAGATCTCTGATATTCGAGTCAACGGCCTGCAGCGGGTATCCGCCGGCAGCGTGTTTGGCGCCCTGCCCATGAACGTGGGCGACGAAGCGGATGATCGACGCCTGGTGGAATCCACTCGAGCCCTGTTCAAGACCGGTTTCTTTCAAGATATCCAGCTGGGCCGCGACGGCAACGTCCTGGTCATCAGTGTAGTCGAACGTCCGTCGGTCTCCAGTATCGAGATCGAGGGCAACAAGGCCATCTCCACTGACGACCTGATGAAGGGCCTGAAACAGTCGGGCCTCGCCGAAGGCGAAATCTTCCAGCGTGCCACCCTTGAAGGTGTGCGCAACGAGCTGCAACGCCAGTACGTCGCCCAGGGCCGCTACACGGCCACGGTTGACGCCGAGGTCGTTCCGCAGCCGCGCAACCGCGTCAGCCTGAAGATCAAGATCAACGAAGGCACCGTCGCTGCCATCCAGCACATCAACGTGGTGGGCAACACGGTGTTCTCCGAAGAGGAACTGACCGATCAGTTCCAGCTCAAGACCACCAACTGGCTGTCGTTCTTCAAGAACGATGACAAGTACGCCCGTGAAAAACTCTCCGGCGACCTTGAGCGCCTGCGTTCCTACTACCTGGACCGCGGCTACATCAACATGGACATTGCTTCTACCCAGGTGTCGATCACCCCGGACAAGAAGAGCGTCTACATCACCGTCAACATCAACGAAGGCCAGAAGTACAGCGTTCGCGACGTGAAGCTGTCCGGCGACCTGAAAGTGCCTGAAGATCAGGTCAAGTCGCTGCTGCTGGTGGAAAAGGGCCAGGTGTTCTCGCGCAAGCTGATGACCACCACCAGCGAGCTGATCACCCGCCGCCTGGGTAACGACGGTTACACCTTCGCCAACGTCAACGGCGTGCCTACCCCGCATGATGATGACCACACCGTGGACATCACCTTCGTGGTCGACCCGGGCAAGCGTGCCTACGTGAACCGCATCAACTACCGCGGCAACACCAAGACCGACGACAAGGTGCTGCGGCGTGAGATGCGCCAGATGGAAGGTGGCTGGGCGTCGACCTACCTGATCGACCAGTCCAAGACCCGTCTGGAGCGTCTGGGCTACTTCAAGGAAGTCAACGTCGAGACCCCGGCCGTACCGGGCGTGGACGACCAGGTTGACGTGAACTACTCGGTAGAGGAACAAGCCTCCGGCTCGATCACCGCCAGCGTCGGTTTCGCCCAGAGCGCCGGCCTGATCCTGGGTGGTTCGATCAGTCAGAGCAACTTCCTGGGTACCGGTAACAAGGTGTCCATCGGCCTGACCAAGTCCGAATACCAGACCCGCTACAACTTCAGCTACGTCGATCCGTACTTCACGCCGGACGGTGTCAGCCTGGGTTACAACGCCTTCTACCGTAAAACCGACTACAGCGACCTCGATGTCGATATCGCCAGCTACTCGGTGGACAGCTACGGTGCCGGCGTGACCTTCGGTTACCCGATCAGCGAAACGTCGCGCATGACTTACGGCCTGACGCTGCAACGCGACAGTATCAGCACCGGTACCTACACTGTTGATGAGATCTTCGACTTCATCAACAAGGAAGGCGACAGCTTCACCAACCTGAAGGCGTCCGTGGGCTGGTCTGATTCGACCCTGAACAAGGGCACGCTACCTACGCGTGGCCACTCGCAAAGCCTGACGTTCGAAACCACCACGCCGGGCAGCGACCTGTCGTTCTACAAGGTCGATTACCGTGGCCAGCTGTTTGCGCCGCTGACCGACACCTACACCCTGCGTCTGCACTCGGAGTTGGGCTACGGTAACGGGTACGGTTCCACTTCGGGCCTGCCGTTCTATGAGAATTACTACGCCGGCGGTTTCAACTCGGTACGTGGCTTCAAGGACAGCACCCTGGGCCCCCGCAGCACGCCGAGCAGTGGTAACAACCCTGGTACCGTGAGAGACCCGGATCAGAGCCCCGAAGCGTTCGGTGGTAACGTCCTGGTCACTGGTGGTGCAGAAGTCCTGTTCCCAATGCCGTTCGTGAAAGACCAGCGTTCCCTGCGCACGTCGCTGTTCCTGGACATGGGTAGCACCTTCGACACCAATTGTTCGAAGACTTCGCCGTCCTGCTCCAGCGTTGACTTCTCGCAGATGGCGGCCTCTGTCGGTCTGGGCGTGACCTGGGTCACCGCACTGGGTCCTCTGAGCTTCAGCCTGGCCACGCCGATCAAGAAGCCTGATTACTCTGAAACCCAGATCTTCCAATTCTCCCTGGGCCAGACCTTCTAAGGTCTGTCCAACCGACAACAGTTTCCGTAGGAGTGCATCGTGCGTAAGTTGACACAAATGGTTCTTCTGGCAGCTACCCTGGCCGCCACCGCTACCCCCGCGTTTTGCCGACATGAAAATTGCCGTGCTGAACTACCAGATGGCCCTGCTGGAATCGGACGCGGCCAAGCAATACGCCGTGGACGCCGAGAAGAAGTTCGGCCCGCAACTGACCAAGCTCAAGGCTCTGGAAAGCAGCGCCAAAGGCATCCAGGATCGCCTGGTCAACGGTGGTGACAAGCTGCCACAAGGTGACCGCGAGAAGCTGGAACTGGACTTCAAGCAAAAAGCCCGTGACTACCAGTTCCAGTCCAAGGAGCTGAACGAAGCCAAGGCCAATGCTGACCGTGACATGCTCAAGACCCTGAAGCCAAAGCTGGACGGCGCAGTGGAAGAAGTGATCAAGAACGGCGGCTTTGACCTGGTACTCGAGCGCGGCGCAGTGATCGATGTCAAACCTCAATATGACATCACTCGCCAAGTCATCGAGCGCATGAACAAAGCGCGCTGATCATGACCGTGACCCTGAAGCTCGGCCAATTGGCCGAGTTCCTCGGTGCTACCCTGCGGGGCAGCGAGGAAACCGACATTACCGGGCTGGCCACTTTGCAAGAGGCCGGCCCCGGTCAGTTAAGCTTCCTGGCAAACCCCCAGTACCGTAAGTTCCTGCCCGACTGCACGGCAGCGGCCGTGTTGCTCAAGGCGGCGGATGCCGAAGGTTACGAAGGTGCAGCGCTGATCGTTGCCGACCCGTACCTGGCCTACGCACGTGTTTCCCACCTGTTCGACCCCAAGCCCAAGGCAGCGGCCGGCGTTCATGCCAGTGCCGTGGTGGCTGACGATGCCGTGGTCGACCCTAGCGCCAGTATCGGCCCGTTCGCGGTCATCGAGAGCGGTGCGCGCATCGGCGCCAACACCACCATCGGTGCCCACTGCTTCATCGGCGCGCGTTGCGTGATCGGCGAAGGTGGCTGGCTGGCCCCGCGCGTGACCCTGTACCACGATGTGCGCATCGGCGATCGCGTGGTGGTGCAATCGGGTGCGGTGCTGGGTGGCGAAGGCTTCGGCTTTGCCAACCAGAAGGGCGTGTGGAACAAGATTGCCCAGATCGGCGGCGTCAGCATTGGTGATGATGTCGAAATCGGCGTCAACACCGCGGTAGACCGGGGTGCACTGGCGGACACGATCATTGGTAACGGCGTCAAGCTCGATAACCAGATCCAGATCGCGCACAACGTGCAGATCGGCGACAATACGGCCATGGCCGCGTGCGTCGGCATTTCCGGCAGCACCAAGATCGGCAAGAACTGCATGCTGGCAGGCGGTGTAGGCCTGGTGGGCCACATCGACATCTGTGACGGCGTGTTCATCACAGGCATGACCATGGTGACCCATTCAATCACCGAGCCTGGGGCCTATTCCTCGGGTACGGCGATGCAGCCTGCGGGTGAATGGCGCAAGAGCGCCGCACGCCTGCGACAGATAGATGACATGTTCCGTCGTCTCAAACAGGTAGAAAAGCGTGTCGAAGCCGTGACCCCGGGCGACAAAGCATCATCTGATGGCTGATACCATTTCCATATCAAGTGTGCACAGCCGCTAAACTGCCTCCTTGATTTGCAATAGGAGTGCTGCGCGTCAGTCGCGCGCTCCCTATCTTTTATACAGGCTTCCCCCCGAAATGATGGACATCAACGAGATTCGCGAATACCTGCCTCACCGTTACCCGTTCCTGCTGGTGGACCGTGTAGTGGAGCTGGACGTCGAGGCACAGCGCATTCGCGCCTACAAGAATGTCAGCATCAACGAGCCATTCTTCAACGGCCACTTCCCGCAGCACCCGATCATGCCGGGCGTGCTGATCATTGAGGCAATGGCCCAGGCAGCTGGTATTCTTGGTTTCAAGATGCTGGACGTGAAACCGGCTGACGGTACCCTGTACTACTTCGTGGGTTCGGACAAGCTGCGTTTCCGTCAGCCCGTGCTGCCGGGCGACCAGCTGATCCTGGAAGCCAAATTCCTGAGCTGCAAGCGCCAGATCTGGAAATTCGAATGCCAGGCCTCGGTTGACGGCAAGCCAGTGTGCTCGGCAGAAATCATTTGTGCGGAACGCAAGCTATGAGTTTGATTGACCCTCGCGCCATCATCGACCCGTCGGCCATCCTGGCAGACGGCGTCGAGGTCGGCCCTTGGTCGATCATCGGCGCTGGCGTTGAAATCGGCGAGGGGACCGTCATTGGCCCCCACGTGATTCTCAAGGGGCCGACCAAAATCGGGAAGCACAACCGCATCTACCAGTTTTCCTCGGTAGGCGAAGATACCCCCGACCTCAAGTACAAGGGCGAAGAAACTCGCCTGGTGATCGGTGACCACAACGTCATCCGCGAAGGCGTGACCATTCATCGCGGCACCATTCAGGACCGCGCTGAAACCACCCTGGGTGACCATAACCTGATCATGGCCTATGCCCACATCGGTCACGACAGCGTCATCGGCAACCATTGCATCCTGGTCAACAACACCGCTCTGGCGGGCCACGTGCATGTTGATGACTGGGCGATCCTGTCCGGCTTCACCCTGGTGCACCAGTTCTGCCATATTGGCGCCCACAGCTTTTCGGGTATGGGCACCGCCATCGGCAAGGACGTACCGGCCTATGTCACCGTGTTCGGCAACCCGGCCGAGGCGCGCAGCATGAACTTCGAAGGCATGCGCCGTCGTGGCTTCAGCGACGAGGTCATCCATGCCCTGCGCCGTGCCTACAAGGTGGTGTACCGCCAGGGGCTGACCGTTGACCAGGCGATTGCCGAGCTGGCCGAGCCGGCTGCTCAACATCCCGAAGTGGACGTGTTCCTGCGCTCCATCCAGACCTCGACCCGCGGCATCACCCGCTGATGCCGTTGCCAGGCACACTGCGGGTCGCGCTGGTTGCAGGCGAGGCCAGCGGCGACATCCTCGGCGCCGGCCTGATGCAGGCCCTCAAGGCGCGTCACCCCAACATCGAGTTCATCGGCGTGGGTGGCCCCTTGATGGAGGCCCAGGGCCTGGTCTCGGATTTCCCCATGGAACGTCTGGCGGTCATGGGCCTGGTGGAAGTGCTGGGCCGCCTGCGCGAGCTGCTGGGCCGGCGCAAGCTGCTGATCCAGACCCTGATCGAGCGCAAACCCGATGTGTTCATCGGCATCGATGCGCCTGACTTCACCCTGAACATCGAGCTCAAGCTGCGCCAGGCCGGGATCAAGACCGTGCACTACGTCAGCCCGTCCGTGTGGGCGTGGCGGCAGAAGCGCGTGCTGAAAATTCGCGAAGGCTGCGACCTGATGCTCACGCTGTTCCCCTTCGAAGCCAGGTTCTACGAAGAGAAGGGCGTGCCGGTGCGCTTCGTTGGCCATTCGCTGGCCGATACCATCCCGTTGCACGCCGACCGCGCCCAGGCGCGCGCCGAGTTGGGCCTGCCGCTGGACGGCCAGGTCGTGGCGCTGATGCCGGGCAGTCGCGGTGGCGAAGTAGGGCGCCTGGGCGAGCTGTTCCTTGACGCTGCCCAGCAGTTGCTGGCCCTGCGCCCGGGTATCCGCTTTGTGCTGCCGTGCGCCAACGCCGCCCGCCGGGCACAGATCGAAGCCATGCTGGTGGGTCGCGAACTGCCGCTGACGCTGCTGGACGGCCAGTCCCATCGCGCCCTGGCGGCCTGCGATGCGGTGCTGATCGCCTCCGGCACGGCCACCCTGGAGGCGCTGCTGTACAAGCGCCCGATGGTCGTCGCCTACCGCCTGGCGGCGCTGAGCTACTGGATTCTCAAGCGTATGGTGAAAAGCCCATACGTGTCGCTGCCCAACCTGCTGGCCCAGCGCATGCTGGTGCCCGAGTTGCTGCAAGATGCTGCCACCCCCGAAGCCCTGGTGCAAACGCTGCTACCCTTGCTGGACAACGGCCAGGAACAGACCCAGGGCTTTGACGACATTCACCGCACCCTGCGCCGCGATGCCTCCAACCAGGCTGCGGAAGGGGTGCTGGCACTGCTGGCGAAACAATGACCACACAAATGCAAATGGGCCTGGACTACACCCTGGTCGAAGACCTGGTCGCAGGCGTCGACGAAGTGGGCCGGGGCCCGCTGTGCGGCGCCGTGGTCACGGCCGCGGTGATTCTTGATCCGAACCGGCCGATCCAGGGGCTCAACGACTCCAAGAAGCTCACCGAAGCCAAGCGCGAGAAGCTGTTCGACGAAATCTGCGAAAAGGCCCTGAGCTGGCACATCGCCCGCGCGGAGGTCGAAGAGATCGATGAACTGAACATCCTGCACGCCACCATGCTGGCCATGCAGCGGGCCGTGGAAGGTCTGCACATCACGCCGAAACTGGCGTTGATCGACGGCAACCGCTGCCCGAAACTGGCGGTGCCCAGCGCTCCGGTGGTGCAGGGGGATGCCAAGGTGCCGGCGATCGCCGCAGCCTCCATTCTCGCCAAGGTCAGCCGTGACCGCGAGATGGCGGCGTTCGAGCTGATCTACCCGGGTTACGGCATCGGTGGTCACAAGGGCTACCCCACGCCCGTTCATCTGGAAGCCTTGGCGCGCCTTGGGCCTACGCCGATCCACCGGCGCTCGTTCGCGCCCGTTCGTCAGGCGTACGAAGCGCGGGCGTTGCTGGATACTGATTTCGCGGAAAGCTGAAAGCCGGCGCACCACCAGTCCCCAGCCATACAAACAAGGCGGACCAGGTAATGCCACTGGCAAAACTGGCCCGAAACAGATGTAGGACCGGGCTCTGCCCGGGAAGCGCCGCGCGGGCGGCGCGCGGTCTCAAGAGCGCAGCAAATCCCAAGCGCACCCTTCTCGGCATCCCCTCGGGCGATATCGTCGCTGCCACCAGGCTACAGCGAGGGTGTGGCTGACAGGTGCCAGTCGTTGTTTCACCTGCGTTCTCAAGACCGCGCGCCGCCCGCGCGGCGCTTCCCCGCCTCACGCGCAAGCCCGGTCCTACATTTGTTTCGGGCCAGCTATGCCTGTGGCATTTGCGCGGTTCGCCTTGTTGGCATGGCTCGGGTTTGGTGTTGGCCTTTGCATGCTCAACGAACCCCATTACGGTACAATCCCGCTTTTGTGGTTTTGTGCACCTATAGGATCAACATGTCGGTTTCTTTCGTTCACCTTCGCCTGCACACCGAATATTCCCTGGTCGATGGCCTGGTGCGCATCAAGCCGCTGGTCAAGGCCTTGGCCGGGCTAAACATGCCCGCCGTGGCGGTCACCGATCAGAACAACATGTGCTCGCTGGTCAAGTTCTACAAGACGGCCATGGGCGGCGGCATCAAGCCGATCTGCGGCGCCGACCTGTGGTTGTCGAACAAGGATCCCGACGGCCCGTTGAGCCGTATCAGCCTGCTGGCCATGAACGCCCAGGGCTACCGCAACATCACCGAGCTGATCTCCCGCGGTTTCATCGACGGCCAGCGCAATGGCCAGGTGATCATCGAGCGCGAGTGGGTGGCCGAAGCCAGCGAGGGCGTGATCTGCCTATCCGCGGCCAAGGAAGGTGAAATCGGCATGGCCCTGCTGGGTGGCAACCCGCAGGACGCCGAGGCGTTGCTGCAAGAGTGGATGGCGGTGTTCCCCGACCGCTTCTACGTGGAAATCCAGCGCACCAACCGCACCAATGACGAAGAATACCTGCACGCCGCCGTGGCCCTGGCCGACAAGTTCGGCGCGCCACTGGTGGCCACCAACGACGTGCGCTTCATCCGCCAGGAAGACTTCGAGGCCCACGAGACGCGCGTGTGCATCGGCGAAGGCCGGGCCCTGGACGACCCGCGCCGCAACAAGAACTACAGCGACCAGCAGTATCTGAAAAGCGCCGAGGAAATGCACGCGCTGTTCAGCGATCTGCCCGAGGCGCTGGAAAACACCGTCGAAATCGCCAAGCGCTGCAACATCGACGTCAAGCTGGGCAAGCACTTCCTGCCCGACTACCCGATCCCCGATGGCATGACCATCGACGAGTACTTCCGTAAGGTCTCGTTCGACGGCCTGGAAGAGCGCTTGGCCGTCCTGTTGCCGCGCGACACCACCGAGGACTACGAGGCCAAGCGCCAGGTCTACGTGGACCGGTTGAATTTCGAGCTGGATATCATCATCCAGATGGGCTTCCCCGGTTACTTCCTGATCGTGATGGACTTCATCCAGTGGGCCAAGAACAACGGCGTGCCGGTGGGCCCTGGCCGGGGGTCGGGTGCCGGCTCGCTGGTGGCCTACGTGCAGAAGATCACCGACCTCGACCCGCTGGAATATGACCTGCTGTTCGAACGTTTCCTCAACCCGGAACGGGTTTCCATGCCCGACTTCGACGTCGACTTCTGCATGGACGGCCGCGACCGGGTGATCGACTACGTGGCCGAGAAATACGGCCGCAACGCGGTAAGCCAGATCATCACCTTCGGTTCCATGGCCGCCAAGGCGGTGGTGCGTGACGTGGCGCGGGTGCAGGGCAAGTCCTACGGCCTGGCTGACCGCCTGTCGAAGATGATCCCCTTCGAAGTGGGCATGACCCTGGAGAAGGCCTACGAGCAGGAAGAGATCCTGCGCGACTTCCTCAAGACCGACGAGGAAGCGGCCGAGATCTGGGAAATGGCCCGCAAGCTGGAGGGTATTACCCGTAACGTCGGCAAGCACGCCGGTGGCGTGGTAATCGCCCCCACCAAGCTCACCGACTTCTCGCCGATCTATTGCGATGAAGAAGGCAGTGGCCTGGTCACCCAGTTCGACAAGGATGACGTGGAGGCGGCGGGCCTGGTGAAGTTCGACTTCCTGGGCCTGCGTACCCTGACGATCATCGACTGGGCGCTGAAGACCATCAACCGTGACCGCGCCAAGGTCAATGAAGAGCCGCTGGACATCGCCTTCATCCCGCTGGATGACAAGCCGACCTATACCTTGCTGCAGAAGGCCGAGACCACGGCGGTGTTCCAGCTTGAGTCGCGCGGCATGAAAGAGCTGATCAAAAAGCTCAAGCCCGACTGCCTGGAAGACTTGATCGCACTGGTGGCCCTGTTCCGTCCTGGCCCGTTGCAGTCGGGCATGGTGGATGACTTCATCAACCGCAAGCACGGCCGTGCCGAGCTGGCCTACCCGCACTCCGACTACCAATACGAAGGCCTCAAGCCGGTACTGGCGCCTACCTACGGCATCATCCTGTATCAGGAACAGGTGATGCAGATTGCCCAGGTCATGGCCGGCTACACCCTGGGTGGTGCGGACATGCTGCGTCGCGCCATGGGTAAAAAGAAACCCGAAGAGATGGCCAAGCAGCGTGGCGGCTTCATTGAAGGTTGTGCCACCAACAACATCGACCCGGACCTGGCGGGTAACATTTTCGACCTGGTGGAGAAGTTCGCCGGTTACGGCTTCAACAAATCCCACTCCGCCGCCTACGGCCTGGTGTCGTACCAGACTGCCTGGCTGAAGGCCCACTACCCGGCGCCGTTCATGGCCGCGGTACTGTCGGCGGACATGCACAACACCGACAAGGTCGTGACCTTGATCGAGGAAGTGCGCACCATGAAGCTGCGCCTCGACGCGCCGGACGTGAACGCCTCGGAGTTCAAGTTCACGGTAAACGACGAAGGCCGCATCATCTACGGCCTGGGCGCCATCAAGGGCGTGGGCGAAGGCCCGGTGGAGGCGATCACCGAAGCGCGTCAGGCCGGCCCGTTCAAGGATCTGTTCGACTTCTGCGAGCGCGTTGACCTCAAGCGCGTCAACAAGCGTACCCTGGACGGCCTGATCCGCAGTGGTGCGCTGGATATCCTTGGCCCGTTCTACCATGACGAGCCCAAGGCCTACCTGGCCAACATCGACCGCAACCGCGCGGTGCTGCTGGCGGCCATGGAAGAGGCGATCAAGGCGGCCGAGCAGACCGCCCGTACCCACGACAGCGGTCACTCGGACCTGTTTGGCGGCCTGTTCGTGGAAGAGGACGCCGACGTCTACGCCAGCCACCGCAAGGCCAAGGAGCTGACCCTCAAGGAGCGCCTGCGTGGCGAGAAGGAGACCCTGGGCCTGTACCTCACCGGTCACCCGATCGACGAATACGAAGGCGAGATCCGCCGCTTCGCCCGCCAGCGCATCATCGACCTTAAACCGGCGCGCGGCGCGCAGACGGTGGCGGGCATGGTCATCAACCTGCGGGTGATGAAGAACAAGAAGGGCGACAAGATGGGCTTCATCACCCTCGACGACCGCTCTGCACGCATCGAGGCGTCGCTGTTCGCCGATGCCTTCATGGCCGCCCAGTCGCTGTTGCAGACCGACGCCATGGTGGTGGTGGAAGGCGAGGTCAGCAACGACGATTTCTCCGGCGGCCTGCGCCTTCGGGTCAACCGCGTGATGACCATGGAAGACGCGCGCACCAACCTGGCCGAAAGCCTGCGCCTGAAGGTGCATGCCGATGCCCTGAAGGGCGACAAGCTGGCGTGGCTGGGCGATCTGGTCAAGCGCCATCGCGGCGCCTGCCCGATCACCATGGAGTACACCGGCCCCGATGCCAAGGCCTTGCTGCAGTTTGGTGACGACCACTGCATCGACCCCGGTGATGGTTTGATTCAAGCGCTGCGTGACCAGTTCGGGCGTGAGAACGTCTTCCTGCAATATCGTTGAGCCTGTCAAAGGTGACTAGACTCGACCCAGATCGATAAACTCGACCTCAATGCGCCCTTTCCCGTATGGTAGGGCGCTTAACGGATCAACCGGCCGGCCGCTTGGCCGTCGACCCAAGACGGATGCCTATGAACCCGAATTTTCTTGATTTCGAACAGCCGATCGCTGACCTGCAAGCCAAGATCGAAGAGCTGCGCCTGGTAGGCAACGACAACTCGCTGAACATCAGCGATGAAATCTCGCGCCTGCAAGACAAGAGCAGCACCCTGACCGAAAGCATTTTCGGCAACCTGACCAGCTGGCAGATTGCACGCATGGCGCGTCACCCGCGTCGTCCGTACACCCTGGACTACATCCAGCACATCTTCACCGAGTTCGATGAACTGCACGGCGACCGTCACTTCTCCGACGACGCTGCCATCGTCGGTGGCATTGCCCGCCTGGACGACCAGCCAGTGATGGTCATCGGTCACCAGAAAGGCCGTGAAGTGCGCGAGAAGGTTCGCCGCAACTTCGGCATGCCGCGCCCTGAAGGCTACCGCAAGGCCTGCCGCCTGATGGAGATGGCCGAGCGCTTCAAGATGCCGATCCTGACGTTCATCGACACCCCGGGCGCCTACCCGGGCATCGACGCCGAAGAGCGCAACCAGAGCGAAGCCATCGCCTGGAACCTGCGTGTCATGGCGCGCCTGAAAACCCCGATCATCGCCACCGTGATCGGTGAAGGTGGTTCGGGCGGTGCACTGGCCATTGGCGTGTGCGACCAGCTGAACATGCTGCAATACTCCACCTACGCGGTGATCTCGCCCGAAGGCTGCGCTTCCATTCTGTGGAAGACTGCCGACAAGGCCCCGGACGCTGCCGAAGCCATGGGCATCACGGCCGAGCGCCTGAAAGGCCTGGGTATCGTCGACAAGGTGATCCAGGAGCCGCTGGGCGGCGCCCACCGCGACCCGGCTGCTGCCTCGGCACTGATCCGCAAGGAGCTGAGCTCGCAGCTGGCCATGCTCAAGGGCCTGGACATGGACGCGCTGCTCAAGCGTCGTTATGACCGCCTGATGAGCTACGGTCTGTAAGCTCCAGCTTCGCGGCGCTCCCGACGCGGCCTGACGGCCGCTGCTACACCTGTAGCAGTGGCCGTCAGGCCGCGTCAGGGACACCACAAAACAGGAGTCCGTCATGTTTCCCTTGCTGACGTCATGGCGCAACTCTCCGCGCTGGCACATCGCCCTTTCCGGCGGCCTCGACTCCACCGTCCTGCTGCACCAGCTGGCCACCCTGGCCCGCACTCAATCACTGCCCCCCTTGCACGCCATCCACGTCCATCACGGCCTTCAAGCCGCGGCTGATGCCTGGCCGCAACATTGCCAACGCCTGTGCGACGCTTTGGGCGTGCCATTGACCGTGGTGCAGGTACAGGTCGCGCCTGGCGCCAGCCTGGAAGCGGCTGCGCGCGATGCGCGCTATGCGGCATTTGAGCAGGCGCTGGGCCCAGGCGAAGTCCTGCTCACCGGCCAGCACCGCGACGACCAGGCCGAGACCCTGCTGTTCCGCCTGCTACGCGGCACCGGTGTGCGCGGGCTGACAGGCATGGCGGCGCAGCGTCCACTGGGGCAGGGCGTGCTGTTGCGGCCGTTGCTGAACACGGGGCGCGACGCGCTGGAAACCTACGCAAAGGCCAACGCCCTTGAGTGGGTGGAGGACCCGTCCAATGCCGACATCCGATTCTCGCGTAACTACCTGCGCAATGAGGTACTGCCGGTGATCGCCAGGCGTTGGCCGCGCTTTGCCCAGACCTTCGCTCGCACCGCCCGTCATCTGGCCGAGGCGCAAGCCTTGCTGGTGGAGGTTGCCGAGCAGGATCTTTGCCCGGCGCTGGTCGATTCATCGTTCCCCTGGCTGGGGCTGCCATCGCTGGAATTGTCGCCCTTGCTCTCGTTGTCCGATGGCCGCCAGCGCAATGCCCTGCAACACTGGCTGTCATCCCTTGCCAAATTGCCCGACACGCAGCACTGGGCAGGCTGGTACAACCTGCGCGACGCGGCGCCCTCGGCCACGCCGGTGTGGGCGCTGGCGGGTGGCCAATTGGTGCGTAGCGGCTCGCGGCTGTGGTGGCTGCCCGACGATTGGTCGACGCTGCCTGAGGGTGTGATTGACTGGGCCAGGCCGGACGAATCACTGTCATTGCCCGGCAATGGCCAGGTCAATCTATGCGGCCTGACGCCGCAGGGCAGGGTGCAGATTCGTTACCGGCAAGGCGGTGAAGTGCTGAAGGTAGAGGGGCGCGGGCACCGCGATCTCAAGCGCCTGTTGAACGAATCGGCCCTGCCGGCGTTCGTGCGCGGCCGCCTGCCGCTATTGTTCGTGGATGGCCAATTGCAGGCCGTGGCCAACCTGCCATTGGGCGACGAACCCACGGTTATTTTGCAATGGCTGCCACCGACGAACGCACAACGTTTGAGATGAAAGGCTGTTTCCGGTAGACTACGCTCCCTTCTTGATACAACTTCTGTGCTTGCTCAGCAAACACGGCAGTTGCCGATTGCCAAACCGTTTTTGGCCATCGGGGGCTTCGGCCTTCCTTCGCTTTCCCCGGCGGCTCTGACCGCTTTAACGCAGACTTCTAGGGTTTTTCATGACGCGCTACATCTTCGTCACGGGCGGTGTTGTTTCTTCATTGGGGAAAGGCATTGCTTCGGCATCTTTGGCGGCCATCCTGGAGGCGCGGGGACTTAAGGTCACCATGCTGAAGCTGGACCCGTACATCAACGTCGACCCGGGCACCATGAGCCCGTTCCAGCACGGTGAAGTATTCGTCACCCACGACGGCGCCGAGACCGACCTGGACCTGGGCCACTACGAGCGGTTCATCCGCACGACCATGACCCAGAACAACAACTTCACCACCGGCCGCGTGTACGAGCATGTGCTGCGCAAGGAGCGCCGTGGTGATTACCTGGGCGCCACCATTCAGGTGATCCCGCACATCACCGACGAAATCAAGCGCCGCATCATCAAGGGCGCCGGCGATGCCGACGTGGCCATGGTCGAGATCGGCGGTACCGTGGGCGACATCGAGTCGCAACCGTTCCTGGAAGCCATCCGCCAACTGCGCGTGGAAATCGGCTCCAAGCGCGCGATGCTGATGCATCTGACCCTGGTCCCGTACATCGCCACCGCTGGCGAAACCAAGACCAAGCCTACCCAGCACTCGGTCAAGGAGCTGCGCTCCATCGGCCTGCAGCCTGACGTGCTGGTATGCCGCTCCGACCACCACGTCGACGTGTCGTCGCGCCGCAAGATCGCGTTGTTCACCAACGTCGAAGAGCGCGCGGTCATCTCGCTGGAAGACGCCGACACCATCTACAAGATCCCGGGCATGCTGCACGCCCAGGGCCTGGACGATTTCGTCGTCGAGCGTTTCGGCCTGCAGTGCGGCAGCGCCGACCTGTCCGAGTGGGACAAGGTCGTCGACGCCAAGCTCAACCCCGAGCACGAAGTGACCATCGCCATGGTCGGCAAGTACATGGAGCTGCTGGACGCGTACAAGTCGCTGATCGAGGCCATGAGCCACGCCGGTATCAGCAACCGTACCAAGGTCAACCTGCGCTACATCGACTCCGAAGACATCGAGAACCAGGGCACCAGCCTGCTGGAAGGCGCTGACGCCATCCTGGTTCCGGGCGGCTTCGGTCTGCGTGGCGTGGAAGGCAAGATCACCGCGGTGCAATACGCTCGCGAGAACAAGGTGCCTTACCTGGGTATCTGCCTGGGCATGCAAGTGGCGGTCATCGAGTTCGCCCGTAACGTGATGGGCTGGAAAGACGCCAACTCCACCGAGTTCGATCGCAACAGCGGCCACCCGGTCGTGGGCCTGATCACCGAGTGGGAAGATGCCACCGGCGCCGTCGAAACCCGTACCGAAGCGTCCGACCTGGGCGGCACCATGCGCCTGGGCGCACAGGACTGCCAGCTGATCGCCGGTTCCAAGGTGTACGACTGCTACGCCAAGGACGTGATCGTGGAGCGTCACCGCCACCGTTACGAGGTCAACAACAACCTGCTGCCACAGCTGATCGAAGCTGGCCTGGTGGTGTCCGGACGCTCCGGCGACGGCGCCCTGGTTGAAGTGGTTGAAGCCAAGGACCATCCATGGTTCGTGGCCTGCCAGTTCCACCCAGAGTTCACCTCGACCCCGCGTGACGGCCACCCGCTGTTCAGTGGCTTCGTCAAGGCGGCCCTGGCTCAACACCAGAAGAAAGCCTGATCAAGGAAGCGATACAGCATGGCGCAGAAAATCATCCGTGTAGGCAACATTGAGATCGCCAACGACAAGCCGTTCGTCTTGTTCGGTGGCATGAATGTGCTCGAGTCGCGCGACATGGCGATGCAGGTCTGCGAAAAGTACGTGGAGGTTACCCAGAAGCTGGGTATCCCCTACGTCTTCAAGGCCAGCTTCGACAAGGCCAACCGTTCTTCCGTGACCTCTTACCGTGGCCCTGGCCTGGAAGAGGGCATGCGCATCTTCGAAGACGTGAAGAAGGCCTTTGGCGTGCCGCTGATCACCGACGTCCACGAGCCGGCCCAGGCCGCCGTGGTCGCCGAGGTGTGCGACATCATCCAGCTGCCGGCCTTCCTGTCGCGCCAGACCGACCTGGTGGTGGCCATGGCCAAGACCGGCGCGGTCATCAACATCAAGAAGGCGCAATTCCTCGCACCTCAGGAAATGAAGCACATCCTGACCAAGTGCGAGGAAGCCGGTAACGATCAGTTGATCCTGTGCGAGCGTGGTTCCAGCTTCGGTTACAACAACCTGGTGGTGGACATGCTCGGCTTCGGCATCATGAAGACGTTCGAGTACCCGGTGTTCTTCGACGTCACCCACGCCCTGCAAATGCCGGGCGGGCGTTCGGATTCGGCCGGCGGCCGCCGTGCCCAGGTCACCGACCTGGCCAAGGCCGGTATGTCCCAAGGCCTGGCGGGCCTGTTCCTGGAAGCCCACCCGGACCCGGACAACGCCAAGTGCGATGGCCCTTGCGCCCTGCGCCTGGACAAGCTGGAGCCATTCCTGGCACAGCTCAAGCAGTTGGACGATCTGGTTAAAAGTTTTCCGACGGTAGAAACCGCGTAACAACTTTTTTCCGGTAAAGTACCTCTCGATTCACTCTGGCCCGCTCGGGCCAGAGCCTTGTCGACCGAAGGCCTGCCTGCCGTATTGAGCCTTCGGCCACAACAGATTTCCCTCAGCAGTGTCGTTTTGGTCAAATTTGGAGTGCTTATAACAATGGCAAAAATCGTCGACATCAAAGGTCGTGAAGTTCTCGACTCCCGTGGCAATCCCACTGTGGAAGCCGACGTGCTTCTCGACAACGGCATCATCGGCAGCGCCTGCGCGCCGTCCGGTGCTTCCACCGGTTCGCGTGAAGCGCTCGAACTGCGTGATGGCGACAAGAGCCGTTACATGGGCAAGGGCGTGCTGAAAGCCGTGGCCAACATCAACGGCCCGATCCGCTCGCTGCTGCTGGGCAAGGATCCTGCGGACCAGAAAGCCCTGGACCACGCCATGATCGAACTCGACGGCACTGAAAACAAAGCCACACTGGGTGCCAACGCCATCCTCGCCGTGTCCCTGGCGGCTGCCAAGGCTGCTGCCCAGGACCAGGACATCCCGCTGTACGCGCACATCGCCAACCTGAATGGCACCCCGGGCGTGTACTCCATGCCGGTACCGATGATGAACATCATCAACGGTGGCGAGCATGCCGACAACAACGTCGACATCCAGGAATTCATGGTGCAGCCGGTTGGCGCCAAGACCTTCTCCGAAGGCCTGCGCATGGGCACCGAGATTTTCCATCACCTCAAAGCCGTGCTGAAGGCTCGTGGCCTGAACACTGCCGTGGGTGACGAAGGTGGTTTCGCACCTAACCTGACCTCCAACGAAGATGCCCTGTCGGCCATCTCCGAAGCCGTGGCCAACGCCGGTTACAAGCTGGGCACCGACGTGACCCTGGCCCTGGACTGCGCGGCCAGCGAATTCTACGAAGACGGCGTGTACAACCTGGCAGGCGAAGGTCACACCTTCAACGCCGAAGGTTTCGCCGACTACCTGAAAGGCCTGACCGAGCGTTTCCCGATCATCTCGATCGAAGACGGCCTGGACGAGTCCGACTGGGCTGGCTGGAAAGTGCTGACCGAGAAGCTGGGTGACAAGGTGCAACTGGTCGGCGACGACCTGTTCGTGACCAACACCAAGATCCTCAAGGAAGGCATCGACAAGAACATCGGTAACTCGATCCTGATCAAGTTCAACCAGATCGGCACCCTGACCGAAACCCTGGAAGCCATTCAGATGGCCAAGGCAGCCGGTTACACCGCGGTCATTTCCCACCGTTCGGGCGAAACCGAAGACTCCACCATTGCCGACCTGGCCGTGGGTACCGCTGCCGGCCAGATCAAGACTGGCTCGCTGTGCCGCTCCGACCGCGTGTCCAAGTACAACCAATTGCTGCGCATTGAAGAACAATTGGGCGCCAAGGCAGTCTATCGTGGCCGTGCCGAGTTTCGCGGCTAAGCTTTAGATGGTACAAAGCAAGCGCTGTACAGCACAAAGCCTGGCCTAGCCAGGCTTCGTGCCATCAGTACGGCCGTTAATTTCCACTGGATACCTTGATGCGCAGTCCCTATTGGTTGTTCCTTGTTCTGCTGTTGCTGCTGGGTGGCCTGCAATACCGCCTGTGGGTGGGTAATGGCAGCCTGGCTCAGGTCGCCAGCCTTGAGCAGCAGATCGCCGACCAGCACGCCGAAAACGAGCGTCTGCTGGAGCGCAACCGTATCCTGGATGCGGAAGTGGCGGAGCTGAAGAAGGGCATGGAGACCGTCGAAGAACGGGCTCGCCATGAGCTGGGCATGGTCAAGGACGGTGAAACCCTTTATCAGTTGGCTCAATGACATACTCTTCCCCTGCCTTCTGGGCAGTGATCCCTGCTGCGGGCGTTGGTGCCCGAATGGCAGCCGACCGGCCCAAGCAATACCTGCAGCTGGGCGGCCGAACCATTCTTGAACACAGCCTGGACTGTTTTCTCGACCACCCTGGCTTGAAAGGGTTGGTGGTCAGCCTGGCTGAAGATGACCCTTACTGGCCTGACCTGGCCAGTGCTCGCGACCCTCGTATCCAGCGCGCCTCCGGCGGTGCCGAACGTGCCGACTCGGTGCTCAATGCCTTGTTGCACCTGCACGCCCAGGGCGCTGCCGATGAGGATTGGGTGCTGGTGCATGACGCCGCGCGGCCGAACCTGGCGCGTACCGACCTGGACAAGCTGCTGGGCGAGCTGGCCCATGATCCGGTCGGCGGCTTACTGGCCGTGCCGGCCAAGGACACGTTGAAACGTGCCGATGCCCATGGGCGTGTGTCGGAGACGGTTGATCGCAGCACCATCTGGCAAGCGTACACACCGCAGATGTTCCGCCTGGGGGCGTTGCACCGGGCGTTGGCAGACAGCCTGGTGGCGGACGTGGCGATTACCGATGAGGCCAGCGCCATGGAGTGGGCAGGGCAGGCGCCGCGCTTGATAGAAGGGCGCTCGGATAACCTCAAGGTGACCCGGCCGGAAGATCTGGAGTGGTTGCGGCAGCGGTGGGCGCAGCGTTCACCTTGCTAATGAGGTGCGGCTGGACGCGGCCTACGGCCGCTGCTACGGGGCCTGTGTAGCAGCTGCCGAAGGCTGCGTCCAAGGCCCACCCTGATATTCGGGCCTTAGCGCCAGCCCTTCCTTCAAATACTCCACCAGCTTCCTCACCTTCGGCGACAGATGCCGCTGCTGCGGATACAGCGCCCACACCGCCGTATTCGGCGGCTGATGCGCTTCGAGCAATGACACCAGCGCCCCACTGTGCAAATGCTCCAGCACGTAATAATCCGGCAGCTGGCACAACCCAATCCCCTGCAACGCCGCATCCAATACGGCCTGCCCACTGTTGCAGCGCCAGTTGCCCTGCACCCGCTGCGCCAATTCGCGACCCTCGTTCTGCAGCGCCCACACCTCCGAACTGCCAATCAGGCAATTGTGCCGCGCCAGTTCCGACAGGCTATGCGGGCGTCCATAACGCTCAAGGTAAGAGGGCGAGGCGCACAGGTACATGCGCCGTGGCGCCAATCGTGTCGCCACTTGCCGCGAATCCTGCAACCGCCCCAGGCGAATGCCCAGGTCCAGGCCCTCATGCACCAGGTCCAGGGTGCGGTTGGTCAGCTCTATGTCCACCCGCAATTGCGGGTACAACCCCATGAAGCGCGTTACCAGCGGCACGATGAACCGCTCGCCATAGGCCACCGCGCAGGTCATGCGCAGTAACCCCTTGGGCTCGCTGTTCAGGTCGCCCATGGCCCGCAAGGCTTCCTCGCGACCATCCTGCAAGCGCTGGCAATGCTGCAGGAACGTCTGCCCGGCTTCGGTCAGCGTCACCCGTCGGGTGCTGCGGTACAGCAGGCGCGTCTGCAAGCGTTCTTCCAGGCGGGCAATCTGCCGGCTGATGTGCGACGAGGAAATGCCCAGGCGTTCAGCGGCGGCCGTGAATTGGCAGCACTCGGCCACGGCGACGAATTCGTCGATGCCCTCCCAGCGGTTGTCGCTCATGATTATCCCTGTGCAGCAATAATGTTTTGTCTTTGGCCTGATTATTCCCCATCAAGCGATGAATTACACTGATCGTCTCATTCATGTATTCAGGAGAAGGTTGCGATGATCAAGTCCCGTGCCGCTGTAGCGTTCGAGGCCAAGAAGCCGCTGGAAATCGTCGAAGTCGACGTGGCCATGCCCAAGGCCGGTGAAGTGCTGGTACGTGTGGTCGCTTCGGGCGTCTGCCACACCGACGCCTACACCCTGTCGGGCGCCGACCCTGAAGGCATCTTCCCGTCGATCCTGGGCCACGAAGGTGGCGGTATTGTCGAAGCCATCGGCGAAGGCGTGACCTCGGTGGCCGTGGGTGACCACGTGATTCCGCTGTACACCGCCGAATGCCGTCAGTGCAAATTCTGCCTGTCGGGCAAGACCAACCTGTGCCAGGCCGTGCGCGCCACCCAGGGCAAGGGCCTGATGCCTGACGGCACCTCGCGTTTCTCCTACAACGGCAAGCCGCTGTTCCACTACATGGGTACCTCGACCTTCTCCGAGTACACCGTGCTGCCGGAAATCTCCGTGGCCAAGATCCAGAAAGAAGCGCCACTGGAAAAGGTCTGCCTGCTGGGTTGCGGCGTCACTACTGGTATCGGTGCAGTGCTCAACACCGCCAAGGTCAAGCCCGGTGACACCGTGGCCATCTTCGGCCTGGGCGGCATCGGCCTGTCGGCGGTCATCGGCGCGGTCAAGGCCAAGGCCAGCCGCATCATCGCCATCGACATCAACCCGGCCAAGTTCGAGATCGCTCGCCAGCTGGGTGCCACCGACTGCGTCAACCCGAAAGACTTCGACCGTCCCATCCAGGAAGTCATCGTCGACATGACTGACGGTGGCGTGGACTTCTCCTTCGAGTGCATCGGCAACGTGCAACTGATGCGCGCCGCGCTGGAATGCTGCCACAAGGGCTGGGGCGAGTCGGTGATCATCGGCGTCGCCGGTGCCGGTCAGGAAATTGCCACCCGTCCATTCCAACTGGTGACCGGCCGCGTCTGGCGCGGTTCGGCGTTCGGTGGCGTACGCGGCCGTACCGAGCTGCCAAGCTACGTGGAAATGGCCGAGAAGGGCGAGATCCCGCTGGACACCTTCATCACCCACACCATGGGCCTGGAAGACATCAACAAGGCCTTCGACCTGATGCATGAAGGCAAGAGCATCCGTTCGGTCATCCACTTCTGAGGAGCAGCGTTAAGCGGCAAGTTGAAAGCTGCAAGTGAAGCCCTGCGCTCTTCTTGCCGCTTGCAGCTTGCAGCTTTCAGTTAGCATCTGGAGAAATCTATGATTTTGGACAACATCTCCTGCCAGAAGAGTTTCGGTGGCTGGCACAAGCGCTACCGGCACCGTTCCGAGGTGCTGGGCTGTGACATGGTGTTTGCCGTGTACTTGCCGCCCCAGGCGGAGCAGGGCGGCAAGCTGCCGGTGCTGTACTGGCTGTCGGGCCTGACCTGCACGGACGAGAACTTCATGCAGAAGGCCGGCGCCCACAAGCTGGCTGCCGAGCTGGGGCTGATCATCGTCGCGCCGGACACCAGCCCGCGTGGCGCTGATGTGCCGGGTGACCCGGACGGTGCCTGGGACTTTGGCCTGGGGGCGGGGTTCTACCTCAATGCCACCCAGCAGCCCTGGGCCCAGCACTACCGCATGCACGACTACGTGGTCAGCGAGTTGCCGGGCCTGGTGGAGGCGCATTTCCCGGCCTCCGAGCGGCGCAGCATCAGCGGCCACTCCATGGGCGGGCACGGCGCGCTGGTGTGTGCACTGCGCAACCCGGGGCGCTATGCCTCGGTGTCGGCGTTCTCGCCCATCAGCAACCCGATGGATTGCCCGTGGGGGCAGAAGGCGTTCAGCCGTTACCTGGGTGAAGAGCGCTCGCGCTGGCGCGAATGGGATGCCTCGGTGCTGATGGCCGAAAGCAAGGCGCCGCAGGCTTTCCTGGTGGACCAGGGTGATCGTGATGATTTCCTGGTCAACCAGCTCAAGCCTGAAGCGCTGGTGCAGGCGGCGAAAGTGGCGGGTCATGATCTGGAACTGCGTCTGCAGCCGGGTTACGACCATAGCTACTACTTCATCGCCAGCTTCATCGACGATCACCTGCGCTACCACGCCAAGGCTTTGGCCTTGAGTTGATTCAAATGTGTGGGAGCGGGCTCTGCCCGCGAAAAGAGCACCGCGTAGTGTCAGAAACACAGTGGTGTCAGTTTCGCGGGCACAGCCTGCTCCCACACAGGATCAAGGCCTCAGTCAATATTCAGTGATGTCGTTTTGCCCTTGCCCTGCGGCGTTTCGGGGCCGTTTTTTGCAGCCCGGTTGTTACATAAAGCAGGTAGAATCACGCCCTGTCTCCTTCAGGGCTTTTCTATTTATGCGTATTGGCCACGGCTACGATGTGCACCGTTTCGCTGACGGCGATTTCATTACCTTGGGCGGCGTCCAGATCGCCCATAAATTCGGCCTGCTCGCCCATTCCGACGGCGACGTGCTGCTGCATGCCTTGAGCGATGCCTTGCTCGGCGCGGCCGCACTGGGCGATATCGGCAAGCACTTCCCCGACACCGATCCGCAATTCAAGGGGGCCGACAGCCGCGTGCTGCTGCGCCACGTGGTCGCCATCGTCCAGGCCAAGGGCTGGAAGGTCGGCAATGTCGACGCCACCATTGTTGCCCAGGCGCCGAAAATGGCCCCGCATATCGACACCATGCGCGCTCTGATCGCCGCCGACCTGCAGGTCGAGCTGGACCAGGTCAACGTCAAGGCCACCACCACCGAGAAGCTGGGCTTCACCGGCCGTGAGGAAGGTATCGCGGTTCACGCCGTCGCCTTGTTGCTGCCAGCATGAACGAACTCGAACTGTTGGGCCCCTGCGCTGCCGGGGCCGCGCTGGGGCGTGCCGTGCTCAAGGCCACCGCCGAAGACTTCCAGGTCGATGAAGTGCTGGATATCCCGTTGGCCGGTGAAGGCGAGCACCTGTGGCTGTGGGTAGAAAAACGTAATCTCAACACCGAGGAAGCCGCACGCCGCCTGGCCAAGGCGGCGGGCGTGCCGCTGCGCACGGTCAGCTATGCGGGCCTGAAGGACCGTCAGGCGCTGACCCGTCAGTGGTTCAGTCTGCACCTGCCAGGCAAGGCCGACCCAGACCTGAGCGCTGCCGAAAACGAAACCCTGAGCATCCTCAAAATCGCCCGCCACAAGCGCAAGTTGCAGCGCGGTGCGCATTCCGCAAACGGTTTCACCCTGCGTTTGACCGCCCTCGAGGCCGACCACGCCGCACTGGACGCCCGCCTCGAGCAGCTCAAGACCACGGGTGTACCGAACTACTTCGGCACCCAGCGCTTCGGCTTCCAGGGTGGCAACGTCCACGATGCCCGCCAGTGGGCAGAACGCCAGGCGCTGCCTGAACAGCGCAACGTACGTTCACGCCTGTTATCCACGGCGCGCAGCTACCTGTTCAATCAGGTGCTGGCAGCGCGGGTTGCCGACGGTAGCTGGAACCAGGCCCAGGTCGGCGACCTGCTGGCGTTCACTGACAGCCGCAGCTTTTTCCCGGCCGGTGAAGCCGAGTGCAGCGACCCGCGCCTGGCCATTCTCGACCTGCACCCCACCGGCCCGATGTGGGGCGAAGGTGACTCGCCGGCTGCGGGCGCCATCCATGAACTGGAGCAGAATGTCGGTGCGCGGTTGGCACCGCTCGGAGATTGGCTGGCAAAAGCGGGCATGGCGCACGAACGACGCATCCTGCGGCTGCCCATCGGCGGTTTGACGTGGCATTATCCGGAGCCTGACATTCTGCAATTGGAATTCGTCCTGCCGGCCGGATGCTTCGCCACCGTCGTGGTGCGCGAGCTCGTCGATCTGGTGCCGGCAGGGCAGACGGACAGCCCATGCGTATTCTGATATCTAACGACGACGGGGTCGCCGCGCCCGGCCTGGCCGCGCTGCATGGCGCGCTGGCCGACTACGCCGAGTGCACGGTGATCGCCCCCGATGGCGACCGCAGCGGTGCCAGCAGTTCGCTGACGCTGGATCGGCCCCTGCATCCGCAGCGCCTGGCCAACGGCTTCATTAGCCTCAATGGCACCCCTACCGATTGCGTGCACCTGGGGCTTAACGGCTTGCTGCCGCAGGAGCCGGACCTGGTGGTGTCGGGAATCAACATGGGCGCCAACCTTGGCGATGACGTGTTGTATTCCGGCACGGTCGCGGCGGCACTGGAGGGGCGCTTTCTGGGCCGCACGGCGTTCGCGTTCTCGTTCCTGTCACGCCAGGTCGATAACCTGGCGACGGCGGCCTGGTATGCACGTCACCTGGTCGAGGCACACCAGCAGCTCGAATTGCCGCCGCGCACGGTGCTCAACGTCAACATCCCCAATTTGCCACTGGACCGCATTCGCGGCATCCAGCTGACCCGCCTGGGGCATCGCGCCCGCGCGGCGGCGCCGGTGCGCATGGTCGATCCGCGCGGCCGTGAGGGCTACTGGATTGCCGCAGCCGGCAATGCCGAAGACGGCGGCCCGGGTACGGATTTCCACGCCGTGATGCAGGGCTACGTATCCGTCACGCCCCTGCAGTTGGACCGTACATTCAACCCGGCCTTCGCCGGCCTTGAAGGCTGGCTGGAGGGACTGCGTTGATGCGCGAGCAAGATGATCTGACCCGGCGCGGTATCGGTTTCACCTCCCAGCGCACCCGTGAGCGGTTGATCCAGCGCCTGTACGAGGAAGGCGTCAGCAACAGCCAGGTGCTGGACGTGATTCGCCGCACCCCTCGTCATCTGTTCGTCGACGAGGCGCTGGCACATCGCGCGTACGAAGACACCGCACTGCCCATCGGCCATAACCAGACCATTTCCCAGCCCTACATGGTGGCGCGCATGAGCGAGCTGCTGTTGGAGGCCGGGCCATTGGACAAGGTGATGGAGATTGGCACCGGGTCGGGTTACCAGACTGCCGTGCTGTCGCAATTGGTGGAGCGGGTGTTCTCGGTGGAACGCATCAAGGTGCTGCAGGATCGCGCCAAGGAGCGTCTGGTCGAGCTCAACCTGCGCAATGTGGTGTTCCGCTGGGGGGACGGCTGGGAAGGCTGGCCGGCGTTGGCGCCCTACAACGGCATTATCGTCACCGCCGTGGCCACCGATGTACCCCAGGCGCTGCTCGACCAACTGGCGCCGGGTGGGCGCCTGGTGATTCCGGTGGGCAGCGGCGAAGTGCAGCAACTGATGCTGATCGTACGCGAGGAGCATGGCTTCTCGCGGCACGTGCTGGGTGCCGTGCGGTTCGTGCCGCTGTTGAACGGCCCGCTGGCCTGAGCGGTTTTCAACCCAGGGGTGAATTCTCAAGCGCAGCCTGTGTCTGACAGCGCAGCCCTCACAGGTTGTTACGCGAATACGTCAGAATTGTCCGAGTGGATGGTTATAATTGCGACACAACAGTCTATTTTTCTATCAGCCACCATTTTCAAGGGAGCGGCGGGTGAGTCCCACAGTCATTCGGCAGCATGCAGGACTATCGAGCTACAAGCTTCTGGTGATTGGTCTCGCCCTTGCAACCACGTTGGCCGGTTGTGCAAGCCACCCTGCGGGTGGCGTGCGCGTGGTCGACCGGAGCAGCGGCGGCGCGTCCGCACCGGCAGCGCCCGAGCGTCAGCCGGTCACCACGGGCCAGTACCGGGTCAAGCGCGGCGACACGCTGTTCTCCATCGCCTTCCGTTACTCCTGGGACTACAAGGCCCTGGCTGCGCGCAACAACATCCCCGAGCCCTATACCATTCATCCGGGTCAGGTAATTCGCTTCGGTGATGGCAGCGCTCCATCTGTACCGGTTGCCAGTACGCAAACTGATACATCGGCGTCGCCGTCGGGCTCGTTCAAGGTCACTCGTCGGCCCATTATCTTTACGCCCGTGCCGGGTGCGCCTGGCCAGAAAACGGCCGCGCCAGCGCCTGTCGTCGCCGCGCCCGAGCCCGTGCCGGTACCGGCGGGAGAGAAGATTGCGGGCGGCTGGACCTGGCCGGCGAATGGTGTCCTGATTGGAAAATTTGCTTCAAACGGTAGTTTGAATAAAGGCGTTGATATCGCCGGGGAATTGGGACAGCCTGTTTTTGCCGCGTCTGATGGTTCAGTGGTGTACGCCGGGAGTGGGTTGCGGGGCTACGGCGAGTTGATAATCATCAAACACAGCGATACCTACGTCAGTGCCTACGGTCACAACCGCAGGCTTTTGGTTCGGGAGGGGCAGCAGGTCAAGGCCGGGCAGACAATTGCCGAGATGGGTTCAACGGGTACCGACCGGGTGAAGCTTCACTTCGAAATTCGCCGCCAGGGCAAGCCAGTGGATCCTCTGCAATTCCTGCCGCGTCGCTGACCGGTTGCCAAGCCTGTTCCCTGATGTAGTGGGGACAGGCTTTAACGTTGCCAAGGATAAGCGCGACGTTGGAGCTTGAGGTCGAACTCAACAAAGGACTATAACAAATGGCTCTCAACAAAGAAGCGCCGGAGTTTGACATGGACGATGAGGTACTCCTGATGGAGACTGGCATCGTTCTGGACGCGGAGGCGGACGAAGAACCGGTCGTAACTTCTGTTCGTGCCAAGACCAAGAACTCTACTGCGCTCAAGCAGCACAAGTACATCGATTACACACGTGCGCTGGATGCGACACAGCTGTATTTGAATGAAATCGGTTTTTCCCCACTGCTGTCTCCGGAAGAAGAAGTACATTTTGCGCGGCTGTCGCAAAAAGGTGATCCGGCTGGCCGCAAGCGTATGATTGAAAGCAACCTGCGGCTGGTGGTGAAAATCGCCCGTCGCTATGTCAACCGGGGCCTGTCCCTGTTGGACCTCATCGAAGAAGGCAACCTGGGGCTGATCCGGGCTGTCGAGAAATTCGACCCTGAGCGCGGTTTCCGTTTCTCCACCTACGCCACGTGGTGGATCCGCCAAACCATCGAACGCGCCATCATGAACCAGACCCGGACCATCCGGCTGCCGATTCATGTCGTGAAGGAACTCAACGTCTACCTGCGGGCGGCGCGTGAACTGACCCAGAAGCTCGACCACGAACCATCGCCGGAAGAAATCGCCAGCTTGCTGGAGAAACCGGTGGGCGAGGTCAAGCGCATGCTGGGGCTCAACGAGCGAGTGTCTTCGGTGGACGTGTCCCTGGGGCCGGACTCCGACAAGACCTTGCTCGACACCCTCACTGATGATCGTCCCACCGATCCCTGTGACCTGCTGCAGGACGATGACCTGTCGCAAAGCATCGATCAGTGGCTATCCGAATTGACTGACAAGCAGCGCGAAGTGGTGGTGCGGCGCTTCGGCCTGCGCGGGCATGAAAGCAGTACCCTTGAAGACGTAGGCCTGGAGATCGGCCTTACCCGTGAGCGGGTGCGCCAGATTCAGGTCGAAGGCCTTAAACGGCTGCGCGAGATCCTGGAGAAGAACGGCCTGTCCAGCGAATCACTGTTCCAGTAATTCGTTGCCGCAGCGCAAACGCCCCGACTGGTTCGGGGCGTTGTTGTTTCCGGGGTAGGTGGCCGCTGGTCCGTTCTGTAAGCGATTGTGCGCAGGGCGTGTCGGTGATTCTCCACAGTTGCGCGCAGCTGTTTGTTTTTAATGGGGTTTTTAGAGTATTTCGCAACGGAAAAGACTTTTCCTGAAAGATTTGTGCAGTTGAATCGTCATCTGGATTCTCTATTATCGAACCTGTGCCAAGGAGCAGGCACAGGCTTTCAAGGATGAGAGTCAGGACACCGCAGGACGCGGTTCATCAGGACGATGACAGGGATAAAGGGAATAGGGACAGAAAAGGTGGGCGGGTCAAACCGCCCCTTTTTTTGCCTGGGATTTATGGCGACCGCTTCCCGAGCTTCGCTCGGTCCCACACCGTTCGGGCCAGGTGAGTCAGTAATGCAAAGCTTTTAGCCTTGGAGGCACGACAGTTAAACCTGCAATACCGCCAAGGGCTAAGTGCTTTGCCTCACTGATTCAACTGCCGCGAACGGTGTGGGACCGAGCGAAGCTCGGGAAACGGGCACCACAAATCCCAGCGCAAAAAAAGACCCCTCTCGGGGTCTTCATTGTTGCGCCTCGAACGCCTCAGCGCTCCAGTTCAGCGATCTTGCCAGTCTTGCCGTCCCATTCCGCCGCATCAGGCAGTGGGTCTTTACGCTCGGTCACGTTAGGCCAGATTTCCGCCAGTTCGGCGTTCAACTCGATGAAGTTCTCCATCCCTGCAGGGATTTCGTCTTCAGAGAAAATGGCTACGGCAGGGCATTCAGGCTCACAAAGCGCGCAGTCGATGCACTCGTCCGGGTGA
Source organism: gamma proteobacterium L18 (assembly GCA_000497835.1). Lineage (GTDB taxonomy): Bacteria > Pseudomonadota > Gammaproteobacteria > Pseudomonadales > Pseudomonadaceae > Aquipseudomonas. The sequence continues at coordinate 174,541 of KI547167.1, read as the reverse complement.
ATCACCAGGAAGTTCGGGCCTTCGTAGAAGCAGTCCACCGGACAGACTTCGACGCAGTCGGTGTACTTGCACTTGATGCAGTTGTCGGTGACGACGAAGGTCATTTCAAAATATCTCCTCAAGGCGGCAGCGAAGCCCCTGAAAAAGGGCCGCTCGGTTTGGGCTGGTCAGCCCGCGAACCAGGCTAAGAGTTCGTGGCATTCCCAAACCGCGCGGGATTCTATCAGCTTGCGCGCTGCTGCGTTAGATCCGAGTCTTCAGTGTATAGAGCAATTCGATTGCTTGACGTGGCGTCATGCCATCGATGTCGGTCTTGCTGAGTTGTTCCAGCACCGGGTGCGGCAGGCTGGCGAACAGATCGCTCTGGTGCGGTACCTGGGGGTGGCCCGGGGCGCTGGCGATGGGTTCGTGTGGCAGGCTCGCCGTTTCCAGGCGGCCCAGGTGTTCCTTGGCGCGGGCGATGACCGCATTCGGTACGCCGGCCAACTGCGCCACGGCCAGGCCGTAGCTCTGGCTGGCAGGGCCTGGCAGCACGTGGTGCAGGAACACGATGCGTTCCTTGTGCTCGGTGGCGCTCAGGTGCACGTTGGCGACCAGTGGTTCGCTTTCGGGCAGTACCGTCAATTCGAAGTAGTGGGTGGCGAACAACGTGTAGGCCTTGAGCTGCGCCAGGCGTTCAGCCGCGGCCCACGCCAGCGACAGGCCGTCGAAGGTGCTGGTGCCGCGCCCCACTTCATCCATCAGCACCAGGCTCTTGTCCGTGGCGTTGTGCAGGATGTTGGCAGTTTCGCTCATTTCCACCATAAAGGTCGAGCGCCCGCCCGCCAGGTCATCGCTGGAGCCGATACGGGTGAAGATGCGGTCCACCAGCGACAGCTCGCAGCCGGCCGCCGGCACGAAGCTGCCGATATGGGCCATCAGCACGATCAGTGCGGTCTGGCGCATGTAGGTGGATTTACCGCCCATGTTCGGGCCGGTGATCACCAGCATGCGGGTGTTGTCGTCCAGCGCCAGGTCGTTGGCCACGAACGGCGTGGTCAGCACTTGCTCCACCACCGGGTGGCGGCCCTGGTTGATGCGCAGGCACGGCTCATCGACGAACACCGGGCAGTTGAGGTCCAGGTTCAGCGCGCGTTCGGCCAGGTTGCTCAATACGTCGAGCTCGGCCAGGGCAGCTGCGGTGTCCTGCAGCGGTGGCAGGTGGCCGATCAGGTTTTCCAGCAGCGCGTCGTACAGCATCTTCTCGCGGGCCAGGGCGCGGCTTTTGGCCGACAGGGCCTTGTCCTCGAACGCCTTGAGTTCAGGCGTGATGAAGCGCTCGGCGCCCTTGAGCGTCTGGCGGCGGATGTAGTCGACCGGCGCTTGCTCGGCCTGCTTGCTTGGCAGCTCGATGAAGTAGCCGTGCACGCGGTTGTAGCCCACCTTGAGGTTGGCCAGGCCCGTGCGGGCTTTTTCCCGGGCTTCCAGGTCGATCAGGAACTGGCCGGCGTTCTCGCTCAAGGCCAGCAGCTCGTCCAGCTCGCTGTCGTACCCGGTCTTCAAAACGCCGCCGTCACGGATCACGGCCGGCGGGTTGTCGATGATGGCCTTGCTCAGCAGGTCGGCCAGTTCCGGGTAGGTGCCGGCAATGGTGGCCAGCAGGGCCAGGTGCGGCGCCTCCAGGTCCGACATCGCCACCTGCAAGTCCGGCAGCGCCGCCAGGGCATCGCGCAGGCGGGCCAGGTCGCGGGGGCGGGCATTGCGCAGGCCGATACGGGCCAGGATGCGCTCGATATCACCGATTTCCTTCAGCTGCGGTTGCAGGCTTTCGAAACGGTAACCTTCCAGCAGGCAGCGGATCGAACTCTGGCGCGCCTGCAGTACCTTGAGGTCGCGCAGCGGGCGGTTCAGCCAACGGGTCAGCAAGCGGCTGCCCATGGCAGTCTGGCAGCGATCGATCACCGATTGCAGGGTGTTGTCGCGGCCGCCCGCCAGGTTGGTGTCCAGCTCCAGGTTGCGACGGCTGGCGCCGTCCAGCACCACGGTGTCGTCCAGGCGCTCATGGCGCAGGCTGCGCAGGTGGGGCAAGGCGGTGCGCTGGGTTTCCTTGGCGTAGCCCAACAGGCAGCCGGCGGCGCCGATGGCCAGGGTCAGGTTCTCGCAGCCAAAGCCCTTGAGGTCCTGGGTGGAGAACTGCTGGCACAGGCTCTTGTGCGCAGTGTCACGCTCGAAATCCCACGGCGCGCGACGGCGCGAGCCACGGCGCTTCTCCGCCGGCAGGCCCTGGGGCCAGTCATCGGGAATCAGCAGCTCCACCGGATTGATGCGCTCCAGCTCCGCCAGCAGGTTTTCCCAGCCCTTGATCTCCAGCACCGAGAAGTTGCCGCTGGTGATGTCCAGTACCGCCAGGCCGAACAGCCGCTCGTCGCCCAGCACCGCAGCGATCAGGTTGTCGCGGCGCTCATCCAGCAACGCCTCGTCACTGACCGTGCCGGGGGTGATGATGCGCACCACCTGGCGCTCCACCGGGCCCTTGCTGGTGGCCGGGTCGCCGACCTGTTCGCAGATCACCACCGACTCACCCAGCTTCACCAGCTTGGCCAGGTAACCCTCGGCCGCGTGGTACGGAATGCCGCACATGGGGATCGATTGCCCCGCCGACTGGCCGCGAGCCGTGAGGGTGATGTCCAGCAACTTGGCCGCTTTCTTCGCGTCTTCGTAGAAGATCTCGTAGAAGTCGCCCATGCGGTAGAACATCAACTGGTCTGGGTGCTGGTTTTTCAGCTTCCAGTACTGCTGCATCATGGGGGTGTGGCTGGAAAGATCACTCATGCAGAAACTTGGCTCGCAGTGGCGGGTGTGTCAAAAGGCAAGCGGCGAATACTACAGGGATTTTTTTCACCTTGCCGCCTGTACGCCGTGCAATCTGCTATCTATAGGAGAAAAATGCACTGGAGCATTTACAAGTCGCGCGTTTGCGTCGCACTATGCAGGCTATGCAAACACGTACCGTAGCCCTCATCCTCAAGGAACTGCTCGCGCGCGATGGCCTCTCTGCCACCGAGCTGCACCGCCGCACGGGTGTTCCGCAATCCACCCTGTCGCGCATCCTGGGCGGCAAGATCGTTGACCCCGCCGACAAGCACATCGCCAAACTGGCCGAGTATTTTCGTGTCAGCACCGACCAGTTGCGCGGTCGTGCCAGCCTGCCTTCGGGCAATGGGCATGCGGAGTTGCGGGACATCAGCCTGTGGGACGACGACACGCCGGTGGAAGATGACGAAGTGTCCGTGCCTTTCCTGCGCGAAGTCGAACTGGCAGCGGGCTCGGGCCGGTTTGTCATAGAGGAAAGCGAGCGCGCCAGCCTTCGGTTCGGCAAGCGCAGCCTGCGCCACAACGGCGTGCAGTTCGACCAGGCCAAATGCGTGACCGTGCGCGGCAACAGCATGCTCCCGGTGTTGCGCGATGGCGCCACGGTGGGGGTCAACGCCGGCAAACGCGGCATCGGCGATATCATCGATGGCGACCTCTACGCCATCAACCACAACGGCCAATTGCGTGTTAAGCAACTCTACCGCCTCCCTACGGGCATCCGCCTGCGCAGCTTCAACCGCGAAGAACACCCCGACGAAGACTACAGCTTCGCCCAGATGCAGGATGAGCAGATCATTATCCTCGGCCACGTCTTCTGGTGGGGCATGTACGCCCGCTGACAGCCCCCCAAGCTCCCAAGCCAGCCCAACCAGGCGAACAGTTGATACAACAGGCATAACTGGCCCGAAACAGATGTGGGACCGGGGGAACCCCGGGAAGCGCCGCGCGGGCGGCGCGCGATCTACAGAGCGCCGCAAAACCAACGACATGCATCTGCAGCCCCTGACGCAATTGCGTAGCCGCTGCCGCCAGGCTACGGGATATGCATCTGTGCATTGATTAAATATGCATTAACGCATAGTCTGGTTTTGTAACGTCTTGCCAGGAGGAAGAGACATGCAATTGAACCAGGCATTTCTACAGGAAGTCCCCGTCTGGCTGGTGGTGATGCTGGCGCTGCTGGGCGGTGTCACCGGCGAGATGTGGCGCGCTGACAAGGAAGGGGCTCAAGGCTGGCACCTGCTGCGCCGCGTACTGATGCGCTCGGGGGCCTGCATGGCCTGCGGGCTGGCGGGCACCATGCTGCTTTATGGGGCAGGGTTGTCGTTGTGGTCGGCCAGTGCGCTGGGGTGCATGACCGCCATGGCTGGGGCGGACGTGGCGCTCACCGTGTATGAGCGCTGGTTGGCGAAGCGCCTGGGGTTGGGCGCGGCATCGCGGCGCAAGCGCTTGTGAGTGACGCGCCAGGGCTGTCGAGCACCACGGCGCTGGTGTACGGTAGTCAGCCATTTCACCCTGCCACGGAGTACACCGATGGACTCGATCACGCAATTGTCGCAATCGCTCGGTGAGGGCCTCAAGCGCCTTGAGGCCCAGGTCACCACCGCCGAATCCTGCACCGGCGGCGGCATTGGCGAGGCCATCACGCGCATCTCGGGCAGCTCGGCCTGGTTCGAAGCCGGCTACATCACCTATTCCAATACCCAGAAGACCGCCCAGTTGGGCGTGCCTGCCGAACTGTTCCCCCGCGTGGGTGCGGTCAGCCAGGAGGTGGTAGAGGCCATGGCCCTGGGCGCGGCCCAGCGTAGCGGGGCGCGTTTCGCCGTGGCGGTCAGCGGCATCGCCGGGCCGGACGGCGGCAGCGCCGAGAAACCGGTGGGCACTGTCTGGCTCGCGTGGGCCGACGGCGATCGGGTGATTGCCGAGCGCCGACAGTTCGCTGGCGACCGCGATGAAGTCCGCCGACAAACGGTAAAGGCCGCGCTAGAGGGGCTGATACGTCTTGTGGCAACAGAAATGTCGGCACGGGGGTAGGCGAGCACTGATCCCTGTGGAATAATACTGGCTACTTATACAGTTATCCGGCCATCAGGCCTTATTGATTTTTAGAGAGGACTTTAATGGACGACAACAAGAAGAAAGCCTTGGCTGCGGCCCTGGGTCAGATCGAACGTCAATTCGGCAAGGGTGCCGTAATGCGTATGGGTGACCACGACCGTCAGGCCATCCCGGCTATCTCCACCGGTTCCCTGGGCCTGGACATCGCCCTGGGCATTGGCGGCCTGCCAAAAGGCCGTATCGTCGAGATCTACGGCCCTGAATCGTCGGGTAAAACCACCCTGACCCTGTCCGTGATCGCGCAGGCACAAAAGATGGGCGCCACCTGTGCGTTCGTCGACGCCGAACACGCCCTGGACCCTGAATACGCCGGCAAGCTGGGCGTCAACGTCGACGACCTGCTGGTTTCGCAGCCGGACACTGGCGAGCAAGCCCTGGAAATCACCGACATGCTGGTGCGTTCCAACGCCGTTGACGTGATCATCGTCGACTCCGTGGCGGCCCTGGTACCCAAGGCCGAGATCGAAGGCGAAATGGGCGACATGCACGTGGGCCTGCAAGCCCGTCTGATGTCCCAGGCGCTGCGTAAAATCACCGGTAACATCAAGAACGCCAACTGCCTGGTGATCTTCATCAACCAGATCCGCATGAAGATCGGCGTGATGTTCGGCAGCCCGGAAACCACCACCGGTGGTAACGCGCTGAAGTTCTACGCCTCCGTGCGTCTGGACATCCGCCGTACCGGCGCGGTGAAGGAAGGCGACGAAGTGGTCGGCAGCGAAACCCGTGTCAAGATCGTCAAGAACAAGGTGGCTCCGCCATTCCGTCAGGCTGAATTCCAGATCCTCTACGGCAAGGGTATCTACCTGAACGGCGAGATCATCGATCTGGGTGTGGCCCACGGCCTGCTGGAAAAAGCGGGTGCCTGGTACAGCTACCAAGGCAGCAAGATCGGTCAGGGCAAGGCCAACTCGGCCAAGTTCCTGGCGGACAACCCTGAGATCGGTGCAGCCCTCGAGAAGCAGATTCGCGACAAGCTGCTGACTGGCGGTGTTGATGCCAAGAAAGCCCCTGCTGTCGAAGCTGATGCCGAAGACGAAATGGTAGACGCCGACGTCGATTTCTAATCACGTCATGGCTGCCATCCTCGATACACCCGTCGCTGTGCGACGGGCTGCAATGGACCTGCTCGCGCGACGCGAGCACGGTCGGGTCGAGCTGACGCGTAAACTGCGTCAGCGCGGCGCACTCCCCGAAATGATCGACCAGGAACTCGACCGGCTGACGGAAGAGGGCTTGTTGTCCGAATCCCGTTACCTCGAAGCCTTTATCAATTACCGTGCCCGTTCCGGGTATGGGCCTGTGCGTATTCGTGAGGAACTGGGGCAGCGTGGCTTGCTGCGTGCCGACGTGGAACAAGCCCTGCGTGAAAGCGAGTTCAACTGGATGGAACAGTTGACCGAAGTCTGGCAGCGCAAGTTTGCCGGTCAGCGGCCTGTCGACCCGCGCACCCGCGCGCAGCAAACCCGATTCCTGGCCTACCGCGGTTACCCGATGGACCTGATCGGCCGCTTGCTCAGCGGCCGTGGGCTGGACGACTGATCACGTCACCTTCGCACTTTTCCTGGGGCGGGCGCCTTTGCTGGTTGGCAGTGCGGGCGCAGGCTCTGCAGCCCAGTGTTGGGGCTGGTTGAGGTAGTCCACCAGCTCGCGCAGGCGGCCGTTATCCCGGCCATTGAAGGTGAAGGTCAGGCGTGTCAGGTGGCTGAATTGAGGCTCCTCGTACGTCTCCCCGTCGTAGGCATGCTGATGGAAGGTGTCGCTCAGGCACAGGTCGGCAAAGTCTTGCTGTATCTGCACGAGTGCCGCCTCGTTCAGTGTGTGTTTCAGTCGGATCACGAACAGGTTCTTCAGCCAGCGACTGGAATGGAAGTTGGCGTAGAAGCGATTGATCTCTTGCACCGCCTCCTCGGCGCTGTACACCAGGCGCAGCAACTTGAGGTCGGTGGGCAGAATGTAGTGGTTGTCGCGCAGTTGCTTGCCGATGAAGTCCAGGCAGTCCTGCCAGAAGCTGCCGCCAGGGGCATCGAGCAGCACCACCGGTACCAGCGGGCTCTTGCCGGTCTGGATCAGCGTCAGTACTTCCAGCGCCTCATCCAGGGTGCCGAAACCGCCGGGGCATAGCACCAGCCCATCGGCTTCCTTGACGAAGAACAGCTTGCGGATGAAGAAGAAGTGGAAGGGCAGCAGTTGGTCACTGCCCTCCATGGTGGCATTGGCGTGCTGTTCGAACGGCAAGGTAATGTTGAAACCAAGGCTGTGCGTCAGCCCTGCGCCCTGGTGGGCGGCGGCCATGATGCCGCCGCCGGCACCGGTGATCACCATCAGGTCGGCGCGGGCGAGGGCGGCCCCCAGTTCCCTGGCCTGGGCATAAAGAGGATGTTCCAGCGGGGTACGCGCCGAGCCAAACACGGTCACTTTGCGCCGCCCCTTGAATTGCTCCAGCACGCGGAAGGCATGCTCAAGCTCGCGCAGCGCCTGCAGGGTGATCTTGGCGTTCCAGCGGTTGCGGTCATCCTGCGCCATGCGCATCACGGTCAGGATCATGTCGCGGTACAGCGCAAGGTTGGGGCTGCTGGGGGCGATCAGGTTCAGTTGGGTTTCGACCTGGCGGGTAAGGTCCAGCCCGTTACTGTTGAAATGGTTGGACAGGAACTCATTTGGTTCGTAAGGCATTCAAATGTCTCCTTCTGCATATGAACCTTCGGCCCGGGCCGAGTGGTTCGGCCAGGCCGCGACACTGCTTGTGTCGCTGGCTGTCCAGGTTAAGCCCCGGACATTGCAGTAAGCCCACGGCGGGGCGGTTGGGGCAGCTACGGCACTTCAGGGGCTCCTCGGTACCCTGCATCAGGCTCGTTGATATAAATCTAGACCCTGGCCCTTGCTTGCGCTTGGGTTGTGATGCGCGACAACCCATGAAAAATAATTGCCATCGACCGCTCGTCTGAACGGATCCAATGAATGCAAAGGTCTGGTTTACTGATTAAACAGAGATGGCAAAGTAATGTCGCGGATGATGCTTGCGCAGGGAGACAGGGATGATGCGTATCAGTCTGGAAGTGGATAACGAATTGCTGCGGCTGCTGAGTCGGGCGGCCCTGGCCAACAATGTGACCCTGGAGGAGGAATGCCTGCGGCGGCTGGACGGGGCGCAGCGACGCTCGCGCTATATGCAGGCACTGGTGGCCGAGTTGCGCGCCGATGATGAGCAACGGCGCGAACGCGTGGGGTGATTACTTTTTCTTGGCGGGCTTGGCGTCCAGCAAGGCGCAGTGCTGGGCGGTATAGCGCTGGGTGGTCACGGCCAGGTTGGTGTGGTTCTCGGTGAACTCGTAACGCATGGCGGCGCCCTTGGCCATCAGCTCGCGGTAGCCTTTGTTGCTGCACACGCTGCGACCCAGTTGTACGCGCACGGCTTCGGGGTTGGCGCGCATGTTGTCGGCTTCACCCTGTTGCACGGTCAGGTGGTCCACCAGCTCGCTGCCTTCAACGGTATAGCCCTGGTCCAGGATGTTTTCGTTGATTTCGCGCGGGGTACCGGCGTTGCTCTTTTCAGCGACCTGCTGAAGCAGCTTGCCCAGCTCGAACTCCTGCAGCGAGGCTGCGTGGGCGGCCATGGGCAAGGCCAGCACGAGGGTGAGGGGGGCGATAAAGCGCAGCATGAAGCTCTCCTGATTCAATGACTGGCAGTTGGACCAGTGACCAGTCCATGCGTTCATAAAGGCCGCGATTATAGGGGCAAACCCGACGGACCGGCAGTCGAAGCTCTGATAAACTCGCGCTCGTTCAGGTTGGCGATGACTGCCAGTCGACTCTTTCGAGCTTTGCCCACCCATGTCCCATGCTGTTTCCCGCCTGCGCGCCGAGCGCCTGGCCCGTTGCGTCAAGCCTTTCGTCAACCGTGGTTCGCGCGCGCCGCGCTGCCCGGGTTGCCGGGTGATCTTCGATTACTGCCTGTGCAAATACCGCCCGACGGTCGATGCCCTCGCGGCCGTGTGCCTGATCATGCATGACGTCGAGCCGCTCAAGCCGTCCAATACCGGATGGCTGATTGCCGACATACTGCCCGACACCCAGGCGTTCATCTGGTCGCGTACCGAGGTTGATCCGCAGTTGCTGGCGTTGCTCGACGACCCGCAGTGGCAGCCCTACATCGTCTTCCCCGGCGAGTTCGTGGCGCCCGAGCGCGTGGTGACGCACGTGGAGCCTCAACAGGGCAAACGCCCGTTGTTCATCCTGCTGGATGCGACCTGGACCGAAGCGCGCAAGATGTTCCGCAAAAGCCCGTACCTGGCGCGCTTCCCGGTGCTGAGCCTGGCCAGCGATCAGCTGTCGCGTTACAAGCTGCGGCGCTCAAAGCGTGATGATCACTTCTGCACGGCCGAGGTGGCGGCGCTGTGCCTGGAGCTGGCCGGTGATCAGCAGGCTGCCGCCGTGCTCGATACTTGGCTGGACGTATTCACCGGCCATTACCTGGCCGCCAAGTTCCAGCTGCCGCTGGACGAGCAGGATGACGTCCACCAACGCCTGCATTCCCTGCTGTCCTGAAACCTGTAGCCGCAGATGTCACTGGTGGGTCGTGGCGGTGACCCGCGCCCGCTGCGGCCACAACTGCGCAATCAACATACCCGCCAGCATCAACGCACACCCCAGATACCCGCGCATCTGCAGCGACTCGCCCAGCACCCACGCCCCGGCAATGGCCGCGAATACCGCTTCCAGCGACAGGATGATCGCCGCATGGGAGGCAATCGCGTCTTTCTGCGCCACCACCTGCAAGGTGTAGCCAATGCCCACCGCGACGATGCCGCCGTACAGCAGCGCAGGGCCGGCGGCGGCGATGGCGTCCACCCCGATCGGTTCCAGCACCAGCGCCAGCACTAGGCTCACCACTGCGCAGGTGGCAAATTGCAGGAAGGCCAGGCGAATCGGGTCATGCCGGCTGGCAAACACACCGACCAGCACCACATGGGCGCCCCACACGAAAGCGCCAATCAGCTGCAGCCAGTCCCCGGACGAGACGTGGAAGTTGTCGCCCACGCTCAGCAGGAACATGCCCACCACGGCCAGCCCCGCACCCAGCCAGGTGCCGATGCCGGTCTTGTGGCCCATCAGCATGCCCAGCACGGGTACCACAATCACATAAAGGCCGGTGATGAATCCGGAGTTGGTCACGCTGGTAAACAGCAGGCCGACCTGTTGCAGGTTGATGCCCAGAGTCAGGGCCAGCCCCATCACCACGCCGCCGATCCACAAGCCGCGGGTCATGAAGGGTTCACGCGGTGGCTGGCTAGTGCGGCGGCCCATCACCAGCGGCAGCAGGCACAGCGAGCCCAGCGCAAAGCGCAGGCCGGAATAGAGGAAGGGGCCAACGTGGTTCATGCCCAGGGTCTGGGCAATGAAGCCCGAGCCCCAGATCATGGCAGTCAACAACATCAGCAGGTCAGCACGCAGGGCTTGGCGACGCATGGGTTTTCTCTTGTTGGAAGGGGCTGAACCGCGCCCCAGGGGGCTTGCACGGAAAAGGGATGCGACTTTAGCCGCAAAGCGTCAAACTTGACCACCCTGTCAGCCGTCGGCATCCTTGGCGCCGACCCGAGCGCCTGAACTGCCCCCATCGCCAACCAGACCGTGAGTTGGCGCTAAAATAAAGCTCGGGTTGCCTTGGCAGGGGCCGACTCCTTGCGCGCCTGCACAGAACAGGATCATTAGATCGATGGCCACATACGACATCCTGATAGCCGATGACCACCCCCTTTTCCGTGGCGCCCTGCGCCAGGCCGTGACCTTGGGCCTGGGGCCCGACACCCGTCTGGTGGAAGTGGCGAGCATCGCCGAGCTTGAAACCCAACTCAACGCCAAGGCCGACTGGGACCTGGTGCTGCTCGACTTGAACATGCCTGGCGCCTATGGCTTCTCCGGGCTGGTGCTGCTGCGCGGCCAATATCCGCAGGTACCGGTGGTGATGGTGTCCGCCCAGGAAGAAGCGGCGGTGGTGGTGCGTGCGCGTGAATTCGGCGCCAGCGGCTTCATCCCCAAATCAAGCCCGCTGGAAGTGATCCAGGAAGCGGTGCGCAACGTGCTGGACGGCGATGTCTGGTGGCCGCCGCAAGCGTTCGAGGCCGTCAGCGTCAGCGCCGAGGCCAAGGCTGCCAGCGAAGGGCTCGCCAGCCTCACCCCGCAACAGTTCCGTGTGCTGACCATGGTCTGCGAAGGCCTGCTCAACAAGCAGATTGCTTATGAGTTGAGTGTGTCGGAAGCTACCATCAAGGCCCACGTCACGGCCATCTTCCGCAAGCTGGGGGTGCGTACCCGTACCCAGGCGGCGCTGTTGCTGCAACAACTTGAGTCAATTTCGTCGTCGTAAGGCATTTTGCCTTCACACTTTTTTGACAAAAGCTGAATTAGCTTGCCCCTTTTCTCCTGCAACAGTTGATTGTTCATGTCCCCATACAAAGGCCAGACCGGCCTGAAACGCATCTTCAACGCCACGGGTTATTCGCTGGACGGCCTGCGCGCCGCCTTCATCGGCGAAGCGGCATTCCGCCAGTTGGTGCTGCTCAACGTGGTGCTGATACCGCTGGCGTTCCTGTTGCACGTGAGCCGCGTGGAGCGGGCCGTGCTGATCGCCGTGTGCCTGTTGGCGCTGATCGTCGAACTATTCAACTCGGCGGTGGAGGCGGCCATCGACCGTATCTCCCTGGACCGTCACCCCCTGTCCAAAAACGCCAAGGACATGGGCAGTGCCGCACAGTTCGTGGTGCTGTGCATGATTGCCCTGGTGTGGGGTGTGATCCTGCTCTGATCAGGCGATGGTGGGCAGCACGATCTCGTCGCTGCGCCGTACCCCGGCGGTAAAGGTGCGGCACAGCTCGAGGAATTCGCGCATCGCCTGGGTCTGGTATTTCTGCTTGTGCCATATAAAGAAGAATTCCCGGGTCAGGTCCAGGTCCGGGGTTTCCACCGCCACCAGGCTGCCGCGCCGGAAGGCGTCGCGCAGGGCCAGTCGCGAGATGCAGCCAATGCCCAGGCCGGATTCCACGGCGCGCTTGATGGCCTCGGTGTGTTCCAGTTCCAGGCGTACATTGAGCAGCGAGCGGTGATGGCGCATGGCCTGGTCGAAGGTCAGGCGCGTGCCTGACCCTTGCTCACGCAGAATCCAGGCCTCGCGGGTCAATTCCTCAAGGGTTGCCCGGCCCTTGGCGGCCAGTGGATGGCGCGGGGCGCAGAACACCACCAGTTCGTCGGCCACCCAGGGCTGCACTTCGATGTCCGGGTGGTTGCAGTCGCCTTCGATCAGGCCCAGGTCAATTTCGTAGTGCGCCACCTGGTGCACGATATTGGCGGTGTTCTGCACGTGCAGCTTCACCTGGCTCTCAGGGTGTACCTGCATGAAGCTGCCGATCAGCAGGGTGGCCAGGTAGTTGCCGATGGTCAGCGTGGCGCCGACGGCCAACGAGCCGAAGCCGGACTTGCCGTTGAGCAGGTCTTCGATTTCCTTGGCCTGGTCCAGCAGGGCAACCGCCTGGGGCAGCAGTTGATGGCCCAGGGCGTTGAGGCTTAGGCGCTTGCCGGCGCGATCAAACAGTTGGCAGCTGGACTGGCGCTCCAGTTCAGTGATGGAGGTGCTGGCGGCCGACTGCGACAACGCCAGCAGGCTGGCGGCGCGGGAGACACTTTCCTGCTGCGCCACGGCGACGAACACCTGGAGCTGACGTAGAGTAAATCGCATATCGATATAACCGATAACCCATATCTTGATAATTCAATTAACAGATATTGTCGCTGCGGCTAGAATATTGCGCAATCGCGCTCTCGTTCGGCGCACGCGTTTTCTGAGGAGCCCCCGTACATGAGCAACATGAACCACGAACGTGTACTCAGTGTCCATCACTGGAATGACACCCTGTTCAGCTTCAAGTGCACCCGTGACCCGGGCCTGCGCTTCGAGAACGGTCAGTTCGTGATGATCGGCCTGCAGCAGCCCAACGGCCGCCCGCTGATGCGCGCGTACTCCATCGCCAGCCCGAACTGGGAAGAGCATCTGGAATTCTTCAGCATCAAGGTGCCGGACGGCCCGCTGACTTCCCAGCTGCAGCACCTGAAGGAAGGCGACGAGATCATCATCAGCAAGAAGCCCACCGGCACGCTGGTACTCGACGACCTCAAGCCAGGCAAGCACTTGTATCTGCTGAGCACCGGCACGGGCCTTGCGCCATTCATGAGCGTGATCCAGGACCCGGAAACCTACGAGCGTTTCGAAAAGGTCATCCTGTGCCACGGCGTGCGCTACGTGAACGAAGTCGCCTACCGCGAGTTCATCACCGAGCACCTGCCGCAGAACGAGTTCTTCGGGGAAGCGCTGCGTGACAAGCTGATCTACTACCCGACCGTGACCCGCGAGCCGTTCGAAAACGAAGGCCGCCTGACCGACCTGATGCGCAGCGGCAAACTGTTCAGCGACATCGGCCTGCCGCCGATCAACCCGCAGGACGACCGCGCCATGCTGTGCGGCAGCCCAAGCATGCTCGACGAGACCAGCGAAGTGCTGAACAGCTTCGGCCTGACGGTTTCGCCGCGTATGCGCGAGCCGGGTGACTACCTGATCGAGCGCGCCTTCGTCGAGAAGTAAGCCTCGCTCCCTAAAAAAACCGCCCAATTGGGCGGTTTTTTTATGCCTGGGATTGTGTGGTGTGGCTGATGGCCTCATCGCGAGCAAGCTTTGCTCCCACAGTGGTGAGCCAACCGTCGATGCCAGGCTTTACCTTGTGGGAGCAAAGCTAGCTCGCGACGCAGGCGACGCGGTCAGTCGCCCAGCACCACTTCCAGTACCTTGATGGTATCGGGCGTCGGATAATGCCAGCGCACCTCCACATCCCAGAACCGTACCCCATACTCCCGCTCAGGCGCCGGCACCTGATACGCCGGCCGCGGGTCCTGGGCCAGGCACTGTTCAATCAGTTCCACCAAGGGCTCTTCAAGGCGCGTGGCATGGTCATGGGCCTGTACCTGGGCCGTGGCAGCCCAGGTCACGGCAATCGCCTCAGGCGCGCCGCTGGCCATGTCGTTGCGGGCGTGGGGTAGGCTGTCGGCGTAGGGCACGTAGGGTTTGATGTCCAGCACCGGTGTGCCGTCCAGCAAGTCGATGCCCGACAGCCACAGCTTGCCCGCCTCGACCTTCTCCAGGCGCACTACCGATTGGCCGATGCCATTGGGCCGGTGGGTGGCGCGGGTGGCGAACACGCCCATGGATTTGTTGCCGCCCAGGCGCGGCGGGCGCACCTTCAGGCGTGGCTTGTCTTCCAGTGCCTGGTGGAACAGGAACAGCAGCCACACGTGGCTGACCTGTTCCAGCCCCTGCACCGCGTCGCCCTGATCGAAAGGCGCCACCAGCTCCAGCACCCCCCGGGCGGCGGGTGCCAATTGCGGCTGGCGGGGGATGGCGAATTTTTCCTTGAAGCAGGAACGGACAAAGCCGATCGGGGAAACGCTATAGGTCATGGGCAGGGGTCAACGGCAACCGGCATTGTCATAAGGTCCGGACATGCGCTGCCAGCCGGCACCGGGGTTGGTCTGCGAGCAAACCATGGCGCCGTTCTGGGTGATGCTTTGCCATTTGTACCAGGGGGCTGGGCCGGCAGTGGCAATCATCGGGAACGCCACTGCAGCAATAAGCAATAGACGCTTGAACATGTCGAACTCCTGGAAAACATACCGGGTAGGAAGGCGGTGCCCCCGTAGCAGCTGCCGAAGGCTGCGTCCGCAGGCGACACCGTGTTGGCCCCGACGCAGCCTTCGGGAGCTGCTACGGGGCATTCAGTCAGCCGCGCACTCGCAGGGTCAGGCCCTTGAGGAAGTTGCGCAGCAACTGGTCGCCGCACGGGCGGTAGTTGTTGTGCCCGACCTTGCGGAACAGCGCGCTCAGCTCAGGCTTGGACACCGGGAAATCGGCAGCCTTGAGCACCGCGTGCATGTCATCCTCTTTGAGCTCGAAAGCCACGCGAAGTTTCTTCAGGATGACATTGTTGGTGACCGGCGTTTCGATCGGCTGGGCCGGACGGCTGTCGTCCTTGCCGCGCTTGAAGAACACCAGGCCGTCCAGGAAGTGCGCCATGACCAGGTCAGGGCAGTGCACGAAACCTTCTTCCTCGTCTTTCTTGAGGTAGGTGATGACGTCGTCCTTGGTGACTTCCAGGCCCGAAAGCTTGATCAGCTCGACCACCTTGGCGTCGCTGATGTCGAGCATGTAGCGCACGCTGCGCAGTACATCGTTGTGAATCATGGTGAAAATCCCGAGTGTTGCGAAAAAAGAGGGTCAGAACTTCTCGTTGCCGGCCAGGTAGCGCCATTGGCCCGCCGGCACCTTGCCCAGCGACACGCCGCCCACGCGGATGCGGCGCATGCCGATCACGGTCAGGCCGACGCTGGCGCACAGTTGGGCGATGATGCCCGGCTGCGGGTTCTTCATGGCGATGCGCAGGCGCGTCTCGTTCTGCCAGCTGGCTTTCACCGCTGGCAGCGCCTTGCCTTTGTGCATGGCGCCATGGATCAGGCGGTTGAAGCCATGTTCGGCCATCTGGCCGCTGACTTCGACCACGTATTCCTGTTCGATCTTGGCCGCGTCGGCGGTCAGTTTGCGCAGGATTTTCCAGTCCTGGGTAAACACCTGCAGGCCGCTGGCGTTGGGCTGCAGCTCGGCGCCGCAGGTCAGGCGCAGGAAGTGGCCCTTGAGCGGGCGTTTGCTGTAGCTGTGCTCGGCCGACAGCGAGGCGGCTTCCAGGCTGGCCAGGGCCTGCTCCAGCGATTGGCCGGCTTCCTGGTGCAGCAGCAGGGTCACAGGCTCAGGCTGCTCGGCCTTGGCGTCGGGGCTCAGGGCCACGACCTGGTCGGCCACCTTGAACTGAGGCTCGTCGACGATTTCACCGTCTACCGTCACCCAGCCCCCTTCGATGAACAGTTCGGCCTCGCGGCGGGAGCACCCGACCAGTTCGATGAGGCGTTTGGAAAGGCGAATGGGATCAGACATGACAGCAGCCGTAACGAAAGAAGGGCGCTAGTGTAACCGCCCTGCGGCGGTTAAGCCCGCGCAGATTGTCGCTGCGCGCGCCGCAGGTGCAGCAGCGGGTAGGGCTGGCCCATGCCGTCGACCTCCGAGCGGCCCACCACCTCGAAGCCTTGCTTCATGTAGAAGCCGAAGGCCTGTTCGTTCTGTTCGTTGACGTCCAATTGGTTGGCGTTGAGGTTGTCCAGGGCGAAGTGCAGCAGGCGACTGCCGATGCCCTGGCCGCGATGGTCGGGGTGGATGAACAGCATCTCCACCTTGCCGGCGGCAACCCCTGCAAAACCGGTGATGCGCTGGCGCTCGTCCTTGCAGCAAATCAGCATGACGGCGTCCAGGTAGTGTTTTTCCACCAGTTCGCGCAGCAGGATGATGTAGCTGTCAGGCAGGAAGTGGTGGGTGGCGCGCACCGATGCTTCCCATACTCGTGTCAGTTCCGCGTAGTCGTTGGCCCGTGGGGTGTGCACGACCAGATGTTTGCCCATGTCGGTCTCTCCTTGATCCTCCATTGACTGTAGCAGCGGCCGTGAGGCCGCGTCAGCAGGCGATACGGTGTTGCGGCCGGACGCAGCCTGGCGGCAGCTGCTACAGATTTGTGCAGGGCATAAAAAAACCTGCCGCTGGGGCAGGTTTTTTTGGGGAGCAGGGCGCTTAGATGCGCTCGGCCCACAGGTCGTACTCGTCGGCATCCACCACGCGGCACATCACCTTGTCACCCGGGTTCAGGCCTTCGGCGCCCTCGATGAATACGCTGCCGTCGATTTCCGGTGCGTCGAAGAAGCAGCGGCCTACGGCGCCCTGTTCGTCGACTTCGTCGATCAGCACTTCGATGTCACGGCCGATCTTCATCTGCAGGCGGGCAGCGCTGATGGCCTGCTGGTGGGCCATGAAGCGGTCCCAGCGGTCCTGCTTGATGTCGTCAGGCACGACCTCGGCGTCCAGGTCGTTGGCCGGTGCGCCTTCGACTGGCGAGTACTGGAAGCAGCCAACGCGGTCCAGTTGCGCTTCGGTCAGCCAGTCCAGCAGGTACTGGAAGTCTTCTTCGGTCTCGCCCGGGAAGCCGACGATGAAGGTGGAGCGGATGATCAGGTCCGGGCACTGTTCGCGCCATTTCTTGATGCGCGCCAGGGTCTTGTCTTCGAAGGCCGGGCGCTTCATCAGCTTCAGCACTTTGGGGCTGGCGTGCTGGAACGGGATGTCCAGGTACGGCAGCAGCTTGCCGGCGGCCATCAGCGGGATGATGTCGTCGACGTTCGGGTACGGGTACACGTAGTGCAGGCGCACCCACACCCCCAGGCTGCTCAGCGCTTCGCAGAGTTCCAGCATGCGCGTCTTGACCGGGCGGCCGTTCCAGAAATCGGTCTTGTACTTGACGTCCACGCCATAGGCGCTGGTGTCCTGGGAGATCACCAGCAGTTCCTTGACGCCGGCCTTGACCAGGCGCTCGGCTTCGCTCAGCACGTCACCCACCGGGCGGCTGACCAGCTTGCCGCGCATGGACGGGATGATGCAGAAGCTGCAGCTGTGGTTGCAGCCTTCGGAGATCTTCAGGTAGGCGTAGTGGCGCGGGGTCAGCTTGATGCCTTGTGGCGGCACCAGATCGATCAGCGGGTTATGGTCTTGGCGCGGGGGCACTACTTCGTGAACCGCGTTCACCACCTGCTCATACTGCTGCGGGCCGGTGACCGACAGCACGCTTGGGTGCACGTTGCGGATCGCGCCTTCTTCCACGCCCATGCAGCCGGTGACGATCACCTTGCCGTTTTCGGCCAGGGCTTCACCGATCACTTCAAGGGATTCGGCCTTGGCGCTGTCAATGAAGCCGCAGGTGTTGACGACCACGACGTCGGCGTCCTGGTAGGTGGGCACGACTTCATAGCCTTCCATGCGCAGCTGGGTCAGGATGCGTTCGGAGTCGACCAGGGCCTTGGGGCAGCCCAGAGAGACGAAGCCAACCTTTGGGGCGGACGGCGCGGGAGTGGTGGACATGACTAACCTCGGTGTTAATTAGAGCTGCCAGTGGCAGCCCCGACGGACGCTTTACGCGCCTCTGATCAAAAAGTGCGCAATTCTAGCGACGAGAAAGCCACTTGACCAGCTTTATGCAGGGAAATACGACGAGTGCTGCGCTATGCTTCGCCGCGTTGCGTTCCGAAGTATTTTGAAACACCCAAAGTCCAAGGTTGTAGGAGTGGTTGATGGTTCAGGCAAGTAGTCAGGCAGGCACGGGGCATTCGTCGGCAAAACCGATCGCGATGCTGGTGGCGGCCGTCGGGGTAGTCTACGGCGATATCGGTACCAGCCCGTTGTATACCCTCAAGGAGGTGTTCTCCGGTGGCTATGGGATTCCCAGCAATCACGATGGCGTTTTGGGCATTCTGTCCTTGATTTTCTGGTCGCTGATCTGGGTAGTATCGATCAAGTACATGCTGTTCGTGCTGCGCGCCGACAACCAGGGCGAGGGCGGCATCATGGCCCTGACCGCGCTGGCGCGCCGCGCTTCGGCGGGTTACCCGCGGCTCAGTGGCATGCTGGTGGTGTGCGGCCTGATCGGTGCGGCGCTGTTCTACGGTGACAGCATGATCACCCCGGCGGTATCGGTATTGTCGGCGGTGGAGGGCCTGGAGTTGGCCTTCGATGGCATCAGCCATTGGGTGGTGCCGCTGTCGCTGGTTGTGTTGATCGGCCTGTTCCTGATCCAGCGCCACGGTACTGCGCGCATCGGCAAGCTGTTCGGGCCGGTG
>KI547167.1:149329-155404 GCA_000497835.1 gamma proteobacterium L18 | reverse complement strand
GTTCGGGCCGGTGATGGTGACTTGGTTCGTGGTGCTGGGCATTCTCGGCGCCTACGGCGTTTCCCAGCAGCCGGAAGTAATCCGCGCCATCAACCCGATGTGGGGCGTGCGTTTCTTCATCAGCCACTTTGGCATCTCGGTGGCGGTACTGGGCGCCGTGGTGCTGGCGCTCACTGGTGCCGAAGCGTTGTATGCCGACATGGGCCACTTTGGTCGCAAGCCCATTGCCCGTGCCTGGTTCATCCTGGTGTTGCCGGCGCTGGTGCTCAACTACTTTGGCCAGGGCGCGTTGATCCTTGCCGACCCTGAGGCTGCCCGCAACCCGTTCTACCTGCTGGCGCCGAACTGGGCGCTGTTGCCGCTGATCGGGCTGTCCACGGTGGCCACGGTAATTGCCTCCCAGGCGGTGATTTCCGGTGCCTTCTCGCTGACCCAGCAGGCGATCCAGCTGGGCTATATCCCGCGCATGCACATCCAGCACACCTCCAGCGATGAGCAGGGGCAAATCTACATCGGCGGGGTGAACTGGACGCTGATGTGCGGCGTGATTCTGCTGGTGCTGGGCTTCGAGTCTTCCGGCGCGCTGGCCTCGGCCTACGGCGTGGCGGTGACCGGGACCATGCTGATGACCACCTTGCTGGTGTCGGCAGTCATGCTGCTGGCCTGGAAGTGGCCGCCATTGTTCGCTGTGCCCGTGATGAGTATCTGCTTGCTCGTGGATGGCATGTTCTTCGCGGCCAACGTACCGAAGATCGTTCAGGGTGGCGCCTTCCCTGTGTTGGCTGGCAGTGCGCTGTTCATCCTGATGACCACCTGGAAGCGCGGCAAGCAGTTGCTGGTGGATCGCATCGACGAAGGCGCGTTGCCGTTGCCGATATTCATCAGCAGCATCCGTGTGCAGCCGCCGCATCGCGTGCAGGGCACCGCCGTGTTCCTCACCGCGCGCTCGGATGCCGTGCCCCATGCATTGCTGCACAACATGCTGCACAACCAGGTGCTGCACGAGCAGGTGGTGTTGCTGACCGTGGTCAACGAAGATGACCCGCGGGTGCCGGCCAACCGCCGGTTCGAGGTGGAATCCTATGGTGAAGGCTTCTTCCGCGTCATCCTGCACTATGGCTTCATGGACGAGCCGGACGTGCCGGGCGCGCTGAAGCTGTGCCATCTGGATGACCTGGACTTCAGCCCGATGCGTACCACCTACTTCCTCAGCCGCGAGACCGTGATCCCGTCCAAGCTGGTAGGCATGGCGCGTTGGCGTGAAGGGTTGTTCGCGTTCATGCTGAAGAACGCCAACGGTAACCTGCGCTTCTTCAAGCTGCCGGTTAACCGGGTGATCGAGTTGGGTACGCAGGTGGAGATGTAGGGTTGGTATAGGTGCGGCGGCGCCTGGTTCCCGGGCAGAGCCCGGTCCTACACCGTTCGCGGCAGTGGTGTCAGGGAGGCAAAGCATTCAGCTTTTTCGGCGCAAAGCAGGTTTAACTGCG
Source organism: gamma proteobacterium L18 (assembly GCA_000497835.1). GTDB lineage: Bacteria > Pseudomonadota > Gammaproteobacteria > Pseudomonadales > Pseudomonadaceae > Aquipseudomonas. The sequence continues at coordinate 153,917 of KI547167.1, read as the reverse complement.
GCGCCGCCAAAGGCTAAAAGCTTTGCCTACCTGACACCACTGCCGCGAACGGTGTAGGACCGGGCTCTGCCCGGGAATCAGACGCCGCCGACCCCAAACAAAAAAGCCCCCGCACCTTCACAGGTGCGGGGGCTTTTTGTTGCCCAGGCCTAACTCAGTTCGCCTTGGCCACCGGTGGCTTGCCCTGCAGCTTCTCGATGGCATCGATCAGCTTCTTGGCGAGGGCTGGGTAGTCCTCGTCGAAGTGGTGGCCACCTGGCAGCTTCAGGCTCTCGCCGGTAAAGGTCTTGCTATCGGTGCAACCGGTCTCGTCCGCCTCTTCCACGCCATACACGCACAGGATCTTGTTCTGCGGCATCTTGGCGATCTCGGGGCCGGTCGGGGCTTCCTTGCCAGCGTTGCCCAGCCAGCCCTCGACCTCGATCTCGAAGCTGCCGCTGCGGGCGAAGGCCAGCAACAGCACGCCGTCGATGCGTTTCTGGTCATCGGCGGGCAGGCGGTTGTAGGTGGCCGGCAATACGTCGGCACCGAACGAGTAACCGGCCAGGATGAAGCGCTTGGTGCCCCACTTCTGACGGTAGTGCAGCATCAGTGCAGACAGGTCCTCGGCGCTTTGCTCGGGGGTCTTGTGCTGCCAGTAGTAGCGCAGCATGTCGATGCCCACCACCGGGTAGCCCATCTTCGCCATCTCGCCCGCCACATCGCGGTCCAGGTCGCGCCAGCCGCCGTCACCGGACAGGAACAGGGTGACGGTGTCGGTCGCCTGGCCGGCTGGCACTTCAACCACCGGCATGCTCAGGGCGTCCTTGTTGTCACCCACCAGCAGCTTGGTCAGCTCGTTCTTGAGCACTTGCGGCAAGTGCACGTCGTAGTCGCTGATGCTGGTCTCGGCGTTCGGGGTGTCGCGCACGAAGGAGGCGCTGGCGTCATCCGGGTTGTCGTTCCAGGCGACGATCCAGTGGCCGTGGTCGGCTTTCTTCGGCAGCGGGGTGGCGCAGCCAGGCTGTTCCAGGCTGAAGCCGACCGACACGGCGGTGGCCTTGTCATCGGTCTGCTTGGCCAGCCACGACCAGGCTTCGGCAGCGCCAGAGCCAATACCGCCAAAAATGGTGGCGGGGCCGTCCAGGTGCTGGGCAGCGGCCTTGATGTCGTTTTCCTGCTCGTCGCAGTCCGACTTGGCCAGCAGCACTTGCACCAACTGCGCCGAGCCGTCCTTGCTCAGGTCGGTCAGTTGCTTGTCGGTCAGGGCCTGCTCGGCAGGCACCGACAGCACCACGCGGGCCTTGATGCGGGTGCCGGGGGTGACCAGCGTGACCAGGTTGCCATCGTCCAGCTTCACTTGTTCCAGAAGGGGCGCGGGGGCAGGGCGGTTCATGTACCAGTACACCGCCGCGGCGCCGGCGACCACTACCACCAAGGCCGCCAGCCCTTTACGCCAGTTGCGTCGAATCATCAGCGTTTCACCAATCCAGTCAGGCCGCCCGCGATCAGGGCGGCAGTATCGGCCAGTGCCACCAGCGGATCGAGTCCTGCAGGCACGGCCATGTAACGGGGTTCCCAGTCGGGCTGGAATTTATCCTTGAAGCGCCGCAGGCCCTGGAAGTTGTAGAGCTGCTCGCCCCGGCGGAACACCATCGAACCCAGACGCTGGGTCAGCGGTGCACCACGACGCGGTTGCAGGCCCGACAATGGCACCATCCCCAGGCTGAAGCGTGCGTAACCATGACTCTTATAGTGTTGAATCAGGCCGACCATCATGAACTCCATGGTCAGCTTTGGTGCCTCGGGGTGCGCGCGCATCAGGTCCAGACTGGCCAGCTCATGGCTGTGGGTCTCGAGCAGGTTGGCGAACGCCACGGGGCGTCCCTCGAAATGAATGATTGCAATACGAAAATGCTGCAGGTACTCCGGGCTGAAACGGCCCAGGGAGAAGCCTTTTTCCCGCACGTTCTTGCCGGTCAGCCAGGCATCGGAAATCACCTTCAGCTCGTCCAGCGGCGCCTGGCCCGGTTCGTGGATCTCCAGTGACAGGCCGTCACGGGTACCGCGGTTCCAGGTGTAGCGCAGGTCCTTCATCTCCTTGCCCTTGGCTTCCAGGTCGAAGCGCTCCAGGTCGACCCTGGCTTCCTCGCCCAGCTTGATCGCGGTAAGGCCGATGTCCATGTAGAACGGCAGGTTCTCGGCGCGTACCTGGTAAAAAACCGGCCGGGCATGGTGGAAATCGCACAGGTCGCGGAACTGCCAGATCATTTCCGCCCGCTGCTGGGTGGAGCCGATGGGGTCGTACAAGGCCACCAGGCTACGCCCGCGGCGGGCATACATCATGAAGGCGTTGTCCTTGGGGTGGAAGAGCAGCGCCTTGTCACCCGTCAGCGCCAGGCCACCGTCCGGCTGATCGGAGGTCATCAGGATCTTCGCGGCCTTGTCCAGCTCCTCGGCGTCGGGCAGGTGGATGGTGGGGCGCGCGGTGCGCAGCAGCCAGGTCAGGGCTACGATCACCAGCAGCACGGCGCTGCCCAGGGCCGAGCGCAGACCGCGCGGGGCGTCGGCATCCAGGGTGAACTGCCACCACAGTTGATGCTTGTAGGGGATGTCCTGGTAGGCGAACAGCAGCAGCCAGATCGAGGCGCCGACCACGCAGGCGCTGGCCATCAGGTAGAACGGCGAGAACGGCAGCTCCAGCAGGCGGCTGGGGCGGTAGAACGAGCGGCGGAAGATCGCCAGCAGGCACGCGGTAAAGATCAGCAGGCTGGCTTCTTCCCAGTCGAAGCCCTTGAGCAACGACAGCAGGGCGCCTGCCAGCAGCAGGGTGGTGGTGAGCATCCAGGCGGCGGACAGGCGTCGACGCAGGCCCTGGGCCAGCAGCAGGCACAGCACACCGATCAGGCTGGCGCCAAAGTGCGAGGCGTCGATCAGGCGGTGCGGGATGAGGAAGCCCAGGTGTTCAAGGCGGGTATCGATCTCGGGGGTGGCACCGGAAAACAGCAGCACCACGCCGGACAGGAATACCAACAGCGCCAGGATCGGCGCGGCCAGGCCCGAGGCCACACGAATGGCTTGCTGGGCAAAGAAGAAGCGCTTGGCCTCGGTGGCCAGCAACACGATACAGGCCAGCAGCAGCGGCAGCATCACGTAGATCAGGCGATACAGCAGCAGCGCTGCAGCCAGCGGCGCTGCGCCCAGTTCATTGGCGAATGCGGCCAGCAGGATGGCTTCGAACACGCCGACGCCACCGGGTACGTGGCTAAGCACGCCGGCCGCCAGGGCCAGCAGGTACACCAGCACGAACGCGCCGAACGGTGGCGCTTCGGGCAGCAGCAGGTACAGCACGGTGGCCGCAGCCAGCACGTCCAGCGCAGTGATCACCAGTTGCAGCAGGGTCAGCCGTACGCCGGGCAGGCGCAGGGTACGTCGCCCGACCTTGACGATCAGGTTGTCGGCAATCGGCTGTTCACCCAGGCGGCGGCGATAGATGCCGGTGGCCAGCAGCAACGTGGCGGCGATGACCGCCCCAGCGATGCAGCCCAGCAGGGCAGGGCTAATGTGCAATGCCGCGGACGCAGCCGGCAGGTTACTCAGGGTGGCCAGTGCAGCCAGCGGCGGTAGCGCGCAACCCAGCGACAGGCTGGCGAACAGGGTCATGCGGGCCACTTCGGCTGCGCCCACGCCATGACGGGCGTACAGGCGATAGCGTACCGAGCCGCCCGACAGCAGCGACAGGCCAATGGCGTTGCCGATGGCAAAGGCGGTAAAGCCGCCCAGCACCAGTGTCTTGCGGGGCAGCGTCACGGCAGCGTAGCGGCTGGCCGACCATTCATAGCCCAGCAGCACCACAAAACCGGCAGCTGCGGCCGCCAATGCACCTATCAGCGAAGCAGTGGGTGTGCCCACGACCGAGTCATGCAAGGCATAGATGTCGAGTTCGGCCAGCAGATGGCGGCAGGCGATCAACGCGATGCCGAACAGCAACAGGGTAACGACCAGGCCAATGGGTTGGCGGTACTTGCTCAGCAGCTCCAGCCAGCGCATTTTGCTTGGGTTCAACGGATGTGGGGCAGTCACGGTATCAGGCAGTTCTGGCGAGTCGGGGCGCATCAATCACCTCGTGGATTGTGCGCAACAGGATGAAGGTATCCAGTCAAGTTACCAATCCCTATACAAAAATAATTCGGAATATATTAACCCGTTTGATCATTTATCGGGCTCGGACGCTTTATCTATAGGGGAAGTTTCATGTTTCTTCCACCTGGCGCTGCTGGAAGGGTGGACCACAATACGGCACAATTGTGCCCATTTTATTTCTGCGCCCAAACGAAAAAGGCCACTCTTGCGAGTGGCCTTCTTCGATATATGGTTGCGGGAGCCGGATTTGAACCGACGACCTTCGGGTTATGAGCCCGACGAGCTACCAGACTGCTCCATCCCGCGTCTGTGGGGGCGGATTTTACAGCAGGGCGGTGGGGTGTCAACCGTTATTGTCGGCCTGCGACAAACTGGCACAGACCCCGTAAGTATCTGACTTATGAGGATATCGTAGCAGCGGCCGCTAGGTCGCGTCACTGGCACTGGCGGAGTGTCAGGCTTGCTC
>KI547167.1:85121-148878 GCA_000497835.1 gamma proteobacterium L18 | reverse complement strand
GTGGAGTTGATTCTACAGATTTCCCTTGGCCTGTCAAATGGCAGTTTCAGGAAAAGTCTTTTTGTTCAAATGCTTAGGGTGCTCAGAAAGGGGCTTCAGGCCAGTCAGGCCGGGGCTCCCAAGCCTATTGCAGGCTCGTTTTCAATTGAGAAAATAAATTCAACGACGACGGCAAGCCTGCCATCCCGGCCAAGCGAGTGAGATACTGGTGGCACGCTTTGTAGGAAAGCGCTTCCTTTATAGACAGAACGCCGGGCCATGACACAGCGCAAAATCATCCACGTCGACTGCGATTGCTTCTACGCAGCCATCGAGATGCGGGACGACCCCAGTCTGGCGGGCAAACCATTGGCTGTCGGCGGCTCGGCGGATCGCCGTGGGGTCATCGCTACCTGCAACTATGAGGCGCGAGCCTATGGTGTGCGCTCGGCCATGTCGTCGCGTCATGCTTTGAAGTTGTGCCCGGACCTCACCATCGTCAAGCCGCGCATGGACGCCTATAAGGAAGCCTCGCGGGAAATCCACGGCATCTTTCGCGAGTACACCGAGCTGATCGAGCCGCTGTCGCTGGATGAAGCCTACCTAGATGTATCCGACTGCCCGCATTTCTCCGGCAGCGCCACCCGTATCGCCGAGGATATCCGTCGCAAGGTTGCCCGGCGATTGCACATCACGGTCTCTGCCGGGGTGGCGCCCAACAAGTTCCTGGCCAAGATCGCCAGTGACTGGCGCAAACCCAATGGGCTGTTTGTGGTGACGCCGAACGAAGTCGAGGATTTCGTCGCCGCGCTGCCGGTGAACAAGCTGCATGGTGTAGGCAAGGTCACGGCTGACAAGCTGGCGCGCCTGGGCATCGCTACGTGCCTTGAGTTGCGCGATTGGAAAAAACTGGCCTTGGTGCGCGAGTTTGGCAGTTTCGGCGAGCGCCTGTGGAACCTGGCGCGGGGCATCGACGAGCGCCCGGTGCATAACGACAGCCGGCGCCAGTCGATCAGCGTCGAGAACACCTACGACACCGATCTTCCGGATGTGACCGCGTGCCTGGCCAAGTTGCCTGAGCTGATGGAAACCCTGGCCACGCGCATGGGCCGCATTGACAGCAGCTATAAAGCCGGCAAGCCGTTCGTGAAGGTCAAGTTTCATGACTTTACCCAGACCACGCTGGAACAGGCGGGGGCGGGCAGGGACTTGGAGAGTTATCAGCAATTGCTGATGCAGGCGGTGGCGCGGGGTGGCAAGCCGGTGCGGCTGTTGGGGATTGGCGTGCGGTTGCAGGATCTGCGTGGGGCGTTGGAGCAATTGGAGTTGTTTTAGGGTGAGCTGTAGCCGCTGCCGCCAGGCAGCGGCTACAGGGCTACAGGCCTGGATCGGCGACCAGTCGCCCCGCATCGCGCGTCAACGATTTCAAAAACTGCTGCTGCAGCTCCGGGTCATTGCGCGTCAGCTCGATCAGGCTCTGCTCCAGCTCGCTGGCTTCCTGTTCCATGCCCAGGTCGGACAAACGCTTGACCCTGTGCACCCATTGCCGCACGTCTTCGCCTTCCAGGTCGTCATAAATCAAGGCGTGCGCCTCTGCCAGCTTGCCGCGCAAGTCGCTGCCCAGGCCCAGGGTCGAGTCAGCGCGTACGTTGTCGTCCGCATCCTCGACACTGATCTTCAGCTGGCTTATGTTCTTCAAATCCTGGTCGGCAAACGGGCTGTCCAGCAGGTTGACGTTGAGCACGCCATTGCGGTCAGTGGTCAGATCATAGGTCTGCTTGCCCGACAGCACTTCAACCGGGCGCTCGCTCCACGGCAGGCTGGTGGTTTCCAGGCGCTTGTCTTTCTGCACCTGGTCCACGCCGGCAAGATTCTGCTGGGCGCGGCCATTGGACTGCACGTTCATGAACGGGTTGAGCCCGGCGAAGCCGTAGTTGATCCAGTCCTTGGTGACGCTGTCGGGCAACTGCCCGAACATCAGCACGTTGACCACGTTGGCGCCGACACCGGCCACCACCGCCACCGCACCCAGTGGCACTTCGTACAGTTCGCGCCAGGGTTGATAGGGCGTGTAGCGATCATAACGGCGCGTGACCTCGAACTCGGTGACCTCAAAGGTCTTTTGTTCGCGGATGCGGACCTTGCGCTGCGGCAGCTCCAGGGAGGCGGGGCTGCCGGCATCGATCTGCAGGGTGTGGTCGAGCAGCTTTCGCTCGACCCGCTCGTCATGCTCGCTGCGCTGTGACATGTGATTGGCACAGCCGCTCAGCATCAGGGCGCCGCACAAGGCGGCGCCCCCCAGTTTCAAGCCACTTTGCTTATACATGGGGTCTCGGGTCTTGAATCAGCGACGCACGCGGGCCTGGATGAACGACAGCACGTCGGCCACCGGAATGGCTTGAGCCTCGCTTTCGGTGCGGCTCTTGTATTCCAGGTTGCCTTCGGCCAGGCCGCGATCGCTGACGACGATGCGGTGCGGAATACCGATCAGCTCCATGTCGGCGAACTTGATGCCGGGGCTGGTCTTCTTGTCGCGGTCGTCCAGCAGTACTTCGAATCCGGCGGCGGTGAGGTCGGCGTACAGCTTGTCAGTCGCCTCGCGTACCTGTTCGGTTTCGTAGCGCAGTGGCACCAGGGCAATCTGGTACGGCGCCAGGGTGTCGTTCCAGATGATGCCGCCGGCGTCGTTGTTCTGCTCGATGGCCGCAGCCACCACGCGGGAAACGCCGATGCCGTAGCAGCCCATGGTCAGGGTGACCGGCTTGCCGTTCTCGCCCAATACCTGGCACTTCATGGCTTCGCTGTACTTGGTGCCCAGCTGGAAGATGTGGCCCACTTCAATGCCGCGCTTGATCACCAGGGTGCCCTGGCCATCCGGGCTTGGGTCGCCCTCTACTACGTTGCGCAGGTCGGCGACTTCCGGAACCGGCAGGTCGCGTTCCCAGTTCACGCCGAAGTAGTGCTTGTCATCGATGTTGGCGCCCACGCCAAAGTCGCTCATCAGCGCAACCGAACGGTCGATGATGCACGGCAGCGGCAGGTTCAGCGGGCCCAGGGAGCCGGCGCCGGCGCCGATGGCGTCACGCAGTTCGGCGTCGCTGGCCATGACCAGGGGGCTGGCCACCAGCGGGTGGTTGCCGGCTTTGATTTCGTTCAGCTCGTGGTCGCCACGGATCACCAGGGCGATCAGTTTGCCTTCTTCGGCGGCGTGCACGATCAGGGTCTTGACGGTTTTCTCGATGGCCAGGCCAAAGTTTTCCACCAACTCGGCGATGGTCTTGGCGTTTGGCGTGTCCACCAGGCGCAGTTCCTCGGTGGCGGCGCCACGGGAGGTCTCGCGAGGGATGGCTTCGGCTTTCTCGATGTTGGCGGCGTAGTCGGAGCTATCGCTGAATACGATATCGTCTTCGCCGGACTCGGCCAGCACGTGGAACTCGTGGGAGCCAGCGCCACCGATGGAGCCGTTGTCGGCTTCAACCGGGCGGAATTTCAGGCCCAGGCGGGTGAAGACGTTGCAGTACGCCTGGTGCATGCGGTCGTAGGTTTGCTGCAGCGATGCCTGGTCGGCGTGGAAGGAGTAGGCGTCCTTCATGATGAATTCGCGACCGCGCATCAGGCCGAAGCGCGGACGGATTTCGTCGCGGAATTTGGTCTGGATCTGGTACAGGTTGATCGGCAGCTGCTTGTAGCTGTTGAGCTCGTTGCGCGCCAGATCAGTGATGACTTCTTCGTGGGTGGGGCCTGCGCAGAAATCACGACCGTGACGGTCGTTCAGGCGCAGCAGCTCGGGGCCGTATTGCTCCCAGCGGCCCGATTCCTGCCACAGTTCGGCAGGTTGGATGCCTGGCATCAGTACTTCCAGGGCGCCGGCGGCGTCCATTTCCTCGCGCACGATGTTTTCCACCTTGCGCATCACGCGCAGGCCCATCGGCAGCCAGGTGTACAGGCCCGAAGCAAGCTTGCGGATCATGCCGGCGCGCAGCATCAGTTGATGGCTGATCACGACCGCGTCGTTGGGGATTTCTTTCTGGGTGGCGAGCAAATATTGACTGGTGCGCATGATAGGCCGTGTCTGTTGCTGAATTTTATAGAGGCTGGGCATTGTACGGTGCACGCCCGATGACGTACAGGCCACAAAAAGGAAAGCCCGGCATGAGCCGGGCTTCCTTTATATAGCTGTCGGTACCGTGGGCGTCTGCCCTGGTATTACAGAATCGACAGTGGGTAGTCGACGATCAGGCGGAACTCGTTGGCGTCGCCGTCAGCCTGCAGGCTGCTGGCGCTGTGCCATGCCTGACGGATGCGGAACGACAGGTCCTTGGCCGGGCCTTCCTGGATCACGTATTTGGCTTCCAGGTTGGTCTCGTGGTGTTTTTCGTCGGTAGCGTCGGCGCGGCCAGCGCTGAAGTAGGCGCTGTCAGCCGAGATGCGGCTGTAGTCGATGTCCCAGCCCTTGACGTAACGAGCCATGAAGCTCAGGCCAGGTACGCCGAAAGTGGCCATGTTCAGGTCATAACGCACTTGGGCCGATTTCTCGCCCGGGCCGTTGAAGTCAGAGTACTGAACGGAGTTGGCCAGGAAAATCGAGTCTGCGCCGCGGTTGTTGTCGCCCACGCCAACGTAGTCGAATGGGGTGTTGCCGTTGACCTTCTGGAAGGCCACGGTAACGGTGTGGGCCGACAGGAAGGCGTACGCCGCCGACAGCGAGAAGGTGTTGTTGTCGATTTGGCCAGCGTTGGCGGAGCCGCTATCAACAGTTTTGTAGTAGTTGAAGTCAAAGGTCAGCGACTGGGTATCGGCCAGTGGCAGGACGTAGTTCACGTTGGTGTAGTACTGGTTCCAGATATCGTCCAGCTTGGCGCCGTACAGCGAGGCGGTCAGGCTGTCGGTGAAAGCGTACTTGCCACCGGCGTAGTCGATGGAGCGCGAGGAAACACCGTCGGTGCTGCCGTTCAGGCCGATGGCGTACTGCGACCACAGGTTGCCGTCGCGGTTGGTCTGGCTTTCGCTGGTGGCCGAGGTGAAGTGACCTGCTTCCAGGTCCAGGTTCTTGATCTCGCTGCTTTGCAGGGTGATGCCGGTTGCGGTCTGCGGCGTCAGGCGGGAACCACCGACGGAGAATACTGGCGAGGTGCTAGGTTGCTGGTCGCCGATTTTCAGCATGGTCTTGGAGATGCGGAACTTGACCGCAGCACCGGCTTTGCCATAGCTGTCGCTTGGCTCGCCGTCGTCGCCCACCACGGTGTTGTTGGTGCCGGTAGTACCTTTACCGCCGTCGAGTTTCAGGCCCAGGTAGCCGAACGCGTCGACGCCGACACCGATGGTGCCTTGGGTGAAGCCGGAGGTGAATACGCCCTGGATGCCTTGGGTCCAGTCGATAGCATCGTTGGACTGATGCTTGTTGTCGCGGTTGAAGTAGTAGTTGCGCAGCAGCAGGTTCAGGGAGGCGTCTTCGACGAAGCCCTTGGCGTCTGCCTGATCGCTAACGAATGCTGCGGCGCTAGCCAGTTGCGAGCTAGCCGCGGTAACTGCCAGTGCGATTGCGCTCCACTTAATCACTTTCATCGTGATTTGCTCCTTTGGTTTTTAGGAAGAGTACTGCCGTCCCACCTGGTTTATTATCTGGGCGGCTCTTTCTTTTTGTGTCCGCGCAAACTTATATCACGCTGACGCTTTATGGCGATACTTCTCAGCTCAATCTTTCAGCTTCTTTACGAGGCTGTCGCAAAACCTTCCATGCCTGTCGCAAATCACAGCTTTCGATCAACAAAGCTGCCCAACTTCAGCGCTGTTTTCAAGGGCTTGAGCATAGGATAAATAATTCTAAGCTCCCTATTGAAAACTGCATGGTTCCTTCGTGCTGCTGTTGTTAGTTGTCTCTCGTCACCCTGTTTCCGGGGGCTTGTGGACTTGGCTGGGTAGGAATGCAACAAGCGCGCCCAAACGTGCCAGGGCATGACATTTTTTTCACTTTTTTTGCATTTTGGCTGCCGCGCCTCATGAAATCGGGGGGCGGCCGGGGAACTTGACGGCGCTCGCGTGATCGCGGTGGATTTTCCGCCGCCCGCAAAGCGTTACCGTTGTCCGGCAAAAGTGGGAATTTTAGGCGTGACTGGCGCACTGGCTTTACTCACTCTGGCCCATTTTGGTGCGAAAAGTAGCGGTTGCCCATGGCAGCCTAGCCCACAGTTGCACTTTGGCAAACCTGTTGAGCGGGCAGGGGATTTCGCCCGCCAACGATTGCGCTGGGTTTTTTTGCAGGGCGTGGTCTGCGCGGATGGGCGCCGGGGCAATGTCGGGTTTTTCGTGGTGCGTCGCGCACCTGCCCGGTGCACCGATTGTGGCCGCAGGCGGTGCGTCGCGGTGGGCGGTTGGGCATTGTCCGTGAACCGGCGGTCGATCAGGGGTATCCTGTGTGCTCATGGGCCTTCCCTGGTGCCTGGGCCTAAAAAAATGTTCACCTTGCCGGAGATATCGCGGTGTTTTCTTTAGATTCGCGCCTGCAGCACGACACCCTCGTCATCGGCGACTTCCCACTCAGTCGCCTGTTGCTGAGCAATGACGCCAATTATCCCTGGTTTATTCTGGTGCCACGCCGCGAAGGTATCAGCGAGCTGTTTCAGCTCAGTGACACCGATCAATTCCAACTGTGGCAGGAAACCACCTTCCTTGCTCAAGTACTCAAGGACAGTTTTGCCGCTGACAAAATGAATGTCGCGACCTTGGGTAATGTTGTCAGCCAACTGCACATGCATGTGATAGTTCGTCACAAGGATGATGTCGCATGGCCAGCGCCCGTGTGGGGCAAAGTTGCCGCGCAGCCATACACCGATGAACAAGTTATGGCGATTCGTCAGCGACTGCAGCAGGTGCTGACCGCTGACTTTGTTTTCCTGGAGGCCGACCATGACGCTTGAAGCTCGGGTCATGGAGCTGGAAACCCGCCTGGCTTTCCAGGACGACACCATCCAGGCGCTCAATGATGAACTGGTGCAGCAGCAACGCCAGGTCGAGCGCCTGCAATTGCAGATGGCTGCGTTGCTCAAGCGGCAGGAAGAGATGGTGGGGCAGTTTGGCGTGAGCGAGCAGGAAGCTCCGCCGCCTCACTATTGAGGCCCGTAGCCGCAACTGCCTTAAGGCTGCGTCGTCTGCATCGCGACTAAAGTCGGCTCCTACGCCGTTCCGGGGTAGGAGCCGGCCTTGGCCGCGATGCAGGCGACCCGGTCAACGGGTTAATCGCAGATCTCCGCACCCATAAAAAACCCGCGTTCGGCCAAGGCCGGACGCGGGTTTTTTGTTGCTGTCGTGATCAGCGGCGCGGCGAGGCGGCGATCACGTCTTCGGCCTGCAGGCCCTTGTCGCGGTTCATTACCGAGAACTCTACGCGTTGGCCTTCCACCAGCACGCGGTGACCTTCGCCGCGGATAGCGCGGAAGTGCACGAAGATGTCGTCGCCCGAGTCGCGGGAAATGAAACCAAAACCCTTGGACGTGTTGAACCACTTCACGGTGCCGGTATCACGGTTGCTCATGTCGTAGGACGGTGCGGCAGTGCCAGGTGACGATTTGTAGAAGCTGACCGCCAGGTGAAGCACGACCGCCAGCAGGGCGCAGGCCAGGGCGGGCAGCATGGGGGCGAACCCCGCCACGCTGGTCCATTCGGCCAGCAGGGTCACGGTCTGCAGCACAACGGCCAGTACCAGCAGCATGCTGACCAGGTTTTGCAGTTGGTGACGTGGGCCTTTGTTCCAGTAAGGAATCACAGGGGCCAGGGTGAGGTTGAGCAGGCCGAACAGCGCCAGGTAGATAGCATCAGGTTGTTGCAGGTAAGGCACCGCTTCGGCCCGCAGACTGGGGATGAAGGACAGCAGCAACGCTGCGGCACCCGTTAGGAGGTGGACGATTTTCAACATTTTATTAACTCACGTTCAGACGGATCACGAGGAAGAGCTGGCGCGTCACGGTGCGCATCGGAACAAAATGAGACGCAGTTCACGGGGCGCGTGCAGCCTGCGAACGGGCACGTGAAGAAGGTGTGCACGGCGCAGGGCTTCTATTTAACAGCAAAGCTTGTGGCTACTCAAATCAACGGATCGGACGGTCATTTGTGCGAGGGCTGGCTCAAACGTTTGCGCCCTCTGTCTTCCATTGAAACTCGATGGCGGTCATTCAATAAGAAAAGTGCAACGCAGGGAGTGGGAATCAGGCGCTTGCGTGCGTGGTAAATCGTACGCCGGGTTGGCCTTTGATGGCCTGGAAACATTGGCTTGGGAGTGCTTGTTCCTCTTTTTTGCGTGGGGCTGCACGCCTTGAGGGACGTGGCCTGCGGGGCGGCAATGAGGTGCCTTGGGTGCAGCCAGCGGTAAACTATTTCCTGGTCTTTGGCGGCGAGTTCCTACGTGTGCAAGTGTTTGTTCCGCTGGCACTGAATATATAGTTAAGGCTTCATGAGGCAGGGAACTGATAAAACTATGTTTGGTTTTTCTAGGTGTTTTTCTACACAAGGATGTGGTGCATATTATGTCCAGCGAAATTATTCAACGTACACGGTCTCTTTCCCGTACCGGCAAGATACTTGAGGATCCCTTCGTGGCCGACTTCAACATGGGGCTGGCACAACCTTTATCTCGCTCCGTGCGGCTGAATGGCTTTGCCACCTGTCTGCGGCTGGAGCGCGTTTACTGGAAGATTCTGGAGCGCATTGCCATTGCCAATGACTGCTCGGTCAATGCCATCCTGTCCCATGTCGACCGCGAGGTGCATCTGCGCCACGGCGGGGTCAAGAATTTCAGCGGGTTGGTGCGCGTGGTCTGCGTGGTGCACCTGCTCAACCGCTGTGGCACGGCGCATTGAGGGGGTGGGCGACATTCGGGGCTTCGCCACGGCTGCACAGTCGCGCGGTATAAGGATATAATCCCGCTCTTTGCCGCGTGGCGCGGCCTGTGCTGTGTATTTGTTGCCGAGACATTCCCATGCCCATGTATGACTATCAATGTGCTTCCTGTGGTCACCAGATGGAAGTCATTCAGAAGATCAGTGCGTCGCCTCTGACGGACTGCCCTGCCTGCCAGGCGCCTGAGCTGAAGAAAATGCTCTCCATGCCAGGCTTCCGCCTCAGCGGCACCGGCTGGTACGAAACCGACTTCAAGACCGGCAGCAAAAAGAATCTGGCGGGCGGCGACAAGGCCGACTGAGTTGAACTGCACCCGCAGGGTCTTGCACTATTAGCCAACGCCAGGCTTGCAAGGCCTTCCCCGAATACCGAATACGAGAAGCGAAACCACCATCATGATGCGCAGCCATTATTGCGGCCAACTGAACGAGACCCTGGACGGTCAGGAAATCACCCTTTGCGGCTGGGTCCACCGCCGTCGTGACCATGGCGGGGTGATCTTCCTCGATATCCGTGATCGTGAAGGTCTGGCCCAGGTGGTCTTCGACCCGGATCGCGCCGACACCTTCGCCGTTGCCGACCGTGTGCGCAGCGAATACGTGGTCAAGGTTACCGGCAAGGTCCGCCTGCGTCCGGCCGGTGCCGGCAACGCCAACATGGCGTCGGGCATGATCGAAGTCCTGGGTTACGAGCTGGAAGTGCTGAACGAAGCGGAAACCCCGCCCTTCCCGCTGAACGAATTCTCCGACGTGGGCGAAGAAACCCGCCTGCGCTATCGCTTCATCGACCTGCGCCGTCCGGAAATGGCCGAGAAGCTGCGTCTGCGTTCGCGCATGACCACCAGCATCCGTCGCTTCCTGGACGAGAACGGCTTCCTGGACGTTGAAACGCCGATCCTCACCCGTGCTACCCCGGAAGGCGCCCGCGACTACCTGGTGCCAAGCCGTACCCACGCCGGCAGCTTCTTCGCCCTGCCGCAGTCGCCTCAGCTGTTCAAGCAGCTGCTGATGGTGGCCGGCTTCGACCGCTACTACCAGATCGCCAAGTGCTTCCGCGACGAAGACCTGCGTGCCGACCGTCAGCCTGAGTTCACTCAGATCGACATCGAGACCAGCTTCCTCAACGAGCAGGACATCATGGGCCTGACCGAAGCCATGATCCGCAACCTGTTCAAGGAAGTGCTGGACCTGGAATTCGGCGAATTCCCGCACATGACCTTCGAAGAAGCCATGCGCCGCTACGGTTCCGACAAGCCGGACCTGCGCAACCCGCTGGAACTGGTAGACGTTGCCGACCAGCTCAAGGACGTGGAATTCAAGGTGTTCAGCGGCCCTGCCAACGACCCTAAATGCCGCGTTGCTGCCCTGCGCGTACCTGGCGGCGCCAGCATGCCGCGCAGCAAGATCGACGATTACACCAAGTTCGTCGGCATCTACGGTGCCAAGGGCCTGGCGTACATCAAGGTCAACGAGCGCGCCAAAGGCGTTGAAGGCCTGCAGTCGCCAATCGTCAAGAACATCCCTGAAGCGGCGCTGAACACCATCCTGGATCGCGTTGGCGCGGTCGATGGTGACATCGTGTTCTTCGGCGCCGACAAGGCCAAGATCGTCAGCGAAGCCCTGGGTGCACTGCGCTTGAAGGTCGGCAACGACTTCAACCTGCACACCTGCGAGTGGGCGCCGATGTGGGTCGTCGACTTCCCGATGTTCGAGGAGAACGAAGACGGCAGCTTCACCGCGCTGCACCACCCGTTCACCGCGCCCAAGTGCACGCCTGAAGAGCTGGAGGCCAACCCGGCCACCGCCCTGTCGCGCGCCTACGACATGGTGTTGAACGGTACCGAGCTGGGTGGCGGTTCGATCCGTATCCACCGCAAGGAAATGCAACAGGCGGTGTTCCGCCTGCTGGGTATCGAGGAAGCAGAGCAGGAAGAGAAGTTTGGCTTCCTGCTGGACGCCCTGAAGTACGGCGCACCGCCCCACGGCGGCCTGGCCTTCGGCCTGGACCGTCTGGTGATGCTGATGACCGGCGCCCAGTCGATCCGTGAAGTGATCGCGTTCCCGAAAACCCAGAGCGCCGCGTGCGTGATGACCCAGGCCCCGGGCCTGGTCGACGCCAAGGCCCTGCGCGAGCTGCACATCCGCCTGCGCGAACAGCCCAAGGCTGAGTAAAGGCTGAAACAGAGCGCATCTTCGGATGCGCTTTTTACATGGCAGGCTGAACCTTCAGGGGCGGCCTGGCGTGAGCAGGTTTGTGTGGGAGCGGGCTCTGCCCGCGAAGTAGGCACCGCGGTGTTCGCTTCGCGGGCAGAGCCCGCTCCCACAGCAAATCCACTCCCGCAATTGCGTAATAAGAGAATTTCGGAGTTGTTATGGCTGGCCATTCCAAGTGGGCGAACATCAAGCACCGCAAAGAGCGTCAGGATGCCAAGAGAGGCAAGATTTTCACCAAGTGGATTCGTGAACTGACCGTCGCTGCCCGTCAGGGTGGTGGTGATCCGGGTTCCAACCCGCGCCTGCGCCTGGCCCTGGACAAGGCACTGGGTGCCAACATGAGTCGCGACATCATCGATCGCGCCGTGGCCCGCGGTACCGGTGCAGCCGCTACCGACGACATGGTCGAGCTGAGCTACGAAGGCTACGGCCCGGGCGGCGTGGCGGTGATGGTCGAATGCATGACCGACAATCGCAACCGTACCGCAGCGGCCGTGCGTCACGCCTTCAGCAAATCGGGCGGCAACCTGGGCACCGATGGTTCGGTGGCGTACCTGTTCGAGCGCAAGGGGCAGATATCCTTCGCACCGGGCACTGACGAAGATGCGCTGATGGAAGCGGCCATGGAAGCCGATGCCGACGACGTCACTACCCATGAAGATGGCTCCATGGACGTGTTCACCTCGTTCGCCAGCTTCTACGCGGTGCGCAACGCCCTGGAAGCGGCGGGCTTCAAGTCCACCGACGCCGAGATCGTCATGGTGCCCAGTACCAGCGCCGAACTCGACTTGGATGGCGCTGAAAAAGTCATCAAGCTGATCGACATGCTCGAAGACCTGGATGATGTGCAGAACGTCTATTCCAACGCGCAGATCCCGGACGAGGTGATGGAAAAGCTCGGCTGATCCACCGCTACGTTCTACTCTTGAGGCCGGAGCGGCAAAATCGCGTCATTGAGGCGCGGCTTTGCCGTTCCGGTTTCTGCTTTTCGGCAACTATCCAGCTGCAGGCTTTATGACGTTAATTCTTGGTATTGACCCCGGCTCGCGGATTACCGGCTATGGTGTGGTGCGTGACACCGGGCGTGGCTGCGAGTACGTGGCCTCGGGCTGCATCCGTACCGGCAGAGGCGAATTGCAGGAGCGCCTGCAGATTGTCTTTCGCGGCGTGCGCGAAGTGATTCAGACCTACGGCCCGGTGACCATGGGCATCGAGAAAGTGTTCATGGCGCGCAACGCCGACTCCGCCCTCAAGCTGGGCCAGGCCCGTGGTGCTGCCATTGTCGCGGCCATGGAGGAGGGCCTGGAAGTGGCCGAGTACACCGCTACCCAGGTCAAGCAGGCCGTGGCCGGCACCGGCGGCGCCAACAAGGAGCAGGTGCAGATGATGGTGATGCACCTGCTCAAGCTGGTGGCCAAGCCGCAGATCGACGCCTCCGACGCCCTGGCCATTGCCCTGACCCATGCCCACACTCGTTCCAGCCTGATTCCCCATGGCTTGGGTACGGCGCGCAGCCGTGGTGGCCGCCTGCGTCTTTGATGGCATCATCTGCTGAAGATTTTTGACTTGCATGGCCCGCCGGGCCTGCAATGATGGCGAGCATTGCTTGCCTGGTATCGAACATAGGATTGAAACGTGATTGGACGCTTGCGCGGCACCCTGGCGGAAAAGCAGCCGCCGCACCTGATTCTCGATGTCAACGGCCTGGGCTACGAGCTGGAAGTGCCGATGACCACGCTGTATCGCCTGCCGCCGGTCGGTCAGGCGGTGACTTTGCACACCCATCTGGTGGTGCGCGAGGATGCTCAGTTACTCTACGGCTTCTTTGAAAAACGCGAGCGCGAGCTGTTTCGCGAACTGATTCGTCTCAATGGCGTGGGCCCCAAGCTGGCCCTGGCACTGATGTCGAGCCTGGATGTGGATGAGCTGGTGCGTTGCGTGCAGGCCCAGGATGCGTCGGCGCTGACCAAGGTGCCGGGCGTGGGCAAGAAGACCGCCGAACGCCTGCTGGTCGAACTCAAGGACCGCTTCAAGGCCTGGGAAACCGCACCGGCGATGTTCGAATTGATGCCGACCGGCCCCAACACCGCAGCGCCAGTGCCCAGCGCCGAGAGCGACGCCGTCAGCGCGCTGATCTCGCTGGGCTACAAGCCCCAGGAAGCCAGCAAGGCAGTCTCGGCCATCAAGACCAAGGGCCTGAGCAGCGAAGACCTGATCCGCCACGCCCTGAAGGGAATGATTTAAGTGATCGAAGCCGACCGCCTGATCGCCGCCACCAGTGGCCGCGACCGGGAAGAACAGCAAGACCGGGCCATCCGCCCGCTCAGCCTGGCCGACTACATTGGCCAGCCCACCGTGCGCGAGCAGATGGAACTGTTCATCCAGGCCGCCCGCGGGCGCAGCGAGTCCCTGGACCACACCCTGATCTTCGGCCCGCCGGGCCTGGGCAAGACCACCCTGGCCAACATCATCGCCCAGGAAATGGGCGTTTCGATCAAGGGCACCTCGGGCCCGGTGCTGGAGCGCCCGGGTGACCTGGCGGCGCTGTTGACCAACCTTGAGCCGCACGACGTACTGTTCATCGACGAAATCCATCGCCTGTCGCCCATCGTCGAGGAAGTGCTGTACCCGGCCATGGAAGACTTCCAGCTGGACATCATGATCGGCGAAGGGCCGGCGGCGCGTTCCATCAAGCTCGACCTGCCGCCGTTCACCCTGGTGGGGGCCACCACCCGCGCCGGCATGCTGACCAACCCGCTGCGTGACCGTTTCGGCATTGTCCAGCGCCTGGAGTTCTACAGCACTGCCGACCTGGCGACGATTGTCAGCCGCTCTGCCGGCATTCTCGGCTTGCCGATCGAGGAGCAGGGCGCTTTCGAGATCGCCCGTCGTGCCCGTGGCACGCCGCGTATCGCCAACCGCCTGCTGCGTCGTGTGCGCGACTTTGCCGAAGTGCGTGGCAAGGGCCACATCACCAAACCGATTGCCGACCTGGCGCTGAACCTGCTGGACGTCGACGAGCGTGGCTTCGATCATCAGGACCGGCGCTTGCTGCTGACCATGATCGAGAAGTTCGACGGTGGCCCGGTGGGCGTCGACAGCCTGGCTGCGGCCATCAGCGAGGAGCGGCACACTATCGAGGACGTGCTGGAACCCTACCTGATCCAGCAGGGCTATATCATGCGTACCCCGCGTGGGCGGGTGGTTACCCGGCATGCGTACCTGCATTTTGGCCTGAATATTCCCAACCGTCTGGGCGAAATGCCTGCAAGCGAGCAGTTCGTCGATTCGAGTGATGAATAACGCCATGATGGCGATTTAATTGAGGTTTTTGCGGTCCTAGGGTGCAAGCAGCCTTTTGCCCCACCTGAACGGCGCAAAAACGATTAAAAAACAGTTGCCTGGCCGGATTGGCAACCTGAGGAGTAAGCACTAGAGTATGCGCGCGCAAAATGGGGTTGAGTCGTTCGCACATCGCTGTCGCGTCTATTACGAGGACACCGATGCGGGCGGCGTCGTTTATTACGTCAACTATCTCAAGTTCATGGAGCGGGCACGCACCGAAAGGTTGCGTGAACTGGGTTACGTGCAGTCGGTTCTGGCACGCGAGAACCTGCTGTTCGTGGTGCATTCCAGCGAGGCACGCTACCTGGTGCCGGCCCGTCTGGACGACGAGTTGCTCGTCACGGCCCACGTAATTGAATTAAACCGTGCCAGCCTGCGCTTCAAGCAGCAGGTCTGGCGCGCAGCGGATATGACGCTGCTCTGCGAAGGGCAGTTTTTGGTGGCCTGCGTGCGCGCCGATACTTTCAAACCCCGGGCCATTCCCGAAGCTCTGCGCGCGGCCTTCGCCGACGCAGACGGCCCGGGTACACACTCAAAAGCAGGAGATTAAGCGTGGAAGCTAACGTCGTCGACCATACCTCCATGTGGAGCCTGGTCAGCAATGCCAGCGTGGTTGTACAGCTGGTAATGCTGATTCTGGTAGCCGCATCGGTCACTTCATGGGTCATGATCTTTCAGCGCAGCGCACTGATTCGTGCCGGCCGCCGTGCCCTGGATACCTTCGAGGAGCGTTTCTGGTCGGGTATCGACCTGTCCAAGCTGTATCGCCAGGCGGGCAGCAACCCAGACCCGGATTCGGGCGTGGAGCAGGTGTTCCGTGCCGGCTTCAAGGAATTCTCGCGCCTGCGCCAGCAGCCGGGTGTCGACCCTGACGCCGTCATGGACGGTGTTGGCCGTGCCATGCGCGTCGCCATCTCCCGCGAGGAAGAAAAGCTGGAACAGACCCTGCCGTTCCTGGCCACCGTAGGTTCGGTCAGCCCGTACATCGGTCTGTTCGGCACCGTATGGGGCATCATGAACTCCTTCCGCGGCCTGGCCGGCGCCCAGCAGGCCACCCTGGCTACGGTTGCCCCGGGTATTTCCGAAGCCCTGGTGGCCACCGCCATCGGCCTGTTCGCCGCAATCCCTGCGGTTATTGCCTACAACCGCTTCGCCGCCCGTAGCGAAACCTTGATCAGCCGTTACTACACGTTCGCTGACGAGTTCCAGGCCATCCTGCACCGTAAAGTGCACACCAGCGAAGAGTGAGCAGGTAATTACCCATGGCCCGAGTTCGCCAGAAACGCAAGCCGGTCGCCGAGATGAACGTGGTGCCCTACATCGACGTGATGTTGGTACTGCTGGTTATCTTCATGGTCACCGCACCGATGCTCAACCAGGGCGTGAAGGTTGACCTGCCCAAGGTTTCCAGCGAAGCCTTGCCGCAGGACAACAACACCCAGGTCCTGACCATTTCGATCAAGGCCGACAAGACCTATTACTGGAACCTTGGCAGCGAAGTCGATGCCGACAAGGTGCAGGACAAGGCAATGACCCTGCCTGCCATGACCGACGCCGTCACCAAGATCATCCGCGCCGGCAACGAAGGCGGCAAACGCACCCAGGTATTCATTCGCGGCGACAAGTCTGTGGACTACGGCGCCGTCATGGGTGCCATGGGCGGGTTGCAGAAGGCAGGTGTCGGTAACGTTGGCCTGATTACCGAGGCGCCCTGATGCGACAACGAGAGCCCTCCGCCTCGGAAAGCTATTTCTGGCCCAGTGTCTGGGCCATTGCGCTGCATATCCTGATTTTTGGCATGCTGTTCATAAGCTTCGCCATGACCCCGGATCTGCCCCCTGCCAGGCCCATCGTTCAGGCTACGCTGTATCAGCTGAAGTCCAAGAGCCAGGCCACCACCCAGACCAATCAGAAGATTGCCGGGGAGGCCAAGAAGTCGGCTGCCAAGCAGACCGAAGTCGAGCAGATGGAGCAGAAAAAGGTAGAGCAGGAGAAGCAGGAGCAAGCTGAGAAGGCCGCGGAACAAAAGCAGGAAGAAGCCGCTCAAAAGGCCCAGGAAGCCAAGAAGGCCGATGACGCCAAGAAGGCTGCTGCCGACCAGGCCAAGGCGGCCGCGGCGGATGCTGCCAAGAAAGCCGACGACGCCAAGAAGGCTGCCGAAGCCAAGAAAGCCGAGCAGGCCGACATCGCCAAGAAGAAAGCTGAAGAAGACGCCAAGGAAAAAGCCGAGGAAGACGCGAAGAAGGCTGCCGAAGCTGCGAAGAAAGCAGCCGAGGACGCCAAGAAGAAAGCCGCGGATGACGCCAAGAAAGCTGCCGAAGCTGCTCAGGAAGCGAAGAAGAAGGCCGCTGAAGACGCGAAGAAGGCTGCTGCCGACGATGCCAAGAAAAAGGCCCAGGCTGCTGCCCGCAAGGCTGCTGAAGACAAGAAGGCGCAGGCATTGGCTGACCTGTTGTCCGATACGCCACAGCGTCAGCAGGCGTTGGCGGACGAGCACGGCGATCAAACTGCCGGTAACTTCGATGACCTGATCCGTTCGCGTGCGGCGGAAGGCTGGACTCGTCCACCCTCGGCGCGCAAGAACATGACAGTGGTACTGCAGATCAACATGTTGCCTGACGGCACCGTGACCAACGTGACCGTGGCCAAGTCCAGCGGTGACGGTCCGTTCGATGCGTCGGCAGTGGCTGCGGTCAAGAATATTGGTCGTTTAACCGAAATGCAGGGCCTGAAACCAAGTGATTTCAACCCTTACCGCAATTTCAAGATGACATTCACCCCTGAGGACCTTGCCTTGTGATTAACCTTCTTCGAGGACTGCTGGTTGCACTGTGCTGCGTTGCAGCCGTTGCCCAGGCAGATGAAAAGAACATTCTGGTCACCAGCGGCAGCGATCGGGCCACCCCGATCGCCGTCGTGCCCTTCGGCTTCCAGGGCGGCTCCGTGCTGCCCGAGGACATGGGCCAGATCATCGGCAACGACCTGCGTAACTCCGGTTACTACTCGCCGATCGACAAGCAGAACATGATCAGCACCCCGTCGCAGCCAAGCGAAGTGGTATGGCGCGACTGGCAGGCCCTGGGCGCCCAGTACGTCATGGTCGGCAGCATCGTCCCGTCGGGCGGCCGCCTGCAGGTGTCGTATGCACTGCTCAACGTCAGCAGCCAGCAGCCTGTGCTGACCGGCAGCGTGTCGGGTAGCGTGGATCAGTTGCGCGACATGGCGCACTACATCTCAGACCAGTCGTTCGAGAAGCTGACCGGCATCAAGGGTGCGTTCTCCACTCGCCTCCTTTATGTAACCGCCGAACGCTTCAGCACCAACAGCACCCGCTACACCCTGCAGCGCTCGGACTACGACGGCGCCCGCGCCGTGACCCTGCTGCAATCGCGCGAGCCGATCCTGTCGCCGCGTTATGCACCGGATGCCAAGCGCATTGCCTACGTGTCGTTCGAACAGAAGCGTCCGCGCATCTTCGTGCAGAACGTCGACACTGGCGCCCGTCAGCAGATCACCAACTTCGAAGGCCTCAACGGTGCCCCGGCGTTCTCGCCTGACGGCAGCAAGCTGGCGTTCGTGCTGTCCAAGGACGGCAACCCGGAGATCTACGTAATGGACCTGGCCTCGCGTGGCCTGACCCGCCTGACCAATGATCCGTCCATTGATACCGAACCGTTCTGGGGCAAGGATGGTCGCACCATCTACTTCACCTCCGACCGCGGCGGCAAACCTCAGATCTATAAACAGTCCCTGGGCGGTGGCGGTGCCACTCGCGTTACCTTTATTGGTAACTACAATGCCAACCCTAAACTTTCTGCCGATGAAAAGACCCTGGTCATGATCCATCGCCAGGATGGTTTCACCAACTTTAAGGTGGCCTCGCAAGATCTTGAGCGCGGAAGTGTAAAAATCCTCACAGATTCGAGTCTTGATGAGTCGCCTACTGTTGCGCCCAACGGCACCATGGTAATCTACGCCACCCGCCAGCAGGGCCGGGGAGTCTTGATGCTCGTGTCGCTAAACGGCCGCGTGAGGCTCCCGCTTCCTACCGCTCAAGGCGAAGTCAGAGAACCGTCCTGGTCCCCTTACCTGAACTGACGCGGCGCTACACGTTTTACTTAACACATTGGGGTTCATTAGGAGTTTCACGATGGAAATGCTGAAGTTTGGTAAGTTTGCTGCGCTGGCTCTGGCCATGGCCGTAGCTGTAGGTTGCTCTTCGAAAGGCGGCGACAACGCTGGTCAAGCAGCTGTTGACCCTAACGCTGGTTACGGCGCAAACACCGGTGCCGTTGATGGCTCCCTGAGCGAAGAAGCTGCTCTGCGCGCAATCACCACCTTCTACTTCGAATACGACAGCTCGGACCTGAAACCAGAAGCCATGCGCGCTCTGGACGTCCACGCTAAAGACCTGAAAGCCAATGGCGCTCACGTCGTACTGGAAGGCAACACCGACGAACGCGGTACCCGCGAGTACAACATGGCCCTGGGCGAGCGTCGTGCGAAAGCCGTTCAACGCTACCTGGTCCTGCAAGGCGTTTCGCCAGCTCAGCTGGAAATCGTTTCGTACGGCGAAGAGCGTCCAGTGGCTACTGGCAACGACGAGCAGTCGTGGGCTCAGAACCGTCGCGTCGAACTGCGTAAGTAATTCGATATGCGAACGTGCCGCCGTGCTGTAACTATTCTGGCTCTCGCCCTGCCACTCGTGGCATGGGCCGAGGTTCCTGTGGTTGATGGTGATGGTTCCAGCAATGGCGCCAGCAGTTATCCACCTTCGGGTTATGGCACGAGCGGCGCCTACGCTGATTCCGGGGCGCAAGCCCCGGTTTCCGCGCAAGGTCAGCTGTTCATGCAACTGCAACAAATGCAGGAAGACATCGCGCGTCTGCGCGGACAGGTCGAAGTCCAGCAAAACGATATCCAGCAGCTTAAACAGCAAAGCCTGGAGCGTTATCAGGATCTCGATCGTCGCATTGGAACCGGCACTGCACCTGCAAATGCCGCACCTTCCGAGAATTCTCCAGCCGGTGGCGATGTAAACGCCGCCGGTACCCCGGTGCCACCACCGCAAGCTGCCCAGGCACCTGCGGCGAGCACCGAGCCGGGTGACCCGGCAAAAGAAAAGCTGTACTACGATGCCGCCTTCGACCTGATCAAGGCCAAGGACTTCGACAAGGCCAGCCTGGCGTTTGCCGCTTTCTTGCGCAAATACCCCAACAGCCAATACGCGGGAAACGCTCAATACTGGCTGGGTGAAGTGAACCTGGCCAAGGGTGACCTGCAAGGCGCCGGTCAGGCTTTCGCCAAGGTCAGCCAACTGTACCCAAAGCACGCCAAGGTGCCCGACTCGCTGTATAAGCTGGCTGACGTCGAGCGCCGCCTGGGTCATACCGACCGCGTGAAGGGTATCCTGCAGCAAGTGGTCAGCCAGTACCCAGGTACTTCCGCTGCCCAACTGGCGCAGCGTGACCTGCAGAAAATGTAGGCCGGCACTGCCTGCTTGAAGAAACCCGCGCTTGCCGCGGGTTTTTTCGTTAGAATTGATGCCCTTTTATTTGAACACGCTTCCCTGAACTACGCGTTGGCGGGTTTTTCGAAGTGCCCAACGGAGGCGGTCAGCCTGTTTAGCTGTCCCGCCCGTGGACCCTATGCAAGACACATTACGCATTACCGAAGTCTTTTACTCGTTGCAGGGTGAGACTCGTACCGCGGGCCTGCCCACGGTTTTCGTTCGCCTGACCGGTTGCCCGTTGCGCTGCCAGTACTGCGATAGCGCCTACGCCTTTACCGGCGGCACCATTCGCACCCTGGATTCCATCATGGAGCAGGTGGCCGGCTTCAAGCCGCGCTACGTGTGCGTCACCGGCGGCGAGCCATTGGCCCAGCCCAATGCCATTCCCCTGATCAAGCAACTGTGCGATGCCGGCTACGAAGTGTCGGTGGAAACCAGCGGTGCGTTGGACATTTCCAAGGTAGATACCCGCGCCAGCCGCGTAGTCGACCTCAAGACCCCGGCATCCGAGGAGTCGCACCGCAACCGCTACGAGAACATCGAACTGCTGACCCCCAACGACCAGGTCAAGTTTGTGATCTGCTCGCGGGACGACTATGACTGGGCGGTTTCCAAGCTGATCCAGTACGGCCTCGAACGCCGTGTCAGCGATGTGCTGTTCTCGCCCAGCAAGGGCCAGATCAGCGGCACCGAGCTGGCCGACTGGATCGTCGCCGACAACCTGCCCGTACGCTTCCAGCTGCAATTGCATAAACTGCTGTGGAACGACGAACCCGGCCGCTGCTACAGAGCATCGCCAGTTTCCGTACTTTTCCGTGAAGGACACCTGACATGACTGACAAAAAAGCGGTAATCCTGCTCTCCGGCGGCCTGGATTCGGCCACCGTCGTCGCCATGGCCAAGGCCGAAGGCTACAGCGTCTACACCATGAGCTTCGACTACGGCCAGCGCCACCGCGCCGAACTGGACGCCGCAGCCCGCGTCGCCAAGGACCTGGGTGCTGTGGAGCACAAGGTCATCGGCCTGAACCTCAACGGCATTGGCGGTTCGGCCCTGACCGACAGCAGCATCGATGTGCCTGAAGCCCCTACCGAAGGCATCCCGGTCACCTACGTGCCTGCACGCAACACCGTGTTCCTGTCCTTGGCCCTGGGCTGGGCAGAAGTGCTGGGCGCCCGTGACATCTTCATCGGCGTCAACGCGGTGGATTACTCCGGGTACCCGGACTGCCGTCCCGAGTTCGTCGAAGCCTTCGAACGCATGGCCAACCTGGCCACCAAGGCGGGCGTGGAAGGGCAGGGCTTCACCATCCAGGCGCCGCTGCAAAACCTCAGCAAGGCCGATATCGTCAAGGCCGGCATCGCCCGCGGCGTGGACTACAGCCTCACCGTTTCCTGCTACCAGGCCGACGATCAGGGCCGTGCCTGTGGCAAATGTGACAGCTGCCGCCTGCGCGCTGAAGGCTTCGCCGCAGCCGGTGTCAGCGACCCAACGAGATATTTTTGATTTTTTGAAAATAAGGTGTTGAATTCTCGTTAGAAATCAGTATTATACGCACCACAACGCGGCGACACAGACACACAGTCGCTAGCGTGCTAACACAACGGGTCGTTAGCTCAGTTGGTAGAGCAGTTGGCTTTTAACCAATTGGTCGTAGGTTCGAGTCCCACACGACCCACCATATGCAAGAAGAAAAAAGCCGGAACGTGCACAGCACGCTCCGGCTTTTTTTCGTCTGCAGTTTATGTCGCTTCCACGCAGGTGGCTGCTTTCATACGTTGTAGCGGCCAAGGCACGCCTTCACCAGCACCGCCAACACCGCCAGGTTGCCCCGCACGCTACTGATCTTGGTCGGCACCTCACCCACCGGATAGCGCCGCACCGTCGGCAGTTCAACACAGCGATAGCCCAGCCGCGGCGCCTTGTACGACAGGTACGCCAGTAGCTCATAGGTCATGAACACATCGCGAAAAATCGCCACCTCGGGGTCCATCAACAACCGCCGGCTGTAGGCCCGGAAACCTTGGGTGGTATCGGTCCAGCGATGCCCCGAGGCCCAGCTGAGCATCGGCGCATGGATATAGCGGATGGCGAAATCCCGCGACGCGGGCGTGTTCTCGGCCACGCCGCCGTCGATAAAGCGCGACGCCTGAACAAAGTCGACGCCATGGCGCAGCGCCTGGACAAAATCGGGTATGGCGCGTGGATCGTCCTTGTCGTTGCCATCGATGGTCACCACGCCTTCGTAGCCTTGATCCAGGGCGAACGCATAGGCGCAACGCAGTTGTGCACTGAGCTTGCCCGGTGCGGTCTTGACCAGCAGCCCACGCACGCGGGTGGCCTGCAGCAGTTCGAGGTTCAACGAGCCGTCGCGGCTGCCGCCATCGACGATGATGATATCCACCAGGCGGTCCAGGGCCAGAATCGCCATGCGCTCCAACAGGCGGCGAATGCGTGGGCCTTCGTTGATGACCGGGATCACCACGCACCAGGCGTGCTGGCGCCCCAGCCAAAGGGGGATTTCATAGCGGGGCACCTGGCGCTCGGCGAGCACGGCAGGAATCGATTGGACTGAGCTCATCAGGCACCTCAGGCGACGCGGGCAGTAATCAACGCCACGCCGGCAATGACCAGGCACACACCGGCACCGGTGGTCCAGTGGAAGGGTTCGCGCAGCACCAGCACCGAGCTGAGCGCCACAGTGGCCACGGCGCCAGCGGTGAGCACCGGGTGCGCGACATTCAACGGCAGGCGCGCCAAGGCGGCGGCATAGAGCAGGAACGCGCTGCCGTACAGGCCAAGCCCCAGCCAGAACGGCCAGTTGGCCAGCGCTTCACCGGGGTCGGACAGCGACGGAAAGCGCCGCGGCGGCATCATCGCCATCTTGATCAGCACGCTGGCCGAGGCGTTGGAGAGAATGCCCAGAATCAGGATCGCCCATTTCATGCGCGTACTCCGCTTTCAAGGTGTCGGTAATGCCGAGTGGCCGCCCGCAGTGCCCGCTCCACGGCCGGCAATGACGGCTCGCCGGCCGGAGAAAGCATTTCGACGGTGACTACGTGATTGGGCAGGTGGCCGCGCAAGGCGGTCATCACGCGCGCGTGATCGGTGCTGCCATCGCCCAGGGGTACCAAGTGCGGCTCGCTGGCGTGTACGTGGCCGATCAATTCGGCGCAGTCGTTGAGCACTCGGCCGGGGTCTTCGCCGTTCAGGGTCAGGGCGCCGGTGTCCAGTTGCATGCGGATCGCGCTGTGGGCCACCAGCCGTACAACCTGTGCGGTTTCACGGCTGGTCAGCATGAAGTTGGCGCCATAGCAGGCCGGGTTGGGCTCCAGGCAAATCATCACGCCGTGGTCGTGAGCGATGTCGCCCAAGCGACGAAAAAACGAGGTGGCGATCTCCAGGCTCTGCGACTCATCCAAGCCGCTGCGGTCGCGGTTCTTCGGTGAGCCGAACACCAGGCGGGTAGCCCCCAGCCCCGCGCCGATGCGGCAGATGGCGGTCAGGTGGTGCAGCATGGCGGCCTGGCTGTCAGGCCCGGCGAACAGGTTCAGGCCTGTGGTGCCGAACAGCAGCGACTGCATACCCGTAATCTGGATGCCCCGTGAGCGCCACCAGCGTTTGACCTGACTGATCTGCGCTTCAGTGGCCTGGGCGGGTTCGGGGAAATACTTGCCTGGCGCCACATCGATCGCGTCGATCTGCAAGCGTTGCAACAGTTGGCTGACCGGGGTGTCCTCGGTGCGCGCCCAGGCGATATTGGAAATGGCCAGTCTCATGCGCTGGCCTCCCGTGGTACCGCCGCGTGTGGCGCCTCCGATTGGGCATAGGTGCGCACCGCCATCAGCGTGTCGCGCACACTGTAAGGGTAGTGTCCGGCAGCGCCGTAGAGGTTGGCGAAGCGGGTGCGCATGTCGTAGATGGCGGGCGGTTGCGCCAAGTGCTGCTCCAATGGCCGACCGAAACCCTGCTGGGCCAGGCGCGCCACACTGATGGGCTCGGCGCCAAGATGCACCAGCGAAAGGCCCGCCTGAAGGGCGATCTGAATGTCGTACCACAGGTTGACCATGGGGTAGAACTGGAACACCCCGCGGCTGTCGATGGCGCCCAGGTTGTTGTCGTTGAGCAGGTCGTACACCACATTCTTGCGCAACCCCGGGCCTACCAGCCCTGGCAGGCGCACGATCAGGTGGCGGGGGAAGTGGCTGGCCACAAACTTTTCCAGGTAACGACGGTGCAGTCCATAAGGCTGCAGGTCGCCTTCCTGCACCGGGCTGTACTCGTCCACGCCCACCGGATGGGCGAACACGTCCACCGTGCTGATCAGTACAAAGACCTTGCAGCGCACGGTGGCCAGGTGGCCGATCAGGGTGTCGATGGCGCGCTGGTCGGCAGCCGGTTCGCGGTTGGCCAGCCATTTCTGCGCCGGCGCCCCGGCGCATACCAGGGTATCGAACTGCTCGTGGTCGATGTCGGCAATGGTGGTGGAGCGGTAGCGGGCATCGAAGCGGGTCTGGCGCAGCAGGGTCGAGCCAACGAAGCCGCTGTAGCCGATCAGTCCGTCGCGGGTCTTGTTCATAGGGCATCTCGGCAGTTGAGGTGCAGCAACTCGGCGTCGGTAACGCTGAGCACCGATGTGTAGATGCAGTGATATTGGTCCAGCTCGCGCTGCATCAGGTTGCCCACCCCGGTTTCGCCGGGTTGCAGGTCCAGGTGCGAGGTCAGGAAGTACACCGAATTGCTGGGCCGCTCGGCCAGCAGGCGATCGATGTCGTTGCTCAGGGTGGTCATCTCCAGCGTGGGGTCACGCCGGTGGGTGGTCTCATCGCTGTCGCCGAAGAAGTGATGTTTATTCAGGCCGGGGTCCAGCAGTTGGTAGTATTCCAGGGACGGCTGGGCGTTGGGGTGCACCAGGATATCGCTGGCCGGCATCTGCGACAGGTACTGGAAAAGCTGGTTGTTGTCGGTGTACTGATAGGTCTCGCCGCCCAGGTTGTTGTAGCAGGCCTTGCCCGCCTGCAAGCCCAGCAACAGCAGCATGACCCACCCCAGCGCCTTGAGGGGCAGGCGCGGACTGCGCACGAACAACAAGATGGCGAAGGTTGAGATCACCAGGCTCATCGGCACCAGCCACAGCACGTGGCGCGGGTAGGTGGCAGGGTAGAAACCGACGACCTTGCCGACGATGACCACACCTACCAGGGCGCAAAAGAACAGATTCAGGTTGTACAGGTAGCCGCGCTTGCCCACGAACAGCAGGGTCACGCTGGCGATCACCGACACAATCATCAGCGCTTTGCCATAGGCCCCCAGCAGCGCATTGAGCACGCTTTTCAAAGCGTCCAGGTGAGTGGCGGCCGCATAGGTGCTGTAGTTGCCGATCTGGTACATGGTCAGGTATTTCATGTACACGTACGACAGCACCACGCAGGCGCTGGCCAGCACGAAACCGCTGAGTTTGTAGCCACGCTGGGTGCCGTCGTCGCGGGTCACGTACCATACGCAGGCATAGCCCAGCAGGCCCCCGGCGATCAGCAAGGTCGAGAACCCCAGCAGGCTGACCAGCGCAGCCACCAGCAATGTCCAGTAAATGTCCTGGTGCTCTTCGGCCTCGCGGATGGCGAGCATGGCCAGGAAACTGCCGCTCATTTCCAGAAAGTAGAACTTGAGCTCGGTGAAGTGAAAACCGGTGGAAAACGAGTTGCCGATCAGCGCCACCAGGAACACGAACAGCCCCCAGCGTTGCTGGCGGAACAGCAGGGCAATGGGCGCGACCATCAACAGCGACAAGCCCAGTACCGACAGGCGCAGGGCGCGGATGTCATAGTGGAACACCGACATCACCGCCTTGAAGAACACCGACGCCAGCACCGGCTCCGCCTGGTCGTAGTAGGGCAGCGGGGCGGCGAAGTCGGCGGGGTTGCTGATCTCGATGATGTTCTTGAGCAGCATCGCCTCGTCCAGCCACACCGAGCGCGCGGACAGGGTCAGGAAGATACTGGCCAGCACGGCCAGGGCCAGCAGCGTGCAGAGTTTGGAGAGGTCAAAGTACTTCATCGTCGAGTTTCTCCAGCACGTCGTAGATGTTGTCGATCTTGCCGCCCAGTACCGAGTAGCAGCCGGGCAGCGTCGCGTGGCGTTCGAACAGGATGGGGCGGCCGTCGTTGTCCTCGGTGCTTTGCAGTACGGTCTTCACTTCGTACAGCGAGTCCACGTGGCGCGCCTCCAGGACGGCCGGGATGTACCGCCCCACGTCGCGCACCATGCGGTCCATGCGGCTGGGTTGCTGGTACTCCTGCAACCTGCGGTAGGGGTCTGTGCCGCGTTCGTCCTGCCAATGCAGATGCGGGGTGAAACGCACATGGGACAGGGTGTGCAGGCCACGGCTGGGGAAGGGCATCATGGAGAAGAACGGCCCGTCCATTACGGTGATGCCCAGCCGCTCCAGGGCCGGCGGCATGGCCATCAGCGCCATTTCGGTGATTTCCTGCTTGAGCGCGATGCTGACGCCGGGGAAGTCACCGCCCAGCTGATTGGTGCCGCTGTAGCTGCAATTGAATACGTAGCGGCAGGCGACACTGTCCGATCCGCCCGAATCCCGCGCCAGGTGCACGCGCAGGCCGCCCTCGGCGCGCTCGATGGCGGTGGCGCGGGTGCGGTAGTGCACCTGCACGGCAAAATGATCCAGTTCGCGTAGCGCCCACTCAGCCAGGCGCCGGCTGTCGAAGGCGTACTCCTGCACGGCAAATACCTGCTCGATCAGGCGTTGCTCGAACAGTGCGCTCAGGTGCGCGGGCGCTGGCTGTACCGGGGCGCCGATGTCGCGGCAGAAGCGTTCGAACTGCCGCGCCGTGACCTTGGAGTTGTGCCGGGCGATGGCGTACAGCTTGGTGAAATCCTGGCGTACGGCGCCGGGCCAGTCGCGCACGAAACGCGGCAGGTTGACCCGGCTGCGGTAAGCGGTGGTGTAGCTGCGCGGGTAGTGGTAGCCGTTGTGCACCCGTGCCTGGTTGTTATAGGAGGCGCGCAGCATCAGCGCCGGTTCGCGCTCCACCAGCAAAATGCGCTTGAAGCCACGTTGGGCGGCCAGATACACGGCGATCGCCGAGCCATAGAAGCCGCCGCCGATGACCAGCGCGTCGTAGCGTTCTGGAAAAGTGGCCATCACGAGAATCGTCCATTGACCACCACAGGCGTGTCGAGGGGTGGTTCCTCGATATTGAGCCGCTCGCGGCGGGTCATGCGCGCGCTGGTGAACTCTTGCGCCACGTGCCAGTGGGGGCCTTGCTGGGTGGCGCTGGCCATGTTCATCAGGTATTCGCCCAATACCATCAGCACCAGCGAAATCAGGAAGAACATCCCTGACTGCTGCAATGACAGGCTGATCCAGCCTGGGGCGACGTTGGCCTTGAAGAAGCCGATCGCCACCACATACACGCAATACAGCAGGTTCATCACCGCGCCGAACAGCGACAGTGCCGTTACCAGCCGCATCGGCGCGCGGGTGGTGGACAGCAGCAGGCCCACCCCGCGGTCGATGTTGTCACGCAGGCGCTTGCGCGGTTGTGGCTTGGGCGGCTCGCTGTAGCGCAGGTTGGCGCGGGCAAAGCCGCCGGTGGCCGGCAGATGGCGGTAGGTAATGACGGGTTTGGGGTGCTGCAAAATAAAGTTGATCACCTCTTTGGACATCAGCCGGTAAGGCGGCGCCTCCTTGGCCAGGTTGATGCCGTTGAAGCGGTGGTAGCACCAGTGGAACACCCGGAAGGCCAGGCGATACACCAGGCTTTGGCGTGGGCGTTGTTCGTTGCATACAAACACCACGTCGGCACCCAGCCGGGCCTGCTCCAGCAGGTTGGGCAGGTAGCGGACATCGTCGGTCATGGGGTCGATCACGGCCACGTGGTCGCCCAGGGCGCTCTCCAGGCCCACCCAGGACGCGGTGTCGATATCCACTTCCTTGGTCAGGGCGTAGACCTGCAGGTTGGCAATGCCGGTCTCGCCTGTCAGGCGCTTGAGCACGGCGATGCTGGCGTCGGTGGAGGCGTTGTCGACCACGATCAGTTCATAGTCGCGCACCATGGTGCTGACCACCTGGGTGGCGTCGGCCAGCAGGGTTTCAAGGGCATCGGCGTGATTGCGGACGACGAACACGACCGACAGGAAGCTCGGGGCATGGGCCATGGTGGTGATCTCTGACGAAAACGGCGATTCGTCCGGGCGTGCCTGAAGCAGCCGGAGGAGGTTTTGCGAAGGGGAGGGCAATGCTACCGCCACGGCAACCGGAGGCGGTGCGCGGGGTAATGTGTCGTGCTGGACGCACAACTGAGAAACCTTGATACAACGCAGGCTAGCCTAGTGCCATTCACTTGGCTATGGGCGGCGGATGAAAGGCGCCGAATGACAGCTTTCGTTCGTGCAAGGCCTCTGATAGCAACGCTATTGGTGGGGGCAGCCACTGTGGGAGCAAAGCTTGCTCGCGATGGCGTCAGTGCAGGCCCCATCGCGAGCAAGCTTTGCTCCCACAGTGCTGATCCCCGCACATCAAAAAAATCTTTGGAAATCATCCGATTGGCTGTAGCCTTCCCCGGCCCCGGGGGCTTGTATCACCTGGGAAACAACGCCCGGGCTCGCGTAAGCTGGGGTGGTATACTCGACTTTCGCGCACAAGCGCCTGCAGGTCTTGCCAACATGACGCAGATTTCCGAACGCCTTCTGGTCCAGGCCCACCTCGATGCCAAGCAGCCCAAGCCGCTGACGCCCGAGCAGGAAGCCGACTACCGCGCTGCCATCGCCGCCGAGCTCAAGGCTCAGGACGCGGTACTGGTGGCCCACTTCTATTGCGACCCGGTCATCCAGGCCCTGGCCGAGGAAACCGGCGGTTGCGTGTCCGACTCCCTGGAAATGGCCCGCTTCGGCAAGAACCACCCGGCCAAGACCGTGGTGGTGGCCGGCGTGCGCTTCATGGGCGAGACGGCGAAAATCCTCACCCCGGAAAAGCGCGTGCTGATGCCCACGCTCGACGCCACCTGCTCGCTTGACCTGGGTTGCCCGGTGGAGGACTTCTCGGCGTTCTGCGACCAGCACCCCGAGCGTACTGTGGTGGTCTACGCCAACACGTCGGCAGCGGTGAAAGCCCGCGCCGACTGGGTAGTGACCTCAAGCTGCGCACTGGAAATCGTCGAAAGCCTGATGGACAACGGCGAGACGATCATCTGGGGCCCGGACAAGCACCTGGGCCGCTACATCCAGAAAAAGACCGGCGCCGACATGCTGCTGTGGGACGGTTCGTGCATCGTTCACGAAGAGTTCAAGTGGCGCCAACTGGAAGACATGAAGGCCCTGTACCCGGATGCCGCCATCCTGGTGCACCCCGAGTCGCCGGAGTCGGTGATCGAACTGGCCGATGCGGTAGGTTCCACCAGCCAGCTGATCGCTGCCGCGCAAAGCCTGCCGAACAAGACGTTCATTGTCGCCACCGACCGCGGCATCTTCTACAAGATGCAGCAGTTGTGCCCGGACAAGATCTTCGTCGAAGCCCCCACCGCCGGCAACGGCGCGGCGTGCCGCAGCTGTGCGCATTGCCCGTGGATGGCCATGAACACCCTGGAGCGTACCCTCACCGCGCTGCGTGAAGGCCGTAACGAGATCTTCGTCGATCCGGCGCTGATCCCCCAGGCGATCCGCCCCCTCAAGCGCATGCTGGATTTCACCCAGGCAGCGCGCATGAAGGTGTCGGGCAACGCCTAAGCACGACTGACCGCGCCCGTCGCCACCGGCGTCGGGCTGGTCAGGCGCTTGTTCAGGTCCAGCCACTGCCCCAGGGCCAGCATCAGGCCCAGCCCCGCCAGTGCGGTGGCGATCTGCATCGGCATGCGGTCGTCGCCCAGGGCGTTGGCCATGTCGGCCAACGGTGCCAGCACCACGCTCAGGCAGAAAATTTCCAGCGAATAGCGGCCCATCATGGCCACCTTCTGCACCAGCCACTGCTGCACCCAGCGGCCGTTGGGTACCAGCTTGCCTACGCAGTACGCCAGCGCCAGGAAGTGCAGCAGGCGCACCGGGGCCAGGTTGGTCTTGCTGATGGGGTACAGGCGTTCGGCGATCCATTGCGGCATGAACGCGTCGTGCACGGCCGGCCACTTCCAGCTCAGGGCGATAATCACGCTGACACCCAGCGCCACTGCGCAGGTCATGAACAACGGTTGCCGACGCAGCGGCCGCAGGTCGGCCACCTGCGGTGCCTGGCTGTGCAGCGCCGCAGCGCCACCCAGCACAAACAGCGCCTGCCAGGCGTAGGGGTTGAAATACCACAGGCCATTGCCGTGGGCAGGGATGTTCCAGCCAAACCACTGGGTCAGCCCATACACGGCCAGCGACAGGCCTACGGCATGGCTGGTGTGCTTGACCAACAGCGGCAGCACCACGGGCAACCCCGCCAGCAGCACGATGTACAGCGGCAAGGGGTCCATCAGGTTGGGCTTGAAGCGCAACAGCAACTCATCCACCAGCGCCTGCTGGGGGTTGAGGATGAAATAGTTGAGGTTCATCTCCTGGATCATGTCGCGGGTTTCGACATGGCTGTTGGCCACGAAGATGATGCCCATCAGCAGCACCAGCAGGAAGATGTGCACCACGTACAGCACCCAGGCACGGCGCAGGATACGCACCGTGGCAATCAGGTAGCCGCTGCGCAGGGCGATCTTGCCATAGGCCAGCACGGCCGCGTAACCGGCCAGGAACACGAAGATCTCGGCCGCATCGCTGAAACCGAAGTTGCGCGCGGTGAGGTTGGCGAGCGGGTTTTGCGGTATGTGATCCCAGAAGATGAAGATCAACGCCAGGCCGCGATAAAAGTCGATGCGGTGGTCGCGCTGGGTGGTCATGAGGGTGGCCTTGAGCGGGAGGTGATTGAATAAGGATAGGCGCTGGGTGTCGCAGGTTCCGCCGCGATCCCGGCTGCCGATCAGCGGCGGGGAGGTTGGCGTTTTTCCTCGACGAATGCAAAAGCCGGCTTATTACTGAATGTCACAAAAGCGTCGCAAGGCCTGTGTTTGCATCGCCCATTCACTAACCTGATGGTGCATGAGACCACTGCGTTCCTTCACTAGACTGCCCCCTACCATTCAAGGAACACAGGGCATTGGCTATGCACAATCGCATGATGATCACTGGCGCCGGCTCAGGCCTGGGCCGCGAAATTGCCTTGCGCTGGGCGCGCGAGGGCTGGCAGCTGGCGCTGTCGGACGTCAACGAGCCTGGCCTGCAGGAAACCCTCAAACTGGTGCGCGAGGCGGGCGGCGATGGCTTCGTGCAACGCTGTGACGTACGCGACTACAGCCAGCTCACCGCCCTGGCCCAGGCCTGCGAGGAGAAACTGGGCGGCGTGGACGTGATCGTCAACAACGCCGGGGTCGCTTCGGGCGGCTTCTTCAGTGAGCTGCAACTGGAGGACTGGGACTGGCAGATCGCGATCAACCTGATGGGCGTGGTCAAGGGTTGCAAGGCATTCCTGCCGTTGCTGGAGAAGAGCAAGGGCACGATCATCAACATCGCCTCCATGGCCGCCCTGATGCAAGGCCCGGCCATGAGCAACTACAACGTCGCCAAGGCCGGGGTGCTGGCGCTGTCCGAAAGCCTGCTGGCCGAGCTGCGGCAGCAGGAAGTGAGGGTGCACGTAGTGTGCCCGTCGTTTTTCCAGACCAACCTGCTGGACTCCTTCCGCGGCCCTACGCCGGCGATGAAGGCCCAGGTGGGCAAGCTGTTGGAGAGCTCGCCGATCACGGCGGCGGACATCGCCGACTACATCTACCAGCGGGTGGCTGAAGGCGAGTTCATGATCCTGCCCCACGAGCAGGGCCGCATGGCCTGGCAGCTCAAGCAGCAGAACCCGCAGGCGCTATACGACGAGATGGCCAGCATGGCCGAGAAGATGCGCGCCAAGGCGCGGCATACAACAGGATGACCCCACCCCTTGTAGCAGCTGCCGAAGGCTGCGTCACAGGCGGCGCGGTGCATCGGTAAATGCGCGGCGTCTGTGACGCGGCCTGGCGGCCGCTGCTACGGGATGGTGGTTGCCAGGACAGGGCGGATGGCCGAGGATTGCAGCTTGCATCCCCACTCCATGTGACCCCCCGTGCTCAATTACCTGTGGTTTTTCCTCGCAGCCGTGTTCGAAATCGCCGGCTGCTACGCCTTCTATATGTGGCTGCGCCTGGGCAAGAGCGCCCTATGGGTGTCGCCGGCATTGCTCAGCCTCACCTGTTTCGCCCTGCTGTTGACCCGCGTCGAGGCCGCCTACGCCGGGCGCGCCTATGCCGCCTACGGCGGGCTGTATATCGTCACGTCGCTGGCCTGGTTGGCCGTGGTGGAAAAAGTGCGCCCCACTGGCAGCGATTGGCTGGGCGCGCTGCTGTGCGTCATCGGTGCCAGCATCATTCTGTGGGGGCCTAAGTTGCACAGTTCGTAAGCGTGCAATGCGGTGCAACTACGTCAAACTTCGTTCCGATCTACGCCAATTCATCAGACATTTCTGTAGGAAATGTCGACAAATACTGTAGGACAAGCCTGTTTTGGCCTGTAAGCGTTGATCGACGTCAATACCCGGCGCAGTCTCAAGGCTCATTCCATGAGACAGAGGGCGGGACGATGCTGGTATTGACACGGACTGTGGGCGAGGCCATCTCCATTGGCGACGAAATCTGGGTGAAAATTCTCGAAGTGCGCAACGGTCAGGTGCGCTTTGGCGTTCAGGCGCCCAAGCATATCGAGATCCATCGCGCCGAGGT
This sequence comes from gamma proteobacterium L18, assembly GCA_000497835.1. Lineage (GTDB taxonomy): Bacteria > Pseudomonadota > Gammaproteobacteria > Pseudomonadales > Pseudomonadaceae > Aquipseudomonas. Next base: position 116,152 of record KI547167.1, on the reverse strand, counting down.
GTATCGGCGCATCCTGGCGCAGTTGGCACGCCAGGCAGCACCGCAGCCTCAAGGCGAAGCGGTGTCGCCGTGAGGGTTAAAGGTCGAACAGTTCCCTGGGAATGTCTTGCTTGAGCATCAGCGTGCACTGCTGGCTCTCGGGGTCGAAAACGATAAAGGCCTGGCCTTTGGCCAAGGCATGACGCACCCGCTCCACCCGGGTCTGCAGCGGTGTTTCATCGCCGTTGTCAGTGCCGTCCCGGGTGACGAAATCCTCGATCAGCAGGGTCAGGGTTTCGGGGGACAATTGGTCGTGGGGAATCAGCATGGCGGCCTCGCAAAATGTTGCGCATCTTACTGTGGGAGCTGGCTTGCCAGCGAGCTTTTATGGCTCCCTGACAACTCGCTGGCAAGCCAGCTCCCCCATCGGTCAGATGGGGTTGGACTCGAAGCTGTCAGCGCGGGCCATGGCCCACATGCGCTGGTAGAACTCGCCGCTGACCTCGCCCGTCAGCAATTCGCCGGGCTTGAGGAACACATGCAGCTGCGAAAACAGCTTCACCTCGGTGGCCGACATGCGCCGTACCAAGTGCTTGGCCTCCAGTTGCGAGGGGTGCACAAGCCCAGCGGCGGCCAGCATTTCGGCCAATGCCTTGAGCGTGTTGTGGTGGAAGTTGAACACCCGCTGGGCCTTGTCCGGCACCACCAGGGCGCGCTGGCGCAGCAGGTCCTGGGTGGCGACGCCGGTGGGGCATTTGTTGGTGTGGCAGCTTTGCGACTGGATGCAGCCGATGGCGAACATGAAACCGCGTGCCGAGTTGGCCCAGTCGGCGCCGATGGCCAGTACGCTGGCGATGTCGAAGGCGCTGACCAGCTTGCCGCTGGCGCCCAGCTTGATCTTGTCGCGCAGGTTCATGCCCACCAGGGTGTTGTGCACGAACAGCAGGCCTTCGCGCATGGGCGTGCCCATGTGGTCGGTGAACTCCACGGGCGCAGCGCCGGTACCGCCCTCCTTGCCGTCCACCACGATAAAGTCCGGCAAGATGCCGGTTTCCAGCATGGCCTTGGCAATGCCCATGAACTCCCACGGGTGGCCCATGCAGAACTTGAAGCCCACTGGCTTGCCGCCGGACAGCTCACGCAACTGCGCAATGAAATGCATCATCTCCAGCGGCGTGGAAAACGCCGAGTGGCGCGACGGTGACACGCAGTCCTCGCCCATCATCACCCCGCGGGTCTCGGCGATTTCGCGGGTGACCTTGTGCTTGGGCAGGATGCCGCCGTGGCCTGGCTTGGCGCCCTGGCTCATCTTGATTTCGATCATGCGCACTTGCGGCTCGCGGGCCTGCACGGCGAATTTTTCCGGGTCGAACAGGCCGCTGCTGGTGCGACAGCCGAAATAGCCGCTGCCCAGCTCCCAGGTCAGGTCGCCGCCGTGCTCGCGGTGGTAGGGGCTGATGCTGCCTTCGCCGGTGTCGTGGGCGAAGTTGCCCAGCTTGGCGCCGTGGTTCAGCGCGCGGATGGCGTTGGCGCTGAGGGCGCCGAAGCTCATGGCCGAGATGTTGAAGATGGAGGCCGAATAGGGCTGGGTGCACTGCGGCCCGCCAATCATCACCCGGAAGCTGGCCGGGTCGCTCAGTGGCGCGGGACGCATGGAGTGGCCGATGAATTCGAAGCCGGGGTGGTAGACGTCGATCAGCGTGCCGAAGGGTTTGTCGGCGGTTTCGTTTTTGGCCCGGGCGTATACCAGAGAACGCTGTGCCCGGGAGAAGGGCAGGGCGTCGCTGTCGGACTCCAGCAGGTACTGGCGAATTTCCGGGCGAATGCCTTCCACCAGGTAGCGGATGTTGCCCAGGATGGGGTAGTTGCGCCGCACGGCGTGGGGTGTCTGCAGCAAATCGAAGATGCCGATCAGGCTCAGCACTGCACCGGCGAAGGCGAAGGGCCATAGCCAGTCGTGGTCCATGAACGGCATGCAGGCGAGGGTGAAGACAACGCAGGCGGCAAAGAACGCGTAACGGCTTAATAGCGACAGGCTCATGCAGGATCCTCTGTAACAAGCGCAAGACAGTAACCCTGGTGAAAAGTAGCTGGTATTAGACATAAGTGCCTGTAGCCGGCACTGTCAGGGGGGATTGTTGCTCGTGGGAGCGGGTTCTACCCGCGAAAGGCACACCGCGGTGCGCCAGAAAGTCAGCGGTGCCCTTTTCGCGGGTAGAACCCGCTCCCACAAAAGCAGTGGCGGCTACAGGTGCAGCAGCGCCTGGCGGATGGCGGGGGTCTCGGGCTCCCAGTAGACGGGTTTGCCGGCAATGACGGCGGCCACCGGCACGCCGTCGCGCAGCACCAGGCGGTTGCCGCTGAGGGCCGGTACCTTGGCGCCGGGCAGCAGGGTGCCGGCCAGGTTCAACGGGTCGCTGGCGCTGACAGTCACCAGCGCGCCATCCATTGCGCGCTTGCGCACGTCGCGCAGCACCGGGATGGCCTCGGGCAGCGCAAACTGCTCACCCGCAAGGCCACTGACAAACCTTCCACCGCGCACCTCGCCGCGGGCTTCCAGGCGGTGATAGGTGCGCAGCAGTTCGCGCCAGTTGGGCAACCAGTCGGCCTCGCGTTCCAGCAGCCGCCAGAACACCACGCCGTAGCGGCGCAGTAATGTCATGGCCACTGTTTCAAGCGGGTCGCTCTCTTGCGCGGTGGCCGGCCGCAGCAAGGCCCAGCGCCCGGCGTCGTCCATACCGCCGATCAACGAACCACGTCCGCGCCTTGGGCTGCGGGCCTGGCGCTTGCTGGCGGGGGTGATCAGCGCGCGCAGGCCGGCGAAACTGTCGGCGCTGACCAGGCCGGCAGCCACCAGCTCCTGCAGGGCGGTTTCCAGCTCGGTGCGCAGCAAGTGGGCGTCGCTGCTCAGCTCGTCGAAAAACAGGGCGCCCTGTTGGCTCAGCACCTCATGCACCTTGCGCCCCCTTGGCGACAGCTCATCGACGCCCACGGCGGGCGAAAGACCACGCCACAGGTTGGCCCGCGCCCTGGGCAACAGCACGATGGGCGTGGCCCGCAGCGTGGCGGTCAAGGGCTTGCCGCTGGCGGCCAGGCGCGTCCACAAGGTCTTGCCGGTGCGGCAGGCGTCGTCCAGCCATTGCCCGCTGTAGTCGCGCAGACGGCCGGGCAGCAGGTCGCTTTCCCAGGCGGCCGCAGGGGCGCTGTAACCCTCGAGTTGATCGAGGATTTGCGCCAGGGCGCCCTGGCCCTGCAAGCGTGTTTCGCTGTCCAGGTGCTGCCAGTGCAACAGGAAACGCATGAAGTCCTGCAGGCTGACCGGCTCGATCTCGCGCCGCAGCCGCTTGATGGTGTAGCGGTGGATGCGCGCCAGCAGGTGGCGTTCGCACCATTGGCTGTCGCGCACGCCGGGACGGAACTGGCCGCGCAGCAGATAGCCCTGGCCTTCCAACTGGGCCAGGGCTTGCTCGACCCTGGGCAGTGGCAGATTCAGCGGGCCGGCAATTTCGCCCAGACGCAGCGGCGCAAAACCGCTCAGGCGGGCACGCAGCAGTTCCTGGCAGGCGGCGTCGGTCTCCCATGCCGTGTCATGGCCGGGCAATGGGCTGAGCGGCGGCACACAGGCGGCCGTCGGGTAGAGCGCCTGTAGCAGTGTCAGCCGCTCCACGCTCAGCCACAGCAACTGACCATTGCCCACGTCCATCAGCGTCGCCCGCCCACTGGCCGCCAGGGTCTGCAGCCAGCCCTGCCACTGCGCGTGGCTGCCGGCTTCGCGGCTGTTGATCACAGCCAGTTGCATCAGCGCTTCCTGCATTTCATCCACGCCCTGGGGCGCAGGCCAGGCTTCGGCGGCCACCGCTTCGATGGCCTGGTCGTCTAGCGCGCCCAAGTCGTCGGCCGCCTGGGGCTCGCTCCAGCGGCGGTTGAGAACGGCCTGGGTGCGCCGTTCTTCCAGCGGCGCATCGTCCAGGAACGCGTAGGGGCGGGCGTTGAGGATGGCGGCGGCCAGCGGCGAAGGCGCGGGCAGATCACGGCTGATCAGGCGCACCTGGCCCTGTTCCATGCGCCGCAACAGCGCCAGCCAGGCCTCGCTGTCCATGGCCTCGTGCAGGCAGTCGTCGAGGGTCTGTTCCACCAGCGGGTGGTCGGGAATTTCGCGTTCACCGACGATGTTTTCCAGGCAGGCGATCTGGTCAGGGAACACCGTGGCGATCAGGTCTTCGCTTTTCATCCGCTGCACCTGTGGTGCTACCTTGCGCCCGCCTGTGTAGCGCGGCAGGGCCAGGGCCACGCCGGTGGCCCAGCGCCAGCGCACGCCGAACAGCGGGGCGTCGAGCACGGCCTGGATCAGCAGGTGTTCGGCGCTGTTGCTGTTGAGGTAGCGCCACACCTCGTCCAGTTCGAAGCTGTGGCTGGTGGACAGCGACAGCACGATGGCGTCCTCGCTGGCCGCCGCCTGCAATTCGAAATTGAAGGTGCGGCAGAAGCGCTTGCGCAGGGCCAGGCCCCAGGCACGGTTGACGCGGCTACCGAAGGGCGTGTGGATGATCAGTTGCGTGCCGCCGGACTCGTCGAAGAAACGCTCCATGATCAACGTGTCCCGCGACGGCAAGGCGCCCAGGGCGTTGCGGGTGCGGGCCAGGTAATCGGCCAGCTGCTCGGCACTGTCGGTGCCCAGGCCCAGCTCGGTTTGCAGCTCGGCCACCAGCGGCGGCAGTTGCCCATCATGCAGGTCAAGCTGCTGATCGATATGGCCTTGCAGGCGCGCCACGGCGAAGGACAATTCATCGCTGCGCCCGGGGGCTTCGCCCAGCCAGAAGGGAATATTCGGTGGCTGGCCCTGGGCGTCTTCGACCCGCACGCGGCCGGTCTCGATGCGAATGATGCGGTACGAGGTGTTGCCCAGCTGGAAGATATCGCCGGCGATGCTTTCCACCGCGAAGTCCTCGTTGACACTGCCCACATTGAAGCCCTGTGGCTCCAGGATCACGCTGTAATCGGCATTGTCCGGGATGGTGCCGCCGCTGGTCAGCGCCGTCAGTTGCGCGCCCCGGCGACCGCGCAGGGTGCCGCTCACGGCGTCGCGGTGCAGGTAGGCGGCGCGCACGCCCTGGCGGCCGCTGTAGCCTTCGGCGAGCATGGCCAACAGCGCCTGGTAATGGGCCTGATCGACGTGTTGGTACGGCATGGCCTGGCGCATCATGGCCAGCAGGGCGTCCTCGTGCCACTCCTGGCAACTGACTTCGGCGATGATCTGTTGCGCCAGCACATCCAGCGGCGCCACGGGGATGTGCAGGGTGTCCAGCTCGCCACGACGTACGCAGTCCAGCAGGGCGGTGCATTCGATCAGGTCGTCCAGCGAGGTGGCGAACAGCCGGCCCTTGGGCGTGCCGCCCACCTGGTGGCCAGAGCGGCCGACCCGCTGCAGGAAGGCCGAAATCGAGCGCGGCGAGGCGATCTGGCACACCAGTTCGACGTCACCGATGTCCAGGCCCAGCTCCAGCGAGGCCGTGGCCACCAGCACCCGCAGATCGCCGCGCTTGAGGCGCTGCTCGGCGTCCAGCCGCTGTTCCTTGGCCAGGCTGCCGTGGTGCGCGGCCACCGCCTCGCGGCCCAGGCGGTCGCTGAGGTGGCGGGCCAGGCGCTCGGCCAGGCGCCGGGTGTTGACGAAGATCAGCGTGGTGCGATGTTGCCGGCTCAATTCGGCCAGGCGGTCGTAGACCAGCATCCAGACATCATTGGCCATGACGGCGCCGAGGGGCACGGGCGGCACCTCGATGGCCAGGTCGCGCGGCCGGGCATGGCCGATGTCGACGATGGCGCAGGGCCGAGCGTGGCCCACCAGGAAGCGTGCCACCCGCTCGATGGGTTGCTGGGTAGCCGACAGGCCGATGCGTCGCAACGGCACCTTGCACAGCGCCTGCAGGCGTTCCAGGCTCAAGGCCAGGTGGCTGCCGCGCTTGCTGGCGGCCACGGCGTGGATCTCGTCGACGATCACCGTGGTGACGCTGCCCAGCATCTTGCGCCCGGACGCCGAACCCAGCAGCACGTACAGTGATTCCGGGGTGCTGACCAGAATGTGCGGCGCCTGCTTGCGCATGGCCGCGCGTTCTTTCTGCGGCGTGTCGCCGGTGCGCACGGCGGTGCGGATCGGCACCGGGGGCAGGCCCATGGCGTCAAGCTCTGCGCTGATGCCGGCCAGCGGGTGTTGCAGGTTGATCTGGATATCGTTGGACAGCGCCTTGAGGGGCGAGACGTAGACCACCAGGGTCTGCTCGGGCAAGTCGCTGCCCAGGTGGATCAGGTCATCGATCACCGCCAGGAACGCCGTCAGGGTCTTGCCCGAGCCGGTGGGCGCGGCCACCAGCAGCGATTCACCGGCCTTGATCAGCGGCCAGGCACGGGCCTGGGCCGGGGTGACGGCCGGGAAGGTGTGCTGGAACCAGGCGCGCGTGGCGGGGTGGAAACCGTTCATTCACTATTGATGCCCCACACCGCCGCAAGTTGCAACGTCTCCCTGTGGGACCGGGCGAAGCTCGGGAAGGGGGCCGCCGATTCACCGCGGCGTCTGTTTCCCGAGCTGCGCCCGGTCCCACAACGGTATACTCCGCGCTTTTTGGGGGATTGCCATGAACCGTACCATCCACATCGCCGCCGCCCTGCTGATCGGCCCCGATGGCAAGACCCTGCTGGTGCGCAAGCGCAACACCCTGGCCTTCATGCAGCCAGGCGGCAAGATCGAGCCGGGCGAGCAGCCGGTGCATGCCTTGGCGCGCGAGCTGGACGAGGAGTTGGGCGTGCGAATTGATCCCGCGCAGGCTCAGTACCTGGGTGCGTTCAGTGCGCCAGCGGCGAATGAGCCGGGCTTCGAGGTCAAGTGCGAGTTGTTTCGGGTGGATGTCGCCGAAGCGGTGAATATCGCGGCCGAGATCGAAGAGGCGGTGTGGGTGGAGGGTGATAGCCATGGGCACCTGGAATTGGCGCCGCTGACTCGTGACCATATCCTGCCGATCTATGCCGCACTCTGATGGTTGACTGAGCTGGCCTCATCGCGAGCAAGCTTTGCTTCCACAGAAGTACACCGGCATGAAATGAACACTGTGGGAGCAAAGCTTGCTCGCGATAGGGGCGACGCGGTATCAGCGCACTGCGCTCACACCATCCAGCGTCGAGAACGAGGTGTCCTTGGCCGTCAGCAGGAAATCGCGCATGTACGGCGCATCCAGCATGTCCGCACGCACCGCCGCGTACAGCGTGGCGAACAGGCCTTTCTCGCCCAGGCGCTTACCCTTCACATACCCGCGCGAGCTGTACTCATGCAGTGCCCAGTGCGGCATGCCGCACACGCCACGGCCGCTGGCCACCAGTTGCATCATCATCACCGTCAGCTCAGAGGTGCGCACTTGCGCAGGCTCCACGTCGGCCGGCTCAAGGAAACGGGTGAAGATGTCCAGGCGGTCGCGCTCCACCGGGTAGGTGATCAGGGTTTCGCTGATCAGGTCATCGGGCACGATGTACGGCTTGCTCGCCAGCGCGTGCTGGTTGGCCACCGCCAGCATGGCTTCGTAGGTGAACAGCGGCACGTAGGTGATGCCCGGCAGCTCCAGCGGGTCGCTGGTCACCACCAGGTCCAGGTCGCCACGGGCCAGGGCCGGCAGCGGTGCGAAGGCGAAGCCCGAGGCCAGGTCCAGCTCCACTTCCGGCCAGGCATCACGGAACTGGTCGATGGTGGGCATCAGCCACTGGAAGCAGCTGTGGCATTCGATGGCCATGTGCAGGCGCCCGGCGGTGCCGCCGGCCAGTCGCGCGATGTCGCGCTCGGCCCCGCGCAGCAGCGGCAGGGTGGCGTCGGCCAGTTGCAGCAGGCGCAGGCCGGCGCTGGTGAAGCGGATGGGCTTGGTTTTGCGCATGAACAACGGCAGGCCCAGGCGTTCTTCCAGCTCCTTGAACTGATGCGACAGCGCCGACTGGGTCAGGTGCAGGCGTTCGGCGGCTTCCACCAGGCTGTCAGCCTCGCGCAGGGCGGCCAGGGTCTTCAGGTGACGGATCTCGAGCATGACGGTCTCTATGAGCAAACTTTGTGATCAACACGAATATATTGAGTTTGTCTCATGTTGCAGCGGATGTCGATAATAGCGCCATCGAAACCGGAGCAACCCCCATGGCCACCACCCCTCACGACCTTTCGTTCTACACCCAACGCCTGCTGGACGAGGTCGAACAGACCCTGGCGCGTGGCGAAATGCCGAGGCCGGTGCTGATGGGGCCACTGAGCTACCTGTGGCTGGACCAGGCCAACGGCGCCGACGTACGCGCATTGTCGCGCCTCGAAATCCTGTTGCCGGTGTACGGCGAAATCTTCCAGCGCCTGGCCCGTCTGGGCGTGGAATGGGTGCAGATCGACGAGCCGATCCTTACCCATGAACTGCCCCAGGCCTGGAAAAGCGCCTTCGAACGCGCCTACCACATCCTCCAGTATTCGCCGCTGAAGAAACTGCTGGCCACCTACGGCGGTGCTCTGCAGGACAATCTGGGCCTGGCCGCGCACCTGCCGATGGATGGCCTGCACGTGGACCTGGCGGGCGCCCCCGAGCAACTCACCGCGGTGCTGGACCGTGTGCCCAGCTACAAGGTGCTGTCCCTGGGCGTGGCCAGCGATGGCAGCGACCTGTGGAGCTGCGAGCTGGACGCCGTGCAGGCTCAATTGCAACCGGCGCGCCGTCGCTTCGGCGACAACCTGTGGCTGGTAGGCGCCCGCTGGCTGGCTGACCTGGGTGGCCTGCTGCCGGACCTGCGCACCGTCGGTCGCCCGTGCCCGATCACCAGCGGATGACCGCTGGGCGACGTTCATCAAACTGTCACTGAACTGTGGCAGCGCGCCCGCCTGAAGTTCATCAAACTCGCGCTCTACTGGGGATCTGCGTTTTTGGTGTTTTTCATGCGGGCAATCGTTTTTCTGGCGGCACTGCTGTGCAGCCTGTCTTCTTATGCGGCTTCGACGTGCGACGTGAATGTCCCGGTGCAACATGCACCGCTCAAGGACGTCAACCTGGCGTATCAAAGCATTGGGCGCGACAGCGATCCGGCACTGCTGCTGGTCATGGGCCTGGGTGGGCAATTGATCCACTGGCCGGACGAGGTGGTGGTAGCGCTGTGTCAGCAGGGTTTTCGCGTCATCCGCTATGACAACCGCGATGTCGGCCTGTCCAGCTGGGTACAGGCGCCGGACAGTGCCAACCTGACCTTTGAGGTGCTGCGCTTCAAGCTCGGCCTGCCGGTGTCGGCGCCGTACAGCCTGACCGACATGGCCGGCGACGGCCTGGGCCTGATGGACAGCCTGCACATTGGCCGCTTCCACCTGTTGGGCGCGAGCATGGGCGGCATGATCGCCCAGCACATGGCGGCCATGGCGCCGCAGCGGGTGGAGAGCCTGACCCTGATCATGAGCAGTTCCGGTGACCCCGGCCTGCCCATGCCCAGCCCGGCGTTGCTGCAACTGCTGGCGCGGCGCGGGGCGCCCAACCGTGAAGTGGCGATCGAGCAGCAAGCCGATCTGCTGGCCGCCCTGGGCAGCCCGGACGTGGTGGATGACCGGCAGGTGCTGTTGCACCAGGCGGCGCTGTCCTATGACCGGGCGTTCAACCCCGAGGGCGTCAAACGCCAGATCCTGGCGATCCTGGCCGAGCCCAGCCGCGTGACGTTGCTCGACAGCCTGCGGGTGCCGACGCTGGTGGTGCATGGCACGGCGGACCCGTTGTTGCCGGTGATGCATGGGGTGCATCTGGCGGCGCATATTCGCGGCAGTGAATTGCGCTTGATACCGGGGTTGGCGCATCGATTCCAGGAGGCGTTCAAGGCGCCGTTGCTGGCGGCGGTGTTGCCGTACCTGGATGCGCAGAAAATGCACGACGCCCCGGTGGCGGGGTTGTAGCGGTCCCACAGGTGAGGAAGTTCTTATCGGGCAAACTTGCTGACCTGAATCGCCAGCTTCTTCAAGCGGTACCACAGGCTGCGCTCACTGATGCCCATCAGCTGCGCCGCCGCAGCCTGCACACCATTGGTCTGCTGCAACGCCGCCAGAATCCAGGCCTTCTCGACCTCGGCCAACTTGCCATCCAGATCATTGGGCACGCCGCTGGGCACCACCTCATCGGTCTGCCCGGCAGCGGGCTCGAACAGATACGCCGGCAAATCCTGCTGCTCGATCAGCGTCCCCTGGGCCACGATGGTCGCCCGCTCCACGCAGTTCTGCAGTTCGCGAATGTTGCCCGGCCACGGGTAGTTGAGCATCGACTGCATGGCCTGGGCGCTGAAGCCGGTGATGCGCTTGCCGGCCTCGGCCCCCAGCAGGCCGGCGAAGTGATGCGCCAGCGCCGGGATGTCCTCGCTGCGCTCGCGCAGCGCGGGCAGGGGGATGGGGAAGACATTGAGGCGGTAATACAGGTCTTCGCGAAACTCCTTCTTCGCCACCGCCTCCATCAGGTTCTTATGGGTGGCGGCAATCACACGCACGTCGACTCTGCGCTCGCGGGTATCGCCCACCGGCTCGATCAGGCGCTCCTGCAGGGCGCGCAGGATCTTGGCCTGCAACGCCAGCGGCATGTCCCCCACCTCGTCGAGAAACAGCGTGCCCTTGTCAGCCTGTTGAAAGCGGCCAATGCGGTCGCTGACCGCGCCGGTGAAGGCGCCCTTGCGATGGCCGAACATTTCGCTCTCCAACAGCCCCTCAGGGATGGCCGCGCAGTTGACGGCCACGAACGGCTGGTCGGCGCGGTTGCCGTGCTGATGGATGGCGCGGGCGACCATTTCCTTGCCGGTACCGCTCTCGCCGGTCAGCAGGATGGTGGCGCTGCTTTCGCGCACCGAGTCGATGGCTTGCAATACACGGCGGAAGGCCGGGCTTTCGCCCACTAGGCTGTCGAACTGGTGCTGGTGGTCCAACTCGGCACGCATGCGGGCGTTGTCGCGCAAAATATCGCGGAACTGCAATGCCTTGTGCACGGTGATGTCCAGTTCGTCGATGTCGAACGGCTTGGCGATGTAATCGAAGGCGCCGTTGCGCATGGACTGCACGGCGTTCTTGACCGTCGAGTAGGCGGTCATGACGATCACCGGCACCTGGGGGAAGCGCTGCTTGATCTCGGCAAGCAGTTGCGGGCCGTCCATGCCGGGCATGCGCCAGTCGCTGATCACCAGGTCGACGCTTTCACGTTCCATGATCTCCAGGGCCAGCAGGCCGTTGCCGGCACTGCGCACCTGCACCTCGCCCTGGCTGAGCGCCGAGACCAGCAGGTCGCACAGCTTGGGTTCGTCATCGACGATAAGAACGGTGTGGCTCAAGAGGGCTCTCCTTCGCGTGCCGGGATATACAGATTGAACGTGGCGCCCTGGCCGGGGGCGCTGATGCACTCCACGCGGCCGTCATGGTTTTCCATGATCGAGAATACTTTTGCAAGGCCAAGGCCGGTACCCGAAGCCTTGGTGGTGACGAACGGGTTGAAGATGCGCTCCTTGATATCGCCCGGGATACCCTGGCCATCGTCCTCGATGCTCAACCGTGTGTCGCTGCCTGCCTGGGTGATGCCCAGGGTCAGGTGGCCGCCGTCGGGCATGGCGTCGATGGCATTGAGCACCAGGTTCAGGCACGCCTGCTTGAGCTGGCGGCCGTCGGCGTACAGCGTGGCGCCGGGGGCCTGGTCGTCGATGCGGGCGTGGATATTGTGGGTGGCCAGTTCCGGGGCGCAGAAGCCCAGGGTGTCTTCCAGCAAGTCGCGCGCGGGCATCACCGTACGGATCGGTGGGCTGGGCTTGGCGAAGTCGAGGAATTCGGTGATCAGTTCGTTGATGCGGGTGACTTCCGAAATCACGTATTCCAGGTGGCGCATGTCGGCTTCAGGCAAGGCGGCGCGGCGGTGCAGCAACTGCGTGGCGGTCTTGATGATGCCCAGCGGGTTGCGGATCTCGTGGGCCAGGCCCATGGCGACTTCGCCCAGGGTGTGCAGGCGGTCGCGACGGCGCATTTGCGCTTCCAGGTGTTGCAGGGCCTGCAGGCCCTGGGTCATGTGGTTGAAGGTCATGCCCAGTTCGGCCAACTCGTCGTTGCCCAGTACCTCCACCTGCTGGCTGTAGTCGCCTGCGGTCACGGCGCGTACGCCTTCGGACAGGGCACGCATGGGCCGGGTCAGGCGCCGGGTGACCAGCACGCCCACACCCAGGGACAACGCCGAACCCAGCAGGAAGATCAGGGTGAACAGATTGCGCTGGTTGACCAGGCCCAGCAGGCTGCTGTGACGCAGCAGGCCGCTGAAGACGATGCCCTGCAGTTGCCCCTTTTCGTTGAGCAACGGGCGGAACAGGCCGCTGTAGCGGCTGGTGAACTGCTCGGTAGGCTCGCGCGTATCGCGCAGCATCTGTTCCAGGCGATGGGGCACTACGGCGGGGTGATCTTCGAAGCGCTGGCTGGAAAACACTTCGGAGAATTCCTGGCCATTGGACAGGTACAGGCGCAGGTCCAGCGAATGCACGTCGGCCACGCTGGTCAGGAAGCTGGCATCCAGGAAGGTGGCCACCAGCAGTTGGTAGTCCTCGCCATTCTGCTGGGTGGGGAATACCGAGACCACGGTGCCGACGCGGGTGTTGGCGTTGTGAATGGTCTGCAGCATGGCGTCGGGGGCCAGGCTGATTTGCGAAACGATGTCGTCGGCCGCCGTGGAGAACACCACCTTGTGGTCGCGGGTGCGAATCAGCGCTACCACGTCGATACCCATGGCGTCGGCTATGTCGCTGATCAGCTTGCCCTGACGCGCGGTGGCCGGCAGGGTGGGCTGGTCGGCGGGGGCGTATTGCAGAAACAGTTGGGCGACGCGGGTGTTGTCGCGCAGGATTTCGCTGAGTTCGTCCTCGACGATCTTGGTCGATTCCTGCAGCCAGACACGCACGTTACTGTCGAAGATCCCTGCCAGGGTGGTGGCGGCCAGTTCGGCGGCGATCATGGTCGGCACCACGCTGACCAGCCAGAACGCCAGGATCAGCTTGCGTTGCAGGTTCCAGCGCGACGGGCGGAAGACCGGGGGGGTAGGGGCAGGCGGGCTCATCGATACTCGCTATGGCTGGGAGCTACACGTGGGAGCGGGTTCTACCCGCGAAAACAACGCCCCGTAGTGCCTGAGACACCGCAGCGTCCGCTTCGCGGGCAGAGCCCGCTCCCACGATTTTGCGCAGATTAGCATGTAGCCCTGAATCAGGATGCCTGGGCAAGGCCTGGCGCGTGAAGCTGGATGAAGTCTGCGCTCAGGTTGATCACCTTGGGGTACTGCAGGTCCACGGTGATCATGTGATAGCAGTCGTCGAGCAGGATCTTGGTCACCGGGCCGCCGATGTGCGCCTCGATGTAGTCGGCGTTCCAGCGGCTGGTGATGTCGTCCTCGCTGGAATGCAGCACCAGCGCCGGCGCCTTGATGCTCGGCATGCCGCGTTTCACTTCGGCCACCAGACGATGCAGTTCGCGCACGCTGATGCCCGACATGGTCAGCAACCCGGCGTTGGCACTCTCGCCGGCTTTCATCTGCTTCTCGACGATGGCACGCAACCGCGGGTTTTTGATCCCGTAGGGCGGCTTCTCGTTGAAACGGCAGATGTGCACGCCGAACGGCAAGGCCATGAACAGCGGCGTCAGGCGTGCCACCCAGGGCATGTTCCAGCCGTCGTAGCGCAAGGTGGTGGAGTACAGCAGCAACCCCGCCACCTCGCCTGGCCGTTGGGCGGCCAGGTGCATCGACAGGACCGCGCCCATCGACAAACCACCGACGAAGACCTGTTGGTGCACCTGACGGATGCCCTCGAAGGTCTTCAGCGCGCTGGCGTACCAGTCGCGCCATGTCGTGGCTTGCAGATCGGCGTTGTCCCCGCAGTGGCCAGCCAGGGTGGGCACGTAAACCGTGTACCCACTCTTGGCCAGTCCCTGGGCTACCTTGCGCAGTTCGGTGGGGGTGCCGGTCAGCCCGTGGATCAGCAGCACGGCCACCGGGCCGTTGCCGAGCACGAAGCTGGCGTCGCCGACACCCATATCGATCTGCGCGGCACTCACTTCTGGGTCACCCGGTGCAGCAGGCGATCGAGCAGGGCGATGGCCAGGTCGATTTCCGGGTAGCTGATTTCCAGCGACGGCGCCAGGGTGATCACGTTCTTGTAGTAACCGCCCACGTCGAGGATCAGGCCCAGGCGGCGGCCGTCGATCTCGATGTCACCCTTCATGCCTTCCTCGACCATCTCGTCGAGCTTGGCCTTGTCCGGGGTGAAGCCGTCTTCGCCGCATATTTCCATGCGCAGGGCCAGGCCCAGGCCGTCGACGTCGCCGACGATCTTGTAGCGTTTCTTCAGGTCTTCCAGGCCGGCCAGGAAGTACTTGCCCTTGGCCATGACCATGGCGCCGTAGTCCACTTCGCTGGTCATCTTGAACATTTCCAGGCCCACGGCGGTGCCCAGTGGGTTGGAGGCGAAGGTGGAGTGAGTGGAGCCTGGTGGGAAGATGCCCGGGTTGATCAGCTCTTCGCGGGCCCAGATGCCGCCCAGCGGGTTGAGGCCGTTGGTCAGCGCCTTGCCGAACACCAGTACGTCGGGTTTGACGTCGAAGTGCTCAATGGACCACAGCTTGCCGGTACGGTAGAAGCCCATCTGGATTTCGTCGACCACCATCAGGATGCCGTGCTGGTCCAGCACCTGCTTGAGCTCACTGTAGAAGTTCATCGGCGGGATCACGTAGCCGCCGGTGCCCTGGATCGGTTCCACGTAGAAGGCGGCGTATTCGCACTGGCCGACTTTAGGGTCCCACACACCGTTGTATTCGGTTTCGAACAGGCGGGCGAACTGCTTCACGCAGTAGCTGCCGTACTCTTCCTTGCTCATGCCCTTGGGGCCGCGGAAGTGGTACGGGAACGGGATGAATTGTGCGCGCTCGCCGAAGTGGCCGTAGCGGCGACGGTAGCGGTAGCTGGACGTGATCGACGAGGCGCCCAGGGTACGGCCGTGGTAGCCGCCTTCGAAGGCGAACATCAGGCTCTTGCCGTTGGAGGCGTTGCGCACCACTTTCAGCGAGTCTTCGATGGACTGCGAACCGCCTACGTTGAAATGCACGCGACCGTCCATGCCGAATTTCTTCTTGGCATCCACCGCGATCATTTCCGACAGCTCGATCTTGCCTTTGTGCAGGTACTGGCTGGCGATTTGCGGCAGGGTGTCGATCTGCTGTTTCAGGGCGTTGTTCAGGCGTGGGTTGGCGTAGCCGAAGTTGACGGCCGAGTACCACATCTGCAGGTCCAGGTAGGCCTGGTCGTTGGTGTCGTAGACGTAGGAACCTTCGCAGCGGCTGAAGATGCGCGGTGGCTCGATGTAGTGAACGGTGTCACCGAACGAGCAGTAGCGCGATTCCTTGTCCAGAAGGATCTGATCTTCTTCGCTGGTGATGCGTGGGGTGTTAGACATGGTGGAAGAGTTCCTGCTGTTCTGAATTGAGGTGTGGAACGGTGTTGCCGGTGTACTGCGGCAGGGCGGCCAGCAGGGCTGGCAGCTGCGCGAAGGAATCGAAGCGGGCGTGGGCAATGCCATTGCGTTCGCAGTGGTCGGCCAGGCTGCCCTTGGCGAAGACGAAGTCGGCGGTGCCGGCTACGCACATGTCGGACTTGCCGTCGCCGATCACCAGGATGCGTTTGCTGGCAGGCGAGGACTTGCACTTGCAATTGCCCGAGGCGGCGCGGCAGGCATCGCTGGCGTGGGGGAACACAATGCGCCAGCTGTCGGCGTCGACCTGGCGCAACTGGTTGGCGATGATCGGCAGCAACGGCGCGCCATTGCGCGCCAGGATGCGGGCGATGGCCTGCTCCAGGCCGTCGCTGACCACGGCCAGGCTGGCGCCACGCTCCAGCACCAGTTCCACGAACGGCGCAAAGCCTGGGTCGATGGTGACGCTGTCGAAGTATTCCAGCAGCTGTGCCGGCTGGGCCTTGACCAGGGCCAGTTGTTGGCTCAGGCATTCACGCGAGCCGATTTCACCGGCCAGCCATTGCGCTTCGATGGCTTCCCAGCGCGGATCGGCGAAGCGATCCAGGATGTTGTCGATGACATCGCTCGGGGTGATGGTCCCGTCGAAGTCACACACGATATGCCAGTGCATCATCTGCAGTTACCTATGGGTCAGCAGCGCAGTTTGCGCTTGGCCAGGGGTAGAGCAGGGAGCGTGCCAACCGGCTGGGGCCCTTGTTCTGCGGGCTGTGGCGGGGTTTTGCAGGGGCGAAGCTACAATTTTTGTAGGTGGCTACAAACAACATGAGTGCTTGCGTGGCGGCCCCCGCGTGCGCGTTCATGCGCGTACTTGAACACGTGTAGCAGCAACTGTCTTGGACCGCGTCGCCTGCATCGCGACTAAAGTCGGCTCCTACACCGTCCGGGGTAGGAGCCGGCCTTGGCCGCGATGCAGACGCCGCCGCCCTGTAGCTGCCGAAGGCTGCGTCGCAGGCGGCGGGTCTGTCAGCAGGTGCGGGGCGTCCGTGACGCGGCCTGTCGGCCGCTGCTCCAGATTATGAGAGTGCAATTGATGTCACGAATTCTGTTACTGCTGGCCGTGGTTGCGGCCAGCCCTGTCTGGGCCACGCCGCTCACCGGCGATGCCGGCGTGGGCCTGTCCTACCAGCCCAGCGATCCCACCGGCAGCCATTACGAAACCAAGCCCATGCCCTACCTGGACCTGACCTGGGGCAACATCGGCCTGGATTCGGACGAAGGCCTGACCTGGGCGGCGCTGAAGACCGGCAACGGCTGGAGCGCCGGGCCCATGGCCAACCTGGTGGAAGGGCGCAACGGCAACGACCGCCTGCGCGGCTTGCGCGATGTGCCGGACATGGCCGAGGTGGGTGGGTTCGTGCAGTACAGCCCGGTGGAGTACTGGCGCGTCTATGCCCAGGCCGGCCGCGCCGAAGGGGGTGGCCATGGCCAAGGCGGTACCTTGGGACGGTTGGGCACCGAGCTGGATTACCCGTTGGGCGGCGGCGTATTCGGCGCTACCGAACTGGTGGCGCATTTCGCCGACCAGCGCATGAACCAGACCTATTTTGGCGTCGATGCCAATGAAGCCCAGGCCAGCGGCATCGGCGCCTACCGTGCCAGCGGGGGCTTGCAGAACTGGACCCTGAGCCAGGGCGCGCAATTCCCCTTGGCGCCCCATTGGTCATTGCTGGCCAACGTCAACTGGATACACCTGGAAGGCTCGGCGGCGGACAGCAGCATTGTCAGCCAGCGTGGGCATGTGAATCAGGGGGAGGTGCAGACGGCGGTGGCGTATAAGTTCTGAATTCGCCGCTATCCTGAGACGCCCGCGCGCGTCAGCCACTCTGCCATGGCGGAATCTTCCAGTGCGTATTCGCCGCGGTTGGCTTTCCAGACCAGCTCTTTATCGCGCAGGGCGTCCAGGGCCTTCTGGACATTTGGGGTGGAGGCGTTAGGGTCCGCGTGGGCCAGTTCAAGCGTGCGATTGACCTGTGCAAAGGTCTGCTCGGAGAACGGTGCGAACGGTTGCTTGCTGATCGTGCGTTCGGCGATCACGTTCAGCACTGCCCGTTGCAACGCTGACAGGTCATTGCAGGCACTTTCGTAATCGCTCCAGATGCCTGCCTGGTGGTTGAGCGCCCCAGTGCGTAGCAGTTCACCCAGGTTGCTGGCTTCGCCTCGCCCTACGCTGACCTCGGTCAATAGCTGATTGAGCATCTCCGGCCGGCGACCGACGAGTTGGAAGGCGTACTCCAGATCTTCGACATTGAACTGATTGGTGGCGGCCAGGCGTTGGTTCCAGAGGTCGGTGACGAACTCGACGAAATCATGGCCCAGCAACGGGAACGCCGTAATGTTCGCACCGAAGAACGGTTGCTTGCTCTTGAGCACCAAGTTGGCCAGTTTGTCTCGGCTGGAACCGGTGAACACCAGCCGCACGCCATCTGGCCCACGACCGCGATTCAGATGGTCCCGCGCCGCCTTGAGGGCAAACATGGCGTTGAGGCCGCTTTCACTGTTCAGCGCATGTTGGGCTTCATCGATGATCAGCACGATCATTTTCCCGGCAACGCTGTGTAGCACCTCCAGTGCTTTTGCCAGGGTGGTACCAGCAGGCAGTCGCGGCTTGCTGAAGTCCCAGCTGAGGGTGCGCAACAGGCTGATTTTTTCGATGCCGGCTTTTTTCGCCGCTTTGCTCAGCGAGTTTTCGAACAGGCCCAACGCGGTGCCGATGGCGCCCGATATCAACTCGGCCGGGTCGGTGTCACGGTCAGCCCACAAGTCTACGTACACGGCAAGCCAGCCGCGCCGCTCGCATTCGGGAATGAAATCATTGTTGAGGAAGGTGCTTTTGCCGGTTCTGCGGGGAGCTGCCAGGAACAGTCCGGAACTGTAATCGACGAAGGACTCGCCTGCCACATCGCGGGCCAGGGACTGCGCCAGCAAAGCGCGTTGGAAGATCGGGCGTGAAAGGCTCATCGATTATCCTCGAATATCTATCTGACTATAATTTATAGTGTAATGGATAATCTGACTATACACGCTGTCGCAGGGGCGGATTTGTGTTGGGGCTTTCCCGAGCTTCGCCCGGTCCCACAGGGGGAAACTCTTCCGGTCTGTGGGACCGGGCGAAGCTCGGGAAGGGCGCCCCCCCTAGCTCAGCCCATACTTCTTCACCTTGTCGAACAGCGTGGTCTTGGCCATGCCCAAGTCCAGACTCGCCTGGCTCAGGTTGCCGTTGTGCCGCGCCAGCGCATCGCTGAGCAGGTTGCGCTCGAAGGCTTCCACCGCTTCGGCAAAGCCCACCCCGGGCGCTGCCTGGGCGCCGCTTTTCTTGAAGGCCGGCAGGCCCAGCGCATAGCGTTCGGCGACGTTGCGCAGTTCGCGCACGTTGCCCGGCCAGTCGTGGCTCATCAGCCGCGACAGGGTCTGGCTGTCGAGTTCGGGTATCTCGCGGTCGAAGCGCAGCGCCGACAGCTCCAGGAAGTGCTCGAACAGTTGCAGGATGTCTTCGCGACGCTCGCGCAGGGGCGGCAGTTCCAGGGTGACCACGTTGAGGCGGTAGTACAGGTCGCTGCGGAAACCGTTGCTGCGGCTCAGCTCGTCCAGGTCAGCCTTGGTGGCGGCGATGACCCGGCAATCCACGTCGATGCTGTGGTTGGAACCCAGGCGCTCCAGGGTGCGCTCCTGCAACACGCGCAGCAGCTTGATCTGCAGGTTCAGCGGCATGCTTTCCACTTCGTCGAGGAACAGCGTGCCGCCGTTGGCGTGCTCGATCTTGCCGATGCGGCGCTTGCCGGCGCCGGTGAAGGCGTTGGCCTCGTGGCCGAAGATTTCGCTTTCGAACAGGTTCTCCGGCAGGCCGCCACAGTTCAGCGCCACGAAGGGCTGCGGCTGGCGCCGGCTGAAATCGTGCAGGCAGCGCGCCACCAGTTCCTTGCCGGTGCCGGTCTCGCCTTCGATCAGCACGTTGGCCGAAGTGTCGGCGACGTTGGCGATCAGTTCGCGCAGGTTCTGCATGGCCGGCGAACGGCCGATGATGCGCCCCTCAAGGGTCGAGCGGCTGGCCAGCTGGCGGCGTAGCGACGACACCTCGCGGGCCAGGCCACGCTGTTCCAGGGCACGGCGCACCACGTCCACCAGGCGCTCGGGCGAGAACGGCTTTTCCATGAAGTCGTAGGCGCCGGCGCGCATGGCGCCCACGGCCATGGAGATATCGCCATGGCCGGTGATCAGCACCACCGGCAGGCTCGGGTCGCGGGCCTTGAGGCGGTTCAGCAGTTCCAGGCCATCGATGCCCGGCAGGCGAATGTCGCTGACGACGATGCCGGCGAAATCGTCGCCGATCAGCGCCAGCGCTTCTTCGGCGCTGCCCACGCCCTGGCACGGGATGTCTTCCAGGCTCAGGGCTTGCTGGCACCCGAGCAGCACATGGGGATCGTCCTCGACGATCAGAACGGTAAGCGAGGTGTTCATGATGGCTCGACTGCAGAAGTGGGCGGTTGGGCGTTGAGCGGCGGCAAGGTCAGCACGAAGGCGGTGCCGCCTTCCTCCGGGTGCTCGGCTGACAGGCTGCCGCCGGCGGCCGCCGCTAGGCTGGCTGACAAGGTCAGGCCCAGCCCCAGCCCTTGCTCGCCCGGTTTGGTGGTGAAGAATGGTTCGAACAGGTGCTTGCGCGTTTGCGGGTCGATACCGTGGCCATTGTCGCGTACCCGCAGGCGGTAGCGGCCATCGTCCAAGGTATCGCCATCCAGCCACAGTGCCGGGGCGGTCACTTGCTGCATGGCATCCAGCGCATTGCCCATTAGGTTGCCGAGGATCTGCTCCAGGCGCGTCTGGCCAATGGCTAGTTGCGCTTCGCTGAACTGGCGGTGAACGCTCACGCCCTGGGCGCCGATGCGCGCTGCCAGCACCTGCAGGGTCGCATCCACGGCCTGGGTCAGTGATGCCCGGCCACGGTCTTCGCCCCGCCGCGCGAACGATCGCAGGCTGGCGGTGATGCGGCCCATGCGGTCGATCAACTGGTTCATGGTGCCCAGGTTGGTGCTGGCCGTGTCCAGTGCGCCGCGCTCCAGGAAACGCACGGTGTTGCCGGACAGGGTGCGCAGCGCCGCCAGCGGCTGGTTGAGTTCGTGGGCGATGCTGGTGGACATCTGGCCGATGGCCGCCAGCTTGCCGGCCTGCACCAGTTCGTCCTGGGCGTGGCGCAGGGTTTCCTCGGCCTGGCGGCGCTCGCGGATCTGGCTCTTGAGCCGTTCGTTGCTGGCGCGCAGGTTTTCGGTGCGCTCGGCGATGCGCCGCTCCAGTTGGCTGTTGGCCTCCTGCAGCGCTTCGCGGGCGGCCAGGCGGGTGGCGATGACCTTGCGCCGCTCGTTCCAGGCAATCAGCAAAAACGCCAGCAGGGCAAAGGCCACGGCCACCAGCACGCCCTGGATGATCGCCTCGCGGCGCAGGTCCTGCAGCGGGGTCAGCAGGGTGAAGTGCCAGGGGGTGTCCTTGAGCTCGCGGGTCTGGGCCAGGTAGCTGACTTCGCGTTGGCTGCCGGGCCGGGCGCCGGCCGCAGGGAAGCTCAGGCGCTCCACGCCATCGGCCAGGGTCTCGCGCTCCAGGGGCTGCAGTTCGGTCAGCGAGAACCAGTAGTACTGCAGGCTGCGCGCCAGGCGTTCTTTGGTCTCAGGTGTCAGCGGGCCTACGGATTTCAGGCGGCGGGCAGGGTCGCTGGAGAGGATGATGATGCCGTTCTCGTCACTGACGAAGGCCTCCAGCCGCGCCTTCTGCCAGCGCTCTTCCAGCGACTCCATGCGCACTTTGACCACTGCCACGCCAACGATCTTGCCGTGCTCTTCCAGGCCATGGGCCAGGTAATAGCCGGGCTCGCCGGTGGTGGTGCCGATGCCATAGAAGCGCCCGTCCTGGCCGCGGATGGCGTCTTGGAAATAGGCGCGGAACGACAGGTCCTCGCCCAGGTAGCTGTTGGCATCGCGCCAGTTGCTGCTGGCCTGTACGCGGCCGGTGGTGTCCAGCACGTAGATGGCGCTGCTGTGGCTGCGGCGGTTCAGGCCTTCCAGGTAGTCGTTGACCGCCTGGCGGCGGCCCTCCGCATCGGGGTCGGCCAGCAGGTCGGAGACGCTGTGTTCCAGCTCCAGCAGGCTGGGCAGGAAGGTGTATTTGTTGATCTCGCTTTCCACCGCCCGGCCGTTGAGTTCCAGCTGGCGCTCACCGCTTTCGTCCAGCCCGCGGATGCCGCTGTAGAGGCTGGCGCGATAGCCGGCATAGCCCAGGCCGATGGTCAGCAGCAGGATCAGGGGCGGCAGGAACAGGTGGCGAATCAGACGGGGTTTCACGGCAAGGGCAGGCGACGTCGCGCGGGAATGATCAGGGGCGCATTTCATCACAGTGCCTTGGGGCCTGCCAGCGGCCAGTGCCCAAAGGGCACTGGCCGGGTGGCTTTAGTGTTGCAGGATTTTAGCGAGGAAGTGCTGCGCCCGTTCCGAGCGCGCGCTGACGTCGCCGAAGAACTCTTCCTTGGGGCAGTCTTCGACGATCTGGCCCTTGTCCATGAAGATCACCCGGTTGGCCACCTTGCGCGCGAAGCCCATCTCGTGGGTCACGCACATCATGGTCATGCCTTCGTGGGCCAGTTGCACCATCACGTCCAGCACCTCGTTGACCATCTCCGGGTCCAGGGCCGAGGTGGGCTCGTCGAACAGCATCACGATCGGGTCCATGGCCAAGGCCCGGGCGATGGCCACGCGCTGCTGCTGGCCGCCGGACAACTGACCCGGGTGCTTGTGCGCGTGCGCCGAGAGCCCCACGCGCTCCAGCAGTTTCAGGCCCTTGGCGGTGGCTTCTTCCTTGCTGCGGCCCAGCACCTTGATCTGCGCGATGGTCAGGTTCTCGGTGATGGTCAGGTGCGGGAACAGTTCGAAATGCTGGAACACCATGCCCACCCGCGAGCGCAGCTTGGGCAGGTTGGTCTTGGGGTCGGCAATCGAGGTGCCGTCCACGGTGATGTCACCCTTTTGGAAGGGCTCCAGCGCGTTGACGCACTTGATCAGCGTGGACTTGCCCGAGCCCGACGGCCCGCACACCACCACCACTTCACCCTTCTTGACCTCGGTGCTGCAATCGGTCAGCACCTGGAAGTCCCCGTACCACTTGTTGACGTTCTTGATGGAAATCATACGGCTAACCTTTTATGCAGACGCTTGACCAGCAGCGAGGCGGAGAAGCTGATGACGAAGTAGACGAGCCCGGCGAAGATCAGGAACTCGTTGGACTGGCCGATGATGTCGCCGTTGGCCCGTGCCGAGTTGAGGAAGTCGACCAGGCCCACGGTGTACACCAGCGAGGTGTCCTGGAACAGGATGATGCTTTGCTGCAGCAGCAGCGGGGTCATCTTGCGGAACGCCTGGGGCAGGATGATCAGGCGCATCATCTGCCCGTAGGTCATGCCCAGGGCCTGCGCTGCGCCCATCTGGCCCTTGGAGATGGACTGCACGCCGGCCCGCACGATCTCGCAGAAGTACGCCGCCTCGAACATCATGAAGGCTACGACGCAGGACGTGAATGCGCCTACCGGGGTGTCATGGCCGGTGATCCAGCGCAGCACATAAGGCACTGCCAGGTAGAACCAGGTGATCACCAGCAGCAGCGGGATGGAGCGGAAGTAGTTGACATAGGCGCCGGCGACATTGGACAGCAACTTGCTGGACGACAACCGCATCAGGGCCAGCACGGTGCCCAGCACCAGGCCGCCGACGATGCCCATGACCATCAGTTGCAGGGTCATCAGCATGCCGTTCCACAGGCCCGGTAGGGCGGGAATGATTCCACTGAAGTCCATTTACTTGCCCCCCACGGAAATCAGGCCGGGCACCGAGACTTTCTTCTCGATCAGGCGCATCAGCAGCATCAGGCTCATGTTCAGGGTGAAGTAGATCAGCGTGGCCAGCGTGAACGCCTCAAACAGGTTGGCGGAGAATTCCGCGGTCTGCTTGGTTTGCGCCAGCAGCTCCATCAGGCCGATCAGCGAGGCCACCGAGGAGTTTTTGAACACGTTGAGAAATTCCGAGGTCAGCGGCGGAATGATGATGCGATAGGCCTGGGGCAGCAGCACGTTCCAGTAGATTTGCGGCAGCTTGAAGCCCATGGCGCGCGCGGCCGATTCCTGGCCCTTGGGCAGCGCCTGGATGCCGGTGCGCACCTGCTCGCACACCCGGGCTGCGGTGAACAGGCCCAGGCACACCACCACGCTGAGGAAGGCGGCGGTGGTGGGGTTGAGGTCCTGCTTGAACCAGTCCTGGAAGCCCTGGGGCATCAGGTCGGGAATCACGAAGTACCAGATGAACAGCTGCACCAGCAGCGGCACGTTGCGGAAGATTTCCACGTAAGTGGTGGCGATGGCCGATACCCAGCGGTTGGGCACGGTGCGCATCACGCCGAGCACGGAGCCCAGCAGCAAGGCAATGATCCAGGCGGCGACGGCAATGCCGATGGTCCAGCCCAGGCCGGTCAGGTACCAGTCCAGGTAGATCTCGTTGCCGATACCGGTGGACTTGAAGAACACGCCCCAGTCCCAGTTGTAATTCATCAGGGTCTCCCCTTGGATTGGTGATTCACGGGCACCTGCAACCAGCCACCGGCCCGAATCGGGCCAGTGGTTGATTGAAGGTTAGACGGTGCGGGCGGATCAGTCCTTGGCGGGCTGGTCGGTGGGGTTGGCGATCAGGTTCTTCAGCTCATCGCTTTCCGCGAACATCAGGTTCAGGCCCTTGGGTGGAATCGGCTGGGTGAACCACTTGTTGTAGATGGTGTTGATTTCGCCGGACTTGAACACCGCGACAATGGCGTCATCCACGACTTTCTTGAACGCCGGGTCACCCTTGCGCACCATGCAGCCGTAGATTTCGTGGGACTGCGCGGTACCGGTCACGGCCCAGTCGTCGGGCTTCTTGGCCTTGGCCATTTCGCCGGCCAGCAGCGCGTCGTCCATCATGAAGGCCACGGCGCGGCCCGATTCCAGCATTTGGAAGGATTCGCCGTGGTCCTTGGCCGAGATCACGTTCATGCCCATCTGCTTGTCGGCGTTCATGGCCTTGAGCAGGCGCTCGGAGGTGGTGCCGGCGGTGGTCACCACGTTCTTGCCCTTGAGGTCCGGGAAGTCCTTGTAGGCCGAGTCTTTCTTGGACAACAGGCGGGTGCCGATCTCGAAGATGCCCACCGAGAAGTCCACTTGCTGCTGGCGCTCGGCGTTGTTGGTAGTGGAGCCGCACTCGATGTCGACAGTGCCGTTCTGCACCAGCGGAATACGGGTTTGCGAGGTGACCAGGTTGTATTTGACGTTCAGGTTGGGCAGGTCGAGGTCTTTCTTGATGGCTTCGACGATTTTCAACTGGATGTCATGGGAATAGCCGACCGGTTTGCCCGAGGCATCGGCGATGTAGGAGAACGGGATGGACGCGTCACGGTGGCCCAGGGTGATCGTGCCCGAATCCTTGATCTTCTTGAGGGTGCCGGTCAGCTCTTCGCCCAGTGCAGGGCTGCTGATCAGTGTTGCAGCAATGGCTGCACCCAGCAGGGTGTGAATGATGCGCATCTATGTCTCCTCGACCTTTGTTTTTTTTATGGGAGCCGTCTGGGGGCTCATTCGTTCAGCACTCTGTGGTGCTGATTCCGATGCAAAGTGTAGAGCATGAGTCGTGCCAGGCTTGGGGCGTTAGCCTAAAGTCTTGATTGGCAAGGCGATTAATCTTTCGTGAAGGGGATGTGGCGGAGGGAATTGATCGGATGGCCGAATGCTAGCATTGCAGGCATTCGGAAACCCGATCATGGGCACAGGCTTTTGTGGGAGCGGGCTCTGCCAGCGAAAAGAACACCGCGTATCAACGGACGACAGCGGCGGTCTCTTCGCGGGCAGAGCCCGCTCCCACAAGTTTAGGCGGCTTGGGTGTGCAGGGCCTTGAGCAGGTAGTCCGCCAGCTTCTGCTGTTCGGCCGCACTGGTGAGCAACCCCAGCTTGGTACGACGCCACAGGATATCGACCGCTTCCACCGCCCATTCCTCGCGGCACAGGTAGTCCACTTCGCGGGTATACAGGTTGAAACCCATCAGTTCGCCCAGATCGTCCAGGCCCTGCGCGCCCTCCAGCAGTTTCCAGCTGCGGCTGCCGTAGGTAATCGCCCAGCGCCGCGCCAGTTCGACCGGCAGCCAGGCATGCTTGGCCACCAGGCTTTGGGCCAGCGCCTGCGGAGTGGTCATCTGCTCGCCGCCGGGCAATGGCGCGGTGGCGGTCCAGCTGCCCTTCATGTGCTTGAAGAACGGCGCCAGCTGCGCCATGGCCGATTCGGCCAGCTTGCGGTAGGTGGTCAGCTTGCCGCCGAACACCGACAGTAACGGCGCGTCATCGGCACCACCGGACAACGACAGGGTGTAGTCGCGGGTCACGGCCGACGGGTTGTCGGATTCGTCATTGCACAGCGGGCGCACGCCCGAGTAGGTATGCAGGATGTCGCTGCGCTGCACCTGCTTCTTGAAGTGCGCGTTGACCACCTTCAGCAGGTAATCGGTCTCGGCTTCGGTGATGCTCACCTTGGCTGGATCGCCCGTGTATTCACGGTCCGTTGTGCCGATGATGGTGAAGCGTTCCATGTACGGGATAGTGAAGACGATGCGCTGGTCTTCGTTTTGCAGGATGTGCGCCTGCTCGCCTTCATACAGTTTGGGCACGATCAGGTGGCTGCCCTGGATCAGGCGGATGCCGTAGGGCGAATCCAGCTTCAGGTCGTCACGGATGAACTTGGCCACCCACGGCCCGGCAGCGTTGACCAGCGCCTTGGCGTGAATGGAAAACAGACTGCCGTCGGCGCGCTCCAGGTGCACGTGCCACAGGCCCTTGATGCGCCGGGCGTTCAGGCAGCGGGTGCGGGTGTGCAGGTGAGCGCCGTGTTCACGGGCCGACTGGGCGTTGAGCACCACCAGGCGGGCATCGTCAACCCAGCAGTCGGAGTATTCGAAACCGCGGGTGATCTCGCTTTTCAGCACGCTGTCGGCGCCGAACTTCAGGCTGCGCGAGCCGGCCAGTTTTTCGCGCTTGCCCAGATGATCGTAAAGGAACAAGCCGGCGCGGATCATCCACGCCGGGCGCAGGTGCGGGCGGTGGGGCAGCACGAAGCGCATAGGCTTGACGATGTGCGGTGCCTTGGCCAGCAGCACTTCGCGCTCGGCCAGGGCTTCACGCACCAGGCGGAACTCGTAGTGTTCCAGGTAACGCAGGCCACCGTGGATCAGCTTGCTGCTGGCCGAGGAGGTGTGGCTGGCCAGGTCGTCCTTTTCGCAAAGGAACACCGACAGCCCGCGACCTGCCGCATCCGCTGCGATGCCGACGCCATTGATGCCGCCGCCAATCACGGCCACATCATAGACTTCGGACAGGGGAGGGGTGGGCAAGGTAGTGTGGGGCATGTCGGCCTCCTGCGGCTTTTCGAAATTGAAATCGAACATTGATGTTCATTTTCGAAAATAGTAGCGCAACAGCAAGGCACAGGCCAGTCGTATTCGATTGAAAAAACTGATCGAACGAGCGAGAAATGAAAATAACCGAACAAAATCGCGTTTATTGAAGCGCTGATGCGGAATGTGGGAGCGGGCTCTGCCCGCGAAAAGAACGCCGCAGTTCCTCATGTGATGTGCGGTGTCATCTTCGCGGGCAGAGCCCGCTCCCACGCCGTGTCGTACGGTTAGACGACTTCCAGGCGAATCTTGTGCTGGTTGAGCAACTGCAGCAGCGAAGGCACCGGTGCCTTGTCGGTCACCAGACAGTCGATCAGGCTGATCGACCCCAGCCGCACCATGGCATTGCGCCCGAACTTGCTGGAGTCGGCCGCCAGAATCACCTGGCGAGCGTTGGCGATGATCGCCTGGGACACGCGCACTTCCTGGTAATCGAAGTCCAGCAGGCTGCCGTCCTCATCGATACCGCTGATGCCCACCAGGGCGAAATCCACCTTGAACTGATTGATGAAGTCGACACTGGCCTGGCCCACCACGCCGCCGTCACGGCGCACGTTGCCGCCGGCCAGTTGCACCTCGAAATCATCCTTGGCACTGAGGATCGACGCCACGTGCAGGTTGTTGGTGATGATCTTGAGGTGGTTGTGGTTCAGCAGGGCGCGGGCGATGGATTCGGTGGTGGTGCCGATATTGATGAACAGCGAGGCGTGGTCGGGGATCTGCGCGGCGATGGCCTCAGCGATGCGTTGCTTCTCATCGCGCATCTGGTCGGCCCGCATGGCGTAGGCAGTGTTCTCGATGCTGGAGTCATAGGCGGCGCCACCGTGGTACCGGCGCAGCAGGTTGAGTTCGGCGAGCTGGTTGATGTCGCGGCGGATGGTTTGCGGGGTGACGACGAACAGCTGGGCCATCTCTTCGATGCTGACGTAGCCGCGTTCACGCACCAGTTCGAGGATTTGTTGTTGGCGTGGAGGCAGGTTCATTGGGCTTCCTTCGGCTGCCGGGGCAAATTCGCCCATCATGCCGCAGGAAGGCCCCGGGTGCTAGCACCCGGGCCGTTGCAGGCTATTCGTAGCAGCTGCCGAAGGCTGCGTCCGGGGGCACCACCGAGGTGTCTGGGACGCCGCCTGGCGGCAGCTGCTACAGGTCAGCGCATCAAGCCTCTTCGTGCGGCTCCCAATCGCGGGTGCGGTCTACCGCCTTGCGCCAGCCGGCGTACAGTTTCTCTTTCGCCGCCTCGTCCAGCTGGGGCTCGAACTCGCGCTCGATCACGGCCTTGCCGCGCAGCTCGTCCAGGCTGGCCCAGAAGCCGACCGCCAGGCCGGCCAGGTAGGCGGCACCCAGGGCCGTGGTTTCGCGCATTTGCGGGCGCTCTACCTGAGTGCCGAGGATGTCGGCCTGGAACTGCATCAGGAAGTTGTTGGCCACCGCACCACCGTCCACGCGCAGGGATTTCAGGCGTTCGCCGGCGTCCTGTTGCATGGCGTCGAGCACGTCGCGGGTCTGGTAGGCGATGGATTCCAGGGCGGCACGGATAATGTGGTCCACCTTGACGCCGCGGGTCAGGCCGAACAGCGCGCCACGGGCGTAGGGGTCCCAGTAGGGGGCGCCCAGGCCGGTGAAGGCGGGCACCAGGTACACGCCGTTGCTGTCCTTGACCTTGTTGGCGAAGTATTCGGTGTCGTAGGCGTCGTTGACGATTTTCAGCTCGTCACGCAGCCATTGCACGGTAGAACCACCGTTGAACACCGCGCCTTCCAAGGCGTAAGCCACTTCGCCACGCGGGCCGCAGGCGATGGTGGTGAGCATGCCGTGCTTGGACGTCACGGCCTTGTCGCCGGTGTTCATCAGCAGGAAGCAGCCGGTGCCGTAGGTGTTCTTGGCCTGGCCGGGCTCCACGCACATCTGGCCGAACAGGGCGGCCTGCTGGTCGCCGGCAATACCGGCGATGGCGATGCCGCTCTTGGTGCGGCCATACACTTCGGACGACGACTTCACTTCCGGCAGCATTTCGCGCGGGATGCTCAGCACGTCGAGCATCTTGTCGTCCCACTGGCGGGTGTGGATGTTGAACAGCATGGTGCGCGAGGCATTGGTGTAGTCGGTGACGTGCACCTTGCCGCCGCTGAATTTCCAGATCAGCCAAGTATCGACGGTGCCGAACAGCAGTTCGCCCTTCTGCGCGCGCTCGCGAACGCCTTCGACGTTGTCTAGGATCCATTTCAGCTTGGTGCCGGAGAAGTACGGGTCGGTGACCAGGCCGGTGGTTTCACGGATGTACTCGGCGTGGCCGTCGCGCTTGAGCTGCTCGCAGATTTCGGTGCTGCGGCGGCACTGCCAGACGATGGCGTTGTAAACCGGCGCGCCGGTGCTCTTGTCCCACACCACTGTGGTTTCGCGCTGGTTGGTGATGCCGATGGCGGCCACCTGGTCATGGTGCAGGCCAGCCTTGGCCAGGGCCTGGACCATCACCGCGCTCTGGGTGGCGAAGATGTCCATGGGGTCGTGTTCAACCCAGCCGGGTTGCGGGTAATGCTGGGTGAATTCGCTTTGCGAGGAACAGACAACGTTTGCGTCGCGGTCAAAAATGATGGCGCGCGAACTGGTGGTGCCCTGGTCCAGGGCGATGATGTAGTTCTTGTTCTGAAGGTCTGTCATGGCGGTGGCCTTTCTAGAAAAGTAAGTGTCGGGAGTGCGATTCAAGGTTGACGCGGCGCTGGTCTAGGACGCCTGCACCTTGCTCCCGGTGTTGTTGGTGGCCGCTTCGATGGCGGGTGCGGCGGCGGGCAGATGGCGGGCCAGCAGGCCGCGATACATGGCCGCGCCGAGGCAGGCACCCAGGATCGGGGCGAAGATCGGCACCAGGAAGTACGGAATGTCACGCCCACCGGTAAAGGCTATTTCGCCCCAACCGGCGAAGAATGTCATCAGCTTGGGCCCGAAATCACGCGCCGGGTTCATCGCAAAGCCGGTCAACGGGCCCATGGAACTGCCGATCACGGCAATCAGCAGGCCGATCAGCAGCGGCGCCAACGGGCCGCGGGGCAGGCCGTTCTGGTCATCGCCCAGGGCCATGATCACGCCCATCAGGATCGCAGTGATCACCATTTCCACCAGGAACGCCTGGGCGGTGGACAGCGACGGGTGCGGGTAGGTGGAGAACACCGAGGCCAGTTCCAGGCTTTGCTGGCTGCCGCGGATCATGTGGTGGGCTTGTTCGTAATCGAAGAACAGGTTGCTGTACAGCGTGTACACCAGGGCTGCGCCGCAGAATGCGCCGGCGACCTGGGCGAGGATGTAGAACGGCAGTTTGCGTTTTTCGAAGCCGGCGAACACGCACAGGGCGATGCTCACGGCCGGGCTCAGATGGGCACCGGACACACCGGCGGTCAGGTAGATCGCCATGCTGACGCCCACCCCCCAGATGATGCTGATTTCCCACAGGCCGAAGCTGGCCCCCGCTACCTTGAGCGCCGCCACACAGCCGGTGCCGAAGAAGATCAGGAGCGCGGTTCCGAGGAACTCGGCCATGCACTGGCCGGACAACGCAGGTTGTTGCTGAGCAGTCGTCATCATTGACACCTTTTTTGTTGTTGTACGGCGCCCTGAGGGCGCTCGAGTTGTGCACCCGCCGGTAAAACCCCATACCGGTGGATGTGTTGCGTGCGCAAACTGGTCTAGGGTTTGCGATATTCAGAAACGAAAAAATATAGACAAGAAACGATTATGTCAAAGGTCGAAAATGAACCATGATTCAGAAACTGACTGGAGGGGCGAAGGCGGTGCTGGCGACACAGATCTGCTGCCATGCAAACAAGGTGAACAACGCAAATCCCACAGGCCATGGCACGTTGCAACAAATGTAGGAGCTGCCGTCAGGCGGTGATGCGCCGCGCGGGCGGCGCTCGATCTCGAGAACGCCACAAAAGCGTCGACTGGCACTTGGTGGCCATCATGCGATCTGTAGCCGCTTCTCCCAGGTCACGGGGTTGCGGTGGGCCTGG
>KI547167.1:78557-84558 GCA_000497835.1 gamma proteobacterium L18 | reverse complement strand
GGCGCTCTTGAGATCGAGCGCCGCCCGCGCGGCGCATCGCCGCCTAGCGGCAGCTCCTACATTTGTTGCAACGTGCCATGGCCTGTGGGATTTGAGTTGTCAGCCTTTGGTGTTTGTCGACAGATGTGCAGCGAGTGGCGGGCTGTTACATTACCTCGCACATTTTTCCCCGCCCCAGGAGCCCACATGACCCCGGCGTTGGACCTGCTGAAAAAAGCCCGTGCCGAACACCGCGTGCACAGTTACGAACACGACCCCAAGGCCGCCTCCTACGGCCTGGAAGCCGCCGAAAAGCTGGGGCTCAACCCCGCGCAGGTGTTCAAGACGCTGCTGGCCAGCAGCGAAAAAGGTGAGTTGCTGGTGGCGGTGGTGCCGGTGGCCGGCACCCTGGACCTCAAGGGCCTGGCCCATGCGGCAGGGGTGAAGAAGTGCGAGATGGCTGATCCGGCCGCCGCGCAGCGCTCTACCGGTTACCTGCTGGGCGGCATCAGTCCGCTGGGGCAGAAGAAGCGCCTGCGCACGTTCATCGATCAGTCGGCGCAGCCGTTGGCGACGATGTTCGTCAGCGCGGGGCGCCGCGGTCTGGAAGTGGAGTTGGCGCCGGCGCTGCTGGCCGAACACACCCGCGGCACCTTCGCCGATATCGGCCGCGCCTGAAGTCAGGCGGCGGCGAACAGCACCAGATGGTCGGTGCGCAGGCGAATGCCGATGTGCTGGCCAGGCTCGCAGGCGAGATGGCTAGGCAATAGCGCTTCCACTTGCTTGCCGCTGCCCAATTGCAGTTGATACAGGGTGGCGGCACCCTGGAAGCGTTTGCTGGTTACGCACGCCCTGGTCGGGCTGTCAGGGGCGTGGACAAAATTGTCCGGTCGCAACAGCACATCCACGGCGCTGCCCCTGATGCCTGCGTAGCCATGTTCGCCGCGCAGTTCGCCCAGTTCGGTGTGCACCGAACCTGCGTCCTGCACCACGCCGCGCACGAAGAAGCCCTGACCAATGAAACTGGCCACGAACGGCGTCTGCGGGCGGTGGTAAAGGTTGTAGGGCGTGTCCCACTGCTCCAGGCGGCCTTTCTGAAACACCCCGACCTTGTCGCTAACGGAAAAGGCTTCTTCCTGATCATGGGTGACCAGGATTGCACTGGTGCCTCGGCTCTTGAGGATGTCGCGCACTTCCTGGCTCAGACGGCGGCGCAGTTCCACGTCAAGATTGGAGAACGGCTCGTCCAGCAGCAGTAATTGCGGTTCGGGGGCCAGCGCGCGGGCGAGGGCCACGCGCTGTTGCTGGCCGCCGGACAGCTCGTGGGGGTAGCGGTTGCCCACCCCGGCCAGGTTCACCAGCGCCAGCATGTCGTCCACCACCTGCGCCTGGCGCGGGTGCTGGCGAATGCCGAAGGCGACGTTCTCGGCCACGGTCAGGTGCGGAAACAGGGCGTAGTCCTGAAAGACCATGCCAACGCGACGCTTCTCTGGCGCCAGGGTGTACCCAGCCTTGGAAATGAGTTCATCCGCCAGGCGAATCTCGCCCTCGTGCACTGCTTCGAAGCCGGCGATGGCGCGCAGGGTGGTGGTTTTGCCACAGCCCGAGGCGCCCAGCAGGCAGCCGATTTCGCCGGCCTGCAGGTGCAGGTCAAGGTTGTGCACCACCGCCTGGCCCTGATAACCGCAGGCCAGGTGATCGAGCGTCAGCAGCGGGTGCTTCATGCCGGGCGGTAGGCCGGGGCCACCAGGAATTCCAGCAGTGCCTTCTGGGCGTGCAGACGGTTTTCCGCCTGGTCCCACGCCACGGCGCGCTTGTCGTCCAGCAGGTCCATGCTGATTTCCTCACCGCGGTGGGCGGGCAGGCAGTGCATGAACAGCACGTCGTCGGCGGCCAGGTCCAGCAGCTCACGGGTCACCTGGTAGGGGGCGAACAGCTTGAGGCGGCGTGCGGTCTCTTCTTCCTGGCCCATGGAGGTCCAGACGTCGGTGCTGACCAGGTGCGCGCCGGCCACGGCTTCTTTCGGGTCGCGAACTACTTGCACGCGGTCACCGGCCTGGGCCAGGAACTGCGGGTTGGGTTCGAAGCCTTCAGGGCAGGCCACGCGCAGCTGGAAGTCGAACTGGATGGCCGCTTCTATATAGCTGTTGCACATGTTGTTGCCGTCGCCGATCCAGGCCACGGTCTTGCCCTGGATGCTGCCGCGATGCTCAAGATAGGTCTGCATGTCGGCCAGCAACTGGCAGGGGTGCAGGTCATCGGACAGGCCGTTGATCACTGGCACGCGCGAGTTGGCGGCGAATTCGGTCAGAGTGCTGTGGGCGTAGGTACGGATCATCACCGCGTCGAGCATGCTCGACATGACGATGGCGCAGTCGCCGATCGGCTCGCCACGACCCAGCTGGGTGTCGCGCGGGGACAGGAAAATGGCCTGGCCGCCGAGCTGGATCATGCCGGCCTCGAATGACAGGCGGGTACGGGTCGAGGATTTCTCGAAAATCATGCCCAGTACCCGGTTCTTCAGCGGCTCGAACAGTACGCCGCGGTTACGCAGGTCCTTGAGCTCGATGCCTCGACGGATGACGCTGAGAAGCTCTTCGGGCGTGCAATCCATCAGGGAGAGAAAGTGCCTTGCGCTCATCATTGACTACCTTTTTGCAACGTACCGCAGCACTCGTGACCAGCTTTTGAAAAAAACGAGAGAGGCCTGCGGCGAAAGCCGCACGCGGCGACGAAATTAGGGAAGACGCGATCTTATAATTAAATGTCGCGTCTCGCCAATATGTGTTTCATATTCCGATCACGGACAGTGTTTCAGCGCGTGTCGCCAAGGGCTGCTTTCCAGTGCCCAGGCTCTGCTTTGTACACTGGCGTCAGATCATTTGGCAATTGGCCTCGGAATTGGCTAGCGTTAAGCCTGTCTCAGGTTTTTGCATGCCGCTGGCTGTCACCGCGGCCATTTCGTACACTGTTGGCCTTGGGTACAAGACGGTATCCTGCAAGATACGTGGAGAGGGTGAATGGATTCCAGAGAACAACAGCTGCTGGAGCTGCTGAGCCTTACGGCACGCACGCTTACGCACCTGACGGCTTCGATGACCTCGATGTCATTCGAGCTGCTGCGCAGCGATGACGAGACCGTAGCCACCGCCGGCCGGCGCATGATCGATCGCATGGCCACCATCAGCAGCGGGCTTGATGAGCACTGGAAGTTGATCGGTGAGCTGACGGGGGTGCCGATCGCCCAGGAAGAGGTCGAGACCGTGCTGGAAATCCAGATGCAGGCCCCGGTGCCTGGCCTGCCGGTGCGCTGACCACCATCGGCCGCCCTGATGCAGGCCAATTCAGGGCGCCAAGCGTGCTGGTGCAGTGAGCACTCTCGTTCCATAGTCAGTGTTCGCTGCCTGGACGAGATCGGTCATGACCAAGACATTGCACCACCGCGCGTGTCACCTGTGCGAGGCCATCTGCGGCCTGAACATCGAAACCCAGGCCGATGAAACCGGGCGCCTGAGCATCACCTCCATCAAGGGCGACCCCCAGGACACGTTCAGTCGCGGCCATATCTGCCCCAAGGCGGTGGCGCTGCAAGACATTCAGAATGACCCCGACCGACTGCGCCAACCCATGCTGCGCAGCGGCGAGCAATGGCATCCGGTCAGCTGGCAGCAGGCGTTTGACACCGTGGCCCAGCGTGTGTGGGATATCCAGCAGCACCATGGCCAGAACGCCGTGGCGATCTACCAGGGCAACCCCAGCGTGCACAACTACGGGTTGATGACCCACGCCAACTACTTTCTGGGCCTGCTCAAGACGCGCAACCGCTTCTCGGCCACCTCCGTGGACCAGTTGCCGCATCACCTGTCCAGCTTCCTGATGTACGGTCATGGCCTGCTGCTGCCCATCCCGGATATCGATCACACCGACTTCATGCTGATCCTGGGCGGCAACCCCCTGGCGTCCAACGGCAGCATCATGACCGTGCCTGACGTGGAAAAACGCCTGAAGGCGCTCCAGGCGCGTGGCGGCAAGCTGGTGGTAGTCGATCCGCGGCGCACTGAAACCGCAGCCATGGCTGACCAGCATTTGTTTATCCGTCCTGGTGGCGATGCGGCGCTGCTGTTGGGCGTGCTCAATACGCTGTTCGAGGAGAGCCTGGGGCGGGCCAGCCATTTACCTGTGGATGGCCTGGATCAGGTGCAGCAGGCCATTGCCGGCTTCACGGCCGAGGCCATGAGCGAGCGTTGCGGCATTGCCGCCACGGCTATCCGCGCGTTGGCCCGGGAGTTCGCTGCGGCCGACAAGGCGGTGTGCTACGGGCGCATGGGGGTGTCCACCCAGGCCTTCGGCACCTTGTGTCATTGGTTGGTGCAGTTGATCAACCTGGTGACGGGCAATCTCGATCGGGTGGGTGGCGCGCTGTGCACCACCCCGGCCGTTGACCTGGTAGCCACCACCGGCGGCGGCCATTTCAATGCCTGGCAAAGCCGGGTGTCCGGTTTGCCGGAGTACGGCGGCGAGCTGCCGGTGTCGGCGCTGGCCGAGGAGATGCTCACCCCAGGCGAGGGGCAGGTGAGGGCGCTGATCACAGTGGCCGGCAACCCTGTGCTGTCGACGCCCAATGGCAGGCAATTGGAGCAGGCGCTGAGTGGGCTGGAGTTCATGCTCAGCATCGACCTGTACATCAACGAAACCACGCGCTACGCCGACCTGATCCTGCCGTCGACCTCGGCGCTGGAAAACGATCACTATGACACCACCTTCAATTTGTTCGCCGTGCGCAACGTCAGTCGTTTCAACCGGGCGATCCTGCCCAAGCCCGAAGGGGCATTGCATGACTGGGAAATCTTCGTCGGCCTGGCTCAGGCCTTTGCTGCGCGCGCGGAAAAAGAGCTGAAACCCACCTGGTCGCCGTCTCAGATGATTGATCGTGGTTTGCAGGCCGGCCCTTGGGGCTTGTCCCTGGCGGCCCTGGCCGAACACCCCCATGGCATCGATCTGGGGCCTTTGCAGCCCAACCTGGCTGCGCGACTCAAGACCCCTACCCAGCGCATCCAGGCGGCGCCCTCGCTGCTGATGGATGATTTGCAGCGCTTTGCCACCCAGCCCGTGCCTGACGTCGATGAATTGCTGATGGTGGGGCGCCGGCATGTACGCAGCAACAATTCGTGGATGCACAACTATCACCGGCTGGTGAAGGGCAAGGCGCGGCATCAATTGCTGATGCACCCCGACGACCTGGCCCGACGCGGTCTGGTGGATGGCCAGCGCGTTCACGTCAGCTCCAGGGTGGGCGGGGTCGAGGTGGAAGTGCTGGGCAGTGTCGAGATGATGCCGGGCGTGGTCAGCCTGCCCCATGGTTTTGGTCATGGGCGGCAAGGCGTGCACATGGAGATCGCCCAGGCGCTGCCGGGTGTCAGCGCCAATGACTTGACCGATGAGCGCCTGCTGGACAGCCTGTCAGGCAATGCCGCCCTCAACGGTTTTCCGGTGCAGGTCTGCGCCCTGTAGCCGCTGCCGCCAGGCTGCGGCTACCAGACGTTTGGCGCAAGGCCGAGCGTAGCGCTCGGGTTTCCGTTACAATGCGTCACCGTGTCGACCTATGAGTCGGAAAGCTAAGCCGAGGTGCTCCATGGATATCATCGAAACGATTAAAGAGCAGATTGCCAACAACACCATTCTGCTTTACATGAAAGGCTCGCCGAATGCCCCGCAGTGCGGCTTCTCGTCGAAAGCGTCGCAGTGCGTGATGCAGTGCGGTGAAAAGTTCGCGTACGTGGATATCCTGCAGAACCCGGAAATCCGCGCCAACCTGCCAAAATACGCCAACTGGCCGACCTTCCCGCAACTGTGGGTAGCCGGTGAGCTGGTTGGCGGTAGCGATATCGTCAGCGAAATGTTCGCCAACGGTGAGCTGCAGGCCCTGATCAAGGCCGCTGCTGAAAAGGCCAAGGCCGGCGAAAACGCCTGATTGCCCTGCGCCCCAACAAAAAGCCCCGCTGTCGCGAGACAGCGGGGCTTT
>KI547167.1:62198-78273 GCA_000497835.1 gamma proteobacterium L18 | reverse complement strand
GGCTTTTTGTTGGGGCTTGGAATCGTGGGAGCGGGCTCTGCCCGCGAAAAGCACACCGCGGTGCCTGCTTCGCGGGCAGAGCCCGCTCCCACGAGGTATCAGCTGCCTTTTACGGAGCGACCGTCAACGGTGCCATCCTGCAGCATGATGTTGTATTCCTTGCCGTCAGTCTCGACCTGTTGCAGGCGAACCAGCAGGTAATCCCAGTCCTTGGCGAACCACAGCACTGTGGTGCGCTTGTTCTGTGTAGGGTCGCGCACGCGCTCAACCTTGGTGGCCTCGACCTGGCCGGCCTTGGTTTCGACTTTCTCGGTGCCCAGCACGCGGAAGTCGTAGGTGTCGACGTCGCCGCCGTCCACCACCTGGTAGCTCATGCTTTTCTTGCCAGCGGCCACGTCACGCTGCAGGGCCAGCTGGTAAGTCGACTTGTCGAGCATGCCACGGTTGAGCGGCACCTTGACGGCATCGCCACGGTCGGTGCCGGTGACCATTTTCTGCGACCAGTCGAAGTCCAGGTCGGTCTTCTTCGGCTTGCCCAGGCCGCCACGTTCGAAGTGGTAGGTCTTGGGCAGCAGCGTGTCCTTGTCGAGGGTGAGGGTGCTTTCCTCGGTGAGGCTGGCAATCATCATCGACGCCTTGAAGCTCAGGGTCCAGGTGTCATTGGCACCCTTTTCCAGGCTGCGCGAAGCGGTGCCGCTCATGGGCAGCTGCTTCCAGTCGGCGGTGTAGCTGGCGGTGAAAGGCTTGAGTTCGGCAGCGTGTACCGGCAAAGCCAGCAACGCGGCGCAGAACAGCAGGGCACGACGCATAAAATCTCCTAGGGTCGAATCAAGTGACCGCTGGCCCCGAGGGGCTGGCCGTCCAATAATGCACCGTGCGCGTCAAGACGCAAGCGCCCTTCGGCGAACCAGCGCACGGCCAGCGGGTAAATCTGGTGTTCCTGAGCGTGGACCCGCTGCGCCAGGGTGACCGGCGTGTCGTCCAACTGTACCGGTATTGCTGCCTGTACGACCAGTGGTCCGCCATCGAGTTCCTCGGTGACAAAATGAACACTGCAGCCGTGCTCGGCATCACCGGCCTCAATGGCGCGCTGATGGGTGTGCAGGCCTTTGTACTTGGGCAGCAGGGAAGGGTGGATATTGAGCAGGCGCCCTTGATAGTGGCGCACGAAGCCTGGGCTCAGGATTCGCATGAAGCCGGCCAGCACCACAAGATCAGGGCTGAAACCGTCGATCAGTTCGACCAGCGCGGCGTCGAAGGCTTCGCGGCCTTCAAACGCCTTGTGGTCCAGCACGGCGGTGTCGATACCGGCGTGGCGGGCGCGTTCCAGGCCGTAGGCATCGGCGCGGTTGGAGATTACCGCGCGGATGCGGGCCGGGTTTTCACCGGCCCCCTGGTTCACGCTATCGATCAGGGCCTGCAGATTGCTGCCGGTGCCGGACAACAGCACCACAACGTTACAGCGTGCTGGCGTCTGGTCGTGCATCAGTGTGCCTTGACGTTCTTCAGCTCGACCTGTGGGGCGCCTTCGGCGGCTACGCCGATCTGGCCGATGACCCATGGCTGCTCGCCGGCGTCACGCAGGGTTTGCAGGGCCACGTCGACGTGTTCCTGGGCCACGCAGATGACCATGCCCACGCCGCAGTTCAGTACGCGGTGCATTTCGTGCTCGTCGACGTTGCCTTTCTCCTGCAGCCAGTCGAACACGGCCGGACGCTGCCAGCTGGCCACGTCAACCACGGCCTGGGCGCCTTTTGGCAGTACGCGCGGGATGTTGTCCAGCAGGCCGCCGCCAGTGATGTGGGCCATGGCCTTGACGGCGCCGGTGTCCTTGATCAGCTTGAGCAGTGGCTTGACGTAGATGCGGGTCGGGGCCATCAGCAGGTCGGTCAGTGGCTGGCCGTCCAGCTGGGTGTTTTCGATGTCGGCGCCCGACACTTCGATGATCTTGCGGATCAGCGAGTAGCCGTTGGAGTGCGGGCCGGACGATGGCAGGGCCAGCAGGGCGTCGCCGGTGGCCACTTTCGAGCCGTCGATGATCTCGGCCTTCTCGACCACGCCCACGCAGAAGCCGGCCAGGTCGTAGTCTTCGCCTTCGTACATGCCAGGCATTTCAGCGGTTTCGCCGCCTACCAGCGAGCAGCCCGACAGTTCGCAGCCAGCGCCGATGCCGGTCACTACCTGGGCGGCAGTGTCCACGTTCAGCTTGCCGGTGGCGTAGTAGTCCAGGAAGAACAGCGGCTCTGCGCCGCACACCACCAGGTCGTTGACGCACATGGCGACCAGGTCGATGCCGATGCTGTCGTGCTTGTTCAGGTTCAGGGCCAGGCGCAGCTTGGTGCCCACGCCGTCGGTGCCCGAGACCAGGACAGGCTGCTTGTAGCCGGCCGGGATTTCACAGAGGGCGCCAAAACCGCCCAGGCCGCCCATGACTTCAGGACGCGCAGTACGCTTGGCGACGCTCTTGATGCGTTCGACCAATGCTTCACCGGCGTCGATGTCTACACCGGCGTCCTTGTAGCTCAGGGAGGGTTGCTTGCTCATGATCCAGGCCTTTAGAGGGAGGGATTCGAAAAATCGACCGCAAGCGATGGGCTGCCCGGAAATACCGTTGCCGGGTATTTCCAATCGGCCAACCGTCGTTGGTCTGCGAAGGCGCGCGATTTTATCAGGCTTGCCCCTGTGCGGCCATCCTCAGGCCGACGGGCAGGGCTGCATTTAATTAAAATAATGCCTGTGGGACCGGGCGAAGCTCGGGAAGGACACGGCGCCAGTATCGCGTCGTACGCTTCCCGAGCTCCGCCCGGTCCCACAGGAATGCGCGATTCATCCAAGAATAGCCTTGGGGCGCTATAGTAGGCGCATTACGAAAACTTCAATGGGCGGCTGGAATGTTTTGGTCGAAACTGTGGTCACAAGCCTCAGTCCGCTTATTGCCCGTCGGGAATCTTTCATGCGTCTGCGTAATTATCTGCTAGCTGGCTGCCTTTCGGTGTGTGCCCTGGCGGCCCATGCCGAAACCGTCAAAAACCTGTACCAGGTTCGCGAAACCGTGGGTGGCCAGACCCCCGAGGAGCGCGACGCCGCTACCCAGCGCGCCCTGGAGACCCTGGTGCTGCGCCTGACCGGCGACCCCAAGGCCTTCAATGCCTCGGGGTTGGCCGCCGTGCGCAAGGACCCGCAACAGATCATCAGCCAGTACGGCTACGAAGCCGGCCCGCCGGAAAGCCTGCGCGTGGACTTCGACCCCGCCAGCACCGACACCCTCCTGCGCCAGGCCGGCCTGCCAACCTGGGGCAACAACCGCCCCAGCGTACTGGCCTGGTGGCTGAACGAGGGCAGCGACGGCGCCAACCTGGTTGGCGACGGCCAGCCCACCGCCGAACCCCTGCGCCGCGCCGCCTCGCATCGCGGCCTGCCGCTGCGCCTGCCGCTGGCCGATCTGGGTGAGCAAACCCTGGGCACCGCCAAGACCTTGGACGGCAGCGATGCCACGCCACTGCGCGCCGCGTCCGAGCGCTACGGCGCCGACGGCCTGCTGGCGGTGCACGCGAAACAGGAAGGCGGCAAGTGGACCGCCCAATGGCACCTGTACCTGGGCGATCGTCCGGAGCAGGGCAAGGCAGAAGGCGATGATCCCGCCGCCCTGGCCGATGCCGTGTTGCTGGCGGTCAGCCAGCGCCTGGCCCCGCGTTATGTGGTCAAGTCCGGTGGGGGTGGCGCTGCCACTGACAGCACCTTGCAGGTCGAAGGCATGACGCTCGAGCATTACGCGGCCCTGGGGCGCCTGCTGGAGCCGTTCAACGCCAAGCTGAAATCTGTCGATGGCGACAAGGTGGTGTACCAGGTCAACGGTAGCAGCGACCAATTGCGCGCACAATTGGCCTTGGGCAAGCTCAGCGAGATGCCGCCGGAAGCGGCGCCCGTGGTGGCTACCCAGCCCCTGGCGCCTGGCGCCGCGCCAGCTCCGGCTCCGCAACCTGCCAGCGGCCTGCGTTTCCACTGGTAACAGGTATGCACCATTTCCTCTGTGGGAGCGGGCTCTGCCCGCGAAGATGACGCCGCTAATCTCCAGATGATCCGCGGTGTGGCCTTCGCGGGCAGAGCCCGCTCCCACGGATTTGCTTCTCTTTATATAAGGCTTGGGTGGTTTGATGACTGACATGCGTCGCTGGGTCTGGGCAGGGGCAGTTCTGCTGCTGTGCCTGTTCGTGTACTTCCTGCACCCGATCCTCTCGCCGTTCCTGGTCGCCATCGTGCTGGCCTACATGGCCGACCCCTTGGTGGACCGCCTGGAAAAGGTCGGCCTGTCACGCACCTGGGGCGTGATCGTGGTGTTCTCGCTGTTCAGCCTGGTGTTCATGATTGCACTGCTGGTGCTGGTACCCTTGCTGGCCAAGCAGTTCGTGCGCCTGTACGAACTGGCGCCGCAGGTGCTGGACTGGTTGCAGCACGTCGCCTTGCCCTATGTGCAGACCAAGCTGGGCCTGTCGGACGGCTTCTGGAAGTTCGACAAGATCAAGGCCGCCATCACCGAGCACATGGGCCAGACCACCGACATCGTCGGCATTGTGCTGAGCCAGGCCACGGCGTCCAGCTTGGCGCTGATCGGCTGGTTGACCAACCTGGTGCTGATCCCGGTGGTGGGCTTCTACCTGCTGCGAGACTGGGACCTGATGATGGCCAAGATCCGCAGCCTGCTGCCGCGCCACCGCGAGGGCAAGATCGTTGCCCTGGCCAAGGAGTGTCATGAGGTGCTGGGCGCCTTCGTCCGCGGTCAGTTGCTGGTGATGCTGGCGCTGGGCATCATCTACGCCGCCGGCCTGATGCTGGTGGGTGTCGAGCTGGGTCTGTTGATCGGCCTGATCGCCGGTCTTGCGGCCATCGTGCCGTACATGGGCTTCATCATCGGCATCAGCGCGGCGATGATCACCGGGCTGTTCCAGTTCGGCGGCGACATCTATCCGCTGATGGGCATTGGCGCGGTGTTCCTGGTCGGCCAACTGCTGGAGGGCATGGTGCTGACGCCAATGCTGGTGGGCGATCGCATCGGTCTGCACCCGGTGGCGGTGATCTTCGCCATCCTGGCGGGCGGCGAGTTGTTCGGCTTTGCCGGCGTGCTGCTGGCGCTACCGGTGGCCGCGGTGATCATGGTGCTGCTGCGCCATGCCCATGATCTGTATAAGGAATCGGACATCTACGGCGGCCAGGAAGACCCCGACCTGTAATGGCCCTGCGCACCCACCGGTTCGCCGGTGGGTACGAAAATGATCGCAAACCTTTGATTTTGCTTGTGGTCTGTTGCATTGTGCGCCCGGCGTCACGGGTATAAACTTTGCTAACTTCACACAGAGGCCCCCTGCGGTTCGCCAGAGCCGTCAGCCAGCATGAAACCGATTCAGCTGCCCTTAGGTGTGCGTCTGCGTGATGACGCTACCTTCATCAATTACTATCCAGGCGCCAATGCCGCTGCACTCGGCTACGTCGAGCGCCTGTGCGAAGCCGACGCCGGCTGGACCGAAAGCCTGATCTACCTGTGGGGCAAGCAGGGTGTGGGTCGTACCCACCTGTTGCAGGCCGCCTGCCTGCGCTTCGAGCAGATGGGCGAACCGGCCGTGTACCTGCCGCTGGCACAATTACTCGACCGTGGCGTGGAAATCCTCGATTACCTGGAGCAGTACGAGCTGGTCTGCCTGGACGACCTGCAGGTCATTGCCGGCAAGCCGGACTGGGAAGAGGCCATGTTCCACCTGTTCAACCGCCTGCGTGACAGTGGTCGACGCCTGTTGATTGCCGCCTCCCACTCGCCGCGCGAACTGGCGGTGAAACTGCCCGACCTCAAGTCGCGACTGACCATGGCGCTGATTTTCCAGATGCGCCCGCTGTCGGACGAAGACAAACTGCGCGCCCTGCAGCTGCGTGCCTCGCGCCGCGGCCTGCACCTGACCGACGAGGTCGGGCATTTCATCCTCACCCGTGGCACCCGCAGCATGAGTGCCTTGTTCGATTTGCTGGAACGCCTGGACCAGGCTTCGCTGCAAGCCCAGCGCAAGCTGACCATTCCCTTCCTCAAGGAAACCCTGGGTTGGTAGACCCGCAGTTGCTGGCCCGCGCCGGCGCTGCCCTGCGCGATGCCCGGCGCATCCTGGTGATTACCGGGGCGGGCCTGTCTGCCGATTCCGGCCTGCCCACGTATCGCGGCCTGGGTGGCCTGTACAACGGCGTCACCAGCGAGGGCCTGCCCATCGAAAAAGCCCTGTCGGGCCCCATGCTCGAACGTGACCCGGCCCTGTGCTGGAAATACCTGGCGCAGTTGGGGGAGGCCTGCCTGGGCGCACAGCCCAACGCGGCGCATCACGCCATCGCGCAGCTGCAGCAAGCCAAGCCCGAATGCTGGGTGCTGACGCAAAACATTGACGGTTATCACCGTCAGGCAGGAAGTCCCGACGAACGGTTGATAGAGATTCACGGGCAATTGGCGCCACTGTTTTGTCGCGCCTGTGGCGCTGTCAGCGACGATTTGCGTGCGGTGCTTGGTCAACCACTTCCGCCGCGCTGCAACGTCTGTAATGGCGTTATGCGGCCTTCTGTGGTGCTGTTCGAGGAAATGCTGCCGCAGGGGGCGATTGAGGCGCTGTATCGACAATTGGCGTTGGGGTTCGACCTGGTACTGGTGATCGGCACCACCGCCAGCTTCCCCTATATTCACGCCCCCATCGCTGAAACCCGCGCCGCTGGCGGGTTTGCCATCGAGATCAACCCCTTGCGAAGTGGGCTATCTGCCAGCATGGACGTGTTTTTTGAGAGTAGGGCGTTAGAAGTCATGCCGAAACTGCTGAGTCACATTTTTTTCGATTGAATTTGCAAATGGATTTGATAGCGGGCATAGTCGCGTCTTCTTAACTTCTACAGACACGGTCGTGCCCATGCTAAAGCGCTTCGCACCCCTCGTGCCCCTCGCACTCGTGACCCTGCTTTTTGGCTGCGCGGCTCATACGCCAGTATCGCAGCAGCAGGCACTCAACCCGGTGACTCCCCAGTCCCAGGCGCAAGCGAAAGCTGTAACCCTCAATTTTCAGGAAGAAGAGCTGGACACCGAAAAGGAACTGGCCGACTTCTCCTCCTCAAGCAGCAAGCCCTACCAGATGCCGATGCTGGCCGACAGCATCCTGGAACGTGGCAAGTCGCTGATTGGCACCCGCTACCGCACCGGTGGTTCGACTGAGTCGGGCTTCGACTGCAGCGGCTTCATTGGTTACCTGTTTCGCGAAGAGGCCGGCATGACCCTGCCGCGTTCCACGCGTGACATGATCAACGTGAAAGCCCCGCTGGTGGCCCGCAACAACCTCAAGCCCGGTGACCTGCTGTTCTTCAGCACCCGTGGCCGTGGTCGCGTAAGCCACGCCGGCATCTACCTGGGCGATGACCAGTTCATTCATTCCAGCAGCCACCGCAGCGGCGGCGTGCGCATCGACAGCCTCGATGACGCGTACTGGAGCAAGACCTTTATTGAAGCCAAGCGTGCCTTGGCCATGGCGCCGACCAC
Source organism: gamma proteobacterium L18 (assembly GCA_000497835.1). Lineage (GTDB taxonomy): Bacteria > Pseudomonadota > Gammaproteobacteria > Pseudomonadales > Pseudomonadaceae > Aquipseudomonas. The sequence continues at coordinate 70,727 of KI547167.1, read as the reverse complement.
TACGATCTCGCGCAAGTAAGCAGTCTGGGCGGTACCCGCAGCGGCGGCGCACTGAAAAGTGTGCCGCCGTTGCGCGTTTTTGAGATTGAAAGCTAATCTTTCACGGCAGTTGAATCAGGATGGTTCTGTTTATGTCGCCTATGGCTCGTTTCGCGCTATTAATGGTTGCAGGCCTCCTCACCGCCTGCGCCAGCCACACCCCACCACCTGCGCCCGCGCCGGTGTATCAGCCGTTTGTTGCCGCGCCCCAGCAGCCTTTGTCGCCCCTGGCCGATGACGTGTTGATGCGTGCCATCGGCCTGGTAGGTACGCCGTATCGCTGGGGTGGCAACACGCCGGATTCGGGTTTTGATTGCAGCGGCTTGATCGCCTATGTGTACCGCGATGCTGCGGGTATTAGCTTGCCGCGCTCGACGCGGGAAATGATCACCATGCGCGCCCCGGACGTCAGCCAGGATGCCTTGCAGTCCGGTGACCTGATCTTCTTCGCCACCGGCGGCGGTTCCCAGGTCAGTCATGCGGGTATCTATGTAGGCGAAGGGCGTTTCGTGCACGCCCCGGCAACGGGGGGGACGGTGAAGCTGGATTACCTGAACAAACCGTATTGGCAGCATGCCTATCTGAACGCCAAGCGCGTGCTGCAGCCCTCAAGCCTGGCGCATAACCCGTAGTCAGCGCTGATGTTGACTGTCGGAGATTCTAGGTTGTGGGCAACCTGCTCCGGCCTCTCGCGAGCAAGCTTTGCTCCCACAATGCCAAACCGTCCACCGTGGTCGGCTCAACACTGTGGGAGCAAAGCTTGCTCGCGATGGGGCCTGCACTGACGCCATCGTGAGCAAGCTCCCACAGGGTGGGACCTCGATTCGACGGGCTCATTACTTCGCAGCAGTCACCCGCCACACCGTATTGCCCACGTCATCCGCCACCAACACCCCGCCCTTGTGATCCTCGGTCACGCCCACCGGCCGGCCCATGGCCTCTTCCTTGTCATTCAGGAAGCCCGTCAGCACATCGACCGGCTGGCCGCTGGGTTTGCCATCCACAAACGGCACGAAGATCACCTTGTAGCCGCTGTGCGGCTTGCGGTTCCACGAGCCATGCTGGCTTACGTAGGCGCCATGGTTGAACGGCGCCGACAGCCCGCCGCTGGCGCTGGCGAAGGTGAAGCCGATGGACGCCGTATGCGGCCCCACGGCGTAGTCCGGGGCAATGGCCTTGGCCACCAGGGCCGGGTTCTGCGGCGTCACGCGGTTGTCGATGTGCTGGCCGTAGTAGCTGAAGGGCCAGCCATAGAAGCCGCCATCTTTCACCGAGGTGATGTAGTCGGGCACCAGGTCGCTGCCGATCTCGTCACGTTCGTTCACCGAGGTCCATAGCTGCCCGGTCTGCGGCTCGAAGGCCATGCCGTTGGGGTTGCGCAGCCCCGAGGCGAAGATCCGGTGCTGGCCGCTGGCGCGGTCCACTTCCCAGATCGCCGCGCGGCCTTCTTCCTTGTCCAGGCCGTTCTCGCCGACGTTACTGTTGGAGCCCACCGTCACGTACAGCTTGTTACCCGAAGGGCTGGCGATGACGTTCTTGGTCCAGTGATGATTGAGCGTGCCGCCCGGCAGGTCGGTGACCTTGGTGCCCGCTTCGCTGATGCTGGTGGCGCCAGTCTCGTAATGAAAGCGCAGCAGGGCATCGGTGTCGGCCACGTACAGGTCGTTGCCCACCAGGGTCATGCCGAACGGTGAATTGAGGTTGGCGATGAATACACTGCGGCTGTCGGCCACGCCATCGCCGTTGGTGTCACGCAGCAGGGTAATGCGGTTCGGACTGGGCACGCCGGCACCGGCCTTGCCCATCACCTTTTTCATCACCCAGCCCCTGATGCCCTTGCTGTCGTCCGGCTTGGGCGGGGCGTTGGTCTCGGCCACCAGCACGTCGCCGTTGGGCAGTACGTACAGCCAGCGCGGGTGGTCCAGGCCGTCGGCGAAGGCGGCTACCTGAGTGCCCTTGGCTGCCTGCGGTTTTTCCCCGGCTGGCCAGCCGACGGCGTCAGCGATGTTTACCGTGGGGATCAGGGTTTTGTTCGGGGCCGGAAGCTGTGGGTGTGGGCCCATGCCGTCGGTGACATTGAGTTTGGAATGCTCGCCGCAGGCCAGCAGGCTGGTGGTGGCGAAGATGATCAGGGCCAGGCGGGTCTTGTGCATGTTCGTGTGCTCGCGGAGGCAGGGCTTGTCTGCTGTAGAGGGCCGGGCTGGGCCGGTGGTTCAATGTAGCCGCTGCCTGGCGGCAGTGTGGGAGCGGGTTCTACCCGCGAAATGGCCCGCCCGAACTTCCTGATGCACCGCGGTGTACTTTTCGTGGGCAGAGCCCACTCCCACAAAACTAGTTGCGGCTACGCGATGTGCGGGTGCCGGTTGTCCCACCTTTAATTGACCTCCCACCCCCAACCCTCTAACCTTCGCGACGTGTTTCAGGTGCCTGGCAGCCCGTGGGCTGGCCAGGTGAAACAGGGAAGCCGGTGAGCCGCTGCAGGCGTGCGAGCCCGGCGCTGCCCCCGCAACGGTAAATGAGTCAAGGCCGCGCATGGCGCCACTGAGCCCGATTGGGTTCGGGAAGGCGCGTGGCCAGGGTGTGCATGCCCCGCTCATGAGCCCGGAGACCGGCCTGGAACCCCTCTTGGCAAGCCCTTGGCGCTTGCCGTCCATTTTGTTCTGTCGCGCGGGTGAGAGCGGCATTGACGAGTCTGCGCTGCGCCCGTTCGGGCTGCGGCTTTTCGTCGATGTCGCCTGTGTGCAGGTGTAGCGGAGAGCTGCGATGAGTGAATCCCAGGAACGTGAAGAACGCCATTTGGCGCGCATGCTGCGCAAAAAGGCCGTGATCGACGAGCGTATTGCCAACTCCCCCAACGAGTGCGGGTTGCTGCTGGTGCTGGGCGGCAACGGCAAGGGCAAGAGCAGTTCGGCCTTCGGCATGCTGGCCCGGGCCATGGGCCACGGCATGCAGTGCGGTGTGGTGCAGTTCATCAAGGGTCGCAACGCCACCGGCGAAGAACTGTTCTTCCGCCGCTTCCCCGAGCAGGTGCGCTACCACGTGATGGGTGAAGGCTTCACTTGGGAAACCCAGGACCGCCAGCGCGACATCGCCGCTGCCGAAGCCGCCTGGGCCGTGTCGCGCGAACTGTTGCGCGACGAATCCATCGGCCTGGTCATCCTCGATGAGTTGAACATCGCCCTCAAGCACGGTTACCTCGACCTGGATCAGGTCATGGCCGACCTGCAGGCGCGCCCGCCGATGCAGCACGTGGTGGTCACCGGCCGTGGCGCCAAGGACGAACTGATCGAACTGGCCGACACCGTCACCGAAATGGGCATGGTCAAGCACGCCTTCCAGGCCGGCATCCGTGCCCAGAAGGGCATCGAACTATGACCCAGCCGCGTCACTGCCCGGCGGTGCTGATTGCGGCACCCGCCTCCGGTCAGGGCAAGACCACCGTCACCGCGGCCCTCGCACGCCTGCACCGCAACCAAGGGCGCAAGGTGCGGGTGTTCAAGTGCGGCCCGGACTTCCTCGACCCCATGATTCTGGAGCGGGCCAGTGGCGCACCGGTGTACCAGCTGGACCTGTGGATGGTCGGCGCCGAAGAGAGCCGCCGGCTGCTGTGGGAAGCGGCCGGGGAGGCCGACCTGATCCTGATCGAGGGGGTGATGGGCCTGTTCGACGGCACCCCGAGCAGCGCCGACCTGGCGCGGCATTTCGGCGTGCCGGTGCTGGGCGTGATCGACGGCACCGCCATGGCCCAGACGTTCGGCGCCCTGGCCCTGGGCCTGGCGCGCTACCAGCCCGACCTGCCGTTCGCCGGCGTGCTGGCCAACCGGGTCGGCACCTTGCGCCATGCGCAACTGCTCGAAGGCAGCCTTACCGAAGGCCTGCGCTGGTACGGCGCTTTGTCCCGCGAGACCGGCATCGAACTGCCCAGCCGCCACCTGGGTCTGGTGCAAGCCAGCGAACTCAACGACCTGGACATGCGCCTGGACGCCGCTGCCGCCGCACTGGCCGACAGTTGCGAAGTGGCCCTGCCACCGCCGGTGACCTTCGATGTACCGACGCCCGTGCCTGCCGAGCCGCTGCTGGCCGGCGTGCGCATCGCCGTGGCGCGTGATGAAGCCTTCGCCTTCACCTACGGGGCCAGTCTGGACCTGCTGCGGGCCATGGGCGCGGAGCTGAGCTTTTTCTCGCCGATCCATGATCAGCAACTGCCGACCTGCGATAGCCTGTACCTGCCTGGCGGCTACCCGGAACTGCACCATCAGACGCTGGCAGCCAACGTGTCGATGCTGGCGGCGATCCGCGCCCACCATGCGGCCGACAAGCCGCTGCTGGCCGAATGCGGCGGCATGTTGTATCTGCTTGACGCCCTTACCGACGTGGATGGCCTGCGCGCCGACCTGCTCGGCCTGCTGCCCGGTGAAGCGGTGATGCAGAAACGCCTGGCGGCCCTGGCCCTGCAAGCCGTGGAACTGCCGGAAGGCACCCTGCGCGGGCACACTTACCATCACTCGCTGACCAGCACTGCACTGACGCCCATCGCCCGGGGCACCAGCCCCAACGGCGGCCGCGGCGCCGAAGCGGTCTACCGCATCGGCCGCCTGACCGCCTCGTACGTGCACTTCTATTTCCCGTCCAACCCGGCGGCCATCGCTGCCCTGTTCTGCCCCAAAGGGGCCTCGCACATTTGATGAATGACAACGCCTACACCCCCGCCGAGCGCGCGGCCATCTACCGAGCCATCGGTGAGCGCCGCGACATGCGTCATTTCGCCGGCGGCGAAGTTGCCCCCCAGCTGCTGACCCGGCTGCTGCACGCCGCGCACCAGGCGCCCAGTGTCGGGCTGATGCAACCCTGGCGCTTCATCCGCATCAGTGACCGCGCCTTGCGTGGGCGCATTCAGGCGCTGGTGGAGGAGGAGCGGGTGAGCACCGCCGAGGCGCTGGGCCAGCGCTCGGACGAGTTCATGAAGCTCAAGGTCGAGGGCATCAACGATTGCGCCGAGGTGCTGGTGGCGGCACTGATGGACGACCGCGAGCGGCACATTTTCGGCCGCCGCACTTTGCCGGAAATGGACCTGGCGTCGCTGTCGTGCGCCATCCAGAACCTGTGGCTGGCCGCCCGCGCCGAAGGCCTGGGCATGGGCTGGGTGTCGCTGTTCGATCCCCAGGCCCTGGCCGACCTGCTGGGCCTGCCCGCCGGCGCCAAGCCCATGGCCGTGCTGTGCCTGGGCCCGGTCAGCGAATTCTACCCATCGCCCATGCTGGTGATGGAAGGCTGGGCCGAGGAAAAGCCGCTCAGCGACATGCTGTATGAAAACCATTGGGGAGTGAAACCATGAGCGTGGCCTTGGTCACCGTTGCCGGGGTGGCGCTGGATGCTTTGCTGGGCGAGCCCAACAGCCGTCACCCGCTGGTGGCCTTCGGGCGCCTGGCCGACCGCCTGGAACGCCGCTTCAACAGCGGCGGTCGAGGCTGGCGCAGCCATGGGGTGACCGCCTGGTTCCTGGCCGTGATCCCTCTGACCCTGGTGGCCACCCTATTGTCGTGGCTGCCGTACCTGGGCACCGTGGTCGAGATCCTGGCGCTGTACTGTGCCCTCGGCCTGCGCAGCCTGGGCGAGCACGTGGCGCCGGTGGCCCAGGCGCTGCGCAGTGACGATCTGGACACCGCGCGCACCCGCGTAGGCTATCTGGTCAGCCGTCAGACCAGCGAGCTGGACAGCACCGCCGTGGCCCGCGCCGCCACCGAATCGGTGCTGGAAAACGGCAGCGACGCAGTGTTCGCCGCACTGTTCTGGTTTGTCGTGGCCGGTGCGCCCGGCGTGGTGCTGTACCGGCTGAGCAACACCCTGGACGCCATGTGGGGCTACCGCAACGAACGTTTCGAACGCTTCGGCTGGGCGGCGGCGCGCATCGATGACGTACTCAACTATATTCCAGCACGGCTGGTGGCCTTGACCTACGCGCTGCTGGGCAAGACCCGCCTGGCGCTGCGCTGCTGGCGTCAACAGGCGCCGAAGTGGGACAGCCCCAACGCCGGGCCGGTGATGGCTGCCGGCGCCGGTGCCTTGGGCGTCGAGCTGGGCGGGCTGGCGATCTATCATGGGGAACTGCACGAACGCCCGACCCTGGGCGAAGGCCCTGCCGCCGATGCCGAGTCCATCGACCGAGGCTGGCAACTGGTGCAGCGCGGCGTGTGGCTGTGGCTGCTGATCCTGTGCGTGGGAGGGCAACTCTATGCTTGAGCATGGTGGACGACTGCGCAAGGCCGCGCAGCACTACGATATTCCCCTGGCCGACTGGCTGGACCTGTCCACGGGCCTGGCGCCCTGGCCCTGGCCGATCCCGCCGATCCCCGAGCGCGCCTGGGCACGCCTGCCGGAAACCGATGACGGCCTGGAAGCGGCTGCCTGCGCCTACTACGGCGTCAATCAGGTGCTGCCGGTGCCGGGCTCGCAGTGCGCCATCCAGTTGCTGCCGCGCCTGCGCCGTGGCGGCAAGATCGGCGTGCTGTCGCCCTGTTACGCCGAGCATGCCGAGGCCTGGCGCCGCGCCGGGCACCTGGTGCGCGAGGTCAGCGAGAGCGAGGTGGACTTCTTCCTCGACAGCCTCGACGTGCTGGTGGTGGTCAACCCCAACAACCCCACCGGCCGCCTGCTGCCCCCCGAGCGCCTGCTGGAATGGCACGCGCGCCTGGCCCAGCGCGGTGGCTGGCTGGTGGTGGACGAAGCCTTCATGGACAACACTCCGGCGCAGAGCCTGGCCCCCCATGTGGAGCGGCCCGGGCTGATCGTGCTGCGCTCGTTCGGCAAGTTCTTCGGCCTGGCCGGCGTGCGCCTGGGTTTCGTGCTGGCGCAGTCGCGCTTTCTGCAGTTGCTGGCCGAGCAGGTCGGCCCATGGGCCGTCAGCGGCCCCACGCGCATCCTCGGCCAGGCGTGCCTGATCGATACCGATGGCCACCAGCAGATGATCGCCCGCAGCGAACTGAGCAGCCTGCGCCTGGCCAACCTGCTGGCCCGCTTCGAACTGGCGCCCCACGGCGGCTGCGCGCTGTTCCAGTGGCTGGTCACCGACAAGGCCGCCGCCTTGCACGAATATCTCGCCCAGCGCGGCATCCTCGTGCGCCTGTTCGTCCACACCAGCAGCGTGCGCTTCGGCCTGCCGCCGGAAGAACCCGACTGGTTGCGCCTGGAGCAGGCGCTCCAGGCCTTCGCCAAGGAGACCGCGTGAGTACACTGATGGTGCAAGGCACCACGTCCGATGCCGGCAAGAGCACCCTGGTGACCGCGCTGTGCCGTTGGCTTACCCGCCAGGGCGTGGCCGTGGTGCCGTTCAAGCCGCAGAACATGGCGCTCAACAGCGCCGTCACCGCCGACGGCGGCGAGATCGGCCGCGCCCAGGCGGTGCAGGCCCAGGCCGCGTACCTGGCGCCGCACACCGACATGAACCCGGTGTTGCTCAAACCCAACAGCGACACCGGCGCCCAGGTGATCATCCACGGCCGCGCGGTCACCACCATGAACGCCGTGGCCTATCACGACTACAAGGCCATCGCCATGCAGGCGGTGCTGGCGTCCCATCAACGCCTGAGCGAGCAGTACCCGGTGGTGATGGTGGAGGGCGCCGGCTCCCCGGCCGAGATCAACCTGCGTGCCGGCGACATCGCCAACATGGGCTTCGCCGAGGCGGTGGATTGCCCGGTGCTGCTGATCGCCGATATCAATCGCGGTGGCGTCTTCGCTCACCTGGTCGGCACCCTGGAATTGCTGTCGCCCAGCGAACAGGCGCGGGTGCAGGGTTTCATCATCAACCGTTTCCGCGGTGACCTGGCCTTGCTGCAACCGGGCCTGGACTGGTTGGAAGCCCGCACCGGCAAACCGGTGATCGGCGTGCTGCCCTACGTGCTCGACCTGCACCTGGAAGCCGAGGACGGCCTGGACCGTCGCCAGGCCGACAAGGCCGCCCAGGTGCTGAAAGTGATCGTGCCGGTGCTGCCGCGCATCAGCAACCACACCGACTTCGACCCGCTGCGGCTGCACCCCCAGGTGGACCTGCAATTCATCGGCCCCGGCGACAGCATTCCGCCGGCCGACCTGATCATCCTGCCGGGCTCCAAGAGCGTGCGCAGCGACCTGGCCTATCTGCGGGCCCAGGGCTGGGAGGCGGCCATCGGCCGTCACCTGCGTTATGGTGGCAAGCTGGTGGGCATCTGCGGTGGCCTGCAGATGCTCGGCAAGCAGGTGCATGACCCGCTCGGCCTGGAAGGTCCCGCCGGTTCAAGCCCGGGCCTGGGCCTGCTGGATTTTGAAACCACCCTGGAAAGCGAAAAGCAGCTGCGCAATGTTCAAGGCCGTCTGAGCCTGGAAGAGGCCGACGTGGTGGGCTATGAAATTCACGCCGGGGTGACGCGCGGCCCGGCTCTTGAGCAGCCGCTGGTGCATCTGGATGACGGCCGCACCGATGGCGCCATCAGCGCTGACGGTCAGGTGATGGGT
>KI547167.1:46594-61978 GCA_000497835.1 gamma proteobacterium L18 | reverse complement strand
GATGGGTACTTATCTGCACGGGCTGTTCGAAGCCCCCACGTCCAGCAGCGCCCTGCTGCGCTGGGCCGGCCTTGAACACGTGCAGGACGTGGATTACCACGCCCTGCGCGAAGTCGACATCGAGCGCCTGGCCGACCTGGTCGAGAAGCACCTGGACACCGATCGCCTGCGCCAATTGTGCGGGCTGACAGAGGACGCGACCCCATGCTGCAACTGATTCTGGGCGGCGCCCGCTCGGGCAAGAGCCGCCTGGCCGAACAGCGCGCCAGCGACAGTGGCCTGGCCGTGACCTACATTGCCACCAGCCAACCGCTGGACGGCGAGATGAATGAACGGGTGCAACTGCACCGCCAGCGCCGCCCGGTCCACTGGGCCCTGGTGGAAGAGCCACTGGAGCTGGCCCGCGTGCTGCGCGAACAGGCCGCCGCCGACCGCTGCCTGCTGGTGGACTGCCTGACCCTGTGGCTGACCAACCTGTTGATGCAGGAAGACCCCGCACGCCTGGCGCTGGAGCGCGAGGCGCTTTTGCACTGCCTGGCCGACCTGCCGGGTGAAATCATTTTTGTCAGCAACGAGACCGGCCTGGGCGTGGTGCCCCTGGGCGAACTGACCCGTCGCTATGTCGACGAGGCCGGCTGGTTGCACCAGGCCCTGGCCGAACGATGCCAGCGCGTGACGCTGACCGTGGCCGGCCTGCCCCTTACTTTGAAAGGATCCGACGCATGAGCAATTCCTGGTGGCTGCAACCATGCCAGCCCATCGATACCCTGGTGCTGCAACAGGCCCAGGAACGCCAACGCCAACTGACCAAGCCGGCCGGTTCCCTGGGCCCGTTGGAAGACGTGGCGGTGCAGCTTGCCGGCCTGCAGAAGCGCCTCAAGCCTGCGGTAGACAAGGTGTGGATCAGCATCTTTGCCGGTGACCACGGCATTGTCGCCGAGGGCGTATCGCCTTATCCGCAGGAAGTCACCTGGCAGATGCTGCTCAACTTCGTCAATGGCGGCGCGGCCATCAGCGTGCTGGCGCGGCAGTTGGGCGCGCAGTTGGAAGTGGTCGACCTGGGCACCGCTAGTGCCGTGGACAATCTGCCGGGCGTGCGTCACGAGCGCGTCGGCCCCGGTACGCGCAACTTTGCCGTGGAACCGGCGATGACCCGCGCCCAGGGCGAGCAGGCCCTGCAGGTGGGCCGCGACAGCGTGCAGCGTGCGCTGGCCGCGGGCACGCAACTGTTCATCGGTGGCGAGATGGGCATCGGCAACACCAGCTCGGCAGCGGCCCTGGCCTGCGCCTTGCTGGACTGCCCGATCACCGACCTGGCCGGCCCGGGCACCGGCCTGGATGCTGCGGGTGTGAGTCATAAAGCGCAGGTCATTCAGCGCGCGTTGCAGACCCATGCCGGGCTGTCTGCCGATCCCCTGGAGCGCCTGTTGTGCTTTGGCGGTTTTGAAGTGGCTGCGCTGGTGGGCGCGTATCTGGCGGCTGCCCAGGCGGGTATCGCAGTGCTGGTCGACGGCTACATCTGCACCGTCGCCGCCTTGGTGGCCGTGCGTTTGAACCCATCGTGCCGCGACTGGCTGCTGTTCGGCCACAAGGGCGCCGAGCCGGGCCATCGCCACGTGCTGGCGGCCCTCGACGCACAACCGCTGCTGGACCTGGGCCTGCGCCTGGGCGAAGCCAGTGGGGCGGCGGTGGCGGTGCCGTTGCTGCGTCTGGCCTGCGACCTGCACGGGCAGATGGCGACCTTCGCCGAAGCGGCGGTAGCGGATCGAGCCGAATGAGCCTGACGCTGGACCTGCTGCGCCACGGCGAAACCGAACTGGGTGGCGGCCTGCGCGGCAGCCTCGACGATGCCCTGACCGAGCGCGGTTGGCAGCAGATGCGCGACGCCGTGGTTGGAGGCGGCCCGTGGGACCGCATCATCAGCTCGCCACTGCAGCGCTGCCGGCTGTTCGCCGAGCAATTGGCGGCCAGCCTGCAACTGCCGTTGAGCCTGGCGCCGGACCTGCAGGAACTGCATTTCGGCGACTGGGAAGGGCAGAGCGCCGCCGAGCTGATGAAGACCGACGAGCGCGGGCTGGGCCTGTTCTGGTCCGACCCGTACGGCTTTACCCCGCCTAACGGCGAACCCGTACTGGATTTCAGCGCCCGGGTGTTGGCATCCATCGAACGTTTGCACGCCGCCCATGCGGGGGAGCGTTTGCTCGTGATCAGCCACGGCGGCGTGATGCGCCTGCTGTTGGCGCGGGCGCGGGGTTTACCGCGTGAACAGCTGCTGTCGGTGGAGGCGGGCAACGGCAGCCTGTTCTCCCTGACGGTGGCGGCCGACGGTCAACTGCGCGAAGGAGCCTGAGCCATGCTGCCGTTCTGGATTGCCCTGCAATTCCTCAGCAGCCTGCCTGTGCGCCTGGCCGGCATGCCGCCGCCCCAGGCCATGGGGCGCTCGCTGCTGTGCTACCCGTTGGTGGGCCTGCTGTTCGGCGCGCTGCTGTGGGTGTTGAACCGGCTGCTGGCGGGCAGCCCGGAGTTGCTGCACGCCGCCTTGCTGCTGGCCGCTTGGGTGCTGCTCAGTGGCGGCCTGCACCTGGACGGCCTGGCGGACAGCGCTGATGCCTGGCTGGGCGGTTTCGGCGATCGCGCCCGCACCCTGGAAATCATGAAGGACCCGCGCAGCGGCCCGATTGCCGTGGTTACCCTGGTGCTGGTGCTGCTGCTCAAGTGTTGCGCCTTGCTGGCCGTGGTGCAGAGCGGGCATGCCCAGGTGCTGCTGATCGCGCCCTTGCTGGGCCGCGCGTCGCTGCTGGGGTTGTTCCTGTGCACCCCGTATGTGCGTGCAGGTGGCCTTGGGCAGGCGCTGGCCGATCATTTGCCACGCGCCGCCGGCCGGGGCGTATTGCTGCTCAGTGCGCTCGCCTGCGTCCTGCTGGCCGCCAGCAAGGCGCTGATCGTGCTGGCCGCCACGCTGCTGACCTTCTACTACCTGCGCCGCCAGATGGTCCGCCGCCTGGGCGGCACCACCGGCGACACCGCCGGCGCGCTGCTGGAACTGCTTGAGATGGTCATTCTCATCACTTGGGCCCTGTAGCCGCTTTGCGGGTGGACAGGATGATGGCGGCGAGAATCAACACCCCACCCAGCAACATCCGCAGCGTTGGCGTTTCACTGAAGATCGCCCAGGCAAACGCAATCCCGTACACCGGCTCCAAGGCAAACACCACCGCCGCCGTACGCGCCTTGATCACCGCAAGGCTGGCCACGAACAGGCTGTGCGCCAGGCCCGTGCAGAACACCCCCAACAGGCCAATCCACAGCCAGTCCACGGTACTGACCGCCGGCAACTGCGGCCAGGCGATGGGCAGCAGGCACAGGGCAACCACGGCGTTCTGACACAGGGCCGCCTGCACCGGCGGCACGCGATTGCCGCTGGCACGATTGACCAGCGACAGCACTGCAAACGTCAGCCCCGAGAATATGGCCCATAGCAGCCCTCCGGTGGCCTGGCTTGCCGGGTCGAAGGTGGGCGTCACCAGCACCAGGCCGATGCTGACCAACAGTACCAGCAGGATCTCGTTGCGGCGGATGCGCTCGCGAAACACCAACCCTTCAAGCAGCACGGTGAACGCCGGAAAGCTGGCGAAGCCCAGGGTGGCCACGGCGACCCCGGCCATTTTCACCGCCATGAAGAAAGTGACCCAGTGAGCCGTCAGCAGCACCCCGGCGCCTAACAGACGCCCCCAGTCCGAGGCCTGCAACCGTTGCCAGCGCCGGGCCAGGCCCAGGAATACCATCAGGGCCGCCACCGCAAACGCGGCTCGTCCCAACACGATGACCACCGCACTGGCATTGGCCAACTTCCCGAACACCCCGGCCAGGCCGAAAAACAGCGCGCCGAAATGCAGCGCCAGGAGGGCAGAGCGATGATTCATGGAATGTCCTTATCAGCCGAATACTCGAATCGCTGTAGGAGCCGACCTTGGTCGCGATGCAGGCACCGCCGAACGTTCGCCAGACCGTTGTCACAACATTGTTGCATGAGTGTCATGGTCATTTCATGGCATGTCAGCAAGCTTGTGCAAACCCTGACGGAGGCCTGCCCAATGACCAGCGCCCAGTTCCCCAAGTCCAACGGCAAGCAGCGCGTGCGCACCCTGTGGATCTCCGACGTACACCTGGGCACCCGCGATTGCCAGGCCGAGCACCTGTCACGCTTCCTCAAGGGCTACCAGGCTGACCGCATCTACCTGGTGGGCGACATCATCGATGGCTGGAAACTGCGCGGCGGCATGTATTGGCCCCAGGCCCACACCAACGTCATCCGTCGCCTGCTGACCATGAGCAAGCGTGGCACCGAAGTCATCTACGTCACCGGTAACCACGACGAGTTCCTGCGCCGCTATTCCAAGCTGGTGCTGGGCAATATCCAGCTGGTGGACCAGGCCGAACATGTGACCGCCGATGGCCGACGATTGCTGGTGATCCATGGTGACCAGTTCGACGTGATCACCCGCTACCACCGCTGGCTGGCCTTCCTGGGCGATTCGGCCTACGAATTCACCCTCACGCTCAATCGCTGGCTCAATCACTGGCGGGCGCGGTACGGCTATGGCTACTGGTCGCTGTCGGCGTACCTGAAGCACAAGGTCAAGACGGCGGTCAGCTTTATCAGCGACTTCGAAGAGGCCATCGCCCACGAATGCGTAAAGCGCGGCTTCCACGGCGTGGTGTGCGGGCATATCCACCATGCCGAGATTCGCACGGTGGGCGAGGTGGAGTACCTCAATTGCGGTGACTGGGTGGAGTCGTGCACGGCGCTGATCGAACACTGGGATGGGCACATCGAGTTGTACCGCCTGGCGGATGCCCAGGCGGCCGAGGCGCGCCGTCAAACCACCGAGTCCCTGCCCACTGCCTGATGGGTGCCAGAGCGCCAACTTAGTAGCGGCGCCTGTTTTTGTGGGAGTGGGCTCTGCCCGCGAAAAGCACACCGCGGTGGGTCAGGAAATCTGCGTTACCTTTTTCGCGGGTAGAACCCGCTCCCACTAGGCGGCCGCTGCTACAAGGTTGCCTATCAGAAACCTACCTTGCCCACCAGCATGTCGCGGTACATCACGAAATCGCCCATCAGGCTATACAGCGGATGCTGAAAGGTGGCCGGGCGGTTCTTCTCGAAAAAGAAATGGCCGATCCAGGCGAAGCTGTAGCCGGCCACCGGCAGGGCAATCAACAGCATCCAACTGCCACTGGCAACAATCCAGGCCACCAGGGCGATGACCAGGCTGGTGCCGACGAAATGCAGGCGCCTACAGGTGCTGTTGCTGTGCTCGGTCAAGTAATAAGGGTAAAAATCGCGGAAGCTTGTGAACGACTCTGTCTTGGTCACGGCGGCAGTCTCGGCGGCGATCAATGGGACGACGTGGCACCCTATTTAAGTCTAGAGTGAACGACAAGGCTGGCCAGTGACCCATGGCGCCAGAATGGTATCTTTTGACACAATCGCCACAGCATGTAACGGGGTGTACAGGCATGAGCGAACGGACAACGTCGGCCAGTTGGGCCGGGGGCATCGTCAAGGCGCTGGAAACCGAAGGGTTGGATTGCCGGGCATTGTTTGCCCAGTTGGGGTTGAATTTCGCCGCCCTGGATGACCCGGATGCACGGTTCACCCAGGACTCGATGACGCGGCTGTGGACACTGGCCGTGGAGCTGTCCGGCAACCCGGCGGTGGGCTTGAACATGGCGCGGGTGGTTCGCCCGGCGTCATTCCACGTGGTGGGCTATGCGCTGATGTCCAGCCGTACCCTGGCCGAAGGCTTCGAGCGCCTGGTGCGCTACCAGCGCATCATTGCCGAAAGCGCCGATGTCAGTTTCAAATTGCTGCCCGAGGGCTACGGGCTGATCGTGACCGTGCACGGTGATCACCTGCCGCCCACCCGCCAGAGCGCCGAGGCCTCGTTGGCCTGCGCCTTGTCGCTGTGCAGCTGGTTGAGCGGGCGCACCCTGCAACCGCGCAAGGTGATGATCCAGGGTAGCGAACCCCACGACCCATCACCGTATCATCATGCGTTCCACGCGCCGTTGGTATTCGACGCAGCGTATGACGCACTGATTTTCGAACGTGCCGACATGGAGGCGCCCCTGGCCACCGCCAACGAAGCCATGGCGGCGTTGCATGATCGCTTTGCCGGTGAGTACCTGGCGCGGTTTTCCGAAAGCCGCGTGACCCATCAGGCACGCCAGGTGCTGTGCCGCCTGTTGCCCCAGGGCGAACCCAAGCGCGAGGCCGTGGCCCAGGTGCTGCACCTGTCCCAGCGCACCTTGCAGCGGCGCCTGCAGGACGAAGGCACCAGCTTCCAGGCACTACTGGACGACACCCGCCGGGAATTGGCTGAGCAGTACCTGGCGCAACCCGGCATGACGTTGCTCGAAGCGGCCTACCTGTTGGGCTTTGCCGACCCCAGCAATTTCTTCCGCGCCTTCCGCCGCTGGTTCGATACCACCCCCGGCGAATACCGCGCGCGCCTGCTGGGCACCGAAGTGGTGGAGGTCAGTGCCGCCAGAACGCCGGCATGCACAGCACCAGCACCGTGATGATCTCCAGGCGGCCCAGCAACATGCCGCCGGACAGAATCCATTTCGCCGCATCCGGCAGGGTCGAGAAGTTGCCGGCCGGGCCGATGGTCTCGCCCAGGCCCGGGCCCACGCCGGACACGGTGCTGGCGGCGCCGGTGAGCGCGGTCATCCAGTCCAGCCCCAACAGCGACAACGCCAGGGCGATGCCGCTGATGGTGATGGCGAAGAAGAACGAGAACGTCAGGATCGAGCGCACGATGTCTTCGTCCAGGCGGTGGCCGTTGTACTTCTGACGGATCACGGCGCGTGGATGAATCAGCTGGTTGAGGCTGGCCTTGAGCAGGATATAGGCCACCTGGAAACGGAAGATCTTCACCCCGCCGGCGGTCGAGCCCGAACAACCGCCGATAAAGCCCAGGTAGAAAAACAGCATCAGGGCAAAGTTGCCCCACAGGCTGTAGTCTCCCAGAGCGAAGCCGGTGGTGGTGACGACCGAGGTCACGTTCAGCGCCACGTGGCGCAAGGCATCCAGGAAGGGTAACTGCGTGGTCCACCAGTACCAGGTGGTCATTACCAGCCAGGTCACCAGCAGCAGGCCGAGAAAGCCCTGCACCTGCTCATCCTTGATCAGCGCCCGGCGATTGCCGCGCAAGGTGGCCACGTACAACGTGAACGGCAGGCTGCCCAGGATCATCACCACCACCGCTACCCAGTGCACGGCCGGTTGTGACCATTTGGCCAGCGACTGGTCGGAGGTGGAAAAACCGCCGGTGGAGATCGCCGACATGGCATGGTTGATGGCGTCGAACAGGTTCATGCCCGCCCACCAGAACGCCAGGCTGCCCAGTACCGTGATGCCCACGTACACCAGCACGATGGACTTGGCCACCATGTGCGAGCGCGGCATCACTTTCTCGGAGCGGTCCGAACTTTCAGTCTGGAACAGGCGCATGCCGCCCACACGCAGCAGCGGCAGGATCGCCACCGCCATGCCGATAAAGCCGATGCCGCCCAGCCAGTGCAGCAGCGAGCGCCACATCAGGATGCCCGGCGACATGGTGTCCAGCCCGCTGAGCACGGTGGAACCGGTGGCGGTGATGCCCGACATGCTTTCGAAAATGGCGTCGGTGAAGCTCATGTGCTCGGTGAGCATGAAGGGCAGGGCGGCGAACAGGCACACCAACAGCCAGCTGCTGACGGTCAGCAGGTACATGTCCCGCGGGCGCAGGTGCACATGGTCAGGGTGGCGTGCCAGCACCAAGGCCAGGCCGGCGACGAAGGTGATCAGGCTGGACCACAGGAAAGACTGCAGATCACCGGTGCGATCGAAGATCAGCAGGGTGGCCATGGGGATCACCATGCTGACGGCCAGGGTGATCAGGAAGATGCCGATGATAAAGCCGATGATGCGTAAAGTCGGCAACGCCATGGAGTCCGCTCGGGGCAAAAAGGAAAGGGGCGCCATTCTACCTGCGGGTCCATTCATGTAAACCCGGCATGGGTTTGCTCGTTATGTCTAGAATAGCGTGACTCAACTTTCAGGGAGGTGGCCGATGGAGGCCCTCGACGCATTGCTCAACCGTGTTTCCGTTCCCCGCCTGGTGGAACCCGCGCCGTCGGCGCAGCAGCGCGAAGTGCTGTTCCAGGCTGCGCTGCGCGCACCTGATCATGGTCAATTGCGCCCTTGGCGTTTCCTGACGGTGGAAGGTGCTGCCCGTGAGCAGTTGGGTGAGATCCTGGCCCAGGCCGTGCAACTCAAGGGCGATGCCACCGAGGCTGCGCTGGAGAAGGCCCGTGGCATGCCGTTGCGTGCCCCGCTGGTGGTCGTGGTGGTGGCGCGTTTGCAGGATCACTTCAAAGTGCCCAAGTCCGAGCAATTGCTGGCGGCCGGGTGTGCGGCGCAGAACATTTTGCTGGCGGCGTATGCGCAGGGGGTCGGGGCGGTATGGCGTACCGGCGAGCTGGCCTATGCGCCGCATGTGGCCAAGGGGTTAGGGTTGGGTGAAGGGGAGGAGGTGATCGCCTTCCTGTACCTGGGCACGCCGCTGAACCCGCCGCGTGAGGCGCCTAAAGTCAGCACGGCTGACTATGTGAGCGCCTGGAGCCAATAGCCCTCCCCCGTATTGTGGGACCGGGCGAAGCTCGGGAAGAGGGCACCGCGTAGTATCTGTCGTACCGCGTCGTCCAGTTCCCGAGCTTCGCCCGGTCCCACAGGGTTGGGCGCTTTAGGCGGCGGTAACCGGCACCAGCGGTAGATCCAGCGTCGCCAGGAAGCCACCCTGCGGGTGGTTGGCCAGGTTCAGGCTGCCGCCATGGCGCTCCACCGCCCGCCGCGCAATGGCCAGCCCCAGGCCATGCCCTGCCGCCGTCTGCCCCGGTGCCCGGTAGAACGGTTCACCCAACTGCGCCAGATGCTCATCGGCCACCCCAGGCCCGTGGTCGCGCACGCTCAGCTCCACCCGCTCGTTGAGCAGTCGCGCACTCAGCTCGATCGGCTGGCCTTGCGGATTGAAGCGCAAGGCATTGCGCACCAGGTTGTCCACCGCCCGTTCGATCATGGTTGGCCAGCCGGTCAGGGTCAGGCCGGGCTCGCATTCGATCTTGATCTGCTGCTCGGCGGCGCTCAGGCGCGCGTCGTTACGCACGCTTTTCAGCACCGTGGCGACGTCCACTGGCTCGGCCGTGGCGTGCTCGGCGTCCAGGCGGGCCAGGGCCAGGATTTCGCTGATCAGTGCTTCCAGCCGGTCGCACTCGCGGGTCAGGCGTGGCCACAGGCGTTCGCGCTGCTCGGGCTCGGCGCGCTCGGCCAGCGCCAGGGCGATACGCAGGCGCGCCAGTGGCGAGCGCAGTTCGTGGGACACGTCGCGCAGCAACTGCCGCTGGCTGCCGATCAGGCTTTGCAGGCGGCCGCCCATGCGGTTGAAGTCGTTGGCCAGCACGCCGAATTCATCGCGGCGCTTGGCCAACTGCGCCAGGCTGTTCTGCTGGTAGGTGGTCTGCCCCAGTTCATGCACTGCCCCGCGCAGACGGCTCAGGGGGCGGGTGATGGACAGTGTCACCAGCAGGCTGAACAGGGTCAGCACCACCAGCGCGATACCCAGGGCGCTGAGCGGCCACACCAGGCTTTCGCGGCGCCAGGCGTCAAGCTCGGGATGGGCGATGCGGTAGATCAGCAGGTAGGTGTCGCCCGTGGTGGGGCTGGTGTACTCGGCGGTCAGGCGTCGCCACGGCAACGGACGGTCGTCGTTGCCGTCGCTCTGACGGGCCTCGAAGGCGGCGGCGCGACGCGGGAAGGTCCCCGGCACCACGGCTTCACCGGCCTCGTTGAGCACCTGAACATCGATGTGGTACTTCCATTTGCGTTGTTCCAGCAACTGCTGGGCTGCGTCCTGGCCGTCCTTTTCGTAGGTTTGCACCCAGGTTTGTGCCAGGCCGTGCAGGCCGGGGTGGCGGCTGAGGATCCAGGCATCCTGATTCAAGATGTGGCCCAACAGTATCGACAGGCCGGCGACGAGGGCGATGGCCAGCCAGAAGCTTGCCAGGATGCGCCAGAACAATGATCGCAAGGGAGTAACCTCAAATGCAGAAGCCCGGACACGCGTGAGCGTGCCGGGCGGGGGTCAACGATAAGTGAAGCTTACTGGGCTTTCTGGTCCTTTTGGGCCTTCCACGCCTGGAACTCTTTCCATTCGGCGCGGCGGGCGTCTTCTTTCTTCTTCATCTCGTCGAACTGTTTCTGCTGGGTCGGGTTCAGCACGGCGCGGATGTCGGCGCGGGCTTTTTCATGCTTGGCGGCCAGCTCGTCCTTCATCGCTTTCTGGTCGGCTGCCGGCAGCTTTTCCAGGTACTTGTGCAGGACTTCACGGTCGATCTTGCGTTCTTCACCCATCAGTTGGCCGACTTTCTGCCGCTGTTCAGGGCTCAGGTCCAGTTTGGCGAAACCGTCGCGAGGACCACGCTCATGGTGCATGCCGGGGCCGCCTTCCGGGCCAGGACCGAAGCCTGGGCCTGGACCACCTTCAGCGGCAGCCATGGCAACGGTGGGCAGGGCGGCGGCGAACATCAGAGCCATCAGGGTCTTGCGCATGGTGAATCTCCTTGTCTGTGTGCCGGTGTTTACCGGATGAGCTCAGTTTAAGGAGATCAAGGTCAGGCGCGGTCAGGGGAGCGTAAAGCTTAGGTAAAGAGGTCTGGGGCGGGGGTTTACACATGAGGGCTGTTGGTCTTGAGGGCCTCATCGCGAGCAAGCTTTGCTCCCACAGCATCAAGACCTACATCATCGGCGGCCTTAATACTGTGGGAGCAAAGCTTGCTCGCGATGACGCCGGTGCAGATTGCGCAACAGTCAGGCCATCACTCAGCGTAGTAATACCCACGGCTGCGCAGCGCCACGATGCGTGGGCGGCCATCGGCGTGGGGGCCGATCTTCTTGCGCAGGTTGCTGACATGCATGTCCAGGCTGCGGTCGTACAGGGTCAGCTTGCGGCCCAGGGCGATCTGCGCCAGTTCCTGCTTGTCCAGCGGCTCGCCCGGCTGGCGCAGCAGCGCTTCGAGCAGGCGGCTTTCGGAAATGGTCAGGGTGATGTCGTGCTCGTCGATGGTCACCACGCCGCGTGCCTGGCTGAAGCACAGGTCGCCCAGCTCCATCTGGCCGGTAGCGGCGCCCGGCTGGCTGCGGCGCAGCACGGCACGCAGGCGCGCGGTCAGTTCGCGCGGGTCGCAGGGTTTGGCGAGGTAGTCGTCGGCACCCAGCTCCAGGCCCAGGATACGGTCCAGGGGTTCGCCGCGGGCCGACAGCATCAGCACCGGCAGTTCGGGGTGTTCGCTGCGCAATTGCTTGAGCAGTTCCAGGCCGCTGCCGTCGGGCAGCATCACGTCCAGCACGACCGCGGCAGGCGACATCTCGGCCAGGGCCTTGCGGGCGCTGCCGCCGTCGTGACAGGCGCGCACCGCGAAACCTTCCTGGCCCAGCCAGCTGCCCAGCAGCTCGCACAGTTCCTCGTCATCATCAATCAGTAACAGATCGCTCATGAAACTCTCAATTCAACCATTGCCGACGTTGTCTACGCCCGCCGCTGATAAAGATACCGCACAAGGCGGCCAACAGGGCTACCCCCGCACCGGTTACAAACCATTGCTGCTGCTCGGTCAGCAGGCGCACACCGGGTGCGGCCTTGGCCTGGGCTTCCTGCAATTGTAGTTTGAGCCGCTGGTTTTCCTGGCTCAGCTCCACATGCACACGCTCGGCGTCCTTCAAGCGCTGTTGCAGATCGGTGATCTGGCTGCCGGCTGTCAGCGACAGCTGCATCGACGCGTCGTCGGCCTGTGCATCGCTGGCGCCCAGCAGGAGCAGCACGAACAGCGAAAACAGCAAACTGTGGCGCATAGTGACTCCTTATTCTGTCGATTGTTCGGCAGGTTGTCGGCAGTCACGGGGCAATGATGAGAAAAATTGTTGCCGCGGCCCGCAGGCCGCGGCAACCGGTTACGGCAGGGTTTGCTTGAAGGGCTTGACCAGCACGTCGGCGTACACGCCGGCTTCCACGAACGGATCGGCACCGGCCCATTCCTGGGCGGCGGCCAGGGATTCGAATTCGGCCACGATCAGGCTGCCCGAGAAACCGGCGGCGCCTGGGTCGTTGCTGTCGACGGCCGGGTGCGGGCCGGCCAGGACCAGGCGACCGTCATCCTTGAGCTTTTCCAGGCGCGCCAGGTGGGCCGGGCGAACGCTCAGGCGTTTTTCCAGCGAGTTTGGCGTGTCGGTGGCAATGATTGCGTAGAGCATGTCAGTCCTCGGTCTTCGGGGTGGTGGTGTCTGCGTCATGCAGGTGGCGGGACAGGTAGATGCCCTGGCCTACCAGGAACAGCAGGGTCATGCCCAGGCTGCCGAAAACCTTGAAGTCCACCCAGATGCTCTGGAAGGTAAAGGCCACGAACAGGTTGGCGGCGCCGCTGAACAGGAAAAACACGATCCACGCCACGTTCAGGCGCGCCCATACGGCGTCGGGCAGGGTCAGGGCATGGCCCATCAGGCGCTTGATCAGCACGCGGTCGCCGATGAAGTGGCTACCGGCGAAGGCCAAGGCGAACAGCCAGTTGACCACCGGCGCCTTCCATTTCAGGAAGGTTTCGCTGTGGAAGGCCAGGGTCAGGCTGCCGAACACCAGGCACGCGGCCAGGGTCAGCCATTGGCTTTTCTCCAGCTTGCGCTGGCTGATGAACAGGATGCCGTAGACCACGATGGAGCTGGCGATCAGTACGCCCGTGGCGCTGAAGATGCCGCCCAGGGTCACTGGCTGGCCGACGACGTCGATGACGCGCGGGTCGAGTTTGTAGACGATGAAAAACAGGAAAAGCGGGATGAAATCGATGAATTGTTTCACAGTGGCAGCCAGAAGCAGGATGTGACGGCATAATAACAAACATCAAAGACAGCGAAAGCGCCACCTCATGAATGTTGACCTGCACTGCCACAGCACCGCCTCCGACGGCTCACTCTCGCCGACGGACCTGGCTGCGCGCGCCCACGCCAACGGCGTGCGGGTACTGGCCCTGACCGACCACGACACCCTGGAAGGCCTGGCAGAGGCCCGCGAGGCCACCCAGGCGCTGGGCATGCACTGGATCAGCGGCGTGGAAATGTCCTGCACCTGGGGTGGGGCCACCATCCATGTGCTGGGCTATGGCTTCCCCCTGGACGCGCCGCCGCTGGTCGCCGCCGTGGAGTCGCTGCACCGCGGCCGCTGGCTGCGCGCCGAGGAAATCGACCGACGGTTGGCCCTCAAGGGCATGCCCGGTGCGCTGGACGGTGCCCGCGCCATCCAGATGGAACTGGGTGACAGCGGCAACGCCCCGGCGCGCCCACACTTCGCCGAGTTCCTGGTGCGCCAGAACTACGTCAAGGACCGCGCCGAAGCCTTCCGCAAGTGGCTGGGCGCCGGCAAGCTGGGCGACGTCAAGCTGCACTGGCCCACCCTGGAAGAGACCGTCGGCACCCTGCGCGCCTCCGGCGCCTGGGTCAGCCTGGCCCACCCGTTGCACTATGATTTCACCCGCAGCAAGCGCCGCAAGCTGATTGCCGACTATATTCAAGCCGGTGGCCAGGCGATTGAAGTGGTCAATGGCATGCAGCCCGCCGAGCAGGTGGGCACCCTGTCGATCCTGGCGCGCGAATTCGGTCTGCTGGCCAGCGCCGGCAGTGATTTCCATGGGCCAGGGGCGTGGTCCGAGATCGGTGTCTACCGGCCGGTGCCCGAGGATCTGCCGCTTTTGTCGGGGCGATTCAAACATGAGCAGCCACTCGTCGTCTGACCAACAGGTAGAGAACGTGAGTCAATTCTTCCAGATCCATCCGGAAAATCCCCAGGCGCGCCTGATCAAACAGGCCGTGGAGATCATCCGCAAGGGCGGGGTAGTGATCTACCCCACTGATTCTTCCTACGCCATGGGCTGCCAAATTGGCGACAAGTCGGCCATCGAACGCGTGCGTCGCCTGCGCAAGCTGGATGACAAGCACAACTTTACGCTGATCTGTCGCGACCTGTCGCAATTGGGGCTGTTCGCCAAGGTCGACACCGGTGCCTTTCGCCTGCTCAAGGCCCACGTGCCCGGTCCGTATACCTTCATCCTCAACGCCACCCGCGAAGTGCCACGCCTGTTGCTGCACGACAAGCGCCGCACCATCGGCCTGCGCGTGCCCGATCATCCGATTTCCCATGCGCTGCTGGAGGAGCTGGGCGAGCCGCTGATGAGCGTCAGCCTGATCATGCCCGGCGACACCCTGCCCATGACCGACCCCTACGAGATGCGCCAGTTGCTGGAGCATCAGGTGGACCTGATCATCGACGGCGGTTTCGGCGGCGTGTCGGCGTCCACCGTCATCAACCTGGCCGACGGCGAACCACAGGTGGTGCGCGTTGGCTGTGGCGACCCCGCGCCGTTCATGGTCGAGGCGTGACCGGCGTGACCGTGGCCGAGCCGACCCCGGGCGTTGATGAACCCCGCATCCCCGAACAACTGGCGCTGGTGTACGGCCAGTCCTACACCGAAATGCCGGTGGACCTGTACATCCCGCCGGACGCTCTGGAAGTTTTCCTGGACGCCTTCGAAGGCCCGCTGGACTTGCTGCTTTACCTGATCCGCAAGCAGAACATCGACATCCTCGACATCCCGGTGGCCGAGATCACTCGCCAGTACATGGGGTATGTCGAGTTGATGAAAAGCGTGCGCCTGGAACTGGCGGCCGAGTACCTGGTGATGGCAGCCATGCTGGCCGAGATCAAGTCGCGGATGTTGCTGCCGCGGTCGGCGGAAGCCGAGCAGGAAGAAGATGACCCGCGTGCGGAGCTGATTCGTCGCTTGCAGGAGTATGAACGTTTCAAGGCGGCGGCTGAGGGGCTGGACGGGTTGAGCCGTGTGGGGCGTGATATCTACGTGCCGCAGTTGGATGCGCCGCAGGCCAAGGTGCGCAAGTTGCTGCCGGATGTGGCGCTTGAGGAAGTGTTGATGGCGATGGCCGAGGTGATGCGGCGGGGGGATTTGTTTGAAAGTCACCAGGTGAGTCGGGAGGCGTTGTCGACGCGTGAGCGGATGAGTGAGGTGCTGGAGCGGTTGAAGGGCGGGGGTTTTGTGCCGTTTGTCGAGCTGTTCACGGCCGAGGAGGGCAAGTTGGGGGTGGTGGTCACTTTCATGGCCATTCTTGAGTTGGTGAAGGAATCTCTTGTGGAACTGGTGCAGAATGAGCCCTTTGCGGCGATCCACGTCCGAGCCCGCGCGGAATAACCGATGTTTTGACCCTACACCCCGCTTTGGCTTTGG
>KI547167.1:12536-45612 GCA_000497835.1 gamma proteobacterium L18 | reverse complement strand
GACGCCTCCAGTCGGCCCTGGCGCTTAACGGGGCCTAAGATCAAAAGCAAAAGCAAAAGCAAAAGCAAAAGCAAAAGCAAAAGCAAAAGCAAAAGCAAAAGCAAAAGCAAAAGCACAAACGAGTGCAAGAGTTGGATTGAACGTGAACAAGAGCCAATAAATGAACCTCACCGAACCTCGCGAACTGGCCTCCCTGCTCGAAGCCTTCCTCCTCGCCTCAGGCAAACCCCAATCCCTGGAACGCCTCTACGAGCTATTCGAAGAACCCGAGCGCCCAGAACCCGCGGTTTTCAAAAAGGCCCTCGACCTGCTGCGCAAATCCTGCGAAACCCGCTCCTTCGAACTGGTGGAAGTCGCCTCCGGCTACCGCCTGCAAATCCGCGAAAAATTCGCCCCCTGGGTCGGCCGCCTCTGGGAAGAACGCCCCCAACGCTACTCCCGCGCCCTGCTGGAAACCCTGGCCCTGATCGCCTACCGCCAACCCATCACCCGTGGCGAAATCGAAGACGTGCGCGGCGTGGCGGTCAACAGCAACATCACCAAAACCCTGCTCGAACGTGAGTGGATCCGCGTGGTGGGCTACCGCGAAGTGCCCGGTCGCCCAGCCATGTTCGCCACCACCAAGGCCTTCCTCGACCACTTCAACCTGAAAAACCTCGACAACCTGCCCCCCCTGGCCGAGCTGCGCGAAATCGAGCCCGAACCGGTGGTGGAAGACATGGACGACGCCCCGGTGCCCGCGCACCTGCAGGCCATGGCCGACGCCAGCGCCGAACCCGGCGAGGGCGAGGAGCCCAAAGAGGAAACCAGCTTCCACACGTTGCTGGCCGAACTGGACAGCATGGAACAGGGTCTCAAGACAGACTTCGACGATTTGCTCGAAGCGCCCCTGGCCCCCTTCGACGAGGCGCAGGATGAGGATGAACCGCGCCACGAGTGAGTGCCCATGAGCAGCAAGGATCCCTGTATCGGTGTCTGCAAGTTCGATGACGACATATGCGTGGGCTGCGGCCGCAGCAAGCGCGAAATCAAGGGCTGGAAGAAGATGGACAAGGCCGAGCGCCGCCATGCGCTGGCCCAGGCGCAGATGCGCCTGCTGGCACTGGGGGCCACCGGTCGACGGAAAAAGAAATAGCCGGTGAAATATTCGGCTAGTCTCAGGTGCGCAACGCCGCACATGCGCGTATGATTCGCGACCCTTCGGGCGACATGCTCGCCCCACATCACACACCGGGAGGTGCTAAAAGATGAGTGAACCTATCAAGCCAGACAGCCAGGAAATTGGCCCCGCCGGCGAAAAACTGCAGAAAGTCCTGGCCCGTATCGGCGTCGGCTCGCGTCGCGACGTTGAAGCCTGGATCGGCGAAGGCCGCATCAAGGTCAACGGCGTTGCCGCCACCCTGGGCCAGCGCGTCGACCTGCACGACGCCATCAGCGTCGACGGCAAGGTGATCAAGCGCGAAGAAGCCGCCGAAACCGTGCGCCGCGTGATCATCTACAACAAGCCCGACGGCGAGATTTGCACCCGTGACGACCCGGAAGGTCGCCCCACCGTATTCGATCGCCTGCCGCGCCCGCGCGAAGGCCGTTGGATCAACATCGGCCGCCTGGACATCAACACCACCGGCCTGCTGATGTTCACCACCGACGGTGAGCTGGCCAACCGCCTGATGCACCCGTCCTACGAGATGGACCGTGAGTACGCCGTGCGTGTCCGCGGTGAAGTCGACGACGACATGCTGCTGCGCCTGAAAAACGGCGTGATCCTGGAAGACGGCCCCGCGCGTTTCACCGACATCCAGATGGCACCGGGTGGCGAAGGCTTCAACCACTGGTACCACTGCGTGGTCATGGAAGGCCGTAACCGCGAAGTGCGTCGCCTGTGGGAATCCCAGGGCCTGGTGGTCAGCCGCCTGAAGCGCGTGCGTTTCGGTCCGGTGTTCCTCAACTCCGACCTGCCCATGGGCCGCTGGCGCGAACTGAGCCAGCATGAAGTGGACGTGCTCAGCGCCGAAGTGGGCCTGACCTCGGTGGCCATGCCAGCCATGAACGCCAAGAGCAAAGACAAGATGGAGCGCCTGCAGCGCAAGTCGTCGCGCCCGATGGCCCGCAGCGAGCGCGTGCGCACCCTGCGCCCGGCCAACGAAGGTGCGGCCACAAGCGAGCGTCCATCCCGTGCCCCACGCATGGAAGAAGGCGATCGTCCGGCCCGCAAGCCACGTGGTGATGCACCGGCCCCGCGCCGTGGCGAAGCCCCGGCCCGCAAGGACAGCCGCGGTTCGGCCGTGGCCGAGCGCCCAGCCGACATGAACAAGCGTCCGGCCAAGCCAGGCGCCCAGCGCCCGGGCCTGAAGCTGTCGGACGACAGCAAGCGTCGCGGCCCGGCCGCCGACAAGCGTGCGCCGGTGACCCGTCGCAAGCCAAAGCCTGAGTAATCAGCGCGCTTGAACTGCACAACGCCAGCCTTCGGGCTGGCGTTGTGCATTCTGGGGAATGGAAAACAAAGTTTGCGAGATGTAAACTTATGTTTACAGCTCGTTGCCCCCGCAAGGTTGTGTGGGAGCGGGCTCTGCCCGCGAAAAGAACACCGCCGGCCCTTGGTATTTACGTGGTGTTTTCTTCGCGGGCAGAGCCCGCTCCCACAACAGGGAGGGCAAACGTCAAGCTATCGGTGTAAAGATAACTTTCCATCGGTGCACTAATTTGTAACATTGCCCGCCTTTTTGCCCCCTTGTCAGCCTCACCCCCTCGCGCTCTTATCCCCGGCGTGTACAATGCGCGCCCTTTGCTGTGGCACCTTGCGTTATCGCGCGCATGTCTGCCGTCCCACCACAAGTGAGGCGGTTCCGTTTCGTCACAGATAAAAATAACCAGGTGACCAACTCAATGAGTGCACAAGACTCATCCGGCCAGCTCAAGCGCGGCCTGAAAAATCGACACATCCAATTGATCGCCCTGGGCGGCGCCATCGGTACCGGCCTGTTCCTGGGCTCGGCCGGGGTGCTCAAGTCCGCCGGGCCGTCGATGATCCTTGGCTACGCCATCTGCGGTTTCATCGCCTTCATGATCATGCGCCAACTGGGCGAGATGATCGTCGAAGAGCCGGTGGCCGGCTCCTTCAGCCATTTCGCCCATCAGTACTGGGGCGGTTTCGCCGGCTTTCTGTCGGGCTGGAACTGCTGGGTGCTGTACATCCTGGTGGGCATGTCCGAGCTCACCGCCGTGGGCAAGTATGTGCATTACTGGTGGCCAGAGATCCCGACCTGGGTGTCGGCGGCCGTGTTCTTCGTGATGATCAACGCCATCAACCTGGCCAACGTCAAAGTGTTCGGCGAGGCCGAGTTCTGGTTCGCCATCATCAAGGTGGCCGCCATCGTCGGCATGATCGCCCTGGGTAGCTACCTGTTGGTCAGCGGCCACGGCGGCCCGCAGGCCAGCGTCAGCAACCTGTGGGAACACGGTGGGTTCTTCCCCAATGGGGTCAAGGGTCTGGTGATGGCGCTGGCGATCATCATGTTCTCGTTCGGCGGCCTGGAAATGCTAGGTTTCACCGCGGCCGAGGCTGACCAGCCCAAGACCGTTATCCCCAAGGCGATCAACCAGGTGATCTACCGCATCCTGATTTTCTATATCGGTGCGCTGGTGGTGCTGCTGTCGCTGACCCCGTGGGACAGTCTGCTGCAGAACCTGGACGCGGCCGGTGATGCCTACAGCGGCAGCCCGTTCGTGCAGGTGTTCTCGATGCTGGGCAGCAACACGGCGGCACACATCCTCAACTTCGTGGTACTGACCGCGGCGTTGTCGGTGTACAACAGCGGCACCTACTGCAACAGCCGCATGCTGCTGGGCATG
Source organism: gamma proteobacterium L18 (assembly GCA_000497835.1). Lineage (GTDB taxonomy): Bacteria > Pseudomonadota > Gammaproteobacteria > Pseudomonadales > Pseudomonadaceae > Aquipseudomonas. Next base: position 41,760 of record KI547167.1, on the reverse strand, counting down.
GCGGAGCAGGGCGATGCCCCGGCGGCCCTGGCGCGGGTGGACAAGCGAGGCGTGCCAGTGCGGGCCATTCTGGTGTCGGCGGCGGTGACGCTGATTGCCGTGCTGCTCAACTACTTCATGCCCCATGATGCGCTGGAACTGCTGATGTCGCTGGTGGTGGCCACCCTGGTGATCAACTGGGCGATGATCAGCTTCTCGCACCTGCGCTTCCGTCAGCATCAGGTGCGCAACGGTCGCGTGTCGTCTTTCAAGGCGCTGTGGTACCCGTGGGGCAACTACATTTGCCTGGCGTTCGTGGTGTTCATCCTCGGCATCATGCTGATGATTCCGGGCATCAATATCTCGGTGTACGCCATCCCCGTGTGGGTGGTGGTGATGTACCTGGCCTACCTGTCCAAGAACCGCCGCGCCGTCCAGACCGCCTGATTAATGCATCTTGTGGGACCGGGCGAAGCTCGGGAAGCAGACACCGCGTATCATAGAGATACCGTGGCGTCTATTTCCCGAGCTTCGCCCGGTCCCACACTCGTTTTCATCGGTACCCTACTGTAATGCTGGAAATCTCCAACAACGTCCACCTGCCCGACGTCGAAATCGAGCTCAGTGCCATCCGTGCCCAAGGCGCCGGCGGTCAGAACGTCAACAAGGTGTCCAGCGCCGTGCACCTGCGCTTCGACATCAACGCCTCCTCACTGCCACCGTTCTACAAGGAGCGCCTGCTGGCGCTGCGCGACAGTCGCATCACCAGCGAAGGCGTGATCGTGATCAAGGCCCAGCAATACCGCACTCAGGAACAGAACCGCGCCGACGCCCTGGAGCGTCTGCGTGAACTGATCGTGAATGCGGCGAAAGTGGAAAAGGCCCGCAGGCCCACCAAGCCAACCAAGGGCTCGAAAACCCGTCGGCTGGATGGCAAGAGCAAGCGCGGCGCCATCAAGGCTGGCCGCGGCAAGGTCGACTTTTAAAGCGCGGCGTCCGGGTGACGCGGCTGATGCAGGGTTTGCCGGTACAGGTACAGGCTCAGCGCCAGGCCGGCGAACGAGGCCAGGCCGGCAAACAGGAAGATCGAGCTGAAACCGAAGCCTGCGGCAATGGCGCCGGCCAGTGGGCCAGTGATGCCCAGTGACAGGTCGACGAACAGCGAGTAGGCACCCACCGCCGCGCCGCGGCTTGACGCGGGCACCAGGTTCACCGCCTCCACGCCCAGTGCCGGGAACACCAGCGAGAAACCGAAGCCGGTCAGTGCGGCGCCTGCCATGGCCAGTTCGGCGCTAGGGGCCAGCCACAGCAGCAGCAAGCCGGCCGTTTCCACGGTCATGCAGCCGATGGCCACGCGGAAGCCGCCAATGCGGTTGATCAGGTTGCCGAAGATCAGCCGCGCCACGATGAAGCAGCCGCCGAACACGCTCAGTGACAGTGCCGCGTTATCCCAATGATTGGTGGCGTAGTACAGGGTGATGAAGGTGGCGATGGTGCCGAAACCGATGCCGCCCAGCGCCAAGCCGGTGCCGTGGGGCAGCACCTTGCCCAGCACGTGCATGAAGGGCATGCGTTCGCCCGCCACGATGGGTGCCGGGGTCTTGTTCCAGGCCAGGGCGATGCCCAGTGCCGCCAACAGCAGAATGCTCACCCCCATGGCCCACAGGCCCAAGTGCTGCACCAGCAGCACGCCGGCCGGGGCGCCAATGGCCAGAGCGCCGTAGCTGGCGATGCCGTTCCAGGAAATCACCTTGGCGGTGTGTTGGGCGCCCACGCGGCCGATGCCCCAGCCGATGGAGCCCGAGCCCACCAGGCTCTCGGCGCTGCCAAGCACCAGGCGGCCGACGAATAGGGCGGCCAGGCTGACCATGGGCAGGCTCTGGGTGAACGCCGCCAACAGCATGAACAGGCCGCTGGCGCCACAGCCGAACAGGCCGTAGATCACCGCTTTCTTGCTGCCGTGGTTATCGATGATGCGGCTGGCGTGTGGCCGGCTGAGCAGCGTGGCCAGGTATTGCACGCTGATCACCAGGCCTGCGATCACCGCGTTGAAGCCCAGGCCGTTGTGCACGAAGCCAGGCAGTACGGCCAGGGGGATACCGATGTTCAGGTAGCCGATGAAAGTGAATAGAACGATGGAAACGACTTGCAGCGTGACCGCCAGCGGTCGCGTATTCGAAGACATTGGAGGTTCCAGGGGGAAAAGTATCAGCCAGCACACTAGACGCTAATGATAGGGCGCCGGGCCACACAGTGCACGACCAGCGGCAAGATTTTATCTTGCCGAGGGCTCAAGCCTGCGGTTGTGCTACCAGGCGGGTGGCAACCAGGGCGGCCAGGGCGTTTTCCTGGGTGCCGAAGCGTTGCAGCAGGGCGGCTTGTTTTTCGGGGGAGAGGCGAAGCCAGATGTCGATCATCTGTTGCGCGGCGTCGATCACTTGCGCGGCGTGTTCATCGTTGAAGCTGTCTTGCATGGAGGGCTCCGTTCGGCGCTTGGAGGCGATGCGATCGCTGGGCGTAGTCGCAGTCTGGATCACATCGCCTGCGGTCAGCGCTTAATCGTCGTGATCAGCGCCCAAGGCTTCGTCGGCCTCGTTGTCGTGGTTCTGACCCGCCGATTGTGGCGGTTGAGGCTGCTCGGGCTGATGCAGGCTCGGGAAGGGGAGGTTAGGGATTTCGTGCATCGTCATCGCTCCTCAATTGCAGGTTCGAAGGGGCGCTGGAAAGCGCATGCTGGGTAAAGCCGGTACAGGATACAGCACCGCGCATGACAATCAGACTTCGGATGTGGTCATTGGTCGCACAATGAAGGGATTTTCATTCGGTGTTGGCCGCTTCCCGAGCTTCGCTCGGTCCCACACCTTTCGCGGCAGTGGTGTCAGTGATGCAAAGCTCATAGCTTTCGGTAGCTCCGCACATGAACCTGCAATGCCAATAAAACTGAGTGCTTTGCCTACCTGACCCAACTGCCGCGAAAGGTGTGGGACCGAGCGAAGCTCGGGAAGGGCGCAACACAAGTCAGCAGACCTTGGCGATCGCGGCTGCAAGCTCATCCAGCCGGCTGGCATCAATCCCCGCCACGTTCGCGCGCCCCGAACGCACCATGTACACGCTCTGTTCATCACGCAGCCGATCCACCTGCTCGGGGCTCAACCCCGTGTAGGAGAACATCCCGCGCTGCTCGCCAATATGCGCAAAACGCTTCGCCAGCCCATGGGGCGCCAGCGCTTCCACCAGCCCGGCACGCAATTGCGCGATACGCGAGCGCATGTGTTCCACCTCATCGGCCCACAGGCTTTTAAGTTGTGGATCGCCCAGAATGGTCGCCACCACCGCCGCGCCATGGTCCGGCGGCGTCGACCACAGGTTGCGCGCCAGCCCTGCCAGTTGGCTGCGCACATCCAGCAGCTTTTCCGCGTCATGGGTGCAGGCAATCAGTGCACCGGTGCGTTCGCGGTACAAACCGAAGTTCTTCGAACAGGAACTGGTGATCAGCAGCTCCGGCAATTCGCGGGCAAACAGCCGCACGCCCCAGGCGTCTTCGTCCAGCCCATCGCCAAAGCCCTGGTAGGCGAAATCGATCAGCGGCAGCAGCTCGCGACGCTTGACCACGTCCAGTACCCGCTGCCAGTCCTGCTGACGCAGGTCGAAGCCGGTGGGGTTGTGGCAGCAGGCGTGCAGCAGCAACACGTCGCCGTGGGGGATGTCCTCCATGGCCAGCAACATGGCCTCCACGTCCAACCGATTGTCGCTGCCCACGTAGGGGTAGTGACTGACCTTGAGACCCACTTCGGCAAAGATGCTTTCATGGATCGGCCAGGTCGGGTCGCTCAGCCAGATGCCGCGCCCCGGCAGGCAATGGGCGATGAACTCGCCGGCCAGGCGCAGGGCGCCGGTACCGCCAGGGGTCTGGGTGGCGCCGGCGCGCTCGCGGGCCAGCAGAGGTGAGTCCTTGCCCAGCACCAGTTCGCTGACCAGTCGCCCGAAGGCCACGTCGCCGTGACCGCTGACGTAGGTTTTGCTTTTCTGATGGTCCAGCAGGAAACGCTCGGCCTGTTTGACCGCCGACAGCACCGGGGTCAGCCCCTGGGCATCTTTATACACGCCCACGCCCAGGTCGAACTTGCGCGGGTTGGGGTCGCGGGCATAGGCATCCATCAGGCTGAGGATAGAGTCGCCGGGGATGCGGGCAATCGCACTGAAATGCATTATTTGCGTCCTTCGGCCCCTTGGCTGACGGTGTCAGTGCGGGCGGCCATGATGAAGTCGTTGCGGTGCAGGCCCTTGATCGAATGGCTCCACCAGGTCACGGTGACCTTGCCCCATTCGGTCAGCAGACCCGGGTGATGACCCTCCGCCTCGGCGATCTCGCCCACGGCGTTGGTGAAAGCCAAAGCATATTTGAAATTCTTGAACGCGTAGGTCTTTTCCAGCTGCATGACGCCGTCACGCACTTCGATGTTCCAGTCGGGTATCTGCTGCAGCAGTGCCGGCAGTTCTTCTTCGCTGACCTGCGGGGCGTCGGCGCGGCAGGCTTCGCAATGGGCCTGGTTCAAAGCATTCATGGTTGGAGTCCTTGTCAAATGGGGTCAGGCCGCCTTGGGCGGAAATTTCGGCGCGTGCAGGCCCAACTGCTGGGCGTGGGCCACCAGGGCCATGATGTCCTGATGGGCCAGGTCAAACAGGCGCTTGAGCTCGGGCAGTACAAAATACAGCGGTTGCAGGATGTCGATCCGGTAGGGGGTGCGCATGCATTCCAGCGGATCAAAGGCCTGATGTTCGGGGGCATCGGAGAGGCTGTAGAGCGTTTCTTTGGGCGAGGACAGAATGCCACCGCCGTAGATGCGTCGGCCTCGGGGCGTGTCCACCAGGCCGAATTCGATGGTCATCCAGTACAGCCTGGCCAGGAACACCCGTTGTTCCTTGCTGGCGGCCAGGCCCAGTTTGCCGTAGGTGTGGGTGAATTCGGCAAACCAGGGGTTGGTCAGCAGCGGGCAGTGGCCGAAGATCTCGTGAAAGATGTCGGGTTCCTGCAGGTAATCCAGTTCTTCGGGCGTGCGGATGAAGGTGGCCACCGGAAAACGCTTGCTGGCCAGCAGTTCGAAGAAGGTCTGGAAAGGGATCAGCGCCGGTACCCGGGCCACTTGCCAGCCGGTGGTGCCGCTCAGCACCTGGTTGATCTCGGCCAATTGCGGGATGCGGTCGTGGGGCAGGGCCAATTGTTCGATGCCGTCCAGGTATTCCTGGCAGGCGCGCCCCTGCACCAGCTTGAGCTGGCGGGTGACCAGGGTGTTCCAGACCGCGTGCTCGGTGTCGGTGTAATGGATGAACCCCTGCTCATCCGGCTCGCGGGCCACGTAGTGAGTCTGCTTCATACAGCGCTCCAGGCGGTTATTTTTATTGTAGTCGTCGCCTATTAATAGGTGATTGCGGCGCTGCGTGGGTGTCGGGAAGGGCTGGCGGGTGGCAGTATTGCGTGATTGTCGTAAACTTTACGTTACGTAAAGGCGCAGAGCCGATGTTCTCTCTGGGTTAAATGGCTATTTCGTCACGTAATCTTTACGAATATCTACGCGCCCACACTAATAACCACACCTCAAGGCCCCTCATGCGTCTCAAAGTCCACTGCCAGAACCGCATCGGCATCCTGCGTGACATCCTCAACCTGCTGGTGGAATACGGCATCAACGTGGCCCGCGGCGAAGTGGGCGGCGAGCATGGCAATGCCATCTACCTGCATTGCCCCAACCTGATCAACCTGCAGTTCCAGGCGCTGCGGCCCAAGTTCGAGGCCATCCCCGGGGTATTCGGGGTCAAGCGCGTAGGGCTGATGCCCAGCGAGCGCCGGCACATGGAGCTCAATGCGTTGCTGGGTGCACTGGAGTTCCCGGTGCTGTCCATCGACATGGCCGGCAGCATCGTTGCCGCCAACCGTGCTGCCGCGCAATTGCTGGGCGTGCGCGTGGACGAGGTGCCCGGCATGCCGCTGTCGCGTTATGCCGAGGACTTCGACCTGCCGCAGTTGGTACGGGACAACAAGTCGCGCATCAATGGCCTGCGGGTAAAAGTGTGCGGGGACATCTTCCTGGCCGACATCGCCCCCCTTCAATCGGCCCACGATGACAGTGAAGCGCTGGCCGGCGCCGTATTGACCCTGCACCGCGCCGACCGCATCGGCGAGCGTATCTATCATGTGCGCAAGCAGGAACTACGCGGCTTCGACAGTATCTTCCAGAGCTCACGGGTAATGGCGGCCGTGGTCCGCGAAGCGCGACGCATGGCGCCGCTGGACGCGCCGTTGCTGATCGAGGGCGAGACCGGTACCGGCAAGGAATTGCTGGCCCGCGCCTGCCACCTGGCCAGTCCGCGTGGCCAATCGCCGCTGATGGCGCTCAACTGCGCGGGATTGCCGGAGTCCATGGCCGAGACCGAGCTGTTCGGCTATGGCCCGGGTGCATTCGAAGGGGCGCGCGCCGAGGGCAAGCTGGGCCTGCTGGAACTGACGGCGGGCGGCACCCTGTTCCTCGACGGCGTGGGCGAGATGAGCACGCGCCTGCAGGCCAAACTGCTGCGCTTCCTGCAGGACGGCTGCTTCCGCCGCGTCGGCAGTGATGAAGAGGTGTACCTGGACGTGCGGGTGATCTGCGCCACCCAGGTTGATTTGTCCGAGCTGTGCGCCCGCGGCGAGTTCCGCCAGGACCTGTATCACCGTCTCAACGTGCTGTCGCTGCACATCCCGCCGTTGCGCGAGTGCATGGATGGCCTGGATCCGTTGGTTGAGCATTTCCTCGACCAGGCCAGCCGGCAGATCGGCTGCCCGCTGCCACGCCTGGCGCCGTTGGCCAAGGACAAACTGGCTCGCTACCACTGGCCGGGTAACGTCCGGCAGTTGGAGAACGTGCTGTTCCAGGCCGTGTCGCTGTGTGACGGTGGCTGGGTCAAACCCGAACATATTCGCCTGCCCGATTACGGGGTGCGCCAGCCGTTGGGCGACTTCTCCCTGGAGGGTGACTTGCAGCAGATCGTTGCCCGCTTTGAGCGCGCCGTGCTCGAGCAACTCCATGCCCAGCACCCCAGCAGTCGCTTGCTGGGCAAGCGCCTGGGGGTGTCGCATACCACCATTGCCAACAAGTTGCGCGAGCATGGCTTGGGCAAGGCAGATCCGGCGGTCAGTCGATAGCGTAGGGTTCCAGATAGCTGATGCTCATGCGGGCCTGGGGGAATAGCAGTTGCAGTTGCGGCAGCACGATTGCGCCGCACGAGCGGCAGGTGTCCATGCGTGTGAACACCTGTAGCTGAGTGACCGCCTGGCCGCGCAGATCGGCCTTGAGCACGGTGGCAATCAGGCGTTCGGCGTCCTGCTCGCGCGAATGCGGGGTGGCCACCTTGCGATGGGTGTGGCGCACCACCGGCAGGCTGGTCATTTCCGGGTCGGGGCCGCGTGTGCGCATGATGGCCCTGGCGTCCACCCATTCCACGCCGTCGAGGGTCTGGCGTGCCTGGGTCGGCAGATCAAGCTTGAGCCGCAGCGTGGCGGCGCGCTGGCCGCCCGACAGGGCGTAGTAGACGATCCGTCGGCCATCCTCCAGCGTTGCCTGGATAAACGCGATGTTGGCCCCGGCCATCAGCTTGCGCAGGGCGGTGTGCACCTGGGCGGTACCGACGGTGTCGAGGGTAATGGGCGCGAAGGTGATCGGCGGCGTGGCCTGTGGAGGTGCCAGCCGGTTGAGTATGTCGATGTGCGCCTGCTGGATGGCCGCGGGGCGCTCGGTCAGGTAGGCCCGGTCGGGAATCAGGGTCTTGACCAGTTCGAACAGCTTCAATTGTTCCGCGTTACCGGCCAGGATGTTGGTGGCGTAGTCCAGCAGTTCGCTGTTGCGGCCCATTGCCAGGGCGTAGGCGGCGTAGTCGGGGTAGGGCTCCAGAGGCAGGTCGTCGGGGGTCGGGTTGCGCTTGGCCATGTCGAACAGCAGCCGGGCAATATTCTCCCGGTCCTGGGTGGCTGTGGGGGTGGTGCCGACGATGCGGTACGTTTCAGTGGTCCGGAAAAAATCGTCGATCTGCCGGGGATCGGTGATGCGTTCGAACACCAAGGGGCCAGGGCGCAGAAAGGCGCGGTACAGCACGTGGGTATCCGCCTCTAGTTCGATGCAGGGACCTTGCGGGTTGTCCATGATATGGCCGCGCAGCACGCGACGGTCATTGATGCCGGCCACCAGCGAGTCGAGTTCGATGGCCGGCATGGCGTCATCGATGGCCTGTGCCTGCTGGTCGGTGACCGAGGGATGCAGGCCAAAGCGCCTGTCGCTGGCGAAGCGACCGCTGACCTGCGGCCGGTAGTTCATTTCAGCGCCGTCGACGCCCGCCAAGGGCAGGCCGAAGTGGCTGCGTTCCTGATCGGTGACCCGGACCAGGCGGTTGCTGCCGGGGCGCTGAAGTGGCCGTCGCCATAACGTCCCATCCAGCACCAGCACGTCGAGGTTGGCAGGTACCGGGGTGCTGCTGCCGCCCGCTATCGCCAGGCTGACCAAATGGTACGTACGCGCTTGCCAGGCGTAGGCTGCCTGCTGGCCCAGCGTGGCGTTGGCCGGTGGGGCCGCGACGCGTACCTGGTGCATGTACAGGCTTGCACAGTCCAGGGCGGGTTCCGGTGCGCGTGGCACGCGGCAAGGCGTGGGGGTTTCCAGCATGGGCCGCGGTTTGCGGGTGGCGGCGAGTCGGTCGTGGCGTACGTAGTGATGGGTGTTGGCCCGGCGGTACAGTGTGCCGTCGATCAGTATGTCGACGCTGCGATCGGGGCGGTGTACCAGGCGTATCTGGCTGTCCAGGTGAGCCTGCAGGTAGCGGGTGCCGTCCGCTGCCCTGTGCAGCACCAGTGCGCCAGGCTTCTGCCCGGGGCGTGCAATGGCCGCTGTATCGATCAGCAGGCGACGGTTGCCGTGGGGGCTCAGGTCCAGCAGCTTGGGGCCGTAGGCGCGACGGCTCACCGGGTCCAGTAAGCGCCAGTCGGCATGGCGAGGTGTGCCTTGGTTCAGCACTGCTACATGGCGTTGGCCATTGACGGTGGCGCTGCCTTGCCCGGCAGTGGTGGTGGGCGTCAGGCTGGTGCGGCTGAATGTGCCGCGGCCGTTGCTGCGCAGGGCTCGATCATAGTAACGCGTGAAGTTGAACGATCCGCTGCGCTGTGGCCCATATAACCAGCGGCTCACGGCCAGGGCAGTGTTGATCAGTGGGGTGCGGCCGCCGCTGTGCAGCAGGCGGTTGATCAGGCGTCGATTGGCCACCAGGGTGCGTAGCACGGGCGCCAGGGCGCTCAGGGGCAAGGTGACGGCATCCATCACGCAGTGGGACACGCCGCCTGCGCCCTGGGTGTCGAAGCAGCTGGCGAAGGGGATGCCCAGCCGTGCCAGGTACGCCGCGGTGCTGCGCTGCTGGGTGGTCTGGGCCTGGAACTCCAGTTGGGTCATGCCCTGGCATTGCTGCTCCAGGTCGTCGAAGTGGTGCATCCACACCTGGTCCAGTGCAATCTCGACCAGGCGGCTCGGGTCGCCTGCGGGCAGCCGGCTGCCGACCGCCTGCAGACGCCCGGCGGTGCTATAGGTGAACGGCTGCTCGGCGTCATGGTAATCGTCGAACGACAGCGGCAAGTGCTCGCGTGCCCATTGCGCCAGGGGCAGCCCTTTGCGATCGATGACTTGGCTGTCCCAGCGCCAGTGCTGGGGAAACCATCGGTGCAGCGTTTCGCCATCCTTGCCCTGGCAGTGGATCAACAGCGCGGGGCAGCGTCGCACGGCCCAGCTGGCTGGGTCGGCTTCATCCAGGGGCGGGATGCTGCCGGCGTTGGGCGCTATGTATTCGTACCATTGCACGGCATAGGCCTGCACCGGTGCACTGCGCAACAACTGCTGGGTGGTATCCGGCAAGTGCTGGATGAACAGACTGATCAAATCCTGCAGCAAGGCTCGGCAGCGGTTGCGGTAGGCCTTGAATTGTTGCTTGAACAGCGTGGTGATGTCGGGTGGCGTGGTGGATTTGAGCGCGGCGTGGCGAAAGTCCTTGCCGCTGTCGATCAGGCGTTCCAGGTAGGTGGTCTGGCGATTGCCAGGCACCAGCTGATGTGGGCTGATGCCAAACGCTCGCAGATACTCGATACCCTGTTTCATCCGCGACGGCGGCTCGGCCAGCTGGGTCAGGGCGGCCATGGTGTCAAACACCTTCATGGCGTCCATCAGTTGCGCGGTGGTGTGCGGCGCCCCAGGCGGCAGGACCTGATGGTATTCGGCCCAGTGGATCACCAGTGGCATGCGCGCCAGCAGGATGGCGGCTCGCTGACGATCGGAGTGGGCCAGCGCCTGTCGCACCGACGGCATTCGCTGCGCAGTGTCCAGGTCCAGGAACCATGGCTCCTGTGCGGCCAGGCGGATGCCCAGCTTGAGTTGCACGGTGTACAGGTCGGGCAGGTGTTCGAAGTCGTCAGGCAGGTCACTGAGCAACAACAGGGGGGCGCGAGCGCGCAGCAGCAGGGGGGCTACCACGGCCAGTTCGCGGCGGGTGCAGCCAAGGGTTTTCATCAGTGCCGAGTCCAATTGACCGCGCAGCGCCTTGGCGGTGCTCTGCGTATCGAGCGCCACGCCTGCCAACTGGCCTTCGACTCGCCCGCTGGGCGGGTCCAGATAATCGACCATGGCTTGCATGGCCAACTCGCGCTTCAAGGTGCCGGTCGGTGCGGTCCACTGCAGGTCCTGGATCAAGTGGGTTTCAAAGGCTGCGAAGGTGGCGCAGCCGAACAGGCAGGGCATCAGCCGTTGTGGATCACTGGAGCAGGCCAGGCCAAAGTCCATGTGCAGGTAGTCGAGCAGACGGGCGCAGCGAGTGCTGCCGGAGCGGCCATGGAGGACCCGGGCGGTACTGGCCGAGAGGTCGATATCCACCTGCTCGAACGTGCCGGTCCGGCTGTCGGCCGGGTTGTGTTCAGCCGTGTTGTCGCCCTCCAGTTCCGGGTAAAGCAGCAGGCATGCCAGCCATGCGCAGTGTGCCTGAGCCGAGAACGTGGCCTGTCGCCACAACAGGCTGGCAGCGCTGAACACCCTGCGACCGGGCTTGGCTTGCCAGTAAGCGTTGCGCAGTTGTTCGGCCATCTGCGGGTCCAGGCCTGCCAGCGTTGCGCTGGCTTGAGCTTGCAGGTACAGCGGCAATGAAGGGACGGGGGCGTCCAGCAGTGCAATCACATCTGTTCGGCCGCTCAATTGCTCAAGGTTGTCCTGCCATTGCTGGTCGCTGGACAAAGGATCAATGCCGGAAAACGCTTCGCTATTTAATAAGTGAGTGAGTAGTGGGCCGAGATTCAATAAAGTAGGGTGGGGGATAATCGTGGACATGCAAACTCCTTGAGGCGGATATTGGCGAATTAAAACTTCGCCCTATCGTCGTCAATCAAGTCGATGCAAGAGGGGTGAATAAATATGGAATTGTGTAACAGGCCAGCGCCTCGTGACGAGGCGCTGAAACAGCTTGAGATTAACCGTTGGAGCAACCGTTGCCCATCACGCGGTATTCAAGGATGTGTTTCTGGCCAGTGGAGTCCAGGTAGGTCATGCGCGCCGGTACCACTTCACAGACATTGGGGATTTCGCTGGTGCTGATCACCCTGGCGATGTCCAGGTGTTGCGAGTAGTTGTATTGTTCTACCGGAACTTGGGTATTGGCGGTGCTCGAAACTTCATCAGCCATGGCTGCCAGCGAGAAAGTACTCAGGGCCAGGACAAGAAAAGCTTTCATTTCAATTTTACCTTTATGCGGTCGTCAGGGGGCACGCAATCCTTGTGGGACTGCGTGTGTTGCTCGGGAAGTTTGATTCGGATTAACGTGCCTTCGTGGGGGCAGTTGCGTGTGTTAATCACAGTGCCGGTTGGCGAGATGAATTTTAGGTGGATGTAACCGGGGTAAACAGCCAAAGTTTTGATAAACAGTTTTATCTGAATCTGTAACAATCGATTGCAGCGCCAAGGGCGATTTTTGCGGCGCGTGGCGTCAGGCGTCATCAAAGGGTAGGGTATTGGTTACTACCATCGTCGAATGGCCTCTGCGTGCAGATACCCTTACAACGAGGTCATACAAAAACAACTACATAGCTCCGAGGTAAGAAAGATGAGTGCGGCGTCTCTGTATCCCGTTCGTCCCGAGGTAGCAGCCACTACGCTGACCGATGAAGCGTCCTACAAGGCGATGTATCAGCAATCGGTCGTCAACCCCGACGGTTTCTGGCGCGAGCAGGCCCAGCGCATCGACTGGATCAAGCCGTTTACCAAGGTCAAGCAAACCTCATTCGATGACCACCACGTGGACATCAAGTGGTTTGCCGATGGCACTCTCAACGTTTCCTACAACTGCCTGGACCGGCACCTGGCCGAGCGTGGCGACCAGATCGCGATCATCTGGGAAGGCGACGACCCCTCCGAGCACCGAAACATCACCTACCGCGAACTGCACGAAGAAGTATGCAAGCTGGCCAACGCCCTGCGCGGCCAGGACGTGCACCGGGGTGACGTAGTCACCATCTACATGCCGATGATTCCCGAAGCCGTGGTCGCCATGCTGGCCTGCACCCGCATCGGTGCCATCCATTCGGTGGTATTCGGCGGCTTTTCGCCCGAGGCGCTGGCCGGCCGCATCATCGATTGCAGCTCCAAGGTGGTGATCACCGCCGACGAAGGCCTGCGTGGTGGCAAGAAAACCCCGCTCAAGGCCAACGTCGACCGGGCGTTGACCAACCCTGAAACCAGCAGCGTGCAGAAAGTCATCGTCTGCAAGCGCACCGGCGGCGACATCGAGTGGAATCGCCATCGCGACATCTGGTACCACACCCTGCTGGAAGTGGCATCGAGCACTTGTGCACCTAAAGAGATGGGCGCCGAAGAAGCGCTGTTCATCCTCTATACCTCCGGCTCCACCGGCAAGCCCAAGGGTGTATTGCACACTACCGGCGGCTACCTGGTGTACGCCGCACTGACCCACGAGCGTGTGTTCGACTATCGCCCGGGCGAGGTGTACTGGTGCACCGCCGACGTCGGCTGGGTCACTGGCCACAGCTACATCGTCTACGGTCCGCTGGCCAACGGCGCCACCACGGTGCTGTTCGAAGGCGTGCCCAACTACCCGGACATCACCCGGCTGTCGAAGATCATCGACAAGCACAAGGTCAATATCCTCTACACCGCGCCGACCGCCATCCGCGCCATGATGGCCGAAGGCACCGCTGCGGTCGAAGGCGCCGACGGTTCCAGCCTGCGCCTGCTGGGCTCGGTGGGCGAGCCAATCAACCCCGAGGCCTGGGGCTGGTACCACGACACCGTGGGCCAGAAACGCTGCCCTATCGTCGACACCTGGTGGCAGACCGAGACCGGCGGCGTGCTGATCAGTCCGCTGCCAGGCGCCACGGCGCTGAAGCCCGGCTCGGCGTGCAAACCGTTCTTCGGCGTGGTGCCGGGGCTGGTGGACAACCTGGGCAACCTGATCGATGGCGCCGCCGAGGGCAACCTGGTGATCCTCGATTCCTGGCCGGGCCAGTCGCGCAGCCTGTACGGTGATCACGACCGCTTCGTCGACACCTACTTCAAGACCTTCCGTGGCATGTACTTCACCGGTGACGGTGCGCGTCGCGACGAGGATGGTTACTGGTGGATCACCGGTCGCGTCGACGACGTGCTCAACGTGTCCGGGCACCGCATGGGTACCGCTGAAATCGAAAGCGCCATGGTGGCCCATCCCAAGGTGGCCGAGGCGGCGGTGGTTGGCGTGCCCCATGACCTCAAGGGGCAGGGCATCTATGTGTATGTCACGCTCAACGGTGGGGTGGAGCCTAGCGAGGCGCTGCGTCAGGAACTGAAGAACTGGGTGCGCAAGGAGATTGGTCCTATCGCTTCGCCCGACGTGATCCAGTGGGCGCCTGGTTTGCCCAAAACCCGCTCGGGCAAGATCATGCGGCGCATCCTGCGCAAGATCGCCACGGGCGAATATGATGCGCTGGGCGATATCTCGACGCTGGCGGACCCTGGGGTGGTGCAGCACCTGATCGATACCCACAAGGGCATGAAGGCGGCGTAAGGCTGCTTGCTTGAACAGAACCCCGCTTCGGCGGGGTTTTGTGTTTTTTTTGGGGGGGGCTTGGCGTGGGTTCTGTGGTGTCCATTAGATCGCGCGCCGCCCGCGCGGCGCTTCCCGGGCAGAGCCCGGTCCTACATTTGTTGCAACGTACCATTGCCTGCCAGATCACCTGGTCCGCCTTGTTTGTTCACTGGAAATTTGTGGTGGGCAAACAAGGCGGACCAGGCGATGACACTGACATAACTGGCCCGAAACAAATGTAGGACCGGGCTCTGCCCGGGAAGCGCCGCGCGGGCGGCGCGCGATCTCAACCCCACCACACCCCTCAAGCGAACCTCAAGCAAACCATCCCAGACATATATCGATGTTACCGTCCGTCACCCCAACCCGCCCCAAAAGGAGGCGAAACGCCACAAACCGGTGCGTCCTTCCCACAAAAAATGACAAAGCCAAACGCCAGGGTTGCCGGATTACAAGGGTTTGCCAATAATAGGCGCGCAATTTGCTTGATAGATCGGTTCCCTGTCATTTGCCTTTGCATAAACATCAAAGGCTGTCAATAATCTCGGGTCGTATCCTCAGTGCATCTGTAACTAGTTGTCGCATTGAAGAAATATCGGCTTCGGGGCTGTCGCTAAAATGCCGGTCACTCGCCGCCGCCCGATGAGCCATGCTCACGAGCTGCGCGCTGCTATCTGCGTTGTACCCATTCGCATATTGGGCCTGTGCTCACTCTGCCATTTATTGCCCTTTACCGATGGAGTCCTGAGATGAAGAAACTCGTGCTTCTTGGCGCCCTGGCGCTGTCCGTGCTGTCGCTGTCCTCGTTCGCCGACGACAAGCCCTTCAAGATCGGTATCGAAGCGGCCTACCCACCGTTCGCCTCCAAGGCTGCCGACGGCAGCATCGTGGGTTTTGACTACGACATCGGCAACGCCCTGTGCGAAGAGATGAAGGTCAAGTGCCAGTGGGTCGAGCAGGAGTTCGACGGCCTGATCCCGGCGCTGAAAGTGCGCAAGATCGACGCCATCCTGTCGTCGATGTCGATCACTGAAGACCGCAAGAAGTCGGTGGACTTCACCAACCGCTACTACCTGACCCCAGCGCGCCTGGTGATGAAGGAAGGCACCACCGTTGCCGACAACCTGGACGGCCTCAAAGGCAAGAAGATCGGCGTGCAGCGCGGTTCGATCCACGAGCGTTTCGCCCGCGAAGTGCTGGCGCCAAAAGGCGTGGAAGTGGTGCCGTACGGCTCGCAGAACGAGATCTACCTGGACGTCACCGCCGGCCGCCTGGACGGCACCCTGGCCGACGCCACCCTGCTGCAGGACGGCTTCCTGAACACCGACGCCGGCAAGGGCTACGCTTTTGCAGGCCCCTCGTTCACCGACGTCAAATACTTCGGTGACGGCGTGGGCATCGCCGTGCGCAAGGGTGACAAGGCTGACCTGGACAAGCTCAACGCTGCCATCGCCGCCATCCGCGCCAACGGCAAGTACAAGCAGATCCAGGACAAGTACTTCAACTTCGACATCTACGGCCAGTAAGGCGTAAGCGTCACCCGACAGATGGTGCAAGCCGCAGGCGCTGAGGCTTGCACCATTTTTTCATTTCCACGGTCGAGGAAATTTACATGTTAGAAGGCTACGGGGCAGTCATCCTCGATGGCACCTGGCTGACGTTGCAGTTGGCCCTGTCATCCATGGCGCTGGCCATTGCCCTGGGATTGATCGTCGTCGCACTCAGGCTCTCGCCCGTGCGCTGGCTGGCCTGGCTGGGGGCGACCTATTCCACGGTCATCCGCGGCATTCCCGACCTGGTGCTGATCCTGCTGATCTTCTTCGGCGGCCAGGACCTGCTCAACCGTGTCGCGCCCCTGCTGGGCTTCGACGACTACATCGATCTAGACCCCATGGCGGCCGGCATCGGCACGCTGGGCTTCATTTTCGGGGCGTACCTGTCGGAAACCTTCCGCGGTGCGTTCATGGCCATCCCCAAGGGGCAGGCCGAGGCGGGCCTTGCCTATGGCATGAGCAGCCGCCAGGTGTTCTTCCGCGTGCTGGTGCCGCAGATGATCCGCCTGGCCATTCCCGGCTTCACCAACAACTGGCTGGTACTGGTCAAGGCCACGGCGCTGGTGTCGGTGGTGGGCCTGCAGGACATGATGTTCAAGGCCAAGGCTGCGGCCGACGCCACGCGTCAGCCGTTCACTTTCTTCCTGGCGGTGGCCGCGCTGTACCTGGTGATCACCAGCGTCTCGCTGCTGGCTTTGCGGTTCCTGGAAAAACGCTACTCGGCTGGCGTAAGGGTGGCTGAACTATGATCTTCGATTACAACGTGGTGTGGGAAAACCTGCCGCTGTACTTCAGCGGCGTGCTGGAAACCATCAAGCTGTTGCTGCTGTCGCTGTTCTTCGGCCTGCTGGCGGCCTTGCCGCTGGGGTTGATGCGCGTGTCCAAGCGGCCGCTGGTGAACCTGCCAGCGTGGCTGTACACCTATGTGATCCGCGGCACGCCGATGCTGGTGCAGCTGTTTCTGATCTACTACGGCCTGGCCCAGTTCGCGGTGGTGCGTGAGAGCATTTTCTGGCCGTGGCTGTCCAGCGCCACCTTCTGCGCCTGCCTGGCCTTTGCCATCAACACCAGCGCCTATACAGCGGAAATCGTCGCCGGCAGCCTCAAGGCCACGCCCCACGGCGAGATCGAGGCGGCGCGGGCCATGGGCATGTCGCGGGTCAAGATGTACCGTCGCATCCTGCTGCCGTCGGCCCTGCGCCGCGCGCTGCCGCAGTACAGCAACGAAGTGATCATGATGCTGCAGACCACCAGCCTTGCCTCCATCGTCACCCTGATCGACATCACCGGCGCCGCGCGAACGGTGAACGCGCAGTACTATCTGCCGTTCGAGGCCTACATCACCGCAGGCGTTTTCTACCTGTGCCTGACCTTTATCCTGGTTCGCCTGTTCAAGCTGGCCGAGCGCCGCTGGCTGGGCTACCTGGCACCACGCAAGGGCTGAAGACATGCAACGCATCGATCATCCATTGCCCTGGAGCACCCTGGGCAGCGAGCGCCACCTGAGCGTGTTCCGCTTCGGCAGCGGCGAGCGCAAGGCCTACATCCAGGCCAGCCTGCACGCCGACGAACTGCCGGGCATGCGCACCGCCTGGGAGTTGAAAAAACGCCTGCTGGCGCTGGAAGAGGCCGGCCAGCTCAAGGGCGTCATCGAGCTGGTGCCGGTGGCCAACCCCATCGGCCTGGGTCAGTTGCTGCAAGGCGCCCATCAGGGCCGCTTCGAGTTCGGCAGCGGCAAGAATTTCAACCGTGACTTCCACGAGCTGAGCGAGCCGGTGGCGGCCGCGCTGGACGGTCAGTTGGGCGACGATGCCCACGCCAACGTTCGCCTGATCCGCCAGGCCATGCGTGACGCCCTGGCGGCGTTGCCGGCGCCGGCCAGCCAGTTGCAGGGCCTGCAGCGCGTGCTGCTTAGCCATGCCTGCGATGCCGATGTCGTGCTGGACCTGCACTGCGACACCGACGCAGCGTTGCACCTGTATGCACTGCCGCAGCACTGGCCGCAGTGGCGCTCGCTGACCGCGCACCTGAATGTGCGTGTCGGCTTGCTGGCCGAGGACTCGGGCGGCAGCTCGTTCGACGAAGCCTGCTCGCTGCCCTGGCTGCGTCTGTCACGGCAGTTCCCGGACGCGCAGATTCCCCTGGCGTGCCTGGCCACCACCATCGAGCTGGGCGGCCAGGCCGACACCGCGCGCGAGGAGGCCGAGCGCCATGCCGAAGGCATCCTCGCGTTCCTCGCCGAGCAGGGTCTGATCGCGGGCGACTGGCCCCGGGCTGCGAACGAGCCCTGCGAAGGCATGCCGTTCGAAGGCACCGAATTGCTGTTTGCACCGCACCCCGGCGTGGTCAGTTTCCTGCGCGCGCCCGGTGAGTGGGTGGAGGCGGGCGACCCGCTGTTCGAAGTGATCGACCCGCTGGCCGATCGTGTCACCGTCGTGTGCGCCGGTACTGCCGGCGTGCTGTTTGCCATTGAACGACTGCGTTACGCCCAGCCCGGTTTCTGGCTGGCCAAGGTCGCCGGGCGCCAACCCCTTCGTCGCGGGCGCCTGCTCAACGACTGACTGTTTTTGTGAGAACCGCTATGTACAAACTTGAAGTCCAGGATCTGCATAAACGCTACGGCAGTCATGAAGTGCTCAAGGGTGTGTCCCTGGCTGCCAAGGCCGGCGATGTCATCAGCATCATCGGCTCCAGCGGCTCGGGCAAGAGTACCTTCCTGCGCTGCATCAACCTGCTGGAGCAGCCGCACGCCGGCAAGATCCTGCTCAACAATGAAGAGCTGCAACTGGTGGCCAGCAAGGACGGCGCCCTCAAGGCCGCCGACCCCAAGCAGCTGCAACGCATGCGCTCGCGCCTGTCCATGGTGTTCCAGCACTTCAACCTGTGGGCGCACATGACCGCCCTGGAAAACATCATCGAAGCGCCCGTGCACGTGCTGGGCGTGTCGAAGAAAGAGGCGTTGGAAAAGGCCGAGCACTACCTGAACAAGGTCGGCGTGGCGCACCGCAAGGACGCCTATCCAGGTCACATGTCCGGTGGTGAGCAGCAGCGCGTGGCCATCGCCCGTGCCCTGGCCATGGAGCCGGAAGTGATGCTGTTCGACGAGCCCACCTCGGCGCTCGATCCGGAACTGGTGGGCGACGTGCTCAAGGTGATGCAGGACCTGGCGCAGGAAGGTCGCACCATGGTCGTGGTCACTCACGAGATGGGCTTCGCCCGTGAGGTGTCCAACCAGCTGGTGTTCCTGCACAAGGGCCTGGTGGAAGAATCGGGTTGCCCGCGCGACGTGCTGGCCAACCCCAAGTCCGAGCGCCTGCAGCAGTTCCTGTCCGGAAGCCTGAAGTAGTCGTCATTTGATACAAACGATGACTGCCACGTTGTTGTAGAAAGGGGCATGCTGCGCGTCTTGGCAGTATGTTCCTTCCACCCGCTCTGCCGAGCATTGATCCTGAACAGGTTTCGGACCGCACCCCATGACAGCCCAACGAATCGGTTTTCTCATCTGGCCGAGCACCAAGGCCCTGACCCTGGCGCTGGCCGAGGAGGCACTGGATGTCGCCCAGAAGGTGCACCCCGAGGTGGCCTACGAGCTGGTGTTCCTGCACGCCGAGCCGGCCACCGAGGGCGGCTGGCAGTTGCCGGGCGAGCCGTGGGCGGGGCGCCTGGAAGGCTGTCAGAAACTGTTCCTGCTGGCCGACGAGCCGCCTGCGGCGCTGGCGCCGGCACTGGCCACGGCGCTCAAGCAATTGGTGCGCTCGGGTTGCGTCATTGGCGGGCTGTCCGCCGGTGTCTACCCCATGGCCCAGGTCGGCCTGCTGGACGGCTACCGCGCGGCGGTGCACTGGCGTTGGCAGGACGATTTTGCCGAGCGCTTCCCCAAGGTCATCGCCACCAGCCACCTGTTCGACTGGGACCGCGACCGCATGACCGCCTGCGGCGGCCTGTCGGTGCTGGACCTGCTGCTGGCCGTGCTGGCCCGCGATCACGGCGCGGAGCTGGCGGGTGCAGTGTCGGAAGAGCTGGTGGTGGAGCGCATCCGTGAAGGCGGCGAGCGCCAGCGCATCCCGCTGCAGAATCGTCTGGGCTCCAGCCATCCCAAGCTGACCCAGGCGGTGTTGCTGATGGAGGCCAACATCGAGGAGCCCCTGACCACCGACGAAATCGCCCAGCACGTGTGCGTGTCGCGTCGGCAGTTGGAGCGTATCTTCAAGCAGTACCTGAATCGGGTGCCCAGCCAGTATTACCTGGAGCTGCGCTTGAACAAGGCGCGGCAGATGTTGATGCAGACGAGCAAGTCGATCATTCAGATTGGCTTGTCGTGCGGGTTTTCGTCGGGGCCGCATTTTTCCAGTGCTTATCGGAATTTCTTTGGTGCAACGCCAAGGGAGGATCGGAATCAGCGCAGGAGCAGTAGTCCGTTTGAGTTGTCGTCGGTGCCGGCGGAGCGGGGGTAGGGGTTTTTGGTTGGTGTTGAGGCTGCTGGGTGCATGGCTTGGGGCTTCTGGTGTTCTGGAGATCGAGCGCCGTCCGCACGGCGCTTCCCGGGCAGAGCCCGGTCCTACATTTGTTTCGGGCCAGTTATTTCAGTGATATCACCTCGTCCGCCTTGTTTGTTCACTGTAGATCTCTATTGGTGCCACCGAGGCGGACCAGGTGATCTCACAGACAAAACTGGCCCGAAACAAATGTAGGACCGGGCTCTGCCCGGGAAGCGCCGCGCGGGCGGCGCTCGATCTCCAGAGCGCCAAAAACACCCCGCCATGCCCCTGGCAGCCCCAACACAATCCCAATCCCCCCCTCACCAAACCCCAGACACACAGCACCCCTAATGCAATAATATGTCGCATTACCGAAAACCCCGCGTTTTCGCGGTTTGGCGCTGTAATAAGTTGTCGCTTGGCGACAAGGACAAGCGCCAGCCAGTCCTTACAATCCCCCCATCGTCGGCCATTACCAGGCCGGCGTTCCTCTTCAGGAGACTCCGATGTCCGTTGAGCATGCCCAGGTGCAACGCGCCGATTTCGACCAGGTAATGGTCCCCAACTATGCCCCGGCTGCCTTCATTCCGGTGCGCGGCGCAGGTTCCCGGGTGTGGGACCAGGCCGGTCGCGAGCTGGTCGACTTCTCCGGTGGCATCGCCGTGAACGTGCTGGGCCACGCCCATCCGGCGCTGGTGGCGGCACTGACCGAGCAGGCCAACAAGGTGTGGCACGTGTCCAACGTGTTCACCAACGAGCCTGCCCTGCGCCTGGCCCACAAGTTGGTTGACGCCACCTTTGCCGACCGCGTGTTCTTCTGCAACTCCGGCGCCGAGGCCAACGAGGCCGCGTTCAAGCTGGCCCGCCGTGTGGCCCACGACAAGTTCGGCCCCGAGAAGTACGAAATCATCGCCGCCACCAACAGCTTCCACGGCCGTACCCTGTTCACCGTCAGCGTCGGTGGCCAGCCCAAGTACTCCGACGGTTTCGGCCCGAAAATCACCGGCATCACCCACGTGCCGTACAACGACCTGGCCGCCTTGAAGGCCGCCATCTCGGACAAGACCTGCGCCGTGGTGCTGGAGCCTGTCCAAGGTGAAGGCGGCGTGCTGCCGGCGGACCTGGTCTACTTGCAAGGTGCCCGCGAGCTGTGCGACCAGCACAACGCGCTGCTGGTGTTCGACGAAGTGCAGAGCGGCATGGGCCGCAGCGGCGAGCTGTTCGCCTACATGCACTACGGCGTCACCCCGGACATCCTCTCCAGCGCCAAGAGCCTGGGCGGCGGTTTCCCGATCGGCGCCATGCTGACCACCACCGAGCTGGCCAAGCATTTCGCCGTGGGCGTGCACGGCACTACCTACGGCGGCAACCCGCTAGCCTGCGCCGTGGGCGAGGCGGTGATGGACGTGATCAATACCCCTGAAGTGCTGGCCGGCGTCAAGGCCAAGCACGAGCGCTTCAAGGCCCGCCTGCAACAGATCGGCGAGCAGTACGGCGTGTTCACCGAGATCCGTGGCCTGGGCCTGTTGATCGGTTGCCAGCTGAGCGACGCCTGGAAAGGCAAGGCCAAGGACTTCTTCAACGCTGCCGAACAGCACGATCTGATGATTCTGCAGGCCGGCCCCGACGTGGTGCGTTTCGCGCCTAGCCTGGTGATTGAAGACGCCGACATCGACGAAGGCCTGAACCGCTTCGAACGTGCGGTCAAGCAACTGACTCAAGCCTGATTCCGGGCGCGTAAAAGGCGAGCGCCACGGTGCTCGCTCATTTTTCCAAGCAATTCCAAGGAGTGACACCATGCTGGTAATGCGCCCTGCGCAAATGGCTGACCTGGCCGAGGTTCAACGCCTGGCCGCGGACAGCCCGATCGGTGTCACGTCCCTGCCGGATGATGCCGACCGCCTGCGCGACAAGATCGCCGCATCGGAAGCGTCGTTCGCCGCCGAAGTCAGCTTCAATGGCGAGGAAAGCTATTTCTTCGTGCTGGAAGACAGCGAGACTCAGCGCCTGGTCGGCTGTTCGGCCATCGTCGCGTCGGCGGGCTATTCCGAGCCTTTCTACAGTTTCCGTAATGAGACCTTCGTGCACGCCTCGCGCGAGCTGAAGATCCATAACAAGATTCACGTGCTGTCCCAGTGTCACGACCTGACGGGCAACAGCCTGCTCACCAGTTTCTACATGGTGCCGGAGATGGTCGGCAGCGCTTGGTCGGAGCTGACTTCGCGGGCGCGCCTGCTGTTCATGGCCAACCACCCCGAGCGTTTCGCCGACTCGGTGGTCACCGAGATAGTCGGTTACAGCGACGACAACGGTGACTCGCCATTCTGGGACGCCATCGGCCGCAACTTCTTCGACATCAACTACGCCGAGGCCGAGCGCCTGTGCGGCATCAAGAGCCGCACCTTCCTGGCCGAGCTGATGCCCCATTACCCGATCTACGTGCCCCTGCTGCCGGACGAGGCCCAGGAAGCCATGGGCCAGGTACACCCGCGGGCGCAGATCACCTTCGACATCCTGATGCGCGAAGGCTTCGAAACCGATCATTACATCGACATCTTCGACGGCGGCCCCACGCTGCACGCGCGGGTGTCGGGCATTCGTTCCATTGCCCACAGCCGCGTGGTGCCGGTCAAGCTCGACAGCGCGGCCAGCGATGTGGTCAAGGGCGCACGCCCGTATCTGGTGGCCAACGCGCAGTTGCAGGATTACCGCGCCGTGCTGCTGGAGCTGGACTGGGTGCCAGGCAAACCAGTGACCTTGAGCCTTGAAGCGGCCGAGGCACTGGGTGTGGGCGAGGGCGCCAGCGTGCGTCTGGTAGCGGTTTGATACCTGTCATTCACAGGTCGAGTTCTGCGGGTTGCCATCGCGGCCCGCGCAAGGAGAAAGCATGATCGTTCGTCCCGTACGCAGCAGCGACTTACCCGCGCTGATTGAGCTTGCGCGCAGCACCGGCACCGGCCTGACCACCTTGCCGGCCAACGAGGAGCGCCTGGCGCACCGCGTGGGCTGGGCCGAGAAGACCTTCCGGGGCGAAGCCGGGCGCGGCGACGCGGACTACCTGTTCGTGTTGGAGGATGACGACGGCAAGGTCGTGGGTATCTCCGCCATCGCGGGTGCCGTGGGGCTGCGGGAGCCCTGGTACAACTACCGGGTGGGCCTGACGGTCAGCGCCTCGCAAGAGCTGAACATCTACCGGGAAATTCCCACGCTGTTCCTGGCCAACGACCTGACTGGCAATTCCGAGCTGTGCTCGCTGTTCCTGCGCAGCGAATACCGCAATGGCCTCAATGGCCGCCTGTTGTCCAAGGCGCGGCTGATGTTCATTGCCGAATTCCCGCAACTGTTCGGCAACAAGATCATCGCCGAGATGCGCGGCATGTCCGACGAGAATGGCCGCTCGCCTTTCTGGGAAAGCCTGGGCCGGCACTTCTTCAAGATGGAGTTCAGCCAGGCGGATTACCTGACCGGCGTGGGCAACAAGGCATTCATCGCCGAACTGATGCCCAAGTTCCCGCTGTACACCTGTTTCCTGTCGGAGGCGGCGCGCAGCGTGATCGGCCGCGTGCACACCGACACCGAGCCGGCCCTGACCATGCTCAAGGGCGAAGGCTTCAGCTATCAGGGCTACGTCGACATCTTCGATGCCGGCCCGGCCATAGAGTGCGAAACCGCGAAAATCCGCGCCGTGCACGACAGCGAAGCGCTGGTGCTGGCCGTGGGCACCCCGGGTGACGACGCCACGCCGTTCCTGATCTACAACCGCAAGCGCGAAGAGTGCCGCATCACCGCCGCCCCGGCGCGCCTGGCGGCCGGCACCCTGGTGGTGGACCCGATGACCGCCAAACGCCTGCGCCTGAGCGCGGGTGATCAGGTGCGCGCCGTTGCCCTGTCGCCCCAACCTGTACGGGAGGTACGCAAATGAGCACCTTGTACGTGGCCGGCCAGTGGCTGGCAGGGGCGGGTGAAGCCCTGCAATCCCTCAACCCGGTGACCCAGGCCGTGCTGTGGCAGGGGCGTGCGGCCAGTGCCGAGCAGGTCGATCAGGCGGTGTTCGCCGCCCGTCAGGCCTTTGTCGGCTGGGCATCGCGCACGCTGGATGAGCGCATCGCGGTGCTTGAGCGCTTCGCCCTCAAGCTCAAGGAGCGCGCTGATGAACTGGCCCGCTGCATCGGCGAGGAGACCGGCAAGCCGCTGTGGGAAGCCGCCACCGAGGTGACCAGCATGGTCAACAAGGTCGCCATCTCCATCCAGAGTTACCGCGAGCGCACGGGCGAGAAGAGCGGGCCGCTGGCCGACGCCACTGCCGTGCTGCGCCACAAGCCCCACGGTGTGGTGGCGGTATTTGGCCCTTACAATTTCCCTGGGCACCTGCCCAACGGCCATATCGTGCCGGCGCTGCTGGCCGGCAACGCCGTGCTGTTCAAACCCAGCGAGCTGACCCCCAAGGTGGCCGAACTGACCGTGCAATGCTGGATCGATGCCGGTCTGCCCGCCGGCGTGCTGAGCCTGCTGCAAGGCGCCCGTGACACCGGCGTGGCCCTGGCGGCCCATGACGGCATCGACGGTCTGTTCTTCACCGGCTCCAGCCGCACCGGCAACCTGCTGCACAACCAGTTCGCCGGGCGCCCGGACAAGATCCTGGCCCTGGAGATGGGCGGCAACAACCCGCTGGTGGTGGAAGAGGTGCAGGACCTGGAAGCGGCGGTGTACACCATCATCCAGTCTGCGTTCATTTCGGCCGGCCAGCGTTGCACCTGTGCGCGCCGCCTGCTGGTGCCAGAAGGCGCCTGGGGCGATGCATTGCTCAAGCGTCTGGTACAGGTGGCGGGCGACCTGGTGGTCGGCCCGTACGACCAGCAACCGGCACCGTTCATGGGCTCGGTGGTGTCCCTGGCCGCCGCGCAGGCGCTGCTCGATGCCCAGGCGCAATTGCTGAACAAAGGCGCCACGGCGCTGCTGACCATGACCCAGCCCCAGGCCAATGCCGCGCTGCTGAGCGCCGGCATCCTCGATGTGACGGCCGTGCAGGATCGTCCCGATGAAGAGTGGTTCGGCCCGCTGCTGCAAGTGATCCGCTACGGCCGTTTCGAGCAGGCCATTGCGGAAGCCAACAACACCCAATACGGCCTGGCCGCTGGTTTGCTGTCCGACTCGGCTGCCCGTTACCAGCAGTTCTGGCTGCAAAGCCGCGCCGGCATCGTCAACTGGAACAAACAATTGACCGGTGCCGCCAGCAGCGCGCCGTTCGGCGGCGTGGGTGCCTCGGGCAACCACCGCGCCAGTGCCTATTACGCGGCGGATTATTGCGCCTACCCGGTGGCCTCGCTTGAGGCCCCGACTGTCAGCCTGCCGGCCAGCCTGACCCCCGGCGTGAAGCTGTAAGCGTGAGCATAATAACGAGATCCATGGAGCCCGGCCGATGAAAGCCTATGAAGTGAATTTTGATGGTCTGGTAGGTCCGACCCATAACTACGGCGGGTTGTCTTACGGCAACGTTGCCTCCCAGAGCAACAGTCAGCAGGCTTCCAACCCGCGTGAAGCGGCGCGCCAGGGCCTGGCGAAGATGAAGGCGCTGATGGAGATGGGCTTCACCCAGGGCGTGCTCGCACCCCAGGAGCGCCCCGACATCGCCGCGTTGCGTGCCCTGGGCTTCGGCGGCAGTGATGCCCAGGTCATCGAGCGCGCCGCCCGCGAAGCCATGCCGCTGTTGGTGGCAAGCTGCTCGGCATCGAGCATGTGGGTGGCCAACGCCGCCACCGTCAGCCCCAGTGCCGACACCGCCGATGGCCGTGTGCATTTCACCGCCGCCAACCTCAATTGCAAATACCACCGCAGCATTGAGCACCCCACCACCAGTCGCGTGCTGGGGGCGATGTTTGCCGATGATCGCCACTTTGCCCATCACGCTGCCTTGCCTGCCGTTGGTCAGTTCGGCGACGAGGGTGCGGCCAACCACACGCGCTTCTGCCGCAGCTACGGCGAGCCGGGCGTGGAGTTCTTCGTGTTCGGCCGCAGCGCGTTCGACACCCGTTACCCGGCCCCGCAGAAATACCCGGCGCGCCAGACGCTAGAGGCGTCACAGGCAGTTGCCCGCCTGCACGGCTTGAGCGAGGAGGGCGTGGTGTTCGCCCAGCAGAACCCGGCGGTCATTGATCAGGGCGTGTTCCATAACGACGTGATCGCGGTGGGTAATGGCGAGTTGCTGTTCCATCACGAAGACGCTTTCCTGGACACCGCGCCGATGCTGGCGCAACTGCAGGCTAAACTGGCAAAACGCGGTGGCCATTTCCAGGCCGTGTGCGTGCCACGCAGCCAGGTGTCGGTGGAGGACGCGGTACGTTCCTACCTGTTCAACAGCCAGCTGCTGTCGCGTGCCGACGGTTCGATGCTGCTGATCGTGCCTGAGGAATGTCGCGCCAACGAGCGCGTGTGGCAGTACCTGCAGCAGTTGACCGCCCAGGGTGGGCCGATTGCCGAGGTCAAGGTGTTCGACCTCAAGCAGAGCATGCAGAACGGTGGTGGCCCGGCGTGCCTGCGCTTGCGCGTGGCGCTCAACGAAACCGAGCTGGCCGCGGTGAACCCGGGGGTGATCATGACCCCGGCGCTGTATGACACCCTGACCCAGTGGGTAGACCGCCACTATCGCGATCGCCTGGGTGAAGCGGACCTGGCCGACCCGCAATTGCTGCTGGAATGCCGCACGGCATTGGATGAACTGACGCAAATCCTTAAACTGGGCGCGGTTTACCCTTTCCAACTTCAACCTTGAGAGATTTTCCCATGTCCGACGCCCTGCGGCTGATTCTTGAAGACACCGACGGCACCCAGCTGGAAACCTCCTGCACCCGTCTTGCCGTGGTATGGCAAGGCAAGGAAGTGTGGATCCAGCAGGACGGCCGCGGCCAGCTGCTGATCGGTGTCGACGTCGAAGAAGACGATGCCGAATACGCCAACCTGCTGCTGCGCCCACTGGCCACCAACCTGGTCAGCCTGCAACTGGAAATGGAGCCGGCCGATGCCGGCGAAGACTACGGCCATGTGCATGGTCCGGACTGCAACCACTAAGGACTGACGCCTATGCTCGCCCTCGGCAAGCTGCTTGAATTGACCCTCGCCGGCCGTGAGCCGGCAGAGAAAACTCAGCTGACCGTCGAAGGCGTGCGCATGCGCTGGCTCGGCGAGGGGGCCCTTGAGGTTCGCCCGCCCGAGGTCCGCGACAACGGCATGGACTTGCTGTTGTCGGCGGGCATCCATGGCAACGAAACAGCACCCATCGAATTGCTCGATGGCCTGTTGCACGACATCGCCCGCGGCACCGTCAAGCCGCGCGCCCGCATTCTTTTCCTGTTCGGCAACCCCGAAGCGATCCGTCGCGGCGAGCGGTACCTGGAGCAGGATGTAAACCGCCTGTTCAATGGTCGCCACGAGTTGTCCAGCGGCCCCGAGGCCCTGCGAGCCTGCGAGCTTGAACGCCTGGCGGCGACCTTCTTCAGCGTGCCTGGGCGCACCCGCCTGCACTACGACCTGCACACCGCCATTCGCGGCTCGAAAATCGAGCAGTTCGCCCTGTACCCCTTCAAGGAAGGCCGCGAGCACTCTGCGCGTGAGCTGGCGCGGTTGGAGGCGGCCGGCATGGAGGCGGTGCTGCTGCAGAGCAAGACCTCCATCACCTTCACCGCCTACACCTACGAGCAGTTGGACGCCGAGGCCTTCACGCTGGAACTGGGCAAGGCGCGGCCGTTCGGGCACAACCAGCAGGTCAACCTGGCGCCGCTGGAGACCAGGCTCAAGCAGATCATCGAAGGCTGCGAGCCTGAGATGGACCAGCCGCAGCACCTGAAGCAGTTCCGCGTGGCGCGGGAAGTGATCAAGCACAGCGACGCGTTCCGCTTGCACTTGCCGGCGGACGTGGAGAATTTTTCGGAGTTGCCGCAGGGTTACCTGCTGGCCGAGGATCTGGCGGAGTGTCGCTGGATTGTGGAGGAGGAGGGGGCTCGCATCATATTCCCCAATCCCAAGGTCAAGAATGGCCTGCGCGCCGGCATTCTGATCGTCCCCGCATAACAGTGTGGGAGCGGGCTCTGCCCGCGAAAAGTGCGCCGCGATCGTTCAGTCAGATCGCGTTGTCCTTTTCGCGGGCAGAGCCCGCTCCCACGCGTGTATTTAAGCGACTTTGTGCTGAGCCGTCAGGCGGCGCAGCGCACGCACTTTCTGCAAGGTGTCAGCGCAGGTATTGGCTGCTTCATGGCCCTTGTGCAGGAAGTGCTTGAAGAAGTACTCGTGATGCTCCTGGCCGTGGAAGTTGTGCGGGGTCAGGGACACCGAGAACACCGGCACTTCAGTTTCCAGTTGCACTTGCATCAGCGCGTCGACCACGGTAGCGGCGACGAAATCGTGACGGTAGATACCGCCGTCCACGACCAATGCGGCACCGACGATGCCGGCGTAACGGCCGGTCTTGGCCAGCAGCTTGGCGTGCAGCGGAATTTCAAAGGCGCCGCCTACTTCGTAGAAGTCGATGTCGCTTTCCTGGTAGCCCAGCTGGGTGATCTGCTCGACGAAGCCGATACGGGCCTGGTCGACGATATCCTTGTGCCAGCAGGCCTGGATAAAGGCGATACGCTCGTTTGCGTGGCTTTTGCTGTCGATTGCGGTGGGTTGCATCTACGTTGACTCCTGTTTATGTAAAAAACAGGGCAGTTGGATCGAATGGGATTCAAGGGTACGTGGCCAGCCATCGGCCCTTGTGTGCCAATCCCGTTCTCTCTTCATCCGGACTATGACCGTCGGCCCCGGAATCACACCGGGTCTGCTGACCTTGCCAGGCGTTGCCTGCCAAGCGCTCGCGGGCTAGACGCGTTGCGCGCCATTACCGCCGGTGGGGAATCGCACCCCGCCCTGAGAACGTTGCCACCCATTGGTAGGTGGCGAACGATTTTTAACATACTTTTTTGCACTATGCATCGCCCATGCGCTAGCGATTTAGTCGTATACGACACAGGACGCCCCCTTTGCCACAGCGTACGCCACACCTCTGTACTTGGAATGGCGTCGCCTGCATCGCGACCAAGGTCGGCTCCTACGCCGTCC
>KI547167.1:0-12324 GCA_000497835.1 gamma proteobacterium L18 | reverse complement strand
GTGGTAGGAGCCGGCCTTGGCCGCGATCCAGACGCCGCCGACCTGTAGCAGCAACTGTCTATGTGGGAGCGGGTTCTACCCGCGAAAAGCACACCGCGGTCTGCCAGGAAGTCCGCGTTACCTTCTTCGCGGGTAGAACCCGCTCCCACAGGGCGTGTAGCTGCCGAAGGCTGCGTCACAGGCGACGCGGTAGATCAGACAGTGCGCGGCGTCAGTGACGCGACCTGACGGCCGCTGCTACAGGTTGCCCAGCACCATCGAATCTCCCACGCCGAACCCGCACGGATCCCGGATTAGCAAGCAGATCGTCGGGTTTTTTTCATTTATTCGCCATATATTGACAGGCTGTGGACTGTACCGTGGCCTCAGGGCCGATATAATGCGGCCCTTTGCCGTCGAAACGTCCAAGGATGTTACGCACTGGCCTATGGCCGCAGCCTGTCGTGGAAGAACCTAATGAAAAGCGCAGAAATCCGTGAAGCCTTCCTTCGCTTCTTCGAAGAGCAAGGCCACACCCGTGTAGCCTCCAGCTCCTTGATCCCGGGCAATGACCCAACCCTGCTGTTCACCAACGCAGGCATGAACCAGTTCAAGGATTGTTTCCTGGGCCAGGAAAAGCGCGCGTACACCCGTGCCGCCAGCAGCCAGAAGTGCGTGCGCGCCGGTGGCAAGCACAACGACCTGGAAAACGTCGGCTACACCGCCCGTCACCACACTTTCTTCGAAATGCTGGGCAACTTCAGCTTCGGTGATTACTTCAAGCGTGATGCCATCACCTACGCCTGGACCTTCCTGACCTCGCCGCAGTGGCTGAACCTGCCCAAGGAAAAGCTGTGGGTGACCGTCTACGCCAGCGATGACGAAGCCTACGACATCTGGACCAAGGAAGTGGGTGTGCCGGCCGAGCGCATGGTGCGCATCGGCGACAACAAGGGCGCCCCATACGCGTCCGACAACTTCTGGACCATGGGCGATACCGGCCCGTGCGGCCCTTGCACCGAGATCTTCTACGACCACGGCGCCGACATCTGGGGCGGCCCACCCGGCTCGCCGGAAGAAGACGGTGACCGCTACATCGAGATCTGGAACAACGTCTTCATGCAGTTCAACCGCACCGCCGACGGCGTGCTGCACCCGCTGCCAGCGCCGTCGGTGGACACCGGCATGGGCCTGGAGCGCATCAGCGCCGTGCTGCAGCACGTGCACTCGAACTACGAGATCGACCTGTTCCAGAGCCTGCTGGCCGCCGCGGCCCAGGCCATCGGCTGCAGCAACGACAACCAGGCGTCGCTCAAAGTGGTGGCCGACCACATCCGTTCCTGCGGCTTCCTGATTGCCGACGGCGTGCTGCCGTCCAACGAAGGCCGCGGCTACGTGCTGCGTCGCATCATTCGCCGCGCCTGCCGTCACGGCAACAAGCTGGGCGCCAAGGGCAGCTTCTTCTACCAGATCGTCGCAGCGCTGGTTGCTGAAATGGGCGAAGCCTTCCCTGAACTCAAGGCCCAGCAGGCGCACATCGAGCGCGTGCTGAAAGCCGAGGAAGAGCAGTTCGCCAAGACCCTGGAACAGGGCCTGAAGATTCTCGAGGCTGACCTGGCCGAGCTGAAAGGCAATGTGGTACCGGGCGAGGTGGTGTTCAAGCTGTATGACACCTACGGCTTCCCGATGGACCTGACCGGTGACATCGCCCGTGAGCGCGAGCTGACCCTGGACGAAGCCGGCTTCGAGAAAGAAATGGAAGCCCAGCGCGTGCGCGCCCGTGCTGCCAGCTCGTTCGGCATGGACTACAACGCCCTGGTCAAGGTCGACGTACCGACCGTGTTCACCGGCTACAGCAACACCCAGTCCAGCGCCAAGGTCGTCGCCCTCTACAAGGAAGGCGTGTCCGTGCAGCAACTGGCCGAAGGCGAAGAGGGCGTGGTCATTCTCGACCAGACCCCGTTCTACGGCGAATCCGGTGGCCAGGTCGGCGACCGTGGCTACCTGCTGGCTGGCAATGGCCGCTTCGACGTGCGTGACACCACCAAGACCGGGGGCGCGTTCCTGCACCACGGCGTGGTTTCGCTGGGCAACCTGAACGTCGGCGCCGAGCTGACCGCCCAGGTGGACGGCGACATGCAGCAGGCCACCTCGCTGAACCACTCGGCCACTCACTTGCTGCACGCGGCCCTGCGCCAGGTGCTGGGCGAGCACGTGCAGCAGAAAGGTTCCCTGGTGGACAGCCAGCGCCTGCGCTTCGACTTCAGCCACTTCGAGGCCATCAAGCCTGAGCAGATCAAGGCGCTGGAAGACATCGTCAACGCCCAGATCCGCAAGAACAGCGCGGTGGAAACCGAAGAGACCGACATCGACACCGCCCGCGCCAAAGGCGCCATGGCCCTGTTCGGTGAGAAATACGGCGACCAGGTCCGCGTGCTGAGCATGGGCGGTGACTTCTCCGTCGAGCTGTGTGGCGGTATCCACGCCAAGCGCACCGGCGATATCGCCCTGTTCAAGATCATCAGCGAAGGCGGCGTGGCCGCAGGTGTGCGCCGTATCGAAGGCGTCACCGGTGCCGCAGCCCTGGCCTACCTGAACGGTGCCGAAGAGCAGCTCAAGGAAGCCGCGCAACTGGTCAAGGGCAGCCGCGACAACCTGATCGACAAGCTGTCGGCGGTGCTTGAGCGCAACCGTCAGCTGGAAAAACAGCTGGAACAACTGCAAGCCAAGGCCGCCAGTGCGGCCGGTGATGACCTGTCGGCCTCGGCCGTGGACGTCAAGGGCGTGAAGGTTCTGGCTGCGCGCCTGGACGGTATGGACGGCAAGGCGCTGCTGGCGCTGGTCGACCAGCTGAAAAACAAGCTGGGCGAGGGCGTGATCCTGCTCGGCGGCGTGCACGAAGAGAAAGTGGTGCTGGTAGCCGGCGTCACCAAGGAGCTGACTTCGAAACTGAAGGCCGGCGACCTGATGAAGCAGGCTGCTGCTGCCGTTGGCGGCAAGGGCGGCGGTCGTCCGGACATGGCCCAGGGTGGCGGCGTCGACGCCGGCGCGCTGGATGCAGCCCTGGCCCTGACCGTGCCGTTCGTCGAACAAGGTCTCTGATTCATCCTCGCGGGTACCTGTTGTCTAGTAGCAGGTTCCCGCGTTGTAGCGTTTGAATGTTTAATGGGCGCCCTTCATGGGCTGAGGCGGCTTTGAAATGGCTTTGATCGTACAAAAATTCGGAGGCACCTCCGTCGGCACTGTCGAGCGTATCGAGCAGGTAGCCGAGAAGGTTAAGAAATTCCGCGAAGCCGGCGACGACCTGGTGGTTGTACTGTCTGCCATGAGTGGCGAAACCAATCGCCTGATCGAACTGGCCAAGCAGGCCAGCGGCGGCGACCAGCCGGTCCCGCGTGAGCTGGACGTGATCGTGTCCACCGGTGAGCAGGTCACCATTGCCTTGCTGGCGATGGCCCTGATCAAGCGCGGTGTACCGGCCGTGTCCTACACCGGTAACCAGGTTCGCATCCTGACGGACAGCTCGCACACCAAGGCGCGCATCCTGCAGATCGACGACCAGAAGATCCGTTCCGACCTCAAGGCCGGCCGTGTCGTGGTCGTGGCAGGCTTCCAGGGCGTGGACGAGCAGGGCAACATCACCACCCTGGGCCGTGGCGGCTCCGACACCACGGGGGTCGCCCTGGCTGCCGCGCTCAAGGCTGATGAGTGCCAGATCTACACCGACGTCGATGGTGTCTACACCACCGATCCGCGTGTGGTGTCCACGGCCCAGCGCCTGGACAAGATCACCTTTGAAGAGATGCTGGAAATGGCCAGCCTCGGTTCCAAGGTGCTGCAGATCCGTGCGGTGGAATTCGCCGGCAAGTACAACGTCCCGCTGCGCGTGCTGCACAGCTTCCAGGAGGGTCCGGGCACCCTCATTACTATCGATGAAGAGGAATCCATGGAACAGCCGATCATTTCCGGCATCGCCTTCAACCGCGATGAAGCCAAGCTGACCATCCGTGGCGTACCGGATACTCCGGGCGTGGCTTTCAAGATCCTGGGCCCCATCAGCGCCGCCAACATTGAAGTGGACATGATCGTGCAGAATGTTTCGCACGATAACACCACCGACTTCACCTTCACCGTGCACCGCAATGACTACCAGTCGGCGCTGCAGGTGCTGGAAAACACCGCCAGCGAAATCGGCGCGCGCCAGGTCATCGGCGACACCAAGATCGCCAAGGTGTCCATCGTCGGCGTCGGCATGCGTTCGCACGCCGGTGTTGCCAGCCGCATGTTCGAAGCGCTGGCCAAGGAAAGCATCAACATCCAGATGATCTCCACTTCGGAGATCAAGGTGTCGGTGGTGATTGAAGAGAAGTACCTGGAGCTGGCTGTGCGTGCACTGCACACCGCCTTCGAACTGGATGCTGCCCGTCAGGGTCAGTAACCCGTCCTTGCAAAAGGCGCGGCCATGCCGCGCCTTTTGCTTTTCTGTCGTTTGTGTTTGTTCCCCTAACTAGTGGGTGAGGAGTAGGTAATGTTGATTCTGACTCGTCGGTGCGCGGAAAGCCTGGTGATTGGTGATGGCGAGATCACCGTGACCGTGCTCGGCGTCAAAGGCAATCAGGTGCGTATAGGCGTCAACGCCCCCAAAGAGGTGGCTGTACACCGCGAGGAAATCTACCTGCGGATCAAGGAAGAGCAGGCCGAAGAACCAAGTGCTTAATTAATTTAGGTTTTTTTGAAAAAAGTGCTTGCATCGAAAAGGGGCTATCGATAATATACGCCCCGTGTTGCGGAGAGCTGGCCGAGTGGCCGAAGGCGCTCCCCTGCTAAGGGAGTACACCTCAAAAGGGTGTCGGGGGTTCGAATCCCCCGTTCTCCGCCATTATTTCTTTAGGGCGTTGAAAACTGGCTTTTTAGGTAAGTTGTTGATTTTACTGAAAAAAGTGCTTTACAAAAAGTTTTAACGAACTATGATGCGCGGCAACACATGCACTCGTAGCTCAGCTGGATAGAGTACTCGGCTACGAACCGAGCGGTCACAGGTTCGAATCCTGTCGAGTGCACCATTTAAGAGGCTTGTTTCGGTAACGGAAGAAGCAGCTTGCAACAAACCAGAGGTGATCTGGTCCATCAAGTACCATCGTGCACTCGTAGCTCAGCTGGATAGAGTACTCGGCTACGAACCGAGCGGTCACAGGTTCGAATCCTGTCGAGTGCACCATTTTACGAAGATTGTTTCTCACGAAAGAGTCTTCTGCTTCAACCAGAGGTGATCTGGTCTATCAAGCGCCAACCCTGCACTCGTAGCTCAGCTGGATAGAGTACTCGGCTACGAACCGAGCGGTCACAGGTTCGAATCCTGTCGAGTGCACCATACAAGTGAAAGCCCGCCTTCTTCTGAAGGCGGGCTTTTTGCTTTTCTGTGTTTCAGTCATTCTGTTGT
The DNA here is from genome assembly GCA_000497835.1 of gamma proteobacterium L18. GTDB lineage: Bacteria > Pseudomonadota > Gammaproteobacteria > Pseudomonadales > Pseudomonadaceae > Aquipseudomonas. Next base: position 6,905 of record KI547167.1, on the reverse strand, counting down.
GGGAGCGGCTACAGGTCTTCGCTCTGGCGCTTGAGCTCGGCATCCAGCTGCTTGCGCTCTACGCGCTCCTTCGTCGCCGTACGCTCACTCTCGCTGCTCAGGAACGGGTGATAGGCCTGCTGCAGGCTCTGTAGCGTCCCTGACGGGCATTGCTGCGTGGTGAAGGTCAAATGCCCATCCTCGCCTTCGCAGCGCAGCACTGTCTGCGCCTGGGTACCCAAGGTGGCGCACAGCAGGCCTGCGCCCACCACGTAACGCATCGATCCCATCGAACATCCTCCCTGACCCCGATGTCCAAAGCCTAGCGGCAATTTACCGTCCGCCTGCTGTGCTTTCATTGCAGCATGCGTCGTCGCATCTGCAACCGGCTCGAACGGCGCCGAGATTTCGTGCGCAAGCATTTGTTCTTGCCAGATTTTTTCGCGTTAAAAGCCTGCAGGCGGTGTATCATTGCGCCCGTCAGCCCCGCCGGGGCTTTGGATAATTTCCATGGACTTACCCAGTAGTTACTCAATAGCTCGCAACACCTATCAAGAATCGACCGATTGAACCTCTGGCGTGCTCCGCTGCTGGGGGTGGAGTTCGCCTATGACTGAAGTAGAAGTAAAGAAGCCGCAGGACAGCCTGCAGGATCGCCTGGCCCAGGTGATCGAGTTGCTGCAGCGCCAGCGCGTGGTCGAAGACCTGACGCATCGTCAGGAAGGCCAGCATGCCGAATTGGTCGAAAACCTGGTTCACCGGCAGAACCTGGTCGAGCTGCAACGCAAGCTCGATGATCTGCACTCCGCCGACGTTGCCTACATTCTCGAAGCCTTGCCCCTGGAAGACCGCCTGACGGTCTGGCAGTTGGTCAAGGTGGAGCGCGACGGCGACATCCTCCTCGAAGTATCCGACTCGGTGCGTGAAACCCTGATCGCCGACATGGACGATCACGAGCTGTTGGCCGCCGCCAAGGAGATGGACGCCGACGAACTCGCCGACCTGGCCCCTGAGCTGCCCCGCGACGTTGTCCACGAGCTGATGGAAAGCCTGGATGCCCAGCAGCGTGAGCGCGTGCGTTCGGCCCTCAGCTACGACGAGGAGCAGGTCGGTGCGCTGATGGACTTCGAGATGGTGACCATCCGCGAAGACGTCAGCCTGGAGGTGGTGCTGCGCTACCTGCGCCGGCTCAAGGAGCTGCCCGGTCATACCGACAAGTTGTTCGTGGTCGACCAGGATGGCGTGCTCAAGGGCGTGCTGCCCATCAAGCGTCTGCTGGTCAACGACCCGGAAAAGCAGGTGTCCGAGGTGATGGCCAACGACCCCGTGTCGTTCCACCCTGATGAAGACGCCTACGACGCCGCCCAGGCCTTTGAGCGCTACGACTTGATCTCGGCCCCCGTAGTCGACAAGAACGCACGGCTGATCGGCCGTCTGACCATCGACGAGATGGTTGACCTGATCCGTGAGGAAAGCGAGACCGAAGTCCTCAACATGGCCGGTTTGCGTGAAGAAGAAGATATCTTTGCTTCGGTGTGGCGCTCGTTACGCAACCGCTGGTCGTGGCTGGCGATCAACCTGATCACCGCTTTCGTGGCCTCGCGGGTGATTGGCCTGTTCGAAGGCTCCATCGAGCGCTTGGTGGCCCTGGCGGCGCTGATGCCGATCGTGGCGGGTATCGGTGGCAACTCCGGCAACCAGACCATCACCATGATTGTGCGCGCCATGGCGCTCGACCAGGTGAGCCCCGGCAACAGCAACACCACGCGCCTGCTGCGCAAGGAACTGGCCGTGTCGTTGATCAACGGCATCATCTGGGGCGGGGTGATCGGTGTGGTTGCCTTCATGCTGTATGGCAGTTGGTCGCTGGGGGTGGTGATGACCGCCGCCATGACGCTCAACCTGTTGCTGGCGGCCTTCATGGGCGTCCTGATCCCCATGACCCTGGCCAGGTTCGGTCGCGACCCGGCCATGGGCTCCAGCGTGATGATCACCGCCATGACCGACAGCGGCGGCTTCTTCATCTTCCTGGGTCTGGCCACCCTGTTCCTGATGTAACCTTGACCCTGCCCATGTGGGAGCGGGCTCTGCCCGCGAAGCATGCGCCGCAGGTTTCCTGAAGTGGCGCGGTGTTTCCTTCGCGGGTAGAACCCGCTCCCACAAAAAAGCCAGCTTTCGCTGGCTTTTCTTATGGGCGGTTGGCGAACGCTCACGAGGCGTCGGCAGTGGCCTCGGCATTGTGGTCGATCAACGACACCAGTGCATTTTGCTGGCGGTGCGACAGTTGGCGGAAGCGTTGCAGCAGTTCACGCTCGTGGAGGGACAGCTCCGGGCTGTCCAGGCGCATGCTCAGTTCTTCGCCCAGGGCGCCTTCCTGAATAAGGCTCTGTTCCAGGCGGGCGATGATTTCCGAGTTCATGCTACGGTGATGATTACGAGCTACCTCTGCAATGCGCTCACGCATTCCATCAGGAAGGCGTACGACGAATTTGTCAGCCGTACGGCTGGAGTAAATAGCCTGTTTCATTGGGCGCATATATTTGACCGTTTAGTTCAGGGGGAGCGGTTCTCGAAATTAGCCGCACGATGTGTTTACGACAGTCGCTACAGCAAAAGTTCAACCCGAATTGTGAAAGAGGCTTCTATGATGCCTCATAGTCGCCATTTCGTTGGCGCCAATTCTGTGACAAATATTGAACTGAATAACGGCTTTTTGCCAGCACCAATTGTCAGAAATGCGCACTGGTTTGAAAATCCGCGTCTGCGACTCGACTGCCTGGTTTCGTACACGCCATCTCCAGAGGTGCTCTGGCTCGTCCCGCACAACCTGTGCACAATGACGCGCGAGCTACCCTAAGATTCAGCATAGTGGCATTTTGGCAGTTTGCCAGCATGCTGCCATACAGAGCGATGAGATGTCGGGACGTTTGATTTACCTCATGGGGCCTTCCGGGGCAGGCAAGGACAGTGTGATTGATGCGGCGCGCGAGGCGCTGCAGCGGATCGATGTGCAGGTGGCACGGCGTACCATCACCCGTTCCGCCGAGGCGGTGGGTGAGCATGCCGTGGGTGTCAGCCCGGATACTTTCGTTCGGATGCAGGCAGCCGGTGAGTTTGCCATGAACTGGCAGGCCAATGGTTTGCAATATGGTATCGGCAGCGACATCAATGGGCGTCTGGCCGAGGGGCATCACGTACTGGTCAACGGCTCGCGTGCCTGGCTGCCGCAAGCCGTACAGCGCTACCCCGACCTGGTACCGGTGTTGATCACCGTCGAGCGCGACGTGCTGCGCCAGCGCTTGCTGGCCCGCGGGCGTGAGACCCTGGCGCAGGTGGAAGAGCGCCTGGCGCGCAATGATCGTCTGCAGGCAGAGCCCGGGCAGTGGGAGGAGGGCAGTGTGCGCATCGAAGCGCTGGACAACTCCGCCGACCTTACGTCAGCGGTGCAGCGCCTGATGGCGCTGCTGGCGCGTCACGGCATCAGCGCAGCGACGGGTCGAACTTGATCTTGCGGCCACGCAGCAGCGCCACCAGCAACAGCGCCGTCGATACCCCGCTGACAATGCCCATCGACACGCTGGCTTGACCGGCATCGGGCGGCAGCGTCACGGCGGCCAGGAAACTGGCAATGGCGATCAGAAAAAAGGCCCATGCGCTTTTCGACATATGCGGCTCCTCAAAAGGTGTAGCGTTCAGTATGGTCCGCCGGCACCGTTTCGCGCTGTTCCTGCTGCGAGGTCAGTACCGACATCCCCCTGTGCGGCTTCATGTCAGCCAGCTGCGCGGCGGGGCGAGCCATGAAGTGATCGGCCTGGACATGCACCAGGGCGGCGTCCGGTTGCTTTGCATCGTGGAAATGAAATACCACCAGGGCCACCAGTGCCAACGCATTCAAGACATAGAGGGTGTTGTTCATGAGCTTGTCTCCGCGGAGTGAAGGGCAGCCTGGCCACTTTTTATGAAAGTGATTACAGCAGGCGCCGTGCCAACTCTTTCATGCGGATAAAACCCAGTAATTTCAGTAGTTTACAGTGTTTTCGCGAGGCTGGCAGATTGCAATCTGCAAGATGGCAATTTGGCAGGATTGCAAAATGCACGGTCTTCGCCAGCCCTTGTGCCAGAGGGGCTGCGCCCAGGTCGCGAAAAGTTCCCTTTTTGTAGACGCTGCCTACAGGCAAAAAGGGCACGGATGACATGACAAATGCCGGGAGGGTGGTTAACATGCTCGCCGTCCGTCGTGCTGCCGGTTCCTGGCAGCGCTCTGCATAATGTCTCAGTAGCTCAATTGGATAGAGCATCCCCCTCCTAAGGGGAAGGTTGGCAGTTCGAACCTGCCCTGGGACACCATCGAATTATTGCTGCGTGCCTCCGCCTGATTGTCAGGCACCGCCGGTATTGTTGCTTACGCTGCTCTGTATGGCCCCCGCCGTTATGGAGCAAGCCGCATCCTCCGATCCAATGGCCCCCGTCTGCGTTGATCAAGCAGGAGGCATCGCCTATGATGGGGTCAGTTAGAACCGCTAATAGGGGGCGGAAGTGATTACTCAGACTGCGGCTCCAAAAAAAGTCATCGCCAAGCGCAAGAAAGCAGGCAAGCCGCTAACGGTTGAAGACGTGCGCATCGCGGCACGAGGTGGCGAATCCGCCTTTCGTTACTATGTCGAGAACGGAAAGCTTCCCGTCTCTAAGTGAGTTTCCTTGTTCGCAGCCAAGGTTTCTGGTCTCTTCAAGCAGTCCCTTGGCTGGTACGATTTTTTCGTCGAATTCCACGATTACAAGCTTTGTGGCGACCTCCCAGATATCTTTGGTCGAGATGAAGAGCTGGACCTCGACGATCTCTACCACATCCATCTAGCCGCTACAGAAGCTGTCCAAGCTCGGTGGCGAGCTGCAAAACTACAATTTCGACGTACCACTGATCCGACTCGTCCTGAGGAGGACTATTGGCTGATTTATGCCTACGAACCGCTGCGGGCCGAATATTTGCTGCTTACCATTCTCGGCCCTGACGCGCACAGCAGGAAAGAGTGGGGATCCTACCTGCGGGATCTTCATCAGGAAATCGTCGGGCCTTGGGTGAGGGGACAGCTTTTCTACACGGATCCCGACGAAGACGAATAACTCAGGCTATGGCGGTGCATAGTGCGAAAGCCCCGCAGTCTATCCGGGGCTTTCAGGTCGTCCTCGGGTTCGCTATGCCCAAGCAGGTCTGCTTCTATGAAATGCCTGCATCATCCAGCAACGCCTCTGCCATCTCATGCAGGTAAAGCGCAGCCCACGTAATGTGGCTGCCGCTCTCTTCCATCGCCGCATCAAGCAATAGCCGGTTTGCACAATGGCGTAATTGCGCGCTGTGCTCCTGGGCGTCACGGATTGGGATGTCTGGCCCGTCGCGGGCACAAAAAAGCGTCTGCAACAGGATATGCGCAGCGCATTGCGAGTGTTCGGGGACTTTGTTGCGTAAATACGCCAAGGAGTACATTTGTACTCCTTGCGTATTCTCTCTATATATAGAGGCCATCCATTGACCGAATCAGCCCTTAGATCCCCAACACCAACCGCCCCGACCGACTCCGCGAACAGCACAGCGCCATCTGGACGACTTGATGCAGCCCAATTTTGGGACCCGGCTTTACCTGTTGTCGGGGTCGCCGAAGGTGTCGGTGTGCACGAAGCCGAAGTGCGCCACATCGAGAAAGCCTTCCAGCTGGCGCCCGGCGAAGGCCTGGATGTCCACGGTAGGGCAGACGATCTGCTGGAACTGTGGGTCTTCCCAGTGGGGCATCAGCGGGATGTCGACGCTGTCGTCCTGTGGGTCCAGGCAGGTCCAGATCAGGCCGTAGCGCTCCACGGCGGGGTAGGTATAAAGCTGCATGCGTGCCGGGATCGCAGCATTGGGGCTGGCCGGCACTTTATTGCAGCGCCCCCCATTACCGAAGCGCAGGCCATGGTAGGGGCACACCACGCCCTGGCCGTCGCTCTTGCCCATGGTCAGAGGCACGCCACGGTGTGGGCATACATCGCGGGCCACCACCAGTTCGTCGTCCATGCGGTACAGCACCAGCGGTTCGTCCAGCAGCATGGCTTTGACCGGCTCGCGGCCCACGGCGTCCGATTGTGCGATGGGGTACCAATGGGCTGCCAGGATGCGCCAGTCGCTTTCGATGAAGGTGCAGTGAAGGGGGGAGGGTGCGGTCTTTGTTCATGGCGTGTCACTCATCAGGCTGCGACGGTCTGCAAGGTGCGCTGTAGAGCGCTTATGGGATGGGCTTTAGGAGTACGCCGTGATGAACTCGAGCATCGTTTTTTCACCATCGCGTTGCAAAAAAGGCAACACATGTTTCCATTCTCTCGTTTCACTCGTTACTTCCTGGAAGTGGCCAGGCATCGCAGCATTCGTCGTGCGGCCGAGGTGCTGCACGTGTCGGCGTCGGCCATTGGCAGAAGGACTACACCCGCACCCGCGAGCAGATCGACGAGATCCAGGGGCTGCGTCGTGGTCACGTCGAGATCGGCCTGATCGACGCGCTGAGTGAAGGCATGGTTGCCGAGGCCGTGGCTGCATTAATGGTGCAGTACCCTGGGCTGACGTTCGGCATGAAGGTGGCGGACAATCAGAAAGTGGCGCAGATGATCGCGGCGGCCGAAGTGGACTTCGGCTTCATGCTCGACGCCAGCGACAGCGCCGGGTGCATGCCGTGGGATTGCATTAAGGCCACCAGGTGCCAGTCTTTGTTTTTCTAGCGTTCTTGAGATCGAGCGCCGTCCGCACGGCGCTTCCCGGGCAGAGCCCGGTCCTACATTTGTTTCGGGCCAATTACTCCAGTGCCATTGCCTGGTCCGCCTTGTTTGCCCACTGCAGATCTGCGTTGGTTCCACCAGGCTGGCAACCCCACTCCTGAGCGGGGCACGTTGCAACAAATAAT
>KI547166.1:533989-645527 GCA_000497835.1 gamma proteobacterium L18 | reverse complement strand
AGGACCGCGTCGTCTGCATCGCGGCCAAGGCCGGCTCCTACCGCAGACGGTGTAGGAGCCGACTTTAGTCGCGATGCAGGCGACACCATTTCAAGACAGTCGCTGCTACAGAGGTGCGGCGTATGCTGTGGGAGAGTGGGGGGCGCCTAGCCCTTGCTCGCGGCTAGCACAAAGCCAGAGGGTTCTCTGCCCCCCATTGCGAACTGGCGCAACCTGCCGTAGTCGGATTTACTGGTACCCTGATAGGGTCAATGTATTTCCGACTGCCAGGTGCCAATGGACCGCTACGCCCCCCACCAGTGGCTGCCCCACGAAAAGCCGAGCCTGCCCGGCTCGCCGTCCACCCCCTTGCACCCCACGCCCAAGCGCGTGGCGTTCCTGTTGGTGGGCTTGCTGGTGGCTATCACTGGTGGCCTGGGCAATGCGCTGGTCACCGCCAACCTGCAGTTTCTGCAAGGCGCGCTGGGCGCCACCCAGGCAGAAATGGCTTGGCTGCCCGCCGCCTACGTCATGACCAACATTTCCATGAACCTGGTGCTGGTCAAATTCCGCCAGCAGTTTGGCCTGCGCGCGTTCACCGAAGTGTTCCTGGTGCTTTACGCCCTGGTCACCTTCGCCCACCTGTTCGTCAACGACCTCAACTCGGCCATCGCCGTGCGTGCCGCCCACGGCATGGTCGGTGCAGCGCTGAGTTCGTTGGGCCTTTATTACATGATCCAGGCGCTGCCGGCCAAATGGCGGCTCAAGGCGCTGGTGCTGGGGCTGGGCACCTCGCAATTGGCGCTGCCGTTGGCCCGGGTGTTCTCCGAAGACCTGTTGCAGATCGCCGAATGGCGCGGGCTGTATCTGTTCGAACTGGGCCTGGCGCTGACCGCCCTGGGTTGTGTGTTCATGCTCAAACTGCCACCCGGCGACCGCTTCAAAACCTTTGAACCGCTGGACTTCCTGACCTTCGGTATCCTGGCCACCGGCTTCGCCTTGCTGTGCGCCGTGCTGTCCCTGGGGCGCATCGACTGGTGGTTGTCTGCCCCGTGGATCGGCTGGGCCTCGGCAGGGGCCATCGTGCTGATCTTCATGGGCCTTGCCATCGAGCACAACCGCAGCAACCCCATGCTGATGACCCGCTGGCTGGGCAGCGGCGTGGCCATCCGCCTGGCGTTGGGGGTGATCCTGATTCGCATGGTGGCGTCGGAACAATCCACCGGCGCGGTCGGTTTCCTGCAGGCCCTGAACATGAGCCAGGAGCAGATGCGCAGCCTGTATTTCGTGATGCTGGTGGGCGCCATCGCCGGCCTTGCCGTCAGCGCCTGGACCATCCGCCCCGAACACCTGTTCATGCCGCTGATCGTGTCGCTGGCACTGATGGCCACCGGCAGCTACATGGACTCGTTTTCCAACAACCTCACGCGGCCCTGGAACATGTATTTCAGCCAGTTCCTGCTGGCTTTCGGCGGTACGTTCTTCGTCGGCCCGACCATGGCACTGGGCACCCGCAACGTCATCACCAACCCGCGCAACCTGATCAGCTTCTCGGTGCTGTTCGGCATCTGCAACAACCTGGGCAGTCTCGCCGGTGCGGCGTTGCTGGGCACCTACCAGATCGTGCGGGAGAAATTCCATTCCAGCATCATCGTCGAACAGCTGACCCTGCTCGACCCCCGCGTCGTCGCGCGGGTGCAGAGCTCGGCGGCCAGCTACGCTTCCGCCGTGGCCGACCCAGCGGCGCGGACCAAACTGGGCTATCAGGCGCTGTCCACCGCCGCCACCCGCGAGGCCAACGTGCTGGCCTACAACGACGTATTCATGTTCATTTGCGTGGTGGCGGTACTGACCATGCTCTGGATTTTCATCCGCAGCCTGTGGCTGCTGACCACCACCCAGGCCGCGCCCCCGGCGCCGCCTCCCGTACCTGCCAGCGGCGCGCCCCATCCATGACCGAACCGACCACCACGACCACCAATGCCATTGCTTCCACCCCCGAAGGCGTGACCCCACCCGCCACGGCGCCGCGCTCGCTGCGAGTGCGGGTGATCTCTTCGCTGATGTTCGCCAGCGTCGCCATCGTCGGCGTGCTAATCGTGCTCTATGCCTGGGAACTGCCGCCCTTCAGCAGCAAGATCCAGAGCACCGAAAACGCCCTGGTGCGCGGCCAGACCACCATCATCGGCCCGCAACTGGCCGGTTACGTGTTTGAAGTGCCGGTGCAGGATTTTCAGTTCGTAAAAGCGGGCGACCTGCTGGTGCGCCTGGACGACCGCATCTACAAGCAGAAGGTCGACCAGTCCCTGGCCCAGCTGGAACAGGCCAAGGCCACCTTGGCCAACAACCTGCAGCAGCGTCGCAGCGCCGAAGCCACCATCGCCCAGCGCCAGGCGGCCATCGGCGACAGCGCCGCCCAGGCCCAGAAAAGCGCCGCCGACCTGCGTCGCAACCAGGACCTGATCAGCGACGGTTCGGTGTCCAAAAGCCAGCTTGACGTGACCCGCGCCGCCAACGCCGCTGCCATCGCCAGCCTGGCCCAGGCCAAGGCCGCACTGGAAATCTCCAAACAGGACCTGCAGACCGTCATCGTCAACCGCGCCTCCCTGGAGGCCGCCGTCAGCAACGCAGAAGCCGCCGTGGAACTGGCACGGATCGACTACGCTAACACCCGCATCACCGCCCCGCGCGACGGCCAACTGGGGCAGATCAGCGTACGCTTGGGCGCCTACGTCAGCTCCGGCGCACAACTGATGGCGCTGGTGCCCGACAACCTGTGGGTCATCGCCAACATGAAGGAAACCCAGATGGCCGACGTGCGCGTGGGCCAGCCGGCCACCTTCACCGTCGATGCCCTCAACCACCTGAAGCTGCGCGGCCATGTGCAGCGTATTTCGCCCGCCACGGGGTCGGAGTTCAGCCTGTTGCAGGCGGATAACGCCACGGGCAACTTTGTGAAGATCGCCCAGCGCATACCGGTGCGGATCACCGTGGACAAGGACCAGCCGGAGGCGCAGCGGTTGCGGCCGGGGATGTCGGTGGTGGTGAGTATTGATACGGGGTATGTGGTGGAGGATGACCGTGGGGTGCCGGAGCGGGGGGAGGAGGATTGAAGTATCCAAATGTCCTAACTCGGCAAGACTGTATCGGCACTTTGCGGCTCATGGGTAGCGGTCAGATGGTGCATGGCCTGGGTAACAGCCTTGATGAAACCGTTAACGTTGGATTTTAGCGTAGAGAAGTTCAGGTCTACCGATTGAGCTCCACTGTAGGTGATGGTAACTGAGCCATAAACGATGCCGGTTTGTCCTGATAGAGATTTTATCTTCGACAAGTCAATACTCAGCTGAGTGGTTCTACCGAAAAAGCTGCAAAAAAGCAGGATGATTCGCCGGTTGGTGACGGCCATAAGCCAGTTGCGTTTGTCACTGAAATATCCAGAACAATACGTCAGTGGCATTTCGTTTATGGCCAGTAATTCAGGAAGGAGCAGCCGCTCTCTTTTTGTGACTTTCTCATCGTGTTTTCTGGCAGATACCGCCAGTGTTTGCTTAAGTTTCAGATCTAGATCTTTACTGTCATGATCTATTTGCCAGGCTGCCCAAAGGTGGTCCATCGAAAGGTCTCACGGGGGTGAATGGCTGACGTCGCCTTTGAATGCAGCGCCGGTCAGGATCGAAGGGGCACTATCTTAACGATGCCATCTGAGTCTTGATGTCGGCTAGGTCCGCGTTTGGTGTAAGGCGAGTCTGACAGTTTTCGCTCTATCAGACTCTGTGTCTTCGGTGCGTGTCAGGCTGTAATGCTTTTTATAAGGCCGTTCAATTGGGCTGCACGCTGGGCATTGCTCTCGAAATCGCTGGCGTTCTCAGGGGGTTGTTGTATGCCGTGGGCGTGTGTGGTGAGTTGACTGTTCATCTGCTCAACCAGACTGATAAGGTCTGTGAGTATCTGCAGTACATTCACATCTTCAGAGCCAATCCAGGTCCTGGGAGCCTGAAGTTTCTGTGATAACCCGGCTATGCTGTTGCGCATGCCGTGAATACGCTCGTTCAAGTCACCACCTGTGGTGCACTCATGTGTCTGTGCAATGTATTGCTCGCATGCGCCTTCCGTCCCCAGTTGCAGATTCCCTAAACTGTGAAGGCTAGTGACGCCACCGCTCAACAACTCAAGTCCGCCGAACGCTTCAATTGTCTTTGTCGCCCCTACCTGCTCGCGGCTGTTACCGTCTATCTGTTGTTCACTGTTTTGATACTCCTCCTTGTTATCGATGGCGGATACGTGCCGGTCGATGCTGTAGTCACGAATCGCGGCGTTGGTTTCTCTAGACCAGTTGCCTGCGGCGTCGGCTCGCTGCTTGACTTGTTCGCTGTGCTGCCAGAGCTGATCACCTCTGGGTACTGGCGGCAACGTGAGGTCATGGGGGAGGATCTGCAAAATAAACGGCTTGTTTGGAAGGCCGTAGGCAAAGCAGATCACGACTACGGTACCTTCTTCCGGGAACCCGAATAGGCCTTGTTCATTGCCGCCGGCCATCACTGGTAGCGGTACCCCCGGGAGGATAGGCAGTTGTGCGTCTGGTTCGCCATTGGCATTCAACACTTGCACGTCGACGGCGTAACGAGGCCGAAAGTCATCACATATCCCCGTGAGTGTCGGGGGATCTGCTATGGCGGTGACTCGTGCAAAGCGGGGTAAGTGAAAGCCACTGACCAACTCGGGAAAGCGGCGTTCGACGATGCGGTTTACGGTGTCTTCCATCTCAAGGCCATTTTGCTGTCGCTGAGCGTGATCGAGACGATCCGCTGGGCGAAGTTGAAAGAGGCGCCAGGTCGCAGGCCCGGCATGACGGCGATCTGTGCACTCTGGTTGCCGTGATGAGACTCGAACAGTTCGGGTGGCAGCGTCAGAGCATTACGATTGCCCCATTGGCTATCCGCCCAGGCGCCTACGAATACTCGGTCATCGCTTTCCTGCTGCCAGACGAAGTCATCAATCGCGAATACCTGGCGAATACTGTCCACGGCCTGCAGGCCATTACCCAACGAATAAAAGTAGGGGACCCGTCGCTTGGAGTAAGTCGCATCCGGCGCATATATCGTCAGCCCGCTCAACTGGCTCATTTCGGCCAGCACCTGGCCCAGATCCACATGGCGCAGTGCCAAAGGCATCGCAGCTTGCAGCGCTTGGGTATATTCGCGGCAGTACACCCGTTGTTGGTGGTCGTTAACGGTGATGCAGTGTTCCACCTGGCCAGAGAAGTGGCGAACCAGTGGTCCATCGTTGTAGCCGACCTCCAGGCGTACAAGACCTTGCAAGGGCTGCCGGGCATGCACGGTAAAGAGGGCTTTTCCCGGGTTGTTCAATTCCAGCCGGACTTCCTCCTGCACCAGTCGAACCTCCTGATGATCAATCCATAGACGCTTGTGCAGCTTCATGGGGCTGCTCCTGCCGAATCCTGCAACTGGGTAAGTACCGCTGTCAGCGCAGCCTCCTTATTCTGTGCCTGCGGTGTACGACGCAATTCCACACGTTCAGCGTTGGAGTACTGTTCGATCAACCCAAACTGCACTTGCCAGGCATGTAGGTTGTCGTCCTCACGAATGCTCAGGTTATCGCTGAACTGCACTTGGCGTATGCCGAAGGCTTCTGCGCTGTCGTTGACCAGGCGGTACGTCTTCAATTGGCCATCAGCCGCAGTGGCCTCGGCAAGGGCAATCAACTCAGTCAGGCGGTTTCGGTCCCGGTACGGCAGTATCAGTGACACGGTGAGGGTCTTGGGCTTGAACCCTTTGTGCGCGCGTCCGGTCTGGCTGGTCTGGCCTGACAGGTCTTCACTTTCGATGCGCAGGTTGGCGCTTACACGCAGGGCCTTGCCTTGAACTTTGTAACCATCGAGCAGCAGGGTCATAAGCCCACCAATTCGCTGACGAACGACAGCGCCTGTGTGTCGCCGACCATCATCACACCTGCACACATGATCCATTCATGGCCAGGAGCGGCGCCGTCGAGTAATTGGCGTCGCAATTCCCGTGGGTCGCCAGGCCCAATTCGGCGCACGCGCAGGTTCAAGTCCTCGGTCTGCATTGCTTCGATGTTGGGCAGACGGGGAGCCCGACCGTTTTGGTGTACCAGCTTGCGCTCTGCCAATTGCTTGAGCGCTTCGGATACTGGTCTCGGTGCAGCGGTGGTCGCTGCATTGAGTCGAGCCTCAAGGACCTGGCGGGCATTGCGGGGAATTGGCAGGGTCTGCATGGCCAGGCCGTCCCATTGCGGCAGGCTGGCTGCAACGGGCTTGTGCCATTTTTCAGTTTCCAGTGTGGAAAGCGCCCGGGCCCGGCGCTCGCACCGTTGCAGTTCAGGAACGGGAAGCAACGTGTTCAGGCGGCCCAGTACCTTGGCGAGCTCGCTTGGGGTGGCCGCCAAGCACAGGATGACGAGCGCGTGATTGTCGTTCTGCACGGGGGGTAAGTTCAAAAGCTGGCTACCTAGCTGATCAAGCAGGTTGTTGGCTGATAAAAACCGTTGCTGGCCCTGACCTTGGCCTACTGAGGGTTGGTACGGGGTAAGCGCCATGCAGGACAGTCGCTGGTCGAATTGCTGCATCAGTGTTGTGCGACCAAACGCCAACGTTGCCTCGCGGTCTTGGGTTTTCAGCACAATGTCGCTGGCCCACCGGCAGGTTTTTTCCGGCCATTGCGGGCTTATCGGGATCCAGGTCATGTGGGTGTGCTCCAATCAAGGGCGCGCAGGCCTTCCAGGTCCTGAGCTGTCACGGCTGCTGTGGCGGCCCTGGTCAGGTTATCCAACCGAAGGTCGGCTCCTTGCTTGAGCAGGATCAGATCCTTGGCCACCTGCGCCAGTTGTTCGTTGGTGTGGGGGTGAAAAGACAGTTCCCGCTGATCGGCCTGGCACGGAAAGTCGGCGTCCATTCCGGTTAATACAAGCCCGAACAGGTGCAGTTGTGTTTGTGCGTTGATGCGGTAAAGGTGGGGGGCACCGAGGGCGGACGAAGTCAGGCCTGCATCGATGTGCGCGTCGTGGCGCTGCTGGAAGTCCTTCAATTTGGCGCTGTGCAGTGAGGCGAGCACAGCGTGTAGGTCATCTACCCATTGGCCGTTTTTCCATAACTGATGGGGGGCTGGCTTTTTCAGGGTATAGCCGTTGGGGAGCGGGCCAAGCTGCTCGATGGTCATAGGTTCGGCAGTGTGGATGTTATAAACAATCAAACCGCCGAAGTAGTCGAGCAATTGCCATTCCCTGTTCATCCAACAGGCGACCTTGAATTCGGGGGCTGTGGGGGGCGGTGTTTCGACGCAACCGGCCGGGATCAGAAATACGCCAGGTTCCAAGGGGGATTCTTCTGCCTGGGCAGGGCCGACGTAGAGGCCCAAGTGGTTGGTCTGGTAGACGGTCTTGGTCTTCATGGCGTGGCCTCAGAATTTGATGCAATAGAGGAGGGCGGTGTTGGCGGGGCGGGATTCGGTGCCGCCTGAGGATGCGATGCTGATGTTATGGCCATGATGCCCTGCACCTTGCACGTCGATTTTGTGTGCGTGTTCTCCACTCCCGTGAACGACTACTCCATGACTATGCTCGCCTGAGGGCTGAACACCGACGGCGTGGGCGTGATTACCTGCGGTATTAATGGAAATCTCAAGGTTGTCGGCATTTCGACCAGGTAACCCAAACTCCAAGGGAGTCGCTAGGTTTCCCCCCGCCGCTAAAAAAATCTGCCTTGAAAGAGCGTGGGAATGCTCGCCGGCGATCCCTGTGTGTGCACTATGGCCGTGTTGACCTGCAGGGTGGGTACCAGCGGGGTGGGTGTGTGCGCCTGCGGCATGACTGCCGGCATTGTGGGCGTGATGACCTGCGGCTGCTGCAGACGCTTCATGGATGTGTGAGCCATTCTGCCAATCCTGGACGCTACCTATCTCACGTCCAGGGTCCAACGCGGCGCCATCATTCCAGCCACGCACAAACCTGCCGCGCAGATCCGGCAGATTGAACGTGCTTGCCCCATCCCCCGCCCCATAGGCCGTACCAATGGCTGCAAACAATTTGGCAAACTTGGTGCGCGAGACTTGCGTGCCATTGCATTTGAGCCAGCCAAGTGGTGTCGCATTCATCGCAAATGGCGCCACCATGCCGACCAGCCCATCACTGATGTTGGTATGAAGCGTCGCCAGGGCTGCCGTGGTGGCCAGGATCTCGCTGCTGTTGCTTTCCGGGTCATCACTTTTGGCATTGGGTAACTGGGATAGCCCTACATCGGCTTTGGTCGTGGCCCTGGCCCGCAGTTGCGGGTAGTCGCCTACGCGGGCGGCCAGGTAGTCAACGAGTGCGCTATCAGCAGGCAGCACGCGTCGTCGGTCTTCGATGGTCGAGGCATCCGGCAGGTCGGCGATTCTGATTCGATCATGGCGTATCCCCGCGCTGTCCGTGTGGGTTGCGTCTACGTCAGCGCCCCACAGCGGTACCCAGCGTGCAACGACGTCATTAAGTTCGGGCCACAAGCTGACGTCCAGCCACAGTGTGGTGGGGTACGTGGGTGGGGTTACCTGAAGCGGTTTCAGGGCTTGCAGACGGATACCGTTCACATACGCAAGGCCGGGCAGCAATTCCAATCCTGTGTCTCTTGATTCCAGCCCGAATCCGTCACGGTAAAAAACGGCGTCGCCAAACAGATCGGCGTTGGCACGCTGTTCACGCGCGTCAATACCTCGCAAGCGCAGGGTGAAATCATGCTGCCACGTACTGGCGTCGATGTTGACTTCGGTCAATGCCTGCGCGCCGTCAAACAGCAACATGAAGTTGCGTGTCACGTTATTGCCAACCTGGTGGGGAGGGATGTGTTTGCGCTTCTGCTGCAATGGCACGTAGGCCACGCTGATCAGCACGCCCTCGCTGCTTTCAAGGCCAATCCAGTTCCAGTCGAAGTCGCCGACGTCGCTGCCCAGCATCACGCTGTAGACCACTTGGTTGGGGTTGACGAAGCCCGCTTGCGTGATATTTGCGGTATGCACGATTTGTTCGTTGGCTGGGCGGGTGGCGTTGCGGTCGACCGGTGCGCCGATATCCAGGTCCGGTACCTGTGCAATGATAAAACGCTCGATCAGCAGCGTCTGTCGGGCTGCCAGTTTTGCGGCGATCAGGTGTTCGCCGGCGGTGGTGATGACGGCCATGCTTGACTCCTAAAGACGGGCAATCAGCGTCTGCTGATCGTCGTTGAAATCCAGGGCAGCGATATGCAGCGCAACCCGTGTGTGAGTGACGAAGTCGTAACGTCGGCAGGTGCGCCCGTACTGTTGGGTGATCACACGGAGCAGTTCCGGGCTGTCGGACAGCTGCGAGTCACTAAGCTTGAGCAGCACCACGTCCCAGTCGCGATCGGGCATCCGCTCCTCAATTTCCACGTAGCCAACGCCCAGTCGATGCAGGATGCGTTTCAGGCCTGCGCCGGAGCCTGCATCTACAGCGTTGATAAAGGCGTGTTTGACCCTTCGGCGATAAAGACCATCGGGCTCACTGCGGTAGCGCGTGATATCTCGTTGCCAGGCCAGTAGGTCCAATAGAGCGGGATGGCAGGTTTCGGCGTCCGCCTGCAGCAAGGGCCAACTGCACCAGATTTCGACATGGGCCCACCATGACTGGGCGGCGGCTTGCAAGCGCGCCAACTGGGGGCCGCCGAGCCAGAAGGGCAGGCTGAGCTTAATCATTCAGGGTCACCTCCAGTTGCGTCAGGCGGGCAATCTCCAGCTCGCTGACAATGTCGGCGTTGGCGAACCTCAGTGACTCGATCTGAGGAAATTGCTCATGCAGTTCTTCTCCCAGGCGACTAAACGAGAACCGCGACTGCGGGAGGGTGAGAGTGGGCTGGTAGTCTTTTGGGGAGCTTTCGCGGAACGCTGCTCGGATAAACAATTCGATCTGCGCTTGAGCGTGCTGGCGCTCCACGCGGTCCAGGTGGGGTTTGAGCCACAGCTCCATCGATAGAGCGTGCTGAGTCTCCGGCATGGCCATCACCAACAGGTCATCACCGTGCCCGTGGTGACCTTCGTCGCGGATGTGGCGATTGATGAGCGTCAGGTAATCATTGGCCGGCGCATCGGCTTCGAACAGGACGAATGCGTTGGCGGTGCCTGGGCCGCGCGGTGCGCCGTGCTGGAAGTACACCCCGTCGGGACGAACCCCGGGAAACGAGGCGATCATGGCGCGGTAGACGGCGTCCGTATGCCATTGGTTGACCGCTGCAAACTGGTTGCGCGCCCGCAGCCGCAATGCTTCATCAGGTTCGGGATCGGCGCCCGGCTGGGTCAGCCAGCGATCCGGGTTGACGACTGAAACGATGCCCGTGACTGGCACGGGCAAGATGGCATAGTAACCAGGCGCAAGATTGTAGCCGCTACCCGACTCGACGGCGTTCACGGCGATGCTCAGTTGCGTTTCTCCGTCTTTGAACCAGGCAACGTCCACAGTCGTTAGTTCGTAGACATGCCCGTTGATGGCCGGTGACTGCACGCGGGTACCAGCGGGAACTTCCAGCGATCCGGCAGCAGAGGCGCGGGTGAAAACAAGAATGCCCAGAGCCCGGGTGGCGGCTTTGCGTTGGGTATTCACAGCCCAGGCCAGGCTGTCCAGCCAAGGCCCACGTGCGGTCTTGACGAAAAAATTGGGCAGTACGGTGTCGCTCATGAATGTAAAAAGCCACAACGTCGGCCGGGTTATCAGTGCGCTGATGATTCGCCAGAACGGCGAGTAGGCGCCGGTATTGCTCAATGGGCTGCCTTGTCGAGTGACCTCTGCTTCCCATGCCTGGCGCAATTCTGCTTCCTGGGTAGGGATGCCCGCATCGCGTAGGGCCTGCTTGAAGTTGAT
This sequence comes from gamma proteobacterium L18, assembly GCA_000497835.1. Lineage (GTDB taxonomy): Bacteria > Pseudomonadota > Gammaproteobacteria > Pseudomonadales > Pseudomonadaceae > Aquipseudomonas. The sequence goes on along the minus strand of KI547166.1, from coordinate 634,667 downwards.
ATCGCTCACAGCACCACCTCCAGGGCGCCAAAGCGCACGGTCTTGGCTGTTACCTGAAATTGCCCGGGGCGGTGGCGGGTGATGCGCACGGTTCCGGGAACCAGTCGATGGTCCTCCTCCACCAGCAGTTCGATACGTTGCAGGCAATCGCGCTGGCGCAGGCGGTCGCGCTCCGCCACCAGCTCCACCAGCAGCCCGCTGTCGCGGATCAGATGGGCGATGTCCTGGGCAATGCTGGCGAGATCATCCACCAACCGCGGTTGATGAGAGGGGTCCAGCACCAGGTCGTTGTTGGCTATCAGCAAGTCGATACAAGTGTTCATCCTGCCATCTCCAGCAGCCCCTGAAGGTCATGGCTGGTCATGGGTTTGCCCGTATGGATTTCGACCTTTTCTACGTGGGTGCCGCGGTTTTGCTGTGTAGTGTTCTGGAAGCTGTTCATCAGCCCGCCAGGCGGGACCTTGTTGGCATCGGCGCTGGTCAGAAGGCTGGGCGTGGCGGCGGCGATAGTCGCGTGGGCGCGGTTGGCTGCAGCCATTTGTTCCTGCCCGGGAGGGGAAGGCACTTCGCCGAAGCGGGTTTCGATATTGACGCCGGGGATACTGTTGAGCAGGTCGATCAGCGCATTAAGGGATGTGTTGAATACCCCAACAATGCTGTCCCAGGCAGCACTGGCCAATCCCGACCAGCCGCCCATGGAGTTGAACCATGTGGAGATCTTTTCAAACCATTCGACGACGGTCTGGAAGGCCTCTGTCTCGCGGAGTGCAGCAACCAGTGCATCCCAGTAGTAAATGAGCGGGCCAATGATAGCGACGCATAACATTACGCCCCTGACGACCAGCATGATCGGATTCGCGCTCAGCGCAGTGTTTAGTAGCCAGGCGGCTGCGCTACAGACGAGCTGAGCGGCCGCCGATGCCGTTGTGATGACAATTCCCATCGCCCTGACGGCATTGGTTTTCAAGGTGGTGTAATAGTTGATCAGCGTTTGGCTGTTAACGAGTTTTAATGTGGCCGCCCATAGAGCCTGGATGCCGATCAACGTGACGATAATTGCTTTTAGAACAACCATGGCAATGGAGAGCCCTGTAATGGCAAGGGCCGTGAAGACAATTGATTTGCCAAGGAGGGGGAAACGGTCCAGCACGGTTTTTACGATATTGGCCAAAGCTGCAACGCCATCGGCGACGATGGCGAGTTGGGGGGCCAGATACACTCCCAGGCTCAACCAGACTGCTTTGATGGAATGTTCTATCTTTGACCAAGGGTCAACCATGTCCTGCGCCATGCTGATTGCAGGTTCCAAACCGGTGACTTGTTCGATTTGGGTTAGTACGGTCTTGAATTTTTCAGATTGGTTGAACAGCAACTCGAGGAGGTTTGCCGCTTTTTCGCTGCCGAAGACTTGGCTCAATTGATCTTTTTCTGCGCTGTCCAGGACTTCGCCATACTTCGATTTCAGTGCGTCGAGTAGAGAGGTCATTTTCCCCACGCCGCCCTGACCGTCACTGAAGTCCAGCCCTAAGGCCCTGCCCGCAGCGTCGGCGTTGGACGTTATTGATGCATAGGCTGTTCCGGCGGTAGTGTCAGGCATCTGAGACGAGCCGAGCGCCATAACTGTCATTGCTTCGGAAGGCGCGACATTAGCGGCGGCAGCGGCAGGGGCAGCTATCTCCAGGTTTTTCTGGAATTTTTCGGGGGCAGTATTGAAGTTTTTGGTTAAAAGTGCGGTGCGGCCGGCGAAAGTTTCAAGAAATGTTATTTCCCCCATTTTTTGTTCGCTATCGGAAAATAATTTTAAAAGCGATTCAAAATAATCAGCTATTATCGCCTGTTGGGTACCAAGGGCCTTGCTGAGCGTAGCATTGATAGTAGCCACCTTGATGAGAACATCGTCTCCCCATGTTGCGAGACGGGTCTTGTTCTCATCAAATGCTTTGAAGACTTGGTCTGGACCTTCTCCGAACTGCATCGAGTGGTCAATGCTCCGTTTTTCCAGTTGCTCAGCATCGGCACTTAGCATTCCATGTGCTTTTTTGGGTTGTAGAAGCTTTTGAGTTTCCATTGTCCTTTCTATTGCGGTTGGCGTCTTTCCTGTTGTGTCAATGATTTTGTTGGCTTGAGAAATTTGCGTAAAAAACGTGCTGCTAAGCTTTTCCGAAACCTGAACTGCTTGTTGGAGGCTCTTTTTAGGCTTGGGTGGTGGTGCTTTAATTTCTGTAGTGGCGTTTTTCGTTGCAGTGCTCATGAAGTGGGCCTATTCTATTTTATATGTGGGACTTTTCTGACGGATCTGTATGAAAACCCTATTTTGTTTAGTAGGAGGAGCTGGCTGCTTATCATGTCCTGTTTTCTCGGTTACCCTTGCCTTTCAGTAGCGGATTGCTTACCCCTATTTCGAGGTGTGTATGGTTGGGAAAATTGCTCAAGTTGTGTTGTTGATGTTGTTGGTGACCTTTGTCGGGTGTGGGAAGGTGGACAAGGTAATAGGGGTGAGTCAAGTCTCAAATATTATATTTGGGATTCAGAAAGACGATCTGGGTGGCTCCGATAAGGCAGTCGTCGGTTTTCTCGGCTATATGGATGATGGTGCTGTGGTTACGCTGATTTTTATGATGCCGCCTGCAGTGGTCTTGGAAGGTTATGAAAATAGCGGCAATTGGATGAATGATCATTTTGTCTCTCTTGTCAGTATTGTTTTTGGTGATGAAAGAAGTGTGTATGAGCCATTTGGAGATGTTAGGTTTAAGGTGCTGAAGAGGACTGATAGCGAAATGGTTTTTTCAATATCTGGTCGATATGTGGATCCATTAAAAAATCAGTATGTTTCAGTTGAGTCAATGACGGGGACCTGGTCGGGGAACGCCGTAAAGGATGCTGTCGACATATCTACCCTCCAAGCGCCTTAGCAATCCCATTAGCCACCGCAATCTCCATCCGCCGCCAATATTCATCCTCCAACCACTTAGCCGTCCCCAATTTCTCCCAGTTGGGTTCAGCGCCCGGCAGCCAGCGCTCGCTTAACGCGAGCAACTGGCCTAGCCCGTCGTCGTTCAGGCGTTCGGCGCGACCGAGGGCTTTTTTACAATGACTTCAATGTCCGGCGAATAATCTTCCAGCAGCGCGCCTGCGATCTGTAGGGTGAGTACCGGATTGCCCAGCAGTGGGCGCAGGTCAGCCAGTTGTTCAGCCCTGACGGTTGTGGTCAGCAAGTTGTTCGACGGCGCGACCTTGTTGGTTGGGGTCACGGCGTTGAAGTACTTGGTCACGTCCTGCGGCGCCAAGCCAAAGGTAAATTCGCTTTCGCCGATTTGCAGGGTGATATCGCGACGATCAGTCATTTGTACGCTTCCTTTCGAGTAGTGACTGGGCCGAGAGGCTCGGCCCGAATGAATAAGGTGTTTATCAGTTCAGCCCGTCGATCTCGCTCGCATCCAGGTAGGGCACACCATTGATACGAATGAAGTCTGGGCTGGTGACGTCGAAGGGCACTTTGTGAGTGGTCTTGTTGCCGCCCTTTGGATCGATATCCAGCAGACTTGAAATTTTCAGTCGGCAGCCGAACGCCTCTACCCGCAGTTCCTCATCGCCGGTGCGTGCGAAAAACAGGATGTCGAAAGGCGCCAAGTTGCGAAACGCACCTGCACGGCCCGCTGCCTGGATCAGCAGGGAGAAGTTGCTGCTATCGAACTCGAACTCGCCACTGGCGGCCACGTCGCCATCAATATGGCCATCCGGCAGGCCACGTGTCTGGCCAACGGCACTGTTGTCGGTAATGTCCAGCGTCGCTTTCTGTATGTGCACCTGCAGGTCGCCAAGGTTCACATCGAAGTTCATGCCACTGATACGGGCCATGGTTTATTCCTCATCCAGGGAAAGGTCCAGGGCGATATTCGCCGTCAGGTGCTTGGGGCAGTTATAGGGGCGTACGCGCAAGTAGGCTTCGATGGTGGTACGGTTTTTCCACACCAGGGTGATGTCATCGTCGCGTGGTGACTGGATATCGCCTGGGTAGGGCACTCCGCCAAAGGTGGCGGAGCGCGCCATGTCGCGTAAGGGGCGCATCAGCGCGGTTTTGGTCGCAGCCATGCTATTGGGAGTGTTGTTGACCTTGCGATCGGCTACCCGCTGGATCAGCAGCAGGCGAATGCGGCGTGCTGCCTTGTCGATAATTCGCAGGTTTTCTATCACGGTAAAGTCGCTGCCAGGGGCGTCGAGTAAATTGGCGTCGCCCCAGTAAAAACCTGGATAGTCAGGGTAGGCTTGGGGCACTGAAAGGCGTGCTTTGTCCAGCTCCGCCAGCGTTGCGCCTGACAGCACCACGCCGCCAGTGTCCCGAGGCGATTTACCGAGCCCTACCAGAGGGCCACTGGCGACACGCATGGGGCTGTCCGCCACGCTGGATTGCGCATTGGCAAGTCGTCCGGCAAGCACACCCAAATCGTTGCCGTGCAGTTGTGGTACGGCCAGGACTCTACCGGCGGTGACGTCACGGGTAATAGCGCGCTGCGCTGCAAGGTACTCGTTCCAGTCCTGGGCCTGATTGATGCCGGGGGTAGCCGCCATGATGAACAGGCGTCGGCCATAGCGATTACTTTGCAGGAGGCTGGCTGCCTGCATGGCGTTTAGCTCGTCGCCGGTGGTGACAGGTTTGGTGATCACCACCGCTTCAACGGAGATGCTTTCCTGTTCGGCCAAGGCTAGCGCGTCCTGCCAAGTGTCGTCTGCCGCAAGCGGCAGCACCAGGCAAGCCCAGCGTGGCCCGCCATTGGCTCGAGCTGCCTGTACTTGCCATTTAAGGTCACTGTCGGCAGCACCTAGCAGGCTGTCCAGATTGGATTGAGTATTGAGCGCAATCAGCTTGCCGATGTTGTGAGCAGCAGGACCGATGAACAAAAAGAAGCGTTCGATCTCGACTACTGGGCCTTGGCCCAGGTTGAGATTGTTAACGCTGACATTACCTTGAGCCATGGTGAGGCCTCGCAATCGGAGAGTAGGTGAGAGGATGGTTATGGTTGGGGATCAGGCCGGTTCCGGACGTCGCTTCGCTGGGCTATCCAGAGGTCGCTGGGCATGAATGACCAGCGTTTCTGGAAGGCTTCGAATTCACCATCAGGTTGTTCGCTGAGCCAGATGGACTCCGTGAAATCCACAAAGAGTCGCAGGTGGTGGCGCTGGTCCACGTGAGGCGAGACGCTGCAATCGGGCAGCACGAGCCTGTGAGATTCATCGCCGGGGGCATTTCGTTGGAGCCAGGTCCCCACCAGCGCCATTAGCCGTATCGGTGCAATAGTTGTGCGGTAAAACTCCAGAATGCCCCGGTATTCGAGAGTGCCCATGCACAAACCTTCGACGTCGGGTTTCCAGTTCAGCTGGAGGGTTACCTGCTCGGCGCGTGTCGACAGTTGGTCGGGGGCAAACAGCTCGCTGTCGAGCAGGTAATTGGAGAGAGTGCGTAGCTGTTCCATCGGACGATCCAGATTTGTTCAGGTGTGACCACCTTAAAAACCCTTGTTGCTCCAAGACAAATGGCAGCGTTCCGATTTGCTTTTAACGTGTGGAAAAACGGACGCTATCGGAAATTTATCAAGTGTAATCACGCGATCAGATGAGCTTGTTGTACTGGCTCACCCCGATGAGCAGGCTGTTGCGTTCAGTCACAGATTCGCAGGCTACAAGTGCAGCGTCGCGCAATTTTCTGGTGAATACTGAGGGAGATTTTTCGACCGTGAAGACAGGGAGTCAGACATGAAGATCCAGTGCCGCGAGTGCAACGGAAAAGCCATCATTACCAGCACAAATCGGCTGAGTTGTGATTTCACTCGCCTTTATTGCACCTGCCGGACCGCCCAGTGTGGTCACAGCTTCGTGATGCAACTGAGTTACTCCCATGGCCTGCGCCCCGCCGCAAACAAGCTCGACCAACACTTGGTCGAGCAAATGCGTGAGCTCCCACCGGAGCGGCTTGAGGCGCTGATGAATCAACTGAAGGCGGGTTAGCCGATCACTGGCCAACCACCTCATCAAACAACCCCATCAGCACCCGATTACCCTCATCCACCAGATGATTGTCGTCATAGTACAAGCTCACCCCCTTCACCGACCCCATGCACACGCCCTGTGGACAAAGGCGGGCAGTGGTATCGATGACCGTGGCCTGGCACTGCGCCGCCGCGGTGTCGATGGCGGTGTTTGCCAGCACGTGGTTTTGTCGATGGATCGACAAGGGCAGGGTGATGTCTGTCGACCGGCCGAACAGGCGAGTCTGCAATTTCAGGCTCTTGTACACATCAAATGGCATTTCGGGAATGGGACGCACGATGTAGAGCGGCCGGTCGCGGCCCAGTGCACACACCGTCCGGGCATAGGTGTCCACATAGCGCTGGGCGTAGCCGGGGGCCTGTGGGTGGGGGGCGTCGGGCCAGCCTACGCTGCCTGAGTGGGCGGCCGTGATGTAGGAGCTGCTGCGGCTGAACAGGATCAGTGGCACGCCGGGGTAGTCGCGGGCCAGGCGTTGCACTTTGTCGGCGTTGAAGGCACGGCATGTTTGTGCCTTGTCCTGGTTGCGCATGTCGAATGCCAGCAGTGTCGGGCACGCGCCCAGGGCCCAGAGTTGAGCGGCACCCGGATTGTTGTGCTGCACTGCGGCGGCGGTCGATTGCGAGTGGCTGTCGCCCATCAGGATGACGTTCACAGGGCCTTCGCCCAGCACGCATTCGTCGGCGTTCCAGGGGTTGGCTTCACACCGCTGGCTAAACAGTTTGCTCGCGTACTGCGGGGGTGTGGGTTCGACAAACCATGGTCGCAGGTTGAAGCCTTTCTTGAGCAGTGACCCGGTGCTGGCGGACAGGGCGATGCCGAGGGCTGCGCAGCCGAACCACACAAGCAGGGCGCGTTTTGGCGAGGGCGCGGGAACGCTCCTGTGCTCCAGCAGTCGCCAGGACAAGGCGCCGAGGATCACCGCCGCGAGCAGCCCGACGCTGATCGCACCTGATTCGTTGCGCAACCCGCAGGTGTATAGCAGGACAACGATGGGCCAGTGCCACAGGTAAACGGAGTAGGAGCGCGTGCCCAGCCAGTGCAGCGGGCGGGTGACGCCACCCTCCGGCAGGCGGGTGCCGAGAATGACCAGCACCGTGGCCATCACCGGGGCGATGGCCAGATAGCCCGGCCACGGATGGCTGTCATTGAGCAGGATGGTAGCCAGTGCCAGCGCCGCCAGCCCGGCAATGGAAAGAGAGCGAGCGACCTGCGCGGTGATACGTGGAGCGTGGCAATACACAAGGCCCCCCGCCAGCAATTCCCAGGCCCGGGTAGGCAGCATGTAGAACGCCCATTGCTCGGTGATACCGGTCAGGTAGATGGCGGCCAGCAGGCTGATGAGCGCGAGCGCCGGCAGCAGCCAGCAGGCCATCTGACGAAGGCTGATGAGCCTGGCGGCAAGCGTCAGCAACAGGGGATAGATCAGGTAGAACTGCCATTCCAGCGATAACGACCAGGTGTGCAGTAGCCAGTTTTCCTGCAGCGGGCTGGCAAAGTAGCTGCCCTTGGCGGCGAATTGGAGGTTGGAGGTGAACTGCAGGCTGTTTTTCACGGTGCGCAGCAGTAGGCGGTATTCGTCCAAGGGCAGGAAGCAATAACCCAGTATGCCGAGGGCGACGCCCAGCCCCAGCAGCGCCGGCAAGATGCGCCTGGCCCTGGCGGCATAGAAGCTCAGCAGCGAGAACTGCCCGGTGGTGAGGCCGGAGAAGATGATGGCCGTCATCAGGTAGCCGGAGATGACGAAGAACACGTCCACGCCGATGTAGCCGCCCGGCACCAGCTTGGGCACGAAGTGATACAGCATGACCAGCAGCACGGCGATGGCGCGCAGGAGATTGAGCGTGGGGTTGAAGGGCATGGGCGTCCTGTTACCAGATGTGGCCTGGAGGGAATAGGGCGCGCATTAAAGGGGATCTGCCTGGTGGCAGATATCAGCCGTTGCCTAGGGAGTTATAGGAAATTTCTGAAATGAGGGGGGAGACAGATGGATCGAGTCGTTCGCTTCCCGAGCTTCGCCCGGTCCCACAGGGAGTGGGGTGAACTGTAGCCGCAGCCTGCCGGCAACGGCTACAGGGCTCAGAGGCCTCAGCGCACCATGCACGGCTTCTTGTTATCGAACTTCCATCCCGAAATCAGGAACTGCATCGCCACGCTGTCATCCCGCGCGCCCAGGCCCATGCCTTTGTACAGCTCATGCGCCTTGGCTACGGCGTCCATGTCGATGTCCACGCCCAGCCCCGGTTTGGCCGGGACCTTCACGTAGCCGCCTTCGATCTGCAGCGGGGCCTTGGTCAGGCGCTGGCCGTCCTGCCAGATCCAGTGGGTGTCGATGGCGGTGATGTCACCGGGGGCGGCGGCGGCCACCTGGGTGAACATGGCCAGGGAAATGTCGAAGTGGTTGTTGGAGTGCGAGCCCCAGGTCAGGCCCCATTCGTTGCACATCTGCGCCACGCGCACCGAGCCCTGCATGGTCCAGAAGTGCGGGTCGGCGAGGGGGATGTCCACCGATTGCAACTGGATGGCGTGGCCCATTTCGCGCCAGTCGGTGGCGATCATGTTGGTGGCGGTGGGCAGGCCCGTGGCGCGGCGGAATTCGGCCATCACTTCGCGGCCCGAGTAACCGTTTTCGGCACCGCACGGGTCTTCGGCGTAGGCCAGCACCTTGTGCTGGTCGCGGCACAGGGCGATGGCCTCTTTCAGTGACCAGGCGCCGTTGGGGTCCAGGGTGATGCGGGCGTCGGGGAAGCGCTCGGCCAGGGCGGTGACGGCCTCGATTTCTTCCTCGCCGCGCAGCACGCCGCCCTTGAGTTTGAAGTCGTTGAAACCGTATTTGGCCTTGGCGGCTTCGGCCAGGCGTACCACGGCTTCGGGGGTCATGGCTTTTTCATGACGCAGGCGGCTCCACTCGTCGCCGGCGTCGGGCTCGCTGCGGTAAGCCAGGTTGGTGGCGCTGCGGTCGCCGACGTAGAACAGGTAGCCGAGCATTTTCACCGCGTCGCGCTGCTGGCCTTCGCCCAGCAGGGCGGCCACGGGCACTTCCAGGAACTGGCCCAGCAGGTCGAGCAGGGCGGCTTCCATGGCGGTGACGGCATGGATGGTGATGCGCAGGTCGAAGGTCTGCAGGCCGCGGCCGGCGGCATCGCGGGCGGCGAAGGTGCTGCGCATCTGGTTGAGCACGCGCTGGTACTGGCCGATGGGTTGGCCTACGACCAGGCTGCGGGCGTCTTCCAGGGTTTCGCGGATGCGCTCGCCACCGGGTACCTCGCCCACGCCGACGTTGCCGCTGCTGTCGGTGAGGATGACGATGTTGCGGGTGAAGTACGGGCCGTGGGCGCCGCTGAGGTTCATCAGCATGCTGTCGTGGCCGGCCACGGGGATCACTTGAAGCTGGGTGACGACGGGGGTGCGTTGGCTGCTCATGTAGGGTTCCTTGTCAGAGGGAAATCAGTGTGCTTTGCCCAGGGCGGTGCCGTGCAGGGGCGCGCTGGGGGTGGCAGTCGGGGCTTTGGGCTGGGTGCGGGCGAAGAACACCAGCACCGCGGCCAGGATCGAAGTAGCGGTCAGGCCGTACAGGCCGCCCTGGATGGAGCCGGTGCTTTGTTCCAGCAGGCCGAAGGTGGCCGGGGCCACGAAGCCGCCCAGGTTGCCCAGGGAGTTGATCAGGGCGATGACGGCGGCAGCGATGCGCACGTCCAGGTAGGCCTGGGGGATAGGCCAGAACAGCGACGAGGCCGACTTGAAGCCGATGGCGGCGAAGCACACGGCGACGAAGGCGAAGACTGGCCCGCCGGTAGTGGACAGGAACATGCCGGCGGCGGCGATCAGCAGCGCGGTGGCGACCCAGGCCTGCTGGAAGCGGAACTTGCCCGACAGCGCGGCAAAGCCGTACATGGCGATGATCGAGATCAGCCAGGGGATGGAGTTGAACAGGCCCACCTGCATGTCGCTGAGGTCGCCCATCTTCTTGATGATGCTGGGCAGCCAGAAGGTGGCGGCGTAGATGGTCAGCTGGATGCAGAAGTACAGCACGCAGAAGATCAGGATCTGCCCGTCCTTGAGCAGCTTGCCCAGGGTGGGTTTGATGGTCTGCAGCGCTTCTCGGTCTTTCTGTTCCTGGTCGATGGCGTCGACCAGTGCGTCCTGTTCCGGGCGGCTCAGCCATTTGGCGTCGTGGGGTTTGGAGTCCAGCCAGAACCAGACGAAGAAGCCCAGCAACACCGACACCATGCCTTCGATGGCGAACATCCACTGCCAGCCTTTCAGGCCCAGTCCGTCGAGTTGCAACAGCGCGCCGGACAGCGGGCCGGAGATCAGCGAGGCAGCAGCCGAGCCACTGAGGAAGATGGCGATGGCCTTGCCGCGTTCGGCGCCGGGCAGCCAGCGGGTGAAGTAGTACAGCACGCCGGGGAAGAAGCCGGCTTCGGCCACGCCCAGCAGCACGCGCAGGATGTAGAACTGGGTTTCGTTCTGCACGAAGGCCATCAACGTGGCGACGATGCCCCAGGTGAACATGATGCGCGTCAGCCACACGCGGGCGCCGACTTTTTGCAGCAGGATGTTGGAGGGCACTTCGAACAGCGCGTAGCCGATGAAGAACAAGCCGGCGCCCAGGCCATAGGCCGCGGCACCGATACCCAGGTCGTGCTCCATGTGCGTGCGCACAAAGCCGATGTTGACCCGGTCGATGTAGTTGACGATGAACATCAGGACGAAAAGCGGCAGTACATGGCGCTTCACTTTGCTGACGGCACGGGCCAGTAGCGGATCGCCGTCGAGGACGGCTGAGGACTGCGTTGAATGGCTCACAATTCAAAATCTCCCACTGATTATTTTTATGCGGGTAGGGGGCAGGTGGGGTTCCTGTTGACAGTCATCGTACAAGTTGGGGCGAATTGAATCAATGGGTTTGGGTGGAATGAGTTGATCTAGCCAAGCGCGGGTCACCGCTATTTTCGATCTATAACCCTTCCGCAGGAGCCGATCTTGGTCGCGATCAGGCCTCCGCCAATCAGCCAGGCTTACGTCAAGCGTCGTGCCTATCGCGACCAAGGTCGGCTCCTACCGGATTTCACGCTACTCATCATACAAGCTTGGTGCGGCGGTGTGGCGCTTTGCCACACAGTGGTGGCGTTTTGAATTTGATCTGGATCAATGTTTGGCAAAGGGCCGGCGACAAGAATGGCGCACCTCCACCGAGTAGCCATCATGACCGGTCATTTCGACTTTCTGAAGAAACCGCTGGGCAAGGAAATCGCCCTGATTTTGGTGATCAAGCTGGTGCTGCTGGTGGGGATCCGCCTGGTGTGGTTCGGCCCGGCGGCAGACGTCAAGGACGACGGCACGAATGTCAGCCGACACCTGTTCGGCACCCCCTCCGCCCCCCTTGAGAAGAGTCCGAAATGATTTCCGAATCAGTCGTCGACCTATCCCGGCTGCAGTTCGCGATGACCGCGCTGTATCACTTCCTGTTCGTGCCCCTGACCATCGGCATGACCTTCCTGCTGGCCATCATGGAGTCCGTCTACGTAATGACGGGCAAGCAGGTGTACAAGGACATGACCCGTTTCTGGGGCAAGCTGTTCGGCATCAACTTTGCGCTGGGCGTTACCACGGGGCTGACCATGGAGTTCCAGTTTGGCACCAACTGGGCCTACTACAGCCATTACGTGGGCGACATCTTCGGTGCGCCGCTGGCCATCGAAGGCATGATGGCGTTCTTCCTGGAATCGACCTTCATCGGCCTGTTTTTTTTCGGCTGGGACCGCCTCAGCCGGGTGCAGCATTTGAGCGTCACCTGGCTGGTGGCGATCGGTTCGAACCTGTCGGCGCTGTGGATTCTGATCGCCAACGGCTGGATGCAGAACCCGGTGGGTGCCGAGTTCAACTTCGTCACCATGCGCATGGAGCTGGCCAGTTTCAGCCAGTTGCTGCTCAACCCGGTGGCGCAGGTGAAGTTCGTGCACACCGTGGCGGCTGGCTACGTGACCGGCGCGATCTTTGTGCTGGCGATTTCCAGCTGGTACCTGCTCAAGGGGCGCGACATCGGCTTTGCCCGTCGCTCGTTTGCCATCGCCGCCGGTTTCGGCCTGGCCTCGGTGCTGTCGGTGATCGTGTTGGGTGACGAGTCCGGCTACGAGATTGGCGACGTGCAGAAAACCAAGCTGGCGGCCATCGAGGCCGAGTGGGAAACCGAGCCGGCGCCGACCTCGTTCACCCTGTTCGGCTTGCCTAACCAGGCCGAGCAGCGCACCGACTACGCGGTGAAGATCCCCTATGTGATGGGCATCATCGCCACCCGTTCGGTGGACAAGCAGGTCACCGGTATCAAAGACCTGGTCAGCGAACACGAAGTGCGCATCCGTAACGGCATGCTCGCGTATCAAGCGCTAGGTCGTCTGCGTGCTGGCGATCACAGCGACCAGGCCCTGGCCGACTTCAATGCCGTGAAAAAGGACCTGGGTTACGGCCTGCTACTGAAGAAATACACCGACAAGGTGGTGGACGCCAGCGACGCGCAGATCAAGCAGGCGGCGCTGGATTCCATCCCCGGCGTGGCGTCGATTTTCTGGACGTTCCGCCTGATGGTGCTCAGCGGTTTCATGATGCTGATGCTGCTGGTGTGCGCCTTCTGGGCCTCGGCGCGCAAGAACGAAACCCGCAAGCGCTGGTTGCTGCGCTGGGCGGTGTTGAGCCTGCCGCTGCCGTGGGTAGGGACGCAGACCGGTTGGTACGTGGCCGAGCATGGGCGCCAGCCGTGGTCGATCGGTGAAGTGCTGCCCGTGCACTTGTCGGCGTCCAGCCTGTCGTCCGCCGATGTCTGGGCTTCGCTGTTGGCGCTGGTGGCGTTCTACAGCGTGCTGTTGGTGATCGAGATGTACCTGATGATCAAGTTCGCCCGCCTGGGGCCGAGCAGCCTGCACACCGGCCGCTACCACTTCGAGCGCGATGGCCACGCGCCTGCTGACAAAAAACAGCAGGGCGCCGAGCTGACCCTGATTCAAGGAGCCCACTGATGTTCGACTACGAAAACCTCAAGCTGATCTGGTGGGTGCTGGTGGGGGTGTTGCTGATCGGCTTCGCCCTGACTGACGGCTTCGACCTGGGCGCGGCGGCACTGATGCCATTCGTGGGCCGTAATGACAGCGAGCGCCGGGTAGTGATCAACACCATCGCGCCGCACTGGGACGGCAACCAGGTGTGGCTGATCACCGCCGGTGGCGCGCTGTTCGCGGCCTGGCCGCTGGTGTATTCGGCGGCGTTCTCCGGGTTGTACTGGGCACTGCTGCTGGTGCTGTTTGCGCTGTTCGTGCGGCCGGTGGGCTTCGATTACCGCAGCAAGCTGGAAAACACCCGCTGGCGCCAAAGCTGGGACTGGGCATTGTTCGTCGGCGCCCTGGTGCCGTCGCTGGTGTTTGGCGTGGCCTTCGGCAACCTGCTGCTGGGCCTGCCGTTCCAGTTCGATGACAGCCTGCGCAGCAGCTACCACGGCTCGTTCTGGCAACTGCTGAGTCCCTTCGGCCTGGTGGCCGGGGTGGTCAGCCTGAGCATGCTGACCCTGCACGGCGGCACCTGGCTGATGATGCGGACCGAGGGCGCCATTGCCCAGCGTGCGCGGCTGGCGTCGCTGCTGTTGGCGCTGGTGTACCTGTTGGCATTCCTGGGCGCGGGGGCGTGGTTGGCACTGGGCGATATCCAGGGGCTGTCGATTACCTCCAGTTTCGACCCCAATGCTGCGCTCAACCCGCTGGCCAAGACTGTCGAGGCGGGCAACCGCGGGTGGTTGGGCAACTATGTGCGCTATCCGTTGACGGGCATCGCGCCGCTGCTGGGCGTGTTCGGTGGCGTGCTGGCCTTGCTGGCGTCGTTGGCCGGCAAACCGCGTCCGGCGTTCCTGGGCAGCAGCCTGGCCATCGTCGGCACGTTGTGCACCGCAGGCTTTGCGCTGTTCCCCTTCGTCATGCCGTCCAGCCTCGATCCGGCGTCGAGCCTGACCGTGTGGGACGCGGTGTCCAGCCACACCACGCTGATCATCATGCTGGTGGCGGCGACGATCTTCGTGCCGCTGATCCTGTGCTACACGCTGTGGTGCTACGCCAAGATGTGGGGCAAGGTCACCACCGCGCACATCGACAGCAACCCCCACAGCCTTTACTGAGGAGTGACCGACATGTGGTATTTCGCCTGGATATTGGGTGTGTTGCTGGCCTGCAGCTTCGGCATCATCAACGCGTTGTGGCTGGAAGCCAGCGGCTCGCTGGACGAGGAGGGCGCGGGTGAACACTGAAGCCATAGGGGCGCTGCGGCGCCCCGTGAGCCGCTGGGTATCGTTGGCGCTGGTGCTGCCGTTGAGCCTGATTTTGCTGGTGCACCCGGTGTTGCTGCTCGATGGGCGCGGGCAATACAGCCATGGGCTGTTGATGCTGATGTTGTGGGGCATTGCGGCGGGGTACGTGCACGGGGTGGGGTTTGATCCGCGGGCATGGTGCTGGCGGGTGGTGTTTCATCCGTTGGTGGGGTGGGCCTTGATGGCGCTGGGTTACGCCGTGCTCTCCGGGCTTTAGCGGCCGCTTAGGGTTTTGGGCTAGCCTCACTGGCCTGATCGCGAGCAAGCTTTGCTCCCACAGTGGTGCGGCTCACATCGGTGGTTGCATTAGCACTGTGGGAGCAAAGCTTGCTCGCGATGAGGCCAGTGAGACTTGCACAGAGGTATGGGATCAGCCCTCACAGGGCTTCGGTGTTAAGCTGGTCATGACCTTTTCTGGCGGAACCCGTTGGCATGCACGACCCAAGCAACGCCCCCACGCGCAAGCGCGCCACCAGCCTGGCCCATGACCTGGTCGAGGCGCTGCGCCAGCAGATTCTGCTGGGGCAGTTCCGACCCGGCGACAAGCTGCCGTCCGAACCGACCATCGTGCGTGAGCACGGCGTCAGCCGCACAGTGGTGCGCGAGGCCATCTCCAAACTGCAGGCCTCGGGCCTGGTGGAAACTCGTCACGGCATCGGTACCTTCGTGTTGGAGCGTGAGTCGCAATTGGGCTTGCGCCTGAGCCTGGACACCGCTGCCAGCGTGCGTGGCATCCTCGAATTGCGCATGGGCCTGGAGGTGCAAGCCGTGGCCCTGGCGGCCGTGCGCCGCAGTGACGATCAACTGCAGCGCATGCGCCAGGCCCTGGATGATTACCAGGCCTCCCTGGCCAATAACGACAGCTGTGTGGAAGAGGACAAGCGCTTCCACCAGTTGATCGCCGAGGCCACGGGCAACACCTATTTCACCGAGATCATGCAGCACTTGGGCGACACCATGATCCCGCGCACGCGGGTCAAGGGTGATGAGCGCGGGGACGCCGACTTTGCGCGGCTGGGTTACCTGGCGAACCAGGAGCATGAGGCCATTCTCAATGCCATTCGCAAGCAGGACCCGGATGCGGCGCGGGCGGCGATGGTGTTGCACCTGACCAATAGCCGGGATCGTTTTTCCGGGGGGTGAATCGGTGGCGCCTGCTTCCCGATCTTCGCCCGGTCCGACATGGGGGAGGAGTGCGCTGTCCCCTTGTGGGACCGGGCGAAGCTCGGGAAGCAGGCGACGCGGATTTACTGCCAACCAAACCGGCGGATATAGAAGCGCTTCATCGCCTGGGTCAACGCCACATACGCGACCAGAATCACCGGCAAGAACGCAAAGTACAGCGGCGGCAGCGCCTGCAGTTTGAAGTAGTGCGCCAGCGGCCCCATGGGCAGGAAGATGCCGATGGCCATGATCACCCCGGTCATCACCATCAGCGGCATGGCCGCGCGGCTTTGCAGGAACGGCACTTTCGGCGTGCGGATCATGTGCACCACCAGGGTCTGGGTCAGCAGCCCGACGATGAACCAGCCTGACTGGAACAGCGTCTGGTGCTCAGGGCTGTTGGCGCCGAATACGTACCACATCAGGGCGAAGGTGGTGATGTCGAACACCGAGCTGATCGGCCCGAAGAACAGCATGAAACGCCCCACCTCTGCGGGCTGCCAGCGCTGCGGTTTCTTCAGCATTTCCTCGTCGACGTTGTCGAACGGCACAGCGATCTGAGAAATGTCGTACAGCAGGTTCTGCACCAGCAGGTGCATCGGCAGCATCGGCAGGAACGGGATGAACGCACTGGCCACCAGCACCGAGAAGACGTTGCCGAAGTTGGAGCTGGCGGTCATCTTGATGTACTTGAGCATGTTGGCGAAGGTGCGGCGGCCTTCCAACACGCCTTCTTCCAGCACCATCAGGCTCTTTTCCAACAGGATGATGTCGGCCGCCTCCTTGGCGATGTCCACGGCGCTGTCCACCGAAATGCCGATGTCGGCAGTGCGCAGGGCCGGGGCGTCGTTGATGCCGTCGCCCATGAAACCGACCACGTGGCCGTTGGCCTTGAGCAGGCGCACGATGCGTTCCTTGTGCGCCGGCGTCAGCTTGGCGAACACGTTGGTGGTTTCCACCGCTACGGCCAGTTGCGCGTCGCTCATGTCCTCAATGTCGTTGCCCATCAGCAGGCCTTGCTGGGCCAGGCCTACTTCGCGACAGATCTTGGCGGTGACCAGCTCGTTGTCGCCGGTCAGCACTTTCACCGCCACGCCGTGCTCGGCCAGGGCCTTGAGCGCAGGCGCGGTGCTTTCCTTGGGCGGGTCGAGGAAGGCCACGTAGCCGATCAGGGTCAGTTCGCGTTCGTCGTTGATGCCGTAAGTGTCCTGGGTCGCAGGGCGCTCGCTGGCGGCCACGCCGACCACGCGCAAGCCTTCGGCGTTGAGCTCGGCGGTCACTTGGCGGATGCGGGCCAGCAGGGTGTCGTCCAGCGGTTCCACCTGGTCGCCGTGGCGCACCTGGTGGCACACCGACAGAATCTCTTCCACCGCGCCTTTGCAGATCAGCACGTGGTGCTGGTCGTGCTCGGCCACCACCACCGACATGCGCCGGCGATTGAAGTCGAACGGAATCTCGTCGACCTTGCGGAAGGCGGTGGCCACCTGCAGGTCGCGCTGCACTTCCACGTGCTCCAGCACGGCCACGTCCAGCAGGTTTTTCAGGCCGGTCTGGTAGTAGCTGTTGAGGTAGGCCATCTCCAGCACTTCATCCGACTCCTGGCCCCACACGTCCACGTGGCGCGCCAGGAAAATCTTGTCCTGGGTCAGGGTGCCGGTCTTGTCGGTGCACAGCACGTCCATGGCGCCGAAGTTCTGAATGGCGTCCAGGCGCTTGACGATGACCTTCTTGCGCGACAGGAACACCGCGCCCTTGGCCAGGGTCGAGGTAACGATCATCGGCAGCATTTCCGGGGTCAGGCCCACGGCGATGGACAGCGCGAACAGCACCGCTTCCATCCAGTCACCCTTGGTGAAACCGTTGATGAACAGTACCAGCGGCGCCATTACCAGCATGAAGCGGATCAGTAGCCAGCTGATCTTGTTGACGCCGCTCTGGAACGCCGTCGGCGCGCGGTCGGTGGCGCTGACGCGCTGGGCCAGGGCGCCGAAATAGGTACCGTTGCCGGTGGCGACGACCACGGCAGTGGCGGCGCCCGACACCACGTTGGTGCCCATGAACAGAATGTTGTCCAGCTCCAGGGGATTGCGGGTGGCCGGGTCGCGCAGTTGCACGAATTTTTCCACCGGCATGGATTCACCGGTCATGGCCGCCTGGCCGACGAACAGGTCCTTGGCGGTCAGCAGGCGGCAGTCGGCGGGGATCATGTCGCCGGCGCTGAAAATCAGCACATCGCCTGGCACCAGTTGCTTGATCGGCAGCTCTACGCGCAGGTGGCCGTCGGCATTGCGGCGGCGCACGGTGGCGGTGTTGCTGACCATGGCCTTGAGGGCGTCGGCGGCCTTGTTGGAACGCGCTTCCTGCCAGAAGCGCAGCAGGGTGGACAGCACCACCATGCTGCCGATCACCAGGGTGGCCTTCATGTCTTCGGTGACGAACGAGACGATGGCCAGCAGGGTCAGCAGCAGGTTGAACGGGTTTTTGTAGCACTGCCACAGGTGCACGTGCCAGGCCAGCGGCTGCTCGTGTTCCACCTCGTTGAGGCCCACGCGGGCGCAGATGTCCTGGGCCTGGGCTTCGCTCAGGCCATCGGTGTGGCTACCCAGGCGTTCCAGCAGTGCCTGGCTGTCACCGCCTGCGGCCGCGACCAGGCTGTGGGCCAGGGTAGGGGGTATCTCGCGGCTGACGTTGGCGTCATTGAGGCTTTCGAACAAGGCCAGGCGGCGGAAGTGCCGGGCGATGTGGCGAGTCCGCAGGAAGCCTGCGAAAAATTCTTTGAGCAGGGTGACATTCATGGCGCTGCTTTCCCCAGGTGGCAGTGGGGAGACCATCGCGCAGGCACGTGCGCTGTCCTGGCTGCAGTGTTGCAGGCCGGGGCAGGGGGAGTCTGTGGAGAAGGGAAGGCTGCGACAGCCCGCAGTGGGGTGCCGGCAGGATTGCCGTCTCTCGCGTCAAGGCGAGACACGGCAGGGAAGCTGCGCGTTATCTCGCCGAGAAAATGCCGGTATCGATGACCGGCCGACTACTGTCGCTCGAACAAGTGCCCACGTGGGGTCTCCGCGGTGATTGAAAACGCGCGCAGCATACGCTTGGGGTTTGTGGGGGACAATAGGCGGCGGGCCATCATGAGGGAAGTTTCATCTTCGCCTGTGGGAGCGGGCTCTGCCCGCGAAAAGAACACCGCGAAATTACAGACACACCGCGTCGTTCGCTTCGCGGGCAGAGCCCGCTCCCACAGGTGGATATCAGGCGCCAAGCTCTAGGGCGAAAAGCTCCTGCAGCGTCTGACGACGACGAATCAGCTTCACCTGATCCCCATCCAGCAACACCTCCGGAATCAACGGCCGGCTGTTGTAGTTCGACGACATTGATGCGCCATAGGCGCCAGTGGTATGGATCACCAGCAGATCGCCCACTTCGGCCCGCGGCAGCAGGCGCGGCGCCACCAGGCCACCTTCGTGCTGGGTGAACACGTCGCCCGATTCGCACAGCGGCCCTGCCACCACGCTTGGGCGCAACTCGCCGGTGCGCGGCTGGCCATCACGGTCCAGCAGGGTGAAACCGTGGTAGCTGCCGTACATCGACGGGCGCATCAGGTCGTTGAAGCCGGCGTCCACCAGCACGAAATGCTGGCTGCCCATGTCCTTCACCGCGCGTACTTCGGTGACCAGCGTGCCCGACTCGGCCACCAGGAAACGCCCCGGTTCGATCTCCAGGCGCACCGGGTGGCCCAGGTGGTCCTGCACGCGCTGGCGGGCGCTGTTCCAGATGGCCGCGTAGCGCTCGGTGTCCACCGGCTGCTGGTCATCCTTGTACGGCACCGACAGGCCGCCGCCGGCCGAGATGGCTTCCAGGTCGTGGCCCATGCCGATCACCGCGTCGGCCATGGCCGTGCACACTTCTTCCAGGTGCGCGTAGTCCACGCCCGAGCCGATGTGCATGTGCAGGCCTACCAGTTGCAGGTCGTACTGACGCACCACGGCCAGGGCTTCGCCCAGCTGGCTGTGCCAGATGCCGTGCTTGCTGTTCTCGCCGCCTGTGTTGGTTTTCTGGCTGTGGCCGTGGCCGAAGCCGGGGTTCAGGCGGATCCATACGCGGTGGCCGGGGTGCTGCTGGCCCAGCTGGCGCAGCATGTCGATGCTGCCGCAGTTGACCTCCACGTCCAGCTCGATGATGCGCGCCAGCGTCGGGCGGTCCAGCAGGTCGCAGGTGAACACCACGCCGGCCGGCTCGCCTTGCGGGCTGAAACCGGCCAGCAGGGCGCGTTCGATCTCGCCCAGCGACACCGCGTCCACCTGCACGCCCTGTTCGCGCATCAGCTTGAGCACGTGCACGTTGGAGCAGGCTTTCTGGGCGAAGCGGATCACGTCAAAACCCTTCAGCTGGCTGATGCGCTGGCGGATGATGGCCGCGTCGTAGGTCCAGAAGGGGGTGGCGTGTTGCTGAACGAGAGGCAGGATGCGATCGAACATGGTCGTGTGGCCGTAAGGTTGGACAGGGGGCCATCATGCGCAAATCGAGGCATTCAATAAAATATCTGTTTTTTCTTTAGCCATTCAGTTCTGATATGGACTGAACTTGGCTGCGAGTCTGTGTATGGACATCTCCCTGCGTCATATCGAAGTGTTTCGCGCCGTGATGAACGCCGGCAGCGTGACCGGTGCTGCGCAACTGCTGTTCAGCTCCCAGCCCACGGTCAGTCGTGAGCTGGCGCGGCTGGAGAGCCTGCTGGGCATGGCGCTGTTTGTGCGTGAGCGGGGGCGGCTGACGCCCACGGCTCAAGGGCTGATGTTGTTCGAAGAAGTGCAGCGCGCCTACGTGGGGCTTGAGCAGATCGCCAGTGTGGCCGACTCCATTCGCCGCTTCGATCAGGGCCAGTTGAACATCACGTGCCTGCCGATGTTCGCCCAGGTGCTGCTGCCGGCCGCGTGTCAGGCGTTCAATCGTGAGTACCCGGGTGTGGCGGTGAGCATTACCGCGCAGGAATCGCCGGCGTTGGAAGAGTCGCTCAGTGGCCAGCGTTTTGACCTGGGCCTGATCGAAAGCCGGCACCCGCCACGGGGCACGCGGGGTTTCGAGCTGTTCTGCGCCGACATGGTGGCGGTGCTGCCGCCGGGGCATGCCTTGGCCGACAAGGCGCGGCTGGAGTTGACCGACTTCGATGGCCAGGCGTTCATCAACCTGTCGGGGCTGGACCTGTACCGCAAGATGCTGGATGAGCAGTTCCGCCGCGCCAACGTGCAGCGCCTGGCCGTGATCGAGACCAGCACCGCCGCGTCGGTGTGTGCCATGGTGCGCCAGGGCCTGGGGGTGGCCATCGTCAATCCGCTGACCGCGCTGGACGAATCCGCCCGCGGCCTGGTGCTGCGGCCCTTGGCGGTAGCGGCGCCGTTCAGCGTCAGCCTGATCCAGCCGCAATACCGCCCGGCGTCGGTGCTGGTGGAGGCGTTCACTGAATGCCTGAAGACCGAAGCGGCCCGGCTGGCCACGACACTGAACTCTTAACGCCACCACCTTCCGATGTGGGACCGGGCGAAGCTCGGGAAGGGGCCAGCCGCAGGGTCCGCAGCGTTCGCTTCCCGAGCTTCGCCCGGTCCCACAGGGGGAGGGGGAGTGCCGATGGATCAGAGGTCGGCCAACGCCTCACGCAGGTTCACATCCGGCGCGCTCTGCTCATTGAGGTCGAGCTGGCCTTCCAGGTCCACCAAGTGATGCAACATCGCGTGGATGGCGCTTTCGCTGCTGCCCGACTGCAGCGCGTCAAGAATCGCCTGATGGTCGTCACAGCGGCACGAGGGCGTGTCCAGCCGCTGGTACAGCGACACGATCAGCGAGCTGCGCACGATCAGGTTGCCGAGCATTTCGCGAAGCAAACGATTGCCACACAGATCGCCCAGCATCAGGTGGAATTCGCTGCGCACCCGCACGGTTTCGCGACGGTCGCCGCTGGCCGAGGCCTGGCGCTCGGCTTCCATCTGCGCTTTGATGAGGTCGGCATTGGCCGCCAGCACGTCGGGGGTAATGCCCTCGACGATCGCGCGCTCGATGGCGCGGCGCGCGGCGAACACTTCCCGGGCCTCCTGGGCCGTGGGCTGGGAGACGATGGCGCCGCGGTTGGTCTCGATGGTGACGATGTGCTGCATGGCCAGGCGTTGCAGGGCCACTTGCACGTGGTTGCGGTTGGCTTGCAGGGTGTCGACGATCTGCGCCTCTACCAGCCGCGTGCCAGGCCGCAGGCGTTGCTGGGCAATGGCGCGCGACAGCACGTCGACGATGCGGGTGACTTCCAGCTGTTTGGCGGTGACGGTGACAGAAACCATATTTCCTCGAACGGTGTGCCCATGCAGAGCCGGAGACTGGATGCAATGGGCGCGCATTATCCGCCAGCGGGCCGGGGCTTGAAAAGGTGGGTGGCGGCCCGCGACGACGGAAATGTCGCAATCAAACCATTGCAAGATGCTGCTTGCGCCGGGGTGGGGGGCAGGCCCGGTCAAGCTGTTCGAGGTCTTCGCTATCCAATTGGATGCTGGTAGCGGCTGCATTCTGCCGTACGTGGTCCGGGTGCACGGCCTTGGGAATGGCGATCACCCCGTCCTGGCGCAGCACCCAGGCCAGGCACGCCTGGGCGGCGGTGATGCCGTGTTTGTCGGCGATGGCCTGCAGGGCGGCGTGGCGCAACAGCTTGCCGCCCTGGGCGATGGGGCAGTAGGCCATGGTCGGCAGGCCGCGCTGGCGGCTCCAGGGCAGCAGGTCGAACTCGATACCGCGCGCCTCGGGGTTGTACAGCACCTGGTTGGTGGCGCAACGCGGGTCGTCCAGTTCTTCCAGGTCGTCGACGTCGAAATTGGATACGCCCCAGCGGCCAATCTTGCCTTGCTGGCGCAGGTGCTCGAAGGCCTCCACGGTCTCGTCCAGCGGGTACTGGCCGCGCCAGTGCAGCAGGTACAGGTCGATGTGCTCGGTGCCCAGGCGCTTGAGGCTGCGCTCGCAAGCGGCCACCACGCCGTGGCGGCTGGCATTGTGCGGGTACACCTTGCTGACCAGGAACACCTGGTCGCGGCGCCCCTGGATGGCCTGGCCCACTACCTGCTCGGCGCCGCCTTCGCCGTACATCTCGGCGGTGTCGATCAGGTTCATGCCCAGTTCGATGCCTTGCTGCAGCGCGGCCACTTCCTGGCGCTTGGCGGTGGGGTCTTCGCCCATTCGCCAGGTGCCCTGGCCGATGATGGAGACTGCGGTGTCTGCAAGTTGATGATGGCGCATGGCTACTCCCTGAAACATGGATGGCTTATAGTCGGACCCTGGCAAGGACTTTACATTCAACACAAGGAGAAGGCATGGGGCGCCAGCTCGTCGTCTGTCTGGATGGCACCAACAACCGTTTCAGCCTTCAGCCCACCAACATCCTGCGCCTGATGCGCTGCGTGTCGAGCGACCCTGGGCAGGTCATGTCCTATTACGATCAGGGGGTAGGCACCTTTGGCCTGCGTGAAACCCTGTTCGAATGGCAGAAACTGCCGTCGCGGCTGTGCGGCCTGGCGTTTGGCTGGGGCCTGAAACGCACGGTGGGCGGTGCCTATCGCTTTTTGGCCAAGCACTACCGCGACGGCGACCGGATCTACCTGTTCGGCTTTTCCCGTGGGGCCTATGCGGTGCGCGCGCTGGCGGCGCTGATCGATGCCATCGGCCTGGTGCCGGGGCACGAATCGCACCTGTTCGATTATGCCTGGTCGATGTTGCAGGCGCGCAATGCTCGCGGCCAGCCTGAATTTCAGTTGCAGGACGCCTTCAAGGCTACCTTCGGGCGCCCGGTGAAGGTGCACATGCTCGGGCTGTTCGACACCGTGAAATCGGTGGGCTGGGTTTACGATCCGCTGGTGCTGCCCTACACCGCCAGCAACGCCATGGTCGAGCATGTGCGCCATGCGCTGTCGATTGACGAGCGGCGTTGTTTCTTCCGGCCCAATCTATGGCTCAAACGCCAAGGGCAGGGGACTGATGTGAAGCAGGTGTGGTTTGCTGGCGTGCACAGCGACGTGGGCGGGGGCTACCCGGTGGCCGAGAGTGGCGCCGCCCTGGTGGCGTTGCGCTGGATGCTGGGCGAGGCGCAGGCGCTGGGGTTGGCCCTGGATAAGCCGGGGTGCCAGCGTGAGCTGCAGGCGGCATCGGCGCCGGGGCAGTTGCATGATTCGATGACCTGGCGCTGGAAAATCGCCGAATGGCTGCCGCGCCGGGCCTGGAGTTTCACCTTGCACAAGCGCGTGTTCACCATCGGCAGCATGCCGCCGTTCGGGCAGCCGCGACCGCGGTTCATTGCCGAGGGGGCGGTGTTGCATCGCTCGGTGGTGCAGCGGCTGGAGGGTGGGAGTTATCAGCCGGTGAATCTGCCGCGGCAGTACAGCGTTGTCGAGGATAACCCCCTTCACATGCCCGTTGTGGGAGTGGGCTCTGCCCACGAAAAGGGCACCGCGTAGCATCAGGTATGACGCGGTGATCTTTTCGCGGGTAGAACCCGCTCCCACAGGTTGCTCGACACCATGGAATCTCCCACAGGGATATCAGGCTACGGGATGCGTGCGGACTCGATGAGCACGTCCTGCAGCGCTTGCGCGGCCGCCGACAGTTTGTGATCGGCCAGGCGCATCAGGCCGATGCGCCGTTCGATGCGCGGCTCGTCCAGGGCCACGCAGCGTGCGCCCAGCTCTTCCATCTGGGCGATGCACAGCGATGGCACTGCGCTGACCCCCAGCCCACTGGCCACCATGCGGCCCACGGTGCTCAACTGATGACTTTCGAACGCCACCGATAGCTTGCCGTGCACTGCGGCCAGGTCCTGCTCCAGCATCAGGCGCACGGCCGAGGGCCGTTGCAGGGTGACGAAATCTTCCTGCAACAGCTCTTTCCAGCTGATCTGTTCGCGCCGGGCCAAGGGTGAGTCAGCCGCGACCACCGCCACGAAGCGGTCCAGATAGAACGGCGTGAACACCAGCGACCCGGTCGATTCAGGCTCAAAGCCTATCCCCAGTTCCACCCGCCGGTGGCGCACCATCTCCAGCACCTGCTCGTTGATCACGTCATGCACGGCCACGTTGACCCGTGGGTGGCGGTCGCGGAAGGTTTTCAGCGCTGCCGGCAGCAGGTTGCCGGCGAAGGAGGGCATGGCGGCAATCGACACCTTGCCGGTCTGCAGGGTGAAGTGCTGGCGCAGCAGTTCCTCGGCATTGTCCCAGTCGGCCAGCAACTGCCGGGCCAGGGGCAGCAGGGTTTCACCCTCCGGCGTCAGCGCCACGCTGCGGGTGGTGCGGACCAACAAAGGCCCACCCAGGTCTTCCTCCAGGGCCTTGATGGTCAGGCTCAGCGCTGGCTGCGACAGGTGCAGGCGCTCCCCCGCCTGGGCAAAGCTCAAGGTCTGGGCCACCGCCAGAAACGCGCGAAGCTGCTTGACGTTCATTTGCAAACCCAATCAATCCATCAGAAAAACAAAATTAACAAATAACTCCGTTGGCGAGAAGATGGGCCGAACACGCTCCTGGGCTAAGCTGGCTTAAGCCCGATAATGACAAAAAGGCGGATCGACATGGCTGGACTCGACAAGCGAGTGGCAACCTGGGAAGAGGCCCTGGCGGGCCTGACTGACAACATGACCGTGCTGTCCGGGGGCTTTGGCCTGTGTGGCATCCCGGAAAACCTCATCGCCCAGATCAAGCGCATGGGGGTGCGCGGCCTGACGGTGGTGTCCAACAACTGCGGCGTCGACGGCTTCGGCCTGGGCGTGCTGCTGGAAGACCGGCAGATCCGCAAGATGATCGCCTCCTACGTGGGCGAAAATGCCCTGTTCGAGCGTCAGTTGCTCGATGGCGAACTGGAAGTGGAACTCACCCCCCAAGGCACCCTGGCGGAAAAAATGCGCGCCGGCGGTGCGGGCATCCCGGCGTTCTACACTGCCACCGGCTACGGCACCCCGGTGGCCGAAGGCAAGGAAGTGCGCGAATTCAATGGCCGCAAGTACATCCTGGAAGAAGCCATCACCGGCGACTTCGCCATCGTCAAAGGCTGGAAGGCCGACCACTTCGGCAACGTCATCTACCGCCACACCGCGCAGAACTTCAACCCGCTGGCCGCCGCCGCCGGCAAGATCACCGTGGTGGAAGTGGAAGAGATCGTCGCCCCCGGCGAACTGCCGCCCAGCCAGATCCATACCCCCGGCATCTACGTGGACCGGGTGATCCTCGGCACCTTCGAAAAGCGCATCGAAAAGCGCACCGTCAAGGCTTAAGGCCCGGCCAGAACAACAAGAGGTTTTGCACATGGCACTGACCCGCGAACAAATGGCCCAGCGTGTGGCCCGCGAACTCAAGGATGGCTACTACGTGAACCTGGGCATCGGCATCCCGACCCTGGTGGCCAATTACGTCCCCGACGACATCGATGTGATGCTGCAATCGGAAAACGGCCTGCTGGGCATGGGCGAGTTTCCGACCGAAGAAACCCTGGACGCCGACATGATCAACGCCGGCAAGCAGACCGTGACGGCGCGCGCCGGTGCGTCCATTTTCAACTCCGCCGAATCCTTTGCGATGATCCGTGGCGGCCACGTCGACCTGACCGTGCTGGGCGCTTTCGAAGTGGACGTGCAGGGCAACATCGCTTCGTGGATGATCCCCGGCAAGCTGGTCAAGGGCATGGGCGGCGCGATGGACCTGGTGGCGGGGGCCGACAACATCATCGTCACCATGACCCATGCGTCCAAGGACGGTGAGTCCAAGTTGCTGCCCCAGTGCAGCCTGCCGCTGACCGGCGCGGGGTGCATTCGCAAGGTGTTGACCGATCTTGCTTACCTGGAGATTGAAAACGGCGCGTTCATTTTGCGCGAGCGGGCGCCGGGGATCAGCGTCGAGGAAATCGTCGCCAAGACGGCCGGCAAGCTGATCGTGCCGGATGATGTGATTGAGATGACGTTTTAAGGTTTCGTACGGTGTGAAACCCTTCCCGAGCTTCGCCCGGTCCCACAGGGGGTATGCGCAACCAACCCCTGTGGGACCGGGCGAAGCTCGGGAAAAGGCCTCCAAAATAAAATAATGATAAAAAAGGCACCTGCTCCTTATGTCCGCAAATCTTGAAGAGAGCCGCTACGCCCGGTTCGCCCTGCGCTGTTCCAACTGGGCCGAGCGCTGGTTCCCCGATTCCTGGGTGTTTGCCGCCGTGGCCGTGATCGTCGTGGCGCTGGCCGCCATGGCCATGGGCGCCAAGCCCAACGACACCGCCACCGCGTTCGGCGACGGCTTCTGGAGCCTGATCCCGTTCACCATGCAGATGGCCTTCGTGGTGATTGGCGGCTATGTCGTCGCCAGTTCGCCGCCGGCCGTCAAGCTCATCGACCGCCTGGCCCGCCTGCCGAAAAACGGCCGCTCGGCAGTCGCCTGGGTTGCCTTGATTTCCATGGTCGCCTCCTTGCTGAACTGGGGCCTGTCGCTGGTGTTCGGCGGGCTGCTGGTGCGTGCCCTGGCACGCCGCAGCGATTTGAAAATGGACTACCGCGCGGCCGGTGCCGCCGCTTACCTGGGTTTGGGCGCCGTGTGGGCGCTGGGCCTGTCGTCCTCGGCTGCGCAGTTGCAAGCGAACCCGGCCAGCCTGCCGCCGTCGATCCTGGCCATCACTGGGGTGATTCCGTTTACCCAGACCATCTTCCTGTGGCAGTCGGGGGTGATGCTGGCCGCCCTGGTGGTGGTGTCGCTGGTGATCGCCTACGCCACAGCCCCCGGCGCCAACAGCGCCCGTGACGCCAAGGCCTGCGGCATCGACCCCAGCTTCAACCTGCCGCCCCAGGCACCGCGCACCCGCCCGGGCGAATGGCTGGAGCACAGCCCGTTGCTGACCCTGCTGCTGGTGGCCCTGGCGGCGGGCTGGCTGTATCACGAGTTCTCCACCAAGCCTGCGATTACCGCCATTTCCGGACTCAACACCTACAACTTCCTGTTCATCATGCTGGGTGCGCTGCTGCACTGGCGGCCACGCAGCTTCCTCGACGCGGTGGCTAGGGCGGTGCCGACCACCACGGGCGTGCTGATCCAGTTCCCGCTGTACGGCTCCATCGCTGCCATTCTCACCACCGTCAAGGGCGCTGAGGGGCAGACGTTGGCCCATCACATCTCCAGTTTCTTCGTGCAGATTGCGTCCCATGACACCTATGCGTTGCTGATGGGCGTGTACTCGGCGGTGCTGGGTTTCTTCATCCCCTCGGGCGGCGGCAAGTGGATCATCGAAGCGCCCTATGTGATGCAGGTGGCCAACGACCTCAAGTACCACCTGGGCTGGGCGGTGCAGATCTACAACGCGGCCGAGGCGCTGCCCAACTTGATCAACCCGTTCTACATGCTGCCGCTGTTGGGGGTGCTGGGGCTGAAGGCGCGGGATTTGATTGGTTTCAGTTTTGTGCAGTTGCTGGTGCATGTGCCGCTGGTGCTGTTCCTGTTGTGGGCGCTGGGTACCACGTTGCAGTATGTGCCACCGGTAATGCCCTGACAGCGCGAGATGGGTGTAGGGGATGGCGAGCGGCCGACGTGCCTTCGAGTTCCTCGATCGCGCCGTCTGCATCGCGGCCAAGGCCGGCTCCTACCACGCACGGCGTAGGAGTCGACTTCAGTCGCGATGCAGACGACGCGGTTGTAATGGGCGATCAGCTTTCGCGTTCGAAGGCATACGCCCGCTGCACCTGCGCCACCCGCGTGATGCACTGCCGGTACCACTGCGCCCGCCCTGCATTGCGCGCATCGGTATGCTCGGCATGCTGCTTCCAGGCCAGGATCGCCGCCTCGCTCTGCCAGTACGAAACGGTAATCCCCAGCCCATCCTCGCCGCGCGCCGACTCCACGCCCAGGAACCCGGGCTGTGCGCTGGCCAGGTCGACCATGCGCTGCGCCACTTCGCCGTAGCCTGCGTCGATATCGGTGCGCATGGAGGTGAATATCACTGCGTAATACGGCGGCTTGGGTGTGTTGGCGAACATGCTCAGGCGCTCCTGCGGGCAGCGTGCAGCAGGGCGATCAGCAGGGGCGGCACGCGGCCTTCCAAAGCGGCGCGTTCGGGTTGGAACAGCGTGGCGACGAAGAACGGGTGACCTTCCAGTTGCACCGCCCGCACATCGCCCGCCGCGTCCGTGGCGCAGGTGCGCAGCGGGCCGGACAGCAGCGCCTCGGCGAAGGCGGGGTTGAGGCCATAGTTGCAGTGGTAGCCTTCCTCGATGTTCAGCTCCTCATACGCCTGAGCAATCAGGGTGCCGGGTACCAGTTCCAGGCCGCCGCGCACTTCCACCATGGAACAACTGAGCGGGCTGATGATGGCCCGGGCGGCTTCGGGGAAGTTCTCGCCATGCTCGGCGTCGGCCCAGCCCAGCACATTGCGCGCGTACTCCAGCAAGGCATGCTGGAAGCCTGCGCACGTGCCCAGGAAGGGGATGCGCTGCTCGCGGGCATGGCGGATGGCGGCCAGCGCACCTTCCAGCGACTTGTAAGGGCTGCCCGGCATGCACCAGATGGCGTCGAAGGGTTGGGCCAGGGCGGCGGCGTCGATGTGATCGGTGGACAGGCAACGTGCCTCAACGCTGAGCCCCAGCGCACGGCCGGCCAGGGGCAGGGCCGCCTGGATGGCGCGGTGGGCGGTGATGGAGGCGTCGAAATCGCCAATCAGGGCAATCTGCAGCGGGCGGGTAGGGGACATGGCGGTCTCGTTCCTTCAGTGAGCCTTGTCGGCAAGATGATGGCCACTATAAGCTGGCGCCCGCGCAATCAATATTGGCATTTCGGCAAAGTATCCGTGCATACATGCAATATCGCATCAGCCACCACGACCTTGACCTGATCCTCGCCCTGGTGCGGGGCCGCTCGCTGGCGCGCGCATCGCGATTGCTGGCGGTGGACGTGTCCACGGTGTTCCGCGCCATTCGCCGGCTGGAGTCGGCGCTGGGCCAGTCGCTGTTCGAGAAAAGCCGCGGCGGCTACCTGCCCACCGCCCTGGCCGTCAGCCTCGCGGCCCAGGCCGAACAGGCGGAGCAAGCCCTGCAGGTGGCGCAGGTCAGTGTCGAGCAGGGGGGCGAAGTGGTCAGTGGTACCGTGCGCCTGACCTGCACCGACGCGGTGCTGCAACACCTGCTGCTGCCGGCCCTGGCGCAGTTCATGCCCAATTACCCGGCGCTGGCACTGGAGCTGACCACCAGCAACGACTTCGCCAACCTGAGCCGCCGCGACGCCGATATCGCCCTGCGCCTGACCCAGGCACCGCCTGAGCATCTGGTGGGCAGCCGACTGGGCACCGTTCATTATCGGGTGTGTGCCAGCCCGGCTTATCTGGCGGGGCTGATGACTCACGACCTGGCGCTGATGAGCTGGATCGCCGCCGATGATTTCATTCCCGACCACCCTGGCGTGGCCTGGCGCCGCGAGCAATTGCCGGGGGTGACGCCGCTGTACCGCGCAAGCTCCATGCTGGCCGTGGCGCAGATGGTGCGGGCGGGGATGGGCGTGGCGGTGCTGCCGCAGTTTCTGGTGGGGGAGTTGACCGTGCTGGGCGAACCGCTGGCGGGGCATGACAGTGCGCTGTGGATGCTGACCCGGCCTGATTGCCGGGCGGTGCGCTCGGTGGTGACGTTGTTCAACGAACTGCGCACAGTCATACGCCTGGCATAATGCGGTGCCTGCATCGCGACCAAGGTCGGCTCCTACGCTGCCCGGCGTAGGAGCCGGCCTTGGCCGCGATGGCCGCACCGCCGATCCCGACGGCACCCGTTCAACGGCGCTCGCGCTCGTAATTGTCCAGCGTGTCACTGGCAATCAAGCGCCCCAGCGCGATCAACTCCGGTGCCTTGTAAAACTCGAAGAACCGACACACCCGCTTGGGCACGTTGATCAGGATATCCGGCGGATACCCGGCAATCTTGTACTGCGCCAACGACGTCTGCATCACCTCGAAACTTTGGTTGATCAGGTCCAACAGCGAAGCCGGCCCCACGTTATCGAGGATGATGGAACCGGTGGCCGAGCTGGGCGCGCCATCTTTCTCGGGGGCCGCCGCCGGCTGCTGCGCGTCGGGCGCGGCAGCGTCGGCCAGCCAGGGATTGGGCAGTATCGCCGCGGCTGGCTTCAGGGTTTCCTGCTCCAGCTGCAACAACGCCTCCGCCTGCCGACGACGGAACGGCAAGTGCGAGCCCAACGAACTGAGCAACGAATTGAAGCGCATCTTGAACGCCGCCGGCCGTTCGATCACCGGCAACTGATACTGTTTCTGGTTGGTGGAGTTGAGGTTCACGGCAATGATCAGGTCACAGTGGCTGGACACCACCGGCACGATCGGCAAGGGATTCAGAATGCCGCCATCCACTAGCATGCGGTTGCCCTGAATCACCGGCGTAAACAAACTGGGGATGGCTGCCGAGGCGCGCATGGCCTGGTGCAGGCAGCCTTCCTGGAACCAGATTTCCTGCTGGTTGGTCAGGTCGGTGGCCACCGCCGTGTAGGGAATGCGCAGGTCCTCGATGTTCAGTTCACCGACGATCTTGCGAATCTGCCCAAACACCTTCTCGCCGCGAATGGCCCCCAGGCGAAAGCTCACGTCCACCAGGCGCAGCACGTCCAGGTAGTCCAGGCTTTCGATCCAGTTACGGTATTCGTCCAGCTTGCCGGCGGCGTAAATTCCGCCCACCACAGCCCCCATCGAACACCCCGCCACACAGGCGATTTCATACCCCCGGCGCTCGATTTCCTCGATCACGCCAATGTGCGCATACCCCCGGGCGCCGCCGGAGCCCAGTACCAGTGCGACGCGTTTTTTCATGCTTGTGCCTCCCGGAGCAGTGGCGGTGGTGGGTGGGTTCACAATGCGCTATTGGGTGGGGGTGGGACAAGGGTGAAGGGGGAAGTTTGGCGATTTTGGGGCTGCGTCGGTGAGGCTCGTTTTACTGCAGCATGAGGAGATGGGGTCAGGCCAATTTTTCATGAACGAATCGCTTTGGCATTTCTCGTTGCGATTGATGGTGGGGTTTAGCTCATATGGCGTGTGATCAGGACCCAAATACCCAGTCCAATGAAACCAGCGTAGCCGGTGTTAACAAGGAACATTACCGTCAGGCGCTGGCGCCGGGAGATCCTTTCAAGCGCTGCGATGGTGACCATGCCGCGCGCTTGGCACTTATTTGGAAAGCACAATAAGGTGTTGATGCAATTGAGTCTGAAGGTGAGATCAAAGAAGTGTTTGCTTGGCCACTGTCGCTTGTGGTTTTGCACCCATTGAGAGCATTCAAGAAGCTTTTCCAATTTCTCGACATTTTTGTAGCTGAACCAGTATAGAACTACGGGATGAATAATTAGCCATAGTGCGAAGAGGCAGTAACCTAAGTCGACGGTAAAGGGGCTCAACGCACTGTTCTCCGGTAAAGCATTCGGCCTGCGTGCTCGCCAGCCGCTTGGCCGAGCGATCCGCCAGAAAAGCCCCCCACCGCGCCCCCTATGACCGCACATGCCAATGCACCGGGACCGGTCGTCACCCCCATCGCGACTGCGCAGCCGACCATGGATGCTCCGGCGCCGAGCGAGCCGCCGAAGTGAGAGCCCAGAAGGCCGCCGCCTAGCTTTCCCCCTTCGACAAACTTTACTTCAGTGCACTCGGATTCACGATCCGTCGTGCAAACTTCCTGAATCTCTAGTGCGGTGGATGCACTATCCAACGCCCATCCAATATAGGTGCCATTTTTTAGGAGGTTGGCGGCTTTGGCCACTTTGGTCATGCGGGCGGCGTAATCGCGAATTTCACCGCTATGCAGGTATCGGCGGGTCGAAATGTTGAGCATTTTTTTGATCGAACCGTTATTTTTCAATCCGGAACCGTAATGAGCCATACCGCCTAGCTGATTATCCAGCTTTCCGAATAAGTGAGCGCGTTCGACTAGAAATTTATGTCTGTCCTCTGGCCGGCCATTGCGCAAGTGCAATCTGTGCAAGCGCTCAATTTCCTTCAAAGTAGTTTCGATACCTGTCAGGTGTTTACTCCAGGCGCTTGTGGACGCACCTATCCCCAAAGCGGAATACCCAAGCAAACTCTGCAACAGGTCATAGTTTTTCAGCACAAACCCATCACTCCCCAGCTGATTGGCAAATATCGCGTGCTTGACCTCGTTCGCGCTGCGCATCAGCCAGGCTTCTTCAATGGTGCAGCCCGGGCTGGTTGTATCGGGCATCAGAATCAATTGGCCGGGCATGACCAGGGTGTTGCGAACATGGCTGTTGAGCACATCGAACTTGCTGCCGTTACCGGGGGTAATCCCAGCTTGGCCTTGAGGTCGCTGTAGGTTTGCAGAGGTTCGTTGATAAACGCGTAGGGTTGGGACAAAGGGCAGGTCTCCGGCGGATTGCAGAGACGGATGATGGGAGGTGTGTCTGGCGCTGGAAGTAGGGCAATTCCTCTGAGAGAGGAGGAAATTTCCGAAATGTGGGTCGGAGCAATTGGTGCGTAGGGGTAAAGCCCCGTAAATACGGGAGTTTTTCCACTGCTGGGTGCAGTTGGTAAAAATGAGGGGGTTGTGCGAGGTGAGTACGCTCACTAGTCTTTCGCCCGCCGCAACGCATTGCGGTCAGGTTTGACGGCCTGTTCATCCTTCTGAAGAAAGCAGTAACCCCTGTTGCGTGCCCGCGATTCCGTTCGCCTGGGCAAACCACAATGGTTGCTGTACGCGAGGCACGTTTGCGTGCGCCGGGTGTTCTTCAGAGGTCGGCCCGTCAACCCGCGTACAGCTCCATTTTTTATATGGAGAGATTTGAATGAATGTTTGCGATACCCCTTGTACCCACCACGTCCCCTTCGGCAAATCCGAGCAGGACGGACAGTTCCTGTTCGCCGTCCAGCCCGGCATCCCCTTGCTCGAAGCCCTCGAACAAGCCGCCTTGGCGATGCAATGCGCGACGGCGATACATGAGGAACTGGCCATGGGCGACTTCCCCGACGACCGCCGTCTGCGCTGGGCGGCCGTTCGGTTGGGGGAGTGGAGTTCGGCATTGGTGGATGCTGCTGTCCAGGGGCTGACAGCCGAAAGATTTGATTCCCTCGGTTAATCTGCTGCCTTCAGATTGGGCTGGCCCTCTGCAGATCGGAGGGCCTGTGACACCATCAGTTGCCTATATGAACGACTAGAAAAGCCGCCTGATAGGCGGCTTGTATTTCCACTGGCGCTGGCGGAATTCAACCGGCGAGACGCCCGGCAGGTTCCAGTTGCTTGTCGCCAGTCGCTGCAACCTTCAGGAAGTGCTTCTGATTTTCAGATAGCTCGCCTGCAAGCCTGCGAGCCTCGGCCTGGAACCGGGCAATCATCATGGCCTTCGGTTCATGCTTGGTCTTTTTCTATAGGCACCTCTTGCGCCTTGGTGGATTGGGCGATGGTATTGCCGCGCTATGTCGATGGCAAGGCACCCATCAGCGTTGAGCTTGAACCCTAGCTGCTGATACTTCGACAGCGCGTCCTTTGCAGGGTCTTGCACCTCGATCACGCTTAACCCCAGCATCCGTGCATACAGATTCATGCTGATCCGCCGCCGGGCGCAAAGGGCTGGCAACGCCGCTCCCACAGGCCATGGCACGTTGCAACCAATGTGGGAGCGGGTTCTACCCGCGAAGCGCCGCGCGGGCGGCGCTCGATCTCAAGGGCGCTACAAAAACATCGGCGGGCCCAGGGTGGCCGTGATGCGATTCCCGGTGTAAATCTTCGTAACCCCCCGTATGTGGTTGTCACGAAATCGGGTAAAGGCATAAAGGTGCATGTCTGTAGTTGTATGGCGCCTTTGAGATCGAGCGCCGCCCGCGCGGCGCTTCGCGGGTAGAACCCGCTCCCACGTCTGTTGCAACGTGCCATGGCCTGTCGGACCGAGTTGCCCGCCTTGTGTACGCTGCAGATCTTCAGCGGGGCATGGGGCCAGCGCAGCCTGCGGCAGCGGCTACAGATTCATGCAAATCCGCCGCCGTGCGCAAAGGGCTGGCAACGCCGCTCTCACAGGCCATGGCACGTTGCAACCAATGTGGGAGCGGGTTCTACCCGCGAAGCGCCGCGCGGGCGGCGCTCGATCTCAAGGACGCTACAAAAACATCGGCGGGCCCAGGGTGGCCGAGATGCGATTCCCGGCGTAAATCTTCGTAAACCCCCTATGTGCTTGCCATGAAGTCGGATTAAGGCATAAAGGCGCATGTCTGGAGTTTTACGTCGCCCTTTAGATCGAGCGCCGCCCGCGCGGCGCTTCGCGGGTAGAACCCGCTCCCACGTCTGTTGCAACGTGCCATGGCCTGTCGGATTGAGTTGTCCGTCTTGTGTGTTCGGCGTCAGCCCTGAGTGGATACGATTTGACGATCCCCCTAGCCCCCGAGGCCCTGCTACGCTACTTTCACGGCACTTTTCCCCTGGCTCGCCGTCTGAGTCAGCACATAACATTGTATTGCCTTGAGGTGTCACCCCATGAAAGCCTGGATCTGCCTGCCGTTGTTTGCATTGGTTCTGACAGGTTGTGCCGGTAAGACGGCGTATCGCGACACGTGTGCCACGCAGCTGGATGCGGCCTGGCATGAGCTGGACCTGGCCAAGGCCGAGGGCTTTGCCGGCACCGTGAGTTATTCCAAGGCCCTGTCGCTGTTGACCGGCGCCAAGACCCAACAGCAGTTCGAGGCCTTCGACGGCTGCACCGAGAAGGCCGAGAAGGCGCGTTTCTACATCAAGGAATCGCGCGCCGGCCGCTGATCCGCGCGACTGTGGGACCGGGCGAAGCTCGGGAAGCAGGCGCTGCGCATTACCGTGAAACTGCGCAGCCCCCTTCCCGAGCTTCGCCCGGTCCCACAAGGTTTTCAGTTGGTTGACATGGAGGAGTTGCCCGATGCACAGCCAGTTGTCCGCCTGCCTGGAAGCCGTCAATGAAGTGCTGTTGGGCAAGCAACACCAGGTGCGCCTGGCGCTGACCTGCCTGATTGCCGGTGGCCACCTGCTGATCGAGGACTTGCCCGGCATGGGCAAGACCACCTTGAGCCACACCCTGGCCAAGGTCATGGGCCTGCGCTTTCAGCGCATCCAATTCACGTCCGACTTGCTACCCAGCGATATCCTCGGCACCTCGGTGTTCGACAAGGACAGCGGCCAGTTTGTCTTTCACCCGGGCCCCATCTTTGCCGAGCTGGTCCTGGCCGACGAGATCAACCGCGCCACCCCCAAAAGCCAGAGCGCGCTGCTCGAAGCGATGGAGGAAGGGCAAGTGACCATCGAGGGCGCCACGCGGCCTCTGCCGCAGCCTTTTTTTGTGATTGCCACGCAGAACCCCACCAGCCAGGGCGGCACTTTTGCCTTGCCCGAATCACAGCTGGACCGTTTCCTGATGCGCCTGTCCCTGGGCTACCCGGCCAAGGCGGCGGAAAAGGCGCTGCTGCTGGGCGAGGCCCGGCGCGACTTGCTGCCGCGTATGGCAGCCGTGCTCGACCATGAGGAGCTGGCCATGCTGCAACAGCAGGCCCGCGAGGTGCGGGTCAGCGACGCCTTGGTGGATTACGTGCTGCGGCTGGTGGAGGCCACGCGTACCCAGCCGCAGTTCGCCTGGGGCCTGTCCCCGCGGGCCAGCCTGGCGCTGCTGGCGGCGGCGCGGGCCTGGGCGTTGCTGCTGGGCCGTGATTACGTGATTCCCGAGGATGTGCAAGCGTTGCTGCCGTCGGTGGTCAGCCACCGCCTGCGCGAGCGTGCCGACCCCACCGGCCAGGGCGGCGGGGCGCTGGTGCAGTGGTTGCTCAAAGAGGTGGCTGCGCTGTGATCGCCAGCCTGCGCCAGGGGTGGCGGCGTTGGCAGGAACGCCGCGCCCCGCCGGCGGCGCAGGTGCAGTTGGGGCAACGGCAGATCTACATCATGCCCGACCAGAGTGGCGCCGCGTTTGCCGTGGTGTTGCTGCTGATTCTGCTGGCGGCCATCAATTACCAGAACAGCATGGCCTACGCCCTGGTGTTCCTGCTGGGCTCGGTGTTTGTGGTGGCCATTTTGCACACCTTCCGCAACCTCAGCGGCCTGCGCGTGAGCGCCGCCGGCACCCCGGCGGTGTTTGCCGGCGAGCATGCCCGGTATGTGGTGCGCCTGGAAAGTCAGCGCCGTGAACATCAGGCCATCGCCGTGGGCTGGACCCCCAGCGACCTGCAAAGCGTCGACATCGCTGCCCATTCCGCCTTGGAGCTTGAACTCAACCTGCCTACCCACAGCCGCGGCTGGCTGCCGGCGCCGCGGGTGCGCCTGCAGAGTACTTTTCCGCTGGGCGTGTTGCGCGCCTGGAGCTACTGCAACCTCAACCAGCGCGTGCTGGTGTACCCACGCCCGCTGGAGGGCGAGCTACCCGTGATGGTCGATGCCAGCGAAAACATCGAAGGCGAGGGCCAGCGCGTGGCCGGGCAGGGCGTGGACGATTACCAGGGGCTCAAGCGCTACCAACCCGGCGACTCCTGGCGCCGCCTGCACTGGAAAGCCTACTCGCGGGGCGCGCAGCTGCTGGTCAAGGAGTTCGCCGACCTGCGCGGGCGTGACCTGTGCCTGGACTTCATGGCCCTGGGTGGGGACCTGGAGCAGCGCCTGTCACGCTTGTGTCACTGGGTGCTGGAACTGTCCCGGCAGGATCGACCGTTCGCTTTGCGCCTGCCGGGTCTTTACCTGCCGGTGGACAGCAGCGACGGCCATCGCGAGGCCTGCCTGCGCGCCCTGGCGCTGTATGGGCAGGCATCATGACCCAGGCACCGGGCATTCCGCGCATCAGTCTGGTGTGGCTGCTGTTGGCCCAGTGCCTGGTGATCGTGCCGTTTTGGGCCCACGTGCCGCTGTGGATGATTGGCCTGTGGCTGGGCTGCACCCTGTGGCGCGTGCAGATTTTTCGCATGCGCGCAGCGTTCCCCGGACTGGTATTGAAGATCGGCATGGTGGTGGCCACGGCGGCGGGCGTTTTCCTGTCCCGGGGCGTGCTGATTGGCCTGGATGCCGCGGCGGCGCTTTTGGTGGCCACGTTCATGCTCAAGGTGGTGGAAATGCGCACCTTGCGCGACGCGCGGGTGCTGATTTACCTGGGCTTCTTCTGTGTGGTGGTGGCGTACCTCTACGACGCCAGCCTGCCCTGGGCGTTGTACAGCCTGCTGCCGGTGACGGCGTTGGTCACCGCCATGATCGGCCTGCAACAGACGCGGCTGGTGGCCAGGCCCATGGCTACCTTGCGCCTGGCGCTGAGCATCCTGGCCCAGGCACTGCCGCTGATGCTGCTGTTTTTCGTGTTTTTCCCGCGCATGGAGCCGCTGTGGTCGCTGCCCATCCCCAGCGGCAAGGCGCAGACCGGCCTGGCCGAAAGCATGACCCCGGGCGATGTGGCCGAGCTTGGGCGTTCGGCGGAGCTGGTGATGCAGGTCAGCTTCGATGGGCCGATCCCGCCACGGCAATCGCTGTACTGGCGCGCCTTCACCCTTGAACGCTTCGATGGCGCGCGCTGGAGCCAGTCGGAGCTGGCGCGCGGCCTGCCGGTCAGCAGCTGGCAGCCCGTGGGGCCAGAGCTGCGCTACCGCATTATCCAGCAGCCGGGCGGTGGCCAGCGCTGGCTGTATGGCCTGGACGTGGCCCGCACCGATCTGCCAGGCGTGCGGCAGATGGCCGACTACCGCTTGATGCGCCTACAGCCGCTGGATCGTCCGCTGATGTACAGCGTCACCTCGTCCCCGCAGGTGATTCGCGAACCGCAGTTGCCCGAATCGATTCGCCGCCAGGACCTGCGCCTGCCCCCCAAAGGCGACCCGCGCAGCCAGCAATGGGCGCAGCAACTGCATGACCGCTATCCACAGCCAGACGCCCTGGTGCAGGCACTGCTGCAGCACTTTCGTAACGAGGACTATCATTACACCCTCAAGCCGCCGGCCTTGGGCGCCGACAGTATTGATGGCTTCCTGTTCGACAGCCGCCGGGGCTTCTGCGCCCACTATGCCGGGGCGATGACCTTCCTGCTGCGCGCGGCGGGCATCCCGGCGCGCATGGTGGTGGGTTACCAGGGCGGCGAACTCAACCCGGCGGGGCACTACCTGACCCTGCGCCAGTTTGATGCCCATGCCTGGGTCGAGTATTGGCAGGCCGGGCAGGGCTGGCGCAGCGTCGACCCGACGGCGGCGGTGTCGCCGTTGCGTATTGATGCCGGCCCTGAGGAAGCGCTGGCGGCCGATGAAGAGTTCCTCGGCGACGCGCCGTTCTCGCCCCTGCGCTTGCGTCATTTCGCCTGGGCCAACGACCTGCGTCTGGGGTGGGATAATCTGAACTATGGTTGGCAGCGCTGGGTGCTGGATTATCAGGCCGCGCAGCAGCTGGACTTCCTCAACCGCTGGTTCAAGGGGCTGGCCGGTTCGATGTTGCCGGTGGGCTTGACGTTGCTATTGCTGGTTTTGGCCATGGTGGTGCTAAAGCCCTGGCAGCGTACGGCCGATAGTCAGTTGCAGCTTTACCAGGGGTTCGAGACACTGCTGGCGCGCCATGGCCTGGTACGTGACACCGGCGAGGGTGCACAGGCCTTCGCCCAACGGGCGGCGCGTCAATTGAGTGGCCAGGCGCCGGCCATCGAAGCTTTCAGCCAGACGTTCATTGGCCAGCGCTACGGCGGCCAGCCAGCGGACCTGCGGTTGCTGCGTCAACAATTCAAGGCGGTGCGCGCCAGCCTCAATGGCGTGCACCGCGTGGCGGTTCGGGAGTCGTTGTAATGCCGAAAATGCTCGATGAAGTGATCGCCCACCTGCTGGGTGTCGAAGTACGGCTGATGGCCTGCCAGGCCAGGCTGCAGGCGCAGACTGACCCGGAAGCGCTGCATGACCTGCGCACCACGGTGCGCCGCCTGCGTAGCCTGATCCGTCCGCTGCGGGGTTTGCCTGGCGTGGATCAATTGGAAGAGGCGGCGCGCGGTGTGGGTCAATTGACCACGCCGTACCGCGATCGCGAAGTGCTGGCCGCACACCTGCGCAAGGGCGGGCATGATGACCTGGCGGCGGTTCGCGAAGGGCAGATGCGTGGTGTGTTCCCACAGGTGGCAGACAGCGCCGAGCTGAAGCGGCTGCTGCGCATCCTGGACGGCTTCCCGCGTTTTGCGCGGGCGGCGGCGCGGCAGAAGCTGATTGGCGATTTGAGCGGGAAAATCAAAAAGCGCCTGGGCAAACAATGGCGGCAACTGGAGCACGCCCTCAAGGATCCGGGCCATGACCGCCACCGCCTGCGCCTGCTGATCAAGCGCGCCCGCTATGGCGCCGAAGCTTATCCGTCGCTGGACAAGGCCGATGCGGCGCTGCTCAAGCAACTCAGGCGGGCACAGGGCGCGCTGGGCGACTGGCACGACAACTGGCAGTGGCTGTTGCAGGTCGAGAAAGAACCCGACCTGTTGCCGTGTCTGCAGCAATGGCAGGCCGGCTTGATCAAGGGCGAGCAGCGCAGCGACCGGGCGCTGGACAAACTGCTGGCAGCCATGGGGCGATAAGCCGATCAATTGGCCGAAACAGGGCCTGATCTGGCCAACCCGGCTGGTTAACATTCACCCTTTGCGAGCCATCCCGAGGTAGCCATGAAATTTGCCGAACTGCTGAGTGCCGTGCGTGAACATCCTCAGGCCGTGACCCTGCCTGCGGAGTGGGCTCAGGGTCGCGCCGGTTATGGCGGGCTGATGGCCGCGCTGCTGTTCGAGGCCCTGCAGGCCAAGGTGGGCAAGGGCCAACCGGTGCGCTCGCTGGCGATTACCTTTGTGGCGCCGGCGCCGCTGCTGGCGCCCATCAGCTTCGAGGTGGAAGTACTGCGCGAAGGCAAATCGGTGGTGACGCTGCTGGGCCGGGCCGTGGCCGAAGGTGGCACCGTCACCCTGATGCAGGCCAGCTTCGGCGCGCCGCGCGAGTCGATGATCGACGTGCCCGCCGAGCCTGCCGTGGCGCTCAAGCCGCTGGCCGAATCCACGCCACTGCCCTATATCCAGGGGGTGACCCCCGAATACATCCGTCATCTGGATTTGCGCTGGGGCATTGGTGGCTTGCCGTTCACCGGTACCCCGGGGCGACAGATGGGCGGCTGGGTGCGCTTGCG
This sequence comes from gamma proteobacterium L18, assembly GCA_000497835.1. Classification (GTDB taxonomy): domain Bacteria; phylum Pseudomonadota; class Gammaproteobacteria; order Pseudomonadales; family Pseudomonadaceae; genus Aquipseudomonas. The sequence continues at coordinate 594,000 of KI547166.1, read as the reverse complement.
CGACGAGCCGGGTGCCGCGCCGCTGACCGAAGCCCATCTGTTGGCTTTGGTGGATGCCTGGCCGCCGGCGGTGCTGCCGCACCTGAACAAGCCGGCGCCGGGAAGCAGCCTGAGTTGGACCATCGAATTTGTGCAGCCGCTGGCGTCGTTGACCACCCAGGACTGGTGCCGGTATTGCGCGACCATCGAGCATGCGCGCGATGGCTATGGGCATGCAGGGGCGATGTTGTGGACGGCGGAAGGGGAGTTGATTGCGATCAGCCGGCAGACGGTGACGGTGTTTGGCTAATCCGTGATAACGCGTCGCTGCCATCGCGACGCCGTCTTCACGCCTTGCGCAGCCGCCAACCGGCCATCACGCCGATCACCCCAACCGCCACCGGCGCAAAGCTGGCGCCCACCACCCCCGACACAACCAACAGCCCACCCAGGGCAATCAGCGGCAAGCCGATCAGCTCGCCCGTGTGGTCGGCGTTGTTCTGCCAGTGAAAGCCTGGGATGTGGGGCAGGTACTTGCTCATGATGCGCTCCTCGAATGCATGTGTTGCTGCGTAAGGTCAGCGTAGTGCGCAGCGAGCAAGGCGGCGAATGAGGGTTGTCTATGGGGGTGATAGAATGCCTGTAGCAGCGGCCGCCAGGCCGCGTCACAGGCGCCGCTTACTGGCTGACCCACCGCGCCGTTTGTGACGCAGCCTTCGGCAGCTTACAAAGGCAGGGTACACACTGTGGGAGCAAAGCTTGCTCGCGAGGGGCCCTCACTGACGCCATCGCGAGCAAGCTTTGCTCCCACAGTGGTGACTTCCACAACGACAGTTGCTGCTACACAGGCAGTGCGTACGCCACAATGCGCGGACGGGTTACAGGCGCAACTGACCGATGGCGCGGTTCAACTCGGTCGCCAAACTGGCCAGGTCGGTACTGGTGGTCGCCGAATCCACTGTCTGCTGCACGGTGTTCTCCGTTACATCACGAATGCTCACCACCGCCCGGTTCATCTCCTCGGCCACCTGGCTTTGCTGCTCGGCGGCCACGGCGATCTGCGTGTTGCTTTCGCGCATCTGCGCCACTGCACCGGTGATCTGCGCCAGAGCGGCGCCGGCCTCGCGGGCCTGTTGCACGCAGTCGTCGGCCTTGAACGAGCTTTCCTGCATAAAGTCGACCGCGTCACGGGTGCCGGCTTGCAGGGCGGTGACCATGGTGGTGATTTCGTCGGTCGAGGTCTGTACCCGCTTGGCCAGGTTACGCACCTCGTCGGCTACCACGGCAAAACCGCGGCCCATTTCCCCGGCGCGGGCGGCCTCGATGGCGGCGTTGAGGGCCAGCAGGTTGGTCTGCTCGGCGATGCTGTGGATCACGCCAACCACGCCGTTGATTTTCTGGCTGTCCTCGGCCAAACGCTGGATCATCTCGGCGGTTTGCTGCACGCCGGCGGACAGCCCGGCAATCGACACCTGCACGCGGTCCACCACCTGCTGGCCGCTGCCGGCCAGGCTGTCGGCGCTTTGCGACAGGTCGCGGGTTGCACCGGCGTGCTGGGCGATGTGGTGCACGGTGGCGGTCATTTCGTTGATGGCGGTGGCGGCCTGGTCAGTCTCGCTCTGCTGGCCGAGCATGCCGTGGCGCACCTGGCCCATGCTGCTGGCCAGGCGCGCGGCGCCTTCGTCCAGCTGCGCAGCGGTGCGCGCCACGGTGCCCACCACGCGCTGGTAACCGGCCTGCATGGCGTTGAAGGCCACGGCCATCTGGCCCACCTCGTCGGCGCCGGCCACCGGCACGCGGGCCGACAGGTCGCCGGTTTTCTCCACGTGCAGAATCACGTCCTTGAGGGCATTGAGCTGGGTCAGCAGGAAGCGTATCAGCAGTTGCGAGGCGCCGAGCATGGCCATCATCAGCACCAGCACGGCACCGGCGTATTGGGCGAAACGTTCTTCGAACACTTGGCCGAAGTCCGGGCCGATGGCACCGGGCGACAACGCCTGCAGGTCGGCCACGCGGCCCACTTGTTCCAGGTGGATGGCATACAGCACCAGCAACAGGGTGGTGACGAAGGCGACCGCGTTGACGGCCCAGAATTTGTATTTGAGCGAGATAGTGCTAAGCCAGGTACCCATGGATGGAGGTCTTCTCTGAATTCGCGGAGCAGTTAAGGCAAGGTGCCATCATTGTTCCAGAAGACCATTACATCAATGTTGACCTGGATCAAGCCGGCGTCGGCAACCCAAAGAACGCGCGCGCGCACGCGGTCGTGTGGGCGGCCAGGTCCTCGGGGCTTTCGCGGCGGTGGCGGGCCACTTCGTTCAGCACTTCAGGCAGGTAGGCCGGTTCGTTGCGACCGTTTTTCGGCTTGGGCCGCAGGGTGCGCGGCAGCAGGTACGGCGCGTCGCTTTCCAGCATCAGGCGGCCACGGGGGATATTGCCGACCAGTGGGTGCAGGTGGGTGCCGCGGCGCTCGTCGCAGATCCAGCCGGTGATGCCGATGTGCAGGTCCAGGTCCAGGTAGCTGAACAGGGCCTTCTGCTCGCCGGTGAAACAGTGCACCACGGCAGCGGGCAGGCGGTCGCGGAAGTCCTTGAGGATTTCCAGCAGGCGCACGCTGGCGTCCCGTTCGTGCAGGAACACCGGGCGCTGCAACTCCACGGCCAGGGCCAGGTGCTGCTCCAGCACTTTTTCGTGCTGTGGGCGCGGCGAGAAATCACGGTTGAAGTCCAGTCCACATTCACCCACCGCGCGCACCCGTGGCTGGGCCAGCAAATCGCGCAACTGACGTTCGGTATCGGCGCTCCATTCGCTGGCGTGGTGGGGGTGTATGCCGGCGGTGGCGAACAGCCGGGTGGCGCTCTCATCCCATTGTTCGCAAAGGCTTAATGACTGTTCGCTGCACGCAATGTCGGTGCCGGTCAGTACCAGTTGGCAGACGTTCGCAGCATAGGCGCGCTCCAGGACTGCCTGGTGTTTTGCGTCAAAGCTGGCGTTGGTCAGGTTGACGCCAATGTCGATGAGTTGCATGGTGTGCTACCTCGGGCCGCAGGCCGGACAGCATAACAGAGCGTGCGAAAGAACATTAAAGCCAAGAACTTCAAGACATTATCGTGGTCTCTTGAGGTCGATTCTGAGCCAGGCCGGAGAGCCGATGACGCGTCCCTCACTGTTGACCCTGTTGCTGCTGATGTTGCTGGCGCCCCTGCCGGCCGTGGCGCGTGTGGCCGGGCCGCTGCAAGTGGTGCAGCCGGCCAAGGTTCGCGACCTGGCGGATATACGTCACAGCCGCGTGTTGCGTGTGCTGGTCAATCAAAGCCGCAACAGCTCCGGCGAAGTGCAGGGCCAGGACATCGGCGTCGAATACCACCGCCTGCGCGCCTTCGAACGTTACCTCAATGGCCATGCCGATAACGGCCAGGCCATCCAGCTGAAAATCATCCCGCGCCCCAAGGAACAGCTGATTGGCGCCTTGCAGCGCGGCGATGGTGACCTGGTGGCCCCCGGCGAGCTGATCGACCTGCCGCCCACCGACCTGGTCAGCGCCAGCGACCCCATCCTCAATGACGTGCCGCTGGTGTTGGTGGGCGCCCGCGGTGCGCGGCGTTACAGCCGGGTGGAGCAACTGGCGGGCAAGACCGTCATCCTGCCGGCGGGCAGCGCGGCCGGTGATGCCTTGCATGCCGCCAACCAGACCCTGGCCCAGCATAAGCTGCTCCCGATCAAGATCGAATGGGCCGACCCCAGCCTGGGCGTGGAAGACGTGCTGGAGATGGTGCAGGCCGGTATCTACCCCATGACCATCGTAGAGCGGCCCATTGCCCAGCGCTGGTCCAAGGTAATGCCCAAGCTGATGGTGCAGCAGGGCGTGCGCTTCAAGGCCTCGCAACAGCTGACCTGGTATGTGCGACGCGATGCCTCGATGCTGCACGCCAGCATCGACCGCTTCCTCAAGACCTATCATGCGCCTGCCGATCAGGACGCCGCATTCACCAAGGTTTACCGCCGCCTTTATCAAGTGCACAACCCGTTGGCGCGCAATGATCGTCAGCGCCTGGAGAAACTGCGCCCGGTGCTGCAGCGTTATGGTCGGGAGCAAGGTATCGACTGGCTGAACCTGGCGGCCCTGGCGTTCAAGGAATCGCAGCTCGACCCGTCGGTGAAAGGCAGCGGTGGCGCTACCGGGCTGCTGCAGATCACCCCGTCGGCCGCGCAGCGCGTGGGGGTGGGCAACATCCAGCAGTTGGACAACAACGTGCAGGCCGCGGCCCGTTACCTGGCCATGATCCGCAAGAAGTTCTTCGCCAGCAGCAAGCTTAACGAGCGTGAGCGCATGGCCTTTGTGCTGGCCGCCTACAACATCGGCCCTGAGCGGGTGCAGGCCATGCGTACCGAAGCCCGCCGTCGTGGGCTGAACCCCAACCAGTGGTTCTTCCAGGTTGAACGCGTAGCCATGGAGCAGGTGGGCATGGGGCCGGTGAGTTACGTCAACAGCGTGAACAAGTATTACCTGGCGTATGACCGCCAGCGTGACAGCCTGGAGCCAGGCGGACGGCGCATCGCCTCCAACCCTTGAACCATCCTTTACCGTAGGAGCCGACCTTGGTCGCGATGGCGTCATTTCAGACCCACCGCAGCGGCTGCATCGCGACCAAGGTCGGCTCCTACATTGATTGAATATATATCTGGTAATTCGATTTGTTTGTGCGGTTTTTTGCGATTTTATTATTTGATAGATCGATTAATATGGCGCCCATCAACTCCTACACAACACTTCTCGCAAGGAACACGCCATGAACGCTTCGATCAAACGCATCCTCTCCACCAACGCGGGCCTGGGCTTCACCGTACTGCGCATTCTGGTGGGTATCATCTTCGTCGCCCACGGCGGCCAGAAGCTCTTCGGCCTGTTCGGCGGCTACGGCCTGGAAGGCACTGGCCAGTGGATGGAAAGCATCGGCATCCACCCTGGTTACTGGATGGCCCTGCTGGCCGGCAGCGGCGAATTCTTCGGCGGCCTGGCCCTGGTACTCGGCCTCTTGGTACGCCCAGCCTCGCTGGTGCTGATTGTGACCCTGATCGTCGCCATCCTCAGCGTGCACATCCACAACGGTCTGTTCATGGCCAATAACGGCTACGAATTCGCCCTGGCGCTGCTGGCCGGTACCATCGCCACCTTGCTGGAAGGCGCAGGCAAACTGTCCTTCGACCGCCTGATCAGCCGCGCCTGACACAGCACACCCCTGGCGGCCCCGGCCCTGTAGCAGCGGCCGCCAGGCCGCGTCATGGGCGCCGCGCAGTGTCAGGTGCACCGCGTTGACGATGACGCAGCCTTCGGCAGCTGCTACAGATTTGGTAGGGCATAGCTGTCAATCAATGGCCTGAATACCCTCCCTATTGACCTTTCCACGCATTGCCCTCGCCGCCACGCTTGCGGACAATCCTCCCAGGATTCATCCACGAGCCACCGCCATGCCGCAGCCCATCTTCTTCGCCCACGCCAACGGCTTCCCTTCCGGAACCTACCGCAAACTCTTCGCCGAACTGGCCCCCGACTACGCGGTGATCCATCTACCCGTACACGGCCATGATCCGCGCTTCCCGGTGTCGGATAACTGGCCGGCGCTGATCGCCGAACTGCTGCACCACCTGGAACAGCAGGCCGAGCCTGTGTGGGGCGTTGGGCATTCGTTCGGTGGCCTGTTGCACCTCTATGCCGCTTTGCAGCGTCCGCAGCTGTACCGCGGCGTGGTGATGCTCGACTCGCCCGCGCTGACCCTGGCCGATCAGTGGTTGATTCGCGCGGCCAAACGTTTCGGCTTTATCGATCGATTGACCCCCGCCGGCCGCACGCTGGGCCGCCGCGAGGCGTTCCCCGACCGCGAGGCGGCGCGGGCCTATTTTGCCGGTAAGTCGCTGTTTCGGGATTTCGACCCTGATTGCTTCGATGCTTACCTGGAACACGGCCTTCACGGCGATGACCAGGGCCTGCGCTTGCGCTTCGACCCTGCCACCGAAATCGATATCTACCGCAGCGTGCCCCACGTGCGCCCGGCCAGTACCCGTCAGTTGCGCGTGCCGCTGGCACTGGTGCATGGCGCGGACAGCCGCGTGGTGCTGGCCCACCACGCGCGCAGCGTGCAGCGCCTGCGCCAGGGCGAAACCCATCGAGTGGCTGGCGGGCACATGTTCCCGTTGGAACAGCCGACGGCCACGGCGCGGTTGCTCAAGGATATCTTCAGCCGCTGGCAGGTTGCCCTGGGGGACTGCGCATGAGCCATGAGGTAGAAGAGTTGCGCCTGACGCTGCCCCACATCGAACTGGCCGCCCATGTGTTCGGCCCAGTCGACGGCCGCCCGGTGATTGCCCTGCATGGCTGGCTGGACAACGCCAACAGCTTCGCGCGGCTGGCGCCACAGTTGCAGGGTTTGCGTATCGTGGCGCTGGACATGGCCGGCCACGGCCTGTCGCAGCACCGGCCGGTGGGGGCGGGGTATGCGCTGTATGACTATGCCCACGACGTGCTGCAGGTGGCCGAACAACTGGGCTGGCAGCGGTTTTCGTTGCTGGGGCACTCGCTGGGCGCCATCGTCTCGGTGGTGCTGGCCGGGGCGCTGCCCGAACGGGTCGAGCGCCTGGCCTTGATTGACGCGGTGCTGCCACCCGGCTCGCCCGGGCCCGGTACCGCCGAGCGTTTCGGCCAGGCCTTGCTGGAGCAGGTGGCCTTGCCGGGCAAGCGCAAGTCGGTGTACGCCGACTTCGAGCGCGGCGTGGAGGCGCGCATGAAAGGCATGGTGGCCGTCAGCCGTGATGCCGCCGAACTGCTGGCCCAGCGCGGCCTGATGCCGGTGCCGGGCGGCTACAGCTGGCGCAGCGACAGCCGCCTGACCCTGCCCACGCCATTGCGCATGAGCGACGAGCAGGGCTGGTCCTTCGTGCAGCGCATCGCCTGCCCGGCGCATCTGGTGGTGGCCGCAGACGGCATGCTGGCCAAGCACGACGGGCTGCTTTCCCAGCTACCCTTCAGCCATGAAACCTTGCCCGGCGGCCATCACTTGCACCTGAACGATGAGGAAGGCGCAGCCCTTGTAGCAAGCTGTTTCAATCGCTTCTTCGCCATGCCTTGACTTGCGGCGGGCAAGTGTCGAGGCTTGGCGGGCTCATCAAGGAGCCGGGTTGAAAAGGGAAACAGCCATGAACCACCTCTACACCGTCGCGGCGGCCACGCGATGAAGGCATGTCTAGCATTGCTGCTGCTCACCTGGGGCACCGCCGTGATGGCGGCTGACCTGGCCAACGTGGCACCCCCGGCGGATGCCCAGGTGGTCGACCAGAAACCGGCCGTCGAAGCCGAGCGCACGTACCCGCTGGGTTCTGTGCGCAGGATCAGCAATCAGTTGCGCATGGACGCCCAGGTCAGCGCGCGCGGCCAGGTCAGCTCGGTCACCTATGAACTGGCCGCCGGCACCTCGGCGATCCAGGCGCTCGACGCCGCCCGCCAAGGCCTGCAGGACCAGGGCAGTCAGGTGCTGTTCTGGTGCGTGGCCCGTGACTGCGGCGAATCGAGCCTGTGGGCCAACGATATCTTCGCCAATGCCAAGCTAGTGGGCGCCGATGAACAGCAAAGCGTCATTCTGCTGCGCCATGCCGAGTCAGGCCAGGATACCTTGGTGGCGCTATACGCCATCAACCGGGGCGGCCGCCGTGCCTACCTGCATGTGGAGCAGTTCGTCGCGGCCAGCCCTTTGGGCACCGTGCTGCCCACCCCGGCCACGCTGCTGCGCGAGCTGCGCAGTACCGGCCGCCTGGATTACCCGGACCTGGGCACTGCACCGCCACCTGCGCCGTGGGTTGCGCTGCTGGCGCGCAGCCTGAATCAGGACAGCACCCTGCGCGTCACCCTGGCCGGCCCCGCCGCCGAGGACTGGCGCCAGGCGCTGGTGGCCCAGGGCGTGCGGGCTGCGCGGCTGGAGCTGGGTGATCCGGCCAAGTCTGGCCTGCACATCGATCTGATCCGCTAGGGAGTGGCCTGCGCGTGATACTCAACAATGACCGCCTGCTGGTGCAGATCATCCTGCTGGTGCTGCTGGGCGCCTGCCTGTGGGTGCTGGCGCCATTCATTTCGGCCCTGCTGTGGGGCGCTATCCTGGCGTATGCCAGCTGGCCGCTGATGCGTTTGCTGACGCGCTGGTTGCACGGGCGCGAAACCCTGGCCGCCAGCATCCTCACCCTGGGCTGGATTCTGCTGGTGATCCTGCCGCTGGTGTGGCTGGGTTTCAATCTGGCCGACCACATCCGTGACGCCATCGCCTTTGTCCGTGACGTGCAGGTCGATGGCCTGCCCGCTGCGCCCGACTGGCTGGCCGGGCTGCCGCTGGTGGGGCCACGGCTGGCTACGTGGTGGGACACGCTGGACCAGCAGGGCGCAGCGCTGATGACCAGCGTCAAGCCCTACCTGGGGCAGGTGGGCAACTGGCTGCTGGCGCGCAGCGCGCAGATTGGCGGCGGCATCCTGGAACTGACCCTGAGCCTGGTGTTCGTGTTTTTCTTCTACCGCGACGGTCCGCGCCTGGCGGCGTTCGTATTGCGCTTGCTGGAACGGTTGGTGGGCGAGCGCGCCGAGTATTACCTGGAACTGGTGGCGGGCACGGTGCAGCGCGTGGTCAATGGTGTGATCGGTACGGCAGCGGCGCAGGCGGTACTGGCGCTTATCGGCTTCCTGATCGCCGGCATCCCGGGGGCATTGGTGCTGGGCATCGTCACCTTCCTGCTCAGCCTGATCCCCATGGGGCCGCCGCTGGCCTGGATACCGGCGACGGCGTGGCTGGTGTGGAAGGGCGAGTACGGCATGGCGGTGTTTCTGGGTATCTGGGGCACGTTCATCATCAGCGGCGTGGACAACGTACTCAAGCCCTACCTGATCAGCCGCGGCGGTGACCTGCCGCTGGTGATCGTCTTGCTGGGGGTGTTCGGCGGCCTGCTGGCCTTCGGCTTCATCGGCCTTTTCATCGGCCCGACGCTGTTGGCCATCGGCTACAGCCTGCTGCTGGATTGGACGCGCACCGCGCACGGAGCACCCAAGGCGTGAGACGGGCAGTCTTGCGACTGCCCGCGGCGTGAAGGTCAGGCGGCTACGCTGAGCTGACTGCCCACGGTTTGTTGCGCGTCGGTACCGTACTGCTTGGTCAGGGCAGCGATCATCTTGTTCAACGCCGCAGCGGTATCGCTGTCGGTGTTGCTGGATGTGCTGTCCTGGTTGCCCGACGACTGCAGGGCGGCGGCCAGTTCTTGGGCGCTGACGGTGCCATCCTGGTTGGTGTCCAGGTCGCTGAACACCTGGGCGGCGGTGCTGCTGGACGACGAACTGCTCGACGACGAGCTGGTAGCGCTCAGGGCACTGCTCAGTTCGGTCTCGCTGATGCTGCCGTCATCGTCGCTGTCCAGGGCGGTGAACAGGTCATCGCTGGACACGCTGGCAGGCGGAGGTGGCGGTGGTGGCTGCATGGCTGCGGCCAGTTCATCCTTGCTCACGGTGCCGTCGCCATCGGTGTCCAGCGCCGAGAACAGCTCGCTACTGTCGTCGGTGGTGTCACCGGCGGCGGTCAGGGCGCTGCTCAGCTCATCGCTGCTGATCGAACCGCTGCCGTCGCTGTCGATGGCGCTGAGCAAGTCGTCGACCGCGTCAGTGCTGGGTGCGCCGTCCTGGGTAGGCGGTGGTGGCGGTTGCAGGGCCGCCATCTCGTCCAGGGTCAGGCCGTCGTCGGAGTCGCTGTCCAGGCTGCTGAAATTCTTGCTCAGGCTGACCAGGATACCGCCGTCGTTGGTGGTGCCACTGCTCGAACTGTTGGAAATCGCCGTCTTCAGCTCATCGCTGCTGACCTCGCCATTGCCGTCGGTGTCGAGGCTGGCGAACAGCTCTTCCTGGAACTTCTTGAGTTGGGCACTGCTGGTGGTGCTGCTCGAGCTGGTGTAGCTCGAGTAAAGACTGCTGCTTACGCCGCTTATGGATGTCATTGGGTGTGCTCCCCTGTTGTATGCCGGTTACAAACCACCGGCGTGTAAAGAATCTATCGAGGGGATGTCGAGAGTGTGTGGGGTTTGTAAGGGGTGGGACATGGGAGTGGGGGTGGGATGCATGCCATGAGATTTGCATCAAGGCCACCATCGAGCGCCGCGCGGGCGGCGCTCGATCTCAAGAACGCCGAAACCCTCAAGCCAGGCACTCAGCGAGGAAGGCGAATGACCGCAGTCAACCCACCCCCCGTCGTCTCCTCCAAACTCAACTGCCCCCCCAACCGCTGACACGCCTCACGCGCAATGGTCATCCCCAACCCCACCCCACCCGAGTTGCGATTGCGCGACCCTTCCAACCGAAAGAACGGCTCAAACACCGCTTCACGCTTGTCAGCACTGATCCCAGGCCCGTGGTCGATCACCCGGATGGTCACCGAGTCGCGCGTATCCTGAATATCCACCAACGTAGCCCCGCCATAACGCAAGGCATTGTCCATCAGGTTACTGATGCAGGAGCGCAACGCCATCGGCTGCACCTGCAACGGTGCACAGGTGCCTTCGGCACGGATCGCCGCGCCATGGTCCTGGGCGTTTTCCACCAGCGATTCCACCAGGGCCTGGAGGTCATACCATTGCAGCGCCTCGCTGGTGCGCTGCTCGTGCAGGTAGGTCAGGGTGGCGTCGAGCATGCCGATCATGTCGTCCAGGTCCTGGCGCATCTGGCCCTGCAGCTTTTCGTTGTCGATCTGCTCCAGGCGCAGCTTGAGCCGCGACAGCGGGGTGCGCAGGTCGTGGGACACGGCGCCGAGCATGCGCGCGCGTTGTTGCACCTGCTCGCGGATACGTTGCTGCATGCGGTTGAACGTGTGGGCCACCTGGCGAGCCTCCAGCGGGCCGGTCTCTTCCAGGGGCGGGGCGTCGAGGTTTTCGCTCAGCCGCTCGGCGGCTTCACTGAAGCGCCGGATTGGCCGCGACAGGGCCTTGGCGCCGAACCAGGCGGCCACCACCAGGGTGATCAGCTGGAACATCAACGGCACCACTGGCCCGCCGAACAGCGGTGGCGGGGGGCGGTGCTCTTCGTCCTGCAGCTCCAGGGCGCCGAACTGCGCCAGGGCTTCAGGGGAAGGGTGGGGGCCCAGTTCCGCACGGCGTTCTTCCATCAAGAGGCGTTCGCGGTGGTGCGGCGGTGGGAGGCCGTACTGCTGGAACCACAGGAAGGCGAGCAGATGGGCGAAGATGATGGCAATCAATGACACGCCGAACAGGCGGGCGAACAGCGTATCAGGGCTGCGCATCAACCAATGTCTCTCGCATCGAACAGGTAGCCTTCGCCACGCACGGTCTTGATCAGTTGCGGTGCTTTAGGGTCATCACCCAGCTTCTGACGCAGGCGCGAGACCAGCAGGTCGATGCTGCGGTCGAACGCTTCGATGGAGCGGCCACGGGCGGCGTCCAGCAGTTGTTCGCGGCTGAGCACGCGGCGCGGGCGCTCCAGGAACACCCACAGCAGGCGGAATTCGGCGTTGGACAGCGGCACCACCAGGCCATCGGAGGAGATCAGCTGGCGCAGCACGCTGTTCAGGCGCCAGTTGTCGAAGCGCACGTTGGCGCGCTGTTCGGTGCGGTCATCGCGCACGCGGCGCAGGATGGTCTGGATGCGGGCGACCAGTTCGCGCGGCTCGAACGGCTTGGCCATGTAGTCGTCGGCGCCCAGTTCCAGGCCGATGATGCGGTCGGTAGGCTCGCAACGTGCAGTCAGCATCAGGATCGGGATGTCCGATTCGGCGCGCAGCCAGCGGCACAGCGACAGGCCGTCTTCGCCCGGCAGCATCAGGTCCAGCACCACCACGTCGAAGTTCTCTTCCAGCAGCGCCTGGCGCATGCCTTCACCGTCGCTGACGCCCAGCGCCAGAATCCCGAAGCGTGCCAGGTAGTCGATCAGCAATTCGCGAATCGGCACATCGTCATCCACGATCAGGGCACGGGTGTTCCAGCGTTTGTCATCGTCGCCGACGAGGGTCTTGCTGGCATCGCTGAGGGGGAGCGGGGTGTTCTGCATGCTTGCGTTCATCTGCCTGGTATTGCTGCCAGCCGCGGCGTGGGGGCCGCGTCGTTACCACCAAGGGTAAGCGTTCGCCCGGCGGGCTGGTAGTCATGTTCGGATTGGGAGCGGCGAGCGAGGGTCACTCGTGGGCGTGTCGCTGGCATGTCTGGAATGTATCAGGCTGGATACAATTGGCTACATGCTTCCCGTTATCGATGTAGCGATGGCTCTGCATCGGCATTCTTTACGAAAACTTTATAGCTGTCTGCGTCCATTAGTCTCGTTCCTTTACGCCCTTGTTTTCGACAATACCGACCAACGGCTGATTGATCGAGGAGAAAGGCCATGAACGTTCTGGATGGGGTGGCGCTGCTGCTGGCTGCAGGCCTGTTTGTGTATCTCACTGTGGCGCTGCTGCGCGCCGATCGCACTTAGGAGCCGCCATGCACAGCTATGACTATGGGCTGCTGTTGGCCTTCTTCGCCCTGGTGCTGATCCCGGCACCGCTGCTGGGCCGATTCTATTACAAGGTGATGGAAGGCCAGCGCACCTGGCTCAGCCCCGTGCTGGGCCCGGTGGAACGCGGCTGTTATCGCCTGTCCGGGGTGGACCCGGCGCAGGAGCACAGCTGGCAACGCTACACCCTGGCCCTGCTGGCCTTCAACTTCGCTGGCTTTGTGCTGCTGATGGCCGTGCTGATGTTGCAGCAATACCTGCCAGCCAACCCGCAACACCTGCCGGGTATGGAGTGGCCCCTGGCCTTCAACACGGCGGTGAGTTTCGTCACCAACACCAACTGGCAAGCCTACAGCGGGGAAGCATCGCTGAGCTATTTCAGCCAGATGGTCGGCCTGACGGTGCAGAACTTCGTCAGCGCCGCCACCGGCCTGGCCGTGCTGGTGGCCCTGTGTCGCGGCATTGGTCGGCGTTCGGCGCGTACCCTGGGCAACTTCTGGGTCGACATGACCCGCGCCACCCTTTATGGCCTGCTGCCGCTGTGCCTGCTGCTGGCGCTGGTGCTGGTGTGGCAGGGCGTGCCGCAGACCTTCATGCACTACGTCGACGCGCTGACGGTGCAGGGCGCCGATCAGGTGATCCCATTGGGCCCGGCAGCCAGCCAGATCGCCATCAAACAGTTGGGTACCAACGGCGGCGGCTTCTTCGGCGTCAACTCCGCGCACCCGTTCGAGAATCCCACCGCCCTCAGCAACCTGCTGGAAGTGGTGTCGATCATCCTGATCCCGGTGGCGCTGGTGTTCACCTTCGGCCACTACGTGAAGGACATGCGCCAGAGCCGGGCGATCATCGCCTGCATGTTCGCGCTGTTCCTGATCGGTGGCGGTGTGGCGCTGTACGACGAGTACCAGGCCAACCCGGCGCTGCAAAACGCCCAGGTCGAGCAGGCCGCGCCGATGGAAGGTAAGGAAGCACGCTTCGGCACCACCGCCACGGCGTTGTGGGCGGTGACCACCACGGCTGCCTCCAACGGCTCGGTCAACGCCATGCATGACAGCCTCAACCCGCTGACCGGCATGGTGGCGCTGGTGAACATGATGGTCGGCGAGGTGATTTTCGGCGGCGTCGGCGCGGGCCTCTACGGCATGTTGCTCAACGTGCTGACGGCGGTGTTCCTGGCCGGGCTGATGATTGGCCGCACGCCGGAATACCTGGGCAAGAAAATCCAGGCCACCGAGGTGAAGCTGCTGGTGGTGACCCTGCTGGTGATGCCAATCGGCGTGTTGGTACTGGGCGCCATTGCCGCGAGCCTTGCCGGGCCTGCCTCGGCGGTCAGCAACCCAGGCCCCCACGGCTTCAGCCAACTGCTGTACGCCTACACCTCGGCCAGCGCCAACAACGGCTCGGCGTTCGGCGGCTTCAGTGCCAATACCGCGTTCCACAACCTGATGCTGGGCCTGGGCATGCTGATCGGCCGCTTCGGCTACATCCTGCCGATCCTGGCCCTGGCCGGCAGCCTGGCGATGAAAAAGTCGGCACCGGTGGGCGGCAACAGCTTCCCCACCCACGGCCCGCTGTTCGTCACCCTGCTGACGGTGACCATCCTGCTGGTGGGCGGTTTGACCTTCCTGCCGACCCTGGCCCTGGGGCCGATTGCCGAACAATTGAGTCTGGGTTTCTGAGGACACGACCATGAACATGCCAATTCCTTTAGCCAAACCTGCGGCCACCACCGCTCAGAAAACCGCGTTTGCCGCGCTGTGGCGCCCGGCGCTGGTGCAGGCGTTCGTCAAGCTCGATCCGCGCCAGTTGCAACGCGCCCCGGTGATGCTGGTGGTGGAACTGACGGCCATCCTAACCACGGTGCTGTGCTTCGTGCCCGAGGCTGGCGTGAGCACGGCGGTGGCGGTGCAGATCGCCCTGTGGCTGTGGTTCACCGTGCTGTTCGCCAACTTCGCCGAAGCCCTGGCCGAAGGCCGCGGCAAGGCCCGCGCCGACAGCCTCAAGGCTGGCAGCCAAGGCTTGACCGCGCGCCGTCGTGACGCCAGCGGGCAGTTCCAGAACGTGGCCGCCGGCAGCCTGCGCAAAGGCGATGTGGTGCGCGTTGAAGCGGGCGAGATGATCCCCGGCGACGGCGAGGTCATCGAAGGCATCGCCGCCGTCAACGAGGCGGCCATTACCGGTGAATCGGCCCCGGTGATTCGTGAGTCGGGTGGCGATCGCTCGGCGGTCACCGGCAACACCCGGTTGGTGTCCGACTGGCTGCTGGTGAAGATCACCGCCAACCCCGGCGAGTCGACCCTGGACCGCATGATCGCCTTGGTGGAGGGTGCCAAACGCCAGAAAACTCCCAACGAGATCGCCCTCGACATTCTGCTGATCGGCCTGACCCTGATCTTTTTGCTGGTGGTGGTGACCCTGCAACCCTTCGCCCATTTTGCCAACGGCAGCCTGCCGCTGGTGTTTCTGGTGGCGCTGCTGGTGACCCTGATCCCCACCACCATCGGCGGCCTGCTGTCGGCCATCGGCATTGCCGGCATGGACCGCCTGGTGCGTCTGAACGTGATCGCCAAGTCCGGCCGCGCCGTGGAGGCGGCGGGCGACGTGCACGTTTTGCTGCTGGACAAGACCGGCACCATCACCTTCGGCAACCGCCGCTGCACCGCGCTGTACGCCGCCCCCGGCGTCACCGCCAAGGAGCTGGCCGAGGGTGCGCTGCTGGCCTCGCTGGCCGACGACACCGCCGAGGGCAAGTCCATCGTCGAGTTCCTGCGCCAGTTGCACAGCCTCCCCGAGCCCGCCGCCAGTGAACTGGTGGCTGTGCCCTTCAGCGCCGAAACGCGTTTGAGCGGCGTCGACCATGGCGGGCGCATTTACCGAAAGGGCGCGGTGGATTCATTGTTGGCGTTTGTCGGCGTGCAGCGCCTGGAAATGCCGCCCGTGCTGGCCCGCGAAGTGGACAAGATTGCCCAGAGCGGCGGCACCCCGCTGCTGGTGTGCCGCGACCAGCGCCTGCTGGGCGCCATCCACCTCAAGGACGTGGTCAAGCCCGGCATCCGCGAACGCTTCGATGAACTGCGCAAGCTGGGCATCCGCACGGTGATGGTCACCGGCGACAACCCGCTGACCGCAGCCGCCATCGCCGCCGAGGCCGGTGTCGACGACGTGCTGGCCGAAGCCACCCCGGAGAAGAAACTGGCCCGCATCCGTCAGGAACAGGACGACGGCCGCCTGGTGGCCATGTGCGGGGACGGCGCCAACGACGCCCCCGCCCTGGCCCAGGCCGACGTCGGCATGGCCATGAACGATGGCACCCAGGCGGCGCGCGAGGCGGCCAACATGGTCGACCTGGACAGCGACCCCACCAAGCTGCTGGACGTGGTGCAGATCGGCAAGGAGCTGTTGGTGACCCGTGGCGCGCTGACCACCTTTTCCATCGCCAACGACGTGGCCAAGTACTTCGCCATCCTGCCGGCGCTGTTCGCCGCCATCTACCCGCAGTTGGGGGTGTTGAACGTGATGCACTTGGCCAGCCCGCAAAGCGCGATCCTGTCGGCGATCGTGTTCAACGCGCTGATCATCGTGGTGCTGATCCCGCTGGCGTTGCGCGGGGTACGGGTGCAGGCGGCCAGCGCCGCCCACCTGCTGCGCCGCAACCTGTTGATCTATGGCCTGGGCGGCATTGTGGTGCCCTTTGTCGGCATCAAGCTGATCGATGTGCTGCTGACCTCCCTGCACCTGGTATGAGGAATTGATGATGTCGACTTATCTGCGTCCAGCCGTGAGCTTGCTGGTAATGATGACCCTGATCACCGGCGTGGCCTACCCGCTGGCCGTGACGGCGGTGGCCCAGGTGGCCTTTCCCGCGCAGGCCAATGGCAGCCTGGTGCGTGACGAGGGTGGCAAGGTGCGCGGTTCCAGTTTGATCGCGCAGAACTTCACCGGTGATGCCTGGTTCCATCCACGGCCGTCGGCGGGGGATTTCGCCACGGTGTCCAGCAGCGCGAGTAACCTTGCGCCCAGCAACCCGGCATTGGCCACCCGCATCAAGGACGATGCCGCCAAGCTGTACGTGGACGGGCAGGGGCCGGTGCCGCTGGCGCTGGTGACCACCTCGGGCAGCGGGCTGGACCCGCACCTGCCGCCGGCGGCGGCGGATTATCAGGTGGCGCGTGTGGCCCAGGCGCGGCAGTTGCCAGTGGCCGCTGTGCAGCAACTGGTGGCCGAGCACACCGAGCACTCGCTGTTCGGGCCGCCGGTGGTCAACGTGCTGGCTTTGAACCTGGCGCTGGATCGGCTACCTTCAGCGCATTAGTGTTCTCCCGGGCCTCATCGCGAGCAAGCTTTGCTCCCACATGCGTACGCCTCAGGTGCTGCGAACACTGTGGGAGCAAAGCTTGCTCGCGATGAGGCCGGTAAGATCACCCTCCTATTCCGAGTATCAATCATGAGCGATGCCCTGCGCGCCGACGCGCTGCTGGCCCAACTGCCCCGCGAAGGCCGCGGCCGCCTGAAGGTGTTCCTCGGCGCCGCCCCCGGCGTGGGCAAGACCTACGCCATGCTGCAAGCCGCCCATGCCCAGTTGCGCCAAGGCGTGCGGGTGGTTGCCGGTGTGGTGGAAACCCACGGCCGCGCCGAAACCGAAGCCCTGTTGGGCGGCCTCGCGCAACAGGCGCTGGTGCGCTCCCAGTACCGGGGTGTCACCCTGGAGGAAATGGACCTCGACGGCCTGCTGCACGCCGCGCCGCAGCTGGTGCTGGTGGACGAGTTGGCGCATAGCAACGCCCCCGGCAGTCGCCACGCCAAGCGCTGGCAGGACATTCAGGAACTCGTGTCGGCCGGTATCGACGTGTACACCACGGTCAACGTCCAGCACCTGGAAAGCCTCAACGACCAGGTGCTGGACATCACCGGCGTGCAGGTGCGCGAAACCCTGCCCGACTGGGTGCTGCAGGAAGCCGACGAACTGGTGCTGATCGACCTGCCCCCGCGTGAGCTGCTGGAGCGCCTGCGCGACGGCAAGGTCTACGTGCCGGAGCAGGCGCGGGCGGCCATCGAAGCCTTTTTCACTCAGACCAACCTCAACGCCTTGCGCGAACTGGCCATGCAAACCGCCGCCGCCCAGGTCGACGCCGACCTGGCCCAGGGTTACCGACGCATGGGCCAGGCAGCCCCGGCGCTGCGCGGCCGGCTGCTGGTGGGCATCGATGGTGATGCCCAGGCCGAGCGCCTGGTGCGTCACGCCAGCCGCGTGGCGCAGCGCCGCCACTTGCCGTGGAGCGTGGTGCACGTGGACACCGGCCGGGCGCGTGACGAAGTCAGCCGCCAGCATTTGCAGAACGCCCAGCAATTGGCCGAGCGCCTGGGCGGCGAGGTGGTGGTACTGCGCGCAGGCGAAGTGGCGAAAACCCTGATCCAGCACGCCGCCGAGCGCCGCGCCAGCCTGGTGCTGGTGGGCCAGTCGCGGGCGCTGTGGTACCGGCGCTGGCTGGGCGGTGGCCTGGGGCCGCGGTTGCTGCGTGACACCCACGGCCTGGAAATCAATGTGCTGGACCGTGATGAAGCGCGGCCATTGCCCCGCGCCCGTGGCAGCGACGACTGGGTGTGGTTCGATTACCTGCTGGCGCTGTTCGCCACCATCGCCGCCAGCGGTCTTGCTTCGGCGGTGGCCAGCGTGCTGGCCTTGCCCAATATCTCGCTGGTGTTTCTGGCGGCGGTGCTGCTGGTGGCGGTGCGCAGTAGCCTGGGGCCGGCGCTGGTGTGCGCGGCGCTATCGTTTCTGGCCTATGACTTCCTGTTCATTCCACCGACCTTCTCGCTGACCATTTACCGCGAGGAGGACGTGCTGACCCTGCTGTTCTTCCTGTTGATGGCGGCGCTGACCGGCAACCTGGCGGCCCGCCAGCGCCGTCAGTTGCAGGCCTTGCGCGACACCCAGGAAGAGACCAGCGAATTGCTTGACCTGTCGCGCAAGCTGACGGCCGCCACCGACCGCCAGGCTGTGCTCAGCGCGGCCGCCCAGCACTTGCATGGCTGGCGCGAGTTGCAGGTGTGTGTCCTGGAGCGTGACGGCGAGTTGGGCTGGAAAGACCCCGGTGGTCATCCGGCGGCCCTGAGCGACACCGAACGGGCGGCCGCCGACTGGGCCTGGCAGCATGACCAGCCCGCTGGCATGGGCACCGGTACATTGCCGTCGGGGCGCTGGTGGTGGTTGCCGGTGTCCATGCAGGACGGGCCGCTGGCCATGCTCGGTGCTCGCGATCGCGAGGGGCGCACCTTGAACCCCCAGCGCCGCCGCCTGCTGGCTGCCCTCAGCCAGCCCTTGGCCCAGGCCCTGGCGCGGGCGCAACTGGCCCAGGACCTGGAGGCCGCACGCCTGCACGGTGAAACCGAGCAACTGCGCAGCGCCTTGCTGGCCTCGGTGTCCCACGACCTGCGCACGCCGCTGACGGCCATGCGCGGCAGCATCGACAGCCTGCTGGCATTGGGTGAGGCCATCCCCCGGGCCGATCGTCAGGAATTGCTGGAAGGGACCCGCGATGAAGCCGAACGCCTGGACCGCTATATCCAGAACCTGCTGGACATGACCCGTCTGGGTCACGGTGCGTTGAAGCTGGCGCGTGATTGGGTGGCGCCGGCCGACATCGTCGGCAGCGCCCTGAACCGCCTGCGTGCGGTGCTGGCGCCCTTGCAGGTGGCTGTTGAGGTGCCGACACCATTGCCATTGCTGTACGTACACGCCGCGCTGATCGAACAGGCACTGGTCAACGTGCTGGAAAACGCGGCACGCTTTTCGCCGCCCTATGGCCGGTTACTGATCGCCGCAGCCGTCGAAGGTGAGGAACTGAGCTTTTCGGTCAGTGACCAAGGCCCCGGCATCCCGCCGGCCGAGCGCGAGAAAATCTTCGACATGTTTTACACCGCCGCCCGAGGCGACCGGGGCGGGCAGGGCACCGGCCTGGGCCTGGCGATCTGCCAGGGCATGATCGGCGCCCATGGCGGTCGTATCCTGGTAGGCGATGGCCTGGATGGTCAGGGCACCTGCATCACTCTATGCTTGCCGGTGCATACCCAACCTGGCCTGGAAAGTGAAGCCTGAACATGAGTCAAACCGCGACCCTGCTGGTAATCGACGATGAACCGCAGATCCGCAAATTTTTGCGCATCAGCCTGGCGTCCCAGGGCTACAAGGTGCTGGAAGCCGGCACGGGTGCCGAGGGCCTGAGCCAGGCGGCCCTGAACCGTCCGGACCTGGTGGTGCTGGACCTGGGCCTGCCCGACATGGATGGCCAGCAGGTGTTGCGCGAACTGCGCGAGTGGACCCAGGTGCCGGTGCTGGTGCTGTCAGTGCGCGCCAGCGAGATCCAGAAGGTCGAGGCGCTGGACAACGGTGCCAACGACTATGTGACCAAGCCGTTCGGCATTCAGGAGTTTCTGGCGCGGGTGCGGGCGTTGCTGCGTCAGGCAGGCAGCGCTCAGGCGCCAGTTGCGCCGCTGAGCATCGATGGCCTGGTGATTGACCTGGGCCTGCGCCGCGTGACCCTGGACGGCGCCGAGGTGGCGTTGACCCGCAAGGAGTACGCGGTGGTGGCGCAGCTGGCGCGTTACCCGGGGCGGGTGATTACCCAGCAGCAATTGCTCAAGGATATCTGGGGGCCGACCCATGTGGAGGACAGCCATTATCTGCGGATTGTGGTGGGGCATGTGCGGCAGAAGCTAGGTGATGACCCCACGGCGCCGCGCTATATCATCACTGAGCCGGGGGTAGGCTACCGGCTCCATACTGTTTGACCGCGTTGCCTTCTTCCCGAGCTTCGCTCGGTCCCACACCTTTCGCGGCAGTTGAGTCAATGAGGCAAAGCTTTTAGCCTTTGGGGGCACAGCAGGATTACAGGCTAGTGCTAAAAGCTAAGAGCTTTGCCCTACTGACACAACTGCCGCGAAAGGTGTGGGACCGAGCGAAGCTCGGGAAAAGGACCCAGCCAGACTCAAGCCATACTACGGATGCGCTTGCGCGCGCTGCGCATCAACCGCACCAGCAACATTGCCGCCGCGCACGTCAGCCCCACGATCAAGCCCTGCCACAACCCCCTGGGCCCGGCTGGCGCGCCCAGCCAGTCGGTCAGCCCCAGCAGGTACCCCACCGGCAGGCCGATGCCCCAGTAGGCGAACAACGTCAGCAGCATGGTCACCCGCGTGTCCTGGTAACCGCGCAATGCCCCGGCTGCCGTCACCTGGATGGCGTCCGAGAACTGAAACAGCGCCGCGTACACAATCAGCATCGAGGCAATGTGCAGCACCGCCGGGTCAGCGGTGTAGATCTGGGCAATGTGCGCGCGCCCCAGGTACATCAGGCTGGCCGAGAAACAGGCATAGGCCAGCGCGCTGGCCATGCCGATGCCGGCAGCGAAGCGCGCCTCGCGCGGCAACCCTCGGCCCAGCGCCTGGCCCACGCGGATGGTGACGGCCATGCCCAGCGAAAACGGAATCATGAACACCATGGAACTGATGCTCAGGGCAATCTGATGCCCGGCCACCACGGTAGAGCCCAGGCTGCCGATCAGCAGGGCGATGACGGCGAAGATGCTCGACTCGGCGAACACCGCGATCCCGATCGGCAGGCCGATGCCCAGCAGGCGCTTGATCACCGGCCACTGTGGCCACTGGAACCGTCCGAACACGTCGGCGCCGCGGTAGGCCGGCGCCCAGCGCACCCAGCCGGCCATGCCCAGCAGCATCATCCACATCACGCTGGCCGTGGCCCAGCCGCAACCCACGCCGCCCATGGCCGGCACGCCCAAGTGGCCGTAGATGAACACGTAGTTGAGCGGGATGTTCAGCGCCAGGCCGCACAGGCCCAGCACCATGCTGGGGCGAGTGCGGCCCATGCCGTCGCTGCAGCAGCGCAGCACGTGGTACAGCGCCACGGAGGGCAGGCCGGTGCCGATGCCGCGCAAATAGCCCATGCACGGGGCAATCAGTTCCGGGTCGACCTTCATCAGGTGCAGCACCGGCTCTGCGTTGAACAGCAGCAGGCTGGCGCCCAGGCCTGCGGCCAGTGCCAGCCACAGCGCCTGGCGCACCAGTGGGCCGATCTCGTGCGGGGTGCCGGCGCCGTGGCGCTGGGCGACCTTGGGCGTGGTGGCCAGCAAGATGCCGGTCATCAGCAGAAACACCGGCACCCAGATGGAGTTGCCCAGCGCCACCGCCGCCAAATCGCGCGGCCCTACGCGGCCGGCCATCACGGCGTCGACGAAGCCCATGGCCGTGTGCGCCAGTTGCGCAATGATGATCGGGCCCGCCAGGGCCAGCAGCGTGCGCAGTTCAAGGCGCACCCGGGCAGGGCGGGTCAGGGGGAGGGTCACGTCGGTTGCAGCTGCGGTCACGGGGCGTAGTCCACTGATGGGCGCGGAAAACCGCCCATTCTACGCTTTGACGCACAAGTCAGGAAACACCCGCCATGTGTTTCGTGACGGCGCGCCCGGCTACGCCTAAACTGCCGCCCATAATGGGGAGCTTGCCATGCTGATTGTCGCTGACGAAAACATTCCACTGCTTGAAGAATTCTTTGCCGGCTTCGGCGAAATCCGCCGCGTGCACGGGCGCCAGGTCGACGCCGATGCGGTGCGCGACGCCGATGTGCTGCTGGTGCGCTCGATCACCAAGGTCAACCGGGAGCTGCTGGCCGGCAGCAACGTGCGCTTTGTCGGCACGTGCACCATTGGTACCGACCACCTGGACCTGGACTATTTCACCGAGGCAGGCATTCGCTGGTCCAGCGCCCCGGGCTGCAACGCCCGTGGCGTGGTGGACTATGTGCTGAGCGCGCTGGTGACCCTGGCCGAGCTGGAAGGCGTGCCCCTGGCGCACCGCACCTACGGCGTGGTCGGTGCCGGGCAGGTCGGCTCGCGCCTGATCCGTGTGCTGCGCGACCTGGGTTGGGACGTGAAAGTCTGCGACCCGGTACGCCAGGCGGTTGAAGGCGGTGACTACGTGAGCCTGGACACCATCATCCAGGAGTGCGACGTGATCAGCCTGCACACGCCACTCAACAAGGGCGGCAGCCACCCCACCTGGCACCTGCTGGACGCCGAACGCCTGGCCCGCGTCAAGCCGGGCACCTGGCTGATCAACGCCGCCCGGGGGCCGGTGATCGACAACCTGGCCTTGAAGAACTTGCTGATCGAACGCGAAGACGTGCAGGCCGTGCTGGACGTGTGGGAGCACGAACCCAGCGTCGACGGCGAGCTGGCCGACCTGTGCGTACTGGCTACCCCGCACATTGCCGGCTACAGCCTGGACGGTCGCCAGCGCGGCACTGCGCAGATTTATCAGGCCTACTGTGCCTTTCGCGGCGAGCCACCGGTGGTGCAACTGAGCGACCTGCTGCCCCCGCGCTGGCTGTCGGAAGTGGCCCTGGGCGGCCTGGCCGACCCGGCGCTGGCCATGGCCATGCTATGCCGCGCGGTGTACGACCCACGCCAGGACGACGCCAATTTCCGCCGCAGCCTGACTGACAACGACAGCCAGCAGCGCCAGGCCTTCGATGCCCTGCGCAAGCAATACCCCACCTCGCGCCGCGAGATCGAAGGGTTGCGGGTGCGCATGGACGGCTATTCGCCGGACCTGCGCCGCCTGGTGGCGGCGCTCGGGTGCGAGTTGGTGTAAGGGTTTTCCAACACCGCAGAAGAACCCCGGGGTTTGGGTCGCCTGTACCGGCCTCTCGCGAGCAAGCTTTGCTCCCACAGTGGTGAGCCAATCGCCATGCAGGATTCACCACTGTGGGAGCAAAGCTTGCTCGCGAGAGGCCGGTGCAGGCTCCGGAAAACCAATACCTACCGCAAAGAAAAACCCGGCCAATCAGCCGGGTTCATGATGTGTTGCGGGACGTCAGTCTTGTTTGGCAGGTGCAGGTTTGACCAGACGTTTTTCCAGTTCCTGACAGGCTTCCTGGATCATGTCTTCGGTGATAGGGATCTCGCGTCCCTTGGCATCGATAATGGAGCCGCCTACCGCCTGGTGCGGTTGGTTGCGGCATACTTCCACGGTTTGGTTACTGCTGCTTTGCAAGCCCATGGCCCGTCTCCTCATCAGGTGTGTGCTCAGACTAGGGCCGCCAGATGACTGCGTCGTGACAACTCCCTTTGTCCCCTGGCGACGCTTTCAGTCCACCAGAAAGTGGCGTGATTGGCCAGCGCGGGCTTAGATCAAAAGCGTCTAGCGCCTGCGCCCAGCCCTCCTAATAAGCTGACTGTGCTGCGGTGAGGGAGTTCCTGCGCCGGCAGGTAATGATGCCCAGCAGCGACACACCCAGGGCCAGGCACAGCGTGCTGGTGGCCTCGGCGCGATGTTCGGGGGTAAACAGCAGCACCGCCAACGCCGCGCAGATGAACAGGATCACCGCATAAGTGGCCCAGGGGAACAACCACATCTTGAAGGTCAGCGCGTCGCCGTGAAGACGACGCATGCGCAGTTGCGAAATGGCGATGGCCAGGTACACCAGCAAGGCCACTGCGCCGGAGCTGGACAGCAGGAAGTCGAACAGGCTGGCCGGGGCGAAGTGATTGAGCGCGGCGATGAAGGCGCCGACTGCGGCAGTGGCCAGCACGGCGCGGCGCGGCACGCCATTGGCCGAGGTCTTCGCCGCGCCCTTGGGCGCATCACCCCGGCGCGCCAGGGAATACAGCATGCGCGAGGCGATGTAGATCGAGGAGTTCATGCAACTGGTCACGGCCACCAGCACCACCAGGTCAACCAGCAGCTTGGCGTGCGGCACCTGAAGCAGTTCCAGTGCCCGCTGATAGGAGCCAACGCTGATCACCACCAGGATCGACAGCAAATAGAACACGCCTATGCGCCAGATCACCGAGCGGGTGGCCTTGGCGATGTTGCGTGAAGGCTCGCCCGACTCCGCAGCAGCGATGGTCACCGATTCGGTGCCGATGAAGCTGAACATGATCGTGATGAAGGCTCCCACCACGGCGCTCATGCCGTTGGGTGCGAAGCCGCCGTGCTCGTTCATCAGGTTGATCAGCCCCGCGCCTTCGTGCAGCGGCAACCAGCCCATCAGCGCGGCCGCGCCGAAGCCGATGAACAGGACAATGGCCGTGACCTTGAGCAGGGCAAACCAGAATTCGAACTCGCCGTATTTTTCCACCCCGAACAGGTTGGTGATGCTCAGCAACACCACCGACGCCAGGGCAATGACCCAGGTGTCGATAAACGGGAACCACTGGTTGAGGATATGCCCGGCCGCCAGTGCCTCGATGGGCACCACCAGCACCCAGAACCACCAGTACAGCCAGCCAATGGTGAAGCCGGCCCAGGGCCCGATGGCTTTTTCGGCGTAAGTGGAGAAAGAGCCAGTGTCGGGATTGGCCACGGCCATCTCGCCCAGCATGCGCATCACCAGCACCACCAGGGTGCCGGCGGCCAGGTAGGCGAGGATGACGGCGGGGCCGCTGGCGGCAATGGCGTGGCCGGAGCCGACGAACAGGCCGGCGCCGATGATGCCGGCGATGGATAGCATGGTGACGTGGCGCGGCTTGAAGCCGTTGGACAGCTGTCCGCTGCCTTGGTCGTGGAGGCTCGTCATACTCTGCTCGTGTAGTAAGGGTTATAGGGGGCAGAGAAGAGGCAGTGACACCTTGGGCGTATGCAGATCAATAGAACCTTGCCTCTACGCGTATTGTTATGGGGGTCAGGCGTTTCACGGGCACCACCTTATCCCGGCAGTTGCCGGGGCAGGTGATTCAGTTGCGCCACGGGGCTTTCAAGAAACGACATGGGGGCTGTCGAGTGATGGCAAATTAAAGGCAAAAAAACGCCCGCGATGGGGGAGCGGGCGGGGAATTCAAAGAATCACAAAGGAGTGGTGTCACCCTACGGCGTCGGGTGTGAAAACTTCGTGAATAAGAATTGTTTCAGAAGTGTAAAGACGTACCCCGCTGCAACAGATCGCGTTGGCAGGGGCAGCGGGTGTAGGCTTGCTCCATCTTCGTTGCCACGGCCCGCCCATGATCCCGCTGCTTTCCTCTCACCAGCGTCGCGCCCTGCGCCTGGCCATGCATTTCCTCGCTCCCTATCGCTGGCGTGCGCTGGCGGCCCTGCTGGCATTGGTGGTTACGGCCGGCATTACCCTGTCCATGGGCCAGGGCATTCGCCTGCTGGTGGACCAGGGCTTTCTGACCCAGTCGCCGGCACTGCTCAACCGCTCCATCGCGGTGTTCATGCTGCTGGTGATGGCGCTGGCGGTGGGCACCTTCGTACGCTTCTACCTGGTGTCATGGATTGGCGAGCGCTGCGTGGCCGACATTCGCCAGCAGGTGTTCGACCACCTGATCTACCTGCACCCCGGTTTCTACGAGAACAACCGCAGTTCGGAGATCCAGTCACGGCTGACCGCCGACACCACCTTGCTGCAATCGGTGATCGGCTCGTCGCTGTCGCTGTTCCTGCGCAACGCGCTGATGGTGGTTGGCGGCATCGTGTTGCTGTTTGTCACCAACCCCAAGCTCACCAGTATCGTGGTGATTGCCTTGCCGCTGGTGTTGGCGCCGATCCTGGTGTTCGGGCGCCGAGTGCGCGGCCTGTCGCGCCAAAGCCAGGACCGTATCGCCGATGTGGGCAGCTACGTGGCCGAGACCCTCAATCAGATCAAGACCGTGCAGGCCTACAACCACCAGGCCGAGGATCAGCGGCGCTTCGGCGTCACGGTGGAGCAGGCGTTCGAGACGGCGCGCAAGCGCATTGTCCAGCGCGCCTGGCTGATTACCCTGGTGATCGTACTGGTGTTGGGCGCGGTGGGCGTGATGCTGTGGGTCGGCGGCATGGACGTGATTGCCGGGCGCATTTCCGGCGGCGAATTGGCGGCGTTCGTGTTCTACAGCCTGATTGTGGGCAGCGCCTTCGGCACCCTCAGTGAGGTGTTGGGCGAACTGCAGCGGGCCGCCGGTGCAGCTGAGCGCATCGGTGAGCTGCTGCAGGCCAGCAGCGAGATTCGCGCCCCGGCCAGTGGCTTGCAGGTGTTGCCGGCACGGGTCAGCGGCCGGCTGGCGCTTGAACAGGTGGTGTTTGCCTACCCCTCGCGCCCTCAGCAGCCGGCCATCAACGGCCTGGACCTGATGATCGAGGCAGGGGAAACCCTGGCGTTGGTGGGGCCGTCGGGTGCGGGCAAGTCGACGCTGTTCGATTTGCTGCTGCGTTTCTACGACCCGCAGCAAGGCCGCATCCTGATTGACGGGGTGGACCTGCGCCAGCTTGACCCCACCGACCTGCGCCGGCACTTCGCCCTGGTGTCGCAAACCCCGGCGCTGTTTTTCGGCACCGTGGAGGACAACCTGCGCTACGGCCAGGCCGATGCCAGTTTCGAACAGGTGCAGCAGGCGGCGCGCATTGCCCACGCCCACGACTTTGTCGAGCAATTGCCCCAAGGCTATCAGACGCACCTGGGCGAGGCGGGGCTGGGGCTGTCGGGTGGCCAGCGGCAGCGCCTGGCGATTGCCCGGGCGTTATTGCTGGACGCACCGATATTGCTGCTGGACGAAGCCACCAGCGCGCTGGATGCGCAGAGTGAACATTTGATTCAGCAGGCCTTGCCCACGTTGATGCAGGGGCGCACG
The DNA here is from genome assembly GCA_000497835.1 of gamma proteobacterium L18. GTDB lineage: Bacteria > Pseudomonadota > Gammaproteobacteria > Pseudomonadales > Pseudomonadaceae > Aquipseudomonas. Next base: position 566,889 of record KI547166.1, on the reverse strand, counting down.
ACACTGGTGATTGCGCACCGCCTGGCGACGGTACAGAACGCCGACCGCATTGCGGTGATCGAGCAGGGCAGGGTGGTAGCGGTGGGTACGCATCGGCAATTGATTGCCGGGAACGCGTTGTATGCGCGGTTGGCGGCGTTGCAGTTCAATACGGTTGTGGATGCCTGATGCCCCAACTGACTGTGGGACCGGGCGAAGCTCGGGAAGCAGCCACCGCGCAGTCTCTGACTCACCGCGCAGGCCTTTTCCCGGGCTTCGCCCGGTCCCACAGTCAATAGGGGCGCCGGATCAGCGGTATTCGCAGAGGTAAGCGGTTTCCACTTCCACTTTCAGCTGGAACTTGCTGTTGGCCGGAACGTTGAAGCGGCTGCCGCCTTCAAAGGTTTCCCATTCGATGCTGTCAGGCAGCTTGACGATCAACTTGCCGGTGACCACGTGCATGATTTCTTTCTGTGCGGTGCCGAATTCGTATTCGCCCGGGGCCATGACGCCGATGGTGGCAGGGCCTTCCTTCATTTCGAAAGCAATCGACTTCACGGTGCCGTCGAAGTATTCGTTGACTTTAAACATGGGCGAATCCTCAGGATAGGGTCAAAAGGGGTCGCCAGTATGCCCAAGGGCGCAGGGCGGTGCACGCGCTTTTAACCGTCTAGTTAGGCAAGCTCAGGGGCAGCAGCCGCGCGGTGTTGCGCGCATCTTCCAGGGCGCGATGTTGCTGGCCGGTGAAGTTCAGCCCGGCCAGTTGCAACGCGCCGTTGAGGCCCAGTGGCCGTTGCAGCTTGCGGGCCTTGGCGAAGCGCTGCTTGAGATTGGTGTGCGGCACATCGGCCAGCAGGCTGTGCAACTGGTGTTGCTGCCAGCTGAGCAGCAATTGCTGGCGGTCATAGTCGCCCCAACTGACCCAGCCCTGCAGGTTGGCCTGATGGTGCGTGAGCCAGCGTTCGAATTGCGGCCACACCTCGGTCAAGGTCGCTGCCGCGTCAATGTTGGCCTGGGTAATGTGCGTCAGTTGCCGGCAGAAGGGCGTCAGGCACGGCCGGCGCTGCGGCCGCACGAAACGCTGGAAGTGATCCACCTCGCGCCCTTCGCGCGTGACCAGGCTGGCACCGATTTCGATGATTTCCATTTCCGCGACCGGCCAGCCCCCCTCATCCGTGGTGGCTTCCAGATCGATGACCAGCCAATGCGGCATAGCAGGCTCCAGTGCGCTGTGCTCATTCTGGCTAGAGCGTAGCCAAGTGCAAAGAGTTCCGATATCCCCTTGGTATTGCCCAAGCGCTTGCTTGGGCCGCCGGCAAGGCCTAAATTGCTCGCGCAGCTATTGACGGTGGTGGGAGGCGATCGGCGTGGACGAGCACAAGGCCCGTGAAGTAATGCAGCAACTGGTGGCTAGCGGACAGCTGACCGACCCTGACAGCCCGCGCGGCCAGCTGTTGCAGACGGCGGCCCATCTGTTTCGCAACAAGGGCTTCGACCGCACCACGGTGCGCGACCTGGCGGCCGCCGTGGGTATTCAGTCGGGCAGTATTTTCCATCACTTCAAAAGCAAGGATGAGATCCTGCGCTCGGTGATGGAGCAGACCATGCTCTACAACACCGCGCTGATGCGCGCCGAGCTGGCCGAGGCCCGCGATGTGCGCGACCGCGTGCTGGCGCTGATCCGCTGTGAGCTGCAATCGATCATGGGCGGGACCGGCGAGGCCATGGCGGTGCTGGTGTATGAATGGCGCTCTTTGTCTGCCGAGGGCCAGGCCCAGGTGCGTGCGCTGCGTGACCTGTACGAACAGGTGTGGCTGCAGGTGCTGGGAGAGGCGCGTGACGCCGGCCTGATCAGTGGCGACGTGGCCATCACTCGTCGTTTCCTGACCGGGGCGCTGTCGTGGACCACCACGTGGTTCAAACCCCAGGGGAGCTTGAGCCTTGAGCAGTTGGCCGATCAGGCGTTGACGTTGTTGCTCAAGGAGCCGTAAGGCAAAGTTTGCGGTTGTCGAAACAGGTCCAAACGCCTAATTTATGAGGATCCAATGTCCTCTGCCCCCGAGGTACCTATCTTGACTGGGACACGCCCGCGCTACATCGCGCGGTTATTGCTATGGGCAGGCCTGGGCCTGACGACCTTGCAGGCCATGGCCGCGCAGGAAGTGCGGGTGGGGGCGGCGCACTTCCCGCCCTACACCGTGCGGCCGGAAACCGGCGCCGACACGGGGTTGCTGCCGCAGTTGGTGCAAGACCTCAACGCCGTGCAGACGCAATACCATTTCGTGCTGGTACCCACTTCGATTCCGCGGCGCTACCGTGATTTCCAGGACGGTCGCATCGACATGGCGATCTTTGAAAACCCCGAGTGGGGGTGGGAGAAAATCGAGCACGTGAGCGTCGACATGGGGCTGGAGGATGCCGAGATTTTCGTCGCCAAGCGCGGCGACCATCGCGATCAGACGTTCTTCGCCGACCTGACCGGCAAGCGCCTGGCGCTGTTCAGCGGTTACCACTACGCTTTTGCCGATTTCAACGCCGACCCGCAGTTTCTCACCGAGCACTACGGCGCCACGCTGACCTATTCCCACGACAGCAACCTGATGATGGTGCTGCGCGACCGCGCTGACATCGCCCTGGTGACGCGTTCCTACCTGTATGACTACCTGAATCGCAACCCGGGGGTGGGCAAGGAACTGCTGATTTCCGATCGCATCGATCAGCTGTACCACCACTACGCGTTGCTGCGCCCGCAGTCGCCCATCAGCGGCCAGGCGTTTGAGCAGTTGCTGCAGCAGCTGCGCGACAACGGGCAGATATTCAAGGTGTTTGACCCTTACAAGATTGCCGTGCGGCCGCTGCCCGAGCAGCCGGTGGTGGCGCATGCGGTGCCACAGGGTTAGGCGTTACCCCGCGGATCGCGGTGTGGATCGCACCCTTTCACGCCACCAGCAACTCCCCTGACGCGCGGCGGCAATGGACCAGGGCGTTGCGAATCATGAAATTGACCAGGGTCGGCGAGACGCCCAGTTCCAGCGCCAGCACCCGTTGTGGCACGCCATGCAGGCGGTACATCTCGAAGGCGTATCGGGTACGTGTGGGCAGCTCTCCCAGGGCGTGTTCCACCACATCCAGGGTGCTCAGATGCAAGTGGGTGTCTTGCGGTGTGGCGTTGTCCACGATCTGCTGCAGGTCGGCGTCCTCGTGGCTGCAGTAGCGCCGCTCCAGTGCCTGCTTGCGGTAACGATCAATGGCCAGGTTGCGCACCACGCGCAGCAGGTAGCCCATCTGTTCCTTGAGCGAGGACGTGATCGAGGGGGCTGATTGCACACGAAAAAAAGCGTCCTGCACGACATCTTCGCCACGGGCGTGGCAGCCAGTGATACGTGCAGCGATATTGACCAGCAGGGTGCGGTGGTCGATGAATGCTTGCAGCAGGGACCTTTCACCGGTTGTTGTGAGTCGTTGTTCCATCGTGGACGTCACCTTGTTGCCGATAGATGTGCGCAAGGGCAGGGTGCTGCCCTTGGGCGAATGCCTCCAAGCTAGTGCTAATGATAATTGTTGTCAAATGAGATGTTGATGTAAATGGACCCGCGCACCGGTCAGGGCGCAGGGAACACTTTCATGGCGTCGGCCAGGGTGGCTTCGGACAATTCGCCCAAGTGGCTACCCAGCAGCCGCCCGTCGTTGCTGTAGAACAGTGTGGTGGGCAGCGCGACGGAACGCACGTGGCGGCCCCACTGGCTGCCGGGGTCGTAGGCCACCTGCTCTTGATCCAGGCCTGTGGTGGCAATGAAATTGCTGACGTCTTCAGGCGTCTCGCCCTGATTGATGAACACGAAGCGCACGTCGCCCCGTCGGGCCTGGGCTTGCAGCAGTGCGGGTATTTCACGACGGCACGGCGGGCACCAACTGGCCCAGAGGTTGACCACCAGCGGCCGCGGGTCATTGCCTGGCATCGACACCTGGCGCCCCTGGGCGTCCTGCAAGGCCACCTGGGGCAGGGTCGGGCTGTCGTGCTGCTGCTGATTGATCAAGCCGGCAGTGCCCCACACCAAAAGCCCGCAGGCCAGGGCCGCCGCCAAGGGTACGCGCAGCGCACGACGCCGCCAGCCTTGCCACAGGCTGGCGGCGATCAGCGTCAGCAGCCCTGGTGCCAGTGCGAAACCGCCATCGCGAAGGTCGATGACCTGCCACGGATTGTCCAGGTATTCGCGCCCATAGCGGGCCACGAATCCCAGTCGTGAAGCCAGCAGGGCCAGCAGGAAGAGGCTGAAAATCAGGTTTTCCGGGCTGCCGACGCCCCGGCGCCTGGCCAGCCAGCCGCCCACGGCTACCGCCACGCCCAGCGCGCCCATCAGTACCAGGTGATCGACGGCCAGGGCGAAGGGGCCTATGCCAATGCTCAACATGAGTACGTCCTGTAGAAGGTCAAGCGTGCACTGTGCCGCGCCTGGATTAAATGGTCGTTAAGTACATAGATACCGCCTGGCCAAGGGGCCGCAATTCCACCATGGGAGACTTTCCCCCGAGTGGAGCGGCACATGGATTACCAGACCGAAAACATGAATGTCTTGCTGGCGGACGCCCAGCGCCTGGTCGACGAGTTTCCCGACCTCTACCTGCTGGCGACCGAACAGGCACGCCGGTTGTTGACCAGGCATGGCGCCGATCATGTAGATCCCGAAAAAGTATGGTGGCATCGTTTCGACAATGCTGTCAGCGACCCCGCCAGTTTCACCGGCTGGGTCCACTATGGGCATCCTGCGCAGTCCCTGACCCTGGTGGAATTGGTGCTGGAGCGGTTCCGCGCCACCGACCAGGACAATCTCGACGTGCTGGACCAGATGGGTGGGCTGTACACCGATGGCCCCGGGCATGGCCTTTACCATGCGGGCAACCAGGTGGCCGTGTTGGCGCGCGATCTGGCGGCTGATTTCTGGGCCGTGGATTTCGCCGGCGCCTACCGTCAGCGATTGCAAAGCTTCTGGAGCCGCAATGGCCGAGAGCATGCGCGGCTGGCCCGGGTGGCGTTCCTGGCCAGCCTGGGCGGTGCCCTGCGCAGCGGCCAGTTGAGTGCCGAGGCGGGTGAGCTGGCGCGGCAGGGGCTGGTGTCGGCCTTCGATGGCACCCCGGATGTGGCTCGTCTGGCGCGGCCGTCGGCGCCGCTGGCAGGGGTCAGTGTACGGTTGCTGACGGTGGGCGGTTTCGTCGCCCGGGACATCGTGCGGGTGTCCGACGCTCAAGGGCGGCAGGTGCTGTACATCCCGGGTGATGCCCAGCCCTTGCAGGCATTCGACAACCCTGAAGGCCTTTATCGCTGGCTGGCCGCCGAGGCCTCGCAGCCGCATCGACGGGCACTGTTGGCCACCCATTTCAGTGTCTTCAATGCCGCCAGTGATCCGGCGCTGGCGCCCTTGCGTGCCACGCTGCTGCGCATGGCCGGCGACCGGCAGGGGCTGCTGCTGGGGCTGATCGAGCAGGGCAGTGCCGCGATTGACCGTGACCCCTTCGATTACCTGAGTGCGCAGGCCAAGGCGCAAATGATCGAACAATCCTCGACCTTGCTGGTGGATAACGCGCAGTTGCGCAAGCAGATGTGGATTGGCTACCTGGGCGCGTTCATCAGCCTGGGCAGTGCCTTCGCGCCGCTGGGCTGGCCGGTGGCGCTGACCCTGGTGGGGGCCAGTGTGACGTCGATGGTGCTCAATATTCAGCAGGCGGTGGTGGCCCGTACCGCCCAGGAGCGGCGCCAGGCGATCGTTGCGGCGATCGGCAATGGCATCAATGCCGTATTCAACCTGTTGTTCATCGCCCTGGATGCCGCGCCAGGGCCTGAAGAAACCGATATCACCCCGGCGCCGCCGGAGCCCGGCGAGGGCGGTATCGAGGTGGTGCCCTTGCAGCCTGCGATCGCGCCCCGGCCCGAGACCACGTTCAACAGCCTGGGCCTGATGGAGCGACGCAATCTGCCCCGTGTGTTCAAACCCCAATCATTCCCCCGTGGCAGCGACCCCACGCGCCCGTTGAGGAACGGATTCGCGGCAACTCGCCGGTTTGATCAGGCGCAGCCGATGCTCGACGGTCCGCTGCTGCAGGCCTTTGCCACGCGCCTGGGGGCACTGCAATACGCCAAGGTGGCCTTCGATGGCCCGTTCGTGGTGTATGAAATTGACACGTACGGGCTGGCAGCGGTGTCCTTGCGCGAGAACCTTGCGTACAACACGGCTGTTGTCCTGGCGCGCGAGAACTACCCGTCCGATTTCGTGGCCCAGCGCCTGGCCCTGGGGCAGTCGCTGGACGACTTTGCCAATGATGGCTGGGCGTTCGATGAGGTGCATGTGCAGCTCGATGGCCTGCATCCCAGTCGGATCAATCTGGTGCCCGCCGCCGAGTTGGAGCCCCAGACCCAAGCGCTTGCGGCCTGGTCAGCGCCAGGCACCGAAGGTGGGGTGTTGAAGGGCGTGCGGGTGCGCCAGCCCGAGGGTGGACAGGCGGTCACCCAGTACAGCCTCAGCGTGGCCGGAGTGCCGCAGCGGGTGCGGTATGACCCCTTTCGCGACTGCTGGCGCGATGACGGCGGCCGCGCCTGGCGTCATGATCCTGCCCGCGGCGAGTTTGTCGTGGTGGCTGACCCTGCTGCGCAGCCGTTGCTGAGCGCGAGCGCCTCGGCCGCGCGCCTGAAGGAATTGGGGATAGAGGTTGACGTGCCGTTCCAATTGGCCACGCCCGACATGACGGGCGCCCAGCCCATCCCGCGGCTGATCCACAGCTTCTGGCTGGGGCGGCACATGCCGCGCGGCATGGTCAAGCGCGTGCTGGCCAATGCCCGGGAGGCCGCACAGGGCCCGATGCCTTTTCAGACCCGGCTTTACCTGTCGATTGCCGATGCGGACGAACTCAAGCTCACCCTGGAGCGCCTGGGGCAACAGCCAACAGGCCTGACGGTACTGAACCTGGAAGACAGCGAGTTTTTCCAGGCCTTCCGTCAAAGTCGCTACCACGAACATTTTCTGGCGGCCAGCCGCGGGGACGGGGCCAACCTGGCCAGTGCCGTGGATGTACTGCGCTACGCCGTGCTGGATCACAGTGGCGGATTGTACATGGACGTGGATGACGCAATCGTGTCCACCACGGCCCGGCAATTTTCCTCACAGCCTTTCCAGGTAAAGCCTGGGGAATTGTTGCTCAATGCCCCGGTTCGTCATCGCACGCTGGGCATGGTGGTGGATTTCAACAACAGTAATTTCGGTTCCTTGCCCGATAACCCGGTATTGCGGCACATGTCGCAACTGGCCTGGCAGCGTTTCAGGGCCAGTCCCGAGCTGTACCGGGTACGCCCTTATGAGTACGTCAACACCCCCCGGCAGATGCAGGCCTATGCCGCGAGGATCAGCCGTACCACCGGCCCTGCGCTGTTCAACGAGGTCATCGCCCGTGACCTGCCGGCCATGCGCAACTTCCGCAACCTCAACCGTCTGGCGCTGGGTGAGGTTTACCTGGCGAAAAAGGTCCAGGACCAGCTGCAGCAGCAGGTACAGCGGCTATTCCAGCAATATTGCCCCTTGGCGGGGTTGATCCGCATCGGCGCCACGGGCAGTTGGATGCATACCCGATAGAAAGCCACCCGGCGCGGGAGCGGTCACGGCATAATCGGCACTTAATCCGCAGGCGTCACCATGGCGCTTTTTCAAGGTGAGGGGCAGCGATGCACGTTTTACTGTGCGAGGACGACGAGTTGATCGCCTGTGGCATCGTCGCCGGCCTGCAGGCCCAGGGCCTGACGGTGGACCGGGTGGCCACGGCCTCGGCGGCCCGGGCGCTTTTGCGGGCGGCACAGTTCGACGTCATGGTGCTGGACCTGGGCTTGCCCGATGAAGATGGGCTGGCCTTGCTGAACGGTTTGCGCCAGCACGGCGAGCTGCTGCCCGTGCTGGTATTGACCGCCCGCGACACGGTCACTGACCGGGTTGCAGGGCTGGAAGCGGGTGCCGACGACTATCTGCTCAAGCCATTTGATCTGCGTGAACTGAGCGCACGCTTGCACACCCTGGTGCGGCGTGTGGCCGGCCGCGCCGTGAACACCATCGATCATGGCCCACTGCGCTACGACCCCAGCAGCCGCCAGGCCTGGCTGGCTGGCCAGCCGGTGGACCTGTCGCGGCGCGAGCAGGCGTTGTTGCAGGCACTGCTGCACAGCCGCGGCCGAGTGCTGTCCAGTGACCAGCTCAAGGACAGCGTCTACGGGTTTTCCGACGAGGTTGAGAGCAACGCCTTGAACGTGCATATCCATCACTTGCGTCGCAAGCTGGGCAACGACATCGTGCAGACCGTGCGCGGGCTGGGTTACCGCTTGGGCCAGGCACAGCCATGAGCCTGCGTCTGCGCCTGAGCCTGATCCTGGGGTTGGCATTCCTGCTGGTGTGGTCGCTGGCCGCCGCCTGGATGTTTCGCGATTTGCGTCACCAGATGATGTTCTCCCTGGACCAGCGCCTGGTGGCCTCGGCGCGCATGGTGGCGGGGCTGGTGGACCAACTGCCACCCTTGGCCGGCCAGGGCGAGGGCAAGCGGTTCAGCGCCGACCAGTTGAGCATTCCGGACGGCATGGCCTGCCAGGTCAGCTCGTTGCGCGGCGAAATCCTGGCCCGCAGCCATGGCGCCAGCGACCAGATGAACGACCAGAGCGGCGGCTTTCATGACCAGATGATCGATGGCGGCAGTTGGCGCAGCTTCACCCTGATGCACGGCGATGTGCGCATCACCACCGCCGACCGCCATGAAGAGCGTGAGGCCCTGAATTATTCGATCCTGCTGGCGGCGTCGGTGCCGGTGCTGATGGCCTTGCTCGGCAGCCTGGCGGTGCTGTGGCTGTGCGTGGGTCTGGGCCTGGCGCCGTTGAACCGCATCCGCGACGCACTTACCCGGCGCAGCGCCGACTCCCTGGAGCCCTTGCAGGTACAGGCCATGCCCCGCGAGCTGCAACCGCTGCTGGACAGCCAGAACCAGCTGTTCCTGCGCATTGGCCAGACCCTGGAGCGCGAGCGCCGCCTGACCGGCGATGCGGCCCATGAACTGCGCAGCCCGCTGACGGCCATCAAGACCCACCTGCAAGTGGCCCGCATGACCCAGGGCGGTGCCCGGGAAACGGCGCTGGAACATGCCGAGGCCGGCGCAGATCGCCTGCACCGTACCCTTGAACAACTGTTGCTGCTGGCGCGGGTGGAAGGCAGCCTGTCGTTCGATGACGGTTGCGCCTGCACGGCCGGGCAGGTGGCGCGCATGGCGGTGCAGGACGCCAGCGCCGCCGATCGCCATCGCATCGTGCTGCAGTTGCCGACGGCGCTGGCCGAAGCGCGCCTGCAGATGCCGTCGGCCCTGGCGGTGGCGGCGGTGCGCAACCTGCTCGACAACGCCTTGCGCCATAGTCCGCCGGGCAAGCAGGTGGAACTGAGTGTCAGTGACGGGGGCGCGGCCGCGTGTTTCCTGGTGCGTGATCATGGCCCAGGCATCGCGGCCGCCGACCTGCCTAACCTGACCCAGCGTTTCTGGCGCAGCCCGCACAGCGTGGGGTGTGGGCTGGGCCTGGCGATCGTGCATGCGATCGTTCAGCGCTGCGGTTGCAGCCTGGCGTTCGACAGCCGCGCGGACGGCTTGCGGGTCAGTCTGCGGGTGCCGTTACACGTGGTGTAACCATCCAGTAGTCGCCCGGGGGCGCTTCCAGGGGTAGGGTAGCGGTCTGCCCCTGGACTGGAGAACGAGCATGGAATCGCTCATTGCCATCGATCCGCCCGCACCCGGCGACGCCGGTATCGTCAGCCGCATCCTGGAACGCTCGATTCGCGCCGGCTGTGCACTGGACCACCGCAACAATCCTTGCCTGATCGAAGCCTGGCTGCGCCACAAGCGCTGCGATGACGTAAGCCGCTGGCTGGTCGATGATGCCTTGCACCTGCGTCTGGGGCGGTTGGAAGGCAAGCCGGCAGGGATTGCCCTGGCGTTGGCCAGTGGCGAAATCTGCCTGTGCTACGTGCTGCCGGAGCATTTCCGTCGGGGCGTGGGGCGAGCGTTGATGGCGGCCATGGAGGCCATCCTGTGCCGCCAGGGGCACCGTCGGGCCATGCTGTACAGCACGCGTACCGCCGTTGGCTTTCATCGCCACCTGGGCTATCGCCAGACCGGCCGGCCCATGGGCCTGCACGGTTTGATGCTGGTGCCCATGGACAAGGTATTGGTGCCGGGGGAGGGAGCCTGCGATGATGGGCTGGCCAAACGTGCCTGAGAATTATAATTTGCGGCATCGCTATATGCCATCATCCGCTCCTTAACCGTAACCACGGAATGTCGGTACCCATGACACGGCCCGGTGCAGTGCTGGAAAACGATTATCGGGAGTTGGTCGGGTTCCTCAGCGCACGCCTGGGCAACCGCCACGTTGCTGAAGATGTCGCATCACGATGCCTATGTGCGGGTGCTTGAGCGCCGGGCCGACACCGAGATTGCGCATCCGCGGGCGTTCCTCTACCGCAGCACCCTGCGCCAGGCCGAACCCTTGGAAGTGCTGGATGCCGGGGAGCGCCCGGGCGAGCCTGCCCTGCAGCACATGATGGATCAGGGCCAGCGACTGGACCTGATGCGTCAAGCTCTGGATGAGCTGCCAACACTTTGCCGCGACAGCTTTCTGTTGCGCAAGCTCGATGGCCTTTCTCATCAGGAAATCGCCCAGCACCTGAATAGTTCCCGTGCGCTGGTGGAGAAGCACATCGTCAATGCCATGAAGCATTGTCGAGCGCGGATGCGGGAATGGGAAAACCAGTAGCCAGCTTACTAACTTGTCCGATCATCGGTTTGACGCCGCAAAACCCTTGCCCTGCTTGATTTCGCCGCTCATCGGGAAGAGTATCGAGGCTGACTTTACGGGATGCCGACCGTTGTGTGGCGGCTCACGGGTCAGGGATGCCCTTGGCGCTCAGGCGCAGGTCACCGACCATGATCAACAAAGCGTTGCGAATTCTGATTGCCGACGAGCACCCCACCCAGTTGATGCACGTCGAGCGCATGCTCAACCATATGGGTTACTACCGCATCGCACCGGTGCAGTCGTTCGAGGCCCTGCTCGCGTTGGTGCAAAGTGCCGTCGAGCCATTCGACCTGTTGATCGCCAACACCGAAATGGCGGTGCGCGCCGGTGTCGACTTGCCGCGCCTGTGCAAGGGCAGCCCGCAGGTACATCACGCTTTGCTGTATGAAAACGAAACCGTACCCGTGCCCGAGTTGCTGCCCCAGCACCGCGAGTCGGTCAATGTGTGCCTGACGCGGCTGCCCGACAGCGAGGCGCTCAAGACGTTGATGGACATTGTCGACATGCCCTCCGACCTGATCGAGCAGCCCGTGACCGTGGTCAGCCAGCGGCGCCCGAACCGGAAACGTCCGGCATTGAAGGAAGCGGCGTTTTTGCGGCATTAGAATCTGTACCCAATAGCTCCACCGAACTGCCGCAGGCTCGCGATCACGTCAGTTCCGGCGCCTCGCGAGCAAACCTTGCTGCTGCGGTGTGCACCTCCACAAGACAGTGGCTGCTTGAAATGGAGCGCCGCCCCGCTGCTTCTGCATTTGTCGCACCTTGCCACGCCGCCCGGCCCAGTTTGCTATCCTCTGCGCCTTTGGCAGGCGCCAGCATAGGCGCCGCTCCCCTGACGTGGATAATTCATGACTGCCAACAGCACCCAAGGCCTGCGACTGCTCTCGCGCGCCGACCACAAGACCCTTGGCCTGGCGGCCTTGGGCGGCGCGCTGGAAATCTATGATTTCATCATTTTCGTGTTCTTCGCCCTGACCCTCAGCCAACTGTTCTTCCCGCCGCAGATGCCCGAGTGGCTGCGCCTGCTGCAAAGCTTCGGCATCTTCGTCACCGGCTACCTGGCGCGACCGTTGGGCGGCATCCTGATGGCGCATTTCGCCGACCACCTGGGGCGCAAGAAGGTCTTCAGCCTCAGCATCCTGATGATGGCGCTGCCGTGCCTGCTGATCGGGGTGATGCCTACCTATGAACATATCGGCTATGCGGCGCCGCTGATCCTGCTGGCCCTGCGCATCCTGCAAGGCGCCGCAGTGGGGGGCGAGGTGCCCAGTGCCTGGGTGTTCGTGGCCGAGCATGCGCCGGCCCATCGCCGCGGCTACGCACTGGGCTTTCTGCAGGCCGGCCTCACCTTTGGCTACCTGATCGGCGCGCTGACCGCCACGGCCCTGGCACAACTGTTCACGCCGCAGGAAATCCTCGATTACGCCTGGCGCCTGCCGTTCCTGCTGGGCGGCGTGTTCGGCGTCATCGGCGTGTGGTTGCGGCGTTGGCTGAGCGAAACCCCGGTGTTCCTTGCCCTTCGCGAACGCCGCGAGGGCCTGGTTGAACTGCCGCTCAAGGCGGTGCTGCGCGATTACCGTCAGGCGTTGCTGCCGGCGGTGATCCTGACCTGTGTGCTGACCTCGGCGGTGGTGGTGCTGGTGGTCATTACCCCCACGGTGATGCAGAAACTGTTCGGCCTCACGGCCAGCCACACCTTCGCACTCAGCAGCCTGGGCATCGTCTTCCTCAACATCGGCTGCGTGCTGGCCGGGCTGCTGGTCGACCGCATCGGCCCTTGGCGCGCGTTGATCGTCTACAGCCTGCTGATGCCCCTGGGCATCGGCGCCCTTTACGCCAACCTGATCGGCGGTTGGGGCTTGCCGGGCCTGGGCTACGCGTTGGCGGGCCTGGCCTGTGGCGTGGTGGGCGTGGTGCCGTCGGTGATGGTGGGGCTGTTCCCGGCGAAGATTCGCGTGTCGGGCATCTCGTTTACCTACAACATCGCCTACGCCTTGTGGGCCAGTGTCACGCCCCTGGCGCTGATCGCCGCCATGCCCTGGAGCCCGTGGGTGTGCGTGGGCTTCAGTGCGCTGATGGGGGTAGTGGGGCTGGCGACGGCGCTGGTGTTTGCGGGGCGAGGGGTGTTGCAGAGCAATGAGTGCATGAGTACCTAGACCTCCAGAGCGCCATCAATCCCCGCCCTGCACCTGGCGGCAGCGGCTACAGAACATTTCCGGTACGCGCAAAATCCCTATATGTGGGATTATAATTTATATATTGAGATTTTAATCTCTCCGAGTCTATATTCCCCACCATCAACTCCACGCCCTCACTCTCAAAAAACAATTCAGGTGAAGCGATGCAGGCGCATTTGATCGCGCTCGATTGGGGGACTACCTCCCTGCGAGCCTATAAACTCGGCCGTCACGGCCAGGTGCTGGACCAGCGTTCGCTGGCCTGCGGCATCATGCAGTTGCCGTCCACGCCCCGGGACATCGCCGGGCATTTTTGCCGCAACGGTTTCGAACTGGCCCTGGACGACGCCTGCGGCGATTGGCTGGATGCCGAACCGCATCTGCCGTTGATCGCCTGCGGCATGGTCGGCAGCGCCCAGGGCTGGCGCGAAGCGGCTTACTGCCCGACGCCTGCACGGGTGGCCGACCTGGGCGCCAGCCTGCAGACGGTACAGACCCTGCGCGGCACGCCGCTGCACATCGTGCCCGGGGTGATCCAGCATTCGCGCCTGCCCAACGTGATGCGCGGCGAAGAGACCCAGGTGCTGGGCCTGCTGCAAGGTTTACCGGCGCACACGCGCCAGGACAGCCTGCTGATCGGCCTGCCCGGCAGCCACAGCAAGTGGGTCAGCGTGGTCGATGGCTGCATCCGCCAATTCGACACCTTCATGACCGGCGAGGTCTACGCCGCCCTCTGTGCCCATACCATTCTCGGCCGTACCCATCAGCCCTGCGACGTCTTCGATGAAGCCGCGTTCGTGCGCGGGGTCGAGGTGGCGCTGTCGGCCGATGCCGACATCGGCGTGTTGTCCACGCTGTTCAGCGCCCGCACCCTGGGCCTGACCGGGCAGTTGAGCGGGGCGCAGCAACCTGACTACTTGTCCGGCCTGATGATCGGTCACGAGTTGCGCGCCCTGGCCGAGGTGTCGCGAGCCAGGCGTGCCGGCGGTGAGTTGCCCGAAGTGGTGCTGGTTGGCAGCGCCGCCCTGTGCCAGCGCTACCGCCTGGCGCTGGGCCTGTGCGGCTTTGCCCAGGTCAGCCTCGCCGAGCAGGCCACCGAACGCGGATTATGGAGCCTGGCCGTGGCGGCCGGGCTGCTCGCCCCACAGCCAGAAGAGGTTTGACATGCTCAAGCAAGCGCTCGCCGCCAACGGCCTGATCGCCATTTTGCGCGGCCTTCGTCCTGAAGAAGCCCAGGCCATCGGCCAGGTGCTGTATGACCAGGGCTTCCGGGTCATCGAGGTACCGCTCAACTCCCCCAGCCCCTTTGACAGCATTCGCATTTTGCGCGACAGCCTGCCCGCCGATTGCCTGATTGGCGCCGGTACGGTGCTGACCGTCGAACAGGTGCAGCAGGTCAAGGCCGCGGGCGGGCAGTTGATCGTCATGCCCCACAGCGATGCCAAGGTGCTGCGCGCCGCCAAGGCTGCCGGCTTGTACCTGTCGCCCGGCGTGGTCACCCCTACCGAAGCCTTCGCGGCCCTGGAGGAGGGGGCTGATGCCCTGAAGCTGTTCCCGGCCGAAATGCTCAACCCCGGTGTGGTCAAGGCCTTGCTGGCGGTATTGCCCAAGGGCACCGCGCTGGTTCCGGTGGGCGGCATTACCCCCGACAACATGGCGCCCTTCGTCGAGGCCGGGGTACAGGGCTTCGGCCTGGGCTCGGGCCTGTTCAAACCGGGGATGAGTGCCGCCGACGTGGCTGCCCGGGCACAGGCCTATGTGGCCGCCTGGAAACGCCTGCACTGAATGGTTGTGACTTCGAACATCGATAAGAGAGACAAACGATGAAAATCACCAAATTGACCACCTTTATCGTCCCGCCGCGCTGGTGCTTCCTGAAAGTGGAAACCGACGAGGGTGTTACCGGCTGGGGCGAACCCGTGGTCGAGGGCCGCGCCCACACCGTGGCCGCTGCCGTCGAGGAATTGTCCGACTACCTGATCGGCAAAGACCCACGCAATATCGAGGACATCTGGACGGTGCTGTACCGTGGCGGCTTCTACCGTGGCGGCGCCATTCACATGAGCGCCCTGGCCGGTATCGACCAGGCGCTGTGGGACATCAAGGGCAAGGCCCTGGGCGTGTCGGTCAGCGACCTGCTGGGTGGCCAGGTGCGCGATCGCATTCGCGTGTATTCGTGGATCGGCGGTGACCGCCCCGCCGACACCGCCAGGGCGGCCAAGGACGCCGTGGAGCGTGGTTTTACCGCCGTGAAAATGAACGGCACCGAAGAGCTGCAGTTCCTCGACACCTTCGACAAGGTCGACCTGTGCCTGGCCAACGTTGCCGCGGTGCGCGATGCCGTGGGCCCCAACGTCGGCATCGGCGTCGACTTCCATGGCCGGGTGCATAAACCCATGGCCAAGGTGCTGATGAAGGAGCTGGACCCTTACAAGCTGATGTTCATCGAAGAGCCGGTGCTGAGCGAGAATTACGAAGCCCTCAAGGAGCTGGCGCCGCTGACCAGTACGCCGATTGCCTTGGGCGAGCGGCTGTTCTCGCGCTGGGACTTCAAGCGCGTGCTCAGCGAAGGTTACGTCGACATCATCCAGCCGGATGCCTCCCACGCCGGCGGCATCACCGAAACCCGCAAGATCGCCAACATGGCCGAGGCCTACGACGTGGCGCTGGCGCTGCACTGCCCGCTGGGCCCGATTGCCCTGGCGGCGTGCCTGCAACTGGACGCGGCCTGTTACAACGCGTTCATCCAGGAGCAGAGCCTGGGCATCCACTACAACGAAAGCAATGACCTGCTGGACTACGTCAAGCACCCCGAGGTGTTCGACTACGACAACGGCTTCGTCAAAATTCCCAATGGCCCGGGCCTGGGCATCGAGATCAACGAGAAATACGTCAAGGAGCGCGCCGCCGTAGGCCACCGCTGGCGCAACCCGATCTGGCGCCACGCCGACGGCAGCTTCGCCGAGTGGTAATGCGTCCCCTCTCTTCCTTGTGGGACCGGGCGAAGCCCGGGAAAGCAACACCGCGAACGGCACAGGCATAAGCGCTGTCCGCGCCCCGAGCTTCGCCCGGTCCCACAGGGGAGGGAGGACCTGAACAATGATAAGAACGAGGCATGCCCCCCATGCACACCCAGACCTTCCCCGCGCAGGCGACCCTGGCCACGCCCAGCCGCAAGCGCTTCTTCATCATGGTGCTGCTGTTCATCACCGTGGTCATCAACTACCTGGACCGCAGCAACCTGTCCATCGCCGCCCCGGCCCTGACCAGCGACCTGGGTATCGACCCGGTGCACGTGGGCCTGGTGTTCTCGGCCTTCGGCTGGACCTACGCGGCCATGCAGATCCCCGGCGGCTGGCTGGTGGATCGAGTGCCGCCGCGCATCCTCTACAGCGTGGCCCTGGCGCTGTGGTCGCTGGCTACGGTCATGCTCGGCTTTGCCGGCAGCTTCATCGCCCTGTTCCTGCTGCGCATGGCCGTCGGCGCCCTGGAAGCCCCGGCCTATCCCATCAACAGTCGCGTGGTGACCACCTGGTTCCCCGAGCGTGAGCGCGCCACTGCCATCGGTTTCTACACCTCGGGGCAGTTCGTTGGCCTGGCGTTTCTGACCCCGGTCCTGGCGTGGCTGCAGCACGCGTTCGGCTGGCACATGGTGTTCGTTGCCACGGGGGTGCTGGGTATCGCCTGGGCCTTGGTGTGGTACGCGGTGTACCGTGAACCGCGCGATTTCAAGGGTGCCAACGCCGCCGAGATCGAGCTGATCAGCGAAGGCGGCGGGCTGGTGGACATGCAGACGTCGGCGAAGGCCGCCAAGCCGGGTTTCAGTTGGACGGACCTGGGCATCGTACTCAGCAAGCGCAAGCTGTGGGGCATCTACCTGGGCCAGTATTGCCTGAATTCGACGTTGTGGTTCTTCCTGACCTGGTTCCCCACCTACCTGGTCAAATACCGCGGCATGGACTTCATCAAGTCCGGCATCCTGGCCTCGCTGCCGTTCCTGGCGGCCTTCGTCGGCGTGCTGTGCTCCGGGTTCTTCTCTGACTGGCTGGTGTGTCGTGGCGCCAGCATCGGCCTGGCGCGCAAGCTGCCGATCATCGGCGGGTTGCTGATCAGTACCAGCATCATCGGCGCCAATTACGTTGACTCAACGGCTCTAGTCATTGCTTGTCTGGCCGTGGCGTTCTTCGGCAACGGCCTGGCATCGATCACCTGGTCGCTGGTCTCGACCCTGGCGCCGGCCCGTTTGCTGGGCCTGACCGGTGGGGTGTTCAACTTCATCGGCAACCTGTCGGCCATCACCACGCCCATCGCCATCGGCTTTCTGGCCAGCGGCGAGTCGTTCGCGCCGGCCATCACCTACATCGCCGTCATGGCCTTGCTGGGTGCGCTGTCCTACATCGTGCTGGTGGGCAAGGTGGAACGCATCCAGCTGTGACTGGTGCGGGCGCAGGCGGGCGCACATAATGCGCCTGCCTCAGCGTTTTCAATGCCGTTTTGAACACAGGAATGCCCATGCAGGACGACGTTATCCCGCCAGCCAAAGACGCCGCCCCCGCCGGCACGCAAACCCTGCTGCGCGGCCTGGCTGTGATCCAGGCGGTGGCGGCCGGCGCCCGCGACCTCAAGGAAATCGCCCGCCACGTCGGTACCACCCGCAGTACCACCCACCGCTTGGCCAGCGCCCTGGTGGATGAACGCTACCTGCGCGTGTTGCCCCAGATTGGTTACCTATTGGGCCCCAAACTGATCGAGTTGGGCTTCCAGGCCCGCGAAGAAGTGCCCCTGGTAATGCTCGCCACCCCTTACCTGGACGAACTGTCGCGCCTGACCGGCGACACCATTCACCTGGCCATCCGCGACGGCGACGACGTGCTGTACCTGCACAAGACCCCAGGCCGCAACGGCCCGGAAATGCGCTCCCGTGTCGGCCACCGCATGCCCCTGGCGCGCACCGGCATCGGCAAGGCCCTGCTGCTGGACGCCTCGCCCGCCGAGTGGCACCACCTGTACGAAATCAGCCTGCCGGCCGCCGGCCACAACGCCCTGTGGCCCAACCACCCGGAGCAGACCTGGGCGCAGGTGCATGCGCGCATGCAGGCGTATGTGCAGGGTGGCTATGCCTTCGACCTGGAAGACAACGAGCCGTCGATTCGCTGCGTGGCGGCGCCGATTCGTGATGCCAGCAAGCGCATCGTGGCGGCGATCAGCGTGGCCAGTACGGTGCCGTATATGTCGTTGGAAAAGATGGAGTCGCTGGTGCCGGTGGTGCAGCGAGCGGCGGCGGGGATATCGGCGGAGGTGGGGGGTTAGGCTTCGGTCTGGCTGCGGTCACGTGCAGACGCATCACGCTTCAAATATTCTTACTTGATGTGTATTGTGTGTATTGAGCTGTGGTCCGCCGGTATCCTCTTTTCTGAAATGGAGGAACAAGGCATGGACTATGCGAAGCCGCGAAATGATCAGATTGATCATGCAGGACGGGTGGTATCTGGTGGCTGTAGCCGGCAGCCATCATCAGTACAAGCACCCCTGCAAGCCAGGACGCGTTACGATCAAACACCCCGAGGGCGATCTGCCGAAAGGGACGATCAACAGCATTCTGAAGCAGGCGGGTCTGAAATGATTGCCCAGGCGCGCCAATCCTCGGCGCATCTGGCTTTAGGAGACAGGTGGTCCCCCATGAAATTCGCTGTGGTACTGCACAAGGATGCTGACTCTGAATACGGCGTCACAGTGCCTGACGTGCCCGGGTGCTTTTCCGCAGGGTCTACCGTGGCCGAGGCCTTGGAAAGTGTCGAGCAAGCGCTGGCGTTACATTTTGAAGGGTTGGTAATCGACGGCGAACCCCTGCCAATGGCCGGGGAGATTGACCGGCATGTCGTCAATCCTGATTTCGCGGGTGGGTTCTGGGCATTTGTCGAGATTGATGTAACTCCTTACTTCGGCAAGTCAGTGCGCTTCAATGCCACTCTGCCAGAACACCTTTTACAGCGCATTGACAGTACTGTGAGCCGTGATAATCGCTACAAATCGCGGTCGGGGTTTCTCGCGGCGGCAGCTTTACGAGAGCTGTCTATCTGAGTCGCTTCACCCAGAGGGGGGCCGCTGCCGGCAGGCTACGCGTCAATCAGCTCGATGTACTGGGACTCGCCACCACCGGTGGCGCCGCTCAGCCAGCCCCATTCGAAGGCCAGGGTGGTGCGGCCGGCATCATCGACACCGACCACGCCCCGCGACCATCCCGCCAGCAATTCATTGTCCTGGGTCAGGCAGTGATACAGCAGCTCAATGGTGTCTGGCCCGGTAACGCGACCCACCACCTGCCCGCTGCGAATCTTCCCGCCGGCGTAGCGGCCGGTGATGGTGGTGTCGTGCACAAAGTAGTGAAACACGGTATTGGCGTCAGCATGACCCTCGGGGTTGGCCGTGGTCACGAATCGACGGTCGTGCAGCCGTGCATGCATGGGGTTCGCAGTCCTTTAAGTTGGGGGAGTGGTGTCACGCCATCGGCGGCAGTCGCCGCTTCACGGGGCTCTTCTTGATGATCGCGGTGTTGGTTTCGGCGTAGGCGTTCAAATCGTCGAGCACAGTGTCCAGTTCTTCGATGCTGCGCACATGCAGGCGGGCGATGAAGCAATCGTCGCCCGTGACTTTGTCGCATTCGGTGAACTGCGGGATTTGCTGGATCTGCCGCTCCACCACGTGCAGTTGGCCCGGCAGCGGGCGGATGCGCACGATGGCCTGCAACTGATAGCCGAAGGCCTTGGGGTCGACTTCAACGGTGTAGCCCTTGAGCACGCCGCGCTCTTCCAGTTTGCGCAGGCGTTCGGCGACGCTGGGGGCGGACAGGCCGGTGAGTTGTGCCAGGGCCTTGAGGGAACGGCGCGAGTCCTCCATCAGGGCGCTGATCAGGCGTTGGTCAATGTCGTCGGTCATGAACGGCTCCTAAGGCAAAAGCACCGGTATGCCTTGATAGTAAAGCCCAACGCATCAATTCGCCTTCTTTTCTTCATGGAAAGCGCCTTGTAGCCCCGAGCATAATGATCGCCATTGAAGAAGGAGATTTCCAATGGACAAATCACTGCATCGCGGCTCGCTGGAAATGGTCGCGGCCATGCTGATTTCCGGCACCATCGGCTGGCTGGTGATGTTGTCGGGGCAGCCGGTGCTGGACGTGGTGTTCTGGCGCTGCGTGTTCGGCGCCTTGACGCTGCTGGCGATCTGTGCGGCCATGGGCTTCTTGAGGCCGGGGTTGCTGACCCGGACCACCTTCCTGCTGGCGGTGCTCAGCGGCGTGGCGATCGTGGGTAACTGGCTGTTGCTGTTTGGCTCGTATTCGCGGGCGTCGATCGCTATCGGCACGGCAGTGTACAACGTGCAGCCGTTCATTCTGGTGGGGCTTGGGGCCCTGTTCCTGGGTGAGAAGATCACCGCACAGAAACTGTTCTGGCTGGTGGTGTCGTTTGCCGGGATGCTGGCCATTGTCAGTGCCCATGGCAGCGAGGGTGGCGATCATTATCTGCTGGGTATCGTGATGGCACTGGGGGCTGCCGCGCTGTACGCCGTTGCCGCGCTGATCATCAAGCGCCTGACTGGCGTGCCGCCCCATCTGATCGCGTTGGTGCAGGTGGCCACGGGCGTGGTGTTGCTGGCGCCCTTGGCGCAGCTATCGGCGTTTCCCCATGAGGTGCAAGGTTGGGGGGCGTTGCTGACCCTGGGGATGGTGCATACGGGGTTGATGTATGTGCTGCTGTATGGCGCGATTCAGAAATTGCCGACGGCGCTGACGGGGGCGTTGAGCTTTATCTACCCCATTGTGGCAATTTTTGTGGATTGGTTTGCGTTTGGGCATCGGCTGGATGCGTTGCAGTGGGTGGGTGTAGCAGCGATTCTGCTAGCTGCCGCTGGCATGCAGCAGGGCTGGGGCGTGGGCCGCCGCACCCTGCAACACAACCTGTAGCAGCAACTGTCTTGAGACGGCGTCGCCTGCATCGCGACTAAAGTCGGCTCCTACGCCGTGCGGGGTAGGAGCCGGCCTTGGCCGCGATGCAGACGACGCCGTCCTGTAGCAGCCGAAGGCGGCGTCATCGGCGCCGCTTGATCATCAAATCAAGGTTCTGCACGGCCGCCCCCGCCGCCCCTTTGCCCAGGTTATCGAACACCGCCGCCAGCAACACCTGCTGCCCATGCTCGAACACCATCAAGCGCAGATCATCCGTGCCGTTCATGCCCTGCGGGTCCAGGTGCGTCAGCGCCTTGCTGTCCGCCAGCGGCAGCACCTGCACGTGACGCTGCCCCGCATAGTGATCCGCCAGGCAAGCCTGCAACTGCGCGCCGGTCATCCCCGGTGCCAGCAGGTGCAATTGCAGGGGGATGGTCAGCACGATGCCCTGGCGAAATGCGCCATACGCCGGCACGAACAGCGGGCGGTGCACCAGGCCGGTGTGGCCGGCGATTTCCGGCACATGCTTGTGGGTCAGGCCCAGGCCATACAGTTGGAAGGCTGGCGCGGCCACGGCATTCTCGCCTTCGTATTCATCCACGCCGGCGCGACCTTTACCTGAATAGCCCGACACGGCGTTGATGCTGATCGGGTAATCGGCCGGCACCAGCCCGGCCTGCACCAGCGGGCGCAGCAGGCCGATGGCGCCGGTGGGGTAGCAGCCAGGGTTGCTCACGCGTTTGGCCGCCGCAATGGCGCTGGATTGTGCCGCGCCCATTTCCGCAAAACCATAGGTCCACTCGGCATGGGTACGGTGGGCAGAGCTGGCATCAATCACCCGCACCGCCGGGTTGTGAATGCTGGCCACGGCCTCGCGCGCTGCGTCATCGGGCAGGCACAGGATGGCGATGTCGCAGGCATTGATGGCCTCGGCGCGGTGCTGCGGGTCTTTGCGGTAGCGCGGGTCCAGGCGCAGCAGTTGCAGGTCGGCGCGGTGCCGCAGGCGCTGGTGAATCTGCAGGCCGGTGGTGCCTTGGTCGCCATCGATGAAGATCAGGGGAGTGGTCATGCCGGGGTGCTCGCAAAAAGTGACTGCCCCTATCATCAATCCACGGGTAGCATAGGGAAAGTTGAATTTGGCAACGATGATGTTCAGGTTTTCTGAAGGAAAAGCCGATGCGTGAAATCAGTCTGGACCGCCTGCGCACGCTGGTGACCATTGCCGACCTGGGCTCGTTCGCCGAAGCGGCGCGTACGCTCAACCTGGCGCCGCCCACCGTCAGCCTGCACATTGCCGAGCTTGAAGAGCGAGTAGGCGGCGCGTTGTTATCGCGGACCCGGGGGCGGGTATTGCCCACTGCCATTGGCGAGACGCTGGTGGCGCGCGGGCGGCGTTTGCTGCTGGACGCTCAGCAAGCCTTGGAGGATGTGCAGCGCCAGGTACAGGGCCTGGCGGGGCGGGTGCGTCTGGGCGCCTCCACCGGGGCCATCGCGCAGTTGCTGCCCCAAGCGCTGGAAACCCTGGGCCAACGCCATCCTGGCATCGACGTGCAGGTGGCGGTACTGACCTCCCAGGAGACCTTGCGCCAGTTGACGGCAGGCACGCTGGACATCGGCCTGATCGCCTTGCCGCAGTTGCCGGTCAAAGGGGTGCAGATTCAGCCGTGGCGGCTTGATCCGGTAATGGCCTTCCTGCCTGCCCGCTGGGAGGTGCCCGAGTTAGTGACCCCGGCGTGGCTGGCGGAGCAGCCGCTGATTCTCAACGACAGCACCACACGCCTTTCACGCCTGACCAGCGAATGGTTTGCCAGCGAGGGTCAGCAACCCACGCCGCGCATCCAGCTCAACTACAACGACGCCATCAAGAGCCTGGTGGCCGCAGGCTACGGTGCCACGCTGCTGCCCCATGAAGCGTCCACGCCGCTGCCAGATGCGCGCGTCGTGATGCGGCCGTTGAAGCCTGCGCTTTCACGGCAGTTGGGCATCGTTCATCGCGCCGGTGAGGTCGAACGGTCGACCCGGCATGTGCTGGATGTGTTGTGGGCGTTGCGGGTGGAGTAGGGCGCTCAGGCAACTTTGGCGATGTTGCGGGCCACGCCGCGCAGGTCGGTCACCGAGGCAGCCAGACCGTTGAGGTGGCGTTCGATGAAGTCGATGTCGGCCGAGTTGTCGGCGTAGGTGGAATGGCGCAGGAACAACGCATGGCCCTGAAGCATTTGCGATAGCGCTTCCAGGTGGGCGGCGGTGTGTTCAAGGTCATCCTGAATGGTGCCCAGGCGCTCGATCTGCATGGTAATGACTCCGATACTGAAGGCTGTGATCTGCTCACTGCCCTGATGCCTGTTTTATCGGCATGGGGGCGGCAAACTCCAGTAAAATCGGGTATCGGAAGCATTTCGGCGATGTGTGGCGTTTGACAAGAATGGTGTCACAGCGCCATGTGTTGATGGTTTACCGATTGAATCCGCGTCGCCTGCATCGCGACCAAGGTCGGCTCCTACCACGGAGGGTGTAGGAGCCGACCTTGGTCGCGAGGAGTTACATATTCGGGTAGGTCGGCCCGCCCGAGCCTTCCGGGGTTACCCAGGTGATGTTCTGCGAAGGGTCCTTGATGTCACAGGTCTTGCAGTGCACGCAGTTCTGGGCGTTGATCTGGAAGCGCTTCTCGCCGTCTTCCTTGGTGATGACTTCGTACACGCCTGCCGGGCAGTAGCGCTGCGCCGGTTCATCGTAGAGCGGCAGGTTGGTGCCGATCGGGATGCTCGGGTCGGTCAGCTTCAGGTGGCAGGGTTGTTCCTCTTCATGGTTGGTGCTGGAGAGGAACACCGAGCTCAGCTTGTCGAAGCTCAGCTTGCCGTCGGGCTTGGGGTACTCGATGCGGGTCGAGTCCTTGGCCAGCTTCAGGCAGGCGTAGTCCGGCTTGGTGTCGTGCAGGGTGAAGGGCAGCTTGCCGCCGAAGATGTTCTGGTCCAGCCAGTTGAAGCCGGCACCCAGCAGCGGGCCGAACTTGTGCATGGCCGGGCCGAAGTTGCGGCTGGCGAACAATTCTTCGTACAGCCAGCTGGCCTTGAACGCGTCGACGTAGTTGTTCAGCAGGTCGCCGCCCTCGCTACCGGCCAGCAGCTTCTCGGCCACGGCGTCGGCGGCCAGCATGCCGGATTTCATTGCGGTGTGGCTGCCCTTGATCTTGGCCACGTTCATGGTGCCCAGGTCGCAGCCGATCAGCGCGCCACCGTTGAAGACCATTTTCGGCAGCGAGTTCAAGCCACCTTTGGCCAGGGCGCGGGCGCCGTAGCTGATGCGCTTGCCGCCTTCCAGGTACTGGCTGAGCACCGGGTGGTGCTTGAGGCGCTGGAACTCGTCGAACGGCGACAGGAAAGTGTTGCCGTAGGACAGGTCGACGATCAGGCCGACCACCACCTGGTTGTTTTCCAGGTGGTAGAGGAAGGAGCCGCCGGTGTTCTCGGTGCTCATGATGTCCAGTGGCCAGCCGGCGGTGTGCACCACCAGGCCTGGCTTGTGCTTGGCCGGATCGATTTCCCAGATTTCCTTCAGGCCGATGCCGTAGTGCTGCACATCGGACTCGCTGTCCAGGTTGTAGCGCTTGATCAGTTGCTTGCCGATGTGGCCGCGGCAGCCTTCGGCGAACAGCGTGTACTTGCCGCGCAGTTCCATGCCGGGGGTGTACATGCCGTCCTTGGGGTGGCCTTCACGGTCCACGCCCATGTCGCCGGTGAGAATGCCGCGCACGGTGCCGTTTTCGTCGATCAGCGCTTCCTGGGCGGCGAAGCCTGGGTACACCTCTACGCCCAGGTTCTCGGCCTGCTGGGCCAGCCAGCGGCACAGGTTGCCCAGGGAGATGATGTAGTTGCCTTCGTTGTGCATGGTCTTGGGCACGAAGAAGTCTGGCACCTTGGTGGCGCTGTCGGCGCTGCGCAGCACGTAGATGTCGTCGCCGGTAACCGGGGTGTTGAGCGGCGCACCCAGCTCTTTCCAGTCCGGGAACAGCTCGTTGAGCGCACGGGGTTCGAACACCGCGCCGGAGAGAATGTGGGCGCCGACCTCGGAGCCTTTTTCCACCACGCAGACGCTGATTTCCTGGCCCGCTGCAGCAGCTTTCTGCTTCAGGCGGCAGGCGGCGGACAGGCCAGCGGGGCCGGCCCCGACGATGACCACGTCGAATTCCATGTATTCGCGTTCCACAGGTTCTCTCCTACTCAAGGCTCACAGTTTTTCTAATGGCGTTGCGCTTTTTCTGCCGTGGGGTGCGGTGCAGTGGCACCTGGGGTCACACGACAGGGCAATCTCGTTGGCCGCGCATTATATCTACACCACTGGCGGGGTCCAATACAAACGTTTGTTTGAATTTGCCCCAGGCCAGTAAATTCGCTGGGGGCAGGTGCATGACCGGGCGGTTCCGGTTGTTGACCGGTCCGGGCGTAGCGGTCAAGATACGGTCGGTTTTGCATTTGCCGCAGGTTGTCCTGAGGCTGCGAGAGCATCTCTAAAAGCCAGGCCAGAGCCGCGCAGGCGTGCCCCTGCCCCTAGTGCCGTGGAGTTTACACGTCGCCACCGCCGATGACTGCCCGGTTTTGCCGGTAAGTTGTTGAAATGCGGGGTTGAGGGCTAAACAAAGCGCGTTCGCCGTCGTTTTTAAAGGTGCCCTTGTGCCCACTGAGCATCGCCTGGCCTTGCCCGGGCGACATTCTTTTCACCGGAGAGTAACGAGGAATCCATGAAGGTTCTTGTAGCTGTCAAACGAGTGGTCGACTACAACGTCAAGGTCCGTGTCAAAGCGGACAACTCTGGCGTCGATCTCGCCAACGTCAAGATGTCCATGAACCCCTTCTGCGAAATCGCCGTGGAAGAGGCTGTGCGTCTGAAAGAGAAGGGCGTTGCGTCCGAAATCGTCGTCGTCACCATTGGCCCGAGCACCGCGCAGGAACAACTGCGTACCGCCCTGGCCCTGGGCGCTGACCGCGCCATCCTGGTGGAAGCCGCCGAAGAACTGAACTCCCTGGCCGTGGCCAAGCTGCTCAAGGCCGTGGTCGACAAGGAGCAGCCACAGCTGGTGATCCTGGGCAAACAGGCCATCGACAGCGACAACAACCAGACCGGCCAGATGCTGGCCGCGCTGACCGGCTTCGGCCAGGGCACCTTCGCCTCCAAGGTGGAAGTGGCCGGCGACAAGGTCAACGTTACCCGTGAAATCGACGGCGGCCTGCAGACCGTTGCGCTGAACCTGCCTGCAATCGTCACCACCGACCTGCGTCTGAACGAGCCTCGTTACGCTTCGCTGCCTAACATCATGAAGGCCAAGAAGAAGCCTCTGGAAACCGTCACCCCGGACGCCCTGGGTGTTTCCGTGGCTTCCACCAACAAGACCATCAGGGTTGAAGCCCCGGCTGCCCGCAGCGCTGGCATCAAGGTCAAGTCGGTTGCAGAACTGGTCGAGAAACTGAAAAACGAAGCGAAGGTAATCTAAATGACTATCCTGGTTATCGCTGAACACGAGAATGGTGCTGTAGCCCCGGCTACCCTGAACACCGTCGCAGCTGCCGCGAAAATCGGTGGTGATGTGCATGTGCTGGTGGCTGGCCAAGGCGTTGGCGCCGTGGCTGAAGCTGCTGCCAAGATTGCTGGCGTGGCGAAAGTGCTGGTGGCCGACAACGCCGCCTACGCGCACTTCCTGCCGGAAAACGTTGCCCCGCTGGTGGTCGAACTGGCCAAGGCCTATAGCCACGTGCTGGCCCCGGCCACCTCGAACGGCAAGAACGTGCTGCCGCGCGTCGCTGCCCAGCTGGACGTGGACCAGATCTCCGAGATCATCTCGGTGGAATCGGCCGACACCTTCAAGCGTCCGATCTACGCTGGCAACGCCATTGCCACCGTGCAATCGAGCGCGGCCATCAAGGTCATCACCGTGCGCGCCACCGGCTTCGACGCCGTTGCCGCCGAAGGTGGCTCGGCTGCCATCGAAGCCGTGGGCGCTGCCCATGACGCCGGCAAATCGGCATTCGTCGGCGAAGAGCTGGCCAAGTCCGATCGCCCTGAGCTGACCGCTGCCAAGATCGTCGTTTCCGGCGGCCGCGGCATGCAGAACGGCGACAACTTCAAGCACCTGTACGCCCTGGCCGACAAGCTGGGCGCCGCCGTCGGTGCCTCGCGCGCCGCCGTGGACGCAGGCTTCGTGCCCAACGACATGCAGGTCGGCCAGACCGGCAAGATCGTTGCGCCGCAGCTGTACATCGCCGTCGGTATCTCCGGCGCGATCCAGCACCTGGCCGGCATGAAGGACTCCAAGGTGATCGTGGCGATCAACAAGGACGAAGAGGCGCCAATCTTCCAGGTGGCTGACTACGGCCTGGTGGCTGACCTGTTCGAAGCAGTACCTGAGCTGGAAAAGCTGGTCTGATCCAGCCGCTTCACTTATAAAAGAGCCCGGTCCTGTGACCGGGTTTTTTTATGCACGTTGTACAAAGGATCAATCATGAAGCGACCCCTGCTGTTGGGCGCCTGGGCATTGGCTATGCTGGTGCCCACCCTGGCCACCGCCGCTGGCACGTGCGAGCGTCTGATCGCCACCGGCAGCCCCGATGCCCAGCCGTTCTCATGGCGTGACCCGGATGACCCCGCCCACTTGATCGGCGCCAATGTCGACCAACTCAAGCGCATCGGCGACGAACTGGGCATCAAGATCGACGTGCTGTACAGCGGTCGACGGTCCCAGGCCTTGGACGAGGTGCGTAGCGGGCGCATGGACTTGCTGCTGGACGCGCCGATGTCGGTCGAGCAGTTGGAAGCGCTGGACTACATCCACCCGCGCATCGCCCTCAACGACTACCTGGTGTGGACCCGCGCCGGCTCGCCCATGGTCTATCACACCGTGGGCGACCTGCATGGGCATGCGGGCGTGGTGTCGGCGCGAGCGCGGTTGGGGGCGTCGTTCAAGCGCTTTGCCGACGAAAACCTCAGCCTGGCGCCTGCCGAATCGCTGACGGTGGCGTTCCAGCAACTGATGCTGGGCAAGGCCGAATACCTGGTGGCCGGGCGCTATGCCGGGCAGGCGGTTTCCCAGAGCCTGGGGCTGGTCAAGGATGTAGTGGCCCACGAGACGCCACTGGACCGCCCGGGGCTGTACCTGGCCCTGTCACACAATTCGGCCTGCAATGACCCGTGGCTGCGCGGACAGTTAGCGAAAAAGATGACAGAATTGCCCGCGTCCGGCCAAGCCGAGGCGGTATTGCAACGCAATGTCGAACGTTGGAAGGCGCGCTTGCAGCAACCGGTTGCACCGCAAACGCCAAGCGCCCCAAAACAGTAGGGATCCCGTGTGAGAATTCAAGTTTCAATCGCCGTTGCCGCGCTGCTGGCCCTGGCCGGCTGTGCCAGTGACCCGGCCCCCACCGAGCAACTGCGCCTGACCGAACAGGCCGTGGACCAGGCCCGCGCCGTCGGTGCCAACGACGATGTCGCCGAAATGAAGCTGGCCAGCGACAAGCTGGCTGCCGCCTTGGCCGCCAATGGCGCCCAGGGCTATCGTCAGGCCCGCCTGCTGGCCGAACAGGCCGAGCTGGACGCGCGCCTGGCCGAAGCCCGGGTGCTGACTGAAAAAAGCCAGGAGCAGTTGGCCCAGGTGAATACGCGAATCGTGCGCCTGCACAAACAGTTGGGGGAGGCGCAATGAGCCGGTTTTCGCAGATGGGCAGTGGCCTGATCGCCTTGGGCTGCCTGGGCCTGTTCGGCTGTGCCAGCCATCCGGCCTCTTCAGTGACCCTGCAGCAGGCCAGCGCCAGCTACCAGAAGGTCAAGGATGATGCCGACGTGCTGCGCAGCGCCCCACGCGATGTGATTCGCGCCGGGGAATCGCTGTCGCGTGCCGAGCGCCTGGCCAACTATTGGGGCAGCGGCGACGACGTGGCCCAGTATGCCTACCTCAGCCAGCGCTACAGCGAGATCGCCCGCGAACACACGCAGTTGGCGCTGAACAAGGAAAAGCTGACCCGCCAGGACCTGGAGCGCCAGCGTCTGCAACTGGCCCTGCGTGAGTCCAAGCTCAACAGTGTGCAGCAGCAGGGCAAGGCGCTGGAGGAACAGTTTGTCAGCATGGCCACCACCGAGACCGATCGCGGCCTGGTGCTGACCTTGGGTGATGTGTTGTTTGACAGTGGCGAGGCGGATCTCAAACCGTCGGCCAACCGTATGGTCCTCAAGCTGGTGCAGTTCCTGCAGTTGAACCCCAAGCGTGTGGTGCGCATCGAGGGCTACACCGACAACACCGGTGACAGCGACTTCAACCTGGAGCTGTCCAAAGACCGTGCGCAGACGGTTGCCGACACGCTGGTGGACCTGGGCATCGACGAGAAGCGTATTCAGGTGCAGGGGTATGGTGACCAATACCCGGTGGAGGCCAACGCCTCGGAGCGGGGCAGGGCGATGAATCGTCGTGTGGAAATCGTGTTCTCCGATGAGAAAGGCGTGCTCGGCGCCGCTCGCTGATTGTATAGCGGGGCTGCTGACCTCATCGCGAGCAAGCTTTGCTCCCACAGGTGTACACCTCCAGAGCGGTGAACGCTGTGGGAGCAAAGCTTGCTCGCGATGAGGCCAGTGGCTTCACCGACGATCTGTCATACAGACAAATCCCCTCGCATTCGTGCAACTGTCCCCGTACACTTTTCAACTGTTCCGGTACTGACAATAAAACCGCCTGATCAGTCGAGAAGCCCGCCATGACCAGTCTTCTGCTCTACCAGCGCATCGCCCAGCAACTGGCGGACGATATTCGCCGTGGCGTGTATCAGCCAGGGGAGCGGGTGCCGTCGGTGCGCAAGATGAGTTCGCAGCTCAACGTGAGCCATGCCACGGTGCTGCAGGCGTACGCCAACCTCGAAGATCAGGGGCTGATCCGTGCCCGGCCGCAGTCGGGTTACTACGTGCACCAGACGCCGGCCTTGACCGCGCCTACGCCGGATATCGCCCGTGTCGAGCGGCCAGGGCTGGTCACGCGGGCCAGTATCATTCAACAGGTGCTGGTGGAGTCCCGGCGCGAAGGGGTGTTCCCCCTGGGCGCGGCGGTGCCGCACGTGGACTATCTGCCCGTGCGGGCCTTGCATCAGCAGATTGCCAAGGTGACGCGTTTCCACAGTCCGCGCGCCTTCAGCTACATGTTCAGCCCGGGTTTCGAGCCGCTGCGCCGTCAGGTGGCGATCCGCATGCGCGATGCGGGTGTGGTGGTGGATCCCTCGGAAGTGGTGATCACCCATGGGTGTGTTGACGCCCTGCAAATGTCCCTGCGGGTGCTGACCCGCCCCGGCGATCTGGTCGCGGCCGAATCGCCGACCTATTACGGTTTGCTGCAGCTGGCGGACCTGCTGGGCCTGAAAGTGATCGAGATCCCCAGTGATCCCTCCACGGGCATCAGCCTGGAAGCCTTGCAGCTGGCGGCCAATCAGTGGTCGATCAAGGCCCTGGTGCTGACGCCGCGGCTGAGCAACCCGCTGGGCGGCACCATGCCCGAGGAGCGCATGAAGCAGTTGCTGCGCTTGGCGTCGGATTTCGATATCCAGATCGTGGAAGACGATATCTACGGCGAACTGATGTTCGACCAGGGCAAGACCAAGGCCCTCAAGGCCTATGATCGCCTGGGACATGTGGTGTACTGCTCCAGCTTTTCCAAGACGTTGTCGCCCGGTGTGCGCATCGGTTGGATGATCGCCGGTAAATACCAGGCGGAAATCCAGCGCTTGCAAACCTTCAGCACGCACTCGGCGTGCAGCGTCACCCAGATGGGTATCGCCAGCTATCTGGAAAATGGCGGATATGACCGGCATCTGCGGTTCATTCGTCAGGAATACCGCAAGAACCTGAGCGCCTATCAATTGGCGGTGCAGCAGTTCTTCCCCGAGGGCACGCAGATTACCCGCCCGTTGGGTGGCTTTATCCTGTGGGTCAGCCTGCCCGGGCGGGTCAACACCCAGGAGTTGCACGTGCGCGCGCTGGAGCAAGGCATCAGCATTGCGCCTGGCTTGATCTTCAGTAACACCGAGCAGTTCAACCACTGTATTCGCCTCAACTGCGGTATCCCGTGGAACAAGGAAGCGGAGCGAGTGCTGATGACATTGGGGCTGTTGGCGGGGCAATTGTGTCAAGAAGTGGCAGGCGGCCACTTTTACTAAGGATTTACCTTCCCGGGCGGTTCAGGGGGCTTGCCAGCCAGGCCTCTAACGGGGAGCATAGAGGCTTGTACTGCCATCTCTGCCTGTGTCTATGAATGCCTTGCGCTGTATCGGAATGCTCGTGCTGTGCCTGGGGTCTGGCATGGCCTGTTCTCAATCGTTGCCGCTGAACGCCTCGCCGCTGTTGGTCGCCCAGGCCGACAGCAGTGCCGTGCCTGCGAAAAAGGCGGCCAAGGCGGCCCCGGCTGCCAAAAAGGTCGCCCCTGCTACCAGGAAGCCTGCGGCGAGCGCGACCAAGACGGTCAAGAAGAAGCCGGTGGCCAGCAAGAGTAAAAGCCGCAAGGAAGCTGATGCGGTGGCCGTGGACCTGCCCAAGGCAAAGATCGACCTGACGTTGCCCAAGGCCATGGTCAACAACCTGGAGCCGCAGAAAAAGATCGATGCGGCCGCACCGGCCCGTGAAAAGACGTTGCTGCCCTCCTACTTCGATGAGAAGAAAACCGAAGACTTCCAGCTTAACGGCCGTCTGTTGAGCAATGAGATGCAGTTGCCGCGCCGCAACGAAAGCAACCGGGAAGTCGAAGGTGCAGCGCTGGATTTTCAGTTCAAACAGTAATCGAACGGGTGGTTGGCAGTATCACCCTGTCGATTTCCGTCTTGAAACAATTTCAAACGCCTGTTTAAGCGGTTACTATCCCGCTACATCCACTCGTCGTCCGATTGAGGTTTACGCCTGTCATGAAGTGCCGTGAAGGCTGCGGCGCCTGCTGCATTGCCCCTTCCATTTCCTCGCCCATCCCTGGCATGCCTGACGGCAAGCCGGCCGGTGAGCGTTGTGTGCAACTGGATCCTGACAACCTGTGCCAGCTGTTCGGTCGTCCTGAGCGCCCGGCGGTGTGCGGCGGCTTCCAGGCCGACCCTGAGGTGTGCGGGGAAACCAATGCCCAGGCCATACAGTTGCTGGGTTGGTGGGAGCAGATGACATCTGTGGCGTAGGCGGGGCGAGGAGTGGTGTGCCTCCTGGACAATAAGGAAAAAAACTATGGGTTCGCTGCATCGTTTGGCTGTTGCATGTAGTTTGATGGCGCTGGTTGCCACGGCGGCGCAGGCCGAGGATTGGCAAACGGCCAAGGACGAAGACGGCATCAAGGTGTCGCTTAGCGTGGTGCCAGGTTCCGATTACAAGGCCTACCGCGGTGTGACCGTGATCAAGGCGCCGCTGGCCAAGATCCAGGCTTTGCAGGAAGACGTATCGGGCGCCTGTGCCTGGATTCACGAATGCAAGTCGCAGAAACTGCTCAAGAACGAGGGTGATCAGAGCTGGACCTACACCCAGTTCAACACGCCGTGGCCAGTCACCCCGCGCGACTCGATCTTGCACGTGACGTCGGTGCATGGCGCCGATGGCAGCTTGACCCGTAACCTGGAAGAGGTGCCTACCTACCTGCCGGCCGAGAAGGGCTTTGTTCGTGTTGCCCAGGTGCAGGGCTTCTGGAAGCTGGTGCCCAAGGGGGCGGACAGCACCGAGGTGACTTACCAGGTGCACACTGAGCCGGGTGGCAGCGTGCCGTCGTTTGTGGCGAACAAGTTTGTAGTGGATGCGCCCTTCAATACCCTCAAGGCGCTGCGCGCCAAGGCTGAGCAGTAACACACTCTGCGTTGCCCGTACGCGTACTTGTACGCGTACGCTCCTCTCTATTTCTGTAGCCGCTGCCGCCAGGCTGCGCTGGCCGGACCACCCATAGCAATCCTCACATACACCGCGAACT
>KI547166.1:522737-531699 GCA_000497835.1 gamma proteobacterium L18 | reverse complement strand
CGGCAATAAAAAAGGCTGCCCAAGGGCAGCCTTTTTGCGTTTTCAGCCAGTGGCTTACTTGCGATCTTCCAGCTTGCTCACATCACGCGAGTCATAACCGGTATACAGCTGACGCGGACGCCCGATCTTGTACGGGCTGGACAGCATTTCCTTCCAGTGCGAAATCCAGCCCACAGTACGTGCCAGGGCAAAGATCACGGTAAACATGCTGGTAGGAATGCCGATCGCCTTGAGGATGATCCCCGAGTAGAAGTCGACGTTCGGGTACAGCGAGCGTTCGATGAAGTACGGATCGGTCAGGGCGATCTCTTCCAGGCGCATGGCCAGTTGCAGTTGCGGGTCGTCCTTGATGCCCAGCTCTTTCAGGACTTCGTCGCAGGTCTGCTTCATCACGGTGGCGCGCGGGTCGCGGTTCTTGTAAACGCGGTGACCGAAGCCCATCAGTTTGAACGGGTCGTTCTTGTCCTTGGCCTTGGCGATGAATTTGTCGATGTTGGACACATCGCCGATTTCATCGAGCATGGTCAGCACGGCTTCGTTCGCACCGCCGTGGGCAGGGCCCCACAGTGCCGCGATGCCGGCGGCGATGCAGGCGAACGGGTTGGCACCCGAGGAGCCCGCCAGGCGCACGGTGGACGTCGAGGCGTTCTGCTCGTGGTCGGCGTGCAGGATGAAGATGCGGTCCATGGCCTTGGCCAGGATTGGACTGATCGGTTTGATCTCGCACGGGGTGTTGAACATCATGTGCAGGAAGTTTTCCGCGTACGACAGGTCGTTGCGCGGGTACATCATGGGTTGGCCCATGGAGTACTTGTACACCATCGCTGCCAGGGTCGGCATCTTGGCGACCAGGCGCACAGCGGAAATTTCGCGGTGCTGCGGGTTATTGATGTCCAGCGAGTCATGGTAGAACGCGGACAGGGCGCCGACCACGCCGCACATCACGGCCATGGGGTGGGCGTCGCGGCGGAAGCCGTTGAAGAAGGTCTTCAACTGCTCGTGCACCATGGTGTGGTTTTTCACGGTGCTGACGAACTGGGCTTTCTGCTCTGCCGTCGGCAGTTCGCCGTTGAGCAGCAGGTAGCAGGTTTCCAGGTAGTCGGATTTCTCGGCCAGCTGCTCGATCGGGTAGCCGCGGTGCAGCAGGATGCCTTTGTCACCATCGATATAGGTGATTTTCGACTCGCACGAGGCGGTCGACATGAAGCCTGGGTCGAAAGTGAAGCGGCCGGTGGAAGTCAGGCTTCTCACGTCGATTACATCGGGACCAACGGTGCCGGTTAAAATCGGCAGCTCGACGGGGGCTGCGCCCTCGATGATCAACTGCGCTTTTTTGTCAGCCATGTGGCCTCCTATTAATGCTTGAAATCATCAGACAGACCCCCCACGCAGGGCCCGCACCACTATAGTGAGATAAATCCGAATGTCAATTTGCTTAAAGTCAGGCTGTACAAGGCTTTTAGCGCTGTTTTTCTTCGCTTATCCCTGCCATTTACGCCTTTTTTTCATATAGCGCAATCCGCCCTTTCGGGTAGGTCTGCGCGTTGTCATTAGTATCCTAACTGTCTATACTCGGCAGCCGACCGTCAGGGGCTTTTCAGCCCGTTTCCGCTGGCGTCGTCACTCCCTGGGTGGTGGGTACCTGACCAGTACACTTCCCGACAACTTGCCCTGCTTGCTAGGGGCTCTTCAGTGTGAAAAAAAGCCGTGAATAGCCAACGACCTGTAAACCTAGACCTAAGGACCATCAAACTCCCCATAACCGGCGTAACGTCGTTCCTTCATCGCGTATCGGGCATCATTCTGTTCGTGGGTATCGGCTTCATGCTTTATGCATTGGGCAAATCCCTGGGTTCGGAAGAAGGCTTCGCGTCCGTGAAGGACACCTTGACCAGTCCTCTGGCCAAGTTCGTTGCATGGGGTCTTTTGTCCTCCCTGCTGTATCACTTGGTGGCCGGTGTGCGCCATCTGATCATGGATGCCGGTATTGGTGAGACGCTGGAAGGCGGTCGCCGTGGCTCCAAAATCATCATCGCCGTTTCCGTGGTGCTGATCGTTCTGGCAGGAGTTTGGATATGGTAACCAGCGTTACGAATCTTTCGCGTTCGGGCCTCTACGACTGGATGGCACAGCGTGTGTCGGCGGTTGTTCTCGCGGCTTATTTCATTTTCCTGATCGGATACCTCGTTGCGCATCCAGGCATTGGCTATGACCAATGGCATGCGCTGTTCGCCCACAACGCCATGCGCATCTTCAGCCTTCTGGCGCTGGTGGCCCTCAGTGCTCACGCCTGGGTCGGCATGTGGACGATCGCGACCGACTACCTGACGCCGATGGCGCTGGGCAAGGCCGCGACAGCAGTGCGTTTCCTGTTCCAGGCAGTATGCGGCGTTGCAATGTTCGCGTACTTCGTCTGGGGTGTGCAGATTCTTTGGGGTATCTGATTCATGGCTAGCATCAATTCAATGACTTTCGACGCCATCATCATTGGTGGTGGTGGCGCCGGCATGCGCGCTGCGCTGCAACTGGCACAGGGCGGTCACAAGACTGCCGTGGTCACCAAGGTGTTCCCGACCCGTTCGCACACCGTATCGGCCCAGGGTGGCATCACCTGCGCCATCGCTTCCGCCGACCCGAACGATGACTGGCGCTGGCACATGTACGATACCGTCAAGGGCTCCGACTACATCGGTGACCAGGACGCTATCGAATACATGTGTTCCGTAGGCCCGGAAGCCGTGTTCGAACTGGAGCACATGGGGCTGCCGTTCTCCCGTACCGAGCAGGGCCGCATCTACCAGCGTCCGTTCGGTGGTCAGTCCAAGGACTTCGGTAAAGGTGGCCAGGCTGCCCGTACCTGCGCTGCGGCCGACCGTACCGGTCACGCCCTGCTGCACACCCTGTACCAGGCCAACCTGAAAGCCGGCACCGTGTTCCTGAACGAATACTACGCCGTGGACCTGGTGAAGAACTCCGAAGGCGCCTTCGTCGGCGTGATCGCGATCTGCATCGAAACCGGCGAAACCTCGTACATCCGCGCTGACGCCACCGTACTGGCTACCGGCGGTGCCGGTCGTATCTACTCGTCCACCACCAACGCCCTGATCAACACCGGCGACGGCGTGGGCATGGCCCTGCGTGCCGGCGTGCCGGTGCAGGACATCGAGATGTGGCAGTTCCACCCAACCGGCATCGCCGGCGCCGGTGTACTGGTGACCGAAGGTTGCCGTGGTGAAGGTGGTTACCTGATCAACAAGCACGGCGAGCGTTTCATGGAGCGTTACGCGCCTAACGCCAAAGACCTGGCTGGTCGTGACGTGGTTGCCCGCTCGATGGTTAAAGAAATCATCGCCGGTAACGGTTGCGGCCCTGATGGCGACCACGTGATGCTCAAGCTCGACCACTTGGGCGAGGAAGTACTGCACAGCCGCCTGCCGGGTATCTGCGAGCTGTCCAAGACCTTCGCTCACGTTGATCCGGTCGTTGCGCCGGTTCCCGTGGTTCCAACCTGCCACTACATGATGGGCGGCATCGCCACCAACATTCATGGCCAGGCCATCACTCAGGACGCCGAAGGCAATGACGCAATCATCCCTGGCCTGTTCGCAGTGGGTGAAGTGGCGTGCGTATCGGTTCACGGTGCCAACCGCCTGGGCGGCAACTCGCTGCTCGACCTGGTGGTATTCGGTCGCGCTGCCGGTCTGCACCTGGAGCAGGCCCTGAGCGAAGGCGTTGAATACGCCCGTGCCAGCGACACCGACATCGAAGTGGCCCTGGCTCGCCTGAACGGCCTGAACACCCGCACCACTGGCGAAGACGTGGCAACCCTGCGTAAAGAGCTGCAGCAGTGCATGCAGAACTACTTCGGTGTGTTCCGTACCGGCGAATACATGCAGAAAGGTATCGCCCAGCTGGCGACCCTGCGCGAGCGTATCGCCAACGTCAAGATCAACGACAAGAGCCAAGGTTTCAACACCGCTCGAATCGAAGCCCTTGAGCTGCAGAACCTGCTGGAAGTGGCTGAAGCCACCGCGATCGCCGCCGAGCATCGCAAAGAGTCCCGCGGCGCTCACGCCCGTGAAGACTACGAAGATCGCGACGACGAAAACTGGCTGTGCCACACCCTGTACTTCCCGGGTGAGAAACGCGTTGCCAAGCGCGCTGTGAACTTCTCGCCGAAAACCGTTCCGACTTTCGAACCTAAAGTCCGGACTTACTAAGGGTGGCCGCCATGTTGCAAGTCAGTGTTTATCGCTACAACCCCGACGTGGATACCGCGCCGGCCATGCAGACCTTCCAGGTCGACACCGGCGGCAAGGACCTGATGGTCCTGGACGTTCTGGCGCTGATCAAGGAACAGGACGAGGGTTTCTCGTACCGTCGCTCCTGCCGTGAGGGCGTTTGCGGCTCCGACGGCATGAACATCAACGGCAAGAACGGCCTGGCGTGCATCACGCCGCTGTCCGCTGTCGTAAAAGGTAACAAACTGGTCATTCGTCCACTGCCTGGTCTGCCGGTAATCCGTGACCTGGTCGTCGATATGAGCATCTTCTACAAGCAGTACGAGAAGGTGAAGCCATTCCTGCAGAACGACACGCCGGCCCCGGCCATCGAGCGTCTGCAGTCGCCTGAAGAGCGCGAGAAGCTGGACGGTCTGTATGAGTGCATCCTGTGCGCTTGCTGCTCGACTTCCTGCCCGTCCTTCTGGTGGAACCCTGACAAGTTCCTGGGCCCTGCTGCACTGCTGCAAGCCTATCGTTTCCTGGCTGACAGCCGTGACACCAAGACCAATGAGCGCCTGGCGTCCCTGGATGACCCGTTCAGCGTATTCCGCTGCCGGGGCATCATGAACTGCGTGAACGTTTGCCCCAAGGGTCTGAACCCGACCAAGGCAATCGGCCACGTACGTAACATGCTGCTGCAAAGCGGCGTCTGATTCGCCTGTTGTAACGTAAACCTCCGGGGTGCGGGTCTTCTTCAACCCGCACTTCGGTGACAACCAAAGCATGGCCCACAAGGCTGTCGCTTTTAATTTTGAAGCAATGAGACCAGCAGGGGCATCCGGGCTGGTACCCGGACTACTTGCGTGATACTAGGTGGCTTGTTGTAGTCGCTGCTCGGACTTATTCAAGATGCCAGGCGTCAACGCCGGTGGAGTCCCCACACGAGGGTGACCAAGCATGCAAGAAAGCGTGATGCAGCGCATGTGGAGCAGTGCCTACCTTTCCGGTGGTAACGCTGCCTATGTGGAAGAGCTCTACGAACTCTACCTGCACGACCCTAACGCTGTGCCAGAAGAGTGGCGCACCTACTTCCAGAAGCTGCCGGCCGATGGCGGCGCAGCTACCGATGTTTCGCACTCTACAATTCGCGATCATTTCGTGTTGCTGGCTAAAAACCAGCGCCGCGCCCAACCGGTTTCCGCCGGAAGCGTGAGCAGCGAGCATGAGAAGAAGCAAGTTGAAGTGCTGCGATTGATCCAGGCCTACCGCATGCGCGGCCATCAGGCGGCCCAGCTGGACCCGCTGGGGCTGTGGCAGCGACCTGCACCGGCAGACCTGTCAATCAATCATTACGGCATGACCAATGCCGATCTTGATACTACTTTCCGTGCCGGCGACCTGTTCATCGGCAAAGAGGAAGCGAGCCTACGCGAAATTCTCGAAGCGTTGCAGCAGACATATTGTCGCACCATCGGCTCCGAGTTCACGCACATCGTCGATTCCGAGCAACGCCAGTGGTTCCAGCAGCGTCTGGAAAGCGTACGCGGCCGTCCAGTCTTCTCCGCTGAAATCAAGGGCCATGTGCTCGAGCGCGTCACCGCGGCGGAAGGCCTGGAGAAGTACCTGGGCACCAAATACCCAGGCACCAAGCGTTTCGGTCTGGAAGGCGGTGAAAGCCTGATTCCGATGCTCGACGAGATGATCCAGCGTTCCGGTTCCTACGGCACCAAGGAAGTCGTGATCGGCATGGCCCACCGTGGCCGTCTGAACGTGCTGGTGAACACCTTCGGCAAGAACCCGCGCGAGCTGTTCGACGAGTTCGAAGGCAAGAAGAAGGTCGAGCTGGGCTCCGGTGACGTGAAGTATCACCAGGGCTTCTCGTCCAACGTGATGACCCCGGGCGGCGAAGTCCACCTGGCCATGGCGTTCAACCCGTCCCACTTGGAAATCGTTTCCCCGGTGGTAGAAGGTTCGGTGCGTGCCCGTCAGGACCGTCGCAACGATGCGGTCGGCGACAAGGTACTGCCGATTTCCATCCACGGTGATGCGGCGTTTGCCGGTCAGGGCGTGGTCATGGAAACCTTCCAGATGTCGCAGACCCGCGGTTTCAAGACCGGCGGTACCGTGCACATCGTGATCAACAACCAGGTCGGCTTCACCATCAGCAACCCGCTCGACTCGCGTTCCACCGAGTACGCCACCGACGTTGCCAAGATGATCCAGGCGCCGATCCTGCACGTGAACGGCGATGATCCGGAGGCTGTGCTGTTCGTCACGCAGCTGGCCGTCGATTACCGCATGCAGTTCAAGCGCGACATCGTCATCGACCTGGTGTGCTACCGCCGTCGCGGCCACAACGAGGCCGACGAGCCAAGCGGCACCCAGCCGCTGATGTACCAGCAGATCACCAAGCAGCGCACCACGCGCGAGCTCTACGCCGAACGTCTGATCCAGGGCGGCAGCCTCAATGCCGACGCCGTGCAGGCGCAGGTGGACGAGTACCGCAACGCGCTGGACAACGGTCTGCACGTGGTGAAAAGCCTGGTCAAAGAGCCGAACAAGGAATTGTTCGTGGACTGGCGTCCGTACCTGGGCCACGCCTGGACGGCGCGTCACGACACCCGCTTCGACCTGAAGACCCTGCAGGAACTGTCCGCCAAGCTGCTGGAAATTCCGGAAGGCTTCGTGGTTCAGCGTCAGGTGGCCAAGATCTACGAAGACCGCCAGAAGATGCAGGCCGGTGGCTTGCCGATCAACTGGGGCTACGCCGAAACCATGGCGTACGCCACCCTGGCCTTCGAAGGCCATCCGGTGCGCATGACCGGCCAGGACATCGGTCGCGGCACCTTCTCGCACCGCCACGCGGTACTGCACAACCAGAAGGATGCTTCCACTTATATCCCTCTGCAGAACCTGTATGCCGGCCAGCCACGTTTCGACCTGTACGATTCGTTCCTGTCCGAAGAAGCGGTCCTGGCGTTCGAATACGGCTACTCCACCACCTCGCCAAACGCGCTGGTGATCTGGGAAGCCCAGTTCGGCGACTTCGCCAACGGTGCGCAAGTGGTGATCGACCAGTTCATCACCAGTGGTGAGCACAAGTGGGGCCGTCTGTGCGGCCTGACCATGCTGCTGCCACACGGTTACGAAGGGCAGGGGCCTGAGCACTCCTCGGCACGTCTGGAGCGTTACCTGCAGCTGTGCGCCGAGCACAACATCCAGGTGTGCGTGCCGACCACGCCGGCGCAGATCTACCACCTGCTGCGCCGCCAGGTCATCCGTCCGCTGCGCAAGCCGCTGGTCGTGCTGACACCCAAGTCGCTGCTGCGTCACAAGCTGGCGGTCTCGACCCTGGAAGACCTGGCCGAAGGCTCCTTCCAGACCGTTATCCCGGAAATCGACGCCATCGAGCCGGCCAAGGTCAAGCGCCTGGTGCTGTGCAGCGGCAAGGTCTACTACGACCTGCTGGAAAAACGCCGCGCCGAAGGCCGTGATGACATCGCGATCGTGCGTCTGGAGCAACTGTACCCGTTCCCTGAAGACGACCTGATGGAGACGCTCGCCCCGTACACCAACCTCGAAAACGTGGTGTGGTGTCAGGAAGAACCGATGAACCAGGGCGCCTGGTACAGCAGCCAGCATCACATGCGTCGCAGCTTCAACAACCACAAGAAGGGCCTGGTCCTGGAATACGCCGGTCGCGATGCTTCGGCCGCGCCAGCCTGTGGTTACGCTTCGATGCACGCCGAGCAGCAGGAAAAACTGCTGCAAGACGCCTTTACCGTTTGATGCCATCGCGCACAAGAAACCGAATTTAAGGAACCACTGATAATGGCTATCGAGATCAAAGCCCCTACTTTCCCGGAATCGGTTGCCGATGGCACCGTTGCCACCTGGCACAAGCAACCGGGCGAAGCCGTCAAGCGCGACGAGCTGATTGTCGACATCGAAACCGACAAAGTAGTGCTGGAAGTACTCGCCACCGCTGACGGCGTACTGGGCGCCATCGTCAAGGGCGAGGGCGAAACCGTCCTGTCCGACGAAGTGCTGGGCTCCATCGTTGAAGGCGGCGCCGCAGCCGCCGCTCCAGCTGCCGCGCCTGCCGCTGCCGCTGCCCCGGCTGCTGCCGCTGCTGGCGACGAAGACGCCATTGGCGCCCCGGCTGCCCGCAAGCTGGCCGAAGAAAACGGCATTGCCCTGAGCAGCATCAAGGGCACTGGCAAAGACGGCCGCGTGACCAAGGAAGACGTGGTTGCCGCCATCGAAGCCAAGAAGTCCGCACCTGCCGCTGCTCCAGCTGCCAAGCCTGCCGCTGCTGCCGCCCCCGTGCTGGCCGCCGGTGACCGCGTTGAAAAACGCGTGCCGATGACCCGTCTGCGTGCCAAGGTTGCCGAGCGTCTGGTCGAAGCCCAGTCGAACATGGCCATGCTGACCACCTTCAACGAAGTCGACATGACCGAAGTCATGGCCCTGCGTTCGAAGTACAAGGATCTGTTCGAGAAGTCCCACAACGGCGTGCGCTTGGGCTTCATGTCGTTCTTCGTCAAGGCGGCCACCGAAGCGCTGAAACGCTTCCCGGCCGTCAACGCCTCGATCGACGGCGCCGACATCGTCTACCACGGTTACGCTGACGTCGGTGTTGCCGTGTCCAGCGACCGCGGCCTGGTGGTACCGGTTCTGCGTAACGCCGAGCTGATGAGCCTGGCCGAAATCGAAGGCGGCATTGCCACCTTCGGCAA
>KI547166.1:504139-522545 GCA_000497835.1 gamma proteobacterium L18 | reverse complement strand
GAAGGCGCGCGACGGCAAGCTGTCGATGGAAGAAATGACCGGTGGTACCTTCACTATCACCAACGGTGGTACCTTCGGTTCGATGATGTCGACCCCGATCGTCAACCCGCCTCAGGCCGCCATCCTGGGCATGCACAACATCATCCAGCGTCCGATGGCCGTCAACGGTCAGGTCGTGATCCGTCCGATGATGTACCTGGCGCTGTCCTACGATCACCGCCTGATCGACGGTAAAGAAGCCGTTACCTTCCTGGTGACCATCAAGAACCTGCTCGAAGATCCAGCGCGTCTGCTGCTCGACATCTAAAAAGCAGCTACAAGTTTCAAGCTACAAGCGACAAGCGCCCCGTGAGCGCGATACGCTTCTAGCTTGAGGCTTGCAGCTTGAAGCTTGCCGCTAAAAGGAAACGTTTTATGACTCAGAAATTCGACGTGGTAGTGATTGGTGCGGGCCCTGGCGGCTACGTGGCCGCCATCAAGGCAGCACAGCTTGGTCTTTCGACTGCCTGCATCGAGAAGTACACCGACAAGGAAGGCAAACTGGCCCTGGGCGGTACTTGCCTGAACGTCGGCTGCATTCCTTCCAAGGCGCTGCTGGACAGCTCCTGGAAATTCCACGAAGCCCAGGACGGTTTCGCCATCCACGGTATCGGCCACAGCGGCGTGACCATGGACGTGCCAGCGATGGTCGGCCGCAAGGCCAACATCGTCAAAGGCCTGACCTCCGGCGTTGCCACCCTGTTCAAGGCCAACGGCGTCACTTCGATCCAGGGCCACGGCAAACTGCTGGCCGGCAAGAAAGTCGAAGTCACCAAGCCTGACGGCAGCACCGAAGTCATCGAAGCCGAGAACATCATTCTGGCTTCGGGCTCGCGCCCAATCGACATTCCGCCGGCCCCGGTCGACAACAATGTCATCGTCGACTCCACTGGCGCCCTGGAATTCCAGGCCGTGCCAAAGCGTC
The DNA here is from genome assembly GCA_000497835.1 of gamma proteobacterium L18. Lineage (GTDB taxonomy): Bacteria > Pseudomonadota > Gammaproteobacteria > Pseudomonadales > Pseudomonadaceae > Aquipseudomonas. The sequence goes on along the minus strand of KI547166.1, from coordinate 521,581 downwards.
TGGGCGTGATCGGCGCTGGCGTGATCGGTCTGGAGCTGGGTTCGGTATGGTCGCGCCTGGGCGCTGAAGTCACCGTGCTCGAAGCCCTGGACACCTTCCTGATTGCAGCCGACGCTGCCGTCTCGAAAGAAGCCTACAAGACCCTGACCAAGCAGGGTCTGGACATCAAGCTGGGCGCTCGCGTCACCGGTTCCAAGGTCAACGGCGAAGAAGTCGTGGTCACCTACACCGACGCCAACGGCGAACAGAACATCACTTTCGACAAGCTGATCGTGGCCGTGGGCCGTCGCCCGGTGACCACCGACCTGCTGGCTGCTGACAGCGGCGTGAACATCGACGAGCGTGGCTTCATTTTCGTCGACGATCACTGCACCACCAGCGTTCCGGGCGTGTACGCCATCGGTGACGTGGTACGCGGCATGATGCTGGCCCACAAGGCCTCCGAAGAGGGCATCATGGTGGTTGAGCGCATCAAGGGTCACAAGACCCAGATGAACTACGACCTGATCCCGTCGGTTATCTACACCCACCCGGAAATTGCATGGGTCGGTAAGACCGAACAGGCCTTGAAGGCTGAAGGCGTTGAAGTTAACGTGGGCACCTTCCCGTTCGCCGCCAGTGGCCGTGCCATGGCAGCAAACGATACCGGCGGTTTTGTAAAAGTTATCGCTGATGCCAAGACTGACCGCGTACTGGGCGTACATGTAATTGGCCCAAGCGCAGCAGAACTGGTTCAGCAAGGCGCAATCGGCATGGAATTCGGCACTAGCGCCGAAGATCTGGGGATGATGGTTTTCTCCCACCCGACTCTGTCCGAAGCACTGCATGAAGCAGCGCTGGCGGTGAATGGCGGCGCCATTCACATTGCCAACCGTAAAAAGCGTTAAGTGAAACAATAAGAAACCACGACGGGCCGCCCGTCGTGAGTCTTGCGTGCACGACTCACCGCGGAAAGTTCGTCGGACTCATCCCGCAGGCCAACAGGGACCACGCATCCTTGAACGCCTGCGAGCAGCAGTCACAGGTGGCGCGGCACTCCACAAAGAGCGCAGCGCCGAAGCGCAGTACCTAACGAAGACGGTAATAAGCATGAATCTTCACGAGTATCAGGGTAAGCAGCTGTTCGCTGAATACGGCCTGCCAGTATCCAAGGGTTACGCGGTAGACACCCCGGAAGAAGCAGCAGAAGCTTGCGAGAAAATCGGCGGGACCGAATGGGTCGTCAAGGCTCAGGTCCACGCAGGTGGTCGCGGTAAAGCGGGCGGCGTCAAGCTGGTTCGCAGCAAAGAAGACGCCAAGGCCTTCGCACAGCAGTGGCTGGGCAAGCGTCTGGTGACTTACCAGACTGACGCCAATGGCCAGCCTGTTACCAAGATCCTGGTTGAATCCTGCACCGATATCGCCAAAGAGCTGTATCTGGGCGCAGTGGTAGACCGTTCCAGCCGTCGTATCGTGTTCATGGCGTCCACCGAAGGTGGCGTCGACATCGAGAAGATCGCTCACGACACTCCTGAAAAGATTCTGAAAGCTACCATCGACCCACTGGTCGGCGCTGAGCCGTTCCAGGGTCGCGACCTGGCATTCCAGCTGGGTCTGGAAGGCAAGCAGGTTGCCCAGTTCGCCAAGATCTTCGTCGGCCTGGCCAAGCTGTTCCAGGACCACGACCTGGCCCTGCTGGAAGTCAACCCGCTGGTGATCAAGGCTGACGGCGATCTGCATTGCCTGGACGCCAAGATCAACATCGACGCCAACGCCATGTACCGTCAGCCTAAACTGAAGACGTTCCATGACCCGTCGCAGGACGACGCCCGTGAAGCCCATGCTGCCAAGTTCGAACTGAACTACGTGGCACTGGAAGGCAACATCGGCTGCATGGTCAACGGTGCCGGCCTGGCCATGGGTACCATGGACATCGTCAACCTGCACGGCGGCAAGCCTGCCAACTTCCTGGACGTGGGCGGCGGCGCTACCAAAGAGCGCGTGACCGAAGCGTTCAAGATCATCCTGTCCGACTCCAACGTCGCCGCAGTACTGGTCAACATCTTCGGCGGCATCGTTCGCTGCGACATGATTGCCGAAGGCATCATCGGCGCCGTGAAAGAAGTCGGCGTGAAAATCCCGGTGGTTGTTCGCCTTGAAGGCAACAACGCTGACCTGGGCGCCAAAGTACTGGCAGAAAGCGGTCTGAACATCATCGCTGCCACCAGCCTGACCGACGCTGCTCAACAAGTCGTTAAAGCTGCGGAGGGCAAGTAATGAGCGTCCTGATCAATAAAGATACCAAAGTCATCTGCCAGGGCTTCACCGGCTCGCAGGGTACTTTCCACTCCGAACAAGCCATCGCCTACGGCACCAAGATGGTGGGCGGCGTGACCCCGGGCAAGGGCGGTACCACTCACCTGGACCTGCCGGTGTTCAACACCGTTGCCGAGGCTGTCAAGGCCACCGGCGCTACCGCCAGCGTTATCTACGTTCCGGCTCCGTTCTGCAAGGATTCCATCCTTGAAGCGGCGTTCGGCGGCATCAAGCTGATCATCTGCATCACCGAAGGCATTCCTACCCTGGACATGCTGGATGCCAAGGTCAAGTGCGACGAGCTGGGTGTTACCCTGATCGGCCCGAACTGCCCAGGCGTCATCACTCCGGGCGAGTGCAAGATCGGCATCATGCCAGGTCACATCCACTTGCCAGGCAAGGTAGGCATCGTGTCGCGTTCCGGCACCCTGACCTACGAAGCGGTGAAGCAGACCACCGACGCCGGCTTCGGCCAGTCGACCTGCGTGGGCATCGGCGGTGACCCGATCCCGGGCTCCAACTTCATCGACATCCTGAAGCTGTTCCAGGAAGACCCGAAGACCGAGGCGATCGTAATGATCGGCGAGATCGGCGGTTCGGCTGAAGAAGAAGCGGCTGCCTACATCAAGGCCAACGTGACCAAGCCGGTCGTGTCCTACATCGCTGGTGTGACTGCCCCTCCAGGCAAGCGCATGGGCCACGCAGGCGCAATCATCTCCGGCGGCAAGGGCACTGCAGACGAGAAGTTCGCAGCCCTGCAAGACGCCGGCGTGAAAACCGTGCGTTCGCTGGCTGACATCGGCAAGGCCCTGGCCGAGCTGACTGGCTGGGAAATCAAGAAGGCCTGAGCCTTTTGTGATTAGCTGAGCCAACAAAGGCCACCTTCGGGTGGCCTTTGTCGTTTGTATGGGAAGCGCGTTCTACCCGCGAAATGAGCACTGCGTAGTGTCTGGTATCGCACGGCGGCCTTTTCGTGGGCAGAGCCCACTCCCACGTTGTTCGTGCAACGGTCCCTACGGGGTATGGTGTTTCAGCCAGCTGCTGCGGCTCAGCTCCCAAATTTGTTCGGTGCCGGGGCCATTGACGAAGGTCGCGCCGCGTTCGAGCACTTTGCGCATGCCTTCGCGCTCCGACAGGCGTTGCGAGGCCAGGCAGTCGACCGACTTCGCCACCCGCAGGCGCTCGCGCCCCAGGGTGCCGAACCAGAAGCGATTCACCGCGCCACAGGCTTCGGTCATCAGGCCCTGGCGCTGCCACGGCAGGCCCAGCCAGAAGCCCCTGTTGTCGTCGGGCTCATCCATCAGGCAGATGCTGCCGATCAATTGCCCCGGGTCACTGCGCAGGCGCAGGCTCCAGTGCCATTCCTCCCTGCTGCCCATGGCAGGGAGCGCGTCTTCGACGATAAAGCGTTTCGCCTCCCCGGCAGGGTAGGGCCAGGGCACATGGTGGGTGAGGTGCTGCACGATCTCCCATTGGGCAAACAGTGACTGGAATGCCTCGGCGTCATGCTCGGCCAGCGGCGAGAGCAACAGGCGCGCCGTTTTCAGGCGGGGGGTGGCGGGGTTCAGCTCGGCAGGGCGCATGGCAGATTCAGCCTCAACGGAAAACGGGCAAGCCTATCCGCCAAGGGAAATGATGTCTGTCAGGCGCTTCTGATGAAACGTTTCACCCTCTGAAATCGGCAAAATGAGTCTTGGTCGCGACATTACCGCGCGTTCATCGGACGGCGCGTGCAATAACAGTGCGTTTATCGCCCGAATCCGATACGCTAGCCGCCATCTCTGCGATGTGCCCCCAAAAGGGGTGTTCGCACGCTGTAAGGGCCTGGCTTATCCAGCCTGGCCGCATTTCCCTGACCCAGGGGGAAATCCCTCTCTAAATTCCGATTCAGTAGTGTGGATTCCTTAATGAAAGTGTTGAAAGGCCAGGACATCCTGGCACTTGGTTTCATGACGTTCGCGTTGTTCGTCGGCGCTGGCAACATCATCTTCCCGCCGATCGTCGGTCTGCAGGCAGGCCCGCACGCGTGGATGGCCGCTTTCGGCTTCCTGATCACCGCAGTGGGTCTGCCGGTGGTGACCGTTGTCGCGCTGGCCAAGGTCGGCGGTGGCATGGACGCCCTCAGCAGCCCTATCGGCAAGGTCGCGGGCGGCCTGCTGGCGGCTGTCAGCTACCTGGCCGTAGGTCCGCTGTTCGCCACCCCACGCACGGCCACCGTGTCGTTCGAAGTGGGCCTGGCGCCGCTGACCGGCGACAGCCCGACTGCGCTGTTCTGCTACAGCCTGGTGTATTTCCTGGTGGTGCTGGCGGTGTCCATGTACCCCGGCAAGCTGCTGGACACCGTTGGCCGCTTCCTGGCACCGCTGAAGATCATCGCCCTGGCCGCGCTCGGCATCGCCGCGTTCATGCTGCCGGCCGGCCCCGTGGGTGACGCGCAGCCGGCCTACCAGGCCGCGCCGTTCTCCAATGGCTTCATCAACGGCTACCTGACCATGGACACGCTGGGTGCCCTGGTATTCGGCATCGTCATCGTCAACGCCATCCGCTCGCGCGGCGTGGAGTCGCCGAAGCTGATCACCCGCTACGCCATCATCGCCGGCCTGATCGCCGGTGTCGGCCTGGCGCTGGTGTATGTCAGCCTGTTCCGTTTGGGCGAAGGCAGTCACATCATCGCCGCTGACGCCACCAACGGTGCCATGGTGTTGCATGCCTATGTGCAGCACACCTTCGGTTCCCTGGGTAGCGGCTTCCTGGCCGTGCTGATTTCGCTGGCGTGCCTGGTGACTGCAGTGGGCCTGACCTGTGCCTGCGCCGAGTACTTCAGCAAGTGCCTGCCGCTGTCTTACAAGACTTTGGTAGTAATGCTGGCCGGCTTCTCGCTGCTGGTGTCCAACCTGGGCCTGACCAAGCTGATCGCTTTCTCGATCCCGGTGTTGACTGCCATTTACCCGCCGTGCATTGCCCTGGTGGCGCTGAGCTTCTGCACGGAGTTCTTCCGCTCGCCGACTCGCGTGTTTGCGCCGGTGATGGGTGTATCGCTGGTGTTTGGTCTGGTTGATGCCCTGAAGGGGGCTGGCTTCACCGAGCAACTGCCGTCTGCGCTGGCCAACCTGCCGCTGAGCGATCAGGGGCTGGCGTGGCTGGTGCCATCGGTGGTCACCCTGGTGGCTGCCGTGGCCTATGACCGTCTGGCGAGCAAGGCCAGCGAAGCCGTCGCCTGATACGTCACCCTTTGCTGGCGGCCACAAGCCGCCACTGCAAATCGAAATGCCCTGCATCGACGGATGCAGGGCATTTTTTATGGGCGTCACATTCTTCTTTTGTTGTGGGACCGGGCGAAGCTCGGGAAGAGGCCCGCCAGGTCAACCGGGGTGCTCCCTTCCCGGGCTCCGCCCGGTCCCACAGTGGTGTGGTTCGTCTTCCGTGCTATACCCCGTGTAACCAATCCAAGGAGCAATTACCCATGAGCATCCCGTTCTGGTGCATTTTCATCGCCGCGCTGCTGATTTACATCGCCCGCATCCCCGTGACCAAGGCCATGAAAGAGCAGGGTGGCTACGACAATCATAATCCCCGCGCCCAGCAGGCGCGTCTTACGGGGATCGGGGCGCGGTCGCTGGCGGCCCATCAGAACAGTTTCGAGGCGTTCATTCTGTTCGCGGTAGGGGTGTTGATGGCGCACACCACCCAGACCCAGGGCTGGTTCGTGGACTTGTTGGCGATTGTGTTCATTATTGCGCGGGTGATTTATCTGTACCTGTACCTGAACGACAAAGCATCGTTGCGTTCATTGGTGTGGGTCGTGGGGCTGGCATGTTCGCTGTTGTTGATGCTGACGCCGGTGTATCGGTATTGGGTATTGTCGACTATTCAATAACGCACTATTTGGCCCAAACAAAAAAGCCCGGCAATTGGCCGGGCTTTTTCTTGCGCGTCAACCGCCAATCAGTTCTTGGCAGGTTCGCTCGGGGCAGTCGCCTGAGGTGCTGGAGTTTGCACGTTGGAAGCGCCGTCGGTGTTCTCTTTCGCACGTTCCTGGTTGGCTTCGGCGTTGGATTTGGCAGCTTCGGCGTTTTCTTTAGCGGCGTCGTTCATTTTATCCTGAGCGTCGTCCATCTTCTGTTGCGCCTGTTCGGCGTGTTGCTGCGCATCCTGGGCTTTGTCTTCGGATTTCTTGTCGCAGGCAGCGAGGCCCAGGGAAGCGGCCAGCATCAGGGCATAAGCTAAAGTTTTACGCATGGGGTGTTTCTCCTTATTGAAGATATCTACCCCCTTCGAGCGCAGACTCACAACTTAAGTTCCGTGGCAGTGCACGATATATAAGTGTTGGATCCATATAGACTTTTTGTTCGTGGTGTGCTGATCCGAAAAATAATAATCAAGGCCTTGCTCCCATGACCGAAACGCCGTTGTTGCAACAAGCCCGTCGGTTTATCAGTGCCTTGCCGCATTGCCAGATCATCGGCCTGAGTGTTCATGCCATCGATAACCAGGGCGTTACCCTGATGTTGCCTTATTCCCCCGCCATTGTCGGCAACCCGCACACCGGCGTAATACATGGCGGGGCGGTGACCACGCTGATGGATACCACCTGTGGCATCGCCACGTTGTGCGTGTTGCCGCAGTTCGAAGTGTGCCCCACGTTGGACTTGCGCATCGACTACATCCACCCGGCCCAGGCGCACAAAGCCATCTATGGCTATGCCCAGTGCTACCGGGTGACGCGTGACGTGATTTTTACCCGTGGCTTTGCCTATCAGGACAGCGCCGAGCAGCCCGTCGCTCAGGTGGTGGGCACGTTCATGCGCCTGGGCAAGGGTATCAAGGGCAGCGCGGCCTTTGCCGGTGCGCTGGGAGGCCAGCCATGATTGATCAGGCCTTGCGTGAACGGCTGCGAGTGGCGCATGCCGCCAATGATTACGCGCCGCTGTTGGCATTGATCCCCTATGCCACGTTGATCGGCATCCAGTGCCGGCGGGAAGAGGAGGGTGTGTTGTTTATCCTGCCTGCCAATCGCGGAAACATTGGTAACCCTTTGTTGCCAGCGATCCATGGTGGCGTCATCGCAGGCTTCATGGAGTTGGCGGCGGCGCTGCAACTGATCCTGTTTACCGAAACCGGCCAGGTGCCGAAAATCATCGATTTCTCCATCGATTACCTGCGTGCCGGGCTGTACCGCGACACCTTCGCCCGCTGCCAGTTGTGGCGCCAGGGCCGGCGGGTGACCAACGTGGCGATCACGGCCTGGCAGGCCGATCCGGCGGAGCCCATCGCCACCGCCCGAGCGCATTTCAAGATTGATGAAAGCCCTGCCCCTTGAAATCATTCCGGCTGCCCCCATCTCGTTGTCATCCCGCCGCAAATGCGCTTGAGCCCGCGGCCTGTGCCATCTGATTGGAGTTTGATGACCATGAGTGTGGAAACTCAAAAAGAAACCCTGGGCTTCCAGACCGAGGTGAAGCAACTGCTGCACCTCATGATCCATTCGCTGTATTCCAACAAGGAAATTTTCCTTCGCGAATTGATCTCCAACGCATCCGACGCTGTCGACAAGCTGCGCTTTGAAGCGCTGTCCAAGCCCGACCTGCTGGAAGGCGGCGCCGAGCTGAAAATCCGTGTCAGCTTCGACAAGGCGGCCAACACCGTCACCCTCGAAGACAACGGCATCGGCATGAACCGTGACGACGTGATCACCCACCTGGGTACCATCGCCAAGTCCGGCACCGCCGACTTCATGAAAAACCTGACCGGCGACCAGAAGAAAGACTCGCACCTGATCGGCCAGTTCGGCGTGGGCTTCTATTCCGCGTTCATCGTCGCCGACCAGGTCGACGTGTACAGCCGTCGTGCCGGCACCGCTGCCAGCGAAGGCGTACACTGGTCTTCAAAGGGCGAAGGCGAGTTCGAAGTCGCGACCATCGACAAGGCCGACCGTGGCACCCGCATCGTGCTGCACCTCAAGGCGGCCGAATCCGAGTTCGCCGATGGCTGGCGTCTGCGCAACATCGTCAAGAAGTACTCCGACCACATCGCCCTGCCGATCGAGCTGCCTAAAGAACAGGCCGCTGCCGAGGGTGAAGAGCAGCCTGCCGCCGAATGGGAAACCGTCAACCGCGCCAGCGCCCTGTGGACCCGTCCGCGCACCGAGGTGAAGGACGAGGAATACCAGGAGTTCTACAAGCACATCGCCCACGATTACGAGAATCCGCTGAGCTGGAGCCACAACAAGGTCGAAGGCAAGCTGGAGTACAACTCGCTACTGTACGTGCCGGCCCGCGCCCCGTTCGACCTGTACCAGCGTGAAGCACCACGCGGCCTGAAGCTGTACGTGCAGCGCGTGTTCGTGATGGACCAGGCCGAATCGTTCCTGCCGCTGTACCTGCGCTTCATCAAAGGTGTGGTCGACTCCAACGACCTGTCGCTGAACGTGTCGCGGGAAATCCTGCAGAAAGACCCGATCATCGACTCCATGAAGACCGCCCTGACCAAGCGCGTGCTGGACATGCTCGAGAAGCTGGCCAAGAACGAGCCTGAGCAGTACAAGGGTTTCTGGAAGAACTTCGGCCAAGTCATCAAGGAAGGCCCGGCAGAAGATTTCGCCAACAAGGAAAAGATCGCCGGCCTTTTGCGCTTTGCCTCCACTCACGACGACAGCGGCGAGCAGACCGTGTCCCTGGCCGATTACCTGGCGCGCGCCAAGGAAGGTCAGGACAAGATCTATTTCCTCACCGGCGAGAGCTACGCGCAGGTCAAGAACAGCCCGCACCTGGAAGTCTTCCGCAAGAAAGGCATCGAAGTGCTGCTGCTGACCGACCGTATCGACGAGTGGCTGATGAGCTACCTGACCGACTTCGACGGCAAGGGCTTCATTGACGTGGCCCGTGGCGACCTGGACCTGGGCAAGCTGGATTCGGAAGAAGACAAGAAAGCCCAGGAAGAAGTGGCCAAGGACAAGGAAGGCCTGATCGAGCGCCTGAAAACCGCACTGGGCGACAGCGTCAGCGAAGTGCGCGTGTCGCATCGTCTGACTGACTCGCCGGCCATTCTGGCCATCGGTGAGCAGGACCTGGGCCTGCAGATGCGCCAGATCCTGGAAGCCAGCGGCCAGAAGGTACCGGATTCCAAGCCAATCTTCGAATTCAACCCAAGCCATCCGCTGATTGAGAAGCTGGATCACGAGCAGAGCGAAGACCGTTTCGCCGACTTCTCGCACATCCTCTTCGACCAGGCGGCCCTGGCTGCCGGTGACAGCCTGAAGGACCCGGCCGCCTACGTGCGCCGCCTGAACAAGTTGCTGGTCGAACTGTCCGTTTAAACTGTTGCAGCAAAAACCCGCTTCGGCGGGTTTTTGCGTTTAAGTCCTACTCTCTTTGTATTGGGGAAATGTCATGACTGTTACCGTTCAATCCGTTGTCTATCAGATCGATGGCAAGCCTTATGAAAGTCGTCTGGTGTATGACGCCGCTGTGGTTTCCCCACGTCCAGGCCTGGTGATGGCGCCTAACTGGGTGGGCATCAGCGAGGGCGCCGAGCGTATTGCTCAGTCCGTCGCGGCCCAAGGTTATGTGGTACTGCTGGCCGATGTGTATGGCCAGGCCCTGCGCCCGAAGGGTAACGAGGAGTGCCTGGCGGCCATGTTGCCGCTCAAGAACGACCGTGCTGAAGTGCGCAAGCGCATGTTGGCCGCGCTCGAGCAGTTGCAGGCACAAACCGTTGCGGCGGTGGACAATGATCAACTGGCGGTGTTCGGTTTCTGCTTCGGTGGCAGCAATGCCCTGGAACTGGCCCGCACCGGCGCGCCACTGAAAGCTGCCGTGTCGTTCCACGGTACCCTGGACACGCCGAACCCGGCCGATGGCAAGAACATTGTCGGCAAGGTGCTGGTGCTGCACGGTGCCAGCGATCCACTGGTACCCAAAGAGCAACTGCCGGCGTTCGAAGAAGAAATGAACGCAGCCGGTGTGGATTGGCAGCTGACCAGCTATGGCGGCGCGTACCACTCCTTCACCGACGTGGAAGCCAACAACCCGGGCGTGCAGATGTACAACAAGGTGGTGGCTGATCGCGCGTTCAAGGCCATGCACAACCTGCTGGAAGAAGTGTTCAAGCCAGCGGTCTGAAGTAGCACCCGCTATCTGACGGGGTACCCACTGTGGGAGCAAGCTTTGCTCCCACAGTGGGTACGCCTCAAGCCGCTTCGGAATTCACCGCGGCAATTCGATCCGCTCGGATTCGCCCGGCACCGTCGGCCAGTACCCGGCGGCCCACTTCGCCCGCGCCTGGTCGATCAGCGCTACGTCGCTGGCGACAAAATTCCAGTTCATGCGCCGCGGCCCATCCAGGGGTGCGCCACCGATCAGCACCAGATGGCAATCGGTCTGCGCCACCAGTGTCGGTTGCTCACCGGGCTCCAGCACCACCAGCGTCAACGGCTGTACCGCCTCGTCCTCCAGTTGCACCTCCCCCTCCAGTACATACACCGCCCGTTCCGGATGTTCGTCAGGAATCAGCAGCGTGCTGCCGGCCACCATGTGCACTTCAGCGTACAACGTAGGAGAAAGCACCGGTACCGGTGCGACCAGGCAAAAGCCCTCGCCGGCAATCATGCGGATGCGAACGCCCAGGGCGTCGCTCACGGGCAGATCGCCTGCAAGGTGATGGGTGTAGTGGCTGTTCCCCTGTTCGTGCGCTACGGGCGATGCCAGCCATATTTGCAGGCCATGCAGGCGCGATCCGCTGGCCCGCAGATCGTCCGGCGTGCGTTCGATATGGGCGATGGCCTTGCCGGCGGTCATCCAACTGACTTCCCCGGGCGCCACGCGCTGGTCGCTGCCCAGGCTGTCCTTGTGCAGCAGCTCGCCTTCGAACAGGTAGGTCAGGGTCGACAGCCCGATGTGCGGGTGCTGGCGAATATTCACGCCTTCACCCGGGGCATAGGTGGTGGCGAGCATGTGGTCGAAAAACACGAACGGGCCTACCGCGCGACATTGCCTGGAGGGCAGTGGGCGCAGGATGGGCTGGCCTTCGACGTCTTCGGCGGGTGGGCGAATCACCAGGTGCGGCATGACAGGCTCCGTTACTGGCTGAAGGCGCCTTCGGCCAGCGTGGTGGTGATGGTGATCTCGGTGCTGGTCATCAGCTTGTGCACGGGGCAGCGGTCGGCCACGCGATGCAGTTCGGCGCGTTGCTCGGCAGTGAGTACGCCCTTGAGGGTCAGCACTACGTTGATCCCATACTGGCCTTTCTGCTCTTGGCTGTCATCGCGTTGCACGTCCACCGACACGCCGGTCAGCGGGATGCCTTTTTTCTGGGCGTAGTACTTCAGCGTCAGGGCCTTGCAGGCGCCCAGGGCAGCGTCGAAGTAATCGTGAGGGGAGGGCGCCGAATCGTCGCCACCCAGGGCCTTGGGCAGGTCGGTGAACAGGGCGTGGTCGTCGATCTGCAGGCTGTGGCGGAAGCTGTCGGCGGACTCGGTGTTGAGGGTGATGGGCATGGGGCGATCCTTGTGCATGATCGCCCAACTGTAGCCCGTGTTGCCTGGCCATGCTGGTACGTTTGTGCTGGGGCAGAGAATTATGTGGGAGCGGGTTCTACCCGCGAAAAGAACGCCGCGGTTTATTCGTGACTGCGCGCTGTGGCATTCGCGGGTAGAACCCGCTCCCACGGGGCGCGATGATGCAGGCCAAAAAAACGGCACCCGAAGGTGCCGTTCTTTTCAGCAAGGGGGTGAGCCCTTACTTGCCCTGCCAGCGCTTGAGCACCAGCGTGGCGTTGGTGCCACCGAAACCGAAGCTGTTGCTCATCACGGTGTCGATCTTGGCGTTTTCCTGCGTTTGGCGCAGTACTGGCATGTCAGCAACGGCTGGGTCCAGCTCGTCGATGTTGGCGGAGCCGGCAATGAAGTTGCCTTCCATCATCAGCATGCAGTAGATCGCTTCGTGAACGCCAGCGGCGCCCAGGGAGTGACCCGACAGGCTCTTGGTGGAGCTGATGGCCGGTGCCTTGTCGCCGAACACTTCACGCACACCTTTCATTTCCGCGACGTCGCCGACCGGGGTCGAGGTGCCGTGGGTGTTCAGGTAGTCGATCGGGGTATCAACGGTGGACAGCGCCTGCTGCATGCAGCGGATCGCGCCTTCGCCGCTTGGGGCAACCATGTCGTAGCCGTCGGAAGTGGCGCCGTAACCGACGATTTCCGCGTAGATCTTGGCGCCACGGGCCAGGGCGTGTTCCAGCTCTTCAACCACAACCATGCCGCCACCGCCGGCGATGACGAAGCCATCGCGGTCGTTGTCGTAGGCGCGCGAGGCTTTTTCAGGGGTGTCGTTGCGCTTGCTGGACAATGCGCCCATGGCGTCGAACAGGAACGACTGGCTCCAGTGCTCTTCTTCACCGCCACCGGCGAAGACGATGTCCTGCTTGCCCATCTGGATCTGTTCCATGGCGGTACCGATGCAGTGAGCACTGGTGGCGCAGGCAGAAGCGATGGAGTAGTTCAGGCCCTTGATCTTGAATGGCGTGGCCAGGCAAGCGGAAACCGTGCTGCTCATGGTGCGGGTCACGCGGTATGGACCAACGCGCTTCACGCCTTTTTCGCGCAGGATGTCCAGCGCTTCCATCTGGTTGAGGGTCGACGCACCGCCCGAGCCGGCAATCAGGCCGGTGCGCGGGTTGGAGACCATCTCTTCGGTCAGGCCCGAATCCTTGATCGCGTCAGCCATGGCCAGGTAGGCGTAGGCAGCGGCGTGACCCACGAAACGGAATACCTTGCGGTCGATCAGTTCTTCGAGGTTGAGGTCGATGGAGCCGGAAACCTGGCTGCGCAGACCCATTTCGGCATATTCCGGGTTGAAGCGGATGCCAGGGCGGCTTGCACGCAGGTTTGCGGTGACGGTGTCTTTGTCATTGCCCAAGCAGGAAACAATGCCCAGACCAGTGATAACGACGCGGCGCATGCGGATAACCCTTAGAAATTTTCGGTGGATGTGAACACGCCGACACGAAGGCCTTCGGCGGTGTAGATCTCTTTGCCGTCAACGCTGACGGAACCGTCGGCGATGGCCAGGTTCAGCTTGCCCTTGAGGACGCGCTTGATCTGAATGTTGTACGTGACCTTCTTGGCGGTTGGCAGCACCTGGCCGAAGAATTTCACTTCGCCCGAACCCAGTGCGCGGCCACGGCCCGGCAGACCCTGCCAGCCCAGGAAGAAGCCGACCAGTTGCCACATGGCGTCAAGGCCCAGGCAGCCAGGCATCACCGGATCACCTTCGAAATGGCAGGCGAAGAACCACAGGTCCGGGTTGATATCCAGCTCGGCGACCAATTCACCTTTGCCGTACTTGCCGCCTTCGTTGCTGATATGGGTAATGCGATCCACCATCAGCATGTTGCCGGCGGGCAATTGCGCGTTACCTGGGCCGAACATCTCGCCGCGGCTGCAGCTCAGTAGTTCTTCCCGAGTAAAGGCGTGTTGTTTGGTCATGCGAGCTCCTCAATAGTCCCGTGTGGCAATGGGGCAAAATTCTCCCGGCCGTGCCAAAGCGAATGCGCCTTTGGCAGGGCAGCCTAACCATAGACTATTGCGTTGTAGTGAAAGTCACAGCGTCAGGGACAAAGAAGTACACCTGTGCACTGAAATTTTTTATCCAGGCAGTTCATTTTGCCTGACATAACGTCTAAGACTGCCGCACTTTAGCATTTAGCGCCAGCCCCGGCTGCCCTGACGGCGCATTTAAGACGCCAGCCAACGCTGCAATACCTGCTCCAGATCGGTGCGTTTGAAGGGTTTTGCCAGGTAGTCGTTCATGCCGGCGTCGAGGCAGGCTTCGCGATCGCCCAGCAGGGCATTGGCGGTCAGGGCAATGATGGGCACGTGGGCGTGCTCAGGCATCTGGCGGATGCGCCGGGTGGCTTCGTAACCGTCGACGATCGGCAGTCGGCAGTCCATCAGCACCGCGTCGAACGGCTGGTTGGCCATCTCGTGGATGGCCTGGGCGCCGTCGCCCACCACGCACACCACAAAGCCCAGGCTGCGCAGCATGGCCTCGATCACGGTCTGGTTGACCGGGTTGTCTTCCACCAGCAGCACGCGCTTGCCAAGGCCTTGGGCATCGCCGCCCAGGCGTGCCTCGCGCAGCGGTGCATGGGCCCGCTGGCTCAGGGCCAGGGGGATCTCCAGGGTGAACAGCGAGCCGCGGCCTTCTTCGCTTTCGGCCAGCAGGGTGCCACCCATGCGTTCGGCCAGGGTGCGCGCGATGGGCAGGCCCAGGCCGGTGCCGCCGTAACGCCGCGAGATGCTGCTGTCGGCCTGCTGGAAGGCCACGAACATGTGTTCCAGGCGTTCGGCGTTGATACCGATGCCGGTGTCGCGCACGGTGCAGGTCAGCCAGATCAACTGGTGGTCCAGCACCTGCCACTGGGCATCGAGTTGCACGCTGCCAACCTCGGTGAACTTGATGGCGTTGCCGATCAGGTTCACCAGGATCTGGCGGATGCGCGTCGGATCGCCCTCGACCTGCAACTGCTCGAAGCCCTGCGGCAGGTTGACGGTCAAGGCCAGGCCGCGCTTCTGGGCGTTGTGATGGAAGGCCTGGGCGCAACTGGCCACCAGTTCGCCCAGGTTGAAGGGGATGTGCTCAAGCTCCAGGGCCGCGCGCTCGATGCGCGAGAAGTCGAGGATGTCATTGATCACCTTGAGCAAGTGCTCGGTGGACTGGGTGGCCAGCGCCGCATATTCGATCTGTTCATCGGTCATGGGGGTGGTTTCGAGCAGTTGCAGCATCCCCAGCACGCCGTTCATGGGGGTGCGCAGTTCATGGCTCATCATGGCCAGGAAGTCGGATTTGGCGCTGTTGGCGCGCTCGGCCTGTTCGCGGGTGTTGATCAGTTGTTCGATGGCTTGCTGCTGCTCGCGGCCGGCCTTGTCCAGGCCCTTGGCCAGGTTGTTGATGTGTTGCGCCAGGTTGCCCAGTTCGGCGTCGTCGACCACTGGCAGGGGCGACTTGAAGTCACCTTCCTGAATGGCCTTGACCGCCAGCCCCATCTCGCTGATGGGGCGCGCCAGGCTCAGGGCCAGGCGGCGCGCCAGCAGGAAACTGAACAGCAACGCAAACAGCGCCAGCACCGCGGCCTTGAGCAGGATCTCCTGCTGGCGCTGGTTGAAGGCGTCGTTGGACATGCCGACGATCACCCGGCCTACGCAGTCGGGCTGGCCTACGCGCAGGAATTCGCCTTTGTCCAGGTCGGCGGCCAGGGCCGCGCGCTGCAGGCGAATGCTGGCCTGGAACACCTGCACCTTGGCGCCACGGTCCAGCTGTCCATCGGGGTGCTCCACGTACAGCAGCACGTGCTCATTGCTGTCCTGCACTTCCAGGAAGCGCACGTGGGGGATCTGCAGCGTGGCGCGCAGCAGGCTGTCGAGCACCGTGGTGTTATGGCTGATCACCCCGAACTCGGCGGCCGGTGCCAACTGGTTGGCGATCAGTTGACCGGTGTGGGTCATTTCCTCGCGCAGGTCATGAATGCGCACGAAGGTGAAGAAGCCGGTCAGCAGCAACGTCAGCAACAGGGCAGGGCCCAGGCAAATGACCTGGGTGCGGCTATGGATGTCCCAGCTAGGGCGCCATTTCATCGGGTGCAATCTCGCACGGTGCGGCCTTGGGGTTTGAAAATAGCCCGGCATTTTAACCGGCTGCGGCTACATTTCCAGTCGTGGATGCGTCATCCACATGCCTTGGCACAAGGCTTTGGTGCGCGGGACTGGCCCCGGCGCGTGTGCTCCGTATAATGCAGGCGTTGCCACTTTCTCTGGTTTTGATGGATTGGATATGACTGAACAGCAGCCTGTTGCAGTGCTGGGGGGCGGAAGCTTCGGGACCGCCGTGGCCAACCTGCTGGCCGAGAATGGCCATGCGGTGCGCCAATGGATGCGTGACCCCGAGCAAGCCGAGGCAATCCGCACCCAGCGCGAAAATCCGCGCTACCTCAAAGGCATCAAGATTCATGGCAACGTCGAGCCGGTCACCGACTTGCTCGCCACCCTCAGTGGCAGCCAGCTGATTTTCGTGGCCTTGCCGTCCAGTGCGCTGCGCAGCGTGCTGGCGCCCCATGCCGGATTGCTGGCCGGGCGCATGCTGGTCAGCCTGACCAAGGGCATCGAGGCCCAGACGTTCAAGCTGATGAGCGAGATCCTCAGCGACATCGCCCCCGATGCGCGCATCGGCGTGCTGTCGGGGCCCAACCTGGCTCGCGAGGTGGCCGAGCACGCCCTGACCGCCACCGTGGTGGCCAGCGAGGATGAAGCCCTGTGCGAGCAGGTGCAGGCCGCGTTGCACGGCCCGACCTTCCGCGTCTACGCCAGTGCCGACCGTTTCGGCGTGGAGCTGGGCGGTGCGCTGAAGAACGTCTACGCGATCATCGCCGGCATGGCCGTGGCGCTGGGCATGGGCGAGAACACCAAGAGCATGCTGATCACCCGCGCGCTGGCCGAGATGACCCGCTTCGCCGTCAGCCAGGGTGCCAACCCCATGACCTTCCTGGGCCTGGCCGGGGTAGGCGACCTGATCGTCACCTGTTCCTCGCCCAAGAGCCGCAACTACCAGGTGGGCTATGCCCTGGGCCAAGGCCTGAGCCTGGAAGATGCGGTCACCCGACTGGGCGAGGTGGCCGAGGGCGTCAACACGCTCAAGGTGCTCAAGGCCAAGGCCCAGGAATTGAAGGTGTACATGCCGTTGGTAGACGGGCTGCACGCGATCCTGTTCGAAGGGCGCACACTGGCCCAGGTCATCGAGCGGTTGATGCGCGCCGAGCCCAAGACCGACGTCGACTTCATTTCCACCAGTGGTTTCAACTGATTGCGCAGGAGCAAAGGACATGAGTGATTCGCCTCTCAAGCCCAGCCAGGAATCCATCCTGCTGCGGGTGCTGTGGATGGTGCTGTACGTGCTGGTGTGGCAGGTGGCGCAACTGCTGCTGGGCGCCGTGGTGCTGATCCAGCTGATCTACCGCCTGATCTACGGCGCGCCGAACCTGGCACTGATGAACTTCGGTGACAGCCTGAGCCAGTTCATGGCGCAGATTGGCCGCTTCGGCAGCTTCCATACCGAACAGAAGCCGTGGCCGTTCGCCGACTGGCCGGCCGCCCGCCCC
>KI547166.1:496206-503793 GCA_000497835.1 gamma proteobacterium L18 | reverse complement strand
GGGCGAGGCGCCGCACAGCGTGCCGCCGGCACCCCACCCGGCCCGCGACGAGGAACCGAAGCTGTGAAGCTATGGATTCTGCGTCACGGCGAGGCCCAGGGCCACGCCGCCCGCGACAGCCTGCGCGAGCTGACTGATTACGGGCGCGAGGAAGTACTGCGCAGCGCCGCGCACCTGTTGGGTCAGCCTGTGGCCGCGCTGTATGCCAGCCCCTACGTGCGTGCCCAGCAGACCGCCGGCATCGTCCACGAGGCATTGGGGCTGACGCAGCCCATCGTCACCGTGCCGTGGCTGACCCCTGAAAGTGACCCGCAGGACGTTATCGGCCACCTGGACACGCTTGGCCTGGACAACGTGTTGCTGGTCAGTCACCAGCCATTGGTGGGTGCACTGGTGGGCCTGCTGGAAAGCGGCCACCTGAAAGCTGCGCGCGGCATGAACACCGCAAGCCTGGCGGTGCTGGAAGGGGATTGGCCGCTGGCCGGCCTGATGAACGTGCAGGCGGTGCATCATCCCTGACCCAGGGTGCTGGAACGGCCAAATGCCAGCCTGATCAGGCTGTCGTGCTTGCAACCGGCGTCAAGGCTAAAAGATAGTGGGGCGGTCGATTGTGGCCGCCCCACTGCGTTTGCGCAGTCTGTGGGCGCTGAATTTCCGGAAAAAAGGACCTATCCCATGAGCCTGTGGCGCATTCAACCCAACCTCGAGCAGTTCAACAAGGCGCAGAAAAATACCATCGGCGAGGCGCTCGACATCCGCTTCGAAGCCGTCGATGACGATTCCCTGACGGCCAGCATGGCGGTGGATCATCGCACCCACCAACCCTATGGCCTGTTGCACGGCGGTGCCTCAGTAGTGCTGGCCGAGACCATCGGCTCCATGGCCAGTTACCTGTGCATCGACTCCAGCACGCATTACTGCGTGGGCATCGAGGTCAACGCCAACCACGTGCGTGGTGTGCGCAGCGGCCGGGTGACCGGGGTGGCCAAGGCGGTGCACATTGGCCGTACCACCCATGTGTGGGACATCCGCCTCACGGATGACCAGGGCAAGCTCAACTGCATCTCGCGCCTGACCGTGGCGGTGGTGCCGCTGGGTGAGAACCCGCCGGGACGGTGATGGCAATTTCACCATGGACGGATTGACACAAATGCCATCGCTTCACTAGGATGGCATTCAAGCGCCGATTTAAGACAGCTACTTGCGGGGCGCAGAAATTCCTTGCCAGGATTTTCGAAATACCGCTAAAACGCTGGTTCGGTGTCGCCTCCCACCGCAGCCCAGCGGGACTTGCGAGGCTTGGAATACACCACCATGAGTTGCCCCCGTCCTATCGTTTGCCTGACGCCGCTGCCTGCCAGTGCCGCGCCACGCAGCCCCCGTATCCTGTTGGTTGGCCAGCATCAGCCCACCCTGTTGCGCTACCTGGATGGCTGGCCACGTCGCGCTGGCAAGGCCAGCGCGTTTCTGATCCAGTTCATCGACCCTGCGCAATCGCTGGCCCATCTGGCCAATGATCGCTTTGACCTGGCGGTGGTGCAGTCGCCCGCCGCCGAGCACGCTGCCAGCGTGATTGGCCACTTGACCCGCGTGGCGCGGCAAGGGCTAGTGACGCTGCGCTGATCAGGGATACTCGATCTCGACCACGTACACTGTCTGTTCGCCCGTAGGGGTGTGTACGCGCACCTCGGCGTCCAGCGCCTTGCCCAGCAGGGCACGGGCCAGGGGTGAGTCGATGCTGATCAGGTTCAGTTTCAGGTCCAGTTCGTCCGGGCCGACGATGCGGTAGCGCGAGGTCTTGCCGTCGTCGTCCTCGACGGTTACCCACGCACCGAAGTACACCTTGTTCGGATCGCTGGGGTGCTCGCTGACCACCTTGAGGTTTTCCAGGCGCTTGGTCAGGAAGCGCACGCGACTGTCGATTTCGCGCAGCATTTTCTTGCCGTAGGTGTACTCGGCGTTTTCCGAGCGATCGCCTTGTGCGGCCGCCTCGCTGACCGACTGCGTGACCTGAGGCCTGCGAACGTGCCACAGCTCATGCAGTTCGGCACGCATGCGCGCTTCGCCTTCCGGGGTGATGAGGGCAGTGCCATGGCTGCGGGGTGGGCGATAACGACTCATGAAAGGCTCCGTGCTTGACCAGCGCGCAGTCTATCAGCGCGATGGCTTGCAGGGTTATCGCGGTGTCTGTGACGCGTAGATCGGGGCGACTGCATCGCGACTAAAGTCGGCTCCTACACCGTCCGTGGTAGGAGCCGGCCTTGGCCGCGATGCAGGCACCGCGATTTCTCAGGCCTCGCGCAGCACCGCCAGCGGGCTTGCATTGAGTGCCCGGCGAGTACCGAACACCCCCGCGCCTCCAATCAGCACCGCACCCACCAGCGGCAACACCAGCAACCACGGATGCGGATGCCACTGCAGCCCGAAGGCCAGCCGATACAGCGCCAGGCTGATCAGTTCCGTGCCCAAGGCCGCCAATACCCCGCTGGCCGCTCCCAGCAGCCCGAACTCGATGCGTCGTGCTTTAACCAGCAAGCGTCGCTCCGCCCCCAGCGCACGTAGCAACGCGCCCTGGCGGATGCGTTCATCCAGGGTGGCCTGCAAGCCGGAGAACAGTACGGTCATGCCCGCTGCCAGTACGAACAGCAGCACGTACTCCACCGCGAGCGTCACCTGGGCAAGGATGCTGCGCAGTTGCTCCAGCAAGGCTTCTACTTGCAACAACGTCACCGCCGGGAAGGCGCGCGCCAGTTCCACTACCTGCTGGTCATGCCCAGGGGCCAGGTAGAAACTGGTCAGGTAGGTCGTGGGCAGGTCCGTGAGGGTGCCCGGTTGGAAGATCATGTAAAAGTTGGGCTGGAAGCTGTCCCAGCTTACCTGGCGCAGGCTGGTGACCTTGGCCTGGCGCTCGCTGCCGCTGATGTTGAAGGTCAGGGTATCGCCCAGCTTCAAGGCCAGGCTTTCGGCCAGCTTGGCCTCCACCGAAACGCCGGGCACGCCAGCCTCAGGGGCGGCGCCCCACCACTGGCCCAGGGTCAGGGTATTGCCGGTGGGCAGGGTGGCTGACCAGGTCAGGCTGAGGTCGCGCTCGGTGGCCTGTTCGCCGCGCGAGTCACGGGTGACCAGTTCGCGGACTGGAGCGCCGTTGACTGCAGTCAGGCGGCCGGGAATCACCGGATACAGCGGCGCGGATTGGGCCGAGTAGCTGCTCAGGCGCTGGGCGAAATTGTCCTTGTCGCTGGGCAGGATGTTGAGGGCGAAGAAGTTGGGCGCGTTCTTGGGCAGTTGGTTTTGCCAGGTGTCCAGCAGCTCGCCACGCAGCAACGCAATCAATGCCATGGACAGCAGGATCAGGCCGAACGCCAGCGACTGGCCGGCGGCGGCCAGCGGGTGGCGCAGCAGTTGCCCCAGGCCCAGGCGCCAGGGCAGCGACGCGCCAGCCAGCAGGCGACGCAGGCTGTTGAGGCCCAGCAGCAGCACGCCGCCCAGCACCAGCGCGGCCAGCAAGCCACCGGCCAGCAGGGCGAAGGTCAGCAGCAGGTCCAGGCTCAGGCGCCACATGATCAGCCCCAGTGCCAGGATCGCCAGGCCATACACCAGCCAGGTGCTGGGCGGGATAGGCAACAGGTCACGGCGCAATACGCGCAGGGGCGGCACGCGGCCCAACGCAGCCAGTGGCGGCAAGGCGAAGCCGGCCAGGGCCACCAGCCCGGTACCGACGCCCGCCAGGGCCGGCAAGGCGCCGCCGCCCGGCACCTGGCTGGGCAGCAGGCCTTCGAGCAGCTTGAACAGGCCCAGTTGCGCCAGCCACCCCAGCAGGGCGCCGCTGACGCACGCCAGCAGGCCCAGCACGGTCAGCTGGATGCAGAATGACAGCAGCACTTCGCGTCGTGACAGGCCCAGGCAGCGCAACAGCGCACTGGCGTCGAAGCGGCGGTTGGCGAAGCGGCTGGCGGACAGCGCCACGGCCACGCCCGACAGCAGCACGGCGACCAGGCTGGCCATGTTCAGGTAACGCTCGGCCTTGCCCAGCGCACCCCCGATCTGGCGGTTGCCGTCACGGGCATCCTGCAGTTTCTGGTTGGGCGCAAGTCCGGCCTGCACGGTTTGCGCGTAGGCGGCCAGTGCGGTGGGCTTGCCGCTCCACAGCTCGCGGAAGGTCACCCGGCTGCCGGGCTGGATCACGCCAGTGGCGGCCAGGTCTGCCTCGTTGATCATCACCCGCGGGGTGAGGCTGTAGAAGTTGCCGGCGCGGTCGGGCTCGTAGGTCAGTACCCGGGTCAGTCGCAGGGTCTTGTTGCCCACGTCGATGCTGTCGCCGATCTTCAGGTTCAGGGCGGCCAGCAGGCGTGACTCCACCCAGGCCTGGCCAGCTTCGGGACGGCCGCCGGCCGTTTCTTCACCGTATGGCTGGGCTGCACTCTTGAGTTGGCCGCGTAATGGGTAGGCGTCATCCACCGCCTTGATGCTCGACAGCTGGATACCATTGTCGGTCGCCACCACGCTGGCGAATTCCACCACCCGGGCATGGTCCAGGCCTTGTTCGCGCCCCAGGCGCACTTGCTCGGTACGGGCAGGGGTGGTGCCTTGCAGCACCAGATCTGCGCCGAGGAACTCGGTGGCGCGCAGCATCATCGCGCCGTTCAGGCGCGCGCCGAAGTAGCCGATGGCGGTGCTGGCGGCCACCGCCACCAGCAGGGCAAAAAACAGCACACGCAACTCACCTGCGCGGGCATCGCGCAGCAGTTGGCGCACGGCGAGGGTGCACAGGCGTGTCAGCGGCAAACCGGCCATCAGGGCTCCAGAGGGCCGACCAGGCGGCCCGCGTCGAGTCGGATCAATCGCCGGCAGCGGTGTGCCAGGCGCTCATCGTGGGTGACCAGCACCAGGGTGGTGCCACGTTCCTTGTTGAGCTCGAACAGCAGGTCGCTGATGCGTTCGCCAGTGTGGCTGTCGAGGTTGCCGGTGGGTTCGTCGGCGAACAGCACATCCGGCTCTGCGGCAAAGGCGCGGGCAATGGCCACGCGCTGTTGCTCGCCGCCCGACAGTTGCCGTGGCGAGTGAGTCAGGCGTTTGCCCAGGCCTACCCGCTCCAGCAGGCTGCGGGCGATGTCTCGGGCGTCGGCGCGGCCGTCGAGTTCCAGCGGCAGCATCACGTTTTCCAAGGCGTTGAGGCTGTCCAGCAACTGGAACGACTGGAACACAAAGCCCACGTGCTCGGCGCGCACCCGGGCGCGCTGGTCTTCGTCCAGTTGGCTGAGATCGCGGCCGGCCAGGGTGACGGCGCCGGCGCTGGGCAGGTCCAGGCCGGCCAATAGGCCCAGCAGCGTGGACTTGCCCGAGCCCGAGGCGCCGACGATGGCCAGGCTGTCGCCCTTGTGCAGGTCCAGCGACAATTCATGAAGGATGGTCAGTTCACCTTCCGCGCTGGGAACCACTTTGCTAAGGTTCTGAGCTTTGAGGATGCTGTGGCCCATGGAGAATCCGATGCGAATGTGGTGGTTGAGTGCTGGCCTGGCGCTGATGATGCTGGCGCAGAACGCAGCGGCGGGTACCGTGCTGGTCGTGGGCGATAGTATCAGCGCCGGTTTGGGCCTGGATACCAGCAAGGGGTGGGTGTCTTTGTTGCGACAACGGCTTGAGCACGAGGGTTTCAAGGATTCGGTGGTCAATGCCTCGATCTCTGGCGACACCACGGCAAACGGCCAGGCGCGGCTGCCGGCGCTGCTTGCCGCCAACAAACCGAGTGTGGTGATCGTCGAGTTGGGCGGCAACGATGGGCTGCAGGGACACCCGCCCGAGCAATTGCAACAAAACCTTGCAGGGATGATCGACGCGGCCCAGGCGGCCGGTGCCAAGGTGCTGTTGCTGGGCATGAAACTGCCTCCCAACTACGGTGCCCGCTACACCAACGCCTTTGCTCAGGTGTATGGTAACGTGGCGACGCAAAAGAAAGTGGCGTTGGTGCCGTTTTTCCTTGAAGGGGTAGGCGGGGTGCCCGAGCTGATGCAGGCCGATGGCATCCATCCGGCGGTAAATGCCCAGGGCAAGTTGCTGGAAAATGTCTGGCCGCAGCTAAAACCGCTGCTTTGACGCTTTTCTACTGACCGCCTTTCGGCTAATGTGGCGCCCCCCGCTCTGGAGCCCCCAATGCCACGTCCTGCCTGGTCCCTGTTCGCCTACCAACTTATCGAGCCCGATGAGCAGCTCGATCTGTTCGCGTGCCAGGAAATTCGTGTGCACCTGATCGCCCGTCAATTGGAGCTGGGCGGTTCGGCCGATCGCACCTTGTGCGGCACGCTGCTGCCGGCGCAGCCGCGCTGGTCGAGCCTGGCGCCGTCGATTTTCCGCGACAAGCGCCTGTGCCCCTTGTGCAAGGCTATCCTGCATGCGCAGAAGAAAGGCACGCGTCCTGTATGGCCCGAGCTGGCCAATTAACACCCGCCCTCGCTGACTTTCTGTTCATCAGGCCACGGCCCGCGCACCTCCCCGAACGGCGGGATGCCAGTGTACAATCGACCGATTGTCCCTCTCGATTTGCAAAGGATCCTCGGATGTTGCCTCGCCTCAGCGTCGTCACCCGTTGCCTGGCCCTGACCGCCGCGATCGCCGCCGGTCCCGCTTCGGCACTGGAATACCCCCTTCCGCCACCTGGTGAAGACATTGTCGGCCAGGTCCAGGTGATCAAGGCCAAATACGAAGACACCTTTGCCGACCTGGGGGAGACCAACGACCTGGGCTACCTGGAAATGATCGCCGCCAACCCTGGCGTCGACGCCTGGTTGCCGGGCGCGGGTACCGAGATCGTGTTGCCGACCCGCTTCATTCTGCCGCCGGGGCCGCGTGAGGGCATCGTCATCAACCTGCCCGAGTACCGCATGTACTACTTCCCCAAGGGGCAGAACGTCGTCTACACCTACCCGATCGGCATTGGCCGCGAGGGCTGGGGCTCGCCGATCTCGCAAACCAAGATCACCGGCAAGATCCCCAACCCTACCTGGACCCCGCCGGCCTCGATCAAGGCCGAGCACGCGGCTGATGGCGACCCGTTGCCCAACGTGGTGCCGGCCGGCCCCGACAACCCGCTGGGCCCGTTCAAGTTCACCCTGGGTATTCCGGGTTACCTGATTCACGGCTCCAACAAGAAGTTCGGCATTGGCATGCGCACCAGTCATGGTTGCTTCCGCATGTACAACTTCAACGTGCTGGAGCTTTCCAAGATGGTGCCGGTGGGTACGCCGGTGCGCATCATCAACGAGCCGTACAAGTTTGGTGTCAGTGGCGGCAAGATCTACATCGAGGCGCACACCCCGCTGGATGCCAAGGGTGATCCTTCGGCGGTGGACAAGCGTACTTCTGTAATCAATGCCTTGCTCAATCGTCCGGACCTGACCGGGACCCACATGCAGATGAACTGGGATACCGTGCGTGATGTGGTTGCTACGGAAGATGGCTTGCCGGTGGAAATTGCTGCGCCGGGGGTGGCGGGGTCTTCCAGTGATGCGGTGATCTCCAACCTGCCAGTGACGCCTGCGCCGCAGGTGCCGGTGGAGAAGATGGATTGATTGCCGAAGGGTGATAAAAAAA
>KI547166.1:482687-495105 GCA_000497835.1 gamma proteobacterium L18 | reverse complement strand
GCCAAAGCCAAAGCCAAAGCCAAAGCCAAAGCCAAAGCCAAAGCAACGGCAACGGCAACGGCAAGATCAAATGCGGTGTGCGGGGCGCGGGCATAAAAAAAGCCAGCCCACCAAAGGTGGGCTGGCTTTGCAATAATCCCGAAGGACTATTACTTGCGGCTTGCCTTGTCCAGCATGCGCAGAGCGCGCTCGTTGGCTTCGTCAGCAGTCTGTTGAGCTTTCTGGGCAGCAGCCAGAGCTTCGTCAGCTTTGCGATAAGCTTCGTCAGCACGAGCTTGAGCGCGAGCCGAAGCGTCTTCGGTAGCGGTCAGGCGAGCTTCGGTTTCTTTGGAGGCGCTGCTGCAACCTGTGGCCAGAACGGCGGCCAGAGCCAGAGCAGAGAATTTCAGAACGTTGTTCATCGTGATCCCCTTCAAGGACTTTCTATTTAAAGCCATCTCTCGTGAGTGAGAAAATAGCCGGCATACATAGTACCCATTACTTGTAGTAAGTAAAATGACCTAACGCAAGAAGCAAAAAAAATTCTTCTTATCGATGGGGATGCCATTGCTTTAGCTCCACTGCGAGCGTCTGGGAAGGGCGCGGGAGGATGGTTTTTGTGATCTGCGTCATGCGGCGTCGGGTGATTAATAAAGCAGTGCAGTAGCATCCCTGCCAGTTCTGCAAACCCTGCTAAAGTGTTTTTTACTGAACTAGTAGTGACTTGAAGTGTCCGCGCTCGTCAAAGCTTTAACATTCGGCAATGTCACCTTCAGATGTTCGGTCAGGCTATTTCAGCAAGGGGCGCAAAGGGGATCTTGAGTGTCGGTGGCAACAGTGCCTACTATTGGGGCACGTGCTCATTTGAAAAGAGAACGACGATGCTCGTCTCTGTGTCGAAACAGGCACGGGGTGGCGTAGAGGTTCCTTCGCCGGAAAAACATCGGTAAGGTAAGGGTCATAATTCAAGACCCGCGAGGAGTTGTGATGAGCGAGGCGTTGTCCATCCACCATGACCAGGCAGGTCATCAGTTCGAGACCAATGTGGACGGTCATCGTGCTTACCTGACCTACATGGACCTGGGTAAACAGACCCTGGATATCTACCGTACTTTTGTGCCCAACGCGTTGCGCGGCCGCGGTATTGCCGCGGCCCTGACTGAGCAGGCATTGGCCTATGCCGAGCGCATGGGCTACACCGTGATCCCGTCGTGCTCGTACGTGGAGCGCTACATGGAGCGCCATCAGCGCCATGCTGCCAAGACCTGACACGGGTCGGTGGTTAGCCAGACACTAAAACGCCGGGCATGCCCCGGCGTTTTCATGTGTGCAGCCCTTAGCCGCGAGCGCGCGTGGGCAGCACGTCCTTGAGCTTGGCGTGCATGCCGCGCAGGGTCTTCTCGGTGCTTTCCCAGTCGATGCAGGCATCGGTGATGGACACGCCGTACTGCAGTTCGGCCAAGTCCTTGGGAATGGCCTGGGCGCCCCA
This sequence comes from gamma proteobacterium L18, assembly GCA_000497835.1. GTDB lineage: Bacteria > Pseudomonadota > Gammaproteobacteria > Pseudomonadales > Pseudomonadaceae > Aquipseudomonas. The sequence continues at coordinate 493,637 of KI547166.1, read as the reverse complement.
GTTCAGGTGGCTTTCCACCATCAGGCCGATGATCGAGTTGTTGCCCTCGACGATCTGGTTGGCCACGTTCTCCATCACCAGCGGTTGCAGGGCCGGGTCCTTATTGGAGTTGGCGTGGCTGCAGTCGACCATGATGTTGGGGCGGATGCCGGCCTTGTTCAGTGCCTGTTCGCACAGGGCCACACTGACCGAGTCATAGTTGGGCTTGCCATTGCCGCCACGCAGCACCACATGGCCATAGGCGTTGCCCTTGGTGGTGACGATCGACACGCCACCTTCCTGGTTGATGCCCAGGAAGCGGTGTGGGCTGGAGACTGACTGCAGGGCGTTGATGGCCACGGTCAGGCCGCCGTCGGTGCCGTTCTTGAAGCCCACGGCCGAGGACAGGCCCGAGGCCATTTCGCGGTGGGTTTGCGATTCGGTGGTGCGTGCGCCGATGGCCGACCAGCTGATCAGGTCCTGCAGGTACTGCGGCGAGATCGGGTCCAGGGCTTCGGTGGCGGTGGGCAGGCCCATTTCGGCCAGGTCCAGCAGCAACTGGCGGCCAATGTGCAGGCCGTCCTGGATCTTGAAGGAGTCGTCCAGGTACGGGTCGTTGATCAGGCCTTTCCAGCCCACGGTGGTGCGTGGCTTTTCAAAGTACACGCGCATCACCAGGTACAGCGTGTCGCTGACTTCGGCGGCCAGGGCCTTGAGGCGTTGGGCGTATTCGTGGGCAGCCTTGATGTCGTGAATCGAGCAGGGGCCGATGACCACGAACAGGCGGTGATCCTTGCCGTCCAGGATGTCGCGCACAACCTGGCGGCCCTGGGTTACGGTCTGGAGGGCGGCCGGGCTCAGCGGGATGTCACGCTTGAGCTGGTCAGGGGTGATCAGGGTGTCGTTGGAGGCGACATTGAGGTCGTCGATCGGTAAATCAGCCATCGTGTTACTCGTCAGGTCACGGGTGCCGGCCGCCAGCGATCCCCGCGCGGCGGAGCACAGCTTATTTTAGGCGCAGCGGGGAGCCGAACCTTAGCGCGAACCTGGGGGGTGCGACAATGGGGCGCTGTAGAAATGCGTTGAAGCGCTTACAACGGCGCGTCGCTCAGGCTGGCCTGGGAGAACTCCGCAGCGTGACGCTCCACCCACTGGCGCGCCAGCGCATCGATACTTTCCACGTTGTCGGAAAAAGGCGATTGTAGCTCGCAGTATTGCTGAATCTGGCACACCTGCTCACCCATGCGCGCGCCAAACAAGGTCTGTTCATCGGTAAAGGCCACCCCTACCAGGTAGCCTTGGGGTGTTTTCCGGCACCAGGCCACGTAGCCGGGGTAGCGAGCGCCGTTGCCCAGGGTGGGCATGCTCAGGTCCACGGCGGTGCCGCGGCGGTAGGCGCGGTGATGCTGGCACGCCACGCCGCCCAGGCTGATGACATGCAGCCGGCGGGTGGACAGGGCGGGGCGGTGACACAGGTTCAACTCAACGGCAACATCGAAAGGATGAGGAAGAAAACGACCCATGAACACTGGCTCCGAGTGTCGATTGATTGACGAACGCCCCGAGGGGGTGATGCCGCAACTGGAACTGACTGATTTGACTATAGATCATCAACTGCTGGACGCGCCGGGCACCTCGTTGCTGATTTTTACCGGTGCCGGCTGCGCCAGTTGCCGGGTGGCACGTCGTGAGCTGCCGGGCATGGCGCTGGCCCTGGACCGCCTGTGCTGGATCGATGCCGGCGACAATGGCGGGGCGGTGCAACGGTACGAGGTCTTTCACCTGCCGGCAATGTTTGTTGTGCATGAGGGGCAATTTCATGGGGCGATCAGCGCACGCCTGCTGGGCGGCGAAATCGATCATGAAGTGCGCAAGGCCCTGGCGCGTACCCCCGACGAGTTGCCTTGAGCAGTTGATCTGAAGACCAACGCTAAGGTTATGAGCGGGCCGTCGGACTGCAAGGGGCGCTGCTAAGCTTGAGCAAGCTCTGCCGTTTTGGCAGTCGAGGAGATCACATGATCCGTTCGATGCTGTATGCCACTGATCTGGGCCTGTATGCCCCCTACGTGATGCAACACGCGCTGGCGCTGGCGCGCACCTTCAAGGCCGACCTGTACGTGATCCATGCCGTGGAGCCCATGGGGTTGTTCGCCGAGTCGGTATTGCAGAGCTACCTGGACGAGCCAACACTCAACGAGCTGCACAGCGAAGGCCTGAGCACCATGATGGCCGGCATCGAGCACAAAGTGCTGGACGGGTTCCGCGAGGAACTGGGCGAGGGGCAGCAGGATCTGGCCTTGATCACGGCCGTACGGGTTCGCCAGGGCGACCCGGCACAGGTGATCCTCGACCAGGCCCAGCGCCTGGCGGTGGACCTGCTGATACTGGGCAGTCACAGCCATGGCGCGGGTGCCGATATTCCCCTGGGGCGCACGGCGGCGCGGGTGTTGCAGCTGTCGCCGGTGCCCGTTTACATGGTCCCGTTGTCCCAGCAGTTGGGCCGGCGTAAAGCCTGAAACGAACCCTGCGTGTAAATTCTGATAAAAAGTTCTAGATTTATTGCCCAGACCATTAATATAGTTATAACTCGTCGCTGTTGGCGTCTACCTGCTTTGAGGGATACATATGAAGCTTCAACAACTGCGCTACATCTGGGAAGTAGCGCACCACGACCTCAACGTCTCCGCGACAGCGCAAAGCCTTTACACCTCGCAACCCGGCATCAGCAAGCAGATCCGACTGCTGGAAGACGAGCTGGGCGTCGAAGTTTTTGCCCGCAGTGGCAAGCACCTGACCCGCGTCACCCCGGCCGGTGAGCGCATCATCACCACCGCTGGCGAGATCCTGCGCAAGGTGGAAAGCATCAAGCAGATCGCCCAGGAGTTCTCCAACGAGAAGAAAGGCACCCTGTCGATCGCCACCACCCACACCCAGGCACGCTATGCCTTGCCGCCGGTGATCAGCAACTTCATCAAGCAATACCCGGACGTGGCGCTGCACATGCACCAGGGCTCGCCCATGCAGATCGCCGAGATGGCCGCCGATGGCACCGTCGACTTCGCTATCGCCACCGAGGCGCTGGAGCTGTTCGGCGACCTGATCATGATGCCGTGCTACCGCTGGAACCGCTGCGTGGTAGTGCCTCAGGGCCACCCGCTGACCAAGGTGCCGAAGCTGACCCTGGAAGTGTTGGCTGAATACCCGATCGTGACCTACGTGTTCGGGTTCACCGGCCGTTCCAAGCTGGACGAAGCCTTCAGCCACCGTGGCCTGACGCCGAAAGTGGTGTTCACTGCCGCCGACGCCGACGTGATCAAGACCTACGTGCGCCTGGGCCTGGGCGTGGGCATCGTCGCCAAGATGGCCGTTGACACCAAGCTGGACAGCGACCTGGTGATGCTGGACGCTGATCACCTATTCGAGGCGAGCATCACCAAGATCGGTTTCCGCCGCGGCACTTTCCTGCGTGGCTTCATGTGCGACTTCATCGAGAAGTTCGCCCCGCACCTGACCCGCGACGTGATGGCCAAGGCCATTCAGTGCCACAACAAGCAGGAGCTGGAAGAGCTGTTCGACGGTGTCGAGCTGCCGGTGCACTGATCTGGTGGGGATATTGGCTTTGTGTGGCTTTGTGGGAGCGTGCTCTGCCCGCGAATAGCCCCACCGTGATTTTGCAGGGATACTGCGGCGCGGTCTTCTTGGGCAGAGCCCGCTCCCACCTGTCTACAACCGCAGCCATAAAAAAACCGGCCAATCTGGCCGGTTTTTTTGCTTCAGGCTTTCTGGATCAGATTGCCCGCATGCAGCCCGCATTCCTTCTGCGTGGCTTCTTCCCACCACCAGCGGCCTTCGCGCTCGTGTTGGTTAGGCAACACGGGGCGGGTGCACGGCTCGCAGCCAATGCTGATGAAGCCGCGCTCGTGCAGGCTGTTGTACGGCAGTTCCAGCATGCGGATGTAGCCCCACACTTCCTCGCTGCTCATCTGCGCCAGCGGGTTGAACTTGTACAGCGGGCGCTCCGGGGTGGAGAACGCGCTGTCGATCTCCATCACCGCCACCTGGCTGCGGGTGCCGGGGCTCTGGTCGCGGCGCTGGCCGGTAGCCCAGGCCTTGACGGTGGACAGCTTACGGCGCAGCGGCTCGATCTTGCGCACGCCGCAGCATTCGCCGTGGCCGTCCTTGTAGAAACTGAACAGGCCCTTTTCCTTGACGAACGGCTCAAGCTTGGTGTGGTCCGGCGACACCAGCTCGATGGCGATGTTGTAGTGTTCGCGCACCTGATCGATGAAGCGGTAGGTCTCCGGGTGCAGGCGACCGGTGTCCAGGCTGAACACCTTGACGTTCTTGTTCAGCTTCCAGGCCATGTCCACCAGGACCACGTCCTCGGCACCGCTGAAGGAAATCCACAGCTCGTCACCGAAGTGCTCGAAGGCAAGCTTGAGGATGTCTTGCGGGGACTTGTTGGCGTAAGTCGCGGCGAGTTCGGCGACGTCGAGGTTCAGGCTCATCAGGCGGCTTCCTAGTTCATTCGGCGCTTGGGCGCTCATTTGTTGCCGATGGTAACAAAAATGGAGTTGTGTCGTCTGGTTCCCGGGCAGAGCCCGGTCCTACACCTGACACCCATGGCCCGGCCGGTGTAGGACCGGGCTCTGCCCGGGAATCAGACGCCGCCGATCAAAGGCGTGCCAAGGTGTCCATCAACACCCGCACCTTGAACACCGACTCGGCATATTCATCTTCCCAATTCGAGTCCGCCACAATCGCCCCACCACCCCAACAGCTCACCTGTCCATCCTTCACCAGCAAGCTGCGAATGGCGATGGAGCTGTCCATGTGCCCGCGCACATCCACATACAGCAGCGAACCGCAGTAGATCGCGCGTCGGGTCGGCTCCAGCTCATCGATGATCTGCATCGAGCGGATCTTCGGTGCGCCGGTGATCGAGCCGCCCGGAAAACTGCCGCCGATCAGGTCCAGACAGTCCTTGCCGTCGGCCAGCTCACCCACCACCGCGCTGACCATGTGGTGCACGTTGGGGTAGCTTTCCAGGGCGAACAGCTCGGGCACGCGCACCGAGCCGATCTTGCAGGTGCGGCCCAGGTCATTGCGCAGCAGGTCGACAATCATCAGGTTTTCGGCGCGGTCCTTCAGGCTGGCCAGCAGTTCCTGCCCGGCCGCGGCGTCACGCACGGGGTCGGGATCGCGCTGGCGGGTGCCCTTGATCGGCCGGGTCTCGACGTGGCCATCGCTGACCTGCACGAAGCGTTCGGGTGACAGGCTGAGAATCGCGCCGCCGTCGTCTAGTGTCAGGTAACCGGAGAAGGGGGTGGGGCAGGCCTTGCGCAAGGCCTGGTAGGCCGTCCATGGGTCGCCCTGGCAAGGCGCGCGGAAGCGTTGGGTCTGGTTGACCTGGTAGCAGTCGCCGGCGGCAATATAGGCCTGGATGCGGTCGAAGGCCTGGCGGTACTGCGCAGGGATCAGGTCCGGGCGCATGGGCGCGTGGAGATGAAACGGCGCGCCGGCGACGTCCGTCGGCTGCTGGAATAGCTGCAGCAAACGTTGGCGTTGCATGGCGTCAAGGGTCGGGTGGAACATCAGTTGGCTGGTCTGCAACTGGTGGTCACTGATCAGCGCCCAGTCGTACACGCCCAGTTGTGCATCGGGTAATTGAAGGTCATCGGCGGCAATGCTGGGCATGTGCTCCAGGCGCCTGCCGAAGTCGTAGCTTAGGTAGCCGATCAGGCCACCGGCGAAGGGCAGTTCAAGGCCATCCGGCAACTGCGCGCTGCCCAGCCGGGCCAGCGCCTCCCGCAACCGCTGCAGGTAAGCCTCGCCGCCCTCGTCGGCCTGGGCTCGCAAGGTTTCGCGCGGCCAGGCGCTGAGCACATCGAAGCGCCCACGCTCGGCGGCCGGCCGGGCGCTGTCGAGCAACACCGCCCCCGGCGCATGGCGGATCGCGGCGAACCAGGGGGCAGGGTCGGGGGTGTAGGGCAGGGGGTGTACGGTACAGGTCGACATGCGCGCGGTGAAACACCATCAAAAAGCGAGGGGGCGATTGTAGACCTGTCCTTGTCGTGTGTGTAGCGGCTGCCGGCCTCATCGCGAGCAAGGGCTCGGCGCCCCCCTTTGCTCCCACAGTGCCATGCCAACCACCGTGGTAGGCTCAACACTGTGGGAGCAAAGCTTGCTCGCGATGGAGACGACGCGGTGTTTCAGGCAGGCACGTGACCAAATAGCTGCTGGGTGAAGCGCACCCGCTCTTCAACGGTCTCCACCCGGCCTTCGCTGGCCAGCTCCGCCAGCCGCGCCTCCACCGCCTCGGTGCGATGGCTCAACCCACAGTCGTTGGCAATCTGGATGTTCAAGCCTGGCCGCGCATTGAGCTCCAGGATCAGCGGCCCCTTGTCCTGATCCAATACCATGTCCACGCCGATGTACCCCAGCCCGCACAGCTCATGGCAGCCGGCCGCCATTTTCATGAAGCCATCCCAGTTGGGCAGTTGCACCCCATCCACCGCGTTGGCAGTGTCCGGGTGTTTGCTGATGATGCTGTTCAGCCAGGTGCCGCGCAGGGTCACGCCCGTGGCCAGGTCCACGCCCACGCCAATGGCCCCCTGGTGCAGGTTGGCCTTGCCGTTGGACTGGCGGGTGGGCAGGCGTAGCATGGCCATCACCGGGTAGCCCATCAGCACGATGATGCGGATGTCGGGCACGCCTTCGTAGCTGATGCTGCGGAAGATCTGGTCGGGTGTGACGCGGTATTCGATCAGTGCGCGGTCGCGGTGGCCGCCCAGTGAATACAGGCCGGTAAGGATGCTGGACACCTGATGCTCGATTTCATCGTGGCTGATGATGCGGCCCGACACCGTGCGGTAGCGGTCTTCGAAGCGGTCGGCAATCACCAGGATGCCGTCACCACCCGCGCCCTGGGCGGGCTTGATGACGAAGTCGCTGCGCCCGCCGATGATACTGCCCAGTTGGCTGATTTCCTTCTCGGTGGAGATCACCCCGTACATTTCCGGCACGTGGATGCCGGCGGCGATGGCGCGTTCCTTGGTGATGATCTTGTCATCGACGATGGGGTACAGGCTGCGCTTGTTGTACTTGAGCACGTAGTCGGCGTTACGCCGGTTGATGCCCATGATGCCCCGCGCGTGCAGGGCCTTCCAAGTCTTGAACAGGCCGAACATTCAGGAATCCGCCTTGACGAAAGCCTTGAAGCGCAACAGTTCGGTCAGCCGGTAACCACGGTAGCGCCCCATGGCCAGCATGAACCCGACCATGATCAGCAGAATGGCCGGGAAGGTGAACACGAAGTACACCAACTGCGGCACGGTCATCAGCAGGTGCGCCAGGGAGGCGGCGAACAGGGTGCCAACGGCCACCTTCATGGCATGGCTGGCGCCGCGCTCTTCCCAGGTGATGGACAGGCGCTCGATGGTCATGGTCAGGATCACCATGGGGAACAGCGCCACCGACAGGCCGCGCTCCAGGCCCAGCTTGTGGCTGAACAGGCTGATGGCGGCGATCAGCACCACCACGAAAGTCAGTACCACCGACAGCCGCGGCAGCATCTGCAATTTCAGGTGTTCCAGGTAGGAGCGCAGTGTCAGGCCCAGGGCAGTGATCACCGTGAACAGGGCGATGCCGAAGCCCAGCTGGGTCTCGCGGAACGCCAGGGCGATCAGCACCGGGGTGAAGGTGCCCAACGTCTGCAGGCCGATCAGGTTGCGCAGTATCAGGATCACCAGCACGCCGATGGGGATCATTACCATGATCATGAACGTCTGCTGGGTCTGCAGCGGCAGGCTGTACAGCGAGTATTCGAGGAAGTCGGCGTCGGTATTGGCGTCGGTCAGCTTGGCCAGGCGGATGGCGTTCATCTCGCTGTTGTTGAGGGTGAAGGTCACCAGGGCCTTCTTGCCGCCTTCGACGCTGATCAGGTTTTCATCGCCGGTCCACCACACCAGGCGATCGCTGGGCAGGCCCTGCTCGCCGGTGTCCGGATTGAAGTATAGCCACTGGCTGCCGTTGAAGCTGCGCAGCCACAGTTCCGGGGCTTGCGGCTGGTCGGCCACCAGGCGGATGGTGTGTACCTTTTCCATCGGCACGTGGGCGATGGACAGCAGCAGGTCGACGATGCTGGCTTTGTGCGCGGTGGACGGGTCGCCCGCCAGCAGCAGCTTGACGTTGTCGTCGCTCAGGTTGTTGACGCGCTTGATGGTCTCGCTGACGAAGGTCTCGACGTCGGCCGAGTGCTGGCGAATCGGCGCCAGCAGGGCCTCGGCGGCAATTTTTTCGGGGCCATCGATGGCGACGCTGTCGCGGAAGGTGGGACCCTTGATCTTGGGTTTTTCGCTGCTGTAGCGCTTGGTCAGCACCAGGCGGTAGTACAGGGTCTGATTGCCCGTAGCGCGCCGCGCCGACCAGGTGACTTTGCGATTGCCATCCACGCGGTTGACGTTCACCCCGTAGTTATTGGAGATGAAGCTCTCGTTGAGGCTTACGTAGTCGCGCGTCAGCGGCGGCACGAACATCTGGATCTTGACCGGGTCCTTGGGGCTGGCGACGAATTCGACCTTGGCGTCAATGTTCCACAGGTCGTCCGTCTCGTCCTCGGTCACCGGGATGCCAAGCACGAAAATCTGATAGGCGGTGATCGCCAGGCCCAGGGTAACCAGGACAGCGATGAGAACCTTCAGATGGAGGGTAAGCGAGCGCATTGAAATTACTCTGCGGTATGAGCGTCATTGCTGCAGGCAGGTTTGCCGGCCGCATATTTTAGGCTGGGGTCGACCAGCGCATCGAAGTGCTTGAGCGCGTCGCTGCCGATCAGTAGCGGGTATTGAAAGGCGCTGCGGTCGGTGAGGTTGACTTCGATGGCGCGCAGTTCGCTGCCCATGCACACGTCCAGGTTGATCACCGGGCGTGCGGTGTAATGCTTGCCCTGCTCGGGGTCGTAGTCGCCCGAGCGGCGCTTGATGTGGCTGACGCGGGCCAGCGGGCGCTCGATGGGGTGGCTGTGGGCCGAGTCGATGGCCAGGTAGAAACGTACCCAGGATTCGCCGTCGCGCTTGAAGCGCTTGATGTCGCGGGCGCTGAGCGAGGCGGTCTTGGCGCCGGTGTCGAGTTTGGCCGCCACTTCCAGGTCGATATCGTCCAGGCGTGCGTATTCATTCAGGCCGTAGACGGTCTTGGGCGCGGCGGTTGCCAGACCTGGCACGAAAAGCAGGCAGAGCAGGCTGTGCAGGGGCTTGATGGTCATGATTCCCGAAAATCGGCGCCCACGGCGCGGGCGGCGCATTCTAGCATGATGGTTTTATGACGCCAGCGCAGGGTCGGTGGGCGAAACGCGGCAAGGCACGCCGCCAGCATTGCGCCAGCGCCGGTTTTAACTAGGGTTACCGGGGTATCGGACCTTCAAGGAAGCCAAGGACCATGAGCCTGAACGCAGACGCCAACACCCGACCGGATTATGAGCCGATGTTGCAGGCCATCGCTGACTACGTGCTGACCTTTCAGGTGGAGCCCGGCGAGGCGTTGACCACTGCGCGCTATTGCCTGATGGACACCCTGGGTTGCGGCCTGCTGGCGCTGCGTTTTCCGGAATGCACCAAGCACCTGGGCCCGCTGGTGGAAGGCACCACGGTGCCCCACGGTTCGCGAGTGCCGGGCACATCCTTTCGCCTGGACCCGGTCAAGGCGGCCTGGGACATCGGGTGCATCGTGCGCTGGCTGGACTTCAACGACACTTGGCTGGCGGCCGAGTGGGGGCACCCGTCGGACAACGTCGGGGCGATCCTGGCGGTTGCCGATCACCTGTCCCAGCGTTTGGTGGCGGCGGGGGAGGCGCCGGTGACGCTGCGGCGGGTGCTGGAGGCGATGATCATGGCCCACGAAATTCAGGGCGTGCTGGCGCTGGAAAACTCATTCAACCGTGTAGGCCTTGATCATGTGCTGCTGGTCAAGGTCGCCAGTGCGGCCGTCAGTGCCTGGTTGCTGGGTGCCAATCGCGAGCAACTGTTGTCGGCGCTGTCCCATGCCTTTGTCGATGGTCAGGCCTTGCGCACCTATCGCCACGCCCCCAACGCCGGCTCACGCAAATCCTGGGCGGCGGGTGATGCCAGCAGCCGCGGAGTGCGCCTGGCCGACCTTGCCCTGCGCGGCGAAATGGGCATTCCCGGCGTGTTGAGTGCGCCACAGTGGGGCTTCTACGACGTGCTGTTCAGCCACACCAACAAGGACATGGCGCTCAAGCCTGAGGATCAACGCCAGTTTCGCCTGGCGCGGCCGTTTGGCACCTACGTGATGGAAAACGTGCTGTTCAAGATCAGTTTTCCTGCCGAATTCCACGCCCAGACCGCCTGCGAGGCGGCGATCACGCTGCACCCGCTGGTGCGCGGGCGCTTGAGCGAGATCGATCGCATCGTCATCACCACCCATGAATCGGCGATTCGCATCATTTCCAAGGTAGGGCCATTGGCCAATGCAGCCGATCGTGACCATTGCCTGCAATACATGACCGCCGTGCCGCTGGCCTTTGGCAGCCTGGTGGCCGAGCACTATGAAGACGCCTTCCATGCCGCGCACCCGATCATTGATCAGTTGCGCGACAAGATGCAGATCGTCGAAAACCCGGTGTACAGCCGGGAGTACCTGGAGCCGGACAAGCGCTCCATCGCCAATGCCGTGCAGGTGTTCTACAAGGATGGCAGCAGCACGGAGAATGTCGAGGTGATGTTCCCGCTGGGCCACAGGCGCCGGCGGGCAGAAGGGATGCCGCTGCTGCTGGACAAGTTTCGCACGCATTTGGCGACGCGGTTCGTGCCCCAGCGGTGTTTGCAGATACTGGAGGCGTGTCGGGACCAGGAGCGTTTTGAAGCGCTGGCGGTGCAGCGGTTCATGGATTTGTTTGTGATGCCCTAGTTGCTGTTGCTTTGGTCGGGGACGCGAGCAACCTGTGCCGTCCTC
>KI547166.1:464264-481805 GCA_000497835.1 gamma proteobacterium L18 | reverse complement strand
GACCGCCCCCACAGTGGTGCAGCTCGCATCGGTGGTTGCCACATCACTGTGGGAGCGGGCTCTGCCCGCGAAGAGAGCACTGTGGTGTCAGGCACTTCGCGGTGTTTTTTTCGCGGGTAGAACCCGCTCCCACAGGTTGCTCAGCACCATAGCATCTCCCACAGTGTTGAGCCGAATGCAGGTGTAGGGCTCAACGCTGTGGGAGCAAAGCTTGCTCGCGAGACGCCGGTACTGATTGCCTTAAACCCTGGAATCTCCCACACCGGATTACTTGAACCGCCGCTCCACGCCTTTTTCCACCAGAATCTTGGCGGAAATCTCTTCCACCGAGAAGTGCGTGGAATTGATGTTGGGAATGTTCTCGCGGCGGAACAGGTTTTCCACCTCGCGCACCTCGAATTCGCACTGCGCGAAGCTTGAATAACGGCTGTTGGGCTTGCGTTCGTGGCGGATGGCGGTCAGCCGGTCAGGGTCGATGGTCAGGCCGAACAGCTTGTGCTGATGGGCTTTCAACGCCGCAGGTAACTGCAGTCTTTCCATGTCATCTTCGGTCAGCGGGTAGTTGGCTGCGCGAATACCGAACTGCATTGCCATGTACAGGCAGGTTGGCGTCTTGCCGCAACGCGAAACACCGACCAGAATCAGGTCAGCCTTGTCGTAGTAGTGCGTGCGTGCGCCGTCGTCGTTGTCCAGGGCGAAATTCACCGCCTCGATGCGCTCCATGTAGTTGGAGTTGTGCCCGATGGAATGGGACTTGCCCACCGAATAGGACGAATGGGCCGTCAGTTCCTGCTCCAGCGGGGCCAGGAAGGTGGAGAAGATGTCGATCATGAAGCCATTCGACGTGGCCAGGACTTCACGGATGTCCTGGTTGACGATGGTATCGAAAATGATCGGACGCACGCCGTCGCGCTCGGCTGAATCGTTTATCTGCTTGACCATCGTCCGGGCTTTGTCGACGCTGTCGATGTAGGGCCGCGTGAACTTGTTGAACGTAATGTTCTCAAATTGAGCCAGGAGGCTCTGGCCCAGCGTTTCGGCAGTGATACCAGTGCCGTCGGAGATAAAGAAAGCAGATCGTTTCATTTGCGCCTTGGGCCTTAAGCTGGTGACGATTCTTGGATATGATAGGCCGGATTTGTCGGCCTTGATTGTCCGGCATTCTCACTTATTTTCCGGGTCCAGGCCATAAACACTCGGCACCCTCCCAATCGGGAGCTGTACGGGTCCTGAGCTTTTCCAACACAGTTAGTGGAGAGATCACCTTGGTAGAGTACGTAGTTTCCCTCGATAAGCTCGGCAAACACGATGTTGAGCATGTGGGGGGCAAGAACGCATCCCTTGGCGAGATGATCAGCAACCTTGCCGGTGCCGGCGTCTCGGTACCCGGTGGCTTTGCCACTACGGCTCAGGCTTACCGTGATTTTCTCGAACAGAGCGGCCTGAACGCTCAGATCCATGCGGCGCTGGACGCCCTGGACGTGGATGACGTGAATGCCCTGGCCAAGACCGGCGCCCAGATCCGCCAGTGGATCATGGAAGCCGAGTTCCCCGAGCAACTGAACACCGAGATCCGCACTCACTTCGCCGAACTGTCCAAGGGCAACCCGGACATCGCCGTGGCCGTGCGCTCCTCCGCTACCGCCGAAGACCTGCCTGACGCCTCGTTCGCCGGCCAGCAGGAAACCTTCCTGAACATCCGCGGCGTTGAAAACGTCATTCGTGCGGCCAAGGAAGTGTTCGCCTCGCTGTTCAACGACCGCGCCATTTCCTACCGCGTGCACCAGGGCTTCGACCACAAGCTGGTGGCCCTGTCGGCTGGCGTGCAGCGCATGGTACGTTCGGAAACCGGTACCGCCGGCGTGATGTTCACCCTGGACACCGAATCGGGCTTCCGCGACGTGGTGTTCATCACCGGCGCCTACGGCCTGGGCGAAACCGTGGTGCAGGGGGCGGTCAACCCTGACGAATTCTACGTGCACAAGCACACCCTGGAAGCCGGTCGCCCGGCCATCCTGCGCCGCAACCTGGGCAGCAAGGCCATCAAGATGATCTACGGCGCCGAGGCCAAGGCCGGCAAGTCGGTGCAGACCGTCGACGTCGACAAGGCCGACCGCGCGCGCTTCTGCCTCACCGACGCCCAGGTCAGCGAACTGGCCAAGCAAGCCATGATCATCGAGAAGCACTACCAGTGCCCGATGGACATCGAGTGGGCCCAGGACGGTGACGACGGCAAGCTGTACATCGTGCAGGCTCGCCCGGAAACCGTGAAAAGCCGCTCCCAGGCCAACGTCATGGAACGTTACCTGTTGAAGGAAAAGGGCAAGGTCCTGGTGGAAGGCCGTGCCATCGGTCAGCGTATCGGCGCCGGCCGCGTGCGCATCATCAAGGACGTGTCCGAGATGGACAAGGTTCAGCCGGGCGATGTGCTGGTGTCCGACATGACCGATCCGGACTGGGAACCGGTGATGAAGCGCGCCAGCGCCATTGTCACCAACCGTGGCGGCCGTACCTGCCACGCCGCCATCATCGCCCGTGAACTGGGTATCCCGGCAGTCGTGGGTTGTGGCAACGCCACCCAGTTGCTGGTCGATGGCCAGGGCGTGACCGTGTCCTGCGCCGAAGGCGACACCGGCTACATCTTCGAAGGCGAGCTGGGCTTCGACATCAAGAAGAACTCGGTAGATGCCATGCCCGAGCTGCCGTTCAAGATCATGATGAACGTCGGCAACCCGGATCGCGCCTTCGACTTCGCCCAGCTGCCCAACGCCGGCGTCGGCCTGGCGCGCCTGGAATTCATCATCAACCGCATGATCGGCGTGCACCCCAAGGCGCTGCTCAATTATGACGGCCTGCCAGCCGACATCAAAGACAGCGTCGACAAGCGCATCGCCGGTTACAGCGCGCCGGTGGACTTCTACGTCGACAAGCTGGTCGAGGGCATCAGCACCCTGGCCGCCGCGTTCTGGCCGAAAAAGGTCATCGTGCGCCTGTCGGACTTCAAGTCCAACGAATACGCCAACCTGATCGGCGGCAAGCTGTACGAGCCGGAAGAAGAAAACCCGATGCTGGGCTTCCGCGGTGCCTCGCGTTACATCAGCGAGTCGTTCCGCGAGTGCTTCGAGCTTGAGTGCCGCGCCCTCAAGCGTGTGCGCAACGACATGGGCCTGACCAACGTCGAGATCATGGTGCCGTTCGTGCGTACCCTGGGCGAGGCGAGCCAGGTGGTCGACCTGCTGGCCGAAAACGGCCTGGGCCGTGGCGTCAATGGCCTGCGCGTGATCATGATGTGCGAGCTGCCGTCCAACGCGCTGATGGCCGATGAGTTCCTGGAGTTCTTCGACGGGTTCTCCATCGGCTCCAACGACATGACCCAGCTGACCCTGGGCCTGGACCGCGACTCGGGCATCATCGCCCACCTGTTCGACGAGCGTAACCCGGCGGTCAAGAAGCTGCTGGCCAGTGCCATCGCCGCCTGCAACAAGGCGGGCAAGTACATCGGCATTTGCGGCCAGGGCCCATCCGACCACCCGGACCTGGCCAAGTGGCTGATGGAACAGGGCATCGAAAGCGTGTCCCTGAACCCTGACTCGGTGCTGGAGACCTGGTTCTTCCTGGCCGAAGGCCAGGGCGCCGCGTAACCATAAGGCCCCTGCGCAGGCAGGGGCGCACGTGACTCATTGTGGGAGCGGGCTCTGCCCGCGAAGGGTTCGCCACTGATTCTGAGGCGAACCCTTCGCGGGCAGAGCCCGCTCCCACAGTTATGATGTACATCTGATCATTTTTGTTAAAAGTACTTTATGCAAAGCAGCAGCAATCTCTTCCCGGTCGCCTTGCTCAGCGCCGAGCGGCGTGGTGACCTGAGCGAAGACGTCTATCGCATCAAAGCTGCCAACAGCCCGGATGCCAGCGTCGAACTGGCCGTGACCCGTCTGGGCCTGGCCGATCAGACGCAGCCTGGCGGCGTACCCGTCATCCTGCTGCATGGCAGCTTTTCCAACCGGCGTTTCTGGGTGTCGCCCCGCGGCATAGGCCTGGGCGCCTGGCTGGTGCGCGCCGGTTTTGATGTCTGGATTCCGGAAATGCGTGGCCACGGCCTGTCGCCGCGCAACCTGGACTACCGCAAGAATCGCGTGGCCGATTATGCTCGCTACGACCTGCCGGTGATCGGTGCGTTCGTGCAGGAGCAAAGTGGCCAGAAACCCCACTGGATCGGCCATTCGCTGGGCGGCATCAGCCTGGCGGCGGCGTTGGGTGGCGGTTATCTGGAACAGGACAATGTAGCTTCGGTGGCGCTGTTCGGTTGTCAGATCAGCCGTACCTACTGGCCGTTGAAAATGCCGCCGGTGGAGTGGGGCGCGCGCCTGCTGCTCAAGCGCTTCGCGCATATCTCCGGCTCGCGCCTCAAGCGTGGCCCGGAAGACGAGCCCATTGGCCTGGCACTGGAAGCCATGCGCTGGCACGGCCTGTTCGGACGCTTTGGCGAAGGCAAGCAGGACTGGTGGGCGGGCCTGGCCGAGGTGCAGGTGCCGCTGCTGGCCGTCACGGCCACCGGTGATCATCAGGACCCGCCCTGGGCCTGCCGCAAGCTGTTCGACGCCTTTGGCGGTGAGCAGCGTCAATTCGTGCAACTGGGGCGCGAGCAGGGCTTTGCGGAAAACTTCGGCCATGTCGAGATGCTGGTCAGCAAGGGCGCCCAGGCCGAAGTCTGGCCGCTGGTGGGGCGCTGGCTGCACAACCCGCATCTGCCCCTGCTGCAACAGGCGCAAACAGTGCCGGTGGGCGCGTGACTTCACGGTCAGCGGCGTGGCGGCTAAGCTATGTCGATTGCGCGTGCGTTGAACGCAACGCACGCGGGGTGTAAACGCAGGGCGGGCCGGCTCGTTGGTTTAATAGCGGTCGCCTTTTCGATCGATCGTCTTGAGCTGACAGGAGTTACCCCATGCATTACCTCACTCCCGATTTGTGCGACGCCTACCCCGAACTCGTCAAGGTGCTGGAACCCATGTTCAGCAACTTCGGCGGGCGCGACTCCTTTGGTGGCGAGATCGTCACCATCAAGTGCTTCGAGGACAACTCGCTGGTCAAGGCCCAGGTCGAGCTCAACGGCAAGGGCAAGGTGCTGGTGGTCGACGGTGGCGGGTCCCTGCGTTGCGCGCTGCTGGGTGACATGCTGGCCGAGAAGGCGGCCAAGAGCGGCTGGGAAGGCATCGTCATCTATGGTTGCATCCGTGACGTCGACGTCATCGCCCAGGTCGACCTGGGTGTGCAGGCCTTGGCCAGCCACCCGCTGCGCACCGAAAAGCGCGGCATTGGCGACCTGAACGTACCGGTTACCTTCGCCGGCGTCACGTTCAAGCCGGGAGAATTCATCTACGCCGACAACAATGGCGTTATCGTGTCGCCCAGCGCATTGAAAATGCCAGGGTAAGTTGTTTGCAATCGGTCAATGGGGTTTGGATGTTCGAGGATGAAAACGCGCAGTGGGGGCTGGTCCATGCCCTGGTGCTCGATGGTAAAGGTGGGGCGCGCCTGCTGGCACGCACTCAATTGGATGAGCTGGTACTGGCACCACAGGAAAGCCTGTGGCTGCACTGGGACCGCGGCCATCCGCAAACCCAGGCCTGGTTGCGCAATGACAGCGGGTTGAACGAGTTCAGTTGCGACCTGTTGCTGGAGGAAAACACCCGGCCACGGCTGTTGCCGTTGCCGGACGACCAGCTGTTGCTGTTCCTGCGTGGTGTCAACCTCAACCCCGGCGCCGAGCCCGAAGACATGGTCTCGGTGCGCATCTTTGCCGAGGCACAGCGGGTCATTTCCCTGCGCCTGCGGCCCCTGCGCGCCACTGATGAGCTGATGGTTCAGCTGCAACAGGGGCGTGGCCCGCGTACCGCGTCCGAGCTGATCCTGTACCTGGCCCAGTACCTCACCGAGAAGGTGCAGACCCTGGTCAGTGACCTGGGCGAAATCATCGATGATGAAGAAGACAAGATCGATGCCGACGAGCGGTATACCCCAGAGCATGGCAATATCCTGCAGATTCGTCGGCGTGCCGCCGGGCTGCGCCGCTTTCTGGCGCCGCAGCGGGAAATCTTCGCCCAGCTGTCGCGCAACAAGCTGCCGTGGTTCGTCGATGACGATGCTGATTACTGGAATGAGCTCAACAACAGCCTGACCCGTTACCTGGAAGAACTGGAACTGACCCGCGAACGCGTGGGTCTGGTGCTGGAGGCCGAGGACCGGCGCCTGAACGAGCGCATGAACCGCACCATGTACCGCTTCGGTATCATCACCTGCGTCTTTCTGCCCATGAGCTTCCTGACCGGCCTGTTGGGCATCAATGTCGGCGGTATCCCGCTGAGCACCAGCCCATATGGTTTCATGGTGGCCTGTGCGCTGATGGTCATGCTGGGCTTTGGCCAATGGTGGCTGTTTCGTCGATTGCGCTGGGTTTAGCTGCCGTTCAGGACACATGTGGTTGCATATGTCCTCGAGCAGGATGTGACCCACCTTCGGCAGCTCTCGTCTTTGACTGATGAATTCGTGAGGTGCGTATGCACGATCCGTTTGAAGAATCATTGCGTGACATGCTCAAGGCCTCATCCTCCCCGGAGCGGGATGACAATGCCTGCCTGGGTCGAGTGTTAAAGACCGCCAATCGCCAGGTCGGCGCGGGCGATCTGTTCAGCCTGATGGGCCGCTGGTTGCAGGCCTTCATGATCGCCGTGGACAATGGATCTGGCCATGTGGCGCCAGTCTCGCGACGCAAACACACTGCTCGTACTGCTGATAAGGCTGATTGACTATGCAACTTGATCTCTGGACTCAGAGCCTGGTGACGGCCATGACCGCACTGTGGACCAAAGTCGCGAATTTCATCCCCAACCTGTTTGGTGCGTTGGTGGTGCTGCTGTTGGGCTTTGTCGTGGCCAAGCTGCTCGACACCCTGTTGTCCAAGCTGCTGGCCAAGCTGGGCCTGGACCGCCTGATGGCGGGTACCGGCCTGACCAAGCTGATGAGCCGCGGTGGCATTCAGGTGCCGATTTCCACCTTGGTGGGCAAGATCGTCTACTGGTTCGTGTTGCTTATTTTCCTGGTATCTGCAGCAGAATCACTTGGCTTGCAGCGGGTTTCAGCTACGCTCGACATGCTGGCGCTTTATTTGCCCAAGGTTTTCGGGGCAGCGCTGGTACTGCTGGTGGGCGTGTTGCTGGCGCAGGTGGTCAATGGCCTGGTGCGCGGCGCGGCAGAAGGCGTGGGGTTGGACTACTCCGCAGGCCTGGGGCGCGTGGCGCAATGGTTGGTGATTGTCATCAGTATCTCGGTGGCCATTAGCCAGCTCGAGGTCAAGACTGACCTGCTTAACCACGTCATCGTCATTGTTTTGATTACCGTTGGTCTGGCCGTTGCATTGGCCATGGGCCTGGGAAGCCGGGAAATTGCCGGGCAGATCCTGGCAGGAATTTACGTTCGGGAGTTGTACCAGGTGGGGCAACACGTGCGAGTTGGAGAGGTTGAAGGCCAGATCGAGGAGATCGGCACGGTCAAGACGACGCTGCTGACCGACGACGGGGAACTGGTTTCCATGTCGAATCGGATCCTCTTGGAGCAGCGGGTAAGTAGCCGCTGAGCCGGCAAATTCTGCTACTGTATGCCGCCGCAAAATGGCCCGGGTGTCGGGCCATGGTGGATATTGACCTGACTGTCGGCCCGACTTGTTTTGAATAAAGTTCATTCGTTGCCCCTGCGTTACGACCCCCGCACGCTCACAGATGAGGAGCTGGTGGCGCGTTCGCATGTGGAGCTTTTTCACGTCACTCGCGCCTATGAAGAGCTGATGCGGCGCTATCAGCGCACCCTCTTCAACGTCTGTGCACGATATTTAGGGAACGATCGTGATGCTGACGATGTCTGTCAGGAGGTGATGTTGAAGGTGTTGTACGGTCTGAAGAACTTCGAGGGTAAATCCAAGTTCAAGACCTGGCTCTACAGCATCACCTACAACGAATGTATCACGCAGTATCGTAAAGAACGGCGCAAGCGCCGCCTGATGGATGCACTGAGTCTCGACCCGCTCGAGGAAGCATCCGAAGAAAAGGCGCCGAAGCCGGAGGAGCGCGGTGGATTGGATCGTTGGCTGATACATGTCAACCCTATCGACCGGGAAATACTTGTGCTTAGATTCGTCGCGGAGCTTGAGTTTCAAGAGATCGCGGACATCATGCACATGGGGTTGAGTGCCACGAAAATGCGATACAAACGGGCACTTGACAAGCTACGTGAGAAATTTGCAGGAATCGCCGAAACTTAGTTCGGAGCAAATATCTCTAACGTGGGGGCCAATTCTGCTAGACTGGCCGCCGAGTTGTCCCCGTGTAACGGGGTACTGCTTAACAATCACCAGATGGGGATTTAACGGATGAAACTGAAAAACACCTTAGGCATTGCCATTGGTTCTCTTGTTGCCGCAACTTCGTTCGGCGCTCTGGCACAAGGCCAAGGCGCGGTCGAGGGTGAAGCCTTCTACCAAAAGAACTACAACGACAGCGTCAAGCACGTGGAAGACGGCCGCACTGCCGGCGGTTCCCTGGGCTACTTCCTGACCGACGACGTTGAAGTCATCCTGGGCTACGGCAAGACCAACTACACCCGTTCGAACGACGGCACTGGCAACCAGAAGATCCACGGTGACACTGGTTCCCTGACCGCCATGTACCACTTCGGTACCGTTGGCGATGCCATTCGTCCTTACGTTTCCGGTGGCTTCGCTCACCAGAGCCTGAGCAACGTGCAAGCTGACGGCCACAGCGGTCGCGACAGCTCCACCTTCGCTACCATCGGCGCTGGCGCCAAGTGGTACATCACCGACAACCTGTACGCTCGTGCCGGTATCGATGCTGACTACAAGCTGGACAACGGCAAGTGGGACTACGCTCCTACCATCGGCCTGGGTGTGAACTTCGGCGGCAACGGTGGCAAGGCTCCAGCTCCTGCTCCAGCTCCAGAACCAGCTCCAGCTCCAGTGGCTGAAGCTCCAGAGCCAGTTGCTGAAACCGTTCGCGTCCAGCTGGACGTGAAGTTCGACTTCAACAAGTCGGTCGTCAAGCCAAACAGCTATGCTGACATCAAGAACCTGGCTGACTTCATGAAGCAGTACCCACAGACCACTACTCGTGTTGAAGGCCACACCGACAACGTCGGTCCAGACGCCTACAACCAGAAGCTGTCTGAGCGTCGTGCTCTGGCTGTCAAAAACGTCCTGGTTAACCAGTACGGCATCCAAGGCAACCGCGTTGACTCCATCGGTTACGGTAAAACCCGTCCAGTGGCTGACAACAAAACTGAAGCTGGCCGCGCCGTTAACCGTCGCGTAGAAGCTGAAGTAGAAGCTCAATCCAAGTAATTGGATAGCGCTTGAAAAAACCCGGCCTCGGCCGGGTTTTTTTATGCCTGCGGTTTGTGTGGGCCCCTACGCAGACCGTGTAGGAGCCGACCTTGGTCGCGATAGGGTCAATACCGGATCAACTGTGCTGCAACACCCACACCACCAACACCAGATTCAGCAGCAACGACGCCAACGCCAACCCCCGCCACACCCGCAGCGGCTCACGCGCCAGCAACGGCACCGCGCGCACCTCCAGCCCATGCCGCTCCCCTTGGTCCAGCGCCAGCAACCATTCTTCCGCCGTTTCAAATCGCAGCCCCGGGTCGGCGTGCACGCTGCGCGCCAGGATGCGCTCCAGCCAGTCCGGCAGGTCTGGCCGATAACGGTTGGCGCTGACAGCCATGCCAAAGCGCGGATGCTGGAAGGCTTCAATTTCGCCGTAAGGGTAATGCCCCGTCAGCAACTGATACAGGCACACGCCCGCCGCGTACAGGTCTTGCCCCGGCGCGGGCGCCGCGCCGCCGAAGCATTCCGGCGCGAGGTAGCTCGGGGTGCCTGGCAGTTCGTTGGGGCGGTCGGTAGAAAGCCCCGTGCTGTACGCCAATCCGAAGTCCAGCAGGCGTATTTCGCCGTCGTCGCCCAGCAGCAGATTTTCCGGCTTGATGTCGCGGTGCAGGATATTGCGTCGGTGCAGCATGCCCAGGGCGCGCAGTAGCTTGTGGGCGATGTCTTGCCATTGGCCCAGCGGCAAGGGGCCATCGCGCGCCAGGATCTGCGCCAGGGTCTGGCCAGCATAGTCGCGCATCACGTAGTACAGGTGTTTGCGCCCCGGCAGGGCATGCACGTGAGGGAAATAGCGGCCGGCCACGCGCTTGAGGAACCATTCCTCCATCAATAGGCCTTGCTGTGCGCCGTCTTCATCATGGCGCTCGGCCGGCAAGGTCTTGAGCAGCCAGGCTTGCTGCTGGGCGTCCTCTACCCGGTACAGCAATGACTGGCGGCTGTGTGTGGCCAGCCCTTTGACCGTCCAGCCTTCGAACACTTGCCCAGGCTTGAGGGCCGGCGGCAACGACCATTGCCGCAGTTGTTGCAAAGTGTCGCCCAGATTCCCCGAGCCTCGGCGCTCCACCCGCACCAGCAGGGCGCTGGCGTTGTCCTGGCTGCCCGCCAGGTGGGCAGCGTTCACCAGCGTTTGCGCGGCCTGTTCCAACTGATCGGGGTGCTCGCGCATCACTGCCGCGATCTGCGTGTCGGCCAGGGTGGCCCACACGCCGTCGCTGAGCAGCACGAACACCTCGCCGTCCGTCAATTCGCCTTCCTGATAGTCCACCACCAGATGGCGATCCAGCCCCAGGGCACGGGTCAGTACGTGCTGCATGCCGGGGGAGTCCCATACGTGGTCTTCACTGATTTGTCGCAAGTGGCCGGCGTGCCAGCGGTACACGCGACAATCGCCGACATGGGCCAGGGTGAAGTGCTGACCGCGCAGCACCACGGCGCTGAGGGTGGTCAGCAACGGCTGACCGCCGCCATTGGCCTGCAGCCAGCGATTCTGTGCAGTCAGCAGTCGGTCCAGCGATTGCGCCACGCCCCAAGTGGGCGGCGTGGCGTAGTAATCCAGGGCCAGCGTTTGCAGGGTGGCGCGGGCGGCCAGCCCGCCGTCGGCGCACTGGCTGACGCCGTCGGCCAGGGCAAACAGGAAACCCTTGCTGGCGGCCAGTTCCGGGGCAGGGGCGACCAACCGCAGGGCGTCCTGGTTTTCCTCGCGCGGGCCGCAGGCCGTGGCATGGGCAAAGCTCAGTTGCAGGGGCATGGTTAAACCCGCGCCGCGGTCACGGCTGCCGAGCCCCACGTGGTGCGCCAGCGACGCTTGACCCCGTGCAGGCCAAACCAGGCCACCACCGCCAGGCCGGCGAACAGCCACAGGCCCAGTTGGTAGTCACCGGTCTGCTGCTTGATCATGCCCAGCCCCGCCGCCAGCAGGAAGCCGCCGATGCCGCCGGCCATGCCGATCAGGCCGGTCATCACGCCGATTTCCAGGCGGAAACGCTGCGGCACCAGTTGGAACACTGCGCCATTGCCTGCGCCCAGCCCCAGCATGGCGCCGACGAACAGTGCCAATGCCGCGTAGGAGTTACCCAGGTGAAAACCCACGGCGGCCATGCAGATGGCCGCCACGGTGTACATCGCCAGCAACGCGCGGATGCCGCCGAAGCGATCGGCCAGGGCGCCGCCCAGGGGGCGCATCATGCTGCCGCCGAACACGCAGGCCGCGGTGTAGTAGCCGGCGGTGACCGGGCTCAGGCCGTACTGGTCGTTGAAATAGCCGGGCAGGGCGCTGGCCAGGCCGATGAAGCCGCCGAAGGTAACGCTGTAGAAGAACATGAACCACCAGCTGTCACGGTCGCCCAGGGCCTTGAGGTAGTCAGCCACGGCCTTGGGCTTAGGCCGCTGCGGCGCGTTGCGGGCCAGCAGGGTGAACGCGGCCAGTACCAGCAGCAGAGGGATCAGCGCAAAGCCAAACACGTTGTTCCAGCCAAACGCCGCCGCCAGCGCCGGCGCAAACAGCGCGGCGAACACGGTGCCGGAGTTGCCCGCGCCGGCAATGCCCATGGCCTTGCCCTGATGCTGCGCGGGATACCACTGCGAGGCCAGTGGCAGCGACACCGCGAACGAGGCGCCGGCCACGCCCAGGCCAACGCCCAGCAGCAATGCTTGCTCGTAGCTGTGGATACCGAAGTGCCAGGCGCAAAACAGCGCCACGATCACCGTGCACTGGCCGATCAGGCCAGCGGTCTTGGGCGACAGCCGATCGACCAGTACGCCCATGACCAGGCGCAGGATGGCCCCGGCCAGAATCGGCGTGGCCACGATCAGCCCGCGTTGCTGAGTGGTCAGGTGCAGGTCATTGGCGATCTGCACCGCCAACGGGCCCAGCAGGTACCACACCATGAAGCTCAGATCGAAATACAGGAAGGCGGCGAACAGGGTAGGGGCGTGGCCGGATTTCCAGAAACTTGCGTTCATCGAACACCTCGACAGTGGACAGCAGGGGCCAGAAACGAAAAAACGCCGCAACCCCGGCTCGCCAAGGCGAGAAGGAGTGCGACGTCTTTGTCGTTCAGTGTGGGCAACCGCCGTTGGCTACCTGCCATTCACAAAGCAAACCTTGGGCCAGATTTGCTGGGTGGGATAATTGCGGCGCCTGTGACGCGGCCTGGCGGCCGCTGCTACATCCACCGTGTAGCAGCGGCCGCCCTCTTACCCCAGCAGCTCGCTCATGGCAATGATCTGCTCCGCCACCTGGATCAGCTTCTGCTGCCGGCTCATGGCCTGGCGGCGCATCAGCGTGTAAGCCTCCTCCTCGTTGCAGTTTTTCATCTTCATCAGCATGCCCTTGGCCGTCTCGATGCGCTTGCGCTCGGCCAGTTGCTGGTCGCGGGCGTGCAGTTGGGCGCGCAGGTGCTGGTCGCTTTCAAAGCGCGCCATGGCCACGTCCAGGATCGGTTGCAGGCGCTGGGCATGGATGCCTTCTACGATATAGGCGCTGACGCCGGACTTGATGGCCTGGCGCATCACCTGCGGGTCGTGCTCGTCGGTAAACATCACGATCGGTCGCGGCTGGTCGCGGCTGACCAGCACAACCTGTTCCATTACATCGCGCCCCGGTGACTCGGTATCGATCAGGATCACGTCGGGGCGCACCGTTTCGACGCGCGCGGGCAGGTCGATGGTCAGGCCGGACTCATCGATCACGTCGAAGCCAGCCTCCACCAGCGCCGCCTTGAGGCGCCCGACTTTCTTTGCGGTGTCGTTGATCAGCAGAATACGCAGCATGGTCAGGGGCCCCTGTCAGTGATCAGCCAGGGCGTGCAGCGCGAAGCTGTGCGCGTAGGCGACGGGGTCGCTGCCGTCCCAGACCTTGCCGTCGATCAATCGACTGCTGCGCAGGTCGGCTGCATTGACCGGCACCCCCACCGCCGCAGCGGCGGCACGGTACAGCTCGGTCTGCTGGACCTTGCGGGCCACGGCCAGGTAGTCCGGGTCGTCGCGCAACAGCCCCCAGCGGCGGAACTGGGTCATGAACCACATGGCGTCGGACAGCCACGGCTGGTTGACCGTGCCGTCGGCAAAGAAGCGCAGTGCGTGCGGGTCTTGCCACTGGTTGCCCAGGCCATCCTGATAGGCGCCCAGCATCCGCGGCTCGATGGCCGACAGCGGGGCGTCCAGGTAATCGGCACCACTGAGCAGTTGTGCGGTGCTGCGCAGGTTTTCCGGGTTTTGTTCGATGAAGCGGCTGGCCTGCAGCACGCTGGCGATCAGGGCGCGGGCGCTGTTGGGGTGTTGTTCGGCAAATGCCTGGGTGCAGGCCAGGACTTTTTCCGGATGGTCCGGCCAGATGGCCTGAGAGGTGGCCAGGGTGAAACCCAGGCCCTGGTCCACGGCGCTGGCCGCCCAGGGCTCGCCCACGCAGAAACCGTCGATGCGCTCGGCCTGCAGGTGCGCGACCATTTGCGGTGGCGGCACCACCACGCTGTCCACATCGATGATCGGGTGGATGCCTTGTGCTGCCAGCCAGTAGTTGAGCCACATGGCATGGGTGCCGGTGGGGAAGGTCTGGGCAAAGGTCAGGCGTGCGCTATTGTGGTGCGCGTGTTGGCTCAATGCCTGTGCATGGGTCACGCCGACGGCTTGCAGGGTAGGGGACAGGTTGATGCTCTGGCCGTTCTGGTTCAGGCCCATCAGCACTGCCATGTCATTGGCAGGCGTGCCGCCGATGCCCAGGTGCACGGCGTAGACCATGCCGTACAGGCTGTGGGCGGCGTCCAGTTCGCCGCTGAGCAGCTTGTCGCGCAGCCCGGCCCACGAAGTCTGGCGGTGCAGGTTCAGGGTCAGGCCGTGGGGTTGCGCGAAGCCCTGGGTGGCGGCCACCACCAGCGAGGCGCAGTCGGTCAGGGCCATGTAGCCGATGTTCAGGCTGGTTTTCTCTGGCGCGTCACTGCCGGTTACCCAGGCCAGGGGGTCGTGGATCTCGGTCATCGTCGTGCAGTCCATGAAAAAGGCGCCGTCCCGCCGCGTGCAGGGCACGCAGCAGCGACGACGCCATTGTCGACGGCCTGTGCCGCCGTTGGCGCAGGCTCTGATGAAAGGAAAAAAGGCAATACGCGTGCCAGGGGATTTGTGTCGCCTGTTTCCCGAGCTTTGCTCGGTCCCACACCTTTCGCGGCAGTTGAGTCAATGAGGCAATGCTCACAGCTCTGGGAGGCAAAACAGTCTTACTAGGTGCCGTCAAAGGCTAAGTGCTTTGCCTCCCTGACACCACTGCCGCGAAAGGTGTGGGACCGAGCAAAGCTCGGGAAGCAGGCGACACAAAACCCACAAACCCCGTATAATCGCCGCCCTCTACGATCTTCCAACGAGTCATGTCCGCCCATGTATAACCTGGCCCGCCAGCTGTTGTTCAAACTCTCTCCGGAAACCTCCCACGACCTGTCCCTGGACCTGATCGGCGCAGGTGGCCGTCTGGGGCTCAACGGTTTGCTGACCAAGCAGCCGGCGCGTCTGCCGGTGACGGTGATGGGGCTGTCGTTCGACAACCCGGTGGGCCTGGCGGCTGGCCTGGACAAGAACGGCGCGGCCATCGACGGTTTCGCCCAGTTGGGCTTCGGCTTCGTCGAGATCGGCACGGTCACCCCGCGCCCGCAGCCTGGCAACCCCAAGCCGCGCATTTTCCGCCTGCCGGAAGCCACCGCCATCATCAACCGCATGGGCTTCAACAACCTGGGCGTCGACAACCTGCTCGACCGCGTGCGCGCCTCGCAGTACAAGGGCGTGCTGGGCATCAACATCGGCAAGAACTTCGACACCCCGGTGGAGCGTGCCGTCGATGACTACCTGATCTGCCTGGACAAGGTCTACGCCCACGCCAGCTACATCACCGTCAACGTCAGCTCGCCCAACACCCCGGGCCTGCGCAGTCTGCAGTTCGGCGAATCGCTCAAGCAATTGCTCGATGCCCTGGCCCAGCGCCGTGAAGTGCTGGCGGTGCAGCACGGCAAGCGCGTGCCGGTGGCCATCAAGATTGCCCCGGACATGAGCGACGAGGAAACCGTGCAAGTGGCCCAGGCCCTGCTGGCCTCGGGCATGGATGCGGTGATTGCCACCAACACCACCCTGAGCCGCGAAGGCGTCGAAGGCCTGGCCCATGGCGACGAGGCGGGCGGCCTGTCCGGTGCGCCGGTGCGCGAGAAGAGCACGCACATCGTCAAGGTGCTGGCCGGTGAGTTGGCCGGGCGCATGCCGATCATTGCCGCCGGTGGCATCACCGAAGGCAAGCACGCGGCGCAGAAGATCGCCGCCGGTGCCAGCCTGGTGCAGATTTATTCGGGCTTCATCTACAAGGGGCCGGCGCTGATCCGCGAGGCAGTGGACGCCATCGCCGCGCTGCCTCGCACTTAAGATTTGATATATAAGGCTTGAGGGCCTCATCGCGAGCAAGGGCTCGGCGCCCCCTTTTCTCCCACAGTATAAAGCCATCCTCGGTGGGCAACTCACAAATGTGGGAGAAAAGGGGGGCGCCGAGCCCTTGCTCGCGATGAGGCCGGTGCAGACAAAAACAGGCATAAAAAAGGGGCCCTCTAAAGGGGCCCCTGGGCTCTCGCCCGCCGCCCGTTGGGGCGCGCATGGTGAATCAGAAAGAATGTAAGAGAAAAATCGTCCTCGTCAGCCGACCGCGTGAAGTTCGTTGAGTCTGTGGATGCCCGCAGTGCCAGTCATACCGTCCCAGTTGTCGCCGCGTCCTTCGCGCCAGCCGTTGATCCATGCCTGACGAACAGACGGTAGAGTAAAAGGGCAAAGCTCACGGGATTTGCCATGGATGCCATACTGGTATCCGCGTAAAAATGCTCGTTCCAACGGATCACGCTTAAGTCTTCTCATAGGGTGTTGCCCTCGTCTGTTGACTGTTATGTCCCGTCGGCCTCGTCTGAGGCCGGGCAGAGTCGTTCTGCCGGTTTTTGACGCTCGCTGCCGGCGTGGCGAGCAATGGTGCCGTACCGTTGCGGTGCGGCCTGTAGTGATTTCTAAACAAAGCGTTCTTTGATGTGAACGACCGTTTTGTCATAAGGACGTAACGATTGTGGTGTCCCGACCATAAGTAAACGGTTGCTTCAGACGTGGACTTGGGCCAAACCCGGCTATGATCAGCGTTACAGCAAGGTTAATGGGACAGTGCCATCAAGGATTGATGGCTAAATGCTTTTCAGTATTAAGCGACGAAGGGTAATTTTTACCCCGCGTATTTTGCAGAATTTTTTTCTGCCGGGAGGATCAAAGGCTGCTCGACAGCCGATATCTGCTCCCGGCGGTCGACACCACGGTGGTGTCACACGGGCGCTTCTGCAGAAAAGCGCCTGGTTAAACTCGGGAAGGGTGATGCGTTGCCCTTCCATTTATGGCTAATGCCCCTGGATACCCCATGTCGGATCGTTACGAACTCTTTCTCACCTGCCCCAAAGGCCTCGAAGGCCTGCTTGCTGAGGAAGCCACCGCGCTTGGCCTCGAAGACACCCGCGAACACACCTCCGCCGTGCGCGGCATGGCCGACATGGAAACGGCCTATCGCCTGTGCCTGTGGTCGCGCCTGGGCAACCGCGTGCTGCTGGTGCTCAAGCGCTTCGCCATGAAGGACGCCGAAGACCTCTACCACGGCGTGCATGACGTCGAGTGGGCAGACCACCTGCTGCCCGACGGCACCCTGGCGGTAGAATTCAGCGGCCATGGTTCGGGTATCGATAACACTCACTTCGGCGCCCTGAAGGTCAAGGACGCCATTGTCGACAAGCTGCGCACCCCCGAAGGCGAGCGCCCCAGCGTCGACAAGCTCAACCCCGACCTGCGCGTGCACCTGCGCCTGGACCGTGGCGAGGCGATCCTGTCCCTGGACCTGTCCGGTCACAGCCTGCACCAGCGCGGCTACCGCCTGCAGCAGGGCGCGGCGCCACTGAAGGAAAACCTGGCCGCCGCCATCCTGATCCGCTCCGGCTGGCCGCGCATTGCCGCCGAAGGCGGCGCGCTGGCGGACCCGATGTGCGGTGTGGGCACCTTCCTGGTGGAAGCGGCAATGATCGCTGCGGATATCGCCCCCAACCTCAAGC
>KI547166.1:411419-463745 GCA_000497835.1 gamma proteobacterium L18 | reverse complement strand
ACCGCTATGGATCCGCGGCTATGAAGCCGACCCGCGCCTGATTCAGCCGGGCCGCAACAACGTCGAGCGCGCTGGCCTCAGCGACTGGATCAAGATCTACCAGGGCGAAGTGGCGACCTTCGAGCCGCGCCCCGACCAGAACCAGAAAGGCCTGGTCATCTGCAACCCTCCCTACGGCGAGCGCCTGGGTGACGAAGCCAGCCTGCTGTACCTCTACCAGAACCTGGGCGAGCGCCTGCGCCAGGCCTGCCTGAACTGGGAGGCGGCGGTGTTCACCGGCGCCCCGGACCTGGGCAAGCGCATGGGTATCCGCAGCCACAAGCAGTATTCGTTCTGGAACGGCGCGTTGCCGTGCAAACTGCTGCTGATCAAGGTGCTGCCCGACCAGTTCGTCACCGGCGAGCGCCGCACCCCCGAGCAGCGCGCGCTGGAACGCGAGCAGGCCGACGAGCAGGCCATCCAGCCGGCTGCCGACCCGTACGCTCGCGTCAACAAGAACGGCAACCCGATCAAGCCGGCACCGGTGGTGGTCGAGCAGGCGCGCCTGAGCGAAGGCGGGCAGATGTTCGCCAACCGCCTGCAGAAAAACCTGAAATCGCTGGGCAAGTGGGCCCGTCGCGAGAAGGTCGACTGCTACCGCGTCTATGACGCCGACATGCCCGAGTACGCCCTGGCCATCGACCTGTACCACGACTGGGTTCACGTACAGGAATACGCCGCGCCCAAGTCCATCGACCCGGAAAAGGCCCAGGCCCGTCTGTTCGACGCCCTGGCCGCCATTCCCCAGGCGCTGGGCATTGACAAGAGCCGCGTGATCATCAAGCGTCGGGAGCGTCAGAGCGGCACCAAGCAGTATGAGCGCCAGAGCTCTCAGGGCCAGTTCACCGAGGTGCAGGAAGGCGGCGTCAAGCTGCTGGTCAACCTGACCGACTACCTGGACACCGGCCTCTTCCTGGACCATCGCCCGATGCGCCTGCGCATCCAGCGCGAGGCGGCGGGCAAGCGTTTCCTCAACCTGTTCTGCTACACCGCAACCGCCAGCGTTCATGCCGCCAAGGGCGGTGCGCGCAGCACCACCAGCGTCGACCTGTCCAAGACTTACCTGGACTGGGCGCGTCGCAACCTGTCGCTCAACGGCTATTCGGACAAGAACCGTCTGGAGCAGGGTGACGTGATGGCCTGGCTGCAAGCCAGTCGTGACGAATACGACCTGATCTTCATCGATCCACCGACCTTCTCCAACTCCAAGCGCATGGAAGGCGTGTTCGATGTGCAGCGTGACCACGTCGAGCTGCTGGACCTGGCCGTGGCGCGCCTGGCCAAGGACGGTGTGCTGTATTTCTCCAACAACTTCCGCAAGTTCCAGCTCGATGAGCACCTGGGCGAGCGTTACAAGGTGGAAGAAATCAGCGCCCAGACCCTGGACCCGGACTTCGCCCGCAACAGCAAGATTCACCGCGCCTGGAAAATTCAGGCCCGATGAACGGTAGCGCGCGTCAGCGCTGACTGACGTACATTTTGGTTACATCATAAAAGGGCTCCTGTGGAGCCCTTTTTGCTACCCCCATGATCAACAATTTCGCTTGATGACTCACTAGGCAAAATACTGGCAAATAGCTATAACTGAGCCAAAGCCACAGTGATACGAAGCACGCCGGCGTTGTGAGTTCTACTTATGTCGTTGCATGCCGTTCGCCCCAAAATACTTGGCTTTATCAGTGAGGACGCGTCCGCCTGGCTGATTGCTTCGCTGGCCCTGGCGGCCGGCGCATTGGTCACCAGCCTGCTGGCGGTCGGTGCGTCGGAGCTTTACCAGCGCCAGTTGCGTCAGCGTTTCGAATTGCTGGCCAACGAGCGCTTCAGCCGCATCGAGGAGCGCTTCGAGGACCAGGCGCAACGCTTGGACGGGCTGCGGCGTTTTTTCAGTTATTCCGACAACGTCAGCCGCCATGAATACGACGGCTACGCGGGCCCGTTGCTGCTGCGTACGCAGGCCTACTCCTGGCTGCCGCGGGTGGCGGAGGCAGACCGTGCGGCCTTCGAACAGGCAGCCCGTGATGACGGCATCGCCGACTTTTCCATCCGTGACCAGGCCGCCGACGGCAGCCTGGTGCCTGCGGCTCGGCGTGCCGAGTACTATCCGGTGCTTTACACCCAGTCTCAGACACGCCTGCGGCTGCCGCTGGGCTTTGATGTCAATTCTCAGCCCTCGCGCCATGAAACCCTGCAGCGTGCCCTGAAAACCGGTGGCCTGGCGGTGACCCCGCCAGTCAATCTGGTGGGTGTCAGCGAGCGCTTCAGCCGTGGCGTATTGATGGTGGCGCCGGTGCCGGGCAAGCCTGATGGGCCGCCCCTGGGCTTTGTTTCCGCAGTGATCAGCCTGGGGCAATTGTTGGGGGAGGGGCTGCCAGCCCAGACCGACGACAACCTGCACGTGCGCATCCTGGACCTGTCGACTACCGGTGATCATGAGGTGCTGTACGAGTCGAGCAATGACCGTTTGCCCCAAGCCCTGATCGCCACGCACTTGCTGCGCCTGGCCGACCGGGATTACCAACTCGATATCAGCCCCAGCCCGATGTTCGCCGAGGCCAACCATAGCTCGCCGGTCACGGTCATGGTCATCCTGGGCACATTGCTCAGCCTGTTGCTCAGTGCTTTGCTGTATAGCCTGGTCAGCCAGCGCCAGCGCGCGCTGAAACTGGTGGAGCAACGCACCTCGCAGTTGCGCAGCAGTGAGCAGGCCTTGCGCGTCACCCATAACCAGTTGCGCGGCATCCTCAACGCCGCGACCCAGGTGGCGATCATCGCCACTGACCTGCGCGGCCTGATCACGACCTTCAATGCCGGCGCCGAACGCATGCTGGGTTACACCATGAGTGAGGCGGTGGGGCACCTGACGCTGCAAAACCTGCACCTGAGCGAAGAACTGGTGGCTCGCGCCTGCACCCTCAGCGCCTATTATGAGCGGCAGATCCCGCTGGCCCAGGCCATGCTGGTGGAAACCCCGGGCGATGGCGGCGACCAGGCCCGCGAGTGGACCCTGGTGCGCCGTGACGGCAGCACAGTATTGGTCAACATGCTGGCGACCACGGTGCTCGATGAGCAAGGGCAATGGGTAGGGCACCTGGCGATCTGTATCGACATCACCGAGCGTAAACGCGTGCATGAGGCCCTGGCGGCCCGTGACCAGTTGCTGCGCAAGCTGAGCGCCGAGGTGCCGGGCGGTATTTACCAGTTCCGTCTGGACCCCGATGGCAGCACCAGTTTCAGCTGGGCCAGTGACGGCATCCGCGACATCTATGAAATGGAGCCCAGTGCCCTGCGCGAAGACGGCCGTGTGGTCATGCAGCGCATACACCCGGATGATGGCGAGCGGGTGCTGGAATCCATCCGTTATTCTGCCCAGCACCAGACCCCCTGGCGCGAAGAATACCGTGTGCAGTTGCCGCGCCAAGGCCTGCGCTGGGTGCGCGGTGAAGCCACCCCCGAACCGCTGCCGGGCGGCGGTACCCTCTGGCATGGCTACCTGACCGACATCACCGACCTGAAGCGGGTGGAAGAAGAACTGCGCGCCTTGTCGGTGACCGACGTGCTCACCGGCATCCACAACCGTCGCTACTTTCAGGAGCGCCTGAAGGCAGAGCTGGACCGTGCCGAGCGTGACCACCTGAACCTGGCGGTGATCATGCTCGATATCGATCATTTCAAACGCATCAACGACCAATTCGGCCATGCCGTGGGCGACCACGTGCTGCAGAGCATCTGCGAGAAAATCAGCCACCGTTTACGGCGTACCGATGTGTTTTGCCGGTTGGGTGGGGAAGAGTTCATGGTGCTGTGCCCCGGCTCCACGGGCGAGCAGGCGCATGCGCTGGCTCTGGAGTTGTGGCAGGGTCTGCGGCAGGCGGAGGTCGAGGGGGTGGGTGTGGTGACCGCCAGCTTCGGCGTGGCTGGCTGGCGGCGGGGGGAGGGGGCGGATGCGTTGTTGTTGCGGGCGGACTCGGGGGTGTATGCCGCCAAGCAGGGGGGGAGGGATCGGGTGGAGCCGGAGTTGCCTTAGGGTGGGATTTGGGATTTGGGGTGTTTGTCAGGGGGGCATGTCTGGGGTTTTTGGGTGTTCATGCGATCGCGCGCCGCCCGCGCGGCGCTTCCCGGGCAGAGCCCGGTCCTACATCTGTTTGGGGCCAATTTTGCCTGTGAGATCGCCTTGGTCGCCTTGTTTGCATCACCATAGATCTGCAGTGAAAAAACAAGGCGGACTAGGTGATTTCACATGCAATGGTACGTTGCAACAAATGTAGGACCGGGCTCTGCCCGGGAAGCGCCGCGCGGGCGGCGCTCGATCTCAAGAACGGCAAAACCCTAAAGGCATGCACCTGAAACCCCCACCGCTCCCACCTCAAGGATTCAACGAAACCCCCTGATTCCCCACCTTAGGCTGACGATACAAATCCAACAAAGCCTGATCCAGCACCGACGAAGCCCCCCACGGCTTCGGATCATTCAAAATAGCCACCACCGCCCAGGTATTGCCATTGTCATCACGGCTGAACCCGGCGATCGCCCGCACGGTATTCAGGGTGCCGGTCTTCACGTGCCCTTCACCCGCCAAGGCCGTGGTCTTCAGGCGTTTGCGCATGGTGCCGTCGGTACCGATGATCGGCAGCGAGCTCATGAACTCCGCCGCGTACGGGCTCTTCCACGCTACTTGCAGCATGGTTGCCAGCTCGCGGGCGCTGACGCGTTCGCCACGCGACAGGCCCGAACCGTTCTCCATCACCAAGTGGCTGGCCGGGATACCTTTGCGCGCCATCCATGCACGAATCACGCGCTGGGCTGCCTTGGCATCGTCGGCATCGGCGTCAGTGCGATACCGCGCGCCAATGCTCAGGAACAGTTGCTGCGCCATGGTGTTGTTGCTGTATTTGTTGATGTCGCGAATGATCTCCGCCAGGTCCGGCGAGAAGGCCCGGGCCAGCAGCTTGGCGTCCTTGGGCACCACCGCTTCGCGGTCGCGGCCGGCGATGCTGCCACCCAGTTCGGCCCAGATCGCGCGAACGGCGCCAGCGGTGTAGGTCGGATGATCGAGCAGGGACAGGTAGGTCTGCGAGCTGCAGCCTTCGCCCAGGTTGCCGCTGACCACCACGCTGATACCGTCCGGCGCGGTCACCGGGTTGTAGCGCACGTCGCCACCGCACTGCTTGCTGGCCAGTGCCTTGACCTGATTGTCGATATGGATGCTGGCGATCGGCGGCTCCACGGTCACTGACACCTTGCCACCGTCATTGCGGGCCACGAAGCGCAGGGCCTTGAGGTTGACCATTAGCGCATCCGGACGGACCAGGAACGGCGCGTTCTCATCGCCGCCGTCGTCGTCGAACACCGGCAGGGTGGGCTGGATGAAGTAGCTGCGGTCCAGCACCAGGTCACCGGTGATCTGCAGCACACCGTTGGCGCGCAGGTCACGCATCAGCAACCACAGTTTTTCCATGTTCAGCTTGGGGTCGCCGCCGCCCTTGAGGTACAGGTTGCCGTGCAGCACGCCGTTGCTCAGGGTGCCATCGGTGTAGAACTCGGTCTTCCACTGGTAGTTGGGGCCCAGCAGTTCCAGCGCAGCGAAGGTGGTGATGGTCTTCATGGTGGAGGCCGGGTTCACCGAGACGTCGGCGTTGAACACCGTGGGCGTGCCCGGGGCGCTCAGCGGCACCATCACCAGCGACAGCGAATTGTCGGGGATCTTGCTGGTCTTGAGCGCTTGCGCCACTTTGGGCGGCAGGGTGGTGTCGACCTGGGCGGCGTGGGCGGGCAGGGCGAGCGGCAGCATCAGGCTGGCGAAAAACAGGGGGCGAAGCGATTTGATCATGGTGAAAACGACCCTGCGTGCGAGGGGTGAAAAAAATGAGGGCGCGAAAAGATGGAAGCCCCCGGACATGAAAGTGTCGGCATTATGCCCCAAGGGTTTACCCCTTTGGCCCCGCCTGACAGCTAATTCATGATTTTTTCGACACTTGGGCGGGTTTGCGCGCAGGAAACGGGCAGGCACGCGCCGAAACTGGTAAAGTGCCGCGCGTTAATACTCAAGAGGATTGTTTCATGGCCACTAACCGTTCCCGCCGTCTGCGCAAAAAACTCTGCGTGGATGAATTCCAGGAGCTGGGTTTCGAACTGAACCTGGACTTCAAGGAAAACCTGGACGACCAGGCAATCGACGCATTCCTCGACGCCTTCCTGGTTGAAGCCATGGACGCCAACGGCCTGGACTACGTCGGTACTGATGACGTCGGTCTGGTGTGCACCGTTCAGCGTGGCTCGGTCAACGAAGAGCAGCGCGCTGCCGTTGAAGCCTGGCTGAAAGGCCGCGACGAGCTGACCAAGATCGAAGTCAGCCCACTGCTGGACGCCTGGTACCCGGAAAAGCCGATCAACCCGGTCGCCTGATTCGAGTCGTACAAAAAAGCCGCTGATTTCAGCGGCTTTTTTGTGCCTGATCACCGAACCTGTAGCAGCGGCCGCCAGGCCGCGTCGGCGGTGTACCTGACCGGCCGCGGTGTGTTTTGACGCGGCCTGGCGGCCGCTGCTACAGGGCGGGTCACCGTCTGGCGTCTTACTTGCTGGCCACCGCAGCGTAGCTGTTCATCAGGTTGCGGTAGTTGGGAATACGCTGGGACAGCAGGTTGCCCAGGCCTTCGATGTCGTTGCGCCAGTCGCGGTGCAGCTCACAGGCTACCGAGAACCAGTTCATCAGTTGCGCACCGGCGGCGCTCATGCGCGCCCAGGCGGCTTGCTGCACGGTGGTGTTGAAGGTGCCCGAGGCGTCGGTTACCACGAACACATCGAAACCTTCAGCCAGTGCGCTCAGGGTCGGGAAGGTCACGCAGACGTCGGTCACCACACCGGCGATGATCAGTTGCTTGCGGCCGGTAGCCTTGATGGCCTTGACGAAGTCTTCGTTGTCCCAGGCGTTGATCTGGCCAGGGCGGGCGATGTACGGGGCGTCGGGGAACATCTCTTTGAGTTCCGGTACCAGCGGGCCGTTGGGGCCTTGTTCGAAGCTGGTGGTGAGGATGGTCGGCAGGTCGAAGAACTTGCCGCAGTCGGCCAGGGCCAGCACGTTGTTCTTGAACTCGTTGGGCGAGAAATCCTGTACCAGGGAGATCAGGCCGGCCTGGTGGTCGATCAGCAGCAGTACGGCGTCGTTCTTGTCCAGGCGCTTGTAGGAAGTAGTCATGGTTCAGTCCTTTTGAATCGAGAGATGAGGGTGTGTGATTTCGCTTCCGGCCGGCTCGTTGTGGTGAGTGGCTGCGGTATGGGGGTTACTTTACGGAAGGCGCTTGCGAGGGACAATCCGCCATAATTTGGAATCACTGATTCTGATTTGGGGACAGTTGGGGCGCGTGTACGCTATTGATCGCGTCGTTTGCATCGCGGCCAAGGCAGGCTCCTACCACGGGCGGCGTAGGAGCTGACTTTAGTCGCGATGCAGGCGGCGCGGCGTGTCAGCGGATACACCGCGCCCGCTGCTACCCAGGTTCAGGCAGGCAGGGGCGTCAATCCAGCCTTGGCCAACACCTGTTCGATGTCGACGCCATCCAGCTGCTGCGCCGGCAGGTACTGCCTGGCGTACTCAATGTACACCCCACTGCGCAAAAACAACCCGAACAGCTCCGGATCGATGTGCGCATCGCGGCACATGAACGCCATGATCCCCAGCGCCTCGCTCAGGGTCTTGCCCTTCTTGTACGGCCGATCAGCGGCCGTGAGGGCTTCGAAGATATCGGCGATGGCCATGATGCGTGCCGGCAGGCTCATCTGCTCGCGTGTCAGGCCTTTGGGGTAGCCGCTGCCGTCCATCTTCTCGTGGTGCCCGCCGGCCATCTCTGCCACATTTTGCAGGTGGCTGGGGAAGGGCAAGCGGCTGAGCATCAGGATGGTCTGCACCATGTGATGGTTGATGATGTAACGCTCTTCGGCCGTCAGGGTGCCGCGGCCGATGCCGAGGTTGTACAGCTCTCCGCGGTTGAACTTGTACTCAGGCACCTGCATGTTGAAGCCCCAAGGGTTGTCCACTGGCATGCGCTCGCTTTCCGGGCGTTCGAACAGGTGCTCCGGGCGGTCGGCCAGCAATGTCTCGCGCACCGGTAGGCTCGGCGCAGGGCTACGCTCCTGACGGCGGTTTTCTTCCCAGGACACGCCCAGCCGATCGTCCAGTGTACGCAGCCAGCTGCGCTCGGCGATGCGCGCCAGGCGCTCCAGGCTGGCGGCGTCCATGAATTCGCCGCCCAGGTTGCTGCGCGCCACAAAGGCGAAGTCATCGTCCAGCGCCTTTAGCTCGGTGTCGCGGTGGGCCGCCAGCGCTACGGCGTCGCCACCTTCGGCCACCGCCTGCCAATACTCGATCCAGCGGTCGCGCTTGAGCACCTCGAAACGGGTGCGGATTTCGTGGATGCGGTCGTACAGGGTTTCAAGCTTGGTGGCCTTGTCCACCACGTACTCGGGCGTGGTGACCTTGCCGCAGTCATGCAGCCAGGCGGCGATGTGCAGGGCTTCCCATTCTTCTTCGGTGGGCTGGTAATCAGCAAAAGGCGCGTCCTGGCTGTCAGCGGCGGCGCGAGCCAGCAGTTTGGTCAGCACCGGCACGCGCTGGCAGTGGCCGCCGGTATAGGGGCTCTTGGCGTCGATGGCGCCCGCGATGATCTGGATAAAGGCATCCAGCAGTTGTTGCTGGCGCACTTGCAGGCGCTGGCCCTCGATACTGGCAGCGGCCACCCCGGACACCGCCTGGATGAAGGCGATGCGTTCGGGGCTGAATTTGGCCAGGTCGCTGCGGCTGCCGGTATCGCGGTGCAGCAGCACCAGCACGCCGATGGTTTCACCACGGCGGTTGTGCAGGCGCACGGCGATCAGGTCCAGGCGCGGGCTGTCGAGCTTGAGCATGATCTGTTTGAGCTCGCGGGCCTGGTCGAAGCCCAGCGAGGTGACCACGCTGTTGCGCTGCTCGTTGAGTTCGCCCAGCCAGGCGGGGGTATCGGCGGCGCCCAGGGTGTGGCTGGCCAGGCCGTATTTTTTCAGGTTGCGGCGCTTGTCATTGATGATCAGGCCGCTGGGCTCCAGTTGCCCGCTGTCGCTGTCCAGCAGGTAGATGACACCGGCCTGGGCGTTGCTCAGGCTCACGGTTTCCTGCAGCACGCGCTTGAGCAGGGGTTCAAAGCGGGTTTCAGCGGACAGGCTGGCGGTGATCTCGAAGAAACTGGCCAGGGTCTGTTTCATGCGCTGCATGGATTCGGTCAGCTGGTCCACCTCCAGTACCGGTGAGCGCGGCATGGCCGGGCGCTTGAAGTTGAAGCTGCGGATAGCGTCGGCTTCCTTCACCAGCGCATAGATCGGCTTGACCAGCAGGCGTGCCGTCAGCCAGCCCACCGGCAGGCACAGCAGCAGGATGGTCAGGGTGATGAGTGCGCCTTGCCAGCGCAGTCGGTAGGCGTCGGCGAGCAGTTCATCCTCGGGTACCAGCAGCGCCAGTTGCAGGCCGTCGGGGCCACCCTGGTCGATGCTGGTGCGCGACACTACCCAGTCACGCCCGGCGGCGTGCAGTCGATGGCTGTCCAGGTTGCCGTCGGCCAGCAGGGCGGCCAGCGACGGGTTCAGATCGGCCACCTTGACCAGCTCGGCGGTGCCACTCTGGGTGATCAGGCGCTGGCTGTCGGGGTAGGCCACGGCGTTGCCATGGTGGTCGAACAGCACGATCTGCGTGTGCGGGCTCACCCGGTGCTTGGCCAGCGTGGCGCTGAGGTCTTCCAGGGTCAAGTCAGCGCCGATGACCACGTGGTCGCTGACCCGCAAGGCCAGCGTGGTACCCACGGCGTGACTGGAGAAAAACACGTACGGGTCGGTGGTGATCTGCGCGCGGTCACCCTGTGCGCGGGTAAACCAGTCGCGGGTGCGGGGGTCGTAGGTCTCATCGTTGATGTCGCGGCGGCTGATGGGGTTCAACGCGCTGTCGAACATCAGCGATTGGGCATGGGTGCCGCCATTGCCGTCATGCTCGATGCTCCACACCTGGTAGGCGGCGTTGCTCGGGGCCTCGAAGCGCTGGCGCAGGGCGTCGTTGCGCAGGGGCCGCACCATGAAAAAGTCGCCGTTGTCGTAGCCGGTGTACAGCGAGGCCAGGTTGGGGTTGTCCAGCAATGACTGGGCCATGGGCTCAAGCAGGGCCAGGCGCTGATCCAGGCTAGCGGTCTGCGCGGCGTCGCTGAGCGCCAGCAGGCTCAACAAATGGCGGATGGGCAGGTAGGTGTGGTCGATGTCCAGGCGCACGTCCTGGTCGATGCGCGAGAACAGGCTCTGACTGCTGGAGAGGATGATCTGCGAGGTCTGCCGGTAGTTGAACAGCCCCAGCACCGTGCCGGTGAGCAACAGCAGCAGGGTGAACATGGCACTGATGTGCACGTGCAGGGGGAAGCGGCGTTCTGTGAGCCTGGGCATCGCGAATCACTCCTTGAGGATGCGTTCACCGCCCACCCGGGGCGGTGTTGCAGAGCCTTCGCACCGCAGCCCTTGCGGGCCGATAATGGCGAACGGTGTGGCGGTTTACAAGCGTGTTTCAAGGCCCGCCAGGTGTTTTTGCAAAGCGTGTTGCAAATCATCCATGGCCGCTGCGACTTCGGCCGGTGAGGCTTGGGCGGCGTCCGACTGGCAGGCCAGTTCCAGGGCTTCGCAGGCCTGGGTCAGGGCGGTGGCCGCGACGATGCGCGCAGCCCCCTTGATGCGGTGCGCCAGGTCACTCATGGCGCCGAGGCTGTCGGCGGCCAGCAGCGCCTGGCGATCGGCAATGCAACTGTCCAGCACTTGTTGCAGCAGGCGCCTTTCCATGGCCGGTTCGCCGCCGGTCAGGCTGCTCAGTTGGCTGAGGTCCAGCACCGAGCTTGGCAGCGTCACGGCCACGGCGGCCAGGGCCTGGGTCAGGTCCGCCAGGCTGATGGGCTTGAACAGGCAGTCGTCCATGCCTGCCGCCAGGCAGCGCTCGCGCTCCTGGTGCTGGGCGCTGGCGGTGTAGCCGAGGATCACCCGTGCCGGCAGGCCGGTACGCTGTTCCTGCTGGCGTAGTTGACGGGTCAGTTCGTAACCGTCCATGCCCGGCATGTTGCAGTCCACCAGCAACACGTCGAAATGGCTGTCCAGCGCCGCCCTCAGGCCTGTCTCGCCGTTGTCGGCAGTGGTAGCACCCAATCCCAGAAAACTCAGTTGCTGGGCGATCAGCAGGCGGTTGGCCGGGTGATCGTCCACCACCAGCACACGCAAACCATGCAGGGCGATTGGCGCCGCCATGACCGGGGCTGGCTCGCTGGGCAGCGGCGCCAGGGCGTCAGCCGTCAGGGTCAGGGTCAACTGCGTGCCCTGACCCGGTGTGCTGTGCAGCGCAAGGTCAGCGCCCATCAGCTCGCACAGGCTCTTGCAGATCATCAACCCCAGCCCGGTGCCGCTGCGCGCCCGGCGGCTGTCGGGATCAACCTGAACAAAGGGCTGAAACAGCCGTTGGCGATCCTCGGCGCTGATGCCGATGCCGGTGTCGCTGACCCGCAGTTGAACCTGTCGGGTATCGGGCTCGGTACCCGGGGCCATGGTCAATTCGATGGACACGTGGCCGCGCTCGGTGAACTTGATGGCGTTGCTCACCAGGTTCGACAGCACCTGCTTGAACCGCAGCGGGTCAAGCAGCAGGTCCGGTTGCGCCGGCGTCGGCACCTGGACGTGCAGTTGCAGCCCTTTGTCACGGGCCAGGCCATCGAAGATACGCGCCACGTCGGCGATCAGGCGCGGCAGCTGCACCCGTTCGCGGACAAGGCTCAGGTGGCCGGCTTCGATGCGTGACACATCGAGGATATCGCCGATCAGCGCCAGCAGATCACGCGCCGATGAATAGGCCACTTCGATGGCGCCGTGGTCCAACTGATTCTGTTCGGCCCGGCGCAAGGCCAGTTCGAGCATGCCGATCAGCGCGTTCATGGGGGTGCGTATTTCGTGGCTCATGGTGGTCAGGAAGGTGCTTTTGGCACGGTTGGCCTGGTCGGCCTGATCCTTGGCCTGGCGCAGGTCTTCGAGCAGTTGGCGGCGCTCGCTGATGTCAATCCAGCCGCCGATCACCCCTTGAACCTCGCCGGCCGAGTCGCGGTAGGGCAGTATCCAGTGGTAGATGCTGAGCATACGCTCGCCGATGCGCAGGGGGCGGTCCATTACCAGGGGTTCACCCTGGGCCATGACCTGCAGGTAATCCAGGTGGTAGGCGCGGGCCTGTTCGGGGTCCAGCAGCACGCCTTGCTGCACGGTTTTGCCGATCACCGCCTCGCGCCGCACGTTGAAGGTTTTCAGGTAACTGTCGTTGCAACTGAGCAGCAGGCCGTCGCGGTCGCGCACGTAGATGGGGTGGGGGGTGCCGTCCACCAGGGCGCGCATGAATTGATACTGATCCCCCAGGGCGCGCTCGGCCACCAGGCGGCGACGGATCTGGCGCTTCATGTACACCACCCACAACAACGCAACGCTCAACAGCACGGCTGCGGCGGCAACAATCTGCAGGATCAGCCGGTGGTAATTGCGCCAGTAGCCGTTGGTGGCAGGCGAATAATTGCGCCAGCGCGCGGTGATGGCGGTCATCTCGGCCGGGTCGATGCTCAGCAGGGCCTTGTCCAGAATCGACGCCAGTTCGGTGGCATCCGGGGCGGTGGCCAAGGCAAACGTCGCCGGTGTGGTGCCCACGGTGCTACGGATCACCAGGCGGTCCTGGAACGTTTGCGAGGCCAGCAATTGCCGCGCTACCACCAGCGAGCTGATGGCCCCGTCCACCTGGCCCTGGGCGAGTACATCCAGGCTGGCGAAGGCGTCGTTGGTTTCCAGCACCTT
The DNA here is from genome assembly GCA_000497835.1 of gamma proteobacterium L18. Classification (GTDB taxonomy): domain Bacteria; phylum Pseudomonadota; class Gammaproteobacteria; order Pseudomonadales; family Pseudomonadaceae; genus Aquipseudomonas. Next base: position 450,845 of record KI547166.1, on the reverse strand, counting down.
GACCTTGGGGTAGTGCGCCTGCAGCCAGGGCACCAGAGGGTTGCCGCGGGTAATGGCCAGGCGGCCTTCGAAGTGGTTGAGGTCGGCCGGGGCGCTGCTGCCTTGGGCGGTCAACAGCACGTAGGAATTGCTCAGGTAAGGCCGGCTGAACTGCAAGGTCTGCTCGCGCTGGTCGCTGGGGATGATGGCAGCGATCAGGTCGGCCTTGCCCTGCTGCACCTTGTCCAGCATGTCGCCCACGCCGCTGGCGCGCTGGATCTCGAATTGCAGGCCGGTACGCAGGCGAATCAGTTCCAGCAGGTCGGCGCTGATGCCGCGCAGGTTGCCGTAGCGGTCGAAGAAGGTCAGCGGGGCGAAGGTGTCGTCCACTACCACGCGGACAGTGGGGTGGGCGGCCAGCCAGCGCTGTTCGCGTCGGCTGAGGGTCAGCTTGCGGTCGGTCAGCAGTAGCTCGCTGGCGCCGCTCCAGCGCTGGAAGATGGCTTGGCGCTGTTCCAGGCTGAGGTCGGCCAGTGCCTGGTTGACCTGGGCCAGCAGCGCCGTGTCGTCACGGCGCAGGGCGAAGCTGAAACCGGCGGGTTCGTCACGGCTGAAGTTGACCATGCGCAGGTTGTTCAGCAGGCCCTGGTCCATCTGATAGTGGGTGGAGATGGTATCGCCCAGAAACACGTCGGCCTGCTCGAAGGCCACGGCGTTGAGGGCATTCTGGTAAGAGGGGTAGAACTGCACGGTGGCGTCGGGGTAGCGCGTGTGGATGTAGTCGGCGGGCAGGTAGTGATTGACCACGCTAAGGCGCCGTCCTGTCAGGCCTTCCTCCAGCGCGCGGTCGTCGTCGGTGCGGTTGACCAATACCGGCCTGTCCACGGCATAGGCGGTGGACAGCACCAGCTTGGGGTTGGCGGCCTCGAAACCGTTGGCGCTGGGCAGCAGGTCGACGCGACCCTCGGTCAACGCCAGGATGGCCTGTTCGCGGCTGGGGTAGCGCTGCACGGTCACCCGACGCTGTAGCGCCCGGGCCAGCAGGTCGGTGTAGTCGGCGCTCAGGCCTTCGTACTCGTGGCTGGTGCTGATGTCGAACGGCGGGTAATCGGGGGCCGATACCCCCAGGCGCAGCGGGGGGGCTGTATCGGCCAGCGCCGTGGTCGGCACCGAGGCTGCGTTGTGGCTGCGCAGCGCCAGCGATTGAGGTGCCTGTTCGGCCCCCGCTGCGGATGCCATGCACCACAGGCTGGCGACCAGGACCAGCGCACGATTGATATTCATACCAGTGCGTTGCGCTTGGCGATTTCAATGAGTTCCACCAGCGATGCAACTTGCAGTTTCTGCATCAACCGTTTCTTGTAGGTGCTGACGGTCTTGTTGCTGAGGAACATGCCCTTGGCAATTTCCTTGTTGGAGCGTCCTTGGGCGAATAGTTGCAGCACCATCAATTCACGATCGTTCACGGCCTTGAAGCGTTCGATCTCATTGCGACCGCAGTCGTCCAGGTCGGGTGCATTCAGTGCTTCGCTGGGGAAGTAGTTATAGCCGGACATGACGGCCTTGATGGCGCTGCTCAGTTCGCCCAGCGCTTCCTGCTTGCACACATAGCCGGCGGCACCGGACTGCATGCAGCGGAAGGTGAACAGCGCCGGTGTCTGGGCGGTCAGCACCAGGATTTTCGGGCCGATGTTCATGGTCTGGAAGCGCGCCAGCACCTCCAGCCCGTCCAGGCGCGGGATGCTGATGTCGAGGATGATCAGGTCTGGCGGGTTCTCGCGGATGATCTGCATGGCGTCGACGCCGTTGTCGCATTCACCGATCACCGTATAGCCCTCTTTTTCCAGCAAAAAGCGGACGGCGAGGCGGATGACCGGGTGGTCGTCAACTATAAAAGCAGTACTCATAAATAACTTTCCCATACAGGCGACGAAGAAAAGGCGCACATTAGCCCAGTTGCATTGAGTGGCATATGAAGAAACGTAGCCGTCCGGGCTATATAGGAAATTTCCTACAGAAATTGTAGTTTAAGAATACGGCTTCCGGGATGTTTCCAAAGTGTCAAGGTGGTGAGGAAGTTGCTTTGTCACGAGATGAAAGTATCTTTTCAAATGTTGCTAAGTTGTACATTTGTCGTTGAATTTAAGGTCGTTTCGTCGCTTGGTTATTAGTCTTACAGGGTGGAGGGAATTTTCCCTACAAGCGCGACGGATTATTCGCCGGACCGGGGTGCGGTGGCGAGCAGACGCTTCCTAAAGTTTTGTAGGCAATTTCCGACGGTAACGAAATCCGAGGCCCCGGGGCGGGGCGCTCGGCAGTGGATCATTGCGGGCTTGAGCGCCCGGTCATTTCCCGGGCCATTTCGCTGGCATAGCTGTCGGTCATGCCGGCGATGAAATCGATCATGCGCAGGAACGAGGCGTGCAGCGAGGCGCCTGGGTCGGGCGCGCTGTTGCCCAGCAGGTCGAGGATGCGTCGGTTCTTGAACGACGGCTGTTTACCCCCATGTTGCTCAAGGGCTGCGCCGCACAGGGCGTTGAGCAGAATTTCCAGCGTGGTATAGGCGCCGATTTCGTGCAGGGTCTTGCGCTTGTCCTGGAAAATTTTCTTGCGGGCCATGTCCTTGGCACTGAGCACACAGCGCTTGGCGGGACCATGCATGTGCTCCACCAGATCACCCTGCAGCGTGCCGGCCAGCAGCGCGTCCTGCTGCTCGACGAACGCGCGGGCGGCGGCGTTGGTCAGGTGCTCGATGGCCTTGCCGCGCAGGATCGCCAGCTTGCGCCGGCGCGAATCCAGGGGGCCCAACTGGCGATAGGTTTCCGGCAGGTCATCGCCCACCAGGCCCAGCAGCAGCGATTCAACCTCGGCGTAGTCCAGCAGGTCCATTTCCAGACCGTCTTCCAGGTCGATCAGCGCGTAGCAGATGTCGTCGGCGGCCTCCATCAGGTACACCAGTGGGTGCCGGGCCCAGCGCTGGTCTTCCAGTTGTGGCAGGCCCAGCTTGTGGGCGATCTGCTCCAGCAGCGGCAGTTCGCTCTGGTAGCAGCCGAACTTGTGCTTCTTGTAGCCCAGGGAGTCGGCGTGGCGGGCGGTCCAGGGGTATTTGAGGTAGGTGCCCAAGGTGGCGTAGGTCAGGCGCATGCCGCCGTCGAACTGGTGGTATTCCAGTTGGGTGAGCACGCGAAAGCCCTGGGCGTTGCCTTCGAAGTTGAGGAAGTCGTTTTGCTGCGCAGGCGTCATGCCGTCCAGCCAGCCACGCCCGGCAGCCTGCTGGAACCAGTGGCGGATGGCGTCTTCGCCGGAGTGGCCAAAGGGCGGATTGCCAATGTCGTGGGCCAGGCACGCCGACTGCACCACCATGCCCAGGTCGCTGGGCTCGCACCAGGCCGGCAGGCGGTCGCGCAGGGTTTCGCCCACCCGCATGCCCAGCGAGCGGCCCACGCAGCTGACCTCCAGTGAGTGGGTCAGGCGGGTGTGGATATGGTCGTTGCTGGACACCGGATGCACCTGTGTCTTGCGCCCCAGGCGGCGGAAGGCGCCGGAGAAAATGACGCGGTCGTGGTCCTTGTGAAAGGGGCTGCGGCCCAGCTCCTCGGGGCTGTGCAGGGTTTTGCCGAGGCGTTCGCGGTTGAGCAGGGTGAGCCAATCCAAGGCGGTTTCTCCTGAAGGCAATAGTGAGGTTGAGCTTCGGGGTTTGAGGGGGATCGTGCAAGGGGTTTAAATAAAGCGATACGGGTCTGTCTGGCTACCAAGGCTGACAACCCAAATCCCACAGGCCATGGCACGGTGCAACCAATGTAGGAGCTGCCGTGAGGCGGCGATGCGCCGCGCGGGCGGCGCTCGATCTCAAGGGCGCTGCAATAATATCGACTGGCACCTGGTGGCCATATTGCGATCCCCAGCGTAAATCCTCCCAACCCCCCTATGTGCTTGCCGTGAAATTGGGGGAAGGCGTATAGGCGCATGTCTTTAGATTTATGGCGCCCTTGAGACCGCGCGCCGCCCGCGCGGCGCATCGCCGCCTGGCGGCAGCTCCTACATTGGTTGCAACGTGCCATGGCCTGATGGATTGGCGCTGCCAGCCTTGGTGGCACGGTTTGGGATTTTTGTCGCTCACCCCAAAAACGCCGCATCCACATCGATCAGCAACAACCGCTGGCCATTGTCGAAAAACTGCCCCGCCGTGAGGCAGTACTGGTTGCTGGTGGCGTCCCGATAAGTGTTCGACAGGATCAACCGCCGCTCATCCCAGCCTTCGGCCAGCAGATGATAGAAGTACGGCCGCCATGACCAGTTGTGCCCCAGGTAACTGGCATCAGCCCGCCAGGCGTTGTTCCGCCATTCCATATTGGGGGTCAATTGGGTGCCGTGGCGGTCACATTGGTAGAACCGCAGCAGCCACGGGTAATCATCCAACTGCGGCAGCTCACTCAAGGGCGCCCCGGCCTGGGCCCACGGGTGCAGGATGGCCATCAGTCGGGTCAGCTGCTGTCGCAGGTTCATCAGCCGCGCACGCTCGCCCAGCTTCTGCTGCACATAGCGCTCGCGCAGCGCGGCGAAACGCGGGACGAAGGCATCGGTGGGGAAAAAGTCCGGTTCGGCACGGGCGAACAGATAGCCTTGTACGTAACGCGAGCCGCATTCCAGGGCGAAGTTGAGTTCGGCTTCGGTTTCCACCCCTTCGGCGATGATCCAGCAACCGGTCTTTTCGGCCATCTGCGCCAGGGCCTTGACCACTTCGCTGCTGGGGCCGCCGCGGGCGGCGGCCTGGAACAGGCGCATGTCCAGCTTGAGGATGTCGGGTTGCAAAGCCAGCACCCGGTCAAGTTGCGAATAGCCTGCGCCGAAATCATCGATGGCGATACGTGCGCCGGCGTCGCGGTAACGGCGCACCACGTCGCTCAAGCGCTGGTTGTCGCCGCCAAGCTCGGTGATCTCGAACACCACCCGCTGCGGGTCCACGCCGTGGCGCTGAAGTTGAGTGAGGCTGGGCAGAGGTTGGTCATCGCGCAGGCGGCTGATCCAGCGCGGTGAAATGTTCAGGCTCAAAAACCAATCGTCCGGGGCTTCGTGCAGGCGGCTCAGGGCGTCGCCGCGAATCTGGCGGTCCAGGCGGCGCAAGGCGGCGGGCAGGGTACGAGGATCGGCAAACAGTGGCCCCACCGACTGCACCTGGCCGTCAGCCTGACGCAGTCGGCCCAGGGCTTCCACGCCGGCAATGCGGCCGGTGGCGGTATCGATGAATGGCTGAAACCAGGCGAGCGGTTGCCCGTCGAACACGGCGACTCCTCAGGTAGAGCTGGATGGGAACAACGCTGCCCCGGTGCGTGACCGGGGCAGGCTGAGTGCCATTGCAAGAATGTGGCCAGATAATGGCAATTCAATCTTTGCGTTGCAGGGCCAACTTGATCAGGGGCAGCAGACTGGTGCCCAATTTGACCAGGCGGGTCAGGCCGCCCACGCCATTGCTCTTGGCGCCTTTGCCGGTGAGGAAGCCCAGCACCACCACGCCAGCCATGCCCCAGAGTGGGGCGTGCTTGATGCCCAGCCCGTCCTGCACGGACTGGCCCATGCCACGCAAACGGTTCAAGGGGTTGATCAACTGGCCGGATTCGTGGCGAATTTCCTGGCGGTGCATTTCCATGCGCAAGCGGATCAAGGCCTTGCGCATTTCGCGTCGTGATTGATTTTGCGGCAGGTTGGGGGCGCTCATGGCAGCAGTCGCTCCCGGTCATTGGCCAATTCTTCGAGGGTGCCATGGAAGGGCGACGACTCGTCGAAGATGGCGGCTTTCAGGCGCATGGCACAGAACAACCCGGCCAGCAGGTAGAAGATGCACAGACCGATCATGCCCTGCATGCGGTAGTTATCCCACAGCAGAATCAGAATCAGGCCTGACAGCGCCACCAGCGCCAGCAAGGCGAACACCAAGGCCAGGCCGGCGAACAGCAGCAGGCTCAGGGTGCGTGATTTCTGTTCCTGCAACTCAATGCCGAACAGCTCCACATGGCTGTGCAACAAGCCCAGCAACGCTGCGCCCAGGCGGCGCGATGACGGCCCGGCGGCCGTCGATTTCGAGTCCATGTCCAAAGCCATGAGTCAGCGCCTTGTGGCCAGCAGACCAATCAGGAAGCCCACGCCGGCGGCGATGCCGATCGACTGCCAGGGGTTCTCCTGCACGTACGCTTCGGTCTGTGCCACGGCCGCTTTGCCCTTCAGGCGCAGGGACTGTTCGGTGGCTTTCAGGGTTTCACGGGCGCGCAACAGGCTGTCGTGAATCTGCTCGCGCAGCTCGTCAGCCTGGTCACCCGCCAGGGTCTTGGTGTGCTCCAGCAGTTTCTCGGTGTCGCGCACCAAGGTCTGAAAATCAGCCGTCAGTACGTCTTGTGCAGTCTTTGCCGTGGTGCGGGCCATGGTGCTCTCCATAAGTGGGCGTCTGGTGTTTCGAGTAGGCAGGGATTCTGAAGGTTCCTTCATATTTGCCTGGTATAGCTTTTGCTTTTGATTGGTGCATGACAGCAGGCTAATGCGCCCTAACGGCGCGCTAGAGCCTGCGTGGCGTATGGAACCTTAACCCAATCGAAATAACCCCGAGGAAAATTTACCACGCAGTCGAATAACGAACGCATTGCATGTTCCATATTGGTGCAATGACCGACGGGTCGACCTGCTTTGGTGCTGTTTTCTGATTTCAGGTCTGCCCCCCGATGGAAAATCTGCAAAGTGCCGTGCAAACACTGATTCACGGCTCCAACACCCTGTTTCTGCTGATGGGCGCGGTCATGGTCCTGGCCATGCACGCCGGCTTCGCGTTTCTTGAAGTCGGCACCGTGCGCCAGAAGAACCAGGTCAATGCCTTGTGCAAGATCCTCAGCGATTTCGCCGTGTCCACGCTGGCCTATTTCTTTATAGGCTACTGGATCGCTTACGGCGTCACCTTCGTTGCGCCGGCCAGCGAGTTGAGCGCCGACCATGGCTACGCGCTGGTGAAGTTCTTCTTCCTGCTGACCTTCGCCGCGGCCATCCCGGCGATCATTTCCGGTGGCATCGCCGAGCGTGCGCGATTCGTGCCGCAACTGTGCGCCACCACCTTGATCGTGGCGTTCGTCTATCCCTTCTTCGAGGGCATTGTGTGGAATGGCAACTTCGGCGTGCAGCCGTGGCTGCTGGCACATTTTGGCGCCACCTTCCATGACTTCGCAGGGTCGGTCGTGGTGCATGCCATGGGCGGCTGGCTGGCACTGGCGGCGGTGGTGCTGCTGGGGGCGCGCAACGGGCGCTATCGTGAGGGGCGGTTGGTGGCGTTCGCGCCGTCGAACATTCCGTTTCTGGCCCTGGGCTCGTGGATTCTGATTGTCGGCTGGTTCGGCTTCAACGTCATGAGCGCCCAGAGCGTGGCGGGCATGAGTGGCCTGGTGGCGATCAACTCGCTGATGGCCATGGTCGGCGGCACCATCGCCGCGCTGATCGTGGGTCGCAACGACCCAGGCTTCCTGCACAATGGCCCGCTGGCGGGGCTTGTGGCCGTGTGCGCCGGCTCTGACCTGATGCACCCCATTGGCGCCCTGGTCACCGGTGCTGTCGCCGGGGCTCTGTTTGTCGGCTGCTTCATCGCCGCCCAAAGCAAGTGGAAGATCGATGACGTACTGGGCGTATGGCCGCTGCACGGGGTGTGCGGCGTGTGGGGCGGGGTGGCCTGTGGCATCTTCGGCCAAAGTGCGCTGGGCGGCATGGGCGGGGTGAGCCTGACCGTGCAGGTGCTGGGCAGCCTGGCGGGCGTGGTGGTGGCGCTGGTGGGCGGCTTCGTCGTGTACGGCGTGCTCAAGGCCGTGGTCGGCATCCGTTTGAGCCAGGAGCAGGAGTACTACGGTGCCGACCTGTCGCTGCATAAAATCGGTGCGGTCAGCCACGACTGAGGCGTTGTAACCCGCGCGGCTGGCAGGCTAGACTGCCAGCCAGCCCCAGGGATCAGTTGACGCAGTCTGCCCCCCGGCCAGGAAGCCTTTTTTCGAGCGCCCATGGATGACCAGAATCGTCAACGCAAATCTGGACCGGCTCAAGCTTGTGCTGGCCTTTGTGGTGGTGGCCTTGCACTGCAAGGTCATGGGTGGCAACGACACCACGCTGGGCTATGTGTTGTGCAACGGACTGTTCCGCGTCGCCGTTCCCGTGTTCTTCCTGATCAACGGCTACTTTCTGTTGCATCCCCTGCAAAGCTCCGCCGGCTACTGGGTGTGGCTCAAGCGAATCATCGCGCTCTATGTGTTCTGGATGCTGGTCTACAGCCCTTTCTATGTCACCGGGCCGAGCGTCGGCGCGCTGCTGGCGGCAGTCAAGCAGTGGTTCATCGGTTTCTTCCACCTCTGGTACCTGCTGGGCATGCTTGGCGGCAGCGTGATGCTGTACGTGGTACGCAAGCGACCTGCCTGGCAGATCGCGGCGCTGGCACTTGGGCTGTTCATCATCGGCCTGCTGCTGCAATACGCCCGGGTGTACGTCACCATTCCCCAGCCGTTCCTGCAGCACTTCAACCAGAACGACTACACGGCGCGCAACTTCGTGTTCATGGGCTTCCCGTTCGTGGCGCTGGGCTATCTGCTGGCCCGCGAGCAGGTGGTGCCGCGCCTGTCGCGCCCGGCAATCTGGGCGTTGCTGGGGGTTGGGGTGCTGCTGATGGTCGCAGAGTCGCTGTTCAATCTGTCCCACACTACTGATCGGGCGCTCAATTTCGATTTCATGGCGTCGTTGCCGCTGGTGGCCCCCGCCCTGATGCTGTTGGCCCTGCTCTATGAAAGCCCAACGCAGAGTACTTACCTGGGGCGCCTGTCGTCGGCGGTGTATTTTGCCCACCCGCTGTTTATCTACGTGGCCATGGCCGCGGGCCTGGCCTACGGCAACCTGATGGCGCTGGTGGTGGCGATTCTGGTCACCGCTGCGGCGCCGTTGATCATTGCCGTCAGCCGCCGTTGGCGGTTTGTGCTGTAGGTTTTAAACTGATTGTTCATGCTGTTTTCTAGCGAGGCCGCGATGCCTGCCGAGTGCCAATTGCTGGGGACCCTGGGCTGCCACCTGTGCGAACAGGCCGAAGAGGTGCTGATGCCGCTGGTGGACCATGGGCTGCTGGTGGAACTGGTCGATATCGCCGAACACCCCAGCCTGTTCGATGCCTATTCGCTCAGCATTCCCGTGCTGCGCCGCGTCGACACGGGCGCCATCCTGAACTGGCCGTTCGATACCGGCCAGGTGGTCGCGTTCCTGCGCTAGCCCTGCTGAAGGTGCGCATTTCCCGCTGTCTGCTGCTCTCCATCCATGGATAACTGCACCTCCCGGCGCTTGCCAATGGCCGGGTCACGCAGCCATGACGTCAAGGAGCGACAGCATGAACCTGAGCCCGCATTTCACCCTGCAAGAACTGACCGACTCGCCCAGCGCGGCCAAGGCCGGCATCGACAACACCCCAGGCCCCGACGCCCTCGCCAATCTTCAGCGGCTGTGCCAGTTGCTCGAATCCGTGCGCAGCCTGGTGGGCGCCCCCCTGATCATCAGCAGCGGCTACCGTTGTCCCGCGCTCAACCAGTTGATCGGCGGGGTTGAGAGCAGTGCGCACGTGCGCGGGCTGGCAGCCGACTTCAGCGTGCCGGGCCTGTCACCGCGCCAGGTCGTGCAACTGATCGTGGACAGCGACCTGGTATTTGATCAGGTGATCCTGGAGTTCGACCGCTGGGTGCACCTGGCAATCAGCGACCAGCGACCGAGGCGCCAAGTACTGACCTTGCGCAAGGGTACCGGCTATATGGCCGGGGTGGTGTAGCAAGCCGCCGATCATCTGTGGATTGACGGGCAGGGCGGTGATGCCTATCCTGTATATAAATACAGTATGCATGGAAGAACACTTTAACAAGGCGCCGCTGTGTGCCTTGCGCAACGAAGTCAGAGGATTGCCCGCGTGGTCAACGTCGAACAACTGAAATACAGCGTCAATCGCATGAGCCCCGAAGTGGTCCAGGAGGCCGTGCTGGAACTGCGCCTCGACGGGCTGGTGACCGAAGGCAAGACGCCCTTCAACAAGCTGCACTTCAACACGTGTTTTGCCGAAATCGAAGCCCTGTTCCAGCGTGCCGGCTACCATCGTCCGCTGGACGTGGTGGGCTATGAAGGTTTGCTTTATGCCCTGTATGACCCCACTCGCTGGGAAGCCGTGCAGGTGCTGCGTTGGCTGAAGGAGTTCACCGACGCGGCCCGTGTGGCCCAGGCACAATGACAGCGGGCGCCAGGGTGGGGGATAATGCCGGGCTGCGCCAACGCCCCGCCTACACTTGAGCCAGCCCATGTCCGATAGCCCGTTCAATCCTGCCCACCATCAGGCCAGCACCCTCAGCTTGCCGCCTGGCCCGTGGGCCACCGTACTGGATTGCCTGTGCGATCACTTCAAGGCTATCGACCGCACACAGTGGCTGGACCGCATCGCCCGGGGCAAGGTGCTGGACGCACAGGGCCAGCCCATTGCCGTCGATCTGGCCTATAAGCAGGGCCTGCGCATTCACTATTTCCGTGAGGTGCCGAACGAGAAGCCCATCGCCGCGCAAGAGCAGATTCTGCATGTGGACAAGCACCTGGTGGTGGCCGACAAGCCGCACTTCCTGCCCGTGACGCCTACGGGGGAGTACGTGGAGCACACCTTGCTGCGGCGCTTGATCCGGCGCCTGGACAACCCGCACCTGGTGCCCCTGCACCGTATCGATCGCCACACCGCGGGGCTGGTACTGTTCTCTGCCAACCCCGAGAGCCGTTCGGCCTACCAATCGCTGTTTCCCAACCGCCAGATCGACAAGCGCTACCAGGCCATCGCCCCGGCGCTGCCGCACCTCAGGTTCCCCCACGTGCACAAAAGCCGCATGGTGCATGGCGAGCCGTTTTTCCGCATGCAGGAGGTGGAAGGGCAGCCCAACAGCGAAACGCTGATCGAGGTGGGGGAGCAGCAGGGGGATCTGTGGCGATACGTGCTGTACCCGATCACCGGCAAGACCCACCAACTGCGCGTGCACATGACCGCGCTGGGCGCCAGTCTGTGCAACGACCCGTTCTATCCGCAGGTGTGTGGAATGGGGGAGGAGGATGATTACAGCAAGCCGCTCAAGCTGCTGGCGCACAGTTTGCGCTTCAAGGATCCGTTGAGTGGTGAGGAGCGGTACTTCGAAAGCCAACTGAGCCTGGATTGGCCCTGAGGCGGCCTTCGGCAAACGGTGTCGCCTGCATCGCGACCAAGGTCGGCTCCTACCCCGTCCGTGGTAGGAGCCGGCCTTGGCCGCGATGCAGACAACGCCGTCCTGTAGCAGCAACTGTCTTTGTGGGAGCGGGTTCTACCCGCGAAAAGGCCGCCGCGAAGTATCTGAAACACCACGGCGCTCTCTTCGCGGGCAGAGCCAGCTCCCACAGTTCAAATCCACCACCCATGCATCTGTATCAGAACAGCGTGCTGAACAGCCAATACAACCCACCCGACAACAGAATCGCCGCCGGCAGTGTCAGCACCCACGCCATCACCAGGTTGCGGATGGTGCGCATCTGCAACCCCGAACCATTGGCCACCATGGCACCCGCCACACCCGAGGACAGCACATGGGTGGTCGACACCGGTAGCCCATACATATCCGCTGCACCAATGGTCAGCATCGCCACGGTTTCGGCACTGGCGCCCTGGGCATAGGTGAGGTGATGCTTGCCGATCTTCTCGCCCACGGTCACCACGATGCGCTTCCAGCCCACCATGGTGCCCAACCCCAGCGCGATGGCCACGGCCACCTTGACCCACAGCGGGATAAAGCGTGTGGCGCTGTCGATCTGGGTCTTGAACTGCGCCACTTTGGCCTGGGTGTCGGCGTCGAACTGGCCGACCTTGTCCTTGTCCATCAGGCGGATGGCTTCGGAGGTCAGGTACATGTCGTTACGCACGTTGCCCACGGCGGCGGCGGGGATGGCCGTCAGGCTGCCGTAAGCGCTGACTTCGTTGCCGATCAGGCCGGCGATGGCGGCCAGCGCCGGCACCAGGTCGGCGGAGGGCTGTTTGCTGCGAATGTAGTCGGTGAGAATCACCCGCGGATCGCCCGCCACTGGCGTGGGCGCCGCTTTGACCAGCGCTTGCTGAGTGACCTGGGCCACGGCGGCGAACTGCACCGATTGATCCGCCGGCATGGCACGGTTCAGCGCATACGCCATGGGCAGGGTGCCGACCAGGATCAGCATGATCAGGCCCATGCCTTTCTGGCCGTCGTTGGAGCCGTGGGCAAAGGACACGCCGGTGCAGGTCAGAATCAGCAGGCCACGGATCCACCATGGCGGCGGTGCATCACCTTCCGGAGCCTGGTACAGCGCGCGGTTTTTCACAAGCATGCGCAGCACCACCAGCAGCAGGGCGGCAAATACGAAGCCCAGCAGCGGCGACAGCAGCAGCGAATAGCCGATCTTCAGCGCCTGGCCCCAGTCCACGCCGCTGGTGCCGTCACGACCGTGCATCAGCGCGTTGGCCACGCCCACACCGATGATCGAGCCAATCAGGGTATGTGACGACGAAGCCGGCAGCCCCAGCCACCAGGTACCCAGGTTCCAGATGATGGCCGCCAGCAACAGGGCGAAGATCATCGAGAAGCCGGCCGAGGAGCCTACCTGCAGAATCAGCTCCACCGGCAGCAGGGCAATGATGCCGAACGCCACGGCGCCACTGGACATCAGCACGCCGAGGAAGTTGAAGCAGCCCGACCACACCACAGCGAACTGCGGCGGCAACGAGTGGGTGTAGATCACCGTCGCCACGGCGTTGGCGGTGTCGTGGAAACCGTTGACGAACTCAAAACCCAGGGCGATCAGCAGCGCCACGCCCAGCAGGATGAACGGTGTCCAGGTGGTGACGATGGTGCCCATCTCGTCCACATCGCTGACCAGGCTCCAGGTGCTGTAGACCAGCCCCACGACCAGCACGATGAAAAAACCGATGAGCGTGGCGCGTCCTGGCTTGCGGTCAAACTGCGGGCGCGCTTGGGTACTGCTTGAGGATGAAGAAGCCAGGGTTGGCGTAGCCATGTCAGGCAACTCGATTGAGGGAGGGAACCCCCATAATCGTTGCAAAATGTGACAGGCTGGCGTCAGCCCCGGGTCAGTAGTCCGTGCGTTTGCGGAACGCCCAGCGCCCGGCCAGCACGGTGAACGTCGCCACCAGTGCCACCAGAATCCAGAAACCTTCCGGGTCGCTGGCCAGTGGAATACCCCCCACGTTCATGCCGAAAAAGCCGGCGATGATGTTGATGGGCAGTGCCAGCACCGTCACCACCGTCAGGGTAAACAGCGTGCGGTTGCTCTGTTCGTTGAGGTTGGCGGCAATTTCTTCCTGCAACAGCTTGATGCGCTCGCCCAAGGCCGTCAGGTCGCTGAGCACCAGGGCGAATTCCTCGGTGGCCTGGCGCAAGGCCTGCACATCGTCTTCCTGCAACCAGGCGGGCGGGCGGTTGAGCAGGCGCAGCAGCGAGCCTGGTTCCAGTGCCAGCAGCCGTTGCAGGCGCACCAGCACCCGGCGCATGGCGCCTAATTCTGCGCGGTTGTTGCTCAGGCGCAGCGACAGCAACTGGTCTTCGATGCTGTCCACACTCATACTGGTTTTACGCACGATCTGTGTCAGCACTTCGGCCTGGTCGCGAAACAGGTGCACCAGCAACTCCATGGGCGAGCGGAAGCGCTCGCCGCGCTTCACCGACGAGCGCAGCTTGTCCACCGAGTGCAGCGGGTGCAGGCGCGCGCTGACCAGCACGCGCTCGTTGGCGCACAGCCACAGGGTGGAAATGTCCGAGGAGACCATGCCGAAGTTGAACACCACGTCGTTGACCACCGCCAGCAGGGCGTCGTCCACGTGTTCGATGCGGGTGGAACGCGAGCCCTCGTGCAGCGACTCGTAGAAGTCGTCGGGCAGGTGCAGGTGCGCGCGCATCCAGCGCTCGCACCCCGCGTGGGCCAGGTTCAGGTGCAGCCAGATGAATTCGTCGTTGTGCTCGGCGTCGCTCAGGGTCTGCAGCACGGCCGCCGAGTCCACCTCGCACACCGGGCCACCGGGGCGGAACCGGTAGCCGTAGAGCAATCCGAAAAGGTCCGAGTCCTGGTGGCTCTTGATGATGCTCGAATTCATGTCGGCTCGCGGCGCAAGGGCTGATGCCGCGATCATGCGGAGGAAATATTGCGGTTATGTGACAGTTTGTGTGCAGGCATGAATGTTCATCCGCGCCTTCAGAAAAACACGCTGCCTTTCATGAACAACACTGCCTGGCCGCTGATGATCACCCGATCGCCGCTCAATTCGCAGGTCAGCAGGCCTTTGCGTGCGCCGCCTTGTCGGGCCTTGAGCAGGGTCTTGCCCAAGCGTGCAGCCCACAGCGGTGCCAGCGAGGTGTGCGCGGAACCGGTGACCGGGTCTTCGTTAACGCCGACGTTGGGGCCGAACCAGCGGGTGACGAAATCGAACTCGCGGCTGGCGGCGGTCACGGCCACGCCCCTCAGCGGCAGGCCTTTGAGGCGGGCGAAGTCCGGGGTCAGGCCGGCGATGATGGATTCATCCTCGACCACCACCAGGTAATCGTCAGTGGCCAATACTTCGGCCTTGGCGATGCCCAGCGCCTCCAGCAGCCCGGCCGGCGGCTCGCACGGCACCGGCGTCTTGGCCGGGAAGTCCATGGCCAGGCCGTGCTCGGTGCGGGTCACGCGCAACTCGCCGCTGCGGGTGGCGAAGCGCATCACCTCGGGGGCATCGGGCAGTTCGTTGGCAATCACCCAGGCCGCCGCCAGCGTGGCGTGGCCGCACAGGTCGACTTCCACGGTGGGGGTGAACCAGCGCAGTTCGAAGGCGTCGCCCTTGCGCACGAAATAGGCGGTTTCCGAGAGGTTGTTTTCCTCGGCGATGGCCTGCAGTTGGGCGTCCGGCAGCCACTCGGTCAGCGGGCACACGGCGGCGGGGTTACCGCCGAAGGGACGGTCGGCGAAGGCGTCGACCTGGTAGATACTCAACTGCACCTTGGATACTCCATCAAATAAGGGGGTAGCGACACTAGCGCTGCCACGGGGTTGGCGTCAAACCCGGGCGATCCAGGAAAACTGCTGGGTGCGCGTGGTGGGCCAATGGGTGCGGCGGCGGTAGCTGCCCAGGGCGTGGGTATGGCAACAGGTGCAGATATCCACGACCTCGACCTGCGCGCTGTCGATGCCTTGCTGGGTCAATAGACGCACCCCGTAACCGGCCAGGTCGAACCACAGGCCGTCGGGGTTCATGGCGGGTGGTTGGGGCAGGGCATTGGGGTGCGTCGGGGCGGGGCGTTCGCGGTACCACGGGGGATTTGCGCCAGGCCACAGGGCGCGGAAATCGGCGCTGACCTCATAGCAACAAGGTTTGATGGACGGGCCGATGGCGATCCTGAGCCGGTCGCGGGCAACCTGCGCCTGATCGAAGCGGGCCAGTGCGTTGCCGAGAATGCCGGCCTTCAAGCCTTTCCATCCGCCATGGACGGCGGCCACATGCTGGCCGTCGGTGGAGGCGATCAGCACCGGCAGGCAATCGGCGGTCATCACGGCTACCGGCGTGTGCTCCTGCGTAAACACCCCATCCCCAACCCTGTCGCCGCAGGCTTCGGCAGCGGCTCCAGAATCGACAATGTCGGCGGTGTGTTTTTGATTGCAGTAAAAGGCATTCGCGGGAAGGGCGTCGTCGATGCCGAGGAACCCATGGGCGATGCCGGGTATGTCGGTCAGGTTGCGGGCGGTCCAACTCATGATTCCCGGGCTTCCTTGAGGTCGTGTTGAAAATGCCCCAGCGCGCAACGCAGCACCTCTGCCAAGCCAGGCTCGGCAACAATATCCGCCGCCGTCATGCCCTTGGACAACAGATTCACCGTCACCGAAGCCGACTCCACGATTCGCGCCGACATGGTCAGCAACACCAGCCGCAACGCCGCCTGTGCCTCACTGGCCCTGGGCGAGGCATTGAACAGCGCCACCGGCTTGCCGGGGAACTGCTCACTGGCCACCAGCCAGTCCAGCGCATTCTTGAAGGCCCCGGGGATGCCGCGGGCGTATTCCGGGCAGGCAATCAGCAGGCCGTCGGCGGCGGCCACGGCTGCGTGCAGGTCGCGCACAGCGGCGGGTGGGGTATCGCTGAGGTCGGGGTTGAACAGTGGCAGCTCGCCGATGCCCTCGTAGTGCAATACCGGCAGACCAGCAGGGGCAAGGTGCGCCAGCGCCTGCAGCAGCGCGCGGTTGGTGGAGCCTTGGCGCAGGCTGCCGCATAGGGTGAGGAGGTGGGGCATGCGCAGGTCCTTTGCGGGGGAGGGTAGAACCTACCTTACAACTGCGCGGGGGAGGATGAAAACGCTGAGCCTGCGTAGGGCACACCCGGGAGCGGCAGCAGCTTCCGGGCTAATTGTGGCGTTTCAGCAGTAAAATCCTACGCATGGATGCGCAGTTTCTGTAGCGCCAAGTCCCCGTTTCTACTGGTCGAATAGTAAGTTTTTTCCTATAGTGACCCATGGCTAACTGGCTTGTCTTGGGAGGTGATTCATGAAGCTCGAAGACCGCATGAGCCGTTCGATCAAGCAGCGCACAGGCTTGGTCGTGCTGCGCTCGGAGTTTTCAAACATGGCCAGCGATTCGCAGGTCGGCCGCGTTCTGGCCCGGTTCGTGGAGAACGGTATCCTTGTGCGCGTCAGCAAAGGCGCGTTTGCGAAAGCCCGCATTAACCAATATACGGGCAAGCCAACGCCCGCCGGCACGCTGGAGATGATTGCCGCCGAGCTTTTCCGCAAGCTGAACATTTCGATTGCGCCCAGCTCCCTTGTTGCCGAGTACAACAGCGGTAAGTCGACTCAGATCCCGATGGGGACGGTCGTCAATACTGGGAAGCGACGTATTTCCCGTAAAGTGACTGTAGGAAACAACACTTTAGTTTATGAGAACTCTTCCCGATCAGCTGCGGGTTAATATCGAAGATGCATCGACGGCTGGCATTCTGAAAAACATGCCAGCCGCTGTTGCAGAGAAAGATCAGCACATCACTGATGCCCTTCATGCGCTCTCGCAAATCCATGTCACCCATGTCGCTGCCCAGCTGAACCGGAGAAAGGGCGACCCCAGGCCAGCAACGGTCAACGTTGCAACGCGACTGGTTTTCGCGGGCGGCACCTGCCTGTCAAAAGCCTATGGCCTTATCGAACGGATGTCTGAAGACATTGACATCAAGGTCCAATTGGACGCGCCGCCTGAAGGCTACGCATTTTTAAAGGGCCTGTCTGACCGTGGCCGACTGAAGACCCTCCACGCAGAGGTTGAACGGGTCTTGGCCGAATTGGGCTTCCATTGGGTCATGGACAAAGGCAACCCATGCCTCAGGGACAACAGTCACTACTATTGTCTATTGGTATCGTACCAAGCTCATTTTCAGGATGTGACAGGTACTCTGCGCCCGCAGCTGAAGATTGAGCTCGTTTGTCGGCCACCCATGATTTCCTCGCAGCCCCAGAACCTGGGCTACCTGCTGGAGAAGCTGAGTGGAAGCAAGGATCCGTTCCTGTTTTCCATGGAGTGCATCACCGTCGCAGAGACGCTCGCGGAAAAAGTGCTTTCGCTGCTGCGTCGCTGTGCAAGCAGCTGGGATGGGTGTCAGCCTGGTGAGTTCGACACTGCACTGGTTCGACATGTCTACGATGTATGGCGGGTTGTGATGAGCCACCCCGAAGCGCTAGAGGCGGCTACACACGTTTTCGCATTGTCGGTAGCCAAGGATGTGCAGGAGTCCGGCAGGCAGCACCCTGAGTTCGCCGCACATCCGTTCGCAGTCTTGCGGCGCACCCTTGAGATAGCGGCAACCCATGAGGGCTTGAAAGCCAATTTTGAACAGCGGCTCGTGCCTTTGCTTTACGCGGGTGAGCGGCCTGACTACGCAACCTGCTTTGCAACATTTGCGGATGTCGCACGGCACCTGCTCGATCATGGCGCCAGTAGTAGACTGAGTGCGTGAGCACCGGTATCCGTTGTCTATACGCTTTTGAGGGACAAGTTGGGAGTTCAGTTGCAGCAGGTCACCTCCCCGTTACCGGCCGAGTATGTGAGTCGCTAAGTTCGCAAGGTTGCGGGCGTCATCAATGCCGCGGTGGTAAGTACCTTTCCAGTCAAGCCCCAGCATCTGTACGGCAGGTTGCAGGCCTTGCGCTCGGCAGTTGAAAACCTTCCAGTGCCACTTCTTCAGGTTGGTGTGCGGCATTCCTTCAAGCATCGGCTTGCAATGCAAGCGCGAGGCATCTGCCTGAAGTTGCTTGTAGTCATAATCGCCCCAGGAACACCACATTGAGTGCGGGTAGGCTTGTAGAAACGCATCCAGCCTGCTGGTTACACCCATATAGTTGGGGGCAGTATCAACGTCGCTTTGCTTGATCGAGGTGAGTGATCTACAGAAATCAGTCAGCACCGGGTGTAAAGCCGGGCGGACAAAGCTCTGAAATTGATCGACAACACGCAGCGATGCCAGGTCGACGACGGCCACGCCTATCTCAATGGTTTCCATGTCCGCGCGTTCCACGATCAGCGGGCGAGCTGGTTCTCCTGGGTTGGCGTACTCATCGCAGGTAGCTTCAAGGTCGATGCAGAGTAGGTACCGGTAGGTGTGTAAAACCTCCTTGAGGGCTTCAAGGTGTTGGGGTTTGCGAACAGGTTCCATGGTCAGCTCTCGTCACTCGATAGCTGAATAATACAACCGGATGGTGAGACGCAAAGGCACCGAGTACACGGTTGGAGTGGGCTTGTCCTCTGTTCGGTCTTGAATTCTTCCGACCAATAGGCAACCATCGATGGGCGGCTCAGGCCGTATTCAGGGTGGTTTCAGGGATCTTCGGATCGCATCCCGTTACTGGTATCCACCAGTTCGCCGAGGGCGAGGTGACAACGTCCTGCCCCGTCGCTTGCGTGCAATCGACGGCTGAGAATCCCTCTTTGAGAGGGATTCGCCGTTTTTGGATTTTAGATTTGTGTCTTCAAGGAATGCCAAGGGAAGGGATGTCGCTGCCGTAAAGGGCTATCGTCAGATTAAGGTGAGCAACTCAGTACAATCCCGTAGCCGCTGCCGCCAGGCTGCGCTGGCCGGTGTGAACGCTGACGATCTTCAGTGAGGCTTAGGGCCAGCGCAGCCTTACGGCAGCGGCTACTGTATTGTGGTGGGGCGGGGAGGTGCATGTCTTGGGGCTTTGTGGCGTTCTTGAGATCGCGCGCCGCCCGCGCGGCGCTTCGCGGGTAGAACCGGATGGCCGGCCCCCCGCTCCCACATTTTGTTGCACCTCGCCATGGCCTGTCAGACCGAGGGTTTAGCCTTGTGTGGTTGGCTGCAGATTTTCATGGTGCACAAAAAAGCCCGCACTCGGCGGGCTTCTTCAACAACTGGTCGGGGAGACAGGATTCGAACCTGCGGCCTTCTCGTCCCGAACGAGACGCGCTACCTGGCTGCGCTACACCCCGATAACATCGATTTTATTCAAAAATCGACGCTCGGCAAGTGGTCACAGCTCTTTGACGGTACGCACCTGGTCCTTGTTGATGCGTGTCTCTTTGCCATCCAATTGCTTGATCTCGTAGAAGCCTGAATCTTCATCATATTTCGGCGTATCCACGGCCTGGATCTCGCGCCCGTCATTGAGGGTGATGACGGTAGGCGTCGAGCAACCCGCCAGGGTGGCCAGGCCCATTGCCAACAGCAGGGCGGGAAGGGTCCGTTTAGTCATTTTCTGATTCTCCAATGGGGGACGATAGATCCATGTACAGGATTTGAGACGTTTGTACCCGAAACGAGTTCCATTTTTTTGACGGCGACTATCAAGGTTCCAGCAATTGCGGGGTATTGAGGTTGGCCAGTCGCGGGTCGTCCGCCGGGCACTGCAGTGCCTGGGCGCCCAGCGCCAGCATGACCTGGCGCGGGCTGCGCTCGCCGGCCTGCCAGGCTTGTTCGAACACTGCCGCATGGGCGACGGGGATCACGCACAGCAGCGGCTCCCAGTGTTCGCCCTGGCGCACCATCAGTGGCTGGTCCGGGTGGGCATGGGCGGTTTCAAGCATGGCGTGCAGCAGCGCTTCGTCGATGCCGGGTACATCGCACGGCAGCACCAGCAAATGGCTGTGGCGCGCCACGGCCAGCCCGGCGCGCAGGCCGGCCAGGGGGCCGGGGAAGTCGTCGCTGTCGTCGCTTACCAGGCGGTCGGCGTAAGCGGCGTAGGTGGCCTGGTTGCGGTTGCAAGAGATGATCAGGTCATCGCCCAGGCCGCGCACGCGGGCGTGCAGGTGGGCAATCAGCGGTTCGCCGCGCCAGGGCAGCAGCCCCTTGTCGCGGCCACCCATGCGCTGGCCGCGGCCGCCGGCCAGCAACAGGACGGAACAGACGGGCAGGGCAGTGTGGGGCATGTCAGGTCTCGGTCATCAGAGGGGGGGCTGCTGTGATATAACACTGCCTATTCATACACACAACCGGACGAGCCCTGATGAAAGCCAAGGCTGATGTACCTTTTGTGCCGCTCAATATTGCGGTGCTGACTGTCAGTGATACCCGTACCCTGGAGACCGACACCTCCGGGCAAATGTTCGTCGACCGCCTGACCGCCGCCGGCCACCTGTTGGCCGAGCGCGTGCTGCTCAAGGACGACCTGTACAAGATCCGCGCAAAAGTCGCCCACTGGATCGCCGAAGACGTGGTGCAGGTGGTGCTGATCACCGGTGGCACCGGCTTTACCGGGCGTGACAGCACCCCCGAGGCCGTGGCCTGCCTGCTGGACAAGCAAGTGGACGGTTTTGGCGAGCTGTTCCGGCAGATCAGTGTGCCGGACATCGGCACTTCCACCGTACAGTCGCGCGCGCTGGCGGGCCTGGCCAACGGCACCCTGGTGTGCTGCCTGCCGGGCTCCACCAACGCCGTGCGTACCGGCTGGGACGGCATCCTTGCCGAGCAGTTGGACGTGCGCCACCGCCCGTGCAACTTCGTCCCGCACCTCAAGCAGGCCGAGCCCTGCCAGTCCCGTGGCTGAGTTGGGCGCGGCCAAGCCGCTGATGCCGCTGGAGCAGGCGCTGGAGCGCCTGCTGGCCATGGCCGACCAGGCGCCGGTGCAGCACACCGAGCGCCTGAGCCTGGCCCAGGCCGATGGCCGCGTGCTGGCGGTGGACCTGGTGTCCACCCTCGACCTGCCGCCCTGGTCCAACAGCGCCATGGACGGCTACGCCTTGCGCCTGGCTGACTGGCATGGCGAGCCGCTGGCGGTCAGCCAACGCATACAGGCCGGTCAAGCGCCCGGGCCGTTGGCCGCCGGTACGTGCGCGCGCATCTTCACCGGCGCGCCGGTGCCCGCTGGCGCCGACTGCGTGGAAATGCAGGAAAACGCCGACGTGCTGGACGACGGCCGCGTGCGCTTCACCGAGCCGCTGAGCCTGAACCAGAACATCCGCCCGCAAGGGCAGGAAACCCGTGTCGGTGAGCTGGTGCTGCCAGCCGGCACGCGCCTGGGCCCGATCGAACTGGGCCTGGCCGCCTCCCTGGGTCACGCCGAACTGGACGTGGTGCGCAAGGTGCGCGTGGCGGTGCTGTCCACCGGCGACGAGTTGATAGACCCTGGCCAGCCCCTGGGCCCCGGGCAAATCTACAACAGCAACCGCCGCCTGCTGGTGAGCTGGCTGCAGCGCCTGGGCTGCGAAGTGATCGATGCCGGTATCCTGCCCGATGACCTGGAGCAGACCCGCCAGCGCCTCACCGCGCTGGGTGACGCCGAACTGATCCTGTCCACCGGTGGGGTTTCGGTGGGTGAGGCCGACTTCCTGGGTATAGCCCTGCGCGAAGAGGGCGAACTGGCGTTGTGGAAGCTGGCGATCAAACCGGGCAAGCCGCTGACGTTCGGGCATTTCCGCGGCGTGCCGGTAATCGGCCTGCCGGGCAACCCGGCTTCCACGCTGGTGACCTTCGCGCTGCTGGCGCGGCCGTATCTGCTGCGGCGCATGGGTGTGGTCGATGTGGCCCCGCTGGCGTTCGAGGTGCCGGCCGGCTTTGTCTGGAGCAAAGCGGGCAACCGTCGCGAGTACCTGCGCGGGCGCCTGGACAATGGTCGGGCGGTGATCTACCCCAACCAGAGCTCGGGTGTGTTACGCAGCGCGGCCTGGGCCGAGGGGCTGGTAGAGGTGCTGGAAGGCCGCACGCTGGTCGAAGGTGACCGGGTGCGCTTCATTCCCTTGAGTGAAGTGTTGGGTTGAATCCATTGTTACCGACGCCCCGGCTGTGTACGCTAGGCTTCATCAGGTTGTAATGCTTTACGACGGGTGTTGCGCCACCGCGCAACGCCCGATTCACAGGGACTGGGTCATCACGTAGGGCATCGAACCATGACGATTTTGAAAGTGGCGTGCGTGGTCCCGACCTACAACGGTCAGAGGGACTTGCAACGCCTGCTGGATTCGCTGGGCAGCCAGACCATCGATTTCGATACCCTGATCGTCGATTCCAGCTCCAGTGACGGCAGCGCCGAGCTGGGGCGCGAGTGCGCCGACCACTTCCTGCAGATCCCCAGCCGCGAGTTCAACCACGGCGGTACCCGCCAGCGCATGGTCGAGCTGTACCCTGACTATGACGTCTACGTCTACATGACCCAAGACGCCTACCTGGAAGATCCCCAGGCCCTGGCGCGCATCGTTGCGCCTTTCGTGGATGAAACCGTGGGCGCCGTCTGCGGTCGCCAGCTGGCGCACAAGGACGCCAACCTGCTGTCCCAGCACGCGCGCAGCTTCAACTATCCGGCCACCTCGCAGCTCAAGAGCATGGCCGACGTGCATCGGTTGGGCATCAAGACCTGCTTCATGTCCAACTCCTTTGCCGCCTATCGGCGCAAGGCGCTGATGCAGGTCGGTGGTTTTCCGCTGCACGTGATCCTGTCCGAGGACATGTACGTGGCCGCGCGGATGCTGGTGGCGGGGTGGAAGGTGGCCTATGCCGGTGATGCCTGCTGTCGGCATTCGCACAACTACACCTTGGCCGAGGAATTCCGCCGCTACTTCGACATTGGCGTGTTCCAGGCCCGTGAGCCGTGGATACGCGAGCAGTTTGGCGGTGCGGGGGGCGAGGGGTTGCGCTACGTGAAGTCTGAACTCAGGTTCCTGGGCGTGCGGCGGTTGTGGTTGTGGCCGGGGTCGTTTTTGCGCAATGGCTTGAAGCTGTTGGCGTACAAGTTCAGCCAACAGGAACAGCGATTGCCGGTCAAGTGGAAGAAGCGGTTGGGGATGCATAAGCGGTATTGGGATGGGCCTTATGCTTGAGGGGTTTGTCAGGGGATCGTGAGA
Source organism: gamma proteobacterium L18 (assembly GCA_000497835.1). Taxonomy (GTDB): domain Bacteria; phylum Pseudomonadota; class Gammaproteobacteria; order Pseudomonadales; family Pseudomonadaceae; genus Aquipseudomonas. The sequence continues at coordinate 427,493 of KI547166.1, read as the reverse complement.
TGGCTTCCAGGTGCCAGGCGAGGAGTTTTTAGCGCTCTTGAGATCGAGCGCCGTCCGCACGGCGCTTCCCGGCCAGAGGCCGGTCCTACATTTGTTTCGGGCCAATTCTGTCTGTGGTATCGCCTGGTCCGCTCTGTTTTTTCACTGCGCATTTGTGGTGGTGCAAACAAGGCGGATCAGGTGATCTCACTGGCCTGACTGGCCCGAAACAAATGTAGGACCGGCCTCTGGCCGGGAAGCGCCGCGCGGGCGGCGCGCGATCGCATGAACACCTTAAAAACATCCCCATGCACCTGGTTGCCATCCTGCGATCCACCGCCAGGCAACCAACCCTCAAACCCGCCCCCAAGGCCGCAACCAAACCCCCAACCCCACCAACAACCCCGCGCCGCACACGCAACTCACCCCCAACTGCACCCACATCCCCGGCAACGGATGCACCAGCACGGCTGCCAACAGCATCGCCACCGCGCCCATCAACCAATGGCTGCGCCACGGCAACTGCCCCAGCAGCGCCTGGCGGCGCATCAGCAACACCCCCGTCAGCAACACCCCGCACAGCGCGGCCATGGCAATGCCGATCAGGCCGAACACCCACGGCAACACGCCCAGCAGCAGCGCATTCATCAGGCTGCCGGCCAGCTCGCAGTTGAGCGGCATGCGCGTGTCGCCCGCCGCATAGGCGTAACGGGCCAGCAGGGCGTTCCAGGCGCCGAACATCAACGGTACACAGAACCAGGCGAGCAACTCCGGCAGCGGGCTGCCCGCCGACTGGTTGGGTAGCAGCAGGGTGACAAGCGCCGCCGAGGCGCCGATCAGGCCGGTGACGGCGGGCACGGTCAGCAGGGTGGCGCTGCTCAGGCCCTTGCGCAGCAAGGTCAGGCGCTGTTCGCCGGCGCTGCCGCTCATCAGGCCCAGCAGCACCTGGTTGAGGCTCATCAGGGCAATCAGCGGCAGGTTGATCAGTTTGCGCGCCAGGTTGATCCAGGTGACCGCACCTTCGCCCAGCAGCGAGGCGACCATGCGTTCCAGCAGCGCCAGGCCCTGGCTGGCCAGGTTGCTGCTCAGCAGTGGGCCGATGCGTTGCAGCAATTCGCGCACCGCACCGGGCGCCTGTTCACGCTGCCAGGGCCGCCAGCCGGCGCGCAGCAGCGAGGGCAGCAGCACCGCCGGCATCAGCCAGCTGCCCAGCACGCAGGCGCAGGCCAGGCCGGTGGGGGTAGCGTCGTGGCGCACAATGGCCAGGTACAGCACCGGCGGCAGGTTGAACAGCAGCGAGCCCATGCCCGCCAGCACAAAACGCGAGCGCGCCTGCAGCGGCACGCACAGCAGCGCATGCAGCAAAAAGCCCGGCGCACACCAGGCCAGCCAGTGCAACGAGCTGGCCGCGCGGGCATAGCCGTCGCTGTCCAGTCCCGGGCCAATGGCGCGTACCAGCAGCGGCGCGGCCAGGCTCAGCAGCAGCGCCAGGCCCAGGCCCAACAGCAACAGGCGCGGCACCAGCGCGCCCAGCCAGGCGCGCTGACCGGCGGCATCGCGTTGTTGGAACAGCGGCAGGGCCGCGGCGCTCAGCAGCCCGGCCGCCAAGGCCATGCGCACCGCCTCGGGCAGGAACAGCGACACCAGGAAGGCATCGCTTTGTGCCCCCGCGCCCCACGACGCCACCAACAGCCACTCACGGGCAAAGCCGGCAGCAAGGCCGGTGAGTGTTGCAAGCGTCAGCCATAGCGTTGAGCCAAACATCGATGCGCCTCAGTGCAGCAGGGTGAACAGCCCCTTGCCGCCCACCTTGTAGTTGAGGTTGCGGCAACGCTCGCCTTTGACCTCGGCGTTGGGGCCGCCGACGATGGTGTATGGCGCCACCGGCTTGCTCACCACGCTCTGGCCGCCGACGATGGCGCCCTCGCCAATGTCGGCGCCGAAGGACAGCAGCGCGCGGCTGGCCACCCAGGCCCAGTCGCGGATGTAGATCGGCCCGCCCACGGCCCAGAACTCCGGCGCCTGGGTGTCATGGCCGCCGGCGATGATCAGCACATGAGAGGCGATGGTCACGTGGTCGCCAATAATCAGGCCGCCGCGTGCGTCGAGCTGGCAGTGCCAGCCCACGGTGCTGTCGTCGCCGATGACCAGGCTTTCCACGCCGATCACCTCGGTGTTGCGCCATACGCTGGAGCCCTTGCCGATCTTGGCGCCGCCCAGGCGCAGCCAAGCCAGGCGCACGGTGTGGCTGGGGATCTTGCAGATGACGATGTTGTACACCTGCTCCCACAGGCGCAGCAGGCGGTCGCGCACGGTTGCCCAGTTCTTGCCGTAGCGCGGCACCAGCTTGCCCTTGAGTTCGCCGGCCAGCAGCACGTAGAAACGCCGGGCCAGAGGCGGCTCGATCAGCGGCTCCATATTGACCCCGGCCACGAAGTACAAGGTACGGGACTTGAGCGGTTGCTCGAAGATCAGTTCGTTCTCCACCATCCACTGGTATGTGGCTTCCAGCTCTTCAACGCTGACACCCATTTTGTACGCGTACTCAGGCAGCGCCTGGCGCAGGTCGGAGGAATGATAAAGGCGATGTCTCATGGGTGTTTTCCTTGAGCGACAGCAACGGGTTCGCGGGGGGTGAACAGGCGCTTGGCTTCATGCAGGTTAAGCCCCAGCAGCAGCCAGAACAGCGCGATCAGCACCATGGTAAAACTGAAGTAGTGGTCGAACAGGCCGCTGACCAGCGCCGCCAGCAACCCGGTCAGGCTGCCCAGCCACAGGGCGTTGTCGCGGGTCAGGGTCAGGGTTTTCTGCGGCGGGCGCACGGCTTTCCACCAGCTTCGGATCACTACCAGGAACATGATCAGGCCCAGCAGCCCCAGTTTGTAGATGTCATTGAGGTACAGGTTGGAGATCCCCGACAGGTCAGTGCCCGGTACCGGCGGGTCGACCTTGAAGCCAATCCCCAGCGGGTACATCAGCATGGCGCGGGGGAAGTTGGCGTATTCGTCAAAACGCACCGAGGTACTGGCGTCAGTGCTGGAGAACAGGTCCAGTACCCGTTCCTGCAGCGGCGGGTAGAAGATCAGTACCAGGGCCCCCGCCACGGCGCCGGCCATCAGCACGCGGCCGGTGTAGGGCACGCGCTTGCGCGCCAGCCACATCAGCACGATCACCAGGCTGATCAGCGCGCCTCGCGAACCGGTCAGCAGCAGGCCCAGCAGGCCCAGCAGCGCCACGGCAATGCCCAGGCCCTGCCGCCAGCCTTCGCGCGTCAGGCCATAACAGGCGGCCACCGGCACCAGCAGGGCCATGGCGCCGCCAGTGATGTTGGGGTGAATCCAGGGCGATGACATGCGCGAGCTGAAGCCTTCCAGGGTCTTGCTCACGTCACCCACCGAGCCGTAGCCCAGCTTGCCCAGCACATCCACCAGGCTGTCGGCGTTGGTGTGGTTCTTGATGTACAGCGGGATCGACAGCAGCAACAGCGCCAGCGTGCCCAGCAGAATGCCCACCACCAGTTGTTCGCGCTTGGCCTCGGTGTCCAGCAGGCGTGGCACCAGGAACAGCACCGACAGGTTGAGCAACCAGCGTATCCAGTTGACCGGCCCGTTGCCGGTGGCGGCGATGGTGAACTGCCCTACCAGGAACGGCAACAGGCTGAACAGCATGAACGCCAACAGCAGGCGCTCCGTGCGCAAACGCGCCGGCGCGCGGGGCAGTTGCCCGAACATGTTCTGCGCCATCACGCTGCCCCACACCAGCAGCACCAACGCCTCGGACACCGTGGTACGAATGCCGACGTTGACCGTGGTGTAGGGCAGGAAGGTGGCGATGAAGGCAAACAGCAGCAACCCCCACAGCGGCTTGCGCAGTACGGTGCAGATGCCGGCCACGCCGACCATGGCGGCCAGCACCTTGGGGGCTGGCAGCAGCCAGGCCAGCACGCCGAAAAACAGGCTGCACAACAGGGCCATCGGTAGGGCCAGGGGCATCAGCGCAACTCCTCGAGCAAAGCATTGAAGCGCTGGCGGTACGCCTGTTCACCATAGCCTTCGGCCCAGGTTTTCAAGGCGGCGGTGTCGACCGGGTGGTCGACGGCCAGCGATTTCATCAGGTGCACCAGCGCCTCGCTGTCGGTGGGCGAAAAGCGCGGGCTGTCCGGTGGGGTGATTTCGTCCAGTGCCGAGCCTTGGGCCACGGCCACCGGAGTGCCCTGGGCCAGCGCTTCGATCACCGGCAGGCCGAAGCCTTCGGCATAGGAGGGCTGCCACAGGCGGGCGGCACCGGCATACAGTGCATGCAACTGAGGGTCGCTGAGGCCGCTGACAAAGTGGATGCCGTGCAGGTGCTGCTGCGCGGACGGCAGGTCTTCGCGGGCACCCACCAGCACCAGATCCGGCACCTCGGCGTTTTGCTGGCGCGCCTGCTGCCAGGCTGAAACGAACCAGGGGATATTCTTGCGCGGCTCGCGGGTACCCACGCACAGCCAGTAGCGCGCAGGCAGGCCGAGGTCGCTGATATCGGCCAGCTCGCCGGTGAACGGCAGCACCAGGTTGGGCAGCACGCGCACCTTGTCGCGGGCACCGGGGAACAGTTTTACCAGTTCGTCGGCGGTGTACTGCGACGGGGTCCAGATGCGGTCGGCGCTGTTCACCGACCACCTGATCGACAGCTTGTCGGTGTAGCCGTAAATCAGCGCCTTGATCTTCGAGGCGTGGGCGTTGGCAAGGGTCAGCTGGAACACGTCGTGCAGTTGCAGAACATATTTCACGCCCGCGGGCTTACGCGCCAGGGGCAGGCCCATGTTGGCGTTGCAGATGTAGGTTTCAATGTCGCACTTGCGCAGCGCCTCGGGCAGGAAGCCGGCCTCGAAACGAATCCTGGGGGGCAGGCGATGCATGCCCGTCAGCGGGCTGCCCCATGCGGGGCAGTGGGCCTTGCGTCGCAGCGGGTCGTTGTCCGGCGCCACGGTGAACAGTTGCAACTGCACATCGGGATGGGCACGCAGCGCCTGTTCCAGGGCCAGCGCCTGGCGGCCCAGGCCGCTGTTGGGGTAAGAAGCGGCCGCTCGATAATCCAGTCCTACGCGCATAAAGTCTTGTTTTCCATGGGTTGAACAATGCGGGCGTACACCGCTTCCAGCTGGGCGGCAGCAACGGCCCAGTCATGGTGGCTGCGTACGTAACGGCGTGCGTTGTCAGACAAATCCTGCAGGCGTTCGGGGTCGGCCACTGCGTCGGTCAGCAGGCGGGCCAGGCCCTCGGTGGTTTCGCTGCCCAGATAGTGCTGGCCGTTGGTGACGGCCAGCCCGGACACGCCCTGATCGGTGGTCACCACGGGCAAACCGGCGGCCATGGCTTCCAGCACCTTGAGCTTGGAACCGCCGCCCTGGCGCAGCGGGGCGAAGAACACCGCGGTCTGCTCCTGCAGGGCGCGCAGGTCGGGCACAAAGCCCTGGAACTCCACGCGCGGGTCGGGCCAGCGCTCGCGCCACTGGGCGGGCAGGGCGAAGCCGCACACGGCCAGGCGCACCTGCGGGTTGATGGCCCAAACCTTGGGCATGACTTCATCCAGCGCCCACTGCACCGCGTCCAGGTTGGGGCTGTATTCGTAGTTGCCGATGAACAGCAGGCGTTGGCTGCTGAAGTCCGGCTTGACGCTGGCGTAGTGTTGGCAGTCGACGCCATTGACCACCACCGGCGCGTCACGGTTGAACAGCACTTTCATCTGCTGCGCATCGGCCTCGGTCACCGCCACTAACTGGGTGGCCTGGGCGAATACGCGCTTTTCCCAGCGCCGGTAGCGCCACTGGTCCCACAAGGTGAAGGGCTTCATCCAGCCGGGCAGGCGGTCATAGCTGGCCGCGCCCAGGGCCGACTCGATGTTGTGCTCGGTCAGCACGAACGGTTGCTGGTGCTTGCGCAACACCCGCTCAAAGGGCTGGAAGCCATAGCTGTGCTCCACTTGCACCATATCCCAGTGTGTACTGAGCAGTTGGTCGAAATAGCCGCTCAACTGCGGGTCCAGGCCGTTGATGCTGGCCAGCATCGGCTGTGGGGAGGCCAGCACCGCCAATAGCGTGCGGGGGCTGCGCAGCGATCGACGGGGGAACACGATCAATTGCTCCAGGAACGGCTCCAGGGCGTTGCGCACCTCCTGGGTAACCGGCGTCTTGGACAGCACCAGCAAAGTGATGCGGTGCCCGCGCGCGGCCAGGTTGCGCAGCAGGTGATATTGGCGGGTCTTGCCGCCGCTGGTGGTGGGCCAGGGCAGGTACGGCAGCGTCCATAAAATGCGCATTGGATCGTCCTTGTGTCACCAGATCAGCAATTGCAGGCTGGTCTTGAGCGGTACACTAATACCTTTATCGTTGGCCAGGGTAGTGCGGGCACCATTCAACGGGTCGATCAGCGTCGCCGAGGTCACGGTTGGCAGGGTCACCGAGCTGCCGCTGGCGCTCCAGAACATCCACAGGTGGCTGCCGTCGGCGCGGGTCCAGGCCACGTTGTACAGGTCGCCCGGGCTGTTGGTGTAGGCCGGTGCGTCGGCCGGTTCAATGCGGCTTCCCGTCACGTCGAACAGGTTTTTCAGCGCGGTGTACACCGGTTTCGGGTCGCCATTGAGGTCCACCAGGCCGTAGAACTGGTCTCGCGCCGAGGCTCGTGCGTCCAGGTCGGTGAGGTTGAACAGGAAGATGCGCTGGTAGTCCATGGCGCTCATCAGCGCCAGGCGGCGCAGGGTGTAATCGGCCTGGCCGTTGACGCCGATGATCGGTTGCAGTTCCACGGGGCCTGCGTAGCTGGACCAGCCCCATTCGGTGGCCCACACCTGGGTGACGCCGTGGTTGTGCAGGGTGGTGTTGACCAGGTTGCCGCGCTGGATGAAGTCCTTGGCGGCGGGGTCGTCGCCTTCGGGGTACTGGCTGTAGGGGTGGTAGGAAACGATCAGCTTGTTGGCGGCCAGGCCCTGGAGCAGGTCGGCCAGCATCAGCGAGCCGTTGGCCGGGTTCTGACTGTAATAAGCCATGCCCGCAGTACCGACGTTGGCGGTGGGCACGGCGGCGCGCAAGGCGGTGGTGGTGGCCAGCAACAGCTTGCCGTAGGCGGCGGAGTCGGGCACCGGGCGCCAGGTGATGTTGGGTTCATTCCAGGGCTGCCAGGTGTTGACCTGCGGGTAGCGCTTGGCCAGCGTCACCATGCGGTTGGCGAACACGTTCACATCCTTGGGCGAGTACTGGTCCTGGGCGGCGGCGCCTACGGGTGCGCTGGTGGCGAAGGGCGCGGAGCCCACCAGGTAGGCGACGATGTTGTATTTGTGCGCGGCCATGGCGCTCATGGCGCCGTCCAGCGCGGTAAAGTCGATATTGCCTTCGGTGGGCTCGATCACCGCCCAGTGAATGCTCAGGCGCACCCAGCTCAGGCCCAGGGCATCCAGGGCCGCCATCTGTTTCTGGTAGACCGCAGGGTCGAAATACTGGAACTGGGCGTCAACGCCCAGGAAGTCGCTCCATTGAACCGCGCGCGGTGCTTTCAGGCTCACGTCTGCCTGGGCCTTGTCGCTCCAGGGCAGGGCGGTGAGGGTCAGGGCAGCGGCCAGTACCACGGGTATCCATACGATCGGCTTCTTCCACATTTCAGTGCCCTCCGCAGGCATCCTCGAACAGTTGGACAAAACGGGCGGCGGTATGCGGCCAGGTGCGCTGGCTGCCTATCAGGCTTGCGTGTTCGGCCCAGCGCACCGCCAGTTCGGGGGTGGCGCACAGGTGGCTCAGCTCCGCGGCCAGGGCCGGGACATTGCCTTGTGGGAAAATGATGCCGTTGTCATGGCTGACCTCCTCGGCGAACGAACGCGCGTCCGAGGTGATCGCCCCGCGTCCGCAGGCGGCGGCCCAGGACAGCGCGCCGCTGGTGCCGCGCAGGGTACCCAGCAGCTTGAGTTTGCTCGATTCGCGGTAGGGCAGCACCATCACGTGGTGCGCCTGGATCACGGCCGGGATGTCCTCGGCCGGCACGTCCAGGCCCCACTCGATGTTGTCGCCCAGTTGCAACTGGTTGATGCGTTGGCGCAATTGGTCCAGGTAGCTGCCCGATGGCCCGAAGGCCATTTCCGGCTCGCTGCCGCCGGCCAGGGTCAGGCGGATGCGCTCGCGCAGGGCCGGTTGCTGGCTGAAGGTCAGGGCCAGGGCGTCGAGCAGGTCCTCGATGCCCTTGCCGCGGTAGATGAAGCCGAAGTACAGCAGGCGCAGCGGCTCCAGCGGCGGCAGGGGCGCCGGGGGAATGTCCAGGTTGCCATGGGCGATGACCGCCATCTGCTTGTCCGCCAGCCCCATGCGTTGCTTCAGGCATTGGCTGCCGGCGTTGGTCAGGGTCACCAGGCGGGTCAGGCTTTGTGCCAGCGAGCGTTCTTCCCGCAGGCACAGCGGGTCGGCCAGCACCGTGGCGATCTGCGGCAGCGGGTTGGGCATCTTCTGCGCCATCGACAGCGGCCACGGCAGGCGCTCCCTGCGCCACACCAGGCGCTCGGGGTCATGCACGGTGGCGGTCAGCGGCAGGCGCGCAAAGCGCTGGCGCAGGGTGCGCAGGGCATTGAACTCGGCCACCCGGCCACCGCCGATTTCGGCGTGTACCAGGTCGATGCCGTTCCAGTCGAAACTGTTCAGTGCGGCCTGGGTGCGCGCTACGTCATTGCCCAGGCCCGCCAGCGGGGTGCTCACCCGCACGCCCTGTTGCTCTAGGGCGTGCTTGAGGTGGCCGGCGTAATCGGCAATGCCGTTCTGTTCCGGCGCGGCAGGGGCCAGCAGCGCGATATGCATCAGGCGTGGCTCCGGATGCGCGACAGGAACTGCAGCACCTTCTCGGGGATTTCGAAGCGACGACGGTTGATGATGATGCCGTCCACGTGGCGGAACGCCGTGGTGAGGATCGACAGGGCGTTGTCCAGCACCGGCACGGTGGTTTTTTCCGCTTCCACGATCAGCGCAATCAGGTCCACGTCACTCAGGCTGACAAAGGCTTCCTGGTTGGAGAAGAAGCCACCGGCGTCCACCAGCAGGATCTCGCCTGGCAGGGCGGGGGCGTTGCCCGTGGTGCGTACGGTCTGGCCACGTTCCTGCAACAGGGTGCGCAGATGGTCGATGACAAAGGTCACGCCCTCGCCCTTGCGCGCCGAGGTCAGGCCAATGCTCAGGCCCTTCTCCGGCACCTGCTTGAGCGGCAACACCCCGTACAGGCGGTAGATGCTGGCCGTGAACGCACTCAGGCGCTGAGGGTGCTGGTCGCTGATGTCCTGCAGGCTGCTCCACACCTTGACGCCGAAGCGCTCCTCGATCTTGTCGCCATCATGGATGCGCTGGTCCAGCAGGTAGAAGAAGTACAGCGCCAGCAGGCCCACGGCCAGGCTGATCGGGATGGCGAACAGCAGCATCAGCAGGCTTTTGGGGAAGACGCGGCTGGGGTTGAGGGTGGCTTGCTCGATGATGGCGATGTTGCTGATCTGGCTGTTGTCCAGTTCACGGTCGATGCGGGCTTTTTCCAGGCTTTCGCTGTACAGCGCGTAGCTCTTGTCGGCAGCGTCCAGTTCACGCTTGAGCTGCGACAGCTCGGGCTCCAGGGACACGGCCTTGGCGCGGTCGGCTTCCAGCTTGACCAGTTGGTCCTGTTGCTGCGCCGCCTGGGACTTGAGGCGGCTGAGGCTGGCGGCCTGGTCGGCGTAGCTGTTCTGCAGGCGGGTGTAGATGGGGTTGGCCGCCATGTTCTGCGAACGTTGCACGGTTTCGGCACGGCTGTTCATCAGCGCCTGCAGGTTGTCGATGGCGGTGTTGATGGCGCGTACCGGCGGGGCATCGTCCTGGAAGGTGCGCAGCAGTTCCTGCTTCTCGATCTGCTTGGTGTTGATGCGCTGCATCAGGTCGTCGCGGTCAGGGTTGACGGCGATTTCACGGGCGATGCGGATTTCCTTGGGCAGGTCCTTCATCTGCTGCTTGAGCACGTCCAGGCCGGCCTGGGTGGCGGCAATGGAACGCAGGGTGTTGAGGCGCTCGCCTTTCAGGTCGTTAAGGTTGCGCGACACGTCGTTCAGGCGTTCGGTGATGCTGGTGGCGCCCAGTTGATCGAGCAGGGCCTGCATGCGCTTCTTGTAGTCCAGGATGCGCGCGGAAGTGGCGTTGCTCTCGGTTTCATAGAAGGTGTACAGGCTCTTGCGCCCCAGGGTGCGGGTGCGCTCCTGCTCGTAATTGCTGATCCAGCTTTTGAGCACGGTCTGGGCCACTTCCGGGTCTTTCCAGGTGAAGCTCACTTCCATCACCGAGGAGTTGGTGGAGTGAGTGACCGTGAGGTTCTTCTCCAACTGGGCGGCCAGGCGCTCCACGGGTGTCTGCTTCTCGGCCAGGCCCAGCAGTTGCAGGAAACCGCGGCTGATGTCGATGATGCTGTCCGCCGCGCCCTTGACCGCGTACTTGATGCTGGCGAGCACGCCTTCCTTGCGCGGCTGGCGCGACAGGTCATCCAGGTACTGCTCGGCCACCAGGCGGGCGATGGGGCGGCCGCTGAACATCTGTTCCTCGTCCACGATCGGGTCGCGCTGGGTGGGGATGATGGTGGCCTGGCGGTCGGAGATCTCGATCGGCAGGGTGCTGGTGTCACGGCCTGGCTTGACCAGCAGCAGGGCCGTGGATTCATAGCGGTTGGGCAGCAGGAACGCGCCCAGCACGATGATCACGAACGTCAGCAGTACGGTGAGCTTCACTTCCTTGCGAAAAATGAAATACAGCCGCAGCAAGTCGCGGAAGGAGCGGATGTTGATCATGAGTTTAGTCCTTTGCGCCCAGGCGGATTAGTTATTGACGGTGCCGATGTTCTGAGTGCTACTGCTGTTGATCTTGGTCGCACCCCTCAGGTCATACGTCAGCCCCAGGCCGATGCTCTTGTTGAACGGAATCAGCTGGTTGAGGTAGAGGTCGACCCACTCGATGCCGTTACCCACATGGGACTTGGGCACGAATACCACGTCGCCGCGTTGCAGCAGCACCGGCCCTTTGCCGTTCTGGGCGAACAGGGAGCTCGCATAGTCGAAGAAATAGGTCTTGTACTTGCCGTCTTCGCCCTGGCGCATCAAGGCCACGTTGCCACTGTCGGCCACTGACAGCACACCGCCGGCGCCGACGATGGCCTGCTCCAGCGTGGTGGCCACGGTGACGGGCAGGGCAGAGGGGGTGCGCACCGCGCCACCGATGAACACCGTGTTGCTGGGGGCGGTGTTGATGTTGATGGTCAGCGAGGTGTCGCGGTAGATCTTGCCAAGTTTGCCTTCCAGCACCGTGGTCAACTGCTCGGTGGACAAGCCGGCCGCTTTCACCTGCCCGATGTAGGGGTAGGCGAAGGTGCCGTCGTTTTGCACGTTGAACAGCGTCAGCTCGTAGATCGAGTTGGCTGTAAACGCCGAAATCGACGGTGCCTCGCCGGTGTTGCGCACGATGCGCAACGTGTCGCCGGCACGGATGCGTTCAGGCGGCAGCGGCTGACCCGCCAAGGCTTCGCCCTCCTTGTGCGCTTCCTTGAGGATATTGCCGTCCGGCAAGCTCACCTTCGCCTGATTGCTGCATGCGACCAGCATGACAACACCGAGTAGTAGCAACACTTTTTTTCATTGGTCAGTCTTCCTGTGGCGCATGAAGTACAGCTTCCTGGCATTTCAATAAGGGGTTCAGGCTTTGGGGGCCTCGGGCACGCGCCCGTACACGTCGGTGAAGCGCACGATGTCGTCCTCGCCCAGGTACTCGCCGCTCTGCACCTCGATCATCACCAAGTCGATGACCCCGGGGTTGACCAGGCGGTGGGTATGGCCGGGCTTGATGAACGTCGATTCGTTGGTGTCGAGCAGGAACTCGCGCTCGCCATTGGTCACCCGGGCCATGCCGCTGACCACAATCCAGTGCTCGCTGCGGTGGTGGTGCATCTGCAGCGACAGCGAACCGTTGGGGCGTACCACGATGCGCTTGATCTTGAAGCGCTTGCCTTCCTCCAGCACCGTGTAGGTGCCCCAGGGGCGGGTGACGGTGCGGTGCAGCAGGTAGGCGTCGTGGCCCTGGCGCTTGAGCGCCTGGGCAATGAATTTCACTTCCTGGGTGCGCTCGGCGTCGGCGATCAGCAGCGCGTCCGGGGTGTCGATGATGATCAGGTTGTCCAGGCCCACGCCGCCCACCAGGCGCTTGGGCGAGTCGATGTAGCAATTGTGCACGTCATGCAGCACGGTTTCGCCGTTGCACTGGTTGCCGTTGCTGTCGGCAGGGCTCAGGGCGCGCACCGCCTGCCACGAACCTATGTCGCTCCAGCCCAGGTGGCAGGGGATGACCGCCACCTTCTGCGAACGCTCCATGATCGCGTAGTCCACGGAGATGTCCGGCGCCTGGGCGAAGGTGGTACTGTCCAGCTCCAGTTGCAGCTCGCGGTTGCCGTCCTTGCGGTGGCTGGCGGCAAGGCAGGTGGTGACCGCTTCCAGCACGTCCGGGGCGTGGGCCTGGAATTCGCCCAGGATGGCGTCCACGCGCATCAGGAACATGCCGCCGTTCCACAGGTGCAGGCCGCCCTTGAGGTATTCCTCGGCGGTGGCGGCGTTGGGTTTTTCCACGAAGCGCGCCACCTGATAGCCGCCGTTGCTCAGCGCCTGGCCCTTCTCGATATAGCCAAAGCCGGTTTCGGCACTGGTGGGCACGATGCCGAACGTCACCAACCAGCCTTGATCGGCCAGCGCCTGGGCGTCCTGCACGGCCTGGGCAAAAGCCGCCACGTCGGTGATCAGGTGGTCGGCGGGCAACACCAGCAACTGCGCGTCTTCGCCATACAGGCGCGCGGTGTGAAGGGCTGCTGCGGCGATGGCCGGTGCGGTATTGCGACCGAACGGTTCAAGAATGAAATCCAGGCCCGCACCGCCCTTATTCAGCAATCGGTAGTCATCCACCGTGCGGAAAAAGACCTCGCGATTGGTCACGGTCAGCAGGCGCTCTACCCCAGGCAGGCCGGTGGCGCGCTTGAAGGTTTTCTGCAGCAGGCTTTCGCCATCGGGCAGGCGCATGAAGGGCTTGGGCATGGCCTCGCGGGAGACAGGCCACAGGCGGGTGCCAGCGCCGCCGGCGATGATGCAGGGGATAAGCGTGCCCATTCAATAAACCTCGCGAGTCAGAAGCACTGCCGGGACAGTGCGGAACAAAATGTAAAGGTCGAACCACACCGACCAGTTCTCGATGTACTCCAGGTCGAACTCCACGCGCTTTTCGATCTTCTCCAGGGTGTCGGTCTCGCCCCGGTAACCATTAATCTGGGCAAGGCCGGTGATGCCTGGCTTGACCCGGTGGCGTGAGGTGTATTCCTTCACCGCTTCCTCGAACAGGATGCCGGCAGCCTTGGTGGCGGTGGCGTGCGGCCGCGGGCCCACCATCGACATGCTGCCGCCGAACACATTGAACAGCTGCGGCAGCTCGTCCAGGCTGGTCTTGCGGATGAAGCGGCCCACGCGGGTGATGCGCGAATCGCCGCGCACGGTCTGCTTCTCGGCGTTGGCGTCGGCCTGGTGCTGGTGCATGGAGCGGAACTTGTACACCTCGATCAAGCGGTTGTTGTAGCCATAGCGCTTCTGCTTGAACAGCACCGGGCCGGGTGAATCGAGTTTGATGGCCAGTGCCACCAGCAGCATGATCGGTGACAGCGCGAGCAGCGCCATGGTGGAAATCAGCATGTCTTCCAGGCGCTTGAAAAACGGTGACCAACCCCGTAGCGGCACCTCGGAGGCGTTGAACATGGGCAGGTTGGCCACTTCGGTGATGCGGTTGTGGGAATGGCGGAAAGCAACCATGTCCGGCACCAAGAGCACGTTCACGGGCAGGCGGCGCAGTTCGCGGATGATGTAGTCCATGCGGTTTTCGGCCGACCAGGGGATGGCCACCAGTACCTGGGTGACCTTTTCTTCGCGGATCAGCTGTTCCAGGTCCTGGGAGTTGCCCAGTAACGGCAGGTTCACCAGGTTCTTGGGCAGCCGCGCAATGCGGTCGTCGATAAACCCCACCACGCCGGCGCGAATGTCCTGGTGTTGCAACAGGTATTCGGCCAGGCGCTGGCCGTTCTCGGTGGCGCCCAGAATCACCGAGTTTTGCAGAAACACGCCGCGCATCATCAGTTGCTGGAACAGGGTGAGCAGGATCAGCCGTTCGATGCCGAACAAAATAAAGGTGCCGATAAACCAGATGGCCAGTTGCAGGTTGCTGATGAAATTGAACAGCGCCAGGGCGCGGTGCATGAACAGCAGCAGGCAGAAGGCGGATGCCCAGGCGTAGAAGGTGGTCTGAAAGCGCAGTCGGTTACTGAAGATGGACTCGGCATAGATGCCCAGTGCCTGGAAAATCAGCACGCTGAGAAAACCGAAGAAGCACAGCACCGCCAGGTCGTTGCGCACGGCTCCGGTGTCGATGCTGGCGTCGAGCCACAGAATCAGCAGGCCCGGTGCGATGGCGGTCAGCCCGTGAACCAGGCGAATGGCGAACAGGAAATACTCGACCATACTTGGCCGAGTCATTAATAGACTGTCCACGGGTTGCAAGCGCATAAATCCCCTCCCTCCAGACCGTTGGCAGTCCAAGGCCGACAACAAGCAGTGCGGCTATTCCATGTTGAGTCGTGTGATGACCGAGTGTCGCAAAGGCCCTTCCTTGGTGTCAGTTTATTGTCGTTCTTTTGTTGGCGGGGTATTGCGCGTCATTTTTCCGTTAATTGTTGCTACTCTAATGTTCAAACGCTACAAAAACAACACACTTACATGGCACTTTAAAATCTCAGTAAAGTCCATGAATCAGCGCCTCGCGAATGAAATTCGTGTCAAGCGCCAAAAAACCTTCAAAGACCCGCACTGCTGTATGGGTTTTTTTGACGCTTCTGTGCCCAAAATGGGCGTAAAGAGGCCGTTTACATGACCGGAGGCAGCATGACGGTGCGCAAGGCTTTTCTGATATTGCATGGCAAGCAAGCGCTCAATGACGACGTTCGTCGCGCCGTGGAGGCCCATCGGGCCAGTGGCTGTGAAATCGCCGTGCGGCTGACCTGGGAGGCGGGTGATGCACAGCGTCTGGTCCAGGAGGCGCTGGCCGCCGGCTACCCGCATATCATTGCCGGTGGTGGTGATGGCACCTTGCGCGATATCGCCGAGGCCATGGCTCAGGCAGACACCGATGCCAGCCTGGTGCTGATGCCATTGGGCACGGCCAATGATTTCGCCCATGCCGCCAGCGTGCCGCTCGATTGCGCCGGGGCCTTGGCCCTGCTGGATGAGCCGGCCAGCCGCATCGACCTGGGGGAGGTGGGTGGGCAATTGTTCCTGAACATGGCCACCGGGGGCTTTGGTAGCCAGGTCACGGCCAATACCTCCGATGACCTGAAAAAGGTGCTGGGCGGTGCTGCCTACCTGTTTACCGGCTTGTCACGTTTTGCCGAGCTGCGTCCGGCCTACGGTCGCCTGACCGGCCCGGGCTTTGAATGGGAAGGGCAATTGTTGGCACTGGGCATTGGCAATGGTCGGCAGGCGGGAGGCGGGCACGTCCTGTGCCCCGAGGCGTTGGCGGACGATGGCCTGCTGGATGTCAGCATCCTGCCGGCGCCGACCGAGGTGTTCGGGACCCTGCGCGATTTGCTGGCCGGCGGGCTGGGGGTGGATAACCTGTTCGTGCGCACGCGGCTGCCGTGGGTCGAGATTCACAGCGCCGAAGGGTTGGACATCAACCTGGACGGTGAGCCGTTGGCGGGCGACAGCTTGCGCTTCAGCGCGCGGCCAAAAGCGTTGAGCGTGCATTTGCCACGGCATTCGCCGTTGTTGTCGCGTGGTGTTCTGAAGCCTTGACGCCTCGCAAGATCACCGCAGGCCGGGTCGCGT
This sequence comes from gamma proteobacterium L18, assembly GCA_000497835.1. Lineage (GTDB taxonomy): Bacteria > Pseudomonadota > Gammaproteobacteria > Pseudomonadales > Pseudomonadaceae > Aquipseudomonas. Next base: position 411,605 of record KI547166.1, on the reverse strand, counting down.
CACCGGCACTGCGGTCCATCTGATGCACCGCGTGTACCAGACGCAGCCTTCGGCAGCTACAGGGCGGCGTAGGAGCCGACCTTGGTCGCGATGCAGGCGACACGGTCCCCTGTAGCAGCGGCCGCCAGGCCGCGTCACCGGCGCTGCGGTCCACCTGATACACCGCGCGCGCCAGACGCCGCCTTC
>KI547166.1:381426-410867 GCA_000497835.1 gamma proteobacterium L18 | reverse complement strand
TGCAGCTACAGGCCGGCGGCGTCTGCATCGCGGCCAAGGCCGGCTCCTACCACGGACGGCGTAGGAGCCGACTTTAGTCGCGATGCAGGCAACGCGGTTTTAAGGCAGTTGCTGCTACAGGCGGTTGCGTTCAATCATCCAGGCTGATGATCCGCTCGCGCACGGCAAACAGGACCAGCCCCGCCACATCAAAAATCTGCAAGCGCTTCATGATCTGCGAACGGTGCGTTTCCACCGTTTTCACACTCAAGCCCAGGCCGCTGGCGATTTCGCGGGTGGACTTGCCGCGCACGATCAGTCGCAGAATCTCCAGCTGCCGCGGGGTGAGGTTGTGATTCTCGGCCAGTTCCGGCTTGTTGCCCTGCACGCGGATCAAGGCCTGATTGATCACGGTGTGGGCAATGGCCGGGCTCAGGTAGCGTTCGTTGCCGCGCAGGGCGTCCAGGGCCTGCTCCAGTTCCACGGCGGTGGTGTCCTTGAGCAGATAACCGTGGGCACCCATTTCCAGTGCCTGCATGATCATTTCAGGGTCGGTGTGCATCGACAGGATCAATACCTTGCTGCGCGAGCGCGCAGCCTGCAGGCGGCCCAGGGCTTCCAGGCCGCCGGTGTCACGCATCGACAGGTCCAGCAGCACAATGTCCGGGTCCAGACGTTGCACCATGTCCAGCAACTGGGCGCCATCGCTGGCCTCCCCAATTACCGCGTAACCGGGGATGTCCGCCACCAGGGCGCGCACACCGGCTCTGATCAGGGAATGGTCATCCACCAGGAGTAGTTTGCAGATCATAAGCCTTTGCCCAGTTTGGCTCGTTCCAGGGCGCGAGGCGCCCAAGGGAAGAGTGCTTCAAGTTGAGTGCCTTGCCCCGGCGCGCTGTTTACGTTCAGCCAGCCGCCAATCAACGTGGCCCGCTCTTGCATGCCTGACATGCCCCGCAGCCCATGGCGGGCCGGGTCGGCGACCGGGGTGAAGCCAACACCGTCATCGGTGATGTAAAGGTGCAGGCCCTGGGGGCTGCGCTGCAGGCGCACCAACAGGTTGCGCGCCTGGGCGTGGCGCAGCAGGTTGGTCACCGCTTCCTGGGTGATGCGGAAAGCCGCCACCGCCATTGCCTCGGGGATGCCGGTCATCTGCTGGTGGCATTCCAGGCTCCAGTGCACATCGGTGTTTTCCAGGGTGCGCAGCAGGTGGGCGCGCAGGCTGGCTTCCAGTCCCAGGCTGTTGAGTTGGCGGGGGTTGAGCAGCGCCGATACGTCGCGCACCTTCGCCAGGGTTTCTTCGATGGTCTCGCGCAGGGTGCCAAAACCCTCTTCCAGCTCGCCGGGCAGCCTGCGCTGCAGCCAGTCAGCCTGCATCTTGGCGGCCGTCAGCAACTGGCCGATGTCGTCATGCAGTTCGCGGCTCAGGCGATGGCGTTCGTTCTCCTGCACTTCCAGCAGGCGATCGGCCAGCTCCTGCGGTCTGAAGGCGATCGACCGTTGCGCGCAGCGATGTTGCAGCCAGACACTGAGCATGGCGATGACATTCAACCCCAGCAATGCAACTGGCACGGTCTGCTTATTGATGAATACCACTATGTTGCCCACCAGCGACAACAGGCACAGCCCCACTGTCAGCCAGCGCATTTGTTGTATGCCCAATGGCCGCGGCGTGTATTTTTTGAAACTGACGTACATAGAGAACGGAGCCAAGAAAGAGTCGCTGCTGATAACCGGTTAAGGCGTTGTTGAAACCTGTCTTCAAGGCTCCGTGCTCTTGTTGCGATGTACGGTACGGGAGGCGTGGGTGAGCATGATAAGTCGCCCCTCTGCCCCTGACGACGGGCCGTTGTCAGTGGGTAAAAGTGTCCGGTCCATGGGGGGGATTGGGCTGTCATAGTATCACTTCATCAACAGTAGGTCGCCTGTTCGGGCACAGGTAACTGAATGTTCTGTTTAGCCGTATTAGTCCGCAATAAGATCATTTTGCCATCATTGAGATGATGCAAGTTTTCATGAAGCCATAGTTTCCAGGGCAAAAATGCACGGTAATGGGGCAAGGCACCAGGATGTTAGCAACTTGGTTGTAATGCCAAAGTTACAGATAGCGTCGGATTCTGTACCTAGGGGATTATCCGATCGAGGCTAGGTGAATGGCTGGTCTTTTCATGAATGCACAACTCTACAGCGCCGGGCGGGGGCGCTGTATGAAATCGGCAACAAAGTGGACGCAACTCTCGTCACATCATCCGGCGGTCAGCATGGTTGTCAGCTTTCGCGAACGCTGTTGGCAAGGTTTGCCCGTCGGCCTCGATGCTGATCGCCAGCGCCTCGACCAGGGCACTTTGCTCGGCGCCGTCCAGGCTCAATTGGCCGGTGCGCGGGTCGATCAGTTCCAGCTGCCAGGCCAGCAGGGTCAGGCACTCGTCCAGCGCTTTGAGGGTGGCCCCCTCCAGACGGTTGCGTGGTTTGGCCAGGGACAACAGTTGCTGTAGTTGCTGGCAAAACGCCGTCACTTGCGCAAGTGACAGGCCCTGGGCCCGCAGGCTGAGGCTTTCCAGGGTTTGCATCAGGCAATCAGCCGCGTCCTGATCGTTGCAGATCAATTCCAGGTGGCTGAGGCATTCCTGCAATTTATTGAGCATGGCCTGGGCCTCGACCAGAAAGTCGGGCAGGGCACATGACCACTGTGAGTCATTCAACATGTTTATCTCCACAACTCCGTGCGGACCCGGTCAACGCGCGCTGTCCGTGCGAGTTTTCGTTCAGGCTTTTCAAGCTTAGCTGCATCCGTGGGCGGGTGACTGGCATTTGTGCTTTCATTTTCATTGTGTCCTGAGAGCCACATGCCAGACACATTGTCTGGACCAAGCGGGATGAAATCAGGGCTTTGCAACGCTGTGAAAGGCTATGTATGGCGCTTGAAAAACACGCGCGCAACAGCCTGACTCCGTTCGTGCACTGAGAATGGCGTCACATTAATGGCTATTGGATATTGCGAATATCAGGTTTTGCCCGATTGCCTATAGGGGAAACCCTGATAAGAAGGGAGGGTTGTTAGCAATTTTGTATCGGTATTTTTAGCATGACCGATGCGATCAGTTAAGCATGATGTTAATGTGACATCAATGGTGTTCGCGGTGTATTTCGTCGCTCTTCAAGATTGACGTGTTGCTGCCGATAACCTGTCCAAGACCTCTTCAGCAACGCCCCAGGAGTCATTGATGGCTGGCATTCTCGACACCGTAGACCAACGTACCCAGCTTGTGGGTGAGAACCGCCTGGAGATTCTGATGTTTCGCCTGGCTGGGCGTCAGTTGTTCGCAATCAACGTGTTCAAGGTGCAGGAGGTTCTGCAACTGCCGAAGCTGACGCTGATGCCTCAGCGCCATGCCTTCGTCTGCGGCGTGGTCAACCTACGGGGTCAGACCCTGCCGGTGATCGATCTGTCCCAGGCCATCGGCATGCGCCCGCTGGTGCCCGGCCCGAACAGCACCATCATCGTCACCGAATACAATCGCTCGGTGCAGGCATTTCTTGTAGGCGGTGTGGACCGAATCGTCAACATGAACTGGGAAGCCATCTTGCCGCCGCCCACCAGCGCCGGTCGCCAACACTACCTGACGGCGATCAGCAAGGTCGACGACCAGCTGGTCGAAATCATCGACGTAGAGAAGGTGCTGGCCGAAATCGTGCCGTACAGCGCTAAGGTGTCCCGCGAAAAACTCGAAGACCCGGTGCTGGCGCGTGCCAGGGGCCGTGAAGTGCTGCTGGTGGACGACTCCACCGTGGCGCTGTCGCAACTGCGCGATACCCTGTCGCAGTTGGGGGTGAAGATGCACGTCGCCAGTGACGGGCTCAAGGCGCTGAACATGTTGAAGGCCTGGGCTGATGCCGGCGAGAACCTGACCGACAAGCTGTTGATGATCTTCACCGATGCGGAAATGCCGGAAATGGACGGCTACCGCCTGACCACGGAAATCCGCAACGACGCGCGCCTGCGCGGCCTCTATGTGGTGCTGCATACCTCCCTGTCGGGCAGCTTCAATGAATCGATGGTCAAGAAGGTGGGCTGTGACAACTTCCTGTCCAAGTTCCAGCCTGACAAGCTGGTGGATGTGGTACGTCAGCGGTTGATGCTGGATAACTGATTGCGCGTCGTCCTTTTCCCGAGCTTCGCTCGGTCCCACAACGCTCGGGAGGAGGGCAGCACGATTGTTGCGGTAGACTGACGGCCTCATTGACCGTCGGAAGCCGCCATGCACCTCAGCGCCCTCTATCGTTACCCTGTCAAATCCGCGATCGCCGAACCCTTGCAATCCTCCACCCTGGACAGCCTTGGCCTGGCCGGTGACCGCCGCTGGATGCTGGTGGATGAGGCGACCGGCCGCTTCCTCACCCAGCGCGCCGAGGCGCACATGAGCCAGCTGGGTGCCGAGCACCTGCAGGATGTCGGCCTGCGCTTGTCGGCCAGCGGCCAGGCGCCGCTGCTGGTGCCCACCCCTTCTGACGATGCGCCGCTGCGTGGCGTAACCATTTGGCGCGACACCTTGCGCGTGCCGGATGCAGGCGACGAAGCTGCCGAATGGCTCTCTTCCTTTATAGGCAAGCCGACGCGCCTGGTGCAGGTGCCGGTCGAGCGCGCGCGTACTACACAGTCCGGGTATGGCCTGGACAGTGACAAGGTGGGTTTTGCCGACGGCTTTCCTTTGTTGCTGATCGGCCAGGCCTCGCTGGATGACCTGTCGGCCCGCGTGGGGCGTGAGCTGGAGATGCTGCGCTTTCGTCCCAACCTGGTGGTCAATGGCAGCGAAGCGTTTGCCGAGGATGGCTGGAAACGCATTCGTATTGGCGATGTGGAGTTTCGCGTGGTCAAGCCGTGCTCGCGGTGCATTCTTACCACGATCGACCCGCAGACAGGCGTGCGCAGCGACGACCGTGAGCCATTGGCGACGCTCAAGACTTACCGGCAGGTAGACGGCGACGTGATGTTTGGCCAGAACCTGGTCAATGATGGGGTGGGGCGGCTGGAAGTCGGTATGCCGGTCACTGTGCTGGAATAAACGGATCGTGGGAGCGGGTTCTACCCGCGAAAAGAGCGTCGATAGCCTGTGAGCCTTGCGGTGCTCCCTTCGCGGGTAGAACCCGCTCCCACGATTTTGATCACTGATCGTCGAAGAAGCGCTCGTTCCAGTCAGCAATCGGCTGCGGGGTGTTGAGCTTCTGCCCGTAGATCACCGCATACGACAGCACGTTCTGGACATACTGGCGCGTCTCGTCGAACGGGATCGATTCCACCCACACATCGAAACTCAGGTGATTGGCGCCGCGCAGCCACTGTTTGACGCGGCCGGGGCCGGCGTTATAGGCGGCCGATGCCAGCACGCGATTACCGTTGAACTGCCCATGCACCTGGCTCAGGTAGGCGGCGCCCAGTTGAATGTTCTTGTCCGGGTCGATCGCCTGGGACGGCGACGCCAGCGGGATGCTGAACTTGCGCGCGGTCTCCTTGGCGGTGCCCGGCATCAGTTGCATCAGGCCCATGGCACCCACGCCGGAGCGGGCGTCATCCATGAAGGCGCTTTCCTGGCGGGTGATGGCGAACGCCCAACTGGCATGGATGCCACGGTTGGTGGCCTCGCGCACCAGGGCATCGCGGTGGGCCATGGGGAAGCGGATGTCCAGGTCGTCCCAGTACTGGGCCTGGCTGATGGTGCGGATGGCCGGAAAATACCAGTGCATGTCGTAGGCCAGCTTGGCCTGGGCGACCATCTCGTCACGGCTGAAGCGGTTGGTGACGTAATACCATTCGCGGCGCGCGTCCACGACCTGGCCTCGGTCCAGCAGCTCCATGGCGCGGCGGATGCCTGGCGTGTTGCGCACTTTGTTCATCAGCGCCTGGCTGATCATCAGCGGGCGGTTGGCGAGCGAGTAGGGCACCTGGGTGCGGTCGGCGGCCAGGAAGCCGTAGAAATCACGCTCCTTGGACACGTTGCGGTACAGCACGGCCACCTGCGGGTTCTGTGGCTGCGCCAGCTCCAGGCTACGCGCCTGCCAGTATTTCCAGCGGTTGGTGCTGGCCAGGTCCTGGGGCAGGCGGCGGGTCAGGTCGTAGGCGTCCTGCCAGCGGCCCAGGCGCAGCAGCAGGCGCAGGCGCCATTCGGTGACGGTGTTGTCGCGCAGCTCGGGGTCGTACTGGGTCATCAGGTCCAGGGCGCGCGGGTCGTAGTTGCGCGCCAGGGTCAGGCCGATTTCGCGGGCGATCGCCACTTTTTCGTCACGCGAGAAGCGCATGCTGCTGGCGTAGCCGTCGAGCATCTGCATGGCCCGGTCCGGGTCCTGCTTGGCCAGACGGCGCAGGCCCAGGCCGACCACGTCGGACATGGCTTCGGTCACCGGTTGGAAGCGCGACGGGTCAGTGAGCAGCTCGGGGTTCTGCGCCACGCTGATCAGCAGGCGCCCTTGGTTGCCCAAGGTCGGCAAGGTGGCGACCAGGCTGTTGGCCAGCGCGTAGTTGCGGGTGTGGGCGGCCAGTTTCAGGCGCCGCCAGCGCATGTCTTCGGTCAGTTGGCCGTCGGCGGACCACATGCCGAACAGGGTGTCGCAGGCATCGGGCTGGGTCTTGCCGGTCAGCCACAATTTTTGTGCACTGGCATAGCCTTCGGCCTTCTGGCCATGGCCCAGTTGGTACTGGCCATTGAGGCAGTCAAGTTCGGTGAAGTTGAGCTTGGGGTCGTAATACTGGGCGAAGGTCGTCCAGTCGCCGCGTTCGGCCAGCCAGCGCAGCCAGCGCAGTTTCATCCAGTTGGCCTGGGGCAGGTCGCCGTGGGCGGCGAGGAACTTCTCGATCTCGTCGTTGCTGGCGGTTTTCAGCCGCGCGGTGAGCTCGTCGTAGGCCAGGTACGGTTCCAGCGGGTAGTCGGCGAGCATGGGGGCGTACTGGAAGTACGGGCCGCTGTCGCCCTTGGCCAGGGCGCGTTTGGCCTGGTCGTAGTACTGACGCTGGGTAGTCAGGTCGACGGCGTGCGCGCAGGAGGCGGCGGTGGCAGAAAGCAGCAGGCAGGACAAGAAGCTAGACAGGCGACCGCGCATGAGACATCCGTGCAGATAAGGCATGACAAGTGCGGCTTGGCCTGCACTGATTGCCTACTAGCTTAGCCGGTTGCGGGTAGGCGATGAAAGCATTGTGCTTGTATCAGAAGATGAATTTGCCCATCACCCACCGCGCGACGGCAATTACTGTGCTGGGCGCTCAAGTCAGGTAGAATGCGCGCCCGGTTTTTGGAGAAACACATGACCCTGCTCAAATTAAGCGATGTGTCCCTCGCTTTCGGCGCGATGCCGTTGTTGGACAAAGTGTCCTGGCAGATCGCCCGTGGAGAGCGGGTCTGCATCATCGGGCGCAATGGCACTGGCAAGTCCAGCATGCTGCGCCTGGTCAAGGGCGATCAGAAGCCTGACGACGGTGAGGTCTGGCGTGCGCCGGGCCTGAAGATTGGTGAGTTGCCGCAGGAACTGCCGGTGGCCGACGATCGCACTGTATTCGACGTGGTGGCCGAAGGCCTCGACGGCGTCGGCGCACTGCTGGCTGAGTATCATCACCTGAGCCAGAACATCGTCACCGATGAAGACCTGACCAAGCTGATGCACGTGCAGTCGGACCTCGAAGCCCGTGACGGCTGGCGCCTGCAGCAATTGGTGGACAGCACCCTGAGCCGCCTGCAACTGCCGGCCGACAAGACCCTGGCGCAACTGTCCGGCGGCTGGCGCCGTCGCGTACTGCTGGCCCAGGCGCTGGTGTCCGAGCCTGACCTGCTGCTGCTCGACGAGCCTACCAACCACCTGGACATCGGCGCCATCGCCTGGCTGGAAGAGGCTCTGAGCGGTTTCGGCGGTGCCGTGCTGTTCATCACGCACGACCGTTCCTTCCTGCAGAACCTGGCCACCCGCATCCTGGAACTGGATCGCGGCGGCCTGATCGACTGGAACGGCGACTACGCCAGCTTCCTGGTGCACAAGGAAGCCATGCTGGCGGCCGAAGAGACCGCCAACGCACTGTTCGACAAGCGCCTGGCCCAGGAAGAAGTGTGGATCCGCCAGGGCATCAAGGCTCGCCGCACCCGCAACGAAGGCCGCGTGCGTGCCTTGAAAGAGCTGCGCGTGGAGCGTAGCGAGCGTCGCGAGCGCCAGGGCAAGGCCAACATCCAGCTTGATACCGCGGAGAAATCCGGCAAGCAGGTGATGGTGGTCGAGAACGTCAGCTTCGCCCACCCGGGCGGCCCGTTCCTGGTCAAGGACTTCTCCATGGTGCTGCAGCGCCAGGACCGCATCGGCCTGCTGGGCGCCAACGGCACCGGCAAGACCACGCTGCTCAAGCTGATGCTGGGCGACCTGGAGGCCACCAGTGGCACGGTTGAAGCCGGCACGCGTCTGGAAGTGGCCTACTTCGACCAGTTGCGTCACCAGCTGGACCTGGAAAAGACCGTGATCGACAACCTGGCCGAAGGCCGGGACTTCATCGAGATCGACGGCCAGAACCGCCACGTGCTCAGCTACCTGGGCGACTTCCTGTTCAGCCCTCAGCGTGCCCGTACGCCGGTCAAGGCGCTGTCGGGTGGTGAGCGTGCGCGCCTGCTGCTGGCCAAGCTGTTCAGCAAGCCGGCCAACCTGCTGATCCTCGACGAGCCCACCAACGACCTCGACGTGGAAACCCTGGAGCTGCTGGAAGAAGTGCTGTCCGCTTTCAAGGGCACCGTGCTGATGGTCAGCCACGACCGGGCCTTCCTCGACAACGTGGTCACCAGCACCCTGGTCTTCGAAGGTGAAGGCAAGGTGCGTGAGTACGTGGGTGGTTACCAGGACTGGATTCGTCAGGGCGGCTCGCCCAAGTTGCTCGGGGTTACCGAGAACAAGTCGGGCAAGGCCGAACTCAACAGCGCCGTGGTGACTGCGCCGGCGGCCGTGGTGGCACCGACGGTGGAAGCTGCTGCACCTGCGAAGAAAAAACTCAGCTACAAGCTGCAGCGCGAGCTGGAAGCCTTGCCGGGCGAGATCGACGCCCAGGAGCAGAAGATTGCCGCGCTGGAAGCGACAATGGCGGATGCGGGTTTCTATCAGAAGCCAGCGGCCGAGACTGCCAAGGTGATCGCCGAGCTGGAGCAGGCCCAGGCCAAGCTGGACGAGATGGTCGAGCGTTGGGCTGAGCTCGACGCTTGATTTGAAATCGCGTCGCCTTCATCGCGACCAAGGTCGGCTCCTACGCCAAATGGTGTAGGAGCCGACCTTGGTCGCGATGGGCGCGCCGCGATTACTCAGGCTTTTTCAGGCGTACCGCCAGCACATCACACGGCGCGCCATGCAGCACGTCATTGGACGTGGAGCCCAGCAACAGCGCCAGGCCGTGGCGGGCATGGCTGCCCACCACCACCAGGTCGCAACCCTTTTCCTTGGCCAGGCCATGGATTTCCTGCTTGGGCTGGCCGTAGGTCAGGTGGCAATTCTCTTTCGACAGTTCAGGGTACTTGGTGATCAGGCGCTCCAGGCGCTCCTTGGCCTGGTCGAACTGCTGCTGTTGCAGTTGCGACAGGTCCATCGGCACGTCGCCGCCAAAGGCCATGGCCATGGGTTCGACGATGTGCACCAATGACAGCTTGGCGTCCTGGCTGGCGGACAGCTCGCGGGCCCGGTGAATCACCGGATCGCACTCTTCGGTCAGGTCGACGGCGACCAGAATATGGTGGTAGGGCATGGAAAGCTCTCCTGACGTGGCGATAGCCTAAGTATGGCCTGTTTCAAGTCGGTCTGTTTACGCGTGGCCTAACCAACTCATTTCTAAAAGTTTTACAGGGTGCACAGTCATATGACGGTATGGATAGTGGTGTCAATCCTTGCGCTGGTTTTAAGCCCCATGGTGTGGTTGCGCCCCTCGCGCAAGCAGAGTGGGCAGATGGCCCTGCGCATGGAGGCGCGGCGTCTGGGCCTGAGTATGCAACTGGCGCCTCAGAAATGGCCGCACTGGCTGCCCCAGCAGCCCCCCAGCCCTTGCGCGCAGTACTGTCGGCCACGGCGTTCGGCCTCGGCGGCGCAATTCTGCTATTGGCAGACTGAGGCTGGGGTGTGGCTCAACCAATGGCGTGAACCGTTGGAAGACCCGCTATTATTGGCGCAGTTCAGTGCGTTGCCTGCCAATGTCTACAAGATTGATGCAGGTCAACAGATGATTGCGTTGTATTGGGGGGAGCGAGGGGAGGCGAGTGTGCTGGTGGCGATTGATGGGGTTTTGAAGGGGTTGGCTTAGGTTGGGCGGTGGATCGTTCCAGGGCAAAGCCCTGTCCTACACCGGTCGCGGCAGTGGTGTCAGAGAGGTAAAGCGCTCAGCCTCTAGGTGCCATGCGGGTCTAACTGAGTTGCAGCCAAAGGCTATGAGCTTTGCCTTCCTGACACCACTGCCGCGACCGGTGTAGGACAGGGCTCTGCCCTGGAACAAGGCCACCCCAAACCCCAGGCAATAAAAAGCCCGATAATCTGCGTCGGGCTGGGGTTGGCCAGGCAGGCCGGTAAGACGATTTCGCGTGTTTGGTCGACAGTGTAGTCGCGATCGGATCTTACGCGCGCCCTCCGCAAAAATCTTTCATTTTATTTCCCCGGCGACGTTTGGTTGCCTCTATCCCGCCGTGCGTATGGCTGTCATCGTGCCGTGCCATGCTGTTGCTGAATGTTGCGTCATCAGGGAAATACCTCCGTGCGCCATTTTGACGCACTGGTGACTGCAAAGTCGCGTTTCTGCTGTGTTCCAGCGCATTTGACAATTGTCGGGTTTTCCGTGAATGTGTGCGTACCCAAATCAAACGGGCGTATGAATTGAGCGTTTGTATCGTAGGAACGCTCTTACAGAATCCCGACTATCGCGCTGACGGGTGTGCCTGGCAGCGGGGGAGCGGCAATCGACGTCAAGGCGTCAGCCGGCCCCGCACCAGCGTTTGGCGTGTACTGTTCAGCTTCCATATTGTGGAGATCAGTTGATGATTTACGAAGGTAAAGCCATCACGGTTAAGGCTCTTGAAAGTGGCATCGTCGAATTGAAATTCGACCTCAAGGGTGAGTCCGTCAACAAGTTCAACCGTCTGACCCTGGGCGAACTGCGCCAGGCCGTCGACACCATCAAGGCCGATGCTTCGATCAAGGGCGTGATTGTCAGCAGTGGCAAGGACGTCTTCATCGTTGGCGCCGACATCACCGAATTTGTCGACAACTTCAAGCTGCCCGAGGCCGAACTGGTCGCCGGTAACCTGGAAGCCAACTGCATTTTCAGCGACTTCGAAGACCTGGCCGTGCCCACCGTGGCGGCCATCAACGGCATCGCCCTGGGTGGCGGCCTGGAAATGTGCCTGGCCGCGGACTTCCGCGTCATGTCGCAAACCGCAAAAATCGGCCTGCCGGAAGTGAAGCTGGGTATCTACCCAGGTTTCGGCGGTACCGTGCGCCTGCCGCGCATCATCGGTGCCGACAACGCCATCGAGTGGATTGCCTCGGGCAAGGAAAACCGCGCCGATGACGCGCTCAAAGCCGGCGCCGTCGATGCCGTGGTGGCCCCCGAGCAGCTGCAGGCTGCCGCCCTGGACCTGGTCAAGCGCGCCATCAGCGGCGAGTTCGACCACAAGGCCCGTCGCCAGCCAAAACTGGACAAGCTCAAGCTCAACGCCATCGAGCAGATGATGTCGTTCGAAACCGCCAAGGGCTTCGTGGCCGGCCAGGCTGGCCCGAACTACCCGGCGCCGGTCGAAGCCATCAAGACCATCCAGAAAGCCGCCAACTTCGGTCGCGACAAGGCCCTGGAAATCGAAGCCGCAGGCTTCGTGAAAATGGCCAAGACCTCGGCTGCGCAAAGCCTGGTGGGCCTGTTCCTGAACGATCAGGAGCTCAAGCGCAAGGCCAAGGCCTACGACGAGCTGGCGCACGACGTGAAGCAGGCCGCCGTGCTGGGCGCCGGCATCATGGGCGGTGGCATTGCCTACCAGTCCGCCGTCAAGGGCACCCCGATCCTGATGAAGGACATCAACGAGAAGGGTATCGAGCAAGGCCTGGCCGAAGCCTCCAAGCTGCTGGGCAAGCGCGTCGAGAAGGGCCGCCTGACTGCCGCGCAGATGGCCGAATCGCTCAATGCCATTCGCCCGACCCTGTCCTACGGTGATTTCGGCCACGTCGACATCGTCGTCGAAGCCGTGGTCGAGAACCCCAACGTCAAGCAGGCCGTGCTGGCCGAAGTCGAAGCCCAGGTCAAGGAAGACACCATCCTGGCGTCCAACACCTCGACCATCTCCATCAGCCTGCTGGCCAAGGCCCTCAAGCGTCCGGAGAACTTCGTCGGGATGCACTTCTTCAACCCGGTGCACATGATGCCGCTGGTGGAAGTGATCCGCGGCGAGAAGTCCAGTGAAGTGGCGGTGGCCACCACCGTGGCCTACGCCAAGAAAATGGGCAAGAACCCGATCGTGGTCAACGACTGCCCGGGCTTCCTGGTCAACCGCGTGCTGTTCCCGTACTTCGGCGGCTTCGCCAAGCTGGTCAGCGCTGGCGTGGACTTTGTGCGCGTCGACAAGATCATGGAAAAATTCGGCTGGCCCATGGGCCCGGCCTACCTGATGGACGTGGTCGGCATCGACACCGGTCACCATGGCCGTGACGTGATGGCCGAGGGCTTCCCGGACCGCATGAAGGACGACCGTCGCTCGGCCGTCGATGTGCTGTACGAAGCCAACCGCCTGGGCCAGAAGAACGGCAAGGGCTTCTACGCCTACGAGACCGACAAGAAGGGCAAGCCGAAGAAAGTCGCCGACGCCTCGGTGCTGGAAGTACTCAAGCCGGTCGTCTACGAGCAGCGTGAGCTGACCGACGAGGACATCCTCAACTGGATGATGATCCCGCTGTGCCTGGAAACCGTGCGTTGCCTGGAAGACGGCATCGTCGAAACCGCCGCCGAGGCCGACATGGGCCTGATGTACGGCATCGGTTTCCCTCCGTTCCGTGGCGGCGCGCTGCGCTATATCGATTCGCTGGGCGTGGCCAACTTCGTCGCCCTGGCAGACCAGTACGCCGACCTGGGCCCGCTGTACCACCCCACCGCGAAGCTGCGTGAGATGGCCAAGAACGGCCAGAGCTTCTTCGGTTAAGCGCCCAACGACTAGAGCGAGAACGATTTTATGAGCTTGAATCCGAGAGATGTGGTGATCGTCGACTTCGGTCGCACGCCAATGGGCCGCTCCAAGGGTGGCATGCACCGCAACACCCGCGCCGAAGACATGTCGGCGCACCTGATCAGCAAACTGCTGGAGCGCAACGTCAAGGTCGACCCAAGCGAAGTCGAGGACGTGATCTGGGGCTGCGTCAACCAGACTCTGGAGCAGGGCTGGAACATCGCGCGCATGGCGTCGCTGATGACCCAGATCCCCCACACCGCAGCCGGCCAGACCGTCAGCCGCCTGTGCGGCTCATCCATGAGTGCGCTGCACACTGCTGCCCAGGCGATCATGACCGGCAACGGCGATGTATTCGTGGTTGGCGGCGTGGAACACATGGGCCACGTGAGCATGATGCACGGCGTGGACCCCAACCCGCACATGTCCCTGTACGCCGCCAAGGCATCGGGCATGATGGGCCTTACCGCCGAAATGCTCGGCAAGATGCACGGCATCACCCGCGAAGCCCAGGACGCCTTCGGCCTGCGTTCCCACCAACTGGCCCACAAGGCCACCGTGGAAGGCAAGTTCAAGGACGAAATCATCCCGATGCAGGGGTATGATGAGAACGGCTTCCTGAAAATGTTCGACTACGACGAGACCATTCGTCCGGACACCACCCTGGAGAGCCTGGCCGCCCTGCGTCCTGCGTTCAACCCCAAAGGGGGGACCGTGACAGCGGGTACTTCGTCGCAAATTACCGACGGCGCCTCTTGCATGATCGTCATGTCGGCCCAACGTGCTCAAGACCTGGGCATCCAGCCGATGGCGGTGATTCGCTCCATGGCCGTGGCCGGTGTCGACCCTGCAATCATGGGCTACGGCCCGGTGCCGGCGACCCAGAAAGCGCTCAAGCGTGCGGGCCTGTCCATCGCCGATATCGACTTCTTCGAGCTCAACGAAGCCTTCGCCGCACAGGCCCTGCCGGTGCTGAAGGATCTGAAAGTGCTCGACAAGATGAACGAGAAGGTTAACCTGCACGGCGGCGCCATCGCTCTGGGCCATCCGTTCGGTTGCTCCGGTGCACGTATTTCGGGCACCCTGTTGAATGTCATGAAACAGAACAACGGCACCTTCGGGGTGTCCACCATGTGCGTGGGTCTGGGTCAGGGCATTACCACCGTCTTCGAACGCGTCTAAGCATTCGGCAGTCGGCGAACCGGGGCCAGGTGCCCCGGTTTTTGTTTTTCAGAATATTTGTTCAAGCGAGGCACACATGCAGTTACAGCCAGGGCTCTACCGTCACTACAAAGGGCCTGAGTACCGCGTATTCGGGGTTGCCCGCCATTCCGAGACAGAGGAAGAAGTGGTCTGCTACCAGGCGCTGTACGGCGAGTTTGGCCTGTGGGTTAGGCCACTGAGCATGTTCCTGGAGTCGGTCGAAGTTGACGGCGAGCGCGTACCGCGCTTTGCTTTGGTCGAGGCCGAACCGAGCCTGTTCGAGCGGCCCGGCGACGAGATCGCTTGATCATCCGCGCTTGACCTCACTTCGTCACCACTATATATAGCGGTGCCTCGAAGGCATCAACGCTTTCATTTCTAGCTATTCAGGAATTTTCTGATCCATGGGCAAATCGCTGGTCATTGTGGAATCCCCGGCTAAGGCCAAGACCATCAACAAGTATCTGGGCAACCAATACGTGGTGAAGTCGAGTATCGGCCATATCCGAGACCTGCCCACCAGCGGTTCGGCTAGCGCCACGAAAGAGCCGGTGAAGCGTGGCAAGGCCGCGGCCGCCGAGGCACCTGCCTTGTCGCCCAAGGAAAAGGCGCGCAAGCAACTGGTGGCGCGCATGGGCGTGGACCCGGAGCACGGCTGGAAAGCCCATTACGAGATCCTTCCCGGCAAGGAGAAGGTGATCGAAGAGCTGCGCCGTCTCGCCAAGGATGCCGACACCATCTATCTCGCAACCGACTTGGATCGCGAAGGGGAAGCCATTGCCTGGCACCTGCGCGAAGCCATCGGTGGTGATGACACCCGCTACAAGCGCGTGGTGTTCAACGAAATTACCAAGAAGGCCATCCAGGAAGCCTTCTCCACGCCGGGCGAACTGGACATTGACCGCGTCAATGCCCAGCAGGCGCGTCGTTTCCTCGATCGCGTGGTGGGCTACATGGTTTCGCCGCTGCTGTGGTCGAAGATCGCCCGTGGCCTGTCGGCAGGCCGTGTGCAGTCGGTGGCCGTGAAGCTGGTGGTGGAGCGCGAGCGCGAAATCCGTGCGTTCAATCCGGAAGAGTACTGGGAGATCCACGCCGACCTGGGCACCGCCAAGAACGCCAAGGTGCGTTTCGAAGTGGCGCGCGAGAAGGGCGAGGCCTTCAAGCCGCTCAACGAAACTGCCGCCATGGCCGCCCTGGAAAAGCTCAAGGCGTCCACCTACAGCATCGTCAAGCGTGAAGACAAACCGACCAGCAGCAAGCCGTCGGCGCCGTTCATCACCTCGACCCTGCAGCAGGCCGCCAGCAACCGTCTGGGCTTCGGCGTGAAGAAAACCATGATGATGGCCCAGCGTCTGTACGAAGCCGGCTACATCACCTACATGCGTACCGACTCCACCAACCTGTCCGCGGACGCGGTGGAGATGGCGCGCAGCTACATCGAAAGCGAATTCGGCAAGCAGTACCTGCCGGCCGCCCCGATGGTGTACAGCAGCAAGGAAGGCGCCCAGGAGGCGCACGAAGCGATTCGTCCGTCCGACGTCAACACCCACCCGAGCAAGCTTTCGGGCATGGAGCGTGACGCCGAGCGCCTGTACGAGCTGATCTGGCGCCAGTTCCTGGCCTGCCAGATGCCGCCTGCGCAATACCTGTCCACCACCGTCACCGTGGCCGCTGGCGAGTTCGAGCTGCGTGCCAAGGGCCGTATCCTCAAGTTCGACGGTTACACCCGTGTTATGCCGCAGATGGCCAAGCCGGGCGACGACGACGTGCTGCCGGAAATGGACCAGGGCGAAGTGCTCAAGCTGATCGAGCTGGACCCTACCCAGCACTTCACCAAGCCGCCGGCGCGTTACTCCGAAGCCAGCCTGGTGAAAGAGATGGAAAAACGCGGTATCGGTCGCCCGTCGACCTACGCGGCCATCATTTCCACCATTCAGGATCGCGGTTACGTGGCCCTGCACAACCGCCGCTTCTACTCCGAGAAGATGGGCGACATCGTCACCGAGCGTTTGTCGGAGAGTTTCTCCAACCTGATGGACTACGGCTTCACCGCCGGCATGGAAGAGAACCTCGACGACGTTGCACAGGGCGAGCGCGACTGGAAGAACGTGCTGGACGAGTTCTACGGCGACTTCAAGAACAAGCTGGAAGTGGCAGGCTCGGCCGACAGCGGCATGCGCGCCAACCAGCCGACGCCGACCGACA
Organism: gamma proteobacterium L18; assembly: GCA_000497835.1. GTDB lineage: Bacteria > Pseudomonadota > Gammaproteobacteria > Pseudomonadales > Pseudomonadaceae > Aquipseudomonas. The sequence goes on along the minus strand of KI547166.1, from coordinate 394,287 downwards.
TCACCTGCCGCGAATGCGGCCGGCACATGATGATCCGCACCGCGTCCACCGGTGTGTTCCTGGGGTGCTCGGGCTACAGCCTGCCGCCCAAAGAGCGTTGCAAGGCCACCATCAACCTGGTGCCGGGCGACGAAATCGCCGCCGACGACGAGGGTGAATCCGAGTCGCTGGTGCTGCGTGGCAAGCACCGCTGCCCGATCTGCGCCACCGCCATGGACGCCTACCTGCTGGATGAAAAGCGCAAGCTGCACATCTGCGGTAACAACCCGGACTGCGTGGGCTACGAGATCGAAGAGGGCAACTACCGCATCAAGGGCTACGAAGGCCCGAGCCTGGAATGCGACAAGTGCGGCAGCGAGATGCAGCTCAAGACCGGCCGTTTCGGCAAGTTCTTCGGCTGCACCAATCCTGAGTGCAAGAACACCCGCAAGCTGCTGAAAAGCGGCGAGGCGGCGCCACCGAAGATGGATGCGGTGAAGATGCCGGAGCTCAAGTGCGAAAAGGTCAACGACACCTACGTGCTGCGTGATGGCGCTTCGGGTCTGTTCCTGGCCGCCAGCCAGTTCCCGAAAAACCGCGAGACCCGTGCACCGCTGGTGATCGAGATCATCCCGCACAAGGACGAGATCGATCCCAAGTACCACTTCCTGTGCGAAGCGCCGAAGAAGGACCCGGATGGTCGCCCAGCCGTGATCCGCTACAGCCGCAAGACCAAGGAGCAGTACGTGCAGACCGAAGTGGACGGCAAGCCGACGGGCTGGCGCGCGTTCTACGAAGGTGACAGCTGGAAGGTGGAAGACAAGCGGGCAAAAGAGAAAGAGCCGGCTTGATTCAGCAGTAATGAAAAAACCGCGCCTTGGCGCGGTTTTTTTGTGTTCGGCTTAAGGGCCTCTCGCGAGCAAGCTTTGCTCCCACAGTGTCAAGCGTACACTTTTGTCAGGCTTAACACTGTGGGGGCAAAGCTTGCTCGCGAGAGGCCCTAAAGGCCGATGGAGATGATTTGCCTTGCGATTGGGTGCATCCATCCCTGAAACTGTCTGCCTGCCCGAACCCCGTCGTTACCGGAGGGTGCCCGCCATGGCCCACGAACTCTACACCCGCACCAACCAGAAAATTTACTTCGCCGGCCTTTCCCTGGAAGCCCTGGGCAAGGCCGAGCAGGGTCCGGCCATGAACGCCCTGGCGCGTATCCAGGCCGAACGCGAGTCAGCGCTGTTCCACCTGTACGGCGCCTTGCTGGGCCTGTGCCATGAAATCGCCGGATTCTACCGTCTGCCCCAGGCCGCCACGCCGCGTGCCGAAGACCTGCTGACCCCGCAGATCCTTGCCCAGATCGCCATTCCGGAAATGGCCGAGTTGGTGGAGCTGGCCCAGGCGCCAGGCACCTGGGTTCATGAGCTGCTGGCCGCCCATGCGGCGCTGTACCGCCCGCCTCAGGCGCCCAAGGTGGCCAAGGGTGATGTCACCCAGCCGCTGATCGTCGCGGTCAACCTGGACGCGCCTGAAGAGCCCGAAGAGCTGACCCGTGAAGTGCTGGAAAGCTGGCGTCAGCAGCTCAAGGGCCTGGCCATTCGGTACCGTGATGGCCTCAGTGAGTGCTGATTGCGTCAGCGGCTGCTACAATAGCGCCCTCACGTGGAGACCCCCTTTATATGCCAACGTCCTTTCTAGAAATTGTCGAGCTTCCTGACGGCCGAATCGAACTGCGCCGTGCCGAGGATGAAGGCTCGCTGGTAACCTTGAATTTTTCCGAGGATGCCAAGGCTTTCCTGCAGGGACAGCATGTGGAAGTCGCCAAGGCCATGCTCAGCGTAGGCGTGCAGATGGCCGGCAAGATGGTAGAAGGCGAGCTGGAAAAAGAAGAAGGCCCGCGCGTCCTTCATTGATGCTGCAATCTGTAGGAGCCGACCTTGGTCGCGATGCAGGCGCTGCGGTAAATCCGTAGTCCGCAATCGCGAGCAAGCTCGGCTCCTGCAGTTTCAGGCCATGCGGATGTTGAGGCTCTGGGCATCGCCCAGGCGTGCGGCGGTGATCAACTGCTGGCGCGCGCTGCTGCTCAGGGGGTTCAACCAGCTCACTACCGTGTGGCTGCGCCCCAGGCGCAGGGCCTCGCAGGTCAACTGCTGTGGGCTTTGATTGCCGCCCGGCTGCAGAATCAGAATGCGTTCGCGGTTAAGGCCTGCGTCGCGCAGCCAGGCCTGGGTCAGGCTAGCCGGCGGTGCAATCAGGGTCAGCCAGCGGGCGTCATCTTCCTGCTCGCTGAGCTCGCGCAGCATGGGGGCCAGCAGGCTCAGGCAGTTCCCGGCGGCGCCACGCAATGATACTTCACTGAAGGCTTCGGGCTGTGGGGCCGTCCAGGGCACTTCGGTTGCGTGGGTGAACAGCGGCGCGACAGGTTGAGCCATGAAGGCCTCGAACAAGGACAGTTGAGCCGGTTGCATCGATTGTGGGAACTGCATGTAGCCTCCTTTATCGGCGTATGACGCCGACGCTCAAGCCTTCGATGACCAGGTCCTGGTCCTTGAGGTTGACTTCGATGGGCGCAAACTCCGGGTTTTCCGCCAGCAGCCAGACCTTGCTGCCCTCGCGCTTGAAGCGCTTGACGGTCACTTCGTCGCCGATGCGCGCCACCACGATCTGGCCGTTGCGGGCCTCGCGGCAGGTGTGCACGGCCAGCAGGTCGCCGTCGAAGATGCCCACGTCCTTCATGCTCATGCCGTGGACGCGCAACAGATAGTCGGCCCGCGGGTGGAAGAAGGTGGGGTTGATGTTGCAGGATTCCTCGATGTGCTGTTGGGCCAGAATCGGCGCACCGGCAGCAACCCGGCCGATGATGGGCAGGGTGGATTCGTCGGCCTTGGCCTCGAAACCGGGAATGCGGATGCCGCGGGACGCGCCCGGGGTCATTTCGATGGCCCCCTTGCGCGCCAGCGCCTTGAGGTGTTCTTCAGCGGCGTTCGGCGACTTGAAACCCAGTTCCTGGGCGATTTCCGCGCGGGTGGGCGGGAAGCCATTGTCGTCGAGGCAGCGCTTGATGAAAGCCAGAATCTCGGCTTGGCGTGGCGTCAGTTTCAGCATGTCGATTGCTCTGTCTTTTTATACAGTGACTGGGATTATATACAGTATGCGTGGCTTGGCAATCCTGCAGTCGTCACCGCTCGTCCTGTGGCCGTGCAGGCGCCATTCGGCGGGCGGGCGCGGCTTATAGCGAACAAGTGGGCCAAATGCCAGTGTGGTGTGGTTAAATAAGTGACCGACTAGCCACTAAACGTCCGCCCAGGCTTGACAGGCAGGGGTCGTGAAACGTATGTTTCAAACAAGTGTTTGTCAGGTGGATTTAGCATGGCCCAGTCGGAAACCGTTGAACGCATACTCGACGCTGCCGAGCAGTTGTTCGCGGAAAAAGGTTTTGCCGAGACCTCGTTGCGGCTGATCACCAGCAAGGCCGGGGTCAACCTGGCGGCGGTGAACTATCATTTCGGCTCCAAGAAGGCCCTGATCCAGGCGGTGTTCTCGCGCTTCCTGGGGCCGTTCTGCATCAGCCTGGAACGTGAGCTGGAGCGCCGCCAGGCGCGGCCCGAGCACAAGGCCAGCCTGGAAGAGCTGCTGGAGATCCTGGTCGAGCAGGCCATGGTGGTGCAGCCTCGCAGCGGCAACGACCTGTCCATCTTCATGCGCCTGCTGGGCCTGGCCTTCAGCCAGAGCCAGGGCCACCTGCGTCGTTACCTGGAAGACATGTACGGCAAGGTGTTCCGCCGCTACATGCTGCTGGTCAACGAAGCCGCACCGCGTATTCCGCCGCTGGAGCTGTTCTGGCGCGTGCACTTCATGCTCGGCGCTGCGGCGTTCAGCATGTCCGGTATCAAGGCCCTGCGCGCCATTGCCGAGACCGATTTCGGCATCGACACCTCCATCGAGCAGGTGATGCGCCTGATGGTGCCGTTCCTGGCCGCCGGCATGCGCGCCGACAGCGGCGTCACCGATGGTGCCATGGCTGCCGCGCAATTGCGCCCGCGCAGCAAGTCGACCCCGGCGCTGGCCAAGGCCTGAGCCAATTGACGGTGGGCGCGGCGGGCGGCTTCGGCTAAGCTAGCCGCCCATGCCTATTTCGAATCTGCAGCGTCGCCCTGGCGCTGCGCTTTCCCTCTCGCTGATCGACCCCTGTGCAGCCCAAGTCTGCATGGGGCGGCCTTCATGCACCTGCGAATCAAGGATTACCTCATGACTTCCCGCCTTCAAGGCTCGTTGATGGTCGATATCGCCGGCACCTGGCTGACCGCCGAAGACCGCCACCTGCTGCGCCAGCCCGAAGTGGCCGGCCTGATCATCTTTGCCCGCAACATTGAACACGCCCGTCAGGTGCGCGAGCTGTGCGCGTCCATTCGCGCCATTCGCCCCGACCTGATCCTGGCCGTGGACCAGGAGGGCGGCCGCGTGCAGCGCCTGCGCCAAGGTTTCGTGCGGCTACCGGCCATGCGTGCCCTGGCCGACAATGACAACGCCGAGTACCTGGCCGAGCAGTGCGGCTGGATCATGGCCATCGAAGTGCTGGCCGTGGGCCTGGACCTGAGCTTCGCCCCGGTGCTGGACCTGGACCACCAGCGCAGCGCGGTGGTGGGCAGCCGTGCCTTCGAGGGCAACCCCGAGCGCGCCGCTGCCTTGGCCGGTGCCTTTATCAAGGGCATGAACGCCGCCGGCATGGCGGCGTGCGGCAAGCACTTCCCCGGCCACGGCTGGGCCGAGGCGGATTCACACGTGGCCATTCCCACGGACGAGCGCAGCCTTGAGCAGATTCGTGCCCTGGATCTGGTGCCGTTCGCACGCCTGAGTCGTCAATTGGCCGCGGTAATGCCGGCCCACGTGATTTATCCGCAGGTGGACAACCAGCCGGCCGGGTTCTCGCGCCGTTGGCTGCAGGACATCCTGCGCGGCGAGTTGCAGTTTGATGGGGTGATTTTCAGTGATGACCTGTCGATGGCCGGTGCCCATGTGGTGGGCGATGCGGCCAGTCGTATCGAGGCAGCGCTGACGGCAGGCTGTGATATGGGGTTGGTGTGCAATGACCGTGCGGCCGCCGAATTGGCGCTGACGGCGGCGCAGCGCTTGAAGGTGACGCCTTCGCCGCGTATTGCCGGGATGCGTGGGCAGGCGTTCAGCAATGTCGAGTATCGCCAGGATCCGCGTTGGCTGACGGCCGTTGGGGCACTGCGCGATGCGCAATTGATCGATTGATTTTGGGTCGCCTGCACCGGCCTCTCGCGAGCAAGCTTTGCTCCCACAGTTGAAACGCTGAAATTGAGTTCACACTGTGGGAGCAAAGCTTGCTCGCGAGAGGCCGGTACAGCGTGCCCAAAATTCTCAGATATTACCGAGGCTTGCGCGGCTTACGCCCCGGCAACGGCTCGAACAGCGCATCGATGTCCTCCGGCGCCATCTTCCAGTCCCCCGTTTCACGCCCCTCCAGAATCCCCGCCGCCAATGCCGACTTCTCCGATTGCAGGTGCTGGATCTTTTCCTCCACCGTGCCCCGGGTAATCAGCTTGTAGACGAACACCGGCTTCTCCTGGCCGATGCGATACGCACGGTCCGTCGCCTGGTGCTCAGCCGCCGGGTTCCACCACGGGTCGTAATGGATCACCGTGTCGGCCGCGGTCAGGTTCAGGCCCACGCCGCCGGCCTTGAGGCTGATCAGGAAGATCTGCACCTTGCCTTTCTGGAAATCCTGCACCGGTATGCGGCGGTTCTTGGTGGCGCCGGTCAGCAGGGCGTAGTCGATGCCGCGTTGCTGCAGTTCCTGCTCGATCAGCCCCAGCATCGAGGTGAACTGGGAGAACAGCAGGATGCGCCGATTCTCCAGCAGCAGTTCCTCAAGGATTTCCATCAGGCTGGCCAGCTTGCCCGAACTGTTGCCACGGGTCGGTGCCACCGTGCCATTGACCAGGCGCAGGTCACAGCACACCTGGCGCAGTTTGAGCAGCGCCTCCAGGATGATGATCTGGCTGCGCGCCACGCCCTTGCGGGTGATCTCCTCGCGCACCTTCTTGTCCATGGCCAGGCGCACGGTTTCGTACACGTCGCGCTGGGCTTCGTTGAGTTCCACCCAGTGGGTAATCTCGGTCTTGGCCGGCAGCTCGGTGGCCACCTGCTCCTTGGTGCGGCGCAGCAGGAATGGCTTGATTCGCGCATTGAGGTGCTGCAGACGTTCCTGGTCGCCGTGCTTTTCAATGGGCACCCGATAGTCGCGGTTGAACGCCTTGGCGTCGCCCAGCCAACCCGGCAGCAGGAAGTGGAACAGTGACCACAGCTCGCCCAGGTGGTTTTCCAGGGGGGTGCCGCTCAGGCACAGGCGCTGGCGTGCGCGCAGCTGGCGCGCGGCCTGGGCGGCCTTGCTGCCGGGGGTCTTGATGTACTGCGCTTCGTCCAGGATCAGTACGTGAAGCGGCACCTTGCTCAGCGCTTCCAGGTCCTTGGGCAGCAGGGCGTAGGTGGTCAGCAGCAGGTCATAGTCAAACAGCTTGTCGAAATACTTCTTGCGCCCGGCGCCGTGCAGCGCGGCTACGCGCAGGGTAGGGGCGAAGCGCTGGGCCTCGTCCTGCCAGTTGGGAATCAGGCTGGTGGGCATGACCACCATGGCAGGGCGGTCGAGCCGTCCGGCGTTCTTCTCGCACAGCAGGTGTGCCAGGGTTTGCAGGGTTTTGCCCAGGCCCATGTCATCGGCGAGGATACCGCCCACTTCCAGCTCGCGCAGGGCCTGCATCCAGCTCAGGCCTTCGGCCTGGTAGGGGCGCAGCTTGGCGGCCAGGTCGGCCGGCGGCGGGGTGGGCTGGGTGCGGATGTCACGCAGGCGTTCGGCAAAGCCGCGCAGCCGCTCCCCGCCTTCCCAGCTCAGTGGTAATTCCTTGAGGGCGTTAAGCCGCGTGGCATCTGGCGTGGGCAGGCGCAGGCGGGTGTCGCCCGGCTCGCGCAGGTAGAAATCGCCCAAGGTGGTCAGCACCGGCTTGAGGCGCCCGTAGGGCAGGGCCACTTGCATCAGCCGCGGCTTGTTGGCCTGAGGGCTGTGAATGGGCACCAGAATCTGCTCGTCGTCGCGACGGCGGGCCAGTTGCGCCGGGTTGAGCAGCTCGGGGTGGGTGCGCAGCAGGTTGATCAGGATGGGCAGCAGGCTCAGGCGTTCGCCATTGACGACGATGCCCAGTTCCAGGTCGAACCAGTCATGCCCGGGCGGCTCGTCGATCACCGCGTACCAGTCGTCCACCGGCGTCAGGTCGAAGGCGAACTCTTCGGAATACTCGATCTCCCAGCCTTGCTCGCGCAGGGTGGGCAGGTCGTTGAGCACAAAGCGCAGCCAGGCGCTGTCGCTGGGCAGCTCGAAGATATCACCGGCGCTTTCCGGCAAGGCCTTGCTTTGCCGCGTGGCAATGCGAAAGCCCAGGCCTTGCAAGGTGTCGCGCAGGGCCTTCTCGCTCAGCGGTTGGCGCGCAATGTTGGGCTCGTGCGGGGTGCGCGCACTGGACACATAATGACCGGCGTAACCGAACGCCAGCGCGGCGCGGTGCTGGATATGCCGCTGCATGCGGCCATTGCGCGGTTCAAAGGCGCTGAACTCGACACTCCCCAGCCACAAGCGTGGCCGGGGTTCGAGGTGCTGAATCAGGTGTTCGGACATTTTAGCGGGCAGACACCTTGTGCAAAATCAGGCCACTCATGCGGACTTCGGCGTCAGGCGCTCGAACAACGCTTCAAGGGTGTTGAAGCGCTCATCGGCACGTTCCATGGGCACCATGAACTTGAACATGGTAGCGCCTTCGAATTTGTAGCGGTTGGGCTGGCCCTGGATCAGCTTGATCAGTACCAGCGGGTCCACCGGCGTTTCGGCGGCGAATTCGATGCGTCCGCCTTGCGGGCCGGCGTCGACTTTCTTGATGCCCAGGGTTTCCGCCTGCAGCTTGAGCAGGGTCAGGCGCACCAGGTTCTTGGTGGGCTCGGGCAGCAGGCCGAAGCGGTCGATCATCTCCACCTGCAGGTCCTTGAGGCCGTCCTCGTCCACTGCCGAGGCGATGCGCTTGTACAGGATCAGCCGCGCATGCACATCGGGCAGGTAGTCCTCGGGGATCAGCGCCGGCAGGCGCAGGTTGATCTCCGGGCCGCCGCCCAATGGCTGGTCGAGGTTGGGCTGTTCGCCCTTGCGGATGGCCTTGACCGCCCGCTCCAGCATTTCCATGTACAGGGTGAAGCCCACGGCCTGGATCTGGCCGCTCTGGCCTTCGCCCAGCAGCTCGCCGGCACCGCGGATTTCCAGGTCGTTGGTGGCCAGCACGAAACCGGCGCCCAGGTCCTGGGTGTTGGCGATGGCCTCCAGGCGCTTCTCGGCGTCGGGGGTGATCTGTTGCCGTGGGGGCGTCAGCAGGTAGGCGTAGGCCTGGTGGTGGCTACGGCCCACGCGGCCGCGCAACTGGTGCAGCTGGGCCAGGCCGAACTTGTCGGCGCGCTCGATGATGATGGTGTTGGCACTGGGCACGTCGATGCCGGTCTCGATGATGGTCGAGGCAATCAGCACGTTGAAGCGCTTGTGGTAGAAGTCGCTCATCACTTGTTCGAGTTCGCGTTCGCGCATCTGCCCGTGGCCGATGCCGATGCGGGCCTCGGGCACCAGCTCGGCGAGGTCGGCGGCACACTTCTCGATGGTCTTCACGTCGTTGTGGAGGTAGTACACCTGGCCGCCGCGCAGCAGTTCACGCAGCAGTGCCTCTTTCACGGTGCTCTTGTTCTGCTCCATGACGAAGGTGCGCACCGACAGCCGGCGTGCCGGCGGGGTGGCGATGATCGACAGGTCGCGCATGCCCGACACTGCCATGTTCAGCGTGCGCGGGATAGGCGTTGCGGTCAGGGTGAGGATATCCACCTCGCTGCGCAGCGCCTTGAGCTGTTCTTTCTGGCGCACGCCGAAGCGGTGCTCTTCGTCGATGATCACCAGGCCCAGGTTCTTGATCTTGACGTCGTCCTGCAGCAGCTTGTGGGTGCCGATGACGATGTCGATGTTGCCTTCGGCCAACTCTGCCACCGCCGCATTGACCTCTTTGGCGGACTTGAAGCGGCTCATCACCTCGACCGTCACGGGCCAGTCGGCGAAGCGGTCGCGGAAACTGTTGTAGTGCTGCTGGGCGAGCAGGGTGGTAGGCACCAGGATCGCCACCTGGCGGCCGCCGTGCACGGCGATGAAGGCGGCGCGCATGGCCACTTCGGTCTTGCCGAAGCCCACGTCGCCACACACCAGACGGTCCATGGGCTTGGGCGCCAGCATGTCTTCGCGCACCGCTTCGATGGCCGACTGCTGGTCGGGGGTTTCCTCGAACGGGAAGCCGGCGCTGAAGGTGGCGTAGTCAGCCGTGGGGTCGGCAAAGGCATAGCCCTTGCGCGCCGCGCGGCGGGCGTAGATGTCGAGCAGTTCAGCGGCCACGTCGCGCACCTGTTCGGCGGCCTTGCGCTTGGCTTTCTGCCAGGTTTCCGAGCCCAGGCGGTGCAACGGCGCCAGGGCGTCATCGCTGCCGGTGTAGCGGGCAATCAGGTGCAGGTTGGCCACTGGCACGTACAGCTTGGCGTTCTCGGCGTATTCCAGGGTGAGGAATTCGGCCATCTGGTTGTCGATTTCCAGCGTCGCCAAACCCAGGTAGCGGCCCACGCCGTGGTCGATGTGCACCACCGGCGCGCCTTCGCGCAGCTCGGTGAGGTTCTTGATCACCGCGTCGTTGTTGCCGTCGGTGCGTTTTTCGCGACGGCGACGCTGCATCACGCGCTGGCCGAACAGCGGGCTCTCGGCGATCAACGCCAGGGCAGGGTCGTCCAGCACCAGGCCGTCGTCCAGCGGGGCGATGGTGATGGCCAGGCGGTCTTTGCTGCTGGCGAAGTCGGCCCAGCCGTCGACGGTTTTCGGTTTCAGCTTGAGACGGTCCAGCAGCTCCAGCAGCACTTCGCGGCGGCCGGCCGATTCGGCGGTAAACAGCACGCGGCCGGGGAATTGGTCGAGGAAATTCGACAGCGCCGCCAGCGGCTGGTTGGCCTTGGCCTCGATGGCAAGGTTGGGCAGCGGCTGCGCCTGGAAGCGGTCGCGGCCCACGCCCGGCTCGATGTCGGCCTGGCTGGCCACCACGCGCGGCCAGTTCTTCAGGCGGGCGAAACAGTCTTCCACCGGCAGGAACAGCTCGGCAGGCGGCAACAGCGGCCGTTGCTTGTCGATCTTGCGTTCTTCGTAGCGGTTGCGCACATCGTTCCAGAAGTTCTCCGCCGCCTGCTCGATGCCCGGCAGCGAGAACACCTGGGTGTCCTGGGGCAGGTAGTCGAACAGCGTAGACGTTTCTTCGAAGAACAGTGGCAGGTAGTACTCGATGCCGGCCGGGGTGATGCCGCTGCTCAGGTCCTGGAAGATCGGCGTGCGGCGGAAGTCGACGTCGAAGCGCTCGCGAAAGCGCGCCTTGAAGCGCGTCACGGCTTCCTTCTGCAACGGGAATTCGCGGGCCGGCAGCAAGCGCACCGAGTCCACCTTGTCGATGGAACGCTGGGTTTCCGGGTCGAAAGTGCGCAGGGTCTCGATTTCGTCATCGAACAGGTCGATGCGGTAGGGCAGCTTGCTGCCCATGGGGAACAGGTCGATCAGCGCGCCGCGCACGGTGAACTCGCCGTGCTCGTACACCGTGTCCACGTAGCGGTAGCCGCTGGCCTCCAGGCGCGTGCGCATCTGCTCCACGTCCAGCTTCTGGCCAACGTCCAGCACCAGGCTGCTGCCCAGCAAGAATTGCGTGGGCGCCAGCCGATGTAGGGCTGTGGTCACCGGCACTACCAAAACGCCGTGATCGAGCTCCGGCAGCCGGTACAGGCTGGCAATACGCTGGGAAATGATGTCCTGGTGCGGCGAGAACAGGTCGTACGGCAGGGTTTCCCAGTCGGGAAAATGCAGCACGGGCAGGCCGGGGGCGAAGAAACGCAGCTCCTGCTCCAGCCGGTCGGCACTTTGGCTGTCGGCGGTCAGCAGCAGGGTGAAGCGCTTGGCGGCGCTGGCGGCTTCGGCAATGGCCAGGCTCAGGGCGGCCCCTGGCAGGTTGCCCCAGGTGTGTTTCCCCGCGGTGGAGGACAGTAGCGGTAGACGCAGGACAGGCACGGGCGGTCAGGCTCCAGGCGTTGCGACAAAGACAACGATTGTACCGGCCCTTGGCCGGGCTGTCAGTTTCGACCGCTCGAAAACGAAACCTTGGCGCAAAAGCCCGGTCTATGAGCCTGTGTCGACAGGCGCTCATTGCTCCGCCGAGCGCTGGACGTCATAATGTAGCCCCTTTTTTCTGTCCCTACATGTGGAAGGTTCCCGTGACTCAGAAGCCCGACCAGTGTCTTGGTGAATGGATCGATCGTGAAGCGCTCGCCGAGGCGATGATTCCGCTGATCGGTCAGCTCTACCGCAATAACAACGTGGTGAGCTCGATCTATGGCCGCAGCCTGATCAACCGTTCCGTCATTCAGATCCTCAAGGCCCACCGCTTTGCGCGTCACCGCCAGGCCGACGAAATCGAATTGTCTGTCCACGAGACATTCCCCCTGCTCAAGGCCATGAGCGAGCTGAAACTGGGTGCCGCCTCGGTGGACCTGGGCCGCCTGGCCAACAAGTTCAAGGAACAGGGCAACGGTCGTACTGCCGAGCAGTTCGTCCGTGAAGAAATGGCCGACATCGTCGGTCAGCAGAATGCTTCCCCACGCAAGGGCAAGGACGTGGTGCTGTACGGCTTCGGTCGTATCGGTCGCCTGCTGGCCCGCATCCTGATCGAGAAGACCGGTGGCGGCGACGGCCTGCGCCTGCGTGCCATCGTGGTGCGCAAGGGGGCCGACAACGACCTGGTCAAGCGCGCCAGCCTGCTGCGTCGCGACTCGGTACACGGCCCGTTCGATGGCACCATCACCATCGATGAAGCCAACAGCACCATCACCGCCAACGGCAACCTGATCCAGGTTATCTACGCCAAGAACCCGACTGAGGTGGATTACACCCAGTACGGCATCAGCAACGCGCTGCTGGTGGACAACACTGGCGTATGGCGTGACGCCGACGGCCTGGGCCAGCACCTGGCCTGCCCGGGTGTGGACCGCGTGGTGCTGACTGCACCGGGCAAGGGCAAGCTGAAGAACATCGTTCACGGCATCAACCACGGCGAAATCACTGCTGACGACAAGATCGTCTCGGCCGCCTCGTGCACCACCAACGCCATCGTGCCGGTGCTCAAGGCTGTCAACGACAAGTTCGGCATCGTCAACGGCCACGTCGAAACCGTTCACTCGTACACCAACGACCAGAACCTGATCGACAACTTCCACAAGGGTTCGCGCCGTGGCCGTAGCGCCGCGCTGAACATGGTCATCACCGAGACGGGCGCTGCCACCGCCGCTGCCAAGGCCCTGCCTGAGCTGGCTGGCAAGCTGACCGGCAACGCCATTCGCGTGCCGACGCCGAACGTGTCGATGGCCATCCTAAACCTGAACCTGGAAAAGGCCACCACCCGCGAAGAGCTCAACGAGTACCTGCGCCAGATGGCCATGCACTCGGAACTGCACAAGCAGATCGACTTCGTGAACTCGCAGGAAGTGGTGTCGACCGACTTCGTGGGTTCGCGTCATGCCGGTGTGGTGGATGCTGAAGCCACTATCTGCAATGACAACCGCGCTGTGTTGTACGTCTGGTACGACAACGAGTTTGGTTATAGCTGCCAGGTAGTGCGTGTGATGGAAGACATGGCGGATGTAAACCCGCCGGCGTTCCCGCGCTAAGCGTCAGCTTGAAATGAAAAAGCCCCGGCAGTGATGCCGGGGCTTTTTTGTGGTTTG
>KI547166.1:370753-380362 GCA_000497835.1 gamma proteobacterium L18 | reverse complement strand
GGATTGCGTTACGGCCGCCAGGTGCCAGTCGATGTTGTTGTGCCGTTCTTGAGATCGAGCGCCGCCCGCGCGGCGCTTCCCGGGCAGAGCCCGGTCCTACATTTGTTGCAACGTACCATGGCCTGGCAGGTCGGCGTCGCCTGCCTTGTTTGCCCGCTTTGGATCGTCGTAGCGACCACTCACACACCCGCCGCCTGCGCAGTACGCAGCGCATGCTTGTTCCCATGAAATAACACCAGCGTCGCCACCAACCCCAACACCGCCGCACCACTCAACCAGATCCCCGGCGCGGCCTTGTTGTCCAGCACATGAATCAGGTAAGTACACGCCGCCGGCGTAAACCCACCAAAGGTCGCCGTCGCCAGGCTGTAAGCCAACGAAAACCCCGTAGTGCGTACCTCCACCGGCATGATCTCCGTCAACGCCACCACCATCGCCCCGTTATAGCTGCCATACAGGAACGACAACCACAGCTCCACCATCAACAAACGCTCGAAACTGGGCGCCTGCACCATCCAGCTCAGCGACGGGTAGGCCGTGAGGATCGCTAAAATGGTCGCCGCCAGCAGCAACGGTTTGCGGCCTATACGGTCCGACACCGCGCCCATCACCGGCAACCAGAAAAAGTTCGACATCCCGATCAGCACAGTCACCAGCAGCGCATCAAAGTCCGACAGATGCAGCTCGGCCTTGCCGAAGGTCGGGGTGTAGGCGGTGATCAGGTAGAACGACACCGTGGTCATCACCACCAGCGCCATGCCGGCCAGTACCAGGCCGAAGTTCTGGCCGATGGACCGCACGATTTCCTTGAGGGTAGGGCGGTGTTTGCGCGCCTGGAACTCCGGGGTTTCTTCCAGCGAACGACGGATGATGAAGATCGCCGGCACAATCATGCAGCCCACCAGGAACGGCACGCGCCAGCCCCAGTCCCCCATCTGCTCGGGGCTCAGCCAATGGTTGAGGGCCACGCCCAGCAAGCCTGCGAACACCACCGCCGCCTGCTGGCTGGCCGATTGCCAACTGACGAAAAAGCCCTTGCGCCCCGGCGTGGCGATTTCCGCCAGGTACACCGACACGCCGCCCAGTTCCACGCCCGCCGAGAAACCCTGCAACAGCCGGCCCAGCAGCACCAGCAGTGGGGCCGCGACGCCCAGGGTGGCGTAGCCGGGCACGCAGGCGATCAGCACGGTGCCCATGGCCATCATCGCCAGGGTCACGATCAATCCCTGACGACGGCCATGGCGGTCGATGTAGGCGCCGAGGAAAATTGCCCCCAGGGGGCGCATCAGGAAGCCGGCGCCGAAGGTGGCCAGCGACAGCATCAGCGAGGCGAAGGCGTTGTCGGAGGGAAAGAAGGTCTTGGCAATGGCGGTGGCATAAAAGCCATACACCATGAAGTCGAACATCTCGAGAAAGTTGCCGCTGACAACGCGAAAAATCGCCTTGCCCTTGCCGGAAGTCGAGGCCATGGGAGTGCACTCACGTAAATGGGTGGGGGAGGAGGGCGCTGTACACCCCCGCTGCGCCGGTTTTTTGCGGGTCAGCGCAAAATATTTTGTAACAAGATATATAAGTCTAGGCGCTGGCGGCGTTTTTGCCTGTCAGGTTTAACGTTTCAGCCGACGAGTCAGGATGACGCAGGTTGCAAAAGTGCCGTGCGCAAGTTGTCAGAAAGGCCCCTGGGGGCCAGCCAGATGGCCAGGTACAAACGGGCCAAGTCCTTGTCTTTGCTGATAAAAATTACCTGCCCGTTACGCTCCAGCGACAGCCCCGTAGCGGCGGTAAAGGTGAGGGCATAACGGTCACCGGCATGAATGTCGGTGAAGCTTTGATGCAGCCGATCGATCTCTGGCCGGGCAGTGCGCAACAGATTGGGATTGGCCTGGCGTTGCAGAGTCTGGTTGGCGGCCTTGATCACGTCGTCACGGTCGATGTTATGGAAGTAGAACAGTTCCAGGCGCTGATCACTCAAGTCGTTCACCGCCTGCTGCGCGCTGGTGCCGGGCTGGGCATAAAAAGCCGCTGCATAGACATCGACGAACAGGTAATTGAGCAACGCCTGGCTTTTGCGTTGCAATGGCGGCTGGCCCCACTGCGTGGCGAAATTGGCTTCTTGCAGGCGGTCGGCGCTGTTGCCCCAGGCCAGGGTGCAGAAGAAGAGCAGAAGCAACAGCGGCTTGTGGCGCATAATGGCGTCTTCCTCGAATGTCTGTCTCAAGGTTAAGTCAAAATTCGCCTGTCCATGTGCCTTGCCCGTCCTTTTCTGATGCTCAACCTGCTGGCCGCCCTGGCGGGCTGTAGTGGTGGCGACCCGGTGGAAACCTTCAGCGGCCCCACCATGGGCAGTCGTTACGACATCCAGTATGTGCCCACCGCGCAGACGCCCCAGCGCTCGCAAGTGCAGGCCGAGGTGGAGCGCATCCTTGGTGAGGTCGACCAGCAGATGTCGTCGTACCGCGATGACTCCGAGGTGCAGCGCTTCAACGCCATGCCCGCCGACAGTTGCCGGGTGATGCCGCCCGGGGTGCTGGAGTTGGTGCAGTACGGCCAGTCGCTGTCCAGTGCCAGCGATGGTGCCTACGACCAGACCGTGGGGCCATTGATAAACCTGTGGGGCTTCGGCGCCCACAGCCGCCTGCAGCAAGTGCCGCGCCCGGCGGTGTTGGCCTTGACCCGCCAGCGTGTGGGCTACCAGCACCTGCGGGTTGACGGCGGCCAGCTGTGCAAGGATGCGGCCGTGGCCGTGGACCTCAACAGCATCGCCGCCGGTTACGCCGTGGAACGCATCGGTGCGCGCCTGCAAGCGCTGGGCGTGGGCAACTACCGCGCCGAAGCCACCGGCCAGCTCAAGGCCGTGGGGCACAAGCCCGATGGCAGCGCCTGGCAGATCAGCGTGCCAACCCCCAGTGTAGGCGACCAACACGCCAGCCAGACGCTGGGCATCGATGGCTATGGCGTGTCGACATCGGCCGACCAGACGCATTTCTTCGTGCATGATGGCACGCGCTATTCCCACCTGCTCGATGCCCGCACCGGCGCGCCCATCACCCATGCGCTGTCCTCGGTCACGGTGATTCATCCTTCGGCGACAGCGGCCGATGGCCTGTCTACGCTGTTGATGATTTTGGGGCCCGAGCAGGGGTGGGCGTATGCCCAGCTTCACGACATTGCCGCGCTGTTTGTGCGCCGCGACGGCGAGGTGCTGTCCAGTCGGCCGACCCCGGCATTCGAACGGATGGCTGCTGTAGGAAAAGTTGACCATTGACGTGTTGATGCAGACATCAATAGCCTTTGACGCGACCAAGGGTTAATGTTCGCGGCAATTACGCTTCTATAGACTGCATCCCCGAGTTTTCGATGCCGCATGGCGGCATGTTGAGCCGGAGGTACCAGAGTGGTGCCTCGGCCTGTTCTGAAGGAGTACGCATGGCTGTCTACAACTATGATGTAGTGGTGCTGGGTTCCGGGCCCGCAGGTGAAGGCGCGGCGATGAACGCCGCCAAGGCGGGGCGCAAGGTGGCGATGGTCGACAGCCGCCGCCAGGTCGGCGGCAACTGCACCCACCTGGGCACCATCCCGTCCAAGGCCCTGCGTCACTCGGTCAAGCAGATCATCCAGTTCAACACCAACCCCATGTTCCGGGCCATTGGCGAGCCGCGCTGGTTCTCCTTCCCCGACGTGCTGAAAAGCGCCGAGCAGGTCATTGCCAAGCAAGTGGCCTCGCGCACTACCTACTATTCGCGCAACCGCGTCGACGTGTTCTTCGGTACCGGCAGCTTCTCGGACGAGCAGACCGTGGAAGTGATCTGTGCCAACGGTGCCCAGGAAAAACTGGTGGCCAAGCAGATCATCATCGCCACCGGTTCGCGCCCGTATCGCCCGGCCGATATCGATTTCCATCATTCGCGCATCTATGACAGCGACACCATCCTGGGCCTGACCCACACCCCGCGCAAACTGATCATTTATGGCGCCGGCGTGATCGGCTGTGAATACGCCTCGATCTTCAGCGGCCTGGGCGTGCTGGTTGAACTGGTGGACAACCGCGAGCAGTTGCTGAGCTTCCTGGATTCGGAAATTTCCCAGGGCCTGAGCTACCACTTCAGCAACAACAACGTGATGGTTCGCCACAACGAAGAGTACGAGCGCGTCGAAGGCCTGGACAACGGCGTGGTGCTGCACCTCAAGTCCGGCAAGAAGATCAAGGCCGACGCCTTGCTGTGGTGTAACGGCCGTACCGGCAACACCGACAAGCTGGGCCTGGAAAACATCGGCATCAAGGTCAACGGCCGTGGCCAGATCACCGTCGATGAGGCCTACCGCACCAGCGTGCCGACCATTTATGGCGCAGGCGACGTGATCGGCTGGCCGAGCCTGGCCAGTGCCGCTTATGACCAAGGCCGTTCGGCGGCCGGCAGCGTGGTGGACAATGGCAGCTGGCGCTACGTGAACGACGTGCCCACCGGCATCTACACCATCCCCGAGATCAGCTCGATCGGCAAGACCGAGGCCGAGCTGACCCAGGCCAAGGTGCCCTATGAAGTGGGCAAGGCGTTCTTCAAGGGCATGGCGCGGGCGCAGATTTCCGGCGAGCCGGTGGGCATGCTGAAGATCCTGTTCCACCGTGAAACCCTGGAGATCCTGGGCGTGCACTGCTTCGGTGACCAGGCGTCGGAGATTGTCCACATCGGCCAGGCCATCATGAACCAGCCGGGCGAGCTCAATACCCTGAAGTATTTCGTCAACACCACCTTCAACTACCCGACCATGGCCGAAGCCTATCGGGTAGCGGCCTACGACGGCCTGAACCGGCTTTTTTGAGCGGCTCCGGCCGGTGGCCTGAGCCGGCCGGGGAGACCGATTTCAGCGATTCCCAAGCGTGGCAGTGGCCAAACCGGGAAAGTCTGTAATCAGGCTGTCAACGCCGAAGTCGGCGAGCCGGCGCATCAGTGCCGGTTCGTTGACCGTCCACACTGACACGTGCAACCCCTGGCGCTGGGCCTTGATCAGGCGCTCGGGGGTGCACAGCGTCCAGTTCAGCGCCAGCAGATTGCACTCATAGTTCTGCGCCACTTTCAGCGGGTCGAGCCAGGCGTATTCGGCCACCAGGCCACGGGCGATGTCCGGGGTCAGTTCGGCGGCGGCGCGCAGTACTTCCCGGGAGCTTGAGGTGATGGTCACCTTGTCCAGCACGCCGTATTCCTGAGCCAATTCGCGAATCGCCAGTACCGTGGTGGCGGCGCGGGTGCGCGAGGCGCTTTTCACTTCCAGTTGCCAGTGCTCGAAATCGCAGGCCTTGAACAGTTCTTCCAGGCGCGGGATGGGGCAGGGCTGTACCCAGCCCGGGCCGCCTTTACGGGCGTCGTAGGTCACCAGGTCTGCGGCCTCATGCTCCACCACTTTGCCGCGACGGTCGGTGGTACGCTTCAGGGTCGGGTCGTGGATGACCATCAGCTGGCCGTCTCTGGACAAGTGCAAGTCCAGCTCGCAACGACGCACGCCGTGCTTGAGGCATTCCTGGAAACTGGTCAGGGTGTTTTCCGGTGCTTCGCCTTTGGCGCCGCGGTGGCCGTAAATTAGGGTCACGTCTGTTCCTTCAAATAGGGGGCTTGGATCAAAGGGGTGGGAGCTGGGTTCAGAATTCAGGCAACCGGTGGATCGTTTTGTTCACGCTCCTTGCGGCGTTCGGCGGCCTGTTTCTGCAGGATATAGCGGGCCAGCAGCTGGCGCTGGGCATCGGTGATGTCGTGGAAGTCCATGCCCAGGTCGAACTGGCCGTCGGCCTTGGCGTCGCAATGGGTGACCTTGGCGCGCAGCAGCAGGCCCAGGGCCTGGGGCATCAGCGCCATCTTCACCGCCACGCGGGTGCCCGGGGCGATGGCCTCGGGGTGCAGAAACTCGATGCCGCCCTCGGACAATACCACCGGGCGTGGCTCGCCCAAGTGGCCCAGGATGGTCTGCGCCACCACCTGGCTCAGCAGGTCGATGCGCTTGTTCTGCGCTTTCAGGAAGTTGCCCAGGGTGCGGTCGCTGTCGCTGAGCTGGCGCAGCAGGTGCTGGGACTCGAATTCGCTCAGGTGCAATTCGCTGAGCAGATTGAACAGCGGCGACGCATCTTGCAACAAGTCGGTGCCCGCGGCATCGGCGGCCGACAGCGGGGTAATTTCAAGTGCGATCCGATCGTCGATACGGTAGTATTCGCGGCGATCTTCTTCATCTAATGTCGACATGGCGAACCCATGGTAGCGGCGGTGGTCTGAGTGTAAAGCTGCTCGTCAAGCCCCGCCACAAGGACGTTCCTCTTTCATTCGAACAAGCCCCGACATGTTCAGACCTCTCTTCGTTTTCATCGGCGCGCGTTACACCCGCGCCAAGCGTCGCAATCATTTTGTGTCATTCATTTCCCTGACCTCGATGATCGGACTCGCCCTTGGCGTGATCGTGATGATCGTGGTGCTCTCGGTAATGAACGGCTTCGATCATGAGATGCGAACCCGCGTGCTCGGCATGGTGCCCCACGCTACGATCGAGTCCAGCAAGCCAATCAATGATTGGCAGGCCCTTGCCGCTAAAGTAAAGCAGAATCCGGCGGTTCTGGAGGTAGCCCCCTACACCCAGATGCAGGGGCTGGTGACCAATAACGGCAAGGTGCAGAAAATGCTGCTCAACGGCGTCGACCCCGCCGAGGAGCGCAAGGTCACCATCATCGACCGGTTCATCAAGCAGGGCAGCCTGGACGACCTGACCCCCGGCAGCTTCGGCATCATGCTGGGCGACAACGCGGCCAACAAGCTGGGCGTCAAGGTGGGTGACAAGGTCACCTTCGTCACCCCGGAGGTCAGCGTCACGCCGGCGGGCATGTTCCCGCGCATGAAGCGCTTCACCGTCACCGGTATCTTCCATGTGGGCGCCGGCGAGATCGACGGCTACCTGGGCCTGACCAACATCGACGACCTGGCGCGCCTGCACCGCTGGCAGCCGGACCAGGTGCAGGGCGTGCGGCTGAAGTTCGCCGATTTGTTCGAAGCGCCGCGCGTGGCCTGGGAAATCAGCCAGAACCTGGGTGACCAGGACTACTACGCCCGCGACTGGACCCGTACCCACGGCAACCTGTACCAGGCCATCGGCATGGAGAAATCCATGATCGGCCTGCTGTTGCTGCTGATCGTCGCGGTGGCCGCGTTCAACATCATTTCCACCCTGGTGATGGTGGTCAACGACAAGCGCGGCGACATCGCCATCCTGCGTACCCTGGGCTCAACCCCCGGGCAGATCATGCGCATCTTCATGGTCCAGGGCACGGTCATCGGCGTCATCGGCACCCTGGTGGGCGCCATCCTGGGCATGCTCGCGGCGCTGAACGTCAGCGCGGCCATTGCCCTGCTGGAAAAAATCATCGGGCACAAGTTCCTCAACCCCGACGTGTATTTCATCGATTACCTGCCGTCGCAGCTGATGGCCAATGACGTGTTCATGGTCTGCGGCGCGGCCCTGGTACTGAGTTTCCTCGCCACCCTTTACCCGGCCTGGCGTGCGGCGCGCACCCAGCCTGCGGAGGCGTTACGTTATGAGTGAGTTGGGCATGAACGAGAAAGCAGTGTTGAGTTGCCGCAACCTGGGCAAGTCCTACGAGGAAGGCCCGGAGTCGGTGGTGGTGTTGTCCAACCTGCAGCTGGAGTTGTATGCCGGCGAGCGCGTGGCCATCGTGGGCCAGTCGGGCTCGGGCAAAAGTACCCTGCTGAACATGCTCGGCGGTCTGGACACGCCCAGCACCGGCAGCGTGTGGCTGGCCGGCGAGCAACTGTCGGCACTCAATGAAAAGGCCCGCGGCCTGCTGCGCAACCGCGCGCTGGGCTTCGTCTACCAGTTTCACCACCTGCTGCCCGAGTTCACCGCGCTGGAGAACGTGTGCATGCCGCTGCTGATCGGCAAGACGTCGATCCCGGAAGCGAAACAGCGCGCCACCGCGCTGCTGGAGCGCGTGGGCCTGGGCCATCGCCTGTCGCACAAGCCGGCCGAACTGTCCGGCGGCGAGCGCCAGCGCGTGGCCATCGCCCGTGCCCTGGTCAACCAGCCGGGCTTGGTGATGCTCGACGAGCCTACCGGCAACCTTGACCAGCACACCGCCCAGGGCATCCAGGACCTGATGCTGGAATTGAGCACCTCGTTGCGTACCGCGTTCCTGGTGGTGACCCACGACCTCAACCTGGCACGCCAGATGGACCGCGTGTTGCGCTTGGAAGAGGGCCGTCTGGTCCCGATCTGATCGCCGTGGTTTTGCGCCCGGTTTGGCCGGGCGCTGGCTTCAACCCTTTTTCCAGGTGCCTTGACGTATGTTCAGACCCTTATCCATTTTCATTGGTGCGCGCTACACCCGGGCCAAGCGCCGCAATCATTTCATCTCGTTCATTTCCATGACCTCCATGATCGGCCTGGCCCTCGGCGTGCTGGCGATGATCGTGGTGCTGTCGGTGATGAACGGTTTCCAGAAGGAAATGAGTTCGCGCATCCTCGGCATGGTGCCCCACGCCACCATTGTCGGCGCCAAGCCGCTGGATGACTGGCAGCCAGTGGCCGCCGCTGCCCTGAAAAACCCTGAGGTACTGGCTGCCGTACCGTTCACCGACATGGACGGCATGCTCTCGTACAAGGGCTACATGCAGCCGATCCAGGTCAGTGGTGTTGACCCGGCCCAGGAAGGCAAGGTCTCGATCGTTGCCGACCACATCACCCAGGGCTCGCTGCAGGACTTGAAGCCGGGCGAGTTTGGCGTGGTCATCGGCGACATCACCGCGCGGCGCTTCCGCTTGAACGTGGGCGACAAGATCACCCTGATCGTGCCGGAACTCAGCGACGAGCCGGGTGGCATCACTCCGCGCCTGCAACGCTTGAACGTGGTCGGCGTGTTCAAGGTGGGCGCCGAACTGGATGGCTCCATGGCCCTGATCCACATGGCCGATGCCGCGCAGATCCAGCACTGGCAGCCCAACCAGGTGCAAAGCGTGCGCCTCAAGCTCAAAGACCTGTACATGGCGCCCCAAGTGTCCAAGGCCATCGCCGCCAGCCTGGGCGACGGTTACAAGGCTGACGACTGGACCCACACCCAGGGCAGCCTGTTCAGTGCCATGAAAATGGAAAAGACCATGATCGGCCTGTTGCTGCTGATGATCGTCGCCGTGGCTGCCTTCAATATCATCGCCACGCTGATCATGGTGGTCAACGACAAGGGCGCCGACATCGCCATCCTGCGCACCATCGGCGCCACGCCCCGGCAGATCATGGGTATCTTCATGGTCCAGGGCACGGTGATCGGCGTGGTGGGCACCCTGATCGGCGGCGTGCTGGGCGTGATCGCGGCGATCAACGTCAGCGCCATGGTGGGCTGGATCGAACGGGTGACGGGGCAGCACATCTTTACCTCCGATGTGTACTTCATCAGCAACCTGCCGTCCGACCTGCAAGCCGGTGATGTGATCATGATCTGCAGCGCCGGCTTGATCCTGAGCTTCCTGGCCACCGTATACCCGGCCTGGCGCGCCGCGCAGATCGAACCGGCCTACGCCCTGCGTTACGAGTAAACCTGCCACCCGGCGGAGGGGTAAACACTGT
>KI547166.1:352413-369843 GCA_000497835.1 gamma proteobacterium L18 | reverse complement strand
TGGCGTCAGTACTGGCCCCATCGCGAGCAAGCTTTGCTCCCACAGTGCATACCCCCACAGGCCTGCCGGTTGTTGCTACAAGGCGCGCAAATCGCGGCGCAAATAGTTAAACTGCACGGGTTTACTCACGTCCAGGTTTCCAACATGCATCCCGCAGCCGAACATTCGCCGTTGGGCAAGTCCAGCGAATACATCTCCACCTACACGCCATCGTTGCTGTTCCCCATCCCTCGCGCCGCCAAATGGGCCGAGCTGGGCCTGACGGCCGATACCCTGCCGTATCAGGGCGTCGACTTCTGGAACTGCTTCGAACTGTCGTGGCTGCTGCCGTCCGGCAAGCCCGTGGTGGCCATCGGTGAATTCAGCATCCCGGCCGACTCGCCGAACATCATCGAGTCCAAGTCGTTCAAGCTGTACCTCAACTCCCTGAACCAGACCCCGTTCGACAGCGTCGAGGCCCTTGAAGCCTGCCTGGTCAAGGACCTGTCCGCTGCCGCCGGCAAGCCGGTGGGCGTGCGTGTGCGTCGCCTGGCCGACGTCGAAGCCGACGGCGTGGTGGCCCTGCCGGGCGTGTGCATTGATGATCTGGACGTGAGCATTTCCAGTTACGAACACCCGCAGCCCGAGCTGCTGCGCTGCGACGCGTCGCGCGTGGTGGAGGAGAGTCTGCACAGCCACCTGCTCAAGTCCAACTGCCCGGTCACCAGCCAGCCCGACTGGGGCAGCGTGGCGGTGCATTACCGCGGCCCGGCCTTGGATCATGCGAGCTTTTTGGCTTACCTGGTGAGCTTCCGTCAGCATTCGGACTTCCACGAGCAGTGCGTGGAGCGCATCTTCATGGACTTGAAGCGCCTGCTGGATCCGCTGGAATTGACGGTGTATGCGCGCTATGTGCGCCGTGGCGGGCTGGACATCAACCCGTACCGCAGCACCTCGGCCGTTACCCTGGCCA
The DNA here is from genome assembly GCA_000497835.1 of gamma proteobacterium L18. Classification (GTDB taxonomy): domain Bacteria; phylum Pseudomonadota; class Gammaproteobacteria; order Pseudomonadales; family Pseudomonadaceae; genus Aquipseudomonas. Next base: position 368,891 of record KI547166.1, on the reverse strand, counting down.
ATGGACGGCTGGTGCGCCAGTAAGTTGTCCGCATAGGTTGATTGTGGGAGCGGGCTCTGCCCGCGAAAAGAACGCCGCGCGGTTCCTGCAAAATCGCAGCGTCACCTTCGCGGGCAGAGCCCGCTCCCACGATGGATCCTTGATCAGATCCCCATGCCGCCCAGGGTCTGAACAATATTGCGCAACGTCCCCGCCAGCCCCGGATGCTCTACTTCGAAGCGCTCCACGGCCAGGTTCACACCGTCGGCGAGGTTGGGGTTGTTGGTGGCGGTTTCCAGTTTCAGTTCGGCCTCGATCTGGGCCATCAAGTCGTGCAGGTTGGCACGCTCTTCTTCGTTAAGCGGCGGGTTCTGCTCCAATTGCTCGCGCAATGTGTTCAATTGCTCTTGCAGTTCGCGGGCAGGCATGGCGATCTCCCTTCAATGATAGGCACAGCCATTGACCGCAGCGGGTTGCCAAAGGTCCATGGCCTGACCTTTAGATTAATCCACCGCCGCGTTCCCTGCATGATCCTGATCAATAAGCCTGTATCAGGGTTTTTCACCCTTGAAGCGGCGCAGGGCAATGTCGGCCAGGCAGTCGTCCAGCTCTTCCAGGTGGTCGATCACCGAGTGCACGCCCAGGGAGAACAGCTTGAGGGTGGCCTTGCCGCGCCGCAGGTCGCGCTCGCGTGGGTCCAGTTCCTGCCACTCATCCGCCGACAGCCCGCACAGAGGGCCGCAGGAGGCCAGGCCAATGGTCCACAGGCCTGCATTGAGCCCTGATTGCAACAGGCGCGGGTCGCCGCTGACCAGCACGCAGCCTTCCAGTCGCGATACCTTAAGCCTCATCAACGCCTGCCAGCAGGCATCCGGTGCTGGCCAGGGTTTGCCCTCGGTGGTGCCTATCGCCTTGACCCAGCGGGGCAGGGGGGCGGCCAAGGGCAGGGCCAGGTCGTCGTGCAGTTCGTCGAGCCAGGCGCAGGGCACGCCCTGATGGTGCAGGCGCTTGAGTGCCTGCAGGGCGCCAGGGGTGGGGCCGGCGTCGGCTTGGGTGCGTGCGCCAAAGTCCACCAGGCAGCCGCTCAGGCCAAATAGCATGGCGGTGAAGGTGGGCACGCAAGGTGCGGTGTCAGGCATGTCAGCTTCCCTGTATGGACCGTCGAAGGCTACGCAGGCTGCGTGACAGTTGTATGAACCACCCGTGACCGTGCCGGTCTGTCTGTAACAACTTGAAGACTAATATGCCGAATGCGGCATGAAAGCTTTATACTGGGTCACTTTTGTCACGGTGCCCTCGGGCCGCCGATTCGAATCCAAGGAGTAACATCTATGCGCTTGATCGGTACGGGTGTGATCGATCGTCTGGCCAAGGCCTGCCTGATCGCCGGCGTCGTCATGGCCCCGGTTGTGGCTCAGGCCGCCGATGAAGACCCATGGGAAGGGGTCAACCGCGTCATTTTCCGCTTCAACGACACCCTGGACACGTACGCGCTCAAACCGGTCGCCAAGGGCTACCAGTGGGTGACGCCGCAGTTCATGCAGGACGGCGTGCACAACTTCTTCAATAACATCGGTGACGTCGGCAACCTGGCCAACGATGTGCTGCAAGCCAAGCCGCACGACGCCGGTGTCGACACCGCGCGCCTGCTGCTCAACACTACCCTGGGCGTGGCAGGTCTGGTCGACGTGGGCACCCGCATGGGCCTGCAACGCAACGACCAAGACTTCGGCATCACCCTGGGCAAATGGGGCGTGCCAAGCGGCCCTTACGTGATGTTGCCGCTGCTGGGCCCAAGCACCGTGCGTGACGGCATCGCCAAGTACCCGGACAGCTTCACCCAGCCGTACCGGTACATGGACGACATGTCGCTGCGTAACAGCCTTTTCGCCCTGAGCGTCGTCGACACCCGCGCCCAGCTGCTGCAGGCCGAGAAGATGATCAACGGCGACAAGTACATCTTCATCCGCAATGCCTACCTGCAGATGCGCGAATACAAGATCAAGGACGGTCACGTCGTCGACGATTTCTGATCACGTCGCTGCACAAAAAAAGGCGACCCCACGGGGTCGCCTTTTTTATTTGATCTCAATTCATCTGCAATATCGTCAACCCCAGCGTCTGCAACCCTGCGCCCAGTTCTTCCACTCGCACCACCTCTACCTGCGCATCAAGGTCGCGCAACGCCGCATGCTCGGAAGGCAGGTGCACGCCCACAATGTCGCCCACGCGCAAACTGCTGCGCGCCTCGATCTGCATTCCGGTGCTGGACAGGTCACGGCAGACGCCCAGGATCTTCTGGCCATCGGCCTTGATAAACACCTTGGCATTGACCGTCATGCGGATGAAATCGCGTTTTTCGGCAAAGTCGCGGTCAATCTGGCTCATGGAACATCCTTCCATTAGGTTGCTTGCAAATGGGTTTTTATAACCCTCGGTGATTTGCGCTGTAAAGAGATCAAGCGACCATCGGCACACGCTTGAAACACCCGGCGGATGGGAGTACCGTCTGCGCCTTAGAGGGCACCTCTGGGTAACCGTAGCAGGCAAATGCCTGGCGCAAGTTGCCAAGAGAGGCTAGAAGTGAATCCAGTAAGCGAGCTCAGGCCCGGCCGAGTACCTTACGCCAACCAATTTCTGGCGCCGTTTGCCCACATGCAGAAAACCAGTGCCACGCTGCTGATAATCGATGATGACGACGTAGTGCGTGCGAGCCTCGCCGCCTACCTGGAAGACAGTGGTTTCAGCGTCCTGCAGGCCTGCAATGGCTTGCAGGGACTTGAAGTGTTCGAGCAGCAGAAGCCTGATCTGGTGATCTGCGACCTGCGCATGCCGCAGGTCGGGGGCCTTGAGCTGATCCGCCAGGTCACCGAACGCGCCCCTGACATGCCGGTCATCGTGCTGTCGGGTGCCGGCGTCATGAATGACGCCGTCGAGGCCTTGCGCCTGGGCGCCGCCGATTACCTGATCAAGCCCCTCGAAGACCTCGCCGTGCTTGAGCACTCGGTTCGCCGGGCGCTCGACCGTGCCTGGCTGCTGCAGGAAAACCAGCGTTACCGCGAAAAGCTGGAAACCGCCAACCGCGAACTGGAAGCCAGCCTGCACCTGCTGCAGGAGGACCAGAACGCCGGTCGTCAGGTGCAGATGAACATGCTGCCCGAAAGCCCCTGGGTGATCGACGGCTTCAAGTTCGAGCACCAGATAATCCCCTCTTTGTACCTTTCAGGTGATTTCGTCGACTGCTTTCGCGTTGATGAGCGTAGAGTGGCATTCTATCTGGCTGACGTTTCGGGGCATGGCGCGTCCTCAGCCTTCGTGACCGTGCTGTTGAAATTCATGACCACGCGCCTGATGTTCGAATTCAAGCGCAATGGCACTCTCCCGGAGTTCAAGCCGTCGGAAGTGCTGGGCCATATCAACCGTGGTCTCATCAACTGCAAGCTGGGCAAGCATGTGACCATGGTGGGCGGGGTGATCGACGAAGACACGGGGCTGCTGACCTACAGCATCGGCGGGCATTTGCCGTTGCCGGTGTTCTTCAGCCAGGGGCAGGTGCGTTACCTGGAAGGCCGTGGCTTGCCGGTGGGCCTGTTCAACGAAGCCACCTACACTGACCACGTGCTGGAGTTGCCGGACAGTTTCAGCCTGACCCTGTTCTCTGATGGCATTCTGGACCTTTTGCCCGGCGAAACACTCAAAGATAAAGAGGCTGCCTTGCCGGAAATCGTCAAGGCAGCCGGCGGCGGCCTGGATGGCCTGCGGCAGAAGTTTGGATTGGCCACGCTTGGGGAGATGCCGGATGATATCGCCCTGATGGTGCTAAGCAGGAACCTAGAATGAGTACTGGTAGAATCCAGTTCGCCGAGCAAGATGGCACTTTCGTGCTGAAATTCGTCGGTGAAGTGCGCCTGACGCTGTGTTCGGCGCTGGATGCGACTATTGAAAAGATTTTCACTGCCCTGAACTTCTCGGCGATCGTCATCGATCTCACCGAGACGCGCAGCATCGACAGTACGACCCTGGGCCTGCTGGCCAAGCTGTCGATCCTGTCGCGGCAGAAAGTCGGGTTGTTGCCCACCGTGGTCACCACCCACGCGGACATCACGCGCCTGCTGCAATCGATGGGCTTCGACCAGGTGTTCAACATCGTCGACCGCCCCATCCCGTGCCCCGAGTGCCTGACGGACCTGCCTTCACAGGACCAGTCCGAAGACATCGTGCGCACCAAGGTGCTGGAAGCGCACAAGATCCTCATGGGCCTGAACGACTCCAACCGCGAAGCCTTCCACGACCTGGTCAGCGCCCTCGAGCGCAGCTGATCCGCGTCAGGCACAAAAAAGGGCGACTCCCATCGGAGTCGCCCTTTTTCATTGCCTGGGCGCGAATCAGATCTTCGCCTTCAGCAACGCCTCCAGCTTCTCCTGGTCGCGCGCGAACTGACGAATACCCTCAGCCAGCTTCTCGGTCGCCATGGCGTCCTCGTTGGACTCCCAGCGGAACTGCGCTTCGGTCAGTGAGTGCTTGGGCTCGCCGCCATTGCCCGGCTTGAGCTTGTGCGCCAGGGTGCCGGTGTCATCCGCCAGCTTCTGCAGCAGCTCAGGGCTGATGGTCAGGCGGTCGCAACCGGCCAGCTCTTCGATCTGGCTGATGTTGCGGAAGCTGGCGCCCATCACCACGGTGTTGTAACCGTTGGCCTTGTAGTAGTTGTAGATGCGCGTCACCGACTGCACGCCCGGGTCTTCGGCGCCGGAGTATTCCTGGCCGGTGGACTTCTTGTACCAGTCGTAGATACGGCCCACGAACGGCGAAATCAGGAACACGCCAGCGTCGGCGCAGGCCGCAGCCTGGGCGAAGGAGAACAGCAGGGTCAGGTTGGTCTGGATGCCTTCCTTCTCCAGCTTCTCGGCGGCGCGGATACCTTCCCAGGTGGAGGCCAGCTTGATCAGTACGCGGTCACGGCCAACGCCGGCCTTGTCGTACAGGTCGATCAACTGGTGGGCCTTGCCCAGCAGGGCCGGCTCGTCGAACGACAGGCGCGCGTCCACTTCCGTGGAGATGCGGCCCGGGATCACTTTCAGAATGCCGCTGCCCACCGACACCGCGAAGCGGTCGCACGCCAGGCCAATATCGCCCTTCACGTCGCGCACGGCGTCGTTGAGCAGGTCGGCATAACCAGGCATGGACGCAGCCTTGAGCAGCAGCGACGGGTTGGTGGTAGCGTCCACCGGCTTGAGGCGGCTAATCGCATCAATGTCACCGGTGTCGGCGACCACAGTGGTGAATTGCTTGAGTTGTTCCAGCTTGGAAGTCATGAGCGTGCTCTGTCCTGTGCGATTGAGTGACATTACCCGACCGCCGCCAAGCGCTCAAGCGCTGCGGCCATCGAGTGGAAGAAGACTGACGTTAGAGCCCCAAAAGCCACCTACGGTTCCCCGTGCGCCCCTCCTCTGTAGCAGCAACTGTCTATGTGGGAGCGGGTTCTACCCGCGAAAAGCACACCGCGGTCTGCCAGGATGTCCGCGTTACCTTCTTCGCGGGTAGAACCCGCTCCCACAGGGCGTGTAGCTGCCGAAGGCTGCGTCACAGGCGATGCGGTGAGTCAGCAAGGGCCCGCGGCCTAGCGGCCGCTGCTACGGGCCTCAGCGACCTTCCAGCAACTGCCCCGCCTGATCCAGCAAGCCCAGCGGGTCCTTGCTCTTGTGAATATCCACCGACAGCAACTGACGAAACTTTCGCGCCCCCGGGAACCCCTGGCCCAGCCCCAGAATATGCCGGGTAATGTGATGCATCGCCCCACCTTCCTCGATATGCCGGGCAATGTAAGGCCGCAACCGCGCCAGCGCCTCGGCCCGGGTAATCACCGGCGCCGTGCTGCCGAACAGCTCCTGATCCACCGTCGCCAGCAGATACGGGTTGTGATAGGCCTCGCGGCCCAGCATCACCCCATCAAAAGTGTCCAGGTGCGCCAGGCACTCGGCCATGGTCTTGATACCGCCGTTGAGGATGATCTCCAGATCCGGAAAATCCGTCTTCAACTGCGCAGCCACGTCATAACGCAGCGGCGGAATATCGCGGTTCTCCTTGGGCGACAAGCCCTCCAGAATCGCAATGCGTGCATGCACGGTAAAACTGCGGCACCCAGCCTCACGCACCTGGCCAACGAAGTCACACAGCTCTGCGTAACTGTCACGGCCATTGATACCAATGCGATGCTTCACCGTCACCGGAATCGACACCGCATCGCGCATCGCCTTCACGCAATCGGCCACCAGCGCCGGGTGGCCCATCAGGCAGGCACCGATCATGTTGTTCTGCACCCGGTCGCTGGGGCAGCCGACATTGAGGTTGACCTCGTCGTAGCCCACGTCCTGGGCCATGCGCGCACAGGCCGCCAGGTCTGCCGGAGTGCTGCCGCCCAACTGCAGCGCCAGCGGGTGCTCGGTATCGTCGTGGCGCAGGAAACGCGCGGCGTCGCCGTTGAGCAGGGCGCCGGTGGTGACCATTTCGGTGTAGAGCAGGGCGTTGGAGGAGAGTAGGCGCAGGAAGAAGCGGCAGTGGCGATCTGTCCAGTCCATCATGGGGGCAACGCTGAAGCGGCGGGAGGGTTCAGCGGCGGTCATTGCGGGCGTTACAGCGGAAGTGGTCGACATATTGCTCGGGCGTTATGGGCTGGGTGGCGGCAGGGGCTGCGGCCAGGTGCCCATGCGAATGGGCGGATCGGTTTGCCATTCTACCAGAACCGCTACGTCGCTGAGGGGGAGCTAACGGGCCAAGCCCGGCTCCTACGCGAATGGCGTAAAAGCCGACTTCAGTCGCGATGCAGGCAGCGCAGTTTCAAGACTGGCGCGAACAAGTCCCTTATCCACCGCCTTACCAGTTATAACTCAACTTGGCTGTCACTTCTCGAGCGGGGTTGTAATAGTTCGCCGTACCCGACCCCACCACATGCTGCTCATTCAGCAAGTTGCTCACATTCACCGCCAGTTCAGTACCCTTGGTAATCTTGTACTTGAACGCCGCATCGAACAACGTGGCGCCATCGCTTTTGCCGGTGTTGGCCGCGTTCAGGTAATAAGCCCCCACATAGCGCGCGCCCAGCCCAACGCTGACGTCTGTGCCCGGCACGTCGTAGTAACTCCACAGCGAGGCCGAATGCTTCGGTGCCGTGGTGAACTGGTTGCCTTTCAGAGAGGTGCCGTCGTACAACGAACCACGTACAACCTCGGAATCCATGTAGGAATAGGCGCCAATCAGGCTAATGTCTTGCGTGACCTGGGCCTTGCCTTCCAGATCCAGGCCACGGATGTGCGATTCACCCACCGTTTGCTGTTCAATGATGCCGCTGGGCAGCACTACGGCGATCGCAACGTTTTCCTGGGTCAGGTCGTATACGGCGGCCGAAAACAGCGCGTTCATCCCCATCGGCGAATATTTCACGCCCACTTCGTACTGTTTGCCGGTCTGCGGCGTCACGCCCACCTGGGGCGGCGAGACGGACTCGACCATGCTCACGTACGTGGAGACTTCATCGTTGACCATGTAGGTCAACGCGCCACGGTAGGAGGTTTTCGAGAAGGTGTCCTTGTCGTTGAACTGGGTTGGGCTGGCGTACAGGTTGTAGCCTTTGCTGCTCACATCCATGCTGTCGTTGCGCAGGCCGGCGGTCACGATAAAGCGATCGTAGAACGACAGGTTCTGCTGGAGGAAAACGGCTTTGGTCTGGGTGTCGTCCTTTTTCGCGGTGTAAGGCGTCAGTGCGGCGGGCACGCCGGTGTACACCGGATTGGCGATGTCGATGGACGATACCAGGTCGTAGACGGAGCTTTCCTTGGTCGACGAGTCCAGGTACTCGACGCCCACCAGGGTGCTGCTGTCGATGTGCTCGAACCGATGATCGTATTGCAGCATCAGGTTGCCGTTGAACTGATCGGCATCGCTGTCGGTACCCAACAGGTAGCGTGGGACCGTGGTGCCGACCCGCGAGGCGGAATCGCTGAGGTAGACGTAGCCGTAGTTGTCGGTCAGCTCGCTGTAGCGCAGGTTGCCGCGCAGCACGAAGCCATTGTCGAAGTCATGGGTGACGTTACCGCTCAGGCTGGTGCGTTCGACGTTGTGGTAGTTGTAGCTGGGTTCACCGAAGAACTTGCCGCGGCTGTATTCCTTGTCCAGCGGGTAGCCACCGCTGTTGGGTGAGCTGTCGGTTTTCAGGTGGTCCAGGATCACGGTGGCCGAGGTGTAGTCGGTGGGCGCCCAGGTCAGGCCGCCCATGATCAGTCGACTGTCGTCCTGGGAATGGTCGTACTCGCGGTCGCTGTTCTGGACTTTGGCGGTGAAACGGCCCGCCACGGTTTTATCGTCGTTCAACGCGTCTCCCACATCAATGCCGGTCTCGGCATGGTTATAGGAACCGGCGGTTACATAGCCCTCACCGAACTTCTCGAAGCGCGGTTGCTTGCTGACGAAGTTCACCGAACCGCCCGGGTCCGCCGGGCCAAACAGGGTGGAGTTGGCACCGCGCAGAATTTCGATGCGTTCGTAGGCGAACGGATCTTCGCGTACACCGCGCATTGAACTCAGGGTCAAGCCGTCACGGTAAGTGGTGGCCTGAAAGCCGCGTATCTGGAAATAGTCGTTGCGGTCGTCCGTACCGTAATAGTCACTGACCACGCCTGGGGTGTATTGCAGGGCCTCTTCGGTGGTGCTGACGCTGCGTTGCTCCATTTCCTTGCGGGTCACCACCGACACGGAGGCGGGCGTGTTGAGGATGCTGGTCGCCACCTTGCCACCCACCCACAGCTCCTGGGCCACCACCGAGTTGGCGTCGTCGTCGGCACTGACCTTGACCTTGGCATTGACGATGACAGGGGCCAGACGGTAATCGTCGACCGAGGTGGCGCCCAGTTCCAGCGGGCCGGCAGGCTTTTGCTCTGGGATCAGCACGTAGGCGTTCGGGCCTTGTTGCTCGATCTGCAACCCGCTGCCCTGCAGCAGTGTGGACAGCGCTGTCGCGGCATCGAACGCACCGCCCACGCCCCGGGTGGTGCGGTCGACGACGCTGGAGGCATCGTAGGACAGGCTGATGCCAGCCTGGCGGGCGAAGCGGTCAAGCGCTGGCGCCAGTGGGCCAGCGGCAATGTTCCACTGCTGAATCTGGCTGCTGTGCTCAGCGCTCGAAGACTGCGCCAGCGACGGCAGTGCGTGGCTGCTGACGATCAAACCCAGGATTGCGCCGTTCAAGGCACGGTTCAATCGATGGCGCTGTGGAACCGGGTACACACTCATTTTCTCGCTCTCGCTCCGTGGAAGGGTATCGGCTGACTGGCCTGTATTCCGGCCTTCCTTACAGGTCGAACGAGAATGAGAAAACACCTCATTATTTTTCAGCTACTTTCAAATCATTACTGGGATCAGCTGGCGGCGGTCAATGTCACCCAGTACCGGGTTCGATAATCAACGCTCAAGTGCAGGGAATGGGCAACCAATGCCAGTACCTGATCGAGGTCGGCCAGCTGGAAAGTGCCGGACACGCGGCGCTCGGCAATGGCGTCGCTGCAACGCAATACGCCGGGGCGATAGCGCGACAACTCCCCGATGAAATCGGCGAGGCGCATATTGCGCGCGCTGATCACCCCGGCACTCCAGCCCCAGACATCAAGGCCGTTATCCCTGAGCTCGCGGACGCCGCCTGAGGTAAACAGCGACGTGGTTCTGGTCAGGACGCCACCGCTGTCGGCAACGGGCTGGCTGAACCCCGGGAACACCGTGACGGCCCCGCCCTGAACCGCGAGCAGGGTGCCGTCATCACGCTCGCGCGCCAAGAAACGAGGGCTCTGAGCCCGTATGACGCCGTCGCGTGTCTGCACCCAGAAGGGACGCGTTTGTGCCGAGCCTCCGTCCGCGCCGACGGTCACAATGATTTCACCGCGGCGCAAGATGATCAGGCGCTTCTGTGCATCGAAAACGCTGTCGACGGCGCTGTCGCTGTTGAGCTGGATCAGGCTGCCATCATTGAGCTGGAAGCTTCGTTGCTCGCCGGTTGCACTGTGCTGCTGTGCAAGCATGGTCGGCAGCGGGGTGTAATCTCGGCCCAGCCAGGCCGCTGCGCTGGCAGTGGCCAATAGGCCCAGCAGCTTGAGGCTCTCGCGTCGACGTATCCCTCGGTTGCTACCGTCAAGGGTTTGCCGGGCGAGCTGAGCAGGGATTCCTGCAAAGTCATCCCCCAGCGCATCCACACGTTGCCACGCCAACACATGCTCGGGGCGCTGTTGCAGCCAGTGCTCGAAAGCACGCTGTGTCTGTTCATCTGCCTGATTGAAGCGAAGGCGCACCAGCCAGTGGATTGCCTTGTCGACGACGGCCGAATCCAGCGCCTCCGAGTTACGCGTCGACATAGCGCAGGCGATAGCAGTGATGAAGGGCCTTGGCCAAATCGCGTTCCACCGTCGCACGGGAAATGCCCAGGGTTTGTGCGATCTGCGCGCAGGTCAAACCGTCGAGCTGGGCAAGCAGAAATGCCTGACGCACCCTGGGTTTAAGCAGATCGAGCATGCGGTCAATCCGCTCAAGTGCGTCCAGAATCAGCAGCCGGCTTTCTGCCGAGGGTACCTCTTGCTCAGGCAGCAGCTTGACGCTTTCCACGTAGGCACGCTCGAGTTCGCTACGACGAAACTGGTCAATCATCAGCCCGCGGGCGATGCTGCTCAGATAGGCACGGGGCTCGCGCAAGGGGTTCAATTGGCGGGATTTGAGCAGGCGTACGAAGGTGTCTTGCGCCAGATCTGCGGCATTTTCGCGACATCCCACACGTCGGCTCAGCCAGCCGTGTAACCACGAATGGTGGGTGCGATAGAGCTGCCCTAGATCTGCTGTGCCAAGAGTATCGTCGCTGCGCATCGGCATCCCGGCGAAAAGACATGATTGATAATGAATCGCATTATATCTAAGGGCTACGGCTGCGGCAAATCAGGCGCTTTGAGCCAGGCCAGGGGCCCCCTCACAACCAATGCCACAACCGACTCCAGAACCCCCGATCCAGATCCGCCTTGCACCCCGCATACTGCCGCGCATACATCTGCGATCGCGCCTGCACCTTGCCCGCCACCGCTGGCAGCCAGGCCTTGCTGGCATAGGTGCGCTGACGATAGCCGCCCCAGCCTTCGTGGTAGTTGAGATATTGGTCGTACGCGTCGTACTTGGACACCCCGTTAATGGTGTAGGTCTTGTCCATGTACCAGCCCACGAAATCGATGGCGTCGTCGAAGTCCTTGCGGCTGGCGCCGCTGTGGCCGGTGCTTTTGCGGTAATCGTTCCAGCCTTCATCCTTGGCCTGGGCATAACCGGCGGCGGTGGTCACGCGGCCCCAGGGGATCACCCACAGCAGGTATTTGCGCGGCGCCTTGGCGTCCTGCCGGAACGCCGATTCCTGGTACATGATGGCGAAGGGCACCTGGATCGGCACGCCCCAGCGCTGCTGGGTGGCTTTGGCGGCGTCGTACCAACTGTCCTTCTCGCGGAAGATGCCGCAGATGTCATCCGGTGTGCGCGGTGGTGAGACGCTGCATGCGGCCAGAAAAGAGGTGAGTAATAAAAGTCCTGCGGCTTTGCCAGTGCTCATTGGGCATCCGTTCGATACTTAAAAAGCCGCGATTCTACGCACAGACCGTGGGTGATAGCGATATGCTACGTATCCTGCCCAAGGCCGCCTGTCAGCTGCGCGAATGTTCCGAATATAGGATCAGACTTTGTGAGCCCGGCCCTTAGGAAACTGACGCCCGGGTTGTCTCACAAATCTACCGAGCCCACCGTTTTCTCGTTAAAGTGCCACCACCTCCACACCCCGCCGCAAGGATCGCCCCGCGAATGGTTTCGCCTACACCACCCAAAAGCCTGGTCATCGACCTCGAAGTCGTGCCGGCCAAAGGGAACAAGCCCGAGCATATTTTCATGATCGGGGCGCTGCGCCCTGACCGCGCAGCCGAGCTTGAGATCACCATCAACAACAACCTGGGCGAAGCCTTCCAGCAACTCGATGCCCTGGGCGACGGGGCGCGGTTCGTGCTGGGTCACAACGTGATCAATCACGACCTGCCCATCCTGCAACAGCAGGCGCCAGCGTTGGCGCTGCACCGCTTGCCGGTGATCGACACCCTGCGCCTGTCGCCGCTGGCCTTCCCGCAGAACCCGTATCACCGGCTGGTCAAGGATTACAAACTGATCCGCGACAGCCTCAACTCGCCCTTGGCCGACTGCCGTTCCACGCTGGCGCTGTTCCAGGACCAGTACACCGCCTTCCTGCAGTTGCACGATGCCAGCCTCGCCGAGTTGCTCTGTTATCAGGCGTTGCTGGCGTCGGACAGTGGCAGCGACCTGCATGAGTTCTTCTTCTCGCTGACCGGCAACGGCGCCTTGCCGACGGCGCAATTGCCGCCTCTGATCAGCCAGTTGCTGCGCGAGACTGACCCTACATTGCGCCGCGATTTGAAGGTGTGCAGCACCAGGCTGCAGCAGCTATTTGATGTCGATCTGCAGCAACCACAACAGTACCTGCCCATTGCCTACGCACTGGCCTGGCTGCGGGTGTCAGGCGGCAATTCAGTGCTGGCGCCCTGGGTGCGGCACCAGTTCCCCGAGGTGGGGCTGCTGATCGCCGAACTGCGCGACACCCCCTGCGGGCAGGCCGAGTGCGGCTATTGCGCCACCACCCATGACCCCCGTCACGAGCTCAAGCGCTATTTCGGCTTTGACGATTTCCGTTACGAAGCGCCGGGCCAAAGCCTGCAACACGACGTGGTGCTGGCCGGCATGCGCGGCAAGCATGTGCTGGCGATCCTGGCCACCGGCGGCGGCAAGTCGCTGTGCTACCAATTGCCCGCGCTGAACCGCTATCACCGTAATGCCAGCCTGACCGTCATCGTCTCGCCGTTGCAGTCGCTGATGAAGGATCAGGTGGACGGCCTGCTGGAGCGCAACGTGCAGTGCGCGGCCACGCTCAACGGTTTGCTGACCATGCCCGAGCGCGCCGAGGTGCTGGAAAAAGTGCAGATGGGCGACGTGGGTATCCTGCTGGTGTCACCCGAGCAGTTTCGCAACAAGGCGTTCCGCAGCGCCATTCGCCAGCGTCAGGTGGGGGCCTGGATCTTCGACGAGGCGCACTGCCTGTCCAAGTGGGGCAACGACTTCCGCCCGGACTACCAGTACGTGTCGCGCTTTATCCGTGAATACACGGGCGATGCGCCGCTGGCGCCGATCGGTTGCTTCACGGCTACCGCCAAGCCCGATGTGCTGGAGGATATCCAGCAGCATTTTCGCAGCCAGTTGAACATCGAGTTCGACCGCTTCATCGGCACCCACGAACGCACCAACCTCAACTTCGACGTGCTGCCCTGCAAGCGCGCCGAAAAGTGGGCACGCACTCACGAACTGCTCGATACCCATATCGGCAGCCAGCAAGGCGCCGCCGTGGTGTTCGTCGCAAGCCGCAAGGGCGCCGAGGAGTTCGCCGAGTTTCTGGTTGGCCAAGGCTGGGCCTGCCGGCATTTCCACGCAGGCCTGGAGCCCAACGACAAGACCGACACCCAGAACGCGTTCAAGGCCGGCACGCTGCAGGTCATCGTGGCCACCAACGCTTTCGGCATGGGCGTGGACAAGGCCGACATCCGCCTGGTGGTGCACGCCGACATTCCCGGCTCGCTGGAAAACTACCTGCAGGAAGCCGGACGGGCAGGGCGCGACCAGGCCCAGGCGCGTTGTATCCTGCTGTACGACCCGCAAGACATCGAAACCCAGTTCGGCATGACCGAACGCTCCAAGCTGTCGCTGCGCGATATCCAGCAGATCCTGCGCAAGCTGCGTTTCGAAAGCGACCGGCGCAAGGGCGGCAAACTGGTGATCACCGCCGGCGAAGTGCTGCTCGATGAACAGGTGGAAACCAGCTTCAACGCGGATGAGCGCGATGCCGAAACCAAGGTGGTAACCGCTGTGGCGTGGTTGGAGCGTGGCCAGTACCTCAAGCGTGAGGAAAACCAGACGCAGATATTCCCGGCCACCATGAGCCTGTCCCAGGAGGATGCCGAAAAGCGTCTGGTTCAGGACGCCAGGCTGTCCAAACGGCGCCTGTCCGAATACCTGGCGATCCTGCGTTACCTCTACGCCGCCGATGCCGACCAGCGCATCAACACCGATGCGCTGATGCAGCTCACCAGCCAGACGTCCGAGGAGGTCACCGCCACCCTCAAGCAGCTTGAGGACATGGGCCTGCTGCAGAACGATTCACGGCTCACGTTGTACCTGCGCTACGGGGTGGTCGGGGCCTCCAGTCAGCGCCTGGAAAATACCCTGCAACTGGAGCAGAGCCTGCTCGATATCCTCGGCGAACAGGCGCCTGATGCCGAAAGTGGCGAGTGGCAGGACCTGAACCTGGCGCTGCTGACGCACGCGCTGAAGGAGGCCACGGGACAAGTCGAACTGGTACCTTTGTATGTACTGCGGCTGTTGCGCAGCCTGGCCCAGGACCACGACAGCGACAGCCAGCAGCGCAGCAGTTTCGAGCTGCGACAGGTCAGCACCGACTACTTGAAGTTGCGCATGAAGGGCAAGTTCAGTTGGGCACAGATCAAGGAGCTGGGCGAGAAGCGCCGGGCCCTGGCTGCCGTGGTGCTCAAGCACCTGGTCGACAAACTGGCCCCTGGCGTACGCGGCAAGGACCTGCTGGTGGAAAGCACCTTCGGCGAGCTGGCGCGGGTGATGGAGCAGGATCTCACGGTAGCGCCGTTATTCAAGCCCAATCAGCGCCGCAAGGGCATCGAACTGGTGCTGCTCTACCTGCACCGCCAGGAAGTCCTCACCCTCAATCACGGCATGACCGTGATGCGCCGCGCCATGACCATCCAGATCAACCCGGACAAGCGCAGCACCGGCTACCTCAAGGACAATTACCTGCGCCTGGACGAGCACTACCGCGAAAAACGCATCCAGGTGCACGTGATGCGCGAGTACGCCGAAGTGGCGCTCAGCGAAATGGCCGATGCCCTGCGCCTGGTCATGCACTATTTCAATGATGCCAAGCAGGCCTTCACCAAGCGCTACTTCAGCGGCCGCGAGGACATCCTCAAACTGGCCACCAGCGAGGATTCCTGGCGCACCATCATCGAAAACCTCAGCGCGCCGCAGCGCCTGGTGGTGGCCGATGACGATGACCTCAACCGCCTGGTATTGGCCGGCCCCGGCTCGGGCAAGACGCGGGTCATCGTCCACCGCATCGCCTACCTGCTGCGCGTGCGCCGGGTACCGGCCAGCAGCATCGTAGCGCTGACCTTCAACCGCCACGCGGCCAATGAAATCAAGCAGCGCCTGCTGAACCTGGTGGGCGCCGATGCCTTCGGCGTCAACGTCATGACCTATCACCGCATGGCCATGCGCCTGACCGGCACGCGCTTCACCCGGGGCGAAACGGTGGAACCCGGCACCCTGGCCAAGGTGCTGGACGATGCCGTGGAACTGCTGGAGGGCAAGCGGCAGGCCGAAGGCGAGGATGATCTGCGTGAGCAGTTGTTGCGCGGCTATCGCTATATTCTGGTGGATGAGTACCAGGACATCGATCAGGTGCAGTACCGCCTGATCAGCGCCTTGGCGGGCCGCAATGCCGAAGAGGAGGGGCGTCCGTGCATTCTGGCGGTGGGTGATGATGACCAGAACATCTACGCGTTCCGCGACACCAACAACCGCTACATTTTGCAGTTCCGCGAAGACTACAAGGCCAAGACCAGCTACCTGATCGACAACTACCGCTCCAGCGCCCACATCATCGCCGCCGCCAACCAGCTGATCGAGCGCAACCCCGATCGTCTCAAGCAGCGTCACCCGATCCAGATCGACGGGGCGCGCCGGGAGCACCCGGCGGGCGGCGAATGGCAGGCGTTGGATGAAGGTCGTCAGGGCCAGGTGCTGCGGCTGCTGATTCAAGGGCAAGAGGCCGACCGCGGCAACGTGCAGGCCCAGGCTGCCGTCACCGAACTGGCGCGGCTGGTGGGGCTGGAGGATGGCGAGTGGGACGGTTGCGCGGTGTTGTCGCGCACCCATCAGTACTTGCTGCCGATCCAGGCCTGGTGCGAGCAGAACGGCGTGGCCTACTACCTGGCAGCCGACAAGGAAATGGCGTTGCCACTGACCGGCCAGCGCGGTTTTGTCGCGGCCATCGACCGCTTGCACGGCCATGGGCAAGCCATGGACGCCAAGGGGCATTGGGGGGCGCTGGAAGTGTCGGGGCTGGAACCTGAATGGCGCGACTTTTTCGCCGAGGCGTTCGATCAGTTGCAGGCGGAGTTGGGCGAGTGCCTGCTCGGCGGCCAGGCCGTGATCGACTGGCTATACGACTACGCGCGCGAGTTGCGCCATCAGCCCAAGAAAGGCCTTTACCTGGGCACCGTGCACTCGGCCAAGGGCCTGGAGTTCCGGCACGTGGTGGTGCTGGACGGCGGCTGGCCAACCCTGTCCGATACCTT
>KI547166.1:330838-351892 GCA_000497835.1 gamma proteobacterium L18 | reverse complement strand
GGCGGCTGGCCAACCCTGTCCGATACCTTGAACGAGGAGCGCAGGCTTTACTACGTGGGCATGACCCGGGCCGAACAGACCCTCACGTTGTGCGAATTCGCCGGTGGCAACCCGTTCAGCCCGCACCTGGCGGACGCAGTGCTGACGCAAGCGTTCGCCGCGCCTTACCTGCCGTCGCTGGAGCAGCGTTACCTGCAGTTGTCGCTCAAGGATATCTACCTGGACCATGCCGGTCGCCAACGGCCTGATGCGCCCATCCACAGCGCTACGGCAGCGTTGCAGGTGGGGGATGAACTGGCGTTGCAGCCCACGGACGACCGTTACCTGATAGTCACCCCGCAGGGCGTGACGGTAGGTTGCACGTCCCGATCCTTCACCTTGAACCTGCGTGTCGAACGCTGCGAGGTGGCGGGGATCGTGGTGCGCCATTCGGACTATTGCGAGGAGTCCTATCGGGCTTCGCACAAATGCAGCCAATGGGAAGTGCTGGTGCCCCGGATCATCGGCCGCCCGCTGCGCGGCTAACTGTCTTGTAGGAGCAAAGCATACGCCCCACCTCTGTAGCAGCAACTGTCTATGTGGGAGCGGGTTCTACCCGCGAAAAGCACACCGCGGTCTGCCAGGAAGTCCGCGTTACCTTCTTCGCGGGTAGAACCCGCTCCCACAGGGCCTGTAGCTGCCGAAGGCTGCGTCACAGGCGGCGCGGTGGATCAGACACTGCGCGGCGTCAGTGACGCGACCTGACGGCCGCTGCTACAGCGCCAGGTACTCGCGCAGGCGGTTTTGCAGGCGGTCGATGGCGTCGGGGCGGGACAGGTAGGCAGCGATGGTGGAGACTTCCCAGCGTTGGCCTTCATCACCGAACACCACCTGATCAAAGGTGCCCGGCGGCACCTGGGCCACGAAGAACCAGGTGTCCAGCCCGTTCATGCCCTGGCCCGGATACACCTGCGACCACACCACCCAGGCTGGGTCCAGGGTCAGGGCAAACTCCTCCCAGGTCTCGCGCAGCGCTGTCTGCAGCGGCGTCTCGTCATCCTCCCGACCACCACCCGGCAGGTCCCACAGCCCAGGCCAGGGAATGCTCGGCTTGTCATCACGCTGGTAAATCAATATGTCCTGCTCACACAACACGGCAATCTTGGCCCCGGAAAACGGCGGGTGTGTCGGCATGGCGGTTCCTCCCTGGCAAGGCTCCCACTGTACAAGGGCAGGGCGCGCTGCGCATAAGGTATCCTTGGCCGTTCATCCCCCGCATGGCAAGGAACGTCGATGAGCATCAACCTGCAGATTCGCGACTTGGTGTATTTCATCAAGGTGGCCGAACTGGGCCATCTGGGCCGGGCCTCCGAAGCGCTGCATATCTCCCAGTCGGCCCTGTCCAAATGCATTGACCGCCTGGAAAGCGCCTACGACGCCGAGCTATTCGAGCGTGTGGGCCGTGGCATCCGCCTGACCGACGCCGGGCAATTGCTGCACGATCGCTCGCTGCAGATCGAACGCATGCTCGACGAAACCCATCGCCAGACCTCGTCCCTGGGCCGCGGCCTGGTGGGCACCATCCGCGTCGGCGCGGCCGCCACCACGGCGGAATACCTGATGCCGGGCGCCTGTCGCCTCCTGCAGGAACAGGCCCCGGCCGTGGTGCTGGACCTGCAGATCGGCATGAACGACGTGCTGCACGACTCCCTGCGCAAGGGCCTGCTGGACATCGTGGTCGGGCCGCTGGGCACCCGCGATGATGACTTGATTGAGCAGGCCATCGACGGTGACGAGGTGGTGGTGGCGGCCAGTGCCGATCATCCGTTGGCGGGGCGTGACGCGCCGCTGGAGGCGTTGTGCGAATACCGCTGGATTCTGTCGGCGCCGTCGGTGGCCACCCGCCAGTGGCTGGACGAGGTGTTCGTGCGAGAAGGGCTGCCTGCTCCGCGCGTAGCCATCGCCACCAGCTCCATCGCCGCCGTGCCCAACCTCATCGTCGAGACCGGCCTGCTCAGTTTCCTGTCGCGGCGCAACCTGGCCGACCCGCGCCACAGCGGCCTGGTGGAAATTCCCAACCCACTCACCACCATGACCCGCCGCTTCGGCGTGCTGCACCGCGCCGATGGCTATCTGTCACCGGCCACCCGGCGCTTTATCGAGATCCTGCGGGCACAAGGGAATGATTCCTGCGGGGAATGATTTGTTGAAAATACGCTAATAGATATTAAGGATCCCGGCACCGATACTCATGGCACGCCCTGCTGCACAGGGCACAACAACAATAAGCCAAGAGATCTTCGCGATGCCTTACACGATCCTTGTCACCGCACCCCGGCTAGCCCCGGCGGGCCTTGAACTGCTGCGCGCCGCCGGTGCCCGGGTACTCTATGTAGACGCCGGGCAAGGCCCTGCCGACATCGAACGGCTGATGGCCAGCGAGCCAGTGGACGCCGTCATCTCCCGCACCCTGGACCTCAGCGCCGCTGCCATCGCCGCGTGCCCCAGCCTCAAGGTCATCTCCAAACACGGCGTGGGCGTCAGCAACATCGACGTGGCCGCTGCCACGGCGCGCAACATCCCGGTCTACGTCACCCCTGGCGCCAACGCCCAATCGGTCACCGAAATGACCCTGGGCCTGATGTTCGCCGCCGCCCGCAAGGTCAGCTGGATGGACCGCGAGATCCGCCAGGGCCGCTGGTCCCGTGCCCAGGATGGCCTGGAACTGAGCGGGCGCACCCTGGGCCTGGTCGGCTTCGGCCAAGTGGCGCGCAGGGTGTCCCAGGCCTGCCAAGCCATCGGCATGAGCGTGGCCGTCTACGACCCGCTGCTGCCCGCCGACGCCGCCCTGGACGGAGCCCAGCGCATCGCCGACCTGCCGACCCTGCTGGCGCGCAGCCAGGTGCTGAGCCTGCATGTACCGCTTACTGCGCAAACCCGCAACCTAATCGGCGCCGAGCAACTGGCCCTGTTGCCCGAAGGCGCGCTGCTGATCAACACCGCCCGGGGCGAGGTGGTGGACGAGCCGGCGCTGATCCAGGCGTTGTCCAGCGGCCAGCTGTCCTCACCGCCCTGATCCTGATCCCCACGGTGTTCGCGCTGATCGGCGGTTTCCAGGCCGAGCTGGGCAAGTACATCCTCGACGGCCTGCGCATGGTGGCGCCCAACGGCGTGCTGATGATCTTCGCCATGCTGTACTTCCTGACCATGACCGAGGCGGGCATGTTCGACCCCCTGGTCACCCGCATCGTCGGCGCCGTGCGCGGCGACCCGGTGCGCATCTTCATCGGCACCGTGGCCCTGGCGTTCTTCGTGGCGCTGGACGGTGACGGCGCCACCATCTACATGATCGTGCTCTCGGCCTTCCTGCCCATCTACAAGCGCCTGGGCCTGTCGCTGCCCATGGTGTGCTGCCTGCTGTTGCAGGTGGCGGGGCTGGGCAACATGGTGCCCTGGGGTGGCCCCACCGCACGCGCGGCAACGGCGCTGCACGTGGACGTGGGGGAGATGTTCGTGCCCATGCTGCCGGCGCTGGCCGCGTGCATGGTGTGGACCTTCGTGTTGGCGTGGCTGTTCGGCCGTCGTGAGCGCGCGCGCCTGGGCGGCGCCATCGACCTCAACGGCCATTTCGCCGACCACCAGGACCATCGCGGCGACAGCGGCTGGCGCTTCATCTTCAACTGGGTGCTGACTATCGCGCTGATCCTGGCCCTGTGCCTGGAAGTATTGCCGCTCAGCTACCTGTTCATGATCGCCGCCTGCCTGGCGCTGGTGGTCAACTTCCCTTCGCTGAAGGAGCAGCCGGCGCAACTGGAACTGCATGCGCCGCCGATCCTGGCAGTGTCCAGCCTGATCTTCGCGGCGGGCGTGTTCACTGGCGTGCTCACCGGCACCGGCATGGCCGACGCCGTGGCCCAGGGCCTGCTCAAGGTGATCCCCGATGCCTTCGGCCCCTACATGGCGGCGATCACTGCGCTGATCAGCATCCCGGTGACCTGGCTGGTGTCCAACGACGTGTTCTACTTCGGCATCATGCCCATCCTGGCGCAGACCGCCCAGGCCCACGGCATCACGGCCATCGAAATGGCCCGAGCTTCGCTGGTCGGCCAGCCGGTGCACATCCTCAGCCCGCTGGTGGCGTCGACGTACCTGGTGGTCAGCATGCTCAAGCTCGACTACGCCGAGAACCAGCGCTTCACCCTGCGCTGGTCGCTGATGAACTGCGTGATCCTGTTGGTGGTGTCGCTGCTGACCGGCATCTTCCCCCTGTTCGTTCGTTGAGGAGTGCTTGTGACCTGGATCACCGACCCTTTTGTGTGGAGCGCCCTGGCGCAGATCATCGCCATCGACCTGCTGCTGGGCGGCGACAATGCGGTGGTTATCGCCATGGCCTGCCGACGCCTGCCCAAGGGGCTGCAGAGCAAGGCCATCTACGGCGGCATGCTCGGGGCCATCCTGGTGCGGGTGGTAATGCTGTTCTTTGCCTTGCAGCTGCTCGCCGTGCCTTGGCTGAAACTGCTGGGCGCGCTGCTGTTGCTGTGGATCGGCATCAAGCTGGCGGCCAATCGCGAGGATGACGCCGACCAGATCGATGGCGGCACCCGACTATGGGGTGCGATCAAGACCATCATCATCGCCGACGTGGTGATGTCCCTGGACAACGTGCTGGCCGTGGCAGGGGCGGGCGGGGGCAATCTGTACCTGGTGGCGGCGGGGGTGGTGATCAGCATTCCGATCATCGTCATGGGCAGCCGCTTTGTGCTGGCGGCGATGGCGCGCTGGCCGTGGATCGTGCAAGTGGGCGGGGCGTTGATTGGCTGGATTGCCGGGGGGATGGTCAGCGACAGCCTGAATGCGTATGCGCTGCTTGCGAATGTGCCGTGGGCCCATTGGCTGATCAGCGCAGCAGGTGCGGTGTTGGTGTGGCTGGCTGGCCGGTGGTTGGCCAATGCCGCCGACCGCCAGCCCGATACCGCCCCGTAGCCTGGGTTGCTGGCATCGCGACTAAAGTCGGCTCCTACCACGGACGGCGTAGGAGCCGACTTTAGTCGCGATGCGACCACCGCCAAGTTACCTGCCGCAGGGCGTCTATTGCGCCAGCACGTCGCGGAACACATCAGGACGCAGTGCGGCGATATGGAGCAATGACCGCGCCGCCCCGGACGGTACTCGGCGGCCTTGCTCCCACTCTTGCAGCGTGCGAACCGAAACCCCCAGCAATTCGGCGAATCGGGGTTGGGAAAGGCCCGTCTTGCTTCTGGCCTGGGCCGCTTCGGTCATCTGAACCTGATGCACTGCCCCCACACGCCCCGCTTTTACTTCGCGGATGGACGCAAGCAGTTCTTCGCCGATATTTCGCTGGGCATCACGCTCCAACAACTCTTGTTCAGTCAGGGGCATTGTTCAGGTCCCTCGCAATGTTGCGCAGAATGTGGGCAGGAAAAAATGACTCACGGCCTCAGTGCCTGCCTTTTTCGGCATATCCGAGCGCGAGGTTTTGAGAAGCGGGGGAGAGGGTAGGAAGGTCCATCCGAGCGAAGTCCTGTGTGGCGTTGCAGAAACGGCACATTGCAGGAAGCTTGGCGGAATACTCAACGTGGGAACTGTTGCTGATCGTAAATGGGCAGGCCCGTGGCCGCTGCCGCAAGCTACAGGTGCTCGGCAGCGGCAGCAACCTTTGTGGGACCGGATGGCCGACCATCCGGTCCCGCAGTGGGTTACCTCAAGGCTCAGCGGATCTGCGTAATTCGCGTAATCCGATCACCATCCTGATCATCCGGCCCCTTGGACTTGTTCACCGCAAACACAGTGCCCTGGCCATCAGTGGCCACGTGGTTAGGGAAGGTGCCGTCGTCCAGGTTGGCCACCAGCTTGCCGTCGGCGTCCACCACGGTAACGGTACCCGCACCACGGTTGCTGACGTAGGCCAGGCGCTTGACCGGGTCGAAGGTGACGTTCAGCGGGCCGGCGCCGGTGGGAACCAGGTGCAGGGTCTTGCCGCTGGCGACGTCGACGATGGCCAGGTTGTCGCTGTTTTGCGCGGCCACGAACAGGCGGTTGGTCTTGCTGTCGTAGGCCACGCCCATGGCGGTTTTCACGCCTTCGATGGGGAACACTTTTTCCACGTCGCCGGTCTTGGCGTCGATCACCGCCGCTTCGTTGGTGCTCAGGCTCACGGTGTACAGTTTGTGGTTCTGGGCATCCAGGTGCAGGCTGGCCACCGAGAAGGCGGCGCCACGCTCGCCGCGCTGGCTGGACTTGATCTCGATGGTGCGCTCGACGGTCTGCTTGCCGGCGTCGAACATGACAATGTTCGAGCTGCCGGTGGCGCCGGCGAAGGCTTTGTCCAGGCCGGCATCGATCACCACGTCACGGGCATGGGCCACGGTGTCCGGGGCGAACTGCTTGACCAGCGTCAGGTCGGACTGACGGTACACCGCCACGCTGTTCTGGCGGGTGTTGGTGACCCAGACGTTGCCGTTGCGATCGTCCACGCCCACGCCGTACACGGCGTAGACAGCGCCCGGCTCGCGGCCCGGGGCGGCGGCCGGGGTGACACGGGCTTCAACGGCCAGGGTCTTGGGGTTGAGCTTGAGCAGCTGCGACTCCTTCACCGGCGGACGGCCCACGGCGGCAGTGACGAACACCGCGCCCGATTTGGCGCTGACGGCCGACTGATACAGGCCCGGCACCAGCTTGGCACTGGTCTGCTTGAAGCGCTCGGTGCCCGACAGCGGTACCACCGGCGACACTTTCAGCGGCAGCACGGCGGCGGCCGAGGGGTTGGTGACGTTGACCACGATAGGCTGCTGGCCCACAGCGGCGTCGGCCGGTACTTTCAGTGCGCCTTTGAAGCCACCTTGGGCATCAGCCACGTAGGCTTCTGCATTGAGTACGGTGGTGCCGCGGGTCAGGGTGACGTGCTGGCCCGGCTTGAAGCCGCGGCCCATCAGTTGCACGTCGCTGCCAGCGGTGATGGCGCCGCCGTTGGCGGGCATGGCCATGATCTGGCCCTGGTAATCCGGGTCGGGCGTGTCGAAGGCCGATTGGGCCATGGCGGCCTGCATGCCCAGGCTCATCAGGCCGATCAGCGAGGCCAGCTTGCACAGTTGGCTGGCAGGGGACAGCGCGCGATTGCGATGTTTCATCGAAGACTCCATGTGGAAAGTGGGCATGCCCCGTGGCATTGCACGGGGCAGTGATCATATCAAAGAGCAATGATTCTCATTATTTTTTTTACATTTCGGTACATTTATGCCGAATCAGAACGAGGTGCTGACGCTGGCGTACACCGCCTGGCCGTGCTGGTTGTAGGTGGCCGCACCGGCGCTGTTGGAGTTGCCTTCGCGGTACAGCTTCTTGTCGAAGATATTGTTCACGCCGGCGCCCAGGCGCACGTTCTTGGTCACCTGGTAACCGAAGTTGATGTTCACCAGGCTGTAGGCGCCCACCTCGTCAGTGTTCACGCCAGCGGCGTCAACCTTGGTGGTGCCGGTGGTCGGTGGCTTCTGGCGGCCGAAGCTGGTCACGCTCAGTTGGGTCGAGAATGTGTCGGTGACCTGCCAGTCCAGCATCGAATTGACCGTGTACTTGGGGATCATCGACAGCACGTTGCCGGTGTCCAGGTCCTTGTTTTCCTGCATGTAGGTACCGTTGGTGGTCCAGGTCAGGTTGTCGGCCAGCGGCACGGTCAGGTTGGCCTCGAAGCCCTGGGTCACAGCCTTCTTGGCGTTCTCCCACTTGAGGATCATGTTGCCGCCCGAGGAGTAGCCCAGCACGTCGGTGCCGGCCACCACCTTGTTGTGGTAGTCGTTGCGGAAGAAGGTCAGGCCTGCCACCCAGCCGTCACGCTTGAACTCCAGGCCAATCTCCTTGTTGACGCTGGTCTCGGCCTTGAGATCGTCGTTGCCCTGGATATAGCAGCTGCCGGTGCTGCCGATGGGGCAGCCGTTGCCTGAACTCAACAGCAAGTAGTTGGGGTCCAGCTGGTACAGGTTGGGCGCCTTGAAGGCGCGAGCGATACCGGCTTTCAAGGTGAAATCCTGGTTGAGCTTCTGCGACATGTTCAGGCTGGGCGACCAGTTCACGCCGAAGTCGGTGTGATCGTCCATGCGCACGCCCGGGGTTAGGGTGGCGCCTTCCCACGGTTCAATGTTGTCCTCGGCGAACAGCGAGCCGATGTTGGCGCTGGCCTTGCTGCTGCGCGTGCCCGAGGCCAGGCCGTCGATGCTGTCGGCGCTGGTGGTGCCGCTGTAGTAGCTGCCCGAGGACAGTGCCTGACTGGTGGACGCCGGGTCATCCAGCTCCTGGCGGTTGAACTCGCCACCCACGGTCAGCACCTGGGGCAGGTGGCTGCTGAGCGGGAGGTTGAACTCGCCGTGGGCCAGGTAGTTCTTCAGGTCGCTGGTGGAGAAATCGGTGGAATCGATGGTGCCTTCCACGCCACCGGTCAACCCCTCGTCCAGGCGACGGTTGCGGGTGTGTTCGTACTGCATGAAGAACTTGCTGGTGCCGAAGTCCCAGTCGCCGTTGTGGGTGATGGCGAAGTTCTCGCGGTACATCACGTTGGTTTCGCGGCCCACCCACGGCGCGGCGCTGGCGGCTTTCTTGCTGGTCAGGCTCTGGTTGTACTGGTTGTCGCCAGCGTAGATGTTGCCCTGGCGGCTAAAACCGGCGTCGAGGTCGATGCTCTGGCGGTCGTCCAGCTTCCAGGTCAGGCGGCCGTTGACGTCCCTGTTGCGCACGCCCTCGGCGCCCGAGGCGGCGGACTCGCCTTCGGCTTCGTGACCCACGTTGATGTCGCTGCTGTCGCGGTCGGTCTTGCTCAGGTTGCCGTAAATCCGGTAAGTCAGGTTCTCGGTCAGCGGGCCGCTGAGGCCGAAGGTGGCACGCTTGGTGGCGCCTTCGTCCTTGTCCTTGGGCATGTCGGTGTACACGCTGAAGTTGCCGTGGGTTTCCTGGGTAGGCTGCTTGGTGATGATGTTCACCACGCCGCCCGCCGCGCCGTTGCCGTAACGGGCGGCGGCGGGGCCGCGGAGCACTTCGATGCGCTGCACTTCATCGGCCGGCACCCAGTTGGTGTCGCCACGGGTGTCGCGGTCGCCGGTGCGGCCGTAGCGCACCGAGTTGCGCGACTCCACCGGCAAGCCATCGATCAGGATCAGGGTGTTTTCCGGGCCCATGCCGCGGATGTCGATCTGGCGGTTGTTGCCGCGCACGCCGCTGGCGCTGTTGCCGGTCAGGTTGACGCCGGGCATCTTGCGAATGATGTCGGACAGGTCGTTGACCGGTGGGGCTTTCTGGATATCGTCGGCGGTGATCACCGATACGCCGGGGGCCTGTTTGAGCTCCTTCTCGGCGGTCACCAGGGTGTTGTCCAGCGTGATGGCGGTGTCATCCACCGCTGCCGTCTGGTCGGCCAGCAGGGTAGGTGAAGCGGACGCGGCCAGAATGGCCAGCGTGATACGGCTGAGTGAGGCATGGAAACGCACGACGATACTCCCCTTGAGTGGTTAAGGCCTGCGCCGCAGCGTTCCGTGTTGCGGCTTCAGGCAGTCGTCCAGACGGGAGGCGATGATAGGGAGTTGTAATTGAAAATAAATCGCATTTACAAAATTTACCCAAAGTGACGGTGTGTAAATTTCGTAAAGGTGGTTTGGTTACCATTGGTAACGATTATAATTTGCATCCGAGAGCCCGTAGTCCATTGAGAACCCCCCGTGATCCACTGTTCCCCCGTGCCCACCCCTGCGCCGAAGATCCTCGCCGTGGAAGACGACCTGTTGCTGGCCGCCCACCTGGACCAGCACTTGCGCAAACGCGGCTTCGACGTCACGGTGTGCCACAGCGTCGGCTATGGCGCCGACCTTGAGGACTGGCGCGGCTTCGACCTGATCCTGATGGACATCATGATGCCCGGCCGCGATGGCCTGAGCCTGCTGGGCCAATTGCGCCGGCAGAACCGCGTGCCGGTGATCCTGATGTCGGCCCTGGGCGCCGAGCAGGACCGCATCGTCGGCTTCAGCCAGGGCGCCGACGACTACTTGCCCAAGCCGTTCAGCATGGTCGAGATGGACGTGCGCATCGACGCGGTGCTGCGCCGCGTGGCCTACGAGCGCTCGGCGCCCGAATGCGCCAGCGGCGGGCAGCTGCGGCCCTGTGCCGACGGGGTGCAGGACATGCAGCAGGGGCAGGTGCGCGCGGGCCTGACGCCGGTCGAGTTTCGCCTGGTGGAGACCCTGCTGTCGCACCCTGAAGAAGTGCTGAGCAAGACCTTTCTCTACCAGCGCGTGCTGCACCGTCCTTACTCGCAGCAGGACCGGGTGCTGGACCTGCACGTCAGCCATGTGCGGCGCAAACTGGCGGCCATCGGCTTTGAAGGTAGGGTGGAGACCGTGTGGGGCAAGGGTTACGTGCTAAGGCTGCAGGCATGAGGGTGCCCAGGCGCAACTCGTTGTTCTGGACCCTCAGCGCGCTGTTGTTGGTGCTGATCCTGCTGATCATCTTCGTCAGCCGCACCTGGGGCATGCATTTCGAGCGCGAAGGCTATCGCTTGTCGCCGGCGGCGCAGCACACCTTGCTGGGCTACGCTGCCGAAGCCGAGGCGGTGGTGCGCAATGGCGGGCCGGCCGATATCGACCGCTGGCTGTTGCAGTTCAATGCCCGCGAACCGGGTTGGGCGGTGGTGCTGGGGCCGGACCAACAGCCCCTGGGCCAACGCCGCCTGGTGCCGGTGGAGCGCCACCGCCTGGGCTTCGCCCGCGAACTGGACTGGGCCATGAGTGACCGCGCCCATGACCGGCCGATCATCAAGATCGCCTTCCCCCGAGACCCCGGCAGCGGTCAGTTGGTGATGCGCCTGCCCGAACGCTTCATGCCCACCGCGTCGCTGGGCTGGCAGGTGCTGGCCCACTGGCTGGTGCCTGCGGCGCTGGCCTTGTTGCTGGGGGCGTTGCTCTACCGCCTGCTCATCGGCCCACTGGCGCACCTGCATGCCTACGCCAACGCCCTGCACGTTGGCAAGCTGGGCGCACGGCTGGACCCGGCCATTACCCGTCGGGGTGATGAGCTGGGCGACCTGGGGCGCGCCTTTCACCACATGGCCGACCGCTTGCAGAACACCGTGGCCCTGCAGCGCCGCCTGCTGCGCGACATGTCCCATGAGCTGCGCACGCCCCTGAGCCGCCTGCAGGTGGCCCTGGAAAGCGATGCCGACGCCCCCGCCCTGCGACAACGCCTGGAGCGTGAGGTGCAAGGCATGAGGCAGTTGGTGGACGACACCCTTGAATTGGTGTGGCTGGACACCGAGCGGCCGCAGTTGGCGCTGGACAGCGTGGACGTGGGCACCGTGTGGGAGATGCTGCGTGAGGATGCCTGTTTCGAGTCGGGGTGGTTACCGGAGCAGATGCCCAATACCTTGAGCGGGCCGTGCTGGGTGCATTGTCACCTCAATGGGCTGGCCCAGGCGATGGAGAATATTCTGCGCAACGCCATTCGCCATTCACCGACGCAGGGCCAGGTGCGGTTGGGTGGGCGGCGCGAGGCGGATCATTGGCACCTGTGGATCGATGATCAGGGGCCGGGCGTGGCGGAAGGCGCGTTGGAAGGCATCTTCGAACCCTTCACCCGCCTCAGCGCCAGCCGGCCGGGGGGCGATGGGTTTGGCCTGGGGCTGACCATTGCCCGGTGTCGAGTGCAGTTGCAGGGTGGTGAATTGTGGGCGCAGAACCTGAATCCTGGTTTGCGCATGAACCTGCGGTTGCCGGTGGCTTGAGTGGTGATGCGGGGACTGCATTTTTAACAGGGACACCGTATTGATGCCATCGCGAGCAAGCTTTGCTCCCACAGTGTTGCGCCGAACACCTGTGTAGGGCTTCACACTGTGGGAGCAAAGCTTGCTCGCGATAAGGCCGCCAGCCTCACCGCATCGCCTACAAATACCCCCGCCGCGCCAGGTTGCGCATCAGCGCCGCCACCCCGAAGGTCCACGGCGGCGCCTGGTGGCTACCGGTGACGCGATTGTGCAACCCGCCCAGGCCCGGGCTGTGGATGCTCACCAGATCCCCCTCCTTGTGGGTGAAACCCTGGCCCGGCTGATCACGGTCCTCGGTGGGAGCGAACAGGGTGCCCAGAAACAGCACGAAGCCGTCGGGGTATTGGTGGTTGTGGTTCAACGCTTGTCCGGCAAGGTCCTCAGGGTCGCGGCTGATCTGCGCCATCGAGCTATGGCCTTGCAGCACATATCCATCCTCACCTTGCACCCGCAGCGCCACCTCGCACTCGCGCACCTGATCCAGCCTGAAATGCTCATCGAACAGCCGAATGAACGGCCCCAGGGCACACGAGGCGTTGTTGTCCTTGGCCTTGCTCAGCAACAGCGCACTGCGCCCTTCAAAGTCGCGCAGGTTAACGTCGTTACCCAAGGTGGCGCCATGAATGCGCCCGCGGCTGTCCACTGCCAGCACCACTTCCGGCTCTGGGTTGTTCCAGTGAGAGCCAGGGTGCACACCCACCGCACTGCCACTGCCCACCGCCGCCAGCACCGGCGCCTTGGTGAAGATCTCGGCGTCGGGGCCGATGCCCACTTCCAGGTACTGCGACCACATGCGCTGCTCGATCAATACCTGCTTGAGGCGCATAGCCTGTGGGGAACCGGGTATCAGGTCGCGCAAGTTATCCCCGATCACTTCCTGCACCAGCGCCCGAATGCGCTCGGCCTGGCTGGCATCGCCCGCCGCTTTTTCTTCGATCACCCGCTCGATCATGCTGGCGGCAAAGGTCACCCCCGCCGCCTTGATCACCTGCAGGTCGATGGGCGCCAGCAGGGAAGGGCGGCTGTCGTCACGCTCGCCCCCGCTGTTGGCCAGCAGCGCTTCGACGCTGCCCAGGTCAGTGCCAGTGGCAGCGCGCACCGCTGCCAGGGGCTCGGGGCGGTTGAGCAGTTCGCTCACCGTGGCGAACTGCGCCGTGCAGTCCAGCACACGGCCATCGCGGATCACCACCACGGCCGGCCCGGCAATGGCGCCGGGGCGCCACACGCGGCCGATCAGGGTGGCGCGCGGCCAGTCGTGGGGCAGGGAATTGTCGATGGTCAGGTGCATGGCTAGTCCTTGCGCTCAATGGGAATGACGCGGCGCGCCGTTTTCCGGAATCACCCGCCAGTACAGGGTGGCCGGCTCCAGGCAACCGCCGGTGGACAGTTGCCCCACCAGTTGGCGATACAGCTCCTGCCACGGTGTCTGCGAGGGTGGAATGCTTAGCGGCGCTTCCTGACGGCGCGCATCCAATGTCGCCTCGTCCACCAGCAGATTGACGCTGCGCGCATTCAAATCCACGCGCAGCCGGTCACCGGTGCGCAGCAGCGCCAGGCCACCGCCCACCGCCGCCTCCGGGGACATGTTGAGAATCGACGGGCTGGCCGACGTGCCGCTTTGGCGGCCATCACCCAGGCACGGCAGCGAGTCGATACCGCGCTTGATCAACTCGGCGGGCGGGGCCATGTTCACCACCTCGGCGCTGCCGGGGTAGCCCACGGTGCCGCAGCCGCGAATCACCAGGATGCAGCGCTCATCAATGTCCAGGCTGGGGTCGTTGATGCGCGCCTGATAGTCCTCGGGCCCGTCGAACACGATGGCCCGCGCTTCGAAGCAGTTGGGCTGCTGCGGGTCGCTCAGGTAAGTGCTGCGAAACGCCTCGCCCACCACCGACATCTTCATGATCGCGCTGTCGAAGAAATTGCCGCTGAGCACGATAAACCCGGCACGGTGCTTGAGCGGTTCTTCGCAGGTGCGGATCACCTGGCGGTCGACGGTCTCGGCAGCGGCGACGATCTCGCCCATGCTGCGCCCGCTGACACTGCGGCAGTCACGGTGCAGGCGGCCGACCTTGTCCAGCTCGTGCATCACCGCCGGCACGCCGCCGGCGCGGTGGAAGCCTTCGCCCAGAAACTCGCCGGCCGGCATGCAGTTGACCAGCAGGGGCACGTCTTCGCCCACGCGCTGCCAGTCGTCCAGGCTCAGGTCGATGCCGCTGTGGCGGGCGATGGCGATCAGGTGCGGCGGGCAGTTGGTGGACGCGCCCAGGGCCGAGGCTACGGCGATGGCGTTCTCGAAGGCGGCGTGGGTCATGATCTGCGAGGGGCGTACGTCGTCGCGCACCAGGTCGACGATGCGCAGGCCGGTGGCGTAGGCCATCTGCCCGCGCTCGCGGTACGGCGCCGGGATGCTCGCGCAACCGGGCAGCGACATGCCCAGCGCCTCGGCCAGGGCGTTCATCGACAGCGCCGTGCCCATGGTGTTGCAGTGGCCGATGGAGGGCGAGGCGGCGGTGGTCATTTCCATGAAGCCTTCGTAGTCGATGTCCCCGGCCGCCAGCAGGTTGCGCGCATGCCACAGCACCGTGCCCGAGCCGATCAGCTTGCCCTTGTGCCAGCCGTCCAGCATCGGCCCGCCCGACAGCACAATCGACGGCAGGTCGGTGGTGGCCGCGGCCATCAGGCACGCCGGGGTGGTCTTGTCGCAGCCGGTGGTCAGCACCACGCCGTCCAGCGGGTAGCCGTGCAACACCTCCACCAGGCCCAGGTAGGCCAGGTTGCGGTCCAGCGCCGCGGTGGGCCGGCGCGACTGTTCGGCGATGGGGTGCACGGGGAATTCCATGGGGATGCCGCCGGCATCGCGGATGCCATCCTTGACCCGCTTGGCCAACTCGATGTGGTGGCGGTTGCAGGGCGTCAGGTCGCTGCCGGTCTGGGCGATGCCAATGATCGGCCGGCCCGATTGCAGCTCGGCGCGGGTCAGGCCCTGGTTCATGTAGCGCTCGGTGTACAGCGCAGTCAGGTCGGCGTGGGCCGGGTCGTCGAACCACAGCTGGCTGCGCAGGCGACGGGGTGGGGTTTGGCTCATGGCAGGCTCCAGGGCGTCATTCGGGCAAGTGGTTGTGGCGTCGCAATTGGCGGATCAGGGCAGCGTGGTCCAGGTCACCGTCACCGGCGTCCACCAGGGCGCTGAACAGGCCGTCCACCAGGGTGCCGACGGGCAGGCTCAGGCCCAGGCTTTGCGCGTGGGCGAGGGCGGTGCGGGTGTCCTTGAGTTGCCACTTGGCCGGGCCGCCGGGGGCGAATTGATCGTCGATCATGCGCTGGCCGTGCTGGCGCCAGATGGGCGAATCGACAAAGCCGCCCATCAGCGCCTGGTGCACCTTGGCCGGGTCTGCACCGCCGCGTTCGGCCAGCAGCAGGCCCTCGGCCACGGTGGCGATGGTGCTGGCCACGATCAGCTGGTTGACCAGCTTGGCCAGCTCGCCCGTGCCGGCGGGGCCGACCAGCACGGGGCGGCCCATGGCCTCCAGCACGGCGCGGCCCTGCTCGAAGGCGTCGGGCGTGCCGCCGACCATGATCGCCAGGTTGCCCTCGCGGGCACCGCGCTCACCGCCCGACACCGGCGCATCCAGGTAGCCCAGGCCGCGCTCGGCGCAGCGGCGGGCGTGGTCGTTGGCGACGTCCACCGGGATCGAA
Source organism: gamma proteobacterium L18 (assembly GCA_000497835.1). Classification (GTDB taxonomy): domain Bacteria; phylum Pseudomonadota; class Gammaproteobacteria; order Pseudomonadales; family Pseudomonadaceae; genus Aquipseudomonas. Next base: position 336,402 of record KI547166.1, on the reverse strand, counting down.
CTCATGACGATCACCAGCGCGCCGGGGCGCAATGCCCAGGCCGCGCCGTTGTCGCCAAACAGCACCTCGGTGCAGGTAGGCCCGTCACTGAGCATGCAGATCAGCACGTCGGCGTCGGTGGCGGCAGCGCGGGCGTTGTCCATGATCTGCGCGCCATCCGCAGCCAGGCCGGCAGCCTTGGCTGGCGAGCGGTTCCAGGCCCGTACGGGGAAGCCTGCGCGGCGAAGGCAGCGCACCATGGGCGCGCCCATGATGCCGGTGCCCAGGAACGCCAGGGTAGGGTGGCTCATGCCTTGTCCCCCATCAGGGTGGCGTCGGCCGCCGGTGTTGCGCGGCGGGGCATCAGCATCATGCCGATGCCGGCCGCGCCCACCAGGGCGGCGATCACCAGAAAGCCCGGCGTGTAACTGCCGGTGGTGGTGTAGAGCAGGCCGGTGATGTACGGCCCGGTGAATCCGCTGAGGTTGCCGATGGAATTGATCAGGCCGATGCCGGCGGCGGCACCCACCCCGGTCAGCACCTGGCCCGGCACGGCCCAGAACACGTTGATGGCGCTGTACACGCCGATGGCCAGCAGCACAAAGCCGATGACGATGATCCAAGGCTGGTTGATCAACAGCGCCAGGGCGATGGACACCGACGCCAGCAACGCTGCGCCACCAGCGTGCCAGTGACGCTCCTGCAGGCGGTCCGAGCGGCGGCTCCAGACAATCATCGCCACCGCCGCCAGGGCGTAAGGGATGGCGGTGATCAGGCCGTTCTGCATCAGCCCCAGCTCCAGCCCGAACGAGGCGCGGAACGACTGCAGCACGCTGGGCAAGAAGAAGTTCATGGCGTTGGAGCCGGAGGTGATGCCGAAATACACCAGCGCCAGCAGCCACACCTGGCGGTTGCACAGCACCTGGCGAATCATCTGGCCCTTGCTCAGCGCCGCGCCTACCGCCAGCGGCTTGTCGCGTTCCTCGCGCGCCAGGGTGTCCATCAGCCAAGTGCGCTGCTGCGGGGTCAGCCAGTGGGCATCGGCAGGACGGTCGGTGAGGTAGAAATAGCAGACCACGCCCAGCACGATCGCCGGGATACCTTCGGCCATGTACATCAGCCGCCAGCCCACCACACCCAGGGTGTCGCCCAGCTGCATCAGGCCCACCGACAACGGCGCGCCGATCACCTGGGCAATGGGTACGCCCAGATAAAACGTGGCGATCATCCGTGCCCGGTAACGGGCGGGAAACCACAGCGACAACAGGTAGATTACCCCGGGGAAGAACCCGGCCTCGGCAATGCCCAGCAGCACCCGCAGGGTGATGAAGTGCCCGGCAGTCTGCAGCAGGCCCATGGCGCTGGCGATGATGCCCCAGGTCACCATGATGCGGGCTATCCACACTCGGGCGCCGAAGCGGTGCAGCATGATGTTGCTGGGCACCTCGAAGATGAAATAGCCGAGGAAGAAAATCCCCGCGCCCAGGCCATAAATGGTCTGGTTGATGCCGATGTCCTCGTTCATGCGCAACGCGGCGAAACCGACGTTGGTGCGGTCCAGGAAGGCAACCACGAACAGCAGGATCAGGAAGGGCACCAGGCGTTTGGTCACGCGGCTGATGGTCTGTTTTTCGATGTCCAGGATGGCTGGATCGGGTGTGTTCATGTCGCGTGGCCTCGCCTTGTTATTGTTGTGGGGGGCTAGTACAAGCGGTGCAACTCAGCGGGGGGCGGTGTCCTCGATGTGCGCCTGGACGATGCTGTCGAAATCGGCGTCGGCGCTGAACCCCAGGCCGCTGGCGTACGGCGCCTGCACCTGGCTGGGCCAGCTTTCGACGATGCGCTGGATGGTGGCGTCCGGCTCCCAGCGGATCAGCTTCACCGCTTCTGGCCCGGCCACGCGCTCAAGGGCGGCGACCATGTCGGCCACGGTGGTGGTCAGGCCGGGCAGGGGGATCACCCGGCGGCTGCCCAGGGTCTCGGGCGCCAGGGTCATGCCCAGCAGCATCGCTTCCACCGCGCGGCGCGGCGAGGACAGGTACACCTGGGTGTCGGGGCGCACCGGGCACACGGCGGGCAGGCCCACCAGCGGCTCGCGGATGATCGAACTGAAGAAGGTCGAGGCGGCCTTGTTCGGCTTGCCGGGGCGCACGGCGATGGTCGGCAGGCGCAGCACGCGGCCGTCGACAAAGCCCTTGCGGGCATAGTCGGCCACCAGCAGTTCGCCCACGGCTTTCTGCATGCCGTAGGAGGATTGCGGGGTCAGCGCGGTGTCGTCGTTGACCACTGGCGGCAGCGCACCGCCGAACACCGCGAAGCCGCTGGCGTACACCACCCGCGGTTGGCGGCCTTGCTGGCGCAATGTCTCGAGCAGGGTCATCAGGCCGTGCAGGTTGACCTGCATGCCCAGGTCGAAATCAGCCTCGGCGGCGCTGCTCACCACGGCGGCCAGGTGCCACACCAAGTCCACGCCGTCGGTGATGCGCGCCAGGGTGGCGGCGTCGCTGATGTCGCCGGTCACCACCTCCAGGCGCGGGTCGCTGGGCACGCCCTCGCCTGCAAAGGCGTCGAACAGCACGATGCGTTCGATGGCTTTGGCGGGTTGGCCTTGCAGGGTGAGGGTGCCCATGTCCAGCAGGCGCTGGGCCAGTTGCTTGCCGATGAAACCGGTGCCACCGGTGATCAGGATTCGCATGGTGTTTTCCTTATTGTTATTGGAGTTTTTTGGGGGGGCTGATGGCCTCATCGCGAGCAAGCTTTGCTCCCACAGTGTCCACAGCCCCGGAGTCGTACACCTGTGGGAGCAAAGCTTGCTCGCGATGAGGCCCTAAAGGTCAATCAATCAGCCTGCACAGTACGCTGGCGTTGCTCACCCAACCCGCTGATGCCCAGGCGCATCTGCTGCCCAGGCCGCAAAAACACAGGCTCAGGCTTGATCCCCAACCCTACCCCCGGCGGCGTCCCCGTCGAAATCACATCCCCCGGCTGCAACGACATGCACCGGCTCAAATACGCAATCAACGCCGGAATCTGAAACACCAGGGTCCGCGTATTGCCGTTCTGATAGCGGTGCCCATCCACCTCCAGCCACAAGTCCAGTTCATGGGGATCGGCAATCTCGTCACGGGTCACCAGCCACGGCCCGATTGGCCCGAAGGTGTCGAAGCCCTTGCCCTTGTCCCAGGTGCCGCCGCGCTCCAGTTGCCACTCGCGCTCCGACACGTCATTGATCACGCAGTAGCCGGCCACATGCTCCATGGCATTGGCCTCGCTGATATAGCGCCCGGCCTTGCCGATCACCACGCCCAGTTCCACTTCCCAGTCGGTTTTCTTCGAGTCGCTGGGGATTTGCACGTCGTCGTTGGGGCCGCAGATGGCGCTGGTCCACTTGTTGAAAATCACCGGTTCGCTGGGCACCGCCATGCCGGACTCGGCGGCGTGGTCGGCGTAGTTCAGGCCGATGCAGATGAACTTGCCCACCTGGCCCACGCAGGGGCCGATGCGCGGGTTGCCGGGCACGGCGGGCAGGCTCTTGGCGTCCAGTTGCGCCAGCTTGGCCAGGCCTGCGGCCTCAAGGGTGGCGCCGGCGATGTCCTGCACGTGGCCGCTGAGGTCACGCAGTTGGCCCTGGTCGTCCAGCAGGCCGGGTTTTTCCTGGCCCTTGGGGCCGTAGCGCAGCAGTTTCATGGTCAGTTCCTGTCAGGGGAAAGTTAGTTGCTCATGCCGCCATCGATGACGTGCACGGTGCCGGTGGTGTAGGCGCTGGCGTCCGAGCCCAGGTACAGCGCCAGTTGAGCGATTTCCTCGGGCGTACCCAGGCGCCCCATGGGCTGGCGAGCGACGAAGGCCTGGTACACCTCAGCCTCGGTGCGCTGCTCGGCGCGGGCCTGTTCGGCGATGCGCTGGCGCAGCGACGGCGAGTCCACGGTGCCGGGGCAGATGGCATTGCAGCGCACGCCCTTGGCCACGTAGTCGGCGGCCACCGATTTGGTCAGGCCGATCACCGCCGCCTTGCTGGCTGAATAGGCAAAGCGGTTGGGCACGCCTTTGACGCTGGAGGCCACCGAGGCCATGTTGACGATGCTGCCGCCTCCGGCCGCCAGCATGCTGGGCAGCAGGGCGCGGATCATGCGGTACATGGCGGTCACGTTGAGGTCGAAGGAGAAGTGCCAGGCCTGCTCGTCGCACTCCAGCAGGCTGCCGCTGTGCACGTAGCCGGCGCAGTTGAACAGCGTGTCGACGGTGCCCACGTGCTCGGCCACGGCCTGGATCGCGGCGGGGTCGGTCACGTCCAGCGCCAGGGCCTGGATGCCGGGCACATCGCGCAGGCTGTCGATGCGCAGGTCGGTGGCAATTACCTCAAAGCCGGCCTGCTGAAAGGCCAGTACCGAGGCGCGGCCGATGCCCTGGGCGGCGGCGGTGATGAGAACGCGTTTTCCGGTGACGGTCATGGCGGGTCATCCTGTTGTTATTGTGGGTCAACACTAGGACGGCTTGCCGATAAGCGCCAATGAGATATTCTCAAGGTTCAATAACCGGGGGTTATCGCATGGCGGATGTCTCGTTCAACCAACTGTGCAACTGGCTGCGCTTCCGCCACCTGGTGCTGATCGACACCCTGGCGCGCACCCGCAACATGCACGCCACGGCCGAACAGATGAGCATCAGCCAGCCGGCTGTCAGCAAGATGCTGCGCGAGGCCGAGAAAATGCTCGGCTTCGACCTGTTCCAGCGCCTGCCACGCAGCCTGGTGCCCACCGACCTGGGCGTGCATGTGGCGCGCTACGCACAAATCGCCCTCAACGACGCCCGTCACTTCGTGGGCCAGGTCAACGACCTGCGCGAGGGCGGCCACGGCCTGCTGAAAATCGGCACCATCTTCGCCCCCACCTCCCAGGCCTTGCCCCAGGCCATCGTCGGCATCAAACAGCGCTGGCCGCTGCTGACCCTGGACGTGCTGGAAGGCACCAGCGCCAACCTGCTCAGCCTGCTGGAGCACAAACAACTGGACCTGGTGATCGCCCGCTTCACCCTCGACCGCCACCGCCAGCTCTTCGACTTCCGCGCCCTGGCCCCCGAGCCCCTGTGCCTGGTCGCGGGCAGCCAGCACCCGCTGGCCCACACCAGCGACCTGCCGCTGGCCGAACTGGGCAACTGGCCGTGGATCGTCTACCCCGCCGGCACCCCCATGCGCGCGCGGTTAGAGCGTGCGTTCGCCGAAGCGGGCATGGCGTCGCCGGGTAACACGGTTGAAACCATCTCCATGCAGACCACCCTGCAACTGCTGCAGACGGCGCCGATGCTGGCGATGCTGGCGGAGTCCATGGTGGAGCCTGATATCAAGGCGGGGCGGCTGGTGCGGCTGAACTTGCCGTTCCCGTTGGTGCTGGATGATTACGGGGTGATCACCCGGCGTAATGAGGTGCCGGGGTGGGCGGCGCAGGCGTTTGCTGAGCAGTTGTTGGGGGTTGCCCTGTAGCCGAGATTTGCAGCGTTGAGGGTGTGTTCGTCTTGGGTTCTGCAGCGCCGCGTAAATCGCGCGCCGCCCGCGCAGCGCTTCCCGGGCAGAGCCCGGTCCTACATTT
>KI547166.1:329927-330678 GCA_000497835.1 gamma proteobacterium L18 | reverse complement strand
ACCTCGCCCGCCTGGTCGGCACCACCACAAATGTGCAGTGAACAAACAAAGCGGATCAGGAGATGGCACAGACATAACTGGCCCGAAACAAATGTAGGACCGGGCTTTGCCCGGGAAGCGCCGCGCGGGCGGCGCTCGATCTCAAGACCAATAAAAAATCCTCGACTAGCACCTAGCCGCCATCACGCACCACCCCGCAAAAAAGCCCCCCGCGCCTCCACCACCTCCAGCACCGCACACCCTTCCTCCAGCAACAAATTCGCCGTATTCACCACCGCCTTCAAATCCTGATCATCACTGTTGCTCAGGGTCAGGCTGCTAAGGCTTTGCATCAATTCACGGGCCGTGCCGATGCGGTGCATGGCCAGGGCGTAGAGGGTGTCGAGGGGGGCTTGTGTATTGAGGAATACGGCGGGGGAGTGGGGTAAAGGTATATAGGACATTGAGATAACTCCATTTAATGAACGGAGCTGCCGCCATCGTCGCCAAACGATGGGTGGCAGCTGTACGCAGGTTGGCGAACCGGACGTTATCTCAAACCCGGCAGACCCGAGGGTCTCCCACGCACAGCTGCCATAACGCGCATCGCAGGCATGAGAAAGCCCACGATGGTCGTGATGTGCAGATGCACTGATAACGTCAGGTCGCCAAACCCGGTCGCAGAGGTTCTGCAACGGTGGGCAGGTTAGCGATGTGTGGGCTCAGGTGCAAGGTGGGGGTGGGTTGGAGGTGCTTGCCTTGGTTTTTGGGG
>KI547166.1:282152-329857 GCA_000497835.1 gamma proteobacterium L18 | reverse complement strand
CGGCGCGCGATCTCAAGCGCGACACACTCCCCGCGTCGGGTACATGGAAGCCCACCCCAACCCCCCAATTACCTGCGCACAGGTTCCCATCAGTCACGCCCAGGCTGCACCACCACCTCGGCACACAACCCACCCCCTTCACGGTTGTAAAGCCGCAGGCTGCCGTCCAGGCTCACCGCCAGTTGCGAGGCAATCGCCAGGCCCAATCCGGTGCCGCCGGTATCGCGGTTGCGCGAATTCTCCAGCCGTTGAAACGGCTTGAGCACATCGCCCAGCGCTTCTTCGGGAATCCCCGGCCCACGATCCAGCACTTGCAGGCAGCAGCCGCCACCCGGCAACGCGGTGACCTGCAGTTGGGCGGCACCGGCGTACTTCAGGGCGTTGTCCAGCAGGTTGGTCAGCAAGCGCCGCAGCGCCTGGGGGCGGGTGTCCAGCAGCAGGGCGGGGCTGTCGAGCAGTTGCACGTCCTTGCCAGTGTCGTGGTAGTCGCCCACCAGGCTGTGCAGGAAGGGCATCAGTTGCAGGCGACAATGGGGCTCGCTGGACGGCTCGCTGCTGCGCGCGTAGGCCACGCCCTCCTTGACCAGGTGCTGGATTTCGCTGAGGTCGTTGAACAGGCGGTCCTTGTCGGGGCTGTCGTCCATGAATTCCACGCGCAGTTTCATGCGGGTGATGGGCGTCTGCAGGTCGTGGGAGATGGCCGCCAGCAGTTGCACGCGCTCTTTCACGTAGGCGGCGATGCGCTGCTGCAGGGTGTTGAAGGCGATGGCGGCATAGGCCACTTCGGTGGGGCCGGTCTCGTCCAGGTGCACCGGGTGGCGCTTGAGGTCCAGGTGATCGACGGCCTGGGCCAGGCGCGTCAGCGGGCGCACGGCGGTGCGTACGGCCAGCCAAGTGGCGGCCAGCAGCAGGGCCAATTGGCCGAGCAGGGACAGCGGCAGCCACGGCGACACCGGGCTCACCTGCGGGCGTACGTCGATGGTCAGCGGCTGGCCATCCTTGAGGCTCAGGTGGGCCTGGTAGTGCGGGCGGCTGTCGGGGATGGAGCGGAAGGTCAGGGGGTACTCGGGGCCCAGGGTCATGCGCATGGACTGCACCGAGGTGGGCTCCTCATCCGCCGTCAGGTCCTTGCCCGGCGCGCCCTGGTCCAGTTGGTAGCGGTAATTGGGCCGCTCCAGGCGCTTGAGCCAGGCGGGGCGTTCGGCGGCGGGCAGGCGTTCGAGGATGGCCACCGAAGTGGCCAGGTCGCGCTCGAAATTGCCCAGCATCAGGGTTTTGGCGCTGCTGTAGCGCTCATAGGCTTGCAGCCCGATGGACAACCCCTGGGCCAGCACCAGGCTGGTAAGGAAGATCAATGACAGGCGCGAGGCGAGGGTGCGCGGCCAGCGCAGCCATCGGTTCATGGCGCGTCCCCGAGCACCTGCACCGGGAAGCTGAACACGTAGCCTTCGTTGCGCACGGTCTTGATGTAGGCGGGGTCGCGGGCGTCGTCCAGCAGGCGCTGGCGCAGGCGGCTGATCATCAGGTCGATGGAGCGATCGAACAGGTCGGCGTCGCGGCCCTGGGTCAGGTTCAGCAACTGGTCGCGGCTGAGCACCCGCTGCGGGTGGTCGAGGAACACGCGCAGCAGGCGGTATTCGGCGCCGCTCAGGGCCACCACCGAGTCGTCCTCGGCCAGCAGGTGGCGCGCGGTGGTGTCCAGCCGCCAGGCGCCGAAGGCCAGGCGGCGCACCTGTTCGGTGACCATCAGGTTGGGCGGCAGCATGCGCGTGCGGCGCAGCACGGCGTTGATGCGGGCCAGCAGTTCGCGGGCCACGAAGGGTTTGACCAGGTAATCGTCGGCGCCCATTTCCAGGCCGATGATGCGGTCGGTGTCGTCGTCGCGGGCGGTCAGCATCAGCACCGGCGTGTAGCGATGCTTGCCGGCGCGCAGCTCGCGGCACAGCACCAGGCCATCGTCGCCGGGCAGCATGATGTCCAGCACGATCAGGTCCACCTGGCCGGCTTCCAGGAAGGCGCGCATCTGCCGGCCATTGGCGGCCAGGGTGGTGCGCAGGCCGTTCTTTTTCAGGTAGTTGCCTACCAGTTCGCGGATTTCGCGATCGTCATCGACGATCAGTACATGGTCGACGCGGGAGTCCATGGCAGCGTCCAGGCAGGAAGGTGGAGGGCAGTCTAACAAGAGGGCCGGGGCTAATGTATCGGTTTGTATCTGGATGCGTTGCAGATACGCAAGGCTGCTTTCACCCGGTGCCCGCGAAACATCGCGTACACATCCGCAGGGCGAAATAGCCCCATCGAGAACGCCACCCCACAGGAGCTTCATCATGGACATGACTCATACCACCGCCCCGCGCCGTCGCCTGTTTGCCGTATCGCTGCTGGCCGCCGCCGTGCTGCAACTGGGCGGCCTGGCCGGCGCCAACGCCGCCGAAGCCGCCGGCCCGCAGATTGCCCCCATCAGCGTTGGCAGCCACACCGAGTTCGGTGCGCTGAAACATGTGAAGGCCGGCTTGCTGGACGTGGCCTACGCCGAGGTGGGCCCGGCCGATGGCCCGGTGGTGATCCTGCTGCACGGCTGGCCCTACGATATTCACAGCTACACCGACGTGGCGCCGGCCCTGGCCGCCCAGGGCTACCGGGTGCTGATCCCTTACGCCCGCGGCTACGGCGACACGCACTTCCTGTCGGCCAAGACCCCGCGCAACGGCGAGCCCGCCGCACTGGCCCAGGACCTGATCGACTTCATGGACGCCCTGCACGTGAAGCAGGCCGTACTGGGCGGCTATGACTGGGGCGCGCGCACCGCCGACATCGTCGCGGCCCTGTGGCCCGAGCGGGTCAAGGCGCTGGTGGCCGTCAGCGGTTACTTGATCGGTGGCCAGGAAGCCGGCAAGGCGCCGCTGCCACCGGCGGCTGAATTGCAGTGGTGGTACCAGTTCTACTTCGCCACCGAGCGCGGCCGCCTGGGCTACGAGAAAAACACCCACGACTTCGCCAAGCTGATCTGGAAGCTGGCCTCGCCGAAGTGGAATTTCGATGACGCCACCTACGACCGCAGCGCCGCCGCTCTGGCCAACCCTGACCACGTGGCCGTGTCGATCTTTAACTACCGCTGGCGCCTGGGGCTGGTCAAGGGTGAGGCGCGCTACGCCGCCGTCGAACAGAAACTCGCTGCATCGCCCTCCATCAGTGTGCCCACCATCACCCTGGAAGGCGACGCCAACGGCGCCCCGCACCCACCGGCCGAGGCCTACGCCAAACGCTACACCGGCAAGTACGACTACCGCCTGATCAGCGGCGGCGTGGGCCACAACCTGCCGCAGGAAGCACCGCAGGCGTTTGCGCAGGCCATCGTCGATGCCGATCACCTGTGAACAAGGAGGCGGCCATGAAACTCAGGACCCTGTTGACCTGCTGCGCCCTGGCCGCCAGTGGTGCGGCTCTGGCCGACAGCGCAGTGTCGCCGATCTACGGCGTCAGCCTGCCGGATGGATATCGCCACTGGGAGCTCATTGCCCCGGCCGTGGAGGCGGCGCCTTTGAACGAACTGCGCACTGTGCTGGGCAATGACAAGGCCATCCAGGCCTACCAGTCCGGCCAGGTGCCGTTCCCCGACGGCACCGTGTTGGTGAAGCTGGCCTGGAAGCACGTGCCGTCGCCGGAGTTCGACCCGGCGTCGATCCCGGGCGCGGCGACCACGGTGCAGGTGATGGTCAAGGACGCCAAGCGCTACGCCGCCACGGGGGGCTGGGGCTTTGGTCGATTCATCAATGGCAAGCCGGCGGACGAGGCCCAGCACCAGACCTGTTTTGCCTGTCATCAGGCCAAGGTGCAGAACCATGATTATGTGTTCACTCGGTTTGCGCCTTGAAGGCAGTTGCCCGTAGCCGCTGCCGCCAGGCTGCGCTGGGCGGGTCTGAACGCTAGAGATTTTGGGTGGCTGGGGGTGGCAGGTTTGGATGGAGTTGAGGCTGATGGGGGCATGCCGATGGCTTTCTATTGTTCATGAGATCGCGCGCCGCCCGCGCGGCGCTTCGCGGGCAGAGCCCGCTCCCACGTTTGTTTCGGGCCAATTTTGTCAGTGGCATTACCTGGTCCGACTTGTTTGCCCACTGCTGATTTTTGGTGGTGCACGCAGGGCGGAGGAGGTCTTACAGACATAACTGGCCCGAAACAAACGTGGGAGCGGGCTCTGCCCGCGAAGCGCCGCGCGGGCGGCGCTCGATCTCATGAACGACACAAGCACCCAGAAATGCACCCGGTGGCCTTGACGCAAACCCTCGCCAACCCCAAAAAAAGCACCAAGCTACACTGGATTTATCGCCCCCCCCGCCGGAACCACCCATGAACCTCGCCACCCTACGCTTCACCGCCCTGGCCGCCGCCCTGGTCCTCGGGCCGGCGAGCGGTGCCGAGTACACGGACGTCAACGCCACCGCCAGCACCCTGAGCTTCAACTACAACCAGATGGGCTCGCGCCTGTACGGCACGTTCACCAAATTCGTCGGCACCCTGGCCTTCGACACCCAGCACCCGGAAGCCGCACAGGCCAGCCTGACCATCGACCTGGACAGCATCGACCCCGGCAGCGAAGACGCCAAGAGCGAGCTGCGCAAACCTGCCTGGTTCAACACCGCCGATTACCCGACAGCCACCTTCCAATCCACCCGCGTCGAGCCCCAGGGCGACAACCGCTACCTGATCACCGGCAACCTGACCCTGCGCGGCATGACCCGTGAGGTGACGGTGCCGGTGGTGCTGACCTCGCAAAGCGGCATCGGCATCTTCGACGGCGCGCTGGTGATCAAGCGCAGCGACTTCAAGGTGGGGGCCGGGGAGTGGGCGGACAGTGTGGTGTCGGATGACATCGATGTGCGCTTTCGCATGGTTGTGCCGCAGCATTGAAACGACAGTCAAGTGCAACCCTTCGATGAAAATCTTGTTTCGTCGAGCCTGACTTCGACTGATCCAGGTGTTCTCGCCTTCCGCACTGCCAGTGGAGTGATCTCATCCAAAATAGGCATGTAAACATGCCAATTTTAACGGGGGTTGAGTTGGCGCGTAAATGTTAATTTTCAAAAGGCTTTGTTGTGGTGTGACTATGTTCAGTTTGATGGATGGGGTCTGTTCACTGTCAGAGTTGACAGGTGCGCTGCGGGAAGGTGAGGCATAATGTCTATTGTGCTTCCGCTAATTGTAGGGGGAGTGGAGAGCCTTGTTGCGTTGTTAGATCTGCTGCGGCCTGGCTTGCTTGCAGTGACTACTATTGGGAGAGAGTGATGAATGTTAATGCACTTGCGATCAATCAATTGAAATATTTGATTGAGCGCTCAACTCATGAGTTTCGAGAATATTTCGATATTTTTTTCGACGGTATGCAACAGACGTTGGGACCCAAGCCCCAGCGGCCGCGCTATTTGTCGAGAGACCTAGTACTTCGCTGTGATATCCGGGATTATCTCTGTCAGGCCACTACAGATAAGGCGTTGCAAGGAGCCTACCAGAACGTTCGGGACGCACTGAAGGCTAAGCTGGTAGCGACGTTTCAGAACTATTTCGCCAGTCATGAATTTTCCCAGTTAAGCGAAAATCCGAATATCAGTAATTCACGATTCATCGGTTTCATAGATCAATTGATGAGTGAAAGCCCCTTTTCGCCAGATGGGGATGAGGAAGACTCGAGTCCTAGGTTTTCCTACGCATTGACTAAGTTGGTCGAGCGTATATACGCAGCGGCGGCATACCGTGGAATGGAAGGTGCTGGACTCAATGCCTCCACCCCCTCAATGTCCACAGTTTCTGGCGGTTGGATCTCTATGTTTAACGATCTTTTGGATGGCTTGACGCAGTTGCGTGCAAGCTTGAAGGCAGGGGCTGGGGTATCTGTGGGGGTTCGGGCCCAAAGTTCTCGAACGGTAGCATCCACTGTCTACCAGATGACTCTTGAAGAGGTTGAGTTGGTTGATGGGCAGCCACTTCAGACCTTTTCTCAGGCGTTTCAAATGGCTTTGTATGACTATAGCAGTCAGGAGCAGAAGGTTTTTATCTTGAATAATGGTCGAGTTGCTCTTAAGGCGACCATTGTTAATAATGGTACTGATGAACAGATATATTATATGAATGGAGGTCCCATCACGTACTGGAGGCTGGGGAGTTTAATAACCATCTAGACGTGTCTGAAAGCAGGGGGAGGTACGGTCGCCGGAGAGCTGGTTTGCTTGCGGGACTGGGCTCGGCAAGACAGGTCGACACTGCCAATAACCAGTCGTTATCGCCCGATGGAATGTTGTCATTGGGCAAACCCGCCCCTGCTGGCTAGAGTGCAACCACGCCCGCGTTTCAAGCCGTGAGGCGTCAACCGCTCACAGAGGCGCGTCATGAAAACAATAAAAAGCTTCAAGACCCTGACCATCGTTTTTCTGTTCCTGATCGGCGTGGTCAATTACCTGGACCGCAGCGCGCTGTCCATCGCCAACACCTCCATCCAGCACGACCTGAGCATCAGCCCCACGCAGATGGGCTTTCTGCTGTCGGTGTTTTCCCTGGCCTATGCCTTTTCGCAGTTGCCCATGGGCGCGCTGATCGACCGGCTGGGCAGCAAGCTGGCGTTGGGCGGCTCGCTGATTGTCTGGTCGCTGGCGCAGGCGGCGTTCGGGCTGTTCAATCAGTTCGGCCACCTGCTGGGCATGCGTGTGCTGCTGGGCATCGGCGAGGCGCCGGTGTTCCCGTCGGCGGCCAAGGCGCTGTCAGAGTGGTTCGACACCCAGGAACGCGGCACCGCCACGGGTTGGGTGTGGTCGGCCACCTGCATCGGGCCGTGCCTGGCGCCGCCCTTGCTGACGCTGTTCATGGTGCACCTGGGTTGGCGGGGTATGTTCGTGCTCACCGGGGCTATTGGCCTGGTGCTGGCGGCGTGCTGGTTCGCCTTCTACAAGAGCAAGGCGCAGTACATGGCCGAGACCGGGCGTGCCGAGCCGCAGCCTGTGCAGGCCAAACCGGCAGCGCGCCTGCCATGGTCGGCGCTGTTGCGGGACCGCAATACCTGGGGCGCTTTCCTGGGGTTCATGGGTGTGATCTACATGATCTGGCTGCACCTGACCTGGATGCCCGGCTACTTCGAAAAACAGCATGGCCTGGACCTGTACAGCACCGCCTGGCTGGTGTCGCTGGCGTACCTGTTTGGCGCCGCCGGTACGGTGGTGGCGGGCAAGGCGTGCGACGCGTTGGTGGCGCGAGGGATGAAGGTGCTGGCCAGCCGCAAGCTGGTGATTATCACCGGGTTGCTGGGCGGGGCACTGTTTACCCTGATCGTCGCCTTTGTCAGCAACGTGGTGGCGTGCGTGGCATTGCTGTGTGCGGCGCTGTTCTTCATCAACATCTCCAGCGCCACGGCGTGGATGATCGTCAACACCATCGTGCCGTCGCAGCGGGTGGCGTCGTTCGGCTCCATTCAGAACTTCGGTGGTTACCTGGCCGGCTCCATCGCGCCGATCCTCACCGGTTTCAGCGTGCAGCAAAGCGGCTCGTTTTCCTCCGCGTTCGTGATCAGCGCGGTGGTGGCCACCTGCTCGGCGCTGGCGTACTTCCTGCTGCTCAAGGAACCGTCCACCACCACTTCGGTAGCAGTTGCCGAAGGCGACGTCCGCGCTCAACCCCGTTCCGCCTGACCCATCATTGGAGTGTCTGCACAGACGTCATCGCGGCCAAGGCCGGCTCCTACCACGGACAGTGTAGGAGCCGGCCTTGGCCGCGATGCAGGCGACGCGGTCAGTAGCGCCAGTGCCCCGGCACCCACACCCAGCGGCCTGGGCCCCAGCGGTAGTGGCCTTGCACCCAGTGATACCCCGGCGCCGGCATGACCGGCACCACTTCTACCGGCGGGGGCGGGCGGCGCGGGTGGGCGGGTTCGATGATGCAGCCCGACAGGGATGTCGCCACCAGTGCGGCGACCACGGCAGCCTTGAATGTCTTGAGCATGGACAGTTCCTTGCGTGAACAACAGCCGCGCCCAGATGGCGGGGCTTGCAAGGTTTAACGCGCGCGGCGGCGTAATCCGTCGCGGCTCATTGAGGTTTCATTTTGCCCTGACCACGCAGGTACATGGACTGGGCCAGTTGCTCGCGTTCATCGGCCGGCAGGGTTGCGGCGAAGTCGGCCAGGCTGGTTTCCACGCGGGCGCGCAAGGCCAGGTCGGCGTCGCGGGCGCGGCCCAGGTCGGCCACCAGTGCATCGCGGTCCAGGGTGGGGGCACGCAGGTGCTGCATCACGTCCTGGCGAGCCTGGCGGCCGGCCAGAATCAATGGCTGGCTTTCATCGCGGGTGGCACGCAGCAGGCGACGCAGTTCATGGCGGCGCTGCACGGGCAGCTCCACCATCACCTGGCGCAGGCCGTGCTGCACCACCGCGCCCACCTTGGGCGCGGGGTGCGACCACCATTGGTACAAGCCCCCGGCAACACCGCCGATCAGGAAGATGTTGAGCACCAGCGACGCTGTCAGCAGGGTTTTCAAGGCAATGCGTGGCTGACTCATTGTTCGCTGTCCTCGGCGCTGATGGAGTAGACGATATCGGCATCGTTCTGGTCGAAAATGCTCGGCAGCGCCTCGGCGCCGTTGCCCAGCGGCAGGCTCAGGGACGCCGCCAGCATGCCGGCGGCGATGCCCGCCAGGCCCACGCCGACCAGCCCAAGGCGCGACCACCAGTTTCGGTGGCCCTGCCAGAATGTTGGTGCTGGCGCGGCCAAGGCGGCGATACGGCGGGCCAGTGCCGGATCGGCGGCGGGCACGCGGTGGAGGTTGAGTTGGCCGTCCAGCCAGCTCGCTTGGGCCACGGCCGCCTGAACGTCAGGATCGCCACGCTCCAGCAGGGCTCGGGCGCTGGCCTGTTCTGCAGTTGGCCAGCGTCGCAGGTCGGCGCCATAGGCCTGTGCCAGTTGATCGAAACGTTCGGGCGTCATGATTTTCCCCTCCCTAGGGTGGCATCGCCGCGTGGTTCGGCAAGGTAGCTGCGCAGGTTGCGCCTGGCTCGCGAGAGCAGGCTTTCCAGCGCCTCGACGCTGATGTCCATCAGCGCCGCTGCCTCGATGTTCGACAGCTCCTGGTAATACTGCAGCACGATCGCTTCGCGCTGGCGTTGCGGCAGGGCGGCCAGGGCCTGGGCGATGCGTTCGCTCTGGTCGTCGACCTGCAACTGGTCCTCGGGGGCGCCGGACGGGTCAACCACCTCGCCCAGCGCCGCCTCGTCCAGTACGTGTTCCCGGCGCCGACGCAGGCGGTCATAGCACAGGTTCAGCGCCACCCGATGCAGCCAGGTGTCGAAGCGTGCTTGCCCAGGCCGCCAGCGGGCAGCCTGTTTCCACAGGCGCACAAAGCTTTCCTGGGCCACGTCCCGGGCTTCGTCGGCATCGCCCAGCAGGCGGCTGGCCAGGGCCAGCAGCCGCGGCAGTTTGCGCGAGACCATCTCGTTGACGGCCGCCGTTTCGTTATTGCCGATGCGAGCCAGCAGCTCGATGTCGGGGTCAGGTTCGTTCAATAGGGCGTATCTCGGTCCGCAGGCCAGGCATCAGACGGGCGCGCTCAGCGGGCCCAGTGGCCTTCCACCCACCGCCAGTTTGGACCGCGTTGCGCCCAGTGGCCAGGGATCCAGTGGCCGCCGCGCATGGCCGGTTGCCAGTGGCCGGGGATCCACTCGTAATGGTTGCCGGCCCAGCGCCAGTGGCCGCGGTCCCAGACGTAGCCGGGGCGCTCGCGCGGCATCATCTCGGCGCGCATGGGCGGCGGCGCCTGGCGGATCAGGATTTCGGTTTCAGCGAACGCCGGCGCGCTCATCAGCGAGGCCAGCGCGAATGGGATGATCAGGACATAGCGTAGTGTGGCCAGAGGTCGGGAAAGTCTCATGACAGCTCCTTCAGGCGCGTTCGACGGTGAACGCTGCTGAAGGGTTTAACGGCGGCCCGGCGAAAATCCGTCGCGGCCATCCACACTTTCTTTTCGGCGCATATCCAACGCCATGCGCACAAGGCTGACAAAGCAGATCCCACAGGCCATGGTACGTTGCAACCAATGTGGGAGCGGGTTCTACCCGCGAAGCGCCGCGCGGGCGGCGCGCGATCTCAAGGGCGACAAAAGGGCCAAGACATGCACCTGTGAGCCTTGATGCGCTTCCATGCCTGACCTATCCAAGTTTCTGCGAAGGTTCTGGTTGGAGATTGCATCATGGCTACCAGGTGCTAGCCGATGGTTTTGCGGCGCTCTTGAGATCGCGCGCCGCCCGCGCGGCGCTTCGCGGGTAGAACCCGCTCCCACATCTGTTGCAACGTGCCCCGCTGTAGATGGGGGGGCAGTTTTATGCCAGATTCAACGCATAAAATTTGCTATCCACCGCCATCAACGGAAACGATGCCGGCAAGTCCGCCTTGAGCACTTCGACAAAACCATGCTTCTCATAAAACCGATGCGCCGCCAGAAACTGCGCGGTAGTCCCCAACAGAATCTGCCGCACCCCGCGCTCGCGCGCCGCCGCTAGCAACGTCGCCAACAACCGCGAGGCGGTGCCAAACCCAGCGCCCCGATACCCCTGCGCCACGAACATCTTGCGCAACGCCGCCCGCCCTTCGCCGATGTCCTTCAGGCCAAGGGTACCCACCACCTGGCCGTCCACCTTGGCCACCCAGAAATCCCCGCAGCCGTGCTGATAGAACTCGCCGATGGCGCGCAGGTCGGGCTGGTCGGCGGCGGTGATGGCAATGCCGAATTCGGCTTGCTGGATGGGCAGGATCACCTCGATCACGCCGGCCTCGTCGGCGGGCTGGAAGCGGCTGATCTGCACGCTGGCGATCGGTTCAGTCATGGCATGGCCTCGGCAAAAAGGCCGAGTGTGCCCAACGCACTATCGAAGGTAAAGCGCTGGCGGCCAAAGGTTGTGTAAGCGAAACATTACCAATTACCTACGCGAAGTAACCCGTCTGTAATATCCGGTAACTACCATCGCCCCCCACAAACTGCCGCCCCTGACGCGGGGACGATGCAGCGCGAATTGGACAGCAGTCCCTGGCAGCAGGCCAGGGTGGGGAGTCACCACGATGCACACCGCTTTGAGCACACCGATGCCCTTGCCACAGGTTTCCACCCAGGCGCCCTCGCGCGCCCTGAAGGTGGCCGCGGTGGTGGCCGTGCACGTGCTGGCACTGAGCTGGTTTGCGCGCCAGGCGCCCACGCCGCTGGCCGTCAGCCAGCCGCGTACCATTTACGCCTCGGTCATCAATGAGCCGGTGCCCGCACCGGCTGCCGCGCCACAACCACCGGCCGCACCGACGCCACCACCACCGCCGCCCACCCCGGTAGCGCGCCCGGTGCCAAAACCGGTGGCCAAGGCCACACCTGCGCCGCGCCATGTGGCGGCGCCAGTGCCTACGCCAGCCCCAGCGGTCGCTGCCACAGCAGCACCGGCCGCCGCCCCCGTGGTGGCCGCAGCACCCACCCCGCCGCCGGCACCGCCGAAAACCATCACCCACGGCGTGGAATACCTGCGCGCCCCCGAGCCGCAATACCCCGACCGTGACCGCGAGGACGGCAACGAAGGCACCGTGGTGCTGCGCGTGCTGGTGGATGAAAGCGGCAAGCCGGGGCACATCGATGTGCTACGGTCTTCAGGCTTTGGCAGCCTGGACGAGGCGGGCAGGGAGGCCGCCCGTGCGGCGCTGTTCAAGCCCTACCGCGAGGACGGCCGGGCCATGTCGGTGTACGTGATCGTGCCCTTGCGCTTCCAGCTCGACAGCTAAGCGCACCACCCCTTTACCCACCCTGAATTCACCCCGTGGGCGGTCCTGCCAGGACGGCGCTCGGGTGCGTTTTAACGATTGATGACCTGGAGAGCAACACCATGCAAAACGCTTCCTTGGGAATGGACATGCTGTGGGGGCAGGCCGACGCCGTGACCCGTGGCGTGGCACTGATGCTGCTGATCATGTCGCTGGCGTCCTGGTACGTGATCGCCGACAAGCTGATCCGCCTGGGCCTGGCCCGGCTGCGCGCCCCGCGCCTGCTGGCCGCCTTCTGGGCGGCGCCCACCCTGAGCGACGGCGTGCGCCAGCTCAACCGCGAGCCGTCCTATGCCACCCTGGCCCACGCTGGCGTGGCCGCCGCCACCCAGCACCGCGAAGCGCTGGACAGCGGCATGAACCCGCCGGCCTTCAGCGACTGGCTCAACCGCGCCCTGCGCCAGGCCACCCTGGTGGTGGGTGCCCGTCTGCAAGGCGGCATGGCGATCCTCGCCACCGTCGGTTCCAGCGCGCCGTTCGTGGGCTTGCTGGGCACCGTATGGGGCATCTACCACGCGCTGATGAAGATCGGCCTGACCGGCGACGCCAGCATCGACAAGGTCGCAGGCCCCGTGGGCGAAACCCTGATCATGACCGCCCTGGGCCTGGCCGTGGCCATCCCCGCCACCCTGGCGTACAACCTGCTGGTGCGCACCAACAAGCAGACCCTGGCCGAACTGGGCAAGTTTGCCTTCGAGCTGCATGACCTGCTGGTGATCGGCGCCCGCGCCACCCCCCAGGGCCAGTCGCCGCAGCGCGCCATGCCCCAGGCCCGCGCGGAGTACGTGTAATGGCCGGCGCCCTGCAGGACGACATGGACGACGACGGCGGTTTCAACCCGGAGATCAACACCACGCCGCTGGTGGACGTGATGCTGGTGCTGCTGGTGATCTTCATCATCACCGTGCCGGCCATCCAGCACAGCGTGAAGATCGACTTGCCCCACGCCGCCGCGCAGCAGGACAACAAGCCGCCGGTGGCCGTGGACCTGGCTCTGGACAACGTCGGCCACCTGCACTGGGACGACCGCGATATCAGCGACAGCGAGCTGCCCGCGCTGATCGCCGAAGCCGCGGCACGCCAGCCGGTGCCCGAGCTGCACCTGCGCGCCCAGCGTGACACCCCGTACGAGAAAGTCGTGCAGGTGATGGCCGCCGCGCAAAACGGCGGCCTGGAAAAAATCGGCTTCGTCACTCAAGCCCTCACCCCTTAATACAACGCTGCGATTCCCCCTGCCCACTCCAGGGCGGGCGGGGTTCGTGCGCCCCTTTATCTGGGTAATGTCATGCGTCGCAACCATCCGTTTCACGCCCTGGCCCTGCGCACCGGTGCCGGCCTTGCCGCTTTCGCCCTGGCCTCCTCGATCTGGGCGGCCGACCCGGCGCCGGTCATCGACGACAGCGTGCTGGCCACCTTGCCCCAGGTGACCGTCAAGGCCGCGAAGGCCAAGAAACCCGACCTGCACAAGAAGATGTCCAGCGGCGCGCTGGGCAGCAAGGCCGCCATCGACACGCCGTTCTCGCTCAAGAGCGTGAGCAGCGAAGAGATCCAGCAGCGCCAGGCGGGCATTCTCTCCGAGGCGGTGAAGTACGACGCCTCCGTCACCTCCATCAGCTCCAGCTACGGCACCCATCCGGCGACCCTGGCGGTGCGCGGCCTGCCGCTGGATGACCTGAATGGCTACAAGGTCGACGGCATGGCCAACATCAACCGCGGCGTGGAAATGCCCCTGGAGATGTTCGACAGCGTCGAGGTGCTCAAGGGGCTGTCGGGCTTCATGTATGGCTTCGGCAGCCCGGGCGGCATCGTCAATTACGTGACCAAGCGGCCGACTGACAAGACTATTTTCAGTGTCGATGCGGGCTATCAGTCCAGCAACGTCTACAAGGAACACATCGACGTGGGCGGGCGGCTGGACGATCCTCGTTTCGGCTATCGCTTGAACCTGGTGCACGAAGAAGGCAACGCGGCCAGCGGCAGCGCGGCCGTAAACCGCACGGCCGTGGGCCTGGCGCTGGATGCCAAGCTGACCGATGACTTGACCCTCAATTTCGACACCCTGTACCAACAGCGGGCCACCTCGGGCGGCACCGACATTGTGGTCAACACCAAGTACGTGCTGCCCAAGGCCATCGACGGCAGCAAGCGCCTGTACAGCAATGGCTCCTACACCGACGTCGACTACAGCCTGTCGACCCTGTCGGCCACTTACCAATTCTCCCCCAACTGGCAGGGCAAGCTGGCTTACCGCTACAGCGACTCCGACCGCCGTTACGTGAAGGACCAGTACCAGATCACCAGCAACAGCGGCAATTACTCCGACAAGGTGACTTCCGAATACCACGGCTACGAATACAACGACGCCATGGGCACCCTGGAAGGCAAGTTCAACACAGGCTGGTTCAGCCATGACGTGGTGCTGGGCAGCTCCTACTCGCAGCTGGATTCGCGCAAATCGGTGAACACGCCCAAGACCACCGTGGGCACCGGCAACCTTTACGACCCGACGCGCTTCTCGGTGTACAACATCGACTACAGCGGCGGCACCTACGGCGACGACCAGATCAAGGAAAGCGCGGTTTTCGCCAGCGACACCATTGGCCTGGGCGAGCAGTGGTCGCTGATGCTGGGTCTGCGCAACGAGACCTTCCGCGAGCAGACCCACGATTCGGCCACCAGCGATGCCGTGAACTACAAGGCCCGCCCGGCCACCCCGACCGTGGCGTTGATGTACAAGCCGATCAAGGACCTCACCGCTTACGTCAGCTACGTCGAGTCACTGGAAGCAGGTGGCACTGCACCCACCGGCACCCTCAACGAAGACACCACCCTGGGCCCGCTGCGCAGCAAACAGTATGAAATCGGCATGAAAGTGCAGCGCCGCAACTGGAGCGCCACCGCGGCTGCCTTCCGCATCGACCGCGGCGCCGAATACACCAACAGCGCCAATGAATACGTGCAAAGCGGCACCATCCGCTACCAGGGCCTGGAACTGAACGCCAGCGTCGACCCGATCGACAACCTGACCCTGGACGGCAGCATCATGTCGCTGGACTCCGAGTACATGGACGCCGGCGATGTGGACGGCAACCGCGCCGCCGGTGCCGCGCACTACCAGGCCGCCGCCCAGGCCACCTACCGCATCGGCGCAGTGCCCGGCCTGTTCGTGCGCGCCGGTGCCCAACGTATCGGCCCCATGGCGGTTGACTCGGAAAACGTCAACACCTTGGGTGCCTACAACCTGTTCGACGCCGGCGGCGGCTACCGCCTGAAACTGGCCGGCGGCCACGCGGTGACCTTCGGCGCCAACGTCACTAACCTTGCCAACAAGAAATACTGGACCTGGTACCAGGAAAACTACCTGCAACCCGGTTCGCCACGGACCCTGAGCGTGAATGCCCGTTATGACTTCTAAACCACTGCGTGCCCTGATTCTGGCCTTGGGCCTGGCCGCCACGCCCCTGGCCCACGCCGAGGCGTTGAACACCCAGGGCCTGCGCCTGGACAAGGTGGTGCTGGTGATGCGCCACGGCATCCGCCCTGCCACCGACACCCCGGAGCTGGACAGCTGGTCAGCCAAACCCTGGGCCAAATTCGCCGTGGCCGACGGCCTGCTGACCGCCCATGGCTACGCCGCCACCGTGCTGCTGGGCCAGTGGCAGCGCCAGTACCTGCAAGGGCAGGGGCTGCTGACCGCCAGTGGCTGCCCATCCGCCGATCAAGCGTACCTGTGGGCCAGCCCGGCCTCGCGCACCCGTGCCACCGGCAAGGCTTTGCTGGAGGGCATGTTCCCCGGTTGCACGATCCCCGTGCACCACGGGCGCGCCAGCCAGGACCGGCTGTTCCACCCCAGCGAAAACGGCCTGGGCGCCCTCGACCGCCAGCAGGCCGAGCAAGCCATGCGCGTGGCCATGGGCGGCAGCCCGCAGGCGGCCCAGGCACGCTATGAGCCGGCCTTGCAGCGCATGCAGCACGTGGTGGGCGTGCCCACCCCTTGCACCAGGCCCAAGGGCTGCGCCTTGAGCCAGCAACCCTGGGGCCTGAAAGAGAAGGGCACCACGGTCAAGCTCAGCGGCCCGCTGAGCGTGGGCGCCAGCATGGCGGAAACCATCCGCATGCAGTACGCCGAAGGCCTGCCGCTGGACCAGGTGGCCTTCGGGCACGCCCGCAACGCCGATCAGGTTGCCGCGCTGATGGAACTGCGCGGGGCCAAATATGCTCTGACTCAGCACGTGCCTTACATTGCCCGGCGCGGTGCGTCGCAATTGCTCAACCAGGTGCTGCTCGGCCTGGATGAAACCGACCGATCGGTCGCCGGCAGCCCGCTGGCGGCCACCTGGCTGGCGTACGTGGGGCACGACGGCAACATTGCGCAGCTGCGTACCTTGCTCGGCTTTGACTGGAAGATTGCCCAGTACCCGCAGAACGACGCAGCGCCCGGTGGTACGCTGTTGTTCGAGCGCTGGCTGAACCCCGTCAACGGCGAACGTTTCGTCAGTGTGGCGTACGTGGCGCAGAGCATGGACCAGCTGCGCCAGTTGAGTCACGACGCGCCATACCGGGTGCAGTACACCGGCCCTGACGGCAAGGCACTGATCCCGCTGGCCGCGTTCGAACAGGCCATGGGCGCGCGCATCGACCGCACGGCCACCGAGCCGCAGGCCTATGCTGATGACTGAACCCTGACCCAGAGGTGGGCGATTGAGCGAGTTGAAACGCGTTGTACTGATGATCGGGCTGCTGGCCCTGGCCGCCTGTAGTCATCAGCCGCTGCAAACGCCCCTCACGCCCGAACAGGTGCGCGCCAAAGTGGCGCGCCTGTTGCCGCCCTCGGCCAGTGATCGCCAAGGCTGGGCCACGGACATTCAAAAGGCCTTCGAGGCCCAGTCGCTGGAACCCAGCAACCAGAACCTGTGTTCGGTGATTGCCGTCATCGAGCAGGAATCCAACTTCCAGGCCGACCCGCAAGTGCCGGGCCTGGGCCGCATCGCCCGCCAGGAAATCGACCGCCGTGCCGCCCGCGTGCATGTGCCGGCGTTTCTGGTCGACACCGCGCTGGGCCTCACTTCGCCCACGGGCAAGACCTACGCGCAACGCATCAACAGTGCACGTTCGGAGCGTGAATTGAGCGCTGTGTTTGACGATTTCATCGGCATCGTGCCATTGGGGCGGCAGTTGTTCGGCAATTTCAACCCGGTGCATACCGCCGGGCCCATGCAGGTCAGCGTGGCATTTGCCGAGGCCAACGCGCGGGGCTATCCATACCCGGTGGAAGGCTCGGTGCGCCGGGAGGTGTTCAGCCGTCGCGGCGGGGTGTATTTCGGTACGGCGCATTTGCTCGGCTACCCCGTGCATTACCCAGAGCCGCTGTATCGCTTCGCCGATTTCAACGCCGGGCATTACGCCAGCCGCAATGCCGCCTTCCAGGCTGCATTAAACCGCCTGGTCAAGATCCGTCTGGCGCTGGACGGTGACTTGATCGACTACGGCTCCATCAGCCCCGGTCAGACCGAGCTGGCCGTGCGCTCCATGGGCAAGCGCCTGGACATGAGCAACAACGACATCCGCAAGGCCCTGGACAAGGGCGAGCAGTTGGACTTCGAGGACACTCGGGTGTACCAGCGCGTCTTCGAGCTGGCCGACCAGGTGGCGGGCCAGCCGGTGCCGCGCGCGATCCTGCCGGGCATTACCCTGGAAAGCCCGAAAATCACCCGCCACCTGACCACCGCCTGGTTCGCCCGCCGCGTCGACGAACGCCGCGCCCGCTGCATGACCCGCGCTCAATAACTGTGGGACCGGTGGTAGAGTCTTGAGCTTGTTTATCGCCCACCACGGAGCCCGCCATGACTCCCGACGCCGTCGGCGAAGGCCCGTGGCGCGAGCGCCTGAGCGGCAAGGGCATCCCGGTGAACCCGGTGCCGGAGGTGCAGTGGAACTTCGAGAAATTCCTGATCAGCCGTACGGGCGAGGTGGTGGGGCGCTTTGCGCCGGATGTGGCGGCGGATGATGCGCGGTTGCTCAAGGCCATTGAAGCTGAGTTGGCTGGTTGATTTGTGGTGCCTGCTTCCCGAGCTTTGCTCGGTCCCACACCGGTCGGGCAATGCGTGTCAGAAAGGCAAAGCGAATAGCGAAAAGCTGAGTGCTTTGCCTTCCTGACTCAACTGCCGCGACCGGTGTGGGACCGAGCAAAGCTCGGGAAGCAGGCAACTCGATTACGCCCCGCGCCGCGCATCGCAGCGATAGAACATCGTGCGATCGGTCTGTGCGTTGTTCAACTGTTGCGCCCGCGCATTGCACTGCGTCGCCCGCACCTCATCGGTCAGGTACTTGGGCGGCATCCACAAAAATTGCGGCGGCATGCAGTTGTCGTGGGCAGCGGTGGTGCACACCACTGCATTGAGAAAAAACGCCGAAAGGTTCATCGCTCACTCCGTGTGAGTGCCAGTCCACAGCGCCCTCCATCGACGCCCTCATCATCTGCGAACCGCTCTGGCCCGCAGGGTTCAACCTTTTGTGCGACGTCCTCAATCGCCCGCGCATCACGTCTCCATAGTCAATCCACATTTGTGCAATAGGCTCTCCACCCTTCGCTGACTCCGCACGCCGCCAACGGCCCGTGCGCTGCGCCGGGCCTTGGCCGGCATCGTGTTCAGCAACGCTACCTACCTAGTTGCACAGAGGAATTTTCATGAAGCTCAAGCCTTGCGTGACCACCCTGGTCTCGGCGGCGGCACTGGCCTGCCTGCTTGCCGGCTGTAACCAGGAGGCGGCTGCACCCGCCCAGCAGACGCCCCAAGTGGGCGTTGTCACCCTGCACCCCCAGCCGTACGCCCTGACCACTGAGGTGCCCGGCCGCGTCACCGCGTTCCGGGTGGCCGAGGTGCGTCCGCAAGTGGATGGCGTGATCCTGTCGCGCCTGTTCAAGGAGGGTTCCGACGTCAAGGCCGGGCAGCAGCTGTACCAGATCGACCCGTCGGTGTACGAGGCCACCCTGGCCAGCGCCAAGGCCAGCCTGGCGTCGGCCAAATCGTTGGCTGATCGCTACAAGCAGTTGATCAGCGAGCAGGCCGTCAGCCGTCAGGAATACGACAACGCCAAGGCCACCGAGCTGCAGGACGAAGCCACCCTGATGACCGCGCAGATCAACATGCGCTACACCAAGGTGCTGGCGCCGATCGACGGCCGCATCGGCCGCTCCAGCGTGACCGAGGGTGCGCTGGTGACCAGCGCGCAGACTGACGCGATGGCCACCATCCAGCAGTTGGACCCGATTTACGTCGACGTCACCGAGTCCTCGGCCAACCTGCTGAAACTGCGCAAGGAGCTGGCCAGCGGGCAATTGCAGAAAGCCGGTGACAACGCCGCCAAGGTCAAGCTGACCCTGGAAGACGGCAGCACCTTCAACCAGGACGGCACCCTGGAATTCTCGGAAGTGTCGGTGGACGAGAGCACCGGCTCCGTGACCCTGCGCGCCAAGTTCGCCAACCCCGACCACACCCTGCTGCCGGGCATGTTCGTGCACGCACAACTGCAGGCCGGCGTTGCCGCCACCGCCATCCTGGCGCCGCAACAGGGCGTGACCCACGACCTCAAAGGCACGCCGACCGCGCTGGTGGTGAACGCCGACAACAAGGTCGAGCTGCGTGAGTTGAAGGCCGACCGCACCGCCGGCACCGACTGGCTGATCCAGGACGGCCTGCACGACGGCGACCGCCTGATCACCGAGGGCCTGCAGTACGTGCACCCGGGTGACACGGTCAAGGTCACCCAGGCCAGCAACGTCCAGGCCCCGGTGAATGCCCAGGCCAGCGTCGCGGCAAAAGGGGAGTAAGCCATGTCCAAGTTCTTTATCGACCGGCCCATCTTCGCCTGGGTGATCGCCCTGGTGATCATGCTGGTCGGCGCCTTGTCGATCCTCAACCTGCCGGTCAACCAGTACCCCAGCATCGCGCCGCCGGCCATCGACATCACCGTGACCTACCCGGGCGCCTCGGCGCAGACCGTGCAGGACACCGTGGTTCAGGTGATCGAGCAGCAGCTCAACGGCATCGACAACCTGCGCTACATTTCCTCGGACAGTAACTCCGACGGTTCGATGACCATCGAGGCCACCTTCAACCAGGGCACCAACCCGGACATGGCCCAGGTGCAGGTGCAGAACAAGCTCAACCTGGCCACTCCGTTGCTGCCCCAGGAAGTGCAGAACCAGGGTATCCGCGTGACCAAGGGGGTGAAGAACTTCCTGATGGTGATCGGCCTGGTGTCCGACGATGGCAGCATGACCAAGGATGATCTGGCCAACTACATCGTTTCCAACATGCAGGACCCCATCTCGCGCACCAGCGGCGTGGGTGACTTCCAGGTGTTCGGCGCCCAGTACGCCATGCGCATCTGGCTGGACCCGGCCAAGCTCAACAAATACGCGCTGACCCCGGCCGACGTGTCCACCGCCATCACCAACCAGAACGTGCAGGTGTCCTCGGGGCAACTGGGCGGCCTGCCGTCGGTGGCGCATCAGGAACTCAACGCCACCATCATCGGCAAGACCCGCCTGCAGACCGCCGAGCAGTTCAAGAAAATCCTGCTCAAGGTCAACACCGACGGTTCCCAGGTACGCGTAGGCGATGTCGCCGACGTGGGCCTGGGCGGCGAGAACTACAGCATCAGCTCCGAGTACAACGGCAAGCCGGCCTCGGGCATGGCGATCAAACTGGCCACCGGCGCCAACGCACTGGACACCGCCAAGGCCATCCGCGACACCGTCAAGCAGCTCGAACCCTTCTTCCCATCGGGCGTGAAGGTGGTCTACCCCTATGACACCACGCCGGTGATCACCGGCTCCATCCACGGTGTGGTCGAGACCCTGGTGGAAGCGATCATCCTGGTGTTCCTGGTGATGCTGCTGTTCCTGCAGAACATCCGTGCCACCCTGATCACCACCATGGCGGTGCCCGTGGTACTGCTGGGTACCTTCGGTATCCTGGCAGCCGCCGGTTTCAGCATCAACACCCTGACCATGTTCGGCATGGTGTTGGCCATCGGCCTATTGGTGGACGACGCCATTGTGGTGGTGGAAAACGTCGAGCGGGTGATGGTCGAGGACGGCCTGTCACCCAAAGAAGCGACGAAAAAATCCATGGGCCAGATTCAGGGCGCCCTGGTGGGTATCGCCATGGTGCTGTCGGCGGTACTGCTGCCCATGGCCTTCTTCGGCGGCTCCACGGGCGTGATCTACCGTCAATTCTCCATCACCATCGTTTCGGCCATGGCCCTGTCGGTGCTGGTGGCCCTGGTGTTCACCCCGGCCTTGTGCGCCACCATCCTCAAGCCGATTGCCAAGGGCAGCCACGGCAAGACCACCGGTTTCTTCGGCTGGTTCAACCGCACCTTCGACCGTGGCGTGAACCGTTACGAGAAGGGCGTGATCAGCATCCTGCGCCACAAGGCGCCGTACCTGCTGGCCTATGCGCTGATCGTGGGCGGCATGATTTTCCTGTTCACGCGCATTCCGTCCTCGTTCCTGCCTGAAGAAGACCAGGGCGTATTGTTCTCCCAGGTCACCACGCCACCGGGCACCCCGGCCCAGCGTACGCAGCAGGTCATCGACCGCATGCGCGACTACATGCTCAAGGACGAATCCGGCGCGGTCAGCTCGGTGTTCACCGTGACCGGCTTCAACTTCGCCGGCCGCAGCCAGAACTCGGGCATGGGCTTCGTGATGCTCAAGCCGTGGGACCAGCGCGACGCCTCCAACAGCGTCAGCGCCCTGGCCGCCCGTGCGCAGAAACACTTCGCCAGCTTCCGTGACGCCATGGTGTTTGCCTTCGCGCCGCCGGCGGTGATGGAACTGGGTAACGCCAGCGGCTTCGACGTGTACCTGCAGGATCGCTCCGGCGTTGGCCATGAAAAGCTGATGCAGGCACGCAACAAGTTCCTGGCCGCTGCCGCCAAGAGCCCGATCCTGTCCCAGGTGCGCCCTAACGGTCTGGACGATGAGCCGCAGTACCAACTGATTCTCGACGACGAGCGCACCGAAGCGCTGGGCGTGACCGTGGCCGACGTCAACGACACCCTGTCGTATGCCTTCGGTGGCAGCTACGTCAACGACTTCATCGACCGTGGCCGGGTGAAGAAGGTGTACATCCAGGGCAAGGCCGATTCGCGCATGAACCCTGAAGACCTGAACAAGTGGTACGTGCGCAACAGCGCCGGCACCATGGTGCCGTTCTCGGCCTTCGCCAGCGGCAAGTGGGTGTATGGCTCGCCCAAGCTGTCGCGCTTCAACGGTGTATCGGCGGTGGAACTGCTGGGCGCCCCGGCCCCGGGGCACAGCACCGGTGAGGCCATGGCCGAAGTGGCGCGCATTGCCGCTACCTTGCCGACCGGTATCGGCTACTCCTGGACCGGCCTGTCGTATGAAGAGAAGCTGTCCGGCTCCCAGGCGCCGGCGCTGTACGCCATTTCGATGTTGATGGTGTTCCTGTGCCTGGCGGCGCTGTATGAAAGCTGGTCGATCCCGATTGCGGTGATGCTGGTGGTGCCGTTGGGGATCATTGGTGCGCTGCTGGCCACCACCTTGCGTGGGCTGTCCAACGACGTGTACTTCCAGGTAGGCCTGTTGACCACCATCGGCCTGGCGGCGAAGAACGCCATCCTCATCGTCGAGTTCGCCAAGGAACTGCACGAGCAGGGCCGCAGCTACACCGAGGCTGCGATTGAGGCCTGCCGGATTCGTCTGCGGCCGATCATCATGACCTCGCTGGCGTTCATCCTCGGCGTGGTGCCCCTGGCCATTTCCCACGGCGCTGGCGCCGGCAGCCAGCACGCCATCGGTACCGGCGTGATCGGCGGCATGCTCACCGCCACCACCCTGGCTGTTTTCTGGGTGCCGTTGTTCTTCGTCACGATCTCGTCGCTGTTTGGCGACAAGCGCAAGGCCAAGGATCAACCCGCACCTGCCCTTGAAGAGGAGACCGCACAATGATCCGTCCCCTGACGTGTCTGGCCCTGGCGGCGTTCATGCTCGGCGGCTGCTCGCTGATCCCGCACTACGATCGTCCGGCCGCACCGGTAGCCGCGCAATTCCCCCAAGGGCCGGCGTACGCGCCGGCCCAGGAGGCGGCCAGTCAGGCCGCCGCCGAGCAGGGCTGGAAGCAAGTATTCCGCGACCCGGCCTTGCAGGCAGTGATCCACACCGCCCTGGACAACAACCGCGACCTGCGCGTGGCAGCCTTGAATGTCGAGGCGTACCGCGCCCAGTACCGCATCCAGCGGGCTGACCTGTTCCCGGCGGTTACCGCCGGGGGCACGGCGACGCGCACGCGCACTCCGGCTGACTTGAGCACCACCGGCAAGACCAGCGTGGGCGGTGAATACACCGCCACCCTGGGTGTCAGCGCCTATGAGCTGGACCTGTGGGGCCGCGTGCGCAGCCTCAGCAAGGAGGCGTTGGAAACCTACCTGGCGAGCGACGAAGGCCGACGCTCCACACAGATCAGCCTGGTGGCCAGCGTGGCCAACGCCTGGTTCACCCTGGAGTCTGACAAGGAGCTGCTCAAGCTGACCCAGGACACCCTCGACACTTACCAGCAGAGCTACAAGCTGACCGCCCACAGCGGCGAGGTGGGCATCTCCACCGCGCTGGACGTCAGCACTGCGCGCATCTCGGTGGAAACCGCCAAGGTCAGCCTGGCCAAGTACCAGCGCGCCGTGGCCCAGGACATGGACAACCTGGTGCTGCTGCTCGGCACCCACCTGCCCGACAACCTGCCGGCCGCCCAGCCGCTGGCCGGCGACCTGGTGGCCGAAGTGCCGGCGGGCCTGCCGTCCGACCTGCTGCAGCGCCGCCCGGACATCCTTGAGGCCGAACACACCCTCGAGGCCGCCAACGCCAACATTGGCGCGGCGCGGGCTGCGTTCTTCCCCAGCATTACCCTGACGGCCAGCGCCGGCTCGGAAAGCGCCGACATGGGCCACCTGTTCAAGGGCGGGCAGGGCACCTGGACGTTTGCGCCGAACATCAACATCCCGATCTTCAACGCCGGCAGCCTGAAGGCCAGCCTGGACTACGCGAAAATCGAGAAAGACGTCAACGTCGCCAGCTACGAAAAAGCCATCCAGACCGGCTTCCAGGAAGTCTCCGACGGCCTGGCCGCGCGGCAGACCTACAAGCAGCAGTTGCTGGCGCAGAAGGACCTGGTGCAAGCCAACCAGGACTACTACCGCCTGGCCGAGCGCCGCTACCGCACCGGCATCGACAGCAACCTGACCTTCCTCGACGCCCAGCGCTCGCTGTTCAGCGCCCAGCAGTCGGCGATTACGGATCGGTTGGCGCAGTTGACGGCGGAGGTGGATTTGTACAAGGCGTTGGGTGGGGGGTGGAAGGAGTGATGTAGGCCTTTGGGCGTACGACGATATTCTTTCTGTGCTGCACAGACCGCGCGCCGCCCGCGCGGCGCTTCGCGGGCAGAGCCCGCTCCCACGTTTGTTTCGGGCCAGTTATGCCAGTGCCATCACCTGGTCCGTTTTGTTTTTTCGCTACAAATCTGTGGTGGTGCCAACAAGGCGGTCGAGGTGATTTAACTGGCATAATTTGCCCGAAACAAACGTGGGAGCGGGCTCTGCCCGCGAAGCGCCGCGCGGGCGGCGCTCGATCTCATGAACAACATAAAAACCAAGACATGCACCTGGTGGCCTTGACCCAATCCCACAGCTAATCCACTCCCCCTTCGTCAACACTATGTAAATAAAAAGCAAAGCCCACCCATCAGGGTTGGCAGGGCGTTCGGCGCAAGGTCAAATGCCGTTATGAACTTAATCGTACACACCCGCTCGAACAGTGCGCCCTGCACACTCCCTGCACAATTACTGGCTATGCTGCCCGGTGAATTGCGCAGCGCCGCGTCGTTGCCGGTGCCTTTTATTCCTCGCCTACGCAGAAGTTTCCAATGACCCAGACTCCGGCCGCCCGTTCCCGCAAGCCTCTTGTACTTGCGCTTCTGATTGCCGCCGCCATTGGCGCTGCCTTCATTTACGTCAAGCACACCCCGTCCACCCCCGAAGCCCCGGAGGCGGGCGCCGCACGCGCTGCCGGCCCCGGCGGGCGGCACAGTGGGCCGGGGATGGACGCCAATGCCACGGTCAGCGTGGCGGTGGGCACGGCGGGCGTGGCCGATGTGCCGGTGATTCAGCAGGCGCTGGGCACGGTGATTCCCAACTACTCGGTCACGGTCACCAGCCGCGTCGACGGTGAGCTGATGGCGGTGTACTTCACCGAAGGCCAGTACGTGAAGAAAGGCCAGTTGCTGGCGCAGATCGACCCGCGCGCCTACCAGGCCACCCTGGACCAATACCAGGGTGACCTGGCGCAGAACCAGGCGCTGCTCAAAAGCGCCCAGCTGACGGCCGAGCGCTACAAGCGCCTGTTCGCCAAGGACTCCATCGCCAAGCAGGACCTGGACACCCAGGTGGCCACCGTTGGCCAGTACCAGGGCGCGGTCAAGGCCGACCTGGCACAGATCGACGCCGCCAAGCTGAACCTGATCTATGCCAAGATCGTCTCGCCCATTGACGGCTACGTCGGCCTGCGCCTGGTGGACCCAGGCAACATCGTGACTTCCAGCAGCACCACCGGCATCGTCACTGTGACCCAGACCAACCCCATCGCCGTGACCTTCAGCATCCCCCAGGCGCAACTGGCGAGCATCCTGCCTAAAGTGCGCAAGGGCGAAGTGTTGGCGGTGCAGGCCCTGGATCAGATGGGTAACGCCGTGCTGGCCAACGGCACGCTGAAGTTCATCAGCAACGAAATCGACACCAGCACCGGCAGCATCAAGCTCAAGGCGCTGTTCGACAATCCGGACGAGAAGCTCTACCCCAACCAGTTCGTCAACGTGAAGCTGACCACCGACACCCTGCACAACGCCGTGGTGGTGCCTTCGGCCGCTGTGCAACTGAGCAGCGACGGTGAGTTCCTCTACGCCGTGAAGGACGGCAAGGCCGAACGCCGCACCATCAAGACCGGGCCGGCGCTGGGCGAGCAAACCGTGATTACCGAGGGCGTGGCCCAGGGCGAGCAAGTGGTGACCCGTGGCATCGATCACCTGCGTGACGGCGCCAAGGTGGACGTCGAGAAGCCGGCCAGCACTGACAAGGCCGCAACCACTACCGCCAAGCCCGCTGCCGGTGCGAAAAGCGAATGAACCCGTCCAGACTCTTCATCCACCGCCCGGTCGCCACCGTGCTGCTGATGCTGGCGGTGATGCTGGCGGGTATTTTTGCCTACCGGCTGCTGTCCACCTCGGCACTGCCCGAGGTCGATTACCCGACCATCCAGGTCAGTACCCTGTACCCCGGTGCCAGTTCCAACGTGCTGGCCTCGGCGGTCACCGCGCCGCTGGAGCGTCAGTTGGGGCAGATGTCGGGGCTGTCGCAGATGTACTCGACCAGCTCGGCCGGGGCCTCGGTGATTACCCTGAAGTTCTCCCTGGACCTGTCCCTGGACGTGGCCGAGCAGGAAGTGCAGGCGGCCATCAACGCCGCCGACAGCCTGCTGCCCAGCGACCTGCCCAACCCGCCCACCTATAAAAAGGTCAACCCGGCGGACACCGCCGTGCTGACCCTGGCCGCCACCTCCGACAGCCTGCCGCTGACCCGCGTGCAGGACCTGATCAATACCCGCGTGGCGCTGAAACTGTCGCAGATTTCCGGTGTGGGCATGGTCAGCCTGGCGGGCGGCCAGCAACCGGCCGTGAAGATCGAGGTCAACCCCACCAGCCTGGCCGCCCACGGCCTGACCCTGGAAGACGTGTACGACAAAGTCAACGCCGCCAACGTCAACGGCTCCAAGGGCGGTTTCGACGGCCCCTCGCACTCCATCACCATCGACGCCAACGACCAGCTGCGCGACGCCGTGGAATACGGCGAGCTGGTGCTGGCCTACGAAAACGGCGCGGCCCTGCGCCTCAAGGACGTCGCCACCACCGCCGAAGCGCCCCAGGACCAGTACCTGTCGGCCAGCGCCGACGGCAAGCCGGCCATCGTCATCAACGTGCAGCGCCAGCCCGGCGCCAACGTCATCGAGGTGGTGGACAGCATCAAGCAGAAGCTGCCCACCCTGCAGTCGGCGCTGCCTGATTCGGTGAAACTCAGCGTGATCAGCGACCGCACCCAGACCATCCGCGCCTCGATCAAGGACGTGCAGATCGAGCTGCTGCTGTCGATCGGCCTGGTGGTGTTGGTGACCTTCGCCTTCCTCGGCAACTTCACCGCCACCCTGATCCCCAGCCTGGCCGTACCGCTGTCGCTGATCGGCACCTTCGGCGTGATGTACCTGGCCGGTTTCAGCGTGAACAACCTGACGCTGATGGCCCTGACCATCGCCACCGGCTTCGTCATCGACGACGCCATCGTGGTGGTGGAAAACATCTCGCGGCACCTGGAGGAGGGCGAGGAGCCCATGGCCGCGGCCCTGAAGGGCTCGCAGGAAATCGGCTTCACTATTATCTCGCTGACCTTCTCGCTGATTGCCGTGCTGATCCCGCTGCTGTTCATGGGCGACGTGGTGGGCCGGCTGTTCCGCGAGTTCGCCATCACCCTGGCGGTGGCGATCCTGGTGTCGATGGTGGTCTCGCTGACCCTGACCCCGATGCTGTGCGCGCACCTGCTGCGCCACGTGCCCGAGGGCGGTCAGAGCCGCTTCGCCCAGTGGGGCGACCGCCAGTACCACAAGGTGCTCAACGCCTATGACCGCGGCCTGGTGTGGGTGCTGGACCACCAGCGCCTGACCCTGCTGGTGGCCGTCGGCACCGTGGCACTGACCGGCTTCCTCTACCTGGTGGTGCCCAAGGGCTTCTTCCCGACCCAGGACACCGGCCTGATCCAGGGCTTCACCCGCGCCTCGCAAGACGTCTCGTTCGGTGAGATGGAGCGCCGCCAGCAAGCCATGGTCGAGGTGGTGCGCCAGGACCCGGCGGTGGAATCGGTGTCGTCCACCATTGGCGTCGACGGCAACAACGGCTCGCTGAACAACGGCCGCCTGCAGATCGAACTCAAGCCCTTCGAAGACCGCAATGACACCGCTACCCAGGTCATCGCCCGCCTGGAGAAATCGGCCAAGAGCGTCGCCGGCCTGCAACTGAACCTGGTGTCGTCCCAGGACCTGACCGTGGACGACCAACTGACCCCCAGCCAGTACCAGTTCACCCTCGACGACTCGGAAAGCGCCAACCTCTCGGCATTGATTCCCAAGCTGATGGAGAAGCTGCAGCACCGCAAGGAGATGCGCGACGTCATCGACAACCTGCAGGACCAGGGCCTGGTGGCCTACGTGGAGTTGGACCGCGCCGCCGCCATGCGCTACGGCATCACCGCTTCCGACGTCGACACCGCGCTGTACAACGCCTTCGGCCAGCGGCTGATTTCGACCATCTTCACCCAGTCCAACCAGTACCGCGTAGTGCTGCAGGTGCCCGGCAAGTTCCAGCAGAACCTGGCCGCGTTCGACAACATCTACCTGGCTGCCGCCACCACCAGCACCACGGGCAGCAACAGCAGCACGACCACCACGACCACCGGCACCACCACCGGCAGCAGTGCGTCCACCACCAGCTCGTCGACCACCACGACCGCCGCGCAGATGGTGCGCCTGACTGACATCGCCAAGGTCGGCCAGCGTACCGGCTCGCTGTCGCTCAGCCGCCTGGACCAGTTCCCGGCCGTGACCCTGTCGTTCAACCTGGCCGACGGTTATTCGCTGGAACAGGCGCAACAGGCCATCAGCGAAGTGATGACCGAGCTCAACGCCCCCAGCAGCATCACCCTGCGCTACCAGGGCGCCGCCGATGCCTTCCAGACCGCCACCGGCAACACCCTGTGGCTGATCCTGGCGGCGCTGATCACCATGTACATCGTGCTGGGCATGCTCTACGAGAGTTTTATCCACCCGGTGACCATCCTCTCGACGCTGCCCTCGGCGGCCATCGGTGCCTTGTTGGCGCTGCTGCTGACTGGCACGGAGTTCAGCCTGATTGCGCTGATCGGGGTGATTCTGCTGATCGGTATCGTCAAAAAGAACGCCATCATGATGATCGACTTCGCCCTGGAGGGCCGTCAGCATCAGCGCCTGAACGCCCGTGACGCCATCCACCGGGCCGCGCTGCTGCGCTTGCGGCCGATCCTGATGACCACCCTGGCGGCCTTGTTCGGCGCCTTGCCGCTGATGCTGGCCACCGGTGCCGGTGCCGAACTGCGCCGGCCGCTGGGCCTGGTGATTGTCGGTGGCCTGTTGCTCAGCCAGATCCTCACGTTGTTCACCACACCGGTGATCTACCTGATGTTTGATCGCCTGAGCGAACGCGCCAAGGCACGCATCAACCGGGGCAGGGCGCGGGCATGAACCTGTCACGGCTGTTCATTCGCAAACCGGTAGCCACCCTGCTGCTGAGCCTGAGCATCACCCTGGCCGGCATCCTGGGCTACACGCTGCTGCCGGTGGCGCCGCTGCCCCAGGTCGACTTCCCGACCATCATGGTCAGCGCGTCGCTGGCCGGGGCCAGCCCGGAAACCATGGCCGCCACGGTGGCCACGCCGCTGGAGCGCAGCCTGGGGCAGATCGCCGGCATCACCGAGATGACTTCCACCAGCAGCCAGGGCTCCACCACGCTGATTCTGCAGTTCGAACTGGACCGCGACATCAACGGCGCCGCCCGCGACGTGCAGGCGGCCATCAACGCCTCGCGCAGCCTGCTGCCCAGCTCGATGCCGTCGCTGCCCACCTACCGCAAGGCCAACCCGTCGGAAGCGCCGGTGCTGATGCTGGCGTTGACGTCGCCCACGCGCAGCCCGGGCGAGCTCTACGACCTGGCCTACAGCAAGCTGCAGCAAAAGATTGCCCAGGTGAACGGCGTGGGCGAGGTGTCGGTGCGCGGTGGCGCGTTGCCGGCGGTGCGCATCGACATTCAGCCCAACCTGCTGGTCAACGCCGGTATCTCGCTTGAGACCGTGCGCGAAGCCATCGACAACGCCACCAAGGCCAAGCCCAAGGGCATCCTGCAAGGCAGCGGGCAAAGCTGGGTGATCGACGGCAACGACCAGATCGACAAGGCCGTGGATTACCAGAAGCTGGTGATCACCTACCAGAACGGCACCGCCGTGCGCCTGAGCGATGTGGCCAACGTCTACGATTCGGTGGAAGACACCTTTGTCGGCGGTTACTACAACGGCCAGCCGTCGGTGACCCTGGGCGTGACCCGCCAGGCCGGCGCCAACATGCTGCAGACCATCGACAGCATCAAGGCACTGATCCCCGAGTTGCAGCGCGAGATCCCCGGTGACGTGCAGTTGGTCCCGGTGATCGACCGCGGCCCCACGGTCAAATCATCACTGCACGACACCGAGGAAACGCTGCTGATCGCCACCTTGCTGGTGATCGCCGTGGTGTTCGTGTTCCTGCGCAACCTGCGCGCCACGCTGATCCCGGCGGTGGTGTTGCCGGTGTCGCTGATCGGCACCTGCTCGCTGATGTACCTGCTGGGCTACAGCCTGGACAACCTGTCGCTGATGGCGCTGATCATCTGCACCGGCTTTGTGGTGGACGACGCCATCGTGGTGCTGGAGAACATCGCCCGCTATCAGGAGATGGGCATGCGCCCGCTGCGGGCGGCCTTGATGGGCACCCGCGAGGTGGGCTTCACGGTGCTGTCGATGACCCTGTCGCTGATTGCCGTGTTCATTCCCATCCTGCTGATGGGCAGCATCGTCGGGCGGTTGTTCCGCGAATTCGCCGTGACCCTGAGCATCGCCTTGGGCTTGTCGATGATCGTGTCGCTGAGCCTGACCCCGGTGCTGTGCGTGATGCTGCTGCGCCAACCCAAGCATGATGCGAAAGAGCCCAAGCTGTACCAGTGGATCGAGGCGGCGCTGGCCCGCGTGCAGGGCGCCTACCTGGCGGCGCTGGCGTGGGTCATGCGCCATCGCCTGCTGACTATGTTCAGCCTGCTGCTGACCGTGGGGCTCAATGTGTACCTGTACGCCACGGTGCAGAAGGGCTTTTTCCCGGCCCAGGACACCGGCGTATTGATGGGCGCCGTGCGCGCCGACCAGAACATCTCGTTCCAGGCGCTCAAGCCGCACCTGATGCAGATCGCCCACGATCTGGCGGCCGACCCTGACGTGGAGGCCGTGATGTCGTCCACCGGCAGCGGCCGGGCCGGGTCGCGCAACACCGGTGACTTCTTCATCCGCCTCAAGGATTACAAACTACGCACCAGCAGCGCCGCGGCCATCGCCAACCGACTGACCAAGGCCAACAACAAGGTGGCCGGCATTCAGGTGTTCCTGATGCCCGCCGAGGACATTCGCGTGGGCGGCCGCAGCGCCAACGCCACCTACCAGTTCAGCCTGCAGGCCGATGACCTGGATCTGTTGCGGGTGTGGGAGCCGAAAGTCGAGGCGGCGTTGCGCGCCTTGCCGCAACTGACCGGCATCGACTCCGACTCGCAGACCGGCGGCCAGGAACTCAAGCTGCACATCGACCGCGCCGCCGCCAGCCGCCTGGGCGTCAGCGTCAGCGATATCGACAACCTGCTCAATAACTCGTACAGCCAGCGCCAGGTGGCCACGCTGTACAAGACCCTGAACCAGTATCACGTGGTGATGGGCCTGGACCCGGTGTACACCAGCGACGCCACCATGCTGGAACGCATGTACGTGATCAACAGTGACAACCAGCAGGTGCCGCTGACCGCCTTCGCCACCTTCAGCCCCGACAACGCACCGCTGGCCGTGGCCCACCAGGGGCAGTCGGCCACCAGCACCATCGCCTTCAACCTGCAGGACGGGGTGTCGCTGGAGCAGGCCACCGCCGCCATCAACGCGGCGGTGGACAAGGTCGGGTTGCCGCGGGACATTCAGGCCGGCTTTGCCGGTACCGCCCAGGCCTACGCGGCGCTGGCGGCGAGCATGCCGTGGCTGATCGCCGCAGCCTTGCTGGCGGTGTATATCGTGCTGGGCGTGCTGTATGAGAGCTACATCCACCCGCTGACCATTCTGTCGACGCTGCCGTCGGCAGGGGTGGGGGCGCTGTTGCTGCTCAAGGCGGTAAACATGCAGCTGACGGTGATCGCGCTGATCGGCATCCTGTTGCTGATCGGCATCGTCAAGAAAAACGCCATCATGATGATCGACTTCGCCCTGGTGGCCGAGCGCGACCGCAAGTTGCCGCCCGAACAGGCGATCATCGAGGCCTGCCGCATGCGCTTCCGACCGATCATGATGACCACGCTGGCGGCCTTCTTCGGCGCCTTGCCGCTGGCCCTGGGCAGCGGCGGCGACGCCGACCTGCGCAAGCCGCTGGGCGTGGCGATTGCCGGCGGCCTGGCGCTGAGCCAACTGCTGACGCTGTTCACCACCCCGGTGGTGTACCTCTATCTCGACCGTGCCAGCCGTGCCACCCGGCACTTCTGGCACACGCGTATCCGTCGCACTCATGTGCCCGGCTGACTGACAAGGGTTAAACGATGAACGCTTTTCTGCCTTCCCGCCTGTGTATCGCCGTGCTGCTGGCCAGCAGCCTGCTGGGTGGCTGCATGGTCGGCCCTGACTACAAGAAGCCGACGGCGCCGATTTCCACCACTTTCAAGGAGGCCCAGGGCTGGAAAGCGGCGAGCCCCCAGGACGAGCTGCCCAAGGGGCCGTGGTGGGAGCTGTACCAGGACCCGCAACTGAACACGCTGGCCAGCCAAGTGCAGCTCAATAACCAGAACGTGGCGCTGTACGCAGCGCAATACCGCCAGGCCCTGGGCCTGGTGGACCAGTCACGTGCCGGGCTGTTCCCGACCCTGACCGGCACCGCGTCCAGCACCCGTAGCGAAACCGGCAGCGGCTCGTCGTCCAGCAGCACCGGCTCCAGCGGCGGCGTGAGCAAAGACCACACCGCCAGCCTCAGCCTGAGCTGGGAAGCCGACATCTGGGGCAAGCTGCGCCGCACCGTGGAACAGGACCGTGCCAGCGCCCAGGCCAGCGCCGCGGACCTGGCCAACGCCACGCTCAGCGCGCAGTCGACCCTGGCTCAGGATTACTTCCAGCTGCGCATCCTGGACCAGCGCATCGCCCTGTACAAAGAGACCATCGCCGGTTACGAGCGCTATTTGCAGATCATCCAGAACAAATACGACGAGCAGATTTCCTCGCGTGCGGACCTGGCCACCGGCAAGACTCAACTGCAGAGTGCCAAGGCGTCGATGCTCGACCTGCAATGGCAGCGCGCCCAGTACGAGCACGCCATCGCCTTGCTGATCGGCAAGGCCCCGGCGGACTTTGCCCTGGCGGCCGACCCGGCCTGGCAATACCACGTGCCGACGGTGCCGCTGGGCGTGCCGAGCCGCCTGCTGGAGCGTCGCCCGGACATTGCTGCCGCCGAGCGGGAAATGGCGGCCGCCAATGCTGCGGTGGGCGTGGCCACGGCCGCGTATTACCCGGACCTGACCCTGAGCGCCAGTGGCGGCTTTGAAAGCTCGACCATGAGCAAGCTGTTCACCGTGCCCAACCGCTTCTGGTCCATTGGCCCGAGCCTGACCGGCACCATCCTCGATTTCGGCGCTACCCGCGCTGCGGTGGATCAGGCCAAGGCCGCTTACGACGGTACCGTCGCCACCTATCGCCAGACGGTGTTGACTGGCCTGGGCGAGGTGGAGGATTACCTGGTTGAGCTGCGCACCCTGGAGCCGGAACTGGTGGCCCGCCGGGCGTCGGCGCAGTCGGCGGAGGACTCGGCGTCGGTGAGCCGCGATCAGTATGAGGCGGGGGTGATCGATTACCTGGATGTGGCGACCACTCAAGCCACCAGCCTGAGTGAGCGGCAGACGCTGCTGAGCCTGGTGGCGACGCAGTTGGTCACCAGTGTGCAGCTTCAGGCTGCGCTGGGTGGTTCCTGGACGGGAGAGTAGCGTCGTCTGCTTCCCGAGCTTCGCCCGGTCCCACAGGTATACGCTTAACCTGTGTGGGACCGGGCGAAGCTCGGGAAGCGGCCACCGCCGATCAAACGCCCAGCCGCGCCGCCAGCGCGATCCGCACCTGCGCCCACTCCTCATCAATCACACTGAACCGCACCGAATTGCGCTTGCGCCCATCGGGCATGATCCGCTCATTGCGCACAATCCCTTCCTGCTTGGCCCCCAACCTTAAAATCGCCGCCCGTGACCGGGCATTGATCTCATCGGTAGTGAACTGCACCCGCACGCACTCCAACACCTCGAACGCATACCGCAGCATCAGGTACTTGGCCTCGGTATTGACGAAACTGCGCTGCCAGCGCGCCGCGATCCAGGTGCTGCCGATTTCCAGCTTGCGATTGACTCGGTCGACCTTCCAGAACCGCGTGCTGCCGATCACCTCGCCAGTGTCTTTGAGCACCGTGACATAAGGCAGCACGGTGCCTGCGTCGCGACCCTTGAGGGCAGTGTCGATGTAGCCCTGCACCGTGGCCGCCGAAGGCACCACGGTGAAGGGCAGGTTCCACAGCTCGCCATCGCTGGCGGCGGCCACCAAGGCGGTGGCGTCTTCGGGTTCCAGCGGCCGCAACAGGATGCGCGGGCCTTCGAGTGCTTGCATGCAGTCAGGTCCTTGTGCTTGGGAGCCTTATTCATCTCCAGGAATAATACCCGGATCAGCGCGTGCGGGAACAAGTCTCATCACAAAAGCTGCAAAAGTGTCTCGTCACTTTTTGAATCAAGCTTGGCCTGTGATTCATTGCAGGCGCTGCTATATTCGGGGTCCGCTGGTGGGGAAAGTACCAAGGAATGAAGGTGCTAGATGGATCTTAATATAGCGTGGTGGAACACGAGTTTGTCTCCTCCCACAACAAAGAAAAGTGTGAAGCTTAATAAAAAAGGCCGGGAAGCTTTTTTTACCGTTGTTCGCCACCTCCTTGTAGAAGGGGAAGTTAATTTGCTGGGCTTGTGCGAAGTCGACAAGGCGGATATCGATGAGCTGTCGGGGTATTTAGTGCAAGAGGGGTTTTCTGATTGGGTGGTGATATCGCTGTATTCGTCGCTCAAGAATCGAGTGAACGATTATTGTCTGTTGGTGGATCGTTCATGCCTGGAATACATTGACCACGCGTACGTTGAACACTGGGACGAGGCCAGGACGTACTACAAGGCGGGGGTCAGGGTGACCCTGAGAGGAGAAGGGGATGAACGGGTTTATGTCTACCTGTCTCATTGGCAAAGCCAACGGAATATGAACGCCAAGGCGCATCGTGCGCAGCTTGCCACGGTGCTTCGTAACTCCATCAATGCGGTGTTCGATGAGCAGGGGGACGATGCGGGTATCGTATTGATGGGCGATTATAATGATGATCCGTTTGAGGACTCCCTGACCCACCATTTAAAGTCAACTCGGGACAAGTTTTTCGCGTTGGCAAACCCGCGGGTGCTTTATAACCCCTTCTGGCGCACGCTGGGTGCCATTGTTCCGCATCGCCACGATGATGAGGTGACGTGGAATTATCCGTCGGGCACCTGTTACTACGCGCAGAACAAAGAACTGACATTCTGGAAAACGTTTGACCAGATTCTGTTTTCTTCATCGTTCTTTGG
Source organism: gamma proteobacterium L18 (assembly GCA_000497835.1). Taxonomy (GTDB): domain Bacteria; phylum Pseudomonadota; class Gammaproteobacteria; order Pseudomonadales; family Pseudomonadaceae; genus Aquipseudomonas. Next base: position 294,439 of record KI547166.1, on the reverse strand, counting down.
GCGTAAAGGCTGGCACCTGGTGGAGGGCAATACCAAAGTATATTCTCAGCTCGAGCTGGGTGCGCATTTCTTGAATTGGCATGAGGTGTCTGATCACTTGCCTGTTTTCGCAAGTCTGACGAGAGTTTGATATGAAGGATTTTCTAGAGGCGTTCAAAGTGGGTATCAAGGCGGCGACTGAGGTCAGTCGAAGCCATAAAGAGGTGGACAAAGTGTTTGCCGAGGCAGATCGGGCCATTGAAGAAGCCAGTGGGGGGCAGGTAGGCATCGCTCGGGTGGGTAATGGTTTCTCGTTCAAGCATGATGAGATCCGGGCGTCGATTGCAGGCAGCTGCCAGGGCGAGCTCAAGGAGATATCCGGGATGGTTGTGCTGCTCAGCAAAGTACAACAGGTTGCCCCGGTAAAAGTGGCTGATTGGTGCCAGGCCTCGCGCGGGTTTGTGTTCTCGATTCGATTCGAGCGGCGGGAGATCATTGCCAAGAGTGTCGTTCAGTTAAGAACGGCGTTGAGCGAACTGCTCGCGTCACCCGTGGTCGGTGGCGCGTTTTTAAGCATTATGAATGCTGCCCCCTGTGGCGATGCTGAAAAGGACGCCCCTCGCGATTCGCCGGTCATCAAATCTGCCAAGGCCAAGGCTAAACGAAAGGGCGTGCCAGGCGGTAAACCTGGCGCTTCTGGTCCCGCCCAGTGAGCCTGAGGGGTTTTTGCCGACGCTATGGCTTGTCGCTGAGTATGGCGAACCCCTGCTTGTTCTCGCTGACGATGCGTACATGCTCATCCTGCCCGGCACTGGCCTGCACCAGGATTTCGCGGTGCAGGCTGCCCTTGCCGCACAAGGTGTCGTCGGCGGTGTCGGTGATGATGCCCACCACCCGCTCACCGGCGGGCACCTTGAAGGTCGCCACCTCGCCAATGCCGATGCGCGCCGCCACGGTACGGTCGATGGTCACGGCCACGTAGCAGCCGCCGCCGAGCATGCCGATGTCACGGTGCACCACCAGGGTGCTGCCGTTATCCACCGTGTCCTGGAAGCCGAGCAGCCGCTCCTTGGGCACCGGGTCGGGGTGGTCGGCGCGGAATGACGAACAGCCACTGATCAACAACACGCTCACTGCAGCACAGATCAGACGCATGGGCATTCCTTATTTGTCCCAGGGCATGGGCAGGCCGGCGCGCACCTTGGCGCTCAGCGCCTTGAGGTACTCCAGCGGTTCGCCTTCGGAATGGGCGTGGCTCTGCTCGTCCACCCAGGTCATGACCTTCTGCCGGTCAAGGCTGGGGCGGGCATGCAGCATCTCCTTGATCACCCGTTCACAGTGTTGCGAGTAAGCAATGACACTGGAAAACATCTGATGGGCCATGATCGCTCCTTGAGGCGGTTTTGCGAGGATCACCTCAAGGTAGCACTCAATGGTGACAGGGGCGGGACAATTGTGGGGTTGCGTGATACACGGCGACGCAATACGGCTATTGCGCCGGGCGCACAAGGCCGACAACGCCTATCTCACAGGCCATGGTACGTTGCAACGAATGTAGGAGCTGCCGTTAGGCGGCGATGCGCCGCGCGGGCGGCGCTCGATCTCTAGGGCGGTAAAACAACATCGCCAGGCACCTAGTGGCCGTGACGCGATCTCCAGCTGGAACCTTCGAAGAAAACCCGATGTGCTTGTCGTGAAACCCCATCAGGGCTTAAAGGTGCATGCCTTGATTTTTCCAGCGCCCTTAAGATCGAGCGCCGCCCGCGCGGCGCATCGCCGCCTGACGGCAGCTCCTACATTTTGTTGCAACGTACCATGGCCTGTGGGAACGGCGTTGCGCGCCTTATTTCTTGTAGGTCTTGGACAGCCGCTGGGCCATTTTGCCGTGGCGTTGCACGTCCTTGAGCTGTGCCAGGGCGAAGGCCTTGAGCTCCGGCGCGTCGTTGCTGTTGACTTCGGCTTCGTACAGGGCGGCCAGCTCCTCGGTCACCTTGACCTGGTTCAGCGCAAAGCTGGCTTCCGGGGTCTTGCCGGCCACGGCAGGGGCAGCGGTGGCTTTGGTCGGGGCCACGGGCAGGTCGATGTCGAGCTTCTTGGCCACGTCCGTCAGTTGTTCGTTGATGATGGTGTTGTCTTTCACCATCACGCCCATGTAGGTCTGCATGTCGGGCTGCTGGAATTTGCTGCCGCCTTGCTGCACCTGCAGGATTTGCGTGGCAGCGCCGGTCAGGGCCTTGGTGACGAAGGCGTTGGGCGCGGCGAAGGCGGTGCCGGTGCTGGCGATCAGCAGGGCCAGGCCCAGTTGCAGGGTTTTGCGGTGGTTCATGGACGAGGTCTCGAATGGTTCAACGGGGCAAACAGCCTATGAGAATCGCTTTGCAGCCTTTGGACAAATGAAGCTTTGCTCAGTTGCACTGTAGCCGCTGCCGCGAGGCTGCGCTGGCCTTCATCAATCACCTCCAATGCCCCTCATGTGTACTATTTAAGGATTTACTATGAAGGGCATTTTTACGTTGCTATGTAGGACTTTTCTGAAGTTTGTGGGTGTTGTTTTTTCGCTATCTGTGCGGTGCTAGTCTCGCGGCTTGTCATTCATTACAAGAGAGCAAGTTTTCTATGCTAGCTATTTCCAAATCCCTCGAAGCCCTGTTGCGCGAAACGTACCACGACAAGACTGTTTCCCTGGAAGAGTTCCAGAAGGTCGCCCGCGATGCCGATGAACGCTGGGACCGCGTGGTAGAGGAACTGGGCCAGAACAACACCCTGGTGTCTTTCCAGCGCGTCATGGACGTGGCGTCCCATCTGCTGCACCTGAGCCTGGTCAATATTCGCGACGAAGATATTTCCGACTTGGGCAAGGCCATCGTCAGAGATGCAGTATTTGCCCAGGTTGAATATTTGCGTGCCGGGGCCGTGCTCAGTTTGAAGTTGCTGCAAAAAGACATCAATCAAGCCGATTGAATATAAATAGGCCCGCTCGGTTTTCCGGCGGGCCTGTCGACTTATTGCAGGTTCACGTACAACCCGCCATCCACCAGCAACGACGCCCCCGTTACATATCGCGCCATGTCCGAGGCCAGGAACACCACGGGCCCGGCGATATCATCCGGCTCGCCCAAACGCCCCAGCGGCGTGCGGCCGGTCATGTAGGCCAGCTTTTCCGGGTCGGCCAGGTCGTCCTTGTTGATGTCGGTGGCGATGGTGCCCGGCAGTACCGAGTTGCAGCGAATGCCATACGGCCCCAGGGCAATGGCGCACGACTGCATCAGCGAATGCAACCCGGCCTTGGTGGGCGTGTAGTGGGTTTGCATGCCGCCACCCACCAGCGCACTGATGGAACTGATGGCGATGATCGCGCCGCCACGGCCCTGGTTCTTCATCTGATTGGCCGCCGCCTGCACGGCGAAGTAGGCGCCGTTGAGGTTGGTGTTGACGGTTCTCAGGTAAGTCTCGCGCGGCATGTCCAAAAATGAGTGGAACGGGCAGATGCCGGCGTTGTTGACGAACACGTCGACGCTGCCGAAGGCTTCCAGGGCGCCAGCGACCAGCTTGTCGCCGGTGTCAGGGTCGGCGGCATCGCCCGGTACGTCGATGGCCTGGCCGCCAAAGGCGTGGATTTCCTCGATCAGCGAGGCAGCCGCCTGGTTGCCCTGGGCGCTGCCGCTGTGGCCGATGACCACGCGGCCACCCTGGCGCGCACATTCGCGGGCCACGGCGCGGCCGATGCCACGCGAGGCGCCGGTGATGATCACGGTCTTGTCTTTGAGCAGCATGGGTGGTTCTCCTTAGCTTAGGTAATTGCCGTAGCCCACCAGGGTGATGGCGGCCAGGATCACCAGGATCCCGGCCAGCAGCACGCCCTTGGTGGTGGTGCTGGTGCCTTGCCACTCCTTGAAGTACAGGCCCCAGACGTTGGACACGATGATGATGAACGACATGTGCAGCACCCAGCTGCTGGCGTCGTTGTGCAGGCGGCTTTCGCCCATGCCGTAGAAAAAGAACTGCAGAAACCACAGGGTACCGGCGCAGGCTACCAGCAGGTAGTTGGCCAATAGTGGGGTGCTGCGGTCGCGGTAGTTGTGGAAGGTCTTGTTGCGCCAGTTCAGCCACAGGCACCACAGGCCATTGGTGGTCAGGCCGCCCCACATGATTACCATGAAGGTCACGTTGTTCTGGAACAGGCTGTTGGCGCCGTGCTCCACGGCAGCTGCAGCCAGCGGCCGGCCGGCGGTGATGCCGTAGCTGAAGCTGGCGCTGAGCACGCCGCTGATCACCGCCACCAGCAGGCCCTTGCCCAGGGCGAACTCGGTGACGCTCTGGAACTTGGTGCTGTCGGGCACTTCGCGTTCCTTGATGAAGCCGGCGCGGCCGCACAGGGCGATGCCGATCAGCGACACCGCCACGCCGATCAGCACGCACTGGCCGCCCAGGTTGGTGCACATGGCGCTGAGGGTGCCGGTGCTGTCATTGGTGAACAGGTCGCGGTACAGCGGCGGCATCAATGCGCCCAGGGCCGAGGTCAGGCCCATGATCAGCGACATGCCCAGGGACAGCCCCAGGTAGCGCATGGTCAGCCCGAAGGTCAGCCCGCCGATGCCCCACAGCACGCCGAACAGGTAGGTCCAGGTCAGGGTCGAAGTGTCGGCCTGGCGCAGGATGTCGACCCAGCCGGGCACAGTCAGTTGCGCGGCGATCAAGGGCACGATCAGCCAGGACACCAGGCCGCCGGTGATCCAGTAGCTTTCCCAGGCCCAGCCGCGGACTTTCTTGTAGGGGATGTAGAAGCTGCCGGAGGCGAAGCCGCCGATGAAATGCAGCAGTACCCCGAGGATGATGATTTCCAAATGCGCAGTCCTTTGTTGTTATTGTGCAAAACCCTACAGCAGCGGCCGCCAGGTCGCGTCGGCGTCTTCCCAGGCACATCGGGTTGGCCGGGACGCAGCCTTCGGCAGCTGTTACGGGAGCTCGAACATCGGGATCAGGTCCAGGCTCACCGGCGAGCCGTCGGGGTGGCTGGGCATGATGTCCTTCATGTGTTGCCACCAGCGTTGCATCACCGGCAGACCGGGCAGTTGGTCGAGCAGGTGCTGGTCGTGGTGCTGCATCACGGCGAACAGCGCGTGGCTGTGCGGGTCGAGGAAGATGCGGTACTCGACGATCCCGGCCTGCTTCAGGGCTTGCACCAGTTCCGGCCAGATCTGGTCGTGGCGCTTGCGGTATTCCTCGGCCTGGTCAGGGTTGAGGTTCATGCGGAAAGCGCGGGTTTTCATGCGGTGTACCCCAGCAGGCCGTAGAGGCGTGGGGCGTTGCGCAGGAAGAACTTTTCCTGGATGGGGGCGGGTTGGGTCGCCAGGCAGGCCTTGACCAGCCCCACGGTGGTGTTGAAGTCGGTGATGTGATCGCTGTTGGGCCAGTCGCTGCCGAAGAAGCAGCGGTCCTCGCCGAACAGTTCGAACAGGCGGGCCAGTACATCGCGGTAGAAGCTGGGATCGCGGATCAGGCCTTGGCTATCGGTCTGTGGGATTTCCGCCAGCTTGGCCACTACCTGAGGGCGATCGGCCAATGCCTGCAGGTCGGCGCTGAACGCCAAGTCTGCGGCATTGGGCAGGTGATCGATCACGATGCGCAGCTGCGGCAGGCGATCACTGAGCGCCAGCAGGGCCTTGATCAAGCGTGCACCCGGGTTGGCGCTGTCCAGCACCAGACCGCGCTCGGCGACCTGGGCCAGGCCGTCGATGAAACCGGGTTGCTGCTGGTCGGCCAGCAGGTCGCGGCCCCACAGGTTGCCGTAGCGGATGCCGCGAAAGCGCCGGTCGGCGCTGAGGTGCTCAAGGTCGTCCTGGAAGGTTGCGGCCAGTGGATCGAGGTTGCCGATGTAGCCCACCAGCCGCGAGTCGTGGTCGAGGGTGCGCAGTACCCAGTCGTTATCCAGGCGACGGGGGCTGGCTTCCACCACCAGGGCGCCGATCACGCCAGCGGGGGCGGCCAGGGCCCAGTAATCGGCGGGCAGGCGCGGGCCAAAGATGGCGTCGCCGGGCTGTGGCCAGGGGATGCCTTCGGGGCGGCTGGGGTCGTAGAGGTGCAGGTGGCTGTCGAACAGGGGGCCGGTGTAGATCAAGATCAGCGTCCTTTCTTGTTGTTCATTTTTTGTGGGAGCGGGCTTTGCCCGCGAATCAGACACCGCGTAGTGTCAGGCACTTCGCTGTGAACTTTTCGCGGGCAGAGCCCGCTCCCACAAAATCGCAGGGCGAGTTATCAAGCCTGCAAGTAGACCACATGGGTATGGGTATATTCATACAACCCATGCTTGCCATCGGCGCCGCCCACGCCCGACTTGCGCACCCCGGCATGGAAGCCCTGCATGGCCTCGAAGTTCTCGCGGTTGATGTAGGTCTCGCCGAAATCGATCTCGCGCATGGCCTGCATCGCCTTGTTCAAGTCGCGGGTGTACAGCGACGAGGTCAGCCCGTACTCGCAGTCGTTGGCCAGGGCGATGGCTTCGTCCAGATCGTCGACGATCTGGATCGGCAGCACCGGCCCGAAGATCTCCTTGCGCATGATCTCCATGTCCGCCCGGCAACCGGCCAGCACGGTGGGCTGGTAGTGGAAGCCCTGGGGCCGATCGGCCACGGCGCCGCCGGTGATCAGCTGGGCACCGTCCGACAGGGCGCGGCGCACCTTGGCGTCGACGCTGTCCAGGCCCTGGCGGTTGATCAGCGGGCCCATTTCGACCGTCTGATCGGCCAGCGGGTCGCCGTAGCGGGTGGCGGCCATGGCCGCGCCGATGCGCTCGATGAATTGATCGGCCACCTTGCGCTCCACGTACACCCGCTCGGCGCAGTTGCACACCTGGCCGGTGTTGATGATGCGCGAGTCGCGAATGGCTTTCACCGCCAGGTCCAGGTCGGCGTCGGCCAGCACGATGGCCGGGGCCTTGCCGCCCAGTTCCAGGTTGAGCTTGGTGAGGTTGGGCGCGGCTGCCGCCATGATCCGCGCGCCTGTGTCGACGCTGCCGGTGAAGCTGATCATGTCGACCTTGGCGTGGGCGCTCAGGGCGGCGCCCACGCGGCCGTCGCCGCAGACCACGTTGAACACGCCGGCCGGCAGATCGGTCTCGGCCACCAGGCGGGCGAACTCGAAGCAGTTGTTCGGGGTTTCCTCGCTGGGCTTGACCACGATGGTGTTGCCAGTGATCAGCGCCGGGGCCATCTTGCGGGCAATCAGGAAGAACGGGAAATTCCACGGCAGGATGCCGGCCACCACGCCCAAGGGTTTGCGGAACAGGAAGATGTTCTCGCCGGCGCGGTCGCTGCTGATGATCTCGCCTTCGATGCGCCGGGCCCACTCGGCCATGTAGTCCAGGTAGTCGGCGGTGAAGTTGACTTCCACCTCGGCCAGGGCGCTGATCTTGCCTTGCTCGGAGGTGATGGTGCGCGCCAGGGCCGGGGCGTGTTCGCGCAGCTTGGCGGCGATGCGGCGCAGGTAGCCGGCGCGTTCGATGGCCGGCTTGCGCGCCCAGTCTTTTTGCGCGGTGCGGGCAGCGGCCAGGGCGCGGTCGACTTCCTCGCCGCTGGCAGCCGGCACGCGCGACAGCAGGGCGCCGGTGGCGGGGTTGAACACCTCCAGGTGCTCGGCGCTGTCGCTGAACTGGCCGTTGATGTAGTTCTGGTAAACCGGTACGGATGACATGGCAGGCTCCGTGAAATCAGTAAGTGCGCGACGGCGCAGGGGCAGTGGGGGTGTCGCGGTAGCGCGCCAGGTTGCTCAGGGCGGCCTGGCGCAGCAGGCTGATGTCGATGCCCACGGCGACGAACTGGCAGCCCCACGCCAGGTAGCGGCGCGCGTCTTCTTCGTTGGGGGCCAGGATGCCGCAGACCTTGCCGGCGGCCAGGGTGGCGTCGACGGCGCGGCGGATCTTTTCCTGCACCTCGGGGTGCGACGGGTTGCCGGCATGGCCCAGCCCGGTAGACAGGTCGGCCGGGCCGATGAACACCGCGTCCACGCCTTCCACCGCTGCGATGGCCTCGACGTTGTCGACGCCCTGGCGCGACTCCACCTGGACGATCAGGCACAGCTGCTCATGGGCGGTGTGCAGGTAATCGGGCACGCCGTCCCAGCGCGTGGCGCGGGTCAAGCCGCCGCCCACGCCGCGGATGCCGTGGGGCGGGTAGCGCATGGCGCGCACCAGCCCTTCGGCCTGCTCGGCGGTGTCGACCATGGGCACCATCAGGGTCTGGGCGCCGATGTCCAGCAGCTGCTTGATCAGGTTGGCGTCGCCGGTGACCGGGCGCACCACGGGCGCGCAGCCGTAGGGGGCCACGGCCTGCAACTGCGCCTGAATGCTGGGCACGGTGTTGGGCGCGTGCTCGCCGTCGATCAGCATCCAGTCGTAGCCGAAGGTGGCCACCAATTCAGCAGCGTTGCCGGTGGCGAATCCGGCCCAGATGCCGTATTGCGGTTCGCGCTTGGCCAGTTGCGCCTTGAACGGGTTGACGGGCAGTTTCATCAGCGACCCCCTTCACGGTTGTACGGACGGTGCAGCTGGCATTCGGGGTTCAGGGTCACGCCGAAGCCCGGCTGGTCCAGGCGCGAAATGCGCATGCGGCCATTCTCCGGCACCGGCTCACCGAGCAGTTGCGGGTGGAACATCGGCACCACTTCATCGGCCTTGGGCGCCATCATCAGGAACTCGGCGAACGGGCTGTTGTGGCGGGTGGCGACGAAGTGATAGCTGTACACCGACGAGCCGTGGGGCACGACCAGGGCATTGTGGGCGTCGGCCAGGGCCGAGATTTTCACCAGTTCGGTCATCCCGCCACACCAGCCCACGTCCGGCTGGATGATGTCGCAGCAGCCCATTTCCAGCAGCATGCGGAAGCCCCAGCGGGTGGCTTCATGCTCGCCGGTGGTCACCAGCATGCCGCTGGGCACGGCCTTGCGCAGGGCAGCGTAGCCCCAGTAGTCATCCGGCGGCAGGGCCTCTTCGATCCACTTCAGGCCAAATTCCTGGGCGCCCTTGGCCAGGCGGGTGGCGTAGTTCAGGTCCAGGCTCATCCAGCAGTCCAGCATCAGCCAGAAGTCCTTGCCCACCCGCTCGCGCATGGTGGCCAGCTCTTCCAGGTTCTTGCGCAAGCCTTCTTCGCCTTCGGCTGGGCCGTGGTGCAGGGCCATCTTGCCGCCGATGAAGCCCATTTTCTGCGCCAGGTCTGGACGGGCACCCGTGGCGTAGAACTGCAGTTCGTCACGCACAGCGCCGCCCAGCAACTGGTGCACCGGCTCCTGGCGGATCTTGCCCAGCAGGTCCCACAGGGCCAGGTCGACACCGGAAATGGTGTTGATCACCAGGCCCTTGCGGCCGTAGTACAGGGTGGACTGGTACATCTGGTCCCACATCAGTTCGATGTCGGTGACCTTGGCGCCTTCCAAGAAGCGCGCCAGGTGTTTCTCGACGATGTAAGCAGCCGGCTCGCCGCCAGTGGTCACGGCAAAGCCTACGGTGCCGTCGCTGGCCTCGATTTCCACGACGAGGGTGCCGAGCACGTTGATGCCGAAGCTGCGGCGGCTCTGGCGGTACTGCGGGTATTTGCTCATGGGCGTGGCGATGTGGTCGTCGATCCAGTGGCCATCGCCCTGGTCGTGGTAGTCGGCACCGCCGCCACGCAGGGTGAAGGCGCGCACGTGCTTGATGGTTGGGACGCTCATGGACAGCTCCTTGCAGGTAAGGGATTCAGTGTTGCAAGCCTGGGCGCGGTTGCGGCCCGGCCCTTGGGGTCAGGGCGATGCCTAGCACCAGCGCGGCAGCGATCAGGGTGGTGGCGGCCAGCAGGTAGAGGCCGGCGGCGGGCGAGTTGAAATGCAGCTCGGCCCAGTTCTTCAGCACCGGGGCGATGAAGCCGCCCAGGGCGCCGAACGAGTTGATCAGGGCTATCGCACCGGCTGCGGCGCTGCCGGCCAGGGTGCGCGAGGGGAAGGTCCAGAACACCGGCTGCACGGCGATGAAGCCGGCGGCGGCGAAGCACAGGGCAATCACGCCCCACAGCGGGCTGGCGACACTGACCGAGGCGGCGATGCCCAACGCGGCCACCAGCAAGGTCAGGCTGGCCACGCGGCGGTGGTCGCCGCGCTTGTCGGCCTGGGCCGGTACCCACCAGGCCGCCAGTAGTGCGCACAGCCAGGGCAGGGCGGACACCAGGCCCACCAGCAGGTCGACCTTGCTGCCCAGCAGCCCCGCCACCTGGGTGGGCAGGTAGAACACCACGCCGTAGACGCTGGCCTGGATCAGCAGGTAGATCAGGCACAGGTACAGCACCGAGGGCTGGCACAGGGTTTTGAATAAACTGCCGTGGCCTTGCTTGTGCTGGTCTTCCTGGTCGATCACGCCCAGCAGCAGTTGGCGTTCGTCGGGGCTGAGCCAGGCAGCATCGGCGGGGCGGTTGTCCAGGTAGAAGTAGGCCCAGATGCCCACGGCGGTAGCCATCAGCCCCTCGACCACGAACAGCCACTGCCAGCCATGGGCGCCGCCCAGGCCGTCGAGCTCCAGCAGCAGGCCCGACAATGGGCTGCCGAAGATGAACGCCAGCGGTGCGCCGAAGTAGAAGAAGCCCATGGCCTTGCCGCGTGCGGCGCCGGGGAACCAGTAGGTGAGGTACAGGATGACGCCGGGGAAGAACCCGGCCTCGGCCACGCCCAGCAGGAAGCGCAGCACGTAGAAGCTGGTTTCGTTGTGGGCGAAGACCATGGCCGCGCTGATCAGGCCCCAGCTGACCATGATGCGGCACATCCACAGCCGCGCGCCGACCTTGTGCAGGATCAGGTTGCTGGGCACTTCCAGCAGCGCGTAGCCGGCAAAGAACACCCCGGCGCCGAAGGCGAACGCGGTGTCGCCGATGCCGGTGTCGGCCTGGAAGGCCTGGCGGGCAAAGCCGACGTTGGCGCGGTCGAGGAAAGCCATGACGTACATCAGCAGCAGGAAGGGCAGCAGGCGCCAGGACACCTTCGCCAACAGGGACGCGGGTAGAGTCTTCACGGCAGTATCCTTTTGGAATTATTTGACTGCGTGGCAAGTGGCAGGACTGTACGGCGGCGGTGGTATGCGCTACAAATCGAATTTTGCTCACAACCGATACCCTCAGGGTATCGATACGCCGGAGCCGTCCATGTCGTCACCTGCCGTCGCCCGCAGCCTGTTCAACCGCCTGCGCTACAAGCACCTGCACATGCTGGTGGCCCTGGGCAGCAGTGAGAACCTGCACCGCGCCTCGCAAACCCTGGCCATGTCGCAGCCGGCCGCCACGCGCATGCTCCACGAGATCGAGGACATGTTCGGCTGCGAGCTGTTCGAACGCTTGCCACGCGGCATGCGCCCCACGGCCCTGGGCCATGAGTTGATCCGCTTCGCCGAGAACGCCCTCAGCGGCTTGGACCGCTGCGCCGAAGACCTGGCTGCGCGGCAGCAGGGCGGCTACGGCTACCTGGCCATCGGCACGCTGATGGGCGCAGCCCCCGGCCTGGTGATGGACTCCATCGCCGAGATCAAGCGCCGCCACCCGCAACTGCGCATCCGCATCATGGGCGACACCAGCGACCAGGTGATCCAACTGCTGGCCCAGGGGCGCATCGACCTGGCCATCGCCCGCCGCAACGCCAGCATCGACAGCCAGCACTACGACTTCGAGCCGCTGGGCAATGAGCGGCTGCTGCTGGTGGTGCACAGCCAACACCCGCTGTTGCAGCGCGGCTCGTTGAAGCTGGCGGAGCTGGTCAACGACTGGCCGTGGATCCTGCAGCCCGACACCAGCCCCGCACGCATCGCCTTGGAGCAGGCCTTGCAGCGCGAGGGGCTGGTGGCACCGGCGGACATCATCGAGTGCAGTTCGGTGTATTCGATGCAGCAGCTGATCCAGCTGACGGACGCGATCATGGTGCTGTCGGAGACGGCGTTGCGCGATTATCTGCGCATGGGATTGGTGGTGGCCTTGCCGGTTGAGTTGGAGGAGCGGATGGCCCCGTTTGGGATTTTGTTGAGGAAGGGGGAGCCGGTGAGTCGGGAGTTGGGGGTGTTTATTGAGTTGTTGCGGAGGCGGGTGGGGGTGGTTTAGAGGTGCCAGTCGGTGTTGTTGTGGAGTTCTTGAGATCGAGCGCCGCCCGCGCGGCGCTTCCCGGGCAGAGCCCGGTCCCACATTTGTTGCAACGTGCCATGGCCTGTTAGATTGGGGTTGTTAGCCTTGTTGGCACCACCACAGATTGGTAGTGAACTCACCCGCTAAAACCTCGGTCTGTCAGGCCATGGTACGTTGCAACAAATGTGG
>KI547166.1:271417-281888 GCA_000497835.1 gamma proteobacterium L18 | reverse complement strand
AACTCACCCGCTAAAACCTCGGTCTGTCAGGCCATGGTACGTTGCAACAAATGTGGGACCGGGCTCTGCCCGGGAAGCGCCGCGCGGGCGGCGCTCGATCTCAAGAACGCCTCATAACCCAAGACATGCACCCAACCTGAAGAACCCCACACCCCTCAAGACAGGCAAACCAGGAGCCCCCCCATTGACCATCAAAGGCATCATCTTCGACAGCGACGGCACCCTGGTCGACAGTGAACGCATGGCCGCAGGCCTGTTGCGCGAACTGCTCGCCGAGCGCGATATCCACCTGCCCCACGACGAAGTGCTGCGGCGTTTCCGCGGCGTACAGTTTGCCATCTTCGTCGGTGAGCTGTGCGAAGAGCACGATCACCTCGACGCCGAGCCCTTCATGCGCGACTTCCGCAGCCGCAGCCTGGACCTGTTCGCCGCCGGCCTTGACGCCATGCCCGGCGCCCTGGATTTCGTCCGCGAACTGAAGCTGCCCAAGTGCGTGGCCTCCAACGGCCCGCGCACCAAGATCGAGACCTGCCTGAAAACCGCCGGCCTGTGGGACGTGTTCGACGGCAAGGTGGTCAGCGCCTACGACGTCAACGCCTGGAAGCCGTCGCCCGAGCTGATCCTGGCCGCCGCCCGGATGCTGGAGCTGGCCGCTGAAGACTGTTTGCTGGTGGACGACAGCATCCCCGGCGTGCAGGCCGGCCTGGCGGCAGGCGCCCGCGTGGCCGGCTATGGCGACACCGATTTCAGCCAGTTCGAAGGCCAGCCCGGCTTCCACCATGTGCCTGACTACAACGCCTTGAAAACCCTGCTCGCCAGCCTGGGCTAAGTCTTGCGGTGGCGGCGTTCATAGTGGTCCAGCAGCGGCTGGGTGCTGACCCCGTGCAGCAGAATGCTCAGCGCCACCACCGACAGCGTCAGGCTGATCGCGGTTTGCTGGACACTGGCCGGCAGGCCGTGGGCGATGGCGAAGCACAGGTAGTACAGCGAGCCGATGCCGCGGATGCCGAACCAGCCCAGCAGCGCCCGCTGGTGCCCGTCCAGGTACTTGCCGCGCACCAGCAGCCAGACGCTGGCCGGGCGGATCACGCAGAACAGCGCCAGGCCCAGACCGATGGCGCGCCAGTCCCAGTACAGTGACAGCGCCGCGCCCAGCAGGGTGATCAGCAGCACTTCCATGGAGCGCTCCACCAGGTCGCCGAAGGTGAGGATGTCTTCCATCATCACCCCGGCGGCCAGTTGATGGTCTTCCAGCGCTTCGTGGGGTGTTTGCGGGTCTGGTGGATTGGCCAAATGCTCGGCGGGCACATCGGAATGGGAAACGCGGGCTTCGGCCTGGCGCAGGCCGACCCCGGCGGCGAACACCGCCAGGAAGCCGAACGCGCCCACCGCGTAGGCCACCACATAGCTGATAGCGATCAGCGCCAGGGCGACGAAGTCGTTGGGCGATTCGACGCTGTCGGCGTTGCGCACCCGCAGGCCAATCATCATTTGCCCCATCAGCCGCCCCAGGGCGTAGCCGATGGCCAGCCCCGCCGGCACGCCCCACACCAGGTTCTTCAGGGCCCAGGCACCGATGTCGGGCAGGCCCAGGTCGGCATGGTCGATCAGCATCAGGCTGAAGATCACGAAGGGGAAGGCCACGCCATCGTTGAGCCCGGCCTCGCCGGACAGGCCGTAGCGCACCCGGTCGAAGTCGTGGGCGTTGTTGACCTGCACCATGGCCGCCAGCACCGGGTCGGTGGGGGCCAGCATCGCCCCCAACAGGGCCGACAGGCCCCAGGACAGGTGCAAGCCGTAATGCGCCACCGCTGCCACACCGACAATTGACAACAGCATCACCGGCCCCGCCAGCAGGTACGACGCCCGCCACGCCGTGCGCTGCAGGCCCAGGCGCAATTTGATGCCGGTGCCGAACAGCGAGAACAGCACGGCCATTTCGGTCAGCCGGTGCAACCAGCTGGAGGCCCGGGCGAAATCCATGTTCACCAGCCCAAGCCCCAGAGGGCCCAGGGCCATGCCAAAGGCCAGGCATACCGCCGAGGTGGTCACCGGCAGCCAGCGCAGGTACGAAGACGTCACGGCCAGCAACAGCAGCAGCGCGCCCAGTACCGACATCCATAGAATGAAACTCATCAAACCCCACGGCCCTGGCGGGCGTTAATGCATGGCACTCATTAACTGTGACTTTGCCGCGACCGGTTAGTTGAATTGGCGCTACTATCGATCGGTCAATTCATTGCCCGGAGAGCGACATGATCAAAGTCAGCGTGATGTACCCCTATCAGAAAGACGCCCGGTTCGATTTTGAGTATTACCGCGACAAGCACATGCCGCTGCTCAAGGAGCTGATGGGTGACGCGTGCCTGAAGTACGCGGTAGAGCGCGGCCTGGGTGGCGGCGTGCCGGGTACGCCGCCGACCTACCTGGGGCTGTGCCATTTCTACTGCGAGTCGTTGGAGGTGTTCCAGAAGAGTTTCGGCCCTCACGCCGAGGTGCTCAACGGTGACATTCCCAACTACACCGATCTGGTGCCCGTGATCCAGATCAGCGAAGTGCTGATCGAGGTGTAGCGGGGAACGATCTGCGGCAGGCGGGTTTCCAACGGTCATGGATCCTGAAGGGAAACCCGCCATGAGCGCACCCGAGCACTTGTACTTTCGCGACGATGGTCGCGTGCCCAACAACCCGCTGCCCACGTTGCTGTATCACCAGGTGGCGGGTGATGCGGCGGCGTTCGAGCAGTTGTTTGCGCTGCATCAATGGGTACCGCTGTGGCGCGACGGGATTTTCGATTACCACCATTACCATTCCAACGCCCACGAAGTATTGGGCGTGGCGGCGGGGCGGGCGCGGGTGATGCTGGGCGGCGAACAGGGACAGATTCTGGACCTGGTGGCGGGGGACGTGTTGGTGCTGCCCGCTGGCACGGGGCATTGCGCGCTGTCGCACAGTGATGATTTTCTGGTGGTGGGGGCCTATCCGCAGGGCCAGGAGCATTACGATATCCAGCGGCCCAAGGCGGCGACGCATCATGCGTCGCGTACGCGGATTGCCAAGGTGGCGTTGCCGGCGGGTGACCCGGTGAGGGGGGGCGCGATCTGGGCTTGAGCTTCAAGCCTTAGCCATCTGGACCGGCCTCATCGCGAGCAAGCTTTGCTCCCACAATGGTAAGCCGGCCACCGTGGTTGGCTGAACACTGTGGGAGCAAAGCTTGCTCGCGATGAGGCCAGTGGCGATCACACAAAACCTGAGCCTAAGCAGCCGGATCGTCCTTGAGGGTAGTCGTCGACTCCGTCACCTCGATCGTCTCGTTGGTGCCCATCGCCTTGTACTGCTTGCGAATGGTCTTGAGCTCCTTGGCGTCCAGGTCTTCCAGATCCAGCGCAGCGTTTTGCGCCTCCTTCGTCGCCCGCAGCAACTCATCGATCTTGATGTGCAGCATGTCGTTGTCGCGGTTCTGGGTATTCTGGATCACGAATACCATCAAAAAGGTAATGATGGTGGTTGAGGTGTTGATGATCAGTTGCCAAGTGTCGTTGTAGTGAAACAGCGGCCCGGTTGCCGCCCAGATCACGATCAGCACGACGGCCGCCACGAAGGTACGTGAGCTGCCGGCGGCTTTCGACAAGGCGTTGGAAAACAGCGAAAATTTCATGGCAGTGGGGTCCCTGGTAAACGTTAGGGGATAGACCCCAGGTTGCCCCTGAAATTCTTTGTTACAGGTGCAATTTCATCTAGCCCAGCTGAATCGCCAGGGCAAATGCCCCCAGCCCCACCCAAAACAGCGCGAACAGCCATGGCGCCCGTATCGAAAACATCAGTGACTTGCGATAGCCCTTGTGGCTGGACTCCATTTCGCTGAACAGCGGTTCGTCGTCATAGGCCATGCCCATCGCCGGCATGTCGCGCAACAGGCCGCTCTGCTTGAAGTGCCAATGGTCGATGATGTCATAGGCCGCGCGTATCCCCGGCCAGGCGTTGAGCGAGCACAGCACCCCCAGCAGCGCCAGTACCGGCGGCACCACCAGGGTGAACAGCTTGCCCCATTCGGGGTTGAGGTTGGCCATGGACGAGGCGTAGGCGATCACCAGGAACGACTGCGCCGACAGGTAGGCGTTGGTGCGGTTGGAGAGGATCGCGGTTTCGTACTGGATCTCGCGCCGGTAGAAGTCCAGGCGGTCCTTGGGGGTGCCGAACATTTGCGCGTTGTCTTGCACCTGCTCGGGGTCGGGCAGGCGGGAGGTAATGATGCGGCTCAAGCGTTCGGCCCCCTTGGCTCAGTCGTTGGGTTCGGCGGTGTTCACGTACGGCGGGACCTTGGCCAGCGGCAACTGCCGCGCCTGGTCGGGCTGAATGCCCTTGCGCGCCGGCAAGGGTTCAAGCCGTTGCGGTTGGCCGGTCTGCAGTGCCTTCTCGATGGCGGCCAGCACGCGCACGTCGCGCCAGGCTTCGTCGCCGTCCGGCTCGGGCGCCACGCCTTTGAGGATGCACTCGGAGAAATACTGGGTTTCGCCGCCAAAATGGTCCACCACCGGGTGCTGGTGCTCCTGGGGCTTGCCGTCCTTGATCAGCCGGTAGCCGATGGCCACGCCCTCGCCGAAGCCGAAGCAGGGCGAGGCTTCGATTTCGCCTTCGGTGCCGATCAGCTGGAAGCGCTGGCTGCCGGGCAGGCTGTAGCTGACGGTGAAATGCGCCAGGCGCTCGCGGCTGAAGCGCAGAGTCACGGTGACCGTGTCATGGCTGTCGAAATGCCGGCCCGGGGTGTTGATGCCCACGGCCGACACCTCCAGCGGTTCATCGCCGAACAGGTTGCGCACCGCGTTGAGCGGGTAGGGGCCCATGTCGGTCACTGGGCTCGCCCAATAACCGCTGTGGGCGCGGTGGTTGGATTCCTTGGTGTGCTGGGTGAAGGTGGAGGTGAACAGGCGCGGTTCGCCTATCTCGCCGGCGCGCACTTTGGTCACCATCTCCACGGTGGCCGGTTCGCAGTGCAGGCGGTAGGCGACCATCAGCTGTGCCTTGCTGCGCTGGGCGGCGGCGTTGATGGCCTGGCAGTCGGCTTCGCTGGTGGCCATGGGTTTTTCCAGCAACACGTGGATGCCGGCTTCAAGCGCCGGCACGGCGAATTCGCGGTGGCGGAAGTTCGGCGTGGCGATGTACACCGCGTCGATCTCGCCGCTGGCCAGCAGCGTGGCGAATTCTTCGTAGTGGTAGCTTTTCAGGCCGTAGTTGTCGGCCAGTTGTGCGGCTTTCCCCGGGTCGCCGGTGACCAGTGCGGTCATCACCGAATTGTCGGTCTGGGCGACACCGGGCATGAACGCGCCCTGGGAAATCCAGCCGCCGGCGACGACTGCGTAGCGAACCTTGCCGTGTGCATCGGGCATGTCATGACTCCTTGAGGACAGGCCGGTGGAATACCGGCACCCTCAGGAATGGGCAAGACATGGCCCTACAAGTTCAAGCCAATTGCATTACAGATGGTTGAGCGGGATCTTCAGGTAGCGCACGCCGTTGTCCTCGGCCGGCGGCAATTGCCCGGCGCGGATGTTGACCTGCACGGCCGGCATCAGCAGCACGGGCATGGGCAGGGTGGCGTCGCGGGCGGTGCGCATGGCCACGAACTGCGCCTGGTCGATGCCGTCGCGCACGTGGATATTGCCCGCGCGCTGGGCGGCCACGGTGGTCTGCGATTGCTCGCTGCGGCCCTCGGGCGGGTAGTCGTGGCACAGGTGCAGGCGGGTGTCGTCGGGGAAGGCCAGCAAGGTCTGGATGGAGCGGTACAACTGCTTGGCGTCACCGCCGGGGAAGTCGCAACGGGCGGTGCCCACGTCGGGCATGAACAGCGTGTCGCCGACGAACAGGTCGTGCTCGCCGATCAGGAAGGCCATGTCGGCCGGGGTGTGGCCGGGCACGTGCAGGGCGCGTACGCGCAGGTTGCCGATGCTGAAGGTCTCGTCGGGCGTCAGCAGGTGATCGAACTGCGAGCCGTCCAGGCGGAAGCCCGGCTCCAGGTTGAACACCGCCTTGAACACTTTCTGCACCTGACGGATGCCCTCGCCAATGGCGATTTGACCGCCCAGCAAACCCCGCAGGTAAGGCGCAGCGGACAAGTGGTCGGCGTGGGCATGGGTTTCCAGCAGCCACTGCACCTGCAGGCCCTGCGCGCGCACGAAGGCGGCGATGGCGTCGGCGTGTTCGGTGTTGGTGCGGCCCGACTTGGGGTCGAAGTCCAGCACCGAATCGATGATCGCGCAGGCGCTGCCCGGCCCTTCATGCACCACGTAGCTGAAGGTGGAAGAGCCGCTGTCGAAGAAGGGTTGGATCAGTGGGGTCATGAATCGCTCCACACTCTATTGTCCGATAATCTATAATTAAACATAATGTAATCACAGAAAGTGATCGAGAGCGACCCCCAATGGAAATCTGCCTGACCACCGACGATGTCGTGCGCCTGCGGGCCAGTGCCTCCAAGGCCTGTGCGCTGCTCAAGGCGCTGGCCAACGAGGACCGCTTGCTGATCCTGTGCCAACTGACCCAGGGCGAGCGCAACGTCGGCGAGCTGGAAGCCGGCACCGGCGTGCGCCAGCCCACCCTGTCCCAGCAACTGGGCGTGCTGCGCGACGAAGGTCTGGTGGCCACCCGTCGCGAAGGCAAGTACATCTACTACGGGCTGGCCAGCCACGAAGTGATCCAGGTGATGAAAACCCTCTCGGGCCTGTATTGCGGCACCGTGTTGGCCAGCCTGGGCTCAACCCCTCAATAGGAAGTGTGGACCCCATGCACGAAAATGCGCAGCAACAGGGTGCGACCGCCAGCAACGCGGACATCCTGATTATCGGCGGCGGCGCCGCGGGCATCGCCCTGATCGCCAGCCTGCTCAAGCGCCAGCCGGGGGTGTCCATCACCCTGGTGGAACCCAGCGACACCCACTACTACCAGCCGGCCTGGACCCTGGTGGGCGGAGGCGCCTACGCGGTCGGCAAGACGGCGCGGCCCATGGCCCAGGTGGTGCCCAAGGGCGTGGACTGGATCAAGGCTGCGGTGCAGGGCATCGACGCCGAAGGCCGCTGCATCACTCTGGATGACGGCCGTCAGCTGAGTTATCAGCACCTGGTGGTGTGCCCCGGCCTGCGCCTGGCCTGGGAGCAGATCGAAGGGCTGGAACAGACCTTGGGCCAACACGGCGTGACGTCCAATTACCGCCATGACCTGGCGCCGTACACCTGGCAACTGGTGCAGGGGCTGGGGCAGGGCAAGGCGATCTTCACCCAGCCCGGCATGCCGATCAAATGCGCCGGGGCGCCGCAGAAGGCCCTGTACCTGTCCTGCGACCATTGGCGCCGCCAGGGCGTGCTGGACAGGATCGATGTGGAGTTCAACCTGGCAGGCCCGGCGTTGTTTGGCGTGGCGGCTTACGTGCCGGCGCTGATGAAGTACGTCGAGCGCTATCGTGCGCGGCTGGCGTTCGGCTCGCAGTTGGTCAAGGTCGATGGGCCCGGCAAGACCGCGTGGTTCGAGCATCAGGACGCCGACGGCAATGCTGTACGCGTGGCCAAGCCATTTGACCTGCTGCATGTGGTGCCACCCCAAGTGGCGCCCGACTGCGTGCGCGCCAGCAGCCTGGCCAACGCGGCGGGCTGGTGTGAAGTGGACCCTGGCACCTTGCAGCATGTGCGCCATGCCAACGTCTTCGGCCTGGGCGACGTGTGCTCCACCAGCAACGCCAAGACCGCCGCCGCAGTGCGCAAGCAGGTCGTGGTGGTGGCCGAGAACCTGCTGGCCTCGCGCGCCGGGCGATCCATGCCGTTGCGCTATGACGGCTATGGCTCCTGCCCGCTGACAGTGGAAAAAGGCAAGGTCGTGCTGGCCGAGTTCGGCTATGGCGGCAAGCTGCTGCCCAGCTTCCCATGGGACACCACCGTGGCGCGTCGTTCGGCGTGGTGGTTGAAGGCCACCTTTTTGCCGTGGTTCTACTGGAACGGCATGCTCAAGGGCCGTGAATGGCTGACCCGCTGCACCCGGCCTGAATAGGAGCGCGACCATGCTCGCAATGCTGTTGGGTATGGTGATCGGCGTGGTGCTGGGCCTGACTGGGGCGGGTGGCGGCATCCTCGCGGTGCCCGCCCTGGTGCTGGGCCTGGGCTGGCCCATGACCCAGGCGGCGCCCGTGGCGCTGTTGGCTGTGGGGGCGGCGGCCGCGGTGGGCGCCATCGATGGCCTGCGCAAGGGCATCGTGCGTTGGCGCGCGGCGCTGTTGATGGCCGGGCTGGGCACGCTGTTCACGCCGCTGGGGCTGCTGGTGGCGCATCGGCTGCCGGATCATCTGCTGGTGGGCCTGTTCTGCGGCGTGCTGCTGATCGTGGCGTGGCGCATGTTCAGCCAGTCGCGCGAGGCCAAGTGCGCCGGCTCCGGGATCGATCACAGCTGGGAGCAGAAGAACTGCATGCTCAACCATCAGACCGGGCGCTTGAACTGGACGCTTCGGTGCAGCGTCACGTTGTCGGTGGTGGGGTCGTATTGCGGGTTTTTGACCGGGTTGCTGGGCGTGGGCGGCGGGTTCCTGCTGGTGCCGGCGTTTCGGCAACTGACCGATATCCGCGTGCACGGCATCATTGCCACCTCGTTGATGGTGATTGCCCTGGTGTCGGGGATGGCGGTGGTGGGGGCGTTGCATGCTGGGGTGCGCATACCGCTGGAGGGCGGGGCGTTCATCGCCGCCAGCGTGGTGGGGATGGTGGTGGGGCGGGTGCTGTCGCCCCGGATACCGGCGCGGGTGTTGCAGGTGGGGTTTGCGGGGTTGTGTGTGGCGGTGGCGGGGTGGTTGGTGGTTGGGTTGGTTTGATAGGGGGGTGGGGTTTCTGGGTGCATGCCTTTGGTTGTTTGGGGGGCTTGAGATCGCGCCGCGCGGGCGGCGCTCGATGGTCGCCTTGATGCAAATCTTACGCGCGGGCGGCGCGCGATCTCATGTACACCCAAAACCTCCCGCCGAACCATTCAGGTATCCTGTCGGGCAATTGCAACCAAATGTTGCAACGATAATTGCCCAACAATAAGGAGTACCCGGTGGACCCCACGAACATCGCCTGGCTTGCCCACGACACCCGCCTCATCCTCTGCTGCCTGGTGGCCATCGCCACCATCATCCTCCTCATCAGCGCCACCAAGCTGCCGCCGTTCCTGTCGATCCTGGTCGGCACCTTCATCGCCGGCATCGGCGCCGGGCTTGGGCCGGAAGAAGTGGCCAAGGCCTTCAGCAAAGGCGCAGGCGGCATCCTGGGCGAGGCGGGCATCATCATCGCCCTGGGCTCCATGCTGGGTGCACTGATGGCCGAGTCGGGCGCGGCGGACCGCATCGCCAGCACCTTGTTGGGGCTTGGTAAAGGCCGCAGTCTGCCGTGGGTCATGGCCCTGGTGGCGTTGGTGATCGGCCTGCCGCTGTTCTTCGAAGTGGGCCTGGTGATGATGGTGCCGATCATCTTCGTCATGGCGCGCCAGTCCAACCAGCCGCTGTTGAAAATCGCCATTCCGGCGCTGGCCGGCATGACCACCCTGCATGCGCTGATGCCGCCGCATCCAGGGCCATTGATTGCGGTCAGTGCGCTGCATGCGGACCTGGGCCTGACCATGCTGCTGGGCTTCACCATCGCCCTGCCGGCGGTCATTCTCGCCGGCCCCTTGTACGGCAACTGGTTGTCCAAGCGCATGGACGTGCAAGAGCCTGCCGAGCTGGGCGCGTTGTTCAGCGCCAAGCCCCAGCGTCAGCCGGGTTTCGCCATTTCGTTGCTGATCATCCTGTTGCCTGTGCTGCTGATGCTGGGCAGCACGTTGGCCAAGGTGGCGCTGGCGCCTGAGACCACGTTGGCGGTCACCCTCAAGTTCCTCGGTGAGCCGCTGATTGCCTTGGGTATCGCCGTGCTGGCCGCCGTGGTGTGCCTGGGCTGGGCCAACGGCCTGCCGCGTGAGCAAGTGGGCAACACCCTGCGCAAAAGCCTGGCGCCGATTGCCGTGCTGCTGTTGACCATCGGCGCCGGTGGCGGTCTGAAGCAGACCTTGCTGGACGCCGGCGTCAGCCAGACCATCAGCAAGGCGGCCGAAGGCGCGCACATGCCGTACCTGCTGCTGGCCTGGTTGATCGCCGTGGCCCTGCGCCAGGCGACCGGCTCGGCCACCGTGGCCACTACGACCACCGCGGGCATTCTGGCGCCAATGATGGCGGGGCTGGCGGCGACCCAGAGCTCGCTGGTGGCCTTGGCCATTGGCGCAGGGTCGGTGTTTTTCTGCCATGTGAACGATGCCGGGTTCTGGATGGTGCGTGAGTATTTCGGGTTGCAGTTGAAGCAGACGATCTGGGTGTGGTCGGTGTTGCAGACGATTGTGTCGGTGGTGGGGTTGGTGGGGACGTTGGTGTTGTGGCATTTTTTGGGGTGATGGCTGGCTAGCCGATGGTTTTTAAGTGCCCTTGAGATCG
>KI547166.1:259288-271096 GCA_000497835.1 gamma proteobacterium L18 | reverse complement strand
AAGCGCCGCGCGGGCGGCGCGCGATCTGCGCCGCGCCATAAATCCCCAGACATGCACCTCCCAGCCCCCAAAAAAACCAACATTGCTACAATCCCCACTTTTGCCGGAGCCCTGCCCATGCCCACCCACCACCGCCTGCCCGTCCCCCTGGACAAAGCCTACCGCCTGCTCAACCACGGCCCCACCGTGCTGGTCAGCGCCGCCCATGACGGCCAGCGCAACATCATGGCCGCCGCCTGGGCCATGCCACTGGACTTCGAGCCGCCCAAAGTGGCAGTGGTGCTGGACAAGTCCACCTGGACCCGGCAGTTGCTGGAGGCCAGCGGCACCTTCGTGTTGCAGGTGCCTTGCGTGGCCCAGGCCGATATCGTGCAGACGGTCGGCAACACGGCTGGCAAGACCCTCGACAAATTCGCCGCCTACGGCCTGCAGACCTTTGCCGGTGAGCAGCTGGAGGCGCCCTTGCTGGAAGGCTGCGTGGCCTGGCTGGAATGCCGCCTGCTGCCTGAGCCGCACAACGAAGGCACCTACGACCTGTTTCTGGGCGAAGTGATCAGCGCCCAGGCGGATGCGCGGGTGTTCAGCGAGGGGCACTGGCATTTCGAGGGGCATGATGAATTGCGCACCTTGCACCATGTGGCGGGTGGGCATTTCATGGCGATCGGTGCGCCGGTGGTGGGTGGGATGCTGTAAAGCTGGACCGTGTTGATGCCTTCCCGAGCTTCGCTCGGTCCCACACCTTTCGCGGCAGTGGTGTCAGGGAGGTAAAGCGCTTAGCTTTTGGCAGCTGCGCAGATGAGCCTGCGGTGCCGCTCGAAGCTGAGTGCTTTGCCTGACTGATTCAACTGCCGCGAAAGGTGTGGGACCGAGCGAAGCTCGGGAAGGGAGCAACCCGGTTATCAGGCAGCTGCTTCCTGCTTCAACGTCGCCATGTCGATCACAAAGCGATACTTCACATCCCCCTTGAGCATCCGCTCATACGCCTGGTTGATGTCCTGCATGGCGATGATCTCGATGTCCGAGACGATGTTGTGCTTGGCGCAGAAGTCGAGCATTTCCTGGGTTTCCTCGATACCGCCAATCAGCGACCCCGC
Source organism: gamma proteobacterium L18 (assembly GCA_000497835.1). Taxonomy (GTDB): domain Bacteria; phylum Pseudomonadota; class Gammaproteobacteria; order Pseudomonadales; family Pseudomonadaceae; genus Aquipseudomonas. The sequence continues at coordinate 270,002 of KI547166.1, read as the reverse complement.
CAGGCTGCGGCGCTTGAAGATCAGGTTGAACACGGTAGGCGAGGGGTGCGGCGAGTCGGGTGCGCCGACCAGGGTCATGGTGCCGTCGCGCTTGAGCAGGGCCAGGAAAGGGTCCAGGTTGTGCGGCGCAGCCACGGTGTTGAGGATGAAGTCCAGCTGGTTGGCCTGGGTGGCCATCTGCTCGGCATCCTTGGACACGATGACTTCGTCGGCGCCCAGGCGCAGGCCGTCTTCGCGCTTGTTGGGCGAGGTGGTGAACAGCACCACATGCGCGCCCATGGCGTGGGCGATCTTGACCGCCATGTGGCCCAGGCCGCCCAGGCCTACCACGCCGACTTTCTTGCCGGGGCCAACCTTCCAGTGATTGAGGGGCGAGTAGGTGGTGATGCCCGCGCACAGTAGCGGCGCCACTGCGGCCAGGTTGTCCTTGTGCGGAATGCGCAGCACGAATTTCTCTTTCACCACGATGCTGTCCGAATAGCCGCCGAAGGTATTCTCCCCGCCGAACACCGGGCCGTTGTAGGTCCCGGTAAAACCGTTCTCGCAGTACTGCTCCTCACCCTCGGCGCACGACGCGCAGTGCTGGCAGCTGTCGACCATGCAGCCGACGCCGGCCAGGTCGCCGACCTTGAAGTTTTTCACGTTGGCGCCCACCGCCGTGACCTTGCCGACGATCTCGTGGCCGGGCACCGACGGGTAGAGGGTGTTGTGCCACTCGTTGCGCACGGTGTGCAGGTCGGAGTGGCAGACGCCGCAGTAGAGGATGTCGATCTGCACGTCATCGGCGCCGGGCGTGCGGCGCTCGAAACGGTAGGGCTTGAGAGAGTCGCTGGCGCTTTGTGCGGCATAGCTGTACGTCTTGCTCATGACAGTCTCCTCGGTGGGTTGAAAAACTTGGAACAGCATAGTCCCACTTAAGTGCCGTGAAACGTTTCAACGATGAATGAAGGACGGCGTTGCCCTTGAAATGATGAAACCAAAGCCCAAGGTAATGATCAGATTGAGTTGCTGGAAAGCGACCTGTTAGGCTGGAGGTTCAGCGTGTCGTCGGCATGGCCGGCCGCTGCATGAATCTTCCGTTCCAAGACCGAAGGAGAACTACTGCAATGGCAACGCCCACCAAAAAGCCCGCCGCTGTGAAGAAACCTGCAGCCGTGAAAAAACCAGCCACCCCCAAGGCCGCTGCTGCCAAGCCTGCTGCTGCGAAAGCGGCCGCCAAGCCGGTCGCTGCCAAGGCGCCTGCCGCCAAGCCGGCACTGGATAAAACTGCCGCGCTGAAAACCCGCCGTGCGTGCCTTGGCCACCCCGACCGACCTGGGCAGCGACGCCACCCGTGACCTCAGCGGCGCGCTGAACCGCCTGCTGGCCGACGTGTTCTCGCTGTACCTGAAAACCAAGAACTTCCACTGGCACGTCAGCGGTCCGCACTTCCGTGACTACCACCTGCTGCTGGACGACCACGCCACCGAAATCTTCGCCATGGTCGACGCCATCGCCGAGCGTACCCGCAAGATCGGCGGCAACTCGCTGCGCTCCATCGGCCACATTGCCCGCCTGAGCAAAGTCGCGGACAACGATGCCGAGTTCGTGCAGCCGCTGGACATGCTGGGCGAGCTGCAGGACGACAACAAGAACCTGGCCGGCTACATGCGTGAAGTGCATGAGCTGTGCGACAAGTACAATGACATCGCCACGGCCAGCCTGATCGAGAACTGGATCGACGAGACTGAGCAGCGCACCTGGTTCCTGTTCGAAACCAGCCGTCAGGGTGATGTGACTACTGGTCACTGATTCACTGCTTTATGCCCCTGCTGCCATCTGGGGGGGCACACACTGTGGGAGCAAGGCTTGCTCGCGAGGGGCCCTTGAGGACGCCATCGCGAGCAAGCTTTGCTCCCACAGTGCTATGCGTCGCAGCCACCACCGGTTTTGGTAGTGAAACCTTTACGCCAGCGCTAGACTCTACGGGCGATACACCGCTCACGGAGCCCGAGTCCGGCAATGCATTTCCTTTCCCAAGACCACGGCTGCGAAGGCTGGCGTGGCGAAATGGCTGCGCGAATCCGCGAGTTCGACTGGTCCCCCACCGACCTGGGCCCATTCAATCAATGGCCACCCAGCCTGCGTACCGCCGTGCAATTTCTGCTGGCGTCCCCGGTACCTTTGGTCATGCTGTGGGGCCGCCTGGGCTACATGATCTACAACGACGCCTACTCGGTGTTCGCCGGTGGCCGGCACCCCTACCTGCTGGGTTCCCCCGTGGAGCTGGGCTGGCCTGAAGTGGCCGATTTCAACCGTAACGTCGTCGACACCTGCCTGGCAGGCGGTACTCTGTCGTACCGCAACAAGGAGTTGGTGCTGCTGCGCAACGGCGTGCCGGAAGACGTGTGGATGGACCTGTACTACAGCCCCGTGCCCGGCGACGACGGGCGCCCGGCCGGGGTCATGTCCATCGTGGTGGAGACCACCGCGCACATGCTCTCCGAGCGTGCGCGGCAGGCGGCCGAGCGCGCCTACCGGGCCACCAACGAACGGTTGCAGATGGCCCTGAACACCGGCGCGGTGCTGGGCTCTTTCGTGTGGGACCTCAAGCATGATCGGCTGTCCGCCGACGAGCGTTTCGCCCGCACGTTTTCCTACCCGCCGCAGTGGGACCTGGACCAACTGCCGTCGGCCTTCGCCATGGAACGGATTCATGGCGACGATCGTGAGCGGGTGCGCGAGCTGATCGACCTGGCCGTCCGCGTCGGCAAGCCCTACAGCGCCGAATATCGCGTGCTTCACGCCGATGGCAGCTACCGTTGGGTGCAGGCCAGCGGGCGCTGCGATTACGACGACAACGGCCAGGCATCGCGCTTCCCCGGTGTATTGATCGACATCCACGAACGCAAGATTGCCGAAGCCTCGCTGCTGCAACTGACCCGCAACCTGGAGCAGCGAGTCGAGGAGGAAGTGCGCGCGCGCTCGGAAGCTGAAGACAAACTGCGCCAGTCGCAAAAGCTGGAGGCCATCGGCAGCCTGACCGGCGGCGTGGCCCACGACTTCAACAACGTGCTGCAGGTGATCGCTGGCAACCTGCACCTGCTGGCACGCCAGCAAGGCGACAACCCGCAGGTGCAACGGCGGGTCACCGCCGCCATCGCCGCGGTGGAGCGCGGCGCCAAGCTGTCCTCGCAACTGTTGGCCTTTGCCCGTCGCCAGCAATTGTCGCCGGCCATCTACAACCTGCGTCGCCTGTACGATGGCCTGGGCGAACTGCTGTTGCGCGCGCTGGGTGAAACCGTGCGCGTGCGCATGCAGGTGCCCGAGCAGCCTTGGTCGATCCACGTGGACCGCAACCAGTTGGAAAACGCCGTACTCAACTTGGCCATCAACGCCCGGGATGCCATGAACGGTGAGGGCGTGATCGCCATCAGCGCTGAAAATCTGGTATTGAGCCGCGAGTTTTGCGCGGGCAAGGACATTGTCGCCGGGAATTATGTGCGGCTGTCCATCAGCGACACCGGCGTGGGCATGTCGCCCGCCATTCTGGCCCAGGCCTTCGAGCCGTTCTTCACCACCAAGCCTGACGGCCACGGCACCGGCCTGGGCCTGAGCATGGTATTCGGCTTCGTCAAACAGAGCGCCGGCCATGTGGAGATCAGCAGCGTGGAGGGGCAGGGCACCACGGTGCAGATGTACTTCCCGCGCGCCGAAGGCGTGGAAAGCGCTGATGAATTGCCGCTGGCAAATGGCACGCTGCGCGGCGAGGAAACCATCCTGGTGGTCGAGGACGACGACCAGGTGCGGGCCACGGCGGCCGAGTTGCTGGAGCAGTCCGGCTACCGGGTGATCACCGCCGAAAACGGCGACGTGGCCCTGCGCTTTTTGCTGGACGGGCTGAGCGTGGACATGATCTTCACCGACGTGGTGATGCCGGGGCAGGTCAAGAGCGCCGACCTGGCCGCCTGGGCCCAGGCGCGTACGCCGCCGTTGCCGGTGCTGTTCGCGTCGGGGCACACCCGCGATATCATTTCGCGCAACAATGAACTGGCGCCGCATCAGCACTTGTTGAGCAAACCCTATGGCCCCGAGGCGCTGACCGCGATGGTGCGTCGGGTGTTGCAGGACGCCACCGGCTGATCAGTGCGCTTCACGTTCCAGTAAGCGCCGTTTACGCTCCACGCCCCAGCGGTACCCCGACAGCGCGCCGTCGCTGCGCACCACCCGATGGCAGGGGATGGCCACGGCCAGGCGGTTGGCGCCGCAGGCCTGGGCCACCGCGCGGGTCGCCGTGGGGGCGCCGATCAGCCGGGCCACCTCGGCGTAGCTGGCGGTGCTGCCCACCGGGATGCTGCGCAACGCCTGCCACACGCGTTCCTGAAAGGCGGTGCCGCGCACGTCCAGCGGCAGGTCCAGGCCGATGCCAGGCGCTTCGACAAAACCCACCACTTGCGCCACCCACTGCTCGAACGCGGCATCGGCGCCGATCAGTTCGGCCTGGGGGAAGCTGTCCTGCAGCTCGTGCAGCAGTTGCTCGGGGTCATCACCCAGCAGGATGGCGCACACGCCGCGCTCGCTGCCGGCCACCAGGATGTCGCCCAGCGAACAGCGCCCCAGGGCGAAGCGGATGCTCACCTGCGCACCGCCGTTGCGAAATTGCAGCGGCTTCATGCCCAGGCGCTGGTTGCTGGATTGGTAAAAGCGGCTGTTGGAATTGAAGCCGGCTTCATAGACGGCATCGGTCACCGAACCCCCAGGCTTGAGCTGCTCGCGCACCCGCTGGGCGCGACGAGCGTCGGCGTAGGCCTTGGGTGTCAGCCCCGTGAAACGCTTGAACAGACGGTGGAAATGGTAAGGGCTGAGGCCCACATGCGCGGCCAACTGCGCCAATGACGGCGGGGTGGGCGCCGTGTCCATCAGCTCGCAGGCGCGGGTCACCAGGGCGGCATGGGGGGCGGTTTCAGGCACGGGGCACATGGGGTGTCACCTTGCAGGTTGAACAGGGCCCCAGCTTAAACCGCGCCTGTTGAGCAAACACCCCGATTCTTGCGCGCCAGGCGTTAGAAGTTGGCCGGGGTGTTGGCGCTGATGACTTCAGCCTCGTCCTGACCGATGTTGCGGAAGCGGTGGGGCAGGGTGGTGGGGATGTAATAGCCGTCGCCTGCATTGAGGATGCTGGTCTGGCCATCGATGGTCAGCTCGATGGTGCCACGGGTAACCACACCGCATTCCTCGCCTTCGGTGTGCACGATCAACTCTTCGCCGGAATGTGCGCCGGGGGCGTACAGTTCGCGCAGCATGCGCATGTCCCGGCCGGGCAGGGTGGCGCCCACCAGCAGCAGGCGCAGGCCTTCGCGGCCCAGGTCCGGTTGCTCGTCGGAGCGGAACACGAAGCGCTCCTGCTTGGGCGGCTCGTCGAAGGTGAAGAAGTCGGCCAGGCTCATGGGGATGCTTTGCAGCAGCTTCTTCAGCGAGCTGACCGACGGGCTGACGCGGTTCTGCTCGATGTTGGAAATCGTCGAGTTGGTCACGCCGCTACGCCGCGCCAGTTCGCGTTGGGACAGTTGAAACCGTTCGCGCACCAACTTCAGTCGTGTTCCGGTATCCATAGGTGCCTTATTGTTCAGAGGGCTTCATGTCGAAAATGACCTGACCTTTATAGCCATCGCCGTGGGCAGGTCAAGGCTTTTAGCAGTTGCAGGCTCAATCGTCGCGGGTCAGCACTTCCAGCAGCTCGATCTCGAAGTACAGGTCGCTGCCCGGCGTGATGTGCGCGCCCATGCTGCGCTCGCCGTAGGCCAGGTGCGCGGGCACGAACAGCTTGCGCTTGCCGCCCACCTGCATGCCCATCAGGCCGATGTCCCAGCCCTTGATGACACGGCCGGTGCCGATCACGCACTGGAAGGGTTTGCCCCGGGAAAACGAGGAGTCGAACTCGGTGCCGTCCGCCAGCGTGCCGCGATAATGGGTGGTGATCAGCGCGCCCTTGACCACGGCCTTGCCGTCGCCCAGGTGGAGGTCTTCAACCAGTAGTTCGTTGTTCATCGAGGGTGCCTGTCAAATCCGGGTGCCTAGTTTACTCACATTGCTGCCTATATCCCACCGTAGGGTTCCTGTAGCAGCTGCCGAAGGCTGCGTCTGAACCACGCGGTGAATCAGGTATGCCGCGCCGCGTGTGACGCGACCTGGCGGCCGCTGCTACACCCGATCCAGGGCTGTTTGTGAAAAGTCAATGCGGCAATTGTTCGCTTTTTTGTAACGATCATTTGCGCAAACGCGGGTTTTTAGTGGACTAACCAGTTGGTTAAAATTGGTTACTGCTCATAGGAATGGCAACTTCATGAAAACCCTGTCTTTTTTCTTCGGTGCCGGCATTCTGGCATTGGCTTCCTCCAGCGCCTTTGCGGCCACCCACCAGCAACTGGACAACGCCCAGGCTCTGCAAGTGATCAGCAGCGTCAAGGCCAGCCTGGCTGCGCAGAAAAGCTTCGGTTGCGTAGCGGTGGTCGACGTGTCCGGCACCCTGCTGGCCTTCGAGCGCCTGGACGGCGCGCCGCTGGGTTGCGTTGATGCGTCCATCGGCAAGGCCCGCACCTCGGCGCTGTACCGCGCCCCATCGGTGAAGTTCATGGAACGCCTGCAGAAAGGCGAATCCACCGTGCTGGAAATCCCCCACGCCGTGGCGCTGGGCGGCGGCTACCCGCTGACCCTGAACGGTGAAGTGGTCGGCGCCGTCGGCGTCAGCACCCCGGTACAGGCCCTGGACAACCAGGCCAGCGAGACGGCAGCCCAAGCGCTGAAGTAACGCCCCTTTTTCACCCGTTACACCGGTACCGCGACAGGCTCACGCCAGTCGCGGCGCCCCACTGTGCACACCGTTAAAAGCCCTGGAGCCTTTGCTATCAGGGATGTGATCACATCGGACGATCCAACCATGATAAATATTAGCCGACGCCATCTGGTCTTCGGCGCCACCAGCCTCCTGGCTGCGGGTGCCCTGGGCAAGACCTTGCTTGTGTCCAACGCGTTCGCCAGCGCCCCGCTGGTCAACACCCTGACCCTGCCTGCGGACTTCCTGGCCCTGTCCATGCGCCTGACCGGCATCGACAAGCCCGACCTGCAACTGGGCCAGCGCCTGTACGACTGGCTCAGCCACGCCGACGCGCAATTGAACGCCAACATGGGCACCCTCAATTCGCTGCTGGACGCCCAACAGGGCGCTGCCCCAGCCGACTTCCAGGCACAGATGGCGGCCCAGCCGGCCCCGATCCTGGCCCTGTACCAGGCCCTGCTGGGCGGCTGGTACCTGGGCGTGGTGGGCAGCAAGATGAACCCCGTGTGCGTCGGCTTCGAAACCATTGTCAGCTACCAATTGCTGAGCACCTCCTTCACCCCGCCGAGCTACTGCGCCGGCGAGCCGAATTTCTGGATTCAACCCCCCCAGTCCGAGAGCGTGGCCCATGTCTGATTCCCTCAGTGCAGATGTAGTCGTCATTGGTGCCGGCATTGCCGGTTCCCTGTCGGCGCTGAAAATGGCCAAGGCCGGTGCTTCGGTGCTGATGCTGGAGTCGGGCCCGGAAATCAAGCGTGACGAGGCCGTGGAGCTGTTCCGCAACAGCCCGCTCAAGGGCGATTTCACCGAGCCCTACCCGCCGAAACCCTGGGCGCCGCAGCCCAAGTTCCAGCCGGTGGACAATGGTTACCTGATCCAGAAAGGCCCGGACCCGTACCTGGCGTCTTACCTGCGCGGCGTCGGTGGTACCACCTGGCACTGGGCGGGGCAGGCGTTCCGCATTCTGCCCAACGACATGAAGCTGCAATCGCTGTACGGCGTTGGCGTGGATTGGCCGCTGAGCTACGAAGAGCTGGAACCCTACTACTGCGACGCCGAGTTCCAGATGGGCGTGTCCGGTGACAGCGACCTGGGCTCGCCGCGTTCGCAGCCGTATCCGCTGCCGGGCATTCCGTTGCCGTACGGTTTCGAACGCATGAAGCAGCGCCTCAAGGGCCTGGGCTACGAAGTGGGCATCGGCCCGCAGGCGCGCAACAGCGTGCCGTTCGACGGCCGTCCGGCCTGCTGTGGCAACAACAACTGCATGCCCGTGTGCCCGATCGACGCCCAGTACCATGGCGGCATCGCTGCGCGCAAAGCGCTGGACGCCGGCGTGCGCATCGTCGCCAACGCCGTGGTGTACCGCATCGAGGCCGATGACAAGGGCCGCATCGTCGCCGTCCACTACCTGGACGCCAACAAGGCCAGCCACAAGGTCACCGGCAAGCAGTTCGTGCTGACCGCCAACGCCATCGAAAGCAGCAAGCTGCTGCTGATGTCCACCAGCGACCGCCTGCCCAACGGCGTGGCCAACAGCAACGACATGGTCGGCCGCCACCTGATGGACCACCCGGGCTCTTCCGTGGAGTTTCTGGCCGACGAGCCGATCTACTTCGGCCGCGGCCCGATGCGCCCCAGCAGCATCAACAACATCCGTGACGGTGCGTTCCGCGCCGACCGTTCGGGCCTGCGCATCGACCTGGCCAACACCAACCCCACGCGCATGCTCACCGAGCGCCTGATCAAGCAGGGTTACTACGGCAAGGCGCTGAACGAGAAGCTCAAGTACCAGGCCGACCACTACGTGCTGCTCAAAGGCATGATGGAAATCCTGCCCGACCGCGACAACCGCGTCATGCTCAGCAAGACCGAGAAAGACGCCTGGGGCCTGCCGCGCATCGAGGTGCACTACAAGTTCCCGGAATACGTGCACAAGGGCTACGACCACTCCATCGACGTCTACCGCGAAATCGCCACCGCCATGGGCGGTACCGAGGTGGTTTACAGCAAGCGTGGCGTGTACGACAACAACCAGCACATCACCGGCACCCTGAGCATGGGCGCAGACCCGGCCACCTCGGTGGTTGACCGTGACCTGCGCAGCCACGAGCACGAGAACCTGTTCATGGCCGGCACCGGCGTAATGCCCACTGCCGCCATCGTCAACTCGACCCTGACTGGCACCGCACTGGCGCTGCGCATGGCCGACACCGTGCTCAAAAGCTTGGCATGAACCGGGAGCTAACCATGAAAAAGATTCTGATGGCGGTACTCCCGCTGCTGGTGAGCCTGGGTGCCCAGGCCGCTGAACAACCTGCCGACGCAGCCTTGATTACCCGTGGCGAATACCTGGCCCACGCGGCCGACTGCACCGCGTGCCACACCGCGCCCAAGGGCAAGGCGTTTGGCGGCGGCTACCCGGTGGGCACGCCGTTCGGCGTGATCTACGGCACCAACATCTCCTCGGACAAGGAACACGGCATCGGCAACTGGAGCGACGACCAGTTCGTTGCTGCGGTGCGGGACGGCGTGGGCAAGGACGGCGAACAGCTGTACCCGGCCATGCCTTACGACTCGTTCACCAAGATGTCGCGCGACGACGTGCTGGCGATCAAGGCCTACCTGATGTCGCTGCCACCGGTGGCCGAGGCGTCGCCCAAGACCGACCTGCCGTTTCCGTTCAACCAGCGCTGGGGCATGACCTTCTGGAAGTTCTTCAACTTCAAGGAAGGCGAGCTCAAGGCTGATCCGAGCCAGACCGCCGAGTGGAACCAGGGTCGTTACCTGGTCGAAGCGCTGGCGCACTGCGGCACCTGCCATACGCCGCGTAACCTGACCATGGGCATGGACACCAAGAAGCCGTTCGCCGGTGGCGACCTGGGCAGCTTCGTGGCCTACAACATCACCCCGGACAAGGTCGCCGGCATCGGCAACTGGACCCAGGCGCAACTGGTCACCTACCTCAAGACCGGTCACGTCGACGGCCTGGCCACGGCCTCCGGCCCCATGGCCGAAGCCATTGAGCACAGCCTGCAGTACCTGCCGGAGACTGACCTGACGGCCATCGCCACCTACCTGCAGTCCACCCCGGCGATTGCCGACGACAAGCAGCCGGGTTCGCGCGCCAGCTTCGGCAAGCCAAGCGACGGCTACGTCGGCCTGCGCGGCCAGAGCCCGGCCGTCCTGGCTCAGGACCCGGGCCGCACGCTGTTCATGGGCAACTGCGCCACCTGCCACGGTGACAAGGGCCAGGGCGCCGGCAGCGGCTTCGGCGCCTACCCGGCGCTGTTCAACCACACCACTACCGGTGCGGCTGATGCCAAGAACGTGGTCTCGGTGATCCTGGGCTCGGTAAACCGCAAGATGGTCAAGGGCGACATCCTGATGCCGTCCTTCGCTGAAGACCTGAACGACGAGCAAGTGGCGCAAGTCACCAACTACGTGTTCAAGCAGTTCGGCAACCCGGCGGCCGCGACCGTCGACGCCAAGCAAGTGGCCAAGCTGCGCAAGGACCAGGGGCTGCCTAATCCGCCGCTGGTGCTGGAGGGTGACAAGCTGTAATTGGCTGTAGTTGTGTGAATGCAAAAGGCCGCCCTGAGAAGGGCGGCCTTTTGCATTTCTGGTGGGGCGTCGGCAACACGGTGTTCAGCCAAACACCAAGGGCTGGCAACTCGGACCATCAGGCCATGGCACGTTGCAACAAATGTAGGAGCTGCCGTAAGGCGGCGATGCGCCGCGCGGGCGGCGCTCGATCTTGAGGACGCTGGAAAAACCTCGGCTAGCACCTGGTGGCCTTGATGCGATCCCCAGCGGGGATTTTCGATGAACCCGCAAGATGCCTGTCATGAAATGGCATGAAGGCTTGGAGGTGCATGTTTTGGTTCTGTTGTCGCTCTTGAG
>KI547166.1:254669-258871 GCA_000497835.1 gamma proteobacterium L18 | reverse complement strand
TGCCTGTCATGAAATGGCATGAAGGCTTGGAGGTGCATGTTTTGGTTCTGTTGTCGCTCTTGAGATCGAGCGCCGCCCGCGCGGCGCTTCCCGGCCAGAGGCCGGTCCTACATTTGTTGCAACGTACCATGGCCTGATGGTCCGAGTTGTCAGCCTTGGTGCCCGGCTGGAGTTATCGCGGGGCAGGCACCTCTGGTTTGCCCTTGCGCTGACTAAACCACTCATACCCACTCACACACAAAATCCCCGCCGTCACCAACGCCGCCCCCATCAGGAACCGCGCCTCCAGCGGCTCATTCAGCAGCCATACGCCAAACCCGATGCCATACAACGGCGTCAGGAACGCCAGCACCCCCAACCGCGACGCCAAGTAGGTGCGCAGCAACCAGAACCAGGCCAGCAGGCTGGCAAACGACATCACCAACACCTGATACGTCAGGTTGACCACCACCGTGGGCGTGAAGTTGGCATTGGCCTGGTGCAGGGCCACCGCGGCCGCCAGCAGCAACACGCAGGCGCCCAACAGTTGATACAGCAGGGTCTGGGTGGCCGGTGCGCCGGACAGGCGCGTGGTGCGTACGACCACGGTGGTGGCGCCCCAGGCAGCACCGGCGGCCAGGCCCAGGGCGTCGCCCAGCAGGGTGCTGGTGCCTTGGCTGCCGTGGCCGCTGAAGGCCACGACAATGCCCAGGAAGGCCAGGATGATACCGCCCCATTGCGCCGGTTTCAGGCGCTCGGCCGGCAGCTTCCAGTGCAACCCCAGCGCCGCGAAAATAGGCGAGGTGTAGAGGAAGATCACCATGTGCGAGGCGGTGGTGTGGCGCAGGCCTTCGCCCACCAGCAGGTATTCCAGGCCAAACAGGCCGCCAATGGCCAGGCCGGGCAGCCAGTGGTTGTCACCGGCGCGCGGCTGTTCACGGCGCCAGAACATCAGGGCGGCCACCAGCACGGCAGCCACGCCTGAGCGCACGCCAATCTGCAGGATGGGAGAAATATCCGTGGCAATCGCCTTGATCGCCACTTGCTGCAAGCCCCAGATCGCGCACAGCACCAGCATCATCATGCCGGCGCGGCCATCCAGCGCGCTGCGCTGTTGCATGGTCATGTTCCTGTTGTCGGGAAGAAGGAGCGCATTATGAGGCTGGCTGGTTTTATTGATATAGTTTGAATCTGACAGCCTATAGCTGGACTCCGCCACCCCGTACCCGATGGACACCATGAAAGCCGACATAGCTCACCACGTGCAGGTGCCGCCGTTCAGTTACGAACTGCCCGCGCCGGTGTTCTTCCGCACCGCGTGCATGCCGGCCCACGCCACCTATCCGCGCCATAGCCATGCCTGGGGCGAGTTTGTCTATTCGTTCAGCGGCGTGATGGAAATCGAGATCGCCAACCATCATTACCTGGCGCCTCCGCAATATGGTATCTGGCTGCCGCCGGACGTGGAGCACATGGGCTTCAACCGGCACGAAGCCTGTCACTGCTCGGTGTACGTGGCGCCGCAGTTGTGCGCGTTGATGCCCCGCCAGCACTGCGCCCTGACCCTTAGCCCGTTGATCCGCTCGCTGCTCGAAGCGTTGCGCGCCGAGCCCCCTGGCCTGCCGCAAACCGAAGAGCAGCAACGCCTGCTGCAGGTGCTGGTGGACCGCTTGGCCCGCGCACCTCACGCCGGCAGCTACCTGCCAGGTTCCAGCGATCCGCTACTCGGCCCGGTATTGCGGGCACTGGAAGCCGACCCGGCCGATCCGCGCTCGCTGCCTGAGTTGGCGCGCTCGGTGAACACCACTGAGCGCACCCTGGTGCGTCGCTGTCAGCGGGATTTAGGCATGTCGTTCGCCGAATGGCGCCAGCGTCTGAAGGTGGTGGAGGCGCTGGCCAAACTGGAGCAGGGCCATACCGTGGAAGCCATCGGCCTGGACCTGGGCTACAGCAGCGCCTCGGCGTTCATCAGCATGTTCCGGCGCATGACTGGCGCCACCCCCGATGAATACCGCAAAGACCACGCCCTGTAGCCGCACCGCCAGGCTACAGGTCGGCCACCAGGGCCTTGAGCGAGGCGTCGAAGGCCTGCAGCGCACCCGCTTGCTGGGCGTCCACGCTGCGCACCTGGGTGATGTAAGTGAGGTTGGCGTCGAAGAACTGCGCCTGCACGAACCCACCGCGCTGGCTGGTGCTTTTGAGTAGCACGATCACGTCCGGCCGCGCGCCCATCACTTTGTCCAAGCTTGCGTAGAACTGCACCGAAGCGAACTGCTGCTGCAGCGAACTGCGCACTGCTTCCAACGCCGTGCGGGTGGCGGCGTCGTGGTGCATCAGGGCCGCCTGGGTAGTTTCGTTGAGAATCACGCCCACCGATTGAGAATGGTGCAAGGTGGCTGCCGACACCTGGGTCGCCGGTCGAAACATCCCCTCATCGTCAGCGGCACGCGGGGCGGCCAGGGCATTGCTGGCAGCCAGGGCGAGGGCGAGCAGGGCGACGAGAGGTCCTTTCATGGCATGTACTCCAGGATTGCTTGGGTGTGAAGCCATCCTGAACCTGATCGGCGGGTCAGGGAACTTGTGATTATCAATGGTGGCTATTGATCGCGATGATGGCAGCCACTGTCTGGAACCTGCGTCGTCTGCATCGCGGCCAAGGCCGGCCCCTACCCCGGACGGTGTAGGAGCCGGCCTTGGCCGCGATGCAGGCGACGCGATTGCCAGGTCAGCGTGGCGCGCTGCGCAGGGAGGTTGGCCCGCCGCTCAGGTCGATGCGCTGGTGGCTGTCCACCAGCCGTCCGTGCTCAATGCTGTACAGCCCCAACTGATGCTCAACGTTGAACTGCACAATCACGTGCTTGCTGTCGGCACTGAACACCACGCCTTGGGACGAGTTGCCGTCCGCCACTTCGTTGACCTTCTCGGCGTGACCGTTGCGGATGGCGAACAGCGTCACCCGCCCATGGGAACGCACGCCCGGATTGTCTGGCGTCAGGTTCGAGCCATCAATGGACTGCGCGACGATCCACTTGCCATCCGGCGAGATCGCCACACCCTCGGGCAACGATGGCGTGCTGATCTGCTGCACGGCGCGGAACGGCGTCTTCGACACGTCGATCAGCGTCACGCTGTCTTCATCACCGGCCAGACGGCCTTTGTAGTTGGGCAGGCCGGCTAGGCCGACGTTGCTGACCACGGCCCAGTGGCCGTCGCTGGACACGTCAATGGTGTAAGGCGCCACACCGGTGCTCAGGCGATCGCCGCTGTCGCTCCATTTGCCATCGACCAGGTTCAGCACTGCCACGCCTTGCTCGTCGCGCAGCGACACCAGCACATGCTGGCCGTCGTGGGTGAACGCCGCGCCGGCCAGGCGTTTGCTGCCGATGCTGATGGTGTCCAGCACAGTGACCTGGTTGCCCTCGATGCGCAGGGGGCGCACGCCGCCGTCCACGCAGGTCACCACGCCCCAGTGGCCGCTGCGGTCAAAGGCCACCGCCTGGGGATGGCTACCCAGTTCGATCTTGCTCACGGTGGCGGGCTTGGCGCCCAGGTCCACCACCTGCAGGAAGGTGTCCATCTGCAACTGCTTGGCGGCGTGGTCATAGCGGGTGGGTGCCGCCACCAGGGCCAGCTTGCCGTCGGGGCTGATGGCGGCGGCCTGCGGTGGGCCCTGGATACCGTTTTCCACTTCCACGGTCTGGTTGACCTTGGGCGGGAAGACACTGGCGTCGAGGACGGTGAGGGTGTCTGGCTTGGCGGCGGCGGGGTAGGTGTCGCGGCCCTGGACGCGTTGGTATTTGCCGTCGTTGGACGACACGACCCAGTCAGCGGCGCTGACCGAGTGAGCGGCGAGCAGGGACAGGGCTAGAACTGAAACCGGTTTCAGAAAGGTTCGCATGAAAGGGGTTGAGGCCACGGAGGCATCCTCGAAAGGGCAGGCTGGGAAGTGCGACACTATAACGCAGGGCAGGGTTGCTCTGTGTGTAAAAAACATGTGAGTGCCCCGCCCATCCAAAGCGAACAAACCAGGCTGGCGACGCCTATCTATCAGGCTATGGTACGTTGCAACAAATGTGGGAGCGGGCTCTGCCCGCGAAGCGCCGCGCGGGCGGCGCTCGATCTCAACAGCGCCAAAGCCATCAAGGCATGCACCTCCAGGCCCCACTGCAATCCCGTAGCCGCTGCCGCAAGGGGCTAGTCGATGTTTTTCTAGCGGTCTTGAG
>KI547166.1:248384-253774 GCA_000497835.1 gamma proteobacterium L18 | reverse complement strand
TTTGTTGCACCGTGCCATGGCCTGATGGTTCGGCGTTGCCAGCCTTGTATGTTCGACACGAGGCCGCGTGGGGGATGCCTACACCCCTGATTCGCCCCGCGCGAAGTAAGCCTGTGCCATCCGCACAAAGGGTCCCACCGCCGGGTTCTCATTATCGCGCCGCACCACCCGGTACACCTCCGCCTGGGGCTGGGCGTTATGCAACGGCCGGAAATGCAGGTGCCCCAAATACAGGTGCCGGGCGGCGGCCGGTACGATGGCCACGCCCAGGCCAGCCTTGACCAGGCCCAGGATCGAGTGGGTCTGGCCGAGGAAATAGCGGTACTGGGGATTCACGCCTGCCAATGAAAACAGCCCGGCGATGCAGTCGTAGAAGTAGCCGCCTTCATCGCGCGAGTACATCACGAAAGGATGCTGATCGAGATCGGCCATGGCGATCTCGGCCTTGGCCGCCAAGGGGTGGTTCTCAGGCAAGGCCACCAGCAAGGGTTCACGACTGATCAGTTCATAATCCAGCCCCGGTCGCGCCGCCGCCCGGCGCACGAAAGCGATATCGATCATGCCGGCCTCCAGCGCTTCCATCTGCGCACCAGAAACCATTTCGCGCAGTTCAATCTGCACGTTGGGTAGCACCGTGGCCGCGTGCTCCAGCAACCGCGGGATCAACTGATAACCGCTCACGGCGGTAAAGCCCAGCACCAACTGCCCCAGCTCGCCATGCTCCAGCCGCCGCGCGCTGTCGGCTGCCTGCTCGGTGTAGGCCAGTACATGCCGTGCATCGCGCAGAAAATGCTGGCCCGCGGTGGTCAGTTTCACCTGGCGGTTGCTGCGGTCGAACAACGTCACGCCCAGCGAGCGCTCCAGCAACTGGATCTGCCGGCTCAGCGGCGGCTGGGTCATGAACAGCCGTTGAGCCGCACGGCCAAAGTGCAGTTCCTCGGCCACCATGACGAAACAACGCAGTTGGTGCAGTTCCACGATTCAATTCTTGTATGAGTCGATACAGTCTCTATGTTAGACGCGCATCGATGAATTTCCTACCCTGAAGCCTCGCCGTTCCTACCGCTCTATTCCAACAATAAAGCCTTCCCGCGAGGAGGCCGGAGAGACCCATGAACGCAAAGACCGCTTCGTTGGCAGCCCCTATTGCCGAGGCCAGGGTAGGCCGCCGCCGCTTCGTCATCCTCTCGCTGATCTTCATCGTCACCGTGCTCAACTACGCCGACCGCGCCACCATGTCCATCGCCGGTACCGGCGTGGTCAAGGACCTGGGCCTGGACCCGATCATGCTGGGCATGATCTTCTCCGCGTTCGCCTGGGCCTACGCGCTGGGGCAGATCCCCGGCGGCTGGCTGCTGGACAAGTTCGGCGCCCGGCGGGTGTACGGCTGCAGCCTGTTGCTGTGGTCGTTGTTCACCATGATGCAGGGCACCGTCGGCTGGTTCGGCCTGGTGGGTTCCAGCGCCGCCATGACCCTGTTCGGCATGCGCTTCATGCTCGGGCTGGTGGAGTCGCCGGCGTTCCCGGCCAATAATCGCATCGTCTCCTGCTGGTTCCCCACCAGCGAGCGGGGCACCGCCTCGGCGCTGTTCAACTCGGCGCAGTACATGGCCGTGGTGGTGTTCGCGCCGCTGATGGCCTGGCTCACCCATGCGCTGGGGTGGGAGCACGTATTCCTGTGGATGGGCGCACTGGGCCTGGTGGCGACCGTGTTCTGGTTCGCCCTGTACCGCGAGCCTCACAGTGACCCACGCCTCAGCACTGCGGAAATGGACTACATGCGTGAGGGCGGTGCCCTGGTCGACCTGGAAGCCACCCGCAAGGCCAGCAAACCGAAATTCACTTTCGCCGAAGTCGCTCAGCTGTTCACCAACCGCACCCTGTGGGCCATCTACCTGGGGCAGTACTGCATCACCGCACTGACGTACTTCTTCATTACCTGGTTCCCCATCTACCTGATCAAGGGCCGCGGCCTGAGCATCATGGAAGCCGGTTGGGTAGCTGCCTTGCCAGCCATCTGCGGTTTCTCCGGTGGCGTGCTGGGTGGCGTGGTGTCCGACTACCTGATCCGCCAGGGCATGCACCCGTCGCGGGCGCGCAAAACGCCGTTCGTGATCGGCATGACCCTGGCCGCCAGCCTGGTGTCGGCCAACTACGTGGACGCCAACTGGATGGTGATCGCGCTGATGGCCTTGGCGTTCTTTGGCAAAGGCCTGGCGGCGGTGGGCTGGGCGGTGCTGTCCGACACGGCGCCCAAGGGCATGGTCGGGTTGAGTGGCGGGGTGTTCAATGGGATTGGCAACATTGCCGGCATTGTCACGCCGGTGGTGATCGGGTTTGTGGTGGCGTCGACGGGGTCGTTCGACAAGGCGTTGTGGTTTGTGGCGGCGCATGGGGTGTTGGGGATTTTTGCCTATGTGGTGCTGGCAGGGCGGTTTGAGCGGGTCGAGATTGTAGCCGCTGCCGAAGGCGGCGCTGGCCACAAGCCTCGCTGAAGATGGGCGGGGGGCTCGAGGGCCAGCGCAGCCTGGCGGCAGCGGCTACCGTCACCAGGTGCCGTAGGGGATGCCGTGCTTTTCGACGTAGGCTTTGTTTTCGGGTTCTATGGGGACGTATTTGCCGTTGCTTTTGCCAGCGTAGGGGCCGCGTGGGTCGACCTCGGCCTGGTAGCGGCCGACTTCTTTGTAACCGAGGCAGCCGGCGCCTAGCCAGACTTTGACGATGCCGCCTGGGGCCATGCCCAGGGTGAGGGTGTGGGGATACAGGGTCATATCCCTTCGTGCAGGGACGCAGTACATGTGTGTTGGTTTTACCATTTCTTCACGGACCCATTGGGGGATATCAATGCTGATTCGGTAAGTTTCAGGCTCTGCCAGGGATTGCCAACGCACAGATACACGCTCAGGCAAATCGACATTGTTGACCGATTTGGTTTTCCCGGCGCCTTGGTGCCACCCTTCGGATTTACCCGTATAGCTGGCGACTCCGCCGAATACACGTATATACGTCATCCCTTTCCGGTCGAGAATGTCTACGCTTTCCACCCAAACTTCCATGTGCTTCGGTGCAGCGAGGCCAACAAACCAGGTGTCGTAAGGTAAATTAGGTCTGGCCGGAAGGTGATCGCCGGTGCATGCCGTTGTGGATATTAGAAGTCCAACAAGTAGCCCAATGGGTTTCATTGCGGATACCCACTTTGAGGTTGATGGGGGAAGATATTGCGAGTATTGAGCAGCGTTGGCTTGTTAATAGCCAATCCTGAGCGGAGGTTCCAATTCGCCGAGCGGTGTATGTAACGGCTGGTTAGTAATCGCTCCTGGTCTGCATTCAGCTCAGAGTCCTTACCCTCCAAGACCTGATCCAGAACACAGGCGCCGATTTCTTGCAACTCTGCAGGCAATGCCAAATCCGGACGCACTTCCAGATCTTTGAAAGGAACGCCGTGACGTACAGCCAATTCTCGCATCACCTGCAATGAAAGCAGGCTTAACTCCCCGCGGATTGAGCGGTCCAGTGTGGTGGAAATCCAATGATGTCTTGCGCCCTCGAAGCGCCCACGCGGCGGCTCTGGTGTTTCCCACGTAGAGATATCGATTGTGCCATCGCCGGCCAAGCCGGTGGCGCGTAGACCCTCCACGCGATCAACGACCTGCCGCCACTCTGTAGTGGTTTCCAGCTTCTCGTTAGGCCCTAGCGTCACTCGAATAGGCTTTGTCAGGAACATTCGTTCTTGCCCGACAGGCAAATACCCTCCACCAATATCGGAATGGACCCCCGGCATGGCTATTTCCTGGTGATCGCCTTTGACGCTGTTTAGCGCAAAATTCAATCGAATCTCGTCGCGAGCTGTAAGTTGGAGTACCTTGCGAGCACAACCCGGTGGCAGATATAGGTTTACGCCTGGGTTGTGCGCGTCGGTGATATTGAAGTTGCCCCGCAGCGGATCGGCGATGGCAGCAACCGTATCAAACAGACCAATGAAATTCAGGCGAATATCCACCCCTGGATTGAAGCTTGGCAAGATTCCCAGTTGCCCACCTTTCAATACGTCTCTGAAAACACCTCTTCCTGGTTTGAGCAGCTCATTGGCGCAGTGACGAGCGGCAGCAGCCCCTCTGCTGAATCCGAAAATATCGAACTCAATTTTGCTAACCGTTTTCATGGGGTTGGCGACAACGAAATTCAATAATTGCTGTTCAATCAGAGAGGGAGCTGTTTTTACTCGAGCGACTACCCCGGTCTCGCCCTGGCCAAAACCTTGACCCCAAGTACTGTCTTTGTGGCCGCTTCGCGTGCCAATACCTTCCACGTACGCTGACAAATACACAATGTCTGCATCAGCAGCAACTGGCGCGGCAGTATCATCTGGGTACAGGTCATGCAGGTGCGCCACATTGCTTGGAGCGTTCCCAAAGCTACTATCCGGCGCCGCCTTGAAACGTCCTTCGGCGTACTCCTCATACCCCAACTCCTTGCATTGCTCGATCAGCAACTTCAGCGCCTCCCGATCAAAAAACTGCGCATCCTCGCGCTGACATTGCTTCGCTGCTGCCGCATTGGACAGGTTGTTCCCCGTCCCATCGAAAAACAGCCCTATCCGCAGGGTAATGCCCTCCGGCCGTTCTTCCTCCTCTTCTTCCTCTTCTTCAGGCAGGTCATAACTGATCGACAGATCTGTCTCATCAACGGTCCACACCCGCTCAGTCAGCCCTTCCTCATCGGAAACCCCACGCCACTCCTGCGATCCATCATGGGTCTTGATTACATACCGCGAGTTGGCCACTGGCATCTGGCCATCCGGCCGCAGCAGCTGGTACTGCTGGCTGTACTCAAACGGCGGGTTATTGGGTGTGGGCAGGTCTGGCAACGTTGGCGCACTGCGACATTTCTCGTTGTGATAGGCGAAATACACCGACCGCAGATTGATCTCACCTTCCGTGGCCGCTTCGATGCCGTAGCGATCCATCTGGATGTAACTGCCATTCGCGTTAAGCGTGATCTTCTTCCTCGCCGTAATACGGATCTCATCCTCACTGCTGGTGATATCCAACCCATGCCGCGCCAACAACTCCAACTTGTCGTTCTGCGCCTGCACACTCACCGGCCCTTGGTTGGCAATCAGTTTGATCCCCAGCTTGTCCACGAAAGCACTCAACCCAGCGCCAATCCCCAGAAACAGCCGCTTCACCACGCTGACGTCCGCCTGGCCGCCGGCGTTGAGGATCAGGTTCTGCTGTGCGGCCAGCTGCAGGTGCTTGCCGCTGGTAACCGCCACGCCATTGGGCGCACTGAGCAAGGCGACGGCACCGCGCAGGTGCTCGACTTCCTCACGCAGCAGGGCCATCTGGTGGTGTACTTCGGCGGGGTCGGCACCGGCTGCTTCGGCCTCC
>KI547166.1:211720-247748 GCA_000497835.1 gamma proteobacterium L18 | reverse complement strand
GGCACCGTGCCGGCCATGATCGGCTTGGGCTTGAGCGCCGGCCGAAAACACACGTCGCGGTCGTAGGGCATGCCGGTAAAACTGGCAATAAAGCTGCTGTCCCGCGCGGCACGGGTGGTCAGCCCGACAATCACCGCGCCCGGTGCAAACGCCGAAGGCGCGTCGCCTTTCAGCGTCAGGCATTGGCCCGGCGCCAGGATAGGGCTGCTGGTGGTCCCGCTCAGCCGCACCCGGTCATTCAGATACCGCTCATGATGCAACCGCGCCAGGCCGATCCCGGATTCCGGCTCTTGCTCGTGCCGAAAGGCATAGCGGTCGCCCATCGCAGTAAACGCATCACCCACATGGTGTGGCATCGCCGTAAGTGGTAGTCGCGCCACGGGTCTGATCAATGTCCCCCTCAAGGTTGGCAAAGACATCATTCGGATCGTAGCTGCGGAAATGAATCTGCTTCTCGACCACCTGATGATGCGACTGCAACTGCCACACGGAGTCCTGATCACCACTGGACAAGCCCGATCCCGAACGGCACGGCAACTCCACGTCGAACCGGTAAAAGCGCTGCTCATCATGAAACTCCAGCACCCCGATGTTCAGGCGCTCGTCAGTCCCAAAGCGATACCAGATCCCCACCTCAGCCAGCAGCCGCTCGATAAAGGCCAGATCACTCTCGCCGTACTGCATCACCTGCAACCGCCGCGGGTACTCGTACAACAGGTCGAACAGAAAATGCTGCCCCAGGTAGCCATGGCGGCTGCGCAAGATGCTCTCGACGATCTCCGGCACCGATTGCTGCTGATAAATGCGGTACTCACGACCGCGGCCCAACAAAGCCAGGCGCGGTTGCAACACCACCTCGTAGCGCGCCTCGTCACGCGATGACGACAAGCGCTTGAACTCGGTAATCATCCCATGCAATTTGCGCAAGGGTACCGGCGCAGGCATCTGCATGCCGCGGTACAGCGGCTTCTGCGGCAGTGGGTACAGGCTGAAGTAGGCCTCATGGCCGAGGATTTGTTCGGCGGGAATGTCCTGCACCGTGCTGGTGAATTCGATGCGGTACTTGAAGCACTGGCTCAACCGCTCTTCGCCCTCGAACGCCAGCACGTCAATCGGCGCCTCGCAGTTGTACACCGTGAGCCGATGCCGGCTGTGGTCGAAGAACACCGTGGGTTGCAAGGACATGGATTCCCCCTGTCATGAACAATGAAAGGGGGACTCTGGCAGCGCGCCCAGGGCAAAGCTGTAGGACGTTTCCCAAGGTTGTGCGGGGAGGGGGGATTTGTAGCCGTGACGACTGCGTTGCCTGCATCGCGGCCAAGGCCGGCTCCTACCACGATGCAGACAACGCGTTTGGTGCTACGGGACTGAAGTCGTCGCTTCCGCCGCCAGTGCCGACTGCACCGCCGGACGCTGTTCGATGCGCTGCACATACCGCTGCAGCACAGGCCAGCGCGCGATGTCGATGTCGAACACCGCCAGCCACCTCAGCACCGTAAACAGGTAGGCATCCGCCACACTGAACGATGGCATCAGAAAGGCGCCGTCGCCCATCACCTGCACCAGGTAATCCAGGCGCATGAACAGCCGCGCCTCGAACCAGGTTCTGGCCTCAAGCGGCAACGCCCGGTTGAACAACGGCGCGCTGCCGGCATGCAGCTCAGCGGTGATGAAGTTCAGCCACTCCTGCAAGCGTACCCGCTCCCAAGTGCCATTGGCCGGCGCCAACCCAGCCTCGGGATGCTGGTCCGCCAGGTACTGCAAAATAACCGGCCCTTCGCTCAGCACCTGGCCGTTGTCCAGCACCAGCGCCGCCACGTACCCTTTGGGGTTGATGTCGCGAAAGTCCTGCCTATCCGCCGTGCGCTTGGTCTGGTTATTGACCCGGATCAGCTCGAACGGCACGCCCAGTTCACGCAGGATGATATGCGGCGCAAGCGAGCACGCCATGGGAGCGAAGTACAGTTTCATGGAAAGCCTCATGAGGGAATGAACCCACATCCTCGGCCTAAGTTGCCATCGTGCCCAATTAGCCTTTCAGTGGGTTGGCATCAGCTCTGCTTATGCTTGGCACCTCGACACCCTGGCTCGCTTTGCGCAACTGGCTCACCAGTGCCTGGGTGGCGGGCGACGCTCGGCCCGCCTGCGAGCACACCAGCCCGAAGCGACGGTAGATCGGCGGGTTGAGCGGGTAGACGCGAAAGCGCTGATTGCCCTCGGGCACCGTGGAGGCGGGCACGATCGAGACGCCCATGCCTTCGCCGATCAGGGCAAAGGCCGTGGCCCAGTCGCGTACCGTCAGGCGTACATCGGTCAACGCAAGCCCGGCCTGCGCCATCAGGCTCTGGCCGTGCAGATGACAGCCGCCCGTGGCGGCAATGAAGGGTTCATTCACCAGCTCGCTCAGGTCGACGCTACGGGTGCTGGCGCGGCGCGCCAGGGGGTGGGCCAGCGGCACCGCAGCCACCCAGGCGTCGTGGCCGATCATCAGCGGCTCACGTTCGTGTGCCGGGTTCATGACGATCCCCAGGTCAATGCTGTCGCTGGCCAGCCAGGCCTCGACTTCCTCATCGGTGCCTTCCAGCGAAACAATCTCGATGCCCGGATGCAGGCGTTTGAAACTTTGCAGCAGCGGCGTGAGCACCTGGGTAAAAACCGACGGGAAACTGGCCAGCCGCACACGGCCCAGGTGGCAGCCGCGGCTGGCGTCCACCAGATGCTGGATGGACTCAAGCTCTGCCAGCATGCGGCGGGCGCGCACCAGCACCTGCTCGCCGATGGCGGTCAGCGTGGTGGTGCGGCGTTCGCGCAGGAACAGCTTGACCCCAAGGGCTTCCTCCATCTGGGTGATGGCTTGGCTGGCGCCCGATTGGGTGATGCCGAAACGTTCAGCCGCACGAGAGATGTTTTCGGCTTCGGCCACGGCGACCAACAGCTTCCAGTGCATCAGGTTCATCATGGGCTCGGTTTCCTTGTCGATGCCTCAGGGCGGGTATGAGCGAGAACCACAGCGCCCATTCGCGGTATTGTACTTGGCTGCATTGCACAACAAGGTAAAGTCAGTGAGCAAGATGCACACGATAAGGTTGAGCGAAGGGGATGTCGACAGGCCTACATTGGTATGCCTGCCGGGCGCGATGTGTTCGCCAAGGGTGTTCGAGCAAGCGGCGCTGCGCAGTGGCCTGCCGGCCGTGGCATTAGCCTGGCTTGAGGGGGGCGGCGCGTGTGACCTGCAGTCTGTCGCCGAGCGCGTTTGCGACGAGCTTGCCGAACGGCCGTCGGTGATTCTGGTGGGCCATTCCATGGGCACGCCGATTGCCATATTGACCGCGCTGCTGAGTGCCAGGCGGGGCAACAGCCCGATCAAAGGGTTGGTGTTGTCCAACAGCGGTGCCAATACCCGGGGCCACGGTGATATTGCCAGCTTGGTGGCGCGTATCGAACAGGGTTGGTCCGAGGCGTTTCGGGAGGCATTCACCGCCCGCTGTTTCCATTCCCTGCCGGCAGAGCCTCTGCTGGAGGAGGTGCGCGGTTATCCATGCCGACTGGACCGCCACGCGGTGATTCAGGCCTTGCTCAGCCAGCAGGCGATCGATTGTGCGCCGCTGCTGGCCAGTTTGCCGCGTGTGCCCACGGCGATCGTGCATGGCGTGCATGACCCTGCGCGTACCCTTGCGCATGCCCAGGAATTGGCCGCCGGCATCAGTGGTGCAACGCTGCACGTGCTGGACACCGGTCATACGTCGTGCGCCGAAGACCCGGCAGCCTTCGCCGAGGTGCTTCGCGCCACCCTGTAGCCGCTGCCGCCAGGCTACGGGGCTCCCGGCGGGCTTGGCGTCAGCCGCCAGATCAGCAAGGCCGTGAAGCTGATGGTGGCGCCCAACAGGCACACCGCAGGCCACCCCCACCGTGCATAGACCCAGGTCGCCGCTGCAGCCCCCAGGGCACTGCCCGCCGAATAAAAACACATGTAGGCGCCCACCAATCGGCTTTGGGCGTCGGGCCGGGCGGCGAAGATCAGGCTCTGGTTGGTGACGTGCACGGCCTGCACGGCGAAATCGAGCAGGATTACGCCCACGATCAGCCACAGCAGCGATGTCTCGGTGAAGGCCATCGGCAACCAGGACAGCGCCAGCACGGCCAGGCTGATCCCCGTGGTACGTTGCGCCCATCCCTGATCGGCCCAGCGGCCAGCCTTGGACGCCGCCAGCGCGCCCGCAAGGCCTGCCAGCCCGAACAGCCCGATCTGGGTATGGCTCAGCGACAGCGGTGGTGCACTCAGGGGCAGCACCATGGCGGTCCACAATACGCTGAAGGCCGCGAAGATGAGCAGGGCGAACATGCCTCGAGTCCGCAGCACAGGTTCTGTCCTGAACAGGTCGAGCATCGACCTGATCAGCGAGCGGTATGAACCCTGTCGGGGTGGCCGGCTCACCGTTGGAATGGTCTTCCACAGAACAAAGGCCATCGCCAGCATCGACCCTGACGAGACGAAATACACCGCGCGCCAGCCGGCAAGGTCGGCAATCAACCCTGAGGTAAAGCGCGCCAGTAGAATCCCCAGAACCACCCCGCTGGTCACCGTACCCACCACCTGCCCGCGCTGTGCAGGGGTGGCCAGCGCCGCCGCGTAGGCTACGACGACCTGCACCACTACTGCCATCAGGCCGTTGAGCAGCATCGCGCCCAGCAACACCCACCAGTGGTTGGCGAAACCGACTGCCGTCAGTGCGCCGGCCGACAGCAAAAGTTGGGTCATGATCAGCGTCTTGCGGTCGATCAGGTCGCCCAGCGGGACGATGAAAAACAGGCCAACCGCGTAGCCAATCTGGGTGGCCGTGACCACCAAGCCAATCCTGCCTGGCTCGACGTCGAGGCTTCGCGCCATGGCGTCCAGCAGCGGCTGGGCGAAATACACATTGGCAACGGCCAAGGCGCAGGTGATAGAGAACAGCCAGGTGACACCCCGTGAGAGGAGGGCTGCTCGCGCAGTGCCGTTCAGTTCCGTTTGAGCGTTCATGAGCCTGCCTGGGATAAAGAGGTTGTTTTTTACTACCGGATGTTTGTAGCTAATTCGGTTTTCTTTTGCAACCTGATTCGGCCTTCGGCTTATAATCCCTGCTGCCAATGCCATTGCTCATCAGGAGGCCAGAGTGGCCAAGCAACCCTCCCTTGAAACCAGCGAGTGCCCGGTAGCCAGGGCCATGGAAGCGATAGGCGAGCGCTGGAGCCTGCTGATCATCCGTGACGCCTTCGACGGCGTTCGCCGCTTTGGCGACTTCCACAAAAGCCTTGGCTTGGCCAAGAACATCCTCTCGGCACGCCTGAAACTGCTGGTTGAATTGGGTGTATTGGAGGTTCAGCCCGCCTCGGACGGCAGCGCGTTCAAGGAATACCTGCTGACCGAGCGGGGGCGGGCGGTGTTCCCGGTGGTGGTGGCGTTGCGGCAGTGGGGCGAGCGGCATCTGTTTGCGCCGGGCGAGGTGCACTCGGTGCTGCTGGACAAGGTGCACGGCGAGCCGTTGACAGCGATTGAAGTGCGCTCCAGCCGCGGTGTAGCGCTGGGCCCCGACGATTGTTACCGGCAGACGGGACGCGTTGAGTGACCCGCCGCAGCCAATGAAAAAGTACCGGTGAAAGTGACTTTTGTGTAAGGCCATGCCTGTCGATTCGGGAAATAATGCAAACCATCCCGGTAAGCGGGACGACGGCGTTGCAGTTATATCCCGCCCTTGCACAGGCCGGGTCAAGAAGCCTCCGCTGGGCGAGCCAGAGCGCACAGGGGGGCGGACACAGTCGCTCACAGGTTAATAAAAACAATGCAAATCCTGACAAGTAGATCCCGCTGGGCCGTGCTTGCACTGCTTGCGCTGGGCGTCCTCATTTCCTACGTCGACCGCACCAGTATTTCTTCTGCGCTGGCCGATCCCTCCTTCATTCAATACTTTCAATTGACCAGTCTGGACCGGGGCTGGCTCAACTCGGCCTTCTTCTGGTCATACGGCCTGCTCCAAGTGCCGATGGGCTGGGTGGCCGATCGCTATGGCGTGAAATGGCCGTATGCAGTGTCCTTCGGGGCATGGTGCGTGTTCACCCTCTTGTTGGGCGTGGTCCATTCACTGCAAAGCCTGATTGCGTTGCGGTTACTGATCGGTGTGTCCGAGGCTATCGTGATTCCCGCCAGTTTCCGCTGGATACGCAATAACTTCGATGAAAGCCGCCTCGGCCTCGCCGCTGGCCTTCTGGCCATGGGCAACAAGCTGGGCCCCGCCATTGGTGCGCCCGTAGCTGCTTTATTGATCGTGAGTTATTCCTGGAAAGTGATGTTCATCGCCACCGGCCTGGTCGGCATGTTGTGGCTCATTCCCTGGTTGTTGACTGTAAACAATGACCTCCCGTCCAGGAGCGAACGGTCCAAAGCAGCGGGTCAGGCGCGGACAGTAAGCCTGCACGGCATTCTGATCAGCCCGGTGATATGGGGCGGGCTGATCACCAACTTCTGCTATGGCTACTTCGCCTTCTACTGCATGACGTGGATGCCCGCTTATCTGGTCGAACAACGGGGCTTGTCGATCTCCAAGTCGGGACTCTTCACGTTCTTCAGCTTCGCCGGCATCGCCGTGGTTGCCGTGCTGGCGGGCTGGGCAGCCGACCGGATCATTGCACGGGGCTACAACGCCGTGCGGGTGCGCAAGGTCTTCGTTGTCAGCGGGTTTACCCTCGCCGGCACCGTGCTGCTCGGTGCGTATGCGCCCACGCAGAACATGGCCCTTTTCTGGAACACCTTTTCCCTCTCGTGCCTGGGTTTGACCACGGCCAATAACCTGGTGTTGTCGCGCATGACGTTGATCCCCAAGCAGATGGTCGGGCTGGTGACGGGCGTGCAGCAACTCGCTACAAGCCTGGCCGGCGGCGTGGCGGCCGGTCTGTCGGGATGGCTGCTGCAGTCCAGCGGCAGTTACGACCTGCCGATGAAAGTGATCCTGGCGTTTCTGCTGATTGGCGCGTTCGCCACCCTGGTCCTCTATCGCCCCGAATGGGCACCCAAAATCAGCGAGCCATGTGGGCAACTGCGCAGCGCGTAGCCCCCAGTTTCGTTGGCAAATCCTACAAAGGCCACGGCTGGCCAGAATAAACATTGGGGTATTGATTGCATGGCAAAGATCGTATTCGGAATGGCAGTGCCGCACAGCGGCATGTTGGGACAGGCGCCAGAGGACTGGTTGACCAATGGTGAGCGCGACCGCAATAACCCAGCGCTGTGGTTCCGCAACCGCACCTGGACCTACGCTGAACTGGAAGCGCACCGTGAGGCGGCTTTCGAGCCCTACCTTACCCTGGAGGAACGTACCGCGCGCGCCGGTCGCTGTCGCGAAGCCCTGGACGTGATGGCGCAGGCGTATCGCGATGCGAAGATCGACGTGGCCATCATCCTGGGCAAGGACCAGAAGGAAATCTTCACCGATTTTTCGCCCTCGATCGCCATCTACAGCGGCGAAGAGGTGCATAACGGCCCGCCGCAGCGTTCGGTCTACGCGCCCGATCACCATGTCACCCATCAGTGTCATCCGGGGTTGGCGGCGTATCTGATCGACTATTTCCAAGGCGAAAATTTCGACCTCACCGATCTGTTTGCCTGGCCCACCAACGTGTGGATGAAGCCGGCGCCGGACTATCCGGTAGTGCCGCATGCCTACAGCTTTGTGTATCACCAGATCATGTCGGACAACCCCCCGCCGCATGTGCCGATCATCATGAACTGCTTCTACCCGCCGACCCAGCCGTCCATGTCGCGCTGCATCGAATTTGGTCGGGTGTTGCGTGACGCCATCACCGCGTGGCCCGAAGACGTTCGTGTGGGCATCTTCGCCTCTGGCGGCCTGTCGCACTTCGTCAACGACGAGGAATTCGACCATCGCATCATGAAAATGCTCTCCGAGTACGACTATGAAGGATTGGCGGCGGTAGACGAGCGCTCGTATCAGTCGGGCACCTCGGAAATCAAGTTGTACGTGAGCGTGATGAAGGCCGTGCAGGAAACCGGCGCGCAGATGACCCTGGTTGATTACGTGCCGTGCTGGCGAACCCCTGCGGGAACGGGGGAGGGCATGGGGTTCATGTACTGGCAGCCGGATCGCTGAGACGGGGTACCACGCAACACCCCGCAGCAGGGAAAACAACTACAACGCGTTGTCGGGATCGCGACGCAGCAGGCCGTTGAGCGGGTGCGGTAGTGACCGCTCGACCAAGCATAATAATGGAGGCATTGGTTGTGTATTTGAACTCGCCTGTAAAAAAGGTCATGGCTTATTCGGCCATCTGCAGCACCTGGATTGTCCTCTCGGCTAGCGCCCATGCGGCGCCTGCCATTCAAGGCACGGCATTGCTCAACCGTCTCGGGCCGGTGACGTCCGATTTGTATGTGTCGAATGCCGACGGCACTGGCGAACACAAGCTGCTGCAGACACCGGGCTTCGACTATCACGCCTCTTTCTCGAAAGATGGGCAGTGGATCGTCTTTACCTCGGAGCGAGACGGCCTCGGCGAAGCCAATCTGTACCGCGTCAAAGCGGATGGCACCGAGCTGAAGCGGTTGACCGACCATGTCGCCATCGACGACGCGGCGGTCTTTTCGCCCACCGATCCCAATGTGATCGCCTTCGTCTCGTCGCGCCGAGGCAAGGACGCGTTCGGCACCACCCACATCTGGACGCTGAACATCGCGACCGGCGCGCTGAAGAACGTCACCGGCGATATCAAGTTCGATCCTGGCCTGCCGCACAGCTTTTTCCGCCCAACGTGGTCGCCGGACGGCAAGTGGATCGCTCTGTCTTCCGATATCGGCTCGCAATGGCGCGGTCACAACCTGCCGGTCGGCTGGGAGCGCACCCAGGAAAGCAGCATCTACATCATTCATCCCGATGGCTCGGGTTGGAAGAAGATCGCCAGCAACCCAGGCTTCGACGAAGGCTCGCCCACCTGGTCGCCCGATGGCAAACACGTCGCGTTTTATGAAACCCCCGTCGAATCCACGTGG
Source organism: gamma proteobacterium L18 (assembly GCA_000497835.1). GTDB lineage: Bacteria > Pseudomonadota > Gammaproteobacteria > Pseudomonadales > Pseudomonadaceae > Aquipseudomonas. Next base: position 238,711 of record KI547166.1, on the reverse strand, counting down.
GGCGCGCACCGCCCGGAGTTGATCAACAAAGTCAGCTCGCAGATCGAGTCGGTTGATCTGGCCACGTTGTCGCGCACCTCGCTGACGTCGACGCCAGGCATGAAGGTGTTCCCGCAATACCTCTCGGACACCAACATCGCGTACCACGTGAAGGGCGGTGATACGGAAGGTCTCTATACCACCGCAGGAACGTCGCGCTCGACCGTCAATACCGGTATTCGCTCGCCGCACTATTCGGCGGACGGCAGCAAAGTGGTCTACGAAAAGATCACCCTGCGGCCGGCCCATCCCAATGGCACACCGATGTTCAGTTTCGACCCTAGCTGGAAGTACCGTTATATCGACGTATTCCCGCAGTTGTCGGCCGATCGCAAGAAGTTGGTGTACACCGAAAAAGCAATGGGTTCGTCGATTGCCATCATGAACCCGGATTTCAGCGGTTATCAGCGCATTTATGACCCGGCCAACAGCGGCTTGGCGGAGGACATGGTGCAGAAGGGCCTGGCGGGCGCGTTCCAGCCAACCTGGTCACCGAATCGCGAGTGGGTGGCGTTCGGCATCGGCGACTGGTTCTTCACCCGTGGCATGGGGCCGGGCCGCATCGCCCGGATCAAGGCTGACGGCAGCATGGACGGCAAACCCGAAATCCTCACGGACGGGTCGATCAACGCGGGTTTCCCCAGCTATTCGCCGGATGGCAAGAAGATTGTGTACCGCGTCTGGAGTCCCAAGGTTCAAGGCCTGCGCATCCTGGACGTGGACACGCGCCAGACGACGGAGCTGACGAGCGAGGCGGATAACCTCCCGGGCTGGTCGCCGGATGGCAGCAAAATTGTCTTTACGCGCAAGGAGATCAACCCCGCCGACCCGAACAAGTTCCATTACGACGTGTACACGATCAAGCCGGATGGCACGGGCGTAACCCGCCTGACCACGCCGGGTGCGAACCAGGGGCACGCTGTGTGGCTGTATGACGGTCGTATTGCCTATAGCTCGGGTGTTTATGGGTTTCGCGATGAATTGGCGCTGTACGACAACACCTTCCAGCCTGACGGGCAGAACTGGGTGATGAACGCTGATGGCTCCGGTCAGCATGCGATTACCGATACGTTGTGGGAAGATTCGATGCCGCTGTATGTGCCGAATCAGTAGTCCGGTTTTTGCTGACAGCTAAAGACGCCGTGCGAGAGCACGGCGTTTTTTTGCTTTGTGGGAGCAGGGGGTCGGCCATCCCTTCCCACAGCCATGTAGCCGCTGCCGCCAGGCTGCGCTGGCCCCCCCATGCACTGAAAATCTCCAGCGAGGCGCACGCTACGGCACGCCCGCACCCTGTAACAGAACCGCGTCGTCTGCAATCGCGGCCAAGGCCGGCTCCTACCACGGACGGCGTAGGAGCCGGCCTTGGCCGCGATTACAGACGACGCGGGTTCAAAGCAGTTGCTGCCGTTGCCGAAATGCTGCCCCCAAAACGACGACTGGCGACTCCACTCAAGGAGTCGCCAGTCGTCTGTGGCTTACTGCAGCAATCAATTAAAAATGAACTTCCATTTGCAACATCGGTGTCGAGGTCTTGGTGTTGACCGCTTCATCACTCGGCGTGCCGAACATGTTCTTCCAGTACTCGTACCCCACGCCCGCATAAAACGTGCGCGGCTGGCCGGCGAATGAGCCGATATCTGCCAACAACGCCGCGCGGGTGAGGTATTCGGTGGTGGTCTGGACGCCAAAACCATCTTTGCCTTTAGGGCCCGTGATGCTTACAAAACCACGGAATATCAATGGCACCGACCCCAGGCGGAACGGATAGAGCCATGAACTTTCCAGGTGCGCCGCGGTGTCGTAATCCACGTCTGCGCCGACAATACCGTTATGGTTGCTTTCGGTCCGTGCCCCTACCGTCAGGTTCCAGAAGCCGCGCGGCAGTGCGAACTCGACTGTCCCACCCAGGACCAGCATACGGGCCCGCTGGGCGTAGGCATCGTTTTTGGTGCCGAACTCGTAACCCCCGGTGAGGCCGACGTCGCGAATCACGCCATAACCGACCTGCCGGCCAAAGATCTTGCTGGCGCTGGCGGTGACACGCCCCACGCTATAGACCTCCTGCGCACCGCCGCTATTGGGGCCGCCAGCTTCCGGGTTCGCCGAGTCCGAAACGCGGTAATCGACGTTGAACGCGTAACTGCCGTACTTGAAGCCGCCGGTTGTGGTCAGGTAACCGATATTCTGTTTGATCTTGTCGGCAACACCCGGGAAATGGAAGTTGTTGCCCACGCGATAACCGATAAATGTGTCGTTCCACGACACCGGCGGCTTGCCGACCTGTTCGTCCATCTTCGCAAGGTCAGGAAAAGCGTGTGGCACGTTTTTATTGTCTGCAGCCTGCTGGGTTGATTGGCCCTGGGGGGGGACGGAAGTCGTGGGCGCATCAATTATTTCTTCAGCAAAACAAAGCTCGCTAAAACAACAGAACATCGCCGTGCCGAGCAGCAGCCTTGGCAAAGGTGTGGAAGTTTTTTTCATGTTTCCATCCGTATAGATTTTGTTATTTTTATAGAACATGTTTCATTGGACTTATATTCGTCGGCCAGGCGTGACTGTTTTCCGTTTTATAGGATCGCAGTCAGGGAAATTCGCTGACGAATGCGGCACTGAATATCTTTTACGGTGCTGGAAGGAATGTTATTGGCTGCGCGGGCTTGTGCCTTTACACAAAAGTGAGATTCGCTGGTATTTTTTGCGGGGCGTTGCGGGAGGCATGTCATTTGTCATTGCGGGCGGCTTCGCCACGCCTGTACCAGGAGAAGACGAAGACGCGCCTGTTGTATCGCGGCTTATTTTGCCCGTTGGGGCTGTTCCCGGGCCGTCAGCCGGAACTGGCTGGGGGCTTCACCCACTTCCCTGCGAAAAAAGCGCGTGAAGTACGCGGCATCTGAAAAGCCCAGCCCAAAGGCAATCTGTTCGATAGGCTGTTCGCCAAAAATCAGGTTACGTTTGGCTTCGGTGATGATGCGCGCGTGAATCATCTTGGTCGGGCTTTGCCGGGTGGCAGCCGCGCACGCGGCCCGCAGCTGCACCACGGACACGCCCATCATCGACGCGTAGTCCTGCAATTGCAGGTTTTGCCAGTAATGCTGCTCGATGAGTTCACGATAGCGTTCAGCCAGGCAGGTCTCGTTGCGGGAGGCACCGCCATCCTCAGGCTGATCGAGGCGGGTTTGTCGAACCAGCATCAGGAAAAGCTGGGTCAGCAGGGCTTCTGCCCCCACCACATGGCCGAACGCCTTGGACTCCAGTTCCTGCGCCAGTTGCGTGATCAGCGAAAAGAATTCCGTGGCCGTGCCGGACGGCGATGGCATTGCAATCACCCTGGGCAGGGACCACAACTGGATGAACTCGTGAAGGCGGGCGTAGATCTGGGTCAGGTAAGACACCTCAATGGTCACCACCCACCTGTCCACGTCGTTTTCATAATCCAGGCCATGCACGCATTCGGTTGGCAGCAGCAGCACGCATGGCGCCTCGAACGGAACGCTAGAGCCCTCCAGATTCATGACGCCGTTGCCGCTACGCACGAAGATGATCTGTCCGTACCCCGGATGCGCATGGGGCTCGGTTCGCCAGCGGCCCCGCTCGGTGACGTGGCCGATGTTGACGAACCAGTGCTCCTGTTCCTCCCGGCGTTCCACATACAAACGCACCTTGGGGACGGTTTTAAGCGTGACTTTGGTGTTTGACTCGTGTCGATATTTTGTTTTCGAACTGTGCGTCATAACGTCTCCTTGGCACAGGTCAACGTGTTGACCCCCTGCATGCCAATTAGCAAATCACAGCCTTGCGCAGAATGTAAACCCTGTCCCGCAGGTCGTACGGATGCTGCGGCGCGTGCTGATTACCGTGTCTACCGTTTGGTTAACACAGGTTCCGCAAAACTCACTGGACCGCGAATCGGACCCGGTTGATGATCCCCAGCGACCGTCCATGCAAAGGCAGTAAATGTCGAGGATGCGACGGCAAGTCTTGACTGACAACAATTAAAAAAACAGGTCTGAGAGGATGCAGTGGACATTATCCGGAAAGGGGTTGTGCGCCTGGAAAACCGCTGGGGCGTGGTCGTTCTGCTGGCATTGGGTTTGATGATTGCCTGGACAGACCGAACCAGCATGTCCGCCGCCATCGCGGACCCTCACTTCATCAGTCAATTCACGCTGAGCGCTGTGGACCGGGGCTGGTTGGGCTCATCGGTCTTCTGGGCGTACGGCGTTCTTCAACTGCCCATGGGCTGGCTGGTTGATCGCTATGGCGTCAAGTGGCCGTACGCCATCTGCTTCTTTCTCTGGTGCATCGCGGCAGCCGCCACCGGCCTTGTGAATTCAGTGGGCGCGCTGCTGGCAGTGCGCGTCCTCATTGGTGCTGCCGAAGCGGTCGTGGTCCCGGCCACCTACCGCTACATCGCCAACCGCTTCGAGGAAACACAGAAGGGCTCCGCGCTGGCCATCTATGCGATTGGCGGCAAGATGGGGCCAGCGCTGGGCGCGCCCCTGGCGGCCTGGCTGATCGCCGGCACCTCCTGGAAAGTCATGTTTATCGTCACGGGGCTGGCCGGCCTGGTATGGCTGCTGCCCTGGCTGTTGATGGTCGCAAACGACTTTCCGGATCGCACTGAGCTGGCAGAAAGAAAGCAATACGCGGCCACGGTGCCGCTGCGCAATCTGCTGGTAAGCCCGGTGGTATGGGGCGGGCTGATCACCAATTTCTGTTACGCCTATTTCGCTTTTTTCTGCATGACATGGATGCCTGCCTACCTGGTCGAGCAACGTGGGTTGTCGTTGAAGCAGGCGGGGTTGTATACCGCCGTGAGTTTTTGTGGCGTCGCGATCGCGGCCGGTCTCAGTGGGTGGGCGGCTGACCGATTGATCCTGCGCGGATACGACGCGGTCAGGGTGCGCAAGTCATTCATGGTGGTGGGCTTCATCGGCGGTATGACCACCTTGTTCGGCGCTTATGCGACGACCGTCTCGATGGCGCTGTTCTGGAACGTGCTGTCCTTGACGCTGGTCGGGTTGGTTACCACGAACAATCTTGCCCTGGTGAAACTCACGCTGATTCCCAAGCAGGCCACCGGCTTGAACACCGGGCTTCAACAAGTGGCCACAAGCCTGGCCGGCGGCGTTTCTGCAAGCTTGTCGGGTTGGCTCTTGCATATCGGTCACAGTTATACGCTGCCGATGATTGCAATTTTCGCTTTTCTGTTTCTAGGCGCCGCCAGCACCATTGTGTTGATGAGGCGCCAGTGGGCGCCGAAGATCAATGAGCCGGATGAAGCACTTTCGCCCATTTGCATAAGCCACGGATAGCGTCGAATAACAATTAAAACGACTGACAGGGGAGGAACGTCATGGGGGTGGATATTCCAAGAAGTATAAGGTTCGGTTTGCTTTCATTTGCGCTCTGTCATTCGTTGGCGAGTGCAGCTGCGCGAAACGACAGCGAAGCATGGATCTACGTTGGAACGCATGGAGATTATATCTATAACGCCCGCTTCAATCTTCAGGACGGCAGCTTTTCAACGATACAAAAGGCGGCAAAAGTAGTTCGGCCCACTTGGTTTGTGCAAGACCCAGGCGGTCATCATCTTTACAGTGTCAGCGAAGTTGGCAACAACGGCGACGTCAATGGTCAGGTCGTGGCATTCAGCATGGATCATAAGTCCGGTGCATTGACCGAGCTCAATCGCGTCGAATCGGGCGGCAGCGGCCCTACCAACATGGTGTACAGCCCATTCCACAACAGCCTTGTCGTGGCCAATTATGGCGGCGGTCAGGTGGCGGTTTTGCCCCTTTCAGCCGACGGCAGGGTTCAGCCAGTGAGTTCGGTACTGGCAGACTTCGGCACGGGGCCAACGCCCAGGCAGACACAACCTCATGCCCACAGCATCACCTTGGTCAAAAACACCCACGACCTGCTGGTGCCCGATCTTGGCGCTGACAGAGTGTTCATGTACCGGTTGAACGGCAAGCCCGAACAATTGGCCCAAGGCGCAACACCCTTTGTTCAAATGGAACCGGGCACCGGGCCACGGGGGATTGAACTGCAAAAGGATGGCAGGCATGGGTTCCTTCTCTCCGAGCTCTCGGCCCAGGTGCGTTGCCTGACGTGGCAGCCCGCGACGAAAACCATCAGCTACGGCGCCTCGGTTGATACGTTCCCGCAAGGCTTCAACGGGCCCAAAAGCGCGTCGTCGATGAAAATCGGTGCCAATGACAAATACCTGTATGTCGCCGACCGGGGCACGGATACGCTAGTGGTGTATCGCATCGACCCGGCTTCATGCCTTGAACCCATCCAGCGTATCAGCTCGGGGGGGCAATATCCGTGGGAATTGTCCATCGGGCCGGGCGGCCATTGGCTGGTCGTTGCCAACCTGAAATCCGACAACGTGACCTCCTTCAAGATCGATGGCCACACCGGCAAACTGGCGCCGAGCGGCTTTCAAGCGCAGATTCCCGAGCCGGTGTTTGCCCATTTCGCAAGCGTGGGCAATGACTAGTCAGCCGCGTCGTCAGCATCGCGAGCAAGCTTTGCTCCCACAGTGTACGCCTCGCCTCTGTAGCAGCTGCCGAAGGCTGCGTCACAGGCGACGCGGTGGGTCAGTCAGCGCGCGGCGCCTGTGACGCGACTCACGGTGTTGAGCCAACCATCGATGTCAGGCGTCACCTTGTGGGAGCAAAGCTTGCTCGCGAGAGGCCGGTGCAGGTTGTCTAACACCTTGGAACCTCCCACAGTGGCGGTTGCTGCTACCAGGCTGACGCCGGTTCCGGTAGCAGCGGCCGCCAGGCCGCGTCAGGGACGCGGCCTTCGGCGATCCCTACAGGCTCGGCCCCGCCGCAACGATGCGTTGATCAACACCGCTGAACTGGCGGAAATTCTCGATGAACTGTCCAGCCAGATGCCTTGCAGTAGCGTCGAATGCCTCTTTGTCCGCCCAGGTATTGCGCGGGTTGAGCAGCCGGGTCTCAACACCCGGAACCGCCTTGGGAACCGACAGGTTGAGGCCCGGCAGATGCTCGGTCTCGACCTGTGCGAGGGCTCCACTCTGAATCGCGGCAATGATACGGCGCGTGGTCGGGATGCTGAAGCGCTCGCCAGTGCCATAGGGGCCACCGGTCCAGCCCGTGTTGACCAGGTAGACCTGCGAGCCGAAGGCTTCGATGCGCTTGATCAACAGGTCAGCGTATTCACGCGCTGGCCGCGGCAGAAACGCGGCGCCGAAGCAGGTGGAAAACGTCGACTTGATACCGCCACCTGAACCCATTTCGGTCGAGCCCACCAGTGCCGTGTAACCGGACAGGTAGTGGTAGGCCGCTGCGTCCTTGCTCAGGACCGATACAGGTGGCAGCACCCCGGACAGGTCGCAGGTCAGGAAGATGATCGCCTGCGGCTCCCCCGCCAGGTTGTCCTGGGTGCGTTTCTCGACATGCTCCAGCGGGTAGGCGCAGCGACCATTCTCCGTCAGCCGGGTATCGGCGTAATCGGCTGTTCGGGTTTCACTCAGGACCACGTTCTCGACCAGGGCACCGAAGCGTATGGCGTCCCAAATGATCGGTTCGTTCTTCTGGCTCAGGTCAATGGTCTTGGCGTAGCACCCACCTTCCAGGTTGAACACCACACCCTTGCCCCAGCCGTGCTCGTCATCACCGATCAGGTAGCGCTCAGGGTCCGCAGACAGCGTGGTCTTGCCGGTGCCGGACAAACCAAAGAACAGCGTGGTGCTGCCATCCTCGCCCACGTTGGCGGAGCAATGCATCGGCAGTACTTCGTGGCGCGGCAGCAGGAAGTTCTGCACCGAAAACATGGCTTTCTTCATTTCGCCGGCGTACTGCATGCCGGCGATCAATACCTTGCGCTGAGCAAAGTCGAGGATCACACACCCTTCGCTGCGGGTGCCGTCGCGCTCGGGAACACAGCGAAAACCGGCTACGTTGAGGATCTGCCATGGGGCCTTGCCCTTGGGGTTGTAGACGTCAGGGCGAATGAACAGGTTTTGTCCAAACAGCGTCTGCCAGGCAGTCTGCGTGGTCATGATCACCGGCAGGTAGTGGTCCGGATCGGCGCCCACATGAACCCTTGAAACAAACCGCTCGCACCCGGCCAGATAGTCCTCGACTCGCTGCCAGAGGGCATCAAACCGCTGCGCATCAAAAGGGCGGTTGACCTTGCCCCAATCAATTTCATCGCTGGAGCCTGGTTCCTGGACGATGAAGCGGTCCTGCGGCGAACGCCCGGTGCGTTCGCCCGTGGTCACGACCAGGGCGCCGGAGTCGGCGAGCCGGCCTTCACCGCGCTCGATCGCACGTTCAATCAGTCGAGCGCGGCTCGGATTCATGTGTACGGCACATTCAGTTACTGCGGTCATTTCTGCTTCCCTTGGCATGGCGCCAATGCGTCGAACAGGGGCTGAACAAAAGGCATGCCGGATGACCGCGCCCCCGTTGCCCTCAAGCGAGGGCGTGGGGGGCGCAGTCATCCGGCAGTGCGCTAGGGGTGATGGATGAAGGGGGCGTTTAACCCAGGCTGCCGGTCACGTCGTCGAACAATTCGTCCACCGACATGGCGCGCGGAATAATCTTCTGGTCGAATGCCCAGTCGATCGCGGTCTTGAGCCCCTTGCGGTTGGCCTCGACACCCAGCGGCGGGAACACTGCGGGCACACCGCCTTCGGTGAGCGCGCGGCTCTCGGCGATCATCCGGTAAATCTCCTTCACGGCCTCGGGATGCTGTTTGGAGATGTCCTGGTGGATGGCGAACATATGGTTGATGGGCACGAAACCTTCGCGCTCGTACCATGCCTTGGCGGCATTCTGCGCATCGGGCACCAGTGTGCGTACGCGAGGGTCCTTGGGCATGTCTTCGCCCAGCAGTGCCGCATCGAGCTCACCGTCGAGCATCATCTGCGGGATATTGGCGCCCGCCGGCAGGCGCACGCAGTTGGCCGGGTCGTGGTACTCGGCCAGGTGGCCGTCGCCCAGGGTCATCCAGGTGACCTTGTCCAGATTGACGCCGTACTCATGGCGCAATACACCGCGAATCCATAGCGCGGTAGTCTGCGAATAGGTGCGCACGCCCACTCGCTTGCCTTCGATGTCCTTGGGGTCAAGGTGACCGAAATCGATGTTGAAGCCGGCACAGTGGTGCTGGAAGCGCCCCGAAATCGGCGCCGGCAGCAGCACGTAAGGTTTGCCGTAGGCCTTGGCCTGCAGGAAGGTGACGATGGCCAGCTCACCGGCATCGAACTGGTTCTCGCGCACCATGGCCTTGAAGCCGTTGTGCGCAGGCGTGGGGCCGCAGTAGTCGAGCGTGACGAGGTCGGACTTCACGCGTCCGTCCTTCATTGCCTTGGTCACCGGATAATCAGCCAAGTTGGTGCGCAGGGTCAGCGCCATGGGAATCTCCTTGGAATGCGGGGTGGGTTCAGAGTTTGACTTCGATCAGGCAGGGGCCCGGCTCTCGGGTCGAGTTGACCATGGCCCGGTAAAATCCCTCGGCGCTGTCCACGGCGACGCTTGGCACACCCATGCTTTTCGCCATGGCCTGCCAATCGATGCTCGGGCGGTCGATGTCGATCATCGCCAGCGCGCGCTCCCCAGGCGTCCCGGCACCCATGTTGGCGTACTCGGCCTTGAGAATGGCGTAGGTGTTGTTGGCGAAGATGATCGTCGTGACGTTGAGGTTCTCGCGGGCCTGGGTCCACAGCGACTGGATGGTGTACATGGCGCTGCCGTCACCGACCATGCAGAACACGCGCCGGTCGGGGCAGGCCAGTGCCGCGCCGGTCGCCACGGGCGTGGCATAGCCGATGGAGCCGCCCATGTTATTGATCAGGTCATGGGGCTGCGCGCCGATGGTCAGCCCGATGGACTCGCGGCCCGTGGTCAGCGACTCGTCCACCAGGATGCATTGCTCGGGCATGGCGGCTGCCAGTGCGTGGGCAATGCTGGTGGGGTTGAGCGCGCCGGTGGGCATCGCCGTCTGGATGTGTGGCTGGACGATGGCGGATACGTGGGTGGCCCCCAGGGCGTGCAGCAACATGTCGAAGGCCAGTTCGCTGTCTTCGTCCGCTTCCACCAGTTCATGCACCATCGTGCCTTCGGCCTTGAGCAGGCTCGGCTTGTCCGGGTAGGCGAAGAACGCCACGGGCTCGCGCGTCTCGACCGTGATGATGTGCTTGAAGTCCCTGAGGAAGGCCATGGCCTGCGGCACGGCGTAAGGAATGCGCGAGATGGGCACAAAACCCGCGCCGCGCTCGATACGGGCGGTGAAGAATTGCGAGCCCAGTTGAGCGCCGGTGGCTGCTGCGACGCGACCGGCCTTCTCCAGCGCCGCGCCACGCGTGGCCTTGTTGGCGAGGATGATCAGTGTCGGCTCACCCGAGCGCAGTACCCGTGCGACATGCTCCACGCGTTCGGCGCTCGGGGCCTTGCGTCGGGCGGCCACGGGCGGCGGTAGCACGGGGGCTGCGCTGGCCTGCTGCCAGGACGCGTCGCCCGGCAGGATCAAGGTGGCGATCTGGCCGGGATGCTCACTGGCCTTGGCCACCGCCTGGGCAGTATCCCAGGCGATGGAGTCGGCCGATTCCGCGCGGCGCACCCAGTGGCTCAGCGGGCGCGCCAGGCCCTCGATGTCGGAGGTCAGCGGCGGGTCGTACTTGAGGTGTGACGCGGAGTGTTCGCCGATGATGTTGACCATGCCCGACGAGGCGCGCTTGGCGTTGTGGATGTTGGCCAGGCCGTTGGCCAGGCCAGGCCCCAGATGCAGCAGCGTGGAGGCCGGCTTGTCCTTCATGCGGTACCAGCCGTCGGCGGCGCCGGTGGCGACACCTTCGAACAGGCACAGCACGCTGCGCATCTGCGGGTTGCCACCGAGCGCCGCCAGAAAATGCATCTCCGAGGTGCCCGGGTTGGCAAAGCAAATGTCCACGTCCTGATCGATCAGGGTCGAGACGAGGCTCTCTGCGCCGTTCATCGTCTCAGTACCCCGCCAGTTCGCGAGCCTGGCCGACCACCCCGTAGGAGCGTTTGGGGGCCGACAGCAGTACGCGGTAGCCCTCGTCCAGCAGGCGACGGTGGTTGTTGGCCGTCACATGCGGGTTGCCGACGATCACGTCGTGCTTGCGGCAGGTCTCGACGATACGGCGCATGGCGTCCAGCACTTCGGGGTGCTCATACTGGCGTGGGAAGCCCAGTTCCTGGCTGAGGTCGCCTTCGCCGATCAGGATGAAACCGATGCCGGGCACGTTGGCCAGGATGTCATCGAGGTTTTCGATGGCCTGGGTGCTCTCGCACATCAGGCCCACCAGGATTTCGCCCTGGGACGCCAGCGGCCAGACGTCGGCCTTCTCGTAGTACTCGGCCATCGTCAGGCCCCAGTAGCGCGCGGCGTTGGCCGGACCGTCGCCGCGTACGCCCTTGGGCTCGTACAGTGCTGCGCCCTTGGGACGGGCATAGCGGCAGGAGGCGACGGCGTTGTAGGCCTGCTCGACGGTGGCCACGTGCGGCCAGATCACGCCATAGCAGCCGCGGTCCAGTACCTGTTTGGCGAAGGTCTGGTTCATTTCCACGCCGTTGGCCGGGATGCGCGCGATTGGCGTTACCCGTGGCGCCACCGAGCCCGATTCGGCGATCTGCTTGCGGTTGAGCATGTACTGCAACGAGTCGCCCAGGGCGCTGACATCGTACGGGTTGTGTTCCATCTCGTAGACGATGCCGTCGTACGGGGAGTCGCTCATTTCGATGGCGGTCTGCTTGTCCAGCTTGGCGAAGGCCATGTAGGCGGGCTTGTCGGACTCGAATGCACGGATGATGCTGTTCAGACGTGTGTTGCTCATGTTCACTTCCTCATGAAATGGAGTCAGCCTCAGCGCAATGCCGGGTACAGCGTTTGCGCGGTCTTGCCGAAGATCCACTGGCGGTCTTCGTCGGAGAGGCAGGCCAGGCCTTGCTGGGCAGTGGCCAGGATTTCCTTCAAGGTGCCGGGGGAGGTGGGGAAATTGGAGCCCCAGGCCATGCGCTGCGCACCGAAAGCTTCAACCACCCGCGGGAAGAAGGTCTCGGCGCTGGCCTTTTCTTTTTCCACATCAGCGAAAATGCGCGGTGTCAGCTTGAGGTAGAGGTTGGGCAGGTCGGCGAGCGCGAACAGGCTGGCGGCGTTGGCGTAGGGCGGGCCGTCGAGCACGTCCGGGCGGCCAAGGTGATCGAGGATGATGTTCACCCCCGGAAATTTCTCGGCCAGCAGGCGTACATACGGCAGGCCGCTGGGGCCGGTCTGGATGCACATCGGCAGGTTCAGCTCGGCCAGCATTTCCCAGGCCTTGAACGACTTGGGGTTATCCAGCTCGCTTGGGTCGAAGTCCTTGGTCGAGCCACCGGTGAAGATGCGCAGGCCGGCCAGGCCCTTGTCGACCCAGGCGGTGATGACGGCGGGCACATCGTCGGCCAGCATGTCCACCGAGCCTACGGCCACGAGCCGGCCCTTGTACTGGTTGCAGCCGTCGACGACGTAGCGGTTGTCGAAGCCGTAGGTGGTCGATGAGTGCACGATGGCCGCTTTGGCAACGCCGGCCTCGTCCATGGCCTGGACCAGTGTCTCGACCGTGCTCGGCCGCTCCTGCGACCAGTCCGAACGCTTGCCGAACAGCGGCGCGGGGGGGTAGCGCTTCTCGTCGTCGGAAATGATGTGCGGGTGGATATCGATAATGTTCATGCGCGGTCCCTGCCTTACTTGCCTTTGGCCTTCAGATGTTTGTCCAGACGCGGATACACGCGCCGCGCGTTGCCTTCGAAGATGGCGTGACGGTCCGCGTCGGACAGCGCCGTGCAGGCATCCAGGTAGCGCTTGGTGTCGTCGAAATAATGATCGGTGTCCGGGTCCCTGCCGCGTACGGCGCCGACCATTTCCGAGCCGAACAGCACGTTGCTGGTGGGCACCACTTTGGTCAGCAGCTCGACGCCCGGGTGGTGGTAGACGCAGGTGTCGAAGAAAATGTTCTCCAGCAGGCCTTCCAGAGGGCGCTTGGCCATTTCCAGCGACATGCCGCGGTAGCGACCCCAGTGGTAGGGCACCGCGCCGCCGCCGTGCGGGATGACCAGGCGCAGGGTGGGGAAGTCCTTGAACAGGTCGCTTTGCAGCAGTTGCATGAACACCGAGGTGTCGGCGTTCAGGTAGTGGGCACCGGTACCGTGATGGCAGGGGTTGCACGAGGCGGCGACGTGGACCATGGCCGGTACGTCCAGGTCGCACATGGCCTCGTACAGTGGGTACCACTCGCGGTCGGTAATCGGCGTGCCGGTCCAGTAGCCGCCGCTGGGGTCAGGGTTGAGGTTGCAGCCCACGAACCCCAGTTCCTCTACACAGCGCCGCAGCTCGGCAACGGAGTTCTTCGGCGGCGCCAGCGGCGACTGGGGTAGCTGGCACACCGGCACGAAGTTGTCCGGGTAGATGTCGCACACCCGGCGCACCAGATCGTTGGAGATTTCGGCCCATTGCAGGCTGGTGCGTTCGTTGCCCAGGTGGTGGCTCATCAGGCCGGCGATCGGCGAGAACAGGGTGAGGTCGCCGCCGCGTTCTTTCTGCAGGCGCAACTGGCCGTTGCCGACACCCTCGCGGATCTGTTCATCGGTCACGTAAGCGCCCGATACCGCAGGGGCGTTGAGCGGGTCGTCGGCAGATTCGATCTGTCTGGCGCGCCACTCGCGGAACGAAGCGGGTACGGTGGTGAAGTGACCGTGGCAGTCGATAATCATAATATGCTCCGGAAAATTCAGGCCTGGGGGTCCACGAACAGCTCGTCCATGGACATGCGGCGCGGTGTCAGGCCCTGCGCGAAGGCGGTCGACTCCAGGGCCTCGATGGTTTTGCGGTTGGCTTCGATGCCGTAGGGCAGGGGGTCGTGGCCGACGACCGGGCGCAGTTCCAGGTACTTTTTGTCGGTCTCGCTGGTGGCATCGCCGCTGTCAAGCCGGGCGAGGTAATCCTGTTTGGCCTTCTCGAAGGCGTCGTAAATGGACTTGGCCACCCAGGGGTGCTCGGCCAGGATCGAGTCCTTGACGACGATGGTGCCGTGTATGGGGTACACGCCGGTGCGCGCGTAGTATTCGGCTTCGATTTGCGGCGCATTGGGGAACAGATCCGGGTAGTCGGCCGCCACTTCCTTCCAGCCATCCGTAGGGTTGCCCGTGCGGCCGATACCGGCGGCGCCGCCGAACCCTGCAGCCAGTTCGCCGTCAGCCATCATGTCGGCCAGTGGGCGGGTGGCGTGGATCACGTTGGCGGGCAGCTTGAGCTGGGTCACGTGCTCTTCATCGTCGACCACCCAGGTGACCTTGCTCGAATCCAGGCCGTACTCGTCCATCAGCACCTGACGGGTCCACACGCCAGTGGTCACCGAGTAGGCCCGCACGCCGACTTTCTTGCCTTCAAGATCCTTGGGTGTCCTGATGCCCGCATCCGGGCGCACCAGCAGGCCTGAATGGTGGAAGCGACGGACCACAAAAATCGGCAGGGCCACGAAGGGGGCACCATGGGCGCGAGCGATAATGTAGGTGGTCGGGGCAATTTCGCAGACATCGAATTCGACATCGCGGACCATGCGACGGAAAGCGGCGATCTGTGGCTTGACTGTGACGAATTCGGCCTCAACGCCTTCGATCTTGATGGCGCCGCTGCGGATGGCTGCGGTGTGCGGATGGTCGGCGATAGCAATCTTGAGATGAACTGACATTGATCTTTCCTGAGTGATTATTTTTGTGGAACGACTGCTGACGCACGTATGGTGCTCGCGAGTGGTGTGTCGGTCGATTGAGTAAAAATGGGTTAGGCTTAACGAAATGGTAAAGCTACTGAGGAGTACCGCATGGCGGAGTTCGACTGGTACCTGCAGGTCAACCTGAAGGCGCGGCATCTGCGCCTGTTGGTGGCCATCGACACGTACCGCAACTTGACTCAGGTGGCCGAGGTCACTCACGTGACCGTGCCTGCCGTGTCGAAGTCGTTGACCGAACTTGAGCGGGGGCTGGGGCTCGTGCTGTTTACGCGCACCGCCCAGGGCTTGATGCCCACACCCTATGGCGACTGCCTGATTCGGCACGCGCGGTCGATGTTGACGGTGCTGCATGACGCCCGCGACCAGCTCAAGGCCCTGAGTTCGGGCGCCGAAGGTAAAATCCGCATCGGCATGCTGCCGGCCTCGGCCTCGGTGCTGCTGCCCCAGGCGCTGGACCTGCTCAAGCAACGCTCCCCCAGTACCAATGTGACCATCATCGAGGGTACAACGGAGTCGCTGCTGCCCGAACTGTGGCAGGGCCGTCTCGACCTGGTGGTCGGCCGCCTCCCGGCCCCGGGCACACTCGGCAGTTTCCAGGAGCAGGAACTGCTCGAAGAGCCGGTGGTGCTCATGACGGGCCTGCATCACCCGTTGGCCCGCAAGAAGACAGTGCAATGGTCGGATCTGTGTCCTTATTCCTGGGTATTGCCGCCACCCGGCTCGCTGCTGCGCGACCCCCTGGAGCGGGTGCTGGAGGCCAATGACGTACCGCTGAGCAGCAACTACATCGAGACGCTGTCTATTCACGTGGTGCGCGCGCAGCTGCGCGTCTCTGATGCCATCGCGATCATGGCGGTATCGATTGCCAGCGATCCGGTGCAGCCGCTGCACGTGTTGCCATTGAGCCTGCCTCGATTGGTTCGGCCGGTCGGGGTGCTGTGGAATCGCAACCGTGACCTTACGCCCAGCGCTCAATTGATGCTGCAGTGCCTGGAAGAAGCGGCCGGGCATCAGGCGGCGCGGCTGGGCGAACCATCACAGGCGTAGCCGCGCAGGCTTTAACCTGGGAGTCAACGCGGCACTTTTCGGGATAACACCGATGTCATGGGTTAACCATTGGCTTAAACCCTGGGTGGCTTTTGTCAATGGACCCACAGTTGGTGCACCGACACTATCCCGGTACGCCGGTGGTACCTGTTCCGGCGCCCTGTTCAATGACCTGAAAAGGATGCCCCATGAGCGTCGTACCTTCCTTCGTGCCCCACGGGCAGCACTTCATCGCCGGTGCGCTGATTGCAACACCCGCACAGTTCAGCTCTGCCCCGGCCCACGGCCCCGCGCACGCCTTCTCGGTGGGCACGCCGGCGCTGGTGGACCAGGCTTGCCGTGCCGCCGAAGAGGCTTTTGCCTCCTACGGCTACAGCACCCGTGAGGACCGTGCGGTTTTGCTGGAGGCCATTGCCGATGAAATCGAAGCGCGTGCCGACCTCATTACAGAGATCGCCAGCCAGGAGACCGGGTTGCCGGTGGCGCGGATCATCGGTGAGCGCGGCCGAACCGTGATGCAGCTGCGGCTGTTCGCGGCGCATATCCGGCAAGGTGACTATCTGGACCGCCGCAACGACACCGAACTGACCCACCCGCACTCCGCTGCAAGCCCCAGGCTGCGCTTGATGCAACGCCCGATTGGCCCGGTCGCGGTGTTCGGCGCCTCGAACTTCCCGCTGGCGTTCTCGGTGGCTGGGGGCGATACCGCGTCGGCGCTGGCGGCGGGTTGTCCCGTGGTGGTCAAGGGCCATTCCGCGCATCCCGGCACGTGCGAAATCGTCGCGCAGGCGGTGGTGGCCGCCATCACTCGACAAGGCGTGCACCCAGGCGTTTTCTCGCTGGTGCAAGGTGGGCGCCGCGACGTGGGCGAAGCGCTTGTGCAGCACCCGCTGATCCGTGCCGTGGGGTTTACCGGCTCGCTGGGCGGTGGCCGTGCGCTGTTCGACCTGTGCATGGCGCGCCCCGAGCCGATCCCGTTTTTCGGTGAACTGGGGTCGGTCAACCCGATGTTCCTGCTGCCGGCCGCGCTGGCGGCGCGCAGTGAGGAAATCGGTGCAGGCTGGGCGGCGTCGCTCACCCAGGGCGCGGGGCAGTTCTGCACTAACCCCGGCATCGCCGTGGTGGTGCGTGGGCCTGACGGTGCCGGCTTTGCCGAAGCCGCTCGCTCGGCCCTGAGTCAGACCCCGCCCCAGGCCATGCTTACCCCCGGTATTGCCGCGGCCTACCGCGCCGGCCGCGACCGCATTGCCGCACAAACCAGCGTGCAGTCGCTGCTGACGTCGTCCTGCCAGGTGCGTGACGCCACGCCGAACCTTTTCAGCGTGACCGCGCGCGAATGGCTGGGCAACCACCTGCTGGCCGAAGAAGTGTTCGGTCCGCTGGGCCTGATCATCACGGCGCAAAACCTCGCCGAAATGCGCGAAGTCGCCCAGTCCCTCACCGGGCAGTTGACCGCCACCCTTCACATGGATGAGGCCGATTGCGCGGTAGCCAGGGAGCTGCTGCCGATCCTTGAGCGCAAGGCCGGGCGCTTACTGGTCAATGGGTTCCCCACGGGCGTGGAGGTGTGCGATGCGATGGTCCATGGTGGCCCTTACCCTGCGTCCACCAACTTCGGCGCCACTTCGGTCGGCACGCTCTCCATTCGCCGCTGGTTGCGCCCGGTCTGCTACCAGAACCTCCCTGAAAGCGTATTGCCGCACGATCTGCAGTAAACGTGGCCCTGTATCTGCCGTGGCGCCCTTGGGCGCCATTCAAGGCAACGATGCAGGAGCGCTCAACTTGCGTGCGTAGAGGGGCGGGAGCGCTTGGTTCGGGTGGGGGAGGGCGTGGCGGCAAGCCCTGTAAGCAGATGCTCCGCGGCCCCTTGCAAGCACGAAACCATCAGCTGTGCGCTGGGTGTCAGGCCACGGTTACGGTTCCACAGTACGCCGGTGGGACGCAGTAGCCTGGGCAGGCTCAGTGGCAGTTTGTGGAAAGGCTGTACCGCATCATTGGCCAGTGATTCGGCCATGACCGCGATAAAATCCGAAACCTGCAGATGTGCACGGACCACGTGAATCGAAAGGGTCTCGATATAGTTATTGCTCAAGGGCACGTCATTGGCTTCGAGTGCCCGCTCCAGCGGATCGCGCAGGATCGAGCCGGGCGGCGGCAAGATCCAGGGGTAGGCGCACAGGTCCGACCATTCCAAAGTCTTGCGTTGGGCGAGCGGATGGTGGTGGCCGGTCATCAGCACCACCGGCTCCTCAAGCAGCTCTTTTTCCTCGAAGCTGCCCAGCGTATCCGGGGGCGGCAAGCGGCCCACCACCAAATCCAGGCGGCCCTGCCACAGCTCCGGCAGCAGCGACTCGGTCGTGCCTTCAATCACGGTCACATTGGTGCCCGGCGATTGCTGTTTGAGGAAGCTCAATGCCTGGGGCACCAGCACCGACGCCGACGCCGGCAACATGCCGATCCGCACCTTGCCTTCGGCGCCCGAGCTCAACGCCTTCAGTTCATCGCGTACCTGGTGCAGGATGCCCATCATGGTTCGCGCATGGCGAATCAGGCATTCGCCGTATGGGGTAGGCATCAAACCGCGGGTGGTGCGTGAAAACAAGGCCAGCCCGAGCCCGCGCTCCAGTTCTGCCAGAGACTTGGACACGGCGGGCACGGTGACATGCGTGACCTCGGCCACTTGGGTCAAGTTGCGGTAGGTGTCGATCGCAATGAGCAGGCGCAGGTGCCGCGCCTTCAGGTTGATCTGCAGATACCAGTCGAGATGCTTCACAGGGTGTACCTCGGCCGTTTTAGCCTGTCAGGCTTCCTCTTTTCTGCTGCAAGAGGGCTCGCTGGAATTTTGCGCGTGTATCGTCGCGGTATCCATTGAGAAAAAAGTCGTGGCGTTTGAGTGGATGGTTAAGCGTGTGGTGTTTCAGAAACGGGTGGCTCGGATCAAGGGGGCGGGCCTAGGTCAGCGCGTTTTCGAACAGGTGCACATGATCATCCGCCGGTGCGGTACAGACGATCGTGGCGGTTTACGTAGGTCCATCAAACCGCCGGAAAAAATGCAGGCGGCGTCACAGCCACTGTAGCGCCACTATCCCCTTCGGATCACGCGAAGCACGAGAAGAGAAACAACAAAAAAATTAATGGGTTACGTTTGCTTACGAAGAAAACGAGGAAAATGCTCAACCCATGGGAACCCCCATTTTCGGGTGGTGTCAGTTTGATATCATTTAGGCGGCATCCTGTCGGTCTCCGTCCTAAAGCGAGGCGTCGCGCCTTTCGCGGCGCTTCATACACTGACATTCAATGGCGGAAATCGAGATGGTGGGATCAATTACACGCGGGTTGGGTAATATGAGTGTCCGGGCAAAACTGACGCTGGGCTTTGCCACAGTGCTGGCGTTGACCGTATTGATTGCCTTCACCGGTTGGCAGGGGCTGGCATCGTTGAGCGAGCGCGGCGACAAGTTGATCGCCATCTCCTCGTTGAACGAACAGACTCGGGACGTGCGCATCGCGCGCCTGTCCTACACCCTCAAGCGCGACGACGCCCACGCCGCCGCAGTGCTCAAGGCCGTCGATGGGCTTGACCGCCACATCAATGACATCAAAACGCAGTTGGAAACCCCGGAAAGCCTGCGGTGGGTGGACCAGGCCGATCGTGCTCTGGACCAGTACCGCGCGCATTTCAACGACTTTGTCCAGGCCGGTGGCACCGAAGCCCGATCCCGCCAGGCGGAAGACGCGTTGAACGTGGACATCGCGTCGTTGCTGGAGGCAAGCAAGCAACTGTTGGCGGGCCAGATCGCCAAGCGTGATCATGATGTCGGCCAGGCCAACCTGTGGTTGCTGGGTGCTTCGGTCGTGGCCCTGATAGTCGGTATCCTTGCCGCCTGGTTGATCACGCGGCTGATCGTCAGCCCGCTGATGGTGACCGTGCAGGCGGCAGGCCGTGTAGCCAATGGCGACTTGAGCCACGACCTGCAGGTCACCCGCCGCGACGAACTGGGGCAATTGCAAACCAGCATGCAGCGCATGACCGTCAGCCTGCGCGGTGTGATTGGCGGCATTCGTGACGGCGTGGCGCAGATCGCCAGCGCCGCCGAGGAGCTGTCGGCAGTCACCGAGCAGACCAGCGCCGGGGTCAACAGCCAGAAGGTGGAAACCGACCAGGTGGCTACGGCCATGAATGAGATGGCCGCCACGGTGCAGGAGGTGGCGCGCAATGCCGAGCAGGCTTCCCACGCAGCGTTGAATGCCAGCCAGGATGCTCGTGACAGTGACCAGGTGGTGGCGCAGGCCATGACCCAGATCGAACGCCTGGCCACCGAAGTGGGGCATTCCACCGATGCCATGAGCGAACTCAAGCGCGAGAGCGACAAGATCGGCACGGTGCTGGACGTGATCAAGTCCGTGGCACAGCAGACCAACCTGCTGGCGCTCAACGCGGCCATCGAAGCGGCCCGTGCCGGGGAGGCCGGTCGCGGGTTTGCCGTGGTCGCCGACGAAGTCCGCAGCCTGGCCCAGCGCACCCAGGCGTCCACCGAGGAGATCGAAGGCCTGATTGGTGGTCTGCAGAGCGTCACCCAACAGGTGGCGGGGACGCTGGATAACAGCCGCAGCTTGACCGACAGCAGTGTCGAGTTGACCCGCCGGGCGGGTTCCTCCTTGCTCAACATCACCCGCTCGGTCGCCGCCATCGAGTCGATGAACCAGCAAATCGCCGCAGCCGCCGAACAGCAGGCGGCAGTGGCCGATGAAATCAACCGCAGCGTGTTGAACGTGCGCGATATCTCGGAGCAGACGTCAGCGGCGAGTGAGGAAACTGCTGCGTCCAGCATCGACCTGGCTCGCCTGGGCGTTCATCTGCAGGGCCTGGTCGGCCAGTTCAAGCTCTGACGGCGACCGCCACCGGCGCGTCGCTGCGCGCCGGCTGGTGGGGGTTCAGGCCCAGTGCGATGTCGTCGCAAGGACGGGTGAAGTGCGCCAGCGGCAAGGGCCGGCTGAGGAAATAGCCCTGGGCTTCATGGCATCCGTATTCGCGAACCAGGTTCAGGCAACGGACGGTCTCAATGCCTTCGGCCACGGTGCGGTAGCCCAGCTCATGGGCCAGCTTGAACACCGAGCGGGCGATGATGCGGTGGCGGGGGCGGTGCTCAAGGTCGGTCACCAGTGACTTGTCCAGCTTCAGCACATTGGCCGGGATTTCATGTAAATAGGCGAAGTTGCTGTAGCCGGTACCGAAATCGTCAATGGCCACGTCCACACCCAATTGGCGCACCGCCGCCAATTGGGCAATGACCTGTGGGTTGGCCCTGATCCATTCGCCCTCGGTTATTTCCACTTCCAGACGGTGCGGCGCGATCCGGTAGCGCTGGCAGGCACGGCTCAGGGTGCGCGCGATGTCCAGGCCCTTGAAGTCCAGGGCCGAGAGGTTGATGGACAGACGAATCTCGTCGTCGCTCCAGGCCGTCAGTTCGCTCAGGGCCCGGTCGATGACCCAGCAGGTGACGCGGCTGATCTGCCCCGCACCTTCGATCAACGGGATGAACTCGGCGGGCGAGAGGGCGCCCAGGCGTGGGTGCCGCCAGCGGATCAACGCTTCGGCACTCAGCAGGCGGCCATCGTGCAGGCTGAAGCGTGGCTGGTATTCCAGGTACAGGTCGCCATTGTCCAGCGCTGCGGGAAAGTCGCTGAGCAATTCGAAGGCTCGGCGCTGCGCACGGTCCTGGGCTTCATCGTAAACGGCCCAGGGGCTTTGGCGGGCAATCGCCAGTTCCACCGCGTGGGTGGCCTTGCGCAGCAGATCAGCCGCCGACTGGTTTCCGAGTTCGCAGGTGGCCACACCAATGCGCGTGGTCTGGGGCGCGAATGGCTCGCTGATCAGCGCCACCAAGGCGCGGAACAATTCCTGCTGGCGATGGGCGGTGCAAGTGAGCATCAGGCAGAAGTCCCGTTCGCTGATGTGGTACAGCTCGGCCACGCCTTCCAGACGGTGACGCAGGCGCAGCGCGGTTTCCCGGCGCTGGGCCAGGCCACTGCCCCCGCTCTCTTCCAGGGCCAGGGGGGCGTTGCAGTAGGTGTCCTGAACACGCATGACCAGCAGCAAGCGCGCGTTGGCCTCGGCCTCCTTCAAGCCCTGGGTATCGATCCTGAACTGCTCCAGATTAGGCAGTTGGCTGACCGGGTCCCGGTAGCGCAGCAGTTGGCTCTGCTCGATCTGCACCATGACCATTTCAGCGAAATCTTCCAGCGCCGCCAGCTCGTGGGCTGCCAGCGGGTGAGGGGCCTTGTCGATGATGCACAGGCTGCCCAGCGCCAACCCGTTGCGGTCGCGCAGCGGTGCGCCGGCATAGAAGCAGATGCCGCCCGTAGCCGTCACCAGGGGGTTATGGGCAAAGCGCTGATCCAGGCGTGCGTCTGGCACGTGCATCACGCCGGGGTGGTCCAGGCTGTAGCGGCAGAACGACTGCTCAATGGGCGTTTCGCAGGCCTCGAAGCCGACCCGGCCGGCGAACCATTGACGGTCTTTTTCCACCAACGAGATCAACGCCGTGGGCACGTTGAAATAGGCCGCCGCCAGCCGGCAGATGCGATCGAAGTTTTCGTTATTGGCGGTTTCCAGCCATTGCAGGGCATGCACGGCGGCCAGGCGTTGCTGTTCGGCATGGAGAACGGTAGGCATCGGATGCTCCTTGAGGGCAGCAATGACCCTGGGTGATGGCTATATGATATTTAAATGCTACTGTCCTGGGACCACCTCTGGTCGGGAAGGTTCGCCCTTGCGTGGCGGCCTGTTTAGCCATCTCGTTTACCGATCAGAACCGATACGCCACCCGCACCGACAACCCGTTGGACTGCGAAGCCTCGCCCATCGCCCGCGTGCCCTGATAGCCAATCCCGGTGGTAAGCCCTGACGCCCACAGCACGTCCACGCCCAGCGTGGCTGACAGCGTGTTGTCGCCAAACCCCTCGGTGGTCACCGAGTAAGTTGAATCCCCCACATCCACATACCCCAGCCGGGCAGTGCTGGCGGCGTTGAAGGTATGGCTGTACTCCAGGCGCGAGCGCAGGTTCAGGTAAGCCCAGCCCAGCGGTATGCCGTATTGCCCGCGCACGCCTGCCACGCTCGACAGCAGCGACAGGCGCTGCTGGGCGTAGGCCAGGTTGTAGGCCCCGGCATCGGACTCATTGAAGCCGCGCAGCCAGGTGGTGGAGGCGTCCAGCCGGCCATAAGGTGAAACCAGCCAGTGACCGCCCTTCATGTCGTAGCCTGAGCTGAGGGACGCAAACAGCTGGTCGCCATCACGCGTGCCCTTGGCGTAGTGGGCCGCCTCGCTCACGTACCGGTCACTGTCGAATGAAAGACGGCTGTAGCCCAGCAGCGCGTCGACGAACACCGCCGTGGGGTGGTAACTGCCATACACCGCCGCGCTGTAGGACTCGCCACGGCTGGTGCTGCCCGACGAGCCGATGTCGCTTTTGTCGCTGCCATAACCGATGCCCACGCCCACGGTCAGCGCCCTGGAGAGTCGAACGTCAACGCCGCTGCTGACACCGATGGTGGTGTTGCTGACTTTGCTGCCGTTTTGCCGGGTGTCGCCGAAATCCACATAGCCGCCTGTCCACACCGACACGTCGCCACTGGGCAGGGGCTGGGGGGCTTTGCTGTCGGCGGCGCCGAGCAGGGCAGGTGCTTCATGGGCCGGCGGTTGCAGCGTGGCCAGTGAATTCAGGGCGTCACGGTTGTTGTCGTCCTGGGCTTGCGTATTTTTGGACTGGGCCACGTTGAAATGCAGATTGAAGGCATTGCGGTGCCCGTCCGGGCTGTGCAGTTGCTCGAGGCGGTCGTTGAAGTTGCTGACCTGTGCCTTGGCAAACTGCGAGGCACTTTGCGCCTGGGCATTGAGCATGCCGACCACTTCCGCGTTTTGGCTGGGGTCGGTGCGGCCGGTGATTTGCAGGGTCAACGTGGCGGGCTGCGAAGTGCCCCACACGTTGACCAGGGTAAACCGCAGGGTCACGGTGCCACTGGCTTTTGTCGCCGCCGTGAAGCTGAGCACTGTCTGGGTCAGGCGGGCGGTGCCCATGGCCTGTGCCGGCTGATCGAGCAGCACTGCCGAGGTAAAGGGACCGCCTGTGGCGCCGCTGCTCAGGTCGACGCTGACGCTCTGGCCTGCCGCGACGGTGACCGACGTATCCGCGGCCTTGGGCGCAGTGCCGTTGATGGTGAGCGAATAACGGGCGGTGGCCTGCACGCCGTTGGCATCGGTGGTGGTGACCACAATCGCAGCGCTACCGGCCGTGGTCGGGGTACCTGCAAGGCTGCCGGAACTGCTGTCCAGGACCAGGCCGGCGGGTAGCCCCGAGGCGCTGAACTGGTAGGGGCTGATGCCGCCGCTGGCGCTGAATACCTGATGATAGGCGCTGCCCACCGTGGCGGCAGTCAATGCACCGGCGGCAGGGGAAAGGCTCAGGGTTGCTGCGGCTACGGTCACCGTGACAGTGGCGGTAGCGGACGTTCCGGAGGCGTTGCTGGCGCTGTACGTGAAGCTGTCGCTGCCCGAATACCCGGCAATGGGGGTGTAACGCAGGCTGGTTCCGCTGGCCACGGCCGTACCATGGGTGGGGGCTGAGGCCACGGTAACCGAGGTGGCGGTGCCGCCTGACAGCGCCAGGGTGAGCACATTGTTGGTGCTGTTGGCGTTGACGGTCGCGGACACGGCCGACGCCACGGGCACGGGGTCGGCGATGGACAGGGTGTAGGCCGCCGAGCCGGTGTTGCTCAGGCTGTCGGTCGCGGTGATGGAAAAGCTGTATTGCCCCACCGTGGACGGTGTGCCGCTGATCAGCCCCGTTGACGCATCAAGACCAAGGCCCGTCGGCAGGCCTGTCGCCGTGTAGTGGTAGGGCGCGGTACCCCCCGTCGCGGTGATCGATTGGCTGTAGGCGCTGCCGACACGGGCCGCCACCAGCGCACCTGCGCCCGGGCTCAGGACCAGTGGCGTGGCCGTGACGGTGACTGTCACGGTGGCAGGCGTGGAGGTGCCGCTACCGTTGGTGACGGTATAGGTGAAGCTGTCGGTGCCGATAAAGCCCGCCGTGGGTGTGTAGGTGATGGCCAGACCGATTGCCGTCGCCGTACCGTGTGACGCTGCGCTGGCAACCGTGGCGCTGGTTGCCGCCCCACCGGACAGGTTCAGCGGCACGGTGTTTTGACTGCTGTTGGCCGCAACGGTCACCGATACCGCGCCCGCCACGGGCGCTTGCTGCGCGATCGTCAGTGTGTAGCTGGCAGTACCCGTGGCCGCGTAGGCGTCGGTGGTCACAAGCGCCACCGTGTAAGTGCCGGCGGCCGTCGGCGTGCCGCTGATTACCCCCGTCGCGGCGGTGAGGGTGAGCCCGGCAGGCAAACCGGTGGCGGTATAACTGTAGGGCGAAGTACCACCGGTGCTGCTGAACGTCTGGCTGTAGCTGGCGCCCACTTGCCCCGCGGGCAATGTTCCGGAGGCCGGTGTGACCGTCAGTGCGGGCCGCGACACGGTCAACGACACCGTGGCCGCAGTGGAGGTGCCGGAGGCGTTGGTGGCGGTGTAGGTAAACGAATCACTGCCCGAGTACCCGGCCACCGGTGTGTAGGTGATGCTGGTGCCCGATGCCGTGGCGGTGCCATGGCTGGCGGCAGAGGCGACGGCCACCGACGTGGGGGTGCCGGTGATCGCCAGGGTAATGGGATTGTTTGACGAGTTGGCGGCCACGGTAGCATTGACATCGGTGGCCACCGGGGCTGCCTCGGCGCGGGTCACGGTAATGGAATAGGTTTTGCTCGTTTGGCCATCAGCGGCAGTGACCGCGACGGTAATGGTGTTCGCACCCACCGCCAGGCTGATCGCCGAGGAGTCTGCTCCCGAGGCAACTGCCGCGCCGTTGACGGTAATGGTGCTGTCGCTGGCGGTGGCGGTTGGTCGCAGCACCACGGTGCTGGTGCTGTTGCCCACGGCTGCGGTGTAGGTGGACGTGGCCGCTGCGAAGGCCGGCGACAGCGTGCCGGCGGACAAGGTCAGGCCGGTCAGGGAGGCATCGGCCACGACGGCGCCAGAGCAACTGATGCTGACGGCACTGATGTACGTGCCGGTGGAAATCTGTGCAAAGAGTCCGCCCGCCGCCAATTGGTTGGAGGAAACCGTCGCTGAGTAGGAGCCCGCGCTGCCGGTGTTGCTGCGGTAATCGGAATAGACAGTGGAGAGGTTTTGTGAACGCAGGTTCACCAATTCGGCCGTCATCCCGCCACCGCTTGGACTTTGGCCATTGTCGGTGTACGAAAAAGTAACGCTTTCGCCGCTGTCAAAAGCAGTGCTGGCGAACCGCCCCGTATAGGAAGTGGTGCCCGTGTTGGCGTTAAGCGTCGAGCACGCCGTGGACAGGGCGTGGGCCACGGTTGCCTGAAGCAACAGCACCAGGAAGAGTCCACACCGAAGTGCCCGCCCCTTGGGCGACGCGCTGAGGTGGCGGTTGCTTTTCCGGTCCGCAAGCAGAAGTAAACCCACGATAAAGTCCATTTTAAAAGACGCCATGACGCACTTCGAGTGACGGTTGGCAGCATCGAAGCAGGCAAGGGCGTGAGGGAGTAAGGTTGTTGCGAATCGTGCAAAACGGGTGGTGGCATTATGCCTTTCTGTTGCGGCTGTTGCACCTATCAAACGGTTACGGTTTCGACGGAAAACGGTTAATTGTAAAAAAAACAAGAAAGTCGGTGAGGACATGCATCGACCCCCCCGGTTTCATTGGAAATTATGGCACAAGAACCAAAAATGAAGTCGGTCAAAGGATGGGCCTGTGCGTCGCCTGATCCACTGATCTCAGAACCCATCAACTGATAGTAGTCATTTTCCGATGAGAAAAAATTGGATTCGTATAATAATGACCACGGGCAGCGTCGGCATTAGGATGGACTTGGTTCCCGCTCCGAGCCCCCCGAAGCAGTTTGGTCGCGGCGTGAATCGTCTCTCTATCGACTCAGCTACTGGCATACGGTCGTGCTGAGAGATTGGGTGCGGATTCATTGGGGGACCGGCCTTGGGATGGATGCAGTCTTGCCTAGTGTGGTGTTTCGCAAGTAACACTCATATTTTTCGGCC
>KI547166.1:192088-210557 GCA_000497835.1 gamma proteobacterium L18 | reverse complement strand
CCGCGCGAATGCGGGATTCAGCAGGGCCTTTACGCTGTCGGGAGCGACGAAGCAGCTCGATATGTTCTTCGTCGCTCAGCTCAATTGGGGCAGCAGGTCGGCCGGCTTTCATATGTTGCTCCAGGGCATTTCTGATACTGAAAGCCCAGACCAAAATATGAGTGTTACTTGCGAAACACCACACTATGAACCCAACATGTAGCAACGGGCGGGAAGCGGATGGGATGATTCCCGCCCTGCCAGTTCACACGATGGGGTAGCGCTGGAACAGCGCAGTACGCTCCAGCTCATCGGTGAAGGTGTGCAGAATCGGAAAGTTACCTGACTTGACGACATCAGGCACCATCAACTGAATAAATGACCACGTCACAGCCGTGGTGACTGCTGCTTGATCGGGTTCACTGGCCAGCGACGGCTTTGCCTTGGCGACTTGATTTTCCAATTCATGACAAGCGGCCAGTAGTTGCTGGGTGATGCGTTCGACCCACGGTTGATGCAGTTTTTGGGATGGCCGCAGGTTGTGCTCATAAACAACTTGCACTGCTTTTTCGCAAGCTGCCAACCCCAGGCCTACGGTGCGTAACGCCACGGAGCGAGCCTGCGCTTGGGCCGGCAACAGCCGGGCAGCTGGGGCACTCAGCGTTTCGAAATAATCAATGATCAGTGTGGAATCCATTAGTACCGTGTCGTCATCCAGCGTCAGCGTGGGTGCCTTGACTACCGGATTGACCTGGGCAAACGCGTCAAACGAACTGAACACGGATAGAGGTTCATGCTCGAAAGTGACCCCAAGCAGGTCCAGAGAGATGGCGACCCGACGCACATAGGGCGAATCAAGCATTCCGTACAGCTTCATTGAGGGCTCTCCTTGCGTGATGGCTGTGTATTCAAGAACACTAACATTAACCTCGCCTGAATCGTTAAAACATCGGTTATTAACGTCCATATTGGTAAGCGCAGCTAAACATGTTAAGCATTCCCCTTACCAGTTGCCTGCGCAGTTTCGAGGTTGTGGCCAGATTGGGCAGCCTTGCGGCCACAGCGAAGCAATTGCATTTCACCCGCTCGGCCAGGCACCTGCAGCATGATGCGCGGCCGGGTCTCGTCGCCAAGGCATTTGAATACGGCGCAGGGCGAAATGCTCATGTTGCCTCGTTTATTTATTGCGTTGCGTATATCCGTGTTTACGCATGTGTTCGTGGTTTTCGGAAGAGTGGCGGCTTGATTGGCCGGGCCTCAAGCGGTGCGCCTGCCAAGCGGCAGTGGTCCGGGCGCGGTCTGGCGGGATTCGGGTAGGGAAGATGTCGATGGCTCACGGCTCAAGCCGTAACACAGTGCGCAAGTTCCGGTTGATATCGCTCTGCGAAAGATGCAGTGGGTGATAGATGCCCTGAACGAAGTCACGGGCTTGATCCTGATAGTGTGGGTCGAAGGGGACGCCGCTCTGGCCAACGGGCAGAATGCCAATGGCCTTTTCCGGGTCTGCCATGTCGATCACCCGACGGGTCGAGGGGCCGTAGTTGACCGCCCACGGGGCCGGCCCCAGTGGGGCGGAAAAATTATTAGGCACTTCATGGCTGCCAGGCACGTCGAAGGGGCCTACGTTCAGCAGCGGTGCAAGTAGTTTTTGGCTGCCCAGAGGATGCATATGAGTCAGCAGATGCGCCTTCCCCCATCGCCACTGGGCCGGGTCCGCGCCCAGGGTCGATCGCAGGCGGCTGATCGCGGCGGTCCAGGCATGTACCACGGCATCCTCGCGGGTTTGTTTGCTGGTTGTCGAAAGGGCGGTCCACCAGGGTGACCCGGCATCGGCGGCCAGACGCGGCAACGCCGCGTCGAGCAGCCTGCTGGCCAGTAGGTTCTGGAACATGCTATCGCCCAGTCTATCGTGAAAGGCGGTGAAGGCCAGGTCATAGAGAAACTCGTTGAAAACCGTCGCGCTTATCGAGTCCGTGGGGTAGTCACCGTGCCAGGCGGCCAACTGATCGAGCAACTGGCGCTGTTGCGGGTCGTCAATCGCTGTGCGCAGGATCGGTAGCAAGGGTTCGAGCACGCGCTGCGCGTAACCGGTCTGGGTGTCCAGTTGCAGGTCCTGGCTCTTATTCACGTTCCATCGCCCGTCCTGGCTTAACCGCTGGTTCAGACGCTGACCGCGGTCCGGCAGGTTGTAGTAGCCCGCTATCGGCCGCCCGACGGGCGAGGCGGGCTGGGCGTTGGCCGAAACGATGTAGCCGCGGGCGGGGTTCTCCTCGTGGGGATTTTCACTGAACGGGTAGTAGCCCAACTTGTCCGCCTGGGCGGTGCTGCCGTCCAGGATGAAGTCCGCGACCACGCCTGGCGGGCGTATGGGCAGCGCGGCGGCTGCCCACCAGGCGATGTCGCCTTGTGCATTGGCGTACAACACGTTCAGTCCCGGCGCCCTGATAAGCGACGCCGCGCTCCGGGCCTTCGCCAGGGTGTCTGCTCGGTTAAGCGCATAGAATGCCTGCACCAAGGGGTTGGCCCCGTCCAGGTACGTCCACCACAATGCGATAGGCCGGGTGCCGGCGTTGTCGCCCAGTGCTTCATTGATGATCGGGCCATGGGGCGAACGTTTGAGCTGGAGATAGACGGGATCGGCATCGCGGACATCGATACGCTGCTGTTCTTGCTCCAGATCGACCCAGTGTCCCTGATACCAGACCTGATTGGGATTATCGGGGTTGCTCGTTTCAGCGATCAGGTCGATGTCGTCGTTCTGGAACATGGTCAGGGTCCAGGCGAACGAGTGATTGTGCCCCAGCAGCGCGAACGGCACCAGGCTCTCGTAATCGCCATACAGTTCAAAGCCAGGCGCCGATAGATGCGCTTCGTACCACACTGATGGCACCGAGAAGCGAATATGCGGATCGCCAGCCAACAACGGCTTGCCGCTCTGGGTGCGCTGTCCGGATACCACCCAGGCGTTGCTGCCTTCCATCTGGGGCAGGCCGGTGAGCGCAGTCGCTTGCGCGCTCAGTTGGGCCAGCGCCCCCAGTCCCTTCCAGTCGGCGCCCGTCAGTGCCCCGCTGGCCAGCGCGCCCTGTGGGTGCCAACTGCGGTCGAAGACATTCAGATACGATTCGCCCAAGCTGTCCTTGATGTAGGACAGCAGCGGTTCGGTACGAAAGGCCGCCGCAAAACTGTAGGCCATGTAGCCCACCACGCTGTAGACATCGGCAGGGGTGAAGGGCCGTTTGGGGATACCCAACAGGTCAAATTCCAGCGGGCGCGGGTGCTCTGCCTGGAAGGCGTTGATACCGTCCAGGTACGCCTGCAGGGCTTGCCATTCGGGGGTGGCCTGGTCGGCGTGGGCGACCTGCCAGTCAGCCTGCTCGCGGATGCGCAACGTGCGAAACAGGCGGTCGGTGGGCACCAGCTTGCTGCCCAGCACCTGGGCCAGCTCCCCGCGCGCCAGGCGGCGCAGCATTTCCATCTGGAACAAGCGATCCTGGGCCTGGGTGTAGCCCAATGCGCGGTACAGGTCCGCCTGGTTGTTGGCGTTGATGTGGGGCACGCCGCGTTCATCGAAGCGCACCGTCACCGGCGCCTGCAGGCCAGGCAGGGTCTGCTCGCCGCTACGGTGTGGAAGCTTGCCGTGCACATAGATGAACAGGCTGGCGGCGATGACCACCAGCAAGGCTGAGAATGCGAGGCCGATACGTTTGAGCATGCTGGACCTGGTGCCTTGAGAAAAAAGGGAGTGCGGTTGGCTCATCGCGAACCAAGGGGTTGCGGGGCCGGGCGCAGCTTGGCCAGCATGTTGAGCAGCGGTCCGGTCATGACGGTGGTGACCACCGTCATGATCACGAACAGCGTGAAGAGATCTTTGCCGATCACGCCCAGGTCCAGGCCGACCTTCAGGACCACCAGTTCCATCAGCCCGCGCGCATTCATCAATATCCCAACCTTGATGGCTTCCTGCATCGGGTAACCGGCTACCCGGGCGCCCATGGCGCCGCCCAGCAGCTTGCCGATGATCGCCACGGCCAGCACCAGGCCCAGCAGGCCAAGACCGACCCCGGCGAAAGCCGTGGCGGTAGTGTTGAGCCCGGCCAGCGCGAAGAAGCTTGGCATCAGTACGATGACCGCCATGTGCTCCACGCGCTCGACCAACATGTCCAGCAAGCGCTGGTCGCGAGGCAGGCAAGCACCGAATAGAAAGGCGCCGAATACCGCATGTACCTGCAACCACTCGGTGATGCTGC
This sequence comes from gamma proteobacterium L18, assembly GCA_000497835.1. Classification (GTDB taxonomy): domain Bacteria; phylum Pseudomonadota; class Gammaproteobacteria; order Pseudomonadales; family Pseudomonadaceae; genus Aquipseudomonas. The sequence continues at coordinate 206,331 of KI547166.1, read as the reverse complement.
CGTAGATCATCGCGCCGCATAGCAATGCCGGAAGCAACGTGATACGCGTCGTGGGTTCAAGGTTGGCTATCCACTTGCGCAGCAACGGGCGCAAACCCCAGAACGAAAAAACGCACAGCACCAGCAGGCCGCCCAGGCGTAAGGTCAGCACCTGCCATTGACTATCCAGTTGCAGGGTCATGGCGGTAACGGCCAGCAAGACCCAGGCGCATACGTCGCTCAGCGCCGCGGCCATCAACGCCATCGCCCCGGTTGCGCTCTCCAGCATCTGCCGCTCCTTGAGAATGCGCGCCAGTACTGGAAAGGCCGTGACCGAAAACACGGTGGCAATAAACAGCTCGAACCCGAGCCGAGGCGCGCCTGCGGGGGCGAATGCATCGTAAAGCAATGGCGCGATCGCGATGCCCAAGGCAAACGGCAGGGCGATGCTGCAGGCGGCCACCAACAGCACGTTGCCGTGGGCGCCGGCCTGGCGACGTTCCGGCAGACGGAACTCGGCTCCCACTACAAACATGAACAGCAGAATGCCTAAGTCACTCAGCACTTTTAGTTGAGCCGTGGTGTCGCCCTGAAAGAGGGCATGCTGCAGCCCGGGGTAAAAGTAGCCCAGTACCAGGGGGCCTAATAAAAAACCCGCGATCATTTCCCCGACCACTTCCGGTTGTCCGAATTTTTTCAATACCGCCCCTGCGGTCTTGGCCGTGAAGATGATGAAAACGATGTGCAGGAAAAGCATGTGCGTACCCATGTGGTGTGTGGGAGTGTACCGGCGCACTGATGTTGACCCCAGTGTGCGGACAAGCAGGCGCGGATCCTAGCTGAATGCCGAAGTTCGAAAAACTATCAGATCTGATAGTTATTTTTGCCGTGGCGAAGCTGCTAGATTTCGTCCGCCCTGCCGTTGTTGTCGTCTACAAACGCGGTAGGCGCTACCCATTCATCCAGGAGTAGGCCGATTATGAGAGAGCAGATTTTCACACTTATTCATCAAGCACTGGTTGAAGTTAATGCCACGCGCAAAGAGAAGATCGATCTGCAGGACAGTCAGAGCCTGGCACTGTACGGCACCGCCGGTGTCTTCGACTCCATGCAATTGGTGAGCTTTTTGGCCGCCGTTGAAGAAGGCTTGGATGATGAGTTGGGTATTGAAATATCACTGACATCGGAAAAGGCCGTGTCGCAGGCCGTGAGTCCTTTCAGCAGTGTCACTTGCTTGATTGATTTTATCTTGGCCGAGACGCAGGGGCCGTTGTTGGCATCGGCGTGAGCGTGGACATGAGGGGGTAGCTAACGTGAACGTGACCGTGCGCAAAGCGGTGAGCAGCGACATGTACCCGGTGTGCAAGTTGTTGCGTGAATCGACGCTCAACTCTAACTGGATCGGTGTCAACGTGCGTAAGCGGATGTTTGCCGACCCTTGGTGCGGCGGTGAGGACTACTGCGGCTATGTGATGCTCGATGGCGATACCGTTGTGGGCTTCCTGGGCCTGCTGTTCACTCGTCAGCCAGCGAATGATCCGCAGCAGCGCTTCTGCGAATTGCACAGTTGGTTCGTTCAGGAAGCTTACCGCAAGGAAAGCCTGAAGTTGTTATTGCCAGCCTTGTCGATGCGGAAGGTGACGTTGCTCAACTATACGCCGACGCCCGATGTTTATGATATTAGCAAGAAGTTTGGCTTTGTTGATCTGGAAACCGAACTGTTATTGATATACCCCTTGCCGAATCCGCTGAACTGGCGTCGACGTTATCGATTGGAAGCCGATGCCCATCGCGTGGCGGGCTGGTTGAATGAGCAGGATAGCGTGATCTTCCATGATCATCGACAGGTGGAGTGTGAACACTTGGTGGTGGTCGATGAATTGACCGGCGAGTCCTGCTACTTGATGGTCAAACGTATGACCCGGCGTTGGTTTGAACCGATTGGCCGTATTTTGTATATCGGCAATCCGGCGTTGTGCGCACGGAGTCTGGACAGCTGGCGACTCACGTTATGCATGCGGTTGCGCGTTCAATGTTTGGTGAGCAATGCCGCAGAACTTGCCGGTTGGCCGCTCAGCCTGACAAGGCGGATTAAGCGCGAAGTACCGTCATTGATAAAGCCCGCCTCGGGAAGCCTGCCGCACACGGCGGTGAAGCCGCTATACAGCCTGCCGCTTTTAATTGGATATAAGTTGCACTGACATGATTATCTTACTGACCGGGACACGTAAAGGCGTGGGCAAGGACGTGGCGTTGCATTTTCTGGCGGCAGGCCATGTGGTTATTGGCTGCAGCCGTGGCGAGGGCACCATCGAACATGAACGCTATCGCCACTTCAGTCTGGATCTAAATGATGCCGGCGCCGTGCGGCACATGCTCAAGCATGTTCGCCTGGTCCATGGCCAATTGGACGTGCTGATCAATAACGCAGGGGAGGCCAACATGGCGCCGTTCCAGCTGACCCCACCGGAAACCATCCAAGGGGTGTTTGGCAGCAATGTGTTTGGGTTGATGAACGTCACCCGTGAAGCCGTCAAGTTGATGCAGAAAAATGCCAACCCCGCTGCCATCGTCAATATCTCCACGGTCGCGACCCATTGGGCCATTCCCGGGCAAGCGGTGTATGCGGCCAGCAAGGCGGCCGTGGAACAGCTGACCCGCACCTTGAGCAAGGAATTGGCCGGTTTCGGCATTCGTGTCAACAACCTCGTGTTGCCGCTGTATCGCAGTTCCCTGACCCGCACACTTCCCTCAGAGATCAGACAAAACATGATTGAGCGCCAGACCATTGCCCGTCCCTGCGTGTTGACCGATCTGATCGGGCCCCTGGAGTTTCTCGTCTCCAGCCAATCGGCATTCGTTACCGGTGAGACCTTGAGCCTGGGCGGTGTGCAATGAGCCGCGAGGCACTGCTGGCTGCGCTGGCCGAGCCCGGTCCGCGCTTGGCCTTGTTGCACGGGGAGCAGTCCTGCAGTTACCAACAGCTTTGCTTGCGCATAGCGAACAGCCGACAGTGGCTGCGCAGCCAAGGCATCATGCCGGGTGAGGCGGTCATTCTCAACGGTGACTACAGCGTGGGCGCCGTGGCGACGCTGCTGGCCCTGTACCTGGACCGCAACGTGGTCGCGCCCTTGGTCGACCTCAGTGACCGTGCGGTGGCCACGCTGCAGAGCGCTGCCCATTGCCAGCACCGGATCCAGGTGAGCGGCGATGAGCTGAGCCACCATTCGTTACCAGCGCCCGGCGACGGTCAGGCGCCGGCCTACTATCGCCGCCTGGCCGAAGCGGGCCATGCCGGCCTGGTGTTACTCAGCAGCGGCAGTACCGGCGCGCCCAAGGCAATCCTGCATGATCTGGACGAGCTGATCGACAGCAAGCTGGGCAAGGAGCGCAAAAAGCCGGTCACCTTGTTGATGTTCTTGCTCTTCGACCATATCGGCGGCCTCAATTCACTGCTCAACACCCTGACGGTGGGCGGCTGCGCCGTGTTGCCGACGGACCGGGCGCCGGACGCCATTTGCGCCTTGATCGAGCGCCACAAGGTCAAGGTCATCCCCGCCAGCCCCACGTTCCTCAACCTGATCCTAATGGGGCGCCACCACGAGCAGCACGACCTGTCTTCGGTGCGACTGATCACCTACGGCACTGAAAGCATGCAGCAAAGCCTGCTCAAGCGGGTACAACAGGCGTTTCCCAAGGCCCGTCTGCTGCAGACGTTCGGCACCAGCGAAACCGGGATCAGCGCCACGGTCAGTGAGTCTTCAGCCAGCACTTTTTTCAAGCTGGCCGACAAGAACACCGAGTTCCGCATCGTCGACGGTGAGCTGCAGCTGCGGACCAAAAGCCAGTTTGTCGGTTACCTGAACCAGGCGACCGACAATGTCACCGCCGATGGCTGGTTCCGCACCGGCGACCTGGTGGAGCAGAACGAACAAGGGTACCTGCGCATTCAAGGTCGGCAGAAGGAGCTGATCAACGTCGGCGGACTGAAGGTACTGCCCACTGAAATCGAAGATGTGATGCTGCGCAGCCCGCTGGTAGATGACTGCGTTGTGTATGGCGTGCCCAACGCCATTACCGGACAAGCGGTGCACATAGACGTGATGGCCAAGTCCTTCGACTGCAAGCGCGCGCTCAAGCTTCATGTGCTGGAGCACCTGGGCGGTCATCTGGAAACCTACAAATTGCCGATCAAGGTCAACAAGGTCGACGAGATTGGTTTCTCCAACCGTTTCAAGAAAACCCGCGCGGTGACTTCATGACCGACATTGTGATTCTGGGGGCGGGCCGCTTTGCCTTGGAGCTGGCCACCTACCTGCAGGAGATTGAGCCGGGGGCGACGCTGCGCCACCTGAACGTTGAAGGCGAAGCGCCGTGCGCCGCCGCGCAGGCCCAGCCTTGGCCCGAGCAGGGCTTGGATAGCCGGCACCGGTACGTGCTGGGCGTGGCGGACATCGCCATGCGCCAGGCGTTGATCGACCGCTATTTCAGTGATGGCCGCCTGCAGGCGCCGAATTTCGTCCACCCCTCGGTCCGTCATCGGCTGGACCTTTCGGGGGCGCGAGGCAACGTGATCGCCGCCGACACTTATCTGGGCGTCAACGTCCGCCTCGGCTCCTGGAACATGATCAATTACCACTGCTGCGTGGGGCACCACTCGCAGCTGGGCGACAACAATTTCCTGTCGCCGCACTTCAACGCCGGTAACAGCATTTCAGTGGGTAGCCGTTGCTTCCTTGGGCTGGGGACCGTGGTCACCCCCCAGACAGTGATCCAGGACGACGTCACCGTCCAGGCCGGTTGCACCCTGAGTGAGCTGATCCCGGCGCGATCCCATTGCAGCTCCACTGCCCGTCAAAAAATAATCCAATTGGTCTAAAGGAGTAGTAAACGTATGAGCAAGTCCGCAAACGTCATTATCATGGGCGGTGGCCCGGCGGGAAGCATCGCTGCACTCACCTTGCAGAAACTGGGTCACCAGGTGACAGTGTTCGAAAAAGAGAAGTTTCCTCGCTACCGCGTGGGCGAATCTTTCCTCCCCGGCACGCTGTCGATCCTGCATCGCCTGGGTTTGAGCGACAAGATAGAGCAGGCCGGCTATGTGCTCAAGCCTTCGGCCACCTTCCTGTGGGGCAAGACCGAGGCGCCCTGGACGTTCTCGTTCAGCACCCCGAAAACCGAGGATTGGGTATTCGACCACGCCATCCAGGTGTTGCGCTCGGACTTCGACCAGATGCTGCTCGACACCTGCCGCGAGCGCGGGGTGCGGGTGTTTGAAGAAGCCGCGGTGATCGACGTGCAGGTCGAGCAGGCAGACAAGGTCGGCGTAACCGTGCGGCACAAGGGCGAAACCAGCGAGTTCAGCGCCGACTACCTGATCGATGCGTCCGGCAGCAACAGCCCGCTGGTGCGCAAGCTTGAGCTGCGCGAGTACGACGAGTTCTACAAGAGCGTTGCGCTGTGGTCCTACTTCAAGACGCCTGACCCATTCAAGAACGACCTCAATGGCACAACCTTCTCGATCACGTTCGAAGATGGCTGGATCTGGATGATCCCGCTCAAGGATGGCATCTACAGCGTGGGCACCATCGTCGACCAGAGTAAGCTGGCCGACATCAAGGCCATGGGCCTGGATGCGTTCTACGACAAAACGCTGGCCAAGAGCGAGAGGGCGCTGTCTATCCTCAACGGCGTGCAACGCTGTGAAGAGGTCAAGTTGGTGCGGGACTGGTCCTACGAGACAAAGTGCTTCTCCAGCAACCGCTTCTTCTTGTGCGGCGATTCCGCCTGCTTCACCGACCCGCTGTTCTCCCAAGGCGTGCACCTGGCTTCCCAGTCGGCGGTCAGCGCGGCCAGCAGCATCGACTACCTGATGCGCAACCCCGAGCAGAGCGAGCAAGTGCACACCTGGTATAACCGTAGCTACAGCGAAACCTACAACCAGTATCACGAGTTCCTGGCCTCGTTCTACACCTTTGCATCGTTCACTGAGCCGGAGTCGGAGTTCTGGACCAAGCGCCGCATCAGCGAGTCCGCCGACGAGCGCCTCAAGCGCAAGGAATGGTTCGAGCAGTTGGTCAGTGGTGAAAAACAGAACCGCCCGCAAATTGGCGATTTCAAGGATCGTGCCTCCACCATGATCGCCATTGGACGCCACCAGCGCGATGAGTTGACCGACGAGTTCATGGATGCTGAGCTCAACCCGGCCCGGGTGCGCTGGATTTCCGACCTCACCAAGCAGCTCAATCGCATCGTGCGCTTTGACTGGCTGGGCGATCAGGTGACCACGGCCGATTATTTCAAAATCGAGCCGCAGACCTTCACGTTGAGCCTCAAGCAGATTCTGTCCAACGGCGCTGGCAAGGACATGACCAAGTACACGGTCAGTGAGCCCATAGTGGCGTTGATCAAGGACTTGAAGGCCCAAGGTTTTGGTTACAAGGAACTGATGGTGCGCCTGAACGAAGTCGGGGAGGTCAACTCTTCACAGTTCGTCATCCGCCTGATGGAGGCCGGGCTGTTGGACGGCTACGACAAGCAGGGCCAGAAAGTGCTGGTGCAGGACCGCCTGCGTTTCGATGGGGTAGGTGTCGAATATGAAGTCTGAGTTGCCGTTCGACTGGTTGTTTCTCGCCGGAGTGGGTAACTCCGGCGATGCGCACTGGCAACGTCACTGGCAGGCCGAGCACCCGAACTCGTTGTGGCTGGAACACCAGGACTGGGACAGTCCGGCGTGCGAGCAATGGGTGGCCGAGATGCAGGCGCTGATCGCGTGCCTGCAGCGTCCGGTGGTGGTGGTTGCCCATAGCCTGGGCTGCCTGCTGTTACTGGAGTGGGCCGCTCGACACAGCTCGGACAAGGTGCTGGGGGCGTTCATGGTGGCGGTGCCTGACCCGGCCAGCGTTAATTTCCCGCAGTCGGCCACCGGCTTCCGGGCGGCCGACCAGCTGGCCTGTCGCCTCAGGATGCAGGTCATCACCAGTACCAATGACCCCTATGGTGACCTTGCATACGTGCAAAACAGTGCGCGCAGCCTGGGGTGCGCCGTGGTGAGCCTCGGGGAGCTGGGGCATATCAATGGCCAGTCCCAGCTGGGGTTCTGGGACCATGGGCATCGGCTCTTGCAGGCGTTCGCCCACACGCTGAATCAGTGAGCCTGGCGCGGCGCAGGTCCCTTGGGGCCTGCGTCGTGCCCTTTCATGAGGACAATACATGTCTGCCCAAACTGCTTCTTTGCCATCCGGGGCTGAGCTTGACGCCGCCGTGACGCCTGCGCTGCAAGGCGTGGCGCTGGGGCAATGTCACCGTTTCGCCGTCCGTGGTCACCTGGAGGGGCGCGCCATCTCGGGCGTGTTGACGCTGCAGGGCACGGCCCGATGCCTGCTGCAGCTGGCGCCGGGCGTTGCGCTCGGCCAGCAGGGACAAAGGGTGAACGTGGCCCTGTGCTTTGAGGGAGGGCTGCATCGTCCGGCGGTGCCGGTGCGTTTGCAGGGCCACTGGCTGGACCCTGCGGCAGGTAGCCTGGCCCTGGAGTGGCTGGGCCAGCGCCCAATGTGCCTGGCCGAGCGCGACCGGTTCGGGTCGTCGATCACGGCGACGGCCCGCAGCCCGTTGCTGTTCAATCGCCAACTGCAGGTGCAGTTGCACTACCTGAACCCATTCAACGGTGTATTGCAGGTCACCGGGTGGCCGATGATGGTGCTGCCGGGCATTGACCTTGAGTTGCGATTGAGCGAACGCTGGAGTGCGCCGGCGCCGGTCAAGGTCCAGGTGATGGGGTGTTACGAAGATCAAGGCCGCTACCTTTGCCATTTCCGTGTGCTGGATGCCCGTTCCAGTACCGCGGTGGCGCTGGCGTTGTTGTGCCTGCGCCCCGATTTCAGCTTCGAGGATTTACCGCCGCGAATTCGCAAAAGCGCGGCGGTGGATCGACTGATCAACGTTGCCATCGTCGAAGGCCACGCGGCGTTGGAACAGGTGCTTGCGTGCCGATTGGCAGCGAACCGGCACTATGGCCGCCTGGGCGATGTGCTGGACCCTCGCAGTCTGTGGGATGAATGGGACCCCTTCAGTATTCAGGTCAGCGCACGCCTGGGCGAGAAATGCGTGGGCGCGGGGCGAGTGGTGATCAATGGCGGGGTGCGTGAGCGCTGTGAAATCCAGGCGGCCACACCGCTGCCCGAATGGTTGTGGAATGCCGGGTTCGTGGAGATGTCGCGGGTGGCGATCCTTCCCGCCTACGCCGGGCACCGGGTGATGCTGGCGCTGCTGCGTGAACTGGGACGCATCACCCTGCATGCGCGCAGCCGCTACATCGTGCTCGATGCCATCGAGATTCTGGTGCCGATCTACACCCGGCTGGGCGCGCAGTGCCTGCCGATTTCCAAGAAACATCCCTACAGCGGAGAGACCGTGCGGGTCATGTACTTCGACATCGGGCAGTTGCTCAGTGCCTTGAACCGGCAGTTGCCGCAGTGGTTGTATGTGTTCGGCCCTACGGTGGCGCACAGTGTGCCAGCCCAGCAGGTGCCCGAGTTGGCGACCCATTTCCAGGTGTCGGCGTGGGGGATGAGGACGAAAAGAGGATTGGCCAATGGGCTCAAGAAAATCATGGGCTAGCCCCAGGACGGTGCGCCTGGTCAGTGCGCTGGTTTCGGCCACGGGGTATGCGGCCTGGGTGGCGTTTTGTGCCCGGCAACTGCCGTGGCAGGCCATTGTGCAGTCGGCGGGGGCACAGTGGTTGCTCAGCTTCGTCGCCACGTTTGCCTTCTCGGCGTGCATAAGCCGAGGGGTCGGCGCCAGCCAACGTCCAGCGGTGGCGCTGCGGGTGGCTGGCGCGGCGATGCTGGTGTATGCCGGGCTGTTGTTCGGGGTGCACTTGTATATCGGCACGCCTCACCCGCTGCTCACGCTGCTGCCGGTGCTGACGCTTGCCGGAGCCTACGCGGTGTTGTTCGCACGCCTGCAGGTGCGCCACAACTGCCAGGCCAGCCTGGCGTGAGTGCGGCGCAGCTGGTGGTATTTCCGGTTCATCGGTTGGCGGCCCCTGCGTGGCACTGTGCCCTTGACGCTGTCGATTATCAGCATGCAGGCACCTTGTGCGAGCGCCGGCGCTTGCGCTACCTCAATGCCCGGATTGCGCTGCGCACCACTCTTGCGCAGCGTTTGGGCGTCACCGCGCAACAGGTGGACCTGTGCCAGGGGCTCGCCACCGGCGTATCCGTTGGCGGGCAGCCATCGCTGTTTGTCAGTCTCAGCTATGCCGAGCGGTTCGGCGTACTGGCGGTGAGCGATGCGCCCCTGGGGGTGGATGTTGAGGTGCTGCGCGCCCCGGTGTTCTGGCGCAGCGCCGTGCGGCGGTGCCTGTGCGCCAGTGAGCGGCAATGGCTTGAGCGCCGGGAAGCCGCCAGCCAACCAGGCGATTTCGTCTGGTTGTGGACGCGACGCGAGAGTCTGCTCAAGTATCAAGGCACCGGGATTCGGGGCGATACCCGGTGCCTGTGCCACATAGGCGGCGAGCCTGCGCCGGTCCAGCGCAGTTTCAGCCTGGCGGGCGCCGTGGGCACGCTCACTGGGGCGATCGCCAATCAGCCAGTGGTGCCTTCGTGGTTGCCGTTGTGCCGCACCTGGTCACCCACGCGCACATTCATCTGGCGAGCGCCGCCCCGGCTCGCGCGCTGCGCTAGACCTGGATCAGCTGCATCGCCAGCGCCTTGACCACGGCAGCACTCCGGGTGGTGACGCCGAATTTTCGGCGGATGTTCTTGAAGTGGAAGTCAACATTGGCTTCCGAACAACAGCAGATATTCGAGATCTCCCAACTGGTTTTGCCAACCGCGCTCCAGCGCAATACTTCCTGTTCACGGCGGGTCAGCTTGACCGGGCCCTCGTGCAACGCCGGTTTCATCACCCTTAGGGCGGTGTGCAGGGCGGCGTCACGCAATAGCGCCAGGGCGCCCCACTGACGCCTGATCAATGCCTCGGCTTCGGCTTGATCGGCCGTGGCGATATTGAGGCTCAAGGTGCCGAATTGCCCGCCGGGCCCATGTAGGGCGAAGGTGACCCCGTTCTGCAGTCCGTGGGTCAGTCCCAGATGGCGCAGTTGTGATTGTTGCAGCGAGCCATACAGGCGATCATCCCAGATAATCGGCAGCACGCTTTGCAGGCAGTGGCGAACGATGGGGTCGATCCTGGAAAAACCAGCCTGGTCATAAGTCTCACGCCACTGCGCTGGATAATTGCCGATGACCAGTTCGCTGCCCAAATCGGCGTTGGGGCTGGCTTTGAGCCGTAGCTGAAAACGGCTGAAACCCAAGTCGCGCACCTGTTCCTCCAAGCAGTCCTGTAGTTCACAGCTTGAGGTAATCCGGAACAGGTCCGAGAGAGGTTCGAGTATCAGAGCATACATGGCGTGTTCCTTTTGGGGGTGAAAATCCGCTCAGCGCCGTACAACCCTCAACGGTTGATCAGCCAAATCGAGAGCCCCACCAACACCCCTCCCAAGCCTTGCCACACTGTCAGCGGAACATCGAGTACCTCCCACGAAAGAAGCGCGGCGAATAACGGAGCCAGGAATAGATAGCCGCTGGTGGTGGCGGCGTCAGCACGCTTGAGCGCCACGAACCAAAGCCCGAACGACCCCGTGGACGCCGGGATGGCGAGCCAGACGAACCATCCCCATTGCTCGGTGGTGGTGGCGACAGGCCAGTGTTCGCCGGCAAGCGTTGCACCCGCCAGGACCGCAAGGCCACCTATAAGCATTTGCCAGAAGCTGATTGCCCAGGTGCCCATTGGCACCGGGTTGTACTTAATGATCAACGTTGCGCTGGCCCAGCAGAGCGCGGCCGCCAGGCCCAGGCTCACGCCCTGCCAAGTGTGGGCGGTGGTGGCATGGGTAAGGTCGGCGCCTACGGCCAGCGCCACGCCCCCCGCGCCGATGGCCAGCCCTGCGATGCGCATCGCCTTGAGGGCTTGGGCGTGGAACAATCGTGCGCCCAGCGCCACCCAGACCGGATTGCTAAACAGCAGAATCGCGGCGGTTGAGGCGGATACGGTTTGCATGGCCAAAAAAAGCAGGCTCATGACGGCGGCGGTCTGTACCAGCCCGATAACGGCGATCAATGCGAAGTGTCGGGGGCGCAGATGGCGAGGGGCGAGCGACGCACGCCAGGAACGGTTGTGCAGCCTGACCAGTGGCAAGGTCGCCACGGCGGCCAGGCAGAACCGCCAGCCCACCAACATCAGCGGCTCGAAGCTCTGGTTGAGCAGGACTTTGCCTGCGACGAAACTGGACCCCATCAAGAACGTCGAGGCCGTGACGATGAGGGCGAACAGCAACCTGTCGCGCAGCGCCCGGGGGGCGTCAGTCATGGGCAGCGCCATCATTGGACCCTGATCTGCAAAGCCTTGCTGCGATCGGCCGCCACCTTGGTCAGCAACCATCTGCCGAACCTGGTGATGGGGTGTTCAGCCTTGGGTAGCAGCGCGATTTGCATGATCCCCACGCCATTGACCAGAGCCATGCCCGGCGTCAGCCTGAGCATCTGGCCTTGCTCGATAAACAGGTCCCGACCCTCCCAACTGATCCAGTGCGTGCCTTCCAGCGACTGGGTCAGGATGTCCTCGTTGAAGCGTAACGACAGTAAATGGGTCGGTCGCAATGCAATCCGTATCCATTCTGGCTCGCTGGCTCTCGGCGAAAATAGTTGCATGCGCACCGTTGCGTCCTCATTTGGAGTTCATGACGGCGCGCTCGGCCAGAAAATGCTGGTGACTGCACCTGCGCTTACAGTAGATTGCGTTATGTCATTATAATATCAGTTAATTTTTTGCAGATCCGTTAGTGGAGCTTACATGTCAGCGATTCCTCCCCTTAGTTGTCTGCGCAGCTTCGAAGCGGTCAGCCGTCTGGGCAGCGTCACCCTTGCGGCTGCCGAGCTGCACGTTACGCACTCAGCCGTCAGCCAACAGCTCAAGGTGTTGGAAGAGTTGCTCGGGCTGGTCCTGTTCGTGCGAGAGGGGCGAGGCTTGAGGGTGACCGAGGACGGTCGGCTGTACTCCATGCAGGTGCGTGCTGCGCTGAGCGGTATCGCTGATGCCACACGTCAGATTCAGGCCCGGCCCAAGGCGTTCGAGCTCGTGGTGGCGGTGATGCCTTCGTTCGGTTTCTGCTGGCTGTTACCACGGATCCAGCGGTTCCATGCTCGCTATCCGCACATCACCGTGCGACTGCAGGCGAGCCTGGCGATCTCCAATCTCGTACAGGAAAGTGTCGATGTGGGCGTGCGTATGGGGCGTGGTGACTGGGAGGGGGTCAGCAAGCACTTGATGTTTTACGACGACATGATCGTGGTCGCCTCCCCAGCCTTCAACGATGGGGATTTGCCACGAACGCCGGAGCAAGTCATCGCCAGCCCGATCATCTTCACCATGGACTCCTGGCAGCCTTGGTGCGAGGCGGCGGGGCTGAGCGCTGAAGTAGCGCGCTCGGGCTTATGCAGCAATGACTCGAACCTGGTGTTGGAAGCGGTGCGGCTACGCCAAGGGGTGGCGCTGGTGCGCCGCAGCCTCGCTCATGATGCTATTGAGCGTGGAGAATTGGTGCAACTGACCGATTGCACGGTGCCTTACCCCTACCCTTACTGGATAGTGGCGCCTGACCGGGAACAGGTCGATGTCAAGCGCGAGCAATTCGTGCAATGGCTGCTTGAAGAGGCCGAACACTACCGGCAGGTGCTCAAACACAGTGATGCAACCAGGTGAGTGTCCGCCGAGATGCTCTCCCGGCGTTGCAGGCACTGGCGGGACGCTGGAAAGCTAGCGGCTATTCAAGCGTTTCGCTCAGGTTTGACGGCATCAGAGCCCCCGGCGCTCCATGTAGTGATCAAGCGAGGGCCTCGCAGCTGCCTGATCGAGCAGGCATTCAAATGTTATGAATTAGAGGCGCAAGAGGTAGAGCAAATTGTGGATACGACCGCCGCTGAGTGGTATTGGTGGACCTCTGGTTCCAGAAGCACTCGTTGCTGAAAAAGCTGCCGCTCTGTGTTCGGTCCTTCCCCCAAACCGGCGAGTGCCGCTCGATAGTGTCCTCTTCAGCTATTCAAGCCCGCATCGTAGCAGCGTGCCATGTCGCATCACCGATGAGGCGTTTCTCAGCGAGTTCGAAGCTCGCTTCGGTACGTTCCAAAATCGTTCTGGTCGAATCGACTTCGGCGGTCCGGCAGGCTGGGGGCATCAACTTGAACGGTCACGTCGTGCAGTGATGATCAGGTAGCTGGGGAAGGGGTCAGAATCAGCTGACCCCATTCGTGCTGCGGTCCGACGTACCTAAGGATCAATGAGCATAATTTCATCTGGGCTTCGGTCAGCGAGTCCACGAGTCCATAGGTACCCATATTCGCCCCCGTGTATTGCTCCCGGATCGGGCCAGCCTACCAATCTTCTACTCGACGTTGCTCGTCCCTCGCTCCGCTGGTGCGGGTACCGGGCTGCGGAGTACGCGTCCCTGAAGCGAATAGAGAGGCGAGGGCTCTCAAACGCGTCCTAGACTGGCTTTTCTGATCGACTTTATTGTCGGTTTACCGACTTGATTGTTTTTTATCACCTGTGATGACTAGGAAAAAAGTCTGTCGGGGTTCTTCCGCCACCTCCCGCTTTTACAGGCTTTCCCCATTGGTACTTGGCACGGTTAAGTCGGTCGGAGGCCCCGTAAGAGGGGTGGAGAAACGTGGGATAACCGAGAAGTCTGTCGTGTGGTTGACGCAAGCATTACTCCGCTAGATTAATCATTCACCATCGCTCAAGCGTGGATAATCGATGCGAAGTCGACAAGCGGTAGGCTACGAATTTTCAAGCGGATTGCGGGTGCTCGAGGCTCCATCGACGGATGGTCTACGAGGTGCTTGCAAAATCCTGAATTGGTTTTTCGCGAATAGGAGGGCTGTGCAGTGGAAGAAGGGCGATCAAATCGCCCGAGAAAAAACGAGGTGCGGAAACGGACGTGTCGGCTCAATGACCGTGCGGCGTTTGACTATGTCTGCTTAGGATTGGGGGGAAGTATCCTTGGAGAAGTGAAGAGAGCCTGTGCCGCATCAATTGAAGGCAGCCTCTTTTATAGCCTCTGATTATTTCCTATTCATGAACGCCCGCATTCCAGCAAGTAGATTTTCTTTTGTTGCAGGCTTTGGCCGTTTGGTGGGTGCTGCAGGGGCAGGCCCAGCGGGGACAAGAGGGAGACCAATTTCTTTCAAAACCGCTCTCTCGCT
>KI547166.1:157814-190333 GCA_000497835.1 gamma proteobacterium L18 | reverse complement strand
CTCTCGCTCTTACTCAATGAAGAGAGAAGCGCTGAGCGATTGGTGTGTTCAAGTCTGATCCGCTCTACTGATTCAGCCAAAGCCCGTGCTCGTGCTGGTTGGATACATAGCGGGCAGCTGAGATCTGGGCGGTTTTTGACTTCACCATTAATATTTTGACCAAAAAGGTCCGTCACATCTTTCCGATGACTACCGTACGCTGGGGAGGTATAGGCTGTCTGGAGATCGGAAATATTAATTTTTTCTCGTTGGCTTAGACGGCTCTGGAGATACGCGGCGGAAATCAGACTGATTACAAGTCGCCGAATCCCCCAGGTATATTCGTATGTTATTTCTGAAAACAAGCTAAAGGGCATGTCTATCTGGAGGTTGCCGGTATTAAGGCAAGCTTGCAGAAAGTCGGTCCAATATTTGCTCTCTAGAGAATCAGCCAAGATCATTGAGGTCTTGTCGAAAATACGCTGGCGTTCCTCTTGATGTCGATCTGAAAGCTTGTGTATTGCACTGTAGTTAGACATATAAATCATAGGAATGCCGAGAGAGATCAAATCCAAGAGGATCTGACCCAGGCGGGCATTGCCGTCTCCGGTAGTAGTGAATTGGATTTCATCGACAATCAATAATGTCACGCCCTGTATATACGCCTTTTTTCTGCAATATTGTAGCGCCTGGTCAGTTCTTATTTTCTTTTTCTCGAGGAATTCGTCAAGTGCTTGCAAAGTAGACTTTTTCCCTTGCATGTCTATGTACCAGACTGGTGTTGATATAAGATGGCTTAAACTTCCGCCTGCATAGTACTCTTCGGGGGCAGGGTAAGAGTTGATGAGTAGGTCTCGGAATTTTGATTTTCCAACTCCTGCAAGACCCGTTAGGCAGATTGGAAAAACAGGGTCGGCCTTGATAGGCGCATAAATTTTTGTCCTAAACATCTGCTCAGTGGCGTATTTCATCGAGGAGTAAGCTCTAGACTCTCCAAAGCAATGTTCCAGTAGCTGCTGCGTTTCTTGTTGAGGAACGAAAATCGCCCTCAAATGAGGGGTTAATATCGCTGTCGCTTCATAAGGCGGCAACAGGGCCAAGTTGCTGACGCGATTTCTCGATGAGGTCGCGCGCTTAAGTGACTCTTCAGGCGAAAGAGAATTTAATCTGTTGTGTAGGAAACTACTCATCGTTCGCTGCTTTTCGATTGTTAAGGGCTAAGTCTTGGTCTTTGTGCGCACGTCTTGTTTTACTGCTTGTCCTTTTGAGTTTGCTTGTTGTGGAATAGCTGTCAGTTGGGCTGCCCAGAGACTCCTCTGTCATCGAGTCTATTATCCCTTTTTCTGCATCGGACTTGATGCGCATCTCTGAAGCCTTAATGCTTATGAGCTTGGCTTCATCCTGTAGTTCTGAGAGAGAAATAAAGAGTTGGCCTTGGTCATCAAGAAACGGCAGTTGTGCTTCGAGTTCGTAAATCTTTCCTTCATGCTCTATCCAGATGTATCGGACGCACATATCCAATACATATCCTTTGAGTTTTGCTGTTTTGTTGCGTCCAATTTTGTTGTAGATGCCAGTGTTTTGGAATGAGCGCGATGAATATCTGCGTCCAAGAAATGTGCACCAACCGCCGCAAACCAGGATTGTAGTTTCACGCAGGAATGCACGAACTGCATCGTCAAAGTTTAAGGGCATTGCGTTAGTGCGGAGCTTTGAGTCCATATAGCGCCAGATGCCATCAGGTGTGGGGTCTACACCTTTCCAAATCATTTCAGGCGTCATCCGATCAATCGCTCGTGAGGTTTTGTTTTTCTCAAGAAGCTTGCGGATTTCTTCCTTCGCCAAGCCAACGACGTTGTGAATGCTGATTTTGTGGACTGCGGCCCCTTGGGTCCTTGTCTTACGAGGGTTGGCAGATTCGACAGTTGCTTTAGAACGTGGGGAGTAAGAGGGAGTAAGTTCTCGAGAGCTCCGATGGGCGAATTCCTTCAGGAATTTCTTTACAGAGGCTGGGCCGCGGTCGGCAATAATATCAGTAGCGACTCCCTCACTTACCCATTCTTCTGAAAACTCCGACATTCCAAATAGAGACAAATATTTCTCTTTGCTCACCGCCATGCTGAAAAGCGCAGAAAGGTACCCTTGCATATCCTCTTTGTTATGACAAAACCCGATGCCCACTACATATCCTGAAAGGCAACAGACCGCACGAACTACGCAAAGTGGACGAAGAGTCGCTCCTTTTGTGTCGGGTAATTTTAAAAGGGGGGCTGGGAGTTCGTCGCAATAATACGCATCCATTTCCACACGTTCCATGAGGTTTCGTAAAAGCGCTGAAAACTTACCGGTGCTACCCAGCTCTCTTGTCTTAATGCGCTCGCTACCGTAGCGAACGTTTCGGATTAACTCGGAGGAATGTGTTTTATGTACCCAGTATCTGAACTGATCCCTGCTGGGAAAAGGTTTGCCTTCAGGTTGAATAATCACTGGGGTGCGGTCTTGTCGCACGAATTTGCATCCAAAATGACTTTTCAGCGTCTTTAAGTATACTTTGGACTCGGTACGTCCAACTTTGGCGTGTTGGGCGAAGCCATCGAGTAGCAGCTCCTTCATTTCTTCGGTTACAGGATATCCATCCCCAAACTTTCCACTCAGACGTTTGCGTCCCAGCTTTTTAGTCCCAGGTTGTGTCTGCAGATCTCCCTTCCCTATGTTCTTAAATCTAGGCATGAGCGCTGCGAGGTTGTGACCAAAAATAACATAAACGAAAAACCAGTAGCGAATCCGTGTGATGTTTTTGCTGGGGTCCGCATTAATTATTTTGTTGATTTCCTTGCATGGGTCCAAACTGTTGATGATTTTCGTCTCTTCTTGTATTAATGGTTCAATTTGCAGCAGTCGATCCGCCAGGTAAGCGCTGAGAGGTTTTTTTGAGGAGCTCCTGCGACGCTCCAATTCGTCCGTGCTCAGAGACTCACAATCCTTAAGCCAACTTGGAAAGCGATGTTGGACTTTGAATGCTTTGATATCGCCGCTAGCTAAAAGTCGTTCGAAGGCGGGCGTGGGGACCGATATGATTTCTGCTTTTGGGGACGAGCGAGCGCCCTCTGTGCCAGTGAATAGTACGAATTTAATGTGTTCGCTTGGTTGGTCATTGACAAGGAAATAGTAACGCTCTCCGGAGATCCAGCCAGAGGCCCCATTGTTCGTAAAAAATTGCTTTCCGATAGCCATTACACGATCTCCTTAAAAAAGTCGCTGTAATGCTCTAGGACGCATTTTTTCTCCCTGTGCATAGGGCGATCTATTAAAATGGGGGAAAACAGATCCACGGCTAGGAGTCTGCTCCAAATTGCCTGGTGGTAAACGCAACTCAGCTGATCACGTTGCTTTGGAGCGTAAGGGACGAAGCGTGAAATTATTTCAAGTGCCGTCGCACCCGAAGATAAACCCTGCCGTAGCGCGTCGATAAGGTCGGACTGAAGGTTGCAGTCGAGACTGACCGGACGGCTGTGCCATGAGAAAAGCATAGATAAATTGGAACACACATTCGGATCAAGCCAATCGCTAGCCAGTTGCACCGTCCTGATTCCCGCATGGCTGTAATAGACTTTTTCCGATTCGTGCCGGGCATCTGATTTCCTTAGATCAGCATCCTTTTGCTTATTTGTCTTCAGTTTGCCTCGATTCCTTTCCGAAAAGTCGTCTGCGCTCAACTTAATACTCCAGTTTACGCAGAAAGCATCTTCGTTCTCCGGCTTGACGAATATTAATAGGTCCCCCGTTTGGGCGATCGGTACTACTTGCCGCTCACCATTAACTTCTATTGTGAATTTTGGAATAAATTTAAGGAGCCCAAGCTGGTCGTAAGCTTCAATCGTACCCAATAGATTAGGCAATAACCTTCCACCATGGACGGGATGATTGAACATCGGGTGGGGTCTGCTCTGCGGTGAAAGCAGTTTTTGTTCATGAATGTCAAATGTGTCAGGGTTGTACATCGCAAGCAGGGCGAAATTGCGCTCTGAACTTGCGAGTACGTGAATGTCGCGGTTAGTTCTCTTCCAGTTGAGCGTAGACGCCCTAGACATCGATGGCGCCTCTCCTCTGACCGCCATGATTCCTGGTAAATACTCTGGTCCATACCTATCTTCGTCTTGGCGACGATTTATCCGATCGGTTCTGGTCTTAGCGCTGTTCATTTAACACCCATGCATAGTTCGGTCGCGCCTGATTCATGAATGGCACCTGCACCGACAGGCTCCATAAAAATCGGGACGAACGGGAGCTCGCAGGCTTGACGCCTGCGCGCGATCGACACACAATGGGGGTGCTGGCATTCCAACTAGCACCCCAGAGGCGATTCGGTCCTACCCGATAGCCTCTTTTTCTTCTCTGTAGGTCTACATTTCTTCCAGCTCCAATGTTTTATTAATAAAAATATGCGTCGCCGCGCCCAAGTCGGCTGGATTCTACCTTTGCCGCGCCCAGTGTCAAATCTATCTGCCGCCGTCGCATAGGTGTTTCGACGAATACTGCTAGTATCAGCTAACCATATTTCAGTATTTGTTTAAGTATTCGCTTTACTTGTTATGTATTGATGTAGGCAATAAGTCCCGAGTACACGACTTAGCGCGTGCTCATCTGGCTGGATAAACGAATCATTGATTCACTGAGCTATGATCTGAAAGGGTAGTCTAAATGCTGTCATTGCGTTGTGCTTGTGGACTGACAGCCGGTTGCCTAGGGGAGGAAAATTGGATTTCTCAGATCTTTCCGGCCGCTCAGCATCGCCAAGTAATTTGGTGGAGTGGCTGGAGGGGGAAACTCTTTTTAGCCTGTGCAGCAGGTATCACATCTTGAGCCAAGGGCGGACTACGCGCGAGACCTGTGTGGACCTGTTTGGGCATCCCAGCATCTCGGCATATGGAGACTTTCCAGCCCGGTTAGATTCTTTTCACGCTCGCACAAGAGGTGAGTTAGGCACTCCGATACGCATAATTTACGAGCACTCAATACTCCCATTTTTTCTTTCCGTTCAGTCAGAATCTTACTGCGAGGCTACTATCGCTGAGGCGACTAGGAATTCACCTGCTTCGCCTCGTGCATGGAGATTCATGCGGGGGATTAACGATACAAGATTTGGACGGATTCCCATTTATAAGGCTTGCAGCGTCTGTATGCTAAGGGATATGCATTGTTTCGGAGTATCTTATTGGCACGTTGAGCATCAAATCCCAGGCGTTTGGGCTTGCACGGAACATCGCATCCACCTCAAAGCTGTGGCTCCTAAGGTGACACCGTTAAAATGTGCTGATTGGAGACTGGCCGAAACATTTGAACTGACGTATAGGCCAACGAAAGATTTGAGGTTTTCAGCTAGTCATTTCAGGTTTTTCGAGATTTGTACGTCCTACTATCGATGCTGTCAGGCAGGGGGGATGTTCGACTTCTTCCTTGTTGGCCAAATTCTTAAACGACGAGTTTGGGAGTTCGGATTTTCTGATAATAGTTTCGATGAGGCGCTAACTCATTTCGAATCAGCTACCTCAGCTTTGAAAGAAATACCGGAACTATTTCCAGTTCTATTAACCCTGCGGACTCGGAGGGCCATATTGGGCTGGATTGCGGGAGCTCCTGCGATGCCTGCAAATCCAATGATATTTTTGAGTGTCGTGTTTTGGTTGTTCAGCAGCTGGTCGGATTTTGAACGTGAATTGCAGCTAGCGCCAGTTGAGCCTCGTTGATGGATCTTTCAAATGTCTCAAAATCTCCAAATAGCGTATAAATGTATAGTATCCGAATTTCTATCGGTAAAGCCATGAAGGTCGCCGGGGGAGGCGGGCAGCCTCCCCACTCGTAGAAGTCAGGGCGTATGCTCAACAAAAAACATTTTGGGATTTTTTCTCTGGCTAGCCTGTAAAAGGCTCGCCAGCCAAAATGAGTCCTATTCTGAACCGTTTGTTTGTACCGAGTTTTACAGGCACTAATGAATTCAGAGGAACAAGACCTTACATTGCCTGTTAAAAGATTAGACGCTATCTTCGAAAAGTTTACTTGTATGCAGGAAGCTGGCGTTCGCGGCCCGTTCGCTGATTTCCACCCACAGCCACATTTCCCCCATCCAAAAAGCGTCGCCGTATTAGAAGACTCCGCGAAAGGGAATGCGAAATCGATTAGTCCTGTACGGCAATTGGAGCATGAGCTGATTAAGAGGATTTGATGCTTTGCGCACGCAGCTACTCCTGGTATCTGGTGTTGGCGATGTAGATAGCCCACTCCAAATTCTGCTTCGTCTTCACTAAGGCACTCAGGGCAAATTTTTATTGGATCTGCTGCTCCACCAATAGGTGATAAGGTTAATTTTTTGCTTGCTTTATAGTTAATTACTTTTTTGGTTAGTGGGTGTAGTGTGCTTTTGTTAATGAGGTCCTCAATCGAAGTGGTGTTATTAATCAAAGGTGCGAGTTTTTTATACTTGAGTAGGTGATTTCAGTGATTTTATTTATGTTTTTTCTAAAAAGTTCTCGCATCGTTGTTTCTATTTGAGTATTGCCTGATGCAGCATGGCACCTCCAGATGATCGAGTAAAGGTGTTCGTTTGGTAAGGAGGAATTGAAAATGCTTTTATAGATGTATGATGTCAATTGCTGAGTTCGCGTAAACAGGTTTTAGAATTCTATGAGAATCTTATTGCTACGTGTTACTTAGCCCTCTTCTGCAGTCTTGGTGCGGTCCTGCAGGTCCATTGGGCGCCTGAAATTCTAGTTTCTAGTGTTTTTTCGCTCAAGTTTTATTGGAGGCGCGGCCGGCATTTTGGGTATGGCGACCCATCTCGCACGGTTCGTCGCATTTACGGGTAAGCATGCCAAATTTCTGATAGGTTCGATCAACCAGCATTTTTCGCTATTCTGGTTGTCATGCTCCAGACAATTATTAATCAGTCCGACTGTCAAGCGCTCACTACTCTGCTAAAGCAAGGTGCTAGCAATTCGGCCCTTTACTCGACGCTCAGTGATGCCGAGCGTCTGACAGACATCAACGCTGACACCCGATGCGCGATGCCACCGGGATATCGTTTGATTCGCGCAGATCGTGGGGTGTGCGCTAGCAACGATGGATTTGAGGTCGCGTTGTTAAATGACCTTGAATTCTCCGTAGCTTATTACAACAAGGTGGAAGCGTCGGTCATTCCAGAGTCCGATCCTCGGGCTGCTGCACATTGCTTCACCTGGCGTTCTCCAGATGCGCGTCATGCGGCCGTGGTTCGTGAGGCTGCTCGGAGTGTACTCTTCAACTACATCCTGGAGCGTTACGACGTCGTCTTGTCGGATAGGCATGAATTCGGGGAGGGTAGGTTTTTCTGGCAGCGCCAAATATCGTTGGCCATTGCTCACGGGCTGTGCGTCTCCTACCCGATCACGGCTGGGCAGCTCCAGCCAATCCCGACCCAAGAAGCCCTCAACAAGCTTGTTGACCGACTTTGGACGGAAGCGCATGAGCAGACCGAACACCTGGTGCTGATTTCCCAAACTGATCGCTCTGACGAAAACCTCGGCTTACCAACAGAGCGGGATAGCCAACGAGCAGAAGCTCTCAGGTTTTCGGTGAGGAGGTGGCGGTATTAGATTGCGCACCTCGCGCATGACCTGCTCGATAACCCACCGGAGCCAACTCCAACCCTTTTCACGATGCTTAAGCTTCGATAGTGCCGGTGGCAGAGTTCGCGGAAACAAGCATCGAGCTTCTGCATGATCGGATCCTTGGTGTTTATCGCTTGCTATGGCCTCGTGAGATGAACAGGTAGGTACGCTATGAAAGGTCGCTACAAACTACGCACTCGGAAATGGGAGATCAAAGCTGCAATCGAAGCTGAGGCCCGTGAGCTTGTTCGCAATCGATCCGAAAAGCAAACAAGGTTCCTGGATGCCGCTATTGAGAGAATGAGCTTTCTGGACAAGCCGGTTGACTCGCTGGGGGGCAAAACAGTCGATGAGAATGGTTCCTGAGGATCACTAAACCCGTCGGTCGGGCGATCTGTTCAAGTAAGTCCTTAATACTTGTTCTTTTCGGGGCGATCAGCCACGCATAAAAAGGCACAATGAAAGCTGTAGAGTTGATCTGGTCGTTTTATCTATAAAATTCAGCGTTCGGTAGATACGTGGCAAATGTCATTCACGCCGTATATTTCTCAAGACAAGGCTTCTGAAGAGCTGCTGGACCAGGTCGTCCAGCTCATGCGCCTTGACGCGGAGCTGCACGCCAAGATTCCGCGCGCGTTGAGAGGGCCGATGAGCAACCTGGTGCGCATGGTGAACTCGTATTACAGCAACAAGATCGAGGGTAACACCACGGCTCCGGCTGACATTCTGCGTGCCGAACAGGTTGCAGAAGCGCTCCAGGAAGACAAAGCCAGCGAGGACCTCTTGGAGGTTCGTCGGCACATTGAAGCGCAGCGCCGCCTCACCTCCGACCCGATCAACGCGATCGATGTCTGCACACGGGACACCATTTCGCGCCTTCACCGCGAGCTCTACGCCGGTGTGCCACAGTGGATGCTAAATACCCAAATTAACGAGCAGGGCGACGTCATCCGCATGGTCCCCGGCGTATTCCGCGAGTACGGTGTCAAAGTTGGCTATCACATCGCTCCCACGGCTGGGCAGATGCACGCCCACCTGGGCCAATTCGAGCGGGTTTACCGGCTGGATCGGATTCATGGGCTGTCGGGTTTCCTCGCGGCCGCTGCATCGCACCATCGTCTGGTGTGGATCCACCCCTTCATGGACGGAAACGGCCGAACTTGTCGCCTCTTTACTGATCAGTACCTGAAGGCGGCCGGTTTTGGTGGCTCTGAGGTGTGGTCGATGAACCGTGGTTTCGCCCAAAACACCGCCGGCTATTACGAAATGCTCAATGCAGCTGACCACCCTCGGAAAGGCGACCAAGACGGTCGCGGCATCTTGTCTGATAGCGGGCTGATGCGCTGGACCCGGTATTTTACCGAGACTGCGCTGGACCAGGTTCAGTACTTCAGCACGCAGCTTGATCAGGGCGGGCTGGAGGAGCGGATCGATGTGTACTTCGAGATGCGCAGTCGTGGCGCGCTTTCAGACGCTAAGGGCAATGCACTGCCAGCGCTCCGGATTGAGGCCAGGGACGTTTACAAGACCTTGCTTCACATGGGCGACCAGCCGCGTGCCGAATTGCAGGCCAGCCTTGGCGTTGGTACGCGCGCGCCTCGTGGCCTGTTGAACCAGATGGCGAAAGAGGGCTTGATCACCTTAGATGGACGCAAGCCGATATCCCTAAACCTTTCGCGGTACTCAATTGCGTTTCTGTTCCCCGACCTTTGGTAGGGGCTTGGACTTACGGTACGCCTTGTGGGAAACGGATGTCGAATTGGGACGATTTACAGACACCTATCAGTCCTTCAAGGCTCGCTATGATCATTTGCCTCCGAGGAAAAGCTACAGGCCAAGGGCCCGGACGACGTCCCGCAGTTTCACGGCCTGGACGGCTGGGGGCGCTTGCAGTCTTCAGGCCTGCCCCCGGACAGCGTGCCGCGCTTGCGCTGAGGCGAATGCTCAGGCTTGGAGGCCGAGAGATTCAGGGTCACGACAGAGCCCAAGGCCCATACGATGACCAGGGTGACACAACATTCCCGTGAGGCCTTCCGCCATCCTCGACGACGTTTCCTTCAAAACATCGGCCCCCTCATTGGAGTAATTTCTTAATGATCAGAGCGAGATTGCGAGCATCATCGATACCTCGATGATAAGTGCCTTGCCACAGAAGTCCCATCGCCTCAGTGGCGGGCTTGAGCCCCACTGGACGGCAATCGCAAATTTTCCAATGCCATTTTTTCGCGTTGTGGTGCTGTAGGCCATGGAGCATGGCTGGGCAGTTGTTGAGCCCTGCATCCCTGGCCAGTTGTTTCGCATCGTAGTCGCCCCATGAAGCCCAAGCGGCTGAGGGGTAGCGTGCGGTGAAAGCGACGAGCTCTTCCTGTACCTCCTGGTAGGTTTCCGCACCATCAACGTGGTGCTGTTCGATCGAGGTCAGCGATTTGCAGAAGGCCGTCAGCGTCGGATTGATCGAAGGGCGTACAAAGCGCTGAAACTCGTCAACGACCTCGAAAGAGTGAAGGTCGACTACCACCAAGCCGATTTCGATGGTTTCCATCTGATCTGGCTCGACCACCAGCTTGGCTTGCGCAGGTGCATCTTCGGGCAACTCGTCGCAGGTCGCCTCCAAATCGACGCACAGCAGAAACCTGAAGGGGGAGAGTGCATCCCGCACCGCCTGCAGGTGTTGGGTGTTGTATTCCATGTTCATCGCCGACCCCGCGCTCAATTTCACATAGGGTACACGACACGGGGCGGGTGCCGCGGTTTGCAGCCATTGGCGTTAGGTAAAAATGTCAAGGAAAAAATGTGATCCAAAATCAATAAATACTACATTTAGTGGTTTGCAATCGTAGCATGTCTATATGTAGGATTGTCTCGTCGTCGATACGTCTTCTGAGGACTGGCGCATGGCAGCGATCGTTAACTGGTTCATCAATGCGCTTAACCTCTGGGTGGCCTGGATTTTCCGTAAGCGCAACGTAGGCCTGGCCATCGTTGCTGCTTGCTGTTCTGTCTTGCTGGCCATCGTGTCAGGGAACATCTCGGTGGAAGCCAACGGGGTGTTAGGAGCGGTGGAGGCCTTCAAATTCAGCACCAGCGGCGGTGCTGAGGGCGTGGTGCAGACGGCTATTGCTTGGGCCATGTTGCTGGGGGTAGCGATTGGCATTGGGTTGGCTGCCCATGCTTACTTGCAGGAAATGAAGGAGGCCGGCGTCAAGCAGGTCGTGGTCGTCGAGTTGCGTGGATTGGTCGATACCTCTGACCATCCGCTGATTGCCGCCGTCCCCAAAGGCGTCAAGGGGCGAAGAATCGATGCGTTGGTTGACGTCCGCCAATTATTAACTGGCCCGACTCCCAATATCCCCGCCGCACTGGCGGAGATCCACCATATGCAGCGAAATGTTCGCCACGTGCGTGGTGATACGGCTCGGGCCCATGTTCAAGTTGTTGCCGGCGGCATCATGCCCGTACCCCTGCTGTTCTACTCTGGCGTGCTTCTGGATGACGAGGGTCACGTTCTGCTCATGGATTGGGAGCGCGCCCAAAAGCTTTGGAAACCGTTGGACGAACCGGACGGTGGCTCCCGTTTTATCATCAGCGAAGAGCCGGCTTTGCAGCAGAGCAGGGCAGTCGTGCTCGCCATATCGGCGTCCTATCGAGTTGATATGGACGGCATCCATGCAACCTTTCCACAGATTCCTGTAATACATATGGAGCTGCAAGGGCTCGCTGTAAATTCAAGTTGGTCTGAGGAGGCCCAGAGTCAACTCACGCAACAGTTTTTGCAGAAACTCGGTGCACTGGCCAACGATGGGGTTGAAACCATCCACCTAGTGCTGGCTGCACCCGCAAGTCTTTCTATCAGATTCGGTATGGCCTATGACGGCCGCAACATGCCGACACTGCGTTGTTATCAATGGAACTGGGGTCAGATTCCCCCTTATGAGTGGAGCGTGCAAATGCCGGCTCATCAGCATGAAGCTGCTGTTTACGTTCAGACCCCCACCCATGAAGTGACTACCGGTTAGAAGGAATATCGCCATGAATATCCAAGTGCAGTCGCCTTCCGCGTTGATCGCCAAGTCTCTGCTGGAGCGAAACGAGGCAAGACAGTGGGAGACTTTCATCGTCTCCATGCTGAAGAAGCTTGAGCTCTCAGCTGAAAACCAAGAGAAGGCCAAGCGCCGTTACGCTCAATTTGCACATCACATCGCCC
Organism: gamma proteobacterium L18; assembly: GCA_000497835.1. Classification (GTDB taxonomy): domain Bacteria; phylum Pseudomonadota; class Gammaproteobacteria; order Pseudomonadales; family Pseudomonadaceae; genus Aquipseudomonas. The sequence goes on along the minus strand of KI547166.1, from coordinate 178,507 downwards.
AGAAGTTGGGGGTCGACGATGATGATGTCCACGTCGTTGTTCAAGGTTCCATGCGGACGCAGACCACCATTGCGGGAACTGGTCGTGAGAAGTTCGACTTGGATGTGGTGGTTAAACTGTGCGGCCCACGCTTTGAAAACCTTTTGTACTCCGATGCTTTCTTTGCAGATTTTGGCAAGGCGCTCCGGGGCTTGGAAGGTGCGGGCGATCCCCAGCCCAAGAATCGCTGCTGGCGCCTGCCTTACCCTGGTGAGCCGTTCTATTTTGACGTTACTCCGGCAATCCCGCTCTCGGAGCAAATCACCGGTACTCATCTGCGGGTACGTGATGAAGAAGAGGTTTGGAGCCCCTCAAACCCTGAGGAGTTCGCGGACTGGTTTTGCGCTATCGCCAATAAGCGCTTTATCCAGCGAGCTATGAACAGAGCCGCCATGGAGGGGTTCAAGGTTGACCCGCTCCCTGAGCAGCCTGTGGGAATTGATGATGTACTGCGGCGGATGGTGCAGTTGATGAAGCTTCACCGCGACAGCTACTACAAGAAACAGTCGGACGCCCGACGTGCAGCGAAGCCGATTTCCGTGATTTTGGTCACCCTGGCTGCAAAGGCCTACGACCAGATCGCAACGTCCGGTGCCTATACCACAAGCTCTGCGATTGAGGTTGCCCTGGAACTGGTGGCCCGCATGCCCCAGTTCATCACGTATGGCGAGGAGATCCGAGTAGAGAACCCCGCCATGCCTGGTGTCCATGGTGAAAACTTCGCTGAAAAGTGGAACACCGATAACGGGCTGCGGGCCAGGGAATTCAGTACTTGGCATGAGGCCCTCATGCAGGATTTGGCGGCTCTGTTTGCCGAGGAGTACAGCAAACGCTCGGAGGAGCGAGTGCGTGCCGTATTTGGTGAAGTTGGGGTTGATGCCTGGGAGGCGAGCCAGGCGGGCGGTATCTTGGCGGGCCTGCGGGCAACCGCGCCTGGCTTGAGTGGCACGCAGCCTGCAGCCCCTCGCTCGACGGCGTCGAGCAACACCCTTGCCTGACAGCGTGCTTCAGGCCACTCCCTTTGAGCAGGCAGCCGGGGCTGTCCAGGAGTGGCTGAATGGCCCCGGCGCTGCAATTGTGTCGCAAGTCCTGCATCCCGACCGGAGTCGGCATTTTGCTTCGTGGCAACTGGAACTGCCCCATCCGGTCGTGGGCCCTCAGCGGGTTACGCTATCCCTGCTGCGAGATTTTCCAGCGTCTGCACCGCAGATTCATTTCGACAAAAGACTCTGTCTGACTTGGCCACATGTGGAGGAGAGCGGGCGCTTTTGCCATGGAGTGGAGCCTGAAGCCGGCGACTACAAAGATCCCGTGCAGATTGTCTTGCATGTTCTTGAGCGGCTTCAGGAATTTTGGGTTAACACCGAAAATCTCGCCTGGGCCAGTCAGGAATTCCAGAAGGAAAGCTTGTCGTACTGGTTTCGGTTCTGTCGACTGTTTCAGAGGTTTCACGGACGGTTAAGCCCTCTAGAAACCCGCGTCCACTACTTGAGCATCCAAGGTGTGACGGAAGGCCAAGTGGCGAGCTATTTCAAGGAGAGCAAGCATCGGCCCCGTTGCCAGATGCTGGTGGCCACGCTTGGCAAGGACGAGCCGAATACTTTGGCGCAACGGCATCAGTGGGCGTCAGGTACCTTGGTTCGGGGACATGCACTATTTGTCCCTCTTTCCGAGAATGATCCTTGGGGGCCGACCGACTGGCCTCAGACCTTTGAGGCCCTGTGTGAACTCGTGGCGAGTGTTAGTGGTGATCTCCAAACTGTCCCTTCGTGGATTGAGGGCAAGACAAAGGAAGAAAAGCGGCGGTCGTCATTGCTGGTTGTCTTGGTGCAACGAAACGTGTGCTACGGGTACCAGATCACAGCGTCTGTCATCCCGCACCTGACCTCGCCTCAGGTCACCCCCATTTCGCTTAACCGTGTTGATCCGGATTGGGCGTTAGCTCGTGACCAGCAACTGAAGACCCTGCATAACCGTCGGCAGCGGAGGGTGTTGGTTCTTGGGTGCGGATCACTGGGAGCACCGGTAGCTGAATTGCTTGCTCGTGCTGGAGTAGGCGAGTTGCATCTTGTCGACATGGAAGAGTTGGAAGCTCCCAACTGCTCGCGTCACGTTTTGGGCGCCGACGCGATTGGTCATTGGAAAGCCGATGCGTTGGCCAAGCGGTTGCGCCTGGGGATACCTGGAGTGTCAGTCACCGGGCTGCCGGCAACCGCGGCAGCTTACGTCTCGGGTAGATGCAAGCCTGGCGACTATGATCTGGTACTGGACTGCACTGGCGAAACCGCCGTGCGCGGTATGCTGGCCCGATACCGTGCATTGGCGCTCGGTGGTTGCCATGTGGTTCATGCGTGGATGGAGCCGTTCTGCAGTGCTGCTCACGTTGTGCTTGTAAGCCATGATCGTGAGTGGCCTGTTGACGATCCGACCGACAAGGTCAATGTTGGTCAGTGGACGACCGATACACGCATTCAGCTTCCCGCGTGCGGTGCTGGATTTCACCCCTACGGCGCGGCGGATGCGTGGCAGTCCGCGGGGTTTGTGGCAGAACGCGTTTTGATTGCCCTCGACGACCCAACAACGTCTTCCAGCATCTGGAGCTGGGTACGATCAAAAGGATTTTTTGATTCCCTAGACGTTCGGGTAAAGGTCGGCCCGCATGCGCCTGACAGCCCTAATCGGTGGGATTCCATTCAGGTCAGTCGAAGTTTTGTAGAAGTTTTCGATGAAAACTGAACATCACCTCTTAAAGTATCGGATCAAGGGGGCGGCTTGGAGCCTGGAGTTTTCTGCGGAGGTTGTCGCCGCGTTGGCTTTGACTGTGCAGCGCGGGCGGCACTCCCGTGAGTCCGTAGGCCAACTGTACACGGCTGATACCACTTCAAATCCGATTCGGGTTGATCGGATGAGTCGTCTTACCCCGCAGTGGGCAGGATATTCGGGAGTCAGACTGAACATGGTGGCGGTCAAGCGTGAGCGTGCAGAGATGTACGCCAAGGGGCTTCACTGCCTTGGTTTCTGGCATACCCATCCGGAACCACGACCAACCCCATCGCACGCCGATATTACCTTGGCTAAAGAGCATGCCGAGGCTTCCAAGGGCGACTTTGAGGGGCTTGTGTTCGCTATCGTAGGGACTGATCCATTTCCGTTGGGGTTTAGTATCTGGGTGCACGATGGCGAGACCATGTGGCGGGCAGAACCTGAAGCGCTTTAGGTTTCGTGGCGTCATGGCTGTCACGAGGTATCTGCGCAGTGCCGGCCTGTGACCCTACTTCACTTCAGAAAGAGGTCAAAATTAGTATTTCACCCAGCGCCCCTGGAAGGCCTCTTGCGAGCCTTCCAGGATATCCACCAGCCGATACCGTATGTGGTCAAGGGACCCATCGCCCTGATGGTTGGGGTTATGCATCACGCTTCCGAGAGGGTGATAATTTATCAGATGCGTCGAGTCTGGCAACGATCTCGATAATTTCTAGTAGATTCGAGAACTGAGTTACCTTCATTGTGTTTGTATACGCCGGGCTGCAGGGCGTATTGTCGAGACGAAGCAGATGGCAGGCGCTGACATCGATTTCACGAGCGCGGGTACGTCCACTGTACGGAATGTTTTTGTCTTTTAACAGATGAGCGGTCTGCGCTTTGATTTTTGCCAGTATTGAGGTTCGCAGGTCGTAAGGAGCATTGGGATCAATCATTTGAAGCAGAGTGGTTAGCTCAGAAGTTGCTTTGGTACGGTTCTTCATTAGAGCTCCAGACCGGAGGGGAATTGCCGAAAGGCTAGGTGATAGGGGGCATGGATGAGTACCCCACTAGGGACACCTCGAACGAGGTAACGGGAGCTTATCAAAAATGATGGGGGAGGTGGAAGGGGGGCGATATTTTCGTGGTGGATTGCCCTTTTTTGAGAGCTAGCCCCAAATCGTCGAGGGATCAGTCTCGTTTAAACCGTCATGGGTGTTGGCGCTGATTGAAAACTGACCCCCCCTGCCGATTGAAAAATGACCCAGGGCAGATTGCCGATTCGTCATCAGCAATTGTGGATTAGCGTAGCAGTCCTGTTCGACCTCTAAAGATCGAAGCCCCACCACATGATGCGTGTGACAGGGCACCTTCCGATCAAGATCAAAATGGCTCATCGTCCTCAGCGACACCATCTCCCTTACGCTTTCGTTCACGTGTCTTGATCTTTGTCTGGTCAGCTAAGGTGCAGTGTTGCAGGCGGTAGGAGGCATTGCCCGTTTAGACGATGTGGCAGTGGTGCGTCAGTCGATCCAGCAGCGCAGTGGTCATCCTGGCATCGCCGAAAACGCTCGACCATTCCGAGAAGCTGAGGTTGGTCGTGATGACTACGCTGGTGTGCTCGTAAAGCTTGGACAGAAGATGAAACAGCAGCGCGCCACCGCTCGGGCTGAAAGGCAGATAGCCCAGCTCATCCAGGATGACGAGGTCTGTGCGGAGCAGCCCCTGTGTAATCCGGCCCGTTTTCCCATCGTACTTTTCACGCTCCAACAGGTTGACCAGGTCTACCGTGGAGAAGAAGCGGACTCGCTTGTTGTGAACGACCGGATATGGCCAGCGCGCTGGCCAAGTGTGTTTTGCCGGTTCCAAGCCCGCCAATGAACACCACGTTTTGGGCCGTCTCTGTAAACTCCAGGCTCGATAGCTCCCTAACCAGACGGGCATCAGCGCTGGAAGCGCTGAAGTCAAAGCCCGCTAAATCACGGTGCATCGGGAGCTTGGCCATGTTCATCTGATGACTCACAGAGCGCACGGCGCGATCTGCCTGCTCCTGCTGGAGCAGATGCTCAAGCAGCCATTTTGAGGATGCTGTCGATGCTTCCCCCTGAGCAGCCAATTCCTCCCAAGCGTGCGCCATGCCATGCAGGCGAAGCTCTTTGAGTTCTGCCATCAAGTCACGCATTTCGGCTCTCCTCATCTTTGGCGCGCAGTTGGTCGTACCGGGCCGTCCTGGCCGCCGGCGCGACCTTGAGCTGAATACTCGTTTCTACAGAAGGCGGTGCAGTGGACGTCAGTCGAGCCAGTACATTCAGGATGTGATCAGCACTTAAGCTGCCAGACTCAAGCACCAGCTCCAAGGCCACCAGAACGGAGTCGATACCGGTGATGGGCACCGCAGCCAAGACTTGTGTTATGACGGGATCACCGTTCACGTGACGCCGTAGGCCACGTTTGAGAAGGCGTAGTGGTTTTGGCAAATCGGCAAACGGGGCGCCATTGCGAAGTGCGCCAGGCTTGCGCTCGATCAGTGGGATGTAGTGCTGTCAGTCGTAGCTGACCTGGTCTCGATCAAAGAGCCGTTCGTGGCTGGCAATAGTGGTCTCATCAGCAACGACCATAATCCGCGAGGGATATAAACGGCTGCTGACCCACTGACCGACGGGCTCGCAAGGCACCTAGCAACGATTGCGCGCCACGCTGATCAGGCAGGTACTGGAGACCCGCACAGTACGTTCGACATAGCCGTCGAAAGCGCTGGGCATCGGCATCATTTCCACCCGCTCCAGCTCTAGGACATCTGACACCGTAAGCCCCTTGTATTGCGGGTGCGGCAGCTCACTACAGAGAGTACTTTCGGATGGTGTTTCTGGACAGCCCGGTACGCTTCGCTATCTGGTGAAGCGACAGCTTGTCGCGGAAATACATCCGCCGAATTTTTCCCAACATTTCCATGCTGATCACCTGGTGTTCTCCTGCTCGGAAAGTGAGCAGACGCAGTTGAACACCTGAGTCAGTTTTCAGTCGGCAGAACAGCCTTTAATGGAGTTTTCGGTCAGCGGCAACAGTCTGTGTTCCGGAATGCAAGTGAGATGGCCGCTAGAAATACTGTACGTGCAGGATGCGAGTCCAATGGATCAAGAAGCGGAATTGTCCTATTTGAATTATTGCACTGTACCTGAATGGGGGCGCAGGGTTGTTGTTACATGGATGTCAACGGGGCAGTAGCAGCAAGAGTTCGTAAGTAGCTCATTGCTGCCACCAGGGTCTCGCTAGCTTGCGCGATGTGGTATTTACGACATCTATTTTCGTGCAGAGGCTATGTAGGGCGATGGACCTCGCTGGGAAAATCTGGTAGCCATTGATAATCAATGTCTGCACACTGGACCACCCAATAAGCTCGGCTAAATTCGATTCTGTGGATGATAAAACCTTCGTCAGATAACGTTATCTCGTCTTGCAGCCAATCGCCATGTTGCGTGGAAGTCGATTCAATTTTGTAAGAGTGCACCCCATGGTGCGTGATTTTTATACGCCCGTCATGGTATGCGCCCAGTAAAGTCATTCTAATCTCAAGTTTTCTTATTTCTTGCCGAGCTCCGGAGCTTTTTTCTTCGAGTATTGCGTTTTCGAGCCAACTGTCATGGGGGGACTTATGGTCGTTAGGGTCATAATGCCATTCTGCGGTAGCGAATGAGTAAGCAGAGGCGGGTATTCTGTTTTTGTTTGATTGCAGATGCTCATCGTACGCATTCCAATTGTTTTTCTGTTGAGCAAAAGTCAGGTTTTCGACGTCGCGGTTAAGAATAAACATTTATCGCTACTCGCAAGTCTGGCATTGGTTGGATTCTATGTAAGACTGCAGGATAATATCTAGGATCATCAGTGTGCCCACTCCTCGAGGTGCGAAGCCTCTAGGCATAAATCTTTCAAAATTTTGACCTTTGATATTTTCAAAGCCTTTTGGAGGAAGAAGTCCTCGTCCTCTAAGTTGCTCGGCAACATTTCCCCGGGCGCTGTTGCATACTTCGTTTGGAACACCTTCTGGCGTCCCTTGGTGTCCATGTTTGTTTATCCAATTTCCATCCTGGCCAATCACGCCGACCTCGGTACCTGAAGGGCTGTAAACGTGGATCTCAAAGGATGAGTTCCCTCGATAGTTGAACTGGTCAATACGTCCTGTGTACCCCTGCCCAAGGTTTATTTCGGATAGCGCGAAGGGGTCGGTGCGGACTAAAGGGTTTGCGCTTACGTAGCTGTAAGTGTTTAGTCCTCCCATAAGTACAGTCGGATCGCTCTGCACATAACGCCCAAGATTCGCATCGTAATCCCTGAAGTAGTTGTAGCTCAACTGTGTCTGTGCGTCATAGTACTGCCCAGGGAAACGCAGCGGGATGTGTGTGGCCACCCCATCACCGTCCACGTCTTCGTTGGGCTGCGTGGCGCCGAAGGCGTCGCTGTTCCAGCTCCAGACGATCGCCTGCTGGCTGGTAGCGATGCGCGGTGCGTTGAGATGATCGGGATGCAGGTAGAGGATCCGTCCACCGCTCGGCGCCCCCTGAGTGTAGTTCACCTCCACCTGAGCGAGGGGCAGGCTGTCCAGCCACACCCAGTAACGGGTCATCAGCCGCTGCCCGGTGGTGCCGCTGTAGTCGGTCTGGCCGATCAGTTCGCCGCTGGGGCCGTAGTAAAACACGCTGCCGCTCTGCAGTGCGCCGCTGGCGGGGTCATAAGTCAGCTTGAGACTACGTTGCCCCAGGGCGTTGTAGCTGTACACCGCCACCCGCTGGGCACCGGCTTGGTATACCGCGTTCATCCGCCCGCTTTCATCATAGGTGTAGCGCAGCCCGGTGGTGTGCTGCTGCAGGTTGCCGGCGGCATCGTACGGTAGGGTCAAGCTGTCCAGCGTGGTCAGGCGGTTGCTGTCACTGGCGACGGTGGCGGCCTGGGTCTCGGTGACGGTCCCGGTGGCCAGATCGGTGGTGGTGCGTTGGGTGCGGTTGCCAGTGGCGTCGAGGACGTAGTCCCTTTGCGTGCTGCTGCTTGACTCTCGTGTCAGCCGGTCAAGGGCGTCGTACTGGTACTGCACGCTGCCCCACAGGTTGTTTTGCTGGTTGGTGAGGTTGCCGGCGGCATCGAAGGCGTACTGGAACTGCCAGCCGCCGATGGACTGGGCAATGAGCTGGTAATCCTGGTCATAGGTGCGGTTCAGGGTCAGGCCGTTGCCCCAGGTCAGCTGGGTTACCGGGCCGAAGGCGGCATAGGCGATGTTGCTGGCGATGGGCAGGGTCTGGCCGTTGAAGTTGAGGCTGACGGCGGTGACCTGTCCTGCGTTGTTGCGGGTGTAGTTGACGGCGACGCTGTCGGGGTAGCCGTGCTGGGTCAGGCGCCCGGCGCTGTCGTAGCTGAAGGTCTCGGCGCTGCCCAGGGCCAGGCTGGCCAGGTTTTGGGTCTTGTTCTGGGCGATGCGTTGGCCGCGGTTGTCGTAGGTGAAGGTGGTGGTGCCGCTGGCATCCTGCAGGCTGGTCAGGTGACCGATGCCGAGGTTGCCATTGGCGGTCTGGTCATAGGTGTAGACGACGTTGAGCGTCGAGTTGGCCGGGTAGCTCTGAGCGACAAGACGATTCAGCGCATCGTACTGGTAAGTGGTAACGATGCCCCTGGGATCGGTTTTCTGGGTAACGTTGCCAGCGTCATCGTAAACATAGGTCGAGGTGCCGCCATCGGGGCTGGCCACCGAAGTCAGGTGACCAAAGCTGTCGTAGCTGTACTGGGTGGTGACGCCCCGCGGGTCGACGACCTGGGTCAACTGGTCGTTGGTGTTGTAGGTAAGGGCGGTGAGGCCACCCAGCGGGTCAGTGACCTGGGTGACCCGGCCCAGGGCATCGAAGGCCTGGTTGGTGGTGTGACTCAGGGCGTCGGTCTGCTGGGTACGCTGGTCATTGAGGTTGTAGGCGTAGTGAACGGTCTGGCCACTGGCGCCGATCTGGGTGAGCAGGCGGCCGAGTTCGTCATACGTGCGCTGTTGCTGACGGACCAGTGTACCGCTGGCATCCTTGAGCTGGGCCGAAGTGCGGTTGCCCATGGCATCGAGGGTAAAGGTCTGGGTCTCGCCAAGGGTGTTGGTGACGGCGATCAGGCGCCGGGCATCATCGTAGGTATAGGTGAGGAAGCTGCCATCGGGCGCGGTGATCTGGGTCAGGTCGCCGACCGCGTTGTAGGCAAATTGCGTGGTGCTGCCGGCGACGCTGCTGGAGGCCAACCAGCCCTGCGGGGTGTAGGTGAGGGTGGTGACGATGCCGTTGGGATCGGTGACGGTTTGCGGATTGCCCCAATTGTCGAAGTTGCTGAGGGTCGTGACTTGGCCGAGGGCATTGGTGACGGTGGTGAGGTTGCCGGAGGCGTCGTAGGCGTAATGAGTGATGTCCGAGACATCGGAACGGGGGCCGTCGACGCTGGCGATCTGGCCCAGGTCGGTGTAGGTATAGGCAATGGTACTGTCGGCGTGGGCCATGACAGAAGATAGCGAGCACGCCAAGGCGGCGACCAGCAGTCGTTTGCGAAAGGCAGGAAATGCCATGTTCAGGTCCTTCTGAAGGTCGTTGTGCTTAGTTGGTCGAGGTCATTGTGGTTTGCTGGCTGAGTTGTCGACCCTGATCGTCGTAAGTGTATAGCGTAGTTTGTGTGGGTGTAACAACTTTGGTGGGTAAGAAGCGAACCGGGTCCCATTCGGTGGTGGTGATGCGGGCGAGTGGGGTGCCAGAGGCTTCGGTGCGCGAGGTCTCCAGGCCGCGGTCGTTGTAGGTATAGGTTGTGATGTAGCCTTGAGCATCCTGTTTAGCAGTGATCTGGCCGTTATTGTCATAAGTGTAGAGGGAATCGCTTGCAGGACAATTAAGTGACGGCTCACCATTTATACTGGTGATGCGTTCCTCGCCGTTGATAGTCTGAAAGTTTATTTCAGTAATTTTGTTGAGCTCGTTGGTTACTTGTGTTGAATTGGCACCGTATGTTATCTGTGTTCGTCCTGCGTTGCCGGAGTTTTGGCTGTAAATTGCACGTCCGGCGGTGTCGTATCCCCAAGTCTCATAGGTTGTTCCTCTTCGATCAATTAGGGTTGTGAGTGACTTTGGATGAAGTGAGTCATTGTATTGAAAGCGTGTCGTGGTTGTTTCGCTAAGGGAGGATATGTTGCTGACTGACTCGAGGTTGTTGGTTGCGTCATATTGCAATACTGCTGTTGTGTTGCCTGTTGTAATTGATTTGGGGGATAGGTTTATGTTGTGGAGGATGGAGATGTCGGGTTGCCCGTTGCCTGTGATTGTTGTAATCAGGGTGTTCTCATTCCAGTTGTATCTTATTTGCAGCATTTTTCCATTTGTTTTTTTTATTTTGTTGAGGGTTCCGTCAGTTGAGAAGAAGTGCTTTTCATTGTCGGGAGATATATATGTCGCCCCGTGGTCGTCTTGAGTAATCGTGCCCTTGCCACTTGGGGATGTGAAGACGCTTCCTGAACGATAAAATAATATTTTGTATCCGTCGTCCTGTGTTAGTGTTGCAGTATCTGTGTTGAGTTGCAAGGACTCCGAATAGCTAGTTCTCCATTTGCCATCTGAGCTATTGTAGAATAGGTAAAAGTCAGAATTTTGAAATACGTCGAATGACTCTGTTAAATTCCCATTTAGTACATTTATAGGGTCTCCCCTCATAGGGGATATTTGGTTTGAGCAAAGCTTTATTGATTTTGATAATGGTGTGCCCTGTGCGGAGGGTGCCTTGCAACTCTTAGAACTAGGATCAAAAATAGTTCCGTTAGCGCAAGTTGCGGAGTCTCGATATATTATACCAAAACCCCATTGGCCGCTTGGGTATGTGCTGCCGAATTGATGCGTTGCGCAGACAAACTGCTCGTCACTTAAAAAAAAATTTTCCTGAGGGTAATAGGCGTCGATTAGGTGAGTATAAGGACCTGAGTATAGATAGGCACAACCTTCTTGCGGGGTATTCCAATAGGGGTCGGAAGCTGATAATAGACTCCAGAAATAGAATTTTTGCGGGGCTGAGGTATCTGCTGCTTGTAAAGCGAAGCTAAAAAGTATGGCGGGGAATAACAGTATGTGCATGGATCTGGAGGTGATTGCTTTCATTTTAATATCTTGTATTGTTCGTGGGGTGAATGGTTTGATTTTTAGGAGTCATGCAGCCTAAAGCACTAACATTTAGGTTTTGTAGTGGGTGCTGAGTGGAGGTCAGGTGTTATTTCTGATGCGTGTGTAATCTCCCCACCTAATGGGGCTTATCCGACGTTTTTGAGTGAAGGTCGCCGACGCTGGCGATATAGCCCTGCAGGCAATGACTCTGTCGGTGTGGGCTATGGCAGAAGTCGGCAAGTCCGACTCAGTGGCGATTTGCCGTTTTTCATAGCTGGCAGTCAATGCCATGTTCAGATCCTTCTGAAGTCGAGACGTCTAGTTGGCTGGAGTCGTAGTGGTCTGCTGGCTGAGTTGTCGGCCCTGATCGTCATAGGTGTATAGCGTAGTTTGCGTTGGCGTAACAACTTTGGTGGGTAAAAAAAGCGAACGGGTTCCCATTCGGTGGTGGCGATACGGGCGATCGGGAGCCGGAGGCTTCGGTGCGCGAGGCCCCGAGCGGCGATCGTTGTAGGTGTAGGTGGTGACGTAGCCTTGGGCATCGGTCTTGGTGTCGTCAATTGGTGCTTCTCCACCTAGTGCCGGAAATTCATGATCGTCGTGTCTTCGGCGATCGGCACGCTGAGCGTTAGTCGAGCAAGCTAGCGCATCGATGTGATCTATTACAGCGCCTCTTACATTGCCGGGTCGCTCGGTGAGAGTTAGTCCCGCAGCAAGTGAACGCACAGCATCGTTCCCAAGGGATATGGCTTACGACCGCCAACTCCCTTCGGATAGCGCGGTTCGATCAATGCGACCAATCCGCTCCACTATGTGCCACTCCCAGCAAGAAAAGGTCTTGGCAGGTATAGCTCAGCGGTAGTAATCGAGCTTTTTGGGTAGGGTTTATAGAAATTGGTGAGGGTACTCACCGACCGACTTTATTACGCGCCGACTGACTTTATTTCTATCTATCACCTGTTACGGTTTCGACCTCCCGGTACAAGTCAGGAAACAATCTGTTATGGCGGGTACTGGCGATTGAAAAAACTGTACCGGTTCAATTTTAAGTAGCTGTGCCTCACCGCTCCAATTGTCATGCCGTAGTGTTCAAAGGCCTGACACCCCGGAGTTGCCCCAATGCTGTCCTCCCTCGACTTGCTGTACGCCTTCGCCCTGTTTGCCTTCGTGTCCTCGATCACGCCCGGCCCCAACAACACCATGCTGCTGGCCTCTGGCGTCAACTTCGGTTTTCGCCGCTCCATCCCTCATGCACTGGGCGTCAGCATTGGCTTCATGGTGATGGTGGTCGCCGTCGGCCTGGGCCTGGGCGAGGTGTTCAAGGTGCTGCCATGGGCTTACACCGTACTGCGCTGGGCCGGGGCCACGTACCTGCTGTACCTGGCCTGGAAAATCGCTCGTTCCGGCCCGCCATCCGGCACGGCCGAAGACACCCGCACGCCCATGAGCTTTTTGGGTGCCGCGGCGTTTCAGTGGGTCAATCCCAAGGCCTGGATCATGGCCATCGGCGCCATCACCACCTACGCGCCGTCCCAGGGTTACCTGACCAATGTGTTCGTCATCGCCTCGTTGTTCGCGCTGATCAACCTGCCCAGCGTCTGCGTGTGGGTGAGCTGCGGCAGCGCGCTGCGCAATGTGCTCAGCGACCCGCGCTGGCTGCGCCTGTTCAACTGGGCCATGGCGTTGATGCTGGTGCTGTCGTTGTACCCGTTGCTCAAGGGGTGAGATTTGCCGTGGGCGGGCTTGCGCGGTACGGTGTGGGCTCAACAGGACGTACAGATGTAAATCATGACTTCAGATACCCCACCTGCGCCGCGCACGCGGCGTGCACCCAAGGGCGAGAAGCGTCGCGAGGAGCTGCTGGATGCGGCGCTGCAGATGTTCTCGCTGGAGGGCTATGGCGGTGCGTCGATTGCGCGTATTGCCGAGATTGTCGGGATCTCCGTGGCCGGCGTGTTGCATCACTTCCCCAACAAGGCGGCGCTGCTGATGGCGGTGCTGGACCGTCGTGACGAGGTCAGTCAGAAGATTGCCGATGAAGTGCGCGGCGAGGCGACCTTGACCGGGTTGCTCAGCAGTTTGAGTGCCATCAACCGCTCCAATGCCGCGGCGCCAGGGGTGATCCGCGCCTTCAGCATGCTCAATGCCGAGAGCCTGGTCGAAGGGCATCCGGCCTGGGCCTGGTTTCAGGGGCGCTATGCCACGATCCATGAACGCATGGTGGGGCAGTTGCAGGCGCTGGTGGACAGCGGCGAAGTACGCGTCGATGTGGATCTGGGCGGGGTAGTGCAGGAGTGCCTGGCGATGATGGATGGGTTGCAGCTGCAGTGGCTGCGCTTTCCCGAGGGCCTGGACCTGGTGGCGCGGTTCGATGAATACCTCAGGCATCTGGAAGCTTCGATCCGCGCGTGATCCGCTGTGTCAGCCGTTTCACAGGTGGTGATGTGTGAGGTGAATGACGATGTGGGCAAGCTGCACCGGCCTCATCGCGAGCAAGCTTTGCTCCCACAGTGTGCACCACACCAGCGTTGTACGCCTGTAGGAGCAAAGCTTGCTCGCGATGCTACCGACCCGATATACCAGTCATACCGCGTCGCCTGCATCGCGACTAAAGTCGGCTCCTACGCCATGCGGGGTAGGAGCTGGCCTTGGCCGCGATGCAGGCAACGCGGTCCGCACGCGGTGTATCAGGTAGCCCGCAGTGCATGTGACGCGGCCTGGCGGCCGCTGCTACGTGCCGCTCCCACAGTGGTGTGCCATCCGCCATGGCAGGCTCACCACTGTGGGAGCAAGGCTTGCTCGCGATGGTATCGACCCGATATCCCTGTCATACCGCGTCGCCTGCATCGCGACTAAAGTCGGCTCCTACGCCGTGCGGGGTAGGAGCCGGCCTTGGCCGCGATGCAGGCAACGCGGTCCGCACGCGGTGTATCAGGTAGCCCGCAGTGCCTGTGACGCGGCCTGGCGGCCGCTGCTACGTACCGCTGGCAGACCCCTGCGCAGTGGTCGAGGTGCTGGTGCCGTAATCGCCACTGTCGCTGGTGTCGGCATCGTCTGCATCGGTCTGGTCATACAACCCACCGGTGTTGATCGCCGGCAAGGTCACTTGCGTGGCCTTCAGCGCCGCACGCGGCAGTGGGTTGCTGGTGGTGGTCGACAGTTCCTGGCGGAACGGGTTGACCAGTTTGCCGTGCAGGCGAATGTCCGACGACGACGCACCCAGGGACAGGTCGAAGGTGTCGGCATCGACCACCCACTGCTTGCTCTTGTCGTCGTAGTAGGCCAGCGAGCGGTCGTTGAGCTCGATGGTCACGCGCTTGGTTTCACCCGGGTTGAGGAAGACCTTCTTGTAGCCTTTCAGTTCTTTGATGGCGCGCTCCACTTTCGGGTGCTGCTGGCCCACGTACAACTCGGCCACTTCGGCGCCGCCGCGCTTGCCGGTGTTGGTCAGGTCGAACGACACCTTGATCGGCACGTTGCCCACCGCCGTACCCGGCGTGACCTTGATGTTGCTGTAGCCGAAGGTGGTGTACGACAAGCCGAAACCGAACGGGAACAGCGGCTTGGTGTGCTTCTTCTCGTACCCGCGATAGCCCAGGAACAGGTCGTCCTTGTAGCTGGTTTCGGTCAGCGCACCGCTGTTGTCGTAGTTCGGGAAGTCGGCGTGCAGCGGGTTGTCTTCGATGTTGCGCTCGATGCTGATCGGCAGCTTGCCCGACGGGTTGACCTTGCCGAACAGGATCTCGCCCAGCGCCTGGCCGCCGTTCTGGCCCGGGTAGAAGGCGTGCAGCGCAGCACCGACGTTGTCCACCCAGTCCGCCATCTTCAGCGCGGTGCCGCCGTGCATGGCCACCACGGTGTTGGGGTTGACCTTGGCGATGCTGTTGATCAGCTCGTTCTGGTATTCGGGCAAATCGAAGCTGTGGTCGAAACCTTCGCCTTCGTATTCGTTGCTGTTGCCCACGGCAACCACGACCGCGTCGTACTTGGACAGGTCTTGTGGGGCGGCCAGGGAAGCCCAAGCCATCTGCACGCCGACCATGCCGCCCATGGTGGACAGGTAGCCGTCGCGGCGTGAGTACTCAAGCTTGATATCGTAGGCCTTGCCGGCCTCCAGCTTGATCTTGCCCGATACCGGGATGGTCGGCGGGATACTGTTGGTGGGCAGGTGCTCGCCGTCGCCGTTGTTGATGATTTCCTGGCCGTTGACCCACAGGCGCACCGCGCCGTCGGCACGCACCTTGAACACCTGGTCGCCGCTGGTGGTAGGAGTGACCTGGCCGGTCCAGCGCACCGAAGTGTTGGCGGTGTCACCGTTGGTGGGCAGGTCGGTGTCGCTGGACCAGTCCATGTTGACGTGGGTGTCGGTACGGGTGGCAGCGGCGTCGCCCGACCAGGTGGCGTTGGTGAAGAACTCGGCGGTCAGGCCTGCGGCGCTCTTGCCGGTGCTGCTGTCGATGTGGCTCCAGGTGGACGCGGTCGGGTCCAGGGACAGGCCGTCGATGAACTCGACCTTGGCGTTCGGCGCGGTCTGGGCGATGCCCGACAGCTCGCTGATGTACTGGGTGGCCTCGACGTTGGCGCTGCCGAAACCGGTGGGTGGCGCATACTTGGCCAGATCGCCGACCACGGCGATTTTCTTCACCTTCTTGGCGTCCAGCGGCAGCAGATCGCCCTTGTTCTTGAGCAGCACGATGCCTTCGCGGGCCACGTTCAGCGCGGTCTTGTTGCTGGTGGCGCTGTTCATGTTATGCACGGTGGATGGGGTCTTGCTGTCGAACTTGAACAGGTAGATCTGACGCAGAATGCGGCGCACCTTGTCGTCGATGGTGGCGGCGCTGAGCTGGCCGTTTTCCACGTACGGGGTGAGCGCCGTGGCGTTCATCTGGTAGCCCATCATGTCCAGGTCGGTGCCGGCGTTGGCAGCGGTGATACCGGTGATGATTGCGTTGTAGTCGCTTTGCACCAGGCCCTGATAGCCCCATTCTTTCTTGAGGATATCGGCGATCATGTGTTTGCTTTCGCAAGCGTAGTCCCCGTTCACCTTCTGGAACGAACACATCATCATCGCCACCTTGCCGTTCTTCGACGCCGATTCGAAGGTGGGCAGGGTCATCTCGCGCAGCACGCGCTCGGGGATGGTTTCGTTGAGGGTGAAACGGTTGGTTTCCTGGTCGTTGGCGGCGAAGTGCTTGGCTTCAGCCCACACGCCACGGGCCTGGATGCCGTTGATCACGGCAGGGCCCAGGCTGGCGCCCAGGAACGGGTCTTCACCGGACAGGTATTCGAACGCCCGGCCACCGTACGGGGTGCGGTACAGGTTCATGCCCGGGCCGGTGACGTACTGGTAGCCACCGGTGGCGGCGTCGTAGCCCAGGGCGCGACCGAAGTCGATGGCGCGGCGCGGGTTCCAGGTGGCGGCGATGTTGGGGCCGGCCGGGTAGACCACGCCCTGGGCGTTGCCGTTGCTGGTGTAGCGGATGCCCGCACCGCCGTCAGCGCCGTAGATTTCCGGCAGGCCGTACTGGGTCAGCGGTTTGACGTCCCAGCCGCCGGTGCCGGCCAGGTAATTGAGTTTCTCTTCCTGGGTCATCTTCGCCAGGGTCTGTTGGGCGGCCTTGTCGGCACGGGCCTCGCGGGCTTGCTGCTGGGCCGGGTCGGCCGCATGTACTTGCGAGATGGCCAGGGCCAACAGGGCCAGCGCCGATTGCGCGCCCAGGTGGTTGCGTTTGCTCATGTGTTACTCCAACAGCCAATGGTTGTCCATTTGCGGCTGTGCACGATGATCGTGCACTTTTCTCCAGACAAAATCTGGCCTTGGCCCAGACTGCTTAGTTGCAGTAAGGGCTAACTGATGGCCATGTTTCAATCGCGTTTAATTAACGTGAGAGTTCTTTCTGTCTATATAGGAGGTGCCATTATTACGCTATCGTTTGTACCGGGATGGGGCGGCGATAAGCGGCTAAATTAAGACAATTGTTGTCTGAATTTGTCAATCGAAAGGTTTTTTTCTCGCTTTTTCGCGATTTTGTGTCCGGATGTGTGAACCTTTGCAAAACCGACTGGTCGATGGGTTTAGCGAATTCGAGCCGTCTGGCCGGGTCCGTAAGTTAAAATGTCATCGTCTGCGCGGTATTGTCGCAGGCATGTTTTAAATGATGGCTATTTGAGCTTTCATACTTTCCCGTTGATGGAGTTACTTGTGATGAAACTGTCCTTCGCAGCCGCGTGCGCCGCCCTGAGCCTGTCGTTTGCCGGCGCCACCTTTGCCGCCGACACCACCGACACCGCGTCGGGCGCCAGCGACTCCACCGTCATGACCCAGAGCCACGACGCCAAGGCCGCCCAGAAGCACAAGAACGAATCGAAAAAGGGCGGCCGCCCGCTGAGCACCACGGCGAAGAAAACCGCCAACTGATCCTTCCCTGCTTCACCCCGGAAAGGGCATCGCCCTGATGCCTTTTCCCTTGCTTGCGTAGTAGCCGACCGTGCCCGATACCCCCCTGATTGCCCCCGACGATACCCAGGTGTGCCACTGGCTGATGAGCCATTCGGGCCTCAAGCCCGTTGACCTTGAACGCGCCCGGCGTCTGGCCGCCGATGACGAGGGCAGTGAATTGCCGGCGCTGCTGACCCGCCTGGGCCTGGTCTCGGAACTGGAACTGGCGCGCGCCTGGTCGGCGCTGATGGACGTGCCGCTGATGCTGGCCGATCAGGCCCCGGCGTCCCTGGAGCGTGTGCCACCGCTGACCGAGCGTTTTCTGCGCCATTACCGCGTAGTACCCGTGGCCTGGGACGAGGCGGGCGTGCAATTGCTGGCGGCCCACCCCGGCAACCCGTACCCCTTCGACGCGGTGGCCCATGCCTGTGGCGTGCCGGTGCGTCTGGCGATTGGCCCGGGCAACGAGGTCGAGAGCCTGATCGAACGTTATTACGGCCAGGGTCGTTCGGCCATGGGCAGCCTGATCGAGACCCTGGACGAGGACAGCGGCGCGCTGGAAGACATCGAGCATTTGAAAGACCTGGCCAGCGAGGCGCCCGTGATCCGCCTGGTCAACCTGATCCTGCAGCGGGCGGTGGAGCAGCGCGCCTCCGACATTCATATCGAACCGTTCGAAAGCCAGCTCAAGGTGCGTTACCGCATCGACGGCGTGCTGCACGAGGCCGAGGCGCCGCCGTCCAGTTCCTCGGCGGCGGTCATCAGCCGGGTGAAGATCATGGCGCGCCTGGACATCGCCGAGCGCCGCCTGCCCCAGGACGGCCGCATCATGCTGCGCATCCAGGGCAAGGAATTGGATTTGCGCGTGTCCACCGTGCCCACCAGTTTCGGCGAATCGGTGGTGATGCGTTTGCTCGACCGTCAGACCGTGAGCTTCGACTTCCAGAGCCTGGGTTTTGATGGCGAGCGCCTGGAGGGCTTCCTGGATGTGCTGGAAAACCCCCACGGCATTCTGCTGGTCACCGGCCCCACCGGTTCAGGCAAAACCACCACGCTGTACACCGCGTTGTCGCGGCTCAACACCGCCGAGCGCAAGATCATCACCGTGGAAGACCCGGTGGAGTACCAGCTGGAAGGCATCAACCAGATTCAGGTCAAGCCGGCCATTGGCCTGGACTTCGCTGGTGCGCTGCGCTCCATCGTGCGTCAGGACCCGGACGTGATCATGATCGGCGAAATGCGCGACCTGGAAACCTGCCGCATCGCCATTCAATCGTCGCTCACCGGCCACCTGGTGCTGTCGACGCTGCACACCAACAGCGCGGCGGCCAGTATCACCCGCCTGCTGGACATGGGGGTGGAGAGCTACCTGATTGCCTCGACGGTGAAGGGCATTTTGGCCCAGCGTTTGGTGCGCCGCCTTGACCCGACCACGCGCATTCCCTTTGAGGCGCCGCCGGAACTGATCGCCGAACATGGCCTCGATCGCTTCACCGAGCAGCGGCCGATCATCCTCTACCAACCTGCGGCGTCCGCCACCGGCAGCGGCTATTTCGGCCGCAGCGCCATCACCGAATTGCTGGTGATGAATGAAGAACTGCGCAGCCTGCTGATGCGCCAGGCCGATGCCTCGACGCTGGAGCAGGCAGCCCGCCGTGGCGGATTGCGCACCTTGTATGAAGAGGGCCTGCGCCAGGCCGTGGCCGGCATCACCTCGCTAGAGGAGGTGCTGCGCGTGACGCGCGGCGAATAAGCCATGGCCTATTTCAAGTACCGGGCGCTCGACGCCGAGGGCGCCAGCCAGCAGGGCAGTGTGGAAGCGTCGGATCAACAGACCGCCGTCAGCCTGCTGCAAAAGCGCGGTTTGCTGGTGTTGCAGGTGGATGCCCTGGGCGGACCCGGTATGCGCCGGGCGCTGAACCGCGGCGCCTTGAATGGCGCGGCACTGGTCAGCTTCACCCAACAACTGGCCACCTTGCTGGGCGCCGGCCAGCCGCTGGAGCGCTCCCTGGGCATCCTGCTCAAACAAACCCATGAGCCCAAGCCGCGCGCCTTGATCGAACGCATCCGCGAACAGGTCAAGGCCGGCAAGCCTTTGTCCCAGGCGCTGGAAGAAGAGGGCGGTCAGTTCTCTACCCTTTATATCAGCATGGTTCGCGCGGGCGAGGCGGGCGGTGCTTTGGAGAACACCCTGCGGCAGCTCAGCGATTACCTGGAACGCAGCCAGACCCTGCGCGGCGAGGTCATCAACGCGCTGATTTACCCGGCGTTTCTGGTGGTCGGCGTGCTCGGCTCGTTGGCCTTGTTGCTGGCCTACGTGGTGCCGCAATTCGTGCCCATTTTTCGCGACCTGGGCGTGCCGATCCCGCTGATTACCCAAGTCATTCTGGCCATGGGCGAGTTCCTCAGCGCCTGGGGTTTGCTGGTGCTGGCCGCGATCATCGTATCGATCTGGGGCACTGCCATCGCCCTGCGCGATCCGGCCCGCCGCCAGCGCAACGACCTGCGCCTGCTGAAGATCAGGATCATTGGCCCGCTGCTGCAACGCATCGAAGCCGCCCGCCTGGCGCGCACCCTAGGCACCTTGCTCAGCAACGGCGTGGCGCTGCTGCAGGCGCTGCTGATCGTGCGTCAGGTGTGCAGCAACCGCGCCATCGTCGCCCAAGTCGAACAGGCCACTGAATGGGTCAAAGGCGGCGGCACGTTAGCTACCGGGTTGAGCCAAGCGCTCACGCCGGACTTCGGTGGCGGCCAGGCCGGTAGCAGCAGGCCCGGTGGCAGTGGGTCTGGTGGGAGCGGGCTCTGCCCGCGAACGGCTCGACGCGGTGTGTCTGAAGAATCGCGAGATGGCCTTCGCGGGCAGAGCCCGCTCCCACAAGACCGACTCCCACAAGACCTGCTTGCCCATGTCCCACTCTCACAAGGCCCTGGCAGACGACACCAGCCACTGCTGCCTGAACTGGCCATCCAGATGATCGACGTCGGCGAACAGGCCGGCGAGCTGGACGGCATGCTGCTGAAAGTCGCCGACGTGTTCGACGTGGAAGCCAAGCGCGGCATCGACCGCCTGCTCGCCGCTTTAGTGCCCACGCTCACCGTGGTCATGGCCGTGATGGTCGCCGTGATCATGCTCGCCATCATGCTGCCGCTGATGAGCCTTACCAGTAACATTTAAAGGACAACACCCCATGAAAACCATGAAGACGGCCCGCCGCCAGGGCGGTTTTACCTTGCTGGAAATGCTCGCGGTGATCGTGCTGCTGGGCATCGTCGCCACCATCGTCGTGCGCCAGGTCGGTGGCAATGTCGATAAAGGTAAATATGGC
>KI547166.1:155489-157511 GCA_000497835.1 gamma proteobacterium L18 | reverse complement strand
GGGCTTTACCCTGCTGGAAATGCTCGTGGTCATCGTGCTGATCGGCGTCGCCGCAGGCCTGGTCGGCTATGGGCTGCAGCGCGGTTTGCACAGCGCGGGCGAGCGCAAGGCGGTGGTGCAGATGGTCGAGTCCCTGCGCGCTTCCCGTGTGCAGGCGATTGTCACCGGGCAGCCGGCGCGTACCCGTTTCGATCTGCAAAGCCACCGTATCGAAGCCGCCGGCAAGGTGCACGCCTGGCCGGCGGACATGCAGGTGCAACTGCACACCGCCGCCGAGCTGGGGCCGTCGTTCGAGTTCTACCCCGACGGCGGCGCCAGCGGTGGTCATTTGCTGCTGATCGACGGTCCGCAGCGCTGGCGCATCGACGTGTCGTGGCTGACCGGCGCGGTCAATCTGCAGGCGCTGCGATGAAGGCGCAGCAGGGTTTCACGCTGCTGGAAATGCTCGCTGCCCTGACGATTCTGGCGGTGTGCAGCGCGGTGCTGCTCATGGCCTTCGGGCAGGCGGCGCGCTCGCTCAAGCAGGTGCAGGCCAGCGATAGGCTGACGGCGGCTGGGCGTTCGATTTTGGATCAGCAGGCCGATGGCGACGTGCAGCCGGGCAGCCGCGACGGCACCTGGGCCGGGGGCATTCATTGGCATCTGGATATTCGCCAGCTGCCGGTGGCGGCCAATCGGCTGCGCCTGATGCAGCTGGATCTGCGGGTGCGTGAAGACCGGCGCCAGGCGCATTTCGCCACGGTGAAAGTGCTGGGGGCGCAACGATGATGCGTCGCCAGGGTGGCTTCACGCTGCTGGAAATTCTGTTGGTGCTGAGCCTGCTGGGCGTGCTGCTGGCGCTGGTGGGTGGGGCGATCCTGGGCGCCAACCGCGCCGTGGCCAAGGCCCAGCATTACACCGAACGGCTGGATGAGGTGCGTGCGGCGCAGGACTTCATGCGCCGTGCGATCGGCCAAGCGCTGCCGCTGGATGATGGTCAGCAGCGGGTGTTCCTGGGCAACGCCCACGCCATGGCCTTCATGGCGCCGTTGTCGGCCAATCTGGGCGGCGGAATTGTGCTGCACAACCTGACCCTGCACGGCCAGCGTCTGGAAGTGGCGCTCAGCCAGGATGGCCAGCCGTGGGGCGAACCCCAGGTGCTGCTCCATCAGGTTCGCAGCCTGCAATTCAGCTACCGCGGTTATTCGCCCAAGGGCGAGCTGAGCGGCTGGCTGACCACCTGGCCGTGGCCGGGTCGGTTGCCGCGCACGGTGCAGATCGACGCGCAGCTGGGCGGCCCCGTGCCGTGGACCGCTGAAAGCGTGACCCTGCGCCTGGACCTGTCGACGGTGGCGGGCCAATGAAACATCAGAAAGGCGTGGCCTTGTTGTTGGTGCTGTGGGTGCTGGCGCTGCTGAGCATTCTGCTGGGCGGCCTGGCGGGCTGGGTGCAGCTGGAAAGCCGCCAGGCCCTGTGGCAACGCCAGCACACCGAGGCGCTGTTGGCGGCCGAGGCAGGCATCAACCTGGCGGTGGTCAGCCTGACCGACCCGGCGCAACAACGCGCCTGGGCCGCCGACGGTCGCCCCCATGCAATGCCCTTCGAGCGCGCCCAGGTGCAGGTCAGCGTGATCAGCGAGCGCGGCAAGCTGGACCTCAATGCCGCCAGCACCGATGACATCAACCGCCTGATGCAGGCCTGCGGCGGGGCACGTGGTTTGGCCGCCGCATTGGACCAGCGCCGGGGCAACGGCCAGCCGCCGTTGCGGGTCGTTGAAGAGCTGCGCCAGCTGCCGGGCATGAGTCAAAAGGTGTTCGCCTGCGCCGCCCCCCACGTCACGTTGTGGAGCGGCCAGGAGCGCCCTGATCCCGCCTTCGCCTCGCCGCTGCTGCGCCAGGTGCTGGGCCTGCCCAACCTGAAAACCACCGGTGGCGACCCCGGCCCCATTCTGACCCTGACCAGCGTCGCGCAGTTGCCTGGCGGCTTCAGCGGAACGCTGGTGGTCACCCTGTTACTCAACCCGTCCACGGAGGGGGCCCGACC
>KI547166.1:150607-155095 GCA_000497835.1 gamma proteobacterium L18 | reverse complement strand
TATCGGGTCCTGCATTGGCAAGAATGAACTTGAACACCTATTACGCCCAAGGGTGCGCCACCGTGCAGCGGCACTGGCGCGGCAGCAGTGCCCAGCGCCTGTGGCAGGCCTGGCACGCCGAGTTGCTGGCCTTGCTGCCGCCGCGTTGGCGCGCACGACTGGCCGGCGGCGAGCCGTTGCAGGTGCTGCATTGGCCGCTGGACGAACCGGCCGACCCCACGCCGCCGCGGGTGCTGGTGTTGCCGCGCAGCGAGGTGCTGGTGCAGACCCTGACCTTGCCAGCGGCCGCCGCGCGCGATCTGCACAACGTACTGGGTTTCGAGTTGGACAAGTACACCCCGTATCGCGCTGATCAGGTGAACTTCCATGCCCAGGTGCTGGGGCAGAGCGGCAGCACGATCAAGGTGCGCCTGGTGGTGATCCTGCGCGAACGTCTGGAGCAGATCCTGGCCGCCTGCGCCGGCTTCACCCTGCAGGGCGTGGACGTGCGCGACGGCGAGCGTCTGGGCGTCGACCTGCTGCCCCAGGCCCTGCGGCCGAAAGCAGCCAAAGGTGGCCGCCTGAATCGCGGCCTGTTGCTGGGCTGCGCCGGGCTGCTGCTGACGGTGATGGTGCTGTGGCTGCAATCACGCGAAGCGTTGTTGATCGAAATGCAGGCGCAGGTGCGCGAGCAACAAGCGCAGATCGGCCAACTGCAGCAGGTGCGCCAGACTCTGGCCAACACCCAGGGCGCGGCGCGTTACCTGATCCAGCGCAAGGCCGCGCAGCCGGCGCTGGCCAGCGTCATCGCCGACCTTAGCCAATGTTTGCCCGATGGCACCTGGCTGGAACAACTGGAAGTGGACGACAGCGGCCAGGTGTCGTTGTCCGGCCAGAGCACCCGCGCCAGCGCACTGATTGCCCAGCTGAAAAACTGCCACACCCTGGATGACCCGCAGTTCCAAGGCGTGATCCAGCCCGACAACGACACCGGCAAAGACCATTTCAGCCTGCGCGCCCACCTGCATCAGGAGGCCGCCCATGGCTCGTCCGCTGACTGAGCGTGAACGCCGAGGCGCGGCGCTGATCGCTTTGGCCCTGGTGCTGGCCGGCCTGTACTGGGTGCTGGTGCAAAGCTGGTTCGCCGGCCCCCTCGGCGATGTCAACGCGCAGATCGAACAACTGCGTGAACAACAGCAACGCTATGCCGGGCAGTTGGCCCAGCGGCCGCTGCTGGAACAACAATTGAGCGAAGCCCAGGACGATCCGGCCAGCAGCACCAGCCTGCTGCCCGGCAGCGACCCCAGCGCCGTGGCCGCCGACCTGATGCAGCGCATCGCCGACCTGATCAAGGCCAAGGGCACCCAGGGCGCCGGCTGTGCGCTGACCCAGCGCATGCCCATCACCCCCGAGCAGGACAGCGCCCAGCCCTACCGGCAGATCAAAGTCAGCCTGACCCTGGAATGCGGCATCGAGCCGTTGATGACGCTGCTGCATACCCTGGAATTCCATCGGCCGTTTTTGTTCGTCGACAGCCTCAGCGTGCGCCGTGGCAATGCCGCGCCAGCCACCGGTGGGGCAGGGCGTTTGACCGTGCACCTGCTGGTGCGTGGCTACCTGGCCAAGCCAGGGCAGGAGGCGCCATGAAGATCACCGCAGTGTTGATCCTGTGCGCTGGCGTCTTGGCGGTTGTTGCGGCCGCCGTGGCCAGTGGCGTCGGGCAATCGCCTGATTGGCTACCGGCGGGGCCTGCGCGCCCGTTGCCCGACGCTCATGTTGCCGCCGTCGAACTGCCCGAGGTCAGCCTGAACAGTCTGGATGCTGCGTGGCGCAAGCCGCTGTTCAGCCCCGACCGCGCCCCTGACCAGAGCACCCAAGGCGCCAGCGCCGACCTGGCCGGCCTGGTACTGACCGGCGTGGTGGTCAACGACGACTTGAAGCTGGCCCTGCTGCGTGACGGCAGCGGCCATGCCCTGCGCGTCCATCAAGGCCAGGCCCTGCCCAACGGCTGGACCCTGCAACAGCTTTCCCCCCTGGAGGCGCAGTTCGCCTACCAGGGCCAAACCCGCAGCCTGCGCTTGCCGGCGCCGCGTCTTCCAGCCCCTTCACGCGCGGCCATGCTCACGCTGCCGCCGGTAACCGAACCTTGAAAACACTGTTCCCTGGAGTCACACCGTTGCGCACCCCCTTGCTCTGCCTGGCCACCGCCGTCGCCCTCGGCGGCTGTGCGACTGCACCCCACACCTTTGAAAACGACCCGGGCCTGATGCATGAAGCGCTCAATGGCACCGGCGACCAGCGTCAGCCGGTGGCCGATGTCGCGTCTGTGCAGCCTGCCAGCAACAATGCGGCGGTGATGCCCAAGCGGCAGATCATCAGCGGCAACCAGCGCTTTGTGCGTCCACCTGCGCCGGCCAAAAATGACGAGGAGCAGGGCAGCGGCGACATCGTCTTCAACTTCACCAACCAGCCCATCGAGGCGGTGATCAACACGGTGATGGGCGACCTGCTGCACGAGAACTACAGCATCGCCCAGGGCGTGACCGGCGACGTCAGCTTCTCCACCTCCAAGCCGGTGAACAAGAAAGAAGCGCTGTCGATCCTGGAGACCCTGTTGTCCTGGACCAACAACGCCATGATCCGCCAGGGCAACCGCTACGTGATCCTGCCCGCCAGCCAGGCGGTCGCCGGCAAGCTGGTGCCGGAGATGACCGTGTCGCAGCCGTCCAACGGCCTGTCGGCGCGGCTGTACCCGCTCAAGTACATCTCGGCCACCGAGATGCAGAAACTGCTCAAGCCCTTTGCCCGTGACAACGCCTTCCTGCTGGTGGACCCGTCGCGCAACGTGCTGAGCATGTCCGGCACGCCCGAAGAGCTGGCCAACTACCAGGACACCATCGACACCTTCGACGTGGATTGGCTCAAGGGCATGTCCATCGGCGTCTACGGTTTGCAGCGCGCTTCGGTGGCCGAGTTGATGCCGCAATTGCAGAAAATGTTCGGCCCTGACAGCGGCATGCCGTTGGCCGGCATGGTCAAGTTTTTGCCCAACGAGCGCACCAACTCGGTGGTGGCCATTTCGGCCCAGCCGGAGTACCTGCGCGAGGTCGGCGACTGGATCAAGACCATCGACGAGGGTGGCGGCAACGAGCCGCAGATGTATGTGTACGACGTGCGCAACATGAAGGCCACGGACCTGGCCAAGTACCTGCGGCAGATCTACGGCAACGGCCAGATCAAGGATGACGCGGCGGCCAAGGTGGCGCCGGGGCTGCGCACCACTACGCTGTCGTCGCTCAATGGCAGCAACAGCTCAGGCATCGGCAGTACGGGGATGACGACCACCGGTACTCAGGGCTTGAGCAGCGGTAATTCGCTGAACAACAACTCCATGCAAAGCGCTGACGATGACAGCGATGAGAGTCAGGACGACAGCGGCGCTGCCACCGCTACCGGCGGCCAGCAGAAGAGCCTGGACGACAGCACGCGCATCACCGCGCAGAAGGCCAGCAACCAGTTGCTGGTGCGCACGCGCCCCGCGCAGTGGAAGGAAATCGAATCGGCCATCAAGCGCCTCGACAACCCGCCCATGCAGGTGCAGATCGAGACGCGCATCCTGGAAGTGAAGCTCAGCGGCGAACTGGACTTGGGCGTGCAGTGGTACCTGGGCAAGCTGGCGGGCAATTCCTCCAGCACCACCGTGGCCAATACCAAGGGCAGCCAAGGGGCGTTGGGCAGCGGCGGGGCAGGGCTGGGCTCCACTGACACGGCGTTCTATTCCTTCGTCAGCAGCAATTTCCAGGTGGCCTTGCATGCGCTGGAAACCAATGGCCGCACCCAGGTGCTGTCGGCGCCGTCGCTGGTGGTGATGAACAACCAGCAGGCGCAGATCCAGGTGGGCGACAACATTCCCATCAGCCAGACCACCGTGAATACCAGCACCTCGGACACCACCCTGAGCAGCGTTGAATACGTGCAGACCGGCGTGATCCTCGACGTGACCCCGCGCATCAATCCGGGTGGCCTGGTGTACCTGGACGTGCAGCAACAGGTCAGCGATGCGGACACCAGCAGCGAGACCACGACCCAGACCAACCCCAATATCTCGACGCGTTCGGTGTCGACCCAGGTGGCCGTGCAAAGTGGCCAGACGGTGTTGCTGGGTGGCTTGATCAAGCAGGACAACAGCGAAACGGCCTCCAGCGTGCCATACCTGGGCCGCATTCCCGGCTTGCGCTGGTTGTTCGGCAGTACCACCAAGTCCAAGGACCGTACCGAGTTGCTGGTATTGATCACCCCACGGGTTGTGACCAGCAACAGCCAGGCGCGGCAGGTGACGGATGATTACCGCCAGCAGATGCAACTGATCAAGCCAGCAACCTTGTAGCAGCGGCCGCTGCGTTATACCTGATCCACCGCGTGCACCTGACGCAGCCTTCGGCAGCTGCTACAGGACGGCGGTGTCTGCATCGCGGCCAAGGCCGGCTTCTACCCCGGACGGCGTAGGAG
>KI547166.1:146109-150134 GCA_000497835.1 gamma proteobacterium L18 | reverse complement strand
ACAGGCCGGCGGTGTCTGCATCGCGGCCAAGGCCGGCTCCTACCCCGGACGGCGTAGGAGCCGACTTTAGTCGCGATGCAGGCGACACGGTTTCAAGATAGTGGTTGCTACAGGCCGCCGGTGTCTGCATCGCGGCCATGGCCGGCTCCTACAGTCGCGATGCAGGCATCGCGGTCCGCTACAGCGGGGTATCGATCATGCGCTGCACCTTATGCACCAGGTCACTGATCTGGAACGGCTTGATCACCATGTCCATCCGCTCGCCGAGGAAATCCTGGCGGCTGGTGGCGCTTTCGGCGTAGCCGGTCATGAACAGCACCGGCAACTCGGCGCGGTAGCGGCGGGCGACGTCGGCCAGGTCGCGGCCGTTCATGTGTGGCAGGCCTACGTCGGTCAGCAACAGGTCGATGCTGGGGTCATTTTGCAGCAACGCTACCGCATGCTGCACATCAGCGGCCAGGGTGCAGCGGTAGCCGTTGTCGATCAGTACTTCGGTGACGAACAGGCGCACCGCCAGCATGTCTTCTACCACCAGAATGTGCTCGCCATTGCCGGGGCGAGCGGGTTGCAGGGGCAGACTGTCGTGGGTATCGGTCAGGTTGCCCGCTGGCAGCAGCAGGCTGACTTCGGTGCCATGGCCCACCACGCTGCGAATGCGCGTATCACCACCCGACTGCCGGGCAAAGCCGTAAATGGTCGACAGCCCAAGGCCGGTGCCCTGGCCCAGGGGCTTGGTGGTGAAGAAGGGGTCGAACACCTTGCCGATCACGCCATGTTCGATGCCCACGCCATCGTCCTGCACGCTGAGCACCACGTAGTTGCCGTCGGCCAGTTTGGGGTCGCCGTGGGAATGGGCGGCGAAGGTGCTGACGCGAATATGACCACCGTTGGGCAGGGCGTCGCGGGCGTTGATCACCAGGTTCAGCACCGCGTTTTCCAACTGGATGGGGTCGACCAGGGCGATGGCCGTCTTGCTGGTCAGCTCCAGCGTCAGTTGGATGTGCTCGCCGATGGTGCGGTGCAACAGGTCTTCCAGCGACAGGATGTGCTCATTGACGTCGGTGGGCCGGGTGTCCAGCGGTTGCTGGCGGGCGAAGGCCAGCAGCCGGTGGGTGAGCGAGGCCGCGCTGGTGGCCGAGCCCAATGCGGCGTCGGTGTAACGCTGCACGGCGTCGGTGCGGCCTTCGCTGACGCGCTTCTTGATCAGCTCGAGGCCGGTGATGATACCGGTCAGCAGGTTGTTGAAGTCGTGGGCGATGCCGCCGGTGAGCTTGCCCAAGGCGTCCATTTTCTGCGCTTGCAGCAACTGCGCCTCGGTGCGCGCGCGCTCGGCCACCTCGCGCGCCAGTTGGTCGTTGGCGCTGTCCAGTTGCTGGCGATGGGAGCGTTCGCGCTGGCGATGCTCGGTCACGTCCTCCACGAACACCAGGCTGTGGCCTGGCGTGCGGTAGGGCGAGATTTGCCACTCGGTCTCGCGCAACTGGCCGTCCACCAGCATGTTCAGGGTGCCGCGCCAGCGCTCGCCGATGGCCAGGCGCAGGCGCAGTTCGGCCAGCACATGGTCCTGTTCGGGGGCGAAGCAGTCCTGCAGTTGCTCGCCGTTGCGGTTGTCCTGGATCAGTTCGGTGAACGCCTGGTTGCACTCCACCACTTCCAGCGTGGCGCCTATCACCGCGATGGGGGCGGCGATATTGACGAAAATCTCGCGAAAGCGCGCCTCGCTTTCGCGCAGGGCGTGCTCGGTGTCGCGCACCC
Organism: gamma proteobacterium L18; assembly: GCA_000497835.1. GTDB lineage: Bacteria > Pseudomonadota > Gammaproteobacteria > Pseudomonadales > Pseudomonadaceae > Aquipseudomonas. Next base: position 148,379 of record KI547166.1, on the reverse strand, counting down.
GCAGCAGGGTGCGCAAGGTGGCCAGCAGCACGTCCGGGTCCACGGGGTGAATCAGGTAGGCGTCGGCACCGTTGTCCAGGCCGGTGATGATGTCGCCGGTCTGGATCGAGGCAGCTGACACGTGGATGACCGGCAGCAGCGCGGTACGCGGCTCGGCGCGCAGTTGGCGGACAATGTCGAAGCCGCTCATGTCCGGCAGGTTGACGTCCAGGATCAGCGCGTCGAAGGTCTGGCCTTCGATCAGCGCCAGGCCTTCAGTACCGGTGCCGGCCTCCAGGATACGATAGCCGTGGCGCTCCAGTCGGCGGCGCAGGGCGTAGCGGGTGGCGGCGTTGTCATCGACGATCAGCAGGCAACAATCAGCCTTCATCGGAAGTGTCCTGGGCCATGGCCAATGGGATGATTACGTAGAACGTGGAGCCGACACCGGGCTCGCTCTGCACCCCCACGCGGCCGCCCAGCAGCGCGGCGAAGCGCTTGCACAGCGACAGGCCCAGGCCGGTGCCGCGCAGGCGTTTCTGCAGCGGTGAGTCGACCTGGCTGAAGTCCTCGAACAGGGCGTCGTGCATTTCGGCGGGGATGCCGATGCCAGTGTCAGTGACGGCGAAACGGATCTCGCGGTCGTTTTCCAGGCTGGCCGACACGCTGACGTGACCGCGCTGGGTGAACTTCAGCGAGTTGGAAATGAAGTTGCGCAGGATCTGCGCCAGCTTCTTGTCGTCGCTGTACAGCCGCGGCAGGCCCACGGGCTCTTCGAACACCAGGTCCACGGCGCTGGCATCGACGATGGGGCGGAACATGCCGCGCAGGGCCGAAAACAGGTCGAACATGTCGAACCAGGCGGGCGAGATGGTGATGCGTCCGGCCTCGATCTTGGCCAGGTCCAGCAGGTCGTCGACCATGTCGCTGAGTTCGCGCGCGGCACCGCTGACGAACGCCACCTGCTTGTGCTGCTCGGGGCTCAGGGGACCGTCGAGTTCATCGGTCAGCAGGCTGGCGATGCTCAAAATCGAGCCCAGCGGCGTGCGGAACTCATGGCTCATGTACGACAGGAAGCGGCTTTTGAGGTCTGAAGCCTGGCGCAGTTGTTCGGCCTGGTTGTCCAGCTCCGCATACAGCGCCAGCACCCCTTGGTTGGTCTCTTCCAGTTCCAGGCGCAGGGCCTGCGTTTCGCCTTCAAGCTGGGCGAGGCGCGCGGCCTGGGCGTTGGCGGCCAGGGAGGTGAGGTCAGGCATGGGGCATCTCCAGGTCTATGACCAGCACGGTGACGTCGTCGCGCCCGCGGCAGAAATCGCGGTGCAGTACCGTCGCAATCACGGCTGGGTGACGGAAAATCAGGCCTGGATAATCGCGCAGGTTCCAGCGCGATTGCAGGCCATCGCTGTACAGAATCAGGCACTGGCCGCAGACCTGAGCATAGTCGAAGCTTTGCGCCTTGCGGTACTGGCCGCCAACGATGCCCGGGTGCGAGGCCAGGCCGCGGCCGCGCTCGGGGCTCAGCAGGGTGGCGCCAATGTTGCCGATGCCGATGAAATCCAGGCGGTCGGCGCTCGGGTTGAACTGCACCAGCGCCACGGCGCCGCCACGGCTGCCGATCATGGCCAGGTGCATGTCCTCCAGCGCCACCAGGGGGTTGGCGAACGGTGCCTGGGCAAAAGCGCGCACCCCGGCGCGAGCGGCGCGCTCGGCTTCCTCGCCATGGCCCAGGCCATCGATCACCACGGCGCTGATGCCCTGGTCGCTGATGTGCACCTGGAAGGCATCGCCGCAGGCCGGGTCGTTGTGCAGGGAATGCTGGGTGACGCCGAGGGCGATGTCCGGTGCCTTGTCGCCACGGCGGAAAAACCGCGCCAACAGCACCGCGCCACGGGCGTCGGCGTGCACGTCGAACACTTCGGCCATGCGCGCGATGGCGCCCAGGCCGATGCCTTGGGTGCCGCCGGTGGAATAGCCGTCAGTCAGGCAGGCATGCACATCGAAGCCCTGGCCACGGTCAACGGCAATGGCTTCCAGCCCCTGGCCGCCGGGGCGGGGCAGGGGCCGCAGGTGCAGCTCGCCGTGGCTGGCGTGCTTGAGGATATTGCTGCACAGCTCGGTGACCACCAGGGCCACGCGGCCGGCGTCGGCCTCGTCGAAACCCAGGCTTTCGGCCAGCTTTTGCGCGGTGCGTCGGGCGTGGCCGATCTGGCTGCTGTCTTCGATCAATAACACTTGAGTGATCGAACTCGGGAAGGTCAGGTCCATCGCGTGATGGTCACCCGTGTGCCTTG
>KI547166.1:140863-145801 GCA_000497835.1 gamma proteobacterium L18 | reverse complement strand
CCCGGGGGCAGTGTCCAGCTCGAAGTCGTCCACCAGGCGCTTGGCACCGGTCAATCCCAGCCCCAGGCCGCTGCCCGAGGTCCAGCCGTCGGTCATGGCCAGCTTGATGTCGGGGATGCCCGGGCCTTCGTCGCGGAACACCAGGCGCAAACCGGTGCGGTGGTTTTCCTCGACGATTTCCCAGTCCATGTCGCCGCCACCGCCGTAGACCATGGTGTTACGCGCCAGCTCGCTGACCGCCGTCACCAGCTTGGTCAGGTCGATCAGGCGCATGCCGCAATCCTGGGCCAGTTTGCGCGCGGTCTGGCGGGCCAGCACCACGTCCTGCTCAATGCGTACCGGTTGGGTGCCGCTGCTGAGCTGGGTCATTGTTGGTCCACCCGTTCGCGCAGCAGCTTCATGCCGCGCTCCACGTTGAGGGCAGTGCTGACGCCCGGCAGGGTCAGGCCCAGTTCCACCAGGGTGATGGCCACGGCGGGCTGCATGCCCACCAGTACGGTCTCGGCGTCCATGATGCGCGACAGGCCCGAGATGGTGCCGATCATGCGGCCAATGAACGAGTCGACGATGTCCAGCGCCGAGATGTCGATCAGCACGCCGCGCGCCGAGGTGCGGCTGATGCGTTCGGACAGGTCGTCTTGCAGGGTCAGGGCCAGCTGGTCATGCATGTCGACCTGGATGGTCACCAGCAGAAAGCCGCCCATTTGCAGAATCGGGATGCGCTCCATACGCTCACACCGCCTTGTTGACGGTCATGCCCAGGCGGCGCAGGGCCAGGGCCAGGGCGTCGGCCAGGTTGGCCTTGGTGACCACGCCTTGCAGGTCCAGGCCCAGGTGCACGATGGTCTGGGCGATTTGCGGGCGCACGCCGCTGATGATGCAGTCGGCGCCCATCAGGCGGATGGCGGTGACGGTCTTGAGCAGGTGCTGGGCCACCAGGGTGTCCACGGTGGGCACGCCGGTGATGTCGATGATGGCGATTTCCGAACCGGTGTCGACGATGCGTTGCAGCAGCGATTCCATCACCACCTGGGTGCGCTGGCTGTCCAGGGTGCCGATCATCGGCAGGGCCAGCACGCCTTCCCACAGCTTGACCACCGGGGTGGACAGCTCCAGCAGCTCTTCCTGCTGGCGCTTGATCACCGCCTCGCGCGATTTCTGGAAGGTGCGGATGGTGTGCATGGCCAGGCCGTCGAGCAGTTGCGAGATTTCCCAGGTCTGCTCGGCGAGGGTGGCAGGGTTGTCTTCGTATTCACGTTGCAGCAGGGTGAACAGCGGGCTTTTCAGCGAGAAGATGAAGGTAGCGGTCTGCTGCGAGTCCTGGCCGGCCATGGCGCGGCTGTGGGAGAGCTTTTCGAGAAACTGGCGGGTGGCTTCCCAGTTGGCGGCAGCAAGGTTCTTCGAGTCGCCGTTCTGCGAGCCACTGACCACCAGGGTCAGGAACTCGGCGCACTGCTGGCGCACGTCCTGCTCCTTGAGGTTACGGCTGGCGCCGCTGGCTTCCAGCTCGCTGGCCCACTGGGTCAGCACCTCGTTGTGAGCCTTGTTCAGTGCGTCGAGGGTACGTTGCTGCAGTGCTGCCATGTCCATGTGCTCCAGAATGGTTTTTTTCTGTTCGGTGCCGCGCTGTCGCGCCGCACTGATTATTAGTCAATCAGTGACAATTTGGGTGTGATTTAGTTGTGGGCGCTACAGATATTTTCCACGGGCACGAATACACCGGTGGGTATACCACGGATTGGCAGTGGGCTTGAGGGCCGCCAGGCTGCGCTGGTCCTCGACCACACCACAACATCTGCAGTGTACGTGGGAGCCAGCGCAGTTTGGCGGCAGCGGCTACAAGGTACAGGTCAGGCCAGTTCGGACTTGATCATGGCGATCTTGGTGTTGATGTCCTGCTGGGCCACCTGGGCCTTTTCCTTGGTCAACTCGGCCACTTTCTTGTCGACGTCGGCTTTCTGCTCCGGCGTCATGGCGTCGTATTCTTCCTTGGTCACGCCGGTCAATTGCTGACGGGCTTTCTCGGCGTCGCTCTGGCTCATGTAGTCGGCAAACTCCTGGCTGGCCGAGGTGGTGAGGCTGGAGCTGGTACCGCTGAGGTCGGAAGCGGCTACCGCCACGCTGGCGGAGTTGGCTTGCGAGTCTTCAGTGGCAGCGGTGGTGGTGGTCGTGCCGCTGTTATCGGCAGCCGCCACAGCCGAGGCCACGGACGCAGTCGCCGCCTGGGTAGCGGTGGCCTCGTCGACCGTGTTGGCCATTGCCGCCTTCAGATTGACCATCATCTTGGCGAAGGCTTCGTCGAACGACGAAGTATCGGTACTGGATGACGACGAACCAGTGCTGCTCGAGGTTGCCGCCACCGGCGACGCCGAGGTGGCGACGGTGGTGTACTGGTCCGGCTGCTGCGACGTCAGCGACGCGACGGCCGGGGTGATGGTTGATGCGGTGGTGCGGGTGGTGCTGTTGGTACTGTTGATAATCACCGTTCACCTCCTGTTGTGTGTAGGTGGTGGGGTTTTGCAGCAAAATGGGTGCCAGGGGTGTTGGGGGAGGGGTTGGGGCCGGGAATACGGGGCTTTGGGGCGTTAGTGCGCAGGTTCGAGGAGGGGCGGAGCGGCAGAAACTCGCCGTTGGGTGTCAGGGTTTGCCGGTTTGGACAAGGCTGTAGAACGCGGCAATACAATCCGGGTCGCCTGCTTCGACCCTGTGTTAATGTGTCTGGCTGAATGTCGCGGAGCAATTGAACAGCATGAATCGCCCAGCCCATGGTTTGCCACCCATCCGTCTGTGCAAGATCACGATGGATAATTTCAAGTCCCTGGTGGGCTTTGAAATGGACCTGGCGAAGTTCAGTTGTCTGGTGGGGTTGAACGGTGCGGGCAAATCGACCGTACTGCAAGCACTCGATTTTCTATGCCAACAGATGAAGGGCGACATTTCTGGATGGTTGAAAAACCGTGAATGGGAAGCCATCGACCTCAAGTCGAAATTGAGCAAGGTCAGCAACATCACCTTTGAAGTGACCTTCGATATGGCGGGGCAGGTCATTATCTGGTCCGGCAGTTTCAATCGCAGCTTGCTGCGCTGCACACAGGAATCCCTGGAAATTGTCGGCAGTACCACGATGAAGGTCGAGGACGGTCGTTATTCGGTCTTCCAGTTGGTGGCTGAGGATGTCGCCGAGGCACTGGCGGTTGGGGATATCAACTTCGAATACCAAGGTTCGTTGCTGTCGCAGCTCAAGGCTTCTGTGCTTAACGAAGAACTGCGCCACTTCAAGCGCTTTGTTGCCAGCATCACTTCGCTGGACGCACTATCCCCGCAACAACTGCGCCGCAAATCCCGGGACACGGATGGCAGTCTTGGTTTTGCCGGGGAGCGGCTGTCAGCCTTTGTTCATCAACTTAGCCCCCAGCAGCAGTCTCAATTGCTGAGCATGCTGCAGAACCACTACCCGCAGTTGCAAGGCTTCGAGTTGTCTGCACTTCGTGCCGGCTGGAAGTCGCTGGGCATTCAGGAGAGATTCGGCGACCACCGTTTCAGCACCGAAGCCCGGCATATCAATGATGGGATGCTGCGCCTTATCGCGATTCTGGCTGAGACGCTGTCGGCCCATGAATTCATGTTGTTCGATGAGATCGAGAATGGGATCAACCCTGAGTTGATCGAGTTCCTGCTCGACTATCTGGTCAATGTGCCGCAGCAAATCATGGTGACCACCCACAGCCCGATGATTCTCAATTACCTTGAGGATGACGTTGCGCGGCAGGGGGTGCAATTGATCTACAAGGGGGCAGATGGCAAGACACGCGCCATTCCCTTCTTCTCGATCCCTTCGGTGGCGGAAAAGTTGACAGTGATGGGACCCGGTGAGGTGTTCGTGGACACTGATCTGGTGCGTCTGCCGGACGAAATTGCTCAGTTGGATAAAGGGCGTACCTGATGCTGTTGCTGGTGAGCGGCGAAGGGCCTTCTGATATAGGTGCACGGCATCCGGGTATTGATGGGTATCAATTCGTCCCGGGCCCCATGACGCTGATTATTGATCGGTTGCTGGAACAGCGGTTTCAGTATTCGTTACTCGATTGCGACCAGGTTCGCTTTGTTGCCAAGGCTCAGCTTGTCGATTCTGCCCCCAAACATCGAGGGCGACAGTTTCGAGCGCCTGGTAAGAGCAGGCCCAAAGAGTCGGGCTATTACTACGAGAACGCGCGACGACTTGCTGTGATGGCCGAGGAGCTTGGTGCCGTGGAACGAGTGCCGGTGATTGTGGTGTTGTTCCGCGATGCCGATGGCACTCAGTCTGCTGGGCGTGGGGAGTGGCAGATGAAGTGGAACTCGATGCTTGCAGGTTTTTCGGACGCGGGGTGTGAAACGGGTGTTCCGATGCTCCCGCAGCCCAAGTCAGAGGCTTGGTTGTTGTGTGCGCTGAGGGCGCCGAGTTATCAGCATTGTGCTCGTCTCGAACTGGAGTCGGGTAATGATGATGCCCCTAATTCTTTGAAACGGCAGTTGGCTGTGGTGCGCAATGATGCAACGTCGGCGATGGAGCTGGCGGATGCCGTCAGGGATGGACGGGTTGATGTGCAGCGTATCGATATGCCCAGTTACAACGCTTTCAGGGCACGGTTATCGGAGGCGGTGGGGAGGTGATGGATCAAAGGGAGCTGATGTACACCGTAGATCGCGTCGCCTGCATCGCGGCCAAGGCCGGCTCCTACCACGGACGGCGTAGGAGCCGACTTTAGTCGCGATGCAGGCGACGCGGTTTTGGAAAGCAGCAACCGTGGGGATGTAAGAGGTGGTTGCATTGCTTTTCAATTCACGCGGTGCAATGCCTGGCAAACAGAGCGGACGAGGCAATGCCACAGGCATAACTGGCCCGAAACAGATGTAGGAGCCGAGCTTGCTCGCGATGCGCCGCGCGGGCGGCGCTCG
>KI547166.1:126658-140500 GCA_000497835.1 gamma proteobacterium L18 | reverse complement strand
AGGCAATGCCACAGGCATAACTGGCCCGAAACAGATGTAGGAGCCGAGCTTGCTCGCGATGCGCCGCGCGGGCGGCGCTCGATCTCAAGAACGCCATCAAACCCTCGACATGCACCTCCAGCAGACACCGCAGCCCGTAGCCGCTGCCGCCAGGCTACGGGACCGCGTTGTGGCTGCCTGGTGTACGCCGGGGATTTTGTGGCGTTCTTGAGATCGCGCGCCGCCCGCGCGGCGCTTCGCGGGTAGAACCCGCTCCCACATTTTGTTGCAACGCGCCATGGCCTGACACACCGAGGTTTTAGCCTTTGTTTGTATGGCTCAGGAGCGGTGGTGGTTTCGATTGTTACAGCATATGAAACAGTGCCTTACGAAAATGTAACCAGATTTTTCTTGCGATGATGGCCTTTTCGTATAGCATCGCGACACTCTGCCGCACGTACCCGTGCGCCAGCTGGCTGGAAGCCAACCTGACACCCCAAGGACGACCTGCCCGGACACCCGTGCAGGTTTTTTTTGGTCCCTGTCTGAAACCGGTTTCAGAGCCGATAAAACAGAGCCGCGCGGCCGTGCCTTGCCTGACCAGGAAGCCCCTCATGCACACCCTTGAACCCGATCCGTCACACCCCACTGGCTGGCATGCGCCGCTCAAGCGCCGCACGCTGCTGACCGCCTTTGCCGTGGCCGCCGTGCAGGCTGGCCTGGCCAGCACCGTGGGCTGGTCGCCGCTGGCCCTGGCCGATGGGCCGGACGTCGATGCCCAGGGCTTTTTCACGGTGTCCCAGGTGCTGACCGGTTACGACGACCTGGACCCGCTGATCGCCGGGCGCATTGCTCGCGCTCTGATCGCTCAGCAGCCAGGCATGGCCGCGTCCCTGGCCACCCTGAGCAAGCTGGCCGCCGTGCCGGCCAATCGCGACAGCGCCGAAGCGCTGCTGGCGGCGGCCAAGGCCGCGAACGAAGGCGACGCCGCGCTGGCCTTGGTGGCGGCCTGGTTCAAGGGCACCGTGGGCCACGGCCAGCAAGCGGTGCTGATCACTTACAAGGATGCACTGATGTACCGCCCCGCCAGTGACGGTTTGATCGTGCCCACCTACTGCGGCAACGGCCCGCTGTGGTGGACCGCGGCGGTACCCGATGCCAGTGCATCCATCTATGGCCCGAGGAATGCCGCATGAGAAAGCCCGTATTTGACGCCAATGGCGATGTGACCGCCGATGTGGTCGTGGTAGGTTCCGGCGTGGCCGGGGCGTTGATCGCCAACCAACTGGTGGCCGAAGGGCACTCGGTGCTGATCCTGGAAGCGGGCCTGCGCATTCAGCGCGCCCAGGCGGTGGAGAACTGGCGCAACATGCCGTTCGACAACCGCATCGGCTCCGATTTCCAGGGCCTGTACCCCCAGGCCGAGCACGCGCCGGCGCCGTTGTACTTCCCCAAGAACAACTACGTGGGCCTCAGCGGGCCCAGCGGCAGCAGCTTCCAGCAAGGCTACCTGCGCACCCTGGGCGGTACCACCTGGCACTGGGCGGCGTCGTGCTGGCGCCACTTGCCGGTGGACATGCGCATGCAGTCCGAATATGGCGTGGGCCGCGACTGGCCCATCAGCTATGACGAGCTGGAACCCTATTACTGCCGCGCCGAGCAAGCCATGGGCGTGGCCGGCCCCAGCGACCCGGACATGCAGAGCCCGTGCGAGCGCAGCCAGCCATACCCCATGGACATGGTGCCCTGGGGCTACGGCGACAAGCGTTTCGCCGAAGTGGTCAACGCCCACGGCTACAAGCACATCCCCATCCCCCAGGGCCGCAGCACGCGCCCGTGGAAGGGCCGGCCGACCTGCTGTGGCAACAACAACTGCCAGCCGATCTGCCCGATCGGCGCCATGTACAACGCCATTCACACCATCGAGGAAGCGGAGCGCAATGGCGCCCTGGCGCTGACCGAAGCGGTGGTCTACAAGATCGACACCGACGAGGGCAACCGCGTCACGGCCGTGCACTGGCTGAGCCCCGATGGCAAGTCGCACAAGGCCAGCGGCAAGGTCTTCGCCCTGGCCTGCAACGCCCTGGAAACCCCGCGGCTGCTGCTGTTGGCGGCGAATGAGCGCAACCCCCACGGCATTGCCAACTCCTCCGACCAGGTGGGGCGCAACATGATGGACCACTCCGGTTTCCACTGCTCGTTCATCGCCAACGAGCCGCTGTGGATCGGCCGTGGTCCGGCCCAGAGCAGTTGCATCGTCGGCCCGCGCGACGGCGAGTTCCGCGCCAAGTACTCGGCCAACAAGATGATCCTCAACAACATCACCCAGGTCGCCAAGGCCACCGAACAGGCACTGGCTCTGGGCCTGGTGGGCAAGGCGCTGGAAGCCGAGATCCGCCGCCGCTCCACCCACGGCGTCGACCTGTCGATCAGCCTGGAGCCGCTGCCCGACCCCAACAACCGCCTGACCCTGAGCACCACCCGCAAAGACCCGCACGGCCTGGCCTGCCCGGACATCTATTACGACGTCGGTGATTACGTGCGCAAGGGCGCGGAAGCGGCGCATGCGCAGCTGGAACACATTGGCAGCCTGTTCGGCGCCACCGAGTTCAACATCACCACCAGCCTCAACGCCAACAACCACATCATGGGCGGCACCATCATGGGCAAAGACCCGCGCGACTCGGTGGTGAACGGCGACTGCCGCACCCACGACCACGCCAACCTGTGGCTGCCGGGCGGCGGCGCCATGGCCTCGGCCAGCGTCGTCAACACCACCCTGACCATGGCGGCGCTGGCGATCAAGGCCGCCGACGACATGAGCAAAGCACTGGCGCGAGGTTGAGCAAATGACGTTCTCGATCAAAGCCCACCTGCTGGTGGCATTGCTGGCGGCAAGCGGCGCAGCCCACGCCGAAGACACCGTGCCCGCGCCTGCGGTCACCCCCGTGGGCGGCGTGCTGTCCCAGGAAGAGCAGGGCCGCCGCCTGGCGGTGGCCGGCGACTGCATGGCCTGCCACACCGTGCCCGACAGCGGTAAATCCTTCGCTGGCGGCTACGCGATCAACTCGCCGTTCGGATCGATCTACTCCACCAACATCACCCCGTCGAAAACCGCCGGCATCGGCCATTACACCGAGGCGCAGTTCGCCCACGCGGTGCGTGACGGCGTGCGCGCCGACGGCAGCTACCTGTACCCGGCCATGCCGTACACCTCGTACGTGCACATGAGCGACAGCGACGTGGCGGCGCTGTACGCCTATTTCATGCACGCGGTGCAACCGGTGGACACCCCGGCGCCGACCACGGCGCTGAACTTCCCGTTCAACATCCGCCTGTCCATGGCCGGCTGGAACCTGCTGTTCCTCGACAGCCGCACGGCCACACCGGCGCCCCTGCCCACCCCGGAGCTGGTGCGCGGCGAGTACCTGACCAACACCCTGGAACACTGCGGCGCCTGCCACACCCCGCGCAACCCGCTGATGGCCGAGATCAAGGACAAGGCCCTGAGTGGCGGCATGGTGGGGCCGTGGTTTGCGCCCAACATCACCTCTGACAAGGTCAGCGGCATCGGTGGCTGGAGCAACGAGGAACTGGTGCAGTACCTGCGCACTGGTCACGCCGAGGGCAAGAACCAGGCGGCGGGCGGCATGGCGGAAGCCGTGCAGAACAGCCTGCAGTTCCTGCCCGATAGCGACCTGGCGGCCATTGCCGCTTACCTGAAAAGCACCGCGCCGATTCGCAGCGAAGGCGAAGTACGCCCCGCCTACGAATACGGCGCCCAGCACAGCGGCGAAGACCAGGTGCGCGGTATGGCGCCGTCCAACGCCCACGACAGCGTGAAGACCGGCGCGCAGCTGTACAGCGGCTATTGCGCCAGCTGTCACCGGCCGGGCGGGCAGGGCAGTACCAACCAGGCGTATCCTTCGCTGTTCCACAACACGGCGACGGGTATGGCCAACTCGGCCAACCTGGTGGCGGCGATTCTGTACGGGGTGGACCGCCAGGAAGCGGGGCACCATGTGCTGATGCCGCGCTTTGATGAGATGAGCTATGTGGCGCAGTTGGACGATCAGCAGGTGGCGGACATCGCCAACTACGTGCTGCGCAATTTTGGCAATCCGTCCCACGAGATCAGCGCCCATGATGTGATGGTGGCGCGGCAGGGTGGGGAGAAGCCGTTGTTGGCGGTGGTGCAGCCTTACATCATTCCGGCAATGGGCGTGGGGGTGTTGCTGGTGTTGGGCCTGCTGGCTCTGTGGGTGCGCCGCCGTTAGTGGTGTTGTGGTGCGTGCACGGTGGGAGGCTCCAGAGTCGTGGGCTGCCCCCACCGGCCTCTCGCGAGCAAGCTTTGCTCCCACAGTGTGAACTCGATTTGAGCGTTTCACCTGTGGGAGCAAAGCTTGCTCGCGAGGGGCCGTCAACAGCACCATCGCACACAAGTTGTTGTCACTCTTCAGGTTATAGTCGGTTCGCTCATTCCAATCATGGTGGCACGCCGTGGACTACTTCGCCGCACTCACCGCCTTCGTCGAGGCCGCCGACGGCAACAACTTCAGCCGCGCCGCCGAACGCCTGAATATCAAGGCTTCGACGGTGTCGCGCTACATCAAGGAACTGGAGCATGACCTGGGCATCGCCCTGTTCAATCGCTCCACGCGCACCCTGCACCTGACCGAGGGTGGCCAGACCTTCCTGCACCACGCCCGCCGCGTATTGGCGGAACTGGAGCAGGCGCGCGCTGCCACCTCCGCGCTCAACCAACAACCGCGCGGGCTGCTCAAGGTTAGTGTGCCGCCGGCCTTTTCCCGCCACCATGTGCTGCCGTGGCTGGGCGACTTCCTGCAAACCTACCCGGACATCCGCGTCGAGCTGGTGCTGGATGAGGCACGGGTCAACCTGATCGACGCGGGCATGGACCTGGCGATTCGCATCGGCACCTTGCCCGACTCTGGTCTCAAGGCGCGCAGGATCGCTGATCAGCAGTGGGTGCTGTGCGCAGCCAAGGATTTTGCCGATCCCCCGAAGGGTCCAGAAGCACTGGGTGACTACCCGGCGATACTGGGCAGCAGCGATGAAGTGGTACTGTGCCAGGGCGACCGGCAAGTGACGGTCACCCTGCAAGGCGCGCTGCGGCTCAACGACCTCGATGCCCAGCGCCTGGCCGCTGAGCAGGGCTTGGGCGTGGCCCTGCTGCCGCTGTGGCTGGCCGCCGACGGCCTGCGCAGCGGCCGCCTGCAACGCTGGCTGCCGGGCTGGGATATCCCCGGCGGCGAGGCGGCGCTGTGGTTTGTCTACCCGCCCAAGCGCATCGTCTCGTCGAAGGTGCGCAGCTTCATCGACTTCATGCTCGAACGCATCGGCACGCCGCCTTACTGGCTCAACTGAAGCGGATGTCCAGGGCGCGCAGGTGCGTTTGCAGGCCAGCGTCCTGGATGGGGATCAGGTAGGCCTCGCGGTCCGATTCGTTGTAATGCGCGTGCCAGTAGCCAGGTGGGGTGACAAAGGCCAGGCCAGGCGTCCAGTCCACCCGGGTGGGGTTGCGGATCTGGCCGTGCTCGTCCAGTTCGGTGCCCACCAGGGTGTAGCAGCCGGCGGGCGCGTCGATGATGAAATCCAGGGCGATGGACTGATGGCGATGGGGCTTCTGCACCGAGCCTGGCGGCAGTATCCCGTACATGGCCCACAGCACGTGGGTGACGGTACGCGTCTGCGGGAAATGGCGGTTGCCCAGCAAAATGCTGATGCGGCTGCGGTCCTGGGCGCGCGGGTCATCGGCGGCTTCGCGCAGCTTGGCGTTGGCGACGTCGGCGGGGTACAGGGTGGCGCTGAAGCGGTCTTCGGCAGGCTTGACGCCCAGGTAGCGCAGCAGCGGTTCGTCGTGCACGTAGTAGAAGCGCGCGTCGCTGCCGGCGGTCAGGTGCGTGGCCTGCAGGCCGGGCATGGCGATGAAGCAGCCCGGGTGCCAGTCGAAACGCTGCTCGCCCTGGCGCAGGTGACCGGTGCCGGCGATCACGTACAGCACCTGTGACGTGGCGTTGGGCGCCAGTTGCAAGCTATCGCCTGCATTCAGGCGAATGAAGTTGGCGCACAGACCGGGCCCGGTGGCGGGGCCTTCGCAGCCCAGGGCATGGCTGAGGTCCAGCGGCACCACGCGCGATTCGCCGTCGGCGCACAGGGCGGCGGGGAAGCTGTGGTAGGGGATGCGGCTGATCAGGTTGGCGCTGATGGGGTTGGCGGCCTTGCTGTACTCGAAGTACTCGGCGTCCAGGGTGGCATCGGGCTTGACGGCGCTGTTCATGGAAAGGGCTCTTGTTGTGGGGGATGGGGCCACTATACGAACGGGCGCGGCGCGGATTAACCACCCGGGCGGCACAGCAGTTATGCGAAAAAAGGCAGTCCCTTGGTCTTGGTGGGTTCAACACTGGGAGAGACTCTATGGTGCTGAGCACCCTGTGGGAGCGGGTTCTACCCGCGAAATGGACACCGCGAAGTATCTGAAACACCATGGCGCCCTCTTCGCGGGCAGAGCCCGCTCCCACAGTGACATACCGCACCCTCCCCCCCCTGTGGGCCTCAAGCTTTCCAGGCCGAGCCGCGGATCACGTCGCAGAAGTTGCCGCGCACAAAGCGCGGGTCCTTGTCCGCCAGCACGTCGGCCTTGACGTTGCCAAAGGTGCTCTCGGGCTTGTGCTGGATGCCGTCATAGAACGCCTGGATGATGTCTTCCTTGAACTGCGCACTGCGCGGGTGGGCGCTGACGATGGCCTCGCGCTCGGCGTCGCTGTACTGCGGGTAGGTCAGGCCCAGTACGTCCATCTCTACGCCGGCGGTCACCAGCGCCACCACCGGGTGCATGTGCTGCGGGATGCCCGGTGTGGTGTGCAGGGCGATGGCCGTCCACACGGTGTCGATGTCGTGCGGGTTGACGCTGTGGCCTTCGAGGAAGTCGCGGGCGGCGTTGGCGCCGTCGACCTCGAAGCGCTCGCAGGCGCTGCTGCAGCGGTGGGTCAGGCCCATGTCGTGGAACATGCAGCCGGCGTACAGCAGCTCGGCGTCGTATTTCAGCCCGCGCTTTTGGCCGGCCAGCGCGGCGAAATAGTAGACGCGGCTGGAGTGGTGGAACAGCAGGTCGGTGGTGGTGTCGCGCACCAGCTCGGTGATTTCCCGTGCCATGGCGGTGTCGGGGATGCGGATGCTGTCGAGGCTGAAGGTCATGGGGTGTCTCCGGGGGCTTGAGGGGGTAAAGCCAGTATCAGCTCGTCGCTGGCTGTCCTCAATTGGCGTGATACGTCATATACTGCCATTTCCCTTCTGCAGCGGACGTGACCATGACGCCAGTACGCACCATCGCCGTGGTGGCCTTGCCCAACGTGCAGTTGCTCGATGTCAGCGGCCCGCTGGACGTGTTTGCCGAAGCCAACCGCGAGGCTGGGCGCGAGCGTTATCGGCTGGTGCTGGTGGGCTGCGGCAGTGGCCCGGTGACCAGTTCGTCGGGCACCCGGCTGTTGCCCGAGGCCACCACCGATCAGCCCATGAGCGGCATCGACACCTTGCTGGTGGCCGGTGCGCCCAACGCGCCCCACGCCCACTTCAACCAGGCACTGCTGGACTGGCTGCGCTTGCATGCCCCCCAGGCTCGGCGCTTCGGCTCGGTGTGCACCGGGGCCTTCGCGTTGGCAGCGGCGGGGTTGCTGGACGGGCGGCGGGTGACCACCCACTGGGTGGCAGCCGATACCCTGGCCCAGCGCTACCCGCAGGTGCAGGTGGACGCCGACGCCATCCACGTGCGCGACGGCAAGCTGCGCACGGCGGCGGGGGTAACGGCCGGGCTGGACCTGGCACTGGCCCTGGTGGAAGAGGACCTGGGCCAGGACATCGCCCGGCGCGTGGCCAGCCAGTTGGTGATGTTCTTCAAGCGCCCGGGCGGGCAATTGCAGTTCAGCCGCAAGGGCGAGTCGCTGCCCACGGGGCGTTCGGCGTTGCAGCAAGTGCAGCGCTATGTGGCGGCGCATCCGGGGGAGGATCACAGCATCAAGGCGCTGGCCGAGCGGGCCGGGTTGAGTCCGCGGCATTTCGCCCGGCTGTTTCATCAGGAAGTGGGCGAGACGCCGGCCACCTGGGTAGAGCAGGCCCGCGTCCAGGCGGCGCGCGAGCGCCTGGAGCGCGGCCATGAAACACCCAAGCAGGTGGCGGCCCAGTGCGGCTTTGCCAATGCCGATACCCTGCGGCGTGCGTTCAGCAAGGCCATGGGCGTCAGCCCTGCCGAATACCGCAAGCGCTTTGCCCCCATACGGTAAAGCCTTGCATGGATGGTTGGGTCAACACTGTGGGAGCAAAGCTTGCTCGCGATGGCGTCCGTTCAGGCCCCATCGCGAGCAAGCTTTGCTCCCACAGTGTGTACATCTTCAAGGCAGTAATGCCTGAATTTTGTGTGATGGGCGGCCGCAGCCTATGATGTTCCACTTCGCAACCCGCAAGGGGCCCCACCATGAGCATTCATCACGCGGCCGAAGGCTATGACCAGCACGGCGTCGCCGACACCTACGCGCGCGGCCGCCCGGATTACCCGCAGGCCCTGGACGCCTGGCTGCGCGACACCCTGGGCCTGCACAACGGCGCCACGGTGCTGGACCTGGGCGCCGGCACCGGCAAGTTCACCCCTCGGTTGCTGGCCACCGGCGCCCGGGTGCTGGCGGTGGAGCCGGTGCAGGCCATGCGCGAGAAATTGCACGCCACCTACGCCCACGTTCAGGCCCTGGACGGCCGCGCCGACGCCATCCCGCTGCCGGACGCCTCGCTGGACGCGGTGGTGTGTGCCCAGTCGTTCCACTGGTTCGCCACGCCCCAGGCCCTGGCCGAAATCCGTCGGGTGCTCAAGCCGGGCGGGCGCCTGGGCCTGGTGTGGAACATGCGTGACAACAGCGTGCCGTGGGTGGCGCGCCTCGACGCGCTGGTCAACCACTACGAAGGCGACACCCCGCGCTATTACACCGGCGCCTGGCGCCAGGTGTTCCCCAGCCCCGGCTTCGGCCCGCTGCAGCAAGCGCATTTCGGCAACGGCCACACCGGTAGCCCCGACACCGTGATCGCCGACCGCGTGCGCTCCACCAGTTTCATCGCCAGCCTGCCCGCCGCCGACCGCGATACCGTGGACGCTCAGGTGCGCGCGCTGATCGACAGTGAACCTCTGCTGGCCGGCAAGGCCGAAGTCACTGTCCCTTACACCACCGCTGCCTACTGCGCAGTGAAAACGGAGACTCCATGATCAAACGAATGGCCCTTGCGTTGCTGCTGGTGTCGGGCCTGGCCCACGGCGCCGACCCTGTCCTGCAGACCGACCTGCCGCTCAGCTACCTGGAACAGGCCCCGGCCGTGACCCGCGACAAGCCGCTGGTGATCTTTTTGCACGGTTATGGCAGTAACGAAAGCGACCTGTTCCAGTTGCGCGACCAGTTGCCCGACGGCTACACCTACCTGTCGGTGCGCGCCCCGCAGACCCTGGAGGCGGGCAGCTACCAGTGGTTCCATAAACAGGGCGACGGCGCCTACGACGGCGTTACTGCGGACCTGGCCAGCAGCCGCCAGACCCTGCACGACTTCATCGCCAAAGCCATTGCCAAGTACCACACTGAGAAGTCGAAGGTGGTGCTGGTGGGCTTCAGCCAGGGCGCGATCATGAGTTATGAGCTGGGCTTGCGCGAACCGCAGTCGATTCGTGGCATTGCGGTGCTGAGCGGCAAGATCCTGCCGGTGCTGCACAGCGAGCTCAAGCCGAGCCCGGCGTTGGGGTCGCTGGCGATTTTCATTGGCCATGGGGTGGATGATCAGCGCTTGCCGTTCGCTGATGCCAGTGAGGCGCAGCGGATTCTGCATGAGCTGGGGCTGACCCCGGACTTCCATGCGTATGCGGATTTGGGGCATTCGATCAGCAAGACCGAGGTCGAGGACCTCAGCGCCTGGTTGGGCGACGTACTGGCGCCCTGATTTCCTCTGATTGTGGGACCGGGCGAAGCTCGGGAAAAGGACGCCGCGCATTGCCAGACGATCTGCGGTGGCCTTTTCCCGAGCTTCGCCCGGTCCCACAGGGTTATTGCGGTATCAGTGGCGCACCGGAATAGCGTGATGATGCGCCGTTACCGCCTGATCTGCCTTCGCCACTTCCCACGCATCACGCGGCTCATCCAGATCGCGGTTCAACGTCTCCGGCGTCTTGAACGTGGTGTACAAGGTCGTCACGGTCAACAACGCCAGGTAGCAGGCAATCGGCACCCACGCACCAATCCCGGCATTCACCTCACCCTCATGGGTAGCCATCACCACGGCAATGATCCCCGCGCCAATCATCGGCGCAATCCCGCCGGCGATCACCGCCGACACTTCCCGCGCAATCGACACGCCCATGTAGCGATGGCGTGAGCCGAACAGCTCCGGCATCAGCGCCGCCTGGGTGCCGAACATGCCCCAGGTACCAATGCCCAGGGCAATGGAGATGGCCACGATGCTGGCGGCGATGTTGCCCAAACTCAGCACCCACCACACCGGGAAGGCCAGCGCCAATTGCAGCAGGGCGAAGGCGCGGTACACCTTGACGCGGCCGAAGCGGTCGCTGAGTTTGCCGGCGATGGGCACGGTGAGGGCGCCCAGGCTGGCGGCGCAGATCAGCGTCAGCACGCCCACCGGGCCCTTGAGGCCGACCACGCCGACGATGTAGCTCACCGCCAGGGCCTGGTAGATGGACGAACCGCCGTTCTCGGCCAGGCGCAGGCCGATGCCCAGCAGCAGGGTGGGTTTGGAATGGGTCATGGCGCTTTTCAGCGGGTTGGCGCATTCACGCTTCAGCGCCTTGAGGCGCACGAAGGTGGGCGACTCCTTGAGCTTGAGACGCATGTACAGGCCCAGGGCGACGATCACCACACTGATGAAAAACGGCACGCGCCACAGGTAGGTCTGGGTGATGTTGTCGTTGCCGCTGACCACCAGGAAGTACACCAGCGCCGCCATGATAGTGCCCAGCTGGATGCCCAGGAACGGCAGCGCGGCGTAGAACCCGCGTCGGCCCTTGGGCGCGTACTCAGTCATCATCACCGCCGCCCCCGCCTGTTCGGCGCCGGCGCCCAGCCCTTGCAGCAGGCGCAGCACCACCAGCAGCACCGGCGCCAGGTAACCCACCTGATGGAAGGTGGGCAACGCGCCGATCAGGGTACTGGAGATACCCATCAGCAGCACCGTGGCCGACAGCACGAACTTGCGCCCCACGCGGTCGCCGATCATGCCGAACAGCACACCGCCCAGGGGCCGGATGGCAAAGCCCAGGAAGTAGGTGCCGAAGCTGGCGATCAGGCTCATGGCGCGGGTCTGTTCGGGGAAGAACAGCGGGCCGAAGATCAGCGCCGAGGCCAGGGTGTACAGGGCGAAGTCGTAGTACTCAAGCGCACTGCCCAGGGAGCAGGCCCAGGCGGCGCGGTGCAGGTCTTTCTTCACTTGCGGGTCTACGGGTTCAGTGGCTTCGGACGGCGAGTGGGCGAGGGTCATGTTCGTTCCTCCAGGCGCCTTCATGGCGTCTTGTTATTGATAGGCAACCGGCTGGGTTACAGGTTCAACCGCTGGATTTCCTGGAGCATGGCCTGCTCCATCACATCGATGGGCGCGTCGTGCCCGGTGTACAGCTCGATCTGTCGACAGGCCTGGTGCACCAGCATGCGCGTGCCCGCCACGGTGCCGCAACCCAGGGCGTGGGCCTGGCGCAGCAGGGCGGTCTGCACGGGCATGAAGGCCACGTCCATGACGATCAGGTGACTTTGCAGGCGGCCGTCCAGCGGGTTGCTGTCGGGCTGCTTGAACCCTACCGAGGTGGCGTTGATGACGATGTCATAGGCCTTGGCCTCGAAGCGCTCGACGCTGCCGCCCCAGCGTGCACCCAGGGACTGCGCCAGCTCACTGCCGCGCTCGGCGCTGCGGTTGAACACGGTGACCTGGGCGCCGGCCTTGCGGCAGCCGTACACCACGGCGCGGGCGGCGCCACCGGCACCGATCACGGCGATGCGTTTGTCGGTTAGGCGGGTGACTTCCTGCAGGGCGCGCACGGCGCCCAGGTAGTCGGTGTTGTAGCCGGTCAGCACGCCGCCGACGTTGTTGATGGTGTTCACCGCGCCGATGATCTGCGCCGCCTCGTCGATGGCGTCCAGGTGCGGCATCACCGCCTGCTTGTAGGGCATCGACACGTTCATGCCGCGCACACCCAGGGTGCGGATCGCAGTCACGGCCGCCACCGGGTCTTCCACGCCGAAGCAGACAAAGGTGTAGTCCAGGCCCAGGGCCGCGTAGGCGGCGTTGTGGATCTTGGCCGAGAGGGAAAACGGCGAGCCCATGATGGAACCGCACAGGGTAGGCAGGGAGTGAGGCATGGAAAGCATCCTTGTGAAAAGTGGGTCAGACGACGCTGGTCAGGCCGCCGTCGACGAACAGGGTCTGGCCGTTGATGAAATCGGCGGCGCTGGAGGCGAGGAACACGGCGGCGCCGCACAGCTCCTCCACCTTGCCCCAGCGCCCGGCCGGGGTGCGTTTCACCAGCCAGTCGTCGAAGGCCGGGTCGTCGGCCAGGGCCTGGTTGAGTTCGGTGCGGAAGTAGCCAGGGGCCAGGGCATTGATCTGCAGGCCATGGCCGGCCCAGTCGGCGCACATGCCACGGGTCAGCATGCGCACCGCGCCCTTGCTGGCCGCGTACGGCGCAATGGAGGGGCGGGCCAGTTCGCTTTGCACCGAGGCAATGTTGATGATCTTGCCGCGCTTGCGGGCGATCATGTGCCGGGCCACGGCCTTGGACACGTTGAACACGCCGTCCAGGTTGGTGCTCATCAGGCGGTGCCAGTCTTCGTTGCTGAAGTCTTGCAACGGTTGGCGGTGCTGCAGGCCGGCGTTGTTGATCAGGATGTCGAGCGGGCCCAGGCGCGCTTCCAGGGCGTCGATGGCCTGGGCCACGCCGCTGTGGTCGGCCACATCGAACACCGCGTATTCGGCGTCCAGGCCTTCGTCGCGCAGCAGGGCGCAGGCAGCCTGGGCGCGTTCGCTGTCACGGCCGTTGAGCACCACCTGCGCGCCGGCCTGAGCCAACCCGCGGGCCAGGGCCAGACCGATGCCGCGAACGGAACCGGTGATCAGCGCCCTTCGGCCATTGAGGCGAAAGCTGTCGATCATGTGAGTCTCCCGGTATTGGATTTATGAGTCAGGGATGACCCTACTGTCCACCCCTGGCACCGGGGCGCGCCAATCGTATATGGTGATGGGGTGATCACCGTTGGTGATCACCAGACAAGGAGTGGTCCATGGAACTCAAACACTTGCGCGCCTTTGTCGCCGTCGCCGAAGAACTGCACTTTGGCCGCGCGGCCGAGCGCCTGCACATCGTCCAGCCGGCCCTGAGCGCGCAGATACGGGCACTGGAAGAGGATGTGGGCGCGCAGTTGTTCGAGCGTGATCGCCATGGCGTGGAGCTGACCGAGGAGGGCGCCTTGTTCCTGCCCGAGGCCCTGGCCACCCTGCGCCAGGCCGGGCGTGCGCGCGAAGTGCTGCAACAGGCGGCGGCCGGTGAGGTGGGCGTGTTGCGCCTGGCTTTCGTGTCGTCGGTGCTGTCGCAGTTGTTGCCCGACCTGGTGCGGCAGATGGAACAGCGTTACCCGCGTATCGAGCTGGAGCTCAAGGACATGCCGTCACTGCTGCAGGCGCGGGCGTTGCAGGACAACGCCCTGGATTTCGGCCTGGTGCGGTTGCCGTTGAGCGTGCCGGGCGTGCACACGCGCATGCTGTTCGAAGAGTCGCTGGTGGTGGCGTTGCACGAAGGGGACCCGCTGTGTGCCTTGCGCC
>KI547166.1:69413-126418 GCA_000497835.1 gamma proteobacterium L18 | reverse complement strand
CGCCGGGTACAGCCGCAGGATCTGGCCGGGCGGCCGGCGCTGGTGCTGGCGCGCAAGTTCGCGCCGGGGCTGCATGATCAGATGCTGGTGGGGTTCCATCGGCGCAAGGTGACGTTGACCATCGCCCGGGAGATGGGCGAGTTCACCACCTTGCTGGCGCTGGTTGCGGCGGGGTTGGGTGTAGGCATCGTGCCCGCGGGCGCGGCGTCGGCGTTGCCGGCCGGCGTGGTCACCCGGCCGCTGGCGCTGGCCATGAGCGGCGCGGGCATCGGTGTGGCGTGGACGGGGCTGGAGAGCCCGCGCAAGCGGGCGTTGATGCAGGTGTTGGATGAGCTTTATCCAGCGTGAACCGTTTCCCGAGCTTCGCCCGGTCCCGCAGGTCATCCGCCCGCCTGTGGGACCGGGCGAAGCTCGGGAAGCGGGTTACGCGGTAACAGGGACAAACACCATCGCCACCCCATTCATGCAATAGCGCAACCCCGTCGGCGCCGGCCCATCATCAAACACATGCCCCAAATGCCCGCCACATCGATGGCAATGCACCTCGTTGCGCTCCATCCCCAGCGAGCTATCGCGACTGGTGTCCACTGCCCCCGCCAACGGCGCGGTAAAACTGGGCCATCCCGTGCCGCTGTCAAACTTGGCTTCAGAAGCGAACAACGGCAACTGACACCCCGCACAGGCAAACCGCCCGCGGCGGTGCTCATTATTGAGCGGGCTGCTGAACGGCCGTTCCGTACCCTCACGCCGCAACACATCAAACTGCTCATCGGTCAGCAGCTGATGCCACTGCGCATCACTGTGCTGCACCTCGAACGTCTGTGCTGGCGCGGCCATGGCCAGGCGCTGACGCCCCACCACCAGGCCTGCGGCGGCCAGGGATCCCAGGGCGGCGGCCTGGAACAAAAAACCTCTACGGGACTGCATGATGGCTCTCCTGCTGGGCCTTGGGATAGCCAAAGTGTCGGCGTCGGCGGTTCGCCAAGTCCTCACGCAGGGTTAAACGTTTTGTGACACCTTTCGCATTTCCTTTGCATTTCGTCAGGAAAGGGTGGGCGGTAGACGTAAATCCCCAGTCACAGTCCTAGAATCTTGAAATCCAGGGATCAAGGAGGCCGTCATGGACATGTCAGCCGAGCAACTTGCCAGTGTGGTGACGCTCAAAACGTCCGCACCCACAGGCACCGGATGCATCGACAAGGTTTTGCGGGCGCTGCGCACCCATCTGGGGATGGATGTAGCCTTTGTCTCGCAGTTTCGAACCAGTGATCGGGTATTCGTCAATGTCGACACCGACGGTGAAGGACCGATCAAGCCAGGCGATACCCTGTCGCTGGACGTGGGCTACTGCCTGCGGGTGGTGGAGGGCGAGCTCCCCGAGCTGATCGCTGACACCGCCGAGTACCCCGTGGCCATGGCCCTGCCCGAGACCCAGGCATTGCCCATCGGCTCGCACATGAGCGTGCCCATCTACCTCAGCGACGGCCGCCTGTACGGCACGTTCTGCTGCTTTGGCTACAGCGCCGACAACACCCTGGGCCACCGTGACCTGCTGGTGATGAAGGTATTCGCCGAGCTGATCGCCGACCGCATCGAAGGCGACCTGACCCTGGTCCGCGACCGCGTGGCCAAGCACCGGCGCATCTCGGCGGTACTGGCGGGCGCCCAGCCGGCCATCGTTTACCAGCCGATCTTCGACTTTCAGGACATGACCATCTGCGGCTGGGAATGCCTGTCGCGCTTCAACATCGAACCCATCCGCAGCCCGGATCAGTGGTTCAACGAAGCCGCTGACGCCGGCCTGGGCGTGGAACTGGAATGCCACGCCATCGCTGCTGCGCTGAAAAACATGGACGCGCTACCCTCGGGCACCTACCTCACCCTCAACTGCTCGCCGCAGTTGATCACCAGCGGCCGCCTGATCGAATTGCTGGGCCTGTGCCCGGCCAGCCGCATCGTGCTGGAAGTCACCGAGCACGCCATCGTCAACGACTATCGCACCCTGCTGCTGGCCTTGAAACCCCTGCGCCAGATCGGCGTGCGCATCGCCATCGACGACGCCGGCGCCGGCTACGCCAGCATGCGCCACATCCTGCAACTGCGGCCGGACATGATCAAACTGGACATCAGCCTGACCCAGGGCATCGACCACGACCCCCAGAAACGCGCCATGGCCTCGGCCTTGATCGCCTTTGCCCGCGAGACCGGCAGCACCATCGTCGCCGAGGGGGTGGAGACCACTTCGGAGCTGGAGGCGTTGCGGTTGCTGGGGGCGAACAAGGTGCAGGGGTATCTGTTGGGGCGGCCGTTGACGTTGCAGGATGCGTTGGCGTTGGCGTTGGTGGAGCGGGTGGCGGTTATTTGCCTTGAAAGTCCCATCGCCAGCTCAGCCTGAACTGATCACCCGTAGCCGCTGCCGACAGGCTGCGCTGGCTGGTGCGACCTTTGGATATCTATAGAGGGGCATAGGGCCAGCGCAGCCTGCGGCAGCGGCTACGTGCGGTTCTAGGTAGGGCATTTAGCACGACCTTGTAGGTTTCACCTGCTGCAACCCTCCAATCCCTTCTTACCGCAAGCTGCGCATTTGGCGCCCACGACGAAAACGGCGAACCTCTGCTTCAGGTACGGGCAGGCGTCGAGGCCGAAACGGCGTTGGCGCAGGTGGCGCTGCTGCTCAAGTGCGCTCATGAAACAGCTTATGAATTGACGGACAACGGCTGCGAAAATCCGGGGCTGGTCTGGTCAGTGGTTCAGGCCCTTGAGAGTGCGCAGGCGCTGGTGGATTCGGTGCTGAAGGGCACGCTACGGTTGGCGTGATCTTGTCGCCTTCGGCAGTGGCGACGGTGTGTTTCGGATGTGGGATTTACAGATGTCTAAGTGTTTTTCTGATCGTAACGAGGCTCTGCAAACTCAACGGGCGGATGATGGCACGAAGGTGTTGAAGACTGTGCCAGATAAGCCTGGTCATGCTTTGGCAGATTTGTTGCGACAATGCAATTTGAGGGCGTCTGAGCCTGAAGAACTGGCCCTGTGGCACGCTATCCGTCCGGTGGGGCTGGAGGTCTGATAAATACGCACCGTGGCAAATTCAGGCTGCAATGTATTGCCCCCTGCACTCCCACAAAGCCGTGTAGCTGCTTTCTTGAAACCGCGGTGCCTGCATCGCGACTAAAGTCGGCTCCTACGCCACCCGTGGTAGGAGCCGGCCTTGGCCGCGATGCAGACGACACCGGCCTGTAGCAGCAACTGTCTTGTGGAGGTCACCACTGTGGGAGATTCTACGGTTTTGGGCAAACATTGAGTTCAACCTAGCACCCTGTAGGAGCGGCCTGTGGCCGCGAAGGCCTCACCGCGAACTGCCTGACATACGGCGGCGCCTGCTTCGCGGGCACGGCCCGCTCCTACAGGTGCCAGGCTAAACCCGATTTGGGCCTTGCACTGTGGGATAAAGGGGGGCGCCTAGCCCTTGCTCGCGATGGCGCCAGTGAGTGCCCCTCGCGAGCAAGCTTTGCGCCCACAGGGTGACTTTCAGGCCATGAAGGCCGCTTCCAGCAGCTGTTGGGTGTAGGGGTGCTGCGGATCGGCAAACACCTGCGCCGCCGGCCCTTGCTCCAGCACTTGGCCCGATTTGATCACCACCAGTTGATGACTCAGCGCCTTGACCACCGCCAGGTCATGGCTGATGAACAGGTATGTCAGGTTGTACTTGAGCTGCAACGAGCGCAACAACTCCACCACCTGCCGCTGCACGGTGCGGTCCAGCGCTGAGGTCGGTTCGTCCAGCAGGATCAGGGCCGGTTTGAGCACCAGCGCCCGGGCGATGGCGATGCGCTGGCGCTGGCCACCGGAGAACTCGTGGGGGTAGCGGTGGCGGCTGTCGGGGTCCAGGCCCACTTCCTTGAGGGCTTCGATGATGGCCTGTTCCTGCTCTGCAGGCGTGCCGATGCCG
This sequence comes from gamma proteobacterium L18, assembly GCA_000497835.1. Lineage (GTDB taxonomy): Bacteria > Pseudomonadota > Gammaproteobacteria > Pseudomonadales > Pseudomonadaceae > Aquipseudomonas. The sequence continues at coordinate 122,469 of KI547166.1, read as the reverse complement.
TGGATGCGCAAGCCCTCGCCAACGATCTGCGCCACGCTCATGCGCGGGCTGAGGCTGCCGAACGGGTCCTGGAAGACCACTTGCATCTGCCGCCTGAATGGGCGCACCTGTTCGCGGCTGAGGCCGTCCAGGGGCTGGCCGTGGAAGCGGATGGCGCCCTGGCTTGAGATCAGCCGCAGGATGGCCAGGCCCAGGGTGGATTTGCCCGAGCCGCTTTCGCCGACGATGCCCAGGGTTTGCCCGCGCGGCAGGCTGAACTGGATGCCGTCCACGGCCTTGACGTGGCCCACGGTGTGTTTGAAGAAGCCTTTCTTGATGGGGAACCAGACCTTGAGGTCGTCGACTTCCAACATTGGTTCGCCCGCTACGGTGGCGGCGGGTTCGCCGCGCGGTTCGGCGCCCAGCAGTTCGCGGGTGTAGGGGTGTTGCGGGTTGCTGAATAGTTGCTCGCAGTCGCCCTGTTCGACGATGCAGCCTTGCTTCATCACGCACACGCGCTGGGCCACGCGCTTGACCAGGTTGAGGTCGTGGGTGATCAGCAGCAGGGCCATGCCCAGTTTCTGTTGCAGCGACTTGAGCAGCTCCAGAATCTTCAACTGCACGGTGACGTCGAGGGCGGTGGTGGGCTCGTCGGCGATCAGCAGTTGCGGCTCGTTGGCCAGGGCCATGGCGATCATCACGCGCTGGCGCTGGCCGCCGGACAGCTCGTGCGGCAGGGCCTTGAGGCGCTGGCGCGGGTCGGGGATGCCGACCATTTCCAGCAGCTCCAGGGTGCGCGCGGTGGCGGCCTTGCCGGTCAGGCCCTTGTGCAGGCCCAGCACTTCGTTGATCTGCTTTTCGATGCTGTGCAGCGGGTTGAGCGAGGTCATGGGCTCCTGGAAGATCATGGCAATGTCGTTGCCACGGATCTGGCGCAGGGGCTTTTCGTCCATGTGCAGCAGGTCCTGGCCATTGAACATCACCGTGCCGCTGGGGTGGCTGGCGATGGGGTAGGGCAGCAGGCGCAGGATGGAGTGCGCGGTCACCGATTTGCCCGAGCCGCTTTCGCCCACAAGGGCCAGGGTCTCGCCACGGCGGATGTCGAAGTTGATGCCTTCCACCACGCGCGCTGAACGCTGGTCGTTGTCGAATTGGACCGACAGGTCGCGGATTTCGATCAGGTTGTCAGGGTGCATGTCATTTCCTTGGATCGAACGCGTCGCGGGCGGCTTCGCCGATGAACACCAGCAAACTCAACATCAGCGCCAGCACGGCGAAGGCGCTGATGCCCAGCCAGGGCGCCTGCAGGTTGGACTTGCCCTGGGACACCAGCTCACCCAGCGACGGCGAGCCGGCCGGCAGGCCGAAGCCCAGGAAGTCCAGGGCGGTAAGGGTGCCGATGGCGCCGGTGAGGATGAAGGGCATGAAGGTCATGGTCGAGACCATGGCGTTGGGCAGGATGTGCTGGAACATGATGCTGCCGTCGCGCATGCCCAGGGCGCGGGCGGCGCGCACGTATTCCAGGTTGCGGCCGCGCAGGAACTCGGCACGCACCACGTCCACCAGGCTCATCCACGAGAACAGCAGCATGATGCCCAGCAGCCACCAGAAGTTGGGCTGCACGAAGCTGGCGAGGATGATCAGCAGGTACAGCACCGGCAGGCCCGACCACACTTCCAGGAAGCGCTGGCCGGCCAGGTCCACCCAGCCGCCGTAGAAGCCCTGCAACGCGCCGGCGATGACGCCGACGATGGAGCTGAGCACGGTCAGGGTCAGGGCGAACAGCACCGAAATGCGGAAGCCGTAGATCACCCGCGCCAGCACGTCGCGGCCCTGGTCATCGGTGCCCAGCCAGTTCTGCGCCGAGGGCGGCGCGGGGGCGGGCACTTTCAAGTCGTAGTTGATGCTCTGGTAGCTGAACGGGATGGGCGCCCACAGGGTCCAGGCTTCCTTGGCCTTGAGCAGTTGCTGCAGGTACGGGCTTTTGTAGTTGGCTTCCAGCGGGAACTCGCCGCCGAAGGTGGTTTCCGGGTAACGCTCGAAGGCCGGGAAGTACCAGGCGCCGTCGTAGTGCAGGGCCAGGGGCTTGTCGTTGGCGATCAGCTCGGCGCCCAGGCTGGCCACGAACAGGAACAGGAACAGCCACAACGACCACCAGCCGCGCTTGTTGGCCTTGAACCGTTGCAGGCGGCGACGGTTGATAGGGGATAGGGTCATCTCAGTGCTCCCGGCGTTCGAAGTCGATGCGTGGGTCGACAAAACTGTAGGTCAGGTCGCCGATCAGTTTCACCAACAGCCCCAGCAGGGTGAAGATGAACAGGGTGCCGAACACCACCGGGTAGTCGCGGTTGACCGCGGCCTCGAAACTCATCAGGCCCAGGCCGTCGAGGGAGAAAATCACTTCCACCAGCAGGGAGCCGGTGAAGAAGATGCCGATGAACGCCGAGGGGAAGCCGGCGATCACCAGCAGCATGGCGTTGCGGAACACATGGCCGTACAGCACGCGGTTGTTGCTCAGGCCCTTGGCCTTGGCGGTGATCACGTACTGCTTGCCGATCTCGTCGAGGAAGCTGTTTTTGGTGAGGAAGGTCATGGTGGCGAAGTTGCCGATCACCAGCGCTGTCACCGGCAGCGCCAGGTGCCAGAAGTAGTCCAGCACCTTGCCGCCCAGGCTCAGCTGGTCGAAGTTGTTGGAGGTCAGGCCGCGCAGTGGGAACCAGTCCAGGTAGCTGCCGCCGGCGAACACCACGATCAGCAAAATGGCGAACAGGAACGCCGGGATGGCGTAGCCGACGATGATCGCCGAGCTGGTCCACACGTCGAAGTGACTGCCGTGGCGGGTGGCCTTGGCGATGCCCAGGGGGATGGACACCAGGTACATGATCAGCGTGCTCCACAGGCCCAGCGACACTGATACCGGCATTTTCTCCAGGATCAGGTCGGTGACCTTGGCGTCGCGGAAGAAGCTGTTGCCGAAATCGAAGTGGGCGTAGTTCTTGATCATCAGCCACAGGCGTTCGGGCGCCGACTTGTCGAAGCCGTATTGCTGTTCGATTTCCTTGATTAGCGCGGGGTCCAGGCCCTGGGCGCCGCGGTAGCTGGAGCCGCCCATGGACACTTCCGAGCCGCCGCCGCTGAAGCGGCTGGTGGCGCCTTCGAAGCCCTCGATCTTGGCGATGGCCTGTTCCACCGGGCCACCGGGGGCGGCCTGGATGATGATGAAGTTGATGATCAGGATGCCGAACAGGGTCGGAATGATCAGTAGCAGGCGCTTGAGGATATAGGCCAGCATCTCAGCGCTCCTTGCCAGGTGAGTCGGTGGCGGCAGGCGTCGGCACCACCGGGGTCACGTCGGGCTTGGCCCACCAGGTGGTGGTGCCCACGTCATAGCGCGGCGACACGGCCGGGTGGCCCAGGTGGTTCCAATAGGCCACGCGCCAGGTCTTGATGTGCCAGTTGGGCACCAGGTAGTAGTTTTGCAGCAGCACCCGGTCCAGGGCGTGGGCGTGGGTGATCAGGCTTTTGCGCGTGTCGGCGTTGATCAGGCTTTCGGTCAGTGCGTCGACGGCCGGGTCCTTGATGCCGATCCAGTTGTAGCTGCCGCTGCGGTCGGCGCTGCTCGATTCCCAGTACTCGCGCTGCTCGTTGCCGGGCGATTCGGACTGCGGGAAGCTGGATACCATCATGTCGAAGTCGCGCGAGCGGCGGCGGGTGACGTACTGCGAGGCGTCGACGCGGCGCAGCACCAGTTCGATGCCAAGGTCGGCGAGGTTGCGCTTGTAGGGCAGCAGCACGCGCTCGAACTCGGGCTGGGCCAGCAGGAACTCGATGCTGACGGGCTTGCCGGTGGCGTCGACCATGCGGTCGTTGACCACGTGCCAGCCGGCGTCCAGCAGCAGCTTGTAGGCCTGGCGCTGCTGGTCGCGGATCATGCCGCTGCCGTCGCTGACCGGGTTCTTGAAGGGCGTGGTGAACACTGCGTCGGGGATTTTGCCGCGCAGGGGCTCCAGTATTTTCAGCTCATCGGCATCAGGCAGGCCCGAAGAGGCCAGGTCCGAGTTTTCGAAGAAGCTGTCGGTGCGCGTGTAGGCGCCGTTGAACAGTTGGCGGTTGCTCCACTCGAAGTCGAACAGCAGGCCCAGTGCCTGGCGCACGCGCACGTCCTGGAACAGTGGGCGGCGCAGGTTGAAGATGAAACCCTGCATACCCACCGGGTTGCCGTTGGGCAGCTCTTCCTTGATCAGGCGCTTTTCACGCACGGCGGGGATGTCGTAGGCGGTGGCCCAGTTTTTCGCGGTCATCTCCAGCCAATAGTCGAAGGCGCCGGCCTTCAAGGCTTCCAGGGCCACGTTGTTGTCGCGGTAGTAGTCGGTGGTCAACACGTCGAAGTTGTACTGGCCGCGGTTGATGGGCAAGTCCTTGGCCCAGTAGTCCTTGACGCGCTCGTATCGGATCGAGCGGCCGGCGTTGACCGTGGCCACCTTGTACGGGCCGCTGCCCAGCGGGAATTCGAGGTTGGCGCGGGTGAAGTCGCGGGTGGCCCAGTAGTGCTTGGGCAGTACCGGCAATTGCCCGAGGATCAGCGGCAGTTCGCGGCTGTCGCGGGTCTTGAAGTTGAAGCGCACGTGCAGCGGGTCTTCGGCCACCACGTCGGCCACGGCCGCGTAGTAGGTGCGGTACACCGGCGAGCCGTCTTTCATCAGGGTGTTGAAGGTGAACACCACGTCTTCGGCGCGGATCGGGTGGCCGTCGTGGAAGCGCGCCTCGGGGCGCAGGGTAAAGCGCACCCAGCTGTTGTCGGGGGCTTTCTCGATGGTCTTGGCGATCAGGCCGTATTCGGTCAGCGGCTCGTCCAGGCTCTGGCGCGTCAGGGTGTCGTAGATCATGCCGATGTTGCCTTCGGGCACACCCTTGCTGATGAACGGGTTGAGGCTGTCGAAACCGCCGGAGCCTGCGGTGCGGAAGGTGCCGCCCTTGGGCGCGTCGGGGTTGACGTAGTCGAAGTGCTGGAAGCTGGCCGGGTATTTGGGGGCTTCGTTGTACAGGGTGGCGGCGTGCTCGGGGGCGGCGCAGGCCAGCCCCGACAACAGCAGGCCGCAGGCTGTTGGCAGCAGGGCGCGTAGGCGCGTCATGGGTGACTCTCCACAGGCTTTGCCCACCACGTATTCAGCCCCAGGGTGTAGGGCGGCGTGGTGACGAAAGCGAAACGGTTGCGATAGGCCAGACGATGGGCGTCCAGGTACCAATTGGGGATCATGTAGTGGTTGAACAGCAGCACGCGGTCCAGGGCGCGGGTGGCGGCCACCTGGTCATCGCGGGTCTGTGCGGCCAGCAGGTCGTCGAGCAGGTGGTCTACCACCGGGTCGTGAATGCCGGCGTAGTTCTTGCTGCCCTTGACGCTGGCCTGGCTTGAGTGGAAGTACTGCCACTGTTCAAGGCCGGGGCTCAGGGTCTGGTTGAGGGTCATCAGAATCATGTCGAAGTCGAATTGGTCCAGCCGCTGCTTATACTGGGCGCGGTCCACGGTGCGCAAGCGCGCATCGACGCCGATGGCGAGGAGGTTTTCGACATAAGGTTGCAGGATCCTTTCCAGCCCCGGGTTCACCAGCAGCAATTCCAGGCGCAGCGGCTGCCCCTGGGCGTTGTGCAGGCGCTGGCCGTCGAGCTTCCAGCCGGCGTCGGCCAATAGACCCAGGGCGCGGCGCAGGGTTTCACGCTCGATGCCACGGCCCTGGGTGGTGGGCACGCTGAAGGGCTGGGTGAACAGTGCCGCGGGCAGTTGCTGACGGTAGGGGGCCAGCAACAGGAACTCCTTGCCGGCGGGCAGGCCGGCGGCGCTGAACTCGCTGTTGGGGTAGTAGCTGGTGGCGCGCCGGTAGGCGCCGTTGAACAGCGCGCTGTTGGTCCACTCGAAATCCAGCAGCAGGCCCAGGGCTTCGCGCACGCGCACGTCGGCCAGGGCCGGGCGGCGGGTGTTCATGAACAGGCCCTGGGTTTGCGTGGGGATCTGGTGCTTGATCTGCGCCTTGATCACATCACCGCGCAGCACGGCCGGGTAGTTGTAGCCATTGGCCCAGTTCTTGGCCTGGTGCTCCAGGTAGATGTCGAACTCGCCGGCCTTGAAGGCCTCGAAGGCCACGTCGTTGTCGCGGTAGAACTCCACTTCCACCCGGTCGAAATTGTACTTTCCACGGTTCACGGCCAGGTCCTGGCCCCACCAGTCTTTCACGTGCTCGAACACCAGGCGCCGCCCCGGCATCACCTGGGTTATGCGGTAGGGGCCGCTGGTGACGGGCGGCTCGAAGGTGGTGGCCTGGAAGTCGCGGTCTTTCCAGTAATGCTCGGGCAGCACCGGCAGTTCGCCCATGCGCAGGATCAGCAGCGGGTTGGCGCTGCGCTTGAACACGAAGCGGATGCGCTGGGAGCCGAGCACGTCGACGCGCTGCACTTCCTGCAGGCTGGTGCGGTACAGCGGGTGGCCCTGCTTGAGCAGCGTGCGGTAGGAGAAGGCCACGTCACGGGCGGTGATCGGCACGCCGTCGTTGAAACGGGCTTCGGGGCGCAGGTTGAACACCACCCAGCTGCGGTCGTCGCTGTATTCGACGCTTTTGGCGATCAGGCCGTAGCTGGAGGTGGGTTCGTCGCCGGAGGGGTCGTACTGGCCGGTGCCCACCATCAGGGTTTCGTTGAGCTCGCTGACGCCGTACTGGATGAAGTTGGGCGTGCTGACCGGGCTGGTGCCCTTGAAGGTGTAGGGGTTGAGCGTGTCGAAGGTGCCGAACGCCATCACCCGCAGGGTGCCGCCCTTGGGCGCCTGGGGGTTGGTCCAGTCGAAATGGCTGAAGCTGGCGGGGTACTTGAGGGTGCCGAACTGGGCGTAGCCATGGCTTTGGAACACCGTCGCGCCAGCGTGACAGCTCAAGACCAGTCCAAGTGTGAGCAGCAGGGGCGAACGCATCAAGTCAGAGATCCGGTTTGTTACCGGTACAGTAACAGTTTGTCTCAGTTTGAAGAAGGGTTTGCGGTGGCGGTGGGATGATCAAACGGACCTGCTCAGCGGGTCCAACCTGAAGCGGTTGAACGACGGCAATGTGACCGCGTGCCCACGCATCCGAGGATGGCCGCTTGGCTTTCCACAGGCAGCCCAATAAACAGTAACGCGCTGTGTAAAAAGAGCGACTAAGTTGACTGTGAAGTTAAGTTTTGGCGTGCGTGTTCGGCGTGCAACAGCGTCATCAGTATTAGTGGGCTGAGACTGCATTCCTGTAGTGGCCTGGAGAGCAACCGAACCAGCGCACACATGCTTTATGGAAGCTACTGGTTCCCCGGAAGCTTAATTTTTCGGATATCACCACCACAGGCTCCGCTGTTGTAGACAGCAGCTGACAAGCAATGTCGCGTCGACACTGATCCACAATGTCTTTGAAGCAGGTTGACTCCTCTTCCAGACGACCTTGAAGTGTGCGCGAACTGAAATTGAGCTCGCGGGCTGTTTTATCGAGTGAAACAATGCAGCCTGCGTTAAGCCCCACGAACACAATATTCCGGACAATCGGCGTGATGCGACATTGTCGCTTCGAGACTTCTGCATTGAGGTGGGTCAAATGGTACATCTTCAGTTCTGGGTTTGCTGTGGCCAGCACCTTGACCGTATCGCTGGCGGAGAAGGTAATGGTGTTGAGCCGACTGGAGAACCCCAGGTTTTCGCCAAAGAGAGACTCCAGCAGGGTGCAGTCGTTGGGGCGGGCGTAACTGAAGGTGGCGGCGACCGGCACTGGGGGTTCCCAGGGCAGTAGCCAGTGCGTCATGGCCAACATCGTTGACATGCAGCAGTCAATATACTGTCGAGATACGTTGAGCGATTCCATCCGCAGAAATTGGAGGGTCAGCGAATCATCATGTTCTATGCAGGTCAGGGGCGCACCGTCTGACAGCAGCATCGAGTACTGGGTTGCAACCTTCAAGGCGTCCCCCAGGCAAGCGCTGGACATGATGGCGTACAGCTGGGAACTCAACTGGCCTGGCTTAAATAAATCATAGGAAGAGAGACCGATATCCGGGTTTTCCGATGCCTGTGTAATAGCCTCAATAAGTTTCGCTACGCACGCTACCGCCACCCTTGAATCTTTATCGACTTTTGACGTGATGCTGGAATAAAGCTGTTGAAGGTACGGGGAGGGGTCGTTAACAGATGCCGCCAAGCGCAAAATCACTTGGGCGCAAGAGGGAGCGAGTGTAGGCATAGCTGGACTCGGAATGATTAATGCTTTGGAAGCATGCCAAATGCTGAACGTAATGACTAGCCTCATTGTATGAAGTTACTGTTGCTAGCAAAATTCATGGGCGCTCCTGCTACTTGCGAGGCTCATTATTTTGCGCCTGCGGACATGAAATCTTGCGCGTCAAGAAGCCGTAACAATTTATCAGTTGTGCTGAAATGCACTTATCAGTTGCTGGTAATGTTTTAGTGTTGCGGCGTCGGGGAATAGGTGGGTCGCCAAAGTGTTGGCGCGAACGCACAATATTTCATACGGCCGCCAGTAAAACGACGATGTCGCTGGAGCGCGTTAAGCACCCAAGCAGCACTTCTACTAATGACTTCCCCTTCTGCATCGCCCGGGCATGCCGGGTGAGTGTGCCAGTCTCAACGCTCATACGAGAAATATATGTCAATCAGATCGCTGTCTATTACCGCTCGAACATCGGGTTGTTTTGCTGTCATTGCTTGCCTGATGCTCGCGTTTGGCGGATTTAGTTTAGTTGAGATCACCCACATAAGATCTCAAGGACAGATCATTGAGAACGACGCATTACCGGGCATCGCACTGGGAGATGACATCGCGCTGGCCTTCGCCAATACCCGCATTACCGCGGTGAAGATCATGAGTGCTGGGGGGGCCAACAATCGCGAGTTGGGGGACGAGCTTCAGCTAAAAGAGAAAGGATTTCAGGAGGCTGTCGCCGCGTATCGGACGTTAGCCAATACCGATATTGAAAAATCAACGCTGATCGAGATCGAATCAACCTATTCAGCCTATGTAGCCAAGGTTCACGACTACCAGGTGGGTGCCTCATTGACTCCGCAGGAAATGATTGCGGCCACGCTTACCATTGCGTCAAAAATGACTGGCCTGCTCAAGGTTATCGAGACTACCAATGACCAAGCCAAAGCGACCGCCAGTGCCGAGGCAGCGAAGGCCTACACCGCCACGGTGACGGTAACGGCTGTGGTGTTGCTGCTGCTGATTACGCTGACCATCACCCTTGCCTACGTTTTGATCAAGAGTATTGCTGTCCCGATCGCCAGCGCGCTGGCCGTCTCAGAGCGAATTGCTTCAGGGGACCTGAGGGCGGTGGTGATTGACACGAAAGGCCAAGATGAGCCGGCACGCTTGCTGCTGTCAATGGAGCGCATGCGGTCCAACTTGCAGTCAATTCTGGGGGATGTAAGAAACGCGTCGCAACGGTTGTCCAACTCGGCCAATGTGCTCAAGGCTGTTGTTCAGGAAAGCAACACTGATCTCCATAATCAAAATCAGGAAATCGAGATGGCGGCCACGGCGGTAACGGAGATGAGCCAGGCGGTGGATGAAGTGGCACGCAACGCGGTGTCGACGTCCAACGAATCCAAGCATTCCGCTGAGGCCGCAAAAACCGGCAAGTCAGAGTTGGACAAGACGGTGCATTCGATCAACGAACTGTCGAATGAAGTGGTTCGCGCCTCTTGTGAGGCGCAACAGCTCTCGGTAAGGACCCAAGAGATTACCCGAGTCCTGGAGGTGATCAGGACCGTGTCAGAGCAAACCAATCTACTTGCTTTAAATGCTGCCATCGAGGCGGCGCGGGCCGGCGAGGCGGGTAGAGGGTTTGCAGTGGTTGCCGATGAGGTGCGTGGCCTGGCACATCGCACAAGCGAATCCACCCGTGAGATTGAGTCGATGATCGCTGATATTCAGTCTGGGACACAGAGCACAGTCGCCGCCCTGGGTGTCAGCAATCAAAGGGCAAATCACACGAAGCGGCAGGCGGAGACCGCCAGCGAGGCGCTTGAAACGATCATTGCATCAGCAGCGGTGATTGAAGAGCGCAACATCATCATAGCCAGTGCCTCGGAAGAGCAAGCCCAAGTCGCGCGGGAAGTTGATAAAAATCTTCTGCGCATTCAGGAGCTCTCGGGGCACTCGGCGCGGCGTGGAGAAGGCACCCATTCATCCAGTGAAGAGCTGGCCGCTCTGTCGCAGCGACTCAATAACCTTGTCGGCAAATTTACACTGTGATCAGGCATGTTCGCTTTACAGCACTGAAATAAAGCCGACGCATCGCGTCAGCGACCAAATTTCACGTACAGTGCAGGTCAATACGCCATGAATACTGATGCACCCCTTACGCCGGTCTATCACGTCGATTTAAATGAAGAGGTCGCCCGCTCGATCCGGACGTTGATTGCGGCGGCGACGACGGGCAAGCATACCGCAGAGCCCGTAGCGTCCTTTCTGTTGGCCTGGTACGACGCCCAGACCTACGGAGGCTTTAACCTTCAGGATATCTGGTTAATGGATGAGCCTGCGCGCAAGGCGGCAGCCACGTTGTTCGCATGGCTGAGCAAGACCTACGCAAAGCCGAAAGACCTCGACCTTGATCTTGTTTTCAAGATCATCAGCGACCGCTGGGCCAGCTAGCGCCCCGCCAGCTGGGCTTTGGCGAGCAGTGTTGCCTGCGGTGGTGCAGGCCAGGGCCCTGTGGGAGTTGTCGCGTTACTCGGCAGCAGCAGGGGCCTGGGTCAGGGTTTTGACCTTCGCTTCGATGTCCAGCCGTTCTTCCTGGCTGAGCACCCCACGGTCCCACAGCTCCATGGCGGCGGAGAGAATCCAGCCGTGATAGAAGGCGCGCGACACGTCGCGGGTCTCGGCACTCAGGGCTTCGAGGACGGCGCCCAGGTGGGCCAGTTTGCGGGCTTTGAGTGCTTCCGGGGTTTCGGTGGTCATGATGACGCCTTGTGGTTGATATCGCGGTTGCTGCGGCTTACCCACAGTGTGCACCCCGTTTCTGTAGCAGCAACTGTCTTAAAACGGCGTTGCCTGCATCGCGACTAAAGTCGGCTCCTACGCCGTCCGTGGTAGGAGCCGGCCTTGGCCGCGATGCAGACGACGCCGGCCTGTAGCAGCCGAAGGCTGCGTCCCCGGCGACTCGGTGGGTCAGGAAATGCGCGCCGCCTGTGACGCGGCCTGACGGCCGCTGCTACGGGTCATAGGCAGGTATGGGCGAGTGGGGATCAGCGGTCGCGGTACACGACCAGGGTCTGGCCTGGTTTCAGCGCGCGGGCGGTGTTGGGGTTCCAGCGCTTGAGGTGGTTGACCTCGACGTTGAAACGTTGGGCCACCACGTACAGCGAGTCACCCTTGCGGATCTTGTAGCGGGTGGCGACCTGGCGGCTCTTGCCCGTGCTGGCGCTGGCCACGGCGGTGGATTTGCCACGGCCCTTGGACACGCTGCGGGTGTTGTCCTGCATCACCAGGGTCTGGCCGACTTTCAGGTGCATGCCCGACAGTTTGTTCCAGTGCTGCAGGTCCTTGACGTCAACCTTGTTGGCCTTGGCGATCAGGGTCAGGTTGTCGCCACGCTTGACCTTGTAGCTGCGGCGGCGGGCCGGCATGTCGGTGCGGGCCACGTCCTCCACCAGCTTGCGCTTGGGCGCCAGGGTCAGCAGTTCTTCGGGGCCCATCTTGGCCAGGCTTTCGGTCAGCAGGTGGGCCTTGGCGGTGGGCACCAGCAATTGCTGGGGGCCGTCCACGGTCACGCGCTGCTTGAGGGCCGGGTTGAGCTGGAACAGCTCGTCCTCGTCGATGTTGGCCAGTGCCGCCACGCGGCCCAGGTCCATCTGCTGGTTGACTTCCACCACCTCGAAATACGGCTGGTTGGCGATGGGGTTGAGGTTCACGCCGTAGGCCTCGGGCGACATCACCAGCTCCGACAGTGCCAGCAGCTTGGGCACGTAGTCGCGGGTTTCCTGAGGCAGGGGCAGGTTCCAGTAGTCGGTGGGCAGGCCCAGTTTCTCGTTGCGCTCGATGGCGCGGCTGACCGTGCCTTCACCGGCGTTGTAGGCCGCCAGGGCCAGCAGCCAGTCGCCGTTGAACATGTCGTGCAGGCGGCTGAGGTAGTCCAGTGCGGCGGCGGTGGACGCCGTCACGTCGCGACGGCCGTCGTAGAAACGAGTCTGGCGCAGGTTGAAGTAGCGGCCGGTGGACGGGATGAACTGCCACAGCCCGGTGGCGTCGCTGCGCGAATAGGCCATGGGGTTGTAGGCGCTTTCGATCACCGGCAGCAGCGCCAGCTCCAGCGGCATGTTGCGTTCCTGCAGACGCTCGACGATGTAGTGCATGTACAGGCTGCCACGGTCACTGGCGTTTTCCAGGAACGAGGGGTTGCTGACGAACCACAGACGCTGCTGCTCGACGCGCGGGTTCACCGCGATGCCGTCCTGCAGCTGGAAGCCCTGGCGCATGCGTGCCCATACATCCTGGGGCACCTGCTGCTGGGCTTGTTGCTGGTTCTCGAACAGGGGTTTTTGCTTGATGCGGGCGTTCAGGCTGTGCAGCCTGACGCTCTCGGCATCCGGCACCTGACTCGTGCTTTGGCACCCCACCAGAACCACAGGCAGGGTCAGCGCGATGGCTTGGGCCAAACGCGTCAATGCGTCGCAATTGAAGGGCTTTCGAGTGGTGGACGACATTGGCTGGGAAGGTGATCCGGGCAAAAATGTCGGGCGATTCTAGAAACTGCCCACCCCCGGGTCAACCTTTCAGAATTTTTTGGCGCAAGCCGGGAGGCTTTAGAACTTATCTTTCCATGCCCTCAAGGCAGCAAAAACGGACTCGGGAGAAGGGTTTACAGCGCCTGTCCGTTCGTCTGCTTTTTCTTTGACGGCCGCTTCAGACACCCTCAGGAAGGGGTTGGTCAGCCGTTCCAGGCCAATGGATGATGGCAACGTGATGCGATTTTCGTCGCGCAGGCGGGTAACGTCAGCGAAACGTTGGGCAAGGTGCGGGTTTTCAGGCTCCACCGCGCGGGCAAAGCGCAGGTTGCTCAGGGTATATTCGTGGGCGCAGTAGACCGCCGTGTTTTCCGGCAACTCGGCCAGGCGCTGGAGCGATTGATGCATCTGCGCCGGCGTGCCTTCGAACAGGCGGCCGCAGCCCCCTGCGAACAGGGTGTCGCCGCTGAACAGCAGCGGCGCGTTGCCCGCGTGGTAATAGGCGATGTGGCCCAGGGTGTGGCCGGGCACGGCGAATACCTGGAAATCCAGGCCCAGCACCTGCAGCGTGGCGTTGTCGTCCAGTGCCACGTCGCGGGCCGGAATGTTCTCGTGGGCCGGGCCGTAGACGGTGGCGCCGGTCAGTTGCTTGAGTTCGGCCACGCCGCCCACATGGTCGTTGTGGTGGTGGGTGACCAGGATGTCGGTCAACTGCCAGTCCGGGTGCTGCGTCAGCCAGGCGCGCACGGGGGCCGCATCGCCCGGATCGACCACCGCGCAGCGTTTGCTTGCAGTGTCTTGTAACAACCACAGGTAGTTATCGGTGAAGGCGGGCAGTGCGTCGATCTGTATCATGGCGCGATTCGCTAAGCGTTGAATAATGGTGCATCTTAGAGCCTGTTGGGGCTATTGGTGAACCTCTTCGGTGGGAGATGGCAATGACCGATAAAGCTTTTGCGCAGGCCGACCCGGAATGGCTGGAGTTGATCGGCCAGGCCCGGGACTGGTTCGAGGGCCCGCTGGGCCAGTTCCTGCTCAAGGAAGAACAGACCTTGCTGGAGGAAGAACTGGGCCGGTTCTTCGGCGGTTACCTGGTGCACTACGGGCCCAGCGCGCAGTTGCCGCCCCAGGCCCCGCAAGTGCAGCGCAACGTGCGCCTGGGCGCGCCGCTGCCGGGGGTGGAGATTGTCTGCGAAGAGCAGGCCTGGCCCCTGAGCGAGCACGCCGCCGACGTGGTGGTGCTGCAACACGGCCTGGACTTCAGCCTGTCACCCCATGGCCTGCTGCGCGAGGCGGCCAGCGCCGTGCGCCCTGGCGGCCACCTGATCATCGTCGGCATCAACCCCTGGAGCGCCTGGGGCCTGCGCCGCGCGTTCGCCCATGATGCCTTGCGCAAGGCCCGGTGCTTTTCCGCCTCACGGGTGGGCGACTGGCTCAACCTGCTGGGCTTTGCGCTGGAGAAACGCCGGTTCGGGTGCTATCGTCCGCCGCTTGCGTCACCGGCCTGGCAAGCGCGCCTGTCAGGCTGGGAGCGCCGCGCCGGGCAATGGCAGAGCGCCGGTGGCGGCTTCTATATATTGGTCGCGCGCAAACTGGTGGTGGGCCTGCGCCCGCTGCGCCAGGTGCGTCGCGAACCCATGGGCAAGCTGATCCCGTTGCCGATGGCCAAGGTCAATCGGCGCAACAGCGAACCCTGACATCGACGGATAGGTAGTAATGAGCGATAGCGTTGAAATCTTCACCGACGGCGCCTGCAAGGGCAACCCGGGCGTCGGTGGCTGGGGCGCCCTGCTGGTGTGCAAGGGCGTGGAAAAGGAACTGTGGGGCGGCGAGGCCGCCACCACCAACAACCGCATGGAACTGATGGCGGCCATCCGCGGCCTGGAAGAACTCAAGCGCCCTTGCGAAGTGCTGCTGGTGACCGACTCCGAGTACGTGATGAAGGGCATCAACGAATGGATGGTCAACTGGAAGAAGCGCGGCTGGAAGACGGCCGCCAAGCAGCCGGTGAAGAATGCCGACCTGTGGCAGATGCTGGATGAGCAGGTGGGCCGTCATACCGTGAAGTGGAAGTGGGTGCGCGGGCATACCGGGCATCATGGCAATGAGCGGGCAGACCAGTTGGCCAACCGTGGGGTAGATGAGGTGCGGGCGCTCAAGCGCTGATCTTGAAACCGCGTTGCCTGCATCGCGGCCAAGGCCGGCTCCTACGCCGATCGTGGTAGGAGCCGGCCTTGGCCGCGATACAGACGACGCGGTCCTGTAGCTAGCGCCCCTTCAGGGCGCGCTCCATCCGTGCGATGCCTTCCTCCAGCAGGGCCCGCGGGCAGCCGAAGTTCAGGCGCACAAACTGGCCGCCCACTTCATCATCAAAATCAGTACCTGGGCTCAGCCCTACCTTGGCTTCTTTCAGGAAAAAGGCATGGGGGTCGTTCAGCCCCAGCGCGCTGCAATCCAGCCACGCCAGGTACGTCCCCTGCGGCAAGGTCATGCTCACCCCCGGCAGGCGCGTAGCCACGGCATGGGCCAGGTAGTCGCGGTTGGCCTGCAGGTAGGCAATGGCCTCTGCCAGCCATGGCGCGCCGTGGTTGTAGGCCGCCTCGGTCGCTACCAACCCCAGGGTGCTGACGCTGTCCACCATGCCCAACCGAGCCACGTTGAAACGATGGCGCAGGGCGGGGTTCTTGATCACGGCAAAGGCATTCTTCATGCCGGCGATGTTGAACGCCTTGGTGGCCGACATCAGGGTGATGGTGCGTTGCGCGATCTCGTCGTTGAGGCTGGCAATAGGGACGTGCTTGCGGCCATCGAACAGGATCTGCGCGTGGATCTCGTCGCTGATCAGCAACGTGTCGTGGGCCACGCAGGCATCGGCGATGGCTTGCAGCTCGACGCGGTCGAACACCTTGCCCATCGGGTTGTGCGGATTGCTGAGGATCATCGCCCCGGCCTGGCCCAGGGCCTTGTCCAGTGCCGCCAGGTCGGTGGGGTACTGGCCGCTGGCGTCCACGTGAAACGGCAGGTCGATGCGCGGCAGCTTCCAGTGCCCGGCGGCGTTGAGCAGGGGGCGGTAGTTGGGCGTCTGCACCACCACGCCGGTGCCAGGGGCCAGCAGGCCGTTGAGCGCCATGTTCACACCGCCTTCCACGCCCGGCAGGAACACCAGTTCCTCGGGCGCCACCTCCCAGTCGAACACTTCGCGCAGGGCCTTGACCAGGGTGGCGCGCAGGCTGTCCTGGGCCACGCTGTAGCCCAGCATCGGGTGCATCAGGCGGTCCTGCAGGGCCTGGATGATGCCGGGGGCGACGGCGAAGTCCATGTCGGCCACCCACATGGGCAGCACGTCGGCGGGGAAGCGGCTCCATTTGGTGCTGCCGGTGTTGTGGCGGTCGTGGACGGTGTCGAAGTTGAAGGTGTTGGCCACGAGGGTCTCCATGGGGCGGTGGCAGGGCAGGGCGATAATATGCGGGATTTGCGGCGGTGGTGTACGTTTGTGTAGCTGCTGCCCTAGGCCTGAAAGATGCCGCCGTCGACATCGCGCGGGCGAAAGTATCCTTTGATATGCAGCATGTCCCGCACACAGATCTGCACATGGGATTTCTCATGAAATCCACTGCCCGGGTACAAGGGGCATCCTTCTTGAAACGGAGATCTTACCGTTTGATAAGTCGAGAGTTGTTCGCTTTCCCGCCAGGCATGAAGGGTTTCAAAGACAGCGCAATCCAGATGCCGCTTGATAGCATCAATATCGCTCGAGTAACCTGCTACGTTACGTGGCAGCCTGTCAGGGCTGTCGGCGGACGCTGCCAGGATCTCATATGCACCGCGAAGCTCGAACAATGCCCCCTCGTCGCTCAGGTTCAGGCAGCGCCCTGGGTCAATGACGGCGCCAATCACGAATGGATCTTTGATGACCCCTTTCGTCTGCTTGCTCAAGCGCTTCAACATCTTTGCGTAGCTTAGCGCGCGGTGCGGGCTGTTCTCCCAAAAATAGACGCCGGCACCGAGCCAATCCCAGTCATTCTCACTTGAACGAAGGTGCTCGCCTGCCAGCACAGCTTCGCCAACCTCACGGTCGCAGCCATGGAAACCCAGGATAAACGAAGGTAGGACCCGGTACATCTAACGGTACGCAGGCGTCAGCTCGCCAGATTTATCGAAAACGCCGGTTTTTTCACGGAAGGCCTTCGCTTCGTTACGGTTGGTACGTAGGCGCTGGGCAAACGCGCGCATTCGTTCACCGGCTTCAAAGTGTGAAGGCATGTCAGTTACGGCTTTGGGGGATGCTTCAGGCATTTGGGGCGTCCTGCGATGTGAGTGTTGCGTCAGTCTAACGGCGATGCCTGGCGTTGTGTCGTCGATGACCTGAGGAAACTGTAACACCGGGTGAGCCTTCGACGCACACCCCCTCTAAGCCCAAGCGCCTCCACTTATGCTAAAGTGCGCGGCTGTCCCCGCTGTTGAAATGACGAGAGTGTTGCACCCATGGCCACGAGATACGTAGTCCTCGATACCGAAACCACCGGCATGCCGGTGACCGATGGTCACCGCATCATCGAGATCGGTTGTGTCGAAGTCATCGGCCGGCGCCTGACCGGGCGCAACTTCCACGTGTACCTGCAGCCGGACCGCTCAAGCGATGAGGGCGCAATCGGGGTGCACGGCATCACCGACCAGTTCCTGATCGGCAAGCCGCGCTTTGCCGAGGTGGCCGAGGAGTTCTTCGAGTTCATCAAGGGCGCCGAGCTGATCATCCACAACGCGCCGTTCGACGTTGGTTTCATCAACAACGAATTCGCCTTGCTGGGCCAGCAGGACCGTGTCGACGTCACCACTTACTGTACGGTGCTCGACACCCTGGCCATGGCCCGTGAGCGCCACCCTGGCCAGCGCAACAGCCTCGACGCCTTGTGCAAACGCTATGGCGTGGATAACTCGGGCCGTGAGCTGCACGGCGCGTTGCTCGACTCCGAGATTCTGGCGGACGTTTACCTGGCCATGACCGGTGGCCAGACCAGCCTGTCGCTGGCCGGTAACGCCAGCGATGGCGCCGAAGGCGGTGGCAACCAGGGCAGCGAGATCCGTCGCCTGCCGGCCGATCGTCGCCGTGCGCCGGTGATCGCTGCGAGTGAGGCCGAGCTGGCCGAGCACGAAGCGCGTCTGGCGATCATCGCCAAGTCCGCCGGTGCACCGGCGCTGTGGACCCAGCTGGTGGAAGCCGAACAGGGCGCCACGGCCTGATGGCTGTTTGCCCGCGATTGTTCGCGGGCGACCTTTTGTTACAAGCTGGTGCCCTCACCGCTGACGCAAGCGCCGGTCAGCTTCTACCCTGAGACCATGGGCCGCCTTTTGCGGCCGTCTAGGGGCTGCCTGTGATGTACAAAGACCTCAAGTTTCCCGTGCTGATCGTGCACCGCGACGTCAAGGCCGATACCGTGGCCGGGGCGCGGGTACGCGGCATTGCCCAAGAGCTGGAGCAGGAAGGCTTCAGCCTCCTGCTGGCCACCGACGACGCCGAAGCGCGGCTGGTGGCGGCCACCCATCACGGCCTGGCTTGTATGCTGATTGCCGCCGAAGGCGCGGGCGAGCATACCCATCTGTTGAAAAATATGGTGACGCTGATCCGTCTGGCACGGGTGCGCGCGCCGAACCTGCCGATCTTTGCGCTGGGCGAGCAGGTGACCCTGGAGAACGCCTCCGCCGATGCCTTGAGCGAACTGAACCAGTTGCGCGGCATCCTTTACCTGTTCGAAGACACCGTGCCGTTTCTCGCCCGTCAGGTGGCGCGGGCGGCGCGCAATTACCTGGACGGGCTGCTGCCGCCGTTCTTCAAGGCGCTGGTGCAGCACACGGCGCAGTCCAACTATTCCTGGCACACGCCGGGCCACGGGGGTGGCGTGGCCTATCGCAAGAGCCCGGTGGGGCAGGCGTTCCACCAGTTCTTTGGCGAGAATACCCTGCGCTCGGACTTGTCAGTGTCGGTACCGGAACTGGGTTCGCTGCTGGACCATACCGGCCCGCTGGCCGAGGCCGAAGCCCGGGCGGCGCGCAACTTTGGCGCCGATCACACCTTCTTCGTCATCAATGGCACCTCCACCGCCAACAAGATCGTCTGGCACGCCACGGTGGCGCGGGGCGACCTGGTGCTGGTGGACCGTAACTGCCACAAGTCGGTGTTGCACGCGATCATCATGACGGGCGCCATCCCCCTGTACCTGGCGCCGGAGCGTAATGAGTTGGGCATCATCGGCCCCATCCCCCTCAGCGAATTCAGCGAGGCGTCCATCCAGGCCAAGATCGACGCCAACCCGCTGGCTCGCGGGCGACGGCCCAGAGTCAAGCTGGCGGTGGTCACCAACTCCACCTATGACGGCCTGTGCTACAACGCCGAGTTGATCAAGCACACCCTGGGCACCAGCGTGGAGGTGCTGCACTTCGACGAGGCCTGGTACGCCTACGCCGCCTTTCACGAATTTTTTGCCGGCCGCTACGGCATGGGCACCACACGCGGCGCGGACAGCCCGCTGGTGTTCAGCACCCACTCCACCCACAAGTTGATGGCCGCCTTCAGCCAGGCATCGATGATCCACGTGCAGGACGGTGGCGTGCGGCAACTGGACCGCGACCGTTTCAATGAAGCGTTCATGATGCACATCTCCACCTCGCCGCAGTACAGCATCATCGCGTCGCTGGACGTGGCTTCGGCGATGATGGAAGGCACGGCCGGGCGTTCGCTGTTGCAGGAAATGTTCGATGAGGCGCTAAGCTTTCGCCGTGCCCTGGCCAATCTGCGCCAGTCCTTCGCGGCCGAGGACTGGTGGTTCAGCATCTGGCAGCCGCCGGGCGTGGAGGGCACCGAGAAGGTCGCCACCCAGGACTGGCTGCTGGCGCCCCAGGCTGACTGGCACGGCTTTGGCGACGTGGCCGAAGACTATGTGCTGCTGGACCCGATCAAGGTCACCCTGGTGATGCCCGGCCTGACCGCCTCGGGTGCCTTGAGCGAGCGCGGCATTCCGGCGGCGGTGGTCAGCAAGTTCCTGTGGGAGCGCGGCCTGGTGGTCGAGAAAACCGGGCTGTATTCTTTCCTGGTGCTGTTTTCCATGGGCATTACCAAGGGCAAGTGGAGCACCTTGCTGACCGAGTTGCTGGAGTTCAAGCGCAGCTATGACGCCAATGTCGAATTGCTGCAATGCCTGCCCTGCGTGGCCCGTCTGGATCCGGTGCGCTATCAGGGCATGGGCCTGCGCGACCTGTGCGACCAGTTGCACGCCTGTTACCGCAGCAATGCCACGGCCAAGCACCTCAAACGCATGTACACGGTGTTGCCCGAAGCCGCCATGACCCCGGCCGATGCCTACGACGCCCTGGTGCGCGGCGAAGTGGAAGCGGTGCCCATCGATGAGTTGCCCGGACGCATCGCAGCGGTCATGCTGGTGCCTTATCCGCCAGGCATCCCGCTGATCATGCCAGGGGAGCGCTTCAGTGAGTCGACGCGCTCGGTCATCGACTACCTGGCCTTCGCCAGGGCGTTCGACCAGGGCTTCCCAGGCTTCGTCGCCGATGTCCACGGCTTGCAACACGAACACGGCCCTTACACGGTCGATTGCATCAAGGAGACCGAGCAGTCATGAGTACGGTCAACCCGGCCATTTCGGTGCGCCTGGCCGACGAGGCCTTCGCCCCCTATGTGCTGGACAGTGAATACGGCTTTCAGGTGCAGGGTTACGCCTGTCCGCAGATCGGCCTGCCGGTGGCCAAATGGCCCGTGCAGGCGGTAGCGCCCTACCAGAAATGCTACGGCATTGATCCGGACGAGTTCAGCAGCTACCGCGACAAGGACGACAGCGCCATTTTCGTCGCCTGGTTGGACGGGCGGGCGGTGGGGCATGTGGTGGTCAGCACCAACTGGAACGGCCTGGCCCATGTGGACGAGCTGGCGGTGCATGCCCCGGCGCGGCGCCACGGGGTGGCGCGGGCGTTGCTGGATGTGGCCACCTGGTGGGCGCGCAAGAAGCGCTTGCCGGGCATCATGCTGGAGACCCAGAACAACAATCTGGCGGCGTGCCGATTGTATGAGGGGTATGGGTTTGAGCTCGGTGGGCTGGATCACTTGCGCTATCGGGGGATTGATCCGCAGACCAGCGAGGTGGCGATGTTTTGGTATCTGATGTTCTAGAGGCGCCGCCCCCCCCCTGTAGCAGCGGCCGTCAGGCCGCGTCACGGCCCCAAGCCGACTGGCTGATGTACCGTGTTGCCTGTGACGCAGCCTTCGGCAGCTGCTACAGGTCAAGGCTGGCCGAGTGTGGCCTGGGCTTTTTGGGTCACGATTTCCAACAGCGCTTTGGCCGCAGCACTGGGCTCGCTGCCCTTCAACGCCAATGCATAGAGCGTCACCGGCACCGCCGGCGAAATCGGGCATACATCCAGCCCCGCCTCGCGTGCCCCCGCAGCCGTAAACGGATCCACCACCGCCAAGCCTTCCCCTGCCTCCACCATGCTGCGCATCATCTGGTAGTTCTGCACGCGCATCTGCACCTTGGGCGCCGGCCGCAAGCCTTCGAGTTTGGCGTCCAGGCGCAGGCTGATCGGGTCCTGGCCTTCCAGGCCAATCATCGCCTGGCCCGCCAGCTCCTGAATGCCGATGTATTTATGCTTGGGCGACAGCCAGCCATGGGGCGCCAGCAGTTGCAGTTTGCCTTCGATCAGCGCCGTGCACTCGATGTCGGGGTGGTTGGGGTGGTGCAGGCTCAAGCCCAGTTCGCCTTCGCGCAGCAGCAGGCTACGGACGATGGCCGCAGTGGGCTGGCTGAGCAGTTGGCAGGGGGTGTCCTGGAAGCGGCGGCGCAGGGCGGCCAGGCTTTGCGGCAGCAAGCGATGGGCCAGGGCCTCGGTGCAGATTACCCGCAAGGGTGTTTCCTGATGCAGACGCAGTTCGGCGGCCAGGCGGCGAATCTGTTCCAGCGGACCGTCCAGCTGGTTCAGGCCGTGGGCCAGGGCCAGGGCTTCATCCGTGGGTTGCAGACGCCCGCGCACCCGGGCGAACAGCAGCAGGCCGCTCTGGGTCTCGGCCTCTTGCAAGGCGGCGCTGATGGTGTCCTGGGGGAGTTGCAACAGTTCGGCGGCAGCGCTGAGGCTGCCACCGTGCATAAGCGCCTGAATCACTTCAATGTGGCGTAGTCGCATGAGTGGAGTCCGTGCCCGGGGGGGGGAGCGTGCATGCTCGAACGGCCATTATGCCGGGCGATTCGCGCCCACCGCCAGCGGCGCGGGTGCTACTCAGGGGATGCGCACGATCTCGACGCCGCTCTGCACCAGCTCGAAACGGTCTTCACCCAGGTGATTGACGCGATCGCCAATGGCCAGGCGATAGGTAACCTTGGGGGCCGAACCGCTGCTGCCGTCAGGCTCGAGTGTGGCTTCCTGGAATTCATGCACCGGGTAGATCCGACCTTCGGCATCCCGCGCATGAAACTGTCCAACGAGTACTGCAGCCATTGAATTACAACCTCTGAATATATCCACGTGTGAAACTTGCGCCCTGTAGACCACTGTTTTACCTGGGAAGTTTTACCGTCGATGAAAAAAAACCATCTCCCGGAACACAACGCGGCAAAGCGGGCCAGGCTCATCTATACCTACACCTCCTTTCAGCGGAAATGTTGGAGCAGTCATGAGCAAGGTGTACTCCGTCGCCGTTCTGGTCGGCAGCTTGAGAAAAGCATCCCTCAACCGCAAGGTGGCCAACGCCCTCATTGCCCTGGCGCCGCCGAGTCTTTCGTTGAAGATCCTCGAAATTGGCGATTTGCCGCTTTATAACGAGGACATTGATGGTACACCACCGGCGGCCTATAGCACCTTCCGCAATGCGCTCGGTTCGTCGGATGCCGTGCTGTTTGTCACGCCCGAGTACAACCGTTCGGTGCCGGCGCCGCTGAAGAACGCCATCGACGTGGGGTCGCGGCCGTATGGCAAGAGTTCGTGGGCGGGCAAGCCGGGGGCGGTGATCAGCGTTTCGCCAGGGGCGATTGGCGGGTTTGGCGCCAACCATCATTTGCGCCAGTCGCTGGTGTTTCTGGATGTGCCTTGCCTGCAGCAGCCGGAGGCTTATGTCGGCAATGCCGGGTCGCTGTTCGACGACAGCGGGGCGTTGGCGGAGAAGAGCAAGCCGTTTTTGCAGGGCTTTATCGATGCCTATGCCAAGTGGGTGGAGCAGTATCACAAAGCATAAACGGGTGTGGGGGGTTAGCACTGTGGGAGCAAAGCTTGCTCGCGATGGCGCCAGCACAGGCCCCATCGCGAGCAAGCTTTGCTCCCACAGTGTGTACACCACAAGACGGTTATTGTTAATTCATTAAGCAGTTTGTGGCATCTCGCCGGCCGCCAGGCGACGGTTGATGTCGGCGATCACCTCAGGCAACTCGTTGATGGTGTCGATCAGGTAATGCGGGCGCGAGCCTCCGAACAGCGCGTGAATGCGCTTGCGCTCGCTGGCAAGTTTCGCAGGCTCAAGCGCCTTGTACCCTTCGTACGTCAGCCCCAGGGCGTTGCCCGAGCACACCAGCGCCACGGTCCACATGCCGGCGCGGCGGCCTTCCAGAATGCCCGGCACGGTGTCATCCACCTTGACGCAGGCGGCGACGTCGTCGATGCCCAGGGCAATCACGTTGGCCAGGGCCTGGGACGGCCATGGGCGGCCGTTGGGCAGCTCGTCGGTGGCCACTACGTGGTCGGCGACATAGCCATTCTGCCTGGCCAGTTCCACCACCTTTTCCATCACCACCGCCGGGTAACCGGAGCAGGAGCCGATCTTCAGACCCTCGTTGCGCAGGCCGGTAATGGTGTCCAGCGCGCCGGGGATCAGCGCCGAGTGGGTGGCGATCTTTTCGATCTGCAACGGCATGAAGCGATTGTAGATGGCCGTGACGTCATCGTCGGTGGGCGCGCGGCCGAACACCTTGGCGTAGCGCTCGCTGATCGCCGGCACATTGCACAGGGTGCGGATATGGTCCCACTTGCCCATGCCCATCGGGCCTCGGGCCTCTTCGATGGACACCTGCACGTCGAACTCGCCAAAGGCTTCGACGAAGATCTGCGTGGGGGCGAACGAGCCGAAGTCGACCACGGTGCCGGCCCAGTCGAGGATCACGGCCTGGGTTTTGCTGGGGTTGGTGTAGTTCATGGTTGCGTCCTGATCAATGCTTCAAATAGGGGGAGGGTCAGATGTCCAGCACTTCCATTTCGCGCAGCACCTGGGCCACGGCGTCCACGGCAGCCTGCATGCCGGCGCGGTCCACGCAGCCAATGCAGCCCACGCGGAAGGTTTCAACCTGGGTCAGCTTGCCCGGGTAGAGGATGAAACCCTTGGCCTTGACGCGCTCGTAGAACGCCTTGAACTGGTAGCCCGGATGGTTCGGGGCATGGAAGGTGACGATGATCGGCGCCTGGATGGCGGCCGGCAGGAAGCTGCGCACGCCGATGGCGGCCATGCCGTCCAGCAGCGTCTGGCAGTTGTCGACGTAGCGGGCGTGGCGGGCGGCCAGACCGCCTTCCTCGTTGTACTGCAGCAGGGCTTCATGCAAGGCCGCCACCACGTGGGTGGGCGGGGTGAAGCGCCATTGGCCGGTCTTGGCCATGTAGGCATGCTGGTCGTGCAGGTCCATGGCCAGGGAGTGGCAATTGCCCTCGGCCTGGGCCAGTGCGGCCTTGTTGGCGAACACGAAGCCCATGCCGGGCACGCCTTCCAGGCATTTGCCGGAGGCGGCGATCAGCGCGTCGAACGGCACCTGGGCGGCGTCGATGGGCAGGGCGCCGAAGCTGCTCATGGCGTCGATGATCAGGCGTTTGCCGTGCCGGGCCACCACGTGGGCGATCTCGGGCAGGGGGTTGAGGATGCCGGTGCTGGTCTCACAGTGGATCAGTGCCACGTGGCTGATACTGGGGTCGTCGCGCAGCAGGCGGTCGACATCGGCCGGGGTGGTGGGGTCGTCCTCGGCGGTTTCGAAGGTGCTGAAGGTGCGACCCAGTACTTTGCAGATGTTGGCCAGGCGCTGGCCGTAGGCGCCGTTGATCAGCACCAGCACCTTGCCGTCGCGCGGCACCAGGGTGCCGATGGCGGCTTCCACCGCGAAGGTGCCGCTGCCTTGCAGTGGCACGCAGTGGTGGCTGGCGCTGCCGTTGATAATGGCCAGCAGTTGTTCGCAGACACTGGCGGTGAGCCGGTTGAAGCTGTCGTCCCAGGAGCCCCAATCCATCATCATTGCCTGACGGGTGCGGGCCGAGGTAGTCAAGGGGCCAGGGGTAAGCAGGATGGGGGCGCTGGTGCTCATGGTGTTCCTCGCAAGCGATGGGCTGAACGTACGGCGCCTAAGTTGCAATTCCATGAGCTATCAATCAAATTGTTTGTTGTTATCTCAACTATAAGTCAGGCCGATCCATGAACCTTTTCCAGCTGCGCGCCTTCGACGCCGTGGCCCGCGAGGGCAGCTTCACCCGCGCCGCTGAGCGCCTGTTCATCAGCCAGCCGGCGGTCACCGGGCACATCAAGGCCCTGGAGGAGCACTACCAGCTCACCCTGTTGCGGCGCACCGCCCGACGAGTGGAACTGACCGAAGAAGGCACCAAGCTGGCGGCCATCACCCGGGCGATGTTCAGCCTGGCCGAGGAAGCCCAGGCGATGCTGGAGGCCAACCGTCAACTGCTGACCGGGCGCCTGGAAGTGGCCGCCGACGGCCCGCACCGGGTGATGCCGATGCTGGCCAGGCTGCGTGAGAAATACCCAGGCATCACGGTAAACCTGCGATTGGGCAATGCTCAGGAAACCCTCACCGCGCTGACCGCCGAGCACGCCGACGTGGCGGTGATGACCGAGGTGGAACCGCGCAAGGGCCTGTACTTGCAGGCCCTCAGCCCGTCGCAGATCTGCGCGCTGGTACCGTCGGGTCATGAGTGGGCCGGGCAGGTGATCGACCTGGGCCAGTTGCATGAACAGATCATGGTGTTGCGCGAGCCCCATTCCATCACCCGGCGCACCTTCGATCAGGCCTGTGCAGCGGCGGGGGTGATACCGCGGGTGTTGCTGGAACTCGACAGCCGCGAGGCGGTGACCGAAGCGGTGGCGGCGCAGCTGGGGATTGGCATTGTGGCGTCGGTGGAAGTCAGCCATGACCCGCGGGTGGTGGCGGTGCCGGTGCGTGGCGAGGGGTTGGTCAACCAGCACATGGTCGGCTGCCTGGAGCGGCGGCGCGAACTGCGCCTGATCCGCGCGTTCCTCGAGTTGGCACCGACCGCTTAAACGCCACCCTCCTTGTGGGACCGGGCGTCAGCTCGGGAAGGGCACGCCGCGCAATCAGAGGTGCCTGCTTCCCGAGGTTCGCCCGGTCCCACAAAGCGTGTGCCGCCCCAGTGCCCGGTCAGGTCTGGGCAGGCTGACCGGGATTTTTTGTCGATTGCGCGATTAAGGGCGTATAAACTGGCGCGATGCGCTGATCGATACCGGTATCGGCGCCAGAGAAAGAGAGTTGAAATGGGCGCACAGTGGAAAGCTAAACACAGAGAAGCAGCAGCCAACGCCAAAGGGCGCATCTTCGGCAAGCTGTCCAAGGAAATTTCGATTGCCGCGCGGGCCGGTACCGACCCCGACACCAACGCGCGCCTGCGCCTGGTGATCGAGCAGGCCAAGAAAGCCTCCATGACCCGCGAAACCCTGGAGCGCGCCATCAAGAAAGGCGCGGGCATCGGCGGTGAAGCGGTCAACTACACCCTGGTCAAGTACGAAGGCTTCGCCCCGCACCAGGTGCCGGTGATCGTCGAGTGCCTGACCGACAACGTCAACCGTACCGTCTCGCAGATCCGCGTGCTGTTCCGCAAGGGTACCCTGGGCGCCGAAGGTTCGGTGTCGTGGGACTTCAATCACGTGGGCATGATCGAAGCCACCCCGGCCAGCGCCGACGCTGACCCGGAAATGGCCGCCATCGAAGCCGGTGCGCAGGATTTCGAAGCGGGCGAGGAAGAGGGTTCGACCCTGTTCGTCACCGACTTCGCTGACCTGGACGCCGTGTGCAAGGCGCTGCCGGAGCAGGGCTTCAACGTGGTATCGGCAAAAATCGGCTACATGCCGAAGAACCCGGTGTCGGGCCTGAGCGACGAGCACATGGCCGAAGTCGAAGCCTTCCTGGAAGCCATCGACGAGAACGACGACGTGCAGAACGTGTACGTAGGCCTGGCCGGCTAACAAGCCCCTGTAGCAGCGGCCGATAGGCTGCGTCACTGACGCCGCGCACTGTCTGATCTAGCGCACCGCCTGTGACGCAGCCTTCGGCAGCTGCTACAGAAGCGGGGTACACACTGTGGGAGCAAAGCTTGCTCGCGATGGCGTCAGTGCCGGCGCCTCGCGAGCAAGCTTTGCTCCCACAGTGTGCCTCCACAAGGCAGTTCGTACTACAGACCGGTCGCAGTCTGTATGAAAGCGGCTGCGATCGCGTCGAAATCCGGGCGTGCCAGCACGTCCGGCTGTACGCACGCCTGCTGCAACTCAACCCAACGCTGCTCCACCCCCTCGCACCGCTCGATCAATTCCCCCAGCCAGATCCCGAACGCCCGCACTTCAATGCGCTGCAGCGCCGCGGCCACGTGGCTGCCATCCTGGGGATAGAACGACGCCGCGCCGAAATCCCCCAGCAGGCAATCGCCCTGCGCGTTGTACATCGTGTTGTGCCCGTACAGGTCACCATGGTTGATGCCATGACGATGCAAGTGCGCCGCCACCGAGGCCATGCCCCGGGCCATGGTTTCCAAGGTCTGTGGGGTGAAACGCGTGCCGTCGGGATAAACGTCGCGGCTGCAGGTGTCGAAGCTCGGCAGCGCCGCCAGGTTGGCGAACGCTGGGCCGATCAGGTCCATCACCAGTCCGGCCACCCCTTGGGGGTGGCCCTTGAGCTTGCCTTCGATGCGGATCAAGTTCGGATGCAGGCCGGCAGCAATGCAGGCGTTCATCTCGTTGAGCGGCGTGCCGTCGCTGGTGATGTCGCCCTTGTACAGCTTGACCGCCACCGGCTTGTCACCCCATTGGGCCTGGTGGATGATCCCCGAGGCGCCTTCGCCCAGCTTCTGCTCCACCTGCAACTGGTCCCAGGCGATGTCGGCGGTGATGCCATCTTCGTCATGGGGCGTGGTGAAGTCTGCACTCATGGGGTTGCCGGCCCACGCCAGCCACGCAAGGCTGGGCAACGTCAGCAGCCAGTCCGGCAGGGCGGTCAGACGGTTGGCCGACAGGCGCAGCAGTTCCAGCTTGTGCAGCTTGGCCATGCTGGCCGGCAAGGCGCTCAGGCGGTTGCCCGACAGCATGAATTTCTGCATCAGGTGGCAGTCGCCGATTTCGTCCGGCAGGGTCTCGAGGCAGTTGTCCGTCAGGATCAGCCAGCGCAGTTTGGGGCCCAACGCCTCGGCCGGTACCCGTGCGATACGGTTACCCCTGAAGCCCACCATGCTCAGGTTGGCGCATTGGCCGATGCAGGCCGGCAGTTCGGTGAACTGGTTATTGGAGCAGAACAGAATCTTCAGCCGCGTCAGCCGGTGCAAATCATCCGGCAGGCTGCTCAGGGCGTTGCCCGTCAGGTCCAGCACCTCCAGGGTGTCGGCCAGCTCGAAGATCTCGCGGGGGAACTCGGTCAGGCCGCAGGCCAGGTTCAAGCGGGTGCTGCCGGCCAATTGGCCAGCCTTCAGCAAGGCAAGGGTATCCATAGGGCTCATCTTGAAAATTCGCGATGCCCATCATAGCGGCCATACTCAGGTTTCGCCCGTCCCATAACAACAATCCAGGACAGGATTCATGAACTATCAGTCATGCTACGAGCAGTCGCTGGCGCAGCCTGCCGCGTTCTGGGCCGAGCAGGCCCGCCAGGTGGCCTGGTACCGCGCCCCCACGCAGATCCTCACTCCGCTTGCCGACGGCACCCATGAATGGTTTGCCGATGGCTGTTTGAACACCAGTTACCTGGCCCTTGACCACCAGATAGAACAGGGCCGTGGCGAGCAGACGGCGCTGGCCTATGACTCGCCCGTCAGCGGCAGCCAGCAGCGTTTCAGTTTCCGTCAATTGCGCGATGAAGTGGCGCGATTGGCCGGCTGGATGCGCAGCCTGGGGGTGGAAAAGGGCGACCGGGTGATCCTGTACCTGCCGATGATCCCCCAAGCCGCCATGGCCATGCTGGCCTGCGCGCGGCTGGGGGCAGTGCATTCGGTAGTGTTCGGCGGTTTTGCCGCCAACGAGCTGGCAGTGCGCATCGACGATGCCCAGCCGGCGCTGATCCTTACCGCCAGCTGCGGGCTGGAGTTCGACCGGGTGGTGCCCTACAAGCCGTTGCTGGACAAGGCCCTGGAACTGGCCCGGCATAAGCCGGCCCATGTCGGCGTGTGGCAGCGTCCGAAACTGGCGGCCAGCCTGGTGCCGGGCCGCGACCTGGACTGGCAGCGTGAAGTGGCCGACGCCCAGCCGGTGGCCCCGGTGGAACTGGCCAGCGGCGACCCCCTGTACATCATGTACACCTCGGGCACCACCGGCCGGCCCAAGGGGATCGTGCGGGACAATGGCGGCCATGCGGTGGCCATGCGTTTCGCCCTGGAGCAGGTCTACGGCATGCAGGCAGGGGATGTGTGGTGGGGCATTTCCGATGTCGGTTGGGTGGTGGGCCATTCGCTGATCGTCTACGGCCCGCTGATGGCCGGCTGCACCAGCGTGATGTACGAAGGCAAGCCGGTGCGCACCCCGGACGCCGGCACTTACTGGCGCATCGTCGAGCAGTACCGGGTGAACGCATTGTTCTGCGCACCCACGGCCATGCGCGCGATCCGCAAGGAGGACCCCGACGGCGTGCTGTTGTGCCGCCATGACCTGAGTTCGCTGCGCTGCCTGTACCTGGCCGGCGAGAAGCTGGACTCCAGCACCCACGCCTGGCTCCAGGACATGACTGGCAAGCCGGTGCACGACCACTGGTGGCAGACCGAGACCGGCTGGCCGGTGACCGCGCCGTGCGCCCGCCTTGAAGGCTCGGGCGCCCGCGCCGGTTCCAGCAACCGTGCCGTGCCCGGTTATGCCGTGCGGGTGATGGACGAAGAGGGGCGGCCACAGGGCGCCGGGCAGCAGGGCGATATCGTCATCGGCCTGCCATTGCCGCCCGGCTGCTGCCAGACCTTGTGGCGCGATCATGAGCGTTATCTGCAAGCCTACCTGCGCACCTACCCTGGTTATTACCAGACTGGTGATGGCGGCTACCTGGACGATGACGGCTTCGTCTACATCATGGGCCGCACCGACGATGTCATCAATGTCGCCGGCCATCGGCTGTCCACCGGCGAGATGGAAGACCTGGTGGCCGCCCACCCGGCGGTGGCCGAGTGTGCGGTATTTGGCGTGCACGACGAGATCAAGGGGCAGGTGCCGTTGGCGCTGGTGGTGGTCAAGGACGATGCCCGTATCCAGGCTGCGCAATTGCAAAGTGAACTGGTGGCCCAGGTGCGTGAGCACATCGGCGCACTGGCCTGCCTGCGCCGGGTGGAAGTGGTCAAGCGCCTGCCCAAGACGCGCTCGGGCAAGATCCTGCGCGCGGTGCTGCGCAAAATCGCCGACCACGAGGTGTTCGCGCCGCCGTCGACCCTGGACGATCCGGCCATCCTCGACGAGATCGCCCAGGTGCTAGATGTGCATTGACAGGTTGAAGCCTTCCTGCGGCGTTGGCGTGCTGAAGTAACGGCTGATCTGCTCGAATTGCGCGTCGCTGGCGGCGAATTCATGTTCGCCAGCGCCGTTGCGTGCGCGCAGGCGGGCCTTGCACACCGCTCAGGCGGACCGTGTTGGGCGCTTCCGCCAGGCGCGTGGCCAGGGTGGATTTGCCGGAAGCGATTTTGCCGCAGAGCAGGTGCAGGGTGGCCATGTTCAGTCGTCCGTGAGTCGGTGGTGCCCGTGACGCGACCTGGCGGCCGCTGCTACAAAGGCTGCGTCAGCGGTTCACGTCGAATTAAAGGTGATGTTCCTGAAGCTGCCCCAGCCGGCTACGCGTGCGCGCCAGGTCAATGGCCTGGCCCGCCAGGCTTTCGGCCAGCGGCCGCTCGCTGATCAGCATCAGGCGCTTGTCCTGATCGTACAGCACATCGATCAGGTTGATGAACCGCTGTTGTACGGCAATCGAGCAATCATCCAGCAACGGCAGGTGATCGATGATCCAGGTGTCGAAGCGCCCGCTCAGGTCCAGGTAATCCATCACCGCCGTGGGCTGCTCGCAGATGTCATCGAAGGTGAAGTGAATGGTGCGCTCGTGGCTCATGCGCGCGCGTAGCTCACGCTTGCCCACCGCCAGCGCAAAGGGTGGCAGATCACCGGCTGGCAGGTTCAACGCCTCGCGCTGCTGCGCGGTGCCTGGCCATACGTAATGGCCCAGGGTGAACTGCTGTTCGCTGGCCGCGCTGGGCAGTTCGCGATAGTCCTGCGCACCGCCTACTTCCATCACCTGCATCTGTGCGTTGATCAGGCGAATCACCGGCAGGAAGCGCTCGTGGTACAGCGGGTTGGGCAGCAGGCCTTCGGGCGGGTAGTTGGAGGTCACCACCAGGAAGATCCCGCGGGCATCCAGCGCCTTGAACAGGCGCGTGATCAGCATCGCGTCGCCGATGTCGTGCACGTGGAATTCATCGAAGCACAGCAGGCGGCAATCGCTTAGCAGTTCGTCCAGCGTGGTCTCCAGCGCATCGGGCTGCAGGCGATTGCGGAACATGCCTTCGTGCAGGCGCGCGAAGAAGTCGTGAAAGTGCAGGCGGCGCTTATGGGCCATCGGCATGGCCTGGTAGAAACCATCCAGCAGCCAGCTTTTACCGCGCCCCACCGACCCGTACAGGTACAGACTGCGCGGTTGCGCCGCCTCTTCCTGCAGCAACGGTTCGACCCGCTCGGCCATGGTGTCGATGACCTGCTGCTGGCCGTGGCTGAGGGTGAAGCCCTGCTGCTGGGCCTTGTGCTGGAAGTACTCGGTAATCTGCGTCCCACGGCCCAGATGGCGACGGCCCAGGGCGTTGCCCAGGCGGGACTTGAACCAGGATTTCTTTGGCGGTAACGCGGCCAAGGGGCATTCCTCATGCAGAACGGAAAGGCCCACGGTGGGCCGTGGCGGGTATTTAAGCAAATGCGGCGGGGTGGGGGCTAGCGCGTGGGGGTAAGGGGTGGGCGGTTGTCGGACATGGTCGCCGCTGTTTTAGACCACCTGTAGCGCCCGTCGCCACTCCGGATATTCGACGGTCAACTCCGCAGGGGGGCGGCAAATGGCGGACCACCGGAATGCGCTATATCTCTACAGTAAGTTACACTAAGTGAAACTTACTGTAGAGATAATCATGGTCCATTCCTCGGCTTCGGCCCAGCCCATCCGGCGTCTCACTGCAGGCCTGAGTCGGCTCGCGAGCGCCGAGAGGTATCTGTTCACACCTGACGATTTACGCGCGTTGGTAGTGGAATTATCGGATCGCGCCTTTAGGACGCTCATGAGTCGAGCTGCTTCCCAGGGTGTGCTAGTCCGGATTTGCCGTGGCCTGTACTTATACCCGCCGGCGCTTCCATCGCACGGATTGCTCCTGTATCACGCTGCTGCAAGGCTGCACGCGGACGAATTCACTTACATAAGTCTTGAGACAGCCTTGAGTGATGTCGGCATCATTTCCCAGGTTCCGATCAACTGGATTACGGTTATGTCCTCAGGGCGCAGCAACCAGATTAGCTGCGCAGAGTGGGGCACCATCGAGTTTGTCCACACCCGGCAGCGACCAGAGGCGCTCGCCGACCAGTTGAGTTACGACGCACGCTGCCGCCTTTGGCGGGCGCGCCCGCAGCTCGCACTGCGGGACATGCGCGTGGGGCGGCGCAGCCTTGATTTGATTGACTGGAGTGTCGCGGGTGAATTTGTTTGATCGACTTGTAGACCAAGCACTGAGCAACAGGCAGGACCTTGCACCGCTACGGGTGGTGGTGGAGAAGGAATTACTGCATCACGACATCATGTTGACGTTGAGTTCTGCCGGGTTGCTGGCTGGCTTGACCTTTATTGGTGGCACTTGCCTGAGGGCATGCTATGGCTCGAACCGCTTGAGTGAGGATCTTGATTTCACGGGTGGGGCGGGCTTCGACCGCGAACGGCTTGCTGCACTTGCTCGGGTGCTGGTCGAAAAACTGAAGGGTAAATATGGGCTGGTCGTGGAGGTTAGTGAACCCGTGCGTGAGCAGGGAAACGTCGCTACGTGGAAGCTTAAGGTTCAGACCCGTCCAGGCCGTAAGGACATGCCGGCACAACGGATCAACATCGATGTATGCTCGATTCCAAGCTACCAGGCGATGCCGACCGTATTATTGAATCCTTACGGGGTTGAGATGGGTACCTCCGGGCTGATTTTGCAGGCCGAGTCTCGAGAGGAAATCTACACCGACAAGATCGTCGCTTTTGCGCTGCGTCCAAACCGCATAAAGAACCGTGATCTGTGGGATATGGCCTGGCTTCATCAGCAAGGTGTAAAGCCGGCGCTCGATTTGCTTGCTGATAAGTTGAAAGACCATCAGGTTGGCGCTAATGAGTTTCTTGCTGAGCTCGAGCGCCGAGTGGGCTGGCTTAACAGTGATGTCCAGGTAGCTGCTGATTTTCGCAACGAAATGAGGCGATTCCTGCCGGTGTTGTTGGTTGAGCAAACGGTGATGCAGGCAGCATTCTGGCAGTTTCTGGTGGGACACATGAATGGCTTGCACATTCAGGCGCGCAGTGCGCTGACGGGGGCGGTGCCGCAATTCAGTATGTAGGTTCGGTTCCCGGCCGTGGGATCGGGACAAGCGTGGGAAGCGAAAGCCTCGCCTGTAGAGATAGGGGATGCGCCAGGCCCCGTAGCCGCTGCCGCCAGGCTTGCGCTGGCCCTCAGCCTCGCTGAAAGTCTGCAGCGCTCATACTGCCCAGCGCAGCCTGCCGGCAGCGGCTACAACTGCGTCAACCCCGTCAGCGTATCGGCAATCTTCTTGGTACGCTGCGACGTCCCCTCGGTCATGCGGCTGGAATTCTCCAGGTCGCCCAGCAACGCCTTCAACGTACCCACCGAACTGGATTGCTCCTCGATCTGCGACGCCACCTTCTGAATCGCCCCCGACAGCGCATCGATGTCCACGCCGATCTCGCCGGCGTTCTTGCGGGTGATTTCCGCCAGCTTGCGCACCTCGTCGGCAACCACGGCAAAGCCACGGCCGGTTTCGCCGGCGCGCGCCGCTTCGATGGCGGCGTTGAGGGCCAGCAGGTTGGTCTGCCCGGCAATTTGCTGGATAACCTGGACGATGGACTGGATGCGCAGGCTCGACTGGGCCAGGTCGCGGGCGCTGCCCACCACTTCGTCGGCGTGGCTGGACAGCCCGGTGACGGTGGTGCCGGCCTGGGCGGTGACGCTGTTCTGGTGGTCGATGGTGCCGGCCAGGTCGTCCATGGACAGGTGCAACTCGCTGGAATAATGCTGCAATTGGCGGGCGATTTCTTCCTGTTGATGGGTGGCCTGGGACAGCACCTGGCCCAGGTCAGCCAAGCCGTGGAACACCGGCATCACGTTGGCGTCCAGGCCCTGGATGTCGAGGGTGCTGGTGTAATGGTGGTCCTTGAATGCTTCGATCTGCTTGACCACCACGCGGTTCAAGCCGGCCAGCTTCTGGATCTGGCGGCGCAGGAAGAAGGCCTTGAACTCGCCGTAGTGGCTGGCGAAGCGGTCGATGTAGTCGTCGCTGAAGCTGGCGCCCTTGGCTACCTTGAAAAAGAAAATGGCGGTGAGGGTCTGGTTCAGGTTCAGGCCCAGGATTTCGCCAAAGGTGGAGAAGCCGGCCACGGGCACGTCGCCGAACACGCCGGTCATTTCTCCCAGTTTGCCGGCGTTGTTGGCGCGGCGCAGGATGCAGTCGTTGAGCAGGCCCACCAGCGGCTGGCCGCCCTTGCCCTGCAGGAAACGCTGGAAATCACGCTGGGTGGCATCGCGCAGCGAGGTGCGCTTGACCATCACCAGTTCTTCGCCCGGCGCCACGTCACAGAACAGGTGCACGGTTTCCCGGGCATAGTCGATGCGGGCGATGGAACGCACGAACAGTTCTTCACCCACGCGGATGGCGAACGAGTATTCGGCCAGGTATTTCTCCAGTTGTGCAGGGGCGCATTTGAACGCGTCGCACAGGGCTTGGACCATGGTCTTGATGTTGCCGGCGGCATCGAACACCTGATGGATAAAGCGTTCTTCCAAGGAGGCGGTCAGCACGCTGAACGATAGCGGGGTGGGCTCGAAATTCTGGCTTTTGAACACGCCGAAACGCACCTGGGGGGCGCATTTGAGAAACACGATCTGCGCATGGTTCTGGTAGCTGCGCTGGCCGTCGTGCAGCAGGGTTTTCTGGAAGTCGTCCTTGCCGCCGGCCGAGCCGCCGACGAACAGGCACGGGAAACGCCCCGACTCGTACAGCGCTTCCATGAAGAATGACTCGGACGCCGACAGGCCGTCGAACAGCACGTAGGCCAGGGTGTCGCGGCTGTCGATGGGCATGTTCAGGCGGGCGCGCTTGAGCTCGCCCACCAGTTTGTCGATGCGTTCGCGCATGGGCAGGCGCTTGCCGCCACCACGGATGTCTTCGCTGAGCAGCGGTACGCTGACCAGCTCGGCGCCGGCGATGACGCTGGCGTCGAACAGTTGCAGCACGATGCGATCCCAGTTGCCCTGGGCGCTGCAGTAAAGGCTGTCACCGGCGTTGCACAGCTCGCCCGAGGTGGTGCACAGGCTCAGGGTGGCCTGGGGGAAACGCTGGCGCAGCTGCCGCGCCACAGCGTCCAGGTCAAGGTGCGGCGAGACGAAACCGGCGATAAACGTGGGCGCCAGGTGCAGCGCCTGCAGGTTTTGGCTCAGCGCGCTGAAGCTACTCAACACGGTGGCTGTCCCGGGGGTGGTCGATGCAGCCTGGCGGAAAATTCGGAAAGGGTTCATCGGGTTCGGGACCTTGGGGGCGGCAGGTTTAAGAAGGTACGCCTGATCAGAGCATCGACCTGTTCGCCCCGGACTTGATGGGATCAGTACCAAGGTATGACAGGCGGCGGCTGAATCGTTTAATTTGGCTGATCATGACGTTAACGATCACGTGCAAGTCACGCATCAGGTCTGATACGAAAAGTGTTGGAACGCAGGCTGCTCAAGGTGTACGCACGTATCAATAGGCTGACCAAAGTGGCAACTTCTGTCTCGAATGCTAGCCTGCAATTCACGGATGAACACCTCGAAAGGACTGAGGACGTGAAGGGACAAGCGATCGCCGCCCTGATCAGCGTGATGCTGAGCGGGGCGACACTGGCCACGGAACTGCAAGTACAGGTGCGCGTCAACGTGCAGCATGGCTGCGTGTTGCTGGGCCAGCCCCGTGACGCCGGTCCTCAGAACCTGGGCGTGCTCGATTTCGGCAGCGCGGCGCGGCTTGACGATCCGGCGGGCCCGCTGTCGGCGCAACTGCCACGCACGCGCTTGCCACGCCTGGAATGCAACCCCGACACGGCCTATCAGGTGCAGGTGGACGGCGGCCAGCATGGCGGCGTGGGTGATGTGCGCTACCTGGCGGCCGAGGGCGCCACGCCCATCCCTTATCGTATTTATAGCGACCCGGCGCGACGCGTGCCCTTCGTGGTCGATCAGCCCCTGAGCGGCCGGGTACCGGCCACCGGCACCATCGAGTTGCCGTTGTATGCGCGCATCGAGCCGCTGCCTCACGTGCCCAAGGCGGGTCAATACACCGATTTGCTCAAAGTGACGGTGACCTGGTGAAGTGGCCGTGGATTCTGCTCGCCGCCCTGTGGATGGACGACGCGATGGCGGCCATGACCGGTCAGATTCAGGCCAGCCTGGTGATCACCGCGGGCTGCCAGGTTAACAGCGCCGGCAGCACCTTGAGCAGCGGGCAGATCGGCACCCTGGATTTCGGCGACCAGGGGCCCACCTGGACTGCCCCCATTGGCGCCAGCGTCAGCAACGGCAGCAACGCGCTGCAGGTGGCCTGCAACCCGTCGGTAACCGGCTTCAGCGTGACCATCGATGGCGGCGCCAACGGCGACGGCACCACGCGGCGTTTGAGCAACGGCAACCGCACCATCCCCTATCAGCTGTATCAGAACGCCGCAGGCACCGAGCGCTACAGCATCGGCGAGCAGAAAACCTTCGCCGTCAGCAGTGGCGGGCAAATTCCCATCCCAATCTTCGGCGCCGTGGTAGCCAACACCAGCGCACTGCCGGCCGGCACCTACAGCGACACCCTGCGAGTGACTTTGGACTGGTAACACAAGGAGTGAATCATGCACGCACAGGCATCACGTACCGCCCTCATGTTGCCCGCCCTGGCCTTGCTGGCGGCGCTGACCCCGGCGGCCCAGGCGGCCACCACCGTCACCGGCCAGGTCACCGCCAGCCTGGTGCTGACCAGCAGTTGCCTGGTCAACGGCGTGGCCGGCAGCACCAATATCAACTTCGGTAGCCTGAACTTCGGCACCACCAGCAGCCTGTTCACCCAGGCCAGCAGCCAGGTGCTGGGGGGCGGCGGTGGCGCCATGTCGATCCTCTGCTCGGCAGGCACGGTGCCCGTGGTCAAGGTGCGCGCCGGCAGTCATGACGGGCAGGCCACCGGTGGCGCGCGTGCATTGGCCGATGGCGCCGGGCATTTCGTGCCCTATGACTTCTTCACCGATACCGGCTTCGCCAACCTGCTGGCCATCGACGGCACCATCAGCCTGGCCACCAGCACCGGCGTGGCGCAGACGGTCAACCTGTATGGCCGGGCGATCGGGGTGGCGGGCCTGCCGGCGGGCACCTACACGGATACGGTTGCCGTCGAACTGACGTTCTAGCCGTGCGTACGGCAGCGGCAGTACTGGCGGCGCTGGCACTGGCGGCCCCGTGGCCGCTGGACGCCGCTACCTCCAGCATTTTCCAGGTCAACGCCACGGTCAGCAGCGGCTGCCTGGTGGTGGGCGGGGGCAGCAACTACGGCACCCTGAATTTCGGCACCTGGTCGGCCTTGTCGACCAGCACGGCGTCGGCGGCGCTGCCGGGCAATGGCGTGACCTTGCAGTGCACGCCTGGGGTCACCCTGAATATGAAGGTGGACGGCGGCCAGAACAGCGGCGCCTCGCGCAACCTCAAGGCCGGCAGTTCGCTGGTGGCCTACCAGCTGTTCCGCGACGCCGCCTACAGCCAGAGCCTGGGCATCGGCCAGACGGTGACCGTGGCCTACAGCAATTCAACCAACATCAGCCTGCCGATCTACGGCCGGTTGAGCCTGCCGGGCAACGTGCCGGCGGGCAGCTACAGCGATGTCTTGCAAGTGGAGTTGTCCTGGTAAACGGGGCAGCCGTCGATTTTTGCCTGTGGAGTGCGTGTATGTGGCGTCGGTGGGGGAGTGCGGTGTGTGCGATGGTGTTGCCGTTGACGGTGCAGGCGGCCAGTTCCGTGTTGATCTGGCCGATCGACCCAGTGCTGGAGGCCGATCAACAGGCCAGCGCGCTGTGGCTGGAGAACCGCGGCACGGAAGCGGCCAACCTGCAGATTCGCGTGTTCGGCTGGAGCCAGACCGGCTTCGATGACCAGTACCAGAACCAGCGCGACGTGATCGGCAGCCCGCCGGTGGCGCACATCGAGCCTGGGCAGAAGCAGCTGGTGCGCCTGACCCGCACGCGGGAAATCCCGCCGGGCCAGGAGATGGCCTACCGCATCATCATCGACGAAATCCCTGCCGCGCAGCCGCCAGGCGACGCGCAGGGCAAGACGGCTGCGGCCATTCGATTCCAGATGCGCTATTCGGTGCCGTTGTTCGCCTACGGCGCGGGGTTGTGGAGCAAGCCCGATCCCAGCCGCGAACGCGACCCCAAGGGCGCGGGCACCCCGGCGCTGAGCTGGCGCAAGGTGAGCGAGGGCGGCCGGCAGTTCGTCGAGATCCGCAACCAGGGCCCGGTGCACGCGCGGCTGACGGATGTGGCGGTGCAGCAGGGCAGCCAGAGTCGCCCGTTGGGTGAGGGGTTGCTGGGCTATGTGTTGCCGGGCGCCAGCATGCGCTGGCCGTTGCCGGAACCGGCTGCCCAGGCGTCGGTGTTGCAGGGCCGGGTCAATGGCAGCGACAAGCCCCAGAGCCTGGCGCCTGCACACTGAGTGCGTGCGTTTGACAGCGGAGGTCGTCCATCTTTATTCGGACTGGCGCAGGAGCGCACCCGACACGCACCTGGCTGGGTTTGGGCTGGCTGCTTTATCCCTTCGCCTGCCTTGCTGGGGAATTACCGCCGCCGCCCAGCGGCTTGGAGGCCGTGCCTGATGCAGCCTTGTATCTTGAGCTGGTGGTCAACCGCATGAGCACCGGCCGTGTGGTGCAGGTGCAGCAGCGCGCCGGGCAGTTGTACCTGCCCCTGGCCGACTTGCAGGCAGCCGGCTTGAAACTGCCCGGCCCCCTGGGGCCGGAGGTGGCGCTGGAGCAGGTGCCGGGCCTGCACAGCGACTACGACAGCCAGGCCCAGCGCCTGTTGCTGGACGTGCCGCCCGACTGGCTGCCGGCGCACCGCATCGGCAGTACCCAGGCCTACCCGCGCACCCAGGCCATGAGCAGTTTTGGCGCCCTGTTCAACTATGACCTGTACCTCAACGACACCGATCAACAGGGCCGCTACCTGGCCGCCTACAACGAGCTGCGGGTGTTCGATACCTGGGGCACGCTGTCGAGCACCGGCCAGTTCCGGGAAAGCCTGTCGGGTGATGCCTACGCCAATACCAGCCGCTTCCGCCGTTACGACACGACATGGCGCTACAGCGATGACGAGCGCCTGCTGACCGTGGAGGCCGGCGACCTGGTCAGCGGTTCGTTGCCATGGAGCAACTCCGTGCGCCTGGGTGGGATACAGCTGTCGCGTGATTTCTCGGTACGTCCGGACTTGGTCACCTACCCGCTGCCGGCGTTTGCCGGGGAGGCGGCGGTGCCGTCTTCGGTGGACCTGTTCATCAACGGCTACAAAAGCACCAGCGCCGACGTGCAGCCGGGCCCTTACACCCTGACCAATATTCCCTACATCAACGGTGCTGGCGAAGCCGTGGTGGTGACGACTGACGCGCTGGGACGGCAGGTCTCCACCACCTTGCCGTTCTACGTCACCAGCACGTTGTTGCAGAAGGGCCTGATGGATTTCTCGGTGGCGGCCGGCAGTGTGCGCCGCGATTACGGGCTGAAGGATTTCGCCTACGGGCCGGGTGCGTCCACGGGCAGTGTGCGTTACGGCCTCAGCGACGTTTTCACCCTGGAAGCGCACGCCGAGGCGGCGCAGTCCCTGACCTTGGGCGGCGTGGGCGGTAATCTGCGCCTGGGCAATCTGGGTGTGCTCAACGGCGCCATCAGCCAGAGCCGCTTCGATGGCCTGGGCGGGCAGCAATACAGCCTGGGCTACCAGTACAACAGCCCGCGCCTGAGTTTCAATTACCAGCGCCTGCAACGTCGCGACGACTATGCCGACCTGACCCTGGTGGACGCGCCTTACACGCGGATGAGCCAGCGTAGCCAGCAGGTCACGCTGAGCCTGAATCTGGAACGCTACGGCAGCCTGGGCGCCGGTTTTTTCGACGTGCGTGCCGGTGACGATTCACGCACCCGCCTGCTCAACCTGACCTGGAGCAAGTCGCTGTGGGGCAGCAGCAGTGTCTACCTGTCGGCTAACCACGAGATTGGCGCCAGCAACTGGGCGGTGCAGGCCCAGGTGGTTATCCCCATCGACCTGCGTGGCAACCTCAGCCTGGGGATGGAGCGTAACCAGCAGGGCCAGACCCAGCAGCGGGTCAACTACAGCCACGCCGTACCGACCGAAGGCGGGCTGGGCTACAACCTGGGGTATTCCAGGGGCGATCAGCAGACCTACCGTCAGGCCGACCTGACCTGGCGCCTGCAATCGGTGCAACTGCAGGCGGGCGCCTATGGCACCCGTGAGCAGACCACACGGTGGGCGGACGCTAGCGGGTCGCTGGTGTGGATGGATGGCGGGGTGTTTGCGGCCAACCGCATCGACGACGCGTTCGTGCTGGTGAGCACCGATGGCTTTGGCGGCGTGCCGGTGCGCTATGAAAATCAGCGCGTGGGCGACACCGACAGTGGCGGTCATCTGCTGGTGCCCTGGACCAGCGGCTATTACCGCGGCAAATACGAAATCGACCCGCTGAACTTGCCGGCCAACGTGCGTAGCGCGTCGGTGGAGCAGCGCGTGGCGGTGCGCCGTGGCAGTGGGTACCTGGTCGAGTTTCCCCTTGTGCCCGTGGTGGCGGCCAGCCTGGTGCTGGTCGATGCCCGGCAACAGCACCTGGCGCTGGGCAGCACCGTGGTCGATGAGCACAGCGGCAGCCGCACGGTGGTGGGCTGGGATGGATTGGTCTATCTGGAGAACTTGCAGGCACACAACCGGCTGACGGTCAGCCTGGCGGATGGCGGCCAGTGCCAGGTGCAGTTCGATCTGGACGTCAACCGGCAGGGCGATGTGCCCTTGCTGGGGCCGCTGGTATGCCAATGAAAGCCTGCCTGGCCGGTGTGCTGGCGTTGGCGTGCGCCGGGGGCGCCAACGCGGCGTGCACGGTGACTACCCCCGTGGCGCCCACTTTCGGCCAGGTCAGTTCGGTGCTGGTGCGCACCACGGTGCAATCGACGTCCACCAGCAATGCGGCCTTGACCTGCACGGGGTCGCTGCTGACGTTGCTGGGCAGTGGCGATCACTTCTACCTCACCGTCAGCTCCAATCAAACCGGCTTGCAGGTAGGCGGCAGCGGGCCGGTGATCGGCTACACCTTGTACGCCAACAACAGCACCGCCTACCCGATCGCCCGTGGCGCCCAATTCGATTTCGCCCGCAATTCGCTGATTGACCTGTTGGGCCTGCTGGCCGGCTCCGCGCCCAAATCCGTCCCGCTGTACTTGCAGACCATCGTCGGCAGCAACGTGCCCGCCGGCCTCTACACCGAGACGCTGACCCTGGCCTGGAGCTGGAACTACTGCTCGGGCATAGGTGTTGGCGCCATCTGCCTGGGGCGCGACATTGGTTCCGGCTCGATGAACATGGTGGTCAACCTGCAAGTCACCAATGACTGCCAGATCACCGCCCCCAGCATTAACTTTGGCAGCGCGCCGCTGGTGATCGGCTTTGGCACGGTCAACAGCACCATTAGTGTGTCCTGCACCCTGGGCAGTGCCTATACCGTGGGCCTGAGCGATGGCGGCCAACCGATCAGCGCCGGTGGGCGGCGGCGCATGCTGTCCGGCACTAATTACCTGGCCTACGACCTGTTCAAGAGCGCCGGCAGCGTGCGGTGGGGCAGCACCGGATCGTCGCGGCGCAGCAGCAGTGACGCCGAAGTGAATCCTGGCAACGGCACGGGCACGGGGAGCCAGGTGTTCAATTTCAATGGCAAGGTGTACACCGACCAGGTCACGCCGCCGGTGGGGGCGTACGTGGACAACGTG
This sequence comes from gamma proteobacterium L18, assembly GCA_000497835.1. Classification (GTDB taxonomy): domain Bacteria; phylum Pseudomonadota; class Gammaproteobacteria; order Pseudomonadales; family Pseudomonadaceae; genus Aquipseudomonas. The sequence goes on along the minus strand of KI547166.1, from coordinate 80,200 downwards.
ACGGTGGATGTGGCGTTCTAGGGGCCGTAGGAAAAAGCATGTGACGGCGGGTTTTGGTGTGGGAGCTGGCTTGCCAGCGAGCTTTTCAGGCCTCAACAGCTCGCTGGCAAGCCAGCTCCCACGGTATTCCACGCATGCTCCACACATTTCATACAGAGCCTGGCGGCAGCGGCTACGTATTATTCGACAAATAGGCTTACATAATTACCATCAAAAACAGGGTGTTGGAACTGGGTGAATGGGCTGTTCCGCTTTTAGGCGTGACACAATCAGACGCCTCTAAAAAGGGTTTTACCCCCCTGTCGATGGGCCTTCATTTGTCTGAACTGTTAACCCTCAAAGAAAATGTGTTGGTCCCTCACCCTGCTGGAATGCTGAGTTTCGGAACGGTGCCAGACATGCCGAGTTTCGCGTTGCCTGGTGGGGAAATTTATCTACGTGTGGGTGTGCACCGGGCAGAAAACCGCGGCTATGGTGTGCGACACATCTGGGAGGCTCATTGCTCGGACCTCAAACGGTACGGATGCACCAGCATTGACGGCGTTGCCGCGCATGTTTCTCGGATGATCGTGGTGGGGGCACCCCTGTTCTGTGAGTTTCGAGAGATGAGAGGCAACCATCGGTTGGCGGTCATGAAAACGCCAGCGGGCTCCCTGGTATTGGAGCCTCGACATGAGCGGCGAGGGTTTGGCTATTACGTGGTTACCTGGTATCCGAAGCGGCGATTGGACGGCACTTTGGTTGGCCGGATATCGAGGGCATCCGGTCAGGCATAAAAAAAGCGTCCCGAGGGACGCTTTTGAATTTGAGAGGAGTAGTCGCAGCGATTCTTTAGCTCCTGGTCGTAATCGACCGTGGGGTCAGGATCCGATGAGAAGACTCATCGTCACTACTTCAGAGAGTGCCAGTATCTCTGCTGCCAAAATTCCGGGGGGGCGTTACTGGAACCCATGCCCAGAGATGCGCAATTGCAGTCCTCAACTCGTATTTTCAACCCACATGATCTCAGAGTCAATCACGTAACCGTTTCCAACTGTAGCCTGGCGGCAGCGGCTACAGATTCTGCATTTTCGGTGCGATGCTGACGGGCGACACCATGGCGTAGTTGTACCCCGGCCCCGACCAGTAATCGGCCTGCAGCTGCCCTTCACGCCGCGTACCGCGCGGCAGCAGGTTGTTGTTGGGCCCCGGTGGGCGGATGTAGAAGGTAACCTTGGCGCCCGAAGCATCCTGGTACAGCACCATGGCCGCCGGCCCCTGGTCGGTGCTCAGCAGGCGGGCGCCCACGGCCTTGAAACCTGCGCCGCTGAGGTCAGGTAGGCGCTTGGCGTTGCTGAAGTAGCGGTCCAGCCACGGCTGCAGGGTATCGGCGTCGCTGACCTTGAAGTCGGCCGGCATCACATCTTTTTCAGCAAACAGGCGGTAGGCCTGCAGGGCATCGCTCATGGGGGCGACGGCCGGGTGGCGGGCCTGATGGGCTTGCCAGCCGCCCAGGCCACCCAGGCCCACGGCCAGCACCAGCACGGCGGCGCGGGCGAAGTGTTGCTGGTAGCGATGGCGACGGCGTTGGCGCAGGTTGGTCGGGTCCAGCGCCGGGTTGTCGGCCAGCGGTGCGCTGCCCAGTACCGAGCGCAGCAGGCGCGCGTCGTGCTGCCAGCCCTTGACCTCGCGCGCCACCTCCGGGTGGCTGGCCAGCCAGGTTTCCAGGCGTTGGCGGTCGGCGGGGTCCAGGCGCAGGTCCACGTAGGCATGCAGGTCGTGTTCGGTGGGGGGCAGAGTGATCATTTCAATATCCGCAGGGCAGGGCGATGGATCTCGCCTTCGGTGAGCAGGCGCAAGGCCTGGCGCGCACGGGACAGGCGCGACATGACCGTGCCGACGGGCACTTGCAGCACGGTGGCCGCGTCCTTGTAGCTCAGGCCTTCGACCGCCACGGCGTGCAGCAGTGCGCGTTGCTCGTCCGTCAGGCGATCAAAGCCTTGCAAGGCTGACTGGGCCATGACCGTGCGCTCCACCGACGGCTGATGCTCTTCACGCCCGGTGAAAAACTCCAGCAGCCGTGCATAGCGGCGGCTGCGCCGGTGGTTGTCGACAAACTGGCGGTACAGGATCTGGAACAGCCAGGCGCGCAGTTCGCCCTCGGCATGCTTGTCGCCTCGTCGGCTCAAGGCTTTCTCCAGGCAGCTTTGCACCAGGTCGTCGGCGCTGCTGGGGTCGCGCGTCAGCGACAGCGCGAAGCGTCGCAGGCGCGGCAGCAGGGGACGCAGTTGTTCATCGAAGTCGTTCATGGTGGGCCTGCAGCAGGGGGCGCTGTCTCAAGACTAGGCTCTGTATGAAATGTATTCCAGCGAAGGCCAGGCAAGGCGAAAACAGGCGAGGAACGGTCGGAGTCGCGCTCGACTTTACGGGTTGTAAATGAGCATTCCGAGCCTGTTTTCAACGCAGCATGGGCGAGCTGGGATGCATTTCGTACAGAGCCTAGCAAGACGAATGACGCGGCGTTTTATTACATGGCGCCTAACCTCAATTTATTCAGCAGCGGGACAGGGAATAAAACACGCTGGCTTTCGTCTCATAGCACCCCACCGATTCGGAGTCGCTCATGCCTGACCCAACGCCCCCACCTTTGACCCTGTTCGACAAGGCCCTGCGCTTGCTGGGCATCGCCGCCATCCTGGCGGTGGCCGTAGCCGCCTTTGCCTATGTCAGTGGCCGCCTGGACCCCGAGCGGCTCAAGCCGCGCGACCTGGTCAATGCGCTGCAGACCAACAACGGCGTGCACCCCGGCTACCGGCGCAACCACGCCAAGGGCGTCTGCGTGATCGGCTACTTCGAAGGCAACGGGCAGTTGCAGGGGCTGTCCAGCAGCCCGGTGTTTGCCCAGGGCCGCACGCCAGTGGTGGGGCGCTTTGCCTTGCCCAGCGGCAACCCCTACGCGCCGGACACCAGCGTGCCGCTGCGCAGTTTTGCCTTGCGCTTCAGCCTTGCCAACGGCCAGCAATGGCGCACCGGCATGAACAGCATGCCGGTGTTCCCGGTGGGCACGCCCCAGGCGTTCTACGCCATGCTCAAGGCCGGCACGCCGGACCCGGCCACCGGCAAGCCCAAGCCCGATGCCATGCCGGCCTTTTTCGCCTCGCACCCCGAGACCGGCCCATTCCTGGCCTGGGTCAAGGGCGCCAAGCCTTCGGCCAGCTACGCCACCGAGACCTACAACAGCATCAATGCCTTCTACCTGAGCAACGCCGACGGCCAGCGCCAGGCCGTGCGCTGGGCCGTGGTGCCGCAAGCCACCGACAGCACCCCGGCCGGCCCCGACGCCGGTGCCGACTTCCTCCAGGCCGACCTGGCCCAGCGCCTGGCCGGCGGCCCGTTGCGCTGGACCTTGCGCATGACCCTGGCCGAGCCCGGCGACCCCGTGGACGACGCCAGCAAGGCCTGGCCCGCCGGGCGCAAGACGGTCGACGCCGGGACGCTGGTGGTAGAACGCATGCAACCGCAGATCAGCGGCCAGTGCCGTGACATCAATTACGACCCCACTATCCTGCCCAGTGGCATCGAAGCCTCGAACGACCCGCTGCTGGCCGCGCGCTCGGCGGCCTACGCCAGCTCTTACCTGCGCCGTACTTCGGAAGTCGACCAACTCAGCGCCAATGCACCCGCCGGGGAGGCCAAGCCATGAAAGCCCGTCCTGAACATTTCGCCCCCGCCGCGCGGGTGCTGCACTGGTTGATGGCGATTCTGTTGATTGCCATGCTGTTCATTGGCGTGGGCATGGTCAGCAGCGTGTCCGAGCGGCACGAGTGGTTGCTGCACCTGCACAAACCGTTGGGCATTGCCATCCTGGCGTTGGTAATAGTGCGGCTGCTGGTACGCTGGTTCACCCGCCAGCCACCGTTGCCGGCGGACTTGCCCGCTATCCAGAAACTGGCGGCCAAGCTGTCGCACTGGTTGCTGTATGCCTTGATGTTCGTGCTGCCGCTGGTGGGCTGGGCAATGATCTCGGCAGCCGGGAACCCGGTGATGCTGGGGGCGTCGCTGCACCTGCCACCGATTTTGCCGGCCGAGCCGCACACCTATGCGCTGCTGCGCAAGGCCCATGGGCTGCTGGCGTATCTGCTGTTCGTGACGGTGCTGGCGCACCTGGGGGCGGCGCTGTACCACGGCTGGATACGGCGCGATGGGGTGTTGCAGAGCATGACCTCGGGCGATAAGCAGTAAAGCCCTGCGAACCCCCTGTGGGACCGGGCGAAGCTCGGGAAGCGTACAACTCGATTGATGAGCCTGCCGCTTCCCGAGCTTCGCCCGGTCCCACAAAGCCACGCTCCCACCTGGCATAATGGCGGCTGTCAGCGCAGTTCGCGGACCATCTTGCCGATCACGCTCAACACATCCTTGCCCAACTGCGCCGAGCGCTTGCCCGACCAGCCGGTAACCGCATCCGGGTTGTCGTCATGGTCCTTGAACGGCATCTCCAGGGTCAGCGACAGGCAGTCGAAGCGCGCCCCCACGGCGTTGCACGCCAAGGTCATGTTGGCCTGGCCCGGCTCGTCGCGGGTGTAGCCATGCACTTGCTGGAAGTCCTGCGTCTGCTCGCACAGCAGGTCACGGAAACGCTGCTCCAGCCCGGCAATGCGCGGGGTGTAGTCCGGATTGCCTTCACAGGCGGCGGTGAACACGTGGGGGATTTCCTCGTCACCGTGGGCGTCAATGAACAGGTCCACACCGTATTTCTGCATCTGCTGCAAGGCAAAGAACACCTCCGGGCTGAACTCGGCGCTTGCGTCCTGCCAGGCGCGGTTGAGGTCCTTGCCCATGGCGTTGGTGCGCAGGTGGCCGTGGAATGAGCCGTCGGGGTTCATGTGCGGGATCAGGTACAGGTCGGCTTCGTCCAGCAAGGCATTCAGCTGCACGTCATCCTTGCCCTTGAGGCGTTCGATAATGCCTTCCATGAACCACTCGGCCATGTGCTCGCCGGGGTGCTGCTGGGCAATCAGCCAGACTTTTTTCTTGCCGGCGGCGCCATCGCCCTTGCGCAGCAGTTGCAGGTCGCGACCTTCGACGCTTTTGCCCACGGCCAGCAGTTGCAGGCCGGCGTGGGTGACGGCCTCGTTGATCAGCCAGTCATGCCGCTCGCGGCTGTAGGGTTCGAAATAGGCGAACCAGGCCTGGGGCTGCTCGGGCTCGAAACTGAAATTCAGAGCCTGGCCGTCGAACTGGCTGGGCACGCGGAACCAGGTGACGTGGTCGTAGGACGCCACCACGTTGTAGCCGGCCCAGGCATTGCGGTACGACGATTGCCCGGCATTGGTCAGGCTGAAGCCATGGGTCTGGCCCGGCACCAGGCCGTCGACCTTGAAATGGAACCACTGGAAATGGTCGCTGCGGGTATCGGGGCGGATCGCCAGGCGTGCCTGGGTGGCATCGCTGGCGTCGAGCACCTGGATATTGCCGCTGTCGAAATCGGCGCTGAAGGTCAGGGGGGCCGCGGCCATGTTCGCTTCCTTATTAGAGTCTGGTACGGCCAGTACTCTACACCCTCAGGCCCGACGCGTCAGATCCAGGCGGCCAGCCCGCCGATCAGCAGCGCGCCCATTACCGCCATCGCCCAGCCCAGCCCGGCATGACGGCGGCGCTGCTGGTGCCACCCGCCCAGGCCCAGGTGGCGTGCGGCCGGCAGCAATTGCCGCCAGCGCAACTCGGTGCCGTGGAAGGCCTGCAGGTGGGCGGCGTCGGCGTCCAGCCAGCGGCGGAAATCGATGCGTTCGCTGGCCGTGGTTTGCGGGTTCTGCAGTTTGACGTACCAGGCGCTGGCCGCCTGGCTGCCGACCTGGCTGCGGCATTGTTCCAGCACGTGCAGCATGGCTTTTTCCACCTGGGCCTGGCTGATGTCCAGGTGCAGGGCGATGGCCGGGTAGGGCAGGTCATCCAGGCGGCTGAGCAGAAACACCTGTTGCACGCGTCGCGGCAGTTTCTTCAGGCGCAAATAGAGGGCGTCCTGGCCCTGGTCGACCGGCTGGTGTTGGAAAAGATTGTGCAGAGGCGAGAGCAGATGAGTCATCGAAACGTCCTCCTGGCCGCCAAGGGCCTGGTCGATTGCGGGCTGCGAATGCATCCGTGAGGGGGCGTCTTCCCTGACGCTGGCCGCAGCTTAGTGTTTTTGAGAGTGATTCTCAAGTAAAAAGTTCCCTCTTTCGCGCTAAATCGCTGATTTGCTAGCTGAAAATTAGCGATAGGCGCTTTTCACCGGCAAGCGTCCTTTGCTATCATGCGCGCCATCGAATTCAAGCAACACCCGTCTTCATTAGCCTGAAGAAACCAAAAAAAAGACCCGGCAAAAAGCCGGGTCAAAAACCGTGATTAGCCTGATGAGGAGATAATTCGAAAGTCCGACCTAAGGCCTTTCGGATTACCCAACCGATCTCGCGATCAGTTGGCTCAATAATAATCGTTATCATTTGCAAGTCAAATGATTTCTCGCTGTGCTGTCGAATTTTTTTTCGCTCAGTCCAGCGGCAGCTCGGTGGTGCGTTTCACCTCGCTCATGGCGATGTTGGAATGCGCTTCCTGCACATGCGGCTTCTGCAACAGATGGTCGCGCAGGAAACGTTCATAGGCCGCGATGTCCTGGGCCACCACCTTGAGCATGTAATCCATTCCGCCCGCCATGGTGTAACACTCCAGTACCTCCGGGTAGCCGGTGATCGCCTCTTCGAACTCGGCCAGGTAGCGCCGGCCATGCCCCGACAGCTTGACGTTGACGAACACCGTCATGCTCAGCCCCAGCTTTTGCGGGTTGAGCAAGGCCACCTTGCGCTCGATCACGCCTTCTTCCTGCATGCGATGAATGCGCCGCCAGCACGGCGATTGCGACAGCTCTACCCGCTCGGCGATATCGGCGGCCGACAGGTCGGCGTCGTGCTGGATCAGGCGCAATATGCGCCGGTCGAGGGCGCTCAGCTTGGACTGCATGATCAATTCCCTTTTCTTGTTTTTAGCGAAACGTTCATGCGCCATAACAGCAGAAACGCCCGAATTTAGAAAGAAAAAGCCGCACGCCTGAAGGCATATTTTTAGCCATTGACTGATGAGTCATGGCCACCATAAAAATAACAGGAGTGCCGCATGTCCCTAGCCGACGTCCGCCTGGACGACAAGTACCGTCTTGCCACCGGGCACCTGTACCTCACCGGTACCCAGGCCCTCACGCGCCTGCCCATGCTGCAGAAACAGCGTGACGAGGCCTTGGGCTTCAACACCGCCGGGTTTATCTCCGGCTATCGCGGCTCGCCCTTGGGCAACCTCGATAAGAGCCTGTGGGAAGCCCGTGATTACCTGCAGAAAAACGCCATTCACTTTCAGCCCGGCATCAACGAAGAGCTGGGCGCCACGGCCGTGTGGGGCAGCCAACAGGTCAACCTGTTCCCCCAAGGCAAATACGATGGCGTATTTGCCCTGTGGTACGGCAAGGCACCGGGCGTCGACCGTTGCGGCGACGTGTTCAAGCACGGCAACTCGGCCGGCGTGGCGCCCAAGGGCGGCGTGCTGGTGCTGGCCGGCGACGACCATGGCTGCAAGTCATCCACCATTGCCAGCCAGAGCGAGCACGCCTTCATCGCGGCGATGATTCCGGTGCTCAACCCCAGCAACGTCCAGGAGATGCTCGACTACGGCATCATCGGCTGGGAACTGTCGCGCTACAGCGGCTGTTGGGTGGCGATGAAAACTATCGCTGAAAACGTCGATTCCTCGGCCGTGGTGGAGGTCGACCCGCTGCGGGTGCAGACCTGCATCCCTGAAGACTTCGAGCTGCCCGAGGGCGGCCTGCACATCCGCTGGCCCGACCCACCCCTGGCCCAGGAGGCGCGGCTCAACACCTACAAGATCTACGCGGCCCGCGCCTTTGCCCGCGTCAATCAACTGAACAAGGTGGTGCTCGATTCGCCGCAGCCACGGTTGGGCATCATTACCACCGGCAAATCCTACCTCGATGTGCGTCAGGCCTTGATCGAACTGGGCCTGGACGAGCAGCTGTGCGCTCAGGTTGGCATTCGCTTGCTGAAAGTCGGCATGAGTTGGCCGCTGGAGCCGGTCTCGGTGCATGATTTTGCCCAGGGCCTGGACGAAATCCTGGTGGTGGAAGAGAAGCGCAGCGTCATCGAAGATCAGCTCACCGGCCAACTCTACAACTGGCCGGTGGACAAACGCCCACGCGTGGTGGGCGAGTTCGACGAGCAGGGCCGTTCGCTGTTGCCCAACCTCAGCGAACTGACCCCGGCGATGATCGCCCGGGTCATCGCCAAGCGCCTGGCGCCGATCTACAGCAGCCCGCAGATCGAGGCGCGTCTGCATTTTCTGCAGGACAAGGAGCACGCCTTGCAGGCGCCGTTGCACAACGTGCAGCGTACCCCGCATTTCTGTTCCGGCTGCCCGCACAACAGCTCCACCAAGGTACCCGAGGGCAGTCGTGCGCTGGCCGGCATCGGCTGTCACTACATGACCATTTGGATGGACCGCGAGACCGACACCTTCACCCAGATGGGCGGCGAGGGCGTCACCTGGATTGGCCAGGCGCCGTTCACCGAGACCGCCCACGTGTTCCAGAACCTGGGCGACGGCACCTACTTTCACTCCGGCCACCTGGCCGTGCGCGCAGCGGTGGCCTCCGGGGTCAACATTACCTACAAGATTCTTTACAACGATGCGGTGGCCATGACCGGCGGGCAGCCCATCGACGGCGTGCTGCGGGTTGATCAGCTGAGCCGCCAGGTGTTCGACGAAGGCGTACAGCGTATCGCCCTGGTCAGCGACGAGCCGGACAAATACCCCAGTCGAGCAGGCTTTGCGCCCATCACCACCTTCCACCATCGTCGCGACCTGGACGCGGTGATGCGTGAGCTCCGCGAGTTCAAGGGCGTCTCGGTGATCATCTACGACCAGACCTGCGCCACCGAAAAGCGTCGTCGGCGCAAACGCGGCACCATGCCTGAACTCAATAAGCGCGCCCTGATCAACCCGGCGGTGTGCGAAGGCTGTGGCGATTGCGGGGTGAAGTCGGGATGCCTGTCGGTGTTGCCGCTGGAAACCGCCCAAGGGCGCAAGCGCGAGATTGACCAGAGCGCCTGCAACAAGGATTTCAGCTGCGTGGAAGGGTTCTGCCCCAGCTTCGTCACCGTGCATGGCGGCCAGTTGCGCAATCCGCAGTTGCCCAGCCGTGACCAGGCCTTCGCAGCCCTGCCCGAGCCAACGCTGCCAAGCCTGGACAAGCCCTTCAACATCCTGCTGCCGGGGGTGGGCGGCACCGGCGTGACCACGGTGGGCGCCTTGCTGGGCCTGGCGGCCAACCTGGAAGGCAAGGGCTGCAGCGTGCTGGACCAGGCGGGGCTGGCGCAGAAATTCGGGCCGGTGGTGACCCACATCCGTGTCGCGGCGCATCAGGACCACCTGTTCGCCGTGCGTATCGCCGCTGGTGACGCTGACCTGCTGCTGGGCTGCGACCTGCTGGTGGCGTCGGGGCCCGATGCCTTGGCGAAACTGAGCCTGGACAAGTCCCACGCCGTCATCAACAGCCAGCAAACCCCGACAGCGGCGTTCACCCGCGACCCCGATGCGCAGTTCCCGGCGGCGGCCATGACCCAGGCCATCAGCGATGCGGTGGGCGCCGACAAGACGCACTTCGTCGATGCCACGCGCCTGGCGGTGGGGCTGCTGGGTGACAGCATCGCCAGCAACCTGTTCATGCTCGGCTATGCCTACCAGTTGGGCTTGATCCCGCTGACGGCCGAGGCGATCAACAAGGCCATCGAGCTCAATGCCGTGGCGGTTGGCCTCAATCAGCAGGCGTTTCTGTGGGGGCGCAGGGCGGCCCATGATGGGCGGGCAGTCGAGGCCGTTCTGAAACCAGCGGTTCAGGCACCGGTGGAGCTGTCGCTCGATGAGCGCCTGGCTGTCAACGCCGCGAATTTGCGTGACTATCAGAGCCAGGCCTACGCCGACCGTTACTTGACGTTGGTGGGGCAGGTACGTGAAGCAGAAACCCGCCGGCTTCCTGATCAACCGTTGGCGCTGACCGAAGCCGTGGCGCGTTACGCGTTCAAGCTGATGGCCTACAAGGACGAGTACGAAGTGGCGCGGCTTTACAGCAACGGTGAGTTCACCCGTCAGCTGCAGGGGCAGTTCGAAGGCGATTACCGCCTGGAGTTTCACCTGGCGCCGTCGTGGTTGGGCAAGAAGGGCAAACGCAGTTTTGGGCCATGGATGCTCAAGGCATTCGGGCTGCTGGCGCCGTTCAAGTTCCTGCGCGGCACTGTGCTGGACCCGTTCGGCTACAGCCAGGAGCGGCGCCAGGAGCGGGCGTTGATCGAAGGGTACCGGGCTGACATTGCCTTGATCCTTGAACACCTGACCCCCGCCAACCGTCACACGGCGCTGAGCCTGGCGCGGTTGCCGGAGCAGATCCGTGGGTATGGGCATGTGAAGGACAAGGCGGTGGTGGCGGCCGAGCAAGAGGCCCGGCGGTTGCGCCGGTGCCTGGTTGAGGGCGAGCCGGCGGTGGTCAAGTTGTATGAGGTAGCCGCGTGACGTAGCCGGGATCGCGCTGCCTGCATCGCGACCACGGCGAACACACGCCCCCTTAGCAGCGGCCGACAGGTCGCGTCACTGACGCCGCGCACATTCTGACCCAGCGCGGCGCCTGGGACGCAGCCTTCGGCAGCTACCCCCCTCTGTGGGAGCGGGTTCTACCCGCGAAAATAACACCCCGTGATACCTGGCACCCTGTGGCGTCC
>KI547166.1:27034-67783 GCA_000497835.1 gamma proteobacterium L18 | reverse complement strand
CCAGGTCGCGTCACTCACGCCGCGCACATTCTGACCCAGCGCGGCGCCTGGGACGCAGCCTTCGGCAGCTGCTACAGGGTCTGCATCTCCGCAAGCAGGCTGCCTTCGGTGACCATCTCGCCTTCATGGCAATGCACGGCGCCGATGATGCCCTCATGGGGCGCACGAATGCTGTGTTCCATTTTCATGGCTTCCAGCACGATCAGCGGCGTACCAGCCTCCACCTGTTCACCCACACTCACCAGCACCCGCACGATGCTGCCGTTCATGGGCGCGTTGAGGCTGCCCTGATGGCCGTGGTCGGCTTCGGCCTCGGCGATCGGATCAAACAGGCTGACCGGGTGGACGTCGTTGCCCCAGCGCACAAACAGGGTATCGCCACGGCGCCAGCTGGGGGTGCCGGTTTGACCTTGGACATGGACGACCTGGACCTGCTCACGGCACCGCAGATGCACCACGGTTTCGGCCGGCAAACCCAAACGCAGGCCGTGGGGGGACGACCATGGATCACTGTCACCCTGCGGCAGCCAGGCGGTCGCGGCCGCCTGCCAGAATGCGTCGGGCAGCGGGGAAGGCGCTGGCAGCAGGTCAGCGTGATGACGCGGGATGAACCCGGTATCCAGCTCCGCCGCGGCAAACGCCGGATGGCCGATGATGCGCCGCAAAAACGCCAGGTTGGTGCGTACGCCGCCCACCGCGAACTCATCGAGCATGCCCAGCAGGCGCAGGCGTGCCTGCTCACGGGTGTCGCCCCAGGCAATCAGCTTGCCCAGCATGGGGTCATAGAAGGACGATACGCTATCGCCCTCAGCCACACCGCTGTCCACCCGCCGTCCAGGGCCGGGCGCGGATTCCTGATACAGCGCCAGCGTACCGGTGGCCGGCAGAAACTCGTTGTCGGGGTCTTCGGCGTAGAGCCGCACCTCAATCGCGTGGCCAACAAGCGGCACCTCGGCCTGGGTCATCGGCAGCGGTTCACCCTGTGCCACGCGAATCTGCCAGGCCACCAGGTCCAGCCCGGTGATGGCCTCGGTGACCGGGTGCTCCACCTGGAGGCGCGTATTCATCTCCATAAAGAAGAACTCGCCACGGGCATCGAGCAAAAACTCCACCGTGCCCGCGCCCACGTAGCCGATCGCCTGAGCAGCCTTCACTGCGGCTTCGCCCATGGCTCGGCGCAGCTCGTCATTGAGGCCTGGGGCAGGGGCTTCCTCGACCACTTTCTGATGCCGACGCTGAATGGAGCAGTCGCGCTCGTTGAGGTAGAGGCAATGGCCATGCTGATCGGCAAACACCTGGATTTCCACGTGCCGAGGTTGCAGCACGTATTTCTCCACCAGCATGCGCGCATCGCCGAAGGATGATTGCGCCTCGCGCTGCGCCGAAGCCAGGGCGTCGGCCAGGTCAGCCTCGTGCTCCACCACCTTCATGCCCTTGCCGCCGCCCCCGGCCGTGGCCTTGAGCAGCACCGGGTAGCCAATGCGCTGGGCGGCGGCGCGGAACGTCTCCAGGTCCTGGGCCTGGCCGTGGTAGCCGGGCACCAGCGGCACCCCGGCGGTTTCCATCAGCGCCTTGGCGGCAGACTTGCTGCCCATGGCGTCGATGGCGCTGGCTGGTGGGCCGAGAAAGATCAGCCCGGCCTGTTCAATGGCACGCGCAAAGGCGGCGTTCTCGGACAGGAAGCCGTAACCGGGGTGGATCGCCTGGGCGCCGCTGCTCAGTGCCGCCGCGACAATCCTGTCGATGTCCAGATAACTCTCACTGGCCTTGCTACCCCCCAGGTCCACGCGCCGATCAGCCTCGCGGCTGTGGCGGGCGTCACGGTCGATGGCACTGTGTACGGCCACGGTGGTCAGCCCCATGGCCTTGGCGGTGCGCATCACCCGGCAGGCGATTTCACCGCGGTTGGCCACCAGCAGGGTGTCGATTGCACGGGTGTTCATGGGCGCGGCTCCTGCGCTTGCCAGGCGGGCGGGCGTTTTTCCAGGAAGGCGCGCAGGCCTTCCTGACCTTCGCCACTGACGCGGATGCGGGCTATGGCGTTCTCGCAATAGCGGCGCACGGCCGCCGTGGTTTCACCATGGGCCACTTCGCGCAGCAACTCTTTGCAAGCACGCATGGCTTGCGGGCTGTTGAGCAGCAGGGTGTCGACCCAATGGGCCACCCGCTGTTCCAGATACTGGGCAGCGAAAGTCTCTGCCAGCAGGCCCAGTTCGCGGGCGCGCAGGCCGTCGAAGCGTTCGGCGCTCAAGGCGTACTGACGGGTAGCGCGCTCGCCGATGGCCTTGACCACGAAGGGGCTGATCACTGCCGGCGTCAGCCCGATGCGCACTTCTGACAAGCAGAACTGTGCATCCTCGGCGCCGATGGCCAGGTCGCAGCAACTGATCAACCCCAGGCCGCCGCCAAAGGCCGCGCCCTGGACCACCGCAAGGGTCGGCAGCTTGAGCTTGCCCAGGCTGTACATCAGCTCGGCCAACTCGCGGGCATCGTCCAGGTTGGTGTTGAAGTCCAGCTGCGCCGCGTGTTGCATCCAGGCCAGGTCGGCGCCGGCGCAGAAGTGCTTGCCGCGAGCGCGAATCAGCAGAAAGCGCAATGTGCCGTCATTGGCCACCAGGTCCAGGGCCACGATTAGCTCGCGAATCATCTGCGCGTTGAAGGCGTTGTTCTTCTCCGGGCGCGCCAGCCACAGGGTGGCGAAGCCGCGCGGGTCGTGTTGCAGTTCAAGGGTGCTGAAATCGTTCATGATCACATCCGGAAAATGCCGAAACGGCTGGCTTCGATGGGTGCGTTCAGCGCGGCCGACAGGGCCAGGGCGAGGATGTCGCGGGTCTGGGCCGGATCGATGACGCCGTCGTCCCACAGCCGGGCGCTGGAATAGAAAGGGTGGGCCTGGCGCTCGTACTGCTCAAGGATCGGCTGCTTGAGCGCCGCTTCCTCTTCGGCGCTGAAATGGCCGCCTGCGCGCTCGCTCTGCTCGCGCTTGACCTGCACCAGGACGCCTGCGGCCTGTTCGGCGCCCATCACGCCGATGCGCGCGTTGGGCCACATCCACAACAGGCGCGGGTCGTAGGCGCGGCCGCACATGCCGTAGTTGCCGGCGCCGAAGCTGCCGCCGATGATCACCGTGAACTTGGGTACCTTGGCGCAGGCCACGGCGGTCACCAGCTTGGCGCCGTGCTTGGCGATGCCGCCGGCTTCGTATTTCTGGCCCACCATGAAGCCGGTTATGTTCTGCAGGAACAGCAGCGGGATATCGCGCTGGCAGGCCAGTTCGATAAAGTGCGCGCCTTTCTGCGCCGCTTCCGCAAACAGAATGCCGTTGTTGGCCAGGATCGCGATGGGCATGCCGTGCAGATGGGCGAAGCCGCACACCAGCGTGGTGCCGAACAGCGCCTTGAACTCATCGAATACCGAACCGTCCACCAGGCGCGCGATGACTTCGCGCACATCGAACGGTTGCTTGGCGTCCGCCGGAATCACCCCGTACAGCTCCTCGGCGGGGTAGAGCGGGGCGCTTGGGACCTGGCAGTGCAACTGGCCCTGCTTGCGCCAGTTGAGGTTGGCCACGCAGCGGCGGGCGATGGCCAGCGCGTGTTCGTCGTCGTTGGCGTAGTGGTCGGCCACCCCCGAGACCTTGCAGTGCACGTCGGCACCGCCCAGTGCCTCGGCGGTCACCACCTCGCCGGTGGCGGCCTTGACCAGCGGCGGGCCGGCGAGAAAGATGGTCGCCTGTTCGCGCACCATGATGGTTTCGTCCGACATGGCCGGCACATAGGCGCCGCCCGCGGTGCACGAGCCCATCACCACGGCGATCTGCGGGATGCCCTGGGCGCTCATGGTGGCCTGGTTGAAGAAGATGCGGCCGAAGTGCTCGCGGTCCGGGAACACCTCGTCCTGACGCGGCAGGTTGGCGCCGCCCGAATCCACCAGGTACACGCACGGCAGGCGGTTTTCCTGGGCGATGGCCTGGGCGCGCAGGTGTTTTTTCACCGTCAGCGGGTAGTAACTGCCGCCTTTTACCGTGGCGTCGTTGGCGATGATCATGCATTCCACGCCTTCGATGCGGCCGATGCCGGCGATCACGCCTGCGGCGGGCACCGCTTCATCGTAGACCTCATGAGCGGCGAGTTGACCGATTTCCAGGAAGGGCGAGCCGCTGTCGAGCAGGCGATTGATGCGCTCGCGCGGCAGCAGTTTGCCGCGCGAGGTGTGGCGCGCCTGGGCCTTGGCGCCGCCGCCTTCGTGGACCTGGGCCAGCAGGCTGCGCAGGGCCTGGACCTGTTCGAGCATGGCGGCCTGGTTGGCGATGAAGTCGGCGGCGCGGGGCGATAGCCGGGTGTGCAGAATAGCCATGGGGCGCACTCCGTCAGCGGGTTTCGTTGAACAGTTCGCGGCCGATCAGCATGCGCCGGATTTCGCTGGTGCCGGCGCCGATCTCGTAGAGCTTGGCGTCGCGCAGCAGGCGGCCGGCGGGGAACTCGTTGATATAGCCGTTACCGCCCAGAATCTGGATGGCGTCGAGCGCCATCTGCGTGGCCCGCTCGGCGCTGTACAGGATCACCCCGGCGGCATCCTTGCGGGTGGTCTCGCCGCGCTCGCAGGCCTGGGCCACGGCATACAGGTAGGCGCGGCTGGCGTTGAGCTGGGTATACATGTCCGCGACCTTGCCCTGGATCAGCTGGAACTCGCCGATGCTCTGGCCGAACTGCTTGCGGTCGTGGATGTAGGGCACTACCAGGTCCATGCATGCCTGCATGATGCCGGTAGGGCCACCGGACAGCACCACGCGCTCGTAGTCCAGGCCGCTCATCAGCACTTTCACACCGCCGTTGAGCTCGCCGAGGATGTTTTCCTCGGGCACCTGCACGTCGTCGAAGAACAGCTCGCAGGTGTTGGAGCCGCGCATGCCCAGCTTGTCGAACTTCTGGCTGCGGGTGAAACCGGCCCAGTCACGCTCGACGATGAAGGCGGTGATGCCGTGGGCGCCCTTGTCCAGGTCAGTCTTGGCGTAGATCACGTAAGTGTTGGCGTCGGGGCCGTTGGTGATCCAGGTCTTGCTGCCGTTGAGCACGTAGTGGTCGCCGCGCTTGTCGGCGCGCAATTTCATCGACACCACATCGGAGCCGGCGTTGGGCTCGCTCATGGCCAGGGCGCCGACGTGCTCGCCGCTGATCAGCTTGGGCAGGTACTTGAGCTTCTGTTCGTGGCTGCCGTTGCGGTTGATCTGATTCACGCACAGGTTGGAATGCGCCCCATAAGACAGGGCCACCGAGGCCGAGGCGCGGCTGATCTCTTCCATGGCCACCACGTGGGCCAGGTAGCCCAGGCCGGCGCCGCCGTACTCTTCCGGCACGGTAATGCCCAACAGGCCCATGTCGCCCAACGGGCGCCACAGGTCGGCGGGGAACAGGTTATCGCGGTCGATTTGCGCGGCGCGGGGGGCGATCTTGTCGGCGGCGAACGCCTGCACCTGGTCACGCAGCATGTCGATGGTTTCGCCCAGGGCGAAATTCAGGGTCGGGTAGCGCATGGGTGGCCTTTGTCGTTGATTGTTCTTGTGGGGTTTGTGCTTACCTTTACGTTAACGTAAGCCTGCGGTCGTTAACTGTCAACTCGGTGGCAAGCTGTACGGTGGTCGCCCCCCTGTAGCAGCTGCCGAAGGCTGCGTCACGGACGCCGCGCAGTGGCTGGCACACCCCTCTGTGGGAGCGGGTTCTACCCGCGAAGAGGTAACGCGGACTTCCTGGCATACCGCGGTGTGCTTTTCGCGGGTAGAACCCGCTCCCACGTAGACAGTTGCTGCTACAGGCCGGCGTCGTCTGCATCGCGGCCAAGGCCGGCTCCTACCAAGGACGGCGGAGGAGCCGACTTTAGTCGCGATGCAGGCAACGCGGCTTCAAGACAGTTGCTGCTACAAAGACGCCGATGCAGTCTTGAAATGGGTCAAATCCCTTCGAAAAACTGCTCGACCTGCTTGCGCTCCAGCAGCGCCAGGTGCGCCGGCCGCCAGCGCGGCTGTTTGTCCTTGTCGATCAGCAGCGCCCGAACGCCTTCCAGCAGGTCACCATGGGCGAACCACTGGCGGTCCAGGTGCATCTCCATGGCGAAGCAGTCTTCCAGGCTCATGTGGCGGCCACGGCGCAGCATCTCCAGGGTGACGGACATGGCCAGGGGCGAGCGTTGCTTCATCAACTGCGCGGTGGCGTCGGCCCATTGGTGGCTGTCGGCAACGGTGACCTGGTGCAACTGTTCGACCATGCTGGCGATATCGGGCAGGGCGAAGAAGTGGTCGATGGCCGGGCGCAGGCGGTCCAGTGGGGCGTCGGGCAGGGTTTGCACACCCAGTTTGGCGAAGGTGCCCTGCAGGTCCTTGAGCGGGTTGTCGCTCCAGCTGATCTTGTCCAGCCGCTCGTCCAGGGTGGCCAGCTTGCCGCTGTCCACGTACCAGTCGGCCAAGCCGCAATACAAGGCGTCGGCGGCCTGGATCTGGCTGCCGGTGACGCCCAGGTAAATCCCCAGTTCACCCGGGATGCGCGGCAGGAAGTAGCTGCCGCCCACGTCCGGGAAGTAGCCGATGGCAACTTCGGGCATGCCGATGCGGCTGCGTTCGGTGACGATGCGCAGGTCCGCACCCTGGGCCAGGCCCATGCCGCCGCCCAGGGTGTAGCCGTCCATCAGCACCACCACCGGCTTGCGGTAGTGGTGCAGGCACAGATCCAGGGCGTATTCCTCGGTGAAGAAGGTTTCGTGGCACTGGCTGCCGTCGATATAGGTGTCGTACAGCCAGCGGATATCGCCGCCGGCGCAGAAGCCACGGCCGCTGCCGCGCAGCATCACGGCGTGAATGTGCGGGTCGCTGGCGTAGGCGTCGAGGTAGGCGCGCAAGGTGCGGACCATGTCCAGGTTGAGCGCGTTGAGATCGTTCGGGCGATTGAGGGTGAGGTGACCTATATGGTTGCGTACCTCACCGATTACCTGCTCATCCAAAGTGCCGAACGTCGGATTGCGGGTGCCAAACACCGATGCGGTCATCGCGTACTCCCTGTTATTGTCATGAATTCCAATGGCTTGCGTGGGCTGATGGCCGCCGGTTTCGGGGTGCCCTTGCACAGCATAGACGTGATCCCGGCAGTGCGTCAGGGATGTTGCGGGTCGTGGCCCAAGGCTTGGATAAATAACGAGAACAGCTCGGGCTGCGAAGCAATGTCGAGCTTGGCGTACAGATGGCGGCGGTGCACCTTGATGGTCTCGGGGCTGATGTGCAGGCGCTCGGCCATGGCCTTGGAGGAAAAGCCACGCAATATCAGCCGGGCGATTTCCACTTCGCGCTCCGACAGCACGCCTGCGCCGAACTGGCTCATGGCGTCGCGGATGTGGTGCGACAGCTCGCGCTGCTCGGGCAGGCTGGGCCGTGGCGCCTGGGCCTGCCAATGTTGCCGCATCAGGGCCAGCACCCAGGGCGCCAGGGTGTGTAGCAGGCCGACCTGGGCCGGGGTGAAGGGCTGGCGCATGCCCAGTGACAGGCTCAGGGTGCCTTCGCCGCCCAGTTGCACGATGAACTGCAGCTCGTCTTCCAGCACGTTGTCGTGGAAGTAGTTGAGGTAGTACTCGCTTTGGCGGAAGTGGTCGGGCGCCACTTCTTCCAGTCGGTACAGGCCGCTGGCGA
Source organism: gamma proteobacterium L18 (assembly GCA_000497835.1). GTDB lineage: Bacteria > Pseudomonadota > Gammaproteobacteria > Pseudomonadales > Pseudomonadaceae > Aquipseudomonas. The sequence continues at coordinate 60,114 of KI547166.1, read as the reverse complement.
TGCCTTCGCGGCAGGCCTGGAAGAACGGGTCCAGCAAGTACAGGCCGTCCAGGTAGATCAGCATGGCGGCGGGGCCGCCGTGGGGCTGGGCATCGAACTCCTCCAGGGCGCGGGGGGCGGTGTCCCTGGGGTAGTGGATGGCCAGGGCGTTGTCGAACGGCACCCAGTGCTGCAGCAGCAGGATCAGTTGCTTGAAAAAGCGCGCGGTGCCCAGGTGCTCGATGGTGCGGGCCAGCCCTGCGTGGGTGCCGACTTCGCTGAACAGCCGTTCCATTTGCGTGGTTCCTGTGTGGGGATGGGTTTTTTGCGGGGTTGCGCCGCCGCCGTCAAGGGGGAGTAACCCTAAACGGGAATAGCCGCCCCGGCCACCGCCACGTAGGGTGAGCCCCAGCCAAGCGCGCCGCCAGAGCACGTCCTGCGCACATGATTTCGTTTCTGCCTCTGTAGACCAAAAAAAACCACGAGGATAACGATATGAGCGATGCACCCGCGCAGGCTTCTGCGCTCAAGCCCACCCTGAAAACCTTCGATGTGGTCGCCATCACCGTTTCGGCGGTCAGCCCGGCCAGTTCAGTGTTCGTGATCGCGCCCTTCGCCATCGCCCAGGCGGGCTCGGGGATGATCCTGGCGTTCGTGATCGCCGCACTGCTGGCGCTGACCTTTGCCCTTTGCTACGCAGAACTGGGTCGCGCGCACCGCAGTGCCGGTGGCGAGTATGTGTACGCCAAGCGCGTGTTCGGCGGCATGGCCGGCTACGCCACCTTTCTCACCGTGATGGTGATGCTGCTGTTTATCCCGCCTGTGCTGGCCACCGGCGCTTCCACCTATTTGAACGTGGCGCTGGGCACTGACTTCGATGCGCAGACGGTGGCATTGGTCATCGTGCTGGCCAGCTTCGGCCTGGCCATCCTCAATATCAAGCTCAACGCCTGGGTCACCGGCGTGTGCCTGTTGCTGGAGGTGGCGGCACTTTTGGTGATCGTGGTGCTGGGCTACGGCCATGCCGAGCAACCGCTCAGCGTGCTGGTGCACCCGCAGGTGGTGGTCGACGGCGCTTTGCAAGCCGCGCCCTGGGCGCTGGTGATCGGCGCCGTGGGCGTGGGGCTGTTTTCCTATAATGGCTATGGCGGCGCCGTGCTGCTGGGCGAAGACATGCACGACGGAGGCAAGGGCGTGGCCAAGGCGGTGCTGTGGTCGTTGGTGCTGGTGGTGTTCATCGAACTGATCCCGCTTAGCGCATTGCTGATCGGCGCGCCATCCCTGAGTACCATGATCGCCAGCCCCGACCCCATCGGCTACCTGCTCGCCAGCCACGGCAGCCCGCTGCTGGCGCGGGTGGTCAGCGCCGGGATCTTCCTGTCGGTGTTCAACGCCCTGGTGGCCATCGTCATCCAGACTGGGCGGGTGATGTTCAGCAGTGGCCGTGATGCGCTGTGGACGGCGCCGCTGAACAAGGCCTTCACGCGCATTCATGCCAAGTGGGAGTCGCCGTGGCTGGCCACGCTGTTTCTGGACGTGCCGTCGGCGGCGCTGACGTTCAACTCCAACCTCAACAGCCTGACCTCGTTCAGTGTCTTGTTGATTGTGCTGGTGTACCTGATTGTCGGGCTGTGCGCGTTGGCCAGCCGCGTGCGCCGTCGTGACCGTGAGCATCCGTACCGCATGCCGCTGTGGCCGCTGCCGGCATTGCTGGCCACCGGTGGCGCGGGCTATCTGATGCTGACACTGCTGATGGAGGCCTCGGCCCGGGACGTGATGGTCCTGGTGGGGTTGTTGGCGGTGTCGGTGATCCTTTATTGCACCACTGGCCGGCTAAGCCCGGCCTTCCAGAAACTCTGACACAGGAGGCGCCATGCGTGCGCGTCAATTGGGCATCACCCTGGGGCTGGGAACACCCGGCGAACTCAATGCAATCACCGATGTACCGGGTATTCGCGTGGGCCACAGCAGCGTGCGGGCGGTGGTCGATGGCAAGCAGGTACGCACCGGCGTCACTGTGGTGGAACCGCGTGCGGGCGCGGCGCGCCAGCAGCCGTGCTTTGCCGGTTGCCATGTGCTCAATGGCAATGGCGACGCCACGGGGCTGGAGTGGATTCGCGAAGCGGGGTTGCTGACCACGCCCGTGGCCATCACCAATACCCACAGCGTCGGGGTGGTGCGCGATGCCTTGATCGCCCATGAGCGCGACAGCCTGCAGGACCCCGCAGTGTACTGGTGCATGCCGGTGGTGATGGAAACCTACGATGGCGTGCTCAACGACATCTGGGGGCAGCATGTTGGCGTCGCCCAGGTAGCAGAGGCACTGGCCGCGGCCCGCCCGGGCCCTGTGGCCGAGGGCGCGGTGGGCGGGGGCACCGGCATGATTTGCCACGAATTCAAGGGCGGTATCGGCACTTCGTCGCGCAAGCTGCCGGCCGAGCAGGGCGGGTGGACCGTGGGGGCGCTGGTGCAGGCCAACCACGGCAAGCGCGGCGAATTGCGGGTCGATGGCTACCCGGTGGGGCGCCACCTGGGGGCGTTGCCATCGCCGTTCGCCGAGCGTGGCACGCCGGGCATGGGTTCCATCGTGGTAATCCTGGCCACCGACGCGCCGCTGTTGCCGCACCAGTGCCAGCGCCTGGCGCAGCGGGCGTCCATCGGTATTGCACGCACCGGGGGCGGCACCGAGGACTCCAGTGGCGATGTGTTCCTGGCGTTCGCCACCGGCAACCGCGACCTGCCGACCGCCGATTACGGGCGCAAGGACGCGCCGTTCACCACGGGGTTGAGCATGGTCAACAACGATCACATTTCAGGCTTGTTCGCCGCGGCTGCCGAGGCGGTGGAGGAGGCGATCATCAATGTGCTGCTGGCGGGGGAAGACATGCGCGCCGATGACGGCAGCGAGGTGCTGGGGCTCAAGCCCGAGGTGTTGCTGCAGGCGCTGCGCGCCACGGGTTGGCGTCAGCAGCCGTAGCAGCAACTGTCTCTGTGGGAGCGGGTTCTACCCGCGAAAAGTGCACCGCGGTGCGTCAGGAACTCCGCGTTACCGTCTTCGCGGGTAGAACCCGCTCCCACACAGGCAACGCGGCCTGTTGCGTCAGCTTATTTGAGCAACTGCGCGAAGCGGTCGATGGCCAGGGTGTAACCCTGGGTGCCGAAGCCTGCGATCACGCCCACGGCGACCAGCGACACGTACGAGTGATGGCGGAACGCTTCGCGCTTGTGCACGTTGGAGATGTGTACTTCCAGCACCGGCACTTCGCAGGCGATCAGCGCGTCATGGATGGCCACCGAGGTGTGGGTCCACGCACCCGGGTTGATGACGATGCCGGCGACGCGGCCACGGGCCTGATGAATCCAGTCGATCATCACGCCTTCGTGGTTGGTCTGTTTGCATTCCACGGCAAGGCCGTGCTCTTCGCCGCGGCGGGTGGCCATGGCTTCAACGTCGGCCAGGGTCTCGTGGCCGTACACGGTCGGCTCGCGCAGGCCGAGCATGTTCAGGTTGGGGCCATTAAGTACCAGGATGATCTTGGACATTGTGTGTTCCTTGTAATGGGCAGGCGAGGTTGCATACAACAGGTGCAGGCGCAGCGCGCGAACGGCGCTCAGGATAACGGGAAACGCAGGGCAATACGAACCGTCGGGGCGATGACAGATTTTTCATCTGGCGTGGCAAAAGATGTTATATCATAACCACCATTGCCCGCCGAAACTGTCCCAGACCATGCCATTGCCCGTCATTTTTTCCCCGTTTGTCACAGGGGGCCGCCCTTGATCACCTGCCAGCAACTGCAATGGGGCCCGGCCGCGCGCCCGCTGACTCCGCCCCTGGACCTGCACCTGCCTGCCGGCAGCCTGACCGCTGTGATCGGTGGCAACGGCTGCGGCAAAAGCAGCCTGCTCAAGTGCATCGCCGGGCTGCAGCGCCCTTTGGGGGCCACTTGAAGGTAGAGGCACGTACCGGTGGCATTGGTTACCTGGTGCAGCAACAGGCCATCGACCGCCAGTTCCCGATCAGCCTCGGCGAATTGGTCAGCGGTGGCTTCTGGGGCAGCCGCCTGTCGCGTGCCGAGCGCCGCGTACGCCTGGCCCGGGCGCTGGATGACTGGCGCCTGGACGGCCTTGAAAGCCGTCACCTGCAAGCCCTGTCGGGCGGCGAACTGCAGCGGGCCCTGCTGGCGCGCCTGAGCCTGACCGACGCGCCGTTGCTGTTGCTGGACGAGCCTGATGCCAGCCTGGACGAGGTCAGCCAGACGTTGCTGTGGCAACAGATGCTGCAATGGCATCACCAGGGCCGCACCTTGGTGCTGGTGTGTCACGACCTGGCGGCGGTGCGCGAGCGCATCGACCAGTGCCTGCTGATCGCCCCCGAAGGCTGCCGCCTGGACCAGAGCACCCAACTGATCGCCGGCGCCAGCCTGCGCAAGGTGGCCTGATGCTAGCGCACCTGTGGCAACCCTTCGTTGAATTCGCCTTTATGCGCCGTGCCCTGTTCGGCGGCCTGCTGCTGGCGGCCAGCGCCGCACCGCTGGGCGTGTTCCTGGTACTGCGGCGCATGAGCCTGATCGGCGACGCCATCGCCCACGGCATTCTGCCGGGCGCGGCCACCGGTTTCTGGATCGCCGGCCTGTCGCTGCCCGCCCTGACCCTGGGCGGCCTCACGGCGGGCCTGGCGGTGGCGGGGCTGGCGGCGTGGATCAGCCGCAACACCGGCCTGCGCGAAGACGCCAGCCTTGCGGCCATCTACCCGATTTCCCTGGCCTCGGGGGTGTTGATCCTGGGCCTGGCCGGCAAGCGCCTGGACTTGCTGGGCCTGCTGTTCGGCTCGGCGCTGGCGGTGGACAAGACCACCCTGAACGCCATGGTCTGGGTGGCCATCGGCAGCCTGGCGGTGCTGGCACTGATCTACAAGGCGCTGGTGCTGGACAGCCTCGACCCGCTGTTCCTGCGCAGCGTCAGCCGTTTCGGCCCGCTGGCCCACGGCCTGTTCCTGGGCCTGGTGGTACTGAACCTGGTGGTGGGCTTCCAGGCCATCGGCGCGCTGATGATGGTCGGCCTGATGATGCTGCCGGCTACCGCCGCGCGCTTCTGGAGCCGCCGCCTGCCGGTGCTGCTACTGTGCGCTGCGCTGATCGGCTCGGTGTCGGTGTGGCTGGGCCTGCTGGTCTCTTATTACCTGTCGCTGCCCAGTGGCCCGGCGATTGTCGTGGTGGCCGGTGCCGGCTACCTGTTATCCGTGTTGTTCGGCCCGGTGCATGGCGTGCTGCGCCGTGACGGTTCGCCCATTCCTCAGTGAGTCAGACCATGCGTGCGTTGATTGTCCTGTTGTCCATCCTGCTGCCCGTGTTCGCCCAGGCGGCTGACAAGGTCAAGGTCGTCACCAGTTTCAGCATTCTGGCCGACATGACCCGGCAGATCGGCGGCGAGTACATCCAGCTGGAGAACGTGGTGGGCCCCGACCAGGACGCCCATGTCTACGAAACCTCGCCCGATGACGCCCGCCACGTGCAGCAGGCCGACCTGATCATCGAGAACGGTCTGTCGTTCGAACCGTGGCTGGACCGCCTGGTGACCAGCAGCGAAACCACCGCCAAGGTCATCAAGGCCAGCCAGGGCGTGCTGCCGCGCACCCTGGACGAAGAAGGCCAGACCGTGCCCGACCCGCATGCCTGGAACAGCCTGGCCAACGCCGAGGTGTACGCCGGCAACATCCTGCGCGGCCTGACCCAGGTCGACCCGGCCCATGCCGCCCAGTACCAGCGTAACCACGACCTGTACGTGGCGCAGATCCGTGCCTTGCTGGCTGTGGCCAAGCAGACCTTCGACAGCCTGCCCGAAGGCAACCGCCGCATCGTCACCTCCCATGATGCCTTCGGCTACCTGGGCCAGGCCTATGGCATTCAGTTCCTGGCACCCCAGGGCCTGAACACCGAACGCGAGCCGTCGGCCGGAGAAGTGGCCGCGTTGATCCGGCAGATTCGCGCCGACCACATCAAGGCGGTGTTCATCGAGAACATCGAGGATGCGCGCCTGCTCAAGCAGATTGCCGAAGAGAGCGGGGCGCGCATTGGCGGCACCTTGTATTCCGATGCCTTGACCGCGACGGGGCCGGCCAGCACCTACCTGGGCTTCTACCGCGCCAACATCGAGACCCTGGGCAAGGCCCTGAAGGACTGACCCACAGGGCTTGATGGTCTACACCAGCTTTGCGTGAATCTGCTGGGTCAGCATTTCCACCCGCTCGGTCAACTGGCGGGTGGTCTCGGTCAACTGAGTGTTCTGATCCATCAACTGCAACAGCAGCGTCGTGTTGTGTTCCGCCCGTTCCTGCCGCTCGACATTGGCCTTGGCCAGATCCTCACGGTGCAGCGCATCCGCCTCCGACTGCGCCTTGTCCCGCGCCGCCTGGCGGGTCTGCGCCAGCAGAATCAGCGGCGCCGCGTACGCCGACTGCAAGCTGAACGCCAGGTTCAGCAGGATGAAGGGGTACACGTCGAACGTAGTCAGCCCGGTGACGTTGGCCAGCACCCACAACGCCACCACCAAGGTTTGCGCACCCAGAAACGTCGGCGTACCGAAAAAGCGTGCGAAGGCCTCGGCCTTTAGCGCGAACGTGTCGTTGCCGAACGTGGTGTTGAGGTGGTCGTGTTCGCGATGAAAGCGCAGGTGGTCTTTGAGGGAGGATGACATGAGGACTCCAGCGGGCTAAAGGACTTACGCTATCTAAGCACAGCCCTGAACCGGCCATCATGAAGCCGTGGTGATGCATTACGCCTGCTGGCGGCAGGTCAATCATGCAGATTGCACGACGGTTTTCTTGTCGGCGTTATTAAGTGATTGAATTAAAAGGGAAAAAATTTTCATCGCTGCTGGCACGCCCGGTGCACTACTTCCAGTGCATGACTTACTGACGGTTTGCCAGGAGCACCACAATAATGAACACCAACGCTGAACTTGTTACCACTGCCGCCGAGGGGGCCAACCACTCGGGCGTTTCATGGGCAGCGATATTCGCCGGGGCCGCCGCGGCCGCCGCGTTGTCGCTGATTCTGGTTCTGCTGGGCTTCGGCCTTGGCTTCTCTGCGGTGTCACCGTGGGCCGGGGAGGGCGCAAGCGCCAAGGCCCTGGGCGTGGGGGCCATTGTCTGGCTGGCGCTGACGCAGATTATCGCTTCCGGCATGGGCGGCTATCTGGCCGGGCGCCTGCGCGTCAAATGGGCCACTGTGCACACTGACGAAGTGTACTTCCGCGACACCGCCCATGGTTTTCTGTCGTGGGCCATTGCCACGCTGGTCACCGCCACCCTGGTGGTAGGTTCTGTCAGTAGCGTGGTAGGTGGCGGCGTGAAGGCCGGTGCCAGCTTGGCGTCCGGTGCCGTGACCGCCGCCAGCGCTTCGGCAGGCGCCCAGGCCTCCGGCAACAGTGACCCGTTCGGCTACTTCGTCGACACCCTGTTCCGTGATGACCGCCCGGCCGCTGTCAGTGATGACGCCGCTCATGCCCAAGTCACCCGCGTCTTCGCCCGCACCGTCAGCAACGGCGGCCAACTGAGCGCTGAAGACCGTGCCTACTTGGCGCAACTGGTGGCCCAGCGTACCAACCTGACCCCTGAACAGGCGCAGCAGCGCGTGGACCAAGTCTACGGCCAGGCTCGCCAGGCCATTGAAGACGCCAAGGTAGCCGCGCAGAAAGCCGCTGATGCTGCCAGCAAGGCTGCCGCCTACGCCTCGCTGTGGATGTTCATCTCCCTGTTGATCGGTGCGTTCTTCGCCAGCTTGTCGGCGACCTACGGTGGTCGTCGTCGCGATGCCGTGCTCATCGTCCAGCCGGTGCCTTACACCGCCACGGCCCCCATCCGTTAATTCAGGAGAATCACCATGCGCTCATTACTGCTGTTTTTCCTGGGTGTGCCGATCCCGGTCATCATTCTGATCGCCCTGTTCGTGCACTGAGTCCGGTCCTGCGTCATCTGCCGCCCCCTGCCTATGGCACGGGGCGGTTTTTCGTGATTGCCAATTATTTTTAAGGGGATATTGAGGTTTGAGAAAGTCTTGGCTAGGATCAGTGTGCGGTGTTGGCAATTTGATATCACTGCCCGCCGTACGAACGCACAACAACAAAACATCGACACGACGCTGCAGTGGCCCCGGGGGCCAGCGCTCGACATGTACGTCTGTCTGCTCAAGGTCGAGCATTAACCTCAACCTTGCGCACACGGGACGCTGATCATGTTCTTCACCTCCAGCCTGCGGCAGGCCAATGCCGACTTGGAACACCGCCTATCCCAACAGGACAGCCTGCTCGCCGCCATCGAACGCTCCATGGCCGTGGTCGAGTTCGACCTGGAAGGCGTGGTGCTGCGCGCCAATGACAACTTCCTCAAGACCGTGGGCTACCGCGCCGACCAAGTGCTGGGGCAGCACCACCGTATGTTCTGCAGCCCCGAGTATGTGCGCAGCCCCGAATACCGGCAGCTGTGGGCGCGCCTCAAGGCCGGCGAGTTCATCGCCGAGACCTTCCAGCGAGTCGACGCCCAGGGGCGGATGATCTGGCTGGAAGCCAGTTACAACGCGGTACGCGACAGTGAAAGCCGGGTGGTGAAGGTGGTCAAGTACGCCACTGACGTGACGGCGCGGGTGCAGTGCGAGAACGAGTCCCAGGGCAAACTGCACGCCATCGACCGTGCCATGGCCGTGATCGAGTTCCAGCCCGATGGCAACATCCTGACCGCCAACGACAATTTCCTGCGCCTGACCGGTTACAGCCTGGCCGAGATCAAGGGCAAGCACCACTCGCTGTTCTGCCAGCCCAGCCACGCCCGCGACAAGGCCTACCAGGACTTCTGGCGCCGCCTGAACCAGGGCGAGTTCTTCAGCGGCCAGTTCGAGCGCGTGGGCAAGCGCGGCCAGGTGCTGTGGCTGGAGGCGACTTACAACCCGGTCTACGACGCCAGCGGCAAACTGAGCAAGGTGGTCAAGTTCGCCTCTGACATCACCGCGCGCATCGTCAAGCAGACCGAGGACGGCCAGAGCGCCGCCCGCGCCTACCACATCTCCCGCGACACCCGGCGGGTGGCAGAGCAGGGCACCGAGGTGATCCACCAGGCGGCCGGGCAGATGCGCGAGATCGCCAGCAACATTGATCATTCCTCGCAGATCCTTGGCCATCTGGGCGAGCGCTCCGAGCAGATCAGCACCATCGTCAACACCATTCGCGGCATCGCCGACCAGACCAACCTGCTGGCCCTGAACGCGGCCATCGAAGCGGCGCGTGCCGGGGACATGGGGCGCGGGTTCGCCGTGGTGGCCGATGAGGTACGGCAGCTGGCGGGGCGCACCAGCGGCTCCACCGCCGAGATTTCAGCGATGATCGAGCGTATTCAGCACGAGACCCGCTCGGCGATCGCCAGCATGGATGCGACGCGGCATCAGGCCGGGCGCAGCGTCGAGCTGGCGGATCAGGCGGGGGAGGTGATTGTGCAGATCTGTGATGGCGCCAGCCGGGCGGTCGAGGCGGTGAGTGTGTTTGCCGGGGACCAGGGCTGATACCGCGTTGTCTGCATCGCGCCCAAGGGCGGCTCCTACGCCGACCTGTGTAGGAGCCGCCCTTGGGCGCGATGCAGGCGACACCGTATCAAGAGGCCGCCACCAACGGCTGCACATACTGCGCAAACCGCACGTTGTCACTTTGATCCACCAGCTTCTTCAACCGCTCGTTGAACGCCCGGTTCACCCCATACTGCCCCCCGGAAATGGTGCGGAACTGCGCCGTCAGGGAAATCCCGTTGAGGTTCATGCTGTCCACCCCAAACACCTGCAACGGCCCCTGCAGATTGTGCTTGAGCACAATGTCCTCGCTGATCGAGCGCCCGGCTTCACGGATCAGCTCCAGCGCCGTGTCGATGTCGCTGTCATAACTCACCTGCACCGAGAAGAACGCGTAGGCAAACTGCCGTGACTGGTTGGTGACCGCCTTGATCTGCCCGAACGGCACCGAGTGCACGAAGCCCTTGCCGTCGCGCAGGCGCAGGGTGCGGATGGTCAGGCTTTCCACGGTGCCGGCGTGGCCGGAGTCCAGCACCACCCAGTCGCCGATGGCGATGGTGTCTTCGATCAGGATGAACAGCCCGGTGATCACGTCCTGCACCAGTTGCTGGGAGCCGAAGCCGATGGCCAGGCCCACCACCCCGGCACCGGCCAGCAGCGGCGCGACGTTGATGCCCAGGTTGGCCATGGTGGTGATGGCGCAGATCACCACCAGCACGATCTTGGTGGCATTGCGCAGCATGGGCAGGATGGTCTTCACCCGGGTGCTGGGCTCGCGGCTGGCGCGCTTGCCCACCGCCGGTTTCAGGGCTTCCTGGATGGCGGTGTCGATCACCACCCACAGCAGCCAGGTGACCAGCAGGATCAGGCCGATGCTGCTCAGCGAGTCACTGATGGCCCGGCCCACGCTGTTCTGCGCGGCGAAGGTGAGGATCGATACGCCCCAGATACGCCCCAGCAATTCAATGAAGGCCACCGCCATGACAATGCGTGACAAGGCGTGGACCAAGTTGCGCAGCAATTCCACGTAGGGCCGCAGTCGTTGGCGCGGCGCGTCGTCGGCGGGGCGGAACAAGTGCTGCAGCAAGGTGCTGAGGAACACCGTGCCCACCAGTAGCAGGGTGGTCAGCAGGGCGCTTTGCAACGCGCGCTGGCTTTCGGCCCCGGCGCCGATCAAATGCACCATGGACACCAGGATCATCAGCAGGATGGGCAGGTACCACAGCCCGGAAAAAATCCGCAGCGACTCCTGCACGGCGCGGTGCTCCAGGCGCTGCTTGAGCGAGCGGTCGCGGATCAGGTGCGCCACCGGCCGGCGCATGCGGATCACCAGCACGGCGAAGGCCAGGGTGGCCAGCAGGCCGCACACCACTGCCAGGGTCGAGGTGATGTTGCCGCCCAGTTGGCGGGCGATCTGCGGGCTGTTGAGGGCGTCAGCCAGGGCGGCGAGGAAACCGATCACGAACAGTCGTCGTGGCCCCTGTTGGCGCAGGATACGCACGGCGGTGCGTCGGTGGCCGGCGTCGAACAGCACGATCAGGCACAGGATGATCGAACTGGACACCAGGCCGCTGCTGGTGGCGTACGCCAGGCACAGGGCCAGGGCGCGGGCCACTGAGCCATCCAGGTTGTGGCTGATGGTCAGGGTCAGCGGCAGGCTGATCAGCGCCGGCACGGTGTAGGGCAGCAGGTAGTCCAGCAAGCCTTGCACCCGTGGGCGCTGGTGGATGAAGCGCTGGCGTGCCGCGCGGCGGGCAATCAGTCGACCCAGCAGGCTGAGTACCCCGAAAATGCCCACCCAGCACAGGGTCAGCAAGGCGAAATCGCCGGCCAGGCTCAGCGCCGAACGGGCCGAATGCTGGCTGACCAGGTCGCCCACTTCATCGGCGGCGCGGTCGGCGCGCAGCCGCCAACTGTCCACCAGGTGGCCGTCCAGGTCCAGGCTGTCCTGCACATCGTCGATGCCCGAGGACAGGGTACTGAGCAGGCCACCCTGCACCAGCACTTCCGGTTTCGCCGGCGCGGGTGCCGCGGCCGGTGCAGTGGCCGCCGTGGCGAGCCCCAGATTGACACTGAGCACAGCGCCCAGAACCCATAGCAGAATTGACTTGGCCTTCATGGATAGCACCCGGTTTCTCCTTGCTTGCCGGCGGGGGTCTTAGGAACTGATCAACAAAACCGCCGCAAGTTCGGTTGTCGGCCTGTCTTGCTGCAGCGGTCTTTTGTGGGAGCGGGCTCTGCCCGCGAAAAGAACACCGCGGTCCGTCAGAAACCCTGCGGTGTGCTCTTCGCGGGCAGAGCCCGCTCCCACATGTCTTTGGTTGGTGTCCGGGCAGGGCTTGCATTTTTTTGGGGCGGCCACCAAGGTAAAGGCACCCACTGTCCCCGCGAGATAAGGCCATCTCCAATGTCTTCCAGCACTACCGCACTTCAGGCGGAGCCTGACAAGCAGGCGTTCTTTTCCACCCGCGTCGCCTTCTTCATCGCCGGTTTCACCATGTCGGCCTGGGCCCCGTTGGTGCCTTTGGCGAAAATTCGTGCCGGTCTGGACGACGGTATGCTCGGCCTGTTGCTGCTATGCCTGGGCCTGGGCTCGATCCTGACCATGCCCGTGGCCGGCTACCTCACGGCCCGCGTGGGCTGCCGCCGCGTGATTCTGACCGGCGGCGCCGTGGTGTGCCTGGTGATGCCGTTGCTGGCCACGGTGGCCAATCCCTGGCTGCTGATGGCGGCGATTTTCTGCTTCGGTGCCGGGATTGGCGCGGTGGACTGCGCCATGAACATCCAGGCCGTGCTGGTGGAGCGCGCCAGCGGCCGGGCGATGATGTCGGGCTTCCATGGCCTGTTCAGCGTTGGCGGCATCGCCGGCGCGGCAGGCATGACCGGCCTGCTCAGCCTGGGCCTGGGGGCCTTGCCGGCGGTACTGTGCGTGGTGGCGCTGACGGTGGTGTCGCTGTGGGCCGCCGGTCCGCACCTGTTGACCCACGGCAATGGCGAGCCCGGTCCCTTGCTGGCGCGGCCACGGGGCATCGTGCTGTTTCTGGGCGTGCTGTGCTTCATCGTGTTCCAGGCCGAGGGCGCGGTGCTGGACTGGAGCGCGGTGTTCCTGGTGGCCGACCACGGCATGGACCCGCGCTACGCGGGCCTGGGCTACGCCGCCTTTGCCACGACCATGACCTTGGGCCGCCTGACCGGTGACATCATCGTCACGCGCCTAGGCGGGGCGCGGGTGGTGATGGTCGGTGGCGCGGTGGCGGCGGCCGGGCTGGCGCTGTCGATCCTGGCGCCGTCCTGGCCGCTGGCCCTGATCGGTTACGCGCTGGTGGGCGCGGGCTGTTCCAACATCGTGCCGGTGCTGTTCACTGCCGTGGGCCGGCAGAAAACCATGCCGCAGAGCGTGGCCATCCCGGCCATGACCTCGCTGGGCTACGCCGGCATCCTGATTGGCCCCGCAGCCATCGGCTTCATCGCCCACGCCAGCAGCCTGTCGGTGGCGCTGGGCGGTATGGTGCTGCTCTTGGCGTTCGTCGCCGCCAGCGGCCGGGTGCTGCGCACGGTGTGAACGGCGATGGTACCCGCAGGAAGTTGATTGCCCAGTGGCATGAGCGGTTGGGGCTGGTTGCGGATTGATGGAGGATTTGTGGTGGGGCTGATGGCCTCGTCGCGAGCAAGCTTAGCTCCCACAAGGTTAAGCCTGATATTGATGGTTGGCTCACCACTGTGGGAGCAAAGCTTGCTCGCGATGAGGCCCGAAAGAGCGATCAGTTCACCGAATTCTGCCGCCACTGGCGCGGGCTTACGCCGAACCAGCGCTTGAAGGCGCGGGAGAAGGCGCTGGTCTCGGAGTAGCCCAGCAGCGGCGCCAGCTCCGAAATCGACAGGTTCTGCTGGCGCAGATACTGGCGCGCCAACGCCTGGCGGGTCTGATCCACCAGTTGACTAAAGCTCAAGCCATATTCGCGCAACCGCCGCTGCAGCCCCGAATCGGTCAGCTCCAACTGCTCGGCAATCAATTCCAGCACCGGCTCGCCCTGATGCAGCACGGTACGAATCACCTGCCGTGCCTGCTCCAGCACATCCGGCCCTTGGTCGGCGTCGCCCAACTGGCGGATGGCGTCCTTGACCAGCATCAGCAGCACCGGGTCATGCCCCGGCATCAGCTGGCCTTGCAGTTCACGCTTGGGAATCAGGATGCCATTGCACGCTTGATCGAAGCGTACCGGGGCATCGAACACTTCACGGTGCTCTTGCCAGTCCATGGGGCGGGCGTGTTCAAACAGCACTTCGCGCGGCGCCCACTTGGGCCCCAGCACATGGCGCACCAGGTTCATGGCCATGCCCATGGTCAGTTCGGCGTCCTGGCGCTTTTCCAGGATGGCGCCGTGGCGCACCTGATAGTCGAAACGGTAACACTCGCCCTGGTCCACCAGTTGGATCAGGGTGCTGTGCTGATGGAAGGGAAACGCCTGAGCGAAGTTGATCAGGGCCTCTTCCAGGGTGGCTGAGCACAGGCCGACGTAGCCGAGCAAACCCAGGGCCTGGGGCTTGAACTGCTCACCGTAACGCAGGCCGAAATTGTCGCAACCGGTCTGCCGGGCCGCCTCTTCCAGCACCTGGCAATAGTTGGGCAAGGCCAGGCTGAGCGTGGGGTGACGCAATTGTTCGGCGTCGATACCGGCGCGGCCGAACACGCGGTCCAGGTCGCCGCCGTGGTGGGTGATGAACTGGTCCAGGCCATTGGCCGCCGCCGACAGCACCCCACGGTTGTTCGCCCTGGAGCCTGGGTGGGCGGCGGGGGAAAACAGGGAAGGGGTCATGGCGGTTACCTTTTCAGCGGGGGCATCATGAAGAAACTTCAAGCAAGAGTTGTTCCGGGTTCATGTTTTCGCGGGTTTAGAGCGCTTCCTGGTCGTTAACCAGCGGGATCTCGCCAGCTGCATGGGAAGTCTGGTAACCACCTCTGTAGCAGCTGCCGAAGGCTGCGTCCGGCCCCCCACGCGGCGTGTCTGACGTATCGCGGCGTTCGTGACGCGACCTGGCGGCCGCTGCTACATGGTGCACGCAATGCAGGCTATGCCCCGCCTTTGCGCACCATCGCCCAAACTTGACCGCAGGGCACAAAACCCGGTTTTACCGGTCAAGTCTTGTAAGCAAATGCTTCGATATGCTGGCAGCCAGGCATCCTCTCGAAGGTACGACACAATGAGCAGCACGCAACTCAAACCGACATTGGGCACCCTGCATCTGTGGGGCATCGCCGTGGGCCTGGTGATTTCCGGCGAGTACTTCGGCTGGAGCTACGGCTGGGGCACCGCCGGCACCCTGGGCTTTCTGGTCACCACGCTGATGGTGGCGGTGATGTACACCTGCTTCATCTTCAGCTTCACCGAACTGACCACCGCCATCCCCAACGCCGGCGGCCCGTTCGCCTATAGCCTGCGCGCATTCGGCGTGGGCGGCGGGATGATCGCCGGCATGGCCACGTTGATCGAGTTCGTGTTCGCGCCACCGGCCATCGCCATGGCCATCGGCGCTTACCTGAACGTGCAGTTCCCCGGCCTTGATCCCAAGTGGGCCGCCGCTGGTGCCTACGTGGTGTTCATGACCCTGAACATCGTCGGCGTCAACATCGCCGCCACCTTTGAACTGATCGTCACCGTGCTGGCCGTGCTGGAACTGCTGGTGTTCATGGGCGTGGTGGCACCGGGCTTCAGCTTCAGCAACTTTGTGCTGGGCGGCTGGGCCGGCAGCGACACCTTCAGCTTCGGCGCACTGTCCGGCGTGTTCGCGGCCATCCCGTTCGCGATCTGGTTCTTCCTGGCCATCGAGGGCGCGGCCATGGCCGCCGAAGAGGCCAAGGACCCGAAGAAAACCATCCCGCGTGCCTACATCAGCGGTATCCTGACCCTGGTGGTGCTGGCCATCGGCACCATGGTGTTCGCCGGCGGCGTGGGCGACTGGAAGGCGCTGTCCAACCTCAACGACCCGCTGCCCCAGGCGATGAAAACCGTGGTGGGCAACAACTCCAACTGGATGCATATGCTGGTGTGGATCGGTCTGTTCGGCCTGGTGGCCAGCTTCCACGGCATCATCATGGGCTACTCGCGCCAGTTCTTCGCCCTGGCCCGTGCCGGCTTCCTGCCAGCCGGCCTTGCCAAGCTGTCGCGCTTCCAAACCCCGCACCGCGCCATCCTGGCCGGCGGCGTGGTGGGCATTGCGGCCATCTTCAGTGACGGCCTGGTCAACCTGCAGGGCATGAGCCTGACCGCTGCAATGATCACCATGTCGGTGTTCGGCGCTATCGTGATGTACATCATCAGCCTGCTGAGCCTGTTCCGCCTGCGCAAGATCGAGCCCAACCTTGAGCGCAGTTTCCGCGCCCCGGGGTATCCTGTGGTACCGGGCATTGCCCTGGTGCTGGCGCTGGTGTGCCTGGTGGCGATGGTGTGGTTCAACGGCCAGATCGCCTGTGTGTTCGCCGGCCTGATGATTGCAGGCGCGGTGTTCTGCAAGATATCGCTGGGTCGCAGCGCTTCCCGTGCTGCCTTGGCCGGCAACGCTTGAGAAAGGAGTCGTGACATGAGTGGATTCGTGCATACCGTGGGTGGCCAGGTCTGGCGCTTCGACAGCCTCAAGGAGTTGATGGCCATGGCCAGCCCTGCACGGTCCGGTGACTACCTGGCCGAAGTCGCCGCCGGCAGTGATGCCGAGCGTGCGGCGGCGCAGATGGCCCTGGCGGACGTGCCGCTCAAGCGCTTCCTCAACGAAGCGCTGATCCCTTACGAAAGCGATGAAGTGACCCGGCTGATCATCGACAGCCACGACGCTGCAGCCTTCGCCCCGGTCAGCCACCTGACCGTGGGTGGCTTTCGCGACTGGCTGCTGGGCGACGACGCGGACGAGACCGCCTTGCGCGCCCTGGCCCCGGGCTTGACCCCGGAGATGGCCGCGGCGGTGTCGAAGATCATGCGCGTGCAGGACCTGGTGCTGGTGGCGCAGAAGATTCGCGTGGTCACCCGCTTCCGCAACACCGTGGGCCTGCGCGGGCGCCTGTCGACCCGCCTGCAGCCCAATCACCCCACCGATGACCCGGCTGGCATCGCCGCCAGCGTGCTCGACGGCCTGCTGTACGGCAACGGCGACGCCATGATCGGCATCAACCCGGCCACCGACAGCCTCAGCGCCATCAGCGACCTGCTGAAGATGCTCGACGGGGTGATCCAGCGTTACGAGATTCCCACCCAGTCCTGCGTGCTGACCCACGTCACCTCGTCCATCGCCGCCATCGAGCGCGGCGTGCCGCTGGATCTGGTGTTCCAGTCCATCGCCGGTACCGAGGCGGCCAACGCCAGCTTCGGCATCAGCCTGGAACTGCTGCGCGAAGGCTACGAGGCCGGCCTTAGCCTGAAACGCGGCACCGTGGGCCAGAACCTGATGTACTTCGAGACCGGGCAGGGCAGCGCACTGTCGGCCAATGCCCACCACGGCGTCGACCAGCAAACCTGCGAAACCCGCGCCTACGCCGTGGCCCGGCATTTCAAGCCGTTCCTGGTCAACACCGTGGTCGGCTTCATCGGCCCCGAATACCTGTACAACGGCAAGCAGATCATCCGCGCCGGCCTGGAAGACCACTTCTGCGGCAAGCTGCTGGGCGTGCCCATGGGCTGCGACATCTGCTACACCAACCACGCCGAAGCCGACCAGGATGACATGGACATGCTGCTGACCCTGCTGGGGGTGGCGGGCATCAACTTCATCATGGGCATCCCCGGCTCCGACGACATCATGCTCAACTACCAGACCACCTCGTTCCACGACGCGCTGTACGCACGCAAGACCCTGGGCCTGCGCCCTGCGCCGGAGTACGAAGACTGGCTCGCGCGCATGCAGATCATGACCCAGGGTGACGGTACGTTGCAGTTGGGCAAGGGCCTGCCGCCGGCGTTCCGCCAGGCGCTGGCGCAGTTGCACTGAGGAGGGTTCATGAAGGACGAACGCCAAACACCGGCCCAGGCCGACCCCTGGCAACAACTGCGCAGCCTGACCTCGGCGCGCATCGCGCTGGGCCGCGCCGGCACCAGCCTGCCGACGGCGGCGCAACTGGACTTCCAGTACGCCCACGCCCAGGCGCGCGATGCGGTGCATACCCCGTTCGCCCGCCAGGCCCTGGCCGCCAGCCTCAATGGCCAGGCCTTGCTGCTGCACAGCGGCGCAGGCGACCGACACGTCTATTTGCAGCGGCCGGACCTGGGGCGGCGTCTGGATGCGCCGTCGGCTGCCTTGCTGGATGAACACCGCCAGCTCAATCCCGATGGCTACGACCTGGCCGTGGTGATCGCCGACGGCCTGTCATCCCTGGCCGTGCACCGCCACAGCGTACCCATGCTGCAGCGCATCGACGAACTGGCCGCCGCCGAAGGCTGGCGCCAGGCGCCGGTGAGCCTGGTGGAGCAGGGGCGGGTGGCGGTGGCTGACGAAATCGGCGAGCGCCTGGGGGCGCGCATGGCGGTGATTTTGATCGGTGAGCGGCCGGGTTTGAGTTCGCCGGACAGCCTGGGGCTGTACTTCACCTACGCACCGCGCGCGGGGCTCAACGATGCGGCGCGCAACTGCATTTCCAATGTGCGGCTGGAGGGCATGAGTTATGCCATGGCGGCGCACAAGCTGCTGTACCTGATGCGCGAGGCGTGGCGGCGGCGGTTGTCAGGGGTCAATTTGAAGGATGAGGCGCTGGTGCCGGTGATTGAGGGGCAGGCGGGGCCTGGGAATTTTCTGTTGGGTTGAGGGCTGCGGCGTCTGCTTCCCGAGCTTCGCTCGGTCCCACACCTTTCGCGGCAGTGGTGTCAGTGATGCAAAGCTTTTAGCCTTTGGCAGCTCCGCACTTACCACTGCAGTGCCACCAAAGGCTGAGTGCTTTGCCTTACTGGCTCAACTGCCGCGAAAGGTGTGGGACCGAGCGAAGCTCGGGAAGGGCGCGACGCGGTCTACCGACCGTAGCGGCGCACCACACTGGTATTGGCCAGGACATGCCCCTTGATCCGCCCCAGCAGGTCATCACGCGTCAACCCCGCCGGCAACGCCTCCGGCGCCAGGTCCAGCGCATAAATCTGAATCACGTAATGATGCGGATTCTCCCCCACCGGCGGACACGGCCCGCTGTAGGTGGTCAGCCCCTTGCTGTTGGTGCCGCCCACCCCTTCGATACTGCCCTTGAGGCTGGCATCGGCGCCCACCTCATGGGTGGTGGCCTTCAGGCCATAGTGCACCCAGTGATCCACCCCCAAGCCTTTTTGCCCATCGGGGTCATGCAGCACCACGGCGAAGCTTTGCGTACCCTGGGGGGCATTGCTCCAGCTCAGCGCCGGCGAGACATTCTCGCCGCCGCAATCCCCGGTGTTGGCCGCGTTGGCCTGGCGCAGCAGGGCGTTGTCGTCGCCGTCCGGGGTCTTGAGGGTGAAGGGCGCGGCCTGGGCCAGCATCGGCAGGCACAGGCACACGGCTAGCGTGATCGAGCGAGGCAGCATGGGCAGTTCTCCTGATAAGCACTGCCTGCCAGTTTAGTCGGCCTGGGCAAAAGCCTTCAGCGAATCACCCGCCAGCCGGTAGCGAATCCACTCCGGTTGGGCCGCAGCGCCGATGGATTCGTAGAACTTGATCGCCGGCTCGTTCCAGTCCAGCACGCTCCATTCCAGGCGGCCGCAACCGCTGTCCTGGGCGATCTGCGCCAGGTGCTTGAGCAGCGCTTTGCCGGCGCCCACGCCGCGGTGTTTGGAGGACACGTACAGGTCTTCCAGGTAGATACCCTTGCGGCCCAGCCAGGTGGAATAGCTGAGGAAGTACAACGCAAAGCCCACCGGCTCGTCGTCCAGCGAGCAGACCAGGGCACGGGCGTAACCCTCCGGGTCTTCCAGGCTGCGGCGGATGTCGTCGACGTTGGCGATGACTTCGTGCTCGGCTTTCTCGTAGATGGCAAGTTCCGTGATGAAGCCCAGGATCAGTTCGGCATCGGCAGGCGTGGCGGGGCGAATGTGCAGGGTCAAGGGTCCGTTCCTCAGGGCGGTGGCAGGGAGCCGGCCATTATGCCCGATTCTGCCGCCGTCAGCGGCCGCGTGTACCCGGTCGATCGCGTCGTCTGCATCGCGGCCAAGGCCGGCTCCTACGCCGACCGTGGTAGGAGCCGACCTTGGTCGCGATGCAGGCGACGCGGTATCGGGTTATTCGTGGCAGCAACCTTTGCTGGCAGCTACCTGATAATCCTCGTCGAAGTCGCTGCCCAGTGACGATACCCAATCGAAGTGCCAGCCCATGCACGCCAGGTAGGCCTGCAGTTGCGCCAGGGGCGCGTGGGACACGGCCACATCGTGGTGCGCCAAATGCAGGTTGGGGCCATCCAGGTGGTCGGACAACAGTGAGCAGCCGGTGCGGCCCCGATCCCATTCGGGGGCGTACATGAAGTGGTAAACGATCAACTGGCTGTGTTCGCCAAACAGCTCGGCCAGGCTCAGGCGGCCTTTGGGGCCCTGGAAGGTGTAGGGCTTGTCGACCCGTACCCACGGCAGCTCGCGGCGCTCCTGCGCCAGGCGATCGCGCTCGCGGGTCAGGGCTTTTTCGTTTTCCAGGTGGGCCAGGCGGGCACTCAGCCATTGCTGGCGCGAGACCACGGGGTGAGGGGCAGTTCTCATGGGGCGTACTCCTGATTGTCGCGGAAAACAGAGACGCAATGCCCAGTCATAACAGCCCCCAGGTGCAGCGGCGGACCAGCCGACGAGCGCAGTGGCGCTGTCATCATTCTGTAACTGATTTGCCATATACATCGCGTTGCGTTTATCCCTGTCATGAGTACCCCCCGATGGTCGTGCGAAAATCCCTGAAAGCCCAAATGCTGACCCTGATCGGTGGCAGCCTGCTGGCCATGCTGCTGATCGCGCTGTCCTGCTTTCACTTGTTGGCCAATGGTGTAAGGGACTATCACCAACTGATCGAAGGCCCGTTGCGCACTTCGCAACTGATCGACGAAGCCAACCTGCAGTTCAAGATCCAGGTGCAGGAATGGAAAAACGTGCTGCTGCGCGGCAAGCAGCCTGCGGACCTCGCGCAGTACTGGGGGCAATTCCAGGACCGTCAGCGCGAAGTGCAGGACATCCTCGGCCGCCTGGCTGCCCAGCCGGGCATCGATGCGGGGCTTAAAGCCGATATCCAGCGTCTGCGCGACGAACACCGCGCCTTGGGCGATGCCTACCAGCGTGGTCGTGATGCGTTCGCAGCCGCCGGTGGCGATGCCGCCACGGGTGATGCGGCAGTGAAAGGCGTGGACCGCGCCGTCAGCGACCAGATGAGCAAGCTGGTCAGCCAGATCCGCACCTCGGGTGAACAGCAGGCCGGCGCCATTCGTGATGCGGCCGACACCACGGTGTGGGGCGGTTTGCTGGTGCTGGTGGTGTCGGGCCTGTTGATCGGCCTGCTGAGCCTGATGCTGGTCAGCCGTTACCTGGTCGTGCCTATCCAGCAACTGATCGAGTATGTGGCTGACCTCAGCCGTGGCCAGTTCAACCAGCGCGTCGACAGCCGCCGCCAGGACGAACTGGGCCGCCTGGCCGTGGCCGCCAACACCCTGCGCGACTTCCTCGCCGAGACCTTCACGGGCCTCAAGCGCAACGCCGGTGACCTGGATGGCGCCAGCGCCGACCTGCATGGCATTGCCGGGCAGATGTCGCAAGGCACCCACGACCAGTTCAACCGCACCGACCAAGTGGCCACGGCCATGAACGAGATGTCCGCCACCGCCCAGGAAGTGGCCCGTCACGCCGTGGACGCCGCGCAGGCGGCTGACCAGGCCGACGCTTCGGCCCATCAGGGTGAGCAGGTGATGCGTGCCACCATCGAGACCATCACCCACATGCGCGGCGAGATCACCACCACCGCGCAGGTGATCGGCAACCTGGAAAACGACAGCGCGCGCATCGGCAAGGTGCTGGAAGTGATTCGCGGCATCGCCGAGCAGACCAACCTGCTGGCCCTCAACGCGGCCATCGAGGCGGCCCGTGCCGGTGAAGCAGGGCGCGGGTTCGCCGTGGTCGCCGATGAGGTGCGCAGCCTGGCCCAGCGCACGGCGGCGTCGATCATCGAGATCAACCAGATTATCAACGCCGTGCAGGCGGGCGCCAGCGATGCCGTGAAGGCCATCCAGAGTGGCCAGGCGCGCAGCGAAGAGGGTGTGGCCCAAGTGACCCAGGCCGGCGACATGCTGCGCCAGATCACCTCCGCCGTGGAAGCGATCCGCGACATGAACCGCCAGATCGCCACCGCGGCCGAAGAGCAGACCTCGGTGGCCGAGGACATCTCGCGCAACCTCACCGACATCACCCAGATCGCCAGCACCAACCAGGACAACGTGCAGCGCACCGAAGTGGCCAGCCGCCGCCTGCATGACCTGTCGCGTCAGCTCAACGAGGTGACGGCGCGGCTGGGGGCGTAACCCTCAACGGGCGGCTTGCAGCTCGGCGATGGCCTGCCACAGGCGCTCGTCGTTGAAGTCATCGATCACCAGGTGGGCGCCGGCCGCCAGCAGGGCTTCGCGGCTCTGGCTGGTGGTCAGGCCGACGGTGAAGATACCGGCCTTGACCGCTGCGGTCAGGCCCGGCACCGAGTCTTCGAACGCCATGGCCTCGACGGCGCGTGCGCCCAGGCGCTCAAGGCCGGTGAGGTAGGGCAGCGGGTCGGGCTTGGCCCGTGGCAGTTCCTCGGCCACCACTACGCTGTGGAAACGCTCGGCCACGGCCAGGGCGCCCAGCATATGGTCGGCGTTGGCCCGCGGTGCGTTGGTCACTACCACCTTGCCGATGCCCTGGGCTTCGGCGAATTCCAGCAAACGCAGCAGGCCAGGCAGCGGCGCCAAGTGCGGTGAAAGGTCGCGGAAACGCGCTTCCTTGCGGTCGGCGAACACCTCATGTTCGGCCACCGAACGCTCGGGGAACAGGTTGCGGCACATGGCCGGGTTGGCCTGGCCGCTGCACAGTTTTTCGAAATCTTCTTCGCTGAAGTCGCGGCCTTCTTCGGCCAGCAACTGCTGGATGGCCAGCAGGTGCAGCTTGTCGGTGTCAGTCAGGGTGCCATCGAGGTCAAACAGCAAGGCGGTGAGCATCGCGATATCCATTCAGGAGTGGCTGAAAGCTTTTAGCCGATCATCGTACCAGTTGAAACAACCTAACGTCAGCGCCAACCCTGCCGATACCCCTTTGTCGCAAATCAATTTTTAGCGATGTTAATTCGCTATTATGCGCCCGACCGTTCGTTGCCTGACCGGCCTTGCAGGAGTGACACATGCTTCAACACCCTTACGCGCAGCCACCGGCGGCAAAGCGTCTGGACCCGATCAGCGGGTTACCCGATCGCGAGCAGTTCGCCACCGACCTGGGCGTACTCGCCAGCCAGTGCCCGGGCCAGCCGCGCACGCTGGTGCTGATCGACGCGCTGGACATGAAATGGGCCCACGACATGACCCTGGCCATGGGCCTGGCGCCATTTGAAGGCATCATCCGTTGTATTGCCCGACGGTTGAGTGAACAGCTGGAGGGTGTGGCACGGCCGTACCATATTGGCGTCAAGCGCTTCGTGTTTATCATCGCCCCAGGTGTCGACGACTTTGTCAGCTTTATCGAAGGCCTGGTCGACACCCTGCGCCAACCGGCCTCCCTCGATAACCTGCCCATCCGACCGACCGTGCGTGCCGGCAGCGTGGATTTTGTGCTGGAGACTGAAGCCCTGCGCGATGTATTACGCAAGGCCATGTACGCCACCGAGCAGGCGCTGTTGGCCGGCCAACGTTGGGCCCCCTATGACGCGGTGCGCGACGCAGCCTACCGGCGGGCGTTCTACCTGACGGCGGACATTGGCGAAGCCCTCGCCGGCGGCCAATTGAGCCTGCGTTTCCAGCCGCGCTTCGCCATCGCCGACGGCGCCCAGGTCAGCGCCGAAGTGCTGCTGCGCTGGGACCACCCACGGCTGGGCCGGGTGTCCCCTGGCGAGTTCATTCCGGTGCTGGAGCGCAACGGCATGATCCATGAGGTGACCCGTTGGGTCATCAACAACGCGCTTAGCCGACTGGCCCAGTGGCAGGAGCAGAGCCTCAGTCAGTTGTCGATCAACCTGTCCCCGATGGATTTCGACGGCCATGACGTCAGCGGTACCCTGCGCCGCCTGTGCCATGCCCATGGCATCGACCCGCAGCGCCTGGAAGTGGAGATTACCGAGGGTGAATGGCTGCGCTCCAACCCGCGGGTGCTGGGCGAACTGGAGCAGATTCGCGGGTTGGGCGTTGACGTGGCCATCGACGATTTTGGCTCGGGTTACAGCAACTTCTCTTACCTGCACGAGATCCCGGCGAACGTGGTCAAGCTTGATCAGTCGATGGTGACCGGCATCGAGGACAACCCGCGTTGCCAGAAGATCGCCCGTTCGATCCTCAAGCTGGCGCGCGAGCTGGGTTACCGCACGGTGGCGGAGGGGGTGGAAACGTTCCGCTGCCTGCAATTGGTGCGTGAGTATGGCTGTGATGAGGCCCAGGGGTATTTCTTCGCCCGGCCGATGGACGAGGCGCAGTTTCTGGCGTGGAGCGGGTGCGGCGAATTCCCGCTGGCGTACTGAACTGCAAGACAGTTGCTGCTAAGGGGGCGTGTACCTGGCGGATCGCGTCGTCTGCATCGCGGCCAAGGCCGGCTCCTACCACGGACGGCGTAGGAGCCGACTTTAGTCGCGATGCAGGCTACGCGGTTTCAAGACCGTTGCTGTTACGGGGGGGCGCTGCTCAGCGGCGCAGGTAGGCGCCGAAGTCGATTTCGCCGGCGCTCAGGATCGCCTGCACACGGTTGTGCACATTCAACTTGCGCAGAATCGCCGACACATGCGCCTTCACCGTGGTTTCGGCAATCTCCAGGTGCCAGGCGATCTGCTTGTTCGACTCGCCCTTGGTCATGCGCTCCAACACCTGCAACTGCTTGCGCGTCAGCGCCTCCAGCAACGCCACCGACAGCCCCGGCGTGGGCGTGCCCGGCTGGGCCACACGGCTGGCGCCGCTGCGGATGATGTCGGCCGGCAGGTACACGTCGCCGTCCAGCACCTGGGTGATGGCGCTGGTCATCTGCGCACGTGGCGAGGATTTGGTGATGAAACCGGCCGCGCCATAGGTAATGGCCTGCAACACCACCTGCTTGTCCTGCTCGGCCGACACCACCACCACGGGGATGGTCGGCGCCTGGTTGCGCAGGTTGATCAGGCCGCCCAGCCCGTGCATGCCGGGCATGTTCAGGTCCAGCAGGATAAGGTCGAGGTCTTCATGGGCCTGGGTCAGCGTCAGGGTGCTGTCCAGGTCGGCGGTTTCCAGCACTTCGCAGCCTTCGAAGGCGTCGAGCAACACCCGCGCCATGGCTTCGCGAAACAACGGATGATCGTCGGCAACCAGGAATCGGTACATGGGCGTCGGCTGTTCTTGTTGTGGGCAAAGGGCCTGGAGCAGGGTATCACAGGGGGCGGGCAAGATTGCCCAGGGGGCCGGGTGGCGAGCTGCCGGCGTGGGCGAGGCTGGCAACGAACAGGCCGAGGGCCAGCCCGATCAGGGCCTGGCAGAGCAGGGAGGCAATGAAGCGAATCATGATGGGTCAGGCTCTTTCTAGTTATACCGGCATTACAGGCGCCATGGCGCTGTTTGCAAATGCTGCTTTGGGTGGGGCAAACCAGTACCAAAGTAGTAGGTGTACGCGCGTAGGCGAGCTGCGCTTTGCCCCGGCAATGCTTTACCCTGACCCCAACTGTCCCTGCCAGAAGAACAGACCATGACCCCCGCGATCAGTCAGTTGCGCAAATTTGTCTCCCCGGAAATCATTTTTGGCGCCGGCTGTCGTCATCACGTCGCCAACTACGCGAAGAACTTCGGGGCCCGCAAAGTGCTGCTGGTCAGCGACCCCGGTGTGGTCGCGGCGGGCTGGGTGGCGGATGTGGAGGCCAGCCTGGCCGCCGAGGGCATCGAGTACTGCCTGTACAGCAGCGTGTCGCCCAACCCACGGGTGGAAGAAGTGATGGCCGGCGCCGAACGCTACCGCGCCGAGCACTGCGACGTGATTGTGGCGGTGGGCGGCGGCAGCCCCATGGATTGCGCCAAGGCGATTGGCATCGTCGCTGCCCACGGCCGGCATATCCTGGAATTCGAAGGCGTGGACACCCTGCGCGTGCCCAGCCCGCCGTTGATCCTGATCCCCACCACGGCCGGCACCTCGGCGGACGTGTCGCAGTTCGTGATCCTGTCCAACCAGGAACGGCGCATGAAGATCTCCATCGTCAGCAAAGGCGCGGTGCCTGACGTGGCGCTGATCGATCCGGAAACCACCCTGAGCATGGACCCGTTCCTGTCCGCCTGTACCGGCATCGATGCGCTGGTGCATGCCATCGAGGCGTTCGTGTCCACCGGCCACGGGCCGCTGACCGACCCCCATGCGCTGGAAGCCATCCGCCTGATCAACGGCCACCTGGTGCAGATGATCGCCAACCCGCACGACCTGGCCCTGCGCGAAAAGGTCATGCTGGGCAGCATGCAGGCCGGCCTGGCGTTTTCCAACGCAATTTTGGGCGCGGTGCACGCCATGTCCCACAGCCTGGGCGGCTTCCTCGATCTGCCCCACGGGCTGTGCAACGCGGTGTTGGTGGAGCACGTGGTAGCGTTCAACTACAGCGCCGCGCCCGAGCGCTTCCAGGTCATCGCCCAGACCTGCGGCATCGACTGCCGTGGCCTGAACCATGCGCAGATCCGCCAGCGCCTGGTGGACCACCTGATCGCGCTCAAGCACGCCATCGGCTTCCACGAAACCCTGGGCCTGCACGGCGTGCGCGTGGCGGACATTCCGTTCCTGTCGCACCACGCCATGCACGACCCGTGCATCCTCACCAACCCGCGCCACTCCAGCCAGCGCGACGTCGAGGTGGTGTTTGGCGAAGCCCTCTGACCCGCGCCAGCAGGCCCTGGCCGGGCTGCTGGGGCTGACCAACCACTCGGTGCGCAAAAGCCACTATCCGGAGCTGGCCGCACGTCTGCAAGAGCTGGAAACCGAGCGCAACCGCTACCAGGCGCTGTCCCTGCGCCTGCAGCAACTCAACGATGAGCTTGAACGCCGGGTCAGCGAACGCACCGAAGAACTGCGCGAAGCCCGCGACGCCGCCCAGGCCGCCAACCTCAGCAAGGACAAATACCTGGCGGCGGCCAGCCACGACCTGCTGCAACCGCTGAACGCCGCCCGGCTGCTGATTTCCACCTTGCGTGAGCGCAATCTGCCCAGCGCCGAGAAGGGCCTGGTGGAGCGCACCCATCAGGCCCTGGAGGGCGCCGAGGACCTGCTCACCGACCTGCTGGATATCTCGCGCCTGGACCAGGCCGCCATCAAGCCCGACTTCGACGTGTACCGCCTGGAGGAGGTGCTGGCGCCGCTGGCGTCCGAATTCCAGCCCGTGGCCGACGCGGCCGGGCTGGGGCTGAGCCTGCGCTGTGGGCGCTTTGCGGTGCGCACCGACCTGCGCCTGTTGACGCGCATCCTGCGCAACCTGCTTAGCAACGCCTGCCGCTACACCGAGCAGGGCCGTGTGCTGCTGGGCGCCCGCCGCCGTGGCCAGCATCTGCGTATCGAGGTGTGGGACACCGGGCGCGGCATTGCCGCTGACCAGTTGCAGGCGATCTTCCTGGAGTTCAATCAACTGGAAGTGGGCCGCGCTGCCGAGCGAAAAGGCGTGGGGCTTGGGCTGGCGATTGTCGAGCGTATCGCACGCATTCTCGACAGCAGCGTGCAGGTGCGCTCAACCCCGAGGCGGGGTTCGGTGTTCAGCATCCTGGTGCCGCTGGCCGAGCGGCCGCCGGCGCCCAGCCCGGTGCCGCAGCCGCGCCTTGGCAATCCGCTGCCGGGGCGGCGCTTGCTGGTGCTGGATAACGAACCGGACATCTTGCGCAGCATGGCCGACCTGCTGGGACAGTGGGGCTGCACCGTGGTCACGGCCACCGATGAAGCGGCCGCTGTGGCGGCGCTGGCCGGGCAGGCCCCGGAACTGATCATTGCCGATTACCACCTGGACCATGGCGTAACCGGGTGCGAAGTGGCCAAGCGCTTGCGCGAGCATTACGGCCAGGTGATTCCCGTGGTGGTCATCACCGCCGAACGCAGCGACCAATGCCGCCGCCAATTGCAGCGCCTCGGCGCGCCGTTGCTGAACAAGCCGGTGAAGGCTGGAAAATTGCGGGCGGTGATGAGTCAGTTGTTGGGGTAGCCTTTGCTGTCGTTATGTTTTCGAAGGCCTCTCGCGAGCAAGCTTTGCTCCCACAGTGTTGGACCGAACATCGATGCAGGCCTTTAACACTGTGGGAGCAAAGCTTGCTCGCGATGCAGGCGCCGCGGTGGGTCAGGTACGCCTTAGCGATAGATACCGGAGCCCGCCAACCGCGCCCGGTCATGCGCCACCGTGAAATCCTGCAACGGCCCCTTCGGCACCACCCCCGTCGGGTTGATGGTGGCATGGCTGGCATAGTAGTGATGCTTGATATGCTCGAAATCCACCGTCTGCGCCACGCCCGGCCACTGGTACAGCTCACGCAGCCAGTTCGACAGGTTCGGGTAGTCGGCAATCCGCCGCAGGTTGCATTTGAAGTGCCCGTGGTACACCGCATCAAAGCGAATGACGGTGGTAAACAGCCGCACATCCGCCTCGGTCAGGTATTCGCCGGCCAGGTAGCGGCGCTCGCCCAGCAGGCTTTCCAGCTCGTCCAGCTTGGCAAACACCTCATCAAACGCCTGCTCATACGCCCCCTGCGAGGTGGCAAAACCTGCGCGATACACGCCATTGTTCACCGCCGGATAGATCGCGTCGTTCAACCCATCAATGGTCGGCCGCAACGCCTCGGGGTACAGGTCCAGGGTATTGCCGGTCAGGTCGTTGAACGCGGTGTTGAACATGCGGATGATCTCCGCCGATTCGTTACTGACAATGCGGTTGAGCTTCTTGTCCCACAGCACCGGCACGGTGACGCGGCCGGTGTAGTCGGCGGTTTCCGAGGTGTAGCGCTGGTGCATGAACTGCAGCCCGTCGAGCGTGTCGCCCGTGGAGCCGGTGGCCTTGTCGAAGGTCCAGCCATTCTCGCGCATCAGCCAGCTGACCACCGACACGTCGATCAGGCTTTCCAGGCCCTTGAGCTTGCGCACGATCAACGTGCGGTGTGCCCACGGGCAGGCCAGCGACACATACAGGTGGTAACGACCGGCCTCGGCCTTGAAGCCGCCTTCGCCGCTGGGGCCCGGGCGGCCGTCGACGGTCACCCAGTTCCGGCGTTTGGCGGCTTCGCGCTGGAAGGCACCGTCTTTGCTGCTTTCGTACCACTGGTCGTGCCAGCGCCCTTCGATCAACAGGCCCATGTGCTGGACTCCTCGCAAGACTTGATAAGCGTTGGAGTCCAGTTTACGGGCAACAGTTCGAATGAATAGCGCAAAACACCGGCGGTATCTATCGACTAAATCGATCTATTGCGCGCACCCCAATACTGACGAGCCTGTTCAAAGGCTTCGTCGCGGGTTTTGCCCAGCCCGCGCAGCGCCAGCGCCATGGTCGAGACCAGGGCCATTTCGCCATAGCTGTCCTGCGCCTCGCCACGCCACACCGCCAGCAAGTGTTCAGGCTCAAGAGTGGCCGGTTTCACATGGCGTTGCGCCGACAGCTGCGGCCATTCCTCGTCCCAGCTCTGGCCGCCGGTGGTGCCATACAGATGGCTGGGGCTGTCCGGATTGACTTCGATCTCGCCGCCGTCGCCCTTGATGACGATGGCGTGATCGCGCAGCAGGCCGCTGGCATCGCGGTGCACCGCCTGGTAGCCCGGGTGGAAGATGCTCTGCAGGCCGCAGCGTGCGCCCAGCGGGTTGAGAATGCGCGCCAGGGAGTGAATCGGCGAGCGCAGGCCCAGGGTGTTGCGCAAGTCGATCATGCGCTGCAACTGCGGTGCCCAGTCCACCAGCGGCGCGAAGGCCACGCCGTGGCCGTCCAGCGCCGTGCCCACCGCGTCCCAGCCACGCGCCAGCGGGATGCCTAGGGTGCCCAGCAACTGCTCGGTGTACAAGCGGCCGGCGGTGTGCGCACCGCCGCCGTGCATCAGGATGCGCAGGCCATTGCCGGCCAGGCACTTGGCCGCCAG
This sequence comes from gamma proteobacterium L18, assembly GCA_000497835.1. Lineage (GTDB taxonomy): Bacteria > Pseudomonadota > Gammaproteobacteria > Pseudomonadales > Pseudomonadaceae > Aquipseudomonas. Next base: position 30,378 of record KI547166.1, on the reverse strand, counting down.
CAGGTACCAGGGCAGGTGGCGCTTCTTGCCGGCGTAGCTGGGCCAGTCGATGTCCACGTTCAGGGCGGGGGCCTTGAGACGCGCGCGCAGGGCTTCGGTGAAGCCGGCCAGCTCCTCGGCGCTTTCCTCTTTATGGCGCAGCAGCATCAGGAAGGCGCCCAGTTGGCTTTCCTCGACCTGCTCGTCCAGCAGCATGCCCATGGCCTCGCGCGCTTCCTCGCGGGTCAGGTTGCGGGCGCCGCGCTTGCCCTTGCCCAAGGCGCGGACGAACTGGGCGAAAGGGTGTTCGGCAGGGGTTTCCAGCAGCAGGGCAGGGTAGTCGGTCATATGCAATTGGTCGGCTTGGGCAGGCCCGCCAGCTTGGCGGCAAGTTTGGCGGGAGTGCCGTTGAACAGGCGGTTCAGGTGCGGGCTGTTGCCTTTCTCCACGCCCAGCTTCAGCGCGGTGTACTTGATCAGCGGGCGCGTGGCTGGCGATAGCTGAAACTCCTGATAGAACTGGCGCAACACCTCCAGCACTTCCCAGTGTTCCGCGGTCAAGGCAATGCTTTCCCGCGCCGCCAGTGCCTCGGCAACGGGTTTGGACCATTCGGTCAAATCTTCCAGAAAGCCGTTCTGGTCCAGCGCGATGCTGCGGCCTTCGACAATCAGTTCGCTCATAGCCAGGTGTTGACCTTGTCGAAATCAATGGAAAGCTGCACGAAGCCCGGGTAGTCCACCACCTGGGCCTGGGTGCTGATGGCACGGGCGCGCACGTCTTCTTCCAGCGCGAACAGCCGGCTGCCCAAATGCGCCAGATCGTCGTTCAACAGTGCGTACACCGCATCACCGGTCAGCAGTACGCCGTCTTCAGACCCCAGCAGCCGCAGGCAGCTGGCCAGGCGGTTGTCGGTAAACGGCGAGTGGGACAACACATGCAAAGTAGCCATCAGAGGGTAATCACCTGATCAAAACGGTCGACAAGGGCGGCCAGGGCGTCGTCTTCCAGCACCTCGGCTTCCAGGCTCAAGGCAGCTGCGCCGAGGCCGCGCTCGCGCAGGCTGCTGCCCGCCACAAACAATTCCTCCACACCGAACATCGGCAACGCCTGCAGGTTGGCGGTCAGGTCCTTCTGCTGCACCTGTCCCGGCGCCTGGCCCGGCAACAGCTGAAACACACCGTCGTCGAGAAACAGCATGCCCAACGGCAGATCGAACGCACCGCCTGCCAGGGCGATATCCAGCGCTTCACGCGGGCCCGGGCCCGACCAGGGTGCCTGACGGCTGATGATCAACAAGGATTTGGCCATGTCATACCCCTCCAAAGGTCACGAGGCGATCGGCCAACTGCGCGGCTTCATGCAACTGCCCCAGCCCCGACAGCTCCCACGGCGCCGGCAGGTTGGCGGCCGGGCGGTTCCAGCGCTGGGCTTCTTCAGCATTGAGCACACCACGGCGCAGCGCAGCGGCAATGCACACCACGGCGTCCAGCTTGTGCTCGGTAATAAAGGCGCGCCACTGGGCGGCCACGTCCACTTCGTCCTGCGGGGCAACCACGTTGCCCGAGGCGCTGTGCACCCCGTCCTGATAAAAGAACAGACGGACAATCTCGTGGCCGCCCGCCAGCGCCGCCTCGGCAAACCGCAGGGCGCGGCGCGAGGAGGGCGCATGGGCGGGGGAAAAAACAGCAATGGCGAACTTCATGGCGCGGCTCTATCAGCAAATCTGCCGGAATGATAAAGCTTGGGCGCCAAAAAAGCCCGCCGCACGCGCCTCAGCGGGCGGTGTTATCACGCAGTTCCGGCAGGAACCAGTTCAGCACCAGGGCGCAGATACCCCCGGTGGCCACGCCCGACTCCAGCACATTGCGCAGCGCCGACGGCATGTGCGCCAGAAACTCCGGTACCTGAGCAACGCCCAGGCCCAACGCCAGCGACACGGCGATGATCAACAGCGCACGACGATCCAGATGGATGCTGGCCAGGATATTGATCCCCGACGCCGCCACCGCACCAAACATCACCATTGCCGCACCGCCCAATACCGGCTCCGGCACCGCCTGAATCACACCGGCCACCGACGGGAACAAGCCCAGAATCACCAGCATCCCGGCAATCCACACGCCGATATGGCGGCTGGCAATACCGGTCAACTGAATCACGCCATTGTTCTGCGCAAAGATCGAGCTGGGGAAAGTGTTGAACACCCCCGCCAGCAGCGAGTTGGCACCGTTCACCAGCACGCCGCCCTTGATGCGCTGCATCCACACCGGGCCTTCCACGGGTTGCTTGGACACCTTGCTGGTCGCCGTCACGTCACCGATCGATTCCAGCGACGTCACCAGGTAAATCACCAGCATCGGGATAAACAGCGCCCACGAGAAACCCAAGCCAAAGTGCAGCGGCACCGGCACCTGGAACACCGCCGCTTCATGCATGCCGGTGAAATTCAGACGGCCCATGTAACCAGCCAGGGCATAGCCCACCGCCAGCGCAATTACGATCGCGCAGCTGCGCATCCACACCACCGGCACGCGGTTCAGCACCACGATAATCGCCAGCACCACACCCGACAGCAGCAGGTTGTCGCCATTGGCGAAAGTACCGTTGGCCATCGCCGAGAAACCGCCACCCATGCTGATCAAGCCAACCTTGATCAACGTCAGGCCAATCATCAGCACCACAATGCCCGTCACCAGCGGCGTAATCAGCCGTTTCACAAACGGCAGAATCCGCGAAATACCCATCTCCACGAACGACCCGGCAATCACCACACCGAAAATCGCCGCCATCACGCCCTCAACCGGCGTGCCTTGCTTGACCATCAACGCGCCACCGGCAATCAGCGGCCCGACAAAGTTGAAGCTGGTGCCCTGCACAATCAGCAACCCCGCGCCAAAGGGCCCGAAACGCTTGCACTGCACAAAGGTGGCAATACCGGAAATCACCAGCGACATCGACACAATCAGGTTGGTGTCATGGGGCGACACCCCCAACGCCTGGCAAATCAGCAGCCCCGGCGTAACGATGGGCACGATGATCGCCAGCAAATGCTGCAGCGCGGCCAACAGCGCAATCAACGGGCGGGGACGGTCTTCCAGGTCCAGCACCAAATCTTGGCTGGCGGGCGGGGAGGGCTGTTGCTGAACAGTCATGGCAGGGCCTTGCGAAAAAAAGAGCGCAATTCTACGGATAAGCACCCCACAAGGCCACTACCGCTGCGCGGGGTGTTTCCCTGTCCTGCGCGTCGCCTGCATCGCGGCCAAGGCCGGCTCCTACACCGATCCCCGTAGGAGCCGACCTTGGTCGCGATGCAGGCGACACGCAGGCCACGGCAACCACTCGCCCACAAAAAAGCCCGCCGAAGC
>KI547166.1:10398-25760 GCA_000497835.1 gamma proteobacterium L18 | reverse complement strand
ACGCCGAAGCGGGCTTTCCCAACTCAACCACTCAATCAGTCATCTCGGCTCATCAGGCCGAACAACTGCAGCAAGCTGACAAACAGGTTGTAGATCGACACATACAGGCTGATGGTCGCCATGATGTAGTTACGCTCGCCACCCTGAATGATCGCGCTGGTCTGGAACAGAATGCACACCGACGAGAACAGCACGAAGCCTGCGCTGATCGCCAGCTGCAGCCCGCTGATCTGGAAGAACAGGCTGGCGACGGTCGCACCCAGCAGCACAAAGAAACCTGCGGTAATGAAACCACCCAGGAAGCTCATGTCCTTGCGGGTGATCAGCACGTAGGCCGACAGACCGCCAAACACCAGCGCCGTCATGGCAAACGCCGAACTCACCACCTCGGCGCCGCCCTGCATGTGCAGGTAACGGTTGAGGATAGGGCCCAGCAGGTAACCCATGAAACCGGTCAGGGCAAAGGTGGACACCAGGCCCCAGGCCGAGTCACGCAGCTTGGTGGTGAGGAAGAACAGCCCGTAGAAGCCGATCAGCACCACGAAAATGTTGGGGTAGCCCACGTGCATCTGCTGCGACACGTAAGCGGTGACGGCGCTGAAGGCCAGGGTCAAGGCCAGCAAACCATAGGTGTTGCGCAGGACCTTGCTGACCTCTAGCTGGTCGGCCTGCTGCCTGCTATTGACTGCGTAATCCTGTTCGCGCATGGCGAGACTCCTTTGGGTTGAAACCGCGTTTGAAACGTTCAGATGCAAAGATCATAACAGACATGTGGAAAGGGGAAATGAAGAGAGTTTGACAGTGTGTTTCAATCGGGTATTATGCACGCCGCAACAGCGCTGGAAGCGTGGCCGAGTGGTTTAAGGCAACGGTCTTGAAAACCGTCGATGGGCAACTATCCTAGAGTTCGAATCTCTACGCTTCCGCCACATTTTCTTCGTTAAAGCCCCGATTATTCGGGGCTTTTTCGTTTCTGGGGTTTGGGGTTTTCGAGTGCCGTGAGGGTGGAGCGCTCTGCATCAATTTGATGCGCTCCCACTTATCATGGCGCCATAAGGGTGCTTGATGGAGGCGAAAGTTCGATCCAATATTGTATGGGGAGCTGCCTCCAACCAACGTCCGTCGGTCCTACCGGCATTCACGCTTAGGGGATTCTTACCCCGAGCGCGTTCAGTGTTGGCGTATCCATTTTCCCGTGCACGGTCAGCCCCGAGTCCGATTGAAAGGCCATCAGCGCCCCCCGTGTAGCTTTGCCCATCACACCGTCTGGACGACCTTGGTAATACTGACGAACCATCAGCGCAGTCTGCACCCTCATGACCAGCGTGTTCTTCTCTGCTTCCGTTGGGCGGGCAGTGGCAGTAGCCCCGGCTCCGGTTGATGTCCCATAAAGGGCGTTGCTTGAGGAGGAACTTGTCGACCTGGTAGCGCTGTATCTCGACGTACCCGAGGTGCTCGGCGTGGTGGCCACAGGGGGGCTGTAATAACGTGGAGCGCTGTAGCCGCTTGATCCACTGTAGTGAGAACTATGGGAACTGTGCGAGCTGTGGGAGCTATGCGATCGGTGAGCGGCATACATGTTGACCACGTCGAGCGCGTTCAAGGTATTGGCGAACACGGGTGGTTGAGCATTATCCCTAGGTGCCCAGTTCATGTCGGCGAGGGGAAGTTGGTTAGCGTCGGCCATGGCCGCGCCGGCAATCGGTAGCAGGCTTACGCCTCCGATCAATAGCTTCCAGCGATCAAGCAGTTTCATTGGGCGCTCCCTGCGTAGGCTTCGAAGGCCTGCGTCGTCAGTTTTTGTATTCCACGGCTTTGCCAGCGGGTGGTGTGAGATTTGAAGAAGCCAGAACAGTGTTCAGCGGCGGCGCAGTCTTTACAGTCGTCGATGAACAGATTTTTCCAGTCCGAGATGCTCTGGCGAGCAAACCGGGCCAGATGGGCTGGGACTAGGCACAGCGGAAGGTTGTAGATCGACACCGGTAGGCCGCGGTTACTCAGAAAGTAAACGGCTTGGGTTAAGTGCTCCTGGTAATCCAGCGGGTCTATCCAGAGCTCGTCGTAATGCTTGCGAGCAAGTCCGGTGCTCTCAATCCCCATCAACGCAACGTGTCGTACAAACGGCAAATTGCGGAAAACGTAGTGAGCCAGTTCGGGGAGGCGCGGCGTCGTCAATTGACTGAGCACGACCCGGATCTCGATAACCTGTTTTGCGCGCGCCAAGTTGTACAACCCCTGCAAGGTTTCGCTAAAGGCGCCAGGTGCTTGCACGACGTGGTCGTGATCTGTGGGATTGTCCGCGTAGACGGGAATTCCCCAGCTGAGCTGTGGGTGATCAACCTGAGTCAGAGCCTCAATCCAGCTGGGGTCTTTGAAAGTTCGACCGTTGCTCAATACGTGGATCGACTTGTGAGGCAGCACGTCTTTGCATTTACGCAAAATGGTTAACAGTCCTTCCCGGTAAAGCGTCGGCTCACCGCCGCTGATGCCGATGTTCTCCTCCTGCGGATCCATCAGATCAATCACGCGCAGGTTTTCCTCGATGTGCCAGCGGTCATCGACGTCCTTGGGCGGTTGAGAACACATCAGGCACAGGCTATTGCAGCGGTCGGTCATGAACAACAGGTTGCTGTCGGAGCCCCTCCGATAGAGCACTCGGACTACCGGGCTTCCGGGCGTTAGAGCAATCACGTCACCTGGCTGGACGACCCCTTCGTCCCTCGGGCCATGAAGGGCCAGCACACCAGCAGCAACCGGTAGCTCAGCGCTAGCTGGTGTGATGAAACCACCGAGGGGTAGTTCAAGCAGGCTGGCTTGGAGCGCGGGCTCTGCAACCCATAACATCAGATCCTCGAAGCCAACTTGGCCTGCACAGGCAGCCGTGCCTTTCTCAATGAACTCTTCAAGGCTCAAGATTTTCAGTAGCCGAGGTTCGACTAACCCCTGAATTTCAAAGTGAGTGTCTTTACGCAGCAAAATGGTTACCCCCGATAGCCGGCCAGATGAACATCGGAGTAGGCGCGCCGGTTCAGCCAAGACAGGAACACCCTTTGGTCGTCGTCATCGCCATCGCGCAGCTGGGTGAACAAGTGCTGAAGTAAACCAAGGTTTTTGGTGCAAAAGCTGCTGAGGGCCCGGTGCCCTATGGGGTCGCCTTGACGAGCGAAGTGCTCGACTGGATCTGCACCACAGTAAGGAACCAACGCGCAGTCCGAGCATCCTGGCAAGGCCTCAGCCACTCCACTGGCGAGCAGTACCTCCATTACCGGAGACCTCAGCAGGTCACCCAATGGTTGATGGACGGTGCCCAGGCGCAGGCCGTCCTCTCCCATCTCCAGAAGCATGCGTGCCTCGTCGGACGGGTAGACGTAGCCGTCATAGTTGTACACCAGCGCTCCGGTACCCGCGCCGGTGGGGGAGCGCAGATCCACGTATCCCGAGGCAAAGGGCGTCAGCACATTCCTCAGGAGAAGGGTGGTGTAGCTCTCAGAGAGGTAAACGCCTTGCTGGTTGATCTCCAGCAAATACGCCAAGGCCTCTTTGTAAAAGGCGACGAATCGCTCCATCGGGTAGTCCAGTCGCTGCGCACTGCGGGTGGCAAAGCCGTAGGGGCTGAGGGGACGCAGCGCGATACTGGTGAAGCCTTGTTTGACGTACTCGTCGATGATGGCCCTGGGGCTCTCGAGGCTGCGTGCTGTCAGTGTCGTCAGGGCGGAGACCGCGTCATGCCCCATGTGTTCACGGACACGCCTGACACCCTCAAGGGTGCGCTCGTAGGAATCGCGGGACGGCGTTGGGCGGTTTGCGTTGTGCAATGCTGCGGGCCCATCCAGCGAGGTGGAAAACTGGATCTGATGGTGTTTGGCGAAATCGAGGATTTCGTCAGTCAGGTGGTGTAGGGTCGTCGTGACGACAAACTGCACGTTGCGCTGTTCGACCAGGTTGCGAGCCTCAACCCACTCAACAATCTGCTGGATCCGTTCGAATGCCAGGAGGGGCTCACCACCTTGAAATTCTACGGTGAGTGCCTGCGCGTTTGACTCGAATACTCGGTCGACTGCTGCGCGAGCGTCCGCTTCCGAGAGGTCATGGCCGGCGCCGGCCATGGGCGCCCGGGACACCTGGCAGTACTGGCAGGTATGGTTGCACCGCAACGTGACCACGAAAATGTGCAAGGCCGGCCCTTGGAAAAGGAAATCCTTGCGGCTGCGGTACTGGGCCGCCATCTCAGGCATAGGGTCGTGCCGCCCTGGCTCATAGATGAAATGGCGCGCGAGCAGGTCTTTGTACAAGGGCATTTCAGGAGGAATCTGTTTGTCCACCAGGGCCTGCAGCTGTAGGTCGCTGACAAACAGGTATTCACCTGTTTCCGAGGTGATCAGGACATCCTGCGCATGCATTTCTGGCAGGCGCATGAATCGCAGCGGGAGTAGCCTGAAGCTGCTTGCGTCGGTCGCAATAAGGGTCATTTCAGGCCGCAACCCGACAAGGCTGCATGTGCCAGCAACTCCCTGATGCCAGCGGACTCCCGATTGATGCGGTCACGTAGCGCAAAATCATTCAGGGATTGTATAACCAGCGCGCGAGCGCGATCAGCCGGCATGATGCCGTCGGATATGGGTGGCGAGATCATCAAGTCGATTTGATCTACCGAAGGCACAACCTGGATGGTCAAGGAGTTCGCCAGTGCATAGGCTGCTCGTTGCACAACACCAAGAGGATATGCTGTGGCGCTCACGCGTAGGATGACTGGCCATGTCATTTTGTTCGATCCCTGAATACAAGTCGGTAAGGTGTCGATTTTGCCGGTCCAGGGGGCAATTAGCCACTACCGGCTGTAATTTTGCTGAAGATATTTTCATCCGCGCAGAGGAAGTGTCAGCTGAGCTTTAAACACGTGTTGTAGTGAGGCGGTAAGGTGAGTATTGGGGGCGATGAGTGCTGCTGATTTGGGCGCCTAATCACATAAATGCCCGAGTCTGATTGTTACGAGAGAGCCGTGGATACTCGATAGACCACCAACCTCAAAATCCACATCCTCCAGAAGGGCATTCTTTGCTTCAACAGCTACATCAGCTTGTTCGCATTGGAACCTCGAGGTTGAATACTGTACTCGGTTAATCTCGGCCTCCGACCAACCAAGGGATCGAATGAACGTGGACTCACGCAGGCTTAAAGCCTGGCAAGCGCTGTCTCAGTTATTCTTGGACACAGAGGTTGAACAAGCGACGTTTGACCACGTGGCCAAGGAGATCCAGGAGAGCGGCTACACGCTGAGCGAGGTTCACAGCATCCTCTGGCTCGAGGTGTTCCCGGTGCTCCAGGTGAACCTGAAATCCGTGGCGGGCGAGTGGGTGGGGTGGCCAGATGATTGGTTACTCAAGTACATATCGGTACGAGAGCTTGCTCCCGCCAAACCAGCCAAGGGATGGGTCGGAGATGAAATCACCAAGTGCTGGGAGCAAGTCTTGCGCAGGATAGAGTACAGCCGGCCCTGTGAGTAGGCGATAAAAACGCCGTCGAAGCGGGTTCGTTGCCAGCACCTCTCTCCAATATCCGAGCCAGCAACAGTCTGAGCGCTGGCAGATCAATCCGTTTCCTCTGGGGCGGAACTTCGTCACGTCCTGCAGTATCAGATAGCCACTCAGCCGTCTCACGAGTCCAACAGGACAAGGGACGCATCAAAAAATCAGGGAGCGATTGATGTACAAATTTCGGAAGTTCGTCGAGTGTGTCTTGCTGGCAGGAGCATTGCTGCTGAGTGGTTGCAACTCAATTCTCTACGGGAAGCAGTACGCCGTGCCTCAGCCTGGTGAGCCCTCAGCGACTGTGCGTATGAAATACGACCGTAACGCCAGACTGGATGCCATGACGTTCAACGACAAGGGTTGTTACGCGGGTTACACCACGCTGCTTGCCAATGGTGATTACGTGGAATCTCCAGTTGCCGTGGGCAAGGAGCTAATCTTGACCTATTGGAGCCAAGTAGGAGGTATGCAATGCCAGGTTCCGTTCTCTTTCGCGCCTGAGAAGGGGGCTACATACACCGTGGTCAGTGGCTCGTGGAGCGAGCCAAGGAAAGGCGCCCTATCCGTTATCAGCCCGGATCAGCATTTTTGCGGTGTGAAAGTAGTCAAGAAAGTTGGCGGTCAGGAGAGCGTTGAGCCTGTTCAGCAGCTGCGGATCAAGACTGGATTTGCCTGTCTCAAGTTCGTGAAAAAGAGTTGATTGGGTGCTGCCATGGAGCAGAGCAGGACTGAGCAATCGAACAAGCGGAGGGCGCCGGCCACGATGTCCGCTAGGCGCGAGGAGGAACTGTCCGCAGTGAGTGGGGCTTCACGGCCGAACGGGATTGACAGGGTTTCGCCTGCCCAAGCCAAAATGCAGCTCAAGTTGGTCTGAACAGCAACGTTCCGGGGAACACACCATGTCCGTCACCGAAGTCGCCAGGCACCTGAAAACGGCCAGGCACGTCGTCATCTTCACCGGCGCCGGCGCATCCACCGAAAGCGGTATTCCCACCTTTCGCGATGCCCTGACGGGGCTCTGGGAACACTTCGACGCCTCCAGACTCGCCACCGCCGAAGCCTTCCGCGCAGACCCCAGCCTGTGCTGGGGATGGTACGAATGGCGTCGGCACAAGGTCATCCAGGCACAGCCAAACGCGGCACACGTTGCCATCGCAGAGCTCGCCAGACACGTGCCCAGGCTTACCGTCGTCACGCAGAACGTTGACAACCTCCACGAGCGCGCAGGTAGTCAGGCAGTGATTCATCTGCATGGCAGCCTGCACTCGCCGCGATGCATCGACTGTGGTGTCGCGCACCAAGCTCCATTGTCTATTGATGTTCTGCCTGGGGCAGGTGCTCGTATTGAGCCGCCACGATGCACAATGTGCGAAGGCTTGGTGAGGCCCGGCGTGGTGTGGTTTGGCGAAACGCTCCCGGAAGGTCCTTGGTCAGATGCTCTTGCCGCTGCAGAAGCGTGCGACCTCTTTGTATCGATTGGTACTTCGGGGGTTGTCTATCCGGCGGCAGAGTTGCCACTTCGCGCCCACGGCAGGGGCGCGACGGTTGTGCACATCAATCCTGACCGTGTAGAGGTCCGCAATCAGGAGTTCTTCCTGGAAGGGAAGGCGTCAGATGTCATGACGGCGCTGGTTAATGAAGCGTTTGGAGCGCTGCTTTCCCCTCGATCCTGACGATGGGCGTGCACCACGCGTTCACTGCAAGTAGGTTCCTGATCCTTTGATCTCGCCAGCAGCCCACTTCCTGTCGAACTCTCGCTTGGCCGAGTTTTTGTGGTCTACGCACGCCACCATCTGTGTGCCTGTACGCCAGTTGTCGCACCCTGGAGGGTCTTGGTAGAAGGCATACCAGGCCTGTTGCCTGGCCTGTTCGGCTTCGCCGCGCAATCGGGCTTCCCTGATGTACGCTTCGTTGGCTGCCTGCGTCGCTCGAACCGCAGCTATCCTGTTTTGCCGGGCAGCTTCCACGATGCGGGCCTTCTCGATTTGAGCGTGTTGGTTGATGGCTTCGATGCCCGCAATTTGCTGTTTTTCCCTGAGAAAGGTGGCGCAATGCTACCCAGCTAAGGGAAGTGATTCAACGCCGCGCCCGGCAAGAGGGTCAGGCGTAGCTGGCACACAATTTCCTCCGATCTGCATCACTCCGCAACTGCCTCCCGCAACCGCCCGCGCGTCGCCGACGACTCCTTACTCACCATGCAATACAACGCCCCCGCCAACACCAACCCCACCACCCAACTCACATCCGCCCCCAACCAATTCGCCACAAACCCGCTATAAAACGAGAACTTCATAAACGGAATCGTGCCGATGATCGAGACCGCATACACCCCCAGCGTGCGCCGATTGAAACCCCCGTATTGCCCCTTGGCGTCATACAACTCACCCACCTCATAGTGGCCGCGGCGCACCCAGTAATAGTCGGCCAAATTGATCGCACTCCAGGGAATCAGCAAATAAAGCTGCCCAATCAAAATGTCCGCAAAGAAGGTGTCGAAGCGGTACTGCGTAGCAATGGCAATCAACGTCGCCGCCACAACCAGCCCGGCCATGACCAAGGCCTTCGACAAAGCCGTGACAGACCGCAGCCGGCCAAACGCCCCGAAGATCGTCACCGAAGACATATAGGCGCTATACAGGCACAGCACGTTGTACTGAATCACCCCCAGCGCAATCACCCCCAGCGCCACCGGCGCCCAGGGCCCGAACAGCACGGCGATGGCCGTGGCCGGATCGCCCCCCAGCGCAGCAGGGATGGCGACCGCCAGCAGTGCGCCGAGCGCCATCATGGCGAACGACCCCAGTGCGCAGCCGCAGTAGGTGGTCCAGAAGGTGGCGCGGGTATTGACGTTGGCCGGCAGGTAGCGCGAATAGTCCGCCACGTAGGGGCCGTAGCCCAGGGTCCAGGACGCCGCCTGGGCGATGACCAGGTTGAAGGCCGTCAACGAAAAGGCCTTGGCGGTGACCGTGGTGGTTGCGGCGTCGCTGGGGTGCAGCAGGATCAACACCAGTGCAGTGCCGAAGACCAGGGTGGATATCAGACTCATCCACGCACCCAGCCGGTGGATCAGTTCATAGCCGACAAAGCCGATGACCAGGGTCAGGACGCCGACCACCACGATCGCCTGGTTGTCGCTGATGTGCAGCAGGGCCTTCAGGGCATCGCGCATCAGCACGCCACTGGCGGCCAGGAACAGCACCGCGGCGACCACCATCACCAGCAACGGGATGGCCGCGCCATAGACGCCAAATTGTGCGCGGCTTTGAATCATCTGTGGGACGCCCAGGTGGGGCCCTTGGGCGGAGTGGGCGGCCATGAAGATGGTGCCGACGAGGTTGCCGATCAGCAGGCCCAGTATCGTCCAGGCCAGGCTCAAGCCTGAGGCGATGCCCAGGGTGCCGACCATCAGCGCGGTGATCTGGAAGTTGGAGCTGAACCAGATGGTGAACAATCGAGCTGGCGTGCCGTAGCGCTCAGCGTGAGGGACGAACTCGATACTGCGTTTTTCCAACTGCACGACCGCCTCCTGATCCATTTTTCTGATTATGCGCAAACGGGCAGGAGGGCGTCGGCCTGACGACGAACACTTCGTAGTTAGTAACGACGATACCGTTTAGCATTTCAGCGTGGCGGGCAGGGACGGTGATGTTGGACGTGGCGGCACGGACCTGCGGCGAAAGCCCGGCACTGGCCGGGCTAGCGCCGCTAAAGCGGATGACTCACAAGTGCCGCCCTTGTGATGCGACCCGGTGCCCCCAACCGGGTGGGTGCCGGCAGGGCATGCCGATGCAGACAGCGAAACGAGTGAGAGCAGAGCCACCCAACCCACTGAAAAATAAAATAATTGTTAGCAATCCCGCGAACTTTTTCATCTGTCGTGGTCTATCTGATCAGCTACTTGTCGAAATTGACACACTTGGATTCGTGGTCGCGAGACCGATCCAGATCCAACTGCTAATCAGAGACCTGCCAGATCATGAAATCCTATAGCCTGCCGTTGGTGCTTGCCGCCTTGCTTTCGTTGGGTACAGCGGGTGCCGCCTCCGCCACACAAATGAACGCGCCCCTGTCCCCGCCGGCCGCCCAGGCGCCTGCGGCGAATACTCAACCGGCCAATCCGTGGCCGAATCTGCTCAGCATGGGCAGCCAGCAGCCTGCCACACTGCTGGCCCATGACGACCATTACCGTCACGATCGTCACTGGCAATCGCGTCGCGAAGAAGCGCGGCGAGCGCAGTGGCGTCGTGAGCAAGCCCGTCGGGAAGCTGAGCGTCGGCGTGAGTGGGAACGCCGTCATCATCACCGCTGGGGGTAATAGCGCTGCATGAGCCAAATGCGATGGGAGGCAGTGTGCTGCTCCCATCGTCCACAGAAAACGAAAGTGCGCTTGGTATGGGGGGCGGTAAATCGTTTGGCAGCACCGGTGAATGTCGTGTTCTCCACCGTTGCGCTGGGTATCAGTTCAAAAAGTGCCACGGTTCAGGCCAGTAGGGACATTTTAAGCAAGACCACTGCGCTGCCTGCGCCGATCACGCCACCGACGACCTCGGTGAGGCCTTCGGCATGACTGCCGAATAAATTGGTGGTGATGACACCTACAAGGGCTCCCGAAAGTACGAGCCTGATGACCTTGAAGGTATTGTTGTTGCTCATGGGCAGCCTTCCTTGCGCTATGTGCATAACTACTTGTCAGCAGATCCATGAGGTTAGTATTTCTGGTCATTTTCTATCTGTCGCCATCGTTTCCGAACATGTCCAGTGACGCCCGGGCCTGTTCGGAAACCCCGTCCCGCTACCACGCAACCCCCACCTGATGCTTCGTACTTTCGGGCAGTATCCCTACCGAATGGGAAGAAGGCATAATGCCATTGCCGTTGCCTTGCCCCGCAATCCCCGCTGGCTCAACAATGCCCCCAGCTTCTCGTGTGAGGTCCGTACTACATGCAGTTCAACGACGCCTCGGATGCCATGTACCGCCTGCTCGTGCAGAGCGTGGTTGATTACGCCATCTACATGCTCGACCCCGATGGTCATGTGATCAACTGGAACGCTGGCGCCGAGCGGGCCAAGGGCTACAAGGAACACGAAATCGTGGGCCGGCACTTCTCGGTGTTCTACACCGCCGAGGACCAGGCCGCAGGGCTGCCTGCCCAGGGGCTTGAGACGGCGCGCAGGGAAGGGCGCTTCCATGCCGAGGGTGTGCGTCAGCGCAAGGATGGCTCGCACTTCTGGACCAGCGTGGTGATCGATGCGATTCATGATGACGATGGGCACATGGTCGGCTTCGCCAAGGTCACCCGCGATATTACCGAGCGCCGTCAGGCCGAATTGCAGTTGATGGAGGCCAAGGTGCTGGCCGAGCAGTACAGCGCCGAGATGGCCTCGCTCTCGCGGTTCCTGGATTCGGTGATCTCCAACATCCCCGCCAGCGTGATCGTCAAGGACGTGCAGACCAACCGCATCCTGCTAGCCAACCACCAGGCCGAGGCGTTGTTCGTGCCCAACGGGGCGAGCATGGTGGGCCGGTTGATGAGCGAGGCGCTGTCGCCGGAAACGGCCGCCTACATCGAGCAGCAGATGGGCCAGGAACTGAATATCGGTGCCATCAAGACCGTCGAGACCCAGGTCACCACCAACCGCGGGCCGAAGACCCTGCGAAGCCGCACGGTGTTGAATCGGGACCCTCGCAACGCCTCGGAATACGTGCTGTTCGTGGCCGAGGATGTCACGGTCGAACTGGCCGCCAACGCCAAGATCCGGCACATGGCCCACCACGATGCGCTGACCGGCCTGCCCAACCGCGTGTTGTTTCACGAAAAGCTCAGGGAAGCCCTGCTACAGGCCGAAACCACCGGCAGGATCACCGGCACCCTGTGCCTGGACCTGGACGATTTCAAGAACGTCAACGACTCGCTCGGTCATGGCATCGGCGACAAGTTGCTGCGTGCGTTGAGCAGCCGCCTGCAAGGTGAGTTGCGCGATGGCGACACCTTGGCGCGGCTGGGCGGCGACGAGTACGCGGTGATCCTGCCAGAGCTTGAAACCGCCGAAGCGGCCGAGCTGTGCGCGCAGCGGCTGGTCCATGCGGTGCGGCCACCGTTTCTGATCGAGGGGCACAGTTGCTCGGTGGGCGTGAGCATCGGTATTGCGCTGTCCCCCCACGACCACGACAGCCCCGAGCAACTGATGGGGTACGCCGACATGGCGCTGTACGAAGCCAAGCGCAACGGCCGCAATCGCTTCGAGCGCTTCAAGTTCCAGCTCGACGAGGCAGCGCGCCACCGTCGCACCATGGAGACCGATTTGCGCACGGCCCTGCACCTGGGGCAGTTGCAGCTGCATTACCAGCCCATCGTGACCCACGGCGGCGACGAGATTTCCGGCTATGAAGCGCTGCTGCGCTGGCGGCACCCGACCAAGGGCACCATCATGCCGATGGACTTCATCGCCATGGCCGAAGAGACCGGCCTGATCCATGAGGTAGGCAACCGTGCGCTGAACCTGGCGTGCCAGGAGGCTGCCAGTTTGGGTACCCAGCAGACGGTGGCGGTGAACCTCTCGCCGGTGCAGTTCAAGAACCCGGGGCTGGCGGATACCGTGGCATTGGCGCTGAGCGACTCGGGACTGGACCCCTCGCGTCTGGAACTGGAGATTACCGAGTCGGTGCTGCTGGAGGACAGTGAAGGCAACATCGACACCTTGCGCGCCATCAAGGCGCTGGGCGTGGCCATTTCGCTGGATGATTTTGGTACCGGCTATTCATCGCTGGGGTACCTGCGTTCGTTCCCGTTCGACCGCATCAAGATCGACATGTCGTTCGTGCGCGAAATGGCTGACAGCAAAGAGGCGCTGGCGATCATCCGTGCCATTACCGGGATGAGCAACAGCCTGCTGATCAAGACCACGGCCGAGGGCGTGGAGACGGTGGAGCAGATGGAGCAGTTGATCAGCGAGGGCTGTTCACACTTCCAGGGCTACTACTTCGGCCGCCCGGTGCCTGCAGACGAACGCCGCAAGGCCGCTTAGGCCTGCATCGCGATCGACGAGGTCTTGTGGTAGTGCACTGTGGGAGATTCGATGGTGTTGGGCAACCTGTAGCAGCGGCCGTCAGGCCGCGTCACTGACGCCGCGCACTGTCTGATCTACCGCGCCGCCTGTGACGCAGCCTTCGGCAGCTGCTACACCACCCCGTGTGGGAGCGGGTTCTACCCGCGAAAAGAACACCGCGTAATACCTGGCACCCTGTGGCGTCCTTTTCGCGGGTAGAACCCGCTCCCACACGACGGAGCAAGCTGCCGCAGGCGGCGTTGCTTTGAACACCGTGATCTACGCTTGCGCCGTCTGGGTGCCGAAATGCTCGGCGATTTTCGCGGCACTCATCGGCTTGCCCAGCAAATAGCCCTGTAAAACGTCACAGCCCAGTTCCGTCAGCATTTCCCGTTGCTCGGCGGTTTCCACCCCTTCCGCGACAATCTTCAACCCCAGCGTCTTGCCCAGCGCCACGATCGCCGAGACGATGGCCTCGTCTTCGTTGCCCTGCGACAACTCTGTCACAAAGCCGCGGTCGATTTTCAGCTCGTTGGCGGGCAGGCGCTTGAGGTACAGCAGGCTGGAATACCCGGTGCCGAAGTCGTCGATGGAAATCCCCACGCCCAGCGCGGCCAGTTGGTCGAGCACGATCAACGCGGCTTCGGCGTCGCGCATGGCCGTGGTTTCGGTGATTTCCAGGGTCAGCGAGTGCGCAGGCAGGCCATTGCGTTGCAGCGCCGTGCGTACCACCTCAACCAATTCCGAATGGGCCAGTTGCACGGTGGACAGATTGACCGCAATGCTCCAGTCGCGCTTGCCCTGTGAATGCCATTCGGCCATCTGCCGGCAGGCCTCGTTGATGACCCAGTTGCCGATCGGCACGATCAGCCCGGTGCGCTCGGCCAGGGGTAGGAAACGGTCGGGCGGCACCATGCCCGTGTCCGGCTTGTTCCAGCGCAGCAGGGCTTCGACCCCCGTCATGGGCCCGGCGGGGCGATGATCTTGGGCTGGAAAAACAGCACGAACTCGTTCCTGGCCAGCGCCTTGCGCAGGTCTTGCTGCATCTGCAATTGCTGGTGGGCATTGGCATTCATGGCCTTTTCGAAGAAGCAGTAGCCGTCGCGCCCCTGCTCCTTGGCGTGGTACATGGCGGCGTCGGCGTTGACCATCAATTCATGGCCGCTGCCACCATCGGCGGGGAACACCGCAATGCCGATGCTGACCGACAGGTGCACGGTGTGCTGACCAAGCCGGTAGGGCTGCTTGATATCTTCCACCAGTCCCTGGGCCAGCACCGCTGCGTCTTCTGGCTCGCAGTGGTCGGTCAGCATCACGAACTCGTCGCCCCCCAGGCGTGCCACCGTGGCTTCGTCATGTCTGGCGGCCGTCAGGCGTTTGCCCACTTCAATCAGCAACTGGTCGCCCGTGTGGTGGCCATAGGTATCGTTGACCGCTTTGAAACCGTCCAGGTCCATGAACAGCATGGCGAACTGGGAGCGTTGCCGGGCCGCCTTCTGAATGGCCTGCTCCAGGCGGTCGTTGAGCAGGATGCGGTTGGGCAGCTGGGTGAGGCTGTCGTGCAGGGCCAGCTTGACCAGTTCACTGTTGGCCCGGTCCAGGGAGCGGGCCAACAGGCTGGTGCGGATGTCCAGCATCGAGACCACCAGGGCAATGGCGCACACCGCCAGGGTGATCACGATCACCACGACCACCAGCCATTTGCTGTCCAGCCCCCCGTTGACCGCGCCACAGACGCTGCCCACCGGAAATTGCGCAGCCGCCATGCCGGTGTAATGCATGCCCACGATCGCACAGCCCATGACGAGCGAGGCCCCGAGCCGCGCGCGGTTGACGTGCCGGCCCTCCTTGAGCAGGCGGATCGCGATCCACAATGCCGCCCCCGATGCCAGAATGGCGATTAGCACCGAGAGTATGAACAATGAGGGGATGTACTCCACTTCAGGGTTCATCAGCAGCGCCGCCATGCCGGTGTAATGCATGGCGGCAATGCCGATGCCCATCAGCACCGCCCCCAGCACCAGGCGCGGCAGGGGCATCTGCTTCTGGCACGCCAGCCATAGGGCGAAGGCCGAGGAGGCGACGGCGATCAGCAGCGACAACCCGGTGAGCTTCAGGTCGTAGCCCAATTCAATGGGGAGCTGGAAGGCCAGCATGCCGATGAAGTGCATCGACCAGATGCCAGTGCCCATGGCAAATGAACCACCGGCCAGCCACAGCGCTGCAGCGCGCCCTTTGGCGCGTGCCACCCGCCCGGTCATGTCCAGTGCGGTGTAGGACGCCAGGATTGCCACAATCAGTGAAAACAGGACGTACAGGTTGTTGTAGCTGCTTACGTACATTGGCGCTCCCTGTGCGTAATCCACTCACTGTGCTATCGGCGGCACGGCGGGGTTCTGAACTGACCGGTGGGCAGGTCAGTCGGGTTTCTTTTGCTTGAGTGCGTCGCGGTTTTCTTCCCGGAACCGGGCGCACAGGACACGCATCATCAGGTTGGCGCGCTCGATTCCCTCCGGGCCTTCCAGGGCGCGCCTTGCTTCGTGGGCGAGGTTGCTGAGCGAGCGGTATTCACTGTTTGGGCGTGGCATGAGTCACCTTGGAGGTTGTGCAGTTACCCGGAGCACGGCGATCGAATGCTCGATGGCGTTTACGCTAGCATTTGGTGGGGGGGATTGCATTATTGGGGGGGGCAGTTTTGAAGGTGGGCGAATAAAAACATCTCACAGCTGTTGCAGTTGTCCCACCCTCAAGCACACCGCGAACCGCTGTTGCTTCCGTGAGGCCTTT
>KI547166.1:0-9495 GCA_000497835.1 gamma proteobacterium L18 | reverse complement strand
CGGAAAGGTGATTCTGCATCACCCTAGATAATGGATATGTACACGTTGTCCGTATCCCGCTGTTGAGGGTGGTGGGCATATCCATTAGCGAGGGTGCGACCACCGGCGGTTCCGGCCTTACGCCGGGTCACTTTTTTCAGTCGAAAAAAAAGTAACCAAAAATTCTCGCCCCGAGCCTGGGCCCTGCGCTGCGCTCCGGGTCCCCTCCCTACGGCGTCGATCAAGCGGACGACGGCCCGGAATAGAAGCGTCTCCGGTTCCGTCTCCTTCAGCTGCGCTGAAGGCCGCTTGATCGACGCCTTCGGTCGGCCCTTGGCTCTAACGGGGCCGAAGATCAAAAGCAAAAGCAAAAGCAAAAGCAAAAGCAAAAGCAAGAGCAAGAGCAAGAGCAAGAGCAAGAGCAAGAGCAAGAGCAAAAGCAAAAGCAAAAGCAAGAGCAAGAGCAAGAGCAAGAGCAAAAGCAAAAGCAAGAGCAAAAGCAAGAGCAAGAGCGGGCGGCAATCCATGTAGCCGCTGCCGAAGGCTGCGCTGGCCGGTGTGAACCCCTTAGATCTTCAGTGGGGCACAGGGCCAGCGCAGCCTGGCGGCAGCGGCTACGGTGTCAGCTGCCCGGCGAGCAGTTCAAGCCGCCGTTGTTGGTGGCCAGCACCTCGGTGTGGCGGCGCAGTTGCAGGCTGACCTTGTCGCCAATGCGCTGCTCATGGATGTTGTAGACCTCACCATCCTGGAAATTCGCGTAGCTGATGTTGGCGAAGCAATACTGCATTTTGCCATTGGTTTCCCGGCGTTGAACGATGACGACCACGTCATGGGAGCCGGCCGGGATCTTGAACGTCCTGCCGTCTTCAGTGGTCTTGCCGTCCAGTTTCTGGCCGAGCACATCGTCCTGGTTATCGTGGCTGAACCGCACCACGGAAAAATCCGGACCAGGCGGTGGTGGCGGGGCGGCGCAGGCACACAGTGCCAAGGTAATACCGCAAAGGGCTGTTTTTAGAGTGTGGCGGGCTATCGACATGGGCACTTCCTTCCCGGGGCTGGGGTTGCTCCAGTGAATGGTAGCCTTAAACGCCATCATTGCTCGACAGAACAAGATGTGAAAGATGGATTCAGGCCAGCCAATCGAGTGTCATGAACAGACGCGTGGTGCCGGCAGCCACCGGCGGCGAGCGATGGATGATGCCGCGGCCCTCGTTGCCTTCCCAGCGTTCGCCCTTGAACAGCGCGACGCTGCCGGCCTGCAGTTGCCGAGGCGCGATGATGGGCTCTGCCCCCGGGTCGCCCAACTGCTCGCGCGCCAGGGCGCCTTCCTCCAGCCACTGGCTGCCAACGCCGGCATACGTGGTAATCAAGCGCAACGACACCCAGTCCACGTGGTAGCGCGGGCACATGGCTTTATCCAGGGTACGAACGCGCAGCCCCACGCGCCGCGCGCCCGTCAGGCAGGTGAACGCATGGGTCAGCCAGGCCACGTCGGCGACGAACCCTGCGTGCCCCTCTACATCGCGCAGGCCGGTGGCCAGGTCGTCAAGCAGGGGCGGGTGGTCTTCGCTTACTGTCAGTACATGGGATTCGCTCAGGGGCATGCCGTTGGCAATGACGCTGTCGGCAAAGCCGGCGATATGCAGGGGCAGCTGGCGCTCCCAGATGGCCAGGTTGACGTCATCGTCCAGTACCTGGGTCAAAACGGACAGCTCGGGGCTGTTGAGTTGCCGTGTCATGGTTTTTCGATCCAAAGGTTATAACGTTGCAACGAAGGTGGGCAGCGGTCGCCGCCCACCTGAGTCTTGTCAGAAGGTGGTGCGCAAACCGACTTCGACGCTGCGTCCTGGCGCCGGCGCGATGTCGCGCAGGATGGAGCTGGCATAGCGCACGGTCTGGTTGGTGAGGTTTTCGCCCTTTACGAACGCCAGCCACTGGCTTTGCCCGACACTGAAGTGGTAGCCGGCGCTGGCGCCCAGCGTGGTGTAGCCGTCCGTGCTGGTCTCGTTGGCAGGCACGTCGTGCTGGGCGCTGGCGTGCTGGATGTCCACGCGCGCCTGCCATTGATCCTTCTCCCACAGCAGGCCGCTGTTCAGGCGCAGCGGAGCGATGCGGGGCAGGTCCTCGCCGGTGTCCAGGTTTTTGGCCCGGGTGTAGTCGCCGGACAGCTCCAGCGCCCATTTGCCGTAGGCATTTTCGCCCAGGGTCCAGTGGTCCTGGGCCTCGACACCGGCAAAGCGGGCACGCACGCCTGAGTAGGTGTATTCGGGGATACCGCTGGCGTCTGCCTGGCCCTCGTCGTTGAGGGTGCGGCCGGTGCCCAGCAGGCCGATGTAGTTGGAGAAGTGGCTGTAGAACACGCCGACGCTGCCCTTGTGCACGCCGTTGTCAAAGCGCAGCGCCAGGTCGCTGGACAGCGCCTTTTCCTTGGACAGAGTGGCGTCGCCCACTTCATAAGTGCCGGTGGCCACGTGGGCACCGTTGGCGTACAGCTCGTAGAAGGTCGGCGCACGCTCGGTGTAGGCTAGGGTGGCTGCCAGCGACCAGATCGAGGTGAGCTTGTACACCGCCCCGGAGGACAGGCTGCCGGCGGTGAAATCACTGCTGTGGTCGGCGGCTTGAAAGCGCTCGTTGCCCTGGGCGTCGGGGGACACGCGCGTGTGCTCCAGTCGCCCACCCAGGTTCAGCTTCAGGCGGTCAGTGGCCTGCCAGTCTTCGAGCACAAACAGGGCGGCGGCGTCCGTGTCGGTCTGCGGCACGAAGGCTTCCTCGCCCAGCGCCTGGAACTCGCTGCGGTTGACCTGCACGCCAACCACGCCTTCCACCGGGCCGATGGGCTGGTGGCGGGCCTCGATGCGCGCCTCGTAGCCCTTGTTCTTGAAGGTGGTGCCGACCTCGCCGTCCTCGATCTCCATGTGCTTGTAGTCGGTGTAGCCGGCGTTGACCTTCACCGAGCTGAACGGCCCGTCCAGGTCGCGCACCTCCGAGGCAAAGGCGTAGTGATCCTGCTGCATGCGGATGCGCACGTCTTCTTCGGCCGGCGAGCCGTAGTTGCCGTCGTAGGTGCTGTAGGACACCCCCGCATAGCCATGCTCCCAGGTGTAGGAACCACCCACCGCACCGCCATCCTGGCGGCCGTCGCTGTTGCCCAGGTGGTGCTTGCCGCCGTTGTCGTCGGCGTCTTCGGTGGCGCGCTGGCTGGCGCTGTGGGCGTAACCGGGGATGCTCAGGTCGTTGAAGCTGCGCGCGCTGGCGTCCACATGCAAGGCGAAGGTACCGTCGCCCACTTCCAGCTTGCCGGCGCTGCTGCGCGTGGTGTCGGCGCCGCCG
The DNA here is from genome assembly GCA_000497835.1 of gamma proteobacterium L18. Lineage (GTDB taxonomy): Bacteria > Pseudomonadota > Gammaproteobacteria > Pseudomonadales > Pseudomonadaceae > Aquipseudomonas. The sequence goes on along the minus strand of KI547166.1, from coordinate 6,186 downwards.
TAGCGCAACTCGCCCGCACCGTGGATGCCTTCGATGGCTTCGGTGGGGATGCGATTGTCGAAGGTGTTCACCACGCCGCCAATGGCGCTGCCGCCGTACAGCAGGGCGGCCGGGCCGCGGATGATTTCCACGCGGTCAACGTTGATCGGGTCCTGCGGCACGGCGTGGTCGTAAGACAGCGACGAGGCATCCAGTGCGCCTACGCCGTTCTGCAGCAGACGGATACGGTCACCATCCTGGCCGCGAATGATCGGGCGGCTGGCGCCTGGGCCGAAGTAGGACGAGGACACGCCCGGCTGGCCATTGAGGGTTTCGCCCAGGCTGCCTTTTTGCGCAAGCGTGAGGCTGTCGCCTTCCAGCACGGTGCTGGGCGCGGCCAATTCGGTGCTGCCCAGCGGGTTGGCAGTGATGACTTGCGATTGCAGTTCGATAGCTTGCACGGGGGCGGCGATGAACAGGGCGGCGGCGAGGGGGGTAAGGCGCAGGTACGGAGTGTTTCGCGGGGAACGGTGCATCAAGGAAGGCTCTGTCAGCTATTTGTGCATATGTTATATCATAACATTTCGTTCAGGCTGAAACTTTTCCTTCATCCTTGGGGCACCCGGCCTGATGCTCTAGGCCGGGCTTCTTTGGGCGTGGTTAATGCGCGGTCAGCGCATCGGCTTGCTTCACTTCAACCTCGACCTCGACCTTGCCGGCCTTCTCGAACTGCAGGGTCATGGGGAAATGCTCACCGGCCTTCAGCGGATGTTCGACCCCGCTCAGCATCACGTGGTTGCCGCCGGGTTTGAAGGCCACCTCTCCGTGGGCCGGGATCTCCACGGCGCCCATGTCCTTCATGTCGGCAGGGCTGCTGCCGGCGGCCTGGAAGTGCAGGTCGGCCTTGTGCGCACGGGGCGTGCTGACCGACAGCAGTCGGTCTGGCTGGCTGCCATGGTTGTGAATGGAGAAGTAGGCGGCGCCGCCTGGAAGGTCCACGGGAAGCTCGCGGGACCAGGGGTGGTCGATGGACAACTCCCCGGCCTTGTAGTCGTGGGCGACAGCGGGGAGGGCAATGGTGAGCAGAGTGGCGAGACCGAGCGTGCGTATCGACATGGTGAATTCCCTGTTCTGGTTGGCCATGCTGTGATGGTTCAATCAAAACTAGGTGGGAAAAGCCGTCTGGGCAAACCCACCCGCGCAAATCCTGTAGACTCGCCGCCCCCTAACCCAGCTGAGGAACCCCCATGAAACAACGTATCGTGGACGAGATCGCCCAACACCGCCGTGATGGCGAAAAAGTGGTGGAACTGCACCTGTGGTCCCAGGCAGCCGTGGACGCCGTGACTCGCGCCAAGGAATACGTGGACGGGGAGTTCATGAGCATCCCGGTGAAGCTGCCCGAGGCCGCCGGCCAGATCGCCGGGATGGACTACATCATTATCGTCGAAGGCTGATCGGCGCTAAAGCCAGTTGCTGCAACAGCACGGCGTCGCCTGCATCGCGGCCAAGGCCGGCTCCTACCCCGTACGGCGTAGGAGCCGACTTTAGTCGCGATGCAGACTACGCGGTTTAAAGGCCGTTGCGGTTACGGTTTAAGGAGGGCCTGGAGTGTGGCGAGCTCCCACGTCGACAAAAGCGACACGGGGTCGTAGCGATCGCCGCCACTGAGCGTCCAGTGCCTGCCGTCAGGGCTGATCGCAGCCTCGCAGTAACAAAGCCTGGCGTCGTCCAGCATCAGGCTGATGCGCCAACCCTCCGCGTCCACGCCCAGCATGCCTGGATGCGCGGCGCTTTGATCATCAACCCGCACCATGACCTGGCGGCCAAAGGTGATCTCGCGCAATACCTGAGTCACCTCGCGGGCAGTGAGCAACTGCGGGGAATCAATGCGGCAAAAGGGGGCAGTCACCCGGCTTTCCTTGAGTAGCTGTCAGCGATGAGCCGATACCCGGCGCGCCAGCATGTCTTCATACATGCGCGTGCGCCGGTGCCCTTGGGCATAGCCGCCGCGGGCGGAGACGGTACCGCCCTGGATATGGTCCAGGTACTTGAACAGTCGCCGTGGCGACAGGGTCTTGATGGCGAAACCGGCCTCGACCATGCGGTCCTGCAGCGTGTAACCCGGTACCTCTTCATCCATGCAGAAGTGCAAGCCTTGTTGTTTGATGGCCTTGGCATTCCACAAGGTGCAGAAACTCTTGAGGTGCACTTCCTTCCAGGCTTTAGGGGCACGGCCCGGCAGGCCCAGTGTTCTGAGCAGGCGGCGATACTGATGTTTACAATAGCGCGAACTGAATCGCCATGCGGTGCGCACCAAGCCACGATCAAGTTGTTCGACACAACCAACGGCAGCCACGGTCGGTGCGTCGTCGCACAGATTCAGCATCAGATCGAATACATCATTGTTATAAATGAAAGTATCGGTATGCATTAAAAGAATATAGTCAGTGTCGATACGTTCAAGTACAAGATCCAATGCCTTGCCATGCGCGATATGACCCGCTTCGCCGGCCGGTTGTTTGCGCTCGATCAGATTGATCCAGTCCAGGCCCCGCAGATACTGGGTGCTTTCATCGGCGGAGTCGTTGTCCACCACCCATACCGGCACATCGCGACCTTCCAGCTGTTGTTGCAACAGTTCAAGGCAAGCCCGCGTCATGTCGCAGGTCTTGTAATTCACCATGGCAATGCTGAAACGCGGCTTGATAGGTGTCGAATGGGTGTGCATAAGTTATCGCCCTGATACATCGTGAATGTCGATGTGTCTGAAAGACCACATCGCGACTGGCTCGGATAATTGAGCAAGAATGATGCCGATTGAAGTCAGGTCACTATCGCCGTCAGAGCGTGAAAATTTCGTCATGCATAGGGCAAGAAAACGTGAGTAACACGGAAGTTGCGTAAGAACATGTAAAGATATGTTTCAAGAGTTGTGTAAGTGCCACCACCGCTGCGGTGGTGGCTGCCAGAGCAGCCCACGTTCTTGGCTATGCCCTCATAGTTCCTTCTTCATATGCTTTTCGATCTGCTCCAGCGACTTGCCCTTGGTCTCCGGCAAGCACAAAAACACAAACGCCAACGACCCCACATTGATCAGCGCAAACACAAAAAACGTCGGGTTGCCCAGCGTGCTGACCGCGATGGGAAACACAAACGCCACGAGCGCATTGAACAGCCACTGCATCGACACCGCCACCCCGGTCAGCAAACCGCGGACCTGCAGCGGAAACAGCTCTGACATCAGCAGCCAGTACACCGGTGCAATGCACATTTGCATGAACAGCAGAAACACCAGAATGCACGCCAGCGCCGCATAGCTTTGCACAAGGTTTTGCGGCATGAATTGCAACACGCACCCCAGCGCTGCCTGGGCCAAAACGACCACGACAAGCCCGCTCATCAGCAGGTGCCGGCGGCCATAGCGGCCGATCGCCCATATGCCCAGCAACGTGGCGATCACCGAGACCACGCCATTGCCGATGGTGGCTGTCAGTGCGGCGTTGGTGCCCATGCCCGTGTGTTGAAGGATGATGGGTGTGTAGTACATGAACGCGTTGACGCCGGTGAATTGCGCGGTGAACCCCAGCCCTACGCCAATCAGCAACAGCTTGAGCACCCAGGGTTGGCGCAGCAGTTCACGGGCCGAGAGGCGATGTGCCGCCTGTTGGTCGTGGGCCCGCATGGCGTCGACTTCGCGTCTGGCTTCGGCCGGGGTGTCGCGCAGTTGTTCCAGCACGGCACGGGCTTCATCGAAGCGGCCTTTGGAGGCCAGCCAACGGGGTGAGGCCGGCACAAAAAAGGTGCCCACCAGCAACAGCAGCCCTGGCACCGTGGCAATCGCGAGCATGTAGCGCCAGATGCCGGGGGTGTGCAGCAGGGCGGCCATCAACGCGCTCAGCACATAGGCCAGCAACTGGCCGCTGACGATCATCAACTCGTTACGGCTCACCAGCCGAGCGCGGCGCGAGGGCCCGGCAATTTCGGCGATGAACACCGGCACCGTGGCCGAGCCGCCGCCCACCGCGAGGCCCAGCACCAGCCGCGCGGCAATCATGACGGGAATCGAGGGCGCCACTGCCGTACCCAGTGCACCAACGATGAACAGCACGGACAGCATGCGCAGGGTCAGCCGGCGGCCGAAGCGGTCGGACAGGTAACCGCTGGCCAGCGAACCGAAGGCTGCGCCAACGATCAGCGAGGCAGTGATCAGGCCCTCGCTGAACGGGTTCAGGCCCAGGCCGCCCTGGGCGGGGGCCAGGGTCATGAAGGGCAGGGCACCGGCGATGATGCCGGTGTCGTAACCGAACGCCAGGGCGCCCATGGTGGCCACCAGCACGCAGATCATGATCAGGCGGTGGGGGGCTGGCCGTTGCTCGGCGGCGTCCCCCGGGGTGGGGGATACAAGGGTGGAAGACATGGACGGCAAACCTCTGTGAAAACGACGGGGTGCCAGGCTCGCTGACATCGTTGTTAGGGCCGTCCCAGAGCGGTTGGTTCCTTTTTTTGCAGGAAAATGGCGCAGGCTACGCGGACCTCACTTCCTCGGCACCAGGTCCAGCACCGCGTCGCGGTCCTTGATTTTCTGCAGCACTATTTCCGAGCGAATATCAGTCACCCCCGCCGTGCGGTTGAGCGTGTTGACGCAAGGGCGGCGAGCCGCTGGCCTTCCGCATGACGCTGGTGTTTGGCGTGCCATTCCTGCTGCTGTTGACGGTGGCGTGCGCCGTATTCGTGAAGAAGGGCCGCGCCGCCGGTGCCGTCAAGTTCAGAGGTACTTCAGCCAAGTGATGTCCCGGCGTCGCGCTTTCACCTGTGCGAACCATCGCACCGCCGGGTACAGCGCGACAGCCAGCAACACCGAGGTCAGCCACACGGCCTGAACATGGTCAAAGCCGAAGTGGCTGCCTTGGTTCAGGCCCAGCAGCGCCACGCTGATCAGGTACAGCACCTTGAGCACGTACAAGTGCAGCAGGTAGAAAAACATCGGCGCCGCACCAAACACCGCCAATGTCGTGGTCCACCGACGCTGCCCGGCTCGCTCCAGCGCCCGCAACAGCAGCAACCCCAGGCCCAGCGTCAACGCCAGGAACAGCAGCGAAGGCGGGTATTTGGTGATGTTGAAAAAGCTCATCACTGTCTGCACGTCACTGGCGCCCGTTATCCACGGCGCTTCACCATAACTATTGAGCCAACGCAGGGCGACGAAGCCCAGCAATGCTCCGACGCCGGTCAGCAGCAGGTTGCGCTGACGCCGGGCGGGCAGGGTGCCCGCGCTGAACCACGGCCCCAGGCAATAGCCGATGGCGATCACGCCGATCCACGGCAGCACCGGGTACGAGGTGCGCAGCCGCAGGCCCTCGGATACCTCGATCCAGCCACGATCATGCAGGATTGCCCAAGGCACATGCATCGCCGAGCCAACCGGGAAGTGCAGGGTGTCGAGCAGGTTGTGGCCAGCGACAATTGCCAGCCCCAAGCCCAGCATGACCGGGCGTGGCAGCCACACCAGCCCTGCCAGGCAGATCATGCTGACGCCAATGGCCCAGATCACCTGCAGGTAGATCACGCTGGGCGGCAACTGGAACGTCCACGCCAGGTTCACCAGGGTGAACTCCAGCACCACCAGAAACAGCCCGCGCTTGAACAGGAACGCCGAAGTGTCGCGCCGGCCCTGATGCTTCTCGCCATACAGGTAAGCCGACAGCCCGGTCAGCAATACAAACACCGGGGCACACAGGTGCGCCAGGGTGCGGCTGAAAAACAGCACGGGCTCTGTGGTATCGACGTTCATGGGGTCGCTGACCTGACGGTGCAGCAAGAACGTTTCGCGCACGTGGTCCAGCAGCATGAACAGGATCACCAGGCCGCGCAGGGCGTCGATAGAGGTGAGGCGTTGGCGGAGGGAGGGGCAGGAGGGGGCATGAAGGGCAACGATCCGGCTCAAATAGAAATGTTATCATATATCAAATTCCCTTGGCTGTAACTGTCTTGCGGAGGTCACCACTGTGGGAGATTCTATGGTTGTGGGCAACCTGCACTGGCCTCTCGCGAGCAAGCTTTGCTCCCACACTGTTGAACTGACCCCCAAAAGTTGGACAGTGCTCGGCTAGGCCGCTTCTTGCTGGGTCCTGTATTCCACAGGACTCATACCGCCTAGCTTCAGCCTGATGCGGTCATGGTTGTAATAGTGGATGTAATCATCCA
>KI547165.1:840501-877944 GCA_000497835.1 gamma proteobacterium L18 | reverse complement strand
TGCCGAACCTCACGTTCGTCCTCTGAGGTAGAGGTGGTGGTCACCGCGCCGCGAGGGGGGGGCTGGCAAAGCCAGCTCCCACGAGGCTTCAGAAGGGCGCCATTTTCAGACCGGGTCTGATGTGAAGCGCTCATTCGCAGCGTTGACAGGTGCGCAATCTAATTTGCGCTGACGACAGCAGTCGTCTCAAACAAAATAGGTCGAGCCAGCGATAGCTAGTACGTGAAATACATAATGCCCAGCTCAATGCCTCGTCCAGTGGTGTCGGAAGTGGCATGAAATGATGCGATCTTTTTGCTCGTTGTCTCATAGATCACATGGCTGGAGCCAAAGACTGCGGGTATGGCTTGCCGACCGATCACCTGTTTATCTTTATCATAAAAAGTAACCTCGCCTTCCCGATTTCTAGACATGGCAGATATAATCACTTTTCTGGCTTCCCGTTTAAGTTCGAATACTGCCACTGCTCGATGCATGAGCTCGACTGATACGTTTTCAAAGTAAGACGGTACAGGTGCAATAGAACGTAGCATGGTCCGGTCAATGTTGGTTGTTGGGCAAGACAGCACAAGTGCAGGGTAATCTATCCGCACTTTTTCAGGGATGAGAAATTGATCCGAGCGCCCACTTGTAAAGTTCTCAATATCGGGGATTTCGCTTTGTGCAGGCGTGGTTGCCGTCAACGGAAGAGTAATTGAGGCTTCAGCCACCGCATCGGCCGTGCGCCGCACTGTGTAACTTAGACTCATTGGCAGGCCAGTATTTGCCTGCAAATCTGCATTGCGTATTTTAAAGGCCATTGATCCAGGCTGCGTCACCTCGGCGAATACCGGTTTTGCAGGTGCGGATCCTGGCACGCTCAGCAATAGTTGCACTTTCTGGCCGGGCTCGTTGCCCGTGTAGGCAACATTGATGTCAAGGTCACGGCCATTCAGGGCCTCAAGGTCTATGGTGCCGTTAGGGTCTACTTGAGGAGCTTGGGGAGGCGGTAGGGTGAGTTGCAGTTGATTCAAGTTGATAGGTTGGACGGGAAACATGGTGTGATCTCCAAAATGACTGTCGGGGGAAAATGCCACCGTAGCCTGAAGTGCCACTTGTGAACCATTCATCAGGCGTAGGAAATGCGAGCGTGGTACAGAAAGGTTGATGCCCTGGGCAGCCTCTTGCGGGGTAATTGAGTGGCCGTCCAGCAGGACCAGTTGCCTGGCTTGATCATCGTCATCAGTACCCGAAAGGGTAAGGCAGACTTGCTGACCGGGGGTGATAAAAGGCCACGGCGCCAGCTGGGCTGTAGCGTCTGTATTGAATTGGTTCAGGTCCAGCACGGTCTGGCCGTTTGCTTCGGCCATCACCGGGCTGGGAAGCGTGCTTTGCGGCAACGCCAATACTGACAGCGTCAGTTGAGGCGAACGGCCAACTTCTTCATTGCCTCGCACGATCTGGTAGCTGACTGTAATCTGCTGATCAATGCTCACCGCCAGTACTTCCCGTGGTATCGGTACCCGTACTTCGCCCGGGGTGGAAACCGGCACGGAGGTGATGGGTGGTGTACCGCCATTCGACCGTATCCATTGGACGCTGACCGTATGGCTCGACGTCAGACGTGCATCGGTCACGATGACAGTAGCGGTGTTTTCCCGGCCAGTCGCCGCGTTGATCGGGTTGAGCGTATTGACGTCATCGCCGCTTGCGTCCAGGACGCGCGGTACAGGCCACGGCAGGGGCGTGGCTCGAATGTTCACGGTCCGCGGATACGATTGGCGGCTAAGGCCGTTGCGCACTGCGATGTAATCGACCGTGGAGGTCAGGCCCAGCGCGGCTTCGAGCGCGCGATAGGGGACGGTGAATATCAGGGGTGTGGCGTCGGCCTGAACAGAGCGTGTTTCGGTATAGGGTGCATCGGGTGCGGAGCTGTCCCAGCGCAGTTGGACTTGGTCGTCGCGCAGCATGTCGTCGTAAAACACCGATACTTGAGCGCCGTTTGGAACGCTGCCCAGGTCCAGGTCGTCACCGACCAGGCCTGCGATGGCAGGTTGTCGTAGTTCGGGGGTGTAGTTCATGGGTTGGGGCCTTGAATGAGCGGAGTGCGTATTTCACGCCTGGAGGGGGTGGGGGACAACTGTCAGAAATAGCAGGTGGGGAGATGCCGATGTTGCGCGGGCCGTGACTCATTGAGAGTCTTCAGGGTTTACGCTGGCCAGCGCAGCCTGGTGGCAGCGGGGGGGGGGTAAAGGCTTCAGGAGACTTCATTCAAGATCTGCGATAATCGTCCGATAGGCTTGTAAGATTGACTAAATGTTTCTAATTTCTTCTTGCTGGTTGAACGCTTGCGCTGGCGTTTTCCGGGGGTAGTCTGCGACCGCCGCTGCCAAATCAGTGGTCGGGTTTCGCGGCTCGGTACATTCTTCAGGCGTTAAGCGTCTGCATGCCCAGTGCTCGCATTCAGCGACCTGCTTCATAGCGGCTGAGCGTGGGGCACCTTCGGGTGCGCCGGGTACCTGACGGTCCGGCCTGCGAACCCGCGTAAAGCCGCCACCCAATCCGTTTTGCAGCAGAGGGAATGGTTATTTCGAACCGTCAGAGCCTATTTTCGGCTTAAAAGCCGACACCCATCATATTCAGGCAAGCCCTTACTATGATCGGGTGCAGGCGAGGCTATCAAATCGTTATTAGGTGCCAGGCGTCTCGATGAAAATATCGTCAATGTCTATAATTGTATTTCCAAAGATATTGATCGCTACCAAGTTTACCCTTGCCGGCCACTTTCTTACGATAGTTCCAGTCAATTCAAACCACTTGCCTATATGTTCGGCTTTAACTCCAAGCTCGAGCTCCATGCCTTGAGACATGCTGCTAGTGTCCCAGTCAAAGAAGAACTGAGCAACTAGGTAAGTACCCTCCGGACCTTGCAATCGTATCTTTGCTTTAAATTCGTAGGATCGACCAACTTCAAACCCGGGTATGGATTTTTCCAAGAGGAAACCGGACGAGCTATTTGATCGGGTGCGGACGAAGAAGTTTTCATTCTCATTTTCGATGGTTGTAAAAGAGTTTTCCTCTTTTAGTTGCCAGCCATTAAAATCACCATCAGTGAAATCTGTGAAATCACCACTAGAAATAGTGTTCATGACAGTCTCCGATTAGCTATGGTCGACGATCGTTTCGTCATGGTTAGTTAAGTCTAGAAAGCGAACAGGGGCAACTGTCAATACTTGCAGTTCAGGGTTTTTACACTTCTACCAGTAAGAAAAAAACATTTCACCTTCAAAGCCTTTACCCGCAGATTACGGTATTTAACTCCATGAAATACTTGCAATCAGGCTGTCTAACGACTCCAGCTTTAAGCCCACCGTCGTGCGTCACCCCATCGCCTGCAACCCTTCGACGATTAGGTTCTATCAGCCATTGTCGTCATTCCGGTGTACCGGGATTTTGGCGCCCGGGCTGTCCCGATGGACGTGTTCGAGTAAATCCGCTGTTGTGCTTTTTTTGATGGGTGGCGGAAGGGTAAAACGTATGAATACCATTGTGCTCCCGCACGTCGACGAACAATGCCGCAGTGGTTATCTTGGTAGGCAGAAACGAAAGCCGACACTGTAGTGTCGGTTTATCCAGTCAGCTCACAGACGACTGAGTATTGGCCCACCGTCAAACCTTGTGCCGGTGATGGCGCTATCAGTGGCGTTCGCCTGCCAAGCCTGCAAATTATCGATAATAACGGGAGAAGTTCCCGATCCCGAGGGGATCTTGATAAGCGCAACATCGAAGGAACCGCCGGCCTTGTACGCGCATGCTCGTGTCATCCAATGCGGTGCAGTGGCTTGCTGTCCAGTGAGATCAGCGAGTGGCTGAACGGGTTGGCCGAAATCTGCGCACTGAACGGTAAAATGCTGAGTCCTGGGTTGGAGCAGCAAGGATATATCAACTCTTTCGAGTCTGGTGTGGGAAGCGATGACGATGTAGTATTCGTCCGGCGTGGAAGGGAATTCCACAGCCCGCCCTGCCACCAGACTGTTCTCAAGATTAGGCGTCAGTTCCACAACGCTAATCGGGAAGGGTTGGCTTTGAGCGTTAACTTTGTAGATGTCCCAATTGGGTAGTCTTATGATTTCGTGCCTGCCTACTGCTACGTTTTCGAAATCCTCTGATATCGTATTTTGATTAGATATTTTCAGTGTTTTGGTTGAAAAGCTCATCGCTTTGTCCTCGTCGGTATTGCCGTCGAATGAAACTTTTACATTGAGAGTGATTGTGGCGTTGGGTATGAATTCGATCAGTAACTCTCGTTTTATTCTCGCTACCGCATTTATGGGATTGACCGTGTCACTCACTGGGTAGGCTGACAACACGTTGATTTTTTTGCCTGGAGGGTTACCGCTTCCGTTCCCCTCGACCGTGAACCATACTTTTTGACCTATTGCAATAAAGGGCCATGGGTCAATAGAACCTGTCGCATCGCCGGAGAACTGGCTGAGGTCAAGCACGTCCCCTTGGTAAGCCTCCTCAATGGTAGGGCGAGGAAGGGCATGCGGTGCGATGGGTAGCACTTCAAGCATCAATGCCTGTGAGTCACCTTGAGAAATATCTGCGCGCTTGACTGTGTACTTGATGGCAACAGTCTTGCCGATGCTTTGAACTAACGCTTCCCTAGGTATTCGTGTAATCACTTCGCCGGGAGTTTCGACCTCGATCGGCGATACTGGCACATTCCAGCCGTCTGGCAGTTGCCACTCCACAAAGATCTTGTCCTTCAGGGCCAAACGTGCATCCGTAACCGTCAGCGTCGCTCTGTTTTCCTGATTAGTTGCTGTGTTGATGGGATTAAAGGGAGCGACTTCTCGCCCCGAATCATCAATGATCCGCGGTAGTGGCCATGACGAGGCCGCAGGTCGAATGGCCACGCTGCGCGGGTAGGATTGTCGAGTGATATCAGCACGCACCGCCAGGTAATCCACCGTTATATCAAGGCCTAGGCCAGCAACCAGAACCTCATACGGCACCGTAAATGACAGGGGCTTGCCGTCAGATTCTACGGGGCGGATTTGCGTAAACGACTCAGGGGACGGCGAACAACCCCAGCGCAGCTCGACCTGATCGTCGCGCAGCATGTCGTCGTAGAACACCGATACTTGGGCGCCGTTTGGAACGCTGCCCAGGTCCAGGTCTTCACCGACCAAGCCGGCGATGGCAGGTTGTCGTAGTTCGGGGGTGTAGTTCATGGGTTGTGGCCTTGAATGAGCGAGTGCCTATTCAAAGCCTGCGTGGGGCAGGGGACAACTGTCAGAAGTAACAGGTGGGGGACAAGCACTGAGCAGATGCGATTCGCCGTAGCCCACCCATAAGGTCTTTTCTGAAGCCCTTCACACGGGTGCAGCCTCAGGCTCTGTATGAACCGAGTGGCGAAAGCCTGGGGATACTGTGGGAGCTGGCTCGCACACAGCGAGCTTTTCGGGCCTCAACAGCTCGCTGGCAAGTCAGCTCCCACAGCATTTCACGCACCCTCCACATATTTCACACAGAGCCTAACGCTGCCGTGTCGACCCCCGCACCACCAACTGCGCGGCAAAATCAAACCGCTGCACCGGCCCCGCATCCCCCCGCAACCGCTCCAGCAAACACTCGAACGCCCGCACACCAATGGCATGGGTAGGCTGGGCCAGCGCGGTGATGCCGCTGCCCACCAGTGGGTACCAGTCCAGATCATCCAGGGCGATCAGGCCGATGTCGTCGAACAGGTTGCAGCCCAGCGCGCGCAGGGCCTGGGTGACGGCCAGGGCAGCCAGGCCGTTGGCGCAGAATACGGCCTTGGCACCAGGGCCTGGGGCTGTCAGGAAGTTACGCAGCAGGCTTTCCAGCTCCGGGCCGGTCTGCAGACGGGCGCCTTGCACTTCAGGATCCTGGCCCACCAGCAGGTCGAAGGCAGCGATACGCTCGTTGCGCGAACTGGTGCCGTCCTGGGGCTCGCTGACCAGCACCAGGTCGCGGTAGCCGCGGGCCTTGAGGTGCACCAGGCCCATGCGCATGGCGCCGGCGTTGTCCAGGCCGGCGATGTCGCTGTGGAAGTCTTCCAGCTTGCGGTCCACCAGCACCATGGGGTGTTCGGCCTGCAGTTCGCGCAGTTCGTCCATGTGCTTGCCCAGGGTGTTCACGATCAGGCCTTCGATGTTGTACGAACGCAGCGCTTCGAGTTGCTGGCGCTCCTGCTCGCCGTCGCGGTCGGTGTTGCACACCACCAGGCTGTAGCCGTGGCGGCGGCAGGCGGTTTCGACGCCGTGCATTACGGCGATGGAGTAGGGGTTGCGGATGTCGGCCATCAGCATGCCGATCAGGCGTGTGCGCCCACGCTTGAGGCCGCGGGCCATCTGGTTGGGGCGGTAGCCCAGGTCGTTGATAGCCTTTTCGATGCGTAGCGCGATGGCGTCCGAGAGCAGGGCTTTGTCGTCACCGATGAAGCGCGACACGCTGGCCTTGGACACCCCGGCGCGGCGGGCGACGTCCTGCATGGTGACGCGGTGACGGGGCAGGGAGGTGGGGCTGCTCACGGGCCTGGTTCCTTGTTGGCGGTAGGGTGGTCAGGGGCGGGCTGGCTGAAAACGAGCGCAGCACGCACCTTGAGGCGCGGGGAGGCAAGTGTACCGTTTATCGCTGGGCCAGGCGCAACTGTCAGTTCTGTCAGTAGGCAGGTCGTGGTACCGGGTATTCAATCCGTTGAACGCCCCTTGGTGCCTAGGCCATGGGACGAACTGACAGGAGACGCGCCATGAGCGATACAGCGGTAACCGATGCCGTGAACCAGGACGATTTTTTCACCCCGCCCCGAGTACCCGGCACATTGCCTGACCTGCCAGGGGAGGTCAATCTGCTGCCTATCGAGCTGTTGGTGCGACCGCTGCGGGTAGAGTTCGACGAATGGGGGTTGGCGCCCAACCAGCCTGGGCGACCCGCCTCGACGGTGAGCCTGTTGTGGGATGACCGGATGGTTGATCAGAAGGTCATGCAGTACCCCTCCTACACAGCGGCGGATTTGTTTCTGACAGTACCGGCGGATCAACTGAGTCAGGCGGGCACCCATACCCTGAGGTATCGCATCAGCAACATCTTTGATGACAGCACGTCGCGCGTCGGCACCGTGTTGATTGACTGGCGGCCGCCCTCGTTCAACCAGACGCCCCGTAGCGTGATATTGCCAGCCGAGGTCATTCGCAATGGCCTGACCCGTGAATACCTGGATGCCAATAATCATGAATTATTGATGCAGATACCGCCCTATGCCGAGACCCGTCAGGGCGACCAGATAGAGATTTTCTGGCAAGGCAGCCCCAGCGTACCCGGTGATGATGTGCCTCTGTGGAGCCACGTGGTGACTGCGCAGGAGGCGCTGGCCGCCGCCAACGACCCCACTGCCGTCATCGATGTGAAGCTGCCGGAGGCCGATATCCTCAGCCGCGCAGAGGGCAGCAAAACCATCAACTATTTCCTCAAGGACCGCGCCGGAAACACCAGCGCCCTGTCCCTCACTGCATCGTTGATCGTCACCCTGGCTCCAGCGCCGGCCCTGCTCAAGCCGCAAGTGCCAGCGGCTGCCGATGGCTTGATCACCCGCTTCGATGCCGCCCAAGGGGTGGAGGTATGGGTGCCTGCCTATGCGTACGACGCCATTGATACCCTTGCCATCAATTGGGGCGGCCAATACCTGGTGGCGCAACCCATCGGGTCGGCACCGGTATTTCCCTTACGTCGTAGCGTGCCTTGGGACGTGCTGGCGGTGGGTGATCACGCCGAGGTGCGCCATGACGTTGCCGTCACCTACAGCGTGGTTCGCGGCGTTGCGCGCTGGACCTCGCCGATGGAGTCCGTCGCGGTAGATTTCAGCGTGGCGGGGCCGGCCAACCCCAGCATCGACCCAATCAACCCCCGGCTGCCTGCGGTTACCGTCAAGGGCGTGGGCGGTGATGACGTGATCGGGGGCGCGGATGCGGGGCAACCGGTGAGGGTCGAGCTGACGCTGTACGACAACCCGGAGGCGGGGCAGAGATTGGACCTGTTCTGGGGGCGGCGTGACCAGCCCGTGGCCGATTACACCGTGCAGCCCGGCGACGGCGCCGGGCAGGGCATCGTTTTTCAGGTGCCCTGGGCAGGCGTGGTGGCGGGGGGAGGGGGGGAGGTACCCGTGCGTTACACCACATTCAATGGCATCAATGGGCAGCAATCGCCTGACACTACGTGCAGGGTTTCACTGGATGACGAGCTGCCTGGCGGTGGTCGGCCGTTGAAAGAGGGTGCGTTCACCCGAACCAACGCCAACAATGCACTCAACTATGCCAACACCCGTGGCGGTGCGCCTTATCGCATCCTGTTGGACTATGCCAATGCCGCTGTGGGGGATGAGCTTGAGGTGTTTGTGCAGGGGTACGGGCCGGACGGGGTGCAACCGTTGCCGGGCACCGGTCATTCGGACCGACACCCGGTGGAAAAGGCGGATCTGGTGGCAGGGTATTTCGAATTCACGGTGCCGGAACGGTTATTCACCAGAACCCTTTACCCTGGCCCGCGTAACCTGGTCAACGTTTATTACCAAGTGACCAACCTGGCCGGCCAGGGTGTTTCTGCGCTGAGCCGCACCCTGATCGACATGCGCGGTGACAGCTGAATCGTGTCGGTTGCAGGTGCGCGTCGGCCGGACTGCCGTTTACCAGCTGTAACGCAGCCCGACGTTCGCGCCCCACGGTTGCTCGATGTGTTCGCCGTTGCTGTAGTCCAGATCCACGTGCAATTGCAGCCGCTGGTTCATGGAGACGGCCAGGCCTGCGCCCAGCTCGCCACGCGAACCGGACAGGTCGTTGTTGAAGCCGTTGCCGTTGATCTGCACGCGATTGCTGTTGGCAAACTCGTGGGCAACCGCCGCGCGCACATAAGGTTGCACCATGCTGCCATTGCCCAGCTCGATGCTGCGGCCCACGGTGGTACCCACCTTGCCCAGCAGTGAACGGGCCATGTCGCCTTCGGCACGCATGCCGTTGTCCATGGTGTAGTCGCGGCCACTCACCACCACCCCGGCCAATTGGGCGTAGGGCTCTACGAAGTAACCCTGGCTCAGGGCCACGTGGCGTCCGAATTCTAGCGAGGTGCCGACGCCGTTGTTGTCATAGTTGCCCTTGCTGCGCGTGCCGTCGCTCAGGCTGACCGTGGCGGCGTTCTGGAAACGGTTGAACTTCAGTACGCCGTCGAAGTAGTAGCCGTTGTCCGGGTTCAACCAGGTCGCGTAGGCGCCCAAGTAGTAGCTGTCGACGCTGCCTGACGAGCCATGGGCCAGGCTCAGGCTGGAATCACTGTAACCGCCCAGTACGCCGGCCAGCCAATGCCCGTCGCCAACCGGCAGGGCCGCATCGGCGCCAAAGGACACCCCTTGCTGGGTTTGCTGGTAGCTGACATCGGTGCTGGTGGTGACGTTGAATTTGTTGCCGTAAGCGCGCATCCAGAAGCCGGGTTGGGCACCGTTGTAGCGCATTTCGCCCATGCGCGAGCGCAACGTGGACAACTCGCCATACCAGACCGTGGGGGCCGTGTTGAACAGCGCCAGCACCGTGCCAGTCTCCGGGCTGATGGTTTTGGTGGTGGTGTCCAGGTACCAGTCGGTGCCGCGTTGCACCAGGTCGTAGGAATAGGTGCCCAGGTCCACGCGGCCGCCCAGCAGGCTGAACTGCGCGGTGGAACCGGCGCCGGTATGCACCACCTGGAGGCTGTTGTCGGCTGCCGGGTCCTCGCCGCTGGCACTGACCAGCAGCGAATAATCGCCGGTGGCAGTGCCGCTGACGTCAATGAAACTGGCCAGCTCGCGGGCGAAGTCCACGTTGAGGTTGAAGGTGCCGGTGCCGGCGAGCGAGGCCAGGGACAGCCGGTAGAATTGCCCGGCTTGCCCCAGTTCCACGGTGCTGTCAGAGAGCGTCAGGGCGCCGACACTGCTGTCACCGGTGACTTGCCAGGTCGAGTCGCTGAGGTCGGCGCTGGCCACGTTGGTGAGAATGCCCTTGAGGGTGGACTGATCGCTCATGACCAGCGTCGTCTGGCTGCTGCCATCGGCGGTCAGGTTGCCCACCAAGGTGCTCTGGACAAGGGCCACGTCCAGGTTGCCACCGTTGCTGGCGCTACCGTTGCCTGTCCAGGTGCTGCCGGCCAGGTTCACCTGGGGATCCAGGCCATCAGCGCTCACGTTGCCGTTCAGGGCGCTGGCGTCCAGGGTCAGGCTTTGGACATTGAGCAGGTTGCCATTTAGCTGAGAGCCGGTCAGTTGCACGGTGGTGGTGTTGGCGCCGTCCTTGCTGATGTTGCCGTTGAGCACGCTGTTGGTCATGTTCAGGCTGTCGACATTCAACAGGTTGCCGTTTAGCTGCGAGCCAGTCAGTTGCACGGTGGTGGTGGTTGCGCCGTCGTTGCTGATGTTGCCGTTGAGTACGCTGTTGGCCATGTTCAAGCTGTCGACATTGAGCAGGTTGCCGGTGAGCTGTGAGCCGGCCAGTTTTACCGTGGTGCTGCCGGTGCCGTCGCTGCTGACGTCGCCTTCCATCTGGCTGGCGTCGAGGGCGAGCGCCACCGTGCTGCCTGTGCTGCCTTCAATATTGCCGCGCAGCTGGCTGCCTGCATTGGCGTTGACGTTCAGTGTGCTGCCGTCGACGGCAGTGAGGTTGCCGTTGATCAGGCCGCGGTTGAGGGTGAAGTTTGCCGTGCTGGCAGCCGTCAGGGCAACGTCGCCCTGGATGGTCGCGTTATTGACCGCCACCGTGGCGGTCGAGGCGCTTTCCAGCTGCATGGCGACACCACTCTGGCTGGTCAGCACGCTGCCGTTCTGCAAGGTGACGGACGCTGTGGCCGGGCTGCCGAGCGAGCCCATCAACAGCCCTGGGCCATCGGTCGCGGTGATGGTGGAGTCATCGAGGAGCAGGGTGGTAGGGTTGCCAGGGATGGCAGCCAGCATGATGCCACTGGAGACGCCGGTCACAACCGTCCCGGCACTGAGGTTGATGATGCCACCGTCGATGACCACCAGCCCAGCATCAAACTGCGGACTGAACCCACCGGTGGCCGTCACGGTGGTGTTGACCAGATTCAGGGTGGTGCCGGCCCCGGCGATGCGGATCCCGGCCTGGCCGGTCACGTTGCTGTCCTGCAAGGTCAGTTGCGCCTGGCTGTCGAGGTTGACGGCAAGGCCAACGGTGCTCGTGATGGTGGAATTGGTGACAGTGCCGACACTGGCACTTTGCAGGTCCAGGGCATAGTTCAAGGGGTTGGCGCCCGAGCCGTCATTGATCATGGTGGTCATGTTGGCGTTGAGGGTGCTGCCCTGCGTCAGCCTTACCCCGGCCTGGCGAATGATGGTGCTGGGCGTCAGATTGAGCGTGCTGCCCGACTCTGCCCAAGCCCCCTGCAGCGGCCGCCCATTGGTGGTGAGCGTAGCGCCGTTTTGCATCAGGTAAATATCGAAATCGGCACGCGAGTCCATGTCCTTGTCAACGCCGTTGAAAACAACCAGTGATGCACTGGCACTTGTGGCGTAACTTGTCAGTAAGACCAAAAACGCGCTGGATAGCGCGCGATTGGTTAACTTCCTTGATGTAGAAAGTTGTACGGGAATTTGTTCCTTGATAATTTTTTTACACATTGAATTTCTCCCTGGGCCCGTGCAAGCCCGTATTTGAAGCGCAGCACGATACGTCCCCAAGCTGAAATAGTTTGTAGGCATGTTCTATTGGCCTTGTAGGAAATTTCGTCAAGTGATTAGCGAACTTCCGCACCGGTACGTTAGGCGTACTTGTGCGGAGTTCGCAAGTCAGACAGGCGTTACGTGAGGACTAATCCGATGCCCGGTTATTATGGGGCAGGCACGCACGTATTGCCGTTACCGTCCTGGTTGGCCAACATCAGGTTCACTTTGCTGCTGCTGCCTTCGGGCCCGTTGTCATCGATGCTGTAGAACACTTCAAGGCGAACCATGGTGTTGTCACGCAAAAAGTCGGTTAAATTGACGCGGTAGGTGAAGCCGATGTCCACATCGGTTTGCGAAACCTCGTAGGCAGGGCTTGGGACTGTTTCACGGCCCACTTCGGTACCGCCGCTATCCAGCACGTCATAGGCCACGAACGTCACTGTAAACAGTGCCCCTTTATGGAACTTGCCGCGCCCGGCAGGAATGCTAAGGTCAAAGCCGTTCCAGTAGCTGTCTTTGCAGCGCAGGATGTAACCGTCGAACGGTGTGTCACTGGGGAACGTTTCGATCGGTTGGTCTTTGACCGACAGGGGCGCAAGACCAATGATGCCGCCCAACTGCGAGTCAACCTGCGTTGGCTTGGATTGCTGGTAGCCTTCCTCGGGGTCGTCGCTGATGACTTTGTAGTACACCGGTACTTCAGGGCCATATTCACCGGCTTCGATAAAGGCCCACGGGATATCGAAGTTAATGACGTGGCCAACCGTGTTGTTGGTTACTTCCTGCGTATCCACGGGCGTGTCGATGCCGGGCCACATCAATGCCAGGAACTCGCCCACGTTGAAACCGTCCACCAATGCTACATCAGCGGTTGCATCTTTTCCTTTATCGCCGGGCAGCAATTTGTTGTCATCCGCAGCACTGGCCCAACTGGCACTTTTGATTCGCACCAGGTTCAGCAGGCTGTTTTCAGGGCCTGACTCGTCCGGCGGAAGGGTCGGGCCGGGTACCGACAGGTCGTAGTCCACGCGCAGGGTATTGGTGTAGGTGCCGATATTGGTGCCAGCCCGAACCACCTTGACCCGCACGGCGATATTGGTGTTTTGCTGACCGGTGCTTGCCACCACTGCATACGGCAGGGGAATCAGTGCCGAGTCGCTTGGCAGCGGCACGCCGCGGATCGCAGGTACGGTGAGGCTGTCCCAGTAGACATCGGCTACGTCGCCCTGGACCCAGGGGGCGTACTGCGGCACTCTTAGCCCGGCTTGCAGATAGAGGTCCTCGCGGGTCAGGCCGGCACCTGTGCTTGGCTTCTCCAAGGTCATGTCCCTGCCGCCGAAATCGGGCAGGGTAGTCAGCACTACGCGCAGTTTGGGCTGCAGGGCCGTCAATTGGGCGTTGTCATTGCCGGCGCGATCAAATACTTGATACCACAGGATGAATGTCCCTTCCCCTTGCCGCCTGATATCTGCGGCAGGCACTGTGACGGTGATCGGAAGCGCGGGGTCGGTGATGGTCTGTTCGCTGACGATAATGCCAGCGTCGTCTTCAATCCCGACGTCGGTCACGCGGGTCCAATGGAAGACAACTCGGTCTTGGCGGGCAATGTCCAGCCATTTTGTGACAGTACCGGTGATGCCACCATTGGCGTCAAGGTAGTCATCGGTGATGCCGTCCAATACCTCTTGAGGAAATACCACGGGCGTCAGGGAGTTACCGCCATTGGGGCGGTCGTGATCGATGGTGATGGTAAACGGTGCGGTCTGGTCTTCGCCTACGATAATGTTGCTGAGCTTGCCGATAAATTCAAAAACACCACTGGTGCGCAGTGCTACCTGGCTGACCTTGACCACCTGGTCCTGCACACTGGAGTTGGCTGGAAGAGTGACCCTGGACACAAGGTTAGCGTTCCCATTCCAGGTGCCGTAGATGGTGCTTGGGAAGGTGGGCAAACTGGCGAACGGAATGGTGATGGCCAGGTCTTCGTGAGTCTTTTCCGCCGAAAGCAGGTTGAAGTGGTCCCCTGGGAACTGAGGGTCTGGAAGGTTGGGCAGCAGCCCATCCACAATAGGCGCATCGATAGAGGCGATGCCGGGTTGGCGAACGGTGGCCAGTTGTTTTTGCCGTTTATCTGCCTTGAGCTTGGCTTTCCAGGCCGCGACGTTTTCGCTATGGGTTGGGTTGGGGTTGGATGAAGACATGGTCAAACTCCGTATCAGACAATGCGTGATGCCTTATGGATCGGTGCAACCACAAGGCGACGGCGCGGTGTGTGTTACACCTGCTGATACCCATTCAATACTCATGTCTGCGCGGCGCCTACTGATAGAAATGACAGGTGGGGGTAGGGCTGGCGGTTCAAAGCCTCGCTGCAGCAGGGCCAATTGTCTGACCTGATACTTCTGACAGTAGCGATCCGTTGCCATGCCGCGCTCCAATACTCAGGAGCGACGGCGTAACGTGACGGCCGTCATGGACACCTGTTGCACCACGGTTTCAGCGAGGCAAGCCCATGGACCATCCTGAATTTCAAGACGACGTCTTCAGTGCCCCCAGGCCCCAGGGAGTACTGCCCGACCTGCCGGGCGAAGTGAACCTGCTGCCCATCAGCATCCTGGATCGAGACTTGCGCGTAGAGTTCGATAAATGGGCCCTGGCACCGGACCAGCCCGGACGGTTTGCAGCCACCGTTTTCCTGTACTGGGACAGTGTGGAAGTTGATAGCAAAGAGTTTGAATACCCTACCTTCGATCCCAATCAATTGTTTCTGCTGGTGCCCCGCGAGAAGTTGCTGGAATCGGGTGTGCACACGCTGCGATACCGTATCGAGTCCTTTCTGTACGACGACACGTCGATCATCACGCCAGTGCTGATTGATTGGCGAGCGCCTTCCTATAACCAAACGCCGGCTATGGTGCTGCTGCCTGCCGAAGTGATCAGCAACGGCCTGACGCCCGAGTACCTGGACGCCCATGGCCACGTTCTGCTGGTACAGATTCCTCACTACAGCGACACGCGTGAAGGCGATGAGATCGAGTTGTATTGGCAAAGCACGCCGCAGAAGCCCGGAGAGGACGCGCCGTTCTGGCAGCACACGGTCACGGCCGCCGAGGCTAACGCCGCACAGAACGACCCCGATGCCGTCATCGATCTGCTGCTGCCGCAGGCCAATATCCTGGGCCGAGGTGAAGGGCTCAAGGTGCTCCAGTATCAGCTCAGCGATCGTGCCGGTAACACCAGTGCGATGTCCAGGACAACCGCGCTGAACGTGACCTTGCTGCCTGCACCCGTACTGCCTGCGCCCCAGGTGCCAGCCGCCAACGACGGCCTGGTCACCCGCGCCGATGCCCAGCAGGGCGTTGACGTGCTGATCCCGGCCTACGCGTTTGATGCCACCGACAGCATTGCCGTCCATTGGGGGGGCCAATACCTGACGCCACAACCGGTCGGTGCGGTGCCCGTGTTCCCGCTGATTCGGCGCGTGCCCTGGGAGGTCATGGCCGTGGGTGACCACGCCGAGGTGCGCCATGATGTGCCGGTACGGTATTCGGTGCTGCGTGCAGGCATTGGCTGGGGTTCGCAGACACAGACCGTGACGGTAGATTTCAGTGTCGCCGGCCCGCCCAACCCGGGCATCGACCCCGTCAACCCGCTGTTGCCGCGGGCAACGGTCAAGGGCGTGCAGGGTGACAACGTAGTGGGGTTGCCAGACAGCGACCAACCATTGCGCGTAGAAGTCGCCTTGTACGCCGACCCGGCCGAGGGCCAGCAGTTGGACCTGTTCTGGGGGCTGCTGCCCGCGCCGGTGGCCAGCTACCGGGTGCAGCCGGGGGATGTGGCCGGGCAAACGATTGTGTTCCAGGTGCCCTGGCAGGATGTGCTGGCGGGGGGCAACGGCAACGCACTGCCGGTGCGCTACACCACTTTCAATGGCATCAATGGCCAGCAGTCGCCTGACACGGCGGTAGCCGTGGCAGTGGTATTCCTCGAGGGGCTGCCGCTGCCGGTGTTCCCCGATCGAGATCCGTTCTTTTTTATTGCCTGTGCCCAGCGCCCGTGGAACGGCATCCGGATTCAGATTCCAGCCGACCCACGCTTTGGCGATGGCGACCAACTGCAGCTGCACTGGGAAGGGTATGAGGGCACTGATTTGACGGGGGCACGTATTCTGGGCCACACGTTCAACCTGACGCTGGACGATACCGCGGCCACCGAGGGAGTGAAGTTCGTGCTTGAAGACTTTGACGGGCTGATTCTGCCGCTGGGGTTCAAGCGTCCTGGCTTGCCAAGCTCGAAACAGGATGGATCGGGCGAGGCCTGGTACACCCTGATCAAGCGCAACGGTGAACAGGGCAGCAGCCAGCGACGCGAGGCATACTGTTCCATCGGCCTGGTGGGTGCGGGCGCCAATTGCCCCTGTACCCACGATGATTATCTGGAAGACGACACCTGGTGCCTGCCCGCCGGTTGATCCTATGTCACGGGCAGGGTGCAGTTGGGGTTGGCCACTGCGCCCTGTTGGGCATGAGTCGATTATCAGGGGCTGTACTAAAAGGCATGTCACGGCGGATTTTGCTGTGGGAGCTTGACATATTTCATGCAGCGCCTGATGCGTCGACTATTGGTTACGTAAGGGCGTGTAATTTAATTATCCAAAGAATTGAAACTGCAAATTTTTTTAGGTTCCTACCTGTCAGTTCTTACAGTTGTGACACCTTTTATTTAGCGACTTAATAAGGTTCCTGGCCAACTTGCCACACTTTATCGAGGAGCTACATCATGCTTGACGGCCCCCGTATCACCCCTTTGGACAATCAGATCTACGCGCTGCCCGCGCTGGCAATCAGTGGCGCTATCCGGCTGGGCCCGGATGAGTATGGCGTGAATGCGGCCATGCTCTCGGCCAACTTGTCGGGGTTGTTGGTGAGCATTTACAGAAACACGTCGATGGAGAAAGACGACTTTATTCAGGTGTATTGGGGCAATCCGGCGTTGCCCGTCGCCACCACTACCGCGCCTGCCCCCACCGAAGACGCCCTGTTATACATTCAAGCCGACCGGGTGCCGAATGGGGTGTCCCAAGTGTGGTACACGGTCAGGGCCCGGAACAACAATGTTACCGAGTCGCCGCATATCAGCGTGCTGGTCAAGCGTGATGCTCCGGGCGGGATAAATCCTGACCCCACCACACCCGGGCACAAGCTCCTGAAAGCGCCAGAGTTACCCGATGATATTGTCCAAAATGGCGTGGGTCCTGATTCAGCCCCCTTCGTGGTCACCATCCTGGAATACCCGGGACGGGACGTGGGGGATACGGTGCAGCTGAGTTGGGGCGGGGTATTCGTGGAAGGCCAGGTCAGTGACCTCACCAAGCCCCTTGAAATCACTATCACTCAGGCGGTCGTCAATGAAGCCGGGGACGCCGATGCGCTGCAAGTGGGATATCGCTGCTGGGACCGGGTGCAGAACGTCAGTTCCGATTGGTCGCTCAAGACCGCGGTCAAAGTCTGGGCAGGCAATGCCGATTTTCGCGAACCTGCCGTGGTCGACGCCATTGATGATGTGATCGACCTCGCCCAGTTGGGTCAGGATGACGCGTTGGTTCAGGTGTACCTGGATCGAGACTATTTTGTGGTCGGCGATAAAGTCACACTGGTGTGGGCCGGGCGCAGCAGCGAAGGTGTGGCGGTAGAGTTTCAGGAAGACAAGCCAGTGGCCCGGACGAACTTCACCGAGAGCTTCTTCGTCCCTAACGATGATCTACGCGCCATCGTGATGGGCCGGGCCAGTGTGTACTACATTCGCACGCGCGGTAACGACGTCAAGAACTCCAAGCGGGTGGGTGTGTCCGTGGTCGGCGAAGTGCCCCTGCTGTTGCCACCTGACATCGTAGAAGATCCGGACAACAATGGTTTCCTGGACCCGTCCTTGAGCAGGGCCAACGTTGTAGTCAAGCCCTACACAGGCATGAACGAAGGCGACGAGGTCACGCTGTACTGGCTGGGTACGCTGGGCAATGGCACGCCGCACTTTTTCAGCCAGTACCGCTTCATCACCGACAACATGAAAGGCAAGCCGTTGTATTTCGTCATACCGGCGGCGCATATTGGCCTGCTCGATGGCGGCACGGTTGAGGTGTATTACCAGGTCGTCCATGCCAGTTCCACCCTGCCGCTGGCCTCCCAGCGCCGTTACTTGCAGGTGGGTGACGCCACCGCTGATCTGCCGGCACCCTACATCGACGACATCACCGATGATGTGCTCAACCCGGACGACTATCCGTTTGGTGTCTATGTCAAAATTGCGCCCTACAACAATATGTTCAAGGACGACGACATCTATTTTGATTGGGTGGGCGCACCCTCCATGTCCGATCACCTGCCACTGCCGGAGTCGGGGCGTGGTCGTGAAGTGAGCTTCTTCGTAACTCCCGAATACCTGCAGGGTAACCGTGACAAGGATGTGGAGGTGTACTACCGCGTGGATCAACCGGGACTGTCCCGCGGGTCGCAGCGCTGGACCCTGCATATTGGTGCGGCTTCCAGCGTGCGGTTGCCGGCACCCAACATCCGAGGGGTGGACAGCAATGCGGGGGTCCTGGACCCCATCGATGTCACGCCGGACGCCATCGTGGTGGTCGACTATCGTCAGTCCGCCGGCGGGCCGGGGCAGGTCAGTGGTGATCGGATCGTGCTGGAGTGGGCTGGCGAAGTCGAGGGTGGTTCCTATTCGGAAACCAGCCGGCCGCTGACCGGGCAGGCGGCACTTGAGCCGGTGCTTTTCTATGTGGACTCCAAATATACCTACCCGAACATTGATCGCACCATTACGCTGACCTACCGGGTGCTCCATGCCTCTGGCGATGAGTCGCGCTCCAACGCGGTGGTCTTCAACGTACAGAAGCCCACCTTGGAGAAACCCACCATTCAGGAAGCCGGTGGCACGGACAAGCTCAATCCCGACGATGTGCTAGAAGGCGCCACGGTGCAGATCCCCGTGTCGACAGCGCTCAAGACCGGTGACACGCTGAAGGTGTATTGGGAAGGTGCACCAGGTGCGGGCAGCGTCACTGTTGAGCGGCCCATCACCGCGGACCAGGGCAACGCTCCTTACCCTGTCAGCATTGCGCACTCAGTCGTCGTCGCCAATGACGGGCGCAGCATCAACTTGCGTTATGACGTGCATCGGGCTAATGGTGCGCTGCTGGACTCCGGGGTTTCGGTCTACGATATCGCCACTCAGCCGGGTCAGAACGTATTGAAGGTGATGGGCGCGCGCTACAGCGAAAGTGCCTATCGCGCTTCGGGTGCCCCACGGCTGATCAGCGCCCTGCACAGGTTGACATTGCAACCGGTGCGGGCGGAGTGGAAGTACGCCGGCGGCGGGGCTTGGACGTCCGGCACCACGTTCCGCGACACCCGGCCAGCCGAGGTACTGCAGGTACGGGCGGCGGGTGACATCGTCAACCTCAGCCCTGCCAACGTAATCGGCAACGGCAATGACACCACGGTGACCGGCCAGGCGGCGTTCGTGGCGCACCGCGACAAGGGTGACATGCGGGCATGGGGCGCGGCGGCCTATGGGGGGACGCTGGACCCTAACATGATTAGCATCGATGACGTGGTCGAGGCCAGTTGCTCGCGCAGCGCCTACGCCGCACGACGCGCCAACAACACGTTGGTGTTGTGGGGCAATGCGGCCGAAGGCGCAACACTGGGCAACATCCCCAACAGTAACTTCGCCAAGGTGCGCTCGGCCGGCATGGCATTCGCCGCGCTCAAGCGCACCGGTGAAGTGGTTGCCTGGGGTAACGCGGCCAACGGGGGCACGGTGCCGCCAGAGATTTCAGCGTTACGTGACATCCTCTCCTTGTACGGCAATGGAGCGGCATTCGCTGCATTACGGGCCACTCGCCACGTGGTGGCCTGGGGAGCGGCCGCTTCCGGGGGTACGGTCCCCTCGTCGATCAGCACCTTCAACGATATCACTGATGTCATGGCCAACTACGCGGCATTCGTTGCGCTGCGCGCCAATGGCCATGCGGTTGCGTGGGGGGCCGCAGCCCAGGGCGGAACCATACCGCAGGAAATCGCCGTTCGCAGCGACATCGCCGAACTCAGCAGTGCCACCGCACGGGCCTTCGCCATTCGCACCAACGGTAATCAGGTACTGGCATGGGGGCCGAAAGCGTATGGCGGCGAAGTGCCCCCGGTCATCGCCAGCCTGACTGACATTCTCCAAATCTCCAGCACCTGGCAGGCATTTGCTGCCGTCCGTGGCAATGGCCATGTGGTGGCATGGGGCAACGCGGCCATGGGGGCGGCGGTGCCGGAAGCCGTGGCAGGTCTGGATGACATCGTGCAAGTGGCGGGAACGTCCAGGGCGTTTGCGGCGCTGCGCAAGAACGGCGCCGTGGTGGCCTGGGGCGACCAGACCCTGGGCGGCAACATTGCGCCCGTGGCGGCAGAGCTGGTCAATATCGTTGCCATCTACGCCAATTCCCACGCCTTCACCGCCCTGAGCAGCGACGGCCGTGTGGTCACCTGGGGGCAGGCAGCGGGCGGCGGCGACAGCAGCAGCGTGCCTGACATCCAACACAATGTCAGCTACGAGGCCCATGGCGCCACGCGCAGTCTGGAAGCGACCGCGCTGCGCAGAACCCGGCTCTGAGGTTCCCTTACTCTCTGTTTTCCCCCGGTTCGACACCGGGGGACGCTTTCTCCACGGTATTGAATATCATGAATAACCACACTTCTGTCATCGAGCCAGGTGCGACCCTGCCCCATGCTTACGTAGCGCAAGCCCCCGAAGGCCCGCTGGATCCCAATGACCTGAAAGGGCGCCCCGCCGTGGTGGTGATACCCGCCTGGCCAGGCATTGACTACCCGGATCATGTCTATATGCAATGGACGGACGCCCAAGGCTCTTATGATGACGACCTTCCAATTTACCGGGGGTGGCCGGCTCAGGAACCGGTTAAGTTCGACGTGCCCTTGGCTATGGTGCTACGCGGCCTGGGCTCCACGATCACCCTCCGTTATCAGGTGCATCGCGGCAGCACGGTGATGGAGGGGGAAGATTGGCCGCTGGAGATTCGCGAAGGGTTCGTGGCCGCTGTCGAAGTGGACCTTGCCGCCCATAACCACGTGGTATTCGATGGCAAGCTCGCGCCGCAGGTTCCGGCCTTTGCCACCTTCCATCGCCCGGCCACTTGGGGCGTGGCGCCTTACAGCTGGAGTAGCTCGGCCGAGTGGGTGGCCCAGGTGGACGGCAGCGGAATCGTGACCCTGGCGAGCAATGGCACCACGACCATCACTGCCCAGGACGCGCAGGGTACCGAGCAACAGTTCGACCTGACGGTGAAGGGCATCGTGTCATTGCATTTCCTCAGCCCCAGCGCCGATTGGCAGGGGATGGTCGGTGCCTGCAACGCGGCGCAGCTGTCACCTGTCACGCGCGTGCAAATGGGCCATGCCTGGCGTCTGTACTACCCACAGACCGGCCCGATCGCCGATTGGCTGCAATGGTTGCCGTACCCGGTCTGGCTGGGCGATACCGCAGGCGCGGGAACTGCGCTTGCGTACAACCTCAACGGCGCGCCCAACGCTACCGGTGGCGATAACGACAATGTATTGAGTTTCACGACTGATACCCACCTGCAGGTGCTGGGGGCCAGGCCATGAGCCGGGCACTCTCCGGCAGTCTGCGCACCGCCTGGGCCGTGCTTTGCATGGCCTGGGTCGGCAGTGCCGCAGCCATCACCGGCCCGGAAATGGCCCAGTGGCTCAATCAGCGCTATCGCAATACCGCCGCGGTATGCGCCGCGCAGTTTCCGGCGTTCTACTGCTCTGGCGTCATCACTAAGGTGCAGGCGCCGGATCACGCGGGGGCATTCTGGAAGCACAGCCCGTTGGCGGTTGTGCTGGGCAGCGAAGAACTGGCGTTCATGCGCGCCGACCTGCCGGTGCGCGCGCCTGGCAAAGCCGTGGGCATGGTGCTGCGCGATGGATTCGACGCCATCAGTCAAGGGCAACCATACGATGTGTTGTGTGCTTACCCGGTTTCGCCGTCATTGACTGCTGGGCGAGGGGGGTATGGCTGTGCACTGCCGAGCGTGACCCATCAGGCGCAAGACCCCAGCTCGTGCGGCGGGGTGGGGGTGGTCGATGCCGCAGGCTGGCTGGCGCATTTCCGCCAGCAGGGCAGCCAACCCAACGGTCAGTGCTCGTTCAGCACTCAGGTACCGTCGCTGTTCGCCGCCAGTTTGCAAGCCCACCGATTGCTGGCAGGGGAGGCGCTGACCGAGCCGCGGCTGCGCGTGGCCAATTGGGATGACACCCAGCCAGCGCGGTTGGCGGTAGCCGCGCTTTTTTATGACACCACGGTGGCCGGTGCGCTGCGCATGGCGCAGAAGGACCAGCTGGACTATTTCCAGGCTACCAGCGCGTGGTTGCCGATTATGCGCTTGCGCATGGCCGACGCTGGGGGGCAGCCGTTTGGCTTCGACCTTCGTGACCAACTGTACGTTGGCTATACGGTGGCGGCCAGATTGAATGCGCGTTACCAGCAAGTTACCTCCAGCTGCCACGGGGGCACACCCTCATTTTATTGCAACGGCGTGTTGATCCGCGCGGCGGAAGCCAGCGCCAGCTTCCATGCCTGGAACCCCAGCCCCACCTCGGTGGGTCGCAATGGCGTGTCCTTCACCTATCTGCGCGCCGGCAGCCGTGTGGCCCGTCTGGCCGGGGCAGCGGGCTTCACCTTCGCCGAGTCGGCCGCGCCGGTGGCCCATCCCATCACGTTGCGGTGCGCCTACCCGGCCAACGCAGGCACCAGTGGTATCCCGGACAGCTGTCGCGCATTCTGCGACACCCAAGGTGTGACCACCGCAGAAGCCTGGCGAGCCCGCTATGCCGGTAATCCTGGTAGCAGTTGTGCATTTCGCCCCAGCGTGGATGGATTCGCCCTGAGCCTGGAAGTACGCGCGCACTTCAGCAGCACGGACTGGAACGAAATCATCATCGCGGCCTGGCCGCAGAACATCCCCACCCAGCTACCGCTGGACAGTTTCTTCTACTCGGACGGCGGCCTGGCCAATGCCCAGTTCATGCAACGCGACTACGCCGCCGTCACGGGTCGCTATCTGCCGGTGGTGCGCATGAACCTGGCGGCCGGTGGTGGCCAGGTCTTCAGCTTCGATCCCCAACAGCAGACGGTGCAGGGCATGCCGGTGCTGGCCATCACACCCAGGGAGAACCCGCTATGACACGCTATCTGTGGGGCCGGCTGCTAGCGTGCACGCTGGCGCTGCTGGCAGGGCCCGTGCACGCATTGACCGGGCCTGAGGTCGCGCAACTGCTCAACCGCCGCTACCAGGATGAAGCTGCTGTGTGCGCGGTGCAGTTCCCGAGCTACTACTGTACCGGGGTGCTGATCAAGCCCATGGCGGCCAATCACCCGGGGCTGTTCTGGCAGCACGATGCCACTGCTACCGCGCTGCAGGCCGAAAGCCTGGCCTACGTGCGTCGAGACGTGGGCACCACGGAGGCCGGCCTGCCCAGTGGCTTCATTTTGGCCGATGGCTTTACTGCCATCAGCCAAGACAAACCGTATGAGGTGCTGTGTGCTTACCCGCTGGCGCTGGCCTTGAGCGCGGATCGACCTGACTTTGGCTGCGCACAGGCACCGGTGGGCCATCAGGATGCCGATCCCGCCTCGTGCCCAGGGGCCGGGGTAGCCACCGCAGCCGATTGGTGGGCGCACTTCGCGCAGCAAGGCAGCGACCCCGCGGGTCAATGCTCGTTCAGCGCGCGCAGCCCGCAGCCATTCCTGGCCAGTCTGCAGGCGCACGCCAGTGGTGATCCGTGGCGCGCGCAGCTCAACCAGTTGCAAGTGCGCAGCTGGGACGCCGAGCACCCGCAAAAGCTGGCGGTGCAGGCGCTGTATTTCGACGTCTCCACGGCCGATGGCCTGAGTGCGGCGCAGCGCGACCAGCGCGACTTTCACCAGGCCACCGGTGAATGGCTGCCGATCATGCGCCTGGACCTGAGTGATGCAGGCCATCGTCCGTTCGGCTTCGATCTGAAGGACCAGCTGTACCTGGGGTATAGCGTGGCTTCCAGGCTCAACGCTCGCTTCGACGATACCCGTACCACCTGTAGCAACGGCAATGCGGCTTATGAATGCGACGGCGTGCTGTTGCGCAGTGCCGAGGCAACCACGGCTTTTCATGCCTGGAATCCCAGCCCCAACTCCCATCGGTACAACGGCGTGTCCTTCTCTTACCTGCGCGAAGACGTGGGCATGACCCAGTTAGTATTCAGCCGCCCCCACGGCTTCCTGTTCCGGGAAACCCAGGCGCCGGTGGCGGTGCCCGCCGAGGTACGTTGTGCTTACCCTTATGATGCGGGCACCAGCGGGGCGCCGACCGACGCCTGCACCCACCATCAGCGCTGCGAAGCCCTGGGCATCGATACCGTGCAGGCGTGGGGCGCGCGCTACGGCTCGTCCGTGCACAGCAGCTGCGCGTTCGCGGCCACCCCCGATGGCTTTCAGTTGAGCATCGATGTACGTGCATTGCACCCCAACAATCGCTCGCTGTGGAATGAAATCATGCTGGCCGCCTGGCCTGACGACATCCCCGGGCAGATACCCTTGGAAGCCTTCTTTTACCTGCGCGGCAGCACTGGACTCTCCGGCGCGCAGTTTATCCAGCGCGACTACTACCGCGTCACCGGCCGCTGGTTGCCCATCGTCGTGATCGATCTGGCAGCGGCCTCGGGATCGGTATTCACTTTCGAACCGGCCGACCAGACCGTCTCCACCACCACCGTGACGCCGGATGCACCGCTGCCGCGTGACGGCTCCTCCTCCAGCAAGGGGTATGCACAATGATGATCTCGACCACTCAACCCACCCTGCGCCAAGCAACCGTCACTGGCCTGAAGGACGTGTCGCTGCTGCCCGGCGACGTACCGCCCAGTGAAAACATCAGCATTTTTTATGACGACATTCAGCCGGGCGATGTCATGACCTGGCGGTGGCGCACGTCATCGGCGCTGGCCGTGTATACCCAGCGCGTCGTCATCCTCGACCCAGGTGTACAGCGCCTGACCATCCCGCTGCGGCTGGTCTATGCCAGCGCTGGCCTGCCCGCCACGCTGGACTACACGGTAGAGCGCGGCAGCCTGGTGATGGATGCCTATCCCACCCCGTTTTTCGTGATTGGCACCGCCGAACTGGAGCCGCGCATTGACTCGGTGTTCGATGGGTCGGGTAGGCCGGTGGCCAATGGTGAGGTCAGCGAGGCCACGGCGTTCACCCTGTCCGGCAAGGCCATGGGCGACTCACGGGTCGAGGTGCGTGATCAGTCCGGGGTGAAGGGCACGGTGGCAGTGGATGACAGCGGGGCATGGACGTGCACCCTGACGGGGCTTGAGCCTGACACGCATGCGTTCTTTGTGCGGGCGTTGTACGGGCTGGGGCCGATATCGGCGACTTGGGTGGTGCAGAAACCAAGGGACTCCCTGATACCGGAAAGACCCCCTAACCCTAATGCGTAGTTTCAACAAGAGAGGGGTATTCGCCATGATGATCTCCACCACCCAACCCACCCTGCGCCAGGCGACCGTCACCGGTCTGAACGGCCACTCGCTGCTGCCCGGCGATGTGCCGCCCAGTGAGAACATCAGTATTTTCTACGACGATAGCCAACCGGGTGACCTCATCACCTGGCGCTGGCGCACGGGCGTGGCATTGGCCGATTACGTGCAGGTAGTGCAGGTGATCGATACAGGTGTGCAGCGCCTGACCGTACCGCTGCGCATCGTGTACGCCGGTGCAGGCCTTGCGGCTACCCTGGACTACACGGTGCTCCGTGGCGGCCAGGTAATGGAAGCCTATCCCACCGAGTTCGTCATCGTCGGTGCCTCCCAGTTCGAGCCGCGTATCACCCAGGTTGTGGACGCTACCGGCACGCCGGTGGCCAATGGTGACTTGACTGACTCCACCGCATTGAGCCTGTCGGGCGTGGCTATGCCGTCCGGGCGCCTTGAGTTGCGTCATCAATACGGTGTGCTGGCCACACTGGCGGCCGAGCCGGACGGCACCTGGCGGTGGGCATTGACCGGGTTGGAGATCGATACCCAGGCGTTTTTGGTCAGGGGACTGTACGGCGCTGGTCCCCTCTCGGACGTCTGGGTGGTTCGGCTCAGAGGGGGGGGTGTGGGGCCGCGGCCATAGGGGCTGTATGAAATAGCATGTGAGGGTGGCTTCTGGTGTGGGAGCTGGCTTGCCAGCGAGCTTTTCGGGCCTCAAAAGCTCGCTGGCAAGCCAGCTCCCACAGTGCGCAGCATGTCGTCGTAGAACACCGAAACCTGCGCGCCGCCTGGCAGGTCGTCCGGATGCAGCTTGCCGTCCACCAGCCCGGCAATGCCGGCCTGGCGCAATGGGGGGAGCGTTTTCATGAAATCTTGTCCCAGCAGTGAATGAGCGCTCATTGAAGTCCCCCGTCAGGATGGGGCACAACTGTCAGATCTTACAGTTGTGACCCAACCCCCCTGGGCGATTCAATGGGTCATTCAACCTATCCCAGGAACCCGAACATGAACCTGATTCCCGAATTGCGCGAGGCCTTCGTCGTCGGCCTCATCGACGGCGTCCTCAACCCGGACAACGTCCCCGGTGGGGCGCAAGTCTCTGTGTTCTACGACGACATGCTGCGCGGCGACCAGGTGGAACTGCGCTGGATGACCTCATTGCCCAATGGTTCGTACGTCGCCATTCAATCGGTACAGGACGACGGTCAGCCGCTGCCCTTCAGTGTTCCG
Source organism: gamma proteobacterium L18 (assembly GCA_000497835.1). GTDB lineage: Bacteria > Pseudomonadota > Gammaproteobacteria > Pseudomonadales > Pseudomonadaceae > Aquipseudomonas. Next base: position 851,415 of record KI547165.1, on the reverse strand, counting down.
TACTACGTACTCGACGCCGGCCGCGGGCTGGATGCCACGCTGGATTACTCCTCTACCCGTAACGGCGCGGTGCGCCAGTCCTACGCCCGGTTGATACCCATCCGTTCCACCGTGGTGCCGTTGCCGCCACCTACCATCGCCACAGTGAAGGACCCGCAAAACCGCGAGATTGCCCAAGGGGGCGTAACGACCGCCACCACGGTGACGTTGGCGGGGGAGGCGGCGGTGGAGCAGCAAGTGCAGGTGTTTGACGGCGCTGTGAGCAAAGGTATTGTCCAGACTGATGCGTCGGGCGGCTGGGTTCATGCGGTGCCAGGTTTGGCGGTCGGCGCTCATTCCTTTACGGCGCGCGGTCTGTATGGCAGTAACCCGCACTCTGCAGCGTGGGCGCTGACGGTGCAAGCGGAGCTGGTGCCCACCATCGTGTCGGTTCGCGACCCCTACAACAACGAGGTCCCCGATGGGGGCAGCACGTATTCAACGTCCGTGCTCCTGGCGGGCAAGGCCAATGCAGGGCAGCGAGTGGAGGTGTTCGATGGTGCAACCAGCCGCGGTAATGCCGACGTCAACGGCGCAGGTGACTGGACCTTCGCGCCTCATGACTTGGCGGCGGGGGCCCATGGGTTCACGGCAAAGGCCCTCTATGGTTCCGGGCAGGTCTCCAACATCCGTCGGCTCACCGTGCAACGGCGGACCACATTGCAGGAAACCTTCGAAGGTTCGCCGGTCACCGTCATTACCGGTCAACTGGATACCCCGACGATGGTGATCAGCAGGGTGAGCGGTCTGGTTGAAATTAGGGGATCGCACCCAGACAGCCAATACCCGCCATACCTGGTGGATAAACATCTGGGCACCCAGTACGCAGCACAGTTGTCGATGCGCCTGAAATCGCCTGCGGTCAGTGTGAGATTCGGATTGGGCAGGAGCAACACCGCCGCCTCCGATGTCACTGTGGGGTTTTATGACCCGTGGGGCGCGTTGATGTATTCGAACGTCTACACGCGCACTCAGTGGGTCGTTTATGACGCACCGCAAGGGCGGACTATTCAGACCATCACGGCGAGCGCGCAATACTCGCTGGGCTTGGATAATTTTACCTTCACGGTCTAAATGCATTTACTGGGGGTGCGCTTGGCCACCATCGACCAACGGCTTTATGCTGACATACTGCCGCGGCGGACTGGTGGGCGCCTGCTGCCTTCAACGTGTGAACCGCGGGCAGCAGGTTAGGTAAAATAATGGACTACTAATTAATCAACCCCGCCGCAATATTGATCGAAAACCCCAATATCGCCGTATTGAACAGAAAACCAATCAACGAATGCCCCAACACCACCCGCCGCAACGCGCGGGTGGCCACCCCCACATCCGACGTCTGCACGGCCACGCTGATCGTGAACGAGAAATACAGAAAGTCCCAATAATCCGGGCACGTCTCCCCATCGGCAAACCGCAGCGGCGCCTCCTTGCCGTCATTGATGTAGAACAGCCGCGCATAGTGCAGCGCAAACACCACCCCCGTCATCAACCACGACCCGATCACGGTTATCGCCGTCAGCGCATAGTGCAATCCGCGTACGCCGGGACTGAGCTGTTTGCCACCGGCCAGCAAAAAGCCGATGGCCGCCAGGCTGGCAACGGCCGCCACGCACACAGTCACCAATACCAGGCCAGCGTTCTCGTCTTCCTGTTGGGCGGTTTGCTGCACTTTTTCGGCGTTGGCGTGGGTGGCCAGCCAGGCGAGTAGCAGCAGGTAGAACCAAACGCCGACGTTCCAGCCGATGACCACGCGCATCATCGGGTCGGCGGGGGTAATCAGACCAACGGCAATGCCCAGCAGTGCCGAAGAGGACAAGCGCGGGTGGGTACGGGGCAGGCTGGGCAGGGCCATGATTTTCCTTGGGTTTTACGTTGATTTGACTGTAGCAGGCGAGCGGCGGAACGGTGGGCGTAGCGAAATTTTCAAGCGTTGTCACCTGTAAGATCTGACAGTAGGCAAGCGTTTGGATTACAGGTTCAATGCCGGAAACGTACTACATAGGGAGTGTGCGCCATGGCTAACGATCACCCGGACGAATCGTTGTTGCTGCAAGGGTTGATGAGTGAATCGAACCTGACCCGCTGGGTGATTCGCGCGCGGCGCGCGGCCAGCAACGACGCCAGCTTCGAACCGCAGCCACCGCGGCGGGATGAGCGGCCGGTGAAACCGGATAGCCCCAGCTGAGGGGAGTGGTTAGTGTGGCGCGATGACTGGCCGACGCTTTTTTCTGGACTGCGGCATCGATGCCATCGCGAGCAAGCTTTGCTCCCACAGCTTACGCCGCACCTCTGTAGCAGCAACTGTCTTGAAATGGCGTCGCCTGCATCGCGACTAAAGTCGGCTCCTACACCGTCCGCGGTAGGAGCCGGCCTTGGCCGCGATGCAGACGACGCGGTCCTGTAGCAGCAACTGTCTTTGTGGGAGCGGGTTCTACCCGCGAAAAGCACACCGCAGCGTATCAGGAAGTTCGCGTGCCCTTCTTCGCGGGTAGAACCCGCTCCCACGGGGAGAGGTGTAGCAGCCGAAGGCTGCGTTCCAGGCGGCGCGGTGTTTCTGGACTAAGGCGTCGATCCCATCGCGAGCAAGCTTTGGGGGTAGCCGATCCGTTGCAGGTTCTACCAGTAACCGCGCCATCCCCCCTACGGTTCAATGGCGCCTTCATTCGGCACACTGGACCTGCGCAGCATGGACTTCATCACCTTTACCCTGGTCGGTCTGTTCACCGGCGCCATGGGCGGCTGGGCCGCCTTTGCCTTTGGCACCAAGACCGGCAAGGTCATTGCCGGCTCTGCCAGCCTCGGCGCGGTGGCACTGGAGACCGATTCGGCGTTGCAGGGCTTTATCAGCTATGGCCATGATTCCGGCGAATTGGTGTTGGTGCTCACCGGCACTTATGTACTGGGTTTTATCGCCACCCTGGCCCTGCTGACTCAATTGCTGCTGCAGCAGGATTCCAAATACCGCATCACGCTGATCGACGTGGTGTTCGGCAACAACAAAGCCTTGGACGCCTACCACGAGGCCAAGCGCCTGGAACTGGACCGTCTGCTGGAGCGAGAACTCAACGTGCAGGCCCTGCAGCAGGAGCGCCAGGCCCTGGCCGTGCGCAAGCAGCAATTGGATGACCAGCAGCAGGTGCTGCGCCAGGAGCTGGCCGAGGCCACGGCGGTGCTGCAGGCCCGCGATGAATTCGTCAGCGGGCAGCTGTTCATCACCCTGGCGCGCAAACACAAGCTTCCGATCAAACCGTTGTTCTTTGAGCTGCTGCCGCGCTATGTGCACAAGGCTTGCCTGTTCCATCACGGCCTGCAGACCGAAACGGCGCGCTACCTGGCCGATGCGCGAACTTCGGCGGGTAACCGCGACGTGTTCGATGCTTACCTGATGAGTGTGGCGGGCTGCATCAAACAGCACTTGTTCGACCAGGCCGGGCCGTCGGGCAACGATGAAGTGCGGGTGCATTTTCGCAAGCTCGACAGGCAGGACCGCCACTACAAAGCGCATATCGTGCATGGTCAGCAAGGGGGACAATTAACGCCGATACCGGCCGATGCCGGCCTGATCAAGGCCTCGCGTGAAAGCGGGCGCAGCCTGGTGCATTCGGTGAACAAGAAGGCAGCGTTCAACACGGGCAGCGGGCATCGCTGGCAGGACTACCTGACGTACGTGGTGGAGCACATCGTCGAAGACGGCGAACCGGTTTACAGCGTGGGGATTTCCGTGCGTCACGGCGCGGTTCATACCAGCCTGTTGTACTTCCTGAGTTTTACCCAATGGGAGCATGGACTGCAGCAGGCGTTGATGAAGGTGCATGGCGCCCTTTGCGTGTAGCAGCGGCCGTGAGGCCGCGACAGAACGGCGTCGTCTGTATCGCGGCCAAGGCCGGCTCCTACCACGGACGGCGTAGGAGCCGACCTTGGTCGCGATGCAGGCGACGCGGCTTAAAGAAATTTACGGCTATATTCTAGATAGGAATCCATTGCATAAAAAACATGAATTTTATTTATGGGTTGATCAGCGCTAGCGTAGTGGCACCTGAGAGGAGAAAACCCCATGGATGTCCCTGATAACGAACAGCACTGGCAACGCAACCTTGCCGTGTGCGTCTTTGGTGCCTTCACCACCATCATCGCCATGACCTTGCTGCTGCCTTTCCTGCCGCTGTACGTGGAGCACCTGGGCGTCAGTGATCCGGCGGCGGTGGTGCAATGGTCGGGTGTGGCCTTCGGCGCCACCTTCCTGTCGGCCGCGCTGACGGCGCCACTGTGGGGCCGCCTGGGCGATCGCTACGGCCGCAAGTTGATGCTGATCCGCGCCAGCCTGGGCATGGCCATCGCCATGTCGCTGATCGGCCTGGCAGAGAACATCTGGCAACTGGTGTTGTTGCGCCTGTTGGCCGGTTTGCTCGGTGGCTATGCCTCGGGTGCCACGATTCTGGTCGCCACGCAGACGCCCAAGGCGCGTTCGGGCTGGGCGTTGGGCATTCTGTCGTCGGGCATCATGGCCGGCAGCCTGGCGGGGCCTTTGATTGGTGGGGCATTGCCGCCACTGGTGGGCATCCGCAACACGTTCTTTTTGTCGGGCGCTTTCATTTTCGTGGCCTTCCTGGCCACGGCGTTTTTGCTCAAGGAAGCACCGCGACCCAAGCGTGCGCCCGTGGCCAACAACGCGCCGCGCGTTGATGCGGCGGTGAACATGGCGCCTGTGGTGGCGATGTTCGTGGTGGCCAGCCTGGTGACGTTTTCGAACATGTCGATCGAGCCCATCATCACCGTGTACCTGATGCAACTGGGCGCCGCCAACGTCACCATGGCCGCCGGCTGGGTGATGTCGGCCGCCGCATTGGGCAGCATCCTCTCGGCTTCGCGGCTGGGCAAGCTGGCGGACCGGGTAGGGCACTGGAAGGTCGTGATCGGTTGCCTGGTGGCGGCGGCGTTGTTGCTGATCCCCCAGGCGTTGGTCACCCAGGCCTGGCAACTGGTGGTGTTGCGCTTGTTGATGGGCCTGGCGTTGGGTGGATTGTTGCCCTGCATTGCCGCCATCATTCGCCATTCGGTGCCGCAAGGCATTGCCGGGCGCATGTTGGGCTATTCCACCTCGTGCCAGTACGTGGGGCAGGTGTTGGGGCCATTGGCCGGAGGTTATCTGGGCGGGCACATCGGTATGCGCGTGGTGTTCTGGGCCACCTGCGCGCTGATGGCGCTGGGGGCGGTGGTCACCGCCCTGGCGCGTCCGCGGCCGGTGGCTTCAGAAGGACATGGCCACGGCGAAGAACACCCCGCAGGCCACCACCACGTAAAGTGAAAACCGGATCAGTTCCTTTACACCGAACTCTTCCATCGCTCTGACTCCTGAATCGCTGTTCTGATGGTGCCCACTATGCGCCGCCGGCGCAGAAGGACACCAGATTCAGAAACCGCGAAAAAAACCGGATCAGATGGATTTGTGGGAACGCTTCGGCGCGAATCCTGTAGCAGCACCCGTCTTGAAACTGCGTCGTCTGCATCGCGACCAAGGTCGGCTCCTACGCCGTCCGTGGTAGGAGCCGGCCTTGGCCGCGATGCAGGCGCCGCCGTCCTGCAGCAACTGTCTATGTGGGAGCGGGTTCTACCCGCGAAAAGCACACCGCGGTATGCCAGGAAGTCCGCGTTACCTTCTTCGCGGGTAGAACCCGCTCCCACACGGCCTGTAGCAGCTGCCGAAGGCTGCGTCACAGGCGGCGCGGTGGATCAGTCAGCGCAAGGCGTCAGTGACGCGGCCTGACGGCCGCTGCTACCACTTCAGGCGATGGTATCCACCACCCCGCCGTCCACCCGCAGCGCCGCGCCGGTAGTAGCGCTGGCCTGCGGCGAGGCCACGTACACCACCAGGTTCGCCACTTCCTCCATGGTGGCAGCACGCTGAATGATCGAGGTCGGCCGGTTTTTCATCACGAAGGCGGCAGCGGTTTTCTCCATGGATTCACCACTGGCCGACTGCTGCTCCTTGAGCATGTCCTGCAGGCCCTCGGACAGCGTTGGCCCGGGCAGGATGGCATTGACCGTCACCCCCGTGCCCGCCATGCGCTTGGCCAGGCCGCGCGAGATCGACAGGTTGGAGGTCTTGGTAAAGCCGTAATGGATCATGTCGGCGGGAATGTTGAGTCCCGACTCCGACGACAGGAACAGCACACGGCCCCAGCCCTGCTTGGCCATGCCGGGCAAGTAGGCGCGGGACAGGCGTACCCCCGACATCACGTTGACCTGGAAGAAGCGCTCCCATTCCTCATCCGTGGTGTCGAAGAAATCCTGCGGGCCGTACACCCCCAGGTTATTGACCAGAATGTCGACGTGGGGCAGGGCGGCCACCGCCTGCTCGCAGCCTTGCGCGGTGCCCAGGTCTGCCGCCAGGCCCTGGACCTTGGCGCCGCTGACGGCTTCGCACAATTTGGCCACGGCAGCGTCCACGGCATCGGCCTTGCGGCCGTTGATCACCACCTGGGCGCCGGCTTTGGCCAGGCCCAGGGCAATGGCAAAGCCGATGCCTTGGGTTGAGCCGGTGATGAGGGCACTTTTGCCGGAAAGATCAATGTGCATGGTGGGTCTCCAACGGGAATGAGTGATCGAAATGTCCTGGTATCGAGACCCGCCATGGATCCCGGTGTTCCCTGCGTGTTGCCTATACTGCAACTCCCACCTTCGTGTGCCTGCCGGGAGCCACGTCATGAACCTTCGTACTTGCCTGTTGCCCATCGCCTTGCTCAGTGCCGCCTTGGCCAGTGCCCCTGTGTGGGCCAGCGGCGGCGACGATTCGCCACCCAAGCCCAATTGCCCCAAGGGCAAGGTCTGGGACAGCCGCAGCAAAAGCTGCGTGATGCAGCAAAGCAGCGCCGCCAGCGACGCAGACCGCACCGACTACGCGTATCGCCTGGCCAAGGACGGCCGCTACGAGGAAGCCATCGCACTGCTGGACACCCTCAAACAGCCCAACACCGCCAAGGCCTTGAACTACCGCGGCTACGCCACGCGCAAGCTGGGGCGCACCGATGAAGGTATTGGCTATTACCTGCAATCGGTCAAGTTGGACCCGCGATATGCGCAGGTGCGCGAGTACCTGGGCGAGGCGTATGTGATCAAGGGCAGGCTGGATCTGGCCAAGGAGCAACTGGCGAGCATCCGGTCGATTTGCAGCACCACGTGCGAGGAGTATCAGGATCTGGCGGAGGCGATCGACAGTGCGTCGAAGACTTAGCGGTCGAACATGCGCGGGTCGTACATGAAATCGTAGGTTTGCACGATGGTGATCTGGTGAACGGCGGGGTGGTGGGGGTTGATCAGCACGTTGCGCTCCAGGGGCAACACCGCTGAAGGCACGATCAGCCCCAACTGCTGGCCTTCCTTCAGCCAACGCGTGCCGAAGGCCATGCTCGGTCGGTCGGCGGGCAGTGCGCTCCAGCCCACAGGCAGATCGCTGACTGAAGGTTCCAGGTACAAGTCCGGGGTGTCGGGCAGCTCGAAGCAGGTGATCTTCATTGGCATGGCGGGCTCGCCGTTGGCATGCACAAAGGTTTCCAGGCAACAGATGGCGGGCGTGAGGCCCATGTACACGGCGGGCACGTCCTGATCATTCCAGCGGCCACCCACGATGGCGGCGCCTTGGCCGGACAGGTCACTGGCACGACGGGCCTTGGCGATACGCCAGGCGCGCATCAGGCCACGCCTCCCCATTCCAGTGCATGCAGCACGCGCAGTACCTGCCGGGTACCGATCTCGGTACCGCACAGCATGATCGGGGCGGTGCCGCCCAATGCCTTGTTCGGGCTGGCCATCCATTCTGCGGCAGCCACGCGAGTTTCAAACAGATCCCTGGCCAGTCGCGACACGGCGGCGATCCGGTCAAGTCGTTCCGACGCCACGGGGTCCAAAGGCTTGTGCTCGCGGCGACGCCGCTCAAGGGTGGAGATCGAAGCGTTCATCAGGCTCTCCAACTGCTGCTCTTCCAGGTCGAACGTCGCCCGCACCGACAGGGACAGATCTGCCGTGAAACCCTCGTTGATCTGGATAAGGCGCTGGGCGTCCAAGAGCGAACTGCGATCGTCGCTGAACGCCCAAAATTGTTCGACCACCTGCTCGCGGGCCGTGCCTCTGGGGTGTGGCGTAGTGGAGGGATTCATGAGGTTTCCTTCATTTGAAGAAAAATTATCGTCACATGAAGTCTACAGCAATGGCCAGACAGGCGCTACGGTCAACCCAGGACGTTGGCGGTGATGACCTTGCCCATGCTGATGCGCGGCTCCACCGCATACCCCAACCGCTCATAGAAACCGGCCACCGCGTCATTGCCAGCGGTGATCTGCAGGTTGATCTTCATGCATCCCAATGCCGTCAAGGCTGCTTCGGCGTGGCGCACCAAGGCGGCGCCCAGGCCGCGTTTTTGCCACGCAGGGTGCACCGCCACCGAATACAGCCAGCCGCGATGGCCATCGTAGCCGGCCATGGTGGTGCCCACTACCGTGCCCTCGGCCACGGCCACGAACAGCAGGTCGTCGACCGCCAGCTTGCGCGCCAGGGCGAGCTCGGGGCGGTTGTGAGCGGTGGGGTAGTTGAACACGTCACGCCACAGGGCGATCACGGCGGCGCGGTGCTGGGTGTCGTCGTAGGTGTGGATACTGGGCATACAGGCCTCGCCGAAGGGACAGGACCTGGGATTCTAACCGGCGCGGCTCAGGCCGCGCGGAGGATTTTCACGATGGCCCGGGCGTTCTGGGTCAGGCGCAGGTCGCGCAGTTGCTGGCGGTTCTGCCAGCGGCATTCAACGATTTCGTTGTGAGGCTGGGCTTGCGCGTCGTCGGCCACCTGAGCTTCGAACAGGTGATGCAGGGTGTCGTCGCTTTCATAGGCGCCCAGGAAGACCAGGGCCAGGCTTTGCAGGCCGGTTTCTTCCTGCAGTTCGCGGGCGGCGGCTGCGGCCGGGGTTTCATTTTTCTCGACCTTGCCGCCGGGCAGGTTCCAGCGGCATTTGGCCTTGCGCACATAAAGGATCTGGTCGTCACGGCGGCAAATCAGGGTAGCGCGCTCTTTCATGGTGCAGGTTTCCACTCTACTGCAACGCGATGCTCTGTAACGGGCATCGGCGCTGTCACAATTTCGTCATATGAGTGACTCAAGCATTAACAATGCCAACTCGATAACCCATTGATCCTGCGCAAATCCTCAGGTTCCCCTGGCTGGACAACAAATATGCCGCTGATTTACGGTTGGCGAGCGACCGATGGGCTGCTGTCACATTATTTGCAGGGGGACAGCGCTAAAGTGTGGAAAAACAACAATAAGGAGGCCGCCCATGAGCTGCTTGATATGCGCTGGGAGCGCGGAAGATCTGCAATGCGAAGGTGCCTGGGAAGAACGTCATTGCCCCGAGTGCGGGCGTTATCGCATGTCCCATGAACTGGTGCTGACCCTGATGGAGCAGGGGCAGATTTTCGACGTGCACAAAATGCGCGCCTGGCTGCAGGCACAACGGCACCGATGTGAGGTGCCGAGCGTGGAGATTCATGAGGCGCTGTTGGTGCCCTGAGCGCGTCAGCGCAGCGGGCGGAAGAAAGCGCGGATGTCTTCGGCCAAGGCATAGGGGCACTCCATCGCCGCGAAGTGCCCGCCGCGGGGCATGTGCGTCCAGCGTTGCACGTTGTAGCAGCGCGCAACCCAACTGCGCGGCGGCATCGGCAATTCGGCGGGGAACTGCGCCACTCCCAGTGGTGGCAGCACCCGCTGGCCGGGGCTGAACTGCAAGGGTCGGCGACGGCTTTCCAGGTACAGCCGGAAAGTGGCGCCGATGCTGCCGGTAAACCAGTACAACGCAATGTTGGTCAGCAGTGCGTCCAGGCCGAAGGTGCGCTCCACGTCGCCCTGGCAGTCGCTCCAGGCCTGAAATTTCTCCAGTATCCACGCCGCCAGACCCGCGGGTGAGTCGTTGAGGCCCACCGCCAGGGTCTGCGGGCGCGTGCCCTGGATCTGCCCGTAGGCCCCGTGCATCTGCGCCCAGGCGCTGAGCTGGTCGAGAAAGCGCTGTTCCTCGGCACGCAACGGCGGCTGCTCGGGGCCAAGCGGCGGGCGGTAAGAACCGGGCAGAAAGTTGAGGTGCAGGCCTTTGACCCGCACCGGGTAGCGGTACGCCAGCCAGGTGGAAATGCTCGCGCCCCAATCGCCGCCCTGGGCGCCGAAGGTGTCGTAGCCCAGAGCGGTCATCAGTTGCGCCCACAGCCCCGCGATCTCGAATGGGCCGGTGCCCTTGGCGGTGGGGGCCGGGGAGAAGCCGTAGCCGGGCAGCGACGGCACCACAACGTGGAAGGCGTCGGCGGCATCGCCTCCGTGGCTGGCCGGGTCTGCCAGCAGCGGCAGGATGGCTTGCATTTCCACGAACGAGCCGGGCCAGCCATGGGTCAGCACCAGCGGCAGTGGCGCCGGGCCGGTGCCGCGCTGGTGCAGAAAGTGGACGCGCTGGCCGGGCATGTGGGCCATGAACTGTGGCAACTGGTTAAGCCGCGCTTCCTGGGCGCGCCAGTCGAAGTCCTTGCGCCAATACTCCACCAGGCGGTGCAGCGTGGCGCTGTCGGTGCCCTCGCTCCAGCCGTTGCCTTCCACGCCACTGGCCCAGCGGGTGGCGGCCAGGCGGCGTTGCACGTCGTCCAGTGCCTCGTCGCTGATGGCAATGCTGAAGGGCTCGATCCTCATCCGTCTTACTCCCTGACGTTGGCGGTGGCCTACGGATGATAAATGACCTGCGGGTTTCGTGCAGGTTCCTTTGCATACACCGCACTGGCCTCATAGCGAGCAGGCTTTGCTCCCACAGTAGTGAGCCAGCCACGGTGCATGGCTCACCACTGTGGGAGA
>KI547165.1:827099-839888 GCA_000497835.1 gamma proteobacterium L18 | reverse complement strand
ATGTGAGCTGCACCACTGTGGGAGCAAAGCTTGCTCGCGATGACGCCGGTGCAAGCGCTAAAGAATCAGAAGTGGTAATACACCCCCACCGTCAGGTTCTGCGGGTCGTCGCCGGTCTGCTCCACCGGGGTGCCTTCGTAGGTGACGGCGCTGTTGTGCTGGTTGCTGATCATGCCCAGGTGCACGTAGGTGGCCAGGCGCGGAGTGAAGAAGTGGTCATAGCCGATCATGGCGCCGTAGGCGTCCTTGCCGGCGGAGTCCACCGAGCGCTTGACCAGCACCAGGCGGGCCAGGTCACGCTTGCCCAGCGGCAGGATGACCCCGGCCGTGACCACGGTGGTGCTGGGGCTGCCCGTCTCGTCCACGTCCTGACGCTGCCAGGTCAGGCTGCTGGAAAACGGCCCGAAATCATAGAACGCCGACAGGCTCTTGTAGTAGTTGGGCGTCTGCTTGAGCTGGCCGCCGTCCACCCATGGGTCGCTGAGGTATCGGTTGAACGAAGCCAGCAGGATCAGGCGCTTGTCGGTGTACTGCAGTTTGGCGCCGCCACCGCGCAGGGTGCGGCCTTCACTGGCGTTGTCATTGAGGCCAAAGCTGGCGGCGGTGCCGATGCTCCAGCCATGGAAGGTAGGCGTGGTATAGGCCACGGTGTGCTTGGGGCGCAGGTCCAGGTAGTAGGCGCCTTTGCCGGCGGCCGGCAGGCTGAGGTAGGTGTAGGGCGAGCCGTAGCTGGCCAGGAAGGGGTCGGCGTAGGTCGGTGTGCCCATGCCGTAGGTCTTGCCCACCTCCAGCTTGCCGTAGTCCTTGGAGCGCAGCGCCAGCACGGCCAGGCGCAGCGTACCGATGCTGGTCCAGTCCTGGCCCACGGTATTGCCGTTGAGGTTGAAGCCTTCTTCAACGTCGGCTTCCAGCACCGTGTCGTTGGCCACCGGGGTGCGCGCATACACACCCAGCTTGTTGGTCCAGGCGCCACCGCCGCCCAGTTGGGTGCCGGTGGAATGGCCGGAGTCGTGGTAACTGGCAAAGGCATCCACGGTGCCGTACACCTTGAGCTTGCTGTCGAAGCCGCTGTCGATGGCGTAGTAACCAAAACCGGGGGCGATCATGGCGATACCGGGAAAACCATCGGCCTGCGCCGCGGGCGACAAGGTCCAGCCTTGTGCCAACACGGCCAGGGATGCGGCGGTAGCATAACCTTTGTTCATCGAGAGCTCCTTGGGCGGGACCGGGAGCTGCAGAGTCAGGCAGGCGAGGCGGGGGCGGGAATTGCTTATTTGTTCAGGCCATGCGCGTTGCGCAAGCACCCCGCTGTCGCCGTGCAAATGGCGGATCAGAGCCCGCCGCACAGCTTGTCAGGTCGTTTGCAGCAGCGCCTGCCGCGACGCCCCGTGCGCCAAGTTGGCGCCGTGGGTGGGCGGTTGTTGCGCCAAGGTGCCGGGGGCAGGGCAGCGCTGACGCGTGGGCAGCAAGGGCATCAACCGCCGCTCAAGCCCTTGCTCAATCGGCAACGCGGCGGCGCGTTTACGACGTCGCTCACAGGCAATCGCGCACGGCCTTGTTGAGGTTGCCGCGGCCGAAGGCCAGCGGCTCACGCTGGTACCAGGAAATCTCGCTGCCAGTTTGGGTCTTGTAGATGTCCAGGATCTCATCGGCAGCCAGCTTGCTGCTGACGGTCAGGCGCATGTGCTTGGCCGTGCCGCTTTTTTCGGTACCAGAGCGCAGGGCCTGCCATTTGGGCAGGACGCATTCGCCCACTTCCTCGGGGCTTTTGCCGCTGGTGAAGGTTTTGGACGGGGAGTTGGGGGTGGCGCAACCGGCCACGCAAAGGGCGGCAAACAGCGAAATCAGAGGTAGTCGCATTGAACGTGATCCTGAAACGCGGACACAGCCGCGGGAAGGCGTGAGGTGAATGCCACGCAACGGTCAATTATATCGATAGATCCCGATATGGGGGAGATTTTGCTGTCTATTCAGCCTTTCGACAGCCTTGTGGGACCGGGCGAAGCTCGGGAAGCGGGCACCGCGCATCACCAACCGGGCCTCTTCCCGAGCTTCGCCCGGTCCCACAGCAGATAATTCAAATGCCCGGAGGCACCCGCACCCATCCTTCCATCAACACCCGTGCACTGCGGCTCATGATGGCCTTGAGCACTTTCCATTCTCCCTTGACCTGCTCGGCCTGGGCGCCTACGCGCAGGGTGCCCGAGGGGTGGCCGAAGCGCACACTCTGCCTTTCGCCGCCGCCGGCCGCCAGGTTCACCAGGGTGCCGGGGATGGCCGCAGCGGTGCCGATGGCCACGGCGGCGGTGCCCATCATGGCGTGGTGCAGCTTGCCCATGGACAGGGCGCGCACCAGCAGGTCGCAGTCCTGGGCGCTGACTGCCTTGCCGCTGGAGGCGGTGTAGGCCGCCGGGGCGGCGACGAAGGCGATCTTGGGCGTGTGCTGGCGCGTGGCGGCTTCGCTCAACTGCTGGATCAACCCCATGCGCAGTGCGCCGTGGGCGCGAATGGTTTCAAAACGCGCCAGCGCCTGCGCATCGCCATTGATGGCGTCCTGCAGTTCGGTGCCGGTGTAGCCCAGGTCGGCGGCGTTGAGAAATATCGTGGGGATGCCCGCATTGATCATCGTCGCCTTGAAGCGGCCGATGCCCGGCACGTCCAGGTCGTCCACCACATGCCCGGTGGGGAACATGGCGCCGGCCGCGCCTTCTTCCTCGGCCGCCGGGTCGAGGAACTCGAGCTGCACCTCGGCGGCCGGAAAGGTCACGCCGTCCAGTTCGAAGTCGCCGGTTTCCTGCACGGCGCCGTCGGTGATGGGCACATGGGCGATGATGGTCTTGGCAATGTTAGCCTGCCAGATGCGCACCGTGGCCACGCCGTTGCGCGGGATGCGCGCGGCATCGACCAGGCCGTTGCTGAGGGCGAACGAGCCGACCGCCGCTGACAGGTTGCCGCAGTTGCCGGTCCAGTCGATGAACGCTGCGTCAATGGCCACCTGGCCGAACAGGTAGTCCACGTCGTGGCCGTCGCGGCTGCTCTTGCTCAGGATCACCGTCTTGCTGGTGCTGGAGGTGGCGCCGCCCATGCCGTCGATCTGCTTGCCGTAGGGGTCGGGGCTGCCGATCACGCGCAGCAGCAGCGCGTCACGGGCCGGGCCTGGCTGGCGTGCGGCTTCAGGCAGGTCGTCGAGCTTGAAGAACACGCCCTTGCTGGTGCCGCCGCGCATGTAGGTGGCGGGTATTCTGATTTGTGCGGGGTAACTCATGGGTTGGGTCCTCAGGCCGCCGGGGCCTGTTCGAGGAAGTCCTGGGCGAAGCGTTGCAGCACGCCGCCGGCTTCGTAGATGGAGACTTCTTCGGCAGTGTCCAGGCGGCACGTCACCGGCACCTCCAGACGTTCGCCGTTGGCACGGTGGATTACCAGGGTCAGGGTGGCGCGCGGGGTGCGCTCGCCGACCACGTCATAGGTCTCGCTGCCGTCGATGGCCAGGGTGTGGCGGTTGGTGCCCGGCAGGAACTCCAGCGGCAGCACGCCCATGCCCACCAGGTTGGTGCGGTGAATGCGTTCGAAGCCTTCGGCGGCGATCGCCTCCACGCCCGCCAGGCGTACGCCCTTGGCCGCCCAATCGCGGGACGAGCCCTGGCCGTAGTCGGCGCCGGCAATGATGATCAGCGGCTGCTTGCGTTCCATGTAGGTCTCAATCGCTTCCCACATGCGCATCACCTGGCCTTCGGGCTCTACCCGGGCCAGCGAACCCTGCTTGACCTTGCCGTCCTCGCGCACCATTTCATTGAACAACTTGGGGTTGGCGAAGGTGGCGCGCTGGGCCGTCAGGTGGTCGCCACGGTGGGTGGCGTAGCTGTTGAAGTCCTCCTCGGGCAGGCCCATTTTCGCCAGGTACTCGCCGGCGGCGCTGTCGAGCATGATGGCGTTGGACGGCGACAGGTGATCGGTGGTGATGTTATCCGGCAGCACCGCCAGCGGGCGCATGCCCTTGAGCGGCCGGGCGCCGGCCAGTGCGCCCTCCCAGTAGGGCGGGCGGCGGATGTAGGTGCTCTGCGGGCGCCAGTCGTACAGCGGGGTGACCTTGGGCCCGGTGTCTTCCTGGACGGCGAACATGGGGATGTACACCTGGCGGAACTGCTCGGGCTTGACCGAGGATTTGACCAGGGCGTCTATTTCCTCGTCGCTGGGCCAGATGTCCTTCAAACGGATCTCGGCGCCGTCGGGGCCGTGGCCCAGCACGTCCTTCTCGATGTCGAAGCGGATGGTGCCGGCAATGGCGTAGGCCACCACCAGCGGCGGCGAGGCCAGGAACGCCTGCTTGGCATAAGGGTGGATGCGCCCGTCGAAGTTGCGGTTGCCGGACAGCACCGCGGTGGCGTACAGGTCGCGGTCGATGATTTCCTGCTGGATGACCGGGTCCAGGGCGCCGGACATGCCGTTGCAGGTGGTGCAGGCGAACGCCACCACGCCAAAGCCCAATTGTTCGAGTTCGGGCAGCAGGCCGCCTTCTTCCAGGTACAGCTTGACGGTTTTCGAACCCGGCGCCAGCGAGGTCTTCACCCACGGCTTGCGGGTCAGGCCCAGGCGGTTGGCGTTGCGCGCCAGCAGGCCTGCGGCGATCACGTTGCGCGGGTTGCTGGTGTTGGTGCAACTGGTGATGGCGGCGATGATCACCGCGCCGTCAGGCATCTGCCCCGGCGTTTCGGACCACGGCGCGGCGATGCCCTTGGCGGCCAGGTCGCGGGTGGCCAGGCGCGCGTGGGGGTTGCTGGGGCCGGCCATGTTACGCACCACGGTGCTCAGGTCGAAGCTCAGGGTACGCTCGTATTCGGCGGTAGCCAGGCTGTCGGCCCACAGGCCGGTGAGCCTGGCGTAGTCCTCCACCAACTGCACCTGCTGGTCTTCGCGGCCGGTCAGCTTGAGGTAATCGATGGTCTGCTGGTCGATGTAGAACATCGCGGCGGTGGCGCCGTATTCAGGGGCCATGTTGGAAATCGTCGCGCGGTCGCCCAAGGTCAGCTTCGCCGCGCCCGCGCCGTAAAATTCCAGCCAGGCGCCCACCACTTTCTGCTGGCGCAGGAACTGGGTCAGGGCCAGCACCATGTCGGTGGCGGTGATGCCCGGTTGCAGCTGGCCGGTCAGCTCCACGCCGATGATGTCCGGCAGGCGCATCCACGAGGCGCGGCCCAGCATCACGCTTTCGGCCTCCAGGCCGCCGACGCCGATGGCGATCACGCCCAGGGCGTCCACGTGCGGGGTGTGACTGTCGGTGCCCACGCAGGTGTCGGGGAAGGCCACGCCGCCCTGCACCTGAATCACCGGCGACATTTTCTCCAGGTTGATCTGGTGCATGATGCCGTTGCCGGGCGGGATCACGTCGACGTTCTTGAAGGCTTTTTTGGTCCAGTCGATGAAGTGGAAACGGTCTTCATTGCGGCGATCTTCGATGGCGCGGTTCTGATCGAAGGCCTGCGGGTCGAAGCCTGCGCGCTCCACGGCCAGGGAGTGGTCGACGATCAGCTGGGTGGGCACCACCGGGTTGACCTGCGCGGGGTCGCCGCCCTGGCTGGCGATGGCGTCGCGCAGGCCGGCCAGGTCCACCAGGGCGGTCTGGCCGAGGATGTCGTGGCACACCACGCGGGCCGGGAACCAGGGGAAATCGAGGTCGCGCGCACGGTTGATCAGTTGGCTCAACGAGGCGCTGAGGGTGGCCGGGTCGCAGCGGCGCACCAGGTTTTCGGCCAGCACGCGCGACACGTAGGGCAGGGTGGCGTAGGCGCCGGGCTTGATCGCGTCGACGGCGGCGCGGGTGTCGAAGTAGTCCAGGGCGGTGCCTGGCAGGTTTTTGCGGTATTGAGTGTTCATGGTGGCGGGCTCATTCACGGTGTCGGTCACACAATCGCGAGGGCGAGCACCCATCTGTAGGAGCCGGCCTTGGCCGCGATGGCGATATTGAAGGCCCCATCGCGGCCAAGGCCGGCTCCTACAGTCGGTGTTTGCACCCCTGGTTTCGCATTAGCGGTGCTCTAGGGGCACGTAGGCGCGCTGTTCCACGCCCACATACTCGGCGCTGGGCCGAATGATGCGGTTATTGGCGCGCTGCTCGAACACATGCGCCGCCCACCCGGTCAGCCGTGAACACACAAAAATGGGCGTGAACAGCTCGGTCGGAATGCCCATGAAGTGGTACGCCGAGGCGTGGTAGAAGTCGGCGTTGGGGAACAGTTTCTTCTGCGCCCACATGGTCTTGTCGATGGCCTCCGACACCGGGTAAATCACCGTGTCGCCCACCTCGCTGGCGAGCTTTTTCGACCAGGCCTTGATCACCTCGTTGCGCGGGTCGCTGTCTTTGTAGATGGCATGGCCGAAGCCCATGATCTTGTCCTTGCGTTCCAGCATCGCCAGGGTGCCGCGCGCCGCTTCTTCGGCGCTGTGGAATTTCTGGATCATGGCCATGGCCGCCTCGTTGGCGCCGCCGTGCAGCGGGCCGCGCAGGCTGCCGATGGCGGCGGTCACGCACGAATGCAGGTCCGACAGGGTCGAGGCACACACCCGGGCGGTGAAGGTCGAGGCATTGAATTCATGCTCGGCGTAGAGGATCAGCGACACGTTCATCACCTTGCGGTGCAGTTCGCTGGGCGCCTTGCCGTGCAGCAGGTGCAGGAAATGCCCGGCCACGTCCGGTTCGTCGCTGGTGCAGGTGATGCGCACGCCGTGGTGGCTGAAGCGGTACCAGTAGCACATGATCGCCGGGAAGGCGGCCAGCAGGCGGTCGGTGGCGTCGTGCTGCTGGTCGAAGGTTTTCTCCGGTTCCAGGTTGCCCAGGAACGAACAGCCAGTGCGCATCACGTCCATGGGGTGGGTGTTGGCGGGGATGCGCTCCAGCACTTCCTTGAGGGCCTTGGGCAGGTCGCGCAGGGTGCTGAGTTTGTGCTGGTAGTGGTCCAGGTCCTGGTGGTTGGGCAGCTCGCCATACAGCAGCAGGTAGGCCACTTCCTCGAAGGTGGCGTGCTCGGCCAGTTCGCGCACGTCATAGCCACGGTAGGTCAGGCCGGCGCCGGCCTGGCCCACGGTGGACAGGGCGGTCTGCCCGGCCACCTGGCCACGCAGTCCGGCACCACTCAATACTTTTGCTTCGGCCATGGTTGTCTCCATTCTTGAATTTATTCTTTGGAATTCACGGTATTGCTGATTCAACACAGTTCAACTGTGGGAGCGGGCTCTGCCCGCGAAAAGAACACCGCGATTGTGCAGGTATTGCGCGGTGGATCATTCGCGGGCAGAGCCCGCTCCCACAGGGTTAGAGGCGCTTGGTCAACCTTTTTTCTGGGCGAACAGGGCGTCCAGCTTCTGTTCGAACACGTGGTAGTCGATGGCGTCGTACAGCTCCATGCGAGTCTGCATGGTGTCGATGACATTTTTTTGCGTGCCGTCGCGGCGGATCGCGCCGTAGACGTTCTCGGCCGCCTTGTTCATGGCGCGAAACGCCGACAGCGGGTAGAGCACCAGCGACACGTCCACCGATGCCAACTCTTGGGTGGTGTACAGCGGTGTGGCACCGAATTCGGTGATGTTGGCCAGGATCGGCGCCCGCACGCGGTCGGCGAACAGCTTGTACATGGCCAGTTCAGTGATGGCCTCGGGGAACACCATGTCGGCGCCGGCTTCCACGCAGGCTTCGGCGCGTTCCAGGGCGGCGTCCAGACCGTCCACGGCCAGTGCATCGGTGCGCGCCATGATCACGAAGCTGTCGTCGGTGCGGGCATCCACGGCCGCCTTGATGCGGTCGACCATTTCCTGCTGGCTGACGATCTCTTTATTGGGCCGGTGGCCGCAGCGCTTGGCGCCCACCTGGTCTTCGATATGAATGGCGGCAGCGCCAAACTTGATCATCGACTTGACCGTGCGCGCCACGTTGAACGCCGACGAACCGAAGCCTGTGTCGACATCCACCAGCAGCGGCAGGTCGCAGACATCGGTAATACGCCGCACATCGGTGAGCACATCGTCCAGGCCGCTGATGCCCAGGTCCGGCAGGCCCAGGGAGCCTGCCGCCACGCCGCCACCGGACAGGTAAAGGGCCTTGAACCCGGCACGCTTGGCCAGCAGGGCGTGGTTGGCGTTGATGGCGCCCACCACTTGCAGCGGATGTTCACTGGCAACGGCGTCGCGAAAGCGCTGGCCGGGACTGTTCTTATTGTTCATGACTCACCTCTCAGGCTGGGTGGACGCGTCCGCGTAGTGACGCTCGATATTGCGTCGCGAGGCGCCGATGTGTCGGCGCATCAGCAATTCGGCCAATTCGCCATCGCGCTCGGCAATGGCGTCAAGGA
Source organism: gamma proteobacterium L18 (assembly GCA_000497835.1). Lineage (GTDB taxonomy): Bacteria > Pseudomonadota > Gammaproteobacteria > Pseudomonadales > Pseudomonadaceae > Aquipseudomonas. Next base: position 831,549 of record KI547165.1, on the reverse strand, counting down.
TGCGGTGGTGTTCGGCAAACGCCTGGCGCGGCCGGTTGGGCGTGGCCGAAAACTGGATGCGGTACATGCGCACCAGTTGGTACAGCTCGCCGCACAGCATCTGCACCAGGGTGCGGTTGCCGCTGCCCTGGATGATGCGGTAGTGGAAGTCGAAATCGCCTTCCTGCTGGTAATAGCCCACGCCGGCCTGGAACGCCGCGTCGCGCTCGTGGGTGTGCAGCACCTGGCGCAGCTCTTCGATTTCGGCCTCGCTCATGCGTTCGGCGGCCAGGCGGCAGGCCATGCCTTCCAGCGACTCGCGAATTTCGTACAGCTCGATCAGCTCGGCGTGGCTCAGCGACACCACCCGCGCGCCCACATGGGGCACACGTACCAGCAGGCGCTGGCCTTCCAGGCGGTGAATGGCTTCGCGCAGCGGGCCGCGACTGATGCCGTAGGTGCGCGCCAGCTCCGGCTCCGAGATTTTGCTGCCGGGGGCGATGTCGCCTTTGACGATGGCGGCCTGGATGCGGCGGAAGACGTTTTCCGAGAGGGTTTCGGTGTCTTCGGTCTCGGGGGCGGTGAGGGTGGGCATATTGTCGACACGTTGTGGTGTTGTAGGGTCGAAAATAGCCATCCCAACCATTTTAGTCAAAGAAAAAACAGTAACTGTCGACAATCGCATTGTTTTTGTGGGGGCGGGCTCTGCCCGCGAAAAGAACACCGCGCAGTACCAGGCCCTGCGCGGTGCCTGCTTCGCGGGCAGAGCCCGCTCCCACACCCAATCCCCACACCCAATAGGGGCGTGTCGTCAATCGAGGTGCGGTTTAGAATGGTGGGTCACCTGCCCAGGATTCACCGCCATGCCCGATGCCTTCATGCCCCTGCCATCCCCCGTCGGGCTGCTGACCCTGGTGGCCCGCGGCCCCAAACTGGCCGCCATCCTCTGGGAGGACGACCGTCCGAACCGCGTACGCCTGGGCGAGCTGGAACAACGCCACGACCACCCGATGCTGCAACGCACCGCGGCCCAGTTGCAGGAATACTTCGCCGGCCAGCGCCAGGTGTTCGACCTGGCACTGGACTTTGCCGGCACCGACTTCCAGGTACAGGTGTGGCAGGCGCTGTTGACCATCCCCTTCGGCGAAACCCGCAGCTACCTGGACATCGCCACGCAATTGGGCAACCCCAAGGCCGTGCGGGCGGTGGGCGCCGCCAATGGCCGTAACCCGATCTCGATCATCGCCCCGTGCCACCGGGTCATCGGCAGCTCCGGCAGCCTGACCGGGTTTGCTGGCGGGCTGGCGGCCAAGCAGTACCTGCTCAATCTTGAGCGTCGCGACCTGCTGTCGTTTCAGTGAACGCCTGCACCAGGGCCTGCACCACCACCTCGACCCGTGCCGTGTGGCGCAGGTCGGCATGGCTGACCAGCCACACCTCGTAAGGTTGCGCGCGCAGCCTGTCGGGCCACACCCGGACCAGTCCGTCGCGCTCGCCCACTGGCACAGGCAGTTCGCCCAGACCTAACCCTGCGATCATCGCCCGGCGTATCAGCAGGCTGGTATTGGCGCTGCAACTGACCTGGGCCTGGGCGGCCGGCTCATCCAGTAGCGTCGCCCCGACGCTGGCGTCCAGGTGCGGTTGCCAGGCCACGCGGGCATGGCCGGCAAAGCCGTTGCCCGGCTGCGGCTGGCCGTGGCGCTCCAGGTACGATGCCGCCGCGAACAGGCCTACCGGCCACTGCGCCAGCCGCCGTACCAGCAGGTCGGGGTTGTCCGGCTTGATGGTGCGAATCGCCAGGTCAGCCTCGCGACGGGTCAGGTTGAGCATTTCGCTGGACGCCTTGATCTCCACCTGCACCTGAGGATGCTGCAGGTGGAGGCGGGTGAGGGCAGGGATCACCACATCCGCCGCCAGCGAGTCGGTGGTGGCCAGCCGCACCTTGCCGCTGGGCTTGTCGTCCAGCCCTTGCAAGCGGCGTTGCAGCTCATGGGCCGACTGCTCCATCTTCAGCGCCGCGCCGTAGGCGGCCTCGCCGGAAGCCGTCAGGCGGTAACCGTCGGAGCTGCGCAGGAACAGCGTGGCGGCCAGCGCCTGCTCCAGCGCGGCAATGCGTCGGCCCACGGTGGCCTGGTCCACCCCCAGTTGGCGGGCTGCGCCGCGCAGGGTCTGTTCGCGGCACAGGGCCAGGAAGAAGCGCGTGTCATCCCAGTTCATCGTCGTCCTCGTGTGATGCAAAGTTGCATCTATGGCATGAGAAATCGCCGCATTATCGCATCATCGGCCGGCGCTATGATGAACGTCTGCCTGCTGGCCGTTGTCACTGCCAGTAACCCAACGCTTCGGGAGCCTGACTATGCCTGCGATTGAATTGCCGTCCATCATGACCTACATCGAAATCACCACCCCCGGCGGCCCGGAGGTGCTGGTGGCGCGCAGCGGCCCCTTGCCGGTGGCGCAACCCCATGAAGTGCTGATCAAGGTGCACGCCGCTGGCGTCAACCGCCCTGACGCCCTGCAGCGGGCGGGCAAATATCCCATGCAGCCGGGCATGAACCCGTTGCCTGGCCTGGAAGTGGCCGGTGAAGTTGTCGCGCTAGGCGATCAGGTGCAGGGCTTTGCCGTGGGCGACAAGGTCTGCGCGCTGACCAATGGCGGCGGCTACGCCGAGTACGCTGCCGTGCCGGCCACCCAGGTGTTGGCCATCCCGGCCGGTGTCGACATGATCTCGGCGGCGGCCATCCCGGAGACCTTCTTCACCGTGTGGGCCAACCTGTTCGACATGGCGCACTTGGGCCGCGACGAAAGCCTGTTGATCCATGGCGGCACCAGCGGCATCGGCACCACCGCGCTGTCCATTTGCAAGGCGCTGGGCATCCGTGCGTTCGCCACCGTCGGCAGCGCTGAAAAGGCTGAGCAAGTGCGCGCCCTGGGCGGTGAGCCGATCAACTACCGCGAGCAGGACTTCGCCCAGGTGATTGCCGAACGCACGGCGGGCAAGGGCGTGGACGTGATCCTTGACATCATGGGTGGGCCGTATTTCGAGCGCAATATCGCCTCCTTGGCACGCCGTGGGCGGCTGGTGGTGATCGGCTTCCTGGGCTCGCCCGTGGTCAAGGAGGTCAACCTGCTGGCGATCCTGGCCAAGCAGGCCGTCGTCACCGGTTCGCTACTGCGCTCGCGCAGCACCGAGGAAAAGGCGGTGATTGCCGCCGGCCTTCAGCGTCACGTCTGGCCGCTGCTGGCCCAGGGCAAATGCCTGCCGGTGCTGGACCAGGTGTTCCCCCTGGCCGATGCGGTGGGTGCACACCAGCGCATGGAAGGCGGCGATCACATCGGCAAGATCGTGCTGCAGGTCATCTGACCAACTTCACTCCGTCGATCTGCGCCTTGGCGCGGATCAGGCGGGCGTCCACCAGGTCCAGCCCGTCCAGAAAGGCCGGCATGAACGACCCGGGCCCGCCTGCCTGGCGCTCGCCGTATTCGGCCGCCAACGCGAAGTGCACATGGGCCGCCGCCACGGCGCAGAACGCGTCCGCCGCCACCGCCGTATACGCCGCCACCAGCGCGCCCAACGCACAGCCCGAGGCCGTGATGCGTGGCAGCAGCGCGCTGCCACCGGCGATACGCAGCAGGTAATGGCTGACGTTGCCGGTGTCGTCCTGCACCTTTCCGACCACATGGTCTATAGCCCCGGAAGCCGATACGCAATGGGCATGCTTGAGCAAGCTCATGGCCGCTGGCATGGCATCGGCCGGGTCATTGGAACTGTCGAAACCCTTGGCCCGACTGCTGCCCAGCCCCGCCAGGCCGATGATCTCCGAGGCATTGCCGCGTATCACCGTGGGCCGCTGCGCCAGCAATTCAGCCGCCACCGCGCCGCGCCAGGGCAGTACGCCGGCGCCGATGGGGTCCAGCACCCAGGGCTTGCCGATATCGTCGGCCGCCTGCACCGCCAGGCGCATGGACTGCACCTGGGCGGCGGTGGGCGTGCCGAGGTTGACCAGCACCGCGCCGGCGATGCTGGCAAAGGCGGCGGCTTCCTCGGGGTTGTCGACCATGGCGGGCGATGCGCCAGCGGCCAGCAGCACATTGGCCATGAACGGCGCCGACACCACGTTGGTCAGGCACTGCACCAGCGGCACCTGGGCGCGCAGGGCGGCGTGGGCGGTGATGATGGCGTCGAGGGTGGGTGCCTGGCGGGCGAGTTGGAGCATGGGGGTTCCGAGGGTTTTTTTGGGTAGAGATAAAATACCTGTTTGCCTGGGTGTTCGTCTTAAGTTTTGCAGTGTTCATCAGATCGAGCGCCGCCCGCGCGGCGCTTCCCGGGCAGAGCCCGGTCCTACATTTGTTTCGGGCCAGTTATGCCTGTGAGATCACCTCGACCGCCTTGTTCGCACCACCACAAATCCGCAGTGAAAAAACAAGGCGGACCAGGCAATGCCACTGACATAACTGGCCCGAAACAAAC
>KI547165.1:819285-827008 GCA_000497835.1 gamma proteobacterium L18 | reverse complement strand
AATGCCACTGACATAACTGGCCCGAAACAAACGTAGGACCGGGCTCTGCCCGGGAAGCGCCGTGCGGACGGCGCTCGATCTCAAGAACGCCAAAAAGCCAAAGCCCTACACCCCCAAACCACCCCACCCCCCCAAAAACCACACCAGACCAGCGGCCACCCCCAATCCCCACCCCCAACTAGAATTAATCCCATCCTCCACCCAGATCAAGGAGCCCCGCCGATGGACCTCAACCGTCGTCAGTTCTTCAAGGTCGCCAGCATCGGCCTCGCCGGCGCCAGCATCGGCGCGCTGGGCATGGCCCCCGCGCCGGCGTTCGCCGAGCAGGTGCGCCACTTCAAGCTGGCCCACACCAAGGAAACCCGCAACACCTGCCCGTACTGCTCGGTCGGCTGCGGCCTTATCATGTACAGCCAGGGTGATGCGGCCAAGAACGTTGCGCAGCACATCATCCACATCGAAGGCGACGCCGACCACCCGGTCAACCGCGGCACCCTGTGCCCCAAAGGCGCAGGCCTGCTGGACTTCATCCACAGCCCCGACCGCCTGCAGTACCCGCAGGTGCGCAAGCCTGGCAGCAGTGAATGGACCCGCGTGTCGTGGGACGATGCCCTGGACCGCGTTGCCGAGCTGATGAAGGCCGACCGTGACGCCCACTTCGTCGAGAAAAACGACAAGGGCCAGACCGTCAACCGCTGGGTCACCACCGGGTTTCTTGCGGCTTCGGCGGCCTCCAATGAAGCCGGCTACCTCACCCACAAAGTGGTGCGCAGCCTGGGCATGCTGGGGTTCGATAACCAGGCGCGTGTCTGACACGGCCCGACGGTGGCAAGTCTTGCCCCGACGTACGGCCGTGGTGCCATGACCAATACCTGGACCGACATTGGCAACGCCAATCTGATCCTGGTGATGGGCGGCAACGCAGCAGAAGCGCACCCGTGCGGCTTCAAATGGGTGACCGAAGCCAAGGCCCACAACCAGGCCCGGCTGATCGTGGTCGACCCGCGCTTTACCCGTACCGCCTCCGTGGCCGACTACTACGCGCCGATTCGCACCGGCAGCGACATCGCCTTCATGGGCGGGCTGATCAATTTCCTGCTGACCCAGGACAAGATCCAGCACGAGTACGTGCGCAACTACACCGACGTGTCCTTCATCGTCAAAGCCGGCTTCGGCTTCGAGGATGGCCTGTTCACCGGCTACGACGCGGCCAAACGCACCTACACCGACAAATCCACCTGGGGCTATGAGCTGGGCGAGGACGGCTTTGCCAAGGTCGACCCCACCTTGCAAGACCCGCGCTGCGTCTACCAACTGATGAAGCAGCACTACAGCCGCTACACCCTGGAACTGGCCAGCCAGACCTGCGGCATGCCCGCCGATGCCATGCGCAGGATATGGGACGAGATCGCCACCTGCGCCGTGCCCGGCAAGACCATGACCATCCTGTATGCACTGGGCTGGACCCAGCACTCCATTGGCTCGCAGATCATCCGCAGCGCCGCCATGGTGCAGTTGCTGCTGGGCAACGTCGGCATGCCGGGCGGCGGCGTCAACGCCCTGCGCGGCCACTCCAACATCCAGGGGCTGACCGACCTGGGCCTGCTGTCCAACGCGCTGCCCGGCTACCTGACCCTGGGGCAGGACGCCGAGCAGGACTACGACGCCTTCATCACCAAGCGCACGCAAAAACCGTTACGCCCGGGGCAGCTGTCGTACTGGCAGAACTACAGCAAGTTCCACGTCAGCCTGATGAAGTCCTGGTACGGGGCTAACGCCACTGCCGACAACCACTGGGGCTACGACTGGCTGCCCAAGCTGGACATCCCCAACTACGACATCCTGAAAATGTTCGACCTGATGGGCCAGGGCAAGGTCAATGGCTACATCTGCCAGGGCTTCAACCCCATTGCCGCACTGCCCGACAAGAACCGCGTGATGAAGGCCCTGGCCAAGCTCAAGTGGCTGGTGGTGATGGACCCGCTGGCCACCGAAACCTCGCAGTTCTGGGAAAAGGTGGGGCCGTTCAACGATGTCGACAGCGGCGACATCCAGACCGAAGTGATCCGCCTGCCCACTACCTGCTTCGCCGAGGAGGACGGCTCGCTGGTCAACAGCAGCCGCTGGCTGCAGTGGCACTGGAAGGGCGCCGATGGCCCGGGCGAGGTGCGCACCGACGTGTCGATCATGAGCGCCCTGTACCTGCGCCTCAAGGCGCTGTACCAGGCCAACGGTGGTGCCTACGCCGAGCCGCTGCTGAAACTGTCGTGGCCGTACAAAATCCCCGACGAGCCCTCGCCCGAAGAGCTGGCCAAGGAGCTCAACGGCGCCGCCGTGGTCGACTACACCGACGCCAGCGGCGCGGCCGTGAAGGGCGGCAGCCAGCTGACCGGCTTCGCCCAGCTCAAGGACGACGGCAGCACCGCTTCCGGTTGCTGGATTTTCTGCGGCAGCTGGACCGAACAGGGCAACCAGATGGCCCGGCGCGACAACAGCGACCCCTACGGCATGAAACAGCACCTGGGCTGGGCCTGGGCCTGGCCGATGAACCGCCGCATCCTCTACAACCGCGCCTCGGCCGACCCGCAGGGCAAACCCTGGGATGAGAAAAAACGCCTGGTGTGGTGGAACGGCAAAAGCTGGGGCGGCACCGATGTGCCTGACTACAAGGCAGATGTGCCGCCCGAGGCGGGCATGAACCCTTTCATCATGAACCCCGAAGGTGTGGCGCGCTTTTTCGCCGTCGACAAGATGAACGAGGGCCCATTCCCCGAGCACTACGAGCCGTTCGAAACGCCCATCGGCATCAACCCTCTGCACCCCAACAACAAGCAGGTGGTCAGCAACCCGGCGGCGCGCATCTTCGACTCGGTGTGGGACTCGCTGGGCCAGGCCAAGGACTTCCCGTACGCCGCCACCAGCTACCGGCTGACCGAGCACTTCCACTTCTGGAGCAAGCACTGCCGCCTCAACGCCATTGCCCAGCCCGAGCAGTTCGTGGAAATCGGCGAAGTGCTGGCGGGCGAGAAGGGCATTGCCGCCGGCGACCGTGTGCGAGTAAGCAGCAAGCGCGGCTTTATCGAAGCGGTGGCGGTGGTGACCAAGCGCATCCGGCCGCTGCAGGTCAACGGCCAGGTGGTGCACCACATCGGCATCCCGCTGCACTGGGGCTTCACCGGGGTGACGCGCCACGGCTACCTGACCAACACCCTGGTGCCGTTCCTGGGCGACGGCAATTCGCAGACCCCCGAATCCAAGTCGTTCCTGGTCAACGTGGAGAAAATCTAGATGGCCATTCAAGACATTACCGCGCAGTCGGCCACCACCACGTTGCCGTCCTCGGTGCGCCAGATGGACGAGGTGGCCAAGCTGATCGACACCACCAAGTGCATCGGCTGCAAGGCCTGCCAGGTGGCATGCTCGGAATGGAACGAGCTGCGCGACGAGGTGGGCCACAACCACGGCACCTACGACAACCCGATAGACCTGACCGCTGAAAGCTGGACCGTGATGCGCTTCACCGAGCACGAAAACACCGCCAGCGGCAACCTGGAATGGCTGATCCGCAAGGACGGCTGCATGCACTGCGCCGACCCCGGGTGCCTGAAAGCCTGCCCCAGCCCCGGCGCGATCATCAAGCACGCCAACGGCATCGTCGACTTCAACCAGGACCACTGCATTGGCTGCGGGTATTGCATCACCGGGTGCCCGTTCAACATCCCGCGCATCTCGCAAAAGGACCACAAGGCCTACAAATGCACCCTGTGCTCGGACCGCGTGTCGGTGGGGCTGGAGCCGGCCTGCGTGAAAACCTGCCCCACGGGCGCCATCGTTTTCGGCACCAAGGCGGACATGAAGGAACATGCCGCCGAGCGTATCGTCGACCTGAAAAGCCGAGGGTTTGAACAGGCCGGTCTATATGACCCCGACGGTGTGGGCGGCACCCATGTGATGTATGTGCTGCATCATGCCGACCAGCCGTCGCTGTATGCCGGGCTGCCCAACCAGCCGGTGATCAGCTCGCTGGTGGGGCTGTGGAAGGGCGTGACCAAGCCGCTGGCGCTGCTGGCCATGGGCGCGGCGGTGCTGGCCGGGTTCTTCCATTACGTGCGTGTGGGCCCGCAATTGACCGAGGAGGATGAGTCGCCCCACGTCGACCCGGCGGTGCACACCGTGGACCCCGCCGTGCATACCTACGACCCACGCGAGGAGCCACGGCCATGATGCCCAAGCAGATCCTGCGTTACACCGCCAACCAGCGCACCAACCACTGGCTGGTGGCGATCCTGTTTTTCATGGCCGGGCTGTCGGGGCTGGCACTGTTCCACCCGGCGCTGTTCTGGCTCAGCCACCTGTTTGGTGGCGGGCCGTGGACGCGCATTTTGCACCCGTTCATGGGCGTGGCCATGTTCGTGCTGTTCCTGGGCCTGGTGATTCGCTTCTGGCGCGCCAACTGCTTCATCCATAACGACCGGCTGTGGCTCAAGCGCATCGACCGGGTGATGCTCAACCAGGAGGAGGGCGTGCCACCGATTGGCAAATACAACCCGGGGCAGAAATTGCTGTTCTGGACCCTGCTGGCTTGCATGCTGGTGCTATTGTTCAGTGGCGTGGTGATCTGGCGGGTGTATTTCAGCCAGTGGTTCGGCATCACCACGATCCGCCTGGCGGTGCTGGCCCACGCCGCGGCAGCGTTCGTGCTGGTCACCAGCATCATCGTGCATATCTACGCCGGTATCTGGATCAAGGGCTCGGTGGACGCCATGCTGCACGGCTGGGTCAGCCGGGCGTGGGCGCGCAAGCATCATGCGCTGTGGTACCGCCAGGTGACCGGCGACAAGCGTATCGAGCCATCTCACAGGAATGAACCATGAGCAGGATGCTTGAACCGCAACAGATCCAGGCGTCCAGTACGGCACCGGATTTTTTCAACCTGCCGCCCCCTGACCTGTTCGGTCATCGTGCGGCGCGTCTGCACGCCCTGGCAGCGGGGCACCCGCTGGGCGATTACCTCAACCTGGTAGGCGACCTGTGCCAGGTGCAGCAAAGCCTGCTGGACCAACCACCGGCCGCGCCCACGCCCAACCCCGATCGCCTGCTGTTGTGCCAGCAACACGGTTTGCCGCCTCTGGCCTTCGACAGCCTGGTGCGCGACGGCGCCTGGCAGCCTTGGCTGGAAGCCTTGCTGCTGCGCTATTCGCGGCCGGCGCAGCCAGCGGTGCAGCAGGCGTTGGCCACTTTGCACGACGCGGCCGCCGACCAGCGCAAGGTGTGGGCGCTGGCGCTGCTCAGCGGCCAGTACGCCAGCGTTCCCTCGGCCCTGGTGCCGTTTCTGGGCGCCGCGCTGCAGGCGGCCTGGTGCCACTGGCTACTGGACATGCCCAGCCTGGCCCTGACGCCATGCAGTAGCCTCAGCCAATGCCCGGCGTGCGGCTCGCCAGCCATGGCCGGGGTGATTCGCCATCGCGGCAACCAGGCGGGGCTGCGTTACCTGGTGTGTTCGTTGTGTACGTGCCAATGGCATGTGGTACGGGTCAAGTGCATCTACTGCGACCAGAGCCAGGGGTTGCAATACACCAGCCTGGCCACCGACCGCCACGGGCCGGGGCAGGCGCCGCTGCGGGCCGAGAGTTGCCCGCATTGCCACAGCTACCTGAAGCTGGTGTACCTGGAACATGACGCCAGCGCCGAGGCCTTGTCGGCCGACCTGGCCACCCTGGCCCTGGACTTGCGTCTGGACCAGGAAGGCTACCTGCGCCAGGCGCCGAACCTGCTGCTGGCCCCGGGCAATGCCTGATAACCGCGTCGCCTGCATCGCGACTAAAGTCGGCTCCTACACCGCTCGTGGTAGGAGCCGGCCTTGGCCGCGATGCAGGCGACGCGAACAATCGGGTGTACACCTTCCCATACGCAGCTACAGCCGTACCCAGGCACACACCTGGGTGGGGCCCAGCAGCTGCGCTCGGGCTTGCACCGTGGCCTTGCGCAAGCGGTGCTCCAGGGTATTCAACGGCACGACACCGTCATCAAGCACGCCCAGGCGTATCAAATGGGGCATCAAGGTGCGAACCGCCTCGGCCGCCCAGCGATAAAAAAGCGCATCGGCGCCGCCGCCAATCGGCCGTTCGCAGAACTGCTCGGGCGACGGCAACCCGGCCTCGGCTAAATGCCCCAGCATACAGCCCGCGGCGCCCGGGCTGCGCGCCCCTGCGTTGAGCGCCTCGAACAGCCAGGTGCCCGCTTGCTGCCAGAGCGGCACCTCAGGATGGGACTCAAGCATGGGCGCCTGGATGGCAATCTCGTGCAGCCCCAGCACCCCGCCAGGTCGCAGCAGGCTGGCGGCCTTGTGCAGAAACGTCTGCGGGTCGGCCTGGTGCAGCATGATGTAGCGGCCGATCACCGCATCAAAACCTTCAGCGCTGGTATAGGCGTCGATCGCGCAGGCCTGAAACTGAATCTGGGGCAGGCGCGCCAGTTGCGCCCGGTACTGGGCCAACGCCACCGTATCGGCGTCCAGGTCGATGCCGATGACCGAACCGCTTTCACCCACCGCCTGGGCTACCAGCATCGACACATCGCCGGCGCCGCAGCCCAGGTCCAGCACACGCATGCCGGGTGTGATGCCCATGAGGCTGATCAGCCGCGAGGTGATGGGTGCCAGGACCTGGGCCTGGAACATCAGGCGTTCAAGCTCTTGGGCCGAATGGCCGAACACGTAGCCGGGCATGGTAATGACTCCCTCAGGGATGGGCCAGCGGCAGCGACTGCTGCTTGTGCACCAATTGGGTCATGTAGGCGAGGCTGGGCGCTTGCAGCCGCATCGCCGCATCGACCCATTGGGTGGTGGTGTCCAGCAGTGAGTCGTAGGTGATGGGGCTGGCCGCCTGCCGGGCCGCATAGATGGCGGCCAGGCCGTTTTTGCGCGGTTGGGCGTTTTGCAGAAAATCGCTGATGGCGGCTGGGCCCGTGCCGGTAGGCACCACCTGATCGACAAAGCCCATCTGGTGGCAGGCCTGGGCCGAGTAAACCGAACCACCGGTCATCATGGCTTCGGTGGCCCGCGCGCCAATGCGCCGCGACAGCAGAGGGTAGCCGCCCATGCCGGGGAACAGGTCGAAGCGTATTTCCGGGAAGCCGAAGGTGGCCTGTTGTTCGGCGATGATCACGTCGTTGGCCAGTGCGGCTTCCAGCCCGCCGCCCAGTGCCGCGCCTTGCACCAGGGCCACGGTAATCAGGCGCGGGCTGTCGTAGTGGCTGACGCGGCGGTGAATGATGTCAACGCACTGGGTGGCGTAGCGCATCAGCGCGGCGCGATCATGGCGCTTGATGCAGTCGACGAAGTGGGCCAGGTCACCGCCCAGGCTGAAATAGCCGGGGGTGGCGGACGCCCAGATGTAGACATCCACTGGCGGGGCGTCCAGGTCAAGCGTGGCATCGTGGGTTTGCATGGCCGTGAGCAGGGACGGCGTGAAACTGGGGACGTTGAGCGCAGACAGGTAGCCCCACAAGGCGTGGTGCGCAGCGTCGTAGTGGGTGGTGAATTCCATGGATCAGCCCCTGCAATGGAGGGCTTCATAGTGAACAACGGCGCCGCCGGGCGAAACTGTAAGAGTTGACAGGAGGCATATGGCCATCACTCGCCCACCTCAACCTGAAAAAACAAAGGCTAAAACCTCGGTGCATCAGGCCATGGCACGTTGCAATAACTGTAGGAGCTGCCGCC
>KI547165.1:814338-818068 GCA_000497835.1 gamma proteobacterium L18 | reverse complement strand
GACGGCGGATGGCCGCCCCGCAGCTCCTACATTGGTTGCAACGTGCCATGGCCTGATGGATCGAGGTTTTAGCCTTTGGGGTTCTAGGTCGAGCGCAGCGCAGGCCGTCAGTTTGCCCTCCACCGGCTACGCTCTGGGTGTCCGCTTTGAACGAGGTGCCCGATGCCCCATCTGCCTTCCGTCGACAGCTTGCTGCGCCAACCCGCCTGTGCGCCGCTGTTGGCGCGCTATGGCCGCAGCGCCGTGCTGGGGGCGTTGCGTGTGTTGCTTGATGACCTGCGCGGCGCCATGCCCGTCGATGCGCTGGAATGCAGCCCCAATGTGTTGCTGGGCCGCCTCAGTGAACGCCTCATCACCCAGCATCAACCGCGCGTGCGCCGGGTATTCAACCTCACCGGCACGGTGCTGCACACCAACCTGGGGCGTGCACTGCTGCCCGAGGAGGCCATCGAGGCCGTGCAGCTTGCCGCGCGCTACCCGCTGAACCTGGAGTTCGACCTGGCCAGCGGCAAGCGCGGCGACCGCGACGATTTGATCGAAGGCTTGCTCCGCGAGCTGACCGGCGCCGAGGCGGTGACGGTGGTCAACAACAATGCCGCTGCGGTACTGCTGGCCCTCAACAGCCTGGGCGCGCGCAAGCAAGGCATCATTTCGCGCGGCGAGCTGATCGAGATCGGCGGGGCGTTTCGCATCCCCGACATCATGGTCCGCGCCGGGGTGAAGCTGCACGAAGTGGGCACCACCAACCGCACCCATGCACGCGATTACGAGGCGGCGATCAACCCGCGCAGCGGCCTGCTGATGCGCGTGCACCGCAGCAATTACAGCATCGAAGGCTTCACCGCCCAGGTGCCGGCCGCCCAGCTGGCCGGCATTGCCCGTGCCCATGGCTTGCCGCTGCTGGAGGACCTGGGCAGCGGCAGCCTGCTGGACCTGACCCGCTGGGGCCTGCCCGCCGAGCCCACGGTGCGCCAGGCCCTGGCCGATGGCGCCGACATTGTCACCTTCAGCGCCGACAAACTGCTGGGCGGGCCGCAGGCGGGGCTGATCGTGGGCCGCAAGGACTTGATCGCCATGATCAAAAAGAACCCGCTCAAGCGCGCCTTGCGGGTCGACAAGCTGACCCTGGCGGCGCTCGAAGCCGTGCTGGGCCTGTACCGCGACCCTGATCGCCTGGCTGAACGCCTGCCCAGCCTGCGCCTGTTGACCCGGCCCCAGGCCGATATCCTGGCCCAGGCGGAGCGCGTGAAAGCATCCGTGGCCCAGGCAGCGGGGCAGGGCTGGGAGGTCACGGTGGTACCGGCCCTGGGCATGATCGGCAGCGGCAGCCAGCCGGTGGCGCGCCTGCCCAGCGCTGCGTTGTGCCTGCGCCCGCAGGTGCCCCGGCGCCTGCGCGGCCGTCAACTGCTTGACCTGCAGACCCGCCTGCGCGCCCTGGCCATCCCGGTGCTGGGGCGCGTTGACGATGATGCATTGTGGCTGGACCTGCGCCAGCTGGATGACGAGGCGGCGTTCCTGGCCCAGTGGGCCGCCCTGTGATCGTCGGCACCGCAGGCCACATCGACCACGGCAAGACCGCGCTGCTGGCCGCACTGACCGGGCAGCAGGGTGACCGCCGCCGCGAGGAGCGCGAGCGCGGCATCACCATCGACCTGGGGTATCAGTACGCAACCCTGGAACGCGGCGCGCCGCTGACCGGTTTCATCGACGTGCCGGGCCATGAGCGGTTCGTCCACAACATGCTGGCCGGTGCCCAGGGCATCGACCTGGTGCTGCTGGTGGTGGCTGCCGACGACGGCATCATGCCGCAGACCCTGGAACACCTGGCCATCGTCCACTTGCTGGGCATCCCCCAGGCGCTGGTGGCCATCACCAAGTGCGACCGGGTGCCCATCGAGCGGGTGCGCCAGGTGCAGGCCGACATGGGGCGCCTGCTGGCCACGGGGCCCTACATCGCCGCGCGGCAGATTGCCGTGTCCAGTGTCACCGGCGTGGGCATCGACACGCTGCTCAAGACCCTGGTGATGATCCAGCGCGAAGTCCGCCAGCAGCGCGACGCCGGCGGTTTCCGGCTGGCCATTGACCGGGCCTTCAGCGTGCAGGGCGCAGGGGTGGTGGTCACCGGCACGGCGCTGGCCGGGCGGGTGCAGGTGGGTGACAATCTGGTACTGGGCAGCGATGGCCGGCCGGTACGGGTGCGTGGGCTGCATGCGCAGAACCAGCCGGTGGACAGCGCCGAGGCCGGCCAGCGCGTGGCGTTGAACCTGGCGGGTGAACGGCTGAACGTGGACCAGATCCACCGTGGCGATTGGCTGGTGCCCCAGTGGTTGTTCGCACCGACGGTGCGGCTGGACATCGAACTGCAGATACTGCCCAGTGAAGAACGGCCCTTCGCCCATTTCAGCCCCGTGCATGTGCACCTGGGCACCCAGGATGTGACCGGGCGGGTCGCGTTGCTGGAAGGCAGTCAGGTGCTGCCGGGCGGACGCATGCTGGCGCAAGTGTTGGTCAACACGCCCTTGCAAGCCGTGCGCGGCGACCGCCTGGTGCTGCGCGACCAGAGCGCTCAGCGCACGGTGGGCGGTGGCCGGGTGCTGGACCCCTTCGCCCCGAGCCGCCAGCGCCGCAGCCCGGCGCGCCTGGCGCAGTTGCAGATCCTGGCCGGCGCGCCAAGCCTGGAAAGCGCCTTGCCGCTGCTGCTGACCAACAATGGCTCGGGGTTGGACCCGCAGCGCCTGGAGCGCCAGTTCAACCGCCTGCGCGAGACCTGGCGGTTGCCAGCGGGCGTGCTGGTGATCGCCACGCGGCAAGGGCCGTTGCTGTTCAACGAGCACCGTTGGCAGTCGTTGAAGGTCGCGTTGCTGGCGCACCTGGAGCATTTCCATGAACTGGAAATCGACCAAATGGGGCCTGACCGTGACCGGCTTCGGCGATTTGCCGCCTTGCCCGTGGAGCGTCCGGCGTTCATCAGCCTGGTGGATGAATTACTGGGTGAGGGCGCCCTGGCGGCAACGGGCCCGTGGTTGCATCTGCCGGGGCATCGTCCGCACCTGAGTGACGCCGATGAGGCGCTGTGGAAACGGCTTGAACCCTTGCTGCGCGACAGCGGATGGGTGCGCGACCTGGCCAGCGCCACGGGGCAGGACGATGCCAGCGTGCGCACGCTGCTGCGCAAGCTGGCGCGGCTGGGGCTGGTGCATCAGGTGGTGAAGGATCTGTTCTACGCCGATGCCACGTTGCGTGAGATGGCGGCTATGCTGAGGCAACTGAGTGCAGCCAATCCGGATATTCAGGTGGTGGCGTTCAGGGACAAGATGGGGCTGGGCCGCAAGCGCAGCATCCAGGTACTGGAATTCTTCGACCGCATCGGCCTGACCCGGCGGGTGGGTGAGCACCGTCGCCTGCGCCCGGACAACCCACTGGCGCAGGACGATTGACGCATCAAAGGAAGGCAATCGCGCCCGGTGGCGCGGCCGGGCTTCAAACCCGGTTGGGGACGGCAGCCGTTCCCGGGCAGGTTCGACTCCGGCTGCCTTCCGCCATTTTTTGTGGGGGTTGGGTGGGTTTACGTGGGGTTTGGCTGGGGTTTTGTGGTGGTGTTGAGATCGAGCGCCGCCCGCGCGGCGCTTCCCGGGCACAGCCCGGTCCTACATTTGTTTCGGGCCAGTTACGCCAGTGGCATCACCTGGTCCGCCTTGTTTTTCACTACAGATCTGCAGTGAACTAACCA
>KI547165.1:766497-814095 GCA_000497835.1 gamma proteobacterium L18 | reverse complement strand
TACAGATCTGCAGTGAACTAACCAGGCGGACGAGGCGATCTCACAGGCAATGGTACGTTGCAACAAATGTAGGACCGGGCTGTGCCCGGGAAGCGCCGCGCGGGCGGCGCGCGGTCTCATGAACACCGAAAGAACATCGTCATACGCCCTGCAACCCCCAACGACTACAAATCATACCGAACACTCAACAACACCGTCCTCGGATCATTCACCGAATAATACCGCTGCCCACTCGACGGCACATACCCCACCGACTGCGGATACGCCCGGTCCAGCAGGTTCTTCACCGCCAGCGTGGTCGTCCAGTGGCCGTCGCCGCTGATGTAGCGCGTGTTGGCGTTCCAGAAGGTCTGCTTGGGGATTTCCTGGATGTCGTCGTTCAAGGCGTTGGCGTACGACTTGGTCTGGAACTGCGCATCGGTACCCACCAGCACCTGCCCCGGCAGGTTGACCGGCACGGTGTAGTTGAGCCCCACGCTGGCGTTCCATTTGGGTGAGAACACCAGCTGCTTGCCATCAGCGTCCACCCCGGCCCCAGCGGCGTTCTGGAAGTCGTCGTAACGGCTTTGCAGGAAGCCCACGTTGGCCGTCAGTTGCAGGTCGCGGGTCAGCGCGGTCAGGGTTTCCACTTCCACGCCGTAGGTGTGCGCCTTGCCCACGTTGGTGCGCAGGCTCACGCCCAGGGCCGGGTCGTAGGCGTTGGTCTGCAGGTCCTGGTAGTCGTTGTAGAAAAACGCCACGTTGGCGCGCAGGCGCTGGTCGAAGAAGTCACCCTTGAAGCCGGTTTCGTAGGTGGTCACGTCCTCGGGCGAGAACGCCGTTTCAGCCGCGGCGGCAGTGGGCGCACGGTTGTCGTAGCCGCCGGCCTTGAAGCCCTTGGCCACGTAGGCGTACTGGTTCAGGTGCTCGGTCCAGGCGTATTCCACGCCCACCTTGGGGCTGGTGCTTTGCCAGGACTTGCTGGCGTCGGCCGTGAAGTTGGCCCCGGTGATCTGCCGGTTGGTGTTGATGGCGTAGTTGGTGTAATCGAAGTTCTTGTGTTCGCGGGTAAAGCGCAAGCCGGCGATCAGTGACAATTGTGGGGTCAGCTTGTAGCTGCCCTGGCCATACAGCGCGTAGCTGTCGGTGGTGGTGGTGCTGTATTGGCCCTGGCCGATCACCCGGCCGCGGGCGATGGAGTAGGTGAGGTTGTCGCGGTCGGCGTCGAACTGCTCGTGGTACAGGAACACGCCGGTGGTGAAGCTGAACCGGTCGTAGTTGCCGTTGAGCTGGAAGTCCTGGGTGGCGTATTTCTGCTTGTACAGGATCAGGTTTTGCTGGATCAGCGCGGCCTGGCCGGAGTTGTCGTAGTCCACCGGCTGGTGGAAGGCCGAGTAGGCGGTCACCGACTTGAAACTCAACTGGTCATTGAAGGCGTAGATCGCGCGCAGCACGGCGCTGCCCTGGTCCAGTTTGTTCTTGGGGTCCAGGCTTGAGTAGCTCTTGAACTTGTCGAAATGCCCGTCGGCATCGAAGGGCGTGTAGCTGGTGGTGTCGCCACGGTCGAACGTGCCGGCCAGGGTCAGTTGCACGTCCCACGGCGATTCGTCGGGCTTGAAGCGCAGCTTGCCGCGGTAAGACTGGATGTCGATGTTGTTGACGTGCTTGCCGCGCGTGGGGTTCGACACCGTGCCGTCGCGGTTCAGGCTGGTGGCCGAGAAACTGCCGAACAGGGTGTTGTCGATCAACGGGCCGCTGATCAGCAGGCGCGCGTTGCGGGCATCAAAGCTGCCACCGCCCAGCTCGAAGAAACCACGGGTTTGCTGGTCCGGGTCGCGGGTGATCACGCGGATGGCGCCGGCGCTGCTGTTGCGGCCGTACAGCGTGCCCTGGGGCCCGCGCAGCACTTCCACGCGCTCCACGTCGTTGAAGTCGAGCATGGAGGAGATGGCCCGGGGGATGTATAGATCGTCGGCGTACACCGCCACGGCCGATTCCTGGATCGGGTCCGTCTCGCCGATGCCACGAATGCCGTAAGTCTGGGCGCTGTAGGAGATGGACTGGTGGCTGAGGGTCAGGTTGGGCACCTGGCCGGACAGGTCACGCACGTTGCGGATCTGTTTGTCTTCCAGGGTTTTTTCGTCGAAGGCGGAAATCGCCAGTGGGGTTTTCTGCAGGTTTTCGCTTTTGTGCTCGGCGGTCACCGTGACCGTGGGCAGCGCGGGGCTAGTGGGGTCTTCGGCGAAGGCGGCGGGGCTGGCGCCGAACAGTACGGCGAGGGTGAGCGGGTGGTACGCAAAGCGCGGTGTTGGCATGGCGGTTCTCTGTTTTTTTGGGGTGTTGGGGGGCCTCCTCCTGGCGGGGTCGGTTTGATATCTCTGATTTCGTTTGGGGTTCACACTGTGGGACCGGGCGAAGCTCGGGAAAGGGCCCGTCAGGTCATCCGCGTTGCCTGCTTCCCGAGCTTCGCCCGGTCCCACAGTGTGAATCCGCCGAGGTCAGTCAGTATCCGCGGGTGCGGTCGGCGAGGTTGTGCAGGGGCTGGTCGGTGAGGAAGCGCTGCAGGTTGTCCAGCAGGATGTCGGCAATGGCTTCGCCGCCCCGGGTGGAAATGGCCGAGGTGTGCGGCGACAGGCGCACCTTGGGGTGGCTGTACAAGCGATGGCCCTCCGGCAGCGGCTCTGGCTCGGTGACGTCCAGCGAGGCGAAGCCCAGCGGGCCGTGGTCCAGGGCGTTCAGCAAGGCCTCTTGGTCGAGCAACCCACCACGGGCGATGTTGATCAGGTGCAGGCCCGGTTTGGCGCTGGCCAGCACATCGGCGTTGATCAGGTGGCGGGTGTCTGGGGTCAGCGGCGCCGCCACAACCAAGTGATCGGATTCGGCGAACAGGTGGTGAATGTCCCGGGCGGCCTCCACACCGTCCACGCCAAACGGCGTGTCGCTCTGGCGCAAGGCAACCACCCGCAGGCCCAGGGCCTGGGCCTTGTGCGCCAGCGCCGTGCCGATGGAGCCAAAACCGACGATGCCCAGGGTCTGCCCCTTGACCGGCGTCAGCGCGGTGAACTGCCAGTCGGCGTCGGTCACCCAGATATCCGGCAGGTGCTTGTTGCGGGCAAAGATGGCCGCCAGGGCAAACTCGGCGATGGGGTCACTGGCGCTGCCGCGGGCGGTGGTCACCGGCAGGCCGTCGAACAGCCAAGCCGGGTAGAAGTCGATGCCCGAGGACGCCAGCTGAATCCAGCGCAGGCCATAGGGCCAGCCCGGTGGCGGGGTGTCCGGGGCCTGATAGCCGCGTACGTTGATGGGGCGGCCCATCAAAATGCGCGCCTCGGGCGGCAGGTCGCTGGGCACGCCCACCGGCACTTCGATCACCTTGATGCCCGGGTGGAGGGTGGCCAGCCGCTCGCGCAGGGCCTGGTTGAACGTTGCATCCAGCTGGCTGGCGATGACCAGGTCGCTCATGGCGTGACTCCTGTGGTGAAGGCGGCAAAGGCGGCCTTGCCGGCGCCGGTGAAAATGGCGTCGTTCTGCGGCGTGTGCACGCGGCTGCACAGCACGTCGCGGTAATGGCGTTGCAACGGGTTATGGCGCGACAGGCCGGGGTTGCCCGACGCCTGAATGGCCAGCTCCACGGCGCGGATGGCGTTGTCGGTGACCAGGTACTTGATCTGCGCGGCGTGCTGCGGCGCGGTCAGGCCCTGGGCTGCGGCGTCCAGCAGGCTGCGATTGTTGAACAGCAGGGTGTCGATCTGGCCCACGGTTTCCTGGAAGCGCGGCAGGCTCGACAACGGTGCGCCCAGGTTGGACGGCGTGCGCTCGGTCAGCCATTGCACCAGCCAGTCGCGGGCGGCCTGGGCCACGCCGTCGTATACCGAAGACAGCAGCACCGACATCCACAGCAAGCCTTCGGGGTCCAGTTCCGCTGCCGGCGCACTGGCGGGGCTGACGCTGACGGCCTGCTCCAGGGGGATCAGCACGTCGTCGAAAATCACTTCGTGGCTGCAGGTGGCGCGCATGCCCAGGTGGTCCCAGGCGTCGACAATGCGAATGCCGGGGGTGTCGCGGTGCACCAGGTAGGCGCCCACCAGCGGGTCGGCATCGTCGCTGCGGGCCCACACGCTGTACCAGGTCAGGCCGTGGCTGCCGGTGGAGTAGATCTTGGTGCCGCTCAGGCGCCAGCCTTCGGGCGTGCGCCGGGCGAGGGTGGCGGGCAGGCCGCCACGGGCCGGGGTGCCCAGGTCGGGTTCCACGCGCAGGGCGTTGATCAGCGCGCCGTTGCGCACCGCATCCTCCGTGACTTGTCGGCGCAGGGCCTCGGGCCAGCTGCTGTGGGCCAGGCGCGAGTGCTGCAAATACTGCATCACCAGGATCAGCGCCGTGGACGGCTCGCCCCGGGCCACGGCGGCGATCACGTCGCGCGCCTGGGCCAGGGTGGCGCCCGCGCCGCCGTAGGCCTTGGGCACGGTGTAGCTCAGCAGGCCATGGCGGTGCAGCAGGGCGAAGTTGTCGGTGGGGAACTGCCCGGTGCGGTCATGAAACTCGGCGCTGGCGGCCAGTTGCGCCGTCAGCGTGGGCAGCAGGGTGCGAAAGCTGAATTCGCTCATGCCAGTTCTTCCTCGACCGGGGCCTTGGCCGCCACCGGCGCTGCATGGCGGTTGGCCGGCACGGCCAGGCCCAGGTGCTCGCGCAGGGTGCTGCCGGTGTAGGCGTCGCGGAACAGCCCGCGTTGTACGAGTACTGGTACCACCAGTTCGGTGAAGTACTGCAGGCCGTCGGGCAGCAGCGAGGTGACGATGAAACCGTCGGCGGCGCCGGCCTTGAACCAGTGCTCCACCTGGTCGGCGACCTGCTCGGCGGTGCCGACGAAATCGCGCTTGGGCCGCGAGTAATGCAGAGCCACTTCACGCAGGGTCAGGTTGTTGTCCCGGGCCAGTTGCTTAATGCGATCACTGCCACCTTTCTGGCTGTTGGCTCCCAGGTCGCCGACGTCGGGGAAGGGCGCGTCCAGCGGGTACTGGCTGAAGTCGTGGTCGTCGAACGAACGGCCCAGGGCAACGATGGCATCCTCGATGCTGACCAGGTCCACGGCTTGTTGATAGCGGTCTTCCACCTCCGCTTCGTCACGGCCGACGATGGGCCGGATGCCCGGCAGGATCGCCAGCTTGTGCGGGTCGCGACCGGCCTCGGCGGCGCGACGCTTGAGGTCTTGGTAGTAGGCGCTGGCCTGCTCGAAGTTCTCGCCATGCACGAAGATCGCATCGGCATTGGCCGCGGCGAAGTTGCGGCCGTCCTCCGAGGTGCCGGCCTGGAAAATCGGTGGCTGGCCCTGGGGCGAGCGGGCGATGTTCAGCGGGCCCTTGACCGAGAAGAACTCGCCCTTGTGGCCCAGGGTGTGCAGCTTGGCCGGGTCGAAGAACTGGCCGGTCTGCTTATCGTAGGTGAAGGCGTCGTCTTCCCAGCTGTCCCACAGGCCCTTGACCACGTTCACGTGCTCACGGGCGATACGGTAGCGGGTGGCGTGGGCGGGGTGCTCGGGCTTGCCGAAGTTGTCGGCGGTGCCGCTCAGCCACGAGGTCACCACGTTCCAGCCGGCGCGGCCGCCGCTGATCAGGTCCAGGGAAGCAAACTGGCGCGCCACCTGGAAGGGCTCGGTGTAGCTGACGGTGACGGTGGCCACCAGGCCGATGTTCTGCGTGGTGGCCGCCAGCGCCGAGAGGATGGTCAGTGGCTCGAAGCGGTTGAGGTAGTGCGGGCTGGATTTCTCGTGAATGTGCAGGCTGTCGGCGATGAAGGCGAAATCGAACTTGGCCGCTTCCGCCAACTTCGCCTGCTGCTGGTAGTACGCCAGGCTGGTGCTGGCGTTGGGCAGCGCCTTGGGATGGCGCCACTCGCCCCATCCGTGGCCGACGCCGTGGATCATGGCTCCAAGCTTGAGTTGGCGTTTGTGGGTCATGGTCATACTCCTTTGATCAATCACTGGGCGCTGGCGGCGAGCGGGGTGCTGGCGTTGAAGCTGGGGTCGAAGCCGTGGGACACGTCCACAGGCTTGGTGAGGATGCCTTCGCTGCGGTACAGGTCGGCGGTCTGCTGCAGGCCCTTGATGACCTGGGCGTCGATGGGCACGCGTTCCATGTGGGTGTTCTGTGCGGCGGCCAGCTGGATCTCCAGCGGCAGGCCGGTGACCTTGGCCATGGCGGCGGCGTATTCACGCGGGTGGGCGTTGGCCCACTGCCAGGCGCGGTCCACCCGGGCGACGAAGTCCTGCAACTGCACACGTTTGTCGGCGATGGCCTGGCTGGTGGCGGCCAGGTACAGGTGGTTGGTGAGCAGGGTGGCGCCGCTGACCAGCACGCGCTCCTGGCCGCTGGCGGTGGCCACGGTGGTGTACGGGTCCCACGTGGACCAGGCGTCGACGCTGCCATTTTCCAGCACCACGCGCGACTCGCTGGGCAGTAGGAAGGCGAAGGTCACGTCGCTGGTTTTAAGCCCGGCTTCGTGCAGGGCCTTGATCACCAGCAGGTGGCCGATGGAGCCCTTGGTGGTGACGATGCGCTTGCCTTTCAGGTCGGCGACCTTCTGGATGGGCGAGTCCTTGGGCACCAGGAGGGCGGTGGTGTAGCGGCCGTTGAGGTGGGTGATGCTCACCACTTTCAGCGGCGCGCCAGCGCCCAGGGCGAACACATAGGGCGCATCGCCCAGCGCACCGACATCGACGGCGCCGGCGTTCAGGGCTTCACCCAGGGGCGCGGCGGCGGGGAATTCGGAGAAGTCGATGGTGTAGGGCACGTGTTCAAGTTCACCCGAGACTTGCAGCAGGGCCTTGATGGTGGATTTCTGGTTGGCGACCTTGAGTGGTTGCAGGTCGGCGGCGTGGACCAGGGTGGCGGCCAGGCTCAGCAAGGCGGCGGACAGCAGACGGGAGAGGGGCATGAAAGCGCTCCGGTGTAAGGGATGGGAGGGCCTCCGCCGGGTGGGGGGTCGGTCTGGTAGTGAGAATATGACTATAAGAAATGGCTGTGAAATTCTTTTTGGATCTATGCTAATTATAAAGTTTATTAATTAATATCCAATATTATATGCATGCATTGTGGCGGGACCTGGCGGCACATACTGTGGGATATTCTATGGTTCTGGGCAATCAGTACCGGCCTCTCGCGAGCAAGCTTTGCTCCCACAGTGGCGTGCCATACGCCGTGGCAGGCTTAACACTGTGGGAGCAAAGCTTGCTCGCGATGCAGGCGACGCGGTTTTTCTGGGCTACGGCGTCGTCTGCATCGCGACGCCCTTTCAAGATTGGGATCAGATCACGTAGAAGCCGTGGGTGCCGTCGCGACCCAACTGCTCGACCAGGCCGAACTCCCAATCCAGGTACGCCTGCATCGCTTCACGCGGTGCATCGGTGCCTTCGTACGGCCGCTTGTAGCGGTCGATACGCGGCGACGCCAGGGTCGCCTCACCACTCTCGGTCGGCAAGCCGGCCTTCAACCAACTGGCCGTGCCATCGCCCAGTACGTACACCGCCTTGCCGGTCAGCGCCTGCACTTGCGTCACGGCAAAGCGCGCCAACAGGCTGCTGCCGCAGGTCAGCACGTAGCGCTCGGCTGCCGGAATCTTCTTCAAGGCCTGGGCCAGGTCGGCACGCAAGGTCCACCAGGCACCGGGGATATGCTGCTTGACATGGTTGGCACTGGTGGTGAAATCCAGCACTTGGGTATCGCCCCGGGCCTGCCAGTCGGCCAGGGTTTCCGGGCTGATGGTTTCGTACGAGGGCACAGCCGGAATCGCCGGTTTCCACGGGCCGCTGGCGGTGAAGGCACTGGCATCGACACCGTCAAGCACCTGCACGTCCCAGCCCAATTGGGCCAGCCACGAAGCACTCATGTTGGCGCGCACGCCGTCATCGTCCACCAGCACAATGCGCGCGCCGCGCACGCTGGCGTAGTGATCAGTTTCCTGCACCAACTGGCCACCGGGGGTGGAGCGAGCGTCGGGCAGGTGCGCAGTTTCGTATTCCTGGGGCGTACGCACGTCGAACAGGTAGCTGGTGCGGCCAGCCTCGGCCTGCCATTGCTGCCAGTCCTTGAGGGTGGCGCGTTTTACCCCGGCCTTGTCGGCCACGCGGCGCGCGTCGGCGCGGGCCACCTGGCGGGTGTCTTCGCCGGTTTCGGCAAATTGCCGGGACTGGCCATGGTCCAGGGTCTGCCCGGCCAGCAGCCAGCCAATGGTGCCGTTGCGCAGGGCGGCAATGGGGTTGGGCAGGCCGGCGTTGACCAGCGACTGGGTGCCGATGATGCTGCGGGTGCGGCCGGCACAGTTGACGATGATGCGCGTGGCCGGGTCCGGGGCCAGCTCGCGGGCACGCAGCACCAGTTCGGCGCCGGGCACGCTGATGCCGGTGGGGATGCTCATGGTCTGGTATTCGTCGAAGCGGCGGGCGTCGAGCACCACCACGTCGGCCTTGCTGTCGAGCAGGGCTTTGACCTCTTCGGCGGGCAGCGACGGGGTGTGGCGCTCGTGTTCCACCAGTTCGCCAAAGGCCTTGCTGGGCACGTTAACGTCGATGAACAGCTCGCCGCCGGCGTCACGCCAGCCCTGCAGGCCGCCTTGCAGCAGCGCCACGTCGGTGTAGCCCAGTTGCACCAGGCGCTCGACGGCCCGTTGTGCCAGGCCTTCGCCGTCGTCGTAGACGGTGATGGCGGTGTCCCGGCGCGGGATGCGCGGGTACACCTCCACCTCCAGTTTCGACAACGGGATGTTGGCCGCGAACAGCGGGTGCGCCTGAGCAAACGGCGCCTCTTCGCGCACGTCCACCAGCGCCACTTCCTGGCGTTGCAGCAGGGCCTGGCGGATGTCGGCGAAAGAGCGGGTCAGGGGGTGGCTCATAGGCTGCGGTTCTCTTTGGAAAGGTCCCAGATGTTGGGGAGCGTGGTGTTGGAGTAGCCGGAAATGAACAGCTTCTCGCTGCCATCAGGCTGGTACACCGCGCGGTGTACGGCGCCGATGTTGGCGCCGTAGACGTGAATGCTGATCGACACCTGGTCGGCAAAGGCGTTGCTGACCTGGTGGATGTCGCCGATGCGCGGCGACAGGGGTTCGACATCGCCGGGCAGCAGGCGGACCGGTGCGCCGTCGGGCACCAGCGCGCCGCTGTCGGTGCGCTTATAGTTCTGCGAATCCTCGGCGCCGCGCAGCATGCCGATCAGGCCCCACACGCGGTGGTCGTGGATCGGCGTCTGCTGGCCCGGGCCCCAGACGAAGCTGACCACCGAGAAGCGCTGGCGCGAGTCGGCGTGCAGCAGAAACTGCTGGTAGCGCTCGGGGGAGGGCTGGGCGTATTCATCGGGCAGCCAGTCATCGAAGCTGACCAGCTGGTGCAGCAACTGGCCGCCGCGGTGCAGCTTGTCGCCTTCGCGCGGGTCGCTGTCGAGCAGTTCGGCCAGGGCGCCGATAAAGGCGCGCAGGCGTTCGGGGTGACGAACCTGGGACATCTTCGCTCCTTGGGTCAGGCCACCTGGGCCTGACGTTGGGCCACCAGCTGACGGGTCAGCGGGATCAGTTTCTTGCCGTAGTCGATGGCGTCTTCCAGCGGGTCGAAACCACGGATCAGGAAGGTGGTGATGCCCAGGTCGTAGTAGTCCAGCAGGGCTTCGGCCACTTGTTCCGGGGTGCCCACCAGCGAGGTCGAGTTGCCCTGGGCGCCCAGCAGGCCGGCGATGCCGGTCCACAGGCGCTTGTCCAGGCGGCTGCCTTGGGCGGCAGCGGCCAGCAGGCGGCGGGAGCCTTCATTGGCAGGCTCGCGGCGCACGAAGCCGCGTTGTTCGGCCAGGGCAGTGGCCTTGGCCAGGATGCTGTCGGCGCGGGCCCAGGCCTTTTCCTCGGTCTCGGCCAGGATAGGCCGCAGGGACAAGCTGAACCGTACGGTGCGGCCATGTTTGGCGGCTTCGGCGCGCACTTGGGTGACGATCTCTTTCACCTGCTGGTAGGTTTCGCCCCACAGCGCGTAGACGTCGGCGTGCTTGCCGGCTACCTCGATGGCCGCCGCCGACGAGCCGCCAAAATACAGCGGGATCGGCTGCGCGGTCTTCACCGCCGAATGAGCACCTTCGAATTCATAGTAGTCGCCCTTGAAGTCGAACGGCTTGTCGGCGGTCCACTCCTGGCGCAGCACGCTCAGGTATTCGTCGGTACGGGCGTAGCGCTCGTCCTTGCCGATGAAGCTGCCGTCGGCGCGCAGCTCCTTGTCGTCGCCGCCGGTGATGATGTGCACGGCGGTGCGGCCACCGTTCAGCACGTCCAGGGTAGCGAACTGGCGAGCGGCCAGGGTAGGGGCGGCGAAGCCTGGGCGGTGGGCGATCAGGAACTGCAGCTTTTTAGTGACGCTGGCCGCGTGGCTGGCGATCAGGGTGCTGTCGGGGCTGTTGGAGTGGAAGGCGACCAGGGCGCGGTCGAAGCCGGCCTCTTCGTGGGCGCGGGCGACTTTTTCAATGTACTCGGGTTGCAGCACCGGGCCGCTGGCCGGGTGGATTTCGGAGCTGTGCTGACCGCCGATGTAGCCGATGAATTCGATGCTCATGGGTTATTCCTTTATGGCGTTATCAAGGGCCTCCGCCTGGCGTGGGGTCGGTCGTTGATGAAGAACATAAAGGTAGGAATGAGCGCTGTGAAATTCGATTTTGTTCTAAGTTAATTATTAAATATTGGAATCTAAGTTGATTTGAATATTACGTAAATGCATATTGAGTGGCTTGTAGCCGCTGCCGCCAGGCTGCGCTGGCCGGCGTGAACCCCATCAATCTCCAGCGAGGCAGAGGGTCAGCGCAGCCTGGCGGCAGCGGCTACGGTGGTTAGCGGTTTACGGCAACGCCTTTTCGCTCTCGTTGCAAGCGTCGCTCAGCCAGCACGAGAACCTGGCTACCGTCCTCGATCAATCGATAGGCTGCGTCGCACACGCTGTTCAGGTCTTGGGTGTCGGCATCCGCCAATCGCACGCACGTCATGCTGTTGAGCAACTCTTTCCCAGTGTTTATGCGCTTCAAGGCGCACGCGATCAAGTCTGGCAGCGAAGCACCAGCATCCAGGTGAAGAACAGGGTCGGCAGGGTCCAACTGAATAAAGTCAGTCATGGTGAATCTCTTTGCAGGATGGATGTTGATCCACCATCCATCGTCGCCAAACGATAGGGTGGCAGCTGTACGCGGGTTGGCGAACCGGTCCATCCCAACCCCGGCAGATCCGAAGATCTCCCGCGCACAGCCGCCATAGCAATACGCCACGGCCCGAGGTGGGCGTGGTGCAGTCTAGGCGCGCAAGCGCTGGGTGGATGAGGGTCGCCAAACCCTGTCGCCATGTGGGCAACGGCGCGAAGGGTAGCGTTGGGAGGGGGGCTGTGCAAGTCCTGTGTGTCATCAGCTGTACCGTTCATACCTGAGCGATTGATATCTCATTAGTCAATGACTAATGTGTAGTCATTGACTAATAAGGGGGTGCTATATGGCAACCATGACCATCAGGAATATTGACGATCAACTTAAAGCCCGCCTGCGGGTACAGGCCGCGATGCATGGCCGGTCGATGGAGGATGAGGCCAGAGATATTCTACGCTCGGCACTTTCCACCGAACCGAGCGGTGGTCCATCCTTGGTTGAGTCAATTCGTGCACGGGTTCGGGAGTTTGGTGGCGTCGATCTCGAATTGGCTCCTCGTGAAGCTATTCGGTCGCAGGTGGACTTCGACGAATGATTCTTCTTGATACTAATGTATTGTCTGAAACGTTGCGGCGCGCGCCTCACGAGCAAGTCTTGGAATGGCTGTCGCGACAGCCGCGCGCTGCCGTTTTTACTACCACGGTGACGAAAGCTGAATTGCTGTACGGTGCTACTGCCTTGCCGGATGGGCAACGCAAGCTTTCCCTCTTGGCAGCCATCTCGGGAATCTTCAATGAGGATTTTGCTGGTCGAGTGATGTGTTTTGATGGTGATGCGGCAGACGCTTATGCGCAGATTTGTGCCAATCGAAAGGCTCAGGGCAAGCCTATCAGCCAATTTGACGCAATGATTGCTGCGATCGCCAAGTCTCGTGGTGCAAGTCTTGCCACGCGAAATGTGAAAGACTTCGTCGGTTGCGGTATTGAGGTAATTGATCCCTGGGGTATTTAAGCGTTTTCGTCACACCCGTCCAACGTCGTGTTCTGCAGCCAGAGCGGTCGCTTAGATGGCTGGGGACCGGGCGAAGCTCGGGACGGGGTTATAGCGGTGATAGCCCCGTTCGAGTCCTTGGATCTCAAAGCCCATACAACTCGCGATACTCATCCCAACTCATGCCCGCCATCTCGGCCACTTCCTTGTGCACTTCGATACGTTGCGCCTGAAACTCCTCAGGCGTGGCCGCCGTCAGTTGCAAGGTCAGCTCCCAGGCAAACAGCCCCAGGTTCTCGGCCTCCAACTCGAACGCCTCGTGCAGGCGTTCGGCGCGGTACTGGGCGGCGGTCATGCCGGCTGCCTGGGCCAGCAGGGGGTTGAGGTGGTCCAGTTGCTGGCGCACCTCGTCGTGCTCGGCGAGGAAGCGCTCCAGGGCGGCGGGGTGGCGCTGTTCGGGGTCGATCATCTTTTACCTGTCGCTGGGCTGTGGTGGCTTTAGTTTATCAGTGTCATGGCGGGCCAGCGCACCCTGGCGGCAGCGGCTACGCGGATGGCATCAATGTTTCTTCTTCATGCACGGCCAGGGTGCCTTTGAGCAGATCGTGGCTGGTTACCCAGCCGATCAGCTCCAGACCCTGGCGATCACGCACCACGGGCATGCGCTCAAGCCCCAGCGACACCATGCGCCCGGCCACCGCGCGGCAGGTTTGATGGGGCAGGGCGCAGGCTTGATCGATTTGCAGACGGGTTCCGGGAACGACTTCGTCGACACGCATCACCTCGGCCACATCATGACGCTCCAGCGGGTCCACCGTGTATTCCCGGTAGATGTGCAGGCCGCGGCGGGCGATTTTCTCGGTCATGATCGAGCGCTTGGCGATCATCACCGTGACCGCGTAGGCCACGGTGACGGTCAGCAGCAGCGGCAGCAGGGCATTGAGGTCGTGGCTCAGGCCCAAGGCAAACACCACCGCAGTCAGGGGAGCGCCCAGCACCCCGGCCAGCATCGCCGCCATGCACACCAGCGGCCACAGCGCGCCCTGATCACCGGGCAACACATGGGCCAGCACCGCGCCAAGGCCTGCGCCCAGCATCAGCAACGGCGCCAGCACGCCGCCCGAGGTGCCCGAACCCAGGGCAATGACCCAGATCAGCGCCTTGACCAGCAGCAGTGCAATGGCCGCGCTGAGCAGCAGGTGGTTATGCAGCAGGTCGCTGATCACGTCGAAGCCGATGCCCAGCGCGCGCGGCTCGAAATAGCCACCGATACCGACGGCCAGGCCGCCCAGCGCCGGCCACCACATCCAGTGCACGGGCAGTTTGCCAAACAGGTCTTCGACGCGGTACAGGCTCCACGACAGCGCGGTGCACAGCAGGCCGCTGGCCACGCCGGCCAGCAGGCAGCCGGGCAGTACGTCGAGGCCCGGCGCCAGGGTTTGCACGGCGAACAGCGGCTCGGCGCTGATCAGCAGTGGGCGCAGCAGGCCAGCCACGGCGCAGGCAATGGCCACCGGCACCAGGCTGCGGGGGCGCAGCTCGAACAGCAGCAATTCCACCGCCAACAGCACGGCGGCCAGCGGGGTGCCGAACACGGCGGTCATGCCGGCCGTGGCGCCGGCCACCAGCAGGGTCTTGCGCTCGGCGGCGCTGAGGTGGAAGCGCTGGGCGATCAGTGAGCCCAGCGAGCCGCCGGTCATGATGATCGGGCCTTCGGCGCCGAATGGGCCACCGCTGCCGATGACGATGGCCGACGACAGCGGCTTGAGCAGTGCCACGCGCAACGACAGGCGGCTTTGGCCGAACAGGATGGCCTCGATGGCCTCCGGAATGCCGTGGCCACGGATCTTGCTGGAACCATAGCGTGCCATCAGCCCTACGATCAGCCCGCCCAGCACCGGCAGGCCGATGACCCAGGCGCCCAGGTGGTGCAGGGCGGGCGAGGTAGTGTCCAGCGACAGGCGCTGGAAGAAAAACAGGTTGGTGCACAGGTGGATCAGCGCCAGCAGCGCAGCGGCCGCAAACACCGCCAACGCGCCGATCACGGCCGCCAGCAGCACCTGGCGAAACAAGCGGCGATCGACGTTGAAGTCACGTTTATGCTGCACGGCGCTTACTCCTGTTCAAACGGCACGCGGAAGCGCTTGCCCGCGGATTTCAGTTCTTCACGGTGCACGAAGGCCAGTTTTTCCAGCACCTCGGTGCCTTGGGCCGTGAGGCTGACGCGCACTTCGCGGCGGTCCTCTTCGTTGCGTTGGCGCTGTACCAGGCCCACGGCCTCGCAGCGCTTGACCAGCGCCACGGCGCCGTGGGGCACCATTTGCAGGCGCTCGGCCAACTCGCCCACGGTGGCCCAGTCGCGGCCGCTGAAGCCCTGGGTGTGGAGCATCAGCAGGTATTGCTGGGGCGTCACGCCGTGGGCCTGTACGGCCTCCTCGGAGAAGCGCAGAAAGCGCCGCAGCTGGTAGCGGAATTCGGACAGGGTTTCGAAATCGGTCTTGTCCAGGGCGTCGCTCATGGGCGTGGCTCCGACTGCAGGCGGGCGAGGGTGGCGGTGACGATGGCTTCCAGGTCGTCGGCGTCGACGTCGATGAACTCGTCGCGTTCGTCCAGCACGGCTTGCAGGGCCTGGTGCAACTGCTGGCTGGCCGGGGACACGGCACGTGCCGCCGTGGGGGCAGGGGCGTGGCCGTGGGGGTAGCGGTGGCGGCTGAAGCTGTGGAACACCAAGGCCACGCCCAGCAGCACTGCGGAGTTGAGCAGTACTGGGTCGGGCACGAAACCGTAGCCGGCAGCATGGATGCTAGGTCCACCGAGCACCGCAGTCAGCGCCACGGCCCCCGAGGGTGGATGCAGGCAGCGCAGGGCCAGCATCAGCGCGATGGCCACCGACACGGCGACGGCCGCCGCGATGATCTCGTTGCCGATGAACGCGGCGCAGGTAACGCCCACCAACGAGGCCACCAGGTTGCCGCCGATCAGCGACCAGGGCTGGGCCAGAGGGCTGGCGGGGGCGGCGAACAGCAGCACGGCCGAGGCGCCCATGGGCGCGATCAGCAGCGGGATATCGGCGCTCAGGCCCAGCGCCCAAGTACACAGGGCGGCGGTGAGGCCGATGCCCAGCAAGGCGCCGAGGGCGGCGCGCAGGCATTCGCGCAGGCTCAGGTGCAGGGGGGCAGGGCGCCAGCGGTGCAGAAAGGGTGTCACGAACAGAATCCTCGGCAAAAAAACGCGGGCTTTATATCACGACGTGACATAAGTTTCCACGCACCCGTAGCAGTGGCCGTCAGGCCGCGTCACAGGCACTGCGTAGTACCAGATACCTCGACGGCGCCCCTGACGCAGCCTTCGACAGCTACACGCCCTGTGGGAGCGGGTTCTACCCGCGAAGAAGGTAACGCGGACTTCCTGGCATACCGCGGTGTGCTTTTCGCGGGTAGAACCCGCTCCCACATAGACAGTTGCTGCTACAGGCCGGCGGCGTCTGCATCGCGGCCAAGGCCGGCTCCTACCCCGGACGGTGTAGGAGCCGACTTTAGTCGCGATGCAGGCGACGCGATTTCAAGACAGTTGCTGCTACAGATGTCGGTGCTGCTAGGGCACGTCCGCTTTATAGCCATGTGAGCATTTCACCATGATTTTGGTGATTGGACGCCGTGCGTTCAACATGTGATGTTAGCGCTACCATCCATTACGAGACGCTCCAATGAGTTTCCAGCAACTGCTCTGCCTCTGCGCCCTGATACTCCCTACCAGCGCCTTCGCCATTTACGGTGACGCCCGCCCGGACGCCCCTGACCTGGCCGCGCCCGGCGAACTGCACATAGGCGTGCGCACCGAGCACCTGACCCACCACAACCAACTCGACATCCTCGCCGGCCACCCCTACGACCGTCCCCTGCAAGTGGAAATCTGGTACCCGGCCACCCTTGCCAAGGGCCAGCAACCCGGCACGGTGTACACCGACGTGCTGGGCGCCGGCGCCAATGATCCCAAACGGCCCAACACACCGTTCCAGTTCGCTGGGCGCGCCGTGCGCGATGCCGCCGTGGACAACCATGGCGTGTATCCGCTGGTGATCCTGTCCCACGGTTATCCAGGTTCGCGCCTGCAAATGAGCTACCTCACCGAACACCTGGCCTCACGCGGCTACGTGGTGGTGGCCATCGACCACACCGACTCCACCCGCGCCGACAAGGCCGGGTTTGCCAGCACCTTGCTCAACCGGCCGCTGGATGACCTGTTTGTGCTGGACCAGGTGGCGGCTTGGGCCAAGCCTGGCAGTGGTCACTTCCTGGCGGGTCGGGTGGACGTCGAGCACAGCGCGCTGATCGGCTATTCCATGGGCGGTTATGGCGCCTTGCTGGTGGGCGGTGCGGGGCTGAGCCAGGCGGCGGTCAATTTCGTTCCCGGTGGTGCGCTGCAACGGCTGCAGGCCGGTAACCCTGATTACCTGGCGTTGCACGATGGGCGCATCAAGGCGCTGGTGGCTTTTGCGCCGTGGGGCGGGCGGCAGGGGATGTTCGATGTTCAGGGCCTCGCCGGGCTCAAACTGCCGACACTGTTCGTAGCGGGCGATCAGGATGATATGGCCGGCTACAGTGACGGCGTACGCCGGCTGGTGGACGGCGCGGCGAATGCCGACCGTTATCTGCTGGTGTATCAGAACGCCCGCCACAACGTGGCGCCCAACCCGCCACCGCCTGCGGCCAGCGCCAATGCCGATGATTTCAGCGCCTACAGCGAGCCGGCGTGGGACAGTGGGCGGTTGAACAATGTGAACCAGCACTTTGTCACGGCATTTCTGGACCAGCAGTTGAAGGGTTTGGACCTTAGCGTCTATTTGAATCTGGCGCCCAAGGCCATTGACGGTAAGTGGGCAGGGTTTGGCGTGCGCACGGCGGTGGGGATGGAGTTCTATCACTGGCCGGCGCACTGACACCGAGTTCCCACCCGCCACATTTTTACATATTAGGTTATGCATTAAATGAATTTAAATTATTAAAAAGCCAATGTTATGGTCCTGACAATACCCTCGGCGACCGTGCGCGCGGACCCGAATACCCACGTCTTGCCCAGGGAGTCTCCATGCCATCGACCACCTTGTCTCGCCGCCATTTGCTGGGCCTGGGCGCTTTCGCCCTCGCCAGCCCGTTGTTGCTGTCGCTACCCCGAAAGGTCTGGGCCGATGAGCACGACCATATGAACATGAGCAGCGTGGAACCCGGCGGTACCGGCGACTTCATCAAGCTCGACGCGCCACGCAAGCTCAAACTGGCCATCAACCTCAACGCGGTGTGCCTGGCCCCGGTGGTCATCGCCCATGGCGAGGGCTTTTTCACCAAGCACAATCTGGACGTCGAGTTCGTCAACTTCGGCAACTCCACCGAGGTGCTGCTCGAAGCCATTGCCACCGGCAAGGCCGACGCCGGCATCGGCATGGCGCTGCGCTGGTTGAAGGCCCTGGAGCAGGGATTCGACGTCAAGCTCACCGCCGGTACCCACGGCGGCTGCCTGCGCTTGCTGAGCGCCACCCATGGCCCGATCAATAACCTGGCCGACCTCAAGGGCAAGGCCATCGGCGTGACCGACATGGCGGCGCCAGATCGCAACTTCTTTTCCATCCTGCTGAAGAAGCATGGCGTCGACCCGGTGCGCGATGTGGAGTGGAAGCTGTACCCGGCCGACCTGTTGAGCACCGCCCTGGACAAGGGCGAAGTGCAGGCCATCAGCGGCAGCGACCCGTTCATGTACCGCCTGATCAAGGGCGGCCAGGCGCGCGAGCTGTCCACCAACCTCGTGGAGGAATACGCCAACCTGTCCTGCTGCGTGGTGGGCGTGACCGGCAAGCTGGTGCGTGAAGACAAGCGCGTGGCCGCGGCCCTGACCCAGGCCATTCTCGAAGCCCATGATTACGCCGTGCACCACCCGGAGGCCGTGGCCAAGGGCTTCCAGAAGTTTGCCCTCAACACCAGCGAGGCCGAGGTGCAGGCCATCCTCCACGACCACACCCACGGCCATCACGCGGTGGGCGCGGCGTTGGCCACCGAGATCGTCACCTACGTGGACGACCTGAAGACAGTGGAGGTGTTTGATGCCAGCACCAATGCCGTCGAGTTTTCCAAGGAGATCACGGCCAATGTCTTCAGTTGAATTGACTCATGTCCCCGAAGCGATCCGGGTCGCCCGTATGCG
This sequence comes from gamma proteobacterium L18, assembly GCA_000497835.1. Classification (GTDB taxonomy): domain Bacteria; phylum Pseudomonadota; class Gammaproteobacteria; order Pseudomonadales; family Pseudomonadaceae; genus Aquipseudomonas. The sequence continues at coordinate 795,787 of KI547165.1, read as the reverse complement.
CGTCGGTGTGCGGCCCGCGCTGGCGGTGGGCGCCTGGGTGATCGCGGCTCTGGTCACTCGTTTTTACCCCGACGCCACGCGCCATTGGCCGTTGACCGGGGGCTGGCCAATATCGAGTTGGCGTTGGCCGCGATCATTGGTGCGCTGGCGCTGCTGGCTTCACGCTCGCCACCGCTGGCACGCCGCGTGCGTGAGCTGGCGCCGTGGCTGATCGCCCTGGCGCTGCTTCTGACGGTCTGGGAGCTGTTGACCGCCAAGCTGGCGCTGCTGCCGGTGCCATTCTTCGCACCGCCCCAGGCCTTGCTGAATGTCTATTTCACCGATTGGCCACGGCTGCTGGACAGCCTCTGGCACTCGGCCTTCCTGCTGGGCAGTGGCGTGGGTTTGGGCGCGGTGTTCGGCTTCATTGCCGGGGTGTCGATCGGTTGGTCGCGGGCCATCGGTTATTGGTTGCACCCGGTGCTGCGCATCCTGGGGCCGGTGCCGTCGACCGCGCTTTTGCCGCTGTGCTTCTTTCTGTTCCCCAGCAGTTGGAGCGCCAGCGTGTTCCTGATTGCCCTGGCCACCTGGTTCCCGGTCACGGTGCTGACCTGGTCGGGGGTGGCCAGTGTCGACAAGGCCTACTACGACGTGGCGCGAACGTTAGGTGCAAAGCCCGGCTTCCTGATTTTCAAGGTGGCGATCCCCGCCGCCTTGCCCCATGTGTTCGTGGGGCTGTTCATGGGGCTGGGTGCGTCCTTCTCAACCCTGGTGGTGGCCGAGATGATGGGCGTCAAATCGGGCATTGGCTGGTATTTGCAATGGGCTCAGGGCTGGGCGGCGTACGCCAATATGTACGCGGCGTTGCTGGTGATGGCGCTGGCCTGTTCCGGGCTGATCAGCGCGCTGTTCTATGTGCGTGAACACTTGTTGGCCTGGCAGAAAGGAGCGGTCAAATGGTAGCCCTGCACAAACCCAAGGCCGCGGGCCTGGCGTTGCATATCGACGGCCTCAGCCATGCCTTTCACCTGGACGGCGAGCCGTTGCCGGTGTTGGAAAACGTCAGCCTGGACGTGGCACCGGGCGAGTTCGTGGCCTTGCTGGGGCCGTCCGGCTGCGGCAAGTCGACCCTGCTGCGGCTGGTGGCGGGGCTGGAACCGGCTGACCGTGGCACGCTTGAAGGTGACGGCCAGCCGATCGCCGGGCCCGACCCTAGTCGCGTGGTGGTGTTTCAGGACCCCACCCTGTATCCCTGGCGTCGGGTGTGGGACAACGTGGCGGTGGGGCTGGAGGCTCAGGGGTTGCTCAAGACCCAGCGGGGCAGGGTGGATGCGGCCCTGGCCAAGGTGCACCTGAGCGAGTTTGCCCGCGCCTGGCCGCGGCAGCTGTCGGGCGGCATGGCCCAGCGCGTGGCGTTGGCCCGTGCGCTGGTCAACGAGCCACGCTTGCTGATCCTTGATGAGCCGTTGGGCAAGCTGGATTCGTTGACGCGCATTGCCATGCAGAAGGAGTTGATCGAGTTGTGGCAGCGACAGGGGTATACGGCGTTGCTGGTGACGCACGATGTGGAGGAGGCATTGTTGCTGGCCAATCGCATCATCGTGTTCAGCGAGCGGCCGGCGCGGGTGAAGTCCGAGATTGTGGTGGACCGGGCGTATCCGCGGCGGCGGGATGATCCGTACCTGGTCAACTTGCGCACGCAGATCCTGCAGTCGATGGGGTTCAACTTGTAAACAGGTGGTGTGCCTTATGGCCTCATCGCGAGCAAGCTTTGCTCCCACAGTGGTGAGTTTACCACGGCGGATCGCACACTACTGTGGGAGCAAAGCTTGCTCGCGATGAGGCCGGTACAGGCGGCCCTAATCCTCAGGCCGGCAGACGGCTGCGCGCCAGGGTAAACACCGCGTCCATCCGCCAGTGCTCGTTCTGATGGGCCGGATCCTGCGCCCACTCATCCCAACCCGAATCGCGCCGGTATTGGCCCAGCAGCCCGCTGGCGGCGATGTGCGCGGGGCTGGGGTGGTGCAGGCGTTCGGGGTCGGGATGTACGTAGAGCGTGTCTTCGCTGCAGTACAGCTCGCACATGAAACACGTCTGGCAGGCGAACGGATCGGCAATGCGCGGCTGACGCTCGGTGAGTGCCAGGACGTTGGTGGGGCACACGGTGACGCAGTCGCCGCACTGGTTGCAACGGTCGGTGAAGATGATTTCCAGCATCAGGCAAGGGGCTCCAGAGCGGTGAGGGGGTCGAGTCGCGTCCAGGGCTGGTCCAGCCCGCCGACGCGCAAATGGCCGTCGAACGCGGGGTTCTGGCCGGGGAGGTCGCTGCGCTGGTGCATGCCGCGGCTTTCGCGGCGGGCCAGGGCGGCGCGGTAGCACCAGCGTGCCGTGGCGGCCATGGCCACGGTTTCCCGGGCGCGCAAGGGAGTGTCGTTGCGGCCGGGGCCTTGTTGCAGTCGGTCCCAGACGTTGTCCAGGGCAGCCAGCGATTGCTGCAGTTGCTGGCCGTGGCGGAACAGGTTTTTGTCCAGCGGGTGGACTTCAGCCTGGATCTGCGCGACCAGTTCCACACCCGGCGTGCCTTGGCCGGTGCCCAGGCCCACACCGCCAAAGCCGTTCAGCGGCCCCTCGGGTGCGCCATTGTCCAAGGCCGTGCGCGCCGCGCCGCGCCCGGCCCACTGCCCGGTGGACAGCGCCCAGGCCGAGTTCTGTGCGCCGCCGCCAGAGGTGGCCCCCGCGATCGGCTCGCGACTGGCCGCATCGCCGGCCACGTACAAGCCTGGCACGACGGTCTGGCAGTCGTCATCGATCACCCGCAAGCCACCCACACCACGAATGGTGCCTTCTGCGTGCAGGGTCACTTCGAAACGCTGGCGGAAGGGGTCGATGCCACGCCGGTCGAACGGCAGCATCAGGTTGGGCTGAATGCTCGGCAGGCGAGCCCGCACGTGCGCCGGTATCGCGCTGAGGTCAGCAAACACCGGGCCTTGCAGCAGGGCCTTGGCCAGTGCATCGGTAAAGCCGGGGCCCTGGGGGATGTGCAGTGCGCGGCCGGCGTCGTCGTAGTAGTCACCGAAGGTGTACACCATCGACCGGGTCATGGTGCTGCCGGCTGCGGCAATGCAGTAGTAATTGGAGAACTCCATGCCGGACAGTTCGGCCCCGGCTTCGGCGGCCATCAGGTAGCCGTCGCCGGTGTTGGTATGGCACCCCAGCAGGCGCGACAGGAACGCGCACCCGCCCGTGGCCAGCACCACCGCGCCGGCGCGCACCTGCCAACGCCCACTGGCCTGGCGTCGCCAGCCACGGGCCCCGGCCAGGCGCCCGTGGGCGTCGTGCAGCAACTCCAGGGCCGGGTGGTGGTCGAGGACGGTGACACCGCTGTCCAGCACCCGGCTGCGCAGGGCGCGCAGGTATTCGGGCCCGCGCAGGCCACGGTATTGGGTAACCCCGGCGTCATCGCGGGGGAAGTCGTAGTAGCCCGCCAGCCCCGGCAGGCTGGTCCAGGTGGTGTCGATGGCCCGCGCCATCCAGCGCCTGTCCGCAAGGCCGTAGGCGGTGGCCAGACGCTTGTCGATGGCCGCCTCGCGTGCCTCGGGCAGCGGCGGTACCCACCAATGCCCGGGGCCGGCGGTGGCCGTGACGCCGCTGGTACCGCAGTAGCCCTTGTCCACCAAAATCACGCGAGCGCCTTCGCGGGCTGCGCCAATGGCGGCCCAGGTGCCGGCCAGGCCGCCGCCGATGATCAGTACATCGGCGTCCAGCGCCAGGGCGGGTGTGTGTGCTTTCAACGGTGTCTCCCTGCCAGGTGTTAAATCCTGGCGCTACGCTAAGGCGCGGGGAGGGGGGTTGGGAAATGCCGGATTGTTCTATGATTATATTTTATGTAATTGTCGATTGATTATTTTCTTTATGGATGATCATCGGCTTTTTACACGTGCGCTTCGCGGGCCAATATATCCGTCACCCACTGGTTGATGCTTTTACGTGCCAATTCAGCCCTGACCGCAACCGTGGCATGCAGGCTGGGTTCCAACCGCAGACTCAACTTGCCCGAGTAAGCTTTCTGTGGCGCGCGGCCTAACTTGCGGCAGGTTTCGACGTAGTCGAGCACCGCCTTTTCAAACGCGTGGCGCAATTCGGAAACAGACTCCCCATGGAAACCTACGACGTCAGTAATGCCTGCCAAATGGCCTACCAGCAGGCCGTCTTCGTCGCTGTATTCGATTCGGGCGGTGTAGCCCTGGTAGCTCATCACATTCATGAAAACCAGCCTTGAGGATGCTGCGTTGTCGATTATTCATGGTATCAGATTATGATACCGTCTGTAGCGCATGGATGTCGGTCCTGGCCGGTCAAAGGCGTAGGAAAAGTCGGAAGGTTAAAAAGTGAGCACAGCAGTCGGCTTATATTCTTTATAGGAATATCAAAAGCACAATCAATTCCTTTTGATTTTATAACCACTCAGGCACATTAAATCCATCGCGGCACAGCGCCGCAATGTTCACTACCCGCTACCATCACAAGGGAACCGTGCCATGACTATCAAAGCCATCAACGTACGCAATCAGTTCAAGGGCGTGATCAAGGAGATCATCGAAGGCCCGGTAGTGTCGGAAATCGACGTGCAGACCGCCTCGGGCATCGTGACGTCGGTGATCACTACCCGCTCCATCCATGAACTGGAACTGAAAATCGGCAGCGAAGTGATCGCGTTCGTAAAATCCACCGAAGTGTCCATCGCCAAGCTCTGAACCCGATCGGCCGCCATCCTTGACCGCACGGCGCCACGGGCAGAATATCGTGGTGCAGTTCGGCACAAGGAGGCAGGCCATGACCAACAAATTCGCCCACTTCGCGCGCAACCTCAGGGGGCGCGATTTTGCCGTGGGCGATATTCACGGCCATTTTGACCGTTTGCAGGCCAGCCTCGACCAGGCCGGCTTCGACCCGGACACCGACCGGCTGTTCAGCGTCGGTGACCTGGTGGACCGCGGCCCCCAGAGCGAAGCGTGCCTGGAGTGGCTGGACCGGCCCTGGTTCTTTGCCGTGCAGGGCAACCACGAAGCCCTGGCCATCCAGCACCACGCCCGGATCAGCGTCGATGAGCGCATGTACCGCGCCAGCGGCGGTGCCTGGTTTCTGGACGCCAGCCAGGAAAAGCAGCAGCTTTACGCCAAGCGTTTCAGCCAGTTGCCCGTGGCGCTGGAGGTAGAGACCAGCCGTGGCCTGATCGGCCTGGTGCATGCGGACTGCCCATTCCCCACCTGGCGCCAACTGCGCGATTTCGTCCAGCACCGCTGGCCTGACGATACCTACACCGATGAGGGGTGCCAGTGGTCGCGGGCGCGAATCAAGCGCGGCGACGGCAGTGGCATTCGCGACGTGCGCGCGGTGATCGTCGGCCACACGCCGCTGCGCCGCCCACGCCGCCTGGGCAATGTGTGGCACATTGATACGGCGGGCTGGAGCGAAGGCTATTTCACCTTGATGGAGCTGGGCGAGCTGCAGCCGGTGAGCGTGCCGCAGTCGGTGGGGTAAGCCTTATGCCGTCTCTTCAGCCTTGGCCAGGTGCTGCGGCAATGAAGGGTGCAGTCGGTTGCGGCCCTGGCTCTTGGCGGCATACAGCGCCTGGTCGGCGGCCTGGATAAGGTCCTGGGGGTGGGGCTCGCCGGCCCCGGGCAGCCACACGTGCAGGCCTGCGCTGACCGTCACTACGCCGCCGTCATTGCCCGCATGCGGTATGCCCAGGTTGCGCACGGCATGCAGCACCTTCTCGGCCACCAGCCAGGTGCCGTGCCAATCACTTTCCGGCAGCACCAGCAGCAACTCCTCGCCGCCATAGCGCACCACCAGGTCGCTGCTGCGGCCCACGCAATCGAGCACCGCACGGCCCACGCTGGCCAGGCATTGGTCGCCCTCGGGGTGGCCGTACAGGTCATTGAAACGTTTGAAGTGGTCGACATCGATCATGATCAGCCCCAGCGCCTTGCCATTGCGCCGGGCGCGACCGATTTCGTGGGGCAGGGCGGCGTCTAGTTGCCGGCGGTTGGCCAGGCCCGTGAGGGCGTCCTGCATGGCCAGGATCTCCAGGGCGGCATGTGCATTGCGCAGCTTGGCTTCGGTGAGCTGGCCATGGCGTATCTGGCGGATCAGCGCTACGCCGAACACCGAAAGCGCCGCGCCCACCACCAGGATGAACGCCGCTGAACGCATCAGGTTGGCGTACCAGGTGGCGTAGATGGCTTCCTTGGACTGCGCCGCTTCCACCACCAGCGGGTATTTGCCCAGGGCCTTGTAGCTGAACAGCCGCGACACGCCGTCGATCATCGACGGCATCATGCCGCTGCCGTCCGGCTGGTTGGGCAGCATCTCGCTGAACACCCGGCCGCGGGCCAGGCTGGTGCCGATGACGTGCTCTTCGAACGGGCGGCGCGCCAGGATGGTGCCATTGCCCAGGGCCAGGACGATGACGCCCTGGCGGTCGAGGTCGAAGGACTGGTAGAAACGGTTGAAGAATTCCAGGTCCAGGGTGGCCAGGGCGACGCCGGCGAAGGCGCCGTCGGGGCCGTCGATGCGTCGTGAGACGGGAATCACCAGCTGGTTGTTGGTGCGGCTGCGAATCACCGGGCCGATGTGCACGGCGGCGTCACGGTTGAAGCGGTGGAACTGGAAATACTCGCGGTCGGCGTTATTGGCGCCTTGAGGGTCGACATCATTGGACGACACCAGCCAGCGGCCATCCTTGTCATAGATAAACAGCCCGTGCAACTGTGTCAGGTCGTGGGTGCGGCCCTGCATCAAGCGGTGCAGCCGCGCCAGTTGCTCGGGGGCGGTGCCGTCTGCGCGCACGCGCTCGGTCAGGTCGGCCAGTACCACGTCGGCTTCCTGTACCGTGCTTTCGGCGTGCTGGGCCAGGGATCGGGCCAGGTTGGACGTGTCGGTCTGCGCCACACGCAACGCTTGGGTGCGGGCGGTCCAGCTTTGCCAAGTGTCCAGCCCCAGCAGCGACAACAGCACCAGCGCCATGAAACCGATGGCCAGGCGCTGGGCGGAGGGACGAGCCTTGAGAATGATTCGCTGCTGCAGGTTGTCCAGCATCGGCGGCCATCACGTCAAAGGGTGTGCTCTGAGTGTAGCCGCTGCCGTGGGCTGCGCCGGCCGCTTAATTCAACTTGGGGGGCTGCGCACCTTTGGGCCACAGCAGCCAGATCTGCCCCTGCTGCTTCATGTTGCCCGCCAGGTCGCCGGCCTTGTCGCCCGTGCCCCAGAACAGGTCGGCGCGCACTTCGCCGGCAATCGCACCGCCGGTGTCCTGGGCCGCCACCGGGCGGGTGAGGGTTTTGCCGTCGGGACTGGTGGTGTTGAGCCACAGCAAGCTGCCCAGCGGGATCACCTTGCGATCGATGGCCACACTGTAGCCCGCCGTCAGCGGCACGTTGAGCGAGCCGCGTGGGCCTTCGTTGCTGTCCGGACGGGTGGAAAAGAACACGTAGCTGGGGTTGCTGGCCAGCAACTCCGGTACCCGTTCAGGGTTGGCGACGGCCCAGTCGCGGATCTTGCCCATGCTGACTTCTTCTTTTTTCAGCAGGCCCTGTTCCACCAGCCAGCGGCCCACCGGCTTGTAGGGGTAGCCGTTCTGGTCGGCGTAGCCGATGCGCAACTGGCGGCCACTGTCCAGGCGGATGCGGCCCGAGCCCTGGATCTGCAGGAACTGCAGGTCCATGGGGTTGTTCAGCCAGGCCAGCACCGGGGCGTTGACGCCTTTCTGGTTGATGGTTTGCGCATCGTCGTAGGGCCGCAGGATGTGGCCGTCCAGGCGCCCGCGCAGGCGTTTGCCCTTCAGTTCCGGGTAGACGCTGTCCAAGGAGACGATGATCAGATCGTCCGGCACGCCCAGCACCGGCACCGTGTGCTGATCGTCACGGGTCAGGCTGCCGGGGTACACCGGCTCGTAGTAGCCGGTGATCAGGCCGCGGTCCTGGTTGTCGCCCGAGCGCAGGCTGAAGACCTGCAGTTGCGCCTGCAAAAAGCTGCGCACCGCTGCCGGTTGCGCTGGCACCTGGGCGGCGGCGGCGCAGGTGGCGCCCCAGGTCGGGTCCTTGGCCAGGCGCTGGCAGGCCGAGCTCCAGGCCGCGAAGCCGGCCATCAGGTCGCTGTCGCTGACAGCGGGCAGGGCGCTCCAGTCCACGCTGGTGTAGGTGGTGGGGGGCGGGGGCTTGGGCTTGCCGAAGTCGCAGCCGGCCAGCAGCACCAGTGCGCCGGTGGCAGCCAGCAGCAGGCGCGGCCATTTGATCGCTGAAGTCTTCACTGAAATCGGGTATCCATACTGCAAGTGGAAAGCCGTGTAGCTTGAGCAATGACCCGCGCTGCGTCAAATCCCTGGCTTGAACGGTTACAATGGCGTTTTTGCCCGCGGTTCAACGAGGTCAGCGCAGTGGACGTCCAGCAAGGTTTTATCCTGACCCGCCATTGGCGCGACACGCCGGCGGGGACGGAGGTGGAGTTCTGGCTGGCCACCGACGCGGGCCCCCGCCAGGTGTGCCTGCCCCTGCAGCCCTCGGTGGCCTTCGTGCCGGCCGAGCACACGGAGCGCGCCCAGGCCCTGGTGGCCGCGCAGCCGGGCGCCGAGTTGCGCCCGCTGGGGTTGCAGGACTTTCATCATCGGCCCGTGAACGGGCTGTACTGCCAGCAATACCGCCACCTGCTGGACCTGGAAAAAAGCCTGCGCCGCAGCGGTGTCGACGTCTACGAGGCGGACATCCGCCCGCCAGAGCGTTACCTGATGGAGCGCTTTATCAATGCCCCGGCCAGCATCGTCGGCCGTGTGGACGCCACCGGCGTACTGATGGATGCCCAACTCAAGCCCGCGCCGGGCTATCGGCCCGCACTCAAGCTGCTGTCCCTGGACATCGAGACCACCGAGCATGGCGAGCTGTACTGCATCGGCCTGCAGGGCTGCGGCCAGCGCCAGGTGTATATGCTGGGCCCGGCCAATGGTGACGCCACCACCGTCGATTTCGACCTGCACTACTGCCAGTCGCGGGTGGAACTGCTGCACTGCCTGAACCAGTGGATGGCCGACCACGACCCCGACGCCATCATCGGCTGGAACGTGGTGCAGTTCGACCTGCGCGTGCTGCACGAACAGGCCCGTCGCCACGGCGTGCAACTGCGCCTGGGGCGCAACGGCGGTGAGCTGCTGTGGCGCGAACACGGCAGCGGCAACGGGCACTACTTTGCCAGCGCCGCCGGGCGGCTGATCATCGACGGCATCGAGGCGTTGCGCCAGGCCACCTGGAGCTTCCCCTCGTTCAGCCTGGAAAACGTGGCGCAGACCCTGCTGGGCGAGGGCAAGTCCATTGCCACGCCATACCAGCGCATGGACGAGATCAACCGTTTATTCGCCGAGGACAAGCCTGCCCTGGCCCGCTATAACATCAAGGATTGCGAGCTGGTGCTGCGCATCTTCGAGCACACACGCATCATGGACTTTTTGCTCGAGCGCGCCACGGTCACCGGCTTGCCGGCCGACCAGAGCGGCGGCTCGGTCGCGGCGTTCACCCACCTCTATCTGCCGTTGATGCACCGCCAGGGTTTCGTGGCCCCCAACCTGGGCGAACGACCACCCCAGGCCAGCCCCGGCGGTTTTGTGATGGACTCGCGGCCCGGGCTGTATGAATCGGTGCTGGTGCTGGACTACAAAAGCCTGTACCCCTCGATTATCCGCAGCTTCCTGATCGACCCCATCGGCTTGATTGAAGGCCTGCGTCAGCCGGACGATGTGCATTCGGTGCCGGGTTTTCTGGGCGCGCGTTTTTCCCGCGAGCGCCATTGCCTGCCGTCCATCGTCCAGGCCGTCTGGCAAGGCCGCGAAGCCGCCAAGGCCGAAGGTAACCAACCGCTGTCCCAGGCGCTGAAGATCATCATGAATGCCTTCTATGGTGTGCTGGGCTCAAGCGGTTGCCGGTTCTTCGATCCACGCCTGGCCTCGTCCATCACCTTGCGCGGCCATCAGATCATGCAGCGCACCCGGCAACTGGTGGAGGCCCAGGGTTACGAAGTGATCTACGGCGACACCGACTCCACCTTTGTGTGGCTCAAGCGCGCCCACGGTCAGCAGGAAGCCGCCGAGATCGGCCGCCGCCTGGTGGCCCACGTCAATGCCTGGTGGCGCGAGCACCTGCAGGCTGAATACGGCCTGCACAGCGCCCTGGAACTGCAGTTCGAAACCCATTTCACGCGCTTCCTGATGCCCACCATTCGCGGGGCCGAGGAGGGCAGCAAGAAGCGTTATGCCGGGTTGGTGCGCCGTGCCGATAGCGGCGACGAGATGGTCTACAAAGGGCTGGAAGCGGTGCGCACCGACTGGTCGCCGCTGGCCCGTGCCTTCCAGCAGGAACTGTACGAGCGCATTTTTCATCACCGGCCCTATCAGGATTACGTGCGTACGGTGGTGCAACGTACCCTGGCCGGCGAGCTGGACGAGCAATTGGTGTACCGCAAGCGCTTGCGCCGCCCGCTGGATGATTACGAACGCAATGTGCCGCCCCATGTACGGGCGGCGCGCCTGGCCGATGAGTTCAACGCCCGGCACGGCCGGCCATTGCAGTACCAGCGTGGCGGCTGGATCAGTTACGTGATCACCTTGGCGGGGCCGCAGCCGTTGGAGGCCGTTGATGCGGCCATTGATTACGATCACTACATCAGCCGGCAACTTCAGCCCGTGGCGGACGGTATTCTGCCGTTCGTGGACGACGATTTTGCTACCCTGGTGGGTGGCCAAATGGGATTGTTTTGAGCTGAACCGTAGCCGTATTTATCGAATGGAGATTATTGTTGTGACGAGGATCCTGGCAATCACCCTGGCCCTGCTGTGCACCCTGGGCACCGCAGACGCGCGGCAAAACAACAACCGGCCACCCGCCGTGGCAGGCCAGTTCGACTACTACCTGCTGAGCCTGTCGTGGTCGCCCACGTTCTGCCTCACCCACGGCAATAACGAGCAGTGCAGCGGCAAAGGCTACGGCTTCGTGCTGCACGGCCTGTGGCCGCAATACCTCAAGGGCGGCTGGCCGCAGAACTGCGAGCCGATCACGCCGTTGACGGCCGCCGAGCGCAGCCAAGGCGCCAGCTTGTACCCCAGCCGGCAACTGGTGAACCACGAATGGACCAAGCACGGTACCTGCAGTGGCTTGAGCGCCACCGATTACCTGAGCACCGCCGACCACGCCATGGGCCGGGTGAAGGTGCCTGCGGCGTTGCAGCCGTCAGAAGGCGCCCAGACCTTTGCGCCGCAGCAGATCGTGCAGATGTTCCGTCAAAGCAATCCCGGCATGCCCGAGGACGGCGTTGTGGTGCGTTGCAGCGGGCCGCAGTTGGCCGAGGTGCGGGTGTGCCTGTCCAAGGACCTGGCGTTCACCTCATGCGGGCGCGGGGTGAAGATGCAGTGCTCGCAGGATGAGGTGCGGGTGCCGGGCATTCGTTAAGGTACCAGCACCTTGCGGGCGGCGGCTGAGGTGAATACGCAGCGTACGTCGTGGGCGCAGTCGGGGATGTCGATCAGCGGCTGGCCCTGGGCCTGGGCGTACGCCTGGGCCCGTTCGTAGCGATACGGGCCCTGGGCCATGGCGGCACAGGAACGGTCCAGCACGTTGTAGGCCGTGCCCTTGCCATGCCCTGTGTCCAGGGTGCCGGCCAGGTAGTGCACCTCGGCCTCGGCGTAGTGGCGCGCCGCTGCCTGGGCATCGCGGGGCAAGCCTGCGGGCAGTTGCTGGAGGCCGTATTTCCAGCGGTTCAGCGCCGGGCAGTCGCTGACGGGATAGGGGCGCGTGGCCGTGAAATACAGCCAACTGCCCGGGTCGGCCACCACAAAACGCAGGCCGGGCTGTGCGGCGGCGAAGCCGATGTAGTGCTGCACCAGCTGGGCGCCGGCCGAGAAGCCTGCCACGGTGATGGATCGCACCGACGGCCACTGTCGACGCACCTGCGCAATCAAGGCATCCATGGCCTGGAACGACGTCACGGCACCGCCTTGCAGCGCTGGCTCACCCTGCGCCCAGCCGCCGCAGCTCCATTGCAGGTCGCCGGGTTGCGAGGCAGGTTCCTCGCGGCCCTGGCATTTGTCGCCCACGCTCTGGAACAGCGGCGCGATGACCAGGCCCTGGGGATACACGGCCACGCCGGTATCGAAGGTGCGCCGGGCGTCATGATGAAAACCGTGCAGCACGATCAAGGCCGATTGCGCCTGCGGGTTGGGTGCCTGGGAGGCGTAGTAATGCAGGCTGCCAGGGCCTGGCTGTGGCTGTACGGCCAGCCACTGGCTGGCGTGGGCGAGGGCGGGCAGGGCGAGCAGCAGGGCGAGCCAGTGGCGCATAGTCGGGTTCCGGGTCAAGGCAAGCCGCCAGCTTACACCCAACCCGTAGCCGCTGCCGTCAGGCCGGGTCACGGAAGCCGCATACTGTCGGATCTACCGTGCCGCCTGTGACGCAGCATTTGGCAGCTACAGGACGGCGGCGTCTGCATCGCGGCCAAGGCCGGCTCCTACCGCGGACGGCGTAGGAGCCGACTTTAGTCGCGATGCAGGCGACACGGTTTCAAGACAGTTGCTGCTACAGAGGTGCGGCGTACGCTGTGGGAGATTCTATGGTTGTGGGCAACCTGCACCGGCCTCTCGCGAGCAAGCTTTGCTCCCACAGCGGTGAGCCAGCAATCGATGCAAGGCTTTGCACTGTGGGAGCAAAGCTTGCTCGCGATGGCATCGACGCCGTAGATCAGAAACACCGCGTCGCCTGCATCGCGGTTTCAAGGCAGTCACCGCGACAGGCGTATACACAGGCTGCGCAGGATCTGGCACTCTCTGGCCTCACCGCCGCCGAAGGAACGCACGCATGCCCACACCCGGGGACTTTCAAGTCAGTGGCACCAATGACGCCGCCCTGTTCACCCTCAAACTGCACCGCAGCGAAGGCATGCTGCTGTTGGCCATGAACTGGAAAAGTGGGCCGCCACCCGCCGACTTCGTCGGTTTCGGCATCGAGTACAAGGAGCCGGCCGGCGATCGTTTCTACGCCTTGAACAACCGTCTGACGTTCCCCACCGCCGACGGCAGCGTCCCCACCACAGCGCTTTCAAGCCTGCTGTCACCGATCCAGAAGTTTCGTTGGGTGCACTTCCCGCGCAACGCCGAGCTGGCCGGCGCCTTCACCTATCGCGTGACCCCGGTGTTCATGAACGCCCAGGACGTGCTCAGCTACGGTGAAGCCCAGGTGGCGGCCATCGAGTTGCAACGCGACACCTGGCCCGGCCAGCTCAATGTCACTTTCACCCGCGGCTACGTGTCGTCCCAGGCGTTCGTGGAGCGCTACGCCAAGGATGATCGCAACCTGACCACGCTACTGCCGCGCAAGGCCGACGACGGCCTGGACTTCGTGCCCAGTAACCCCAACGCCCCAGCGGCCCTTGAATGGATGGGCTTCGAGGCGCGTGAGGCGATTCTCGCGGTGCTGGACCAGGCGGTGGCTGACACGGCGGCCCAGGTCAAGGTCATCGCCTATGACCTCAACGAACCCAACATCGTCAGCCGCCTGGAGCAACTGGGCGCACGCCTGCAGATCATCATCGACGACAGCAGCAGCCATGGCGACGCCGACTCCGCTGAAACCCTGGCGGCCACGCGCCTGACCCAGGCCGGCGCCACCGTCAAGCGCGAACACATGGCCAGCCTGCAGCACAACAAGGTCATCCTGCTGGACGGCAGCACACTCAAGACGGTGGTGTGCGGCTCCACCAACTTCAGTTGGCGTGGCCTGTACGTGCAGGCCAACAACGCCCTGGTGGTGCAGGGCGAGACGGCGTTGCGGCTGTTCCAGGCGGCATTTGCGCAGTACTGGGCCAGCAGTTCGGCCAGGGATTTCGGCGCCCAGCCGCCCGCGCAATGGCACGATCTGGGCCTGGACAACATCGACGCGCAGGTGACGTTCTCGCCCCATGCCCTGGACAACGCGGCGCTGGCCGGCGTGGGCAGCGACATCGCTACTACCGGCTCCAGCCTGCTGTTCTCCCTGGCGTTCCTGTACCAGACCAGCGGGCCCATCCAGGCGGCGATCAAGCAAGTGGCGGCCAACCCCGAGGTCTTTGTCTACGGCATTTCCGACCGGCAGATGCAGGAAGGCCTGGACGTGCTGCTGCCCAGCGGCGACAGCGCCATCCTCCACGCCGCGGCCCTGAACAAGAACATCCCGGCGCCGTTCCAGGCAGAGCCCACCGGCCTGATCGGCGGCGCCGGGGTGCGCCTGCACCACAAGTTCGTGATCATCGACTTCGACAAGCCCACGGCGCGGGTGTACATGGGCTCGTATAACTTTGCCGACGCCGCCGACCGCAGCAATGGCGAAAATCTGTTGCTGATTCGTGACCGTCGGGTGGCGGTGGCTTACATGGTGGAAGCCGTGCGTTTGCTCGACCACTATCACTTCCGCGTGGCCCAGGAGAGCGTCAAGGCCGGCACGCGGACCACCCTGACCCTGCAGCGGCCGGGCCCGACGCCTTGGTGGCAAGAGGACTACAGCGACCCGCGCAAGATTCAGGACCGCCTGTTGTTCGCCTGAGCCTTACGCCGTGGCGGACAACCTGTAGCGCCCAGCTCCCAATCGGCCTGCATGTCCCTAGGCGCGCAGGCCTGCGGCGGCTACCCTCTGCAGCATTACCAGAGATTGCCTGCGGAGCGCTGCATGTCGTTGCCTGATTCACCCGTCGTCGTTCGTTCCCCCGTACGCGCCACGCTGGCCTTGGCCGCCGTGGTGGTGTTCACCGGCATGGGTGCCGGCCTGGGCGGCATGCTGCTGGCACTGTTGCTGCACGGCATTCAGCACCTGGCCTACGGCTACAGCCAGGACCACCTGGTGGGCCATGAAAGCTTTCTGTTTGGCGTCACCGCCGCGCCACCCGAGCGGCGGGTGGCGGCGCTGGCGCTGTGTGGCGTGGTGGCGGGGCTGGGCTGGTGGCTGCTGTATCGCTACGGCAAGCCCTTGGTCAGCATCAAGAAAGCCGCCAGCAGTGCCGAGGCGCGCATGCCCGGCAAGGAAACCTTGGCGCACCTGCTGCTGCAGATCATCACCGTGGCCCTGGGCTCGCCGCTGGGGCGTGAGGTGGCGCCGCGCGAGCTGGGTTCACTGATCGCCGACAGGCTGTCGCGCTACAGCGGCCTGGACGCTGACACCCGGCGGCTGATGATTGCCTGCGGGGCCGGGGCAGGGTTGGCGGCGGTGTACAACGTGCCGCTGGGTGGCGCGGTGTTCGTGCTGGAAGTGTTGTTGGCGCGCTTCGCCTGGCGTGAGGCGATCATTGCTTTGGCCACCTCGGCCATCGGTGCCTCGGTGGCCTGGATAGGCCTGGGCGCGGAAGCGCAATACACGGTGCCAGCGTTCGTCGTCAGCGCCGACCTGATGACGTGGGCGGTGCTGTGCGGGCCGCTGTTCGGGCTGGCAGCCTACGGGTTCGTTAGGCTGACGGGGGCGGCCCGTGGGCGGGCGGCGCGGGGCTGGCAGCTGCCGGTGCTGTCATTGCTCAATTTCACGCTGATCGGTTGCCTGGCCATTTACCTGCCGCAGGTGCTGGGCAACGGCAAGGGCCCGGCGCAGTTGGGCTTTGACGATCAGTTGACCATCGGCCTGGCCGCGCTGTTGCTGCTGGCCAAGCTGGTGATCACCAGCAGCACCCTGCGCGCGGGCGCGGAAGGCGGTCTGCTGACCTCAGCCCTGGCCTGCGGCGCCTTGCTGGCGGTGATCCTGGGCGGCGGCTGGAGCCTGGTGTGGCCGGGCGTGCCCTTGGGCGCGTTCGCCATCGTCGGCGCAGCGGCCTTCCTGTCCTCGTCCATGAGCATGCCGCTGACGGCCATTGTGCTGGTGGTGGAGTTCACCCGCATCGACCATGACTTCCTGGTGCCGATCATTCTGGCGGTGGTGGGCTCGGTGTGCGTCAGCCGGCTGTGTGCCCGGCTGGGCTGATCAACCCTTGTCGCACTCGCCGCCCAGGCGGGTGTAGTTGAGCTCATGCTGCACGCCCTTGCTGTCGATGTAGGTCATGTGGCCTTGTACCGGGCCGCAGGGGGCGCCGCGGCCGGTGTTCATGCGCACCACCTTGGCGATGTCCAGGTCCTGGGAGTAGTCGTAGCCGTTGTCTTCCACGCTGGCTTGCGCAGGCGCCGCGTCGTCGGCGCGGGCGAACGAGGTAAAGGCGGCCAACAGGGTCAGTGCGAGTGCGATCAGGTATTTCATCGGTGAGCCCTCCATTCGGGTATGGGCGCCATTTTACGAAGGCGCCCCTAGCCGATTGAAATGGAGGGTGTTGATAGCGGGCATTAGCCAAAGTGATGTCAGTCGCCCCGTCGCAGCAACTGTTTTGAAAACGCGTCGTCTGCATCGCGGCCAAGGCCGGCTCCTACACCGTACGGGGTAGGCGCCGATTAGTCGCGTGCAGACGACACCGTATGGGGTAGGAGCCGGCCTTGGCCGCGATGCAGACGACGCCGTCCTGCAGCCAGGCTTTTAGCGCACCAGCGCGGTCGCAACGGGCACCGACCGCCGCGCCCACAAGCTCAACCCATAAAACACGCCGCCACCCAGAAAACACCCGGTGAACCAGGCAAAGTTGGCCATGGGTTTGAACCACGGAATGAACGTGAAGCACAGCCCCGCCAAGGCAGCCCCCACCAGCGCCTGCACCGCCACCCAGTTCACCCCGTTGTTGTACCAGTAACGCCCCGTGGGCCCGTCATTGAACAGCGCATCCACGTCGATCTGCTGGCGCTTGATCAGGTAATAATCCACCAGCAGAATCCCGAACAATGGGCCAATGCAGGCGGCCAGCACGTCCAGGGTGTAGTGAATCACCTCGGGGTTGTTGAACAGGTTCCACGGCGTGATGAACACCGACAGTACGGCGGCGATCATGCCGCCCATGCGCCAGCTGATGCGGCTGGGCGCGACGTTGGCGAAATCGAAGGCCGGCGAGACGAAGTTGGCGACGATGTTGATGCCCACCGTGGCGGTGACGAAGGTAAAGGCGCCCAGCAGTACTGCCGTGGTGTTGTCGATGCGGGCGACGGTGGCGATGGGGTCGTGGATCATCTCGCCGAAGATCGGCAGGGTGCCGGAGACGATCACCACGGTCACCAGGCTGAACGCCAGGAAGTTGATCGGCAGCCCCCAGAAATTGCCCCGGCGCACGTCGCCCATGCTGCGGCAATAGCGGCTGAAGTCGCCGAAGTTCAGCGTCGGTCCGGAAAAGTACGACACTACCAAGGCGATGGCCATGATCACCTGGCCCACGGCGGCCCAGCCCGACACGGCTTTTTCCGCCAAGGTGAAGCTGATGTTGCTCCAGCCTGCGCGCCATACGATCCAGCCGGCCAGGGCGAACATCACCGCGTACACCGCAGGGCCTGCCCAGTCGATGAAACGACGGATCGACTCCATGCCGGTCCAGAACACGAACGCCTGCACCACCCACAGCGACAAAAAGCCGAACCAGCCCAGGTACGAAAGGCCGGCGAAGGTCACACTCTGGTACGCCGCCAGCGCCGGAAAGAAGCGCAGCACCACGATCACCAGGGCGCTGGAGGCCAGGTACGTCTGTACCCCGTACCAGGCCACGGCGATCAGCCCGCGAATCACGGCCGGGATATTCGCGCCAAACACCCCGAAGGCCAGCCGGCAGATCACCGGGTAGGGCACCGCTGCCTGCTGGCTGGGCCGCGCCACCAGGTTGGCGATCACTTGCACAATGCAGATGCCCACCAGCAGCGCGATCAGCACCTGCCAACTGGCCAGGCCCAAAGCGAACAGGCTGGCGGCGAACACATAGCCGCCGACGCTGTGCACGTCACTCATCCAGAAGGCGAAGATGTTGTACCAGCTCCACGTCTGCGGGGTGGGGCCCAGGTCTTGGTTGTAAAGGCGCGGGCTGTAGCCGGCCGGAGGTTGGTGTGACATTGCTTGTGTCCCTCGCAACTGTTTTTTGTATACGAGGTGATAGGCAGAATGTGTGCCAAAGGGGTTTTTCTGTAAAAACAATGTGTTGAGGTATTCGGTACAGTCTGGCGATGCCCTCTGCTTGTGCAACCGCGCCCGATGCAGGTGCATCAATCCCCTGTTGCAGCCTGTCCTGAAACCGCGTTGTCTGCATCGCGACCAAGGTCGGCTCCTACCACGGACAGCGTAGGAGCCGACCTTGGTCGCGATGCAGGCGACACCGTTTACGAAAGCAGGCATGTGCGCAATATTGTTCAAGACAGGCGCCACGCCCCTCTGCCACAGTCTTCTCCCGTTTTCCCTCATCCTATAAAAACATGCCCAACACATTACTCCCACGCCACGCCTTCCTGCGTGGCGCCGCTGCCATCATGCCGCTGTCCCTGGCCACCGCGCCCTGGGGCTTGCTGGCCGGTTCCATGGCCATCGAGGCCAACCTCACGCCCTGGCAGGGCCAAGGCCTGTCCAGCATCGTCTTCGCCGGCGCGGCGCAATTGGTGGCCATCGGCATGCTCAAGGGCGGCGCCGGGGTGCTGTCGATCCTGTTGACCACGGTGCTGCTGACCTCCCAGCACTTGCTGTACGGCATGAGCATGCGCCCGATGATCGCCGGCCTTCCCGGGCGCTGGCGCGTAGGGCTGGGCTTTCTGCTCACCGATGAACTGTTCGCCCTGACCAGCCGCTACGATCAGCAGACCTTCAGCCGCTGGTACGCCCTGGGTGTGGGCCTGACCTTCTACGTGGCCTGGAACCTGTTTACCCTGGCCGGCATTCTGCTGGGCAGCAGCATCCCCGGTATCGAGCACCTGGGCCTGGACTTCTCCATCGCCGCGACCTTTATTGCCCTGATTACCCCGGTGGTACGCAACGTGCCGACCGTGGTCTGCGTGGCGGTATCGCTGTTCTGCTCCGTGCTGTTCAGCTACTGGCACTGGGGCTCGGCGCTGGTGCTGTCGGGTTTGGCGGGCATGAGCGCCGGCTTTGTCTGCAACAAACTGCAGGGGGCACGGGCATGATCTGGCTGGTGATTGTCGGCATGGGCGCGCTGGTGTTTCTCAACCGCTACGTATTCCTGGAACCGCGCCTGCCGGTGCGCCTGAGCAGCAACGCGCGGCAGTTCCTGGGGTTCGCGGTGCCGGGCATGCTCACCGCCATCTGCGGGCCGATCGTGTTCATGCCCGACAAGCAGTTGAACCTGCATTGGGACAACCCCTACCTGATCAGCGCGATGGTGGCGGTGGGACTGGTGCTGTACACGCGCAATACCTTGCTCAGCATGCTGCTGAGCATGGCGTTCTTCTTTCTGCTGCGCTGGTGGCTGTAACTGCGCTCAGCGCCGGTTGATCCCGCGCAGGGTCATCGGCGCAATACCACGGTGCGCGTGCCGTCCGCCGTCAGTGGCAGGCGCGTCACGGCCAGAAACACGTCCAGGTGCTTGTCCTGGTCGGCCACCAGCACCTCATCTTCGCTGTTGGCCAGCAGCGTGAAAATCCCCACCCGATCGCCCGGCTGGTAGTCCTCATCCGGCCGCGCCAGGTCGACCCGCGCCAGGCTGCCCAAGTCCTTCAAGCCCACGGCTTGCACCAGTTGGTTGCGCAGCTTCATCAGGTTGTCGAGCCACGGCGGGGTGGCGGCCAACATCGTCAGCAGATGGCGCAGGGCGGTGCGCTGCGGGTCGCGAACCTGCACCTGATGGCAGTCGACGAAGTCGGCGCCGGAGGCATGCAGGGCGATGGCGGAGTGGGGCGGGGGTGGGCAGGGGTGGACGGTGGTGTTCATGGCGCTCCTTGAGGGGGCGTGTAGCCGCTGCCGCCAGGCTGCGCAGGCCCTGACATACACTCGACATCCTGAGTGCACTCGGGGCCCAGCGCAGCCTGGCGGCAGCGGCTACGGGCGTCAGGCTAGCGGGCGGTTGATGACGGCGGCGAACTGGCGGGCGAACTGGGCCTGGGACACGCCGATCACGTAGTCGATCCTGCGCGAGCCGTGATCCTTTACCCGCAACTGCCCGCAGTGATTGTCCTGTTCGGTCTGCTCGACGTCCACCGCCAGGTACTCGCTCAACGTCCGGTTGGCCGTCACGGCCCCGGTCATCAGCAGCGTCGCCAAAGGGTCGAAGATGGGCACCGGCAAGTTGCCTTCGGCGTTGTCCCCGGTCTTTTTCTTGAACACGTTGCCTACCAGGGTGGCGACCGGGTCGGTGGCGGTGATGGTGGCGACGTAGCTGGGGTCCAGGATCACGTGGTTGCAGGCGTCCAGCGGTACCAGGGTGACCGGGATCTTGGATTGCAGCACCTGCTCGGTGGCCAGCGGGTCAACGAACACGTTCCATTCGGCGTAGTGGTTGCTGCTGTAGCGGCTGCCCTGGTCCCAGGCGGGCAGGGCGTTGTTGAGGGCGGCGACGTTGCCGTCCACATGCACCGCGCCGGCCATGGCGACGATGCGCTCGATCTTGGCCAGGTCGGCGGCGGCTGGCTTCAGGGCCAGCAGTTTGGCCAGGGTGGTGAAGCCGCCCAGGGACAGCACCGTGACCTTGTCGGTGCTGGCCTTGAGGGTGTCGTGCAGTAGCTCCCAGGCCGGTTTGGCTGACACCTGCGGCATCTGCGCCGGGTTGAGGGTGCCGATCAGGCCCATGATGTCGTTCATGTCACTTTTGAACGGCTGCGGGAACACGTTGTTCAGGCTCAGGGGGGTGTCGGTGCCGCGCGCCAGGGGTACGTGGTGGTGGCCGCCGATGCCCAGCAGGTGCTGGGCGATCAGCATCCCCCAGCCCAGGTTGGTTTCGCCGCAGCCGGTGACCGTCAGGCCGATGATCTCGACGCCGGGGTCTTTCATCAGGTAGGCGATCGACAGCACGTCGTCCCAGCCCATGTCCGAATCGATGAATACCTTTTTCTTCATGGTTACGCTCCTTCGTGGTCCAGTGAAAGGTGGCCATCATGATAGATCACGGCCTGGCCCAGCCAGGTGCTGTCGACCTGGGGCAGTACCGCCGACGGCGTGCGAAGTTCACGCAGCAGCGTGGCACCGTGGGACAGGCGGCCACCCATGCGCGCGATCACCGCGCGGGCCTGACGGTAGTGTTCGTGGCGGCCAGGGTCCAGGGTGTGTTCCAGCAAGATGTCCTGGCCCAGGATGCCGCGCACCCGGCCAGGGTAGATCATGAAAACGGCCGCCTGTTCGCTGCCCTCGCTGCCGTCCTGCCAGAAGCTGCCCTGGCGCTCGCGCACGTGGGGGTGCGGCGCGAACCAGTGGTCACGGTCGGCGGCCGGCACGCTGTGGTGCAGCTTGAAGAACAGGCGCATCAGGTTGTCGCGGTACCATTCGCGCACTTGCAGGTAGTAACCGCGCAGGCCCGGCAGCCCCAGGCGGTGGGCCAGGCGGATGGAAGCGGGCCAGGCGGGGAAGGCTTGCAGTGGCAGGTCGGTGGCCGGCGGGCGAGGCGTGGCCGGGTCGGTCTCCCAGGGCAGGCGATGGGGGCTGTGGCTGAGGTCGCCGTAGGCCGTGACGGGGCTGCCCAGCCACGCGCCGCCACTGCTGGCCAGCGCCGTGCCGATGCACAGGTTGCCTTGCACCACGAACACATAGAAGCGGCTGAACCAGTCCGCCAGCACCTGGCCCGAAGCGCCGTGCAGGCGGTCCAGTTCGCGCTCGAAACGGCGCAGCCCTGGCTCCAGATGCTGCAGGTGCGCGCGGGCCTGGCGCTGCATGCGCAGGAACAGGGGCAGGCTGCGCAGCACCCGGCCAGGGCGCAGGGGCAGGTGCGGGGTGGCGCCGCCCACTTCGTCACCGTAGCGGTTCGACGGCAGGCCCCAGTCGGCCAGGCGGGCCAGGAACAGGTCGTTGTTGATATAGGAAGCATTGCCGAACAGCGCGGTAAAGGGCTCGTTGTCCTCCAGCACCCGCGTGTCCCAGCGCGCCATGATCGCCGGGATGCTGGCGGCGGCGCGGCGCTGGGCGTACTCGACGAAGCGGCTGGGCTGCGGCGGCAGGATCTCGGCGATGTTGGCGGCCGTGAGGTGGCGACGCCAGCCGTAGTCGGTGACCGGGCGGTATTGCAGCAGCCACAATTGTGCGCCGTCCCAGGCCCATTCGATGTCGCCGGGCACGTAGTGGAATACCCGCAGCACTTCCTGAAGGAAAGCCCACAACTGCGCCGTCGCAAGGCCGTGCGCCGTGCTGAACGAGCCATTCGACCAGCCGGCGCCCAGGCGCGACAGGGTAGCCCGTTGCGGGGTGCGTTGACCGTCGGCCAGGCCTTCCAGATGGCCGTCCACCCACTCCACCTCCACGGCCAGATGGCGGGTGAAAGCGATGCCCGACACCCTCGGCTCAATGAAACGCTGGACCACGATTTCTTCAACACCTTCGGCGACCAGTTGGTCTATACGCATCGCCACCTGGCTGGCAGGCTCGCGCAGGAACGTGGTGCTGAGCCCGGCATTGGCGCTGTCAGCCTGATCTTCGGCATGGCTTGAAGAACGCACGGCCCACAGGGCGTCCGGGTGCATGGCCAGCCAGTTTTCCAGCCGCGGATCGTCGCCGCAGGTCACGCTCAAGGCCGGTGGTACCGGCAGGCCGGCCATGTGCGCCAGGCGCAGACGGCCGCCCTTGGTGTGTGCAATGAAACCGCGGGTGGGCGCTTCCAGCGCCTGGCAGAAGGCAGCGGGCGTGTCGATCCACGGGTAGTGGCCCCAACCGGGCACCAGGCTGACGATCAGGTCGGCGCGCGCCAGAATCGCCGACCAGGCAGCGGCCTGCTCGATGTTCAGCACGTTGTCCTGATCACCCCAGATCAACTCGATCGGGTCGCTGATCCACTCCAGCAACGGTAAGGCCGTGTCGGCGCGCACCATGTCCCAGTACGGCACGAAGGCCCGGCAGCGTCGGTAGCCGTCGCCCATGCGCTGGTAATGCGCGGCAGGCCAGTTCTGGCGTGAGAACTTATGCGCAAACCACGCCGGCCGATGCGACAGCGCCCAGTGAATGGCCTTGCGGATCGGCATCGGCGACATCAACGCCGGCAACCGCCGACGCCACAGGAAGGCGCCCACCGGTGCCAGCAGCACGGTGCGGCTGAAGTGTGCTGGCCTGCGCTGCAAGGCGTGCAGCACGATCAGCGCATTGACCCCCACGGCAAAAATCGCGCTGCCGGGTTGGGTCATGGCCAACAAGGCCTCGGCGTAGGCGGGCAGGTCCTGGCAGGGTGGCTGGGGGTTGTCGCCGAACCCTGGCAACTCCACCGGCATCGGGCAGTAGTGGGCGAAATGCGCCAGGGCATCGTCCCACCATTGGGCGGCGCTGCCGTTGCCGGCCAGCAGATACAGGACCGGTTTGTTCATGGCTGTACCGCGCGGCGGTCATTCACGATCAACCACAGCAGCGGCGGCACCAGGGCCAGCAGCGCCAGGCCGTCGACTAGCACATTGACCCACACCCCGGCTTTGGCTGACAGCCAGATGTCCTGTGGGCCCCACACCACTATGCCGACCAGCAGCCAGCCCCAGGCCGCGGCGCTGCGCAGGCGGTGGCCCAGGTGGGTGAGGGCGAGCATGCCGATGCCGTAGCTTTGCAGGGTGGCGCCGAACAGCGCAAACCACCAGCGTTGCTGGGCGGCGGCTTCGGCCGGTACGGGGGTGGTCCAGAAGGCGTTGTCGACCCAGTGCAGGTAGAAACCCAGGCCGTCGGACCAGGTCAACAGCAGGCCGCCCAGGAGGTGCCCGGCGACCAGCAGGTACAGCCAGGTGACGAGCGTGAGGCGGGTGCGGGCGGGGGTGGCGAAGAGCGAGCGAAACATTCCATGTCCTGCGCGTGAGAGGTGGCGCGAGCATGAAGGCAAGGGTTGCGCAGTGTCAATGTAGCCGCAATTGTCTTTGTGGGAGCGGGTTCTACCCGCGAAAAGCACACCGCAGCGTATCAGGAAGTTCGCGTGCCCTTCTTCGCGGGTAGAACCCGCTCCCACAGGTGGGGTGCAGTAGCTGCCGCAGGAAGTCAGAGAATAAAGCGCGCCACCTTGCCGTTCAGGTCGCTGGCATGCTCCTGCAATGAGCGCGACTGCTTCTCGGCATTCAGCGAGCCTTCCACCAGGTCCTCGCCCAGCGACTTGATGGTGACCACGTTGCGGGTGATCTCCTCGGTCACCGACGACTGCTCCTCGGCCGCCGAGGCGATCTGCTGCGACATGCCGGAGATTTCACTGGCCGCCTCGGTAATTTCCTCCAGCGACGCATAGGCCTGCTGCGCGTCGGCGACGCTGCGCTGGGCCAGGTCCGAGCTGTTGCTCATGCGCGCCACCGCATCACCGGTGATGCGCTGGATATTGCTGACCGTGGCCTGGATCGACTTGGTCGATTCCTGGGTGCGTTGCGACAGCATGCGCACCTCGTCCGCCACCACCGCGAAACCACGGCCGTGCTCGCCGGCACGGGCTGCTTCGATGGCCGCGTTAAGGGCCAGCAGGTTGGTTTGCTCCGCCACGGCCTGGATGCTGGTGAGCACGCTGGTGATGGACTGCGAGTAGTCGCTCAGCTCATTGACCACGTGCGCGGCAGCACTGATTTCGCTGGACAGGTCGACAATCGAACCCTGGGTCTTGCGCACCAGTTCCAGGCCCTTGAGGCTGCTGACCGAGGATTGCTCGGCGGAGGCGGCAGTGCGCTCGGCGTTGCCGGCGATTTCCTGGGTGGCCGAGGCCATCTCGGTGACGGCGGTGGCCACCAGGGTCAGTTCCTGTTGCAGGCGCTCCAGGCTCTTCGCCGAATCGCTGCTGCGGTGCAGCACGCTGGTGGACTCCTGGCCGATCTCTACCGCCTGGTGGCGCACGTGGCCGATCAGGGTGTGCAGGCTGCCGACGAACTGGTTGAAATGGCGACCCAGATCGCCCACTTCGTCATCGGACTGTTGGGCGATACGCTGGGTCAGGTCGCCGTCGCCGCTGGCGATTACCTGCAGGCCACGGGACATGGCGCCCAGCGGCCGCAGCAGCCACACGCACAGGGCGTTGACCACCAGCAGCGACAGAATCAGGATGCCCACCAGGGTGCCCAACGCCACCCACAGGCTTCGGTGCAGCGGTGCCAGCAGCAGGTCGTTGTCGAGCACCAGCACCAGTTTTTCGTCCTGGTGTTCGATGGGGATCACGTACAGGCGCTGGCCCTGATCGTTGAGCAGGAACTGCACGCCATCGCTGGCGGCCAGCGATTGCAGGGCGCTGCTGGTCAGCGCCGGGTAAAGGCTGTCGACCGGCTTGTCCAGGGCGTTGTTGTCGTTATGGCC
Source organism: gamma proteobacterium L18 (assembly GCA_000497835.1). Lineage (GTDB taxonomy): Bacteria > Pseudomonadota > Gammaproteobacteria > Pseudomonadales > Pseudomonadaceae > Aquipseudomonas. The sequence continues at coordinate 770,501 of KI547165.1, read as the reverse complement.
GAGGATGATGCCGTCGTGGTCGACAAAAAATGCCGAGCCGTTGCCCGGCAGCTTGATCTGTTTGAGCTGGCCGAGAATCTCGCTCATGCTCACGTCAGCGCCCAGCACCCCGAGCGTGGCGCCGTTGCGGGTCAGCACCTTGCCCAGCGACAGCACGAAGCTTTGGGTAGCGGCGGCCACCGACGGGGTGGAGAAGTACACGTCGTTGGGCGCCAGCAGCGCCTGCTGGTACCACTTCCACTTGCGCGGGTCATTGTTGTCGGGCGGCAGGCTGGAGCCATTGGCGTTGATCTGGGTGCCATCGGGGCGGGCCAGGAACACGTTGTCGAAGCCACCGGACACCTTGGCCTGCTGCAGTTGTGCCAACAGCGTATCGTCACTGGCCCCGGCGACGACCGAAGCCATGGCCATCTGTTTGCTGGTCAGCCAGTAGTTGACGTTGGCGGCGAACACTTTGCCGGTATTGCTGACTTGCTGGGCGATGCCGGTTTCGATGTTGTCACGGCTCTCGACGTAGTGCAGCGCGGTCAGGCTGCAGCCTACCAGCAGCAGCGCGACGCTGGCCGACAGGGCCAGTTTTTTACCTAGGGTCAACTTCATAGAACACCTTGCTTGGGCAGTGCGAACGTGAATGCGAAGCGCATTCAGGGGTTCGTTAGCTAGCTATCGGCACGGCGAGGAAGGGCTGAAGGGCGTTGGTCGGACTTTTTGTAACCGGTTTCAGTGGCGCGCGCGGCAATGCCATCGCCAAGCCAACAAGGCTAAAACTGCGGTGTGTCAGGCCATGGCGCGTTGCAATGTGGGAGCGGGTTCTACCCGCGAAAAGAACACCGCGTAATACCTGGCACCCTGTGGCGTCCTTTTCGCGGGTAGAACCCGCTCCCACGTTGCCGGGTGTCTATCCTTTCAGCATCAAGTGTTTGTACCTGCAGGGAGTCACTCATGAAACCAACCCCTCGCACCCTGATCAGCCGCGAACCCTGGTGGGCCCACCCGCCCGCGCCCGGGCAGGATGAAAGCACCTGCGACTGGGGCTGGCTGGAGATCTATTCGGATCGCACCTTCCGCTTCGACCCCACGCGGCCCACCGACGAGGAAATCCGCAACCGCAAGGGCTGCCGCGTGGCGCAGGATTCGTGAACCGCACGCCAGCCATCGCTCCTACGCCGTCCATGGTAGGAGCCGGCCTTGGCCGCGATGAAGGCGCCGCGATGGATCAGGCCAACTGCGGCCCCAGCACCAACCGCTCCGCCAGAAAATCGATAAACACCCGCAACTTCGGTAACGGCTGCCGGCTCCCCGGCCACAACAACGAAAACCTGCCACCCGCCACCAGCCGATCCTCCAGCACCTCGCCGCTGCGGACCACCGCGTCCATGCCTTCGGCGATCACGTCGACCATGCGGTCGCTGAAGTCCAGGTCCAATTCGATCTGCGGGTAGCGCCGGGTGAACTCGGGCAGGATCGGCAGCAGCATGCGGTAGCCTAATGCCGGCAGGCTGATGCGCAGGCGGCCGTGGGGCACGTCGCGCTGGCGTGACAGTTCGGCCTGGGCCTCTTCCAGTTCGCGCACCACGCGGCTGCTGCGGGCGTAGAACAGCTCGCCCGCTACGGCTTGCTGGCCGTGTGCCTGACGGCGTTCATCCTGCCGTTGAGCTTTTCCGCCGGGGCCATCGCCACCCCGGCCATTGGTCGCGACCTGGGCGGCAGCCCGCTGGCGCTGGCGTGGATTACCAACGCCTTCATGCTGACCTTCGGCAGCCTGTTGCTGGCCGCCGGGACCCTGGCCGACACCTGTGGGCGCCGTCGCCTGTTTGTCGGCGGCGTGGCCTTGTATGTGCTGGTGTCACTGGCCTTGGGCGCTGCGCCCAGCGTGGCGATACTGGACGTGCTGCGCGGGGTGCTGGGCTTTGCTGCGGCGGCCGCCCTGGCCGGTGGCTCGGCGTCCCTGGCTGAATTGTTCGACGGCAGCGCGCGTACCCGTGCCTACAGCGGCTGCTGACGTGGGCCATCATGCAGGTGCCCGTCAGCGGCTGGGCCAGCGTCGAGGTCAGCGCCACGCTGCTGGCGGCAGCGCTGTTGCTGGCGGCCTTCGTCGCTGGGCAGCGTCGGGCGACGCGGCCCATGCTGGACCTGAGCCTGTTCCGCTACCCGCGCTTTCTGAGTGAACCCTGGCGGACGGCAGGCGGTCACTTGACTGGTGTCATCGATCCGACAAGGAGTCCGCCCATGCGACCTTTGCACTTCACCAGCCTGACCTGCGCCGCCCTCCTGCTGGCCGCCTGTTCCAGCCAGCCACCGGCCATGTGGGGCGCCAACGACGCCGCCCACCGCCAGGCGTTGCCGCCTGACCAGGCCTACCCGGAACTGTTCGAAGCGGTGCAACGTGAACAGGTGTTCAGCGACCAGAAACACTTCGTCGACGCCTTGCCCAAGCGCGATCCGGCGAAGATCCGCGCCGACTACCTGGCCCAGCGCGAGCGTTCGGGGTTTGACCTGAAAACCTTCGTCACCGCCAACTTCATCGAGTCCGGCGAGGCCGACAGCCCGGCGCCCACACCCGGCGCGCCGATCAAGGAGCACATCGACAAGCTGTGGCCGGTGCTCAGCCGCAGCTACGACCAGGTGCCGCAGTACAGCAGCCTGCTGCCCTTGCCCCAACCCTACGTGGTGCCGGGCGGGCGCTTCCGGGAAATGTATTACTGGGATTCCTACTTCACCATGTTGGGCCTGGAACAAAGCGGTGACAAAGCCCAGGTGCGGCAGATGGTCGACAACTTTGCCTACATGATCGACACCTACGGGCACATCCCCAACGGCAATCGCACCTATTACCTGAGCCGCTCGCAGCCGCCGTTCTTCGCCTACATGGTGGACCTGGAGGCGCGCATCGAGGGCGACCAGGCCTACGGACGCTACCTGCCGCAACTGCAGAAGGAATACGCCTACTGGATGGAAGGCGCGCAAAGCCTGCAAGCCGGGCAGGCGCTGCGCCATGTGGTCAAGTTGCCGGACGGCAGCCTGCTCAACCGCTACTGGGACGCCAGCGCCACGCCGCGCCAGGAATCCTGGCTGCAGGACGTCAAGACCGCCGACCAGGCGGCCGGCCGGCCCAAGGAGCAGGTGTGGCGCGATCTGCGCGCTGGCGCAGAAAGCGGCTGGGACTTCAGTTCGCGCTGGCTGGGCGACGGCAAGAGCCTGGCCACCATCCGCACCACATCCATCGTGCCGGTGGACCTCAACAGCCTGATGTACCACTTGGAAAAAACCATCGCCAAGGCCTGCCAGACCACGGCCGACAGCGCCTGTACCCAGACCTTCGACCAGCGCGCGCAGCAGCGCCAGGTGGCGATCGAGGCGCACCTGTGGAACAGCGCCGGGGGCTATTACGTGGACTACGACTGGCGTGCGGCGCAGCAACGCCCGGCGTTGACGGCGGCTGCGGTGTTCCCGCTGTACACGGGCCTGGCGTCGCCGGCCCATGCCAAGGCGACGGCGGATGCAGTGCGCGGCGGGTTGTTGCGGCCCGGTGGCATCGCCACTACCCAGATCAGCAATGGCCAGCAGTGGGACGAGCCCAATGGCTGGGCGCCGTTGCAGTGGGTGGCGGTGCAGGGCCTGACCCGGTATCAGGAAACCGGGCTGGCGGCGCAGATCGGTACGCGCTTTCTGCATCAGGTGCAGGGTGTGTATAGCGTGCAGAGCAAGTTGGTGGAGAAATACGATCTGTCCGGGATGGGGCAGGGAGGTGGGGGTGGTGAATATGAGTTGCAGGATGGGTTTGGCTGGACGAATGGGGTGACCCTGAAGTTGCTGCACAAGTATGCAGGGGATTATACGGCTGGGGAATAGACTGGTTGGTCTGATTGGGGCATGGGGGGCGCGGGGTGCATGTCGATGTTGTTGTGGTGTTCATGAGATCGCGCGCCGCCCGCGCGGCGCTTCCCGGGCAGAGCCCGGTCCTACATCTGTTTCGGGCCAGTTATGTCTGTGGCATCACCTGG
>KI547165.1:745632-765671 GCA_000497835.1 gamma proteobacterium L18 | reverse complement strand
GGTCTCAAGAACACCACAACAACATCGCCAGGCATCCCCATGCCTACCACCTCTCTCACCCCGGCAACCGCAACACCGCCCTCAACCCCCCCATCTCCCGATTGCTCAACGTCAAATCCCCCCCAATCGCCACCGTCAACTGCTGCGCAATCGCCAACCCCAAACCCGTGCCACCGGTATCGCGGTTGCGCGAATTCTCCAACCGGAAAAACGGCTTGAACACTTCCTCCAGGTGCGTCTCGGCAATCCCCGGCCCGTTATCCAATACCTCGATGGTCACGCTGCCATCCGCCGCCTGGGTGCTGCCCAGGCTCACATCCCCGGCAAATTTCAGGGCGTTGTCCACCAGGTTCGACAAAATGCGCCGCAGCGCCTGGGGCCGGGTGTCGATCTGCGCCAGGCTGTTGCCGGCCAGGCTCACCGGTTGGTTGACGTCCTGGTAGTCGAACACCAGGCTTTGCAGGAAGGCGTCCACGTCGATCCGGCAACTGGCTTCGGTGGCGCCATGCAGGGTGCGGGCGTAGGCGATGCCTTCGCGCACCAGGTGCTCCATTTCATTGAGGTCGTTGCACAGCTTGTCCCGTTCCACGCCGTCGTCCATGAATTCGGCGCGCAGTTTCATGCGCGTCAGCGGTGTCTGCAGGTCGTGGCTGATGGCGCCCAGCAGTTGCATGCGTTCCTTGAGGTAGGCAGCGATGCGGTCCTGCATGGCGTTGAAGGCGGACGCGGCGTGGGTGACCTCGCTGGGGCCGCTCTCGTCCAGGCGCTGACCGCTGCTGTTGGGGTCCAGGGCCTCGGCGGCGCTGGCCAGGCGGGTCAGTGGCCGGGTGGCCATGCGCACCGCCAGCCAGGTGCAGCCCCACACCACGGCCAGCTGGATCAGCAGCATGATCGGCAGCCACTGGGGGATGGGCATGGAGGAGGGGTGCACGTCGATGGTCACCGGCGTGCCGTCGTTCAGGCGCAGGTGCGCCTGGAAGGTCTGGCGCGGGTCCACGGTGTGGGTGAAATTCAGCCCGTGGCTGTTGTTCAGGCCGGTGAGGATGGCCTGGCCGGCATGGGGCAACTCAGCGAGGGGCAGGGGCTTGCCGCCGCTGCCGTCGCCCAGTTCGAAACGGTACACCTGGCGCTCCAGGCGCTTGACCCATTCGCCGCGCTGCTCGGCGGGCAGTTGATCGAGGATTGCCACGCCAGTGGCCACGTCGCGCTCCATGGTCTTGTGCATCATCGACTCGGAGCTCAGGTAGCGCTCCCAGTACTGGGCGCCGAACGACAGCCCGTAGGCCAGCACCAGGCCGGCCAGGAAGATGAGCGACAGCCGCGAGGCCAGGGTGCGCGGCCACGGGAACCAGGTCCTCATGCCGGCGCTCCGATCACCTGTACCGGCATGGAGAACACGTAGCCTTCACTGCGCACGGTCTTGATGTACGCCGGTTCCCGGGCGTCATCGAGCAGGCGCTGGCGCAGGCGGCTGACCAGCAGGTCGATGGAGCGGTCGAACAGGTCGGCGTCGCGGCCCTGGGTCAGGTTCAGCAGTTGGTCGCGGTTCAGTACCCGCTGCGGGTGGTCGAGGAACACCCGCAGCAGCCGGTATTCGGCGCCGCTCAGGGCCACCAGGGTGTCCTGGGCGTCCAGCAGGTGACGGGCGCTGGTGTCCAGTCGCCAGTTGCCGAACGCCAGCAGCCGGCCGGCTTCGGTCACCTGCAGGTTGGGCGGCAGCATGCGTGTGCGGCGCAGCACGGCGTTGATGCGCGCCAGCAGTTCGCGGGCGGCGAAGGGTTTGGTCAGGTAGTCATCGGCGCCCATCTCAAGGCCGATGATGCGGTCGGTTTCATCGTTGCGGGCGGTCAGCATCAGCACCGGCACGCTTTTGTACTTGCCGGCGCGCAGCTCGCGGCACAGCAACAGGCCATCGTCGCCGGGCATCATGATGTCCAGCACGATCAGGTCGATGGGGCCGTCTTCCAGCGCGGCGCGCATTTGCCGGCCATCACCGGCCACGGTGGTGCGCAGGCCGTTCTTTTGCAGGTAGTTGCCCACCAGTTCCCGGATCTCGCGATCGTCGTCGACGATCAGAATATGGTCCACGTGCTCCATGACAGCTCCTCGAAGGCGGTTGCGCGCATTCTACCCAGCGACGTGCGCTTTGCTCGCCTGGCTTTGTATTGCAGTGTATCTGGTGGCCAATAGATACACAGTGGTGCAAAACCCCTGTTTTACCGGCCCCGGCGGACACATTGCAGATACCCCCAAGGCATTCAATAGCACCACGGCCAGCCAATGACCCTGGCCACCCAGTAGCCAATTGAATGATTGAGGGCAGTAACATGAACATCAAGACTATCAGCGCCATCGCCGTGTTTGCCGCCACCAGCTTCGGTGCCGTCGCAGCGCAAGCGGCCACCGCGCCGATCCAGGACAGCTACCACTATGGCCAGCACCTGGACATCCAGAAAGTGCTGGCCGACAACGCCGACGACTCGATCACCTGCAAGGTGGTCAGCGCCCACATGACGTACCTGGACTCCCAGCACCAAGAGCATGTGCTCAATTACCGCCGCATGGCCGAAGCCTGCGACATGGGTGATTGAACGGCGGCTGAATGATTCGCGGTCCGGCGTAAAGACTCGGTAAAAACGGTTGCCAGGTCAGCGCCAATGGGGGGATTCTTGCTCCATCACCCAGCCTGGCAGGGATTGACCATGAACCATTCGACTATCGGCCTGATCGCGCTGGTTGTGATTGCGATACTGGGCCCGGCCACCGTGCTCTACGACCTGATGCGCGACAGCGGCGACAAGCGACACGTAGACAAGGAGGAGGGCGGTTCCCTATAGTTGTCAGCCTACTCGTTAGGCTGCTATCTATATGTCCCGTTCCGCTTCACTGCTCAAACCGCGTGCCCCCGTCTGGCTGTTGGTACTGATCACCATCAGCGGCACGCTGGCCATGCACATGTTCGTACCGGCGCTGCCGGCCGCCGCCCAGGCGCTGGGGGTGGACAGCGCCGCGATGCAGCGCACCATCAGCATTTACATCCTGGGCCTGGCGTTTGGGCAGTTGGCCTATGGCCCCTTGTCCGACGGCCTGGGGCGGCGGCCCATGCTGTTGGTGGGTTTGAGCCTGTACACCGTGGCCGGGTTTTGCGCAGCCTTTGCCGGCGATATCCATACCCTGGTGCTGGCCCGTCTGATTCAGGCGCTGGGCGGTTGCGCCGGGCTGGCCCTGGGCCGGGCCATTGTGCGCGACGGCGCCAAGCTGGACGACGCGGTGCGCGACCTGGCACTGCTCAACCTCATGATGATGATCGGCCCGGGCTTTGCGCCGTTGATTGGGTCACTGATCAGCGAGCACTTGGGCTGGCGGGCCATTTTCCTGGTGCTGGCCAGCCTGGGCGCACTGACCTTGCTGTGCACCTGGCGGCTGCTGCCCGAAACCGGCTCGCCCAGCGGCCAGGTCAGCGTCCATGCACTGGCGCGTGACTACGGGCACCTGCTGCGCTCACCGGTGATTCTTGGCTTTGCCGTGGGCGGCGCGTGCATGACGACTGCCATCTACGCCTTCATTGCCGCCGCGCCCTTCATCATCGGTACGGAACTGCATCGCCCGTTGAGCGAGGTGGGTGTCTACCTAGGCCTGCTGATTGTCGGGATGTCGGTGGGCAATGCCTTGACCCGCCGGCTGATTCGCAGCGTAGCGGTTGATCGGCTGTTGCTGGTGGGCGCCGGGTTGAGCATTGCCTCAGCCTTGAGCCTGCTGGCCGTGGTGTGCGCAGGCTGGGTGTCGGTGGCCTGGATGGTCGGGCTGGTCAGCCTGTTTGCCGTGGGCGCGGGCCTGGCCAGCCCGGCGGCGATGAGCCGGGCGTTGAGCGTGGACGCGCACTTGGTGGGCTCGGCTGCGGGCTTGTATGGCTTTGGCCAGATGGCGGTGGGGGCGTTGTGTACCTTTGCCGTCGGCTTTGGTCGTGACCCGGCGCTGGCGGCGGCCGCAGTCTTGAGTAGCGCGGCCCTGTTGGGCCTGGCTGGATTTAGCGTGGGGATGGCCGCGCGGCGTACCCGCGAAGCCCAGGCCGTAGAATTGGCCACGTAACGTAGGAGCCGACCTTGGTCGCGATGCAGTCACCGCGGTCTTTCAGGGTGGGCCTGATCGCGCAAGCGCGGCCCCGACGAGAGGGGGGAAGTTAGGAGGGAAGTTGGCTTATTATGAAAAAGACTGTTGCGTAAACTGCAATTAAGTTGCTGGGCGCCCCGTTATTGCAACAGGGCGCCCCCTGATTCAGATATAGATGAACAACAACACAAACACCGCCACCACCGCCCACTGCTCAGCATAATAACGGGTACGGTTGCGCTTCTTCAGCGCCTTGCCCCGCTCACGAATGGTATAGATCCGGCTGAACAACCGATTGATCCCGCCCGTCTTGTCGCCTTCGTTGTTGGGCGCCGCCGCGGCCGCCATCACCTTGTAGCTGAACCAGCGGTTGAATGCCGTCGCCCAGCGGTACTTGAGCGGCCGTTCGATGTCGCAGAACAGAATGATGCGGTTGTGGTCCGTCTTGTTTTCGGCGTAGTGAATATAGGTTTCGTCGAACATCACCGGCTCACCGTCACGCCAATGATAGGGCTCACCGTCCACGCTGATGTAGCAGCCTGGATCATTCGGGGTCTGCAGGCCCAAGTGGTAACGGTAGGAGCCAGCGTAGGGATCGCGATGGCGCACCAGCCGCGAGCCAGGCGGCAGGGCGGCGAACATCGCGGCCTTGACCGAGCCGATGCTGGCCAGCAACTCTGTGGTCCGCGGGCACAGCTCGCTGGCCGAAGGGTGGCTGTCGCCATACCACTTCAAGTAAAAGCGCTTCCAGCCCGTCTTGAAGAACGAATTGAAGCCCACGTCGTCGTGGCCGGCAGAACGTTTGATCTCGCCCATCTCCATCAGGCGTACGCCTTCTTCGCGGATTTCTTCCCAGTGCTGTTGCAACGGCGCAAGCTCGGGGAAGTCGCGGGTGTCCAAGTACGGCCGGGCCGGTAGTTTGGAGAACAGGTAAAGGAAGGCATTGACCGGGGCCAGGAAACTGGAGTGGTCGCTCAGTTGCCGAGTGAACTTGTGGCGCACGCGCCCGCGAAAGTGTACGAAGACAATGGAGCCGATGAAGAGTGCGAGGATAATGAATTTCATAATGGATCGTGCAAGTAGGACTGAATGCCAGAAGTCTGGCCGCCATTAACATAGGAAAAGCAGAAGTAGAGACAGGGAAACGTCTGGCAGTATAACCGAACCTCATGGTGGGGGAAGTACTGGGCGAAGGTCTACAACAGGGTTTCATGAAATACAGGCGCTACCGCGCCAGGCGTTCGTGCTCCAGCACGCTGCGGGTGGAGATGTACCGCAGCGCCTGCGACGCCACCTGGCGGCCGCTGCTACAGGGGGCGGCGCAAGCCTTGTAGCAGCAACTGTCTATGTGGGAGCGGGTTCTACCCGCGAAAAGCACACCGCGGTATGCCAGGATGTCTGCGTTACCTTCTTCGCGGGTAGAACCCGCTCCCACAGGGCGTGTAGCTGCCGAAGGCTGCGTCTGGCGCACGCGGAGTATCGGATGTACCGCAGCGCCTGCAACGCGGCCTTCGGCCGCTGCTACAGGATGAAAAGGTTTTTGCTGCAAAATAATCATATTAGGTTATGTCTAAAATGAATTTCACAAATGTCGCTGGCGTCGTTAGCTTATAAGCAATGGTTTCTACCAACTGCTTATCTATAACCGATGTCAGGAGATTGCCTTGCGCACATTCGTGAAAATGGCCGCCGCCGTGCTGGCCACCTCCATCAGCCTGGGCGCCAGCGCCTTGACCCTGACCGTGGGCGACCAGAGTTACAACACCCGCGCCGTGATGGACGCTGCCGGTGTGCTCGACCACCTGCCCTATACCCTGGAATGGAAACAGTTCACCGCAGGCTCACCCGTGGCCGAGGCGTTGAATGCCGGCAGCCTCGACCTGGGCCTGCTGGGCGATGCGCCGCCGCTGTTCCTCGGGGCACTGGGCGCGCCGATCAAGGTGATCGCGGTCACCCAACAGAACCTCGGCGGCATCGCCATCGTGGTGGGCAAGGACTCTCCGATCAAGACCGTGGCCGACATTCGCGGCAAGCGCGTGGCCATCTGGAAAGGCTCCTGGAGCCAGCAACTGCTGTTCACCGCCCTGGACAAGGCCGGCGTGCCTCGTGATGCCGTGGACATTCGCTACCTCAGCGCCCTCGACGCCTCCCACGCGCTGGACGGCGGTTCAGTGGACGTGATCGCGACCTGGGAACCCTACGTGACTCAGCAAGAGCGCCAGGGCGGCCGTGTCATCGCCACAGCCCAGGGCCTGATCCCTGCGCAAAGTTTCGTAGTAGCCAACAACCATTCGCGCGAAGAAAAACGCGCCGCCATCGCCGACTTCCTGCAGCGCCTGAAAAAGGCTCGCGAGTGGAGTGTCAACGACCCCGCGCACAACGAAGCCTACGCCGACGCCTGGGCCGAACGCACCCGGGCTGACCGCGACATCGCCCGAGCCTGGTTCAGCCGGGCAAAAACCGATGTAGGCCCGGTCACCGAGCAGAACATCGCCGATGCGCAGAAAACCATCGACTTCTTCAGCGGCCTGGGGCTGATCAAGTCCTACCCGGCGGCCAGCCTGTTCGACACCTCGTTCAACGCTGCCGTGCAGCAACCGGCCACCGCCCAGGTAGCGCCGTAACCCGACAAGGACTGTTCCCATGAGCAAACGCACCCTCAAGCTCGGCGCCCTGACCATGGGCGTCGGCGGCCCCGGCCGCCACAACCTGTGGCTGGACCCGCAACTGCCGGCCGACGCCAGCGTCAACATCGACTGGTACATCGACATCGCCCGCCAGGCGGAAGCGGCGCTGTTCGACCTGGTGTTCATCGTCGACAGCCAGTTCATCACCCCCGGCTCGCCACCGCATTACCTCAATCGCCTGGAGCCGCTGACGCTGCTGTCGGCGCTGGCCGTCAGCACCCGGCATATCGGCCTGGTGGGCACGCTGACCACCTCCTACAACGAACCCTTCAACGTCGCCCGCCGCCTGGCCTCGCTGGACTTGATCAGCAAGGGGCGCGCCGGCTGGAACGTGGTCACCAGCGGCGATGCGGGCACGGCCGGCAACTATGGCCGCGACGAACACTACGATTACGACACCCGCTACAGCCGCGCCAAAGAGCACGTGCAGGTGGTGCAGGGCCTGTGGCAGTCCTGGGAAGACGACGCCTTTGTGCGCGACCGCAGCACCGGCCGCTATTTCGACCCGGCCAAGCTGCATGCGCTGAACCACAAGGGCGAGCACTTCTCGGTGGTCGGCCCACTCAATGTGCAGCGCTCGCCCCAGGGCCAGCCGGTGATTTTCCAGGCCGGCGATTCGGAGCAGGGCAGGGAGCTGGGCGCAGCGATTGCGGACGTGGTGTTCACCCACGCGCCCAGCCTTGAGCAGGGCCAGGCGTTCTACCGCGAGATCAAGGAACGTGCACAGCGCCAGGGCCGCGACCCCGAGCAAGTGCTGGTGCTGCCCGGCGCCGAAGTGTTCGTGGCCGACACCGACGAGCAGGCTCGCGAACTGGAGCGCCACTACCACGAGACCGACCACAGCTTCGAACAGGCCCTGCTGGAGTTCGGCCGCTCGTTCGGCTGGCACGACTTCAGCCAGTACGACCTGGACGCGCCGTTCCCGGTGCAGGCACTGGAGGCGGCCCGCAGCAGCTTCTTCACCGTGGCCAAGCGCATCACCGACAACGCCGTGCGCGACCACCTCACCCTGCGCCAGGCCGTGCAGGCCTCCCGCCAACTGCGCCCCGGCGCCTTCGTCGGCACCGCGCGCACCGTGGCCAACAAAATGGCCGAATGGTTCGAGGCGCGGGCGGTGGACGGGTTCAATATCTACATCGGCCACCCCGAGCAGTTCCGGCGCTTCACCGAGCAGGTGGTGCCGATTCTGCAGGAGTTGGGTGTGTATCGCACCGAGTACCCCGGCACCACCTTGCGCGAAAACCTGGGCCTTGAGATCCCTCGGAACATTACCGACTCCGCCAATCGCGCTATACCAGATAGCGTCGCAGGTTGAAGGCGGGGGAGTCCTCGTTCACATCCAGAACAAGGCTTTTGAGATCACGCTGTATGGCCAGAGCCCTGGCGAAACCCCTGCCAGGCACCAGCCAGCTGCCAGCGTTCCCGAACCGGGTGTCTGGCTGGCCGTCGGGCAGTAAACGCGACAACAACACCTGGTTTTTGCGGCCGGTCTCTGACTGAGTCGTCACGGTTGCCAGGCACCACAGCAAATTGTCAGTCACCGTAGAATCAATCGGGCCTCCGCTGGTCAACGTCCCAGGCCCGAAGTCGGTTTGGGTGGTGGTGAAGGCAGCGTCGTCACTGCCGTCCGCGTTGAACCCCTGTATGAATCGGTCAAGTTGCCCCGGCTGGCTGCTCGGCATGCGCACGCCGATGACCCTGATCTTCTCGTTGGCCGTGATGAACAGGCCGGAAAGGGCAGAATGAATACCCCTATCGAGCAATTTGAATCCTCCAGCACTGAACGTTGTATCAGGCGCACCGCTGGGCAGCAGTTTGGCCAGCGCTGCCTGCCCATTAATCTCTCCAGTGATCAACAGTTTTCCATCAGCCAATTTGCGTAGCCCCAGCAGAGCCATGTGCACACCCGCAGCGTAGCTCACCTGAGTAAAGCCCCGCTGTTGGAGCGTGAGGTCCAGTGTGCCTTGCGCGGTGACTTGAATCACATAGTCGCGTGCCTCAGCCTGATAGGCGTAATGGCGAAAATTGAAAGTGATGGCGCCAGTCGATTGGATGACGGCGACATGCAGGTTTGGCGTAGGTAGGGTGCTGGCCAGGGTTGTTTCCCCAGACGCTTGGCCCAGGGGGGGCAGTGTAGTGATAATCAATCGGCCGCCGTTGAATCCTGTATCGAGCGTGCCGTCAGCGGAATAGATCGCCAGCGAGGGGATAACGTCGTTGTGGGTCGTGCTGGCGAGCTGAGTAATCGCCACGAACCGGCTGCCGCCGAGTGATTGCACCCATGTGTCCTTGACCGTATGGGCTCCTTTGTGGTCTTCGATGACGTACCCCTTGCCACCGCCAAATCGTGGGTCCAGAGCGCCTGTGGGCTTGAGTTTCAGCAGTATCGAATCGGTGAAATCTGTGCCGGCTTCGAATGTGGTAGCGCTGACCAGAATACCTTGATCGTCCAGTACGATGCAGTTCCCCACCGTGTTGAGCTGCATATGGGCGGGCAGCAGGCTTTGCAGGTTTATCACCCCCCCTGCAAAGGAAGGGTCCAGAGTGGCAATACGGTCGGGCGCGCTCATCGCAGGTGCCTCGGTCAATGACGGAAGCCGCAGTATCGCGCGCCGCTTGATTGAGTGAACCTGTTAGAAATGACAGTGATCACAGCGCCACCTTGCGCTGGTTATCGATTCAGTATGAGTGCTGACGTTTTCAATCATATTCACTGGGCAGGCCGGCCCTTAACCTGTCTCCAAGGAAAAATCACTTGGAGAACAGACCGTTATGAAAAAGCTCATTACCCTGGCCGCCCTGACCCTTGGCTTCGCCGCAGCCGCCCACGCGGAACCGGCGCAAACCTATAGCTACGGCCAGAAACTGGACATCGCCAAGGTCATCGACGCCGGTGACATCCCTGACGTATGCGCCGTGGTACCGGTGACCATGACCTACGAAGACAGCCAGGGCCAGCGCCACTCGCTGGTGTACCGCGTGATGGGCAAGGGCTGCTCCAACTAAACAGGCGCTTGCGCTATCCTTGGCCCATGCCCCATGGACCAAGCCCTTCATGAATTTGCGCCACCTGCTGTATTTCAAAACCATCGTCGAGCGTAAATCAATCGCTGCCGCCTCCCAGGAACTGCATATCGCGCAGCCACCCCTGAGCCAGCACCTCAAGACCCTGGAAGCCGATTACGGCCTGCAGCTGTTCGAACGCCAGGGCCGTGGCCTGCTGGTGACCGAGGCCGGCCAGCACCTGTACCGCCGCGCCTGCGAGCTGCTGAACCTGGCCGATGAGATCGACGCCGAAATGCGCGGTCTGGCCCAGGGCGTCAGCGGCAAAGTCAGCATCGGGACCGTGACCTCCGGTGCTGCCTTCCTGGCGCGGGTGCTGGGGGAGTTGCGCCAGCAGCTGCCCGGTATTCTCTTCTCTGTCTATCACGCCGAGCCTGCGGTGCTGGAGGACATGCTGCAATCCCGGCAGCTGGACTTCGCCCTCAGCCAATGGCCGGTCACCAACCCCCTGTTGCACACTGAACCCTTGCAGCCGCTGACGCTGGCGGCCGTTGAATGCGCGCCTGGGCTATTGCCTGACACGGATGCGTGCAGTCTGGCGGACCTGGCGGCGGTGCCGTTGATTGTGGTGCGCAGGCGCCAGGGGCATGGGTTTTACGAGCGTGTGCAGCAGGCGTTCGCCGATGCGGGGTTACGGCCGGAGGTGGCGTTCGAGTGCTCGGATATTTCTGCGGCCGTGGCACTGGCCAAGGCGGGGGTGGGGGTGGCGTTGCTGCCGGTGTGGCCGGGGGATCAGAGTTTGAGCGGGTTACGCCAGCGCCGGGTGGTGGACCTGGCCAGCGACGAGCGCCTGATGCTGGCCTGGCTGGCCGAGCGTGACCGCCTGCCGGCGGTGGCGCAAGCGGTGAAGGCGTTTCAGGTGCACGCTGGTTAGCGTGAATGGCATTGGTTTTGAGCTGTCATCACGGGTCCCATCGCGAGCAAGCTTTGCTCCCACAGTGTTGAGGCATACATAGATGCGGGGCTTTACATTGGGGGAGCAAAGCTTGCTCGCGATGACGTCCGTAAGGCCGCATAAAACAGGTCGTATCAATGACGGGCTGAAGGCTGAATCACCACCGTGCAGGTCGTCCCCGCCGCCAGCACCATGTCGCCCGGCACATCATCCAGGGCAATGCGCACCGGCACCCGCTGCGCCAACCGTACCCAGTTGAACGTCGGGTTGACGTCAGCCACCAACTCCCGGCTCTCCGGGTTGTCGCGGTCATAGATGCCGCGCGAAATGCTCTCCACGTGGCCCTTGAGCACTTCACCGCTCATCATTTGCAGCTGCGCCGCATCACCCACGTGCACGTTGGGCAGCTTCGATTCCTCGAAATAGCCATACACCCAGAACGAATGCCGATCGACCACGGCCATTTTCGCCTCGCCGACCTTGGCGTAGTCGCCGGGGTGCACGTTGAGGTTGGTGACGTAGCCGTCGGTGGTGGCCAGCACTTGGGTGCGCGCCAGGTTCAGTTCGGCGGCGGCCAATTGCGCCTGGGCCTGCTGGTAGTCGGCCTGGGCGGAACTGGCCGTGTTGCCGGCGTCTTCGCGGCTTTCCTTGGACACCACCAGGTTGTCCATGTCGGCGCGGCGGCGGGCATTGGTTTCACGCATCTGCCAGGTGGCCTTGCGCGACGCCACCAGGGCCTTGGCCTGGTCGACGGCCACCTGGTAGTGGGCCGGGTCGATGCGCATCAGCACGTCGCCCTTTTTCACCAACTGGTTGTCGTGTACCGGCACCTCCACCACCGCGCCGCTGACGTCCGGCGCCACGTTGATGATGTCGGCGCGCACCCGGCCGTCGCGGGTCCAGGGCTGGGCCATGTAGTGGTTCCACAGGGCAGACCCCAGCCAGGCGGCCGCAGCCACCACCAACAGGGTTGCCACCACGCTGAAGAGTTTTTTCATGTCGGCTATCTCAACGGTAGATCGTCAGCGCCAGGGCGCTGAACAGGCAGATAAACAGGCTCAGGCGCACCAGCGGGGCGTGCCAGAAGAATCGGTACACATTCAGGGCAATCAATACCCGGTCCAGCAGCCACATCAGCAGGGTGCTGGCGCCCAGCACCAGCATCAGGGTGGGCAGGTACAGCTCGAGAAAATACAGTTCGCGGGGCATGGTCAGGTCCGGGTCACAGGCAGGCCAACGGCGAGCGCGGGTTGAGCAGGGCGCTGCGGATAAAATGCAGGTAGGCGGCGCGGGGCTGCGCAGGCTGCTGCGCCAAGGCCTGGTCAAGGGCGCCCAGCGCCTGCTGGTGATGCGCCGGGTTTGGGCGATCGAACAGGCGAGTCAGGGTCTGGCCAACCTCGGCTGGCACGCCGCCTTGTTCGCGCAACTGCACCACGGCATGGCCCACGTCCTGCACGCTCAGCGCCCATTCGAGCATCTGCTGCTGCACCTGCGGGCGGGCGGCCGACAGGGTGCTGGCGTGTTGCAGCACGTCGCGGGTGCGGCTTTCGAAGCGTTGACGCAAGTGCTTGAGGCTGCCCTGCACGGCAAAGCCCACCTGGCGACGCAAGTCGCGTTGCAGATGGCGCCACGCCCAAGGGGCGTTGGTGGGCAGTATCACCGCGCCCGCCACGGCGCACAGGCCGAAGGCGATGATGTTGGCGAGGCAGTCGTTGATGAACCCGGACGGGTTATAGACCGTCAGGTTCGCCGGGATCGAGCCGGACGCGAAGGTGATCAAAAAGCCCAGGCCGATGCCCATGGTCGACATGCGCGTGGTCAGGAAGCCACCGAAGAGCAACGCCGGGGCCAGCACGAAGCACAGCAGGGGGAAACCGTCGATGTGCGGGTACACGAAGAAATATTCGACAAAGCCGAACAGGCTGCTGAGCACCACGCCCAGGCCCATCTGTACGCCCGCCCGCCACGGGTTGGGGGTGGAGGCGGTGAGGCTGATACCCGCGGCGGCGGAGATCATCAGGCTGACGCCGCTGGGCCAGGCTGTGGCCAGCCAGAAGGTAGCGGCGAGGGCCACGGTGATGAAACCGCGCAGGCCGGAGGCGGCGCACACCCACAGGTTGGTGCGCGGCGTGAAGCCCACCGCCCACTGCTCGCGCGGGTGGTAATGGCTGGCCAGGGAGGCATGGGTTTGCGCGTAGTCGTGCAGTTCGGCGATCAGGCCGGTCAACAGTTCGGCGGCGGTGTCCAAGTCTTGCTGGCAAGCCGTGGCGGGCAGGTGTTGCAGGCGCACGGCAGTGTCGGCGGCCAGGCGCTCCAGACGCTCGGCCAACGGCGCGGCGCTGGCGCTGTCCAGGGGCGTGTCGCGATAGTCTTCCAGCAGCGCCACCAGTCCGGCCAGTGCGGGTTGCAGGGCTTGCCAGGCGGCCGGTGCTTCGTGACGCAGGCGTTCAAGTTGCTGGTACAGGGCGTTGAAGCGCGTGGTGCACTGCATGAACTCACTGTTGAGACGGCTCAGGCGGCCGCTGCGCAAGTGGGTCAGTGGGTCTTCGAACACGGTCACGCTGCGCAGGTTCTCAAGGCCCACGGCCTCGGCCACCAGCCGGCGGTTGTGCTGGGCGAAGTCGCTGGACGCCAGGCGGCCCTGAAGGCTGTCAGCGGCAAAACCGGCGAACAGGCCCAGGCGCTTGCCGATGGTGGCGCGCAGGGCGGTGCGGCTGCTCTGCGGGAAAATCACCGCCGACACCACGCCGCTGCAGATCACCGCCAGGCCGATTTCCACCGCCCGCCATACCGCTGACAGGTACACGTCCTGGGGATGGGCGAGGGCGGGTACGCCGACGATGGCGGCGGTGTAGCCGGTGAGCACGAAGGCGTAGGCCTGAAAGTTGCGGTAGCGCGCCGACAGCCCGCAGCACAGGCCTACCCACAGCGCCAGGCAACCCAGGAACACATCACTGTGCTGGCCGAACAGGGCGATCAGGGTAATCACCACCACCAGCCCCAGCAGGGTACCCAGCAAACGCCAGGCGCTCTTGGCAATCACCGGGCCGCTTTGCGGCTGCATCACGATGAATACGGTGACCAGGGCGGTGGAGGGTTGCGGCAGCTCCAGGCGCAAAGCTACCCAATAGGTCAGGAAGGCCGCCGCCAACAGCTTGAACAGGTAGATCCAGGTCACGCCGTCGCGTTGCGCCCAGGCCCGCAGGGCGGGACGCCAGTCGGTGGTCAGGCTCATGGCTGTTGCTCACCGCGCAACAGCGCCAGGCCCGGTTTGGCCGGGGTGGCGCGGGCCGGATTGGGGCTGTCGCTGCCGGCACCCACGCCGCCGCCCAGGGCAATCACCAGGCTGGCCTGGGTTTGCAGGCGAGTGGCCTGGACCTGTTGCTGGATTTGCTGCTCACGGAACAGCTGGGTCTGGGCGTTGAGCACTTCCAGGTAGCCGGTCAGGCCACGCTGAAAGGCCATGCGCGCGATGTCGTAGCTGCGCTGGGCATCGGCCACGCCTTGGCTGGCGAGGGCGGCTTGGGTGTCCATGGACTGGCGACGGATCAATTGGTCGCTGATGTCCTTGAGGGCTTGCACCAGGGTCTGGTTGTACTGGGCCACGGCCAGGTCATAGCCGGCAGAGGCGGCGCCCAGCTGACCGCGCAGGCGGCCGCCGTCGAAGATCGGGAGGCTCAGGGCCGGGCCCACGGTGCCGCCCAGCTTGTTGGCGGTGAGGAATTCCAGCACGCCGCCACCGGTACCGCTGAAGCCCAGGCTGGCACTCAGGTCCACGTCGGGGTAGAAGCCGGCACGGGCCACTTCGATACCGCGTGCCTGGGCGTTGACCCGCCAGCGGCTGGCGACCACGTCAGGCCGCTGGCCCAGCAGTTGTGCTGGCAGGTGCGCAGGCAGTGCCAGTGGCGCAGCCAGGGTCAGGGTAGGGCGCTGCAAGGTGCGGGCGGCGCCGGGGCCTTTGCCGGCCAGCGCGGCCAGTTGGTTGCCGGTCAGGGCGATGGATTCATCCAGGCTGTCAATCTGACGGCGCGTCTCGGGCAACGAGGTCTGCGCCTGGCTGACCTCCAGTTGCGTGCCGATGCCGTGGTCGAAGCGCTTCTGCGCCAGGTCCAGCACTTGCTGCTGTTGCGCCAGCAGGGCCTTGAGGATGTCGCGCTGGGCGTACTGCTCGGACAGCTGGATGTAGCTGCGCACGATATTGCCCTGCAACTCCAGCTGCGCGGCGCGCTGTTGGGCGGCGCTGGCGTGGGCGTTGTCCAGGGCCTGCTCGGTGGCGCTGGCGTCGCGGCCCCACAGGTCCAGGGAGTAGCTCAGGCCCAAGGCTGCGTTGTTGTCGAAATTGGTGACGTCGGCCAGCTCGCCTGGGCCGTAGTAATTGTCGGTGGGCCATTTGTGCCGGGTGATGGATGCCTTGCCGGTCAGTTGCGGGGACTCATTGGCAGCTTCGATGCCGGCCATGGCCTTGGCCTGACGCACCCGGGCAGCGGCTTCGGCCAGGGTGGGACTGTTGCGTTGGGCGTCGTCAATCCAGCTGTTCAACTGGGCGTCACCATAGGCTTGCCACCAACGGCTGTCAGGCCAGTGGGCATCGCTGCGCGACTGGGCGATGGCGGCGTCGGTCTGCAACTGGTCGGCCGGCATGGGTTGGGTGTGCGGACCGATGCCGTGGGTGCTGATGCAGCCACTGATTGTTAACGTTAATGTCAGTACCGCCAGGGGTAATGCATGCTTGGAAATGAGTCGTTTCACCGCTGGTCAACCCCTGGTGTGCCCGTTGCTTCTGGATAGAAGGGATTTTACCGGTGTGCGGGTGATGCAATAAACGCAACAAAAGATGATTGTTTGTTGTAATTAATTTTATAATCGACGTTCCTGCCAGCGGTGAAACGGCGATGAACATACTCCAGTACATGCGCGCCTTCGTGTGCGTGGCGCAGAGCGGCAGCTTCACCGTGGCGGCCGAGCAGATGAACACCACCACCGCCAACCTGTCGCGCGCAGTGTCCAACCTGGAAACCCACCTGCGCACGCGGCTGCTGAACCGTACCACCCGGCGCATCGCCATGACCGAGGCGGGCAAGCGCTATTACCAGCGCTGCGAAAGCATCCTGGCGTCGGTGGCCGAAGCCGAAGCCGAGGCCGAAGCCACCCAGGACTATGCCGCCGGCAGTCTCAAGGTGCACGCCATGGCGGGGATCGGCATGCATTACGTGATCGAGGCCATGGCCGAGTACCGCGAGCGCTTTCCCGAGGTGAGCTTCGACCTGCATTTGAGCAACCGCGTGCCGGATCTGATCGAGGACGGGTTCGATGTGTCCATCGTGCTGGCGGCGCAACTGCCGGATTCGGGCTATATCTCCCAACGCCTGGGCGCCATCTACAGCGTGCTCTGTGCCGCACCGCGCTACCTTGCGCGTCGCGGTGCACCGCTGACCCCGGCGGAGCTTGAGCACCATGATTGCCTGCTGATGAGCAGCGTCGCCTACCCGGACAACCGCTGGCAGTTCGAAGGACCTGACGGGCCTGTGGTGGCGGCTTTGCGCGCCTCGCCGTTCCAGGTCAATGCCATCGACGCCATGCGCGTGGCGATTCGCAGCGGCATGGGCATTGGCGTGCTGCCCAGTTATTCGGCCATCGACGGGCTGCGCAGTGGCGAGTTGGTGCGGGTGTTGCCGGGGTATCGGTTGCAGCGGCTCAACCTGTATGCGATTTACCCCTCGCGGCTGTACCTGGACGCGAAGATCCGCACCTGGGTGGAGCACCTGCGGGCGTCGTTGCCGCAGGCGCTGGCCGAAGAAGAGAGCGACCTCAATGCGCAGGTGGCGCAGCCCTAGATGCGCTTCATGCAATCTGTAGGAGCCGAGCTTGCTCGCGATGAGGCCCCTTCTGGTAGACCGCAGCGCCTGCATCGCGACCAAGGTCGGCTCCTACAGGATTTGCACACGCTCGCGTTGCAGCAACGGCGCCAACTGCCACACCCCGAACACCACCTCCATCACGGTAAACGCCAGTATCACCGGGCTCGCCCCCTGAGCCACCGCCACGATCTGCCACAGCGCAAACAACCCCCGCGCCGCGCCGTCATAGGCGCCATGCTCGATCCGTGTGTGCCGCAAGCGCAGCACCGCCCACACCACCACCACGCTGCCCAGCAGATTGGCCAGCAGCATGTGCGCCGGGTCCAGCAACGGCGCTGGCCGGCCCAGTCCCAGTGCCTCCGACAACCGGCTCAATTGATCAAACAACCACGCCATGGTCCAGGGCGTCATGAAGGCACCGGTGGCGAACAGGTCATACCAGGCACTGGCGCGCACCCGGCGTAGGTAACGAGGGGTATCCATTGCGACTGACTTCCATAGTGATAGGATCGCCAGGCTAAACCCTGGTGCTAGGTCCAGGGTCAAGGGGGCAGGATGAAAATAGGGCAAGTGGCCAAGGCGGCCGGGGTCAGCTGCGATGCCTTGCGCTTCTACGAGGAGCGCGGGCTGATTCGCGCCACGCGCAGCGCCAACGGGTATCGGCATTACCACCCGGACACGGTGCAGTTGGTGCAGTACATCCGCACCGCGCAGCAATTGGGCTTCAGCCTGGCGGAGGTGGGCGAGAACCTGCCTACGCTGTGGCAGGTCGATGATGAGCCGACGGAGCGCCTGGCAGCCGTGTTCGCACAGAAACTGGCCGCCATCGACGAACGCATCGCCCAGCTGCAGGGCTTGCGCGCGGGGCTCAGCGCACGGGCGCAAGCGGTCTGTCCGTTGGCGCCGGTGCTTGACGCAACAACGGAGCGCGGGTGACCCTGCGCCTTTGCGGTTTTACTCTCAAGGATCTTTCATGGCTGACAGCTCCGTACGCATCACGGGCAAGGTATTGCTCTCGGACAATTGGTACCTGCTGAACAAATACACCTTCGACCTGCGCCGCCGCGACGGCAGTTGGCAAACCCAGACCCGCGAGGTCTATGACCGCGGCAACGGCGCCACCATCCTGCTGTACAACCTGGCCAAGCGCACGGTGGTGCTGATCCGCCAGTTCCGCCTGCCCACCTTCCTCAACGGCACCGACGGCTACCTGATCGAGACCGCCGCAGGCCTGCTGGACAACGCCAGCCCCGAGGCGCGCATCCGCCTGGAAGTGGAAGAAGAGACCGGCTACCGGGTCAAGGCCATCGAGAAAATCTACGAGGCCTTCATGAGTCCTGGTGCGGTGACCGAGCGCATCCACTTCTTCATCGGCGAATACGAAGACAAGGACCGTGTCAGCGACGGCGGCGGCCTGGAAGGCGAGGGCGAGGACATCGAGGTGCTGGAACTGGGCTTCGACGAGGCCCTGGCCATGGTCAGCAATGGCCAGATCAACGACGGCAAGACCATCATGCTGCTGCAATACCTGGAACTGCGGCTGATGCCTAGCCGCCGCTGAATCGACGTCGCCGCAGCTGTCTTATGGAGGTAAACACTGTGGGAGCAAAGCTTGCTCGCGATGCAGGCGACGCGGTTTTTCTGGACTACGCGTCGATACTATCGCGAGCAAGCTTTGCTCCCACAGTGCAACTCCATGCATCGGTGCCAGGGGTGGGGTAGGAGCCGGCCTTGGCCGCGATGCAGACGACGCGATAGATCGGTTGGACGCTCAGCCCTGCAACACCTGCTCACCCGCCCGGCGCGGCAGCTTCACCGCGTCCACCAACGCAATCAGCCCCAACACTGCAATGCCCAGGAAGGCCACGCGGAAATCGCTGGGCTGAGCCTGGGCCGCATGGCCCTGCACGCTCATGGACAGGCGCAGCAACAGCGCCGCGGCGGCCACACCCACGCCCATGCCCAACTGGAAGAACATGCTGAACAGGGTCGAGGCCTCGCTCATGCGGTCCTTGGGCACGTCGGCAAAGCCGATGGAGTTGTAGCAGGTAAACTGCATCGAGCGCGACAAGCCACCTATGAACAGCACCAGCACCACCAGCGGCCATGGGGTGTCGGCACTGAACAGTGCACAGGCGGCAATCGACGCCACGCCGATCAGGCCGTTGACCAACAGTACCCGGCGGAAACCGTAACGGCGCATGGTGGCGGTGGTGAACGGCTTCATCGCCAGGTTGCCGGCGAATACCGCCAGCACCAGGCTGCCGGCGTACACCGGCGAGAAACCGAAGCCCACCTGGAACAGCAGCGGCAGCAAGAACGGCAGTGCGCTGATGGCCACGCGGAACAGCGAACCGCCGAAAATGCTGACGCGGAAGGTGTCGATGGCCACCGGGCCCAGGGGCAGCAGCGGCGTGGGGTGACGTCGGCAGTGCCGGATGGCCAGTACCGCCAGCACCGCGCCCACTATCAGCAGGCCGAAGCCGGTGCTCATGTGCGCAGCGCCGCCCAGCCATTCCAGGCCCAGCATGGACGCGGCGCAGGCTCCGGCCAGCAGCAGGAAACCGACGCTGTCGAACGGCCGGTTGTTTTCCGCCGTGCCCTTGGGCACCAGCCACAGGGCGCACGCCAGGGCGATCAGGCCCAGCGGCAGGTTGACGTAGAAAATCCACGGCCAGGAGGCGTGGGTCACGATCAGGCCGCCCAAGGGCGGGCCGAGGATCGGCGCCACCAGGCCGGGCCAGGTGATCACCGCGATCATCTTCACCAGGTCTTTCTTCTCGGTGGTGCGCAATACGGCCAGGCGTCCCACGGGCACCATCATTGCGCCGCCGATGCCTTGCAGCACGCGCGCGGCCACGAAGCTTTCCAGGCTTTGGCTCAGGCCGCACCACAGCGAGGCCAGGGTGAACAGGCTGATTGCACAGGAAAACACCCGGCGGGTGCCGAAGCGGTCAGCCACCCAGCCCGACAGCGGGATGAAAATCGCCACCGCCAGCAGGTAAGCGCTGATGCCGATGTTGAGGTCCACCGGGGCTTTGCCGAACTGTCGGGCGATTTCCGGCAGGGCCGTGCTGATGACCGTGGCGTCGAGGTTCTCCATGAAGAACGTCACGGCCACCAGCAGGGCGATCCAGGTGGCGGGCGTGGTGCGGGTGGCGGGCACGGGCGGGTTTCCTTGTATGGCCGAGTGGCGGACTAGCGCATTCTGCCTTTTGGGAAACGTTTTGTAATAGTGAATTTGTGGGGCATTGGGGGGGGAGGGGGGCATGCCGTTGGTTTGTGGGTGTTCATGAGATCGTGCGCCGCCCGCGCGGCGCTTCCCCGCCTCACGCGCAAGCCCGGTCCTACATTTGTTGCAACGTACCATTGCCTGTGAGATCGCCTCGTCCGCCTTGTGTGTTCACCGCAGATCTGTAGTGAACA
>KI547165.1:716710-745523 GCA_000497835.1 gamma proteobacterium L18 | reverse complement strand
ACCATTGCCTGTGAGATCGCCTCGTCCGCCTTGTGTGTTCACCGCAGATCTGTAGTGAACACACAAGGCGGACCAGGTGATATCACTGACATAACTGGCCCGAAACAAATGTAGGACCGGGCTCTGCCCGGGAAGCGCCGCGCGGGCGGCGCGCGATCTCAACCTCCCTGAAAATCCCAAGCGCCCCCCTCAGGAGTCACCCAAAAACCACCCGCTCCGGGATGCGCGTCATCAACACCTTGCCCCCGCGAATCGACACCCGCGCCTTGGCCTGGCGTCTTACCGCCTCATAATCACTCTCGGCATCCAGGATCACCAGGTTCGCCGGCCGCCCCACCTCGATCCCGTAACGCTCACCCAGGTTGAGGGTGCGCGCACTGTTATCCGTCACTAGGTCCAGGCTGCGGGCCAAATCCTCGAACCCCATCATGTGGCAGATGTGCAGCCCGGCATCCAGCACCCGCAGAATGTTGCCGTTGCCCAGCGGGTACCACGGGTCCTTGATCGAATCCTGGCCAAAGCACACGTTCATGCCGGCACGATCGATCTCGGCCACGCGGGTCACGCCACGGCGCTTGGGGAAGGTGTCGAAGCGGCCTTGCAAATGAATGCTCTCGGTAGGGCAGGAGACAAAGTTGATCCCCGAGCGCTTGAGCAAGCGGAACAGTTTGGAGCAGTAGGCATTGTCGTACGAGCCCATGGCCGTGGTGTGGCTGGCCGTGACGCGGCTGCCCATGCCGCGTACCCGGGCTTCTTCGGCCAGCACTTCGAGGAAGCGCGAGTTGGGGTCGTCGGTTTCGTCGCAGTGCACGTCCACCAGGCAGCCGGTGCGCTCGGCCAGGTCCATGAGGAACTTGATCGAGCTGACGCCCTGTTCACGGGTATTTTCAAAGTGAGGAATGCCGCCCACCACATCGGCGCCCATCTCGATGGCCTGCTCCATGAGGGCGCGGCCGTTGTCGAACGACTCGATGCCTTCCTGGGGGAACGCCACAATCTGCAGGTCAATCAGGTGCCGTGCTTCTTCGCGCACCTCCAACATGGCCTTGAGTGCGCCCAGGGTCGGGTCGGTGACGTCGATGTGGGTGCGCACGTGCTGGATGCCGTGCTCGGCCAGCATGCGGATGGTGGTGTGAGCGCGCTGCTTGGTGTCTTCGTGGGTGATGGTTTCCTTGCGCTGGCCCCAGCGCTCGATGCCTTCGAACAGCGTGCCGCTCATGTTCCATTCCGGGTCGCCGGCGGTGAGCGTGGCGTCCAGGTGGATGTGGGGCTCCACCAGGGGGGCGATCAGCAGTTGGCCACGGGCGTCGATGTCATCGCCGACAGCGGCTTTTGTGTCGGACTGAGGGGTGATGGCGGTGATGCGCTCACCTTCCAAGCTCACGGTGAACAGGCCTTGGCGTTTGCGCAGGGTAGCGTTGATGATGTTCATGGGCGGTCCTGTAACTGGGCCTCGGCCATGCGCCATACCAGCAGCGCCACCGAAGCATTCATGCGGAAGAGGGGATCATCGAGCGACTGCTCGCTGAGTTGTTCGATACGTTGCACGCGCTGGTTCAGGGTATTGCGGTGGATGCCCAGGCGCTGTGCGGCCTTGAGGCCATTGCCGTTTTCCTGCAGCAGCGCGTCCAGGGTGTGCAGCAGGATCTGAGGTTGTTTGCGGCCGGTCTCCTGCAGCGTGCCCAGTGTCTGGCGCACGAAGGTGTCGATCACCCGGCGGTCGGGGATGGCCTGCAACAGGCGCAGCACGCCCAGCTCGTTGAAGTCGCACAGGCCGTGGGCGGGGCGCAGGTGCTCGGCCACCTCCAGCGCCTGGCGTGCTTCGCCCATTGCCTGGCGGTATTGGCCGGGCTCATGGACCACGGCGGACAGGCCCATGAACAGCGACATGGGCGCGGCCATGCCCAGCAGGTCGCGGTACAGCGGCGCCAGCTGGCTGCGCGGGTCGCCATCGCCGCTGAGCAGCAGCACCAGCCATTCACCCTGAATGACCAGTGGCAGCGGCGCCGGGCGCTCCCGGTTCCAGGCGTCCAACTGGTCTTCCAGGGCCTGGCGGCTCTGCTGTAACTGGCGCTCGGCGTCGGTGGGTGACTGTTGCTCGAACAGCGCCGCCTGGTTGCACAGGCGCATCACCAGCACCCGTCGTGGGCCGTCGAGCGGCAACTGCAAATGCGCGGCGCGCTGGCGCACGATGGCGATGCTGGGGTAGTCACCGGCCAACAGTTGGCCGAGTATGTCGTGACGAGAACGGCGCACCTGGGCCATCTGTACCAGCGAGGTGCCGATCAGGTGGGTGACGATGACCATCTTCAGCGCGTAAGGCTGTTCGATCAGCGGCAGCCCCAGCTCTTCGGCCAGCGCCACCACCGAGGTGGGGATGCGCTGGATGAAGGCGTCGCCGGTCAGGATCACCAGGCCGGCGATGGCGCAGCGCTCGCCCTCGCGCACCAGACGCAGCAGGTCAGCTTCGTCGCGGGCCAAATTGATGCCGGTGACGAAGACCAGCTCGCCGCCCATCACCCAGTCGGCAATGCCGTCGTTTTCCGCCACGTACGACCAGCGCACGCTGCGATGGCACTGACGGGCGCCAGCGCGCAAGGTCATGTCTTCCAGGCCCGGCAGGGCCAGGATCTGTTCCACGGTCAGGCTCATAGGGTCTCTTGCAGTTGGTTGCGACGCTGGCCACTCAGTTGCAGCAGTACCAGATAGCAGGCGGCCGAGGCGCCGATGCCCACCAGCGGGGCGATCCACGGCGAGCTGTAGGCCGCCACGGCGCCCACGGCGTAGGCCCCCAGGCCGATCAGGTTATAGCGCGGCAGGCGGGCCTCGGCCAGCAACGGGTACTGGCCGCGGTGCCGGCACCAGTAATCGGCCATGATCACCCCGCCAATGGGCGGAATGATCGAGCCCAGCAGAATCAGGAAGGGGATCAGCATTTCGTACATGCCGCCGATGGCCAGTACCACACCTACGGCGGCGGCGATCAGGGTCATGGTGCGCCGACGTTCGCTGCGCACCAGGTGGCAGGCGGCGGCCGAGACGTTGTAGATGGTCGGGCCCTGGATGGTCCACAGGTTAAGGCACAGCATCACCACGGCGGCAAACGACAGGCCCTGCAGCATCATCACTTCGACGATATCGGCCTGCTGATAGACGATGGCGCACCAGGCGCCGGCGACGATCATCAGGCCATTGCCCACCAGAAAGCTGAGCACACTGGCAATCACCGCAACGCGCCCGCTGCGCGCCAGGCGCGTCCAGTTGGTGGCCTGGGTGGCGCCGCTGGCAAAGGTGCCGAAGACCATGGTGATGGCCGCCGAGACGCTCATGCTTTCATGGGGCAACACGGCGGCAAGGCCCTGCCAGCCGCCGATGGTGCGGGTGGCAATGACCATCGACACCACCAGCAGGATGAACATCAACGGCACCGAAATGCGCGACAGCACATCCAGGCCCTTGTAGCCCACCAGCGCCGTTACGCAGAAACCGAAGCCGAACAGCACCATCAGCGGCGTGGTCAGCCCCTGGCTCAGGTCCAGCAGTTTCACCAGTACGATGGCCACCGTGGCGGTGCCCCAGGCGTACCAGCCCAATTCGGCAAAGCCCAGCAAAAAGTCGGACAGGCGGCTGCCCGCTTCGCCGAAACAGAAGCGGCCCATCAACACGGTGTTCAGGCCGCTGCGCGAGCCAATCAGCGCCAGGGCGGCGGCATACAGCGCCAGCAGGCTGTTGCCGATGAAGGCGATCCACAGCATGTCGCTGACGCCGAAGGCCATGCCCAGTTTGCCGCCGGCAAACATGGTGCCGGTGAAGAAGGTGAAGCTGAACAGCACCATCGCAATGGACAGCAGGCCTTTGCGGCCCTGGCGTGGGGCTTCGCTCAAGGCGAACTCGCTGGTTGAACTCATTATTGTGCTCCGCAGGCGGTCGTGGTGGGGACGGGCCTTGGCAGAGCAAGTAGCGGGCCAGCGCCGTTGGCGCGGGCAACAGGGCAGGGGGACTGTAGGTGGGTGTTCACAGTGCACAGTTTCGTCGATTTTGTGGCTTTTATGCTGTGCATCGTGCCTCAAAATGCGGCGTATATGCACCTTTTTGGTAATACGGCAGATCCTTTTTTATCAGGCTGGCCGTGTTACCGTGTGGCCATCAGCGAAAACAAGAAAAAGGGACATCGCGCATGAATGGACCGGAAAAATCGCAGCCACCGCGTGGGGCGAGGCCGTTTCTGGGGGCAGGGATATTCTTGCTGACGCTGCAGGTGCTGTGCAGTGTATGCGAACGCCATCACTGGGGAATGGCGGTGGTGGGAGCGTTGCTGGTGACGGGCATCTGGGGTTACAGCGAGTGGCAAGCGGTGTGCCGGCAACGCAGCCAGGGTTGGCTGGCGTAATCCATGCTCGCGGCCAAGGCCGGCTCCTACCACGAACGGTGTAGGAGCCGACTTTGGTCGCGATGCAGACAACGCGGTTTTAGCCAGAGAAACGGGCGATATCAGCAGTACTGGTCGATCACCTTGACGTCATGGGCCTGGCGCGCTTGCGGCCATTCATTTTCCAGGGTATGCAGCACCCGGCCAATGAACTCCCGGTCGGCGGCCGCCTTGCGGCCAATGTAGCCCTGGCCGCGACGGTAGGTGCGCAGCCGCGCCCGCATGGTCGGTTTGCTTTGCTCGAATTCGGCTTCGCCTGCGTGGCGTGCCATCCCATCGATATGAACTTCGCCCGATTCGCAGACCCACAGGATGTGGCTGTCCAGCGTGTCTTTGCGCGATGCGAACAATTGAGCCAGTTCTTCAATGGTAGGTTGATTGTTCAAGTTCATATGTAAGTCCCCTCAACTGTTATTTCGTCTTGTCGGTGATGAGTTCAAACATGGCCCCCAATCGGCCAATACACTGCGCTGCAAGGCAAACGCCGGTTGCAGATGGGCAGGGATGGGATGTGTGTAGCGTTGATGGAAGCCCACTACAGCAGGGAGGAAGGCGCGACGAATCAGAACATTCACGGACGACGGTACTGCGGTCAGTCACAAGCATCTTGAGATCGTCTTGCCAGCCTGATCACCCGATACGGGCAACCTGCCGGTCAGCTTTCATCAATCTGCCTTGTGGGCAGTACACATCACGCAACCAAACGACGGCTTGTCGAGTGGCTTTGAAACCCTTGCCTTGGCTCCCGATCGGGGAGACGGCTTCACTATGCAAGGCGCTGAACGGCGCGTCAACACCTTTTGTAGTGAATTTTTATAGGCACTACATCTTGGTTGGCGGCGTGCCGTGTTCATCGGGGTTTGGGGCGAAAGGCGGACTGGTTGGCTGAAAAATGACTCGTTAGTCAGCCGTTTGCGGCGCTTTTTCGGGGGCGGGCGGTGTGACGGGGTGGGGAGCGGCGTCGCTGGTTTGCACGGACTTGCCGAGCTGGAAGGCTGCAAGCATATTGTTGGTGAGCGTGGCGTTGAAGGAGGCCACACCCAGGACGATCGCGATAGTGGCGGTGACGGCGGTGACCAGGATGGTGGTGCGCAGGGAGCTGAAGCCGGCGCGCATTTCCACGGCGAGGTCGCCCATTTGGGTGGACATGGTATCGAGGCGTTTATCGCGTAATTCCTGGCCTTCGTAGAAGCGGCGATCCCGTTCAGCTTGTACGATCATGAAATTATCGATCCGTGCGCTGGTGGCGTCGAACTTTGCGTTGATGGCTTCCAGCCGCGCATCCATTCGGGTCTCGATGGTTTCGATTTTTGCGTCGAATACGTCACGTGTCACAAACGTCATGAGCTTTATTCCTTGCCGCCTCGTTGTGTTGAATGCCCCCACTATACGGCCTCAAACCCGAGAATCCAGCACCGCCCCCCGCCACTTTGTAACTGCCCATGAGGTCCTTCAGACCCCATGTAAGCCAGAACTTTTTCCCTCGTAGGAGCAGTCCTACAACCTCAATCCAGCCTCAGCCACCGCACATCACTCAGCCCTGCCTCCCGGGCTCTGGCGCACTGCATTGCCTGGCCACCGCCCTCATCCTGAAGCGCGGGGCTGGTGCCTGAGTGCAGTGAGGCGTAATACCAGGCGTCGGCATCGCTCATCACTGTGTCGCGCTGTTCGAAATGGCAAGGCCGGCCGTGAAGCCGGTAGTGAATCTGGAAACGGTGCAAACTGTGCATGGTCATGAAAACTCCCTGTGTCGGGGCTCAGACATGACGGCAAAAGGCCAGTTCCCTTGTTTTGGATACATTTCCCCATGATGTGGGTTTGACGCGGCCTGGAGACCGCTGCTACAAAAACCAGCCGATGCCGCAGGCAGCGCCTCCAAGGAGTATTGTCATGAAGACACCCACCCACGCCCACATGATCGCCAGCAACAAGGAAGCCTGGGACCAATCCGCCCGGTTCCACCGGCAGTCGCCCGCCTGGCAGCGCCTGGCGAGCCACATCGGCGGCGCGGACTTTTCCTGCCTGGACGCCACCCTCACGCAGTGCCTGAGCGAAGCCTGCGTGCAAGGGCAGGACGTCATCCAGTTGGGCTGCAACAACGGCCGCGAAGTGTTCTCGCTGTTCGCCCTGGGCGCCCGCCGCGTGGTAGGCGTCGACCAATCCAGCGCGTTCCTGCAGCAGGCCCGTGAATTAGCCGAATGCTCGCCGCACCCGGCCGAGTTCGTCGAAGCCGATATTCACCACCTGCCGGTGACGCTGCAGGGCGCATTCGACGTGGCCCTGATCACCATCGGCGTGCTCAACTGGATGCCCGACCTGAATACCTTCATGCACTGCGTGGCCAGCACCCTGCGCCCCGGTGGCCGGCTGGTGATTTACGAAACCCATCCCTTCCTGGAGATGTTCGACCCCGAGGGTGCCGATCCCTTTACCCCAACAGACTCCTATTTCCGGCAGGCGCCAGAGGTAAACGATGAAGCCATTATTTACGGGGGCGCAGCGTCGGCCACTGGGGCACCGTCCTATTGGCACATTCACACCTTGAGCGATATTTTCACCAGCCTCATCGCCGCCGGCCTGCGCATCAGCCAGTTCAAGGAGTTCGCCCACTCCAACCGCGAGGAAGTCTACGATCGCTACGAGCAGCGGGCAGCGCAGTTGCCGATGTGCTACACCTTGACGGCTGTCCGTGCCTGATCCGGGCCCGCGTCAGCCTGGCATTCCAACAACAAGAGGCCACCCCCATGCCCGGTCCGCTCAGCGGTATCAAGGTGCTGGAAATCGGCACGCTGATCGCCGCCCCCTTTGCCGCCCGGCTGATGGCCGAGTTCGGCGCCCAGGTCATCAAGGTCGAATCCATGGGGCAGGGCGACCCGTTGCGCAAATGGCGCAAGCTGCACCAAGGCACCTCCTTATGGTGGTACCTGCAATCGCGCAACAAGCAGTCCCTGGCCCTGAACCTCAAGTCACCCCAGGGTATCGACATCATCAAGCAGTTGGCCCGTGACACCGACGTGATCATCGAGAACCTGCGTCCCGGGGCCCTGGAAAATCTGGGCCTGGGCTGGGACGTGCTGCATGAGCTGAACCCGAAGCTGACCCTGGTGCGCATTTCCGGTTACGGCCAGACCGGTCCCTACCGCGACCGGCCCGGTTTCGGCGCCATCGGCGAGGCCATGGGCGGTATTCGCTACACCACCGGCAGCCCCGATTCGGCACCGGCCCGCGTCGGCGTCAGCCTGGGTGACTCGCTGGCCTCGATGCACGCCGTGATGGGCGCATTGATGTCATTGCTACGGGTCAAGACCGGCCAGGGCGATGGCCAGATCGTCGATGTGTCGCTGGTGGAAAGCGTGTTCAACGTGATGGAAAGCCTGGTGCCCGAATACGATCACCTGGGCCATGTGCGTGAACGCAGCGGTGGCGCGCTGCCGGGCATTGCCCCCTCCAATACCTACCCCTCGGCGGACGGCGCATTCGTGGTCATCGCCGGCAACAGCGACCCCATTTTCAAGCGCCTGATGAGCGCCATTGGCCGTGATGATCTGGGCCAACTGCCCGACTTCGCCCACAACGATGGTCGTGCGGCACAAAGCGCGTTGCTGGACCAGGCCATCAGCGACTGGAGCTCGCGCCACAGTGTGGAGCATATCCTCGACGCGCTGGAGGCGGCCGACGTGCCGGCCGGGCGTATCTATTCAGTGGCCGACATCGTCAACGATCCGCACTACCAGGCTCGCGACATGCTGCTGTCGGCGCAATTGCCCGGCGGTGCGCAGGTGAAGATGCCTGGCATCGTGCCCAAACTGTCGGACACGCCCGGTGAGGTGCGGTGGCAAGGCCCGGCTTTGGGCGCCCACACCGACAGCGTGCTGCAGGGCCTGGGCTTGGACGAAGCGCAGATCCGCCGGTTGCGCGAAGCTGGGGTGGTGCAATGATCAGTGGTTAATTCATCTCGGCGTTGCGTGACGTTTTTCTGACGATGTTCGTTTCATGCATGAAGCACATCATGCAAGTCGACGACTGGTATGGAAAAATGCACCAAAGTACCAAGTCCATTTGAGAACCACTGCTAACCTCTTCTGAGTCCCGATTTGCGTGCCCGCCGTTAGAGCGGCCGTCTGAAGTGCGGGGCACCCCGACAGTGCATCGCCGTGGGTGTACCGACACCGCCGACGCATTGTCGTGCGGACGCCTGTCTTGTCGAACCTGCCTGCTTGCTGCCCATCAGGGCGGCACGCGGCTGGCCGAGCGGACAGCCGCCCACCGCCTTGGGTCACCACTCACATTGGGGAGAGATGGGCATGCAGTACGAACACTTCAGTGATGAACAGATCAAGACCCTGACAGCCTTGATCGATCAACAGGGGTACGCCGTGCTGCCCAACTGGGCCAGCGCGGCAGAGCTTGAAGACGTGCAGGCATTGGTCAAGCGTGAGGTGGCTCAAGCCGGCAACCACTACGTGGCACTTGCCGGGCATCAGGCGGTCGCCGGATCGCTGCTCTCTGAATGGGGGCGATCGCCCGTGTTTCTCGATCTATGCCGGCGGATCGTCACCCAGGCTACAGGCCGTGCGGCCAATGACGACGCGCTGTACCAGGTGTTGCGCTGCCTGGTAGGCGATAGCGGTCGGCGCGAATCGATGATCTTCCACTACGACTCGTTCGTGCTCACGGCCATCCTGCCGGTGTGCATGCCCGAGGGCAACAAGGGCGACCTGCTGATGCTGCCCAGCAAGCGTCCGTTGCGCGGCACCTATGCCATGAACCTGATCGACAAGTTGAAGATCGACAACCGGTGGTCCCAGCGCAGCCTGGTGCGGGCGTACGAGCGCGGTAGCGCCCGTTTCACGCAAGTCGCCATGGAACCGGGCAACATGTACCTGTTCTGGGGCTATCGCTCGCTGCACACCAACTTGCCGGCTGACCCCAAGGGCATCCGCGCCACGGCAGTGTTCCATTACGACAACCTGCACGGTGCCAGTTCGCTGGCCGGGCGTATTCGCTCCTCGCTGGCGCTGGTGAAGCCGCGGCGTCGGGCGGTTGTGTGATCCAGGCGGGGCCTCAGGGGACCAGCCGTTCTTCCAGACAGTCGCTGCCGCCCATTTCGAATTCGCGGCAGATCAGCGGGCGCAGGCGGTAGATGCTGCAGCTCATGGTGCGTCGGTCCAGCGCGGCGCACCAACCGTCGTCCAGGCGTGCCATGGTTTGCGACCCCCAGTCATCGGTCTCGATAAACCGTTCGGGCACCCCGGTGTCGGTGATCAGCATCACTTCCAGGCGGCAGCATTTGGCTGCGCAGGTGTCGCAGGTGACGGCGGGATCGGGATCCGGCAACGCGTGCAGCGTGATCAAGGGCGTGGTCCTGGGTGGGTATGAGCGCAGAGGGTACCGGGTCTGCGGCCATTCACAAAGCGGTGCCGGTGACAGTGGCGTGAATCCCGACCAATTGCTCAAGCGCCCGGCGGATCGCACTTTTTGCCGATTTGGCCCTCTATACATCGCCTCGCCTGCGGCACTGCCGTGATATTTCCCTTTCCCAGGCCCCCAATTGCATGCTTGTCGTATTACCTCCACTGTTACGCACGCCGTTGTTTGCCTTGACGTTGATGCTGGCACTGCAAGGCTGCAGCCGCCAGACGGGGCAAGACATCGCCACCCAGATCAGCAATGGCAAACCTGACGAATTTTTCCAGACCAGCGTTGATCGCATGGCAACCCTGGCCATGCACGACAACCTGCAAAGCCTTTACCTGCTGATGAATAAACTGTACTTGCGCAACCCCGCGCAATGGAAACGTTCCGGTTTTGTCGATGCCGCCACGGCTGAGCGCCAGGTGCGCCTGGCCATTGAGCAGCAGCAACCGTTACCGCAGCTGGGCGGACGCAAGGACCTGGCGGCGCTGAGTTACGCCATGAGCCCGGAGTTTCTGGGCGATCGCGTGGGTGCGTTTATCTACGCCATCGGCAGCATGCTGGTGACGGCCCATGGCAACCGGCTGACGTTCTACATGACCGACACCCTCAACCCTACCTTCATCAACAACGCGGCGCGCAACATCGAGAAGGCCACCTGGCTGCTCAGCCAGCGGCAGGACGCCCAGGGCGAGCCGTTGCTGTTTTCCAACGCGATCTCGGAAGAGGGCAGCAACCTGAGCTTCGCCACCGAGTTCGGCAAGATAGTGGCGCGCCTGGACCTGGTGGCGCAGATGCTGGATGAGCGATATAGACGTATCGGTCTGAACTACGCTCAGAGCCTGCTGTTCCTGAATTTCCTGCCGGTGCAGTAGGGACTCACAGTGTGCACCGCCCATCTTGCGCAGTTACACACTGTGGGAAATTCCATGGCGTTGGGCAACCTGCAGCGGCCGCCAGGCCGCGTCACAGGCGCCGCGCGCTTACTGACCCACCGCGTCGTCTGTGACGCCGCCTTGGGCAGCTGCTACAGGTCGGCGTTGTCTGAGTCGCGGCCAAGGCTGGCTCCTACCCCGGTAGGCGTGGAAGCCTCACTGATTGTCTGTGGTGCATTGCAACTTGCTGGTTAACCCTGAAGCGCAGTAGTAACTGTCTTGAATAGCGTCGCCTGCATCGCGACTAAAGTCGGCTCCTACGCGGCCCGTGGTAGGAGCCGGCCTTGTGATATCCAGGTGGCAGCGAGGCCTGTAACGTCTGCAGGTCGACTGTCGGCAGTTCGAAGTGTTCCAACGCGAGCATGCTGCCGTTGGCGAGCTGCCAGTGGTAGAAGTCTGAAAAGTCGCTCCTGGCCAGTGCGCGGATTGTCTTTGCAACGAAGCCATGCGCAACGAGAAGAATACGCTTCGATGAATAGCTCGACTGCAGATTCATCAACCCGCCTCTGACCCGTTCCACCACGTCAACAATCGACTCCCCACCGGTAGGGGCAAGCTCCCATTGGCGGGTGATGTTTCGTGACCAAAGCTGCGGATATCGCGCCTTTGCCTCTGCCTGGGTCAACCCCTCGAAAACCCCCACATCACGCTCTCGAAAGTTGTCCGTTATCTGCATCGGGAGAACAAGCCGCTCGTTCAGAATGCGGGCGGTTTCCATTGCCCTTATACGTGGCGACACGACAAGTGCGTCCAGCTCAGGGGGCATATTCGCGGCCAGCGCTTTAGCTTGCTCACGTCCTCGTTCTGTCAGCGAGGCGTCGAGCGCACCCAGGTAACGTTGTTCGGCATTCGCCCAGGTTTCTCCATGCCGTACTACGTATAAATCCATGAATGCCATCTCATCAGGCCGTGAGTGGGAATTGTACCTATCTGGAAGTGGCTGGTGCGGCTGATCTCGAACAGCTGCTGGGTCATGAAAGTGGAATCTCACTCATGGATCATGCAGCGGCTACGGCGTGAGGTTTTGGCGGGCGGGTGGCTAAGCAGGTGTCTTGAACAGCTTCACCATCACCGTACGCAACCAGCGGTTGCCGGCGTCCAGGTGATAGCGGGCATGCCAGTGCTGTTTGACTGAAAAACCTTCTATCGCCACCGGGCAATCGTGCACGCGCAGGCCGTGGGCGCAGGCCAGGGTTTCACCGATATGACGGGGCAGGGTGGCGATCAGGTCGGTGCTGCCGATGATCGCGCCCAGGCCCAGGAAGCCGGGGAGCTCCAGGATGATCTGGCGTTCGATGCCTTGGCGGGCCAAGGCGGTTTCCAGCAGCTTCTGGCCGGTACCTGCGGTGACCAGCACGTGGCCTTCGGCCTGGTAACGCGGCAGATCAAGGGACGTCCCGATGCGGGGGTGGGCAGCGTTGCTCAGGCATACCCAGTCCTGGGGGAACAGCACCTGCTGGTACATGCCCCCGCCCAGCCAGGGCACGAAGCCCACGGCAAGGTCAGCCTCCCCCGACTCCAGTGCGCGCTCGGTGTTGCCGTCGATGCGCGCGGCTTCCAGGCGAATGCCGGGCGCGACCTGGCGCAGGTGCTCCAGCAGCCGCGGCAGCAAGGTGATGTGGCTGGCGTCACTGATGCACAAGCGCAAGCGCCGTTGCGTGGTAGCCGGGTCGAAGTCGGCCTGGTGACTGGTCAACCTGCGCAAGGACTCCAGCACCTCGCGGCACGGTCCGATCAGGGTCTCTGCGCGGGGTGTGGGTGCCATGCCACCCGGCGTGCGCACGAACAACGGGTCGTGCAGTTGCTCGCGCAAGCGGCCCAGCCAGATGCTGATGGTGGGTTGGCTCTGGCCCAGTTGTTCGGCGGCGCGGGTCACGCTGCGGGTGTCGTAGAGCACGCTGAACAGCTGCAGCAGCTTGGGCTCGGGAAGCGCGAGGAAATCGACCATTATTGAAATTCGCAATAGAGCTATTGCAGTCATTGTATAGCTCAACAATGCCCCCGCCCATAGAGTGGCCCCACAACGACAGGAGGCCACCCCTTGAAAGTATGCATTCTGGGCGCAGGCGCGCTGGGTTGCGCCATCGGCGCGACCCTGAGCGAAGCCGGCCACGAAACCTGGCTGCTCAACCGCAACGCCGGGCATGTCCAGGCGATCAATGATCATGGCCTCAAGGTGCTGGACGAACGCGGTGAGCGGGCGGTCAACGTCAGTGCCAGTACTTACGCCGAGCGCATCGGCGTGGTTGATCTGGTTGTGGTGCTGGTCAAGTCCTTCCACACCGCCCAGGCCATTGCCGGCGCCCAAGCGCTGGTCGGCCCCGACACCCTGGTGCTGTCGCTGCAGAACGGCCTGGGCCACGAGGACATCCTGGCCGAGGCGGTAGGACGCGACAAGGTGCTGGCAGGCAAGACCTACGTCGGTGGAGTGCTGCTGGCCCCCGGCGTGATCCGCGCCGGCGTGGCCGGCAAGCACACCTACATCGGCGAGCTGGACGGCAGCCTCAGTGACCGCGTGCAGGCTATCGCCGACGCGTTCAACGGCGCCGGCCTGGCCACCACCGTCAGCGAAAACATCGTCGGCACCATGTGGGACAAACTGCTGGTCAACGTCGCCACCGGCGCGCTCACCGGCATCACCCGTCTTACTTACGGTCAGCTCTACAGCGAGCCATTGCTCAAGGCCGTGTCGCTGTCGGCCGTGGCCGAAGCCATCGCCGTGGCCACCGCCGCCGGCGTGCAACTGAGCCTGACCAACCCGGGCGCCGCCTGGAACCTGGCCGCCGAGGGCCTGCCAAGCGCGTTCAAGACCTCAATGCTGCAAAGCCTGGAAAAGGGCTCGGTCACCGAAATCGATTTCATCAACGGCTCCGTCGTGCGCTGGGGCCAGCGCCACGGCGTGCCCACGCCCGTCAACGAAACCCTGGTGGCCTGCATCAAGGGCATCGAACGGGCGATGACCGATCAACACCAACAAGAGGAAGCCAAACCGTGAGCATCCCCAAAGCTTATGTGGAACACGTGGCCATCTGGGTCAAGGACATCCACTGGCACATCCGTTTTTTTCACGAGGTATTCGGCATGACCCTGCGCGAAGTGCAGGGCACCGTGGAGGAACCCATCCAGTACTGGACCCTGGGCGGCATGCAGTTCATGAGCAAGCCCGACCACGACGCGCCCGAAGGCCGCCTCGGCCACCTGGGCGTGATGTGCGAAGACCTGGAGTACGCCCTGGCTGCCGCCCATCAATTCGACGTCACCGTCATGCCCCAAGGCCGCAACTGGCTGCGCCTGCCTGACGGCCTGGCCGTGGAATTCATTCAAGCCTCGCCCGTTGCCTGCGTGGCACAGGCCCTGGCCATCAACCCTCGTTCGTGAGCTGCCCTATGACCCCACAAGAAAAATACTGGGACGA
This sequence comes from gamma proteobacterium L18, assembly GCA_000497835.1. Taxonomy (GTDB): domain Bacteria; phylum Pseudomonadota; class Gammaproteobacteria; order Pseudomonadales; family Pseudomonadaceae; genus Aquipseudomonas. The sequence continues at coordinate 731,329 of KI547165.1, read as the reverse complement.
CGCCCGTGAAGGCGACGAATGCACCAGCCCTGAATACACCGTCACCAAGGAACGCATCCTGGCCTACGCCGACCTCACCGGTGACCACACCCCGGTGCATGTCGACGAGGCCTACGCCAACGCCAGCCACTTCGGCTGCCTGGTGGCCCACGGGCTGTTCGGCCAGAGCATCGCCGATGGCCTCAAGACCCAAAGTGACTACCGCTTCCTGCCGGGCATGAGCCTGGGCTGGACTTGGGATTTCGTACTGCCGATCAAGGTCAACGACGTGCTGCACGTGAAGTTCCGCGTGGGCAGCCTGCGCGCCAGCAACAGCAAACCGGGCTGGGGCATCGTCGTCCTGCCTTCGGAACTGATCAACCAGCACGGCCAGGTCGTGCAACGCGGTGAACACCGCCTGATGGTGCCACGGAGACCGCACGCATGACTCAGCCACTGCCCCTGAAAGGCATACGTGTCATCGACTACAGCCACTTCCTGGCCGGCCCCTACGTGGGCCGCTGCCTGGCGGCCCTGGGCGCCGAAGTGATCAAGGTGGAACGCCCCGGCAGCGGTGACGCCGGCCGCCAGCACGCCTTTACCCTGGACGAGCACCAGAGCGGCTACTTCCTGCAGCTGAACATGGGCAAGCAGGGTGTCAGCGTCAACATGAAGGATCCCCGCGGCAAGGCGTTCATGCAGAAGCTGTGTGATTCGGCCGACGTGTTCATCGAGAACTATCGCCCCGGGGCCCTGGAAAAACTCGGCCTGGGCTATGCAGAGCTGTCGGCGCGCAACCCCAAGCTGGTCTATTGCTCGATATCAGCCTACGGCCACACCGGCCCCGACGCCCACCGCGCCGGCTTCGGCCTGATCGCCGAGGCCAAGAGCGGCATCATGCAGATGGTCGGCAACCCCGGCGAAGCGCCGCCGCTGCTGCGTATTTCGCTGGGCGACATGTACACCGGCATCCACGCGGTGGCGGCCATCAACGCCGCCTTGCTGGGGCGGGGGAACAGCGGTCGTGGGCAGCACATCGACATGGCGCTGTACGACACCCTGGTGTCCATGCACGAGTACGCGGTGCAGTGCTACACCCTGTCCAGCGGCCAGATCGTGCCGCAGCAGACCGGCCACGACATGCCCACCTCGACCCTGTACGGCGTGTTCCGCGCCGCCGATGGCGACCTGGTGATCGCCGCGCAGGTGGACGATGCCTGGAAGCGCTTCGCGGTGATGCTGGAGGCCAACGGCGGCCCGGCGGGCTTTGGCAGCGACACGCGTTTCCATAGCCTCAACGGCCGCAACACCCACCGGCTGGAGATTCTCACGGCGGTGAAGGCCTGGGTCGCCGCCAACCCGGTGGCGCGCATCCTCTCGCTGCTCGACGAGATCGACGTGCCCAGCGCCAAGGTGCAGCGCATCGACGAGGTCATTGCCGACCCGCAGATCAAGGCGCGGAATATGGTCATAGAGCAACAGCACCCGCGTTACGGTACCTTGCGCATGCCGAACCTGCCGTTCCGCTTTTCCGACTGCGACACCACGATTCATCAGGTGGCCCCTGACCTGGGCGAGCACAACGCCCAGGTGGCGGCCGAACTGGGCTTCAGCGCGGACGAGATCGCGGCGATGCAGGCCGACGGCGTGCTGTTTTCTCATGGAGGTGAACAATGACAGACCGTTACAGCGTGATCGGGCGCCCGATCAACCACACCAAGTCGCCGCTGATTCATGGCCTGTTTGCCGAGGTAACCGAGCAGGACCTCGAATACGGCGCCATCGAAGGCGAGCTGGAAGACTTCGAAGCCCAGGTGCTGGGCTTTCGCGACGGCGGCGGGCGCGGCATGAACATCACCGCGCCGTTCAAACTGCGCGCCTATGAGCTGGCCGATGCGCGCAGCGAGCGCGCCACCCTGGCCAAGGCCTCCAACGCGCTGAAGTTCGAACACGGCAAGGTCTACGCCGAGAACTTCGATGGCATCGGTCTGCTGCGCGACATCGAGCACAATCTGCAGGTGCCCCTGGCTGGGCGGCGCGTGCTGGTGCTGGGCGCTGGCGGCGCGGTGCGTGGGGCGTTGCTGCCGTTCCTGGCGGCGGGGCCGGCGCAGTTGGTCATCGCCAACCGCCATGTGGCCAAGGCCCATGCCTTGGCTGCTGAAGTCAATGACGAGCGAGTTCACGTGAGCAGCTATGCAGCCCTGGCCGGCCAGCGCTTCGACGTGGTGGTCAACGCCACCTCGGCCAGCCTCACTGGAGAGCTGCCGCCGGTCACGGCCGAGGTGCTCGACGGCGCGCTGCTGGCCTATGAGTTGGCCTACGGCAAGGGCCTGACGCCGTTCCTGCGCCTGGCACGCGAAGCCGGGGTAGGGCGCCTGGCCGATGGTGTGGGCATGCTGGTGGAGCAGGCCGCCGAGGCCTTTGAATGGTGGCGTGGTGTGCGGCCGGAAACCCGTCCGGTCATCGACCGCCTGACCGTGCCGCTGGAGTAATGCCATGACCACCGTCCTGATGCTCCATGGCATCAACCACATTGACGCTTACCCGGTTGACTTAGGAAACCTTGATAACCACTTTGCCGAATGCACCTCGCGCCAGGTGTTCGAACGCTTTGCGGGCGTCCTCGAACGAATAGATTTGGTCGATCACCGGCCGGATCTCGTGTTTGTTCAGAAAGGCGTTCATGCGATCAAACGCGGAACGAGGTGCCACGGCGATGCCTCGGATAGTCGTTTGGCGGAAGATCAATGGCATCAGGTTCAGTGTTGTGGTCTGACCGGTCAGGAACCCGATCTGGGCAATTTTGCCAGCGGCCTTGGTGGCCAGAATCGACTGGTTCAGGCCCTCGCCCCCGGCCACGTCCAGCAGTAGGTCGACGCCTTTGCCATCGGTGAGTTCCAGCACCTGCTCCTCCCAACGCGGGTTGGTCCGATAGTTGATGCCCGCCCCGGCACCAAGGCGTTTCACCGCCTCAAGGTTTGCGTCGTTGCTGGAGGTGACGATTACCCTGGCGCCGAGCGCGGTGGCGAGCTGCACGGCAAAAATCGAGACGCCGCCGGTACCTTGCACCAGTACAGTCTGGCCCGCTTGAACCTGACCATAGTCAACCAGTGAGAACCATGCCGTCAGCGCTGCAATAGGCAGCGTCGAGGCTTCTTCGTCGGACATGTTGTCCGGTGCACGCACGGCACTGTCTTGGTGAATGATCATGTACTCGGCCAGGCCGCCAGGCAGCGGCATGCCGAAACAGTGGGCGGGTTCATCCGGGCCTGGCTCTCCATCGATCCAGCGCGAGTAGAGGTGGGAGTTGACGCGCTCGCCCACCTTGAATCGGTGTACGCCTTCCCCTACCGCGACGACAGTGCCTGAAGCATCGCTGACGGGGATCAGTGATTTTGGCACCAGGTGGGGTTCGTAGAAGCCATCGACAATAGCCTTGTCGCGGAAATTCAACGATACCGCGCCCACTTTCACCAGCAACTCGCCAGCCTTGGGTTCGGGCTTAGCCGTTTCGCCGAGGGCCAGATTGTCGAGGCCAAAGTCTTTCAGAAGCCATGCTTTCATGTGTGTCTCCAATGAGGTGAGCTGTTGGCGACATTCTCATCAAGCGTACCTGTTCGATAAATGCCTGGAGCGGCACAGGATTGTTATTTATTGTGATAACAATCAGAGTTGAAAGATGTGCTTCATCCGTAACAAAACCGACAGTGAGAAAGCGTTATGGAACTGCTCCAGTCCATGCAGGTGTTCGCCCGACTAGCCGAACTTGGCAGCTTCACCCGCGTAGCCGATGGCTTGCAGATCGGCCGCCCGCAAGTCACCCGTGCGATACAGGAATTGGAAACCTCATTGGGCGTGCGTCTGTTTCAGCGCACCACGCGTACGGTAAGACTCACCTCGGAAGGCGAGCAATTCTACGAACGCGTTCAATCGATTCTGGGCGAAATAGCGGGTGCCAGGTCGATGTTTACCTCGCCGGGCTCAACGTTGCGAGGGCGATTACGGGTTGACATACCGACTGCGTTTTCGCAGCCCAAGCTGATAGAAGGCTTGCACACATTTGCAACCCGGTTCCCTGCAATCGAGCTGGCGCTCGGGGTTACTGATCGGACCGTCGATCTGGTCGCGGAGGGGGTGGACTGTGCGTTGCGCATTGGTGAGTTGCCCAACTCCAGCCTGGTAGCCCGCCGCATCGGCATGGCGATCATGGTCACCTGTGCGGCGCCGCGATACCTGGCCGAGCATGGTGAGCCCACAAACCTGGACGACCTGAGCGCGCACCGCGGAGTGACCTTTTTGTCAGGCCACAATCAGCGCCCGCAGCCTTGGCGATTTATAGACGGCGGTCGCGAGCAATCTCACATCAGTCGCCAAGGCATCACCGTCAACGAGTCCAATGCCTACGTCGAGTGTGGTGTCGCAGGTTTCGGTATTCTTCAGGCTCCAGGCATTGTGCTAGACCGTTTTCTGGCGGACGGGACGTTGGTTGAAGTGCTCCGCCCCTATCGCCCACATCCAAGGCCGGTATCCGTGTTGTACCCCAGCCGTTCGCACCTGGCGCCCCAAGTTAAGGTGTTTGTTGATTGGGTGCGTGAGCAATTTCCCAAACTTTGTGGGTGTTGGCTGGAAAGTTAGAGGTTGAGACTGAGCCAAGAAAATGAACTCGCCCTGGACCGCTTTTGTGCTAAATCGGACGACCAACCTCGGAACTCCGGCCGCTCCCGCGCGGCTCTGGAACTAGGCTCCGCTGGAGACATGCCACGAAGCTTGGGCCAGTAAAGCTGGGCGGCAGCCTTTAGGCTGAGGGGCAGCCGTATAGGTGGAAAGGCAGCATATGGCCGAAAGCGACCTGTGGTGACCGGTCGCTTCCGACCCAAAGCGGCCCTTCGTGCAGGGCAGCAATCGGCCAGAAGCGGCCCTTCGTGACAGGCAAAAATCAGCCAAAAGTGCGCTTTATCTGATCACGAATGAAGCACACTGGCGTGTTGTTGCCCACGATGCCCAGATGCCTCGTCGCGGAGCTTGTCTGCCAACGGACTGAAACAGCTTGGCGCTGGTGTACTTCTCTACCGCTCGACTCGGAGTTATGGCCGCGCCCGAAGCGTGATTGCTATGGCGAATTTAGCCAGTTTGCCGAAAGGTGCTCTGAGCAGGCTAGGTAGGCTCCAGCGACCCTGGACCAATACTCCCTTGGCATGGCTCATGGAGCGAAAACCCTCGATGCCGTGGTAGGCCCCCATACCGCTCGGCCCTACACCGCCAAATGGTAGATCATCCACAGCGACGTGCAGCAGAGTGTTGTTGATGCCGACATTCCCGGATGTGGTGCGCTTGAGCACAGCATCGCTGTCGGCATCCATATTGCCGAAATAGTAAAGCGCTAGTGGACGCGGCCTGGCGTTGATGTAGTCGATTACTTCGTCGAGAGAGCGGTAGGTACGAACCGGTAGCAGTGGGCCGAAGATTTCTTCCTGCATGACCAATGCATCGTCTTCGGCTCCCACGATCAACACCGGAGCCAATGTCCGCGGTCGCTCTGCCGCACGCTCTGGGGTCACTCCAACCTCGATCACGTCTGCTCCCTTGGCGCGTGCGTCTTTGATGAGCGTATGCAACCGCATGTAATGCCTGTCGCTGATGATCGAGGTGTAATCGGGACTGGTTGGGCCTTGCGGATAAGAACGGGCAACAGCGTCGCGGTACTGGGTGATGAATTCGCCCAAGTCGTCTTCATGAACCAGGGCGTAGTCCGGTGCAACGCAGGTCTGGCCAGCATTGGATAATTTGCCGAAGACAATGCTCTCCAATGCGCTGCGCCCTGCATGGCCTGGCGCTACGACCACGGGACTCTTGCCACCCAGTTCAAGGGTCAGCGGTACCAGATTTTCACTGGCGGCACGCATTACCATTCGACCTACCTGAGTGCTGCCGGTGAACAGCAGGTGATCGAACGGAAGGCCGCTGAAATAGGCGCCTATCTCAGGGCCGCCGAGTACCACTGCTACCTCATCGGCAGAAAAACAGCTCGCCAGCATGCGTTGAATCAATTCACTGGTGCGTGGCGTCAGCTCGGAGGGTTTGATCATCACCCGGTTGCCAGCCGCGAGCGCAGTTGCCAATGGGATGAAGGTTAGGGAGAACGGGTAGTTCCAAGGCGCCATGACTCCGATCACACCTTTAGGCTGGTACTCCACATAGGCGCGGCCGGCGCGATGAAACGCCGCGACATGACGACGTTCGGGCTTCATGAAACGGCGCAGGTGTCGCAACAAGTAGTCAATGGACTGCACCACGCCAAGCAGTTCCATGATGTCGGTTTCATGCCTGGAGCGATTGCCGAAATCAGTACTGATCGCATCCTCAACTTCACGCCTGTGAGCGAGAACCACCGCGCGCAATTTGACCAGGTTGGCCCTGCGTCGTTTGAGGCCGGGTGGCCCGTCGTTAAGAAATGCCCTTCTTTGTTGGTCGAGCGTATTGGCGGTGTCGATAACTGGGGAGTCCTCTACAGCGACGGTCATCTTGCGTCTCCCAGGCCGCTGTAATGCGCAGACGCTTCAATCCATTTCCGATACTGGCGAGTGCGAAAGGCCATGAAGAGCTGTTGCAGGATCAGCGCGCGCAATGGAGAAACGCTCGGATCGGGCTTTTTAGCCCGGCTGAGTTTGCGCAATTGAAACTTCACTACCGCCATGTTCGCCAAGGATGCGATGGCTTTGTTTTTCCAAGTGATCGACGGCAATTGAGGGGCATTGTCTTTGCCCTGCAACCAGTCACGAGGCAAGTGCGGATCGATGGCTAACGCCGTTCCGATGCCCACCATGTCCACACCACTCTGCACGACGCTTTCGGCCACCGGGCGGCGACGTATACCGCCGGTGACCATCACCGGCATTTGGGCAACGGTTTGGAGATCACGGGCGAACTCAAGGAAATAAGCTTCGCGAGCGAGGGTGCGACCATCGCGCGCGTCACCCTGCATGGCGGGTACTTCGTAGCTGCCTCCCGACAACTCCACCATGTCCACGCCCAGGTCGTTGAGCAACTCAACTACCTTTTTCGCGTCATCGGCGGTGAATCCTCCGCGCTGGAAATCGGCGGAGTTGAGTTTGACCGCCACTGCAAAATCCGCAGAAACCACAGCCCTGACGGCCTTGACGATTTCGAGCAACAGGCGTGCCCGGTTTTCTAGAGAGCCACCCCACTCGTCCGTCCTTTGGTTGGTCAACGGCGAAAGGAACTGGCTCAACAAATAGCCATGGGCAGCGTGGATTTCCACGCCGGTGAATCCGGCTTGTTCGCCCAGGCGTGCGGTGTTCGCAAAGCGCTGAATGACTTCTTCGATCACGCCAGGGGTCATCGCGTGAGGCGTGGCAAAACGCTTGGACATTTTGCCCAGTTCCAGCGGCACGGCTGACGGTGCCCAGGTTTTTTGCCCAAGATTGGACTGCATCTGCCGACCTGGGTGATTGATCTGCAACCAGAACTGCGCACCGCCGGATCGACCAATACGCGCCCAGCGCTTGAACTTGACCAGTTGCTGATCGTCCTGCAACACCACGCCACCCGGCCCGGTCATGGCGAGGCCGTCGACCATCACGTTGCCGGTGATAATCAGGCCTGCACCACCGTCGGCCCATGCTTGATAGAGACGCATGAGTTCTTCGGAGGGTGCCTGGTCAGCATCCGCCATGTTCTCTTCCATGGCGGCTTTGGCGATTCGGTTCTTGATGGTCGAACCGTTGGGAAGCATCAGGGTGTCGAACACATTCATCGAGCAGTCCTCAACTGGAGATGAGGCCACCTTAAGCTTGAAGTAAACTTTAAGGTCAATACCTTTCTCAAGGTCAGTCGATGTTCAACGCGCCAGACCCTGGCAAGCGCGTCACCAGATGGGCGCCCAACAACCGAGCGGGTGTGTAGGTGCCGCCAGCTGGGCGCATCTGTAGCAGGTAGTCGACCACAGCCAAGGCTGCGTCGACCGTCAGACTGTAGACGTTCGCGGTGTGCACGCGTGCGACTTTGCATTCGCCGCGAGCGTTTCTAGCCTCACCCCATACATAGGTGCCTTGATCGGCACGCTTTTCCTGATCCGGGCCGACTACTGTCTTGCCGATGCGCGCCTTGAGCAGGCTCTGCACGAAGGACAAACCCAACAGTGGACGAATGAAGTTGGCGAATCTGGCGCCGCGAATCATCCCCGCAGAGCCTGGAATAAACACTTCGATATTGGCAATACCAGTGGTATGCCAAGCTGTGGAAACGTCGCCCCAAGGAATGGTCATGGCCAGTTTCTCTCCGGCGCCAAAGTCGATACGCCGTACCCGATACGCCAGCGGTACCGAGACGATTTTGCCGTCACGACGAACCTTGCCGCCCTGCGCCATGCCTTCAATCGAAGTTTTGGCAGTACCGGGTGAAAAGCGCGATCGCGAATCAAACCCCAGCGCCAGATGCGTTGCATCCGGCAGTGCGTTTTTCAATGCGGCGGCGACACAGTCAGTCGGCACCACATCAAAGCCGACGCCGGGGCAAATGACCACGCCCGCCGCACGCGCCCGTTCACTCAAGGACTGGGCGTGCTCGAATACGGCAATTTCGCCGGTGATGTCCAGATAGTGCGCATTGGCGCGCAAGCAGGCTTCCATCATAGGGGTGGCGGTCGCTGAAAACGGCCCTGCGCAATGCAGAACCAGCCCGTGCCCTTTGATCTGAGCAAGCAACTGCACTTCATCCTCCAATCCGAACACTCGGGTTTCAAGGCCCAACTCCGAACCCAGGGCTTCGACCTTGTCACGGTTTCGTCCCGCCAGCACAGGTTTAAGTCCACGCTTTACAGCATCACGAGCGATCAACTCGCCCGTGTAGCCATTGGCGCCATAGATCATCCATTTGAACTGCATATCCAGGTTGTCTTGCTGACTCATGCATTGCTCCTGACGGTATTGATGACGTGCGTTATTGCCTTGCCCAATCAGTGCCAGACGCTAGCGTTAAAGTCAGGTTGAGGGTCAAGCGGAAGTGAGCAACTTCCGGCGGAAATTATTTGCAGCAGTGGGGATTGACCTTAAAGCGAGGTTTAAGGTGAGCATGCGCTGGCCTGCTTGATTGATGGAATCCGGATGATGCTCAAGACCTTTGTTTCTTATGCGTTGGTATTGATAGGAAGCGCTTTCATGACATTTGCAAATGCTGACACCGCCCCTTCCACAATGACTGCCAAGAATCGCCAAATCCTGGTGATTCTGACCAATCACGCCAGTTATCCCTCACGAACCGATACCACGGGGTTGTGGCTGACTGAGCTGACGCATTTCACCGATGTAGTGGAGGCGGCTGGCTACAGCACAGTTTTTGCCAGTCCCATAGGCGGTGCGGTGCCGCTGGACGAGCGCAGCCTCGGTTGGCTGTACATGGACAAGGCCGCCCGTGAGCATTTGCAGTCCCCGGCCTTTCGCGCTCGCCTGCAAAGCACGCTGCCGATCGCCGATATCGATCCGTCCCAGTTCGGCGTTATCTACTTCACCGGGGGCCATGGAGTGATGTGGGACTTCCCCAATAATCCCGACCTGCGGCGTGTCGCCGAAACCATCTACAACCAAGGTGGCATCGTCTCGGCCGTCTGCCATGGCGTAGCGGGTCTGTTGGATCTGAAGGATGAACAAGGCCAGTTGATCATCAAGGGCAAGAACATCACCGGTTTCTCTGATCGCGAAGAGCTGTTCTCCGGCATGAAAAGCCAGGTTCCCTTCTTCCTTGAGGATAAGTTGGTGAGCCAGGGTGCGCGATACCGCAAGGGCTGGCTGCCATTCACGTCATTTGCCATCACGGATGGAAGGCTTGTCACCGGCCAAAACCCTCAATCGCCCAAAGCCGTAGCTGAAGCCGTGATGGCGGTGCTCTCTGGCGAAAACGTAACTCGCTGAACCCTGAAGTAGTTCCCACCTCGCGGAGAAAGACCGATTGAAACTCGCAAGCGCCGTATTAACAGGATTGCTCTTCAGCTCAATTGCCAACTATGTGTTGGCGGGGACGCCTGAAATGCTCAGCCCGACTGACACCAACACAATCGATATCGCAGGCCACACAGTGCCGGTCGTCAAGGGCGGCCTGTACGACCGTTATCGCTCGAACCCGCCCTTGTCAGTGATTGCAGCAGAACTGCCGAATGTTGATTTGAGCTGGTTCAAAGGACTGGAAAAGCACAAGGTCGACATTGGCTTCGAGTCATACTCCCCGAACTTTTACTACCAGAACAGTCGCGTTACGGCGGTCTATACAGCCGATCTGGATGCACTGCGGGCCCTGATGCCTCCGGAAGTAATGGCCAACGTGCAACCCTTACAAGTCTGGCCGGGCCGGGGTTTGATCGCATTCACCGCGTACACCTATGAACATTGCGATAACGACGCCTATAACGAAGTGGCCGTGTCGATTATCACCAACAAGCCCGGCAAATCGAATCTGGGGCCGTTCACGCTGATTGGCCAGTCGATGTCTGGCGATTTCTGGGGCTATGTGCTCAAGCTGCCGGTCAATACAGAGCTTGCGCGGGTTCGTGGTGTCGTCGGCTATAACCTGCCGAAATGGCTGACCGGGATTGACCGCAAAGAAGGTGAGCAATCGGTAGTCTATGACATCACCGACAGCCAGACCGGCAAGGTCGATGTGTCCTTCAAAGCGAAGAAGCTCAATGGCCTCTCGCATGATGTCGATATCGTCACCAGCAGCTTCACCAACCTCGATCATCAGGGCCGACTGACCTATGGATACGCTGTTTCCCGCCAGCTCAGCCACGGCTCCAGCCGCGATGCGGATTCGGCTACCCTCACCCTGGGCGACGGCAGCCTGTCGAATTACCTCCGTGCCCTGAAACTCGGGAAAATGATGAAGTACGAATACGTGCCTGAGTTTCAGAGTGCGCTCTACGCGCCTAAACCGCTTGCCACTCTGGTTGGCTAGCGCTGAAACCTGTTACGCCTGTCAGGCCCGGAAAGCCTAGCGGGCGTTTTTTCTCGTGGAAGACGTTACCGCACGCTTGCCGGAAGCTTGGCCACCCCCTTCTTCACGCAAACGATTTATCAGCATTTGCGCATTGTCCGCACACGCCATGCCTTCGGGCTTACCCTCGATGCCTTTGATGACGAGCAGAAGTTGCGCTTTGTTCTGGGCTAGACGTTCCTGTAGAAGACCGATTTCCTCAACCTTTTGCTTGAGCCCGCTGAGTAACTCATCGTGCTGCCAGCCGCTGGCATTCATCGGCATCAATTGCCGAATTTCTTCCAATGAAAAACCCGCCGCCTGCGCTCCGGTGATGATCTCCAGAACCCACTCGGTATCAGGCGCATAGTCCCTGTAGCCATTGGACTTGCGCTCAACGGATTTGATCAAGCCGCTTGCCTCGTAAAATCGGATGCGTGACGGAGCCAATCCGCTGATTTTCGCCAGTTCGCCTATTCTCATAACCCACCCTGAAAAATCTATTGACCTTAAAGTTGACTTTAAACCTAAAGTCATCGGGCGGCCAATCAGCACAAATGCAACGTGTTGCTCAGCCGCTATGGAAGTCATGGGGCAGGCGCAACAATCCACTATCGCGCCCTCTGAACCGCCTATCGGATAGGCTGCACTTTGTTCATTCAGGGCCATGCTCCGACCGCGAATCGGTAGGCCTTCACTTCATTCTGGAGATACGAACATGGGGTATGTCACTACGCAAGACGGTGTTGAAATATTTTACAAAGACTGGGGGCCACGCGATGCCCAGGTAGTCTTTTTCCACCACGGATGGCCGCTTAGCGCGGACGATTGGGACGCGCAAATGCTCTTTTTCCTGGCTAACGGTTTCCGGGTTGTAGCACACGACCGGCGTGGTCATGGGCGATCCAGCCAGGTCTGGGATGGACACGACATGGATCACTATGCCGATGACGTCGCGGCAGTGGTTAATCATCTCGGCGTGCAAGGCGCTGTCCATGTCGGTCATTCCACCGGCGGAGGTGAAGTCATCCATTACATCGCGCGCCACGGCGAAGACCGCGTGTCGAAAGCAGCCATCATCAGCGCTGTGCCGCCGCTGATGGTTCAGACCCCGAGCAATCCTGGCGGCCTGCCTAAATCAGTTTTCGACGACTTGCAGGCACAACTACAGGCGAATCGCGCACAGTTCTATCACGACGTTCCAGCAGGGCCTTTTTACGGCTATAACCGCCCGGGTTCAAAACCGTCCGAGGGCATCGTCTGGAACTGGTGGCGACAAGGCATGACGGGCTGTGCAAAGGCACACTATGACGGGATCGTGGCGTTTTCTCAGACCGACTTCACCGAAGATTTGAAGAGCATCAAGATTCCTGTCCTGGTGATGCATGGTGATGATGACCAGATCGTTCCTTATGAGAATGCCGGTGTTCTGTCGGCCAAACTTCTGCAAAACAGTACGCTGAAAATCTACCCGGGCTTCCCGCACGGAATGCCTACAACCAATGCCGATACGATTAACGCCGATCTGCTCGCATTCGTAAGGAGCTAATCAATTATAGGGCGGTGGGTAACCCCGCCCTATATTTTTCAACGCCACCAAATTGGCGCTTTTAAATTCAGCGAGATGCCGTCAAAACTGTGCAATATGGATAACTGCTTTTTTAGCCGAAAGAGGCGGTTGGCGAGCGTCTCCTTTGGGTCGGGAGCGGCCGGTCACCACAGGCTGCTATCGGCCAGAAGCGGACATTTAGTCAGCAGAGCCCTTGAGATGAAAGCGACGAAATGTCTATCACCCCAGTCCCCGTGTAGCTCTCCTGGCATCCATCTCGCACGTTCGTGCATTCCCGTGTGTTGAATAGCCCAATAAGAAAATCTTATGCACCATGACGGCAAATCATTAGATCTAATGACAAAGACGGGTTAAAACTCCATGCATTGATCACCTTCACTGCGGAGATAACGACGTTGAAATGCAAACTGAAAACGCTCATGGACACCCTCAAGATCCTTGGCTCGGCGTGGGGTAGCTACACCCTGAGAAACCTTCAGCGTTAGTAGCCATGGAGGCCAACATGTCGTTTGTCGTTCCGATTCTTGACCCTCAACTAGCCGAGATTGCACCTGGTTTCCGAGCGCTGAGTATCAGCGTGGAAGCTTCGCTGATCGAGCACCCTCAGGTTTCTACAGAAACCCTTGAAAAGGCTTGTGCGTCGCTGGTGGCTGATACCCCAGTTTGGGCTGAGAGCCATTTGGCTGCCTGGGCCAATACGTTCAGGCTGTTTGGCGCTAAACCACAGCGCACCCCGTGCTCCGCCGAAGCATTGCGCAAACGAGTCCTGCGAGATGGGAGCCTCCCCAGCATCGATCCCATCGTCGACTTGTACAACGCAATCAGCATCAAGTACGCCATACCGGTTGGCGGTGAAAATTTCGACGCTTACATGGGTGTTCCACACTTGACCATCGCCGATGGCAGCGAGCTGTTTGACACAACCAAAGATGGCAACGCGGTAAACGAATCCCCAGAAAAAGGCGAAGTCATTTGGCGGGATGATCACGGCGTGACTTGCCGACGCTGGAACTGGCGTCAGGGTACTCGGACCCGGCTCGACTCTAATGCGAAGCGGATGTGGTTCATTCTGGAGAGCCTGCCTGAAATGCCCATGGAGGCCCTGAGGGCTGCTGGGGATGAGCTGAGCAGTGGACTTCAGCAGATGATGCCAAAGGCAAAAATTGCATCTCAATTGATCGAGTTGTACTGACCGGAGAAACAAATGTTCACAGGTCTCAGCGCTTTTCCTCTGACGCCCGTTACTGAAAAAGGAATTGACGAACGCGCTTATATCGAACTAATCAAACGTTTGGTGGAAGCTGGGGTCGATTCTATTGGGGCCTTGGGCTCGACAGGCAGCTACATGTATCTGAATCGCCTGGAGCGGGCGCAAGCTGCCCGGCTTGCTGTTGAACACGCTTGTGGGATTCCCGTCATGGTTGGCATAAGTGCATTGAGTACGCGGGATGTGATGCTCCATGCAGAGAATGCCCAGGAAGTTGGTGTTGATGCAGTGCTGCTGTCCCCGGTCTCTTATCAAAAGCTAAGCGACAAGGAAGTGTACGGGCTCTACAATACAGTGGCGCGCAATCTGTCAGTGCCTCTGGTTGTCTACGATAATCCCGGGACAACAAATTTTGTGTTCAGTGATGAATTACATAGTCGCATTGCCGAACTGCCCAATGTTGCATCGATCAAAATTCCTGGCGTGCCTGAAGATCCTGCCCGGGCCAGAGATAGGGTTGATCGGCTTCGCAATATGATCCCTGAGCATGTGACCATTGGGGTCAGTGGTGACTCATTGGCTGCGACAGGCCTCAACGCTGGATGCGATATTTGGTACTCCGTGATCGGCGGACTGTTTCCTGAAATTGCGCTGGCCATCACTCGTGCTGCGCAAGCAGGGAATGCAAACCAGGCTAATCAGTTCTCCAACAAGCTCCAGCGTCTTTGGAGCATGTTCAGTCAGCACGGTGGCAGTTTGCGCGTGATAGCGACAGCAGCCACATTGCTCGGAAGGGCTCCTGATCAGAACCTGCCTTCTCCACTTTTACTCCTTGAAGGGGAAGATCGCTCGGCTCTACTAACAACGCTGAATCAGCTTGATC
>KI547165.1:689089-715849 GCA_000497835.1 gamma proteobacterium L18 | reverse complement strand
CTAGGAGCTTGAGTTCACCTTATTCCAGTGCCTGTATTTCCCGTCGAGAAGTTCACATGGGCTGGATAAGCGAAGAGGCGCCGATCACGACCAGAAACCTCTGTGCGGTGCCGCTGCCTCGGTTTCCAGCATGGGCCCCAGCACGCTGACCTGGCGCTGGCCGCGGGCGAACACCTCGCGACAGGGCAGGGAAAATGTCGGGTTCTCGGGGTGGTCGCCCGTAAGGTTCAGCAGGGCATGCTCGGACAAGGCGTAAACCACCCGACCAACGCCGGTCCAATACACGGCGCCGGCGCACATGCAGCACGGCTCAGCACTGGTGTAGAGCGTACAGAGCGCTAACTCATCGGGGCTCAAGCGCTTGGCGGCACTGGCCACTGCGACCAACTCGGCGTGCTGCGTCGGGTCGCCCTGTGGCGGCATGGAGTTATTGCCCGCTTCGGCAATCACGTTGCCATCGCGGTCGGCTACCAAGGCGGCAAAGGGATGGCGGCCGTTCTGCCTGGACAGTTCGGACAAGGCGATTGCGCGGCGCAGCAGTTCAATGTCCAGGTCAGTGGTGCCAGCCGGGATGATGGGCGTTGGTTGAGGCATGGTTAGACTCCTTGGCAGATGGAATAACCACCGTTCACTCGGTCATGTCGGCCGCTTGAGGGGCAGTGGCGTTGATCGTTTTTTCATTGGGGTTGAGCAACACGTTCAGCACGACAGCGGTGATCGCGCCGAGAAAAATGCCGCTTTGCAGCACTAACTTAAGGGTGCCACTGGCTTGGTCGAACAGGGCAGGGAAGGACATCGGTAGCACGCCGATGCTGATCGAGACTGCCACGATGATGCCGTTACGCGTGCCCTCGAATTGCACCCGCGACAGTGCCTGGATCCCCGCTACCGTCGTCATGCCGAACATCACCACGGCGCAGCCGCCCAACACCGGAGTGGGTACTGCGGCAATCAACGCGCCCAGCTTGGGGAACAGCCCCATGACCACCATGATTACCCCCGCAGCGGCCACCACGAAGCGGCTCTTGACGTTCGAAAGCGCGATCAGGCCCGTATTCTGCGTATAAGCGTTGTACGGAAAACTGTTAAACAAGCCGCCCAGCAGGGTCGACAGCCCGTCGGCGCGGAAGGCGTTGCCCAGGGTTTGCTGGGTGATGGGCCGGCCGGTCAACTTGCCTATTGCCAGGCAGTTGCCGGTGGTCTCCGCCATGATCACCAGCATCGCCAGCGTCATGATCAAGCCAGGCACCAGGGCAAACTGTGGTAGGCCCAAGGCCATTGGCGCGCTGATGTCGAACCAGGCCGCCTCGCTGACGCGGGTAAAGTGCGTCATGCCACAGGCGGCGGCGATCAGGCTGCCGGCGAACAAGCCGATCAACACGCTGAGGTTGCCGACAAAACCTGCGCAGGTGGCGTATACCACTAACGTCACGGCCACCGTAGCCACGCCAAGCAGCAAGTTGGCGGCGCTGCCGAAATCGGCGCCGGCCGGGTTGCCGCCGCCCAGCCAGATGGCGGCGGCGGGCATCAACGAAATGCCGATGATGGTGATCAGGCTGCCGATGACCACGGGCGGGAAAAACCGCAACAGGCGGCTGAACACGGGCGCCAGCGCAATGGTAGCGGCACCGGAAACGATGACGGCGCCGAATACCTGGCTGAGGCCGAACGTCTTGCCAATCATGACCATCGGCGCCAGGGCGATGAAGGAGCAGCCTTGAATCAACGGCAGGCGTGCACCGAACTTCCAGAAGCCCAGTGTTTGCACCAGCGTGGCCAGGCCGGAGGTCAGCAGGTTGGCATTGATCAACAGCACGATCTGCGCTGAGGTGAGCCCCAATGCGCTGCCCAGAATCAACGGCACGGCGACGGCGCCGGCGTACATCACCAGCACGTGTTGCAGGCCGAAGATGAGCAATTGGCGTAGCGGCAGAATTTCATCGACGGGGTGGGTCAGTGGAGTGCTCAAGTGCTTTTCTCCCGAGGGCGCCAGGGTGAGGTGGTTTGGCTGGGCAGGTATGGGCCTGCTGCCTGGACAGCCCCATGATTGAGTGGCAGAGTCGATGAAACAAATTGGCAGCCATCGTTTTTTTCGATGGGTAAGGGAGGGCAGGCGTTGCGTTTCTCACTCGAGCAGTTGCTGACATTCACCGAGGTGGTGAAAACCGGCTCGTTTTCCGCCGCTGGCCGCAAGCTGGGCAAGACCCAGTCCACCATCAGTGCGGCGATTGCCAACCTGGAAACCGACCTGAACGTAGCGCTGTTCGATCGCGACAGCCGCACCCCCACGCTCACGGCCAGCGGGCAAAAACTCCTGGTGCAGGCGGAGGCGGTCATCGAGCGTTGCCTGGGCCTGGCGTCGCATGCCGATAGCCTGTCCGACAGCATCGAGCCAAGCCTGACCCTGGCCATTGAAACGCCTTACGGCCCATTGATGCCGGTGCTCAAGGCCTTCGAACGGGCCTTTCCGTACGTTGACCTTGTGGTTCGCCATTCGGTGCACGGTGATGTCAGTGAACTGGTCGCCAGCCATGATGCGGTGCTGGGAGTGGCTTTCTCGCAACCAGGTTACGCGCAGGAACTGGCTTTTCAGCAGATGGGCAAGCTGATCATGCTGCATGTGTGCCACCCGGAGCATCCCCTGGCTAAGCTTGAGCGAGTGCGCTTCGATGACCTGCACATACACCGCCGGCTGGCGTTCAGTGCGCATACCAGCAAACTGCCCAGCAGTGAGTACCTGCGCTCTACCCAGCTGTGGCAGGCCGAAAGCTACCTGGCGCTGCTGGACATGGTCCGGGCCGGACTGGGTTGGGCGACGTTGCCTCGGCAGTTGATCCTGCGCGAGCTCGCGGCTGGCGAATTGGTTGAATTGCCGCTGCAGGCCTATCCCCACACTGACTGGCATATTGGCGTGGATTTGCTGTGGGCCCGGCAGCGCCCGCTGGGCAAGGCAGGGCGCTGGTTGAAGGAGTGCCTGCAAGCTCAGAAGGTGTTTGAGCTTGATCGTAATGGGCAGGCGACGACGTTGTGATCAGTGCGCTCAGATTGTCAGCGACATGCTACAAACTGGCCATTGCCAATTGGCCACGCCACTGATCAGATCCATATCGCAATCAAGCAGCCGACCGGGCTGTAAATCAATGCCCCGTCATCTTCATCGCCGCTTCCGGCAGGCGGTCACCCTGGATCGACACTTTGGCCGCCTCCACGTTGATCGCCTGAAGTTCGGATACGCTCAGCGCCAGATCCACCGCGCCGATATTTTCTTCAAGACGGTGAAGCCTGGTGGTACCAGGGATCGGCGCTATCCATGGTTGCTGCGCCAGCAACCAGGCCAGTGCTACCTGTGCCGGGGTGGCGTTCTTGCGGTTGGCCACCGCTTTGACGGTGTCCACCAATGCCATGTTGGCCTTGCGTGCCTCGACCGAGAAGCGCGGCACGGCGTTGCGGAAATCGCCTGCAGGGAAGGTGGTGCTCTCATCGATCTTGCCCGTCAGGAAGCCAGCCCCCCCGACCACGATCTTGGTTGAGTCGTTCCCCGAGTGATGAAGAGGGTGGGCTGCACCGGTAGCAGGCATGAGGGGAGGGCCGGCTGGCCGGGCAGTAAGTGAGCCCGCTGCAGCCATCAGGTCGTTTGTTGCTCGTCGGTGCGCGCGCCAGCCTAATCCGAGCAGGTCAGGCAAAGGTAGCACCGATTTCGTGGGCTTCCTCGGCAAAATAAGCGCGTCGCGCGGCCGCGATTTAGCGGGTGGCGGGCGGGGCAACGGGGGGCGGAGGGTCGCTAGTCTTTCTAGTTGATGGCCTTGCTGCGCGTAGTCAGCTTCGACTGCCGCATGTGTGAGCCGGGGTGATGCTCTGCACGCGCTGGCAGTCGAAGTGGTGATATCTCACCTGCAGTCTCTGATCTCCGGTTTCACGCGCTAGTCATGACCACACGTGGGCGCGAGGACAAGGCAAAGCGACCGACACCAATGCTGAGGGCGCCGCCCACCAACAGCATCAACAAGGTGCTCCACGCAGCCTTGGAGAGATTCTTGGCCGCCACGTCAGCGGCTTCACGTGCTTGCTGCTTGAGCGCTTGCACTTTGGCCACCGCTTGCTCGTAGGCCTGGGCGTAGTTGTCGACGATCTGTTGCGCCTGATCATGGGGCTTACCGGTTCGCGCCGCGACGATGTTGACCAGTGCGTCCTTGTCGGCAGCGTTCAGTACCGGCTCGCCGGCCTTTTGTACACGGTCGAACCACTGTTTCAGTAGGTCACCTGCCTGGGTGGGGTCAGTGGACGCCTGGGTAGCGGCCTGTTTGGCGTCGTTGCTGGCCTGGTCTGTTTTCTGCTCAAGGGTGGACGGGGCCAAGTCAGCTTTGCCCGACTGCTTGAGCGTAGTATCCAACTGAGCCTTGAGGCTGTCCCAATCCAGGCTGATACCGTTTTTGTCCAATTGCTCCTTGATGCTCTGGCCGACGCCCGGTGCTGCGGCGGCGACACCATCGGCGGCCAGCGACAGACCCTTGCCGGCAAGGTTGCCGGCAGTACCCACCAGGGTGCCTGCGAGCGAGGCCAACAGCCATGTGGTCAACAGGGTGGTGATGGCCCAGCTCAGCATTCCGTGCAGCCCGCCTCGGTCTGGTGCGGTGCGACCGGCTACCCAGGCACCGGCAGCCACTGAAATCAGGGTGCTGAGGAATAACCATATTCCGGCGCCAGCGCCGAAACCGCTGAGGGGATTGCCCTGGGCCATGGGGTCGACTGCGCCGGCACCGATGGCGGTACCCAGCACACTCAACACCAGGTAGGTGACCAGCGCGATGGCCCCCCCGGCAAAAACAGAACTCCAGGCCACCCGGAAGGGAGAGGCCGAGCTGGCTGCTGCGTCTACGTAGGTTGTGGTCATGAGTCAATCCTCGTGCAGTGGATGCATTCAGGCGACGCACACGTGGCATCGGCTGGTGAGCGGGCAGTCGGGCTACCCACAGCGTCAATGTTGACGTGAGTAACAGTGTGCCGAGGCGCACGCGGGGGTGTATTGGCGCATTTGCACTGGCGTGGCTAGTGCATTCGCACCGACCGTTACGGGCAGCCAGTGCACTAAGCTGCAGCCTGCAGGTCCGATACCCTAGCCACAGGAGATGCAAATGAGTGAAGCCGTGCTTGCCAGGGAAACCAATCGTCGTCAGTTGCAGCAGATCATCTCCGGGCTATCGGATGGGGTCATCTTGATCGAAGTCGACCAGACCATCATTTGGGCCAACGAGGCCGCCCTGCAGATGCATGGGGTCGAGTCACTCGCCGAACTGGGCGCCAACGCCGATGAATACCGCGAGCGCTTCACGCTGCGGTATCGCAATAACCATCCCCTGACGGTCGATCAGTACCCCATTGCCCGGGTGGCGGCGGGTGAAGTGTTCAGCGACGTGATCGTCGAGGTCTCGCCAGCAGATGACCAGGAGCAGCGCAGCCGCGTGCACCGGGTCCGCAGTATGGTGCTCGAGGACAGCAAGGGCACACCGGAGTCATTGGTGCTGATCATCGCCGATGCCACCGAATGGGCCAGTGCCGAGCAACGCTTCGAGAAGACCTTCAACGCCAACCCGGCGCCCGCCGTGATCTGTCGCCTCAGCGACTTGCGCTTCATCAAGGTCAACCAGGGTTTTCTGGAAATGACCGGGCACTCACGCGAGCATGTGATCGGCCGCTCGGTGTACGAGGTGGATGTGCTGGAAAACGCCGAGCGCAAGGACTTGGCCATCGAGCGTCTGACTCAGGGCGCCACCATCCCGCAGATGCAGGCGGAGCTGAAATTGCCGGGTGGCGGCACCAAGCTGGTGATCGTGGCCGGGCAGCCGCTGGACATGAACGAGGAAGACTGCATGCTTTTTTCGTTCACCGACCTGGAGCCCCGGCGCAAGGCAGAAACCGCGCTGCGCCAGAGTGAAGAGCGCTTTGCCAAGGCCTTCCGCCTGACCCCTGTGCCCACCCTGGTGTGCAGCGCTGATCGCCAGCAGGTCGTGGACGCCAACGAAGCCTTTCTCAGCACGCTGGGGTACACCGCCCAGGAGCTGATTGGTCGCACGGTGGCCGAGCTCGATTTCATTGAGGGCGCCGAGGTTGCCACTGGCCTGTTCGACGTGCTGGAAAAGAGCGGGCGCATCGACGGGTTGGATGTAAAGCTGCGCAAAAAGGGCGATGAGGCCCTTGACTGTGTGCTGGCAGCCGATACGGTCAGCATCCAGGACGCTGCCTGTTACCTGCTGGTGCTGATGGACATCACCGAGCGCAAGCGTTCGGAACTGGAGTTGGTGGAGGCCATTGAAACGGTCATGCAGGACGCCTCCTGGTTCAGCCAAACGTTGATCGAAAAACTGGCCAATGCAAAAAACGTCAATGCCCGGCGGTTGCCCAGCGCGTCCTTCACTGACCTTACCGCCCGCGAGCGCGAGGTGCTGGGGTTGATTTGCGAAGGCCTGGCCGACAAGGAAATTGCCTCGCGGCTGAACCTGGCACTCAACACGGTGCGTAACCATGTCGCCACGGTGTATTCCAAGATCGATGTGCACAGTCGCAGCGCTGCCATCGTCTGGGCCAGGGAGCGCTACCTGTTCTCGGGCCAGATTAAGGCCAAGCGCAATGAGTAGGGCAAATGCACCACAGCACCTGGTGCGAACTCACCTGTTGCAGGCAAGCGCCGCTGCGTACTCTGGAATCACGCCAGGCCGCTGTGGTCGGCATTTGAAGGCATCACCCGGAGGTCGCTATGAAAACCGAACAGGTTAAAGGTGCATTGGAACAGGCCGCAGGCAAAGCGCAGGATATTCTCGGCGATTTGACCGGTAATGAGCGGCTGCAGGTGGAAGGGAAGGCGCGCCAGTCAGCTGGGGAGCTTCAGCAACATTATGGCGACGTGCTGGACGAGGTGTCCGCATTCACCCAGCGCCGCCCGCGCACCACACTGGCGGTGCTTGCAGGATTGACGTTGTTGGCAGGGTGGCTGTTGCTGCGTCGTGACTAGAGGTGGTTGATCAATCACTCATACCGCCTGTTGATTGCGGCAGTCTTCATTCCTAACGGAACTCCAGTACGTCACAGTCAGTCAATTTTTATGTCCCGATCGGGATGCCAATTCCACACCGGAGAACGAACATGAGTGGCACATCAGATAAACTCAAAGGCTTGGCCAACGAAGCAATCGGCAATGTGAAGCAAGGTGTCGGCAAGGTAACGGGCAGTGAGAAACTGCAAGTGGAAGGGAAAATTCAGGAGAAGAAAGGTGAGGCCCAGCAAGTGGTTGGCAACGTAAAGGATGCCGTCGATAAAAAGTAATTCTATATGATGATCACACTGACTGAGATAGCTATCAGGCCATAGCTATCTCAGTTTACAGTCCCAGAATTGAGGGCGATAGATTGATGCGGTTGCCGACACAGAGCGGCAGTGCGATTGACCACCGCATCAATGGGCTATTGGTTGTTCCCGACACTATTTCTTTTGCTGAGCAGGACCGACGGGGCAGACGTTGGTTGTGGTCAAGTATCACAATTGATCGGCGTTAGCAATCAAGACCATTCAGTCGCTTTCAAACGCCTTTATACCCAAATGCTCGACACCATTGACTGATCCTGCCAAATCAGTTGGTAGATCATCCCCTTCAGCGCCACTCAACGTGCGTTACTGAGCGGATTGAAGCGCCCCTGCGCGCAGTGGTAACGCCGGTCGCGACGCGTAGCCACGAATGCGAGGCGCGCCGAAAGAGAGGTACTCGTTATGCGCCTGTCCAACTTCATCTTGAGCAACATCGAGCCGATTGTGCAGGCGTGGGAAGACTTTGCGGGCTCAATGGTCACGCCGGGTGCTCCGCTCGATGCTACGCAATTGCGGGATCACGCCGAACTGATGCTTCGTACCATCGCCAAGGACCTGGCCACGGAACAAACGGCGCAACAGCAACGTGAGAAGTCACGAGGATCGGGCCCTCACTCTGAGGGCACCGCTGCGCAATCTCACGCAATCACCCGCCTGATGGCCGGCTTCACCATCGACCAAGTCGTCGCGGAGTTTCGCGCCTTGCGCGCCAGCGTCGTGCGTCATTGGATGTCCCAGGTCAGCAGTGGGGCAGAGCTGGAAGTGCAGGACATGATTCGCTTCAATGAGGCCATCGACCAGGCACTTGCCGAGTCGGTCGCCAGTTACACGCAGGCGGTGCAGGATTCGCAGAATATTTTTTGGGCATCCTTGGCCACGACCTGCGAGCCCCTCTGAGCGCTATCCTGCTTGGGGCGGACGTGCTTCTGCGGACGGATGATTTGGGGGCTCGGCCTACCAAGATTGCTTCGAAGATTTATACCAGCGTGAGGCGCGCCAACCAGATAGTGGGTGATCTCCTCGATTTTACCCGTTCACAGCTGGGGCCGGGCATCCCCGTGGTAAAAGGCTTGGTTGATCTGGGCCCCGTGTGCACCAGGATCGTGGAGGAATGCCGGACGATTTACCCTGAAGCCACCATCGTATTCAGTTGCGTAGGCATCGCGAAAGGTCATTTTGACGAGGCGCGCTTGGGCCAGGTGTTTTCCAACCTCATCGGCAACGCCATCCAGCACGGCGTCGTTCATACCCCGGTCACTCTGTCCATGATCGCTTCCGAGGACCAGGTGAAATTCAGTACTCACAACAGCGGACGGCCTATTCCCCAGGCGGTGCTGCCGCTGATATTCAATCCATTGGGGCGGTACTCGCCTCAATGTTCTGGCGACCGCGGACCACTTGCCAGCCTCGGGTTGGGGCTTTTTATCGCCGCGCAAATCGTCAGTGGTCACGAAGGCCGTATTGACGTCTGCTCGGACGCTGATGCTGGAACCACGTTTCAGGTAACTCTGCCCAAATAGCCCTTGGCAATCCGTAGCGCGGATCGAGCGTGCGGGAGGGCCATGCGCAGGGGGCTACAGGTCAAGGTCGTTGTGACTGCCGTAGCCACGAGCTGCAAAAGAGGCCGTGCAGTAGCCCGGCAACCGATCCAGCGGTCTTAATAAACTGCAGGAGCAGCATCGCCTCAACCGTAGGCCGTGGTACCGAGCCAGCAACATAAGTGCTATCGACCTTTTGCAGACAGACCACGAATGGGTGAAGGCCATTTTCACCCAGTTGCGCGAGTGCACAGAACGCGGATCAAAAAACACGCCAATCTGCTCGGCAAGTTCGGGATGGACATCACCGTCCGCACCCGCCTGAAGGCCGAACCTATCCTTCACGTTTCACTGCAATGAAGGTAGCAGTAAATGTCGTGCCGCTGGCAGGATCGGAATGGACGCCCACATCGCCCCCGTGAGCTTTGGCAATTTCCCTCACGATAAACAAACCCAGTCCGACGCTTCTGACATTGTCATCGCGGCCGCTATGCCGGGTCATGGGCTCGAAAAGGCTCGCAATCGCTGCCTCGGGAATAACAGCGCCCCAATTCTGCACGGACACGGTCGCAACTCCGTTTTCTACGCCGGAAGTAATGGTAATGGCTTGCCGCGCATCCCCATACGCGACACTGTTGGCCACCAGATTGCCGACGAGCTGTTGGATGCGGTCAGCGTCCAGCTCAGCACGCCCATCCCCAGAGGCTTGATGCCGAAAGTGCGCCTCAGGAAACGCCAATTGAAGTTCGTTGAGGCCTTGGCTGACCACCTGGTGCAGCTCGACCGAAGATCGGGTGATGCCGATACCGTTGCCCACCCTGGCCAGCGCCAGGTCCAGAAGGTCCGAGATCATGCGCTGGGCTCGCTCCGAAGACTGTGCGATATGGTCCAGTAGCTTTATTTCCTTGGCGGTGTGCTCGCCGCGCATGAGCATGTCGGTGGCCATGCGAATGGCCGTCAGTGGGTTCTTCAGGTCATGGCTGGCAATGGCTACCATCTGCTCTGCCAACAGGGCTCGACGCTGGGACTTTTCGTAGGCGATGCTCAAGTCAAGTTTTGCCTGTCGCAAGGCCTATTCGGCCGCGGTCTTTTCCTTGAGCAAATGCTCGGCGTGCTGGCGGGCGCTGAGCAGCTCGCGCTCGTATCGGTCGCGATCGGTCGTGCCGAACAAGGCCAGTTCATAATACGGCCCGTTGACGTCAGCGCGCCGCACGCCGTTCAGCAGCATGGTCACAATGTGTCCATCACCATGAAGCAGGTCAAGCTTCACCTCCGCCACGGATCCTTGCATCTGCATCAGCGGCGCCCAGTGCGTCTGATGGAAAATGCGGCCGCCCACGGTGAGCAGGGTCTGGAAGCGGCGGCCTTGCAGTTGAGCCGGTTCAAGGCCGATCCACGTGCAGAAGATCCTGTTGGTGCGCAAGATTGAGCCATCTTCAGTGGTGACGATCAGGCCGCACGGCGCGCCTTCGAACAGGGCCTCATAGTCTGGGGGCTCCGGGAGATCATCTGACATGCGCAACTGCCCACGCCGCGAGAAACCCGTCCATGGCCTCAGAGCACGCACTGGGAGCGCTCATGTGAGGGCAGTGTCCCACGTTCGGCACCAGGCACAGAGTGCTGTTGGGCAGGGCCTTGTGGAGGAACGCGCCTACGGCAACCGGCGCGATGAAGTCCTCTGTCGATTGCAAAATTAATGTCGGTGTGGTCAGCCCCGTAACATCGGCGCGGTTATCCGACATGAAGGTGACGCGGGCAAACTGCTTGGCGATTTCAGGCGCGGTGCGGCAGAAGCTATTGGTGAGTTCCTCGCTCAGCGCCGGTTGCCCAGGTGCGCCCATGATGACGGGCGCCATGGTGCTGGACCAGCCAAGGTAGTTGCTGTCCAAGGTGTCCAGCAGCGAGTGGATATCATCGAGTTTGAACCCGCCGACATAATCGCCGGAGTCGATGTAGCACGGCGAGGGCCCGACCATGACGTGAGCGGCGATCCTGCCAGGAATCAGGCGATCGGCCAGCACACCGATCATGGCGCTGACGGAGTGCCCCACCAGAATGGCCGGGCCGATGGCGTACGCCTGGATGATTTCGCTCAGATCCTGGGCATACCCGGCCAATGAGCCATATTTGCCAGCGTCATAAGCGCCTAGGTTCGATTGACCTGCACCGACAAGGTCATACATCACTACCCGAAACCGATCAGTGAAATGCCGATACAGATAATGCCACATGGTCTGGTCGCAGCCGAAACCGTGGGACAGAATCAGCGTCGCTGGGCCATCGCCCTCGACTCTGATGTTATTGCGCTGCTGAAGGTTCATTGCGAGGTTCCGGTTAGCCAAAGCCACGTTGGCTCCGGTATGGCAATAGTGCTCGTCATGACAAACCGGAGCAAGCGTACGCGGCGATGTGCGTCGCTGGCTGCGACGTTCATACGCCAGTCTTGGTGGAACATTGGATTTGTACCCCCAGATGTACCCCTTTCAACAGCAGCTACGAGTGGATTCCAGTGGACGCAACGAGGAGGGATCGGATTTGCTGCCTGCGGACCGTAGGGTATTTTCGTCGTTGACCCATGCATAGACGATGACCCTGGACCTTGAGTCGTAGCGAAAGAACAGCCGAAAGCGCCTGCCGATTTTCGCGCGGCGCCAATGTCTGTAGGCGGTGCCCAGCGTGTTGCCTTGGCGGAACTCATCACGGCCTGGGTCGGCAGGCACCGCCTCCATGATCAGATGGCTCAATGCCCGAAACAGCTTGACGTTGGCGTTGCTCTCAAAACCTTGTGGATCGTTCTGCTCGGCTCGGGCGGCGGCTTCTTGCAATTTACGTAGCTGTAAAGTCACACCTTCATGGAACAACAGTGTCCAGCCATGTCGCAGCATCAGATCGCGACCTCTCCATCGATATCTTCGTCGAGGTTTACGCATTGGTTTGCGTTGGCGAGCATGGTTTGCGCCAAGTCTTCCGGCAGGGTGGTGAGGTTGCGGCCGCCTCGGATATCAGCCTCCAGCAAACCCAGGAACGCACCGATGGCGGGGTCTTCGTGGGTGGTTTCTACGCGGCTGACCACGATTTCACCGCCGCGTACGTCGAATGCAATTTTGCCACCTGTGTCAATGCCCAGTAGCTGGCGAACGGATTTGGGCAGTGTGACCTGCCCCTTCGAGGTCAACGTGGCGATTTCGTGGATGGCAGGCATGAGTGTTCTCCCGGATAGGCTGAGTGAATGGTAAGGAATAATCCTTACATGGACAATCTTGGTTTCTGCTGATCAGGCACTAATAGGGTTACTGACCAATGCGGCGAGTGTCGACAGCAACTGGAATTGCGAGCCCTTGGGGGTTCATAGCTATGTGCGGCGCGTTGTCCCATAGAGCCTCGACTCCGTTGAGGGCCAAATCGCGCGGTCGCGTCGGCGCGGCGGTCCAAGGTATCGCGGTTTGTGACGTGGCCGCAGACAGTCCTCAGCCAATCTCGACGATCGTCTTGCCCGTGTGGCTCCCTTCGCGCATCGCCACCAGCCCCTCGGGAACCTGGTCCAGGCAGATACGTCGTTCAATCATCGGGTCCAGGCGACCCGTAGCCACCAGTTCCAGCAGCGCCGTCAACATCACGGCAAAATCCTCCTGCGTCGGTCGATGCCCTGCCGCATAGGCGCCGCCCAGGGCGACCTCGTGAATTGATGCCGCATAGGTATAAGGCGGCACGTCAGCCAGGTTGGGCATCGGGTCGATGCAGAGCAACTGGCCGTTGTAGCGAACCAGGTCGAGGGATTTGCGTGCATCCCCCGGGTTGGCCACCTCCAGCATCACGTCCACGCCATAGCCGCCGGTAAGGGCACGGATCTTCTCTACCAGAGCCGGGTCACGACGGTCCAGTACATGGTCAGCGCCCAGGGCGCGGGCGCGGCCTGCTTGGGCGGCGTTGGCCAGGGCAATGGTGGTGGCGCTCAACGATGTGGCGATCTGCAGCGCAAAACCACCCACCGCACCACTGGCGCCTTGCACCAGCAAGGTCTGGCCGGCCTGCAACCGCGCCTTGCGTACAAGGGCCTGATAGGCCGTCATGCCGGCGCAGGGCAGGGCGGCGGCAGCTGCAAAGCTGACCTGATCCGGGATACGTGCCAACACGTGTGCCGGGGCAATGCCGTAGTCAGCGAGTACACCGGGTTTGCTCAGGTTGCCGTGCCACACCACACGATCACCGACCTGCCAGTTGCCGGCGTCGTCGCCCACCTGGTCGATCACCCCGGCGCCGTCAAGGCCCATGATCAATGGCGGATCGAGCCAAGGCACGGTGCCGTCGGCCAGCTTCCAGTCCACCGGGTTCAGGGACGCCGCGTGCAGGCGCACGCGCACCTCGCCAGGGCCGGCAGCAGGCACCGGTAGTTGACGCAGGTGGAGGGTGGACAGGCTTTTGTCCGCGCCGTCGCAAACAACGGCGCGCATCAGGGCAGGGGGCAGGGGGCTCTTGTCGGGCATGGGAACTCCGTGGGCAGTGAGGCCCCCAGTCTAGAGTTGCAGTGCCATCAGATGAATGCCGTACGCGTTATGGTCTTGATAAGAGATTGTTATGCCAATGAGTGGGCGGCCAGCGCCCTGCGCACATGATCGATGGCCCGTTGTGCCCGCAGCGACAAGGGCCATTCCGCCCGATGGATCAGCCACAGAGTGTCACGCACCGTCGCCCCGCAGGCCACCACGTTGATTTGCCCCTGCCGCCCAAACGCCTGCCGGGCATAGCGCGGCAGCACGGTGAAGCCAAGCCCGAGGGCTACCGGCTCCAGGATCAGGCTGATCTGGTTGCTGAAACCGTGCTGCGGCAGGCTGCGCACGCCAGGGTTGCCGGGGAAGGCGCGGCTGAGCAGGCGGCTGGCCATGGCCTGGCCGTCGGGGTGATCGATGAAGCCCAGCTGTTGCAGGTCCTGCCAGTGTTCCGCCTGGACGCCGGCGGGCACGATCAGTTCCAGAGGCTCCTCGGCGAAATGCTCCGCCACCAGGCGCGGGTCATCGGGCTTGAGGGTGACCAGGCCCAGCTCGAAGCGGTTCTCCAACACGGCGGCCAGCACTTCGGTGTCGGGGGCGAAGCGGTGGCGCAAGGTCAGGCCGGGGTGGCGTTGTTGCCACTCCAGCAGCAACGGGTACAGGCACAGGCCGATGCTGCCCGGGCTGATCAGGCTCAGGTCGCCCTGGTCGGCATCGGTTTCGCACAGGCGCAGTTTCAGGCGGCGATCGGCCTGGGACAGTTCGGCGCAGTAATCCAGCAGCGCAAGGCCCGCAGGCGTCAGTTCCAGCTGGCGGGTACGGCGGATGATCAGCGGCCCCAGCGCCTCTTCCAGGTGGCGTATGTGTTGGCTCACCGCTGCCTGGGTCAGGCCCAGGCGTTCGCCGGTGCGGGTGAAGTTGCGCTCCTCCGCCAAGGCGCTGAAGGTGCGCAGCCATTGCAGGTTAAGCATAACGATCTCTTATCAAGGCCATAACAGGGCGGTGGTTCTAATTATGGGAGGGGCACTCTACGCTAGTCCCATCGTTTCGTGCAGAGAACCTTGCCATGTCCCACACCTACCCACGCAGTTTTTCCCACATCGGCCTGTCGGTCACTGACTTGGACGCCGCGGTCAAGTTCTACATCGAAGTCCTGGGCTGGTACCTGATCATGCCGCCCACCACCATCAGCGAAGATGACAGCGCCATTGGCGTGATGTGCACCGACGTGTTCGGTGCCCAGTGGGGCTCGTTCCGCATTGCCCACTTGTCCACCGGCGACCGCATCGGCGTGGAAATCTTTGAGTTCCGCAACGCCCAGCGTCCGGAGAATAACTTCGAATACTGGAAGACCGGCGTGTTCCACTTCTGCGTGCAGGACCCGGACGTGGAAGGCCTGGCCGCCAGGATCGTCGCCGCCGGCGGCAAGCAGCGCATGCCGGTGCGCGAGTACTTCCCTGGCGAGAAGCCTTACCGCATGGTGTACATGGAAGATCCGTTCGGCAACATCCTGGAAATCTACAGCCACAGCTATGAGCTGACTTATGGGGCTGGCGCCTATCAGTAACGCTTTCGCAGTCATGCATAACCGGCGCCCACCAATAGCTTGATCAGCACAAATAGCCCGATCAGGTAGCGGTGCGCCCAACCGGGTCAGCGGCTGCGGGGATGACAACCTGACTGCGTAACGGAGCATGGAACAAGTTTCGTTACACCCACCCGTTTGCGGCCTCAATAAAATGGAGCACCGCACTTGAGCGCTCGTCGATCCTGGAAATCAGAGACAGCTCGCTCACCATTTCGGGCAAATCCAAGGTGAAGAGGTGCACGCCAGGCATGGTCAGGCGCGCCATGGGCTCCGGAACGATGCTGATGCCAATGCCCGCGGCGACCAGACCGGGAATACTCATCAACGAAGGCACGTACAGGATATTGTCGGGATGCAGCTGGTTCTGGCGGCAAGCCTGAAGCGTGTGCGAAGTCAACCCGATGCCCGTGGGATCCTGCAGGAACACAAATTTTTCCCGACGCAAGCTCGCCAGATCACCGTCAAAGCGTGTGACCAGTGGGTTGTTGTCAGGGATCAACAGCACCAGGCGTGCCTGGCTGAAGGGGTGGGTGCGCAACCGATCAGGCAGGTGGTCCTTGAACACGCGAGCGAATCCCAGATCGATTTTATGCTCCAGCAACATCTCGAACTGTGCGCGGATGCCTGCGTCTACCAATGAAACCTTGATCTCAGGAAACGTAGTGAAGTAGTGCCGAAGCAATTGGGGCAGGTTGGGTTCAAGTAGCGCCGAGTGATACCCAATGCTGATCTCACCGACTTCTCCGCGTCGGGCGCGGCGGGCCGCAGCAATCGCCAGTTCGCTTGACTCGATGGACTGCTGGGCATGTGGCACGAACGCCATCCCTGCGGCAGTGAGCGCCACGCCGCGGTTTTCACGCCGGAACAGCGACAGGCCCAGCTCCTTTTCCAGCGCCCGGATCAACTGGCTCAGGGCGGGCTGGGCAATGCCCAACTGTTCAGCCGCCTGGCTGAAGTGCTGGAGCTGCGCTGCAACGACAAAGGCTTTCAGGTGGCGAAGTTCCATGGGCATTCCCATAAGCCAAGCTTATTGAATTGTTCAGTTTTCGATAATTATTCTGCAAGCGTTATGCGCTACTGTCTATTCACTCCGGTGCGTCAGCCAGAAAGCGTCTGCCGTACCCAGAGCAGTCCTCTATAACGATAACAACAATGATGAGCACCACGATGAGCACAGCGAACAGCACACCTCATGATCAGCGCATGTCCCGTAAAGCGGTGACGGCAGCAACCATCGGCACGGCCTTGGAGTGGTTCGACTTCACCCTTTATGGCGCTGTTTCGGCGACCGTCCTGCCCAAGCTATTCTTTCCGGCGATGGAGCCCACAGCAGGCCTGCTCGCCTCCTTGGCGACCTTCGGCGTGGGGCTGGCGGCCCGCCCGTTGGGCGCGATTACCTGCGGCTACCTGGGCGACAAGTTGGGTCGGCGCAATCTGATGCTGGCAACCGTGACGATGATGGGGCTTGCCTCTGTGCTGATGGGGCTACTGCCAACCTACAGTCAGGTGGGTGTCTGGGCGCCAGTACTGCTGGTGCTGTTGCGCATCATTCAAGGCTTTGCGTTGGGTGGCGAATCGACTGGCGCACAATTGATGGCGTTGGAACATGCGGTTGCCGACCGGCGTGGCCGCTATTCGGGCCTTCTGGGCCTTTGTTCACCCCTGAGTCAGATTCTTGCCAACGCGGTTCTGATGGCGTTGGCCGCCACGCTTAGCGCAACACAGTTCGAGAGTTTTGGCTGGCGTATTCCGTTCCTGCTGAGCTTCGTGCTGGTGGTGGTGGCCATTTTCATTCGGCTCAAGGTTGACGAAACTCCGGCTTTTGTCGCGTTGAAGGCCTCGGCGAAAGAGGCAGTACGCAGCCCGCTCAAGTCTGCGTTGGGCAATCATTGGAAAACCATCGTCCGGCTGATGCTGTTCTTCTGTTCGCCTGCCGCGCTGTTCTACCTGATTGTCATTTTCTCCTTGAGCTATCTGACCAAGCATCTGGGCTTTACCCAGTCCATGGGTTTCATGTCGCTGATGGTGGCAAATATCTGCGCCATCTTGGGCGCACTGGCGGGCGGGTATCTCTCTGACCGGTGGGGGCGCAAGAAAGCGCTAGGGTTCGGCTCATGCATGACCTTGCTGATTCTCACGGTCTATTTCCCGATCCTGAACACCCAGAACGTTATGGCGATCATGGCCATCATGGGGCTTTTCCTGGGATTCACCCAGTTCCAGAGTGGTATCCAGCCCGTTGCGTTCGCTGAAGCATTCCCCACTCAAATCCGGTACTCGGGCTCGGCACTGGCTTACACCGGCGCAAATCTGCTGGTTGGCGGGCCGATGCCGATGATCGCGGTCTGGCTGATGAGCCAGTCAGGTAACTCGCCGTGGCCATTGGTATCGCTGTGCGCCGTGATCAACCTTGTATCGCTGGCCATGATCGTCATAGGCCCTGAAACCCGAGGTATCGACTTGAACCATGTGGCCGCGGCCGATACCCATGACGCCGCGCCTGAAGTACTCCTCTCCAAGCAATATGGCGGACAACCATGAATCGCACAGTCTTTATCCTGAACGGCCCCAACCTGAACCTGCTGGGGCGTCGTGAACCGCATATTTACGGCCACACCACCCTTGATGAGATTCGACACACCAGCCATGCAATGGCAGCCGAGCTGGACTTGCAGTGTGAGTTCAGGCAGACGAATCATGAGGGTGTCATGGTGGATTGGCTTCAGGAAGCATTCGAACAGGACGCGGCCGTCATCATCAATCCGGCAGGGTTTTCATTTCACTCCATCCCGGTGCTGGATGCGTTGAAGCTGATCAAGGCGCCCCTGATCGAATTGCACCTGTCCAACATCCATGCCCGCGACGAACTTCATCGTCATTCGATCATGTCCGGTGTCGTCAACGCCGTCATTTGCGGGCTGGGGGCTGAAGGTTACCCGCTTGCCGTCAGGGCCGTTGCTCAGTTGCTGCATCGCGATGTGGGTGCGTTGTAGGGTATATCGCTCTGCTTCATGGCCACGGCGGCATTGGCGGCAGCGGGCAGGTCAGGAAGGCCCGATGATGGCTTTCGTTTCCAGGTATTCCTCCATCCCGTAAACGCCGTACTCTCTCCCGTTGCCCGAGCGCTTGTAACCGCCAAACGGTGCGTGCGGATTCCAGGCCGGGTAGTTGAGGTGGACTTGCCCAGCCCGAATCCGAGTGGCGACCGCTCGCACCCGCTCAAGGTCCCTGCCCTGGATATGGGCACCTAACCCGTAAAGCGTGTCGTTGGCGATGCTGACCGCTGCATCGATGTCATCGTAGGGAATGATGCACAGCACGGGCCCGAAAATTTCTTCCTGTGCTATTCGCATGCCGGGGCCGACTTCAGAGAACACGGTTGGCTTGGTGTAGTACCCGGTAAGGAAACCCTCGACCCGCCCCAGTCCACCGCAGACCAGCTTTGCGCCTTCCTCGATCCCAGCCGCAATCATGGACTGAACGCGGCTGTATTGGGCCTGATTGGCCAACGGCCCCAGCACGGTACTGTCCAGCCTGGGATCACCCACTACGAGGGCATTCACAGCTTCGACTGCAAGGGATTCGACTTCCGCAAGGCGATTTCGGGGCACTATCATTCGAGTGGGTGCACTGCAGGACTGGCCCACATTGCGAAACGCCGACAGCACGCCCTGGGGTACGGCCTTGGCA
This sequence comes from gamma proteobacterium L18, assembly GCA_000497835.1. GTDB lineage: Bacteria > Pseudomonadota > Gammaproteobacteria > Pseudomonadales > Pseudomonadaceae > Aquipseudomonas. The sequence continues at coordinate 697,190 of KI547165.1, read as the reverse complement.
AAGTCTGCGTCCGGCAACAGGATGTTCGGCGACTTGCCGCCCAACTCCAACGTGACTCGCTTCACCGTTTCCGCGGCTGCCTTGGCGACTGCGGCACCTGCGCGGTTTGAACCGGTGATGGAGATCATGTCGATGTCGCTGTGTGCCGCCATCGCCGCGCCAACCTCCGTACCGGTGCCGTTGACCAGGTTGAACACACCGGCGGGCAGCCCGGCGTCATGCAGGAGTTGGGCAAACAACAAAGCGCTCAACGGTGCCAATTCACTTGGCTTGAGGACAATTGTGCAGCCTGCGGCCAGCGCCGAGGCGACCTTGGCGGTGATTTGATAAAGTGGCCAGTTCCAAGGAGTAATCAGGCCGCAGACGCCGATCGCTTCGCGCTGGATGACAGTGCCGGCCTCCAGGGTCTGGAATTGGTATTCCGCCAGCACATCTCGCGCTACGCGTACGTGCTCGGCAGCGAGGGGTACCTGCATGGTACGGGCAAAGGTGATGGCGGCGCCCATTTCCAGTGATATGGCCTGGGCCAGGGCGTCTTTACGCTCGAGCAGCAGCCGATGAACCGTGTCGAGTACCTGGATGCGTGATTCGACAGACGATAGCGACCACGATGCAAAGGCGGTTCGTGCTGCGGCAACCGCACGATCCACATCTTCAGCGCTGCCACGGGCTATGTGAGCCACCACGGATTCGTCAGCCGGGTTGACCACTGGCAATGTGTCAGGGGTTGAGGAGGGGATCCAGGTACCCTCTACATAAAAGCAATTCAAGTGATCGAACTGCAGGCCATGAGGATCAAGTGCGGTCATTGAGCAGACTCCTTCGGACAGTCAGCAAGGCGGGACAGGACGCTGGGCTCCAGTGGCGTGACGGGCTGGCGCGCAACGGCCCCGGTGCACCCGTGATACTCAGCCAATCGCTTGAGTGACCAGCGCAAATTGCCGGGTACCGGCCGTGGGGCGTGGCGGATGGCCTTTGACCATGCGCGGCGCACGATCAACACACAGCATCCCCATGTTCTGCAGCCAGTCGGCCAAGCCGCAGGAGGCTGGGATATCAATGCGAACAAAGCTTTCAGGGATCAATGCCAGCAAGTGGCTGATCAGTGCCTGGGCCTGTGGCAGATCTTTGGCGACCACTGGGCCGATGACCCTCCCGCGACCAAACGGTCGCAACATCGCGATGCCTTCGAGCTTGCCGTCCACCTCGATTCCGATCGTGTGCTCAGCGACAGTGAGCAGATCAATCATTACCGCAGCCCTGTCCAGGCCACTGCCGGCATTGGCCAGTGCAAGCAAATCGGCCTGGTCGGCTGGTGTCAGCGTTCGGCAGGCATGACCGCTTTCCTGATTGCAAGGGATGGGACGCTTCGGCACGCCTTGGTGCTGTTGGATGTGGTCGAAGGTGACGAAACCCATGCTGGTATAGAGCGGTGCCCCGGCCTCGGTAGCATTGAGTATCGGTGTGCGAGGCGCGCATGTATCCACGCACAGGTTCATCAGTTGGCGGCCAACGCCCCTGCCTTGGTGTTCATCCTTGACGATGACCAGCCCAATGGAGGAATAGTCACCCTGATGGCACGCGAACGCGACGCCAACCAGTTGGCCTTCTTGCTCGGCAACAAACCCTTGGGCAGTTCGCTGCACCATCGCCCAATCCTCCTCGCGGTGGGGCCATTTCAAGTGCACGGATAACGCGTGCGCGTGGGGAACATCCTGGACGGTCAGAGGGCGGTAGTGATAAACGGCATGAGGCATCGTTTTTTCCATTATTCAAAGTGCTGGTCGGCGCAGCGCTGCTTATATCAAACGCCCGGCAGCAAGTCGGTCAGACTGAGGGTGTGAAAGGGGGGCAGCAGGCTCAGTGAAACGTCGAATGTCAAACGGGCTGATCGACGTGCTGGTGCTGCCGGTACTGATCAGTTCGGCCATGACGTCGCCCACTCCAGGGCCCAGCTGGAAGCCGTGGCCACAGAAGCCGAAGGCGTAGAACAGCCCGTCGACTTTACTGCTGGGGCCCATGACGGGCAGTGAGTCGGGGGTGTAGCTTTCGATGCCGCTCCATACCCGAATGATGTTCAGGTTCGAGGCGCCGGGCAACAGCCTACCCATCTGCTTCATCTGGTTGAGCAGACTCTCGGGTTTGAAGAACGCACGGCGGTTGACCATGTCCGGCTTTACACGGTTGCCACCGCCGATAATGATGTTGCCGCGAGGGATCTGTCGGAAATAAATCACCTCTTCCTTGATCTTGGTGAACACACCTATCACCGTAGGCAAGGCATAAGGTACGGGCTCGGTCACCGACATCTGCGGGCCATTGGGCTCCAGGGGCACCGTTTCGCCGAACTGCTCAGATAGTTTCGCCCCCCAGGCACCGGCCGTAATCAGCAACTGTCTGGCCGTAAAACGCTGCCCATCAACGGTGATCACGTGAAACTCGTCATTGACCTTCTCCACACGCTGAACGTCGGTCTGCTCCTCGATGCGGGCGTTGCGGCGGGCAGCTGCTCGTGCAAATGCCGGTGCTGCCAACCGGGGATTGGCATGGCCATCGTGTGGCGCATAGGAGCCAGCCTTGACCTCTGGGCCCAGGAAAGGGAAACGTTGATGTAACGCCTGGCCGGTGATGATCTGCAAGTCGAGCTCACGCGCCTGCGGAGCCGCTGCATAGGCTTCCAGTTCGCTGATCTCGTCCTCGCGATAACAAACGCGCATGTGCCCGCTGGCGATGAACTCGAGGTTGTCATCAATCAGCTGTGGCAGGCGTTTCCAGAGGCCGTAGGAGCGGTTGGCCAACTCGAGCTGCCCCAGGTGCCGGCCTTGCCGGCGCACATTGCCGAAATTTACGCCGCTGGCGTACCTGCCTATATGGTCGCGTTCAAGCAGCGTGACCGAACACCCCCGCTCGCGAAGGAAAAAGGCCGAGGCCGTTCCCATGATGCCGCCACCAATAATGAGCACATCACTTTTATTCAGACTCATGACTGCATCCGTTGAAGGCCAATGGAATGGGTTTGACGGGGGCCTGGCTACGTTGCCTGCCCACCAATTTCACGGGCATCCAGACTTGCTCTGCAATGACTTCAGCCCCCGCCTGTGAGCAGTAGCGACCCTGGCATCGGCCCATCCCTACACGACAGAACGCTTTCACTCGATTGAATTCGAAGGTTTTCCTTGTTGTGGCCGAGTCGCGCAACTCACCTGCAGTGATCATTTCGCAACGACAGACGATGGCTTCGCGCGTCAGCGAACGAACCAGATGCGCCGGCCACTGGAATGCCTGGTTGATGCCGATGCGAAAGCGCTCAAAGGCTTGCAGACGCTGTTCACTTGCTTGCATCAGTGAATTGTCGACGGCTTGCCCCTGATCCTTGAGCAACGCCTGTGCGACGAGCCAACCCGATTGCTCCGCAGCATCCGCGCCACGAACAGATGCGCTGTCACCGGCGCTGTAAACGCCCGCGACAGAGGTTCGCCCATTTGAGTCGACGGTCAGAAGCCATTGCGCGGAATGCTCGTCAAAGTGGAATTCGCAACCCGCAAGGTCAGCCAGCTGCGCCTCCGGGCGCAGGTGGTAGCCTGAAGCCACGGCATCACAGTCAATCTTCCGGATTTGCCGTGAAGCATGAAAGCAGATGGCTGATACCCCTGCTGCGGCGTTGCCCTTTATTTCGAGTGGCTCCACCCCTTGGTAGACCGGCACCCTGGCCAATCGCAATTGCGCCCAATACTTGAAGCCCTGCAGGAGCAGCTTTGGTTGGGCGAGCAGCTTTGGCAGCGCCCCAAGCTTTTTCATCCGGCTGGACGTGTCCAGCACTGCGGCTATCGGCACACCCGCATCCAGATATTGTTTGGCGACCAGATAGAGCAATGGGCCGGTGCCCAAAAAAGTCACCTTGCGGCCTATCGCGATTGCTTGCGCTTTCAAGCCGATTTGCGCGCCGCCCAGTGAGTAATTGCCCGGCAACTGCCACCCCCTGACTGGCATCAGGCGATCGGTTGCGCCAGTACACAGGACGACCGCGTCGTAATCCAGGGTGGCATGCACGCCGTTGCTGACACAGTGCAGTTGGTCAGCGGTGATGTTCCAGGCAAGGGTTTGCGGCAGGTAGTTGATGAAGGGCCGCAATCGATCGAAGGACTCATGGAGCGCTTGGGCCTTCGCGGCCTCGCTGCCGTACAGTTGCGCGTAGGGCCGGGTAAAGCCTTCGGGCTGGCGACGATAAATTTGACCACCATCGCGATTATTCTCATCAACCACCGTAGGTGTAATACCCGCCGCCACCAGTGCCTCTGCGCATCGGGTTCCCGCCGGGCCCGCGCCTACCACGACCACGCGCAGGCGTTCAGGCGCAGTCTCTAAGTGTTGTAGGGCCATTTTGCCTCCGGCTGAGTGGTCAGGATTTCCAGGCCGTTGCGGGCCTCGGTCGTGCAGGCCCGTAGACGCTCCCCAGTGCGCGTCCACACCCAGCAATCCTGGCATGCCCCCATCAAACAGAAGCCTGCGCGATTGCCGTTGCCGAATTCGGATTGACGCAAAGAAGTTGTCTGGGTCAGCAGGGCAATCATCAAGGTGTCGCCTTGAAGTGCCTTTATGGGGGTTGCATCCACGCTCAGCTCAATGGGCTCGCGAGACTGCTCACCGACTCTGTGGAACCTGCTTGTCATTGGTTGGCCTCCTGGGCACTGCCGCGCGCCAATGCCTCGATCTCAACCAGGTAGCCGTGGTGTAACTGCGGGACGGGAACGACCGCCCGCGCGGGGCGGTGTGCACCCAGGTAGCGTGAGTAGACGCGATCGAAGACAGGCCAATTCTCAATCCCGACGATGTAGACGGTGACTTTCAATAGATCGCCGACACCGCCATTGGCCGCGGCAAGGATTTGCAGGACGTTTTCCAGCGCGATGGCGGCCTGGACTTCGAATGTTTCCTCCACGCCGTGGCGCCCGTCCGCGTGCACCGGTAGCTGGCCAGAGATGTAGAGCACACCCTGGTGGCGGACGGCCTGCGAGTAGTGACCGCCGGGCGTTGCGGCCGCAGCTGTGTGGATCAGGTCTATAGGAGCGGCGTCATTACCAACCATTGAGGCGACTCCATGCATGTACGGCACCAGAAGCATCCGTGTCGAAGGCGTGGTACTGCTCGAACTGCGCGCCGGTCGCACAGGCATGGTTGGGCAGAATGCGCAGGCGGGTCCCGATGGGGAACTGGCTGACGATGGGCAGAGCAGGGGCGTGTTCGAACGTGACGATGCCGTGCTCCTGGTTGGCGCCCGACAGCTGCGCACCTTCCAGCCAGTCGCCATTGAGGGCACAGACCTGGCCATAACCAAAATCGCGCTGTTGCTTGTGAGTGCCTCGATCTCGGCTCATGGCCATCCAGCCGGCGTCGACGATGACCCAGCCCTTTTCCACCTGGTGGCCAATGACCGTGGTCAGCACACTCAACGCCAACTCCTGCGCGCTGCACACACCAACGTTGTGCATCACCAGGTCGAAGAACACATAGACACCTGCCCTGACTTCAGTCACCCCCTCCAGATTGACCGCGGACAATGCGGTAGGCGTCGATCCAATGCTGACTTCAGGGCACTTGAGCCCCGCGTGGCGAATTCGTTGGGCGGCGGCAACACACACTGCACGCTCCTGCTCTGCCAGGGCGCGCAAGGCATCGGTGCAGGACAGGTCGTAACTGGAGCCGGCGTGGGTCATTACCCCTCTCAGGTTCATGCCACCGGTGTTCAACACCTGCGCGACCTCAAGCAGCGCCACATCCTCAACCTTCAGCCCTGAGCGATGGCCGTCACAGTCAATCTCTATCCATACGTCGAAACGTTCGTCGTGTCGGGTGCCAAAGTCGGCGATGGCCTGTGCGCCCTGCACGCTGTCAGTGATCAGGGCCAGGCGGCAGCCCCTGCGTCTGAGCGTGAGCGCCTGGGGCAATTTGCCGGGTGTGATGGCGACGGCGTACAGCACGTCGAGGATGCCATGAGCGAAGCAGTGTTCGGCCTCTTTCAAGGTCGATACCGTGATGCCGACAGCGCCAGCGGCGATCTGTGCGTCGATCACCGGCAGGCATTTGCTGGTTTTGACGTGTGGACGAAGGCGTACGCCCAATTGATTCATGCGCTGCTGCATGCGCTCAATGTTGTGGTTCATTTGCACCACGTCCACGAGTGCCGCAGGTGTGTCCAGGGTTGACAGGGTAGGGGCCATGGGAATAGCTCGAGTGGCTGTGTATGGCCCCGACTCTACTCAGCAGGCGTAAAGCTGTGCTTCAATAAAACTTAATTTCTGATTAAGTTGAAATTAATGATTGATATCGAAGACATGCGTCTGGCGGTGACTTTGGCCCGTTCCGAATCCCTGAGCGCTGCAGCACGTGCACTGAACGTTTCGCCGCCGGCGCTCTCGATGCGCCTCCGCAAACTTGAAGCCCGGCTGGGGGTAGCATTGGCCAACCGCGACGCCAGACGCTTGAGCCTCACTGCGGAAGGGGAGCGTTTTGCCCACGAGAGCTCACTCTTGCTGGATCGAATAGAGGCGTTGCCCGAGTCTTTTCTCCAGCATGATCAGCAACTGCTCGGCACCCTTCGTCTGGCTGCGCCCTTCGGATACGGTCGGCAACGCATTGCCCCGCTGCTGGCGCGCTTTGCCAAGCTGCATCCTGGGCTGATTCTGCACCTGGACCTACGGGAAACGCCGTGGCCCGATCGTCACGACAGTGATGCGGTGATACACATCGGTAGCGTCAACGACAGCTCCTGGATCGCCAAGACACTGACTCGCAATGAGCGCTGGCTGTGTGCAAGCCCTGCTTACCTGAAGCAATACGGAACTCCCGCGCAGCCGGCGCAATTGGCAGAGCACCGCTGTATCTGCATCCGGGAAAATGATGAGGATGTGACCCTGTGGCATCTGCGCAAAGGAGGCGGGCAGCACACACTGAGGATCGAACCCAGCCTGCTGAGTAACGATGGTGGCGTGGCCAGGCGTTGGGCAGAGCAAGGCTTGGGGATCGTGCTGCGGTCGCAGTGGGATGTAGGAGACGCCATCGCGCAAGGCCGGTTGGTGCGGGTATTGGCCGATTGGCAGTTTGATAGCGCCCCCGTCAGCCTCCTGGTGCCGTCACGCAAGCTACGTAGTGCACGCATGCAGGCGTTGATCACGTTTCTGGAGGAGGCTACTGGAGCTTGAATCGCTGATACGGGCGGTGTTAATGCAGCTGGGTAAGCTATGTACGAAAATCTGTGGAGCGTCCGTGGAATACTGTGGGAGCTGCTGTCGCATGCTTTTTCATGCAGACCTTGGTTTATCGTAGCTTGAGCGGGCAGTTGGCAGGTTATCTATAACGTTTTGTTTTATAACGAATTAATTGGATTCGGTGGAGCTCGGTCACAAACTGTCGGGGTCGCCGAAGAACATTTTGACTTGGCTCTAGGACGATATTTTCAGGCAGAAAAATATCAAATATGCCCCCAATTTTGCCCCCAATTGCATCAGTTTTGCGAGTGATCGCGAATGGCGATTTCTTACATAGACCAAGATGGATTCGGATGGCTTTCAGTGTACCTTCATCTCAGATTGGGCTGTTTGGCATCGATCGTCGGTTGGTGAAGGCAGAGGGCGTGGCGCGTTTGAGCACTGCTTTTCGGGGTACACCTGAAATGATGTTCACTGATAGCATGTGGCCACTGAATAATCAGCGCTGATTTTCACATTCAATTTGGTGAACGCAATGGTCGATGCTACAGGGAAGTACTTAGACGTATATCAAAGCTGGCAGCAACACCTCTTCAACTTCAACCTGGCAGTCCGGGATACCAATACGCCGGGCTTGCGTAAGCCTCAGCTTGCCGCCCTATACGCTTCACTGGGCCACCTGGTGATGTCTCCGGCCACGACGGCAACGATCGTGATGCCAACGGGTACCGGCAAGACCGATACCATGCTTGGTCTGCTTATCGCAGGGCGGTTGGCAAGGACATTGGTGCTCGTCCCGTCAGATGCCTTGCGTTCCCAGCTTGTCGAAAAATGCCTCGGGCTGAAAAAACTTCGGGAGATCGGTGCTGTTTCTGCCACAGCACTTAACCCTGTGG
>KI547165.1:671824-687818 GCA_000497835.1 gamma proteobacterium L18 | reverse complement strand
GGGCGATCGGCTCAGGAATGTCGGCTGAAGATGTCCAACAGCTTGCCGAGGCGAATGTAATTGTCGCTACCCCGCAAGCATTGCAGCGATTCGACACAGAGTCCCTCCAAGCCTTGGCTGAGCTCTGCAGCCACCTGATCATCGATGAAACCCATCATGTGGCCGCCATGACATGGGGGCGGGTGAAAACCGCGTTTAAAGAGAAGCCATGCCTGCAGTTCACTGCTACGCCTTTCAGGGAGGACAATCAGCCCCTTGAAGGCAAGATTATCTACAACTACCCGTTGAAGGATGCGCAAATCGATGGCTACTTCAAATCGATCGAATTTCACCCAGTGCGCGAATACAACCTCGAGTTGGCTGACCAAATGGTTGCTGATAAGGCGGTAGAGTTGTTGCGAGGCGATCGAGAGCAAGGCTTTAACCACCTACTGATGGTACGCGCACGATCGCAAAAACGTGCTGAAGCCCTGTTTGAGCTCTACAAAAAGCATGAAGACCTCTCACCCATTCTCATCCACAGCAAGGTGCCGAATCGGGTCAAGCTGCTGGGTGAAATTGTCGAGAAGAAATACAAGATCATCGTATGCGTGGACATGCTGGGCGAAGGCTTCGACCTGCCAGAGCTGAAAATCGCGGCTATTCACGACCAGCATCGCAGTCCGGCCGTCACGCTACAGTTCATCGGTCGGCTAACCCGGGTTGATGACACGCTAGGCGACGCCAAATTCGTCTCAAACATTGCCAACCAGAAAGTCGATTACCAGATGGCAGTGCTTTACAAGGAAAGTGCCGACTGGAGCGCCGTGATTCGAGATGTGAGCCAAGACAAGATCGCCCGCGAAATCGAAAAAGAGACGTTCACTGAACAGTTCCCGGATGATGCCGACTCCGAGGAGATCTTCGGGTTGAACCCAAACCCCAAGATCAGTGCGATCGCCTACCATGTGGAGCGCGACCATTGGCGGCCAGAAAAAGCGAATCACTTCTCCCAGAAGAAAGAACCGCTGCAGTTCCTTTCTATCAACGACGATTCAGACACCATCATCATGGTGACCCGACGAGAAACACCCGTCGGATGGGCTCAGACCTCGGCGATTGTGGACACGAACTGGATTCTGTACCTGGCGTACTACCACGCGCCCGACAAGACGCTCTTCATTCACTCCTCTGGTGATGAGTCGCAAGCGACGCGTTTTTTGAATTTGATTGCAAAGGATGCCAGGCGAATCAACGGTGAGCCTACCTTCCGAACCCTGCACGACATCAAGCTCATGAAGCTGCAGAACGTGGGGCTGTCCAGGACACGCAAGGATCTGAGATTCACGATGCACGTCGGGCGGGACATCAATACCGTCATCAGTGAAATCGAGAACGGCACGGCGAAAAAGTCCAACATCTTCGCAACGGGCTATGAAGATGGACAGCGCACCACCGTTGGCTGCTCTCACAAAGGGAAGATCTGGGAGATGAACTCTTCCAGCATCATTTACTGGATTGAGTGGTGCAAGCGCGCCTCACAGAAACTCAACAATGCCACGATCAATCCTTCTGAAGTGCTCAAGGATGTGATTCGCTCGGAGAAGATTGAGGGAGCCTGGCCAACTGGACTCTTCTATGCTGATTGGCCTGAGTCCATTGCGATCGAAAACGAGCAGAAAATTTCGCTGGCGCTCAATGGTGAGATCTTCAACCTGCTTGATGTCGAGCTTGGCAAGCCTCAGCGGACCGACGATCTGACACTAGAAGTGCCCGTCATCGCCATAACAGCAGATGGCACGGAGTGTCAGCTTCCTGACATCACGATACGGTTACTGAACGACAGCTACAAAGTCTCCTGCCCTGGGGTGAAGATCATTTTCGCCGAAGAGAGCTCGTTTGAGCAGTACCTGGATGCGAACCCCTTGGTACTGCTAGCCGTGGACGGTTCGATGGTCGAGGGCAATTATCGGTTTTACACACCCAATAGTTTGGACTTGAAGCTTCCGATAGCGCTGATTGAGGCTTGGGACTGGGGGACCACTCAGATCCACAGCGAGTCCATGAGAGCAACTCGTAACAAGGACACCGTCCAAGGGTTCACCTACAGCCGAATCGAGGACGACTATGCATTCATTTTCAACGATGATGGTGCAGGTGAGATTGCGGATTTGGTGGCAATCAAAGAGAGCAAAGACGCAATCTTTGTCGACCTTTACCACTGCAAGTATTGCCCCCAAAAAGATGGCGAGGCTCGACCTGGAGCTCGTGTGAACGATGTCTACGAGGTTTGCGGCCAGGCCTCACGCTCGGTGAAGTGGCTGCACACCGAGGAAAAATTCTTCAATCGATTGATGGGTCGGTACCAGCAATCGCTGCCGAAAGGGTTCGACAGAATCCTCAAGGGTGACCCAATAGATTTGGAGCTGCTTCGCAACAAGTGCCACGATCACGAGATGATTTTCAGATTTGTGATCGTACAGCCTGCCATTTCAGCAGCGAAGATCTCCGCTGATCAGCTTGCAGTCCTCGGCACCAGTTACTCCTACATTAAGAACGTGTCTGGTTCAGATGTGCGGGTCGTAACCAGTGCATAACAGAAAGGGGGCACCATAACGCCTTCGGCTTCTTGGGCAGGTGAATCTGGAAATAGGGCAGGAAGGTATTCATTGATCAAAGAGTTTTGAAGCCTCGGAATTGGGGCAGGAGCAAGGATGGCCCATTCAAAGAGAATCAAAATAATGCTGTCCAGTCGTTGTAACGATCGCTTTCCCGCGGACGGCGATCAAACGCTCAGCAGTATCCGTGAGCAACTCAAGCGTGAGATGAAGGCACGAAGCTTTTTGGCAAACAGGTATTTGAAGATTGGATTAACGAAGATGCGCCTCCTGCGGATGGCATGCAGGACAGTTGGGATGCCTGTTGCAGGCGGTCAGGGATTGTGATGTGCTGCTTCTGCTGTCTAATGGCAATACCGGGTGGGCTAGCCGCATTCAGTGCAGTGACGCCAATGCTGAGCATCGTGATCAACAATCTTTTTGCATTGTCTTGCCGTATCTATCGATAAGCCCATGAAAAACCCGAACTAATCGTGGAGCAATAAAGACCTGGAGGTCATGTGGGAATCCTGGATTTTCGTGAAATTCCCTCTGCCAGCCCTAAGCTGCGAAAGGCTAGAAAAAAGGCGTTGATGAAGGACGAGCTGGATGCATTTGAAAAGTTTGCGGAAGAGTATTTTGAAAAGGTTCTAGGCGGAGTTGTACTGGCAGGTACCACAAGAGGCCCCGATAATGATCTGGACCTCAAGGTCCAATTGAATGGTGAAACTCTGCTAGTCAGTTGCAAGCATTATGCTCATGGTGATAACGCCGTGGGTGCCGATCAGGAATACGATCCGGTGTCAGCTATCTACTCCAATGGCTGCACAAAGTTCATCGGTTTTTACTCCACGGTTCCCAGCGCCCCTCTAATCACTAAATTGGAAGGCTTGAAGAGCAACAAAAGCATACTCTTTGACTACGAGATCCTGAAAAACTCGGACATTGAGTCGCGCCTTCTTGATAAGGACAGTGTCGTGGGTTGGTTATTTGCTGCCCGGTATTTCCCAGTCAGTTACGCAAACCTGTTCAGGCGATTTGTCGTGCCTATCGAACACTACAAAGAAAAAGACTTGAAACAGATCGCCCCAACAATCTGGAGTCTGGATGGGCCCTTTGGCGGAATGTTCTCTGGTGGGGGCGTTGATAAGGCTCAAATCGTTCATGAGGCAAACGATGCGTTGACCAACAATGTCCACTCCAGTTTTTTCACTGAGGCATTGAAAGACGCCATCGATTGTTTCCCAGAATACTTTAAGTACCGTGCGGATGCGGATCTGCAAGCGCTGGGAAATAGTGATATCTCACCTGATTGGGATAGGGCTTTGACCTATGAGGGTGAGATGGATTGTAACTTACCTATTATGGTATGCGGCCTCTGGTCTTTCTGGTGCCCCAGAAGAGCGCTTGAAAAATATCTGATTTTTACGCAAGCCTCTGAACTGTTGAATGATCCGCCTGACAGCAAAGCGTTAATCATTGCCCGCGCGCAACAAAGCCTAGCTTATTCCTCATTTTTGTCCGTCGGCAGTATCGCGCTTAAGTCCTCAGGTAAATATCGAGATATATTTTCCAGGCTGACTGCTTTTTGTCAGCTTTCACTTCCAGAATACGGGGGCGCGAACAGCACAAGTTTTAGGCGGGAGACTGGCGAGCGGGTCATCTGGAAGTTCAAGGCAGGCGAGGGGTTGAGCTTTCTATTTGACAGGATTCTGGACAACTCGAGAAAAACATAGCTTGGGCCAGCAAAGGCACAGATCACTGAGGGAGAGCTCGATCATGTAAGGTTGTCCGTCGGTGAATGTTTTTGACGGACGTAAGGCTTGAAGATATGGCCGCCGAACGCCGCTTCCTTGGTGGTCAAGGTTGGACTGAGGTCGACGCGGGTGATTGATGGATACGCCTGCTGACCGATCCACAGATACCTCGCCGCCGACGGAAACTAGCATCTGTAGCTTGTACTACGGGTAGCACTAGTCGCAACCCGCACCACAGCGCGCAAGCTCGACTTCTGCTGTCTGTCTCTTGGTAGGTTGAATCTGCGTAAGACTGTATTATCGACATTATCCGCTCTACGATTGAAGAGAGGATCCGAGATCTCTTACGATCCTAACCCCCCTAAACTTCCCCGCAGAGAGTATTTATGGCCACGGAGCTATCCGACCAGACGATAGTGCTTAACCTGTTGCGAGGCGCCGTTCCTGAAAAGGGCGATGAGCTTTGCAAGCTTTGGACCGACCATCGCCATTCCGTCGAAGTCGCTGCTAGCGGGAAAGGCCTTACATTGAACGCGACGAGCAAGCGGATCAAATTTGATACTAAGACGGTCGACTTTTTCTGGCTATTGGGCTTTTCCGCCTGGCGCGCGATCGAGGTTTACGCGCCAGCGCTGGTCCTCGCCACAAGCACTGGCGTTTCTCTCGACGTCGCGCTGAAGGCCGATCATGGGCGGGGCCAGTTCGAGTTCGACTTCAAGCAACGCATTGCCGCTGCCATTGCGCTCCGGTCGGCAGACACCACCGCCGACATCGAATGGCCCCAAGACATCCCATTGCCGACAGCTGATCGCACGAGTTTGTGCGGCGCGCAGGAGATGGTGGCTTTTGACCTTGTCGGCCTAGCATTCGCTTTCGCACTCCTACACGAACTGAGACACGTCATGTTCCGTGCCGCCGGGGACGCTCCCGCCCAAGGCTATGAGGAGGAGATGGCCTGCGACACCTGGGCGAGAGAGATGATGATGAGCAATCTTGCGCAATATGCCCGATCCGAAGGTCATAGCTTCGCACAAGTTGCACAGAAGCGGGCAATGGGGATCTCGCTCGCGGCAATCATCGTCCACGCCATGACGCCTCCACAAGCGCACTGGGGAAATGATGACTACCCACCCATTGCCGAGCGTATTCGTGCCATGATCGACGGATACAATCTGTCAGAAGGCTTTCCCTTCTGGACGTTCACTGCCTGCCTGCTCGTAGCGCTCATGCGGCAGGACGGCCGCCATCTCGATCTCGTTGCCATATCGGACAAGTCAATGGTCGAGGGTCTACTCAATCTGATCGCGTAGGGCAGGAACGCGTAATGCCAATCTATTTCATCGGAGAAAAGGACGGTTCGCAACTGAGTCAGCGGATATCCTGATATTAGGGTGGTGTGCCACGCTATGCCGTTGTGCGGCAGGTGTAAATAACGCCACCAGGTTATGGGGATTTATATCTAGGTGAGAAATGAAATTTTTAGATTCTCCTGTTGGGGGATATTAATAATTTCAGTCTCGCTGAGGTTTCGTATCTATGTAACTCTTTTGGGCTCTACGAGTGTTTTTTGTTAGGAAGAGTATTCATCATGAAAAGTGCCATTTCTTGGGCTAGTTGTAGTGAGTGCGCATCGATATTTACCTTTTTTACGCCGTGAGCAACATCATTTCGAAGGTCGCTGAGCTTGATAAGATCTAGAAGAAGTTTTGTTTCTGGTGGTTTCTCTTTGGTGGTATTTTTTCTAAAGTTTTTCACTAGATATTGATATATAAAAATCATTACCGTCCTTTGGCTGCTTCCTCTTATTGATGAGGCGACCTTGGGGTCGTCAACTTCGAATAAGGTGTGCGATAATTTTTTAGTAAATGATTCTGTTTTGAATATGTCTTCGATAATTTTGTAAAAACACAGCAGGCTTTCTTCATGGAACTCCAGAAATTTATAATGTACTCCTTTTTGATATAGTTTTCTCAAGTCGTCAGGGATGCCGATCTGGCATTCGTATATTTCGCGAATAGTTTGACTTGTTAGTTGACCTGGATGCAGAGGGTTTTGGCCTGCAGTGTTGCAGCTGGAGCCTGACTGAATGATTCTTAATGTTTTTTTGTTTTGCGTGATGTATAAATTTATAGTCGACGGTTTAAATTTAGCATAATAACCGGATAGCTCAATAAACATAATTATTTGGTCTTTCAGTGACTCGCATAGCTTGGAGAAGTACTCGACCAAGAAAACGGTTGCGGTGTCGGTCTCTTGTGCTTTATTGCCTTGTGCTCTTCTAATAATTATTTCTTTAAATTTTGAGTTGTCAATATCAGGTATCTGAAAGCATGCCTCAATATGGTAAGGGTCTGTAGTTGTGTACGATAAAGAATCAAGTTGCTGGATGTTGATTGATTTAATTAGAAATCCTTCTGCGGAAATCAGGTTGGCAAACTGAAATTTTCGTCTTGAGAGGCATGTCAAGGAATTTGCTTCAATTGGTTTTGGTTGGTGTTTTGTTTTTTGAATTTACGCAAAATAAGCGCAGTTGAAAAGCTAAAGCCCGCGTCTATGCTGAAGTCCAATATGAAATCGGATTTCTTGTGGTCTTGGTCAAGAAAATTTCCCCAGTCAATATGATTTGTGGTTCGGATGGGTTGCATGGTAACTCCAATAGTTATGGTGTTTTACAATTGTGTCACAATCTAATTTGGAAATATGTATGAATGCAAGTCAAATAATCTTGGATGGAGGACCGTTCATAGCTTCAATAATTGGGTCAAAGTAGGGATGCCTGATAAAGCCGAAAAGCAGGCCAGTGAACTGATTGAGCCGAAAGAGAATTTTTATGGCAAATAGTCTACATGGGCGTTTGGAAGAAGAGCACTTAGTCATTCAAGTAATTTTATATGCATTTCGATTCCTGAGTCCCAGTTCTAGAGGGAAGGTAAGGAGTTGTGACAGAGTCAGTTTGCACCTAGCCTGGGCTCAACCATGCATACGAATCGGTGACACCAGTTTCGCTCGCCGTCTTGGAGCGTGATTTATATCTGCCAGCGAGTTCTTCCAGGGTGGCACCTGCATCCACCATCCATTACGTAACACTGTGCCTGAAGCCCGCTAGCTGTCCAGTAGGGTCTCAGGTAAGTCAAAGAACATTTTTACAAGGGTCTAGAACGGCTATCTCAGGTCGAAAAAACTTGGTTTTTTCCCACTTTTGCCCCATTGAGCGTAGCGTGATTTTGCATACGCTATCCGAGCGCATTTCTCTTTTTTAGTCACTTTAAGATTCTTGGCCAGCAATAAAATTTCCAACTACTACTTCTTGTGGTAATACCCAAACCCAATTTTTCAGAATGACTCCTTTTTTGCAAACATGACAATACGCATAATCACATAGGGGAGCTGCCCCAGATGTCCACCGGTTCTACCATCTGTGGCACTCCTTGGCTTAGCTTGTCACCATTTGCTAGCCAGATACGGCCTGAGATCCTCCAGGTTGTGTGGGAGCTTCTGATGACAGACCATACCGAGGTAAGTCGCCGCCCGGGTGGCGCCCACATATAGGAACCGCTCGAACAGCGTCGGTTTTGCTTCGACGAGTTCGTCCAGCCCGATAAAGAACACTGCTTCGAACTCGAGTCCCTTGATGTGTTGAACATCGAAAACCCGGATATCGGATTGGTTACCCAATGACTGGCCATCGACACAGGGGACTGCGAGCAGACTTCTGCTCTCTAGCTTCTCGGTAAGCGCTTCGGAGACGGGTTTCACGTGCGACTCGGAAGCGACCAGGATGGCAATCGTAGGCACCGGTTCATTTTTGGAGCGGATGTGATCCTCAATCTCGAAGATTCTCTCTGCTACCCAGGTGACGACGCTTTCACCCTGAAGGTTTTCCCCGAGCACCGGCTGAACGCCTTCGTGAGAGGAATGCTCTGGCAGGCTGCCTACAGCTTTGGCGTCTCCATCCATATGCTGCAGTAGCTTGATGGCAAAGCTGTTCAGAAGGCGACTCTGCCGATAAACCGTGTTGATCCGCTGAGACGTGAGGCGAGGGGAGATCCACTCGAGCTGATCCAAGTGCTTGAGGCCATTCCCTGTGATCCGTTGGTTGAAGTCTCCGCAGGCGAAGAACGACTCAATGGCAGGGTCAGTCAGGCTCTCCATGCATGCAAGCTGGAGGAGCGAGAAGTCCGTGGCTTCATCCACTAGGACTTGCTGCAGGAACTGGCTCGAAATCCTGGCCAACTCGGTGAAGCGAGGTTCGTCGATATGCCGCTTCACGAAATCTTGGCGGATGAGTTCGCGAGCGGATCGAAGCATGAGGAGGAGAATTGCGTCGAGTTCTGTCTCATCAATGTGGGAAGCGTGCTCTGGCCGCTGATAGCTATACCGATCAAGCGTCACGCTGTCGCGACGGAATGCTCTGTAGCTTGCAGGGACGTCAAGTACGTAGCGTCTCCATGCATTCCTGAAGCGCCGTAGCGCGTTTTGGAAGCACATCTCTCGCCCTAGCGTTTTAAGCCATTCATCTGAGGGGACTCGATCCCCAAGCCAGTCTCGTACTTGAGCTGCACGGCTTGCCTTACCTAGATTGCCATTGCGATAGCGAGTACGCGCATAGGTCTGGAGAAACTGTTGGTAAGCTGCGAATGCTTTGAGCTCTGCGGTGTGCGTGGGTGTGCCTGTTCCTTCCTCTCCGTTATCATCATCAAATTCGGCACCATCCTCGTCTTCATCATCGTTTTGGCCGAGGACTTCGAGAAAGGTGGCCATCTCCCCGAAGACAGCATTGTTCCGGTTATGGAGGAGGTTACCTTGCTGTTGTATCAGCTTATCTGAGGTTGCACGACTGGCTTTGAGCATAGGGTCAATCCGCGCCTCGAGATTGTTCCACTCGGCATAGGCGCTCAGCAGTCCTTCTGGCTGAAGTTCATCGACCGTGGCAAACAGCTTGTGCACAACTGCGTCTACTAGGTTAGGAGCCGAATCTCTCAGCAGAATTGCTCCTTCCTTCAGGGAGGAGAGGAGGCGGCTTTGGTGTAGTGACTTGAAATCGGCGAACCACTGGCGCGGATCATCGTTGATGTCCATCGGGGCGAATTGGCGATCCTCCTTGAGAATGCATGTGCCACCGTTGCCCGTCTTGAGGATGCCAAATGTCGATCTTGCCAGCTCATGTCGGCGCTTGCTCCAGGTCTTGATGTGCTCGTCAGAAGCCGGGACATTCTCACGGCTGAAGGCCTCTTTGACGTAATGCTTTAAGAGGTCTGAAGGCGTGAACATCATCCAGCGCGAGCGCTTAGACTGAGGGCCCAGCAGGAGGCGTTCGTCCTGGCTAAGGGCTTCCCAGTCCAGCTTCTGGCCGAGACGTTTGATCAAGGTGGTTGTCTTGCCTGTCCCGGGAGGGCCCAGGATGATTAGCTGGTGGTCTACTGAGAGGCGAAAGATTTCGTCCTGGAATTTGTCGAGAATCGCTTGGTCTCGAAGGGCCATAGCCTTTCGGATTTCGTGACGCACTCCTTCCCGGATCTTCTCGGTTTCGGACTTGCCGCCAAGCATGGCGAAGAAGGCATTGCTGTCATCCGGCTGGATAACTTTACGAAGAGAAGGAATCGTCTGAGGTGCTAAACGTTCTTGCCGCCAAATGCTGTCGATTGAGTCCCAGAGCTCAGCGCTCTTCTGAGGCTTCAGATCGAGTTTGTCCAAGACCCGGTAGCTGACTTTTTTACCCGCGATTTCTAGATCAACGTCCTCACCAGCGCCATGAGCAGCCAAGCGACCGAACGGTGAGCGGTAGCCTGCTAGCTTGCCGTGATTAAGGACAAATCCTCCAGTCGTGCGGCAGATGTAGTAGGTCTCAACTTGGCCTTTGTCGTTCTCAACTACTATCCGTGAGACAGCTGGCTCTCGAACGAGGCTAGCAAGCGATTTGGTCACGTCGTCAGAGATGGATGCAATCTGCTCGACGGCCGCCGCGCCAGTGAAGGTATTGACGACTGCCAAGGCTTCAGAGGCCTCGCGACTTCCAGTGGCGAGCTGCTTGGAAGCAATTTGTTCGATTTGGTGGAACGAATCTAATGCGTCGTTGGCAATTTCCAAGACATCACTGGAACTCATTGAAGCTCTCCCTGTTTCGAATGGGCGTGACCTGAACGGCAAGGCGTGCGAGTGAGCAGCTTCCTATGCTCAAGATTACGATGTCTGTCGGTTAACCCATATCCTAAATCCTCGCGGCATGGGTTGCCATCATATTGCCATGAATGGGTGCATCCATGTAGTGAGAGTCATCCAATGAAGTGGTGGCAACCTCTGCTGAGGTTGACTGCTTGGTATCATCGGTCGATGTGCTGTTGGAATGCGTGATGGTTGTGAAGCGGGGTAGCGGGGCCCCGAGCTCCCGAGCAGCATCTTTTTGCCTTTGCAGTGTGCGGCGCTAGTGGCTCGGCCAGGTCTCTAAGTTGGTATTTTTATGCGTCATCGTCATTGGCGAGCACGCCGGCAAGGGATCGGTTCATTTTCGATCAGGCTTTGGGGGCAGAGCGCAACATAATCACAACAGGCCTTTCGAGGCCCGGAGTGCCGCAGAAGGCTGGATAACCAGCTTCTTGGCGTCCGTTGTCACGGGACAGGCCCATGGTTACTCCTACTGTTTCTTTCCAACGACCACTGTGGTTGGCGTTCCTGGACGGATTGTCAGGATTTCAGATGCGCCAGAAGAACGCTTCAAGTCTACAAACTGAGGTGATTGGATAGCGCTGGACGGCGGTTTGGGAGCAGCAGCGTTTGACTTTTTCGAGAAGGGGGCGGTTGGACCTCAGACTGGGGGCATCCTTTTCAAACCATCCAAAGCATGCCCTCAGATATGCCCCCAATGTAGCGGTCCTCTGGAAATGGATGGATCTCCATGGCCTATGAAAAGTCAGAAATGATCAACTGCACACCCTGCCCGACGACCCCTAGAGACTCTCAGGGTCGCCGAAAAACATCTGAATCCGCGACCGCAACCACCGCTCCCCCGGATCATTATCCTGCGCCCCCCGCCACGCCATATGCAGCTCGAACCCCGGCATCTCCAGCGGCAATTCCTCCGCCCGAATCCCCCCAGCCGCCGTCAATGCCTCAGCCGTATAGTCCGGCACCGTGGCGACGATATCCGTCCCCGCCAGCAACGTGCTCAACCCATTGAACTGCGGCACCGCCAGCACCACATGGCGCTTGCGTTCCAGCTTCTCAAGCTCGGTGTCGATGAACCCGCTCAAATCCCCGGCAAACGACACCAGCGCATGGGGCCGCGCGCAGAAGTCGTCGAGGCTGATCGGCCCGGGCATGGTGTCGGCGCGCAGCAGTTTGGGGCGGCTGCGGCGCAGTACCTTGCGTTTGGCGTTGGCGGGCAGGTCGCTGGTGTAGCTGACGGCGATGGAGATTTCGCCCGAGGCCAGCAGCGGCGGGGCGAGGATGTAGTTGACGCGGCGGATCACCAGGACGATGCCCGGGGCTTCGGCGCGCAGGCGCTTGAGCAGCGGCGGCAGCAGGGCGAATTCGACGTCGTCCGACAGGCCGATGCGGAACACGGCGGTGCTGGTGGCCGGGTCGAAGTCGGCGGCGCGGCTGACGGCGGTGGAAATCGAGTCCAGGGCCGGGGACAGCAGGGCGAAGATTTCCACGGCGCGTGCCGAGGGCTCCATGCTGCGCCCGGTGCGTACGAACAGCGGGTCGTCGAACAGGCCGCGCAAGCGCGACAGGGCCGCGCTGATGGCGGGCTGGCCGAGAAACAGTTTCTCGGCGGCGCGGGTCACGCTGCGTTCGTGCATCAGCGTTTCGAAGACGATCAGCAGGTTGAGGTCGACGCGGCGCAGGTCGTTTCGATTCATCGGGCTCGCTTCAGGGCAAGTGTGACAAATGGTTCATGCGTGAATCTTACGGGCAAAGGCTGTTAATCTGCACGGGTAAATTCAGTTTTGCCTGGCGCGCAAGGCATCGCGCAATCAATGTCAGGCATGTCGACTATTAATGGCCACGGGTGGTCTAACGGCAAAAGCCCGGATAGAGTTCATGGCATTAGAGGTTAAAAAGGCGAGGTTTGCGATGTCCCGCACGATCCGTTTTCACAAGTTTGGCCCGGCCGAGGTGCTCAAGTGCGAAGAGCATGCGGCCGCCTTGCCCGGCCCGGGCGAAGTGCAGGTGCGCGTCGAGGCGATCGGTATCAGCTGGTACGACGTGCTGTGGCGCCAGAACCTGGCGCCGTCCCAGGCCCGATTGCCCGCAGGCCTTGGCCATGAAATGGCCGGGATAGTGACGGCGGTGGGCGAGGGCGTCGAAGGCTTCGCGGTGGGCGACAAGGTGGCCAGCTTCCCGGCCGAAAGCCCTAATCAGTACCCGGTGTATGGTGAAGTCATCGTACTGCCGGCGCTGGCTCTGACCCGTTATCCCGATGTGCTGACACCCGTGGAGGCGGCGGTGCACTACACACCGTTCCTGATCGCCTCGTTTGCGTACACCGAACTGGCCCGCGCCAAGCCGGGGCAGACGGCGCTGGTCACTGATGCCAGCCACTGCGCAGGCCCCTCGTTCGTGCAACTGGGCAATGCCCTGGGGCTGAAGGTGATCGCGGCCACCAAATCGCCAGAGGAGCGTGAGTACCTGCTGTCGCTGGGTGCCAGCAAGGTGATCGTCACCGAAGAGCAAGACCTGCTGATGGCCATCAACAAGTACACCGGCAATCGTGGCGTGGACATGGTGCTCGATGGCCTGGGCGGCCCGCAGATGTCGATTCTGGGGGATGTGCTGGCGCCGCGTGGCAGTTTGATCCTGTATGGCCTGCAGGGCGGCAACCAGACGCCGTTCCCGGCGTGTGCAGCGTTCCAGAAGAACATCCAGTTCTATGTGCACTGTCTGGGCAATTTCACCGGCAAGCCGGAATTGGGCATCAGTCAGGATAATGCGGCGTTGCAGCGCGCGTTGCGCGAGATCAACCAGTTGACGGCTGATCGGGTGCTGGTGCCGCAGATTACCCGGGTGTTCCCGTTCGAGCAGTTTGTGGAGGCGCATCGCTTGATGGATGAGTGCCCTTGCGGGGGGCGGATTGCGTTGAGTTTGTAGGGTTTGGCGTGGCGTTGAGTTTGTAGGGTTTGGCGTGGGATTGCGGAGGGGGCTGGTGCTTGGCATCAGCCTTTTAGCGGTCTTGAGATCAAGCGCCGCCCGCGCGGCGCTTCCCGAGCTTTGCTCGGTCCCACATCTGTTTCGGGCCAATCAATTCTGTGAGATCACCTTGGCAGCCTTGTTGGCACCACCACAGATCTGCAGCGCAAGAACAAAGCGGACCAGGCAATGCCCCAGGCATGACTGGCCCGAGACAGATGTGGCACCGAGCAAAGCTCGGGAAGCGCCGTGCGGACGGCGCTCGATCTCAAGACCGCCAAAAGCCCAACGTCGAACCCCTGACCGCCCTAACAACCCCAAAGACACCTCACCCCCAAAATTTCCGACATTTCCAGTCCGGCAAACTAGCCAGACACTTCCGTAACTTCTGTTGAAATTTCCTACAATCACGCTCCTCTCACTTTCCCAACCCCTCTAAACAGGGCGTTTGCCGTCTCCCGGCAAATCCCTCCCTGTATCTGCACTGGTTTTTGCCACTGTTCTGTCGCTACTAATTGCCCATCTGCCCTGACTACCATGGATTCATCGGATAGCTCAGGGACCGAGTCATGCCTGTCCAACCCATTACGCTGTGCCCGCTGGGTCGCTGTCGTTGTCCGTAGGAAGTTGTAAGAAAGTTCTGAAGATTAACAACAACTCCACATAGACGGTGTCAACGAGTGCCAAGTCATCACGTCAGCGTTATCCATCGCGAAGCCATGAGCAATATTTACCAGCAGGTGCTGGAAAAGTTGTTGATGCACTTTACCCATGCCCAGCGCGCCGCTTTGCAATTGCTGGTGCAGCGCATCGGCGTGGCCGCCGGTGGCCCCGAGCGCCTGGGGCAGTTCAAGGTGCTGGTGGCCCACGGTGGCGGCAGTACCAGTGGCCAGTGCCTGGCACTGGTGCGGGCGGCGCAGTTGAGCATCGCCGCCCGCCATCAGGACACCTTCGCGCTGCGGGTCGCCACCTATCGTCACTCGGGCATGGGCCAGGAGGTCATGGGCAATATCGAACGTGGTTATGCGGCCTTGTCCCTGCATGATGATCCGCGGGTCGAACTGGTGGTGGTCGATGACCAGGAGGTGCTGCCCTACGACGTTCTGGCGCCGTTGTCCTCGGCCACTCGCCTGCGCAACCGTACCGACCTGCTGGTCAACGGCCACCTGGGTGGCGACGGCCGCGCGGCTTTGTGTCATGGCTGCTACCTGGGGCGTGGCGATTTCTACCAGAGGGCCATGGCCTGGAACGGCGGGGTACACGCCTTGGTCAGCGCCCAGTCGCCGATGCGCCAGCGCCGCTACCTGGCCTGGGGGCTGCGCGCGGCCCGCCAGGCTGGTCTGGGTGAACGCGCCGGGGTGGGGGGTGACAGCGCCCTTGAGATCATCGGTCGTCTGGGAGAAGCCTATCACCGGCAATTGTATGGCGAGAAACCGGGCACCCGGCGCCTGCCGCGACCCAGGCGCAAGGTGCACGTGCACACCCTGGCCATGGATGACCTGCTGGCGGTGGCGCCGGAGCAGCACTGGCGCCTGCTGGTCGAGTTCCTGGGCTTTCGTTTTTCGGCCCAGGCACTGGGGTTCAGCGAGACGGCTTGTGCCAACCCCTTGCTGATGGCGCATTTGCAGGGGCTGCGTGCCGAGCACCTGGAGGCGCGCACCTACGGCGATGGCGTGGCGCAGTATCTGCGGCTGGCCCGGCAACTGATGACCCGCAAGGGCATGCCCGATCATTTGGTGGACCTGGTGTTGTCGGCGTATGACGACCCGCACAAGTTGCAGGAGCGCCGCACCCTGGCCCAGCAGCATGCCCACAGCAACTACACGGTCAGTGAGGAGCAACTGGTCTGCCTGCTGTTTGCGCCTTTTGTCGACGCTGGCAAGCGGCTGGCGGCCTGGTTGGCAAGCTGTCAGCCGGATCGGGTGGATACCCTGGCGGCGCTGCATCAGGTGTTGCAGGGTACCCGTGTCGACGAGCCCCTGTGCCGTTGGTTGACCGCCGTCAGCGGTTTGTCGATCCAGGCGCTTCGGCGCCTGTATGGCCAGCACGCCAGCAATGGCCCCGGGCCGCAGACCCTGATTGCGCGGCTGCGCGCCAGCGATCCGGATGGTGCCAGGGTGCAGGTTGTCGATGCGCACACCGGCCTGGCGAAAACAGAATGGATGTGTGGCCGCTGATGTCGATCAAAACTCAACCAGGCTTCGCCTACCAGGCGGTATACCGTTATCTGTCGGCGCTGATTGATGCCGGCGAGCCGGGCGTGCCATTCCGGCTGCCGTCCTTGCGCTCGCTGGCCACACGGCTGGGGGTGTCGGTGTCGACCATCCAGACCAGCTATACCTTGCTGGAGCGCGAGGGGCGGGTGTATGCCATCGCCAAATCCGGGTACTACGCCCGTCCGCCAGCGCGTGCCAAGGCTGCGGGCGACCTGTTGCAGCGCATCCAGACCGAGCAGCGGCGCCAGGTGCCGTTGTTGGCCCTGGACGTGCCGCTGCTGCGCCTTGAGCGCCAGGCGCAACGTCAGTACGCGACGCT
>KI547165.1:664372-671455 GCA_000497835.1 gamma proteobacterium L18 | reverse complement strand
GCTGCCCACCCCGGCCTGGCACCCCAACGGCGACCCCGAATTGCGCGCGGCGCTGGCGGCGCGCTACACCCAGGGGCCGCGGCACCGCTGGCACGCGGGCAACGTCTACCTGGGCGGCGATCTGCGCGGCTTGCTGGACATCACGTTCGAGGCATTGGCGCTGGCGGGCGAGCCGGTGCTGGTGGTCTCGCCCTGTTGCCCGCTGATATTGCAGGCCTTGCGCCTGGCGGGAGCGATGATCGTCGAGGTGCCGCTGAACGATGCCGGCCGCCTGAACATGGCCACCGTGCGCGAACACCTGCTCACGCTGCCGGTGCGGATGATGGTGATGGATGCCGGTTTCAGCAGCGTGCATGGCTCGCGTATGCCGGACGACGACCTCAGCGCCTTGAGCGCCTTGCTCAATCGCCAGGACATCTGGCTGCTGGAGAACGACGTGCAGGGCGCGCTAGGTTTCGAGCCGTGCCGGTTCCTGCGCGACAGCTTGCCGGCGTATCGGGTGCTGGTGGTGGGCTCGCTTGAACCTTGGCTGGGAGGGGAGGCGCCGTTTGCCTATCTGCTGACCGCCGGTGCCGGGCAACCCCTGGAGGCTGCCTTCCAGCGACGGGCGTTGCGCCTGTCGCCGCTGCGCCAGAAAGCCCTGGCCCGGTTGCTGGAGCAGGGCTGGCTGGACGAGCAGCTGCCGTACTTGCGCATGCAGTTGCAGCAACAACTGTGGCGCATCGACCGTCAGGTACGTGCCCGCCTGGGCCGGCACCTGCTGGCCGTGCATCCGGTGGGTGGCACCGGCCTGTGGTTGCGCAGTCGCTACCCGCTGGACATGCGCAAGGTGTTCGAGCGGCTGTTGACCCAGGGGCAGGTGGTGGAGCCTGGCTCGCTGTTCAGTGCCCACGGTTTGCACGATCGTTACGTGCGCATCAACGGGCTGGGCATCGACAGCGCGGCACTGGAAGTGCTGCTGACCGCGCTGGGCGACGCCATGGTCGAGGAACGCAAAGCGCTGGAAGTGGAGGGTAACTGAACAGGTCAGGGGCCACCGGTCCAAAACCCTTTGCCAAAACCGGTGATCTGTATGTATAACCAGTGCCTTTATATCCTAGGCAATTCGGCACACCGTGACCCCTGGCAACCTCGACGACCCGTTCTACTACCTGATCAACTTCCAGCGCGTGCTGGACTGGCTCGACCGGCGCTACGCCGACCTGCTCGACAGCCAGGAACAGGCCTTTGTGCGCGGGTTCAGCGAGCTGCCGCGTGCCTCCCAGGCGCTGTTGGTGCGCATGGTGATGCGCAAGGGCCCGTTATACCGGGCCAGCAAGCTGGTCTACGACGAAATTGGCCCCACTGCCGTGGCCGTCATGCCATTGCTGCAGGCGGGGTGGGTCGATGATCGCGGTGCACTGTGCCTGACGCAGCTGTTCGAGGTGCTGCAGAAACCTGAATTGCTGACGCTGTTCAAGGGCCAGGTCAGCCGGGCCTCGCTGCGCAAGGAGCAGATGCTGGCCGAGTTGCTGGATCAGGCGCCGGCGCCCCAGCCTTTCGCCGCCTGGTGTCCGCATTTGGACGATGCGGTCTATTCGCTGCCGGTACGGCCACTGTGTGACCGCCTGCGGTTGCTGTTCTTTGGCAACCTGCGCCAGGACTGGTCCGAGTTCGTGCTCGCGGACCTGGGCATCTATCGCTATGAACAGGTTGAGCTGGCCCCGGCCTCGCGTGGCTTGCAAAGCCGTGCCGACATCGACTTCTGCGTGCAGTTGCAGGCCTGCCGACAGGCGCTGGAGGAGGGTGGGCTGCTCGAACCGCTGTTGCAGCAACTGGCGTCATTGCACAGTGACAACCCTTGGCTGCAGGGCCGTCGCGATCGCTTGATGTTTGCCGTGGGACAGCAATGCGAGCGCCAGGGCCTGCTGGACATGGCCCTGGATATCTACGCCCGCTGTGCCTACCCCGGCGCCCGTGCCCGCCAGGTACGGGTGCTGGAGCGCTGCGAGCGCTACGAAGACGCGCTGGTCATGGCCGAAGCTGCCCTGGCCGCCCCCGAAAGCGCGGCCGAGGCCCAGCAGATCCCCCGTGTGCTGCCGCGCCTGCGCCGCAAGCTGGGGCTGCCGGCCTTGCCGCGTACGCCCAAGGTGGCCGTGGATGAATGGCAACTGGTGCTGCCCGCCGAGCCGGGGCTGAGCGTGGAAACCCATGTGGCGCTGCACCTGCATAAAGAGCAGGCGCCGGTGCACTACGTGGAAAACAGCCTGATCAACTCGCTGTTCGGCCTGCTGTGCTGGCCGGCGATTTTCGCGGCGTTGCCGGGCGCCTTCTTTCACCCGTTCCAGAGCGGCCCCACTGACCTGCACCAACCTGATTTCCGACCCCGCCGCGACGCGCTGTTTGCCGAGTGCCTGGCCCAATTACACGATGGCCGCTACCAAGACAGCATCCGTGCCTGTTACCGCGACAAATGGGGTTTGCAGTCGCCGTTCGTGTACTGGCATGCCTTGACCGAACAGCTGCTGGAACTGGCCCTGCAGTGCCTGCCGGCCGAGCACTTGCATCACTGTTTTGAACGCTTGTTGCAGGACATCGCCGCCAACCGTGCCGGCATGCCCGACCTTATCCAGTTCTGGCCCGGCGAGCGCCGCTACCAGATGATCGAGGTCAAGGGCCCGGGTGACCGGCTGCAGGACAATCAATTGCGCTGGCTGGAGTTCTGCGCTCGCCACGCGATGCCGGTGCAGGTGTGCTACGTGCAATGGGCTCAGCCATGATCTACCGGGTGGCGGTGCGTGCACTGTGCGAGTTCACCGCCAAGGTGGGCGATCTTGATCTGCGTTTCACGCCGTCCCCCAGCGCCCAGGAAGGCATGGCCGGGCACCGCCGGGTGACGGCTGGGCGTGGCGCGGGCTACCAGAGTGAAGTGGCGCTGGAAGGCGAGTTCGGCCCATTGCGGGTGCGCGGCCGGGCGGACGGTTATGACCCGGCACGTAACCGTCTGGAAGAGATCAAGACCCACCGCGGCGACCTGGAACGCCAGCCCGCCAACCATCGCCAATTGCACTGGGCTCAGGCTCGGGTCTACGGCTGGCTGCTGTGCCAGCGCGATGACCTCCAGCAGTTGAACCTGGCGTTGGTGTATCTGGACGTGGACACCGACCGCCAGACCGTGATCGAGGAGCGTTGGCAGGCCCGTGACCTGCAGGCGTTCTTCGACCAGCAGTGCGCGCTGTTCCTGGCCTGGGCCCAAGCCGAGATGGCACGCGCGGCGCTGCGTGATCAGGGCCTGCGCGAATTGAAATTCCCCCATGGCGACTTCCGCCTGGGCCAGCGCGAACTGGCGGAAACGGTGTACAAGGCGGTCAGCACCGGCCGTTGCCTGATGGCCCAGGCCACCACCGGCATCGGCAAGACCTTGGGCACGCTGTTCCCCATGCTCAAGGCGCTGGTGCCGCAGCAGTTGGACAAAATCCTGTTTCTGACCGCCAAAACCCCCGGCCGCCAACTGGCGCTCGAAGCCCTGCGCCAGATCGGTGGCAGCGCGCCTGAGCTCGCCTTGCGCAGCCTGGAACTGGTGGCCCGCGACAAGGCCTGCGAGCACCCGGACAAGGCTTGTCATGGCGAGTCCTGCCCATTGGCCAAAGGCTTCTACGACCGCTTGCCGGCGGCCCGCGCAGCGGCGGTGCAGGTGCGCCTGCAAGACCAGCAAGCGGTGCGCGAGGTGGCCCTGGCCCATCAGGTGTGCCCGTATTACCTGAGCCAGGAGCTGGCGCGCTGGGCCGATGTGGTGATCGGCGACTACAACTACTATTTCGACCTCAATGCCCTGTTGTTCGGCCTGGCCCAGGCCAACCAGTGGCGCCTGGCGTTGCTGGCCGACGAGGCCCACAACCTGGTGGAACGTACACGCGGCATGTACAGCGCCAGCCTGGACCAGTACCCGCTGGGCGCACTGCGCCGCGACCCGCCAGCGGCGCTGAAGAGCCCGCTGCAGCGGCTCAACCGCGAGTGGAATGCGCTGTACAAAGACCAGGTGGGGCCGTACCAGGCCTACCTGCATTTGCCGGACAAGTTCGTCATGGCACTGTTGCGCTGCGTCAGCGCCATCGCTGACCTGCTCAACGAGCAACCCGAAGGCCTGGACCGCGCCTGGCTGGACTTCTACTTCGAGGCCCTGCAGTTCACCCGCGTGGCCGAACTGTTCGGCGAGCACTACGTGTTCGACATTCACGTGCGTGAAGGGGCAGGGCGGCGGCGTCAGGGCTTGTTGTCGTTGCGCAACGTGGTGCCGGCGCCCCTGAGCGGGCCACGCCTGAAGGCTGCGCGCAGTTGCGTGCTGTTTTCCGCCACGCTCAGCCCACAGCATTACTTCGCCGACCTGCTGGGCCTGCCGGCCGACTGCGCCTGGATCGACGTGCAGTCCCCCTTCAGCGCTGCGCAGTTGCAGGTACGCATCGTCGACAGCATCTCCACGCGCTTCAACCATCGCAAGGCTTCCCTGGCGCCGATTGCCGACCTGATCGCTGCACAGTTTGCGCAAACGCCGGGTAATTACCTGGCGTTCTTCAGCAGCTTTGACTACCTGCAGCAGGTGGCCGAGGTTATGGCCCAGCGTCATCCGCAGGTGCCGTTGTGGCTACAGGGGCGCCGGATGGACGAAGCGCAACGGCGGGACTTTCTCGGCCAGTTCAGTGAGCACAGCCAGGGGGTGGGCTTCGCGGTGCTGGGCGGCGCGTTCGGCGAAGGCATCGACCTGCCGGGCAAGCGCCTGATTGGCGCGTTCATCGCCACCCTGGGGCTGGCGCAGTTCAATCCGGTGAACGAGCAACTCAAGGGCCGCATGGGCGACATCTTTGGTGCCGGCTACGACTACACCTACCTGTACCCCGGCCTGCAGAAGGTGGTGCAGGCGGCGGGGCGGGTGATTCGCGGGCAGCAGGATCAGGGCGTGGTGATGCTGATCGATGATCGCTTCAACGACGGCCGCATCAAGGCGCTGTTGCCGCGTTGGTGGGACCTGTCCTCAGGGTTGTAGCAGCAACTGTCTTGAAATGGCGGCGCCTGCATCGCGACTAAAGTCGGCTCCTACGCCGTCAGTCGTCTGCATCGCGGCCAAGGTCGGCTCCTGCGCCGTCCGTGGTAGGAGCCGGCCTTGGCCGCGATGCAGACGCCGCCGTCCCATAGCAGTGCGGCCAGCGTCAATTTTCATGCGTTCAGGGATCTAACCCGTCGCGCCAAGGTCAAACTGCCAGTAAACTGACCCACTAGTGTCCCCGATTTCCTTTTTCAGAGGTTATGCATGAAGCTCAGTCCATTGGCGGGTAAACCGGCTCCAGCAAACGTGCTGGTCGATATTCCGCGACTGGTTACCGCCTACTACACCGTTCAGCCCGACGCCGCCGAGTCCACCCAGCGCGTGGCCTTCGGTACGTCCGGGCACCGGGGCAGTTCGTTCGATGCAAGCTTCAATGAATGGCACGTCCTGGCCATCAGCCAGGCGATCTGCCTGTACCGCCAGGCGCAGGGCATCGACGGCCCGCTGTACCTGGGCGCCGACACCCACGCGCTGTCCACCCCGGCCGCTGCCAGTGCCCTTGAAGTGCTGGCCGCCAACGGCGTGCAGGTGATGATCTCGCACAACGACGAGTACACGCCGACCCCGGCGGTGTCCCACGCCATCCTGTGTTACAACAAGGGCCGCACCCAGGGCCTGGCCGACGGCATCGTCATCACCCCGTCGCACAACCCGCCGCAAAGCGGTGGTTTCAAGTACAACCCGCCCAATGGCGGCCCGGCCGACAGTCACGTCACCAAGTGGATCGAGGCCAAGGCCAACGAGCTGCTGGCCGACGGCCTGAAGGGCGTCAAGCGCATCAGCCACGAGCAGGCCCTGAAGGCCGGCACCACCCACCGTCACGACTACCTCAACACCTACGTGGCAGACCTGGGCAACGTCATCGACCTGGACGCCATCCGTGGCGCCGGCCTGCGCCTGGGCGTCGACCCGCTGGGCGGCGCCGGGGTCAACTACTGGTCGGCCATCGCCGAGCACTACAAGCTCAACCTGGACGTGGTCAACACCCACGTCGACCCGACTTTCCGCTTCATGTGCGTGGACTGGGACGGCCAGATCCGTATGGACCCCTCGTCGCCTTACGCCATGCAGGGCCTGATCGGCCTCAAGGATCGTTTCGATGTGGCCTTCGCCTGCGACCCGGACCACGACCGCCACGGTATCGTTACCCCCAACGGCGGCCTGCTGGCCCCCAACAACTACCTGGCGGTGGCCATCGACTACCTGTTCCAGAACCGTCCCCAATGGCGCGCCGACGCAGCCGTGGGCAAGACGGTGGTCAGCAGCGGTCTGATCGACCGCGTCACTGCGCGCCTGGGTCGTCGTCTGTATGAAGTGCCGGTGGGTTTCAAGTACTTCGCCGACGGTCTGTTCGACGGCTCCTTGGGCTTTGGTGGCGAGGAGAGCGCCGGTGCTTCGTTCCTGCGTCGTGACGGCAGTGTCTGGGCCACCGACAAGGACGGCCTGATCCCTTCGCTGCTGGCCGCTGAAATCACCGCGCGCACTGGCCGCAACCCAGGCCAGGCGTATCAGGAACTGACCCGTGACCTGGGCGAACCGTTCGCCACCCGCGTCGAAGCCAAGGCCAGCCCTGCGCAGAAAGCGGCGTTGGGCAAACTGTCGCCGCAGCAGGTCAAATCCACGGAGCTGGCCGGTGAGAAGATCGAGCAGATCCTCAGCCATGCACCGGGCAATGACCAGGCCATCGGCGGCCTGAAAGTCATGACTGCCAACGGCTGGTTCGCCGCGCGGCCGTCGGGCACTGAAGACATCTACAAGATCTACGCCGAAAGCTTTGTCGACGAGGCGCATTTGCAGCGCCTGGTGGGTGAGGCGCAAGTGTTGGTGGATGCTGCCATTAGCTGATCTGGCGCTTGTGTGGGAGTGGGCTCTGCCCGCGAAGGTCACACCGCGACCTGTCTGAGGGAAATCGGTTGTTCGCTTCGCGGGCAGAGCCCGCTCCCACATACGGCCACCGCCAACGAAAAAGGGCCTGCATCGCTGCAGGCCCTTTTTTGTCTTAC
>KI547165.1:634198-663369 GCA_000497835.1 gamma proteobacterium L18 | reverse complement strand
TACGCTACATCCACCAACACAATCTCGGCTTCTTCAATCGCCGTCACCCGCAGCACACGCTCATCCGCCACCGCCACGCCATCGCGTGCCACGGCGCGCACGCCATTGACTTCGATCACGCCCTTGGCCGGTACCAGATACGCCTTGCGGCCTTCATCCAGCACGTACTCGGCGGTTTCACCGGCTTTCAGCGTTGCCGCCACCAGGCGTCCGTCGGCGCGGATGCGCAGGCTGACGTCATCATCGGCACGGCCGCTGGCCAGGGTCACGAAGCCTTCGCCACGTTCGCCTTTGGGGAACGGACGGGCACCCCACGACGGTGCTTCACCGCGTTTGTCCGGGATAATCCAGATCTGGAAGATGCGCGTGGCGCCTTTTTCCAGGTTGTACTCACTGTGGACGATGCCGCTGCCGGCGCTCATCACTTGCACGTCACCGGCTTCGGTACGGCCTTTGTTGCCCAGGCTGTCCTGGTGGGTAATGGCGCCTTCGCGGACATAGGTGATGATTTCCATGTCGCGGTGTGGGTGCTGCGGAAAACCGGTACCGGGGGCGATCACGTCATCGTTCCACACCCGCAGGTTGCCCCAGTTCATGCGGCTGGGGTCATGGTACTCGGCGAACGAGAAATGGTGATGGGCGTCGAGCCATCCGTGGTTGGCGCCACCCAAGGATGCGAAAGGTCTGAGCTGGATCATGGTGCACTCCTTAAATGGAAGATTTGAATCACGGAGCCAGTGTCTCGCTTTCAAACATCGAAAAAAAGCGTAAAAACTTCACGATTCCAATCAATTAATTCGATTGGTTGTGGCCGCTGCCGCCAAGGCTGCAAATGCGTAAATGCTTGATTCCTCTCGCTTTGACTGGCAGTGTCAGGGCCTGTCATTTCCACCCTGGTGCCCGCGTGTCCGAACTCCCCGCTGAACTTGTCCCACCTGCCCAATTGCCACTGCTCAAGCGCCTGGTGGCGCGCCTGCTGGGGCGGGGGTTGAGCCGTCTCAGCGCCCAGCATCGCGACTCCTGGTTCCACGGTCATGTGGCCGGCCAGCGCAGCGGACACGGCGAAGGGCTGCGTGAGGGCTACGAGCGCGGGCGCGTGGAAGGCTTCCAGGAAGGCCAGCAAGTGCTGGTAATCCGCGACACCCGCCCCGACGCGCACGGCGTACCGGGGGTGGATGATTACCTGTTCGATGCCTGGAAGCTGGGCCTCACCGCAGAGCTGAAAAAACGCATCAAGGCCGACGTCGCCCAGCGCCTGCCTGAAAGTGCCCAACCCAGTGCGGCGCAATGGAAGCTGATCTTCAGCGACACGCCGTCCACCTGCGTCATCGCCGGTGCCGGGGCGGGCAAGTCCACCTCGCTGGTGCTGCGCATGCTGGTGCTGCATCACTACCTGGGCATGGAGCTGGACGCCCTGACCGTGGTCACGTTCACCCGCGAGTCGCGCAAGGACTTCATTAATAAAGTGCTGTACGTGTTTGGCCTATGGGGCTATCAGCTCACTGGCAAGCAGGTGCGCGACGTAGTGCGCACCTTCCATTCGCGCATCCTGCCGCTGGTGCGCAGCCTGCCGGGGTTCGGCCAGTTGCGCGCGTTCGAGAACCTCAGCAACCAGGCGCCGTTGCCGGGTGCTGACGAGGACGCCGACAGCAACCCCTTCGACCTGCGCCTCAACGACGCCCAGCGCCAACAGATGAACCTGGCCTACCGCGACCTGATGCAGTCCAGCGAGCGCTTTGCCGAACTGATCGGCCAACTGCGCCGCCAGGCCCTGCAACTCAAGGAACTGGACCGCGACCACCCGGACGTGCAGAAGCGCGTGGCGGTGACCGAGCTGTCATCACGCCGCGACGAAGAACTGTGCGATGTGATCGAAGACCTGTGGTTCAACGCCGGCGCGTGGCCAATCAAGGGCATCGAGCCCAGCCGCGAGACGGTGGACATCAACGGCAGCCGCTTTCACTTTCATGGCTACATCCCCGAGATGGACGCCTGGGTGGTGCTGGGTTTTGACCCGTCCCAGGACCAGCAGATGAAACGTCCCGGCGCCAAGCTGCCGGTGTGGGCCGAGTGGGTGATCAAGCGCACGCTGTTCCAGGCCTTCTGCGCCAAGCCGGTGATCTGGCTGGAGAACTACGCCCAGGCCCGGCGGCTGCTG
This sequence comes from gamma proteobacterium L18, assembly GCA_000497835.1. Classification (GTDB taxonomy): domain Bacteria; phylum Pseudomonadota; class Gammaproteobacteria; order Pseudomonadales; family Pseudomonadaceae; genus Aquipseudomonas. The sequence continues at coordinate 661,211 of KI547165.1, read as the reverse complement.
GGCTCGCTGGCTGCCGATGCGGTGGCGGGGCCGGGCTTCGACTACAAGGTCAAGGGCGAGCTGGTGTCGGCACCGCTGCTGGACTGCTTTGTCGGTGCCGCAGGCTTTATTGAAAACCTGGGCCTGGACGTGACCGCTGCCGTCAACCAGATGAGTTTCCCCAGCGACGACACCGACCGCCTGTTCTTCGAAGCCCTGAGCCTGTACTGGAAAGCCTTCGAAGCACACCTGCTGGCGCAGTCGCCACCGGTCATGACCTACAACCGCATGTTCGCCCTGTTTGGCGAAAACAACCCCGAAAACCTGCGCCAGTTGGGCGACGAGATGCTGCGGCCGCTGTCGCACCTGATGATCGACGAGTTCCAGGACGTGTCGCCACAGATCGTCTCGTGGCTGCGTGCCACCCTGCGGGAAATCCGCAGCCGCGGGCCGCAGCTGTCGGTGGGGCGTGTGGCCCAGCATTCGTCGTTGCTGTGCGTGGGCGATGACTGGCAGTCGATCTACGGGTGGCGCGGCAGCTCGCCCAAGTACTTCATGGAGTTCGCCAAGCAGTTCCCGTCACCGGCCACCACCCGGGTGATGCTGGCCGACAACTTCCGCAGCCACCAGCACATCATCGACGCCGCCGAGCACCTGGTGCGCAACGCCCCGGCCATTGCCGGCAAGAAGGCGAGGGCGGCCGGCCCTCAGCCAGACGTGCTGACCCCGGTGCGGGTGCTGGACCGTGACGATGAAACCATGGCCCTGACCGTGGCAGAGCACTACGAGCGGGGGGATTCGATCCTGTTGCTGTTCCGCAAGGGCAGCGACCGCGCCAGTGCTGCCCAGCACCTGCTGCCCCTGTTGGCGCGCGACCAGTCAAGGCCAATGGGTGAGCGACAGATCAAGCAGCTGACCTACCACAGCGCCAAGGGCCTGCAAGCCGATGCCGTCTTTCTGCTGGGCGATTGCCAGCACGTCACGCGCTCGCCGTACAAAAACCAGGTGTACCGCGTGGCTGGGTTGGGCAAGGCGGGGGAGGCCGAGGCGTACGACAAGGCTCAGCAGGACGAAACCCTGCGCCTGGCGTATGTGGCGGTGACGCGGGCGGTGAGCCATTGCTACTGGTACGTGGAACCGGCCACCAAGGACACCGCCGTGCTGCCGCGCGCCTCGGACAACGTCGCCGGCGACAAGCCCTTCTTCGAAGACCTGCGCGCCACATCGCCTCTGTAGCAGCAACTGTCTATGTGGGAGCGGGTTCTACCCGCGAAAAGCACACCGCGGCGTATCAGGAAGTCCGCGTGCTCTTCTTCGCGGGTAGAACCCGCTCCCACAGGGCGTGTAGCAGCTGCCGAAGGCGGCGTCACAGGCGGTGCGGTGTATCAGCCAGTGCGCGGTGTCTATGACGCGACCTCCGGCCGCTGCTACAGGTTGCGGAGCTCAACCAAACGCCGACAACGAATACGGCGGCACAAACGCCTCCAGCTCCGCTTCCACCGCTTCGATGATGCGCTCCACATCCGCGGCATTCATTACCGTGGCGCAGGGGATACCGGCAATGGCAATCAAGGTCTCGCCACTGGCCCGGTCAAACAGACGCGCTACCATGCTGCTGGGCGCGTCCATGCTGCCCTCGAACCCCATGGGGTGAAAATGCCAACGCATGACCTGGCAGGCGTTGGGAAATGTCATTTTATCCATTGTGCCACCTCTGCTTCGTGCAGCTTGGCCGGGGGGGCGGTGCCCCACCGTTTCGAGACTGTAAAAGTAGCATTGGGGCAGGGCTGACATGGAACTTTTTTAAATGAAAACTTCTCTTAAGCCGATTTTTTTGATGCAGGTCATAAAATTACCGACAAATGGCGGTGACATTACATTGCCATGTTTTCAGCGCAAACGTTTCACCTGAATAACCTGGACTAACCGGTTAAAGAAAGTTCTATTTATTTCAAATAAGCCCCTCATTTTTCTAATGTTCTGCCGATAGCTCTGGTAAGGCACGCCACTGTTCGACACGCGAGCCTGTTGCGTGATTAGAAAGCATGGATGCCGTGTCTCCCTTGCCTGCGAGAGTTAATCCATGTCTCTACGAAATATGAATATCGCACCCCGTGCGTTCCTGGGTTTCGCCTTCATCGCCTTGCTGGTGGTGGCACTGGGCATTTTTGCCTCCAACCGCATGGCACTGATCCGCCAGGCTTCCATCGACATGCAGACCAACCAGTTACCCAGCATCAGCTACCTGGGCAACATGGTGGAAGGTGTTGTACGTTTGCGCGTGACCTCCTTTCGCCTGCTGGTTAACCGTGAACCGGAAATGATTGGCGATACCGATACCCGTATCGGCGTGTTGGTGGACAAACTCAAGCAGGCGCAGCGCAACTATGCGGCGCTGCCTGCCGGTGCCGATGAGCAGGCGCTGTATCGCGAATTCGAAAGTTCGCTTAATACCTATTTGCAATTGCAAACTCGCCTCCAGGACTTTTCGCACCAGAACAAACTGGAAGACATGCGCACCCTGCTCAACACCGGCATCAAGGACGGTTCCGACAAGATGGGCGACCAGCTCAACCGGCTGGTGGCCATCAACCAGGCCGGCGCCAAGGCAGCCGGCGAAGAGGCCGCTACCCAATACAGCCTGGCCAACTGGTGCGTGATCATCGTTTCGGTCATCGCCTGTCTGATGACCGTGCTGCTGGCCTGGTTGCTGACCCGCAGCATCGTCAATCCGCTCAATACGGCCGTGAAGGCTGCCCAGACCATTGCTGCTGGCAACCTGACCCAGCCTATCGTGGTAGACGGCAGCGACGAGCCAGCGCAACTGCTCAAGGCGTTGGGCCAGATGCAGGGTAATCTGCGCCAGACCATCGAACAGATCGCAGGCTCTGCCACGCAACTGGCGTCGGCGGCCGAAGAACTGAGCGCTGTCACCGAAGAGGCTTCCAAAGGCCTGCTGGCGCAAAACCAGGAAATCGAGCAGGCCGCCACGGCCGTGAATGAAATGACGGCCGCGGTGGAAGAAGTGGCGCGCAATGCCGTGTCCACCTCCCAGGCCTCCCAGGAGTCCAATCAGGTGGCGCTGCAGGGCCGCGACCGGGTCAGCGAAACCGTGGGCGCGATTCAGCACATGACCCAGGATGTGCAACAGACCTCGGTGTTGATCGAAGGCCTGGCTGCCCAGGGCCGTGACATCGGCCAGGTGCTGGACGTGATCCGCGCCATTGCCGAACAGACTAACCTGCTGGCCCTGAACGCGGCCATCGAAGCGGCCCGTGCCGGGGAAGCCGGGCGGGGTTTTGCAGTGGTGGCGGACGAGGTGCGGGCCCTGGCCCATCGTACCCAGCAGTCGACCCGCGAGATCGAACAGATGGTCAGCGGCATCCAGAGCGGTACCGGCGAGGCGGTGCAGTCGATGCAACAGAGCAGCCATCGCAGCCAGTCCACCCTGGACATGGCGCGCCAAGCCGGCACTGCCCTGCAGCAGATCACCGAATCCATCTCGCTGATCAACGAGCGTAACCTGGTGATCGCCAGCGCCTCGGAAGAGCAGGCCCAGGTCGCCCGCGAAGTGGACCGCAACCTGGTCAATATCCGCGACCTGGCCAACCAGTCCGCTGCCGGTGCGCACCAGACCAGCGCCGCCAGCCACGAACTGTCGCGCCTGGCCGTGGGCCTGAGCGGCATGGTCGCGCGTTTTGTGATTTAACTGTCCGTGCGGCGGTGATAGGGTCAGGGGCCGCGACCTTGCATAAAGGATACATGCATGCGTTTTTCCGCCCTGACCCAACGTATTGCCGGCGACGGCGCCGACGCCTGGCACATCCACTACCGCGCCCTACGCCTGATCGAACAGGGGCAGGACGTGATCCTGCTGTCGGTGGGCGACCCGGACTTCGATACCCCGGCGCCCATCGTCGAGGCCGCCGTGGACAGCCTGCGCGCCGGTCATACCCACTATTCCGAAGTTCGCGGCAACCTGGCGCTGCGCCAGGCTATCGCGCATCACCACGGCCAGGCCAGCAAATGTCACGTCGACGCTGACGAGGTGGTGGTGCTGCCCGGCGCCCAGTGCGCCGTGTTCAGCGTGGCCCAATGCCTGCTGCAGGCGGGCGATGAAGTGCTGGTCGCCGAGCCGATGTACGTCACCTACGAAGCCGTGTTTGGCGCCTGCGGGGCCACGGTGGTGCCGGTGCCGCTGCGTCCCGAACACGGTTTTGCCCTGCAGGCGGCCGATCTGGCCGCACGCATCGGCCCGCGCACCCGCGCGGTGATGCTCAACAGCCCGCATAACCCGACCGGTGCCAGCATCCCCCGAGCCACTTGGCAGGCCGTGGCCCAGCTGTGCATCGAGCATGACCTGTGGCTGATCAGCGATGAGGTGTACAGCGAAATGCTGTACGACGGCGAGCACATCAGCCCGGCCAGCCTGCCGGGCATGGCCGAGCGCACGGCGACCATCAACAGCCTGTCCAAGTCCCATGCCATGACCGGTTGGCGGGTGGGCTGGGTGGTTGCCCCCGTGGAGTTGGCCCGTCACCTGAGCCATCTGGCGCTGTGCATGTTGTACGGGCTGCCGGATTTTGTTCAGCACGCCGCCCAGGTGGCCATCGAGGCGCCGCTGCCGGAGCTGGCGGCCATGAAGGCCACCTACCGCGAGCGGCGTGATCGGGTGTGCGCCGCCTTGCGTGATTGCCCGGGGGTGAGGGTGGTCAAGCCTGATGGCGGGATGTTCGTGATGGTTGATATCCGCGAGACCGGGCTCAGCGCCCAGGCGTTTGCCGATCGCTTGCTGGATGAGCACGGGGTGTCGGTGTTGGCGGGGGAGGCGTTCGGGCCGAGCGCGGCGGGGCATGTGCGGATGGGGTTGGTGCAGAGTGCGGATCGGCTGGAGGAAGCTTGCCGGCGAATTGCTCGCTGTGCTGCCTGGGTTCTGGAGCATCAGCCGGTAGTGCGGTGAGGCGGCTGGCCTCTCGCGAGCAAGCTTTGCTCCCACTGTGGGAGATTCTATGGTGCAACCTGTAGCAGCGGCCGTCAGGCCGCGTCACTGACGCCGCGGACTGTCTGAACCACCGCGCCGCCTGTGACGCAGCCTTCGGCAGCTTGCTACAGGTCGGCGTCGTCTGCATCGCGGCCAAGGCCGGCTCCTACCACGGACGGCGTAGGAGCCGACTTTAGTCGCGATGCAGACGACGCAATTTCAAGACAGTTGCTGCTACACGCCCTGTGGGAGCGGGTTCTACCCGCGAAGAAGGTAACGCGGACTTCCTGGCGTACCGCGGTGTGCTTTTCGCGGGTAGAACCCGCTCCCACATAAACAGTTGCTGCTACAGAGGTGCGGCGTATGCTGTGGGGGTAAAGCTTGCTCGCGATGACGACGACGCGGTGTATCAGGCCTCAAGCAGCCGTTGGTCGATGGCCTTGATGACCGGGGCAAAGATCGCCTCGGGCAACGCCGCCAGCGCTTCACGCATTTTCACCAGGAACGCCGGTGTCGCCGTGCGGGTCGCGCGCTGTACCCAGGTCGCGGCTTCCTGCAGTTGTCCGCGACGCACCAGCATCGACGCATAACTGCACTGCCCACGAAAACTCCCCCGCCAGTGCAGAGCGCTGGAACCAGCCGAAGGCCACCTCCAGATCCTGTACCACCACCCAGCCTTCCTCATGAAAGCGCCCCACCAGGTTCATGGCCTTGGCGTGCCCGCTGTCAGCCGCGCGCTGGTACCAGCCCAGCGCCGCCGCCATGTCCTTGGGCACACCACGGCCCTGGCTGAGCAGGTTGGCATAATTGTATTGCCCCCAGTCCAGCCCGCGCTCGGCGCACGCCCGATAATGCCGCGCCGCCATGGCCAGGTCAGGCGTACAGCCCCAACCCAACTCCCGACAACGCCCCAGCATGTTCAGCGCCGCCAGGTGCCCCGCAGCGGCGGCGATACCGAACCAGCGAAACGCCAGCGCCGCATCGCGTTCAATGCCGTGGCCATCGAGCAGCACCTGGCCCAGGCGCGCCTGGGCCTCCACGTTGCCCGCCGCGGCCTGGTCCAGCAGCAGACGGGTCACCGCAGTGCGATCCTGCACGCCCAGGCGCAGCACCGGATCGGCCAGCATCAGAAGCGGTACTCGGCGGTCACCGTGGCACCACGCCCATCACCCGGCAAGCCGTAGCCGCGGCCGTTATATTCGGTGTAGTAACGCTTGTTGAAGAGGTTGGTAACGTTCAGGCGCACATCAATGTTCTTGTTGATGGCGTGGGTGAAGGCCATGTCGTGGACCACGTAATCGGGCAGGGTGGTCTTGCTCTTCGCGGTGGTGGCCGAGTCGGCACCGGTGCCGGTCCCTTGGTAGATATCCACGGTATCCTCGTAGCGCACGCCGTAGCTGAAGGTGTTGTCGCCCGGCAGCTTCCAAGTGTTCCACAGGCTGATGGTGTGCTTGGGCGTGTTGGCGATGCCCACGTCATCCTCGGAGGTGGCGTTGGCCGCCTTGAGGGTCTTGCTGTCCTGGTAGGCATAGCCGCCGTAGATCGACCAGTAGCGGTTGATGTTGCCGGCCACGCCCAGCTCCAGGCCGCGCACGCGTTGCTCGCCGCCCACGTTGAGGGTGGCGCCGGTGTCGTCGTCGGTGTAGGTCAGGTTGCGCTTGGTTTCATACAGCGCGGCGGTCAGGCTCAGGTTTTCGTTGAACAGATCCCATTTGGTGCCCAGCTCCACGGTCTTGCCGTGCTGGGTGCTGTCGCCGGTGTTGGTGCCGGTCTGCGCGATGGCAGTCAGGCTGCTGGGCTGGCGGGCGTTGGCGTAGCTGAGGTAGATACTGCCTTCTTCCATCGGCTTGTACACCAGGGCGGTGTGCACGCTGTTGAGCTTGTCCGACTCGGACGAGTCGCCGCCGTCCACCCACGCGGCGGTCTGGCTGCTGCGCGACCAGTTGCTGGTGATGCGTGAATCATAGTGGTCCTGGCGGCCGGCCAGGTGCAGTTGCCAGTGGTCGTTGAAGGTCAGCGTGTCGAGCACGTAGAAAGCGGTATCCAACTGCTCGGCGGATACCGAGGCGCTGGTGTAACTGTTGGCCGAGTACGGGTACTTGGACCAGCTGTTGCTGTCGGCGGTCAGCTCGGTCATGGTCGCAGCGTCGGCGGCGGTGAGCTTGAGGGTGTCCTCCTGCAGCGTCTGCTTGCTGTACTCAACGCCCGTGACCAGAGTGTGGCCAATGCCGAAGGTGTCGAACTTGAAGGTCAGGTTGCTCTGGTTGCTCCAGGTGGCGTTGGTCTGGTCGCGGCCCGGTGTGCTCAGGTAGCGGCGGTATACGCCCTTGTAGGCCATGATGCCTGGTGCGGGGCTGTTGGCGCCCAGATAGGTGCCGCCTGGCGTGGTCACGAAGTAGTCGTGGTCCAGATGGAAGTAAGTCATCTGGTTGTCGAAGGTAACGTTGTCGTTGAAATCGTGAGCGAACTTGAAACTCAGGCGATGCGACTCGTTGTTTTCCTTGTCCAGGTTGCGCCAGCCCCAGTAGCTGCTCCAGCTGCCCAGGCGGTGCGGGCTGCTGCCGTAGCTGCCGTCTACCGTAGGGATGCCGTAGTCGGTGTTGCCATTGTCGTGGATGTATTCGTAGGCGATGGTGGCACGGGTATCGGTACCCAGCCCCAGCGACAGGGACGGTGCGAAGCCGTTGCGCTCGCGCTGAATCCAGTCGCGGCCGTTTTCGCCGCCCTTGTAGCCCACCACGTTGAGGCGGAACGCCGCGCCTTCGCCCAGGCCATCGAGGGTGTGGTTGATGTCCAGGGTGCTGCGCTTGTAGTTGGCCGTGCCCGCGCCCACGTCAAGTGTATCGAAGTCCTTGAGTTCCGGGCTCTTGGTGACCATGTTGATGGCCCCACCGATGGCGCCCACGCCCCAGCCCGAGCTGCTGGAGCCCTTCATCACTTCCACCTGCTCGGTGTTGAACAGCTCGGAACGGGTGTACTTGGCCGGGTCGCGCACACCGTCGCGGTAGATGTTGCCGTCGGCGCTGAAACCACGAATGTTGATGCTGTCGCCTACGCCGCCACCGCCTTCGCCGGAGTTGAAGGTAATGCCGGGCACGTTGCGCAGTACGTCCTGCAGGTCCTGGGCGTTCTGCTCTTCCAGTACGCGCTTGGGCACCACGCTGATGCTCTGCGGGGTGTCGCGCAGGGGTTCGGTGAACTTGCTGCCCGACAGTTTATAGGTCTGGTAGGGCGAGTCCTGGGTGTCCTCGATCACTGTCTGATTCAGTTGCAGGGTGGTCGGTACCTCGTCGGCGGCGTAGGTCAGGCTGCTCAGGGTAGCGACGGCCATGCCCAGGGACATGTCCAGGCGGGGGTGGGAAGGGCGGTTGCGGGTCATGAAGGGCTCGTGGGCGGAGGTAAGAGTAAATAGCAACGATTCGCTTTCATAACATTTTGCAATAATTTCATCCGACGAATGGTTAATAAAATCTCAGGTTTGTTACCTGAACGGCGTTTGTATCAATCGTGTAACTGGAAGATATTCGCAGTAGACATGTAGTTGTAAATGGTAGGTCTTATCATTCGCGGTGAAGGCATTGTGCTTTCAAGGGGCAGCCCCCCGTTACCTTCCCGTGCAGGATTGATCATGTACCCACCTGTTTGCCCACGCGTTCCGTTTCGGCCCACGATGCTTGCCTTGCTGTGCTCGCTGGCCCTGACGGCGCAGGCGGCCAATGAAACCAACTCGCAGGATGCGACCGCACAGCAGGGTGATGGCACCCTGCAGTTGAGCGATGTGAACATCTCTGCGCAGTCGGTGACTGCCGCGCCAGCGCTGCCAACGGCTTACGCTGGCGGCCAGGTGGCGCGGGGCATGCAGATGGGTGTGCTGGGCAACCAGGACATCATGGACACGCCGTTTACCAGCACCGCCTACACCTCCGAGTTGATTGAGAACCAGCAGGCCGAGAACATCGGCGACGTGCTGCTCAACGACTCCTCGGTACGCCAGGCCTCGGGCTATGGCAACCAGTCCCAGGTGTTCATGATCCGCGGCCTGCCGCTGGCCACCGATGACATTTCCTTCAACGGCCTGTACGGCATGCTGCCGCGGCAGATCATCTCCACCGACGGCATCGAGCGGGTGGAAGTGTTCCGCGGGCCGAGCGCTTTCACCAATGGCATTACGCCGACGGGCACCGGCCTGGGTGGTTCGGTGAACCTGCAACCCAAGCGGGCGGATGACACGCCGTTGCGGCGGGTGACCACTGACATCAGCAACAACGGTCGCCTGGGCGAGCACCTGGACATTGGTCAGCGCTTCGGTGAAGACAATCAATTCGGCGCACGGATCAACATCGGCCAGCGCAGCGGCAACACCGGCGTGGACCACGAGAGCCAGAAGGAGCAGGTGTTTACCGCCGGCCTGGACTACCGCGGTGACCGCCTGCGCCTGTCGGCCGACCTGGGGTACCAGAAGGAAGATATCGACGGTGGCCGCAACTCGGTATTCCTGGGCAGCGCCACCAAGGCGCCCAAGGCACCGTCCTCGACCACCAACGCCAATGCCAAGTGGGCCAACACGTCGTTGGAAGACACCTATGGCATGCTGCGCGGCGAGTACGACCTGAATGATCACTGGACGGCCTACGCCGCCGGTGGCTACAAGCACACCCGCGAGAACGGCCGGTATTCCTCGGTGACGCTGACCGACAATGTCGGTGGTGCCACCGTCACTGGGTCCGAAATTCCTCATGATGAGGACAACACCAGCTTCTCGGCCGGGCTCAATGGCAGCTTCCAGACCGGTGCTGTCAGCCATCGGTTGAACGTCGGCATGGCCGATATCTGGGCGCAGCAGCGCAGTGCTTATGATTTTGATCTGATCGGCGACTCGTCGAACCTTTATCATCCGGTGGCTACGGATAAGCCGAGTTATGACTTTCCGGGCGGCGACATGAGCGACCCGGGCATTGTCGGCAAGACGTTCAACCGCAGCCTGGCGGCGTCCGATACGGTTGGGTTCCTGGATGATCGCGTTTTGGTGACCGCTGGCCTGCGTCATCAGCAACTGGTGGTAGAGGGTTATGACTATAACTCTGGCGATCGCAATGCCAACTACGAGAAGACGATTACCACGCCGGTCTTCGGCCTGGTCATCAAACCCTGGGAGCATGTGTCGTTCTACGCCAACCGCATCGAAGGACTGGCAGCTGGCGACACTGCCTCCTCGAACGCGAGCAATGTCGGCCAGACTTTCGCGCCGGGGCGCACCAAGCAGGTCGAAGCTGGGGTCAAAGTCGACATGGGTACTTACGGTGCCACCTTGGGTGTCTATCGTATGGAAAAACCCACCACGGGCTACGTCAACGACGACAACCTATACGTGCAGGACGGTACCCAGATCAACAAGGGTGTGGAATTCAACGCCTTTGGCGAGCCGGTCAAGGGCCTGCGCATCCTGGGTGGCGTCACTGTCATGAAAACCCGCGTGGAAGACACCCAGAACGGCACCGATGACGGCAACCGCGCCATCGGCGTTCCCACCTTCCAGCTCAACGCCGGCGTGGACTGGGATGTACCGGGCCTGGAAGGCGTGTCGCTGAACGGTCGCATGCTGCGTACCGGCGGCCAGTACGCCGACGCGGCCAACACCATCAGCCTGCCCACCTGGAACCGCTTCGACGCGGGCGCCCGCTACGGCTTCAAGGTCGACGAGCGCGACGTGGTGCTGCGCGCCACTGTGGAAAACGTGTTCAACAAGGACTACTGGGCCTCGGCCCAGGGCGGCTACCTGACCCAGGGCGAGCCACGGGTGATGAAGCTGTCGGCTTCGGTGGATTTCTGATCGCTGCCTGACCAGCACTGTGGGAGAAGGGCTGATTTGCGGCAGGCCTCAAGGGCCTCTCGCGAGCAAGCTTTGCTCCCACAGTGTTGAGCCAACTACAGGTGGCAGGCCTTGCATTGTGGGAGCAAAGCTTGCTCGCGATGAGGCCCTCAAGGGCACCAAGCAAGCAGTTAAACGGTGGCGGGGTCGGTTTTGCCTGGGTCGATCTGCAGATCGACCAAGGCCTGCGCCACCACACTACGCTCAATCACCCCGTCATCGGCCAACGCCTTCAACGCCGCCAACACCACAAACTGGCGGTCCACCTCGAAATGCCGGCGCAAGGCCTCGCGGGTGTCCGACTGGCCGAACCCGTCCGTGCCCAACGCCACCAACCTGCGCCCCTGCACGAATGGCCTGATCTGATCGGCGAAGATCTTCATGTAATCGGTCGCCACCACCACCGGCCCCTCGCGCCCGGTCAGGCAATCCTCCACGTGACAGCTACGCGGCGTCTGCCCTGGGTTGAGCAGGTTCCAACGCTCCACCGCCTGCCCCTCACGGCGTAGTTCGGTCAGGCTGGTCGCACTCCACACATCGCTGTTCACGCCATAATCGCGTGCCAATATTTCCCCGGCCGCAATCACTTCACGCAAAATCGAACCACAGCCCATCAACTGCACATGCGGCCGGCCAGGCTCGACCGCCGTGGTGGTCAGCGGGTACAGGCCTTTCAGAATGCCGTCGGCCACGCCCTCGGGCATGTCCGGTTGCCGGTAGTTCTCGTTGAGCAGGGTGATGTAGTAGTACACATCCTCATTGTCCACGTACATGCGCTGCATGCCGGCCTGGATGATCACTGCCAGCTCGTAAGCATAGGTTGGGTCGTAGGCCACGCAGCAGGGAATGGTCGAGGCCACTACATGGCTGTGGCCGTCGTCGTGCTGCAGGCCTTCGCCCATCAGCGTGGTGCGCCCGGAGGTCGCGCCCAGCAGAAAGCCCTTGGCCCGCGCATCGCCCGCCGCCCAGGCCAGGTCGCCGATGCGCTGGAAGCCGAACATCGAGTAGTAGATGTAGAACGGCAGGGTGGCCACGCCATGGTTGGCGTACGAGGTGCTGGCGGCGATCCATGACGACATGGCGCCGGACTCGTTCAGGCCCTCCTGCATGATCTGGCCGTCCTTGCTCTCCTTGTAGTAACTCAACTGCCCGGCGTCCTGCGGGGTGTACAGCTGGCCCACATGGGAGTGGATGCCGATCTGGCGGAACAGGCTCTCCATGCCAAAGGTGCGCGACTCGTCCGGCACGATAGGCACCACCCGCTCGCCGATGTGCTTGTCCTTGAGCAGGGTGCCGAGGATGCGCACAAAGGCCATGGTGGTGGAAATCTCGCGCTCGCCGGTGCCCTTGAGCTGCGCCGCCAGCGCCGACAGCGCGGGGATGGCCAGCGGTGCAACCTGGGCATGGCGCGCTGGCACGTAACCGCCCAGCCGCGCGCGGGCGGCGTGCAGGTAACGGGCTTCCTGGCTATCGGCGTCGGGCTTGAGGTAGGGCAGTTCGGCCACCTGCTCATCGCTGAGGTTCAGCTGGAAGCGGTCGCGAAACGCCTTCAGCGCCTCGAAGCCCATCTTCTTCTGCTGATGATTGATCTTCTGGCCTTCGCCGGCTTCGCCCATGCCGAAGCCCTTGACCGTCTTGGCCAGGATCACCGTGGGCGCGCCACTGGTGCGCATGGCGGCTGCGTAGGCGTTGTAGACCTTGAGCGGGTCATGACCGCCGCGCGACAGCTTCCAGATTTCGTCATCGGACATGTCCGCCACCAGTTCCAGCAGCTGCGGGTACTTGCCGAAGAAATGCTCGCGCACATAGGCGCCGTTCTGCGATTTGTAATTCTGATAATCGCCGTCCACGCACTCCATCATGCGCTGGCGCAGCAGGCCGCTGCGATCCTTGTCCAACAGGCGGTCCCAGCCGCTGCCCCAGATCACCTTGATGACATTCCAGCCGGCGGCGCGGTACAGGGCTTCGAATTCCTGAATGACCTTGGCGTTGCCGCGCACGGGCCCGTCCAGGCGTTGCAGGTTGCAGTTGACCACGAAGATCAGATTGTCGAGCTTCTCACGCCCGGCCAGGCTGATGGCGGCCAGCGATTCGGGCTGGTCCATCTCGCCATCGCCCAGGAAGGCCCACACCTTGCGCCCCTGGTGTTCCTTGAGGCTGCGGTTTTCCAGGTAGCGCATGAAACGCGCCTGGTACGCCGCACTGATCGGACCCAGGCCCATGGACACCGTGGGGAATTGCCAGAAGTCGGGCATCAGCCGTGGGTGCGGGTAGGAGCTGATGCCGTCACGGTCGGTTTCGCGGCGGAAGTTGTCCAGCTGCGCCTCGCTCAGGCGGCCCTCCAGGAAGGCGCGGCCGTAGATGCCGGGCGAGGAGTGGCCCTGGATATACACCAGGTCGCCGGCGAAGGTGTCGGTGCGGCCGCGGAAGAAGTGATCGAAGCCCACGTCATACAGCACGGCCGCCGAGGCGTAACTGGCAATGTGGCCACCCACGCCCGAGTGCTTGCCGGCGCGCAGCACCATGGTCAGGGCGTTCCAGCGGATCAGTGCGTTGAGGCGTTTCTCGATGCCCAGGTCGCCCGGGTAGGGTTTCTCGCGGTCGGGGTTGATGGTGTTGACGTAGGGGGTGCTGACGCGGCCGTGAAAGTCGCCGTGGCGGGACACGTCGAAGTCCAGCAACTGGTCGATCAGGTAATGGGCGCGGCTGCGGCCCTGGACGTCGATGACCGACTCCATGGAGTCCAGCCACTCGCGAGTTTCCTGGGGGTCCTGGTCAAGAAGCCTCGATTGCTCGTTCATCATTCCTCCTGAAATATGATTGCAAATGCAATTACACGCCGAATCTAGACCCGGATGCCGTACAATTGCAACTACATTTCTTCCGTAGCAGGAGCTCCCATGGCCCAGGGCCAAGCCGATCTTTGGTTCAACTTCGTGCGCGCGCATCGCTCGCTGATCCGCGAAATCGAGCGGCGGTTGGCGGCTGAAGCGTTGCCGGCGTATGCGTGGTATGACGCCCTGTGGGGCATTGAAAGCGGGCCCCAGGGCACACGGCGCATGCATGAATTGGCCGACGTGATGGTGATCGAACGCTACAACCTGACCCGGCTGGTGGACCGGCTTGAAGCCGAAGGGCTGGTGCAGCGCCGTCGCGCCGAGGGCGATGGGCGAGGGGCCACGGCGTGTATCACCGACAAGGGCCGGGCGCTGCGCAAGCGCATGTGGGGGGTGTATGAGGGGGCGGTGAAGGAGTTGTTTTTGAGCCAGTTCGAGGCAGGGCAGGCGCAGGTGTTTGCCGAGACGCTGGAGCGGGCGCGGTTGGCGGCATCAGGCAATGTCTGAAACTGACTGGTGGCTGTGACGCAGCCTTCGGCAGCTGCTACACCCCTCTGTGGGAGCGGGTTCTACCCGCGAAAAGAACACCGCGTAATACCTGGCACCCTGTGGCGTCCTTTTCGCGGGTAGAACCCGCTCCCACATCGACAGTTGCTTCTACAAGGGGTAGCAGCGGCCGCCAGGCCGCGTCACAGACTCCGCTAAGGCATCGCCTTGTACGGTTTGAAGAAGTCACTCCCCACCCAATCCGGCGTCGGCGCCGTACTGATCGGCCCACCCCGGTGGTAACTACCCGCCACCTGCGGATCACCCTTGCCGTTGTAAACCGCCACATACGGGAAGGGATACAGCGGCCGCGTGCGCCCGGCGTTGGCCTGGTCGGCGGCACCCACCGGCAGGCTCATCGGCCCCACGGGCGGCAGCTTGCCTTTCAAGCCACCGGCTGGCGGCGCTATTGGCGCGCCGAAGCCCGGCGCCTTGGCGGTGGCTTGCGTGGTCAGAATCACGTCCGGCGCCTGCTGGCGTTCCACCCAACTCATCATCGGCGTCAGCAAATCCAGCTGGCTGGGGCCTTCGCCGCCGCTGCAATGGTGCACACCGGGCAGCAGGTACAGCCGTTCAAACTGATCGACCCGCGCCTGCTCCATCTGCTTCACCACCGCCTGGTGATACGCCAGGCTGTTGAGCGGCGAGATGTGCGGGTCCGCCCAGCCATGCCAGATGATCAGCTTGCCGCCGCGCCCGGCGAAGGCCGACAGGTCGGGATTGGTGGCGTCGTACAGCGGGTGCAGGGTGCGCAGTTGATCGAACGTCGCTTGGTCGAAATGGGCGTCCGCCAAAGTCAAAGTTCGCGCGGGATTGGTCGCGAAGCTGACGTTCTGCAAGGCATCCAGGGCGATCTTCTGGCTGAAGATCGGCTGCTCGGCCGACATGGGCACGAACACACCGCCCCATGCCAGCTCGGAACCCGGTTGCGGGCCGCCGATGGTCAGGCGCTTGCCACTGGCGTCATGGGGGCCGTCATAGAGCTTGCGCACGGCGCCGACTTCGGCCGCGGTGAGGCACTGGCTAGTGTCCTGGCCGGCCTTGCACTCAATGGTTGAGGGATCGAAGTGGCAGGCACGCGGGTCACTGATCAGGCGGTCGGCTTGGCCGTCCAGGGCGTCGCATTGCTTGAGCACGGCTTCATGCAGCAACGGCAGGCGCCCAGCCACCAGGATCGGCTTGCCGTTGGCGTCTTCGTTGGCGTGGGCCTGCCAGGCATGGTACAGCGCGTTCTGCACCTGGAAGTTCAGGGCCGCAGCGCCGGCGATGATGCCGTTGAAGTCGTCGGGGTAGCGCTGGGCTTCCATCAACGCTTCGCGGCCGCCGTCCGAGCAGCCGTTGAAATAGGCGTAGGCGGCGGGCTGGCCGTAGAACGCCTTGATCAACTGCTTGGCCAGCAGGGCGGTGAGGTGTTGGCTGCGGTAGGCGAAATCCACGCGTTTTTGCGGGTCCTGGCCGAATTCGCTGCTGTTGCCCTCGTGGCCCATGTTGGTGGCGCCGGTGACGAAGGCACCGGTGTCCAGCGGGGCGCAGCCTTGGGCGGCGCCGACCTGGGTGGAGATGTTGCCGCACAGGCCGCCGCAGCCTACTTGCAGGTAGCGCTGGGTCCAGGCGGTGAGGGGCAGGCTGATGCGCACGCCGATGCTGGGGGCCAGGGTGGCCAGCACCACGCAGTGGCCGGCGGTTTCGCTGGCACTGTCGACGTGGCTCCCGGCGCCGCCCAGGGCGGTGAGGTCCTGGGTTTTCAGGGCCGTGCACGATTGCGTGGCCGGCACGGCGGGCAGGGCGGCGATGTCCTGGGCGTGAGCGGTGAGCGATAGCAGCGCCAACATGGCGCCGACAAGGAACGTTTTCATAACGCGATGGTTCTCCTGAAATGCTGTAGCCCCGTGGGAGTGGGCTCTGCCCGCGAAAAGGCCACCTCGGTGTGCCATTGGCTTGCCGGGGCGGCATTCGCGGGTAGAACCCGCTCCCACGGGGCTACGAATATGCGGCGCTTTTTTAGAACGTCTGGCCCAGCGAGAACTGGAACACTTGGGCTTCGGAGCCGCTCGGGCTACGAATCGGCAGCGCCAGGCTGAACGTCAGCGGGCCCAGCGGCGAGTACCAGGTGGCGCCGACGCCGATCGACGCGGCCATTTCATCCAGGCTCACGTTGCCGCAGTTCTGTGTGGTAGCAAGGTAGCACTTGTCCGAATACACCGTACCGAAGTCCCAGAAAATCGAAGTCTGCAGCGACTTCTGGTCCTTGATGAACGGCATCGGGAACAGGTACTCGGCGCCGCCGGTGATCAGGATGTTGCCGCCCAGCGAATCGGTGCTGCGGTCGGAGTAGTATTCCTGGCCCATCGACGAGTAAGTGCCGGTGGCCGGGGTGCTGCGTGGGCCCAGGGTGCCGCTCTTGAAGCCGCGCACGCTGCCTTCGCCGCCTGCGGTGTAGTTCTCGTAGAACGGCAGGCCGTCGGTGGAGCCGTAGCCGTTGCCGTAACCCAGCTTGGTGTGCAGGCGGATCGAGGTGTTGCTGCTGGTGGGCAGGAAGGTCTGCCCGGTGTAGTCGACCTTGTAGAAGGTCAGGTCACTGCCCGGCACCGTGGCCATGAAGCTCAGGCTCTGGGAGTGGCCGCGGTTGGCCAGCACGCCACGGTTGAGCGTGGACTCGGACCAGGCCACGCTGGCCTTGAGGTTGGTGAAGCTCTCGCCGTTGCGCTGGATGAAGTCGTAGATTTCGTCGGCGCTGTAGGTGCCCGGGCTGATCTCGTCGTGCTGCAGCGTCAGGCCATAGGTCATGCGCGTGGTTTCACTGATCGGGTAGCCGAACGTGGTGCCCATGCCGTAGCTGTTGATCGAGTAGTACGACACGCCGTCGTCGTAGTAGTCGTTGTAGTCGGTCTTGTTGAGGAACAGGTTGTAGCCCAGGCTCACGCCGTCGGGCGTGAAGTAGGGGTTGGTGTAGGCGAAGTTGTACTTGGTCTGGTACTCGGACTTGGTCAGGCCGATGCTGGCGTAGTTGCCGGTACCCAGGAAGTTGCTCTGGGTGATCGAGCCACCCAGGATCAGGCCGGCGCTCTGGGCAAAACCGACGCTGGCGGTGATGGAGCCCGAGGCCTGCTCTTCGACGCTGTAGTTGACGTCGACCTGGTCGTCCTTGCCGGGTACGGCCGGGGTTTCGACGTTGACGGTCTTGAAGAAGCCCAGGCGTTCCAGGCGCGTCTTCGATTGGTCGATCAGGTAGGTCGAGGCCCAGCCGCCTTCCATCTGGCGCATCTCGCGGCGCAGCACTTTGTCGTCGGTCTTGGTGTTGCCGACGAAGTTGATGCGGTCCACGTAGGCGCGCTTGCCCGGCGCCACCACGAAAGTAATATCGACCGTGTGGTCGTCATCGTGGGTTTCCGGCACGCCGTTGACGTTGGCGAAGGTGTAGCCCTCGTTACCCAGGCGGCGGGTGATCAGTTCGCTGGTGGTGGTCATCAGCTTGCGCGAGAACACCTGGCCTTTTTGTACCAGCAGCAGGGCGCGCACCTGGTCTTCGGGGGCCTTGAGCTCGCCCGACAGCTTCACGTCGCGCACGGTGTAGCGCTGGCCTTCATTGATGTTGACGGTGATGAACACGCTTTTCTTGTCGGGGCTGATGGACACCTGGGTCGAGGTGATGTCCATGTTGATGTAGCCACGGTCCAGGTAGTAGGAGCGCAGTTTCTCCAGGTCGCCGGACAGTTTTTCGCGGGCGTACTTGTCATCGTTCTTGAAGAACGACAGCCAGTTGGTGGTCTTGAGCGCGAACTGATCGGTCAGTTCCTGCTCGGAAAACACCGTGTTGCCCACCACGTTGATGTGCTTGATGGCGGCCACGCTGCCTTCGTCGATCTTGATCTTCAGGCTGACGCGGTTGCGCGGTTGCGGCACCACTTCGGCGTCCACGGTGGCCGAGTAACGGCCCTGGGCCACGTACTGGCGTTGCAGTTCGTTGCGCACGCCTTCCAGGGTGGCCCGCTGGAAAATCTCGCCTTCGGCCAGGCCCGATTGCTTCAGGCCCTTGGTCAGGTCTTCGGTGCTGATGGCCTTGTTGCCCTCGATCTCGATGGCCGAGATGGACGGACGCTCCACCACGTTGATGATCAGGATGGTGCCGTCACGGCTCAGGTTGATGTCCTGGAAAAAACCGGTCTTGAACAGGGCGCGGGTGGATTCCACCAGGCGGCTGTCGTCGGCTTGATCGCCCACGTTCAAGGGCAGGGCACCAAATACACTGCCGGCGGACACCCTTTGCAGGCCGTTGACACGAATATCGGAAATCTTGAACGCTTCGGCGTGCACCCATGTGGCATTGGCCACCAGTACAGCCGTGCAGAGCAGGCGCGACACATTCATCAGGACATCTTCCAGGACGCTTCGACAGACAGCCCAGGCGCACCGCACGCAGCTCGCGGTCAGGCAAGGCGCCGCGCGGTCGCTTGGCTTGGGGGGTGAAGCATAAAAGGCCGGGAAGTTCGGTGCGGTTAACCGAATGTCAAGTTAGGTAAAGGTTGCGCAAGTGGCGGTGACGGCAATCGGGACTACGGTGATAATCCACCGATATTCTTTCAAGAGCGCGCCATGATTTCCGTATTGCTTGTCGACGATGACGAGGAGCTGACCGAGATGCTCAGCGAGTACCTGGAGCGCGAAGGCTTCTGCGCCACCGCCGTGCACACCGGCGAGGAGGGCGAGGTGCAGGCGTTGTCCGGGCGCTACAGCATCGTGGTGCTGGACGTGATGCTGCCACGCCTGTCGGGCATCGAGGTACTGCGGCGCATCCGTGCCAGCAGCCAGGTGCCGGTGCTGCTGCTGACGGCCCGGGGCGACAACATCGACAAGATCACCGGCCTTGAACTGGGCGCCGACGACTACGTACCCAAGCCCAGCTCACCCGGCGAGCTGGTGGCGCGTCTACGGGCCATCATGCGCAGGGTGCAGCCCCACGACGCACCGTCCGCCGACATGATCCGCACCGGTACGCTGATGCTGTGGCCCGGCAAGCGCCAGGCTACCTGGCAGGGCGGCGAGCTGGACCTGACCAGCACCGAATTCAGCCTGCTCGAAGAGCTGGCCCGCCATGCCGGGCAGGTGGTGAGCAAGCAGAACCTGTCGATCAACGCCCTGGGCCGGCCGCTGACCCGCTATGACCGGCGTATCGACGTGCACATCAGCAGCATCCGCCAGAAACTCGGTCCTCGCCCGGACGCCAAGGCCTGGATACAGAGTGTGCGCGGCCTGGGCTACCTGTTGATCGCCGAATGATCAGGCCAAGCCGGCTGTTCTGGAAACTGTTCCTGGCTTTCTGGCTGGCCACCAGCCTGACGTTTCTGGTGGGGCTGGCCATTTTGCTGATCGGGCGTTTCTTCCCCGGTGACCCACAGGTGGGCACGGTGTTCTTCAATACTCAGCACGTCATCGAGCGTTTTGGCGTGGACGCCGGCAAGCCGTTGCTGACCGTGTGGGCTGACGACCTGCATGGCAAACAGGTCGGTCTATATGACCAGGACGGGCAGTTGCTGGCCGGCAAGCCCGTGGCGGCGGACAAATACAGCCTGCAAGTCACCGACAAGGATGGCCGCAGGGTATGGCTGCGCGCTCCGGAAAATCCCGGCTCGCCCGAGGGCAAGGGCCCCAGCCATGCCATCCCGCTGGTGGTGGGCACGGTCATGAGTGCGCTGTTCAGCTGGTACCTGGCCTATTACCTGGTGTGGCCGCTGGTGCACCTGCGCCGGGCCATGCGCAACGTCGCCCAAGGGCGTTTCGACACCCGGGTCAAGCCGATCATGGGCAGCCGCCGCGACGAAATCGTCGACCTGGCCGAAGACTGCGACCGCATGGCCACCCAGCTCAAGCTGCTGGTGGACGCCCAGCAGCATCTATTGCACGACATCTCCCACGAACTGCGCTCGCCGCTGACCCGTATGCGCGCCGCCATCGGCCTGTTGCTGCAGTCGCCCGAGCGCCTGGAAATGCTGGGGCGCATCGAGCGCGAGTCCGAGCGCATCGACATACTGATTGAAGAGTTGCTGACCCTGGCACGCGTTCAGGGCCGGCCCGAGAGCCTGGACAGCGAGCGGCTGGACGTGATCGAACTGCTGGCCGATATCACCGAGGATGCGCAGTTCGAGGCGGGCATGAAGGAGTGCCAGGTGTCACTGCAGGCACCGGCCAGTTTTGTCAGCCGGGTCAGTGGTGAACTGCTGTATCGCTGTTTCGAGAACGTGGTGCGCAACGCCGTGCGCTATACCCGGCCCTCGACCACGGTGTGCGTGGTGGCCACCGTTGATACGGCCGATGATGCGCTGCACGTGCGCATCACCGACCAGGGGCCGGGTGTTGAGCCGGACCGTTTGCAAAGCATCTTCAACCCCTTCGAGCGCGGCGCCGATCAGTTGGCGGCAGGCTTCGGCCTGGGGCTGGCGATTGCCCAGCGGGCGGTGGAGATGCACGGCGGGCGCATCAGTGCCAGCAACCTGCCTGAAGGCGGGCTGAGCGTGGATATTCACCTGCCGTGCCGGGAGTGAGACCGCGTCGCCTATTTGCTCCCGTAGCAGCGGCCGCCAGGCCGCGTCACAGACGCCGCGTATTGGCTGACACACCGCGCCGCCTGTGACGCAGCCTGCGGCAGCTGCTACGAGATTGGCGCCAATGCTTGAGGCTGCAGTTGAAGCCCTCAAGCCCACCCCAAGACCCAGCCCATCTTTACCCAATATTACATCCCCTTGACCGCCTTTAATCCGCCCCCCGCTTAAGCTTTGCCCCGAGGCGCCAGTTGCGCCCGGAGGTGGAGATGAAAGACCTGATTCGTAACGTTGGTTTGACCTTCCTGCTGGACCAGAAAAAAGTCGACGGCCCGTACGCGCCCATCTCGATTTTTCCGGCCTTCAGCACCTACTGCGACTTCAACGTAGTGCAGGCCCAGGTGGCGGGCTATGCCTTCGGCTTCAGCCACCCGGTGGCGGTGCAACTGCCCTGGCAGGCGGTGGAGGGCGCCCTGTGAAGATGAAGCGCAAGCTCAAGGTTCGTCCCCAGCCGCTGGTGGAAGAAGTGCCGGTGGATATCCAGGACGCCCTGCAGGACCAGCTGCGTGCCTACCTGGGCCGCGGTTTCACCCCGGTATTGCTGGGCAGCGGCGGGCGCGAGGGTTCGCGGCGCTACCACCTGCAGATCCATCACGACAAAAGCGGCCAGTACCTTGAATTGCACGGTGACTTCGACGCCCATTGCGCCGAAGCCATCTTCAAGGTCGCGCACCAACTCAAGACCATGGTGCAGCCCACCGCCCACAGCCTGGGCAGCAACGTGCGGCTGATCGCTCGCTTCACTGACCTGCCATGCCCGGATGCCGTGAAGGGCGCCGCCCTGCGTATCAGCCAGCAAACCCGCCGCTTTCAGTTCGCCAAGAACTGAAAGCCTGCAGGACTATAGGACTGTGGGACCGGGCGAAGCTCGGGAACGGCGCAACGCGGTCCCTGATAAACAAATCACATACCTGCTTAAGCAGAACCCGCAGGCGCCCCAGCCACCTCTCCACGTACAGTTTGCTCCACTGCAGCAAACCGATGACCCACAGAGGTCACGGCAACCTTACAAAAACAACAAGGTAAACAACTATGCGTAACGACGCCGTCGACATCAAAGCGTGGATCGACACTCGGCCGGTGGGCTCCTACCAGTGGCTGATCATGGTGCTGTGCTTCCTGGTCGTGGTTTTTGACGGCCTGGATGTGGCCGTGATGGGCTTCATCGCACCTTCCCTGACCCAGGAATGGGGCCTGACCAAGGCCGCCTTCGGCCCGGTGATGAGCGCCGGCATGATCGGCCTGGCCATTGGCGCCCTGACCGCCGGCCCCTACGCCGACCGCCTGGGCCGCAAGAAAATCCTGCTGATTGCCGTGACCGGCTTCGCCGTGCTCAGCCTGGCCTGTGCCTTTGCCCGCAACCCGTGGGAGCTGGCCGGCCTGCGCCTGCTGTCGGGCGTTGCCCTGGGCGCCGCCATGCCCAATACCACCACGCTGTTGTCCGAGTTCCTGCCCCAGCGTAACCGCTCGCTGTTCATCACCGTGATGTTCACCGGCTTCAACCTGGGCTCCGGTGGCGGCGGCCTGGTGGCGGCCTGGCTGATCCCGCTGCACGGCTGGCAGTCGGTACTGCTGGTGGGCGGCCTGCTGCCCCTGGCGCTGCTGCCGTTCCTGTGGCTGCTGCTGCCCGAGTCGCCACGCTTCCTGGCCAGCCGCAAGGCCCCGGCCGCCGACATCGCCCGGGTGCTGAACAAGCTGGGCGGCACCTTCGACGCCAACACCGTGTTCACCCTCAGCGAGCCACCGGCGCAGAACAAGGCCCCGGTCAGCAAGCTGTTCACCGACACCTACCGCGCCGGCACCCTCGCCCTGTGGACCACCTACTTCATGGGCCTGATGGTGATCTACCTGACCATGGGCTGGTTGCCCACCTTGCTGCGTGACGGCGGCCTGCCGATCGAACGCGCCGCCACCATCACCGGCCTGTTCCAGATCGGCGGCACCGTGGGCGCCATCGTCGTGGGCTGGATCATGGACCGTCGCAACCCCAACCGCGTCATCGCTACCTCGTATGCCCTGGGCGGCGCCTGCATCCTGCTGCTGGGCGCCTTCAGCCTGGAGTCGAGCCTGCTGGCCGTGGGCGTGATCGCCGCCGGTTTCTTCATGAGCGGTGCACAGACTGGCCTGAACGCTTTTGCCCCTGGCTACTATCCCACCGATTTCCGTGCCACCGGCGTCAGCTGGATGCTGGGCATCGGCCGCTTCGGCGCCATCTTCGGTTCGTTGATTGGCGGCGCGGTACTGAGTATGGGCCTAAGCCTGCCGGCGCTGTTCGCCATGCTGGGCGTGCCGGCTTTCTTCGCCGCCGTGGCGATCCTGCTCAACGGCGTGGCCAAGCGCCGTGCCAGCCAGGCACTGGCCGCCAGCCCCGCCGCCTGATACCCCCGCAACCCTTTCTGCTTCACCTCCGGCGCCCTGGCTACAGGGCGCACGGAGCCCCTTTGCCGCACACAAATGGAAAACAATAACAATGAAAATGACCTTCAACCCGCGTATCGTCAGCACCCTGGCCCTGATGGCCGCCTTGCCCCTGGACGCCATGGCGGAAGGCTTCGTCGATGACGCCACCGTCAACCTCAATCTGCGCAACTTCTACCTCAACCGCAATTTCACCAACCCGGGGTTAGCGCAGAACCAGGCGGAGGAGTGGACCCAGAGTTTCATCCTCGACGCCCGTTCGGGCTTCACCCAGGGCACGGTCGGTTTCGGTGTCGACGTGCTGGGGCTGTATTCGATCAAGCTCAATGGCGGCGGCGGTACCGGCGGTTCGCAATTGCTGCCGGTGGACAAGGACGGCGACCCGGCGTCTACCTTCGGCCGCCTGGGCGTGGCCGGCAAAATGCGGATCAGCAAGACCGAGCTGAAGGTGGGCGAGTGGATGCCGGTGCTGCCGATCCTGCGTTCGGATGACGGCCGCTCGCTGCCGCAAACCTTCCAAGGCGGGCAGGTCACCTCCAAGGAAATCGCCGGGCTGACGCTGTACGGTGGCCAGTTCCGCCAGAACAGCCCGCGCAACGATTCGAGCATGACCGACATGAACATGCAGGGGAACACCACCGGCACCTCCGACCGTTTCAACTTCGCCGGCGGCGAGTACACCTTCAACGACAAGCACACCATGGTCGGGGTGTGGAACGCCCAGCTCAAGGACATCTACCAACAGCAATACGTGCAATTGCTGCACAGCCAGGCCGTGGGGGACTGGACCCTGGGCGCCAACCTGGGCTACTTCTGGGGCAAGGAAGACGGCGCGGCCCTGGACGGTGACCTCGACAACCGCACCATGTCCGGCATGTTCTCGGCCCGCTACGGTGGCGGCACGCTGTGGGTAGGCTTGCAGAAACTGACCGGCAAAAACGCCTGGATGCGCGTCAACGGCACCAGCGGCGGCACCCTGGCCAACGACAGCTACAACTCCAGCTTCGACAGCGCCCAGGAGCACTCCTGGCAGTTGCGCTATGACTACAACTTCGCCGCCCTGGGCATCCCCGGCCTGACTCTGATGAACCGCTACATCAGCGGCAGCAACGTGCACACCGGCACCATCACCGACGGCAAGGAGTGGGGCCGCGAGAGCGAAATCGCCTACACCCTGCAATCGGGCACCTTCAAGGACCTCAACGTGCGCCTGCGAAATTCCAGCATTCGTCGCGACTACAGCACCAACGAGTTCGACGAAAACCGCCTGATTGTCAGCTACCCCATATCGCTGTTCTGACCGCAGGCCCCCCGCTTGCGGTAACATGGGCGTTTTTCCCGCATTACGGAACAGCGCCCCATGGCCTCCACCCACAAGCAAGACAAACGCGCCGCGCGCGCCAAGACCAAGGCCAAGCAGAACCGCGTCAAGCGCGCCGTCGCCCCTGATGTAGAGCTGGACCCGAACGATCAGCGCATCGACTTCGAATCGGTGGACCTCACCGAGCTGTTCAAGCAGATGCGCGACGCCGAAGCGATCAGCCAGCACGCGATGTGCAAGGCCTTCCTGTCGCACCCGCTGCTGGTGCTGGTGTTCGAGCAGGAAGGCGACGAAGGCGCCATGGACTTCATCCTCGCCGCCTTGCTGGAATACCGCCAGTGGTCGGCCGGTGCCGACGAAGCCCAGGCCCTGGCCTGGATCGAATCGCCGCAATTCCAGGCCGACTACGTGGCCGCCTCCGACGAAATCGCCGCCGAAAACGCCTGACCGCCAACACCCAGCCCCTTGTGGGAGCGGGCTATGCCCGCGAACGGGACACCGCCGTCCTTGCGGACCTGCGCGGTGCGGCCTTCGCGGGTAAAACCCGCTCCCACGGAGGGCAATTCTGCCTATTCCCGGACCCACCCTTCAGTTCACCGCCGCCGCGCCGATGCCTTGCTAATAACAACAAGCAAGGCAGGAGTCGCAAACATGAAGATGCGCAACCTTACGATCAGCGGGCGTCTGTGGCTGATCCTGGCAGTGGCGGCGTTGATGCTGTGTGCGATGGCGGCGGCGATGGTCAAGCAGATACACGACGACCTGTACGACGCCCGCGCCCAGGAAACCATGCACGTGGTGCAGACCGCCAGCGGCCTGCTGGACTATTACCAGCACCTGGAAAGCGCCGGCACCCTGAGCCGCGCCCAAGCCCAGGCGCAAGCCATCGAGGCCATTCGCGGGCTGCGCTACAACCAGACCGACTATTTCTGGATCAACGACCTGCACCCGGTGATGATCATGCACCCGGCCAAACCCGAGCTGGTGGGCCAGGACCTGTCCCAGGTGAAGGACCCCGACGGCGTCGAGGTGTTCAACGCCATGGTCAAGGTGGCCAAGGCCCAGGGCGCGGGCGTGGTCAACTATCGCTGGCCCAAGCCCGGCGCCAGCGCGCCCGTGGAAAAGACCTCGTACATCACCCTGTTCGCACCCTGGGGCTGGATCATCGGCTCGGGCGTCTACGTGGACGACGTCGAGGCGCAGTTTCACCAGCAGGTGTGGAAAGCGGCTGCCATCACCGTCGGCATTATCGTGATCATGGCGGCGCTGCTGACCCTGATCGCCCGCAGCATTATTGGCCCGTTGAACGCAGCCGTGCAGGCCATGGCGCAGATCGCCAGCGGCGACAGCGACCTGACCCGGCGCCTGGAAGAGCAGGGCCGTGACGAGATCACGCAGCTGGCCCGGCATTTCAACGCCTTTGTCACCACCCTGCGCCAGGTGGTCAGCGACCTGCAGCAGTCGGCCACGCATCTGGGGCAGGCCTCGGGCGAACTGGAAGTCGACGCCGACCAGGCCCAGGTGCGCAGCCAGCAGCAGTCCCAGCAAATGGAGCTGGTGGCCACTGCGGTCAACCAGGTGACCTATGGCGTGCAGGACGTGGCCAAAAACGCCGAGCACGCGGCCAGCGAGATGCGCGACGCCGAGTCCGAGGCCCAGCGTGGCCAGGCCAACATCGACAGCAGCCTGCGCCAGATCGACCAACTGTCCGGCACCATCGACCAGGCCGTGGAAGTGATTCGCACCCTGGCCACCGAAAGCGTGCAGATTGGCAGCGTGCTGGAGGTGATCAGCTCGATTGCCGAGCAGACCAACCTGCTGGCCCTCAATGCGGCCATCGAGGCGGCGAGGGCGGGCGAGCAGGGGCGTGGGTTCGCGGTGGTGGCGGACGAGGTGCGTTTGCTGGCCCAGCGCACACAGAAGTCTACCGCCGAAATCCAGAGCATGATCGAGCGCTTGCAGCGTCATTCCGATGCGGCGGTGAAGGTGATCGGCGACAGCAGCCGCGCTTCGCAACTGACCATCGAGCAAGCCAACCTGGCGGGGCGTAGCCTGACCTCGATCAGCCAGGCGCTGAATAAACTGAACGGTCTGAATGCCTCGATCGCCAGCGCCACCTTGCAGCAATCCCACGTGGTGGAGGACATCAACCAGAACGTCACCCAGGCGGCGGAGTTGTCACGCAACGCGGCGCTGGCGGCCGAGCAGTCCAACAGCGCCAGTGCGCAACTCAAGGCCCTGAGCCAACAACTGGACGGCGTACTGCGCCGCTTCCGCGTCTAGCCCAGACGCAGCCTTCGGCAGCTACAGGCGGCGGCGTCTGCATCGCGGCCAAGGCCGGCTCCTACCTCGGGCGGTGTAGGAGCCGACTTCAGTCGCGATGCAGACGACGCGGTTTCAAGACAGTTGCAGCTACAGGCCGGCGTCGCCCGCATCGCGGCCAAGGCCGGCTCCTACCACGGACGG
>KI547165.1:619224-632806 GCA_000497835.1 gamma proteobacterium L18 | reverse complement strand
GACGACGCGGTTTCAAGACAGTTGCAGCTACAGGCCGGCGTCGCCCGCATCGCGGCCAAGGCCGGCTCCTACCACGGGCGGTGTAGGAGCCGACTTCGGTCGCGATGCAGACGACGCGGTTTCAAGACAGTTGCTGCTACACAAAACCTGTAGCAGCGGCCGCCGCAGATTACAGCGTAACCGCCTGAATCTTGCGGTCCCGCCGCCCGTCAATCCACTCATCCACCTGCCCGCCAAACTCGGCCGGCGCCTTGCGCGCCACCCGCCGGGCCAGATCCAGAATGGTCTGCTGCGCCAGCGCCTCTTCCATGCGCTGCTGCGCGGTCTGCATGGCGCCGTGCACGGCGCACGGCCCATCCAGCGCCCACGTCGGCGGGCTGCCGTCAAACAAGGCACAGCGCCCGCGAATTTCGCGGCAATCAAAAATCGATTTGCGCCCATCAATGGCATTCACCACGTCCAGCAGGCTGATCTCATCGGCCGGCCGCGCCAGGCGAAAACCGCCGCGCACACCCTCGGTAGCTGCCACCAGTTTGGCTTTTGCCAGCTTGGTGAAGATCTTCGCCAGGTAATCCTGCGGCACGCCTTGCAGCTCGGCCAGATCACGCACGCTGGCCTCACGGCTGTCGCCACCGACGCCCACGGCGCCAACCAAGTGTGCAGCTACGACAAGCTGGTGCTGGCCACCGGCAGCGGCCTGGCACTGCCCAACGCCCCGGGCGTGACTGAATATGCCTTTGACGTGGACCAGATCGAGCAGGCCATGCGCCTGGAGGCCCACCTCAAGGCGCTGGCCAACCAGCCAGAGAGCCGCGCCCGCAATACCGTGGTGGTCGCCGGCGGCGGCTTCACCGGCATCGAGACCGCCGCGGAAATGCCCGCGCGCCTGCGCGAGATCCTCGGCGAGCAGGCAGCGGTAGAGGTGATCATCGTTGACCGCGGCAGCAAGGTCGGTGGCGCCATGGGCGAACAGATCGCCGAGACCATCGCCCAGGCCAGCGACGCGCTGGGCGTGACCTGGAAACTGCAGGCCTCGGTCGTTTCAGTGGATGCCGGTGGCGTAACCCTGGACAGCGGCGAGCGCCTCGAGGCCAGCACGGTCATCTGGACCACCGGCGTGCGTGCCCACGGCCTGGCCACGCAGATCCCCGGCGAGCGCGACGGCCTGGGCCGCCTGCACGTGGACGCCAACCTGAAAGTGCTGGGCCAGGACGACATCTACGCCACCGGCGACGTCGCCCATGCCGCCACCGATGACTTGGGCAACCACGCCCTGATGACCTGCCAGCACGCCATCATGCTGGGCCGCTTCAGTGGTCACAACGTGGCCGCTGATGTGCTGGGTGTGACGCCTCTGCCGTACCGTCAGCCCAAGTACGTGACCTGCCTGGACCTGGGTGCCTGGGGCGCGGTGTATACCGAGGGCTGGGACCGTCAGGTGAAACTGGTGCGCGAAGAAGCCAAGGCCCTCAAGACGCAGATCAACACCGTGTGGATCTACCCGCCGGCGGCTGACCGTGACGCGGCGTGGGCGGCAGCGGATCCATTGGTGCCGATCGCCTGAGTGCCGATAACAGGGGCTGTCAGCCCCAGGTTTCGGCCAGCACGGTGCGGAAAAGGTCTGACAGCAGCGGCTCTATTTCCCGGCGATCCGTGCGCGCCGGTTTCAGGTGTTCCAGGCGCTCCAGCTCGCGCTCCACGAACGCCTGAATGGGTGCAATCTGCGGCGACAGTCCCAACTCCGGCGATACGCGCTTGACCGCCAGCAGGTCGTCGATGGCCTGCTGCAGTCCCGGCTCTTCGTCCACCAGCACCCGCAGGCGTTCGAATTCGATGGGGGCTGGCGCATTGAACGCTTCCAGCCAGCGCACCGACAACAGCGGCCGCAGCACATAGAAGTACTTCTTCAGCGGTACCAAGTCAGTCTTCAGGTAACCGCGGTAGTTGGTCTTGGCCATGCTGCGGTAGTGATAGATGCCGCTTTCCACCGAATAAACCTGCGGCAACAGCGCCTTGGCCCTGGCGTGGAAACTGCCGGCGTGTTCATACACCAGCGGCGACTGCACCCATTCCACGAACCCGGGGTTTGACTTCCAGAACAGCCGCAGTGCCTTGCGCACATCCCAGCCGTTGATGTCCATTTCGTCGACGATGGGGTATTCGATCACATCGCGTTGCTCCTCCAGGCCCACCGACAGGTACCACTGCGGCGCGTTCACGTAGATGAAACGGGCGTCGTAATCGCTGTTGGGCGAGGCAAATCCCCAGGCGCGGCTGCCTGACTCCACGGCCAGCAGCACTTTGACGGCATGCTCCTGCTCCGCGCGACGCAGGCGGGCACGGACTTCTTCCTGAACGGCATGGGCGATCATCAAACCAGACTCTTGAACAAAGGGCGGATCAAGCTACCGATACGTGACGTCGGTGTCTACCTGACCCTGCGGCTGCAGGTTTTGACAGTATCGCGGCTTATGGGGGCGGTGGTCAGGTCAGCTCGGCCTACGTCATTCACCCAGGCTGGGAGAGCATTCATGACAGACAAAAAGCCGAAAAAGTCAGGCACCCTCAACCCAGTATTTGGCGGCATTGTCACGCTGGATGGCAATTTAAGCGGCGAGGGGCGCGCGTTGTGCTCAACTTTGCCGGCGGCGAGGCCCAAGGGTACCTCAAGCATCATTCGCAGGCGGTGAAGCGGCTGTTCAGCGCGGGCACCTTGCTGGCGGGTGCGTCGGCTCCGACGCGGTTCGCGGTTGGGGCCGGCCTTGGCCGCGATGCAGGCGACGCGGTTTTTCAGGGGCACGGTGGCGATGCCATCGCGAGCAAGCTTTGCTCCCACAGTGTCAAGCCAACCACCGGTGCAAAGCCTGGCACTGTGGGAGCAAAGCTTGCTCGCGAGAGGCCGGTCCAGGTTGCCCACAAGCATAGAATCTCCCACAGATGCTCGGCTCAACGCGTCCTCAGTCTGTCCTAAGTTTCGCCCCATAAGCTCTCCCCAAGCGCCAACCCCAAGGCGCAACCAGGAGAGTCGCCCCATGAAACCGTTGACCACCACCGACTGGCTGAACAAGGTGCCCGCCGTCACCCTGTCGTTCTGGATCATCAAGATCATGTCCACCACGGTGGGCGAAACCTGTGCCGACTACCTGGCGGTGGATGTCGGACTTGGCCAGGCAATAACCACCATCGGCATGGCCACGCTGCTGGCTGTGGCACTGTTCAGCCAATTTCGCACCCGTGCCTGCACCCCCTGGATCTACTGGCTGTGTGTGGTGCTGGTGAGCATCGTCGGCACCCAGATCACCGATGTGCTGACCGACACGCTGGGCGTCAGCCTGTACGCCAGCACGGCGGTGTTTTCGCTGCTGCTGGTGGCCACGTTCGCGACCTGGTATGCGGTGGAGCGCAGCCTGGCGATCAGCGAGATCGTCACGCCACGCCGCGAAGGGTTCTATTGGGCCACGGTGCTGTGCACCTTCGCCCTGGGCACCGCCGCCGGCGACCTGGCCACCGAGGCGCTGGGGCTGGGCTTTACCGTCGGCGCCATGATTTTCGCAGGCTTGATCGCCGCCACTCTGGTGGCCTGGCGCCTGGGCGCCAACGCGGTGCTGTGTTTCTGGGTCGCCTACATCCTCACCCGTCCTTTCGGTGCCTCGCTGGGCGACCTGCTGACCCAGGCCAAGCAATACGGCGGCCTGGGCATGGGCGCGGCGTGGACCAGCGCGATTTTCCTGGCGGTCATTCTGATGCTGGTGACGGTGGCGCAATGGAGCGCCACCCGCCGCCCACGTTTTTCCCACTGATTTTTACTCCAACCCTGAAGGTAACCCCCCCTATGCTGAACATCAAACACTTGATCCGCAAAGCCGCCATTCTTGCCGCCATCGCCCTGTTGGGCGTGGCTGCCGGTTGCTCCAAGGCCCCCGAGCCCGCCAACAAGCCCGCTACCCCCGGCAGCACCCAGGCCAGTGCCTCGAAGCTGGGCGATCTGTCGGCCTTCCAGGCCATCGCCGCCGATGTCTCGGGGCTGGTCGAGCGCAATGAACTGGGCGCGGCGAAAACCCGCATCAAGGACCTGGAGCTGGCGTGGGACGGTGCCGAGGCAGGCCTCAAGCCACGCGCGGCCAGTGACTGGCACAAACTGGACGATGCCATCGACAAGTCCCTGGAGGCATTGCGTGCAGGTACCCCGGTGCAGCAGGATTGCAAGGCAGCGATAAAAGCGCTGCTGGACACCTTCGCCTCGCTGCAGGCGGGCCACTGATACTCACGGGGTAACGGACGATGCGCCTTCTGCTGGTCGAAGACGACGCCATGATCGGCGAGGCCGTGCAGGGCGCGCTGAGCGACAGCGGGTACGCGGTGGACTGGGTCACGGACGGCCTCACCGCGCTGGCTACCCTGCGTACCCAGCATTACGACCTGATCCTGCTGGACCTGGGCCTGCCCGGCAAGGACGGCCTGAGCGTGCTGGCGAGCCTGCGTGCCAGCGGCCATGAGGCCCCGCTGCTGATCCTCACCGCGCGCGACAGCCTGGACGATCGCCTGCGCGGCCTGGACGGCGGCGCCGATGACTACGTGCTCAAACCCTTCCACATGGCCGAGTTGCTGGCGCGCTTGCGTGCCGTGCTGCGTCGCCGCAGCGGCAGCGCCCAGCCCTTGCTCGGCACCCGCGCGGTCAGTCTGGACCCTGTGTCCAAGTGCGCCAGCAGCAGCGAGGCCAGTGAGGTGCAACTGTCCAACCGCGAGTTTGCGTTGTTGCAGGCACTGTTGATCCGGCCGGGGGCTATTCTGTCGCGCAGCGAACTGGAAGACCGCATCTACGCCTGGGGCAACGAGGTGGAGAGCAACGCAGTGGAATTCCTTATCCACTCCCTGCGCCGCAAGCTGGGCAGCCAGGTGATCAAGAACGTCAGGGGCATGGGATGGATGGTTTCAAAAGACGCCTGAGCGAGTCGGTACAGTTCAGGCTGTCGGTGGTGCTGTCGGCGGCCATCCTGCTGGTGGCGCTGGTGGCGGGGGTATTCGCCTTCGTCTCGGCCTTCGACGAAGCCCTGGAAATGCAGGACAACACCTTGCGCCAGATGGCCGTGCTGTTCGAGCGCCAGGGCATGACCCTGGGCTATCCTGCGCCGGGGGCAACGGTAAAGGGTGATGATGAAGAGTCACGCATCATTGTCCAGTACCTGGCGGACGGCGCCCGGGCCCGTGGTGACGATGCCGACCTGCCCCTGGCGTTGCCCACCACCCTGGCCGACGGGCTGTCCACCCAATGGCTGGGCGATGAAGCCTTTCGTGTACTGGTGCGCACCCTGGCGGATGGGCAGCGCATCGTGGTGGCCCAGGAAACCGGCGGCCGTGATCGCGACGCCCGCGAAAGCGCCTGGCGTGGCGTGCTGCCATTCCTGATCCTGTTTCCGGTGCTGTTGATCGTTGTGGCCGACCTGGTGCGCAAAATGTTCCGGCCCATCGCAACGCTGGCGGCCGAGGTCGAGCAGCGCGACGAGGGCCAGTTGCACCCGATCGATGAGGGGCATCTGCCGGTGGAGATCCGCGCGTTCGGGGTGGCGATCAATGGCTTGCTGGCCCGTGTCGCCCAAGCCATGGAGCAACAGCAACGTTTCGTCGCCGACGCCGCCCATGAGCTGCGCTCGCCCTTGACCGCCTTGTCGCTGCAGGGCGAGCGCCTGGCCGCCACCCCCTTGTCCGATGAGGCGCGCGCACGCTTGCTGACGCTGCAACGGGGCATCGAGCGCGGCAAACAGGTCGTCGAGCAACTGCTGTCGTTGGCCCGTGCCCAGGCAGGCGCCGAGCCGCAAGCGTCCACGACCTCCGTGCACCAGGTCTACCGGCAAGTGCTTGAAGACCTGCTGCCGCTGGCTGCCCTCAAGGGCATCGACCTGGGCGTGGAGCCGGGGCCTGACGTGGCCGTGGCGATCAGCGCATTGGATTTGCACGTGATGATCAGAAACCTGGTCGACAACGCGATCCGCTATACGCCGCATGAAGGCCGCGTGGACCTGGGGCTGACGGTGGAGCAGGGCGGGGTGCGCCTGTGGGTACGTGACAACGGCCCCGGCATCGCCCCGCAGGACCGGGAGCGGGTGTTCGATCCGTTCTATCGCAGCCTGGGCAGCGACGAGGTGGGTTCCGGGCTGGGCTTGTCGATTGTGCGGGCAATTGCCGTGCGCAATGGCATGGCAGTCAGCTTGCGACCCGCTGACCCAAGCAGCGGGCGCGGTGTGCTCGCCTCGATAGGGTTAGCCTGAGCAGCAACTGTCTTTGTGGGAGTGGGCTCTGCCCACGAAAAGAACACCGCGGTAGGTCAGAAAGTCAGCGTGTCCTTTTTCGCGGGTAGAACCCGCTCCCACAAAGACAGTTGCTGCTACAGGACCAGCGGCGATTCAGTATTGACGGTTGCTGTGATGAGCCTCGGGCGTTAGGGTAGAGACATCCATCCAAGTGAACGGGAGACGCGTATGTATCCGCAGGTGCAGTTGTATATCAACGGTCAATGGCAGGACGCAGCGGACGGTCGCAGCATTGCCGTGATCAACCCCGCCAACGGCGAAACCATCGGCAGCGTCGCCCACGCCGACATCGCCGACCTGGACAAGGCCTTGGCCGCCGCGCAACAGGGCTTCGACACTTGGCGCAAGGTCAGCGCATTCGATCGCTACAAAATCATGCGCAAGGCTGCCGAACTGGTGCGCGAGCGCGCCGACAGCATCGCCACGCTGATGACCCTGGAACAGGGCAAGCCCGTGGCTGAAGCCCGCGCCGAAACGCTGGCGGCCGCCGATATCATCGACTGGCTGGCCGAAGAGGGCCGCCGCAGCTACGGCCGCATCGTGCCGTCGCGCGCCCAAGGCATCGAACAACGGGTGATCAGCGAACCGGTGGGCCCGGTTGCCGCGTTCACACCGTGGAACTTCCCGATCAACCAGGTGGTGCGCAAGCTGTCGTCGGCCTTGGCCGCTGGCTGCTCGATCATCGTCAAGGCTCCGGAAGAAACCCCGGCATCGCCCGCCGAACTGATCCGCGCCTTCGCCGATGCCGGCGTGCCGGCGGGCGTGATTGGCCTGGTGTATGGCGTGCCGGCCGACATCTCCGGCTACTTGATTCCGCATCCGGTGATTCGCAAGGTCACCTTCACCGGCTCAACGCCCGTGGGCAAGCAACTGGCCGCCATGGCCGGCCTGCACATGAAGCCTGCCACCATGGAGCTCGGCGGTCATGCTCCGGCCATCGTCTTTGCCGACGCTGATGTTGAAAAGGCCGTGCAGGCGCTGGTGGCGTCCAAGTTCCGCAACGCCGGCCAGGTGTGCGTTTCGCCGACGCGCTTCCTGGTGCAGCGTGAAGTGTTCGAGACTTTCCTGACCCGCTTCGTCGAGCTGGCCGGCAAGGTCAAGGTCGGCAACGGCCTGGAAGCCGGCACCACCATGGGCCCGCTGGCCAACGAGCGTCGCGCCCCGGCCTTGCAGGCCCTGGTGGACGATGCCCGCAGCAAAGGCGCTACCGTGCACCTGGGCGGCGCGGCCATTGACGGGCCTGGCTACTTCTTCGCCCCGACCGTGATCAGCGGCCTGAACACCGGCATGCGCCTGATGAACGAGGAGCCGTTCGGGCCGGTGGCGTTGATTGTGCCGTTCGACACCGTGGATGACGCCATTGCTGAAGCCAACCGTCTGCCGTATGGCCTTGCGGCCTACGCCTTCACCAGCACGTCGAAAACCGCCCAGGCCCTGAGCGATCGGGTGGAGGCGGGCATGCTGTCGATCAACCACCTGGGCATTGGCCTGCCGGAGATTCCGTTTGGCGGGATCAAGGACTCGGGCCACGGCTCGGAAGGCGGCACCGAGGCAATCGAGGCTTACCTGGTGACCAAGCTGGTCACGCATCTGGGGTAATCGCCTGCGGGGGCGCCCACACGGCGCCCCCGCATTCCTTCAGGCCAGCACGGCCACGGCCTTGATCTGCGCCCAGGCGCGGCTGCCCACTGTCAGGCCCAATTGATCCCACGAATAGCGCGTGATGCGCGCCAGCAATGCCGTGCCCGCCACTTCCAGGCTGACCAGCACATGGGCGTTGTTGTCGGCCACCCGCTGCCCGGTCACGGTCACCGGCAGGCGGTTGAGGATGCTGCTCTGGCCCTGTTCATCCAGGCTGAGACTGACATCGCGGGCCTGCACCTTGACCCGCAACGCGCTGCCCAGTGCCATCGGCGCGTGCGCCACGCGGATCGGTAAGTCACTGCCCGGCAAGCCCAGGCTGAGCAGCTGGTAGGCGTCGTCATAGCCTTGCACCTGCCCTTGAATCACCACGCCGGCGTCATCCCCCAGCGCCAGCGGCAGGTCCAGCCTTGCCAGGGTTTCGGTAACCGGTCCGCTGGCCTGCACCCGACCCTGGTCCAGCAACACCAGGTGATCAGCCAGGCGCGCCACTTCGTCCTGGGCGTGGCTGACGTAGACAATGGCGATGTCCAGTTCGTCGTGCAGACGCTCCAGGTACGGCAGGATCTCGGCCTTGCGCTGGCTGTCCAGCGCCGCCAGGGGCTCGTCCATCAGCAACAGGCCGGGGCTGGTCAGCAAGGCACGGGCGATGCCCACGCGTTGGCGCTCGCCGCCTGACAGTTTGGCGGGCATGCGCGTGAGCAAATGGCCAATGCCCAGCAACTCGCACGCCTGATGCAGGTCGACCTGGCGTTGCGCCGCCGGGATGCGCCGCCAGCCGTATTCCAAATTGCGCTGCACGCTCAGGTGGGCAAACAGGCTGGCTTCCTGGAACACGTAGCCCAACGGCCGCTGGTGCGGTGGCAGGAACACGCCGCGCTGGCTGTCCTGCCAGACCTGGCCGTTGACCTCGATATAGGCGTGGTCCGCACGCTCAAGGCCCGCCAGGCAGCGCAGGCAGGTGGTTTTGCCGGAGCCGGACTGGCCGAACAGGGCGCTGACGCCGCGGCCGGGCAGTTGCAGGTCAACGTCCAGGGTGAAATCGGCAAAACGATGGCGGATGCGCGCCGCAATAGTCGTGGCCACGGGTCAACTCCAGCGGGCTTTGGCGTGGCCGCGGGCATACAGGGCCAGCAACACCAGAAACGAGAAAATCAGCATGGCACCGGCCAGCCAGTGGGCCTGGCCGTACTCCATGGCTTCCACGTGATCGTAGATCTGCACCGAGACCACGCGGGTGCGGTCAGGGATATTGCCGCCAATCATCAGCACCACGCCGAACTCGCCCACGGTATGGGCAAATCCGAGGATGCTGGCGGTGACGAAACCGGGGCGCGCCAGGGGCACCACCACGCTGAAGAAGCAGTCCCAGGGGCTGGCGCGCAGGGTGGCGGCCACTTCCAGCGGACGGTCGCCGATGGCGGTGAAGGCGTTCTGCAACGGCTGCACCACGAACGGCAGGGAATAGAGGGCTGAGCCAATCACCAGGCCGGCGAAACTGAAGGTCAGGGTGCCCAGGCCCAGTGCCTGGGTGGCGTGGCCGATGAGACCGTTGGGGCCCATGGCCAGCAGCAGGTAAAAACCGATCACGGTGGGGGGCAGTACCAGCGGCAGCGCCACCACCGCCCCCACCGGCCCGCGCAGGCGCGAGCGGGTGCGGGCCAGCCACCAGGCGATCGGCGTACCGATCACCAGCAGCAACAGGGTGGTGAGCGACGCCAACTTGACCGTCAGCCAGATCGCCGACAGGTCGCTTGCGTCCAGTGGCATCAGAGTTCGTAGCCGTAGGACTTGATGATGGCGGCAGCTTTCGGGCCTTTGAGGTATTGCGCCAGGGCCTTGGCGGCGGCGCTGTCCTTGCCTTTGTTGAGGATCACGGCGTCCTGCTTGATCGGGTCATGCAGGTTGGCCGGCACAATCCAGGCCGAGCCGCTGGTGACCTTGCCGTCCTTGAAAATCTGCGACAGGGCGACGAAGCCCAGCTCGGCGTTGCCGGTGGACACGAACTGATAGGCCTGGGTGATGTTCTGGCCTTCGACGATCTTGGCTTTGGTGGCTTCGGTCAGTTTCAGCTTGTCCAGCACCTGGGTAGCGGCCAGGCCGTAAGGGGCGGCTTTGGGGTTGGCGATGGACAGGTGCTGGTACTGGTTGGCCTTGAGCACCTCGCCCTTGGCGTCGACGTAACCGTCCTTGGCCGACCACAGGGCCAGCGTGCCCACGGCGTAGGTGAAGCGCGAGC
The DNA here is from genome assembly GCA_000497835.1 of gamma proteobacterium L18. GTDB lineage: Bacteria > Pseudomonadota > Gammaproteobacteria > Pseudomonadales > Pseudomonadaceae > Aquipseudomonas. Next base: position 622,618 of record KI547165.1, on the reverse strand, counting down.
CCTTGACGGTGTCGCCTTCGCTTTCCAGCTTGGCCGGGGTGGTGTCGTCGGCGGCCAGGAACACCTCGAACGGCGCGCCGTTCTTGATCTGCGTATAGAACTGGCCGGTGGCACCGTAGGCGGCGACCAGTTTGTGCCCGGTGTCGGCTTCGAAATCCTTGGCGATGGCCTGGATCGGCGCGGTGAAGTTGGCGGCAACGGCCACTTGCACTTCATCGGCGTGGGCATTGAAGGCCAACGCGGTCAACAGGCCGAGCAGGGCGAGGCGAGGGGTAGCGACAGACATCGTGAAACTCCTTTTTTGAATTTTTCGTTATATTGGCGAATATATAGCGAAGCGCCATGACTGCCTACCCCTGACGCGGCCTGGCGGCCGCTGCTACAGGGACCGTGTCGGGACATGGAGGTGCACGCCTTGAGTTTTCCTGCGTTCTTGAGATCGCGCGCCGCCCGCGCGGCGCTTCCCGAGCTTTGCTCGGTCCCACATCTGTTTCGGGCCAGTTATGTCTGGGGTATCACCTGGTCCGCTTGGGGGGAAAGCAAAAAAAGTCTGAACAGGCCGTGCTGCCGTAGGCCGGCTTATTGCACCAACAAAAACGAACCAGGCGATGGCACTGACATAACTGGCCCGAAACAGATGTGGGACCGAGGGAACCTCGGGAAGCGCCGCGCGGGCGGCGCGCGATCTCAAGACCGCAAGAAAACCCAAGGCATGCACCCAGCAACACCACCGTCCCCCCGTAGCAGCCGACGCGGTATGTCAGGGGATTTGCCAATCAACCAGTTGACAATTGAGACGGCCAGTCTAATATCCGTTGTCATGACTACGCCAACCCAAGCACCCGTCCCCCGCAGACCCGGCCGCCCCCCCAAGGTGCCTCGCGAGCATTACGACACCCGCGAGCTGCTGGTCCGTTGCGGTACCGAAATCCTTACTGAACAGGGCTTCAGCGCCACCGGCATCGACATGATTCTCAAGCGTGTCGGGGTGCCCAAGGGCTCGTTCTATCACTACTTCGCCAGCAAGGACGCCTTCGGCCGGGCCTTGCTCGACAACTACGCGCAGTACTTTGCCCGCAAGCTGGACCACTGGCTGCTGGATGAGTCCATCGCGCCGCTGGAGCGCCTGTTGGGCTTTGTCGAAGACGCCCAGGCCGGCATGGCCAAGCATGAGTACCGTCGTGGATGCCTGGTGGGCAACCTGGGCCAGGAAATTTCCGTGCTGCCGGAGGGCTATCGCGAGGCGATCGAAGCAATTTTCGTCGACTGGCAACAGCGCCTGAGCAGCTGCCTCAAGGCCGCCCAGGCGGCGGGCGACCTGCCCAAGGACGCCGACTGCGACGAGCTGGCCGCGTTTTTCTGGACCGGCTGGGAAGGCGCGGTGCTGCGCGCCCGGCTGGTGCGCGACGCGCAACCCATGCGCACCTTCGTCAGCGGCTTCCTGCGCTCGGCATTCTTCCAGATCTGATCCACTGCAAGCCGGCACCGCCGGCTTTTTCAACCCTATTTAAAGACATTCGGTCTAAACAAGGAGAGCAGCATGTTCAACGCCATCGTGATCGACAAGGACGAGCAGGGGCAGCGCGCCGCAGTACAGGCGCTGGACGAGTCGCAACTGCCGGCCGGTGATGTAACCATCGATGTGGCCTACAGCACCCTCAACTACAAGGACGGCCTGGCCATCACCGGCAAGGGGCCGGTGGTACGCAGCTTCCCCATGGTGCCCGGCATTGACCTGGCGGGCACGGTGCACAGCAGCGAGCACCCGGACTTCAAGGTGGGCGACGCGGTGCTGCTCAATGGCTGGGGCGTGGGCGAGGGGCATTGGGGCGGCCTGGCACAGAAGGCGCGGCTCAATGGTGACTGGCTGATCCCGCTGCCCAAGGGCTTCACTGCGGCCGAAGCGATGGCCATCGGCACGGCCGGCTACACCGCCATGCTGTGCGTGATCGCCCTGGAGCGCCATGGTGTCACCCCGGATCAGGGCGAAGTGCTGGTCACCGGCGCCAATGGCGGCGTGGGCAGCTTCGCCATAGCGTTGCTGGCCAAACTGGGTTACCACGTGGTGGCCTCCACGGGCCGCAGCAGTGAGCACGAGTACCTGAAGCGCCTGGGCGCCCGCGACATCATCGACCGTGAAAGTCTCTCTGCACCCGGCAAACCGCTGGGCAAGGAACGCTGGGCAGGTGCGGTGGACTCGGTAGGCAGCCACACCCTGGCCAACGTCTGCGCCACCACTCGCTATCACGGTGCAGTAGCGGCCTGCGGCCTGGCCCAGGGCATGGATTTCCCCGGCTCGGTGGCGCCGTTCATTCTGCGGGGGGTGTCATTGCTGGGCATCGACAGCGTCAAGCGGCCCAAGGCCGATCGCATTGAAGCCTGGAACCGCCTGGCCCATGATCTGGACCGCGACCTGCTGGCCGTGATCAGCCAGGAAGTGGGTTTGAGCCAAGCGGTCCAAATGGCCGATCAGTTGATGACCGGCAGCGTGCGTGGGCGAGTGGTGGTGGACGTCAACCGCTGAAGGTCAGCGCTTGCCCATCGAACGGCGGGTGCCGTTGGGCGCGCGGCCTGGGGTTTTGTCGTGGTTGGACTTGCCGGCGCCTGGGTAGGTGGCGGCTTTTTTCGCCGCGGCAAAGGCGCCAGGCTTGAACGGGAAACTGAACGCAGGCACGGCCGGTTGGCTGTCGCTGCCGGTTTCTTCAGGCTGGGCGTCGGCAGGTGGGCGTTGATCGACAGTCATGTGGGGTGCTCCGGGCATGCAAGGTAGTGTCCGGGGCCGTCCCCGGGGCCGCGCAGTATACCTGCACGGCCCCGGGTGCGCGCCTATTCGCCGCGAATATATTGCTCCAGCTGGCGGATCAGGTCGGCCTGCTCGGCAATGGCCTGCTTGACCAGGTCACCGATGGACAGCAGGCCGATCAACTGTTCATCTTCCACCACCGGAAGGTGGCGCAAGTGCCCGTCGGTCATCATGTTCATGCAGTCGTCGATGCTTTTGTGCGGGTCCACAGTAATCACTTTGGCGCTCATGATGTCGCGCACCGGTGTACCTACCGAGGAGCGGCCCAGCAGCACCACCTTTCGGGCGTAGTCACGTTCACTGACGATTCCCACCACGGCGCCGTCCTGCACCACCGGCAGGGCGCCGACGTTTTTCTCGGCCATCAGGCGCAGCGCCTCCACCACCATCTGGTCGGGGCCGATGGTGTGCACTTGCTGGTTTTGTTGCGCCTTGAGCTTGAGCAATTCTGCAACGGTCTTCATACACGGCCTCTGCGGTTTTTTCTGGTTATTCGTTCAGCGTAGCAGCGGTCGCGAGGCCGCGTCACAGGCGCCGCGCAATGTCTGACACGCCGCATTGGCCGTGACGCAGCCTGCGGCAGCTGCTACA
>KI547165.1:613301-618715 GCA_000497835.1 gamma proteobacterium L18 | reverse complement strand
CTGCTACGGGTCGGCGGCGTCTGCATCGCGGCCAAGGCCGGCTCCTGCCACGGACGGCGTAGGAGCCGACTTTAGTCGCGATGCGGGCGACGCGGTTTCAATGCCGGACGCTGCGGCTGAGGCCGTCAGCTGTAGGCATGAAACCCTCGCCCTGCCTTGCGCCCCAGGTAACCGGCCGCGACCATCTCGCGCAACAACGGCGCCGCGCGGTATTTGCTGTCGCCAAACCCTTCCAGAAACGCGTCCATGATCGCCAGCAAGGTGTCCAGCCCGATCAGGTCAGCCAAGGCCAGCGGCCCGATCGGCTGGTTGCAGCCCAGGCGCATGCCGGTGTCGATGTCTTCGGCGCTGGCCAGGCCTTCCTGCAGCACCAGGATGGCCTCGTTGATCATCGGCACCAGGATGCGGTTGACCACGAACCCCGGGCGGTTGCCCGCGCTGATAGCCGTCTTGCCCAGGCGCCCGCTGACCTCAAGCGCCAGGGCATGGGTGGCGTCGCTGGTCTGCAGGCCGCGAATCACTTCCACCAGGGCCATCATCGGCACCGGGTTGAAAAAGTGCAGGCCAATGAACCGGTCCGGGGCGCTGACGCTGGCGGCCAGCTGGGTGATGGACAGTGACGAGGTGTTGGAGGCGATCACGCAGGTGTCGCTGACGTTGTCGGCGATTTGCTTGAGGATCTTCAGTTTCAGGCCCAGGTTCTCGGTGGCGGCCTCGATCACCAGCTGCGCGTTAGCCAGACGGGCATAGTCGGTGCTGGTGGTGATCTGGCCCACAGCCTGGTCAGCCTGGGCCTGGGTCAGCGTTTCTTTGCTGACCTGGCGTTGCAGGTTCTTGCCCAGGGTGGCCAGGCCCTTGTCCAGGGCGGCGTCGCTGATGTCCACCAGGGTGACCTGGTAGCCCGACAGCGCGCACACCTGCGCGATGCCGTTACCCATGGTGCCGGCGCCGATGACGGCGATACGTTGCAATGTCATGTGGTAGTCCTTGTTTAAACGCGTTCGAACAGCACGGCGATGCCTTGGCCGCCGCCGATGCACATGGTGGCCAGGCCGTAACGACCCTGGATGCGGTGCAGTTCATGGATGGCCTTGGTGGCGATGATCGCGCCGGTGGCGCCCACCGGGTGGCCCAGGGAGATGCCCGAGCCATTGGGGTTGACCTTGGCCGGGTCGAAGTCCAGCTCCCGGGCCACGGCGCAGGCCTGGGCGGCGAAGGCTTCATTGGACTCGATCACGTCCAGGTCCTGCACCCGCAAGCCGGCCCTGGTCAGCACCTGGCGGGTGGCCGGGATCGGCCCCAGGCCCATCAGCGCCGGTTCGACACCGCCATGGCCGTAGCCCACCAGGCGTGCCAGCGGGGTTAGGTTATGGGCGCGCACGGTTTCGGCCGTGGCCAGTACCAGGGCGGCGGCGCCGTCGTTGAGGCTGGAGGCGTTGCCGGCGGTGACGCTGCCGTCCTTCTTGAACGCCGGCTTCATTTTCGCCAGTTGCTCGGCGTCCACCGCGCGCACGTTCTCGTCCTCGGCAAAACTGACGGTGCCTTTGCGTGTGGCAATCTCGATAGGCACGATCTGCGAGGCAAAGCGGCCCTCGGCGATGGCGCGGGCGGCGCGCTGCTGACTGACCAGCGCCAGTTCATCCTGCATCTGGCGGGTGATGCCGAATTTTTCCGCGATGTTTTCCGCGGTGATACCCATGTGAATGCCGGCGAACGGGTCGTGCAGCACGCCCAGCATGTAGTCCAGCGCCTGAATATCCCCCATGCGCGCGCCCCAGCGGGCTTGGGGCAGCAGGTAGGGGCCACGGCTCATGGATTCCACGCCGCCGGCCAGCACGGCGCCGGCGTCACCCAGCAACAGGCCCTGCGCCGCCGAAACGATGGCCTGCAGGCCCGAGCCGCACAGGCGATTGACGTTGAACGCCGGGGTCTCCTGAGGAATGCCGGCATTGATGGCCGCCACCCGCGACACGTAGGCGTCACGCGGTTCGGTGGGGATCACGGTGCCGAACACCACATGGCCGATGTGCTCGGGGGCCAGTGCCGAGCGTTGCAGCGCCGCCTTGGCAAGGTCAGTGGCCAGCTGGGTGGGTGGCACGTCCTTGAGCGAGCCGCCAAAACTGCCGATGGCCGAGCGCACGGCGCTGACGACGAAAATTTCCGGGGTGTGCATGAATGTCTCCTGCCTTGGCGTGTAATCTCTGCAAGTCTAGGCGCTCGGGCGGGCCGGGCCTATGCCGAAACTGCCCGGTCGTCCTGTCATTTTTTGCCACTGTCTGCCGTGGGGAGTGTTGTTGCGGTGCTTCGTGAAACCGATTCGGTTGCGGCCTATTTTGTTGATTCCATGCTGCATGCAGTGCGCGACCAGCCCCTGCGGCGCGCCGAGGTATTGGCCGAGGCGGGCATCGACAGCCACCTGTTGGACGATAGCCACGCTCGTGTGCCGGCCAGCGCCTTTGCAGCCCTGTGGCTGATCCAGATTCGGACCTTGCAGGACGAGTTTTTCTGCCTGGACAGCCATGGCATGCCGCCCGGCAGCTTCGCATTGATCTGTCGCGGGCTGATCCAGGAGCCTACGCTGGGCAAGGCCATGCGCCAGTGCCTGGGCAACTTCGGCCTGTTCCTGCGCGATATTTGCGGCAGCCTGAGTGTGCGTGGCACACGGGCCTTGATCACCCTGGCCTACAGCGGCGACGCCGAGCGGCGCGGCTATGCCGAGGAGACCTTCGCCGTGCTGATGGTCAGCCTGTTGTGCTGGCTGGGCGGCCGGCGCATCAGCCTGGACCGGGTGGACTTTCATCACCAGCGGCCGGCGCTGGACGATGACCCGCTGCTGTGGGGGCCGAACCTCAACTTCGGTGCCCAGCACACCGAAATCGAGTTCGCCGCCAGCGTGCTGGCCTTGCCGGTGGTTCAGGACCTGGCGGGGCTCAAGCAGTTTCTGCGCACGGCGCCGCAGTGGTTGATGATTCGGTACCGTAACCCGCAGGGGCTGGTGGCGCAGGTGCATCGGCGCTTGCGGCGCAGTCAGTACGGGGAGTGGCCGACACTGGTCAGCATGGCGCAGGCGTGCGGGTTGTCAGCGACGCGTTTGCGGCGGCAACTGGAACGTGAAGGATGTTCCTATCAGCAGCTCAAGGATGAGGTGCGGCGGGGGATGGCGTGTGAGTGTTTGCGCAGTGCGGGCTTGAGTGTTGCCGATGTGGCGCAGCGCACCGGATTTCAGGAAGCCAGTGCGTTTCATCGGGCGTTCAAGAAGTGGATGGGGGAAAGCCCGGGTGCTTATCGGGCGCGGCATGGTTAGCTGCAGATGAACCGTATTGCCTGCATCGCGATCAAGGTCGGCTCCTACCACGATTGGTGTAGGAGCCGGCCTTGGCCGCGATGCAGGCGGCGCGATTTCAGCCCTGAGGCACCATCGCAAACCCCACCCCAAAGCGGTTCCAGGCATTGATGGTGGCAATGGCCAGGGTCAGGTTCACCACTTCCACCTCGCTGAAGTGCCCAAGCAGCGCTTGATATTGATCCTGCGGCGCATGATGAATCGACAGCAGTGTCAGGCTCTCCACCCAAGCCAGTGCCGCACGCTCACGCGGTGTGAAAAACGGGGTTTCCTGCCAGACCGTGAGGGTTTGCAGGCGCGCTTCGGTTTCCCCTGCCTTGCGGGCGTCGTTGGCGTGCATGTTCACGCAGTAGGCGCAGCCGTTGAGCTGAGAGGCGCGCAGGCGCACCAGTTCCAGCAGTGGGTTTTCCAGGCCAGACTTGCCCAGGGCCATTTCCAGGCCGACCATGGCCTTGTAGGCGTCGGGTGCTTGTTTGGCCCATTCGATGCGGTTGCTCATGTGCTTGGCTCCAGTGCAGAAGGTGTGTGGGGTAACCTTAAGCCCGGGCGGCCAATGCTCGAATAGCCAATTGGCCCCTTTACAAGGGGGCCAATTGCAGCAGGATCTCCCGCACGCGGTCCAGGGCGGTATCGATGTCCAGCAAGTCAATGGCGCCGAAGCCCAACAACAGGCCTGGTACCGGTGGCTGCTGGCTGAAGAAGGGCGTGATCGGGTACAGGCCGACATCGGCCTGACGCGCCACGGTCACCAGCAGGTCGAGGTCCAGCGGGCGTTGGCACAGCGCCGTCAGGTGGTAGCCGGCCGTGGCCGGCACGGCCTTGAACCACGGTGCAAGGTCACCGTCCAGGCGTTGCAGGATGCGCTCGCGCCGGGCGCTGTACACGTCGAAACAGCGACGCACGTGCTTGAGCAGTTCACCTTCGGTAATGAACTTGGCCAGCGCCCATTGGCTGAGCGTGGGTGTGTGCCAATCGCTCAACTGCTTGGCCACCTTGACGGCCTGCAGAATGGCGGCCGGCAGCACGGCATAGCCCAGGCGCAGTTCGGGTAGCAGGGTCTTGGAGAAGGTGCCGACGTACGCCACCAGACCATGCCGGTCCAGGCTTTGCAACGAGTCGGTGGGCGGGCCCTGGTAGCGGAATTCGCTGTCGTAGTCGTCTTCGATGATGATCGCCCCCAGTTGCCCGGCGCGGGCCAGCAGGGCTTCGCGGCGCGCCAGGCTCATGGGCATGCCTAGCGGGAACTGGTGCGAGGGGGTGACATAGATCAGTCGAGTACCGTCGGGGATCAGGTCTACCTGCAGGCCTTCGGCGTCCACGGGCACGTCGATTACCTCGGCGCGCTGGGCCTTGAACAGCAGACGGGCAGGGGGGTAGCCGGGGTCTTCCATCACCACCTTGCAGCCCGGCTCGATGAGTACGCGGGCCACCAGGTCCAGCGCCTGTTGCGCGCCGTTGGTGATCAGCACCGCGTCGCTAATGGCCTGTACACCGCGGGCGAAGCCGATATGGCGGGCCACGGCTTCGCGTAGTTCGGGCAACCCTTGTGGGTCGCCGTGCAGCATCCGCGAGCGGGTGAACTGGCGCAAGGCATGCAAAGTACAGCGCCGCCAGGCGTCGAAGGGGAACTGGGTTTTCAGCGAGGCGCCGCCGATGAACTCGTAGCGGGCACGGCCCTGCGCGGCGGCATGGGCGAGCGGCATGGGCATGTCGCGCCACATGGCGACCACGGCGGCGCTGGCCAAGGGGGAGCTGCTGGCCACGGCCGGCCGGGCACTGGGCCGCGCATTGACGAAAGTGCCGCGGCCCACCTGGCCGCTGAGCAGGTTGTCATAGGTGAGCGCGCTGTAGGCATCGGCCACGGTCTTGCGCGATACGCCCAGCTGGGTGGCCAGCAGGCGCGTGGGGGGCAACTGCGTGCCGGCGGCCAGGCGGCCGCTGTCGATGGCATCGAAGAGTTGACGGTACAGCTGCTCGCCCAGGTCCTTGCGGCCTTGGAAGGTGATGTGCAGTTCCATGGAGTGGTGCGGGGCAGTGGATGATGCCAAGGAGCGTATCACGCTCTGTAGAT
>KI547165.1:607831-612234 GCA_000497835.1 gamma proteobacterium L18 | reverse complement strand
AGCAACTGTCTTGTAGAGGTACACACTGTGGGAGATTCTATGGTGTTGGGCAACCTGTAGCAGCGGCCGTCAGGCCGCGTCACCGACGCCGCGCACTGTCTGATCTACCGCGCCGCCTGTGACGCAGCCTTCGGCAGCTGCTACACCTCTCCCCGTGGGAGCGGGTTCTACCCGCGAAGAAGGGCACGCGAACTTCCTGAAACGCTGCGGTGTGCTTTTCGCGGGTAGAACCCGCTCCCACAAAGACAGTTGCTGCTACAGAGGTGTGGCGTACGCTGTGGGAGGCGTAGTCAATCCCAGACAGGCGCAATGCTGGCGGGGCTGGTCAGGCGCTCGCCGCGCTCCAGCGCTGCCAGTTCGGCCATGTCGGCCGGGCTCAGGCGCAGGTCCACGGCCTTGAGGTTGCTGGCCAGGTTCTCGCGACGGGTCGACGACGGGATCACTGCGTGGCCCAGCTGCATGGCCCACGCCAGGACGACCTGGGCCGTGGTCGCCTGATGGCGCTCGGCAATGCGGGCAATCACCGGGTCGTCAATCACCTTGCCGTAGGCCAGGGTCATGTACGAAGTAATCGGGATGCCCTGGGCCTGGGCGAACTCCACCACCCGGCGATTCTGCAGGTAGGGGTGCAGTTCAATCTGGTTGGTGGCGACCTGGTCCGCACCGACCACCTCGATGGCCTGGCGCATCAGGTCGATGGTGAAGTTCGACACGCCGATTTGCCGCGTCAGGCCCAGCGCCTTGGCCTCGGCCAGCGCCGTCATGAACTCGCTGACCGCCACCGCGCCCTTGGGCGACGGCCAGTGGATCAGGGTCAGGTCGACGTGGTCGGTGCGCAGTTTGGCCAGGCTGTCGCGCAGGCTGGGGATCAGTTTGTCGGCAGCAAAATGATCGACCCAGATTTTGGTGGTGATGAACAATTCGCTGCGTGGCACGCCGCTGTCGGCGATGGCCTGGCCGATCTCGGCTTCGTTGCCGTAGATCTGCGCGGTGTCGATGGCCCGGTAGCCGAGCGCCAGCGCATTGCGCACCACGTCGATGACAACCTGGTCCTTGAGGCGGAACGTGCCGAGGCCGAAGGCGGGGATACTCATGGGGTGCTCCTGTAGGGGGATCAATCTGGCGGGCAGTATCGTTGGCGCCGGGCGAGGGAAACAGATCGCCGCCGGCATTTGATATTTGCCTGGCAGGCACGAATCCGTGCACACGGACGCCGCCACGCACCATCCGGAGACCTGATCGAACGGACAGCATTGGATGAGGGGTTTCACTTCAAGGGCTTACGGTACACGGCACGCTTATTGATAGGCCATGGCGCCCACCCCACCGATAAGGACGCGCCCATGCACCCCACCGTTTCCACGGTCGTCGAACGCGACGGCCTGTATGAGCTGCACGAATGCACCGATGTGCTGGACAGCCCACGCTACAACCCCGACATCGCCCCCACCCGCGTGCATGAGCGCACCTGGAACCAATGGCACATCACCGCGCTATGGGTGGGCATGTCGATCTGCGTGCCCACTTACACCCTGGGCGGCGTGTTGACGGCCTACTTTGGTCTCAGCGTGGGCGAGGCGCTGCTGGCGATTCTGCTGGCCAACATCATTGTGCTGATCCCGCTGACGCTGAATGCGTTTGCAGGCACGAAATACGGCATCCCATTCCCGGTACTGCTGCGCTCATCCTTCGGCGTCATCGGCTCCAACGTGCCGTGCCTGATTCGGGCGCTGGTGGCCTGTGGCTGGTTCGGCATCCAGACACTGTTCGGCGGGCTGGCGATTCACCTGTTCCTGGGCTCGCTGTTCGAGGGCTGGAAGGCCTTGGGCGGGGTGGGTGAGGTGATCGGTTTCATGCTGTTCTGGGCGCTGAACCTGTGGGTGGTGATTCGCGGCGCCGAGTCCATCAAGTGGCTGGAAACCCTGTCGGCGCCTTTGCTGTTGCTGGTGGGCGCAGGCCTGTTGGCGTGGGCGCTGCCCAACATCTCCATCACCGAACTGCTGGCCCAGCCGCCCAAGCGCCCCGAGGGGGCGAGCGTGACCAGTTACTTCTGTGCGGGGCTGACGGCCATGGTGGGCTTCTGGGCCACGCTGTCGCTGAACATCCCCGACTTCAGCCGCTACGCCAAAAGCCAGCGCGCGCAGATCGTCGGTCAGGTACTGGGGTTGCCGCTGACCATGTTCCTGTTCGCAGCGCTGGGCGTGGTGATGACGGCGGCGTCCGTGTCCCTGGTGGGCGAGATGGTCTCGGACCCGGTCAGCCTGATCGGCCACATCAAAAGCCCTGGCTGGGTGGCGATCGCCATGGCGCTGATCATCGTCGCCACCTTGTCCACCAACACGGCGGCCAACATCGTGTCGCCCACCAACGACTTTCAGAACCTGGCGCCCAAGCTGATCGGCCGTACCCGTGCGGTGTTGCTGACCGGGGTGGTGGGGCTATTGCTGATGGGGCATGAGTTGCTGAAAAAACTGGGGCTGATTGTGTCGGATGTTAGCCTGGAAACGGTGTATTCCAACTGGTTGCTGGGATATTCCAGTCTGCTGGGGCCGATTGCCGGGATCATGGTGGTGGACTACTTCCTGATCAGGAAGCAGGCGCTGGACCTGGCGGGGTTGTACCGTGACGACGTGTACCCGGCCTGGCACTGGCGTGGGTTCGTCGCGTTGGGCGTGCCGGTGGTGCTGACCCTGATGTCGCTGGGCAGCCCGGTGTTCAGCTGGTTTTATGATTACGGCTGGTTTACCGGCTCGGCGTTGGGTGGGGTGTTGTACTACGGGTTGTGTGTGCTGAGCCAGCCCGTTGCCACCCCCGCCCGCGCCTGAACCCGCCCCGCGCGCGCCCCTGTGGGACCGGGCGAAGCTCGGGAAAGGGACACCTTCGATTTCAGTGGTGCTCGCTTCCCGAGCTTCGCCCGGTCCCACAATTGCGCTTAGACCAATGGCACCGGGCTGAGGGTGCCCAGCAGCGATACAGCCGCAATCGCCGCCATGCCGCATAGCCATTCCAGCAGTACGGTCTGGCGCAACTTGTCCAGGGCGATGCGCTGATTGGCCAGCGCCGCCCGGTTGAACAGCGCCAACGCCAGCATGCACGCCACCAATGACGCCTTCACCGCCAGCACCAGGGCAAAGCCCGAGGTCATCGGCGTGGGCCACAGGCTACCGGTCAATACCCGCACATTGATCAGGCCGGTGACGATGATGCCCACCACCAGCACCAGCCCGTAACGGCTGAAGCGCGTCAGCGTGCCCCGCACGTCATGCCCATTGGGCCGCGCCTGAATGAACATCAGCAGCAACAGCGCGCCCATCCAGCCAGCCACGCACAGCAGATGAATCAGCTGGTTGAGCATCAGCAGCAAGCCGGGGAGGCCATTGAGCATGGCGGCATGGCCCACAGGCGCTAGGGTCGCCAACTGCACGGTGCTGACACCCAGCAGCAGGCGATTGGGCAGGCGGGCAGGGATGCGCAGGCACAGCAACAGGATCAGGCTGGCAAACAAGTGCACGAACCACGCCTTGCCGAAGAAGGTCTGGGTCAGCACCTTCATCACCGTGTCGCCGTTGAGTGCCGCTTGCCAATTACCGGTCATGTCGGCCGCCGTCACCATCAGCCAGGCGATGGCCGTGATCAGGCCGATGCCGGCCAGCAGGCACAGGAACGGGTCCAGCCACAGGCGCATGCGCGCCTGCTGGCGGGCGTCGCCCAGCAACAGAGGGCGAAATACCAGGCTGCCGAACACCAGCAGCACCACGCAGAAATGCAGAAAACGAACCACCACCAAAGCGCTCATGAGGTTACTGAGCCACCTTGAACTGGTAGCTGCCTTCGCTGTTGTGGGTATCGACCGACACGGCGTGCCATTTGACCGAATAGTCGCCAGGGGCCAGCGGCGCGGCCGGGGTGACGATCAGGGTTTTCTTGTCGGCACCCTGGGTGGCGATGCTTTTGACCAGCACGGCTTCGCCACCATGGGTGATTTCAACCTTGGTAAAACTTTGCTCGACGCCTTCGGTGAACACCAGGCTCAACTCGGCCGGCGCGCTTACGGTGGCATCGGCGGCCGGGGTGGCGCTGACCAGGTGCGCGTGGGCGAACACCAGTGGGGACACCAGGCAACCCAGCAGCAAGGCGCTGGTGCCGAACAGTTTTTTCAGGGGCAGGGCAGTCATGGAAAGAACCTCTGGCAGAAAAAGTGGCGCAATTAAACACGATCTCAGGGTAGCAGGCGGGTGAAATGTTTTACTTGAAGTCAAAGTTGGGTCAACCTCGCCACTTGGCAACCGCCCTCATTGTTACCGGAACCCGCGTTTTTCATGAATGTTTTGCACCGTGGCTGCACCCTGTTTGCATTCGGTCTGTTGCTGGCAGCCCCGCTGGCCCTGGCCGATGACGTGGTC
>KI547165.1:603638-607698 GCA_000497835.1 gamma proteobacterium L18 | reverse complement strand
TACACCGCCAGCGCGCGGCGAAAAACGACGACAACGGCGACCCGCAGATGGTGGTGGAGCTGACCCGCACGGCGCTTGCCCCCGACCATCAGGTGAACCTGGGTGGCGTGGTGCTGGAAATGCGCAAGGCTTTGCAGATCAACTTCAGCCACGGCGGCTATCAGAGCGTGTGCACCAAGGTGCACGACACCAAGCTGGGCGATATCGCGGCGGTGGAGACCACCTGCAAGATCAGCCTCAATGGCGGGCATGTCATGACCCAGACGCTGGTGGCGGGCAGCACGCCGGGGGCGGCGTATTCCTTGTCTTATGCAGGTTCAGCTCAGGGTTACAGCGATAACGAGGCGCAGGTGCAGGCGATTCGTGATGGGTTGAAGCTGCAGCCGTAGTGGCCGCGATAATGCCACCGCCGATCAACGTCTCAAGCCTCAGTTCTGCAGATGCCGCCTACGCTGCGCTGCAGCAGTACCACGGTGGCTACGTTCACCAGCGCCAAGCCCCCCAGCACCGCCAACGTCGCCGTCGCCCCCAGGTGCGCCTGCAAGTACCCACCCAGCAGCGGTGTCACCGCCTGCGCAATCAGCACCGGACGTGCAATGCGCCCCAGCACCACCGCGTAGGTGGCCGGCCCGAACAGCGCCAAAGGCAGGGTGCCACGCACAATCGAACGAATCCCGCTGCCCAGGCCGTACACCACGATGGCCACCACCGCCCATTGGGTGGCAAACAGCAACCCGGCAAACCCGAACGCCACCAGCAGCACCGATGCCAGGGTGCTCCAGATAGGGTGCGCATTGCGCCCCATCACCACTTGCAGCACCCGCACGCCGACCTGACTGGGCCCGATCAGCGCGGCCACGCCCAAGGCCGCCGGCAAACTGAAGCCCAGCGCCTGCAGCAGGCTGATCAACTGCACTGAAATGGCAGTGAAGATCACCGCCGCCAGGGTAAAGCTGGCCGTCAGCAGCCTGAACATCCGTCGATCAGGCTCGGCTCCGCTGGCGGCGGGTGCATGCGCTTGCGTGTGCGCCAGGCGCGGCAGCGGTGGCAGGGTGCGCAGGTAAACCGGTAGCACCACCAGCAGCAACATCGCACTGTAGGCCAGGCACGCACCGCGCCAGCCCAGGTGCGCCACCAGCGCGGCCACCAACGGCCAGGTGATTGAGGTGCAGAACCCCGATACCAAGGTTATTTGCGTAATGGCGCTAAGGGCGTTGCTGCCAAAATACTGCCCCAGGGTGGCGAATAACGGGTCATACAGCCCAGCGGCCATGCCGATGCCAATCACCACCCACGCCAGCAGGAAACAGCCCAGATTGGGGGCAACCGCCAACAGCGCTAGGCCAACCGCCAGAATCGGCGCACTGCACACCAGCACCCGGCGTCCGCCCAGGCGCGCCACCAGGCGGCCAACGGCCGGGGCCAGCAGGCCGGAAATCAGAATCGCCAGCGACAGCGCACCGTACACCCAGGCCTGGTTCCAGCCGGTGTCGGCGACCACCGGCGCGGCCAGCACGGCGATCAGGTAAAACGAGCCGCCCCAGGCGATGATCTGGGCGATGCCCAACAGGGTCGAGGCGGTCAAGGTCGGGCGTTGCGGTCGTTCAGTCACGGCGGCTCCGGGTGCCATCCAGGGGAAGCGCGCAAGGGTATCCCAGCACGGCGCGGGCGCCCAGTGGCGATACCGCTGATCCGCTGCAATCGACCTTCTCCCTGTCCCGTTGTCGGAAATATTTCATGGGCCGAGTAAATTTCCGCAAAGCCGCTACGTTCAGGTTACAGGCGCTTTGTTTCGCCGGCTTTTTCCGATTCAGTACAGCGAAGCGCTACCTTGAATACTGACAATCACCAGGCCGACTACGCGGCTCGCCGCCGACGGTCCATCCCGCTTGCCGCCCGCCCCAGTCTGGGGGCGATGAACGGCAGCGTTGCCGTGCCCGCGAATGGCCATTGGCTGCGCCGCCTGCTGGCGTTCGCCGGTCCCGGCTACATGGTAGCCGTGGGCTATATGGACCCCGGCAACTGGGCGACCGACATCGCCGGCGGCTCACAGTTTGGCTACACGCTGTTGTCGGTGATCCTGTTATCCAATTTGATGGCTGTACTGCTGCAGGCCCTGGCGGCCCGGCTGGGTATCGCCACCGGCCTGGACCTGGCGCAGGCGTGCCGGGAAAACTATCCAAAACCCGTCTGTATTGTGCTGTGGCTGGCCTGTGAGGCGGCGATCATCGCCTGCGACCTGGCGGAGGTGATCGGCACCGCCATCGCCCTCAAGCTGCTGTTCGGCATCCCCATGCTCTGGGGCGCGATCCTCTGTGCGCTGGATGTGTTCCTGATTTTGCTGTTGATGAACCGTGGCTTCCGCGCCCTGGAAGCCTTCGTCATCGCGCTGCTGACCCTGATCTTCGCCTGCTTCGCCGCGCAACTGGTATTGGCCCAGCCCGAGTGGCATGCGGTATTCGCAGGGTTCATCCCGCAGACCAGCGTGGTCACCAACCCGGTGATGCTGTACATCGCCATCGGCATCATTGGCGCCACGGTGATGCCCCATAACCTCTACCTGCACTCATCCATCGTGCAAACCCGCGCCTACCCCCGCACGCCGGAGGGGCGGCGCAGCGGCCTGCGCTGGGCGGTCACCGACAGTACCATCGCGCTGACGCTGGCGCTGTTCGTCAACGCCGCCATTCTGATCACCGCTTCGGCCGTGTTTCACAGCAATGGCCACACCGACGTGGTGGAGATCGAGCAGGCCTACGCGCTGTTGTCGCCGCTGCTGGGGGTGGGCATCGCCTCGGCGTTGCTGGGTGTGGCGTTATTGGCGTCGGGCATCAACTCCACGGTGACCGCCACCCTGGCCGGGCAGATCGTGATGGAAGGCTTCCTCAACCTGCGCATCCCCGACTGGGCTCGCCGCCTGCTGACGCGGGGGATTGCCATCGTGCCGGTGGTCATCGCCACCGCGCTCTACGGCGAACAGGGTACCGCGCATTTGCTGGTGTTCAGCCAGGTGGTGTTGTCGATGCAATTACCGTTTGCGGTGATTCCGCTGGTGATGTTCGTTTCCAACCGTGAGCGCATGGGGGAGCTGGTGATCGGGCCGGTGACCAAGGTGTTGGCGTGGGGGGTGTCAGCGGTGATTGTGGGGCTGAATGTGAAATTGTTGTGGGATACGTTGAGCTAGATCCACCCTACAGCCCACACCCTAGATTCCCCCCCTATAGCCAAACACCAAAGGCTGACAGCGCCGATCCATCAGGCCATGGTAAGTTGCAACAAATGTGGGACCGGGCTTGCGCGTGAGGCGGGGAAGCGCCGCGCGGGCGGCGCTCGATCTCCAGAGCGCCGCCGCCATCACGACATGCACCTCCCGATCCCCCTGCAATCCCTCCTGAACCCTCCCTGTTTTCTCGCGATCGCGCTATGGCTGCCAAGTGCTAGTCGACGCCTTTTCGGCGCTCTTGCGATCGAGCGCCGCCCGCGCGGCGCTTCGCGGGTAGAACCCGCTCCCACATTTGTTGCAACGTGCCATGGCCTGTTGGTTTGGCGTTGGCAGCCTTGTGCGTTCGTCATGGTTGCGCGTCGATTTCGTATCGTATTACGTACCCTGTAATTACGTAACAAGGATTTGGTTTATTTATGATTTATTTTTTGATTTATGAAATTTGATAATGGAGGATTATCAAATGTCATCACCTTCGGGCACGAAAAATCCCCCGAAAACAGGTACGAAACGTGGGCATACAGGGGAGGCGGGCAGCCAAAGCTGCCCGGGCGGGACTAGGCGCGCTTCAATCGAGCGCTGGGTTGCGGCGCGAGACCTTGCAGCAGCAGGTGCGTAGCTGTCTGCACGGCCGCCGCATAATCAATGGCTTGCAGTTGCTCTCGCCCCTGCAACCCCGGCACCTGCCAGCCCAGGCTGATGCACGACTGGGCCACCGCCCAGGTTGACAGCAGCACATGGTGCGGGTCCATGGGCGCCAGCAGCCCCTGGTCGATCCAGTGCTTGAGGCAGCCAACGTTGTCCTGTACCCGCGCCGCCCAGCGCTCGACATAGGCC
>KI547165.1:584438-603426 GCA_000497835.1 gamma proteobacterium L18 | reverse complement strand
GAGGCAGCCAACGTTGTCCTGTACCCGCGCCGCCCAGCGCTCGACATAGGCCGGCGGCACGCGACTGGCGCCTTCCTTGAGTTCAACCATGAACACCTTGGCGGCAAACGGCTGGCGCTCGAACAGGCGAACCATGGCCGTCACCGTGCGGGTCAGCGCCTGCAGCGGGTCATCGTCCACGCGCAGTGACAGGCAGGCGTCCATGTAGGGCGTGGCGATGCTCTCCAGCACCTGGGCGTAGAGGTTGTCCTTGGTCTTGAAGTAGTACAGCACATTGGGCTTGGGCAGCCCGGCCTGGCGGGCGATGCCGCTGAGGGTGGCGGCTGCGAAGCCTTCACAGGCAAACACCTGGCAGGCGGCCTCGAGGATCACCTCGCGCACGGCAAGTGGCGGCGTGGCGTCGAGCCGCGGGTCGAAGGGCATGATGTACATCGGTCAATCCTTGTTGTGCTTCATTCCCTGGCGGGAATTGCTGTTCGCAATATACAAAACTATATAGCGTTTGCGTAGCAGGCGTTTTTGGGTAGGAAATTTCCTATCCTGGAATTTTCCACAACTTGTTCGGAATTTTCCCTCCATCGCGCAGAAGCGTCTGATAGAACCCGCCAAGCGCGTTACGTAGGGTTCCCTCTTTCATCCGTCATCCGGATCTGACAGAGGCATCCCATGGCTTCAAACCTATCCAGCCCGCCGGTTTTATTCGACCACAGCCGCCACCGGCTCAGTATCCGGCGCTTCGATGAGCCCCTCGACGTCCTCGCCTTTGAAGGCGAAGAACAACTGAGCCAGTGCTTCACCTACCGTATCGAATTCACCAGCCCCAGCCCGGACATCGCTGCCGAGCAGGTCCTCGGCCATTCGGCCAGCTTCAGCCTGTACCCGCTGCCGGAAAAACCTGCCTACCGAGGCGCCCAGGTACTGCCGCCCGAACCTTTGCGCATCGTCTACGGCGTGATCACCGCCTTGCGGCGGCTGTCCGCCTCCAGGGACGAAGCCCGCTACCAGGTCACCCTGCAGCCGCGCCTGGCCCTGGCCGATCGAGGCAAGCAATGTCGCATCTACCAGCGCCAGTCGGTGCCGCAGATCGTGGAGAGCGTCCTGCGCGAGCGCCACCGCTTCGCCGAATATGAGCTGCGCTGGCATCTGGTGTGCCAGTACCCCGTGCGCGAACAGGTGATGCAGTACGACGAGAGCGACCTGGCCTTCATCCAGCGCCTGCTGGCCGAAGTAGGCATCTGGTACTGCTTCGTCAACCACGAAAGCGCCGAACTGGCGGTGGTCCAGTTCAGCGACATGCGCAAGGGCCTGCACTACGGCGTGGAGCTGCCGTACTACCCGTATTCGGGCCTGAACGTGGGCGAGCAGGACAGTGTCTGGAACCTGCAGACCCAGCACCAGGTGGTAGAAAAACAGGTCAACGTGCGCACCTACCGCTACGACGATGTGTGGGCACAACTGGACGCCGACATCGACCAGGCCCGCGGCGATGTCACCACCCGCGGCGAGGCCTATCACTACGGCGACGACTACAGTCAGCCGGGCAACCGCCACGCCTTCTATAAAGACGTGCAGCCCGAAACCGCCGTCTTCTATGCCCGCCTGCACCACGAGCGCTACCTCAACCAGCAGACTCGCCTGACCGGCACCACCACCAGCCCTACGCTTGCGCCGCGCCAGGTGCTGACCATCACTGGCGACGCCCCCCAGGCCTTCCAGCCGCGCATCATCATCACTCAGCTGACCACGCGCGCCGCCCGGGACTGCAGCTTCGTCGCCCACTTCACCGCGATCCCTTACCACCAAGACATCTACTACCGGCCGCCCGCACTGCCCAAACCGGTCATGGCTGGCACCCTGCCGGCGCGCATCACCAGCCATACCGCCAACGATCCCTACAGCCACCTGGACATGCAAGGCCGCTACAAGGTCAGTTTCCTTTTCGATCGCGACACCTGGAAAGCCGGCGAAGAAAGCCTGTGGCTACGCCTGGCCCGGCCGTACGCCGGCAACACCCACGGCCTGCACCTGCCGCTGATCCCTGGCACCGAAGTGGCGATCGCCTTCGAGCAGGGCGACCCGGACCGCCCCTACATCGCCCACGCCCTGCACGACAGCCACCGCCCGGACCTGGTGACCAAGCGCAACTACCGGCGCAACGTGCTGCGTACCCCCGCCAACAACAAGCTGCGCATGGACGACACCCGTGGCCAGGAGCACGTCAAGCTCAGCACCGACTTCGCCGGCAAGAGCCAGCTCAACCTGGGGCACGTGGTGGACGCTGAGCGGCGCAAGCGCGGGGAGGGCTTTGAGTTGCGGAGTGATCATTGGGGGGCGATTCGTGGGGGCAAGGGGCTGTTTATCAGTGCTGATGCCCAGGCCAAAGGCGCGTGCGATGTGCTGACCATGGGGCCTGCGACCAACCTGCTGGACAAGGCGTTGGCCAGCATGAAGCAAAACCAGGACATCGCTCGCAACCACAACAGCCGCCCCTTAGCGATCGAAGGTTTGAGCGCTCTGCAGGGCGATGCGAAAAACCTGCAGGCCCCGGCAATTGTGCTGAGCGCGCCGAAAGGTATCGCCGCCGTGACCCCGGCCAGCCTGCTGCTCAACAGTGGCGACGGCCTGTATGTGCGCAGTGATGACGAAATCAACCTGGCGGCCGGGGAGCGCCTGGCCGTGCAGGCGGAGCAGGGGGTTTCGCTGTTGGCGCGCCAGGAGGGGATGCGCCTGGTGTCGGGCGATGGGCCGCTGGAGATCGAGTCGCATGGGCAGGGAATGAGCTTGATTGCGCAGCAGGATGTGACGGTGCAGACGGTGGAAGGGCACCTGCAACTGACGGCGAAGCAAGGGATTACGTTGGGGTGTGGGGGAGGCTGTATTCGCATCACTCCGACAGGCGATATAGAAATTCACAGCCCCGGCCTCGTCAGCGTCAAGGGGCAGCATCGGTTTACCGGGCCCGCCAGCACCGTGTTTCAGCTACCGCATTTACCTGGGTCAGTTTGCGAAGAGTGCCAGGAGAAGGCTCGCGCCATGGGCCAGGCATTTGCCGTTCGGGAGGCGCAACCATGACCGAGGCCCAAATAAAAGAGTGGGTCGAGCTGCTTGAAAACTGCTGCGCGGACGTACCTGCAGCCTCCTTGAACTTCATTATCGACCAGGCCGGCACCACACCCCTGCTGTCCAGTGTACGCAGCGTCGTACCCGCATTGACTTGGCAATCGCTGTTCGACGGATTGCCGGAAGAAGGCTCCCTACACCTCGCGCCAGTGCTGGTGAGGGTCGATTTGACACAACCGCTGCAACGGCAATGGCTGATCGGCTTGATCGGCGACCTGCATGACCGCTCGCGATTGTTGTTCCTGGTAACTCGCTGGCATTTCCCTGCACTGGCCGAGTACCTGGGCCGGTGTCTTGGCGCTCGCCATAGGGGGCGAGGCGGGCTGTTCAGGTTTTACGACCCGAGAGTATTTGCGTTGCTGTTCAGCCACGTCTTTGAACCCGATCAGCAACAAGTACTGCTCAGGCCAGCCGAATTCTGGAGCTGGCTGGACCGCGATGGCCAGCCCCACCATCTACCAGGCGCCAGTGACCTGCCGCAGCCGCCAGATGACTTCACTGCATTCGAGCTCACCGACAGCCAGCTTGAGCGGCTCAGTTGCGTCAGCGACGCCATGACTGCACAGGGCAACTTTGCGGGCGTTTTACCGAACGAGTGGACAACAGAACAGCGATTTCACGCGTGTTACGAGGCCGTGCTTGAGGGCTTGGCAGCTGGGCACCGAACGGGGGCGGAGTTGGCTGCCCAAGTTCGCAAGAAATTGAGGGGCGCCTGAGTGCGTTTGTTTTTTATGAGAGGAGTAAGTGCTGTGCCGCCGATTTCGATTGGGAATTTTATATTGGCTACCAATATTGGGCTTACGGGAGCGTTATTTAGTGCTGGCTCGGAGGCAGGTGTGATTATGGGGAAGGTAAAGGCTCAGCGACGCACGCATTCCAAATCGGTTCCGCTCCCTGACTACACCAATCAGAAGGTCTGTGGAATTACTGTCCATTTTCTGCCCTGCGATGAAGTTGTAGCGACTACTTCATGTTATGCGTACAGCAGTATTCGAAGGAATGAAGAAAAATACTGGCGATTGATAAGCTGATTGCTGCGCCCGAAACACCGGGCAGTATCTGAGTGTGTTACCCGTTGTTATAAGGAGCAGTTCGATGCGAAAGAAATCGTTTCGAGATTTGATATTGGTAACGAAGCTTGGGATTGCAGGCGTACTGGTTGCTTTGAATTCGGAGGCAGGCGTAATAAGAGGGGTTAATCATACTAACTTATCTATTGATAATTTCAGCATTGATGGGCAGTCGGGAGTGGACATTATCGGGCCCTACCAGAGCGGCGGGGGAGGATGTTGCTACGCTGCCCCGGAGCGCTGGAAAACCGGGTTGCAAGTGCAAGTCGATTGGCAAACTGGGGCGGGCGCTGGAAGCGAACTAGCGCGAGAGTTTCCAGGCTACGAAAACTGGGCACAATATCTGATATGGAGAGACAAGGTCGTCGCTCAGAGACGAAAATATTCGAAAATAGTTCCGATCCCTGACTATGCAAGCCACGGTACTTGTGGAATTACCGTTCATTTTTTGCCCTGCGACGAGGTCAAAGTTACCACAAGCTGCCACTCGTACGGTAGTCCCGAATATCCCATTAAGCTGCCACTGAGGCTAAAAGAGGCTCAATCATGCTCGAGGTAAAATCCCCGTGTGTTTGGTATCCACCTGAGTTTCCAAAAGGAGGCAGGTTGCCTAGAAAAATAGAAGAGGCTCGAGAAAACATTAAGCGACAATGTGAATTGGAGCATTCATATCACGACGCGCTTTGTTTAGAGGCAGGATATCGTACGGTGCCACCTTGCTGCAAAACGCTGCATGTCAGCCTGTTTTTCGATGGCACGGGAAACAATTTCTATAACGACGCATTCATGTCTCACCCTCCACACCCAACCAATATCGCGCGTTTATTTCGCGCAACCATCGGTGACGGACATGTTGGGGGTATGGGGCATACAGGTATTCGTGCTCAAGAGTTAATCGATGGGGCGGGGCGGCATGGGGGATACTTCAAGTACTATATGCCGGGGGTTGGTACTCCTTTTCCTGAAATCGGAGACTTGGACTACACGACAAAAGGCCTTGCGAGCGCATATTTTGGTGAAGAACGTATAAATTGGGGGCTGATGATGATCATCGACGCCTTACGTCGGACCCTTGGGGGAGAAGGCCTAACTACTGATGATCTTAAAGCTGCGGTCAGGGCAATGGGCACATGGATGGGAGCAGAGTCATGGACAGGGTCGAAAAATCGAAAAGCTCAATTTAACAAACAGCTTCGATCGCTAAAGCCATCATTGGAGATTGCATCGGGACCTCCATTTGGGGGGCAGTCAAAGTTACTGGGGATCAAGCTATATGTGTATGGTTTTTCCCGTGGAGCGGCTGCAGCCAGAGCGTTCGTTAGCTGGCTGAATGAGCTGTTGGGAGTTAACGCATCTCTAGAAATAGATAGCGTTAGCATTCCAACAAGTGTTGCATATTTGGGTATTCTAGACACCGTCGCTTCGGTAGGTATAGCAGATATCCTACCCGGCGCTCGAGGACATATGAGCTGGGCGGATGGCAACCAGGAATTACCCGACAGCGGTCTAGTCAAACGGTGCCTGCACTTGGTCTCCAGTCACGAGCAGCGACTTTGCTTTCCTTTGGACTCTATCCGGAGACGGACCGGCGAATATCCCGTCAACTGTGCCGAGCTAATCTACGCCGGCGTACACTCTGATTTGGGGGGCGGTTATCCACCGGGGGATCAAGGGAAAGCAAGTGGGCGAGGCGATGGCGACCTGTTATCACAGATCGCTTTGCATGATCTTTATGCCGATGCGTTCGGTCACGGTGCCCCCCTGAAGATACAAAGGGAAAAAATGCCTGCCGACGTAGAGTTGGAGCCTTGGCGAATAATGGACCCTGTTTCGTCGGTAGAGTTCGAGGTATCGCCCGAGGTCGCGAAACGATTTAATGCATGGCGACAAGTGACGCTAGCCTTGCCGACAGGTACAGAAATACACGCGCTTGAGCATTTCACTAACTATCAGCCATTATTGGGTTCTACAACCCTGGAACAAGCTATCCGCTCCCAACTCGCCTGGATCACCGCCTGGCGAATCGACCGCTACGCCTTCGCTAGCCTCAAACAAACCCCGTTCTACCAACAAGCCAGCAACACCCACTCCGACCCTGTTGTCCAAGGCTTCGCTAAAGAAGAGCTCGCCAAGCAACAAGCACTGATCAAGAAAAAGCGCGAGGCGCAACTCGCCGCCGAACGTACCGGTCGCGTCCCGACAAGACCCTTGCCCCCAGGCTTGCCACAATTCGACGCTGACATTGCGCAAACCCAGCTTCTGGAGGCGGCTGAAGAATTCGCCGCAGCGTACCGCAGTCCGCATGGCCGCGCCTCCGCATTGACCCGCCTGGTGCCCGCCAAATCTCCGCCGGCGTTTGTCCTGCGCATCATTACGGCTGACGCCAGGCGCGAGGGCGAGCACCTGAAGGATGTTGGTCAGCAAAGAGTCCGCATCCTGTTTCCACCCAAAGAAAAGTACCGCAGTCACCTTGACGAAAACTATCGCGGCGAAGTGGATGAAAACCGCAATTCAACCCAACCCGAAGGACTGCTGCGGGCGCTGTTTGATGATCAAGTGCATGACTCGCGCGCCTGGTTTCTCTACTCGATGGGGCGCGAGCCGCTGGGCAGCTACTTCCGCGAGCGCATGGTGTTTTTCGGTGAAGCCAGCCGTCGCGAGGTCGCGATGCACGGCGAGGCCCAGGATACCCGCGTTGCGGAGGCCGTCGGCGACGCCGAACACATGGCACAGGCCCGCCAGTCCATCAACACGCGATGGGAGACGTACTACGCCAAGCATCAGGAGGTGACTGATGACCTCGCTTGAATACCCCCTATGGCCTGATAGACGAGGTACACCGATGAAACCAGTGATTCGCAAAGGCGATACGTTACGTGAGTACGGCGGCCAGGTAGTGGACGGTCATTACCTATGGTTCGGTCTGCCTATCGCCTGTCAGGGCGATGCTGTTCACTGCAAGCGCCATGGCCTTAACACGATTGCTGAGGGTAGCGATTTGATGTGGGTGGATGACCAGCCGGTGGCATTGGATGGTCACGCCTGTGCATGCGGCTGTACGTTGGTGAGCTCCATGCCTGATACGTGGGTGACGTCATGATCGCGGCCCCGCGGTTTTTACCGTACCCGTTGCGGCAGCCCCCGTCCTATTCTCGTTGGCTGGCCAGCGGCGTGGCCGTGCTGGCAGCGTTCAGCAGCGCAGGTGTGATATGGCGACCTGCGTTTGATCAGTTTCCTGCATCTCGCGTGGCGACAGGCCTGTTCACACTGTGGCTGCTGGCGCTGCTGATGCGCGTGCTGTATTACCGGCTCAATCGCCACAATGCTCAGTGGTATGAAGAGGCGGTGCAGCGAGTGCAAGTTGGGTGGTGGCAGCGGCACGGGCAACAGGCCGCACTGCTGGAGTCGGTCTTGATCGGGCCGCACTGCTGCGCGCCGGGTCAGCGTGATGACTTGTTACGGGGGAATGTTCCGGCGCTTGCTACCGGAACGCGCGTACTGCGCGTGTCGCTTGTGGCTAGCGACACGACTGCCGAGCGAGAGCAAAAACTGGCAAAACTCCTGGTATCGCAGTGGCAGCAGCAGAGAGGTGAAGGCTCTGCCGACAACATTCTGAGCTGCTACTGGCTGGGTTCTTCGGTGGCATGGGCAGCATTTTTCAAGGAGATGTCGGTCATCTTTCCGCACGTCGGCCTTCCCACCCAACCACAACCCTGGCAAGGCATCGAAACCCTGAGCACCCTCATCGACCACCTGCAAACCGCGCCCCCCAACACCCGCATCCTCTGCGCCGGCTGCGAATCCTCCCCCCGCAGCCCGGCGCAACCGTACCCGCCGGCGAAGCCGCCGTCCTTTGGCTGTTAGCCCCCCAGGGCGGCGTGCGCCTATGCCGCGGTGAATGGTTCACCGCCGACAGCGAGCCCCTCACCGCCGTCGCCGACCGCGCCTTGCAGCAAGCCCACCTCAGCGCACCGCCCGCCACTTGTGTGTCGTTCTCCCAACCCGACCCGCAGCCCGATCTGCCCCGGAATCTGCGTCAACACCTGCAGGATGCACATTTCGGCACATTGCCCGCGCTGGGCGCCATGGTGGCGCAAACCCTGGCGGCCTGGCATGTGCAGCAGCAGGGCGAACCCTGTGCCTGGCTGGCCAACGACCCTCAATACACCCTGGCCCTTGGAGTGGTGAAGCCCCATGACTCAAGCAACTGAAACGCCCAAGGTGTTCGCCTGGCAAACGGCTTTGTTGATGGCGCTGGCCATCGCCGTGGCCGTGACCCTGGCCGCCACGGCGTGGTGGTCGTGGGGGGAGGTCGCATTACAGGACGTCGTGCTCAAGGCCGTGGCGCTGTGGGCCTTGCTGTTCAGTGTATCGATCATGGTCTGGCTGCTGCATCAGGGCGGTCTGCGCAGTCTGGTGGAATGGCCTTACCGGCAGCAGGCAGTGCCCGAGTCCCAGCCGGTCCCGCACCTGGAAATGCTTGAACACCTGCAGTTGCACTACGGCCGCTTTTGGCGCTGGCGGGTGCGCGTGTTGCTGGTGGTGGGCGAGCCTGGGCAAATCGAGGCCATTGCCCCTGGCCTTGCGACTGATCGCTGGCTGGAGGGGCAGGGCACCGTGCTGTTGTGGGGCGGCAGCATCGTTGGCAAGCAGGCGCAGGAGCAAGCAAAGTATTTAAAGGACATTAATGCCCGCCGACCTCTGGACGGCATTGTTTGGGCCCTGTCCGATACGCAGAGCGCCGATGCCAAAACCATGACCGCCGCAGCGCGCTACCTGCGCGACCTGTCCAGTGCGCTGAGCTGGCAGGTGCCGCTGCACCTGTGGCAGGTGTGTGCCTATCAGTCCCAGCCCCAGGACTTCGTGCCGCCGGTGGGTTGTCTGCTGTCATCGAAGGCGACGCTGGCTGAGGTAGAAGAAAAGCTTAATGGGTTGGTGGATCCGCTCAACAAGCAAGGCATCGCGGTGATGAGAACCAACATGCGACGCGATTTCCTGTTCCGTCTGGGTTACGAGCTTCGCGTGGGTGGGATCACGCGCTGGCGTCAGGCGCTGGAGCCGCTCTTGCCGCAGTTTGGCCGGGCCATGCCGCTGCGCGGGCTGCATTTCAGCCTGGCGCGCCAGGATGGGCCAGTGCCTGGGATGCACCACTTGTTGCAGCTCGACGGGGCGTGGGCGTATGTGCTGGCCGATCGTTACGTGCGCGGTTGGCGGCGCGGGTGGTGGTCGGGGAGAGCGGCGGCATGGGCGATGCTGGCCTTGGCCGGGGTGGCGTTGTGTGGGGTGGTGGTGTCGTTCGTGGACCAGCGCAACCAACTGGACCAAGTGGGCAGGGTGATCGAGTTGCCGGGGGACGACATTTCGACCCTGACTGCGCTCACCGTTGAACTGGATCGCCTGGCACAGGGCGAACCATGGTATCCGCGTTTTTTTGGCGTGAGCCAGCATCGCCTCCTGATGGACGCCCTATGGGCCCGCTACGAGCAGGCCAATAACCCGCTGCTGCGCGATACCGCCGCCGCACACCTCACCCAACAGCTTGCAACGCCCGGCACCGACCAGACCTACCGTGCCCTCAAGGCGTACCTGATGATGGCAAACCCTGAACAGACCGACCCTGTTTTCCTGGCGCAAACCCTGGAAACGGCAGTTCCCGCGCCACCAGGACTGTGGTCATTCTACGCCCGACACCTGCCCGCCCATCCCCAGTGGCGTATCGAGCCCAACCCCACCTTGATCACCCAGGCACGCCGCACGCTGCTGGCTGCACTCAGCCAGCGCAACAGTGAGACCCGTCTCTATCAGCAACTCATCAAGCGGGTGGGCAGTCAGTACCCCGCGCTGGACCTTGCACAATTGGCCGGTGATACCGACGCAGCCGCCTTGTTCATCAGTCAGACAACGGTCCCGGGCGCCTTCACCCGCCAGGCGTGGGAAGGCCAGGTACGCAGCGCCATCGACGATCTGGTCGACACTCGTCGCGACACCGTCGACTGGGTGCTGGGGGATCTGCCCCCAGGCAAACTGGCCCCCGATGCCTTGAAGGCACGCCTGACTCAGCGCTACACCCAGGATTTCAGCAACGCGTGGCAACATTTTCTGAACAGCATCCAGTGGCGCCCAGCCGACAGTCTGGCCGGCGCCATCGCTCAACTGACCTTGATGAGCGATGCCCACCAATCACCGCTATTGGCGCTACTGGGCAACGTCGTGGTTGAGACCCAGGGCATTGTGCCCACGCCAGTGCCAGGCCCGCCGGCCGACCCACAGCTCAGCGTGCCCGGCTATCTGACCGCCGTCACCCGTCTGCGCCTGAAACTGCAGCAGGTGCAGAGCACCCATGACACGCAATCGCTGTTCCAGGGCCAAAACGCCGACTTTGCCGAAGCGCGCGACCAAGGCCGCCTCATCGCCGCCAGCCTGGGGAGCCAGTGGGGTGAATTTGGCCAGACGTTGTTCGTGGAGCCGCTGCAGCAGTCCTGGCAACACGCCTTGCAACCCTCCGCCGAGCGCCTCAATCATCACTGGCAGCGCGCGATCGTCGATCACTGGAACGCCTCGTTCAACGGCCGCTACCCCTTCGTGGCCACCGGTAGCGACACCTCGCTGCCCATGCTTGGCCAGATGATCCGGGGCGACACCGGGCGTATCGAGCAGTTTTTGCAGCAGCAACTGGGCGGCGTGCTGCGCAAGGAGGGCAGCCGCTGGGTGCCAGACCCACGTCAGGGCCAGGCGCTGCGCATCAACCCGGCGTTTCTCGGTGCGGTGAATCAACTGGCCACCCTGGCCGACGTCCTTTATACCGACGGCGGCCTGGGCCTGGGCTTCGAGCTGCGCGCCAAGCCGGTGCGCGATGTGGTGCAGACCACCTTGGTGTTCAACGGTGAGCGCTTGCACTACTTCAACCAGAAGGAGCGTTGGCAGCACTTCACCTGGCCTGGGCGCGGCGACTACCCCGGCGCCCGCCTGACCTGGAC
The DNA here is from genome assembly GCA_000497835.1 of gamma proteobacterium L18. GTDB lineage: Bacteria > Pseudomonadota > Gammaproteobacteria > Pseudomonadales > Pseudomonadaceae > Aquipseudomonas. The sequence goes on along the minus strand of KI547165.1, from coordinate 592,259 downwards.
CAGCGTGCACGCCGGCGAGCGGCTGCTGGGCGATTACGCCGGCACGTGGGGCCTGATCCGTCTGCTGGAACAGGCCCAGGTGACGGCGCTGGACGACAGCGACACGCACTTCAGCCTGGTGCTGAAGGCGCCAGACGGGCTACCCCTGACCTGGCACCTGCGCACCGAACTGGGCGCCGGCCCCTTGGCGCTGCTGACGCTGCGCGGCTTCACCTTGCCCAAACACATCTTCCTGACCGCCCTGTAGCCGCTGCCGCGGGGCTACGGTAGGTCACTTGTCGACGACGTACAGAAGGACATTTACCTTGAGCATGGACCACCTACTACGCAACTACTTCACGGCCGAGATGCGCTATCTGCGCGAGGCTGGCCAGGAGTTCGCCCAGCAATTCCCCGAACAGGGCCGTGACCTGGGCTTGGACAATGGCCAGTTCGACCCGGAGGTTGCGCGCTTGTTCAAGGGCTTCGCGCTGCTGATGGCGCGCGTGCGCGAAAAACTCGATGACGACTTCCCCGAGCTGACCGAGGAGTTGGTCGGTCTGGTGTGGCCGCAGTACCTGCGCGGCGTGCCGTCATTGACGATGGTGGAACTGACGCCGGACATTACCCAGATGAGCCGCTGCGAACTCGTCGATAAAGGCCTTGAGGTGGTGTCCCAGCCCGTCAAGCGGGACATTCGGTGCCGCTTCACCACCACGCAGGACCTGCTGTTGCGGCCACTGGTGCTCGAAAGCCACCAGCAGGGATTCGTCGTCAATGGCAAGGGCCTTCTACGCCTGCGCTTTGCCCGCGGCCCCTTGGCGGCCTGGCGCGATATTGACCTGGGCAGCCTGCCTATCTACCTCAAGGCTGACCCGGCAATGGCCTACGCATTGCATTACTGCCTGGCGTTGGACCTGGCTCACATCCGCGTGCGCTACCCGGGTGACGAGCAAGCGCAGGCGGTCGATGCGTTCTTCATGCCCAAGGGGTTCTGTGAACAGGATCGCCTGTGGCCCCTGGGCGAGGGCGCCGCCCAGGGCTATCAGTTGCTGCTGGAATACTTCACCTTCCCCGAGAGCTTCCTGTTCCTCGCCCTGTGCGGGCTGGAGCGGTTGACGGTGCCCGCAGACGCAGGCTGGTTCGAGTTGGAAGTGGAGCTTCAACACCCCTGGCCCCAAGATCTGCGCCTGAAGGAGGCCAGCCTGCACCTGCATGTCGTGCCGGCCATCAACCTGTTTCCCCTGGCCGTCGAGCCCCTGGTGCTGGCGCCGCACACGTCGCAGTATTCGCTGCGTGCCTTGTACCCTGAGGATGGTTTCACACAGGCGTACAGCGTGGATGAGGTGAGCGCCGTCAGGGACGAAGCCAGCCACCCGTATATGCCGTTCAAAAGCTTTCGCCACAAGGGCGGCATGCTGCGCGACGAGATCCCGGAGCGCTATTTTCACACGCGCCTCAAACGGCGTGCCGACGCCAGCCACGACACCGTACTGGTCCTGGGCGGTGAAGGGCTGGAGCAGGACCGCCTGCCGCCCACCGAACCGTTGACGCTGCGGGTGACCGGCACCCACGGCACGCTGCCACGATTGTCCCTGCGGCCCACCTTGCTCGACACACCTGTCAGGGTGGGCCAACAGGCCTTGGGAGTGCGCAACCTGTGCTTGCCGACGCTGCCGTGCTACCCGCCCGATCGCGAGCGTTTCCACTGGCAGGTGCTGGGCCATCAAGGCTCGCACACGCTGCACATGCTCGACACCGCCGAGGCGCTGCGCAGCACGCTGGCGTTATATGACTGGACCGACAGTGAGATCAATCAGCGTCGGCTGGCGGCTATCCTCAAGGTAGAGCACTTTTTGCACCGGCACGACAGGATGCACCTGGAGAGGGGGGTAGACATTGAAATCACCCTGGACGAAGGCGGATTCCAGGGGCGGGGAGACATCGGTCTGTTTGGTGAAGTGCTCAGCCGCTTTTTTGCCGTGTATGCCGATGTACACCTGTTTAACCGGGTGATACTGGTGCTTCACCCCAGCGGCCAATGCCTGGGCTGGCCGGTACGCCGCAGCCAGCGTATCCCCGGCTGAACACTGTAGCAGCCATAGTGCCAGCCCAGGTACGGCAGCGCCCGCATCGCGAGTAAAGTCGGCTCCTGCACACGGTATACTGTTCGGCATCCGCATATCACCAAGGCCCCCCATGGTTTCCGACGTAGACCGTTACATCGCCGCCGGCACCCGTGAAAACACCCGGCGCAGCTATCAATCGGCGGTGGAGCACTTCGAAGTGACCTGGGGCGGCTTCCTGCCGGCCACCAGCGATGGCATCGCGCGCTACCTGGCGGCGTTCGCCGGCAAGCTGTCGCTCAATACGCTGCGGTTGCGGCTGGCGGCGCTGGCCCAGTGGCACGTCAGCCAGGGCTTTCCGGATCCCACCAAGAGCCCGCAGGTCAAGCAGGTGATGAAGGGTATCCGCACCGTGCACCCCCAGCAGGAAAAACAGGCCGAGCCGTTGCAGTTGATGACGCTGGAGCGGTGCGTGCGCTGGCTGGACAGCGAGATCGCGTCTGCCCGTTTGCAGGCGGACAGGCGACACCTGCTGCGTTGCCAGCGTGACAAAGCATTGATTCTGATGGGCTTCTGGCGGGCGTTTCGCAGCGAAGAGCTGTGCCGCCTGGACGTGCAGTTTATCCAGGCCCGGCGCGGGGAGGGCATGCGCATCTTCCTGCCCTGGAGCAAGGGCGATCGCGACAGCCGTGGCACCACCCACTCGGCGCCGGCGTTGGAACGGTTGTGCCCGGTGGAGGCCTATTGCGAGTGGCTGGAAACGGCGGGCATTGCCCAGGGGCCGGTGTTTCGCGGCATTGATCGCTGGGGGCGGCTGGCGGATAAAGCGCTGCACCCTTACAGCGTGATGCATCTATTGCGCGAAGCGTTGATAGGGGCGGGGCTGGACGGTGATGCCTACAGCAGCCACTCCCTGCGCCGCGGGTTTGCCAACTGGGCCAGCCAGAGCGGCTGGGACCAGAAGTCGCTGATGAGCTACGTCGGTTGGAAAGACAGCAAATCAGCCCTGCGCTACTTGGATGCCCGCGCCGAATTCCACCTGCCCAGCCTCCCAGCCTCGTAGCAGCAACTGTCTTGAAACCGCGTCGTCTGCATCGCGGCCAAGGCCGGCTCCTACCACGTACGGCGTAGGAGCCGACCTTGGTCGCGATGCAGACAACGCGGTCCTGTAGCACCAACTGTCTATGTGGGAGCGCCCGTCTGGCGGCAGCCGTTGCAAGTTGTGTATAGTGCCGCCCCATACAGAATACGTAACGCAGTACACCTCAACAGGAGCAGGCATGGCACGCGGCGGGATCAACAAGGCAGTGGTACAAAAGGCGCGCGAGGGGCTGCTGGCCCGGGGCGAAAACCCCACCATCGACGCCGTGCGGGTCGCCTTGGGCAACACCGGTTCCAAGACCACCATCCACCGCTACCTCAAGGAGCTGGAAGAGACCGACCAGCGTCGCCTGGCTCCGCGGGAACACCTGACCCAGGAGCTGGGCGAACTGGTGGGCCGCCTGGCCGAGCGCCTGAAAGAAGAGGGCGACGAGTACGTGCAGCAGGCCCAGGCCCGCTTCGACCTGCAAAAGGCCGTGCTGGAAGCCGACTTGGACAAGGCGCTCAAGGCCAACGCTGCCTTGCAGCAGCACTACGAGATCCAGGCCGAAGCCCTGGCCAGCGAATCCGAGCAACTGTTGACCACCCGCGCGTCACTGCAGACCGAGCACACCCGCAACGCCCGGCTCACCCAGGAATGCACCGACCTGCAAGTGCGCATCGCCGAGAAGGATGAACACATCCGCTCCCTGGAAGACAAGCACCAGCATGCCCGCGACGCCCTGGAGCATTATCGTCAGGCGGTGAAGGAGCAACGCGATCAGGACCAGCGTCGTCACGAAGGCCAGGTGCAGCAAGTACAAGTGGAAGTGCGGCAGTTGCAACAGGGTCTGATCGTCAAGCAGGACGAGCTGATGCGCCTGAGCCGCGACAACGAACGCATGCTGGTGGAGGCGCGTCAGGCACGCAAGGATCAGGACAATGCCGCCCAGGCGCTGGCCGACAAGGTCAATGAAGCCAACGCCCTGACCCTGCAACTGGCCCAGGCGCTGGGGGCACGCGAAGCGCTGGATGCGCAGATCGAGGTGTTCCGTCAGGAGCAGGCGGCCCAGGTCAAGGCCACCAAGGCCCAGGTACTGCGCGAAGCACGGCTGGAACAGCAATTGCAACAGGCCAACGCCACCCTGGCGCAATGGCGCGCCGACCGCGCGGCAGCCAGCGCCGAATAATCCCCGTCAGTCGCCCGGTTCCACTGGGTGCAGGCCACTGCGCAGAATACGCCGGGCACGCTGGACTTTTTCCAGCGCGCCCGGTACGCCGTTGCCCATGTCCATCAGCGCCTTGGCGCACAGTTGCGGCCCATAACCGTCCAGCTTGGCAAACTGCTCGCCGGTCATGTGCACGGTTTTCATGGCGAAGGCCAGCAGGTTCTCGCCCGGGTGCGGGCCTGCCAGGATGCCCTGGATCATGTACGCCAGCGCCTGGCGGTACTGGCCTTGGGTGAGGATGGCGGCACAGTCGATATCCGTACCGGCGAAGGTATGTTGCATCCATTGGCGCTGGGTGTCGTCCAGCGGTTGCGGGTCACTGCCATCGTCGGCAAATACCCTCGTGCTACGCAGCGGGACGACGTTGTCCGGGTGGTCGGCCATGGGAACTCCTTCTCGACTTCGGCGATTAGCCTTGAGTATGCGCCAAAGCGTTGCCCTGTCCACAATCCACGTGGTTCTGTACAAGCCCTGGCGCTGCTCGCAACGGCACACTGACCGCCTGCCATAAGCCAGGAGCTGCACATGACCGAGTACGTGATTGCCCCACCGCCCGCCGCCAGCGTCGCCATCGCCGGTGACAGCCGCCGCTTCCCGATCCGCCGGGTGTTCTGCGTGGGCCGCAACTATTCCGAGCACGCCCGCGAGATGGGGCATGACCCTGATCGCGAGCCGCCGTTCTTTTTCTGCAAACCGGCCGACGCCGTGGTGCCGGCCGAAGGCGTGATTGCCTACCCACCGTTGACCAGCGACCTGCACCATGAAGTGGAACTGGTGGTGGCTATCGGCGAAGGCGGTGTCGACATTGACCCGGCGCACGCCCTGGCCCACGTGTGGGGCTACGGCCTGGGCCTGGACCTGACCCGCCGTGACCTGCAGGCCCAGGCCAAGAAGCAGGGCCGGCCGTGGGACTGGGCCAAGGGCTTCGACGAGTCGGCGCCGTGCACTGCGCTGATCCCGGCGGCCACCCTGGGCCACCCGGCCAGCGGCGCCATCTGGCTGAACGTCAATGGTGAAGAGCGTCAACGCGGCGACCTGTCGGACCAGATCTGGCCCGTGCCTGACGTGATCGCCTATTTGTCGCGCTCGGTGGCGTTGCAGCCCGGCGACCTGATTTTCACCGGCACACCCGCAGGCGTCGGCGCCTTGCAGCCGGGTGACCAAATCAGCGCCGGCATCGACGGGGTGGCCCACCTGGAACTGCGCATCGGCAGTCGCTGACGGCAGGCTTGGAGGAGGGCGCCGCGCGCTTTAGACTGGCGGCGTCTTCCCCAATGAGGTTGTTGCCATGTCGTCCCTGTCCCGCGTGCCCACCTATGGCATGCAGCAGCGCAGCAACCGCGACGACTTCTACATCCGCGACAAGCAGGAGCGCGAGGCCCTGACCTCGCCACACCGCCACGAATACTTCCAGATCCAGATCAACCTGGGCGGCGACACCGTGCAGCACATTGGCGGCGCCGTGCGGCCGTTCCCGCACAAGGCATTGAGTTTTATCCTGCCTCACCGCCTGCACCTGATTCCGCACCCGGAGCAGGGCAATTTCATGCTGATCAACTTTGCCCAGGGCTTCCTGTTGCCGCATCTGCCGTGCGATCCGCTGGACCTGGAGGATGTGCCCCTGGCGCAAGCGCCGGAACTGGCGCCGTTCCAATTCCAGGAACACCTGGACTTCATCCTCGACGATCAAGCCTTCGCCGACATCGAAACCTTGCTGCAGCGCCTGCGCAGCCTGGACAGCACCCGTGAGTTCGGCACCACCACGCTGTTGCGCGCCGGGCTATTGCAGTTGATCGGCGTGGTCAGCCAGCGCTTCGCCGGGCCCTTGCAGCAACTGGCCAGTGACAAGGCCACCCGGCGCGGCCGCCGCGACGCCCTGGCGCGGGTCACCGCCTATATCCGTGAGCATATCGCCGACCCCGAGTTGACCCTCAAGGACGCGGCCGCCGCAGCCTTCCTGTCGCCCAATTACCTGACCCACCTGCTGCGCAAGGACACCGGCAGCACCTTCAGCGAACTGGTGCTTGAGCGGCGCATGCGCCTGGCGCGCACCCACCTGCTCAACAGTGACGAGCCCATCAGCCATATCGCCCAGCGCTGCGGCTTTGCTGACGAAGCCTACTTCTCGCGGCGCTTTCGTCAGACCCAAGGCATGCCGCCAGGCCAATTTCGCCGACAGCAGCGCGAGCATAGCGCTGGTCAATGATGGTTAGCGTTGTGGCCGGGGTTTGCTAGGGTAGGGGAAACGGATCACACGAGCACGGACGATGAAGGCCACACAGCAGCGCACCCTGGCGGTCAACGGCATCACCCTGAGCGTGCATCACGCCGGCCCCCACACCGGCAAACCGATCTGGCTGCTGCATGGTTTCCCCGAGTGCTGGCACTCATGGCGAGCGCAGATCGAGCCGTTGGTGGACGCCGGCTACCAGGTATGGCTGCCGGAGATGCGCGGCTACGGCGCCAGTTCCGCCCCCCAGGCGGTGGACGCCTATGATCTGCTGACCCTGTGCGCCGACATCCAGGGCGCCATGGACCAGTTGGGCCACACCCAGGCCTGCGTCATCGGCCATGACTGGGGCGCACCGGTGGCCTGGCACCTGGCGCTGCTGGAGCCTGAGCGGGTCAAGGCGGTGGTGGCACTGTCGGTGCCGTTTGCCGGGCGGCCCCGCCAGCCTGCCGTGGAGCTGCTGCGCGCGCACTTCAAGGATCGCTTCAACTACATCCTCTATTTCCAGGCGCCTGGGGTGGCCGAAGCCGAGCTGGATGCCGACATTGCCCATACGCTGCGCATGTTCATGCAGGGCGGCGACAACGGTGACCTGATTCTCAAGGACAAGCCCGCCACCGCGCAGTTGTTCGACGGCATCAACCAGCCGGACCGGTTGCCGGCCTGGTGCAGTGCCGAGGATTTCCAGGTGTACGTGGATACGTTTGCCGGGCGCGGTTTCCATGGCGCGCTGAACTGGTACCGCAATTTCGAGAAGAACTGGGTGCGGACCGAGCCGCTGGCCGACGCCAATGTCGAGCAGCCGGCGTTGTTCCTGATCGGCGACCTGGACCCGGTCGGCGTGCTGGAAGCCCATACCTTGCTGCGCATGCCCAAGCGCGTGCCGCGCCTGGAGCAGCACGTGATCAAATCCTGCGGCCACTGGATACAAAGCGAACAGCCCGAGGCAGTAAACGCCCATCTGCTCAAGTTTCTGGCCGCCCACTACGCCTGCCCTCTGTAGCAGCAACTGTCTTGAAATGGCGTCGCCTGCATCGCGACTAAAGTCGGCTCCTACACATACCGGGGTAGGAGCCGACCTTGGCCGCGATACAGGCGACGCCGACCTGTAGCAGCAACTGTCTATGTGGGAGCGGGTTCTACCCGCGAAAAGCACACCGCGGTATGCCAGGAAGTCCGCGTTACCTTCTTCGCGGGTAGAACCCGCTCCCACGGGGAGAGGTGTAGCAGCAACTGT
>KI547165.1:550081-583000 GCA_000497835.1 gamma proteobacterium L18 | reverse complement strand
AAAGCTGCGTCTGGAACACACGGTATGCCTGATCCATCGCGGTGTGAGTGACGCGACCTGGCGGCCGCTGCTACGGGACAGTCGATGAACATTAATTTATGCAGACAGCCACGAGAATGCTAAGGGTATCAGCAACCCCACGCGCCGCCTGCTTATGCCATTTTCAACAAAATTTAATATCAACCGAGGCATAAGGATAGGCCAACTCCGTATTTTTGAACCAAACAGTCCATTCCTACACTCCGCCGTCCCTGAGCCCACCAAGGACGTCCGATGTACCGTCAAGCCTTCCCCCTGGCCCTCAGCGCCGCCCTGTTCAGCCAGTCCTTGTGGGCCGACGGCTTCCTGGATGACAGCAAGGCGGACCTGACCGCGCGCAACTTCTTCATCAACAACGACAACCGCAGCGGCACTGCCAGCCCCTCCCGGCAGCAGGAGTGGGGCCAGGGTTTCATGCTCAATTACGCCTCGGGGTTTACCCAAGGGCCGGTGGGGTTCGGCGTCGACGCCCTGGGCATGCTCGGCATCCGCCTGGACTCGGGCAAGGGCCGCGCCTACAACAGCGGCAGCAGTGGCGGCGGCATCGTCTTCCCCAGTGACAGCGACGGCCGCGCAGTGGCCGATTTCGCCACCCTGGGCCTGACCGCCAAGGCGCGCTTTTCCAACACCGAGGTGCGCATGGGCACCTTGCAACCGCACTTGCCGGTGATTGGCATCAACGACGGCCGCCTGTTGCCGCAAACCTTCCAGGGCACCCAGGTCACCAGCCGCGAGATCGACAACCTCACCCTGATTGGCGGCAAGATTACGTCCGTCAAAGGCCGCAACTCCAGCAACCAAGCCTCGCTGTCGATCGCTGGGGCCAACAGTGAAACCGGCCAGCGCAGCAATGCCTTCTACTATGCCGGGGCCGATTACAAACTCGATCCGCACACCACCGCCCAGTATTACTTCGCCAACCTCGACGACTTCTACAACCAGCATTTCGTTGGCCTGACCCACAGCACCAAGCTGCCCCACGGCACGCTGCAAACCGACCTGCGCGGCTTCATCAGCAATGGCCAAGGCGAGAATGCCAGTGAGGCTGGGCGCCTGGCCGGTTACACAAGCAGCGGGGCGGTGGGCAGCAACGGCGAGGTCGACAACCGCACCTGGAGCGGCCTGTTCACTTACACCTTGGGCAACCAGTCGCTGGCGGCGGGGTACCAGCGGGTCACCGGCAAAAGTGATTTCCCGTTCATCAACCAGGGCGACGGCAACGCGCCGTACCTGATTACCAGCCGCCAGATCGGCCGCTTCCAGCACGCGGGCGAACGCACCTGGCTTGCGCAGTACAGTTACGACTTTGCCCGCCTGGGGCTGTCCGGGCTCAGTGCCTCGGTGATCTACCTCAATGGCGATCATGTCCAGGCCGCCAGCACGGGCGGGGAGTGGGAGCGGGACATCGCGCTCAATTACGTGGTCAACCAAGGCACGTTCAAAGGGTTGGGGTTCAGCTGGCTGAACGCGGCGTTTCGGACCGAGGTCACCGGCCAACGCAGTCAGGATGAAAACCGCCTGATCGTCAGTTACCGGTTTTCACTGTTCTGACCCGTAGCCGCAGCCTGCAGCAGCGGCTACAAGGTGTTCAACGGCCGTCCACCGAATACTTCCCTGGCCCGGTCACCGCCAGCAGCAACAGGCCGCCGATGATGGCCAGGTTCTTGAAGAAATGGGTCTGGTTCATCATGCGGTCGGCGCCTTCCATGTTCCAGAACGGGTGACCGATCAGCGCCGTGCCCAGCACGAACAGCGCCATCAGCGCCGCCAAGGGCCGGGTGTAGAAGCCGATCACCAAGGCGATGCCGACAAAAAACTCCATCAGCACGGCGATGGCCGCCGCCACCTGCGGCACCGGCGCGCCTAGAGAGGCCATGTAGCTGACCGTGCCGGCAAACCCGGTGAGCTTGGCCCAGCCGGCAAGGACGAACAGGATCATCATCAAAATTCTGGCGATGAGGATGATTTCGTTGTTTTGGCGCGCGAAGAGGTTGTATCGCATGATGTTTTCCCGACACGGAGTGTGTTGAGATAACTGTAGCAGCCCCTGTCGGAACCGCGTCGTCTGCATCGCGAGCAAGCTTTGCTCCCACCATGCAATCGCCCACCTCTATGTATGCTTCAACACTGTGGGGCAAAGCTTGCTCGCGTTAAGGCCGGTGAGGGCTATGCGGGCAAACAGGGTGCGGAACTTGATCATGGGGCAGGGCCAGGCAGGCATGTTCCCAAACGATAACACTCTCGCAAGGTTCCGACGTACCGCCTTGGTATCCGGCAATCGAGCATCGTTGCGCCGCCCTATACTCAAGGCATCTCCCCCCAAGCCTTGATGGTACGGAGCTACGGCGGTGTCCCTGCGCGCACTGGTGTTTGCCCTGACCCTGCTGCTGACCGCCTGCGCCGGCCGCACGCTGCTGGCACCGGCCCCGGTCAGCCCGGCCACCTGGCAGCAGGTGGATGCGCAGATCCTGCAGGCCTCCAGCGACGCGCGTCAGCAAGCGCTGGTGTATGCCAAGGGCTCCATGGACCAGTGGCGCACCCGGGTCTATCAACAGACTGACGAAGTGTTCATTCCCTGGTTCGACAGCTACTGGACCCAGGAGTGGCTGTCGATGCGGGTAAGCTGGTACACCCTCAGCGCCGGCAAGGACAACGACGCGCCCGCCCGGCGCCTGGAAGCCTACCTGCAAGACCAGTATCACGACCGGGTGCTGGCCCCCGTGGCGGTGGATATCGAGCCCAATGCCATCGCCGTGCAGGCCACTGACTTTTATCTGCAACTGCTCAGCAATCAAGTGGCCGACATCGGCCGCCAGCACAACCTGCCCGAATCCCAATACGCCCAACACCTGGCGGGCATCGTGGTGATCCCCGAAGGCAATGTCAGCCTGTATCAGCTGACCCACACCCAGCCGCCGACCAAGGTGCCCGGCTACGCGACCCTGCTCAAACGCCTGCAAGCGGGCGCTCAAGCCAGCCCGGCAGGCCTGGCCAACGTGGCCAAGGCGACCAATACCAAACTGCAAGGGCAGATGAGTACCCGCGGAGCCGGGGGCATTGCTGCGGCAGTGGCGGGCAAGATCGTCGGGCCCCTGATTTCCATCGGCATGGCCGGCATCCGCGCCATTGTCCACGCCGGAGAGCGTCCGGATACTGAAGCGCAGCTGCGCCACGACCTGGGGGCGGCGTTCGACCAGGCCTGGTTCAAGGTGCTGCAAGACCCCACCGGGGGCGTCATGGCTGGCGTCAACAGCCTGGCCGATACCCTGGAGGCGCGGCTGGGTAGCCCGAGCGTTTCGCAATGGCTTGATAAACACTCACGCATCGCTGCCGGGGAATTCTGGCAACATGGCGCGCACGCCGGTTCAGGAAGCAGCCATGGGTTTTGAAGCGTTCCGTTACATTGATTTGCTGGGCACCTTTGTCTTCGCCCTCAGCGGCGCGCTGGCGGCCATCGACCGACGCCTGGACCTGTTCGGCGTGGTGGTGATTGCCTTTGTCACGGCCTGTGGCGGCGGGGTGATCCGCGACCTGTGCATTGGCGCGTTGCCGCCGGCCGGTCTCACCAACCTGGCGTACGTCGCCGTGGTCGGCCTGGCCGTGACCCTGGCCGGTTGTTTCCAGACGCAATTGCAACGCCTGACCCACCCCACGCTGTTTTTCGACGCCATCGGCCTGGGCTTCTTCGCCGCCTTCGGCGTGCACAAGGTCTACACCCTGATCCCCGACGTGGAACTGGCGGTACTGCTGGGCGTGGTCAGCGCCGTGGGCGGCGGCATCCTGCGCGACGTTCTGCTGGGCCGCGTGCCAGTGATCCTCAGCAAAGACATTTATGCCTCGGCGGCGCTGCTGTGCGCGCTGGTGCAGTTGTGTGGCGAGTTGCAGTGGTTGAACCCGCAGTTCAGTGCCTGGGTGGGGATAGGGTTGTGCACGGGGTTGCGAATGTTGTCGTTGCGCTATGGGTGGAATTTGCCGGGGATCAGGAAGGTACTGTAATAGGGCTCACCCATCCACTGCCAAGCCCTGTAGCAGCGGCCGTCAGGCCGCGTCACGGACGCCGCCCGCTTACTGAGCCACCGCGCCGCCTGCATCGCGGCCAAGGCCGGCTCCTACCACGATGCACACACCGCTATTTATCCTGACACCACCCGAACCTGTGGGAGCGGGTTCTACCCGCGAAAAGAACACCGCGAAGTATCTGAACCACCACGGCGTCCTCTTCGCGGGCAGAGCCCGCTCCCACATGAAGACCATTAATGAATACTCGACGCCAACTCGAATATCGGGATGTACATCAATATCACGATCACCCCGATCAACAACCCGATAAACGTCATCAGTAACGGCTCGAACAACCGCACAAACCACTCCACCCAGCGGCTGACTTCCTCGTCATAGAAATCGGCGCTGCGTTCCATCATCTGCCCCACGTTGCCCGATTGCTCACCGGCGCGCAGCAAGCGCAATGACACCGGTGTCACCAACTGGTTGCGCTCCAGCGCCGTGGACAATGCCTGGCCTTCGCGCACCCGTGCAGCGGCCTGGACCAGGCGGTGGGCCGATTGTGCGGTCAGAAGGCCGCGGGCCATGTCCATGGCGGTGAGGATGGGGATGCCGCCTTGCAGCAGAATTCCCAGCGAACGGTAGAACCGCGCGAGTTCGTACATCACGATGCGTTGGTGGATGGCCGGCACCCGCTCGATCATGCGCCCCAGAAAGCGTCGAAACGCCGGTTGACGTTGCCCCAGCACGCCGGCCATCACCAGCACGGCCAGCGCCACGCCGAACTCTGCCTGGTGCTGATGCAGAAACAGGCCGGCATTCATCAACACCTGGGACAGCCACGGCAAGTTATCACCCAGGCCTTCGAACACCAGGCTGAAGCGCGGCACCACATAGCCCATCAGGAACAGCACCACGCCACCGCCCACAATCAGCAGCAGCAACGGGTAGATCGAGGCACTGACGATCTTCTGCCGTACCACGTCCATGCGCTGCCGATAGGCCACGTAGCGGGCGAGGGCGTCACTGACCGCGCCGGTCTTTTCGCTGGACTGCACCAGCGCCACGTATAAAGGCGGGAACACCGACGGCAATTGGCTCAAGGCCAGGGAAAAGGATTTGCCCTCATAGAGCAGGCGCACCACCTCGCTCAGGGTCTTGCGCGCCTGGGCGGCGGTTTCCTTTTCCGCCAGGCTTTCCAGGGCGTCGATCAGCGGCAGGCCGGCGTTGAGCAGGGTGCTCAATTCCTGGCTGAACAGCACCAAGTTGAAGGTTTCGCCGGCGTGCAGGCGCCACGTGCGCCAGCGCTGTTCGGCGCGCACGCTGACCACGCGCAGGCCCTGGTCCTCGGCGATCCGCCGGGCTTCGCTGGCAGCCGTGGCCTCGATGGCCATGGACACCACCACCCCTTTGCTCAGAGCCTTGAGTTGAAAGCGCATGGCCGTCCCTCATGATTACCAATTGGTCACTTCAGCGTTTTCACCGTCACCACCGGGTTGGCCGTCCTTGCCCAGGGAGAACAGGTCGTACTCGCTGTGCTCACCCGGGTAGCGGTACACATAGTTGCGGCCCCAAGGGTCCTGCGGCAGTTTTTTCTGCAGGTAGGGGCCGGTCCAGTGGCTTTCCTCGGGGGGCGCGCTGATCAGCGCCTGCAAACCTTGTTCTGAGGACGGGTAGTGGCCCACCTCCAGGCGATACAGGTCCAGCGCCTTGCCCAGGCCTTCTATCTGCGCCTTGGCAACCTTGGTTTCGGAGCGGCCCAGTTGGGCAAAATATTTGGGCGCGACGATGCCGGCCAGCAGGCCCAGCACCACCAGTACCACCAGCAGTTCAAGCAGGGTAAAACCACGGTGGCGTCGGGGCAGACGCAGGCTTATCGGTTTCATGGTGACCTCGTGGGGGTTAGTACCGGTGCTGGGGTGATGCAAATGCCATGCTAATCCCCGCATAAACTGATAAGTACCAATGAATTCAATAGGTTGGAGAATAGGCACGACCTTTGCGTACTACCCCTTCGACCGCTGCCATTGGGGCATAACCCCCACTTTCCGGGAGCGGCGCAGGGGAGAACCACCATGCGAATCACTACCACGCTCTTGCTGGCCAGCCTGGCCATCAGCGGCGCCGCCCAGGCCGATATGTACGTGTCCCGGGACGCCAACGGCGGTTATGTGTTGTCCAATGTGATGCGCCCTGGGCGCCACTACGAGCGCGTCATCCGCGAGCCGGCCAGCGTCGCTGCCGCCGCCAGTTTCACGCCCAGTTCACCGCAGATGATCGCCAGCGCGCCGTTCGCCGAAGTCGTGCAGGCTGCGGCTGTCGCCAATCAACTGCCTGCGGCGCTGCTGCACGCGGTGATCGACAACGAATCCCACTACAACCCCAAGGCCAGGTCACCCAAGGGTGCCGGTGGCCTGATGCAACTGATGCCGGAAACGGCGCGGGAACTGGGGGTGGCTGACGTCTTTGACCCGGCCGCCAACATCCAGGGCGGCGCGCGCTACCTCAAGCGCCTGATGACCCTGTTCGACAATGACATGGCGCTGGCGGTGGCCGCCTATAACGCCGGCCCGGAAGCCGTGCTAAGCCGCGGCAAGGTGATACCGCCGTTCGCTGAAACCCAGCGTTATGTGCCCAATGTGCTGCGCCAATACCGGCGTTTGCAGGGCCTGGCCCAGGACTGAAAGCGGGGAAACGGGTGGGGCATATGCCCCACTGCATGAACTAGTTTCCATAAGCCCTTGAAAGGCAATGCAACAGCGGATGGCATGGTGATTGCGTAAACGATTGCGTAGCACGTTGTCAGCGCGAATGAGGTGCACTATGTTTCAGAGGCCGGTGTCATGGCTGTTGAGCGCCTGCGCGCTGCTGGTGGCGTGCGCCCCGGGGCAGCGGCTGGAGAATACCCGGGTGAATTTCGCCGACGTGCCGTTGCTCGATCAGGCGGGACAAACGGTGCGGCTGGAACGCGACCTGCTGGCCCACAAGATCGTGGTGCTGGGGTTCGTCTACAGCCGGTGCGCCGGCCCTTGCGCCCAGGTGCCACGGGTGATGACCCAGATGCACGCACTGTTGGGCCCGCGGGTAGGCAAGGACGTGCAGCTGGTGTCGCTGAGCCTAGACCCCTGGCGCGATGACCCGCCACGGCTGGCGGCGTACGCCGCGCAGTATGGCGCAGGCCCAGGCTGGCGCTGGCTGACCGGCACGCCACAGGCGGTGCAGGCCACCGTGCAGGGCCTGGTGGGAAGGCCGCTGGGCCTGGATGAAACGTTGCCGCTGATATTGGTAGGTGACGGTGACAAGCCGCAATGGACCGGCTACTACGGCCTGGCCGAACCGGCCGAGCTGGTGCGGGAGGTGGAGACCCTGAGCAGCCTGAACCGCGAGCGCCGGCGCACCGTGGTAGCCGGAACGAACTCGGGCGATGGCCCTCTGGTCAAAGTTTTTCAAGTGGTTTGCGATGGGCAGACTATGTTGTCTGAGGATTGTCCCCACTAATGGGGGATATCATAGTGCTATCACCACGACGGTTCCCCACTTCTGGGGAAAGGATTTTCAGAGCCAACGCAGGCACAGCAAAATCAATGGGTTAGCGCGGTAAAAAAGCGTCATCGTGTCTGGCATGAAGTGTGCTCCTGTCCTTGTGAGGGCGCGCTTCGACCGGTCAACCGACCTGAGAGTTCCACGGAGTCGACCTTGTTTAACAGAATACTGGTTGTGGAAGACGAACAGATCCTTGCGCAGAACCTGGAAGTGTACCTCCAGGCGCAAGGCCTGGATGTCCGTGTTGCCCACGACGGGGCAAAGGCGATCGGCATGGCCGAAAGCTTCGACCCCGACGTCATGGTGCTCGATTACCGTTTGCCCGATATGGAAGGTTTCCAGGTACTCGATGCCGTCCGCCAGGACAGGAAGTGTTTTTACGTGCTGATCACCGCCCACCCGACCGCCGAGGTCTGTGAGCGGGCCCGCGACCTGGGGGTCAGCCACATCCTGTTCAAGCCGTTTCCGTTGGCGGAGCTGGCCCGAGCCGTGTGTGACCTGCTGGGTTTCAAACGTGAGCCCCGTGCCGGGGTAACCATGTCCGAAGGCTTCGTCGAACGCCGCCAGAGCAAGCACGAGAGTTTCCCGCTGCAGTTGTATGACGGCAGTTGGGTGTTGGGGGATCGCCGCCGGCATGGCATGCGCCCCTTGGCTTCCGACGACGAGCAACTGCTTACCGGGGATTAGTGACGCGGCGGACCTCCCCCGACGCGTCGATAGGGCCACCCGGCCCCGGGCGTTGGAGAGCAGGTCATGGAACGTTTGTCACTCGCCGTGGAGCCGCCGTTGCCGGCCCCCGCACCGACTCGATTCAACCGTGAACAATTGGCCCTGGCCAAAAACGATGCCGCCCAGTCCGGCGAGCGCATGCTGCAATCGCTGCAGACGCTGAGCGAACTGGCAGGCCCGGCCTTCGTCGCCTGCCTGGGACAGACTCTGCATTACCCGGTGCTGGACACCGCCAGCCTGTTTGCCGCCACCCCCGCCTTTGACCGTGTCAGCCTGGCCCAGGCCATCAAGCGCGAGTTCGTGCTGCTGCACCACGACGGCCAGCTGGTGGGCGTGTTCGCCGACCCCTTCGACACTTCCCGCCTGACTTGGATCGACGAAGCCCTGCGCGGCGCACCGCTGTACCTGGCGCAGTCGGACGACCTCAAGGCCTACCTGGCCCGCCACGAGGAAAGCTTCCACGCCGTGGACGCCCTCGACGCCCAGGCCGACGCCAGTGCCAGCAACGACAGCCTGCACAGCCTGTCGCTGGCCAGCATCAGCGAAGACGCCAGCACCGTGGTCAAGCTGGTCAACTCCACCCTCTACGACGCCCTGAAGATGCACGCCAGTGACATCCACCTGGGCACCACCGGCACGGGCCTGGCCATCAAGTACCGCATCGACGGCGTGCTCAACAACATCAGCAAGATCCAGGGCTGCGAGTTCGCCGAACAGGTAATTTCCCGGGTCAAGGTGATGGCCGAACTGGACATCGGCGAGAAGCGCGTGCCCCAGGACGGCCGCTTCAAGGTGGGCATCAACGGCCGCCAGATCGACTTCCGCATCTCGATCATGCCCAGCATCTTCGGGGAAGACGCCGTGCTGCGGGTGCTGGACAAACAGGACCTGAGCGACAAGGTCAGCGGCGTGCAGCTGCAAGCCCTGGGCTTTGCCGACGAAACCCTGCGCAGCCTGCGCCGCCTGGCCGCCGAGCCCTACGGCATGGTGCTGGTGACCGGCCCCACCGGCAGCGGCAAGACCACCACCCTGTACGCCATGATCACCGAGATCAACCATGGCGTGGACAAGATCATCACCATCGAAGACCCGGTGGAATACCAACTGCCCGGCGTGCTGCAGATCCCGGTCAACGAGAAGAAGGGCCTGACTTTCGCCCGCGGCCTGCGCTCGATCCTGCGCCATGACCCGGACAAGATCATGGTCGGCGAGATCCGCGACCCCGACACCGCGCAAATTGCCGTGCAATCGGCGCTGACCGGCCACCTGGTGTTCACCACCATCCACGCCAACAACGTGTTCGACGTGATTGGCCGCTTTACCCAGATGGAAATCGACCCCTACAGCCTGGTCTCGGCCCTCAACGCGGTGCTGGCCCAGCGCCTGATTCGCCTGGTGTGCAGCCATTGCAGCGCCCCGGTGACCCCGGACGAGGAAACCCTGCTGGCCGCCGGCCTGAACCCGGCGCAGGTGGGTCACTACCACTTTGTCCACGGCAAGGGCTGTGGCCATTGCCGCGGCACCGGCTACCGCGGGCGCACGGCGATTGCCGAACTGCTGCACCTGGACGACGAACTGCGGCAGATGATCGTCGAACGCCAACCCATCGCCCGCATCAAGGCCCACGCCTGCAGCCGTGGCCTGCGCTTGCTGCGCGAGTCGGCGCTGGAACTGGTCCGCGAGGGCCGCACCACCCTGGAGGAGATCAATCGTGTCACTTTTGTCGCGTGATCACATGATTGCCGTGCTCGGCGCCAGCAGCGTCGGCCTGGGGATGCGTCAGGGCAGCCAACTGCGCTGGCTGGGCAGCGTCGGTTTCATCGACGAAGGCCCGGGTGCCTGGGCCGTGGCGCTGGACACCCTGCAACGCCTGCTCAGCGAACACGCCCCGGGGCGTGCCTCGCTGCACGTGGTGCTGTCGGCCCACCTGTGCCGCTTCTGCCTGGTGCCCTGGAGCGAGCAGATCCAACGCCCTGACGAGTTGCTGGCATTCACCCATGCCTGCCTTGAGGACCTCTACGGCGCCCCTGGCCAGGCCTGGGCCGTGACCCTGTCGCCGGCACCGGCCGGGCAGCCCCGTATCGCCAGCGCCATGCCCCAGGCACTGCTGGAGCAGCTGCGCAGCCTGGCCAAGGCCCGCCGCCTGCGCCTGGCTTCGGTGCAGCCGTACCTGATGGTGGCGTTCAACCGCTTCGTGCGGCCCCAGGCCGGCGACGACTTCCTGTTCGTGCTGGCCGAGCCACAACGCAGCGTGCTGCTGACCGTGCAACAACGGCGGTGGGCCGGCGTGCGGTCGGTGGGCAGTGCCGACAGCGACGCCGCCCTGGTCGCCCTGATTGGCCGCGAACAGCACCTGCAGGCCGGTACCGGCGATGCCCAGCAACTGTTTGTGCACACCCCGGCACGGCTGGATGCACCGGCCCAGGTGCCCGACGCTCAGGTGTGCGGGCTCAATGACAACCTGTTGAGCGTGCGTGACGGCTTGTACGTCATGGCACGGGCGGTGGCCTGACATGCGCGCCCTGACCCTGGATTTCCAGCCTCACCCACGCTTCGCCGGCCTTGGCTGGTGCCTGCTGGCGGCCGCCATGGCCTTGGCCGCCGGCTGCCTGCTGGCCCAACAGCAGATGGACGCGCAGACCGTGGAGCAACAACACGAACTGCACCGGGCGCGCGAGCAACTGGGCGATGACAACGCCGCCAGCCTCAAGGCCAGCCTGACCCCGGCCCAGGTCCGCGAGCAGGAGCAGAACCTGGCCGAGATGCGCAAGGTATCGCAACAGCTGCGTCGCCCCTGGGAGCGTCTGTTCGCCATGCTCGAAGGCCTGCCGCGCACCGACATCGCGCTGCTGGCCCTGACCCCCGACGCCCACAAGGGCCAGGTGCGCATCACCGCCCAGGCCCGCAACCTGGAGGCCATGCTGGCGTTCCACCGCCAACTGGAAGCCAGTGACGAATTGAGCGACGTGTCGCTGCTCAACCACGAAATCGATGCCGAGGCGCCCGAGCACCCGGTGCAGTTCAACCTGTCGGCTACCTGGGAGATCGGCGATGGCGCTCAATAGATTGATCATCCACGAGCACCTCAAGGGCATCGGCGTGGCCGGTCTGGTGGGCAGTGGGCTGCTGCTGGCCGTGGGTGCCTACGCCGTGCTCACCCTGGTACCGGCCTGGCACGCGCTGGACACACTGCGCGAGCAGACCCGTCAGGCCGATGAGTACGTGGCCCAGGTAGAGCAGGGCAGTGCGGCCGCCCCCGTGGTGCCCCAGCACCAGCTGGACGAGTTCCACCGCAAACTGCCGGCCCAGCAGCAGGCCACCGTGGCCATCGACAAGGTCTATGCGCTGGCGGCCGAGGAGCACATTGCCCTGTCCCGTGGCGACTACGCCCTGGGCATCGACCCCAAGACCCACCTGGCCCGCTACCAGATCCTGTTGCCGGTGCACGGCAGCTACCCGCAACTGCGGCGCTTCCTGCACGCCTTGCTGGGCCAGCTGCCGGCCGTGGTGGTGGAAGACGTCGAGCTGCAGCGCAAGCGCATCGATGAAACCGACCTGAGCGGACGGATCCGCATGACCCTCTACCTGTCGAGGTCATGATGAATACCCGTCGCGTAATGGGCTGGACGGCGTTCTTCGCCGTGGCCGGCGCCCTGGCCTGGTACCCCGATCTGTTCATGCAGCAGGACGACCCCGCGCCGGTGCAGGCCAGCCGGGCACCGTCCAGTGCACCCGCAGCACCCGCCCAGGCGCCGTTGCGCGACCTGAGCCCGGGCGCCGACCTGTTCGCCGCCCAGACCTGGGCCGTGGTGGCGCCTGCGCCCACCGCCGAGCAACTGGCCGCCCTGCAACAACAGCAGCAACAGGCCGCACCGGCCCCGACTGCGCCAGCGATGCCGTTCCAGTTCATCGGGCGCCTGGATGACAACCGTGACCTGCAGGTGTTTTTGCAGAACGGCGAAAAACTATACGTCGTGCGCAAGGGAGATGTGATCGACGACACCTGGCGGATCGAGAGCATTAACGACAAGGCACTGAGCCTGGTCTATCTGCCGTTGCATTTGACCCAGACCTTGTCTGTGGGGAGTAACCCATGAACGCACCTCGCTTAATGCTCACCAGCCTTGCCATGTGTGTGGCCCTCGCGGCTTGCAGTACCGCCAAAGTCGCCAATCAGGAAGGCAATGACCTGATCGAACACGGCCAATACGAAGCGGGCCTGGCCCGTATCGAAGACGGCCTGCGGCAGAACCCGCGCGATACGCAACTGCACCTGGCCCTGAGCAACGGCAAGGTGCGGGCGGTGAAGGACCTGATGAAGCAGGGCGATGTGGCCCGTGCGGACCATGACGTGGCCACGGCGCGCCAGGCCTACGGCCGGGTGCTGAACATCGAACCCAACAACGGCCGCGCCAAGGACGCCCTGAACCAGCTGGACTACCTGCGCACCCTGGACGAGAAACTGGAGCTGGCCCGAGGGGACCTGCGCCGCGGCGACATTTTCAGCGCCGACCGCCAGGTGCGGCAGATTCTGGAACTGGACCCGCGCCACGAAGGCGCCCTGGAGCTGCGTAGCCAGATTCAGCTGGTGCAAAGCCGTAACCAGATCCCCTACCCGCAGCTGCGCAGCAAGCTGGACCGGCCGGTGACCCTGGAGTTTCGCGACGCCAACATCAAGTCGATCTTCGAGGTGCTGTCCCAGGTTGCTGGCCTGAACTTCATCTTCGACAAGGATCTGCGCCCGGACCTCAAGGCCACCATCTTCGTGCGTGACGTGCGCATCGAGGACGCCGTGCAGATGCTGCTGTCGCAGAACCAACTGCACCAGAAAGTGGTGAACGACAACACCCTGCTGATCTACCCGGACTCGCCGCAGAAGGTCAAGGACTACCAGGAGCTGGTGATGCGCACCTTCTACCTGACCAACATCGACGCCAACACCGCGCTGAACATGGTCAAGACCATGCTCAAGACCCGCGATGTGTTCGTCGACGAGCGCCTCAACACCCTGACCATGCGCGACACCGAAGACGCCATCCGCATGGCCGAGAAACTGCTGCAGGCGCAGGATCAGTCCAACCCTGAAGTGGTGCTGGAAGTGGAAGTGATGGAAGTGGCCCGCCAGCGCATTCTTGACCTGGGGCTGCAATGGCCCAGCACCTTCGGCGTGATCAACGGCGACGGCAGCGCAGTCAGCGTGCTGTCGCAACTGCGCGGCATCAACGCCGGGCGCATCTCCATCTCGCCGTCGCCGCAGCTGAAAATCAACGCCCAGGACAACGGCGTCAACACCCTGGCCAGCCCCGTGATCCGCGTCAGCAACCGTGAACAGGCGCGTATCCACATCGGTCAGCGCGTGCCGATCATCAGCGCCACCTCGGTGCCGTCCACCCAGGGCCCGGTGATCACCGAAAGCGTCACTTACCTGGACGTGGGTCTCAAGCTTGAGGTGCAACCCATCGTGCACCTGAACAACGAGGTGGCGATCAAGATTGCCCTGGAGGTCAGTAACGCCACCCCACTGGAACCGACCCGCCAGGGCACCATCCCGGTTCAGGTGGACACCCGCAACGCCCAGACCACCCTGCGCCTGCACGACGGCGAAACCCAGGTACTGGCAGGCCTGGTGCGCAACGATCACGCCGACACCGGCAACAAGATCCCAGGCCTGGGCGATATCCCGGGGGTAGGGCGGCTGTTTGGCAGCAACAAGGACACCTTCGCCAAGTCCGAGCTGGTGCTGTCGATCACCCCGCGCATCGTGCGCAACCTGCCGTACCAGAGCCCGTCGGACATGGAGTTCTCCACCGGCACCGAGACCAGCATGCACGTGCAGGCCCCGGACCGCTCGATGCAAACCGTCGAGCAGCCACGGGCGCTGCCGACCAACAGTGCGGCCACGCCGGTAGCGGTCACCGTGCCAGCCGTCGAGAGGCCTTGAGTCATGAAGCGCGCAGCGGCCGGTTTTACCTTGATCGAAGTGGTGGTGACCCTTGCCCTGATCGGCCTGCTGGCTGGCATGGCGGCGCCGCTGACCGAGACGCTGGTGCGTCGCGGCAAGGAACAGGACCTCAAGAACGCCCTGTACCAGATCCGCGACGGTATCGATGCCTACAAGCGCGCTTATGACGCCGGCTACCTGGAGAAGACCCTGGATGGCAACGGCTACCCCCGCAACCTGGAGATGCTGGTGGACGGGGTACGGGATGTGCGCAGCGCCAAAGGGGCCAAGTTCTACTTTTTGCGGCGCATCCCGCGTGATCCCTTTGCCACCAGCAAACGCAACGACAACGGTGGCTGGGGCTTGCGCAGCTACGACAGCTCGGCCCAGAACCCGCGCGAGGGCGAGGACGTGTTCGACGTCTACTCCCTGGCACGTGGCACGGGCCTCAACGGCATCCCTTACCGGGAATGGTGACCCTCATGCGTCGGCAAACGGGTTTTACCCTGATTGAACTGATGGTGGTGATGGCGATCATCGCCACCTTGATGACCATCGCGCTGCCACGCTACTTCAACAGCCTGGAGGCGTCGAAGGAAACCACCCTGCGCCAAAGCCTGTCGTCGATGCGCGAGGCGCTGGACCACTACTACGGCGACACCGGGCACTACCCTGATTCGCTGGAGCAGTTGGTGGAGCAGCGCTACCTGCGCAACGCGCCGGTGGACCCCATCACCGAGCGCAACGACCAGTGGGTGCTGGTGCCGCCACCGGCCGGCGTCAGCGGTGGCGTGGGTGATGTGAAAAGCGGGGCAGAAGGGAGGTCGCGCGATGGCAGCCCGTACGCTCAATGGTAAGGCCGCCAGTGCCGGGTTCACCTACCTGGGCGTGCTGGTGCTGATCGCGATCATGGGCGCCTCGTTGGCCAGTGCCTGCCAGCTGTGGTCGACCCTGGCGCGCCGCGAGCACGAGCGCGAGCTGGTGTGGGTGGGCACCCAGTACGCCGAGGCGCTGCGCAGCTACTACCGCGCATCCCCAGGCCTTGCCCAGTACCCCAAGGACCTGGCGGACCTGGTGCAGGATTCGCGCTTTCCCAGCCCCCGCCACCACCTGCGTCGGCTGTACCCGGACCCGATGACCAACAGCGCCGACTGGGGCCTGCTGCGCGGCCTGGATAATCGCATCACCGGCGTCTACAGCCAGGCCCAGGAGCGGCCGCTCAAGCAGGTCGGCTTCCCGGCGCAATGGTCGGAGTTCGAAGGGATGGAGCATTACGCCGACTGGCAGTTCGTGGCCGAGAAAGCCACCGCCGACAGCGGCCCCCAACCGGCCGCGGCCAACCCGCTCAAGGGGCTGGCGCCATGAACCGCTTGTGCGCGGTGGCGCTGCTGGTCATGGCCTTGAACGGCGCCGCGCGCGCCAATGAAGAGGACGAAATGATGGGCTTCGTGGTGGACAACGCCATTTCCCACGTGGGCCACGACTTTTACTACGCGTTCACCGAACGCCTGCGGGCCACCAGCCGCATGGATTTTAACCTGGTGGTGCGTGAACGCCCGGACCCGCGGTGGGGCAGCCTTATTACCGTGGAATACCAACAACGCGTGATCTACCGGCGCTTCCTGCCGCCGAACACCGTGGAATTACAGGACACGGCCACCGAAGCCGCTGACCTGGTCAGGGCGCAGATCGTCCAGCGCAAGCTGGAAACCTTGCTGCAGGACACCACCGACCTCGAGAAGGACGAACTATGAACAATAAAACTTTCTCCGCCTGCGCCCTGGCCGTTGTCTTGGGGATCGGCACCGCCCACGCCACGGAACTGGTGTACACCCCGGTCAACCCCTCGTTCGGCGGCAACCCGTTGAACGGCACCTGGTTGCTCAACAACGCCCAGGCGCAGAACGATTTCGACGACCCGGACCTGAAAAAGACCACCACCACCGGCACCACGGCGCTGGAGCGCTTCACCAGCCAGCTGCAGTCACGGCTGCTGGGGCAGGTGCTGGACAACATCTCGACGGGCAATTCGGGCAGCCTTTCCACCGATGCCTTCATCGTCAACGTGATTGATAACGACGGCGCGCTGAGCATTAACGTGACTGACCGCAGCACCGGCGAAGTGTCTGAAATCAAGGTTAATGGCCTGACCCAATAAGGGTTTTGGGCTACTGGGGAGTGTGCGCGATGAAAAAATTGATCCTGGCCGCGATGATCCTGGCCACCCTGCAGGGCTGCGGCCTGCGCGAACCCATGTCCGCCGAACAGGACAAAGACACCCCGACGCTGACGCCGCGGGCTTCCACCTACTACGACCTGCTTAAAATGCCGCGGCCCAAGGGCCGGCTGATGGCCGTGGTGTATGGCTTCCGCGATCAGACCGGGCAATACAAACCCACGCCGGCCAGCTCGTTTTCCACCAGCGTGACCCAGGGCGCCGCCAGCATGTTGATGGACGCCATGCAGGCCAGTGGCTGGTTCGTGGTGCTGGAGCGCGAAGGGCTGCAGAACCTGCTGACCGAGCGCAAGATCATCCGCGCCTCGCAGAAAAAGGACCGATGCCCCGGTGAACATCGCCGGCGACCTGCCGGCCCTGCAGGCGGCCAACCTGATGCTGGAAGGCGGCATCATCGCCTACGACACCAACGTGCGCAGCGGCGGTGAGGGCGCCCGTTACCTGGGCATCGATATATCGCGTGAATACCGGGTGGACCAGGTGACCGTCAACCTGCGCGCGGTGGATGTGCGCAGCGGGCAGGTGCTGGCCAACGTCATGACCACCAAGACCATTTACTCGGTCAGCCGCAGTGCCGGGATCTTCAAGTTCATCGAGTTCAAGAAGCTGCTGGAAGCCGAAGTGGGTTACACCACCAACGAACCGGCGCAATTGTGCGTATTGTCGGCAATCGAGGCGGCTGTCGGCCACCTGGTGGCCCAAGGCATCGAACGACACATGTGGACCGTGTCGGGTGACAACAGCGGCAATGGCAACGAAACCCTGGACCGCTACCTGAGCCAGAGCCACCCGCAGGACCCTGAAGAGTAAGCCTCCCGGTCCCACATGCGCACTCAAGCCATGCGCCAAAGGCTGACAACCCCAATCCCCCAGGCCATGGCACGTTGCAACAAATGTAGGAGCGGCGGGGCGGCCTTCCGCCTCTGGCCGGGAAGCGCCGCGCGGGCGGCGCTCGATCTTAAGAACGCAGGAAAACCCAAGACGCGCACCTCCATGTCCCGACACGTTCCGTGTAGCAGCGGCCGCCAGGTCGCGTCGGCGGTGTTCCTGGCGAATTGCGGTGTCTGTGACGCGACCTAGCGGCCGCTGCTACGGGGGGCGGTGGTGTTGCCGGGTGCATGCCTTGGGGCTTTCCTGCGGTTTTGAGACCGAGCGCCGCCCGCGCGGCGCTTCCCGAGGTTCCCTCGGTCCCACATCTGTTTCGGGCCAGTTATGTCTGTGGCATCGCCTGGTCCGCCTTGTTTGTCTGGCTTTGGATTGGGGTGCCGCGCCCATAAAAAAACCGCAGCCCAAGGGCTGCGGTTTTGGTTGCTGCCGCTTTCGTTAACGCTGCAACACCGTCGCGCTGTTCGCCCCACCATACTGCTGCACCACCGCACTCTGCGACTGCCCCGCCTGGTCCACACTGGCGGTGTTCGCCGTGCCACCCTGGGTCACGTACGCCACGTTCATGCTGTCGGCCTGCTTGATGGTGATCTGGTTGTCGCTGCCGTATACCTGTGCGGTGTAAGCCCGGTTGTTGTAGCCCGACTGGTCGAAGGTGGCGCTGTTGCCATCGCCGCTCTGGGTACCTTGCACCACGTTGTTCTCACCACGCTGGTCAGAGATCAGAATGTTGTCGCTGCCGTTCTGGTCAAAGTACAGCTCGTTGTAGCTATCGGCCTGCTTGATGGTGGCCTGGTTGCCCTGGCCGCTCTGGTTGAGCTGGGTGGCATGGCTGGCGCCGCCCTGGGTGAAGGTGGCGACGTTCTGGTTGCCGTTCTGGTTGATGGCGGCGCGTTGCCCGGTGCCGCTCTGGCCGCCCACGTGGCTGCCCTGGTAGGGGTTGGCGTTGACGGTGTTGCCATTGCCCGTGGTGGCCACGGTCATGGTCTGGTTGGTGCCAGTCTGGTAGGTGTAATGGGCGTTGTTGTTGCCGCGTTGGTACAGCGTCAACGCCGCGTTGGTGGCATGGGTCTGGTCGGCGTACACGGTGTTGGTGTCACCCGATTGCAGCACCAGGGCGTTGTTGGCGTGGCCGTCGAACTGGTCGACGGTGGCGTCGTTGAGGCTGCCGTATTGCACCACATGGGCCTGGGTATCGCCGGTTTGCACGTCCTGCCACACGGTGGTGGCGTTCGAGTAACCGCCCTGGTCGATGGCCACGCTGCCGCCCACGCCGTCACCCTGTTCGCCGTAGGCAATCTGGCCGTCGCCGGTCTGGTTGATGGTGATGTGGCCGTCCACGTGGTCCAGGTGCTCGGCGCGGGCGCTGTGGTTGTCGCCGTGCTGGTTGATCACCGCGTTGTTGTTGATGCCGCCGAACACTTGCTGGATACGCGCGCTGTTGTAATTGCCGGCCTGCACGGTGGCCGCCTGGCTGCCGGCCTGGGTGTCCTGATACACCTGCGAGTAGTTGCCGTTGCCACTTTGCTGCTGGACGCCATAGTTGTCATGGCCGCTGGACTGGCTGGCGTCGACGGTGTTGCCGTTGCCGTTTTGCTGTTGCAGCAACTGGCTGGCGCTTTCGTCGATCTGCTCGGTGTAGCCCTGGTTGTACTGGCCGTCCTGGTTGAGCTGCATCAGGCTGTCGGTGCCTTGCTGGAAGGCACTGCCGTAGTTGCCTTCACCGGTCTGCGTCTGCACGGCGCGGGCCTGGGCGGCTTGCTGCTGCTCGACGCTGGCGGTGTTGCCATTGCCGTTCTGGGTCTGGTTGGACACGCTGTTGCTGGCCATGGCCTGCGCGCAGCCGAACACCAGGATGGCGGCGGCGAGGGGTTTGAGAATAAACATGGGTGGTGCCTCCTAAGGACTTAAGGGTCTTTCAGCGGTACTGCCTGATGGAAACGCTCATACCGTTGCCTGACTGCGTCACGGCGCTTTGCAGCCCCGTACCGGCTTGATCGATGCTCGCGTTGTTGTTATTGCCGTTCTGGTCGATCTGCGCGCGGTTACTGCTGCCGCGCTGGGTGATGCTGGCGTTGTTGCCTGAACCCTGCTGGTTGATGGAGGCCATCAGGTCGCTGCCTTGCTGCAGGATGTAGGCCTCCTGGTTACTGCCCATCTGCACGATGTTGCCCAGCAGCGACTGACCGCTTTGCTGCAGGTGCGCCTCGTTGGCCTGGCCTTGCTGGTTGATCAGCGCATGCTGGCCCACCGGCGGCGGCAGTTCGCCCAGGTCGCTGGAGGGCGCCAGGTCGGCGTTGTCCATCAGGTCGTCGGCCAGGCAGGCAGGCGCTTGGGCGGCGACCCACAGGCACAGCAGGGCAGGGATCAGCAGGCGCATGGGCAACTCCTGGGTGTGGGTGGCCCGCCGGCCAGGTGGCCGGCGGGTACACGGGCTACAGCGTGGTCATGTTCACCGTGCGCACCGAGCCTTGCGAGCTGCGGATGGTGGCGGTGGGGTTGGCGGACGGCGCCACGGTGCTGTTGTTGACGGTCAGGCGCCAGCGGCCGGTGGCCGGTACCGTGGTGGTGCCCAGGGTGACCGGGCCGGTCGGGGTGCTGACGACCACGGTGATGGTGTTACCCGTGACCACCGACGAGGTGCCGGCGAAGTCCCAGACAAAGCGGTTGCCCGATTTCGCCTGCACGGTGGAGGTGGTGACCGTGAAGGTCTCCGCCGCCGGCCGTGGCGACACCTGCACCGTCACCGTCGCCGACGGCGACAGGGCGCCGAAGCTGTCCCGTGCCACGTAGGTGAAGGTGGTGGTGAAGGCCGCAGTCACCGTGGCCGGTGGGGTGTAGGTCACCTGGGTGCCATCGGTGGTCACGGTGCCGCGCCCGGCAGCCGGTTGCGTCACGCTGGCCACGCCCAGCGGCACGTTGCCCTCTGGGTCGGTGTCGTTGGCCAGTACGTTGATCACCAGCGGTACGCCCAGGGTGGCGCCGGTGTCCGGGTTGGCCACCGGTGGCCGGTTGGGCGCCACGTTGACGGTCACCGTGGCCGGGGTCGAGGCCAGTCCTTTGCTGTCCTGGGCCATGTAGGTGAAGGTCGCGGCAATCGGCGCGTTGACCACGGCTGGTGGGGTATAGACCACTTGGGTGCTGCCGTTGAGGGCGACGGTGCCTTGGCCTGTCGCCGGTTGGGTCAACCCGGTCACGCTCAGTGGCACGTTGTTGTCCGGGTCGCTGTCGTTGGCCAGCACGTTGAGGGTAATCGGCACGCCAAACCCGGTGGAGGCGGTGTCGGCCACCGCGATCGGTGGCTGGTTGTCCCCACTGTTGGGGGCGTTGCCCACCACCTTCACCCACTCGGTGTCGCTGCCACCGGCGGCGGACTTGACGGTGACGCTGGCGGGCGGCTGGGCCAGGTCGGTCACGGTCAGGCGCTGCAAGGTACCGGTCTTGGACAGGCGGCCAAAGCCTGCGGCCACCATGTCAGGCACGTTGATTTCATCGGTCGACGTGGCCTCGATCACCAGGGTCTTGTTGCTCCAGGTGTAGGTGGCGGTCTGGATCTTGACCAGGTCCACCAGTTTGCTCGAGACCGCCGTGGGCCGCGTGGTGCCGGCCGGGTTGCTGGCCGTGACCACCACCACTGACGGCAAGGTGGTGCCGCTGATCAGGTGCTGGCCGAAGAACAGGCCGTTGTTGTCGCCCACCATCGGGGTTTGGCACGGTGTGGCCGGGGTGCCCGGCACCAGTGCCAGGGTTTCACGGAAACACAGGCTGGAGCTGTTGGGCGAACTGGCGAACACCTCGACGCGGGTGCTGGGGCTGCCACCGTTGCTGGTGCGCCGGTAGGTGATGCGCTGGGTATCGACCGCGGTTTGCGCACGGTTGTCGTAGACCTTGCCGGTCAGGTTGAACAGGTTGGTCTGGATGGTGCCGGCCGGGCCGCTGATACGGATGAAGTTGGTGTTATTGGGGCTGCCGGTGACGGGTTCGGCCAGGTTGGGGTCGCCGACGAAGGTCTCGCTGGCACCGGTCTCGGGGTTCACCTCGACATAGGGACCATTGACGCTGTGCAGGAACGGCCCCACCGCGCCATTGAGCGCGCCGGTGAAGTTGCCCGGTGCGGCAACCCCAATGTCACGGGTGACGTTGATGGCCCGACGGCCCGGGGTGGTGACGTTGAAGGTTTCCACACCATAAGGGTGGGTCACGGTATAGGTACCGGCCTGGGGCACGTTGATGCGGATACGGATACGCGCAAAGCTGATCTGCTGGCCGTCCACCGGCTCCGGAGTGGTGAACGCCGCCTCGACGCCGGCCACGTAGGCTTCCAGCTCGTAGCCGCTGTTGCCCACCGCCGGGATTTTGGCCTCGGCCACGGTCCAGAAGGCTTCGGGGGGCCAGTTGTCGGGGAACACCATGGGCAGGGTGTCATCGAACACCCCGGGTTCCGGCAGGATGGTGCACATGTACGAAGGCGTGCCCGGCACGCTGGGCACGCGCGAGCTCAGCGCCTTGGATTGGCACAGCTCCAGTTGCAGGTTGGTGGAGTCCTGGTACCACAGCGGGAAACGTCCGGTGGCGGCGGTATAGGGACTGGTGTCGACGGCCGACAGCACCGCATGGGCGTTGCCTGACAGGGTCAGTGCAATCGCCACGGCGCTCAGGGCCAGGTTGGGGCGTAGGTTCATGGTGCCTCCTGAAGCAGATCTGGGCCGTTTGGCGTTCATTGCACGATGACCACTTCTTCGACGTCACTGCCGCCGTTGGACGAGGTCACGCGGACCTTGGCCGGCGGAATGGGTGAAATGCTGGTGGCCAGGGTTTTCACCGCGCCATCGCCGCCCAGCGCGCCAATGGTGGCGCCGGCCAGGGTGGTGGCGGTCAGCACGGGCGGTGAGGTCTCGTCGCTGGTGGACGCCACCAGGGTCAACTGGCCGGTGCTCAGGCTGTATTCGGCGCGCTGGATGATCACCAGGTCCGTCAGCGGCAGGCCCAGGGTGGTCGGGGTGCTGCTGGCGATGGCCAGGTGATTGTCGGCGGTGATCTGCAGCACGCTGGGCAGCGTCGGGTTGGTGGCTGACTGGCCGTACCAGTTGCCGGTGGCGGTGGTCTCGCCCAGTGCCAGGGCCGGGGTGTTGCTGGTCAGGGTGACGGTGGCCGGCTGCGGCGGTGCCTGCACGAACACGTCCTGCTGGGCAATCGGCGCGCTGGTGCCGGCGCGGCGCGAGTAAGTGCCACGCTGGGTGATCAGCGGCGTGGGGCGAACCACGCTGGACAGCTTGCCGGAGATGGCGAACAGGGTGGTGCGCAGGTCGATGCCGTTGGGGCCTTCGATGCGCACGTAGTTGGTGTTGTACGGGCTGCCGGTGGCGGCCTCGTTCAGGTTGGGGTCACCGATGAAGCTTTCGGCCGCGCCCGTCTGCGGGTTGGTTTCGGTGTAGGGGCCGTTGACGCTGCGCAGGAACGGGCCGATGTCGCCGGCCAGTGTGCCGGTGTACACCTTGGGCGCGCCGATGCCGATGTCGCGGGTCAGGTTGATGGCGCGCCGGCCCGGCGTGGTCACGGTGAAGGCTTCTACCCCGTAGGGGTGGGTGACGATGTAGGTACCCGCCACCGGCACGTCGATACGCATGCGGATGCGGGCAAAGCTGATCTGCTCGCCGTCGGCGGGCAGCCCGCCACTGAAGGCCGCTTCCACCGCCGAGCCGTAACTGAGGTTGACGCCGGTAGCCGCGTCGGTCAGGGCCGCATCGGCGGTGAACCAGAACGCCTCATCGGGGAAGTTGGTGGGGAAGACAATCGCCTTGCTGTCGTCGAATACCCCAGGGTTGGGAATCAACGAGCACATGTAGCTGGGGGTGCCCGGCACGCTGGGCACCCGCGAGCTCAGGGCTTTGGACAGGCACAGGTCCAGGACCCGACCATGGGTGTCCTGATACCACCCGGCGAAAAAGCCGGTGGGCGCCGCGTAAGGGCCCGGATCGACATCGAACAACGCCGCCCGGGCCACGCCCTGGGCCAGGCAAGTCACCACCAGTGCGGTGGCTGTTTTGGCAAGTAAAGGGTGCATGGGTGTTCTCCCTCTGGCAAAGGCCCTGCCCCTGCAGGGGGATGGGTCAGTTGCAGGGGGCGAGCGCAACATGTGTGCCAGACAGGCGAAAACCTGCGGGCCAGAGCCTCGCACGGCCGATTACCAGCGCTTGCAGGCGGTACAGGCTGGGGTGTTTCCCCCATTTGTGGGGGCATTGGCACATTGCCCGCTCGTTTTCCCGGAGGTGGGCTATACCCTTAGGGACTGGAAGGGGAACCACATGACCATGAAATGGCCACTTAACCGGCAGCACGACGTGCCGCCCGACCGCACGGCGCCCCTGAGGACCTTCAACCTGCTGCGCTCGTTCTCCGTCACCAGCATGGCGATCATCGCTTTGGTGGCCCTGGGGCTGGGCGCGGTATCGACGCGCTTTGTGATCGGCCAGAGCGTGGAACGCGACGCCTTGCTGACCGCCCAGTTCGTGCAGTCGGTCGCCGCCACCGAAGTGCGCCACATGAGCATCGACAATGTGCCACCCATGGGCGAGCTGCTGGACCCACGCCAGGACGGCAAGTACCGCGGTATCGCGCCGGGCCTGCGGGAGAAGGTGCGAGGCGAATTTTTCGACCATGTGGCCCAGTTGCCCGATGTGCTGCTGGTGAACATCTATGCCCCCGACCATAAGGTCATCTGGTCCACCAACCCGCAGCTGAGCGGCAAATACATCCTCGACGATGAAGACCTGGACCGGGCGTTCGAAGAGAAAATTCCGGTGTCCAGCAGTTACCACAACCTGGACGATGCCCGCGAGGAGCAGAAATTCGTCAACCCGCCGAACTTCATCTTCATCGAAAACTATGTGCCGCTGTTCAACGCCACCGGCGATCAGGTGATGGCCATGGTGGAAATCTACAAGGAGCCCAAGGACCTGATCACCCGCATGGAGCAGGGGTTGCTGCTGATCTGGCTGGCCACGATCTTCGGCGGCGGCCTGATTTACCTGGGGCTGTACTGGATAGTGCGCCGGGCGGCGATGCTGCTGACCTTGCAGCAGCAAAAGCTGGTCACCAACGAAACCTACGTGGCACTGGGGGAAATGTCCTCGGCGGTGGCCCACAGCCTGCGCAACCCGCTGGCCACCATCCGTTCCAGTGCCGAGCTGGCGATGGAGTTCGACAGCGGCGCTGCGCACAGGAACATTGGCGACATCATCAGCCAGGTCGACCGCATGTCGACCTGGGTGCGTGATCTGCTGTCATCCTTGCGCCCGCTCAACGATGACCCGGAACCGGTGAACCTGGTGGCTTGCGTGCACGATAGCCTGTTGGCGTTCGAGCAGCAGATCGCCCGTGCCCAGGCGCGCGTGGTGTTCCAGCCCCAGCACACGCCCATGGTGCTGAGCCAGCAGGTGCAGTTGACGCAAATCCTCAATAGCCTGCTGGCCAACGCGCTGGAGGCCATGGGCAAGGGCGGCACGCTGACGGTTGGGTTGACCTGCGAGGACAACCGCTGGGCCTGCCTGAGTGTGACGGACACCGGCAAAGGCATGTCGCAGGAGCAGCGCAGCATGGCGTTCCGGCCGTTTTTCACCACCAAGCAAGGGGGGCTGGGGGTGGGGTTGGTGCTGGTGAAGCGGATCATGGAGCGGTTTGGCGGGCGGGTGGAGTTGCAGAGTGTGGAGGGGCAGGGGACGTGTGTGAGCCTGGTGTTTTGTTTGGTGGGGTAATCACCCATCTCAAGCCAGGCAAACAGGGCGGACAAGGTGATGCCACAGACATAACTGGCCCGAAACAAATGTAGGACCGGGTTCTACCCGGGAAGCGCCGCGCGGGCGGCGCGCGATCTCAAGAACGCCACAAAGCCCCAAGCCAGGCGCCGCGAGCGTACACCGCACTCACCTCCTGTGGGACCGGGCGAAGCTCGGGAAGCGGTCAGCCGAGAGTCCGAGTCGCCTGCTTCCCTAGCTTCGCTAGGTCCCACATCTGTTTCGGGCCAGTTTTGCCTGTGGCATCACCTGGTCCGCCTTGTTTGTCTGGCATGAAAATGAGGGGGCAGCACCCAAAAAACCGGGTATGAACTTTCCCCGCAAGCGGGTGTCATTCCCCAGTCACCCCAACCCCTCGGTTACCCCGTAGCATTGGTAACCTCATGTTTCAAAGGCTTTTACAGGGTTCGCTAAAAGCTGGCCGACTAATTGCTCAGGTGTCATCACCCCTTCACGAATCGAGGCGGATGACAATGAACAAGAAACAATGGCTATCGCTAAGGCGGATCGCCAAGCTGACTCCCCTGAGCATCGCCCTGGCCATGGCCGTGACCTGTCACGGCGCCTGGGCCAGCCCGATCGATGATGAGAGCCAGCCGTCCAGTACGGATCCTTCCGCCTATCAGGATGAACCGGCCGACGAGACCTCGGCGTTGAACGCCATCCTGACAGACCGCGAGGCGAACGAAGACGCCCTCGACCTGCCCGATGCCGTGAAGGGCACCAAGGCCACCACCCGGATCGAAAACGTGCTGCCGCCCGCGGCGCAGACCAGCTTCAACTACCCCACCAATGGCAAGCCCAGCCCGTTGTACGGGGCTCAGCCATTTACCCAGCAGTTGACCCTGTTCGAAGAGTTCGGCCCGGAAAAACTGGACCCCACCACGCCGCCCGGCCCGCTGCCGTTCCCGGCGCCGGTCAAGGGGCCCGCACCGCAGCAGGACCCGCTCAACGACGCCCGCAGCGCGCCGCCCAGCAGTGCGCTGGACGCCTTTCTGCGCCAGCCTGGCCTGACGCCATTCCCAAGCCAGGTGTCCAACACCGTGGACCGCAACCCCTGGCAAACCCAGATCGAGATTTTCCTCAACCGTCACATCGGTTCCTCGGCCGAAGGGCGGCCACCAGGAAAGGGCTGGTCGCACCAGCGCTGGAACGAGTTCTACCCGCAATATGCCTACAAAACGGTGCAAACCGGCGCCCGCGTCAATGGCGGCCTGCGTGACAGCAAGCAGCGTCACGGCTACCAAGTGGGCGAGTTCGGCCCCGGCGGCTTGTACCACAACGTGGCGGGCATCCCGGCCACCGACGGTACCGCCAAGGGCGTAGATACGCGCTTTCACCCCAATATGCCGGTGCAGAACCATAACGCGGTGTGGACCTTCGACGGCACCTTGCCGCCCAAGCTGCTGATGGTGCGTTACGGCCAGCCGGTACTGATGCGCCACTACAACGGCCTGCCCATCGACCCGTCGGCCAACAAAGGCTTCGGCCTGCACACCATCAGTACCCACGAGCACAACGGTCACGCCCCGGCCGAAAGCGACGGCTACGCCAACGCCTTCTTCTTCCCGGGCCAGTACTACGACTATCGCTGGCCGATCCAGTTGGCCGGGTACGACACCATCAACACCAACGCCCAGGACCCGCGCGCCGCCTTCCCGTGCTCGCCGGGTGAAACCCTGTGGGTCAACGACGCCAGCCCGGGCCTGAAAACCTGCGACAAGGGCACCATCAAGATCCGCGGCGACTGGCGCGAAACCATGAGCACCCACTGGTTCCACGACCACATGCTCGATTTCACTGCCCAGAACGTCTACAAGGGCAACGCGGCGATGATGAACTACTACAGCGCCCTGGACCGCGGCAACGAAGCGGTGGACGACGGCGTCAACCTGCGTTTCCCCAGCGGCAGCGGCCTGCCGTGGGGCAACCGCGACTACGACGTCAACTTGGTGGTGGCCGACAAGGCCTGGGATCAGGACGGCCAACTGTGGTTCAACCCCTTTAACACCGACGGTTTCCTGGGTGACCAGCCCATGGTCAACTGGCAGTGGAAACCAGTGCTGGACGTACGCGCCCGCAGCTACCGCTTCCGTATCCTCAACGGTTCGGTGTCGCGTTACTTCAAGCTGGCGCTGGTACGCGAAATCAAAGGTACCAGCGGTGAGTTCCAGGGGCCCAAGGGCTCGGGGCTGTCTTATGCCCGGGTACCGTTCCACATGATCGCCAACGACGGCAACATCATGGAACACGCCGTGCCCTTCGACGGCACCATGGACCTGGACGCCGATGGCGACAAACAGAACCACAACGCCATTCTGCCGACCCAGGGCATCGCCGAACGGTTCGACATCATCGTCAACTTCTCGAAAAACGGCGTCAAAGCCGGGGACAAAGTGTTCCTGGTGAACATGCAGGCCCATGACGACGGCAAAGGCCCCAAAGAGGTGATCCCGCTGGCCGACATCCTGTCGGAGAAATACCTGCCGGTCATCAAGCAAGGTAGCAAGGGCCCGCAATGGGACAAGGGCGACCCCGTGGTCGGCAAAATCCTGCAGATGAACGTCAAGGCTTACACCGGCCAGGACCTGGCCATGGACCCCTCGCAGTATGAGCCGGCCAAACCAGGCAAAGCCGAAGGCAAGGTCATGATCCCGCTCAAGATTCACCGGGACAACGCTGCCGACAAGCTGATCCTGGCCAAGGCGCGCCACCGCACCTTCATCTTCGGCCGCGCGGACGGCACCGATGAAGCGCCCTGGACCGTCAAGACCGATGGCGGCTTCGGCTACCACATGGACCCACGCCGGCTGAACGCCTCCACGCAACTGGCCAACGGCCCCACCGATGCAGGCTACGGCGGTATCGGCACCCTGGAAGTGTGGAAAATCCAGGCCGGCGGCAAGGGTTGGAGCCACCCGGTACACGTGCACTTCGAGGAGGGCATCATCCTCAGCCGTGGCGGCAAGGCACCGCCTGAGTGGGAAAAATGGGCGCGCAAGGACGTTTACCGCATCGGCTCGGAAGCGGACGGCCTGGACAACGTGGAAATGGCGATCAACTTCCGCGAGTTCGCCGGGACCTACATGGAGCACTGCCACAACACCCAGCACGAGGACAACTCCATGCTGCTGCGCTGGGACCTGGAAAAACCCGGGCAACTGCAGCTGATGCCCACCCCGCTGCCTAGCTGGGATGGCGTGCGCTACGTGAACTCCGCCGCGCTGCCTAACTTCCGCAATGGCGACGGTTTCGGCCCGCAAGTCAACGTCAAGTAAGGAGACGGCCATGCGCAAGCACGACATCCGCAACAGCGCCTTGGGATTGCACTGGATACTGATGCTGGTGACGTGCCTGCTGGCCTGCCAGGTACTGCGCGCCCATGAACTGGTGGTGACGCCGGCGCCTGAGGCGCAAGGTTCCGCCACCCCCTGGGGCGGCGACTACTTCCCCAACACCGCGCTGACCAACCAGGACGGGCAGCCGGTGCACTTTTTCGACGACCTGATCAAAGGCAAGGTGGTGGTGATCAACTTCATCTTCACCACCTGCACCGACTCCTGCCCCTTGGAAACGGCACGGCTGCGCCAGGTGCAAAAGCTGTTGGGCGATCGGGTTGGCAAGGACGTGTTCTTCTACTCCATCACCATCGATCCGGAGCACGACACGCCCGCAGCACTCAAACACTACATGGACAAGTTCAAGGTCGGCCCCGGCTGGCAGTTCCTCACCGGCAACAAGCAGGACATCACCGAACTGCGGCAGAAACTGGGGCTGTTCATCGAAGGCGTGGACAATGGTCGCACCAAGGACCACAACCTGAGCCTGATCGTGGGCAACCAGGCCAGTGGCCGCTGGATGAAGGCCTCGCCCTTCGAGAACCCGTGGATTCTGGCCGATCAGTTGGCCAACACCCTGCAGAACTGGAAAACCGCCAGCACCGAGCAGAGTTACGCCAATGCTCCGGAAATACGCCCCCCCAGCAACGGCGAAGAGCTGTTCCGCACCCGGTGCGCCTCCTGCCATAGCCTGGGGCCCATGGACGGGCAGGGGCTGGGCCTGCGCAGCATCGGCCCCGACCTGATCGGCGTGACCCGGACGCGCGACTACGCCTGGCTGACGCGCTGGCTCAAGGAGCCCGACCGCTTGCTGGCCGAGAAAGACCCGCTGGCCATGCAGCTCTACCAGCAGTACGACAGTATTCCCATGCCCAACCTGCGCCTGGACGACGTGTCGGTGAAGTCTATTCTGGAGTTTCTGGACAGTGAGACCGACCGCCAGAAACCTCTGCCCGCGCCGGTTGCAGACGTTGATATGCAGCACATGCACCACGGCGATCACGCACAGCACGACATGTCAAAGATGCAATAGAGGCAAATTACTATCATGGGCCGTCCCGTCATAGCCAATCATCAGTGGCACCGGTGTTGGCGGGTCTATATCTTCAAGCGACAGCAGCCAGGAAATCCTGACATGCAGACGATCAACCCTTCGGCCACAGGCCCGCGCGTCGGCAGTTTCAATCTGCTGCGCTGGTTCTCGTTGGCCAGCCTGCTGATCATCGGTGCCGTGGCGCTGGGGTTGGGGTACGTGTCGACGCGCTTCGTGGTGGATCAGAGCGTGGAGCGCGACGCACTGCTGACTGCGCAATTCATCCAGTCCATCGGCGAGGCCGAGCTGCGCCATGCCCATATTCCGGTCAGCCTGACCATTGGCGATGTGCTGGACGCCCAGGACCACCCGAACCTGCCGGGCTTCAGCGCCGACGCTCAGAATGCGGCCCGTGCCGAGTTCCTGGACCACCTGTCTCAGCTCCCGGACCTGCTACTGGCCAGCGTCTACGGGTTGAATCGCCAGGTCATCTGGTCCACCAACCCGCAACTGATGGGCGCGCACATCGAGGACGATGACGAGCTGGACGAAGCCTTCGAGATGAAAGTGCCGGTGGCCGCCAGCTATCACCGCATTGCCGAGGAGCGCCCGGAGCAGAAACTGCTGCGCGAACCTGAATACCTGTTCATTGAAAACTACATCCCGCTGTTCAACGCCGACCGTAGCAAAGTGGTGGCCATGGTGGAGATCTACAAGGAACCGGCGGACCTGGTGGCCCGTATCCGCCTGGGCTACCTGATGATCTGGCTGGCGACCCTGTTCGGCGGCGCGCTGATCTACGGCGGCCTGTACTGGATTGTGCGGCGCGCCGCGATCCTGCTGCGCACCCAGGAGCGGCAACTGGTGGCCAACGAAACCTTTGTGGCCCTGGGCGAGATGTCCTCGGCGGTGGCCCACAGCCTGCGCAACCCGCTGGCCACCATCCGCTCCAGCGCCGAGCTGGCGCAGGAAGTGGCCAGCGAGGACTCGCAGAAGAACATTGCCGACATCATTGGCCAGGTTGACCGTATGTCGAGGTGGGTACGGGAGTTGCTTGTATCCCTCAAGCCCATGAGCACCGACAAGGAAGCGGTGGATCTGACCGAGGCCATCGAGCTGGCGTGCAAACAGCACGAGAGCATGATTCGCCGTTTTGGCGTGCAACTGAACTGGTCGCCGCGCGGCTATCCCAAGGTGGTGAGCCACCCGGTACAGCTGATGCAGATTTTAAACAGCCTGTTCACCAACGCGCTGGAAGCCATGCCCAACGGCGGCATTTTGACCATCGAGGTGCAGGAACTGCCCGCTGGGCGCCTGACCATGACGGTAGCCGACACCGGTAAAGGCATGACCCGGCAACAGGAACGCATGGTGTTCAAACCGTTTTTCACCACCAAGCAAGGTGGGCTGGGCGTGGGGTTGTCGCTGGTCAAACGGATAATGGAACGCTTCGAGGGCTCGGTCGACCTGACCAGTCAGGAGCAGGAAGGAACCCGTGTAAGTCTCAATTTCAGAGTGGCAGCGGGAGGGGAATATGGAGCACAGCATACTGCTGGTCGAGGATGATGAAATCCTGGCGCAGAACATTCAGACCTATCTGGAGCGCAAGGGCTTCGAGGTCACTGTCTGCCACAGCGCCGAGGATGCGCTGGAGCAATTGCGCACCTTCCAGCCCGACGCCGTGTTGACCGACAACTCGCTGCCGGGCCTGAGCGGCCATGACCTGATCCAGAAGCTGCGCATCAGCGCGCCGGATCTGAAGGTGATCATGATGACCGGCTACGGCAATATCGAGGATGCGGTGGTGGCCATGAAGGAGGGCGCGTTTCACTACGTGACCAAGCCGGTGGCCCTGCCCGAGCTCAAGTTGTTGCTGGACAAGGCCCTGGCCACCGACCGCATGGAGCGCACCCTGTCGTTCTACCAGGACCGCGATGCGCAGAATGCCGGTATTCAGGCGCTGATTGGCGAATCTGCACCCATGCTCAGCATGAAAAGCACCCTCAAGCAGCTGCTGGACGCGGAACGGCGCATGCCCAACAACGACCTGCCGCCGGTGCTGGTAGAAGGCGAGACCGGTACTGGCAAGGAGCTGGTGGCGCGCGCCCTGCATTTCGACGGGCCGCGGGCCAAGGGGCCCTTCATCGAGTTCAACTGTGCGTCCATCCCGTCCAACCTGCTGGAATCGGAGCTGTTCGGCCACGAGAAAGGCGCGTTTACCGACGCCAAGGACCGTCGCCTGGGCCTGGTGGAGGCGGCGGACGGCGGCACACTGTTCCTGGACGAGGTGGGCGAGATGGACCTGCTGCTGCAGGCCAAGCTGCTCAAATTGCTGGAAGACCGCACCATTCGCCGCGTCGGTTCGGTGAAGGAACGCAAGGTGGATTTGCGTATCATCAGCGCCACCAACTGCAACCTGGAGCAGATGGTGCAGCAGGGCAAGTTCCGTCGAGACCTGTTTTTCCGCCTGCGCATTATCTCCATCAAGGTGCCGCGTCTGTTCAGCCGGGGCAATGATATCCTGCTGCTGGCGCGTCACTTCCTGGCATCCCACGGCAAGCGCTACGGCAAGCCGAACCTGTATTTCAGCGACCAGGCTCAGGAACTGCTGCTCAGTTACAGCTGGCCGGGCAACGTGCGCGAGCTGCGCAACATGCTGGAGCAGACCGTGCTGCTGGCGCCCAGTGACTGCGTGGGGGCCAGCCAGTTGAACGTGTGCCACAGCCTGGTGGACACCCCGGTGATGCCCGTGCAGGAAGAGGCCAGCGAGCCGCGCGCGGTGTTCGAGGACAACACCCACATGACCCTGCCGGCGGTGGAGCGCGACATGGTGCGCAAGGTGCTGGACAAGACCGACTGGAACGTCACCAAGTCAGCCCGGCTGCTGGGGCTGAGCCGCGACATGCTGCGTTACCGCATCGAGAAACTCGGCCTGATGCGCCCTGACAAACGTCAGTGGTAGCCCTTTAATGCGCGGGGTCGCCCAGGCAACTGGGGTCTGGCACCCGCGTATCCACGTACACCCCAAGCCTTGGATCGTAGACGCGCGCCACCACTTCGGCGCGCTCTGCGATGGCGGGCAACTGCGAGTCGTAAAAGCGATGGGGGTATTCCACTACCACGAAAGGCTGGGGCGGATTGTCAATGTAGGGCTGCGGCGGGGCGGAATGGACCGTGGGGTAATAAGTTTGCGCCGTGGCCAGCGGCGACAGCAGGCAGCAGGCAAGGCAAAGCAGGCGAATCGGCATGTTCATGACGGCACCGGTGCGTGAACCCCCGTACAACCCCAAGGTGTTCACTATAGCACCCCCCCTTCTTCCCTGTGGGACCGGGCGAAGCTCGGGAAGAGGCCTGCCAGGACCCAAGCGTTGTTCCTTTCC
>KI547165.1:540293-549839 GCA_000497835.1 gamma proteobacterium L18 | reverse complement strand
AGGCAGGGTCATCGGCAATGGCCTGTCCCACCGGTGGGACAGGCCATGGTTTTTGCTTTAGAGGTCGTTGACAAACGGCAGCAGCGGGCCTTCAGTGGCCTTGCGGCCTTCGGCGCCTATCTCACGCAGTTGCAGCAAGGCATCCTGCGCCCGAGGCGTGGTGACACCGGCATCCGGCGGCCGCACGGTGACGCTGTTCTCGTTGCCGATTTCGCCCTGCGGGATCACCAGCGACGGGTGATCGAACGGCGCACGCTCCCAGGCTACCCGCGGGTCGGTGAGGCCCACTTCCAGGAACTTGACCAACGCATCCTGTTCTTCCTGGGTGAGGTCGAGGCGGGTGATGTCGGCATCAAGGTTGGAGCCGTTGTGCTGATTTACCGCCGGGTGGTCAA
The DNA here is from genome assembly GCA_000497835.1 of gamma proteobacterium L18. GTDB lineage: Bacteria > Pseudomonadota > Gammaproteobacteria > Pseudomonadales > Pseudomonadaceae > Aquipseudomonas. Next base: position 549,444 of record KI547165.1, on the reverse strand, counting down.
AGCCGCTGGTATTACTGGCGTCCTCGCCACGACGGTCGCCCCCGCGGTTGTAGAACTCCACCACCTGCTTGAGCGCCGAGCGGCTGCCGTTGTGAAAGTACGGCCCGGTCAGCGCGATATTGCGCAGGGTGGGCACCTTGAAAGCCCCATCCACCGCATCGCGGAAGCCCACCGCCGGTTTGGCCGTGGCATCGCAGGGGATAGCCGCGGTCAGCGGTACTTCAAACTTGCACACATCCACCTCAAATGGATCAGGCACGTTGCCGCCGTTGAGCAGGGTGTTGTACTGACGCGTGAACGACAGAGGGTTGCCCCACGGGTCGGTGCCACCGGCTGCCAGGTCCTCGGCCGTCGGCCGCACGCCGATGTTGTAGAACCCGTTGTCGTACAGCGTGGTGAGGTTGTCCGCCATCAACATGCGCTCGATGCGTTCACGCGGCTCCAGGCGCAGGCGGGTGCCGGCATTGGTCAGCTCGGGGCCGCCATGGCAGTTCACGCATTTGCCCTTGCCCACGAATACTTCCATGCCCTGGACTTGCTGGGCGTTCATGGCCTGGGTGTTGCCTTGCAGGTAGGCGTCCAGCGGCGCCTGGTCAGACACCAATGTGGCTTCGTACATCTGAATGGCCAGGCCGAAGAACAGCGGGAAGTTGGCCTCTATCTGGGTGTAGTTGGCACCGCCCAGCGACACGGGCTGCGTGGCATTCCACAGACGCGGCTGGAAGGCGGCCTTGACCATGTCCCGGTAGGTAGGGCGGCGTGGCCCGGACATGGCCGCCAGCACCGAGTCGGTGGGGGCGATTTTCTGCCGGCTGAGGATCAGGTTGTCGAGGATGCGGCGGCCAATGTCGGCGAAGGTGCGCCCTCCGCAGGACATTTCCACCGGGCTGCCGGGTGGGCCCACGGCCTGGGAGGCGGCGGACGCATCGTCCAGGGCCAGGCGCACTTTAGTGGCCACGGTGCTGCGCCCGGCGGTCACGAAAATGCCGGCGTCCGGGTCGCGGTTACCGAACGGCGAGAAGCCGTTGAACACGTTATTGGCCCGCCCGTCCCAGAAGTTGCGCACGTTGAACACGGCGTTGATGGTAGTAGGGGCGTTACGACCGGTACTGCGCCGCACATTGATATTGTTGACCTGGAAGATACCGTCAGGTTGCTGAGTGCACTTGTCGAAGCGCGACTGTTTGGGCTTGGTGTAGTTGGCGTCGAATACACCCTGGGAGCCGACCACGTCATCGGTGGAATAGACAATGGGCGAGTTGCGGTCCAGTGGGTCGGCCAGTACGTGGGTGGGGAAGTCACCCCGCTTGAGGGTGTAGTTGGGGCCGCCCTTGCCACCGGACAAAGTGGTATAGGAGGCGACGTCACCAGGGATGTTGCCCGCCGCGAACGGCTTGTTGAACAGCGAGGACACGTTGGCGTTGGTATTGGCCTGGCCGGGGTTAAGCTGGTTGGTGATGCGGTGGTCGACGCCGGCGTGGAAGTGGCAGGAGGCGCAGGCGGTGGTGCCGTCACTGCCCACGTCCATGTCCCAGAACAACGCTTTGCCCAGCCTGACGGCTGCATCGCGGTTCAGCACATAGTCGGTCATCAGGTCGACTTTGCGTCCGCCTTCGGTGCCTGACGGATCAGGGGGCAGCACGCCTTTCAAGGTTTGCAGGGTGGGCACGTCGGCCACGGGGGCGACGGGCTCGGTGGCCGCCATGGCTGCCGCCATGGGCAACCAGCACGCCAGGCCCAGCGGCGGAATCAGGCTACGGTAGGGGAGTGTGCTCATGTGGGTGCTCGCTATCGATGGGGTCGGTCCCTTTTTATTGTTCGTTTCCCTGGCCATTATTCTTTAGAGCGCACGGCGGCAGTCCCGGGTTATCGGGGCTGATAAAAAGCGCTACGTTGCCTGATTCAAACTATAGCGAAGATTTAAAACAAGTTGCTGGACTTTTTTCGCATTTTTTAATATTTAAAACAAGTTGGGGATGTATGCCATTATGTGGGGAATTTCCCCCGAAAGTGGCGAGTTAGAGCCCCGCAAAAATGGGGATAGCCCGGTTAATCAGGCACTTCGCGTCTTGGCATATTTATCGCAGCTCGCCTGTCTTTTTAATTCTGGCGCATGCCCTTACTTGTAACTTGCCGTGCACGGCTGTCGTCATGCATCATCATTACCCTAATGTCTTTCCTGTTTGGAAACTGCGATTGAAAGTGTCTCCCATTTCCCCCCTGATTACCGCGGTTGCCCTGTCCCGGCTGGATGAGCGCAGCGGGGCGACGTTATTGCAGCCGCTGCATTTCACCCTGGCGCCCGGGGACCGCGTGGCCATCACGGGGCCTTCAGGTTCGGGCAAAAGCGTACTGTTGCGCACGCTGGCGTTGCTGGATGCCCCCCATGCTGGCGAAATACACTGGCAGGGGGCGCCTATCGTGACCGCGCACATTCCCGCTTACCGCCGGCAGGTGTGCTACATCGCGCAGAAACCGGCGGTACTCGACGGCAGCGTGGAGGACAATTTGCGCTATCCCTATTCGTTGAAGGTGCATGCCAAGGCGCGCTTCGAGCGCGATGCGGTGGTGCAACAACTGACCAAGGCAGGCAAACCGGCCAGTTTTCTCGACAAGCAGGCCAGTGAACTGTCCGGCGGCGAAGCCCAGGTGATGGCATTGGTGCGCGCCCTGCAACTCAATCCCCAGGTGCTGCTGCTCGATGAGCCCACCGCAGCCCTGGACCCTGCCTCGGCGCGTCAGGTGGAAGACCTGGTCGACGCCTGGTTCGGCCCTGATCGCGCGCTGATGTGGGTGTCCCACGACCCAGCTCAGGCCGAGCGGGTCAGCAATCGCCAGCACGTCATGAACGCGGGGCGCCTGACATGAACTACCAGAGCCTGTCCAACCTGGACATCGCCATTGCCGCTGCCTTGATTTTGATCAACGGCGTGCTGTCCCTGTGCCTCAACCTGGGCCTGGGCCGCCAACTGCTGATTGCATCGATACGTACCGCAGTACAGTTGCTGGCCATTGGGTATGTATTAACCTGGATCTTCGCCAATGCCCAGTGGTATGTGGTGTTGCCGGTGATGAGCCTGATGACGCTGATTGCGGGGCTGTCGGCCGCAGGGCGCGGTAAGCGCACCTACGCCGGCCGACGCGCCGACAGCATTGGCTCGATCTGGCTGAGCAGTTGGCTGGTGGCGGCGGTGGGGCTGTTTGCGGTTATTCGCATCCACCCCTGGTACGAACCGCAATACGCCATCCCGATTCTGGGGATGATCCTGGGCAATACCCTGACCGGCGTGTCGCTGGGCATTGAGCGGATGATCCAGGAGCTGACCACCGGCCGCGGCCAGATCGAAATGACCCTGGCGCTGGGCGGTACCCGCTGGGAAGCGGCGCAACTGGCGGCGCGCCAGGCGGTGCGCGCGGGCATGATCCCCACCTTGAACCAGATGTCGGTGGTGGGGCTGGTGAGCCTGCCCGGGATGATGACCGGCCAGGTGCTGGCCGGGGAAAGCCCTCTGCAGGCAGTGCGTTACCAGATCATCATCATGTTTCTGATCGCGGCTGCGTCGGGGCTGGGCACGGTGGTGGCGGTGCTGCTCACCTATCGGCGGGTGTTCTCGGCGCAGCATCGCTTCCTGCCGGCGAAATTGATTCCCCGCGAATGATGCCGTCGATCGCGTCGCCTGCATCGCGGCCAAGGCCGGCTCCTACCACGGACGGCGTAGGAGCCGGCCTTGGCCGCGATGCAGGCGACGCGATTCCAAGCCTGACGCCACCACAAGCAGGCGAAATACTGGCCCACCAAGAAATAATTACCCGCCAAAATCACTGTACTTTCAGTCGGTTGGGGCAGGAATTAAATGCGCAATGTAATGATTACACTCGCAGGCGTCGCGCTGACAGGCGCGGCAATGTGCGCCCAAGCCAGGGACGTGCGGCCCGACGATCGCTTCATGTGCAGTTGGGGCGCCGGCACCGCCGCCCGCGCCCAGGAACTCAAGCTGGCCGGGGTGTCGCGCTACGCCGCCCGGGAAAAGATCCACACCATGAAGTTCGACAAGGGCTGGATGCGCATGATGGCCTTGGGCATTACTGAGCAAACCTTCGACAGCGCCTCGCGCGCCAAGCCAGCGGTGGTGCGCGACACCTTCTATGACGGTTGCATCCGCTATCGAGTAGCCCGCCGATAACGTTTCAGACCGATCGGTTCAGGCCAGGTAGCGGTGGAACCAGTCCAGGGTCCGCTGCCAGGCCAGCTTGGCGGCCGCCTCGTCGTAGCGCGGCGTCGAGTCATTGTGGAAGCCGTGGTTGACCCCGGGGTACACGTACCCCTGGTAGGTCTTGCCCGCCGCCTTCAAGGCCTGTTCGTAGGCGGGCCAGCCATCGGTGATGGGCTTGTCCAGCTCTGCGTAATGCAGCAACAGCGGTGTCTTGATGTGCGCCACGTCCTCGCCTTTGGGTTGGCGGCCGTAGAAGGGTACAGCAGCCGCCAGTTCCGGGTAGGCGACAGCCGCGGCGTTGCACACCCCACCGCCATAGCAGAACCCTGTGATGCCTACCTTCCCTGTGGTTGCCGGATCCTTCATCAGCCATTCGATGGCGGCGAAGAAATCGTTCATCAGTTTTTGCGGGTCGACCTTCTGCTGCAAGTCGCGGCCTTCGTCGTCGTTGCCGGGGTAGCCGCCCACCGACGTCAGGCCATCGGGCGCCAAGGCAATGAAACCCGCTTTTGCCACCCGACGTGCGACGTCCTCGATATACGGGTTCAGGCCACGGTTTTCATGCACCACCACCACGCCCGGCACCTTGCCCGCCGCCTTGGCCGGGCGTACCCGGTAGGCGCGCACGGTGCCGTTGCCTTTGGGGGAGGGGTAGGTGACGTACTCCGCGACGATGTCCGGGTCGGTGAACGACACCTGCTCTGCCAGGGCGTAATTGGGGCTCAGGGACGCCAGCAGCGCTGAGGCGGTGAGCCCGCCCAGGGCGAACTGCCCGGCGCGGTCGATAAACTGGCGCCGGTTGATCTTGCCGTGCACGTAGTAGTCGTACAGCTCCAGCAGTTCAGGGGCGAAGTCCTTGGCGGTCAATCGTGACATGGCGCTGTTCCCGGGCAGTCAGTGAAGGCAAAAGTGTAGGTGGCCGCCGGCTCAGAGCAAGTAGTTCACCAGTCGCCCCACGCGCGCCCGCTTGATGCGGCGCAGGAACGTGCGCACCTTGGGCGGGTATTCCTCCGGCGTCTGCAGCGTGCTGAAACGGCTGATGCGCGTGGTATTGGCCGCCAGGTGCTGCAGTTCCTCCTGACGCGGCCCCGACCAGTCGCCCTGCGGGTCATCAATCAACAGACCGTTTTCCAGGTCCAGGCGGAAGCCACGCGGGTTCAGGTTGTTGCCAGTGAGCAGGGTGTAGCGCTGATCGACCCACACGCCCTTGAGATGGAAGCTGTGTTCGCCATGCTTCCACACATCCAACTGCAACTGGCCGCTGTCGATGGCCGCCTGATGAGCGTGGGCGAAGCGACGCAGGTTGTTTTCGTACACATAGGGCAGCACCGAGCTGACACTGAAGCGCTCACCCGGCGCGGTGTAGAAATCGTTGGCGGTCTTGTCACCGGTGATGATGCGCACGTTGACCCCGCGCTTGAGCGCCCGCCCGATTTCGCGGGCCAGCACCGGTGGCAGGTTGAAGTAAGGCGTGCACAGCACCAATTGCTGCTGGCAGTCAGCGACCAGGCTCAGCACCGTGCGGTTGAGCGGATTGTTTCGGCCCACGCCTACCAGCGGGATCACCCGCAGGCTGTTGGCCTGACTAGTGCCGGCGCTCGTATCATAGGCTGCGCGCTTGAGCTGGTTGCGGAAGCCGCGGATGGCCTTGTTCAGCGCCCGTGACTTGCCCGGGGCCGGGACATCCAGGCGATGACATGCCTTGGGGTCCAGCAGGGTAGAGGTCACCAGTGCCTGCATGGCATCGGCCAAGCCGGCGTTATTCAGAACGTGATAGCGGTCCAGACGGTATTTGTCGAACCGTTGCAAGTACACATTGTTGATGCTGGCCCCGCTGTAGATCACACAGTCATCGATGACGTGGCCCTTGAGGTGCAGCACACCAAACAGCTCGCGCGTCTGGATCGGCACGCCGTAGACCTTGATTTCACTGCCGTGGTACTTGAGCCGTTCAGCCTGGTACCAGGCCGCGTTGCCCGGCTGCTTGCCCGCACCGATCAGCCCGCGCTGTGCCCGGAACCAGTCCACCGCGACAATGATCTCCAGCTCCGGCCGGGCAGCCTTGGCGGCGTAAAGGGCGTCGAGGATTTCCTGGCCAGCCTCGTCTTCCTGCAGGTACAGCGCCACCAGGGTGATGCGCCGATGGGCCGTGGCGATGCGCTCAAGCAGGCAACGCCGGTAATCGGCCGGGCCGGGCAGGGTGGTGATCGCCTCGGCAGGCAGCTCGAAGCCTCGCAGGTTGGCCAAGGGGGAAGGGCTTGCAAAGGGTCGCATGGGTTTCTCTTTTTATAGGGAGGATTCAGGCCTGGGCCACATCGATCCATTGGGCATTTACCAGGTTGGCCATGCGCTGGGGGCACAGCCGCACAGCGGCATTGATGGCACCGCCGGCGGGCAGCACCTCGTCGAACGCCCGCAACGACACATCACAATACACGGCCACGGCCTCGGGCAGGCCAAACGGGCATACACCGCCCACCGGGTGGCTGGTGTGGGTCGCCACCTCCGTGGCGTCGAGCATCTTGGCCTTGACCCCGAACTGCGCCTTGAACTTCTTGTTGTCCAGACGCGCATCGCCACGGGTCACGATCAGGATGACCTGGTCGTTCACGCGCAATGACAGGGACTTGGCGATTTGCCCTGGTTCCACATTGTGCGCCGTCGCCGCCAGGGCCACGGTGGCGGTGCTTTCGGCAAGCTCGATGACGGACAAATCGGGGGCGTTGGCCGCCAGGAAGGCTTTGACGGTTTCCAGGCTCATTGCTGCTCCTTGTGTCAGGGTCTGAAACGCCCGATACCATAGCACGGTGCATTTGCGCTCTGCTCGCTACCGATTCAGGCGGCACTCATTTATCATCGCCGGCCGCTGCCATTCTCAAAGGAAGAGACTCGCCTGATGCGCCACTTCGCCCTGCTGCCCCTGTTGTGTTTCCCCCTGATCGCGTTCGGCGACTGCACCTCGCAACTTCAAACCTGGGCCAAGGCCCTGCACCCCACATTGAAACTGGACAGCGAAAACGCCGTCTGCAAGATCAACCCGGCCGATGCCGGGCAAGTCCTGGCCGCCTTGCCATTCGCCGAAACCGCCGACGAAGACCGTCAAGGCGACTACGGCCTGGAGGTGTTGGTCGCCGACGCCGCCACGGGCAACATCATTGCCCACCACTACCAGCCCGCGGCGATCAGCTCCGATGCCATCGTGTTCAGACAGCTCAGCCTGGATACCGCTCGCTATCAGCTCAGCCCAGGGCTGCGTGCCTTCGGGGTTCGCGTAAGCTATGTGGGGTCTTCGCGCGTGAACCCGTTCGGCGAGACCACCTTGAACCTCTACACCTTGAACGGCACGGTGTTGCGCCAGGTCTTGAACAAACTGACCGTTGCCCAGGACGGCGGCGAGTGGGATGGCATGTGCGCTGGCGACTTCAGCCAGACGCAACGTACGCTGTCCATGGGCGACATGGGCAAACATGGCTTCGCCAGCTTACGCGTGAGCGAAACAACCACCAGCAGCCACGCGGTGGCGAAGGGGGATGACTGCCAGGAATCGGACTACAAACCCAAGGTCACGGGATTTATCCTGAACTTCGATGGCAGCCAGTACGGGATGTCCAGCCACCTGACTTACTGACGTCAATGCTGCCGGCAGGCTGCGCGGGCCCGAGGCTATCCATGTAGTTGCAGTGTAGGAGGGGTGTCCCTTGCTTTGCGGCTGGTCAGTGAAGAAAAAATGAGAACATTCCACCCAAATGAAGATTTTCCGAGCTGACTGAAGAAAAAATCGCAGTAAGTCCCCGGAATCAAAATTTTCCAGTAAGCACGAAAGGCCGGATGGGGCAGAGGCTGCACTCGGAATAGCCAATTAATAACTCAACTAAATAGTTCTTTAGTTGAGTTATTAAAAATCCTGATAGTAGCGGTGAGAAAGGAGGGTACCTCCCTGCACCCTTTCATGCAATCAAGTACCTCCTCGCCAAGGTCATGCAGCCTTGTCCAGCCACTGCCGCGACGCAAAAACGCCTCAAACCGTGCTTTGGAATCGCGCTTCTACGTAAATGTGGCACCCAAGACCCTGCTCAAGTCGCCACATTTCACACAGAAACGCGCTATTTATCCCGATTTTACAGGCAGATACGGCACAACCATGAAATCATCGACCACCTGGGCAAGTTGGTCGTGCGTCAAACCCGGGGCCTGAAAAGGCTTATCCCAAGTGTCTGAGCGACCCTGCAGCAAGACCCTATGCGTACTCACGTCGATCAATGTCCAGGCGATCGTTGCGTCGTACAGATGCTTAGCCATCTGCACGCCGTCCGGCCCGACGCCGCGTGGGAAAATGATCAAACGCTAGGTAGCCTGAGCCTGACGTTTGTCGGCACGGTTCAGCAGTACCGTCATAAGCACTGGTAAACGAACCGTACTGCCGTCACCGTTGGGCATCACTTGCAGAGTACACATCGAGCTGGGCGATTGCTCGATTGTTCGAACCACAGCCATTCGGATTTCACGCCATGGGCAGCCACGTGCTGGTCGACTTGTAATTGCAGCGTCTTGAGGAAACCAGCGCCGAAGAAATCAGCGCGCGCTTCGAGGAACGCATCCATCGCGTATTATTCGGCGATGACGCTGGGTTTGGTGGCGTAGGCGTCAAGCAGTGAAACGATCAATGCAAGTGCTCGCAGCGTGAGGGATTTACGCAGGGCATTCGGAATTCTTTTAGGGTAAAGCGCGTTGCCAAGGTATGGGTAGGCATCTGCGGGATCTGGGGCTTTCTTGGGGTGCGGGATTCGGCTGCTGGGATAATACGGCACTACGCATAATATATATTATGTTAAATTGCGTATTGGGGTGTGGGTGTGGATGACTGATCTGGATCTGCTCCGCCCGAATCTCTGCATTGCCAGGATTTGAGGTGATCTGTGGGAGCTGGCTTGCCAGCG
>KI547165.1:504669-538382 GCA_000497835.1 gamma proteobacterium L18 | reverse complement strand
TGCCAGCGAGCTTTTTATCTCTGGCGCCCGCTGCAGTCATGACCAACCGAAATTTATCGGCGCGCTCCTACGTGAAATCTGTAGGATTGCACGGGCCACCGCCGCCAGGATTTCACGCAGGCTCAGTCTCAAATCCGTAGCCGCTGCCGAAGGATGCGCTGGCCATCAGCACCAACACAGCAATCACTGTTTCAACCATCCCCGAGTCAAGGACCCGACCCACATGCTCAACCGCTTTACCACCAGCGCCGCGCTGGCTTTGATCACCGCCGCCAACTCAGCAACTGCAGCCACACCCACGACACCTGGCTCGAACGTAATCACCAGCCTGTCCCATTCAGCCACGTGCCTCATGTTCGCCAATGACCCAGGCAGCGTTGGCAAAGCCATCCGCCGGCAATGCGCTCAACAAGCTCAGCAGGAATTCGCCCGCCAGCCTGATCGCAGGACGCTTCAGGAATGTATAAAGCCTGGGAGTTTAATTGATGATGATGTGCGTAATTGCATGAAGGGTTTGTAGGCACATCAAGTGTTATCGCGCCCGAACACGTGTCGGAGGAAGATGGTCAACCACCCTCCTCCTTTGTCCTTGCTGACACCGCTGTACCGACCGCCATCCGCAAGCATTCGGTTTAAAAACTTCAATTGGGAGCGAACCACGCCATAGTAATATCGGCAATAAAAGTGCCGTCTGGCAGCATGATTTGTTTTTGTAGGCGTCCTTCCTCAACGAAACCAAACTTTTTATACAGGCGTCGGGCACGCGAATTGGTCTCACGCACGCGTAGCTCAATCTTAAGTAGACCTGGCCGGGATTTGGCCCATTCCAGCAGCGCAGTCATCAATGCTTGGCCCACCCCTTGCCCGAGGTTGTTGGGGTGCACAACGATTGTCAGACTATAAATGTGGGCAAGTGCCTCCAGCGTATAAGACTCAAGTAGAGCATGACCGACGATCAAGCCGCCTCTCTCCGCCACTACGTACAAACCCTCCCGCGTTAACAGGTCAATTTTCTCCGCGAAAGATTCGCCGCTGAATTCACTCGGTCGGGATACCAATAGTCCCAGTGTCCGAGCAGTTTCGCGCTCAGCGTTGCACAGAACAACTGAGTCGGTGATCGACGCCTTTCGAATGGCTAGATCGTTCAAGCCGCGCCTCCTGATTAGCGGTAAGGCATATCAATCATGATCGCCGCCGCCCGTTTGCCACTACGAAGCGACCCGACAACCAATCAGTTTGAGCCAAAAGGATACAAACCATGTCCGCACACCTCACTTGGAAGGAACACTCCCAAGTGTCGAGCCCTCACCTACTGCCCATTTGTTAAAGCCATACCCGAGTATCGTTGCAATCAAAATGAATCCCGATAGGCTTTCCAGCGGAGGAAAGGGCGCGAGGGAAAGCACCACGCTGACCACTCCAGCAGTGACAAACATGATGGTACCGCCAGCGGCCGACGAGGCCCCCGCCTTCTCACTGAACATCTCCATTGCCCTGGAGGCCGCCGCGGGTCTGACTAACGTCGTCCCTATTGTGCAGATGATCATGGGTACAGCTACTGTAGCGATCGACAGTTGAAACTGAATCATGGCAACCATAACAAGACCAGACAGTCCCGAGAGAGCCAATCCAACCTTGATTTGGGCATCGATTGCTAGAGATTTAGATAGCCGCGTGGCCAAGAGCCCCCCAACCACATAGGCACCTCCGTAAGCCAGTAGGACAAAAGAGTAAGTCAGCGACGATACCCGGAGCGTCTCGAGGAATATGATGGGAGAGATGGCAATAAAGCCAAAGTGGCAAGAGAATGCCATAGCGGACGTCATCCAGGAGTACACGAAGGGTTTGAAGGTAAAGATATCAGTATATCGTTTTAGCATTTCGAGCTTTTGCGAACGGGACGGCACGGGCTGACCCTGTAATGCGGGAAAGAACAATAGCGTTTGCCCCAACAAGATCACGGCCAACCCGGCAAACACGTAGAAACTCCCTTGCCAGTTCAGCATGTATTGCAGATACGTGCCGAACAGCGGAGAAACCGAAATGCAAATTCCACTCAATGAAAGCAGGTAGATTCTAATTCGCTGGCGGTCTTCAGCCGTGAAAGCATCCTGAACGATTGCCTGAGCTAACACAAAGCACCCGCACCCTGCACCTTGCACTACTCGGGCTAAGGCAAATGCCGCTTCAGAGGGGGACAGTAAGCAGCCAGTGATACCAAGGAGCGATACCGTCAGCCCAACCTTGAGCATAATGGGCCTACCATATTTGTCAGACAGCGGGCCGACCACGATTTGAGAGATGGAAAAACCAATTGCAAATGTCGCCACAAAGAACGTGACCTCATTGAGTTTCATCCCGAAAGCATCCGCCAAGGCCGGATAAGACGGGAGCAACACATCGAGCGGAAATACGCCGAGCACAACCATGACGGTAAGCAGGAACAGTGCAGAGGCCTTGGAAGGCGATTTAAACTCAACGTGCATGACATTCTCCTAACCGCTGCTCGTCAAAATCGCCGGCGTAGAAATTTTTACTACTCATGCAGCAAATTCCATCCCCCCGCTATCTCGCACCCAAGAGTGGATATCGAAAGCCGAAGTTCCTCGATCAACTCCATCGATGGACTGGATCGAAGTGCGATGTTAATCCGAGGCGGATCTTGCCTGCGGTATAAACTAGGCTCTCTCGTCAAAAATTTATATTGGCATCCCAATATAAACGCCAAAATCTTGTTCTGGGATTATCGTTTCGCCGTCCACTAGCACCGATACCGACATGTAGTGGAGCCCTGTATACATAGCATCCCGCCAGCAACCCGCCCAATACTGCTGTCGCTCTCGATTGAATTTCGCCTCAATATCTTCGTAATAGGTGTTATCCGCGCCAGCCTCTTCGCCGTGGTTCTTAACTCGGAATCGCACCCTCACATTACCCGGATTCCCCGCAATCACGAACCTGGCTTTGAACTCAATGCCCACACCTTTTGGAATGGCACGTGAGCAAGCATGATATAGCTCAGGGTCTGCATAAACAACATCAGCCCTTGGCTTGAGCAAAGCAGAGATTTTGATAGGAGATTCGCTCCACTCCGGCTTCGGCAGTAAATCAAAGTATTTTTTCTGCATCAACACATGTTTCCGGTAATTTACTGGTCGCCCGTCATTACCGGTATAATTCGGAAGAATGTATCTTTCAATTGACTCTTTGTTGTTTATCCATTTGGGCTCTAACAGTTCATCATGCAAGTCGAGTAGCGTCCTAATCGATTCGCCTATCATGACCCTGTTCCGAGGTGCGCTCTGCTGAAGCTTTGCCGCAACGTCCACAAAAAATGATGTTGCAGTCACCTCTGACGAGCCTTGAAAGCCATACATACCCCATAGCACATCATCATGCTGACCATAATCAATACCAACGCGAATACCGACATCACCTACATCATTCTCCCGCAGCTTCGGCGCAACGTGTTGCCGCATAAACTCCACTAAATAGCACCCGCAATTCAGAGCATCGATGGCCGCGTTGCGCGCCGACTCACCATCTGAGCGGAAGAATGCCAGAACTGCGTCACCCATAATTCGGTGCACATGACCATCGAATGCCCTGATAGTTTCTATAGCACAACGAATTATGCTGTTCTTGATGAAGAACACTTCTTCAGGACTGTATATCAGGCCCAGCTTTGTCGAGCCCTTGATATCCATGAACAGCGAAACATTAAACCCCCGCTCCGTATTTTCAGACTCCGCCAGATGATCAAAGTCAGGATGGCCCCCTATACTATGCGCATTCGTTGTCTTTTTACCAAACAAACCTCTGATCGCTTCTTGAATACCGTACTCCGCCTCAGCAATGTTAGACTTGGCGAGGATTACCTGACGCTCATTCAATACTCGTGGCGATCTAGCTCCATACGACTCAAAGGCGGAATCGAACACCGGCGTGCTTTTAGGAATTGACCGTTCAAAAACTGAATCGAACGATTTATAGACACTTTTCAGCGAAGACATAATTCAGCTCCTAAACTATCCGCGACAACAACCAGAACGATCAACCCCATAACCAATAAGCACCACTTGACGCAGTTAGCCGCCTTAGATACCACCTGGAATTTTTTTAAGGTTACTTTAGCCACCTCATGAACCTGAATCGCCAGATCTTTTTCAAAGTCCTGTATGGATCGACCTTCCGCTTCCGAGGCATATGTCAATGCGTTGAATTCATTGGCCACCGAACCGAAGAAAAATAATGATGGCTTATTCGCCCCGTCGGCATTGGTTGACAAATCGGGCCAAATCGTTTTTATAACCCAATATATACTCAGGAGGGCAAGCAACGCTAACAACACCAGCAAGCCAGCAAGCAGATAATTGCTTTCCATTCCAGACTTCAGTATTGCATCGGCTTTCAGTAGCACTCCGCCGAAGACCGCCGCTGAGAACGACGCTATCAGTCCACAGCGAAAATTAACCGTAGATATATAGCCATCATATCTCTTTAGCGTGTCCCACATTCCCGAAATTCGTATTTTTTGGTCGTCTGGAATTGTCACAAATCGCACCCGTTCAAATTGTCGATACTTCAGAGCCAATATTGCAAGTTAGTGGTTTCTAACCCACGCGATGGCTTGATAGGAATTACCTGCACTTATACTGTGACGGCAAATCTTTCGGAATCCAAGGAGCATACAGCAGAGAAGCCAGCACCCTTCTTAAAGCTCATGTTGTGAACAAAGTTCTTCATCGCGTCTGATGGATCTATCGCCTCGAGGTTTAGGCCATCGACTGTGACCCGAGAGAACGCAACGCTGAGAATCGGTTGATCCTCCATGTGTCCTGTCGAACTGTTCAACACGTTATCCGTTGCAGTGACGATTACCAGCTCGTCCGGAAGGATGGCCAGCAGCTCTCGCCCAACACGCAGAGCACAACTGCACACGTAGTCCTGGTGCAGCTCATTAAAGCGCCCATCTGGCATCGCTTTAGTTGAGAGCTTGCCACTCTTGAGCAGAGACTTGATTTCGGAAGGGATGACGTGTGAACCGTGGATGGCCAGCTTCGCTTCCAGAACTCCGCCCTCGTGGACGAACATCTGAATCGATGAGCCTAGGTGGGAGATTTCCTCCAAAGACTCGAAAGCTTCAATAGCGTCAAGTTTCGCTTGGTGGTCACCCTCCAGGATACGTAGAGCAATATCCCGCTCCTCAGCCCAATCGTCGTGTGCAGTCTTCCATTCGTCAAACTCTGCCTGGAACAATTTTTCGTCTTCGGCAGCGGCAACGCCGATTCGCACCATAAGCGCTTCGCGCTGGCGGCGCTCAAGCTTGAAAAACCGTGCCCAAAAATTAGGGCGATAGGTAGCAGATGCATGAAGTGCGGCTTGCTCGAGCGCTCCGGTCTTCAAGGGTTGCCTGGGCTCTGGCGTTGAGAGGATCTTCTTCCATTGCACCGGCTCAGCGCATTCTTTGTGCATGGAAAGCAGGAGATCGATGTGATTTTCATAGACCTCTACCTCGTACGCTGCTCGCTCTAGGGCCTCCATCTTATCGAACTCTTTTTGCCGCTTCTCGAGTTCACGTTGCCGACGATGAGCGTTTCGCTCAGCTCGTCTGGCCGATGCTTGCAGCGATCTTACAGTCCCTTTCCAGCCCATCACGATGCTCCATACCGAGTGTTTGATGGCACATTACCATATGCCATTGAACCGTCGGTACGTTGGACGGACGGAAAATATCGACAGTTGAAGGGATCCAAAAAACTTGCCAAAGCTAGTATAGGCACACTATATTGTGTCTTGCGAAAATAAAAAACACCACATGATGTGTTTAAGCCTTTGTGTGCGGTTCACGACTTGCTGACAACCCCTCGTATCTCACATTGCTGGATGAAGGAGATTTCGTATGACAGATCGTCGCCCTCTCAACCCCAACGTGAACGTTCCAAAGCCTGGCGGCGGTGAACAACCACGGTCTCGCAACAAGGACGGCCAAGTCCGCGATAAACGGAGCGATGCTGGCAAACCGCGCGGCAAATGACGGCTTGCAGGTCAGCAGCATACGATCTCGCTGCTGACCTGTTCGGCCACCACAATGTAGCCTTGATGTGTACAGAAGCAGCGCAATTCGAAGCACCAGTACTACACCCTGACTCAAAAAGGCGCGCTGGTAATGCGCCCCTTTCGAGTATCACTCTGCAATCCGCTTTATCGCTTTTTCAATACGCTCACGGCCCGCGTGGGCAAGCTTACCGACCCCGGCTTCCTTGGCCACCGCGTAAACCAGCCCCTCTCCTACGTGACCATGCTCGGTCATTTCATCTACCAAGGCACGTAGCTCGGGCAAGCAGATTTCAGCGAGTGAGCGAATGGCATCGTCATCACCCGGCCTACGAAAGACAACGTTCATATCCGAGTCGAGATGAGTCGGCCAGAAGAATGTTCCTGCCTGCTTCTCTTCATGGGATCGGAATCGTGCCCGCGCAATTTGATCGACACGATCACGAATGCGCGAGCCCGTTCTAACCCAGCCATGAGCACGCGCGATACGCCGTGCAAGCGCCATATCGAGCACAGGCCCCTCCTCTGCTACCACATGGGCAATCATCTGCTCCAAAGTAGCCGTGTAGCTCGCTTCGAAGAATCGTTCTGGATCAACCGCTTCCACAGCCTCGGCTGGGTCTGCTTCCTTATAAAACAGGTGCTTCAATGGCACATAAGGGATCACAGCATCTTCTGTTGCTAGAGTCGCGGCAGATCTCGCGTATTTCAACTCTGGCATTGCGCCAGACGTATCATTGGCTTCGGCAACTGAAGTCGAAGCTACAACAGCAACCTGATCCACAACCTCAATGACTTCAGCCATCGCGACATCGACTTTCAGGCGCTCCGCCTCATGCTCAGCATCAATGACGGCTTGCTTGGCTCTCGATTCAGCGAGTAGCACCGTCAATTGCTGATGAACCTTTTCTGCCGTCCCTATGGCATCAACCCACCAGTCGGTCGACCAGATCCGCACGATCTCCCAGCCAAGTCCCCGCAATACAAATTCCCGCAGCTTGTCGCGATCACGCGCGGTCGCACTTCGGTGGTAGGTAGCACCATCGCACTCGACGCCGGCGAGGAAACGTCCTGGAGCATCAGGGTGCACAACACCCAAATCTATTCTGAAGGAAGAGACACCAATCTGGGTATGAACCTGCCAGCCCTTCTTGGCCAAAGCAGCTGCGACCGCCTCTTCGAACGGGCTGTCGAATCCACCAACGCTGCCAAAGTTAGCCTCTGCCAAGGCCTGTGGCCCGCGCTCGGCAAACTCGAGGAAGTGTTTCAGGTCGCGCACCCCGACGGCTTGCGTCCGAGCAAGGTCAATGTGCTCTGGGCGCAGGGTCGAGAACAGCACCAGTTCTTGACGAGCACGCGTGATTGCAACATTGAGTCGGCGCTCGCCACCCGGACGGTTCATCGGGCCAAAGTTCATCGACATCGCGCCGGCAGCATCTTTCCCGTAGGTAGTCGAGAAGTAGATGATGTCTCGCTCATCGCCCTGGACACTTTCCAAGTTCTTCACGAACACAGGCTCGAGCTCAGACTCAGCGAAATACGAGTCGAGCGACGGATCTTTTCGGCATGCCTCATCGAGCATGTCCATGATGAGCTTCTGCTGCTCACCGTTGAATGTGACCACTCCCACGGTACGACGGCTCTCACGGAAGGCTGGCGACTGAAGGCGAGTGACAAGGTCAGCAACTAGGGCTCTTGCTTCGATCAGGTTGGTACGTGAGCCGCCCTTGTCGTAGACACCAGCCACTGGGCACAATCGCACAGCCTTGTCAGCCGTGAACGGCGATGGGAAGGTCACCAGCTTCGAGCCGTAGTAACGCTGGTTCGAGAAGGCAATTAAGCTCTCATGGCGGCTACGGTAGTGCCAGTTCAGGTTTCGCATCGGTAGGTTCGCGCTGATGCACTCATCCAGGATGCTCTCGAGATCAGCTTCGACATCCTCATCATCAGCCGTAGACTCAGCACGGTCGAAGAACGAGGTCGGCGGTAGCTGTTTCGGGTCGCCCACCATAACAACCTGCTTCCCTCGCGCCATCGCACCAATCGCATCCCAGACTGGGATCTGAGAGGCCTCGTCGAATATGACGAGGTCAAACGGTGTTGAAGCTGGCGGCAGGTACTGAGCGATCGAAAGCGGGCTCATCAGCAAGCAAGGTGTCAGCTTCGTCAGCGCTTCGGGTGCTCGAGTCATCAGCTCCCGTAATGGAATGTGCTTAGTCTTCTTGCCCATTTCATGGCGCAGCAGGCCCCACTCAGAAGAGCGACTCACGCTGTCCTGGCTTGGCAGGTCGGCGCACAGCCGCGCCCGGAGCCAGTCCTTCGTCAGCTCGGTAAACTTGTCATCCAGCGCTCGGAAGTCGCGAATGCGTTGCTCATGCTCGACGCTGACAAACGTCCGAATGACCTCCTCGTTGTCGACAGTGGTATTGAGCCACCAGCGAGCGTAATTCACCTCGAGGACACGACGGACTTTCCCAGAGATGATCGCTCCGCTTTCCATGGCCTGAACGATCGGAGCGAGGCCAACGGCGAAGGCCTCATCGCGCACCTTTCTCCAGGAGCACCAAGCCTTGAGTCTCGCCTCAGAAGAAACCACGGTCTCGCAGTTTTTCCTGAGATCATTCAATGACAGGTGAGCGGTCTCATCAGCACCTGATTCGGTGAAGTGGCCTATCGAAGTCAAATACGATGAACCCTCCTCCAGCAGCCCGATCTTTTCACGCAGGGCGGCGCCAGCAAGTGTGATCGCACCTTCCGGCTCCAGCAGCGCGTTGCCATCTCCCAAGAGTGTTTGCAGAGGGGCCTTGTAAGTCGCAATCTGCTCCGGGTTCAGCGCGAGCTTCGCAATAGCAATTGCTATCTGACCCTGGAATCTAACCGCCTGACGCGCAATCTCCAGCTTGGTCTTCAGCTCGCTCCAGACAGGCACCAACTCCCGCAGCTCAGCCAAGTCGGCCAAATCACGCTCAACCGCTGCCCGTTGCTTCAGCAGATCGAAGTCACTCTTTAGCAACAATCCACAACGGCCCTCTCCTACCTCCGGGTGATCATCAACGAGGCGGCCGCGCTCTTCGATATCTCGCCGCTCAGACTGGAAACGCAGTGCTGCGGTAAGGTGATCAATGTTAGTGCCCTGACCGCACCACAGCTGTTGAGTGCTCGAGCCAAGGTCGGACAACGCGGCCATTTCGCTATCAAGGCGAGTCAGCGTGCGAAGCCGCCGGAGCTCTTCCTTCAATACCTCCCCCAGCTGGCCCTGCTCGACCAACTGGAAGCCCTCATCTATCCAGACCGAGTCAGCGTGCTGGCGCCGAACGGCCTCTTGAAGCTTGATCGACGTCGAGAGCTGCTCAGCGTCAGACTTTGAACCTTGCCAAACGGCAACGCACTCGTGCCCAGGCTCGAGCTCATCAATAGCGCGGCGCACGACGAGGATCTCTGCCCAGGTAGCCAGATCTTTACCGTGATCGGCTTCGCCGGCATTGGTTTGACACGCAGCCAACAGACCCGCGATACGACGCTTTCCGAACCAGGATTTTGGCCAGAACGCTTCCTCAGCTTCCTTCCACTCACGCAGCAACAGATCGATGTCGAGCGACTCAATCGTATCGCCATAGGTCGCACTGAGCTGCTGCTTGAGCTCTACGATTTGACCAAAAAGTGCCACCGCCTGAGCAAGCACATCGGTGACACTCTCCGGCCAGGCTGGGCTGAGCTCACCGAAGGTAGTACGACGTTGCTGTAGTAACTCGATACCCTGCTTTGCATCTGCGATAACTCGCGAGGGCCAGAGGGCGGATAGTTTGGCGTTAATCTCTCGATGCTGTTCAACCCACGCACAACCATCGCTCAACCTCTGGGAAATCGAACGAGCATCTGGACGCAGTGCGAATCGCCAATCTTGTCCTGCAGCCGCAGGGAGTGCCCGGGAAAGGGCTGACAGTCCCTCAAGTGCAGTCGGGGTGTAATCCGTAGCTGGGAGCCCGGCTAGCTCTACGAATCGATCAGCAGCACGCTGCACATCCAGCACGGCAGGCAGCACATCTCGAGCAGCCTGCACGAACTGTTGTTGCCAATGCGGTGACCACTCCGCCTGGCCTACAGCGGACAAAGCATTGCCAGCAAGCTGACTGTACCCAACCGCCTGAGCATTCACTTCGAGGCGATCACCCAACTCACGCAGTTCAAGCATGGCTTTCTGGTCGTGTATGTCAGGTGAAGCCCAACCAATAGGCGCAATAGCTTCATCGCCGCCCGACGTAACCGTGCCAATCGCATCGTAGATGGTGTAACCGTTTCGATGGCGCCGATGCAGTCGTTCAACGTAGATATTCAGGCTATCGCGCAGAGTGGCAAGGCGCTGCGCCTCGATCTCCCATGCCGCGGAATCCACTTGCCCCTTGGCTTCCCAGGCAGATTGCAGCTGGGCAAGGACGTCGGTCTTTCGAGCCTTGCTCGAGTGGAGTTCAAGACAGAATTCGCCTAGGCCAATCTCACGTAATCGACGGTACACAACATCCAGCGCCGCGATTTTCTCCGAGACAAACAGCACGCGACGCCCTTGGGCAATAGACTGAGCGATCATGTTCGAGATCGTCTGACTCTTGCCGGTACCGGGCGGTCCGATGAGCACGAAGTCTTTGCCCTTGGCTGCCGCCATCACTGCCGCAAGCTGAGAGGAGTCAGAAGGAAGCGGACAGAAAACATCGGTCGGGCCGTAATCGCGATCCAGCGACTGCGCTTCTGGGAACGGGGTACCCGAAACGAACGAGTCGCGCGGTGTATCAAGGAGGTGCTGAACCACTGGGCTCTGCCGCAGGTGCTCGGCGTTCTCGGCCAAATCCTTCCACATGAGATACTTGGCAAAAGAGAACATCGACAGCACGACATCCTCGCTCAGCTCCCAGCCTGGAATGTCCTTGATAGCATGACCAACTTTATTCCAGATGCCGACGATATCCAGACCTGAATCGTCCCGCGGCAGCTCGTGCTCCAGGGAGCCCAATCCCAACTCGAAGTCTTGCCGGAGCATCTCAATCAGCGTTGGGTTGAAGCGTGGCTCATCATCGTGGAGCACCATGGTGAACCCGGATCGAGCGCTCTTGCGCTCCAGCGTGACGGGAACCAGAACCAGAGGCGCCTTGTACTTCTGCCCTGCCCTGTCTTCACGCGTCCAGCTCAAGAAACCGATCGCCAGGAAGAGTGTGTTCGAACCACCTTCCTGCAATGCTGTACGAGCCCCCCGATAAAGCTCAGTGAGTCGCGCATCCACCTCATTGGATGTCAGCGCGACGAACACCTCCCGACGCTTAAGGGCATCTTCTGCATGTCGGCGACGAACATCTTCATGTTCACGCTGCTCATAGAGAGCGCGCTCCCGTGGATCAGTACCATCCATGAGGTCTGGACGGGTGAGCAGCTTCAGCGACTGACCACTGGCCAGTACGTCCTCAAGCGCTCCCGGGTCTGGGGACTCAAGCTTCAGTGCCCGCCTGCCCGTTTTGAAGTTCAGGAGGTTGTTTCGAAGCGAGAGATCCAGGAGCTTACGCTGCCAACGGCCAAGGCGATCGGCTGGGTCGAGCTTCGAAAGATCTTCGACGACCACCTCGTGTCGCTCGTCTGGGATACCCGCCCCGTCTTCGACCAATAGGGCTGGAGCATCGTCCGATATCTCATCAGCAATCCGCGCGATCTGAGCCTCAGCACTCGCGAGCGGCTTGATCCGCTGCAGTCGAGCCCGGCGAATGTCGAGCAGCATTTCAAATCCGCTATCCGCGTCTTCGGCAATCTGTTTTTCACCTCTCTCTACTGCATAGGAGAAAGTTGGGACGAGATTCTGCGTACTGAGCGTAGTTTCGAATAGAACCAGCTCCCGCAGCTTCACCCGTTTGCGCACCGCCGTCACATCATCGACAAGGGAAGTGGTGAACTCTTCAGGCTTCATCCACAGGCCCGCGAAGGCGTGTCCACGGGTAAATACGATTACCGGGTTGAGTCCGATTTGCTCCAAGGCGGCGCAGAACAGCAGGGTCAGATCCATACAGGTAGCCAAGCCGGTATCTGCAATCTGGCTGGGGCTGCGCACCTTTTGACCTGACTGTTCAAAGCTTGCGGGCGGCAATGCATAGTCGAGCTTCATCCGTGCAACAGCGCTCCAGATTGCAGATGCCAATTGCCAAGCCCGCTTCGCACCACCCTCATATCCGTCCAGTGACGAGGATAGCTCACTTTGACGAAGCAGCTCTGCAGTCTGCTTCAGCAAACGCTCGACTGCCGGATCATTCGGCTGGACGAAGGCGGCCGTCATGTCCGGAATATGCCGCAGACCGCCCCACTGATTTCGGGGCAGAAGGTCTACGACCTGCTCGAAACGGGCAATCTCCTTCCTGCCGCCCTCTGTTTCTTTGTCATCAGCCTCGAGCACGAAAGAAAAAGTCGATAACTCAGCTTCAGTCAGGCGGCTAAGCAACGGGCCGTCCAACACCAAATCAAGCCCTGGAATGATTCTGAAGCTGTCTGCCGCAATCTCATCGATTCGCCAAACCTTGGGTTTGAATACCTCTGGCTCGGACGACAGTGTCAGTGTCGCATTGACGAAACGGTCATCGGTCTCGTTCGAGATGCGAAGCTCTCGAATCACAGGAATGGCGTTCTGGAAGTCAGCAAGGTTCAGCTTCGCCACTAAGGTGGCCAAAATCTTCACTTCTTTAGATGGGGTTTCGTCTTGAGGCGTGAGGGGCTGAACGATGTCGTCCATGCGCAACCTTCCTTGTCGTTGTGCCCAAGGGAGTGCCGGAATAGGCCGGCCAGAGGGCCCCTCTTGAGCTAATGGCGGTATGATAGCGCTTCTAGTTACAGTCGTAATGAGCCTTTGGTCGCGCCTAGACGATCGCTAACCATTGAAAGGATTCAGCAATAAGCAAAATGGGCTATCAGTGCGCCGTATCGCTTAACTGAAATCGAGGGCATTTCTTCCAGCCTTCTTCCGGGGCGATATCTTCCTACGCAAGTCGCAACATTTTCCGCTCTCCGCGTCGACGGCATGAAAGTAGCGCTCCAGCCCTACATCAGCGATGTTCGCGGGGCGTGGTGGCTGACCATCCTCATACACCCAACAGCGGACAATCTTACCGTTCCAAGGGCTGCGAAATTCCTTCTGCAAAAAACGCAGTATGAAATGCTGTCGGACACCTCACAGTGTTCACCCCTGCTGGACGTTGTGCCAGCCAACCATAGCGGGCTGTCGCTACGGCCGCAAAACTTGCCATTGAGCTAACGCTAGGTCGTTACCGTGCGTTACTGTTCGCAATGCAGCGCGGATCGCCGAAAACGCGTTTGCATGGCCACTCAACTTCCACTAAGGGCGCTCTATGCTTCACACGATCAAGGCTGCCAGGCACCAAGCAAAGTTCTCACGCAACGCATGCGCATGGTTGCTTATCGACGACATTGGGATAGAGAAATGGCTCGCTGAACACTTGGCAGATGAACAGGTTTCCCTTCTGGGGCTCTCGCTCATCTGGTTAATCAATGATGCGGAAGAGGCGCTGGCAAAACGCCGATTCACGCCCGGCGAAGACGGATCGTCAACTCTCGTACCGCTTCTTGTCTGCAGTGATGACATGGATCTCGGCTGTACGGTGCTCGTAGCCGAGCAGGTAGTCCAAGGAGGCAGCGTCTCTTGGATTCGCTTCGGATGGAGCATTTCAGAGGGACTAGAAGTAGGCGCGCAAACTCGCTGGATCAGTGGCAGCCAGCCTGTGGAATTTGCTCTCGAAGACTTCCATTGTGCGCTGGAAGATTTCGCCACAATCCTGTCAGACCATCCCTGAGCAGGTAGGAAATAGCTGCTAGAGGCCTAGATCGGAAGGCACACCATAGCGGCATCTGCAAATTACTGATGCGCTGATTGCAGTAAGGTAGGTCCGGCAGCGTAGCCGCTGCTGCAAGCGCAACCGGATCTGGTGACATGCCGGCGCTTGCATTTAGCGGTGCGCTGGGGACGAGCTGTTCATCCCAGGCACCCTGTACAGCCATGAGTCACCGAAATCCTTATTCGGCTTGGGATTGCCTCAGAGTCCACTGGCCGCCCCCCTTCTCTTGGTCGACCCAGAGCAGGCAGTTCAAGTGTCTTAGTAAGCCCCGATGATCCACAATGACTCGACCCCTGCTGCTAATACCTGAGTCGCTATTCATGGATGACATTCCGCAACCTTCAGATAATCTGCCCGACCTTCAACACGGAATGCAGCGCAAGCTCGGGCGCTGCCTTCTGCAACTACAGCAATACGAAAAGCTCTTGAAAGCCATGGTCGCGCACAGCTCGCTGAGTGGCCCTTTGGACCAACTGCCTACTATCCGAGAAAGGATGATCCAGGCTGTCCGTCAGAAGACGATGGGAACACTAATGGGGATGCTGACCGAAAGCTACATGACCTCGCCCACCTCTGGCGTTAAACCACCGCCAGCGGAAATCGATCCAGGCAATGAGATCTGGGTTAGCTATCAACACGAGCTAAAAATCTCATCCGAGCAGTACGAGAGCACGAAGTCGGCCCTAAAAGAGCTGGTCGCACTGAGAAATGATCTGGTGCATCACTTCATTGACCGATTCGATCTTTGGTCAACTGAGGGCTGCGCCGCGGCAGATCAATTTCTGGAGGACCGTTATAAAACTATTCATCACCACTATCTGAATTTACGAAGCTGGGCTCAGGCCATGAATGAAACCCACACCGCGATGGTTCAGTGGTTACAGAGCCCTGAGGCCGAAAGCATGCTCTGGGACGATCTGGTTCCCGCTTCGTTCGACAGGGCTGATGGCGAAATATAGTGCTGTTTGCGAAAGGCCTGGGCCACCGCGTCGCCTGATTCCCGAGCTTCGCCCAGTCCCACAAATCAGGCTTGGGGCTCCATGCCCGCACCTCTCACCCCAAAACCACCGCAATCCCCGGCGCCAACACCACCGTCAACACCCCACTGAAAATCATCGTCAAACTAGCCACCGCCCCCTCCTCCGGCCCCACCGCCCGCGCAATACTCAGCCCAAACCCATGCGCCGCCGCCCCAAACGGTGCCCCTTTGGCCACCCGCGACCGCAACGGCAGCAACGCCAAAATCACCTCACCCAGCACAATCCCAAACAGCCCAGTGATAATCACAAACAACCCCGTCAACTGCGCCGTCCCACCCAGGTGCGCCGAAGCCTCCACCGCAAACGGCGTGGACACCGACCGCGCCAGCAGGCTACGGGCAATCTGGCTGTCGATGTGCAGCGCCTTGACCAGCAGTTCAGTGGTAGCGATGGACACCACAATGCCCGCCACGCTGCCCACGCACAGCGCCAGCCAATACTTCTGAATCAATCGCCGGTTCTGGTAGATCGGCAACGCAAACGCCACGGTCGCCGGGCCCAGCAGCCATACCAGCCAGTGGGCGTCCTGGAAGTACAGCGAGTACGGGGTGGAGGTGACCTGCACCAACGCAATCAGCAGCAACGAGGTGACGATCGCGGGCATCAGCCACACGCGCTTGTAGCGTTTATAGACGGCCTGGTTGGCGTAGAACAGGCCCACGGTGGCCAGCAGGAATAGCAGGGAAATCAGCCAGGCTTGCATTACACCAGCTCCTGTTGGGCGGCCAGTGGGCGTTTGCTGCGTTGCGCGGTAAGGCGCTGCAGTTCGCGTTTGCGCGTCCAGGCGCACAGCCATTCAACGGTGAGCGCGGTGGTGATCAGTACCGAGGTGAAGCCCACGCCGATGGCGATCAGCAGCTTCAGGCCTTCGCTTTCAAACAGGCGGGTGTATTGCACCACCGAGACCACCAGCGGGATGAAGTACAACAGCATGTTGGCCAGCAGCAGTTCGCCGCCCTGCTCGAACAGGGTGGGCTTGACCACGCCGCTCATCAGCAGGGCCACCAGGATCAGCAGGCCAAGGATGCCGCCGGAGATGGGCAGGTGCGTGAGGGTAGCGATGCGGTCGGCCAGGGCCCAGATCAGGATCAGCAAGGCCACTTGGCCAAAAGTCTGCAGCCAGCGCAGCGCGGCATTGGGTGTGTTTGAAGGGGTCGACATGGGGCGTTCCGTGGTGCAGTGAATCCAGTGAAAGTGCCGCCATGCTAGCCAGTTGACCTTGAAAGATATAATGAATTAGCTTCATCAAAATCATGCCAATTTGGAATGCATCATGGATATCCGCGCGCTGCGCTATTACGTGGAAGTGGTCGATCAGCAAAGCTTCACCCGCGCGGCCACGCGCCTGCACGTAACGCAGCCGACGGTGAGCAAGATGGTGCAGCAGTTGGAGCAGAGCTTTGGCGTGGCCTTGCTGGCTCGCGATGGCAAGCGGTTCCAGGTGACGGATGCAGGGATGGTGGTACTGCAGCGTGCCCGGGAGATCATTGCGCTGCATGACACCATGAAGGTCGAGGTGCGCGACCTGCAGCAGGTGGAGCGCGGGGTGTTGCGCATGGGCTTGTCGCCGTTTACCCATACGGTGTTGGCGCCGGTGCTGGCGGCGTATCACGCCAATCATCCCAAGGTTGAGCTGAAGCTGTTCGAGATTGGCAGTAATGCGACGGTTGCTGATCTGCGTGACGGCGGGCTGGAATTGGGGACGTTGCTGGATTTTCCGCGGGTGGCGGATATCTGGTCGGAGTTTGATTCGCTGCCGCTGTTTGAGTCGCCGCTGTGTTTGCTGGCGCCAGCGCAGTCGCCTTGGCAAGGCCGGAACTTCGTGGAGTTGCGGGAGCTGGCGGACTGCGATTTCATTTTCTATGGCGATGCTTTTGCGTTGAATGACCTGGTGACTGACGCCTGTGCCGAGGCCGGTTTTGTGCCGCGGATCAGTGGGCGTAGTGGGCAGTGGGATTTTATCGCGTCGCTGGTGGGGCTGGGCGTGGGGGTGGCGTTGTTGCCGCAGATGTATTGCCAGACCTTGCGGGCGGAGCAGTTCACGATTGTCGAAGTGCGCTCGCCGGCGTTGATCTGGAAGCTGGTGCTGGCGTGGCGGCGGCATGGGCAGTTGTCGTTCGCGGCGCAGGCGTGGTTGCACCTGGCCAGAAGCCTGCTCCCAGCTGTGGGACCGGGCGAAGCTCGGGAAACGGGCGGCGCGTCTTAACTGGAGGTACGCGGTGTACGTTTCCCGAGCTTCGCCCGGTCCCACAGGCAGATGCTTACTCCACGGCTTCCATCACGCCCTCATCCTCGCCCAGAAAGCCGCCGCTCTGATGCTGCCACAACCGCGCATACACGCCGTTGCGCGCCAGCAACTCGGCGTGGGTGCCCTGCTCGATGATCCGCCCCTCGTCCATCACGATCAGCCGATCCATCGCCGCAATCGTCGACAAGCGGTGGGCAATGGCGATCACCGTCTTGCCCTGCATCATCTCGTCCAGGCTCTCCTGGATCGCCACTTCCACCTCCGAATCCAGTGCGCTGGTGGCTTCGTCCAGCAACAGGATCGGTGCGTTTTTCAGCATCACCCGGGCAATGGCGATACGTTGCCGCTGGCCACCGGACAGTTTGATGCCGCGCTCGCCCACCAGCGTGTCGTACCCGGAGTGGCCGTCGCGATCGCTCAGCTGGCTGATGAACCCATCGGCCTGGGCGTTGGCGGCTGCGGTGCGAATCTGCGCGTCGGTCGCATCCGGCCGGCCATAGGCAATGTTGTCGCGGATCGAGCGGTGCAGCAGCGAGGTGTCCTGGGTCACCATGCCCACGGCGCTGCGCAGGCTGTCCTGGGTCACCTCGGCGATGTTCTGGCCATCGATGCGGATGACGCCGCGGTCGACGTCGTAGAACCGCAACAGCAGGTTGATCAGGGTCGATTTGCCGGCGCCGGAGCGGCCCACCAGGCCGACTTTTTCACCCGCGCGGATGTGCAGGCTCAGGCCGTCGAGCACTTGGCGCTCGCCGTTATAGTTGAAGCTCACCTTGTCGAAGGTGACCGCGCCGCCGGAGGTGGTCAGCGTGCCGGCGTCTTTGATGTCCTGCACCTTCGGCCCACGGGTCAGGGTGGCCATGCCGTCCTGGACGGTGCCGATGTTTTCGAACAGCGAGGTCATCTGCCACATGATCCAGTGCGACATGCCGTTGATGCGCAGGGCCATGGCGGTGATCGCCGCCACGGCGCCGGTGCCGACCTGGCCCTGGTGCCACAGCCACAGGGCGTAGCCACCCGCGCTCAGAATCAGGGCCACCACCAGCGCCTGGTTGACGATTTCGAACTGGCTGACCAGGCGCATCTGGCGAAAGCCGGTGTGCTTGAAGTCCTCCATGGCGGCGCGGGCGAATTGCGCTTCGCGCTTGGAGTGCGAGAACAGCTTCACCGTGGTGATGTTGGTGTAGGCGTCCGAGATGCGGCCGGTCATGGAGGACCGCGCATGGGCCTGCTCCTGCCCGACCTTGCCCAGGCGCGGCACGAAGTACAGCATCGCCAGCCCGAACAAGACGATCCAGGCCAGGAAAGGCAGCATCAGTTTCAGGTCGAAGGCGCCCGCCAGGGCGATGATCGCGATGAAGTACACGCCGATGCCCGGCACGATCTCGATGACCGTGAACAGCACGTCGCGCACGGCCAGCGCGGTCTGCATGACTTTGGTGGTCACCCGGCCGGAGAACTCGTCGGAGAAGAACGACAGGCTTTGCCGCAGCATCAGCCGGTGGAAGTCCCAGCGCAGCCTGAGCGGCAAATTGATCGCCAATACCTGGTGCTGCACCATCGTGCGCAACGCCACCAGGCCGACGCTGGCCACCAGTACCAGGCCGATGCCCCACAGCACATGACGCTCTTGGCCGGCGCCCGCCCCGCCCGCTTGCCAGGTGGACAGCAGGTCCACAACCTGGCCGAGGAAGGAAAACAGCCAGGCTTCGTAGATCGACACCCCGGCGCTGAGCAGCGCCAGCGCCAGCACGTAACCCCGCGCGCCTCGAGTGCAGGCCCACATGAATCGCGCCAGGCCCTCGGGGGGTGGCGGCAGTTCATCAGGCGGAAAAGGGTCGAGCCGTTGTTCAAGCACGCGAAGCATGGGGGTCTCCATAATCATCAGATGCTGACGATTCTGCCATTTAACGAGCGCGTTGAGGCGTTTCGTGTGCCTCAACGCGCTCGGAGTACATTTGTACTCCCTCCCATAACGAAGCACGCGCAGCATGAAATATCAGTCAAGCAACCTGGAAATCTCGGCAACCACCTGCACGACCGCTTCCTCGACCGTCCCTTCGTTGCGACACAGCACCCACCCGTGCTCCGCCACCGCCAGTTCGAACGCTTCAGTAGCCGCGACCTGCTGCTCCAGGTTGAACATCACCGTACTCCCCAGCCCCCGCGTCCGTGCCGCCGCCCTCGCCCACGAGATTTCAGGGGCGGTGACCACCCCGACCAGCAGGTCCGGCACACGCACGCCGTGCTCAAGGTTCAACTGCAGAATCTGCGCGAACGGCACCAGCCTGCGGAACGCCGCATCGGAGGGATACCAGCGATCGATCAGCACAATGCTGCCCGCCGCTTGCTGGGGCAGTACGTGCTGCGAAATCCAGGCCCGGCTTTGCGCCAGCCGCTCACACACCCGCAGTTCAAGGTCCCGGTCAGGGTTTCTGGCGAGTTGGTTGACCAGGGCCATGGTGTCGGCGCGATAGGGATCATTGTTGCGCTCGCTGAGGCGGATCACCTTCTTGCCATCTGCCCGCAGTGCGTGGGTGATGGCCTCCAGCAGCGTGGTCTTGCCGGTGCCTTTGGGGCCATCCAGGGAAACAAACAGCGGGTGATTCATTGTTCAGGTAACGCCTGTGTTCAGGAAGAATGCTTGAGCGGACGTGTAGACTCAAAAAAGCGAAGAGACAAACTCTGCCACGGGCTTAGGCAGCAGATCAGTTGTGGGAATCGGCACGACTGAAATCAGCAGGAGAGCTGCAACTGTGCGCATCTGAACATCCTTGTGGTGAATATTCCTGTCGGAAGCATGACTCTAGCACGGGGAGCTGAGTAGAAGCCGAGCAGTCAGTAACCATACTGTATATACATACAGACAAAAGCAGGTTAAAGTCTGCCGTACTGCGTTCCGAGCAGCTATGTACAGCCTGCCAGGCGCTGCTCAGCTGGGAAATAAATGGAATCCCTGCCCGTCCAACCAGTCAATCAAGGAGAGCACATGACGACGATAACCCAAAGGAGGCACCCATGAGCCTTTCAATGACTATCTTCACCATGATCGCCGCTTGGCTGGCGATTGCCCTTGCCATGCTGTGGGGGATCGGGCGGGTTGCCCGTCGACGCGTCCCCGCCCCGCGCGTTTATGCGCAGCGCGTGGCACGTCCTCACGCGTCAGTGTCCCTGTCCGCATAGGGCTGACCCTAATGCACCCCACCACGCCTGACGGCCGCTATTTTGTGGTCAAAGGTCAATTGTGGCGCTGCAGCAATCCCGCCCTGGACGCTGATACCCGGGACCACCTGGTGGCACAGCTGATGGCCGCCCGCCGCGCGGTGAAGACATCCAAGGCATCCGGCGCATCTGCCGAGTTGGCGAAGGCCCGGGCCGCCGTCAATGATGCCAAGGTTGCGCTGGGCGAACGCGGGCCCGTCTGGTGGGCAGATGGCAGCCCGGACTACAACCGCCGGCAGGTGGCGAATACACCCTACGCCCAGTGGTACGCCTGCCTTGAGCCCGTCAAGCGTGACTGAAGGCAGGCATCACCAGGCAAGCCCCCAGCCCGATCAGCGCCACCCCGATGCAGCGATCGATGATGGGCTGCCGCTCCAGCATCCGTCGCCGCAGCCCCTCGGCGGAAAAGAACAACGCCACCACGCTGAACCACACCCCATGCGACAACGACATGAACAGCCCATAGCAAAAGTTCACCTGCATGGAGCTGCCCGCCTTCACCACCTGGGTATAGGTGGCCACCACAAAGAGCATCGTCTTGGGGTTCAGCGCATTGGTGAGCAAGCCCGTCCGGAAAGCTTTCCAGTGCGACGGCATCGGCCCCCGCGCCTCTCCCAGCACCCACCTGGAGGAGTTGCGCAGCGAACTCACCCCCAGATAGATCAAGTACCCAGCCCCCAGCACTTTCATCCCCACAAACAGCAACGGTGACTGGCTGATAATCACGGCAATGCCAAACACCGTATAAAACACATGCACCTGCACCCCGCAGGCGATACCCAGTGCCGCCATCAACCCGCTGGCACGCCCGTAGGCGTAACTGTTGCGGATCACCATGGCGAAGTCGGGTCCGGGGCTGATCACCGCCAGGACAGTAATGGCGGCGACCGCCAACAACTCATTCATTGCTTGCCTCCTGATGCGCTACACATTTGCACAGATACCTCTACCAATGACGGCCATCAAGCGTTGATACCCAACGCCTATGGCAGCCTATGATCAGCGTTTGCTCAGGATTGAGAAATCGATTTATAGTCACGCAAATCTGTGAGAATTCATCGTCCATATGAGCTTGCCTCCCCTGGCGTCATTCCGCTTTTTCACCGTCGCTGCGCAAACCCAGAGCTTCGTCAAGGCCGCGCAGTTGCTGCACGTCACCCATGGTGCCGTCAGCCGCCAGGTACGCTTGCTGGAAGAGGCGCTGGGCCTGGAACTGTTCGAGCGCCGCAACCGCGCCATCTTCCTCAACCAGGCCGGACGCACGCTGTACAACGTCACCGCGCCGCTGTTCGAGCAACTGGAAAGCACCGTGCATCGCCTGCAGAACGAGGCGCGCGAGGACGTGCTGGTAGTCTCCTGCGAGCCCACCATTGCCATGAAATGGCTGATCCCGCGACTGCCGGACTTTCATGCCCGCTACCCGCATCTACAGTTGCAGCTACTGGCGGCGGGCGGCCCGATCGACTTCGCCCGCACAGGCGTTGACCTGGCTATCCGCCGGGATGACTTTCACTGGGATGAGTCGCTGCACAGCGTGGCGATCTGCGAGGAGTGGATCGGGCCGGTGTGCACGCCGTCCAACTGCCCTGAAGATGGCCGACTGGAGGGGCAACAACTGTTGCGTAGCCGCACGCGGCCTGCCGCCTGGGATAACTGGCTGCGCATGGGCGACCAGCCGGTGCCCGTTGCCCCACGGGTGGAATATGAACACTTCTACCTGTGCCTTCAGGCAGCCACGGCGGGCCTGGGCATCAGCATGGCGTCGTTTCTGATGGTGCAGGACGAGCTGGCGTCGGGGCAGTTGGTGGCGCCGTTTGGATTCGCGGCGGATGGGTCCAGCTACTGCCTGTTATCGGCAGTGCCATTTGAGCACAGTGCCAAGTGTGAGCATTTCAGAACCTGGGTCACGGGTCACATCGACCACAGCTTGGAGCAGGTCAAGCGCTTTAAGCAAAAGGTCGGATAAAGCTGGTTGCCAGACACAAAAAAACCGGCCGTTGGGCCGGTTTGATCATTCGCGTGCGGTCTACACCGTAGCAAGTTGCCGCTGAGTCGCTTCGAAGTGCCGGGTTTGAAAGGGCATCAATGCCTATGCCTTCAGGCCCAATCCCATCTCAAGACCCCAGGCCAAGGCCAGGCGGTCGACTCGCCCCTTCGCTACAACATTCCCCTGTTTATGGGCTGATACCCGGTCGAGTACGCGCAAAGTTTCATTAACTCGTGCATCAGTCACGCAGGTGAATTGCGTAAAACGCTCGAGCAGATACCCTGCACGACGCATTTCAACGTCACTGCGATGCTTGCGCAAGAAAGCATTGAACGCTGCTTCCAGGTTTACATCGGAGTACCAGACAGCCTGCGCTGCACGAACAAGCGCATCATCATCAGCCTCATTAAGGGGATGAGTGACCAGCACGTCCAATTCAGTCGAGAGGATGGTGGCGCTTGGACGCGTCGTCGTCATCGCTACCTGCGCTCGGGCGTGCGGTTGAATACACCCAGCATCGCCGTGAACGGGCTGCAGAGTGATTGCAGCACCTTATACACCGCACCAACGCGGCTCCCTGCTTGGCCCTGGGCCTCCAGGCGGTTGATCCTGGCGATCATCCGTTCGATGTTTTCGCGGGCTCGCTTGCGGCGTCCATTGCGTTTCATGTGGGGCTCCTGAGTGTCACCGGGTCAACGCTCGAAAATTCAAAGTCCAGACCGTACCATCCTGAAGCGCATCATGACTAGTCCCCTCCCGGACACACCCTTGCGTGGTGCAGCGCCGGCCGCCCGATTGGCTCAACTGCATCAGGATTGTTACAATGTGCGCGAGCACCCGGTGTTCGCACCCCCTTGAACGCATTCAGAAAGGAAGACCCACGTGAAACGGAATTTGTCCCTGGCACTCCCCACCACCAAGCGTCGCGTTCGCGGTTGAGGCCAGTCACATGGGGATTGAATTACTGCTTTGGGTGATGCTCGCCGGCATCACCGCCTACAGCGCCAGCCAGCGTGGTCGCCCCGGGCCTCGCTGGTTCGCCATCGGGTTGTGCTTCCCGGCGGCCGGGCTGATTGCCCTGCTGCTGATGCAGCGCCTGCCCAAAACCGGCATCGACGCGCTAGTGCATGAAGACCTGCGCCCCTGCCCCGCCTGCGCCAAAGCCATCGCCGCCGCAGCCTCGCGCTGCAGGCACTGTGCGGCTAGCGTCGCGCCCATCGCGGTCAAGCAGCGCAGCGGCTGGGTGGCCCGCTTCACGCCGGCCACCGACGAGGAATATCAGCGGATGGCGGCGCAACTGGCGCAGATCGATATCCCGACGGTACTCGATGAGCCGCCCCACCTCTACGCTGGGCCGTGCGAGGAGAAAGGCGAAGCACAGAACCTGCTGCGCTACCTCAAAACCGACCATGGCCTGACAGGCCTGGTAACGTGGCGCACGGTCGAGCGCTGAGCAAGTGCGTAGCCGCTGCCGTCAGGCTGCGCCGGCCCTGACCCCCAATGCAGATCTTCAGTGCACGCGAGGGCCAGCGCAGCCTTCGGCAGCGGCCGCACGGCGGCGCACCGACAGCGCTTGCACCACCACCGCCACCATCGCCAGCCCGGCCCCCAGCATCGACATTCCCAGCCAGCCGCCGCCACTCCAGACCTGGGTCGCCACTGCAGCCCCCACCGCGCCACCCAGAAACATCGAACCCATGAAGATCGTATTCAGCCTCGCCCGTGCCGCTGGCATCAAGGCATAGATCAAATGCTGGTTGGACACCAACGCACTCTGCACCGCGAAGTCCAGCAGGATGCAGCCCACCACGATGCCGATCAGCGACGTCCACAGCCCCAATACCAGCCACGCCACCAGTGTCAGCACGCTGCCGACGATGATCACGCTGTGCGGGCCACGGCGATCGGCGATGCGGCCTGCCAGGGGCGCCGCCAGGATGCCGATGGCGCCGACGATGCCGAACAGCCCGGCGGCCTGGGCGTTGAGTTCAAAGCCTGCGGCTTGCAGACGCAGCGCCAGCACCGTCCAGAAGGCACTGAAGGCGGCGAACAGCAACGCCTGGGTGACGGCCGCCACCCGCAGTTCGGCGAAGCTGCGCCACAGGTGCCCCAGCGAACCGATCAGGCGCAGGTATGACGTGCTGGCCGCTGGCACACTGCGCGGCAGCGACAAGGCCATCACCCCGCCTGCGGCCATCGCCAGCGGCGCGCCCAGCCAGAACATCGCGCGCCAGCCATAGTGGGTGGCGACGAAACCGGACAATGTACGGCTCAGCAGAATGCCGCACAGCACACCCGACATCACCGTCCCCACCACGGCGCCGCGCCGCTCGGGGTGGGCCAGTTGCGCCGCGAAGGGCACAATCTGTTGAGCGACGGTGGACGCCATGCCCAGCAACAGCGAAGCCACCAGCAACACCCCCGCAGAAGGGGCCAGCGCGGCGGCGACCAGCGTGGCGGCCAGCACCATGAACTGCAGGATGATCAGCCGCCGGCGCTCCACCAGGTCACCCAAGGGCACCAGGGCGAACAGGCCGATGGCGTAGCCCAGT
This sequence comes from gamma proteobacterium L18, assembly GCA_000497835.1. Classification (GTDB taxonomy): domain Bacteria; phylum Pseudomonadota; class Gammaproteobacteria; order Pseudomonadales; family Pseudomonadaceae; genus Aquipseudomonas. Next base: position 513,402 of record KI547165.1, on the reverse strand, counting down.
TGCGTGGCCGTGGGCACGTACGCCGTCAGGCTGCCCGGCAGCTCCGCCTGCAAAATGCCCAGCATAGGTTGGTTGTAATAGATATTCGCCACCGCCAGCCCTGCGGCTGCGGCCATGGCGAAGGTCAGCCCGGCGCTGATGTGCGGCGAAGCGCTGTCCGGTTCTGCAAGCACGCCTGTGTTGCTCATGATCTGCCCCTGTGGGTTCGCCCGTTCCACAACCGCTCAGACGTTGAGGGTGCGCGGTCACTGGGGCAACTATGGTGCTATAACCGATTTCGGTGTAGACGTATAAACGGTTATGGCACTCTAACGGAAAACGAGACAATGAAACTGGAAGACGTGGCCGTGTTTGTCGAAGCCGTGCAGGTTGGCAGCCTGGCAGGGGCCGCCCGGCGGCTGTCGCTGACCGCCATGGCCGCCTCACGCAGCCTCAACAACCTGGAAGCCGAACTGGGGGTCCGGCTGGTGCACCGCACCACGCGCGCGCTGTCCCCTACCCGCGATGGCGAGATTTTTCTGCCCCATGCCCAGGCGTTGCTGGAGGGTCGGGACACGGCCATGGCGGCCTTGCGCCCCGATGGCGCAAGCCTGGCCGGGCACCTGCGCATCACCACCTCCGCCGCCTTCGGGCGTACGGTGGCAACGCCCATGTTGTGCGCCTTCATGCGTGAGCATCCGGCCCTGCACGTTGACCTGCTGATGACCGACGAGCAGGTCGATATTGTCGGCCAGGGCATCGACGTGGCCATTCGCATCGCTCCGCTCAAGGACAACCGATTGGTAGCGCGGCGCCTGGCGGACAGCCCACGGGTGCTGTGTGCGGCGCCCGCGTACCTCGATGGCCATGGCACGCCACGGCGGCTGGCAGAGCTTGCCAGCCACAGTTGCCTGGTGACCACGGGTACGACCCATTGGGCGTTCAGCGCGGATGAAAAAAGCGTCAGGCAGCGCACTGCCGGGCGCTTTACGGCCAGCTCGCTGGAAGGGCTTTTCGCAGCATGCGTGGGCGAACTGGGCGTGGCCAATCTGTCGCGCTGGTATGTGGAGGCGGCGCTGCAACAAGGGTTGCTGCAAGAGATTGTGCTGGAGGATGCGCAGCCTGAGCCGCTGGCGATCTGGGCGGTCTACCCGACTGCGCGCATGGTGCCGCCCAAAGTGCGCTGTTTCATTGAGGCCCTGGAGCAGCATCTGGCCTTGGGTAATGCCTGATTCTGCGGGTGTAAATAAGGGCCTCTCGCGAGCAAGCTTTGCTCCCACAGTGTAAAAGCCTTGCCTCGGCGCTCGACTCACCTCTGTGGGAGCAAAGCTTGCTCGCGAGAGGCCGGCTCAGGCGCGCCGCAAGGTCACAACCGCCCCGGCTGCAACAGCTTGAACTGGCGCTGATACTCATCCGTCACCTCCCGCGCCTCGCTGTTGTTGGTCACCACCCTGGGGGTGATCAACACGATCAACTCAGTGCGCCCCTTGGTGCGCGTCGTGGCACCGAACAGCCAACCCAGCCCTGGCACCGAGCCCAGGAACGGCACCTTGTTCACCGCCTGCGCATCGTCCTGCTTGATCAGCCCCCCCAACAACACCGTCTGCCCACTCTGCACCGCCACCTGCGTGGCAATGGAGCGCGTGGAGATGCGCGGGTTGACGTCCGTGGCCGTGGTGGTGCCGGCATCGCTGACCTGCTGCTTGATGTCCATGTACACCAGGCCACCAGGGTTGATACGCGGTACCACGTCCAGGATCACGCCGGTCTGCACGTATTCCACGCTGCTCAAGGTGGTGTCGGAGGCGATGGTGCTGACCGTGGTCTGGCTGATGGGGATGTTGTCGCCCACCTGAATCTGCGCTTGCTGATTGTTCATCACCACCAGCGACGGCGCCGACAGCACTTGGGTCTTGCCGCTCGACTCCAGCGCGCGGATGGCGATTTGCAGGTTGTTGCCGACAAAGGAGTAGAACAGCGAATCGGTGCTGCCCAACCCCGCTCCGCCACTGCCCAGTGCGCCCTGGCTGCCACTGACGTTACCGATACCGGTGGTGGTGGAGTTGCCCGCCAGGCGCCCCAGGTACCACTGCACGCCCAGGTCCAGCTCGCCGGTCAGCGACACTTCCAGAATCCGCGTCTCGATCTGCACCTGCATCGGCGGGTTGTCCAGGCGGCGGATGGCGCTTTCGATTTCGGCCCACTGGCTGGGCCGGGTACGGATCAGCAACTGGTTGCTGCTTTGCTGGGCCGTGATGCGGGTGCTGTCGTCCAGGCTTTTGCGGCCGCTGGTGTCGGTGTTGTTGGTGTCCGCGCCCTCATCCGTGGCGTTGGCCTGGTTCTGCTGCCCGTAGTTCTGGCCTTGATTGACACCGCCCTGCCCCAGATTGGTCGACTGGCCCAGGCTGTTGCTGCGGGTCAGGCTACTCAAGGTGCCGCTGCCCATGCCCGAGCCATTGGTGCCCGTGCTGCCGATCGGCGTGCCCAATGTGGTGGTGGTCATGCCCGGGGCCACCTCGGCGGGCGCTTCTTCCTTGATCGCGCCGGTGCCGTAGATCTGCCGCAGGTAGCGCGCCAGGTCGCTGGCCTTCATGTTGCGCACGTCGTACACGTACAGCTGCGGCTCGTTGCCGCCGCCGTTGTCGATGGTACGAATCCACTCGCCCACCTCCTGCAGGTACTGGGGCTGGGACGAGATGGCCACCACCGAGTTGGTGCGCTCGATGGGCATGAACCGCAGCATGCCGGCCAAGGGCGTGCCACTGTCGGGACCGAAGACTTTCTGCAGCTCGGGCATCAACTCCGCCACGGTGGCACGCTGCAAGCCGAACACGCCGATGGACATGCCACGCAGCCAATCCACATCAAAGGTATCGATGCTGGCCTGGTAATTGGCCAACTCGTCGGCGGTGCCGGCCATGCCCAGCACGTTGCGCGCCGGGTCCACCAGCAGGAAGGCGTTTTCACGGGCAAACGGCTTGAGCAGCTTCTGCATCTCCGGCGCCGAGATAAAGCGCAGCGGGAACAACCGCACCGAGAGCCCCGCCGCCGGTTGGCGCAAGCCCATGGACGGCACCAGCTGCCCGGCTACCGCCTGATTGGCCGGCAGGATCAGATAGCGGTCGCCCTGGCGGATCATCGCGTTGTTGGTCCAGGACAGCAGCGACTCCAGGATCGCCATGGACTGCGCCTTGTCCACCGGCTTCGAAGTGGAGAACGACACATCGCCGGTCACGCCCTGGGCAATGCTGTAATTCTCCTGCAACAGGTCGCCCATGATGGTGTTGATCACCGCGACGATGGACTGGTTGTTGAAGTTGAACATCACCCCGCCTGTGCCGTCGCCCTGGCGCGTGCCCAGCGGCACCGGGCGCACGTTGCCGGGCACCGCGCCCTGCACAAAGCGCTGATTGCCCTGGATAATCTGGCGCTGGGTGCCCGTGGCGGTGCCCGGTGGGTTGGCCACGGGGGGCGGCATGGGCGTTGCGCTGACCGGCCCGCGCTGGTCGCCGGTGCCGCGCAAGGCTTCGCGCTCAAGGCTGTAGTCGCTGTCCAGCGTGTGGGGCGAACTGCAGCTGGTCAGCAGCACCGCCAGCACGAGCAAAGCCGGAACCAAGGATGGTGGCATATTCAATGACCCCCGGGGGCAGGCGACGGATGCGCGGGCTTGTCCAGCAGTATGGACGACGGCGCAGGCGTCATTGGCATATTTGGCAGGCGTGGCGACGGCAACAGCAGGCGCCGTTGCTGACCGTTGAGTTCCAGCTGTACGGCCTGGGCCTCGACCCGTTGCAGGTGCCAGCCGTTGGCCAGTTGCGCGCCTTCGCGCAGGCTGACGTCGCGGCCGTCGGCCTGCTTGAACAGCGCACGGCGCACACTGCCGTCGATGACCACGCCGGTCAGGCGCAAGCCGCTGAGGTCGGGGCTGGCCTGGGCGGTGCGAGCGGCCTTGTCCGGCGCGCGGTCGGGGCTGAACAGCGGCGTTTGCCAGGTGGCGGCCAGGGCCTGCAAGGACGGCGTGGGTGCCGCTTGTGGGGCTGCGGCGGGCGTGGCGGCGGCGGTGGCCGGCAGCGATGGCGGCCATTGCGGCTGGCTGCCTACCCCTGTCCATAACCACGCCACGGCGGCCGCCATCAGCAGCGCCAGCAAGGCCAGCGCCTGTACGTGTGGCTGGCGCCACGCAGTCATTGCGCGGGCTCCTGGGCGGGTGCCGCCAGGTAGCCGCCCACCAGCATGTGCACGGTCAGGCGCCCGGCCCCGCCGCTGGCGGGCGCGCTGTTGGCGCGGCGGATGTTCAGCTCGTCGACGAACAGCGGTGGCTCGGCCGATTCCAGCTGTTGCAGCAACACCATCAATGGCTCGATGCCGCAGTCCAGGTCCAGGCTCAGGCGCGCCTGGCGGAACGGTGTGGCGTCCGGCTCCTGGGTGACGATGGGCATGCGTTGGGTCAGCACGCAGCCGGCGCCACGGTTGGCATTGGTCTTGATGCGCTGGGCCAGGTTTTGCATCAGGTCGGCCGCCACGGCGCTGGGGTCGTCACCTGCCAGCAGGCCCACCTCGTCGCCCTGAACGGCTTCAAGGCCCTGTTCCAGTTGCTGACGCTGGGCCAGCAATTGCTGGTAGCGCTGGCGCTGCTCGCCCAGGGTCTGCATCTGTTCATCGATGTCTTGCAGCGGGGCAATGAACAGCGGCACCACCAGCAGCCAATAAATACCCGCCACCACTGCAGCCAGCAGCAGCCAGGCGCCGATGCGCCGCTCACGGCTGGTCAGGGTGCGGCGCATCGCCGGCCTCGCCACGTGCCTTGGCACGCAAGTAGAAACGATCGCGGCCGCTGGCCTCGTCCGGTTGGATCACGCCCTGGTATTGGGCGTCGACCAGGTGATTGCAGCCCTTGATCTGGCTGATCAGGGCGCTGGCACGGGCGCTGAGGCCCGCCATGTCCACCTGGCCATCGGCATGGATCTCCAGGCTCTGCAGCCAGGTGTCGCTGGGCAGGCAGGTGGTGAGTTCGCTGAGCAGCAGCGCCCGCCCCGGCTGCGCCAGGCGGCGCCGGGCAATGAACTGTGCGGCGCCCTGGGCTTCATCGAGGGTTTTGCGCAAGGCGGCGACTTCGGCGGCCTGGGCACGCAGGTTTTGCACCTCGGCGTGCATGGCCTCCAGTGCCTGGGCGCGGTTGTGTTGCCAGGTCAGCGGGATAGCGGCCAACAACACCAGGCACAGCGCACTCAGGCCCAGGGCCAGGTGCCGCCCTTGGGCGCTGGCCACTGCCTGATGGGCGGAGGGCAACAGATCAAGCCCGGTGGGCTGGCCCTGATCGTCCAACAGTTGAATACCCGATACCACCCACCCCCGCGCCTGGCATTGGCCCAGGCATTCCTGCAGCCAGTCGCGACGCACCAGGGCCAGGCTCACCCACAACTGCTCCCCTGCCACGGCTTCCTGGCGCACCACGTAGTGCACCTGCTCGGCGGTGAACGGCGTGAAACGGTCGAGTTCGAACTGCATCAGTTGCGACAAGTCGCGTCCGGCCGCCAGGGGCAGCGCCAGGCGACGGCTCAGCGCGAACGCGGCCGGTAGCTCAAGCACCACCCGCTCGCCTGGCGTGCCAGTATCAGCGGCCAGCGGCCAGGCAACCGATCGCGGCGCCCGACCGGGTTGCAAGGCATGGCGCACGGCGGCCGGCAGGCTGTCCACCAGTTCGCGGCCCCAGGCCCGAAAAAACGCTTGTACACCGCTTCCCTGCCAACGTCGTTGCCATTGCTCCTGCCACAGGGTTACACCGCGCATGGGCCAGGGTCTCACGGGTTGTAGCGCACGATTCTGAAGGGACGTGCGCCGTTCTCCATCGGAGACAGTAGCACCGTGCTGTCGATCACGGCGGTGAATCCGTCGGGTAACCGCGCCTGACTGCGAATACTCAGGATCTGTCCGGGGTCGGCGCCCATCGCGGTTGCCTTGGGCAGGCCCAGGGCACGTTGCAGCAAGGGTGTGGCGAACGCCGGATCAGGGCTTTCCTGGCCGCTCCAGACCGTGACCTGGTCGAGCAGCGCCTGATACAGGCTAACGTCCATACCGGGCAGATCGCGCAGTTCCTCCAGCGCCCGAATGGGTGGTTGATTGCCGTTGCGACGCTGCTCCAACGCCTGCGCCAGGGCCTGGCTGCTGGCCGCAGTGGCGCCCAGTGCCTGCAGCAGGCGCGCAAAATCCGTGGCCGAGGCCGCGTTAAGGTCCAGCTTGCCGCGCTCACTGCGCACACTGACCTGCAACGCCGCATCGTCAAAACGCAGCGCTTGCACGCGGCCATCGGCCAACCAGCGCCGCTGGCCATCGCGGTCGCTCAAGGCGCGTACCGCCAGGTTCAAGCCCGCTTCGGCGGCCAGGCTGGCGCGGGTGTGTTCGCGCTGCCACAGGCTCAGCCGCGCCTGCTGACGCACTTCCACCACCAGCCCGGCCAGCAGCATCGCCAGCAGGGCCATGGCCCACAGCACCAACAACAGCGCCATGCCACGCTGACGGTTCATCATTGCGTACCCGTCTGGTCGCTGAGTTCCAGGCGCAACGCCACCACTTGCGTGGCCCAGGGCACCGGGCCGCCGTTGGCCAGTTCGATGCGCACCGCCTGGGGCAGGCGCGCCGGCCACGGCCAGCGGGTCAACCAGGCGGTGGCGCGGCCGCGCTCGTCACGACCGCGATAGCTCAGGTGCAGGTCGCGCACATTGTCCAGCAACACCTGCGGCTGCCCCCAGGGCTTGAGCTCGCCGTGCAGCAGTTGGGTGAAGCGTACTTGCAGGGTGTGCTGCACCACTTCCACGGTATGGATCTGGATGCCACCGCCCAGGGCGCTGTCCAGCCCGGCGGCAAACACCAGGCGTTGGGGCCCGCCATCGAACACCTGCGCCTGCTCGTCATTGTCCAGCCCCACCGGCAACGCGCCCTGCAAGGCCCGCTGGAGAAAATTCTGACTGGCGCGCACCTGTTCAAGTTGCTGGCTGTAACGCTCGCCCTTGGCCAGGGCCCGATTGGCGCCGATCAAGGCGGTGCCTACCAACCCCATCAGCACGGCCAGCAGCGCCAGGGAGAACAGCATCTCCAACAGGGTGAAACCCTCGGCCAGGCGTTTCACGGCTGGGCATCCAGATCGGCCTTTGCCTGCACCGCCAAGGTGCTCAGGCGCAGGCTGCGGGTGCCTTCGCGCACGTGCAGATCGATGCGTAGCAGTGGCAACAGGGTCGCCGATCCAGGCTCGCTGCTGACGCGCAAGCGCCATTGCACGCCGTCGCTACTGCCTTGGCTATCACCGGGCACCCAGCGTTGATCACGGCGGGCATCGATCAAACTGCGCGCCACCAAGCTCAAATGGTCGCTGGCCCGCACCTGTTCCAGGGTCCGCGTCGCCTGCCCGAAGGCCACCAACAGCACCGTGCAACCCACGGCAAACACCGCCAGGGCAGCGAGCATTTCCAGCAGGCCGAAGCCCTTCATGGCAGCGCCTGCAAGCGCACGTCGCCCAGCAGCCAGCTGACGTCGATGCGCCAGCGTTGTTCGCCACGGGTCAACAACAGATTGCCGCCGCTGGAGCTGCCGTCCGGGTAGAACGCCACCGCCGGGCCCAGCTGCGCCGCCGTGGTCAGTTGCAGGCCCAGGTCAGCCGGCCAGCGTCCCGTTGCCTGGCCAGGGGCCTGGAAGCGGTGGCCCGGCAAGTCGAAGCGCACCTGCGCCGGTATGCCGCTGAGCACCGACTGGGTACGCGCCTGGCGCAGTGCACCGACAATGTCACGCAGCGCCTGTCGCTCACGCGCCGCCTCCATCCCACGGCCCAGGCCTACGCCCAGCACGCCCAGGGCCACCGCCATCAGCGCGATCACCAACAACAGCTCCAGCAAGGTGAAGCCGGAACGGGGCGTGTTCATTCCCAGTTGCCCAGGTCGGCGTTGTAGCCCTCGCCGCCCGGCTGTCCGTCCTGACCATAGAAAATCAGGTCGAAGCTGCCATGCTGGCCGGGGTAGCGATAGCCGAAGGGATGGCCGAAGGGGTCCTTGAGGTCCGAGGGCTTGGCGTAAGGCCCAGCCCAATGACTGGCCCCGGCGGGCTTTTCGACCAACTGGTTCAAATCCCGTGGCGGCGCGCCCATGTCCAGGCCGTAGCTCTCGATTTTCATCGACAGGCTGGCCAACTGCGCCTTGCCCGCGCCGTACTTGCCCTTGTCGACATTGCCACCCACCTGGCGCACCACGATGGTCGCGACGATGCCCAGCAGCACAATCACCGCCAGCATCTCCAGCAGGGTAAAACCGCGTGACTGCTTCATGTTCAGCCCTCAGATATTACTGGTCAGGCTCATCAGCGGCAGCATGATGGCCAACATGATGAACGCCACCAGCACCGCCATGACGATTGTCAGGGTGGGCACCAGGGCGGCCAGCAGGCGGGCGATGCTGCGCCGCGCCTCGGCATCGAACACGTCCGCCACCTTCAGCAGCATGGTGTCGAGCTGGCCGGCCTCCTCGCCTACCTGGATCATCTGCACGGCCAGTTCCGGCAACAGGTTGTCGCGGCTCAAGGCCAAGGTCAGGGAGCCGCCGCCCTTGACCTGCTCGGTGGCGGCCTGCACCTGGGCACGCACGGCGCGGTTGCTGGCCACCTCGGTGGCGATGCGCAGCGCCGCCAGCAGCGCCACGCCGTTGTGCAGCAAGGTCCCCAGCGTGCGCGCCAGGCGCGCCGCTTCCAGGCGCTGCAACAGGCCACCCAGCA
>KI547165.1:439805-504233 GCA_000497835.1 gamma proteobacterium L18 | reverse complement strand
GCCGAAGCGATTGAAGAACTGCCCCAAGGCCAGGATCAGCTCGGTCACCAGCGGGATCGGCACGCCCAGGTCCTGAAAGATCGGCACGAACTGCGGCACCACATACGCCAGCAGCAAGACCAGAGAGCCCAGCACACCCACCACCAGGAACGCCGGGTAGATCAGTGCGTTGATCACTTCGCCGCGCAGGGCCTGGCTGCGTTCCAGGTAGTCGGCCAGTTGCTGCAGGCTGTCCTGCAGCGCCCCGCCCGCCTCCCCGGCGCGCACCAGGCTCAGGTACAGGGGGCTGAACTGCGCAGGCTCCTGGGCCAGCGCTGCCGACAGCGGCTGACCGGCCTTGACGCCTTCGCGCACGCGAGTCAACAGCGCGCGCACCGGTGCCTGGCCCTTGCCGGGCTGATGGATGAGAATGCCCAGGGCGCGATCCAGCGCCAGGCCGGCATGCAGCAGAATCGCCAGCTGTTGGGTAAAGGCGACCAGGGCCGCGCCGTTCAAACCGCGGCGCGGCTGCCAGGCCAGCCAGCGCCCGCCCGCCGGTTCGATGTGCAGCACCAGGGCGCCCTGGCGTTGCAGGTGGGCGGCCAGCGCCTCGCGGTCGCGGGCCTCCTGCACGCCCTGCTGGGGGGTGCCATCGCTGTCGAGGATGCGGTAGCGAAAACTGGCCATGGTCACTCGCTGCGCGTGACGCGCAGCACCTCTTCCAGCGAGGTGATGCCCGCCAGCGCCTGGCGCAGGCCGTCTTCGTACAGGGTGCGCAGACCGCCACGGCGCGCGGCTTGCTCAAGGGTGGCAGCGTCGGCGTGGTTCATCAGCAGGCCGCGCACTTCCTCGTTCATCACCAGCAACTCGGTGATGGCGCAGCGGCCGCGGTAACCGCCGCCGGGTGCATCGACGCGGGGGCGGTACAATAGAATCGGCCGCTGCGCGGTGAAGCGTTCAAGGCCATGCTCGGCCACCAGCGCGGGCGGCGCCTCAAAAGGCTCGGCGTACAACGGGTCAAGGCGCCGCACCAGGCGCTGGGCCAGAATGCCGATCACCGTGGAGGCGATCATGTAGCTTTCCACGCCCATGTCCAGCAACCGGGTGATGCTGGCGGCGGCGCTGTTGGTGTGCAGCGTCGACAACACCAGGTGCCCGGTGAGCGAGGACTGGATGGCGATGCGGCAGGTTTCCAGGTCGCGCATCTCACCAATCATGATCACGTCAGGGTCCTGGCGCACAATGGAGCGCAAGGTGGCGGCGAAGTCCAGGCCGATGGCCGGCTTGACCTGAATCTGGTTGATGCCCTCGATCTGGTACTCCACCGGGTCTTCCACGGTGATGATCTTGCGCTCGCTGGTGTTGAGCCGGGTCAGCGCCGTGTACAGGGTGGTGGTCTTGCCCGAGCCGGTGGGGCCGGTCACCAGCAGGATGCCGTGGGGCCGCTCCAGCAGCGCCAGGAAACCTTGCAGGCGCTCGCCATCGAAGCCCAGGCTGGGCAGGTCGAAACTCACGGTCTGGCGATCCAGCAGGCGCATCACCACCGACTCGCCGAAGCTGGTGGGCACGGTGGACACTCGCAGGTCCAGTTCACGGCCCTGCATGCGCAGCATGATGCGGCCGTCCTGGGGCAGGCGCCGCTCGGCGATGTCCAGCCGGGCCATGATCTTGACCCGGCTGATCACCGCCGGCGCCGAGGTGGTGGGCGGCGCCTCGCCGTCCACCAGCACGCCGTCAATGCGGTAGCGCACCTTGAACTGGCTTTCGAAGGGTTCGATATGAATGTCCGAGGCACGCTGTTCCACCGCCCGTTGCAGGATCAGGTTGACCATGCGGATCACCGGCGCCTCGCTGGCCAGGTCCTTGAGGTGCTCGATATCGTCGGCCTGCTCGCCGGCGCCGTCACCCAGGTTTTCGATCAGGCTGCCCATGGCCGAGCGGCCCTGGCCGTAATAGCGCTCGATCAGGCTGTCGACGTCGCTGCGTGTGCCTACGCAGCAGCGCACCGGGCACTGGCAGGCGAAGGCCACCGCACGCAAAGGGTAAGGGTCAGCGGGTTCGGCGAGCAGCATGTGCAGTTGGCCGTCCTGCCAAGCCAGCGGCACCAGGTGATGGTGGCGCAAAAAGCGCTCACTCAGCGGTGGCAAGGGCGCCAGGGTGTCGGGCGCCTGTTCGGCGTCCTGCAGCGGTACGTTCAGCACGGTAGCCCAACCACGGGCCAGTTCCTGCTCGGAGACAATGCCCAGCCGGGTCAGCAGCCCCGGCAATGCCAGGCCGTCGCTGCCCGGTGGTGCCAGGCGCGTGGCCCGTTCCAGGTCGGCGGGTTTAAGGCCCGCATGGCGCTCCAACCATTGGCACAGGACGTCGACCGAGCCCGCATCAAGGCTGGGGGGGACCTCTGCGCCGGGCGGTAGGCCGCCCGCCCTGGGTTGCATCGCCATGTTGGTTTGCCGCTGTCGTGGGCTTTTGCGGGTGCTGTGACTGGATACTCAATGTAGCAGCTGCCCAAGGCTGCGTCGGGCCAAACACGGTGTTCCTGACGAACCGCAGTGCCCGTGACGCGGCCTGGCGGCCGCTGCTACAAAGGCACCGCGTCGTCTGCATCGCGGCCAAGGTCGGCTCCTACCACCTATGGCGTAGGAGCCGACCTTGGTCGCGATGCAGACGACGCGGTTTCAAGACAATTGCCGGCTACGCAGGCTCGGTCAGCACCAGCAAATAATAATCACCCTCCTCGCTCTCAATGCCGTGGGTATCATGGGTAAACCCGGGGAACGAGCGGTCAAACGCCTCCAGCGCCCGCAGGTACGTCAGCACCGGCCCTTGCAGCTCGCCCGCCTTCTCCCCCGGCATCAGCAGCGGAATACCCGGCGGGTACGGCACAATCCCGGTGGCCGCAATCCGCCCCGCCGCGTGCGCCAGGCTCACCCGCTCCACCTGATTGCGCACCAGCTTCTCGTAAGCCTGCACCGGGCTGAACACCGCCTCGGGCAAGGTCCCGAACGCCTGCGCCATGGCGGCCGTGGTCTTGTGCTGCTTCATGGCGGCAAATATCTCATCGGCCAAATCCTTGAGGCCCATGCCGGCATAGCGCTGCCGATGGGCCGCCAACAGGTCGGGCAGGCACAGTTCCAGCTCCAGGTTGCTGTCGTAATCGCGCTTGAAGTCGAGCAAGGCGTTCACCAACGTGCCCCACTTGCCCTTGGTGATGCCGATGGAGAACAGGAACAGGATGGTGAAGTCGGTGGTCTTCTCCACCACGATGCCCTGGCGGCCCAGGTAAGCCGTCAACACGCAGGCGGGAATGCCGGTGTCCAGTAGGTTGCCATCCTCACCCATGCCGGGGCTCAGCACCGACACCTTGATGGGGTCGAGCATGCAGTAGCCGTCTTCGATGTCGCCAAAGCCATGCCACACGGCGTTGGGGTGCAGCACCCAGCACTGCGGCTCGGTTTTGAGCAGCACCGGGTCCACTTCATGGAACGCCACGTCCAGGCCGCCGACCTTGACGCTGGGCGGCTGCCAGCACGAGAAGAACCAGTCATCGTGGCTGAGCAGGTCGCTGTGCATGCGCGAAATCACCTGGCGAAAGGCGATGGCCTCTTCGATGGATTCGGTGGTCAGGATCTCGCCGGTGGGCGCCTCCATCATCGCCGAACTGACATCGCACGAGGCCATGATCGCGTAGTTGGGCGAGGTCGACGCATGCATCATGAACGATTCGTTGAAGCGCCCATGGGGAATCGGGTTGCGCCCGTCGCGCACATGGATCATCGACGCCTGGGACAACGCCGCCAACAGTTTGTGGGTGGACTGGGTGGCGAACACCGTAGGCCCGGACGGGTCGTGGTCGGCCGGGCTGCCGTGCATGGCGAAGCGGTCACGGTACAGCGGGTTGAAGCGCGCGTAGCCGTACCAGGCCTCATCGAAATGCAGGCGGTCGACGCTCTGCCCCAGCAGGCCCTCGACACGGGTGACGTTGTAGGTCAGGCCGTCGTAGGTGGAGTTGGTGATGATGGCGTGCACCGGCGTCGGGTCGATGCCGCTGTGCACCAATGGGTTGTTGGCGATGGCCTGCTTCACGCCCTCGGCGCTCAGTGTTTGCGGCAGGATCGGGCCGATGATCCCGTAGCGGTTGCGGGTGGGCACTAGATAAGTGGGGATTGCGCCGGACAGGGTCATGGCGTGCTCGGCGGACTTGTGGCAATTGCGGTCACACAGGGCGATCTGGTCGCGGGTGACGCTGGCCATCAGAATCACCCGGTTGGACATCGAAGAACCATTGGTTACGTAATACGTACGATGCGCACCAAACACCTTGGCCGCATAACGTTCGCCCTGCCCGATCGGCCCGCTGTGATCGAGTAGCGAGCCCAGTTCGCCCACTGAAATCGACAGGTCCGAACGCAGCAGGTTTTCTCCGAAGAACTCGTAAAACGCCCGCCCCGCCGTACTCTTCAGAAACGCGGTGCCGCCCGCATGGCCCGGCGTATGCCAGGAATACTCATAGGACCTGGCAAAGCGCAGCAGCGCCCCGAACATCGGCGGCAGCACTGCCTGGCGGTAACGCTCAATGGCTGCCAGGATGCGCCCACTGAGGAAACGACTGGTGTCCTCCGGCAGCCAGATGAAGTCATCGGCGTGCTGCATCACGATCAGCGGCACGCTGGAGGCCGTGCTGCGATCACTGATCAGGAACACCGGCACCCGCGTGTTGCGCTGACGCAGGGCGGTCAGCAGGTCGATGCAGGCCTGATGGCCTTCGCTGGTGTCCATCTCCCAGCTCAGCAGCACGCACTGGATGGCCGGGTCGGTGCGCAGGATCGAGGTGGCGTCGTTGAGGTTTTCCGACACCAGCACGCTGATGGCGCGCTCCTCCACGTCGCTGATCAACTGGTTCAGGGCGCGGCCGAACACGCTGCGTTTATCGGGCGGCGGGCTGACCAGCAGCGCCAGCATGCCCAGCAATTGTCGAAATTCGCTCATGGGTTTACCTCGTTGTTCAGGTCATTGACCGGGATGGCCTGGCCCTCTATATGCCGGGCGGCGACGGTCTGGGTGGGCACGCTGTTGTTCAGCGCTTCCAGGCGGATCAGTCGGGTGTTGACGAAGCCGAACAGCGTGTAACCGACGATGGTGGCCACGCCGCCCAGCATCAGCGCCTGGGCGCCGGAGCTGTACAGCGCCAGGTAGCTGTAGGCCGCGGCGATGCCGGCGACGATGTTGGTGATCAGCGCCTGTCGCGCCGGCACGTTGGAGATTTTCTGCAGCGTGGTCAGCGTGGCCATGGACAGGATGTACGGCACCAGGTTGGTGACCACTGCCAGATTGACCAGCGTGTCGAACTGCTTGGCCAGGTCCGGGCTGATGGTCAGGAACGCCATGGCCGTCTGGATGGCCAGCAGAATCAGCATGCTGATGATCGGCACACCGTGCTGATTGGCCTTGGCGAAGATGGGCAGGAAGTAGCCGGTGTCCGCCGAGCTCTTGAACACCTGCGCCACGGTGAACTGCCAGCCCAGCAGCGAACCGATGCACGCCAGCACCATCAGGCCCATGACCAGGTCGCCGATGGCGGGGTTGAACATCTTCGCGAACACCAGGCCGAATGGCGCGGTGGAGGACACCAGCTCGGCGTTGTCGACAATACCGGCGATCACGTTGGTGGACACGATGTAGATCACCGCCGCGCCCAGGGTGCCGCCCAGCACGGCGATGGGCACGTTCTTCTCGGGGTTTTCCACGGCGTCGCCGTTGGCGCACGCCGATTCCAGCCCCAGGAAGGCCCACAGGGTGATCGCCACCGAGGCGCCGGCCGCGTCGTACCAGGTTTTGTCGTGGGGGTTCCAGCCAGCGGCGTAGGTGTGGCTGTCAAACCAGAACCAGCCCACGGTGGACACCAGCACCACCGGGGCGATCACGCCCCACACCGTTACCGCGCCAATCCTGCCGGTAATACTGGCACCGCCGAAGTTGGCGAAAGTGGTCAGCCATAACAAGCCGATCGTGGCCAGGCCAACTTGCAACGAGTCCAGCTTTATATCAAACAGCGTCTGGATATAACCGACCGCTGTAATACTAATCGCCACATTGGCGATCAACAACGAAAGGCCATAGGTGTAGTTGGTGATGTAATTACCGGCTTTACCGAACGTATATTCCGCATAACCGCCCATGCCCCCGGTTTTGCGGCTCAGCATGCCGCAGCGCGCGAAGGCGTAGGCCAGGGCCAGTGAGCCGGTAGCCGTGATCAGCCAGGATAGAATCGATATGCCGCCTACTTCGGCCAGTTTAGTGGGTAGTAGCACAATGCCTGAGCCGAGCATATTGACGGCGGTCAACATCGTGAGTTGTACAACGCTCATTTTCTTTGCACCTGTCATCTCGCTTTCCTCGCTGGATTAGGTGACCCAGTAGGGATAGCAGAATAATCATGGCCCGGTATTGACCTGTAGCAGCTGCCGAAGGCGGCGTCGGCGTCAAGCCTGCAGAATCGCAGCGCCTGTGACGCGACCTGCGGCCGCTGCTACAGATGTCAGTGGCCCATGCTGACCTGTAGCAGCTGCCGAAGGCGGCGTCGGCGTCAGACCTGCAGAATCGCAGCGCCTGTGACGCGACCTGCGGCCGCTGCTACAGAGGTGGCGAAGTTAGGCTAACCTGAGCGTCACAAGCAGTTGAGGGAACTCCGCACCCATGATCATCTCGGCTTCAACCGACTACCGCGCCGCGGCGCAACGCACACTGCCCCCCTTCCTATTCCACTACCTCGACGGCGGCGCCTACGCCGAGCGCACCCTGCGGCGCAACGTCGATGACCTGGCCGACATCGCCCTGCGCCAGCGCGTGCTGCGCAACATGTCCGAGCTGAGCCTGGAAACCCAGCTGTTCGGCGAAACCCTGTCGATGCCCGCCGCCCTGGCGCCCATTGGCCTGGCCGGCATGTTCGCCCGCCGTGGCGAGGTGCAGGCAGCCAAGGCGGCGGACGCCAAGGGCATCCCGTTCACCCTGTCCACCGTTTCGGTGTGCCCCATCGAAGAAGTGGCGCCGGCCATCAACCGGCCCATGTGGTTCCAGCTGTACGTGCTCAAGGACCGCGGCTTCATGAAGAATGCCTTGGAGCGGGCCAAGGCCGCCGGCGTGACCACGCTGATCTTCACCGTCGACATGCCGGTGCCCGGCGCCCGCTATCGCGACGCGCATTCGGGCATGAGCGGCCCCAACGCGCCGATGCGACGCATGCTGCAAGCCGTCACCCACCCGGCCTGGGCCTGGGACGTGGGCTTGCTGGGGCGGCCCCATGACCTGGGCAATATTTCAACTTACCGTGGCAACCCTACGGGGCTGGCCGATTACATCGGCTGGCTGGGCAACAACTTCGACCCGTCCATTTCCTGGAAAGACCTGGAGTGGATACGCGACTTCTGGCAAGGGCCGATGGTGATCAAGGGCATCCTCGACCCGCAGGACGCCCGTGATGCGGTGAGCTTCGGCGCGGATGGCATCGTGGTGTCCAACCACGGCGGCCGGCAATTGGACGGCGTGCTGTCCAGCGCCCGCGCCTTGCCGGCCATTGCCGATGCGGTCAAGGGGCAGTTGTCGATCCTGACGGACTCGGGCATTCGCAGCGGGCTGGACATCGTGCGGATGATTGCCTTGGGCGCCGATGCGGTGTTGCTGGGCCGCGCCTTCATGTACGCGCTGGCGGCGGCCGGCGGCGCCGGGGTGAGCAATTTGCTGGACCTGATCGAGAAGGAAATGCGTGTGGCGATGGTGTTGACAGGTGCCAAGTCCATCCGCGAAATCACCCGTGAATCGTTGGTGGCAGATCCCCCTGAATGAGCCGAGTACTGTGGGACCGGGCGTAAGCTCGGGAAGCAGGCAACGCGGATGACCTGACACCCCCTTCCCGAGCTTCGCCCGGTCCCACAGTGGTTAGCGCAAGTGGTACCGGTCGGTCGGCGTGCCATTGATAAACAGCGACCGCGTTTCACCTTGGCTCAGCTTCACCGCAAGCTCCGCCCACGCCGGGCGGAAATCGCCACGCTGGGTGATCTGCAGGTCAATACGCTGGGCATCGCTGCGCAGCGTCCACTCGATCCACAGCGCATTGCCCTGCTCCCAACCACGGCTTTCCCCATCATCTTCGAACAGCACCCCGCTGCTCTCGCCCTGCCCCGGCACCGCGAACACCAACAGCTCGCGCTGATCATCACGCGCCACATCGACATGGGCGCAACGCCCCGACATCGGCAGCGCCGCACCGGCCCGCACCAGCAACGGCAAGCGCTCCAGCGGCGCGTCCAGCACGATGGTCTGCCCGCCTGCATGCCACTGGCCGCTGTGGTAGTCATACCAGCCATGCCGATTTTTCGGCAGATAGACGCTGCGGCTCCGCTCGCCCTGACTCACCACACTGGCCACCAGCACATCGCGACCGAGCATGAAGTCATCGGTCTCCTGGAACGTAAGCGGGTCATCCTCATGGTCCAGGAATGTCGGCCGCAGCATCGGCTCGTCCTCCACGCAGCTCTGCCAGAACAGCGTGTAGAAATACGGCAGCCAGCGATAGCGCAGGTTGATCGCCTCGCGAATCATCGGCGTCACGGCCGGGTGCATCCAGGGCTAGTTGACGGTGTGGTCGTCATTCCAGGAATGAATGGTAAAGCGCGGGTGCATCACGCCGTTCTGCACCCAGCGCACGAACAGCTCGGCGTCCGGCTTGGCACCGCTGAAACCACCCACGTCGTGGCCGACGTTGTACAGCCCCGACAGGCTCATGCCCAGGCCCATGCGCGTGTTGTAGCGCAAGGTTTGCCAGCTGGTGCGGTTGTCGCCGCTCCAGGTTTGCACATAGCGCTGCATGCCGGCGCAGCCGGAACGCGAGATCAGGTACGGGCGCTTGTCGGGGGCGAAACGCTGCTGGGCTTCCAGCGAGGCGCGCATCATCAGCAGCGGCATCACCGGGCGGATGTGCTTGATGGCGATGGGACGACCGAAGCCGTGGCAGCGGGCGTTGCTGTCCCACACCTCGTATTCGTTGTTGTCGTTCCAGGTGGAGTCGATGCCCATTTCCAGCAACTGGGTGGTGACGTTGGCCTGCCACCAGGCGATGGTCTGCGGGTGGGTGAAGTCCAGGTGTGAGCCTTCGTCGTCCCAGAACACCGAGCGCTCGGGGGCGTCGTGTTCCGAGTCGCGGATGAACAGGCCCTGCTCGGCCACCTGGTTATACAGCGGATGGTCCTGCAACAGGCACGGCTTGATGTTGGCCGCCAGCTTCAGCCCGGCGGCGTGGAAGGCCTGGGACAGTTCACGCGGTTGCGGCACCTTGTCGTGGTTCCAGTGGAACACGTAGCGCTTGTCGCCGATGGAGGTGTAGCCCGAGGACAGCTGGAATGAATCGCAGGCGATGTCGTGCTGACGGCACAGCTCGATGAAGCTGAGCAGTTGCTGTTGGGCGTCCGGGGCGTCGGTGTAATGCATGGTGGAGCCGCTGTAGCCCAGGCTCCACTTGGGCCCGAACAGAGTCTTGCCGGTCAGGCGCACGAAGGCCTTGGTCACGTCCAGCACCTGTGGGCCCAGGAACAGGTAGTAATCCAGGTCGCCGGCCTCGGCCTGATAACGACGGTACAGCGCATGATAGTTGTCCAGCTCGTTGCCCAGGTCCAGCCAGGTGCTGCTGAGGTTGTCGTAGAACAGGCCGAAACTGACGCCGGCGCGGCGGGTGATGGTGAACGGGATGTGCTTGTACAGCGGGTCGGTGGCGGCGGCGTTGTAGCCCATGGCGTCGAGGTTGCGCATCTCGAAACGACGGCCGCTGCGTTCCAGGTCGCCGCTCTTCTCCCCCAGCCCGTAGTAGCGATCATCGGCGTGGCGACGCTGATAATGCGCCACGCCTTCGCCCTGGGCACCCAGCAGGTAGGCGCTGGTGGGGCGGTCGTCGGCCAGGGGCTGCCAGGCGCCCTGCCCGTCCCGATACTCCCATTGCAGCCACAAGGGCTGGTGCACGGTGACGCGCAGGCGGTCAGTAGCCAGGGTCAGGCCGTGCTCGTGTTCATCCAGGGTGAAGTCCGGCAGGCTGAACCCTTCCAGGCTCTCGCGCGGGCGACCTTCCCATGGCACATCCTGGGTAGGGGCGATCGACCAGGTGCGGTCCAGGGCCAGTTCGCCCTGGCGCTTGACCAGCACGCGGAACATCGCAGGCTCCAGCACGTACAGGCAGAACAGGTGGCGGTCATCGACCTTGAGGGCCACGTGATGGGGGCCACGGTGTTCCAGCGTCCAATGCTTCAAGGTTTTCATAAGGCAGTTCCGGGGTTATCGGTGGGCAGTGGCAAGGGGCTTGGCCGGGCGCTGCGGCGCTCGGCGATGAACAGCACCATGAACAGGCAACCCAACAGGTCGAAGAAGCCCATGGCGATAAAGATCGGGTTGAAGCCGAAGGTGTCGGTGGTCATGCCGATCACCAGCGAGAACAGGAAACTGGCGATCCAGGCGCTGGAGCCGCGCAGGCCGTTGACCGTGGCCATCTGGCTTTTGTCGAACGACTCCACCACCAGGGCGCTGAGCATGCAGGAAATGATCTGGTGGCCGAAACCGCCGATGGAGATCAGCGCGATGGCCACGTACGGGTCGCGGGTCAGCGCCACGCAGGCCAGGGAGACCATCAGCACCGCGCCGCTGGCGGAACTGGCCACCACCGAATTGACCCGTGAACAACCGAATACGCGGGTGTAAAGCCGGGTCAGGTAGCCACTGGTGATGCTGCCCAGGTCGGCCGCCAGAAACGGCACCCAGGCGAACAGGGCGATTTGCTTGAGGTCCATGCCACGCTCGTTGGCCAGGTACAACGGCACCCAGAAGCTGAGCACGGCCCAGGCCGGCTCGGCCATGAAGGCCGGGATGGCGATGCCATAGAAGCGGCGGTTGCGCAGCACCGAGCGCAAGGTGCTGGGCAGCGATTGCTTGGGCAGCTCCGGTTCCTGATCCTCAAGGATCATCGCCCGCTCGCCCTCGCTGAGCCGTGTATGGCGCTGCGGTGCCTCGTACAGAAACCACCACAGCGCCACCCAGACTGCCGCCAGCACCCCGGAGAACATGAACGCCCCGCGCCAGCCAAAGTACACATGGGCCCCGACGATGATCGGCGGCGCCAGCATGGCCCCCACCGAAAACCCCACCCCGGCCCAGCCGGCGGCGACGGGACGTTCCTTGCGCGGAAACCATTCGCCCAGGGTCTTGGCCGTGGCTGGCGTGGCAGCTGCCTCGGCGCCGCCCATGAAGAAACGCAGCACCGCCAACTGCAACCAGCTGCCGACGCCGGCGTGCATCATGCACACCACCGCCCACACACTGGCGCAGATCATGAAGCCGGCCTTGAGCCCCACCACATCGATCAGCCAGCCGCACAGCGGCTGGAAAAACGTGTACGCCAGCTGGAACGCGCCCACCACGTAGGCGTATTGCTGGGTGCTCATGTTCAGCTCGGTCTTGAGCTCGGGCGCCAGAATGCCCAGGGAATTGCGCGTGATGTAGTTGACGGTGACGCCTAGCAGAAACAGGCCCAGCATCCACCAGCGCAGGTGCCGGACGGACGCGCGTGCGCCGTTGTGTTTGATTGCCATGTGCTGACCCATTACCCGAATTGTTCTTGTTGGGTTGATGGCGCTGGGAAGTGCCATCCTATGGACATCATACAAGCCGTTGAAGCTGGCTTGCAGGAACGAGCCCTGTGGCTAAGAGAAAGGCGAGAGAGTCATGTACACATCCTTGGCTTGATGACTGTAGTTGTCGTACAAGTTAAGGATAATTGATGGGTGACTGTCAACCACCGCAAGGCTTGGGATTGGCGTTGTGGCTATCGCGGTCGGGGAACGGATCACGCGCCGCTATCGGCGAATTTCTCGAAATACAACCGCACCGCCGGCAGCGCCTGCGCCTGCAGCCAGTCCTTGATCGACTCCACCATCGGCGGCGGCCCGCAGACGTACACATCGCTGGGCACCTCGCTCAACGCCCGCGCGTCGAGGTGGTCGACGATATAGCCGCGATGCCCCTCCCACACCGCCTCGCGTTCACTGATCACCGGAATAAACTGGAAACCGGGGATCTGCCCGGAAAAGGCTTCAATGCGCGCCACCTCACATAAATCCTGCGGCGTGCGCACGCCGTAATACAGGTGCACCGGCTGCCCGCACCCGCCCTGGGCGGCCATCTGCTCAAGCATGCCCAAAAACGCCGACAACCCGGTGCCCCCAGCCACCAAGGTCAGCGGCCGGTCGACATGGCGCAGGTAGAACGTGCCCAGCGGCGCCTCGAACGGGATGACATCGCCCACCTGGCAGCGATCACGCACGTAATCGCTCATCGCCCCGCTGGGCAGCAAGCGGATCAGAAACTCCAGGCTATGGCCCCCCGGCGCATTGGCGAACGAGTACGAGCGGCTGACGCCTGTCCCCGGTATCTGCAGACGCGCGTACTGCCCCGGCAGGTAATCCAGCGCACCGGCCGCCTCATCCAGCGCCAGGCGCACAATGGCGGTGCCTTCCGACACGCGCTCCACATGGCTGACCGTGCCCTGGAAAACCTTAGGGCCGGTGTTGTCACACAGGCTGGAATCAAAATCGAAATAGAACGCCGCGTCCGACTTCACCCGCGTCTGGCAACTGAGCATCTTGCGCTGCGCCAGGTCCGCGGCCGACAGCGCCTCGTCGTCGACGTAATCCTGGGTGTACTGCCCCGACTCGCACTGCCCCTGGCAGGTGGCGCACACCCCCTCCCGGCAATCCATGGGCAAGGTGATGCCGCTGCGCAGGGCGGCGTCCAGCAGCAGTTCGTTGTTGTTCACGTTGCAGAACAGGGTCTTGCCGTCGGCAAAACTGAAAGCGACTTTGTACGTCATGGTGGCTACTCGCGGCATCAGAGGTGATAGAAATCAAGGACCGAATTGATCGTGTCGTTGAGCAGCACCACGTGCTTGCGGGCGATCTTCCAGCTGTCGCCGTGGGGGCGCAGGCGGTAACTGGCGCGGCCGAAGAACTGCTCTGCCACTTGCAGCCGGTAGTACAGGGTGTGCCAATTGACCTGCACCTCCAGCTCGTCCGCCTGGCCCTGGGCGATGCGCACGTTGCTGATCAGGTGCACCGTGCGCGGCATGGGGATGGTGGATGCGGCCTTGCCGGTGCGGATGCGGTACACCCGGTCTTCCAGGCCGCCGCGGTTGGGGTAGTAGATCAGCGACATGCCCTTTTTCGGGTCTTGGGTGTAGACGTGTTCCGAATCCCACTGGGGCAAATGGAATTCGCTGTCCTCGCTGAAGCAGTCCAGGTACTGATCCCAGTCCTGGGCGTCGCAGGCCGCCGCCATGTGGTACAGGAATTGTTCGACTTGGAAGTGAAGCTGGGCATTCATGGTTACACCTCACGCAGTTTCAGGGCGGTTTCTTCAGCGGCTTTGCGCGCCAGGCCTTCGAGCAGGAAGCGCTGCCAGTTGCCGTGCTGATTGACGTACAGCCCCTCGTGGGTGAATTCGGTGCCGGTCAGCACCGGGTTGATGCCGATGGCCTGGCTGTTGGGCGTGGCGCCCTCGACCCATTTGTCGTGGCCACGGGAGATGTCGCTCCAGCGTTCCAGCCGTGCCTGGAAGCCGCGCTGGGCTTCGCGGAATTCCACCAGATCATCCGGCGTGCCCAGGCCGGACACGTTGAAGAAATCCTCGAACTGACGAATGCGGTTTTCCCGGTCAGCGTCCGACTCGCCCTTGACCCCCAGGCAGAAGCTGTTGATCTCGGTCTTGTTCCAGGCGATGGGACGGATGATGCGCAGCTGCGAACTGATCTGGTCGAGGAAGAACATGCTGGGATAAATGTTGAGGTTGCGCAGGCGGTGCATCATCCACTCGGCGCGGCCTTGACCGTACTCTTGCACCAGGCGCGGCATGATGCTGGCGTAGCCGGGGCGCACGCTGGGGTTGGGCATGTCGCTGAACAGCAGGCTGTGGCCGTTGTGGAACGAGAACCAGCCGTCATCGGTCTCAGCGTCGCCGGCGCCCAGCTTGCTGTAGTCCAGGGTGCCGCTGGCCGCCTCGCCTTTTTGGGCATTGACCTGCTGGCGGTGCTGCACGGTGGCCACGTAGTTATAGTGCACGGTGCTGACGTGGTAGCCGTCCAGGCCGTTCTCGTTCTGCAGCTTCCAATTGCCTTCGTAGGTGTAGGCCGATTTGCCGGGCAGCACCTCCAGTTCGCCAGTGGGCGACTGGGCCACCATCATGTCGAAGAACACCTTGGCGTCGCCCAGGTAGTCGGCCAGGCTGTCGCTGCCGTGCACGTCGAGGCTGACGAACACAAAGCCCTTGTAGCTTTCGATGCGCGCCTTTTTCAGGCCACGGGTGGCCTTGTCGAAGCCTTCGGGGTACTCACCCGGCGCCTTGACCTTCACCAGGCGGCCGTCGCTTTTGTAGCACCAGGCATGGAACGGGCAGGTAAACGTGGACTGGTTGCCCTTGCCCACCCGGGTCAGCGTGGTGCCCCGGTGCTGGCAGGCGTTGATCAGGGCATTGAGCTGGCCGTTGCCGTCGCGGGTGATGATCATCGGCTGGCGACCGGCGCGCAGGGTGACGAAGTCGTGGTTGTTGGCGATTTCGCTTTCGTGGCAGGCGTAGATCCAGTTCTTCTCGAAGATCAGCTCCATCTCCAGGTCAAACAGCTCGGGCTCGGTGAACATCTCCCGGGCGATGCGGTACACCCCTTCCACGGGGCGAAAATCCAGGCAGCCTTCAACGAAGTGCTGCCATTGGCTTACGGTTTTTGCGCTGCTCATCAGGGGGCTCCTTCTGCGGTTATCCGCCTTGGGCTGATTGAACCGCTGGCGCCTGGGCCCTTCTATCCACTTTCCCGGCACAACCTGTCCGTTTTCCGCTTATTTGCAGGAACTGGATAGAGCTGGCACACAGGGTGCAGTAACGTGAGCCTTGCCTGATCAACACACCGATAGAGTGTCGTCATGAAGTTACCTTCCGAGCCGCAACCGCGCGGCATTCGCGCCACCCACCACGATCTGGACGGCGCCCGCGCCTGGATGTCGACCATCTGCGGGCCGCACAGCCTTGAGGCAAGCGCGCCGCAACGCATCGAATTCGAGCATTCGGCCAGTGTGCTCAGTGGCCTGTCCACGGTGCTGGGGCGTATCCAGTACGGCACCGACGTGGTGATCGGCGTGGACCCGGACAGCTCGCTGAAGCGCTACAGCATCAGCCTGCCGCTGGATGGCGAGCAGGAACTGGACTGCGGCAAGCGCCGGCTGAAATCGGACGTGGGCACGGGGCTGATCGTCTCGCCGTTCGACCCGCAGCAACTGAGCATCAGTGGCAACTGCCGCAAGCTGCAGGTGGCCATCGACTGCACCTCCATGCAGCGGGTGCTGGAAGAATTGCTGGAACAGCCGGCAGCGACGCCGCTGGAGTTTGACCCGTGCATCAACGCCGAACTGGGCGCCACGGCGTCGTGGTGGCGCATGGTGCGCTACCTGGTGGACGAGATGGACGGCAGCAGCGAGTACTTCGGCCACCTACCCATGGCACGGGACCTGGAACGCAGCCTGATCAAGGGCTTGATTCTGTCGCAGCCCAACAACTACTCCAGCGCCTTGAGTGACCAGGCACAGCGCCGTTGCCCGGTGTTTGTCACCCGGGCGCGGCAGTTTATCGAGGACAACTGCGGCGAGGACATCCGCCTGGCCGACATTGAGCGGGCGGCGGGCATTGGCGCGCAGAAGCTGCATGATGCGTTCAAGGTGTACCTGGGAGTGTCGCCGGTGGCCTACCTCAAGCGCTATCGCCTGCAGTCGGCGCGGCGCAGTTTGTTGCAGGAGCACGGCGGCTACAACATTGCCGGGATTGCTTCGCAGTGGGGGTTCAACCATTTGGGGCGCTTTGCCCAGGATTACAATCGGCTGTTCGGCGAGCTGCCGTCGCAGACGCTGGAGCGTCGGCGGCGGCATTGAGTCAGTAGTACCCTGTTGCCTGTATCGCGAGATGGTTGTGAGCAATCTGCACCGGCCTCATCGCGAGCAAGCTTTGCTCCCACAGGTGAAACGCTCAAATCGAGTTCACACTGTGGGAGCAAAGCTTGCTCGCGAGAGGCCCGAACAGACGAAGACGCCTTAGAAGTGATGCACGTACCGCACCTGCACCCGACTCCCGTCAGGACGGTTCTGCACATCCTGCTCGAAGTACGCGTTCACGAACACATGATCATTGGCCGAAAAGCTGTACATGCCCCCCGGCCCAATGGCCCAGACTTTCTCGCGCCGCCCCGCCACGTCATGCCCATCGATCTGGGTATCGGTGATCTGCTTGAGCCAGTAACCGTTAAGCCCCAACCGCAAATGCTCGGTGACCGCATACTCGGTGGCAAAGTTGGCATGCAACGCCTGCCCCGCCTGGATGCTGTCAACCGCCCCCAATGACAACGCCGGGTCATCGTTCTTGCCGTTGTACAGGTAATGGGCGCGAATCGACGCGGTCCATTTTGGCGTGAACCAGTAAGTCGCTGCCCAGTACGGGTCGAATGACCAGGCGTTGTTGCCCGGATTCACCGCGTGGCGGTCGTCGTACTCGCCGGTGGGCAGGTTGACCTGCAACTCGATGCGGTGCACGAACTTCGGCCCGTCCGGCCCCATCACCGGGTCGAACTGAATGAACGGCCCGATCAGCAGGTCCCCCACCCCGCTCTGCCCGCGCAAGGCGGCGTTGTTCAGGCCGTCGTCGACGCGCATGCGCGTGACCACCGGCAGCACTGCGTTCAAGCCCAGGCTACCGTTGCCCAGGCGCAGGGTGGACAGGTAGCTGAGCTGGGTCACGGCCACCTGATAGTCCAGGTCCTGCTTGGGCAACGCCAGGGCCTTGCCGTCCTTGTCGCGCAGTTTGTCGGCGCTGTAGTTCTGGAAATACTCCTGCAAATACCACCCCGGCCCTGCGGGCAGGCCACCGTCCAGAAAGCTGGTCAGCCCCAGGTTGACCACCGGCAAGTCGTAGGCCCCTGCCCCCTGGGCCATCAGCAGCCCGGCCCCGCACACAGACATCATTCGCGATTTCATGGGTATTTCCCCGTCAGGCGGCAGCGTTATTGGGCCAGCTCAGGATGCGCGGCGGCGATCCGGTATTGGCCGGCATGGAAGACCAGCGGTTCTGCGCCGCTGTATCGGTAGTGTTCGATTTCGCCAATGAAGATCAGGTGGTCACCGCCCTCGTACTGGGTGACATTGCGGCACACCAGGGTGGCGACCACATCGTCCAGCAGCGGCACGCCGGCGGTACCGCTGGCGTGGGCAACGCCGGCGAACTTGTCGCTGGCCGGCCGGGAAAAATGTCGCGACAGGCCGTGCTGGCCGGCCCCCAACACATTGATCGCAAAGTGGCTGGCGGCGCTGAAATCGGCCAGGCTGGGCGCCGAGCGCGCCAGGCTCCACAGCACCAGCGCCGGCTCCAGTGACACCGAGGAAAACGAGTTGGCGGTCATGCCCACCTTGCGACCGTCGGCGGTGCAGGTGGTGATCACCGTGACGCCGGTGGCGAACTGGCCCAGCACGCCGCGCAGGTCACGAGGGTCGCAGCCTTGGGCGGTACGCAAAGAAAGATCGAGACTCATGGGACGCTCCTTCAGGCAGCCACGTGCCGGGTGTTTTTATCGATGAAGACCTGGCACTGTTCGGCGTCGAACCACCAGGGGGCGAAGGTGCGAGGGTCGTCGAAGCCGTTGACGATGGCCGCAGCCAGGGGCTGCGATTGGCTGGCAGCGCCCAGCAGGCCCAGCAGGTACTCGGGCGGCGGCGTCAGCAAGGTGTTGGTCCACTGCACCACGTGGCGGGCGTAGCTCCAGTACTGCTCGAAGGTCTGCGCCATCCACTGCGCATCAAAGGTGCGTGCGCCCTGGTCGAGGATCGCCTGCAGGTAGACCTTGCTGCACTTGGCGGCGTTGTTGGCGCCCTGGCCGGTGATGGGGTCGTTGACCACCAGCGCATCGGCCATGCCCAGCACCGTGCGCCCGGACGGCAGGGTCAGCACCGGCTTGCGGACCATGGGTGTGAAGCGGCCCGAGAGAAAGCCGTTGTCATCGGTCAGGGTCAGGTGCTGGCAGCGCTCGGCTTCCCATGGCAGGTACTGGCGCACGATTTCAAGGCTTTTGGCCAGGTGCGCTTCGGGGGTCTTGATGTCGTGCCAGCAGTCCATCGGCCCGCCGGGGATGCCTTCGAACACCATGATTTCGCAAGGGCCGCTGGTGGTCAGCGCCGGGAACACGAAGTACTCGCCCACCCCCGGGATCAGGTTGAAGGCTACCCGCGAGAACGGCGACGCCGGGGTCATGCCTTTCACATAGGTCAGGGCCAGGGCCCGCTGCGGCTGGCTGAAGGCGCTGCGCTGGGGGTCTTTTTCGAATTGGTTGACCACCTCGCCCTTGCCCGCCGCCAGCAGCACCAGGTCGTGGGACTGGGTCAGGGTTTCCAGCTCGGCGATGCCCACGTCGGCGATCACCAGTTCGCCGCCGCGCTTGACGAACTCATCCATCCAGGCCGGCATTTTCAGGCGCTGGTCCACTGACTGGGCGTAACGCTCCAGCCGCGAGCCCCAGCTGAACAGGCGCTCGCCGGGCTGCTGTGGGTGCGGCACGGTCAGGCTGATGCCTTCCACGGCCGGGCAGTGCTGCTCCCAGAAGTTCAAGCCCAGGTCGCGCTCGGTCTGCAGCGCGGTGTTGAACATGCATTGACTGGACATGACCTTGCCGGTGCGAACCTGCTCGCCCGTGCGGTTGGTGGTCAAGGTCACGTGGTAGCCCTGGGCGAGTAGCCCCAGGCCAAGTTGCAGGCCGGCCTGGCCGGCGCCAACGATAGCGATACGACGCATGATGGTGTTCCTGTTGGGGTGAAGAAGTGGGTGGTCGTTCAGTGCGCCAGGCGGGCAATGGCCGGCAGGTTCTGTTCCGGGCCCATGGCCGAGTAGCCGCCGTCCACCGCGTAGTCGGCGCCGGTGACAAAGCTGGCGGCGGGCGAACAGAGGAAGGTCACCACGTTGGCCACCTCGTCGGGCTCGCCCAGGCGGCCCAGCAGGTGGTAGCTGGCGGCCACCTGGTCGGCCTTGCTGCGGTTGCCGCCACTGGCCTGCTCGATCACCCGCGACCAGGTCCAGCCCGGCGACACCGAGTTCACGCGGATGCCGTCCGGCGCCAGGTCCATGGCCATGCTCCGGGTCAATTGCTGGAGCGCAGCCTTGGACACCGGGTACAGCCAGCGGCCGGTCTGGGCGCAGCCGGCCGAGATGGACGAGAAGTTGACGATGGCGCCGCGATTGGCCGCCAGGTCCGGGTGCAGGGCCTGGGTCAGCGCTACCGCCGACACCAGGTTGACGTTGAGCGCCTGCAACCAGTCCTGGCGGCTGGAGGCCAGGCCGTCATCCAGGTAGGTGCAGGCCAGGTTGATCAACAGGCTGACCGGGCCCAGCGTCTGGTGCACCGTGGCCAGGGCCTTGCTGATCTGCGCGTCCTGGGTGATATCCACGGCAAAGAACTGCGCCCGGCGGCCCAACTGCTCGGCCGCCTGCTGGCCTGCCTGGGCATCGATGTCGAACAGCACCACCCGGGCACCGGCGGCGATCAGGCCACGGGCCACGGCCATGCCGATCAGGGTGGCGCCACCGCTGATCAGTGCCACCTTGCCTTGCAAGGCATCGGGGTTCAGAAATGTGGGCATATCACCTCCTCAGGCGCGCTTGCCGGCGCTGGTGGGCCAGTTGGGCATCAGGGTGTTGGACGGCAGGCTTTCATCGAGCAGCTTGTGCGCGGTCTCGACGCCGGCGATGGGCAGGCCGGTGGGGTCCAGGCGGCCGATCTGCACCAGCACGCTGGCCTG
This sequence comes from gamma proteobacterium L18, assembly GCA_000497835.1. Taxonomy (GTDB): domain Bacteria; phylum Pseudomonadota; class Gammaproteobacteria; order Pseudomonadales; family Pseudomonadaceae; genus Aquipseudomonas. The sequence continues at coordinate 484,359 of KI547165.1, read as the reverse complement.
GTCCCAGTAGATGTGTTCATGGCACAGCTTGGGGCCGCGGAACTTGACCACCCCCAGCATGGGGATTTGCACGGCGCGGCCGGTGGGCGCGATGCCGGGCAGCAGCCAGTCGATCTCGCTGTCGTGGGTGAAGCTCATGATGAATTCGTCGACGATCTGCGTGGCGCCCACCGTGCGGGAGATAGGCGTGAGGGCCATGTCCTGGGGGTTGCCGTGGACGAAATGGTGTTGATAGAAGCGGCTGAGCTGCGCATAACCCACCCCGCCGGTCATGGTCGGGATATGGTTGACGTAGGGCTGGGCGACCATGGTTGCCATGGTGGCGGGCACGTCGCGGGTATCGAACTCGTGACGGATATGTTCTTCCCATAGGGCCGAGAGGTCGTAGTCCGGCCCCAAGGTACGGCGCAGCGCGGCCACGGTGCGTTGATGGGCCATCAGCGCAGCGGGCTTGTCGTAGTGGTGGCCGTTGGGGCGGGCGAAGGCGTGATCGACGCCGGGGTACAGGTAAGTTTCCACGCCCGGCAGCGGCTGGGCGGCGGCAAATATGGCGGCGCGGGCTTCGCCGGGGCAGAACTGATCGAGGCCTGCCATGTGCAAGATAAGTCGGCGGCCCTGCAGGCCTTCCAGTTCGGGCAGGGAATGTTCGATGCCCACGCCGTAATAGCCCACGGCGCAGGCCACTTCCGGCAAGCGGCAGGCCGCCAGATACGCCAACTTGCCGCCCAGGCAATAGCCGACCACGCCCTGGGCGGCGCCGGTGCACTCGGGCAGCTGGCGCAAGGCACTCAGGCTGGTGCGGATATCCTCGACACCGGCGTCCTCGTCGAAGGCTTGGTACAAGGCGTAGGCCTGGGCGAAATCCGCCTCGCCGTAACCCAGTTCCACGCCCGGTGCCTGCCGCCAGTACAGGTCAGGCACCAGCACGCTGTAGCCTTCCTCGGCGAGGAAGTCGGCCACCTCGCGCATGGCCTGGTTGACGCCGAATATTTCCTGGCACAGCACCACGCCCGGGCCACTGCCGCCAATGGCGGGAGCCAGGTACGCCTGAAACTGTTGTCCGTCAGCTGCCGTGACGCTGATATAGCGACCGTTCATGGGTGAGTCTCCAACATCGGGTGAAGTTGGAGCCATCCTGGGGCCGGCGCTCGGTGCTCACTATCCGCTGGCTGCAGGGTCTGTCCTCAGGCTGCGGAAAGTTTTCCGGCGTGCCGTTCGGCGAAAACTGGCGCGGCCTTTGCTATCACCGGTAAAAGGCCGCGCTAAAGTGGCCAAAAAGAAACAGCGCAGAGGCCGCAGTATCCAGATACTGCAGACGTTATCCGCCCAGCGAAAACGCCGCGTAACGTTATGGCCCACACTGCCTTGAAACCGTGCACGAGTGAGGTAGACATGAACCCGCAAGCTGGTGGTGCCCGTTTTGAACACACGCCGCTGTTCACGGCGCAGAACCGTCTGTTCCTGCTGCACGACCGCGAACGTATTCGCGAGCGGGTGGGCGATGTGTTCAAGCCTCATGACCTGAAGGTGGCGGCGCCCACCCGCGAAGTCAGTGCCTCGATGCACCATGTGCGCCTGGGCCGGCTGTCGCTGAACCTGCTCGAATACGGCGCGCCGGTGACCATCGACCCCGGCCGCCTGGAAGACTTCTTTCTGGTGCAGATCCCCACGCGCGGCAGCGCCGAGATCCAATGCGATGGAATGCAGTTCACCTCCAGCCCCGTTTGCGCCTCGATTATTTCACCGCAAGCCCCGGTGTCCATGCGCTGGGCCGCTGATTCGCCGCAACTGACCCTGCGCCTGGACCGCGAGGAAGTGCAGCGCCACTGCGCCCAGCACCTGGGGCACCCGTTGCAGCAGCCCTTGCGCTTCGAGCCAAGGTTTGACCTGACCACGCCTGCCGCCGACTATTTCCTGCAACTGCTCGGCACCCTGGCCGACGCCCTCGCCGCCCCGCAGCACCCGATTCATCACCCGCTGGTGCTCAAGCAGTTCGAATCCACGCTGATCAATGCCTTGCTGTACGGGCAGCCGAACAACCTGCAGGACGGCCTGAACACCCCGGCGCCGCCGCGCAAGATCTCGCCATTTTTTGTCAAGCGCACCGAAGAGTTCATCCTGGCCCATGCCCATGAGCCGCTGGCCATCGAGCAACTGGCCGAGCATGCCGGGGTCAGTGTGCGCACCCTGTTCGCAGGTTTCAGGGAATATCGTGGCACCAGCCCCATGGCCTTTTTGCGTGACGTGCGCATGGAGCGCGTGCATCAGGCGCTGCGCAGCCCAGGGCACGAATCGGTGACTGACATTGCGCTGAAATGGGGTTTTTCCCATCTGGGGCGGTTTTCCCAGGAATACCGCAAGCGCTACGGCGAACTGCCCTCGGCGACGCTGCGCTACCGCGGATAACGCCGAAGAAGGCTGGCAACGCCTATCCCTCAGGCCATGGTACGTTGCAACAAATGTGGGACCGAGGGAACCTCGGGAAGCGCCGCGCGGGCGGCGCTCGATCTCAAGGGCGCCAGAGAAATCAAGGCATGCACCTAGGGGCCGTGACACGGTTTCATGGCAGGCATTTCAGGTTTTCTTCGAAGGTTTCGGCGGGAGGTTGCGTCACGGCCACCAGGTGCTAGTCGATGTTGTTTTAGCGCCCTTGAGATCGAGCGCCGCCCGCGCGGCGCTTCGCGGGCAGAGCCCGCTCCCACGTTTGTTGCAACGTACCATGGCCTGTGAGAGCGGCGTTGTCCTTCGGCAGCATCTGAACTCCTCGGCAATGCAGGGTGACTAATCCTCTACGCACGCTCTCCCGAGGAAGTCCAATGCCCAGCAAGAAAGTCGCTGAAATCGTCATCGAAACCCTTCAGGCCGCCGGGGTCCGCAATTGCTACGGCATCGTCGGCGACACCCTCAACCACGTCACCGACGCCATCCGCCGCAGCGATATCCAGTGGGTGCATGTGCGCCACGAGGAAGTCGCCGCCTTCGCCGCTGGCGCCGAGTCGTTCATCAGTGGGCGGCTGACGGCCTGCGCGGGCTCTTGTGGCCCGGGCGGGCTTCATTTCATCAACGGTGTGTTCGAGGCCCAGCGCAACGGCGCGCCCATGGTGCTGATCGCCAGCCAAGTGATCACCAGCGAGCTAGGCATGGATTTCCCTCAGGAAGTGGATTTCAAAGCCATCTATGGCCCCTGCACAGTGTTCTGCGAACAGGTGTACACCCCCGAACAGGCGCGCCGGGTCACTGCACTGGCCGCCCAGACCGCGCTGAATGAAGGCGGCGTGGCGGTGATCATCCTGCCGTCGGACATCAGCCTGGCCGAGGTCAAGGACGATGCGCCCTTCGCCGCCCACCACCCGCGCCCCGTCACCCAGCCCCACCCCGAGGAACTGGCGCAGATCGCGGCCCTGCTGGCTGCGGGCAAAAAAGTGTCGATCTACGCAGGCTTCGGCTGCGCCGGCGCCCATGACGAACTGGTGGAACTGGCCCGCCTGCTCAAGGCGCCCATCGCCCACACCTCGCGGGCCAAGGATTTCGTCGAATACGACAACCCCTACAACATGGGCATGACCGGGGTGTTCGGCGTCGAGTCCGGCTACCACGCGATGATGGAGTGCGACACCCTGCTGCTGTTGGGCGCCGATTTCGCCTGGAAGCAGTTCTACCCCGCCAAGGCCAAGGTCATCCAAATCGATCGCAAGGGCACGCACCTGGGCCGCCGCCACCCGGTGGACCTGGGCGTGGTGGGCGATGTGCTGCCTACCCTGCGGGCGCTGCTGCCGCTGGTGGAGGAGAAAACCACCGTGGGCTGGCTGGAGGAATGCCTCAAGCACCGCCAGCACACCCTCAAGGTGATGGCACACGACCAGCGTCACACCGAGGGCGAGCTGATCCACCCGCAGTACCTGACCCACCTGCTGGACCAGCACGCCAGCAGCGACGCACTGTTCACCGCCGACGGCGGCTCGCCGATGGTCTGGGTGCTGCGCCATATCAACGTCAACGGCGCCCGCCGCACGCTGACCAGCCTGCGCCACGGCACCATGGCCAACGCCATGCCCCAGGCGCTGGGTTTGCAAAAAGCGTATCCGGACCGACAGGTGATCTCGCTGTCGGGTGATGGCGGCCTGGCCATGCTGTTGGGCGATCTGCTGACCGCGGTGCAAGAGAAACTGCCGATCAAGGTGGTGGTGTACAACAACGCCTCGCTCAATTTCGTGCAGATCGAGCAGAAGGTCGAGGGCTTGCTGGACAACTACACCGACTTGCATAACCCGGACTTTGCCGAGGTGGCCAAGGCCATGGGGTTGTGGGGCCGGCAGGTCAGTGAGGGGGCCGAGCTTGAGGAGGCGGTGCAGGCGTTTCTGGCGCAACCCGGGCCGGCGCTGCTGGACGTGAAGGTCAACCCCGAAGAGCTGGTGATGCCGGCCAAGGTCGAGTTCGCCCAGGTGGCGGGCATGGCGCTGTATTCGGCCAAGGCCGTGCTGGGTGGGCGTGCGGGGGATGTGAAGGATTTGCTGGTGAACAATTTCCTGAAATAGGCGGCGCCTGCATCGCGACCAAGGTCGGCTCCTACGCCGACCGTGGCAGGACCGGCCTTGGCCGCGATGCGCGCACCGACCGTGGTAGGAGCCGACCTTGGCCGCGATGCAGGCAACCTGATCTCAACCCTGACGGCAGCGGCTACATCAACGCTGCGACAGGACGTTGCCCAGCAACCCAGGAAAACGACTCTCCAGCACCTCATGGCGCAACGAATTCATGTGCGTAGTACCCACGTTGCGGGTCTGCACCAGCCCCGCCTCGCGCAGCACGCGGAAATGATGGGACATGCTGGATTTCGGTCGCCCGCCGTCCAGCTCGCCACAGGTGGCCTCGGCCACGCCGGCCAGGCAGCGCACGATCTCAAGACGCACCGGATCACTCAAGGCGTACAACAGGCGCTCGAGGGTCAGGTCTTCAGGATTGGGATGGGTATAGGCTCGCATGGCGCACATGATATCGAGGCTTCCATAAATTGCCATAGTTCGATTATGATCGAACTACCGAAAATTACCCATTGCCGGAGTTGCACATGTCCGCGTTGTTCCAACCCTTCACCCTCAAAGACGTCACCTTGCGCAACCGCATCGCCATTCCGCCGATGTGCCAGTACATGGCCAAAGACGGCCTGATCAACGATTGGCACCACGTGCACTTGGCCGGTCTGGCCCGTGGCGGCGCCGGTCTGGTCGTGGTGGAAGCCACCGCGGTCGCCCCTGAAGGCCGTATCACCCCCGGTTGCGCAGGCATCTGGACCGACGAACAGGCCCAGGCCTTCGTGCCCGTGGTACAGGCCATCAAGGCGGCCGGCTCGGTGCCAGGCATCCAGATCGCCCACGCCGGCCGCAAGGCCAGCGCCAATCGCCCGTGGGAAGGTGACGACCATATCGCCGAAGGCAACCCCGAAGGCTGGCAGACCATCGCCCCGTCGGCCATCGCCTTTGGCGCCAACCTGCCGAAAGTGCCGCGCGCCATGACCCTGGACGACATCGCCCGGGTGCGCCAGAACTTCGTCGACGCCGCCCGCCGCGCCCGTGACGCCGGTTTCGAGTGGATCGAACTGCACTTCGCCCACGGCTACCTGGGCCAGAGCTTCTTCTCCGAGCACTCCAACCAGCGCACCGACGCCTACGGCGGCAGCTTCGACAACCGCAGCCGCTTCCTGCTGGAAACCCTGGCGGCCGTGCGCGAAGTGTGGCCTGAGCACCTGCCGCTGACCGCCCGCTTCGGTGTACTGGAGTATGACGGTCGCGATGAGCAAACCCTGACCGAATCCATCGAACTGGCGCGTCGCTTCAAGGCGGGCGGTCTGGATTTGCTGAGCGTCAGCGTCGGCTTCACCATTCCTGACACCAACATCCCGTGGGGCCCGGCCTTCATGGGGCCGATTGCCGAGCGCGTGCGCCGTGAAGCGGACCTGCCGGTGACCTCGGCGTGGGGCTTTGGCACCCCGCAGCTGGCCCATGAAGCCGTCGAGGCCGGGCACCTGGACCTGGTGTCGGTAGGCCGTGCACACCTGGCAGACCCACACTGGCCGTACTTTGCCGCCAAGGAGCTGGGTGTGGACAAGGCCTCGTGGACCTTGCCGGCGCCTTATGCGCATTGGCTGGAACGCTACCGCTAACGCCTGACACCGACCTGGTGCCGAACACACAAGGCTAAAACCTCGGAGTGTCAGGCCATGGTACGTTGCAACAAATGTGGGACCGGGCTCTGCCCGGGAAGCGCCGCGCGGGCGGCGCGCGGTCTGATGAACACCACCACAACACCGGCATGCACCTTTACGCCACACCTCGGTCGTAGCTTGGCGGTAGCGGCTACGAATCGCGGTGGGGCGTAAAGGTGCATGCCTTTAGGGGTGCAGCGTTCATGAGACCGTGCGCCGCCCGCGCGGCGCTTCCCGGGCAGAGCCCGGTCCCACATTTGTTTCGGGCCAGTTTTGTCTGTGGCATCCCCTGGTCCGCCTTGTACGCCTGGCTTCAGACAGGTGCGGCCTGACCATGGCACAATCCCGATCCCTGCCCTCCCCTCAAAGGATCTGAATGTCGCTGTTTCTCGATCAACCCGACGACGATGGACTGCCCGGCGCGCAACGGCGCCAGGCGATGGTAGCGGTGATGACGGCGACGGCCATGGCCGTCATCGACGGGACGGTGGTGAATATCGCCCTACCGTCCATGGCCACCGCCTTTAACGTTCCGGCTGCGACGACAGTATGGGTTGCCAACGGCTACCTGCTGGCCGCCGCCATGACCCTGATGATGTTCTCTGCCCTGGCCACGCGCATCGGCTTTCGCGCGCTGTTCGTCGGTGGCATGGGCCTGTTCACCCTGGCGTCGCTGGGCTGCGCCCTGGCGCCGTCGCTGGACGTGCTGATTGCGATGCGCGTGCTGCAAGGCATCGGCGGCGCCGCCACCCTGAGCATCGGCCCGGCCATTTACCGCACGGTATTCCCCACCCGACTGCTCGGTCGAATCCTGGGCCTGAACGCCTTGCTGGTGGCCACCAGCACCGCGATCGGCCCGGCGTTCGGCGGTACTGTGCTGTCGCTGGCCAGTTGGCCGTGGCTGTTCGCGATCAACATTCCGTTGGGCATCACTGCCTGCGTGCTTGGCCAGCGCGCCGTGCCCAAGCAGCGTTCGCGCAGCAGCACGTCGTTTGACGTGGCAGGCGCGGTGTTGTCGGCAGTGACGATGGGCGCCGCCATTCTGGCGACCGAGGCGCTGTCCAGTGTGCAGAGCTCGAACGACGCAGGTCTGTTTGCGCTGGTCATGCTCGCCGCTGGCGCTGCGTTCATCTGGCGTCAACGCCGCGCGCCCGTGCCGCTGCTGCCGCTGGCAATCTTCCGCTCATCGCGCTTCTCACTGGCTGCACTGACCTCGTTCACCGCCTTCGTCAGCCAAGGCATCGCCATCCTGTCGCTGCCGTTCCTGTTCCAGAACGCCTATGGCTATAGCGTGTTTGCCTCGGCACTGATGTTCACCGCCTGGCCAGTGGGCATCATCCTGGCCGCGCCGCAAGCCGGGCGCCTGGCCGATCGGCACCCGCCTGCCGTACTGTCCACAATAGGTCTGAGCTTGCTGACCCTGGGCCTGGCCCTGCTGACCTTCATGGGCCACCACGCCAGCACCGTCGACATTCTGTGGCGCGAATGCCTGTGCGGCATCGGCTTCGGTTTTTTCCAGAGCCCCAACAACCGCGAGATGCTGGCCAACGTCAGTCGCGAGCGCAGTGGCAGCGCCTCGGGCGTGCTGGCCATCGCACGCACCTTTGGCCAATGCCTAGGCGCGGCCCTGGTGGCCGTGGTGTTGTCGTTGTACCTGGCCAATGCAGTGGGCGAGCATACAGTGGCAGAACTGGAAGCCGATGCGATGTATGTGGCCCTGGGCGCTGCGGCCCTGGCCTCGGCCTTGGCCACCTGCGTGAGCATCAGCCGGATTCGTCGCTCAATGGCTTGAAGCAATCAACCCCACGCGTGCAGACTACCGGCCTGACAACAATTAATTAAACAGGAAGGCCCCATGCGAACCTTTGACCTGATTCGCGACGCCGTGTTGCCCGAGTTCCGTGAGCGGGTGGCCGATTACCTGGTCGAGTACGAAACCGTGCTGGGCCAGGGCACTGCCGATGCCGCGACGTTGCAGGCCACGGCGAACCAGTTGCGCGGGTACCTGCGCGGGTTGAACACCACGCGGGTGCTGGGGATGGCGGATTGGGAGGAGCTGGATCGGCGGGTGGTGGGGACGTGGCTGGCGCTGTAGGCGCTGATTTTTGGGCCGACTTCACCGGCCTCATCGCGAGCAAGCTTTGCTCCCACAGTGTCTACTTCGCCTGATGTGTACACTGTGGGAGCAAAGCTTGCTCGCGATGAGGCCGGTACCGCCCCCGCTACACCCCGATCATTGCCTTGGTTTCCAGGTACTCCTCGAACCCATGCACCCCAAACTCCCGGCCATTGCCTGAACGCTTGTAGCCACCAAACGGCGCATACGGGTTCCACGCCGGATAGTTGAGCAACACCTGCCCCGCCCTGATCCGCGACGCCACTGCGCGCACTTGCACCAGATCCTGGCCCTGCACATGGGCACTCAAGCCATACACGGTGTCATTGGCAATCGCCACGGCCTGTTCCACCGTGTCGTAGGGGATGATGCACAGCACCGGCCCGAAGATTTCTTCCTGGGCGATGGGCATGTCGCTAGTGACTTCCGAGAAAATCGTCGGCCGGGCATAGAATCCCGCCTCCAACCCCTCTACCCGCCCAGGCCCGCCGCAGATCAGCTTGGCGTCACTGCTCAACCCCGAATCAATCATTGCCTGCACGCGGTTGAACTGCGCTTCATTGGCGATCGGCCCCAGCACCGTCTCGGTTGAGGCCGGATCGCCCACCACGATGGCATTGGCCGTCGCCGCCGCCAGCGCTTCGATGTCCGCCAGTCGCGCACGGGGCACGATCATGCGCGTGGGCGCGCTGCACGATTGCCCGACATTGCGAAACGCGGTCATCACGCCCTTGGGTACCACCGTCTCGAAGTCGGCATCGGGCAGCAGAATATTCGGCGACTTGCCGCCCAGTTCCTGGGTGACGCGCTTCACCGTCGGCGCAGCCGCCTGGGCCACCAGGGCGCCGGCGCGGTTGGAGCCGGTGATGGAAATCATGTCCACATCCGGGTGCGCCGCCATCGCTTCGCCCACCTCGGCGCCGCTGCCGTTGACCAGGTTGAACACCCCCGCCGGCACCCCGGCGTCGTGCATCAGTTGCGCAAACAGCAACGCACTCAGCGGCGACAGTTCGCTGGGCTTGAGCACCACGGTGCAACCGGCGGCAATGGCCGCGGCAGCCTTGGCCGTGATCTGGTACAGCGGCCAGTTCCACGGCGTGATCAGCGCGCACACGCCAATGGCCTCGCGGACGATGGCCGTGCCGCCTTCGAGCTTTTCAAAGGGGTAATCAGGCAGCAGGTCACGCACCACGCGGATATGCTCGGCCGCCAATGGCACCTGCATCGTGCGGGCAAACGAGATGGCGGCGCCCATCTCCTGCGACAGTACCTGGGCGAAGGCTTCGGTGCGCTCCAGCATCAGTTCATGCAGGCGGGTCAGCACCTGCACGCGCGTCGCCACGGGCGACACCGACCACTGCGCGAACGCCGCGCGCGCTGCGGCCACGGCGCGGTCCACGTCGGCCGCCGAACCCTTGGCCACCTCGGCAATCACGGTCTCGGTGGCCGGGTTGACCACCGGCAGGCTCGCCGCCACGGCGGGCAGGCACCACTGGCCATCGATGTAGAAACGCTTGCACAGCTGCGGGTCGATCAGGGCGGTCATGGGAAGGCTCTCAGGCAAAGGGGTCCATGCCTGTTACGCTAACAAAGTCGCCCTGGGCGAACGTGCTGTTGTTGGGCCGTGCATGGAAGGTTGTGCTGAATGCAGCCGGCTTTTCGCCGGTTGCTGCGTCAGTGGCGAATCAGCTTGCGCAGCGGCACCACTTCCTTCATCACCGGGGACTTGATGACGATGTAGCTGAAGTATTTGGCGATGCCGATGTTCTTGTCGATGATGCTCTCGATCACTTCCTGGTAGTGCTGGATGCTGCGGGTCATGAAGCGCACCAGGTAGTCGTAGCCGCCGCTGATGAGGTGGCATTCGAGCACCTCGTCGACCTGGCGGATGTTGGCCTCGAACTTGGCGAAGTCTTCGCGCTTGTGATCGCCCAGGGTCATCTCGGTGAAGATGGTCACCGAGTCGGTGATCTTCGCCAGGTTGATGTGCGCCTTGTAGCTGGAGATATAGCCGGCCGCCTCCAGGCGCTTGACCCGTTGCAGGCACGGGCTGGCCGACAGGCCCACGGCGTCGGCGAGGCTGACGTTGGTCATGCGCCCGTCCTTCTGCAGCTCCACCAGAATGTTGATATCGATGCGGTCCAGTTTGACCATGCCTTCCATTCACTTACCCTCGAATGCTTTAATGTCCCTGAGGTTCTTCAATCAATTCAACGGCGTAACGATAGCTGATGTTGGGCCACAAGGTCGGCCAGGCTGTTGATGCACACGTCCACCGGACACTCGCCTGGCACACGGCGGCCACGGCGCAACAGGCAGATGGCGCCCTGCTGTGCGCCGGGTGGCAAGCCGGCACGCACCGACAGCGCCTGCTCGAACGGTATCTGCTGCTGATCCAGCCAGGCCTGGGACTGGGCAGGTGCCAGCAGTTCCTCGCTGTGCACACCCAGACGCTCGGATAATGCTTCACGGTCCTGAGCGTCGCGGTCACACAGTATCACCAGGCGGTAGAACTTGCGCAGGTACAGCAAGGCCCCGGGCGCGTCCTCGAACAAGGGCCAGGTGCTGGCGGTGCGGGCGAAGCTCAGGCTCTCCTCCCAATTGGCGCGCAGGCCCAGGCCCTCGGCCAACTGGCGATGGGCAAAGCACAACAGGCCGGTGAAACCCAGCTCGTCGAAACGCGGGTACAGCCCTTCCAGCGACTGCGCGAACCGTGCCAGCACGGCGGCCTTGTCCGGGGCCTTTTCAAGGCCGGCGAACAGGCCCTGCAGCGCCGTCCAGACGCCGCTGTCACGGTCCACCAGCACAGCGTCGCAGTCGAGCAGCAATACACGATAGTCAGTCAGGCGCATGCCAACTTCATCTCCATGATGGACAACGGCGGCCCAGGCACGAAGCCCGGGCCTGTCGTGGGGTTCAGGCAATCAAGACCCGTGCCAAGGCGGCGTCGAGAATGGCCAGGGCTTCGTCGAGTTCGGCGTCGGTGGTGGTCAGCGGCGCCAGGAAACGCACCACGTTGCGGTGTACGCCGCACTTGATCACCAGCAGGCCGCCGTCCCGGGCGGCGTCGATCACCTGTTGGGCCAGGGCCGCATCGGGCGTGGCGCTGGCGTCGGCGCTGACCATTTCCATGGCCAGCATGAAGCCTTGGCCGCGCACATCGCCGATGCGCGCATGGCGCTTCTGCAAGGCCAGCAGGCCCTGGCGCAGGCGCTCGCCCAGTTGCTCACTGCGCTCCAGCAATTGTTCCTGCTCGAAGGCGTCAATGACCGCCAGTGCCGCGGCGCAGGCCAAGGCGTTGCCGCCGTAGGTGCCGCCCAGGCCGCCAGGGGTCGGGGCGTCCATGATTTCGCTGCGGCCGACGACGGCCGACAGCGGCAGGCCACCGGCCAGGCTCTTGGCCACGGTGACCAGATCGGGCTGGATGCCGGCGTGCTCGAAGCCGAACCAGCGGCCCGTACGGCCGAAGCCTGCCTGGATTTCGTCGAGGATCAGCACAATGCCGTGCTGCTGGGTCAGGGTGCGCAGGGCCTGCAGGAACTCGGGCGGCGCGGTGAGAAAACCACCGTCGCCCTGCACCGGTTCAACGATGATGGCGGCGACCCGATCCGGGGCGATCTGGGTGGCGAACACTTCCTGCAGCGCGGCCAGGGCGTCCTCGGTGGTCACGCCGCGATAGGGGTTCGGGTACGGGGTATGGAAAATCTCCGGGGCGAACGGGCCGAAGTTCTGTTTGTACGGCTGGCTCATGCCGGTCAGGCTGCAGCCCAGCAAGGTGCGGCCATGGAAGCCACCACGGAAGGCGATCACGCCGGGACGATTGGTGTGGCCACGGGCAATCTTGATGGCGTTTTCCACCGCCTCTGCCCCCGAAGTAAACAGCGCGGCCTTGTGCGGCACGTCGCCGCCTACCAGTTGGCTCAAACGTTGGGCCAGCTCGATATACGGCGTGTAGGCCACCACCTGGAAGCAGGCATGGGAGACTTTCTGCAGTTGCGCCTGCACCGCTTCGACCACTTTGGGGTGGTTGTGCCCGATATTGAGCACGCCGATGCCACCGACGAAGTCCAAGTAGCGCTTGCCGTCCACGTCCCACAGTTGCGAGCCCTGGGCGCGGTCGATCACCAGCGGGTGGGCGGTGAGCACGCCACGGGGCACGCTCTGTTCGCGTTGCTGCAGCAGGCGGGGGGTGTCGTTGAGTTTGCTGTTCATGGGGCCGATCCGGTAGTGGTTTGCAGTCACTCCAGAGTACGGGTTGCGCAAAGCCGACTTGGCCGAACTTGCCCGCCGCCTCAGGCAGATCGACTGTTTTGCCGCGCACAAACGGCAGAATCGCTTGGCGCCCTTACAGCACAATAGGCACCACTCCATTTGCCTGCGAGACCACCATGGCCCTGCTCTACAAAGCCGACCCGCAACGCGGCGCGCGCTGGCGACAACTGTTCGCCGAACACGCCCCCGACATCGAATTCCGGCAGTGGCCGGACACTGGCGACCCCGCCGACATCCACTACCTGGCTGCCTGGCAAGCGCCGGATGATCTGGCCACCCTGCTGCCCAACCTGAAGGCGCTGCTGGCGATTTCTGCCGGCGTCGATCAGTTGAACCTCCATACCCTGCCCCCTGAGCTACCGGTGGCGCGCATGCTGGACCCCAGCATCACGGCAGGGATGTGCGAGTACGCGACCTGGGCGGTGCTGAGCCTGCACCGGGACATGCTGCTGTATCGCAATCAACAGCAGGCCATGCGGTGGGATGAGCACACCTTGGTGCCTGCCGGTCAGCGGCGTGTGGGCATCATGGGGCTGGGGCAGCAGGGTCAGGCGATTGCTCGTCAGTTGCAGGGGCTGGGTTTTGCGCTGTCGGGGTGGGCGCGCAGCGCGCATCAGATTGAAGGCGTTGAGTGTTTTGCCGGTGCCCAGCAGTTGCCGGCGTTTCTTCAGGGCTGCGATATTCTGATCTGCCTGTTGCCGCTGACCGCGCAGACGCGAGGGATTCTGGATGGCCGGCTCTTCGAACAATTGCCTCAAGGCGCCAGCCTGATCAACATGGGCCGCGGTGGGCATCTGGTGGAAGCCGACCTGCTGGCCGCGCTGGACAGCGGCCACCTGGCGGGGGCGATTCTGGATGTGATGCAGCAGGAGCCGCCTGTTGCCGAGCACCCATTCTGGCACCACCCGCGCATCGCCATGACCCCGCACATCGCCGCCATGACCCACCCCGACAGCGCCTTCGCCGTGCTGCTGGACAACATCCGCCGCCACCAGCGCGGCGAGCCGCTGACCGGGCAGATCGATCGTCATACCGGATATTGAAGCCCGAACACTTCCCCTGTAGCAGCTGCCGAAGGCGGCGTCAGGGCCCCCGCGACAGGCCAGACATCGCGCGGCGCCTTCGACGCGGCCTGACGGCCGCTGCTACAGTTCACTGGCTCTACAACCCGCCGATGTGGAAGGCCTTGATCTCCAGGTATTCGTCGAGGCCATAGCGCGACCCTTCACGCCCCAGCCCCGACTGTTTCACCCCGCCAAACGGCGCCACCTCCATGGAGATGGCCCCGGTGTTCAATCCCACCATGCCAAACTCCAGGGCCTCGCCCACCCGCCACGAGCGCTGCAGGTTCTGCGTGAAGTAATACGCCGCCAGCCCATACGGCGTGTCATTGGCAATGGCGATGGCCTGGGCCTCATCGGTAAAGCGAATCAACGGCACCAGCGGCCCGAAGGTTTCTTCACGGGTGCACAACATGTCGGTATTGGCATCGGCCAGCACCGCCGGGCTGACGAACTGCCCTTCCCGGCCCGGCACTTCGCCACACAGCAACCGCGCGCCCTGCCCCAGCGCATCGTCGATATGCCGCGCCACTTTCTCCACCGCCGCCTGGTTGATCAACGGGCCCAGGGTGACGCCGCTGTCCAGGCCATTGCCGACCTTGAGCGTGGCCACTTCTTCCAACAAGCGCGCGGCGAAACGATCGTAAATACCGGCCTGCACCAGGATGCGATTGGCGCACACGCAGGTCTGCCCGGCGTTGCGGAATTTGCTTTGCATCAAACCCGCCACGGCCTGTTCCAGGTCGGCATCGTCGAAAACAATGAACGGCGCATTGCCGCCCAACTCCAGGCTCAGGCGCTTGATGTGCTCGGCGCTCTGGCGCATCAGCAAGCGGCCCACGGCGGTGGAACCGGTGAAAGAGATCTTGCGCACCACCGGGTTGTCGGTCAGCTCGGCGCCAATGCCTTGCGGCAGGCCGGTGACCACGTTGAACACCCCGGCCGGGATGCCCACGCGCTCGGCCAGCACCGCCAGGGCCAGGGCCGACAGCGGCGTCAGGTCCGAGGGTTTGACCACGATGGTGCAGCCCGCCGCCAGCGCCGGCGCGCATTTGCGGGTGATCATGGCGGTGGGGAAGTTCCACGGGGTGATGGCCGCGCACACGCCCACCGGTTGCTTGAGGGTCAGCAGGCGGCGGTCGCCGCTGGGCGCGGGGATGGTGTCGCCGTAGATGCGCCGGGCTTCTTCGGCGAACCATTTGACGAAGGTGGCGGCGTAGCGGATCTCGCCCTTGGCTTCGGCCAGGGGCTTGCCCTGCTCCAGGGTCATGATCAGTGCCAGGTCGTCGACGTTGTCGAGGATTGCCTGGTGCCAGGCCTCCAGCAGCAAGGCGCGCTGGGCGGCAGGCAGTTCGCGCCAGGCCGGTAAGGCGGCGTCGGCAGCGTCGATGGCGCGGCGGGTTTCGCCGCCCTGCAGCGCCGGCACCTTGGCCACGCAGGCGCCGGTGGCCGGGTTGATGATGTCCAGGGTGGCACCGTCGTCGGCGGCCAGCCAATGGCCGTTGATGTAGGCGCGTTCGGCGAGCAGCGACGGGTCTTTGAGCGTGTAGTCGTGCATGGGGCTGATCCTGTGAGGGGCTATGGGATCAGTCTAAAAAGATGTGCGGGTGGGGGATGCCGAATGTGCGGTGGCGACGGTGGTGAATGCCGAAATCAGCCGGTGCGCAGCAGGACCTGCTATGAGGGAGCACAGCTTGCTCGCGATGCAGACGATGCGGATTTTCCGGCCTACCGCGTCGATGCCATCGCGAGCAAGCTTTGCTCCCACAGTGGCGTGCCATCCGCCGTGGTAGGCTCAACACTGTGGGAGCAAAGCTTGCTCGCGAGGGGCCGGTGAAGGTTGCCCACAACCCTGGAATCTTCCACAGTGTATACCTACAGGTTTCAGAGCAAGGCAGCCAGCAGGCTGCGCAGCAACTGCTCGCACGCCTGCAACTGGCTCACCTCCACATACTCATCGGGCTTGTGCGCCTGTTCGATGGAGCCCGGCCCGCATACCACCACCGGCACGTTCAGGCGCTGGGCAAACAGCCCGCCTTCGGTGCCGAACGCGACCTTGATCTGGGCGGTATCAGGCGCGGCGAAGGTTTTCAGCCAACGAACCGCTTCCACCGTTGGCGATGTATCCAGCCCCGGGTAGGCATTGAGCGTCTGTATCTGGATGTCCGCCACGCCCGACACCTGCTTGGCCTGACGCACAATCACCTCGGCCTGCTCGGCCAGGTGCGCCAGCATCGCCTCGGGGTCATCCGCCGGCAAATGCCGGATTTCGAAGTCCAGGGTGCACAGGTTGGGCACGATATTCAGCGCCTTGCCGCCGTCGATGCGCCCCACATGCAAGGTGCTGTAGGCGATGTCATAGGCATCGTCATGTGCCCCCTGTTCCTGCAAGCGCTGCTGGGTCTGGCGCAAGCTGGCGATGAAATCACTGGCCAGGTGAATGGCGTTGGCCGCCAGCGGCGCCAGCGAGGAATGGGCCTCCTGGCCATGGCAATGCACCCGGTACGAGGCCTTGCCCTTGTGGCCCAGGGCGAACTGCATCTGCGTGGGCTCGCCGACGATGCACAGGAACGGCCGTTGCGGCGCCAAGTGCAGCACGTCCAGCAAACGCCGCACGCCCACGCAGCCGATTTCCTCGTCGTAGGACAGGGCCAGTTGCAGCGGACGCTTGAGCGGCTGGTCGGCAGCGGTGAGCAGCGCGTCGATGGCAACGGCGATAAAGCCTTTCATGTCGCAAGTGCCACGGCCGTACAGCTTGCCGTCGTCGAGGGTGGCCTGGAACGGCGTGCGGGTCCAGGCTTGGCCGGCCACGGGCACCACGTCGGTGTGGCCGGACAGCAGCACGCCGGGCACATGCTTGGGACCGACGCTGGCAAACAGGTTGGCCTTGCCGCCGGCCTCGTCGTGCACCAGGGTACTGTCGATGCCCTTGCTGTGCAGCAGCTGCTGCACGTACTGGATCAGCGCCAGGTTGGACAGGCTGGAGGTGGTGTCGAAGCTGATCAGTTGGGTGAGGATGTCGAGGATGCGTGGGTTCATGAGTCACCGCTAATATATGAAGCAACCCTCCCCCTGTGGGACCGGGCGAAGCTCGGGAAAAGGACGCCTTAATCTATCTGAAAGACCGCAGCGCCTGTTTCCCGAGCTCCGCCCGTCCCACACCAGGAAGGTGGCGCCTAGGCGATCGCCAGTTGGCGAGCAAACCGGTTGATATGGAAATCATGGATGCGTGTCGTGGTGCTACCCGTGGCAATCAACTCCGCCATCACCGCCCCCACCCCCGGCCCCAACTGGAAGCCTGCGCCACAAAAACCGAACGCGTAATACAACCCATCCACCTGCCCGCTGGGGCCCATGATCGGCAACGAATCAGGCGTGTAGCTTTCAATCCCGCTCCACACCCGAATGATGTTCAACGGCGCAATGCCCGGCACCAGCCGGCGCATCTGACTGATCTGGTTGAGGATGCTGCGCGGCTCCACGTGGGCGCGGCGCTTGACCATGTCCGGCTTGCTGCGGTAGCCGCCACCGATAACGATGTTGCCGCGGGCGATCTGGCGGAAGTAGATCACTTCTTCCGGAATCTTGGTGTACACGCCGATCACGGTTTTCAGCGCGTATGGCACCGGCTCGGTGACCGCCATCTGCGGGCCGTTGGTGTCCAGCGGCACGGGTTCGCCGAACTGCGCCGAGAGCTTGTCACCCCAGGCCCCGGCAGTCACCAGCAGGTTGGGCGCGGTAAAGCGGCGGCCGTCGGTGGTGTCGACCTGGAAGTCGCCGCCCACCTTCTGTACCTCGCGCACTTCGGTGCGTTCATGCACCGTGGCCCCGGCGCGGATAGCGGCACGGGCAAAGGCTGGCGCGGCCAGGCGCGGGTTGGCGTGGCCGTCGTGGGGCGCGTAGGAGCCGCCCTGCACTTGCGGCCCCAGGAACGGAAAGCGTTCGTGCAGCGCCTTGCCGGTGAAGATCTGCAAATCCAGCTCGCGGGCTTCCGGCGCCTGGGCGTAGGCCTCAAGGTCGGCGACGTGGGCGGCGTCGTAGCACACACGCATGTGCCCGCTGGGCAGAAACTCCAGGTCTTCGCCGATCAGCGCCGGCAAGCGCTTCCACAGATGAAACGAGCGATTCGACAGCTCCAGCTGGCACAGGTAACGCCCTTGGCGCCGCACGTTGCCGAAGTTGACGCCGCTGGCGTACTGACCAATCTGGTCGCGTTCCAGCAAGATCACCGAACGGCCATGCTGACGCAGGAAAAACGCCGCCGCCGCGCCCATGAAACCGCCTCCGACAATGACCACGTCTGCCTGTTGCACGGTCATGGTGCTACCTCCTGCAAACTCAGGGTCAAGGGTTTGACCGGCGCCTGGCCGCGCTGGCGGCCGACTTCGCGCACCGGCACGCCGGCCTCGGCGGCAATGATTTCAGCGCCGGCCTGGGAGCAATAACGCCCTTGGCAGCGGCCCATGCCCACGCGGCTGAAGGCCTTGGCGCGGTTGACTTCGCAGGCGCCCTTTTCGCGCACCACGCCGCGCAGCTCGCCGGCGCTGATCATCTCGCAGCGGCAGACGATGGCGTCATCGGGCAGGTGTGTGACCTGGGCGGCCGGCCAGGGGAAGGCCTGGGCCAGGCCGAGGCGGAAGCGGTCCATTTGCGCCAGGGTCTGACGCGCCTGTTGTTGCTGGCCGGCGTCCACCGCCAGGCCCATGTCCTGCAGCAGCGCCATGGCCGCCAGGCGCCCCGCCGCTTCGGCCGCGTCGGCGCCGCGAATGCGCGCACCGTCACCGGCGGCGTATACGCCGGGCAGCGAGGTGCGGCCGTCGTCATCGGTTTCCAGCAGCCACTGCCCCGAGGCCTCGTCGAAGGCAAAGGCGCAACCGGCCAGGTCGGCCAGTTGGGTTTCGGGGCGCAGGTGATAGCCCAGCGCGACCGCGTCGCAGTCCACCCGCAGGGTGGCGCCTTTACCGGTGCGTACGGTGACGCCCTCGACACCGGTGCGTTCGTCACCGTGGATTTGCAGTGGCGTGACGCCCAAATGCACCGGAATGCCCGCGCGGTACAGACCGGCCAACAGGCTCATGCCGGCGGCCAGCACGCCTGGGCGCGCCAGCAGCTTGGGCGTGGCGCGCAGACGCTGGTACAGCGGCGAGGTGTCGAGCACCGCCGCCACCTTGGCACCGGCCTTGTGGTACTGGCTGGCCACCAGGTACAGCAGCGGCCCGGTACCCATGAACACCACGTTGGCACCGATGGACACGGCCTGGGCCTTGAGCGCGATCTGCGCGCCGCCCAGGCTGTAGGTGCCCGCCAGTTGCCAGCCCTGCACCGGTAGCAGCCGGTCGGTGGCGCCGGTGCACAGTACCAGCGCGTCGTAATCGATGGCCGAGTAGCGGCCTTGGGTGGCGCAGCACAGTTGCTGGTCGGCCAGGTTCCACACCAGGGTCTCGGGGCGGTAATCGAGCTGCTCGCGCAGCTGGTCGAAACGCTCGTGCAGCGCCCGCGCCTTGCCGGCCTCGGTGCCGTACAGCTGGGTGTAATTACGCTTGAAGCCCTCGGGCTGGCGGCGGTAGATCTGCCCGCCCGCGCGCCGCGCTTCATCCACCAGCGTGGGGCGAATGCCCGCCGCCAGCAGGGTTTCGGCGCAACGGATGCCCGCAGGCCCGGCGCCGACAATGGTTACCCGCGCAGTGGCCATAGCGCCTCCGGTTGTGTGGTGAGGATGTCCAGGCCGTCGCGCACGTCCTGGGAACAGGCACGCAGGCGCTCGCCGCTGCGGGTCCATACCCAGCAGTCCTGGCAGGCGCCCATCAGGCAGAAACCGGCGCGCCGGCCGTTATCGAATTCCGAACCGCGCAGGCTGTCGCCGCAGGTGAGCAAGGCCACCATCAGCGTGTCGCCTTCCAGCGCCTGCACCGGCTGGCCATTGACCTGCAACTGCACGACCGGGCGTTGCTGCTCGGCCAGGCGGACAAAACGGGCACTCATGCGTAGGCTCCCTGAGCAGGCACAATGATTGAAGGTTGGCCAGCCGCCAGTTGCGGGCTGTCCAGGTGACAGAGGATTTCACTGCCGCCAACAATGGCACGGCGGCTGGGCGCGGTATGGTTGCACAACCCTTCCACGCGCAACGGGCAGCGGTTGAGAAAGGTGCACAGCTCGCGCTGGTTGGCCACCGGCGCGCTGATCGGTGGCAGCTTGCCGGCCACGGCGGTGCTTTCCAGCCAGCCCTGGCGCAGCTCGGGCACCGAATTGATCAACAGGTTGGTGTACGGGTGGAACGGCGCCTGGGCCAGGGCATCGCGGCTGCCGCTTTCGACGATATGGCCGCTGTACATCACCGCCACCTCGTCGCACAGGGCGCGCACGGTGGAAATGTCGTGACTGATGAACAGGTACGACACGCCCAGCTCGCGGCGCAGTTCGGCCAGCAGTTCGAGGATGGCCGCGCCGACCACGGTGTCCAGCGCCGAGGTCACCTCATCGCAGAGAATCAGGTCCGGCTCGGCGGCCAGGGCGCGGGCCAGGTTGATGCGTTGCTTCTGCCCGCCCGACAGTGCGCCGGGACGGCGTTCGGCGATGCTGCGCGGCAGCTTCACCAGGTCCAGCAGTTCATCGATGCGCCGTTGCTGGGCGGCGCCCTTGAGGCCGTGATAAGCGCGCAGCGGACGGCCGAGGATGTTGGCGATGCTGTGCATGGGGTTGAGCGCCGTGTCGGCGTTCTGGAACACCATCTGGATGCGGCGGAACTGGTCGGCGCTGCGGCCCTTGAGGTCGCCGGACAGCGGCTGGCCGTCGAACAGCACCTCGCCCCGTGCCGGTTGCAGCAGGCCGGCCACCACCCGCGCCAGGGTCGACTTGCCCGAGCCGGACTCGCCGATGATGCCCATGGCCTGGCCACGGTGCAGGGTCAGGTCGATGTCTTCCAGCACGCGGATATAGGGCATGCCCTGCAGGTCTCGCGGGCCGTAGCCGGCGGTCATGCCGCGAATAGTCAGCAGCGGCGTGGCGGTGGGTGCCACGGCGTCGACGCGGATGCGTTCAGCCGGGCGCGCCGCGTCCAGCAGGCTGCGGGTATAGGCATGGTCCGGCGCCTTGAGCAGCGCCGGCGTCGGGTTGTGTTCCAGGATCTGGCCGCCGTTGAGCACGATAATCTGGTCGGCCATCTGCGCCACCACCGCCAGGTCGTGGCTGACGTACACCGCCGTGGCGCCGCGCTCGCGCACCACGCGCTTGAAGGCGCGCAGCACTTCGATCTGAGTGGTCACGTCCAGCGCCGTGGTGGGCTCGTCGAGCACCACCAGCAGCGGGTCGCTGATCAGCGCCATGGCGGCCATGATGCGTTGCAACTGGCCACCGGAGACCTGGTGCGGGTAGCGATCACCGATGTGCTCCGGGTCCGGCAGCGCCAGGTCGCGGAACAGGCCGATGGCTTTCTCGCGCAGTTGCTCGCGGTTGCCCACGCCGTGGATCAGCGCGCCTTCCAGCACCTGGTCCATCAGCCGATGGGCCGGGTTGAAGGCCGCTGCCGCGCTCTGGGCGATGTAGGAGACGCGGTTGCCGCGCAGCTTTTGCAGGGCCGGTTCGTCGAGGGTCAGCAGGTCGTCATCGCCGACCCGCACCTGGCCGCCCGCAATTCGGCATCCGCGTCGGGCATAGCCCAGCAGCGACAGGGCGATGGTGGTCTTGCCCGACCCGGACTCGCCGATCAGCGCCAGTACTTCACCACGCTCCAGATTGAAACTCACGCCCTTGACGATCTCGACTTCGCCGTGATCGCCACAGGCATTGACCCGTAGGTCTTTGACCTGAATGAGATGGCTCATGGTCAGTGCCCTCCCTTGCTGCGCTGACGACGGCTGGAAATGCTGTCGATCAGCAGGTTGATGCCCACGGTCATGGAGCCGATGGCCAGCGCCGGAATCACCAGCGCCGGGGCGCCCTGGCTGAGGCCGCCGATGTTTTCGCGCACCAGCGACCCCAGGTCGGCGTCCGGTGGCTGTACGCCCAGGCCCAGGAAGCTCATGCCGCTGAGCAGCAGCACGATAAAGCCGAAGCGCAGGCCCAGGTCGGTGAGCACCGGGTTGAGCATGTTGGGCAGGATTTCCACGCAAGCCACGTACCAGCGCGGCTCGCCACGGGTACGCGCCACTTGCACGTACTCCAGCGCTTCGATGTTGGTGGCCAGGCTGCGGGCGATGCGGTAGGAACCGGGCGCGTAGCTGAGCACCGCGGTGGCGATCAGCAGCGGCACCGAGGCGCCGAAGGCCGAGACCACCACCAACGCGAGCATTTTGCTGGGGATGGAGATCAGCGCGTCCATCAGGCGGCTGACGCAGCCGTCCAGCCAGCGCGACGACACCACCGACAGCAGCGCCAAGGCCGTGCCGACGCCGCTGGCCAGCACCGCGGAAATCAAGGCCAGGCCCACGGTGAAGCGTGCGCCCACCAGCACCCGGCTGAGCATGTCGCGGCCCAGGTAGTCGGTGCCCAGCGGGAACCCGCGGCCGATGTCGTCAAACACGTTGTTGGAAATCACATCGCCCACGCCATGGGGTGCCAGCCAGCCGCCGAACACGGCCACCAGCAACCAGAACACGCACACGGCGGCGCCGAGCACGCCCAGCACCGGGGTGCGCAGCGGCTTGAAGGCTTTGAGGGCTACAGGCTTGTCAATGACGTTGTTCATCGTTGTCTCAGCCTCGGGTTGGAAAGAATCGCGCACACGTCAGCCACCAGCACCAACGCCAGGTAAGCAGCGCAGAACAGCATGGTGCAGGCCTGCACCAGGGCCATGTCGCGGTTGGTCACCGCGTCCACCATCAGGCTGGCGATGCCGGGGTAGTTGAAGATGGTTTCGACAATCACCACCCCGCCCAGCAGGTACGACAGGCTCAGGGCCACGGCGTTGACGATGGGGCCGATGGCGTTGGGCAGCGCGTGGCGCAGCACGATGCGCACCGGGCTTGCGCCCTTGAGCCGGGCCATTTCCACGTAGGGGCTGTCGAGCTGGTCGATGACGGCGGCGCGGGTCATGCGCGCCATTTGCGCCACGATCACGCAGCACAGGGTCATCACCGGCAAGGCGTAGGCCCGCAGGAATTCGAGGGGGGTGTGCACCTCGGCGGCAAACGACAGCGCCGACAGCCAGCGCAGCTTCACCGCAAAGATCAGCACTGCCAGGGTGGCCACCAGGAATTCCGGCACGGCCACCAGGGTCAGGGTGCAGAAGCTCAGCACACTGTCCAGGCGCCCGCCGCGGCGCATGGCCGAGACGATGCCCAGGGTCAGCGCCACCGGCACCGACACCAGGGCGGTGACGGCCGCCAGCATCAGGGTGTTGGGCAGGCGGCCGGCCATCAGCTCGCTGACCGGCATGGCGTTGGACACCGATTCGCCCAGGTGGCCGGTGACCAGGCCCGTCAGCCAGTGCAGGTAACGCACGATGCCGGGCTGGTCCAGGCCCAGCTGGGTGCGCAGCGCCGCCACCTGTTCAGGGGTGGCGAACTGGCCCAGGGCCTGCTGCGCGGCATCGCCCGGCAGCACGGCGGTGATGGCGAACACCACCATCGACACGATCAGCAGCGTCAGGGCCACCAGGCCCAGGCGGCGTGCGATCAGCCAATACAGAGTGTTGTGCATGGTACGTCTCCTGCACTTCGTTAGACCTTTACAACCCTGTGAGCCGGGTTGTGGGAGCGGGTTCTACCCGCGAAGCAGACACCGCGCTGTATCTGTCATTGCGCAGCGCCCTTTTCGCGGGCAGAGCCCGCTCCCACAGTCCCTCAACACAATCGTTCCCATTAAAAGGTCACGCGTCCAGCCACACCTGCTCGGCGAACATGTAGCCCATGAAGCCGCCCAGCGGGTTGCTGCCGTAGCCCTTGATGCGCGCATCCACGCCGTCGATGTTGCTGATGAACACCGGGATGCCGATGCCGCAGTGGTCGTGCACCAGGGTCTGCATGTCCTTGTACATCTGGCTGCGCTTGGCGTCGTCGGTCTCGCCACGGGCCAGCATCAGCAACTGATCGAACTGCTCGTTTTTCCAGCCCGACTCGTTCCACGGCGCCGAGGACTGGAAGAATTGCGAGAAGATGATGTCGGCATTGGGGCGCGGGTTGATGTTGCCGAAGCTGATCGGGTGCTTCATCCAGTGGTTGGACCAGTAGCCATCAGGTGGCAGGCGGTTGACGGTCAGGTCAAGGCCGGCCTGTTTGGCCGACTGCTGCAGCAGCACCGCCATGTCCACGGAACCGGTGGCCGCAGGCGACGCCACCAACGGCATCTTGACACTGGACATGCCGGCTTTCTTCAGCAGGAAGCGCGCCTTGTCCGGGTCGTACGGGGTTTGCGGCAGGTCGGCGTTGTAGTAGCGCGAACCGGGGGCGATGGGGTGGTCGTTGCCCACCACCGCGTAGCCACGGAACACCGCCGATTTCACCTGTTCGCGGTCCAGCAGGTATTTCATGGCCTGGCTGAAGTCCGCGTTTTGGGTAGGCATCTGGTCCTGACGCATGATCATGTCGGTGTAGTTGCCCGATGGCGCGTCCACCACTTTGTGCCCGGCACTGGCGCTGATGCGGCTGGTGGAACGCGGGTTGACCTCGTTGATCATGTGCACGTCGCCCGACAGCAGCGCGTTGACCCGCGACGGCTCGTCGGAGATGGCGATGAATTCGATCTGATCCAGGTACGGCAGGCCCGGCTTCCAGTAGTTGGCGTTGCGCACGGCCACCGAACGCACGCCGGGGCGGAATTCCTTGACGGTGAACGGGCCGGTGCCGATGCCCAGGTTGAAGTCGGTGGTGCCGGCCGGCACGATCAACAGGTGCGACACGGCCAGGATCGACGGCAGCTCGGCGTTGGGCGCGGTCAGTTTGATCTGCACTTCCAGCGGGCCGGTGGCCTTGATCTCGGCGAACTGCTCCATCAGCGGCATCACTTTGGAGCCGGTGGCCGGGTCTTTGTGACGGGTCAGGGAGAACACCACGTCATCGGCGGTCAGCGACTTGCCGTTGTGGAAGGTCACGCCGCTGCGCAGGGTGATGATCCACAGGCTGGCGTCGGTGTGGTCGATTTTCTCGGCCAGCTCCAGTTGCGGCACCAGGTGGGAGTCGAAACGGGTCAGGCCGTTGTAGAACATGTACTGGCGAGCGTAGTCGGTGGACAGTGCGCCCTTGGCCGGGTCCAGGGTGTCGGCGGTGGACGAGGACATGCCCGCCACGCGGATGCTGCCGCCCTTCTTGCCCACGGTGGCCGGGCCGGCGTCGGCTTCGGCGGCAAACACTGAACCGGCACCGCCCAGCAAGCCGCCCACGCTGCTGGCCATGATCCCGGCCACACCCAGCATGCGCAGCGCTTCACGGCGCGACATGCCACGGTTCAAACCCTCGAAGATACGCACGCTGTCCTGGCCGGTGATGAGCGGCGAGTCGACCTTTTTGTCTGTCATGTCTGTTCTACCTGTCGAAAATCGGGTTACACGAAGGGCTCGCGGATGGCCGCGAACGTGCTTGAAGCGAAAGCAGGTTTATCAGTGCAAATGGTCCTGAAGCCGGTACCAGGCGCCTACCAGGGGCAAAAACCAGGGCTTGCCGAAATGCCCGGGGATGGCCGGCCATTCCAGCTCGCGCCAGGGGTTGGCCGCCGCGTTGCCGCCCATGACATCGGCCATCACCCCGCCCATGTGCACCGACATCTGTACGCCATGGCCGCTGTAGCCCATGGCGTGGTAGACGCCGTCGTGCTGGCCGGCGCGGGGCAGGCGGTCGGCGGTCATGTCCACCAGGCCGCCCCAGCAATAGTCGATGCGCACGCTGGCCAGCTGCGGGAACATCTGCGCCAGGGCTGCGCGCAATATCTCACCGCTCTTGGCGTCGGAGCGCGGGCTGGACATGGCGAAGCGCGCCCGGCCGCCGAACAGCAGGCGGTTGTCGGGGGTGACGCGAAAGTAGTTGCCGATGATGCGGCTGGTGACGTACGAACGTTGCGCCGGCACCAATCGCGCCAGCAGCTCCTTGGGCAAAACCTCGGTAACGATGATGAAGCTGCCCACCGGCGCCATGCGCCGGCGGTACCAGTTCAGGTCGCCCACTTGCGACGCACCCGAGGCCAGCAACAGCTGCTTGGCCTGCACGGTACCGCGCGCGGTGTGCACCTGGTAGCCGCCCGCCTTGGCGTGCCATTGGCTGACGGCGGCGTTTTCGTAAATCATTGCGCCCTTGCGCACCGCCGCCTCGGCCAGGCCCACGCCGAAACGGCCGACATGCATCTGTACGCCGTTGCGTTGCAGCAGGCCGCCGTGAAACTGGTCCGAATCCACCTCGTCGCGCACCTGGGCCGCCGTCAGCAGCTCGACGTCGGGGTCCACGTCGCGGCGGATCAATTCATAGGTCTTGGCCAGGCCTTCGTAATGCTGCGGCTTGGCCGCCAGCTTGAGTTTGCCGTTGCGCTGCAGCTGGCAGTCGATGCCTTCGCTGCGCACGATGCCATCCACGCTGGCTACCGCACTTTCGTAAGCCTGGTAAAACGCCCGTGCCTGGGCAGGCCCCAACTTGGCCGACAGCGCCGCGTAATCCTGGGCCACGCCGGTGTTGCACTGGCCGCCGTTGCGCCCAGAGGCCTCGCCGATCACCCGGCCCGCTTCCAGTACCGCCACGCTCGCGCCTTTCATGGCCAAGGCGCGGGCGGCGGCCAGGCCGGTAAAGCCGCCACCGACGATGGCCACGTCGACCTGCCCTTCCACGGGGGCTGCCTGACCAAGGCCAAAGGCCGGTGCGGTGTCCAACCAGTAGGATTCACTGCTCATGTCTTGCTCCTGCGGGCCACGGGTGATGGAGGGCTGCCACGGCGGCGACAGCCCCTGGGCGATCGATCAGAGACCGACCAGGCCTGGCAGGCCGCCGATGTCGGCGATCTGGTTGTACTCGTAGCTGGCGTTGGCGGCCGGCTCGTGGCCACGGGCGACGAAGGCCTTGTTCTTGATGCCCATGTCGTGGGCCGAGAAAAGGTCGTAGCGGAAGCTGGAGGACACGTGCAGCACGTCTTCGGGGCCGCAACCCAGGTTGTCGAGCATGAATTCGAAAGCGGCCAGGCGCGGCTTGTAGACCTTGGCCTGGTCGGCGGTGAACACCTTGTGGAACGGCACGCCCAGCTTGTCGACGTTGGACATGATCTGCGAATCGCTGGCGTTGGAGAAAATCACCAGGGGGATCTTGTCGGCGATCTTGGCCAGGCCCGCGGTCACGTCAGGGTGTGGGCCCCAGGTCGGCACGGCGTCGTAGTACAGGCGCGCTTCGGCTTCCTTGAACTCGACGTTCCAGCGCTTGCAGGTGCGCTCCAGGGCATTCTTGAGGATCACGTCGTAAGGCTGCCAGTCGCCCATCACTTCATCCAGGCGGTAGGCGGAGAACATCTTGACGAAGGCGTCCATGCGCTCGGCCGGCACGCGGTCGGCGAACAGCTCGCGGGTCATGGTGCCCATGTGGAAGTTGGTCAGGGTGCCGTAGCAGTCGAAGGTAATGAATTTGGGGCGTAGAAAGCTCATGGTGCCGTCCTGAGAGTTCGTGAAAGTGTTGGCGCAAGGGCCGTGCAGCTATCCCGTGGAGGTCATGCCCTCCGTAGCGCAGCAACTTCATTACAACACTGTGAAATCAGCAGATGGCGTTTAAAGCGCAGGCTGGAAAACACAAAAAACCGTTTTGACGCGTTGCCGCAGCAGAGCGTGCTTTCTGCTCCACACGCGGGCAAAGGGCGAAAAAGTGCGCTGTTTTGGCCCCCAAATACAGCGGTTGACGGCCAACAGCAGCAGAATCTGCGCCCCACCCTGCCAATGCAAGACGGGCGCCAGAGTGCGTAAGCACCTTGTACAACAAGGGATTCAAGCCTTCTGCTTTATAGGCGAAATACAGCACACGTCAAAAACGCTGAAAACAGCCGATGCGTTGGCATAATCTGCTGGCGCCCTGCACGACGGGGTTACCGCGCGACGGCCCTGGCATTTGCTGCCGACCACAGGCGTTGGCGAAGCAGTTCCTGTGGCGGGCCTGCCTGCACGCTGCACAATCTGCCGAATCGTGGCCGCCCTCTTGTCACCCTTCAGCGCAGGTGCGATACAAGGCGCCATTCGCGTTCATATCGGAGCCCGCCATGTCTACTTATCAGTACCGCCCCATGACCGCCGCCGACGTGCCGGCCGCCCATGCCTTGTCGGTGGCCCTCAAGTGGCCGCACCGCGCCCAGGACTGGGCCATGTTGCACAGCGTGGCCGACGGGTTCGTGGCCCTGGACCAGGACCGTGTCATCGGGTCGGCCTTTGCCTGCCATCAAGGCCCCTGGTCGACCATTGGCCTGGTGATTGTCAGCGATGAGTATCAGGGCCACGGCATCGGCCGCCGGTTGATGGACTTGGCGTTGGAGAGCATCGGGCCACGTACTGCCTTGCTCAACGCCACGCTGGCGGGGGCACCGTTGTATCGCAAGATGGGCTTCGTGGAGTTCGGGCAGATCGAGCAGCGCCAGGGCACGGTGATCGCCCCTGCCGTTGCGCAGGCTGGCCGCGTGCTGAGCGCTGTCGATCAACCGCGCCTGCTTGAGTTGGCCAATGCCGCCACCGGGCTGGATCGCGGCGAGGTCATGAAGGCCGTGTTCGCGGACATCGAGCAGGCGGTGGGCATCGATATCGACGGCAAGCTGCAAGCCTTCGCCGCCATTAGACCGTTTGGTCGCGGCCGCTGCATCGGGCCGGTGGTGGCGCAGAACGTCGAGCAGGCGCAGCAGTTGATTGCGCAGCTGCTGGCGCCGCTGAACGATGCCTTCGTACGCATCGACATCCCCGTGGGCTGCGGCCTGGAAGCGTGGCTGGACAGTGTGGGGCTCAAGGGCGTCGACACGGTGGCATGCATGAGCCGTGGCGAAATCCCCCGGGCGTCGGGCGGTGTACAGACATTTGCGCTGGTCACCCAGGCCATTGGTTGAATTGAATCGGAGACGTTTGAGCATGTCGCAACCTACTGCTGTATTGCTGGCCGATGCCAGCGGCCACGCTGACCTTCTTGCGGCGAGCGCCGATGCGCTGGTGGCCAATGATCCTTTTACTGCCAGTCGACGTATTGGCTATGCCGATGAGCGTTTTGCGGCGGGGGTTACCACGTTGCAGGGCACGCTTGAAGTGGCCGGGTATCCGGTCAGTGAGATGCTGGTGGTGCATCGGGGGGAGTTGGCCTTCACGGTTGCCGGTGAGACCGTGCAGGTGAGTCGCGGTGACAGCCTGGTGATTGCAGCGGGCACGGCGTTCAGCGTGCAAGCCAGTGGCGACACGCTGTGGGCCTGGTTCGCCGATATTCAACCAGAAGGCGATACCCTGCCGGGTTTGACCTTGCTGGACCGCCGCGCACACCTGAATCCGTCTTCGCCGCCCGATGACCAAATCCTGATCGGCCCGGCGCCGCAGTGCCGTGCGAACAACCTGTTCGAGGCGGGTGCATTGCGCATTGGGGTGTGGGATTCGACGCCCTATGAGCGGCATGGCCGTGGGCATCTGTGTCATGAGTTGATGCAGGTGATCGAGGGGAGCGTGACCTTGCGTCTGGACGGTGGCGAGTTGCAGGTGAACGCCGGGGATACGGTGTTTGTGCCCAAGGGCGTGGGCTGCGCGTGGGTGAGCACCCAGTACGTACGCAAGTTTTACGCGGTGTCGTGACAGTACCGGCCTCATCGCGAGCAAGCTTTGCTCCCACAGTGTCAGGCCTGACAAAAGTGTTCGCTTGACACTGTGGGAGCAAAGCTTGCTCGCGATGAAGGCGACGCGGTGCTGCGGATGCGCCGCGATCAGAAATCCTGGGCAGTGGGCCGCAGTACGATTTCGTTGATGTCCACATCCGCCGGTTGTTCGATGGCATAGGCAATCGCCCGCGCTACGGACTCTGCCGGAATCGCCTGCTTGTAGAACTCCATCACCACCTCGGCACTCGGCTGATGCCCGCTGCCCAGTTTCAGTTCCGAATCCACGGCACCCGGCTCGATGGTGGTGGTGCGAATGCTGCCACCCACTTCATGGCGCAAACCATCGGAAATCGCCCGCACGGCATACTTGGTGCCGCTGTACACCGAACCACCCGGGCTGAACACCTTGATGCCCGCCACCGACGAGATGTTGATGAAGTGCCCGCTGTTCTGCTGTTCGAACACCGGCAACGCGGCGGCAATACCGTAGAGCACGCCCTTGACGTTGATGTCGATCATGCGGTCCCACTCGTCGATGCGGCGTTCGCGGATCGGCGAGATGGCCATCAAGCCGGCGTTGTTGATCATCACGTCGACGCGGCCAAAGGCATCCAGTGCGCCTTGAACCAAGGCCTCCAGGTCTTGCTGACGGGTCACGTCCACCGCAAAGGCCGCCGCTTCACCGCCTGCGGTCATGATGTCCTGGGCGATGGTTTGCAGACGCTCCAGGCGACGGGCGCCCAATACCACTTTTGCACCCAGCGCCGCCAGGTGCCGTGCGGTGGCTTCGCCCAGGCCGCTGCTGGCGCCGGTAATGACCACGACCTTGCCTTGAATATTGTTGCTCATGTCGGTCTTCCTTTCAGGGGGAGTTGATGGAAGCGAGTGTGCGCCCGTTCTTCCCTCCAGAAAATGGAAGAGTTAGGATTTGAGAATTCCACTTTATGGAACTAAAGGATTGCCATGCTCAACCGCCTCGAATTGATGCGCATCTTCTGCGTGGCCGTGGAGTCGCCCACCTTCCGCGACGCCGCCACGCGCCTGGGCACCTCGCCACAAACCGTGACCCGGGCCATCAAGGAGCTGGAGCGCAGCCTGGGCGAGATGCTGTTCCACCGCAGCACCCGCCAGGTGCACGTCACTGCCTTTGGCGCAGCGTTGGCCCAGCAGGCGCGCGAGGCGCTGGACCAGG
Organism: gamma proteobacterium L18; assembly: GCA_000497835.1. Taxonomy (GTDB): domain Bacteria; phylum Pseudomonadota; class Gammaproteobacteria; order Pseudomonadales; family Pseudomonadaceae; genus Aquipseudomonas. The sequence continues at coordinate 453,796 of KI547165.1, read as the reverse complement.
TGGACCGGCTGTTCATGACCCACGCCGACCGCCATGACGACGCGATCACCGGCCGCGTGGGCATCACCGCACCCCACGCCATCGGCCGCCTGTACCTGGCCGATTTCCTCAAGCCGCTGATGCGCGACAACCCCGGCCTGCGCATCGAGCTGAGCCTGGATGATCAGCTCACCGACGCGGTGGCCAGCCAGATCGACATTGGCGTGCGCATTGGCGCCGTGCGCGACCGGCGCTACACCGCACGTACCCTGGGGCATGTGCCGTTGCTGATCGTTGCCGCGCCTGAGCTGTTGGCGGCACGGGGTGTGCCCGGCAGTGTCGAGGCGCTCAAGCAACTGCCGCTGTCGGTACTGATCGACCGCAACAATGGCAGGCCCTGGCCGTGGGTATTTGCCGATGGCGAGGCCCACCTGCCTGCCTCGCCGGCCTTTACCTGCGATGACCCGGAGACCGAGCGCGAGATGGTGCTGGCAGGTTTGGCCCTGGCGCAGATGCCCAGTTACCTGGCGCAGCCTTACCTGTCCCAGGGCCTACTGGTGGAGGTATTGCCCCACGGGGCGCCGGCGCCGATGGAGCTGATTCTGTACCGTCCACAGGTGGGGCCGGTGCCGCCACGGGTGCGCCTGGTGTATGACCATTTGCTGGCCTGCCTGTCGGACCCGGCCATGTTCCCACATCAATAGACAAAGTCATGCCCCAGCTCGCTCTCCATCCACGCCAGAAACCGCCGTACCCGAGGGAAGCTTGAATGGGCCTTGGGGAACACCAGGTGATGGGCCGCCACCGGCGCGCTGAATGCCTGCGGTTCTACCTCCACCAGCGCGCCGCTGGCCAGGTACTTGCGCGCCAGCAAGGTGCTTTCCAGGGCAAAACCCAGGCCCAGGCTGGCAGCTTCCAGGGTCATGTACGAGCGGTCGAAGCTCAGGGTGTAAGGCTGCTCCGGCAACGCCAGTCCCTGCTGGGCAAACCATTCGGGCCATTTGAGCAGGGTGGTTTCCGACAGGATCAGCGCGCAGTCAAGCAGGTCGGCCGCCCGGCCGATGGGCCGTTGCGCGAGCAATGACGGTGCCGCCAACACCGCCAGCGCTTCGTTGCGCACAGAGCGCACCTCGTAGCTGGGCCAGTTGGGCCGACCGTGGCGCACGTCCACGTCGATCTTGTCGCGGCTGAAATGCAGCGCTTCATAGGAGCACGACAGGCTGATCTGGATATCCGGATGGCTGCTGCGGAACGCCTCCAGGCGCGGCATTAGCCACAGCAGGCCGAAACTGGGTGACGAGTGCAGGCGCAGGCAATCGAGGCTGACGTCGCTGGCGGCCCGTTCGGTGGCCACGGCCAGGGTCTGCAGAATGCCGGAGACCTCCTTGAGGTACTGCTCGCCCACCGGCGTCAGGCTGACGCCGCGCGCGGCGCGGGTGAACAGTTGGCGGCCGATCATGGCTTCCAGCTTGGCCAATTGGTGACTGACTGCCGAGGGCGTCAGGTCGAGCATTTCGGCGGCGCGGGCGACATTGCCGAAACGGGCGGTCTGTTCGAAGGCCTGAATGGCTTTCAGCGGTGGCAATACCGGGAGCGCGGGGCTGCCTGGCTGCATGGTCAACACCTCGTTGTTGTTATGTGGGTTTATTCAAGCACCGGAAGCGCCACCTCGCGAGTGCTGAATTTTTTTCAGCAGCGAATGATTTTTCGCGCATTGCTCACCCCCCTACCCCAGTCCAAGCTGAGGCATCGATTGGCACAATCGAGCCCATAACAACAATCAGGGGTATCGCTCATGCTGCTACAAGGGAAAGTCGCACTCATCACTGGCGCCGCCTCGGCCCGCGGTATCGGCCGCGCCACCGCCGCCACCTTCGCCGCCCAGGGCGCCAGGGTGATCATCCTCGATCTGGACGAATCCGCCGCCCGCGATGCCGCTGCCAGCCTGGGCGACGGTCACCTGGGCCTGGCCGCCAACGTCGCCGATGAAGGCCAGGCCCAACAGGCCGTGGCGCGGGTGATCGAGCACTTCGGCCGCCTGGACGTGCTGGTCAACAACGCCGGCATCACCCAACCGCTCAAGACCCTGGACATTCGCGGCGGCGACTACGACAAGGTGCTGGACGTGAGCCTGCGCGGCACCTTGCTGATGTCCCAGGCCGCGATCCCGCACATGCGCGAGCAGAAAAGCGGCAGCATCGTCTGCATGTCCTCGGTGTCGGCCCAGCGCGGCGGCGGCATTTTCGGCGGCCCCCACTACAGCGCGGCCAAGGCCGGCGTGCTGGGCCTGGCCAAGGCCATGGCGCGCGAACTGGGGCCGGACCAGGTGCGGGTCAACTCCATCGCACCTGGCTTGATCCACACCGACATCACCGGCGGCCTGCTGCAGGACGAACGCCGCCACGCCATCATCGAAGGCATCCCCCTGGGCCGCCTGGGCAGCGCCCAGGACGTGGCCAACGCCGCGCTGTTCCTGGCCAGCGACCTGTCCAGCTATTTGACCGGCATCACCCTGGACGTCAACGGCGGCATGTTGATCCATTGAGGCACCTCTGCAGGGTGGGAGCTGGCTTGCCAGCTCCCACAGCAGCCGCAGTACCCATAACAACAAGAGATCAGACCATCATGACAACTCTATCGCTGGAAGCGGTCGTGACCGCGCGTTCCAACGCCTACCGCAAGACGGCGTGGCGACTGATGCCGTTCCTGATGCTGTGCTACCTGTGCGCCTACCTGGACCGCGTCAACGTCGGCTTCGCCAAGCTGCAGATGATGAACGACCTGGCCCTGAGCGAAGCGGTGTACGGCCTGGGCGCCGGGATGTTCTTCATCGGCTATTTTCTCTGCGAAGTGCCCAGCAACCTGATCCTGCACCGCGTCGGCGCGCGACGCTGGATAGCCCGCATCATGATCTCCTGGGGCGTAATATCGGCGCTGTTCGCCTTCGTCGAAACCGCCTGGCAGTTCTACGGCCTGCGCTTTCTGCTAGGCATCGCCGAGGCCGGGCTGGCGCCGGGGCTGCTGCTGTACCTGACCTATTGGTTCCCTTCGTACCGCCGCGCACGCATGACCGTGCTGTGGTTCATCGCCATCCCGCTGTCGGGGATGATCGGCGGGCCGCTGTCGGGCCTGATCATGGCCAAGTTCGCAGGGCTTCATGGCTGGAGCGGCTGGCAATGGATGTTCGTCATCGAGGCTATCCCTACGGTGCTGGTGGGCCTGCTGGTGCTGGGCTACCTGAAGGACGGCGTCGACCAGGCCACCTGGCTGCGCGACGACGAGAAGCAGATGATCAAGGCCGAGCTGGCCGAGGATGACAGCCGCAAGGTCACCCATGCCTCGGTGGCCGCGTTCATCCGCGACCGACGCCTGTGGCTGCTGGCGGCCATCTACTTCTGCGTGGTGATGGGCCAGTACGCCCTGACCTTCTGGTTGCCCACGCTGATCCGCAACGCCGGGGTTTCGGACCCGCTGCACATCGGCCTGGTCACCAGCCTGCCGTACCTGTGCGCCATCGCCGCCATGCTGCTGATGGGCCGCAGCGGCGACAAACACCGCGAGCGCCGCTGGCACCTGATCATACCCATGCTCGCCGGCGCCCTGGGCCTGACCCTGGCCGCGCTGATGAGCAGCAGCTTGCTGTTTTCCACCCTGAGCCTGTGCCTGGCTGCCGCCGGGGTGCTGTCGGCCTCGTCGCTGTTCTGGATGCTGCCCACCACCCTGCTGGGCGGTGTGTCGGCGGCGGCGGGCATCGCCGGCATCAACAGTTTCGCCAACCTGGCGGGGTTCTGCTCGCCGTACCTGATCGGCTGGGTCGCCACCACCACCGGCTCCAGCGCCATCGGCATGTACCTGATCACCGCCGTGCTGTGCCTGGGGGCGTGGCTGGTGCTGCGCATCCCGGCCGCCTCGGTCAACCGTTGAATCACTGGAGTGTTCACCATGACAGTCACCGCCTCACCCGCATCATCCCCGTCGCTGGCGCAACGCGCCTTCAATATCCGCCGCAACGCCCTGCGCATGGGCCAGGTGCAGGGGCAAGGTTACGTGGGCCAGGCCCTGGGCGCCGCCGACCTGCTGGCCGTGGCCTATTTCCACGCCCTGAATTACCAGCCCCACGACCCGGCGTGGGAAGCCCGGGACCGCTTCTACCTGTCCATCGGCCATTACGCCATTGCCCTGTACGCGGCGTTGATCGAAGCCCAGGTCATCCCGCTCGATGAACTGGAAAGCTACGGCTGCGACGACAGCCGCCTGCCCATGTCGGGCATGGCCGCCTACACCCCGGGCATGGAGATCACCGGCGGTTCCCTGGGCCACGGCCTGGGCATTGCGGTAGGCGCCTGCCTGGGCCTGAAGCGCAAACAGTCGGCGTCCTTCGTCTACAACCTGCTGTCGGACGGCGAATTGAACGAAGGCTCGACCTGGGAAGCCGCGATGTCGGCGTCGCACTGGAAGCTGGACAACCTGATCGCGGTCATCGACGTTAACAATCAGCAGGCCGACGGCCACAGCAGCCAGATTTTGGCGTTCGAGCCCATCGTCGACCGTTGGCAAGCCTTTGGCTGGTTCACCCAGCGGGTCGATGGCAATGACATCGATGCCCTGGTCAAGGCCTTCGACGCCGCCCGCAACCACAGTGACGCGCAACCGCGGGTGATCATCTGCGACACGCGCATGGGCAAGGGCGTGGACTTCCTGGAAAACCGCGAGAAAACCCACTTTATCCGCGTCGACGAACACGAATGGCAAGTGGCGCTGGACAACCTGCAGATGGGGAGCAACCAATGAGCACGGCGAACACCTCCACCGGCGCCAAGCGCCTGACCACCTCGGCGATGATCGCCTCGATTGCCGCCGAGGGCCAGGCCACCCGCCCGGCCCCGTTCGGCCATGCGCTGGCGGCGCTGGCCGAGCAGCGCGCGGACATCGTCGGCTTGTCGGCCGACCTGTCCAAGTACACCGACCTGCACGTCTTCGCCAAGGCCCACCCCGAGCGCTTCTACCAGATGGGCATGGCCGAACAGTTGCTGATGAGCGCCGCCGCCGGCATGGCCCGCGAAGGCTTCGTGCCGTTTGCCACCACCTATGCGGTGTTTGCCTCGCGTCGGGCCTATGACTTCATCTGCATGGCGATTGCCGAGGAGCACCTCAACGTCAAGATCGTCAGCGCCCTGCCCGGCCTGACCACCGGCTATGGCCCCAGCCACCAGGCCACGGACGACCTGGCGATCTTCCGCGCCATGCCCAACCTGATGGTCATCGACCCTTGCGACGCCCTGGAAATCGAACAGGCCGTGCCCGCCATCGCCGCCCACCAGGGCCCGGTGTACATGCGCCTGTTGCGGGGCAACGTGCCGTTGGTGCTGGACGAGTACGGCTACCAGTTTGAAATAGGCAAGGCCAAGACCCTGCGCACCGGCAATGACGTGCTGATGATCAGCACAGGGCTGATGACCATGCGCACCCTGGAGGCGGCCGAGCAGCTGCGCGCCGACGGCATTGATGTGGCCGTATTGCACGTGCCCACCATCAAGCCGCTGGATGCGGCCACCCTTCTGGCCGAGGCGCGCAAGCCGGGGCGGCTGGTGGTGACCGCAGAGAACCATTCCATCGTCGGCGGGCTGGGCGAAGCCGTGGCGGGCCTGCTGATGCGCAGCGGCGTGACGCCCACCTTCCGCCAGATCGCCTTGCCGGACGCGTTCCTGGACGCGGGAGCGTTGCCGACCCTGCATGATCGCTATGGCATATCGACCAACGCCGTGTGCGCCCAGGTCAAAGCCTGGCTGTAGCAAAACCCGTGGCAATAACTGTCTTTGTGGGAGCGGGTGTGGTGTAGCAGCAACTGTCTATGTGGGAGCGGGTTCTACCCGCGAAAAGCACACCGCGGTCTGCCAGGAAGTCCGCGTTACCTTCTTCGCGGGTAGAACCCGCTCCCACAGGGGGTGTAGCTGCCGAAGGCTGCGTCCCGGCCAACACGGTGTGCCAGACACTGCGCGCGGCCTGTGACGCGGCCTTGCGGCCGCTGCTACAGGTTGTGAGCCACTGTCATATGACTGAAATATTTCCCACCTACCATCTGCTGGATGACCGCTATATTGCAGTTTCAAGACAACGCCGACGACACAGGGAGTAAGTGATGCAATCGTCTCTTGATGAGCTTCGCCAGCAGATTCAGCGTGCAGAACCCATTCTCAAGCGCCTGGACGTGGAAATGGAAAGCCTGGAGTTCGACCCGCTGGTGCCCGCCAGCGTCGCGGCGGCCAACGCCACGGTCTGCCATCTGATCGACACGCTGCTGGCCGGCTTTGCCGCCAACCCCATCCTCGGCCCCTTGGCCCGCGAGCTTGAGACCCAATACCTGGACGGCATCCAGGCACGGGTCAACGACGCCACCAAGAAACGTCGCGCAGCGTAAGCCTCAGGCCGCCACGTCGGCGGCGCAGCGTTTGAGCAAGGTGCGGATGGCCCCGCGCACCTTGCGTTTGTGCACGTGCTTGACCTTGAACCAGCGGCAGTCTTCGATCTCGTTGCCGGGGCGCGGCTTCTGCGGCAGCGTCAGGGTGGCTTCGAACAGGAAGTGGATGACCTTGTCCTGCTGGTATTCGGACACGTAGGCCAACTGCTCGAAGGCCAGCCCGGTTTCCTCCACCATTTCACGCAAGGCCGCCTGCAACGGGGTTTCGTCGCGCTCCACGCGCCCGCCCGGCAGGTTCCATTTGGCCTTGCGCTTGCGCACGAACAGGATCTGATTGTCGCGACGGTAGATCACCGTGGCGCGGCGTTTTATGCCTTTGCTGGCGACTTCAGTGGCTTCCATTGCCCCCATAATGATTCCCTCCTGTCTCGCGGACCATAGACGTTGCGACGATAGTGCCCCGCCAACGTGTCGATATGATGACCAAAGCCAGCAGGGCATGTGCTTTTGCGAACGATTCGCACGTCGTAGGGATCATCACCTTGGAGTTGCCCCCTCATGCCGTCGCCGAAAACCCTGCCCACCGCCCTGCTGGGCCTGGCCCTGGCCTGCCCGCTGGTGGCCGATGCCCAGGACATGGAACTGGGGGAGGTGCTGATCCGCGATCAGGATCAGAGCGGTGAAGGCCAGTCCATCGAGGACGCGGCCGCGCAGTTGGCCAAGGTGCCCGGCGGCACAAACCTGGTGGACATGCGCCGCCCGTTGCAGGGCCGCGTGGCCAGCAACCAGGACGTGCTGGCCTACCAGCCCGGTGTTTACGCGCAGTCGGCCGGCAATGAGGGCGTGAAAATCTCCATCCGTGGCTCGGGCATCAACCGCGCGCCCGGCGCCCATGCCTCGGGCCTTTACGCCATGCTCGACGGCCTGCCGCTGACCGGCCCGGGCGGTACCCCCTACGAGCTGTTGGAGCCATTGTGGCTTGAGCGCGTGGACATCATGCGCGGCGCCAACGCCTTCGACCGGGGCGGCCTGGCCCTGGGCGGTGCCATCGACTACATCAGCCACACCGGCTACGACTCGCCGCTGCTGCAAGTGCGCTACGCCATGGGCAGCCACGATTATCGCCAGCGGCAGATCAGTTCCGGGCAGGTGCTGGGGGACTTCGATTATTACCTCGCCGTGACCGACGCCCGCTCGGACGGCTATCAGGACCACACCGCCAGCACCAGCCAGGGCGTGATCGCCAATTTCGGCTATCGCTTCAACCCCAACCTGGAGACGCGCTTCTACATCCGTCACCGGGAGACCGACAACGAACTGGCTGGCCGGGTGACCAAGGATTCAATCGAGCATCATGCACAGGCGGCGAACCCTGCTTACGTGAAGGGCGACTATCAGCGCGATGAACCAGGCAGCACCTTCATCGGCAACAAGACCACTTATTACATTGACGATGACTCGAGCATCCAGACGGGTTTGGTGTACCACGACTACCCGATGGACCTGCGCGAAGGCCCCAACCGGTTGAAAGTGGCCTATACCGACGTCAGCGGCACCTTCGACTACAAGCGTCATGACACGCTGTGGGGGCTGGACAGCAACAGTACCCTAGGGCTGCGCGTGACCAAGCACCTGCCCAATGACGGTGCCAGCGAGTTTGTCCGCATCCCGGTCAATAACACAGTCGACTTGGCACCGGGTACGCGCATTCGCAACTTCACTTATCAGGGCTCCGACACGGTTCTGCATTTCAGCAACGACCTGGAGGTGGCCGACAACCTGTGGCTGACCACCGGCATCGCCGCTATCTACACCCGCCGCGAAAGCGCCGTGACCTACCCCGAGGGCGGCGGCAAGACCAGCCTTCATGACTGGGACTATGCACCGCGCCTGGGCCTGCGCTATCAGTTGACGCCGAATGTGCAACTGTTCGGCAACCTGAGCCGATCGGTTGAGGCACCGCACCCTTGGTCGATGATCTACAGCTCTAATCAAAAATTTACCAGTGGCGTGGCCAAAGGCGCCCAAAGTGTCCCCGTGGCCCTGCGCAACCAGACCGCCACCACCCTGGAAATCGGCGGCCGTGGCGACAGCAGCCTGGGCCAATGGAGCCTGGCCTGGTACTACGCCCAGGTGCGCCACGAACTGTTGTCGGTACTGCCCGACGCCAGCGCCGTCACCCCGTACGAACTCAACGCCAGCCCCACCGTGCACCAGGGCGTGGAAGCCAGCCTGACCAGCACCCTGTGGTCGCGCGAAGGCGTGGGCGCCTTGAGCCTGCGCCAGGCCTACACCTTAAGCGACTTCCATTACCGCAACGACGACCAGTTCGGCAGCAACCGCCTGCCGGGGTTGCCGATGCACTACTATCAGGGCGAGTTGCGCTATGACTGGCCCCAAGGGTTCTTCGTGGCGGGCAATACGCAACTGGTGTCCAAGGTGGCGGTGGATTACGCCAACAGCTACTACGCCGATGCTTACGCGCTGTTCGGCGCCAGCATGGGCTACAACGCGCCCAAGGGCGACTGGCAGACCTGGGTGGACGTGCGCAACCTGACCAACCAGCACTACGCGGCCACGGTGACGCCGGGGTATGACGACAAGGGCGTGGACGCGGCGCGCTCCACCCCGGGTGAAGGGTTGGGGGTTTACCTGGGGGTGTCCTGGAGCCTGCGCTGACGCCCCGCCCCCTGTAGCAGCGGCCGCCAGGCCGCGTCACGGGCACCGCGCAGAGGCTGACCCACCGCGTCGCCTGTGACGCAGCCTTCGGCAGCTGCTACGGGGGTGTCGCCAGGGTCTGCTCGGCGGTGTTGAGGTCGTCCAGCGAGTCGATGTCCAGAACCACACCGATATCGTCGACCGATAGGTCTAATACCCTGCCCGCCTCCCGATAAGCGCGGACGATGGCCGCCGCGCCGCTGTCCCCGGTCAGTGCGCTGAGCGCTGCGAAGCACTCGGCCGGGAAGGCAACCGGGTGGCCGCGGCGGCTATGATACTGGGGCACCACCACGGTGTCGCCCTGCACCGCGGCGGCCACCTGGCGAATCGAATCGGCAGTGATCAGCCCCAGGTCGCCCGGCAGAATCAGCCAGCCATCGGCATCGGGGGTGGCCTTTACGCCACGGGCGATGGAGTCGCCCATGCCGCTGTTGTCACCCAATGGACGCACCACGTGGGCCTCCAGGCCGGTTTCGGCGACGGCCGCCAGCACCCGCTGCAACACGGGAATGCCGCCCAGCAGGGCATCGAGCTTGTGGGTGCTGCCGCCGGACGCCCGGTAGCGCTCGCCGCGGCCGGCGGCGAGGATGATGACGCTCGGCTGAGGATTGGCCAATCTGCACTCCAAATACGGGCTGTTCCCTGATCTTCCCGGGTGTTGCTGCCGGCCTCATCGCGAGCAAGCTTTGCTCCCACAGTGTTCGCCGTACCCGAGCAGTACACCTGTGGGAGCAAAGCTTGCTCGCGATGAGGCCCTGAAGACAGACCAAAAACCTTAGCCCATCAGCTTCTCTTTGGTAATGGGCAAATCACGCACCCGCTTGCCGGTGGCATGGTACACCGCATTGGCCACCGCCGCCGCAAGCCCGGTGATGCCGATCTCGCCAATGCCCCGCGCGCCGAACTCGCTCATGTTCAGGTCGGGGTAATCAAGCAATATCACGTCGATCTCCGGCTGGTCGGCATGCACCGGCACCACATACTCGGCGTAGTTGTTGTTGGCCGGCAACCCGGTGCGCGGGTCGTGCTCGCCGGCTTCGAACAGGGCCATGCCGATGGCCATGACAATCGCGCCTTCCACCTGGTTGCGCGCCGCCAGGGGGTTGACCACCTTGCCCACGTCGATGGCGCTGACCACCCGCGCCACGTGCAGCCGCGAGATGCCCGGGTCCCAGCGCACTTCGACGAAATGCGCGCCGAAGGAGCGGAACGAGTATTTGTCGTTCTTGGCGGCGTCGTTGTGGAAGAAGCCTTCGGCGCGGGCCAGGCGCTGCGTGTCCAGGACCTGGCCGAAGCTGGCCTGCTGGCCGCCGTGCTCAAGGTGCCCGTCCTTGACCGTCACCTCTTCTGCCTTGGCGCCTGCGAATACCCCGCCCGCTGCCACGGCCAATTCCTGCAACTGCGCCAACGCCTTGCGGGTGGCGCCGGCCACCGCCGGCATGACGCTGGCGGTCAACCAACTGCCGCCGGACAAGGTGCCCGGTGGCAGGGCCGAGCTGCCCAGCTCCACCTGGATGCGCTCCAACGGCAACCCGGTCAGCTGGCTCACGGTCTGGGCGACGATGGTGTAGGTGCCGGTGCCGATGTCCTGCACTGCCGACTGCACCAGCGCGCTGCCGTCGGCCCGCAGGATCACCCGCGCCTCGGTGGGCATCTGGAAGGCCTCCCAGTTACAGGCGCCCAGGCCGTAACCGATGATCTGATCGCCGTCACGCATCGACCCAATGGCCGGGTTGCGGTTGTGCCAGCCAAAGCGTTGCGCTGCTTGCTCCAGCGCTTCGGGCAAGTGATTGCTGGACCAGGGCAGGCCCTGGCTTTCGTCCTGGGTGGCCAGGTTGAGCTGGCGAAATTTCAACGGGTCCATGCCCACGGCCAGGGCCATTTCGTCGATCGCCGACTCAAGGGCGAATAACCCTGGCGCCGCGCCCGGGGCACGCATGGAGGTCGGCGTGCCACGGTTGACCGGGCTGTTGTTGTGGGACACCAGCACGTTGGGGCAGCTGTACAGGCTCTGGGTTACCGAGCCGCAGGTTTCGGTGTAGCTGTCCAGGGTCGAGGTGCTGTTGTACGACTCGTGCCGGATCGATACTAGCTTGCCCTGGGCATCGGTGGCCAGGCGCAGGCGTTGGCGGGTTTCGGGGCGGTGGCCGACGGTTGTGAACATCTGCGCGCGCGGCAGCATCAGTTGCACCGGCCGGCCCGTGGCCTTGGCGGCCGCGCAGGTGGCCACCGAGTGCGGCCAGGGCCATAGCTTGCCGCCGAAGCCCGAGCCGATGAAGGGCGCGCGCACCTCAACCCGCTCGGGCGGCAGGTCGAAGACGTTGGCCAGCATGTTGCGGTGGTTGACCACGCCCTGGGTGCTTTCGTACAGGTACAGGCGGCCGTCCTGCCACCAGGCGGTGGTGGCATGCATTTCCATGGGGTTATGCACTTCCACCGGGGTGGTGTAGGTCTGGTCCAGCTGATGCGGCGCGCCGTCAAACGCCGTGGGTGGGTCGCCGCGGTGGTGGCCCTTGCCGCCGTCCTTGGAACCGTGCAGGCGCAGGGCCTGTTCGAGGTCCTTGGTGGGTTCGCGGGTTTCATAGTCGACCTTGACGCGGTAGGCCGCCGCCCTCGCCTGCTCGAAACTCTCGGCCACCACCAGCGCCACGAACTGGCCGGGGTAATAGACCACGTCGTCCTCGAATGGCAGGCGATGCTCGTCGGCCTTGCTGGCGGTGAGCACGTCCTTGAGCGGCGCGTTGGGCGTGCGGTGCAGGGCCTGCATGTTGCCGTGGTGCAGCACGGTGATCACGCCGGGCATCTGCCGCGCCTGGCTGTCGTCCAGCTGGCGGATGCGGCCGCTGGCCACCGTGCTGTACACCCCGTAGGCGTACAGCAGGCCGGGCATGGGGTGGTCGGCGGCGTAACGGGCGGCGCCGCTGACTTTTTGCCGACCGTCGACGCGACGGGTCGGGGTACCGATGATGGGATCGCTCATCACAAGCTCCTAGGCCGTGAGGTCGCGCAGGTTGCGGATCACCGCCTGCTGCCCGAGGGGAATTTTGAACGCGTTGTGCGCGTAGGCGTGGGCGCCCTGCAGGGCCAGTTCCGCTGCCTTCTCGAACGCCTGCGCACTGGCGGTTTGCCCCACCAGCGACTGCTCGGCCTGGCGTGCACGCCACGGCTTGGTGCCCACCCCGCCCAGGGCGATGCGTGCCTGGGCGATGCGCGCACCGTCCAGCACCAGGATCACGGCGCTGGAGGCCAGGGCGAACTGGTACGAGGTACGGTCGCGCAGTTTGAGATAGGCCGAGCGACTGCCAGGCAACGGCGCGTCCAGGGTCAGGTGGGTGATCAGCTCATGGGGTTGCAGGGCGTGCTCCTGCCAGGGGGTGTCGCCGGGCAACAGGTGGAAGTCGGCAAAATCGATGTCACGGCTGCCTGTGCCGCCCTGCACCGTCACCTTGGCACCGATGGCGGCCACGGCCACGCACATGTCCGAGGGATGGCTGGCGATGCAGTGTTCGCTGGTGCCCAGCACGGCGTGCACACTGCGGTTCAGGCCGTCGATGGCCGCGCAGCCCGAGCCGGGCTGGCGCTTGTTGCAGGGCGAAATGCCGTCTCGAAAGTAGTTGCAGCGCACCCGCTGCATGATGTTGCCGCCAGTGGTGGCTTTGTTGCGCAACTGGGTCGAGGCGCCGGCCAGCAGTGCCTGGGACAGCACCGGGTAGTGCTCGCGCACCCAGGCGTGGCGGGCCAGGTCGGTGTTGCTCACCAGCGCGCCTACCCGCAGGCGGCCGTCGGGCAGTGTCTCGATCTGCTTGAGCGGCAGGCGGTTGATGTCCACCACCTGATCGGGTTGCATCACGTCCAGTTTCACCAGGTCCAGCAGCGTGGTGCCGCCCGCCAGGTACATGGCCTGGCCGTTGGCGGCGGCCTTGATGGCGTTGCCCGGGGTGTCGGCGCGGGCATAATCGAAGGTGCGCATCAGCTGGCCCTCCCCACCTTGCCCCGTGCCGACTGCACGGCGGCGAGGATGTTCTTGTAGGCGCCGCAGCGGCAGATATTGCCGCTCATCGCTTCGCGCACACTGGCGTCGTCGGCCGGGATGTTGGGGTCGTTGAGGATGGCCACCGCGCTCATGATCTGCCCGGAGGTGCAGTAGCCGCACTGGTAGGCGTCATGGTCCCAGAAGGCCTGCTGTACCGGGTGCAACTGGCCGTTCTCGGCCAGGCCCTCGATGGTGGTGATGGTGTCGCCGTCGTGCTGCACCGCGATGGACAGGCAGGCATTGATCGCCACGCCATTGACCAGCACCGTGCAGGCGCCGCATTGGCCGTGGTCGCAGCCTTTTTTGCTGCCGGTGAGTTGCAGGCGATCGCGAAGCACGTCGAGCAGTACGGCGTTGTTGGGAACGTCCAGGGCGTGTGATTGGCCATTGACCTCCAGGCGGATGCGCTGGTGGCCGGTGGCGGGCGTGGCCGGCTCGGGCGCCTGGCTGGCGGCCTCGGCGGCGGACGGTGGAATCCAGTGCGACAGGGTCACCGCGGCGATGCCGGAAGCACCGAACTTGAGGAAATTGCGTCGCGGGGCGACGGCTGTTTCGTCCTGCGGCATGGGCAGGCGGTTTTTGGGGTCGCTCATCAGGAGGCACCTTTTGCTGGGGGCACGGTAAAAGGCAGTACCTAGAGTGGATAGCAGGGTTGGGTGACGGTTCAGCCGGGTTTGCGGAAAAGCGCTGTACGGCACGGTAGCGCAGGGGGTGGGGTGCGACTATGACGGGGGGTGGGATGGGGTTGTGAGGGGGATTCATTAATTGTGGTGCTGGGGGGTGTGGCTTGGAGGGGTTCGTCTTGAGGATTTCTTTGTGCTTGAGATCGAGCGCCGCCCGCGC
>KI547165.1:436294-439521 GCA_000497835.1 gamma proteobacterium L18 | reverse complement strand
GATGCCACAGGCATAACTGGCCCGAAACAAACGTAGGACCGGGCTCTGCCCGGGAAGCGCCGCGCGGGCGGCGCGCGATCTCATGAACACCCCAAAATCATCGGCGTACACCCAAAATCCATCGCCAATCACCCCAAAATCAAGGCCTAAGCAACTGCATCTGCCGACGATAATCATCCGTCGCCTGCCGCGCATCATTGGCGCTGGCCACCACCCGCGGGGTAATCAGCACAATCAACTCGGTGCGGTCCTTGGACTTGCTGGTACTGCCGAACAACCAGCGCAAGCCGGGGATCTTGCCCAGCCCCGGCACGCTGGAGGTGGTTTCGGCATTGTCCTGCTTGATCAACCCGCCCAGCAGCACGGTCTGGCCGCTCTGCACCGCCACTTGCGTGGACACCGAGCGCGTGGAAATGCTGGGGTTGGTCTGGGTGGTGGTGACGCTGCTGGTGTCGGCGTCGCTGACCTGCTGCTGCACGTCCAGGTACACCAGGCCGCCCGGGTTGATGCGCGGGGTGACGTCGAGAATCACGCCCGTCTGTACGTATTCGACGCTGCTCAGGGTGGTGTCCGAGGTGCTGGTGTTGACGGTGGTCTGGCTGATGGGAATGTTGTCGCCCACCTGGATCTGCGCCTGCTGGTTGTTCATCACCACCAGCGACGGCGCCGACAGCACCTGGGTACGGCCGCTGGTTTCAAGCGCATGCAGCGCGACCTGGAAATTGCTGCTGACAAAGGAATAGAACGCCGTGTCCGTGGACCCCAGCCCCGCTCCGCCACTGCCCAGCGCGCCCTGCGAACCGCTGGTGTTGGCCACCGTGGTGCTGGACGAGTTGCCGGCCAGCTTGCCCAGGTACCACTGCACGCCCAGGTCCAGTTCACCGGTGAGTTTGACCTCCAGGATGCGGGTTTCGATCTGCACTTGCAGCGGCCGGTTGTCCAGGCGCCGGATGGCCGATTCAATCTCTTTCCACTGCGCCGGCCGGGTGCGCACCAGCAACTGGTTGGTGCTTTTGTTGGCGGTGATGCGCACGCTTTCTTCCAGGGTTTTCTGCGTGCCCTGGCTGCTGGCAGCGCTGTCGTCGCTGGTGTCGGTGTCAGTGCTGTCGTCTTCCTGATCACTGGTGCGCTGGGTGGTGGCGGATTGTGTGCTCAGGCCGCCCAGGGTCGAGCTGCTGGTGCTGCTGCCCGTACCATTGAGCGATGACAGTGTGGTGGTCTTGAGCCCCGGCGCCACCTTGGCGGCGGCGTCGTCCTTGATGGCGGCGGTGCCGTAGATCTGCCGCAGGTACTTGGCCAGGTCCGTGGCTTTCATATTACGTACGTCGTACACATACATCTGCGGCTCGTTGCCGCCGCCTTCGTCGATGGTCTTGATCCAGTCGCCCACCTCCTGCAGGTAGGCTGGCTGCGAGGAGATGGCGACGATGGAGTTGGTGCGCTCGTTGGGCATGAACTTGACCATGCTCGACAACGGCAGGCCACTGTCGGGGCCGAACAGTTTCTGCAACTGCGGCATCAACTCGCGCACCGAGGCGTGCTGCAGTCCGTATACGCCGATGGACATGCCCTTGAGCCAGTCCACGTCAAAGGTGTCGATGGTGTCCTGGTAGTTGGCCAGCTCCTCGGGGGTGCCGGACAGGCTCAGCACATTGCGCGAGGGATCCACCAGCAGGAAGGCGTTGTCGCGGGCGAAGGGTTTGAGCAGCTTCTGCATCTCGGTGGCCGAGATGTACTTGAGCGGGTACAGCCGCGCACTCAGGCCGCTGGAAGGCTGCGACACCGGCATTTCCGGCACCAGCTTGCCGGCCACGGCCTGGGCGGCGGGCAGGATCACGTAGCGATCGCCTTGGCGGATCATGGCGTTGTCGGTCCAGGACAGCAGGGTTTCCAGAATCGACAAGGCCTGCTGTTTGTTGACCGGCTTGGAGGTGGAGAAGCTGACGCTGCCCTTCACGTCCTGGCGGATGCTGTAGTTGGCGTGCAGCAGGTCGCCCATCACCGTGTTGATCACCGCCTCGATGGGCTGGTTGGTGAAGTTGAACATGATGTCGCCCGCCCCGCCGCCCTCGGCCACCCTGCCAGGCGCCTGGGGCTGAACGAAACGCTGGTTGCCGGTGATGATCTGCCGCCGGGCAGGTGCGACGGCAGGCGTTGGTGCGGCGGCCTCGGGGGCTGGCGGCGACAGGCTGGGGCGCTGGTCGCCGGTGCCGTTCAGGGCTTCGCGCATCAGCGCCGGGTCGCTGCCCGGGTCGGCCGACGGGGTGGCACAACCGGCCAAGGCAACGGCAGCAGCCAGGCCCAGCAGCGGGAAGGAAAACAAACGAGCAGGAGCGGTCATGGGGTTTTCACGTCAGGGAGTTTGAGTACGGGGGCCATGGCGGCCGCAGGCAGGCGCGGCGCGGGGATATTCACGGTGCGCGCCTGTCCCTGGCGCGAAAAAGTGGCGCTGGTGGCGCTCAATTCGGTCAGTACCCAGCCGCCGTCCAGCGCGTCGCCGCGCTTGAGCTTGGTGGCGCGCTGGTCACGCAGGCGCAGCAGCGCCCATTGGGCGTCGCCGTCGATGACCACACCGCCCAGGGTCACGCCCTCGAGGCCCGCGGATACCGCACCGGTCTTGGCGGCGTCGGGGCTGCGGTCGGGGCTGAACAGGGGGTGCTGCCAGCCTTGGGCAATCTGGGCATCGGGCAGCGGCGCCAGTGACGGCGCAGCCTGTGGCAACGCAGGCAACGGCGCCGCCGGGCCGGTACTGCCCCAGTCGACAGCACCTTGGCTTGAAGCCAGCCACGCCAGGCTGGCCGCCAGCACGACATTGACCACGATCAATACCAGGGGCGCGCGCTTCATGGCGTCTCCCCCTTGGCGCTGGCAGCGGTGAGGTAGCCGCGTACCAATAGCTGCACCTTCAGCTTGCCGGGGCCGCCCTTGGCGGGCGCGTTGGTGTCGCGCTGCACGTTCAGCGCCTCGACGAACAGATAGGGCTGGCCGTATTCGAGGGCCTGCAGCACGCGCAATAAAGGCTCGGTGGCGCATGCCAGGGTGAGGCTGACCTTGACCTGGCGATACGGCTGCGCCTGATCCTGCTCGGGCACGATGGGCATGCGCTGGATCACTTCGCAGCCGGGCCCTATGCCCCCCTGGGCCTTGACCTTGTCGAGGACGGCCTGCATCAGGTCAGCCGCCACCGCACTGGGGTCATCACCGGCCAGCAGGCTGCGGCGGCTGAC
>KI547165.1:432621-435904 GCA_000497835.1 gamma proteobacterium L18 | reverse complement strand
AGGGCCGGGGCCTGACCCAACAGACGGGCGTAGCGCTGGTGCTGGGCCTGCAAGGTCGCGGCCTCCTCGTTCAATTGTGCGTACGGGCCGGCGAACCAGCTGTCCACCAATACATACCAGCCGACCCACAGCAGCAGCGCCAACAGGCCCACGGCGAGAATTTGGCGTTCACGGACGGTCGGGCTTCGGCGCATCGGCGGCCTCCTGGGTGAGGCGCGCGGCCAGGGTGAAACGGTCAAGGCCGGTCTCGGTGTCCGGCTGGATGATGCCCTGGAAGCGGGTGTCATGCAGGCTGGGGCAGTCATGGGCGCGGGTGATCAGGGCGCTGGCGTGGCGGCTTTGCCCGCTCAGGGTCAGTTCGCCGCTGTCGCGCACCTCCATCTGCTCCAGCCAGGTGTCGGCGCCCAGGCACTGGCCCAGCTCGGTAATCAACAGGCTCAGGGTGGGACGCGCGGTTTTAAGCCCCGCCAGGTAGCGGGCGGCGCCTTGGGTGTCGGTAAGTTCGCGACGCAGGGCTTCCAGCGCCTGTGCCTGCTGGCGTTGCTCGGCGACGTCGGCGCGCATGGCGGCTACGGTGGCTTCGCGACTGTGCAGGGCCATGGCCATCACGCCCACCAACAAGGCCAAGGCGAGCATTGCCAGGCGCCGGTTCAGGCGCATGGCCGTCGAAGGCGCCGGGCGCAGGTCCGCAGGCAGCAGGTCCACGCCCAGCACCTTGCCGTCGCTGTCCAGCGCATCAATGGCTTGCAGCCGCACGCCGCGGGTCTGGCAGGCGTCCAGTATTTGTCCCAGGCGTTCGCGACAGATAGCGACCAACCGCACGCTCGCCGTGCCGCCGGTTTGGCGCTCGACACAGGCGGTGAAGTGCACCTGATCCGCTGGCAACGGCGTGTATTTGTCGATCTCGAACGCCAGCACACGCTGCAGATCGCGGGTGGCGGCCACAGGCAGCGTGATGCGCGGGGCCAGCACTTCATGGCCGGGCAACAGCAATTGGACCGGACGGTCGCCATCAAAATCCTGGGGCAACGGCCACGGCAGCGTCTGCACGGCCGGGCCGCTGGCCAAGCGGGCGCGCAGGGCGTACGGCAGCACACCGTGCAGCTCGGCCAGCCACAGGTGCAGCCAGCGCCGCGCCTGGCTGGCCTGCCAGCGAAGGGATACCTGGCGCAGTTGCGCCACAGGCATTGCAATCAGCTTGTTCATTCTTGCCAGCGCAGGACCCGATACGGCCTGGCGCCCTCCTTTGCCAATGTCATCATCAGGGTCACGCGCAGCATGGCGTGGGCACCGCCGGGCAGGCGGGCCTCGCTGGTCACGGTGAGGATTTGTCCGGGGTCGAGGTTGGCCGTGCGCACGGTCGGCAAGCCCAGGGCGCGTGCCAATGGGGGCGGCGCCAGGCTGGGGTCGGGCTGCGCCTGGCCGGACCACACGGTGATCAGGGGCAGCACCCGGCGGTAAAGCTCGGCGCTCATGCCGGGCAGTTCGCGGAATTCTTCCAGCGTGCGCAAAGGTGCTTGGTCACCCTGTAACGCGCCGGCCACGGCCCCTGCCCGTTGCGGCGCCGCGCCGCACGCACGCAGCAATCGGGCGACATCGGCCTTGGACGCCGCATTGAGGTCCAGTTTGCCGCGCTCGCTGCGCACGCTGACCGCCACCTGCGCCTGATCGAACGCCAATTCATGCGGCCGACCATCCGCGGCCCAGCGCGCCTTGAAGTCCCGTGCTTGCAAGCTGATCACCGCCTGGCTCAACCCAGCTTCGGCCGCCAGCCGCGCCTGCACCTGACCCGCCTGCCAGCCGGCCTGGCGCTGCTGCAACTGCACGGTGCCAGCCAACGCCGCCAGCAAGGTGCTGAGCACCGCCAGTACCCACAGCACCAATAACAGGGCCACGCCACGCTGAGTATTCATGGGCTGCCGGGCTCGCTGGCCAGGTCCAGCCGCAGGTTGACCTGCTCGGTCACCCACGGCACCACGCCGGCCAGGGTGGCTTCGATGCGCACCGCGCGGGGCAGGCGCTCCGGCCATGGCCAGTTCGATACCCAGCCGCTGTCCTGGCCCAGTGGTGAACGGCCGCGGTAACTGAAGGCGGCCTGCTGCACGTCATGCAGCAGCACCTGGGGTTCGCCGAAACGCTGCGTGGCCTGACCGTCGAGACGGGCGAAACTCACCATCAGGCGCTGGCCGGCCAGGCTTACGTGCTGCTGATACAGGCCGCCGCCAATGGAGTCCGGCAACGGCCCGTGGAAGGTCAACTGCGCAGGCTGGCCGACAAAGCGCGGCGGTTTGGCCACCGGCGGCCCGGCGGCCAATGGCAGCGCCTGGCTGATGGCGCGACGCAGGTAATGCTGGGCGGCCTGCACTTCATCCAGGCGTGTGCTAAACCGCTCGGCCTTGGCCGTGGCGCGATTGGCGCTGACCAGCGAGGTGCCGACCAGACCCGCCAGAATGCCCAGCAGACTGAGCACCACGAGGATTTCCAGCAGGGTGAAACCGGTCTGGTGCCTCATGACGCAGCCCCGGCGCCGCGCACGCGCAGGGTGCTGAGGTGCACGTGTCGCGTCCCTTGCCGCAGCGTCAGGTCCAGCCGAAACAGGCGCGCCGATCCAGGTACCGAAGGCACCACGGCAATGTCGCACACCCACTTGACGCCGTCCCACTGCCCTTGCTGGCGGCCAGCCTGCAAAGGCCCATCGTCCAGGCTGTCGATCACCGACGCCGCCGCCAAACTCAGACGATCGGCCCCAGCGCTTTGCTGCAAGGCACGGGCACTCTGGCCGAACGCCCCCAGCAGCACGGTGGCGCACAGCGCCAGCACGGCCAGGGCAGCGAGCATTTCCAGCAGGGTGAAACCGCGTTGTGGGCTCATGGCAGGTCGCGCAACTGCACGGCGCCCGTCAGCCAGGCCACGTCGATGCGCCAGTGCCGTGCACCCTGGGTGATCAGGACATTGCCGCCGCTGGCGCCGCCATCAGGGTAGAACTCGAAACCGGCACCCAGGCCTTCGGCCGTCTGCAGGCGCACCTGCCAGTCCGCCGGCCAGTGAGCCACGGGCTTGCCCGGTGCCTGCACGGTGCGGCCTTGCAGATCGAAACGCGTGCGTGCCGGCTGCCCGGTGACAATCGCCTGCACCCGCGCGGTGCGCAGCGCCTGCACCATTTGCCCCAGGGCCTTGCGCTCGGCGGCGCTGTGCAGCCCGCGCTGCAAGCCATAGCCGACCAACCCTGCCGCCACGCCGATCAAGACGATGACCACCAGCATTTCCAGCAGGGTAAAGCCCC
>KI547165.1:381602-431998 GCA_000497835.1 gamma proteobacterium L18 | reverse complement strand
CCCGTATTTGCCTTTATCGACGTTGCCACCGACCTGGCGCACGACGATGGTGGCGACGATGCCCAGCAGCACGATCACCGCCAGCATTTCCAGCAAGGTAAAACCGCCCTGGCGGCGGGCCGTCTTCATGGTTTTCATGGGTGTTGTCCTTTAGATATTACTGGTAAGGCTCATCAGCGGCAGCATGATGGCGAGCATGATCACGGCGACCATCACGGCCATGACCACGGTGAGCGTGGGTACCAGGGCGGCGAGCATGCGGTCGATGCCGCGCTTGGCTTCCACGTCGAACACGTCGGCGACTTTCAGCAGCATGCCGTCCAGCTCGCCGGCCTGTTCGCCGACGTCGATCATCTGGATGGCCAGTTCGGGCAGCAGTGGCTGGTTTCGTCTGCCAGGGCCTTGTGAGTGTGGAACGTGGGCAAGCAGGCCTTGTGAGTGTGGAACGTGGGCAAGCAGGCCTTGTGGGAGTCGGTCCTGTGAGAGTCGGTCTTGTGGGAGCGGGCTCTGCCCGCGAAGGCCATCTCGCGATTCTTCAGACACACCGCGTCGAGCCGTTCGCGGGCAGAGCCCGCTCCCACCAGCCCCAATCCCACCAGACCCACTACCGCCAGACCTGCTGCCACCGGCCTCGCCGCCACCGAAGTCCGGCGTGAGCGCTTGGCTCAACCCGGTAGCTAACGTGCCGCCCCCCTTGACCCATTCAGTGGCCTGTTGGACTTGGGCGACGATGGCGCGGTTGCTGCACACCTGACGCACGATCAACAGCGCCTGCAACAGCGCCACGCCGTTACTCAGCAAGGTGCCCAGGGTGCGCGCCAGGCGGGCGGCTTCGATGCGTTGCAGCAGCGGGCCAATGATCTTGATCTTCAGCAGGCGCAGGTCGTTGCGCTGGCGGCGGGCCAGATCGCGCAGGGCGATGGCAGTGCCCCAGATCGATACGATGATCGCGGCCAGCACCAGCAAACCCCAGGCGCTGAGGAACTCGCCCATGGCCAGAATGACTTGGGTAATCAGCGGGATCGGCACGCCCAGGTCGCGAAAAATGGGCACGAATTGCGGCACCACGTAGGCCAGCAGCAGGGCCAGCGAGCCGAGCACGCCGACCACCAGGAACGCCGGGTAGATCAGCGCGTTGATCACCTCGCCGCGCAGGGTCTGGCTGCGTTCGAGGTAATCGCTGAGTTGCCTTAAAGTGTTCTCCAAAGCGCCGCCCGCCTCGCCCGCACGGACCATGCTGATGTACAGCGTGGAGAACTGACCGCCCTCTTCTTCCAGCGCCTGGGACAGCGGCTTGCCGGCCTTGACCTGTTCGCGGATGCGCTCGATCAAGGCGCGCGGTTTGGCCTCATGGGTTTGTTTCAGCAGGATGCCCAGCGAGCGTTCCAGCGGCTGGCCGGCGCCCAGCAAGGTGGCCAGTTGCTGAGTGAAACTGACCAAAGCCGCGCCATTCAACGCGCTGCGGTTCAGCGCCCGGCGCAGGCCAGCCCCGCCCATGGCGTCCACCTGCAATACCAGCAGCCCACGCTTTTGCAATACAGCCACGGCCGCCTGCTGGTCACCGGCCTGCACGTTGCCCTGCTCGCTCTCGCCAGCCACCGTCAATGCCCGGTAACGAAACTCAGCCATCGCGCGCCACCCGCAATACTTCCTCAAGCGAGGTAATACCCGCCAGCGCCTGCCGCAAACCGTCTTCGAACAAGGTCACCAGACCATTGCGTCGCGCCGCCGCTTCCAGGGTGGCCGCATCGGCCTGGCCCATCAGCAAACCGCGCAGCTCCTCATTCATCACCAGCAGTTCGGTAATGGCGCTGCGGCCGTGATAACCGCCGCCGGGGCTGTCCTCGGCGGGGCGGTACAGCATGATCGGACGCTGGTCGGTGTACTGGTCCAGGCGGTAGCGGGTGATCAGGTCGGGCGGCGCTTCAAACGCCACGCGCGTGGCCGGGTCCAGCCGTCGCACCAGGCGCTGGGCCAGAATGCCCTGCAGGGTGGACGCAATCAGGTAATGCTCAACGCCCATGTCCAGCAGGCGGGTGATACTGGCTGCGGCGCTGTTGGTGTGCAGCGTGGACAGCACTAGGTGACCGGTGAGCGAGGACTGAATGGCGATGCGGCAGGTTTCCAGGTCGCGCATCTCGCCGATCATGATCACGTCCGGGTCCTGGCGCACGATGGAGCGCAGCGCCGTGGGGAAGTCCAGGCCAATGGCAGGCTTGACCTGGATCTGGTTGATGCCCGCCAGCTGGTATTCCACCGGGTCTTCCACGGTGATGATCTTTCGCACGGCGGTGTTGAGCCGCGACAACGCGGTGTACAGCGTGGTGGTTTTGCCGGAACCGGTGGGCCCAGTCACCAGCAGAATGCCGTGGGGCCGTTCCAGCAGGTCAATCAGGGTATTAAGGCGCGGGCCGTCGATGCCCAAGGTGGGGAAATCGAAGCTGACGGTCTGGCGGTCCAGCAAGCGCATCACCACCGATTCGCCGAAGCTGGTGGGCACGGTGGACACGCGCAAGTCCAGTTCCTTGCCCTGGATGCGCAGCATGATGCGCCCGTCCTGGGGCAGGCGGCGCTCGGCAATGTCCAGGCGGGCCATGATCTTCAGGCGCGAAATGACCGCGGCGGCGTGGCTGGACGGCGGTGCTTCGCCGTTCACCAGCAGGCCGTCGATGCGGTAGCGTACCTGCAACTGGTCTTCGAAGGGTTCCACGTGCACGTCAGAGGCGCGCTGCTCCACGGCCTTCTGCAGGATCATGTTGACCAGGCGGATCACCGGCGCTTCGCTGGCCAGGTCCTTGAGGTGCTCAATGTCGTCCTGCGGGTCGCTGTCCACGTCCAGCGATTCGATCAGGGCGTCCATGGCGCTGCGGCCCTGGCCGTGGAAGCGTTCGATCAGGGTGTCGACTTCATCGGCGGTAGCAATCACCAGGGAAAGCGGGCGGCGGGCGCAGTAGGCCATGGCGTCCAGCGCGTAGCGCGACAGCGGCGCGCTGGCGGCGACCTCGATATGGGCGTCGTGGGCCTGCAGAACCACCAAGCCGTGATGGCGCAGGAAACGTTCGCTGCCCAGCATCGGCGGTGTCGACGACACCAGGGTGGTCAGGTCCAGGCGCGGGACGTCGAGCAAGGCGGCGCACGCCTGGGCCACTTCCTCATCGCGCACGGCGCCGAGGCGGATCAGGGTGCGCAGGATATCGTCGTCGCTATCACTTTCAGCCCGGCACAGTTTTCTCGCCCGGTTGATATCAACGACTTTGACTTCAGTGTTTTCGGCCAGCCACTGGCAAATATCGACTTGCGTCGGTAGTTGCACACCGCTACGCCAACTTGATACTTCGGACAATACGGTCTCGATGAGCACGCGAAAAAAATCGCCACTCTTTTCGTCATCGGTTTATAGGAATCTTGCTATCCGCACGCACTACAGAAGAAGTTCAAAGCTCAACTAGCGGGGCGTAACTTTCAACGCTGACACAGCTTACCAGAACCTAAAACCTAACTGCAATTAGGTTTATCAAACAGGTGTTTTATAGCTTAGAAACTCGATTTATTGGGTATTTTTCGCCATAAAACGCCATTTTTACGCAACCAAACATGAATAATCGTCATGAAATCTGGTGAAACGCCCTCGCACCACATGCATCAAAAAAGGTCGCGCGTCGGTTTTTCTCGACCTTTCCAACCGTTCGTAAAAATATCTTTGCGAACATTGAACTTTTAAAGGCATCATCTGGACTTACACATCGACGCAACTTTGTGTCGCAATCAAAGTGCCATCATTTAACCTTTAATCGAGAATGAATCGATGAATCGACTCATGTTGCCCGTTATGGGCACTCTGCTTCTGTGCGCCCAGAGTTTTTGCGCACTGGCGGCGGATTCAACTTCCACGTCGGCCACTACCAATAGCCACGAGCAACTTCGCGAACAGATGGAAGCCAAGCGCGACCAACTGTCCGGCGTTGCCAACGTGAGCAAAAGCACAGGCACCAACCAAGCCTCGGTGCAAGACGCCCCGGTGCAGACCGACGACGCCCCCAGCCAGGAGCAGCAACAATGAGCATGGTCATCAAACACGCCCTGGGCCTGAGCCTGCTGGCCTTCGGCGTAGCCCAGGCGAACCTGGCGCTGGCCGAGGTCACCCCGGCCACCGGCAATGCGGTGGAAGCGCGGGTCAGCTCGATCCTCGACAACATGAGCACCTCGCAGAAGATCAACTTCACCCGCGTTGACGACGGTCACATGATCCCGCCGCTGCTCAACTGGGGCATCCAGGGCACCCTGGCGTACGACTCGTCCATGGGCGTGCACGTCAACAACGCCACTTTCGGTGCGCAGTACCCATCGCAGTCTGCCTTGGCGGCCACCTGGAGCATCAACCGCGCCAAGGAATTCGGCCTGGCCATTGCTTATGAGACGCGCATCGCCGGCGCCCAGCAAATGCTGTCGCCGGGCGTCAACCTGTACCGCACCCCCTACGGTGGCCGCGCCGCCGAGTACATGAGCGGTGAGGACCCGTTCCTGGGCGCCGTGCTGGCCCCGGCCGTGGTCAATGCCATCCAGGCGCAAGGCATCCAGGCCAGCGGCAAGCACTTCCTGGCCAACGAGCAGGAAGCCAACCGCCAGTCGCTGAACGTGAAAGTCGACGAGCGCACCCTGCGCGAACTGTACCTGCCCGGCTTCGAGTCGCTGGTCAAGAACGCCAACGTCGCCACCATCATGTGCGGCTTCAACAAGATCAATGGCGACTACGCCTGCGAGAACCATCACCTGATCACCGAGATCCTCAAGGGTGAATGGGGCTATCAGGGCAGCGTCATCAGTGACTTCAACGCCATCCACGACGCTTTCAAGGGCGCCTGGGCCGGTACCGACCTGGACATGCCGTCGGGCCTGCAGTTCACCGAAGCCAACCTGATGCCGTACCTGTGGAGCGGCCAGCTGACCCAGAACGTCATCGACGACAAGGTCAAGCGCAACCTGCGCGCCGTGGTCAGCTATGACCGCCAGGAGCACATGAACACCGCCCAGACCCTGGTGCACACCGAATACGGCACCACCGCAGCGCTGGACGCGGCGCGTGAAGCCATGGTGCTGCTGCGCAACGAAAACACCAGTGCCGGCGCCCCGCTGCTGCCGCTGGCCAAGACCGCCAAGATCGCCGTGATCGGTGACTGGGCCCTTCAGGCGCCAGGCTCGCCGTTCGGCACCGCCAACTCGCCGCCCGACAGCTACGTCACCGAGCTCAGCGGCCTGCAGCAACTGGCGTCGAGCGCCAGCAACGTGACCTACCTGCCCGCCCTGAGCCTGAACCCCAAGGCGTCGGTGTGGTACCAGCCGTCCACCAGCACCAGCGGCAAGAGCAGCATCAGCAACACCGGCGTGAAAGCCGAGTACTACAGCAACACCACGTTCTCCGGTGACCCGGCGCTGACCCGCGTTGAACCGGGCGTGAACCTGAACTGGACCACCGGCACCAACGTCACCGACGCCGGCACCACCGCCGTGTCCGGTTTCAGCCCTACGGCCGGCGCCTTCTCGGCGCGCTTCACCAGCGTGATCAAGCCGACCATCAGCGGCCCGCAGGTGTTCAAGGTGCGTGCCGACGGCCCGTACAAACTGTGGGTGAACGATCAGTTGGTGCTGCAGAGCGACGGCGTGGCGTACTCCTCGGACGTGGTCAACGCCCTGGTCACCTCCGGCCAGACCGCTTCGCTGACCGCGGGCAAGTCCTACACCGTCAAGCTTGAATACCAGCGCACCGCGGGCAACTTCACCCCGGCCCTGGGCGGCCTGGCTGGCGTGCAGATGAGCTGGGCGGCGATGCGCGCACCGGCCGACCTGGCCAACTACGACGCTGTCGTGGTAGCCGTGGGCACCAACTACGAAAACGAAGGCGAAGGCAGCGACCATGGCTTCGACCTGCCCGACCAGCAGGCCGACCTGATCACCCAGGTGGCCAAGGCCAACCCGAACACGGTCGTGGTGATGCACGGCGGCGGCATCGCCAACATGCAGCCATGGGCCAAGAAAGTCGGCGCCACCGTTGAAGCCTGGCTGCCAGGCCAGCAAGGCGGCCAAGCACTGGCCGAGATCCTGTATGGCAAGGTCAACCCGTCGGGCAAACTGCCGATCACCGTCGACAAGAAGATCGAGGACAACGCCAGCTACGCATCCTACCCGGACCCGGCGCAGTACCGTGGCGACAACGCGCTGACCGAGATGACCTACAGCGAAGGCCTGTACCTGGGCTACCGTGCGTATGACAAGAACAACACCAAGCCGCTCTACCCGTTCGGTTTCGGTCTGTCGTACACCACCTTCGGCTACAGCGACCTGAAACTGTCCAGCAATGTGCTGACCCCGGGCAGCACCGTGAACGTCAAGTTCACCGTGACCAACACCGGCAGCAAGGCTGGTTATGAAGTGGCGCAGCTGTACGTGCAACCGGTGAACCCGGCCGTGGACCGCCCGATCAAAGAGCTGAAGGGCTTCACCAAGGTGTACCTGAAGGCGGGCCAGAGCAAGACCGTGAGCATCCCGATCGACTCGCGCTCGCTGGCCTACTACGTGGAAAACACCGACAGCTGGAACGTCGATGCCGGCAAGTACAAGATCCGTGTGGGCACCAGCTCCGCTGACCTGGCGCTGAGCCAGACCCTGACCACGCTGTACGCCGAGCAACTGACCACCCGCGACAGCAACCCGCTGCCCGCGCCGGTACAGAAAGCCGTCCAGGTCTCGACTTCGCAGACCTACTAAACGGTGCGACCAGGCTCAGGGATGAGCCTGTTCATCCGCCCTCAAATCCTTGGCCAGGCGCCCCAGGTACAGCTCGAACACCTGCATCACGTCGACGCTGTCCCGGCCCCTGAGCCACTGGATCTGCAAGCCATCCATCACCGAGAACAACTCCAGGGCCATGGCCTTGATGTTGACGTCGGCGCGAATCGCACCGCTGGCCACCAGTGACGCCAGGTGCGCCTGGGCATGGCCGTGCACCACCTCGAACTTCTCCTGATACCACGGGAACGCCGGATGCTTGTCCGACAGGCTCTCGACGTTGATCATCAGGGCGGCCTGGCACTCGCTGGCATCTTCCACACTGAACCCCATGCTCATGCGCAGAAACCGCAGGAAGCCTTCCAGCGTGGGCGCCATGTCGAGTTCGCCAAAACGCTCCACCACGCGCTGATCGCGACGGTCCAGCAGCGCCTTGAGCAGTGCCACCTTGTTGGGGAAGTGATGCAACAGGCCCACCGTGGTGATGCCGGCGATATCGGCGACATCGCGCATCGACGCGTTCTGGTAGCCATCCCTGGCGAACACTTGCGTGGCCGCGTCCAGCAACGCCATGCGGCGCATCTCGCCCTTGGGGGCGCGGCGTCGCTTGGGGGCTGGCGGCTGTGCCGCTTCGTGTGGGGTATCCGTGACTGACATAAACATCCGCTTGCTGTGAATTAAGGTCGCTGGCGCCCGTAGCGCCGGGCTACGCCCATGGCGGTGGCGATGGCCAGCAGCGCCACCAGCGCATTGCCGCTCCACATGCCTACCAGGGCGCCAGTGCCGCCATACCAATGAGCACCCACGTAGACGAACGGGATGGAGCCCAACGTACCGCGCAACCAGCCGAAGGTGGGCACCCACCAGGCCCGGTCCAGGGTGAGGAACAGCGACTGGGCGACGAAGTCCAGGCCGAAGATGATCCACAGCCCCGCGCCGAAATGGCTGAAGGCCAGGAACATCGAGCGGCCGGTGTCGGTGAGCTGGAAGTAGTCGGCAATGCCGGGGCCTGCCACCAGCAACGCCAGCCATAGCGCCACACCATAGAGGACCACCAGCTGGCCTGTAAAGGCGATGGCCTGGCGGGCGCGGTCGGTGCGGCCGGCGCCCAGGTTCTGGGCGATGATGGGCACCAGGGCCGTGGGCAGGGCGAAGAAGGCGCAGTAGGCCAGTTGCAGCACGCGGTCCACCACCGCCATGCCGGCCAGCGCCGAGGCGCCCTGCCCGGCCAGGGTGATCATCAGGTAGGTGATGCCGACGGGCATGGCCAGGTTGGCGAGCATGGCGGGCAGCGCAATACGCGAGACGCGGGAGGCATGCAGGCGCAGCAGCTTCGGATTAAAGCGCGCGGACAGGCCGATATGGCGCTGAACCAGCACCAGGCCCACGGCCAACGCAACCAGCGCGGATAACCCGCAGGACAGCCCGGCGCCCACCACGCCCAGGTTGAACACGAAAATGAACAGTGGGTCGGCAACCGCCAGGGTGGCCGAGCCGGCCAGCAGCACCATCAATGCCAGGCGGCCCTGGCCTTGGGACCTGAGCAGCTGCGCACACATCTGCAACGCGGCGGTGGGCACGCTGGCCAGCAGCGTCAGCCAGACAAACCAGCGGGCTGCGTGATAGGCCGCAGCATCCGCCCCCAGCCAGCGGCTCAGTGGCCCCATGCAGGCAAATTCCAGCCCGGCGACCAACGCCGCGACGGCGGCGGCCATGATCAGCAGATGCGTGACCCAGCGTGCCAGGCGCTGGCTGGCGTGCTTGCCGATGCGCTCGGACAGCACCGCGCCGGCGGCAATGACCACGCCGGAGACGAACGCGCCGTTGACGAACAGCAGCGTCTTGCCCAGGCCTACCGCGGCCAGCAGGCTGGGGTCGTGCAGGCGCGAGACGTAGACCAGGGTGAGGATATCCACCAGAAACACGCTCAACAGGCTCAGCGCACTGGCGCACGCCATGGTCAACACGTGGCGGGGCACGGAGCCTTCGGTGAAGCGGGCGTGGGTGGGGGGCGATGGGGGGGATGGCTCAGAGGGGGGCTACGGCGCGCGATTATATAGAGTAAAGCCCATTAGCGTTGGGCCAAGGGCTGGACCGCGTCGTCTGCATCGCGGCCAAGGCCGGCTCCTACCACGGACGGCGTAGGAGCCGACCTTGGTCGCGATGCAGACGACGCGGTGTATTCAGCAGTTCTCGACCCTCTCGGCCGCCCCGGCACTGGCACTGCGCATGTCTTGGGGTTTTGTGGCGTTCATGAGATCGCGCGCCGCCCGCGCGGCGCTTCCCGAGCTGACGCTAGGTCCCACATCTGTTTCGGGCCAGTTTTGTCTGGGAGATCACCTCGACCGCTCTGTTGCCCCGACACAAATCCGCAGTGAACAAACAAGGCGGACCAGGTGTTACCACAGACATAATTGGCCCGAAACAGATGTGGGACCGAGCGTCAGCTCGGGAAGCGCCGCGCGGGCGGCGCGCGGTCTGATAAACACCAAAAAACCCAAGACATGCACCTACACCCCCATGGACTCGCAACCCTTGAGCCATCAAAAACCGTGATAATCCAAATCTGCCCGTTCGATTACCCCCAAAGCAGGATCATTTATAAGCTGCGTCCATTCTTTTTGCCGATGGACGCCGCTGACATGAATGTTCACCTCACCCTTGCCGCGATACTGGTGCTGTTTTTCTCGGTGGCGCTGATTCACGTGTAACGCGACCTGATGGCCCTTAAGCGCCCAGCAGCCGCAACTGTCTTTGTGGGAGCGGGTTCTACCCGCGAAAAGCACACCGCAGTGCGTCAGGATATCCGCGGGCCCTTCTTCGCGGGTAGAACCCGCTCCCACCTAACCGTGTGACAGCTCCCACAGTGTGTAATCCTCATTGACCAACGGCGCCTGACGCGCTGGGCGGCTCGCTGGCCGAGAAGGTTGGCTGATGCGCCGGTTGGCGTTATGGTGCCCGCCTTTGAGCCCTTGTCACGGAGTACCCCCATGATCGACTTTATCCCCGACCCGGACCCGGAATCCATTTCGTCCGATGTGGCCGGTTTCAATGGCATCCTGATGTCGACGCAGATCCCGACCCGCGCCGATGGCAGCCTGGAGCTGGGCAACATCACCGCGCAGAGCGAATGCACGTTGCAGGCGTTGAAAGTAGCACTGGAAAAGGCCGGCAGCGGCATGGATCGGGTGATGCATTTGACCATTTACCTCACCGACATGGCTGACCGCGCGGCGTTCAACGAGGTGTACCAGCGCTTCTTCGCCAAGCCGTGGCCGGTGCGTGCCGCCGTGGGTGTGGCGTCACTGGCCGTGGAAGGCATGCGCGTGGAAGTCACCGCCATGGCCGCCAAGGCCTGATCGACCGCCTGTTGTGGGGCCGCCGGGCAGCAGGTAGTGCCGGTCAGGCGTTTCACCGCTACAATGCACGCCTTGACCGTGCCAAAGCCTGACTAAAAAAACATGTCCCTACCCAAGCATCACCTTGAATTGCTCAGCCCTGCCCGCGATGTAGAGATTGCGCGCGAGGCCATTTTGCATGGCGCCGACGCCATCTACATAGGCGGCCCCAGCTTTGGCGCGCGCCACAATGCCGCCAACGAGGTGGCCGACATCGCCCGCCTGGTTGAATTCGCCCGCCGCTATCACGCCCGCGTGTTCACCACCATCAACACCATCCTGCACGACGACGAGCTGGAGCCAGCGCGCAAGCTGATCCACCAACTGTACGATGCCGGTGTCGATGCGCTGATCGTCCAGGACCTGGGCGTGATGGAGCTGGATATTCCGCCCATCGAGCTGCACGCCAGCACCCAGACCGACATCCGCACCCTGGGCCGCGCCAAGTTCCTCGACCAGGCCGGCTTCTCCCAGCTGGTACTGGCCCGCGAGCTGAACCTGCAGGAAATCCGCGCCATCGCCGATGAAACCGATGCCGCCATCGAGTTCTTCATCCACGGCGCCCTGTGCGTGGCCTTCTCCGGCCAGTGCAACATCAGCCACGCCCAGAACGGCCGCAGCGCCAACCGCGGCGACTGCTCCCAGGCGTGCCGCCTGCCCTACACCCTGAAAGATGATCAGGGCCGTGTGGTGGCGTTCGAAAAACACCTGCTGTCGATGAAGGACAACAACCAGAGCGCCAACCTGCGCGCCCTGGTCGAGGCCGGCGTGCGTTCGTTCAAGATCGAAGGCCGCTACAAGGACATGGGCTATGTGAAGAACATCACCGCCTACTACCGCCAGCGCCTGGACGACATCCTGGAAGACCGCCCGGACCTGGCCCGCGCCTCCAGCGGCCGCACCGCGCACTTCTTCGTGCCCGACCCGGACAAGACCTTCCACCGTGGCAGCACCGACTACTTCGTGACCGACCGCAAGGTCGATATCGGCGCCTTCGACACCCCGACCTTCACCGGCCTGGCCGTGGGCGTGGTGGAGAAAGTCGGCAAGCGTGACCTGCAAGTGGTCACTCACGAGCCGCTGACCAACGGTGACGGCCTCAACGTGCTGATCAAGCGCGAAGTGGTGGGTTTCCGCGCCAACATCGCCGAGCCCAAGGGCGAGTTCGAGGAAGACGGCGAGAAGCGCTACCGCTACCGCGTAGAGCCCAACGAGATGCCGGCCGACCTGTACAAGGCGCGCCCCAACCATCCGCTGAACCGCAACCTGGACCACAACTGGCAGCAGGCCCTGCAGAAAACCTCCGCCGAGCGTCGCATCGGCCTGGCCTGGAAAGCCCAGCTGCGCGAAGCGCGCCTGGAACTGACCGCCACCAGCGAGGAAGGCATCAGCGCCAGCGTCACCCTGGACGGCCCGTTCGGCGCGGCCAACAAGCCTGAGCAGGCGCTGGAGCAGTTGCACGACCTGCTGGGCCAGCTGGGCACCACCCAGTACCACGCCACCGACATCAAGCTGGACGCGCCGCAGGCGTACTTCATCCCCAACTCGCAGCTCAAGGCCTTGCGCCGCGAAGTGATCGAAGCGCTGACCGAAGCCCGCGTCGCTGCCCACCCGCGCGGTGGCCGCAAGGCCGAGACCGTGCCGGCGCCGGTGTACCCGGATTCGCACCTGTCGTTTTTGGCCAACGTGTACAACCAGAAGGCGCGTGACTTCTATCACCGTCATGGAGTGAAGCTGATCGATGCCGCCTACGAGGCCCACGAAGAGCCGGGCGAAGTGCCGGTGATGATCACCAAGCACTGCCTGCGTTTCTCCTTCAACCTGTGCCCCAAACAGGCCAAGGGCGTGACCGGCGTACGCACCAAGGTAGCGCCGATGCAGCTGATTCACGGCGACGAAGTGCTGACCCTGAAGTTCGACTGCAAACCGTGCGAGATGCACGTGATCGGCAAGATGAAAGGCCACATCCTCGACCTGGCCCCCCCGGGCAGCAAGAAGAGCGTGGTGGGACATATCACCCCTGAAGACCTGCTGAAAACCATCCCGCGCGCGCCGCACTGATACTGGATGCCGTGGGAGCGGGCTCTGCCCGCGAAAAGCGCACCGCGTATTGTCTGACATACTGCGGTGTTCTTTTCGCGGGCAGAGCCCGCTCCCACAAAAGCCGTTACGGTCGTTATTTGAGGTGAGCCAGCACTGCCTGCGCCGTACGCTCAAACGCCAACGGCGTCACCGTCACATAACCACTGAACACCCCATTGGTCTCCGTCCCCTCCTCATCCAGACTCTCCGTACGCGACATGCTCAGCCAGAAATACTCGACATTGCGCGGGTCTACCTGGCCCTTCACCTGAATCCCGCTCAACCGTCCGGTGCCTTGCGACGTAAACCGTGTGCCCTTGCTGGAGCTGGCTTCGCAATCCGGAAAATTGATGTTCAGGCAACTGCCCGACGCCCAGTCCTGCTGCGCCACCTGCACCAGCACCTCCGGCCCCAGCGTTTCAGCCGTAGCCCATTTCACCGGCTGCCCCTTGGTGAACGCCTGGCTCAGGGCAATGGACGGCACGCCAAGCAACCGCCCCGCCATCGCCGCCCCCACTGTGCCGGAAAACGCGGTTTCAACACCCAGGTTGGCGCCACGGTTCACTCCAGAGAGGATCAATGTCGGCTTGTGCGGCATCAAATGCTGCAACGCCAGCACCACGCAATCGCCCGGCGTACCCTGCACGGCAAAGCGCCGCTCACCCAGGGTTTCCACGCGCAGCGGGTGGTGAATGCTGATGGCGTGGGACACGCCGCTCTGGTCATGGGCTGGGGCCACCACCCAGACTTCGCGGGCCAGTTTCGCGGCGATGTTTTCCAGGGCCGCAAGGCCGGGGGCGCTGATGCCGTCGTCGTTGGTCAGCAGGACGCGGTCGAACAAGGGGGTGTACGGTTCCATGTGCATCTCCAGGTACGGCGTTGAGGTCAGGCGTGTTCCGAAATTTCGATCAGGTTCAGGTCAGGGTCACGCACGTACACCGACCGAATCGGCCCCGTGGCGCCGGCGCGTATTACCGGCCCCTCGATGATTGGCCAATCCTGCGCTTGCAGGTGTTCAACTACCTGTTCCAGGCCGATGCTGGCGATGAAGCACAGGTCCAGTGCGCCCGGCACCGGCAGGTGGGCCTTGGGCTCGAACTCGTGGCCGCGGACGTGGACGTTGATCTTCTGGTTGCCGAAACGGAAGGCCAGGCGGCCTTGGCCGAAAGTTTCCAGGCGCATGCCCAGCACGCGGGTGTAGAAGTCCTTGCAGGCGTCGAGGTCGATGGTAGTCAGTACCAGGTGGTCGAGGTGGTCGATCATCGTCACGCTTCCCTAACAATAGAGCCCGGATGATGCCCTGCCAAAGCAGGGGTGGAAATACCGACGTTTGTCGATACCCGTTCTTACTGCAAGTGGGCCAACCACTGCTCCACGGTGTCGCCGCTGCTGATGTCCCCCTGCACCAGACCATCGACCATGAAGGTGGGCGATGCATGAATGCCGTTTTGGCGCGCGTATTTGCAGTGCCATTTGGTTTCGCGGTCCAGGTCGGGGATGGCGAAGGCTTCGGCCAGTTTCACGCCGCTGTAGTGCTCCAGGCGGGCGATGATGTCGTTGGGCGTAGCGTCCATATTGGGACCGCTGGCGTGGTGGGTGAACTCGAACTCCTCGCGATGGGCAGCGACGGCAGCCAGCACGGCTTTGGCGTTTGCCTTGCCGCCGGGCAGCGTCGAGGCGGCCAGTACGCAGCGCACGATGACGCCCGAGAACAGGTGCCAGGGCTGCGATTGCAGGCGCACCTTGAGGGTGATGCGCTCTTCGCCGGCCAGCGCCAGCAGGTCGTCGAGCTTGTTGAAGGCGCGGACTGAGAACGGACAGGTGGGTTCGAGGAACACCTCGAACACGCGTGGGCCGTGGCCCCAGGTGAGGGGGTCGGCTTGCCAGGGGGTGGTTGCCATTTTTGGATCTCCTTGAATGATGCACGGGAGTATACCTGCCGTACCGCGTCGCCCGCATCGCGGCCAAGGCCAGCTCCTACCTCGGGTCGCGATGCAGGCGACGCGGACCCAAGGCGGTCGCCGGGCATTAGCTTATAACCTTATGTGATTTAAATTTATTCTCTTATGCCTATATCTTCAGCGCTCTCATTCGCTGACCGCAAGGCTGATCACCATGGCATCACTCATGACCGCGTTCCCTCGCCTGAGCAAATTGACCACCGCGCTGGGCCTGGGCGTTTCGTTGCTGGCCGGCAGCCTGGTGATGCCAAGCGCGGCCCAGGCCGAAGGTCAGTTGCGCATCGCCGAGCAGTTCGGCGTGGTGTACTTGCTGCTCAACGTGGTGCGCGACCAGCACCTGGTGGAGAAGTATGGCCAACAGGAAGGCCTGGACATCAAGGTGGACTGGACGCAGCTGTCCGGCGGCTCGGCGGTGAATGATGCGCTGCTGGCCGGCGCCGTGGACGTGGCCGGTGCCGGTGTGGGCCCGCTGCTGACCATCTGGGACCGCACCTATGGCCGCCAGAACGTCAAGGCCGTGGCCTCGCTGGGCAACTTCCCGTACCTGCTGGTCAGCAACAATCCCAACGTCAAGACCATCGCCGACTTCACCGCCAAGGACCGCATCGCCGTGCCGGCGGTGGGCGTGTCGGTGCAGTCGCGCTACCTGCAGTACGCCGCCGCCAAGCTGTGGGGCGACAAGGACTATGCGCGCCTGGACCAGTATTCCATCAACCTGCCGCACCCGGATGCGGCCACCAGCATCACTTCGGGCGGCACCGAGGTGACCGGGCACTTCTCCAACCCGCCGTTCCAGGAACAGGAACTGGCCAAGCCAGGCGTGCACACGGTGCTGGACACCTACGACCTGCTGGGGCCGAACTCGCCGACGGTGCTGTTCGCCACCGAGAAATTCCGCAACGAGAACCCCAAGACCTACCACGCCTTCATCCAGGCGCTGAGCGAGGCCGCCGACTACATCAAACAGGACAAGGCCGGCGCCGCCGACACCTACATCCGCGTCACCCACGCCAAGATCGACCGCGCCGAACTGCTGAAGATCATCGACAACCCGCGCTTCGAGTTCACCATCAACCCGAAGAACACCTACCCGCTGGCCGAGTTCATGTACCGCGTGGGCGCCATCAAGCACAAGCCGGCGTCGTGGCAGGACTACTTCTTCGAAGACGCGAAGCCGTTGCAGGGCAGCTGATACCCACTTCCTTCGGTTGTACGCACTGTGGGAGCAAAGCTTGCTCGCGATGAGGCCCGAACTGACGCCATCGCGAGCAAGCTTTGCTCCCACAGTGTGTACGGCCCAGAAACCCCAAATGACCAGGAGCCACTCAATGACACTTAACAAACGTTTGCCCCTGCTGGCCGCACTGCTGTTATGCAGCACCGCCACCCTCGCCGCCGGCCTGCTGGACAAGGGCCGTGCCGACGGCCTCACCGCCGGTATCGCCAACGAACAGCCCTACGCCTACATCGGCACCGACGGCAAGGCCACCGGCGCGAATATCGAGGTGCTGCAAGCCATCCTCGCCCCGCTGGGCATCAGCCACATCGACACACCGATCACCGACTTCGGCTCGCTGGTGCCGGGCCTGGCCGCCGGGCGTTTCGACCTGATCGGCGCCGGGCTGTTCATCAACCCCAACCGCTGCAAGGTGATCAGCTTCTCCAACCCGGTTACCCGCTCGGGCGGCGCTTTCATCGTCAAAGCCGGTAATCCGCTCAAGCTGCACAGACTCAAGGACGTGGCCAGCAACGGCAAGGCGCGCCTGGCCACGCAAACCGGTTCCAACCAGGTACAGGAGGCCAAGGACAGCGGCATCGCCACCACCAACGTGGTGCTGTTCGACAAGGACACCGAGGCCCTGGCCGCCCTGCAGGCCGGCCGCGTGGACGTGGTGTATTTCCCCGACGCCGAAATCATCGGCCTGGTGGCCAAGGCCAACGACCCGGGCATCGAACGCGCGCTGCCGTTCGAACAGATCCTCGACGCCAACGGCAAACCCACCTGGAACTACCACGCCTACGGCCTGCCCCGTAACGATGCGGCCTTCGCCCAGGCGTTCAACGAACAGCTGGCCAAGCTGCGCACCTCCGGCGAGCTGCTGAAGATTTTGCAGAAGTACGGCTACACCGAGAACGAGTTGCCTGACACCAGCGTCACCGCGGCACAGCGTTGCAGCCTATGACACTGGACACTGCACTGTTCATTACCCGACAACTGGGCCATGGAGCAGTGATCACGCTGGCGATCACCTTGATGGCCGAGGTACTGGTGCTTGCACTGGGCCTGGCCATCGCCCTGATGCGCCGCTCGCGCCTGCGCGTGCTGCGCGGCGTTGCCACGGTCTACGTGCAGCTGTTGCGCGGGCTTTCAGCATTGGTGCTGCTGTTCTACCTGTTTTTCATCCTGCCGTTGTTCGGCATTCGCCTACCGCCCATGGCCACCGGCGTGATCGGCCTGGGCCTGACGTTTTCCGCCTACGCCTCGGAGATCATCCGCGCCGCCCTGGACAATGTCGGCCAGGGCCAGCGTGATGCCGTGCAGGCGCTGGACTTCGGCAGGCTTGCCGCCTTGCGCCGGGTGTTCCTGCCCCAGGCCCTGCCCTTCATGCTGCCGCCGCTGGGCAACCTGCTGGTGGAGATGCTGAAAACCACCTCGCTGGTGTCGCTGATCACCCTCAGTGACCTGACCTTCGCCGGCAGCCAGCTGATCACTACCCTGGGCAACCAGTCGCTGATCTGGAGCATCGTGCTGGTGTGCTACTTCGTCATGGCCTGGCCGCTGAACTGGCTGGTGCGCCGCTATGAAACCCACAGCACGGCCTGGCGCCGGGCCAAGGAGTGAGCATGGATTTCGATTTCGCGTTCGCCTGGTCGATCGTGCCCGACCTGCTGGCCGGGCTTGGCGTGACCGTGCAGGTGGTGGTGCTGGGCTTTTTGCTGGCGGTGGTGCTCGGTTTGCTGCTGGCTTTGGCCGGGCGGTCGCCGTGGGCTTGGGTACGTCGAGCGGCTGGGGGTTACCTGAGCTTCTTCCGCCTGACGCCGTTGATGGTGCAGCTGTACGCGCTGTTTTTCGTACTGCCCCAGGCCGGCATCACCCTGCCGGCCTTCGCCACCGGGGTGATCGGCCTGGGCCTGTACTACAGCGCCTACATCGCCGAAGCCTACCGCGGCGCCATCGAAGGTGTCGCGGCGGGTCAGTGGGAAGCGGCACGGGCGCTGGACCTGGGCACTGCCGCCACCTGGCGGCGGATCATCCTGCCCCAGGCCTGGAAACCCATGGTGCCGGTGCTGGGCAATTACCTGATTGGCATGTTCAAGGAAACCCCGCTGCTGGCGGTGATCACCATCCCCGAACTGTTCCAGGCGGCCAAGCAGGTGGCCGGCATGACCTACCGCTACAACGAGCCCTACACCCTGATGGCCATCCTGTTCCTGCTGATCAGCGTGCCCACGTCCCTGTTGTTCACTTACCTGGAAAAACGCAGCCATGCCTGACACTCGCCCACAGATTCGTTTGACCCAGGTGGTGAAGGACTTCGGCACCACCCGGGTCATCGATCACCTGGACCTGAGCATCCCCCAAGGCCAGAAAGTCGCCCTGATCGGCCCCAGCGGCTCGGGCAAGTCCACCGTGCTGCGCTTGATCAAGGGCCTGGAAAGCTACCAGCACGGGCAGATTGAAGTGGCCGGGGCGCCAGTACCCGAGCCGCCGCGCGGCTGGCGCTGGCCAGGACCACGCCAACCGACCGTGCACCGCGTAGGCATGGTGTTTCAGCAGTTCAACCTGTTCCCGCATCTGACGGTGCTGGAGAATGTCATCGAAGCGCCGTTGCAGGTGCTCAGGCTCAGCCGCGACGAGACCGTGGAGCGGGCCCACGCCTACCTGACCATGGTGGGCATGGCGCACAAGATCGACGCCTACCCCGCCACCCTGTCGGGCGGCCAACAGCAGCGGGTGGCCATCGCCCGGGCATTGGCCATGCGCCCGCAGGTGATGCTGTTCGACGAGGTAACCTCGGCACTGGACCCGGAGCGGGTGGGCGAAGTGCTGGCGGTGATTCGGCGCATTGCCCATGAGCAGCAGATGACCTTGCTGCTGGTGACCCATGAGATGAAGTTTGCCCGCGAGGTGGCCGACCGGGTGTTGTTCATGGAGCATGGGCGGATTGTGGCGGATGGTTCGCCGGAGCGCGTGTTGGTGAACCCCGAAAATGAGCGCACCCGCAGGTTCCTCAACCTGGTGGCGCATCACTGAATGCCTTGTGGGACCGGGCGAAGCTCGGGAAGGGATCGACACCACTACCGCGTCGTTTGCTTCCCGAGCTTCTCCCGGTCCCACAGGGGAACAAGCAGTTAGCGCAGCGCGTCAGGCAGGCTCGGCCACCACCACGCGGTTACGCCCCTGGTCCTTGGCGCGGTACAGCGCCTTGTCGGCGTTGTTGATCAGTTTGTGCAGGTCCTGGCCCACCTCGCAGGCTTCGGCCACGCCCAGGCTGGCGGTAATGTGCAACCCCGGCGCAGGGCGCAGCGCGGCGATGGCGTCGAGCAGTTGCTTGGCAATGCCCTGGGCCTGTTCCAGGGTGGTGTCGGGCAGCAGCACGGCAAACTCTTCACCGCCCAGGCGGCCATGGATGTCGGCGGCGCGGAATGAGCGGCTGATGACATGGCCGATCTGGCGCAGCACTTCATCGCCCACCTGGTGGCCATGGGTGTCGTTGATATGCTTGAAATGGTCCATGTCCAGCATCACCGCGCACAGTGGCATGTGGCGGTGCTGGCAGTAGGTGAACAGTTGCTGAGCGTGCTCGAAAAACGCCCGGCGGTTTTTCAGACCGGTCAGCTCGTCGGTCTGCGCCGCGTAGGTGGAAATGCTGTGGGCGCGCTCCATTTCGTGGGTCAGGCGGTAGGCCTGCTCCAGCGCTTCGGAGAGTTTATGGGTGGCGCGCACCACGAACGAGGTAAACACCAGCACCGCCAGGGCCATGCCCAGTTGCAGGGTGGTGGGCTGCACCAGCAGCCACAGCGTGCTGGGCAACAGCACCAGCAGGATGGACATCACCGTCATGTGCCGGTAGGCCGAATAACACGACACCGCACTCACCGACATGCCCACCGCGAACAGCATGACCACCGCCTGGGCCAGCAGGTCATTGGGCGGCATGATCGCCAGGGCGCCCACGCCCCAGATCGCCGCTGACAGCGCCAGGGTGCACCAATATTGCCACTCCCAGCGTTGCGGGGTGCGCTCGGCCTCGCTGCTGCGAAAATAGCGCACGAACAGGCTGATGCGCAGCAACGTGGCGCCGCTGAGCAAACCCACCCACCAGGTGACGACGGTGTGGTCCAGGTGATCCCAGCCCAGCCAGCTCAACATGACCGCCGCCAGGTAGCTGCCGAGCACTGCCGACACGGATTGGCGAAACAGCTGCTGCAACTGATCGGTGCGCACCTGTTGGGCGATGTAGACGTCCTGATTGTCCTGGCGTGCCCGGTGATCCATTCGACCTGCCTGATGTGCGATTGCGACGAAGTACCGATTGTCGCACCGCGATGGCTTGCTCACAACAGAATACGGGGGCATATACCGGGGAAGAAGCCAAGGCTTGTCGCCACCCTCACCGGCCTCTCGCGAGCAAGCTTTGCTCCCACAGTGTCAAGGCTCACATCGTTGGTTGCATTGGCACCGTGGGAGTGGGCTCTGCCCGCGAAGAGAGCGCCGCGGTGTTTCAAGTACTTCGCGGTGTTCTTTTCGCGATGGCTTGCTCACAACACTCCTTCGCCCGGTCCCACAGTATTCAGCGGCGTACGGCGATGCCGTCGATTTCCACCAGGGCGCCGGGCAGCGGCAGGCCCGCTACCTGGATGGCGGTGCGGGCGGGTTTGTTGGGTTGTTCGGGAGTGCCAAAGAAGGGGGTGTAACCGGCTTGCAGACCGGCGAAGTCCAGACGGCCGTCTAGCTCGGGGACGCCGACCAGGAATACCCGCAACTGCACGATGTCGCCCAACCCCAGGCCCTGTTCTTCCAGCACGCCACGCAGTTTGCGCAGCACCGATTCGGTCTGGGTGCGGGTGTCGCCGTAGGCGGCCGTGGTGCCTTGCGGCGCCTGGTGGTCGGCGACATCGGGCAAGGCGCCGCTCAAAAACACCAGCTGGGCATCAGCGGGTACGCTCACGGTCTGGGCGATGGGGGCAGTGGCTGGGCCGGTACGGACGATGTTCTGGGTCATGTCGATGCTCTCTATTGAAGGATTCAAGAAGCCAGCGCGGTCTGGCGCTGACGAATAACCTGTTCGGCCAGTTGCCCGACCACGCGGCGCGCCGAGTTGGCGGCCGATTCCTGCCAGATGCCGATGCCGCTTTGCCCCAGGCCGTCACTGGCCAGATACACACGGCCCTGGGGCACTTCCAGCAGCGCATGGGCGTCAGCGGGAAAATGCTCGCGTTGCAGCCACGGCCCTTCGCTGTAGGCCACCTGTTCCCAGGACACGGCCAGCGGGTTGCGCAGGTGCCGGGATTGGCCGGGATGCAGCAGTTCCACGGCTTCAGCGGACGAGGCGTATTGATCGGCCAAGGCCTTGCGACCGAAGTCAGCGGCGCCCTCGCCCGTCACGTAGCCGGCCACCAGCAGGCCTTGTGGGCTGTTGAGGTCGTTGCTGGGGTACCAGAGCAGACGCGCCGGGTGTTCCAGCCAGGACAGGCCGCCGTAGATGCGGTCCTTCTGCTCCCAGAAACGCGGCGCTTCCCACGCCACCTTGGTGGCCTGGTCGTTGCGGGTGCTGTGCAGCGCGGCTTTGAACGGCGCGTCGAAGTCAGTGTCCAGCCGCGCCAGCAACGGCAGCGGGAGGGTCGAGATCAGGTAATCGGCGCGCTCCAGGCGGCTTTCGCCACTGGCCGCATCATCGTAGGTCACCGTCACCCCTTCCTTGCTCTGGCGTAGTTGGCGCACCACGGCGCCGAACTGCAGCTCATCCTGCAAACGCTGCTCGAAGGCGGCGGCAATGCGGTCCATGCCGCCCACCGGTTGCAGCATGGTGGCGGAGAACTCCGGGTACTCGGTGTGCAGCAAGGCGCCCCACAGCTCCGGGTGCAGCAACCGCTCCAGCGCCACCGGCGCGCCGAAGCCGGGCAATGAACCGGGCGCAGGCTCGGCGATGGCGTGCCCGGCGCGCAGGCTGCCTTCGTATACCAGTTCGGCGGACAGGTCGCCGTAGCCCTGCAGGAAGGTCAGCAAACGGCTGCGTTCCTCGGCCGACAGTTGATCGTCCAGCGCGTCGCGGTTGATGGCCGTGGCCAGCAGGCCGGCCAAGTGACCACGGGTGTCGTTCAGGGCCTGGCGCACGCTGAACGCCGGCTGTTCCAGGTCCGGCCGCAGCTGGGCGCTGTGGCTGGTATTGACCAGCACCTCCAGCGGCACACCCAACTGGCTGCAGTAATCGAGAATGGTCCGGTGCTGGCTGGGCAGCCGCGCAGGCCCTGCGTTAAAATAAAGCCCTGGGCCGAACTGCGCGGTTTGCGTGCGACCGTCCAGGTATTCGACCTCATCGCCGCCGCGCAGGGTCCAGTTACGCCCGCCGACCCGCTGCCGAGCTTCCAGAATGTGCACCTGAAAACCGGCACGCTTGAGCTCGAATGCAGCCACCAGCCCGGCGATGCCGGCACCCAGGATCAGTACCCTGGCGCCCTTTCCGGCCTGCCCGCTGTAGTCCAGCTTCTGGTATTGCAGGTGCGTGGAAGGCCCCAGGCCCAGGGCCGCCAGCGCGCCCTTGGCGGCCTGTTCGCCGCCCACCGCGTTGATGCTGGCCAGCGCTTCACGTCGTGTCAGTGTCATGGTCGAGGTCCTCTCAGTCCGGCAGGCCCGGCGGGTTGATCTGCGAATGGTCGATGCGCTCGGCGCTCAGGCCCCAGCGCTGCAGCACGCTGGCGTACTGGCCGCCGGCGATGGCGCCTTCCAGCGCGGTCTGGATCGGCGTCACCAGGCCATTGCCCTTGCGGGTGGTGACGGCGATGTCGGCCTTCAGCGGCCAGCCGCCATTGACCAGCCCCACCTGCTTGATGCCACCGCGAGTAGCGGCGATGTAGGACAGCAGCGAATTGGGCGCAAAGAACGCGTCCACACGGCCCGATTGCAGCGCCAAGGTGGCGGCCGCCTGATCGTCGAAGTACACCAGGGTGGCCGGTTCCCGGCCGGCCTTCTCGTTGGCCTCGTTCCAGGCCAGCAGCACCTTCTCCTGATTGGTGCCTGAACCGACGATGACCTTCAGGCCGGCCACGTCCTTGGCTTCCTTGATGGAGGTGATCGCGTTGCTGGATTTGACGTAGAAGCCCAGCACGTCCTGGCGGTAGGTGGCGAAGTCAAAGCGCTTCTTGCGCGAC
Source organism: gamma proteobacterium L18 (assembly GCA_000497835.1). Classification (GTDB taxonomy): domain Bacteria; phylum Pseudomonadota; class Gammaproteobacteria; order Pseudomonadales; family Pseudomonadaceae; genus Aquipseudomonas. The sequence goes on along the minus strand of KI547165.1, from coordinate 409,401 downwards.
TCGGTCACGGTGACGTTGCTCAGCACCGCGTCGTACTTGCCGGAGCTGACCCCCAGCGGCCAGTCTTCCCAGCTGGTCTGCACCACCTTGAGCTCCAGGCCCAGGCTGTCGGCGATCAGGCGCGCGGTGTCGGCCTCACTGCCGATGGTGGTCTTGTCGTCGCTGGCCAGCAGCGCCAGGGGTGGGCCCGAGGCACCGGCGACGGCCACGGTGAACTTGCCCGGCTCGACAAACTTGAAGCCGGCCGGAATCTGCGCGATGGCCGCCGGGTTGCGCGGCGCATCGATGTGCGCCTGTTGGGGGCTGAGGTCGAACGGCGCCGGGGTTTCAGCCGCCAGTGCCGGTAGCGCGGCGGCAAGGGCCAGCAACACGAAGGTAGGTTTCATGGCAGTCATTCCTTTAACAGGGGGGCAATCAGCACCTTGCCCAAAAAGGCAGCGGTGCGCGGGTGACGCGGGTGTTGAAAAATCACTTCGGGCGGGCCCTGCTCGACCAGCTTGCCGTCCACCAGGAACACCACATGGTCGGCCACCTCGCGGGCAAAGCCGATTTCGTGGGTGACCACCACCAGCGTGGTACCGGAGTCGGCCAGGCGGCGGATCACGTCCAGCACCTCGCCCACCAGTTCCGGGTCCAGTGCCGAGGTGGGCTCGTCGAACAGCAGCACCTTGGGCCGCAATGCCAGGGCGCGGGCAATGGCCACGCGCTGTTGCTGGCCGCCGGACAATTGCCTTGGGTAGGCATCGGCCTTGTCCTGCAGGCCTACCGAGGCCAGCAGGGCCAGGGCCTTTTCACGGGCTTCGGCACGGCCCCACAGCTTGTGGGCCAGGGGCGCTTCGGTGATGTTCTCCAGCACCGTGAGGTGGCCGAACAGGTTGAAGTTCTGGAACACGAAGCCCACGTCCAGGCGGCGCTTGAGCACTTCGCGCTCCTTGAGCTCGTGCAGCTGGTTGCCCTTGCGCCGGTAGCCCACGTACTCACCGTCGATGGTGATGTGGCCGGCGTCGATTTTCTCCAGGTGGTTGATGGTGCGCAGCAGCGTCGACTTGCCCGAGCCCGAAGGCCCGAGGATCACCGTGACCTGGCCGGGTTCGACCGTCAGGTCTATATCATTGAGCACCCACTGGTTGCCGAAGCGCTTGCTCACGCCTTGAATCTCGATGCGTCCCTCAGCCATGGGTTTTCTCCTTCAGCCAGCCACGCAGGCGTTGCAGCGGCGTGGGCGGCAGGTTGCGCAGCGCGCCGCGGGCGAAATAACGCTCCACGTAGTACTGCAGACTGGTGAGTGCGGTGGTGATCAGCAGGTACCACACGGTGGCCACGATCAGCAGCGGGATCACCGCCTGGGTGCGGTTGTAGATCACCTGCACGGTGTAGAACAGTTCGGGCAAGGCCAGCACGTAGACAATCGAGGTGCCCTTGACCAGGCCGATCACCTCGTTGAAAGCCGTGGGCACGATGGCGCGCAGCGCCTGGGGCAGGATGATGCGGAACACCCGTCGGCTGGCCGGCAGGCCCAGGGCCGCCGCCGCTTCGTGCTGACCGTGGTCCACACCGAGGATGCCGCCGCGGATGATCTCGGCGGTATAGGCCGCCTGCATCATGCCCAGGCCCAGCACCGCCACGCTGAACTGGCTGAGCACGTCCACCGTCGACCAGGACTTGCCCAGCTCGGTGAACGGCACACCCAGCCAGAGGTGGTCGTACAGGTAGGCGAAGTTATAAAGGATGATCAACACCAGCAGCGCCGGCATCGAACGGAAGAACCAGATATAACCCCAGGCCAGCGACGCCAGCAGCGGCGAGCGCGACAGCCGCGCCAACGCCAGGGCTGTACCCAACACGGTACTGAGCAGTGTTGCCAGCACGGTCAGCAGCAAGGTTTTGCCCAGGCCCTTGAGCACTGCCGGCGCCAGGAACCACTGGGCGAACACGCCCCACTCCCAGCGCGGGTTGGTGGCCAGGGAGTGGACGATGCCAAGCAATATGAGCGCAGCAAAGGCCGAGCCCACCCAACGCCACGGGTGGCGCGCCGGGACGATCTGCAAGGTGGTGTCGACCCGCTGGGTAGGTGTCGATTGGGCCGGGGCGCGGTAGTGCACAGCGTCGGATACGATCGGCATGGCAGACTCCTCAGAAGGTGTACGTCAGGCGGGTGTAGTAGTAGCCACCGGTGAAGCCGTACGGCGAATACACGCCGTAGCTGCTGACCATGGTGGAAGACGGCACGCCCTGTTTCTTGGGGTAGACGTCAAACAGGTTCTTGGCGCCCACGGCCAGGCTCAGGTCTTTGGTGAGGTGGTAGCCCACGTCCAGGTCGGTGATCCATTGGGCTTTCCACACCCGGTCCAGGGAGCGGTCGGAGGCCGAGTTGACCTCTTTCCACGAGCCATAGCGGGTCAAGCCCAGGTTCACGTCGAACTGGCCGATGCTCCAGTCGCCGCCCAGGATCAGCTTGGTCTTGGGCTGCACGCCGGTGAGCATGTTGCGGGCCTGGCGGTCCATCAGCTGGTACTCGGTGCCGCCGATGTCGGTGGTGCCCTTGTAGCTGAGGATTTGCGTCTGGTTCCAGTTGAAGGCCGCGGTGTATTTCAGCGTGCCCCAGTTACCCAGGTCCTGGCGGTAGTTGCTGACCAGGTCCAGGCCCTTGGTGCGGGTGTTGGCACCGTTGAGGAAGTACTGGCCGCCGGAGGTGGAGGTGATGCCGTTGCTCTGCAGCACCTGGGTGACCTCGTCGCCCAACAGCGTGCCGGTCAGGGTGATGCGGTCGCGGATGTTGACCACGTAGGCGTCGGCGGTGAAGGTCAGGCGGTCGTTGGGCGTGTAGGTGGCGCCCAGGCTGAAGTTGGTGGAGCGCTCGGGCTTCAGCGAGCTAGCACCCAGGGCCTTGGCCGCCGCCGAGTCCACCGGCAGCACGCCGTAGTTGATCGACTGGTACACACCGTCGACTACGCCATAGGTGGTGGAGCGTGCACTGAACAGGCTATTGGCCAGGGACGGCGCGCGGAAGCCGTTGCTGACGGTGCCGCGCACGGCGAATTCGGGGCTGAACTCGTAGCGCGTGGTGATCTTGCCGCTGCGGGTGGCGCCCACGCCTTCGTTGTAGTGCTCATAGCGCAGCGCAGTGCCCAGGTACCACTGCGGCAGCGGGTTGATGCCCACGTCCACGTAGCTGGCGACGCTGTTGCGGGTGGCGCTGGCTTCTTCATCCGGAGAAATGCCGTTGGTGACCTGGGCGCCCGACGAGGCGCAGTTGCCGGCCGAAACGCAATAGCCGCCATCGGCGTACGAGGCCCAGTCGCCCTTCTTCACTTCATAGCCGTCGCGGCGGTGCTCCAGGCCCCAGGACAGGTCCATGGGTTTGCTCAGGCCGATGTCGTAATTGCGCTTGAAGTCCAGGTTGGTGGTCAATTCGTCCGACACCCAGGTACCGTTGGTGAAGCTGTTGGGCGTGGCCTCGCCCAGGGATGGGTTCTGGTTGTGAAAGGTGCCCTGCTCCGCTTCGTTACGCCCGTAGGTGGTGGACAGGTCCCAGTCCCAGGCACCGACAAGTCCCTTGGCGCCGAAGGCGGCCTGGTAGTCGTCCTCGGTGATGGTCCAGGTCGGCGTGTAGCCGGTCGGGTAGCCGTTGGGGCCGGTGGTGATGGTGTTGGTGATGGTCGGCAGGCGGAAATTCTGGCCCTGCTCGGCCTCGCGGTGCGACACGGTGCTGAACGAGTACAGGGTCAGGTCATCGTTGATCGGCAGCTCGGCGTTGTAGGCCAGGTTATACAGATCGATCTTCGGCGTGCCGTACCCGCCGTACGTGGAGGTGCCGGCCTTGTTCAGCGCCTGGGCATAGGTGTAGCCGTTGGCACTGGCCTTGTTGTCGTCGTTCTGGTTGCGGGCGTCCAGGGACAGGTGGACGATGCCGCCATTGCCGATCTCGAAGCCCTTGTCCAGGCTTTGCTGCACAGTCTGTTTCTTGCCGTCGTAGCCCTGGCCGACGTTGGTCACCGAAGTGCCGCTGGCGTCGGCCTTGAGGATCACGTTGATCACCCCGGCGATGGCGTCCGAGCCGTACTGGGCAGCGGCGCCGTCGCGCAGCACTTCGACGTGGTCGATGGCGCCGATGGGGATCATGTCCAGGTCGGCGGGCGCGGCGCCGGTGTTGATGCCGTTGATGTTGAGGGTGGCCGAGGTGTGGCGGCGCTTGCCGTTGACCAGCACCAGCACCTCGGCGGCGTTCATGCCACGCAGGTTGGGTGCGCGGGCCATGCCGCTGGCGTCCCAGCCGGTCTTTTCCGGCAGGCTGAGCGAGGGGATGACCGCGCTCAGCGCTTCCATCAACCCGGGCTTGCCGGTGGCTTGCAGGGTTTTGGCGCTGACCACGTCGATGGGCACCGGGCTGCTGGTGACGGTGCGCTGCTCGGCGCCACGGTTGCCGGTGACCACGACAGTGTCCAACGCACTGTCGTCGGCGTGGGCGCTGGCAGAAAAAAGCACGCTGGTGATGGCAAAGGCCAAGGGGCTAAGGGCGACGGCTGGGCTGAAAGGATTGCGTCCACTGCGTTGGCTGACGAATTCCATAGGTGTTGCGACTCCCGTCCTGCACCTGCTGGCGGGTGCCCGTCCGGGGCACCGATAAGGCCGCAGGCCTGATCTGATGGATACCATCCGGGGGTGGGGGTAGGTGGTCTGGGAGTTAAGATAGGGGAATAAGTGGGAGGCGTATAATTCTATTTGAGCATATGTATGTATGATTTTATTTTATTGTTTTTTGCTTATTTAATGCCATTAACGAATTTTATCGACGCACTGGAAAAGCACGTGGGAGCGGGCTCTGCCCGCGAAGAAGGCACCGCGATCCTGCCGACTGATCGCGGTGAATTCTTCGCGGGCAGAGCCCGCTCCCACACGGGGTCAGGCAGAGATTTTCTGGGGGCGGTGGCGCGCCCCGGTGTGGCGATTCTCCGGTACCGGCAAGCCCAGGTGGCCGCGCAGGGTGTCGTGGCTGTATTCCTGGCGGAACAGCCCCTTGGCGCGCAACAGCGGCAGCACCCGCTCGGTGAACGCCTTGAACTCGCTGGGCGCGGTCAGGCGGATGTTGAAGCCATCCGAGGCCCCCTCGACAAACCAGCGCTCGATCTCGTCGGCCACGGTCTGCGGCGAACCGACAAAATGCGAGAACGGCGTGGCGAAACGCAGCGCCGCCTGGCGCAGGGTCAGCTTCTGCTCGCGGGCCACCTGTTTGATGTGCTCGGCGTGGCCGCGGTAGCCGTTGCTGCCCAAATCCCCCAGCTCGGGGAATGGCTCGTCCAGCGCGTACTGCTTGAAGTCGTGGTAGTTGAATGGCCGGCCCAGGTGCACCAGGGCCTTGTCCAGGTCCAGCTCACCGTGCAGTTGCCGTTCGATGGCCCGCGCTGCTTCGTCAGTGTCGGCAATGATCGGCGCAATGCCCGGCAGAATCACCACATGATCGGGATCGCGGCCAGCCTGGGCAGCGCGGCGCTTGACGTCACGGTAGTACACCTGGGCGTCTTCGAAGTTGTCGACGCCGGCGAAGATGCCTTCGGCAAAATCCGCCGCCAGCGCCCTGCCCGACTCCGAAATCCCGGCCTGGAAGATCACCGGCTGGCCCTGTTTGGACCGGGCGATGTTCAGCGGCCCGGTCACCTGGAAGAACTCGCCCTTATGGTCCAGGCGGTGCTGGCGCGTGGTGTCGAGGAACACCTTGCGCTGCTTGTCGCGCGGGAAGGCGTCGTCCTCATAGGAATCCCACAGGCCCTGCACCACCTCCAGGTGTTCGCGGGCCTTGCGGTAGCGCTCGGTGTGGTCGATGTGTTCCTCGCGGCCGAAGTTGCCGGCGGCGCCTTCAAGGCCGGTGGTCACCACGTTCCAGCCGGCGCGGCCGTGGCTGATGAGGTCCAGCGAGGCGAACTGGCGGGCCACGTTGAACGGTTCGGTGTACGAGGTGGTCAGCGTCGCCACCAGGCCGATTTTCGAGGTGGCGCCGGCGATGGCCGACAGCAGGGTCAGCGGCTCCAGGCGGTTGAGGTAGTGCGGCGCCGAGTCCGGGGTGATGTAGGGGCTGTCGACGATGAACACCAGGTCGAACTTGGCCGCCTCGGCCTGGCGCGCCTGTTCGCGGTACCAGTCAATGTCGACGCTGGCGTCACCGGGTATTTCGGGGCTCAGCCAGTCGGCCTGGCCGGTGCCGACGCCCGTGAGGATGGCGCCCAGCTTGAGTTGTCGGGTCATGGGTATCGTCCTTGATCAGTGCTTGTAGTCGGTGTCGGTGCGTTCCAGCTGGCGGATCAGCGCGTTCCAGTGGCGGGCCACGCCCGGGCCGTCGCCAGCGGAATGGCCCTTGGCTTGTTCTTCGACCTTTTCCACCACTTCACGGGGCGGGAACACCAGCTCGACGTTGCCGGCGGCCTGGGCGGCGACCTGAATGGCGCAGGCGCGTTCCAGGCCGTGCAGTTGCTGGAAAGCGTGCTCCACGCTGACGCCGCCGGTGAGCAGGCCGTGGTTGCGCAGGATCATCACGCTCTTGTCGCCCAGGTCGGCCACCAGGCGTACGCGTTCGTCGAGGTCCAGGGCAATGCCTTCGTAGCCGTGATAGGCCACGCGGCCGGAGAAAGCGATGGAGTGCTGGGAGATCGGCAGCAGGCCGTCCTTCTGCGCCGACACGGCGATGCCGTCGCGGGTGTGGGTGTGCAGCACGGCCTTGAGGTCCGGGCGGGCGCCGTGGATGGCGCTGTGGATCACGTAGCCGGCGTAGTTAATGCCAAGGCCGGTCGGGTCGTCGACGATGGTGCCGTCCAGGTCGACCTTGACCAGGTTGGAGGCATTGATTTCATCGAACAGCAGGCCGAAGGCGTTGATCAGGAAGTGCTCTTCGGGGCCAGGCACGCGGGCCGAGAAGTGGGTGTAGATGTGGTCGGTCCAGCGATGCAGGGCAGCCAGGCGGTAGGCGGCGGCGAGCTTGACGCGCACTTCCCACTCTTCGGGGCTGACGCGGTCGCGCACGTTGGTGGATACGGGTTGAAGCGGTAAGGATGTGACGCTGCTCATGGGCACTGCTCCCTGTGGGGCCGAGGACTGTCGTGCACGCAGCCTAAGCGCCCTGGGGAGCATTTAAAAATCACATTTTATTCTAAGCTAATTATCATATTTTTTTATGTTGTCAGGCGGCGTCGCGGGTTTTCTTCAATGAGCGTGCCGCCAGCTCGCCGAATGCCTGCACCGGCCCCTGCAGATTGCCGAGGAAACGCGGGAAGATCAGCCACAGGTCCATCACCGGCTTGAAGTCCTTGAGCGGCACCACGGCCAGCAGGTCGCGATGGGCGCTGCGCTCCAGCAGGTCACGAGGCACCAGGCCCAGGCCCATGCCTTCGGCCACCAGGCCCAGCTGCAGCTCGGTGCCGAAGGTTTCCAGGTTGATCTTCAAGCCCAGGCCCTGGTCGGACAGGGTGCGCTGCAGGCCGGCGCGGAAACCGCAGCCGTCGGGGTTGAGGATCCAGCCGCCGTCGTACACGTCGGCCAGCTTGCAGGGGCGCTTGGGCACGCGGTCGCGGGCGCAAACCACCACCAGTTCCATCTTGCCGATGGACTCGCCGATGATGTTGTCGGGGAAAATCTTGCCGGCCGGGAACAGCGCCGCGGCGGCGTCCAGCTCACCCTTCTCGATCTTGCCCACCAGGTGACTGCCCCAACCGGTGGCCACCTGGGCGCGCAGGGCCGGGTATTGCTGGCGCAGGTGCTTGAGCGCGTCGAGCAACACCACGTCGCCGATGGTCTGCGGCACCCCCAGGCGCAACACGCCGGTGGGCGGTGCGTCGCTGGCCACCAGCTCGCGCAGGGCGTCCATCTCGCGCAGGATGGTGCGGCACTGTTCGTACACCTGATGACCAATCAGCGTGGGCTTGAGTGGCTTGGTGTTGCGGTCGAACAGCTCCACCCCCAGCGCCTGCTCGAAGTTCTGCACCCGGCGGGTAATGGCGGGCTGGGTCAACTGCAACGACTCGGCGGCATGGCTGATCGACTGGCAACGGATTACCGCGACAAAGGCATCGATATCATCAATTTTCATTCGGGCCGCACATGGTAGAGAGGGGACATGATGTGGGAAAAGCATAGTACCAAAGGCGTAGGGGGGCAATGGTCTCAGGGCCCCAAGGTCCAAAGCCTGGCAAACAAGGCGGACAAGGTGGTGCACCTGACAAAATTGGCCCGAAACAAATGTAGGACCGGGCTTGCGCGTCAGGCGGGGAAGCGCCGCGCGGGCGGCGCGCGATCTCAAGGGCACTACATAAACCAAGACATGCACCTCTACGCCCCACCACAATCCCCCGTAGCAGCTGCCGAAGGCGGCGTCACCGACGCCGCGCAGTACCTGACACGCCTGGGTGCCCGTGACGCCGCCTTCGGCAGCTGCTACAGGGCTTGTCGCGGGTTGTGGGGCGTTCTTGAGACCGCGCGCCGCCCGCGCGGCGCTTCCCGGGTAAACCCGGTCCTACATTGGTTGCAACGTGCCATGGCCTGATGGACCGAGGTTTTAGCCTTTGGTCGTCAGGCGAGGGAGCGGCGTAGCGGCGCAAGCCCCCCCAACCCACCCCATCCTTGATACAATTCCCCCACCCCCGCCCCCACCCCCCGGTTCACCCATGAAGGCACTGCGCATCTCCCGCTTACCCATCCTGCGCCACCTGCTACGCCCCCTCCTCGACCCGCACCGCCGCTACCTCTACGCCCGCTACATCCACGCCGGCCGCGTGGCCGTGGGCTTGCTGGCGTCGATCCTGCTGACCACCGGGCTCAACCTGCCCCACGGCGAATGGGCGTCGGTGACGCTGTTGATCGTGATCGGCGGCCTGCAGCATCAGGGCAACATCGGCCGCAAATCACTGGAACGGGCCTACGGCACGCTGATCGGCGCAGCCATCGGGTTGCTGTTGGTGGTGCAGCAGGATTATCTGCATCAACAGTGGTTCACCTACGTGGCCATGTCGACGGTGTGCGGGTTCTTTGCGTATCACGCCATCGGCAAGGGCGGCTATATCGCGCTGCTGTCGGCGATCACCGTGTTCATCGTCGCAGGCCACGGCGACAACCCCATCAGCGATGGGCTGTGGCGGCTGGTGGACATTCTGATCGGCATTGTCCTGGCATTGGCGTTCTCCTTCGCCATTCCGCTGTACGCGGTGTATTCGTGGCGGTTCAGCCTGGCCAAGGGCTTGCGTGGGTGCGCCAAGGCGTACGGGCGGATTCTCAACGGGCATTCGGTGACCGATGACGAGCACCTGAAGCTGGCCGCGCAGCTCAACGCGACCATGGTGCAGTTGCGATCGTTGATGCCGTCGGTGTCCAAGGAAGTGCGCATCCCGCTGACCGAGCTTGAGGTGATCCAGGGCCAGTTCCGCCTGTGCCTGAGCACGCTGGAACTGTTGTCGAACCTGCGCCCGCGCGAGCACAGCGACTGGCATGACTGGCTGCACCCCGAGCATCGGCAGATCAACCGTCAGTTGATCGCCATGGCCCGCGCCCTGGAGACTGGCGCCACCGACCGCCTGGCGCGCAAGGTGGAGCGCGGCGTGGAGATCGAGCACGCCCAGGTGCCCGACAGCCAGGACGCCCAGGGCTTCCGCCTGCTGACGCTGCAACTGGCGACCACCCTGGAAGGCCTGCGCCAACGCCTGGACAAGACGTCCAAACGCTGGAACCTGTAATCAGGCCGACTGCGCGGCGCCTTCGGGCGCTGCGTAGCGACCGTAGGCCACCAGCACCAGGCCCAGCAGGGCCAGCATGCCACCCGCAGGGGCGATCCAGGCGTAGCCCAGCCCCAGCGTCAGCACCCCTCCCCCGACGGCCGCGCCCAGGCCGTTGCCCAGGTTGAACGCACCGATGTTCACCGACGACGCCAGGCCTGGCGCATCGTGGGCCGCCTGCATCACGCGCATCTGCAACGGCGGGATCACCGCAAAGCTTGCCGTGCCCCACGCCAGCATCAACAGCGTGGCGCTGGTCTGGCCCTGCAGCAGTTCGGGAATGCCCAGCATCAGCACCGCCAGCAACAGCAGGAAGCCGGCCAACGTGCCTTCCAGCGAGCGATCCGCCAGCTTTCCACTGATGTAGTTGCCCAGCGTGAAACCGATCCCAATCATGACCAGCATCAAGGTGACAAAGGTTGGTGTGGCGTGGATCAGGTTCTCCAGGATCGCGGCCACGTAGGTGTAGAGCGTGAACATGGCGCCCGCGCCCATTACGGTGGTCAGCAGCGCCCGCAGCACCGGCCCACGCACCAGTACGCGCAATTCGGCACGTACGTCAGGCTTGCGACCGCTCTCGCCCTTGGGCAACCAGCAGGCCAGCGCCAGCATCGCCACCGCGCCAAGGCCGGCCGTGGCGGCAAACGCCATGCGCCAGCCGATGGTCTGCCCCAGCCAAGTAGCCGCCGGCACCCCGCCGATGTTGGCAATGGTCAGGCCCATGAACATGGTGGCCACGGCACCGGCACGCTTGTCGGCCGACACCAGGCTGGCCGCCACCACCGAGCCGATGCCGAAGAAAGCACCATGGGCCAGGCTGGTGAACACCCGCGACAGCAGCAGCGTGTCGTAGCCCGGCGCCACGGCCGAGAACAGGTTGCCGACGGTAAAGATCGCCATCAGGCCCAGCAGTGCGCTCTTGCGCCGGGCCGGTGCCAGCAACAGCGTCATCAACGGCGCACCCACCATGACACCGATGGCGTAGGCGCTGATCAGCAGGCCGGCAGTGGGGATCGACACTTGCACGCCATCGGCAATCACCGGCAACAGCCCCATGGGCGCGAACTCGGTGGTGCCGATGGCGAAGGCCGCCAGGGCCAGGGCAAACAGGATCAGCTTCATGGGTGGACCTCCAGGTCGCAGGGGGGTAAAACTTACTCGTGAGTAGCATTTGCTTGAAAAGGCTACTCGTGAGTAAGATTACTCACAAGTAAAATTTCCCTGAGCGCAGTATTGCCGTCATGCCTACCCAGCTTCCCCTTACCAAAGGCGAGCAGACCCATGCTCGCCTGCGCCGCGCTGCCGCGGCCGAATTCGCCCGCCGCGGCTTTCACGAGACCAAGGTCAGCGACATCGTCAAGGCCAGCGGCCTGACCCAGCCCACGTTCTATAGTTATTTCGAGAGCAAGGAAGCGGCGTACGAGGAACTGGTGGGGGAATTTCGCCGACGCCTGGAGGCGCTGATCAGCACCATGCTGATCAAGACGTCGCTGGAAGCCGATGAGTTGGTGGGCAGCGTGGCCACCAGTTTCCTGCGCTTTTTCGATTTTCTGGCCCAGGACCCGGACCTGACGCAGATCGGCTTTTTCCAGCCACCGGGGTGCACGAAGACCAAGGCCGGGATGGCCACCTGGATTGGCAACAACATCGCCAAGGAGCAGCAAATCGGGCTGTTTCGCAGTGATGTACCGGCGCAGATGATCGGCAAGTGCTTTGTCGGCATGGTCGACCAGATGGCCCGCGAGCCGGTGAGCGCCGAGGAACGCCGGGCGAATGCTCGTGGGTGTGCGGTGTTGCTGTGTGAAGGCTTGCAGTTGCAGAAATCCCTGTAGCAGCGGCCGTAGGCCGCGTCCCGAGCGCCGCCCGCGCGGCGCGACCCGGCCTGGCGGCCGGTGCTACATTTGCTGCAACGTGCCATGGCCTGATCGATTTGGGTTACTCTCGCGCACAGCTGTATATCCATACATGTTTTGCTTGCGCCTGGCGGCGGTTTTGCTCATTCTATGGGCTTCGTTGTGCCATTGAAGACTGATCACGGCCATGCGCCTTTACCTCTGCGAAAAACCCTCTCAGGCCAAGGATATCGCCAAGGTGCTCGGCGCCAACCGGCGAGGGGACGGCTGCTGGGTGGGCACGGACGTGACCGTGACCTGGTGCATCGGCCATTTGCTGGAAACTGCACCGCCGGATGCGTACGACGAGCGCTACAAGCGCTGGGTGCTGGCCGACCTGCCCATCGTGCCGGAAAAATGGAAGATGCTGGTCAAGCCCAAGACCGCCAGCCAGTTCAAGGCGGTCAAGCGCCTGCTGGGTGAAGCCCGGGAACTGGTGATCGCCACCGACGCCGACCGCGAAGGCGAGATGATCGCCCGTGAATTGCTTGAGCATTGCCGCTACCGCGGCCCGGTGCAGCGCTTGTGGCTATCGGCGCTGGACGATGCCTCGATCCGCAAGGCCCTGGCGGCGCTGAAGCCGGGCGCCGAAACCTTCAGCCTGTACCATTCGGCCCTGGGGCGCTCGCGGGCCGACTGGCTGATCGGCATGAACATGAGCCGCCTGTTTACCCTGCTGGGTCGTCAGTCCGGCTATCAGGGCGTATTGCCCGTAGGCCGGGTGCAAACCCCCACCCTGCGCCTGGTGGTGGACCGCGACCGCAGTATTGCCGCCTTCGTGCCGGCGCCGTTCTGGGCCATCGATGTACAACTGGACCCTCGCGGCCTGCCCTTCACCGCGCAGTGGTGCCCACCCGACGACGTGTGTGACGATCAAGGTCGCTGCCTCAACCAGCCCCTGGCCCTGTCCGCCGCCCAGGCCATCCAGGGTGCCGGCAGCGCGCAACTGGTCAAGCTGCGCACCGAGCGCATGCGCGAAGCGGCGCCATTGCCGTTCGACCTGGGCACCCTGCAGGAAGTCTGCTCCAAGAAGCTGGGCCTGGGCGCCCAGGAAACCCTGGACATCGCCCAGGCGCTGTATGAGCAGTACAAGGTCATCACCTACCCGCGCAGCGACTGCGGCTACCTGCCCAACAGCCAGCACGGCGAGGCAACGGCGATCATCGCCGCGCTTGGCCGTGCCGACCCGGCGCTGGCTGAACTGATGAAGCACATCGACCCCACCCGCCGCTCGCGGGCCTGGAACGACGCCAAGGTCAGCGCCCACCATGGCATCATCCCCACCGCCGCCGGTACCGACCTGGGCCGCCTGGCGGGCAAGCAGCGGGCGGTCTACGCACTGATTCGTGCCCGCTACCTGGCGCAGTTCCTGCCCAACCACGAGCTCGATCGCACCCAGGCCGATTTCGATTGCGCCGGCCAGCGCCTGCGCGCCGTGGGCAAGCGCATCGTCGAACCAGGCTGGCGCCGTGCCTTGCCCGAAGCACTGACGCCGGCCAAGTGCCGCGAAGCTCCGGCGCCGCAAGCACTGCCCGCCTTGCAGGAAGGGCAGCATTACGAGGTCGGTGACGTACTGCTCAAGGACCTGTGGACCCAGCCGCCCAAGCCTTTCACCGAAGGCGACCTGATCAAGGCCATGAAGAACGTCGCCAAGCTGGTGGACGATCCGCGCCTTAAACAGAAGCTCAAGGACACCACCGGCATCGGCACCGAGGCGACCCGCGCCGGCATTATCCAGGGGCTGATTGACCGTGGTTACCTGACCAAGAACGGCAAGGCCCTCAACGCGACGCCCGCTGCCTTCAGCCTGATCGACGCCGTGCCGCGTGCCATCGCCGACCCTGGCACCACGGCCATCTGGGAGCAGGCGCTGGACATGGTGCAAAGCGGCGAGATGAGCCTGGAAGAGTTCGTGGCCAAGCAATCGGCCTGGATGAGTCGTCAGGTGGAGCGTTGCGCGGGCCTGAGCCTGACCATCAGCGGCCCCGCCAGCCCACCCGGCCGGGGCGCGCCCTGGAAGAAAAAACGCAAACCTGCGGCCCGCAAAAGCACCACGCCACATGCACGCAAACCCAAGGCGGCGGCCACCTGAAACCGGGCAAAACTGGTATCGTCTTGCGCCATTGACCCTACGGAAAGGATGCTTCGATGCTTGATTTCATTGCCCTGTCGATTGTGTTTGGCGTAGGTGCCACGGCGCTGCTCGACCTGTGGAACCTGTTGCTGAACAAACTGTTCGGGCTGCCGATTCCGGCGTGGCATTTTGTGGGTCGCTGGTTTGCGGGGTTGCCGCGGGGGCAGTTCGTGCATCGAAACGGGATTGCCAAATCCGCACCGGTGGATGGCGAACTGGCCATTGGCTGGGTGATGCACTATGTGACGGGCAGCGTCTTCGCTGCCGCGCTCCTGCTGATCTGGGGCCTGGGCTGGGCCGTGCAGCCTACCTTCGCCCCAGCCTTGATCGTCGGGCTGGTCACCGTGGGGGCCGGCTGGTTCATCCTGCAACCGGGCATGGGCGTGGGCATCGCCTGCTCCGGCGCGCCCAAGCCTGCGCTGGCGCGGATGCTCAATGTAATCGGCCATATCGTGTTCGCCATCGGCCTGTACGGCACTGCCCGTTTGCTGGCGTAATCCTGTGTTGCAACCCACAGTCTGTAGCAGCAACTGTCTTGGAATGGCGTCGCCTGCATCGCGACCAAGGTCGGCTCCTACGCCGTCCGTGGTAGGAGCCGGTCTTGGCCGCGATGCAGGCGACGCCGACCTGTAGCAGCTGCCGAAGGCGGCGTCACAGGCGCCGCGGTGGGCCAGCAAGCGCGCGGCGCCTGTGACGCGGCCTGGCGGCCGCTGCTACAGGTTACCCAGCACCCTGGAATCTTCATTCGGCCAGGCTGCCGACCTGGAGAAGGTGGTCGACGCCCTGGCTATTCAGGGGCGGCCACGGCGTCGTTGGTCTTGTTGCATCCCTATTTACCGGAAGGCAACGCATAGGCGATCAGGTAATCACCCATCTTGGTCCCGAACGACCCATGCCCGCCGGCCATGATCACCACATACTGCTTGCCATTGGCTTCATAGGTCATCGGTGTGGCCTGGCCCCCGGCAGGCAAGCGCGCTTGCCACACCAGGTCCCCATTGGTGACGTTGTAGGCACGGATATAGTTGTCCTGGGTCCCTGCCATGAACATCAGGTTGCCTGCGGTCGAGATCGGACCGCCCAGCATCGGCACGCCAATCTTCAGCGGAGGCAGTTGAATCCCTGGCAGGCTGTCGCGCACCGTGCCGATCCGTTTGCGCCATGCCACCTGGTGGGTTTTCATGTCCACCCCCGCCACATAGCCCCAGGCCGGTGCTTTGCAAGGCAAGCCCAGGGGTGACAGGAACGCATTGATCTCCACGCCGAAAGGAACGCCATACTGGGGCTGGATGCCCATCTCGGTGCCCGAACTGCTGCCGTTGGCGCCATCTTTGGGCCACAACGGGTTGTTGGGGCCGCGAGGAATCAGCTTGGACACGAACGGCAGGGCCATCGGGTTCATCAGCGCCACCTGACGGTCGGGGTTGACCGAAATGCCGCCCCATTCGAACACGCCCAGGTTGCCCGGGAACACCAGGGTGCCCTGCTCAGACGGCGGGGTGTACTGGCCCGAATAGGACAGGCGCTTGAAGATCACCCGGCACATCAACTGGTCGAACATGGTGGCGCCCCACATGTTCTTGTCGGTCAGGGTCTGAACGGACGTCAGGTTCAACGCCGAGCGTGGCTGAGTGGGGCTGGCACGGTCACCGGGCGCTGCCTGGGTCGAAGGTACCGGCACTTCCGTGACCGGCACGATGGGCTTGCCATCGCGACGATCGAGCACAAACAGGTTGCCCGCCTTGGTCGGCACGTAGACGGCCGGTACCGCTTCGCCTGACGCCACCTTCACGTCGGCCAGGGTTGGCTGGGAGGGCACATCCATGTCCCACAGGTCATGGTGGGTGGTCTGGTAGCTCCACACCAGCTTGCCGGTGGTGGCGTTCAAGGCCAGGATGGAGCTGGCGTAGCGCTCCATGACCGGCGTGCGGTTGCCACCCCAGATGTCCGGCGTCGGGTTGCCGGTGGGGATGTAGACCACGTCGGTCTTGGCGTCATACGCCAAGGGCGCCCAGGCGTTGGGTGAGTTGTTGACCAGGGTATGGCCGTCACCCGGCACGGCGTTGGGGTTTTCCGCGCCGGTATCGAAGATCCAGCGCAGCGCCCCCGTGTTGACGTCGTAGCCGCGCAGGGCACCCGAAGGCTCATGGATGG
This sequence comes from gamma proteobacterium L18, assembly GCA_000497835.1. Classification (GTDB taxonomy): domain Bacteria; phylum Pseudomonadota; class Gammaproteobacteria; order Pseudomonadales; family Pseudomonadaceae; genus Aquipseudomonas. The sequence goes on along the minus strand of KI547165.1, from coordinate 393,472 downwards.
ACAGGTTGTCCGTCACCGAACCGCCGATCACCACCGTGGTGCCCGTGACCACTGGCGGCGAGGTAGGCTCCAGGCCGCCCGGGTAGGCGTAAGGCTGCATCTGCTTGAGGTCCAGTTCGCCCTTGTTGGCGAAGTCGCTGCAAGGCTTGCCATTGTCGGCATTGATGGCGAACAGACGGCCATCGTTGACGGGCAGGAATACCTTGCGCGGGCACTCGCTTTGTACCGGCGCCGCGCCAACAAGGCTGGTGGCAAACTCGGCAGTGTTGGCGCTATCGTAATACGACACCCCGCGGCAGGTCAGGTGCTGGAACGAGGGATCGCCCTTGAGCTTGGGATCGAACCGCCATTTTTCCTTGCCGGTGGCAGGGTCCAGCGCCACCAGGATCTGGTGGGTGGTGCAGATGAACATGTTGTCGCCGACCTTGATCGGCGTGAGCTCGTTAGTGGTTTCACCCGAGTCATTCGCCGTCTTGCTTTCACCGCTGCGGAAGGTCCAGGCCACCTCCAGGTTCGCTACGTTCTTGTCATTGATCTGGGTGAGCGGCGAGTAGCGGGTGCCCGCCTGGGTGCGGCCATACGCGGGCCAATCCCCGGGGGCGACACCCTCGATGGCCTGGGCCTCGGCGGGTTGGGCGGCGGCAAGCGTGCCCTTGATTTCCTGAGGGTCGTTGAAGATCGAATACACCATCACGGCAATCGCAAAGGCCAGGGTTACCACCAGGAATGTCCTGCCGGCCTTCAGTTCGACCCCGAAGCCCCGGGTCACGGCAGGCACCAGCAGCCAGAGGCCCAGCACACCGAGGATATCCAGCCGCGGTACCAGTGCCCAGAAGTCCGACCCGGCCTCCCACAGCCCCCACAGGGTGGTCACCAGCATCAGCGCGCCGTACAGCCACAGCGCTGCGCCGGAGCGTCGCCGCAGCAACAGCGCGAACACCAGCAGCGCCAGGCCCGCGACCACATAGTAGAAGGAGCCGCCCAAGACGGTCAGCCAAACCCCGCCCAGCAGCAGGACCAACCCGATCAGGGCGGCGACAATCACGGTAAATGTTCTCAGACCTGATCCTGTAGCGGGGGTGTTCATGGTCGTGTGCTCTCCAGTCCGCAGCCCAAGGGGCGCAGACGTGATCAAGGGGGATGACTAAGTGAATGTAGTTGAACGGACTCGACTGTCCAGCCAACGTACGCCTGACGCCGCCATTATCATGACGCCGCTTGCGGCACGTTGGTTCCCATTCCCGAGGGCAGAAATTCACGAATATCCTCGAGCTCACCCGCGCTCAGCCGCAGCCCGGCGGCCGCCAGCACGCCATCCACCTGACCTGGACGGCGGGCACCGACGATGGCCCCGCTAATCATCGGTTGGCGTAGCACCCACGCAATGGCCACGGCGGCTGCGCTGAGGCCGTGGCGCCAACCGATGCGGGCCGACACAATTGCTGGACACGCTGGTACCAGCGCTGGACCAAGTAGGCGACGCCTTGTTGCGCCTTACGGCGATGCAGGACGTGCCCGCTGGCAAGCTGCGCCTGAACGCGTCAAAACCTGCCGCGCAACTGGTGCTGGCCAAGGTGCTGGCGCCGTTCGTGGCCGCCTACCCTCGCGTCAGTGTCGAACTGGTGAGCGATGACGCCCTGGCCGACATTGTCGACGGCGGGCTCGGCGCGGGCGTGCGGTTTGGCGAAAGCCTGGCCGCCGACATGATCGCGGTGGCCATTGGCTCGCCACAGGCGTTCGTCACCGTGGCCGCGCCCGACTACCTGGCGGCCCGCGGCGTGCCCCAGACGCCGCGTGACCTGCTCGGCCACGCCTGCCGCCGACACGTGCCACCCGCGTTGCAGGCACTGATCGAATTCGTCCGGAGCCGGCGCGCGTGTTGAGCGGGCATTCATGCCCTCCCCTTCGGCGGCTTCTCCGCCAAGGGGGTGTAACACGCATGAAGATGCCTAAAGGTTTTGTGAAATCAATTCATTAGCCCCATATCAATGGCCACGCCTAAACTATCGCTCAATAACAGTGCAGGCACACTGAGAGATAGTAGAGACTAGGATGCCAGATCAATGAGCGATGACGTTACCTTCACCCTCAACAGCATTGACTTCGATGAGCACTACACTCCCTCGAACACGACGCGCATCACCACCAACTTCGCCAACCTGGCCAGAGGCAATCATCGTCAGGAAAACTTGCGCAACACGTTGATGATGATTGATAACCGCTTCAACGCGCTGGCCCACTGGGACAATCCCACCGGCGATCGTTACACCGTCGCGCTTGAAATTATTTCCGTCGGGATGACTATCGGCAGCCAGACAAGTGGCCATGCCCTGCCCCTGATCGAAATGCTGAAAACCACGGTGCATGACCGAGAAACTAATCAACCTATTGACGGCACGGTCGGCAACAACTTTTCCTCCTATGTACGCGATTATGATTTCAGCGTACGCCTGTCAGCGCACAACCTGGGCAAGCCCGGTTTCAGCACCCCGGAGGACTTCGGCGACCTGCATGGAAAACTGTTCAAGTGCTTCGTGAATTCAAGCACTTACACGCAGCACTTCCGCAAGCCACCGGTGATATGCCTGAGCGTTTCAAGCAGCAAGATCTACCATCGCACTGAAAACAGGCACCCCGTATTGGGGGCCGAATATCAGCAAGATGAATATTCACTGACGGATGAATACTTCACAAAAATGGGATTGAAGGTTCGCTACTTCATGCCTTCAGGCAGTGTTGCGCCGTTGGCGTTCTATTTCATCGGCGACTTGCTCGGCGACTACACGCCCCTTGAACTGATCAGCACCATCAGCACCATGGATACCTTCCAGAAGATTTACCGTCCCGAGATCTACAACGCCAACTCGTCGGCCGGAAAACACTATCAACCCAGTTTGAAAAACCAGGATTATTCATTGACTCGCATCGTTTACGATCGCGAAGAACGCAACCGCCTGGCCCTGCAGCAAGGCCAGTTTGCCGAACAATATTTCATCAAACCTTATCAGGCCATGCTTGAGCAGTGGTCGTCGCGCTGCGCGCGCTGAACTATCGAACCTACAAGGCCGTTAACCATGAAAAAATTGCTACCCACGTCAACAGCCGGCAGTCTCCCCAAACCCTCATGGCTTGCACAGCCAGAAACACTTTGGTCCCCTTGGAAGTTGCAGGGCGATGCATTAATCGAAGGCAAACACGATGCACTGCAGTTGTCGCTTCAAGCGCAACAGCAAGCAGGCATCGACATCGTCAGCGACGGTGAGCAAACGCGCCAGCACTTCGTCACCACCTTCATCGAGCACCTGAGCGGTGTCGATTTCGAGAAACGCCAAACCGTCAGGATTCGTGATCGCTATGACGCCAGCGTCCCCACGGTGGTGGGCGCCGTGGCGCGCCAGAAGCCGGTGTTCGTCGACGACGCGAAGTTTTTGCGCCAGCACACCCGGCAGCCGATCAAATGGGCGCTGCCAGGCCCCATGACGATGATCGATACGCTGTACGACAACCACTATAAAAGCCGCGAAAAGCTGGCCTGGGAATTCGCCGGCATTCTCAATCAGGAAGCCAGGGAACTGGAGGCTGCCGGTGTGGACATCATTCAATTCGATGAGCCCGCCTTCAACGTGTTCTTTGACGAGGTAAACGAGTGGGGCGTGGCCACCCTGGAGCGCGCCATCGAAGGGCTGAAATGCGAAACGGCCGTGCATATCTGCTACGGCTACGGCATCAAGGCCAATACCGATTGGAAAAAAACCCTGGGCTCAGAGTGGCGCCAGTATGAAGAGGCGTTCCCCAAACTGCAGAAGTCGAGTATCGATATCGTCTCGCTGGAGTGCCACAACTCGCATGTGCCCATGGAGCTCATCGAGCTGATCCGCGGCAAAAAAGTGATGGTAGGCGCCATTGACGTGGCAACCCACACCATCGAAACGCCCGAGGAAGTCGCCAGCACCCTGCGCAAGGCGCTGGCGTTTGTAGACCCGGACAAGCTTTACCCTTGCACCAACTGCGGCATGGCGCCGTTGCCTCGGCAGGTGGCCAGGGGCAAGTTGAGGGCGTTGAGTGCCGGCGCGGACATTGTCCGAAGGGAACTTCAGAACACGTGATGAGGGGGACGCTTCAGCCTTCCCTTGTCCACCAGCGCCTTCACGGCCGCAGCGTCGGTCACATCGGTCTGCACCGCAGGCCACGCTGATGCCGCTGCTGCGCCGCGAAAGCCACCTGCGGCCACAGGCGAACCGGCTCCCCCGGCATGCACTGCGCCAGGCGCGCCACGGCCAGCGGGCTCAAGGCGCCCAACCGTGGGTAACCACCAATGGTCTGGCGGTCATTGAGCAAGATGATCGGCTGGCCATCGGGCGGCACTTGCACCGCCCCCAGGGGGATACCTTCAGACACCAGCCCCGGGCCGTCGTAGCACAACGGCGTGCCGGTCAGGCGCAGCCCCATGCGGTCGCTGCGGGTGTCCACGGTCCAGGTTTGATTGAAGGCATCGAACAGGCTCTGGCCGCTGAAACCGCTGGCCTGGGCACCCAGAATCAGCTCCAGTTGCGCCGGGGCGCGCAGGTCCGGGATCAGTGCCGGTGGCACGGCGCGCACGGCGCTGGCTTCGCCTTCCCAGGTCAGCCTGTCACCCGCCCTAAGCCCACTGCCCAGGCCATCCAGGCCACCCAGCCCTTCGCGGGCCACCGTGGCGCAGCTACCGGCCAGCGACGGTGCACGCACACCGCCCGGCACCGCCAGGTAGGCCCGCACGCCCAGCCGGGGGCTGGCAAAGCACACACACTGCCCGGCCTGTACCTTGAAAGGGCGCCACACATCCAGCAACTGCCCGTCCAGGGTGGCGCCCAGGTCCGCACCGGCCAGTGCCAGCCACCCCTCGCCTTCACACTGCAACTGCAGGCCGCCCAGCGTGACTTCCACCACCGCCGCGTCCAGGCGGTTGCCCAGCATCCAGTTGGCCCAGTGCTGAGCCAGCCAGTCCAGGGCGCCGCCCTGTGTCAGGCCCAGGTGGCGCACGCCAAAGCGGCCACCGTCCTGCACACTGGCCTGGGGCCCTGCCTTGTCCACGATCAATGCTGTCATGCCTGTGCCTCCATGGGCGTGTCATCGCCACCCAGGCGAAGGAATTCGTCGCGTTGCACCGGCACGAAGCGCACCCGATCGCCGGGGCGCAACAGGCTGAAGCCTTCCAATGCCGGGTCAAACAGGCGCGCCGGGCTGCGCCCGATCAGGTTCCAACCACCGGGCGAGACCGCCGGGTAGATCGCCGTCTGGCGCTCGGCAATGCCGACGCTGCCAGCCGCCACCCGTTGCCGTGGGGTGGACAGACGCGGGCTGGCCAGGCGCGGGTCCACCAGGCCCATGAAGCCGAACCCCGGGGCAAAGCCCAGGGCAAACACCGAGTAGGCGCGGCCGCTGTGCAAGGCAATCACCTCATCCACCGGCAACCCGCGCTGGCGCGCCAACGCCTCAAGGTCCGGGCCCACGCTTGGGTGGTACCACACCGGCAAATCAAGTTCCCGGCCGCCGTCGGCCGCCGTCGGCTCAAGCCCGCTCAGGGCCTGCTCGCACAAGGCACGCGCCTGGGCGTCGTCCAACCGGGCCAGGTCGTACTGCAGCATCAGCGTGGTGTAGGAAGGCACCAGCTCCACCAGGGCGTCAGCGAACGTGGCGCGCAAGCGCTCGGCCGCCGCCAGCAGCCACGGCACGTTGGCCTCCTCGATCACGTCGAACAAGCGCAGCGTCAGGCAATCAATGGCCGCGACCTCGATGCGGGCCTTCATGCCGACAAGCCATCCAGCGCCTGGCGAATCTGCCGTACTGCGGCCACCGACGCGGGGTTGTCACCGTGCACGCACAGGGTGTCGACGTGCAGGCGCAGGGCGCTGCCGTCGCGGGTCACCAGCGGCTCGCCCCGGGCCAGGCCCAAGGCCTGAGCCACCACCTGGGCAGGGTCATGGTGCACGGCGCCGGGCAGGCGGCGGCTCACCAGTTGGCCGTCGGGCTCGTAGGCTCGGTCGGCGAAGGCCTCAAACCACAGTTGCAGGCCCAGTTCATCGGCCAGGGATTGGCTCGCGCGGGTGTCGGCGGTGGCCATCAGCATCAACGGCAGTTGCGGATCATAGGCATGCACGGCGCGCATCACCGCACCCAGGCGCACCGGGTCGGCCATCATGTCGTTGTACATCGCGCCATGGGGTTTGACGTACTGCACGCGGCTGCCTTCGGCGCGGCACATGGCATCCAGGGCACCGATCTGGTACAGCACCATGTCTTCGATCTCCTGCGCCGAGCAGGCCATGCTGCGCCGGCCGAAGCCCACCAGGTCGGGATACGCCGGGTGCGCGCCAATGCGCACCTGGTGGCTGACCGCCAAGGCCACGGTGCGGCGCATGGTGCCGGGGTCGCCGGCGTGGAAACCGCAGGCGATGTTGGCGCAGTCGATCAGTGGCATCACCTCCGCATCCAGCCCCATGGGCCAGGCACCAAAGCTTTCGCCGATATCGCAGTTGAGCATGGGTCGTTTCATGTGAGGCTCCGCAAAGGGCTGATGGGCAAATTGTTCACGTGCAGGGCCTGCGAGGTCCAACGGGTTATTCGCAACATGGGTGATAACAAAAGTCGATCACCGTTATGATCAGCGTCTTCGCCCTTGGGATGCCGACGCCATGAACCTCAAGTTTCTCGAAACCTTCATCTGGGTCGCACGCCTGGGCAGCTTCCGCCTGGCGGCGCAAAAGCTGTTCAGCACCCAGGCGGCGGTGTCCAACCGCATTGCCGCGCTGGAAGACGAGCTGGGCGTACGCCTGTTCGACCGCGACACCCGCGGTGCCACCCTCACCCCTCGCGGCCAGACCCTGCTGGGGTATGCCGAGCAGGTGCTGGACAGCACCCAGGCGCTGCGTCAGGCGGTGGATGCGGGCAACCCCGGGCGGGTTCGCGTCGGTGTCATGGAAAGCGTGATTCATACCTGGCTCGGCCCGTTCATCCAGCGCATTGGCAGCGCGTACCCGCACCTTGAGCTGGACCTGCAGGCCGACACCGCACGCAACCTGGCCGAGCAACTGCGCCGCGGCCAGCTGGACCTGATCCTGCAAACCGACCCGCTGCCCGATGAAGGCCTGCGCAACGTCCACCTGGCCAGCTACCCCATGGCCTGGCTGGCCCGCACCGCCAGCGTGCACGGCGCCGACAGCCTGGCCATGCTGGCCGACCAGCGACTGATCACTTTTTCCCGTCATTCCCGGCCACACCAGGACCTCTTGGGCCTGTTGCATGCCCACGACCTGCGCGCACCACGGCTGTGCTGCATCAACTCGGTAGCCGCCATGGAACGACTGCTGGCCGAGGACTTCGGGATTGCCGCCCTGCCCCCGGCGTTGGTCGACGCTGCGCTGGCGGCGGGCAGCCTGTGCCGCCTGGACGTGCGCCCCATACCGGCCGATCTGGAAATGTACGCCACCTGGCGCACCGGCGTGGGCCTGGAGCTGGCGGCCAGCCTGGTAGAGGTGGCGCGGCAGGCGGTGGCCGAACATGCCTCAGGCCTTCCCGAAGGCCACGTGCTGGTGCGCTGAAGGCGCACCACAAGGTTCCCAACCGTAACCATCACGCCCCATTACGGCGCACGAACGCAGTGAATCGGGGAAAAAACCCTTCTTTTAGTACGCACCAACCGTGTCGATATATTAGGGTTGGCACGGGTATTGATTAAGCATTGATTATAGATTGTTGAACAATCCAGTCCCTGCGGAGCCTCATCATGTCCCCTCGTGCACGCTTTACCCGTTCGCTGCTTGCCCTGTCCCTGCTCGCCAGTGCCTGCGCCCAGGCCGACACCGCCACGCTGCAACCACAGCGCTTGAGCATCGGCTCGGACCTGACCTACCCGCCCTACACCTTCCTGGACCAAGGCAAGCCGGCTGGCTTCGACCCTGCGTTCATGACACTGCTCAGCCACCACCTCAACCTGCAACCGCAGTTCGTCGACACCCGCTTCGCCAACCTGGTGATGGGCGTCAACGCTCGACGCTTCGACCTGGTGGCCTCGGCGTTGTACGTGACGCCCGAACGCGCCGCCCAGGTGGATTTCCTGCCCTACCTCAAAAGCGGCGCCTCGCTGATGGTGCGCAGCGACGACAGCTTCCGCCCCCAGCAGCCACAGGACTTGTGCGGCAAGCGCGTGGCGTCGATCAAGGGCGGTTCGTGGATCCCCAAACTGGTGGCCCTGTCCAAGGACTACTGCCAGGCCAACGGTCAGGCGCCGATCGACTCGCGTGAATTCCCCACTTCGCCGGAAGCCGCCCAGGCCCTGCTGGCCAAGGCCGTGGACGTGCAATTCGAGGACGCCGCGGTGGCGCGCATCACCACCGACAAGCTCAAGGGCCGGATCACCATCAGCTCCACCACCCTGATCTACCCAGTGGTCATCGGCCTGGCCGTGCACAAGGGCAACGACGCCCTGCTGGCCCAGTTGCGCCAAGGTTTCACGGCCATGAAGGACAGCGGTGAATACCAGACCCTGCTGGCCCAGTACAACCTGGCAGAACCCAGCGCCGCCGAGATCGCCCAGGCCCTGGGCCAGAACCCGCAAGCCGCGCAGTAAACCGGAGTAACCCCCATGCAATTCGATTGGCATTACGCCGCCAGCCTGCTGGTCAACGGCGACTTCTGGAAGGCCGTGGGCACGGTGGTCGAACTGAGCCTGGAAACCTGGGTGCTGGGCATCGTGCTGGGCTTCGTCCTGGCCCTGGCCCGGCAATCGCCGCGACGCAGCCTCAACCGCGCCGCTGCCGTGTACATCTGGTTCTTCCGCAGCCTGCCGCTGCTGGTGCTGCTTATTTTCGTCTACAACCTGCCCCAGGTGTTCCCGGCCACCAGCGTGCTGCTGTCCAACCCCTACGCCGCCGGGCTTATTGCCCTGGTGCTGAGCGAGGCCGCCTACATCGCCGAGATCCACCGCGGCGGCCTGCTGGCGGTGAACAAGGGGCAGCTGGAAGCCGGCAAGGCCCTGGGCATCCGCTACCGTGGCGTGCAGCGCTTGATCGTGATCCCGCAGGCGCTGCGGGTGGCGCTGCCGACCCTGGCCAACGAATACATCACCATCGTCAAGCTGACCTCGCTGGTGTCGGTGATCTCGCTGTCGGAGATCCTGCTGGTGGGCCAACAGCTGTACACGCAGAACTTCCTGGTGATGGAAACCATGCTGGCGGTGGCGTTCTATTACGTGCTGATCGTCACGGTGTTCAGTTACCTGCTGCAACGCCTGGAGCGCTACCTGGATGTCAGCCAGCGCGCGCCCCGCGCGGTGCCCGACAGCACCGGCGCGGCAGCCGTGCAGCACGCCGCGCCCGCGCGCCAGGGCGAGCATGCGCTGCGGGTACGTGGCGCACGCAAGCACTACGGCCCGCTGGAAGTGCTCAAGGGCATCGACCTGGACGTGCGTTTCGGTGAAGTGGTATCGATCATCGGCCCGTCGGGCTCGGGCAAGACTACACTGATCCGCACCCTCAACGGCCTGGAAGGCCTGGACGCCGGTACGGTGGAGCTGTGCGGCGCGCCCTTCCTGCGCGGCAGCGGCGAGCCGGGCGGCGGCCTGGGGCCACGGGTACACATGGCGGGCATTGTCCAGGTGGGCATGGTGTTCCAGGGCTTCAACCTGTTCCCGCACAAGACCGTACTTGACAACGTACTGCTCGCCCCGCGCCATCACGGCCATGCCAGTGACGGCGAACTGCGCGCCCTGGGCCTGGCCCTGCTGAGCAAGGTCGGCCTGCGCGACCACGCCGGCAAATACCCGCACCAGCTGTCCGGCGGCCAGCAGCAACGCGTGGCCATCGCCCGTGCCCTGGCCATGCGCCCGCAAGTGATGCTGTTTGACGAACCGACCTCGGCGCTGGACCCGGAACTGGTGGGCGATGTGCTGAAGGTCATCGAAGACCTGGCCCGCGACGGCATGACCATGATCATTGTCACCCACGAAATGAAATTCGCCTTCCAGGTCTCCGACCGGGTGGTGTTCATGGAGCGCGGGCAGATCGTGCAGGCCGGCGCACCGCGCGAGCTGCTGGACAACCGCAGCGAACGCATGGGCCGCTTCCTCAAGGATGTACAGCTGGCATGACTGAAAAACTTCCCGAACACGCCGCCGGCGGCCTGTCCCTGGCCGACCAGGTGGCCCATGAGTTGCGCGAAGACATCATTGGCGGCCGCCTGCTGTCGGGCATGGCGCTGGTCGAAGCCGACCTGGTGAACCGTTACAACGCCTCGCGCAACACCGTGCGCGAGGCCCTCCACCAGTTGGGCCGCGAGGGCCTGGCCACCTACGTGCGCAACAAGGGCGTGATGGTGCGTCGCCTGGGGGTGGCCGAAGTGCGCGACCTGTTCCTGGTGCGTCGCACCCTGGAGATCCAGGCCATCCTGGGCAGCCAGCCGCTGCGCGAGTACCAGTCCGACCGCATGCTCGATGCCATCGAAGCGGCAGAGCTGGCGCGCGACCGAGAGGACTGGCAAGCCTTCGGCACCCACAGCCTGCGCTTCCACCAGCACATCGTGGGCCTGCTGCGCAGCCCGCTGCTGGATGCCTTTTTCACCAACGTCGCGGCGCAGATGCGCCTGGTGTTCGCCATCGCACCCGACGAAGAAAACTTCCAGCGCCCGTGGCTGGCGCGCGACCACGAAATCCATGACCTGCTCGCTGCAGGCCAGCGTCAGGCGGCCGCCGAAGCGATGAACCGCTACCTCGACGATTCCGAGCACGCCCTGCTCGATCTGTTGAGCCACCCGACCCGTACATAACCCCCTAGACCTGACCGTGTGCAACCAACGGAGAATTCCATGAAGCCTGCCCCACTTTCCAAAGCCCCCCTTGACGCCGCCCAGCGCAAGGCCATCAAACCGGTGCTGTGCTACCCGGTCGAGACCTTGCCCCGCCCGGACATCAGTACCTACCGCGCCGTGCGCGACGGGCTCAAGCTTGTCCGCACCGTGGTGGTGCCCGCCCGCGATGCGGCCACCTTTACCGTCCCGGCTGGCAGCTTTTTCCGCATTGTATCCACCGAAGGGCCGCAGGTCGGCGACCTGAACCTGTTCAACCAGCATGACCTGACCGAACGCTTTTATACCGGCAAGACCCGTGCATTGAATGGCACGCACCTAGGCGTGGGCGACCAGTTGTTCTCAAGCTTCCCCACCCTGCGGCCCATGGCGACCATCACCCATGACACCCTGGACTGGTATGGTTTCGATGAATTTGGCGGCTCGGTGCACGATGTGATCGGCACGCGCTGCGACCCCTACACCCACAACCTGCTCAGTGCCGGCGGCCAGTATCACCACTGCTGTCACTCGAACCTGACCCGCGCCTTGTCGACCTCCACCGGGCTGGCCCTGCATGACGCCGAACCCCATGTGCATGATGTGCTGAACGTATTCATGTGCACCGGCTTTACCCGTGACACCGGGCAGTACTTCATGAAAGCCAGCCCGGTTCAGCCGGGCGACTATCTTGAGTTTTTTGCCGAAATCGACCTGCTGGGCTGCCTGTCGGCGTGCCCGGGCGGTGACTGCTCCGCCGAACACTCATCCGATACGGCCAAGTGCTACCCACTGCTGGTGGAAATCTACGAAGCGGCGCAGCAGCCCGCAGGATGGACAGCGCCGCAGGTCAGTGGGTACGACCGCACCCATGGAGTCGAGCGCTGACAGGCCATCCTCTGCGACCCTTTATCCGCAAGTGTCTTGAAACCGCGTCGCCTGCATCGCGACCAAGGTCGGCTCCTACACCGCCCGTGGTAGGAGCCGGCCTTGGCCGCGATACAGACGACGCGGTCCCGTAGCAGCAACTGTCTTTGTGGGAGCGGGTTCTACCC
>KI547165.1:377207-381129 GCA_000497835.1 gamma proteobacterium L18 | reverse complement strand
ACTGTCTTTGTGGGAGCGGGTTCTACCCGCGAAAAGGGCGCCACAGGGTGCCAGGAATTACGCGGTGTTCTTTTCGCGGGTAGAACCCGCTCCCACAGAGAGGTGTAGCAGCTGCCGAAGGCTGCGTCACAGGCGGCGCGGTGTGCCAGCCAATGCGCGGCGTCCGTGACGCGACCTGACGGCCGCTGCTACAGGTTGCGTCGCTCCATGGAGTCCTCCACAGCGCAGTTCCACGCATCGGCGCCGATCTCGTAGCAGCAACGGTCTTCTAACCGCATCGTCTGCATCGCGACTAAAGTCGGCTCCTACGCCGTCCGTGGTAGGCGCCGGCCTTGGCCGCGATACAGGCAACGCGGTTTTTCTGGGTTACGGCGTCGATGCCATCGCGAGCAAGCTTTGCTCCCACAGTGGTGCGGCATATATCGGTGGTTGCTTCCCCACTGTGGGAGCAAAGCTTGCTCGCGAGGGGGCCTCCCGGGTGCTCCCACAGTGTTCGCCGCCCCTCTGTAGCAGCTGCCGAAGGCGGCGTCTGGCCCACCCGCTGCATCAGGCATAGCGCGGCGTCTGTGACGCGGCCTGGCGGCCGCTGCTACGGGTGGTGCGCCGGCACCGGCACACCGCCCGCCCGCAGCAACCACCGCTGCCCCGCCCACGCCACCAGCATCACCAGCGCCAGCGCGATCATTACCGCGTGGTACCCATCCAGCAACGCCCCAGGCTGCGTCGGCTGCCCAGGCCCGGTGTAATGCCGCAGCACACTCACCCCCAACGCCAGGCCCAGGCCGCCACCGACATTGTGCAGCGTCATCAGCGAGCCCACGGCCACCGAGCCAAACTGCTCGGGCACCGCACTGACGCCCAATACCGTGGACGGCCCCAGCAGGCAGGCCCAGCCCAGGCCCATCAGCGCAAAGGCGGCCAGCACGTAGAGCAGCGACGTGGTGGGCGCAAAGGCAATCTGCAGCAGCGCAGAACCTGCGAACAGCAGCAGCCCCGTCTGGATCAGCGGCGCTGCGCCCTTGCGGTCTACCCAGCGGCCCACCCAGGGCGACAACAACGCCACGCCCAGGGTGGTGGGCAACAGCAACAGGCCGCTGGCCTGCACGTCGGCGCCGCGCACGTGGGTCAGGTACAGGGGCATGACGAAAAACGCCACGCAATAGAACACCGCCAGGCTGAAGCTGGCCAGCACGGCGGCCACGAAGTGCGGGTTGGCGAACAGTTGCAGGTTGATGATGGGCGCTGCGACCCGCCGTTCCACCCACACAAACACTGCCAGGGCAACAACGGCCACGCTCAGCAGCCCCAGGCTCTGCGCAGACGCCCAGCCCCACGCGTCGCCCTGCACAATCAATAGCACCAGGCTGGGCAGGCCGATCAGCAACACAATGACCCCGGCCCAGTCCAGGCTTTGACGCGGTTCATGGGTGCGCGACTCATCGACATTGACGGCAATCAGCAGCAAGCTGAGCAGCACGAAGGGCACATTGACCAGGAAAATCCACGGCCAGCCGAAGGCCTGGGTCAGCACCCCCCCCAACACCGGGCCCACGGCCAGGCCCACACCGTTGAAACCAAACAGCACCCCGAACGCCCTGCCCTGTTCATGGGCGGCAAAGGCCTGCGCCACGATGGCCCCGGACGCGGTGTACAGCACCGCGCAGGCCAGCCCCTGGGCCACCCGGGCGGCCACCAACACCCCAGCCCCCTGGGCCAGCCCCGCCACCAACGAGGCCAGCCCGAACACCACCAACCCCAGGGATAACACACGCTTGCGGCCGTACAGGTCGGCCAGCCGCCCCACCAACACCATGAAGCTGGACATGGCCAGCAGAAAGCCGTTGATCACCCATTGCAAGGTGCTGACCGGCACGTCCAACTGGGCTTGCAGCGCCGGCAGCGCGGTGTTGACGATGGTGAAATCCACGCAGCCCAGGAAACTGGCGATGCTGACGCCGGCCAGTGCCCACCACCGGCGGTGATCGTTTGCAGAATGACTCATGCTTGACTCCCATCAGGTCGGGGAGCGAACTCCCCGAGCCGGTCAAATGGCTATTGCTCGGCTGAAGGGCGAATGTTCCACACTTCCAGCTCGCCGCCTCGCTCCGGGACTTGCAGGTAGATATTCACCGACAATTGCGCTTGCAGGTTCACCTGCAAGTGGGCTGGCAGGTTCCATTCCAGCTTGTCGATATGCGGGCACAGGTCAATGCCCGGCTCCTGGTAGCGACACACGCCGGTGAAACACTTCTGCCCATCCACGTCCAGCAAGTGCGCGTCGCGCGGCCAGGCTTCGTCCAGGCGCAGGCGAAACTCGTCGATGGGCGACAGGTAAGGCGTGAACAGGCTGCGCACCCGCTGGATGTTGGCCCGTGCGCTCTGGTGGTAGGCGCTGCGCACCGCTTCGCTTTTCACTTCGGCATAGGCGATTCCCAGCCGGGTGAACTCGCGGGCATGGCCCAGGGCGCCGCGCTGCGGGTGGTCGAACAGCCCCTCACGGGCGGCCTGCAAGCTGTGCTGGCTACAGAACCCGGGGATACGGATACCGTAGATACGGTGTTCCAGCAGGTCGTGTATGAGTGGCGGCGATAGCGCATCAGCGCTGATGGTGGTGAGCATTGACCGTTCTCCCTGGCAGTGGAACCGAACCCTGAACCTGCAACCGGGGCACTGTCCTGGCACCAAGGGCCTGGTCAACGGGTAACGGTGCACTCGGGGTGGCGGCGGCCAGCGGTAGGCCGGCGGTGGGGGTGATACGCAGAAACAGGCGGGCAGCATGGGTCATCAGTCGTCATCCGTATGAGCATTCTTCCTATCCTCGGCGCTGTGCAGCGCTCGGCTGTGATCCCGTGGTGGGGTGCAAGGATCTTAGGATCCAAAACAAAATGAGCAAAATACATAAATTTCATAAGCTAATATTAGTTGCCATATCGGCCACCCGGACGCCCCCTCGTGCCCGCGCACGGTCAGGGGCGGAGTTCGGCCTGCTGATATCAGCCTGGGTGATGACCTGGATAACAAATGACGATTGGTTTTATTTCAGGGCCAGGGTCATCCTCTGCCCATCCAAGACACGTCATTGCTCAGGAGCTGCCATGCAAAATGCCATTCACTGGCCCGAAGGGTTCGTCCCCGGTTTCACCGAAAACTATGTGTCCAACGAAGTGATCGTCGCCGGCCTCAGCGCCGCCGACGTCTGGCCGTTGCTGGTCGTGCCGGCGCAGTGGCCCACTTACTATGCCAACAGCGCCAACACTCGTTTCCACGACCACCAAGGCCCGGCGCTGTCCGATGGCGTGCGGTTCTACTTTGAAACCTTCGGTTTCCCCGTGGAGGCCCGGTGCAACGAGTTCATCGCCCCCACCGCCGACCAACCGGGCCGCGTGGCCTGGCACGGCTGGGCCGGTGAAGGCGACACACGCCTGGATGTGCACCATGCCTGGCTGGTCGAGGACCTGGAAGGCGGCCGCGTGCGCATCCTCACTCAGGAAACCCAGAAAGGTAAGCCGGCGCTTGAGCTGCACAACGCCAAGCCCAACCCGATGATCAATGGCCACCAGGACTGGCTGGACGGGCTGGTGGCCGCCGCGTTCAAGGCGCGCGGCTGATCGCAGATCCGCTGACCGCGGCGATACACAGGGCCAGACGCTTTGCAGGCGAACGGCGGTAACCCCATCGCGGCCAAGGCCGGCTCCTACCACGATCGGCGTAGGAGCCGACCTTGGTCGCGATGCAGACACCGCCAATCCCCCATCCTGTGGGAGCGGGTTCTACCCGCGAACAGAACACCGCGAAGTGTCTGAAACACCACGGCTCCCACATCAAAACAGTTGCGACTTCAGGGCGGCGTCGCCTGCATCGCGGCCGAGGCCGGCTCCTACCACGATCGGCGTAGGAGCCGACCTTGGTCGCGATGCAGACA
>KI547165.1:368735-376560 GCA_000497835.1 gamma proteobacterium L18 | reverse complement strand
TTGGTCGCGATGCGGGCACCGCCAATCCCACCCTGTGGGAGCGGGTTCTACCCGCGAATAGAACACCGCGAAGTGTCTGAAACACCACCGCGACCTCTTCGCGGGCAGAGCCCGCTCCCACATCAAAAAAGTTGCGACTTCAGGACGGCGTCGCCTGCATCGCCGGCCAAGGCTCAGCCAATTACCGCTCAGCTGCCCCTCAATACGCCAACCCACCTGCCAGTATCTTCGCCTTCACCGCCTGCCCCTCCCCCTGCAACCACCGCTCAAACCGGGACACCGAGCCCCCCTTGGCGTCCGGGGTGTAATACACCAGCCGCAGGTGCCGATCCACGTCCACCGTCAAGGTGGTGTGCTCAAGCACCAACGGCCCCAACGACTCGACCGCCATGTACCGGATGCCCTGGCAAGGCCCATGGATTTCCTGGCGGTTCCACCAGTCCTTGAATTGCGGCGCCATGCGTTCCAGGTCCTTGACCAGGGTGGCGACGTCACTTTCCTTGGAAGCGTGCACGTAATCGCGGCGGAAGCTGGACAGCATCTGCAGCGCCTGGTCATCCCAGGGTTCGAACAGCGAACGGGTGTGCTCGTCCATGAACAGCATCCACAACACATTGCGGTGCTCGGGGAGCATGCGGGAAAAGCCGAAGATTTTGTCTGCCGCAGGGTTCCAGGCCAGCACGTCCCAGCGCAGGTTCAGCACATAGGCGGGGCGCAAGGGGAGATCGTCGAGCATGCGCATGATGATTTTCGGCACCACGCACCAGGTTTCGCCGACCTCGGCGGGCGGGCGCTGGAAGGCCAGCAAGTACAGATGGCGACGCTCCATTGCATCCAGTTTGAGCACCCGGCACAGGTTGTCCAGGAACGCGGCCGACACCCCTATGTCACGGCCTTGCTCAAACCAGGTGTACCAGGTAACCCCCACGCCAGCCAGGGCTGCGACCTCTTCGCGACGCAGCCCGGGGGTGCGGCGGCGGCCGGTACCAGGCAGCCCTACTTCTTCTGGCGTGACCCGTTCACGACGACTGCGCAGGAACTGCGCAAGGTCATCACGCGTTCGTTCGAGTGTCCGTCCCATAGCCC
This sequence comes from gamma proteobacterium L18, assembly GCA_000497835.1. Lineage (GTDB taxonomy): Bacteria > Pseudomonadota > Gammaproteobacteria > Pseudomonadales > Pseudomonadaceae > Aquipseudomonas. The sequence continues at coordinate 375,474 of KI547165.1, read as the reverse complement.
AGTAACTCCTAGTAACAGCATAAACGGTACTCATTGTAACGATTCTTTTCCTCCTTAAGAATCACGTTGCCAGCATTGCTGGCCCTTTTCGCCCGCCAGGGACTCGTCGCGGGATTCTGCCAAGGAGTTGTACAAGATGTATCAAGCAATTCTGCAGGAGCAACTGGAGGCCTTGCGCCTCTCCGGGCAATACCGTCATTTCACGACACTGAACCGCGTCTGTGGGCGCTACCCGATGGCTCGTCTTCCAGAGAAGAATGACAGCGAGGTCGTGGTTTGGTGCAGTAATGATTACCTGGGCATGTCCCAGCACCCCAGTGTACGTGCAGCCATGCACGAAGCCGTCGACCAGTACGGCGCCGGCGCCGGTGGCTCGCGCAACATCGGCGGTACGCACCAATTGTTCGACCGCCTGGAAACGGCGCTGGCCGATTGGCACGACAAGGAAGCGGCGCTGGTATTCCCCACCGGTTTCGGCTCCAACGACGCCACCCTGCAATGCCTGCTGCGGGCCTTGCCCGATTGCGTGGTGTTCAGCGATGCGCTCAACCATGCCTCGATCATCAACGGCATTCGGGCCGCCGGCGGCGAGCGCCAGGTGTTCCGTCACAACGACGTCGAGCACCTGCGCCAACTGCTGGCCAGCTACCCCCTGGAGCGGCCGAAAGTGGTGGTGTTCGAGTCCATTTATTCCATGGACGGCGACCGTGCGCCCATCGTCGAGATCGTCAAGGTGGCCAAGCAGTACAACGCCTTGACCTACCTGGACGAAGTGCACGCCGTGGGCATGTACGGGCCGCGCGGCGCGGGCCTGGCCGCGGAGCTGGGGGTGCTGGACCAGGTCGACATCGTTCAGGGCACCATGGCCAAGGCCATTGGCATCATCGGCGGCTATATCGCCTCCACCAGCACCCTGGTCGACGCGATTCGCTCACTGTGCACGGGGTTCATCTTCACCACCGCCCTGCCGCCGGCCGTGGTGGGCGGTTGCCTGGCCAGCATCGAGCACCTGAAATATCACGAGGGCGAACGCCAGGCCCTGCACGACAAGACGCGCCAGCTGCGCGACTGCCTGGCGCGCGCGGGCATCGAGGTGATGCCGGGTTCCACCACTCACGTGTTGCCGATTCTGGTTGGCGACGGTCACCTGTGCAAACTGGCCGCCGAGCGCCTGCTCAACGTCCATGGGGTGTACCTGCAGCCCATCAATGCGCCGTCGGTACCGGTGGGCAGCGAACGCTTCCGGGTCAACGTCACGCCCAACCACAGCCTGCAGCAGATCGAACACCTGGCCAGCGCCATTCAGGAAACCTTCCGCCACTTCGACCTCCCCCTGGCTGAATACAGCCTGCTGCGAGGTGTTGCGTGAGCCGCGCCACGGTACAACCCGCCGCCACGGAACATGTCGACGCCTTGATCAACCTGCGGGCGCTGCTGCTGGAAGGTTCCACGGCCAGCTACGCCTGCCAGGACCCGGCGCTGCGCCAACAGTGGCGCGCCGCCTACCGTGACTGGTTGACCACCACCCTGCCCCAGCCTGGCGACACCTGCGTGCTGGTAGCGCTGCGGGGCAGCCAGGTGCTGGGCTGCGTGACCGGCTTTGTCGACACCCGCGCACCGGGCCCCGACTGCCTCAATGGGCGGTGTGGCTGGGTGCAATCGCTGGTGGTCGACCCCGCACACCGTGGCACCGGCCTGTCCCGGCAGTTGATGGAGGCATTGATGAGCTGGTTTGAGCGCCGCCCGGTCGCCAAGGTCATGCTGCAATCCACCCGCGCCGCCGAGCCCTTGTACGAACGCCTGGGTTACCGATGCAGCGACGAAACGGTGTGGGCCTGGCAACCTCGGGGGGCGGCCGCATGAACGTACTGATCATCGGCCTGGGATACGCCGGCTTGCGCTTCCAGCGCGCCTTTGAACACCTGGCCAGCCGATACCCGTTGCAACTGGCGTATTGCTCGCGGCGCCGGAAACACTCATCCCTACCCTATTACTCCAACCTCAAGGAGGCCCTACAGGAGCTGCAACCCGAGATCGTCGTGGTCAGTGCCAATGACATCCAGCATGCCAATGTACTGGCCGACCTGAACGGGTACCGGGGCTTCATCCTCTGCGAAAAACCGATGCTGGTGCCCGGCGACGACCTGCCGGGCCTGGCCGCCGGCCTACGCGCTGCCAGCGGCTTTGCCCTGGACCTGGTGGAACGCTATTCCGAGGCCACGGCGCTGCTCAAGGCCATGGTGCAGCGGGAGCAGTGGCGCCTTCTGCGTGCCAGCTTCCATTGGGGCAAGGACCGTCTCAACGACTATCGCCCAACCTGCGGCGTGATCAGCGAGGTCATCCATGCCCTGGACCTGGTCAGCTGGATCTGCCCGACGCACGAGCCCATGCGTCTGCACCACGCGATCGGCATCGATTCGGACTTCTCGATTTCCGGTGACCGCGTGCAAGACACCGTGATGTTCAGCGCAGGCCTGGGCGCGGCCACCGTGGCCGGCTACGCCAGCTTCGTCAACATCCACCGCCAGCGCACCCTGGACTTCAGTTTTGCCGACCCCGCCGGCGCCATCATTCATGCGCGTCTGGAATTCGACGAGCCCAACTGGGACGTGGACCACCTGCGGGTCTGGACCCGCAACGCCAAAGGCGCCCTGGTGGAACTGGAGCAACGCCACTACAGCGGCAGCACCGACCCGGCGCTGGCCACCATCGTCAAGTTGACGCGCCTGTGCGAGGACGTGCTGGGCCAGGTGGCCGCCGGCAAGCCGCCACGCCAGCCATTCGCCGGGCTGGACACCACCATCGGCTTGCAAACCCTGCTCAACGACATTCACGCCCGCTCCCTGAGCGCGGCGCCGGTGCGCTACATCGTCAACGGCCAGCGCACCCTCATTCCCGAAAATGCCGACCTCGAAAGCCTCGGCTGAACCCGATTACAAGGAGTTGAACCTATGTGTGGAATTGCCGGATGGCTCGCGTTTGGCCAGGACCTGTCGTACCAGCGCGACGTGCTTGAGCGCATGACCCTGACCATGGCCAACCGCGGCCCCGACGCCGGAGGGCTGTGGATCGACGGTCCCGTGGGCCTGGGTCACCGTCGCCTGTCGATCATCGACCTTGAGGGCGGCCGTCAACCGATGCTCGGCCGCCAGGGCGGCAAGCTCGCCGCCACCATCACCTACAGCGGCGAGGTGTACAACTTCCGCGAGCTGCGCAACGAGTTGCGCAGCCGCGGCCATCAGTTCGAAACCGACAGCGATACCGAAGTGGTGCTGCGCGCCTACCTGGAATGGGGCGTGGCCTTCACCGAACAGCTCAACGGCATGTACGCGTTCGCCATCTGGGACGCGCGCAGCCAGGCCCTGCACCTGGTGCGTGACCGCATGGGGGTCAAGCCGCTGTACTACTACCCCACCGCCGACGGCGTAATCTTCGGCTCCGAGCCCAAGGCCCTGCTGGCCAACCCGCTGGTGCCGCGCACGGTCGGTGCCAGCGGCCTGCGGGAAATCTTCGAGATGGTCAAAACCCCCGGGCACGCCATCTTCGAGGGTATGCATGAAGTGCTGCCGGGCGAGTTCATCACCGTCGACCGCAATGGCCTGAAGCGCCACCGCTACTGGCAGCTCGAAGCCCGCGAGCACACCGATGACCTGCAGCAGACCATCGCCCATACCCGCGATTTGCTCGAAGACATCGTCGACCGCCAGATCGTCGCCGACGTGCCCCTGTGCAGCCTGCTGTCCGGCGGGCTGGACTCGTCGATCATCACGGCATTGGCCTCGAAAAAACTGCTGGCGGCGGGCAAGGAGAATATCCGCTCGTTCTCGCTGGACTTCGTCGATCACGGCGGCGGTTTTACCGGCGACGCGGTGCGCGGCACGCCCGATGCACCCTTCGTGAAAGACCTGGTGGAGAAAATCCGCTCCACCCACGGCGAGATCCTGCTCGACAGCCGGGAAATGGCCGACCCGCAACTGCGCACCAGCATCATCCGCGCCCTGGACCTGCCGCCGGCGTTCTGGGGCGACATGTGGCCTTCGCTGTATCGCCTGTTCGAGGAAGTGCGCCGCCACTCCACCGTGGCCCTGTCGGGGGAGTCGGCCGACGAAGTCTTCGGTGGCTACCGCTGGTTCCACGATCCCGACGCCATCGGCGCGCAGACCTTCCCGTGGCTGACGTCGGTGACGGGCAAATACTTCGACGGCAAACCGCTGTTCAGCCGTGGCCTGATGGACAAGCTTTCGATGAGCGAATTCCTCGGTGACTCGTACCAGCAGGCACTGGCCGAAGTACCGGTGCTGCCGGGCGAAAGCGCCACCGACGTGCGCATGCGGCAGATGACCTATGTCAACCTGACCCGCTTCGTGCAAACCCTGCTCGACCGCAAGGATCGCATGAGCATGGCCGTGGGCCTTGAGGTGCGCGTGCCGTTCTGCGACCACCGTCTGGTCGAGTACGCCTTCAACATCCCGTGGGCGATGAAAGCCTTCGATGGCCGGGAAAAAAGCATCCTGCGTGCCGCCACCCGCGACCTGCTGCCCGCGTCGATCAGCGACCGGGTCAAGAGCCCCTACCCCTCCACCCAGGACCCGGCCTACGAGGCCGCGTTGCGCAGCGACCTGGCCGCAATCATGGCCGACACCCACGCCCCGGTGCGGGCGCTGCTTGATGCCGGGCAGGTCAAGGACACCCTGGCGCGGCCACTGGGCAGCAACTCGCCGATGTATGACCGCATGGGCATGGAACTGGCGGTTGGCCTCAACGCCTGGCTCAACGAGTACGACGTCAACCTCAGCCTTTGAATGGAAGCCGGTGAGCGGCCCTGGCCGCCCGCCCTGTAGCCAGTAATGGAGAAACACATGAGCAATTCAACCTCCCCTTCGGTGTACCTGATCGCGGTTGGCGCGTTCGCGCTGGGCATGGCGTCCTACGTGACCGCCGGCCTGCTGCCGATGATCCAGCACGCCTTCGACGTGCAAGTGGCGGTGGCCGCCCAACTGGTGACCGCCTTCACCCTGGCCTATGGCATCGGCTCACCGCTGGTGGTGGCCGTGCTGCCCGCGCACCGTCAACGCCTGGGCCTGCTGCTGGCGCTGGCAGTGTTCGTGCTGGCCAACGCCGCCAGCGCGCTGGTGGATGATTACGCCCTGTTGCTGGCGTGTCGCGCCGTGGCCGGCCTGGGCGCCGGCGTGTACCTGGCCACCGGCATCGCCGCCTCCGCTGCGGTGTCCGAGCCCCAGCGGCGTGGCAAGGCGATTGCGGTGATCATGGCCGGCATGGCCAGCGGTACGGTGCTGGGCGTACCCCTGAGCCTGATCCTGGCCGATCATCTGGGCTGGCAGGCGGCCTTGTGGCTGGTGGCGGCGCTGGGCCTGGTTGCCTGGCTGGGCCTGCTGTTCAAGTTGCCGGCCATCGCTGGCGGCCCCCAGGTGCCGCTGAAACGCAAACTGGCGCTGCTGGGCGATACCCGGGTGCTGACTATCCTGGCCGTCTCGTTGCTGGCGGCGGTTTCCAGCCTGGGCCTGTACACCTTTATCGCGCCGTTGATGAGCGATGCTACCGGCACGTCGAGTTTCAACGTCACGCCCTACCTGTGGGTATGGGGCTTGGGCGGCGTGGCCGGCAGTTTCATGGTGGGGCCGCTGGTGGACGTCATCAAGGGGCCGATGCTGACCTGGCTGATCATGCTGGTACTGACCGTCGCGCTGCTGCTGCTTCCGGCTGCCGCGGCTGTGACACCCTGGCTGGCCATGCTGCCGATTGCCGTGTGGGGGGCTGTGGGCTGGGCGTTGCAGGTGCCGCAAAACAACGAGCTGATCGCTGCCCGTGATGAGCATGGCGATGGCAACCTGGCCGTGGCCCTGAACGAATCGGCCTTGTACCTGGGCAGCGCCATTGGCGCGGCGGTGGGCGGCCTGCTGCTGTTGGCCCAATGGCCGACCTGGAGCCTGGCCATCGGCGCTGGGGCCGTAGCGTTCGTAGGCGTACTGCTGCAACTGCTCAACCTGCGAGGCCAGAAGACGCAAAAACTGACGCTGGGTTCGACATCCCGTTAATCCGCCGTGACTGCGAGGGACCCACCATGCGCCCGACGCCCTTTCCGCAAATCGGCAATGTCATTGCCCAGATCGGCAGCCAGGGCTTCCCTTGCGCGCTGCGTGAGCTGATCAATACCCAGTTGGCCAGTGCCGCCACACAGGTGTGCTGGTTATCCGATGGCAAGGACGTGGCAGAGGGCAGTTCATTGTGCTTGCGGGCCCCTGACGAGCCTGGCGCAGGGGGCGCCGAGATCACCGTGCTGCGTGCCACACCGCAGTGCGGCTTTACCTTGGCTGAACGGCGGCGTCTGAGGGTACTGTCACCGCTGTTGTTTTCCATTCTGGACCAGCACGTGACGGCTTCGCGCGCCGCCTGCACCGCCGCCGAAGCCTCGACACCGGAAAACCTGGCTCGACGTTTCCAGGAACGCCTGTGCCAGGCAGGCCTGAGGTTATCCGAGCGCGAAACCCAGGTGTGCCTGGGCCTGCTGACAGGGCTCACCGCCCAGCAGCAGGCCGAACGCCTGACCCTCACCGTTCACACCGTGGGCAGCTACCAACGCCGCGCCGCGCAGAAACTCGGCATCAGCGGCCGCCGCGCCCTGACCCGCTGGCTGTACGAAGCCCTGCGCGACAGCTAACTGTCTTCGCTCCGCCTGCATGTGGGACCGAGCGAAGCCCGGGAAGCGGACGACACCACA
>KI547165.1:347818-367980 GCA_000497835.1 gamma proteobacterium L18 | reverse complement strand
AGCGAAGCTCGGGAAGCGAACGACACCACACTCGAGCCGTGCCCTTCCCGAGCTTCGCTCGGTCCCACACGGCACTCAATCGCGTGCCAGTGCTTCGATGGGGTCCAGGCGCGCGGCGTTGCGCGCTGGCACAAAGCCGAATACCACGCCAATCAGGGTGGAGCAGGCAAACGCAGTGAGCACCGACGCAGGGGAAAACACCATGTGCCACTGTTTCACGAACAGGGTGAACAAATAGCCGATCGCGTAAGACAACGCGATTCCCACCACCCCGCCCATCAGGCACACCATCACCGCCTCCACCAGGAACTGCTGGCGAATGTCCGATTGCCGCGCGCCCACGGCCATGCGAATGCCGATCTCGCGGGTGCGCTCGGTCACCGACACCAGCATGATGTTCATCACCCCGATCCCCCCCACTACCAGGGATATCACCGCGATCAGCGACAGCAACAGGGTCAGCGATCGACTGGTCTTCTCCACGGTCTGCATCACGCTGTCGAGGTTGTTGGTGAAGAAATCCTTGGTACCGTGGCGTTGCAGCATCAGTTTGTTGACCTGCTCGTCGACCATCTTGCTGGGCATGCCGTCCTTGATCCGCACGCTGATGCTGTCCAGGTGACGCTGCCCCAGCACCCGCCCGGCAGCCGTTTCATACGGCACCCAGATGTTCAGGCTCTTGTTGGCGACAAACAGGTTCTTGTTGTCGGCCGCCACGCCAATCACCGTACACGGCAAGTTACCGATCAAAATCACCTGCCCCAGGGGTTCCACACCCGGCCCGAACAGGCGCTGGGCAGTGTTGTGGTCGATCACCACTACTTGTGCCTGACGCCGCGCGTCGTCCTCGCTGAAGGTAATACCCGCAGCCAGGCGAATGTTGCGCACCTGGAAATAGCGGTTGCTGACACCGTTGAGCTGGGCATCGACGTCGATGTTGCGGTAGCGCACCAGCGTGCTGCGGCCAATCACCGGCGTGGCGCTGTCGATGTAATACAGCTGATTGAGCGCGGTGACATCGGCCAGCACCAGGGTTTCGATGGACTTGGCCCGACTGTCACCAAAGTTGGCCCCGGCGTAGACATCGATGGTGTTGCTGCCGATGGCCTGAATGTCCTTGAGCACATAGCCCTTGGCGCCCTCGCCAATCGCCGAGATCGACACCACCGAGGTGATGCCGATGACGATGCCCAGCATCGTCAGCAGCGTGCGCATGCGGTGCGACACCAGCGCCACCCAGGCCATGTTGAAGGCTTCGCGAAACAACCCCAGGCTGGCCAGCAGGCGCCGTGGGGCGGGCGCCGGCGGCTCGGTGGCAGGGTCAGTCAGCGCCGGCGAACGCGGTGTGCGCCGGTCCGCGATGATCTGGCCGTCGCTGACCTCGATCACCCGCTCGGCGTTGGCCGCTACCTTGGGGTCGTGGGTCACCAGGATCACCGTATGCCCTGCGGCATGCAGCTCCAGCAGGATGCGCATCACCTCCTTGCCGCTGTGGGTATCCAGGGCGCCGGTGGGCTCGTCGGCCAGGATCACTTGACCACCGTTCATCAGCGCGCGGGCAATACTGACGCGCTGCTGCTGGCCGCCGGACAGTTGACTGGGCCGATGCTGCAGGTGCCCGGCCAGGCCCAGGCGGCCCAGCAGCTCGCGGGCACGCTGGTGACGCTGGGCATGGCCGCTGCCAACGTACACCGCCGGGATCTCGACGTTGCGCACCGCATCAAGGTGCGGCAGCAAGTGATAGCGCTGGAAGATAAAACCGAAATGGTCACGGCGCAGCGCCGCCAGGGCCTCATCGTCCAGCTCGCGGGTTTCCTGGCCGTGCACCTGGTAACTGCCGGCACTGGCATGGTCCAGGCAGCCCAGGATGTTCATCAGCGTCGACTTGCCCGAGCCCGACGCGCCGATGATCGCCACCAGCTCGCCAGCGTGAATCTGCAGGTCGATCTGCTTGAGGGCCAGGAACTCGCGGTCGCCGGCGCGAAAGCTGCGGCTCACGCCCGCCAGGCGCAGCAAGGGTGGCGCGACATCGGTGGCCGTCGGGTGCAGCGGCGTCAGCTCTACCTTGAGGTTCATGCTCAGCTCCCCGCCGTGGCGGCCGCCAGCTCACCGATCACCACCCGATCACCTTCGGCCAGGCCTTCGGTGATCTGCACCTGGACGTTATTGTTGATACCGGTCCTGACCTGCCGCGGCTGGGCAAAGCCATCCTTGTCCAGCACCTGCACCCGGACGCTGCCATCGCCGGCGCGGGCACCCAACGCCGCCACCGGTACACTCAGGGCCTGCTGCGCGGTGGCGAGTACGATGCGCACCTGGGCGGTCATGGCGATGCGCAGACGATGGTCGGCATTGGGCACCTCGAACAGCGCGTTGTAGAACACCGCGCTGTCCTGCTTGGCCTTGGCCCCGGTGGCGTCGGTGTCCAGGTAATTCTGCGGCGCCGGCTCCGTGCCGCGCAGGGTGGCGTAGTAACGCTTATCCTCGCCCAGGATGGTGAAATACACCGGCTGCCCGGGATGGATATGGATCACGTCGGCCTCCGACACCTGGGCCTTGATGGTCATGGTGTCCAGGTCCGCCAGTTTCAGCAGCACGGGCGCCAGCTGGTTGGCGATCACGGTCTGGCCCTCCTGGGTGACAATGCCCACCACGTCGCCGTCGATGGGCGCGATGATGCGCGTGTAGCCCAGGTTGACCTTGGCGGTGTCGATCTGCACCTGCGCACTTTTGATCTGCGCGTCCAGGGAGCGCAGGTTGGCCTGCTGTACCTCGTAGTCGGACTGGGCGTTATCGAAGTCCTGGCGCGAGATGGACTCGTCGGCCTGCAAATCCTTGTAGCGCTCGTACAGGCGCCGCGCCTGCTTCATCTGCACCTCGGTGGACAGGCGCTCGGCCTGCAGCTTCTCTTCATCGACCTCCGCCTGGCGCAGGGTGTTGCGCAACACCAACGGGTCGATTTCGGCCAGCCATTGGCCCTTTTTCACCTTGTCGCCCAGTTTGATCTTCAACGACTTGAGCTGGCCCGACACCTGGGCACCGACATCCACTTGCTTGATGCCCTCCAGCACCCCGGTGGCCAGTACCGCGTTCTCAAGGTCGCCGCGCTCCACCTGGGCGGTGATGTAAGCGGGTGGCTTGCGTGAGCCACCCACGGCATACAGGGCAGCGCAGGCCACCAGGGCCAGGGCGCTGCCGATTGCAATCTTGCGTACGTTTGAACTGTTCATGGTTGCCTGCTTGGGTGGGCGGCGGGGCTTGCCAGGCAAACCCCGCCTGAGGTTGTCAGGACGGGCTGCGCGCCAGGGCCACGGCCTGGCCGTCGAACCACCATGCGGCCAGGCTGTACACATGCGGCGCCTTGAGCACACTGAAGTGATTGCCGGGACCGTTCCAAGGCACCAGTTGGGGCAGCACCTGCTGCCAGCGGCTGAGCATCGCGGCCTGTTCGCGCTGGTTGCCGGCGCTGTCCAGCACCGGGTCCGCCACCAACACCAGGCTGGCGGGCCCGTCGTAACCGCCCCGTGGGCGATACGGCGTGCGCAGGGCACTGGCGAAGGTCCGGGCAATGGCCTGCAGCGCCTGGGGCGCCATGCGCGGCGGCAACAGCTCGGCCTTGACCATGGCCCCATGCAGCAGCGTCAGTTGCGCGGCATCATCGGCCTCGGCAAACACTTGGGGTGACAGCCCCAGGCGTTTGCCGCTGGCCAACTGCAGCGACTCGAGCAAACGCTGTAACGCCTGGGTGGTGGTGTAAGACCTGCCGTCACCGGGCCCCTCGCTGTCCACCAGGGTCAGCGACAACACCTGCCGACCACGCGCCTGCAGGCGCACCGCCATGGCATGGGCCACCCAACCGCCAAACGAGTGGCCCACCAGGTGCAGGGGACCGTCCGGGTACAACGCTTCGATGGCCTTCACGTGGCAATCGGCGGCGGCCTCGACGCGGCTATGGGGCACCGCCTGGCCCACCAACCCCCGGGGCTGTATCCCATACACCGGCCAATGCGCCCCCAGTGCCTCCGCCAGGCCAATGAAGCTGGTGACACTGTCGCCCGCCCCCGGCACGCAGAACAGCGGCGCCTGGCCGGCCATGCCACTCTGGATCGCCAGCACCGGCTGATAATCGGCCACCGACGGCGGCGCGGCGGGCGCCTGCATTGCCGCCTCCAGCGCCTGGCCCAAGGCGCGGCCCAGTACCTGGACGTGGGGCGCCTGCATCATGCTCAGGTGATCACCGGGCACGCTGATGGCGTGCAACTGCCCGGCGGCCACGTGCGCCTCCCAGCCCAGGACGGCACTGCCGTTGGCGCGCAGCGCATCACGCTGCTCGGCGCAGAACAGGTGCACCGGCACAGGCAGCGGCTCCACACGGTAGTGGGCCAGGGCATGCCCGTGGGCCACCTCGCGGGCCAGGTAATCGCGTACCTGGGCATCCGAGGCCTCGGCCAGCGCCGGGTAAAGCAAACCTTGCTCGCGGCACTGGCGCAACACCTCATCAAAACCGCTGGAGTCACCGGCCAGCCGCCGCAGGCTGGCCCGCTGTGCCTCGTCTTGCCAGTACCCGGTCAGATGGCCCACCAGCTGCCGCGACAACAGGTCCGTGCCCTGCCAACGCGCCTTGCCCTGGTCAATCAGACGTGGCGCATAAGTGTCGATCAGGCCAAGAAAGGCGACCGACTGGTCCATACCCAGCAATTGCGTGGCCACCTCATACGCCAGCACCCCGCCGAACGACCAGCCGGCCAGGCGATACGGCCCCTGCGGCTGCTGCTGGCGAATGTGCGTCACCAGGCGTGCCGCCAGGCCCTGCAAGGTATCGGGCTGCGGCTGGCCCAGTGGCACACCCACCAGGCCGTACACCGGGTAACCGTCCGGCAAGTGCTGGCCCAGTACCGGAAAGTAGGCGTCCAGGCCGGTGAAATCGTGAATCAGGAACAGCGGCGGCTGGCTGCCGGCGGCGCGCACCACCGTCACCGGCGGCGCCTCATCGACGGCTTGCCGGGTGTGCAGCCAGTGTGCCAGGTCGGCGACACTGGGGTGACGGAACAGCTCGGCCAGGGTCACGTTGAGGTCCGCCTTGCGCAGCAGGCTGACCAGGCGGATAGCCGACAGCGAATGGCCGCCCAGTTCGAAGAAGTTGTCGTGGCGGCCCACCCGTTCCACGGCCAGCAGCGCGGCCCAGATCTGCGCCAGGCGAGCTTCCAGTTCACCCACCGGGGCCTGGTATTCGCGGCTTGGCAACGCATCCACGCCCGGCGTCGGCAGCGCGCGACGGTCGACCTTGCCATTGGCGGTCAGCGGCAAGGCCGCCAGGCGCACAAAGGCGGCCGGTACCAGGTAATCGGGCAGCCGCGCCTGCAATTGCTGGCGCAAGGCGGCAATGTCCGGCGCCGGGCCCTGGTGGGTAAAGTACGCCACCAGGCGTGGGTCGCCCTGCTCCAGCACCTGCGCCACCACCACGGCCTCCAGGATCCCCGGGCAGTGCAGCAGGGCCTGTTCGGCCTCGCCTGGCTCAATGCGCACGCCACGGATTTTCACCTGATCATCATCGCGCCCCAGGTAGTCGAGGTTGCCATCGGCCAGCCAGCGGACACGGTCGCCCGTGCGGTACATGCGCGCCCCCGCTGCCGGGTTGAAGGGGTCCGCCACGAAACGCTCGGCGTTCAATTGTTCGCGGTTCAGGTAGCCGCGGGCCACGCCTGCGCCGCCCACATAAAGCTCCCCGGCCACGCCCAGGGGCACCGGCTGGCCACGTTCGTCCAGCACGTACAGGCGCGCATTGGTGATGGGCTTGCCGATGTGCAGCACGCCGTCCACGCTGACCTCCCCGGAGCTGGCGACCACCGTGGCTTCGGTAGGGCCATAGTTGTTGATTACCCGGTAACCCGGGTCGCGGTTGAACTGCCGCAAGCGGTCGCCGCCGATCAGTAGGGTGCGCAGCGTGGGGTGGCGCAGGCCGTGGCTGAAGGCGTACTCGGCCACCGGCGTGGGCAGGAAGGCCACCTGCAACGGTTGCGCCCGCCACCAGTCAAGCAAGGCGTCCAACTGTTCGTTGCCGATGTCAGCCGGTGGCAGGTGCAAGGTCGCCCCGGCACACAGGGCAGGCCAGATTTCCCAGGCCATGGCGTCGAAGCCAAAGCCGGCGACACTGGCGGTGTGGCTGCCGGCGCGCAGGTCGAAGGCCTGGCAATGCCAGTCCACCAGGTTGTTGACCGTACGGTGTTCCACCATCACGCCCTTGGGCTGCCCGGTAGAGCCGGAGGTGTAGATCACGTAGGCCAGGTGTGCCTCGGTCAGCCCCGGCACGCTCGGGTTGCCGTGGGCCGGTGGCCACGCTGGAGTGTCCTGGACGATGACAGGCACGCTGAGCGCCGACAGGCGTGCGGCCAGGTCCTGCTGCGTGATGACTGCGGCCGGCAGGCTGTCGGCCAGTAGGTACTGCAGGCGCTCATCGGGGTGCGCCGGGTCCAGCGGCACATAGCCAGCGCCCGCCTTGAGCACCGCCAGCAGGCTGACCAGGGTGTCCAGCCCGCGTCGGGCCAGCACCGCCACGCGGTCATCCGGGCGCACGCCCTGGCTGATCAGGTGCTCGGCCAGGCCATTGGCGCGCTGGTTGAGCGCGCCGTAGCTCAAGGCCTGATCGCCCACCTGCACGGCGGTGGTGTGCGGCCGTTGGGCGGCCTGCTGCTCGATGCGCCGCGCCAGGGTCTGGCCCGTGGCATACGCGGCGACGCTGGCGTTGAAGCCTTCCAGCAGTTGCTGGCGTTCCTGCGGCGCGATCACGTCGATGGCCAGCAGCGACACCTGCGGGTCCGACGCCAAGGCATCGGCGAGGCTGGCCACCGCCTGCGCAAGGTAGGCGCAGATGCGCGAGGCGTCGATGCCTGCCGTGGTCAGGGCGCTCAACTCAAAGCCCTCACCACGATCGTCCACGCTCAGGGTCAGCGGGTAGTTGCTGCGTTCCTCGGCCCGCAGCAGCTCGATCCCTTGCCAGGCCGCCTGGGCGCTGGCGTCGGCAGCCCGGGCACTGTGGCGGTAATTGAGCAGTGCGCCAAACAGCGGCGCGCCGGCCGGCAGGGCGCTGCAGCGCTGGGCCAGGGCCAGTGGTGCATGCTCGTGGGCCAACAGCCCGGTCAGGCGCCGATGGGTGTCCAGCAACGCTTCGCGCAGCGGCCGGTCGCCCAGGTCCAGGCGCAGCGGCAAGGTGTTGATGAACACCCCCAAGGCACGCTCCATGCCTTCACCGCCTTGCAGGCGACCCAGCAGCACGGTGCCGAACACCACCTGCTGGCGGCCGCTGAGCTGGCCCACCACCTGGCCCCAGGCCAGGTGCATCAGGCTGGCCGGGCTTACACCCCACTGCCGAGCCTGTTCACGTACGCGCCGGCTCAGGGCTGGCGGCAGCGTCAGACGGGCCTCGTCCGGCTGGCCGTGGTCGGCAGTCGGCGCGATGCCATAGGGCAAGGTCGGCTCGTCGATATCGGCCAGTTGAGCGCGGAAAAACCCTTCATGGGCCGCTTCGCCCAGGCCGTGCAGGGTCTGGGCCACGTAGTTGCGATACGGCACGGGCGCCAGCAAGCGGTCCTGCTGCCCCAGCAGCACGTGTTGCAGCTCGTGGGCCAGCAGCTCCAGGGCCATGTGGTCGAGGATCACGTGATGGAAACACAGCACGGCCACCCGGCGGTCGCTGGCAGGTTCCTGAGCATGCAGCACGCACAACAGCGGTGCCCGGCCCAGGTCCAAAACCGGCGGCTGGTCCAGCTCGTCCAGTGTCACCGCCCGCGTGACCAGCGGCGCCTGCCGCCACACCACCTGCACCGGGGTTTCCAGACCGTCCCAGAACAGCGCGGTGCGCAAGATGTCGTGGCGGGCAATCACCTGTTCCAGCGCCTGGCAGAACGCCGTCAGCCGGGAAGGGTTATCGAAGGCGAAGCGCACCTGCAATTGATAGGGGTCGTCCGCGCCCGCGCTGAGGTGATGGTAAAAGATGCCCGCCTGCAACGGCCCCAGCGGGTAGATATCCTGCACGTTGGCGGCACCGCCTGGCACCCCGGCCACCAGGCGGTCGATGGCCGCCTGGTCCAGGGCCACCAGCGGCAGCAGGTCCGGGGTGATGCGCGGGCAGTGCTCGGGGATCAGATTGGCCGGGGCCAGATGGCCGGCCGCCGCTTCCACGCTGGCCGCCAGTGCGGCCAGGGTCGGCTGCGCGAACAGCGTGCCGACGTCCACCCTCAGGCCCAGCTCCCGCAGGCGCGATACCAGCGTCACGGCCAGCAGCGAATGGCCGCCCAGCTCGAAGAAGTGGTCATTGCGCCCTACCCGCTCCACCTGCAACAACGTGGCCCAGACCTGGGCCAGCACCTGCTCGAGGTCCGTTTGCGGGGCTTGGTAGTCGTGGCTGAACAACGCTTCGCGGTCCGGGGCCGGCAACGCGCGACGATCGACCTTGCCGTTGGCGGTCAGCGGCCAGGCCGTCAGCCGCACAAGCGCAGTGGGTACCATGTAGGCCGGCAAGCTCGCCTGCAGGGCGGCGCGCAAGTCATCGACCATGGCCGGGCCGCTGAAGTAGCCGACCAGCCGCGGCTGCCCTGGCTGGTCTTCGCGGGCCACCACCAACGCCGCCTCGACGCCGGGCAACTGGCCCAACAGACTGTCGATTTCACCCAGTTCGATGCGCACCCCGCGCACCTTCACCTGATCGTCATTGCGCCCCAGGTATTCCAGGGTGCCATCGGCGTTCCAGCGCGCCAGGTCGCCGGTGCGGTACAGGCGTGCGCCCGGCTGCGCCTGGAACGGGTCATCGATAAAGCGTTCGGCGGTCAGCTCAGGGCGATGCAGGTAGCCGCGCGCCACGCCCGCGCCGCCCACGTACAACTCGCCACTGACACCCTGGGGCACCAGTTGCCGGTGGGCGTCCAGCAGGTAGACACGGGTGTTGCCCACCGGCTTGCCGATGTCCAGCCGCCCACCCGGCCACAGCCGGCCCGATGTCGCCACCACAGTGGCCTCGGTGGGGCCGTAGTTGTTGATCACGGCAAAACCCGGGTCCTGGGGGAACCGGCGCAGGCGGTCGCCGCCGATCAGCAGGGTGCGCAGCGTCGGGTGCCGCAGGCCCTGGCTGAAGGCATGCTCGGCCACCGGTGTGGGCAGGAAGCTGACGTCCAGCGGCTGCGCTTGCCACCAGGCCAGCAAGCCATCGATGTGTTCGGCGCCGTCCTGGGCGGGCGGCAGGTGCACCGTGGCCCCCACGCACAGGGCCGGCCAGATTTCCCAAGCCATGGCATCAAAGCCAAAACCGGCGACGCTGGCGGTGTGGCTGCCGGCGCGCAGGTCGAAGGCCTGGCAGTGCCAGTGCACCAGGTGGTTGAGGCTCTGGTGTTCCACCATCACGCCCTTGGGCTGGCCGGTGGAGCCGGAGGTGTAGATCACGTAAGCCAGGTGCGCCGGGGTCAGCCCAGGCACCTGCGGGTTGTGGGCCAGGGCGGGCCAGGTGGGCCGGTCCAGGGCGATCACCGGCACCTGCAGCGCCGGCAGACGCTGGCACAAAGCGTGCTCGACCAGCACCGCCACCGGCGCGCTGTCGCCCAGCAGGTAGTGCACGCGCTCATCCGGATGTGCCGGGTCCACCGGCACATAGGCGGCGCCCGCCTTGAGCACGGCCAACAGTGCCACCAGGGTCTGCAGGCCACGACGGGCCACCACCGCCACGCGATCGTCGGGGCGCACGCCCTGGGCGAGCAAATCATGGGCCAGCGCATTGGCACGCTGGTTCAGGTCGGCGTAGGTCAGACGTTGTTCACCCGCCTGGGCCGCCACGGCGTCGGGGTATTCCAGCGCCCGGGCCTCGATCTGGGCATGCAGTGTGTGCCCCTGGGGCATGGCCACGGCCGGGGGGTTGAAGGTATCGAGCAACTGCCGGCGCTCGGGCTCTGCCACCAGCCCGGCCTGGGCCAGCGGCGCCTGGTCATCGGCCACCAGCGCGCGCAGCAGGCATTGGAAATAGCCCACCAGGCGATGCACACGGGCTTCATCGAACAGCGCCGTGGCGTATTCCAGCGTGCCGACCAGGGCCTGGCCCTGTTCACCCAGGTTCAGCGACAGATCGAATTTGGCCACCTGCACCGCCTGCTCCTGCACCGTCACCACCAGCTTGTCCAGGTGCGGCAACTGCACCTGGCCCGGCAGCCAGTTCAGGGTGGTCTGGAACAGCGGTGCGTGGGCCAAGCTGCGCGCCGGGCGGACGATTTCCACCACCTGCTCGAACGGCAAGTCCTGATGGGACTGGGCCGCCAGCACCTGGGTGCGGACCTGGGCCAGCAGCGCTTCGCCGCTGGCGTGCGGATCGACCTGAATGCGCACCGCCAGGGTGTTGACGAACAACCCGACCATGGCCTCCAGCTCCACCCGGCCGCGGCCGGCCACCGGGCTGCCGATGACCACGTCAGTCTGCCCGGACAATCGCGCCAGCACGCTGGCCCAGGCGCTCATCAAGGTCATGTACAAGGTGGCGCCATGACGTTGGGACAAGGCCCGCAGCCCGGCGGCCAGCGACGGTTCAATGTGCACCGCAACACTGGCGCCGCTGAAATCCTGGCGCGCCGGACGCGGCCGGTCAGTAGGCAGCATCAGCAAGGCCGGTGCCCCCTCCAGCGCCTGCTGCCAGTAAGCGGCCTGTGCCTGCAGGCGCTCGCCGCTCAGCCAGCGGCGCTGCCAGGCGGCGTAGTCGCCGTAGCTCAGTGCCTGGGCCGGCAGCGGATTGGGCGCGCCCTGTCGGAAGGCGGCGTACAGCGCCAGCAGCTCGCGGGTCAGCACGGCCATGGACCAACCATCCGCCGCAATGTGGTGCAGGGTCAGCGCCAACACGTGATGCTCATCACCCACCTGCATCAGTTCGGCACGCAGCAAAGGGCCCTGGCTCAAGTCGAAGGGCCGGCCGCTCAGCTCGGTCAGCCGCCCGTGCAAGGCATCGGGCTGGTCGCGCAGGTCATGGTAGTGCAGCGCGCCTTCAACGCCCTGCGCCAACGTCACCCACGCACCTTCGTCGACGGCCGCGAAGCGGCTGCGCAGGGCTTCGTGGCGCTGCACCAGGCCATCCACCGCCTGCCTCAGCGCGTTCACGTCCAGCGGCCCGTGCAGCCCCAGCGCCAGAGCAATGGTGTAGGCCTGGCTGGCGCCGTCGATCTGCGCCAGGAACCACAACCGCTGTTGTGCAAACGAGGCCGGCAGCGGTTGGTTGCGCGGCACGGCGACGATATCCGGCAGTGCGCTGCGTTCGCTGCCGGCCACGGCACGGGCGACGGCCGCCAGTTCACCCTGGGCGAACAACTCGCCCAGCGGCAGTTCGATACCCAGTTGCTGACGCACCTGCGACACCAGACGCATGGCCAGCAGCGAATGACCGCCCAGGTCAAAGAAGTGGTCGTGACGCCCTACTCGCTCCACTTGCAGCACCTGGGCCCAGATCTGCGCCAGCGCGGTCTCCAGCGTGCCCTCGGGGGCTACATAGCGGTGCTCGAACAGCGCTGAACGCTCGGGGCGCGGCAAGGCGCGGCGGTCCAGCTTGCCGTTGGCGGTCAGTGGCAGCGCCGCCAGTTCCACGAACGCCGCTGGCACCATGTACGCCGGCAACAGCCCCTGCAGGCTGGCACGCAAGCTGGCGGGGGGCGCTGCCTGCTGCCCCGGCTGCACCGTGTAATAGGCTGCCAGCATCACGTGCCCCGGCTCATCCTCGCGGGCCAGCACCACGGCTTCGTTGATGCCCGGCAAGCCATGCAGACGGCTGACGATCTCGCCCAGTTCGATGCGAAAGCCACGGATTTTGACTTGGTCATCGTTGCGGCCCAGGCAGTCGAGCAGGCCCTCATCACCCCAGCGCCCCAGGTCGCCGGTGCGGTACATCAGGGCGCCGGGACGGTCGCTGAACGGATCGGTCACAAAGCGTTCGGCGCTCAGCGCCGGACGGTTCAAGTACCCCAGGGCTACGCCATCACCGCCGATGTACAGCTCACCGGTCACCCCCGTCGGCGCCAGGCGCCCGTGGGTGTCCAGCACGTACACCGTGGTGTTGCCGACCGGTTGGCCGATGGGCAGCGTCAGCGCGCCCTCGGCCACCGCACGCACCGGGAAGGTGGTGGCGAACGTGGTGGTTTCGGTGGGGCCGTAGGCGTTGAGCAGTTGCAATTGCGGCGCCCGCGCCAGCAAGGCCTGGAAGGCCACCGGGTCGGCAGGCTCGCCACCGGTGAACAGCACCCGCAGGCCTGCCAGCGCATCGGGGCACAGTTGCGCGTACTGATTGAACAGCGCGGTGGTCATGAACAGCACGCTCACCTCACCCTGGCGCAGGGCCTGGCCGAAGCGTTCGGGCTGCACCAGGGTGTCGTGATCGATCACCCGCACCTGGCCGCCGTTGAGCAGCGCCCCCCACACTTCCAGCGTGCTGGCGTCGAAGGCCGGGTTGGAGGCAAAGGCGAATCGGTCCTGGGCGTCAAACTCGGCGTAGCCATTGTTCAGCACCAGCCGGACGATGCCACGGTGGGCGATGCGCACCCCTTTGGGCATGCCGGTGGAACCGGAGGTGTACATCACGTAGGCGGTGCTGTCGGCATCCTGGGCCAGGCCGGGGTTATCGCTGGGCTGATCGGACAGCTCCAGCGCGTCCAGGTCGATGCGCCGGCACGCCAATTCGGTAGGCGTGGCGCTGTGGCTGAGCACCGCCACGGCCTCGCAGTCCAGCAGCATATAGCCCTGGCGTTCGGCCGGGGCGCTGGTGTCCAGCGGCACATAGGCCGCGGCGCATTTGCTGATGGCCAGTTGGCCCACCAACAGGGCCAGCGATCGCGGCAGCAGGAGCGCCACGTGGTCGCCGGGCTGCACGCCATGGGCGATCAAGTAATGCGCCAGGCGATTGGCCTGGGCGTTCAGTTCGCCATAGCTCAGGCGGGTGCCCTCGTGCACCGCGGCCAGCGCATCGGGTTGGCGATGCGCCCATTGCTCGAACAGCTGGTGCACGGGCGCGCGCGGGTAAGCGCGGGGGCCAGGGTTGAACTGCGTCAGCAAGCGCTGGCGCTCTGCCTGCGGCACCACCTGCAACTGCTCCAGCGCCAGGCTGGGCTGGGCGGCCAACGCGGCCACCAGGTCCGCCATGGCCTTGTGCAGGTACTCACCGATGCGTTGCGGGTCCAGCCCGTCGGTGGCCTGGACCGTCAGGCTGAAGCCCTGGCCCAGGTCATCGACGCTGATGCTCAAGGGGTAGTTGCTGCGCTCCTCGGTGGCCAGCAGTTCGATGCCCTGCCAGGCTTCGCCCTGGGTGTGCCCGGCGCTGCCATGGCGGTAGTTGAGCAACGTGGTGAACAGTGGCGCGCCCACCGGCAGGCCGCTGCAGCGCTGGGCCAGGGCCAGCGGCGCGTGCTCGTGGGCCAGCAAGGCCGTCAGGCGTTGCTGGGTAGCGCGCACCGCGTCGGCCACGGCAAGGCCGGCCACCTCCAGGCGCAACGGCAGGGTGTTGATGAATACCCCCAGGGCCCGCTCCACCCCTTCACCGCCGTGCAAACGGCCCATCAGCACGGTGCCGAACACCACGCTGTCGCGGCCGGCCAGTTGCCCCAGCACCTGGCCCCAGGCGAGGTGCCAGAGGCTGGCGGCGCTGACGCCCCAGTGCCGCGCCTGTTCACGCAGGCCCCGGGCCAGGTCGGCATCCAGCGTCTGCCGTGCCTCGCGGGGCAGGCTTGCCAGCGTAGTCGGCAACCGATCGTAAGGCAGGGTAGGTTCCTCGACATCGCCCAGTTGTTCACCGAAGAACGCGGCCTGGGCGGCCTCATCGGTCCCTTGCACCACGTGGGCGATGTAGTTGCGGTACGGCACCGGCGCCGCCAGCTGTTGCGCCTGGCCCAGCAGCAGTGCTTGCAGCTCATGGCTGAGCACCTCCAGCGCTACGTGGTCCATGATCACGTGGTGGAAGCGCAGCACGGCCAGGATCGGCTGCTGTCCGGGCGCATCGGCGTGCAGCAGCTGCAGCAATGGCGCCTGGCTCAGGTCCAGCCCGGTGGTGCTGTCCAGTTCGGCCAGCGGCACCGAGCGCACCTGCAGCGGCGCCTGGCGCCACACTATTTGCACCGGCGTCGCCAGGCCCTCCCAGAACAACGAGGTGCGCAGGGTGTCGTGGCGGGCGATCACCGCCTCCAGGGCCTGGCAGAAGGCAGCCAGGCGGTCATGGTCGGCGAAGGCAAAGCGCGCTTGCTGCACGTAGGGGTCTTGGTCACCGCCACTCAGGTGATGGTAGAGAATGCCCGCCTGCAAGGGGCCCAGCGGGTAGATATCCTGCACATTGGCAGAGCCGCCCGGCACTTGGGCGACGATGCGGTCCAGGGTCGCCTGGTCGAGGCTGACCAAGGGCAGCAGGTCGGGGGTCAGGTGCCGGCAATCGGCGGCGATGCGGTTCACCGGCACCTGGGCGTCAGCCAGCTGCCCCACGGCAGCGGCGAAGGCGGCCAGGGTGGGTTGCGCGAACAGCACGCGGATGTCGGCGTTCAGCCCCACCTGGCGCATACGCGCCAGCAAGGTCACCGCCATCAGCGAGTGCCCGCCCTGCTCGAAGAAATGATCCTGGCGCCCTACCCGTTCAACCTTGAGCAACTCGGCCCACAGCTGCGCCAGGGTGGCTTCGGTGGGCCCTTGTGGGGCTTGGTAGTCCCGGCGTACCAGGGCCTGGGCGTCAGCGGCCGGCAGGGCCTTGCGGTCGAGTTTGCCGTTGGGGGTCAGCGGCAGGGCGTCAAGTTGCACGTAGGCCGCCGGCACCATGTAGTCGGGCAGCACGCCGTGCACATGGGCGCGCAGTTCGGCGATGTCCAGCACAGGGTGCGCCTGGCGTGCGGTGACGTAGGCCACCAGGCGTTTGTCGCCCAGGCCATCGCCCTGGGCCACCACCACGCACTCCTGCACGCCGGGCGCGGTGGCCAGGCGCGCCTGGATCTCGCCCAGCTCGATGCGCAGGCCACGAATTTTCACCTGGTCATCGTTGCGCCCCAGGTATTCCAGGGTGCCGTCGGCCAGGTAGCGCCCCAGGTCACCGGTACGGTACAGGCGGCCATTGCTGAACGGGTCATCGAGGAAGCGCTCGGCGGTCAACTGCGGTTGGTTGAGGTAGCCGCGCGCCACCTGCACGCCGCCAATGTACAACTCCCCGGCCACGCCCAACGGCACCGGCTGGCGGTGGGCGTCGAGCACGTACATCCGGGTATTGGCAATGGGCCTGCCGATGGGCGTGTTATCCGGGATGCTCGCCAGCGGGCCGTTGCAATCCCAGGCCGTGACGTCGACGGCCGCTTCGGTGGGGCCGTACAGGTTGAACAGGCCGGTGTCCGGCCACTGCTGGCGGAAGCGCCGCACCAGCGACCCCGGCAGCGCCTCGCCACTGCACATCACCCGGCGCAGCCCGGCATGGCCCGGCGCACCGTGGGCCAGAAACAGATCGAGCATCGACGGCACGAAGTGCAACGTGGTAATGCCCTGCTCGACGATCACCTGGTGCAGGTAGGCCGGGTCACGGTGGCCGCCGGGGCGGGCCATGATCAACCGGGCGCCGGTGAACAGCGGCCAGAAGAACTCCCACACCGACACGTCGAAGCTGAACGGGGTCTTTTGCAGCACCCGGTCGGCAGCGTCCAGGCGGTACTGCTGCTGCATCCACAGCAGGCGGTTGACCACCGCGCCATGCTGGTTCATCACGCCCTTGGGCCGGCCGGTGGAGCCGGAGGTGTAGATCACGTAGCACAGGTGCTCAGGGCTGACGTCGGCACGCCCGGGGTTGCCCGGCGGCTGGTCGAGCAACCCCTCGCGCTGGGCATGCTCGGCATCGAGCAACAGCAGCGGCGCCGCGCCAGGCGGCAACAAGCCTTGCAACGACTGCTGGCTGAGAATCACCGCCGGGGCACTGTTTTCCAGCATGTAGCTCAGGCGCGTGGCCGGGTAATCCGGGTCCAGGGGCACGTACGCAGCGCCGGCCTTGAGAATGCCCAGCAAGCCGGCCACCATGGCCTGGCCACGCTCCAGGCAGATCGCCACGCGGTCGTCGGGGCCGATGCCCAGGCCGATCAGGCGGTGGGCAATGCGGTTGGCCTGCTCGTTGAGGGCCTGGTAGGTGAGGCTGCCGTGCTCGTCCTGCACCGCCACGGCGGTGCCGCAACGGGCCACCTGGGCTTCGAACAGGCTGTGCAGGGTCAGGCCCTGGGGATACTCGACGGCGGTGGCATTGAACCCTTCCAGCAGTTGCCGACGTTGCCCGGCGTCCAGCAGTTCAACGCCGGCCACACTGGCCCGGTCATCGGCGACCATGCCGCGCAGCATGGCCTGCAGATAACCCAGGCAGCGCTGCACGGTGCTTTCGTCGAACAAGGCGGTGGCGTATTCCAGGCTGCCCCGCAACTGGTCGTCGATCTCGGCCAGGTCCAGCAGCAGGTCGAACTTGGCCGCGCCATGGGCCGGTTCCAGGTTTTCCACGCTCAGTTCACCCAGCGCCAGCGGCCCGTGGCCAGCGCCCTGCCAGGCCAGCATCGCCTGGAAGACCGGCGTGTGGGCCAGGCTGCGCTCGGGGCGCAGCACCTCCACCACTTGTTCAAAGGGCAAGTCCTGGTGGGCCTGGGCGGCCAGCACTTGCTGTTTGACTTGCTGCAGCAGCGCCGCCACCTGCGGGGTAGCCGCCAGGTCGATGCGCACGGCCAGGGTGTTGACGAAGAAGCCGATCAAATCCTCGACCTGCGCGTGGCGGCGGTTGGCTGCCGGGGTGCCGATGACCACATCCTCCTGGCCCGCCAGGCGGCCCAGCACAGCGGCCCACGCCGCCAGCACGGTCATGAACAGCGTGGTGCCGTGGCGCTGGCTCAGGGCCTTGAGGCTGTGGGTCAGCGGCGCGTCGATCACCAGCGCCAGGCGCTGGCCACGGTAGTCCTGCTGTGGCGGACGCGGGCGATCCGTGGGCAGGGCCAGTACGCTGGGCGCACCGGCCAGGGTCTGTTGCCAGTACTGCCCTTGTTGCTGCACCACCTCGGCGGTCAGCCAGCCCCGTTGCCAGTGCGCGTAGTCGGCGTATTGCACCGCAAGCGCCGGCAGTGGGTCCGGCGCGCCCTGGCGGAAGGCGTGGTACAGCAGGCCCAACTCCCGGGTCAGCACACCGGCGGACCAGCCGTCGGCGATGATGTGGTGCAGGGTCAACAGCAGCGCGTGGTCACCCTCGCCCATGCGCACCAGGCGGCCGCGCGCCAGCGGGCCGTGCGCCAGGTCGAATGGCGCCGTGGCTTCCTCCAGCGTCACCGCCTGCAGCAGGCGTTCAGCATCAGGCTGGCCGGCCAGGTCCTGCTGACGCAAGGCAAAGCCGACGTCGGCCGGGGCAATCCGCTGCTGCGCTGCCTCGTCCGGCCCCAGTACAAAGGTGGTACGCAACGCTTCATGCCGGGCGACGATGCGGTCCAGCGCCCGTGCCAGCGCCACCGGGTCCAGCGCACCGCGCAGGCGCAGGGCAGCAGGAATGTGGTAGGCGCTGTGCTCGTCACCCAGTTGCGCCAGGAACCACAGGCGCTGCTGGGCGAAGGACAAGGGCAGAGGCTGCTCGCGCGGCACCGCCACGATCGGCGAGTGCACCGCGCCCTTGGCCTGGGCCAGCACGCCTGCCAGGTCGGCCAGGCGCGGCTGGGCAAACAACTGTGCCAGGCTCAGGTCCACGGCCAGGCGTTCACGTACCTGGGACACCAGGCGCATGGCCAACAGCGAATGGCCGCCCAGGTCGAAGAAGTGATCCTGGCGCCCTACCCGCTCCACCTGCAGCAATTGGGCCCACACTTGCGCCAGGACTGTTTCCACCTCGCCCTCGGGCGGCTGATAAGCTTCGCCGGCCAGGCTGTCGTGGCCAGGCGCGGGCAATGCACGGCGGTCGACCTTGCCGTTGGCGGTCAGGGGCCAGGCCGCCAGGCGGATGAACGCGGCCGGCACCATGTACGCCGGCAGGCGCGCTTGCAGCGCCGCGCGCAAGGCCTGGTCGTCCTGGGCTGCCGTGTCGGGGGCATGGATGCAGTAGGCGATCAAGCGTGGCTGGCCAGGCACGTCCTCGCGCACCAGCACCAGGGCCTCCTCGATGCCGGGCAACTGACTCAGTTGCGCCTCGATTTCGCCCAACTCCACGCGCACCCCGCGCAGCTTCACCTGGTCATCGTTGCGGCCCAGGTAGTCCAGGGTGCCGTCGGCGTTCCAGCGTGCCAGATCGCCCGTGCGGTACATGCGTGCCTGGGGATCGGCGCTGAACGGGTCGGCCAGGAAACGCTCGGCACTCAGTTGCGGGCGGTTGAGGTAACCGCGCGCCACGCCGGCGCCGCCGACGTAGAGTTCGCCGGCCACGCCCAGGGGCACCAGTTGCTGGTGCGCGTCCAGCAGGTAGGCCTGGGTGTTGTCGATGGGCTTGCCGATGTGCAGTGCACCGCCCGGCAGCAAGGCGCCGGACGTCGCCACCACGGTGGCCTCGGTGGGGCCATAGTTGTTGATCACCCACACACCCGGGTCATGGTTGAACTGGCGCAGGCGGTCACCGCCTATCAGCAGGGTGCGCAAGGTGGGGTGGCGCAGGTCGCGGCTGAAGGCGTATTCGGCCACGGGCGTGGGCAGGAACGCCACGTGCAGCGGCTGCGCCAGCCACCACTCGAGCAAGGCGTCGAGCTGTTCGTTATTGACCTGGGCCGGCGGCACATGCAGCGTGGCCCCGGCGCACAGGGCGGGCCAGACTTCCCAGGCCATGGCGTCAAAGCCAAAGCCGGCGACGCTGGCCGTGTGGCTGCCGGCGTGCAGGTCGAACGCCTGGCAGTGCCAGTCCACCAGGTGGCTGACGCTATGATGTTCCACCATCACGCCTTTGGGCTGGCCGGTGGAGCCCGAGGTGTAGATGACGTAGGCCAGGTGCTGCACGCCAAGGCCGGGCACCTGGGGGTTGTCCTGGCGCTGGGGCCAGGTCGGCTGGTCGAGGTTCAACACCGCCACGCCCAGGTCCGGCACCCGCTGGCGCAAGGCGTGCTGGGTCAGCACCACCCGCGGCTGACTGTCGTCCAACAGGTAGCGCAGACGCTCGTCGGGGTGCGCCGGGTCCACGGGCACGTAACCGGCGCCGGCCTTGAGCACGGCCAGCAGCCCCGTCAACGTCTCCAGGCCACGGCGCGCCAGCACGGCCACCCGGTCATCGGGGCGCACGCCCAAGGCGATCAACTGATGGGCCAAGGCGTTGGCCTGCTCGTTCAGGGCCTGATAGGTCAGGCTGTGCGGGCCTACCTGCACAGCGATGGCCTGGGGCGTCAAGGCGGCCTGCCGTTCGATGCGGCCGTGCACGGTCTGGGCCCTGGCCGGGGCGCGGTGCTGGCCCTTGAAGGAACGCAGCAGTTGGGCGCGCTCGCCAGCCGGGAGTACCGACACCTCGCTGACCAGGGTGTGGGGTGCCTGCTCCAACGCTTGCAGCAAATGCTCCATGGCGCAGGACAAGTAGCCGCACAGGCGGTGGGCATCAATGCTGGCGGCCGCCTGGGCGCTGAAACCGAACGCGTCGCCCAGGTCGTCGACGCTCATCACCAGGGGGTAGTTGCTGCGCTCGCGCGCCTGCAGCACCTCGATGCCTTGCCAGGTTTCACCCGCCGCCTGCACGCCGGCGCTGTGGCGGTAATTGAGCAAGGCATTGAACAACGGCGTGGGCGCCGCTACGCCGCTGCAACGCTGGGCCAGCGCCAGGGGCGCATGCTCGTGGCGCATCAGCGCGGTGAGGCGTTGGTGGGTGCGGCTCATGGCGCTGCGCACGTCCTGGCCTTGCAGGTCCAGGCGCAGCGGCAAAGTATTGATGAACATGCCCAACGCACGCTCGGTGGCCTCGGCGCCCAGCAAACGACCCATCAGCACCGTGCCGAACACCACGCTGTCGCGGCCGGTCAGCCCGGCCAGCACCCGCGCCCACCCCAGGTGGAACAGGCTGGCGACGCTGACGCCCAGGCTGCGCGCCTGGCTGCGCAGGCGCTGGCCCAGCACATGGTCGAGGGTAACGCTGTGCTCGCTGATCCCCTCGTCACCGCTCAGGTCCTGGCGATCGTAAGCCAGGGTCGGCTCGTCGAGGTCGCCCAGCATGTCGCTGAAAAACACCTCGTGTT
>KI547165.1:343284-347450 GCA_000497835.1 gamma proteobacterium L18 | reverse complement strand
CGTAGTTGCGAAACGGCACGGGGCTGCCCAGTTGTTCGGCCTGCCCCTGCAGGCACGCGTGGATTTCCTGGCGTACCACCTCCAGGGCGCTATGGTCCATGGCGATGTGATGGAACAGCAGCGTGGCGCGCACCGGCCCGCCGTCCAGGTCTTGGCCGGGCACCAGGCGCAACAGTGGCGCCTGGCCCAGGTCCAGGCGTGCCGCTGACGCCAGCGGGCCCACCTGCAGCTCGGCGTGGCGCCACACCACCTGCACCGGCGTGGCCAGGCCCTGCCAATGCACCGAGGTGCGCAGGATGTCATGCCGGGCGATCACCTGGCGCAGGGCCTGGGCAAAGGCGTCCAGCCGGCTGCGGTTGGCAAAGGCGAACTGCACCTGCATCACGTAGGGGTCGGCGCCCTCGGCGCTGGCATGGTGGTAGAGGATGCCCTGCTGCAAAGGCGCCAGGGGGTAGATGTCCTGAACGTTGGCAACGCCGCCCGGCACGCTGTCGACCAGTCGGTCTATTGTCGCCTGGTCGAGGCTGACCAGGGGCAGCATGGCCGGGGTGATGCGCGTGGCCGCAGCATCGATGCCATTGGCCGGCACCGCTACCCGCCCCCGCGAGCCGGCCTGGTAGCCGCCTTGTTCGATCAGGGCCATCAGCGCCGCCTTGTGGTCGCGCAGGTGCTGCACCAGGCCGTTGTCGCTTAGCGCGCGGCGGTTGCCTTGCACCACCAGTTGCCCGTCCTTGATCGACAGGTGGATGCCGTGGGCCGATAGTGTGGCCAGCAGTTCAGTGATGCTCACAGGGTTATCTCCATGCTCTCTGTGATGGCGGCGTAAGCGGCCAGCGTGGGGTGCTCGAACAGGGCACGTACGTCGGCCTCCAGGCCTTCCTGACGCAGGCGGGCGGTGAGGCTCACCGCCAGCAGCGAGTGGCCGCCCAGTTCAAAAAAGTTGTCATGCCGCCCTACCCGCTCAAGGCCCAGCAGTTCGGCCCACAAGCGGGCCAGCAAGGCCTCGGTGTCGCCCTGGGGGGCCGCGAAGGCACGGGCCAGGACGGCGTCGGCGCCCGGTATCGGCAGCGCCTGGCGGTCGAGCTTGCCGTTGGGGCTCAACGGCCAGGTGTGCAGGTGCACGAACAGCGCCGGTACCATGTAGTCGGGCACCTGGCTGGCCACCTCGTGGCGCAAGGTGTCGACCGGCACCGGCGCGCCGCTGTAGTACGCCACCAGGCGTTGGCCACCGGGCAGATCGTCGCGGGCCATGACCACGGCCTGCTCGATGCCCGGCTGACGCAGCAGGCAGGCCTGGATGTCGCCCGGCTCGATGCGCAGTCCATTGACCTTGATCTGGTCGTCATTGCGGCCCATGAATTCCAGCAGGCCATCTGCGCGCTGGCGCACCAGGTCGCCACTGCGGTAAAGGCGCTCGCCCGCATTGAAGGGGCTGGCGATGAAGCGCTCGGCGTCGGCGGCCGGCAGGCTGCGGTAGCCCCGGGCAACCCCGGCGCCGCCAATGTGCAGGTGGCCGACCACGCCCAGGGGTACCGGCTGGTCGCCGCTGTCGAGTACGTACAGGCGGGTATTGGCAATCGGCCGGCCAATGGGCAACGTGCCGGCGGGCACCGGCTGGTCCGGCGCCAGGCTCCACACGCTGCAATCGACGGTGGTTTCGGTGGGCCCATAGACATTGTGCAGGCGCACGCCCGGCAAGCGTTGGCGCACCTGGCAGGCCAGGGCGTGGGTCAGCTCGCCACCGCCACAGACGATGTCGGTCAGGCTGGTGCACGCGGCGCTGTCCTCAAGGTCGACGAATTGCTGCAGCAGCACTGGCACGAATTGCACCACGCTGATGCGCTGATGCTGGATAAGCCGCGCCAGGTAGGCCGGATCGCGCTGGCCGTCGGGCCGCGCCAACACCAGCGGCAACCCGGCGCACAGCGGCCAGAACAGTTCCCACACTGAGGCATCGAAGCTGAGCGGGGTCTTGTGCAGCAGCGCGCCGTCGCTGCCCACCGGGCACAGGTCGCAGGCCCACTGCACCAGGTTGACCACGTTGCGATGCTCCACCATCACCCCCTTGGGCGTGCCGGTGGAACCGGAGGTATACATGACGTACGCCAAGTGGTGCGGGGCCAGCCCGTCGACCTGGGGATTGAGGGTGCTTTGGTGCTGCCAGACGTCATCGGCCAGGTCCACCTGCGCAACCGCTGCGCTACCGAGCAAGTCGCGGGTGCTGGCCTGCACCAGCATCGCCACCGGGGCGCTGTCGGCCAGCATGCCGCGCAGGCGTTCCAGCGGGTAACCGGGGTCCAGCGGCACGTAGGCGCCACCGGCCTTGAGAATGGCCAGCAAGCCGACCACCATGGGCAAGCCGCGCTCCACGCAGATGGCCACGCGATCATCGGCGCGCACCCCCTGTTCGATCAGATGGTGGGCCAGGCGGTTGGCCTGATCATTGAGTTGGCGATAGCTGAGCTCGCCATGCTCGTCACGCACGGCGATGGCCTGGGGCGTGGCGGCGGCGCGGGCTTCGAACAGGCCGTGCAACGTCTGCCGTGCATCCACCGGCCGGTCGCTTGCGTTGAAGGCCTGCAACACTTGCTGGCGCTCTGAGGGCGGCAGCACCGGCAAGTGCAGCAACGGCAGGTCGGGCTGGGTGTGCAAGGCCGCGGCCAGGGCCTCCAGGCTTTGCAGCACATAGCCGACAACCCGCGTGGCGCCTACCTCGGCCGGCGCGCTAACGATCAACCGCAGGTCGTCGCCCAGGTCATCGATGTCCAGGCTCAGGGGGTAATTGCTGTGTGTGGCGCAGGGCTCCACCTGCACGCCTTCCCAGGCGTTTTCACGGGCGTCCTGGCGGGCCTGGGCCTGGGCATGGCGGTAGTTGAGGATGGCGCTGAACAGCGGCAGCGGCGCCGGTACGCCGCTGCAGCGCTGGGCCTGGGCCAGCGACGCATGCTCATGGGCCAGCAGCGCGGCCAGCCGGCCATGGGTGGCGCGGGCGCCGTCGCGCACGCCTACCCCTGCCAGGTCCACGCGCAGCGGCAAGGTGTTGATGAACATGCCCAGGCCGCGGTCCGCGCCGGCCCCGGCTTGCAGACGGCCCAGCAGCACGGTACCGAACACCACCCGTTGCTGGCCGGTGGCGGCCGCCAGTACGCGGGCCCAGGCCAGGTGCATCAGGCTGGCGACGCTGACCCCCAACTGCCGCGCCTGGCTGCGCAAGGCACGGGTCAGTGCCGGGGGCACCGGCTGTTGCGCCTGTTGCACATGGCCCTGCAAGTGGCGCACGCCGAAGGCCAGGGTCGGCTCGTCGACGTCGCCCAGTTGGGCGCGGAAATACGCCTCGTGCTCTGCCTCACGACCCGCCAGGCGCGCCTGGGCCACGTAATGGCGGTACGGCACTGGCGGGCGTGGGTCGCCCGGCACGCCCTGGAGGGCGGCCAGCAACTCCTCACGCACCACGTCCAGCGAGGTGGCATCAAGCACGATGTGATGGAACAGCAGGGTTGCGGCGACCGTGCCGTCTTGCTCCACGCAATACACCAGGCGCATCAGCGGCGCCTGGCCCAGGTCGATCTGCGTCAGCTGGGTGGCCGCAGCATCGACGACCTGCTCCACCGGCAACGGCGCCGATCGCCACACCACTTGCTGCGGCATCTGCAGACCCTGCCAGGCGATGGCGGTACGCAGGCTGTCATGGCGGGCGATGATGCCCTGCAGCGCTGCGGCCACGGCCTGCAGCCGCAGAGGGCTGTCGAAGCGCAACCGCAGGTGCAGCAGATAAGGGTCATGCCCCTCGGCCGTCAGGTAATGATAAAGGATGCCTTCCTGCAAGGGCGCCAGCGGGTAGATTTCCTGCACGTTGGCCGCGCCACCGGGCACGGCGGCAACGATGCCATCGATGGCTGCCTGGTCCAGGTGGGTCAGGCTCAGCAGCTCCGGTGTGATGCGCACGCAGCCCGCCGGTACGCGGTTGGCCGGCACCGCCACCTCTCGGTCGCTGCCCACTGACGCTGCCAGCGCGGCAACACTGGGCTGGCCGAGCAACACCCGCACGTCGACACCCAGGCCCGCCATGCGCAAGCGTTCCACCAGGGCCACCGCCAGCAGGGAGTGCCCCCCCAGCTCGAAAAAGTTGT
This sequence comes from gamma proteobacterium L18, assembly GCA_000497835.1. GTDB lineage: Bacteria > Pseudomonadota > Gammaproteobacteria > Pseudomonadales > Pseudomonadaceae > Aquipseudomonas. The sequence continues at coordinate 343,320 of KI547165.1, read as the reverse complement.
CGTGGCGGCCTACCCGTTCCAGGCCCAGCACCTGCG
>KI547165.1:334344-342994 GCA_000497835.1 gamma proteobacterium L18 | reverse complement strand
GCCAGCGCGGTCGGGTCAGGGTCGGGCAGTGCCCGGCGGTCCAGCTTGCCGTGGGGGGTCAGCGGCAGGCTGGGCAATTGCAGCAACGCCAGCGGAACCATGTAGCCAGGCAGGCGCTCACGCAGGGCCTCGCGCAACGGCTCGATGGCCTGCGGCCCGTCGGCCACGAACCAGGCCAGCAAGCGGTCGCCGCGCACCAGCACCACGGCCTCGCGCACCCCGGGCTGGGCTGTCAGCGCCGCTTCGATTTCGCCGGGCTCGATGCGCATGCCGCGAATCTTTACTTGGTCGTCGTTGCGCCCCAGGTAGTCCAGGGTACCGTCCGGATTCCAGCGCACCAGGTCGCCGCTGCGGTACAGGCGCGCGCCTGGCCGCTCGCTGAACGGATCGGCGACGAAGCGCTCCTGGGTCAGCTGCGGGCGGTTGAGGTAGCCGCGGGCCACGCCTGCCCCGCCGATGTACAGCTCGCCCGCCACGCCCTGAGGCACCAACTGGCGCTGCGCGTCCAGCACATACACGCAGGTGTTGGCGATGGGACGGCCGATGTCCAGGGCGCCGCCTACGCGCAACGCGCCGGAGGTGGCGACCACGGTGGTTTCGGTGGGGCCGTAGTTGTTGATGACGGCAAAGCCTGGGTCACGGTCAAACTGGCGCAGGCGGTCGCCGCCGATCAGCAGGCAGCGCAACGTCGGGTGCTGATGCGGCCGCGACAGGGCCTGCTCGGCCACCGGCGTGGGCAGGAAGCTCACCGCCAGCGGCTGCTGCAGCCACCAGTCCAGCAGTTCATCGACATGCTCGTTGCCGATGGCCGCAGGTGGCAGGTGCAGCACCGCCCCGGCGCACAGGGCCGGCCAGGTTTCCCAGGCCATGGCATCAAAGCCAAATCCGGCAACGCTGCTGGTGTGGCTGCCCGCCCCCAGCGCGAAGGCCTGGCAATGCCAGTGCACCAGGTTGGCCAGGGTGCCGTGCTCCACCATCACGCCCTTGGGCTGGCCGGTGGACCCCGAGGTATAGACCACATAGGCTAAATCCGAGGCCTGGATGCCCGGCACGTCCGGGTTGGTGTCGGCCTCGGCGTACCAGGCGTCGCGGTCCAGGTTGACCTGCCGCGCCGTGCCCACCCGGGCACTGCTGGCCGCGTCGGTCAACACCAGGCGCGGCGCGCTGTCCTGCACCAGGTAGGCGATACGCTCCTGGGGGTAGCCGGGGTCAATCGGCACGTAGGCGGCGCCGGCCTTGAGCACGGCCAGCAACCCGGCCACCCGTGCCGGTCCGCGCTGCAGGCACAGGGCCACGAGGTCGCCAGGCTGAATGCCCAGGCCGATCAAATAGTGCGCCAGGCGATTGGCCTGCTGGTTGAGGGCGGCGTAACTGAGCACCCGATCGCCCTGCACCAGCGCCGGCGCATCCGGCGTGCGCGCCACCTGGGCTTGCACCAGCGCGTGCACGGTGTGCCCGGTGGCAAAGGACTGGGCCGTGGCGTTGAAGTCGTGCAGCAGGTGCCGTCGCTGCTGCGCGGTTAACAGCGGCAGGTCCGCCAGTGCCACCGGGCGCGCTTGCTGCAGGGCAAGCACCAGGTGCGCCAGGGTCGCCTGCACCCAGCCGCAGATGCGTTCGGCGCCCATGCCGGGCGCGGCCAGCACCTGCAGGTCGAAGCCTGCGCCCAGGTCATCGACGCTCAGGGTCAGGGGGTAGTTGCTGCGCACCTCGCCGCCCATCACCCGCACCCCTGGCCATTGCACGGCCTGCACCCCGGCGCTGTGGCGATAGTTGAGCAAGGCACTGAACAACGGCGCGCCCGCCGGCAGGCCGCTGCAGCGCAAGGCCTGGGCCAGGGAAGCCTGCTCGTGGGTCAGCAATGCGGTCAAGCGGCCGTGCACCGCTTTGACGGCTTCGCGCACGCTCAGGTCGGTGTCGACCCGCAGCGGCAAGGTGTTGATGAACACGCCCAAGGCCTGGTCGGCACCTTCGCCACCCCGCAGGCGGCCCATCAGCACGGTGCCGAACACCAGGTCACGGCGTCCGGCCAGCACCGCCAGCACCCGCGCCCAGGCCACGTGCAACAGGCTGGCGGCGCTCACGCCCAACTGCCGTGCCTGCTCACGCAGGCGCAGGGCCAGGTCGGCGTCCAGGCCCTGGCGCACTTCCTCGATGTCATGGCCCTCGCCGCGCACATCGTGCTGCTGCAACGGCAGCGTTGGTTCATCGATGTCGCCCAGCATGGCGCGGAAGAAGGCATCGTGGCTGGCCTGATCGCGGTCCAGGCAGACGTGTGCCACGTAATGGCGATACGGTACGGGCGGCGCCAACGGCGCTTGGCCCGGCTCCAGCAAGGCCTTCAATTCGCCAGCGACGAGCGCCATGGCGGTGTTGTCCAGCACCAGATGGTGGAACAGCAAGACCGCCGCCACCTCGCCCTGGGCTGGGTCGTCGGCATGCACCAGGCGCAGCAGCGGCGCCTGGCCCAGGTCCAGGCGATGCCGGCGGGCATCGAAGCGTTGCTGCAAGCGCTCGATCACCGGGTTGTCGCCGGCAGGCAGCTCGATGGCTTCCACCGGCAGCGTGGCCTGGCGCCACACCACTTGTTGAGGTCGCTCCAGGCCGTCCCACACCACGGCACTGCGCAGGATGTCGTGGCGGTCGATCACCTGCTGCAATGCCGCCGCCCAAGCCTGCAGGCGCGCCGGGCTGTCGAACGCCAGGCGCCACTGCAGCAGGTAGGGGTCACCATGCTCGGCGCTCAAATGGTGGTAAACGATGCCTTCCTGCAACGGTGCCAGGGGGTAGATCTCCTGCACATTCGCCGCCCCGCCCGGTACCTTGGCGACGATGCGGTCGATGGCTGTCTGGTCCAACTGCGTCAGGCTCAGCATGTCCGGGGTGATGCGCGTGCACCCCATCGGCACGCGATTGGGCGGCACCGACAGCGCGCCGCCGTCCGCCTCGCATGCCGCCAGCGCGGCCACGGTCGGCTGGCCCAACAGCACCTGGACATCCGCCGCCAGCCCGGCCTTGCGCAATTGCGCCACCAGGTTGACCGCCAGCAGCGAATGGCCGCCCAGCTCGAAGAAGTTGTCGTGGCGCCCTACCCGTTCCACGCCCAGCACGTGCGCCCAGATTGCCGCCATGGCGGTTTCCACCGCGCCTTGCGGGGCCTGGTAGTCGCGCGCGGCCAGGGCCGCCGGGTCTGGGTCGGGCAAGCGGCGACGGTCCAGCTTGCCGTTCTGGGTCAAGGGCAGCGCACCCAGGCGCATCAAGGCGCGGGGCACCATGTAGCCGGGCAACTGCGCGCGCAGGGCCTCACGCAATTCGCTGGGGGGCACCGGCGACCATTCGGTGTACCAGGCCAGCAAATGCTGATCGCGGACCAGCACCACGGCGTCCTTGATCGCAGGATGGGACGCCAGCACGGATTCGATTTCGCCGAGTTCGATGCGCATGCCGCGGATTTTCACCTGATCGTCGTTACGCCCCAGGTAATCCAGGGTGCCGTCCGGGTTCCAGCGCACCAGGTCGCCGGTACGGTACAGGCGCGCCTTGGGGTCGTCGCTGAACGGGTCGGCGACGAAACGCTCCTGGGTCAGTTGCGCCCGGTTGAGGTAGCCGCGCGCCACGCCGGCACCGCCAATGTACAGTTCGCCCGTCACCCCCGGCGGCACCGCTTGCCGCCGGGCGTCCAGCACATGGACCCGGGTGTTGGCGATGGGCCCGCCGATGTGCAGGCTGCCGCCGGCCGAGACGGCGCCGGAGGTGGCCACCACGGTGGCCTCGGTGGGGCCGTAGTTGTTGATCACCGCGTAGCGGCGGTCACGGCTGAACTGGCGCAGGCGGTCGCCGCCGATCAGCAGCGTGCGCAGGGTGGGATGCTCCCAGGCCAGGCCGAAGGCGTACTCGGCCACCGGCGTGGGCAGAAAGCTGATGTCCAGGGGCTGCGCCCGCCACCAGCGCAGCAGCGTGTCCAGGTCTTCTCCCCCTTCCTGCACCGGCGCCAGGTGCAGGGTGGCGCCGGCGCACAGGGTCGGCCACACCTCCCAGGCCATGGCATCGAAGCCGAAACCGGCCAGGCAGGACACCTGATCGCCCGCCACCAGGGAAAACGCCTGGCAGTGCCAGTCGACCAGGTTGGCCAAGGTGTGGTGTTCCACCATCACGCCCTTGGGCTGGCCGGTGGAGCCGGAGGTGTAGATCACGTACACCAGGGCGTGGCGGGTCAGGCCCGGCACCGCGGGGTTGCGGTCGACATCCTGCCGGCCCTGATCACGGTCCAGTACCACCAGCGGCTGGCGCAGGGTGGGCAGGCGCTCGACCAGCGCCGCCTGGGTCAGCACCACCACGGGCGCGCTGTCGGCCAGCAAATAGGCCAGGCGTTCATGGGGCTGCGCCGGGTCGATGGGCACATAGGCCGCGCCGGCCTTGAGGCAGGCCAGCAGGCCGGCCAAGGTATCCAGGCTGCGGCGGGCCACCACCGCGACGCGGTCCTCGAGGCGCACCCCCATGGCAATCAGCTGCTCGGCCAGGCCATTGGCGCGACGGTTCAACTGGCCGTAGCTCAGGGGCTGGCCATCGTGCAGCGCCGCGATGGCGTCGGGGTGCAAGGCAGCCTGGGCCTCGATACGCCGGTGGATCAGCGGTGCATCGGCAAAGGCCACCGTGGTGTCGTTCCATTGCTGCAGGTGGTGTTGTTCAGCGGCCGTGCGCAGCTCGAAATCCGTCAGCGCCAAGGTGGGTCGTTCCAGGCCTTGCTCCAGCACATGCACCAAGCGTTCGGCCAGGGCCTGCACCTCGGCAGTGTCGAACCAGGCTCGGTGGTGCACCAAATGCAGCCAGGCCTTGTCGTTGTAGCGGTTGGTGCGCAGGTGGATAGCCAGCGGCGTGGCCTCGTGGCCGTTCGACACCTTCACCGTGTGGGCGCGGGCTTCGCCGTAGCGGTAATCATGGTCGTCCTGCTCATAGGACAGCGACACTTCGAACAGCTGCGCCCGCGCCTCGCGTGACAGCCCCAGGCTGCGGTTCAGCTCATCAAGCGGCAGGCGCTGATGGCGAAAGTCGCGCTTGAGGGTATCGCGCACGGCCAGCACCAGGTGCTCAAAGTCCATGTCCTGAGCAAACCCCAGGCGCACTGCGCTGATTTGCGCAAAGTGGCCCAGGGTGGTCTTGAACCGCGCCCCGCCGCGGTTGAGCAGCGGTAGCCCCACCACCCAGTCGTCGCGCTGGACGGTGCGGGTGAAATACACGTGCAGGGCGGCCAGCAACACATGGAACGCCGAGGCACCGCAGCGCTCGGCAAACTGCTGCATGCGTACGTGCAGGGCGGCCGGAAAGGCCTGTACGCAGGTGTGCGAAGGCGCCGGGTCGGTGGCCCGGCGGTTGTGGTAGCGCGGCGCCAACAGCGGTTCGGGCAGGTCGCGGTATTTGTCCAGCCAGTACGCCCGGTCCAGGGCGTGACGGGGCGAGCCCTGATAGCGGCGGTCATCCACAATGAACTCGCCGTAGGACGGTGCCGGGCTGGCCACGCAGCCACCTTGGGTCAGGGCCGTGTAATGGTCGCCCAGGGCCTTGAGCATGTGCCCGAAGCCCCAGCCGTCGAGGATCAGGTGATGCGCCTCGGTCACCAGCCAGTGGTGGTCGGGGCCCAGGCAGATCAGGCTGAACCGCCACAGGGGGCCACCCTCCAGCACGTAAGGCTTGCGCATCTGCGCACTGATCATCGCCAGTGCCGTGGCCGCCGGCTGGGGGTGGCCGCGCAAGTCATGTACCGGCAACGCCACCGGCAGCTGGGCGGCGAAGGTCTGCAGCGGTAGCCCCCCCTCGCCCGCCCCCGGCAACAGCTGCGTACGCAGGCCGTCGTGGGCCGCCACCAGTTGCTCCAGCGCTTGCTGCAGCAACGCCGGGTTCAGCGGGCCCGTGAGCTCGACGTAACCGCCGATGTTGTACAGCGGCGAATCACCGTGACCAATCTGGTCCAGCCAGATGTCGCGCTGGGCGGCGGTGAGGGGCAAGGCGTCGACGGCAGACATGGCACAAGGTCCTTCTTGGCGGGATTAGCAGCCGATTCAAGCACCGCCGACGCGCCTTTGTATGTCCCCTGAAACCCGGACATGGCGGCCATGGAGGCGCCCTGCCGCAGGGGCCAGGCGCTGGCCGGGCGCGTTGTCGCCGAAGGGTTACACGAAGGCGCTATGCTTGCTGGCGGTGGCGAAACCGGTGCAGGCTTGTCCCTGTTTTCCGGTACAGACGTCAGTAGCTGCTCTGGGTTTGAATAGCGGTATCGTCATTTGGCAGGGTGTTGCGGACCGCACCCTCTCGATGGGTCAGAATCAAGGAAGATACAGATGAAACTGACAAGCAGCCCCAATGATCTGCACGACCCCAACCTGTACCTGCGCCTGGGCGAGCTGGTGGCCAGCGCGGGCGAGGCACACTTCGCCGAACGCATGCTGACCTTCGTCAACAGCCGCGTGGCCATCCATGGCCTGGACACGGCCGAGTGGACGCTGGCCCCGCACCAGCCGGCAGCCCTGCAGATCAAAAGCCTTGGCCTGACGGGCCCGCAAAGCGCGGTCACGGATGCGCAGGATGTGCCGCGCCCCCTGCTGCACAGTGTGATGCGCATGGAAGCCCCCTTGTTGATCCAGCTGCGGGCCGACCAGGGCGGCCATCACCCCCAAGGCAGTGTCCATCAGTGCTACGTGGTCTCGCGCCTTGGCGACCTGCGCTGGGTCATCGGCTTTCATCGCCAGGCCAGCCTGCGTGCCTTCTCGCTGGCCGAACTGTCGCTGCTCAAGACCTTGTCCGACACCCTGCTGCCGCTGGTCCAGCACCACGCGCAACTGATCGGCGCCACGGGCGCGCCGGCCACCCTGGCCGCCCCGGACGGCGGGGTGCTGCACCAGACGTTCAACGGCAAGCTGGCCCACGACGCCGTGAGCCTGTCGGCCCGTGAGCAGGAGGTGTGCATCGGCCTACTCAAGGGCGTCACCGTGGCACAGATGGCGGTGCGGCTGAACGTCAAGCACAGCTCGGTGGAAACCTACCTCAAGCGCGCCACGGCCAAGCTTGGGGTCAGTGGCCGCCATGGCCTGGCGCGCTGGATGGCCAACGCCTGACGCCCCCACTTCAAGAGACTGCCCATGCCCCGTTTCCCCTTCGGCTGGCCGGCCCTGTTGCTGGCCGGCTGCACGCTGGTGCCGGATGCGCCGGTCGCCACCTTGCCGGTACCAGCGACCTATCCGGATGGCCCCGCCTACCCGCATCCCGTCGGCGCCCCGTCACTGCGCAGCGAGTCAGTGCGCGGCGACTGGCACCAGGTGTTTCGCGACCCGCAGTTGGTGCAGCTGATCGACAGCGCCCTGGCCAACAACCGTGACCTGCGCGTGGCCGCCCTGACCGTCAGCAGCTACCGGGCCCAGTACCGCATTCAGCGCGCAGCCCTGCTGCCCCAACTGAGCGCCAATGCCCAGATGGACCGCGAACGGGTACCGGCCGGCCTGACTGGCACTGGCGCTGCGGCGATCACTGAAAGCGACTCCCTGACCCTGGGCATCAGTGCCTACGAGCTTGACCTGTTCGGCCGCGTGCGCAGCCTGCGCGACCAGGCCTTGCTGACGTACCTGGGCAGTGAGCAGGCACGGCGCAGCGTACAGCTGAGCCTGGTGAGCAGCGTGGCCAAAGCGTACCTGACCTGGCGCGCTGACCAGGCACTGCTGGCGCTGGCCGAGCAGACCCTGGACGCCGACGAACAGAGCCTGCGCCTGACCCGGCGCCAACGCCAGGTGGGTACGGTGTCGGCGCTGGACGAGGTGCAGGCGCGAACGCCGGTGCACAGCACCCGTGCCGCGCAGGCCAAGTATCGCCGCCAGGTGGCTCAGGACCTCAACCTGCTGAGCGCACTGGTGGGCGTACCCGTGGCCGATCGCCCTGCCGACCTGCCCTTCGACCAGCCACCGATCACGCCTGTGCCGGCTGGGCTGCCGTCTGATCTGCTGCAACGGCGCCCCGACATCCGCGAAGCCGAATACCAGCTGCAGGCCGCCCGTGCCGCCATCGGCGCCGCCCGTGCAGCGTTTTTCCCCAGCATCAACCTGACCGCCAGTGCCGGCGGTGCCAGCAGCGAACTGTCCGGCCTGCTGCGCGGGGGTGCCGGCGCCTGGACGTTCGAACCCCAGCTAAGCGTGCCCATCTTCACCGCTGGCAGCCTGCGCGCGAGCCTGGACTACGCCCGCCTGCAGCAGAACACGCAGGTGGCCAACTACGAAAAGACCATCCAGGACGCCTTCCGCGAAGTCGCCGACGGCCTCGCCGCGCGCGCCACGTACCAGCACCAGTTGACCGCCCAGCGCGCCCTGGTGGCGGCCACCCAGCGCTACTACGACCTGGCACGCCACCGCTACCGCGCCGGCCTGGACAGCCACCTGGTGTACCTGGACGCCCAGCGTTCGCTGTTCACCGCGCAGGAGGGGCTTATCAACGACCAGCTCGCGCAGTGGGCGGCCGAGGTGACGTTGTATGGCGCGTTGGGGGGCGGTTGGCTGGGGGGGGTGTAACTCATGTCTTGGGATGTGTGCCGTTGATGAGATCGAGCGCCGCCCGCGCGGCGCTTCCCGGGCAGAGCCCGGTCCTACATTTGTTTCGGGCCAATTATGTCTGTGGC
>KI547165.1:324804-333821 GCA_000497835.1 gamma proteobacterium L18 | reverse complement strand
ACATTTGTTTCGGGCCAATTATGTCTGTGGCATCACCTGGTCCGCCTTGTTTTTTCACTGCAGATTTGTGGTGGTGCAGACAAGGCGGTCGAGGTGATCTCACTGGCATGACTGGCCCGAAACAGATGTGGGACCGAGCGAAGCTCGGGAAGCGCCGCGCGGGCGGCGCGATCTCATGCACGCCATAATTCCCAAGACATCCGCCTCTCGAACCCACCACCTAGGCGCAGCCTGCGGCAGCGGCTACGGGTTTTACTTGCGAACGGTGGCAATCCCCATCGCGGCCAAGGCCGGCTCCTACGCGGTCCGTGGTAGGAGCCGGCCTTGGCCGCGATGCAGACGACGCGACGTGACGGCTTCCGCGAGCATCAGCCCTCACTCATTGATGATCGCCACCGCCCGGACGAACCCCGCCGAGGCGTTCTTGATTTTGTACGGGAAGCAGGAGACGACAAATCCGCTGTCAGGCAGCGCGCCCAGGTTGGCGAGTTTCTCCATTTGCCCGTAGCCCACGTCGCGCCCGGCCTTATGGCCCTCCCAGATGATCGAGGCGTCGCCGCTGGCGGCGAAGCGTTCCCGGGTGTATTTGAACGGCGCGTCCCAACTCCAGGCATCGGTGCCGACGATGCGTACGCCGCGGTCCAGCAGGTACAGCGTGGCTTCCCGGCCCATGCCCACGCCCGCGTCGAGGTAGCCAGGCTGACCGAACAGCTCGCCGGCGCGGGTCTGGACCAGCACGATGTCCAGCGGCTTGAGCACATGGCCGATGCGCGCAAGCTCCGCTTCCACCTCCAGGGCGGTGACCACATGACCATCGGGCAAGTGGCGGAAATCCAGCTTTACCCCCGCTTGCAGGCACCATTCCAACGGCAGTTGATCGATGCCCCAGGCCGACTGGCCGCCATCGGTGGTGGATGCGTAATGCCAGGGCGCGTCCATGTGGGTGCCGCTGTGCGTGGTGATGGTCAGGCGTTCGGCCGCCCAGGCTTCGTGGCCGGGCATCTGCTCCAGGGTCAGGCCCGGGAACATCGCCGCCATTTCCGGCCAGCCCTGCTGATGGTCCATGTACTCGATGTGCGGCAACAGCGGCGGCGGATCGGTGTACGGGTTGTTTTCCAGCGTGACCGACAGATCGATCAGGCGACGGTTGGCAGTGATCATAAGGCGACCCTCGTATTGGGTAGGTTCAGGGCATGACGCACCAGGCCGGCGGCATTGCCGTCATGGCAAAAGCCGGCAGCGCGCGAACGGGTGGTTTTCAACGGCGGCATGGCGCCGAACAGGGCTTGCAGTTCAGGGTCCGGAGCGAAGCTCACCAGGCCCCGGCGGTGCTCGCCGAAGCGTTTGGCCAAGGCATCAATCACCTGGGACAGCGACAGGTGCAGCACGGGCAACTGCCACACTCGCTCACTGTCCATCGGCAGGCCCGTCAGCTCGGCGGCGTGAATCAAGTTGCCGACGCAGCAGTGCGCCGACATCCACCAGGCCGTAGCCTGGGGTGACACCGGGCAGGTGTAAGGCTGGCCAGCGGCGTAGGCCTGCAGCACATCGCTCATGAACGCTGAACGCAAGCCGTTGGGCTGCCATGGCCGCGCGACGATGCCCGGCAACCGCAGGGCGCGACCGTCGACCTCGCCGCGGCGCGCCAGGTCACACAGCGCCGTCTCGACCATCAACTTGTGGGCACCGTAAGACAACTGCGGCCGGGTGATCGCCGACTCGTTCATGCGCGCGGGCAGCTCGCTGCCATAGACCGCCACGCTGCTGGCATACACCAACACCGGCGGGCAGCTGCTGTCGCGCAGCTGGTCCAACAGTTCCAGGCTGGCCATCAGGTTGACCTGATAGCCCACCTCGTACGCCTGCTCGGCAGCACCGCCCGGCACGCTCACCAGGTGGAACACCACATCCACGCCGTCGGCCAACACCCGGCGCACCAATGCATAGTCGGTCAGGCTGCCGACGTGCAGCCGCAGGCGTGGGTCGGCGGCGAACGCGTCGAGCTGGGTATCAAGCAACAGCAGCGTGTCCAGTGCACGCCCGCACAGTTGCCCGCGCGCCAGCAGCCGCATCGCCAGTTGTCGACCGAGGAAGCCGTTGGCCCCGGTAATCAGTACACGCATGGGCGCCCCTTATTCGTCGCTCTGGACGACATGCTGATCTATGGCACCAAACACCGACTGGCCATCCAGGCCGATAACGTCCATGTGCACCCGCTCGCCAAAGTGCAGAAACGCGGTACGAGGGCTGCCGTGCTCAATCATTTCAATGGCGCGACGCTCGGCGATGCAGGCCGAGCCGACCGATCGGTCTTTATTGGACACCGTGCCTGAACCCACCAGGGTGCCCGCGCCCAGGCGGCGGGTCAGCGCGGCGTGGGCGATCAGTTGCCCGAAGCTGAAATTCATCTCGCCGCCATGGGGGTGGCCGAACCACTCACCGTTGCGCTGCACGTGCAACGGCAACTGCACACGGCCGTCGACCCAGGCCGCGCCCAGTTCGTCGGGCGTAACGGCCACCGGGGCGAAGCTGGAAGAAGGTTTGGCCTGGAGGAAGCCGAAGCCGGTCTGCATTTCCCGCGGGGCCAGGGCCCGCAGGCTGACGTCGTTGACCTGCAGCACCAACTGGATGTGCCCGGCCGCCTGCGCCGCCGAACAGCCCAGTGGCACGTCGTCCACCAACACCACAAACTCGCCCTCGAAATCGATGCCCTGGGCTTCGCTGGGCAGCCGCACGTCGTCGCGGCCACCGTAAAAATCGTCGCCCGCGCCCTGGTACATCAACGGCGTGTGCTCGGCGCCGTCGATGGGGTCAAGGTTGAAAGCTTTCTGCATCAGTGTGCCGTGGTTGAGGAAGGCCGAGGCGTCGCACCATTGATAGGCGCGCGGCAGCGGCGCCATGGCCTGGCGCGGGTCGAATGGCTGCACGCCTGGGGCGCGGCCCTCCTCCAGCAACCGGTAGAGGGCTTGCAGCCGCGGCGCGCAGGTGGCCCAGGCGTCAACCGCCTGTTGCAACGACGCCGCAATGGCCCTGGCGCACACGCAGCGGCCCAGGTCCCGCGACACCACCACCAACCGACCGTCGCGGCTGCCGTCTTTCAAGGTGGCCAGTTTCATGGTGCGACTCCTTGTGCAAATTGCCCGTCCAGCAGGATGAACACCATGCGCGCCATGTGCTCGGTGCGGTTGCTCCAGGCATGATTAGTGCCGCGCTGCACCACCACGTCACCGCGGCGCAAGTGCACGTCCTGATCGTCCAGCACCAGCCACACCTCACCTTCGGTGACGATGCCGTAGTCGACGGTTTCGGTGCGGTGCATCAGCCGGTGGCGGCTGTCGGCGTTCCCAGTACCCGCGTGGGCTTGACCGATTTCCGCGAACGCCTGGGCGGCGGCTTCAGGGGATACCGCGTTCTGTACGGCATCAGGCGGAATATCGACCACCCGGATAACGCTGCCCAACGCCCCGGGGCTCAGTTGCAGCGGCTTGAGGGTGGGGTCGTCGGCGTTGTCGATGAGCGCGGGCGCGGCGCTGGTGTTCCAGATTTCATGGAACACCGTGCCGGGCACCGCCTGCAGGTTGAACACGCTGGGCGTAGGCCCGCTGAGGGCCACGGTGGCCTCGCCGTTGGCGTCGTGGCCGGTGACCACACGCTTGAAACCGGGAAGTGTCTGCATCGCTAAAGTCCTTGTTCAATTGCCGTCGCCGATGGTGGTGCCACCGTCGACGATCAGGTTCTGGCCAGTGATGAAGGCCCCGCCGGGGGCGGCCAACAGCAAGGCCACGGCGGCGATTTCCTCGGGCCGGCCCACGCGCCGCAAGGGCGTGAGGGCCAGGCGTTTGTCCATCACCTGGGGTTGATCGGTAAGTGGGCGGGCAAACTCGGTCTGCACCACGCCTGGGCTGATGGCGTTGACCCGGACGTTGCTGGGCCCCCACTCCACCGCCAGGTTGCGCGCCAGCTGGGCCAGCGCCGCCTTGGACAGGCCGTACAGGCCCAGCCCGCGGTTACCGCGCACGCCGGCGATGCTGGCCATCAACACCACACTGCCGCCGCCGCGCGCGACCATGGCCGGGATCAGCGCGGCGGTCAGCCAGGCCGCGCTGTGCAGGTTGACGGTCAGGGTGGCCTGCCACTGGGCGTCGCTGGCACTGGCCAGGGGGCCCATGTGCGGGGCGATGCCGGCGTTGCAGACCAGTATGTCCAGCTGGCCGAAGTGCCCCAGCACTGCTTCGGCCAAGGCCTGCACCTGCGCCCGGGAGGCCATGTCCGCGGCCATGGGCCAGGCGTCGATGCCCTCCTCGGCCAATTGCGCCGCCACGTGGCGACAGTCTTCGGGGTTTTCGCTGCTGATGGCCACTCGGGCACCCGCCTGCCCGTAGGCGCGGGCAATGGCCAAGCCAATGCCACGGGTGGCGCCGGTGATCAGGGCCACCTGGCCACTGAGGTCGAACGGATTCATGCCTGCTCTCCTTGCAAACGCGCACCGCACCAACGCGGCACGGCCAGACAACTCAGCGCCACCACGCCCTGCAGTAGGCCGACCATCAGCACCGCGTGGGGCACCGCCGACACATCACCGGCGCTGATGGCCAACACCAGCAGAGGGCTGGCGAATTCGCCGGCGAAAATGGCTGCCGTGAACAATCCGGTCGCCCGGCCCCGCTGAGTGAAGCCGACCTGGGCCATGATCCAGGTGATCAAAGTGGGCAACATCAAGCCGATGCCCAGGCCGTTGACCACCACCGCCACCACCACCTGCAGATGCGTGGTGGCACTGCCCATCAGCACGCCGCCGCACCCGGCCAGCAGAAAGGCCAGCAACAACAGCCGTGCAGGCGCAATACGACCGATCAGTCGGAAGCTCAAGGCCCCTGCCACCACGCCCAGCTGGTTGCCCCCCATGGTCAGGCCGACCTGCTGCGGTGCGTCAATGCCCAGCAGGCTGAGGATGAAACCGGCCTGCACCGGCACGATGAACAGACTGGCACCGGCCAGCAGCGCCAGCAGGTACAACGGCCCCAAGGCGCGCCACGGCAGGCCTGTCGCATCGCGCCGGGCGTGTATCGGGGCCGCAGGCTCCCATAGCAGCCTTGCCATCAACGGCAGGAACACCAGCCCCACCGCGTACAGGGCAAACGGCGCGCGCCAGTTGTCCTGCCCCAGCTGACCGCCCAGGCCCATGAACAGCGCCGCCGACAGCGAGGTGGCGACCATTTGCAGGGCGAACAGGCGCTCACGGCGGGCGCCGCTGTAGTAGTCGCCCATCAGCGTGGTGCAGCCGGTCATGATCGCCGCCTCGGCCAGGCCAATGCCGGCGCGGCTGGCGACGATGGCCGGCAGCGACTGCAGCCACAGCGGCAGCGTGCCGCACAGCGCGTACAGCGCCATGGCCCACAGCAGCAGCGGCTTGCGCCCGACCCGGTCGGCGATCACCCCGGCAAACGGCGCCAGCAGGGCTATCACCAGGGCCGGCAGGGTCAGGGCGATCGGCACCAGCACGGCGACGCCGGGGGTGTCGGCGAAATGCGCCTGCATGCGCGGCAGTACCGGGGCCAGCAGCACCGCGCCCAGCACCGGTAGGCAGCTGCCCAGCAGCAGCAACAGCGACTGGGGCAGACCTGGCTGACGATCAGCGTTCATGGGCCACCTCCAGGCTCAAGGACTGGGGTTTGTCGACGCTGTCCGCCACGGCGCGGGGCGTCGCCTGAGCCTGCAACTGCGGTTGTCGGGGCAACAGAAAGTACGCCAGCGCGGGCAGCAGGATCAGCGCGCCTACCATGTTCCACACAAACATGAACGCCAGCAGCACGCCCATGTCGGCCTGGAACTTGATGGGCGAGAACATCCAGGTGCCCACGCCGATAGCCAGGGTGACGCCGGTGAGCATCACCACCTTGCCGGTGAACTGCAGGGCCTGGTAATAGGCCTGGGACAGGCTGGCGCCGGCGCGCATCTGCGCCAGCACGATGCTCATCACATACAGCGCGTAGTCCACGCCAATGCCCACGCCCAGGGCGATCACCGGCAAAGTGGCGACCTTGACGCCGATACCCAGCCACACCATCAGCGCCTCGCACAGGATCGACGTCAGCATCAATGGCAGCACCGCGCACAGCACTGCCCGCCACGAGCGGAAGGTAATCAGGCACAGCAGCACCACCGCGCCGTACACCCACCAGAGCATTTCATGGCTGGCCTGCTTGACCACGATGTTGGTGGCCGCCTCGATACCGGCGCTGCCAGCCGCCAGCAGGAACTGCGCCTGGTCACTGTCGTTGGCCTTGGCAAAGGCCTGCACGCTGTCGACCACACGGGTCAAGGTGTCGGCCTTGTGATCGGTGAGGTAGGCGTAGACGGTCAGCAGGCTGCAATCTTCGTTGTACAGCCCGCGTGGCGCACCGGCGGTGACCATGTTCAGAGTGGCCTGGTTATGCAACAACTCGTACCAGCGCGGGTTGCCTTCGGACAGGCCCACCAGCACCCGACGGTTGAGCAAGGCCAGGGAGTTGGTGGAGTCCACACCTGGCAGGCCGCGCAACTGCCAGTCGAGGTTGTCGACGCGCTGCAGGGTGTCGTAGCTGGAGCAGCCGCCCGGTGGCGTCTTGACCATCACCGCGAACACATCGCTGCTGGCACCGTAGTGCGCGGTCAGGTACGCATTGTCCTGGTTGTAGCGCGAGTCCGCGCGCAGCTCCGGCGCACCGGCGTCCAGGTCGCCCACTTTCAGGTGCAGACTGACCAGGTAGCCGCCCACCGCCAGCACTGCGGCCACCGCCACGCACACGCTGGCCCAGCGGCGCTGGGTGAACAGGTCCAGGAAGCGCCAGGCCGGGTGCCGCACGGCGCCCGCCGCCTCGGCTTGCTCGCCGCGCAGGCTGCGCTTGGCCGCCGTGGCGCTGACGCCCACGTAGGACAACAGCACCGGCAGCAGGATCAGGTTGGTGAAGATCAACACCGCCACGCCCAGGCTGGCGATCAGTGCCAGGTCCTGGATGACCTGGATCTTGATGATCATCAGCACGGCGAAGCCCACCGCATCGCACAGCAGCGCCGTCAGCCCGGCCATGAACAGGCGGCGGAAGGTGAACCGCGCTGCCACCAGGCGGTGCATGCCACGGCCAATGTCCTGCATGATGCCGTTCATTTTCTGCGCCCCGTGGCTCATGCCGATGGCGAACACCAGGAACGGCACCAGCACCGAGTACGGGTCCAGCTCGAAGCCCAGCACTGGCAGCAGGCCCAGTTGCCACACCACCGCCACCAGCGAACAGCTCATCACCAGCGCCGTGCTGCGCAGGCAGCGGGTGTAGCCGTACAACACCACGGCGGTGATGACGATGGCGGCGGCGAAGAACAGCAGGATCTGGCGCAAGCCGTCGATCAGGTCGCCCACCACCTTGGCGAAGCCGGTGATGCGAATCTCGATGCCCTGGCCCTGGTATTTGGCGCGCAAGGCTTCCAGGCGCTTGGCCAGAGCGCTGTAGTCCAAGGCCTTGCCGTCTGCGGTGGTGGCCAGCAACGGCACATAGAGCATGCTCGATTGCTGGTCGAAGGCCACCAGTTGGCCGATCTCGTTGCTGCGCTCCACATTGCGCTTGAGCGCATCGAGGCTGGCCGCGCTGCCGTCGTAGCCATCGGGAATCACCGGGCCGCCTTCCAGGCCTTCCTCGGTGACGCCCACCCAGCGCGTCGCCGGGGTCCAGAGGGATTTCATGTAGGCGCGGTCGACCCCGGGCAGCAGGTAGACCTCGTCGTTGAGCTGCAGCAGGGTGTGCAGGTAGTCCTTGTCGTACACGCTGCCACGGGTATTGATGACCGCGATGCGCACGGCATTGCCCAGCCCCGACAGCTCCTGGCGGTGGGCCAGGTAGTTGGCGATGAAGGGCTGGTCGCCGGGGATCATCTTCTCGAAGCTGGCATTGAGGGTCAGGCGCGTGGCCTGCCAGCCCAGCACCACAGTGGCCAGCAGGCACAACAGCAGCACGATGCGCCGGTGGTTGAACAGTGCGCGTTCGAGCAGCGAGCCGGAGCGGCTGTCGAAATCGGCCAGGCGCCCGCTGTGCGGCGCCGCCTGGGCATTACGGGGGGCATGCATGGGCTTACTCCGCTTTAGACTGGGTGGGCGCCGAACTCAGGCGCAGCGGGCCGGCAAAGCCCACGCCCACCAGGCTGCCATCGCTGGCCTCGGCCACCGCCGACAGGGGCGCGCCGGCCGCCAGCCGCAGGGGCACAAGGCCGGTGCCGTCCAGGCGGCCCTGCAGCACCGTGCCGGCCTGGTTGACCAACAGCAGGCGTCGATCGCTGACCCAGGCGGCGTTGATGGACACCGGCACAGGGTTGCCGACCTCACTGAAGTGCTCGCCCTTGAGGGTGAACAGATGGCCGCGCAGCCCACCCAGCAGCAGATCGCCGTCGGCCAGCAGGGCCAGGGTGAAATAGCTGCCGTCATAGGGGCTGCTCAGGGCCTGGAAGTGCTGGCCACCGTCGCCGGAATGCAGCACCAGGCCCTGCTCGCCGGCAATCCACAGATCGCTGCCGCGCTGGGCGACGGCGTACAGGTGCAGGCCCTGGGGGTTGGGCAGGCGCCCGGCCCAGCTGCTCCAGGTGGCGCCGCCATCCTCGGTGTACAGCGCCAGGCCGTAGGCGCCGGTGACCAGGCCATGCCGGGCGTCAGTGAAGCTGGCCGCCAGCAATGGCTTGTCAGCGCCGTCGGCCACCAGCCGCTGCGCCGCCGCCAGCCGCTGCGGGTTGCCCGCCAACTGCGCCGCTGCCAGCTCCAGGGCCGCAGCCTTATGGCCGTCCAACTGCAACTGCCAATGCTCGCCACCGTCGGCGCTGTGCAACACCACGCCGCCATGGCCCACGGCCCAGCCTCGCTGGCCGTCGATGAATTGCACGGCCGTGAGGCTGGTGCTGACCGGCACCGGCGCCTGGCGCCAACTGGTGCCGTTGTTGTCCGACAGCAGCACGGTGCCGCGCTCGCCCACCGCCACCAGCCGCGCCCCGGCCCGGGT
>KI547165.1:280226-324626 GCA_000497835.1 gamma proteobacterium L18 | reverse complement strand
GGCCAGCAGCACGGCGTGCAGCGCCTGGGCCGACTGCACCGCCGGCTGGGCCAGCACATCGGCGGCCTGAGCGCCCTGCCCGGCCACGCGCCAGGCACAGCGCACTGATCATGAGGGTGCGATTCATCTCAGCGCACACCTTCGCCAGCCAAGGCATCGGGGGTGAATACCGTGTCCTTGTAGGCCTGCACCACGCGGTACTGTTCGCGCTTGCCGGCAAAGATGTCCCCGGTAAACCAGGCCCCGGACAGCAGGTCGTAGAAGCCGTTGGTCAAGGTCACCACGCCCGGCATGTCGGGCAGCACCACCGGCGTGGTCCACAGCGCCTTGGCCAGTTGGTTCTGGGCGTCGTAGCGTTCACCCAGCACGGCCGCCCAGGTGTCCTCGTCGAGGTAGTAGGTGCTATGCGGCATCACGTGGCGCTTGCCAGGTTTGAGGGTAGCCTCCACCACCCACACCCGGTGCAGCTCCCAGCGAATGTCGGCCGGGTTCAAATGGTGCTCGCCCAGCAGGTCGGTGGGGTTGGCGGCGGTGAACACTTTGTTGGAGTTGTAGGGAATGTACAGCTCCTTCTTGCCCACCAGCTTCCAGTCGAAGCCGTCGATGCGGCCGTTGAACACGTACAGTTCGTCAAAGCTCATCACCCCTGCGGTGGCCGGGGTGGGCGTATCGCAGCAGGCGTTTGGCAGGCGGCGTACCCGGCGCTGGCCTGGCAGGTAGGTCCAGACGCCGGCGTTGTCGGCGTTGAGGTTTTCACGGCCGGTGATGGCTTCGCCGGCCCGCAGTGGCGGGCCGTCGTTGGTCATGCGAATGGTCCAGAACACGCCATCCTTCTGGCCGCCGTCAGGCAGGTACCAGGGCATTTGCAGGTCGGCCTTGGAGTCGTTGGTCAGTACGTGCTTGCCATCGGCGGTGGTCAGGTACTGCGTGAACTCGGCGTGCCAGGACGCCCCGCGCCAGCGCAGCAGGTGGTTCCAGATGGCCTCGGCGCCGCTTTTCGGGATGGGGAACGGAATGCCGCCCTGGGCGTTCTGCGGCATGGGGCCGGCGGGGCCGTCCACCAGGGTGCCGTTCAGGGCATTCTTGTAGGTAGCGTCGTAGACCGCTTGCGGCGCCGCGGCAGTGCGGTGCGTGGGGTAGACGTCCAAATGGTAGCTGTCGGGGTATTTCTTCAGCATCGCCAGGGTGCCCGCCGAGAGCTTGTCGGCGTATTGGCCAGCGTTCTGGGCGGTAATGGTGAACAGTGGCTTTTCTGCCGCGAACGGATCGCCGCGCTTGCCGCCGTCCTTGTAGGCCGGGTCGGCCTGGGTCAAGCCGCCGTTCCAGGCCGGGATGCTGTTGTCGGCATTGCCGGCGCGGGTGGCGCCCAGGGGTGTGAGGGTGGTTTTCAGGGTATCGGCTTCGCTGGCCGGAACGGCGGCCATTACGCCTTGGGCCAGCAACAGCGAGGATGCCAGGGCAGTGAGCAGCAAGGTGACGGTTTTCATCGACTGATCCTCGGTTCAGAAAGTACGGCTGACGCTGAAGGCCACGAAATCACGGTCCTTGAGCGACTGTTCGAAGGTGTAGTTGTTGTTTTCATCGAGAAAGGTATTGGCCGGCCCGTAGTAGTGGGTGTAGGTCAGGCCCAGGTTCCAGGTGTTGAGGTAGTTGCCCTTGATGCCGATGTTCATGTCGCCGCCGCGGTTGCTGCCGAACGCAGTGCCCAGGGACTCGGAAGCCCCGTGGGTGTAGCTGATGCCCACCGGAATGCTCACGTCCATGCCTGGGAAGAACTGCCGGTACATGGGCTCGTACACCGTGCGCACGCTCCAGGCGTCGCGGGTGGCATTGGGGTCCACGGCGTCGGGGTTGCGGGTCACGCTCAAGGTGCGGTTCCACGCCAGCTCGCCGATAAAGCTGGACTCCATGGCCACAAACGTGGGGCCGAAACTGGCCAGCCAGCTGAGGTTGGCGTGCAGCGTGTGGCCGGTGGCGTACAAGGCGTCATCGGCTTCGTTGGCCAGGCCTTCGCCGGCCAGCAAGGTGCGCTGGTTGGTGGACGCCAGGGGCTGGTGCCAGCGAGTGGACAGTTCACCGGCGATGTTGAACTGGTCCACCGTGGTGGAGAAGCTGGCGCCCAGGGCCTCGATCCCTTCGGGGTACACCCAGTAGTACTCGCCCGCCTGGCCGGTGACCGGGTTGAGGTTGGCGAAGTCCGGACGCACCAGCAGTTGCGGGTTCTTGTCATGGAAGCGGATGGCGTAGACGCCATAGTCCACGGTCTCGGTGCGCCACTTGATCTGCACGCCGCCCTGCCCCGAGTCCTTGGCGTTCTTGTTGCCGCCGCTGAAGAACGCCAGGGGCTGGCCGCCGGGGATCACCGGGCTGCCGGCGAACAGGCGCTCGTTGCCGCTGCCGATGCTGTCGAAGCTGGAGAAGTAGCTGCCCGCCGCTGGCAGGCGGTTGGCCTCCCACTCGAACTGGTAGTAGGCGCCTACCGACACGTCGGGGGTCAGCTGGAACTGCCCGGACATCTGCCGCACCGGCCGGATCAGTTCCTTGAACTGGGTATTGGGCACCGACAGGCCCTTGACCACGTCGATGGGGGCCATGCCGCCGGCGATGCCGTTCATGCCGTAAAACAGGCTTTCGCCCCACTGCATGGCGTACTGGCCGATACGGCCGGAGACCGGCATGTCGCCCCAGTCGGCCTTGCCGTAGATGAAGGCGTCGAGAATTTCGCCCTCGCGGCCGTGCAGCTTGCGGGTCTGGTCGGTGAAGTGGTCGTAGTCCACCGAGGTGCTGTTGTTGGTGTCCGGCGAGTTGTTGTCGTTGCGCTTGTTGTAGACGTCGTCGTACCAGGCGGCGCCGCTGACCCGAGCGCCGACGTTCTGGTAGCTGATATCGAATTCGGACAGCAGGTCCAGGCGATCGGAGATCATGCCGCCGCTGAAGTTGCGGTCGCCATCGTCGCCGTTGACCGCCGTGGTGCCGGTGGTGAGCTGGTCACTGCGGCCCTCGGTGCGCCAGGCGGCGCTGTACTTGAGGGTGTTGTCCCAGCGGGTGCGGATATCGGGGTTGCCGCTGTCGAACTCAAATGCCTGGGCCACCGGCAGGCCGGTGACGAACGCCGCCAGGGCCAGCACCAGGGGATTACGTGCAAAATGGGGGCGCAGGTGTACCTTTGCCCGATAGTTATTCACCATCGAAGAACCCTCTTTATTGTTTTTATCCGCAGGTTTCCTGCCTGCCAGCGGCCGGGGATGGCCGTGCAAGCTGTGCAATGATCAGGGGGGTGGCGCGGGTGGGCGAACGGTCGGTTGCCAGGTCATCGGGTCATGGTTGGGGATCATTGGAATCCTCACACTGTTTTTATTGTTGTAAGCCTGTCTGCCGTCGTGGGCAGCGGTTGGGTAGAGCTTGTCTGGAACTTGCCGGTCTGACTAATCGACTCTTCTGATGCGATGTATTTCAAACCGCGATACTTGACCCGTGCCCACTACACGGGCGGTGATGCGTGCATGCGGGTGCTGCTACAACACGATCCATGTGTGGGACCGGGCGAAGCTCGGGAAGGGTTCGGCGCGGAAGGCGGGTTGGCCGTTTCCCGAGCTTCGCCCGGTCCCACAGGGAGGGTGGGCGCTGAGCCTCAAGCCCAGCCAGACCGCATCGCCTGCATCGCGAGCAAGCTTTGCTCCGACATCGGCCCGTGGATGTGCCTCCTACCTCGCCAGCCGCCAAGCCGCGTCGAAACACGCACGGCGTAGGAGCCGACTTTAGTCGCGATACAGGCAACGCGGTTGCAAGCCAGTTTCGGCTACAGCGGGGGTATCCAGCAGCCAGACATCCCCCTGCTCGTCCACATGCACAGCCAGAGGCTGCAATGACTGGCCCAGGCAAGGCCCCAGCACGCACAAGCCGTTGTCGGGCCGGAACTGCGCGCCGTGGGCGAAGCAGACGATGCGCTGGCCATCAGCGGCCATGAACCGGTCCTTGCGGTAGTGCATGGGCACCTCAAGGTGCGGGCAGCGATTGCGCCAGGCCTGCAACTGGCCCTGCCAGCGCACCAGCAACACGGTGTCGCGACCCTGGCCGAACGGGTCAAACCCGCGGGCACTGCCCTCGCCCACCGTCCGGGCCGGGCATAAATAGACACCCTGCACCGCGTCAGATCGGCTCGGCGGTGAGCTTGAGCATCTGCTTGGTCAGGCCGATGCGATCGAACGTCGGGTCCTGGGCCATTTCCCGCTCGCCGGCCAGGATCGATTTTTCGCTGATGAATTTGCAGCGCTCGAAGCGTCGCGCCATGAAGCGCTGCAGTTTTTCCTCCATGCTGCCCTGCCCGACCAACTCCAGGCTCAGCACCAGCGCATCCTCGATGGCCATGCCCGCACCCTGCCCAAGGTGCGGGGTAGTGGCATGCGCTGCATCGCCGATCAACAACACCCGGCCTTTGAACCACGGCTCGTCGACAAACACCACTTCCATGGGTTTGTACACCACTTGGGCATTGTCGGTGATCTGCTCGCGCAGCTCGCCAATCAGGCCACCAATGCGGCCGATACGCTCGCGCATCAAGCCGGCCAGTTGCTCGGTCTGGTACCAAGGGTTGTGCGGCTCATGGGAGGTGGAAAACATGTACATCAGCTCATTCGAAAGCGGCACCAGCCCTGCGTTACCGTCTGCGCCCATGAAGCTGGCCAGGTGGTCGATGGACGGGTCACGCTTGAAGTTGTAGCGCCACACCGCCTGGCCCGTGAAGCGCGGCGTGTACTGTTCACCGAACAGCAGGCCACGCACCTTCGAGTAGACTCCATCGGCGCCCACCACCAGTTCGTAACGCCCTTGGGTACCGTCGGTGAAGCTCACCTGCACGCCTTCAGCGTCCTGCTCGAAGGCGTCTACACTCAGGCCCAGGCGCACGGTGGCGCCCAGTTCGAGGGCCGCCTCGCTCAATACCTTGTGCAACGCCAGGCGGGAAATGCCGACATTGGCCGGGTATTGCTCACCGGCCAGGCGCTGGCCGGGGATGCGCGCCAGGGGCGTGCCCTGCAGGTCGTAGATACCCACGTCCTCGAAGCTGTAGGCGGCATCCAGGTAGCGGTCCAGCACGCCCAGGCGCGCCATTTCCCGCACCACGTTGCTCTGCTGGATGATGCCCACCCCGTACACCGTCCAGTCGGATTTGATCTCCACCAGATCCACTGCAATGCCCTGACGGCGCAGGGCAATGGCCGCACACAGGCCACCGATGCCGCCACCCACCACCAGGATTTTATTGACTTCGCTCATTCGGGCTACCTTGTTTTTGTTGTACCTGCGGCGAAGATAGGGACGAAACAAGGCGTTGACTAATGGTGTATCGGCATGGAAAGTATTTTGAAAATAAATACAACATGAGCCTGCCCCCATGCGTTTCAACCACCTGGACCTCAACCTGCTGGTCGCCCTGGACGTGCTGCTCGAAGAGCAGAACATCACCCGCGCCGCCGTGCGCCTGCACATGACCCAGTCGGCGCTGAGCGGCATCCTGCGACGCCTGCGTACCTATTTCGAAGATGACCTGTTGGTGCAGGTCGGCCGCACCATGGCGCCCACGCTGCTGGGCAAGGACCTGCAGACGCCGGTGCGCGAAGTGCTGCTGCGCATCCAGACATCGATCGCCGCACGGCCCGTGTTCGACGTGGCACAGAGCAAGCGCCACTTTCGCATCATGGCGTCCGACTACCTGATCAATGTGCTGTTTGCCGAGGTGATCCGCCGGGTCAACGCCGAGGCACCCAACGTCACGTTCGAATTGGTGAGCCCCAGCGAGTCGGCGCGCGAGATGCTCACGCGCGGCGAGATCGACCTGATGATCGCGCCCGAGCAACACATCGTCGCCGACCATCCCTCGCAGCTGCTGTTCGAAGAGCAGCACGTGTGCGTGGTGTGGGAAGGCAATACCCTGGTCCGCGATCCCTTCACGCTGGAGAACTACCTGGAACTGGGCCACGTGGCCGCCGCCTTTGGCCGCAGTCGCACACCGGCCGTGGAAGAGTGGTTCATGAACCAGTACGGCTGCAAACGCCGCCTGGAGATCACCACCCACGACTTCAACACCCTGCCGCACCTGCTGATCGGTTCCAACCGCGTTGCGACCATGCACAGCCGGCTGGCATCGCTGTATGCCAAATTGCTGCCCCTGCGCCTGCTGCCGCCGCCGGTGCAACTACCGGTCATGCGCGAGTACATGGGCTGGCACCGCAGCCTGGACAGTGACGCCATGCTGGCCTGGTTGCGCAGCAAACTGCTGGACGCCGTGCAGAGTATCGAGCCCCCCGTGTTGTCCTGATCCCTGCGTTTTCTCGTGCGGCACGCCGCGCGACCTATTGCGAAACGTGATGGCTGGCATCCGAACACGCCATTTGTGGATGCCCATCAGTCGTGCGAGCTTTCCACCGCAGGCGCCGCCCCGCCGCGCTGATCCAGCGCCCGGGGCCGCCCGACTCTGGAATCGAGAAAAGGACAATAACAATATGTTCCGTTACTTCCCCACCAACTACGTCTGGAACCTGTCGGTCGACCTGGCCATCGAGATGGGCGCCCGCATCGGCGAGATCGAAGCGATGTGCGCGCCGCTGCAGGAAAGCGCCAAACAGCCCGACGCCGCCGGCACCCAGGCCTTCCGTGAAACCTGGGCCAGAATGGCCGACAAGCTGTGCACCCTGGCGGCCGAGGATGAGGCCCGTGGCCGCCTGCTGTCGGCCGGTGAAAAATACAACCGCGCGGCCACCTACTACATCACCTGCGAACGCTTACAGGCCCACGGCGCACCTGCCCGCGAGGCGCTGTACCAGCGTTTTCTGGAAACCTTCGAGCGCGGCTTCACCCTGTCTGCGGAAAACTGCGAGCGCGTGGAGATACCGTACGAGGGCACTCACCTGGCCGGCCTGTACACCCGTGCCGAAGGCGTCACCGGCCCGGCCCCGCTGCTGGTGCAGGTCAACGGCCTGGACTCCACCAAAGAGATGAAATACCGCGTGGGCCTGCCGGCGTGGCTGGCCAAACGCGGCATTTCCTCACTGGTCATCGACCAGCCAGGAACCGGTGAAGCGTTGCGCCTGCAAGGCCTTCACGCCCGCTACGACAGCGAACACTGGGCCAGCCGCGTGGTCGACTGGCTGGAAACCCGCCCCGAGGTGGACCCCAAACGCATCGGCCTTGAGGGTGTTTCACTGGGCGGCTACTACTGCCCGCGCGCCGTGGCCTTCGAACCGCGCTTCGCCTGCGGCGTGGTGTGGGGTGCCAACCACGATTGGCGCGAGGTGCAAAAGCGCCGCCTGGCCAATGAGGGCAACCTGCCGGTGCCGCACTATTGGGCGCACGTGCGCTGGGTATGGGGCGCCAAGGACATGGACGAGTTCCTCACCATCGCCGAAAACGTCCACCTGGACGGCATCCTCGATCGCATCAAGGTGCCGTTCCTGGTCACCCACGGCGAGAAGGACAGCCAGATTCCGCTCAAATGGGCCGAGCGCACCTATGAGCAGCTGGTCAACAGCCCGAAACGCGAGCTGAAGATCTTCACCGAGCGCGAAGGCGGCGTGCAGCACTCCAGCTTCGACAACAGCATCAACGCCGGTCACTACATCGCCGACTGGATCAGCGAAACCCTGGGTGGCCATACGGCCTGACTGCGCATTGGAGAACCTGCTCATGAACATTATTGGCCCGGATTACCTGGTATTTGGCGTGGACGACGTGACCGCGTGCGTCCAGTATCTGATCGATTACGGCCTGACCCCGGTGGACGTCGATGCCACGGGTGGCTACCTGGAGGCGCTGGATGGCACGGGCATCGTGATTCGCCACCGCGGCGACGCGCGCTTGCCTGCCCCGCTGGAGACCGGCACCACCTTGCGTGAAACCGTATATGGCGTGGCGGACGAAGCCGCCCTGCACGCCATCGACACCGAATTGAGCAAAGACCGTCACGTCAGCCTTGGCGAGGATGGCGTACTGCGCGCCGTCGACGACATGGGCTTTGCCCTGGGGTTTCGCATCACCCAACGCCGCGAGCTGAGCCTGGCCGGCGAGGTCAGCAACGCCCCCGGCTCCGCCACCCTGCGTGCAATCAACAGCCTGGGCGCCAGCAACGACATGCCGGCGCGGCCGCGCAGCTTGTCCCACGTGGTGTGCTTTGTGCCTGACGCAGACAAGGCCGAAGCCTTCTATGCCCGCCTGGGATTCGTGTGCACCGACCGCTTCATCGGTACCGGCCCTTTCCTGCGCCCGGCCGGCACCCAGGACCATCACACGCTGTTCTTCATTCAGACCCCTGGGTTCATGAAAGGCATCGAGCACTTCACCTTCCACATGGCCGGCCCGACCGAGGTCATGGTCGCGGGCAGCCGGTTCGTGGAAAAGGGTTACCAGTCCTTCTGGGGGCCGGGGCGTCACCAGTTGGGCTCCAACTGGTTCTGGTACTTCAACAGCCCGATGGGGTGCCATGTGGAATACGACGCCGACATGGACCTGCACGATGACACCTGGCAGGCGCGCAGCGAGCTGTCGAGCGCTGATACGTCGCAGTACTTCCTGTTCCGGCACACCGAGAAATGGATGCCGGGGGGCAAGCCGGAGTAGCGATCTGTGGCAGGAGCCGGCCTTGGCCGTGATGCAGGCGACGCTACCGACAACCCGTAGCAGCAACCGTCTTGTTGAGGTGCATACTGGGGAGGTTCCATGGTTTGGCCGAAACTTCAAGTCAGGCGAGTCACTAGAGCTGAGTCTGCTTGCTGTGGGACCGGGCGTAAGCTCGGGAAGCAGGCAACGCGTATGAGCTGACAGGACCCTTCCCGAGCTTCGCCCGGTCCCACAGTGTGCACCCCGCCGCTGTAGCAGCAACTGTCTTCACGTGGGAACGGGGCGGTGTCAGGACAAGTAGCGGTGCCTGCATCGCGACCAAGGTCGAGCGCGACCCCGGTTGCTCCCACAGTGGTGCGGCTCACATCGGTGTTTGCCACATCACTGTGGGACCGGGCGAAGCTCGGGAAGAGGCCCGTGGGGTCATCCGCGTTGCCTGTTTCCCGAGCTTGCGCCCGGTCCCACAAGGATCAGGCTCAGTTCAAGGTGACTCGGGTGACTGAATTAGAATCGCCCACAGGACTGCTACAGCACGCCCATCAGGGTCCACACTCGCCTCGCCTCGGCGTCAGCGCTGATGAGTTCGGACAGCAACTCATTGAGCGGTTTGTTTCCCCACTCCACTGCCCGCTTGATCAGGTAAGGCACCGGGCTGTGGGGCTCTGTGCGCGCCAGGTAATCGGCGATCACGGTGAGCTGTCGGTAGGCATCTTCGCGGTTGACCGGCACACCCGTTGGCACGCTCGACGGTACGACAATCACGGTATCTTCAATCACCTCAGGCTCGATCACGGCAGATGGGTGCATGGCAACGAACTCCTTGAGCACGGCCATGTAGGCCTTGATGATCTCGCGCAGGGGCGCCACGGTGGGTGCCAGGATGCCCAGCCAGGTGTCGCTCCACTGCTCCAGGCGCAGCAGCCATCGCTGACTGCGTTCCAGGTGCTGCAGGCTGTCGCGCCAGGTGGCAGGCGGCAGCTGGCGCACACGCTCCAGCAGCTTTTTGCACTGCATCGCCGCCTCTTCGGCGCGGGCCTTGGCGGCCTTGGTGTCGTTGGCCTGCACCAGGTGCTGTTGTACCTGTTGCCAGGCGTGCAGGCTGGGGGCATCGCTGTCGGTGTACAGCGGCACCTGCACCAGCAGCACTTCGGCATAACGGCGCACCAGCCAGTCCAGCGGCGTGACACGCCAGGACTGGTCGCCCTCCTCGGGCTGTGGGTGAAGGTCCTGGGGGTAGCGTTCGCACAGGCTGCACACCAAGGCCAGCGCCGCCTCCAGCCCCGGCAAGCCTTGGCGGTGCAGCCAGGCTTCGCCCAGCCAGGCGCTGACCATCAGGTCCTTGGCGCGCTCGGTCAGCAGGCGGCTGGCCAGGGTCTCGACGGCACCCCAGTCAGCCTGTTTGAGGGTGGCCTGCCACACGCCGGTGGGCAGGCTGTCGTCGTCGGCGCGGCGCAGTTCGCGTAAACGGTCGTAGTCGGCGTCGTAGCGCAGGCTGTCGCCGCACGGCCGGGGGCCGGGAATGGGCGCCAGCAGGTCATCGTCGAGCACCATGGTCAGGGCGGCGGGAGTCATGGGGTGGCCTCGTTGCTGGCCAGCGGCGCCGGCAGGTTCAGGGTGGCATAGGGCGATGGCGGCGCGCGCCACGGCAGCGGCTGGATCGACAACGGCAGCTTGGTGCCCTGGCTCATCAAGGACAGCCGCACGTACAGACGGGCCAGGTTGTCAGTGCTTGCCGGGTTGTGCACCGGCAGTTGCAGGCTGAGGGGGAAGTCGGTGAAGTCCAGGTTCGGTTGGCGCTGGGCGGCATCGTGGCTGCGCATCAGGCGCAGCAACGCCCAGGGGCCTTCGTACTCCCAACCAGCCTGCAGGTCGTTGACCGCGAGGCTGGGCTGCGACGGGTCGCTGACCGGGCGCTGGCTGCTGTTCTTGGCCCAGCGCAGGGTCAGGCGCAGCGGGTCGCCGACGTTCCAGCGCAGGGCCGGCTGATCGGCCGCGGGGTAAATCACCTGCTGGTTGCCGCTGTTCAGGCCCCAGGCGATGACCTGGTCGGCGCCGCGCTCCTGATCACGATCGGTGCGCCAGCGCACGTCCAGGTCGACGCCGGTCAGGCCGCTCTTGTCGCGCAGCAACAAGGCCCCCAGCCACGGACGCAATTGCTGCAACCGCGCCAGGAAGTCCTGTGCGCTGCTGCGCGACAGCGGGTCGGCCATGGTCAGCCCGGCCTGGGCATCGGCCAGGTTGGCGTCGATCAGCGCCAGCAAGTGCTGCACCCGCGCAGGGTCGGCGTCGCTGGCCTGGGTGCCGGGGGCAAAGGGGAAACGGCCGGCCAGGTACCGGTTGAAGTAATCGGCCAGGGCCGCCCACGCCGTGGAGGCACGTTGCACCTGCAACTGCCGGCAGCGGTTGAGCGCCTGTTGCTGCAGGCCCTGGGCCAGGCGGCTGAGCTCGCCAAAACCGCGCGGCATATTGGCCGAGGTCAGTATCTGCAGGCAACTGCCGGTGTCCATGTCGTTGAAGTCACGGGCCACCAGTTGCTCCACCAGGGCCGGGGAGCTGGCCGGGTTCTGCTCTTTGTATTTGCGTGACTCATCCTGCAGTTCGGCCAGGCGCCGCACCTGATCGGCGTCGGCAGCCGACAGGCCCTGGGTTTGCAATTTGAGCCAGGCCACGGCCGGGGCACGACGCTCGGCGATGTCGGTGATGGTGGAGAACTGCTGCCCCAGGTCCTGCTTCAGACTTTGCACGTCGGTGGCGCGGAACAGGCGCAGGCCAAGGTTTTTGCTGCCGTCCCAACTGGCCACATCGACCCGGCCCCGGAACAGCGGCTGGGCATCGATCTCACGCAGTGCGGCACCGATGTCGGCCAGCGCCCGGTCGTTGAGGTGGTTGCGCAACAGCGTCGCCAACTCTGGGTGCTGTACATCGGAGAACGCGTTGTACAGCAGCATGGCCTGGTCGGTGGACAGGTTGAAGCCGTCGTTGTCCAGGCTGGCCACCGCGCCGCTGGGCGCCTGCAGGCTGGCCAACATGGCCTGGGCTGCGGCGCTCTGGGCAGCCTTGAGCAGCGGCGTGCGGTAATTGGCCGGGATCTGCGGCAACTGCTGGTCGGCGTAGGCCTTGTAGCTGGTGAAATAGCTCAGGGCGCTGTTGAGGCCATCGGTGTCGATGCTGTCGATTTCAAAGGCCGTGGCATCGTTGGCGCGCAGGGCCATGGCCACGAAGTCGCGCTTGAACAGCGTGTCGATGGCGGTGTTCAGCGCATTGACGCTGCCCTGCAAGGCCAACTGGCTGTTGCCCTGCTGCATCAGCAGCTTGTCCCCCGAACCGTCACGGGCAATCCACTGATCGCGAAAGCGCTGCTGCAAACTGGTGGCCTGGCTGTCGAGGGTGTCGGACACCGTGGCGCCGAGCATGACGTTGTCGTGCACCTTGGCCAGCAGGGCCTGGTAACCGCTGACCAATTCGCCCGGCGCACCATGGGACCAGGCGGCGTTGGTGGCGTCGACGCGGTTCTGCAGGGTGTCGATCAGCGCATCAATGTCTTCCAGGTCCGACAGCGTGCCCTCGTTGCCCGCCTGCAGACGCGCCAGATGCAGCTTCAGGTAGCCTGCGGGGCGCACGAAGTTATCGGCCAGAAAGTACTGGTCCAGCCACGCCTGCATCAGGTCCTGCAGGTGTTGCGAGACCACCGGGCGCTGCGCGGCCAGGTCCAGGGGCTTGAGGGTTTCGTGTTCGCCGTCCAGCAACACGCGGTTGTACAGCGGCGCCAGGCGCAAGGTGGTGACGTTGAAGTTCTGCCCCAGCGCGCTGTTGCTCAGTTGCACCAGTTCGTCCAAGGGCGTCTTGCTGTTGGCCAGTGCCTCGGTGAGCAGGTGGTTGTGCTCCTGCAATTGCACCGCCCGGTTGATCAGGTCGCGCGCCCGCACGTAAGTCGCCCAGCGTGCGGGATCATCGCCCTCCACGTCGTCGCTGTTGCGCCGCCCCGAGGCGCTGATCGCCAGCAAGGCCTGCAGGTCGCGGTTCATCATGTGGTACAGCGGCTCCAGCCAGTAGCGGTTGGCGGCCGTCTTCAGGGCCAGGTCCAACTGCTCGTCGCGGTCGGAGAACCACGACGCCGGCAGGAACACCGAGCTGTAGTGCCAGCGCGGGGCGTTTTCCAGCAGGTACCACAGGCTGTCGGCGTTTTCCCGGGCCTGCTCCTGCAGGTGGCTGTCATCGGTGTAGGCCACATAGTCCTTTTGCAAATCCCGAGTCAGACGCGACAACTCTTCGGCATCCAGGCGCGCCTCGCGCCAGGTCCACAGCATGGCCACGGCCCACACCACGCCCAGCACCACCGCGCCCACCGCCACACCGCGTTGCCAGCGCTGGCGCAGGCGCAACAGCCGGGGGATAACCATGGCCAGCCCACGCTCGGCCACCACCCGCTGTTGCCACAGGGTGCGGGCGAATACCCGCTGTTGCGCCGGTTCCACATGACTCAAGGGTTCCAGCCCCGGCTCCAGCGCCTGGCTGGCGGTGAAGTACAGGCCGCGAAAATTGGGCGCCTCACCTTGGGCGTTACCGTGGAAGACCGGGTCCAGCACCGCCTGCAAATTGAAGCGCGCTTGCGCCAAGTGCTCAGGCAGGCCGTACAGCTCGCTGTCGAGTTGGCCATGCAGGGTGCCCAGTTCGACGATGGCCAGGGACAGGGCCTGGCAGATGCTGTCCAGCGCCTGCCCCGCCTGGGCGCTTTGCCACAGGGATTGCCCCGGGTGCGGCGACGACCAGCCCAGGCTGCGCTCGCGGCCCTTGGACGGCAGCGCGCCGATCAGCGCCTGGCCGCCGGGCAGGTCTTCAAGGCCGGTCACCAGCACGTACACCGGCAGGCTCAGGCCCAGGCGTTGCTGAATGTCGATGAAGCGCTTGCGCGCCGCCTGGCCCAGGGCTGCGGCGGCCGCTTCGTCGAACAGCGTCGGCGCCGGTACGGTCCAGAGGATGCCATCCAGCGGCCGCCGCGCGCGCAGGCGCACCAGCAAGCCAAGCAGCCGCCACCAGGCGCCGCTGTGCAGGCGCATGCCCTGGGGCGGCAAAAACAGCGCCTGGGGCACCACCAGCACCGCGCCATCGGCGTCGGCCCACCAACGGCCGAACCAGCCGGGATGCTCCGAGGGCTGCAGTTGCCAGTCACGGCACAACTGCGCGCCCTGCCCCTCGTCGCCCAACATCAACAGCCACGGCGACTGGTAGCGATCGCTCACGCCTTGCTCGTGCTCCATCTGCCGCACGGCCGAATAAAAACTGCGCAGCGCGGTGCCGCCCTGGCTGCGCAACCACCACAGCAACCCCGCCGCCAGCACGATCAGCACCAGCGCCACGATGAGGAACAGCCACAGTCCGTTCATGCGCCGGCTCCGCTCTGGGCATGCAGGCTGACCAGGCGCAGCGCCGGCTCCAGTGACTGGCCGATGTCATGCCAGAACCAGTGGCCCAGCACCAGCAGCACGAACAGCCCCGCCAGGATGCTCAGGCCCAGGCGCAGGCCGTCGGGCAGCGACTGGCGCAGCGGCAACTGCGCCGGTGGCATGCGCGTGGGGCGTTCCAGGCATTCGCTGGCGGCCTGCAGGTCCGGGTCGCGGTCGTAGACCAGGGCGAACAGCGCGTGGCGGCATTTTTCGTGCAGGGCTTCACCGCCGCTGCCACGCAGGCGGCCCTTGAAACCCAGGATCAGGCATTGCAGGTAGACGTTGGCCAGGTCGCGGCTGTGGGGGCTGCGCTGGTCGAGCAGTTTCTTGATCGCCAGGGGCACGCGCTCGCCGGCCTGACGGGTGTTGTACAGGCTGGCCTCCAGCGGCGCCTGTTGCCAGGCCAACTGGCCGGGCCAGGGGGTGAACACCAGGGTTTCGTCCAGCAGTGCCACGAAGGCATAGACCATGGCCTTGGCCTGGCCGCCGCTGGCGTCGCCGACGCTGGCAAAAGCGCTGCGCCACAGGCGTCGGGTCAGGCGTGACGTGATGTCCAGCACCTTGTCCACCAGCGGCGCGGGGTCGTCCACGGCCTTGTCCAACTCTTGCCACTCTGCCTGCCACTGCAGCCACGCCTGACGGAAGGCCTGGGTCAGCGGCGCCTGACGCTCATCGTCGAACAGGGCTTGCAACATGGACGGCTCCTTGAAGGTTTACGCATCGACTTCCGAGTTGGCGATGAACAACACGATTTGCCACGGGCTGGCGCCACTGGCGCTGGCCGCGGCGACAATGTTCAGCGGCTGGGCAGGGTCGAACCAGGGCGCCGTGGCCTGCACCACGAACAGCCGCGTGTCCTCGCCCACGCTGTAGCCGATCTGTTCCTGACGGCCCATGGCCTGGTGCGCCAGGCCGCTCATGCGCTGGCGGGCCAGCACCGGCACGTGGCCCTGGCTGGCAATGATGGCCCGCGACAGCCATTCCCCGGCCGCCTGGTCACTGGCGCCGGGCGGCATGCGCAGGCCGATCACCAGGCGTTGGCGGCTGTCAGCGTCGGGCAGTTGCAGGCTGTACACCTGCTCTTGCTTGTCGAACGGCAGGCAGCGGTAACCGGCGCGGATCAATTCCAGCGTGCGCGACAGCCAGTCCAGCAGCTCGTCGTAGCTGTGCTGCAGGTCGAGAAAATCCAGCGGCGCGAACGCCGGCACGCCGGCCAGCGGGTCCAGTACCGACCAGGCCCCGGCCACCCCCAGCAGCAGGCCGTGCAGGGCCAGCGGCGTGGCCGTGCCGCTGGCCAGCAGGCCTTCCACCTCGGGCAGGCGCACCCACAGCGCTTCCAGCTGACGGCGGATTTCGGCGGCATCGTCGAAGCGCCCGGCCTGCTGGTTCTGACGCAGGCGCCCGGCCAGGAACAAGGCCTTTTCCCGCACCCGCGCGCACAACTGGCTGACCCTGTGCCCCAACGGCGAGTCGCGCTCGATCACCGGGGTGGGCGGCAGGTAGCTGCGCAGGATGAACCCGCCGCCCTCGCGGCTGACGCGCAACAGCGGCAGGCACACATTGTCGGCACGGGTGCGCTCGGTGCACAGGCGCAGGTTGGGCCGCCACACCGTGATCGGCTCCGGATACAGCCCGCTGGCCAGGTCCGGCACCGCCGCCCCCACCACCGAATTCATGCGCCCCTGCAACGGCAACAGTTGCCCGCCGCGGGCCAACGGCGTCACCGCCAGATAGACCATGGCGGTGGCGTCGCTGCTGGCGGCAATGGCCTCGCTGACGTCCAGTTCCAGCACCGGCCCCTCACCGGCCACATGGTTCACGCTCAAGCCGTCGGGCAAGATCGCCTCAAGGGCCAGCAGGCGCACCTGCCCGGTGCTCAGCGCCGAGGGGTCCACCGTCAGGCGGCGTACACCCCAGAACCAGGGGTTGGCGGCAGCGGCCAGTTGCGCCGCCAGCACCTCGGCGCGCAAGCCCTGCAACTGGAAATGCTGGGGCAGCAACTGCATGCCCTCCGACCAGCACACTGCGTCCGGTAGCCCCGTCATGCGAAATCCTTTCGTGGTTGTCTGTGGTCAGGTGATCGATCGCCGGCGCCGGGCGGCTCAGCCGTCCTTGCCCTTGAGCAGGTTCATGTCCCGGCTGTCGAATTTCAGCCAGGCGGACCGCTGTTCGTATAACCTCAGCCGATGGGCCCCCGGGTTGGCGTAATCGGCGAACACCAGCAGCCCCACGGCCTTCTCCCCGCCCAAGGGGAAGTCGTGGTTGTCCAGCAGTTGCCCGGGCACCAGTTCCAGGCTCCACACACTCAATTGATCACGGTAGTCGCGCTGCAATTGCTCGCGCTGATCGAACCACTGGCGCGCAGTGATCCCGGACAGTTGCTTGAGCAGGTCGGGGTCTTTGATGGCGACGAAATCCACCGCGATCGGCGCATCGTTGTTGGCCTTGGGGGCCACGTCCAGGGTCAGGCGGTCCACGCCCACCCGCGGCCCGTACCAGGAACAGCCGCCCAGGCAGGCGACTGCCAGCAGCAAACCGAGAATTTTCGTCCTGAAAATGAAATCTTTGCGCTTCATGGCGATCCAATAAAAGTTTGCCCTTGCGTTTTTATAGACCTGTTCTAGGTTAATTGGTAGTTCGTCCAGCAGTCGAATCTGATAATCGATTAGAGACATGACAGCGACCTGCCGTACGAGCCGTCATGCCTGTTTTTCAGCAATGGATTGCGATGAACGGGCCCTCTCCGGTGCATTGCGTCCGCCTACCGCCGGGAGATAAAACAGCATGGCCCAAAGCACCCAACACAAACTGGACCGCGTGCGACCGCCGCGTGTGCAGATCACCTACGACGTCGAAATCGGCGACGCCATCGAGAAGAAGGAACTGCCGCTGGTGGTGGGCATCCTCTCGGATCTGGCGGGTAAATCCCTGAAGGATCAAGGCAAGCTGGGCGAGCGCCGCTTCGTCGAGATCGACCGCGACAACTTCAACGACGTCATGGCCTCCATCGCCCCGCGGGCGACCCTGCAGGTCAAGAACACCCTGGCCAAGGACGACAGCCAGATCAACGTCGAGCTCAACTTCAACCACATCGACAGCTTCTCCCCCGTAGAACTGGTGAAGCAGGTGGCGCCGCTGAACAAGTTGCTGGTGGCGCGCAATCGCTTGCGTGACCTGCTGACCAAGCTGGACGGCAATGACCGCCTGGACCAGCTGCTGTTCGAGATCGTCGCCAACACCGAAGGTTTGGAACAGCTCAAGGCCGCCCAGGCTGACAACGACTCGCAGATCGCCCTGGAAGCCCCCGCCGCCGACGCCCCCGACGCCGAACCCCAGGCCTGACCCCTGACCCTTTCAAGGAGGATTTGCCGTGCCCAATTCATCCGCTGCCGCAACCACCACCCAGGTTGCCGAACACCCCGCCGCTGGCGTGCTGTCGCTGCTGGACCAGATCGTCGCCGAAGGGCGCATGGCCCATGACGAAAGCCAGCAGGTCTACGCCCGCGACATGCTCGCCGAATTCGCCACCCAGGTGCTCGATGAGCGCCTGACCGTGGACAAGGGTACCGTGGCCATGATCAATGACCGCATCGCCCAGATCGACGCGCTGATCAGCGAACAGCTCAACGAGATCCTGCACCACCCCGAGCTGCAGAAACTGGAAGCCTCCTGGCGCGGCCTCCACCTGCTGGTGCAGAACACCGAGACCAGCACCCGGCTCAAGCTGCGCCTGCTCAACGTCACCCAGAAAGAGCTGCAGAACGACCTGGAAAAGGCCGTCGAATTCGACCAGAGCGCACTGTTCAAGAAGGTCTACGAAGAAGAGTACGGCACCTTCGGCGGCCACCCCTTCAGCCTGCTGGTGGGTGACTACAGCTTCGGTCGCCACCCCCAGGACATCGGCCTGCTGGAGAAGCTGTCCAACGTCGCCGCCGCGGCCCACGCGCCGTTCATTGCCGCCGCCGACCCGCGCCTGTTCGACATGAGCAGCTTCACCGAACTGGCCGTGCCACGTGACCTGGCCAAGGTGTTCGAGAGCGCCGAACTGATCAAATGGCGCTCGTTCCGCGAAAGCGAGGACTCGCGCTACGTGTCTCTGGTGCTGCCGCACTTCCTGCTGCGCCTGCCCTACGGCCCCGACACCGTGCCGGTGGAAGGCATCAACTACGTGGAAGACGTCAACGGCACCGACCACGGCAAATACCTGTGGGGCAATGCCGCCTGGGCCCTGGGCCAGCGCATCACCGAGGCCTTTGCCCAGTACGGCTGGTGCGCGGCCATCCGTGGCGCCGAGGGCGGTGGTGCCGTGGCAGGCCTGCCAGCGCACACCTTCCGTACCAGCTCGGGCGATATCTCGCTCAAGTGCCCCACCGAAGTGGCGATCACCGACCGCCGCGAAAAAGAGCTCAACGACCTGGGCTTCATCGCCCTGTGCCACAAGAAGAACACCGATCTTGCGGTGTTCTTCGGCGGCCAGACCACCAACAAGGCCAAGGTGTACAACACCAACGAGGCCAACGCCAACGCCCGCGTCTCGGCCATGCTGCCGTACGTGCTGGCCGCTTCGCGCTTTGCCCACTACCTCAAGGTGATCATGCGCGACAAGGTGGGCAGCTTCATGACCCGCGACAACGTGCAGACCTACCTCAACAACTGGATCGCCGACTACGTGTTGATCAACGACAACGCGCCCCAGGAGATCAAGGCCCAGTACCCGCTGCGCGAAGCCCGCGTGGACGTCACCGAAGTGCCCGGCAAGCCCGGCGCCTACCGCGCCACGGTGTTTTTGCGGCCGCACTTCCAGCTTGAAGAGCTGACCGCCTCGATCCGCCTGGTCGCCAGCCTGCCGCCACCGGTCGCCGCCTGACCTGCTGACACCCCGCCGACGCCGTCGGCGGGGCCCTCCTGCCTGATCATTTTTCGGAGCCACACGCCATGGATGCAATCATTCTCGACCTGGGCGGCGACATCAAGGGCGACTGCCTGCTGGAAGGCTACATCGACAAGATCGAGGTCATGTCCTACAGCCACAACGTTGCCATGCAGGTGACCAACGACGTCAGCAACTCGGAACGCACCTCCGGCAAGCCGCACATCGGTGAGTTCACCCTGACCAAGTTCGTCGACTCGGCCACCCCCTCGCTCAACGAATTCACCTGCGCCGGCAAGCCGCTGCCCGAGGTGAAAATCACCGTGGGCCGCAACGCCGCCGAGGGCGATGGCAAGCTGTTGCCGTTCATCATCTACACCCTCAACAACGTGGTGTTTTCCAATGTCAGCGTCAGCGGCGGCACCGGCGGCAAGCCGGTGGAAACCCTGTCGCTGAACTTCACCAAGATCAAATGGGAGCTCACCGCGCAGAAAGACGACGGCACCAAGGAAGGCACGGCGGCCACCACCTGGGACCTGGCCGCCAACAAACTGATCAAGGCCTAAGCCCATGCCAGCACTCCCGGCAAGCCCGCGGGGCAAACTGCGCGCCCCGCTGTTCGAGCGCCTGGCCTCAAGCCCCGAAGAACGCCTGGGCGCGCTGCGCCCCGCGTTCGACCACGGGGCGCTGGTGGCCTCGATTTGCCAGGAGCTGCTGAGCCTGCTCAACACCCGCCGCAGTGAACGCGCCACCACCACGCCCAGCGTGGTGGACTACGGCATCCTCGACTGGGCGCACCTGCAGGCCCAGCGCAGCACCGACCGTAATCAACTGGCGCGCGAGATCCGCCGCGCCATCGTGCATTTCGAACCGCGGCTGCAACTGGCCGAGGTTGAACTGATTGCCCATCCCCAGCACCCGCAGCAACTGGCCGTGCGCCTGCGCGGGCAACTGCACAACGGCCAGCAGCACTGGCCGCTGGTGCTGGTGATCGAACAGGCCGGTGACGGCCTGGAGGTACGTCATGAGTGACTCCATCGACGCCCACCTGCTGGACTACTACCAGCGCGAACTGACCTGGCTGCGCCACGCCGGTGCCAGCTTCGCCGAGCGTTACCCCAAAGTGGCGCGCCGGCTTGAACTGTCCCCCGGCGAATGCCCCGACCCCCACGTGGAGCGCCTGCTGGAAGGCTTCGCCCTATTGGCCGCACGCCTGCAACGACGCCTGGACGATGACTATGCCGAGTTCAGCGACGCCCTGTTGGAGCAACTCTACCCCTTGGCCCTGCGCCCCCTGCCCTCGTGTGCCATCGCCCAGTTCGAGCCGGACACCAGCAAGGGCGACCTCAGCGCCGGCTACCGCTTGCCGCGCGACACGCCGCTGTTCGTGACCACCGACAAGGGCGACAGCATCCACTGGCGCACCACCGCCGAGGTGCACTTGTGGCCGCTGCGCATCGATGAACTGCTGATGCTTGACGCCGACGAAACCCGCCGCCTCACCGGCGTGCCCCAAGCGCGCTCGGCCCTGCGCATCAGCCTGCGCTGCCTGGGCGAAACACGCTGGGCCGACCTGTCGCTGCGCCGGTTGCGCGTGCACCTGAGCGCTTCGCCGGTGATCACCGCCCAGCTCTACGACCTGCTGGCAGCGCACTGTGTGAAGGTCTTCAGCGCCACCCCCGACGGCGCCCTGGTGGCCCATGACGGCCTGCCCGGCATCGTCGGCTTTGCCGACCAGCAGGCCCTGCTACCTGAAGAGGACGGCGTGCACCCGGCCCTGCGCCTGCTGGCCGAATACTTCAGCTTCCCGGAAAAATTCCACTTCTTCGACCTGCCCCTGGGCGCGGTGGCCGACGACACCCAGCACCTGGACCTGTACCTGGTGTTCGACCAGGCTCCGGCCAGCCGCCTGCGCTTGCAACCCAGCGACGTGCAACTGGGCTGCGCGCCGGTGATCAACCTGTTCCCGCGTACCTCCGAGCCGCTGCGCGTGGACGGCACCCGCAGCGAATACCGCCTGGTCGCCGACAGCCACCGCGAAAACAGCGTGGAGATCCACAGCATCCGCGCCCTGCGCGCCAGCCGCGATATGCGCGCCGAACTGATCGCGCCCTACTACGGCAGCCAGCACAGCCAGCAGCCCGGCAAGCGTTACTGGCACGCCCGCCGGGTACACGGCCTCAACCCTGGCCGGCTGGGCAGCGACCTGCTGGTCAGCCTGGTGGACAGCGGTTTCAAACCGCACCAGGACAGCGGCGAGTACAGCGTCACCGGCGAGCTGTGGTGCACCAATCGTCACCTGGCCCAGCAACTGGGCGCCGGCACCGTACTGGGCTTCGAACGCCCCGGCCCGGTGGCCTGGGCGCGCCTGCGCAACCCGCCCACGCCCCAGAGCCAACCGGCGCTGGGCGGCGAATCGCGCTGGCGGCTGGTGTCGCAACTGACCCTCAATCACTTGTCGCTGGTGGAAGGCTCCAACGCCCTGCAAGCCCTGCAGGAAATGCTGGCCTTGCACGACCTGCGCGGCGAAGCCAGCGCCCAACGGCAGATCGACGGCATCCAGCGCCTGCTGTGCGAACGCGTGGTGGCCCAGGTGGGCCGGGACGCCTGGCGCGGCTGGCGCAACGGTTTGCAGGTCAAGCTGAGCCTGGACCCGCAGCATTTTGCGGGCAGCAGCGCGGTATTGTTCAGCGCCGTGCTGGCCCAGTTCTTTTCCCTTTACGCCAGCGCCAACCGCTTTGTGCGCACCGTGCTGGTGGCCGATGACAAGGAGATCAAGGCATGGGAACCCCAAGCCGGGATGCCGCTGACGCTGTAAGCCAGCGCCTGCGCGCCGCCCCCCACGCCTTCGAATTCCTCCAGGCGTTGCTGGTGCTGGAACAGGAACACCCCCAGGCCGAAGCCCTGGGCACCGGCACCGCGCCCCACGCCGAGGCATTGCGCCTGCGCGGGCCGCTGACACCCTTGTTTGCCGCCAGCGAAGTGCAGCGCCTGGAGGATCAAGACAGCGACCAGCCAGTGCTGACCACGCCGATCTTTGGTCTGGGCGGGCCGGATGGGCCATTGCCTTATGCCTATCAAGAGTGGCTGCAGCAGCGCGCGCGCCTGAAGGACGACGCCCCGGCAGCCTTCCTGGACCTGTTCCAGCACCGCCTGCTGAGCCTGCTTTACCGAGTCATGCGCAAGCACCGGGTGGCCGCCGGCTTCAGCGCCCCGGCCGACAGCCCCGTGCACCGTCAACTGCGCGCTCTCACCGGCCTGCTGCCCCAAGACCTTCAGGAACGCCAGGCGTTGCCCGATGCAGCGGTGCTGGCACGCAGCGCGCTGTTCGCCGGTGGGCGGCGTTCGCTGGCGGGTTTCGCCGCCATCGTTCGTCAACACTTCGGCCTGCAAGTGGCTACGCGGGCCTATGAAGGCGCGTGGCGCGAGATACCCCCGGCAAGCCGCAGCATCATCAAGCGCCACGGGCGCAACCTGACCCTGGGCCGTAACGCCGTGGCCGGCTCGCGAGTCTGGGACGAACACGCCGGCATCCGCCTGGTGCTGGGGCCGTTGAGCCGCGATCAGGCCCAGGGGTTCCTGCCCGGCGCCGAGGCCCACACGCAACTGGCCGACCTGCACGCGCTGTACTTCGGCCCGGACCTGGACTGCACCCTCGAACTGCGCGTACGCGGGCGGGTGCCGCAAATACTTGGCCAGGCGCGCCTGCGCTGGAGCGGCGGGTTGCAGACGGTGGCCGACGATCATGAAGAACGCCTGACCCTACCCTTGCGCGGGACACCGACATGGAACTGAGTGGCCTGATCGCCCGCCTCAACCCCGCCTGCCGCGCCGCCCTTGAGCGCGCGGCCCAACGCTGCCTGCTGCGTACCCACCACTTCGTCGAGATTGAGCACCTGCTGCTGGAAATGCTCGACATCGAAGGCGGCGACCTGGCTTGCCTGTTGCCGCGTTTCGGCCTGGAGCGCGATGCCGTGGCCAGCGAAATCAATCGCTCGCTGGAGCTGTTCAAGGCCGGCAGCACCCGCACCCCGGCGTTGTCCTCGCACACCATTGGGCTACTGGAGGATGCGGTGGTGCAGGCCAGTGTGCTGAACCTGCCATCGATTCGCTCGGGGCTGTTGCTGTTGGCGCTATTGGAGCGTGACGAGCGTCGGGCGTTGCTGCTCAACAGCGCCTCGTCCCTGCTGCGCATTCCCCGTGAGGGGTTGCGTGATCATTGGCTGGAATGGACTGAAACGTCGCGTGAAGCGAGCGGCAAGAAAGCCGTGGCCGCCGCCGTGGAATCGCAGCTTGACCAGTACACCCAGGACCTCACCGCTGACGCCCGCAACGGTCGCATCGACCCCATTGTTGGCCGCGATGGCGAGATTCGCCAGTGCATCGACATCCTGCTGCGTCGGCGGCAGAACAACCCGATATTGGTGGGCGCGCCGGGCGTGGGCAAGACCGCGGTGGTGGAAGGCCTGGCGCTGCGCATCGCCGCAGGGGATGTGCCGCCGTCACTGCAGGAAGTGACCTTGCGGGTGCTCGACCTTGGGTTGTTGCAGGCAGGCGCCGGCGTCAAAGGCGAGTTCGAACAGCGGCTCAAAGGCGTTATCGACGCCGTGGCCAGCGCAGAAAAGCCGATCATCCTGTTTATCGACGAAGCCCATACATTGATCGGCGCAGGCGGTGCCGAAGGTGGCAGCGATGCCGCCAACCTGCTCAAGCCGGCCCTGGCCCGTGGCGAGCTGCGCACCTTGGCGGCCACCACCTGGCTGGAATACAAAAAATACTTCGAGAAAGACCCCGCCCTGGCACGCCGCTTCCAGCTGGTGCAGGTGGAAGAGCCCGATGAGATCACCGCCGTGGAGATGCTGCGCGGGGTGGCCACCAAGCTGGAGCAGCACCATGGCGTGCAGGTGATGGATGCGGCCATTCACGAAGCGGTGAAACTGTCCCACCGCTACATCTCCGGGCGGCAGTTGCCGGACAAGGCCATCAGTGTGCTGGATACGGCGTGTGCGCGTGTCGCGCTGGCGCAGCATGATGTGCCGCCTGCGCTGGAAAGCCTGAGGCATCGCGAGCAGAGTCTTGGCGAAGAGGTTGATCGGCTGCGCCGTGAACAGGCGACGGGGCTGGACCATCGCGAGCGCATCACCTTGCTGGAAAGTGAATCGGTGCAGAACCAGCGCGCCATGCGCGAACTGGAAAGCCGTTGGGGTGAAGAGCGCGAAGCCGTACGGCTATTGCTGGTGACGCGACGCGAACTGCTGGCGCTCACCGAACAGGCAGATGGCACGCCGGATACGGACGGCCGCCTCGATGATCTGGCCGCCGAACTGTTGCGACTGGAAGCCGGGCTGGACGCGATCCGCCAGGATGATCCCTTGGTGCCCGAGCAGGTAGATGCCAAGACCGTGGCCGCCGTCATCGCCGGGTGGACCGGCATCCCCGTGGGCAAGATGCTCGCCGACGAAGCCCATGCCGTGCGCACCGTGGGGCAGCGCATGGGGCAGCGGGTGATGGGGCAGACCACGGCGTTGAACACCATTGCCCAGCGGTTGCAGGCCTATCGTGCCGGGCTCACCGACCCGCAGAAACCGGTGGGCGTGTTTTTGCTGGTCGGCCCCACCGGCGTGGGCAAGACCGAAACCGCCTATGCCCTGGCTGACGCCTTGTACGGCGGTGAACGCAACCTGATCAGCATCAACCTTTCCGAGTACCAGGAAGCGCACACCGTCAG
This sequence comes from gamma proteobacterium L18, assembly GCA_000497835.1. Classification (GTDB taxonomy): domain Bacteria; phylum Pseudomonadota; class Gammaproteobacteria; order Pseudomonadales; family Pseudomonadaceae; genus Aquipseudomonas. Next base: position 299,974 of record KI547165.1, on the reverse strand, counting down.
CCAACTCAAGGGCGCCCCGCCGGGTTATGTCGGTTACGGCACGGGCGGCGTGCTGACCGAAGCGGTGCGCCGCAAGCCCTATTCGGTGGTGCTGCTGGATGAAATCGAGAAGGCCCACCCCGATGTGCTGGAGGCGTTCTACAACGTCTTCGACAAGGGCGTGATGGAAGACGGCACGGGGTTGGTGGTGGACTTCAAGAACACGGTGATGCTGGCCACCAGCAACGTGGGCGCCGAGTTGTTGCTGGATACCCCTGCGGCGCAGCTGGGTTCTGATGCGTTCAATGAGACCCTGCGGCATGTGCTGCTCAAAGCCTTCCGCCCGGCGTTTCTGGCGCGCATGACGGTGGTGGCGTATCGGCCGCTGGATGAGGCCACGCTGGAAGGGATTGTGCTGGCCAAGCTTGAGAAGTTGCGCGCGCGGTATCGGGCGGCGACGGGCAAGCAGTTTGAGTTTGATGATCGGATTGTGAAGGCAGTGCTGGCCAAGTGCAGTGGGGCTGGGGCCAGGGATATTGAGAATGTGTTGATGACGCAGGTGACGGGGAAGTTGGCGGAGTGGGTGTTGGAGTAGCAACCAGCACTCAAATAACGACATCATTAAGGAAAACCAAGAAATGCCAACATTTACGCTTTCAAGACATGTAAGAGGGTATCATGGAAACGTCCATTTCAACGATCCTAACCGAGTATATAGACAATACCAAACCATGGTCCACGGGCATGGATTTTACCCCAATGGATCCTACGGCCCCATGGTCACGTACCAGCTGAGAAGTGCTTGGTTCAACGCTACCACAAATGAGTTCTGGAACGACTCGGCCCCTTCAGAATATCAGGGTTTAAGTTACTTTCCGGCTAACACTTCTCTGCAAAACATTGCCACTTACACAATCGGTGTATTACAGCAAACTGTAACAGCCGGGAACCCGGGCGGTAGAATGAATATCCCTCTCGCCGGGTATGAAATTATCGTCGCATGGACACCTGACTCTCCAGCGCAGAACAATGAGGGCTTTACGATTACTCAGTTGTATCCAAGAATTACATAACTAATTCATGCGCCAAAGCAGATTCAGAATTCCATGACACAAGCCACTGTTTAGTTTTGAGGTCATGCAATGCCCCGTGCAATCGACAGCAACACCTCTCTGTCTGTCGCCGCCCCCTCCCTCTCAGCCCTCTACCCCGAGGCGCTGTCCGGGGAGGAGGCGTTGAACGCGCTTGGCACCCACGCCCTCCACGGCCTCAACGACGGCAGCGCCCTGACCTTACCCGACGCCATCGCCACTCACGTCACCGCCGCCTTCCATAACGAGACCCTCACCCGCCCCCTCGACGCGCTGTTGGCCGAAATCCGCCAGTTGCCCGCCGACGCCACCGCCGAACGCTACCAACTCCTGCTCCGTCCCTGGCTCTGGTGGCTGACGCTGGCCAGCAACAACCGCGTATTCCAAAACCTCACCACCTCCGACATCGTCACCACGATCTTCAAAGCCCACGGCTTCACCGACTTCAAACTCTCTCTGACCGGTAGCTACACCCCCCACGAATACTGCGTGCAATACGCCGAAACCGACTTCGCCTTCATCTCTCGCCTGCTGGAGGAAGAGGGCATTTTCTGGTTCTTCACCCACGAACCCGGCAAGCACACCCTGGTACTGGCCGACAGCAACGACGCCTTCGTGCAGATCCCCAACGGCCCAACAGTGCCCTACGCAGGCCAACAGGTCGGCATACGAGAAATGCACGGCATTCGCTCAGCGCAACTGTGCGTGCAGGCGGTAGCCGGGGTGTACCGCGCCACCGACTATGAATTCACCACACCCACCACCTCACTCTACGGCCAGGCCGAAGCCGTGGCCGGGCCGAGTTCGATCTACGAACACCCCGGCGGCTACACCGCCAAAGCACGCGGCGACGCCCTGACCAAGCAACGCATCGACGGCCTGCGCAGCCAGGAAAAACGCCTGGTAGGCGACAGCGACTGCCGCTGGCTGATCCCCGGCCACTGGTTCACCCTCACCGGCCACGATGACCCGGCGCTGAATATAGACTGGGTGGTCACCTCGGTCAGTCACGAAGCCGACCACGAGCACTACCGCAACCGCTTCGAAGCCATCCCCAAGGCCACCGCCTACCGCCCAGCCCGCGTAACACCCAAACCGCGCATGCACACCCAGACCGCCAAGGTGGTGGGCAAGGCCGGCGAGGAAATCTGGACCGACGAGTACGGCCGCATCAAGATCCAGTTCCCCTGGGACCGCGACGGCAAAAACGATGAAGCCTCGTCCTGCTGGGTGCGCGTGGCGTTTCCCTGGAGCGGCAAGGGTTTCGGCATGCAGTTTGTGCCGCGCATCGGCCAGGAGGTGATCGTCACCTTCATCGACGGCGACCCCGACCGACCGTTGGTGACCGGCTGCGTGTACAACGGCGACAACGCCCTGCCCTATGCACTGCCGGCCAACCAGACGCAGTCGGGCATCAAGACCCAGTCGTCCAAGGGCGGCGGTGGGTTCAACGAGCTGCGTTTCGAGGACAAGAAGGACGCCGAGGAAGTGTTTTTGCAGGCGCAGAAGGACTTGAAGGTCAACGTGCTCAACGACGCCAGCGCCACGGTCGGCCACGACGAAACCCTCACCGTGCAGAACGCCCGCACCCGCACCGTGAAGGAAGGCGACGAGACCGTGACCTTGGAGAAAGGCAAGCGCAGCGTGACCATCCAGACCGGCAGCGACAGCCTGGACGTGAAGGACACCCGTACCGTCAAGGTGGGCAGCGACCACAAGCAAAGCACGGGCGGCGACTACGCCCACCAGGTCACCGGCAACTACAGCCTGACCGTGGACGGCAACATGACCATCAAGGTGGCCGGCACCCTCACCCTGCAAAGTGACGGCAGCCTGCTGATCAAGACGGCCGATAGCCTCACCGCCCAGGCGGCCATGGACCTGACGCAGAAGTCCGGCACCGCCTTCACCAACCAGGCCGGTACGTCGATGGTCAACAAGGCCGCCACCACGCTGACCAACGACGCCGGCATCAGCCTGACCAACAAGGGCGGCGCCGAGCAGACCGTGGACGGCGGCGGCATGCTGACCATCAAGGGCGGCATCGTCAAAGTCAATTGAGGCAAGCCCATGGCAACCCGAACGCCCATCGATATACAGCGCGGTGACAGCACCCTGCAAGGCCAGCACGTGGAGGGTCAACTGCAAGGCCCGGTGCGGGTCGAGGAGGCAGGCCGGCCGCTGGCGCAGCTGTCCTACGACCAGGGCGAACTGAACGGCCCGGTGACGATGTACCACCCCAACGGCAAACCCAGCGCGCAGATGCCGTTTGTCGATGGCAAGGTGCAGGGACTGGCGACGTTTTACTCACCCGAGGGCGCGTTGCAGCGCAAGGCGCAGTACCAGCGCGGCCTGCTGCACGGCGAAGCCTGTAGCTACTTCCCCGATGGCCAGGTGGCGGAACGCGAGTGGTATCGCAGTGGCGTGCGCGACGGGGCGTATCAGCGCTTTCATGCCAATGGGCAAGTGGCGGTCAGTGCGCAGTACGTCAACGGTCAGGTGGTGGGACAGGCACAGCCGTATGCCGAAGACGGGCGGCCACTGGATGCCCAAGGCAAGCCGATGGCGCGGTGGAAATGGTGGTGGGTCAGGCATTCCGAAGCGCTGTAGTGCCCAGCCCTGCGGCGCAGGGGGGGGGCACCATCGAGTCGTACCCTACACCGTGGCGCTGCTACAGGACGGCGTCGCCTGCATCGCGGCCAAGGCCGGCTCCTACCACGGTCGGTGTAGGAGCCGGCCTTGGCCGCGATGCAGACGACGCGGTTTCAAAACAATGACTGCTACGGCGCTGTAATCAAGGAATCAGCATCTGCACCTGCCCCGGCACCACCACCTTGATCACCCCGGCCCAACTGCACATCAGCATGCTGTTGCTATCGATGGCCGGCATATTGCCAATCAACAACGTGGGCGCACCGCCGGGAATCCACGGCGCAGCGGTGGCCGGAATGCACGGCATGGGCGTCAGCACCCCCAGGGCGGCTGCCGTGGCTGCGGCGACCATGGGGTTGGCCAGGCTCTGGCACATGCCGAAGGTGGTGATGTTGACCAACGGGATATGGTCCATGATGGTGGCCGCGGGCATGCTGCTGGTCAGCGTGCGGTTCACGGGCAGCACGTTGAGCACGCACGGCGCCGCGCCGAAGGAGCATTGCAGGGTGGCACCGGCGCAGACTTGTGGGCAGGACATGGGGCAAACCTCCTTGTGTACCGCAAGCGTAGCCGCTGCCGCCAGGCTGCGTGTCGTGTTGACGATCTGAGCCGGGCCTGGTCGCGATGCAGGCAACCCGCTCCCACCTATCCGTGACGCTGCTACGGTCAATGGCATGCAATCCCCGCAGTGTACCCCCTTGCCTGAGCAGTCTTAAATTTCCCCGCCCCGCCGATCACGACTAGATTGATAACAACAATAACCGCTTCACAAGGGCGCCTTCATGGCCTCAGACACCAAAGCCGCCAGGCTGCGCGCCAAGCCCGGCTGGGCCATTGCGGCCCTTTTGGCGGGACTCACGCTAACGGCCCTGGCCGTATGGCAGCGCCTGGACACCAACAGACAGGAGCTCGACGAAGCGGTCGCCCAGCAGGCCAACCAGATTGCAGACCGGGTGGTTGAGCGCCTGACGCTGTACCAGTACGGCCTGCGCTCGCTGCGCGGGCTGTGGCACACCGTGGGCCTGGATACCTTGACCCCCGAGCAGTTCGCCACCTACAACGCCACCCGTGATGTGGCCCTGGAGTTCCCCGGCGCCTTGAGCTTTGGCATCGTGACCAAAGTAGCCCCCGGGCAAGTCGCCGATTTCACGCGAAAAGCCCGGGCAGCCGGTGACAGCGAATTTGCCATTCACGGGTTCGGGCCCCACGACGGGGATCTGTACGTAATACGTTATATCGAGCCACCGGGCCCGAAGAACCTGGCCCAAGGCCTGGATATCGCCTCGGAGCCCGATCGCCACAAGGCCGCCGACGACGCCCTGTCCAGCGGCCTGCCGCAGCTCACTGCGCCCGTGACGCTGGTGCAGCGCGAGGGCGCCGGGCGACGCGGCTTTTTGATGGTGATGCCCGTCTACCATACCCCTGACCTGCCCACCAGCAACGCCCAGCGCCGCGCCCAAGGCATCGGCTGGACCTACGTCTCATTGCTGATCAACGATGTGCTGGGCGACCTCAACCGACGCAGCCCCGGCACCCGCCTGGAGATCAGCGACGTCACCGGCGCCCCTCCTTCCCCACCCTTTTACGAACAAGAGCCGGACCCGCAGGACACGGTGGCCGTGGGCAACTACAGCACCCAACGACAACTGTTCGGCCGCACTTGGTGCATCACCCTGACGGTCTACCCCGCGTTCGTTCGCCAGTTGCACCCCACGGCACCCTGGCTGATCCTGGCGGTGGGGGTGCTGAGCAGCCTGCTGCTGGCCCTGATGGTGCAGTTGCTGCGCCACCGCCTGCTGCGCGACATCACCGAGCAAAAAGCCTTCAATGCCCAGGCACAGCAGTTGACCCAAGTGCTGACCAGCGAAGTCAACCAGCGCGACCAGGCCTTGCAGAGCCTGGACCTGTTGCTCAAGAACATCCTCGACGCCGCCACCGGTGTCTCGATCATCGCCACCGACCCCGACCGCATCATCCGCGTGTTCAACCGCGGCGCCGAGCGCATGCTGGGCTACACGGCAGATGAAGTGATCGGCCGCTTCACCCCCGAACTGATGCACGATGCCGACGAACTCCGCGTGCAGAACCAACTGATGGCCGCCCGCTTCGGCGAGCCCTTCCACGGCATCGACGGCTACGTGGCGCAAACCCGCCACCAGGCCGAACCACAGGTGTTCCAGTGCCACTACCGGCGCAAGGACGGCAGCTACCTGCTGGTGCACCTGGTGGTGACGGTCATGCGCGACCACACCGAGGCCATCACCGGCTACCTGGGGTTTGCCATCGACGTCAGCGCCCAGCGTGAACTGGAAATCAGCCTGCAGAAGGCCAAGGTCGAGGCGGAGAAAGCCAACATGGCCAAGTCGGCGTTCCTGGCCAGCATGAGTCATGAGATCCGCACGCCGATGAACGCGGTGCTGGGCATGCTGCAGTTGGCCGCACAGTCGGGCTTGAACCCCGACCAGCAGGATTTCGTCAGCCGCGCGCAAACCGCCGCCACCCTGCTGCTGGGCCTGCTCAACGACATCCTCGATTACTCGAAAATCGAGGCCGGCAAACTGCAGGTCGACGAGCACCCGTTCGACCTTGAGGCATTGCTGCGCGACCTGGGCGTGGTGCTGTCGGGCAACCAGCCCGCCAATGGCGTGGAACTCATTTTCGACATCGATCCGCAACTGCCGCAAGGCCTGATCGGCGATAGCCTCAGGTTGCAGCAAGTGTTGATCAACCTGGCGGGCAACGCCTTGAAGTTCACCGAAGCGGGGCACGTGATCATCAGCGTGCGCCAGGTGCGGCGCAGCAGCAGCCGGGTGTGCATCGAGTTCGCCGTGGCCGACAGCGGCATCGGCATGAGCGCCGAGCAACTGGCGCGGATCTTCCAGGCCTTCAGCCAGGGGAACGCGTCCACCGCGCGCAAGTTTGGCGGCTCAGGCCTGGGGCTGCTGATCTGCAAGCGCCTCACCGACTTGATGGGCAGCCAACTGCAGGTTGCAAGTGAATCGGGCTTGGGCAGCCGCTTCTGGTTTGAACTGGACCTGGCCATCGACCCTGCCCGGCCGCCCCTCGCGCCCCTGCTACCGCTGAAGGTGCTGATCGTCGATGACAACGCCCTGGCAGGCGTCATCCTGACCCGCAACCTGGAAGGGCTTGGCTGGGGCGCAGAACGGGTGACCGAATGCCGCCACCTGACAGCCCGTGCGTTCGATGTGCTGGTGATCGACTGGCACACCCTTGCCAGCCAAACGCCTGACACCCTGGCGTCATTGCGGGATGTGCGTCATCAGGTGCTGCTGGTCACGGCTTTCACCCGTGACGCCGCCACCCATGCCTTGCAGGCGGCCGGGTTACCACCTCCTCTGCTGCTGACCAAACCCCTGACCCCACGCCAACTGGCCCGGCATATCGCCGACCTGCACCCGGCCGCAGGCCCCGCCCCGGCCAAGCCGACCCGCACGCTCCAGCGCCCCAAGCGCCTGGCCGGGCTGCGCCTGCTGCTGGTGGAAGACAACGCCGTCAACCAGATGGTCGCCGCCGGCCTGCTCAAAGCGGAGGGCGCCAGTGTCGACCTGGCGGATTGCGGCCTGGCGGGCGTCGAGCGCGCCGTGCAAGCGCAGCCGCCCTACGACCTGGTGCTGATGGACCTGCGCATGCCCGACATTGACGGCCAGGAAGCCACCCGCCGCATCCGCCAGGTGATCAATGCCGACCAGTTGCCGATCATCGCCATGACCGCCAATGTCTCCGAGCAGGACCGGGAGCAATGCCTGGCCGCAGGCATGAATGAACACGTGGGCAAGCCGATCAATCTGGAGCGCCTGGTGGCGGTAATTCAGCAGTTCAGATAGTCCCCCGCCTGCGGCAGCGGCTACCCGTATGTTTCACGGCGGCAACAGATGTAACGCGCCAGTGACTTGAAAGTTATACAGAGAATTTTGCAAAACTTAACTACCTGTACAACTTTTAAATCCATTGATCGGGAGTAACTAAAACTTATACCAAACAACTTTCCAATATCGACAGCTTGACTAACATTACTAAACCTTGTTTCCAATCGAGGATAAGTAACGTGAGGCAGCGTGGCGAGAAGTATTGGGAGTGGGTGGACTCACAGCTCCATAGCCGGTGTCATGCCGAAGAGCTTGCCAACGGCAAGGAAATAGACGTGGAGGTACGCCTGAACCCCACGGGCGCACTGCAGGTATTCATTGGCGTGTACGACACTACCGGGCAGGTCATCTTCGAGGAGTACAACAAGAAATCCGACGCCGACAGCCTCAGCGAAGCGCTGCTGACCGGCGTGGAACGGGCGCGCTGGCTGGCCACCCGTTTGCCGCGTACCGGGTAGCTCGACTCGGCATTCCCTGGTCCCTGCAGATTAACACAACTTCCGGAACATATCGTGGGAGGCGCTCTGCCATGCGCATGCGAGGGGCATCTTTTTATCAATGGGCGGACAGCCAACTGGCTAACTGCGCTCACGTTGAAGATTATGGCGCGGGGTATCAGATTGACGTGGTGGTGCGCGTCTCCCGCGCCGGGATCACTCAGCTGTTCCTGGGGGTCTATGACGCTTTAGGGGTGATGCTGATCGAAGAGTATCAGAGGGCCTTGTCAAACCAGACACCGGCGCAAGCCATGGCGTGGGGCATCGACAGGGGCAAGGCATTCATCGACGGCACGCATGACCACACCGTGTTGCTGATGCACGCGCCACGCAGGGATGGCAAAAACCAGCGCTCCAGCCGTTGAAGGGCGCAATCCGCCGCCAATTTTTTTGAGCGAATGCCTCTTGCCTCGTTCCAACGATAAAAAGCGAACGTGCGGCGTTTGACCTATCGTCCGATTCCTACCGTTGAGTCGCCTGTTAGTCAGTTTTGTCATGGACTTACGGCAACGAGCTGATTCATGATGATGTTTTGCCACTACCCAGGCGACTATGATGCCAGATCGACCCATGAAGCTAAGGAGATGGAACGCGTCATGGAGACTGGTTGGAAGTTGCGTGCAATGTGTGCAATGTGGGCGTGGGCAGGAACGGCGGGACGGTGAAAAAACCTTCGTCCACACCGCCGACTGCCCCGCTCGCGAGCAAATGGATCCCCGGCCATGGAGGGAGCTGCATGACCTGCTGCATGCCGTGTTCGGCAAGCATTAACGCATACTGGAGACGGCAACACAGCCACCCGGGACAGGAGTAGCCAATGAACGGATTGACCTTGGCGGCCAGCGATCTGCTGACCGTTGCAGAACGCACGGCCATCGCCGAAATTGAAGCCACCACCAGTATTTTGAGGCTGGTGACACGCCTGACCACCTTGCGCTTTGCCGGCATTGCCAAGTTTACCGACAGTGAATGGGTGGTGTGTTCGGTCTACGACCCGACCCAATTCGGTATCGAAGCTGGCGACACCGTTGATATTGAAACCACCCTGTGCAGTGAATTCAGGCGCAACCCACAGGCGCTGTTCCTGTCGCAGATCAGCGAAAACCAGCGCTTCTGCAGCCGCCCGATCGTCAAGCGCTACGGCATCGAGAGCTATGCCGGCGTACCCATCATCCTCCCGGACGGCAGGCTGTTCGGGGCATTGTGCGCCCTGGATTCGCGTACCGTGCTGTTCGAGGACCCGGACCTGATGGAAACCCTGGAGCTGTTCGCGCGGCTTGTGGGGTGCATCTTCTTTACTAATCTGGAGCAACCAAGCCGGTAGTCTGGCGGCAGGGGCCGCTCGTCGAGTCGATTGCTTATCCGATTCAACCTTTCACGCATCCACACCCTCTGAATCTCAGGCTCTGTACGAGATGTGTAGAGCGTCCGTGGAAAGCTGTGGGAGCTGGCTTGCCAGCGAGCATGGCGACGAAGAGGAGCACCCAGGATGAGCGCCAAAAAAAACACTGATGCCAACGCGACTCAGGCCCACCCCCCTGGCGAGGTGGAGCGCGACAACGACGCCCATCGTTCCAGCAAGCCCGGGGCGCCTGGCCGCGAGTCCACGGCCCAGAGCACCGCGCAGAAATCGCAGCCCACCAACGGCAAATCTACCCAGAAATAGCCGTTAGCCGGACAACAGTTCGCGGACCCGACGCCCCAGGCTGTCGATCTCGAACGGTTTGATCAATACCTGCGGTTTCAAGACTCCTCCCCGCCTGTAGCAGCGGCCGTCAGGCCGCGTCTCAGGCACCGCGGTAAACCCGATACACCGCGTGCGCCAGACGCCGCCTTCGGCAGCTGCTACAGGCCGGCGGCGTCTGCATCGCGGCCAAGGCCGGCTCCTACCCCGGACGGCGTAGGAGCCGACCTTGGTCGCGATGCAGGCAACGCGGTTTCAAGACAGTTGCTGCTACAAAGGCAGGGTACACACTGTGGGAGCAAAGCTTGCTCGCGAGGGGCCCTCACTGACGCCATCGCGAGCAAGCTTTGCTCCCACAGTGGTGACTTCCACAAGACATTTGCTGCTACAGGGCGGCGTAGGAGCCGACCTTGGTCGCGATGCATGCAACGCGGTTTCAAGACAGTTGCTGCTGGGAGGTGGTGGGCGGTGTGCTCAGCCCCTCAGGCAAACCGCTCGAACCGATAAGGCGCAGGATCGATGATCGGCACCTGCCCGCTGACCAGGTCGGCCGCCAGATGCCCGGCAGCCGGCGACGTGCCGAAGCCGTGCCCGGAAAAGCCGCTGGCCAGGGTCAGCCCGGGGATCTGCGCCACCGGCCCGATCACCGGGTTGGAGTCCGGCGTCACGTCGAGTGTGCCGGCCCAGGCCTGAGCGATCTGCGCGCGTTCGAACACCGGCCACGCCGCCTTGAGGTTATTCAGCGCATCGGCGTTGAGCCCCGCGTTGGCACGCGGGTCCTGCACGCGCACGCGCTCGAAGGGGCTGACGTCATCGGGCTGCCAGCGCCGCGACAGGCGCAGGTCATCGACGAAGTACTTGCCCAGGGATATTTTCAGGAAGTCGCGCTGGGCCTTGAGTTGCGGCAGGTACTGCTTGCCCAGCAACAGGTGGTCCAGGGTCAGGAAAGCGTCCAGCTTGCCGCGCTGGGTGATGATAAAGCCGCCGTCCTTGTGCTTGCGGAAGGAGAAATCCGGCGCACCGACGGCGATGTCGGTCGGGCCGTCCATGGGCTGAGTGCGCAGCACCGAACAGGTCAATGGCAAGGTGGGCAGCGACACGCCGTGGTTGCCCAGGAATCGTCGCGACCACAGGCCGCCGGCCAGCAGCACCTGCTCACAGCGGATCTCGCCGTGTTCAGTGACCACGCCACTGACCTTGCCCGCCTGGGTCTGCAGGGTACGCACGGCGCACTGTTCGATGATCACCACGCCCTTGGCCATCGCCGCCCGGGCGATGGCGCTGCTGGCCAGGGTCGGTTCGGCGCGGGCGTCGGACGGGGTGTGGATGCCCCCCGCCCAGGCGCCCTGCCCGCCGGGTACCAGGGCGTCGATTTCGCGCTTGCTGAGCAGGCGCGAGTCCAGCGACAGGTGTTTGACCGACGCCAGCCAGCCTGCGTGCATGGCCATCTGCGCCTCTGTGCGGCCGATGAACATGATGCCGGCCTGGCGGTAGCCGACGTCGGCGCCCACCCGCTCGGCCATCTGCGCCCACAACCGGTCGGCGGCCAGCGCCAGGGGGATGTCGGCGGCGTGGCGGCTGGTCTTGCGCACCCAGCCCAGGTTGCGCGACGACTGCTCGCCAGCGATGCGGCCCTTCTCCAGCACCACCACCGGGATGTTGCGTTCGGCCAGGGTCAGTGCGGCGGTAAGGCCGATGATGCCGGCGCCGATGATCACCACGGTGGTGCTGGCGGGCATTTGCGGGTGGGTGTGCACAGGCTCGATTGTGGGTGCCATGGGGGTCGGGACTCGTGGGTCGGAGGGGCTTACTGAGCCAGGGTCAGGGTGGTGACTTCGGCGCGCGAGGCGTTGCGGTAGGCTGTCACTTCCAGCTCCACCTTGTAGACCGTGGAGCCCAGCGGCGGGCAGGTCACGGTGCTGGCGGGATCGATGCCACGGAATTTCTCGCCAATCAGCTCCATGACCTTTGGCACATCGGCCGGGTCCTGGATGAACACCCGCGAGCACACCACGTCGGCCAGGCTGGCGTCCACCGCGCCCAGGGCCGCTTCGATGTTGGCGAACACCTGGTGGGCCTGCTCCAGCACATCCTCGGGGATCAGTTTGGTCTGCGGGTTACGGCCGGCGGTGTTGGACACGTAGATCCAGTTGTCCACGGCCACCAGGCGCGAGTAGCTGGCCTTTTCTTCGAAGATGGAGCCGGTCTTGAGCTTGATGATCTGGGTCATGGGGGGTTTCCTTGTTGAAAAGTGGGTGGGGTGATCAGCTCAGAACCGGGGTGTCCCACAGGTTCAGTTTCACGCCGATGCCTTGCTCGATGGCCTTGCGGTACACCACGGTGCCCCAGGCCACGTCTTCCACGGGCATGCCGCCCACGGACATGATGATGATTTCGTCGTCGCGCTGACGGCCCACGCCGTCGCCGGCAATGATCTTGCCGATGTCTTCCAGCTCGTCGGGGCGCAGCTTGCCTTCGGCGATCATGTCCATGAAGCGCACGCCAATCACCGGCACGCAGTGGTGGGCAGGCTTGGGCAGCTCTTCGTACCAGGCCTGGTAGAGGCCGGTGTTGTCGAGCACCTTGCGCACGTCGCCCGCTTCCATGCCGGCGTCGAGGCTGCACGATGCCGGCATGGCCAGGAACGCGCCGGGCTTGACCCACTCGCGGCGCACGATTGGGTAGATCGTGGGGTCGCCCACGGCGCCAGAGCTACAATAGGTAACAAGGTCGGAGCCGCGTACCACTTCTTCCAGGGTATCGACCACCTCAATGGTGGTGACCTGCGGGTAGGTGACCTTCACCCAGGTGATGAAATCATCAAGGCTTTTCTGCCCGCGCCCTTTGACCTTGATGGTGTCGATCTGCGGGCACACGGCGATGAACGCGGCCACCGTGGTCTTGCCCATCACCCCTGGCCCCAGCAGGCCGATCACTTTCGAATCCTTGCGCGCCAGGTGGCGCGCGCCCACGCCGGGGATGGCGCCGGTGCGGTACGCCGACAGCAGGTTCGCCGACATGTGCGCCAGCGGTGCACCGGTGTCGGGGTCGTTCAGGGTGAACATCAGGATCGAGCGCGGCAGGCCCTTCTCGCGGTTGGCGACATTGGAGCCGTACCACTTCACGCCTGCGGTGCAGAAGCTGCCGCCCAGGTAGGCCGGCATGGCCATCATGCGACGGTCGGCGGTGGGCTTGGGCATGTTGGGGAACGGCGAGTGTTCCGGGAAGGTGACCATGGCGCCGTGGGAGTCGTTGTTGGGGCCGGCCATGCGGTAGTCGCCCTGGTACAGCAGGCCGAACATTTCTTCCATGGTGTCGACGCAGGCCGGCATGTCGGTGACACCGGCGCGGATCATGTCCTGCTCGGACAGGTAGATGAAATCGATCTTGGTAGTGGACATGGTTTTCTCACCCTGAAGGCCGTGGCGCTTGTTGTGGGGTGAGTATCCGCAGGCGCCGCGCCGGGGTATTGTAAAAATCGGACAGGCTGGCGGCGTGAATCTTGCTTGCTGAAAACCATGCAAAAGCAGTCACTTACAGGTTCGTCCATGACAGCTTCATCGCCTCAGCATCGCGCCGCCTACGGACAACCGTGGTTTGTGCTCAACTCCTCGCGTTACGCGGTGGCCCCGTCGGCCCACCCGGCCCTGTCGCATTTCTACGCGTTCGATGTGGCTGAGGGCGCGGATGCGTTGCTGGCGGTGCCGGATGGCTGCGTGGACATCATCTTCGACTGCGACGCCACGGCCCCTGCCGCACGTATCTGCGGCACCACGCTGCAGGCGCAGCCGGTGACCCTGCAGCGCAACCACCATTACTTCGGCGTGCGCTTCACGCCAGGCGTGGTGCCGGGGTTCATCAAGGTGCTGGCCCAGGAGTTGACCGAGCAGGAGTTGGACCTGATGGAGGCCACGCCCTTCGCCCGCACCATTTTCGAGCGCATCGTGCAAAGCCAGGCGCTGGGCGAGCAGATCAGCCTGTTCAATGACCACCTGGCGCCCAGCCTGATGGCGCGGACGTCGGCCGTCACCGCCATGGTGATCAAGACCGCGCTACGCCAGCGCGGCGACCTGCGCATGCAGCAGCTGGAGGCCTTGAGCGGCTACACCAGCCGTACCATCCACCGGGTGTTCAGCCAGGATACGGGCATGAGCCCCAAGACCTTTTGCCGGATCATTCGCTGCCAGGCGGCGCTGGATGTGATTGGTGGGGGGACGGCGACGGCGTATGCCGAGCTGGCGCTGGAACTGGGGTTTACCGATCAGTCGCATTTTCTGCGCGACTTCAAGCAACTGGTGAGCGCCACGCCCCATGAGTACCGCAGGCGTGTGGAGGGGGATGGGTATGCGCGGCGGATTACGTACGCCTGAAGTAGCAGCGGCCGTCAGGTCGCGTCACAGGCGCGGCGCACTGGCTGACCCACCGCGCCGCGCGTGACGCAGCCTACGGCAGCTACAGAATTAGGGGACATACTGTGGGAGATTCTATGGTGCTGAGCAACCTGTGGGAGCGGGTTCTACCCGCGAAAAAAACACCGCGAAGTACCTGAACCACCACAGTGCTCCCTTCGCGGGCAGAGCCCGCTCCCACAGTGATGTGGCAACCACCAATGTGAGCCGCTCCCACAGTGTGCACCTCCACAAGACAGTTGCTGCTACGGAGGCGGGGCGGTGATGCAGAACCTCAGAGGGCGATCACGGCCTTGAGCACGGTCTTGAAAGTATCGATCTGCGCATCGGTAAACTGGGCGAACACCTGGTCCTGCTGCTCTCGGGCAATGGTCCACAACCCTTCGGTTTCGTCGATGCCCTTGACGGTCAGCCGCACCCGATCCTGCTCATCGCTGACCAGCCCCTTGCGCTTGAGGTTGGCCACCGCCTCATCTATTTCCCTTGCCGGCATGGCCACTTCACGCAGCAGGTCGCAGCGGCTCAAGCCGGCGTCATTCTCCAGCACCATCAGCATGCGCGCCTCGCTGGTGCGCAGGCCGGTAGACAACTGGCGCGGCTGGTAGCTGGCCTGGTAGGCCCGTAACGCCTGGGTCATCAGGTAGTACAGGTTGTGGCTCAGCCGGCCCTGGAAGTGACTGCTGGGCGGCTGGCCTTCTTCACGCTTGGTCATGCGCGTATGCGGCAGCACCATGGAATACGCGCCCTGGTGATACAGCAGCGGCGAGCGGCCGAAGTCGTCGAAATGGACCACCTTGCCGATCATGATCCAGTGGTCGCCACCGTCCACCTGCTGGTACTTCTCGCAGTGGAAACGTGCCGAGCAGTCGGCGAACACCGGCGCGCCGCCCTCCCCCGGCTGGTACTCGATCTCGGCGAAGCGATCATCCTTGGCGCGGGCAAAGTTGTTGGACAGCTCGATCTGGTCGGCGGCCAGGATGTTGACGGCGAAATGGCTGGCCTGCTCGAACACTTCATGGCTGCTGGAGCGTTTGTCGATGCTCCACAGGATCAGGGGCGGGTCCAGGGACACCGAGTTGAAACTGTTGGCGGTGACGCCGACCTTACGCCCATCGGCAGCTGCGGCGGTGACCACGGTCACGCCGGTGGCGAAGTTGCCCAGGGCGCGGCGGAAGGCACGGGTATCGAATTCGTTGGACATACAAGGCTCCAATTGTCAGAGGGGGTGGAATGGCTCAGACCATGCTCGGGTCAGGTTCCAGCCCCATCAGCTCGCGCCCCAGAATCTGCGCGCACACGTCATAGTCGGTGTAGGCGTGGGCGCCCGTGAGGTGCGCATCGCGGAACAGACGCTGCAGTTCATTGGTCTCGAACCAGGCACCGCCCCCGGCGGCTTCCATCAGCCGGTCCACCGCCTGAATGCACATCTTGGTGGCGTAGCCCTGGTTGGTGCGCCAGAAGGCCAGGGTCTCGCGGCTGGGGTAACGATGCGACTCGCCGTGCTCGGCATGCTCCTGCCAGGTTTTTTCCAGGAAGGCCCGGGCAGCGGCGACCTGGTGGGTGGACTCGGCCAGGCGCATCAATGCCGGGGTGGCCGCGCCTACCGCTGCACCGGTGTAGGCACGCACGCGGTTGCGGGTTTTCTCGCGGAATACCTCCAGCATGCGTTCGGCAATGCCCAGGCTGACGGTGGAAAAGCCGCTGGCAAAATACGGACGGTACGGCGAGTAGAAAATCTTGCTGTCGGGGTACAGGCCAAACCCGGCCGAGGTGCCCTCCATCATGTCCTTGGCCTTCTGGATGCGGTGCTCGGGCACAAAGGCGTTGTCGATGATCAAGGTCTTGCTGCCACTGCCGCGCATGCCCACCGCGAACCAGTCGTCACGGATCTGGTAGTCGCTGCGCGGCAGCACGGCGAAGCAGTAATCCTGGGTGCCTTCGGCGTTCTTGCGGCGGAAGCCGACAATCGCCCACTCGGCATGATCGCAACCGCTGCTCCAGCCCATTTCACCGCTGAAGCTCACGCCCCCTTCAACTTCCTCGGTACGGCCGAAGGGCGCGATGCTGCTGCTGGCCGTGGCATCGGGGTTTTCGCCCCAGATTTCCTCCTGCAACCTGGCGGGGAACATCGCCAACTGGTGGCTGTGGGTGCACAGCAGGCTCATGGCCCAGGCGGTGCTGGCGCAGGCGCCGGCCAGCAAGGCGATGCAGTCGGCGAACTGCGGCAGGGAGATTTCCATGCCGCCAAACTGCTTGGGCAGGAAGGCGCGGTGCAGGCCGATGCTTTTCAGCAGGGCAATGTTTTCGGCGGGGACGCTGCGGTCTTTTTCGGCGACGAAGGCATTGGCGGCGATGGGCGGCAGGATGGCCTTGAGGTCTTCGAGCAGGGGGTTGGGCTTTTTCATGGTGCCACTCTGTTTATTATTGGGGGGGACTGTGAGCCTGTCGTTCCAGCCGGTTGCGGGCGGCTTATGCTGGCTCACTCATGAATGCCGTTTCAGTATGTGGTCGCCCCCGGACCTGGAAAATGCACGTTCCGGATTGCCGATTGCACTTTTCATGGCGGCGCAAAATCCCCCCAACAATCCCCTCGTGAAAAGTGCAAGCCGTCCTGTGCAAATTCCATTTCACCCCCTGCCTGCACCCCGCATCATCAAGACATCCACAAAAACAAAAAACGGAAAACCTCACTTATGCGCACCGTCCCCTCGGCGTCCACGGCCCTTGCGGCCGCCTCCCGTTCCACCCATTCACTGATCACCTGGCGGCTGATGCCGCTGTTGCTGTTGTGCTACCTGTTCGCCCACCTGGACCGTATCAACATCGGTTTCGCCAAGATGCAGATGAGCACCGACCTGCACCTGAGCGACACGGTGTACGGCTTCGGCGCCGGGTTGTTCTTCATCGCCTACGCGCTGTTCGGCGTGCCCAGCAACATGGCCCTGGACCGGGTAGGCCCACGGCGCTGGATTGCCACGCTGATGGTGGTGTGGGGCCTGCTGTCCACCAGCATGCTGTGGATCGAGGGCGCTGCGGGCTTCTATGCGTTGCGGTTCCTGCTGGGCGTGGCCGAGGCCGGTTTTTTCCCCGGCATTCTGGTGCTGCTCAACCGCTGGTATCCGGCGCGGCGCCGGGCGCAGATCACGGCGTTGTTTGCCATTGCCGTGCCCATGGCCGGCGTGGTCGGCGGGCCGTTGTCGGGCGGCATCCTGCAGGCCTTTCATGACGTCGGCGGGCTGCGCGGCTGGCAGTGGATGTTCCTGATCGAAGGGTTGCCCGTGGTGGTGTTGGGGCTGGTAGTGCTCAAGGCCCTGCCTGACCATTTCGAAAGCGTCAGCTGGCTGAGCACCGAGCAAAAGCGCGAACTGCGCGAGGAAATGGCGGGCGAGGAACAGCGCAAATCCATCACCTCCCTGGGCGGGATCGTGCGCGACGCCAACGTGTGGCTGCTGGTGGCGATTTATTTCGCGGTGATGCTGGCGGTCAACACCCTGGCGTTCTGGATGCCGACGCTGATCCATGGCGCCGGCATCGGCAGCGACGGTCAGGTGGGCCTGCTCAGCGCCGTGCCCTATGTGGCGGGCTGCCTGTTCATGCTCGGTTGCGGGCGCTCTTCGGATCGTCTGCGCGAGCGCCGCTGGCACCTGTTGGTGCCGCTGTTGATGTCGGCATTGGGCATCGCCCTGGCCGGCGTCGCGCCAACGCATGCGCCGCTGGTGATGACCGGACTGGTGATTGCCGGCATGGGCGCCAGCGCCGCGCTGCCGATGTTCTGGCAGTTGCCGCCGGCCTTCCTGGCCAACAACACCCAGGCGGCGGGCATCGCCCTGATCAGTTCCATCGGCAGCGTGGCCTCGTTCCTGGCGCCCTACCTGATCGGCTGGATGCGCGACACCACCCACAGCACCAGCCTGGCGCTGTATGTGCTGGCCGGCTTCATCACCCTGGGCGGGCTGCTGGTGCTGCGTACCCAAGCGGCCATCGTCAACCCGCACTGACAGACCGCGATTTCACAACAATAACAAAGGAATCACCCCATGCATGCACGCCTGTTTCGCCGCACGGCGGGGGCCGGCCTGTGCGCGGCGCTCGCCCCGCTGGCCGCCCACGCCGACTTTATCCAGGACAGCAAGGCCAGCCTTGAGCTGCGCAATTTCTACCTCAACCGCGACTTTCGCCAGCCGGGAGCCGCGCAGAACATGGCCGCCGAGTGGGCCCAGGGGTTTATCCTGCGGATGGAATCGGGCTACACCGAAGGCCCGGTGGGCGTTGGCGTGGACGCCCTCGGCGAGCTGGGCGTAAAGCTCGATTCCAGCCCCGACCATCGCGGCACTGGCCTGCTGCCCTACGGCGCCAGCCATCAGCCGGCCGATGAATTCAGCGAGCTGGGGCTGACCGCCAAGGTCAAGGTCAGCCAGACGGTGCTCAAGATCGGCACCCTGCTGCCGCAGTTGCCGGTGGCGGCGTACAACGATGTGCGCCTGTTGCCTTCCACCTACACCGGCGAGTTGCTCACCAGCCAGGACATCGCCGGACTGACCCTGAATGCCGGGCGCCTGACCCGGCAGAACCTGCGCGACTCGTCCAGCAATGACGACATGAGCTATGGCGGGGTCGACAGTGACCACCTGGACCTGGCCGGCGGTACCTGGCGAGTGACGCCCACCCTGGCCGCCAGCTATTACTACGGACAGATGCAGGACATCTACCGCCAGCACTTCATCGGCCTGGTGCACGACCTGCCCCTGGCTGAAGGGCTGGGCCTGCACAGCGACCTGCGCTACTTCGTTACCCGCGAACAGGGTGACGACGCTTACCGCAGTGCCAGCCGGGTGGACGGTGGGCGCATCGACAACCGCTTCTTCAATGGCATGCTGACCCTGAACAAGGGGCCGCACAAATTTGGCGTGGGCTATCAGAACCTGGCCGGTGACGGTGACTTCGCCTACCCGGGGCTGGATCCCTATTCGGTCAACCTGGTGACCATCAGCCCTTTCACCAAGGCGGGTACCGATGCCTGGCAGGCGCGCTATGACTACAACTTCGCCGCCCTGGGGATACCTGGCCTGACCTTCATGACCCGCTACGTGGATGGCCGCCATGTGCGCACCGCGGCGGTGGCCGATGGCCGCGAGCGCGAGCGCGACACCGACCTGGTGTACGTGGTGCAGAGCGGGCCGCTGAAGAACGTCAGCGTACGCTGGCGCAATGCGGCGTTTCGCTCGGGCAGCGGCCTGACCACCGCCATCGACGAAAACCGGCTGATCATCGGCTACACCCTGGCGCTGTGGTAGCTGGCGCCATGCTGTCGCCTGCATCGCGACTAAAGTCGGCTCCTACACCGTCTGCGGTAGGAGCCGGCCTTGGCCGCGATGCAGACGACGCCGGCCTGTAGCAGCAACTGTCTTTGTGGGAGCGGGTTCTACCCGCGAAAAGGACGCCACAGGGTGCCAGGTATTACGCGGTGTTCTTTTCGCGGGTAGAACCCGCTCCACAGTGGGGTCTAGCAGCTGCCGAAGGCTGCGTCACAGGCGACGCGGTGTGCCAGC
>KI547165.1:262065-279789 GCA_000497835.1 gamma proteobacterium L18 | reverse complement strand
TGGGGTGTAGCAGCTGCCGAAGGCTGCGTCACAGGCGACGCGGTGTGCCAGCAAGTGCGCGGCGTCCGTGACGCGACCTGACGGCCGCTGCTACAGGTTGCGTCGCTCCATGGAATCCTCCACAGGGCAGTTCCACGTATCGGCGCCGATCTCGTAGCAGCAACTGTCTATGTGGGAGCGGGTTCTACCCGCTCCCACAGGGCGTGTAGCAGCTGCCGAAGGCGGCGTCTGGCGCACGCGGCGTATCAGCTGGAGCGCAGTGCCTGTGACGCGACCTGACGGCCGCAGCTACAGGTCGCCCTGCCCATGAAAAGTGCAATCAGACCCAGCGAAACGCCATTTCCGGCAGCACGCCCAGCGGCAATCATGGAGCCCACGTCACAAGCCTGCGATAACAATAATGAGCACGCCGTCACGCTTTCAAACCCGCCTGCCGCTGTCGGTATTCACCCGGCGTCATTTGCGCGTAACGCTGGAAAAACCGGCTGAAGTACGCCGGGTCCTTGAACCCCAACGCGAAACAGATTTCGTTGGCCGAGCTACCGGTGTACAGCAGCAAGCGCCGCGCTTCCTGCATCAGGCGCTCCTGGATCAGCCGCTTGGACGGCAGGTCGGCGATACGCCGGCACACGTCATTGAGCCGCGCCTCGGTCACGCCGATGCCGTCGGCATAACTGGACAGCGGCCAGTGCTGGCGGTAGTGCACTTCGATCAATTCGTTGAATCGATGGAATATCTTCAGGTCTTCATGCCGTGCCGGGCGCGCCGCCAGCGAGTTGGCGCACAGGCGCAGCAGGCTGATCATGATCAAGCGCGTCAGGTATTCCAGGGCCGCCGCACGCCCCGGCTGATCGGCCTCGATTTCGCACGCCAGCTCGTCAAACAAACGCTCCAGCCGAGCGATCTCGCCGCTGAACTCAGGCCCCAAATGCGCCAACGCCACGCAGGCAGCCGGCAACTGCGGGCCGGGCGCCAGCGCCGCGTCGGACTCGATCAATTGCCACACCAGTTGCTGACGCACCGTCAGCACATGCCCGTCCGCGTCGGCCTCGGTGACGAACGAGTGCGGAATGGTCGGCGGTGTGAGGAAAAACATCGGCCCCGATTCCACGTATTGCTGGTCGTCCAGATACACCCGCACGGTGCCGGTCTTGACGTAATGCACCTGGAAAAACCGGTCGTGGCGGTGCACCGGCATGTTGCGGCCAAAGAACCCCGCCAGGTTGCCCAGACGGTCGTAGTGCACCTCGGCGTCGCTGTAACGCTGGTCGTAGACCTGGCCGATGTTGATGTTGGGGATAGGTTGCCTGTCCTTCATGTCGCGACCTCATGTTCTTGTTATGGCGTGGCTGGCCGGCCCGCACGGCCATTGTGCCACGCTTGACGATGATTAACTTCTTAATTATAAAGTTAACACATTAATTACTTTTTGCAGGGCCGACCCGCCCTGCTCCACCAGGAGATCCGCATGAGCCGTGCCCTGCATGACATTGCGACCGGTACCCTGTTCGGCGTTGCGCTGAACTACCAGGGCCTGCTGCAACAACGCCTCGCCGAATTCGACCAGCCGCCCTACAAGCAGGCGCCGGTCAAGCCGGTGCTGTTCATCAAGACCCCCAACACCCGCAACGTGCACCAAGGCGACGTGGTCTACCCGGCGGGCGTCGAGCACCTGCAACCCGGCCCGGCCCTGGGCGTGGTGATCGGCAAGGACGCCAGCCGCGTCAGCGCCGCCGACGCCCTGGCCTACGTGGCCGGCTACACCATCGTCAACGAATTCAGCCTGCCTGAAGACAGCTACTACCGCCCTGCGGTGAAAGCCAAATGCCGCGACGGCTTCTGCGCCCTGGGCCCGACCCTGGTGCCGGTGGACGCCATCGCCGACCCGCACCAGCTGACCCTCACGCTGTTCGTCAACGATGAACGGGTGCAGGAAAACACCACCGCCAACCTGGTGCGCGGCATCCCGCAACTGATCGCCGAACTCAGCGAGTTCATGACCCTGCACGCCGGCGACGTGCTGATCACCGGCACCCCCGAGGGCCGCGTCGACGTGCGCCCCGGTGACCGCGTGGACGTGGACATCACCGGCCTTGGCCGTCTCTCCAACCGCATCGTGGCCGAGTAAGGGAACACAGATGAAACACGCCAAAATCCGTTTTGAAGGCCAGGACCACGCGGTCACCGTCGAGGCCGACAACGCCGTGCGCCTGGCCGATGGCCGCCTGTTGAACGAGGACCAGGTGCAGTGGCTGCCGCCCGCCAGCGGCAGCATGTTCGCCCTGGGCCTGAACTACGCCGACCACGCCAAGGAGCTGGCCTTCGCGCCGCCCACCGAGCCGCTGGCCTTCGTCAAGTCGCCAGGCACCTACACCGGCCACAACCAGGTCACCTGGCGCCCGGACAACGTCGCCTACATGCATTACGAGTGCGAACTGGTGGCGGTGATCGGCAAGCCGGCGCGCAACGTCAAGCGCGAGGACGCCCTGCAGTACGTGGCCGGCTACACCGTGTGCAACGACTACGCCATCCGCGATTACCTGGAAAACTACTACCGCCCCAACCTGCGGGTGAAAAACCGCGACGCCACCACCCCAGTCGGCCCGTGGATGGTCGACGTCAGCGATGTGCCCGACGTCAGCCACCTGATCCTGCGCACCTGGATCAACGGCGAGTTGCGCCAGGAAGGCAGCACCGCCGACATGATCTTCGACATCCCCTTTTTGATCGAATACCTGTCCAGCTTCATGACCCTGCAACCGGGCGACATGATCGCCACCGGCACACCCGAGGGCCTCGCCGACGTGGTGCCGGGCGATGAAGTGGTGGTGGAAGTGGAAGGCGTGGGTCGGCTGGTCAACCGTATCGTCAGCGAAGCTGATTTCTTCAAGAACAATAAGGCGTAATCATCATGATCAAGCACTGGATCAACGGCCGCGAAGTCGCCAGCAAGGACGTGTTCATTAACTACAACCCAGCCACCGGCGAAGCCATTGGTGAAGTTGCCAGCGGCGGCGCCGAGGAAGTCGCGCAAGCCGTGGCTGCGGCCAAGGAAGCCTTCCCGAAATGGGCCGCCACGCCCGCCAAGCAGCGCGCCAAGCTGATGCGCAAACTGGGCGAACTGATCGACCAGCACGTGCCGCACCTGGCCGAGCTGGAAACCCTGGACACCGGCCTGCCCATTCACCAGACCAAGAACGTACTGATCCCGCGAGCCTCGCACAACTTCGACTTCTTCGCCGAAGTGTGCACGCGCATGGACGGCCACAGCTACCCGGTCGACGACCAGATGCTCAACTACACCCTGTACCAGCCGGTGGGCGTGTGTGGCCTGGTGTCGCCGTGGAACGTGCCGTTCATGACCGCCACCTGGAAGACCGCGCCGTGCCTGGCGTTGGGCAACACTGCCGTCCTGAAAATGAGCGAGCTGTCGCCGCTGACCGCCAATGAACTGGGGCGCCTGGCCGTCGAAGCCGGCATCCCCAAGGGCGTGCTCAACGTGATCCAGGGTTACGGCGCCACTGCCGGCGACGCGCTGGTGCGCCACCCGGACGTACGCGCCATCTCCTTCACCGGCGGCACCGCCACCGGCAAGAAGATCATGCAGACCGCGGGCCTGAAGAAGTACTCCATGGAACTGGGCGGCAAGTCGCCGGTGCTGATCTTCGAGGACGCCGACCTTGAACGCGCCCTGGACGCCGCGCTGTTCACCATCTTCTCGCTCAACGGCGAGCGCTGCACCGCCGGCAGCCGCATCTTCATCCAGGAAAGCGTGTACCCGCAGTTCGTCGCCGAGTTCGCCGCACGCGCCAAGCGCCTGATCGTCGGTGACCCGCAAGACCCGAAAACCCAGGTCGGCTCGATGATCACCCAGGCCCACTACGACAAGGTCACCGGCTACATCAGGATCGGCCTGGAAGAAGGCGCCACCCTGCTGGCCGGCGGCCTCGAGCGCCCGGCCAACCTGCCGGCGCACCTGGCGCGCGGGCAGTTCATCCAGCCTACGGTGTTCGCCGACGTGAACAACAACATGCGCATCGCCCAGGAAGAGATCTTCGGCCCGGTGGTGTGCCTGATCCCATTCAAGGACGAGGCCGAGGCGCTGAAGCTGGCCAACGACACCGAGTACGGCCTGGCCTCCTACATCTGGACCCAGGACATCGGCAAGGCGCACCGTCTGGCCTATGGTATCGAGGCGGGGATGGTGTTCATCAACAGCCAGAACGTGCGCGACCTGCGCCAGCCCTTCGGCGGCGTGAAGGGCTCGGGCACCGGCCGTGAAGGTGGCCAGTACAGCTTCGAGGTGTTCGCCGAGATCAAGAACGTGTGCATATCCATGGGCAGCCACCACATCCCGCGCTGGGGCGTATAAAACCCCAACCCAGAGAAAGAAAAACAACAACAATTCAGGAGACGGACCATGGGCACGCTCGCCTTAGCCGCCAAGATCACCCACGTACCCTCCATGTACGTCAGCGAACTGGACGGCCCGATGAAGGGCTTCCGCCAGCCCGCCATCGACGGCCACCACGAGATCAGCCGCCGCTGCCGCGAGCTGGGCGTGGACACCATCGTAGTGTTCGACACCCATTGGCTGGTCAACGCCAACTACCACATTAACTGCGGCCCGCACTTCAAGGGCCTGTACACCAGCAACGAGCTGCCGCATTTCATCAGCAACATGCAATACGAGTTCCCCGGCAACCCGGCACTGGGACAGCTCCTGGCCGAAGTTGGTAATCGCTTCGGCGTCGAGACCATGGCCCACCACGCCACCACCCTGGCGCCCGAGTACGGCACCCTGGTGCCCATGCGCTACATGAACCAGGACCAGCACTTCAAGGTGATCTCGGTCTCGTCGCTGTGCACCTCCCACTACCTCAACGACAGCGCCCGCCTGGGCTGGGCGATGCGCAAGGCCGTGGAAGACCACTACGACGGCACCGTGGCGTTCCTGGCCAGCGGCTCGCTGTCGCACCGCTTTGCCCAGAACGGCCAGGCGCCGCAGTTCGCCACGAAAATCTGGAGCCCGTTCCTGGAAACCCTGGACGAGCGCGTGGTGCAGATGTGGCAAAACGGCGAGTGGGAGGAGTTCTGCGGCATGCTCCCCGAGTACGCCGCCAAGGGCCACGGCGAAGGCTTCATGCATGACACCGCCATGCTGTTGGGGGCGTTGGGCTGGTCCGAGTACGACGGCAAGGTCGAGGTGCTGACGCCCTACTTCGCCGCCTCCGGCACCGGGCAGATCAACGCCATTTTCCCGGTGACGCCACAGGACGGCTCGCGCATTCCGCCCGTGCAGGCTTCCAACCTCGCCAACGTGGCGTCCATCAGCCGCCTGTAAACAGGAGTTCCCCATGCCGCATCTGGTACTGCTCTACACCCCGGACCTTGAACAGGAAGCCGATTTCAAGGGCCTGACCCGCGCCCTGGCCGACACCATGCTGGCCCAGCGTGACGAAGCCGGCAAACAGGTGTTCCCCATCGGCGGCACCCGCGTGCTGGCCTACCCGGCGCAGCACTGCGCGGTGGCCGATGGCAAGGGTGACTACGGCTTTCTCTACGCCAACCTGCGCATGGCCGCCGGCCGCAGCGCCGCGGTCCACAAGGCGGTGGGCGATGCCCTGATCCAGGTGCTGGAAACACACTTGGCGCCGCTGCTGGAACGCCGCCCCGTGGGCATCACCCTGCAGATCGACGAAAGCCCCGGCCAGGTCTACGACGCCAAGCGCAGCAGCCTGCACCCGCTGTTCAACCCATGATTCCGAGGTTTCCCATGCTCGACCACGCTTTCATCCAGCAAGCCGCCCAACGCCTCGACGCCGCCGAGCGCAGCCGTGAACAGGTGCGCCAGTTTTCCCTGGACCAACCGAACATCACCCTCGAAGACGCCTACGCCATCCAGCGCGCCTGGGTAGACAACAAGATCAAGGCCGGGCGCAAGCTGGTGGGCCACAAGATCGGCCTCACCTCGCGGGCGATGCAGGTCTCATCGAACATCACCGAGCCGGATTTCGGCGCGCTGCTGGACGACATGTTCTTCGACGAAGGCAGCGACATCCCCTTCAACCGCTTCATCGTGCCGCGCGTGGAGGTGGAGCTGGCGTTCATCCTCGGCAAGCCGCTCAAGGGCCCCAACGTCACCGTCTTCGACGTGCTGGACGCCACGGAGTGGGTGATCCCGGCACTGGAAATCATCGACGCGCGCATCCAGCAGATCGACCCGCAGACCAAGGCCACCCGCAAGGTGTTCGACACCATCAGCGACAACGCCGCCAACGCCGGGGTGGTCATGGGTGGCCGCGCCGTACGGCCTACCGAAATCGACCTGCGCAAGGTGCCGGCGGTGCTGTACCGCAATGGTGTGATCGAGGAATCGGGGGTATCGGCCGCCGTACTCAACCACCCGGCCAAGGGCGTGGCGTGGCTGGCCAACAAGCTGGCGGCCTATGACGTGACGCTGCAGCCGGGCCAGGTGATCCTGGGCGGCTCGTTCACCCGCCCCGTGGCCGCCAACCCGGGCGATACCTTCCATGTCGACTACGACATACTCGGCTCAATCGCCTGCCGTTTTGTCTAACCCCAACCTTACTCGTGGGAGCGGGCTCTGCCCGCGAAAAGGCCACCGCGTCGTTCCCTTCGCGGGCAGAGCCCGCTCCCACAGGGAGTCATGCATGATCATCAATACCTTCAAGCAACGCCTGCGCAGCGGCCAGGCGCAGATCGGCCTGTGGCTGGGCCTGGCCAACCCTTACTGCGCCGAGTTGGCCGCCAACGCCGGTTTCGACTGGCTGCTGATCGACGGCGAACACGCCCCCAACGACCTGCGCAGCCTGCTGGGCCAGCTGCAGGCCGTGGCGCCCTACGCCAGCCAACCGGTGATCCGCCCGGTTATCGGTGACACCGCGCTGATCAAGCAGGTGCTCGACATCGGCGTACAGACCTTGCTGGTGCCCATGGTGGAAAGCGCCGAACAGGCCCGTGAACTGGTGAGGGCCACCCGTTACCCGCCGTTCGGCGTGCGCGGTGTGGGCAGCGCTCTGGCGCGGGCGTCGCGCTGGAACACCGTGCCCGGCTACCTGGACCAGGCCGATGAACAGATGTGCCTGCTGGTGCAGATCGAGAACCGCGAAGGGCTGGCCAACCTGGATGCCATAGCTGCGGTGGAAGGCGTGGATGGCGTGTTCATCGGCCCGGCCGACCTCAGCGCGGCCATGGGGCATCGCGGCAATCCGGGGCACCCCGAGGTGCAGGCGGCCATTGAAGACGCCATTGCAAGGATTCAGCGGGCGGGCAAAGCGGCGGGCATTCTGAGTGCCGATGAGAAGCTGGCGCGGCGTTACCTGGAATTGGGCGCCGCTTTCGTCGCGGTAGGTGTCGACACCACGGTGCTGATGCGTGGCTTGCAGGGCTTGGCGGCCACGTTCAAGAACACCCCGTTACCCACCAGCGGAAGTAGCGTTTACTGAGCGTAAGGGGGTCGTTATCTGTGCCGGCCTCATCGCGAGCAAGGTCGAGCGCGACCCCGGTTGCTCCTACTGTGGGAGATTCTATGGTGCTGGGCAACCTGCAGCGGCCGTCAGGTCGCGTCACAGGCGCCGCGCGTTTACTGACCCACCGCGTCGCCTGTGACGCAGCCTTCGGCAGCTGCTACAGAGGCAAGGTGAACACTGTGGGAGCAATTGCTCGCGATGAGACCCGTGAGCCTGGCGAAAAACTAAGGACGTTTCAAGGCCTTGAGGTCATTGAGCAACCCCAGCAAGGTCTGCAATTTCTCCTCGCCAAACTCCGTCTGCAAGCGCCCATAATTGCGCTCCATGTCCTGGCTCATGGATTCAAACAGCACCTCGCCCTCCGCATCCAGGGTCACCAGCACCCGCCGCTGATCCTGCTCGGCCTTGCGCCGCCGTACCATGCCCGCCGCTTCCATGCGCGTCAGCACGCCGGTCATGCTCGGCCGCAGGATGCACGCCAGGTCCGCCAACTGGTTGATCTCAAGCTCGCCCTGCTGGCTGAGGATACGAATGATGCGCCACTGTTGCTCGGTCAAACCGTGCTGGTTCAGCGACGGCCGGAAGAAGCTCATGGCCACTTCACGGGCCTGCAGCAGGTTGAGGGTCAGGGACGGTCGAGGGGTGGACATGGAAGGACGCCAATTTTGATTAACAATTTAACTAATCTACCACTGACAACGGGACAGGGCTACGCCGCGCCCACCAATGCATGGCTCATGCTAAAGTCCTTCGGCGACTGCTCGAACTGCTTCTTGAACGAGCGGCTGAAATGCGCCGAATCCGTGAAGCCCCACTTATAGGCAATCGAAGTAATCGACTCGGCCCGCAGGCAAGGGTTGGCCAGGTCATCGGCACTGCGCTGCAAGCGCGCACGCTGGATGTAGCGGCAGACGCTGTCGCCCTCCTCCTCGAACAGTCGATACAGGTGGCGCACCGAGATATTCAGGCGCTGGGCCAGGCTGGCAGGCGTCAGCCCGCTTTGCCCCAGGGACTCACCAATGACCTTCTGCACGTAGCTGCGCAGGTGCCCGCTACTCAGTTCGCCCGTCACACAGACCACCTCGTCACCGCCCTCGAAGCCTGGCCCCAGCAACGACAGCATGGCGTCCTGCAAGGCATCGCCCTGTACGTCATCGTGCTGGGCTGCCTCACCGTCCTTGCACAACTGGTCCACCAGCAGGTGCAGCATGCGCCCGCACATCTTGGTCGAGGAGATCTTGCCGAACGCCGGCGTGTCGTGCCCCAGCCGCTGCAGCACCTGGGCCCTGGGCAAGGACAGCGAGGCGTGTTCGATCAGGCCGAAGGGGGTGATCTGGCATTCGCCCACCGAGTCCATCAGCACCAGGTCGCCGGGGGCCAGTTCCAGGCTGATGCCGCCTTGGCTGATGCGCGAAAAACCGGCGCGCTGGCTGACCAGAAAACACTGACCATCGTCGGTGGTGTCCGGCGCATTGCCGGCGCGGCGGATGTTGCCGGCATTGGTGCGCAGGGTGGCCACCTCCAGCCCGCCGCGCGAGGCCAGGGCGATGTCGCCGATGAACAGCGCACGGTTGAAGGCCAGTTCGGTGTCGAACTGGCCGCAAATGGCGTGAATGGTCCGGTTCCAACGGTCCAGCCCATCAAGCCCGCCCAGGGCGGCCGGGTCAGTGCTCATGCTTACCTCCACACGCAGTACTTATTCTTGTGAGCCAAT
Organism: gamma proteobacterium L18; assembly: GCA_000497835.1. Taxonomy (GTDB): domain Bacteria; phylum Pseudomonadota; class Gammaproteobacteria; order Pseudomonadales; family Pseudomonadaceae; genus Aquipseudomonas. Next base: position 270,582 of record KI547165.1, on the reverse strand, counting down.
AGTTAACATGTTAGTCATCGGCGCACAACTACAAAGCTAGGTGTGGGGATAGCAGCAATATCCAGGCCAGAGGCCGTTAAAGGGTCGACAGCCGCTGATGCAGCGCCTTGAGTGCCGCCAGCAGGCAGTGGCGCTGGCGATCATCAAGGCGAATGTAGCGACGAAAGGCCGGTACCCGGTTGACCACTTCACTGGCGCCCATGTGCTCCAGGGTCACGCGCCACTGGCCGGCGCTGGCCTGCAGGTGCAGGCGCTTGAAATCCAGCGGCATTAGCGCGGCGTGCAGCACCGGGTCCTGTTCCAGCGCGGTTTTCACCTGCTGGCCCCAGGCCGCGTCGCCGCGAATGCGCGCACAGCCGATACCGGTGCGTCGCAGCGCGCCATGATGGCGCAGTTCCAGGCTCAGCGCGCACTGGCGCAAGGCAGGCACTTGCACGCTGAACTCGGTCATCACCAGGTGCATCAGCCACTGGCTTTCCACGCGCTCGGCCACGTTGACGTGCAGGCCGTCGGCCAGGGTAAACGCGCCCTGCCCTGCCATCGCCCCGGCCATCGACGCCAGGCCCAGGTTGCGCTGCACGTGTTGCAAGGTCACGCCCGGCCGGTAACCGGCCGGGGCTTTATCAAGCAGGCGACGAAACATGGGCGCGGTACTCGCTTTCAGGCTGGCCCGGCTCACGGGCGAATTCGTTGGCCAGCACGTCTTCCACGCGCGCCGGCTTGAACGGGTTGACCTTCTGCACCACCAGGGTCCAGAACAGCGCATAGGCCGCCGTGCCGCCCAGCATAACCGCAAAGGGTACGTAAACCGCAGCCGGGTTCATGCCCGGCGGGGTGATGAACCACATGCCCAGCACGATGCCGGCGCTGGACAGGACCTGCGGCAGCGGGAACAGCGGCGAGCGGTAGGCGCGTGGCAGGTCGGGACGGCGGAGGCGCAGGATCACCACCGACAAGGTCACCAGCAGGTAGGCCGTGCTCCAGGCGCACACGGCGGCCAGCACCAGGGGCAGGATATTGTCGGCGTTGCCGCCCAGGTACCAGGCGTGCAGACAGGGGATCAGCGCCGCCACGGCGATGCACACCAACGGCGTCTTGAAGCGCGGGTGCAGGTAGGTGAACACCTTGGGCAGCGCGCCGTCCACGGCCATGCCATAGAGAATGCGCGGTACCCCGGCCATCAGCGTATTGATCGTCGCCGCACCGGCAAACAAAAAGCCGATGCCCAACCACACCGGGCCGATGTCACCCATCACCTGGGCGGCGAACTTGGGGATGGCCATGGGCGTATCCAGCAGGTGCAGGCCGGTGGCCGGGTCCAGCAGCAGGTTCTCCACCTGGCGCTTCATGGCCGCGCCGTAGACGAACATGCAGGTGGCCACGCCCAGCAGGCCGAGGATCATCGCCTTGGGCATCGTTGAGGCGGATTTGCGCAGGTCGGGCGCCAGGGGCGTGACGAACTCGCAGCCCACGAACATGAACATGGCCATGCCCACCAGCGACAGCACGGTCATCAGGTCGCTGCCCACCAGCGACTCGCCGAACCAGCCGTCCAGGTGCACGGCGGGCGCGGCCAGCAAGCCCAGCACGCCGAACACCATCAGGGTGATCCACATGCCGAAGGTGAGGATGATCTCGGCGCGGCCGAACACGCTGACGCCGAAGGCGTTGAGCACCCCGAAGCCCAGCACGAAGGCCACACCCAGCAGCCACGAACCGCCGGCCGATTCGGCCAGGGTATTGAGGTGTTCGAAGTTCACCAGCGCCATGACCCCGGACATGATGGTCTCGGCGGTGCCGGCGAACACGTGCACGATCAGGTAGGCCGACAAGGTGCCGGTGATGGCGAAAAAGCGTCCCAGGCCGCAGTTGATGTAGTCATACACTGAGCCGGTGGTGGGCAGGATGCTGGCCGCCTCGGCGAAGGTGGTGGCCTGCGCCAGCATCAGCACCACGGCGATCAGCATGGCCACGGCAAAGGCGCTGCCGCCGATGCCGAAACCCATGGTGGCGGTGAGAATCACGGGGCTGGCCATGATCAGGCCGATGGTACTGGCCAGCGCAGTGGGGAACCCCACCGTGCCGCGGTTCAGGTGCTCGGTGAGCTGTTGGTTGATTGACATTGTGTGCAAGCCCCGGAGTCAGTGGTGAACAGTCAAGGTGACCGGCGTCCCGCGTGCCTGCTCCCTGCTGCACCCGTCGCCGCGTGGCCTTACTGTGCGCCCAGCGCTGCCCTCACGCTTGCCCCAGGCTGCCGGGCTACTTGTGCCAGCCTGCCAACGGCGCGATCCAGTGTGGGAGCGGGTTCTACCCGCGAAGAAGATAACGCGGATTTCCTGACGCACGGCGCTGTACGTTTCGCGGGTAGAACCCTACTGCGCATTATTACCCGCACATGTCCGCGCTCAGCGTTATGCCCGAGCGTTTTCCACGCGCCTCCTTCATACTTGGTCGCACAAACAGCCCTAGCCAGCACCTCAATGAACACACACCGTGGCCAATCTCCGCTCCCTGACGACCTGCGCGTATTCCTCGCCGTGGTGCGCAACAACGGTTTCGCCAGCGCCGCCGAGGCCCTGGGCTACTCGCCCGCCTACGTCAGCAAGCGCATCGGCGTGCTCGAAGCCACCCTGGGCACCCGCCTGCTGCACCGCACCACGCGGCGCATCGCCCTCACCGACCCGGGTGAGAAGACCCTGGCCTGGGCCACCCGCCTGCTGGACGACATGGACGACTTCCTCGGCCAGTTGACCGACGCCCCCCACCAACTGCGCGGCGCCCTGCATATGTGCAGCAGCTTCGGCTTCGGCCGCAATCACGTGGCGCCGGCCATTACGCTGCTGGCGCAGCGCTACCCGCAACTCGACATTCGCCTGGATGTTTTCGACCGGGTGGTCGATATCATCAACGAAGGCTTCGACCTGGAAATCCTGGTGGGCGACGACCTGCCCGAGCATCTGCACGGCACGCAACTGGTCAACAACCGCCGAGTGCTGTGCGCCACCCCCGAATACCTGGCCCGCCGGGGCACCCCTCAACAGCTGGACGATCTATCCCGGCACGACTGCCTGGTGCTGAAGGAACGCAACTACGCCTTCGGCATCTGGGAGCTCGCGCGCGCGGGGCGCAAGGCAGAGTCAGTGCGGGTCAGCGGCCCGCTGTCGTCCAACAACGGCGAGATCGTCCTGCAATGGGCCTTGAGCGGGGCCGGGATCATTCTGCGCTCGCTGTGGGATGTGAAACCGATGTTGGACAGTGGCCAGCTGGTGCAGGTGCTGACTGACTACTCGCAAAGCGCCAACGTGTGGGCGGTGTACCCGGGGCGGCTGAGTGAGTCGGCCAAGTTGAAAGCGTGCGTGGCGTTCTTTGAGGAACACTTTCGCACGCTTTCGTTGGCCTGAAAGGTTTACAGCCAAGGGTGCTCGGCCAGGTGCCGTGCTTCGAAGGCGCGGATCTGCTCGGCCCGTTGAAGCGTGCTGCCCACGGCATCCAGGCCCAGCAGCAGCGACTGTTTGCGCAGGCCGTCGATGGCGAAGTCGATGACGCTGCCGTCGGCCAATTCGATGCGCTGAGCTGGCAGGTCGACGCGCAGGGTGGCGGTGGCCGGCTGGCTGATCACCTGCCCCAGGCGCTGCAGCTGCGCCTCGGGCAACGGGATGGCGAGCACGCCGTTGCGCTGGCAGTTGTCGAAGAAGATCCCGGCGAAGCTTGTGCCGATCAGGGCGCGTATACCCAGTTGCTTGAGGCCCCACACGGCGTGTTCACGGCTGGAACCGCAGCCGAAATTGGGCCCCACCACCAGGAACGCCGCCTCGCGCCAGCCCGGCTGATTGAGCACGAACGCGGGGTTGGGTTCACCCGACTCAAGAAAGCGCAGATCAAAGAACGCCCCCTTGTCCAGGCCGCTGCGGTCAATGCCCTTGAGAAACTGCTTGGGCATGATGATGTCGGTGTCGATGTTGGCCGCCAGCATCGGGGCGGCCTGGCCGGTGACAAGGGTAAACGCTTGCATGCTCAGGCCTCCTGGGCAACGTGACGGACATCGACCAGATGGCCACGGATTGCTGCGGCCGCGACCATCGCCGGGCTCATCAGGTGGGTACGGGCACCGGCCCCCTGCCGGCCCTCGAAGTTGCGGTTGGTGCTGGAGGCGCAGCGGTCGCCGGGGGCCAGCACATCGTCGTTCATGGCCAGGCACATGGAGCAGCCTGACTGGCGCCACTCGAAGCCGGCGTCCTGGAAGATGCGTGCCAGGCCCTCTGCTTCGGCCTGGGCGCGCACCAGGGTGGAGCCTGGGACGATCATCGCCCGCACGCTGGAGGCCACGTGCCTGCCCTGCACTACCTTGGCCACCTCGCGCAGGTCTTCAATGCGCGCGTTGGTGCACGAGCCGATAAAGGCATGGCTGATGGTGATGTCGCTCAGGGCCATGCCGGCGTGCAGGCCCATGTAGTTCAGGGCGCGCTGCAAGCCTTGGCGCAGGATGGGATCGGCTTGCTGCGCCGGGTCCGGTACGCGGCCGCTGACCGGCGCTGCCTGGTCGGGGCTGGTGCCCCAGGTCACCATGGGCTCCAGCGCGTCGACGTCGATCAATACCTCGCGATCAAACACCGCGCCCTGGTCGGTGTACAGCGTGCGCCAGGCGCGCTCGGCCTGCTCCCACAACGCGCCCTTGGGCGCACGCGGCTTGCTTTTGAGGTAGGCGAACACCTTGTCGTCCGGGGCCATGAAGGCGCCGCGGGCGCCGGCTTCCACGGCCATGTTGCAGAGGGTCATGCGCGCCTCGACGCTGAGCGCGGTGATCACCGGCCCGTCGAACTCAATGGCGAAACCGGTGGCACCCGAGGCGCCGATCTGCTCGACCAGCGCCATGATGATGTCCTTGGCCGTGACACACGGACCCAACTGGCCCGTGACGGTAACGCGCAGGGTTTTCAGGCGCTTGTAGACCAGCGTCTGGGTTGCCAGCACATGCTCGATTTCCGAGGTACCGATGCCGAAGCCGAAGGCGCCCAACGCGCCATAGGTGGTGGTATGGCTGTCGCCTGCGGCCACCACCATGCCTGGCAGGATAAAGCCCTGCTCCGGCGCCACCACGTGCTCGATGCCCTGGCGCGGGTCCAGCACATCGAACAGTTCGATGCCGAAATCGCGGCAGTTTTCCGCAAAGTAGGCCACCTGGCGAGCGCCGCCGGCGTCGGGTAGGGTGCCGTCGCGCCGGGGCGTGGTGGGGTTGACGTGGTCCACCACGCACAAGGTCGCCGCCGGGCGCCACACGCTGCGGCCGGCTTCGCGCAGGCCGCTGAAGGCTTGCGGGCTGGTGTATTCGTTGGCCACCTGGCGGTCGATGTACAGCAGTACGTGACCTTGGTCGTCCAAGGTGCAGACGGTGTGACTGTCGATGTGCTTTTGGTAGAGGGTGCGGGGGCTGGTCATGGCGGCACGGTCGTCTTTTTGGTTGAGGACTTGGCCAAGAGCATATTGCCTGCCGTATCTGCATCAAGATCGCTTGCGTGAACCGACAGAACACGATTCATGAACAGTCCCTGTAACCGCAGCCTGGCGGCAGCGGCTACATCGTTCGGATAATTAACTTTCAGGAACTAGTGTAATAACTTTCAACCCATTAAATCCTTTGAGCAAAGCTGATAATTTTAACTCAGTGCAATAACCACACGAACTACAGGGTATCCACGTCCGCACTAACCACCCTGCTTTCAATAACAAGCCTTGTGATGCACTGAGGAGAACACGATGGACAAAGAATCAGCCGTTGATTCGTTGACCGATGTCATGGCCAAGTTCACGGCCTACATCGGCAAGCGCCTGCCGACCGATGTGAAGAAAAAGACCGCGCAACTGCGCGCCGCCGAGACCAACCCGCTGGCGATCGCCGTGTACGACTCCATGGCCGAGAACCAGGACTACGCCGACAAGCTGGACCGTCCCAGCTGCCAGGATACCGGGGTGATCCAGTACTTCATCAGCGCCGGCGCCCGCTTCCCGCTGCTGGGTGAGCTGGAAAACATCCTGGAAAACGCCACCAAGGAAGCCACCATCAAGGGCCCGCTGCGCCACAACGCGGTGGAAACCTTCATCGAGAAAAACACCGGCACCAACACCGGCTCGAAAATCCCGTGGCTGGACTGGGAAATCATCCCCGACGCCGACTACGCGCTGATCGACGTGTACATGGCCGGCGGCGGCTGCACCCTGCCAGGCTCGGCCAAGGTGCTGATGCCTGGCCAGGGGTATGAAGGCGTGACGGAGTTCGTCTTCGACGTGATCACCTCCCGCGGCGTCAACGCCTGCCCGCCGCTGCTGGTGGGCGTGGGCGTATCGACGTCGGTGGAAACCGCAGCGCGTTTGTCCAAGCGCGCCATCCTGCGCCCGGTCGACTCCAGCCACCCCAACGCCAGCGCGGCGCTGATGGAACAACTGCTCGAAGAAGGCCTGAACGAAGTCGGCATCGGCCCGCAAGGCCTGACCGGCAACAGCAGCGTGATGGGCGTGAACATCGAGTCTTCGGCGCGCCACCCCTCCACCATCGGCGTGGCCGTGTCCACCGGTTGCTGGGCGCACCGCCGCGGCAAAATCCGCATCAACGCCGACCTTACCTACGACATCCTCTCCCACGAAGGAGTAGTACTGTGATCAAAGTCCTTAATACCCCTATCAAGGACGAGGACCTGGCCGACCTCAACGTCGGCGACGTGGTGTACCTGACTGGCCAATTGGTGACGTGCCGCGACGTGGCCCACCGCCGCCTGATCGAGCTCAAGCGCGAACTGCCGGTGGACCTGCGGGGTGGTGCGATCTTCCATGCCGGCCCCATCGTGCGCAAGAAGGACGACGGCAGCTTCGAGATGGTTTCCATCGGCCCCACCACCAGCATGCGCATGGAAAAATTCGAGAAGCAGTTCATCGAAGAAACCGGCGTGAAGATGATCATCGGCAAGGGCGGCATGGGCCCGGAAACCACCGCCGGCTGCCTGGAGAAAAAGGCAGTACACGCGGTGTTCCCCGGTGGCTGCGCGGTGCTGGCCGCCACCAAGGTGGAAGAGATTGAACGCGCCGAATGGCAAGACCTGGGCATGCCGGAAACCCTGTGGGTGAACCGGGTGCGCGAGTTCGGCCCGCTGATCATCTCGATCGATACCAAGGGCAACAACCTGTTCGAGCAGAACAAGGTGCGCTTCAACGATCGCAAAGGCGCGATCATCGAGAAGATCAACGCCCAGGTCCGGTTCATCAAATAAGGCGGTTCAGCCAATGATCCGTCGGGGCCGCCCTTGAGCGACTCGCACCGACGCCCTGTCGGCGCCCACGCAGCGCCGACAGGGCAACGTCGCACCCTTTCCCCCGCAGCTCCAGGTGTGCTCGCAGAGCCTCCTGCACTTCGCCCTGCCTGGACCCCCCTTTCCCTTACCGACGCAGATATTCCTTATGCACAACGCCAGTCACCATGAACTGCGCAACGCCCTTCAGGCCTTGCTAGCCGGCCCTTTCTGTTACCACACCGCCTCGATTTTCGACCCATTGTCCGCGCGCATGGCGGCCGACCTGGGTTTTGAGGTGGGGATCCTCGGCGGCTCGGTCGCCTCCCTGCAAGTGCTGGGTGCCCCGGACGTCGCCCTGATCACGTTGAGCGAGTTCGCCGAACAGGCCACCCGCATCGGCCGGGTGGCGCGCCTGCCGCTGATTGTCGACGCCGACCATGGCTACGGCAACGCGCTGAACACCATGCGGACCGTGGCCGAACTGGAACGCGCCGGCGTCGCCGCCCTGACCCTGGAAGATACCGTGCTGCCAGCCCAGTTCGGCTGCAAGGCCAGCGACCTGATCAGCCTGGCCGAAGGCGTGGGCAAACTGCGCGCCGCCCTGCGCGCGCGCCAGGACCCGGCCCTGGCGATCATCGCCCGCACCCACGCGGGCGTGCAGCCGCTGGCCGACGTCATCGACCGGGTACGCGCCTATGAAGACGCCGGTGCCGACGCCATTTGCCTGGTGGGGGTGAAGGATGCGGCACACTTGCACGCCATCGCCGAAACCGTGTGCGTGCCGCTGATGCTGGTGGCCTACGGCAACCCGGCGCTGAGCGACGATCAGCTGTTGGCGGAGTTGGGCGTGCGTATCGTGCTGGACGGCCATGCGCCGTATTTTGCGGCCATCAAGGCCACCTACGAACGCCTGCGCGAGCAGCGGGGTTTGAAGGTGCAAGAGTATTACGATGCGACGGCGCTGGCTGCCCATTATGCCGGTGCCGATACGTATGCGGCGTGGGCTCGGGATTATCTGAAGCAGGTGCTGTGACAACACCGATCTGACGTGTGGGAGTTGCTACACAGTGCAACTCCACGCTCGGCGCCCTCCTCGTAGCAGCAACTGTCTTGAAACCGCGTCGTCTGCGTCGCGACCAAGGTCGGCTCCTACCCCGGACGTGGTAGGAGCCGGCCTTGGCCGCGATGCAGGCGACGCCAGCCTGTAGCAGCAACTGTCTATGTGGGAGCGGGTTCT
>KI547165.1:252496-261546 GCA_000497835.1 gamma proteobacterium L18 | reverse complement strand
CGTCGGCGCCAATTTCGTAGCCGCAAGCTTTGCTCCCACAGTGCAACTCCGCGCTCGGCGCCCTCCTCGTAGCAGCAACTGTCTTTGTGGGAGCGGGTTCTACCCGCGAAACGGACGCCACAGGGTGCCAGGTATTACGCGGTGTTCTTTTCGCGGGTAGAACCCGCTCCCACAGTGGCGTGTAGCAGCAACTGCCGAAGGCTGCGTCCCAGGCGGCGCGGTGTGTCAGCGGGTACGCGGCGTCAGTGATGCGGCCTGACGGCCGTTGCTACAGGTTGCCCAACACTCTGGAATCTCCCACGGTATTTACCTCCACAAGACAGTTGCTGCTACACAGGCAATATAAAAGGCCGCCAGCTCAACCGCGCCTGGCAGCCTTGCCTTCAGGCACCTCATGCCCCGCCTGGGCATCCACCGGTAGTGGCACCACTGGCGCCGTCACCTCATCCCCTTCCAGCACCTTGTGCAACCGGGCGGTATCCAGCGCCCCTACCCACTTGGCAATCACCAGGGTTCCGACGCCATTGCCGATGGTGTTGGTCAACGCCCTGGCGCCGGACATGAAACGGTCCACGCCCAACAACAGCACCATCCCCGACACCGGGATGGTGCCCAGTGACGCCAGGGTGGCCGCCAGGATGATGAACCCCGACCCGCTGACACCCGCCGAGCCCTTGGAGGTGAACATCAATACCCCCAGCACAATCAGCTGATCGGTCAGCGTCAGCGGCGTGTTGGTGGCCTGGGCAATGAAGATCGCGGCGATGGTGTAGTAGATGGCCTGGCCATCCGGGTTGAAGCTCAGCCCCGCCGGCACCATCATGCCCGCCACCGGCTTGGAACAGCCGGCGCGCTCCATCTTGGTGATCAACTGCGGCACCACCGATTCGGACGAGCTGGTGCCCAGCACGGTCAGCAACTCATCCTTGAGGTAGCGCAGCAGTTTCCACAGGCTGAAACCCGAGTAGCGGCAGATGGGCCCCAGCACCAGGGCCACGAACAGGATGCACGTCAGGTACACGCAGCCCATCAGTTTGCCCAGCGAGAACATGCTGCCCAGGCCGTACTTGCCGACCGTGAAGGCCATGGCCCCGAAGGCGCCGATGGGCGCCAGGCGCATCACCATGTTGACGATGTTGAACATGCCGCGCATCAGGCTGTCCATTACGTCGATAAAGGGCTTGGCCCTAGGCCCGGCGTTGGCCAAGGCGATACCCAGCAAAATCGAGAACATCAGGATCTGCAGCACGTTGCCTTTGGCAAACGCATCCACCACGGTGTCGGGGATGATGCCCAGCAGGAAGCCGGTGACCGAACTGTGGTGCCCGGCCGTGGTGTACATGGCGATGCTGGAGGTATCCAGCGTCCTGGCATCGATGTTCATGCCCACGCCGGGCTTGAGGAGGTTGACCACCACCAGCCCGATGGCCAGCGCCAGGGTGGACAGCACTTCGTAATAGATCAGCGCCCGGGCACCGACGCGGCCCAACTCCTTCATGTTTTCCATGCTGGCGATACCACTGACCACGGTCAGGAAGATCACCGGTGCCAGCAGCATCTTGATCAACTTGATAAAGCCATCGCCCAACGGCGCAAGCGCCTCGCCGGCTGCCGGCCAAACGGCGCCGACAGTGATGCCCAGTACAACGGCGAGCAGCACCTGTACATACAGTTTGCTTAATACACGTTTCATCTTGGTTCCTGATTTTTATAGTTGTCATGAGTGAGCACGGGGGGTGTTCAACCACAGGCCGGGTGGAGTATATGTAGTGACTTGGAGTCGATGGTTAACCTGAAATACCGAGACAATTAACCTGGAGTCACGAATGAACAACGCCCAGGATTTGGGTTTTTTCCACCTGCTGGCCAAGCAGGGCAGCCTGGTCGCCACCGCCCGCGAGCTGGGCGTGACGCCGCCGGCCGTCAGCAAGCGCCTGGCGGCACTGGAGGCGCGCCTGGGCGTGCGCCTGGTCAATCGCACCACCCGCTCCATGAGCCTGACCACCGAGGGTGAGCTGTACTACGCCCATGTCGCGCGCATCCTCACCCAGATCGATGAAGTCGAGCAGTTGGTCAGCAGCAGCCGTGGCACGCCCAAGGGACTGCTGCGGGTGAATGCCTCCCTGGGCTTTGGCCGCCGCCATATCGGCCCGGCGCTGGCAGCGTTTTATGCGCTGTACCCGGAGGTGGAAATCCAGCTGGAGATCAGCGACCACCCGCTGGACCTGACCACCCACGGCTTCGACCTGGGCATTCGCTTCGGCACCCTGCCGGACACCGCGCTGCATGCCCGCAAGATCGCCTCCAACCGTCGGCTGCTGTGTGCCTCGCCGCTGTACCTGGAGAAGCACGGCGTCCCGCAAAGCCTCAGCGACCTGCAGAATCACAACTGCATTTTCATTCGCCAGAACGAATCGCCCTACGGCGTATGGACCTTCAGCAACGGCTCGCGCACCGAGAACATCAAGGTGCACGGCGCGCTGGGCTGCAACGATGGTGAGGTGGCCCTGAACTGGGCGCTGGAGGGGTATGGTCTGCTGCTGCGCGCCGAATGGGACATCGCCAAATACGTGCGCAGCGGGCGCTTGCGGCTGGTGCTGGAAGACCACACCCCGACCCGCGCGGACGTGTACGCGGTGTACCCGCAGCAGCTGCACCTGTCGGCCCGGGTGCGCAGCCTGATCGACTTTTTGATCGAGCGTTTCCGGCACATCGACAACATCGCCGACCGCGACAGCTCTGTATAACCCGTAGCCGCTGCCGCCAGGCTGCGGCTACAGGTCAGCTGCGGCTGGCAGCCTCGGTCTGCGGCGGCAAGGCAAACCCGGCAGGCTTGGCCGCCACGGTTTCCTCAACCGCCTCATCCTTGCCCTCCAGCGCCCGATTGAGCTTGACCCTGTCCAGCGCCCCCACCCACCTGGCGATCGCCAGGGTGCCGACGCCATTGCCGATGGTGTTGGTAATGGCGCGCGCCTCGGACATGAAGCGGTCCACGCCCAACAGCAACACCATCCCCGACACCGGGATCTTGCCCAGCGACGCCAGGGTCGCCGCCAGGATGATGAACCCCGAGCCGCTGACACCCGCCGAGCCCTTGGAGGTAAACATCAACACCGCCAGCACGATCAATTGATCGGTCAGGGTCAACGGCGTGTTGGTGGCCTGGGCGATGAAGATGGCGGCGATGGTGTAGTAGATCGCCTGGCCGTCCGGGTTGAAGCTCAAGCCGGCGGGAATCATCATGCCGGCCACCGGCTTTGAGCACCCTGCCCGTTCCATCTTGGTGATCATCTGCGGCAGCACCGACTCCGACGAACTGGTGCCCAGCACGGTGAACAGCTCTTCCTTGATGAAGCGCAAGAACTTCCACAGGCTGAAGCCGCTGTAGCGGCAGATCGGCCCCAGCACGAAGACCACGAACACCACGCAGGTCAGGTACACGCAGGCCATCAATTTGCCCAGCGAGAACATCGAGCCAAAGCCGTACTTGCCGATGGTGAAGGCAATGGCCCCGAACGCGCCGATGGGCGCCAGGCGCATCACCATGTTGACGATGTTGAACATGCCCTTCATCAGGCTGTCGACCACGTCAATGAAGATCCTGGCGCGCGGCCCGGCGTTGGCCAGCGCCACGCCCAGCAGGATGGAGAACAGCAGAATCTGCAGCACGTTGCCCTGGGCGAACGCCCCGACGATGGTGTCGGGGATGATGCTGAGGATGAAGTCCATGAACGAGTTGTGCGGCGCCTGGGTGGTGTAGGTGGCGATGCTGGAGGTGTCCAGCGCCTTGGCGTCGATGTTCATGCCGGCGCCGGGCTTGAACACGTCCACCACGATCAGGCCGATGGCCAGGGCCAGGGTCGACACCACTTCGAAATACAGCAAGGCGCGCACACCGACGCGGCCCAGTTCCTTCATGTTTTCCATGCGGGCGATGCCGCTGACCACCGTGAGGAAGATCACCGGTGCCAACAGCATCTTGATCAGTTTGATGAAGCCGTCACCGATCGGCTTGAGCGCGGTGGCGGTGTCCGGGAACAGCACGCCGACGATGGCGCCCAGTACCACGGCGATGAGCACTTGTACGTAGAGTTTGCCGAGTATGCGTTTCATGACAGGCCCTGATTGTTATTGTTGTCAGGTGCGCCATGGCGTGCAGCCGCGAGCGGCGCCCGCCACAGCGTGGGTAGGCGTGTGGCGGATCAGCGCTTGATCAGTTCGATGACGGCATCGGTCACTTGCCGCGTGGTCGCGGTACCGCCCAGATCCGGGGTATGCACACCCGCCTCGGTCACCGCCTCGATGGCCGACATCAGCTGCCGTGCGGCGGCCGGTTCCCCCAGGTGTTCAAGCATCATCGCCGCGGTCCAGAACGTGGCGATGGGGTTGGCCACGCCCTTGCCGGTGATGTCGAAGGCCGAGCCGTGGATGGGCTCGAACATGGACGGGAAGCGCTTGCCAGGGTTGAGGTTGGCCGTGGGCGCAATGCCCAGGCTGCCCGACAGCGCCGCCGCCAGGTCCGAGAGGATGTCGGCGTGCAGGTTGGTGGCCACGATCACGTCCAGGGTCGAGGGCTTGAGCACCATGCGCGTGGTGACCGCGTCCACCAGTTCCTTGTCGACCTTGACGTCGGGGAAATCCTTGGCCACTTCATAGAAGATTTCATCCCACAGCACCATGCCGTGGCGCTGGGCATTGGACTTGGTCACCAGGGTGAGGTGCTTGCGTGGCCGGGTGCGCGCCAGCTCGAAAGCGAAGCGGTGGATGCGCTCGACGCCGGTGCGGGTGAACACCGACACCTCGGTGGCTACCTCTTCGGGCAGACCACGGTGCACGCGGCCGCCGTTGCCCGAATACTCGCCTTCGGAGTTCTCGCGGATCACCACCCAGTCGATCTCGTGACCGTTGTGCAGCGGGCTTTTCACCCCTGGCAGCACACGCGCCGGGCGCACGTTGGCGTACTGGTCGAAGCCTTGGCAAATGGGCAGGCGCAGGCCCCACAGCGACACGTGGTCGGGCACATTGAGTGCGCCCACAGCACCGAAGAAGATCGAGTCGAAAGTTTTCAGTTCCTCCAGGCCGCCCTCGGGGATGTAGTGACCGTGCTTGAGGAAGTTGTCGGAGTTCCAGTCAAACTGCTTGAAGTTCAGGGCGAAGGTGCCAGCGCGCTGGGCCAGGGCCTTGAGCACCTGGATACCGGCCTCGATCACTTCCACGCCGATCCCGTCACCTGGCACGGCCGCAATGTTGTAAGTCTTCATGGTCAACTCCACTCATTTGTTGTTGTGTGGAGCGACTATAGGGAAGGCGCAAGGCCGCAGGGTTAACTCAGATTTACTACATTCTTAATTCTGATTCATGAATCGAGCCTGCGGCAGCGGCTACCTATGCACGGTGTCGTCTTCATCGCGACCAAGGTCGGCTCCCACCACGGACCGCGCAGGAGCCGGCCTTGGCCGCGATACAGGCGACGCCGTATCGGCGCCTACCCCTCCGACCGGCGTTTGTATTGGCGATACACCGGCTTCCAGAACTGCGCCTCGATGGCCGCATTCAAATCGTCATCACCCTGCGGCACCGCCACCCCATCGGCCTGGGCCGCCTTGGCCACGGCGAAGGCGATGCGTTTGCTGACCGTCTGCACCTCACGCAACGCCGGCAGCATCTGCCCCTCCCGCGCGCAATCGGCCAAGGCCTGGGCCGAGGCCATCAGCATGCCGTCGGTAATGCGCGTGGCCTGGCTGACAATGGCCCCCAGGCCTACACCCGGGAAGATGTAGGAGTTGTTGCACTGGGCAATCGGGAACACCTTGCCCAGCACGTCGATGGGCAGGAACGGGCTGCCGGTCGCCACCAGCGCCTGGCCGTCGGTCCATTGCAGGATGTCCTTGGGGTGTGCCTCGATCTGCGAGGTGGGGTTGGACAGCGGCATCACGATCGGCTGCGGGCAGCCCTGGTGCAGCGTCTCGATGATCTGCTGGGTGAACAGCCCGGCCTTGCCGGACACGCCAATCAGCACGGTGGGCCGCGCATTGCTGACCACCTCCTGCAGCGACGGCCAGTCGCCGGCGTACTGCCAGCCCGTCAGGCTGTCACTGTGATGGGCCAGGCGCGCCTGGAAGTCGTACAGGCCGGTCTGGCGATCGGTGAGCAGCCCCTTGCTGTTGATCAGGAACACCTGGCGCCGTGCCTGGGCCTCGCTCACGCCTTCCAGCTGCATGGCGGCAATGATCTGCTCGGCAATGCCGCACCCGGCCGAGCCTGCGCCCACGAACGCCACCACCTGGTCCGCCAAGCGCTGCCCCTTGACCTTGCACGCCGCCAGCAAGGTGCCCACGGTCACCGCCGCCGTGCCCTGGATATCGTCGTTGAAACAGCACAGCTGATCACGGAACCGGGCCAGCAACGGCATGGCCTGGGCCAGGGCGAAGTCTTCGAACTGCACGATCGCCTTCGGCCAGCGGCGTTTCACGCCGTCGATGAACGCCTGGACGAAATCGTCATACGCCTGCCCACGCACGCGCTCGTGGCGCAGACCGAAATACAGCGGGTCGGCCACACGCTCAGGGTTGTTGGTGCCCACGTCCAGCACCACCGGCAGGGTGTGCGCCGGGCTAATGCCGCCGCAGGCGGTGTACAGCGACAGTTTGCCGATGGGGATGCCCATGCCGCCCACGCCCTGGTCGCCCAGGCCCAGGATGCGCTCGCAGTCACTGACCACGATCACCTTGACGTTGTCCTTGGTGACGTTGTTGAGGATCTCGTCAATGCGCTGGGCGTCGTCGATGCTGATGAACAGGCCGCGGTGGCTGCGGTAGATGCGCGAAAACTCCTGGCACGCCTTGCCAACCGTGGGTGTGTAGATGATCGGCAGCATGCGGTCCAGGTGGTCGTCCACCAGCCTGTAGAACAGGGTCTCGTTGAAGTCCTGGATGGAGCGCAGCAGCACGTGCTTCTCAAGGTCGGTGGCGCAGGCTTCAAATTGCGCAAAGGCGCGGCGAGCCTGCTCCTCGATGGTCTCCACCTGGGCAGGCAACAAGCCTTTGAGGCCCAGCTCGGCGCGCTCCTGCTCGCTGAACGCGGTGCCCTTGTTGAGCAGCGGCGTGCCCAGCAAGGTGGGGCCGGTGAACGGCACCCGCAACGGGCGTCGGGCTTGATCGGTCATGGTGTGCACTCCTTCTTGTGGTCGGATTATTGCGTTGCAGCACCATAAGGTAGTCGATCTGGCGCAGCTTGCCTTATGCCCCGACGGCAGCCGACCACTGACGAATCTGCGCCAGCGTCGCCGTGGCGCCGCCGCACACCACCATCAGCACCTTGCCGTAACCGGCCAGGGCCGCGGGCTCGCTGGCCAAGGCCAGCGCCGCGCCGCAGGCGGGCTCCACCAGCACGCGATGATCGTCCAGGAAACGCTCGCAAGCCTGCAGCGCCTGCTGGTCGGACACCAGCACACTGTGGATCGGGTGCGCCGCCAGTTCCTTCACCGCTTGCTCGCACACGCGCTTGGCGCCCAGGGACGTGGCGATCGAGTCGATACGATCGATGGCCACGCCCTGCCCGGCCTGCACCGCCGCATGGAAGGACGCAGCGCCGTGGGTCTCGACGGCAATCACCGGCACATCGTGCCAACCGTTGCGCCGCAACCCTTCGATCACGCCGCACAACAGCCCGCCACCGCCCACCGACAGTACCACCGCGTCCGGCTTCTCGCCGGCCTGGGCCACTTCGTCGATCAGGCTGGCGTGGCCGGCCCACAACAGTGGGTCATCGAAGGGGTGGATGAAGGCATCGCCAGGGCCGACCAGGCTCTGGGCCAGTTCATTGGCCTCCTGCCAGCTGGCACCGTGAACGATCACCTTGGCGCCTTCCAGCGTCAGCAACTCCTTGGCCCGTGCAGTGGTGGTCTCGGGCACCACCACGGTGACCGCCACGCCCAAGCGCCGCCCGGCGTAGGCCACCGCCAACCCGGCGTTGCCGCCCGAGGATGAGACAAAATGCCGGGCGCCGCGGCCATGGTGCACTTCGCACGCGTGGCCCACGCCGCGCAGCTTGAACGAGCCGCACGGTTGCAGGGCGTCGAGCTTGAGCCACACCTGGCAGCCGGCGCTGGCGCTCATGGGGCGCGATTCGTACAGCGGGGTCTGGATATGCAGGGTCATGAAGGTTTACCGGGCAGCGTCAATGGGCGAGCGCAATTGCTCAAGGTAGTTGTAAACGGTGAAGCGGCTAACCCCCAGGGCGGCGGCGGCTTTTTCCACCCCGCCCTTGACGATGAACAGCCCGCGCTCCTGCATCACCCGCACGGCCTCGACCTTGGCCTGCTTGGTCATCTTGCCCAGGCCATGGCGCGCCAGTGAGTCCTGGATGATCTGGTTCATCAGCAGCGCCATGTCCGCCGGTTCGACCGGCGACTGGGCGGCTGGCTGCAACAAGGGTTGCAACTGCTCCAGGAAGGCCTGGGCGGCAGTGAGGCCGGTGATGTCGGCGTTCACGCACAGGCTGGCGAACGGCGTGCCATCGGCATCGCGGAACACCGCCGTGGCGCTGCGCAGGGTGCGGCCGTTGAGGTGCGTGGGGTAGTCGGGGATCACCACCGGCTCACCACCGCCCTGCCCGGCCGACGCCTGCATCACGGCGGCAAAGCCTCGGTCCTGCTGGGGGCCGCCCAGCACTGGGCTGCCCACCACGCGGCCCGAGACCTGGCCATTGACGATGGCCAGTACCGAGTGTTCGGGGTTTTCCAGGTCATGGAGGACGATTTCGGTGTTACGGCCGATGACGCTGCCCAAGGTAGTGAGGGCGGCTTTGAGTACTTGGAGCACCAGGTGGCGGTGCGCGAGGACGGCGGGTGATGGCATGGGTGTTCGCCCTCTTCATTCAACATAAGATCTGATATTAAACATTTTGTTGAACTTATCAAGCCGTTGGCGGTGCCGCTTCAGACGCCATCGCGGCCAAGGCCGGCTCCTACCACAGACGGTGTAGGAGCCGGCCTTGGCCGCGATGCAGGCAACGCAATCGTCACGGCTACAAATCCCCCCTCCCCGCAC
>KI547165.1:227590-251635 GCA_000497835.1 gamma proteobacterium L18 | reverse complement strand
GGGACTGACGAGCGCCTGAATATCGGGGTGCTGGAGTTTCATGATGAACAGCGGTTTTACCGGTTCGATGTGGAATTGCCGTGTCGTTCGGGGTCGGGCTTGTCCAGTGGGGATCAGGACAGCGTGTGGCAGTTGCAGTCGCATCATCAGGTGGTCGAGAAACAGATTCATTTCCGCAGCTATGACCCGAATGACGTCTTTGCCAATCTCGAAGGGGATGTCGATCAGACACGCGGGGCCAAGACGACCTACGGCGATGCTCACCACGTGGGTGATGCGTTCACGGCCATGGGCGACCGTTACGCCTTTCGGCATGAGCAAGAACCGGAATCCGGGATCGGCCTGGCACGGTTGCATCATGAGCGGTATCTCAATGACCGTATCCGGCTGAGCGGCACCACCAGCAGCCCCATCCTGGCGCCGGGCCAATGCCTGACGCTGAAAGGTGACGCGCCTGCGGCGTTTGCACCGGGCGCGGTGATTGTCGGGCTGACCACCCGTGCCGCGCGGGACAGCAGTTTCATTGCCAACTTCACCGGCATGCCCTACGACCGCGACGTGTGCTTCCGGCCGGCGCTCAAGCCCAAGCCGGTCATGGCCGGTACGGTGGCGGCGCGGGTGTCCAGTTCGCAGCAGTACAACCCGTATGCCGACACCGATGAACAGGGCCGGTATCACGTGCGCTTTTTGTTCGATCGCGACACCTGGCCACAAGGCCAGGAAAGCATGTGGCTCCGCCTGGCGCGGCCGTATGCCGGGGATACCCATGGCCTGCACCTGCCGCTGATTATTGGTACCGAAGTGGCGATCGCCTTCGAGAATGGCGACCCCGACAGGCCCTACATCGCCCACGCGTTGCACGACAGCGACCATCCCGATCACATCAACTACAAGAACGAGAAACGCAACATCCTGCGCACGCCGGCCAACAACAAGCTGCGCATGGAGGACACGCGGGGCGAAGAGCACGTAAAGCTGGCGACCGAGCATGGCGGCAAGACCCAGCTCAACCTGGGTCATGTGGTAGACTCCACGAAAAAGAAACGCGGCGCCGGATTCGAGCTGCGTACCGACGCCCACGGCGCCCTGCGCGCGGGCCAGGGTGTGTTCATCAGCGCCGACGCGCAGCCCAAGGCCGACGGTCCGGTGCTGGACATGAAGGCCGCCGTCAACCGCCTCAAGGACGCTGGCGAGCAGACCTACAAACTATCCCAGGAGGCCGAGGCATGTGGCGCCGATCCCGCCGAAGTACACCATCAGATGGCCCTGCTGCGTGAGGAAGTCGACCACCTGCGCGGTGCCGTCGCCTTGCTCAGTGCGCCCAACGGTGTGGCGATCACCAGCGGCAAGCACCTGCAACTGGCCGCACAGCAGAACCTGATCCTCAACGCCGGCGGCCAG
Source organism: gamma proteobacterium L18 (assembly GCA_000497835.1). Lineage (GTDB taxonomy): Bacteria > Pseudomonadota > Gammaproteobacteria > Pseudomonadales > Pseudomonadaceae > Aquipseudomonas. Next base: position 250,234 of record KI547165.1, on the reverse strand, counting down.
GCGGACGTCAGCGTGGTGAAGCGGCTGTTTCTGGGGATTGGCGCTGGGTTGAGTGCTTTCGTGGACAAGCTGGGGATCAAACTGATTGCCAACCAAGGGCCGGTGAGTGTGCAGGCGCAGAACGACAAGTTGGAGTTGTTGGCGCGGCATGGGCTGGATATCACCAGCAGTGAGGATGAGATTCGTATTACGGCGAGGAAGCGAATCACGCTTAACGCGAATGGCAGTTACATCCAGATGGATCGCTACGGTATCGAGGCTGCCACGGAAGGTGAGATCAATCTGCGGTCGGTGTATTTCGCCTACCACAACGAAAAGTGTCGCAATGCGCCAACGTTGCCGGACCTGCCCACACCCAATAACCCGCCGTTTGAGTACAGCCAGCAATTTCAGCTGCTGCGGCCGGACGGGCAGATGCCGGTGGCCAATTCGCGTTATGTGATCAAGACCCATGATGGGACGCAGGAGTGGCGTGGCGTTTCCGATGAGGAAGGGCTGACCGAGCGGGTGTGGACGGTCGAGGAAACGGATCTGTCGATCAGCTATGACTTACCGGAGGAAGAGGAAGAAGAGGAGGAAGAACGGCCGGAGGGCATTACCCTGCGGATTGGGCTGTTCTTTGATGGCACGGGGAACAACCTGTCCAATGCGGCAGCGGCTCAGCAGTGTCAGCGCGAGGATGCGGAGTTGTTTGATCGGGAGGCGTTGAAGATGCTGATCAAACAGTGCAAGGAGCTTGGATATGAGGAGTATTCGGAAGGTCGGTTCAAGGCTGCGCCGGATAGCAGCTTTGGAAATTCACCGAGTAATGTGGTTCACCTTTACCGGTTGTATCCAGACCACGCCACCGAAGGTGTTCCCGAAAATGCGGATATGGCTTTTTTTCCAATTTACGTGGAAGGCATCGGCACTCGGAGTGGCCACAGTGATAACAACTATGGACAGGGCTTTGGCCAAGGAGAAACAGGTGTAGTGGCTCGGGTGCAGGAAGCCCCTGAAGCGATTGCAGCGCAGTTGCTGAGCTTCGTGATAACCAATCCCATGAAAACGATCCGCGAGATCGAGTTCGACATTCTCGGGTTCAGTCGCGGCGCTGCAGCCGCTAGACACTGCGCTAATGAGTTACTCAAGCCGCGGCGCGGTATCTTCGGCGAGGTGTTGAAAGGGGGGCAGCACGGAATAATACCAACCTTCGACCCATCCAACGACGTTACGCTCAACTTCATTGGCCTGTTTGACACCGTTGCCGCCGTTGCCGACCCACGCAGGGCAAATATCAACATTACTGACGCCCTTAACCCAGGCGTCAACCTGTATCTGCCCCCAGGTTGTGCCCGCAAAGTGCTCCAGCTCACGGCACGTGACGAAGTACGGCTGAACTTCGCGCTTAACAGTGTGAAGGAAGATCACCAAGAGATCGAACTGCCAGGGGTGCACTCTGACATCGGCGGTGGTTATTTGCCCGTCGGCCAGGAACGGATGTGGTTGACCCAACCTGCTCGCGTATCGCTTGGGCTTAACGAAAAGTTGGAAAACAGCACCCAATGGCGGCAGATCAATGATCGGGCCGAAACGCTGCGCGCCAGCGCGCTCGTTGGCGATGGCCAGATTGGTGTTGTTACCTGGGAAACCCCACACCCGCCGCGAGGACGCGCCATGGCTGCCAAGGAGCACTGGATGGTCATCACATTGGATCGCTCAGTGCGTGGTGAGTTGAGTCTGGTTTCGCTAAGGGTGATGCGTGAGTTGGCTGTTCGTCACGCAGTGCCATTCAAAGGCCTTGAAGGGCGCCCTGACTTGGCTTTGCCGGCAGAACTGCAAGACGTCGCCGATCTCATTTTGGGACAAGCATTGGAAGGCAAAAGCGCCGAACTCGACATTAACCAGGAAAAATTGCTGATCAGTCGTTACATACATCAATCGGCAAATTGGAGCCTTCGCTTAGGGTTGGCAGTCAATAAGCCGACGCCCACCGGCCAGCGCAATATTTATCCCCACGAGCCTCAAAAGGGGTACCCGCAATGAAACGTCTTTGCTTAGTCATCGGCCTGTTGTCTTGTCTAGTCGGCTGTGTAAGTGGTTGGGCCTCCAACGAGCGGCGAAAATTACCCTACAACGCTTGGTACATCGGTCTTTCCGCGCCGAGGAACATGGAGGTGTGGGTTGAAAGTGTGGACGTATTTGATAGAAGCCAAAAGTTATATTTCGATGTTTTTGGAGGAGTTGCGGGGTATGCCTCCACACCTGAGGGCTGGAATCGCGGTGTTGGAAAAACCATGCCTATCAGTAATGTCGATTTGCCCGTGCAGGTCGTTTTACGATGGCAATCTTTGGTGGAGCCGCAAACCTATCGAATCAAGATAGATATCCCCCAATGGGTCCGTGAAGAAATGGTAACACCAACGCACATGTACTGCGTCCCTGCCCGAAGGGATATGACCCTCTATCCCCACACCCTCACGCTGGGCATGGCCCCCGGCGGCATCGTCAAAGTCTGGCTGGGCGCCGGCTGCCTCGGCTACAAGGAAGTCGGCCGCTACCAGGCCGAAGTCGACCCACGCGGCCCCTACGGCGGAAAAAGCAACGGCCAATACATCCCCATGGAGCCCGCAAACAAAGCCTACATCGAAAAACACGGTATCCCCTACGGCAGTTGGTAGCCGCTGCCGCCAGGCTGCGTGCTTATCAGAGGTGACTACCCGCCTTGGCCACCGGCACCACCGCCTCGTCGCGTGGCTGGTTCATCAAGGCAATCTCGCGCTGAGCCATACCCTGGTCCAGCGCCCCATCCCACTTGGCAATCGCCAACGTCCCAATACCATTGCCCAGCAAGTTGGTGACCGCCCTCGCCTCGTTGAGAAACCGATCCACGCCCAGCAGCAACACCAACCCCACCAGCGGAATTTCCGGGATCACCGACAGTGTCGCCGCCAACGTCACGAAGCCCGCCCCCGCCACCCCGGCTGAACCTTTGGAGGTGAGCAACAGCACCCCCAACACCACCAACTGGTCCGCCAGGGTCAGCGGCGTGTTGGTGGCCTGGGCCACGAAGATGGCGGCCATGGTCAGGTAGATGCAGGTGCCGTCGGAGTTGAAGGTGTAGCCGGTGGGCAGCACCATGCCGACCACTGACTTGCGGCAGCCCAGTTTCTCCAGTTTGATCATCATGCGCGGCAGCACCGCTTCGGTGGAACACGTGCCCAGGGTGACCAGGATTTCGTCCTTGAAATAACGCAGGAAGGTAAACAGCGGTATGCCCGACCAGCGCGCGATGCTGCCCAGCACTACCACGATGAACAGCAAGGTGGTGACGTACAGCGCCAGCATCAGGTGCCCCAGGGACACCAGCGTGCCGATGCCGTATTTGCCGATGGTGAAGGCCATGCCCGCCCCGGCGCCGATGGGCGCCAGGCGCATCACCATGGCGACGATGCGGAACAGCCCCTGCAATAACAGGTCGATGACGTTGATCAGCGGTTTGGCCGGCTCGCCGATCTGCACCAGGGCGATGCCCAGCAGCACGGAAATGAAGATCACCTGCAACATGGCGCCCTTGGCGAAGGCGTCGACGAAGGTGGTGGGGATGATGTTCATGAAGAAGGCGATGGCGCCGCCCTGGTCATGGGCCGTCTGGGCATAGCCCTTGATGGCATCGGCGTTCAGCGAGCCGACGTCGATGTTCATGCCCGCGCCCGGCTTCATGATGTTGACCACCACCAGGCCGATCACCAGGGCGATGGTGGAGACCACCTCGAAGTAGAGCAATGCCTTGCCGCCGATGCGCCCCACTTCCTTGATGCTGCCCATCTTGGCGATACCGACGACCACCGTGCCGAAAATAATCGGTGCCAACAGCATCTTGATCAGCTTGATGAAGCCATCGGCGAGGGGTTGAAGCTTGGCGCCCACGTCCGGCACCAGGTAGCCGATGAGGCCACCGATGATGATGCCGAACAGCACCTGGACATACAAAAGCGTGTACCAGCGCTTGGCCGTGTTCATGGTTGTACCTCGATGTTGTTTTTGTATGAGGACAAGCGCGGCCCCCCTGCGTGGGGGCCGCCTGACAGCAAGGGCGATCAGCCCTCGCCGAGTTCACGCATCAGCTTGTACAACTCGGATTTGGCTTCGAAGCCCACGCCCGGAATGTCCGGCAGGCTAACGTAGCCGTTCTCCACGCGGATGCCGTCGGCGAAGCCACCAAAGGGCTGGAATACGTCCGGGTAGGATTCGTTGCCGCCCAGGTGCAGGCCCGCGGCGATGTTCAGCGACATCTGGTGGCCGCCGTGGGGCACCACGCGGCGCGATGACCAGCCCTGCTCCTTCATCACGTCAAGGGTGCGCATGTACTCCACCAGGCCGTAGGACAGCGCGCAGTCGAATTGCAGGTAGTCGCGGTCGGGGCGCATGCCACCGTGACGCAGCAGGTTGCGAGCGTCCTGGTGCGAAAACAGGTTCTCGCCGGTGGCCATCGGCAGCTCGTAGTGGTTGGCCAGCTCGGCCTGCAAGGCGTAATCCAGCGGGTCGCCGATTTCTTCGTACCAGAACAGGTTGTAGGGCTTGATGGCCTCGGCATAGGCCAGCGCGGTCTGCAGGTCGAACCGGCCGTTGGCGTCCACCGCCAGGCGGCGGCCGTCACCCACCACTTCCAGCACCGCTTCGATGCGGCGCAGGTCCTCGTCCAGGGGCGCGGCGCCGATCTTCATCTTCACTACGTCGTAGCCGCGGTCCAGGTAGCTCTGCATTTCGGCCTTGAGCTTGCCGTGGTCCTTGCCGGGGTAGTAGTAGCCACCTGCGGCGTAGACCCACACCTTGTCATCGGCCACGCCATTGCGGTAACGGTCCGCCAGCAGACGGTACAGCGGCTTGCCCTCGATTTTCGCCACGGCATCCCACACCGCCATGTCGATCGTGCCCACGGCCACCGACCGCTCGCCGTGGCCGCCGGGTTTCTCGTTGGTCATCAGGGTTTTCCAGATGGCGAACGGGTCGAGGTTGTTGTGTGCCTTGTCGATCAGCGTCTCGGGATCGGCTTCGGTGATACGCGCCAGGAAGCGGTCGCGCATCAACGCCCCCTGACCGTAGCGGCCGTTGGAATTGAAGCCGTAGCCAATCACTGGCTGGCCATCGCGAATCACGTCGGTGATGACCGCGACTACCGAGCAGGTCATCTTGGAAAAGTCGATATAGGCATTGGCAATGGAGGATGCGATGGAAACCGTCTTCTCGCGAATGTCGACGATGCGCATGGGGGAATGTCCTCTCTGATTGTTGTGCCTGGCGGGCCAGGTGGGTGCCAGAGAACTCTAAGGCTGGACTCAAATTTCAAGCCAATGCTATTAATGAGGCACCCTATGCGTACAAGGCATCACTCATGGAATTGGTCTGGTTGGAAGACTTCAACGCCTTGGTGGAGAGTGAAAATTTCTCCCGGGCCGCAGAGTTGCGACACGTAACCCAGCCGGCGTTCAGCCGCCGGATTCGAGCGTTGGAGAGCTGGGTGGGCGTCGACTTGTTCGAGCGCACCACCCAGGGCGCAACCTTGACCGAAGCCGGTTTGAGCATGCTGGACAACGCCCGCGAACTGACCCGGCGGCTGCATCAGATGCGTGCTGATGTGCAGGAAGTGGCGGGCAAGGCGGTGCGTACCCTGCACTTCGCCGCCACCCATTCGCTGTCCTTCACCTTCTTTCCCGGCTGGATCAGGGCGGTGGAAAATGGCGCGCCCCTGGAAGGCATCAGCCTGCATTCGGACAACATGGCGGCGTGTGAGCAATTGCTGTTGGGCGGCCAGGTGCAATTCCTGATCTGCCACCAGCACCCCGGCGTGCCACCGCGTTTTGACACCACGCGGTTCGACAGCAAGGTCATCGGCAGCGACACGCTGCAGGCGTTGCAATCGCCGGAATTGGTGCTCGACGAACGTATCCCGTTCCTGGCCTACACCGCAGAGTCGGGCCTGGGACGAATCGTGGCCTCGCACCTGCAGGCGCAGCTTGATCCACCGAAAATGGACACGGTGTTCAGCTCCCACCTGGCGGCGGTGCTGCTGTCCATGGCGTTGCAGGCCAAGGGCGTGGCGTGGCTGCCCGACAGCCTGGCGGCCACGGAACTGGCCGCCGGGCGTCTGGTACGGGCGCGGGTTGCGTTGCCGGATATCGCTACCGACATCCGCATCTTCCGCCCGCGTATGCCCCTTGGCACGGTGGCTGAAGGTTTCTGGTCAAGCCTGGTCGTGTAGATCGCGTCGTCTGCATCGCGGCCAAGGCCGGCTCCTACGCCATCCGAGGTAGGAGCCGGCCTTGGCCGCGATGCAGACGACGCCGTCCTGTTGTCTATGTGGGAGCAACTGTCTTGTGGAGGTACGCACTGTAGCCTGCCTCTGTAGCAGCTGCCGAAGGCTGCGTCTGGCGCACGCGGTGTATTAAATGGACCGTAGTGCCTGTGACGCGGCCTGGCGGCCGCTGCTACACGGCGGCGCGACCTCGGCGTGTCCGCGTTGGGTAGACGAAATCAGACTGGACTGCCCAGAACACTGGCTGCTACCGTGACATAAGCCTATCAAAAGCCCGCTGGGCAGACCCATCATGAGCCCTGATATCAAGCACCTCGACCTCAACCTGCTCAAGGCACTCGACGCCCTGCTGGACGAGCGCAGCGTCACCCGCGCAGCCCAGCGCCTGTCACTGACCCAGCCGGCGGTCAGCGGCATGCTCACGCGCCTGCGCGACAGCTTCGACGACCCGCTGTTTGTGCGCGCGCAACGGGGCATCGTCCCTACCCTGCGCGCCCAGGCACTGGCCGCACCGGTCAAGCAATTGCTCAGCGACATCGAGACCATGTTGCGCCCGCAAGCGTTTGAACCGTCCACCGCAGCGCTGACCGTGACCCTGGCCTCCACCGACTATGCCCTGCGCGCCGTGGTGGTGCCGTTCCTCGCCGCCTTGCGCGAGCAGGCCCCCAACATTCGCGTGGCCGTGCGGCCCATGGATTACCAGGCGCTGGAGGGGCAAATGGACCGCGGGGATGTCGACCTGGCGCTGATCACCCCGGACAGCCTGAGCCCGGGATTGCATGCCACCACCCTGTTCGACGAGCGCTATGTGTGCCTGATGCGCGCCGATCATCCGGACGCTTCGGCCGCTGAGCTGACACTGGAGCGCTTTTGCGCGCTGGATCATGTGCTGGTGTCGTCGTCCGGCGGGTCCTTCGCCGGCGTCACCGATGCGGCGCTGGCCCGCATCGGCCACAGCCGCCGCGTGGTTACCTCGGTCACCAGCTTCCTGGTGCTGCCGGACATCCTGCGGCTCAGCGACCTGATTGCCGTGGTGCCGCAGCGCCTGGCGCTCAATCAACCCGGGCTGGTGATGAGGGAGCCGCCGGTGGACATACCCGGTTTTTCCAAGACCCTGGCCTGGCATGAGCGCAGCCATCGGGACGCGGGGCACCAATGGGTACGCTCGCTGCTGATGGCGACCAGCCGCGAACTGGGCGCAACGCCGAGCCCCCCGTAGCCTCACGTCAGCGGCTACCGCCCCCTGTGGGACCGGGCGAAGCTCGGGAAGCGGCCACCCCGCCTTCCGCGCCGAACCCTTCCCGAGCTTCGCCCGGTCCCACAGATGATTCCCTGCCAGCCCCTGCGACAAAACGTCTCAACCACCAGTGCTTGGCAGACACCGCGCCAGACGGCACTAGCCAAACGCGCAAAAATCCATAGAATCTGCGCGCCGCCATTTCCGGCGGCCGCGTACTCAAGCCTTCTGCGCCGCCCGTTTCCATCGCCAGCAGCCCATCGCCCCGTCGCGTCAGCGTTTACTCCCGAGGTTTCAATGTCTCCACAACTCCTGGCCATGGCGCTGGCGCCTTTGCTTGGGCTGTTCATCGTCAGCATGGGCAATGGCCTGCTGTCCTCCATCACCACCCTGCGCCTGGACGCCGCCGGCGCCTCTGCCCTGCAGATCGGCCTGGTGTCCTCCGCCTATTTCATCGGCCTGACCCTGGGTTCGTTCTTCAACGACCGCCTGATTCTGCGCATCGGCCATATTCGCGCCTACAGCTGCTTCGCCTCGATGATCGCCGTCACCGTGATGCTGCAGGGCCTGGGCAACGACATCAGCGCCTGGTTCATCTTGCGCCTGATCAATGGCTGGGCCTGCGTGGGTGTGTACCTAGTGATCGAGAGCTGGCTGTTGCTGGCCTCCGACCCCAAGGCCCGCGGCCGCGTGCTGGCGGTGTACATGATCGCGCTGTATGGCTCGGGCATGTTTGGCCAGGCGGCGATCGGCCTGGTGTCGGGCCTGGGCGATAGCGCGCCGTTCCTGATCATTGGCATGCTGGCCTCGCTGTCGGTCATGCCCGTGGTGATGATCCCGCGCGTGACGCCGCTGGTTGAGCGCGTGGAAGCCTTGAGCCCACGGCAGTTGCTGCGCGTGACGCCCACCGGGGTGATGGGCTGCTTTGGCTCCGGCGTGGCCATCGCCGCGGTGTATACCCTGCTGCCGCTGTACCTGCAGCACCGGGGCATGGACCTGAACGAGGTGGGCCGGATGATGGCCTGCGTGATCCTGGGCGCCATGGTGCTGCAATACCCGGTGGGGCGCTGGTCCGACCGCCAGGACCGGCAATGGGTGCTGATGGTGTTGTGCGCTGCCTGCCTGGCACTGTCGCTGGGCATCATTGTGCTGCCGATTTCCGGCTGGCTGCTGGGGGCTGCACTGTTTTTGCTGGGCGGCGGGATCTTTGCGATCTACCCGGTGGCGGTCAGCCACTCGGCCGATCGCGCGCCGGCCGGCGCCGTGGTGCCGATGATTCAGGGCTTGCTGCTGATCAACTCCATCGGTTCGGCGCTGAGCCCCATGACCGTGGGCCAGTTGATGGCCAAGGTGGGCGACAACGGGCTGTTCTGGGCCTTTGCCCTGCTCAACCTGCTGATGGTGGGCTACTTTGCCTGGCGCCGTACCCAGCGCGCCGCACCTGAAAGTGCGGCGCCGTTTGCGGCAGCGGCGCAAATGTCGCCGACCGGGGTCGAGTTGCGGGTGACCGAGGACCTGCAAGCGGCCATGGATGAAGCCAGCGAGGTGGACACCAAGGCCGCCTGATGAACCGCCCTCTGTAGCAGCGGCCGCCAGGCCACGTCGGCGTCGTGTCTGGCACACCGAGGCGCCTGTGACGCGGCCTGACGGCCGCTGCTACAGGGCTGCGGGACAGCCACCGGAAATGGGGGACTACACCCACTTCACCGAAAAGCCCCGCTTGATGAAACGCCTTCGCAAACACCTACCCCATTGATTTAACTGCGAGTTCTTATCAAAAAGGAGATTGGCTCCCCTTTTGCACTTTGCCTCCCGACAGCGTCTGCCGCCCAAACGGACCACCGGGAGCCCCACCATGACACCTAGCCCCTGCCCCCTGTTTTTCAAGAAACCCGGATTCACCGCAGCCCTGCTGCTGCACCTGAGCATGGGCACCGCCGAAGCCTCCCCCATCGATGACGTGAGCGCCCCGCCGCCCACCGACGTCTCGGCCTACGCCAACCCGCCAGATGACCCCAAGGCCGCACTGGAAGCCCTGGAGCTGATGCCCGAGGCCAACCACGAATCCCTGGAACTGCCCAATGGCGACTTCGGTGACCGCGCCACCACGCGCGTCGAGAACGTGCTGCCGCCCAGCGTGCAAACCTCGTTCAATTTCCCCACCAACGGCAAGCCCAGCCCCTTGTTCGGCGCGCTGCCGTTTACCCAGCAATTGCTGCTGTTCGAAGAGTTCGGCACGGAAAAACTCGACCCCACCACCCCGCCGCAGTCGCTGACCTTCCCCGTGCCTACCGTGGGCCCTGCGCCCGCCCAGGACCCTACCAACGTGGCGCGCAGCGGACCCGCCGGCGCGGCGCTGGACGCCTTCCTGCGGCAGCCCGGCCTGTCGCCGTTCCCGTCGCAGTATTCCAATGTGCTGGACCGCAACCCCTGGAAGGCGCAGATCGAAATGTTCCTCAACCGCCACCCGGTCGGTTCGCCCGCCGAAGGGCGGCCGCCAGGAAAAGGCTGGTCGCACCAGCGCTGGAACGAGTTCTACCCGCAAGTGGCCTACAAGACCGCGCAGGCCGGCGCGCGCATCAACACCGGTATGCGTGACCGTCGTCAGTTGCACAACTACGCCGTGGGCGAGTTCGGCCCCGGCGGCCTGTACTACCAGACCTCGGACATCCCGGCCACCACCGGTACCACCAAGGGCATCGACACCCGTTTCCACCCCAACTTCCCGCTGCAAAACCACAATGCCGTGTGGACCTTCGACGGCACCTTCCCGCCCAAACTGCTGATGGTGCGCTACGGCCAGCCGGTGCTGATGCGTCATTACAACGCCCTGCCCATCGACCCCTCGGCGAACATGGGTTTTGGCCTGCACACCATCAGCACCCATGAACACAACGGCCACTCCCCGGCCGAAAGCGATGGCTATGCCAACGCCTTCTTCTTCCCCGGCCAGTACTACGATTACCGCTGGCCGGTGCAACTGGCCGGCTACGACACCATCAATACCACCGCCCAGGACCCGCGCGCCGCCTTCCCCTGCGCACCGGGTGAAACCCTGTGGGTCAATGACACCAGCCCCGGCCTGAAAACCTGCAATAACGGCAGCATCAAGATCCGCGGCGACTGGCGTGAAACCATGAGCACCCACTGGTTCCACGACCACATGCTCGATTTCACCGCGCAAAACGTCTACAAGGGCAACGCGGTGATGATGAACTACTACAGCGCCCTGGACCGCGGCAACGAGGCGCTGGAGGACGGCGTCAACCTGCGCCTGCCCAGCGGCTCGGCCATGCCCTGGGGCAACCGTGACTACGACGTCAACCTGGTGATTGCCGACAAGGCCTGGGACGCCAATGGCCAGTTGTGGTTCAACCCCTTCAACACTGACGGCTTCCTGGGCGACCAGATGCTGGTGAATTGGCAGTACCAGCCGCGTCTGAAAGTGCGCGCCCGGGCCTACCGTTTCCGCATCCTCAACGGCTCGGTGTCGCGCTACTTCAAGCTGGCGGTGGTGCGTGAAATCGCCGGCACCGGCGGCGAGTTCCCCGGGCCGTCAGGCTCGGGCGTGTCCTACGCCCGGGTGCCGTTCCACATGATCGGCAACGACGGCAACATCATGGAGCACGCCATCCCCTTCGACGGCAGCATGGACCTGGACGGCGACGGCAATACCAAGGAGCACAACGGTATCCTGCCCACCCAGGCCATTGCCGAGCGCTACGACATCATCATCAACTTCGCCAAAAACGGGATCAGGACCGGGGACAAGCTGTACTTCGTCAACCTCATGGAGCACAAGACCGGCAAGGGCCCGGAGAAAGAAGAAGTGAGCCTGGCCGACGTGCTGTCGGAAAAATACAAAGCCGTGCTCAAGGCGAGCAGCAAGGGCCCACAGTGGGACAAAGGCGACCCGGTGGTGGGCAAGTTCCTGCAACTGGTGGTGCAGTCCTACAGCGGCCAGGACGTGAGCATGAATCCCGCCGACTACGAGCCGGCCAAGCCCGGCAAGGCCGCGGGCAAGAAAATGATCCCGTTGACCGTGAACCGCGACGATGCGACCATGCAGTCCAAACTCAAGGCGGCGCGCCACCGCGAATTCATCTTCGGCCGCTCCGACGGTACCGACGAAGCGCCCTGGACGGTCAAGACCGACGGCGGAATCGGCTACGCCATGGACCCGCGGCGCATCACCGCCGCCCCGCAACTGGCCAACGGCCCGACCGACGCCGGCTTTTCCGGGGACGGTACGCTGGAAGTGTGGAAGATCAAGAACGGCGGCAACGGCTGGAGCCACCCGGTGCACGTGCACTTCGAAGAAGGCGTGATCCTGAGCCGCGACGGCAAGGCGCCGCCGGACTGGGAAAAATGGGCGCGCAAGGACGTGTATCGCGTGGGCCCGGAAGTGGACAGCTCGGTGGAAGTGGAAATGGCCATTCGCTTCCGCGAGTTCGCCGGTACCTTCGTGGAGCATTGCCACAACACCCAGCACGAGGACTCCTCCATGCTGCTGCGCTGGGACGTGGAAAACCCTGGCCAGTTCCAGCTGATGCCCACGCCCCTGCCAGGCTGGGACGGCGTCAAATACGTCAACTCCGTGGCCCTGCCCACCTTCCGCAGCGGCGGGGGCGCCGACAGCAATGGCGACGGTGATGGCGACGACAACGAAGACGACACCCCGCCGGACAACAAAAAACCCATCGCCAACCCCGACACGGCCGCCAGCAGCAATGGCCAGCCGGTGACCATCAACGTGCTGGCCAACGACACCGACCCGGACGGCAACGTACCGCTTACCGTGGTCAGCCTGGAACAGCCGGACTCGGGCATGGGCGTGGTCGGCACCGACGGTAGCCGCGTGACCTACACCCCACCCACCACGATCGCCGCCGCGTTCAACGCCAGCTTCACCTACCGGGCCCGCGACGCCAAGGGCGCTGTCTCGGACGCCGCCACGGTCACGGTGGCGGTAGCCGCCCCGACGGCAGTCAATGAAGACCTGGTGGTCAGCAGCGCAACGGTCACCGCCCGCAGCGGCAACCGCTACGCATGGGACCTGTCGGGCACCACCACACGCGGCACCGGCAACACCCTGAACGTGGTGGCCTCGACCACGGGCGGGCCGCTGAACCTGGGGACCGCCACCCTGACCACCACCTCCACCGGCGCGCGCTGGCGGCTGTCGGTGACCACCACCGGCAATGGCCCGGCCCCCAGCCCGACGGTGACCATCAACTCGGCGTTCGGCAAATCGGTGACTGTGCCCATTACCGCGCAATAATCCCTTCGGCGGCGCGGCGGGTACGCCGCGCCGCTGAGGGCAGGCCCTGGATGAAAAACCCTTCAGCTACCGCCCCACCCCTAAACCAGCGCCGCCCAGCTTCGTCATCTCTAGGCCGGCGCCCCACGTGGCGCCGTCCGTTCATTTATGGAGATAGACCATGCTTCGCACTGCCGCAGCCCTGGCTGCACTGACGCTTTCCGGTTTGGCCCACGCCGACGCCCAGTGCTCGGTGACCATCCATGGCACCGACCAGATGACCTACGACCTCAAGACCATTGCCGTGCCTGCCAGCTGCAAGCAGTTCAAGGTCACCCTGCAGCACCCGGGCACCCTGCCCAAGAACGTCATGGGACATAATTGGGTGCTGACCAAGAAGGATGACCTCAAGGGCGTGACCGACGACGGTGCCAAGGCGGGCGAGAACAATGATTACGTCCAGCCGGGCGATACCCGGGTGCTGGCCCACACCAAGCTGATTGGTGGCAACGAGGAAGCGTCGGTGACGCTCAATACGCAGACATTGAAGAAGGGCGACGACTACGTGTTCTTCTGCTCCTACCCCTTCCACGCCACCATGATGAAAGGCACCCTGACCTTCAGCGGCTGAACCGCCCGGCGCGGCGGCTACCTGGGGTAGCCGCCTGCTTGCCAGAGGGGTTCAGCGCAGTTGCATCACCTCATGTTCACCGTCGGCGGCGATCTGCGACGCGGTGAAGGGCAACGGTTGCCAGTGCTGGGCAGAGAACAGCAGGGTCTGATCCTTGAAATGGGCCGAGGCCGGATCGCTGGACTGCGAGAACGCCAGCAGACCGCGGGCCACCGGCCCCTGGTCATCGAAGCTGACCAGTTGGATATAACTGCTGCCGCCGTCCACGTCAAAGTGCAGGCCCTGGGGCTGGGTGGTCATGGCGTTGTAGATACCCAGCTTGCCGTCGCCACCGGGGATGGCAATCCGCTGCGCACCGCGCTGCACCGTCTGCAACTGCCCCCAGCGGGTGTCGGCCGCCAACCCGGCGCTGGCAACCCGGGCACTGGCAGCCGCCAGGCTCTGCTTGAGCCGCGCCGCTACCGGGGGCGTTTGCCAGTCCAGGCCCGACGGGGTATGGGCCGGGTCCGTGGCCGTGAACGGCACACGCCAATCCTCCCCTGCCTTGAGCCCCGCCATGGTCAACTGGAAGTACAGCATGCCCAGGCCGCTGTCCACCTGCGCGCGGCGGTCCCACGCCTTCAGCGCCGAGCAGGCCGGTGCGGTGCTGGCGTCGCCACCGGCCTTGCAGAAGGCCAGCACGTCGTCGAGCACCAGGTCAGCCAGGTACACGTGGTTGCCGGTGACCAGGCCCTGCAGGAACGCCGGCGTCACGGCCTGGTTGCCCAAGTGCTGCAGGCGGTCCAGGGCAAAGCGTGCGCGCAAGCCCAGGGGCCGGTCGCTGCGGCTGATCAAGGGTGAAAAGCCGGTCAGCGGTGCCGCTGGCTGAGTCATCCAGGCGCTGTCGTTGGAATTTTGCAGCACGTCGTTGCGCAACAATTGTGGCAGGTGGCGTGCGGCGACGATGCCTGCCTGTTGCGCGCCTTCATCGTTTTGCCAGTCACAGGCACTGCGGCTGCCATCCACCCCCGGCAGGCCGGCCTTGACCAACGCGGGATCAGCGCACTGGGCGAGCTGCGCCAGGGGGATGTTGGGCACCACCGAGGCGTTCATGTACAGCGACTGGCCATGGTCGTCCACCGCCAGGGTGTTGACCCACGGAATACCCTGGTGCTCGGCCACCACCTGCTGCAAGGCGGCAACGCTGGTGGCGCGGTTGATCGCGTCCCACTGGGCCAGGATGCGGTCGTTGCCCAGGTTGGCGTCCTGCAGCGCATAGGCATGGTGGGCGTCCCAGGGCAGCAGGCCCGGTAGCGTCACCAGGGGCCCGAAGCGTGTGCTGTAAACGTCATGGCTGACCGTTGCCAGATGGCCGTCGGCTTCGCGCACCCGCACCTGCAGGGTCTGTTTCTTCAACGCCTGCGGCTGGCCGTCCAACAGGTAGCCCTGCCCGTCCGCCGTCAGCGCCAGGCGGTGCAGGGTGAAGTGGCTGGACTGGTCCACCGTGTGGGTCCAGGCCAGGTGCTGGTTGAAGCCGATATTGATCAGCGGCAGGCCCGGTAGCGCCGCGCCCATCACGTCAAGCTGGCCGGGGATGGTCAGGTGCATCTGGTAGAAGCGCAAGCCGCCGCCCCAGGGGAAATGCGGGTTGCCCAGCAGCAGGCCCTTGCCGTTCTCGGTCCGCGCACCGCCCACGGCGATGGCGTTGCTGCCACGGGTCTGGGCGAATGCCTGCAGGTCTGCCAGCGCTTGCGCCGCCCCCCGGGGGTTGGTTGCCTGGGCCACGGCGCGTGTCGGTGGCGCGGCGGCCACCAGGGCCTTGGCAAAGCGGCCCACGCCGCCTTCCACCAGCATGCGGCGCACCAGGCGGATCACGTCTTCGTTGGCCAGGGGCCGCAGCCAGCCGGCGTTCCGGCACAGCTCCGGCTGCTGCTGGGTGGGGGTTTGCTGCAGGTAGCGATTGACCCCGGCCACATAGCCGGCGATGCGCTGTTGCATGGCCGGTGGCTGCGCCTTCCAGAAAGCCTGCACGGCGTCATCGGCATTGAGCCACTGGAAAAACAGGTCCGAGGTGAGGTTGTCCAACCCGGCCGACGACTGCCCGGCGCGCCCCAGGTAGCGGGCACGCTGACCACTGGCGGTCAGCACCTCATCCTCCAGCAGGCACAGGTTGTCACGGGCGTAGGCGTAACCGATGCCCTCGCCCAGGCCGTGATCATCCCGGGCCTGGACATGGGGCACGCCCAGCGACGTCCAACCCAGGGTGACGGCGGCCGCCGGGGCGTCCGCGTGGGTGCTGGCGGCCAGCAGGCAACAGGCGGCCCAGGCCGCGCTTTGTATCCTAAACGAATGCACAAAAGCTCCTTGAACAGACGGGCCCGGGCGTGGGCCGCAGCAATGCTGCTCAGGAGACGATCAGGGGCAAACAGAATTTAGTCAGGCGGCCAACGTCCCGGCGCCCCAAAACAGTGCTTGAAAACGTTCAATTGGCCGAAACGCACCCACGAGGCGATGAAAAAATAATACAGATAGAATAAATTCTCATTTGACAACTATAACCAACAACTCTAATGTCCACGCCGTTACGTATGGATACAACCTTCTGTCACTCAGCACTAGCAGGTAGCAGTATGCAGGAATCAGGCACTCAAGACCTTCCACTCAATGGATTTCCCTCCCTCCTTCAGACCCTGATTTCCAACCGTAGCGGCCTGCTCAAGACCGCCGCACGGATCACCGGTTGCCATAGCCGCGCCGAGGATGTGGTACAGGATGCATTCCTGCGGGTCTCCAGCATGAAGGCCGACGCCTTGCCCTTCAACGCACGCCTCAATTACATCTTCCGCATCGTGCGCAACCTGGCCATCGACCATTACCGCAAGCAGTCAATGGAACAGCGTTACTTCGTCAACGACGAGCACAACCTCAACGCCGCCCCACAATTCGCCAACCCGGAGTCGATCAATGTGGACCGTCAGACGCTGGGCAAGGTCGACAGCGCCCTGGCGCAGTTACCCGAACGCACGCGCTACGCTTTCGTGATGTACCGCGTGCATGGCAAACCGCAAAAGGACATCGCTGCCGAACTGGGCGTGTCGCCCACCCTGGTCAATTTCATGATCCGCGACGCCCTGACACACTGCACCAATTACATCGAAGCCAGCCAAGGCCAATAAGGCTTCTCCATGGCGCCCGGTCGACGGGCGCCACCCTCGCCCCGCCCCACAGCACCTTGTTGTCTACCCGTCCGGCACGCTATGGTGCATCCGCGCGTCCCTCCGTGCCGTGGCATCAGGCCACTACGCTGAGCGATATTTCACTGTATAATTGTTCTCACTCTCATTAAAACGGGGCCCAGCCTCGCAAGAGTTCAGATCAGCCAGCCGGTACCCCGTCATGCTCACCCCTCCTGTCCAAGACCCATCCCTCGGTCGCCTCAGTGATGAAGCGGCGCACTGGTGCATGCGCATCCATGAGGCGGACTTGAGCGACCAGGAACGCGAGCAGTTCGAGCAGTGGCTGGCCGCAGACCCGGCGCACCAGCGCCGGTTCGAGACCATGATGGACGTGTGGGCCGTCAGCGCCCACCTGCCGTTGCCGGCGCCTGTTCCGGCGCCCGTTCGCCGCCGCGGCCGGCGCCCCCTGCTGGCGGCGGCCATGGCACTGCTGGCCTTGCCGCTGGCAGGCCTGGCGGGCTGGCAGATGAACCTGATCCCGGACAGCTACCATCGATACAGCAGCGAAACGACGGTGCGCGACATCACCCTGGCAGACGGCTCCCACGTGCAGTTGAACCTGGACAGCCAATTGACCTTTGCCAACTACAAGGATCAGCGCCAGGTCACCCTGGGCAAGGGCGAAGCCTATTTCGAGGTGCAGCACGATGCCAGCCACCCCTTCGTGGTGCGCGCTGGCCGCGGCCAGGTTCGGGTCACCGGCACGCACTTCAACGTGTGGACCTACCAGGACCAGGTACGGGTTACCCTGACCCAAGGCTCGGTGCAGGTGATGGGCGATCGCAGCCACCCCAACGACCTGGTCTACCTGAGCCCCGGCATGCAGGCCAGTTACGACCCGCAGCAACGCTTGCCCCTGGTCAGCGCCGCCAACCCCGACGAAGCCCTGGCCTGGCGCGACGGCAAACTGATCCTCGACCACCTGAGCCTCAGTGACGCCCTGCCGCGCATCAACCGCTACCTGGACAACCCCGTGCGCCTGGGTGACAACGCCACCGGCCAATTGCTGATCGGCGGTGTCTACAACACCCGCAACATCACCGCCCTGGTGCAGGACCTGCCCAAGGTGCTGCCGGTGCAGCTCAGCCGCAACGAAAGTGGCGACACCGTGATTCGCGCCAAGCCGCGCTACACCCCGTAGCGGCCCATTCTCGGGCAACACCTGGCAAAGGGCCCTTTGCCTAAATTCCGCTCCCCCACCCTCGTCTAACCGGCAGCCTTCCCTCACTGGCCGGACCACCGCATGACTTACCTTCGCCTCACCCGCCGTGCTGCAACCGTGATGCTCTGCCTGATTCCCCTCGCCGCCGCAGCCGCCTGGCAATGGCTGCCCGGTAACGCCGAGCAGCGCCCGTTCGTGCGCGTGACCCGCGGCACTATCGAATCCAGCGTCACCGCCCTGGGCACGCTGCAGCCGCGCCAGTACGTGGACGTGGGTGCCCAGGCGTCCGGGCAGATCCGCACGCTGCACGTGGAAGTAGGCGACACGGTCAAACAGGGGCAGTTGCTGGTGGAGATCGACCCGTCCACCCAGCAGGCACAACTGGACGCCGAACGCTACGCCATCGAGACCCTCAAGGCCCAGGTCAAGGAGCAACAGGCCGAACACCTGCTGGCCAACCAGCAACTGCGCCGCCAGCAGCGCATGGCCGCCGACGGTGCCACCCGTGAGGAGGACGTGCAGACCGCCCAGGCCAAGGTACTGACCACCCAGGCCCGCATCGACATGTACCAGGCGCAGATTCGCCAGGCCCAGGCCACCCTGCGCAGCGCCCAGGCCGAATTGGGTTATACGCGCATCTACGCGCCCATGAGCGGTACCGTGGTGGCGATCGATGCCCGCGAGGGCCAGACGCTCAACGCACAACAACGCACGCCCCTGATCCTGCGTATCGCACGGCTGTCGCCGATGACGGTATGGGCTGAAGTGTCGGAAGCCGACATCGGCCAGGTCAAGGCCGGCATGCAGGCCTATTTCACCACCCTCAGTGGCGGCGGCCGACGCTGGACCAGCACCGTGCGGCAGATCCTGCCCATCCCGCCCAAGCCCCTGGATCAACTGAGCCAGGGCGGCGGCAGCCCGGCAGCCGCCAGCAGTGGCAGCACCGGCAACAGCACGGGCGCCGGCCGCGTGGTGCTGTACACCGTGCTGCTGGAGGTGGACAACGCCGACAACGCGCTGATGGCCGACATGACCGCCCAGGTATTTTTCGTCGCCGGCAGCGCCCAGGACGTGCTCACCGCCCCGGTCGCCGCCCTGCAGGGCACCCGCGATGCCCCCGATCAGCGCACCGCCCAGGTGCTGGCCGACAACGGCCAGGTGCAGCAGCGCACCGTGCGCACCGGCCTCAGTGACCGCCTGCGGGTGCAGATACTGGACGGTTTGCAGGAAGGCGATCGCCTGCTGATCGGCCCTACCGGCAACGGGAGCTGAGCATGGGCACACCGCTGATTCAGCTGTGCGGCATCCGCAAGGCCTACGGCGGTGGCGACAGCCCCACCGTGGAGGTCCTGCGCGGCGTCGACCTGGCCATCCATGCCGGGGAATTCATCGCCATCGTCGGTACCTCGGGGTCCGGCAAGTCGACCCTGATGAACATCCTCGGTTGCCTGGACCGCCCCAGCGCCGGCCAGTACCACTTCGCCGGCCAGGATGTGGCCGGGCTCAACGACGATGAACTGGCGTGGCTGCGCCGCGAAGCCTTCGGTTTCGTGTTCCAGGGCTACCACCTGATCGCCTCGGCCTCGGCCCGGGAGAACGTCGAAATGCCGGCCATCTACGCCGGCACGCCGGCGCTCGCCCGGGCCGAACGCGCGCAGGCCTTGCTGCAGCGACTCGGCCTGGGCGAGCGCACGGGCAACCGCCCGCGGCAACTGTCCGGTGGCCAGCAGCAGCGCGTGTCCATTGCCCGGGCCTTGATGAACGGTGGGCACATCATCCTCGCCGACGAACCCACCGGCGCCCTGGACAGTCACAGCGGCGCCGAGGTCATGACCCTGCTCGATGAGCTGGCGCAACAAGGCCACGTGGTGATCCTGATTACCCACGACCGCGACGTCGCCGCCCGTGCCCAACGCATCATCGAGGTGCGTGACGGCGAGGTGATCAGCGACAGCGCCGCCGGCCAGCCCTTGCCCCCTGCCCGCCCCGGTGCCCTGCAGGCCGATGACTTGCGCCAGCGCCTGGCCCATGCCAGCCAGGAGCGCAGCCCGTGGCTGGCGGAAACCCGCGATGCCCTGGTCGCCGCCTGGCGGGTGATGTGGACCAACCGCACTCGCACCGCCCTGACCTTGCTGGGCATCATCATCGGCGTGGCCTCGGTGGTGGTCATGCTGGCCGTGGGCGAAGGCAGCAAGCGCCAGGTCATGGCGCAGATGGGCGCCTTTGGCTCCAACATCATGTTCATGAACGGCGCGCCCGCCACCCCGCGCTCGCCGGCCGGCATTATCCGCCTCAGCGATGTACAGGCCCTGGGCCAGCTGCCCCAGGTCAAAGCCATCATGGCCGCCACCACCCAGCAGGCCCAGGTGCGCTACGGCAACCAGCAGATGACCTCGACCATCGGCGGCTACAGCCCTGTGTTCCCGTCCATCCTCAACTGGCCCGTGGCGCAGGGGCAGTTTTTCAGTGACAGCGACATGTCCACCGGCGCGGCGGTTGCGGTGATCGGTTCCGAGGTCAGGAAAAAACTGTTCCTGGATGGCCAGGACCCCATCGGCCGCTACATCCTGGTGGAAAACGTCCCCTTCCAGGTCATCGGTGTACTGGCCAGCAAGGGCTCCAGCGGCGCCAACCAGCGCAACGACCTGCGCATCGCCATTCCGTACTCGGCGGCGCGCATTCGGCTGTCGGGTGTCGAGCATCCCGAATACGTGATCATCGCCGCCGCCGACAGCACCCTGGTGCATGAAGCCGAGCAGGCAATCCGCGGGCTGATGCTGAACCTGCATGACGGGGTTCAGGACTTCGAGGTCGACAACAGCGCCGCCCTAATCCAGGCCGAGGCCCACACCCGCAACGGCCTGTCGTTGATGCTGGGGGCCATTGCCGCCATCTCGCTGCTGGTGGGCGGCATCGGTGTGATGAACGTGATGTTGATGACGGTGCGCGAGCGCACCCGGGAAATCGGCATTCGCGTGGCCACCGGTGCGCGCCAGCGCGACATCCTGCGCCAGTTCCTCACCGAGGCGGTGATGCTGTCGCTGGTGGGCGGCCTGATCGGCGTGGCCCTGGCGCTGCTGATCGGCGTGGGCCTCAACCTGGCCAAGGTCGCCGTGGCCTTTTCCTCCCTGGCCATGCTCGGCGCCTTCGCCTGCTCGGTCGCCACCGGCGTGATCTTCGGTTTCATGCCTGCCCGCAAGGCGGCCGGGCTGGACCCGGTCGCCGCCCTGACCAGTGAATGATCATGACCAAGACTGCGTTTACCCTGATTCCCCTGCTGGCACTGCTTGGCGCCTGCAGCCACACCGGTTCGCCCGACCGCGGCATCGTGCCGCCGCCCGATTGGCAAAGCCCGACGGCCGCCACCGCGCACGCCACGGACCTGGAACACTGGTGGACGAGCTTCAACAGCCCGCAGCTGGCGCAACTGGTGGACCAGGCCCGGCGTGGCAGCTACGACCTCAAGGCTGCCACGGCGCGGGTGCGCCAGGCCGCTGCCGATGTGCGTATCGCCGGCGGCGCACAACTGCCCCGGCTCGATGGCAGCGCCAACGCCTATCGCCAGCGGCTGCTCAAGGGCCAGGGCTACAGCGAACTGGACACCTCCAGCAACGAGCGCACGTATCACTACTTCGACACGGCGCTCACGGCCAGCTATGAGATTGACTTCTGGGGCCGCAATGCCGCCACCCGCGACAGCGCCCGGCACAGTTTGCAGGCCAGCGAGCTGGACCGGGACACCCTGGCGCTGAGCCTGTCGGGGCAGGTGGCCGACACCTACCTCGCGGCCCTGGCCGCCCGTGAGCAGACGCGGATTGCCACGCTTAACCTGAGCAACGCCCAGCGGATCCTCGAGGTGGTACGCGCGCGCTACCGGGCCGGCTCCGCCACCGCGCTGGAACTGGCGCAACAGCAAAGCCTGGTGGCGGGCCAGCAGCGCCTGTTGCCGCTGTACCGGCAACAGGCCCAGGACGCGCTGATCACCCTGGCCACCCTGCTGGGCGAGCCAGTGCAGCGCCTGCAACTGGCGCCCCTGCCCTTCGAGCAACTGCAGGGCCCGGCCATCGACGCCGGCATCCCCAGCCAACTGCTAACACGTCGTCCCGACATCGCCGGAGCCGAAGCGCGCCTGGCCGCCGCCCAGGCCGACGTGCGCGTGGCCCGCGCCGCCCTGTTTCCCAGCCTGACCCTGACGGCCAGCCTGGCCACCGGCGATCGACAGGGCGCCGACCTGCTGCGCAACCCGGTGCTCAACCTGGGCGCGGGCCTGACCGCACCGATTTTCAACAACGGCCAACTGCGCGCCGAACGCGACAAGGCCAGCGCGCGCCAGCAGGAACTGCTGGAGACCTATCGCGGGGTGCTGGTGACCAGCTTTGGTGAGGTCGAAAAAGCCCTGAACAGCATCGACGGCCTGGACCGCCAGACCCGCTGGCAACAGGAAGAACTGCAACAGGCGCAACGCGCCTTCGACCTGGCGCAAAGCCGCTACCGCGCTGGCGCCGAAGACCTGCTCAGCGTGCTGCAGGCGCAAAGCAGCCTGTTCAGCGCCCAGGCCGAGCGCGTGCAACTGCGCAAGGACCGCCTGCTGGCCAGCGTGGCCCTGTACAAAGCGCTGGGCGGCGGCTGGACCACGCAGCCCACCGTGGTAGGAGCCGGCCTTGGCCGCGATGCAGACAACGCTGGCCTGTAGCAGCCGAATGCTGCGTACGGCCCGACGCGGTGTACCAGATGGACCGCAGCGTCAATGACGCGGCCTGGCGGCCGCTGCTACATAGGGGGGAGGCGTCTTGGAACCGCGTTGCCTGCATCGCGACTAAAGTCGGCTCCTACACCGCCGGTGG
>KI547165.1:170197-226036 GCA_000497835.1 gamma proteobacterium L18 | reverse complement strand
AACTGTCTATGTGGGAGCGGGTTCTACCCGCGAAAAGCACACTGCGGTATGCCGGGAAGTCCGCGTTACCTTCTTCGCGGGTAGAACCCGCTCCCACAGGGCGTGTAGCAGCAACTGTCTTGTGGAGGTCACCACTGTGGGAGCAAAGCTTGCTCGCGATGGCGTCAGTGAGGGCCCCTCGCGAGCAAGCTTTGCTCCCACAGCGTGCGCCGCACCTTTGTAGCAAGCTGCCGAAGGCTGCGTCCCGCCCGACGCGCTGTACCAGATGGACCGCAGCGTCAATGACGCGGCCTGGCGGCCGCTGCTACACGGGGGAGACGTCTTGGAACCGCGTTGCCGGCATCGCGACTAAAGTCGGCTCCTACACCGCCGGTGGTAGGAGCCGGCCTTGGCCGCGATGCAGACAACACGATCTATGGGGTTGTGGGCTGCCCGCTCACAAGCCATCCTTGCGCGGCCCCGGCGCCAGGTAGCGGGCAAACCAGGGACGGGTCGACGGTACGCGCTTCATCAGGCGATCCGCCTCCTGCTCGGGGCTGAAGATCACCTGCAACGCCAACTTCATGGTCTCGATATCCAACTGACTCCCCCCCCCATTGCTCCGCCCCCAGGCCCCGCAGCCTTCGCTGGACGGCCCCAGCCAGGGATCGGCCACGCACACCCAGCGCCCTGGCGCGAACCAGGGGATGCCGTTGACGGTCAACGGCCGTACCTCGCCCGGATGTGCCTGTTCATGGGCCAGGTACCAGTCGTTGATACGATCATCGATCCAACCATGGAAGGCCCAGAACACCGGGTTCACGTGGGAAGAAAACGGATCGCCCAGGAAGTCGTTGCCCGCCCCGAACCAGCGCTCGGCAAAATCGTAGTTGCGCCGCGCATACGCCATCGGCCACCCGGTCTCCGGATCGCGCCCCATGGCCGCCCAGCGCATGTGCAGCCAGTCATGAATACCCAGCTCGATCCGCGACCCCAGCTCGCCCAGGCACAGGGTGCTCAGGTACTGAGGGTCATGCAGTTGCGATTCCCATAACTGGAAATTGGCGTACAGGCCTTCACGGCTTTTGATGTGGTACAGCCACTGGTTGAAGTGCGCATCGCCGTCAGCCTGCCAGCACGGCGGCACGCTGTAGCCGGTGCGGTTGTTCATGTAATCGGCAAACGCCTGCACGTTCTCGCCCACGTAGGGCCGTGGCGCCGGCATGCACGGCCACGAGCGCAGGTCCTGCACCTGACGCACGCCGTGCAGCATGTGCCGATGCATGAACAGGAAGTCTTCGCCCGAGCCGTTGCGGTGGCGGTCGTGGCCGCGGGCATTGCGCTCCTTGCCCAGTGGCCCGGCCTGCCAGCCCAGTGCCCGTACGGCCTGACGCCGTGACTCGTCAATGCGGTGCCAGCGGTCGCGGGTGGCGTGCCACAGCTGATGGAAGTAACGCCAGCCCGGCGAGATCAGGCGCTCATGCAGCGCCGGCACATACGCCAGCCGCTCGCGGGCCTGCACAAACGGCCGGCGGCTGGCGACGAACCGCCCCTGCGGCCCCGAAAAGCCAGCCTGCTGGCCCGCAGGACGCACCTGGCCGCTGATGGTTGCACCGCCGCCACCCTGGCTCCAGCCGCCCCATATTTCATCCAGCACCGCTTCGCAGTCGTAGCCCTGGCCTGTGGCCGAGATCAGCTTCAGGCGCAGGTGCGGCAGGCGCTCGGCGGCCAACGGCCCATACACCTGCAGGCCATCGGCATAAGGCGGCCGCCCCAGGTAGCCGCGCACGGCGCGAGCACCCTGGCCTGCGTCCAGCAACAGTTCCAGTGGCCGCGCCAGCTCAGGCAGCGCCTGCTCGCCCTCCACCAGGTGCCAGTCCCAGATACCCGCCAGGCGCTCGCCCAGCAGTGCGTTGGGCAGGTCATCCACCGGCACCGCCGGCTCGTCGGACGCCAGTTCCGCCTCCTGGGCCGCGTCCCACTTGTTCCGCGCGTAATAACCGGCGGGCAGTACTACACCGGCAGCCACAAGCCCTGCCAGCATTCCTCGACGTGACACCTTCATCCACTGTACTCATGACGTGACTACTGCAACGAAAACGAATGGTCACCGGGGCGATTTAGGCACTTGGTAAATTCTTCCGGCGTCGACTCGTATCACCCAACAAGTTCGAACGGCATGGGGCCGTCGTACAGTCGGGTCGAAATGGCAATGACGAAACACCTTCTTCTCTCGCGCAAGTGGCCATGGCTGGTGGTCGTTATTCTGTTGCTGGCCGCCGCCGGCACCGGCGCCTGGTGGTACTGGCTCTACCTGCCGGCACACCCTTACAGCCGCGCCATCGAGCAGCGCGCCAACGCCCTGCAAGAGCGCATCCTGGCCCTGGACGCCCACCTGGACGTACCGCTGAGCTACGGCAGCGAAGGCCGCGAGGCCAACCGCGACGGCCCTACCCAGTTCGACCTGGTCAAGGCCGGCAAGGCGCGCTTGCGGGGCGCCTCGATTGCCATCTGGTCGTGGCCCGAATTCTGGAGCGGCCCCCACTGGCCGCACCGCCCCACCGCCGGTTTCCAGACTGCCATGGCCAATGAACTGGAGGTGCGCTACAAGATCATCACCGGCATTGCCCGGGACTTCCCCAACCAGGCCGGCATCGCCTACACCCCGGCCGACTTCCGCCGCCTGGCCGGGGAAGGCAAGTTCGCCATCGTCATCAGCATGCTCAACGCCGCCCCCCTGGGCGACGACGTCGACAAGCTCGACCTGTGGGCGGCCCGTGGCGTGCGGGTGTTCGGCCCCGGCTACGTGGGCAACAACAGCTGGGTCGACTCGGCGCGCCCGCTGCCGTTTCTGGGCGATTCGGTCGACCCCCTGGGCGGCCTGTCCGACCTGGGCCGCCGCGCCGTAGCCAAGCTCAATGACCTGGGCGTGATCATCGACGTCTCGCAGATGTCCAGCCAGGCCCTGACCCAGGTCACCCACCTGAGCCGCGCCCCGGTGATGGCCTCCCACACCGGCGTGCAAGGCATGATGGACATCCGCCGCAACCTCAGCGACGCGGACCTGGCCAACATCAAGGCCACCGACGGCCTGGTCAACATCGTCGCCTACTCCAAATACCTCAAGCCGTTCTCGCGCGACACCATCGCCAAAATGAACGCCCTGCGCGCCCGCTACGACCTGCCCGACGTGCAGAACCAGACACAGATGGGCACCACCACCGACCCGGTGTTCTCCATCTGGTCGGAGAAAAAGTTCGGCGAGTTCCTCACACCCTTCTACGACATCCTGCGCCAGGAGCCCGAGGCCACCCTGGCCCAATACGTCGACTCCATCGACTACGCGGTGAAAAAAATCGGCATCGACCACGTCGGCATCAGCTCGGACTTCAACGACGGTGGCGGCGTGATCGGTTACCAGAACGTGGGCCAGAGCCGCAACGTCACGGCCGAACTGATGCTGCGCGGGTACTCCGACGAAGACATCGCCAAGCTGTGGGGTGGCAATTTCCTGCGCGTGTGGGACGCCGCCCAGAAGGCTGCCAAACCGACCAATCCCCCTGTCGCTCAACTGCAAGGACACCCATGAAACGCCTCAACCTGTTGTTTGCCTTAGGTTGCCTGTCGCTGTCGGCCCAGGCACATGCTGCCGACCCCACCCAGCCCGGCAAGGTGTTCACCGACTGCCAGAAAGACTGCCCGGAGATGGTCGTGCTGCCCGCCGGCAGCTTCGTGATGGGCACCCCGGATGACGAAGTAGGCAAGCAGGACGACGAGAACCCGCTGCATACCGTGACCTTCGCCCACCCCTTCGCCGTCAGCCGCTTCAACGTCACCGCCGAGCAGTGGCAGGCCTACGCCAAGGCCACCGGCACCGTACTGCCCGATGGCGACCTGCGCCCCGGCCGCCTATGCCGGAACGGCAAACCCCACTACGCCCAGGGCCCGCGCCAGCCGGCCGTGTGCATGACCTGGTTCGAGGCCCGCGACTATATCGCCTGGCTGGCCAAGACCACCGGCAAGCCCTACCGCATGCTCAGCGAATCGGAGCGCGAATACGCCGCCCGCGCCGGGTCCAAGGGCTCCTTCCCCTTCCCGTTCGACAAGGAAGGCGAGTACTCGATCAGCCAGCACGCCAACGTCTACGGCCCCGCCGACGGCTTCTCGTTCACCTCGCCGGTGGGCAGCTTCCCACCCAACGCCTTCGGCATGTACGACATGCACGGCAACGTCTACGAGTGGGTGGAAGACTGCTGGCACACCGACTACATCGGCGCCCCCACCGACGGCAGCGCCTGGACCACCGGCGGCACCTGCGAACACCGCCAGATCCGCGGCAACGACTACAGCGAACCGGCGATTTTCTCGCGTTCGGGCAACCGCAACGAGCGCAAGCCTGAGGTGCGCGGTGACTGGCTGGGCTTTCGCGTGGCCCGCAACCTCGACGGCAACGACAAGGACTGACCACAGGGAGAACGACCATGACCGCTTTGAGCCGACGACGCTTCGTCACCACCGCCGCACTGGCCAGCGTTGCCCCCGCGCTGCCCGCCTGGGCTGCGCCAGCACCTGACGGGACGGGGGTGGACCCGATCTTTGGCGATGACATTGTTCGCCTGGATTACAACGAGAGCCCGTATGGCCCCGATGCTGCAGCAATCAAGGCGATGACCTCGGGCGTGCGACAGAGCGGTCGTTATGACTATGAGCAGCAAGTGCGTCTAAGCCAACTGTTCGCCAGCCAGCACGATATCCCCCACGATCATGTCGCCCTCTATTGTGGTTCCCGCGCAGCACTTCAGTGCGCCCTGGCCAGCTACGCCGGCCCGCGCAGCGTGGTAACCGCGGCCCCAACCTATGACTCTGTGGCAAGCGGGGCCAAGACGTTGCAGGCCCGGGTGCATGAGGTTCCCCTGACTGCCGACCATGCCCATGACGTGCGCGGCATGCTGGCGGTTGATCGCCAGGCAGGTGTCATTTACGTCTGCAACCCGAACAATCCGACCGGCACCCTGACTCCCCATGCCGACATCACGCGCCTGGTCGCCGATAAGCCGCCCGGCTGCCTGGCCATCATCGACGAGGCCTACATCCACTTCTCCGATGCCCCGACGTGCCTGGCACTAGCCGTCGAGCGCGAAGACGTACTGGTGCTGCGAACCTTCTCGAAAATCTATGGCATGGCGGGTGCCAGGCTTGGCGTGGCGATCGGCAATCCGGCGCTGCTGGCGCGCCTGGAAGCCTTCAATGGACGTAATTTCATCCCCCTGCCCACTGCGCTGGGTGCAATCGCGGCGCTGGAAAACCCTTTGTTGGTCACTCAGCGCAAAGCCACCAATGCTCAGGTATTGGCCGATACCGTCGCTGCCTTGCGCAAGGCTGGTTTTCCCTGCACCGATGCGCAGGCCAACTGTTTCATGGTCAACCTTGGGCGTCCCGTTGAACCGCTGCGCAAAGCGCTTGAGCAGCGCGGGGTTCGGGTGGGCAGAGTGTTCGAAGCCTGGCCCGACTGGTTGCGAGTCACGGTCGGAACCGCCACCCAGATGCAGCGCTTTCTCAGCGAATTTTTCGCCCTTTCCCCACACGCATCATCTCTGGTTTGAGGCCATACATGGACATCACATTGTCACTCCATTGCACCGTGTCAGGCCGATCGAGCCTGCGCATCGAGGAGACAGGCGCCCACGGCCGCCTGTCTGTGGACGGCGTCACCGGGCTGCAGTACTGCGTGAAGGATGACCTGATCGAAGTCATCGAGTTCAGCCCGGCACTGCCTTCGACAGCATTGCTGGGCCTGCTGGCGGGGCAGTTTTGTCAGAACAGTCAAACTCAGAGTATCCAGGTCAAGGTGCCTTGCGATGAGCAGGCCGGCATTCAGTTCGTCCGCGAGGGCCTGTTCGACGATCTCCTGGCCGTGACCCCGTCCGGGATCATCCTGAGTTGTGCTCGACAAACCTTCTGGCAACATTCGGCGCTCTGGCTCACCGCACCTGCCAGCGGCAATCGTGCGATCCGCTATCGGCTGCAAGATGGCAAACGCCATCCCATCCGCCCCCCCATTGCGCAAGGCGAGGTTTACCGCCGGTTCATACCGGCACTGCAGAGTACGTTCAGCCTGCGAACCGTCGATATCTCGCGAGACCTGGAGGCCTTCAACCGCTGGATGAACCTGGAGAACGTTGCCTATTTCTGGGAACAGGCAGGCACTGCACAAGAGCACACCCTCTACCTTCAGCAGATGCTGGACGATCCACGGGTACACCCACTGATCGGCTGCTATGACGACGAGCCCTTCGCGTACTTCGAAGTCTATTGGTGCAAAGAGGATCGGATTGCCCCGTTCTACGACGTTCAGGACTACGACCGGGGCTGGCATGTGGTCATTGGCGAAAGCAAGCATCAGGGGCTCGGCAAATTGCGGGGCTGGTTCCGCTCACTGATGCACTACATGTTTCTGGACGACCCCCGCACGCAGCGCATCCTCGGCGAGCCACGCATCGACCACACACGACAAATCGACTTCCTCAAATCCCAGGGTTACGGGCATTTGAAGAACATCCAGCTGGCACACAAGGAGGCCGCCCTGCTGCGACTGGAGCGCGAGAGTTTCTTCGATGAACACCGCCTCTAGGTCAATTTGATCAACGTGTTAAATCCGAAATACGAACACTCGTTTTAACCAAAGGTGGGGCTGCAGGTTGCGCCCCAGCCAAAGAGAAAGCACATGAATCCAATGTCCGAATCACCGACGGTGGCGACCCGCAAAGCGACCCTCTCGGCGTTGACCGCCTCGTTTTCAGATCAGCCCCTGCAGGTCGATGTCTGCACCGGCGGCGTGACGCTGTCGCATGGGGGCGAGACGGTCCTGGGCCTTGCCGCGGTTGCGTCGACCAAGAACACGTTGATGTATCACCCGCCGGTACAGGAACAAGGGAAAAATCGCGAAGCCGATCTTATTCTTGCAGGACTTGAGGGGTGGCTAGCCAGCTATCCCACCCACCTGTGCGTGGACATTCAGGTTGCACAGACCACCCCAGGACTGGCCTTTCTGCATGCCGCAGGGCTGCTGCAGCGAACGGGCCACCACCACTACCGTTGTCACGGCGCAGTGCTGTGGCAGCATGCGCCTCTCTGGCTGCCCACCGAGCGAGCGCCCTATCCACAGCTTCATGTCAACACGGCCGGGATGCGTCATCCGCTGCGACCGCCGCAACCGCACACGACGTTTTATCGGCGATTCATCCCCTGGTTGGGACAAACCCTCACCTTGGCCCCCGTCGACCTGTCACGGGACCTGGATGCCTTCAACCGGTGGATGAATACCCCGCGAGTGGCTCGCTTCTGGAATGAAACCGGAAGCCGCGACGAACATCGTCGGTACCTGGAGCAACAACTGTCGAGCGCCCACAGCTTTCCCGTCATCGGCCGCTTTGACGGCGTGCCATTTGGCTACTTCGAAATCTATTGGGCGCGAGAAGATCGTATCGCCCCCTATTACGATGCCGGCGACTACGACCGCGGCCTCCACCTGCTGGTAGGCGAAGAAAGCTATCGAGGCCAGGCCTTCTACACAGCCTGGTTCTCATCGCTCTGCCATTTTGCCTTTCTGGACGACGCTCGCACCCAGCAAGTGGTCTGCGAGCCCAGCTTCGATAACCGGCGTCAACTGTCGAACTTCGACCGCAGCGGGTTTGCACGAATCAAGTCGTTCGACTTTCCCCACAAGCGCGCGACGCTGGTGACCCTGTCCCGCGAACAGTTCTTCCACGAACACCTTTTCCACCCACTGGCCGCCCCCCGCGGCGCCCGACCTTTTTCCAGGAGCTAGCCCCATGACTGCCGCTCAATCACCCATCACCACCCACGATTTAATAGGGGTGGGCTTCGGTCCGTCCAACCTTGCCTTGGCCATCGCCATCCAGGAGCAGCGTGCTGCACGACAACGGCCGCTCGATTGCCTGTTCATTGACAAGCAACAACACTATCGCTGGCACGGCGACACTCTGGCCAGCCAGAGTGAACTGCAGATTTCCTTTCTCAAGGATCTTGTCTCGCTGCGCAACCCAACCAGCCATTTCAGCTTCGTCAACTACCTCAAAGAACAGGGACGACTGATCGACTTCATCAACCTGCGCACCTTTTATCCTTGCCGCACCGAGTTCAACGATTATCTGCGTTGGGTAGCTGAACAGTTCACCGATCAGGCGCAATACGGCGAAGAGGTGCTTCGACTCGAACCTGTCGCCAGCAAAGGTCCGATCGACGTGCTTCGGGTGATTTCCCGTGACGCGTCCGGTAACGAATACGCCCGTCATGCCCGCTCCGTGGTCGTCAGCACAGGCGGCACACCGCGCATCCCGGAGCTGTTCAAGGCATTTAAAAACGATCCCAGAATCTTTCACCACTCCAGCTACCTGAGCAGCGTGGCCAAGCTGCCATGCAGTCAAGGCAAGCCCATGCGTATCGCTATTGTCGGCTCTGGGCAAAGCGCCGCGGAAGCATTCATCGATTTGCACGACAGCTTCCCCACTGTGGAGGCCGACATGATCGTGCGTGGGTCAGCCCTCAAGCCGGCCGATGACTCTCCCTTCGTCAACGAAGTGTTTGCGCCGCATTACACCGAACTCATGTTCCAGCAGTCCCCGGAACAAAGAAAGCATTTGATTGAAGAGTTCCATAACACTAACTACTCGGTCATCGATCCCGGATTGATCGAACGCATCTACGCGTTGCTGTATCGCCAGAAAATTTCGGCGAGCAATCGCCATGCCGTTCTGTGCCTGCGACACATCCAGGGCCTTGAGGTCTCCCCGCAGGGTATCGACCTCAGCACCCGGGACGTCAGCACCGGGCAAGTGCAGGCCAAACGTTACGACGCCGTCATCCTGGCAACGGGCTACTCGCGCGACGCACATCGCCAATTGCTGGCGCCCTTGGAAGGTTACCTCAACGAATATCAGGTAGACCGCCAGTACCGGGCCCTGAGCACACCGGACTTGCGCGCTGGCATTTTCCTGCAAGGGTTCTGCGAAGCCTCCCATGGTCTGAGCGACACCCTGCTGTCAGTGCTGGCATGCCGCAGCGAGGAAATCGCTGAGGCTGTCTACCAAAGTCTGCAAGGCTGCGTCGCTCATCCTGGATTGAAAATAGCCGCCGTCGGCGCTTGAATTAGGAGTACTCCCCATGAAACAGCCTGTACAGGGACACTCGGGCGGGCTGTTCAGCCTGCTCAAGCCCTATTGGCACCTGCTGGCGGGGGCAACATTGCTTGGCATCGTCGCCGGTGCCAGCATCACCGTGCTGCTCGCCACGACGAACCGCGCCCTGCATTCACAGGCATTGGGCATAGGCATGGTGTTAGCCTTTGGCGGCATCTGCCTGATTGCCTTGGTCAGTTCAATCGTTTCCGATATCGGCACCAACTATGTGGGGCAGAAAGTCATCGCCTCGCTGCGCAAAAGCCTTGGCGGCAAAGTACTGTGCGCCCCCATCGACCAGCTGGAGCGCTACCGTACGCATCGCCTTATTCCTGTTCTGACTCATGACATCGACACCATCAGCGATTTCTCCTTCGCCTTGGCGCCCCTGGCCATTTCCCTGACGGTGACGCTGGGTTGCCTGGCTTACCTGGCTTCGCTGTCCTGGGTGGTATTCAGCTTGATGCTGCTCGCCATCCTGCTGGGCAGCGTGGCGCAGTATCTGGCTCGGCTGAAGGGGATCCGCGGCTTTTACAGCGCTCGTGAGCAGGAGGACCTTCTGCAAAAGCATTACCACGCGATTGCCGAGGGTGCCAAGGAGCTGAGAATGCATTCGGGACGTCGGCATACCCTGCTCACCGAGGGTATACGGGGAACGGCGGACCGCATCTGCGATATCCAGGTCAAGTCGGTCAATACATTCATTGTCGCCAAGAGTTTTGGCTCCATGCTGTTTTTCGCGGTGATTGGCCTGACCCTGGCCTCTCAATTGTACTGGCCTCAAGCCGATGCCTCTGTCATCAGCGGTTTTGTGCTCATTCTGCTGTACATGAAAGGCCCCATGGAGCACCTGATCGGTACCCTACCCATCATTAGTCGCGCCCAGATCGCCTTCCGTCGCATCAAGGAACTCTCTGACACGTTTTCCACGGCTGAACCCTACTTGCTGGACCAGCCCTCCAACCACCAGGCGCCGTTCCAGCGGCTGGAGTTGAACCAGGTTCGGTACGGGTTTCCAAAGGTGGGCGAGACGCCGGCCTTTGAACTGGGGCCCATTGACCTGAGCATCCAGCGTGGCGAAACGGTCTTCATCGTCGGCGAAAACGGAGGTGGCAAAACCACCCTGATCAAGTTGCTGCTGGGCCTCTACAACCCTCAGCATGGCGAGGTGCGGCTCAATGGCGTGCCAGTGACGGCGCAGACCCGAGATGCTTACCGTCAAATGTTCACCACGGTTTTCGCTGACTATTATCTGTTCGACGATATTCTACGGACATCGTCGAGCGAGCTGGGATCACTGGACAGTTATCTGACGAAAATGGAGCTGGGCCACAAGGTCCGTATCGAGGATGGGGCCTTCAGCACGACCGACCTGTCCACCGGGCAACGCAAGCGACTCGCGCTCATCAGTGCCTGGCTGGAGGGAAGGCCCATACTGGTCTTCGATGAGTGGGCGGCCGATCAGGATCCGACTTTCCGGCGTATCTTCTACACCGAGCTATTGCCCGAGCTGAAACGCCTTGGCAAGACCATCATCGTCATCAGCCATGATGACCGTTATTTTGATGCTGCCGATCGCGTGGTCCAACTCAAGGCCGGCAGCCTCTATAACGCCAGGCAACACGTAGCACCGCTTCCTGCTTGACCCCCTTCCCTTCCAGGCCCGCTGACCCGGGCCTGCTCCTCCCCTCCCTGTAGCACAAATCCACTTGCTTGATACCCCTACCCGCCTACCGGCACTGACGTGTTCAAGGCCCTGTGTCTATGTGGGGCACCAGCTTGCGCCCGGACGGGAAAGCCAGCCCATGCAACCTGGTGCTGGCGGGGGATGTACATGTTCCAGGCACAAAAAAACCACCAGAGGGGTCGCCTGTGGTGGTTCTCGAGTCTGCCTGCAGATCAATATTGATAACGCAGTGTGACCGCAAAGTTACGTGGGTCGCCGTAGAACAATCCGCCAAAGTTGTTGGAGGTGGGCAGAGTCTGGTAGTAGACCTTGTCCAGGGCGTTGTTGAGGTTGTACTGCACGCTGAACTGCTTGTCGATCTGATAGTTCACATGCAAGTTGAGCAGCGTATACCCGCCTTGATTGATGGTGTAGGTGCTGGCCTGGGTATAGGTCTTGCTCTGCATGAACACATCGCCCCCCACACGCCACTGATTGAAATCCCCCGGCAATCTGTAATCACTGCCCAGCTTGAGCAGTCGACGAGGGATACGCGTGTAGTAATCAGTGCCCTTGTTCTTGCCGGCGACGTACTCAGGATCGCTGTAGGTATAGCCGGCGCTGACGTTCCAGTTCTCCAGTGGCTGCCCCGATACTTCGACCTCGAAGCCACGGTTGCGCACTTTGCCACCCTCCTCGTAACAGCTGCTGGTGCCCGTCACGCCGCACGTGCTGGCGCCCGCGATTGCTTCGGGCATATGGCTGAGGTTGGTCTGGAAAACCGCGAATGAGGTGTTCAGGCGGCCGCCAAAATACTCACTCTTGAGACCGACTTCATAGTTATCGCCCTCAATGGGCGCCAGCAGCTTGTTACCCAGGCCAAAATAGCTCTGCGTCTTGTAGATCTCGGTGTAGCTGGCATACAGCGTATGGTTGTCGTTCAGGTCATAGACAAGGCCGGCATACGGCACGACATGTCGATTCTCCGAGTAGCTGTCGGTGGTGGAAGGGCTGTCGACGTGATAGTCCGACCAACTGACGCGAGCACCCAGGATGAGATTGAGCTCATCCGTCAGGCTGAGCCGAGTCGCGCCGTAAACACCTTTTTCCTCACGAATGTAGTTGTAGTTCGCACGGCTGGCGTCATTGACAATCGGCGCAGGAATCGACGCCCAGTCAAAATTGGTGATGTTGATGGTTGGGGTGTTGGTCGCCTTGTAGATAGCGGCGTTGAACGCATCACGCCGGGTGTTGGCGCCCAGCATCAACTGGTGCACACGCCCAAACAGCGAAAAGGGACCCGTGGCGTAGAGGTCCAGGCCGTACTGCCGGTCTTCGTAGTTCACCTTGGAGATGGGCAGCGTGTAGACGTTCCCCGACGTATTGGAGGTCACCCGTGCAGGGTAGGAGGAGAGAAAATCGGCATCGGAAGAAATGCCGTTGGCGGCAAACGTCAACTTCCAATCATTTTGAAAGTGGTGGGTGACGTCAGCAAACAGGTTGTAGTTGGTCTTGTCCAGGTAGGCCCACTTTCCTGCCAGCGACGCGGAACGCGACAACGGGTAAAACGACCCATCAGCCTTGGTGTTCAACCCTCCCCAGTCATACCCATCGTTGCGATCCTGCTGGACCGTAGCGCCCACGGTCAACACCGTGGAGTCATCGAGGTCAGCTTCACCCACCAGGTACAGTAGCTGGTTGTCCTTGCCAGCACCGTCACGATAACTTTTCGCCGTATTGTAGTAGGCCACCGCGCGACCGCGGATGCGCCCGTCGTCCGTCAGGGGCCCGGAGACATCGATCTGGCTACGATAATTGTCCCAGGAGCCTGCGCCCAGCTCCGCACCCAACTGGAAATCCCGAGTGGGACGTTTGCGAACCAGGTTTATTGCTGCGGATGGATTGCCTGTCCCTTGCATCAGACCATTGGCGCCCCGTACCACTTCGACACGGTCATAGATGGCCATGTTTGAGGTGGACATGACGTCCATGGAGTAGTTTTCCGAGATGTTGCTGGGTATGCCATCGAATTGCAGGTCGTTGATCTCGAAGCCACGGGCGTAATACGTGGATCGTTCCGTGCCGATCTTGGTATAGGTAATGCCCGTGGTGGTACGCGCCACGTCGTCCAGCGATTGCAGATTTTCGTCATCCATTTTCTGCCGGGTGACTACCGTGACCGATTGTGGCGTCTCCCGCAGGCTCATGGCCATTTTCGTCGCGGTGCTGGTCGAGCCTGTGGTATACGAGCCGCTCCCCTCGGTCGTAGCCCCCAGTTCGGTACTGCGCACCGAGGTGCTGTCCAGATTGACCGCGCCTTGGCCGTCATCGGCGATATGCACCGTGAGGGTCTGTCCTTGCAACGTGTAGCGCAGCCCTGTGCCGCCCAGCATGGTGGCAATGGCCACGTCAGCGGGCATGGCACCGCGCACGGCGGTGCTCCTCAGGCCCTGTACGTCAGTGACTGAATACAGCACTTGCACATTGGCCTGCGCACCAAACGCCTGGAGCGCAGCGCTCATCGTTTGCGCGGGGATATTAAAGGTCTGCTCTTGAGCCTGCGCCAGTGGGACCGAGCACAGCATGAGCCCCACGCTCAATGCTGACAGGCGAAAAGGCAGGGTCAACGTCTGGCGCAGCATGAAAGCCTTGAGCGCAGCGTTGCTGGAAGTGAAGGTTGGCATTTCTATCTCTCTTGGCAGGATTTATAGAGCGCTAATACTTCTCATTTACTGTGGTATCGCACGCACGCACCTATTACGATCCTCGGCGTTCAAAATTAAGGGGATTGGGTGAAAATGTCGGTTGCGGATGAATGTCGGAACATGGGCCTGCGCAGCCCGGCCGTCGCCGATAGGGTTTTCAGGCCGCGCCAAAGCCGTCTCGACTTCAAGACAGTGGCAGCTACGAGGTTTTCCGGACCGGTTAGGCCCGCAAGACAGCTTTGGTCAAGCGGGGCAGCAACCGTGTCCGAGTCTGGCGTGCCCCACCATACTCATTGTCAGTCCGCGAAGGCCTGCTCTGCGCTCAGGTATTGCCCAAGCCTGCGGGCCAGCGAACGCTGAATCAGCGCCACCTCTTCGACCACGGCCTCCATGCGCATGAAATCATGCGTCATGCCCTCAACCACCTGCACTTGCACCTCGACCTTGCTCGCCTGCAGGTGCGTGGCCAACGCCAGCCCCTCATCCAGCAACGGATCGTACTGCGCAAGCAGAAGCCACGCGGGAGCGACGTGCGAGGCGACCTTCCCGAACAGGGGAGAAAAACGAGGGTCCAAGCGATCCTCAGGCGTGCGTTGGTAGAGTTGGTAAAACCACTCGAGCGTGTCTTTCTCAAGCAGATACCCGGTGGCAAAAGCATCGTGCGACGCTCGAGTACAACTGGCATCCGTCACTGGGTAAAGCAGTAGCTGCAAGCAAGGGGCAGGTTCTTGGGCGCCCCGCGAGGCAATGTCGGTGGCCAGCGCACACGCAAGGCTCGCTCCCACGCTGTCCCCGCCCACGGCGAGCCGCCCTGGGTCAAGCCCCAATTCTGCACAGTGATCCTGCAACCACGCCCAGGCATCCTGAGCGTCCTGGAAGGCAGTGGGGAAACGCCACTCAGGCGCCAGGCGGTAGGACACCGACAACACTGTCACACCAGACTCGGCAGACAGGCGCCGGCACAAACCGTCGTGAGAGTCGAGACTGCCCACGACATAGCCGCCACCATGAAAGTACAGGAGCGCGCCACGCGCATGCGAATCAGCGTCAGGCACGTATAGCCGTGCGGGCAGTGCGTGGCCATCGCGCGCGCTGATGGGAAAGTCCCGAACCTGGTCCACCGAGATCTCGTCCAGGTTCATGAGTTGCGAGGACTGATCAAACTGCTCCCGAGCCTGCTCGGGCGTCATGTCATGCATACCGCGACGGTTGCCGGCGCTTCGCCCGGCGCCCACCAGGTCAAGGTAAGCCTCTAGATCTGGATTCAACGACATGTTCAAAAACTCCAACCTGTAAAAGGGGCGGCCGAGAGCCGCCCCAGTGGATTAAAGAGACGGTTCTGCGGCAGTGGCGCACAGCAGATCGCTGATTTCAGTCAGCACGGCATCGGCGTGCGGAACATCGAAGTGCCCACAGTCCAGCCACCCTGTGCGGGCGGCAGGCGTGCCCACCTGTTGGTGAAAGCGCCGCTGCTGCGCCTCACGCCCTGCCACCCACCAGCAATGCGGCTTCGTCTTGACCGCAGGACAAGCCTGAAGCTGTGCCGCGAGCTGTTTGAGGCAGCGGCCGGTTTCAAGGCCGCGCTGCCAGTCTTCGTCACTGAACCCGGGGGGGGCAGCAGAAGGCCTGTCCTGGGCGATATCCTCGTGTACACGCTCAACCGCCTGCTCACCGGGAACATAACCATCCAGCAACCCCAGGAACTCAACGCGCTGGCCTTGTTTCTCCAATTCGGCAGTCATCAGCACCGCCAGCGTGGCGCCCAAGGACCAGCCCAGCAGACTGTATGGCCCCTGCGGTTGAAGCGCTCGCAACAAGCCGACATAGTCCTGGGCCATGGCGTGCAGGCCGTCATCGCGCCAGGCGGGGTCCAGCAGCATGCGTGACTGAATGCCGAGCACCTGGCGCTCTCCGTTCAGCCGCCTGGCCAATGGTTCGTAGTCAAATATCGTCCCGTAACCGGCATGTACGCAGAATACGGGCGCCCTCCCCTGCACTGCGGTATTCATCGCCAGCACGGCATTAGCCGGACCATCGGCCACCGGCGCCTGGGTCAGGGCCGCGATCGTCGGTTTCTGCATCAGGTCCCGCAGTCGCAGTTCAAGCCCCATGGATTTGAGGGGACGACTTCTGGCTATCACCTGCAGGCTCAGGATCGAATCACCGCCCAGCTCGAAGAAGCTGTCGTGGATGCCGACCCGGTCCACCTTCAGCACTGTTTGCCAGATCTCAGCCATCTGCCTCTGCAGCGGTGTTTGCGGGGCCACGTACAGGCTTTGAGGGCGTTCAAGCGCCGGGGCGGGCAAGTTGCGCCTGTCCACTTTGCCGTTGGGGGTCAGTGGCAATGCGGGCAGTACCTCGAAGAACGAAGGCACCATGTAATCGGGCAACGCTGCCAACAACGCGTCACGCAGTGGTTCGTGGAGCTGGTTAACCACCGGCCCATCGGCGGCGACCAGATAGGCGACCAGCCGTTTGACCCCGCCCACTTCGCGCGCCACCACCACGGCCTCCCGCACCGCCGGGTGAGCGTTGAGTGCGGCCTCGATCTCGCCCAGTTCGATCCGTAGACCTCGCAACTTGACCTGATTGTCCAGGCGTCCCAGGTAATGGAAAGTGCCCTGATCATCCTTGAGCACACGATCCCCGGTTCGATACAGCCGGGCGCCGCTGCCCAGGGGATCAGGTACGAACCGTTCAGCAGTCAGGCCCGGGCGTTGCAGGTACCCCCTGGCCAGCAGTGAAGAGCCCAGGTACAACTCGCCGCCCAATACCGCAGGGGACGGGTTGAGGCTTTCATCGAGAACGATCGTGCTCCGTGCCCCCACGGCATGGCCAATAGGCGCATAGGCGGCGTCACAGGGCTGGTTGGCCTCGGCCCTCCACAACAAAGGCGTAACGACCGTTTCGGTAGGCCCGTAGCCATTGATCAGGTAGCGCGCGCCCAACACCCGGCGTGCACGCTCGTAGGTGGATTGAGGGACAGCATCGCCACCGAAGCAGTAGACACGCATGCTCGGCGGGGCGCCATGGTGCTCCGCGTGCTCGGTGATCTGCTGCAGGTACGCTGGTGGGAAGGCGGCGACCGTCACGCCATGTGCTTGCATGGCGCCGCAGGTCTGCTCCGCCGTCCACAGGCTGTCATCGCGCAGCAGAATCCGCGCGCCATGGGTCAGGGCCACCAGCCAACGCTCCTGGGCACCATCGAAAGCAAACGACATGAAGTGCAGCTCACAATCCTGCGGGGTCATCTCGTACAGCGCACCAATGGCCTGACAATGGCGGGCCAGTGGGCCGTGGGCCACTGCAACGCCTTTGGGTTGCCCTGTGGAACCGGAGGTATAAATGACATAAGCCAGGTTGTCAGGGCTCAGCACCACCTGTGGTCCCTGCTCGCGGGTCTGGTGAATGATGCCGTCCAGCGTCAGGCACCGAACCTCATCCGGGACCGGCAACAGGGCGCGCTGCGCGGAGGTGGTCAGCACCACGTGCGCATTGCAGTCGGTCAGAATATAGGCCAGGCGTTCGGCCGGGTAACCCAAGTCCAGGGGAACGTAGACTCCGCCCGCTTTCAGCACCGCCAACAGCGCAACCAGAATGTCCGGCGTACGGGCAAGGCCCACCGCTACGCGCACTTCAGGCCCGACGCCTGCGGCCACCAAGCGATGCGCCAGGGCATTTGCCCGTTGATCCAACGCTTGATAGGTCAAAGTTTGCTGTGCGGCTACGATCGCCGGTGCCGGGCCATGCTGAGCCGCCCATGCGCGAATACGCTCATGCACCAACGGCACGCTGCCGTCGACCACGGGTACCGACAGCTCATCATGGGACGTCAGTCGAATATTGCCCAGGCAGCCCTCGGCGTCCATCACCAGCCCTTCCAGGATCGATTCCATAGACTCGCGAATGCTGGCAACCGTCGAGGAGGCGAAGTGGCGGCGCAAATGCATGTACTCGATGCACAACTCGTCACCCTCGTTCGTCACCATGAGGTCCATGGGGAAATCGGTCAGCCCTGCTCCACTGCTTGGCCCGAACGCCAGCGAGGGGTCGTCCCAGTCACGCAAAGCCTGGTCAACGGGGTGGTTTTCGAAAACGATGATGCTGTCAAACAAGGGTCGGCCTGGTAGCCCCGCCCACCGCTGGATATCAGCCAGGGCAACATACTCATGCTCGCGCATTTGCAC
This sequence comes from gamma proteobacterium L18, assembly GCA_000497835.1. Classification (GTDB taxonomy): domain Bacteria; phylum Pseudomonadota; class Gammaproteobacteria; order Pseudomonadales; family Pseudomonadaceae; genus Aquipseudomonas. The sequence continues at coordinate 208,302 of KI547165.1, read as the reverse complement.
ATTGCGATCCTGCAGGTCTCGCAACCAGGCGCCTACTCGCCGCGTCGGCTCTACCGTATGCACCACCGGCAAGGTATTGATAAACAGCCCCAGAATCCTGTCTGCGCCCGACAGGCTCGGTGAGCGACCGGCCACCGTTGATCCGAACGTTACTGTTCGTTGCCCGGTGTAGCGACTCAACAACACCAGCCAGGCTCCCTGAATCAGGGTATTGAGGGTAATGCGCTGCCCCCTGGCGAACGCCTTCAATCGCCCGGTGTGCTCGGCGTCCAGGCGACTGTAAAGCGCATCGTGCCCCTGCCCCTGCTCGCGCATCGGAACAGCATTGGCCAGCAGGCAAGGCTCCTCGATATCAGCAACCTGCCCGCGCCAGAATTGCTCACCCACCTTGGCATCCTGGCGCTGCAGCCAGGCAATGTAATCGCGATAGGGGCGGCTCGGCGCAACAGCGCGCCCTGCATAGCTGGTCAACACTTCACCGATCAACTGAGACAGGCTCCAGCCGTCCACCAGCAAGTGATGGTATGTCCAGATCAACTGGTGAGTGTCCTGGCCAGTACGCACCAACACAATGTGTTGCAACGAAGGCTTATCCAGCTGGAGACCTTGCGATCGCTGGTCTGCCACATACGCTTGCAGGCGCGCCTGGATGTCTTGCTCCTCACGCCAATCCAGCACAGTGACGGGGCTTGCGATTCGGTCCACTACAAACTGCACAGGCTCGGGCAAGTCCTGCCAGGTGAAGCCGGTACGCAGGATGGTATGCCGTGCGCAAGCCTGCTCAACGGCCTGGGTGAAACGCTCGGCATCCAGGCCTTTTACGCTGATGCTCAACTGGTTGACGTACACATTGGAGCCTTGGCTGTTCAGGCTCTGGAACAACATTCCCTGTTGCATGGGGGAAAGCGGGTAAACCTCCATCAGACGGTCCGCTGCCACCGGCAGCCTGCTGATCTGCTGAGGGGTCAAGCCATGCGAGGGGCGTTCGCCTTCGTCCAGGCTGGCAACCGTCACACAGGTTTCACTCTGCGCGGCGAGGGCGCGAAGGGTGGGGTACTGGAACACGTCCTTGGGCGTAATCTCGATGCCCTGCTGACGTGCGCGTGCCACCAACTGGATAGAGACGATGGAATCACCGCCCAATTCAAAGAAGTTGTCCAGCGCCCCGACCTCGCCCACCCTCAACAACTGCGCGAAGATGGCGGCCAGCGCATGCTCACGTTCGCCCTGTAAAGGCGCACTGTCAGCGTCGCCCTTGCGGTGTTCAATGGTCGGCAGCGCCTTGCGGTCCAGCTTGCCATTGGGGCTCAGGGGCATGCGCTCAAGCTCTTGCCAATGGGTAGGCACCATGTACTCAGGCAACTGATCACTCAACCAGTGGGTCAGCTCTGCCTGCCAGGTGTCATCGCCATTGGTGTCCTGCGCAAGCACCAGCCAAGCGGCCAGGAATCGTCCGTCGACAGCTTGAACGGTGGCCTCCTGGACAAGGGGGTGTTCAAGCAGGCGCGCCTCTACCTCACCCAGTTCGATGCGCAAACCACGCAACTTTACCTGATGGTCGATGCGCCCCAGATACTCGATAGCGCCATCGGGCCGATAACAAGCCAGATCACCCGTGCGGTACAACCGCTCCCCTGCCTGGAACGGGCTGGCAGGAAAACGCTCGGCGGTCAGGCCGGGACGACGATGGTAGCCGCGGCCAAGGCCGGTGCCTGCCAGGTACAGCTCGCCCCTGACCCCAACCGGCACCGGCTCCAGGCAGTCATCAAGGATGTGACAGGCAATATTGTCGATTGGCCATCCGATGGGTACTCCGTCGCGACCATCGTCACGACAGGTCCACTGCGTGACATCGATCGCCGCCTCGGTGGGGCCATACAAGTTGTACAAAGCGGCACCCGGCAAGGCGGTGAACAGCGCATTCTGGGTATTGGAGGCAAGCGCTTCCCCGCTGCAGAATATCCTCGACAATGAGCGGCATCGGCCTACCTGACCATCCTGGAGAAACACCTGGAGCATCGAAGGCACAAAATGCAAGGTGGATACCTGATGCTGCACGATAAGCTCGATCAGCCGCGCTGGATCTCGATGATCACCCGGCCCCGCCATCACCAGGCGAGCGCCAGTGGTCAGCGGCCAGAAAAACTCCCAGACCGAAACGTCGAAGCTGAAGGGTGTCTTCTGCAGTACCACATCCTGAGCTCCCAGCGAATAAGCTCGTTGCATCCAGGCGATACGGTTGCTCAAGGCTACGTGGCGATTCGCAGCGCCCTTGGGTCGCCCTGTGGAGCCGGAGGTATAAATCATGTAAGCGAGGCTTTGCTCCCCTTGCCAGGTTCGCTGGGCACGCACCGGGCTTGCGCCGGCGTTCTCCAGGATCAGTCCGGTAGCCGCCTGCTCACGGGGCAGCCGATCGATCAGGGCAGCTTGACACAGGACCACCCCAACACCGCTGTCCTCGACCATATAGGCCAGACGATCACTGGGGTAGTCGGGATCCAAGGGCACGTAGGCAGCGCCGGCCTTGAGCACACCGAGCAGTGCCACCACCATCTCCACGCTGCGCTCGGCGCACACGCCGACCAGCGTCTCGGCCCCCACTCCGGCAGCCATCAGTTGATGAGCCACCGCGTTGGCACGCTCATCCAGCGCCTGATACGTCAACGCCTGGTCGGCAAATACCAGCGCGACAGCCTCAGGCGTTCGATCTACCTGTTGCTCGAACGCAAGGTGGACGGGAAGTTGTGCACCTTGGTCGAACCACGTCCGGTTGAAACCATCGACGATTGCCTCACGCTGTTGCTGGTCAAGCGTCCCAAGCTGGCCGACTGGCCGGCCTGCGTCCTCGATCAAACCGGACATTAGCGTTGCCAGTTGCTCCAGCAACGCGCGAGCCGTGGCGTCGCTGTAGGCACTGCGATCAAAATTGGCATGCAAGCTCAACTGCTCGCCTTGATTGACCAGCAGGGTGAAGGGGAAGCTGGTCTGCTCGACGTTGCTCACATTTTCAAAGCCCAGGCCCGCAGGCGCCTTTTCCTGCAAGGCTTGTGCGACCGGGTAGTTCTCGAACACCAGCAAGGTATCGAACAGCGGATTGCCCGGGCTATTGGCCCAACGCTGCACGTCCGCAAGGCGAGTATGCTCGTGTTCACGCAAGCCCACGTTGTGGGCTTGCAGCCGCTGCAGCCAATCACCTGCGCGCTCATCGGCCTTGGCCGTAGTGACCACTGCCAGGGTGTTGATGAACAGGCCGATCTGCTGCTCGATGCCCACAAGGTCCGCAGGGCGGCCAGCCACCGTGGCGCCGAACACCACGCAATCGTGGCCACTGAAGCGTTGCAGCAAAAGCGCCCAGGCAGCTTGCACCAGGGTGTTGAGCGTTACTTTGCACTCGCGGGCGCCCACGACCAATCGTTCGGTGCATGCACGGTCGAGGTCCAGGTAGACATCACCATGACCCGCCCCCCGCTCATCGGGATGCAACCGCATGGCCTGCGCCAACAATGTTGGCTCGGCCAGGCCGACCAACTGCTGTTTCCAATAGGCGGCGTTGGCGTTCGCATCCTGGTCTTGCAGCCAGGCGATGTAATCGTGATAGCGTCCGACAGGCGGCTGGACCACCTTGCCGCTGTAGCGCTGCAACACCTGGGCAAGCAACTGCGAATTGCTCCAGCCATCCATCAACAAATGGTGGCAGGTATAAATCAGGTGGTGCCGCCCCGTCACGGTGTGGACCAGCATGATACGCAGCAGGGGTGCCTGCTGCAGGTCAAATCCTTGCTGCCGCTGCTCTCTGGCCAGCTCATCGAGCATCGTCGGCGTACTTTCCAAAGCTCGCCAGTCAAGCACTTCTACCGGCAGCACGGTACGCTTGTAGACCACCTGAACCGGTTGCGCGGCACGCCAGATAAAGCCAGTGCGCAGGATATCGTGGTCAGCCACTGCCCTCTGCCAGCTTTCGATGAAGCGGCTGACATCCAGGCCCGTGACGTCCATCCGAAGCTGATTGATGTAGTCCAGGCTCTCGGGCTCGAATACAGCATGGAACAGCATGCCATGTTGCATGGGTGACAACGGGTAGACGTCCTGAACGTCGCGGGCGGCCAGGCCCAGTTCATCCAGGTCAGCCTGACTGAAATTGCACAGCGCCACGTCCGATGGTGTCAGCCCCTGATGCGTCGGATCGCAGCAATGCTCGATGATGTGTTTGAGCGCATCGACGTAGCCATTGGCAAGGCGCTGAATGTGGTCGGTGGTGAACATATCGCGACTGAACGTCCAACTCAGGCTGAGCTCACCGTTGAACACCTGGGCATTGATGGTCAGCCAGTTGCCCAGCGCAGCGTCGTCATTCTGATCATTGCCCGTGCCCCACGGTGCAGGGCGGAACAGGTTGTCGGTGCCTTCGACACTGCTGTCCAATTGCCCCAGGTAATTGAACGTGACGCGCGGAAGTGGCGATCCCAAACGGTCGCGTACCTCCTGATGGGCGGTCTCGCGCAGCACGCCGAAACTCAAACCATTATCCGGCACGCCGCGCAACTGTTCCTTGACACCACAGATTGTCGCGGCCAGGTCGTCGAACGCCGACAAGCGCACAGGGTAGATACTGGTCAGCCAACCTACGGTGCGCGTCAGGTCCAGATCATCCCACAGCGCTTCGCGACCATGGCCTTCCAGCAGGACAGGTAAGGAGTCGCCGGCACACTCACCGCGCAACGCAACCACCAAGGCGGTCAGCAAAAGATCGTTGATTCGCGTCCGATAGGCCGCCGGCGCTTCCTGCAGCAGCCGTCGTGTGTCAGCCTGGGTCAGGCGCACCGATGTTTTCACGGCATCGCGGTTCAACAGGCTGGCCTGGCCATTGGCGTCGCCAAAGCACTCAGAGACCCCTTGCAACTGTTGCGTCCAGTAAGCCACCTGATCCGTGGCTGCGGTTGTGCAGGCGTACTGCTCCAGGCGCTCGGCCCAGGCTTTTACCGAGGAGGTGCGCGCGGGCAACGTGCCCCCTGCCTCCCCCCTTGAATAGGCCTGTTGCAAATCCTGCAATACGATGCGCCAGGACACCCCGTCGATCACGGCATGGTGGGCAATCAGCAACAGCCGCTGCTCCCCTCGCGGGCAGCGGGCCAATACCGCCCTCAGCAAAGGACCTTGGGTCAGGCTGAGGCTGCGCTGAGCCCTGTCACAAAGCAGCGCCCACTGGGTTTCATCCTCAAGCGCGACCGACCAGACCATCTGCTGGGCATCTGCCTGCGCGGCACTGGCGATCGACGCCTCCCAGCCATTGTCAGTGTGGGTAAAGCGAGTACGCAGCGCATCGTGATGGCGCACCACTGCAGTCACGGCCTGGGTCAATCGATCCAGGTCCACGATCTCATCTGCCTGAAGCAGCACGGATTGGTTCCAATGATCGCGCAGGCCCATCTCACGACCAAAGAACAGGCGCTGAATGGGCAGCATCGGCAATGGCCCCTCTACCGCTTCGCGCCCCGCTACTTGCCGGATATCGCTCAACGTTGCCACCGCCGCCAGCGCCCGCACCGTCTGATGCTGGAAAAGGTCTTTGGGCGTGATATGGATTCCCGCCTGGCGGGCTCGACTCACCACCTGGATCGAGACGATCGAATCACCCCCAATCTCAAAGAAGTTGTCTCGAACCCCAACGCTGGGCAGCGACAGCACACTGGACCAGATATCGCTCAACGCCTGTTCGACCGGTCCGGCGGCAGCCTCATGCGCTTGCTGGTTCTGGCGAGGGTCGGCTTCAGGCAACGCACGTCGATCCAGCTTGCCGTTGGGTGTCACGGGCCACTGTGACAGGAACACAAAGAAACTGGGGACCATGTAGTCCGGCAGGTGCGCCCGCAGCCCGCTGCGCAGCGAGTCACGCAGCTGCGCCGCACGATCCTCGTCGTCAATGGCTTCAAGGGATACAGGAATCACGTAGGCGACCAACTGTGCGCCACTGGCCCCCGCCTGAGCGCAGACCACCGCTTCACGTACGACCGGTAGCGAGGCCAGGCGACTTTCCACCTCACCCGGCTCGATCCTGAAGCCGCGTACCTTGATCTGGTGGTCTGCACGGCCCAGATACTCCGTGCAACCACCGCGGCTCTTGACCAGATCTCCCGTACGATACAAGCGTGTGCCCGCGTCGCCAAAGGGGTCTGGCACGAAGCGCTCAGCCGTCAGTGCGGGACGATTGAGATAACCGCGAGCCAGCCCCTCCCCACCCAGGTAAAGCTCACCCACGGTGTTTTCCGGTTTGACGCACAAATCCCCATCCATCACTACGGCATGGCGCTCGCCGACGCATTGCCCGATAGGTGCGTACATGGCATCGCAACGGTCATCCGGACCGGTTTTCCAGACCATCGGGGTAACCACGGCCTCGGTCGGGCCGTAACCGTTGATCATCAGCGCAGGGCGCAAGCTGTCCTGTACCTGAGCAAAGCCTGCCTTGGGCATTGCGTCGCCGCCGTAACTGTAAAGGCGTACGGGGGGTGGATTGCCCACCTGTTCGGCGTAGGCGGCCAGTTGCTGCAAATAGGCGGGAGGGAACCCGGCCATGGTCACTTCATGAATGCGCAACTGTTCATACGTGTGCTGAGGCGACCACAACTCGTCATCGCGCAGCAGCAACCGACCACCTTGAATGCAGGTGCTGAGCCAACGCTCATGGGCACCGTCGAAGGCAAACGAGAGGAAATGCAGCTCACAATCGAGCTCGGTCATTTCATACCAGCCTGCCGTGGCCTGGCAGTGCATCGCAATGGCCCCATGGGACACCGCCACCCCTTTAGGCAGCCCGGTGGAACCCGAGGTATAGATGACGTAGGCCAGATTTTGCGCCTGTACGTCCACCGGCGCAGGTTCAAGGCCCTCCTGCGAGCCCAGATCATCAAGCCATAACGTTTCCAAACCCTCGATGCTGGGCAAAAGCGGCTGGTGCGAACGTTCGCTGAGCAGCAGCATGGCCCCACTGTCCTTCAACATGTGCTTGAGGCGCTCAGGTGGATAACCCAGGTCCATCGGCACATAACCTGCTCCTGCTTTCAACACTGCCAGGAAACCCACCAAGGCATTGGCCGTGCGTGGCAGAGCAACCGCCACCAGTTGATCCGGACCCGCGCCCAACGCCTGGAGACGATGAGCAAGATGGTTGGCCTGACGGTCCAGCTGCCGATACGTCAGGCGGGTGTCGCCGGCGATGATGGCCGTGGCCTGCGGGCGGCGCTCGGCCTGCGCGCGAATCAACTCATGCACCGGCACATAGTGGACCCGGTCTGCAGCGCCCAGCAGGATCTGTTCGCCGCCCGGCATCTGGACTTCGCACAGCCTGGCGGCCGGCGAGGCGATCATCGCCTTGAGCACGGCTTCCCAGTGCGCGGCGAACCGCTCGATGGTCGGGGCGTCAAACAGGCTTGTGGAATAACCGAATGCGGCGCGCAGTTGCCCCTGATGCTCATGGGTGCTGAGCGACAGGTCAAAGTGGGTCGTGGCGTTGCCCCACGACACGGGTTTTACCCGCAGCCCGGCTGCTTCATGGATCACGCCACCCTCGACGCTAGCGGCCTGATGATTGAACATGACCTGGAACAGGGGGTTGTGGCTCAGGCTGCGCTGCGGTGCCAGCGCATCGACCAAGGATTCGAAGGGCAGGTCAGGGTGCTCCTGCGCCTGCAAGACCGTCTCACGCACCGCACCCATCAGTTCGGCGACAGACTGTTGGCCGTCCATCAGGGTACGAATCACTTGCGTGTTGACGAAAAAACCGATCAGCCCCTCGGTTTCCACGCGATCACGGTTCGCCATGGGAATACCCACGCGCAAGTCAGCCTGGCCGCTGTACCGGTACAACGTCAGATTGAACGAAGCCAACAACACCATGAATACCGTGAGCTGGTGTTGCTCGGCAAATGCCTTCAGGCGTACCGCCGTCTGATCATCAAGGGTGCGCCTGAGGGTTGCACCGGCCGTGCTCTGAACGGCGGTACGCGGGCGATCATAGGGCAGTTGGATGACTGGCTGCTCGCCCTCCAGTTGCTTGAGCCAGTACTCAAGCTGGTCGCGCCCTTCCTGCCCCGCCATTCGCTGGCGCTGCCACAGGGCGTAGTCGGCATACTGGATAGGCAACGGCGCGGGTGGCGAGACGTCTTCGCCAAGAGCCTCGGCGTAGAAGTGCAGCAGCTCCCGAATCAGGATGGGCATCGACGCGCCATCGGCCACAATGTGATGCAGACACAGGGCAATGACATGCTCGGTGGCCGAGCGCTGCAAGACCTTGCAGCGGATCAACGGCCCCTGCACCAAGTCGAACGACTCCCCCAGCACAGCCTCCACCCAGCCACGGACCGCCGACTCATCAGCGCCGTCCAGCCGCTCCACCTGCACGGTGAAAGGCGATGGCGGCAGTATGTGTTGAACCACCTCTTCGCCTGACTGCACAAAAACAGTCCTGAGCGCTTCATGACGCGTGATCAGTGCGCTGAAGGCGTGCGCCAACGCGTCCAGATCCAACTCGCCCTGCAGCGAAAGCGCCATGGGGAGGTTGTAGGCGGCGCTGGATGGATCAAGCTGCCAGAGAAACCACTGACGTTGCTGGGCGTGCGACAAAGGCACCGGCCCCTGCTCGGTTCGAGGCGCTATGCGGTGCGCCGGCACAACCGGCATAACGGCGAGACGGGCAACGCTTTGCAGATCAGCGGCCTCGAAGAGGGCTCGCAGCGGCACTTCAATGCCAGCCTGCTGGCGCAAACGAGCCACAACCCCCATGGCAAGCAGAGAGTGCCCTCCCAGTCGGAAGAAGTTGTCATGGCGGCCGACACGCGGCACGTTGAGCAGCTGCGCCCACACCGCCGCGATGTGTTGCTCAACCTCGTTGATGGGCTCGACGTATTGCGCCTGCACGTCCTCCACCTCGAACACCGGCAACGCCGCACGGTCCAGCTTGCCGTTGGCGGTCAGCGGCAAACGCTCGATACACTTGAGCCGTACAGGAACCATGTAGTCCGGCAGGCTATTCTTGAGGCTGACGCGAACTTGCTCTGCCGCCTCATCGCACGCCTCAGTCTCGCTGTTCATGACCAGATAACCGAACAGCTGCGCCGCGCCGGCCAACGGAATGTCGACGACAACCGCATCGCGCACGGACGCAAAAGCCTTCAACGCCTCAACGATTTCCCGGGTCTCCACACGGAAACCACGGATTTTAACCTGATGATCCAGCCTTTCCAGGTAGCGAAAACCCGAGTCGGGCAGCCCCCGTACCCGGTCTCCTGTACGGTAGAGGCGCGCCCCCGTCTTCTCACCAAACGGATCAGGAACAAAGCGTTCAGCCGTCAAGCCAGGTCGTCCCAGATAGCCTTGAGCCAGTCCGGCACCGCCAATCACCAACTCGCCCGCTGCACCGGCGGGCATCAGTTGAAGGTCAGTGCCCACCACCACCGCACGGCTTCCCGCCAGGACGCGATCCAGCTGAGGAGGCTGACCGGCATGCAACCGGGCAACCAGTACGCCAACCGTGGTTTCGGTCGGGCCGTAGTGGTTGATCACTTGTACGCCGGGTGCCCCACGTTCCAGGGCCTGCAACAACGCGGAACTGGGGGTCTCACCGCCCAGGACCAGGCATTGGCGTGCCAGCTTGACACTGCCGTCAGCTGCGCCCAGAAGCGCCTCCAGGTGCGAGGGGACCAGTTTGAGGGCGTCGATCTCGTGTGTGTCCAGGTAGCGCAGGAACGCCTGGGTATCCAGCGTGGTATCGCGGTCGATCAAGTGCAGCGCCTTGCCATTGCATAATGCGCCATAAAACATGGTGTGCCCAAGGTCTGCCGCAGGCGTGGAGGCCATGGCCATGCTTTGAATCGAGCCCATTTCAAGCTCTGCGCTGACACCTGTCACGTAGTTGGCCAATGCTCCATGACTGATGGCTACGCCCTTGGGCTGGCCGGTAGTGCCTGAGGTGTAGATGACATAAGCCAATTGCCCGGTGGCTACCGGTGGAGCGGTAAATACAAGGGGTGCCGCATCCTGCTGCGCAGTCCAGCCCAGCCATCGGGTGCCGAACTGGGCAAGCCCCGCAGGGGACTGACGCCCAACCACGACAGATACACTGGCATCCTGCAGCATGAAATCCACGCGTTGCGTCGGCAGCTCCGGGTCCAGTGGCAAGTACGCAGCACCCGTTTTGAGGGTGGCCAGGATGCCGATGACCAATTCGGCATCTCGGTTCGCGCAGACGCCCACGATATGGCCGGGTTGCACACCACGGCGCTTCAGTTCGATCGCCAACGCGTTGACGTTATTCTCAAGTTGTCGATACGTCAGCACAGACGCTTGCGCGATCAACGCCACCTCGTCTGGAGACCGTGTGACCTGGCGGGCAAACATTTCATGTACAGCAGGCAACGCCTGCGGGTCCCACTGGTTCCAACCCTTGAGCAATTCGCTGGTTTCGGCGTGGGTGAACAGGTCAATCCGCGCAACCTGCTGATCAGGATCCCGAACGATGGACGCCAACAGCCGGGACCAATGCCTGGAGATTTGCTCGATCGTGGCACGTTCGAATAAATCGGTTCGATAAAGGAAGGCGCCACGTAGCCCGGTGTCGTCCTCGAAGCTTTCCAGTGTCAAGTCGAACTTGGCCGAGTCGGCGACCAGCTCGACGGGGGAGATATCCAACCCTGTCGCACTATAGTCGGTCGCCTTGGCGCCACGCTGATGGTTGAACAGCACTTGGAACAACGGGGTATGGCCCAGGCTGCGCTCAGGCTGGAGGGCTTCTACCAACTGCTCGAAAGGCAGGTCCTGGTGGGCTTGAGCCTGCTGAGCAGTGTCTCCCACCTGCTTCACCAACTGGTTGAATGCCAGCCCGCAGGAGAATTCCGCGCGCAGCACTTGAGTGTTGACAAAAAATCCGATCACGCCTTGAGTATCGGTGCGCTGACGGTTGGCGATCGGCACGCCCACGCGAATATCGTCCTGACCCGTGTAGCGGTGCAACAACGTCTGAAAGGACGCCAGCAACAGCATGAACAACGTCACGCCGTTGCGCTGCGCCAGCTCGCGCAACCCATCATGCACCGCTTGGTCGATCGCGAATGCCAACCGGGCACCCTGTGTAGACGAGTTCATCGGGCGAGGATGATCCAGCGGTAATTCAAGTACCGGTTGCGCATTACCCAACTGCCGAGTCCAGTAATCCAGTTGTCGGCGGCGCTCGCCGGCCTCCATCCAGCTGCGCTGCCAGATCGCATAGTCGGCATACTGAATCGCAAGGGGTGGCAGCGCAGCGTCAACACCCTGATTCAGCGATTGGTAGAGACGTACCCACTCATCAACGATGACCTTCATGGAGGCACCGTCGGAAATGATGTGGTGCTGCACCAGCACCAGCACATGATCATCTTCACCTAAGGTCAATAAGCAGACCCTGGCCAACGGGCCCTGGGTAAGATCGAACGGCACCTTGGCCCAGCCGTCGATGAACGACTGCACCTCACCCTCCCCCGAATCGTTGCTGCCTGCGTTGATATCAGCGCGCTGCAAATCGATGACAAGGCCAGGCACGACACGTTGGAAAACCTGTTCACCGTGCTGTTCGAATACCGTCCTCAGGCTTTCGTGCCGGGCAACCAGAGTGTCAAGACTGTGCTGCAGGTTTTGGATATTCAGGCAGCCGCGCAACCTCAACGCAGTGGTGATGTGATACGCCGTGCTTTCGGGATGCAGGCGCCAAAGAAACCACTGCCGTTCCTGAGCATAGGAAAGCGCTATTTGATCGAATTGGGTGCGGGTGGCCGGAATCGGAAACCGAGAGAGACTCATCCCCTTGTCCTGCAAGCGCTGGTAGAACACTTCGCGTTGGGCCAAGGGCAGACGAATGAAACGTTGTACCAGTTCTACATTGTTCTCGGTCAGCATGGTTACCTGCCTTATCTCGGATTCTCGAACGCTGGCATTGCAGCGTTATGCACGCCCGGCCTCTGCGTGAGCGAAGGGCCGGGTCTGGTGCTAGGAAAACGATCAAGGCGACAGTGAATTTAGGTGCATACTGCCTGACGGGGTTACAACGTTTCGAGTTCGTCCATCCAGTCGTTCAACTCCTCCAGGTCCCCGTCAGTGGCAGTCTGGCGCGACGCCACAGCCGCCACGAACGCATCCAGGGTTGAAGCCGTGAATATCTCCAGCAGCGGAAGATCAACGCGTAGCTGCGCCTGCAATCGTGCCGTAGCCTGCGTCGCCAACAACGAATGCCCCCCCAGCTCGAAAAAGTTGTCGCTCAGCCCCACGCGCTCCACCTTCAGCACGTCAGCCCAGATGGCGGCAATCTGCTGCTCCAGCTCCGTCTGCGGCGCCACGTAAGCCGGCTGCTGCACACTCACATCCGGCGCCGGCAGCGCCTTGCGGTCCAGCTTGCCGTTGGGCGTCAGCGGCAGCGCGTCCAGGTACACCAGGTGCGCAGGCACCATGTAGTCGGGCAGCGTGGTCCTCAGGTGTCCACGCAGGTCGGCGATTTCACCGTCCGCCACCAGGTAGGCCACCAGCTGCCGTCCGCCCGGGCCTTCGATGTCGATGACCACCGCTTCGCGCACCGACGGGTGCGCCAGCAGCTTGAGTTCGATCTCGCCCAGTTCGATGCGGAAGCCGCGGATCTTCACTTGATGGTCGATGCGGCCCACGTACTCGAGTACGCCGTCGGCGCGGTAGCGCGTCAGGTCGCCGGTACGGTACAGCCGCCCGCCGCCCTGGGCGCTGGTGTCGAACGGGTTGGGCAGGAACTTCTCGGCGGTCAGCGCCGCGCGGCCCAGGTAACCCCGCGCAAGGCCGGCACCGGCCAGGCAGAACTCCCCTGCCCCGCCCACCGGCAACGGGTTGCCGGTGCCATCCAGCACGTAGCCGGCGCTGTTGGCGATCGGCCGGCCGATGTTGGCCTGGCCACCGGCCTCGCGGCGGGTATAGGTGGAATAGGTGGTGTCTTCCGACGGCCCGTACAGGTCATGGACGTGCTGCACGTGGCCCAGGCCGTAGAGGTTGTCCACCAGGGCCTGCTTGAGCGGCTCGCCGGCCAGGTTGATGATGCGCACGCTGTCCGGGATCTGCCCGGCATCGTGCAGCGCCTTGATCGCCGAGGGCACGGTGTTGATCAGGTGCACCCGCGCCCGGGCCGCCAGCAGCGGCAGTTCCAGGGCGTTCTGCGCGATGACGGCGTAGCCGCCTGCCGACAAGGTGACGAACAGCTCCCACACCGACAGGTCGAAGCAGATCGAGGTCGAGGCCAACACGCCGTTCAGGTCATGCTGGCTGTACACCGAGTGCGCCCAGCCGATCAGCGCGGCAATGTTGCGGTGCTCGATCAGCACGCCTTTTGGCAGGCCCGTGGAACCGGAGGTGTAGATGCTCACTGCCAGGTTCTGCGGGGCGCTGAGGTTGCTCAGGTTGTCCTGGCCATGGCCGGTCAGGTCCAGCTGATCGAGCAGCAGCGTCTGCGCGGCCGTGTCCTGGGGCAGGCGGTCGAGCAGCGACGTCTGCGACAGCAACACCTTCGCCTGGCTGTCCTTGAGCATGTAGGCCAGGCGCTCCTGCGGATACGCCGGGTCCAGCGGTACATAGGCGCCGCCAGCCTTGAGGATGGCCAGCAGGCCCACCACCAGTTCCAGGCCGCGCTCCACCGCCACGCCCACCAGCACGTCGGGGCCCACGCCCCGCTCGCGCAGCAGGCGGGCCAGCTGGTTGGCGCGCTGGTTGAGCTGACGGTAGGTCAGTTCCTGCTCGCCGTGCACCAGGGCCACGGCGTCGGGGGTGCGGGCAGCCTGGGCTTCGACCAGTTGGTGCACGCACTGCTCGGCCGGGTAGGCCTGGGTGTTGCGGTTCCAGTCGACGACGATTTGTTGATGTTCCGCTGCCCCCAGCAGTGGCAGTTGCCCCACCGGCCGGTCAGCGTGCTCGACGATTGCCTGCAGTAGGTTCAGCCAGTGCTCGCCCATGCGCCGAATGCGGGCGGCGTCGAACAGGTCACAGGCGTAATTGATCACGGCCAGCACCCCGTCGGTGCGCTCCAGGGTATTGAGGGTCAGGTCGAACTGCGAGGTGTGCTCGGCCAGGTCCACCTCCTCCACGCTGATGCCGTGCACGCTGTCGCCCGACACCCGCTCACCCACCGCGCCAAGGTGGTTGTACATGACCTGGAACAACGGGTTGTAGCCCGGCGCCCGTTCAGGCTTGAGCGCCTCCACCAGCACGTCGAACGGCAGGTCCTTGTTGGCCTGTGCTTGCAGGGTGGTTTCCTTGACCCTGGCCAGCAATTGCGGAAATGACTGCAGCGGATCCACGGCCACCCGCGCCACCAGGGTGTTGACGAAGAAGCCAATCAAGCCCTCCAGCTCCAGGCGGTTGCGATGGGTCACCGGCACGCCGATGTTGAGCTTTTCGCGGCCGCTGTAACGGGCCAGCAGCAGGGCAAATGAGGCCAGGAACACGTGGAACAGCGTGGCGTTACCCTGCACCGCCAGGCGACGCAGGCGGGCGGTCAGTTCGGGCGGCAGGCGCATGTCCAGGCGTGCGCCACGGTAGCTCTGCACGGGCGGACGCAGCCGATCGGCCGGCAGTTCCAGCACCGAAAAGTCATCCTCAAGGGCGGCTTGCCAGTAGGCCAACTGGTTCTGCATGTCACCGCTGGCCAGGCGCTCGCGCTGCCAACTGGCGTAGTCGGCGTACTGCACGGCCAGGGCCGGACGCTGGAGAGGCTGGCCGGCGGCGCACGCGTTGTAGGCGGCCACCAGCTCGCGCACCATCACGCCCATCGACCAGCCGTCGGAGACGATGTGGTGCAGCAGCACGGCCAGCACATAGTCATCCGCCCCGGTCTTGAACAGGCTGAGGCGAATCAGCGGGCCGTGGGCCAGGTCAAAGGGGGCACTGACCTGTTCCTCCAGACGCTGGGCCAGCACCTGCGCAGGCTGGGCACTGAGGTCATGCTCGGCAATGGCCAGCGGCTGGGCCGCCAAAATCTGCTGCACGGGCACGCCTTGGTGCTCGTGGAATACCGTGCGCAATGATTCGTGGCGCGCTACCAGCTCATCGAAGGCCGACTGCAAGGCGGCGCGGTCCAGCGGGCCTTGCAGGCGTACCGCCAGAGGCGTGTTGTAGGCGGTGCTGTGCGGGTTGAGTTTCCAGAACATCCACTGCCGGTATTGCGAGTGGGAAACCGGCAAGGGCTGCGCCCGGTCCACCGGCTCAATGCCGCCGCCCTGGGCGTGCTCCAGACCTTCCAGCACCCGCGTGAAGCCCAGCAGGTCCGTCGTGTCGAACAGCACCCGCAAGGCCACCTCCAGCTTCAACTGCTGCCGCACACGCGACACCACCTGCGTGGCCAGCAACGAATGCCCACCCAAGGCAAAGAAGTTGTCATCCAGCCCCACCTGCCCAGCCTGCAGCACCTCGGCCCAGATGGCCGCCACCTGGCGTTGCAGCGGGGTTTCGGGGGCACGGTACCGGGCAACCGTGGCCAGCGGCTCGGGCAGCGCCTTGAGGTCAACCTTGCCGTTGGCGGTCACCGGCAAATGCTCAAGCAACACCAGGTACTGCGGCACCAGGTGCTCGGGCAACGTCAGGCGCAGGGCGGCGCGCATCTGGTCGGTAAACACCCGACGGGCGTCATCGTCCGCCGGCCAGGCCTGGGGCACCAGGTAGGCGGCCAGTTGCGCTTCGGCGCCCTGGCCCACCACGCGTACCACCAGGTTGTCGATGCCCGGCTGCTGACGCAGGCAGGTGTCGATTTCCGCCAGCTCCACGCGATAGCCGCGGATTTTCACCTGGCCGTCCATGCGCCCGGCGAACTGCAGCGCGCCGCCGGCGCACTCGCGTACCCAGTCGCCACTGCGGTACATCCGCTCGCCGACGGCCCCCGTGGGGTCGGGCACGAAGCGCTCGGCGGTCAATCCTGGGCGCCCCAGGTAGCCGCGGGCCAGCCCCGCGCCGGCAATGTGCAGCTCGCCGCGAGCAGCGCCCGGCACCGCCTGCAGGCAGCTGTCCAGCACGTAGGCACGGCTGTTGGCCAGCGGCCGACCCAGCAAGGGCTGTTGATCCAGGGCATGGGTCAACACGCCCACGGTGGTTTCGGTGGGGCCGTAGTGGTTGATCACCGCCAGCGTCGGCGCCAGCGCGGCGATACGGCCCAGCAGGGCCTGGGTGCAGGCTTCCCCGCCCAGAATCAGACAGCGCGCAGGCAACGCTGCGGCACCGGCAGCCAGCATCGCCTGCAGGTGCGAAGGCACGGTCTTCAGGGCATCGATGCGGTGTTCGCGCAGGTAGGCGGCGAAGGTGTCGGCATCCAGCACCTGATCCTTGCTCAGCAGGTGCAGGGTCTTGCCATTGCACAGCGCGCCGAACAACACCGTATGGCCCAGGTCGGCCGCCGGCGTGGTCACCATGGCCAACTGCTGCAGTTCATCCATCGGCAGGCGCGCCGTCACCCCGTGCACGTAGTTGGCCAGCGCGCCGTGGCTGACCGCCACGCCCTTGGGCGTGCCCGTGGTGCCGGAGGTATAGATCACATACGCCAGGTTGCCTGCACTGACCGGCACCTGGCGCAGCGGCAAGGCACGATGCTCGCCCCCCAGGTCCACGCAGGTCACGTCCAGCGGCAGGCTGGCCTGGTCGATGCGCCCCAGCACCCGCTTGACGCCACTGTCGGCCAGCATGAACGCCAGCCGCGCCGCCGGCAGGTCCGGTTCCAGCGGCAGGTAGGCAGCGCCGGCCTTGAGCACGGCCAGCAGGCCCACCAGCATGTCGATCGAACGGTCGGCGACCACCGCTACCCGTTCATCCACCTGCACACCGATATCGAGCAACGCCTGGGCCAGGGCATCGGCCCGTGCCTGCAGTGCGGCGTAGGTGATCGAGTCCTGGCCGCTGACCGCGGCCAGGCGTTGCGGGTCAGCCTGGGCCGCGGTTTCGATCAGGGTGTGGATGCACAGATGCGGCGCCGCCACCGACGGCAGGGGCGCCGCGCCCTGCTCCGTACCCAGGGCCAACTCGCCCACCACGCTGCCGGCATTGGCCGCCAAGCCTTCGAGCAGGGTCAGCCAATGCTGGCCCATGCCGACCACGGTGTGTTCGTCGAACAGGTCCAGTGCGTAGGTGAATATGGCCTGAAGGCGACCGCCGCTCTCGAAGGTGTCCAGCGCCAGGTCAAAGCGGGCACTGTGCTTTTGCAGCGCCAGTTTTTCCAGCGCCAGGCCGTCGTGCAGGCGGATCTGCCCGGCGTCGGCAATGGTGGACTGATGGTTGAACAGCACCTGGAACAAGGGGCTGTGGCGGGCGCTGCGGTCCAGCGCCAGCGCTTCCACCAGGCGTTCGAACGGCAGGTCCTGATGCGCCTGGGCGCCCAACGCCGTGTCCTTGACCCGCCGCAGCAGCTCGGCCACGTCCATCAGCGGGTCGATGTCAGTGTGCAGCACCTGGGTGTTGATGAAACACCCGATCAAGCCTTCCACCTCCTCGCGGTGACGGTTGGCAACCGGCACGCCGACGCGGATTGCGCGTTGACCGCTGTAGCGCTGCAACAGCAGCTTGAACGAAGCCAGCAACACCATGAACAGCGTCGCGCCCTGGCTTTTGGCCAACGCGCTGAGGCGCTCGACCAGCGCTGGCGGCAGCTCAAGCGCATGGCGGGCACCCCGGTGGCTGGGCGTGGCGGGGCGCGGACGATCAAAGGCCAGTTCCAGCGGGCCGTGATCGTCGCCCAGCTTGGCCTGCCAGTAGGCCAGTTGCCGGGCCTGCTCGCCGGCTTCCAGCCAGCTGCGCTGCCACACCGCGTAATCGCGGTACTGCACGGGCAGCATCGGCAGCACGGCATCGACATCGCTGCAGGCGCCATCGTAAAGGCGCGTGAACTCGTTGATCAGCACGTTCAGCGACCAGCCATCGGCGATGATGTGGTGCAAGGTCAGCAACAGCACGTGTGCCTGCGGGCCCAGGTGCAGCAGCTGTACCCGCCACAACGGGCCGCGCAGCAGGTCGAAGGGGGCTTGCGCTTCGTCATCGGCCAGTGTCGCGACCTGTGCTTCACGCGCATCAGCTGGCAGGTGGCTCAGGTCATGGCGGACGATTTGCACCGCCGCAGGTGCCGACACCTGCTGGCGCAACTGATCGCCGTCCGCCTGCAGGTGGGTGCGCAGGCTCTCGTGACGCACCACCAGCTGGTCGAAGGCAGCCTGCAGGGCTGCTTCGTTCAGCGGGCCATTGAGGCGCACGGCCATGGGCAGGTTATACGCAGCGCCCTGGGGCGCCAACTGCCACAGGAACGCCATGCGCTGCTGGGCGTAGGACAGGCCGTCACGCTCGCTGCCGCCAACGCCGGCAGGTATCGGGAACAGGGAGAAATCGACCCCCTCTTGCTGCAGCCCGGCCAGGAACAATTGGCGCTTGGGCGCAGGCAGTTCGATAAAGCGACGAGCGAGTTTCAATGAATCTTCGGCATTCATGCATGGCGTCCTTGAGGATCGGAAGCGGGACCTGGGGCCCAGTCATCCCCCAAAGACGAAGCAACCCCGGGCTGATTTAGCCTTTGCGCCTGCAGCACGCCGGGTAAATATCGCCGCACCGGTTTCGTACACCCTGATACACCCTCAGCCAAAAGGCGGCCCCTGAATGCTTACCTCCCTGGCCAACAACCTGCGCAAACTGGCGAACCAGGCCGTACCCGGCAAACGCGCCAGCTACCGGATTTTCGATGTGCAATTGAAACAGCGCATCGAGGTGACGCCGTCGCTGACGCGCCTGGTGTTCACCGGCCCCCAGGTGGCGCACATGCGCACCCTGGCGCCGGACCAGCGCATCAAACTGCTGTTCCCTGGCGCTGATGGCCAACCCGCGCAATTGCCCCTGGTGGGCAACTGGCACCAGGCCTTGCGCGCCATCGAGCCGACGCGGCGACCGCCAATGCGCACCTACACCATCCGCGCCCTGCGTGCCGACGCTGGCGAGGTGGACGTGGAGTTCGTGTTGCACGGTGAGAATGGCCCTGCGTCGCGCTGGGCCACCCACGCAAGGCCAGGGGACCGCCTGCAGATGGTGGCCCCCTGCGACGAACCCGGCGACCCCGGCGGCTACGAATGGCAGCCGCCCCAGGGCGTACGCCACGTGCTGCTGATCGGCGATGAAACGGCGCTGCCGGCCATTGCCGGGATTCTCGAGGAACTGGCCCAGGTGTCGCCGCCACCGCAGATCGAAGCCTTTATCGAAGTGCCCCACGCCAGTGATCGACTCGCCCTGCTCGGCACCGACGTCACCTGGCTGGCGCGCGACGAGCTAGGCATCGAACATGGCGAGGGCATGGTCCAGGCAGCCAGGGCACGCGCTACCCTGCTGGCCAAGGCACCGCGCCTGGACAACACGCAAGCGGTTGCCGACGTGGACATCGAAACCCAAGTGCTATGGGACCTGGCCAAGCCGCAGGACAATCAGTTCTACGCCTGGGTCGCCGGCGAATCCGCCGCCGTCATGGCCATCCGGCGGCACTGGGTAAGCGAATTGGGTCTCGACAAACGCGCCCTGACCTTCATGGGCTACTGGCGCCTGGGGCGCGCGCTGGACTGACGCCCCCGTGGCCGGGTTGCAGCGGCTACACGGCGACCGCGCGACGCGGCAGCTGGCTGGCCAGCAGGCGCAGCACCCGGGCTTCGTGCTCGTGGAGGAAGAAATGCCCGCCAGGCAGCATGTCCAGGATGAAGCTGCCGCGGCCTTCGCGTTGCCAGGCCACCAGTTGCCCCTGGCTGGCCCGGTCGTCGGCGCCGCCCAGCACGTGCAGCGCGCACTCCAGCGGCGGGCGCTGGCGGTAGGCGTAGCGGCCGCACATCAGGAAATCGGCCCGCAGGATCGGCAGGGTCAGTTCCATCAGTTCCTGGTTGGCCAGTACCTCAGGGGGCGTGCCCTGCAGATCGCGCAGTTGCGCCTTGAGCTCCTCGTCGCTCTTGGGGTCGGCAAACCCGCGCTCATAGTCTTCGCGACGCGTCGGCGCCGCCGTGCCCGAGGCAATCAACGCCAAGGGCGGCGGCGCGCCAGCGTCGCGCAGCGCGTGGGCGATTTCGAAGGCCAGCAATGCCCCCAGGCTGTGCCCGAACAACGCGTACGGGCCGTGGATCCTGGGCAGGATTTCCGCCGCCAGCTGGCGCGCCAACGCCGCCATGTCCGTCTGCAAGGGTTCGCCCAGACGCGCGCCGCGGCCGGGCAACTCTACCGGCAGCACGCTCAGCCACGAGGGCACGGCGCGCCGCCAGCGGCTGTAGACCATGGCGCTGGCACCCGAATAAGGCAGGCAGAACAGTTGCACATTGGCCATGGTCAGCCCCTCATTGCGCCGCCAGGGCTGCTTGTTTGTCCATGTGCTGGCGCAGGCTGAGCGGACGCATGTCGGTCCACACCTCTTCGATGTAGGCCAGGCACTCTTTCTTGAAACCGCTCTTGCCCACGGTGCGCCAGCCGTTGGGCACCGCCTTGTAGTCGGGCCAGATGGAATATTGCTCTTCGTGGTTGATCACGACCTGGAACAGGATGTCTTCACGGTCGAATACTGAGGTCATGGGTGGTGCTCCTTGAGGGTGAATGTGTAATCAATACGAGTGAGGGTGAGCGGAAATTAAGGTGTGCTTGTGGAGGTACACACTGTGGGAGATTCTATGGTTGTGGGCAACCTGCACCGGCCTCTCGCGAGCAAGCTTTGCTCCCACAGTGTTGAGGCTTACACCTGTATCCGGGTTAACACTGTGGGAGCAAAGCTTGCTCGCGATGGCATCGACGCGGTAGTCCGGAAAAACCGCGTCGCCTGCATCGCGAGCAAGCTTTGCTCCCACCGTTATCGCGACGCTGTCACCCCACCACCGCCACCCCCACCGCCCGGGCGAAGATGCCCGCCACTTCGTCCACCTGCTGGGCGGTGATGATCAGCGGTGGCAGGAAGCGCACCACGCTGCCGTGGCGGCCGCCCAATTCGATGATCAGGCCGCGCTTGAGGCACTCGCGCTGGATGCGGCTGGCCAGGATCGGGTTCACCGGCGGGTGGCCGAGCACGTCGGCCTTGCCGTCGGGGTCCACCACTTCCACGCCCAGCATCAGCCCGCGGCCACGCACGTCGCCCAGTTGCGGGGTGTGGCGTTGCAGGCCCTGCAGGTGCTCACGCAAGCGTTGGCCCATGTCGGCGGCGTGCTGCACCAGGTGCTCGGACTTGATGTAGCGGATCACCGCCGAACCTGCGGCCATGGCCATCTGGTTGCCGCGGAAGGTGCCGGCGTGGGCGCCCGGCTGCCAGGTGTCGAGCCAGTCGCGGTAGACCATCACCGACAGCGGCAGGCTGCCGCCGATGGCCTTGGACAGCACCACCACGTCAGGGACGATGCTGGCGTGCTCGAAGGCGAACAGCTTGCCGGTGCGGCCAAAGCCGGTCTGGATTTCGTCGATGATCAGTGCCACACCGGCGCGTGCGGTGATTTCCCGCACGCCGCGCAACCAGGCGTCCGCCGCCGGGATCACGCCGCCCTCGCCCTGCACCACTTCGACGATCACCGCGGCGGGTGGCTGCACGCCGCTTTCGGGGTCGTTGAGCAGGTTGTCCAGGTAGCGCAGGTTGACCTCCACGCCTTTCTCGCCACCCAGGCCGAAGGGGCAGCGATAGTCATAGGGGAACGGCATGAACTGCACGCCCTGGCTGAGCAGTGAGCCCAACGAGGTCTTGGCCTTGAGGTTGCCCATCAGGCTCAACGCGCCCTGGCTCATGCCGTGGTAGCCGCCCTGGAAGGCAATGACGGTGCTGCGGCCGGTGGCGATGCGCACCAGCTTGAGCGCCGCCTCGACCGCGTCGGTGCCGGTGGGGCCGGTGAACTGGATCTTGGCCTGACGGGCAAAGGCCGGCGGCAGCGCGGCGAACAGGTCCTGCACGAAGCGGTCCTTGACCGGCGTGCTCAGGTCCAGGGTGTGCAACGGCAGCTCGTCATCCAGCACCTGGCGAATGGCGTCGATCACCACCGGGTGGTTGTGCCCCAGTGCCAGGGTGCCGGCACCGGCCAGGCAGTCGATAAAGGTGCGCCCCTCCACGTCTTCGACGTGGATGCCACGGCCACGCTTGAGCGCCAGGGGGATGCGGCGCGGGTAACTGCGGGCATTGGATTCCTGCAGCTTCTGACGGGCCAGGATGGGGTTGTCCTCGAACTGGTAATCCTTTTCGTCGACGTCGCTGATGCCGGGTTGTTCGGCCAACACTGTGCTCATCGTGGTGCTCCTGAGAAAGAAGTCAAAAAGCCGGGGGTGTGCCCGGGCGCACAGGCGCCCGGTGAGGTGAAACGGGTCATGGCGATCACAGCGCTTCCAGCCTGGCCATCAGGTCATCGATGCGGGTGACCTTGTCCTGGTCCAGCGCGCTGCCGCCCAGTTCGTCGATATGCCGCGCCAGTTCCTGCACGGTGCTGCACTCGAACATCGCCCGCAGCGGCACGTTGCGTTGCAGCGCCTGCTGCACCCGCGAGGCGATCTGGGTGGCGAGCAACGAATGCCCGCCCAGGTCGAAGAAGTTGTCGGTGACACCCACGCGGTCCACGCCCAGCACCTGCGCCCAGATATCGGCCAGGGTGCGTTCCAGCTCGCTGGAGGGCGCCTGGTATTGGGCCGCGGTGCCAAATTCCAGGGCCGGCAGGGCCTTGCGGTCGAGCTTGCCGTTGGCGTTGAGCGGCAACTGCTCCAGCACCTGCCAATGGCGCGGCACCATGTACTCGGGCAGGGTCTGGCCCAGGTGCTGCTTGATGGCCTGCCAGTCATCGCAGCCCACCACGTAGCCCACCAGGTAATGCCCGCTGGCGGCCTGCTGGGCGGCCACGGCGGCGTCGCGCACCTGAGGCAGTTGACGCAGGCGGGCTTCGATTTCACCCAGCTCGATGCGGTAGCCGCGAATTTTCACCTGATGGTCGACCCGGCCGACGTATTCCAGCACTCCGTCCAGGCGCCGACGCGCCAGGTCGCCGCTGCGGTACAGGCGCTCGCCCGGCGCGCCGAACGGGTTGGGCAGGAAGCTGGCGGCGGTGCGCGCCGGGTCGCCCAGGTAGCCGCGCCCCACGCCGGTGCCGGCAATGAACAGCTCGGCGTCGGCCAACAGCGGCACCGGTGCCAGGTCGTCGCCCAGCAGGTACAGCAGGTTGTTGTCGGTCGGCGTGCCGATGGGCAGGTAGCTGCCGCCCACCGAGGCTTCGTCGACCTTGAACAGCGCCACGTCGTCGCTGCACTCGGCCGGGCCATAGGCGTTCACCAACGGCACTGTCGGGTAGGTGTGCAGCCACTGGCGGGCCAGTGCCGGCGGCATGGCTTCGCCGGTGGGCAGCAGCCAGCGCAGGCGGTCCAGCGCCCCGGCGGGCTCGGCCAGCAGGCCCTGGATCAGCGACGGCACGCTCTCCAGCACGGTGATGCCGGTGTCACGCACATGGCTCAGCAAGGCAGCCGGGTCATGGGCGATGGCGTCCGGCACGATCTGCACCCGCGCCCCGCACAGGGCGGCGGTGAGGAACTGCCACACCGAGATGTCGAAGCTTTGCGAGGCGGTCTGGGCGATCACGTCGCGTTCGTCCAGGCACAGGTACGGCACCTTGCTCAGCTGGTTGTTGAGCATGCCTGCCTGCTGCACCGCCACGCCCTTGGGCACGCCGGTGGAGCCGGAGGTGTAGATCACGTAGGCCAAGTGCTGGCCGCTGACCGCCACGCCCGGCGCCGTATCACGGCCCTGCCCCGCCTGCACACCCTCCCAGACCACAAGCTGCGGGCGGCAGCCACTGCAGCCCAGCTCGTCCAGCAAGCGTTCGGCCAGGGCCCGGCTGGCAGCGGTGCACACCAGCACCGGGGCCTGGCTGCGTTCGACGATGGTGGCCAGGCGTTGGTGCGGGTGCGCCGGGTCCAGCGGCAGGTAACCGGCGCCCGCCTTGAGGCTGCCGACGATCATGCCCAGCAGCGGCAAGCCACGCTCGGCCAGCAGCGCCACCGGCTGGTCAGGTTGCACGCCGGCCGCGATCAGGGCGTGGCCCAGGCGGTTGGCGTAGCGGTCCAGCTCGCCGTAGCGCCACTGCTCATCCAGGCAGGCGGCCGCGATACGCTCGGGGTGCGCAGCCACGCGGGCCTCGAACAGCGGCACGTAGCCCTGGTGCAGCGGGTACGCCTGCTCGCTCTGGTTGCAGCCTTGCAGCACGAAGCGGCGCTCGTCGTCGGCCAGCAGCGGCAAGTCCTCCAGGTCCTGCTCGAAGCCATCGGCCAGGGCCACCAGCAAGCGCTGGAAGTCCCCCAGCAGACGCTCGATGGTGGCCGCCTCGAAGAAGCGCTGGTCGTAGGACAGGTGCAGGCCCAGGTCGTCGCCGGGGTAGCAGACCACGGTCAACGGGTAGTTGGTGTGGGTGCGGCCCGAGCCGGACTTGGCGTTGAGCCCCTCGGCGCCCTCCAGCACGGTGGCGTCCACCGGCGCGTTCTCGAACACGAACAGGCTGTCGAACAGCGCCTGGCCCTTGGGCAGCTCGCTGCATTCCTGAATGCTCACCAGCGGCAGATGCTCGTGCTCGCGCAACGCCAGGTTGGTTTCGAACAGTTGCTGCAGCCACTGGCGCACACTGAGCCGGTCACCCGGCGCCGGCATGGCCACGCGCAGCGGGATGCTGTTGATGAACAGGCCCACGCACTGCTGCATCTGCGGCAGGCTGGCCGGGCGGCCGGCCACGGTGACGCCGAACAGCACGTCGCGCTCGCCGCTATAGCGACGCAGCACCAGGGCCCAGGCCGCCTGGGCGAAGGTGTTGACGGTCAATTGATGGGCCTGGGCCAGCTCGCGCAGCCGTGCGCCCTGCTCGGGCAACAGGCGGCTGTGCAGGTCGCCCACGCGCATGCCACCGTTGTCGTGCAGGATCGGCCGGTCGCTGGGGATGTAGGTGGGCCGGGCAAAGCCGGCCAGGCTCTGGCGCCAGTACTGTTGCGAGGTCTCCAGGCCCTGATTGTGCAGCCAGGCGATGAACTCACGGTAGCGCGGCGGCGTCGCCAGGCGCGCTTCGCTGCCCTGCTCCAGGGCCTTATAGATGGCCAGGAAGTCGCCCATCATGATCGAGCGGCACCAGGCATCGATGAGGATGTGGTGGTTGCTCATGATGAACCAGTGCTGCTCGGGCGCCAGGCGGATCAGGCGCAGGTGCAGCGGCGGGCGCTCCAGCAAGGCGAAACCGGCCAGGCGTTCGCGTTCCAGCAACGCTTGCAGGCGCGCTTCGTGCTGATCGGCGGGCAGCGCGCTCCAGTCCAGGAACTCCACGCCGTCGCCATCGCCGCGGTGGATGATCTGCAGCATCTGCTCGCCGGCACTCCAGCAGAACGAAGCCCGCAGAGCCTCATGGCGGGCCACCACGGCGCGCCAGGCGCGGTCGAAACGCGCCACATCCAGGGCGCTGTCGATGCTGTAGCGGTCCTGCATGAAATAGATGCCGGTGCCCGGCTCCAGCAGGGTGTGCAGCAGCAGGCCCTCTTGCATCGGCGTCAGGGGGAACACGTCTTCTATGGCCTCGAAGCCCAGCGGCAGCGCATCGAGCTGCGCCTGATCCAGGCGTGCCAGGGGGAAGTCCGACGGCGTGATGCCGCCCGCCTGGGGTTGCAGGCAGTGCTCGATCAGGGTCAGCAGCGTGCGCTGGTAGGCCTGGGCCAGCTGTTCGACGGTCTCGGGGCGGAACAGCTGCGTGCTGAAGGTCCAGCGCAGGGTCAGCTCGCCGCCGTACACCTGGCCATCGACGCTCAGCCAATTGGCCAGCGCCGCGTCGCCACTGTGCTGGGCACCGCCCGCTTCGGCCAGCGGGCGCAACAGGGCGTCGTCAGCGAAGCCCTGGTCGAACTGCCCCAGGTAGTTGAAGGTGATGCGCGCCTGGGGCAAGGCGGCCATGGCGGCGCGGCTGGCCGGGTCGGCCAGGTAGCGCAGCACGCCATGGCCCAGGCCCTTGTGCGGCACGCTGCGCAGTTGTTCCTTGATAGCCTTGAGGCTGTCGCCGGCGTTGTCGGCCGGGGTCAGCTGCAATGGGTAGGCGCTGGTGAACCAGCCGACGCTGCGGCTCAGGTCCAGTTCGTCGAACAGCTCCTCGCGGCCGTGACCTTCCAGTTGCACCAGCGCCGAAGGCTGGCCGGTCCAGGCGCACAGGGTCTGCGCCAGTGCGGTCAGCAGCAGGTCGTCGACCCGGGCGCGGTAGGCCTGGGGCGCCTGTTGCAGCAACTGGCGGGTGGCGTCGGCGTCCAGGGTCAGGCTGACGCTGCGGGCATCGCGTTCCAGGTTGGGGCTGCCGGTGAAGTCGCGCGGCAGGTCCGCCGGGGCGTTGCGCAGTTGCGCCTGCCACCAGTGCGCCTCCTCGCGCAGGGACTCGCTGCCGGCATAGGCGCCCAGGCGCCGGGCCCAGTCGCGCACGGCGCTGGTCTTGGCCGGCAGACGGATGGCCTGGCCTTGCTGCAGCTGCCGATAGGCCGTCTGCAGGTCTTCGAGCAGCACCCGCCACGACACCCCGTCCACGGCCAGGTGATGGATGGCCAGCAACAGCCGCGGCTGATCGCCGGGCACCAGCACGGCGCGCAACAGCGGGCCATGTTGCAGGTCGAGGCTGCGCTGGGCCTGTTCGAACAGCGCCAGGCGCTGGTCGGCGCTGTGCGCTTCACCTTGCCACAACAGCGCCTGGTCGGCGTCGATGGCGGCGTAATGGGCCTGCCACTGGCCGTCGGCATCGGCCGCAAAACGCAGGCGCAAGGCATCGTGATGGCTGGCCAGCGCTTGCAGCGCCTGTTCCAGCAGGGGCGCCTGCAGGGGCTGCTCGGCACCCAACAGCAGCGACTGGTTCCAGTGCTGCGGGGCCGCCAGGTCCTGATCGAAGAACCAGTGCTGGATCGGCGTCAGCGCGCTGGCCCCGGTGACCGGGCCCTGATCGATGCTGACCTGCTCGCTCTGCCGCGCCGCGCCGGCCAGGGTGCGCACGGTCTGGTGCTGGAACAGGTCCTTGGCGGTGAAGTGGATGCCCACCTGGCGGGCGCGGCTGACCACCTGGATGGACAGGATCGAGTCGCCGCCCAAGGCGAAGAAATTGTCATCGACGCCCACCTGCGCCACGCCCAGCACGCCTTGCCAGACCTCGGCCAGGCCGCGCTCCACCGCCGTCTGCGGCGCCTGGTAGGCGTGCTGGCCGGCACTCAGGTCCGGGGCTGGCAAAGCCCGGCGGTCGAGCTTGCCGTTCGCGGTCAAGGGGAACTGCGCCAGCACCATCAGGTGCGTGGGCACCATGTGTTCCGGCAGGCCGTGGTGCAGGTGGGCACGCACCTGCGCAAGGTCAAGGTTGTCGTCCGCCAGCAGGTAACCGGCCAGTTGCTTGCCGGATGGCCCGTCGATGGCCAGTACCACGGCTTCACGCACCTGCTCGTGGGCCAACAGTCGTGCCTCGATTTCGCCCAGTTCGATGCGGAAGCCGCGCACCTTGACCTGGTGGTCGATGCGGCCCAGGTACTCCAGCTGACCGTCGGCGCACTGGCGCACCAGGTCGCCGGTGCGGTACAGGCGGCAGCCGCCCGTGGCGTCGAACGGGTCGGCGACAAAGCGTTCGGCGCTCAGCCCGGCGCGGCCGTGGTAACCGCGGGCCAGGCCCTGGCCGCCCACGTACAGCTCGCCGGTGGCGCCGGCCGGCACCTGCGCCAGGTCGGCGTCCAGCACATGCAACTGGCGGGCGCCGACCACGCGACCGATCGGCACGTTGGCGGCCTCCACGGCCAGGGCGGCCGCGACGGTGCAGGCGGTAGGCATGACCACGGTTTCGGTGGGGCCGTAGGCGTTGAACAGGGTCTGCGGCGCGAAGGTGTCGCGCAGGGTGTGCACGTGCTCCGGGGTCAGCGCTTCGCCGCCGGTGATGCACAGGCGCACCGGCAGGCGCTCGTCCCGGCTGCGCAGCCACTGGGCCAGCTGGCCGCCGTAGCTGGGGGTGAAGCCCAGCACGTTGATGTTGTGCGCGCGGATCAGGGTGCAGATCGCCTCCGCGTCCCATTGCCCCTGCTCGCGCAGCACCACGTGGGCCCCGAACAGCAGCGGCACCAGCAGGCGCTCGCTGGCGGCGTCGAAGTTGATGGAATAGAAATGCAGCTCGCAGTCGGCCGGCGTGGTACCGAACAGCTTGCCCACCGCCAGGCAGTGCATGGCCAGCGGCCCCTGGTCCACGGCCACTCCCTTGGGCAGGCCGGTGGAGCCGGAGGTGTAGATCATGTAGGCCAGGTGCCCGGCGTGGCAGCGCTCGGCGGGGCTGCTGGCGGGGTAAGCCGCCAGGGCGGCCTGGTCCTGCTCCAGGCTCCAGGCGTGAACGCCAGTGGGCAGCGTGCCCTGCCCCAGCAACTCATCATGGCCCAGCAGCACGGCGAGGCCGCTGTCCTCGATCATGTAGCGCAGGCGCTCGTGGGGGTATTCAGGGTCAAGCGGCACGTAGGCGCCGCCGGCCTTGAGGATGGCCAACAGGCCCACCACCAGGTCCACCGAGCGGCGCAGGGCCAGGCCCACGCGCACTTCCGGGCCCACACCCAAAGCCGTCAGATGATGGGCCAGGCGGTTGGCCTGGGCGTTGAGCTGGGCGTAGCTGAGCGAGCGCCCGGCACAGGTCACTGCCAGGCCATCCGGCGTGGCCAGGGCCTGGCGTTCGAACAGCGCGTGCACGGTATCGATCTGCGCCACCGGCGCATCGCCGCGCCCGGCCGCCACCAGCGCCTGGCGCTCGTGGTCGGCCAGCAGCGGCAGTTCGCTCAGGCACTGCTCGGGGTTGGCCAGCATGGCCCGCAACAGGTGCTGCCAGTGCTCGGCCATGCGCGCGATGCGTTCGGCGTCGAACAGGTCGGTGCTGTAGGTCAGGCAGCAGCGCAGCTGTTCGTCGAAATCGGTGACCTCAAGGTTGAGGTCGAACTTGGTGGCGCGGGCGTCGTTGACCAGGTAGTCCACCTGCACCTCGCCGGCCAGTTGCCGTTGCTGCTGGAACTCCCAGCGCTGCACGTTGCACATCACCTGGAACAGCGGGTTCCAGGCGGCACTGCGCTCGGGTTGCAGGGTTTCGACCAGTTGGTCGAAAGGCACGTCCTGATGGGACTGGCCATCGATGGCCACCTGGCGCACCTGGGCCAGCAGCGCCTCGACGCTCATCTGCCCGTGGGGGCGGATGCGCAGCACCTGAGTGTTGAGGAAAGCACCGATCAGCCCTTCGCTTTCCGGGCGGATACGGTTGGCCACCGGCACGCCGATGCGCAGGTCATCCTGGCCGCTGTAGCGGTACAACAGCACCGACAGGGCGGCGGTCATGGTCATGAACAGCGTCAGGCCGCGCTCGCTGTTGAAGCGCGTCACTTGCCGGGCCAATTGTGCATCCAGGTCGAAGCGGTGCAGTTCGCCGTGGTGGCTTTGCACCGCCGGCCGTGGACGGTCGGCGGGCAACGCCAGCAGCGGTTGTTCGCCGCCCAGTTGCGCGCGCCAGTAGTCGAGCTGACGCTGCATTTCGCCGCCTTCCAGCCAGCCGCGGTGCCAGGCGCTGTAGTCCAGGTATTGCACCGGCAACGGCGCCAGCGGCGATTCGCGATCGTCGACGAAGGCCTCGTACAGGGCGCCCAGTTCGCGGGCGAAGATGTCCATGGCCCAGCCTTCGGTGACGATGTGGTGCAGGGTAAGCAACAGGTGATGCTCGCGCTCACCGCTCTTGACCAGGCACACGCGCAGCAGCGGGCCGTGCTCCAGGTCGAATGGCGCGTGGGCCTGCTCATCGGCCAGGCGGGTCAGGCTGGCGGCGCGCTGGGCAGGCGCCTGGGTGCTGATGTCCAGCCATTGCATGGTTACGTCGGACTGCGCGCGGACCTGCTGCCAAGCCTTGCCGTCTTCGCTGGGGAAGGTGGTGCGCAAGCTTTCATGGCGGTGGATCAGGGCCTGCAACGCGCGCTCGAAGGCGTCCACGTGCAGGGTGCCACGCAGGCGGGCCATGCCGCCGACGTTGTACGCCGGGCTTTGCGGGTCCAGTTGCCAGAGGAACCACATGCGCTGCTGGGAATAGGACAACGCCACGCGCTGGCCACGGTCGACCAGGGCAATGGCGCCCTGCCCGTCCACCTGGCCTTCGGCCTTGGCGCGGGCCACCCAGGCGGCGAAATCCTGCAGGCGCCGCGACTCGAACAGGCTGCGCAGCGGCAGTTCCACGTCGAACGCCTGGCGCGCCCGGGAGACGATGCGGGTGGCCAGCAGCGAGTGGCCGCCCAGCTCGAAGAAGTCGTCGTCCAGGCCCACACGGTCCAGTTCCAGCACCTGGGCCCAGATGGCCGCCAGCTCACGTTCCAGCGTATCGCGCGGTTCACGGTAGTCACGCACGCTCAGGTCGGGCTGGGGCAAGGCTCGGCGGTCGAGCTTGCCGGTGGGGCCCAGCGGCAAGGCCGCCAGGCGCAGGATATGCGCCGGGATCATGGCCTCGGGCAGACGCTGCTGAAGGGCCTGGCGAATGCGGGTGGCCAGCACGGCAGGGGCTTCCTCGCCCTCCACCACCAGGTAGGCCAGCAACTGGCCGCCGCCCGCGCCCTGGGCCAGCACCACGGCGGCCTGTTGCACGCCCGATTGCTGCAGCAGCGCGTCGCGGATTTCCTCGATTTCGATGCGCACCCCGCGCAGTTTCACCTGCTCGTCCAGACGCCCCAGGTAATCCAGCGCGCCGTCGTGGCGCCAGCGCGCCAGGTCGCCGCTGCGGTACAGGCGAGCGCCGCCGTCGGCGGGCAGGAAGCGCGCGGCGGTCAACCCTGGCTGGCCCAGGTAGCCGCGGGCCAGGGCGTTGCCGCCCAGCAGCAGTTCTCCACGGGCACCCGCCGCCGCCACCTGCCAATGATCGTCGCGAATCTGCACCACGGCATTGCTCAGCGGCCGGCCGATGGGCACGCGTGCGCCGGCGTCTGCGCTACACGGCCAGTGGGTGATGTTGATCGCGCTTTCGGTGGGGCCATAGCGGTTGTGCAACGCCACACCGGGCAGGCGTTCGTGCACGCGCCGGCACAGGTCGGCCGGCAGCGCCTCACCCCCGCTGAACAACTGGCGCAGACTGATGCACTGCTCGACCTGCGCCTCCTCAATGAACAATTGCAGCAGCGGCGGCACGAAGTGCAGCACCGTCACCCCGTGCTCGCGCACCAGCGCCACCAGGCGACGCGGGTCACGGTGGTCGCCATCGCCGGCCAGGGCCAGGCGGCTGCCGGCGATCAGCGGCAGGAAGCATTCCCACAGCGACACGTCGAAGCTCAGCGAGGCCTTTTGCAGCAGCACGTCCTGTTCGTTGATTGCGTATTGCTGCTGCATCCAGTTCAAACGTTCGGCCAGGGCGCCGTGGCTCACGCCCACCGCTTTGGGCTGGCCGGTGGAGCCGGAGGTGTAGATCACGTAGGCCAGGTTGTCCGGGTGCAGCGCCAGGGAGGGCGCGCTGTCGCTGCCGGGGCCGGTGGCGACGTCATCCAGCGCCAGGGTCGCGACGCCGGTGTTCGCGGCCAGGCTGTCGAGCAGCGACTGCTGGCCCAGCAACAGGGCGATGGCACTGTCCTGGAGCATGAACGCCAGGCGCTCGCGGGGGTAATCGGGGTCCAGCGGCACGTAGACACCGCCGGCCTTGGCGATGGCCACCAGCGCCACCATCAACGCCAGCGAGCGCTCGCCCAGCACCCCCACGCGCACCTCGGGGCCCACGCCCTGTTCGCGCAGACGCAAGGCCAAGGCATTGGCGGCGCGGTCCAGGGCAGCATAGGTGAGGGTCTGGGCAGCGTAGGTCATGGCGATGTGCTGCGGCGTGCGCGCCGCCTGCGCGGCCAGGCGCGCGGGCAGCAGCCAGTCGGGCTCGGTCTGGGGCGCGGTGCCCCACGCCTGCTGCTGGACCAGTTGACGCTCGTCCAGCAGGGCAATGTCACCCACCGGTTGTTGCGGGTCGCTGCACAGCGCCCCCAGCAAGGTCACGAAGTGGCCGCTCAGGCGCTCGATGGTGCTGGCCTCGAACAGCGCCTGGGCGTAGTCGAACGACACCCGCAGGCGGCCCTGGGCGTCCTGTTCGCTGTGCAGTTGCAGGTCGAACTTGGCCTCGCGGCTGTGCCACGGCAGCTCCTCGGCGAACAGCCCGGGCAGGCGGCGCAGGGCCCCACTGTCGCGCTGCAGGTGGTTGAACATCACCTCGAAACCGGCTGCATCACCCAGCGCGGCGCTGACCTGCTCATAGTCCAGCGCCTGATGGGCATGGGCGTCGAGCACCGTGGTGCGCACGCTGGCCAGCAGCGCGGCAAAGCCGGCGCGGCCGTCAACCTGGTTGCGCAGCACCTGGGTGTTGATGAAGAACCCCACCAGCCCCTGGCTATGACGATGCTCGCGGGTGGCGCTGGGCACCCCGACGCGGATGTCGGCCTGGCCGGTGTAACGGTGCAGCAGCACCTGCCAGGCGGCCAGCATCAGCATGAAGGTGCTGACGCCCTGGGCCTTGGCGGTGGCGGCCACCTGTTGGCACAGGGCGGCGGGCAGGTTCAGGCTCAGGCGCTGCGCAGGGGATGCGCCCGGGCTGCGGGCATGATCCAAGGGCAGTGCCAGGGCCTCGCGTTCGCCGCCCAGCTGGTTCTGCCAGTAGGCCAGCAACGGTGCGGTGTCGACCGGGCGGGCCTGCAGCCAGGCCAGGTAGTCGCCATGGCTGATCGGCAAGGTCGGCAAGGCAGCCGAGGCGTCGGCGTACAGCCGGGCGAATTCATCCAGCAGGATGGCGAACGACCAACCATCGGCGACGATGTGGTGCACGGTGACCAGCAGCAGGTGCTCCTGCTCGTCCACCTGCACCAGGCGCACGCGCAGCAGCGCGCCTTCTTCCAGGTCGAAGGGGGTGTTGGTTTCCTGGTCGACGATGGCCTGGGCCAGTTCTTCGCGCAGCTCGGGGGCCACCTCGCTGAGGTCGTCGTGGAGCACGGTGAAGTCCGCGCCGTCCATGACCTGCTGCACGGCCACGCCGTCCTGCTCGACAAAGCAGCTGCGCAGCGCCTCATGGCGTTGCACCAGGGCCTGGAAGGCGCGGGTCAGCGCGGGGCGGTCCAGCTCGCCGCGCAGGCGCAGGCCGCCGGGAATGTTGTAGGCGGTGCTGTTGGGCTGCAGTTGCCACATCAGCCACAGGCGGTGCTGGGCCGGGGTCAGCGGCACCGGCTGGCCGGGCGCCCGCATGATCGGCGCCTGGGGCGGCTCGCCGCGCGCCAGGGCCTGTACCTGGGCGGTGAAATCATCCAGGCCAGGGGCTTCATAGAGGGTGCGCAACGACAGTTCGACACCCAGTTCGTCGCGCAGCTCGGCGATCATCTGGATGGCCTGGATGGAGTTGCCGCCCTGGCTGAAGAAGCTGGCGCCCGGCTCCAGCGCCTGCACCTTGAGGGCCTCGCGCCACAACCGCGCCACATGCTCAGGCAGGGCCTCGGTTACCGCCGGGCTAGTCGCCACAGCGCCCTGCCCCGCCTGCCACTGGGCCACGCAGGCCAGGCTGCCGTCCCGCCATTGCGCGGCGCAGGCCGAGCGTTGCAGTTTGCCGCTGGAGGTCTTGGGCAGGCTGCCCGGTTCCAGCAGCAGCACCACGGCTGGGGCCTCGCGGTGCACGTCGGCGACCTGGGCACGCACTTGTTCGATCAGGCTTTGCAAGGGCTGCTGTTTCTGCGCCCGACGCCCTACCTCGGCGGCGATGCCAAAGGCTTCCACGCCCTGATGCTGGAGGGCGAACACCGCCACCCGGCCCTTGCGCACCGCCTCCACGCGGGTTTCCACGGTGCGCTCGATGTCCTGGGGGTAGAGGTTCTGACCGCGGATGATCAACATGTCCTTGAGACGACCGCTGACGTACAGCTGGCCTTCATGCAGGAAGCCCAGGTCACCGGTACGCAGCCAGGTGCGGCCGTCGCGCTGCACGAAGGCGCGGGCGCTGGCCTCAGGGTTGCGCCAGTACCCCTGGGCGACGCTGGGGCCCGTGCTGCAGATTTCGCCCACGGCGCCGGGGGCCAGCACCTGCTGGGTCACGGGGTCGAGGATCTGCACCTCATGCTCAGGCTGCGGCCAGCCGCAGCTCATCAGGTGCGCCCCATGGCCTGCGCGCGCCTGGTTGGCCGCCAGGGCCTCGGCGTCCAGCGTCAGCGCATCGATGCCCTGCCCCGGACGGCTGCCGGACACGAACAGCGTTGCCTCGGCCAGGCCATAGCTGGCCAGGTAGGCCCTGGGCGTGAAGCCACAGGCGGCAAAGCGTGCAGCGAAATCGTCCAGGCTGTCCTGGCGGATAAGCTCGGCGCCGGAGAACGCCACGCGCCAACGGCTCAGGTCCAGGCCGGCCAGTTTGCTGTCGGCGATGCGCTCGTGGCACAGCCGGTAGGCGAAGTCGGGACCGCCGCTGATGGTGCCCCCGAAGCGACTGATCGCGTCCAGCCAACGCAGCGGGCGCTCCAGGAAGTACTGCGGCGACATCAGCACCACCATCACCCCGCTGTAGATACCCTGCAGCAGGCCGCCGATCAGGCCCATGTCGTGGTACAGCGGCAGCCAGCTGACGATCACCTCGCCGTCATCGATGCCATAGCCCTGGCGGATCAGCCAGGCGTTGGCCTCCAGGTTGCCCTGGCTGACTTGCACGCCCTTGGGTGTGGCGGTGGAACCGGAGGTGTACTGCAGGAAGGCGATGTCCTGCGGCTGGGGCAGTTGCGCGACCCAGCCCTGGCCCCGGGCGGTGTCGATCTCGTCCACCGCCAGCAGCCCTGGCATGGCCAGGCCATTGGCCTGGGCGGTGTCGCGCAGGATGGGCAGCAACTGGGCGGTGGTGAGGATCACGCTGGGCTCGGCGTCGCCGATGATCGCCACCAGCCGCTCCAGGTGTTGCGGGCGCATGGACTCCGGCGGATAGGCCGGCACGGCGATGACCCCGGCGTACAGGCAGGCGAAGAACCCCGCCACGTAGTCCGGGCCGCTGGGCAGCAGCAACAGCGCCCGTTCGCCACGACCGGCGCGTTCACTCAAGACGGCGGCCATGGCCCGGGCGCGGGCGTCCAGTTGCCCATAGCTGAGCACCACCCCCTCATCGCTGTGCCCGTCGAGAAAACGCAAGGCTGGCGCCTCCGGCTGCCGGGCGGCATGCCGCACCAGGGCGTGAGCCAGAGAAGTCGGGCGCTCGAAGATAGTGGCCATCGCTGTGTCGGTCCTCAGTTCCATGCTTGGGGAACGGCCGCTCGCGGGGAGTGGTCGTTGTCATAGGAACGAAGACGGGTGTGGCGCGGGGAAAATTAGGACAGTTGCTGCACAAGCAGACATGACGCCGGTTCTGTAGCAGCGGCCGCCAGGCCGCGTCGCTGGCATTGCGGTGCAACTGGAGCACCGCGTGCGCCAGACGCCGCCTTCGGCAGCTTGCTCCCACAGTGTGTACCTCCAAAAGACAGTTGCTGCTACACCCCACTGTGGGAACGGGTTCTACCCGCGAAAAGAACACCGCGTAATACCTGGCACCCTGTGGCGTCCTTTTCGCGGGTAGAACCCGCTCCCACAAAGGTAGTGCTACAGGCCGTCGCCGCCGAACACGATCCGCGCCACCAGCCCATGGGGCTCGCGGTTGGACAGGCTGAACGTGCCGTTGTGGGCCTGCACGATGTCATTGACGATGGACAGCCCCAGCCCGACGCTACCGGGCCGATCGCCCCGTGAGGGGTCCAGACGGAAGAACGGTTCGATGACATCCTTGAGCCGCTCCGGGGCGATGCCGGGGCCGTTGTCGAGCACTTCGACGGTGATCGCGCCTTCGCTCACCACCGCCCTGACGGTGACCTGGGTGGCGAAGCCCAGGGCGTTGTCGATGAGGTTGCACATCACCCGCTGGATGGCGTCCGGGCGGCAGCGGAAGGTGAATTGCAGCGGGCCTTCGTAGTGAATGTGGGCGCCAGCATCCTCGTAATCGTCGCACAGGGTGGACAGCAGTGCGCCCAGGTCCAGGCGCTCCTTTTTCTCGGCGTGGGAGCTGCTGCTCAGATAGGCCAGTGCCGAGCTGACCATGGTCTGCAGCAGGCTGATGTCACGGATCAGCTTCTCCCGGGAGATTTCCTTGCGGTCGGTTTCCAGTTGCAGGCGCATGCGCGTCAGCGGCGTGCGCAGGTCATGGCTGACGGCGGCGAGCATGCGCGTGCGGCCTTCGATGGAGGCGGTGATGCGCTTCTGCATCAGGTTGAAGGCGTGGGCGGCGCGGCGGATTTCCAGCGGCCCCTCCTCCACCAGCGGCGCCACCACGATGTCGCGGCCAAACGCCTCGGCCTGGTCGGACAGCCGCCGCAACGGGCGCACCACGCGCAAGGCGGCCCAGGCCGATAGCGCGGCAACGCCCACGCACAGGAACAGCAAGGCGCCGAAGAACGGGAAGGAAAAGCGCGGTGGCTCGCGCTCGATGCGCATGGTGCGCACCTCAAGGGTCTGCTCGCCCAACGGCACCAGAATCTGAATGTTGGCCTGATCGGCATCGGGGTTGCAGGCCTGGGCACTGACCGGCTGCTGCGGGCCCAGCTCGTCACGCAGGGCCTTCTGCAATTCGCGGGAATTGAGGTTGCTGTCGGGGCATGGGGTGATGCTGGGTTGCAGGGTCATCTTCAGGCCCAGGGCCTGGGCCGCGCCCTGCAAGTTCTGCCGATCCTCAGGCGGGGTGGCGCGCAGCATCTGCACCAGGCTTGTCACCCGGTAGGTGGTCTGCCAGGGCCACGGCGGGCTTGGCGGGCCGCCGGGCAGGAACAGCAGGGCCAGGAAGATCAGGAAGGTGACCACCGACGAGCCGGTGACGATCGCCAGGATCTGGCCGCGGATGGTGGTGAAATGGCGCAGGATCATGGGGGCGTCATCATGGGTTGCTTTTGTGATCAGATGATTGGATGGCGAGCAATGGATTGTCCATCAATTACTTCACCGTCCGCACCGCCATTGCTTGTCAAGACCGACACACGACGTGGCCGCAGCGAGGGGCGGCGTCGTCAGCATCGCGGCCAAGGCCGGCGCCTACCACGGACGGCGTAGGAGCCGACCTTGGTCGCGATGCAGACGACGCGGTTTCAAGGCAGTGGCTGCGCTACTGACGGAACCGCTAGTGGCCGCCCCCTCCATAATGGATATGCCCACAGTCCCAAGAAGCGGGATCCACAGATCGTGAACATATCCATTAGCTAGGGTGATGCTGAATCACCTTTCCGCCCTTACGGCGGGTCACTTTTTTCAGTCGAAAAAAATAACCAAAGATTCTCCGCCCCGAGCCCGGTCCCTGCGCTGCGCTCCGGGTCCCCTCCCTCCGACGTCGATCAAGATCAAAGGCCTCACGGAAGCAACAGCAAAAGCGGTTCGCGGTGTGCTTGAGAGCTGCGCATAAACAGCTGCCCGGCTGGGAATTTTCCTTGGCTTGGCCGGCCGGCGCAGCCTTCGGCAGCGGCTACGGTGGTTATCCACCCAAGCTGTCCACCAAACGTGTCCAATCAAACGGCACCGTATCGGCATAGGTCATGCCCTGCTGCGCCATACACTCCACCAACTCCCGCTGGGTCGCCACAATTGCCTGGCTCATGTGCGGCGTCACACCCACATCAGCCGCCGTCCTGGCCACCTCCTCCATCTCCTCCGCCCGCCGCCGCCCATGCTCGGCCACGCGACTGATCAGGTAATGCGGCAAGTCCGCATCCCAGCCCATGCTGGGAAAACTCTTGTGCAACGAAGCCAGCACCGCATCCTCGGCGCCATACTGGCGCGCGGTGGACAGGCACTCGGTGGTCAGCGCCTCCAACCCCTTGATCATCACACTGCGGCACATCTTGATCGCCGACGCCACGCCGATCTCCTCAGCCACCACGCGCACATTGAAGCCCAAGGGCGTCAGCCAGGCACGCACCTGCTCGGCCTTCTCACCGCCCAGCAGAATGGGCGTCTGCAAACGCTGCGGCGGCACCGGGGCCATCACTGCCGCGTCGATATAACTGCCCCCCGCCGCCTGCACGGCAGCACAGGCAGTACGCTTGGTATTGGGCGCCACCGAGTTGATGTC
>KI547165.1:165563-169710 GCA_000497835.1 gamma proteobacterium L18 | reverse complement strand
AGCCCGCAGTCACGGCGCTGAAGATCAGATGGGCGCCCGTGACGGCCTCGGCGGCAGTGGTGCACAAGGTGACGCCAGCGGCGATGGCCTTGGCGCGCAACGGCTCGCCCAGCCGATCATAGGCACTGACGTGCAGGCCTTGGACGGCCAAGTCCTGGCCAATGATTCCACCGGCTTCACCGAAACCGATGAGGGCAATGCGAAGGGGTTGGTCTGTCATTTCGAACTCTCTGGCAAAGTGGCAACGGGCGCCGTCTGGGCGCGTTCCGGGTGGTTGAGGTAGGCGTCGAAGCGCTGGCGATCGAAGAGTTTTTCCCACCGGCAAATCACGAACACCGCGACGCTGTTGCCGATGACGTTGGTGGTGGAGGTGGCGATGGCCAGCACCCGGTCAATGCCGAACAGCAGGCCCACGGCGCCCATGGGCAACACACGCACGGTCTGCAGGGTGGCGGCCAGTTTGATCACCGCACCGCCGGCCGAGCCTGCACCGCCCTTGGAAGTCAGCAGCATCACGCCCAGCAAGCTCAATTGCTGGCCCAGCGACAAGGAAGTGTCGGTGGCCTGGGCCAGAAAGCCCAGGCCACAGGCCATGTACAGGCAGGCGCCATCGATGTTGAAGCTGTAGCCGGCCGGCAGCACGAAACCCACCACCGCCTCGTCGCAGCCAGCCTGCTTGAGCTTGTCCACCAGCCGCGGGAACGCTGCTTCGCTGGAGGCGGTACCCATGGCGATGATGGCTTCCTCCTTGATCACTCGCAGGATCTTGATCAACGAGAACCCCGCCAACGCCGCCACGCTACCCAGTATCAGGAAGATGAAAATCAGCACGCTGGCGTAGTAGGTGAAGATGTAGCGCAGCAGGTACAGCAGGGTCGAATGCCCGTAGCTGCCCACCGCCGCCGCCATGGCGCCGAACGCCCCCAACGGCGACAGGCGCATGATGTAGCCCAGCAGTTTGAAGATGACGGTCTGACCTTCGTTCAGCAGACGCAGCCCCACCCAATCGGGCTTGGCGCACTGTGCCAGGGCCACGCCCACCAGCACCGAAACGAACAGCACCGGCAGGATCTCGCCATCGACGAAGGCGGCGCCCAGCGTGCGCGGGATGATCGACAGCATGAAGTGGCTGAGGCTGAAACTGTCGGCGGCCAATGCCGCGCTTTGCCCCGCAGCCTCACCGGTGAGCGTGTCGGCCATGTGCAGGTGCAGGCCCTCGCCGGGGCGCACCAGCGACACCACCACGAAGCCGGTGAGCATGGCCAGGGTGCTGACCACCTCGAAGTACAGCAAGGTCTTGATGCCGATGCGGCCCAGGCGGCGGAAATCGCCGATGTGGGCGATGCCGTGGACGACGGTGAAAAAGATGATCGGCCCCAGCAGCATTTTCAGCAGGGCGATGAACGCCGTGCCCAGGGGTTTCATCTGTACCGCAACGTCGGGTGCCAGCAGGCCCAGCGCAATGGCCAGGGCCATGGCGATCAGCACCTGGATGTACAGCTTTCCAAGCCATTTCATGGCGTACCTCAATTGTTGTTTTTATGTGGTTTGAGGCTCGCATGGATGGGTTCGCCGGAAAAATGCATTCGTTTGTAATGGGCATGCGTTTTGTTTATGAGAAAACAGCGCTGGACGGCTTGATATTACAGTCATAATATTACGACCATCATCTGCCCCATGGATCCCGCCATGACCAGTCTCACTGCTGCCGACACCATCGTTACCACCCCTGCCCCAGGCAACACCCGCAAGCGTCTGCTGCTGACCCTGGGTGTCCTGGCCGCGCTGATTCTACTGGCGGTCTACGGCGTGCATTGGTGGACCACCGGGCGTTTTCTGCAGAGCACCGATGACGCCTACATCGGCGCCGACGTGACGGTGGTGGGCCCCAAGGTGGCGGGCTATATCGTCCAG
Source organism: gamma proteobacterium L18 (assembly GCA_000497835.1). Taxonomy (GTDB): domain Bacteria; phylum Pseudomonadota; class Gammaproteobacteria; order Pseudomonadales; family Pseudomonadaceae; genus Aquipseudomonas. Next base: position 167,796 of record KI547165.1, on the reverse strand, counting down.
GTGCGGGTCACCGACAACCAGCGGGTCAAGGCCGGTGAGCTGCTGATCAAGATCGACGACCGTGACTATCGCGCCGCCGTAGCCAAGGCCCAGGGCGCTGTGGCCGCCCAGCAAGCATTGCTGGCCAACCTGGACGCCACCGAACACTTGCAACAGGCGGTGATCGACCAGGCCAACGCCGGTATCACCGTGGCCACCGCCGAACAGGTGCGCTCGCGCAACGACAACCTGCGCTACCAGACCCTGTCGCGCACCGCCGCCGTGTCGGTGCAGGACGCCCAGCAGGTCGATGCCACCTTCAAGACCGCCCAGGCCAACAGCGTCCGCGCCCAGGCGCAACTGCTGGCCGCCCAGCGCCAGGTGCAGGTGATCGAAACCCAGAAACAACAGGCCCGCGCCGCCCTGCAACAAGCCAACGCCGACCTGGACATGGCTAACCTCAACCTGGGCTACACGGAGCTGCGCGCCCCGGTGGACGGGGTGATCGGCAATCGCCGGGCGCGCGTGGGCGCCTATGCAGCCGCCGGTACCCAGTTGCTGGCCGTGGTGCCCGCCAGCGGCCTGTGGGTGGACGCCAATTTCAAGGAAGACCAGTTGGCCGCCATGCAGGCCGGCCAGCGCGTGGAGGTGCGCGCCGACGTGCTGCCGGGCAAGGTTTTCCACGGCCACCTCGACAGCCTGGCGCCCGCCACCGGTGCGCAGTTCAGCGTATTGCCGCCAGAGAACGCCACCGGCAACTTCACCAAGATCGTCCAGCGCGTGCCGGTGCGGGTGCTGCTTGACCCGGTCGACGGCCAGCTCGGGCAATTGCGCCCTGGCCTGTCGGTGACGGCCGAAGTCGACACCCGCAGCGAACTGGACGCCCATCAAGCCCAGGCCAGCGCGCCATGAGCCGCGCCCTGCCCTTCGACGCCGCCTCGATGCCCACCGGGCAGAAGGTGTTCGCTTTCACCGCCATGTGCGTGGGCATGTTCATCGCCCTGCTGGACATCCAGATCGTCTCCGCCTCGCTGCGTGACATCGGCGGCGGACTGTCCGCTGGCGCCGATGAAACCGCCTGGGTGCAGACCAGTTACCTGATTGCCGAAATCGTCGTCATCCCGCTGTCGGGCTGGTTGTCGCGGGTGTTCTCCACGCGCTGGCTGTTCTGCGCCTCGGCCGTGGGGTTTACCTTGGCCAGCCTGCTGTGCGGCGCGGCCTGGAACATCCAGAGCATGATCGCCTTCCGCGCCCTGCAAGGTTTTCTCGGCGGCTCGATGATCCCGTTGGTGTTCACCACTGCGTTCTTCTTTTTCACTGGCCAGCAGAAGGTCATCGCCGCAGCCACCATCGGCGCCATCGCCTCGCTGGCGCCCACCCTGGGGCCGACCATCGGTGGCTGGATCACCGATCATTACTCCTGGCACTGGCTGTTCTACATCAACCTGGTGCCCGGCATCTTCGTGGCCGTGGCGGTGCCGATGCTGGTGCGCATCGACGAACCGGACCTGAGCCTGCTCAAGGGCGCCGACTACCTGAGCATGCTGTTCATGGCGCTGTTTCTGGGTTGCCTGGAATACACCCTGGAGGAAGGCCCGCGCTGGAACTGGTTCAGCGACAGCACCATCCTGACCACGGCGTGGGTCTCGGGGCTAGCGGCGTTGGCGTTCATCGGTCGCACGCTGTCGGTCAGCAACCCGGTGGTGGACCTGCGCGCCCTGGGTGAACGCAATTTCGCCCTGGGCTGCTTCTTCTCGTTCGTCACCGGTATCGGCCTGTTCGCCACCATCTACCTGACGCCACTGTTTTTGGGGCGCATCCGTGGTTACAGCGCCCTGGACATTGGCCTGGCGGTGTTCTCCACGGGGGTGTTCCAGATTCTGTCGATCCCGCTGTATGCCTTCCTGGCCAACCGCGTGGACCTGCGCTGGATCATGATGGCCGGCCTTGGGCTGTTCGCCCTGTCGATGTGGGACTTCTCGCCCATCACCCATGACTGGGGTGCCAAAGAGCTGCTGCTGCCCCAGGCCCTGCGCGGCATGGCCCAGCAACTGGCGGTGCCGCCCACGGTGACCCTGACCCTGGGGGCGTTGGCGCAGTCGCGTTTGAAGCAGGCTTCGGGGCTGTTCAACCTGATGCGCAACCTGGGCGGTGCGATTGGCATTGCCGCCTGCGCGACTATTTTGAATGACCGCACCAACCTGCACTTCACGCGCTTGGCCGAGCACCTGAACAGCACCAATGAAAACCTCAA
>KI547165.1:138149-164328 GCA_000497835.1 gamma proteobacterium L18 | reverse complement strand
AGGCCGGCGTCGTCTGCATCGCGGCCAAGGCCGGCTCCTACCACGTCCGGCGTAGGAGCCGACCTTGGGCGCGATGCAGACGACGCGGTTTCAAGACAGTTGCTGCTACACCTCTCCCCGTGGGAGCGGGTTCTACCCGCGAAGAAGGGCACGCGAACTACCTGAAACGCTGCGGTGTGCTTATCGCGGGTAGAACCCGCTCCTACATAGACAGTTGCTGCTACACCCCTCTGTGGGAGCGGGTTCTACCCGCGAAAAGAACACCGCGTAATTCCTGGCACCCTGTGGCGTCCTTTTCGCGGGTAGAACCCGCTCCCACAAAGACAGTGGCTGCTACAGGTCGTAGCGATCCACCGCGCGGCGGCGCTCGTTGTCGTCGCGCACGTCGTAGTTGGCAGTGGTCTGGATGTTGGTGTGGTGCGCCAGCTTCTGCGCAATCGACAGGTCATGCTCTTCGATCACCCGGGTGATGAAGGATCGGCGAAAGTCATGGGGCATGATCTTCACCCCCACCTGCGTGCCGCGCTGGCGGGCGATGTAGTAAATCGCATGTTTGGTGATGCGCTCGCGGGTGATGTGGCTGCCGCGACGAATGCGGTTGAACAGGAAGCTGTCGTCCTGCTCGCCCTCGCCCAGGTGCTCGCGCCGAAACGCCAGCCAGGCCTCAAGCTTCTCGAAGGCCCAAGCCGGGGCGTACTTGACCAGTTGCTTGTTGCCCTTGCCGGTGACCTGCAGGCTGCGCTCCTGGAAGTCGACCTGGGCCAGGTCGAGGTTCACCGATTCGGACTTGCGCATGCCCGAGCCGTACAGGATCGCGATCACCGCCGCATCGCGCAGCCCCTGCGGGCGTGGGTCGGCGGCGCAGACGTCCATCAGCTCGCGGATCAGCGTGCGCTTGAGGTTGCGCCCTTGGCTCAGACGAGTGCCGGCCGCCGGTTTCACCGAACGCATTTTCAGCAGGTGGTCCTGGTCGATCAGGCTCAGGCGCCAAGCTTCGTTCATCACCCCGCGAATGGCGTTGACGTACAGCGACGAGGTATTGGGCGCATAACCGTCCTGGCGCAAGGCGGACACAAGCCCGGTAATGTGCCCGGGCTCCAGGACATGCCAGGGCACGTCGCGCATGTCGGTGTCGGCAAAGCCAAGACGATCGGCGGCGTCCTGCAGCACGTATTTCATGGTCAGCTGGCTGGAGGGCACCAGGCGGGCCAGGTATTGGACCAGAGGGTTGCGCACATCCGGCAGAGGCTCAAGGGCGGGGGTATCAGGCAAAACGCGGGGTTCCTCGGTGGGGTGTTGGGGTGGGGCATGGTACCAGTCTGGAGTTTGGCGGTGGCCTTTTCCCGAGCTTCGCCCGGTCCCACAGGTGCAGGGAGCGGCCAACCCCATTTTGAAGCAACCAAATGAAAACCCGACCAAATTTGGGGCTGACACGTTTCAGCCCATCCGCAATAGCGCTATGCTGATTGCTTTGCCCCGTTCATCCATGGAGGTAGCGTCATGAGCCAAGATCCACTGAGCAGTCTGTACCCCACAGCAGCGGATATCCCCGAGCAGTACCGCCTGAGCGGCCAGGTCGAGCAACGCGACTATCTGGTCGACGGCGAACTGCGTCGCTGGGATGGCCCCTTGGCCACCGTGCGCAGCCCGATCCACCTCAACACCCCGGAAGGTGATCAGCAGGTGATTCTGGGCAGCACGCCGCTGCTCGACGCCGACACCGCCCTCACCGCCCTGGACGCCGCCGTGCGTGCCTACGACAAGGGCCGCGGCGCGTGGCCCAACCTGCGCGTGGCCGAGCGTATCCGCCACGTCGAAGGGTTCCTGGCACGCATGCGCGAACAGCGCGACGCGGTGGTCAACCTGTTGATGTGGGAAATCGGCAAGAACCTCAAGGACTCGCAGAAAGAGTTTGACCGTACCTGCGACTACATCGTCGACACCATCAACGCCCTCAAGGACGTTGACCGCAAGTCCAGCCGCTTCGAACTGGAACAGGACACCCTGGGCCAGATCCGCCGCGTGCCGCTGGGCGTGGCGCTGTGCATGGGCCCCTACAACTACCCGCTGAACGAAACGTTCACCACGCTGATCCCGGCGCTGATCATGGGCAACACCGTGGTGTTCAAGCCGGCCAAGTTCGGCGTGCTGCTGATCCGTCCGCTGCTGGAAGCCTTCCGCGACAGCTTCCCGGCCGGCGTCATCAATGTCATCTACGGCAGCGGCCGCGAGACCGTCAGCGCGCTGATGGCCAGCGGCAAGATCGACATCTTCGCCTTCATCGGCACCCACAAGGCCGCCAGCGACCTGAAGAAGCTGCACCCCAAGCCGCACCGCCTGCGCTCGGCCCTGGGCCTGGACGCCAAGAACCCCGGCATCATCCTGCCCGAGGTGGACCTGGACAACGCCGTCAACGAGGCCATCACCGGCTCGCTGTCGTTCAACGGCCAACGCTGCACCGCGCTGAAGATCCTGTTCGTGCACGAAAACGTGGTGGGCAGCTTCATCGAGAAATTCAACCAGAAACTGGCCGCGCTGAAATCCGGCATGCCATGGGAGCCAGGCGTATCGCTGACGCCGCTGCCTGAATCGGGCAAGACCGAGTACCTGTCGGGCCTGGTCGCCGATGCCGAGTCCAAGGGCGCCAAGGTGGTGAACGCCGGTGGCGGCGCCATTCGCGGCAACTTCTTCTACCCCGCCGTGCTGTTCCCGGTTACCCCCCAGATGCGCGTGTACCAGGAAGAGCAATTTGGCCCGGTGGTGCCGATCGTGCCGTTCCGCGACCTGGAAACGGTGATCGACTACGTACTGGAATCGGACTTCGGCCAGCAGGCCAGCATCTTCGGCACCGACGCCACCCAGGTCGGCAAGCTGGTGGACCTGTTCGCCAACCAGGTGGGCCGCATCAACATCAACGCCCAGTGCCAGCGCGGCCCGGACACCTACCCGTTCAACGGCCGCAAAAACTCGGCCGAAGGCACCCTGTCGGTGTTCGATGCCCTGCGCACGTTCTCGATCCGTACCCTGGTGGCCACCAAGTTCCAGGACGCGAACAAGACGCTGATCAGCGACATCATTCATGATCGCAAGTCGAACTTCCTGACCACCGATTACATCTTCTAAACCCTCTACCGGGCCGGCCTGCGGGCTGGCCCGGCACTCTCCTGCGGCACAATCAGATCGATCAGTGGCGAGGCCGCCAGCGTGCCGTCCTGATGCTCGACAATCGCCTTGACGCTGTAAGCACCCGTGGCGAACACCGGTGAGTCAGGCGGCAGGCTGAGCGTGACAGGGCTGTCAATATTGGCCGCCGTCACGGTGTGTCGGTATTTCAGATGCCGATGGGTGATGTACCTGTCAAAGTCCAGTGCACTGATGCTGATGATCACGCTGTCCCCTACCTGGCGTGACTGGTAGGGTTCCAGCACTATCGCCACTTTCTCCTCGCCCCCCGCCGCATCCCCTGCCAGGCGATCATACGGCGCCCACCCTCCCACTTTCAGCGGTGCGACGTCGCTGTCCACCCAATACGTGGTTTGCGGGCCCCACGTCTCCACGCCCAGCGCCACCACCGAGTAGCACAGGTGCACCCAGCCGAACTGATGCGCAACCAGCAGCCCGGCGGCAAGGTCCAGGGTCAGGTCCTGGCCGACCTCCTGCGGGGTGACCACGTGATGGGAGACCCAGACGCCGGCGGCGCCTCGCCCGTAGAGGTAGACCGAACACACATCACCCGCCGCGATGCCTCCCCAGGGGCTGACGGTGACGGTCAAGGGCCCGTCCACCACGCCGGGCGGCAAGCGGTTGTGCTGCGCCTGGTCGATCACGGCCGGCCACAGGCGCAGCGCCACGTCGTAGAACGTGGACGGTGAAAGATCGTGCTGGCCCACGTAGTCATACAGCGCGGCCACTTCCTGGCCGGCCAGCGTGAGGGCTTGTTCAGGGGTGAAGAAGGCGCGGGCCTCACCGTTTTCGGTCACGGTGGACAATACCGTCACCAACCGGTCCCAGCCTTCGAGTTGGGCGAGGAACTGATCGCCAGGCCGCATGCCGTCGAATGGCGGGATGATCAGGGTCAGACCGCGCTCCAGATCCTCGCGGGTAATGACACTGCCGCTGATGCCTTCGATGAAGGGCGCGGGTAGCAGGACATTGCGGATGCCGGAGACAAAATCATGCAGATCGATGGACGTGTTCATGGCTGCCCCCTCATGATGTTTCTTCCGGCCGAGCGTGGGCTTTGCATTGGGTGTTGTCACCTGTCAAATCTGACAGGTGTCTGCTTGATGCTGGCAAATGAAGTAACCACGCCCATTTTACTAGCCGAATCGCGATGCCTGTGACGCGACCTGTCGGCCGCTGCTACACAATCCCTGTAGCAGTTGCCGAAGGCGACGTCAGCGGTAGGCCGACAGCATCGCGGTGCCTGTGACGCGACCTGTCGGCCGCTGCTACACAATCCCTGTAGCAGTTGCCGAAGGCGACGTCAGCGGTAGGCCGACAGCATCGCGGTGCCTGTGACGCGACCTGTCGGCCGCTGCTACACGGCCCCTGTAGCAGTTGCCGAAGACGACGTCAGCGGTAGGCCGGCAGCATCGCGGTGCCTGTGACGCGACCTGTCGGCCGCTGCTACACAATCCCTGTAGCAGTTGCCGAAGGCGACGTCAGCGGCTATATCCACACGGCATCCCACAATGGGTACTCCCCTATTCGGTCGACCAACCCTGCACGCAGCGGGTTGGCAATGACGTAGCGGGCCATTTGCTTGAGGTTGTCCTCCTTGCGCAGGGCCCGGTCATGAAAGCCCTTTTGCCATATACGTCCTTTACGACCCAGGTATGAGTTCAGCGCCAGGCTGCTTCTGGCCTTGAGCCTGCACATGACTTCGCTCAGGGATTTGTCCCCCAATGCGAATACCCAGTGCAGATGGTCGGGCATGATCACCCAGGCCAACGATTCAACCCATTGCGCTTCGTGGACCAAGCGCATCTGCTGGACAACCAGCCGACCTGCGCGCCAATCATCGAAATGCCGCAATCGGCCTTCGGTAACCGTGGTCACCAGATAGATTCTGCCGGGTTCACTGTAGCGGCCGGTGCGCAGTGCGAATGCCTTGTGTGCAGGTTTCATGAGGCCCTTCCTTGGGTGAAATGAGAGACGGTAAGAGTGTCTAGGGTGAGGGGCCAGCTTGGCAGTGATTCCGGACGTTTCGTGGTGGTTGTGACGCGGCCTGGCGGCCGCTGCTACAGGTTTTTTTGTGGCGCCTTCAGGCCGCGGAACGTGGTGGCCACAGGCCGTGCAACCGGGCGTGATGTCGCAGGCAGGGTTTGCGCAAACGGTTGCGCGATCGGTGCGCAGATGCGATAACTAAAAAGGCAAGCCCGGCAAAACCCGATAAAAGCTAGAAATTCAGCCAGCATCGCACGCGTATGTCGTCGATCCTGCACGGTCACCTCCGCGGTCTTCTTGCAACCCTGCCCTTCAACCTCCTCGAGGCCATTCATTGGTGCGCCCAAGCACCTGCTGCACACAAGGAAACGGAACATTGAGCGATCAATCCACTCCGCACTCTCCCCTCGCCCGCCTATGCGACAAAATCGGCATTCCCTACCCACTGTTTTGGGGCTTCGTCGGGCTGTTGATCTTCATGATCGGCGACGGCGTCGAACTGGGTTACCTCTCGCCCTTCCTGGCCCAGCGCGGCCTGCCTGAACACCACATCGCCATGGTCTTTACCCTGTACGGGGTCACGGTGGGCATCTCTTCGTGGCTGGCCGGCGCGCTGTCCAACCTGTGGGGCCCCAAGCGCGTGATGACCCTGGGCCTGATCATCTGGAGCGTGTTCGAAGCGCTGTTCCTGATCTACGGCCTGCAGAAACTCAGCTACCCCATGATCCTGCTGACCTACGGCCTGCGGGGCTTCGGCTACCCGCTGTTCGCCTACGGTTTCCTGGTGTGGATCGCGGCCGCTACGCCGTCACGCAAGATGGGCCTGGCGGTGGGCTGGTTCTGGGTGGCCTACGCCGCCGGGCTGCCCACTCTGGGGTCGCTGGTGGCCAGCGTCAGCATCCCGATCATCGGTGCGCTGCAAACCTTCTGGCTGTCGTTCGGCCTGGTGGTGGTCGGCGGCGTGATCGGCCTGATCGGCATGCGCGAGGCCCACGGCATGCGCCGCCTGGCGCCGGAGGGCGAGAAACCGATGGTGTCCATGGCCAAGAACATCACCATCATGTGGCACAAGCCCAAGGTGACCCTGGCCGGCCTGGTGCGGGTGATCAACACCGCGTCGATGTTCGGCTTTCTGGTGGTGATGCCTGGCTTCTTCATGCACACCGTGGGCTTCACCCTGGAGCAATGGCTGCGCCTGCTGACCATCGTGTTTGTGTTCAACATCATCGGCAACATGGGCTCGAGCATCGTCAGCACGCGCATCGGCTATCGCAACACCATCCTCTGGCTGGGCGCGGTGGGCAGCACCATCAGCACGCCGCTGTTCTTCTTCATGCCCCAGGCGTTTCCGCACAACTTCCTGCTGGCGTCGGTGTTCGGCGCATTCTATGGCCTGACGTTGGCGTGCTTTGTGCCGCTGTCGGCCCTGGCGCCTGCCTTGGCGCCGCAGAACAAGGCCGCCGCGTTGTCGGTGCTGAGCCTGGGCGCGGGTGCGTCCACCTGGGTGGGGCCTGCGGTGGTGGCGATCTTCAGTGATCGCTTCGGGCTGGAAGGCGTGGTGTGGGCGTTTTCGGGGCTGTATGCGCTGAGCGCGGTGATGATGGTGTTCCTGCGTGATCCGGAGCCGGTGCACGAACCGGTGCTGACGCCGGCCAGGCGCAAGATCAAGGTGAAGGTGCCGCGGCTGGATTATCGCTGGGCGCATGCGACGCGTGCTGACTAGTCACATGACCTGAGCCACCCCCCAATGTGGGACCGGGCGAAGCTCGGGAAGAGGCCAGCCAGGACTATTGGGTTGCCTGCTTCCCGAGCTTCGCCCGGTCCCACATGCGCACACAGAACGCAGGGTTAGATGCGTTCCAGGGCAAGGGCCACACCCTGCCCACCACCAATGCACAAGGTCGCCAAGCCCTTCTGCGCATCGCGCTTGATCATCTCATGCAGCAACGTCACCAACACCCGGCAGCCCGACGCCCCAATGGGGTGGCCCAGGGCGATGGCGCCGCCATTGACGTTGACCTTCGCCGCATCCCAGCCCAATTCCTTGCCCACCGACAGCGCCTGCGCCGCGAACGCTTCGTTGGCCTCGATCAGGTCCAGTTGTGCAAGCGTCCAGCCGGCCTTGTCCAGGCAACGGCGTGTAGCGGTGACCGGGCCGATGCCCATGATCGCCGGATCCACGCCCGCATTGGCGTAGGCAGCGATGCGCGCCAGCACCGGCAGATGCAGCTCACGCGCCTTGGCGGCGCTCATCAGCATCACGGCGGCGGCGCCGTCGTTGAGTGACGAGGCGTTGCCGGCCGTGACGCTGCCGTCCTTCTTGAACGCTGGCTTGAGCTTGGCCAGGCTGTCAGCCGTGGTGCCGGCACGCGGTTGCTCGTCAGTGGCGAAAGCCACAGGCTCGCCCTTGCGCTGGGGGATCAGGATGGGGGTGATTTCGTCGACGAAACGCCCCGCCTCGATGGCCGCAGCCGCCTTGGCCTGGGACTGCGCGGCGAAGGCGTCCTGGGCTTCGCGGCTGATGCCGTATTTGTCTACCAGGTTTTCGGCGGTGATGCCCATGTGGTAGTCGTTGAAGGCATCCCAAAGGCCGTCGCTGATCATGCTGTCGATCATGCTGGCGTGGCCCATGCGCAGACCGGTGCGCGCGCCTGGCAGCACGTAGTTGGCCAGGCTCATGTTTTCCTGGCCACCGGCGATGATCACCTCGGCGTCGCCGCAGCGGATGGCCTGGGCGCCCAGGTGCAGGGCCTTGAGGCCCGAACCGCAGACCTTGTTCAGGGTCATGGCCGGCACGGCCACCGGCAGACCGGCCTTGATGGCGGCCTGGCGGGCGGGGTTCTGGCCGCAGCCGGCGGTCAGTACCTGGCCGAGGATGACTTCGTCCACGTGGCTGCCGTCAAGGCCGGTCTGGGCCAGCAGTTGGCGGATCACGGCGGCGCCCAGGTCAACGGCGGGGATGTTGGCCAGCGAGCCCTGGAAACTGCCGACCGCGGTGCGGGTGGCAGCGACGATGACGACGTCTTGCATGGGGAAAACCTCATTGTTATTGGGGGAGCGTCGACGGATTGTCGGGGATCCGGATTGTTTTGATAAGTTTGTTTTTCAAAGCAGTTGTTCAGCTTTGCTTATCAATGATCGCCCCGGCACTGCGCAACGACAATGCTACGGCCGTGAGCGTCGAGTTCACCGTGGCCGACGTCGGCATCACGCCGGTCCCGCACAAGAATAGATTGTCATGCTGATGGGCGCGACCGACGCCATCACACACCGAAGTCGCTGGATCCCTGCCCATGCCCAACGTCCCGGTAATATGCTGATTATTGGAGAACGCCCCTTCCTTGCTGTGCCGCAGGTTGGCCCCCCCCATCATCTGCGCAATCTTCAGAAAATCCTGCCGCGAGGCCTCGGCACCTCGCCGGGTATAGTCGTCGATGGCGTAGTGCAGGCGCGGCGTGGGCAGCCCCAGCTTGTCACGGCGATCACTCAGGGTGACGCGGTTGTCGGGATGCGGCAGCAGCTCCAGGACATCCTTGACGCTCATCTCGAACGCCGCGCGGTGGCGCAGTTGGGTCTTGAACTCGGCGCCGTACACGCCGGCCTTGAGCAGCGCCTCGGTGGCCGTGTCCACGCGCGAGACATTGGTGAAGTCCAGCCGGTAGGCGGCGCGGTGGCGACGAAAGTCACCGTCACGCAGGGTGTTGATGGAACTGGGGCTTTGCGGGCCACGGCCCAGCCACAGTTCCTCATCGGCGTCGAAGCTCAGGGAGGTGCTGGGGTGGTCCATCAGGTTGCGGCCTACCTGGCCCGAACCGTTGGCAAGCCCGTTGGGGTAGCGGTCGGTGGCCGACATCAGCAGCAGCTTGGGGCTCTCGATGCCGTTGGCGGCGAGGATGAAGGTCTGGCCGGTGACCCGATGGCTCTGCTTGTCGGGGTCGTAATAGTGCGCGGCAACGATGCGGCCCTTTGCGTCGTGCTCCAGGCGATAGACCACGGCCCGCGTCTGCAGGCGCACCCCGGCCGCGACTGCCTGCTGGATGGCGATGCCACCGTGGTACTGGGCATTGATCGGGCAGATCGGCTGGCAACTGTTGCTGGCACAGCACGGCGGGCGGCCGTCATAGACCTGGCTGTTGCGCGCCGCCGTGTTGCCCACCACGGCATAGGCCGGCGCCAGGCGTTCACGAATGCGCGACATGGCGTAGGGCTCGGCGACCGGCGCCATGGGCAGCGGCTGGCTGCGGGGCGAGCCGGTGTTGGCCGCGCCGCTGACACCCATCAGGGTTTCGGCGTCCTGATAGAAGGGCTCAAGATCGGCGTAGCTGATGGGCCAGTCGCGGCCCACGTCGTACAGGCTCTTCATGTGGAAGTCGTTGGGCAGCAGGCGCCAGGCCTGGGCTGCCCAGTGCCAACTGGTGCCGCCCACGCCCCGGATGTATTGGGTTTCGTAGGGGTACGGGCCGGCCTGGTCGAGGTAGCCGTTGGGCTCGGGCTGGTAGATGGGGTGCGGGGCCCAGTCGTGGTAAGGGTATGGCGCCAGCCAGTCGTGCTTGCGCGGTGAAGCGCGGAACGCCTCCACCACCTTGGCGTGCTCGATCTCCCCACCCGCCTCCAGAATCAGCACCGAAGCGCCACGTTGGGCCAGGCGCCGCGCGGCGGTGGCGCCGACGATGCCACTGCCGATCACCACCACGTCGGCGCTGAGCGTCTCAGCCATGGGCGATGCCCCCCGCAGGTTTGGCGGACCAACTGCCGTAGGCGCCCAAGGCGTAGCTGGGCGGCTGCAGCACATCGCTGACCATTTGCGCGTTGAGGGCCTGTTCATAGGCGATGCAGCGCGCCTGAGTGCCGCTGCCGGCGATACCCATGAACCAGCCACGGGCGATGGCCCGGGGGATGGCGGCCAGGGGGGATTGTTCGGTGTCGAGGGTGGATTGCAGGGTGGCCGCGTCGAGATGACGTGACTCGATCAGGGCCAGCAGTTGACTGACCTGATCGGCGAAACCCGGGTGCAGGTCGCTGAGCGCTTGCTGCAACGCAGCGGCCAACCCAGCGTCCAGCGCCTGTTGGCCGGCGATCAGCGCGGACAGGGCAAGGAAATCACCTTGGGCAGGGTTATCGATGGGTGCGGCCAGGGCAAAGGGAATCTGCGCGGCCGTCCAGGCGCCCAGCAGGGCCTTGAGCAGGGTTCGACGGGGGTGGTCCATGGCGTCCATTCTCCGGGGCATCGCTGTTGGAACACGGCGAGGCGGAGAAATTCACGGCACTGGGGCTAATGACCCGAATCGTTGGGTGAGGCTGCTGGCCTCTCGCGAGCAAGCTTTGCTCCCACAGTGTAAAGGCCTACATCTGTGGTTGGTTCAACACTGTGGGAGCAAAGCTTGCTCGCGATGAGGCCCTCAAGGGCACCATCGCAGGCAAGCCTGGGTAAGGATCAGGCCACGGCGGTGGTGATCAACCCGCTGTCGCTGGCCTTCTCGACCTTGATGGCGATGAACTTCGAGGTGGGCGTAAAGGTGCGGTCGCCATAGCTCTCCAGCGGCACCAGCGGGTTGGTCTCCGGGTAGTACGCCGCCGCCTGGCCTTCGGGGATGTCGTAGGCCAGCACGGTGAAGCCCTTGACCCGACGCTCGCGGTTGTCGTCCCACAGCGCCACCAGGTCAACCTTCTGCCCAGGCTCCAGGCCCAGCTTGCGGATGTCGGCCTCGTTGACAAACACCACGTCGCGCATGCCGTACACACCGCGATAACGGTCATCCAGGCCATACAGCGTAGTGTTGTACTGGTCGTGGGAGCGCATGGTCTGCAGGATCAGGTCCGGCGTAATGTTCATCTTGCGCACCCCGGCGTTGACCAGGTCGTCCGGCAGGATACTGGCCGTGAACTGGGCCTTGCCGCTGGCGGTTTTCCACACGCGCTGGGCGGCGGTGTTGCCCAGGTGGAAGCCGCCCGGGTGCTCCAGGCGCTTGTTGAAGTCGGTGAACCCGGGCAGGGTGTCGGCGATCAGGTCGCGGACGCGGCTGTAGTCGCCCACCAGCCAGTGCCAGTCCACCGGGTGGTTGCCCAGGGTGGCGGCGGCGATGCCGGCGATGATTGCCGGCTCCGAACGCAGCGCCGGCGAGCGTGGCTTCAACTGGCCGTGGGAGAGGTGCACCATGCTGAAGGTGTCTTCCACGGTGATGCCCTGCGGGCCGTTGACCTGCACGTCGATCTCGGTGCGGCCCAGGCACGGCAGAATCAGGGCGTCGCGGCCCATTACCAGGTGGCTGCGGTTGAGCTTGGTGGCAATATGGACCGTCAGGTCGCACTTGCGCAGCGCGGCGTGGGTGCGCGGGGTGTCCGGGGTGGCCTGGGCGAAGTTACCGCCCAGGGCGATGAACACCTTGGCCTCGCCGCGCTCCATGGCGCCGATGGCCTGCACGGCGTTGTGGCCCACTTCGCGGGGCACGGTGAAGTTGAAGCGTTTTTCGATAGCGTCCAGCAGAGCTTTCGACGGTTTTTCGTCGATGCCCATGGTGCGGTCGCCTTGCACGTTACTGTGGCCACGCACCGGCGACAGGCCAGCGCCGGGGCGGCCGACGTTGCCGCGCAACAGCTGCACGTTGATCACTTCCTGAATGGTCGGCACCGAGTGCTTGTGCTGGGTCAGGCCCATGGCCCAGCACATGATCACGCGTTCGGCCTTGCGGTACATGCTGGCGGCCAGTTCGATGTCGGCCAGGCTCAGGCCCGACTGTTCGAGGATATGCGGCCAGGGCGTGGCGTCCACTTCCGCCAGGTAGGCGTCCATCCCGGTGGTGTGCTCGGCGATGAAGGCATGGTCGAACACCGCCGGCTCGCCGTTGGCCTGGGCCTCGCGTTCCCATTGCAGCAGGAACTTGGCCATGCCGCGGAACAGCGCCATGTCGCCGCCCAGCGCCGGGCGCAGGTAGGCCGAGCTGGTGGGCTTGGAGCCGTTGCCCAGCATTTCCAGCGGATGCTGCGGGTGCTGGAAGCGCTCCAGCCCGCGCTCCTTGAGCGGGTTGATGCAGATCACCTGGGCGCCGCGTTCCACCGCTTCGCGCAGCGGTTCAAGCATGCGCGGGTGGTTGGTGCCAGGGTTCTGGCCGATCACGAAGATGGCGTCGGCGTGCTCCAGGTCATGGAACACCACGGTGCCCTTGCCCACGCCCAGGGTCTCTTTCATGCTGACGCCACTGGCTTCGTGGCACATGTTGGAGCAGTCAGGGAAGTTGTTGGTGCCGTAGGCGCGCACGAACAGCTGGTACAGGAACGCCGCCTCGTTGCTGGCGCGGCCCGAGGTGTAGAACTCGGCCATGTCCGGCGATGGCAGCGCCTTGAGGTGCTTGGCAATCAGCGCGTAGGCGTCTTCCCAGCTGGTTTCCACGTACTTGTCGGTAGCCGCGTCGTAGCGCATCGGGTGGGTCAGGCGGCCCTGGTATTCAAGCCAGTAGTCGCTTTGCGAGGCCAGCGCCGACACCGTGTACTTGTTGAAGAACGCCGGGTTCACCAGGCGGCCGGTGGCTTCCCAGTTCACGGCCTTGGCGCCGTTCTCGCAGAACTTGACCATGCCGTTTTCCGGCGACTCGCCCCAGGCGCAGCCCGGGCAGTCGAAGCCGCCGTTCTGGTTGGTCTTGAGCATGGCGCGGATGTTGGTGAGCGCCTTCTTGCTGCCCAGCCAACTACGCGTTACCGCCACCAGAGCGCCCCAACCGGCGGCGGCACCTTTGTAGGGTTTGTAGCGTTCGTGCGTGGACATGGGGCGCTCCGTTTTCGGCAATGAATTCAGAATCTCAGGCTATTCCCGGCCTTGCGAGCTGTCCAATTGCTATTAATGAACGCATGATCGACGCCATCTATCACGCATTGATAGATGCGCTCGATCACATCTTCACTCGAAGTAATTAGACCTGCCCCCGCTGCGCCCTTATTCTGGCTACACGATTTACCTGTTCAACGAGGTATGCATGTCTGATCGGATCCTGGTAGACGGCTTCGCCCGGCGCGTGGATTACGTGCGCCTGTCGGTGACCGACCGCTGCGATTTTCGCTGCGTGTACTGCATGGCCGAAGACATGACCTTCCTGCCACGCCAGCGCATTCTCAGCCTTGAAGAGATTGGCGAACTGGCCGAGCGCTTCGTCGCCCTGGGCACCCGCAAAATCCGCCTTACGGGTGGCGAGCCGCTGGTGCGCAAGGGCATTGTCGAGTTGTGCCAGCGCATCGCCGCCCTGCCCGGCCTGCGCGAGCTGTGCCTGACCACCAACGGCTCGCAACTGGGCAAACTGGCCCAGCCGCTCAAGGACGCGGGCGTCAAACGCCTGAACATCAGCCTCGACAGCCTGGACCCGGCACGCTTCAAAGAGCTGACCCGCACCGGCGATCTGCAAACGGTGATAGACGGCATCGATGCCGCCAATGCCGCCGGTTTCACCCACACCAAGCTCAACTGCGTGGTGATGAAAGGCCGCAATGATCACGAAATCAACGACCTGGTAGCCTTCGCCATCGAGCGCGGCGTGGATATTTCCTTTATCGAGGAAATGCCCCTGGGCGTGATCAGCGAGCACAGCCGCGCCGAGGCGTTCTTCTCCAGCGCCCAGGTGCGCGAGGTGATCAGCCAGCGCTACACCCTGATCGACTCCGCAGAATCCACCCAGGGCCCGTCGCGCTATTGGCGGCTGGCCGAGGCGCCGCATATTCGCCTGGGGTTTATCTCGCCCCACAGTCACAACTTCTGCGCCACCTGCAATCGGGTACGGGTCACGGTCGAAGGGCGGCTGCTGTTGTGCCTGGGCAACGAGCATGGCGTGGACCTGAAGGCGGTGCTGCGTGCCCATCCCGGCCAGCCGCACAAGGTTGAGCAGGCCATTGTCGATGCCATGAAGCTCAAGCCGTGGCGCCATGACTTCCAGCTCAATGATGACGTGCAGGTGGTGCGGTTCATGAACATGACCGGCGGCTGACTGTAGCCGCAACTGCCTTGAAACCGTGTCGCCTGCATCGCGACCAAGGTCGGCTCCTACGCCGTCTGTGGCAGGAGCCGGCCTTGGCCGCGATGCGAACGACATCGTCCGTGGTAGGAGCCGGCCTTGGCCGCGATGCGGACGACATCGTCCGGGGTAGGAGCCGGCCTTGGCCGCGATGCGGACGACGCGTTCTCACGTAGTGCCAGGTAAAGTTACTTGTCTGCCCCGCCGCTATCATTGACCCTGTCCCCCTGCCCCACATGCTGACCCCGGTGTTGCCTTGGATATCAAACAGCTCAAGTTCCTCATTGCCCTGGACCAGACCCGCCACTTCGGCCAGGCTGCCGCACGCTGCAATATCACCCAGCCGACCCTGTCCATGCGCCTGCGCAACCTGGAAGATGAGCTGAACATCGTGCTGGTCAACCGCGGCCAGCGCTTTGAGGGCTTCACCCCGGCCGGCGAGCGAGTGCTGGCCTGGGCACGCACCCTGATCGCCGCCCACGATGGCCTTTACGCCGAAGCGGCGGCCTGTCGCGGGCAACTGATCGGCGACCTGCGCCTGGCCGTGGTGCCGCTGAGCAGCTTCAACACCACCCAGTTCATCCAGACCCTGGCCAAGGAATTTCCTGAGCTTGGCTTCAGCGTCTCGACCATGACCAGCGACGACATCTTCGCCGCCCTGGCCAACAACCACGCCGACCTGGGCATCTGCTACCTGGATCAGGTCAACGCCAGCCACTTCGAATACTTCGAGCTGTCGTCCACGCGCATCGGCGTGCTGTACGACAAGCGCTACTTCACGTTTGCCAGCGACCAGATCAGCTGGGAAGAGGCGGCCGAATTGCCGCTGGGCATGATTCTCAACGGTATGCACTTCCGTAAATCGGTGGACTTGAGTTTCCGCAGCCGTGGCCTGACACCGCGGCCGGTGCTGGAAAGCGACTCCACTTTTCAGCTGATCCAGGCGTTGCAGGCCGGGTTCTGTTGCGCGGTGATGCCGTTGGATGGCGGCTTCGAGGGGTTGAGCGAGCACATCGGCGTGCTGGAATTGCCGGATGCCGAAGTGCTGGCGCCGCTGGGGTTGATAATGCGGCGTACCGAACCGCGTTCGGCGATTGCCGAGAAGTGCTTTGCCCAGGCGCGGATGTTTTTGATGCCCGGCTGAACCATTGTTGCAGCCGTAGGAAAACACCCTTTCATTTTGATAGGTAGCTAACAAACAGAACCACTGCTACATTGCCCGTCGTCGAGATTGCCAACTGCTCGACGCCCCTATTGGACCATCACATCTGCTCCCCCCTGATGTGATGGTCCTTTTTTGTTTGGGCGCCCCCCCAAAAAAATCCCGCGCCGAACACACAAGGCTAAAAGCTCGGTGTGTCAGGCCATGGCGCGTTGCAACAAACGTGGGACCGGGTTCTACCCGGGAAGCGCCGCGCGGGCGGCGCTCGATCTCAAGCGCGCTACAGCAACCTCGACATGCACCTACCGCCCCAAACGCAGTCCCGCAGCCTGGCGGCAGCGGCTACGGTTCGCGGTGGGGTTGAAGGTGCATGTCTTGGGTTTTTTATCGCTCTTGAGATCGCGCGCCGCCCGCGCGGCGCTTCGTGGGCAGAGCCCACTCCCACGTTTGTTGCAACGTACCATGGCCTGACACACCGCGGTTTCAGCCTTAGGTGTCTGGCAATGCATCGGGGCGAATATGAAACTTTATTCACAATGTCCGTTCTGGTTCAAAATGGCGTATCGCTATATAATTTTGGTTACAACGCCGCGAATCGAACCCACCAATGCCCCGTGCCGCACCGCTCTACCCCGCCTTTCTCAGCCTGGCCGCCGTAATCCTCGCCAGCCTGGTGGCCCTGACCATCGGCCGCTACCCCCTGCCCCTCCCACAACTCCTGACCTTCCTCGGCGCCAGCCTGGGCTGGGCGCACTTGCCCGCCGATCAATACAGCCTGCTGCACAGCCTGGTCATCGACAGCCGCCTGCCCCGGGTCATCGCCGGGGTGCTGGTGGGCGCCGGGCTGTCGGTGTCGGGCGCGGCCTATCAGGCGGTGTTCCGCAACCCGCTGGTGTCACCGGGGCTGCTGGGGGTGTTGAGTGGCTGCGCATTCGGCGCGGCGCTGGGGATCGTTGGCAACCTGCACGGGGTGTGGATTCCCGCGCTGGCCTGCGTCACCGGGCTGGCTGCCGTGGCGCTGGGGGTGAGCATCGCCAACCTGTTCGGCATGAGCTCCATCCTGATGCTGGTGCTGGGCGGCATCGTCGCCAACGCGCTGTTCACCTCGCTGCTGTCGATCACCCAGTACATGGCCGACCCGCTCAATCAGTTGCCCACCATCGTCTACTGGCTGCTGGGCAGTCTCAGCGCGGTCGATCAGCAGTCGCTGAAGCTGACGGCGCCGCTGCTGGCGCTGGCCATTGGTGTGCTGTGCCTACTGGGCCGCGCCATCGATGCCTTGTCGTTGAGCGACGATGAAGCCCTGAGCCTGGGCGTGCCGGTGCGGCGCATTCGCTACGGGGTGATTATCCTGGCCACGCTGATCAGCGCCCTGACCGTCAGCATCGCTGGCATGGTCGGTTGGGTGGGCCTGCTGGTGCCGCACCTGGCCCGGCTGCTGGTCGGCCCGGCCAACGCCCGGCTGCTGCCGGTGAGCGCCGGCATTGGCGCCTGTTTTCTGCTGGCGGCCGACGCGCTGGCCCGCAGCCTGGGGGCTGGGGAGATTCCGCTGGGCATCGTCACCGAACTGCTGGGCGCCGTGGCTTTCGTGCTGGTGCTGCACCGGGTGCGTCGGGGGTGGTTATGAGCGCGCCGCTGTTGCAAGCCGAGGGCATCGGCTACCAACTGAACGGGCGCCCCCTGCTGGAGGGCATCAGCCTCAGCGTCCTACCCGGCGACTGCATCGCCCTGCTGGGGGCCAACGGCGCGGGCAAAAGCACGCTGCTGAAAATCCTGCTGGGTCTGGTCAAGCCAATATCCGGCCAGGTGCGTTTGCACGGCCAGCCATTGGCGGCCCTGGACCGCCGCAGCATCGCTCGGCAATTGGCTTATGTCCCGCAGAACCATGTACCGAGTTTCCCCTACAGCGTGCGCCAGATCGTCACCCAGGGCCGCTTGCCCATCACCGGCCTGGGCCGTGGGCCTGATGCCGACGATCTGGCCGCCGTGGACCGCGCCCTGCATGAGTTGGGCATCGAGCACCTGGCCCTGCGCACCTACACCGAACTGTCGGGCGGCGAGCGCCAATTGGTGTTGATCGCCCGGGCGCTGGTGCAGCAGGCACGGATGATCCTGCTGGACGAGCCGGTCACTGGCCTGGATTTCGGCCACCAGTTGCGCCTGCTTGAGCGCTTGCAGCACTTGGCCGCCAGCGGCCTGGCCATCCTCACCACCAGCCACCGCCCCGAACAGGCCCTGAGCGGCGCCAACCGCGCCTGGGTGCTGCACGAACGCCAGCTGATCGCCGACGGCCCGCCGCATCACGTCATCGACGCTGCACTGATGCAGCGCCTGTACGGCGTGGCCGTGCGCCAGGTCGACAGCGACCACCACCGATTTTTCGCCCCCTTGTGAGACTGATTGCATGAAGCACCTCCCGTTTGCCCCGCTGCTGTTGGCCGCGGCCGTCAACCTTGCCCATGCGGCCGACACCGCCCCCGTGCAGCTGGGTGCAGTGAATGTCACTGGCGTCTCGGAAACCCCGGCCGAACACGACGCCCGGGTGGCGCGGGAGAAAAGCGCGAACCTGGGCCCCCTGGGCGAACGACGCCTGCTGGACACGCCCTACTCGATCAACGTGGTGCCCCACGACCTGATCCAGGACCAGCAGCTCAAGAGCGTCAAGGACATCCTGCGCTACCTGCCCTCGGTGCAGGGCGACGGCGCCCGCCCGCAGAGCCGCGGCATGCAGGGCAGCGTGGTGCAGAACTCGCGACTGGACGGTCTAAATGTTGTATCGACCACCGACTACCCTGCCGAGCAGTTCGACAACGTGCAGGTGCTCAACGGCCTGGCGGGTTCGCTGTACGGCCCGGCCAACCCGGCGGGCACCTTCAACTTCATCTCCAAGCGCCCTACCGATGAGCGCCTGAACCGCGTCACCCTGGGCGTGGGCACCGGCCTGAGCTGGCTGAAAGCCGCCGACCTGAGCGGCCCCTTCGACCCGGAGGGCAAGATCAAATACCGCCTCAACCTGATGGATGAACAGGGCCACAGCTACAGCCCCGGCAGCACCCTGCGCCGCCAGCTGGTCAGCCTGGCGCTGGATTTCCAGCTCAGTGACAGCAGCGTCATCGAGACCAACTTCAGCCACTACAACTATTTGGCCAAGGGCCTGCCGGGCAAGTTCGCCCTGGCCACCAACGCCAGCTTCCCCCACGCATTGGAGCCCACCAAGAGCAACCTGGGGCAAAGCTACGCCGGCGACAACGACACCACCGACACGGCCAGCGTGCACTTCAAGCATGATTTCGATGGCAACTGGAAGCTGGACGTGGGGCTGCTGCGGCAGATCGCCGATCGTGAATCCACCGCCATCACCAACACCCTGGCCGCCACTGGCAACACCTACACGCCCAGCGTCTCCACCGCCACCGCCAGCCGCTTCACCATCAACAGCTACCTGGCCAACCTCAACGGCAGTGTGTGGACCGGGGCGGTACGCCATGACCTGACCGTGGGTGTCAGCGGCTTTGACTGGAAGAACTTCAACCCGGTAGGCGCCAACCCGACGATCAGCGGCAGCGCCAGCCTGAGCGACCCGAGCAATTTTGCTGAACCCGATTATCCAGACTTCACCGACCGCTACCACTCGGCCACCAGCACCCAGCAATCGCTGATCTTCGGCGACACCCTGACGTTCACGCCACAATGGAGCCTGATGCTGACCGGCAGCCAGAGCGAAATGTCGGTGCACAACTATGGCAAGACCGGCGCCACCACCAGCGGCTCCAACGACCACGGCCTGAGCGGCGCTGGCAGCCTGATGTACAAGCCGGTGGACGACCTGACGCTGTACGTCACCTATGCCGACAGCCTGCAACAGGGCGACACTGCGCCCACCGGCACCACCAACGCCAACACTATCCTGGCGCCCTACCGCAGCAAGCAATGGGAAATCGGCGGCAAGCTGGCCGTGGGCGGCGTCAACCTGTCCCTGGCCGCCTTCCAGATAAAGCGTCCCTACGCCTTCACCCATACCGACAGTAATAGTTACGTGATCGGCGGCGAACAGCGCAACCGCGGCATTGAGTTCATGGCCGACGGCAAGGTCAGCACCAACGTGCGCATGTTCGGCGGCATCACCTGGCTGGACCCCAAGCTGGTCGACAGTGATTCGGCCAGCACCAACAACACCCGTATCGTCGGCCTGTCACGCTATACCGCCAGCCTGTTGACCGAGTATCAGGTGCCGCAAATCAATGGCTTGGCGCTGAATCTTAATGCTCGTTATGTCGGGGCACGCCCCACGGATGACACCGACACCCACTGGGTCAGCAGCTATGAAACCTTCGACATCGGCGCCAGCTTCACCACCCGCCTGATGCAGCGCAACACCGTGTACCGCCTGGAGGTCACCAACCTGACCAACGAACGCTACTGGACCAACATCGTCCCTGGCGCCCTCAACGGCTACAGCGGCGTGGGCAACGCCAGCGCCCAACTGGGCGCGCCACGCATGTTGCAGGCGTCGATCCAGGTGGACCTGTGAAGCCCCTGCTCGCCCTGGCCCTGACGCTGGCCAGCCACGCCGCACTGGCAGCGCCCGTCGTGGATGATGCCGGCCACACCGTGCAGGTGCCGGCCCACCCCCAGCGTATCGCCGATGGCTGGTTCGCCCACCATGCGCTGATGCTGACCCTGGGCGCGGGCGGTCGCATCGTCGCCACGGTCAACCACCCCGACCGCCAGCCGTGGATGTTCAAGGTGCAGCCGTCGCTGAACCAGGCCCAGGCCGTCACCGGCAACGCCTTCAACGTCGAGTCGCTGCTGGCCGACAAGGTGGACCTGGTGTTCACCAGCACCGGCGACCGCCAGGCCCTGGCCTACGAACAGGCCGGCATCGCCGTGGTGCGCATGGGCTTCAACGACCTGCCGGGCCTTGAGCACAGCCTGGACATCACCGCCCAGGCGCTGGACAGCGACACCGCCCGCCAGCGTGCCCATGACTACAACGCCTGGCTCGAGGGCCAGGTGGCAGACGTGCAGCGACGCACCGCCGACCTCACCGAACAGCAACGGCCTCGCGTGCTGCACATCGCCTCACTGAACCCATTAAAGGTGGATGGCGCCGACACCCTGATCGACACCTGGATCAGGCTGGCGGGCGGGCGCAATGCGGCCACCGGGTTGAGGGGCAACCTGCAGGTGGTGGACGCTGAACAGGTGCTGGCGTGGCATCCGGACGTGATTGTGCTGGCAGCCGATGCCGGGGACTTGAAGCAGGTGCCGTTGCTGGCGCAGTTGCAGGGGGTGAAGGTGCTGCGCAATCCGGCTGGGGTGTTCCCGTGGGATCGGTATGGCACCGAGGTGGGGTTGCAGTTGGTTTGGGCCGGGCAGCAGCTGCATCCGCAGCGGTTTGGGGATGTGGATATGGTGCAGCGGACGGTAGGGTTTTATCGGCGGTTTTTTGGTTATTCGCTGACGCAGGCCCAAGCCCAGCAAATTCTGGCGGGGCAAGCACCTCTGTAGCCGCTGCCGCCAGGCTGCGCTGGGCGGAGTGTACGCTGGAGATTTCTAGGGTATCTGGGATGCATGTCGGTGTTTTTTTGGTGTTCTCGAGATTGAGCGCCGCCCGCGCGGCGCTTCGCGGGCAGAGCCCGCTCCCACGTTTGTTTCGGGCCAGTTATGTCTGTGGCATCGCCTGGTTCCTCTTGTTTTTTCACTGCAGATTTGTGGTGGTACCAACAAGGCGGTCGAGGTGATGCCACAGACATCACTGGCCCGAAACAGATGTAGGACCGGGCTCTGCCCGGGAATCGCCGCGCGGGCGGCGCTCGATCTTGAGAACGCTGAAAAATGTAAGCCATGCCCCCCAAAACCCTCACTGAAAATCCCGACTGCGCGTATCCAACCCACCCAACAACCCCGTCAAATCCGTCAGCTTCCCCGCAATCAAATGCCTCACCCCACTCTCCGACTCCAGCCGCCCATGCACCTGCAACAACTGCGACCCCACCAGCGCCTTGCGCTGACGCTCGGCCAGGTCGTTCCAGACCACTACGTTGACCATGCCGAACTCGTCTTCCAGGGTGACGAAGATCACCCCGCTGGCGGTCTGTGGGCGTTGGCGGCCGGTGACCAACCCGGCCACGCTGATGTGCCGGCCATGGTCGATGCCTGCCAGGTCCTGCGAGCTGCAGCAGCGCAGGCGCCGCAGTTGTGGGCGCAACAGGGTCAGTGGGTGGGGGCCCAGGGTGGTGCCGACGGTGGCGTAGTCGGCCACCAGGT
Source organism: gamma proteobacterium L18 (assembly GCA_000497835.1). GTDB lineage: Bacteria > Pseudomonadota > Gammaproteobacteria > Pseudomonadales > Pseudomonadaceae > Aquipseudomonas. Next base: position 142,734 of record KI547165.1, on the reverse strand, counting down.
TTTCGCCGACGCTGGGCACCGGCAACGCCACGGGGGTGTCCTGACGGCTGGGCAGGCCGGCGAACAGCGGTAGCTGCGCCTCGACGCTGGCCACCGCCCAGCGCGCCTGGAAGCGGTGGCCGGCCAGCCCCTGCAAGGCATTGGCGTCGGCCAGCAAGGCGCGGGCGCGCTGGTCCAGGCCGGCGCGCAGGCACAGGTCGCTGACGTCATCGAATGGCCGCACGGCGCGGGCCTGCTCGATGCGCTGGGCGTCTTCCTGGCGCAGGCCGCGGATCATCCGCAGCCCCAGGCGAATGGCCGGCTGCCCTGGCCCGTCGGGCTCCAGGGTGCAGTCCCAGTCGCTGTGGCGCACGTCCACGGCGCGGGTCTGCAACTGGTGCCGGCGGGCGTCCTGCAGCAACTGGTCGGGGCTGTAGAAGCCCATGGGCCAGCTGTTGATCAGCGCGCAGGTGAAGGCCGCCGGTTCATGGCACTTGAGCCAGCAACTGGCGTAGGTCAGCAGGGCGAAACTGGCGGCGTGGGACTCGGGGAAGCCGTAGCTGCCAAAGCCCTTGATCTGCTCGAAGATGCGTTGGGCGAATTGCTCGGTGTAGCCATTGCGCAGCATGCCCTGGGTCAGGCGCACCTGATGCGGCTCAAGGCCGCCGTGACGCTTCCAGGCGGCCATGGAACGGCGCAGCTGGTCGGCCTCGCCGGGGCTGTAGTCGGCGGCGACGATGGCCAGTTCCATCACCTGCTCCTGAAACAACGGCACGCCCAGGGTCCGCTCGAAGACCTTTTTCAGCGCCTCTGAAGGGTAGTCCACCGGCTCCTGCTTGTTGCGCCGCCGCAGGTAGGGATGAACCATATCGCCCTGGATCGGCCCCGGCCGCACGATCGCCACTTGGATGACCAGGTCGTAGAACTTTCTGGGCCGCAGCCGGGGCAGCATGGCCATTTGCGCCCGTGACTCGATCTGGAACACGCCCACGGTGTCGGCGCGGCTGATCATGGCGTAGGTCTGCTGGCATTCCGCAGGGATGCTGGCCAGGGTCAGGTCGCGGCCACGATGACGGCGCATCAGGTCGAAGGTGCGCCTCAGGGCGCTGAGCATGCCCAGCGCCAGCACGTCGACCTTGAGCAGGCCCACGGCGTCCAGGTCGTCCTTGTCCCACTGGATGATGGTGCGATCGGCCATGGCCGCGTTCTCCACCGGCACCAGGGTATCCAGCGGGTGTTCGCTGATGACGAAGCCGCCAGGGTGCTGGGACAAGTGGCGCGGAAAGCCCATCAGCTCGCTGGTCAGGGCCAGCACCCGGCGCAGCACCGGGCTTTCGACGTCGAAACCGGCCTCGCCCAAATGCCCTACCGGCGGCACGCGGTCACTGTGGCGGCCCACACAGTCGGCCAGGGCGTTGACCTGGTCGGGGGCAGGCCCAGGGCCTTGGCCACGTCGCGCATCGCCCCCGCGCCGCGGTAGCTGCTGGCCACGGCGGTGAGCGCGGCGCGGCGCCGGCCGTAGCGGTTGAACACGTACTGCAGTACTTCTTCGCGGCGGTCGTGTTCGAAGTCGACGTCGATGTCCGGCGGCTCGTTGCGTTCCTTGGAGATGAACCGCTCGAACAGCATGTTCATGCGCCCCGGGTCCAGCTCGGTGATGCCCAGCACGAAGCACACCACCGAGTTGGCGGCCGAGCCACGGCCCTGGCAGAGAATGCCGCGCTCGCGGGCAAAGCGCACGATGTCGTGGACGGTCAGGAAGTAGCTTTCGTAGCCCAGCTCGCCGATCAGTTGCAGTTCCTTGTCGACCTGCTGGCGCGCGCTGTCGGTCACGCCCTGGGGCCAGCGCCAGTGGATGCCCTCCTCGCTCAGTTGCCGTAGCCACTGGCTGGCCGTGCGGCCTTCGGGCACCAGCTCGCGGGGGTACTGGTATTGCAACTGGCCGAGGTGAAAGGTGCAGCGCCGGGCAATATAGACCGACTCGTCCAGCAGTGCATGAGGATATAACTCGGCCAGGGTCGCCAACGGCCGCAGGTGCCGCTCGCCATTCGCGAACAGGCGATGGCCGGCCTCGGCCACCGTGGTGTGATAACGGATGGCGGTCATGGTGTCCTGCAGTGCGCGGCGCCCGCGGGCGTGCATGTGCACGTCGCCGCAGGCCACCGCGCGCAGGCCCAACTGCCCGGCCAGGGCCTGCAACTGCAGCAGGCGCGTGGCGTCATCGGCGCCGCGATGCAGTTGCACGGCCAGCCATAGCCGCTCGCTGCCAAACACCCCGCGCAGCCAGTGCCCCGGCGCCAGGTCGCTGGTGTTGTCGGGCACCCACAGGGCCAGCAGGCCGTCCAGCGGCACGTGGGCGAAGTCCTCGCGCAGCACCTGGTATTCGCCCTTGGCCGCGCGCCGCCGGGCCAGGGTAATCAGCTGGCACAGGCTTTGGTAGCCCGCCAGGTTCTCCACCAGCAGGACAATCTTGGGGCCGTTGTCGATGCGCATCTCGCTGCCCACGATCAGCGGCAGCTCGCAGGCCTTGGCCGCCTGCCAGGCGCGCACGATGCCGGCCAGGGTGCACTCGTCGGTGATGGCCAGGGCTTCGTAACCATGACGTTTGGCCCGCTCGCACAGTTCCTGGGCACTGGAGGCACCGCGCTGGAAACTGAAGTTGGACAGGCAATGCAGCTCGGCGTAGGCAGTGCTCATGCAAACCAGCCCTGCAGCCACAGCCGCCCCTCGTCGCCCACCGCCTGGTAGGCCCAGGCGCGCTGGCCGCTGGCGGTTTCCACCAGATAATAGTCGCGGCGGATATCGCCGCCGTCCCACCAGCCCGACTCGATGCGCTCGGGGCCGGCCAGCACCCGCAGGTCGCAGTCGGTCCAGGCCTGGGGTTCGGCCAGCAGCCAGCCTGGGCGTGGCGCGCTGTCGGAGGTGGGCACGGTTTTGAGCAGCGTGTCGGCCAGCCAGGCCCGTTCGGGACGGTGATCGGCGCGGGCCGCCAGGCCGCTGATGGCCTCGTCGCCCAGCCGTGCGCGCAAGCGTTCGCGCAACTGCTCCCAGGGCTGGGACTGTTGCGGGCGCTGGTCGAACAGGGTCTGGTGGGTGGGCACGAAGCGCGGCAGGTCGCGCGCCACCAGGCGCACGTTGCGCACCGGACGCTTGACCTGCACCGGCTCCAGGCGGCCACGGGCCAGTTCGAAAAGCATGCTGGCATCGCGCTCGGCGCCCAGCAGGCCCACGGGCACCAGGGTGTCCTCGCCTTCGGCGTGCTCCAGGTGCACCGTGAAGCGCTGCACGCCGCTGTCGCGACCGCCCAGGTAGGCGGCCAGGTCGTTGATCAGGCGGCGCAGGGGGAACAGCAGGGCCTGATGGGATTCCACGTCGAAATTGAGTTCGATGCGCTGTTCGAAAAAGTCCGCCGGGGTGTAGAACTGCAAGGCCAAGGGCCGCAACCCGCTCAAGGCGTCCAGGTGCTGCAGCACACCGGCGTCGAAACGCCGGGCCACCGTGTCGCGGGGCAAACCCTGCACCTGGCCCAACTGGCGCAGGCCCATGCGGGCGAAGGCCGTGGCTGTGTCCCGCGCCAGCCCCACGCGTTCGATGGACAGCGGTGCCAGGGCTGCGGGCAACTGCCCGGGCGTGAGCACCGCCAGGCCGTCATGGGCATTGGCGAGCATGCGCGCCGCCACCGGGTTGGGCGCCAGGGTGATGCGATGGCTGAAGCCCAGCGTCACCAGTTCGGCACGCAGGCGCGCCTCGAACTGCGGCCAGGGCCCGAACAGGCCCAGGCTGGACTCGACTTCCAGCAACAACGCGCGGGGGTAATGCAGGCTGACCTGGGAGCTGAAACGGTAGGCCCAGGCGGCCAGAAACTGCTGGCATTGATCGATATCGGCCGGGTCGTGTTCCTGGGTGGTGAACTCGCGGCTCAGGGCGTGGGCGGCGGTCAGGGTTTGCCCGGGGCGCAGGCCCAGGGCGCGGGCTGCCGGGTTTACCGCCTGCAATACCCGGCGCTGGGTGGGGCCGCTGATCAGGGCCAGGGGCGCGTCGGGGTCTTCGCGACGGCGCAGGGCGCTGTCCAGCGCCAGCTGTGGAAACAGGATACAGGCCCAGAGCATGGCAACCTCAGGCGCTCGCGCTGAACGCCAGTGGCGCGGCCGGCGCCAGCCCGCCGCGGCACTTGAGCACGCGCAATTGCGCCGGACGCAGGTCGATGGCAATGCGCAGCGCGGCTGGCGAAGGGTTGTTGGCCGCCTGCCGGGGTCGGCAGGCGAAGGCCAGGGTCTGGCCGGTTTCGGCCGCCACCTGCAGGCGTCGCAGGGCGCGGTCGTCCGCCGTTTGCGGCCAGCACAGCACCGCCGCGCAACTGCCCGAACGCAGGCACTGCTCGGCGGCCCACAGGGCTTCGGTGCCCTGGGCGTCGATGACCGACAACTGACGCAGGTCGACACCCGCCGCCTCCCACGCCGCCGGGTAGGGAATGAACGGCGGTGCCACCAGCACAATGCGCTCGCCGGCCTGGGTCAGGCGCGCCAGGGTGGGCCACAGCAGGCGCAGTTCGCCGCTGCCGGCACAGGGGATGAGGATTTCGCTGAGGGCTGCCGGTGGCCAGCCG
>KI547165.1:126213-137628 GCA_000497835.1 gamma proteobacterium L18 | reverse complement strand
GTCCAGCGCGCCATGCCCGGTGGGCTGGGCGGCCACGGGCTGGCTCTGGGCACGGCCCTTCCATACCCGCCGCTCGTCGAGCAGGCCTTCGAGGCTGACCACCGCGCCCATCAGCGACGCACCAGGCCGCAGAAGATGCCTTCGATCACCAGTTCCTGCTCGGCGTCGATCACGATGGGCTCATAGTCGGGGTTGCGCGGCATCAGGCGCACGCTGTTGCTTTTGAGTTCCAGGCGCTTGATGGTCACCTCGCCATCCAAGCGCGCCACCACGATCTGGCCGTTGCGGGCGTCGTGCTGGCGCTTCACGCCGACCAGGTCGCCGTCGAGAATGCCATCGCCGATCATCGAGTCACCGGCCACCTGCAGCAGAAAGTCCGGCGTGCGCGCGAACATGCGCGCATCGAACACCATGTGGTCGTGCACGCCCACGTCGGGGTCGATGGGCCGCCCCGCCGCCACCCGGCCCAACACCGGGATTTCCAGCAGCTCGGGGCGCCGCTGGCTGCGCGCCAGGCGAATGCCGCGCGCCTGGTTGGGCGTGACTTCGATGAAACCGGCCTCGGTCAAGGCCACGATATGCTTGCGCGCCACGCTGCGCGAGGCAAACCCGAAGGCCTCGCTGATTTCCGCCAGGCTCGGCGGCTGGCCGTGATCGGCAATGCGATCGCGGATGAAAGTAAGGATGGCGCTGCGTTTGGGGGATAGTGTCGTCATGGAGTACATTTGTACTCTATGCGGGTGTGGGGTGCAAGTGCGGTTGGTCTGGTGGGGGGCGCGCCCGAGACCTCATGCCAGACAAACAAAGGCGGACCAGGTGATGGCACAGGCATAACTGGCCCGAAACAGATGTGGGACCGGGCGTTAGCTCGGGAAGCGCCGCGCGGGCGGCGCGCGGTCTCAAGAGCACCACACAACCTAAGGCATACACCTCGAAAGCACACCGCATCCTTGTCCTGTGGGACCGGGCGAAGCTCGGGAAGCGGTCAGCTCGGCGATCGCGTCCGTACCCTTCCCGAGCTTCGCCCGGTCCCACATGAGATGAGTGCGGTGTGCTCTCGAGGTGCATGCCTTGGGGCTTTGTGGCGGTCATGAGATCGCGCGCCGCCCGCGCGGCGCATCGCGAGCAAGCTTTGCTCCTACATCTGTTTCGGGCCAGTTATGCCTGTGCCATTTCCTGGTCCGCCTTGTTGGGTCACTGGAGATTTGTGGTGGGCCACCTAAGCGCCAACACACACCCGGTTGCGCCCTTCCTTCTTGGCGCGATACATCGCCTGGTCCGCCCGCTGATACAGCTCATCCGGGGTACACCCCGGCACCGCCAGCGCCACGCCGACACTGACCGTCAGCACATCATCGGCATGCTCGCGCACGATACCCAGCGCCTGCACCGCCATGCGCACCTCGTCACCAATGCGCCGGGCAAAGTCACGGTCCACGTCGGCGAAGAACAACACGAACTCCTCACCGCCCAAGCGCGCCGCCAGGTCCAGCGGCCGGCGCGGGAAGCGCCCCAGGCGTTCGGCGATGGCCAGCAGGGCACGGTCGCCGGCCGGGTGGCCGTGCTGGTCGTTGTAGCGTTTGAAGTGGTCGACGTCGATCAGCATCAGCACGCACAGGTGCGCCTCGCGGGTCGACTGCGCCAGGGCGCGACGGCCCAGGGTCTCGAAAGCCCGGCGGTTGTACAGGCCGGTCAGGGCGTCGGTGCTGGCCATGGCATGCAGCGAGCCGCGCAACAGGAACAGGGTGCGAAACGAGCGCTCGTGGAAGTAGCGCAGCGCCATCAACGCCACCAGCGACGACACCTGGATCGGCATGAAGGCCGCGTACTGCTGGCCCAGCAACGGCCCGGCCACCCACGGCGTCAGGGTCCAGCTGACCAGGGCGATCAGCAGCGCCATGACCATGGCCACGTGCACGCTGAGGCCCACCGGGAACAACACGGTGATGAACAGCAACGTCACCGCGTCCAGCAGCAGCGGCAGCTGAAATTCGCGATGGTAATAGGCGTACAGCAACATGATGCCCACCGAGGTGGCGCTGGTGACCCCCAGCACCGCCACGATCCAGCGCTGCCCGGTGGCTACCTGCGATTCCTGGCGTACCTGACGGTAGCCGAACAGCACGAACACGATCGTCAGCATGCGCGTGCCGATGGCGAAATACGACGCCACGGGAAAGTGCGCGCCGTAGGCATAAAAGAAGTCCAGGCTCAGAAAGCCCAGCAGTGCCACCATCAGCAACAGCGCCGAGCCGTTGCGGGTACGCTGAAAACCCTGGTAGTTGATTTCGCGGTATTCCTGCTCCAGCGCAGGCTCGAAACGCAACCAGGGGAACCCGCGCAAGCGCTGGCGGGTATAGACACTGTCACTGTTGTCGACCAATTGGGTCAGACTTTCAAACCTGTTCACACGCACCCCGCGACACCGTCTTGACGATAGATAGCAATAAGCCATCTCGGTTGCAAGCTTTTACTACCAACAACTGTAGCTGCTCCCACTTGTGCAGCGGCCGGCAGGTCACGTCACGGGCGCCACGGTGTGCCTGATGCACCGTGTTGGGCATGACGCAGCCTTCGGCAGCTGCTACACCCCCCTGTGGGAGCGGGTTCTACCCGCGAAAAGAACACCGCGTAATACCTGGCACCCTGTGGCGTCCTTTTCGCGGGTAGAACCCGCTCCCACAAAGACAGTTGCTACTACAGGGCCGCGATGCAGACGACGCGGTTTTCAAGGGGACAGGATCAGGCATAAGCGCCGCAGGTTTAGGTCTACGCAAGGCGCGCCCACGGGTCTAGCCTTGCTACACCCTTTTCCAGGAGACAGGCCATGAGCACAAAAACCTTCCTGATCACCGGCGTCAGTTCCGGCTTCGGCCGTGCGTTTGCCCAGGCGGCGCTGGCCGCCGGGCACACCGTTATCGGCACCCTGCGCAACGCCCAGGCCAAGGCCGAGTTCGAGCAACTGCACCCCAGCCACGCCCACGGCGTGTTGCTGGACGTCAGCGACTTCGCCGCCATCGAGCCGGCCGTCAGCGCCCTGCTCGCCCGCCACGGCGCCATGGATGTGCTGGTCAACAACGCCGGCTACGGCCACGAAGGCACCCTGGAAGAATCGCCGCTGGAGGAGTTGCAGCGCCAGTTCGACGTCAACGTCTACGGCGCCGTGGCCATGATCAAGGCGGTGCTGCCCGGCATGCGCGAGCGGCGCAGCGGGCACATCATCAACATCACCTCCATGGGCGGCCTGATGACCCTGCCGGGCATTTCCTATTACCACGGCAGCAAATTCGCCCTGGAGGGCATTTCCGAATCCCTGGCCCAGGAGGTGGAGCCGCTGGGGGTGAAGGTGACGGCCGTGGCACCGGGGTCGTTCCGCACCGACTGGGCGGGGCGGTCGATGGTGCGTACGCACCGCAGCATCGCTGACTACGACGCCCTGTTCGACCCGATTCGCCAGACCCGCGAAGCGCGCAGCGGGCATCAGCCGGGGGATCCACAGAAGGCGGCGCAGGCGTTGTTGACGTTGATAAACGCCGACAAGGCGCCACGGCACTTATTGCTGGGCCAGGATGCGCTGCAACTGGTGCGTGCGAAGCTCAAAGCGCTGGAAGCAGAGATCGACGAATGGGAAGCGGTGTCTGCGGGAACAGGCTTCTAAAACCGGCGCACCGCCCTCTCAAGCCAAACAAACAAGGCGGACCAGGAGATGGCACAGGCATAACTGGCCCGAAACAGATGTGGGACCGAGGGAACCTCGGGAAGCGCCGCGCGGGCGGCGCTCGATCTCAAGACCGCCGCAAAACCCACGACATGCACCTCCAAGACTCACCGCCCCCCTTCTTCTGTGGGACCGGGCGAAGCTCGGGAAGCGAACGACTCGGTGATTCGGCTGACCGCTTCCCGAGCTTCGCCCGGTCCCACAGGATTGGGGTGGGGCTGAGAAGTGCATGTCGGTGTTGCTGTGGCGTTCTTGAGACCGTGCGCCGCCCGCGCGGCGCTTCCCGGCCAGAGGCCGGTCCTACATTTGTTGCAACGCGCCATGGCCTGACACACCGAGGTCTTAGCCTTGGTGCATGGCTGGGGATCATGTAAGCCCCATCAGCAAAATCGATAGCAAGCTTACGAAGCCCCCATCCCAGAGCCTCTGGGGCACTCTAATATCATTGTGAATGATATTTACCTTCGGCCCATTCGATTCGTCGATAACACCCCCCAACGCACACACTCCGCCCATTCTCAATACAGTGGTGGACGTGCCCCATGGAACAGTCAATCAAACATCTACGCTTCCCTCTGGCCGCCCTTGCGGTCGTGGTGATGAGTGCTTGCGGGCGTGCCCCCGAGGTGGCCCAGGCGCCCGCAGCGCCCAAGGTCACCGTGGCCAAGGTGCTGGAACAGCCCATCAACGAGTGGGATGAGTTCACCGGGCGCCTGGAGGCGCCGCAAACCGTTGAGGTGCGCCCGCGTGTGTCGGGGCAGATCGACCAGGTGGCCTTCACCGAAGGCGCCCTGGTGAAAAAGGGTGACCTGCTGTTCCAGATCGACCCACGGCCGTTCGAAGCCGAAGTGCGCCGCCTGGAAGCGCAACTGCAACAGGCCCGCGCCACCGCCACCCGTACCGAAAGTGAATCCCAGCGCGGTGAACGCCTGCGCGCCAGCAACGCCATTTCCACGGAACTGGCCGAAACCCGCACCAGCACCGCCCAGGAATCGCGCGCCGCCGTGGCCGCCATCCAGGCGCAGCTGGACCTGGCCAAACTGAACCTGAGCTTCACCCGCGTCACCGCGCCCATCAGCGGCCGCGTCAGCCGCGCCGAAATCACCGCCGGCAACATCGTCACCGCCGACGTCACGCCGCTGACCAGCCTGGTGTCCACCGACAAAGTGTACGCCTACTTCGACGCCGACGAGCGCGTGTACCTCAAGTACAGCCAACTGGCACGCAAGGGCGAGCGCGGCGCCACCACCCCGGTGTACCTGGGCCTGTCCAACGAAGACGGCAACCCGCACCTGGGCCAGATGGACTTCGTCGACAACCAGGTCAACCCCAAGACCGGCACCATCCGCGGCCGCGCCGTGTTCGACAACCGCGACGGCAGCTACACCCCGGGCCTGTACGCACGCCTGAAACTGGTGGGCAGCGGCACCTACGACGCCGTGCTGATCAAGGACGAAGCCGTGGCCAGCGACCTGGGCAAGAAGTACGTGCTGGTGGTGGACAAGGACCACAAGGCCGCTTACCGCACCGTCGAGCTGGGCCCGAAACTCGAAGGCCTGCGTATCGTGCGCTCGGGCCTGGCCAAGGACGACACCATCGTCATCAACGGCCTGCAGCGCGTGCGCCCCGGCGCCCAGGTCGACCCGCAGGACGCGCCCATGGCCAGCCCCGCGACCTTGGCAGCACTGGCCGAACAGCTGCGCGCGCTGCAAGCCAGCAACAAGCCCGCCGCCGCTGCCAGCGTGAACCTGGCCAGCGTCGCCACGCCACGCGGCTAACAGGAACAGACCGATGAAATTTTCCCAGTTCTTTATCCAGCGGCCGATCTTCGCCGCCGTGCTCTCGCTGCTGATTCTGATCGGCGGCGCGATCTCGCTGTTCCAGTTGCCCATCAGCGAATACCCCGAAGTGGTGCCGCCCACCGTGGTGGTGCGCGCCAACTTCCCCGGCGCCAACCCCAAGGTCATCGGTGAAACCGTGGCCGCGCCCCTGGAGCAGGCCATCACCGGTGTCGAGAACATGCTGTACATGTCCTCGCAGTCCACCGCCGACGGCAAGCTGACCCTGACCATCACCTTCGCCCTGGGCACCGACCTGGACAATGCCCAGGTGCAGGTGCAAAACCGGGTGACGCGCACCGAGCCCAAGTTGCCGGAAGAAGTGACGCGCATCGGTATCACCGTGGACAAGGCCTCCCCCGACCTGACCATGGTGGTGCACCTCACCTCCCCCGACAAACGCTACGACATGCTGTACCTGTCCAACTACGCCATCCTCAACATCAAGGATGAGCTGGCGCGGCTGAACGGTATCGGCGACGTGCAACTGTTCGGCATGGGCGACTACTCCCTGCGCGTGTGGCTGGACCCGAACAAGACCGCCTCGCGCAACCTGACCGCCACCGACGTGGTCACCGCCATCCGCGAGCAGAACCGCCAGGTCGCCGCCGGGCAACTGGGCTCGCCGCCCTCGCCCAGCGCCACCAGCTTCCAGATGTCGATCAACACCCAGGGCCGTCTGGTCACTGAGGAAGAGTTCGAGAACATCATCATCCGCACCGGTGCCGACGGCGAAATCACGCGCCTGAAAGACATCGCCCGCGTCGAACTGGGTTCCAGCCAGTACGCCCTGCGGTCGCTGCTCAACAACCAGCCGGCGGTGGCCATCCCGATCTTCCAGCGCCCTGGCTCCAACGCCATCGACATCTCCAATGAAGTGCGGGCCAAGATGGCCGAACTCAAGAAGAGCTTCCCCGAAGGCATGGACTACAGCATCGTCTATGACCCGACCATTTTCGTGCGCGGCTCCATCGAGGCGGTGATCCACACCCTGTTCGAAGCACTGATCCTGGTGGTGCTGGTGGTGATCCTGTTCCTGCAGACCTGGCGCGCCTCGATCATCCCGCTGGTGGCGGTGCCGGTGTCGCTGATCGGTACCTTCGCGGTGATGCACCTGTTCGGCTTCTCGCTCAACGCCCTGTCGCTGTTCGGCCTGGTGCTGGCCATCGGTATCGTGGTGGACGACGCCATCGTGGTGGTGGAGAACGTGGAGCGTAACATCGAGCTGGGCCTCAACCCCGTGGACGCCACCAAACGCGCCATGGGCGAGGTGACCGGGCCGATCATTGCCACGGCGCTGGTGCTGTGTGCGGTGTTCGTGCCGGCGGCCTTCATCAGCGGCCTGACCGGGCAGTTCTACAAGCAGTTCGCCCTGACCATTGCCATTTCCACGGTGATCTCGGCGTTCAACTCGCTGACCCTGTCCCCGGCCCTCGCGGCCGTGTTGCTCAAGGGCCACGACACGCCCAAGGACCGCTTCTCCAAGGTGCTCGACAAGCTGCTGGGCGGCTGGCTGTTCGCGCCGTTCAACCGCTTCTTCGTCAAGGCCAGCCATGGCTACGTAGGCACCGTGCGCCGGGTGATCCGCCGCAGCGGCGTGGCCCTGGTGGTGTACGCCGGCCTGATCGGCATGACCTGGCTGGGCTTTGCCAACACCCCGACCGGCTTCGTCCCGGCCCAGGACAAGCAGTACCTGGTGGCCTTCGCGCAACTGCCCGATGCCGCCAGCCTTGACCGCACCGAAGACGTCATCAAGCAGATGTCGGACATCGCCATGAAGCAGCCGGGCGTGGCCAACGCCATTGCCTTCCCCGGCTTGTCGATCAACGGTTTCACCAACAGCCCCAACAACGGCATCGTCTTCGTGGCCTTGAAAGACTTCGACGAACGCCGTGACCCCAGCGAGTCGGCGGCCGCCATCGCCGGCGCCCTGAACGGCAAGTTCGCCGCCATCCAGGACGCCTACATGGCCATCTTCCCACCGCCGCCGGTACAGGGCCTGGGCACCATTGGCGGCTTCCGCCTGCAAATCGAAGACCGTGGCAACCTGGGCTACGACGCGCTGTACACCGAAACCCAGAACATCATCGCCAAGAGCCGCAGCGTGCCGGAACTGGCCGGGCTGTTCACCAGCTACACCGTGAACGTGCCGCAGGTGGACGCCGCCATCGATCGCGAAAAAGCCAAGACCCATGGCGTGGCCATCAGCGACATCTTCGACACCCTGCAGATCTACCTGGGCTCGCTGTACGCCAACGACTTCAACCGCTTTGGCCGCACCTACCAGGTCAACGTTCAGGCCGAGCAGCAGTTCCGCCTGGAGCCCGAGCAGATCGGCCAGCTGAAGGTGCGCAACAATCAGGGCGAGATGATCCCCCTGGCGACGTTCATCAAGGTCAATGACACCTCAGGCCCCGACCGGGTCATGCACTACAACGGCTTCGTCACCGCCGAAATCAGCGGCAACGCGGCCCCCGGCTACAGCTCGGGCCAGGCCCAGGCGGCGGTTGAAAAACTGCTGAAGGCCGAGCTGCCCAACGGCATGACCTACGAGTGGACCGAGCTGACTTACCAGCAAATCCTCTCGGGCAACACCGCGCTGTTCGTGTTCCCGCTGTGCGTGCTGCTGGCCTTCCTGGTGCTGGCCGCCCAGTACGAAAGCTGGAGCCTGCCGCTGGCGGTAATCCTGATCGTGCCCATGACCCTGTTGTCGGCCATTGCGGGCGTGATCATCGCCGGCAGCGACAACAACATCTTCACCCAGATCGGCCTGATCGTGCTGGTGGGGCTGGCGTGCAAGAACGCGATCCTCATCGTCGAGTTTGCCAAAGACAAACAGGAAGAAGGCCTGGACCCGCTGGCCGCCGTGCTGGAAGCCTGCCGCATGCGCTTGCGGCCGATCCTGATGACCTCGTTCGCGTTCATCATGGGTGTGGTCCCGCTGGTGCTGTCCCACGGCGCCGGTGCCGAGATGCGTCATGCCATGGGCGTGGCGGTGTTCTCCGGCATGCTGGGGGTAACTTTCTTCGGCCTGCTGCTGACCCCGGTGTTCTTCGTGCTGATCCGCAACCGCGTGGAAAAGAAAAAGGCCCGCAAGGCCGCCCAGCTTCTGACCCTGGAGACCCCAGCATGAGCCTGAAACACTTCATGCCCAGCCTGCTGGTGCTGGCCCTGGCGGCCTGCACCGTGGGCCCGGACTACAAGACCCCGGACACCGCGGCGGCCAACATCGCCGCCGCCCAGGACGCCCAATACGATCGCGGTCACTTCGACGCCATCTGGTGGCAGCAGTTTGACGACCCCACCCTGAACCAGTTGGTGGCCAAGTCACTGCAAGGCAACCGCGACCTGCGCGTGGCCTTCGCCCGTCTGAAAGCGGCCCGCGCCATTCGCGATGACGTCAACACCGAGCGCTTCCCGGTGGTGACCAGCCGCGCCAGCAGCGAAGTGGGCAAGGGCCAGGTGCCCGGCCAGACCACCGACCGGGTCAACCAGGAGCGTTACGACCTGGGCCTGGACATGGCCTGGGAAGTGGACCTGTTCGGCCGCATCCAGCGCAGCCTGGAAGCCAGCGACGCCCAGGAAGACGCCGCCCGCGCCGACCTGCAGCAATTGCAGGTGACCATGATCGCCGACCTGGTGGACGCCTACGGCGACCTGCGCGGTGCGCAACTGCGCGAAGACATCGCCCGGGCCAACCTGAAAACCCAGCAAGAGTCGCGCACCATCACCGTCAGCCTGCGCGATGCCGGTGTGGGCAACGAACTGGACGTGGTGCGCGCCGATGCGCGCCTGGCCGGCGTCGAAGCCACCGTGCCGCAACTGCAGGCCCAGCAAGTGCGCGCCCGCAACCGCATCGCCACCCTGCTGGGCGAGCGCCCCGACCAGTTGAGCGTGGACCTGAGCCCGGCGAAGCTGCCGGCCATCTCCAAGGCCCTGCCCATTGGCGACCCGGGTGAACTGCTACGCCGTCGGCCGGACGTGCGCAGCGCCGAGCGCAAACTGGCGGCGGCCACGGCCAATGTGGGCGTGGCCACGGCCGACCTGTTCCCACGGGTCAGTCTGTCGGGCTTTTTGGGCTTTACCGCCGCACGTGGTTCGCAGATTGGTTCGGCGGCGGCCAATGCCTGGTCGCTGGGCCCGAGCATTACCTGGGCTGCGTTCAACCTGGGTAGCGTGAAGGCACGTATCCGCGGTGCCAATGCCGATGCCGAGGGCGCCCTGGCTACCTACGAGCAGCAAGTGTTGCTGGCGCTGGAAGAGTCGGAAAATGCCTTCAGCGACTACGGCAAGGTACAGCAGCGTCTGGCCTCATTGAACAAGCAGAGTGAAGCCAGCCGTGCGGCGGCGGATCTGGCGTCGATTCAGTACCGTGAAGGCACCGTGGATTACCTGGTGCTGCTGGATGCCGAGCGTGAGCGGTTGAGCGCGGAAGATGCGCAGGCGCAGGCGGAGATTGATCAGTACCGTGGCATCGTGGCCATCTACAAAGCGTTGGGTGGCGGCTGGCAGGTGCCGGACAAGGGCCAGGCGGTGGCGTCGGTCAAATGATGTGAAAGCGCTCCTTTGGTTGGTTTTAGACTGACCTTTTTTGCCCCGCCTTTGTGCGGGGCTTTTTTGTGGCTGACACATATCCTGAGCCGGAAAAACAAGGGCTAAAACCTCGGTATGTCAGGCCATGGCACGGTGCAACAAATGTAGGACCGGGCTCTGCCCGGGAAGCGCCGCGCGGGCGGCGCTCGGTCTCAAGAGCGCCGAAGAACCCAAGACATGCACCTCGAAAACACATCGCTCTCTCTTTTGTGGGACCGGGCGAAGCTCGGGAAGGGGTCAGCCTGACTATCGCGCCGTACCCTTCCCGAGCTTCGCCCGGTCCCACAGGAGGGGGATTGCGGTGTGCTTTTGAGGTGCATGTCTTGGGTTCTTACGGCGTTCTTGAGACCGCGCGCCGCCCGCGCGGCGCTTCCCGGGCAGAGCCCGGTCCTACATTTGTTGCACCGTGCCATGGCCTGACATACCGAGGTTTTAGCCTTGTTTGCATGGCTCCAAATTTAGGTGGCCTGCAGGTGTTCAACCATCAATTCACCGAAACCCCGCCAATCAACGCATCCGTCAGCGCCTTCGCGGCTTCGATCTGGTGCAGCGCCGACCACAGCAGGCCGCGCTCCTGCACTTCGCAATCGCATAGCTCATAAGCGGATTCGCCGGCGCATTTGAGCAGCAGGGAGATTTGCGACAAGGCATCTTCAAGGGGGATGCCGGCACGGACGGTGTAGAAGGGTTCGGAGGTGGCGCCGTGGGTGCCGAAAGGGGTTGTGGCGGTGCAGGGGTTATCGAATGTCATGTAGGGTCCTTTACTTTCGAATGAACGCCGCTGCATCGCTACCAAACGATGGGAGGCGGCGGTACGCAGGTTGGTAGACCGGGCAAAGTAAGGAAAAACCGGCGCACACGAAGGTGCCCTGCGTACAGCCACCATAGGTGCCAACACGCAATTACTTTAAGACCCGGGCTACCAAACCCGACCACTGGAAACAGTGGCACGAGGGAGGTTATTGCCATGACCCGGGCCGGACAAGCCTACCCGAGCAAATCAGAATTGTCCTACGGTTGGTCCTACAGAAATGTAACGGGATTGCGGTGGGGCGTAGAGGGGCTTGGCTTGGGGTTTGTGGCGTTCTTGAGACCGCGCGCCGCCCGCGCGGCGCTTCCCGGGCAGAGCCCGGTCCTACATTTGTTTCGGGCCAGTTATGTCTGCGGCATCGCCTGGTCCGCCTTGTGTGTTCACTGCGGATTTGTGTCAAGCCAACAAAGCGGACGAGGTGATCTCACAGGCAAAATTGGCCCGAAACAAATGTA
>KI547165.1:102446-125729 GCA_000497835.1 gamma proteobacterium L18 | reverse complement strand
CCAGTTATGTCTGCGGCATCGCCTGGTCCGCCTTGTGTGTTCACTGCGGATTTGTGTCAAGCCAACAAAGCGGACGAGGTGATCTCACAGGCAAAATTGGCCCGAAACAAATGTAGGACCGGGCTCTGCCCGGGAAGCGCCGCGCGGGCGGCGCTCGATCTCATGAACACTACAAAAACATCGACTAGCACCTGCTAGCCTCAACACAATCCCAATCACTACTACTCCCCCAACAACCGAAACACCGACACCCCCCACCCCACCAACATCCGCCCCTGCGCATCGTGCCCCAGCACCCCACCCGCATCATTGCCCATGTTCCCCGGCCGCAACTGCACCCGCCCCATGGCCTGATCCATCTGCCCTGCCCCATTGAGCGCCGCCAGGCGCAAGGTCGTGGTATTGAAGTACTTCACGCACGCCAACCGATAGCCCTCACCGTCACCACGGGCATCGAACACCACCTTGCCCCGCGCCTCGGTACCCGCAGCCGGGATGGTTTCCAGCAGCACCCGACCGCCTCCAAAGGCCTCATCCACTTTGCCCTGTGCAGTCCAGGCGATGGCGACCTCACGTGTCCGCGGCGAGGTACAACGGTCGCGCACCGAGCCGCAGACCTTGAGGGTATCAGCCGGGTCGACGATCAACTGCAGGTAGCGGTACTGGTCGGCCTCGACCCAGGCGAAACCTGCCTCGCCAAACGCCAGATCGAGCTCGCCATTGACCGTCAGGCGAGTGACGAACGCGCCCTCCTCGGTGCCGCTGGCCGCCCAACCTCCCGCCAGCACTAACTTGCCGGCGTTGGCACCGTGGCGCTGCACCCCCAGGCCGCGCACCTGGCTGCTGCGGGTCACCGCATCCGGCACCTGCACCAGCGCCAGCCCGGTACCGTTGAACGCCTCGTCCAACTGGCCCTGGGCGGTAAAGCACAGCACTGCCGCCAGCGTATCGCCGGTGCTCAGCCGCACCGAATGGGCAGCGTCGGCGATGCCGCTGGGGTAAATGGTTTGCGCGGCCCCTGCATTGAAATCAGGGTCCAGGGTACCTGGGGTTTCGAGGGCAGGCATGCTGTGCCTCCTTGGGTGCGATGAAGGAGATCGCATCATTGGGCTAATGGCGAGGGATGTAACCTGGGAGAAATGACAGGTGCCCGCCCCCCCTGCGTTTGACTACCACCCCCCTCCTGTCCCAAGCTGACACCCCCTGCAAAAAGCCCGCTGCGCTACGGACTGCTCAATGCCCAAGCTTTTCCGCAACCTGTGCCTGTTACTCTGCCTGTTCGTCGTGCTGGCGGTCGGCTGGCACCTCACCCGCCCCACGCCCAAGCCATCGGAACCGGCGCTGCGCCACAGCTTTACCACCGCCCTAGAGCGCGCCCACAACGGCCAACCCGGCGCCGCACGGGTGCTGTACCAGCAATTGGCCCGCAGCGACCTGTCGCCCATCCGCCGCATCAGCCTGCTGGCCGAACTGCCCAACTATCCCAGCCCGCAAGCCCTGAAGCTGGTAACCGCCGACCTTAAGGACAGCCAGCAGCTGCTGGTGCGTCACGGCGCCATCGACGCCGTGGCGCGGTTGGTGCCCGACGCCCAGCGCAGCCTGCTGCTGGGGCCTTTGCTGGACGATGACGACCAGGACATCCGCTTCCACGCCGCCCGCGCGCTGCTGGGCCTGTCGCCCGATGACGTGGGCCTGTATTTCGCCCGCCTGGAGGCGGTGCTGGATGAATACGTGCAGGCCCTGATCAGCACCCCGGACGACGCCGACGGGCAACTGCAACTGGCGAAAATCTACCTGTACGACGATGACTACACCCAGGCCCTGGCCGTGCTCAAGCACGCCCGAACGCTTGAACCCGGCGACCTGGAAACCGTGGCTGTACAGGTGCGCGTACTGGAAAAACAGGGCCAGAACGACGCCTCCCGCCAACTGCTGGCCGAGCAACTGATCGCCCACCCCGACTCGGCCATGCTGCAGCATGAGCTGGGCCAGTGGCTGATCCGCCACGGCCAGGGCGAATACGCCCTGCTGGCCCTGGCGCGTGCCTCCGAGCTTGAGCCGGACAACAGCAGCTACCGCTACGACCTGGCCGTGACCTTGCATCAGCTGGACCAGGTGGACGCCGCCCAGCGCCAGCTGGACGAAATACTGCGCAGGCAACCGGCCAACCGCAAGGCGCGGATCCTGCTGATCGACTACTGGAAACAGACCGGGCAGTTGCAGAACGTGCAGGTGCTGCTGGCGGAACTGGAGCAGCAGAACCCCGACGACCCCGCCCTGCAACAAGGGCTGTAGTGCGCCACAAAGGGCGGAACTGCCACCACCGGCCGCTGTCCAGAGTAGGCGCAGCGGTTTTTTCCCGGCCCCTGTGCGCCCTGAATGCCACATGAGGACTGCGCATTGATCACCTCTAAAGCGGCCACCGGTATCACTGGCCTGGATGACATTCTGGTCGGCGGTCTCAGCCGTGGACATATTTTCCTGCTCGAAGGCCAGCCTGGCGCGGGCAAGACCACCGTTGCACTGCAGTTTTTGCTCAACGGCGCGGCAGCGGGCGAGCGCTGCCTGTACATAACGCTGTCCGAGACCGAGCGCGAATTGCGCGAGGGCGCCAACTCCCACGGCTGGACCCTGGACGAACAGATCAATGTGTTCGAGCTGACCCCACCCGAGATGCTGCTCGACGCCCAGCAGCAACAGAGCCTGCTGTACTCCAGCGACCTGGAACTGGGCGAGGCCACCCGGCAGATCTTCGACGTGGTGGGCCGCATCCAGCCTGACCGCGTGGTGCTCGACAGCCTGTCCGAGGTGCGTCTGCTGGCCCAGAGTTCGCTGCGCTACCGCCGGCAGATCCTGGCCATCAAGCACTATTTCGCCCGTTACAGCACCACTGTGCTGCTGCTCGACGACATGACCAGTGAACCCCTGGACAAGACCCTGCACAGCATCGCCCACGGCGTGATTCGCCTGGAGGAGAAGGCCCCCGACTACGGCGCCGAGCGCCGCCGGCTGCGCATCATCAAATACCGTGGCCAGAAATACCGCGGCGGCTACCACGACTTCACCATCCACCATGACGGCGTACAGGTGTTCCCGCGCCTGGTGGCCGCCGAGCACCGCGCCCAGTACGAGCGCTCGCAATTGAGCAGCGGCATCGGCGGGTTGGACGCGCTGCTGGGCGGCGGCATCGAGAACGGCTCCAGCACCCTGATCCTGGGCCCGGCCGGTACCGGCAAATCGCTGATCGCCATGGTGTTTGCCGCCGCGGCGGTGGCCCGTGGCGAGAAAGTCGCGCTGTTCATTTTCGACGAGGAGCTGGGCCTGTTGTTCGAGCGCATGCGCTGCCTGGGCATCGACCTTGAAGCCATGCAGGCCAGCGGTGCGATGATGGTGGAGCAAGTGGACGCCGCCGAGCTGTCACCCGGCGAGTTCGCCCACCGGGTGCGCAGCAAGGTGGACGAGCACCAGATCAAGACCGTGATCATCGACAGCATCAACGGCTACCAGGCGGCGATGATCGACGAAGGCTCGCCGGTGATGCACATCCACGAGCTGCTGCTGTTCCTCAACCGTCGCGGCGCGGCCACGTTCATGACCGTGGCCCAGCAAGGGCTGGTGGGCGACATGAAGGCACCGGTGGACCTCACCTACCTGGCCGACACGGTGATTCTGCTGCGTTACTTCGAGGCCCTGGGCGAGGTGCGCCGGGCCATGTCGGTGATCAAGAAACGTTACGGCGGCCACGAGGCAACCATCCGCGAATACAAGATCAATAACCATGGCATGACCATCGGCGACCCCTTGCACGACTTCCAGGGCGTATTGCGCGGTGTGCCCACCTACGTGGGCGAGAGCAACCCGCTGCTCAAGGACCCGCAACCGTGAGCCCACAAGCCCCGGCCCCGGAACGCGTGGTTGTGCTCGCGCCCCTGGGGCGTGACAACCAGGTGGCACAATCGATTCTGACCGAAGCCGGCTTCAGCAGCGTGGCTGCCATCGACCTGGCCGATTTGTGCGCGCACCTGCAGGACGGCGCCGGCATGGCCGTGATCGCCGAGGAAGCCATCACCCACGTCGATCTGGCGCCGCTGCTGGGCTACCTGCGCGACCAGCCGGCCTGGTCCGACCTGCCCATCGTGCTGATGACCCACCACGGCGGCCCGGACCACCCGCCCTCCCTGCGCCTGGGCGAGCAGTTGGGCAACGTCACCTTCCTGGAACGGCCTTTCCACCCGGTGGCGTTGGTCAGCCTGCTGAACACCGCCATCCGCGGGCGCCGACGCCAGTACGAAGCCCGCGACCGCCTCAACGACCTGAGCGAAAGCCAGCAACGCCTGCAAAGCGCCCTCACCGCCGGGCGCCTGGGCGAAGAGCGTCTGCGTCAGCTCAATGAAACCCTGGAGCAGCAGGTAGAAGAACGTACGGCGCAGATCACCCAGAATGAAGAGGCCCTGCGTCAGGCACAGAAGATGGAAGCTGTGGGGCAGTTGACCGGCGGCATTGCCCATGACTTCAACAACATGCTGACCGGCATCATCGGTAGCCTGGAAATGATCCGTCGACGCCTGGCCCGGGGCCGAACCCAGGATTTGGATAACCTGATCGAGCTGGGCGTGAGTTCGGCCAATCGCGCGGCCGGCCTCACCCACCGGTTGCTGGCCTTCTCCCGGCGCCAGTCACTGGACAGCCAGGCGGTAAAGGTGAACCGCCTGGTGGTGGCGATGGATGAACTGCTGCAGCGCAGCCTGGACGAAAGCATTCACCTGGACATGCAACTGGGCAGTGACCTGTGGGTGGCCGAGGCCGACCCGCACCAGCTGGAAAGCGCGCTGCTGAACCTGGTGATCAACGCCCGCGACGCCATGCCCAACGGTGGTGAGCTAGTCGTGGAAACGCGCAACCAGCACCTGGACGCGAGCTTCACCCATGGCCAGAGCAACCTGCCGGTGGGCGACTATGTGTGCCTGAGCGTGCGCGACAACGGCTGCGGCATGCCCCAGAGCGTGATCAGCCGCGCCTTCGACCCGTTCTTCACCACCAAGCCCATCGGCCAGGGTACGGGCCTGGGCCTGTCAATGATCTACGGCTTTGCCAAGCAGTCACGCGGGCACGTGGCAATCGACAGCCACATCGGCAAGGGCACTACGGTCAGTCTGTACTTGCCGCGCTTCAAAGGTGAAATGCCGGAGCAGACCGATGCCCCCGCCACTGGCTCGCTGCGCGCTCGCTCGGGGGAAACCGTATTGATCGTGGAGGATGACAGCGCCGTGCGCTCGCTGGTGTGCGAGGTGCTGCGCGAGTTGGGCTACACCTGGATCGAGGCGGCCGACTCGTCCGGCGCCCTGCCCTTGCTCAATTCCCCCCAGCGCATCGACTTGCTGATCAGTGACGTGGGGCTGCCGGGCGGCATGAACGGGCGGCAGTTGGCCGAAATCGGCCGACAACTGCGGCCAGGCCTCAAGGTGCTGTTCATCACTGGCTACGCCGAGCACGCGGCGGTGCGCGGTGGGTTCCTGGACCCGGGCATGCAGATGATTACCAAGCCTTTTGCGTTCGACCTGCTGACGGCCAAGGTGCGGGAGATGATCGAGGCCTGAACGGCCTCCATCGCGAGCAAGGGCTCGGCGCCCTCCTTTGCCACACAGAGTACGCCTCACCTCTGTAGCAGCAACTGTCTTTGTGGGAGCGGGTTCTACCCGCGAAAAGCACACCGCGGCGTATCAGGAAGTCCGCGTGCTCTTCTTCGCGGGTAGAACCCGCTCCCACAGGGAGTGGTGTAGCAGCTGCCGAAGGCTGCGTCACAGGCGCGCGGAGGGTCAAGTAGTGCGCGGTGCCTGTGACGCGACCTGACGGCCGCTGCTACAGGTTGCGCGCTCCCACAGTGTGAATGCTAGTGCTCAGACCAGCAATTGCTGAATCTTGTCGCCCAACGTATCCAGGTCAAACGGCTTGGCCAGGATCGGTGCGTTGCGCGCGATCGGGCTACCCGACTCGATGATTTCCTGCGGGTAGCCGCTGATGAAGATCACCTTCAGCTCCGGGCGCAGCTTGAGCGCCGGCTCTGCAATCTGCACCCCCGAGATGCCGCCCGGCAGGCGGTAGTCGGTGACCATCAAATCCAGGTGCGGCTTGCGGGCCAGGATCTCGAACGCCTGGGCGCCGTTTTCGGCCTCCAGCACGTGGTACCCCTCGCCCTTCAGGTAATCGGACAACACCATCAAAATCGAGGGTTCATCCTCGACGATGAGGACTACGTCTTGTGCATCTTCACTCATGGTAACGCCTATGTACTTTCTGGTTGGCTGCCTATGTGACCGTGGCCGCCAGTAGAGGTTGCGTGCCGTTGGGCAATTGCTACATCGGCAGGCTGACCGTAAAGGTAGACCCCTCGCCCAGCGCGCTCTGCACCGTGATGGACCCACCATGGGCCACCACGATCTGCTCGGAAATGAACAGACCCAGGCCCAGCCCCGCCACCACGTGGGTGGCCGACACACGCTCGAATTGCTGGAAGATGCGCGCCTGGTTTTCCTTGCTGATACCGATGCCGTGGTCGCGCACTTCCACCAGCGCCGCACCCTTCTGGGCGTAGACGCTGACTTCGATGGGGCCATGGCCGCCATAGCGCAGGGCATTGGACACCAGGTTGGAGATCACCTGTTCCACGCGAAACTCGTCCCAAATGCCCACCACTGGTTCGCTGGCGTGCAAACTGACGCTGCATTCGGCGGCGCTGATCTGCGGGGCGAAGTTGTCCAGCAGGTTGGCCACCAGTTGCGTCAGGTCGAACTGGCTGGGGCGGATCGACAGCTTGCCGGTGCGGATGCGCGACACGTCCAGCATGTCTTCGATCAGGCGGATCAGGCTCTGAATCTGCCGCTCGTCGCGCTCCACCATGCCGCGCATCTTGTCCAGGGTGAACGCGTCGGCGTTGTCGCGGGCCAGGTGCAGCTTGCGCAGCTGGGTTTCCAGGATCAAGCCGTTGAGGGGCGTGCGCACCTCGTGGGAGACGATGGACATGAAATCGTCGCGCATGCGCACCGCATGCTCCAGCTCGTTCTGGGTGGCCTGCAGTTTCTTCAGCAGCACTTCCTGCTCCTGGCGGCTGCGCTCCAGGGCATCGAGCTGCTCCTTGAGCGCCTTGCGCTGGCAGTACAGGTCGACGAAGACGTTGACCTTGCTCTTCACCGCGTGGATTTCCAGCGGCTTGTGCAAGAAGTCCACCGCGCCGCTCTCGTAGCCCTTGAAGGCATAATTCATCTCACGCCCCGCGGCGCTGACGAACACGATGGGGATGCTTTTGGTCTTCTCGGTGCTGCGCATCAGCTCCGCCAGCTCAAAACCGTTCATGCCCGGCATCTGCACATCGAGGATGGCCAGGGCGAATTCGTGTTGCAACAGCAAGGAC
Organism: gamma proteobacterium L18; assembly: GCA_000497835.1. Taxonomy (GTDB): domain Bacteria; phylum Pseudomonadota; class Gammaproteobacteria; order Pseudomonadales; family Pseudomonadaceae; genus Aquipseudomonas. The sequence goes on along the minus strand of KI547165.1, from coordinate 118,321 downwards.
AAGGCTTCGTCGGCCGACAGTGCCTTGTGCACTTCACGGTCGTCGGCCTTGATCAACGCTTCGAGGGCCAGCAGGTTTTCCGGCAGGTCGTCGACGATCAGCAGTTTGGCTTTTGTTATCGGGGTGGGCATGCACTGGGTTCCAGCTCGGCGAGCAATGAGCCTATGCCGTTCAATGGGAGTATGTGGTCGGGCCGGCGTAGCTTGAGTGCCGCTTCGGGCATGATCGCCACGCGAGCTTCGGCCGGGTCCTGGACAATGGTCAGACCGCCGTGTTCGCCAATCGTTGCCAAACCTTTTGCGCCATCTTCATTGGCGCCGGTCAGCAAGATGCCGATCAGGCTTGAGCCGTAGGCATCGGCCGCCGATTCGAACAACAGATCAATGGAGGGGCGCGAGAAATGCACTCGCTCCTCCTGGCTCAACGACAGGCTGCGGTCCTGCTCCACGGACAGGTGATAGCCGGGCCCGGCGAAATAGAACATCCCTGGTTGTATGTCTTCCTTGTCCACTGCCTCCTTGGCAGCGCGTTGCATGCGCCGGGCAAACACCTCGGCCAGCTGGCTGTGGCGGTTGTCGGGCAGGTGCAGCACGGTCAGCACCGGCAGCGCGAAGCTGGCCGGCAGCAGGCCATAGACGCGCAGCAGGGCCTCGACCCCGCCGGCCGATGCGCCCACCACCACCGCTTCGTACCTGCCCTTGACATTCATGTCTTGCGGTAGATCCGTTCGGGTTTGGCCAGCGCCTCGAACTTGCCGCTGTAGCCGGAAAAGTCCAGGGTTTCCTTGCTGCCCAACACCAAAAAGCCGCGGTGGCACAGTGATTCGTGGAACAGGCCGAAGGCACGGTCCTGCAGCTTCTTGTTGAAGTAGATCAGCACGTTGCGGCACGACACCAGCTGGGTTTCGGAAAACACGCTGTCGGTGGCCAGGCTGTGGTCGGCGAAGGTCACGTTGTCACGCAGGCTGCTGTCGAAGATCGCGTTACCGTAGGCCGCCGTGTAGTAGTTGGAAAACGCCTGCTGGCCGCCCGCACGCTGATAGTTTTCGGTGTAGGTGCGCACGCTGTCCATGGAGTAGATGCCTTGTTTGGCCTTCTCCAGGGACTGCGGGTTGATGTCGGTGGCGTAGATGATGGTGCGTTCGAGCAAGCCTTCCTCGCGCAGCAGAATGGCCATGGAGTACACCTCTTCACCCGTACTGCAGCCGGCGATCCAGACCTTGATCGAGGGGTAGGTCTTGAGCAGCGGCACCACCTCGCGACGGATCACCAGGAAGTGCTCGGGGTCACGAAACATCTCGCTGACCGGGATGGTCAGGTACTGCAGCAGTTGCATGAACGCGGTCGGGTCGTGCAGCACGCGCTCCTGCAACGCCGAGATGGTGTTGCAGTCCAGCTGACGCAGGGCGTGATGGATCCGGCGCTTGATGGAAGCGCCGGAGTAATCGCGGAAATCGTAGCTGTACTTGAGGTAGATGGCCTCGATCAGCAAGCGGATTTCGATGTCAGTGTTGCGTTCCACCGTCATGAGCGACGGCCTTGTTTAACGGGGTCCTGCACTAAATGCGCTCCAGCTGTGGCAACCACACGCGTATCAGGGAAAACAGCCGGTCCAGGTCGATGGGCTTGGCCAGGTAGTCGTTGGCGCCGGCCTGCAGGCAGCGCTCCTGATCGTCCTTCATGGCCTTGGCGGTGACGGCGATGATCGGCAGCTTGCGCCAGCGCGTGTCCTTGCGGATCTCGCGGGTGGCCTCGTAGCCGTCCATCTCCGGCATCATCACGTCCATCAGTACCAGGTCGATGTCTTCCACTTCATTGAGTTTGTCGATGGCCTCGCGGCCGTTGCGACCGATTTCCACGATCGCGCCCTTGTGCTCCAGCGCACTGGTGAGGGCGAAAATGTTGCGTACATCGTCGTCCACCACCAGGATTTTGCGCCCCTCGAAGACCTTGTCGCGGCTGCGCGCGGTCTTGAGCATCTTCTGTCTTTCCTGTGACAGCTGGGATTCGACTTTGTGCAGAAACAGCGTCACTTCGTCCAGCAGGCGCTCTGGCGAGCGGGCGCCCTTGATGATGATAGAGCGCGAATACTTGAGCAGCTCGGCCTCTTCGTCGCGGGTCATGTTGCGCCCGGTGTAGACGATCACCGGCGGGAAGGCGCAGATCTCTTCGGTGGACATGCGCTTGAGCAGGTCGTTGCCCAGCATGTCGGGCAGCTTGAGGTCGATGATCATGCAGTCGTAGACGTTGTCGCGCAGCAGGTCCAGCGCTTCCTGGGCCAGGCCTACGGCGGTGATCTCGATGTCTTCGTCGCCGATCAGGCGGGCGATGCTTTCGCGTTGCAGGTCGTCGTCTTCCACCAGCAGGATGCGCTTGAGCTTCTGGGTCAGCTTGGCCTCCAGGCGGGCGAACACGTCCTTGAGTTCGTCGCGGGTGGTGGGTTTGACCGCATAGCCCACCGCCCCCATGTGCATCGCGGCCTCGACGCGGTCTTCCACGGAAATCACGTGCACCGGGATGTGGCGGGTGGCCGGCAGTTCCTTGAGGCGCTGCAGCACGGTCAGGCCGGAGTGGTCGGGCAGGCGCATGTCCAGCAGGATGGCGTCGGGCACGAACTGCGCAGCCAGGTTGAAGCCTTCGTCGGCGCCGTGGGCCACCAGACAGTGGTAGTCCAGCTCGTGAGCCAGGTCGAAGAGGATGCGTGCAAAGTTGGGCTCATCCTCGATCACCAGGATGCAGCGGCGATCGAACGGGCCCCGGTCGCGGTCGTCGGGGAAGCGCGCGATGACCACCTCGGGCTCTACCGGGGCGGGCGGCTCGGGGGTGGCGTTGTAAGGCGCGGGGATGACGGTGGGCGCCGGGTGCACCTCTTCACGTTCGATGGCCTCGTAGCGCTGCGGCAGCACCAGGGTGAATTCGCTGCCCTTGCCCAGGGTGCTGCTGACGCTGATGTAGCCGCCCAGCAGGTTGGCCAGGTCGCGGGAAATCGACAGGCCCAGCCCGGTGCCGCCGTAGCGGCGGTTGGTGGTGCCGTCGGCCTGGCGGAAGGCTTCGAAAATGGCCTGCTGCTGGTTGGTGGCCACACCGATGCCGGTATCGCGCACGTGGAAGGCCACGCCGTTGTCCGGCTGCGGCGCCACGATCAGGGTCACCTGGCCCTTCTCGGTGAACTTCAGGGCGTTGGACAGCAGGTTCTTGAGGATCTGTTCCACGCGCTGGCGGTCGGTGAACAGGGTGGCGGGCACGCCGTCCAGCAGTTCGACCGAAAAGTCCAATTGCTTATCGGCGGCCAGCGGCTCGAACAGGGTTCGCAGGCCGTCGACCAGGCGCACTGTGCTGGTGTTTTCCGGACGTACGTCGAGCTTGCCGGCCTCGACCTTGGAGATATCGAGAATGTCGTTGATCAGGTTGAGCAGGTCGTTGCCGGCCGAATAGATCGACTCGGCGAACTTGACCTGTTCACGGGTGAGGTTTTCCTCGGCGTTCTCGGCCAGCAGCTTGGCCAGAATCAGCGAGCTGTTGAGCGGGGTGCGCAGCTCGTGGGACATGTTGGCGAGAAATTCGGACTTGTACTTGCTGGAGCGCTGCAGTTCTACGGCGCGCTCTTCCAGCTCGACCTGGGCGCGGTTGAGCTCCAGGTTTTTCGCGTCCAGGGCATCGCGCTGCTCGGCCAGGGCGTCGGTGCGCTCGGCCAGTTGCTCGTTGGTCTGCTCCAGCTCCGCCTGTTGGGTTTCCAGGTGGGCCTGGGACTCCTTGAGCACCCGCGACTGTTCTTCGAGCTCTTCGTTGGCGGTCTTGAGCTCTTCCTGCTGCACTTGCAGCTCTTCGTTGAGCTGCTGGGTTTCGGCCAGCACTTCCTGCAGGCGCTGGCGATAACGGGCGGCCTCGATGGAGGTACCCATGTTGCCGGCCAGCAGTTGCAGCAGTTCGACATCGCGGTCGCTGAGTGGGCGCAGGAAGCCCAGTTCCACCACGCCGTTGACGCCGTCGTCATTGCTGGTGGGCACGATCAGCACGCTGTGGGGCAGGCCTTCGCCCAGGCCGGAGGCGAACTTGAAGAAATCCTGCGGCACATCGTCCAGGCGCACCAGGCGACCGCTCTGGGCGGCCTGGCCGATCACGCCTTCGCCATTGATGATGACCTGGCCCAGGTTTTCCTGCTCGCGGGAGAAGCCGTAGGTGGCCACGCGGCGCAGGTTGCCGTGTTCTTCGCGCACGTAGACGGCGGCGACCACACTGCCCAGGTAGCCGGCAAAGAACTGCAGCACATTGCGCCCCAGCATCTGCAGGGTCAGCTGCCCCAACACCTGCTCGGCCAGTTGCATCTGCCCGGTGCGCAGCCAGGCCTGGGCTTCCAGGCGCTCGGCGCTGCGGCGCTGGGCGTCGAGGTTGTCGCCGTAGGTGGTGGACAGGCTGAGCATGTCGCGGCGGCCGAAGTAGGCCAACACGGCGCTGATCAGCACCAGGAACAGGATGTACAGGGTCACCGACAGCTTGATGGTGAAGGTCACATCCTCACTGCGCTGCACCCGCAGTTGATGCTCCATGGCCAGGAAATCATCGAACTCGCCGCGCACTGCATCGGTGAGGCGCTTGCCACGGCCGGTCTGCACCGCCGAGGAGTAATCGCCGGTGGTGCGCTTGAGGTCGATCATGGACTGCGAGTAAGCCATCCACTCCTTCTGCAGGGCCATGATGCGCGTCAGGCGGTCGATCTGCACGGTGTTGTCGCCCACCAGTTCCTTGAGTGCCGGCACTTCGGCGGCCAGGCGTGGCTTGGCCAGTTCGAAAGGGTCCAGGTAGTCTTCCTTGCCGGTCAACAGGTAACCGCGCATGCCGGTTTCCATGTCGATGGACAGCTTGGCCACTTCGTTGGCGTTGTTGATCACCCGGTCGGTGTGCTCGACCCAGTCGATGGTGTTCATCAAGTAGGCAATGATGCCGACGAACACCACACCGCTCAGCAGGCCCACGCCCAGCGGCAGGCTGACGTTGCGCGTCAGCAGCTTGCGGAAGCTTTGCTCATCGATGCTGGAGGGTTTGCTCATGTCCCTTGCGTCCCTGGTCAGGTGGTCAAAACGGCAGAGTTTGCCGCAAAACCACGTAAAAAATCCAAATATTCGCGCATCAAGCTTGATAGCTCTTACCCTTTCTAGAAGCCGGCAGGGGTTTTGGCCAGTGTTTACGGGTTTATTTTGGCTGGGCAATGACGATCCATCGCCAGGCAGACAAGGCGGACCAGGTGATGCCACAGACATAACTGGCCCGAAACAAATGTAGGACCGGGTTCTACCCGGGAAGCGCCGTGCGGACGGCGCTCGATCTCAAGCACGCTGCAAAACCATCGACATGCACCTGCTGCCCCCCCTTTCCTTGTGGGACCGGGCGAAGCTCGGGAAGAGGCAAACCAGGCCTCACGAGTCGTGCGCTTCCCGAGCTTCGCCGGATGGCCGCCACCCCCCCCAGGTCCCACAGGGGAAGGGAGCGGTGTACTTTCGAGGTGCTTGCCTTGGGGTTTGTGGAGTTCTTGAGATCGAGCGCCGCCCGCGCGGCGCTTCCCGGGCAGAGCCCGGTCCTACATTTGTTTCGGGCCAGTTTTGTCTGGGGTATCACCTGGTCCGCCTTTGGGTACACCTGCCCATTTTGCATATCCCGCCCACCCCGGTATCCTTGCCGCCTCTTTTTTGCTTTTTTGAGCAGCCCCGCACGGAACTTGCCCGCGCGGCCGCTTACTCATTAAAGACCGGCGGCGCATCCGCGCCCTGCCCCGTCACCCTTCAGGACCGCTCCGATGCCAGACGCCACCGCCCCAACCATTCTTGTCGTCGAGGATGACTCGATCGTGCGCATGTTGATCGTCGATGTGCTGGAGGAGCTGGAATACACCGTACTGGAAGCCGCCGACGGCGAAACGGCATTGCAGATCCTGGGCAGCGACAACGTGATCCACCTGATGATGACCGACCAGGGGCTGCCCGACATGCCCGGCACGGAGCTGGCGCAGAAAGCACGCGAGCAGCGCCCCGACCTGCCCGTGCTGTTTGCCAGCGGCTACGCCGAAAACATTGACGTGCCTACGGGCATGCACATGATCGGCAAGCCCTTCTCCATCGACCAACTGCGCGACAAGGTCAAGGCGATACTGACGCACGCCTGACCCACGGCACCCGGGCACTGTGGTCTAATAGTCGGCTTTTTCGCCTGCCCGGAAGCCCGCCCCATGTCACACCCCCGCACCCACGTGCTTGTCATCGGTTATGTCTGGCCGGAGCCGCAATCCTCGGCCGCCAGCGGGCACGTGATGCAGATCCTGCAGGCCTTCCTGGATCAGGGCTGGCAGGTAACCTTCGCCAGCGCCGCAGGTGACGGCGAACACATGGCCGACCTTGAGGCCATGGGCATTGCCCGCCAGGCGATCGAACTCAACAACGAAAGCTTCGACCGCTTCGTCGCCGCCCTGGCGCCGGATGTGGTGCTGTTCGAGCGATTTCTGATGGAAGAACAGTTCGGCTGGCGCGTGGAGAAACACTGCCCCACCGCCCTGCGTGTGCTGGAAACCTGCGACTTGCAAGGCTTGCGCGATGCCCGCCAGGTGTTGCTCAAGCAGCGCTTGAAGGACGATCCCGAGGGCGAGGATTTCGGCCCGCTGTTCCAGCTCGACCAACCGGACCTGTACCGGCACATGGCGGCCGCCGATGTCAGCCAGCGCGAGGTCGCGTCCATCTACCGCTCGGACCTGAGCCTGATGGTGTCTGACGCCGAAATCACCCTGCTGACCCAACACTTCAAGGTGCCGGCGGACCTGCTGCACTTGTGCCCGCTGATGGTCGACGCCGCTGCGCGCGTCGGCAAGCCCTTTGAGCAGCGCGCGCACTTCCTGAGCATCGGCAACTTCCGCCACGCGCCCAACTGGGACGCCGTGCTGTGGCTCAAGACCGTGCTGTGGCCGCGCATCCGTCAGCGCCTGCCCCTGGCCGAGTTGCACATCTACGGCGCCTATACCCCGCCCAAGGCGATGGCGCTGAACAACCAGGCCCAGGGCTTCCGGGTGTTGAACTGGGCCGAGGATGCCCTGCAGGTGATGGGCGATGCGCGGGTCAACCTGGCGCCGCTGCGCTTTGGTGCCGGCATCAAGGGCAAGCTGATCGACGCCATGTACTGCGGCACGCCCAGCGTGACCACCGCCATCGGTAGCGAAGGCATGCACGGCGACCTGCCGTGGCCCGGACGCATTGCCGACGACGTCGATGGCCTGGTGGACGCCGCCGTCGAGTTGTATCAGCAACCAGACACCTGGCAGCAGGCCCAGGCCCATGCCGCCGCGTTGCTGCAACAGCGCTACGCCTACGCCACCCACGCCCAGGCACTGGTGCAGCGCATCCAGGCCCTGAGGCCACGGCTGGCCGAACATCGCCTGGCCAACTTCACCGGTACCATGCTGCGCCATCACCAGCACAAGAGCACCCAATACATGGCCCAATGGATCGAAGCGAAAAGCAAAATTTCCGGGTGATTGGATCCCGTTTTGTGAATATGCGGATACACTGAATGAACGCAGGGAGCATTCCTTCATTCAGTAAAGGTGGGCGTTGTCATGAGTGATTCACCGTTCCCTGATTTGTCGCACAAGGTCTACAAAACGCCACTGATGCAACGCATGATCAAGGTGGTGGACGAGTTGCGGCACAAGACCGATGCCAGCGGCGAAAAACAGACCGCACTGTTCAAGGTTGCCTATTTCATCCTGCAGAATCCCTGGCGCTCGCCGACGCTGAATATCGAACACTTGGCCGGAGGCGCACGCACCTCCACCGCCGCCGTCAACCGGCTGGCCAACCACATGGGCATGAACGGTTTCACCGGCCTGCGCGAAGCCTTGGTGCAGCACCTGCTGGAACTGGTGTCGCCGGCCGACCGGGTGCTCAATGAACTCAACGATCACCCCGAGAACGGCTTTGCCCTGAGCCAGCAGGTGCGCCTGAGCAACGGCAACCTTGAGGGGCTGCTCAACGGCAATGACGACGAGCAGTTCGAGGCCATGGTCCGCGCCGTCAGCCAGGCCGAGCATTTGTATATTCTGGGGTTCGGCAGCAGCCACTACCTGGCCGGCCTGGCCGCCAATGCCCTGGTGCCCCACTGCCCCCACGTGGTGGCCCTGAACATGGAAGGCGGTAGCGAGAACGCGGCGCGCCGCCTGGCCACCATCAGCACCGGCGATACCCTGCTGGCGCTGGCCCTGCCCCCTTATACCCGCGACACCCTGCGCATGGCCCAGTACGCGCACGGCCGCGGCGCCACGGTGTTGGCAGTGACCGATTCGCCTGCTTCGCCGCTGGCCGAGATTGCCGATCACTGCCTGTTCACACCACCCGCCCACCCTGTACTGCGCACCTCCAAGGTGGGTTTGCTGGCCGTGATCGAAGCGCTGATCAGCGCTGTGTGGCTGCGCAACCTGGAGCCGGTGAATGAGTCCATGCGCTTGGCCGAGGATGCCTTGCACTACCTGCGCACCGGCAGCGACCCGGCTGATTGAGGCAGACATTGCGCGCGCCTGCGCGCATTGATTACCCTGCAAGGCACCTGGCAAACAACAATAAGCGGCCACCGCATGACCAGACCCAGCAGAATCACCGATCCGTCCTATGAGCTGATGGACGATCACGAAGGCTTGTCGATCATCTATCGCCAGCACGGTTTCCCCTGCCCGCTGGTGCGTTGGCATTTCCACAAGGAATATGAGCTGCACCTGATCGTCGCCAGCGCCGGCAAGGTGTTCATCGGCGACTACATCGGCAACTTCCACCCCAACAGCCTGTTCCTCACCGGCCCCAACCTGCCCCACAACTGGATCAGCCAGATCGGGGCCGATGAAGTGGTGGACAAGCGCGACATGCTGGTCAACTTCACCGACGAGCTGTTCGACAGTGCGCTGCCGGTGTTCAGCGAACTCAAGAGCCTGACGCCGCTGCTGGAACGCGCCCGCCACGGCATCGAGTTCCGCTGCCCGCACACCCTGGCCCAGGCGGCCGAATTGATGCAGCGCATCGCCGACAGCCGTGGGGTGAGTCGGCTGGGGCATTTCCTGATTTTGATGGAGCTGCTGGCGGGGTGTGAGGACTATCAATTGCTGTCCGACAGCAACTCGCCGCAACTGGCGGACGAGCACAGTATCGACCGCACCAACCGGGCGGTGGACTACATCTTCAGCCACTACGGGCGTGACTTGCCGTTGGAAGAGGTAGCGGCGTACCTGGGCATGAAGCCGACGTATTTTTCCCGGGTGTTCAAGCAGGCCACAGGGCGGTGTTTTGTGGAGTTCGTCAATCGGCTGCGCATCAGCAAGTCGTGCGAGTTGTTGGCGGATGGAGACAAGGCGGTGACGGATGTGTGCTTTGAGTCGGGGTTTAATAATATTTCCAATTTCAATCGCCGGTTTCAGCAGTTGAAGGGGATGACGCCCAGTCATTATCGGCGGTTGGTGGTGCAGCGGTTGACTGAGCAGAATGTGGGGGGTTGAGGGGCATGTCTTGAGGGTTGTTGTGTTCATGAGATCGAGCGCCGCGCGGGCGGCGCGCGATCTCAAGAGCACCGAAAACCTCAGAAAGTACAAAATAGTATCAGCCAACCTGCCTCCAAGGATTTGTCCCATCGCCATTTAGGGTCTGTAATCATCCCTAGCTGCTTCCCCACTTCAGGAAGACACAACAACAATAACCAGGCTTCGTGCCCACCGGGCACCGAAGAGGAGTGTGTGATGTCGATGCCCGTCAAAACCCTGTTTGCCCGCACCAGCCTTGCCGCCCTGCTGGGGCTCTGCCTCACGGCGCAGGCCGACCAGACCCTGACCATCGCCACGGTCAACAACAGTGACATGATCCGCATGCAGCGGCTGTCGAAAACCTTCGAAGAACAGCACCCCGACATCAAGCTCAAATGGGTGGTGCTGGAAGAAAACGTGCTGCGCCAGCGCCTGACCACCGACATCGCCACCCAGGGCGGGCAGTTCGACGTGCTGACCATTGGCATGTACGAAGCGGCACTGTGGGGCGCCAAGGGCTGGCTGGAACCCATGAAAGACCTGCCCGCCGACTACCAACTGGACGACGTGTTCCCCTCGGTGCGCGACGGCCTGTCGGTGAAGGGCACGCTGTACGCCCTGCCCTTCTACGCCGAAAGCTCGATGACCTACTACCGCACCGACCTGTTCAAGGCAGCCGGCCTGACCATGCCCGAGCGCCCCACCTGGACGCAGATGGGCGAGTTCGCCGCCAAGCTCAACAAGCCCGACCAGGGCCAGTACGGCATCTGCCTGCGCGGCAAGGCCGGCTGGGGCGAGAACATGGCGCTGATCACCACCGTGGCCAACGCCTGGGGTGGACGCTGGTTCGACGAAAAATGGCAGCCTGAATTCACCGGCCCCGAATGGACCGGCGCGCTGACCTTCTACGTCGACACCATGAAAAAATACGGCCCGCCCGGCGCCTCCAGCAACGGCTTCAACGAAAACCTGGCGCTGTTCAACAGCGGCAAGTGCGCCATGTGGGTGGACGCCACCGTGGCCGGCTCGTTCGTGACCGACAAGAGCCAGAGCAAAGTGGCCGACAGCGTCGGCTTCACCTACGCCCCCCACGAAAAAACCGACAAGGGCTCGGCATGGCTGTACTCCTGGGCCCTGGCCATCCCCACCAGTTCCAAGGCCAAGGACGCCGCCAGCACCTTCACCCAGTGGGCCACCTCCCAGGCCTACGCCAAGCTGGTGGCTGACAAGGACGGTATCGCCAACGTGCCGCCAGGCACCCGCGCCTCCACTTACAGCGATGCGTACATGAAGGCCGCGCCTTTCGCGAAAATCACCCTGGAATCGCTGAAGACCGTCGACCCGAAAAGCCCATCGGCCAAGCCGGTGCCCTACGTGGGCATCCAACTGGTGACCATCCCCGAGTTCCAGGGCATCGGCACCCAGGTGGGCAAGCTGTTCTCAGGCGCCCTGGTGGGCACCAGCACGGTGGAGAAAGCCTTGGCTGACGCACAGTCGACCACGGAGCGCGAAATGAAGCGCGCTGGCTATCCCAAATAGGCATCCCACGTCATTGGCCTGTGATGGCCGGCCCTGTCCCGGGGTTGGCCAGCCTTTCAAGGTAACCCTCATGAGCACCTCTACCGCCAAGGCGCAGCCACAGGTCCATCCGGACCCGGGCAAACGCCGCCTGAACAACCCTGGCTGGTTTCTGGTCACCCCGTCGGTAGCGCTGTTGCTGCTGTGGATGATCGTGCCGCTGGCCATGACCCTGTACTTCTCGCTGATGCGCTACAACCTGCTGGACGGCGGCGAGAAGACCTTCACCGGGCTGGGCAACTTCCAGTTCTTCTTCACTGACGCCGGCTTTATCCCCGGCATGACCAACACCCTGTTGCTGGTGGGCAGCGTGCTGCTGATCAGCGTGGTGCTGGGGGTGCTGATCGCCGCCTTGCTGGAGGCCAGCGAGTTCCTGGGCCGCGGCATCGTGCGGGTGCTGTTGATCTCGCCGTTTTTCATCATGCCCACGGTGGGCGCGCTGATCTTCAAGAACCTGATCTTCCACCCGGTGTCGGGCATCCTCGCCGCGCTGTGGCGGCTGTTCGGGGCGCAGCCGGTGGACTGGCTGGCCAACTACCCGCTGCTGTCGATCATCATCATTGTCAGCTGGCAATGGCTGCCGTTCGCCATCCTGCTGCTGATGACCGCCATGCAGTCGCTGGACCAGGAACAGAAAGAGGCCGCGCGCCTGGACGGCGCCGGGCCCATCGCGATCTTCTGGCACCTGACCCTGCCGCACCTGGCGCGGCCGATTGCCGTGGTGGTGATGATCAAGACGATCTTCCTGCTGTCGGTGTTCGCCGAGATCTTCACCACCACCAACGGCGGGCCGGGCTTTGCCTCCACCAACCTCGCCTACCTGATCTACAACCAGGCGCTGGTGCAGTTCGACGTGGGCATGGCCTCGGCCGGTGGCCTGATCGCCGTGGTGATCGCCAACATCGCCGCCATCATCCTGGTGCGGATGATTGGCAAAAACCTCACTGACCAGCCCTGAGGCCCGCGCCATGACCCTGACACTCAAGCAACACCGGCGCCTGCAAAGCCTGCTGCTGGGCATTCTGGCCTGGGCCATCGCCCTGCTGCTGTTCTTCCCCATTTTCTGGATGGTGCTGACCAGCTTCAAGACCGAGATCGACGCCTTCGCCACGCCGCCGCAGTTCATCTTCACCCCAACGCTCGAGAACTACATTCACATCCAGGAGCGCAGTGACTACTTCCACTTCGCCTGGAACTCAGTGCTGATCTCGTTCAGCGCCACCTTGCTGTGCATGCTGATCGCCGTGCCGGCGGCCTACTCCATGGCCTTCTACGAAACCAAGCGCACCAAGCAGACGCTGCTGTGGATGCTGTCCACCAAGATGCTGCCACCGGTGGGCGTGCTGATGCCCATCTACCTGCTGGCCAAGGGTTTCAGCCTGCTGGACAGCAAGCTGGCGCTGATCGTGATCTACACCCTGATCAACCTGCCGATCGTGGTGTGGATGGTGTACACCTACTTCAAGGACATCCCCCGCGACATCCTTGAAGCGGCGCGGCTGGACGGCGCCACGCTGTTGCAGGAAATGGTGCGGGTGCTATTGCCGATCAGCAAGGGCGGGCTGGCTTCGACCCTGCTGCTGTCGTTGATTCTGTGCTGGAACGAGGCGTTCTGGTCGTTGAACCTGACCAGCTCGAACGCCGCGCCCCTGACGGCGTTGATCGCCTCCTATTCAAGCCCTGAAGGGTTGTTCTGGGCCAAGTTGTCGGCGGTGTCGACGCTGGCCTGTGCGCCGATTCTGATCTTTGGCTGGATCAGCCAGAAGCAGCTGGTGCGCGGCCTGTCCTTCGGTGCCGTCAAATGACCTCTATGACCTCTATGACCTCAATCCTTGTAGGAGCGGGCTCTGCCCGCGAAGCAGACGCCGCATTCCTGCAAATAGACCACGGCGTCCTTTTCGCGGGCAGAGCCCGCTCCCACAACCGGCAGTTCAGCGATTCGCCAGGAGTGATCCCATGGCCACATTGAAAATAAAAAACCTGCAAAAGGGCTTTGAAGGCCTGTCCATCATCAAGGGCATCGACCTGCAGGTGAATGACAAGGAATTCGTGGTGTTCGTCGGCCCCTCGGGCTGCGGCAAGTCGACCCTGCTGCGCCTGATCGCCGGCCTTGAAGAGGTCACCAGCGGCACCCTCGAACTGGACGGCCGCGACATCACCCAGGTCAGCCCGGCCAAGCGCGACCTGGCCATGGTGTTCCAGACCTATGCCCTGTACCCGCACATGAGCGTGCGCAAGAACATGTCCTTCGCCCTGGACCTGGCCGGCGCCGACAAGGCCGAGGTGCAGCGCAAGGTCGGCGAGGCGGCGCGCATCCTGGAGCTGGAGCCCCTGCTGGAACGCAAGCCGCGCCAGCTGTCGGGCGGCCAGCGCCAGCGCGTGGCCATCGGCCGCGCCATTGTGCGCAACCCGCGCATTTTCCTGTTCGACGAACCGCTGTCCAACCTCGACGCCGCCCTGCGCGTGCAGATGCGCCTGGAGTTGGCACGCCTGCACAAGGAACTGCAGGCCACCATGATCTACGTCACCCACGACCAGGTGGAGGCCATGACCCTGGCCGACAAAGTGGTGGTGCTCAGCGCCGGGCGCATCGAGCAGGTGGGCTCGCCGCTGGAGCTGTACCACCACCCCGCCAACCTGTTCGTGGCCGGCTTTTTGGGCACGCCGAAGATGGGTTTTCTCAAGGGCCGCATCAGCCGCGTCGACAGCCAGAGCTGCGACGTTGAATTGGCCGCCGGCCTGCGCATCACGCTACCGCGCAGCAACGCCGGCTTGAGCGTGGGTAGCGACGTGACCCTGGGCATCCGCCCCGAACACCTGGAACTGGCCCAGCCCGGCCAACCGGGCCTGGTGGTGACGGCCGATGTGGGCGAGCGCCTGGGCAGCGACACCTTCTGCCACGTGGTGACCGACTCCGGCGAGCCGCTGACCCTGCGTATTCGTGGCGACCTGGCCAGCCAGTACGGCGAGCGCCTGAACCTGCACCTGGACGCCCAACACTGCCACCTGTTCGATGCCCAGGGCATCGCCGTGACCAAACCGCTGCTGGCCGCCGCCTGAAGAGGACCTTCATCGATGAAACTGACCCGCGACAACCTCGACAAACTGGCGGCGCACATCAAGCGCCCCGCCTATGCCCAGGCCGACACCCGCCAGGGCATCGTGCACATCGGCGTAGGCGGCTTCCACCGCGCCCACCAGGCCTATTACACCGACGCCCTGATGAACACCGGCGAAGGCCTGGACTGGGCTATCTGCGGCGCCGGCCTGCGCAGCGACGACCGGGCCATGCGCGACGCGCTGGCGGCCCAGGACTCGCTGTACACCCTGGTGGAACTGGGCGATGGCACCGGCCACGAAGTGCGGGTGATCGCCGCCATCAGCGGCATGCTGCTGGGCGAAGACAGCCCCCAGGCGCTGATCGACAAGCTGGCCGACCCGGCGATTCGCATCGTCTCGCTGACCATCACCGAGGGCGGTTACTGCATCGACGACAGCACCGGTGAGTTCATGGCGCACCTGCCGGCCATCCAGCACGACCTGGCCCAGCCCGACGCGCCGCGCACGGTGTTCGGCTTCCTCTGCGCGGCCCTGGCCAAGCGCCGCGCGGCGGGCACCCCGGCGTTCACGGTGATGTCCTGCGATAACCTGCCGCACAACGGCGCCGTGGCGCGCAAGACCCTGCTGGCTTTCGCCCAACTGCGCGATGCCGCGCTGCACGAGTGGATCGCCGAGCATGTCAGCTTCCCCAACGCCATGGTCGATCGCATCACGCCCATGACCAGCGCCGCCCACAAGCGCGACCTGCTGATGCAGCATGGCGTGGAGGACGCCTGGCCAGTGGTGTGCGAACCCTTTGTGCAGTGGGTGCTGGAAGACAAGTTCGGCAACGGCCGGCCGGCCTGGGAAAAGGTCGGCGTGCAGTTCACCGACGACGTCACGCCGTATGAAGAGATGAAGATCAAGCTGCTCAACGGCAGCCACCTGGCCCTGACCTACCTGGGCTTTCTGAAGGGTTATCGCTTCGTCCACGAGACCATGAACGACCCCCTGTTTGTGCGCTACATCCGCACCTACATGGACCGCGACGTCACCCCGCAACTGGCCTCGGTGCCGGGCATCGACCTGGAAGGCTACAAGGACACCCTGATCGAACGTTTCAGCAACCAGGCCATCGCCGACCAGCTGGAACGGGTGTGCTCGGACGGCTCGTCGAAATTCCCCAAGTTCACCGTGCCCACGATCAACAAGCTGATCGAAGCCGGGGCGTCACTGGACCGCGCCGCCCTAGTGGTGGCCGCCTGGGCCCTGTACCTCAAGGGCGTGGACGAAAAAGGCACCCACTACAGCATCCCCGACCCGCGCGCCGAGTTCTGCCAGGCGCTGGTGGCCGATGACGTGATGCTGACCCAGCGCCTGCTGGGCGTGGAGGAAATTTTCGGCACGCGCATCCCGCAGTCGGCAGCCTTCATCGCCGCGTTTGAAAACCAGCTCAAGCACCTGCGCCAACTGGGCGTGGAAGGCACGCTGGAACGGCTGCTCAGCTATGGGGAATAACGCCATGTACCTCGGCATCGACTGCGGCACCCAAGGCACCAAGGCCCTGTTGCTGGACGCCACCAGCGGCCAGGTGCTGGGCCAGGGCTCGGCGCCCCATGACATGATCAGCGCTGCCAACGGCCGCCGCGAGCAGGACCCGGCGCAATGGCTGCACGCGCTGCGCACGGCCACCGCCCAGGCCCTGGCCGAAGCCGGCGTTG
>KI547165.1:98191-102271 GCA_000497835.1 gamma proteobacterium L18 | reverse complement strand
CTGCACGCGCTGCGCACGGCCACCGCCCAGGCCCTGGCCGAAGCCGGCGTTGACGGCCAGCACGTGCGCGCCATTGGCGTGTCGGGGCAGCAGCATGGCCTGGTGCTGTTGGACGAACAGGGCCAGGTGCTGCGCCCGGCCAAGCTGTGGTGCGACACCGAGTCGACGCCACAGAACCAGCGCCTGCTGGATTACCTGGGCGGCCCCCAGGGCGCGCTCGAACGGCTGGGCGTGGCCATCGCGCCGGGCTACACGGTGTCCAAGCTGCTGTGGACGCGCGAGCATCACCCCCAGGTGTTCGAACGGATTGCCCACGTGTTGCTGCCCCACGACTACCTCAATTTCTGGCTGACCGGGCGGGCCTGCGCCGAATATGGCGACGCCTCGGGCACCGGCTATTTCGACGTGCGCCAGCGCCAGTGGGACCTGGACATCCTCGCGCACATCGACCCCAGCGGCCGTTTGCACAGGGCCTTGCCCACGCTGATTGGCGCACGTGAGCCGGTGGGCCAACTGCTGCCCGAAATCGCCAGCCTGCTGGGGCTCAACCCGCTGGCCAGGGTGTCCAGCGGCGGCGGTGACAACATGATGGGCGCCATCGGTACCGGCAATATCGAACCGGGGGTGATCACCATGAGCCTGGGCTCCTCGGGCACCGTCTACGCCTACAGCGCCACGGCCGCGGTCAGCAGCGAGCCGGAAGTGGCCACGTTCTGTTCCTCCAGCGGCGGCTGGCTGCCGCTGATCTGCACCATGAACCTGACCAACGTCACCAGCGCCGTGCGCGAGCTATTCACGCTGGACGTGGCCAGCTTCAACCAACACGTCGAAAGCGCGCCCATCGGCGCCGACGGCGTGTTGATGCTGCCCTTCCTCAACGGCGAGCGGGTACCCGCCCTGCCCCAGGCCACCGGCAGCCTGCTGGGCCTGACACCCGGCAACTTCAAAGCCGCCAACCTGTGCCGCGCCGCCGTGGAAGGCACCACCTTCGGCCTGCGTTATGGTCTGGACCTCTTGCGCACGGCGGGCCTGGCCAGCCACAGTATCCGTCTGATCGGCGGCGGCGCGCGCAGCCCGGCCTGGCGGCAGATGGTGGCCGACATCATGAACACCGACGTCACCTGCCCGCAACAGACCGAGGCGGCGGCACTGGGCGCGGCCATCCAGGCGGCCTGGTGCGACGGTGCCGGCGAGCTGGCCAGCCTGTGCCAACGCTGCGTGCACCTGGACTCAAGCCATGGCGCGCACCCCGTAGCGGCCCATGTGCAGGCGTACGAGCAAGTTTACCGACACTATCGTCAGCACCTCGCGGCTGCTGTGAATTCATAGGGAGTCATCATGTATCTGGTGTGTGGCGAAGCGTTGTTCGACTTTTTCTGCGAGCCGGGGCGTTTCGCCCAGGCGTCGCGCCTGGGCTATGAAGCGGTGGCCGGTGGCTCGCCCTTCAACGTGGCGGTGGGCCTGGCCAGGCTGGGCGTGCCGGCGGCGTTGCTGGCCGGGGTGTCAGAAGACTTCCTGGGCCAACGCCTGCGCACGGTGCTGACCGGCGAAGGCGTGAGCGACCAGTATTTGCATGACTTCGATGCCCCGACCACCTTGGCGATGGTGGCCGTGGGCGCCGACGGCACGCCGCAGTACAGCTTTCGCGGGCAAGGCTGCGCCGACCGCTTGCTGACCCTGGCGCACTTGCCGGTGCTGGACGACTCGGTCCACGGCCTGCATTTCGGTTCGTTTTCGCTGGTGGTGGAGCCGGTGGGCGCTACCCTGCTGGCCCTTGCACGCCGTGAGCATGGCCGGCGCCTGATCAGCCTGGACCCCAACGTGCGCCTCAACCCGGCGCCGGACATCGGCCTGTGGCGCCGCCGCATCGGCGATTTCGCCAGCCTTGCGCACTTGATCAAGGTCAGTGACGAAGACCTGGCGCTGCTCTACCCCGGCCAGCCACTGGCCGAGGTGGTGACGCCTTGGCTCAACGAGCGCTGCCAACTGGTGTTCGTCACCCGCGGCGCCCTGGGCGCCAGTGTCTACAGTCGCCAGCATGGCGAGTTGCATCTACCCGCCCAGGCCGTGGACATGGCCGATACCGTGGGCGCTGGCGATACCTTCCAAGCCGCCTTGCTGACCTGGTTGCACGAACAAGGCCTGGATTCACCGGCGGGCCTGGCCAGTCTGGGCCTTGAACAACTGGGCGAGCTGTTGAATTTTGCCACGGCGGCTGCCGCACTGACCTGCGCCAAAGTCGGGCCCGACCTGCCGTATCGCCGTCAGCTACCCTGAACCTGCCGCAGGGGGCGCCAGCCCCCCTGCCTGCTCCCCGCGCCTAGCATCGCAAAGCCCCGTATTTCAAGGGCTGTAGCAAAACCACAGCTAATACAAAGTTGAACAACCTGATTAATACTTTGGCAGAAACTTGTCAAACCGCAGGAAAGTTCTTACATACTTATCGGAAATTACCAAACTTGACGTCCTACATAACGCACCAAAATGACACCCCTCCCCAGTGAGTGGAACGGCACCAACTAGCACGCCTGGGGTAAAACATTCACCCTGTGCATTTACTAAAGCAATAACTGCCACTATTCTCCCTATTCGCAAGCCCATCGAAGTAGTGTTCCGCGATATTGAAAGCCAGCCACGCGCTGCCACTGCCCGGGCTGTGACACGCTGTCGTGGCCGGGTAGATAATGAATACATGATTGGAGAACGACATTGTCCAGACTCGCCGAATTTCGCGCCGCAGAGAAAGCCCTTCAGCAACAGCTGGCCCAGCTGGAGTCGCTGAAGAACGATGCCGGTTTGAAAAAGGAGATCGAATTCGAGCAGAAATTGCAGGAGCTGATGAAACAGTACGGCAAGGGCCTGCGTGACGTTATCGCCATCCTGGACCCCAGCCATGGCGTGCCGCGCCTGGCCGTGCACACCCCGCGCCAGACCCGCCGCCCCCGGGTACTGAAGGTGTACGAGAACCCGCACACCGGCGAGCTGATCGAGACCAAGGGCGGCAACCACCGTGGCCTCAAGGCCTGGAAGCTGCAGTATGGCGCGGCCACCGTGGACAGCTGGCTGCGTGGCTGACCAAAGGTAGGGGTGGGCATTTTTTTTCACAGGATTTTCACACCCGATCTCTCAGGATGGAATCTGCTAATGGACTAGCGCCCCAATGCCCGCTTCGGCGGGCTTCTTATTGCCTGCGATCTGGCATTGGCTGCCCTGAGCATTTGGCCTGATCGCTGTAGTTGCGTATCATGGCAGGTCTTACAAGAACTCTTGAATCCCCTGTGGCCCTGCGTGTCCAACGCGGTGCCGAACTATATTGCCTGTTATGGAGTTCCCATGAGCCTGCACGATCTCAATACCTTCCCTGGCGTCACCGCAGAACCGGACGCCGCCACTGCCAAGTTCATCTTCAACCACACCATGCTGCGGGTGAAGAATATTGAAAAGTCGCTGGACTTCTATACCCGCGTATTGGGTTTCAGCCTGGTTGAAAAGCGCGACTTCCCCGAAGCCGAGTTCAGCCTGTACTTTCTGGCCCTGGTCGACAAGGCTGATATCCCGGCCGATGATGCCCAGCGTCATACCTGGATGAAGTCCATACCGGGCATCCTGGAACTGACCCACAATCACGGCACTGAAAACGACGCCGACTTCGCCTACCACAACGGCAACACCGACCCACGTGGTTTTGGCCACATCTGCGTGTCGGTGCCGGATATCCAGGCCGCCTGCGAGCGCTTTGAAGCGCTGGGCGTGGACTTCCAGAAGCGCCTGACCGATGGCCGCATGAAGAACATCGCCTTCATCAAGGACCCGGACGCGTACTGGGTCGAGATCATCCAGCCGAACTTCTGAAGCAGCCTTCTGTAGCAGCGGCCGCCAGGCCGCGTCACTGCCCCCGCGCAATGTCAGGTACACCGTGCTGGCCGTGACGCAGCCTTCGGCAGCTGCTACAGGACGGCGTCGTCTGCATCGCGGCCAAGGCCGGCTCCTACCACGGATGGCGTAGGAGCCGACCTTGGTCGCGATGCAGGCGACGCGGTTTCACGACCGTAGTTGTGGGACAGTCGTCGCAAAAAAGCC
>KI547165.1:76104-97689 GCA_000497835.1 gamma proteobacterium L18 | reverse complement strand
CTTTTTTGTGGCCGGTGCAATCAGGCCGGTGCAGAGGTGCGGATCAGGTGGTCGAACGCCGCCAGCGAGGCCTTGGCGCCCTCGCCCAGGGCGATGACGATCTGCTTGAACGGCACCGTGGTCACGTCGCCTGCGGCAAAGATGCCCGGCAGGTCGGTTTCGCCACGGGCATCGACCATGATCTCGCCACGCGGCGACAGCTCGATGGTGCCCTTGAGCCAATCGGTGTTGGGCAGCAGGCCGATCTGCACGAAGATGCCTTCCAGCTCCACGTTGTGCACTTCGCTGGTCTGACGATCCTTGTAACGCAGGCCGTTGACCTTCTGGCCGTCACCGGTCACTTCGGTGGTCAGCGCGCTGGTGATCACCGTCACGTTGGGCAGGCTGTGCAGCTTGCGTTGCAACACGGCGTCGGCGCGCAGTTGGCTGTCGAATTCCAGCAAGGTCACGTGGGAGACGATACCGGCCAGGTCAATGGCCGCTTCCACGCCCGAGTTGCCGCCGCCAATCACCGCCACGCGCTTGCCCTTGAACAGCGGGCCGTCGCAGTGCGGGCAGTAGGCCACGCCACGGTTGCGGTATTCCTGCTCGCCGGGCACGTTCATTTCGCGCCAGCGCGCGCCGGTGGCCAGGATCACGGTCTTGGCCTTCAGGCTCGCACCGCTGGCGAAACGCACCTCGTGCAGTTGCCCGTCCTTGCCGGGAATCAGCGCTTCGGCACGCTGCAGGTTCATGATGTCCACGTCGTATTCCTTGACGTGTTCTTCCAGCGCCGTGGCCAGTTTCGGGCCTTCGGTGTGCTGTACCGAGATGAAGTTCTCGATGGCCATGGTGTCCAGCACCTGACCGCCGAAACGTTCGGCCGCCACACCGGTGCGGATGCCTTTGCGGGCCGCATAAATGGCGGCAGCGGAGCCTGCCGGGCCACCGCCGACCACCAGTACGTCGAACGCCTCTTTGGCGTTGAGCTTCTCGGCGGCCTTGTCGCCTGCGCTGGTGTCGATCTTGGCAAGGATTTCTTCCAGGCCCATGCGGCCCTGGCCGAACACCTGGCCATTGAGGTACACACTAGGCACGGCCATCACCTGGCGGGCGTCGACTTCAGCCTGGAACAGCGCACCGTCGATGGCCACGTGGCGCACGTTGGGGTTGAGCACGGCCATCAGGTTGAGCGCCTGCACCACGTCCGGGCAGTTCTGGCACGACAGCGAGAAGTACGTTTCGAAGGTGAATTCGCCTTTGAGCCCTTGGATCTGTTCGATTACCTCGGCGCTTGCTTTCGAAGGGTGGCCACCGACTTGCAGCAGGGCCAGCACCAGCGAGGTGAATTCGTGACCCATGGGGATACCGGCGAAACGCAGGCTGATATCCGCGCCAGGGCGATTGATGGAGAACGATGGCTTGCGTTGATCGTTCCCGTTGTCCAGCAGCGTGATCTTGTCCGACAGCGTCTGGATGTCACGCAGCAGGCTGAGCAATTCCTGGGACTTCGCGCCGTCATCGAGGGAGGCGACGATCTCGATCGGTTGGGTGACCCGTTCCAGGTACGACTTCAACTGGGCTTTAAGATTGGCGTCCAACATGCGGGCGATTTCCTTTTTCGATACGTATAAAAAACAACGCCCGGGCGAATTCGCCCGGGCGCTTTCAGGGCGATGATGTATTACGTGGCGAGACGGGCAGCTGTGGGAGCGGGTTCTACCCGCGAAGCCGACACCTCGGTATCACTGACACTGCGCGGCGTGGCTTTCGCGGGCAGAGCCCGCTCCCACAACCCAAAACGCCAGGTGATCATCGACATGAGGTCTTAGATCTTGCCGACCAGGTCCAGCGATGGCGCCAGGGTGGCCTCGCCTTCTTTCCACTTGGCTGGGCAGACTTCGCCTGGGTGGGCAGCTACGTACTGAGCAGCCTTGACCTTGCGCAGCAGCTCGGAAGCGTCACGGCCTACACCACCGTCGTTCAGTTCGACGATTTTGATCTGGCCTTCAGGGTTGATCACGAAGGTGCCACGGTCAGCGATACCGGCTTCTTCGATCAGCACGTCGAAGTTGCGGGAGATGACGTGGGTCGGGTCGCCGATCAGTGGGTACTGGATCTTGGCGATGGTTTCCGAGGTGTCGTGCCAGGCTTTGTGGGTGAAGTGGGTGTCAGTCGACACGCCGTAGATCTCGACGCCCAGGTCTTTGAATTGAGCGTAGTTGTCAGCCAGGTCGCCCAGTTCGGTTGGGCAGACGAAGGTGAAGTCGGCTGGGTAGAAGAATACGACAGACCATTTGCCTTTCAGGTCGGCTTCGGTGACTTCAACGAACTTGCCGCCGTGGTAAGCCTGGGCTTTGAAAGGTTTGACTTGGCTGTTGATGATCGGCATCGGTAACTCTCCATGGGTTTGTCGAAGGGGTGAAAACTGTGTAGGGCTCATCCTAGCCAAGTGAGCGCCTGAGCGCTCATTGGCAAAGCTGATGTGCATGATTAATTCTGCCTATCAGGGGGCCTAATATATAGAAGAAATGCTTCAAGATCAGTTGTAAGCGAAGGTGAAGGTCGCCAGCGCCCCTGCCGTGCCCGGGAACACGTGGGTTTGCGTCTGGAGGTAGCGGGCCTGCAGGGGCACCTCGAAGCTCGCCTCTCCATGCGTCACAGTGCCGGCCAGCCATTGGCCGGGGTTGCCTACCTGGTTGGAATCGGCGCCAAACCGCACTGCATCACCATTGCCACGCAGCACCTGCACGCCGATGCCACGCGCCGTGGCGTCGTTGCGCAAGCTGAGCACGGTGCTGCGGTTACCCGGCTGGCTGGCGTCGCTGAGCGTGACCCAGACGAACAGGGGGTCCCGCCCGCGCCGCTGTGGCAGGTCAGGTGCAGGCTGAAATCCTGCAGGGCTGTCCCGCTTCCCGGGCCGTGAAAATCGCGCACACTGGGCTTGCCCAGCTCCACCGGGACCTGATGACTGCCCGGCGCCACACTGCAGGTGGGTTTGTTGAGCACAATCTGGACATCGTTGGCGAACCGCAACTCGGTAGCCTGCAGCCCACCGTAGCGGCGTGACGCGGCTTGTGCCGGCAGTTGCAGGTGCCCCTCGTGCAGCGGGCCGGTCTTGATCAACTCAACGATGTAAGACGCCGCAGGGGTGTAATGGCCGACCG
The DNA here is from genome assembly GCA_000497835.1 of gamma proteobacterium L18. Classification (GTDB taxonomy): domain Bacteria; phylum Pseudomonadota; class Gammaproteobacteria; order Pseudomonadales; family Pseudomonadaceae; genus Aquipseudomonas. The sequence continues at coordinate 94,543 of KI547165.1, read as the reverse complement.
GCAAGGGCGTGCGACGGCGTGGCCAGTACAGGGTCTGCTGAGGCGTCTGCTCGCTGATGCGCAACCCCACACCGCTCAGGTTGGTGGCGTAGACGCCATCCTGACCGGACGCAGCGCCCGGGTCTGCCGTCCAGCCCAGGTCGAGCACATCAGGCTGTGTGCATTCGAGCGCGGTGGACGGGCCGGTGAAGGTTCGGGTGTACAACAGCTCGCCCGGCAAGGCCAGGGTGGAGACAACGATGCGGCTGTCCAGGCGTGCCTGGATCATGGCCGGCCCCAGCCCTTCATAAAACCTGCAGGCTGCATGGGCTGGCCCGGCAAGCAGTATCAGGCAGGACAGGCTCAGGGATATGGCGAATTTCATCAGGTTTCTCCGGGTGACGGCAGGCAGACGGCGTGCACGGTATGCAACGCAGTGCCGGTTTCAGATAACGCATAGTGGGCGGTGCAGTGCAGCTCGCCCTGCTCGCCCCATTGCACGTGCAACTGCCCCTGGGGCTGAAGCCCCCGTGCAAGCACCCGGCTGCCTTGCCCCACCACACCCAGCGGCTGGCCATCCGGGCCCACGACCTGGGCACCAAAGGGCAAGGCGCCGTCGTCCGGCAAGCGCAGTTCGATCAGCGCGGTGCGCCCCGAGCGGGTGGGGTAACGCAGCAATGGCACGGCTCCGGCACGGGGCACTACGTGTTGGCTGTTGGTGGCCAGCTCCACATGCAATGGCAGGCCGTGCGGATCGATATCGATGCGATTGAGCTGGTAGGGCGACAGGTTCGGAACAACCGCATGGCCTTGGCGATCGATCCGCACCGGGGCGCCATGAGTCACCCGCGCCCCGGCCGCGTCGGGCACCTGCACCACGGCAAACGTCTCGCCCAGCGGCGGGGCCCAGGTCACGCCGCCCGGGTGCGCAACCACCGCGCCGCGGGCGCTGGCCGATAGCTGCCGGCTATGGTCCCCCTGTCCCGCCGAGGCATTGAAATGTCCGAAGGGCTCGCGCCAGCCGGCGTAGGCGTTGACGCGCCTGGATTGATCGGCGATGGCGGCGCTGACCCCGTAATCAAGACGTTCGGTACCATTGCGATAACCGGCTTGCAACTGGCTCCCCTGGGCGCTGTGCAGCATGGAGCCTGTCAGGCTGCCGCGACGGCCGCCCAGCGGTAACGTCAGGTTGAGCAGCCATTGTGTCTGCTCAAGTCCCTGGGGGTCACGCTCGCGTGTGGCGCTGAGGCCATAGCCCAGGGCACCGAAGTGGTGAGCGTAGTTGAGCGAGTAGCCTTGACGGCGATCACCCTGGCCCCAGCCTGACGCCTGCCAGGCACTGGCGTTGAGCTGCCCCCAGCCAGTGCCCAGCGGTTGGCTGATGCTGATGCTGCTGCGCGATCGTTCACGCCAGGTGTCCAACTGCAGCCGACTGGTGTTCCGGTAGGCGTCCTGCAGCGACCGATAGCCAATGTCCGTGGCCTGCTGATAGTTCAGGCTCAGGCGCGTGTCACTGCCCGTCAGCAAGGCGCTATAGGACAAGCGCCAGCGCTTGCCTTCACCGCCATGGGAAAGGTCCAGACCCACTGCACCAACGGGCGTGTTGAGGGCCGAGCCAAGCATCAGTTGGCGATAACCGGTGGCCAGGGTGCTACCGCCATAGGCTGTGACGGTGTCATTGAGGCCGTGCTGCCAAGTGCCCTGGGTAAACCCGGGTTGGTCCGCAGACTGTCGGTCATTCAACTGCCCCGCTGCCAGCCCGAACCGCGACTGTCCCTGGCGCAACGCCAGCGGCGCGGCGGCGTTGGTGACGGTGTAGCGCTGCTCGCTGCCATCGGCTTGGGTGACAGTGACCTGCAGATCGCCGCCAAAGCTGGCGGCATAGAGGTCATCAATCACGTACGGCCCCGGTGGCACCATCACTTCGCGCAACAACCGTTCGCCCTGACGCACCGCCACTCGCGCATTGCCCTGCGCCACGCCGCGCACTACCGGCGCGAAGCCACGTTGCGAGGCGGGCAGCATGCGGTCATCGCTGAACAGGTGCACCCCACGCATCTGCACTGCTTCGAGCAGATCACCCTGGGTGCCGAGCTGGCCGATACGCAGCTGCGCCCCCCAGGGCGCCACCTCGCGTTGCAGATAATGGCTCAGGGTCTGATAGCCGCCGTCGCTGGACACGTTGCCCTGCTGGCGCCACTGCCAGGCGCCCAGGTTGGCGCCGTTGGCGAAGCCTGCGTAGGCGCGCGTATGGGCGGTGCCCAGGTCACTGCTGACGTTGAACAGCGCCAGGTCATAGCCACTGAAGGCAGCGTTGACCCCTGCGTCCCACAGGTCCTCATCCACCTGGTCCCGGGCCGAGCGCGCAAGCCAGGCCTGGGGAATATCCAGAGCCAGACGCTGTTCGGCAAAATCCAGGTGCTCGGCCGCTTCGGGCATCCATTGGCTGATGCCCTGGCAAGCAGGGGTATCGGCCATCAGCTTGTCGACCGCCACGCCCAAACGTTGCAGCAAGTCACGGTCCAGACAGGCGACCACCTTGCGCGCCTGATCGTTTTGTCTGTAGGGGATCAGCAAGCGCCCGCGAGATTGCCCGTTGACCTGCACCTGCAACCAGTAGTCCCCCGCCAATACTTGACTGGGCAGGGCGAACACACGCATATCAATTTCTCCAGCCTGGCCTGGGCGCAGAAAACGCGATTCGAACTCGATGGGCACCTCCGCCGCCGTGGAAGCCTGTAGCCAGGCCCCGGCCAGCGTGCCGGTCATCGCCTTGTTGAAACAGCTCACGGCAAGGCTACCTGTGCCTCGCCAGGGCGGCCGGCCCCGTAGTCGTCCAAGGCGATGTAGCTGACGCGGGCGGCGGCATCCTGACCAGGTGCCTCGTTGATGGGGAAACGCGCCTGCCCGAAGGGCGGTACATGCCCTGCGCCCGCTTCCAGCTGCCGCCCACCGGCAAGCAAGCGCACGGCGCCCAGATTGACAAAATAAGGCTCGGGATTGCGGGCTTGCACAAACCACTCACCGTCGCTGCGGCCGGTGCTCCACCTCACCCTCGCAGGCGCTTCACTGGCGTGCCCCGCAAGGCCCTGGGGCCGATACAGCAGTTTGATGCGCGTGCGGATGGCCATCTGCAGGCTGTTACCCGCCGCGTCTGCCCGCGGCGGCACTTGCAATACATTGAGCCAGAACAGGCTTTCGCGATCGTGTGGCAACGGCTCGCCGGTGTGCATCAAGCGCAGGGCCTGGCCCTTGTCGGCCTCGATGCGCATCATCACGGGGCTGACGATGAAGGGTACCTTGAGGGTATTGGGGTCAGCCTGCGCATCCCCGTCATCAATCCACACTTGCAGCAGTGCAGGCTGCGGATCGCGGTTGAGCAGTTGCACGGTGACTTCGGGGGCTTGGGCGGGGTAGATCACCCGTGTACCGCCGATCACCACGCTGGCATGCGCAGGCGCTGCCAGCAGCAGCGCTGCGAGCAGGGCAGAAAAACACTTGAACATGGACAGTTTTCCATTCAGACACAGGCAACGCGCGGCCCGCCTGACGGCAGGCCACGCGAGGCAATTACGGGTACGCGATGGAGTACAGGATGCGGGTGTTGACCTTGCCGGGACTGACCGTGCCGGTGGCCACGTATTCGGCGAAGTAGTTCAGGTCTGCCGCGCCACCGACCAGCGCAACCACTTGCGAGTTCTGGCTGCCCAACCCTTTGCTGACATCCATCGGCTGATGGGTCTCATTGAGCAGGCCCACTTCAAGATTGCGCACCTGACCCTGGCCACCATCGACCATCAAGCGGCCGGTGAGCGGGTTCACGGTAGGCCCTGGCTCGAAGTAAGTCATCACATCCCCGGTTTCGGGAAGGCAGTCGGTGAGCTGGATGGTAAACGGCGTGCGGCCTGCGGTTTGGCCGGCCTGCGATAATGCCTGGACACCTACGGGCGGCATCAGCACATCGAAGTCATGATTACCGCCGTTGATGTTGCAGGTGGTGCCAGTGATTTCCCCTTTGAAGTCGATCTGGCCGTCGGCCGCCATAGCCGTCGGCAAGGTCAGGAAGGCACAGATGCCGGAAATCAGCGCGGCGTGTTTGATGTTCATGGAAGAGGTCCTCGTCCATTTGAGTGTGACAGCAGCGCTCAGTCGCTGCCGGGCGCAGAAGTGCGCGACCAAAAGTATGTAATTGGTCCACTCAAATGAAACGTCGGACGGATTTGCCCAACGTGTAGGACGCAGTAAGCGGCAAAATAGGAAAACGGGTCAAAGCCAATAGCAGAAGGGACTAACGCCTTGATTTTGCAGTTGTAACCAGAAGAGTATCGTGAGTAATAGGTGACGGCGGGATACCCCTGAATGGATCCCACCGCACCTGCGGGAAATACCAGCTAGTACATTTTAATACGTAATTATTTGACCGGTGATCGCATCGTCACAAACTCCTCGGCGGCCGTCGGATGCACACCGATGGTTTCATCGAACACCTGCTTGGTGGCACCAGCCTTCAAGGCGACCGCCAACCCCTGAATGATTTCGCCGGCATCCGGCCCCACCATGTGGCACCCCAGCACGCGATTGGTGTCGGCATCCACCACCAGCTTCATCAGGGTGCGTTCCTGGCATTCGGTGAGGGTCAGCTTCATCGGTCGGAAACGGCTTTCAAACACCGTGACCTCATGACCCTGCTCACGCGCCTGCTCCTCGGTAAGGCCCACGGTACCGATGTTGGGCAGGCTGAACACCGCCGTGGGGATGTGCGCGTAGTCCACGGGACGGTATTGCTCGGGCTTGAACAGGCGACGCGCCACCGCCATGCCTTCGGCCAGGGCCACGGGCGTGAGCTGTACGCGACCGATCACATCACCCAACGCCAGGATCGAAGGCTCGCTGGTCTGGAACTGCTCGTCCACGGCGATGAAGCCCTTGTCGTCGAGCTTGACCGAGACGTTCTCCAGGCCCAGGTTGTCCAGCATCGGACGGCGGCCGGTGGCGTAGAAGATGCAATCGGCCTCCAGCACGCGACCGTCCTTGAGGGTGGCCGACAGGCTGCCGTCGGCGTGCTTATCGATGCGCTGGATATCGCTGTTGAACTGCAGGTTCAGGCCGCGCTTGGTCAGCTCCTCGCTCAGGTGTTCACGCACCGAACGGTCGAAGCCGCGAAGGAAGAGGTCCTTGCGGTACAACAGCGTGGTGTCTGCGCCCAGGCCATGGAAAATACCGGCGAACTCGACGGCGATATAACCGCCGCCCACCACCAGCACGCGCTTGGGCAACTGCGGCAGGAAGAACGCCTCGTTGGAGGTGATGGCATGCTCGCGGCCCGGAATGTCGGGGATCTGCGGCCAGCCACCGGTGGCGATCAGAATGCGCTCGGCGCTGAAACGCTGGCCGTCGACTTCCACGTGGTGCGCGTCGACGATGCGTGCATGGCCTTCGAGCAGGGTCACGCCGCTGTTGACCAGCAGGTTGCGGTAGATGCCATTGAGGCGATGGATCTCGCGGTTCTTGTTGGCGATCAGGGTCTGCCAATTGAAATCGGCCTCCCCCAGGGTCCAGCCAAAGCCCTGGGCCTGTTCGAAGTCATCGGCGAAATGGGCGCCGTAGACCAGCAGTTTCTTCGGCACGCAGCCGACGTTGACGCAGGTGCCCCCCAGGTAGCGGCTCTCGGCCACGGCCACCTTGGCACCAAAGCCTGCGGCAAAACGGGCTGCGCGAACACCGCCGGAACCGGCGCCTATTACAAAAAGATCAAAATCGTGGGCCATTGCTAGGTCTCCTTGGCAGGGGTTAATACTACCTCAAGCCGAACAAACAAGGCGGCCCAGGTAATGGCACAGACAAAACTGGCCCGAAACAGATGTGGGACCGAGCGGAGCTCGGGAAGCGCCGCGCGGGCGGCGCGCGATCTCAAGAACCCTGAAAACCGCCAGACATGCGCCTCTGTAATCCACCACGATCCCATTACCGGGCTGCAGCCGCTTCAGGGTCGGCGGCGCTTGCTGAAGGGGCTTGCCGAAGTTGTTGAGGCGTTCATGAAATTGCGCGCCGCCCGCGCGGCGCTTCCCGAGCTCCGCTCGGTCCCACATCTGTTTCGGGCCAGTTATGCCTGTGGCATCACCTGGTCCGCCCTGGGCGGCATAAACAAAAACGCCGCGGCTTTATGGGCCGCGGCGCTGGATGCATCAGCAGGCTTTAGAACGCCTTGCCAGTCTTGTAGAAGTTCTCGAAGCAGAAGTTGGTGGCGTCGATGTAACCTTCGGCGCCGCCGCAGTCGAAGCGCTGGCCCTTGAACTTGTACGCCAGTACGCAACCGGCCTGGGCCTGTTTCATCAGCGCGTCGGTGATCTGGATCTCGCCGCCCTTGCCTGGCTCGGTCTGTTCGATCAGGTCGAAGATGTCCGGGGTCAGGATGTAACGGCCGATGATGGCCAGGTTCGACGGTGCATCTTCAGGCTTTGGTTTCTCGACCATGCTGTTGACGCGATAGATGTCGTCGCGAATCATTTCGCCAGCGATCACGCCGTACTTGTTGGTTTCCGAAGGATCGACTTCCTGGATGGCCACGATCGAGCAACGGAACTGGTTGTACAGCTTGACCATCTGGGCCAGTACGCCGTCGCCTTCCAGGTTTACGCACAGGTCGTCCGCCAGTACCACGGCGAACGGTTCGTCACCGATCAGCGGGCGACCGGTGAGGATCGCATGGCCCAGGCCTTTCATTTCGGTCTGGCGGGTGTACGAGAAAGTGCACTCGTCCAGCAGTTTGCGGATGCCGACCAGGTATTTTTCCTTGTCGGTGCCCTTGATCTGGTTTTCCAGCTCATAGCTGATGTCGAAGTGGTCTTCCAGGGCGCGCTTGCCGCGGCCGGTCACGATGGAGATCTGGTTCAGACCGGCTTCCAATGCTTCTTCGACACCGTATTGGATCAGTGGCTTGTTGACCACCGGCAGCATTTCCTTGGGCATGGCTTTGGTCGCTGGCAGGAAGCGAGTGCCGTAACCGGCTGCTGGGAACAAGCATTTCTTGATCATATGAGTCCTTACAAAGGGCTGTGCTTACGAGATTCGGCGCAGTCTAATCAGGCGGCGGCTTGCTTACAATGCCCCCGCCCCTGGCCGACCAGTGCTGAAATAGAGAAAAGCGCAGGGATATAGTTCCATACCTGACACAAATTTACCCCACCGTACTGTTTTTAGCAGCAATCGGGCAGGCTGCAAGGCAGAATTTCACGCCGGGGCTATGCGCCACCTGACGCCTTGTATAGCATCAGACGTCCCCCGTCGGCGCACCCCGCGCCCGGCAGGATGGCCGCAGTTCCTGCCGCCGCCCTTCCACATTTCATGATGATGAAACATTCGATGAGCAGATTCCTGGCACTTTTCGCGGTCCTGGCCTTGGGTGGGTGCGCGTCGGCCACGCCCACCATATTGAAAAACGGCAAACAGGGCTTGAGCATTGACTGCTCCGGCGCCGCCGTCAACTGGGACGCCTGCTACCAGAAAGCCGCCGATGCCTGCAGCAGCGGGCGCTACGATATCGTCGGCACTGCGGGCACGCCGGCACCCAAGGACAGCGACAAAACCCTGGGCGCCGATCTGGGCAACTATGCCAGCCGCAACCTTACGATTTTGTGCAAATGACGCAGTGTTCGGCAGCTACATAGGTGGGAGCGGGTTCTACCCGCGAAAAGAACGCCGCGTAACACCTGGCGTCATGCAGTGTTCTTTTCGTGGGCAGAGCCCACTCCCACAGAGGCAGTTGTTGCCAAAGGCGCTGCAGTGAGTCTGGCTCACTCCCCGGAAATGCACGCGGTTACGGCGCGCTGCACGTCGTGAGGACGAATCGGGACGTTGGAGATGCGCTCATGCAGCTTGATACTGCTGCCGTCATTGGAACGCTTGTCGATATCAATGATGGCCGCCGGGCTGGACGACAGCTTCTGCGGCACGATCACCCGATAGCCTTCGCGCCAGGGCTCCACCGTCGAAGGCTTGCGCGTCTCGGCCAGGTGCTTGACCACGCACTCGCTGAACGCCTTGGGCGACTTGCCGGAAATCACGCCCATGGTTTCCGGGCTTTTCTCGATGTCCGAGACACTGGCGCACCCGCCCAAAAACGCCATCACCGCCACCCACGCCCATTTCATAAACGAACTCCCTTGCAAAAGACTGTGTGACCGCACAAGTGGCATTTTGCTCCACCCGGTCGCAAATTTTCCTGGCTGACGCATGAAACACGGCAACGCGCAGCCTGCCATGGTATCGTTTTGGTTTGCCAAAAGATGCATCCCGGAGATTCACATGAAATTCGTACACCAGCGCGAGCACCTCAACGAAGACGATCTGGTCGTCATCGAGTGCTCCCAGCGCTGCAACATCCGCCTGATGAGCGACGCCAACTTCCGCAGCTTCAAGAACGGCGGGCGTCACACCTATCACGGCGGTCAGTTTGACACCTTCCCGGCCAAGATCACCGCCCCCAGCACCGGTTTCTGGAACATTACCATCGATACCACCGGCGCCAAGCTGGCCATGGGCGCGCACCGCAAGGCGTTCACCCACAAGATCAAGATCGTGCGCCGCTCGGCCTCCAAGTTCAGCTGATCCCTTTTAGCAGGTAACCTTCGTGACCAAGTACGTCATCCACTACAAGATCAACGGCGAACGCCGTTGGGACTTCGCCCACCTGCAGACCGGCTCGCTGGAAGAGGCCAAGGCCGCCCTGGCCGCCATCCACGGCGACAGCGACGAGCCAATCACCGACATCCGCATCAGCAAGGCGCTGTAAGGCGCCGCCATGTCATGAGCCTGGACCTGTTCGACGAGGCGGCCCTGCACCAGCCGCCGCGGGTCGAGCAGATCGGCCCGCAGACCTTCGTGCTGCGCGCCTTCGCCCTGCCCTTCATCGACGAACTGCTGCCGCCCTTGCGCGCCCTGCTCAAGGTCGCGCCTTTTAGGCGCATGGTGACGCCCGGCGGGCAGACCATGTCGGTGGCGCTGAGCAACTGTGGCGCGCTGGGCTGGACCACCGACGCCCGCGGCTATCGCTACACCCCGCTGGACCCGCGCACCGGCCAGCCCTGGCCAGCCTTGCCGGCAGCCTTCCGCCGCCTGGCCACCCAAGCCGCCGCCCTGGCCGGGTTCGCCGACTTCATCCCCGATGCCTGCCTGGTCAACCGCTACGTGCCCGGCGCGCGCATGTCGCTGCACCAAGACCGCAACGAGCGCGACTACGACGCGCCGATCGTCTCGGTCTCCCTGGGCCTGCCGGCGATGTTCCAGATGGGCGGGCTGCAGCGCAGCGATCGACCCTTGCGGGTGCCCTTGCTGCACGGCGACGTAATGGTCTGGGGCGGCATCGACCGGCTGCGCTTTCACGGCGTGCTGCCGCTCAAGGAAGGCACGCACGCGGTCATGGGCGCGCAACGCATCAACTTCACCTTGCGCAAGGCTGGCTGATACATCCTGGGGTACACTGCCCTGAAATCAACGTGCAGCGGCCATGTTTGGCCAGGGAACTGCCTGACCCGTCATGCGAATCATTGAAAAGAACGGCGCACTGGTGCGCACCCTCACGCCTGCCGAACAGGTGCTGGTCGAAGGTTTCGTGCAAGGCAGCCTCGACGGCCACCGGCTGTTGCAGGCCAACCAGTGGTTGATGAAAGTACGCGGCCAGGGCCAGTGGCTGGCCTGCGACTGCCGCACCGACGCCATGCCGGTGATGAACGTGACCCTCAACAGCAGTACCGGCACGCTGTTTTTGAAAAACAACCCCGGCACCGCCGACCATGCGCCCGAATGCCCGTTCATCAAGGATGAGCGCGAGCCAGGCAGTGCCGGCGAACGCGACGAGCCCCCCGCCGCCTGGCTGGCACCGGATGTGCCACTGCGGCTGATCGGCGAATTCCGCCCTGCTGCCAGCACCGAGTGCACTGGCAGCGGCGGTGCCAGCACGCGCAAGGAGCAGCATCGCCTGCTGTCGCTGTTGGTGACGCTGATCGAGGCCTCGGGCCTCAACGTCTACGCCACGCACCTGAAGAAGGACCTGACCCGGCAGTTCGCCGAACTGCGCGGCGTGGCCACCCGCTACCCGCTGATCGAGCGGGTGCCGGCCAGCAATTACCTGGAAACGCGCATCGACATGAAGCACATGATGATGCTCAAGTCGCGGCTCAAGGACTCCACCGCGTTCGGCAACCAGCGTCGCTACGGGCTGTTACTGGACTGCGTGGACGAGGTGCGCACGCGCAAGGTGTTCAACGGCCGCAGCGACAACGGCTTCGATTTCCAGGGGTATCACTGGCTATGGGGCGGCGCCCGCAGCAGTGGGCCATTGCTGGCGCTGGCGTTGTATTCGCCCACCACGGCCGGCAGCCACTACTACGAAATAATCCACGTGGCCACGGTGCCGGTGCTGTCCAAGGGGCAGCTGTTTCCGGTATTGCGCGAGGAGGAGCGCGAGCCCTTGAAGATGCTGGTGGGCCTGATCGACTGGATGGCCGGCAAGGGCGTCAACGTGGTGATGCGTCGGCCGGTGATTGGTGGCGACGTGATGGATGAACTGGTGCTGACCTCGGACTTGGACCGAGTGCTGTCGGTGTCGCTGATGAACCAGCCGCTGGGGCCGGAGCCCAGCAGCGATACGTTCAAGCGCCTGGCCGATTTCAAGAGCCTGGACACCTTTCGCAAGTACGTGGCCGGCTTTTTCATGCGCGAGCGTGATTGAACGGCCTCCAACCATGTAAAGGCCCACCTCTATCTTGGCCTCAACACTGTGGGAGCAAAGCTTGCTCGCGAGGGGCCCTCACTGACGCCATCGCGAGCAAGCTTTGCTCCCACAGTGTACGCCTCGCCTCTGTAGCAGCTGCCGAAGGCGGCGTCGCAAACGGCGCGGTGTGTCAGCCAGTACGCGGCGGCCGCTGCTACAGGTTGTGCAACGCCCACACCCGGGCGATGTCGCGGGCGCGGTCGCGCAGCAAGGGCGCTGCGTGGCGGCAGGCGTGGTCCAGGGTCATCGGGCCGCTGACCACGGCGAAGGCCGCCGTGACGCCATGGGCGTACATCTGTTCGTAGCCTTCACCCAGGGTTCCGGCAATTACCAGCACCGGCACTTGGTGCGCCCGGGCCACGCGGGCCACGCCGAACGGCGTCTTGCCGCGCAGGGTCTGGGCATCGAAGCGCCCTTCCCCGGTGATCACCAGGTCGGCGCCGGCCACCGCCTTGTCCAGGCCGACCAGTTCGGCCACCACCTCAACGCCCGGGCGGAACGTAGCCCCCAGGAACGCCTTGGCCGCGAACCCCATGCCACCGGCCGCACCGGCGCCTGGTGATTGGCTCAGGTCTTGCCCCAGCACCGCCGCGCTGTGTTGCGCGAAATGCCCCAGCGCAGCATCCAACTGCACCACCTGCTCAGGGCTTGCCCCCTTCTGTGGGCCGAATACGTGAGACGCACCGTGCGGGCCGCACAGGGGATTGTCGACATCGGCTGCCACCTCGAAACGCACCTGGGCCAGACGCGGGTCCAGGCCGTCCACCGACAGGTGCGCCAACTGGCCCAGCGCCAAACCACCCTTGGCCAGGGGCTGCTCATCCGCCCCCAGCACCTGCAGGCCCAGCGCCCGCAGCATGCCCGTGCCGGCATCGTTGGTGGCGCTGCCGCCGATGGCCAGGATCACCCGCTGTGCACCGGCATCCAGCGCCGCCCCGATCAACTGGCCGGTACCAAAGGTGCTGCTGGTGCAGGCGTCGCGCTGGTCTACCGGCACCAATTGCAAGCCGCTGGCCTCGGCCATTTCGATGATGGCCGTGGCGCTGTCGGCCAGCCAGCCCCAGCGCGCCTGCACTGCTGTGCCCAACGGCCCTTCCACGCTCAGGCTACGCAGTTCACCGTCACAGGCGGCCAGAATGGCCTCCATGGTGCCCTCGCCGCCATCGGCCATGGGGCATTGCACAAGGTGCGCGTCAGGCAGTGCCTGGGCCAGGCCTTCGGCGATGGCGGCGGCGACACCGGCAGCACTCAGGCTGTCCTTGAACGAGTCGGGGGCGATGACGATTTTCATGCAGGCTACTCCGGTTTCTTGTACCACCCATGCTGCCAGTTGCCCGCCGCGCCTGCGCCGGGCCCCTGCACAAGCGCGCCGATGGTTTTGTTGTTCATTTGGACAAAGGCTCGGGCAGCAGGTGCACGCCCAGGTAAAGCGTCAACATGCCCTCCAGCCGATTGGGGTCGATGCCGCTCAGTTCGGCGATGCGCTCCATGCGGTAGCGCAGGCTGTTGCGGTGGATGCCCAGCGCGTCGGCGCAGGCCTGGCTCTGGCCATCGTGCTCGCACCAGGCGCGCAGGGTGGCCAGCAACTGGCCGCTGGCGTCCTTGGCGATCACCTTGTGCAGCGGCCCCAGCCATTCGTCCAGGCTGTCGTCGCTGCGATGGCGCCAGAGCATCGCGGGCAAGCGGTAGCGCGCCAGGGCCAGGCAGCATACGCCGGGCACGATGTCGCGGCCGTAGGCCAACAGGTCACGCACCCAGCGGTAGCCCCGGCGCAGCCCCGCCAGATCGTCCGCCGCCTCGCCCAGGGCCACGCGTTGCACCGGCCAGCCTTGCGCCTGCAGCTTGTCCAGCAGGCGCAGTTCATCGAAGCTGCTGGTGGCCGGCCTGCACCACAGCAGCAGGCCCGCCGCCTGGCTCACACACCAACTGTCCGGGTAACGCCCCTGCAGCCAGGTCGCCAGCGCCTCGGTGCTTTGCCCCGCCTTGAGCTCGAACAGGCAGGGGATACGCGCCAACTGCGGCTTGAGGCCCATCTGCCGGGCTTCATCAAGCAGGCGCGGGGAATCGTCGCCGCCGCCCAGCAGCAGCGCCAGCAGATCATCGCAGCGTTGCCGCCGCCAGTGCTGTTCCACCTGCAGGCGGCGCTGGCCCAGCAGCATTTCAGCGGTCATGCGCACCAACTCCGCGAAGGTGCGCAACTGCGAGGGCTCGCCGGTCAGCCCCAGCACGCCGATCAGCCGGCCATCGAGCATCAGCGGCAGGTTGACCCCCGGCTGCACGCCCTTCAGGCACTGTGCCGCCTGGGCATCAAGCTCCACTACCCGCCCGTTGGCCAGCACCAGTTGTGCGCCTTCGTGGCGAGTGTTGATGCGCTCCGGCTCGCCACTGCCCAGGATCAGCCCCTGGCTGTCCATGACATTGACGTTGCACGGCAGGATGGCCATCGCGCGGTCGACGATGTCTTGCGCAAGGTCATGATCAAGTTCGAACATAGGGTCAATCTTCCTGGTAAACGGGCCAATCGCGTCGGCCTTCTGTAGAGTCGCACAGCTTTGGTGCCGCGTCGCTGTGCAAACGCACAAAGACAGCCCCTGCCCCGTCGCTGACACTCAAGCGTGGCTCAAGATAGCCGCAAATAACATAAAAAACAGAGAGATACCCATGTCTACCAGCACCGCCCTTGACCAAGGCACCCACGGCGTCAGGGACGCCGTGTATCGGCGCATCACCCTGCGGCTGATCCCCTTCATCTTCGTCTGCTACCTGTTCAACTACCTGGACCGCGTCAACGTCGGCTTCGCCAAGTTGCAGATGCTCGACGCCCTGAAGTTCAGCGAAACCGTCTACGGCCTGGGTGCCGGCATTTTCTTCATCGGCTACGTGCTGTGCGGCCTGCCCAGCAACCTGGCGCTGACCCGCTTCGGCCCGCGGCGCTGGATCGCGCTGATGATGCTGGCCTGGGGCGGGCTGTCCACGTGCCTGCTGTTCGTCACCACGCCCATGGAGTTCTACACCCTGCGCCTGTTCACCGGCGCCGCCGAAGCCGGCTTCTTCCCCGGCATCGTGCTGTACCTCTCGCAGTGGTTCCCCAACGCCCGCCGCGGCCGCATCATGGCGCTGTTCATGTCGGCCATCCCGGTGTCGGGCCTGTTGGGCAGCCCGTTCTCCGGCTGGATTCTCAACCACTTCGCGGTCGGCCAGCAGGGCCTGGCCGCCTGGCAGTGGATGTTCCTGATCCAGGGCATCCCGACCATGGTGCTGGGCGTGCTGGCCTACTTCCTGCTCAGCGACAGCTTCGCCAAGGCCACCTGGCTGACGGCCCAGCAACGCGCCGTGGTCGAAGCGGACCTGGCCGAGGATGCGCGCAACAAGCCTGCGCACCGGCACGAGTCAATCGGCGCGGTGTTCGCCACGCCACTGATCTGGGTGCTGGGGTTCATCTACTTCTGCATCCAGAGCGGCGTGTACGCCATCAACTTCTGGCTGCCGTCGATCATCAAGAACCTGGGTTTCAGCGATGCCTTGGTGATTGGTTGGTTGAGCGCGATTCCGTACCTGCTGGCGGGTATCTTCATGCTGCTGGTAGGCCGTTCGGCAGACCTGCGCAATGAGCGTCGTTGGCACCTGGTGGTGCCGATGCTGATGGGCGCGATTGGCCTGGTGATCGCGGTCAACTTCGCCGCCACCCCGGCCATCGCCATCGTCGGCTTGAGCATTGCCACCATGGGCGCGCTGACCGGGCTGCCGATGTTCTGGCCCCTGCCTACTGCGTTCCTCAGCGCCGGCGTGGCGGCGGGTGGGCTGGCGATCATCAACTCCGTGGGGCAGATGGCCGGGTTCCTCAGCCCCTACATCGTCGGTTTCATCAAGGACCAGACCGGGTCGACGGATGCGGCGCTGTATGCGCTGGCGGGGCTGATCGTGGCCGGTAGCGCCGTGGCGTACAAAGTCGCCGGCAAACGCTGACCCCTGTAGCCGCAACCTGGCGGCAGCGGCTACGGGTCACGTTTTAGGTGCGCCATGTGGCAGCGTGCAGTACCTTTGCTGAACACTACTGCAAAGGGATGTCACCGATGATCTACCGCGCACTGGGCCACAGTGGCCTGAAAGTCTCCGCCCTGACCCTGGGCAGCATGATGTTCGGTGAGCAGACGCCCACCGAAGAGGCCTTGCACATCATCGACAAGGCCTGGGACCAGGGCATCAACTTCATCGACACTGCCGACGTCTACAACGGCGGCCGCAGCGAAGAGATCGTCGGTGAGGCCATCGCCCGCAACCGCCAGGACTGGATTCTGGCCACCAAGGTGGGCTTCGGCCCCGCCGACGGTGTGCCCAACCGCAGCGGCCTGAGCCGCAAGCACCTCTTCAACGGCGTGGAAGCCAGCCTGACCCGCCTGGGCACCGATTACATCGACCTGTACTACCTGCACCGCGATGACCTCAACACCCCGCTGGAAGTGACCGTCAGCGCCATCGGCGACCTGCTGCGTCAAGGCAAGATCCGGCACTGGGGCGTGTCCAACTTCCGCGGCTGGCGCCTGGCCGAGATCGTCAACGTGGCCCAGCGCCTGGGCGTGGACAAGCCGGTGGCCAGTCAGCCGCTGTACAACATCGTCAACCGTCAGGTGGAAACCGAACAACTCACCGCAGCCGCCTATCACGGCCTGGGCGTGGTGCCCTTCAGCCCGCTGGCCCGTGGCGTGCTCAGCGGCAAGTACACGCCGGGCGCAGCGCCCGAAGCCGGCAGCCGTGCCGCGCGCCAGGACAAGCGCATCCTGGAAACCGAATGGCGCGACGAATCCCTGCACATTGCCCGCCAGATTCAGGCGTACACGGCCGCCAAGGGCGTGGGCATCGTCGAGTTTGCCATCGCCTGGGTGTTGAATAACCAGATAGTGAGTTCGGCCATTGTCGGCCCGCGCACCGAGGCGCAGTGGGATACCTACAGCGGGGCGCTGGAGGTGAAGATCACGGCGGAGGATGAAGCGTTCATCGATGGGCTGGTGACGCCGGGGCATCCGTCGACACCCGGATACAACGACCCGGGGCATTTCGTCAGCGGGCGGGTGGTGTAAGCCCCACCCTCAATGGTGGGACCGGGCGAAGCTCGGGAAGCCGGCAGCGCGGTGGATCAGGTTGTCCGCGTCGCCGGGTTCCCGAGCTTCGCCCGGTCCCACAGGGGTGGTTACTGCCAGGGCATCAGGCCTTGACGATCCAGCCTGCCGGCGCTTCGACGTCGCCGAACTGGATGCCGGTCAGCTCGTTGTAGAGCTTGACGGTCACCGGGCCCACGCTTTCCAGGCTGTGGAACACGTGCAGCTTGTCGTTGTACTGGATGCCGCCAATCGGCGAGATCACGGCAGCAGTGCCGCAAGCGCCGGCTTCCTTGAACTGGTCCAGCTGGTCGACGAACACATCGCCTTCCACCACTTTCAGGCCCAGACGGGTTTCAGCCAGTTCCATCAGCGACAGACGGGTGATGCCTGGCAGTACCGAGGGCGACTTGGGCGTGACGAACTCGTTGTTCTCGGTGATGGCGAAGAAGTTGGCCGAGCCCACCTCTTCGATCTTGGAGTGGGTCAGCGGGTCCAGGTAGATGCAGTCGGCGAAGTTGTGCTTCTTGGCATCGGCACCCGGCAGCAGGCTGGCGGCGTAGTTGCCACCCACCTTGGCGGCACCGGTGCCTTGTGGGGCGGCGCGGTCGTAGGTGGAGATGGAGAAGTTGTGCGGCTTGAGGCCACCCTTGAAGTAGGCGCCTACCGGCACGGCGAATACCGAGAAGATGAACTCGGGCGCGGTGCGCACGCCGATGTTGTCACCCACGCCGATCACGAACGGACGCAGGTACAGCGCGCCGCCGGTGCCGTAGGGCGGGATGAACTTCTCGTTGGCGCGTACCACCTGCTTGCAGGCCTCGATGAACATCTCGGTCGGCACGTGCGGCATCAGCAGGCGCGAGCAGCTGCGCTGCATGCGCGCGGCGTTCTGGTCAGGGCGGAACAGGTTGATCGAACCGTCCTTGCAGCGGTAGGCCTTCAGGCCTTCGAAGCATTGCTGGCCGTAGTGAATCGCTGTCGAGCCTTCAGCGATGTGCAGGACGTTGTCCTCGGTCAGCGTGCCTTCCTGCCAGGCGCCGTCGCGCCATACCGACAGAAAGCGCAAATCTGTCTTGATGTAATCGAAACCCAGGTTGTCCCAATTTATGCCAGCGCCGCTCATGATGCCCTCTACAGATGATCGCAAGGATTCAATTCGTTGATCAGGCGACAAAGATACGGCGCCAGCTGGCCTGCGGCAAGCGCGTCTTGGCCGGTTCACTGCCCCGGGGGTGCAATTAGCGGCGCGAAGGCTCTGCGACGGGCGAAAGCTCTGCGGCCAGGCGTCGCAGTATCGGTTCGAATTCAGGCGTGGGCTTGCGCGGCAGCGGGTCGGGCTCGCCCTTGTCGATGGCCTGCCAATAACGCCACGGCACCTTGGCGCTGCCCAGTTCGTAGTCCATGCCATCCCAGCTGTCCTCGCGGAAGCTGTAGAACGCCCAGTGCAACTGCGCCTTGTCCAATACGGTCAGCACGTCCTCCAGATACTGACGACAACCGGGCAATTGCCGCATGCAACCAAATTCCCCCACCACCAGGCGCGCTTGCGGCACCCCTGCCCGCTTGGCCCAGGCCAAGGGCTGTTGCAAGTAATCAGCGATGCGCTGGGCACCCCAGGTTTGCATCTGCCCGGCGAAGGGTGCCGGGCCAGGGTAGGCGTAAGGTTTGGCGCGTTTGATGTTGGGGGCGCTGGTGGCTTCGTAAGGTTCGTACATGTGCACGCTGTACAGCAGTCGTGAATCGCTGAGCGCGGCGGGCCAGTAGTTGAAGCTGTCGGCCGCGGCGTACCAGCCGGCGTCCAGCATGATGGGCGTGTACGGATCCACCTCGCGCACGGCGGCCACCAGGTGCTCATACAGGGCTGGCAGATCGCGGGGGGTGCCACGGTGTTGGGCGTACCAGGCCTGCATGGCCTGGGCATCGGCGTGTTCGGGCAGGCCAGCGTGCTTTTCCGGGGCGGGTTCGTTGATCAGGTTGTAGGCCGCCACGGCGGGGTGGTCCTTGAGGGCACGGGCCAGGTCGCGCCAGTAGTCGGCCGACTGGGCCCACCAGACCTTGTCCTGCCAGAGGCGGTCGTCGAACTGGCCGTTGTTGTTCTGCGACCAGCGCATGCCGGGCAGGGACAGGGGCGTGATGACCACTTTCAGGCCGGCGGCGTGGGCGTGGTCGAGGTTTTGGATGAGGGTGCGCAGGTCGCTGTTGTCCAGGCCCTGGTAGTGGTCGGCGTTGCCTAGCAGGAAGTCGCGTTGGGCGGGTTGCCATTTGTCCCAGGACAGGCGGACCCAGGTGGCGCCGTAGTTGTTCAGGGCCTGGTAGTAGCTGGGGGTGGGGGGCAGGCGATTGAAGCTGTTGCCGCCGTGGCGGGGGGTGTTCCAGAAGTCGATCAGGTTGGCGGCGGGGGTTGGCAGGGAGAGGCAGGCCAGCAGGGCTGCGGTCAGGGTGATGGACCTCACGGAGGGGACCTCGATCAAAGGGGCACGGGGTGGCTGGGTGGGGCGTGAGGTACGAGTGTCAGTGTTTTTTTTGATCTTGATCTGCTTTTGATCTTGATCTTGATCTTGATCTTGATCTTGATCTTGATCTTGCTTTT
>KI547165.1:63663-75167 GCA_000497835.1 gamma proteobacterium L18 | reverse complement strand
AAAAGCCTCACGGGAGCAAAAGCGGTTCGTGGTGTACTTGAGAACTGGGCGGCGGCAACAAAAAATCAAAAGACCGGACGCCTCGACCTCACGCGGTGAACAGCCCTGGAAAAACACCCCCAGCCTACCCCACTCCCCCTCCCTACCCACCCGCAATCTTGTAACCCCATCCTTCAAGAACAATACGAATCCCGCTGCCCTTCGATCAACGTCAACGCCGCCCCCCACGCCATATCAATGATCTGCTCCACCCCATCACTCTCAAACTGCCGCGCCGTATGCTCACACACCTGCGGCGATGGAAACACCAGCTTGCTCCCGCCCGCCAGCGCCTGAACCTGTACCTGGCAAGCCCGCTCCAGAAAATGAATCTCGTGAAACGCCTCCGCCACGCTCCCGCCCCCCACCAGCAACCCATGGTTACGCAAAATCATCGCCCGATGCGGCCCAAGGTCGGCAATCAATCGCTCGCGCTCGTCCAGCGACAACGCGATGCCTTCATAGGTGTGGTAGGCCAACTTGCCATAGAACTTCAACGCATGCTGGCTGATGGGCAACAACCCCTGCTCCTGCGCCGACACCGCAATGCCGGCAGCGGTATGGGTGTGGATCACGCACGCCAGGTCCGGCCGTGCCATGTGGATGGCCGAATGGATGACAAACCCCGCCGCGTTCACCGGCACCTGGGCGCAGGCCGGGTCAACGGCCTTGCCGTACTGATCGATCAATACCAGGTCACTGGCGCGCATGTGATCGAACAGCACGCCGTAGCGATTGATCAGGAAATGATGCTCAGGCCCCGGCACACGCAGGGTCAGGTGGGTGTCGATCAGGTCGGTCATGCGCAGGTGGGCGATCAGGCGGTACAGCGCGGCAAGGTCGCAGCGGGCCTGCCATTCCACGTCGCTGAAGGTTGCGGGCTTGCTCATGGGCGGTTGCTCCTGGGGGATATACCCAGAGCCTAACGCCGAATCGGCCTGCTGTTACAACCATTGATGTCGTAATTGGGTACCCATAGGCGCGGGCAAGCATGTACCCATTTGCGAACCACTCACCATTGCGCGCCGTTTATTCATACAAAAAGTTTCGAACTACCACACTTCCGACTTAAACAACCCAAACAAATGCTGAACACATTCAAAAAACTGGTCGAGTATCCGTTCCGATTTTTTTACATCTTTTTCATCGCATTCCAACGGGCACCCATTTAACGTCCGCACCATGACACACAAGCGCGAATTGTAATATTCGCTCACTAACTTGTTGAATAAATTTTTATTTATCTAATCAGGAGCTTCAACATGGGCCAGGGCCTCAGCGAACAGGTGTCCACGGCAAGCGCTTCCCGACGTCGCCCCGCCTGGATTCGCCACGCACTCGCAGCCACTGTGGTAGCAGGCATCGCCGCCGTGGTAGTCAGCGCATTTGACCTGTGGCCGCGTTCACCTGTGGACCTGGGCAGTGGCAACAATGCCCTCAGCGTCGGGCTGCTGCAACACTGGCAGGCGGGTGACCTGGTGGTACTGGTACGCCATGCCGAGCGCTGTGATCGCTCCAGCAACCCCTGCCTGGGCCCAGCCGACGGCATCACCCGCCTGGGTAGCGAAACCGCCGTCACAGTCGGCCAGGCCCTGAAATCATTGGGCATGGAGCACACCGATGTGCTGACAAGCCCCATCACTCGCACCGCCCAGACCTCGCAGTTCATGATGGACCACAGCGTACCTGCACCGGCATGGCTGGGCGACTGCGACACCTCATTGCTGCAGGACGCCGTGGCCCACAAGGTCCCCCAGCGCAATCTGGTTGCCGTTACCCACAGCGGTTGCATCGGTCATGTCGAAAAGCAGCTGGGCTACCCCCATGCCGCCGGCGCCGAGTACAGCAGCGCGCTGTTCCTGAGCCTGGACGACCACGGCAAGGCACGCATTGTCGGTTTAATGAACGTGAACGGCTGGGCCCATGCACTGAAAGAGCTGAACAAAACCTCCACTCAGAATAATTTGTAATACAACATTTCATCATGATGACTTACAAACTGCCTACCCTATAGTTGCACCCCTTAATAAAACGGTAGCAAGGGCGTGCACTCTCAACGCCCCCTGACACTTGCCTGGATCGTTGACGATGGATATATCGCTCCCTCACCTGCGGGTTACACATCCGCAGGCTGCCACTGCGCGCCATGCGTTTGTAATCATGTTCGCAGCGTTTGTGCTGGCGTACGTCCTGCCCCTGCCGTTTCATGGATTGTGGATACCCGACGAAACCCGTTATGCCCAGATCAGCCAGGAGATGCTGCTGAGCGGGCACTGGGCTTCCCCACATTTCATGGGGCTGCGCTATTTCGAAAAACCCGCCGGTGGCTACTGGTTCATCGCCCTGGGCCAGGCCGTGTTCGGTCAGAACCTGTTTGGCGTGCGCATTGCCTCGGCCCTGAGCCTGGGCTTGAGCGGCGTACTGGGCTACCTGGTGGCTGGGCACCTGTGGCAAGCGCCACGCAAAAGCCTGGCCTGCGCCCTGGTGTACATGAGCTTTGGCCTGATCGCCGGCCAAGCCGGCTATGCCAACCTGGACCCGCTATTTACCTTCTGCGTCAACCTGAGCCTGGTTGCCCTGTGGTATGCCCTGGGCTGCACCAGCGGCCGTGGCCGTGCATTGGCCTGGGCGGCGGTAGGCCTGGCCTGTGCCATGGGCCTGATGACCAAGGGTTTCCTGGCGTTACTGCTGCCGGTCCTGGTCGCGGTGCCGTACATGGCCTGGCAACGCCGCCTGGGCGAACTGGTGGGTTACGGGCTGATCGCGGTCGCGGTCGCTGCCCTGCTGGCCCTGCCCTGGGCGCTGACCATCCACCAACAGGAACCTGATTTCTGGCGATTCTTTTTCTGGCACGAGCACGTGCAACGCTTCGCCGGCGCCAACGCCCAGCATGCGCGTCCCTTCTGGTTCTTCCTGCCGATTATCGTGGTCAGCAGCCTGCCCTGGGCCTTGTTGCTGCCCAAGGCGTTCGCCCAGGGCTGGCAGCAGCGACGCACCCCGGGCATCGCCTTCCTGCTGCTGTGGTTCACCTTGCCCCTGGTGTTCTTCAGCCTGAGCCGCGGCAAGCTGCCGACCTACATCATGCCGTGCCTGCTGCCCCTGGCCTTGCTGATTGGCCATGCGCTGGTCGACTGCGTGCAACAAGGCGCAGGCCGATGGCTGCGGGCCAATGCGCTGTTCAACCTGGTCGTGGGCAGCGTGGCGCTGGTGGTGCTGGCTGGCCTGCAGATCAAACGCCCGCTGTACATCGATGAACCGTTGCACCTGACGCTGATCACCCTGGCCCTGGGCACCTTTGTGCTGGCCAACCTGATGGCGGCGATGCGCCCGCTGCGCTTCTACCTGGCCCCGGCGCTGGCCATGCTGGTGCTGGTGGCGGCATTGCCCGCCGCCGTGCCCAACAGCATCACCGACAGCGAAACGCCCGACACCTTTACTGCCCAGCACCTGGATGAACTGCGCAAGGCCGACACCCTGGTCAGCAACGAACTGGGCGCTGCCTCCGGCATGGCCTGGCACACCGCCCGTCCTCACGTGGTGCTGTACAACGTGATCGGTGAAGCGCAATACGGGCTGGAATACCCGGACGCTCAAGGCCGGGCGCTGGACATGGACACCATCAACCCCTGGCTGGCCCGCCAGCGCGAACACGGTTCGGTGGCGATGTTGCTGCGGGTGCGCTCCGACACCGAGAAACGCGAACTGGCGATTCTGCCCACCGACTACACGCGTTACGACCGTGGCGAGATGACCTTGCTGTTCTACCCGGCCAAACCCGCAACACCCTGAGGGAGCGCCCCATGGCCCGACCCGTTTTGCGGCGCCGCAACACAACCTGGCGCCGCCTGCGCACCTGGCTGCTGCTCAGCCTGCTGGGCATTACCGCGTGCGCACTGGCCGGCGCCGGCTGGGTGTTCTATTACCCCATGCGCCCCTATACGCCCATGCCCGGGCTGGACCCCACGCACCTGTCGCTGATCGCCCTGGGCGATCAGGGCAACGGCAGCCTGCGGCAGTGGCGGGTGGCCCATGCCATGGAAACCATTGCCGACCGCGATGGCCGCCTGGACTTCGTGGCCTTGCTGGGTGACAACTTCTACGGCACCCCCCTGAGCGGCGTGGACGACGCGCAATGGCAAACCAAGTTCGAGAAGGTCTATAACGGCCACTGGCTCAGCCATGTGCCCTTCTACGCCGTGCTGGGCAACCATGATTACCCGCTGTCCAAGGACGCAGAGCTGGAATATGCGCGCAAACACGCAGGTTCCGGGCGTTTCCAGATGCCCGAACACACCTACACCCGGGACTTTGGCCAGGTCGATGGCCACCCCTTGCTGCGCGTGGTGTTCTTCGACTCGGAAGTGGAAGGCGCCGACCTGGGTGATCAGATACAGGTGATCGAGCAGGCCTTCGAACAACCCGGCCCAGCCCCGATCTGGCGCATGGTCACCGCGCACCATCCACTGCGCACCGCCAGCGATCCAGGTCCCGACTCAACACTGGCCGCCGCCCTGCTGCCCACGCTGTTGCGTCAGCACGTGGACCTCTACGTCTCCGGTCACGATCACAGCCACCAGCTGCTGTTGCGCCCCGGTGAGCCGGCCTGGGTAATTTCCGGTGGCGGCGGTCAAAAACTCAACCCCCTGTTCAAGGCCACCGAACCCCATGCCTTCGCCGCGTCCGAGGCCGGCTTTGTCAAACTGGACATCAGTGCCGGGCATCTGGACATGGTGTTCTACAACGAATTCGCCGAAGCCACCGCGCGTTTCGGCTGGGAGCGCGACTGCCCGTGGCTGGCCAACGGCTGTTTGCGCAACGAAGGGTTGGCGGCAACTGCCCGGCAACCGTAGGCGCCTAGAAATACACCGTCGCCTTGACCGTATCGCTGTAGGTGTCGGGCACCGGCACCTGCCCGTACACCGTCAACGACTGCGCCTTCGCTGGTGGCCCCCACCATCTGCCGGGCACTGACGCTGCCCGCGGTGGTTCCACCGTCCAGCGCCACCTCAAAAGCGTCGCCATTGGTGCAAGAACATCGACTAATTGCCGATTTGTGTTACTTGCCCCTCGCCCCCCTCCCCTACAGTCGAGGCGTGCAGGCCCCCGCGCCCGCCGTGCCAACCGACTGCAGGAAGGAGCCATCAGTGCTCCGTCGAGGAAACGAGCCATGTTCAAAGCGCTGTCCAAACACCCCCGCACACCCGCCGCCCGGCTTGCCCTGGCGATTTCCCTGAGCCTGGCAAGCCTGCCGTGGTGGCTGCCCGAGGCCAGCGCCCACGGTGGTGCCGCCGAGATGGTGCCGCTGCAATCGACCCTGGAAGGCTTCGGCGCCAGCGTCAAATGGGACGACTACGCCGACGTCTTCGTCATCGCCAAGGACGGCGCCTACGTCAAGGTCAAGCCCAACACCCGGGTGGCCATGCTCAACGGCAAGCGCATCGAATTGCAGGTGCCGGTGGTGTTCAAGGGCAAGACCGCGTACATGTCCCATGACTTCATCAACGAGGTGTTCCAGTCGGGGCTGGACAAGACCTTCGTGGTGGAAACCCGCCCGCACCCGCTCAACCCGCTTAGCGCCGATGAAATCAAGACCGCCGTGGACGCCATCAAGGCCTCGCCGCACTACCAGGGCAACTTCCGTTTCACCGAAATCTCCCTGCACGAACCGGCCAAGGACCAGGTGTGGAAGTTCGTCTACACCGGCAACCCGGTCACCGACCCACGTGAAGCCAACGTGGTGGTGCTGGACGGCAAGCACGTGATCGAAAGCACCGTCGACCTCAAGACCCGCCAGGTGCTGTCGTGGAAACCCATCGTCGGCGCCCACGGCATGGTGCTGCTGGACGATTTCACCGCCGTGCAGTCGATCATCGAAGGCAGCAGCGAGTACGCCCAGGCGTTGAAAACCCGCGGCATCAATGACGTGAAAAAGGTGGTGACCACGCCGCTGACCGTCGGTTATTTCGACGGCAAGGACGGCCTGGCCCAGGACAAGCGCCTGCTCAAGGTGGTCAGCTACCTGGACGTGGGCGACGGCAACTACTGGGCCCATCCCATCGAGAACCTGGTGGCCGTGGTGGACCTGGAACAGAAAAAAGTGGTGAAGATCGAGGACGCCGGGGTAATTCCCGTGCCGATGAAACCCACCCCCTACGACGGGCGCGGGCGCAAGGCGGCCACGGTCAAGCCGCTGGAGATCATCGAGCCTGAAGGCAAGAACTACACCATCACCGGCAACAGCATCCACTGGCAGAACTGGGACCTGCACCTGCGCCTGGACTCGCGCGTGGGGCCGATCCTGTCCACCGTCACTTATGACGACAAGGGCGCCAAGCGCAAGATCATGTACGAAGGCAGCCTGGGCGGCATGATCGTGCCCTACGGCGACCCGGACGTGGGCTGGTACTTCAAGGCCTACCTGGACTCGGGCGACTACGGCATGGGCACCCTCACCTCGCCCATCCAGCGCGGCAAGGATGCGCCGCAGAACGCCGTCCTGCTGGACGCCACCATTGCCGACTACACCGGCAAGCCAACCACCATCCCCCACGCCATGGCGATTTTCGAGCGCTACGCGGGGCCGGAGTACAAGCACCAGGAAATGGGCCAGCCCAACCTGTCCACCGAGCGGCGTGAGCTGGTGATTCGCTGGATCAGCACCGTGGGCAACTACGACTACATCTTCGACTGGGTGTTCCAGCAGAACGGCACCATCGGCATCGACGCCGGCGCCACCGGCATCGAAGCGGTCAAGGGCGTGAAGAGCAAGACCATGCACGACGCCACCGCCAAGCAGGACACCCAATACGGCACGCTGATCGACACTAACATCGTCGGTACCACCCACCAGCACATCTACAACTTCCGCCTGGACATGGACATCGATGGCGAGAACAACACCCTGGTGGAGGTCAACCCGGTGGTGGGCGGCAACGACCGTGGCGGGCCGCGCACCAGCACCATGCAGCTCCAGCAGCAGAAAGTGACCAACGAACAGGCCGCCGCGCAGAAGTTCGACCCGGCCACGGTGCGCCTGCTGAGCAACCCCAACAAGGAAAACCGCATGGGCAACCCGGTGTCCTACCAGTTGATCCCGTACGCCGGCGGCACCCACCCGGTGGCCAAGGGCGCCAACTTCGGCAAGGATGAATGGCTGTACCACCGCCTCAGCTTCATGGACAAGCAGATCTGGGTGACCCGCTACAACCCCGACGAGCGCTACCCGGAAGGCAAGTACCCGAACCGTTCCGACAAGGACACCGGGCTTGGCCAGTACACGCAGGACAACCAGTCCATCGACAACACCGACGACGTGGTGTGGCTGACCACCGGCACCACCCACGTGGCGCGGGCGGAAGAATGGCCGATCATGCCGACCGAGTGGGTGCACATGCTGCTCAAACCGTGGAACTTCTTTGACGAGACGCCGACGTTGAATCTCAATTCGCCGAAGTAAAGCGTCTGAAACCGCGTCGCCTGCATCGCGGCCAAGGCCGGCTCCTACGCCGGCCGTGGTAGGAGCCGGCCTTGGCCGCGATGCAGACACCGCCGTCCTGTAGCAGCAACTGTCTTTGTGGGAGCGGGTTCTACCCGCGAAGAAGGGCACTCGGACTTCCTGATACGCCGCGGTGTGCTTTTCGCGGGTAGAACCCGCTCCCACATAGACAGCTGCTACAGGGGGCGGTGCTTTCAGCGCAAGCCGCCGAAGCGCCGATAAAAGCTCTCCCCCGCCTCGGGCAACGGCCCATCGGCCGTCTCCATCACCGTGTTCAACCATGCTTCGGCCTGGGCATAGATCAGGCGGTAGATATTGCGCGCCAACTGCCGCGCCGCACGCCCTTCCCAATCCCCCGGCAGCAACTCGTCCGGCAATTGCGGATCACGCAGCAGCAATTTGCGGTACTCGTGAATCAACAGGATGCGCGCCAGGAAGCACTCTTCCGGGTCCAGGCTGTCCTGCTCCCGCAGCCCCTGCCACAGTGGCCGGAACAACTGGATGAACTCACTGTAATGCGCCGCCAGCTCCTCGATGTTCCAGCTTTCCTTGACCTGCAGGCGCAGGGCCTTGGAGGCCATCACGTCCTGCGCGGTGGTCTCGAACACGATGGTGTCTTCCAGCGCGCCAAGGTCGGCCAGGGTGGTGTTGAGGTCGGTGCGCTCAATGCGCGGGCTGGCCAGCACGGTCGGCGCCACGGCACCAAAGCCCTGCCATTCCAGCTCTTCGCGGACTTCCTTGCGCAGCGCCGCGGGCAGTTGGGTCAGCATCACCAGGCACCAGGCGCCGTCCCAGGCCGGCTGGGTGGCGCTGTAGACGCGCTTGAAGGCCTTGTCGAACCGCCGCCGACCGGTGCCGGTCAGGCTGTAGTAGCTGCGTCGGCCGACCTTTTCGGCGGTCAGCCAGTTTTCCTTGGTCAGACGGAAAATCGAGGTGCGGATCAGCCGTTCGTTGATGCCCATCGGCTCCAGCAGCCGGATCAGGCTACCCAGCCATACCGTGCCGCCGTGGGGTTCGATGGCATCGCCGTACAGGGTGACGATCAGCGAACTGGCGCGAATCGGGACTTGTTGCTGGAACTGCGCGATCAGGTGATTGAGTGGCGTAAGCGACGACATGGGCAGCCCGTGCAAGACAAAAGAACAAATATACCGACAGCGGCCCCCCGGGGGCCACTCTCAGTATCACTTCTATGCGTTTTTGGGCTGGTGCTGGCTGACGTGCAGGCGCGGGCGATCCTCTTCCACCTGGGCCAGCGGCGTGCATTCGCGCAAGCCGGCCAGGCAGCGGCGGGTCAGTTGCTGGTATTCGCGGGTGCCGGCCTGCTTCCACGCCACTTCCTGGTCGCTGAGGGTACGCTTGACGCTGGCCGGGGTGCCCACCACCAGCGATTGCTCGGGGCACTCAAAGCCAGCCTTGACGAAGGCGGTGGCCGAGACAAAGCTGCGCGCACCGATGCGCGCGTTGTCCATCACCACCGCGTTCATGCCCACCAGCGCGTCGGCGCCGATGCGGCAGCCGTGCAGCACCGCGCCATGGCCGATGTGGCCGTTGCGCTCCACCACCGTGTCGCTGTCGGGAAAACCGTGCATCACGCAGGTGTCCTGCAGGTTGGCGCCCTCCTCCAGCACGATGCGGCCAAAATCCCCGCGCAGGCTGGCCAGCGGCCCCACGTAGCAATGGGGGCCGATGATCACGTCGCCAATCAGCACCGCCGTGGGGTGCACGTAGGCGCTGGGGTCGACGACGGGGGTCAAGCCATCAAGGCTGTAGCAGGCCATGGAATCCTCGCTGATCTTATAAATACACAAAACATATTTATTATTGTTTTTATGTATCACATAAATCAGCCTGACGCGACCTCAATAGATATATGCCAGACGGAACTGGATCGAATGCTCCGTCATCGGCCCCGAGCGCACCGTCAGGTCACGCCAGTATTGACCCATCAATTGCCACTGCTTGCCCAGCATAGTGGTGGCGCTGAAACCCACGGTGCCGTTGTTGTGGCTGCTGTCCAGCACCTCGCCGTCCAGGGTTTCACGCGAGCCCCAATTGTGCCGGTACGACAGCGCCACCGAAGTTTGCGGGGTGAAGTTGTAGCGCAGGTGGTTGTGCAATTGCACCAGCGGGTCGCGATGGGCGCCGGTGTCGCGCTGCTCGCCGTAGAACTCGGTTTCGCCGATCACATCCCAGGTCCAATGGCTGTCGAAGCCGTGCACATAGCCCACTTGCAGGTCCGCCGCCCAGCGGTTGTTGCTCAGGGCGAAGCCCTGGTTCTTGTCAGCCCCTGTGGGGGCGGTGATGAACAGCGACCAGCCCAGGTGACGGTTGCGCGCCATGTCGGCCAGGGTCCACACGGTGGCGCCGAAAGTGACGTCGCCGATGCCGGAGTTTTTCTGGCCGCTGGCGCCGATGTCCTGGTGGCCGTAAGGCACGATGATCTGCGGGTCCCAGATCAGGCCGGTGTTGAAGAACTCGCTGAAGTGCACCAGGCGCAGTACCTCCACGGTCAGGTCCAGGTCCAGGTTGTCGGCCACCTTGTGGCCACCCAGGTAAGACTTGTCGATGCGCGGGTTCTGCTGGTACAACAGCGCCAGGTCAGTGCCCGGCGGCAAGGCGGCGTAGTCGCCGGAGTCCGGCTTGATGTCGGCGTGGGCGGTGCCGGCCAGCAGCATCAGCATGGCGAGGGGGATGGAGCGTTGTGTGGTCATCACATTACCCTGATTGTCGTTGTTATGGGCTGGATCGATGTGATACCCAATCTAAACAAAACCAGGCGGTGGACTTACCCTGTGCGTGCCAGGTGTTTTCGACTCTCTGCCGTTTTTTCATCTGAAAAGCGATACAGAACTGGATTCATGCAAGGTATCGATGTTTACTTTCACCAGGCGCTGTTGCGCTGCACACACATAACGACAACAACGGTGTGAGGCATGACCATGAACCCATCCCCTGCCGCCTCGTTCGAGGGCTGGCTCAATTCCATCAACCGCATCTGCGACCGGTTCGGCGGCCAAGCCACGGGCACGGCGTTTCAGGGCGATATCGTCGAACATCGCCAGGGCGCGCTGAAGATGAGCGTGGTGCAGGCGGCCCAGGCGCGGCTGGTGCGCCAGCGTGGCGAAGTGGAGCAGAGTTCGGCGCATCACTTCTTTGCGGTGTTCCAACTGGAAGGCGCCACCCACATGCGCCAGGGCGATGTGCGCGAAACCTTGCGCGCCGGGGACATCATGTTCATCGACAACCACTGCCCCAGCGACTTCACCTACGAAGGGCATGCGCGGCAACTGTCGTTGATCGTGCCTTACGAGCGGGTCGAAGGGATGTTCAAGCACGGCGCCATCGGTGCCGGGCAGAAGGTCTCGGCGCAGGTGGCGGTGGCGGGTCTGGCCACGCAACTGCTGATGAGCACGCGGCTGCGCGATGATTTGTCCTATGGCGAAAGCGAAGCGGTGCTGGACGCGATCGTCGGCCTGTTGCGCCCGGCGCTGCTGCGCAACGACGAGCCGCAGGACGGGCAGGAAAAGGCCTATCGGCGCTGCGTGGAATGGATTGACCGGCACCTGGGCGAAACCGAACTGACGCCCGAGCAGGTGGCGCAGCATTGCGGCATCTCCATGCGCGGGCTGTACCGGGTGTTTGGTCGCCATGGCCACAGCGTGGCGCAGTACATCCGCAATCGTCGGCTGGACTTGTGTGCACAGAGCCTGCGCGACGGCAGCGCTCGGGACAAGATGGCGGTGGTGGCGTACCAGTGGGGGTTTGTGAACAGCAGCTACTTCACCACGGCGTTCAAGGCGCGGTTTGGCGTGGCGCCGAGTGAGTACCGCAAGCGGTATCATTAGTAAGGCGTACACCGCCCCTGTAGCAGCGGCCGTAAGGCCGCGTCACTGGCGCAGCGCAGTGTAAGGGACACCCCGTAGTTCATGACGCAGCCTTCGGCAGCGGCTACAGGCCGGCGTCGTCC
>KI547165.1:0-63344 GCA_000497835.1 gamma proteobacterium L18 | reverse complement strand
ACATAGACAGTTGCTGCTACAGGCCGGCGGCGTCCGCATCGCGGTCAAGGCCGGCTCCTACCACGGACGGCGTAGGAGCCGACTTCAGTCGCGATGCAGGCGACGCGATTTCAAGACAGTTGCTGCTACAACGGCCGATTGTCCTCAGGGCCATGTGGCTGAATGGAGAACGACCACTGGCTGCCATACGGCTGCGGCCGCACGGTCTGCCAACCGATATCCGCCCGATCCTTGCCCAATGCCTCCACCTGCGGCGTACGCGCCTGCGCCACCGACTGGGCAGTGATCTGCGCCTTGGCCTCATTACCCCATGCCTGGCGCACGTAGTTGCCGATGGCCGCCACCTGCTGGTCCGACAACACGCTGGCATACCCCGGCATGTGCACGGTGGACGGCGCCCAGTGGCTGGGCGGCAGGCTGGCGCCTTCCAGGATGATCTTGAGCAGCGACTGCGGCTGATCATTGATCACCAGGTTGTTGCCCGCCAACGCCGGGAACATCCGTGCCACGCCCTGCCCGTCGGCACCATGGCACAGCGCGCAGTGGTCCAGGTAACCTTGCTCGCCCGGGCTGCCCGCCAGCACCCCGACCAGTGCCTGACGCGCAGGTTGCGGGCCATCGGCAGGCAGGGTCTTGAGGTATTTGGCCACGGCCTGCAGGTCGTCGTCGGTCAGGTATTGGGTGCTCCAGGCAATCACGTCGACCATGCCCCCAAAGGCGGCGGTGTGGTCGGTGCGGCCGGTCTTCAGGAAGCGCACCAGGTCTTCCTCGGTCCAGGCACCCAGCCCGCCGCGGGGGTTGCCGCGCAGGTTGGGCGTAGACCAGCCATCGATGATCGATCCGCCCGCCAGGTAGGCCGCGCCGTCACGGTCATCCAACGCCTTTTCCTGCAAGGCCAGGCCACGGTCGGTATGGCACGAGCCACAGTGCCCAGGCCCTTGCACGATATAAGCACCGCGGGCGACCTGGGCATCGGCATAACGACTGCCATCAAAGGGCGCCGGCGTAGGCGCATACATCGCCCGCCATACCCGCAACGGCCAGCGCATGGACAGCGGCCAGGGGATATCCACCGCGCGGTTGGCGGCCGCCACGGCGGGCACCTCGTGCATGAAATAGTCGTACAGCGCGGCGATGTCCGCCTCGCTCATGCGCGCATAGGACGGATACGGCATGGCCGGGTACAGGCTGGTGCCGTCCTTGCGCACGCCCTCGGTGACGGCACGGCGGAACTCGTCCAGCGTGTACTCGCCGATGCCGGTCTGCCGGTCGGGGGTGATGTTGGTGGAATACAGCCGCCCCAGGGGCGATTCGATCGCCAGGCCACCGGCAAACAACGGCCCCTGCACCGCCGTGTGGCAGGCGGCGCAATCACCGAGGCGCGCCAGGTATTGCCCGCGACTGACAGCGGGTGCCTCATCGGCCAGCGCCGTGGTCGCAAGGCTGGCACCCAGCAACAGTGTGAAGGTTTTCATGGCTACCCCGCTCATTTGAACACTGGCCCGATGTTGTCCGGCGTGCCGCTGGGGTTCTGCCGGGCCTGCACTTCGCGCTCATAGGTGGCGTTGGCGCGCTTGAGCAGGAACTGGCGCACGGCCTCGATCTGCTCGCCGTTCATGGAGGCGTCGAAGCGGTCCATGCCATAGGCGGTCAGCGCGCCCTGCCCGACCACGCGGTAGAAGGCATCGCGGGCACGGATGGCGCCCGACCAGCGCAGGTCCGGCAGCACGCCGCCCGACTCGCCGTTGTCGCCATGGCAGGCGGCGCAGAAGGTCATGTAGTCGCCGTAGCCGCTGTCGGCCTTGGCGCTGTCGAACTGCGCGGGCGGCTTGACCGGCAAAAAGCCTTTGTCATTGAGCGGCGGCAGGGTCTTGTCGCCGTCCAGGGCGAACACCACCACCCGCGACTTGTTCACCGTCCAGCCCGAGGTGCGGGCAATGCCGCCCATCAACAGCGGATAGATGCCGCCCCAGCCCACTTCCACGGCGATGTACTGCTTGCCGTTGACCGCATAGCTGATGGGCGGGGCCATGACCGCGCTCTGCAGCGAGGCGCGGAACAGGTCCTGGCCAGTACGCGCGTCATAGGCATGAAAATCGCCCGTGGCCAGCCCCTGGAACACCAGGCCGCCACCGGTGGCCAGCACGCCGCCGTTCCACGGGCCCTTGTGGTCGACGCGGAACACTTCCTTCTGGGTGACCGGGTCCCAGGCCGACAGCCAACCCTGCAGGGCCTTGGCCACTTCGGTCTTGACCTTGGGGTCGTCCGGCAGGCCGATTTTGGCCATGTCCAGGCCCAGGTTGAGGCCCACCGGGTGCAGTTGCGGGTTGTCGCTGGCCACGTAGCCGAATGGAATCTGCTGGGCCGGGATGTAGACCAGGCCGGTCTGCGGGCTGTAGGCCATGGGCTGCCAGTTGTGGCCACCCAGATCGCCCGGCAGGCCCAGCCATGGTTTGCCGGTCAGGGAATACAGCGCGTCAGGCACGGTGTTGGGGCGGCCGGTCTTGGGGTCCAGGCCGGTGGCCCAGTTGACCGGCACGTAGGGTTTGCCGGACAGGAATTCACCGGTGGCCGCGTCCAGCACGTAGAAGAAACCGTTCTTGGGTGCATGCAGGATCACGTGGCGCTGCTTGCCCGCCACCGGTATGTCAGCGGTGATGATGTGCTGGGTGGAGGTGAAATCCCACTGGTCCTGCGGCGTTTCCTGGAAGTGCCACACGTACTCGCCGGTCTGCGGGCGTACGGCGACGATACTGCCCAGGAACAGGTTGTCGCCCACCCCTTCGGAACGCAGCTTGTAGTTCCACGGCGAGCCGTTGCCGACGCCGATGTACAGCAGGTCGGTGACCGGGTCATAGGTCATGGAGTCCCACACCGTGCCCCCGCCGCCGGACTGCTTCCAGGTACCGTTGGGGCCCCAGGTCTTGTAGGCCAGCTCGCTCAGGGGCTTGTCGGAGATGGCTCCGTCGGGCTTGTTGTCCGGCGCCGGCACCGTGTAGAAGCGCCACTTGGACGCCCCCGTCTCGGCATCGAAACCGGAAACAAAACCACGGGCGCCCATTTCCGCGCCGCCGTTGCCGATCACTACCACGCCCTTGGCCACCCGGGGCGCGGCGTCGATGGTGTAGCTTTTGACGCTGCCCAGGTGCGCATCGCGGGGGATGGTGTCGACGCTCCAGGCCACCTTGCCGGTCTTGGCGTCCAGGGCGATCAGGCGGGCGTCGAAGGTGCCGAAGATGATCTTGCCGTTCCAGTAGGCGGCGCCACGGTTGACCGTATCGCAGCAGCCGCGGGCGGCCACATCACCGGGCACCTTGGGGTCATAGGCCCACAGCAGCTTGCCGGTGGCGGCGTCGAAAGCCTTGACCTTGCTCCAGTTGGTGGTGGCGTACATCACGCCATCCACCACCAGCGGCGTGCCTTCCTGGCCGCGGTTGGTGTCCAGGTCGTAGTACCAGGCGATCTTCAGGTCTTTGGCGTTGGTGGTGTTGATCTGGTCCAGCGGGCTGAAGCGTTGTTCGGAATAGGTGCGGCCGTAGCTCAACCAGTTCTCGGGGTGCTGGTCGGCGTCGATGATGGCCTGGCCGGTGTCGGCGTGGGCAGTGCTGGCGAGCAACATCAGGGTTAGCAGGCGATGACTGACTTTGAGAGTCATGTTGTTATTTCCTTGGCTAAGCCCTGTGGGGGCTGGCAAGCCCCCACAGGCAACAGATCAGTGGCGTATGCACACCGACTTGGTTTCAGTGAACGCATCCAGCCAATCGGCGCCAAAATCACGCCCGGTGCCGGACTGCTTGAAGCCACCAAACGGCATGTTGGCATCGATCAGTGTATGGCTGTTGACCCACACCGTGCCCGCTTCGATACGCGGCGTCAGGTTCATCGCCGCATTCAGGTCGCGGGTCCACAGGCTGGCGGTCAGGCCGTAGTCAGAATCATTGGCCAGCGCCAGCGCCTGCTCCACATCCTCCACACGGCTCAGGCACAGCACCGGGCCGAACACCTCTTCGCGGGTCAGCTTGAGCTGATTGTCGGGGTTGATCACCAGCGTCGGCGACACGTAGAAGCCATTGGCGTCCGGCGCCTTGGCGCCAGTGATCAGCTCGGCATCCTGACGCCGCGCATCCTCAAGGTAGGCCAGGACCTTGGCCTGGTGCGGCTGCGAGGCCAGCGGGTTGATCTGGAACCCGGGGTTCATGCCCGGCCCCACGGTCAGCCCCTTGACCGCCCCTTCAAAGGCCGCGGCCAACTGATCGAAGATCGGCGCCTCCACATAAATGCGCGAACTGGCCGCGCACACCTGCCCCTGATTGAGGAAGCTGCCCATCATCAGGCCTTCCACCACCTGCTGGATGTCGGCGTCCTTGAGCACGATGGCGGGGTTCTTGCCGCCCAGCTCCAACGTGATACGCGTCAGGCGATCGACAGCGCTCCTGGCGATACCCTTTCCGGTCGCGGTGGAGCCGGTGAAGCTGATTTTGCTGATCAGTGGGTGGGTGGTCAGTACCCGACCGCAGACGCCACCGCTGCCAGTGACCAGGTTGAACACGCCCGGCGGCACCCCGGCTTCGGTGGCCAGCTCGGCCATGCGCATCAGGGTCAGCGGGGTGATTTCCGACGGTTTGATGACAATGGAGCAGCCAGCCGCCAGGGCCGGCATCACCTTCCACATGCCGATCATCAGCGGGAAGTTCCACGGCACGATGCCGGCCACCACGCCGACCGGCTCCTTGCGGGTGAACGCGGTGTAGCGCGCGCCCTCCGGCACCGGGATCGACAGGTCCAGGGTGCGCCCGGACAGCTTGGTGGCCAGGCCTGCGGTATAGCGCATCCAGTTCAGGGTGCTGCCCACTTCAAAGGCACGGGCGATGGCGATGGACTTGCCCTGCTCCAGGGTTTCCAGCTGCGCCAGCTCTTCGGCGTGCTGCTCCAGCAGGTCGGCGTAGCGCAGCAGGATGCGCTCACGCTCGGCCGGCAGGCGGCGCGACCAGACGCCGGAGTCAAAGGCTTTGTGGGCAGATTGGACCGCCCGGTCTACATCGCTTTCGTCAGCATCGGCGGTGGCCGCGATCTGCTGGCCGCTGGCCGGGTTGAACACCGGCAGGCTGCCCTGCCCGCGTGCGGCCACCCAGCCGCCGTCGATGTACAGACCGTGCTGGCGCTTGAGGAAGGCGTCGACACTGGGCAATGGGCTGACGTTGTGGTTGCTCATGGGGGTTCCTTGCAGAGGGCTTTGACCGAAGGTTAATCAAAGCGGCGGGTGCGGTTTTTTGCCTGCGTGCCAGGTGTGTTGCGCTGCCTGCCAGATAGGTGGGAGAAACGGCGCCCGCCTCCGTAGCAGCTGCCGAAGGCTGCGTCACAGACGGCGCGGTGGGTCAGCCAGTGCGCGGCGCCTGTGACGCGGCCTGACGGCCGCTGCTACAGGTTGCGCCGAACCATGAAAGCACTTCATTAAAGACACGGTTTTTTATTTTTAAATTGTTTTTCCGTATCATGTTGTGATTATACTCATCCCATCGGCCACCCCAGCCGCTCCAATAATCAGCCCGGCCACGTACGCCGGGCACACCCGTGAGGCCCCCGACATGCCCGTGTTGCTGACTGTCGAACGGCTGGACCCGGTCCGCCTGATCACCCTCCACCGCCCCGAGGCGCTCAATGCCCTCAACACCCCCTTGCTGGCCGAACTGGCCGACGCCCTGAACGACGCCGAGCAGTGCCCGGACACCCGCGCCGTGGTGTTGACCGGCAGCCGCAAGGCCTTCGCCGCCGGGGCCGACATCCAGGAGATGGCCGAGCGCGACCTGGTGGGTATCCTCAATGACCCACGTGTGGCCTCGTGGCAGCGCATCACCGCGTTCAGCAAACCGCTGATCGCCGCCGTCAACGGCTATGCCCTGGGCGGCGGCTGCGAGTTGGCCATGCACGCCGACATCCTGATCGCCGGCCGCGACGCGCTGTTCGGCCAGCCGGAAATCAACCTGGGGATCATGCCCGGCGCCGGCGGCACCCAGCGCTTGCTGCGGGCGGTGGGCAAGTCCCTGGCCATGCAGATGGTGCTCACCGGCGAGCCCATCGGCGCGCGCCAGGCCTTGCAGGCCGGGCTGATCAGCGAAATCACCGAGCCGGAATTCACCGTGGAACGCGCCCTGGCCATCGCCCGGCGCATTGCCGAAAAGGCGCCGCTGGCCGTGCGCCTGGCCAAGGAGGCGCTGCTCAAGGCCCAGGACACTGACCTGGCCAGCGGCCTGCGCTTTGAGCGCCACGCCTTCACGCTGCTGGCCGGCACCCAGGACCGCGACGAAGGCATCCGCGCCTTCCAGGACAAACGCCGCGCGCAATTCCGCGGCCAGTAACCCGACCCGTTCACCTTCCAGGGGCACCCCACCCATGACCTTCGACACCCTTGTGTTCAGCATCGACGACGGCGTAGCCCTGCTCAGCCTCAACCGTCCCCAGCAACTCAACAGCTTCAACGCGCAGATGCACGGCGAGGTGCGTGAAGCCCTCAAGCGCGTGCGCCAGGACGCCAGCGTCCGCGTGCTGTTGCTGACCGGCGAAGGCCGCGGCTTCTGCGCCGGCCAAGACCTGGCCGACCGCAACGTCGCCCCCGGCGCCGAAGCCCCGGACCTGGGCCAGTCGATCGAGCAGTTCTACAACCCGCTGATCCGCGCCCTGCGCGAACTGCCGATGCCGGTGATCTGCGCGGTAAACGGCGTGGCCGCCGGCGCCGGGGCCAATATCCCGCTGGCCTGCGACCTGGTGCTGGCGGCGCGTTCGGCCAGCTTTATCCAGGCCTTCTGCAAGATCGGCCTGCTCCCCGACTCGGGCGGCACCTGGGCCTTGCCACGGCTGGTGGGCATGGCCCGGGCCAAGGCGCTGACCCTGCTGGGCGAGCGCCTGAGCGCCGAACAGGCCGAGCAATGGGGCCTGATCTACCGCTGCGTGGACGACGCCGCGCTGCGCGACGAAGCGCTGAAACTGGCCCGCCACCTGGCCACCCAGCCCACCTACGGCCTGGCGCTGATCAAGCGCAGTCTCAACGCCAGCTTCGACAACAGCCTGGACCAGCAACTGGAGATGGAGCGCGACCTGCAACGCCTGGCCGGTCGCAGCCACGACTACCGCGAAGGCGTGGCCGCGTTCATGGACAAACGCCCTGCCGTGTTCAAGGGGAACTGAGCCATGCCTGCATTGCCTCTGTCCGCCCAGGTGGCGGTGATCGGCGCCGGTGCCATGGGGGCCGGCATCGCCCAGGTGGCCGCCCAGGCCGGGCACCTGGTCAAGCTCTACGACAACCGCCCCGGCGCCGCCGCCCACGCCATCGCCGGCATCGACCAGCGCCTGGGCCAGCGGGTCAAGGCCGGCAAGCTGGCCGACAGCGCCCGGCTGGCCTGCCTCGCCAACCTGCAGGCCTGCGATGCCCTTCACCAGCTGGCCGATGCGCGCCTGGTGATCGAGGCCATCGTCGAGCAACTGGCGGTCAAGCGTCTGCTGTTCGCCGAGCTGGAAAGCCTGTGCGCCCCCGACTGCCTGCTGGCCAGCAACACCTCGTCGCTGTCCATCACCACCCTGGCCGCCGAGCTTGCGCACCCTGAGCGCTTTGCCGGCCTGCACTTCTTCAACCCGGCACCGGTGATGGCCCTGGTGGAGGTGGTCAGCGGTCTGGCCACGGCCAGCGAAGCGGCGCACACGCTGTATGACACCGCCCGCGCCTGGGGCAAGCAACCGGTGCACACCCGCTCAACGCCGGGTTTTATCGTCAACCGCGTGGCCCGGCCGTTCTACGCCGAAAGCCTGCGCCTGTTGCAGGAAGGCGCCGCCGACAGCGCCACCCTCGATGCCCTGCTGCGCGAAGCCGGTGGCTTTGCCATGGGCGCCTTCGAGCTGACCGACCTGATTGGCCACGACGTCAATTACGCGGTGACCTGTTCGGTGTTCGACGCCTATTACCAGGACATGCGCTTTCAGCCCTCGCTGATCCAGAAAGAGCTGGTGGACGCCGGCCGTCTGGGGCGCAAGAGCGGCCAGGGTTTCTATGATTACCGCGAGGGTGCCCAACGCCCCCTGCCCCGCGGCCTGAGCAGCAACACCAGCGTCGAGCACTGCGTGGCCGAAGGTTTGCCGCCATTGTTCGACGGCCTGCTCGTCCGCCTGGAAAGCCAGGGGGTGGCCGTCACCCGGCGTCCCGGCAATGGTCTGTTGCGCTGCGGCGAAGCGGTACTGGCCTTGTCGGACGGGCGCATGGCCAGCCAGCGCGCCCGCGACCAGGGCCTGCAGAACCTGGTGCTGCTGGACCTGACCCTGGATTTTACCAGCGCTCGGCGTGTCGGCATCGCCTGGGCCAGCGACACCGGACCGGCTGCCGTCGACCAGGCCGTGGCCCTGCTGACCCGCGCCGGCCTGGCCGTCAGCGCCCTCAGCGACACCCCCGGCCTGTGCGTGCTGCGCACCGTGGCGATGCTGGCCAACGAAGGCGCCGACGCCGCCCTGCAAGGGGTGACCTCGGTGGCCGACATCGACCTGGCCATGCGCGCCGGGGTCAATTACCCCCGTGGCCCGCTGGCCTGGGCCGATGCCCTGGGGTTGCCCAGCGTGGTCACCGTACTTGAACACCTGCAGGCGGCGTATGGTGAAGAACGCTATCGCCCCTCATTACTGCTGCGCCGCTGCGTGGCTCAAGGGAGCACCTTGCATGACTGACGCCCTGATTATCGACGCGGTACGCACCCCCATCGGCCGTTATGGCGGCGCCCTGAGTGCCGTGCGTGCCGACGACCTGGGCGCCATCCCCCTGCGCACCCTGCTTGAGCGCCACCCGCAGGTGGACTGGAGCCAGGTCGACGACGTGATCTACGGCTGCGCCAACCAGGCCGGCGAAGACAACCGCAACGTGGCGCGCATGGCGGCGCTGCTGGCGGGTGTGCCGGTGAGCGTGCCGGGCACCACCCTCAACCGCCTGTGCGGCTCGGGGCTGGACGCGGTGGGCAGCGCGGCGCGGGCCATCCGCAGCGGCGAGACCGGCCTGATGCTGGTGGGCGGGGTGGAGTCCATGTCGCGGGCGCCGCTGGTGATGGGCAAGGCCGAAACGGCGTTTTCGCGCCAGGCCGAGCTGTACGACACCACCATTGGCTGGCGCTTCGTCAACCCGCTGATGCAGGCCCAGTACGGCATCGACTCGATGCCCGAGACCGCCGAGAACGTCGCCGCCCAGTTCAACATCGCCCGCGCCGACCAGGACGCCTTCGCCCTGCGCAGCCAGCAGCGCGCTGCAGCCGCCCAGGCCAGCGGCCGCCTGGCGCAGGAAATCGTCGCGGTCAGCCTCCCCCAGCGCAAGGGACCGGCCAAGGTCGTAGAGCACGACGAGCACCCGCGCGGCGATACTACCCTTGAACAGCTGCAGAAACTGGGCACGCCGTTTCGCGCCAACGGCAGCGTCACCGCCGGCAACGCCTCGGGGGTCAACGACGGCGCCTGCGCGCTGCTGCTGGCAAGCCCCGAAATGGCCGACCGCTACCGCCTGAAGGCGCGCGGCCGGGTGGTGGCCATGGCCACCGCCGGCGTCGAGCCGCGCATCATGGGCATCGGCCCGGTGCCGGCCACGCGCAAAGTGCTGGAGCGCGCCCACCTGGCCTTGGCCGACATGGACGTGATCGAACTGAACGAGGCCTTCGCCGCCCAGGGCCTGGCCGTGCTGCGCGAGCTGGGCCTGGCCGACGACGACCCACGGGTGAACCCCAACGGCGGCGCCATCGCCCTGGGCCACCCGCTGGGCATGAGCGGCGCGCGCCTGGTGACCACCGCCCTGCACCAGCTGGAGCAGATAAACGGCCGCTACGCCCTGTGCACCATGTGCATCGGCGTGGGCCAGGGCATTGCCTTGATCATCGAACGCCTGTAAGCCTATGGGCAGGCGCCACGACGCCCGCCGGACACTCACACAAGAACAATTCGAGTGAAGCCATGAACATGCACCTCAACCCTGAAGCCTTGCTGGACCCGTTTGAAACCGCCAGTGTCGACCAACTGCGCGACCACCAGCTGCAACGCCTGCGCTGGAGCCTCAACCACGCCTACCAGAACGTGCCGCTGTACCGGCAGCGCTTCGACGCCCTGGGCCTGCACCCGGACGACCTGAAAACGCTGGAAGACCTGGGCAAGTTCCCCTTCACCGGCAAGAACGACCTGCGTGACAACTACCCCTACGGCATGTTCGCCGTGCCCCAGCAGGACGTGGTGCGCCTGCACGCCTCCAGCGGTACCACCGGCAAGCCTACCGTGGTGGGCTACACCCAGAACGACATCGACACCTGGGCCAACATCGTCGCCCGCTCGATCCGCGCCGCCGGCGGCAAGCGCGGCGACAAAGTGCACATCTCCTACGGTTACGGCCTGTTCACCGGCGGCCTGGGCGCCCACTACGGCGCCGAGCGCCTGGGCTGCACGGTAATCCCCATGTCGGGTGGGCAGACCGAGAAACAGGTACAACTGATCCGCGACTTCAACCCCGACATCATCATGGTCACGCCCTCGTACATGCTCAACATCGCCGACGAGATCGAGCGCCAGGGCATCGACCCGCAAAAACTCGCCCTGCGCCTGGGCATCTTCGGCGCCGAACCCTGGACCGACGAGCTGCGCGGCGCCATCGAGCGCCGGCTGGGCATCACCGCCCAGGACATCTACGGCCTGTCGGAAATCATGGGCCCGGGCGTGGCCATGGAGTGCGCCGACAGCCGCGGCCACCCGACCCTCTGGGAAGACCACTTCTACCCGGAAATCATCGACCCGGTCACCGGCCAGGTGCTGCCGGATGGCCAGTTCGGCGAACTGGTGTTCACCTCCCTGAGCAAGGAGGCACTGCCGATGATCCGCTACCGCACCCGCGACCTCACCCGCCTGCTGCCCGGCAGCGGCCGGCCGATGCGGCGCATGGACAAGATCACCGGGCGCAGCGACGACATGCTGATCATCCGCGGGGTCAACGTGTTCCCCACCCAGGTGGAGGAACAAGTGCTGAAAATCAAACAGCTTTGCGAGTGTTATGAAATGCACCTGTATCGCAATGGTAACCTGGATTCAGTGGACGTCCACGTTGAGTTGCGGCCCGAGCACCAACACCTGGACGCGGCCCAGCAGCAGGCTGTGTGCAGCGAGCTGAGCAAGCAGATCAAGACCTACATCGGCATCACCACCCGGGTGCTGCTGCAACCGCTGCACTCCCTCAAGCGCTCGGAAGGCAAGGCCGCGCACGTGTTCGACAAGCGCGGGTAGATCGGCGGCGCCTGCTTCCCGAGCTTCGCTCGGTCCCACACCCTTCGCGGCAGTTGAGTCATTTAGGCAAAGCTCTCAGCCTTTGGTGGCGCAGCAGGTCATCCTGCAGTGCCGCCAAGGGCTAAAAGCTTTGCATCACTGATTCAACTGCCGCGAAGGGTGTGGGACCGAGCGAAGCTCGGGAAGCCATCACCACAACACCAAAGCGATACAAAAAATATTTGATACTCATATTTTGTGTTTGATATTTAATTCCGTATCACTTATAAATTAGCCATGCCCCCCCTCATGGCGGAGACCCCTCATGTACGCACAGCTAGTGGAAACCGGCGTCAAGCGCCTCAAGACCCTCGACGAGATGGACGCCCAGGAACGCGCCTTCCAGGAAAAGATCGACGCCGAGATCAAGATCGAAGCCAAGAACTGGATGCCCGACGCCTACCGGCAAACCCTGATTCGCCAGATCTCCCAGCATGCCCACTCGGAAATCGTCGGCATGCTGCCCGAAGGCAACTGGCTGACCCGCGCCCCTACCCTCAAGCGCAAGCTGCAGCTGCTGGCCAAGATCCAGGACGAAGCAGGCCACGGCCTGTACCTGTACAGCGCCATGGAAACCCTGGGCGCCGATCGCGATACGGAAATTGCCAAGATGCACGCCGGCAAAGCCAAGTATTCGAGCATCTTCAACTACCCCACCCTGAGCTGGGCCGACATGGGCGCGGTGGGCTGGCTGGTGGATGGCGCGGCCATCGTCAACCAGGTGGTGCTGCAACGCACCTCCTACGGCCCCTATGCCCGGGCCATGGTGCGCATCTGCAAGGAAGAGAGCTTCCACCAGCGCCAGGGCTACGAAATGCTGCTGACCATGATGCGTCACGGCACCCAGGCCCAGAAGGACATGGTGCAGGACGCCATCAACCGCCTGTGGTGGCCGGCGCTGATGATGTTCGGCCCCAGCGATGAACACTCGCCCAACAGCGCCCAGTCCATGGCCTGGAAAATCAAGCGCCAGGGCAACGACGAACTGCGCCAGCGCTTCGTCGACCAGACCATCCCGCAACTCGAACTGCTGGGCTGCACCTGCCCCGACCCGGAGCTGAAGTGGAACGCCGAGACCGGCCACTACGATTTTGGCGCCATCCAGTGGGATGAGTTCTACGAAGTGCTCAAGGGCAACGGCCCCTGCAACGCCGAGCGCGTGGCCACCCGCAAGCAGGCCATCGAGGATGGCGCCTGGGTGCGCGAAGCCGCCGTGGCCCATGCCCGCAAACACCACAACAAGAACGCCGCCTGAGCTGGAGAAACCCCATGTCCGACTGGACCCTGTTCGAAGTCTTCGTGCGCAGCAAGCACGGCCTTAACCACAAGCACGTGGGCAGCGTGCACGCCGCCGATGCGGCCATGGCCATCGAAAACGCCCGTGAGCTGTACACCCGTCGCAGCGAGGGCGTGAGCCTGTGGGTGGTGCCCTCGGCGCTGATCACCGCCTCCTCGCCCGATGACAAGGACCCGCTGTTCGACCCGGCCGACGACAAGGTCTACCGCCACGCCAGCTTCTACGAATTGCCGCCTGAAGTCGGGCACATGTGAGGCCGACCATGACCATCGAACACGACCTGACCCACTACCTGCTGCACCTGGGCGACAGCGCCCTGATCCAGGGCCAGCGCCTGAGCCAGTGGATCGGCCATGCGCCGGCGCTGGAAGAAGAACTGGCCCTGGCCAACGTCGGCCTGGACCTGATCGGCCAGGCGCGCCACTGGCTGGAATACGCCGCCGAGCGCCTGGACGACGGCCGTGATGCAGACGCTTTGGCCTTCCTGCGCAACGAGCGCGAACTGCGCAACCTGCTGCTGGTGGAACAGCCCAACGGCGATTACGCGGTAACCCTCCTCAAGCAGTTTTTCTACGACGCCTGGCACTTTCAAGTGCTGCACGGCCTGAGCACGTCCAGCGACGCGCGCATCGCCGGCATAGCCGCCAAGGGCCTGAAGGAAGTCACCTACCACCTGCGCCGCTCCGACGAATGGGTGGAGCGCCTAGGTGACGGCACCGAGGAAAGCCACGCGCGCATGCTCGCGGCGTTGCCCAAGGTTTGGCGTTTCACCGTGGAGCTGGTGAACCCCAGCGACGCCGAGCAGCGCCTGGCTGCTGCCGGGTTGATCGCAGACCCGCTGGAAGTCGCGGCCGCCTGGCGCGCCAAGGTCGCCGATGTGTTTGCCCGCGCCACCCTGCCGCTCCCTGAGCCCGCCAGCCCGTTCTACCTGGACGGCCGCCAGGGCCTGCACAGCGAGCATCTGGGCCTACTGTTGGCCGACATGCAGTACCTGCCACGAGCCTACCCCGATGCGACCTGGTGAGCTGATCGTCAGCGACCGGGGCGCGCGGCCGCAGCAGGCCGGCGACCTGGCCCAGGCCTGGCACGTGCTGGACCAGGTCATGGACCCGGAAGTGCCGGTGGTCAGCGTAGTGGCGCTGGGCATCGTTCGCGACCTGGGCTGGGACGCCGGGCATTTGCAGGTGGTGGTCACCCCCACCTACTCCGGCTGCCCGGCCACCGAGGTGATTGAAAGCGACATCCGGGAGGCCCTTGAACAGGCCGGTTTCGACGCACCCAGGCTGCAGCGGCAACTGACCCCGGCGTGGACCACCGACTGGATCACCCCCCAGGGCCGCGAGCAACTGCGCGAATACGGCATCGCCCCGCCCGAGGGCAGTACCAGTAAACGCACGCTGCTGGGCGAGGCGCCCCAGGTGCTGTGCCCGCAGTGCGGCAGCGCGCACACCGAGCTGCTCAGCCAGTTCGGCTCCACGGCCTGCAAGGCCCTGTACCGCTGCGTCGAGTGCCGCGAGCCGTTCGATTATTTCAAGT
The DNA here is from genome assembly GCA_000497835.1 of gamma proteobacterium L18. Taxonomy (GTDB): domain Bacteria; phylum Pseudomonadota; class Gammaproteobacteria; order Pseudomonadales; family Pseudomonadaceae; genus Aquipseudomonas. Next base: position 49,198 of record KI547165.1, on the reverse strand, counting down.
GCATCTGATGGGAAACGGAGAACAACAATGAGCCAGTTCCACAGCCTGACCATCAAGCAGGTCCGCGCCGAAACCCGCGACGCCGTGTCCATCGTCTTCGACGTACCGGCGCACCTGCAGGACCAATTCCGCTACACCCAGGGCCAGCATCTGGTGATGCGCACCCAGCTGGACGGCGAGGAAGTGCGGCGCTCCTACTCCATCTGCAGCGCGGTCAACGACAACGAACTGCGGGTGGCGATCAAGAAAGTCGCCGGCGGGCGTTTTTCCGCCTACGCCAACGAACAGTTGCAGCCCGGCCACCAACTGGAGGTGATGCCGCCGGCCGGCGAGTTCAGCGTGGCGCTGGACCCGGCGCGTCATGGCAGCTACCTGGCGGTGGCGGCCGGCAGCGGCATCACGCCGATCCTGTCGATCATCAAGACCACCTTGGAGCACGAGCCGCACAGCCACGTGACCTTGCTGTACGGCAACCGCTCAAGCTCTGGCGCGCTGTTCCGCGAGCAGTTGGAAGACCTGAAGAACCGCTACCTGCAACGCCTGAACCTGGTGTTCGTGTTCAGCCGCGAGCAGCAGGACGTGGACCTGTACAACGGCCGCATCGACGCCGACAAATGCCAGCGCCTGTTCAGCCGCTGGGTGGACGTGAAGACCCTGGACGCCGCCTTCATCTGCGGCCCCCAGGCCATGACCGAGACCGTGCGCGACCAGCTCAAGGCCCACGGCATGGACGCCCGGCGCATCCACTTCGAACTGTTTGGCGCCGCGGACGACGGCCACAAGCGCCAAGCCCGCGAAGCGGCGCGCCAGATGGATTCGGCGGTCAGCCAGATCACCGTGATCAGCGACGGCCGCGCCCTGGCCTTCGACCTGCCGCGCAACACCGTCAGCGTGCTGGACGCCGGCAATGCCATCGGCGCCGAGCTGCCCTATTCGTGCAAGGCCGGGGTGTGCTCGACCTGCAAGTGCAAGGTGATCGAAGGCGAAGTGGAGATGGACGCCAACCATGCGCTGGAGGATTACGAAGTGGCGGCCGGCTATGTGCTGTCGTGCCAGACCTTCCCGGTCAGCCAGAAAGTGGTGCTTGATTTCGACCAGATCTGAGTTCGAGCCTTGCTGTGAGGCTGCCGGCCTCATCGCGAGCAAGCTTTCTCCCACAGTGGTGTGCCATCCGCCGTGGCAGGCTCACCACTGTGGGAGACCTGAGTTCGAGCCTTGCTGTGAGGCTGCCAGCCTCATCGCGAGCAAGCTTTGCTCCCACAGTGGCGTGCCATCCGCCGTGGCAGGCTCACCACTGTGGGAGACCTGAGTTCGAGCCTTGCTGTGAGGCTGCCGGCCTCATCGCGAGCAAGCTTTGCTCCCACAGTGGTGTGCCATCCGCCGTGGCAGGCTCACCACTGTGGGAGATCTGAGTTCGATCCTTGCTGTGAGGCTGCCGACCTCATCGCGAGCAAGCTTTGCTCCCACAGTGGTGTGCCATCCGCCGTGGCAGGCTCACCACTGTGGGAGCAAAGCTTGCTCGCGATGAGGCCCTGAAACCCGACAACAATTCCAATGCCTGCGGAGCCTTTCCCATGACCCCCACCCTGCAATCCTTCATCGCCGGCCGCTGGATCGGCCAGCACGGCGCGCAAACCCTGCGCAGCGCCCTCAACGGCCAGCCCCTGGCCCGTACCCACGAAGAAGCCCCGGACTTTGCAGAAGCCGTGGACCACGGCCGCCGTATCGGCAACCAGAGCCTTGCCGCCCTCGACTTCCAGCAACGTGCCCAGCGCCTCAAGGCCCTGGCCCTGTACCTGGCCGAGCGCAAGGAGCAGCTGTACGCCCTGTCCCACCACAGCGGTGCCACCCGCGCCGACAGCTGGATCGACATCGAAGGCGGCAACGCCACGCTGTTCAGCTATGCCGGCATCGGCAGCCGTGAATTGCCGTCGGGCAATGTGGTGCATGAAGGTCCCGCCTTCCCCCTGGGCAAGCTCGGCCAGTTTGCCGGTAGCCATATCCTGGTGCCACGCGGCGGCCTGGCGGTGCACATCAACGCCTTCAACTTCCCCATCTGGGGCATGCTGGAAAAATTTGCGCCGTGCTTCCTGGCGGGCATGCCCTGCGTGGTCAAGCCCGCCACCGCCACCAGCTACCTGACTGAAGCCGTGGTGCGCCTGATGGATGAATCCGGCCTGTTGCCCGCCGGCAGCCTGCAACTGGTGATCGGCAGCACCGGCGACCTGCTCGACCGCCTGCAAGGGCAGGACCTGGTGACCTTCACCGGCTCGGCCGACACCGCCGCCAAGCTGCGCGTCACGCCCAACCTGATCCGTCATTCGGTGCCCTTCACTGCCGAGGCCGACTCACTGAACTGCGCCATCCTGGCCCCGGATGTGACCCCGGATGACGAAGAGTTCGAGCTGTACGTGAAGGAAGTGGTGCGCGAAATGACCACCAAGGCCGGGCAGAAATGCACCGCCATCCGCCGCGCCATCGTCCCGCGCCAATACCTGGACGCGGTGGTCACGCGCATCCGCGAGCGCCTGGCCAAGGTGGTGGTCGGCGATCCGTCCGTGGAAGGCGTGCGCATGGGCGCCCTGGCCTCCCACGCCCAGCAACGGGACGTGGGGGAGCGCCTGGCATTGCTTCAGCAAAGCTGCGATACCCTGTTCGGCGCTGCTGACGGTTTCAACCCGCGTGGCGAGGGCGTGGCCGAGGGCGCGTTCTTTGCCCCCACCCTGCTGCACGCCCGCGACGCCCACGCCGAAGGCGGCGCCCACGACATTGAAGCCTTCGGCCCGGTGAGCACGTTGATGGCCTACGACGACCTGGATGAAGCCCTGCTGCTGGCCGCCCGCGGGAAAGGCAGCCTGGTCGCCAGCCTGGTCACCAGGAGCCCGCAGATTGCCGCCAAGGCCATCCCGGCCGCCGCCGCCTGGCACGGCCGCCTGCTGGTGCTGGACCGCCACGCCGCCGCCGAATCCACCGGCCACGGCTCACCGCTGCCGCAACTCAAGCACGGCGGCCCCGGCCGTGCCGGCGGCGGTGAAGAACTGGGCGGCCTGCGCGCCGTGAAGCACTACCTGCAACGCGCCGCCATCCAGGGCTCGCCGACCATGCTGGCGGCCATCACCGGGGAATACGTACGCGGCGCCGAGGTCATCGAAACCGAGGTGCACCCGTTCCGTCGTCACTTCCAGGACCTGCAGATCGGCGAGTCGCTGCTCACCCACCGGCGCACCGTCACCGAGGCCGACCTGGTGAACTTCGGCTGCCTGTCGGGCGACCACTTCTACATGCACTTCGATGAAATCGCCGCAAGCCGCTCGCAGTTCGGCCAGCGCATCGCCCATGGCTATTTCGTGCTGTCGGCGGCGGCCGGGCTGTTCGTCTCCCCCGGCGAAGGCCCGGTGCTGGCCAACTATGGCCTGGACACCCTGCGCTTCATCAACCCGGTGGCCATCGGCGACACCATCCGCGCGCGGCTGACCTGCAAGCGCAAGATCGACCAGGGCAAGCAGAGCCCGCAAGGCATCCCGCAGGGGGTGGTGGCGTGGGACGTGGAAGTGACCAACCAACGTGATGAGGTGGTGGCCAGCTACGACATTCTGACCCTGGTGGTGAAGCGCGAAGCGTAAGGCCAGCGCCCCAATTGTTACCGTCACGGCCGCTGCGGGGGCCGTGATGGTGCATACAGAAATATCTTGCAACATTCTCACGGACGAGGGGTTTCCCAAGCCTATTGAAACCGCTCTAGTTCAGGGCTTTCAACAGGTTAAAACGCCTGTCGGCAACCGGCACGGCAATTGCAATTTCAGTCCAACCCCTTCAAGCAGGTTGTCTGATGCAGCAGTTTTTTCAGTCCGCCGACATGTCCGAACATGCCAGCCACCTCAGTGGCTGGGACCAGCGCTACGACCAGTTGAGCAACGGCCCCCTCGACGCCGCCCTGTGGGTGCGCGACGTAGGCAGCGTGCGGCTGTTTCGCGAGCGCCTGAGCCAGGCCGCCATCCAGCACATGCAACTGCCGCGCGACCACCTCAACCTGATCGTGCCGCTGGTATGGCCCCAGCGGTGCAGCCAGCAACCCTGGGTGCTGGACGGCGTCAACCTGCTGCCCAACCAGCATGAATTTCGCACCGTCACCGGCGCCGGCATGGACGTGCTGGGCCTGTCCATCCCCTACGCCGAACTGACCGACCTGCTCAGCGACAGCACCCTCGCCCGCTGCCGCGCCAACCACGCCGTACAGGGCGTGGCGCTGGCATCAAAGGCCCATCAGGGCGCGTGCCGGGAACTGGTGGAGTTGCTGATGGCGCCGGCGCAGCACGCCATCAAACCCCGAGTGCTGGACCTTACCGCCCGCCTGCTGGCCGAACTGGACGAGGTGCCCGCGCGCACGATCAGCTTCACCACCCGCCAATACATCGTGCAGCGCTGCCACGAGCTGGTCATGGACGCGCCGCACAGCGCCGGCAACCTGGTGGACCTGTGCAAGCGCCTGAAAATCTCGCGCCGCACCTTGCAATACAGCTTCCAGAGCGTGGCCGACGTCAACCCGGTGCAGTACCTGCGCTCGATCCGCCTCAACGAAGCGCGGCGCGCGCTGAGCCGCCACCCCGAAGCGCGCATCAGCGATATCGCCGCGCAGTGGGGTTTCGAGCACACCAGCTATTTCTGCAGCCAGTACCAGAAGCTGTTTGGGGAGAAGCCCTCGCAGCGGCGGCGTCTGTATCGCGACTGAAGTCGGCTCCTACAGTCGGCTCCTACGCCGTCCGTGCGGGGTATTGGCGGTATAGGCCCGCACCATCGGGTCGTCGCCCAGTTCGGCCAGACGCGCGGCCTGCTCGGTGGACAACGGTGTGAGGTACAGCCGTGGGGTGGTCAGCGTGGGTAGTTGCATCGAGGGCTCTCCTTGTCTGGCGAAAACAGTACCGCCGCAGCATGACAAGCTGATGGAAGGCTTTGCCGGGCATTGATAGACTGGTCGCCTACTGTTTGGAGTGCAGTCATGGAGCTGACAATAGATTCGGCAAGGGCGTTGCGCGATGGCGGCATCGACGCCCTGGCGGCGCTGGATGCCGCCTTGGCGGACACCCTGGCGCTGCTGCCTGAAGCGCAGCACGCCGAGGTGAAGCGGGCCGTTGGCAAGGCCATGGGCGCGGTCATCGAAGAGACCATCAGCCACGCGGTGTCGGCGTTTCCGCAGCTGAGCCCGCAGCAGGCGGGCTGGAGTTCCATCGCCAAGGCGAAGCTGATGAAGCGCGCCGAAGCCGCCGTTATCTGGGAACCGGTGTAGCGGCTGCCGAAGGCTGCGTCACGGCCCACGCGTAGTGCCAGGTACTGCGCAGCGCCTGTGACGCGGCCTCGTGGCCGCTGCTACAGCGTGCGATGACCGACATGACACCCGCCCCCTCACCCGCCGCGCTGTATTGCAGGCTCACAGCGCGCCCGTGGCACTCATCATCCTCGATCGGCACCGAACTGGATGCCACGCTCAAGCGCATGCAGGTGAAGCAGTTCGTGCTCACCGGCGTGGTCGTTCACAACAGCATCGACGCTACGGTGCGAGCGGGCAAGGCCTTGGGGTACAGCATCATTCTGCCCTCGGACACCACCACTGCGGTGCCGGTGGTTGCCGCCAATGGCAAAGCCTGGGACGCCGCCACGGTGCATGAGCTGACGCTGGCGATTCTGGACGGCGAGTATGCCCAGGTGATGCCGTCGGATGAGCTCATTGCCCAGCTCGGCCCGCAGCAGATTTAATGCAATTTTCCTGGCTTCAGCCCCTCAAAGCCTAGAGACGATTCATTCAATCCCCTTCAGGAGTTCCACATGCCCACTGCCCCACTGATCACCCTCAACGACGGCGCACAGATCCCGCAACTGGGCCTGGGCGTCTGGCAGCTGGATGACGCACAGGCCTATGAGTCCTCCAAGGCCGCCCTGGCCGCCGGCTATCGCCATATCGACACGGCGATGATCTACGGCAACGAAGCCGGCGTCGGCCGCGCGGTCGCCGATAGCGACCTGCCCCGTGAGCAGATCTTCATCACCACCAAATTGTGGAACGCCGATCAGGGCTTCGACAGCACCCTGCACGCCTTCGACGCCAGCCTGCAACGCCTGGGCCTGGAGACCCTGGACCTGTACCTGATCCACTGGGCCATCCCGAAAAAAGGCCTGTACCGCGATACCTGGAAAGCCCTGGTGCGCCTGCAGGAAGAAGGCCGGGTGCGCTCCATTGGCGTTTCCAACTTCAACGCCGACCACCTGACCCACATCATCGAGGACACCGGCGTGGTGCCGGCGGTGAACCAGATCGAAATCCATCCTGACTTCCATCAGGCCGAACTGAGCCAGTGGTGCCGCGACAAAGGCATCGTCACCGAATCCTGGAGCCCGCTGGGCCAGGGCGGAGACTTGCTGAAGCTGCCGCTGTTCACCGAGATCGCCCAGCGCCACGGCAAGACCGCGGCCCATGTGATCCTGCGCTGGCACGTGCAGAATGGGCATGTGGTGATTCCGCGCTCGTCGAATGCTCAGCGCATTGCGGCGAATATCGATGTGTTTGATTTTGAACTCAGCGCGCAGGAGCTGGCGGCGATTGCCGAGATCCAGCAAACCGGGCGACTGGGGCCGGACCCGCAGACGATTGAAATGGGGATGTAAGCCCACCCTGTAGCCGCTGCCGAAGGCTGCGGCTACAGATGGTCAGCGTCGGTCCAGTGCCTTCGCCAGGGTAAAGGTCACAACGACCGCCAGCACCACGGCCGCGGTGATGGCGGGCAATACCCCCCACTGCACCATCGACAGCTTCAACGCCAGGTAGAACCCCAGCACCCCGGCGGCGCCAATGGCGTTGCCGCGCACGATACGGCCCATCTCCTGCGCCCCACCCTGAACATGGGCGAACACCGCCAACGGCCAGGCAATGACCGGGATCGGCGCCAGCATGCCGCTGGCAACAGGCCCCAGCCACTGGGCGCTGGCGGTGATGGCCAGCAACAGCAGGGTGGCGGTGACCATGCGCATGGGGATGACCCAGCGTGGCACCTGCACCAAGGGTGCTGCCGTGGCCCGTGAGTACTTCGCGGTCACGACGATGATCGAGGTCAGCAGTAGCAACGTCATGAGGATCGACAGCGCCAAGCTGCAGGCCTGGCTCACCAACAACGCCGTCGCGCCGTAAACCACCAGCGAGCTGATGCAACCGACCGGCACGCCCACCCGTGGCGTCACCATCACGTAGAACAGGTACGTCGCCTGCACCGCCGTCAACCCTGCCAGGGCGCCAGGCACTGCCCCCAGTGCAAAGCCCGGGCCCTGTTCGAGGCTGAGAAACAGCATCACCAGGGCCGAGGTGACGGGCAGGCCGGAGAGCAGCCCGGCCAGGCGGGTGCCCCAGCGGTTGCCGGCCAGGGAGATGCCGAGCATAAGCATGGGGGTGATGCATAACTTGAGGTAGAAGGCAGTCATGGGACGCTGAGGCTGAATATATTGGGGTGGCCATGCTAGTTGAACCGCTGCCGCTGCGGCAGCTTTTTCTACTGTCCCTTGCGCAGCGGCTACGCTGTGGGGTGGAGCGGTCATTCAAGGGCATTCGGGGTAATTGGACCATGACAACCCACACACTGACCGTCAACGGCGTGCAATTGAACGTCTCAATCCGCGGCCAGGGCTCGCCGCTGTTGTTGCTCAATGGCCTGGGTGGCTTGATTCCGGCGTTCAATCCCTTGCGCGATGAACTGCCGGACTACCAGACCATCACCCTGGACGTGCCCGGCGTCGGCGCATCACAGACGCCCCGCTGGCCGATGCGCCTGCCCGCCCATGCCGACCTGATCGCCGACCTGCTCACGCAGTTGGCAATCGACCAGATCGATGTGTTCGGCGTGAGCTGGGGCGGCACGTTGGCGCAAGAGCTCGCCCTACGCCATCCCCTCCGGGTGCGGCGCCTGATACTGGCGGCCACCTCGACCGGGCCGGCGATGTGGGTAAAGCCTGCGGACATTGTCGGCTTTTTTGGTGGCGGCAGCAGCGCCAAGCGGCGCAAGCGCGAAGGCTCACCCGACTCGATCCAGTCACTGCTGCGCTTTGGGGTGGGCAACGGCATGCTCACGGGTGACCCGCGTGCCTACCTGCACCAGCTGGCCGCGCTGGTGGGTTGGACCAGCCTACTGCGCTTGTGGCGCCTGCGCCAGCCCACGCTGATTCTGACCGGTGAGCGCGACACCTTGGTGCTGCCGTATAACGGGCACATTCTGCGCCGCAGCATTCGGCGTGCCGAGCTGCGGGTGCTACAGGGTGAAGGGCATCTGTTCATGGTGACCAGCGCTGAGCTAACGGCGCAGGCAATTCGCGATTTTCTCAACCCCACAGATCATGCCCGGCCGACGACGTAGCTTCATCCTGGCCCGCGTCGCCTGCATCGCGGCCAAGGCCGGCTCCTACCACGGATGGGGTAGGAGCCGACCTTGGTCGCGATGGACACGACGCCTATTCGGCGTCGATCAGGCTGTCGGTTTTTGCGCCGCCTTTTTCCCTATCCACCTGGGCGTCCTGGTCAGAACCTGGATTACCAGGCGGCGGGTTCCAGTCTACCGGGCGCTCACCGGTGTTCTGCTTGGGCTCGGAATCAGTCTGTTCAAGCCCTGAATCATGGTCTTCACCCGTATCCGGCGTTTTGTCATCCGGGCCTGGATACGCTGCTTCTGGTCCATCGATCGTGTTTACCATAGCGATGACTCCCCTCTGGCGCGCAGGGTATCTGCGCCTATTACGTGGGAGGGGGCTGCGCCGCTGCAAGTGCCCGCGCGCCGACGGATGGACCTGGGGCTAGCCGCGCTGTTTAATGCAAGCGGGCTGCGACTTTTATGAACTGCCACACAAGGATGAAGCGATGTTGCGAATTTTGGGTAGGGCCTCTTCGATCAACGTACGGAAGGTGCTGTGGACCTGCGCCGAACTTGATATCCCGTTCGAGCGTGAAGACTGGGGCTCGGGCTTCAAGCCCACCAGCGCCCCTGAATTCCTGACGCTGAACCCCAATGCCATGGTCCCGGTCATCCAGGACGGCGACTTCACGCTGTGGGAGTCCAACACCATCATTCGCTACCTGGCCACCCGGCACGAAGCCTGGGCCCTCTACCCAACAGCAGCGAAGCCAAGGGCCCGCGTCGACCAGTGGATCGATTGGCAGGCCTCGGACCTCAACCGCTCGTGGAGCTACGCGTTCATGTCGTTGGTCCGGCAGTCGCCTGCCCATCAGGACCCCGACGCCCTGGCCGCCGGGTGCGCGGAATGGGGGCGCTACATGCAGATTCTGGAGCGACAGCTGATCGCAACGGGCGCCTACGTGGCCGGCACCGTGTTTACGCTGGCGGACATCCCTGTCGGCCTTTCCGTCAACCGCTGGTTCCAGACGCCACTGGAGCATCCCCACTTGCCGGCCGTGAAGGACTATTACGCGCGGCTGAACGAGCGGGCCGGTTACCGCCTGCATGGTAGCAACGGCCTGCCGTGAGCCAGGTCTGGCTCGCCGGCGAACCCAACTGTCTGGAAATAGCGTCGCCTGCATCGCGACTAAAGTCGGCTCCTACACCGACCGGGGTAGGAGCCGGCCTTGGCCGCGATGCGGGCAACGCGGTCCTGTAGCTGCAACTGTCTTGAAATCGCGTCGTCTGCATTGCGACTAAAGTCGGCTCCTACACCGACCGGGGTAGGAGCCGGCCTTGGCCGCGATGCAGGCGACGCGGTCCTGCGGCAGCTGCTACAGAAGTACGGCTGGAAGTGCTCAGGCTATTCAGGGCTTTTTGCCAAACAACCGGTCCGCTATCTGCCTACCGTGCTGCAGTCCCTCGTCCGTCAGCCACACCGATTTGTTCTTGTTCACTGGATTCTGGATGAAGCCTTGCTCGTGCAACCGGTTCATGACCGTAAAATCAAAGCCTTTCCAGGCATTTCCTCCAGAACTACTGAAGGCCGCCAACAACGCCAACACCGCTTCTTCAATCAACTTGTCGTCATATTCCATGATCATTGCTCCGTTCAATACCCATGAAACTCGCGGAATTTCTGCGCCTTGTGGTAATCGATCCACTCCACTACATCATAGGGAATAAACAACTGCTGCCGCGCCCGGGAAATGGCGATATACACCGCGCAGATGCGCTCATCGAAGGCGTAGGCGTCCTTGAACTGCACCGTGGTCAGCAGTTCGGGCGTCAGCAGTACACGGTCGAATTCCATGCCGCCGGCATCCTGCGCCATCATCAGCATGCAGCTGCTGCCCGGCAGTGCCTGCAAGCGGTTCAGGCGGGTGATGTCGGCAACGTTGAACCCCTTTGCCAACGCCTCCTCCACCCACAGGAACGACTCATCGTACTGATTGGCCTCGCGCACCTGGCGCCAGTCGAGCAGTTCGTCGAAGTCGGCGTGGCCGCCCTTGTCGCTTTCCAGGCTGTAATAACCGGGTTTGAACAGGGCAATGGCCGTGGTCATGAAATGCTGCAGATCGTCCTGCGCGGCCTTGCTCGGGAAGCTGAACGCGCAATGGGCGTCGTGGAGCTGCATCAGCCACTTCATGGTGTCCCAGCGCGAGGCCGTCAACACCACGCAGCCTTCGGGCGGCACAAAGCCTTGCGGGTAGTGCTCCACGCCGACATCGGCGTTGCGGGCGCCTTCGAAGTACACCTTGCTCTTGGCCGAGTGGCGGGAAATCAGCGGGTTGACCAGGCGCTCCACGTTGCGGCCCGAGCGTACCGAATAGCTGATGTCGCTGCGGCGCACCTCGCGGGTGCGCTGCACGGTGGCGCCCTTGACCTGCTGGTATTCGTCGCCCAGGGTGAGCAGCACCTGTTTGCCGCGCTCGATGATCTGCAGCAGCGAGGCGGGGATGTCCTGGCTTTCGTCGATCAGCACGTGGCTGAACCGCGCGGGCACCACGCAGCCGGCCAGGCTGGCGCGTTTGAGCATCATCAGCGTGGCGAAGTCGCCCTGCCCGGCCCACGCCGGCGTCGCGTCCAAGTAGGTCCACAGGCGGCTGGAATACTCGAGCAGCACCTTGGCGTCCAAGGGCGACAAGGCTTGTTGGAAGTGCGGCAAATGGGCAGCGCTCAGGCTGTAGTCACGTGAGCTGCAATAGCGCTCCAGCACCTTGAGGCATACGCTGAGGGTGGCCTGGGCATCGTAGCTGCGAAAGCCCAGGATATTGAGTTCCATGGCCACCGCTTGCCGGGTGGGCAACCTGACCGGTTTGCCCGAGGGCACAAACCGGGAGCGTTTGAGCAGCGCGTAGGCGAAGGCCTCAAACGTGGAGCCTGCCCTTTTGTCGCGCTCGCCGCCCATGCGCTGGCGCAGCACCTCGAGTTTGCTTTTGGTGCGCGCCAGCACCAGGGTGGTCTCGGGACGCAGGTACTCGAGCAGCGCGCCCAGCAAATGGCTCTTGCCCACACCGGCATAGCCCTGCACGTGCAGGTCTTCATCCAGGTTGGCGCGGAAGGTGCGCACCAGTTTGTCCTGGGCATCGCTCAGCCAACGCTCCCGATGCCGGGGCGTGACCACGTGCTCGCGGTAGGGATCGTTGTGCTGGTGGTGACGCACGTTGAAGGTGTTGTCCCATTCCCCGCCCGGCAGCAGGTACGACTGCGCCGCCACCTCCTCGGCTTCCAGAAAGCGCAGATTCAACTGCTTGATGGCTTCGAGGCCGTAGTACAGCTTGCCCTGGTCGAACAGCCGCTGCGCTTCGGACAGCAGGCCCGCCGGGGGCCGTGCCTTGACGGCCCAGCCGATCAGCTTGGCCAGCACCTTTTCGGCGCCGGCGGCGTTGAGGTCCTTCTCCGTGGCCTGGGCCAGGTTCTGGATCACCAGCACGGCGGCCAGCTCCGGGTCGCTGAGGCTGGCGAGCGCGGCCGCGCCGTCGTCGGCCAACAGGCTGGCGCAGGTTTCCTGGGTGACGGGCAGGAAAAGAGGGCTGGATAGATCAACGTGTTCGGGGTGCATGGGGTCTCATGGCCAGGGCGCGGTGCAGCGCCTGGCCTCATTTATTGCGTGGGGGCGAAGTATGACACTTCCGGGCGCGGCGGTATCACCCCAACGTCGATCGGCGTTGTCCGCATCGCGGCCAAGGCCGGCTCCTACCACGGGCGGCGTAGGAGCCGACTTTAGTCGCGATGCAGACGACGCGTTTTCCAGCCCCTGGTCCGGATTGGCGACCACCACCGCCCTGTTCGCCACCCCAAACGGCACATGCACCATCGGCAGGTTCCCCGCCGGCGACTGCAAGTGGCTGCGCTGGTCATCAAAGAACATGTGCGGCTTGAGAATCGACAGCACCCTGGCCTTCTCCATCCCGCCGAGGAAAAACGACTCGTCGGGCGAGACACCCCAGTTCTTCAGGGTGGTGACTACCCGCTCATGGGACGGCGCATTGCGGGCCGTCACGATGGCGATGCGCAAAATGCGCTGATAGTCGGGACACTGGGCGATCTTGTCGTCCTCCAGCTTGCGGATCAGCGACAGCTTGCGGAACAGGTCGGCCAAGGGCCCTGGCTGGTGCGGGATGGCCTGGTGGGAGCGTTCGTAGTCCTGGAACTCATCGAGGTCGTCGTTCTGCTTGTACACGCTTTCAGCTTCGTCATCGGCGATCACGCCGTCGAAGTCGAAGGCCACGCGCAGTTCGGTGTCGATCTCGTCGTCATAGATGCGCGAGGGCAGCACCAGGCCTGCCGGGTAGTTGGCATCGATGGCGCGCTGCACATCCGGTTCGTGGGCACTGAGAAACAACGAAGCGTTGAACGCGGGGATGTATTCATACGGCGAGCGGCCGGACATGAACGCCGCGCGGGTGATGTCCAGGCCATAGTGATTGATGGAGCGGAACACCCGCAGCCCGGTTTCCGGCGAGTTGCGCGACAGCAGCACCACCTCCACCGGCAGTTGTTCGGGGAAGGCCTTGTTGATGCTGAGGAAACGACGAATGAACGGAAAGGCCACACCCTTGGGGAACGGCACGTCGATGTTCTGTTCCTGGTGCAGCCGGTACGCCTCCACACCCTGGTTTTCGTAGATGTCGTCGGAGACTTCCAGGTCGAACAGCGCGCTGGAGGCCACGCCGACGACCAGCTTTTTCTCGATGGGGTATGGCATGGGCGGGTTCCTTGAAGGGCTCGACGATGTGGCGGCTGGGCGGATTGCAGGTTGCCACACGGCAGATGAATTAGAGCATGTTCGTGGTGGGAGCGGGTTCTACCCGCGAAAAGGATACCGCGGTGTGTCTATCACCCTGCGTCGTCTGCATCGCGAGCAAGCTTTGCTCCCACAGTGTTGAGCCAACCACGGTGGGAGGCTCAACACTGTGGGAGCAAAGCTTGCTCGCGAGGGGCCGGTGCAGGTTGCCCACAACCATAGAATCTCCGTAGCAGCTGCCGAAGGCGGCGTCACAAGCGGCGCGGTGGGTCAGCCAATGTGCGGCGTCCGTGACGCGGCCTGACGACCGCTGCTACGGAATAGGGGGCCATCAGGCCCCTACCCCCATACCCGTTACAGCGCCCAGCGCGCATTCACCACCACATTGCGCGGCTCGCCGTAGGAGCCCGAATTGAACGTCCCCAACCCGTCGTAGTATTTCTTGTCGAACAGGTTGTTGAGGTTCACCCCCAAGGTCAGGTGCTGATCGACCTTGTAGTTGGCCAGCAACCCCACCACCCCGTAATCACGCTGGTGCGCCTTGGTGCCAAACGTGCTGTTGACCGCGTAGATATCGCTCTGCCACAGCCAATTGCCACCCACCGTCAACCGTTCCCACTCGCCCGGCAGGCGATAGGTGCTGCCCAGCTTGAGCTGGTTCATCGGCTGGTTGGTCTCGACCCGGTTGCCGTCTTCGTCATGGGACTCACGGTAGGTGTAGCCGCCAATCACGTTCCAGCGCGGGGTCAGGGCGCCGGAGATTTCCGTTTCGATGCCGCGCGTGGTGGTGCCTGGAATGGCGCGGTAAATCTCGGTGCCGTCATCCGCTTCACCCACAAACTGCGGTGTGTTCTTCTGCTTGACCTCGAACAACGCCACGCTGGTGTTGAGCGCCCCGTCAAAGAACTCGCCCTTCAAGCCGATCTCGTAGTTGTCCCCTTGCAACGGTTTGAGTGAAGTACCCGCCGAGGTCTTGTAATACGTCTGCGGCAGGAAAATATTGGTGTAACTGGCGTACACCGAATACGTGTCATTGAGGTCATACACCACCCCGGCGTACGGCGTGACCACACCACTCTTCTGCACCGTGTCGCTGGTCTTGTCGCCACTGGCAAAGTCCACGGTGTCGTCGATCTGCTTCCACCAACTGACCCGCGTACCGATGATGATCGACAATGGGTCATACGGCTTCAAACGCACGGCGGTGTAGAACCCCGTCTGGCTCAGGCGCGTGAGGTTGTCCTGGGTGCGCGACAGGTCCGGCTTGCCGCCCGGGTTGCCATCCCACTGATAAATGTTGTCAACGTCAGGCGTCGCCAATTCGTAGGTCGGGTAGTTGAGGTGGGTGTAGGCCACGCTGCTGCCCACCACCAGTTCATGCTCGCGCCCGCCCAGGGTGAACGGGCCGGTGGCGAACACATCCAGATTGTCCTGGGTTTGATAACTGTCCAGGCGGTTGACGTACATCGACACCCCCGCCCCGGTCAGTGCATCCGGCGAGCCGCGGCTGGCCGAACCGGTAGTGGCGTCGCGATACGCGTACTGATGGCTGTAGGACGCCTTCAAACTCCAGTCATTGGCCAGGGCATGTTCCACCAGGGCCGTGAAGTTGTAATGGCTGTTGTCCATGTAACTCCAGCGCGCCCCCGGGTTGAAGGAGCGCGAGAAGTTCGTCGACGTGCCGTCACTGTTGAACAACGGGATATGCCCGAAGCTGACGCCATCACTGTTGTTGTTCTGATAATCCAGGCTCAGGCGCAACAGCGTGTCTTCGCTCAAGTCCATGTCCACGGCGCCGTACAGCACGCGCTTGTCGGTCTTGTACCAGTCAATGAACGAGCCGGACTTTTCATACACCCCCACCAGGCGCCCCCGGATATTGCCGCTGTCGGTCAACGGCCCGGACACATCCGCCTCGGTGCGGTAATGATCCCAGGCGCCCGCCTCGCCATACACATACGCCTGGGCCTCGGCGGTCGGACGCTTGCGCACCAGGTTGAGCGTGGCCGACGGCGTACCCGCGCCGCTGAGCAAACCCGTGGCACCGCGCACCACCTCCACGCGGTCATACAAGGCCATGTCCAGCAGCGTGCTGGTGTACTGCTGGGACTCGTTGGCGACCTGGGTGGGGATGCCGTCGTACTCGAAGTTCTGGATCTGAAAACCGCGCGAGTAAAACGTATAGCGATCACTGTCGCGGTGGTTGCTGGACAGCCCCGGGGTGAACTTGACCACATCGTTCAACGACTGCAGGTGCTGGTCATTCATCACCTGGCGCGGGATTACCGTCACCGACTGCGGCGTCTCGCGCAGCGACAGCCCGAACTTGGTCGCCGTATTGGTCGACCCCGTGGTGTAGGCGCCGGTGTTCTCCGTGGTTGCCCCCAGCCCCTGCCCGTCAATGGTGGTAGCGCCCAACTCCACGGCATCGGCCGCCGACGCCGGCTGCACCGTGTAACTGCCCGCCGACGTCACCCGCAGCACCAGCCCGCTGCCGCGCAACGCCTGCTGCATGGCCTGCTCGGCCGTCAGCTCGCCACTGATGGCCGGCGCCGCCTTGCCGCGCACCAGTGCCGGCTCCAGCATCACGATGCGGCCGCTTTGGCGGGCGATGGCGTTCAAGGTGTTGGCCAGGCTGTCGGCGCCCAGGTTGAACTGCAACACCTGCTCGCGGCTGGCGGCCGCGGTGGGGGTTGCCATAAGCGGCAGCACCAGGGACAGGGACATGGCGGCGGCAAGGGCGTGGGGGCGAAATGGGGACACAGGGAGCTCCTGAAAAAGTCATCGTCAGGATGGAGGTGTAACGAGATTCGAAAACCGGACAGGTTGGGTGTTTTTTTTGAAAGCGCCTCGACCGGCTCGAATGACGAACACACAAGGCTGGCAACGCCGGTCCCACAGGCCATGGTACGGTGCAACAAACGTGGGAGCGGGCTCTGCCCGCGAAGCGCCGCGCGGGCGGCGCTCGATCTCAAGAACGACAAACAAACCAAGGCATGCACCTCCAAACCTTCATGCCATTTCATGACAGGCATCTTGCGGGTTCATCGAAAATCCCCGCTTGAGATCGCATCAAGGCCACCAGGTGCTAGCCGAGGTTTTTTCAGCGTACTCAAGATCGAGCGCCGCCCGCGCGGCGCTTCGCGGGCAGAGCCCGCTCCCACGTTTGTTGCAACGTACCATCGCCTGTGAGATGGGCGTTGCCTGCCTTGTGTGCTCGACATCAAAGCTAGGGGGGGCAAACACATTGCTCAAACCCTGCGACTGATCAGCACCAACCACGGGCTATACCGCTCGATACGCAGCGGCAGCGACTGCGCCATCGCCTCCAGCGCCTGATCCGGCCGGTCCAGGCTGAACACCCCTTGCACGCGCAAATCCCGCGCGTCCGGGCTGACCCGGATAAAGCCTGCGCGGTAGGCCCGCAGCGCCTCCACCAGGGTTTCCAGCGGCTCGTCCACGGCGCTGAACACGCCTTCGTCCCAATCCGCACGGTGCGGCTGGCGCCCCAGCGAAACCATGCCGCTGGCACTGATACGCACCGCCTCGTTGCGGCCCAGCACAGGCTGTTCTCCATCATTGACCCGTTGCACCTGCACGTCCGGCCCCAGATTGACCACCACCGTGGCGTGCTCCTGCTGACTGACCATCCACCGGCCCACCCCCGTGCTGCTGACCACCGCCTGCGCACTGCGCACCTGCATCGGCCGCGCCTCGGCACGCGCCTCGACAATCACCTCACCCCGGCGCAGCACCACGCAGCGCTCACGGGCGCTGAAGCGCAGGTCCACCGCGCTGCACGCGTTAAGCCGCAACTGACTGCCATCAGGCAAGACAATGGTGCGCCGCTGCCCTACCCCCGTACTGAAGTCAGCCAACCAGCTTTGCCCCTGCGGGCTGCGCGCGGCCAGCCAACTGGCACTGCCAAACAGGCCCAACGCCGCCACCCCACGGATGACCGAACGGCGCGACACCATGGGCTCCAACAACACCTCCCTCGCCTGCTGCGCATGGCCGGGGGCTTGTTGATCCAACCGACGCAGCCGCTCAAATGGCGCACCGGCCCGCTCCTGCAGCCGCGTCCAGGCGCTCAAGTGGGCGGGATCGGCCGCCAGCCACTGCTCAAAACCGTGGCGGCGCGCGGCATCACCGGGCGTGGCGCGCAGGTCCATCATCCAGTCGATGGCCTGCTCGGCGGCAGGGTCCAGGCGCGTGTTCACAAGGCCAACTCCGCCAGGTAGCAATGGCGCAGCGCCTGCTTGATATAGCGCGTCACCGTGCGCTCACTCACGCATAGGCGCCGGCCAATATCGGCGTAGCTCAGGTCGTCGAGTTGGCTGTACAGGAAGGCCGCCTTCACCACCGGTGGCAGCCCGCTGAGGCTGAGCTCGATGGCTTCCAGGGCTTGCAGCAACGCCAGGGTTTCCTCGGGCGATGGCGCCAGGGCTTCAGGGAGCTGGCTGAGGCGTTCGAGGTAGGCGGTTTCGAGCTGCTTGCGGCGGAAACGGTGGAAAATCAGGCGCCTGGCGATGGTGGACAGGTAGGCGCGGGGCTGGGCAATGGCGGCAGGGTCGGTGCGGGCGGTCAGCAGCTCGACGAAGGTGTCGGCGGCGGTGTCCTGGGCGTCCTGGGGGTGGCGCAGGCGTTGGTAGACGTGGCGAAGCAGCCAGCGGTGGTGGGCGGTGAAGAAGGTGGTGAGGTTGGGGGGCTGGAGGGTGGGCACGGTGAGGGGCGCCTGGGAATGGGAATTGTTTGCAGATAGTACAGAAAGGTGTCAGGGGGGACAATAGGGTGGAATGGGTTGCGATGGCGGGTGGGTTGCTTTTTGAGGTTGGGTAGGAAGGGCTTGGCCTACTTTCTGTCGATTAAGCCAAATCCTGTAGCCGCTGCCGATAGGCTGCGCTGGGGCTTGTGTTTGCAATACATGCCAAGCGGGGCTAATGGCTGCGGCAGGCTGCGAGATAGGGGTGATTGGTGGCCTCAGTTCTTGATTGTCCAAGGCGGCTTATGTCACTAAAAAGCTGAGTACGGCCAAATAAAGCGTGCATGTGACAAGTGACTGGATAGAACGCACTGCCTGTGTTTCAAAAGCGCTCCTGACCGCTTTCGGCCCAGGCTGTGTGAAAACGCTTATCGAAAACTGGAGTGCGCGCTTCTACACAAAATCTGAAAATGGTCGGCTGGTTTGTAGAGTCAGATTTCACGTAGAGGCACGGTTTCCGCCCTCGTTCTTGGCGGTATCTACAACCAAAAACGTTTTCACACAGCCTGGACCCATAGCGGACATTGAATACAACGAAGTTAACCAAGATTCAGACCAGCAGCAACAGAGGTCCAAATCGGCCAGTCGCCTCCCTCGGTTCAATGTGGCAGTTCGGAGGGGACGTCAGACATCAATAATCGGTATATCCCTTTTCTCCAGGGGTGTAAAAGGTAGAGCTATCAGGTTCTACCAAGTTCTGTCCCGATGCTAGCTTGGTGACCAAGTCTGGATTCGAGATAAACGGACGACCGAAAGCCACCAGGTCGCCACGCTGCGCGTCGAGGTCTGCATTGGCGCGAGCGACATCGTAGCCACCGGAGAGTATGTACCAGCCGTTGAACGCGTCACGGATAGCGGACTTCAACTCTGGGCTGACTTCCGGCGCCCCCATGGCGCTGTGATCGACGATGTGAATATAGAGCAGACCGAGCGCATTCAATTCCTCGATCAGGTCCAGGTACAGCACGTCCATATCGGGATCTGGCAGTTGGCCGTTGAAGACCCCATACGGCGAGATACGCATGCCAACCCGCTCCGCGCCAATTGCGTTGACAGTTGCCCTTGCGACTTCGACCGCGAAGCGGATGCGGTTTTCGATAGGGCCTCCCCAGCGATCAACACGTTGGTTGGATGCGGTATTGAGGAATTGGTCAATCAAGTAGCCATTCGCTGCATGCAGCTCGACGCCATCGAAACCCGCCTGTATCGCCAGTTTGGCTGAGGCTGCATATTCGCCGATGCTCTGGGCAATGTCCGCTTCGCTCATGACGTGGGGCACTGGGTGCGGCTGCATGCCTTCGCTGTCGGTCCACATCTCGCCAGGAGCTGCGATCGCCGAAGGTCCCAAGACGCGGGCGCCTGCCGGCAGGTTGGCGGGGTGGCTGACCCGCCCTGTGTGCATCAATTGCACAAAAATCCTGCCCCCGGCCTGATGGACACCATCAGTCACGCTTCGCCAGCCTTGCACGTGCTCTTCGTTGAAAAGGCCAGGGATACGTGGGTATCCCAGGCCGTTGTGTGATGGAGAGGTACCTTCGGTAATGATCAGTCCGGCGTCCGCCCGAAGGCGGTAGTACTCTGCCATCAGTTCATTGGGCAGGTTTCCGATCGCGCGGCTGCGGGTCAGCGGCGCCATGACAATGCGGTTCTTCAGCGTGAGGTTGCCGAGGTGGGCAGATGTGAACAAGCGGTCGTTCATAGTGGTTTCCTTGGTGATGGATTCGATCATTTGTACACAATCACGCGCTCAAGGTTGTAGCTGATATCGTTCAGCTGCGTGGGCTTGCCGAATGTCAGACATCAGCCCTTGGCGCGCACCTTCCAGCGCACTCCAGCGTTCAGCAATATGAAGCGGCGGGATGGTTACTAACTCGCGACGGCGTCATCGCGCAGTCGATTTTCAAGGACGGGCAGGTCTGCCGAGCTTGTCAGGTCAGCTGGCAGCACCTCAACGGCCACATTGCTTTCCTTACGCAAGCGAAATGCAAGCTCATCCATGCGCGATTTGTCGCGCGCAACGAGGATGAGATCGTGGCCACGACGGGCGAACCGCTCGGCGTAGGTGGCGCCGATGCTGCTAGAGGCACCGGTTATAAGCACGGTCGGACGTGTGATCATTGAGATTACCTTTATGGCGATGGTTTCGTGAGAAACACGGCGGCAATCACATTTGGATTACGACCTTGCCTTTGGAGCGCCCTTGAGCAAGGTACTCAAGCGCATCCTTTGCTTCCTCGAACGGGAATATCCGATCGATCACCGGCTGAATTTGCTGAGCTTCCAGAAGCTTGCCGATTTCGGCGAGTTGGCTACCGTTGGGATGGACGAAAAGAAACGAGTATTTAAGGCTCCGCCTCTTTGCCAGACGCATGATCTTGCGGCTCATAAGCCCGAATACAAAGGTCAGGAAGACATTCAGCCGTTTGGCACGCGCGAACGCAGCATCCAATGGGCCAATGAGTGAGACGATCTGGCTTCCCGGTCTGAGGATCGACATGGATTTTTCAATTGCATCCCCCCTTACGGTTCCGAGTACCGCGTCATAGTCGCGGAGCACCGTCTCAAATTCCTGCGTCTTGTAGTCCACAACTTCGTCCGCACCCAGAGCGCGCACCAGTTCAACGTTGGCTGTACTGGTGGTGGTTCCCACCTTTGCCCCAAGATGTTTCGCCAGTTGGATTGCAAACGTACCAATCCCGCCCGAACCAGCAGGAATGAATACCTTCTGTCCAGGGTGAAGATTGATGCGTTCCTTCAGCGCTTGCCATGAGGTGAGGCCGACCATTGGGATCGACGCGGCCTGCACGAAGCTCAGATTGGCCGGTTTCAGCGCGGCAGCGCACTCTGGCACAACCGCGAACTCAGCAATCGCCCCTGTGCCAAGACCGAAGATGCTGGCGAAGACAGCATCGCCTGGCTTGAAGCGGGTCACGTTACTACCAACCTCGGTCACTATGCCGGCCAGATCGCTACCCAGTGTGGCTGGCAGTTGGAAATGCAATACAGGCTTGAACATCCCCGTCGGAATCATGTTGTCGATAGGGTTAAGGCCGGCAGCGTGGACCTGTACCAATAATTCGTCAGCCTTCAACGGGGGCCGGGGAATGTCGGCTAACCCTATGTCGGGTGATTTGCCATAGCGCTTGAAGGCTAGTGCTTTCATAGTTCGGTTATTCATCATGGTTTTTCATACTTACTGTTCAAAACCGTCAGATAGAAAATCCCGTACCGCAGATACAAAGGCCTGGTAGTGGTGGAAGACGCCGCCATGGCCGGAATTGGGATATATCGTCAGTTGGGCATTCGGTAGGCGGCGCGCCATATCAGCCGAGAGCCTGCTGTCGACCATGAGGTCGTTGTCGCCGTTTGCCACGAAAACTGGCTGTTTGATAAGGGTGAGATCGTGAGGTGGGCTCAAGCCCCATTGGCGGATAGCTTTCAGTTGGGCGTTGCGTGCCTGAAGTGATATTGCCTTGTCGACATTGTCACTCCTCGTTTTCAGCGCGGCGAAATAATCGCTTGCAGCACGCTTGCCTTCGGGGGTGCGAGGGAAAAACAGAAAGTTCCTTGGATCGCTCCAGGTCAGCGCAGCCTTGATGTAGGCAAGCACAGCGACTTTGGTGACCTTATCGATACCACCACCACCCCGTGGGCCAGTTCCAGCGAGGATAATCCGCCGTACGAGATCGGGAGCCTGGAGAGCCACGGCCTGTGCCACACCACCGCCCATCGAGAAACCGAGCAGATCGACCTTGTCGAAACCCAATGTACGGATGAAGGCAATAGCATCCCGTCCCATTTCCTCAATGGTGTGAGGCACTGATCCTCCCGAAGCCCCGACACCGCGGTTATCGAAAGCAATCACCCGACGATGGATCGCTATACCGTCGATAACACGCGGGTCCCAGTCGTCCAGGACTGCCATCAGGTGGTGCAATAAAACCAACGGCACACCAGACTCGACGCCAAGCTCACGGTAAGCGAATGCCACCCCGCCAACGTCAATGGTATGGGTGGAGGCATCTTTCCATTTCGCAGCCTCCAGCGGCCGCGCCATTTGGGTGGGGCCGGTGCCCGAACACGCTGAGTCTGCCGGAGCGTAGGCCGGATTTTTCGCGCTCATCAAGGAAGTCTCCCGAACGGGTGGATGGCTCATCATCGGAGTGTTACTATCGATTTGATACAGACAATACTACCCTTTTGAAGGCAGGTCACTATCAAAATAGTATGGACATGAAAAATAGTTGCGATAACCCATGCCCGATCGCCCGCAGCCTGGCTGTCGCTGGTGACGCCTGGAGCGTGCTCATTCTGCGTGATGCCCATGCGGGCCTCTCTCGCTTTGACCAATTCCGAAAAAGCCTGGGTATTGCACCGACGATGCTGACCCGCCGACTGGCGACATTGACAGAGGAGGGGTTACTGGAGAAGCGACGATATTCGGAGCACCCTCCTCGGGAGGAGTATCTGCTGACCGCTGCGGGTCGCGATTTTCTGCCTGTGCTTTTCATGATTGGCGCATGGGGGCGGCAGCACCGAGGCGGTGGCAAGCTGACTCGCTTCTTTGACGCCGAAACAGGCACGGAAATCAAAGCGGTTGCCGTGGATGAGGTGACAGGCGCAAAGATCGGCACGCGCCCCATGCGCATTGTTGTGCCTGACGAAAGCTGACACGACCTCTGAGCCCGTAGGTAGATCATTGGCCTATTATCAGATCGAATATCGACCATCTAGCGATGGCGTACTGAATCGCACCTGGTTTCGTAGACACCTCGAACGGTTACTTTGGGTCGATAGCAGCCGGTGGTGACTGGCTGCTATCCACAACCCATAGCTATCATTCGCTGAGGTCAGCTATTGGCCGAACGCCGCCTGTGATTGCACATGATGCCCGGCGACCCGCATCACCGCTGGCTATGTTCGCGAAGCGGTTTAACTTTTGTTGGGCGCGCTCTGCGGAACTGAGCCAAGGATGGCTGCATCCCATAGCAGTCAACCAAGCGAGAGCGGTTCGTGACACGGACGCTTGGTCAGGCGTCACGAGAGATACTCGACTTCGATATCAAGTGCCCCCGCTTTGTAGGAGTGGGGGCGTTTTTCCCAACAGGAAGTAGATGATGAAAACATCGATGGAACGACTTGAACGCTGGCTGGAAATCAATCTGCCAGAGGTACACGAAGATTTGGCTCCGGGCTGTTCGGACGCTTCAATTGCAGAATTTGAGCGTCAAATGGGTAGAGCGCTTCCTGAGAGCCTGAAGGACCTGTACAGGTGGCATGATGGTCAGAAAGGTGCTGTGAACTCAGGACCTTTTTTTGGCCTCAACTTCCTTTCGCTCGCAGACGCCAAGTCGCATTGGGAATCCTGGAAAAGTATTATCGATGAATGGTCACCTGAGGAGATGGTAGAAGCGAACGCCTTCTCCCGTTCGGCCAAGCCCGGCACTGTTCGTGAACTGTACGCCAATGCCTACTGGATTCCGTTTGCCTACGACTACGGTGGGAACCATCTAGGTGTGGATCTGGACCCTGGTGAGTGCGGGGTCTCGGGACAAGTCATCAATTTCGGCAGCGATGAAGAGGAAAAATTTGTCTTGGCCAACTCCGTTGACAAGTTTTTGGAGTGGCTGGTCAATCAACTCGAAGAGGGTAATTTCGCGATCAACGAGGAAGACGACGGAGGGCGAAGCCTGAATACAAAGGAGCCCGCAAAGTCTCATTTTCTTGACTCAGTCCCGATCCTGTTCGCCTCACAGTGAAATCCTTGAACTGGCCTGGGCGAAAGAGCGCTTTGAGGACAAAGCGTCTCTCTCACCCGGCTGCTCCTGCTACGAGAAGCTCAAGTGGCCGCAAACGAAAGCGGTCAATGGTTCCGAGCAACTTCAACCCATCGTCAGTAGACGCTCAAACGACTTCCGCCGCCGAAGTGAAGGTAAAACTGCAGTCCCGAGACCGGCATTCGCCGAGTCTGCGATCCAGTTATCAAACGCATTTCCCGCCCCCCGGATGTGCAGGAATTTTCTCAGGAAATTTCCTGCCTCCCCTCTGACAACCGTATAATCCTCTTACATTTCCACCCTTGTGTTCATCTCATCCCGTTACTAACCTCCCCTCCGCCGCGGGCACACCCACGGCCAGGTTTGGTCACCTGATGCTATGAACATTTCAACACTGCCTAGCCATGCTTCGTGCATGACGCTTTATGGCGGCTGTGCGCGGGGCATCTTCGGATGCGCCGAGGTGTCCGTAGCTCGGTTGACCAACCCTCGCACAGTTGCCACCCATTCGTTTGGTCACGACTGGTTGGTGATTCCTTCAACTCTACGGAATTCCACTATGGTCAAGCCAACACCTGATCCGCCCATTTGCAATCTTCCTACTGGTCATCCGCTCTACACGCTGCCCAACGGGCACCTTGAAACCGACGGTCTCGTGCTGGCTGAGCGGTTCGTGAAACAGCGCGCGCTGCTTGAAGCTGCGCGGCGAAATGCTCAAAAGGCTGAGCCCAAACCGCCTCACTGGTGGCACTTCTGGCGTTGGCGCAAAACTACGTAATCGGATGACAGTGCAAATGGCGGTCCTGCTCCTTACCTCGGCAGGGCCGTCACTCAGGTACATTCATAAGGACTTTGATCATGACCGACTTTCTGGAAACAACCGCCCTGCCCTTCGGCATGCGCGACTCGCATCAGCAGCCATTCTTCAGCGTCAATCCGGGGATCAGCCTGGAGGATGCGCTGTGTCATCTAGGCCATCTGCTTCGGTGTGCGTATGACTCGGCGTATGAGCTCACCGATGGTGAAGGTGTGGAGAAAGGGCTGGGCTGGTCCACGTTGCATCATATTGAAGGGGCCAAGGGACTGGTTGATGCGTTGATCGCGGAGCGGTAGGACCGGTTGATGTAGAAACGGCCCGCCTGGGGGATAGGTATGGGAGTGGGCTTGTGAGTGAAGTGCTGAGGCATCAGAGCTCGCTGGCAAGCCAGCTCCCACAAGGCGGCAGCGGCTACGGGTTATCTCAAGGCATTTGCGCAGGCCTGGGAAAACCGCATGAAACCTTCAGCCCAGCCCTACCCCGCCCCCGCTGGAGCATGCTAAATAGAGCCCCCCAAACAGACCAAGGACGTCCATGAAGTACGACGATGCAAGCTGGCACTACGACGGCAACTTCCCCGCAGGCCAACCCCAGGAACACGGCGGCACCCACATCGCGCTGTTCCTGAAATGGTGCTTCAGCAAAGGCTGGGCCGCAGAATTGCACAGCGACGAAGCGCCTGAAGCCGTCGCCCGGGTCATCAGCGGCGAGCTCAGCGCTACCGAATTTCTGTTCAACTATTGCGATGGCCAGATCACCGACGAGGACCTGAGTGACGAAGGGAACCTGATCGCGCAGCAGTATTACGGCGACGATGGGCTTTACCTTCAGGACTACTCAGATCACTTCGGTGACTTGATGTATGTGGCGCCGGAATCTGAGCATGACTTTGCGAAGTTCTGTTCAATTCTGGATGCGCGGGTTGAGAGCGGCGTGCTGGTGAAGGCGCAGGCTTGATGCTTTAGCTGTATGGCGGCGCTGGCCTGAGCGTGCGCTGGGGATGTTCAGCGTGGTTCAGGGCCAGCGCAGCCTGGCGGCAGCGGCTACGGGTTGATCGACGTTTGGGCTGGGGCGATGACTAACGGCACCACCCGATCGCGCTCCATGTCGCGCAGCAAATCCCCGAGCATTTCGCGCTCGTTGGTCGTGCTTACTGATGGCACGTACCAGGCGATCGCGCTATACCCGCCGCGCGTGTAGGTGTAGTGCTTGAGCAGATGTCCATCGCGGTAGATATTGCCCGTCAGGCCGTCCTGGTAGTGATAGGGCAACGGCAACGTGAACAGCGACAGCGCCCCGAAGAAAGCCACCGCCAGGTTTGGCGTGTCATGGCTTTCCTTGATCTGCAGGCTGTAGCCATGCGGGTTGTAGCCACCATCCAGAAACGAGAACGCGCCGGTGCCCTTGAGGGCGTCCACCAGTTCGGCCTGGTATTGCTCTTGAATGCGCAGGTACGGGGCCGGCAGCATCAGGCTGACGGGCACGTATTGTTGCTGCGCCTTGTAGTCCAGCGGACCCAGGCTGTTGACGCAGCCACCCAGCATCAGCGCCAGCGGCGCCATGGCCATCAGGCGCTTCATTGGGCGTACCCCACGCTGGGCACCAGGTGATCATGCTGCACGTCGGCGGCGAAAGCCTGGCTGATGCGGTCCAGGTTCTGGCCTTGCATTTCGCCGCCCTGGTCCAGCAGCCAGGTGTATTTGCGCGTGACGTTTCGGTAGTGGTACTGCTTCAGTGCCACCTCGTCGCGCAGCAGGGTGTAGTCGATCTGGGTGTCGTAGGTCTGGGGGATCGGAACCAGGAACAGGGTGGCGGCGCCGAGGAAGATCAGGGGCGTGGAGATGTCGCGGGTGGTGGTGATGCGCGCCTGCACACTGTAGCCGCCGGGAACGCCGCCGCCCGCCTCGACGGTACGGAACACACCGGTTTCACGCAGGCTGTTGCGTACGCTGGCGGCGTCAAGGGGCGAGTCGACCATGACGTGGATGGGGGCCAGGTAGTCCTGGCCGTCGGGCGCCGGGCGCTCGGGCAAGGTGTTGGTGGCCGCGCAACCGACCAGCAGGGTGGAGCCCAGGGCAATCAAGATGTTTTTCATGGGGCTATGTGCTCGGCCGGGACGATGTAAGGGCGGGCGTTGTTGAGGTTCAACGGCAAGGGCTGCAAGGTGGGCAGGCCCGGGACTTGGCGCTGGGCCAGGGGCCGGTCGCGGTGCAACTTGTCGCGCCACAGGTAGGTGCAGGCGGACACGACGCAGAACGAACGAAACTCGCCCAGGTAGTAGGCCTTGCCGGCTTCCAAGCGCAGGGGCAGGTTGAATTTTTCCCGCGGTGCCTGGGAGCGCGCCATGGTGCCCACGCCGGGGACGTACTCCAGGGTGGAGAATGGCGCGTCGTAGAGTTCGTAGTCGCCGGGCTTGAGCGCCATCACGAAGACGCTGGCGCTACCGCTGTCCTTGACGTCCTGGGGCGTGAAGATGGTGGGCTGGTGATGCCACACTGCTGCGGCGCCGTACTCGGAACCGCGTTTGCGCAACAGCAGGCGCTGGTCTTGCCAGCTGGCACTGACGGCATTGGAGGGGCCAATGGCGCCCACTAGGTAGGCGACCGGCTCACCGGGATGCGGTTGCAGCGGGCCGCTGATTTCTGCGGCGGGTTGGGTGATGCAGCCGGTCAGGGTGGCGGCGAGTAGCGTAAGCGCACACAGTGCGAAAAAACGGGACAACATGATGATTCCTGGCTGGAGGACGACGCGGCCAGGAAACGAAACGACGGGCTCCTTGCCACGGCTTGGACGATGCAAGCGGAGCGCAGGGTAATGGGCTTGATGGCATTACGCCATTAACTTTACGTTCAGGTTTCATGATGGGGCGGCGGTAAGCATTGCAGTGGTCACAGGCACACATCCTGTGGGACCGGGCGCGGCGCTGGGCATGACGAAGCCTTCGGCAGGGTGGGAGCAAAGCTTGCTCGCGATGGCATCGACGCCGTCATCCAGAAAAACCGCGTCGTCTGCATCGCGAGCAAGCTTTGCTCCCACAGTGTGTACCGCCACAGGACAGTTGCTGCTACAGGACGGCGGCGCCTGCATCGCGGCCAAGGCCGGCTCCTACCCCGCACCGCGTAGGAGCCGACTTTAGTCGCGATGCAGGCGACGCGGTTCCAAGACGCTGCTACAGGGCGGCGTTCTGATGGCTTACTGCGCCGCACCAATGCGGGGTACAGAACGCGAATGGTATCAGGCATCGAGCAACCTGCTTCGTTCACCTCCCCCTCAACGAGCACCGCTCGATTTTTTCGGTTCAAGACCGATCTGCCCGCCGCAGGCGACCCACATCAGGGTGAAGAGATGGCGCCAGCGGCTACGGTGACGGCCAAGCTCTGCTTTCTAGGATGCATCAATGCCCCGCACGCCCCACCAACTCACGCCTGAGCCGAGCAATTTCATTGCTGTCACAGCCATGCATGGTCACCAGCGCAGCAATGCGCTGACGGCAGGCGCGCAGCTCGGCGTTGGTTTCATCCAGCTCGTTGGCCAGCAATTGGCAGCGGTGCTCCAGCAGCTCCAGCGGCGAAGGGAAAGGCGCTTGGTCGGTGGAATCCATAAGGTCGTCGGTCATGAGCATTGGCTTGCCAGTGAGTAGAGTACAAATGTTCTCCGAACAGAATAACGCCAACCACTGGATGGATCAACAGTACAAAACAGCCGATGGTCGCGTACCCATTGATGAATAACGTCGCGTGCTCCCCACGCTTGAGCACACCTATTCAAGACAACGCAGTATCTGTATCAAGCATGAGACGAAATCCAAATAATCGATAACGATTTGCAGTTACCCCTGCTAGTATCGGCAACCGAGAATCACTCGCAATTGCCACGGACCGGCCTTGTAGAACATCAACACCGTCCAGGAACCGCCATGCCTCGCCCATTTCCCTTGCGCCCTACCCTGCTCGCCCTGTGCTGCTGCGCCAGTGTGACGGCCAACGCCGCCGAGCCGATCGAGCTCGATGCCACCGCCATCGACTCGGACACCATCAAGACCCATCCCGACACCCGCCCCGACGCGTATGCAGGTGGCCAGGTGGCGCGTGGCGGGCAGATGGGGTTGTTGGGCAATCAGGATTTCATGGACGTGCCGTTCACTATGACCAGCTACACCGCCAAGCTGATCGAGGACCAGCAGGCCGAGGACATCGGCGATGTGCTGGCCAACGATCCGTCGGTGCGCCAGTCCTACGGCAGCGGTAACCAGTCGCAGGTGTTCGTGATCCGCGGGTTGCCGCTCAACAGTGACGATATCTCCTACAACGGGTTGTACGGCGTGCTGCCGCGGCAGATCATCGGTACGGAGGCGCTGGACCGGGTGGAGGTGTTCAAAGGCCCCAACGCGTTCATCAATGGGGTCAGCCCCACTGGCTCCGGCCTGGGCGGCAGCATCAACTTGCAGCCCAAGCGCGCCACCGATGCGCCGATCCGTCGCTATACCCAGGACATCAGCAGTGATGGGCGCATGGGTGAACACCTGGACCTGGGGCAGCGCTTTGGTGAGGACAACCGCTTCGGCGCCCGCCTGAACTTGATGCAGCGCGAGGGTGAAACGGCCATCGACGATCAGGACCAGCGCACCAAGCTGGTCACCCTGGGGCTGGATTACCGTGCTGACGGCTTCCGCCTGTCCGCCGACCTGGGCTACCAGAAGCAGCACCTGACCCACCTGCGCAACAGCGTCAAGTTGGGCACCGGGCTGACCGCTATCCCGTCGGCGCCGGACGCCAGCAAGAACTACGGGCAGGACTGGTCGTGGGAAGACACCGAGGACACCTTCGGCATGGTGCGGGGCGACTGGGACCTGAACGACAGCTGGACAGCGTACCTGGCTGCGGGTGCCAAGCACACCCGCGAGAATGGCTTCTATGCCACCCCAACCTTGACCAACGCCAGCACGGGTGCGGCGACGATCAGCGGCTCGCAGATCCCCCATGATGAAGACAACACCACGGTCATGGCCGGGCTCAATGGGCACTTCATGACCGGGCCGGTGAGCCATCAGGTCAGCCTGGGGGCGACGGAGTTGTGGGCGCAGCAGCGCAGCGCGTTCAATTTCTATCGTTACGGCGCGGCCAGCGGTGCGACCAATATCTATAACCCCGTGGACCTGGCGAAGCCGACCACCAGTTACTTCGTGGGTGGCGACCTCAGCGACCCGGGCGTGACCGGCAAGACCCGAACGCGCAGCCTTGCGCTGTCGGATACGTTCGGGTTCTTCGACGACAGCGTGCTGGTGACGGCTGGCCTGCGTCGCCAGGAAATGCTGGTGCAGAGCTATGCGTACAAGGGCGGCACCAGCGCGGCCTACGACGGCAGCCGCAACGCGCGCTACGATGAGTCCGTCACCACGCCGGTCTACGGCATCGTCTACAAGCCCAGCGAGTACGTGTCGCTGTACGCCAACCACATTGAAGGCCTGGCCCAGGGCCCGACCGCCTCGGGCACAGGTGTTCTCAATGCCGGCGAGATGTTCCCGCCAGGGCGCACCAAGCAAAGCGAAGCGGGCGTGAAACTGGACTTCGGCAAGGTCGGCGCAAGCCTGGCGGCGTTCCACATCGAGAAGCCAACGGATGGGTATGTGCAGGGCAGCTACTACGTCCGTGAGGGCAATCAGGTCAACAAAGGCATCGAACTCAGCCTCTTCGGCGAACCCATCGACGGCCTGCGCCTGATGGCGGGTGGCACGCGCATGAGCTCCGAAGTCAACGGCACCTTGAACGGCCTCAACGACGGTAACCATGCCATTGGCGTTCCGACCTTCACCCTCAATGCCAGCGCGGACTGGGACGTACCGGGGGTGCCGGGCCTGGCGCTGAACGCGCGCATGCTGCGCACCGGCGGCCAGTACGCCGACGCCGCCAACAACCTCAGCCTGCCGACCTGGAACCGCTTCGACGCCGGCGCCCGTTACCAGCTCAAGGTGGCGCAAAAGGACGTGACCTTGCGCGTCAACGTCGAAAACCTCACCGACAAGAACTACTGGGCCTCAGCCAACGGCGGTTACCTGACCCAGGGCGATCCGCGCCTGGTGAAGTTCTCGACCACCGTCGATTTCTGATCGTAGCCTGTAGCCTTCGGCAGCTTGCTACAGAGAGGCGGCGAACACTGTGGGAGCAACCGGGGTCGCGCTCGACCTTGCTCCCGTTTGCGCCAGGGAGGCCCCCTCGCGAGCAAGCTTTGCTCCCACAGTGTCAAGGCTCACATCGGTGGTTGCCTTGAGACTGTGGGAGCTGGCTTGCCAGCGAGCTCTTGAGGCCCTGAAACTCGCTGGCAAGCCAGCTCCCACAGAGCGATTGGGATTACTTTCAAGGTTTGCCTAAAACCATAGAATCTCCCACAGTGGGGAAGCAACCACCGATATAAGCCGCACCACTGTGGGAGCAAAGCTTGCTCGCGATGGCATCGACGCCGTAATCCAGAAAAACCGCGTCGCCTGCATCGCGGCCAAGGCCGGCTCCTACCACGCACGGCGTAGGAGCCGACCTTGGTCGCGATGCACACGACGCCATTTCAAGCCAGTCACCGCTACAGCTCCAGCACCAACCCCTGCCTCCCCTCCTCGCCCTGCCCCGGTACCGCACAGCAAATCAGCACCCGGCCCGCCTCCGGCAGCTGCGCCGGAGGGATGGGGTAATGCACGCTGCCGCTGATCAGCCGCGTGCTGCACGTGCCGCAGGAACCACCCCGGCAACTGAACTCGGGGTTCAGGCCGCGACGCTCGGCCAGCTCCAGCAGGCTGCCATCGCCGGGGGCCCAGCGCGCTTCGGTGGCGCTGGCGTTGAAGTAAACCGGGGTAGGCACGCTGGCCGCTGGCGGTTGCGGCGCGGCAGGCGGCGTGGCGCTTTGCAGGCGGCGCAGGGCCGAGGGGCCGAAGGCTTCGGCATGGATGCGCGCATCGGGCACGTTGATACTGCGCAGGCCGTCATACAGGTCCTGGAGAAAACCGGCCGGCCCGCACAGGTAGAAGTCGTAATCATCCAGCGGCAGCCGCGCCTTGACCTCGGCGAAGGTCAACCGGCCGACGATCTGGTAGTCGCGCCCAAGCACCGCATCTGCCCCGGGGCTGCTCAGGGCGCGGTGGATGTGCAGCAACGACAGCGGATCCTGCTGCAAGTGGGCCAGTTCCGCCTGGAAGGGCAACTCCGCCAGGGCCCGTGCGCTCTGGAACAGATGAATCGCGCGCGCACTGCCCTGCCCCAGGTTCTGCGCCACCAGCTGGCGGGCCATCGACATCATTGGCGTGACGCCCACCCCCGCCCCCAGCAATACCACCGGCCGTTGCGTGTCTTCGACCAGAGTGAAGCCGCCCACCGGCGGGCGTACGTCCAGCAGGTCGCCCACCTGCACGCGATCGTGCAGGTAATGCGACACCGCACCTTGGCGTTTGACGCTGATACGCAGGTGGCCGTCGGCCGGGGCGCTGGAGAGGCTGTAGGTTCTGACCAACGCCTGATCACCCAAGCGCATCGGCACGTGCTGACCCGGCATGAACGCGACCGTCGCAGCGTCCGGCGCTTGCAGGTAGAACGAGCGGATGTCGCTGCTTTCCTGTTGCACGCGGGTCACCCGCCATTGCTGCCATTGCCGACGCTGCTCGGCCTGGCGCAGGCGCTCGCCGGTTTCGGCCCAGGTGCCGGTGGCCAGGCTGGTGGGCGCATAGTCGTGAAACTGCCAGCGCAGTTTCAGCGCCCCCGGGCGCAGCACTGCCTGCGTGACTTCGAAGGTCCACAACCGCTCGGCGCCTTCAAAGGCCTTGATCAAGGGGCTGTCGAGCAGCAGCTCGGTGCGCCCGGTCAGTTGCAGCAGGTCGCCGCTGGTGAAGTCGATGAACAGCAGGCCGGCCACCGGGTTGGCCTGCAGGTTGCCCAGGGTGTTGAAGAACAGATTGCCGGCGTAGTCGGGGATGGTCAGGCGGTTGCCCTGCACGTCGATGAACCCGGCACGGCCGCCGCGGTGGGAGACGTCAACCGAGCGACGGTGATCGTCATGATCGACGTAGCTGGCGATGAAAAAGGTATCCGCCGCGGCGATCAGGGCGCGGGTGTGCTCGGTCAGTGCCGTGAAGTCCTGTCGCGGCGGGCGGCCGTTTTCAGGCTCGGGCACACGCGTGTACGCCCGCTCCTGAATGTATTTGGGGCAGTTGCCGTAGGACTGCTCTACCTCCACGTCCAGGCCCGCCGCCGAGGCCTGGCGGATCAGGCCATTGATGCGGTTGCGGCGCCGGGTGTGCAACTCGATGCCCAGCATGCCGATGGCGCGCCCCGCCTGCAGCCCGGGCGCGGCCGGGTCGTGCGGATCGGGCTGCACGGCCAGGTGCAGGTGGTAAGGGTCGGCAGAGCTGACAAAGCCCTCCGGCCCTTCCAGCACAGTGGCCCAGGGGCGACCGTCGGCGTCCACCGCGCCCACCAGCATGAAGGGCAGTTGGTGGTAGAAGTCGCGGTGCTGGTCGGGCATGTAATCGCGGATCACCCGCGGCCCGATTTCGTCCATGCGCTCTGAAGCGAGGAACCGTTGCTGAAGGGTTTTCTCCCCGGCATGCCAGGGCGATGTTGGCAGGTGGTCCATGGCGCGGGCTCCTCGATCGCTTAGTGGGCTTGCAGGCCCGCCGCCGTACGCGGCATGGCCACGAAGCCTGGCAATGCTTCGATACGCTGCAACCAGGCACGCACGTGCGGGTAGTCCTGCAGCGAGACGTTGCCTTCCGGTGCGTGGGCGATGTAACTGTAGTTGGCGACATCGGCGATGGTCGGTTCCGGCCCGGCCAGGTAGGGGCTGCTGGCCAGTTCGCTGTCCATTACCTTGAGCAGGGCGTGGGCGCGGTTGATCACCTCATCGGCGTTGAAAGCGGCGCCGAATACCGTGACCAGTCGCGCGGCAGCCGGGCCGTAGGCCAGTTGGCCAGCCGCCACCGACAGCCAGCGCTGGATGCGCGCTTCGGTCAGCGGGTCCTGGGGTTTCCAGCTGCCCGTGCCGTAGGTTTTGGCCAGGTACACCAGGATCGCGTTGGAGTCGCTGAGCACGGTGCCGTTGTCATCGAGCACCGGCACCTGCCCGAAGGGATTGAGGGCCAGGAAAGCTGGGGTCTTGTGCTCGCCCTTGGCCAGGTCGACCGTGATCAGTTCGGTGGGCAGTTGGAGCAGCGACAGCATCAGCTGCACGCGATGGGCGTGGCCGGACAGGGCAACGTGGTACAACTTGATGGCGTTTGGCATGGTGTGGCTCCGTGAAGGTGGTAACACAGTGCAGCCATACTGCGCCCCTCCATCCCCCAGCAGAATCACCACCCAGCGCAATCCATAATTCCGTTTTGTGAAATAAACCCTTAGCGGAAGGCCGGATGATCGCGCAGCAAGGGTGCGGCAAAGTCGATGAACGAGCGCACCCGCGCTTCGGCGCGGCGGCCATGACGATAGCTCAAATACACCGGCACCTCGTCGCCCGCCAAGTCGCTCAATATCGGCTCAAGGGCGCCGCTGGCCAGTTCCTCATGGACCTCATGGCTCATGCAGCGAATCAGGCCCAGCCCCAGGGTAGCCGCGTGGATGGCGCCGCGCTGGGTAGTGCAGGTCAGCACCCGCGCAGCTTTCAGCGCACGATCCGAACCGCTGTGCCACGGCGCCTGCTGACCGGTTGAGGGCACCAGCACGGCGCGATGGGATTTGAGCTCGTCAAGGCTGCCAGGCCGCCCCCACCGGGCCAGATAGCCTGGCGCCGCACACAGCATCGGCCTGACCATGCCCAGTGCGAGGGCGAATTCGGACGAGTCCGGCAGCGCACCGACCACAATGGCCACATCGATGCCGTCCTTGAGCAGCCGGGGCACGCCTTCACACGCCTGGATGGACAGGCGCACCTGGGGGAAAGCGTCCAGGTAGGCGACCGCGATGGGGGTGAACACCTGGGCATCGATCAGCAGCGGCAAGGCGATCGTCAGTTGCCCCTCGGGGCTGGCATGCAGGCCGGCGGCGGCACGCTCGGCCACCTGGGTCTGGGCCAGGATGTGCTCGCAGCGTTGCGCGAACTGTTCACCGGCAGGGCTCAGGCGCACACCGCGCGGGCTGCGTATCAGCAACGTGCTGTGCAGGCGCGCCTCCAGCGCGGCGATGGTGCGCATCACCGTGGCCGGCGACAGCTTCAGGTGACGGGCAGCTGCGGCCAGGCTGCCGGCCTGGGCCACGGTCACAAAGGTGTGCATCTCGCGATAACGGCCCATCCATCAGGCCATCGCTGCGGCTTGCAGCGCGGTGTCGGCGAGCAAGCGGCTGGCGCAATGGTCGACGAAGGTGCGTACCTTGGCCAGCACCTGCCGGTCTGCCTGGTACAGGATGTTCACCGGGAACGCCGGGGTTTGAAACGCCTCCAGCACCACCTCAAGCTCGCCCTTCTCCACCCACTGCGCCGCCTGATAGGACAGCACCCGCGTCAGCCCCCAGCCCAACCGCGCCGCATTGATGGCGGCCTGGTTGGAGCTGACCAGCAACCGCGGCTGCGGGTGCAGCACCACCGCCTGCCCCTGGCGCTGGAAATGCCACTCGGTGAGCAGGTTGCTGGCCGAGGACATCACCACCGGCAAGGCCATGACATCTTCTGGCTGCGTGGGCCGGCCGACGCGGTCCAGAAAGCCCGGCGCGGCGCACACCACCGGGCGGATGCTGCCCACCTGCACAGCTTGCAGGCTGCTGTCCGGCAAGGTGCCGATGCGCACGGCCACGTCCACGCCCTCTTCCACCAGGTTGACCAGACGATCCACCAGCACGGCGTTGAGGGTGACCTGCGGATGGCGGTCCAGGTACTCGGTAATCAGTGGCATCAGAAACGCCTCGCCGAACATCACCGGCGCCGTGACCGTCAGGTTGCCCCTGGCGCGCAGGGTGCCGCCGGCGGCCAACTCCTCGGCCTCCTCCAACTCCAGCAGGATGCGTTTGCAGTCTTCCACGTAGCGCCGCCCGGCCTCGGTCAGGCGCAGGCTGCGGGTACTGCGGGCCAGCAACAGCGTGCCCAGCCGCGCCTCAAGCCCGGCGATCACGCGGGTCACGCTGGGCGGTGACATGCCCACCACCCGGGCGCCAGCGGCGAAGCTCTCGGCCTCCACCACGGCCAACAGCACTTTCATTTCAAGAAACCTGTCCACGCCCGCCCGCCTCACACCACGTCAATGGGCACCACTGTAGCCGTTGGCGCCAGGTGGTGCTGAACTGTGTGATGCCGCTATTTGCCCCAACCCAAGCCATCGGCGATCTGTGCCGTAATCGCCACTCGCTGCTCCACGCCCCCTGCCTTGAGCGCGTCCATGCGCGCCTGGGTCGCGGCATCCGCGACCTGCGCGCCTTGACTGGCCGCCAAGCGGTGCGTGGCGAACCGCGTCGCAGGTGAGTCGCGGCAAACGCTGCGTAGGTGCTCCCACTGGGACACCACGTGCAGCGCGATGTTGTCGCTGACCGCCTTGCGTTCGCTCGGTGTTCGGGACCGCAGTGCCTGTGACGCGACCTGGCGGCCGCTGCTACAGGGGACCGCGTCGTCTGCATCGCGACCTTACGCGTTATACGCAGGTTACGGTTGCGCACCAATGTGGTCCAGGGCCTGCTTGAGCGCCGAGGGGCCGAGCGCATTGAGATCAAGGGCGAAGAAGGCGGCAAAACGTCGGCGGATATGCGCCACGGTGGCGTCGAACGCCGCTTGCACGGCCTCATCACTGCCCTCGACCTCCGAAGGGTCGGCGAGGCCCCAATGGCTTTTGATCGCCGGCCCGAAATAGACGGGGCACGGCTCGCCGCCGGCTTTGTCGCACACCGTGATCACGATGTCCGGAGGGCTGTGCTGGAAACTCTCGCTGCCTTTGCTGTACAGCCCGGACGTCTCCACGCCAAGCGCCTGCAGCGTGCTGACGGCATGCGGGTTGAGGCGCCCGCTGGGGAAACTGCCGGCGCTGACCGCCGTCATGCCCGGGGGCGCGGCGTGGTTGAACAGGCCTTCGGACAACACGCTGCGGCAGCTGTTGGCCGTGCACATGAACAGGATTTTCATAGGATGCCCCTAGGCGTGGACGCTCAACCGCAGGGCCAAAGCGGCCAGGGTCACGAGCAGGATAGGCAGGGTGAGGAGGCTGCCGACTTTGAAGTAGTACCCCCAGGTGATGCGGATGTTTTTCTGCGCCAGCACATGCAGCCACAGCAAGGTGGCGAGGCTGCCGATGGGGGTGATTTTCGGGCCCAGGTCACAGCCGATGACATTGGCGTACACCATGGCCTCATGGACCACCCCGGCGGCGTCGCTGCCCTGGATCGACAGGGCGCCGATCAGCACGCTGGGCATGTTGTTCATCACCGAGGACAGCAGCGCGGCGACGATGCCGGTGCCCAGGGTTGCCACCCACAGGCCGTGCCCTGCGAAGGCACTGAACACCGATGCCAGGGCATCGGTGAGGCCGGCATTGCGCAACCCGTAGATCACCAGGTACATGCCCAGCGAGAACACCACCACCTGCCAGGGCGCATGCCGGATAACCTTGCGGGTGGAAATGATGTGCCCTCGCCCGGCAATCACCAGCAGGATGACGGCGCACACCGCTGCCACCGCACTGATGGGAATGCCCAGCGGCTCCAAGGCGAAAAGCCCGGCCAACAACAGCACCAGCACCCACCAGCCCGCCACAAATGTCGCCCGGTCCCGAATGGCAGAGCCGGGCGGCGGCAACTGTTGCGGGGCGTACTGCGCGGGGACGTCCCTGCGGTAAAACAGCCACAGCATCAGCAACGTGGCCGCGACACTCACCAGGTTCACCGGCCACATCACCGACGCATACTCACCGAAGCCCACCCCGAAGAAGTCGGCGGACACAATGTTCACCAGGTTGGACACCACCAGGGGCAGGCTCGCGGTATCGGCAATGAAGCCTGCGGCCATGACGAAGGCCAGCGTGGCGGCAGGGCTGAAGCGCAAGGCGGTGAGCATGGCAATCACGATGGGCGTCAGGATCAAGGCAGCGCCGTCATTGGCGAACAACGCCGACACCGCCGCCCCCAACACAATCATCAGACCGAACAGTCGTCCGCCCCGGCCCCCGCCCCATCGGGCCATGTGCAGCGCCGCCCACTCGAAGAAACCCGCCTCGTCCAGCAGCAGGCTGATGATGATGACAGCGATGAACGTAGCGGTGGCGTTCCACACAATATGCCACACGGCAGGGATATCACCCCAGCCGACCACGCCAGCCAGCAGGGCCAGCACGGCACCGCCTGCGGCGCTCCAGCCCACGCCCAGGCCCTTGGGTTGCCAGATCACCAGCACGAGTGTGAGAACAAAAATAGCGGCAGCGATGAACATGCGGTGAGTCTCAGTGCGGTGGGGTCAGCAGCAGTCGGTTTGACGGACAGGGCGACCTTCCATGACGGCCAGACGCTGGGCGTCCTGATCAACCCAGGATTGATTGGCTGTAAGCGTTACCTGCAGAACGTCCAGTACCCATTGCGGCAGCTGGGGATGCAGCCGGTAGTAAATCCACTGGCCCTGGCGGCGGTCTTCCAGCAGCCCGCACGTACGCAGTTGGGCCAGGTGGCGGGAGACTTTAGGCTGGCTGTCATCCAGGGCCCAGATCAGCTCGCACACGCACAGCTCACCTTGAGCGCAGAGCATCAGCATGATGCGGGCTCGGGTTTCGTCCCCGAGGCATTTGAAGACGGTGGCAGGTGATCGGGTCATGGGGGCACCACTTAATACATTCGATAATCCGCATATACGAATATACATTCATAGACTGCGTACTGAAAGCTTTTCCGGGCTGCCCCCCCTGCCGACGCAGCAGCACCTGTCTTTGTGGGAGCGGGTTCTACCCGCGAAAAGGACGCCACAGGGTGCCAGGTATTACGCGGTGTTCTTTTCGCGGGTAGAACCCGCTCCCACAGTGGGGTGTAGCAGCTGCCGAAGGCTGCGTCACAGCCGGCGCGGTATTCAGCCAGTGCGCGGCGCCTTTGACGCGGCCTAACGGCCGCTGCTACAGGTTGCCCAACACCCTGGAATCTCCCACAGCGCAGCGCTCGGCGTCGGCGCTAATTTCGTAGCCGCAAGGTACACGCGGTGGATCAGATGTACCGCGTCGTCTGCATCGCGACTAAAGTCGGCTCCTACGCTGGCCGGCCGTGGATTGACGAGGCTCGCGATGACTATTCACACACCAGATGACTCCGATCACCAGCAACGCGATGGCCACCTGCTCATACCCGTCAGGTAGCCGTTGCTCCCACAAAAACCCGAACACCAGGGCGGCCAACGTTTCAATCACCAGTACCTGCCCACTCAAGGCCAGCGGCAACAACCGGCTGGCCTGGTTCCAGCACGCGCCCCCCACCACCGACGACAACAGGGCCACACCCGCAGCCGCCAGCAAAAAATGCAGCCACTGCGACGGCTCGTGCCCACCGGCCGGAAAACCAAGGGCAGGCACAGCCAACACCAGCGCCTGAGCCCCGGTGATGACGCCGGTCAGCAGTGCCCAGTCATGCGAGGAAATACGGGCGACCTGCACCAAACGCCGCGCATTGCTGACGGCGAACCAGCTCCACGTGACCAAGGCGCCCACCGCGCACAGAACGCCACCGATGTGCGTCCACGTACCAGGCCTGTCGCCCTGCGCCAAGGCATGCCAGCTGATCAGCAGCACCCCACCCACGGCGCAGCACAGCGAGGGAACCAGCTTGCTCAAGGGCACGGCATTGGCGTCGTTACGGCCGGCCAGGGTGACCAGCACCGGGATCAGCCCGACAATCAGGGAAGTGGTGGCAATGCCCACCCATTGCACCGCCGTGCCCACCAGCGCGTAATACACCAGGTTGCCGATCAGGCTAAGCCAGAACAGTGACGTCCAGTCGGCCACGCTGAGCGTGGCGCAAACGCACCGCCAGCGCGGCAGCAACAGCGCCGCCGAGATCGCGCCGTAGCACAGGAATCGCATCACGGCGAACTGCAAGCCGCTGAACCCGGGGGCCAGTTGCGGGCCAAGAAAAATCACGCCCCAGCACAGCCCTGCGCAAACCCCGTAGCCCACACCCTTCAACAATGATCGATCAGCAAGCATGCACCCGTGCTCCACAGCATAAAGGCTGAAGTCTGGGGCACGTGGCGCGGATAAATATTGTCGGTAACGGTGGTCTTTTTTACCCAGGCTGTTTTTGCGCCTTGCGGTACGCCGCCGGCGTGGTGGCGCTGACACGCTGCATGGTGCGCGTCAGCGATGCCTGGTCGGAAAAACCTGCACGCAGGGCAATCTCGGCGATCGGCAACGAGGTACCCCGCAACCATCGTTGCGCGTGCTGGATACGCACATTGGTCAACCAAGCCTGGGGGCTCATGGCAAACTGTTGACCGAATCGCTGGTGCAATTGGCTCAGGCTCATGTTGGCTGTGCGGGCCATCACCGCATTGCTCCAGCTTGCACCGGGATTGGCCCGCACACGGGCAATCAACTGCTCCATGGGCGAGGCAACACCGGGGCCGTCCGGCGCAAGGGAAGCCAGGAGCAACGGGCTTAACTGTGAGGCGCAGATAGACAGTCGCTCGTGGCCAATCAGCTCGGCAAACTCGATAAGCCGCCGCGTTGCAGGGGGAACCGACACATACACCTTCTGGGCCAGACGCCCCAGGTGCAGGGTTTCCAGCAGGCTGGGCGCGCAGTCCAACACCAGAAAACGGCTATCGGCGTCGGCCTGCTGCGAATGCCCTGAACCGGGAAGCACAAGCGCTGCCATTGAGGGGTCAATGCGCGCCGCACGGCCCTCCACGTCGATGTCCATCGCCCCCCTGATCGGCAGCACACATTGCGCATGATCATGCTGATGGCGGGGGCTTTGCTTGCCGTAGCGGCGAACTTCAAGGTCTAGAAACATTGGCGCACCCTTTGGCCCGTCTGGTGATTGGTGAGTGGGCGTTTGCAGGGGCCACAGCGTACCACTCGACGCTCAGTTACGCGTCATGCGCGTTCGCCAGCCAGCGTTTTATCGACCGCGTTAATGATGACTATCAAACGGGCCGCCTGTCGGTTTGCCGACAGCGGCCCCTATAATCCCCTCCAATTTCCCCCTCCCCTCGCCTGCTACAGGCGACATCCCCTCTGGAACCCAGCACGATGCCAAGCACCAGCCAGGCCCCTCATGGCCTACCCGAACATGACCAACAGAGCGTCAGCCAACAGTGGCTGGCGATACTCTCGGTCGCCGTGGGCGCTTTCGCCCTGGTGACCAGTGAATTCCTGCCCGTGGGCGTACTCAACGATGTCGCCAGCGACCTGGGCATCAGCGCCGGCCACGCCGGGCTGATGGTGACCCTGCCCGGCATCATGGCCGCCCTCGCCGCCCCGTTGCTGTCGGTGGGCATCGGCGCCATGGACCGTCGCTACCTGCTGATCGGCCTGACGCTGATCATGATCATCGCCAACGGTGTGGTGGCCTATGCCAGCGACTTCAACCTGCTGCTGTTCGGGCGCGTGCTGCTGGGCATCAGTATTGGCGGTTTCTGGGCCACGGCCATTGCCCTCAGCGGGCGCCTGGCGCCCAAGGGCGTGGGCGTGGCGCAGGCCACCTCGATCATCATGGTGGGCGTCACCCTGGCCACGGTGCTGGGCGTGCCCGTGGGCACCTGGCTCAGCGGCCTGATGGGCTGGCGCATGACCTTCCTGATCACCGCCCTGGTGGGCGTGCCCGTGCTGCTGGCGCAGGTGTTTTTGCTGCCACGCCTGACCCCCGAGAAAGCCATTCGCGTCAGTGACCTGCCGGCCCTGTTCATCAACCCGCAAGCCCGCATCGGCTTGATCGCGGTGCTGCTGATTGGCCTGGCGCACTTTGCCGCCTACACCTACGTCGCACCGTTCTTCAAGCAAAGCGCCGGCTTCGACGGTCCCACCATTGGCTCGTTGCTGCTGCTTTACGGCGCGGCCGGTGTGGTGGGCAACGTGTTCGCCGGCTTCGCCGCCAACCGCAGCGTGCGCCACACCCTGCTGCTGGTCGCGCTGATGATCGCCGTCAGCACCGCCCTGTTCCCCCACTTCGCCACCGGCATGACCGGCGCGGCGATGTTGATCGGGCTGTGGGGCTTCGCCTTCGGCGCGTTCCCGGCCTGTGCCAGCATCTGGATGTTCGTGGTAGCGCCCAAGGATGTCGAGCGCGGCATGCCGCTGTTCGTGGCCATGTTCCAGGTGATCATTGCGTTGGGATCGTTCTTCGGCGGACAGATCGTCGACCAGCTGGGCACCTCGGCGCTGTTGAGCCTGGCTACCGCGCTGGTGGGTTGTGGTTTTGTGACCGTGCTGGTGCTGGGGCGTAATGTCAGCAATAGCCTGGTGGGTCAGCCTGGCTGAAAGTGAGCACTCGGTAGTCGCAGCTTTTGTGGCTACAAGAGGCCCCCGCCAGAGATTTAGCGGGGCGCGGCAATGCATCGCTAGTCGTATTAAAAGCTGAGCCAAAAAAGACAGGGATAGGCGAACCTGCACACCCCAAACTGCACTTGCTCAGTTCCCTCCATCTTCGATTGCCGCAACGAAGATGGTGCCGCCCTTTGGGCCACAAGACCAGTGGATATCCCGAGCTCCCCACCCTAAGTTTGTTTCGGGCCTGGAATACTCATGCGGGCATAACGTATCCGCTCCCGCCCTTTTTCGTTTTGCGTTCGACGTGAGCGTTGTCGAGTCCGGCCTCGAACGTGGAGCACCAAACGGCGCGCTTAACTCACGTCATTCATAAAACAGCCACCAACAACTCATCAATATATTAGCATTTCGCCACTGACGACCTGAAGCTAAATCTGTTCCTTTTTATTATAGAAATCTGTCCATTCCCGTACATACTCCCGATCTGCTGACTAGCCTGCAGGCCTTGCGCCGCCTGAGTTTTGGACACACACAAGACAACTCGACAACATCGATAATGAGTAAAGACTGTCACTTAGCGGTGACAAAACTGCTTGCCGGGAAACTTGACACATGAATAAGACAGATGAAAACATCTTCAGGCACCCCCAAAAACCTTCAGCAACGAAGACACCAACAAACTCAAGATCACGTCTTCCGAAGAAATCAATCATTCCAGTAGCTGCACCCATTTAAACAAACACCCTAACTCTCTGTTTCCCGCTGAATGCGGAAGTCGCAACAGCCCCAAAAGCACAGTTCAAAAGGACATTGACCGCACTTATGATTCATCAGCTCATATTAGATAATGCCAGAAGACTCCCTTCCAAGCCGGCCGTCATTCTTGATGGTGAGGCTACTTCGTACCAGGCCCTGAAAAAACGGATAGCCGAGATAGTGTCAGTTCTGCAAAAGCTCGGCATCGCTTCAGGCGACCGAGTAGCGATGTACGCACCAATTTCCATTGATCTGATCGCCGGCTATCTCGCCGTGCTGCAAATAGGAGCGACCACCGCTGCAACTCACCACACGCTTGGTCGTACCAAGCTGATTCACCAGATCAAGCACTCTGGCGCTCGGGTATTGATCACCGACTACACTAATGATCTACCTGATTTAATCAACGAAGCTGGTTTAGAATCCGTTTTGCTCACCACCACATCCCGAGCAGTAGCGATGTCTGGTGTTATTCAGCTGTCTGAGGCGATTGCGACCCATCTTCCCAAAACGGAATATGGTAGTTTACTACCCCCTGACGACCTTGAGCGGCCAACATCGATATTTTACACCTCAGGGTCGACTTTCGAGCCTAAAGGTGTGCTAGTTAACCACCGAATCATGTTGGCAGCCTGCAACCGTGTCACTGCATATCTCCAGATCACGCCTGAGGACCGGGTCTTAAGTTATTCGACATTGGGGTCGGACTACGGCGTTTATAACGTGCTGATGCCACTATTCTCTGGCGCAACTAGTGTCGTGGAGAGTCGGATGGGACTCAGCGCAGAGGATGTACTCACTGTAGTCGAACGTGAAGCAGTTACCGCAATGCACGTATTTCCTCCAGTATTCTCCCTACTCGCCAATACCGGACCGGAGTGGCAGGCGCGAATACCGAACTTACGCTATATATCCAGTAGCGGACAGCCCCTACATACCCGGCACATCCAACGGATCCGCGAAACATTGCCATAGGTACGCATTTTCTCCAACTACGGACTCACTGAATGCAAGCGGGTGAGCTATTTGCCCCCTGAAGAAATCGACCTGCGCCCCACGTCAGTCGGAAAACCTTTGCCCGGTGTCAGCTGGTATTTGGTAGACGAGAATGACCAAGTTATCGGCGAGCCTGGGCAGGTTGGCGAGCTTCTACTGACCAGTGACTGCCTGATGCTAGAATACTGGAACATGCCTCAAGCAAACGCAAACGCCTTCGTTAAAAATGCCTTCGGTCATTCACAGCTATATCGTACCGGAGATCTTTTCAAGAAGGATGGTGAAGGCTATCTGTACTTCGTCGCCCGCAAGGACAATGTATTCGCGCGCGACATCTGGAGCGTAAATCCACGGGAGATTGAGCGATGCCTGGGGTTGCACCCAGCGGTTGCCGAGGTGCTGGTGGTGCCGGTCGCTGACGAATCGGCCGGTTACGTGCCACGGGCATTCATTGTCCTTGACCTTAATCACTCTCAAACCAGCAAACATGTGCTTGCCGACTACTGCAAGCAGCATCTGGATTGGCACATGGTCCCAACCCAGTACGTATTTCTCGAGGCACTTCCAAAGACCGATTCGGGAAAATTTGCTGCCAAAGGACCGATCTGATAGTAGGAGATTTGCCATGAAGATGTTGCCTCAGCCAATCGATGAAATTGGCTTGGACCACGCATTGCAACAGACTGCGATGCTGAAACTTTCTGCCCACTTCCACAGTCTGGCGA
Source organism: gamma proteobacterium L18 (assembly GCA_000497835.1). Taxonomy (GTDB): domain Bacteria; phylum Pseudomonadota; class Gammaproteobacteria; order Pseudomonadales; family Pseudomonadaceae; genus Aquipseudomonas. The sequence continues at coordinate 4,791 of KI547165.1, read as the reverse complement.
CGGGTGCCAGCCAAGTGCCCGCGCAGTCCCTGGAAACTCATTTACGGTCCAAAATCCAAGACCCTCAAGTCCTCGAATACCATGATCGATTGATCGCAGGTGCTGGCCCATTGTTCTCGCACTTCCTGGCTAGCGTGCCTTACGTCCTTGAAGAACTTTCCAGAGTTGGTGTCGCTCTTACCCGGCTGGTTCAGGTCAGCAAAGATGCAAGGAAGTCTTTCAGCTTGTTTGAAGTCGATGCATTTGATGGAAGTAACGGCCGCGCACTTGCCGGCCATTCAAATGGCCTGATCCGTAGCTTGACGTCATCGCCGAACGAAGCAAATCAGATTGCCTTCGAGCGCCATGCCAATGCGGCGCTGTCCCTATTCTTCCCAGAATCGGTGTTCAAGGTGACTCCCTCACTGCTGAAAACGCCAAAATATGAACTCTTTACCGACGGCTTCGATTTTATTTATGAGATGGCTGCCTTCCAGTTTTACAGCCGTGATCGCGACAGCCAAATCGCCCACATCAAACAATTTCTAAAGCCTGGCGGGTTAGTTTTTTTCCTTGAGAAGCTCAACCACAGCGACCCGGAAGAGTATCGGCGGCGCGAAAAAATCAAGGACGAAGTGTATAAACCCCGCTACTTCAGCGCAGAGGATATTCGCTGGAAGCGCGAACAAATGCTTGAGCAAATGAAAACCGGTCAGGTCACACTGGAGGAACTAGTGGACGCCCTATCGTCTCATTTCAAGTACGTGCACCTCCTCTGGAGCAGCAGTAATTTTTGCGAATTCGTCGCCTCGGATGACCTCAACCAGATTGAAGAGTTTTTAGCCCTACTGGGCCCGGTAGTTCAACCAGCGCAGTTTTGCTTTGAAGGCGCGCGTCTTGGCGATATGACGACATTGTTAAAAGGTCATTCGGAGCTTGCCGATGATTAGTCCTGCAGAGCCAGTATCTCAACACCCTGCATTATCCTGGCGCTCTCAGCGGGCCGCCCTGCATCTCCCGTTATGGCGTAATCGGGCCGCCGAGGCAGAGAGAAGTCGAAGATTGAGCCGCGAGACATTCGACGAGTTGTTCGCGGACGGATTACTGGATTTGGTCTCGCCCCGCGCGCCGGTTACCAGCACGAGCCATTGGCCGACACTTGTAGAAAGCGCCCGAATCGCGGCTCGGGCATGCCCCTCGACCGGCTGGATGGTGGCGTTAGTGGGCGGTCACGGTGCAATTGCTCGAAGACTCCCCCCTACCTGCGTAAACCAGCTTTACGAGACGGGGCCACAACAGCTCTTCGCCTCAGCTTCAACCAGCGCCAATAGCATGCTGTCCTTTGAGCCTGAGGGTATACGAGTCGACGGGCGATGGCGCTTCAGTTCAGGCATCCAGGACGCTACCTGGCTGATGCTCAACGCTCGTTGCCCTACCTACCCGAAAGCGGCTCAAAACCCACGTCTTCTCGTGTTGATCGCGGCGAACGAAGTTGAAAGGCTTGATAGCTGGGATAGCTTTGGCATGGCCGCAACGGGCTCTCACGATGTGGAGACTCGTCGATTGCTGGTTCCTTTCGATCGAGTCATCGCACTGCATGAGGTCTTTGCGCACAACCCGCTTGCGCTGACCGGCGACTACATCGACCGATTGCCTATCGTGCCCTACCTCACTACTTCCATCATCGGCCCGCTACTGGGCTGTGCCGAGGGTGCCCTTGCGGTATTCACAACCACTGCCGACGTTTCATCAACGGCCATTGATCCGCGGATCGCCGAACAGGCTGCCCACTCGGCTGCCCAGCTTTTTGGAGTAGAGCTCCTGTATGACTCGCTGATAACCCGGCTGCACGAGGCGGGGATCAATCACCGCCCCCTGGACAAGCAACAGCTACTCCAGCTCATGCGCGATCGTGCCTATCTGGCACAACAGTGTGTGCATGCTGTGCGCCGCCTAGTGGAAAGGCTCGGCGCTTCGTCTTTGACAGCAAACAACCGCCTTCAACGCCACTGGCGTGATATCCAGGCTATGGCCGCACACCGTGATGTCGCCTGGAATGAAACGATGCAGGCATGCGGCGATGCCCTTCTCCAGGCTGCCACCGGTAGTGCTGGAGAGAAATAAGTGTTTTCAGTTGGCCATCATAAAGAGATTCCACATGTTCGTTCGCAATAAATCCGATGTTGAGAAAACCCCGTACTTCGTTGAATGGGGTGCTGGGACGAGCCACCGTCTACTAACTGAACGCGATGCCATGGGTTTTACGATTTGCCACACCATCGTCCGCGCGGGCACGGAGTCGCTCTTGCAATATCGCAATCATCTGGAGGCGTGCTATTGCATCGCAGGGGAAGGTGAAATCGAAGACATGCAGGGCAATGTATTCTCAATCCGACCTGGGGATATGTACGTGCTCGATCAGCATGATCGGCATTTTTTGCGCGGAGGCAAAGAACAGGACCTGATTCTTATCAGCGTATTTAACCCGCCGCTGCGTGGTGAAGAGCGACATAACCTCGATGACGGTTTGGGATCCGCATACTGATGTTCCTTCTGAAAGCCAGGCCATGTCAGTTACCCTTAGGAGCCCTCCATGCGCAACGATTACCTCGCCTTCTTCACCTCGCTGTTCCTCTCCAGGCTGGCCGACCAGATCCTGTTGTTCATCGTCCCGCTGGTGGTCTTCCAGACCACCCAAAGCGCCTCATGGGCCGGCCTCGCCTTTTTCGCAGAATCCCTGCCGCGATTCCTCGCCTTCCCGGTGTGCGGCGCCCTGTGCGACAAGTACCCGCCCATCAAGGTGCTGCACATCAGTCAGTTGGTCCGGGCTTTATCGTGTGTGCTGGCGATGGTGCTCTACGCAAGCCTGGGCGGCATCGCCTGGTTGGTGGCGCTGTCGGCGCTGTGCGGGGTGCTGACCACGCAAGGTGTCATGGCGCGCGAAGTGCTGATGCCGCAGGTTTTTCAGCACTACAGCTACACCAGGACGTTGTCGTATTCCCAAATCGCCGACCAGACCGGGCTGGTGCTGGGGCCGCTACTGGCGGCGTTGCTGCTGCAGGTGTGGGCCTGGCACTGGGTGGTGCTGCTGATCGCGGGGCTGTTCCTGCTGGCAGACCTGTGCATGGTGGCGTGGCAGCGTCTTAGCCGTATCACGTTGCAGGTGTTCGAGCAGCATCAGGACATCTGGCTACAACCGCTGCGAATTGCCTCGGGTCATATCCGCACCCTGGCAGAGCTGCAAAAGATCATCACCCTGGCGGCAGGCGTCAACCTGATCGTCGGTGTCACCCTGGCGACATCGGCGGCCATGGTGATCGGGCAGTACGGCGCGGGCCAGGACAGCTATGCGGCGTTGCAGGCGGCGGGCGCGGTGGCGACGATCGCGATCCTGTTTGTGCTGGCGCGGGTTGTGCTGCCCCTGCGTTTGCTCGGCGGGCTCAGCTATTCAATGATCGCCATCGGGGGCGTGATCAGCGCATTGAGCCCGAGCGTGGGCGGCTATGTGCTGGGGTTTGTGCTGATCGTCGGTTTCGACAAGATGTTCAACGTCTACATGCGCTCTATCCGCCAGCGGGTGATACCCGCGCAGGACTTTGGCAAGACCGTCGGCGTGATCACGCTGCTGAACAACCTGTCACAACCGCTGGCAGGGTTACTGGTGGCGGTGCTGGCGGCGCCTTTGGGCACCCGGGCAGTGATCCTGATGTTGGCCGTGCTCACGATCATCCTTGGGGCGTTTGCGAGTTGGTGGTTTGCGAAAGTGCGCGCGCCGCTCTCGACCTCGCCTCAGGCCCGCGAGCCCGGCCAACCCACTAATTAACAAGCATAACGACCTACTTCACTTCAAACGCGTCATAGACCACCGCATTACCAAGGCGCATGGCACTGCCTACCCCCACCGTGTGGTTGAGCCAGGCGTAGCGAGGTGCGGCGGTTTCGAACTTCAGGGTGATGCGGAACTGGTACAAAGCAGGGTCGACGTCCTCCCCCGCAGCGACCTTCTTCATCACGTCGGCAGGGCCGAAACGGTAACCCTCGGTGCGCAGATAGATCAATGCGCCATCGTCGGTCTGCAACAGGTAACGGGTGTCGATGATCGCTACGCCGTCAGGGGTCACCACCTGCCAGTCCGCGCCATTGTCGAGAATGGTGCCTTTGAGCCGCGGGCCTTCGAAGTGCCCTCCGGTGATGGGGATGATGCGTCGCTTGCCCTGGCCACTGGTGGCTCCCAACTCCCAGATGGGGGCCACCAGATCAACGCTGAAACGCGCCAGGGGCTCCAGCTTGAGGGGGGGCGGGTCGTAGGTGGCGGCTTGCGTCAAACAGGCGCTGGCGGTGAGTGCCAAGAGGGGGAGCTGTTTGCGAAGGTTCATGATGGCGGGCGGTCCGTTGTTGTTATAGTGGATAACAACATTAACTATTTTGATGAGCAAGATGCAATAGGCCTTGAGAGCCGCGGCTGTCTTGGAACCGTGTCGTCTGCATCGCGGCCAAGGCCGGCTCCTACGCTGTCCGTGGCAGGAGCCGGTCTTGGCCGCGATGCAGACGACGCGGTCCTGTAGCAGCAACTGTCTTTGTGGGAGCGGGTTCTACCCGCGAAAAGGGCGCCACAGGGTGCCAGGTATTACGCGGTGTCCTTTTCGCGGGTAGAACCCGCTCCCACAGAGGGGTGTAGCAACTGCCGAAGACGGCGTCCGGGGTACACCTGAAGCTGCGCGTCGCCCGTGACGCGACCTGGCGGCCGCTGCTACAGGGGTTGAAACCGCGTCGCCTGCATCGCGACTAAAGTCGGCTCCGTACGCCGTCCGT
>KI547164.1:994273-998959 GCA_000497835.1 gamma proteobacterium L18 | reverse complement strand
CACCATAGAATCTCCCACAGTGTTGAGGCATACATGGATGCAGGCCTTTACATTGTGGGGGCGGTCTGTCAGCCCGACATGCAATCAAAGTTATCGGTCGACGCAACAGTCTTGCCCTGATCATTCTTCAGGTCGGCGCGCAGGTTGGTGTCGCCCAGGCTGCTCTGCACCAGGGTGTAGTGCTTGCCCTGCTTGAAGCCTTTGTAATCAATGGTCGCGCGGCAGGTCTGGTCGTCCTGCTGGGCGGTGCTTTCTTCGTACAACAGCACTTCAAGCTTGTGCTCGCCCGGCTTGACCTGGAAGTAACGGCCATCTTTCAGGTTCTTGCCGTCTACCTGCTCAGCCAGCATCGAGTTCTGGGTTTCTTCTTTCAAGCCCACCCAGGCGTCGTTCGGGTTGGGTTGCGGCATGGGGCCGGCGCAGGCCGACAGCAGGCCAACCAGCCCAAGCATGGGCACCAGCATTAGCGTTTTCGCATTCATGGGGTATTCCTCAAAGGTGTTGGAAGTGGGCCTGCCGTGGCAAGTCGTTTTCGATCGGTGCCAAGCTTGATGTCGCCCCTGTTTCAACACCAATGAATCACCGTGAAACGAATTTCAGTTGCGCCTTAAAACATCTTTCACCTTCATGAAAGGCCCGTGTTAGGTGGTTCCAGCAAGACTTGCCAGCATACGCAAACCCTTTGGAGGTTCCTGGCATGCTAGGGCTGGTAAAGACCGCATTGCTCAAGCCGTACACGTTTATCGTGTTGGCGATATTCATCTGCATCATCGGGCCCCTATCCGCGATGCGAACCCCTACCGACGTGTTCCCCGATATCGGCATCCCCGTGATTGCCGTGGTGTGGTCGTACACCGGCCTGTCGCCGGACGCCATGGCCGGCCGGGTGATCTACACCTACGAGCGCTCGCTCAGTACCACGGTGAACGACATCGAGCACATCGAGTCGCAATCGCTGCCGGGCATGGGCATCGTCAAGATCTTCTTCCAGCCTGGCGTGGACATCCGTACCGCCAACGCCCAGGTAACCGCGGTGTCGCAAACCGTGCTCAAGCAGATGCCACCGGGCATCACCCCGCCGCTGATCCTCAACTACAGCGCCTCCACGGTGCCGATCCTGCAGATGGCGTTCTCCAGCCCCACCCTGTCCGAAGCGCGTATCCGTGACCTGGTGCAGAACTCCATCCGCCTGCCGCTTTCCGCCGTGCCGGGCCTGGCCATGCCGACGCCCATGGGCGGCAAGCAGCGTCAGATCACCCTTGACCTGGACCCGCAGGCGCTGGCCGCCAAGGGCCTGTCGGCGCAGGACGTGAGCAACGCCCTGGCCGCGCAGAATCAGATCGTGCCGGTGGGTACCGCCAAGCTGGGCAGCGATGAATACACCGTGCTGCTCAACAACAGCCCGAACGCCATCGCGCAGCTCAACGACCTGCCGATCAAGACGGTGGACGGCGCGGTGATCACCGTTGGCCAGGTGGCCCACGTGCGTGACGGCTCGCCGCCACAGACCAACATCGTGCGGGTGGACGGCCGTCGCGCGGTACTGATGCCGGCCCTGAAAAACGGCAACATCTCGACGCTGTCGATTGTGCAAAGCATTCGCGACATGTTCCCGTTGATCAACGAGACCCTGCCGCCCTCGCTGAAAACCTCGATGCTGGGCGACGCCTCGGTGTTCGTGAAGGAATCGGTGGGCAGCGTGGCCCGCGAAGGCATCATCGCCGCCCTGCTGACCAGTGCCATGATCCTGCTGTTCCTGGGCAGCTGGCGCTCGACCATCATCATCGCCGCCTCGATTCCGCTGGCGGTGCTGTCGGCGATCGCCCTGCTGGCGGTCAGCGGCCAGACCTTGAACGTGATGACCCTGGGGGGGCTGGCGCTGGCCGTCGGTATCCTGGTGGACGACGCCACGGTGACCATCGAGAACATCAACTGGCACCTTGAGCAAGGCAAACAGGTGAAGGACGCCATCCTCGACGGCGCCAAGCAGATCGTCGGCCCCGCCTTCGTGTCCCTGCTGTGTATCTGCATCGTGTTCGTGCCGATGTTCATGCTGCAAGGCATCGCCGGCTACCTGTTCCGCCCCATGGCGCTGGCGGTGATTTTCGCCATGGCCTCCTCGTTCATCCTGTCGCGTACCCTGGTGCCGACCCTGGCGATGTTCCTGCTCAAGCCCCACGTGGTCGAGACAGGCGAAGGCCGTCACCCGGACAACGCCCTGCTCAACCACCACGAAGGCGACCAGCACACCCCCAAGCACGGCGCGTTCGTGCGAAGCCTGCTCAGCTTCCAAAAGGGCTTCGAGAAGCGCTTCAGCAACGTGCGTGACAGCTACCACGGTGTGCTCACCCTGGCCCTGGAAAACCGCAAGCGCTTCCTGATCGGCTTCATGGTCTGCGTGCTGGCGTCCTTCGCCCTGCTGCCAACCCTGGGCGAAGACTTCTTCCCGGCCACCGACGCCGGCGCCCTGTCGCTGCACGTCAGCCTGCCGGTAGGTACTCGCATCGAAGAAAGCGCTGCCGCCTTCGACCGTATCGAAGCGCGCATTCGCGAAGTGATTCCGGCCAATGAACTGGACACCGTGATCGACAACATCGGCATCCCGCTCAGCGGTATCGACATGGCCTACAGCGCCAGCGGCACCACCGGCCCCCAGGACGGCGACATCTCCGTCACCCTGAAAGAAGGCCACAAGCCGACTGCCGACTACGTGAAGAAACTGCGTGAAGTGCTGCCGCAAAGCTTCCCGGGCAGCACCTTCTCGTTCCTGCCGGCTGACATCAGCAGCGAGATCCTCAACTTCGGTGCCCCGGCGCCGCTGGACGTGAAAATCTCCGGCCCCGACAACAACGCCAACCACGCCTACGCCCTGGAACTGCAACGCGCGCTGAAGCACATCCGCGGCATCGCCGACCTGCGCATCCAGCAGTCCAACGGCTACCCGACCCTGCAAGTGGACGTGAACCGTGAACGCGCCAACGGCCTGGGCATCACCGAACGCGACGTGACCAACTCCATGGTGGCCTCGCTGGCCGGCAGTTCGCAGGTGTCGCCGCTGTACTGGCTGAACCCGAAAAACGGCATCAGCTACTCCATCGTGGCTGCGACTCCGCAGTACCGCCTGGACAGCATGCCGGAACTTGAAGCCCTGCCAGTGACCGGCGCCAACGGCCAATCGCAGATCCTCGGCGGCCTGGCCACCATCCACCGCGTCGACACCCCGGCCGTGGTGACTCACTACAACATCCAGCCCACCCTGGACATCTACGCCAACGTGCAAGGCCGTGACCTGGGCGGCGTGGCCAGCGACATCCAGAAGGCCATCGACCTGGCCGCACCGCACCGTCCGAAGGGCGCCACTATCACCCTGCACGGTCAGATCGACGCCCTGCATGAAGCCTTCAGCGGCCTGTCCCTGGGCCTGCTGGGCGCGGTGGTGCTGATCTACCTGCTGATCGTGGTCAACTTCCAGTCCTGGCTCGACCCGTTCGTGATCATCACTGCCCTGCCGGCAGCCTTGGCGGGCATCGTCTGGATGCTGTTCCTGTCCGGCACCTCGCTATCGGTACCGGCGTTGACCGGGGCCATCCTGTGCATGGGTGTGGCCACCGCCAACTCCATCCTGGTGGTGAGTTTCTGTCGAGAACGCCTGGCCGTGCACGGCAACGCCTTGCTGGCCGCCATGGAGGCCGGTTTCACCCGCTTCCGTCCGGTGTGCATGACCGCCCTGGCGATGATCATCGGCATGCTGCCGCTGGCCATCTCCCAGGAACAGAACGCCCCACTGGGTCGCGCCGTCATCGGCGGCCTGATCCTGGCCACCACGGCCACCCTGCTCTTCGTTCCGGTGGTGTTCAGCCTTGTGCATGGACGCCGCACCGCCAAGCTTTCCGTTGGAGAAACCTCCCATGTCGTCTGATTCCCTACCGACCATCGCAAAGAAGCCTTCGCGCAAGCGCCTGATGGTGCTCGGCGTCGGCGGCCTGACCTTGGCCGCCGTGCTGGTGGCCGGCGGCCTGGCCGCCCGGACCCGTCACGATGACAACGTGGCGAGCTGGACCGAAGCCCAGTCGATGCCGATCGTCAGCGTGTTCCAGCCGATCCACAACACCACCGGCGACACCCTGGTGCTGCCGGCGCACCTGCAGGCCTGGAGCCAAGCGTCGATCCACGCCCGGGTCAGCGGCTACCTGAAGGACTGGAAAGCCGACATCGGCACGCCGGTGAAAGCCGGCCAGGTGCTGGCCGAAATCGACAGCCCGGACCTGGACCAACAACTGGCCCAGGCCCATGCGCACCTGCTGCAGCAACAGGCTGACGAAAAACTGGCGCAGACCAGCGCCGCGCGCTGGCAGCACCTGCTGAGCACGCACTCGGTCTCGCAACAGGAAGTGGACGAGAAAGTCGCCAACGCCGACGCCGCCAAGGCCAACGTCGAGGCGGCGCGCGCCGACTATGCGCGCCTCACCGACCTGTCCAACTACAAGACCCTGCGTGCGCCGTTCGACGGCACCGTGACCGCGCGCAACACCGACGTCGGCCAGCTGATCAAGGCCGACGCCGACACCGGCCCGGACCTGTTCGAAGTGGCTGACACCCATCGCCTGCGCCTCTACGTGCCGGTGCCGCAGAATTACGCCGCAGCCGTGCGCACCGGTATGCACGTGAGCCTGACCGTGCCGGAGC
>KI547164.1:950277-994008 GCA_000497835.1 gamma proteobacterium L18 | reverse complement strand
AGCCTGACCGTGCCGGAGCACCCGGGCGAGCAGTTCGACGCCCAGTTGGTGGGCAACTCCAACGCCGTGGACGCCAAGTCCGGCACCCTGCTGGCCCAGTTCGTCGCCGACAACCCCAAGGGCGAACTGCTGGCCGGTGACTACACCGAGGTCACCCTCAAGGTGCCTGCGGGCAGCCAGGGTGTGAGCATTCCCGGCAGCGCGCTGATCTTCCGCGCCGCCGGCACCCAGGTAGCCGTGGTCGACGCGCAGAAACACGTGCACCTGCGCAACGTGCACATCGGCATGGACCTGGGCGCCACCCTGTTCATCGACCAGGGCCTGGCCCCTACTGACCAGGTCATCGACAACCCGCCGGACTCCCTGCGCGAGAACGACCCGGTGAAACTGGCCGACGCAGGAGACACCCATGCCCCTAAAGCTTAACCGCCTGGTGGCGGCGATGGCCCTGGTGCTGCAGGGCTGCTCGCTGGCGCCGACTTACAAAGTGCCGGACGCGCCGATCCCGCTGCACTACAGCGGCCCATGGCAGGCCGCCAAGCCGGCCGACCACGTGCCGCAGCAATGGTGGACGCTGTACAACGACCCGCAGCTCAACGACCTGCAGGGCAAGCTGATCAGCGCCAACCCTGACCTGGCCGCGGCCCTGGCGCATTTCGATGCGGCCCAAGCCTACGCCAGCCAGTTGCACGGCGGCCTGTTCCCGGCAATCGGCGCCACGGGTTCGTCCGTGCGCCAGCGCCAGTCCGAGAACAAACCGCTACGCGGCAGTAACCAGCCCAACGTGTACAACACCAACACCGCGGCCTTCACCCTGGGCTGGGACCTGGACTTCTGGGGCAAGGTACGCAACCGCGTGGCCGCCGGCGACGCCCAGGCCCAGGCCTCGGCCGACGACCTGGAAGTGGCGCGCCAGAGCCTGCAGCGTCAACTCAGCAACCTGTACCTGACCCTGGCCGGGCTGGACGCACAGCAGGCCATCCTCAAGGCCTCGCTGGACGACTACACCCAGGCCCTGAACCTGACTCGCGACCGCTACCAAGGCCAGATCGCCAGCGAACTGGACATGACCCGCGCGCAAAGCGAACTGGCCCAGGCCCAGGCGCAACTGGACGACGTGATCAACCAGCGCAACCTCACCGAGCACGCCATCGGCGAGCTGGTGGGCCAGCCGGCGACCACCTTCAAGCTGGCCGCCATCAGCAAATTCCCGGCCCTGCCCGACGTACCAGCGGAGCTGCCCAGCACCCTGCTGCAACGCCGCCCTGACATCGCCGCCGCCGAACGCCGGGTGTTCGCCGCCAACGCCAACATCGGCGTGGCCAAGGCCGCCTTCTACCCCGACTTCAGCCTGAGCGGCTACTTCGGTGGCCAGGACATGGGCGTAGGCAACGTGCTGAGTGCCACCAACCGCTTCTGGGCGATTGGCCCGGTGGTCAACCTGCCTATCTTCACCGGCGGCCGCCTGACCGGTGCCGAGAACCAGGCCAAGGCCGAGTTCGCCGAAGCCAGCGCGCATTATCGCGGCAGTGTGTTGAAGGCGTTGCGCGAGGTGGAAGACAACCTGTCGCAACTGCGTGATTTGAAGCAGGAAGCGGCGGACCAGCAGGCAGCGGTGGATGCGGCGACGCAATCGCAGACGTTGGCGATGAATAGCTACCAGGCCGGTGCGGTCAACTACCTGGACGTGGTGACGGCGCAGACAGCGGCGTTGGATGCGCAGCGCAAGTTGCAGGATGTGCAGACGCGCCGGTTGCAGGCGAGTGTGGGGTTGATGGTTGCGTTGGGGGGTGGGTGGCAGCCCGCCAAGTCCTGATCCTGTAGGGGTTCCAGGTGCTTGGCGATGATTTTGCAGCGCCCTTGAGATCGAGCGCCGCCCGCGCGGCGCTTCCCCGCCCCACGCGCAAGCCCGGTCCTACATTTGTTTCGGGCCAATTTTGTCAGTGAGATCACCCCGACCGCCTTGTTGGTTCACTACAAATCTGCAGTGAAAAAACAAAGCGGACCAGTTGGTAGCGCAGACAAAATTGGCCCGAAACAAATGTAGGACCGGGCTTGCGCGTGGGGCGGGGAAGCGCCGTGCGGACGGCGCTCGATCTCAAGAGCAACACAGAAATCAAGCCATGCACCTGTCACCCACAACACTACACCAAGCCAAGCCCCTCAAACCCAACAAGCATCCCACAACGAATAATCTTCAATATTCCTGGCCAGGCCCGCGCGCAGTGGATTGGCAATGATGTACCGCGCAACAGCCTTCATATCCTCCTCCCGCCTCAACGCCCGGTCATGAAACCCTGACTGCCACAGCGCCCCGCTTCTGCCGATACGGAGATTGATAGCCTTGGTAGACTTCGATTTCACCTGACGCATGAGTCCATCCAACGAACCCTGCCTGAGCTCGACCAGCCAGTGCAGATGATCAGGCATGATCACCCAGGCAAGCGACTGGACAAGGCCTTGGTGGTGCGCCTCACGCATCTGCATAACTAGAAGGCGACCCAGCCAAAGGTCAGAAAAAATGGGCAACCTGTCCAGCGTGGCAGTGGTCAGCAGATACGGGCGGCCGCTTTCAGAAGAACGGTACCGGCGCAGTTTTTGAGATTGATAGATGGGCATCCCTGCCTCCTCCAAATGATCAACTCATTGAAGGCCAAGGAAGGCTGGAGCGAGGAACAGATCTGATACCGGATTTTGCTCAGAAACCTCAATGGTCGCCCTGGCGTGGGGGGGGCTTGGTGGGAGCGGGCTCTGCCCGCGAAGAAGTCACCGCGCAATGTCTGATGCACCGCGGCGGATGATTCGCGGGCAGAGCCCGCTCCCACCCATTTAGACCGAAATCAGCTTGAGCAATCAGCTACCGGCGCCACCATGCGCCTCTTCAAAGAAGAAATCCTTCCAACTGGCAGCCTTGTTCTTCAACACGCCCAGCTCATTCAACTTGTCGGCATACACACCAGTACGCTGCGGCACGATGGTGAAGTCGATTTCCGGGTCATTGACGATTTTCTCCACCAGTTCCAACGGCAACTTCGACTGCTCCACACGGATATAGGTCTTCGCCGCCTCGGTCTTGTTCGCCTTGATGTACTGCGACGCCTCGGCTAAAGCGTCGTAAAACGCCTTGTAGGTCTTGGGGTTTTCGTCGTGGAATTTCTGCGTGGTGTACAGCACGTTGAAGGTTGCCTGGCCACCCAGTACGTCGTAGGAGCTGAGCACCTTGTGCACGTTCGGGTTTTCCAGCTCCTGGTATTGGAACGGCGGGCTGGAGAAGTGCGCGGTGATTTCCGAGCTGCCGGCGATCAGCGCCGAGGTGGCGTCGGGGTGCGGGATGCTTACCGAGTAGTTGTCGAAGCGCTTGAAGTCGGCGTCGCCGAAGACCTTGGCGGTTTCGATCTGCAGGGTGCGCGACTGGAAGCCCACGCCGGCGGCCGGCACCGCGATGCGGTCCTTGTCGGTGAAGTCCTTCAGGGTCTTGATGGTGGGGTTGTTGGTCAGCAGGTAGTTGGGCATCGAGCCCAGGGAGGCGATGGCCTTGACGTTCTGGCGGCCCTTGGTACGGTCCCAGATGGTCAGCATCGGCGGCACGCCCGCCGACACCACGTCCAGGGCGCCGGCCAGCAGCGCTTCGTTCATGGCGGTGGCGCCGGAGATGCTGTTCCAGTCCACGGTGATGTCGATGCCTTCGGCCTTGCCGTGTTTCTCGATCAGGTGCTGATCGCGCACCACGTCGAGGATCAGGTAACCGATGCCGAACTGCTGGGCGATGCTGATCTTGCCTTCGGCGTGGGCGCTGGTGCCGAGCACGGCACCGACGAGGCCCAGGGCGATGGAAAGGCGGGATAACTTGGCCATTTGAATGCTCACGTATTTAGTGGAGAGAGTGGCGTATCAGCGCTGCATGCCCCATTTCTTGATGGTCAGGCGCTCGAAGGTGTTGAACAGCAGGTTTTCCACCAGCAGGCCGATGATGATCACCGCTGCCAGGCCGGCGAAGACCTTGTCGGTGTACAGCTCGTTGCGGTTCTGGAAGATGTACCAGCCCAGACCGCCCTTGCCGGAAGAGGCGCCGAACACCAGCTCGGCGGCGATCAGGGTGCGCCAGGCGAAGGCCCAGCCAATCTTCAGGCCGGCGAGGATCGACGGCAGCGCCGCCGGGATCAGGATGTACCAGACAAAGCGCAGGCCACGCAGGCCGTAGTTGCGACCGGCCATGCGCTGGGTTTCCGACACGGCCAGGAAGCCCGAGTAAGTGTTGAGCGCCAGCGCCCACAGCACCGAGTGCACCAGCACGAAGATCAGGCTGTTGTCGCCCAGGCCAAACCACAGCAGCGACAGCGGCAGCAGCGCAATAGCCGGCAGCGGGTTGAACATGGCGGTCAGGGTGCTGAGCAGGTCGCGGCCCAGTTGGGTCGACACCGCCAGCGTGGTCAGGCCGAAGGCCAGGACGATGCCGATCAGGTAGCCCTTGATCAGCACGGTCAGGGAGATCCACACCTTGCCCAGCAGCTCGCCGGTGGCGATGCCGTCGATGAAGGCGTGGGCGGTCTGCAGGAAGCTGGGCAGCAGCAGGTCGTTGTTCTGGATGCGCGCGGCGATTTCCCAGATCAGCGCCAGGGCGATCATGATCACGGTCTTGCGCACCCAGCCCTGTTGCCAGATGCGCTGGGCCAGGGAGATGTCGCGGGTCAGCGCGGCCTGGGTGAAGGGTTCAAGCTCGATTTCGTATTCGGCGCGCACAGGCGATTGCAAGCTCATGGCAAGGCTCCGATGTCAGTAGGCGATGCGGATGTCGTGGAAACCCAGGTCCTGCTCGACCGGGCCCTGGGCCTCGTCGAACAGCAACCGGTGAATCCGCTGGGCACTGGCCTGGAAGGCCACGCCGCCGAGGCTCTGCAAATCGTATTCGTGGCTGTTGATTTCGGCGCGCACCCGGCCCGGGTGCGGCGACAGCAACAGGATGCGGTTGCCCACCACCAGCGCTTCCTCAATGGAGTGGGTGACGAACAGCAAGGTGAAGCGCACCTCGTCCCACAGCTCCAGCAGCTCTTCCTGCATCTTGCGCCGGGTCAGGGCATCGAGGGCGGCGAAAGGCTCGTCCATCAGCAGGATCTTCGGCTGCATGGCCAGCGCGCGGGCAATGGCCACACGGGCCTTCATGCCCCCGGACAGGGTATGCGGGTAGGCGTTGGCGAAGGCGCTGAGGCCGACCTTTTCCAGGTAATGGCGCGCACGCTCCTCGGCTTCCTTGCGCTTGAGGGTGCGCGAGGCCAGCAGCGGGAACATGACGTTTTCCAGCACGGTTTTCCAGGCGGGCAACTGATCGAATTCCTGGAACACCACAATGCGATCCGGGCCCGGCTCGGTGACGGTCGCGCCACCCAGACGGATCTCGCCCTCGCTGGGCTTGATGAACCCGGCCACGGCCTTGAGCAGGGTCGACTTGCCGCAGCCCGACGGGCCCAGCAGCACGAAGCGATCGCTGCGATCCACTTCGAAGCTGACCTGATGGGTGGCCCGCACCACGCGTTCGGGGGTGCGGTATTCGAGACTGACGTTGTTCACTTGCAGCAGGACTTCAGGGGTCGCCTGATGGCCTGCCTGCGCAGGTAATACATCGCTGGCCGTGTGGCCTTGCAGTACAGCGTTCATGGTGACTCCCGGATCAGAACGGCGCATCGCCCTGGATGGTGGTGCGGTGCAGCTTGCGGCGCAGGTGCTCGGGGGTGCCGGCAGCCAGGTGGATCAGCGAACGGTTGTCCCAGAACACCATGTCGTGGGGCTGCCACTGATGGCGGTAGACGTTTTCCGGACGCACGCTGTGGGCGTACAGCTGGTTGAGGATGTCGCGGCTCTCGTCTTCCGGCAGGCCGACGATGTGGGTGGTGAAACCTTCGCTGACAAACAGCGCCTTGCGGCCGTTCTCAGGGTGGGTACGCACCACCGGGTGGCTGACGGTCACCACCTGGGCCAGTTGCTCGGCGGTCAGGGTCGGGCGCCAGTTGGCGGCGTTCTTGCCCTCGCTGTAGCGGGCCGTGTACGAGTGCACCGCCTGCTTGCCTTGCACGGCGTCCTGCAGGTGTTGCGGCAGGCTGTCCCAGGCGCGGTGCATGTCGGCGAACAGGGTGTCGCCGCCTTCGCTCGGCAGCTCTTGGGCGTACAGCATGGAACCCAGGCTTGGCAGCGCCTTGTAGGACAGGTCCGAGTGCCAGTACTTGCCGGCATCGCCCAGGCCGACCGGCTGGCCGTTCTCGACGATGTTGGAGACGATGAGGATTTCCGGGTGGTTGGCCAGCAGGAACTGCTTGAGCACGTGGATTTGCAGCACGCCGAAGCGGCGGCTGAAATCGATCTGCTGTTGCGGGGTGATGCGCTGATCGCGGAACACTACCAAGTGGTAGTCCAGGTGCGCACGGTGCACGCGGGCGAAGTCTTCGTCATTGAGCGGCCGGCTCAGGTCCAGGCCAACGATCTCGGCGCCCACCAAGCCTTGCAGGGGGCGGACTTCGAAGGTCTGGGAAGGCAGGGGGGCGAAAGATAGGGCGGACATGCTGGGCTCCGGCTCTGGCTATTGAGTACGAGTAGGTGATGAGCAAACTCTATAGGCATAAGAACTGAAATTTAAATATCGTTAATGCATAACGATATAGCTCGTAGCCGCTGCCGCAGGCTGTGCAGGCCCCTGCTTGCACTGGATATCAAGAGTGTACGCAGCGGCTAGGCGTGAGTGGCTGCGCATTTGATCGCTCTACGTGGTGGCATTGAGACTATCGTTTGGGATAGCAGCAACTGTCTTGAAACCGCGTTGTCTGCATCGCGACCAAGGCCGGCTCCTACACCATCCGTGGTAGGAGCCGGCCTTGGCCGCGATGCAGACAACGCCGACCTGTAGCTGCCGAAGGCTGCGTCAAAGGCGGCGCGGTGGATCAGACAGTGTGCGGCGTCAGTGACGCGGCCTGACGGCCGCTGCTACAGAGGTGCGGCGTACACTGTGGGAGAAAGGGGGGGCGCCTAGCCCTTGCTCGCGAGAGGCCCTCACTGGCTATACACACCACTCAAACCACAACAACAGCAATAAAAGTCCAATATTCATCGAAAACAACAAGAAACTAGCAACCACCCACCTCGCAACAATCAGTATCATCCCCGCTCCACCCGCTCGGATGCCTCGCCCATGCCCACCCTCACCTCCCCCGACCGCGCCACCCTGATCTCGGCGCGCATCGACCGCCTGCCCGCCGTGGCGACGCTGTGGAAGCTGGTGGCGCTACTGTCGATCGGCGGGTTCTTCGAGCTGTACGACCTGTTCCAGACCGCCTACATCAGCCCTGGTCTGATCCGCGACGGCATTTTCGCTGCGGGGAATCAGGGCGTTTTCGGCCTGTCCGACCAGGCGGCGTTCGCCTCGGCGACTTTCCTGGGCCTGTTTTTCGGCGCCAGCCTGCTCAGCCCCATTGCCGACCGCTTTGGTCGCCGCGCCATCTTCACCTTCGCGCTGATCTGGTACACCGTGGCCACCGTGGTGATGGGTCTGCAAAGCAGTGCGCTGGGGCTGATCGTGTGCCGCTTTTTCGTCGGCATCGGCCTGGGCATCGAGCTGGTGACCATCGACGCCTACCTGTCGGAGCTGGTGCCCAAGCGCATGCGCAGCTCGGCGTTCGCCTTTGCCTTTTTCGTGCAGTTCCTGTCGGTGCCGGCCGTGGCGCTGATGTCCTGGTGGCTGGTGCCCCAGGCGCCGCTGGGGGTGTCGGGCTGGCGCTGGGTGGTGTTGGCCAGTGCGCTGTTCGCGCTGATCATCTGGTGGTTGCGCTCGCGCCTGCCCGAGTCGCCGCGCTGGCTGGCCCAGCACGGGCGCTTCGATGAGGCCGAAGCCATCCTCGCCCCCATCGAAGCGCGCTGCACTCGCGACCATGGCCAGCCATTGCCCGAGCCGCAATTGGAAACGGTGCCGGTCGAGGCCCAAGGGCACTTCCGCGACATCTGGCAGCGGCCCTACCGCCGTCGTGCGCTGATGCTGATCGTGTTCAATATTTTCCAGGCCATCGGTTTCTTCGGTTTCGGCAATTGGCTGCCGGCGCTGCTGTCGGGCCAGGGCGTGAGCATTACCCACAGCCTTGGCTACGCCTTTGTCATCACGCTGGCCTACCCGCTGGGCCCGCTGCTGTTCGTGCGCATTGCCAACCGCTTCGAGAACAAATGGCAGATCGTCGGCTCGGCCCTGGGCACCATGCTGTTCGGCACCCTGTTCGCCTTCCAGACCAGCGCGGTGGGGCTGATTGTGTGCGGGGTAATGATTACGTTCTGCAATGCCTGGCTGACCTTCAGCTACCACTCCTATCAGAGCGAGATGTTTCCCACGCACATCCGCGCGCGGGCGGTGGGCTTCTGTTATTCATTCAGTCGGCTATCGACGGTGTTCAGCAGCCTGATGATCGGCTTTTTCCTGGAACACTTCGGCACCCCGGGGGTATTGGCGTTCATTGTCAGCAGTATGTTGATCGTGACGTTGACCATCGGCGGCTTCGGCCCCAAGACCCGCAACCTGGCCCTGGAACACATCGCCCACTGATGGCTTTGTGGGAGCGGGCTCTGCCCGCGAAGCAGGCACCGCAAAACGCCTGGCCGAACGTGGTGCCCTTTTCGCGGGCAGAGCCCGCTCCCACCGCGGTCGTGGGCTACCCTGAAGGTTCAACGCCACGTTCAGGGAGTGAGGGTGATGAGCGATCTGCATGATCTGCCGGCAGCGCAACTGCTGACCCAATTCGCCAGCAAGACGCTGTCGCCGCTGGAGTACTACCAGCATCTGGTGGATCACATCGGTCGCTGGGAGCCGCACATCAACGCCCTGTGGGACTTCGACCCGCAAGGCATCATGGAACAGGCCCGCGGCGCCACCGAGCGCTGGGCCCGGGGCCTGCCACGCGGGCCGCTGGACGGCGTGCCCGTCACCTTGAAGGAACTGATTGCCACCCAGGGCCAGCCCATCCCCATGGGCAGCGCCGCCACCGTGCTGCAAGCCGCGACCCTGGACGCCCCGCCCGCCGCGCGCCTGCGCGAGGCCGGGGCCATCGTGCTGGGCAAAACCACGGTGCCGGACTTCGGCATGCTGTCTTCGGGGCTGTCCAGCTTCCATGGCGTCACCCGCAACCCCTGGAACCCGGCCAATAACACGGGCGGCTCCAGTTCCGGCGCGGCGGCTGCGGCGGCAGCCGGTTACGGGCCGTTGCACGTGGGCACCGACATCGGTGGCTCGGTGCGCCTGCCGGCTGGCTGGTGTGGATTGGTGGGTTTCAAGCCGACACTGGGGCGCATCCCCATCGACCCGTATTACACCGGCCGCTGCGCCGGCCCCATGACCCGCACGCTGGATGACTGCGCCCTCCTGATGCGCTACCTGTCGCTGCCCGACAGCCGCGACGCCACCAGCCTGATGCCCCAGGCGCTGGACTGGAAACTGGCGCCGCCATCGCTGCGCGGTTTGCGCGTGGGGCTGTTGCTGGACCCGGGCGTGGGGTTAAGCCCGTCCCCGCGTACGTGCGCGCTGGTCGAAGCCGCGGCTAAATTGTTTCAGGCCCACGGCGCCCGGCTGCAGACCGTAGCACCATTGATGGACCGCACCCTGCTCGACGGCATGGACCGTTTCTGGCGAGCCCGGCAGTGGGCCGAACTCAGTGCATTGAGCAGCGAGCGTTTCGAAAAAGTGCTGCCTTATATTCGCGACTGGGCAGCGCCTGCCGCCGACATGAGTGCCGTGGATGCCGTGCAGGGGTTCAATCAGACTTTCGAAATGCGCCGCCGCGCCGCGGCCGTGTTCGACGAGGTCGACCTGCTGCTGTGCCCCACCAATCAGGTCGACGCGTTCCCGGCCGACTGGCCGTCGCCGGGCAATGACCCGCGCAAACCGTTCGAGCACATTGTGTTTACCTTGCCGTGGAACATGGGCGAGCAGCCGGCGCTGTCGATCAACTGCGGGTTTACCGAGGCAGGCATGCCGGTGGGGCTGCAGATGGTGGGCCCGCGGTTTGCGGATGAATGGCTGCTGCAGATGGGCAAATGGTATGAAGGCGTGCGCGGCGAAATGCCGGCGTGGCCTGTGCCTCCTCTCTGACTACCGCTGCTGCACTCTGTGGGAGCGGGTTCTACCCGCGAAGGCCGCACTGCGTAGAGCCAGAATGACCGCATTGCGCTTTTCGCGGGCAGAGCCCGCTCCCACAGCCCGTTCCCTTGATACCGAGCGAAACAGGTCAGTGCAATTGCAAGGTGGAATTGATCTGGCTGATCGCATCAACTACATGCCGCGACCCTTCCTGAATTTCCAGAATGACCTCCCCCGCCTCATTCGCCAATTCCACCCCTAAGCCTGTACGGCTCAGGCTGGATTGCATGCTGGCCACCGCGCTCAGGGACAGATCCTGGTTCTGGCGCACCACGTCGACGATCTCCACCGTGGCCTGGCTGGTGCGCGCCGCCAGGGTGCGCACTTCATCGGCCACCACGGCGAACCCTCGTCCATGCTCGCCAGCGCGAGCCGCTTCGATGGCCGCGTTGAGCGCCAGCAGGTTGGTCTGGTCGGCAATGCCGCGAATGGTCTGCACGATCTTGCCGATGCTTGCCGATTGCTTGTTCACCGCATCGATGCTGCGCGCCGCCTCGTTGAGGTCGTTGGAGATTTCGCGGATCACGTCTACCGTCTGGCGCACTACGCTTGAGCCCTTCTGCGCACAGGCATCGTTCTGCACCGAAGTGGCGTGGGCCGCCTCGGCCGCCGACTGCTGGGTGTTGATCTGGGAGGTGATGTCGCTGGCGAACTTCACCACTTTATACAGGCGGCCGTGGGGGTCGAAGATCGGGTTGTAGGAGGCTTCCAGAAACACCAAGCGGCCATGCTTGTCGACCCGCTCGAAACGGTGCGAGTGATATTCGCCACGGTTCAACGAAGCCCAGAAGGCTTTGTAGTTCGGTGACTCGGCCTCGGCGCGGGTGCAAAACATACTGTGATGCTGGCCCACCACTTCATTGAGCGAGTAGTGCATGGCCTGCAGGAAGTTGTCGTTGGCGGTGATGACGCGCCCGTCCGGGCTGAACTCGATGACTGCCATGGAGCGCCCGATGGCCTTGAGCTTGCTGTCGCTTTCGTGCTCCACATGCACCCGCTCGGAAATATCGGCCGCCACCTTGATCACGCTGCGCACCTCTCGGTCCGGCCCCAGCACGGGCATGTAACTGGCTTCCAGCCACACTTCGCGCTTGTTCTTGTCCAGGCGCTCGAATGTACCGCTCAAGGCCTCGCCGCGCTGCAGCGCCTGCCACATGCGCTGGTATTCCTCGCTTTTGTGAAAACCGTCTTCGCAGAATAACCGGTGATGCTTGCCGCGAATCTCGTCCACGGAGTAGCCCATGGTCTTGCAGAAGTTGGCGTTGGCATCGAGGATCAGCCCTTCGGGGCTGAATTCGATCATGGCCATTGATCGACTGATCGCGGCCAGGCGTGCATGGGCGTGTTCCAGCTCTTGGGTCAGGCGGGCAATTTCCGCCAGATCGGCTTTGCGGTGGGAATCAAACATGGTTCGAAGACCTCAAGCGTCACGTTACTGTTAACAGCAGAAACAACGCACTTCGGGGCACGACGAACGGAATGGGGCTTGGGGGGAGAAAGCGGGCGCGACATTCCCTGTGCTGGGTGGTTCAACGGGTGAGCATAGCCAGCGTGGGCGGGCTTGCAAGCAAAGCGCCAGTAGACAGGAATCGGGGTTCACACTGTGGGAGCAAAGCTTGCTCGCGAGGGGCCCGCACTGACGCCATCGCGAGCAAGCTTTGCTCCCACAGTGGTGAACTCCACAAGACAGTTGCTGCTACACCACCCCCAAAAAGTCTGCATCGCGGCCAAGGCCGGCTCCTACCACGGACGGCGTAGGAGCCGACTTCAGTCACGATGCAGACAACGCGGTTTAACGGCAGCGCTGCAATCAGCTTTCGCGCACCACCAACTCGAAACCCAGGTCCTGGGTGGCCTGCGCCGCCGGTTTTCCGTCGAGCAGGCCCAGCAGCAAATGTGCCGCCTGGCGGCCAATGGCCGCGCGCGGGGTGCGGATGGAGGTCAGGCGCGGCACCAGGTGGGCCGAGGCCGGCAGGTCGTTGAAGCCGACCATCGCCACCTGCTCGGGAATCTTCAGGCCCTGACGCGAAGCCTCAAGGATCGCGCCCTGGGCCAGGTCGTCGTTGCAGAAGAAGATGCCATCGACATCCGGATGCCGACGCAACAGGTCGTTGAACAGCTCACCGCCCAGTCCAATGGACGACGGCGTCGGCGCCATCAATTGCAGCGCCGGGTCGAAACACCCCGCCGCCTGCAAGGCCTGGCGGAAGCCGTCGCCCCGCTGCAATACCCGGGGATCGAGTTGCGCGGCAATGTAGGCCAGACGCTTGCGCCCACGACTGAGCAGGTGCCGGGCAGCCACGGCGCCGGCCTGTTCCTGGGAAAAGCCCACCGAGGCAATGCCCGGCGTGGCGTCCAGTTCCATCATGTGCACCCGCGGCACGCCGCTGGCCGCCAGCATGCGCCGCGAGGCCTCGGTACGCTCGAAGCCAGTCAGCAGCATGCCCCTGGGCTGGTAGGCCAGGTAGTTGCGGATCAGGTTTTCTTCTTCATGAATGTCGTAGTGGGAGTTGCCGATCAGCACTTCCAGGCCCCGTGGGCGCATCACATCATGAATGGCTTCCAGGGTGTCGATGAACAACTGGTTGGACAGCGACGGGATCAACACCACGATGGACTGGCTCTGGGCCGAGGCCAGTGCGCGGGCGGCCGGGTTGGCCACGTAACCCAGCTGTAGAGCGGCTTCGTGCACTTTCATGGCCAGTTCCGGGGCCACGGTGGGCACGCCCCGCAAGGCGCGGGAAGCCGTAATGGGAGAAACGCCGGACAGCCGTGCGACCTCGGAAAGCGTCGGGCGACCGGTAGTGCGGGAGCCGGTGCGGGTCATGGTTCTTATTGTTTTCGACTTGCCATTAATAGGGGTGGCGGCTAAGGTAGCGCTGTCTTTAGCACAGGGCAATGATGAAATTATTTCATCGTGTGCAACTCCCCGAGCAAGGGCTGCTCAAAACATATCAATAAGATCAGGGCGCAGTAGCCGCCGGGGTAGCCTTCCAAGGATCCCCTGCACGCGCTGTTCCTGCAGGAGATACCGATGGTTTTCCCTCTTTCCGCGATCGTGGTGATGGGTGTTGCGGGCTGCGGCAAGAGCAGCGTCGGCGATGCCATCTGTCACCGTAGCGGAGGTCGCCTGATTGAAGGTGACGTTTTCCACCCTGCCGCCAATATCGAAAAAATGTCTGCTGGTATCCCCCTCAACGACGATGACCGCGCCGGCTGGCTGACCCGCCTCGGCGAGGAAATGAGTGCGTGCGTGGCCAGCGGCGAGCGCGCGATCCTGACCTGTTCGGCCCTCAAGCTGGCTTATCGCGACAAGTTGCGCGCGGCCGTGCCTAACCTTGGCTTCGTGTTCCTGGAATTGACCCGCGAGGAAGCAGCTGACCGCGTTTCCCACCGCCCGGGCCATTTCATGCCGGCCAGCCTGATCGACAGCCAGTTCGCCACCCTGGAATCGCCCCGCGGCGAAGTGTTGACCCTGCCACTGGACGCGACGCTGCCCATCGCCACCCTGGCCGACAAGGTCGACGCCTGGCTGCACAACCAAGACGACTCGCTGTCGCAGTCGGCCTGAT
The DNA here is from genome assembly GCA_000497835.1 of gamma proteobacterium L18. Classification (GTDB taxonomy): domain Bacteria; phylum Pseudomonadota; class Gammaproteobacteria; order Pseudomonadales; family Pseudomonadaceae; genus Aquipseudomonas. The sequence continues at coordinate 980,280 of KI547164.1, read as the reverse complement.
TTCATGAGCCCGCCCAAGACAGCGCTACCTCAACTAGTATTGCTCCGACCACAACAAGAAGAGGCATACCCCGATGCTGGGTCTACCGACTAACACCTACCTGCTGCTCGACGCGCTGATTACCATCGTCGGCCTGGTACTGCTGATCACCAAATTCAAGATCCACCCCTTCGTGGCGCTGACCATCGCCGCAGGCTTCCTGGGGCTGACGTCCGGCATGCCGGTGGCCAAGGTGATGAAATCCTTCCAGGACGGCTTCGGCGGCGTGCTGGGCTTCGTCGGCATCGTGCTGGCCCTGGGCACCATGCTGGGCAAGCTGATGGCCGACTCGGGCGGCGCCGACCAGATCGCGCAAACGTTGATCCGCGCCTTCGGCAAACAGAAAGTGCACTGGGCCATGATGTGCTCGGCCTTCCTGGTGGGCATCCCGCTGTTCTTCGAAATCGGCTTCGTGCTGCTGATCCCGCTGGTGTTCATCGTTGCCCGGCGTTCGGGCGTGTCGCTGGTCAAGATCGGTATCCCGCTGCTGGCCGGCCTGTCCGTGGTCCACGGCCTGGTGCCACCGCACCCGGGCCCGCTGCTGGCCATCGGCATCTTCAAGGCTGACATCGGCAAGACCATTTTCTACGGTCTGATCGTCGGCCTGCCGACGGCCGTCATCGCCGGCCCGCTGTTCGGCAGCTTCATCTCCAAGTACGTGCCGGGCAACCCGTCCACCGAACTGATGGACCAGATCGCCAAGGAATCGCAGCACGAGAACCTGCCCAGCTTCAGCGTGACCCTGATCACCGTGCTGCTGCCGGTGTTCCTGATGCTACTGAAAACCTTCGCCGACGTGTTCGTGCCGGCGGATCACATCTTCCGTCAGTGGATGGACCTGATCGGTCACCCGATCACCGCCCTGCTGGCCGCCCTGCTGCTGGCCTTCTACACCTTCGGTTTTGCCCGTGGTTTCGACCGCGCGAAAATCATGAAGCTGCTGGACCAGAGCCTGGCACCGACCGCAGCGATCATTCTGATCGTGGGCGCCGGTGGCGGCTTCAAGCAGATGCTGGTGGACACCGGTGTGGGCAACGTGATCGGCGAGATGGCCGTGCAGGCCCATGTGTCGCCGATTCTGCTGGCCTGGCTGGTGGCGGCGGTGATTCGTATCGCTACCGGTTCCGCGACCGTGGCCACCATCACCGGTGCCGGTATTGTTGCGCCGGTGGTTGACCTGATTCCGGGCGTGCCGCGTGAATTGCTGGTGCTGGCTGCCGGTGCCGGTTCGGTGATCCTGTCCCACGTGAACGACGCCGGTTTCTGGCTGGTGAAGCAGTACTTCAACATGACCGTGGCGGAAACCTTCAAGACCTGGAGCATGATGGAAACCATCCTGTCCGTGGTGGCGTTGGCGTTTATCATGCTGTTGTCGCTGGTCGTCTAACCCTGTGGGAGCGGGCTCTGCCCGCGAAAAGAACGACGCGTAGATACTGAGTTAACGCGTCGACCTTTTCGCGGGCAGAGCCCGCTCCCACACGTCTAAATAGCCTCCCGAGCACCCCACCGCACCGCCCGCTCGGCAAAATCCCCCAGCCGATCGAAATTCACATTCGCGCCCGAATCGATCGCCACCAGCGTCTGCCCGCGCACTCCTCGCGTCGCCACGTACCGCTTGATCCCCGCCACCGCCAACGCCCCCGAAGGTTCGGTGATGGAGCGCGTGTCATCGTAGATATCCTTGATCGCCGCGCCCAGTTCGTCATTGCTCACCGGGATCACCTCGTCCACCCAGCGACGACAGATGTCGAAGCAATGGGCACCGATCTGCGCCACCGCCACGCCGTCGGCGAAGGTGTCCACCTGACCCAGCACCACCCGCTCCCCTGCCGCCATGGCCGCTTGCAAGCAATTGGACCCCTCGGACTCGACGCCGATGACGCGGATCTGCGGGCGCAGGTATTTGACGTAGGCGGCGATGCCAGCGATCAGTCCACCGCCGCCCACCGGCACGAAGATGGCGTCCAGTTGGTCGGGTTGCTGGCGCAATATCTCCATGGCCACGGTGCCCTGCCCGGCGATCACGTCCGGGTCGTCGAAGGGCGGCACGAAGGTCATGCCGTCCTTGGCCAGTTCCAGCGCATGGGCCAGGGCCTGGGGGAAGGCGGCGCCGTGCAGCACGGCGTTGCCGCCGCGCGACAGCACGCCGTCGATCTTCAACTGCGGGGTAGTGTGCGGCATTACGATGGTTGCCTTGATACCCAGCTCCCGCGCTGCCAGCGCCACGCCCTGGGCGTGGTTGCCTGCCGACGCAGTGACCACGCCCGCCGCGCGCTCGGCCGCCGTCAGCTGCGCCAGCTTGTTGCAGGCGCCACGGATCTTGAAGGAGTAAGTGGGTTGCAGGTCTTCACGCTTGAGCAGGATGCGGTTGCCCAGGCGCAGGGACAAGGCAGCGGCCACCTGCAACGGGGTCTCGATGGCCAGGTCGTAGACCTTGGCTTCCAGGGTCTTGCGGGCGTAATAGGCCAGCTGGGCGGTGTCGGTGTCACTCATGGGGCGTCTCCGGTGCGGTGATCGGAGCCCTGTGACGTTCAGGAAAAACCCGCCACAAGGGCGGGTTTGGGTGCAGCAGCTAGCCCGCCAGATGAGGAATGGCGGTAATAATAATGCTCATGGCCAGCTGCGACGGGAATGCGTTCATGCCTTGAAACATAGCGCGCCCGGCCCAGCACCGTCAACCGCTGGTCGGCCCGTGGGCACCATGGGCGCAGCGCCATGGCCCAACGCCTGTAGCGATCATGAAAAGGAGACTGTTCATGAATACCTCTCGCTGGGCCGCCCTGGCCCTGACCACCCTGCTAAGCGCAGGCGCTTACGCCGATGACAGCACCGGCCCCACCAACCCGGCCAACCCCAACGGCGCCATCGGCACCACGCCTGCGGAAGTTGGCGTGCCAAGCGGCACCGGCACACGCATGCAAAACGGCAACACCGACGGTTCGGCGGCGCCCAACATGCCCGCCGGCAGCCAACCGATCAAACCGGTGGGCGGCAACCCGGAAGGCAGCTCCATGGGCAACAGCAACACCAAGCCCGACAGCCCGTCGAGCACCACCAGCAAACCCTGAACCGCGGGATGCACCGCGCGGCGGGGCACACACTGTGGGAGCAAAGCTTGCTCGCGATGGCGTCAGTGCCGGCGCCTCGCGAGCAAGCTTTGCTCCCACAGTGTGTATCTCCACAAGACAGTTGCTGCTACGGATTGGGTAGAACCCTTGAATTCCCCAACCGCAAACCGTAAAGAATTTGCTGTCAGCGTTAGTCCTGCAAGGCCCGGATAGATTAAAGTAATGCCCCCGGCCCGGGCGTTATCTTGGCGTACCCGGTCACCTTCTCCAGGAACCTTCATCGATGGAACATCGTGAAGCGCTGATCGCGCTGCGAACCTTTCTCTCCACCCAGATCCTCGGCCAGGAAAAACTGATCGACCGCCTGCTGATCGTGCTGCTGGCTGACGGCCACATGCTGGTCGAAGGCGCACCTGGGCTGGCCAAGACCAAGGCCATCAAAGAGCTGGCGGAAGGCATCGAAGCACAGTTCCATCGCATCCAGTTCACCCCCGACCTGCTGCCCGCCGACATCACCGGCACCGAGATCTATCGCCCGGAAACCGGCAGTTTCGTGTTCCAGCAGGGGCCGATCTTCCACAACCTGGTGCTGGCCGACGAGATCAACCGTGCACCGGCCAAGGTGCAGTCGGCGCTGCTGGAGGCCATGGCCGAGCGTCAGGTCAGCGTGGGCCGCAGCACCTACGAGCTGTCGCCGCTGTTTCTGGTCATGGCCACCCAGAACCCTATCGAGCAGGAAGGCACCTACCCGCTGCCCGAGGCGCAGCTGGACCGTTTCCTGATGCACGTGAAAATCGGCTTCCCGGACGCCGCCGTCGAACGGCGCATCCTGCAGCAGGCCCGCGGCGAGGCGCTCAATGGCGAGACCAAGCCGGAGCGCCGCGTCAGCCAGCAGGCCATCTTCGCCGCGCGCAAGGAAATCCTCGGGCTGTACATGGCCGACGCCGTGGAGGAATACCTGGTGCAATTGGTGATGGCCACGCGCACGCCGAGTAAATTCGACCCCGAGATGGCCGAATGGATCGCCTACGGCGCCAGTCCGCGCGGCTCCATTGCCCTGGACCGCTGCGCACGGGCCCACGCCTGGTTGGCCGGGCGCGACTTCGTCAGCCCGGAAGACATCCAGGCGGTGCTGTTCGACGTGCTGCGCCACCGCATCATCCTGTCCTTCGAGGCGGAAGCCGCGGGTATCGATCAGGATCGGGTGATCCAGCGCATTCTCGACGTCGTCGCCGTCGCTTGACCACCATGCCCAACCCTCAGCAGCCCGCGCCCGGGATTCGTGTCAGCCTTGCCGAGCTGATCGAGATGCGTCACCGCGTGCGCGAGGTGCAGCTGTTTTCCACGCCCGGCCAGCGCAGCCCGCTGATTGGCCTGCACCACTCCAAGCTGCGCGGGCGCGGTGTGGACTTCGACCAGGTGCGCGTTTACCAGGCCGGCGACGACGTGCGCAGCATCGACTGGCGCGTCACCGCGCGCACCCAGGAGCCGCACACCAAGCTGTTCCACGAGGAGCGCGAGCGCCCCATCTACATCCTGGTGGAACAAAGCCAGCGGCTGTTCTTCGGCTCGGGCCTGATGTTCAAGTCGGTGCTGGCCGCCCAGGCCGCAGCCTTGATCGGCTGGGCCGCCCTGGGCCACAACGACCGCATCGGCGGCCTGGTGTACGGCGGCGGCGAGTTCTACGAGGTCAAACCGCGGCGCAGCAAGCAAAGCCTGCTGCAACTGCTCAACCGCCTGGTGCGGGTCAACCAGTCGCTGCACCCAGACAGCCCCCATGACGACGAAGCCTTGAGCATGGCGCTACGTCGCGCCCGCGAGGTGCTGCGCCCCGGCAGCCTGGCGTTCATCATCTGCGACGAGCGCTCGCTCAGCGACGCTGCCGAGCAACAGTTGAGCCTGCTGTCACGCCACTGCGACCTGCTGCTATTACCGCTGTCCGACCCGCTGGACCACGCCCTGCCCGCCGCTGGCCTGTTGCGTTTTGCCCAGCGCGGCGCCCAGTTGGAGCTGGACACCCTCAACCCCGACCTGCGCCAGGCCTACCGTGCCCAGAGCGAAGCTCGTATCGCCCGCTGGGAGCGCCTGGCGCAAAAGCTGCGGGTGCTGATCATTTCCCTGAGCACGCAAACCGAAATGATCGAGCAACTGCGCGCCTACCTCAACCCGCACAAACCAGGCAAAAGCCAATGAGCAGCCTGGACGAACTGCAACCGCTGATCACCCCGCCGCCCCCGGCCTGTGGCCGCCCGCGCCGGCCTGGTGGGTGCTGCTGGCCCTGCTGCCGGTGCTGGGTTACGGCCTGTGGCGCCTGCGCGGCTACCTGCCGCGGCGCAAAACCGCCGCGCCCGCTGAACAGCCACTGGACCCCATGCGCCTGGAAGCACTGGCCGAGCTTGCGCGCCTGCCCAAACCCTACGACGGCGCCCCGGCCGGTGCCTGGCTGCAGCAGATCAACGCGCTGCTCAAGCGCCTGTGCCGCAACCATTACCCCAATGCCAACAGCCACACGCTCAACGGCCGCCAGTGGCTGGCGTTCCTCGACAACCGCTGCCCCGCTGCGGGCCTGACGCGCTGGATGATCCTGGTGGAAGGCGGCTACAAGCCCGAATGCAAGCTCGACGACAAGGCCATCATGGGCCTGAACCAGTCGATCGAGACCTGGATCCGCAAACATGTTTGAATTCGCCTGGCCGTGGATATTCCTGCTGGCGCCCCTGCCATGGCTGATGCGCGTGCTGCTGCCAGTGGCCGACAGCGGCGAGCCTTCCCTGAAGATCACCTTTCTGGATGAGCTGGAAGGCCTGTCGCGCCGCCGCGCCCGCATCAGCCTGCCCAGCTGGCGCCAGCAGGCCCCGCTGATTCTGCTGTGGCTGTTGCTGCTGGGCGCCGCCGCGCGCCCGCAATGGCTGGGCCAGCCGCTGCCCATCGCCGCCAGTGGCCGCGATCTGCTGGTGGCGGTGGATGTGTCCGGTTCCATGGACTACCCCGACATGCACTGGGACGACGAGGACGTCAGCCGCCTGACCGCGGTCAAGCGCCTGCTGGGCGACTTTTTGGAGCACCGCAAGGGCGACCGCGTGGGCCTGATTCTGTTCGGCAGCCGGGCTTATCTGCAGGCACCGCTGACCTTTGACCGACACACCGTGCGCACCTGGCTGGATGAGGCGCGCATCGGCATCGCCGGCAAGAACACCGCCATCGGCGACGCCATCGGCCTGGGCCTGAAGCGCCTGCGCCTGCGCCCGGCGCAAAGCCGCGTGCTGATTCTGGTCACCGATGGCGCCAACAACGGCGGCGAGATCCACCCGCTGACGGCCGCCAAACTGGCCGCCGAAGAACACGTGAAGATCTACACCATCGGCATCGGTGCCGACCCGTCCGAGGACGGTGCGCTGGGCACCCTGGGCATCAACGCCAGCATGGACCTGGACGAAGCCAGCCTGACCGAAATCGCCCGCCTGACGGGCGGGCAGTACTTCCGCGCGCGCGACGGCAACGAGCTGAAAGCCATCGGCGCCACCCTGGACCGCCTGGAACCGGTGACCCAGCAACCTACCCAGGCCCGACCGGTGCAAGCGCTGTACAGTTGGCCGCTGGCCGCCGCGCTGCTGTTTAGCCTGCTGCTGGTGGCCCGTGAGCAATGGCCCGATGCACCGTGGCAGCGCCTGACTCAGCGCCGCACGTTCCTGCCGCCCACCAGCGATTGGCGCGATCGTCTCAAGCGCCTGCGCCTGCGGAGGCGCCGATGATGGAGCTCTGGCCTCACTGGTTCCGCCCCGGCTGGCTGGCCTTGCTGCCACTGCTGGGCTGGCTGCTGTGGAAAGTCTGGCATCGGGAAAAACGCCTGGGCCGCTGGCAACTGTTGCTGCCCCAGGCGTTCCACGCCACCCTGCTGAGCGGCGCCCACCGGCGCGGCACCAAGACGCCCTGGATTGCCCTGGGCCTGGCCTGGCTGCTGGCGACCCTGGCGCTGCTGGGCCCCAGCTGGCAGCGCGTGGAGCAGACCACGCAAAAGCCCGCCGACCCGTTGGTGGTGATGCTGGAGCTGACCCCGGACATGCTCGCCACCGACGTGGCGCCCACCCGCCTGGAGCAGGCCAAGCGCAAGCTGCTGGACCTGCTGCAGGCGCGGCGCGATTCGCAGACCGCGATCATTGTCTACGCCGGTTCCGCCCACGTGCTGGTGCCGCTGTCCGACGACCTGGCCACCAGCCGTAACCTGCTGGACGCGGTGAAGCCGGCGATCATGCCGCAAAGCGGGCACCGCGCCGACCTGGCGGTGGAGAAAGCCCTGACCCTGCTGCATCAAGCCGGGCTGGGCCAGGGCCGCCTGCTGTTGATTGGCTCCTCCCTGAGCGACGCCGAGCGCGACGGCATCATCCAGCGCCTGGGCCGCGACGCCCCGCGCCTGCTGATGCTGGGCATCGGCACCCGTGAAGGCGCCCCCGTGCGCGACGAACAAGGTGAGTACCTCAAGGATGCCCAAGGCGCGATCCTGCTGCCGCGCCTGGACAACATCGGCCTCAAGACCTTCGCCGGTGAAGTCGGCGGGCTCTATCGCCAGGCCCACCTGGAAGACGACGACCTGGGCGAACTCGGCCTGCTCGATGGCCCCTTGAGCCTGCGCAGCAACGGCCAGACCGTGCAACTGGACAGCTGGGCCGACCAGGGTTACTGGCTGCTGCTGCCCCTGCTGTTTCTGGCAGCCTGCGCCGGGCGCCGTGGCTGGTTGTTCTGCCTGCCGCTGCTGCTGTGCCTGCCCCAGCACAGCTTTGCCGGCACCTGGGACGACCTGTGGCTGCGTCCCGACCAGCAAGGCCAGCAGTTGTTGCAACAGGACCGCCCCGCCGAAGCCGCCAAGCGCTTTGAGGACCCTCAGTGGCAAGGCATCGCCCTGTATCGCGCGGGTGACTACGCCGGTGCGGCCCAACGTTTCGCCGAGGGCAACGAAGCCCAGGACCATTACAACCGCGGCAACGCCCTGGCCATGAGCGGCGAGCTGGAGGCGGCGCTGGACGCCTACGACCAGGCCCTGGAGCGCCAGGCCGATCTGGGCCCGGCGCTGCGCAACAAGGCGCTGGTTGAGCAGTTGCTCAATGAGCAGCGACGCAAGGCCCAGGCGGCCGCCGATGCAGCCGCGCAAGCCGCCCGCGACGCCGCCAACAACACCACCAACGCTGCGGCGCCGCCACAGAACGCCCAGTCCGACGCCGCCGCGCAACAGGCCCAGCAGGGCCAACAGGCCGCCACCCCGCCGCCGTCCACGCCGCCGCAGTCGCAGACCAACGCCAACAGCAACAACCCGTCGGCCAGCGACACGGACAGCGCAGCGACCAGCAGCCAGACGCCCGACGACCAGGCACCGATTTTCGCCCCGCCGCCGCCCACCGACGGCGACCTTACCGACGAACAGCGCCAGGCGCTGGAACAATGGCTGCGGCAGATCCCCGATAATCCATCGGAGCTGCTGCGGCGCAAATTCTGGTATGAACAGCAACAACATCAGGAAAAGACCCGATGAGTCGCACACGCGTGCTGCCCCTCACCCTGCTGGTCGCCTTGCTGGCCACCCAGGCCCACGCCGCCGTGCTGACCGCCAGCGTCGACCGCGCGAGCCTGGCGGTGGGCGAGACCCTGGTGCTGACCCTGGAAACCACGGACGTGACCCAGTTCGGCAAGCCCGACCTCAGCGCCCTGAACGCCGACTTCGACGTGCGTGACACCCGCCAGGTCAACCAACTGCGCACCCTGGGTGCCGACAGCCAGGCCACCACCCGCTGGCTGATTACCTTGGCTCCGCGCCAGGCCGGCACCATGCAGATCCCGGCGCTGCAGATCGGCGACCTGCGCAGCGAACCCATCGCCCTGCAGGTGCAGGCCAGCCAGGCCCCGGACGCCAACACTGAGGCGCCGGTGTCGATCGAGGCCAGCCTGGACGCCAACAGCGTCTACGTGCAGGCCCAGGCCGTGCTCACCGTGAGGGTCTACCATTCGGTGGCCCTGTACGACGACAGCAACCTCACGCCATTGCAGCTGGCCGATGCGCGCATCGAGCCGGTGGGTGACACGCGCACCTACGAGAAACTCATCAACGGCATCCGCCACGGCGTGATCGAAACCCGCTATGCGATTTTCCCGCAGCACAGCGGCAGCCTGCAGATCCCCGCGCTGACTTTCAGCGCCACCGAGGTCGAACCGGCCCCGGCCGGCCAGGACAACAGCACCCCGCACCCGGGCAAGATGGTCCACGTCACGTCCTCGATAATGAACCTGACGGTCAAGCCCAAACCGGCCAGCTACCCCAACGACACGCCCTGGCTGCCGGCGCGCAGCCTGGAGCTGAGCGACAGCTGGAACCCCGAGCCCGACCATCTGCAGGTGGGTGATTCGCTGACACGCACCCTCAGCGTCAAGGCCGAAGGCCTGTCCTCGGCACAGCTACCGCCGCTGCCCGGCACCGACAACATCGCCCTGCGCCGCTACCCTGATGAGCCGCAACTGAGCAATCAGATCAACGAACGCGGCGTGGTCGGCAACCGTGACGAGCGCGAGGCGCTGGTACCGGCCCGTGACGGCGCCATCGAAGTGCCCAGCATCGAAGTCACCTGGTGGAACACCTTGGAAGACCACCTGGACCACACCAGCCTGCCCGCCCGCACTTTGCAGGTGGCACAAAACCCGACGCTGACCGTCGACACCCCGGCCGTCAGCAACGGCCCGGCGCCGCTGGTATGGCCGTGGCAACTGAGTACTCTGGTACTGGCGCTGACCACCCTGGCCGGCTTCGTGCTGTGGTGGCGCGCCCGCTCGCAACCGGCGGTGGCCCGCGCCGCGCAGACCGGCCCCAGCCCGCGCTCGCTGCTCGACGATCTCAAGCGCGCGTGCCTGGCCAACGACCCCCAGGCCACCCGCCAGGCGCTGGACGCCTGGGCGCGCCAGCAACCCGAAACCCTGGCCGACATGGCCGCCCGCTTCGTGCCACTGTCCGATGCCCTGGACGGCCTCAACAGCGCCCTTTACAGCGAAACCGGCCAGCACTGGCAAGGCCAGGAACTGTGGCGCGCCATTGGCACCATCCCGGCCAGCGAAGCGGTGCAGGCGCCGGTTGGCGAAAACGGCGCGCTGCCGCCGCTCTACCCCAAATAGCCAGCCCCATCCCCTGGGTGGGGGCTTGCCAAGGAATTCTCGATGCACCTGTTCCACACCTCCGACTGGCACCTGGGCCAAAGCCTGCACGGCCAGGACCGCGACCATGAACACGCCTGCTTCCTGGCCTGGCTGCTGGCCCAATTGGGCCAGCGCCAGCCTGATGTGCTGCTGATCGCCGGCGACATCTTCGACACGGTCAACCCGCCGGTCAAAGCCCAGGAGCGCCTGTACGACTTCATCGTCAACGCCCACGAGCAACAGCCGCAGTTGACCATCGTGATGATTGCCGGCAACCACGACTCCGGCTCGCGCATCGAGCTGCCAGCGCCGCTGATGCGTCGCCTGCGCACCCACGCGCTGGGCCGCGTGGTGTGGCTGGACGACGGCCAGCTGGACAGCGATCGCCTGCTGATCCCGCTGCCCGACGCCAGTGGCGCGGTGACAGCCTGGTGCCTGGCGCTGCCCTTCCTGCGGCCGGCCGAAGTCACTGGCGCTACCCTGGGCGATGACTACCTCAAGGGCATCGCCCACGTGCACGAACGGCTGATCGCCGCCGCCGAGGCCAAGCGCCAGCCGGGCCAGGCGCTGATCGCCGTCAGCCATGCGCACATGGCCGGCGGTTCGGTGTCGGTGGACTCCGAGCGCAGCCTGATCATCGGCAGCGCCGAGGCCCTGCCGGCCAGCCTGTTCGGCGAAGCCATCAGCTACGTCGCCCTGGGCCATCTGCACAAGCCGCAGCAGGTCAACGGCGAATCGCGCATCCGCTACAGCGGCTCACCGATCCCCCTGTCGTTCTCGGAGATCGACTACCCGCACCAGATCCTCGAGGTGCGCTGCGAGGGTGAGCAACTGCTCAGCGTCGAACCGCTGCTGGTGCCCCGCGCCGTGGACCTGGTGCGCCTGGGCCCGGCCCCGCTGGCCGAGGTGCTGACGCAACTGATCGAGCTGCCGGACGCCGACCTGCTGGCCGACCTGACCCACCAGCCGTGGCTGGAGGTGCGAGTCATCCTGGACGAGCCGCAACCCGACCTGCGCCAGCAAATCGAGACCGCTTTGCAGAACAAGGCCGTGCGCCTGGTGCGCATCGGCGCCGAATACGCCGGCAGCCGCGGTGCTGATGACGATGACACACCGCTGATCGAACTGGATCAACTCAGCCCCCAGGAATTGTTCAGCCGCGCCTGGCTGGACAGCTACGGCAACGAGGTGGACAGCGCCACGCTGGATGACTTCGCGCTGCTGTTGCAGGAAGTGCAGCTGGAAGGAGAGCAGCCATGAAGATCCTCGCCATCCGCCTGAAAAACCTCGCCTCGCTGGCGGGCCCGTTCGAACTGGACTTCACCGCCGAACCCTTGGCCAGCGCCGGCCTGTTCGCCATCACCGGCCCCACCGGCGCCGGCAAAAGCACCCTGCTCGACGCCCTGTGCCTGGCGCTGTTCGGCGCCGTGCCGCGCCTGGCGCGCACCGGTCGCGACGCGAAGGTGCCTGACGCCGATGGCGAGATCAACACCGGCGATCCGCGCACCCTGCTGCGCCGTGGCACCGGGGCCGGCTTTGCCGAAGTGGATTTCGTCGGCATTGACGGCCGCCGCTATCGCGCCCGCTGGGAAGCCAACCGCGCCCGCGACAAGGCCGGCGGCAAACTGCAGAACAGCCGCCAGAGCCTGCGCGACCTGGACAACGATCAACTGCTGGCCAGCCAGAAAGGCGAATACAAGACCCTGCTCGAAGGCTGCCTGGGGCTGAACTTCGAACAGTTCACCCGCGCAGTCTTGCTGGCCCAGAGCGAGTTCAGCGCCTTCCTCAAGGCCGACGACAACGAGCGCAGCGAACTGCTGGAAAAGCTCACCGACACGGCGCTGTACACACGCCTGGGCAAACGCGCTTTCGAGAAAAGCCGGGATGCCCGCGATGCCCATCGTCAATTGCAGGACCAGGCCGGCGGCATCGCCCCGCTGCCAGTGGAAGAACGCGAGGCGCTGGACCAGCGCTACACTGACGCCTTGGGCGCACTGCGCACCGAACAGGCACGCCTCAAACAGCTGGAGCAGCAGCGCCAGTGGCACGTGGAAGGCCAGCGCCTGCACGGCGAGCAACAGGCTGCCAGCGAACAGTTGCAGCAGGCCGAGTCGCATGCCCACGGCTTGAGCGACACGCGCGACACCTTGGTCCGCCTCGACACCCTGGCACCGCAGCGTCACCTGTTCAGCCGCCAGGCGGAGCTCACCGCCGAGCTGCAACCGCTGGCTGCGCGCCTCGCCGAACATCAGCAGACAGGCGAGCAATTGCACGCCCGCCAAGGCCAACTCACACAGGCCCGCGAGCACGCGCAGGCCGCGTTGACCGCCGCCCTGGCCGCGCAAACCGAAGCGGCGCCCGCCCTGCGCCAGGCCTTCGACGAACAAAGCCATCTGGCCCGCCTGGATGAACAGGCCGCGCCGCTGCAGCAAGCCCTGCACGCTGCCGAACAAGCCCGCGATCAAGGCCGCGCCGCCATCGAACGGCTGCAGCAAAGCCAGCAGGCCAGCACCACGCGCCTTGAACAGATTGCCGCGCAGTTGCAGCACAGCGCCGCCCTTGCCCCGCTGGCCGATGCCTGGCCCGTGTGGCGCCCGCGCCTGCAACAGGCGCTGACCCTCAGTGCCCGACTGCTCAAAGGCCGCGAAGAACTGCCGGCACTGCAGCAGCGCGCCAGCGCCAGCCAGGCACAATTGGCCGAGCGCCAACAGGCACTGGATGCGCTGTACCAGAACGCCCAGTGCGCGCCGCATGAACTGGCCGACCGCCTGGCTGGCCTGACCCATCAACTGCAGGAAAGCCGTCAGCACCTGCGCAGTGTCGAAGACCTGCAGCGCCACTGGCAGCGTCAGCAGGAACTGCAGGAGCGCCAACAGGCCCTGCGCGAACAGGCCCGCGTCGCCACCGAGCAGCGTGAAGCACGCACTCGCGAAGGCCTGCAACTCAAGGGCGAACACGACACCGCCGTGCAACAGCTGGACTTGACCGTCGCCCTGCTTAACCGTCAGCGCCTGGCCCGCAGTGCCAGTGTCGAAGAGCTGCGCGCTCAGTTGCAGGATGACCAGCCGTGCCCGGTGTGCGGCAGCGCCGAGCACCCCTGGCATCAGCCCGAAGCCTTGTTGCAGGCGCTGGCCGGTCACGATGACAGCGAAGAGCGTAGCGCCCGCCTGGTGGTGGAAAAACTGGCCGCACGCCTGGCCGAACTGCGCGTGGAAGTGGCCGCCCTACGCGACCAGCAGGTGCAGTTCAAGCAGCAGGAAGAACAGCTGCAAGGGCAACTCGATGCCGTGCAGCCTTTGCTGCACGCACACCCTTTGAACAGTGTTGTGGCGGGCTTGGAACAACCGGCTGCGTGGCTGGAGAACGAACAACACACCGTTGCCCGGCGCATCCTGGAAGAAGAACAGCAGCAGGCCAGCCTGCTCAAGCTGCAGCAGCAAGCCGGCGCCCAGCAGCAATCGCTTCAACAAGCCCAGCACGCCAGCCAGGAAGCCAGCCGCCTGCTGGCCGAGCAAAGCCAGCACCTGGACAACGACCAGCAACGTCTGGACGAAGAGCTGCAAGCCTTCGCCAGCGTACTGCCCGCCAACCAACTGGACGGTCTGCAGCACACGCCTTCGGCGACCTTCATGGCGCTGGACAGCAGCATCAGCCAGCGCCTGCAGCAACTTGAAGAACAACGCGAGGAACAGCACGAGCACGAGGAACGCCGCCAGCGCCTGGGCGAAGAACGCCTGCGGCAACAAGCTCGCGAGCAAACAGCGGCAGCCCAAGGCGAAGGCCTGGCGCAGCTCAGCCAGCAACGCCAGGCGGTCAGCGAGCGACTGCGCGCCGTGCTTGGCACGCACCCTGATGCCGCCACTTGGCAAACCGCACTGGAACAGACCGTACAACACGCTCGGGCCAGCGAAAGCACTGTCGCCGCACACCTGCAAACCGCCGACAACCAAGCGGTGCAGGTGGCCAGCGAACTCAAGGCAGCCGAACAACGCCAACAGCAACTGAGCGAAAGCCTGTCAAGCCTCGACGCCAGCCTGAAGGCGTGGCGCCAACAGCATCCGCAGCTGGACGATGAAGGCCTGGCGGCCTTGCTGGTCATCGATGACGCGCAAATCACCGCCATGCGCCAGCAACTCAACAACGCCGACAAAGCCGTTGAACAGGCGCGCGTGCTACTGCAGGAACGCGAGCAACGCTGGCAGGCGCATCAGGCACAGGCGAACGGCGCACCGGCGCTGGAAGAACTGGACGCCACTCTGACCGCCAGCCAACAGCAATGCGCCGCCTGCGAAGAAACCTGCGCCGAACTGCGCGCCCAGCAGGTCGAAGACCAGCGCCGCCTGACCGCCCACGGGCAACTGCAAACACGCATCGAACAGGCCTACGGCGAGTTCCAGCGCTGGGGCCGCCTGGCCGCCCTGATCGGTTCATCCGAAGGGGAAAAATTCCGCAAGCTGGCCCAGGCCTACAACCTGGACCTGTTGGTGCACCACGCCAACGCTCAACTGCGCCAACTGGTGCGCCGCTACCGCCTCAAGCGCGGCGGCAGCATGCTGGGCCTGCTGGTGCTGGACACCGAAATGGGCGACGAACTGCGCTCGGTGCATTCGCTGTCCGGCGGCGAAACCTTCCTGGTCTCATTGGCCCTCGCCCTGGGCCTGGCGTCCATGGCGTCGAGCACCCTGCGCATCGAATCGCTGTTCATCGACGAAGGCTTCGGCAGCCTTGACCCCGAGTCCCTGCAACTGGCCATGGACGCCCTCGACGGCCTGCAGGCCCAGGGCCGCAAGGTGGCGGTGATCTCCCACGTGCAGGAAATGCACGAGCGCATCCCGGTGCAGATCCAGGTCAAGCGCCAAGGCAACGGCCTGAGTGATGTCGAGGTGGTGGGATGATCCTCTACTCGTTCCGCCGCTGCCCTTACGCCATGCGGGCGCGTATGGCGCTGCGCTACAGTGGCGTGCCGGTGCAGATTCACGAGGTGAGCCTCAAGGCCAAGCCGGCCGAAATGCTGGCGGTGTCGCCCAAGGGCACGGTGCCGGTGCTGGTGCTGGAAGACCGCGTGATCGACGAGAGCCTGGACATCATGCGTTGGGCGCTAGCGTGCAATGACCCGGACGGGTGGTTGGCGGTGGATGACGAAGGCTTGATCAGCATCAACGACGGCGTGTTCAAGCAGGCGCTGAACCGCTACAAATACGCCGACCGCTACCCGGAACAGCCCATGGCGTATTACCGGAATCAGGGTTGCGAATTTCTGCAGGTAATGGAGTCGCGGCTGGATGTAGCCCAATGGTTATGTGGCGAACGAATCAGCCTGGCCGACATCGCCATCGCGCCCTTCATCCGCCAGTTCCGCGGCGTGGACCCGGACTGGTTCGGGCAAGCGCCCTACCCGCGCGTTCGCGCCTGGATCGAGACCATCATCGAGTCGGAGCTGTTCACGTCCATTATGGCTCGCCCGGCCTAGCACTGTGGGAGATTCTATGGCTGCGGACAACCTGCACCGGCCTCATCGCGAGCAAGCTTTGCTCCCACAATGTTGAGCCGAATACAGGTGTACGGCTCAACACTGTGGGAGCAAAGCTTGCTCGCGATGAGGCCGGTACTGATTGCCTTAAACCATGGAATCTCCCGCAGCGTTCACCCCAGCCCGTGCAGCAACCTGCAGAACGACGGCTCAGCTGCCAACCACAAACTGCGTCGCAACCGTGGCCGCAATCATCACCGCCACATACAAGCCGATGGCCAGGTAGGCGCCCTGACGGGCAGAAGAAAGGATAGCACTGGCCATGATAGAGGCTCCGTGGCGGACAATTCAGGCGGACAGCATCGGGGATAGCGGGGTCGAATACCAGTGACAAAGATCAATGACGGTTATCGACTTTTTAGATTGTAGCTCA
The DNA here is from genome assembly GCA_000497835.1 of gamma proteobacterium L18. Classification (GTDB taxonomy): domain Bacteria; phylum Pseudomonadota; class Gammaproteobacteria; order Pseudomonadales; family Pseudomonadaceae; genus Aquipseudomonas. Next base: position 964,100 of record KI547164.1, on the reverse strand, counting down.
GCCTTCAACAGCCACCCGCCACGTGTCGGGCGGGTGTGCTCAGGGCTGTTCAGTGTTGAACCTTGTGGTCCAGGGCTGCGTAGAAGTTGGCGCTTTTCTGCAGGTACTGCTGGGTGTAGGTGCTGACGGGCGACTTGCGTTCCTGAATCGGGCTGCTGGCGTGGGCTGGCAGGGCCACGGTGGCGGAAACGGCGGACGCGGCGATCACGGAGAAAAGATTGAAGTTCATGGCGGTTACCTCGAAGACGGTGGTTTGGCTGGGGCCGGTGAGGCCATGGGTCAAACTTACGCCTGGGGCGCTTGCGGTAGAAATTCATTGCGGCAGTAGCAAATATCACCGGGATTGATATTTCCCCGTAGCCGCAGCCTGGCGGCAGCGGCTACATGCCGAGGCCGCACGCGAACACCGCCGTTACAACACCTTGATCGACCATGCCGGACTGCCAGCCACGCATCTGGAACAACGCTGGAAAACGTTATTCAACCTGACGCTGGAATCACGATGGGTGTCAAATCAAACACGCCTGGCGGCAACACTGATGTTTGAGCACCATGCCGCCATGGCCGCCAAAGATCCATGGCGCAGCGTAGACCGCTCTTGAGACCTGGAACCTGGCTTCCAGGCACTGTGGCGTTGGCACGGACTCGAGGAAATGGAACACAAGTCAGTAGCGTTGGACCTCTGGCGTCAGTGCATACCTGCCGGCTTGCTCAGGTACTGCCTTCGGACGGGCATCGTCATAGTGGTGAGCGTGCCGTTCTGGTACCTGATGTTCGACTGCTATCTGCGCCTGATCTGGGCCGATCGACGCGATGCCGATCAGTTGCGCGGGCTGTGGCGCACACTGTGGGAGCAAAGCTTGCTCGCGATGCAGGCGACGCATTTTTTCCTGGCCGCTGCTACTTGTCCGCTCTAGATAAGGGACCCATCAACTTGCTATGACGGTTAAAACGCAGAAACGCAAAAATCCCCTGATGCCAACGCACCGAGGAAAATAAAAACAATACGGATATGGAGAAAATGGCAGGGGCGGCTGGATTCGAACCAACGCATGGCAGGATCAAAACCTGCTGCCTTACCGCTTGGCGACGCCCCTGTAGGTGTTGCGACGAGCTGTTTGTTGCTGTGCTCGTTGGGTAGGCGCGCAATTTAACACCTAAATCCCAACCTGGGAAGCCCCAATGCATATTTTTTTGTTTAAAAACAGATGCTTGCTTGTAGCCGCTGCCATCAGGCTGCGGCTACGGGGTGAGCGGAGGAATCGGACACCATGAAAAACCCCCGCATCGGCGGGGGTTCTGGGTATTAACGCAGGAACTTCACATCCGACGGCGAATCGACGTCAAGCTTCTGCACCGTGTCGCCCAGCTTGCCCGTGGCCGGGTCACGCTTGACTACCACGATCTGATTGCTCTTCTGGTTGGCGATCAGCACGAACTTGCCGCTTGGGTCGAGGGTGAACTCGCGCGGTTCGATGCCTTCCACCGAACGACGCTGTACTTCTTTCAGTTCACCGCTGGCCTTGTCGATGGCGAACACCAGGATCTCGCTGGTCTGGCCACGGTTGGTGACGTAGAAGTACTTGCCGTCGGCCGAGAAGTGCAGTGCGGCGGTGGCCTTGTGGGCGGCATCGGCGTCGGCGGCGGTCAGGTTGACCACCTGCTTCTGCACCAGGTTGCCGGCTTTCACGTCGAACACGAACACCTGGCCGCTCATTTCGGTGGTCAAGTAAGCGTGCTTGCCGTCAGCGCTGAACAGCAGGTGGCGCGGACCGCTGCCCGGTGGCAGTTGCACCGAGGCCGGCGATGCTGCGGTCAGCGGCTTGGCCTTGTTGGCGGCGTCGTAGTGGTAGACGAACACCTTATCGGCGCCCAGGTCCTGCACGTAGACGAAACGGCCGTCGGGGCTGGAAACCACCGAGTGCACATGGTCGCTGCCCTGACGCTCGGCAACCACCTTGGAGGCGGCGTCGTGGCTTTCCTGCTGCACCAGTTGGCTCAAGGTGCCATCAGCGCCCACGCCGAACACCGACAGGCTGCCGTTGGGGTTCGGGTGCACGGAGTAGTTGGCCACGAACAGGTGCTTCTCACCCTTGGCCAGGCTTGAGAACGTCGGGTCTTCACCCTTGGTTTCCACCTGGTTGATCAGGGTCAGGTCGCGTGTTTTCGGATCGATCTTGAAGGCACTGACCTTGCCCACTTTGTCGTGAGCCGAGTCCGGGCCGTTCTCGTTCACCGCGAACAGGTGCTTCTGGTCCTTGCTGATGGTCAGCCAGGACGGGTTCTCGGTCTTGGTCACTTGCAGCGGCTTGGCGCTGATCTGGCCGGTGGCGCTGTCGAAGTGGTAGCGGTAGATACCTTCGCTGGCGGCGTTGGTGTAGGTGCCGACCAGCAGGTCATAGCCGCTGGCGGCCATGGCGTGGGACGACAGCACGCTGATTCCGCTGGCGAGCAGCAGGGGCAGGAAATGGCGTTTCATTGTGTTTTTATCCTCGACGGGTCCTGATCAAAAGACCCCGATCATTATCCGAAGTTGGACGACAGGAGCTTTTACTCCTGCTCGTCATCCTCATCAGTTGCGGAGAAACCACTGAGGCAGACTAGTTGATAGCTGCCGGTTTCGTTGCTGATTTCCCAGGACTGTTGCGCATCGTCGAAGCGCGCCGCCGCCAATTGCTCGGCAGTGAACCGCCAGCGTTTGAGCTCGCGGCCATCCATGCATTCGATACGCAGTTCGCCCGCGTCCAGGACAAAATCAAAGGCATGCAGATCATTGATCAGCAGCATGCCGCTTGTTTCTAGTTGTTCTATAAGGCCGGTCATGACCATCTTTCACGAAAGGGTTGGATAGGCGCCTATGATATGCCAAATCGGTCAAGTTGAAACCGGTTTCTGCTTCAATCTGTCGCACCCTACCGTGCGTAATAACGCCGCGGTACGCCCCACAGGATCAAGGCTGCGGCCAGCAGGCTGATGACGCTCAGCACGTAGAGTGCCGGGGTGGCGACGCCGGTGAGGTCCTTGATGCGGCCGATCATGTAGGGGGCGATCACGCCACCCAGTTGCCCCAGAGAATTGATCAACGCGATACCGGCGGCGGCCGCCATGCCGCTGAGGAAACGTGGCGGGATGGTCCAGAAGATCGGCATCCAGGCGATCAGGCCGGCCATGATCAGGCACAGGCCCAGCATCAGCGGCAGCAACTGCCCGGCAAACACGGCGCACACCAGGTAGCCGACCGCGCACAGCAGTGCGCAGCTCGCCATGTGCCAGCGCCGCTCGCCCCGCCGGTCTGAGCTGATGCCCATCAGCAGGTTGAAGGCCGCCGCGCCCAGGTAAGGCACCGTGGTCAGCAGGCCGATGTGCAGGCTGTCGGCCACACCGGCGCTGCGGATCAACTGCGGCATCCAGAACAGCAGGCCGGTCAGGGCCATCACCAGGCACAGGTAGATCGCCGACATCACATACGTGGTGGGGTGTTTCCACAACCCGCCCATGGAGTGGGAGGCCGGGCTAGACGGTTCTTGCGCCATGCGCTCGAGCATCAGTTGCTTCTCGCCGGCGCTGAGCCACTTTGCCCCTTCGATGCGGTCGCTGACAAACCACAGCACCACGAAACCGAGGATCACCGATGGCACGGCCTCCAGCAGGAACAGCCACTTCCAGCCTGCCAAACCCTGGGCACCGTCCAGCGTGCCGAGAATCAGCCCGGCCAGCGGCCCACCGACCACCCCGCACAGGCAGATCGAGCTTTTGAAATAACTGTTCACCCGCGCCCGCCGCCCTGCCGGGTACCACTGGGTGAAGAAGTACAGCACGCCGGGCACAAAGCCTGCCTCCATTACCCCGATCAAAAAGCGCAAGGTGTAGAACCAGAACTCGCTCTGCACCAGCATCATGCAGGCCGAGGTAATGCCCCAGGTGATCATGATCCGCGCAATCCACACGCGCGCGCCGATCCTGTGCAGCAGCATGTTGCTGGGCACTTCGAAGAGGAAATAGCCGACGAAAAACAGGCTGGCGCCCAAGCCGTAGACGGTGTCGCTGAAACCCAGGTCGCCCTGCATCTCCAACTTGGCGAAGCTGATGTTGACGCGGTCCAGGTAGGCGAACAGGAAGCACAGGATAAACAGCGGTACGATGCGCCAGTTGACCTTGCGGTACAGCGCGTCTTCGGAAAGGTTGCCGGTGGCGGTGCCCAGTGCAGCGGATTGCGTGGCCATTTCACACCTCTTTTGTTGTTGTGGTGTTCCAGCGGCGGTTTACCCAACTCGCTGATGGGACCGCACTGACGCCATCGCGAGCAAGCTTTGCTCCCACAGTGTTGAGCCTTCCACCGGTGGTTTCATGTGCACTGTGGGAGCAAAGCTTGCTCGCGAGAGGCCGGCGCAGACTGGCGATAACCTTAGGTCAAAGGGCTGCGCGGCTTGGCTGACCATCCACCAGCCGGGTGATGCCCAGCGGGTTGGCGTCACGCAGCGGTTCGGGCAGCAACTCGTCCGGGTAATTCTGGAAACACACCGGCCGCAGGAAGCGGTCGATGGCCAGGGTACCTACCGAGGTGCCACGCGAATCCGACGTCGCCGGGTAAGGCCCGCCATGCACCATGGCTTCGCACACCTCGACACCGGTGGGATAACCATTGAGCAGAATCCGGCCCACCTTCTGCTCCAGCAGCGCGGTCAATTCGGCGTGATGCCTGAAGTCCGCAGGCTCTCCAATCAAGGTCGCCGTCAACTGACCATGAAGCGCAGCGATCGCCGCCTGCAGCTGATACGGGTCCTCCACCTCGACAACGATGGTCGTGGGCCCGAACACCTCCTCCTGCAACACCTCATCCCCGTTCAACAGCAATTGCACATCCGCCTGGAACAGCTGCGGTTGCGCCTGCGCACCCTGCTGTGTGCCACCGGCCAGATGACGAATACCGGCATGACCGTGCAACGTCTCCACCCCCTTGGCATAACTGCGCAAGGTGCCGGCATTGAGCATGGTCTGCGCCGGCTGGGCGCCCATGGCGGCCGCCAGTTGCTGGATGAACACGCTGAAACCGGGCGAACGCAAGCCAATCACCAACCCAGGATTAGTGCAGAACTGCCCGCAGCCCTGCACCACCGAGGCGGTCAGTTCACGGGCGATGGTCTCGCCGCGCAGCTCAAGCGCCTGGGGCAGCACGATCACCGGGTTGATGCTCGACATCTCGGCAAACACCGGGATCGGTTGCGGCCGCGCCGCCGCCATGTCGCACAGCGCCCGGCCGCCCTTGAGCGAGCCGGTAAAGCCCACGGCCTGGATGGCCGGGTGCTTGACCAGCGCCTCCCCTACCCCGGCGCCGTAGATCATGTTGAACACGCCGGCCGGCATCTCGGTGCGCTCGGCGGCGCGAATGATCGCGTCGGCCACGCGTTCGGCGGTGGCCATGTGGCCGCTGTGGGCCTTGAACACCACCGGGCAACCGGCCGCCAAGGCTGCTGCGGTATCGCCGCCAGCCGTGGAAAACGCCAGCGGAAAGTTGCTGGCGCCAAACACTGCCACCGGGCCGACGCCGATGCGGTACTGGCGCAGATCCGGGCGCGGCAGCGGCGTACGATCCGGCAGCGCGCGGTCGATGCGCGCGCCATAGAAATCGCCCCGGCGCAGCACCTTGGCGAACAGACGCATCTGGCCGCTGGTGCGACCGCGCTCACCCTGGATTCGGCCAGCGGGCAGCGCGGTTTCCTGGGTCACCAGGGCGACAAAATCATCGCCCAGCGCATCCAGTTCATCGGCAATCGCATCCAGGAACTGCGCCCGCCGCTCGCTGCTCACCCGCCGATACAACGGATACGCCGCCTGGGCCGCCGTGGCCGCCGCGCTCACTTCCGTCTCGGTGGCCTGATGGAAACCGAACGGCAATTCGGCCCCCGTGCTGGCGTCGACGCTCTTGACGATGACGGTGCCCTTGGCACTGCGCCGGCCACCGATGTAGTTATGTCCACGAATCATGGGGCCTCCTTACAGTTTGCCAATGCTGCCGGGCGCGAACACCGCTTCGGCGCTGCCCACGCGATTGCTCAGCGGTGCGCCGAATTCATCCAGGCTAATCTCGAAACGGTCGCCCACCTGGGTGCTGATGCCATCGGCAAACGACAAGGTGGCAGTGCCGAAGAAGTGAATGTGCACATCGCCCGGGCGCAGAAACTGGGCGTACTTGAAGTGGTGGTATTCCAGGTTGTCGAAGCTGTGGCACATGTTGCCTTCGCCGCTGAGGAACTCCTTCTCCCACAGCACCTTGCCGTCACGCCAGATACGGCTGGTGCCAGCCAGGTGCGTGGGCAGTTCGCCTACCCGCAATTCCGGCCCGTACGAGCAATGGCGCAGTTTGGAATGGGCCAGGTACAGGTAGTTCTTGCGCTCCATCACATGGTCGGAGAATTCGTTACCCAGGGCGAAGCCCAGGCGATAGGGCTTGCCGTCGTGACCGATGACGTACAGGCCGCCCAGCTCGGGCTCCTCACCGGCGTCTTCGGCAAACGGCGGCACCGGAAATTCGCCACCCGGCGCCACGACAATGCCGCCATCGCCTTTGTAGAACCATTCAGGCTGCACGCCGGCCTGACCGGTTGCGGGCTTACCGCCCTCCAGGCCCCACTTGAAGATTTTCATGCTGTCGGTGACCGCCGCTTCGTCGCCCACTTGCTGGTGCATCTTGTCGCGCGTTGCGGCGCTGCCCAAGTGGGTCAGGCCGGTGCCGGTGATCAGCATGTGCGCCGGGTCCGGGTGGTCCAGCGGCGGCAGGATGCGTGCTTCGCTCAGCAGTTGCTGGTAATCATGATGCTGCCCCAAGCCCAGGTCATCGACGTGCCGGGCCAGGCCGATGCCGGCCTCGATGGCGGCCAGCGCCAGCTCGCGCACGCTGTGGGCGCCGCGCACTTCGTGCACGCGGTCGCTGTCCACCAGGCCGACACGGCGCTGGCCATCGTTCAACTTAAATTGCACTAGACGCATGGTGATGCTCCCTTGTGTATTCAGGTTCGCGCGCTGGGTTGCGCGCTGCGGGCACTGGCGGCGAACTGCTCGGCCGGCAGCGCGTGGCGGCGCTCCAGCAGGCGATAGACCACGCCAGTCAAGACCAGGCCGAACAGCATCACGGCCGTGAGGAAATACAGGCCGCTGGCCAGGTTGCCGGTGTACTCCTTGAGCGCACCGATGACGAACGGGCCGATGTAGCCGCCCAGGTTGCCCACCGAGTTGATCAGGGCAATGCCGGCTGCCGCACTGGCACCGGCGAAGAAGCGGCCCGGCAGGGTCCAGAACACCGCCGTGCACGAGAACAGCGAGAACGCCACCAGGCTCAGCGCCGCCAGTTGCAGCACCGGCACCGTCAGCCAGGCGCTGAAGAACAGCCCGGCGGCGCCCAGCACATACAACACGGCCAGGTGGCCATAGCGGTCATTGAGGCGGTCGGAACTGCGCGGCACGATCAGCAGGCCGACGATGCCGAACACATACGGCACCGACGACACGAAACCGGTCACCAGGTCGCTGCCGCCGAATTGCTTGATCAGCGTCGGCAGCCACAGGCCCAGGCCGTAAATGCTCAGGGTCACCGGCAGGTAGAACAGCGCCAGCAACAGCACGCGAAAATCCTTCAACGCGTGCAGCGGGTTGCCGTGGCGGGTCTGGCCGTAGGTATCGAGGTCCTTTTTCAGCTCGCTGGTCAGCCAGCCCTTCTCCACCTCGGTCATCCATTTCACCTGCGCCGGGCCGTCCGGCAGCCAGCGCAGCACCGGCCAGGTCAGCAGGATGGCCGGCGTACCGATGGCGATGAACAGCCATTGCCAGCCATGCAGGCCCAGCACCCCGTCCATGCCCAGCAGGCCACCGGAGACCGGGCCGGTGATCATCATGGCAATGGGTTGGGAGAGGATGAACAGGCCGAGGATCTTGCCGCGGTGGCGCACCGGGAACCACTGGGTGATGTAGTACAGCACCCCGGGGAAGAAGCCCGCCTCCGCCGCGCCCAGCAGAAAGCGCATCACGTAGAAGCTGTTGGGCCCCTGGACGAAGGCCATGCCAATGGTGATGGCGCCCCAGGTGATCATGATGCGCGCAAACCAGCGCCGCGCGCCGAAGCGGGTCAGCAACAGGTTGCTGGGGATTTCCAGCAGGAAGTAGCCGATGAAAAACAGCCCGGCACCCATGCCGTAGGCCGCATCGCCAATGCCCACGTCACTGCCCATGTGCAGCTTGGCGAAGCCCACCGCCGAGCGGTCCACATAGGCCACGAGGTACAGCAGGATCAGGAAGGGAATCAGCTTGAGGGTAATACGCCGGATCAGGCGCAGCTCTTCGCCCATGGCAACGGTCTCCAATTGTTCTTGTTATGGATGGGGATCGTGCAGGCGCGGTCAGCCGCCAGCCGTCCTCCGTTGCGAATGACTATATAGTATTACTATTTAACCGACAACGACTTCACAAGCCGGTTTTTTAGGCCTATTTTAGCTAAAAGCGCCGCAATTAAGTCTTACAATAAGAGAAGCCCACATGTCTGATAAGAAACCTACCCTGCGTTCGGCCCAGTGGTTCGGCACCGCCGACAAGAACGGCTTCATGTACCGCAGTTGGATGAAGAACCAGGGCATCGCCGACCATCAGTTCCATGGCAAGCCGATCATCGGCATCTGCAACACCTGGTCCGAGCTGACCCCGTGCAACGCCCACTTCCGCACCATCGCCGAACACGTCAAGCGCGGCGTGCTGGAGGCTGGTGGCTTTCCGGTGGAGTTCCCGGTGTTCTCCAACGGCGAGTCGAACCTGCGCCCCACCGCCATGCTCACCCGCAACCTGGCCAGCATGGACGTGGAAGAAGCCATCCGCGGCAACCCCATCGACGGTGTGGTGCTGCTGACCGGCTGTGACAAGACCACCCCGGCCCTGCTAATGGGCGCGGCCAGTTGCGACGTGCCGGCCATCGTCGTCACCGGCGGGCCAATGCTCAACGGCAAGCACAAGGGCCGCGACATCGGCGCCGGCACCATCGTCTGGCAGATGCACGAATCGCTGAAGGCCGGGCAGATCAGCCTGGACGAGTTCCTTTCCGCCGAAGCCGGCATGTCTCGCTCGGCCGGTACCTGCAACACCATGGGCACGGCCTCGACCATGGCCTGCATGGCCGAAGCCCTGGGCACCTCACTGCCGCACAACGCCGCCATCCCGGCGGTGGATTCACGCCGCTACGTGCTGGCGCACATGTCGGGCATGCGCGCGGTGGAAATGGTCAAGGAGGACTTGCGCCTGTCGAAAATCCTCACCCGTGAAGCCTTCGAAAACGCCATCCGCGTCAACGCGGCCATCGGCGGTTCCACCAACGCCGTCATTCACCTCAAGGCCATTGCCGGCCGCATCGGCGTGGACCTGGAACTGGACGACTGGACCCGCATCGGCCGCGGCACCCCGACCCTGGTCGACCTGCAGCCCTCGGGCCGCTTCCTCATGGAAGAGTTCTACTACGCTGGTGGCCTGCCTGCCGTGCTGCGCCGCTTGGGCGAAAACCACCTGATCCCCAACCCCGAGGCCCTGACCGTCAACGGCAAGAGCCTGTGGGACAACGTGCGCAACTCGCCCATCTACGGCGACGACGAAGTGATCCGCGCCATCGACAACCCGCTGGTGGCCGACGGCGGCATCTGTGTGCTGCGCGGCAACCTGGCACCCCTGGGCGCGGTGCTCAAGCCCTCGGCCGCAACGCCCGCGCTGATGAAACACCGCGGCCGCGCCGTGGTGTTCGAGAACTTCGACGAATACAAGGCACGCATCAACGACCCGGAACTGGACGTGGACGCCAGCTCCATCCTGGTGATGAAAAACTGCGGCCCCAAGGGTTACCCGGGCATGGCCGAAGTCGGCAACATGGGCCTGCCGGCCAAACTGCTGGCACAGGGCGTAACCGACATGGTGCGCATCTCCGACGCCCGCATGAGCGGCACCGCCTACGGCACCGTGGTGCTGCACGTGGCGCCCGAAGCGGCGGCGGGCGGCCCGTTGGCCGCGGTGAAGGAAGGTGATTACATCGAACTGGACTGCAGCACCGGGCGCTTGCACCTGGACATCAGCGATGCAGAACTGGCGGCCCGGCTGGCCGACTGGCAGGCGCCGGTGCACAACCTGCTGGCCGGCGGGTACCGGCAGCTGTATGTGGACCATGTGATGCAGGCGGATCAGGGCTGCGACTTCGACTTCCTGGTCGGCTGCCGCGGAGCGGAGGTGCCGAGGCACTCGCACTGAGCCCTTGTAGCCTGGCGGCAGCGGCTACGGGCTAGGCATGACTCCTTTGAGGTAAGCCAACGCCTGATGATACTTGCGCACCCGCTCAAAGTCCTTGTCGGTAAGGGCCGGAAGGCGGGTGACATCCAAATTGTCTGTGATGTCCTGAATTTTGACGCGCGTTGCCAGCGGGTGGGTGGCCACACGTTCGAGGAATCGTTGATAGTTTTCCCCGGGGCGTTTGGTCAGGCAGTCGATTGCGCTGATCACGTGGGCATCAAATCCCAATCCTTGCAGATCACCCAGAGAGTGCTCGCTGTCCTCGATCACGTCATGGAGTACCGCCACTATCTGGGCATCCAGGTCGTCAAAGCACAGCATCAACCGCAATGGATGGAGGATATAGGCCTTTCCGGCTTTATTCACCTGACCGGCGTGGGCACTACAAGCTAGCGCAATAGCGATGTCCAGAGTGCTCATGGCTGAGACTGCCCTTGCCTGTATTGCTGCGACGTGATTTCGTCGCCGAAGCGCAGTGCCTCGTTAAACAGGTTATTGTGTGACGGAACAGGGGTAATGGATTCGGGATGACCATAGAAACGCACGAATACTTGTCGTGCAACGTGGTCCCAGCGGTACATGACTTCCTCATAGGGGTAGTCGATGTAAACATCCTGCTTGGCGAAGCGTTCGCCTTTCTCAATGGGCATTGGCTTCTCTCACTGCGTTGTAATAAGTCCTGCTGCGTTCGGCGATGTCCATGGCGGGGGCACTGTCAGGGTCCAGAACGCGCCACTGCTCGTATAAACGGTGTCCGAGCCCCCCGGTAGAGCGGTCTTCGCTGCAATGACATCGTAGGCGTCGTTACCTAAAAGCGTTCTGGCTATCACTTCTGGTTCTTTGGCATAAATCATCGCAGGTGAATTGACTTGAATCTCACCGGCAATACCCGCCCGAGTCATCAGTGAGGAGTTTACGCCGCTGTAACCCATTGTGTCAGACGCGCCGTCAATAACCTTGACCTTTGCACCTAATGCGCGCAGATCATCGACCACAGCCGATATCTTGCTGTCATCGACAATAATGGTATTGCGCGCCAAATCCTTGATTCGTCTTGCATCACCACCGTAGTCGCTGTTAATTTTTTCAAGCGCCCGCTGTGCGGACTTGATCGGTGCCTTAGCCACCATCCCATTGTACTTTTCCGCCAACTGATCGGCGATCCTGTCTATCTGGACCTTCGCAGCACCGGCCTTCGCATAGATCGACTCAAACAGCTGATTGGCCGCAGGAGCAGTCGCGCTGGAAATTGCAGGTTTCTCCACCAGCCTTCCGGATACACCCGGACCTTGCTCAGCCAAAAGGGTCGCCGGTCTCGCTTGCACCCGCTCAAGCAACCGGCCTTGGTGGCGTTCCAGCCATTTGGCAAATTGCTGGTTAGTCAATTGTTTCCCAAGCTCGGCGCTGCGACTGGCGACACTGTCCAGAGGTTTTTCAATGCTCGCCTTCATCGACCCTCGCAACAGATAGGTAGCGATTGCCATCAGTAACAGCGCCACCAATTGTTGCTGGCCACGGGCAAGGGTGCGGGCCGCATGCTCCAACCGCGCTTCGGTAAGGCTATGCCCGCCGCCGGTTGGGTCCATCGCGCCGCTAGGCCCGCCATATTCGGCATCCCAAGCCATGGCAAACCCTTCCTGCAGCGTGCGAAAGCAAGCAGGCAACCCCTCATAGAAATACTCCGCAATCGCGGCCAGCCCCAAGGTGGCAAGCATAAGGTTACCAATTTGTAGCCCGGCGCCCGCGCCGACGACCGCTCCGGGTGCTGCGCCTATGCCAAACGCCGTGGCACCCGCCGCCCCCCTAAAATCGCTCCCAGGGCAACGCTGCCGCCTAACATCAGCGTCACCTCTTTGACGAGTTTAAGGAGTACATCAAGGACCTGCTCGATATGGATATCCGCCCACTGGCTTACTAGTCGGGTGTGGAGGATCGGGATCGAAAGCTGCATCGCTCGACGTACAGAGTCGATCCGGCGGCCGCCCAACTGGCCATATGCTTGGTCAAGACCAGAATGAATACGTCGGCTAGTGGTTCGAGTTAAATGCTGGAATGAACGCTCAAGATTGCGTTCGATCTGATCCCAAGAAGGGACGCGAGGTAATAGGTCCATGTGATTCGTTCTATCCATTGAACCCAAAGCTTAATAAGTTCAGGCGCCTGATTCATGTGGAATTATCTGCTCACCCCACATTTGGGAAACGTCCTACAACTTCGTCGCCCTTCCAGGACGAATGTGCTTGCCGCCTGTGCCGCCCTACAGGCACTAGCCCACAATGCTATGATCGCGATACCCATCGCTCAGGACCCACCCGCCTCCCATGGATTACCGCAAACCTTCCGACCGCAAAAGCATGCACGCGCGCATCGTCCAGGACATTGGCATGCAGATCGTTTCCGGGCGGCTGAAACCTGATGACAAGCTGCCCGCCGAGGCGTTGTTGTGCGAGGAGTATGCGGTCAGCCGGCCAGTACTGCGCGAAGCCACGCGGGTGCTGGTGGCCAAGGGACTGGTGTATTCCAAGCCACGGGTGGGTACCGTAGTGAAGGCGCGGCGCGAGTGGCATTTGCTGGACCCGGATGTGTTGCACTGGCTGATGCAGAGCAGCCCGCAGAATGAGTTTTTTGCGGTGCTGACCAGTGTGCGGGCGATCATCGAGCCGGCGGCGGCGGCCTTGGCAGCGCAGCATGCCACGCCTGAAGAGGTGGCTTCGATTGCCGAGGCGTATCAGCGCATGGAGGCGGCGCCGACGCCGGAGGCGTTGTTGCAGCCGGACCTGGATTTCCACAGCCGCATTGCCGAGGCCACCCACAATGATTTGCTGGCGCACTTGTGCAATATGCTGGCGTTGGCGTTGCGCGAGGCGCTGAAGCATTCCAACCAGCGGCCCAACCTGCATGAGTTGGCGATGCCGCGGCACAAGGCGATTTTGACCGCCATCGAGAACCGCGATGCGCTGGCGGCACGGCAGGCGACGTTGGTGCAGTTGGATGATGCGCGCAATGCGCTGGGGATGGTGTTGGGGTCGGAATTGGCGTTGTAACTCGCCTTGGAACCGCTATTGCCTTGACAACGCGTCGTCTGCATCGCGACTAAAGTCGGCTCCTACGCCGACCGTGGTGCGATGCAGACGACACCGTCTGACGCACGCGGTGTAGCAGGTGGACCGCAGTGCCTGTGACGCGGCCTGACGGCCGCTGCTACATGGGTGAAGAGTCGCGACTAAGGTCGGCTCCTACGCCGACCGGGGTAGGAGCCGGCCTTGGCCGCGATGCAGACGACGCGATCGCCCGGTCCCACAGGGGAAGTCGGCGGGGTCAGTGGGCGAACAGTGAGCCGCCCTGCTTGCCCGCCATTTTCTCCGGTTTGATCAGGAACCGCGCCAGCGCCGGCAGCAGCCACAGCGCGCCGAACATGTTCCACAGCAGCATGAAGGTCAGCATCAACCCCATGTCGGCCTGGAACTTGATGGCCGAGAAGATCCAGGTGCACACGCCAATCGCCAGGCACAGGCCAG
>KI547164.1:948193-950051 GCA_000497835.1 gamma proteobacterium L18 | reverse complement strand
AACGCCACCACCGGCAAGGTCGCCACCTTCACCCCGATGCCCATGAATGCCATCAGCGCATTGCCCAGCACCGAAGTCAGCACCAGCGGCAGCACGATGCATAGCGTCGCGGCGAACGAGCGGAAGGTGATCAGGCACATCACCGCCACGCAGATGTACACCAGGATCAGGATGGTCAGTTCAGCCTGTTTGATCACCTCGTTGGTCGCCGCTTCGATACCGGCATTCCCCGCCGCCAGCTGGAATTGCAGGCCATCCTTGTCATGGGTGGCAGCAAACTGCTTGATCACCGTCACCGCCCGGTCCAGCGTCTCGGCCTTGTGATCGTTGAGGAACACCAGCACCGGCGCCAGCGAGCAGTTGCCGTTGAATAGGCCATCGGCGCGCGCCACCGAGCTGTTGAGCACCTCAGGGTTGCGCGACAGGCTCTCCCATTTCAGGTTGCCTTCGTTCATGCCCTTGATCACCTGCTTGCTCACAGTGACCAGCGAGATGGTCGATTGCACCCCGGCGGTGTTGTCCAGCTGCCACATCAAATCGTCGATCGGCTGCATGGTCTCGTAACGCGAGCAGCCTTCGGCCGCGGTCTGCACCATCACCACCAGCACATCCGAGCTGGTCGCATAGTGGTCGATGATGAACTGGTTGTCGCGGTTGTAGCGCGAGTCTGGGCGCAGTTCCGGTGCACCCTGGTCGAGGTCGCCGATCTTCAGGTTATGGCCGTACCACAAGCCACCGCCCAAGGCGATCAACGCCAGCACCACCGACACGCGCGCCACCTTGGGGTTGGCAAAATTCGACAGCGCCCGCCAGAACGGATGCTCGCGCACCGCGTCCTTCTTGCTGCGGTCGATGGCGCGTTTGCTGATGCCAACGTAGGAAATCGCCACGGGCAGCAGGATCAGGTTGGTGAACACGATTACCGCCACGCCGATGGACGCACCGATGGCCAGCTCGCGGATCACGCCGATGTCGATGATCAGCAGGGTGATGAAACCCACGGCGTCGGCAAGGATGGCGATCATGCCCGGGAGGAACAGCTGCCGAAAGGTGCGCCGTGCCGCCGTCAGAGCATTGTCGGCATCACTGGACTGCAGGGCGATGCCGTTGATTTTCTGCACGCCGTGGGAGATGCCGATGGCGAAAATCAAAAACGGCACCAGCATCGAGTACGGGTCCAGGCCGAAGCCGAACGCGTGCATCAGGCCCAATTGCCAGACCACCGCCACCAACGTGGTGCTGAGCACGGCGATGGTGCTGCGCAGGCAGTTGGTGAAGAAATACAGCAGCACCAAGGTGATCACGAAGGCGACGCCGAAGAACATCACCACCATGATCAGCCCATCGATCAGGTCGCCGACCTTCTTGGCGAAGCCGACGATGTGCACCTTGACGTTGGGGTTCTGGGCCTGGAACTTGTCGCGGATCTTTTCTTCGAGGCTGTGGGAAAACTGCTGGTAGTCGAGCTTGAGCAGGCGGCCTTGATCAGCCGGATCCGGGTAGGACTCCAGCAGCGGGATTTCGACGATGCTCGACTTGAAGTCGTTGGCCACCAGCCGGCCTACCTGACCGGACTTGAGGATGTTGCTGCGCAGCAACTCAAGGCTGTCGGCCGAGCCGTTGTAGCTCTGGGGGATCACCTCGCCACCGGCAAAGCCCTCCTCGGTCACCTCGGTCCAGCGCACGCTGGGGCTCCACAGCGACTTCATGCCAGAGCGGTCGACGCCGGGGATGTAGAAGGCCTCGTCGTTGATCTGCCGCAGGGTCTCCATGTAGTCCTTGTTGAAGATGTCGCCGTTCACCGCTTCCACCGAAATACGCACGGTATTGCCCAGGTTGGCCAGGTCGTTGCGGTGCT
>KI547164.1:872092-947756 GCA_000497835.1 gamma proteobacterium L18 | reverse complement strand
CACGCAGAGGAAGATCACCGCGGGGCGATTGTTGAAGATCAGGCGTTCGAGGAACGTCGCCTTGTCCTGATGGTGACTGTTCATGGAAATCGGCTCCCGGATGGTCATTGTTGGCCCACCTTCTGGCCGAGGTCGGCACCGGTGGCGGCGGTCATGCGCACGCCGCCTTGGCCGGCGATAATCAGGGTGCCGTTGGCACCGGCGGTCACGGCCGAGAGCGAGAGGCGATCGGGGCGGTTGAACAGGCTGAAGGTCTTGCCGTCGTCGTTGCTGCGCAGCACGGTGCCGCTGTTGCCCACCAATACCAGGCTGCCGTCGTCCAGGCGGGTGGCGCCCGACAGGGCGAACTCCAGCGGGCCGCGCGGGCCTTGCAGGGGCACCTGGGCCCAGGTGTCGCCAAAGTCGGTGGAGCGGAACAGGTTGCCGCGCAGGCCATAGATCAGCAGGGTCTGCGGCTCGCCCGTGGGCAGCAGGCCGAACAGCGAGCCCTCGTAGGGGCCCTGGATTTTCTCCCAGCTTTGGCCGTCGTCGCGGGAACGGAACAGGCTGCCCTGCTCGCCGACAATGAACAGGCCCGCGTCCTTCACCGCAGCAATGGCGTTGAAATGGAATTGGTCGGGGTTATCGATGCGGTCGCTGACGTCCTGCCAGTGCTGGCCGCCGTCGGTGGTGGTCAGCAGAGCACCGTAGGCGCCCACGGCGAAGCCGGTGCTGGCGTCCTTGAACCATAGGTCCAAGAGTGGCGCCTGGCGCTTGAGGTCTTCGAACTGCTTGTTCCAGGTAGCGCCTGCGTCGCTGCTGACCAGAATCTGCGCGTCGTGGCCGACGGCCCAGCCATGCTGCGCATCGACGAAGAATACGGCGGTCAGTAATTGGCGGCTGGGTACCTTGGCCTGGGTCCAGCTTTTGCCCTGGTCATCGGAAAACAGAATGTGCCCGCGGTCGCCCACTGCCACCAGGCGCGGGCCGGCGGCCACCACGTCCAGCATCAGGCCGCGCACCGCCTTGGCCGATTCGATGGACCACACCTGGGCGTCGGGCACCGGGTCGGCAGCCCCGACAGGGCCCGACGTGCCAACCAGAGCAATGCCCAGCGCCAGTGACAGCGCCATCCAGGGGCGCGCTGCGCCCTTCCCTGCGGCGGGCTTCATGCCACGCCTGACCGGCTCGCTCATAGAGCACTCCCCTTATTGTTATTGGACCAGCCTGGATTGGGGCCTGGAGAGCGGCGGCTGCGTGAAACCTGCAGGCCAGAGCTCCCCGAAAGCTGCCCTATCCTAGCCAGCCTTGAATCGGACTGACAACGCGTGCGACGCGATCTTTGCCGCACCGGGCCGGCTGCACAACGCACCCTGAACCCTAGCAGAAGGCCGCGCACCTGCAGGCCAGAGCCCTGCACGTGCCACCGCCAGGCCACGCGGGCCGCAGCCCGGTGGCAAGGCTGAATATGCGGCCATCATCCGCCGTTATCGGGTGCCCAGGCGGCGCAAGGCCGCCGGGCCGAACTCTGCGGCCGACGGGATCGGCCGGCTGAAGTCCACGGTGCTGGCTTCCTCGCTGTCCAGGCCCTGAACGCTGTAGCGCCGCGCCTGCAGGTCGTGGAACACGTCCAGCGCCGACCAGGTGGTGGGCAGTTCGTAGAAGTTCTTCAGGTAGCCCATGGACACGCGCCACAGCTCGCCACGCCCGTCGTACTGGTCCACCACCGCGGCCTGCCAGCTGTCTTCATCCAGGTACAACCGACGCTTGGCGTACAAGTGACGTTGGCCTTTCTTCAAGGTGCCTTCCACGACCCATACCCGATGCAGTTCATAGCGCAGCAGGTCCGGATTGAGGTGGCCGGGCTTGAGCAGGTCGGCGTATTTCACCGAGGGCTGGCCCAGGCGGTAGTTGTTGTAGGGAATGTAGAGCTCCTGCTTGCCCACCAGTTGCCAGTCATAACGGTCCGGCGAGCCGTTGAACAGATCGGTGTCGTCGGCGGTGCGCAGGCCGTCGGCGGTGCCGATGGGGGTGTCGTAGGCCAGCGTCGGTGCACGCCGCACCCGCCGTTGGCCGGCGTTGTAGGCCCAGGCCTGGCGCGGTTCGCGCACCTGGTCCAGGGTTTCGTGCACCAGTACCACGCCACCGGCCAGGCGCGCCGGGCTGCGGATCTGGTTCATGTAGTAGAACAGGATATTGTCGGCCGAGTCGGCGGCGGGTTGCGGGTCGTAGAAGCGAAACAGACCCTGCTGGCGCGAGACGATGGGCACGTAGCTGCCGTTGCGCTGCACCGCCACTTCGGCTGATCGACGTTCTACATAAATGCCACGGTAACGGGCGATGTGGTTCCACAGCGCCTCGACCCCACTGCTGGGGAGGGGAAACGGAATGCCACCCTGGGCACCGCTGAAACCATTGCCGTCGGGCGACAGCACGGCATTGGCGGCGTTGTGCCGAGTGTTGTCGTACAGCCACTGGGGCGCCGCGCCGCTACGCCGCGTGGTGTACACCGGCATGCGGAATGTTTCCGGGTAGGCCTCGAACATCGCCACCTGGCCGGGCGACAGGTGCTGCCGATACCGCGCAAGGTTGGCGGCGGTGATGGTGAACAACGGCTTGTCGGCTGGGTACGGGTCGATGTGATGGTGGCCAGAACCGGCGTAACCGGCAGGCGGTGTTACCAGCCCGCCGGTCCAGGCCGGAATGGTGCCGGCGGCGTTGCCGGCCTGCTGCGCGCCCAGCGGCGTCAGGCTGGTGCCCAGCTTGGTGCCGCCGGCGGGATCGGCGGCCAGCGCCGGGCTCATGAATAGCGACAGCAGCACGAAGGCGCCAGACAACTTCATGGAATTGAGCATGCGTCTTCCTTAGAACGAGTATTTGACGTTGAAACCCAGGTTGTCGCGGTCGCGGGTGGCGTTGTTGCGGCCACCGCCGTAGAACTCGGTGTATTGCAGTTCGCCGTCCAGGCGGTTCTGGTAGCTGGCCTTGAGGCCCACCGAGTAGGCCTTGCGACCCTCGATGAAATTGCCGCTCTGGTGCGAGTTGCCCTTGAAATCGTCCTTGTAGGTCACGAACGGCGAGACGTTGACGCCGCCCACCAGGTTGTTCCAGGTGCCGATCAGCATCAGGGTGGCGCCGTAGGCGTCGGCGGTGATCTGGCTATCGCGGCCGAAACCGTTGGCGTACCCGGCGTTGGCGCGGCTGGCGTAATAGCGGCGGGTGCCGTCGAAGGCGGTGTATTGCAGGCTGCTGCCACGCAGGTGCTCGGAGGCCACCTCGGCAATCGCATTCAAGCCGTCGAAGCCCAGGCGCGGGCCGAAGTTGTAGAGCGTGCCGAGCGAGGCGTTGAACATTCGCACCCGTTCGCTGCTGCTTATCTCATCACCCAGCCGTACCATTTGCCCGCCGATGTTCACCATCTGCCCCGCCGCCAACTGTCCGGACTGGGCGAGCAGGTCACCCAGCAGGTCGCTGGGCGTGGCCATGCCAATGGGCATGTTGGGCCGGAACGCCAGTTCGCCGAACAATGCAGCTTCGCCCAGCCGGGTGTTGAAGCTCATGCCGAACATGCGGATGTCTTCCGCGTACTCACGGCGGCCGCGCACTTGATTGGAAACGTCCAGGGCCGCGACGCCGGCGACAGCCTGGTTCAGGGCCTGGTTGTAGGCCTGGGCGACCTGACCGGTCGGGTCTGCGGCCAGTATCGCTTGCAGTTGTTCGCGGGTGATCTGCATTTGCGCGGCCATCTGCTGCTGGATGGCCGGCGTTGCGCCCGCCCTGATCTGCGCGATATCCAGGCCCTTGTAAGCACCCAGGTCGGCATGAATGGTTGGCTCCTTGCTGTGGTAATTGACGAAGTAGAAACCGAACTCGGTGTTGTTCAACTGCTCGGCGGTGTAGCGGAACGCCACGCCGAACTGGCCGTCATCCCGGGCATTGATGTCGGGCCCGATCTTGGCCGCCTTGAGGTTGCCGAAGCGGTCGATGCTGCCACCGCCCTGCAGGCCTCCCACCCCCAGGGCGCTGAGCCCCTGGTACAGCGGGCTGACCGCCGTCAACGCCGGTACCGGCGCATAGGCCGTGTGGCCGCCCTTGGCGAACAGGTCGGTATCGGCAAAATAGGCGCCCACCGGATCGATGGCGGTTTCCTTCCAATTGAACTGGTAGAAGGTTTCCATCGACAGGTTGTCGGTCAGGCCGACGCTGAAGTTGATGGCCTCCACCGGCATCAGCACTTCCTTGAGTTCGGCACCGGGCAGGCGGAACTTGGAGGCATCCAGCGGGTTGGTGGTATTCACGCCGCCGCGGTAGAACACGCCCTCGCCCCAGTTGAAGACCTGCCGCCCGAGCCGTCCGGACACCGGCAGGCCGCCCACTTCCCAGTCACCCTTCACATACGCGTCGAGGATTTGCACGTCGCTGCCGGCTGCGTCGCGGGTAGCACGGCTGAAGCGGCCGTCATTGGGAAAGTTCTGGCTGGGCTGGGAAGGATGGTTGTTGCGGTTGTAATCGGTATGCCCGTCCATGATGCGACTGTCATAGAAACCCGAGGCCCGCAGAAACAAACCGTAATTCTTATACGATGCTTCCAGTTCGCTGGTGAACTTGTAGACCGACGAAACCAGCCCCGGATCGAAGTTACGGTTACCGTCGTTGGCGTTGATGTCGTCGTTGTTTTTATCCCGACCTTGTACGCGCCACAGTTGGCCATACGACACGGTGGTATCAAATGAACCATTGAGTTCATCTTCCAGAAAGCTGAACTCAACGGCTTCGGCGGGCAAGCAGGCCAGCATCGGCAGCAGGCCGGCCAAGGTATAGCCGGCACGGGCCGGCGCCAGGCACACAGGTGCCCTTGTTGCAGTAGTTCGCATATGAATGATCTCCCTGAAGTCTTATTGTTTTCCAGCGCCCAGCCGTAATCTGTAGGAAGTTTCCCAAGATCGAAAAAAGAAGGGGTTGGTAGTGACCGGCAGATGTAGGTCAGGGGTCAGAGTGCCAAGTCTGGCGGGAGAGAGAAAGGGAATATCGAGACGGGGCGAATTTTCCGAAAAGCCCTACTTTGAGGGGTAACTTTTCTTACAAATTCTTGGTTTGGTTGGCGATGAAACGACCTGTAGCCGCTGTTGCCAGGCTGCGGGTTTGCGGGATGGCTGGGGGCGCATGTCTTGAGGTTGATAGTGGCCATGAGATCGAGCGCCGCCCGCGCGGCGCTTCCCGGCCAGAGGCCGGTCCTACATTTTTTGCAACGTACCATGGCCTGATGGACCGACGTTTTAGCCTTGGGGGCTCGGCGCACCTTCGCGGGGTGCGGTTTTACTGCGCGTGCAACCGCCCCAGCCCCGGTGGCACGCCACCGGTGTCCGTCGCCTGCCACGGCCCATTGAGGCTGGTGGACCAGGTCCAGCTGCCACCGTCCCAGCGGTAGTAGGTGCGCTGGCGGTAGTAGGTGTCCGCCTGCCCGTCGAGCACGTACACGCCCAGTTTCGGCTCCCAATGGCTGGCGCCGCCCGGCGGCGGCGCGAAGCTGGCCGAGGTGCGCGGCGCAGGCTTGGTCGACGGCTTGCTCGGGGTCACCGGCAAGGTGGTGTTGGGCGAGGTTGGCGAGGTCTGCGGCAACGACGGAATGGTCGGTGCAGTGGTGCGCGGCTGCGGGTTATGGACCGCGCAGGCACTCAGGCCCAGCGCCAGGGTTAACAGGGAAACACGAGCAATGGCGTGCATGATCAGAGATCCGGGCTGTCGATGGTCAGGTTTTGCGGCGCGGTGGTGTCGCTGGCCAGGGGCTGGCTGCGCCCTACCCACTCGCCCTTGGTCGGCTGGCCGGCACGGGAGACGCGCGCCACCAATTGGACCTGGGGAAAGTTCGACAGTTTCAGCTGCGGCATCATCGCGTCGCTGTCGCTGAGCTCGACACTGGCGGGCAGGTCCGCCACGGTCAGGCGCTTGACGGCCAGCGGCATGGGCGGGCCGGACGAGGCGCGGGCAAAGATGAACACGCTGTCGCCGGGCTGCACCTTGGCCTTGAGCGCGGCGCCCAGGTCAACATGCACCTTGAGCAGCGCCGCAGCCTTCTCGGCCGGTGCGGCCGCCGGCTGGCCACCGCCCGCGGTCAGCTTGTCGGCGGCGCGCTTGATGCCGCCTTGCAGCGCGGCACGCGACGGATCATCGGGCGGCAACAGGGCCAGCAGGCGCTGCCAGTAGTCCACCGCTTCCTGGTAGCGCTGGCCTTCAAAGGCTGCGATGCCGCGCAGGCCCAGGCTGGTGACTTCCTTGGGGTCGGCCTTCAAGGCTTCGTCGGTCAGGGCCTGAATCTCGGGCGACCACTTTTTGTCGCTGGCGAAGTATTCAGCCTGAGCCAGTTGCCCCAGCACTTCGGGCTGGCGCCCGGCCACGGTCAGGGTCTGCTGGAACAGCCGCGCGGCATCGGCCGGGCGGTTTTGCGACATGTAGGTGCGACCGAGGAAGAACATGCCTTCGGCCGACTCCGGCTGGGCGGCG
The DNA here is from genome assembly GCA_000497835.1 of gamma proteobacterium L18. Lineage (GTDB taxonomy): Bacteria > Pseudomonadota > Gammaproteobacteria > Pseudomonadales > Pseudomonadaceae > Aquipseudomonas. Next base: position 941,276 of record KI547164.1, on the reverse strand, counting down.
ACCGCGCGTTCCAGGCGGTGGGTCATTTCTTCCATGGACTTGGGCGGCGTGGCGAATTCGCGGGTCAGCTCGACCTTGTCGCTGGCACCAAAATGCAGGTACAGGCCCAGGCCCAGCACCGGCACCAGCACGGCGGCCAGCAACGGCAGCGGACGGCCCAGGCGCGACACGCGGCCCTGATCGGCACCTTCGGTATCAGCCAGCAGTTCGCGGGCAGCCTCGGCGCGGCCGGCTTCCAATTGCTCGGCGCTGAGAACGCCTTCGCTCTGTTGCGCTGCCAGCTCGGCAATGCGCTCCTGGTACAGCGCCACGTTCAGCGCGGTACGGTCTTCTTCACGCTGCACGCGGCGGCCGCGCACAACCGGGATCAGCAGAAAGCCCAGGGCAACCAGTAGCAGCAGCCCGGTGGCAAGCCAGAAATCAATCATGGGTGGTCTTTATCCAACAAGGTGGCGAGGCGCGCGCGCTCTTCGGGGGACAGCTCAGGCTCGGTGTCAGGACCGCTGTGCTTGCGACGGCGCACGATCAGCAGGATCACGCCCACGCCGGCCACCAGCAACAGGCCCGGGCCGAACCACAGCAGCCAGGTGCGGGCAGTGAGTGCCGGCTTGTAGCGTACGAACTCGCCATAGCGGTCGACCATGAACTCGACGATCTGCTGGTTGTTCTTGCCCTCGCCCAGCATGCGGAAGATTTCCCGGCGCAGGTCGGCGGCAATCGGCGCGTTGGAGTCGGCGATGTCCTGGTTCTGGCATTTGGGGCAGCGCAGTTCCTGGGTCAGCTCGCGGTAGCGATCACGCTCGGCGTCGTTGGCGAACTGGTAGGTGTCGATGGCCGCCTGGGCCACGCCACACAGGCCCAGCGCCAGGCTGGCGGCGGCCAGCCAACGCTTCATGGGCGAGCCTCGTCGACCAGTGCCTGGTATTGGCTGGCCAGTTGCTCGCGCCACACAGTGTCGTCGATTACGCCCACGTGCTTGAAGCGGATCACGCCCTTGGCGTCGATCAAGAAGGTTTCCGGCGCGCCGTACACGCCCAGGTTCAAGCCCAGCCCGCCCTGCTCGTCATTGATATTGATCTGGTAGGGGTTGTGGAAATCCTGCAGCCACTTCAGCGCGGCGGCATTGACGTCCTTGTAGTTGACGCCGTAGATCACCACGCCCTGCTGGGCCAGTTTGGTCAATACCGGGTGCTCGACCCGGCAGGAAATGCACCAGGTGCCCCAGACGTTGACCAGCGCCGGCTTGCCTTTGAGGTCAGCCTCGGTCAGCGGCTTGCCGTCCTGTACCGACGGCAGCGCGAACGCCGGGAACGGCTTGCCGATCATGGCCGATGGCAGCTCCGAGGGGTCCAGGTACAAGCCACGGTAGAGAAACACCGCCACCACCAAGAACAGTGCCAGCGGCACCAACAACATCCAGCGCTTCATGCCGCTGCTCCTTCCAGACCCAATACATCACGCACCTTGGCGCGTACCTTGACCCGATAACGACGGTCCATCGCCGCCAGCGCACCGCCCAGGGCGGTCAGCAGGCCGCCGAACCAGATCCAGCGCACGAACGGCTTGACGTGCACGCGCACCGCCCAGGCACCGTTTTCCAGGGGCTCGCCCAGGGCCACGTACAGGTCACGGGTGAAACCTGCGTCGATACCGGCTTCGGTCATCATCGATTGCTGCACGGTGTACAGGCGTTTTTCCGGGTACAGCACAGTCACGTCCTTGCCATCCTTGCTGACGCGCAGGGTGCCGCGGTCGGCCGTGAAATTGGGGCCGCGGTAGTGCTGTGCACCGTCGAAAATGAAGTGGTAACCGGCCAGGTCCACGGCATCGCCCGGCGCCATGCGCAGGTCGCGCTGGGCGCTGTGGCTGCTGGACAGCACTACGCCCAGGGCGCACACGGCCATGCCCAGGTGGGCCAGGTGCATGCCCCAGTAACTGCGGGTCAGGCTGCGGGCGCCCTTGAGCAGGCCTTTGTGGCGAGTCTTGTCGAACAGGTCGCGCACGCCGGCCAGCAGCACCCAGGCCGCCAGGGCGAACACGGTGAGGATGGCCCAGTCGAAATTGTCCACCAGCAGGCCGCCGACCGGCGCCAGCACCACCGCGCCGATCAGCACCGGGGTGAGCATGCCGCGCAGCCACTGCAGCGGGGTGTCCTTCCAGCGCACCAGCACGCCCACCGCCATTACCACCATGAGGATGGCCATCAGCGGCACAAACAGTGCGTTGAAGTACGGCGGGCCCACCGACAGCTTGGCGCCGCTGATGGCGTCCAGTACCAGCGGGTACAGGGTGCCCAGCAGGATCATCGAGGCGGCCACCACCAGCACCAGATTATTGCCCAGCAGCAGCGTTTCGCGCGACCACAGGCCAAAGCCCACGTGGCTCTTGACCACCGGGGCGCGCAGGGCGAACAGGGTCAGCGAGCCGCCGACCACGCACAACAGGAAGATCAGGATGAACACGCCGCGCGCCGGGTCCGAGGCAAAGGCGTGCACCGAGGTCAGCACGCCGGAACGGACCAGGAAGGTGCCCAGCAGGCTCAGCGAGAAGGCCGCGATGGCCAGCAGCACGGTCCAGCTCTTGAATACGCCGCGTTTCTCGGTGACGGCCAGCGAGTGAATCAGCGCGGTGCCTACCAGCCACGGCATGAACGAGGCGTTTTCCACCGGGTCCCAGAACCACCAGCCGCCCCAGCCCAGTTCGTAATAGGCCCACCAGGAGCCCAAGGTGATACCGAAGCCCAGAAAACTCCACGCCACGATGGTCCACGGCCGCGACCAGCGCGCCCAGGCCGCATCCAGACGGCCGCCCAGCAAGGCGGCGATAGCGAAGGCGAAGGCCACCGAGAAGCCCACATAGCCCATGTACAGCATGGGCGGGTGGATGATCAGGCCGGGATCCTGCAGCAAGGGATTGAGGTCGGCGCCGTTGGACGGTACCTGGGGCAGGATGCGCGAGAACGGGTTGGAGGTCAGGATCAGGAACAGCAGAAAGCCGGTGCTGATCATGCCCATCACCGCCAGCACGCGCGCCAGCATCACCTGCGGCAGTTGCCGCGAGAACACCGACACCGCAAAGGTCCAGCCGCCCAGGATCAGCGCCCACAGCAGCAGGGAGCCTTCGTGGGCACCCCACACGGCGCTGAACTTGTAGTACCAGGGCAAGGCGCTGTTGGAGTTGTTGGCCACGTAGCCGACCGAAAAGTCATCGGTCATGAAGCTGTAGGTCAGGCTGCCAAAGGCAAACACCAGGAAAAAGAATTGCCCCCAGGCCGCTGGCTGGGCCAGGGCCATCCATTGCCGATCGCCGCGCCAGGCGCCGAACAGCGGGACGGTGGCCTGCACCAGGGCGAAGCACAGGGCCAGGATCATGGCCAGATGGCCGAGTTCGGGAATCATCGGTTCAACCTTCCTTGCCGGGTGCGGCGGCGGGGTTTGCGGCTGACTGGCCGCTGTCCTTGAGCGCCTTGGTGACTTCCGGCGGCATGTATTTCTCGTCGTGCTTGGCCAGGATCTGATCAGCCACTACCACGCCATTGGCGTCCAGCTTGCCCAAGGCGACGATCCCCTGCCCTTCGCGGAACAGGTCCGGCAGGATGCCGCGGTAGGTGATGGTGACGTTCTTGTTGAAGTCGGTGACCACGAAGCGCACGTCCAGCGAGTCGGCCGAGCGTACCAGCGAACCCTTCTCCACCATGCCGCCGGCGCGGATGCGGGTGTCCACCGGCGCCTCGCCGTTGGCGATCTGGGTGGGGGTGTAGAACAGGTTGATGTTCTGTTGCAGCGCGCTCAGCGCCAGGCCCACGGCCACGCCCAGACCCACCAGCAGGCCGACGATGATCAACAGACGTTTCTTGCGCAGCGGATTCACTTGCCTTTCTCCCGGCGCAGACGGCGCGCCTCTTCCTGCAAATAGCGTCGACGCGCCAGCATCGGCGCGGCGATATTGTTCACCAGCACCACCAGGCAAATGCCGTAGGCCGACCAGACGTAGGCACCATGATGGCCCATGGCGAGAAAATCGCCGAATGAAGCGAAATTCATACTCGACCCTCCAGCGCCTGTGCCACTTCGGCCTTGGCCCAGCTGCTGCGAGCCTCGCGCTTGAGCACTTCCAGGCGCATGCGCATCAGCAGCACCGCGCCGAAGAAGCAGTAGAAGCCCAACGCCGTGAACAGCAGCGGCAGCCACATTTCCGGCGGCATGTCCGGTTTTTTGGTCAGGCTGAAGGTGGCGCCCTGGTGCAGGGTGCTCCACCACTGCACCGAGTACTTGATGATCGGGATGTTCACCACGCCCACCAGTGCCAGCACCGCGCAGGCCTTGGCGGCGCTATCGCGGTTGCTGATGGCATGGCCCAGGGCGATCAGGCCCACGTAGAGGAACAGCAGGATCAGCATCGAAGTGAGCCGTGCATCCCACACCCAGAAGGTGCCCCAGGTGGGTTTGCCCCAGATGGAGCCGGTAAGCAGCGCCAGGGCGGTCATCCAGGCGCCGATGCGCGCCCCGCACTGCAGGGCGATGTCGGCGATTTTCATCTTCCACACCAGCCCCACCAGGCCGGCGATGGCAATCATCACGTAGCAGGACTGGGCCAGCATGGCGGCCGGCACGTGGATATAGATGATGCGGAAACTGTTGCCCTGCTGGTAGTCCTGGGGCGCAAAGGCCAGGCCCCAGACCACGCCAATGGCCAACAGCACGGCGGCGGCCACGCTGAGCCAGGGCAGCAGGCGGCCGCTGATGCCGTAGAACCACTTCGGCGAGCCGAGTTTGTGAAACCATGTCCAACTGATCACGCTGCTATTCATCACGGTGCATCCTGAAACGTGCCGGCCCTCTTGGAGGCTGGCTTCATTATTCGCCGACGCTGATCTTCAGGCCAGCGGCTATCGCAAAGGGTGTCAAAGTGACCGCAAGGGCGGTCAGGCTACCCAGCCACAGCAGGTAACCGGCAGCCGGCATGCCTTGTAGCGCCGCTTGCAAAGCGCCGCTGCCAAGGATCAAGACCGGGATGTACAACGGCAGAATCACCAGCGCCAGCAACAGGCCACCACGTTTGAGGCCCACGGTCAGCGCAGCGCCCACGGCGCCCAACAGGCTGAGCACGGGCGTGCCCAGCAATAGAGAGGCTAGCAGCACGGGCAGGCAGGCGACCGGCAAACCCAGCATCAACGCCAGCAGCGGTGACAGCAGCACCAGGGACAACCCGGAAAACGCCCAGTGCGCCAATACTTTAGCCAGCACCAGCAGCGGCAGTGGGTGGGGTGACAGTACCCACTGTTCGAGCGAGCCGTCTTCGAAATCGCTGCGAAACAGCCCGTCGAGCGACAATAGCACCGACAACAGCGCCGCCACCCAAACCAGCCCCGGCGACAGCGTGCGCAGCAATTGCGCTTCCGGGCCCACGGCCAGCGGGAACAGGGCGATGACGATGGCAAAGAATACCAGTGGGTTGATCAATTCCGCAGGGCGACGCACCAGCAGGCGGGCTTCGCGCTTGAGCAGGGTGATGAAGACGCCACTCATGCTGCCCACCCTGCCAGATCGAGGTCGCGGTAGCCGGCCGGTTTTATCGTCAGCGTGTGGTGCGTGGTCAGCACTACCATGCCGCCCTGCTCGCAGTGGGCGGCCAGGTGGGCTTCCAGTTGCGCCACGCCCTGCTTGTCGAGGGCGGTGAAGGGCTCGTCGAGAATCCACAGCGGCGGCGCGGGCAGGTAAAGCCGCGCCAGGGCCACGCGGCGCTGCTGGCCGGCTGACAGGGTGTGGCACGGCACATCCTCGAAACCGCGCAGGCCAACGGCCTCCAGCGCCCGCCAGATGGCGTCGCGGTCGGCATGGTGATGCAGGGCGCACAGCCAGGTCAGGTTCTCTTCGGCGGTGAGCACGTCCTTGATCCCGGCGGCGTGGCCGATCCACAGCAGTTGTGCGCCCTGGCCTTGCAACGGCTTGCCGCCCAGCAGCACCTGACCGGCAGTGGGTTGCATCAAACCGGCAAGCAGGCGCAGCAGACTGGTCTTGCCGCTGCCGTTGGGGCCGCTGATCTGCACCATGTCACCTGCCCCGACGGACAGTTCGAGGTGCTCGAACAGCATCCGCCAGTCGCGCTCGCACGCCAGTGCCTGGGCTTGGAGAGGAAGAGTCAAACGATGGCCTTATCAATCGGATGAAGGGTACAGCTGCCGTTCAAGTGCGCGCCGTGCTGGCCGTTAAACTGGCAACGGCGCACTTTTTGCAAAGCTGACACCTTCAGCAACGCACACTGTATACAGGCTTCGAAAAAGTTGGTGCCGCATTATACATATCGCTCCCTACTGCCATCATGGCAATTTCCACAGGCCAGGTTCCCATGACAAGTGACATCACCGGTCTTTCCTCGCAGCTGTCCAGCGTCGGCGCCCTGCGCGCGGCCGCCAGCAGCGGCGACGTGCTGAAAGTGCTGACGCCGCTGACCAGCTTGCTGGACATTGGTGACAGCGCCAGCGGCCAGGTGCTGTCCAGTAAAGGCGGTACCGGCCAGACGTTCCAGGTGGTGCTATCGCTGGTGACCAGCAGCGGCGAACAGGCCACCGTGCAGGCCACCAGCAAACAGCCCCTACCCCAGGGCACCCAGGTGACCGTGACGCAACTGGCCTCCGGCAACCTGGCCGTGACAGTGCAGCAGGCCAAGAGCAGCAGCGTGGGCACGCTGACCCAGCTGGACACCCAGCAATTGCCGGTGGGCACCCTGGTGCAGGGCAAGGTCATCAGCAGCCAGTTGCAGCCGCAGTTGGGCACTTATCGCTCGCTGGTCACCCTGATGAACACCGCCATGGCTGGCAGCATCCTGGAAATCGACAGCCCCGGGCCGCTGCGCCTGGGCAGTTTGCTGAGCGCCCAGGTGCAGGGCTCGCAAAGCCTGGCCTTTGTGCCGCTGAGCGGGCGCCTGGAACAACTGGCGGTGAACCAGCATTTGCAAACCCAGCAAAGCCGCCAAGGCTCGCTTGAAGGCCTGTTGGCGACGTTGCAAAACCTGGGGGACAGCCGTGAAGTGGGTGACGATCTGCGCGCCAGCGCCAACCGTCTGCTGGCCAGCCTGCCCGACATCCGCCAGCTGACCGATGCCCGCGGTGTGGCCCAGGCGCTGAACGCCAGCGGCCTGTTCCTGGAAGCGCAACTGGCCACGCCCCAGGGCGGCGCGCTGCCCGACGACTTGAAAAGCAGCTTGCTGCGCCTGGTGGCGCAGATCCTGCCCAACCTGCCCGGCAGCGCCCCGTTCAACCCGGCCGATGCCGCCAAGGCGTTGGCCAACGTGCTGCCCGGCTATGTCCGCAGCGCCCTCGGCACCCTGGGCCAGGTCGGCGAGAAGCCGGCCAACGGCTTCCCGTTGCCGGCGCGGCTGCTGGGCAGTTTCGATGGCGAAAATGACCTGGAGCACTTGCTGCGCCTGGCCTCCGCCGCCGTGTCACGCCTGCAGAGCCATCAGCTGTCCAGCCTGGAACAGAGCGGCATGAGCGATGACGGCAAGATCCTGACCACCTGGCAGCTGGAAATTCCCATGCGCAACCAGCAGGACATCGTGCCCCTGCAGGTTCGCGTGCAGCGCGAGGACGAACCCGACGAACCGCGCCAGCAAGCCGAACAGACACCCGAACAGCGCGACCCGCTATGGCGCGTGGAACTGGCCTTCGACCTTGACCCGCTGGGCCCACTGCAAATCCAGGCGCAGCTTCTGCGTGGCAGCCTCAGCGGACAACTGTGGGCGCAATGGCCGGCCACCGCGCAACTGATCGACAGCCAACTGGGCAGCCTGCGCGAACGCCTGCTGGCCCAGGGCCTGGCCGTCACCGACCTGCAATGCCACCAGGGCACCCCGCCCCAAGGGCCGCGCACGCAACTGGAACAACGCTGGGTGGATGAAACCGCATGAACCACACCCCTCCTCGCCAGGCCATCGCCCTGACCTACGACGGCCAACAGGCACCGACGTTGACCGCCAAGGGTGATGATGAACTGGCCGAAGCTATCCTGGCCGTTGCCCGGGAATATGAAGTGCCGATCTACGAAAACGCCGAATTGGTGAAGTTGCTGGCGCGGTTGGAATTGGGTGACAGCATTCCCGAGACGCTGTACCGCACCATTGCCGAGATCATTGCGTTTGCGTGGAATTTGAAGGGCAAGTACCCGCAGGGGTTTGATGCGGATCCCGAGCCGGTGGAGCGGGACATTACTCCGCGGGGTTGATACCGGTGGGGGCAGCCTCATGATGTTGGGCTGACTTCGCCGGCCTCATCGCGAGCAAGCTTTGCTCCCACAGTGTTGAGCCGCATACAGGTGTATGTCTTACCACTGTGGGAGCAAAGCTTGCTCGCGATGAGGCCAGTAGAGGCGCCATCGCGCCAGGCCTTTTTAAGGTAATCCCTAAACGTTGAGCAGTCGCTCGCGCAGTTTGGCAATTTCGTCGCGCATCTGCGCAGCCGCCTCGAACTCCAGGTCGCGGGCCAGTTGGTACATTTTTTCTTCCAACTGACGGATGCGCTTGGTGATCTCGCTCGGCGAGCGCAGTTCGTTTTCGTACTTGGCGCTTTCTTCCGCCGCCTTGGCCATGCCCTTGCGCTTCTTGCTGCGCGAACCGGGCACGGTAGCGCCTTCCATGATGTCAGCCACGTCCTTGACCACGCCCTGGGGCGTGATGCCATTGGCTTCGTTGAACGCGATCTGCTTCTCACGCCGACGCTCGGTCTCGCCAATGGCACGCTCCATCGAGCCGGTCATGCGGTCCGCATACAGGATCGCCCGGCCATTGAGGTTACGCGCGGCCCGGCCAATGGTCTGGATCAATGAGCGGTCCGAGCGCAGAAAACCTTCCTTGTCCGCATCGAGGATCGCCACCAGCGACACCTCGGGCATGTCCAGGCCCTCACGCAGCAGGTTGATGCCCACCAGCACATCGAAGGTGCCCAAGCGCAGGTCGCGGATGATTTCCACCCTCTCCACGGTATCGATGTCCGAGTGCAGGTAGCGCACCTTCACATCATGGTCGGCCAGGTAGTCGGTAAGGTCTTCCGCCATGCGCTTGGTCAGCACCGTGACCAGCACGCGCTCTTCGATGGCCACCTGCTTGCGGATCTCCGACAACAAGTCGTCCACCTGAGTCAGCGCCGGGCGCACCTCTACCAGCGGATCAACCAGGCCTGTGGGACGTACAACCTGTTCGATCACACGGCCTGCATGCTCTTCTTCGTACTTGCCTGGCGTGGCCGAGACGAAGATGGTCTGCGGGCTCACCCCTTCCCACTCGTCAAAACGCATGGGCCGGTTGTCCAGCGCCGACGGCAGGCGGAAACCATATTCCACCAGGGTTTCCTTGCGCGAACGGTCACCCTTGTACATCGCCCCCACCTGGGGAACGCTGACGTGGGATTCGTCGATCACCAGCAGCGCATCCGGCGGCAGGTAGTCATACAAAGTGGGCGGCGGAGCACCCGCCGGGCGACCGGACAGGTAGCGCGAGTAGTTTTCGATGCCGTTGCAATAACCCAGCTCCAGGATCATCTCCAGGTCGAAGCGGGTGCGCTGCTCCAGGCGCTGGGCCTCGACCAGCTTGTTGTTGTCGCGCAGGTAATCCAGGCGCTCCTTCAACTCCTCCTTGATGCCATCAATGGCTTCCAGCAACGTCTCACGCGGCGTCACGTAGTGGCTTTTGGGGTAGAAGGTGAAGCGCGGCAGCTTGCGGATCACCTCACCGGTCAGCGGGTCGAAGGCCGACAGGCTTTCGACCTCATCATCAAACAGCTCGATACGGATGGCTTCCAGGTCCGATTCGGCCGGGTACACATCAATCACGTCGCCGCGCACGCGGAAAGTGGCGCGGGCAAAATCCATCTCATTGCGGGTGTACTGCAGGTCAGCCAGGCGGCGCAACAACGCGCGCTGGTCGAGCTTGTCGCCGCGGTCCACGTGCAACACCATCTTCAAATAGGTTTCGGGGCTACCCAGACCGTAGATGCACGACACGGTGGTGACGATGATGGCGTCCTTGCGTTCCAGCAGCGCCTTGGTCGCCGACAGACGCATCTGCTCGATGTGATCGTTGATGGACGAGTCCTTCTCGATGAAGGTGTCCGACGACGGCACGTAGGCTTCGGGCTGGTAGTAGTCGTAGTACGAAACGAAATACTCCACGGCGTTATTGGGGAAAAACGCCTTGAATTCGCCGTACAACTGCGCCGCCAGGGTCTTGTTGGGCGCCAGCACCAGGGTCGGTCGCTGCACCTGGTTGATCACGTTGGCGATGCTGAACGTCTTGCCCGAGCCCGTCACGCCGAGCAGGGTCTGGTGCGCAAGGCCCGCTTCAATGCCTTCCACCATCAGGCGAATGGCCTCTGGCTGGTCGCCGGCGGGCTGGAAACGGGTGACGAGCTGGAACTCGGACATGACAAACCTCTTGGGTCACCGTCAGGAAAAATCCTACGGGCAAAAACGAGTACAAGCACGACAACGCGCCTGTATTTATAGACAGTACTTATACCCCAAGTGGCGTCTCTCGGCGCCGCTTTCAAGACATTGCCTACACGGAGTTTGGACCGCGCGGTGTTTGAAATGACTAACGGTCGTAAAAAAAAGTGAAAAACGACGGCAAAAGGTGCTGCAACCTGTCGCAGGTGTCAGCAAGGATCTCTATACTGACTCCCCGTTTGTGCACCGCTCTAGTGCATTTTTGGAGTGGTGTACCCCCCCATTACCCTCCAATCAGAGCTACGGTAAAAATGAGCCTGTTTTCTGCTGTCGAATTGGCACCCCGCGATCCTATCCTGGGCCTGAACGAAGCGTTCAACGCTGACACCCGCACCGACAAGATCAACTTGGGCGTGGGCGTTTACAGTGACGAACAAGGGCGAATTCCCCTGTTGCGCGCCGTTGTCGAAGCCGAGACCGCACGCGTTGCCCTGCACGCTGCCCGCGGCTACCTGCCGATCGACGGCATCGCGGCCTACGACCAGGCCGTGCAGAAACTGCTGTTCGGCGCCCAGTCGCCCCTGCTGGCCGAAGGCCGCGTGGTCACCGTGCAAGCCGTCGGCGGCACCGGCGCGCTGAAAATCGGCGCTGACTTCCTCAAGCAGCTCTCGCCCAACGCCGTGGTCGCCATCAGCGACCCTAGCTGGGAAAACCACCGCGCCCTGTTCGAAACCGCCGGCTTCCCGGTGCAGAACTACCGCTACTACGACGCCGCCACCAACGGTGTGAACCGTGCCGGCCTGTTCGAAGACCTCAACGCCCTGCCCAACGGCTCCATCGTTGTGCTGCACGCCTGCTGCCACAACCCGACCGGCGTCGACCTGACCCCGCAAGACTGGAAGCAAGTGCTGGAAACCGTCAAGGCCAAGGGCCACGTACCGTTTCTGGACATGGCCTACCAGGGCTTTGGCGACGGCATCGACGAAGACGCCGCCGCTGTGCGCCTGTTCGCCGAATCGGGCCTGACTTTCTTCGTGTCCAGTTCGTTCTCCAAGTCGTTCTCGCTGTACGGCGAGCGTGTGGGCGCCCTGTCGATCGTCACCGAGTCCAAGGAAGAAAGCACCCGCGTGCTGTCTCAGGTCAAGCGTGTGATCCGCACCAACTACTCCAACCCGCCAACCCACGGCGCCATGATCGTGGCCACTGTGCTGAACAGCCCTGAGCTGCGCGCCCAATGGGAAGCGGAACTGGCCGAAATGCGCCTGCGCATCCGCGGCATGCGCAACCAGATGGTCGAAGGCCTGGCCGCTGCCGGCGCCAACCGTGACTTCGGTTTCGTTGGCCTGCAGCGCGGCATGTTCTCCTACTCGGGCCTGACCGCCGCCCAGGCCCAGCGCCTGCGCAGCGACTTCGGCATCTACGCGCTGGACACCGGCCGCATCTGTGTAGCCGCGCTGAACCAGAGCAACATTGATCGGGTGATCAAGGCGATTGTTGCCGTGCTGTGATGCCATTCAGCGGGAGAAGTTAACAAAAAGAGTTGACTTCTCCTTTTGAATCAGTAACATAGGCACCAGATTCCGCGATAGCTCAGTTGGTAGAGCAAATGACTGTTAATCATTGGGTCCCTGGTTCGAGTCCAGGTCGTGGAGCCAAAATTTAGCGAAACCCCTCTTCTAGAGGGGTTTTGTCGTTTCTGGGGCAGTGAACACTCGCGATTTGCCCGCCCCTCGCAAGGCAACGCCCGGTATATCCCCCCGGCAATGCAACGGACCACCCTATGGCAACGGCAACAATTGGCGCTGCTTGGCTGCATCCATATACAAAACGTCAGCACCTATCTGAATATCCTGCTCCCGCCATTCTACTGTCCAGCCCGCATCACCCAACGCAGCCCCCAAAAATGCTTGGCCGCGCGCCAAAGGCCTGAGACCTGGATACACTCTCAAGTCTTCACTCATGTCGACAGTAAATCGCTGACCATCGATAAAAGTGACCTCAAGGATGAAATTTGGGCAGGCCCGGACCGCCCTTAGACGGGGACGTATCATCAATACCGCGCCCTCATCACGCTAGCGTTGTGCAACATTTTCAGTCACTCCATCAACAAAGCCAAGGTTGCGCTAAGCACGACTGCCGAGTACATTATCTAAAATTTTAGATAATTCTGGTACTACCCCATGACGCTCAAATATTACGACAGCCCTTTCCACGTCACCCACGACGAAGAAACCGCCAGTAAAATGGCCCTGAAGATGGACCTGTCCATCTTCATCACCGACTGCCTCAAGAAAATGAAACTCAACCAAACCGAGGCCGCTACCCGCCTTGACGTCACGCAGTCGCGCATTTCAGAGCTGGCCAACGGCAAAATCGAAAAATTTACCGTGGACTCGATGATGGACATGCTCGACAAGCTGGGGTTTCGGACTCAATTTACGATGGGTACAGACGGCAACCAGACTCAGCCACAGATAGTTATTTCACAGGTCACCGGGAACTGACGCGACTCTCACGCAGCAAGCACATCAGTTCCTTCAAGCGCGATTGCGCCACAGCCATGGCATGACGGTCCGTCCGATTCGTGGTTTTGATGAAGGAATGCAGCACGAATAGCGTGTCGGCAAACTTTACGATGTACACGCATCGGTAGGCCGGACTGCCGTTGAGCACCAATTCCAGCGCCCCAGGCCCCACAGCCCCCGACAACGGCTTGCTGACCAGCGTTGGCTGATCGCCATACTGGATCCGACGTAGATCCTTGCCAAATTCATCCTGAATATGCTCAGGTAAAGCCCTGTACTCGCGGGCCGCCGCCTCGCTGACAAAAGCGAATCGCCTCATGAAATTCTCCCCCCCCCCCGAAATGGCGCTCATATTCGAGGGGAAGCGCAGACTTCACCAGTCAAATTCCATTACTGTTTGTAAGGCTCCAACACCTGCTGCGACTCGCCCTTCAACACCCACACCAGCAACTTCGCCGGCTTGGTCTTGCTGGCGTTACGCGACACCAGATGCACCGTCCCCGCAGGCTCATACCAGTACTGCCCTTGCTTGTAAGTGACAGGCGCCTCGCCTTTCAATTGCGACACGACGCTGCCCTCAAGCACATAAGCCATCACCGAACCAGGGTGGCTATGGGCATCGGACGCCTGGCCGGGGGCGTAGTCGACCGTGAGCATGATGGCTTGCTGGCCAGGGGCGTTGGGTGGGGTTTGTTGTTGCAGGATATGCACATTGTCGTGGGCGAAGGCCCTGGTGGACAGCAGGGCGGTGGCTAGCAGGACGCGGATGTTCATCTTCGTGACCTCTTGGGGGATGAGGTGAAGATAGGCGCGTTTGCGGGGCGGCTACAGTGCCAATAGGCGGGAAGATGGGGTGGCCAATCGCGGATTGGGCGGTGGCCCTGACGCGGCCTGGCGGCCGCTGCTACAACGATCCAGGTAGCGACAACTGTTTTGCTCCCACAGTGTTAGCCCTTGCCGCAGTCTGCGTCAGGGCTCCAGGCCGATGGCGAAGAACTGGCCGCTGCTCCACACACCCAGCCAACGCTGGCCGTCGATTTCGCGTACGGTGGCCAGCTCGACCAGCTGGTAGAACACATTGCGGTGCACCAGTGCTTCGAGGTTGCTGCGCACCAGCACGTAGGGCGATGGTTCTTGTGTAGCAGGATCGGTCTCGACCCGAAGCGGATGCTCGGCATCGGCCACGACACTGTCCTCGACATTGGTGACGAAGCGCAGTATCTGGCCCTCACCCTGCCCTTCGACCTCCAGGGTTACCGCAACAAAAGGTGCGTCATCGACAGTGATACCCACCTTTTCCACCGGCGTGACCAGTACGTAGTCGTCACCATCGCGGCGCAGGATAGTGGAGAACAAACGCACCATGGGCTTGCGCCCGATTGGCGTGCCCAGGTAATACCAGGTGCCGTCACGGGCGATGCGCATGTCGATATGGCCGCAGAAGTCCGGATTCCACAGGTGCACGGGCGGCAGCCCCTTGCCGCTGCTGGGGATCTGCGCCAGCAGATCATTGGCCTTGCCTGCACCGCTCATGCCTTGCTCCTGTAAACCGTTACGGGCGACTCATGCCCAACAGCATACGAGCGTAATCCTCCAGCGGCGGCTCTAGCAAATCTTCCGGCTTCTGGTTGTGGATGCTCAGCAGGCCACCACGCATGCGGATGGTGGCGCTGTCGATCAGGTATCGGGTGTTGGTTTCGATCAGCATCACCTGAATGGTGCCGTTGTCCACACCCAGGCGGTCGACGGCTTCCTGGTCGGCCCACTCGTCGGCGTTGCCGATGCGGTCGTCAGCGTTGGCGAAGCGAGTGTACAGCAGGTAGCTGGCACCGGCACTGCGCGCCTCGCCCAGGGCCTGCTCAAGGCCCAGCGGCGTGCGGGCACGGCGGACCATGGGGAAGTAATCGATGAAGCCATTGAACGCCGCTTCGGCCACTACGTTAGGCTTGGGGTAGGCGCTGCCCGGCGGGGCGAAGGCACCTTGGCCGATGTAGATGAACGAGTCGGGCTGCAGGCGAAAGTTGTTCAGGCGACGGGTGTTGCTGTGGTTCAGCACACCGGCATCGCTCAATTGATCGTGGGTGACTTGCCCCATGTCACTGACACTCATGCAGCCACTCAGCGCCAACAGCGCGAGCGACAAGATCAGGCTACGCATCTTTCCTCCAGAGGCCGGTGACGGAAAACCGGCGAATAGCCGCGTGATGCAGCTTTTGCGCCAGTCTGGCCCCTTTACCCGCCGATGATCTTCATCACCGTGGCGCCGCCGGAAAAGGCCACGGCCTGTTTGTCACCCAAGGCCTTGACCAGCAAGCCCTGCAGGGCCGGCAAAGCCTGGTGGCGGGGCTTGTCGAGCAGGTCACCGATATAGTGGCGGTTGCTGGACGACAGGCAGCCATGCAGCCAGCCGGTGGACGACAGACGCAAGCGCGAGCAGGTACGGCAGAACGGCACGCTCTCGTTGGCGATCACGCCAAAATAACCACGCCCCGGCACTTCGTAGCGGATGGCGGTGGCGTCCACGGGCGCACTGGCCTGCTGGTATTCATGGTGGTCGCCGATCAGCGCGAGCAATTGCGCCAGGCTGATGAACTGGGCGTGGAAGGCGTTGGCATCGCTGGCCAGGTGCCCCATGCGCATCAGCTCGATGAAACGCAACTCGAAGCCACGGTCCAGACAGTAATCAAGCAGCGGCACCACCTGATCGATGTTGCGCCCACGCAGCGGCACCATGTTGACCTTGACCTTCAGGCCCGCCGCCCTCGCCCGCTCAAGGCCGTCGAGCACGGTGCGCAGGTCACCGCCACGGGCGATGCTGCGGAAGGCGTCCGGGTCCAGGGTGTCGAGGGAGACGTTGATGCGGCGGATGCCGGTTTCCAGCAGCAGCGGCAGTTTGCGAGAGAGCAGCTGACCATTGGTGGTCAGACTGATGTCGTTCAGGCCCAGGCCGGCCACGCCACGCAGGAAGTCATCGAGTTTGGGGCTGACCAGTGGTTCGCCGCCCGTGACGCGCAGGCGCTCGATGCCGGCAGCCTCCATCAGGTACGCCACACCGCGCACCAAGGCTGCCGCCGACAACTCGTCCTGGGCGGCGACCAGGCGCTTGCCGTCGGGCACGCAGTACGTGCAGGCGTAGTTGCAGGCGGCCGTCAGGCTGACGCGCAGATTGCGAAAACGCCTGCCTTGACGATCGACGATCATGATGACTCCGGCATGGGAGAAGCGGACTGCTAAAATCTGACCGAAAAGTCAGGATCTGGCAAGCCCCCATTGGAATCAGTATACGCGCCTCCTCCTGTGGGAGCGGGCTCTGCCCGCGAAAAGGATGGCGTAGTACCCCTGGAAGTTCGCTGTATGCTTTTCGCGGGCAGAGCCCGCTCCCACAGAACTGAACCTACCAGGGCAAGGCAGATCAGGCGGAGGGTTCGCTGTCGCGCTTGCGCTTGTTGCCCATGCGCACGCCGATGTCCATCAGGAACTGGAAGAAGCCTTCCTGGTCTTCCAGCACGTTGCTCCAGAATGGCGAGTGGTACAGCGCCACGGCGCCGTGTACCAGGGCCCAGGAGGCGCAATAGTGGAAGTAGGGTGGCACGTCTTCGAGCTTACCTTCGCTGATGCGACCCTTGATCAGCAGGGTCAGGCGGTCGAAGTTGGAGGCGCGGATCTTGTGCAGCTCCTCGACCATCTCAGGCACCTGGTTGCCCTTGACCACCTTCTCTTCCAGGCGATCGAACAGGCGGTAGCGCTGGGGGTCGCGCATGCGGAACTCGAAGTAGGCGCGCGACAGGGCTTCCTTGTCGCGGTCGACGTCGGCCGAATGCAGCAGTTCGTTCAAATCGCGCTCGTAGTCGAGCATCAGGCGCAGGTAGATCTCCGCCTTGGACTTGAAATGCTTGTAGATCGTGCCTTTGCCGATGCCCACGGCATCCGCGATCATCTCGACGGTGACGCTGTCTTCACCTTGTTCGAGAAACAGCTTGAGCGCGGTATCGAGGATCTCTTGCTCGCGGCGACGAAACTCACGGACCTTACGAGGTTCTTTCTGCATAAGATGAACTGGATCAAAATCGAAGCCCGGTATTATGCCTAACTTGCAGCAAATTGCACGGAAGTTCCAACGATGATCCTGTTTGTGGACACGTGCCGGTACAAAATCTTCCATCAAGTTTTTGACGCTTTGACGCTCGACCTTGCCAAGAGCACTCAACGGACGCGGGCGTATTCCAAATCTGTTTAAAAAATAATCAATCGGCGGTGGCATAGTGCAAAAGGTAGCCAATACTTCAAGTGTCGGCGCGCTCATACCCCCCAAGTGACACGCCGATAAAGGTGGCCAGGGACCGTTCGCCTTTGTATTACTCCTAATGGTCTTAACCCGGATTCACCCCCCAGAACCCGGGTTTTTTTTGCCTGGGATTCGATGCGCCATCGCCGGCCTCATCGCGCTCGACCTTGCTCGCGATGAAACCAACACAAGCTACAGATGAGCCAGAGGGAACAGCCGCTTGAAGTTGGCGGTGGTCTGCTCGGCCAGCTGCTCGTAGGACTCCCCACGCACCAGCGCCAGAAACTCGGCGACTTCACGCACGTACTGCGGCAGGTTCGGCTTGCCACGATGCGGGATGGGCGCCAGGTACGGCGAATCGGTCTCCACCAGCAGGCGATCGGCCGGCACCTGACGCGCCACGTCGCGCAGGGCATCGGCGTTGCGGAAGGTGACGATGCCCGACAGGGAAATGTAATAGCCCATGTCCAGAGCAGCCTTGGCCATGTCCCAGTCTTCGGTGAAGCAGTGCAGCACGCCCGCCTGGGGCAGTTGCGCGTCGCGCAGCAGGTCAAGGGTGTCGGCACGGGCACCACGGGTATGGATGATCACCGGCTTGCCAGTGATCTTCGCCGCTTCCAGGTGCAGGCGGAACGACGCCTGCTGCACCTCTGCCGCTTCGGGCTCGTAGTGGTAGTCCAGACCGGTTTCACCGATGGCCACCACACGCGGGTGGTCCAGCTCGTCCAGCAGCCACTGCAAGGCCGGCGCTTCGCCAGGCTTGAGGTCCAGCGGGTGAATACCGACCGAGCAGTCCACGTCGGCATAGCGCTCGGCCACCGCCTTGACGGCACCGGCGTTGTCGGCGCTGACGCCGATGCACAGGAAGTGCCCTACCCCGCGGTCACGGGCCGCCTGCAGGGCGGCATCGAGGGAACCGTCGTGCTGGGCCAGGTCCAGACGATCGAGGTGGCAGTGGGAATCGACAAGCATGGGCATAAGCAGACTTACATCGTGTGAGTGGGGCGGTCGGACTTGATGGCGCCGGCCAGGTAGGTTTCGATCTTGTTGCGGGCGGTGTTGTCACCGTCGTTGAATTGCACGCCGACACCGGCAGCACGGTTGCCCTGGGCGCCCTTGGGGGTGATCCAGGCCACACGGCCGGCGACCGGGATCTTTTCCGGCTCGTCCATCAGGTTGAGCAGCATGAACAGCTCATCGCCCAGCTTGTAGCTCTTGGTGGTGGGGATGAACAGCCCACCGTTCTTGATGAACGGCATGTAGGCGGCGTACAGCACCGATTTGTCCTTGATGGTCAGGGACAGGATGCCGTTGCGCGGGCCGGGACTGACTGGCTGATTCATTGGTATTCCTCGATTGCGCCTACTTCCGAAGGCCCGCCGCTGCGGGCCCCACTACGCTCTTCATGCCTGGCCGGGCAAACCTGCCCAGGACACCAGCAAGGCTTCGAGCAACAACACCCGGTTGAGGTTGGCCTTGGACAGCACTTTCTGGCGCTGGGCCAGGATCCAGTCCTGAACGGCCAGGACCTTGCCCTGCCCACTCTTCTGCGCCAGGTACTGGACCACCTTGCGCATATCTCCCAAGCCTAACCCCTCCTCGTCCTGCGTCAACTGGTAGCGCAGGATCAGGTTGGACCAGTCGCAGAACCAGTCGAACAGCAGCAACAGTGGAATGGCGTTCCAGCCCTCGGCCAGTTGCGTGGGCGAGGCCTGCTGCTTGAGCAGTTTCTTCACGCCATCGACCACCAGCGCGCGCTGTTCGGTCACGCCCTGGGCTTGCAGGCTGACGGCCACCAGCGGCGAGCCGGCGGCCAGGGTCAGCAACTCTTCGCGTTGCTCCGGCGTGCAATCAGGCAAGGCACCGGCCAGCCACTCCAGGCTCATGGCCCGACTGGGCAGCGGGCAGGCCTGCTGCACGCAGCGGCTCTTGATGGTTGGCAGCAGGCGGCTGGGCTGGTGGCTGACCAGCAACAGCACGGTGTTGCCCGAAGGCTCCTCAAGGCTTTTGAGCAAGGCGTTGGCGGCGTTGATGTTCATCGACTCCACCGGTTCGATCAACACCACCTTGCGCCCGCCCAGTTGCGCGGTCTGCACCACGAAGCTGACCAGGTCGCGCACCTGGTCGACCTTGATCGCCTTGTCGGCTTCCTCAGGCTCCAGGACGTAGTTGTCGGGGTGGCTGCCTGCGGCCAGCAGGTGGCAGGACTTGCACTGCCCGCACGCAGCCAGGCCCACGGGGTGCTGGCACAGCAGCAGCGCCATCAAGCGCTCGGCCAGGGCGCGCTTGCCGATACCCTGAGGGCCATGCAACAGGTAGGCGTGAGCGTGCTGGCTACGGCCGGCCAGGTGCTGCCAGAGGCTGTCCTGCCACGGGTAGGCCTCAGCCACGGGCGCGTGCCTCGATGCCGGGCAGCAGGCTGTCCAGTTGTTGCTGGACTTCGGCCAGGGTCAACGCGGCGTTGACCAGTGTGTAGCGCTCAGGCGCGGCGGCGGCGCGCTCAAGGTAGGTATTGCGCACAGCCTCGAAGAAGGCACGGCCTTCCTGCTCGAAACGGTCCAGGCGGCCACGGGCAGTGGCGCGGGCCAGGCCCACTTCAACCGGCAGGTCGAACACCAGGGTCAGATCTGGGCGCAGATCGCCCTGAACGAAGCTTTCCAGGCTGGCAATGCGCGCCCGGCTCAGGCCGCGGCCGCCGCCCTGATAGGCGTAGGTGGCATCGGTAAACCGATCACACAATACGACAGCGCCACGCGCCAACGCCGGGCGAATCACTTCGCTCAGGTGCTGGGCACGGGCGGCGAACACCAGCAGCAGTTCGGTGTCGGCGTGCATGGCTTCGTCGCTGGGGGCCAGCAGCAGTTCGCGGATGCGCTCGGCCAGCGGCGTGCCGCCGGGCTCGCGGGTCAGCACCACGTCCAGGCCGGCAGCGCGCAGGTGCTGGGCCAGGTACTCGCGGTTGGTGCTTTTGCCCGCGCCTTCGGGCCCTTCAAGGGTGATGAATAAACCGGTCACTGGCTGTCCTTTTTCGAATCTTGGGGGGCGTCGCCACTGGCGTCCGTCGCCGTATCAGGGCTGGCCGGGGGCACGGCGGCGGGCTCGGTGCCCGAATCCTGGGCTGGCGCGGGGGCTGGCGCAGGGATCGGCGCGGGGCTTGAGCGGTAGTCGGCACGGCGCTTGAGCTGAAACTCGCGCACGGCATTGTTGTGCGCATCCAGGTCATCGGAGAACACATGGCTGCCGTCGCCGCGGGCGACGAAATACAGGCTGGTGCCGCTGGCCGGGTTCAGCGCGGCATGAATGGCCTCGCGGCCGACCATGGCGATTGGCGTGGGCGGCAGGCCAGCGTTGGTGTAGGTGTTGTAGGGCGTGACTTCATGCAGGTCGGCGCGGGTCAGCTTGCCGGTGTAGCGCTCGCCCATGCCGTAGATCACCGTGGGGTCGGTCTGCAGCAACATGCCGGTGGCCAGGCGACGCACGAACACGCCGGCGATTTCGGCGCGCTCCTGGGGCACGCCGGTTTCCTTCTCCACCAGCGAGGCCATGATCAGTGCCTGGTAAGGCTGATCATAGGGTGCGTCCGGGGCACGATCGGTCCACTCCTTGGCCAGCACCTCGTCCAGGCGGCTGTAGGCCTGGCCCAGCAGTTCGGCGTCGCTCATGCCACGCACGTACTTGTAGGTGTCGGGGAAGAAGCGGCCTTCGGGGAACACACCGTCGTGGCCCAGGCGGGTCATGACTTCGGCGTCAGTCAGGCCGGCCAGCGTGTGCTTGAGCTTTTCCTGCTTGTCGAGGGCGGCGCGTACCTGGCGGAAGTTCCAGCCTTCTACCAAGGTCAGGGTGTATTGCACCACTTCACCACGCTGCCACACACCCAGCAGGTCCTGCAGGGTCATGCCGGGCGTCAGGCGGTACTCGCCACTGTGCAGTGGCTGGCCGGCCAGGTTGAAGCGCCAGTAAACACGCAGCCAGAACGCATCGCGCAGCGTGCCCTTGGCCTGCATGCGATTGAAGGTGCCGGTGGGGGTGGAACCGGACGGTACGTCCAGGAGTTCTTCCTGGGCGACATTAAGGGTTTGGTCCAGTGCGCTATGCACTTTCCAGGCGGCATAGCCCAAGGTCAGGCCTGCCAGAATGACCAGCGTTTCCAGCAGCACCAAGAATTTACGTCTCACGAATCACACATCCAGTAGTGCGCGGGCAAGGCTCTGCAGTTTACGGGTGAGAGGGCCCGGCGGCCAGTTCAGCGACGCAAAAGCGCGCACCGGCCAGATTCCATAAACGCTATTGCAGATGAAAACTTCGTCGGCTTGCTGCAGATCGTCCAGCCACAGGTCGCGCACCTGCACGCTCACGCCCAGCGTGGCCGCCTGGGCCAGCAGCTCGGCACGCATCACCCCGGCCACGCCACAGCGGCTGAGGTCAGGGGTCAGCAATTGACCTTCGCGCACCAGGAACAGGTTGCTGAACACGCCTTCGACCAAGCGCCCTGAAACATCGCGCATCAATCCTTCGGCGAACTCCGGGCTGTTCCACTCCGCACGGGCCAGCACCTGCTCCAGGCGGTTGAGGTGCTTGAGACCGGCCAGCAGCGGTTGCTCGGCCAGGCGCGTGGCGCATTCGAACAGGCGCACACCCTGCTCGCCATGGGCGGCAGGGTAAGCAGCAGGCGGGTTGCCCTGGATCAGGCGGCGCGCAGGCGCCAGCGGGTCGGCGGCATAGCCACGCTGGCTGTCGCCACGGGTAACGATGAGCTTGAGCACACCGTCGCCCAGCTGGCGCGCACAGGCCTGCAATTCAGCCTCGACCAATACCGCGTCGAGGTTGATGGCCAGGCGCTTGCAGCCCTCCAGCAGACGTTGCAGGTGCCGGGCCCACAGTGACAACTGGCCCGCCTTGACGGCGATGGTCTCGAACACCCCATCGCCATAGGCCAGGCCACGACTCTTCACGCCCAGCGTGTCCGCTGCGACGCCATCGACCCAACTGAGCATCAACCGTGGAACCGACGGAACACCAGCGAGCCGTTGGTGCCACCGAAACCGAACGAGTTGGACAGCACCACATCGATCGGCATTTCACGCGCCTGATGCGGTACGAAGTCCAGGTCACAGCCTTCGTCAGGCTCTTCCAGGTTGATGGTGGGCGGCGCCACCTGGCCGTTGATGGCCAGCACACTGAAGATCGCCTCAACCGCGCCAGCAGCACCCAGCAAGTGACCGGTCATCGACTTGGTGGAGCTGACCGCCAGTTGGTAGGCGTGGTCGCCGAACACCGACTTGATGGCCGAGGCTTCCGCCAGGTCGCCAGCCGGCGTCGAAGTGCCGTGGGCGTTGATGTACTGCACCTGGTCGGCGTTGACGCCGGCATCGCGCAGGGCGTTGGCCATGCAGCGTGCAGCACCGGCACCGGTGTCGGGCGGCGAGGTCATGTGGTAGGCATCACCGCTCATGCCAAAGCCAACCAGCTCGGCATAGATGGTGGCGCCACGGGCCTTGGCGTGCTCAAGCTCTTCGAGCACCAGCGCACCAGCGCCGTCGGCAAGCACAAAGCCATCACGCAGCCTGTCCCATGGACGGCTGGCACGCGTTGGCACGTCATTGCGGGTAGATAGCGCACGGGATGCACCGAACCCCCCCATGCCCAGGCCGCAGGCGGCCATCTCGGCACCACCGGCAATCATCACGTCGGCTTCGCCGTAGGCAATGTTGCGCGCAGCCATGCCGATGCAATGGGTGCCCGTGGTGCACGCCGTCGCAATGGCATAGTTAGGCCCCTGCACACCCAGGTGGATGGACAGGAAACCGGAAATCATGTTGATGATCGAACCCGGCACGAAGAACGGCGAAATCCGACGCGGCCCGGAGGCGTGCAGGATCTGGCAGGTTTCCTCGATGTTGGTCAGACCGCCGATACCCGAGCCCATGGCCACGCCAATGCGCTCACGGTTGGCATCGGTCACTTCCAGGCCGGCGTTACGCACCGCCTGAAAACCGGCCGCCAGGCCGTACTGGATGAACAGGTCGAGCTTGCGGGCTTCCTTGACCGACAGGTACTCCTCGACGTTGAAGCCTTTGACCGAGCCGCCAAAACGGGTGGAGTAGGCAGAAAGGTCGGTATGCTCGATCAGACCAATGCCACTGCGGCCAGCCAGAATGCCCTGCCAACTGCTCGGCACGTCCGTGCCCAGTGGCGACAGCATACCCATACCGGTGACCACGACGCGTCTACGCGACACAGCGCTCTCCTTATTCTAGGAACAACCTTTACATCTCATCTAAAGAAAAAACCGCACGCCAGCAAAGGCAGTGCGGTTTTTCCATGACAAGAAGCTGCGATTACAAAGTCTTAAGCCTGGTGGCTGGTGACGTAATCGATAGCGGCTTGAACAGTAGTGATCTTCTCAGCTTCTTCGTCAGGGATTTCGGTCTCGAATTCCTCTTCCAGAGCCATCACCAGCTCAACGGTGTCAAGGGAATCGGCACCCAGATCTTCTACGAAGGAAGCAGTGTTCACGACTTCTTCTTCTTTAACGCCCAGTTGCTCGGCGACGATTTTCTTGACGCGTTCTTCGATGGTGCTCATACCTTGTTTTCACTCCTAATGGACATAAGTCAGGCAGCTGGCCAGTGTGCAAGTTTATAGGAAGACCTCGGCATTTCAAGCTGAAAGCGTCGACTCCTGATCACACTCACCCGCTACCTAGAATTTGGATGCAGCTTTATAACGGATTTTGAACGACACGTATGACATTTTTTTGAAGCAATCCGTCACATTTCACTTACATGTACATGCCGCCGTTAACCGGGATAGTAGCACCGGTGACGTAGGCTGCACCTTCCGAGGCCAGGAAAGCCACCACTTTCGCGATTTCTTCGGCCTGGCCCAGGCGACCCAGAGGGATCTGGGTCTGCAAGGCTTCACGCTGTGCTTCAGGCAGCTCACGGGTCATGTCGGTGTCGATGAAACCTGGGGCCACCGAGTTGACCGTGATTGCACGCGAGCCCACTTCACGGGCCAGCGCACGGCTGAAGCCCTCAAGGCCCGCCTTGGCAGCAGCGTAGTTCACTTGGCCGACGTTGCCCATGGCACCGACTACCGAACCAATGCTGATGATACGACCCCAACGTGCCTTGGTCATGCCGCGCAGCACGCCCTTGGACAGCCGGTAGAGGCTGTTGAGGTTGGTGTCGATGACATCATGCCACTCATCATCTTTCATGCGCAGCATCAAATTGTCGCGGGTGATGCCAGCATTGTTGACCAGAATGGTCGGCGCGCCGAACTGCTCGGTGATGGCCGCCAGGACAGCAGCGACGGACTCGTCGCTGGTCACGTTCAGCTCAAGGCCGGTGCCCTGCACGCCGTTTTCCTTGAGGGTGGCGGCGATGCGCTCGGCACCCGAGGCCGACGTGGCGGTACCGATGACGGTAGCACCCATGCGGCCCAGTTCCAGGGCGATAGCCTGGCCAATGCCACGGCTGGCGCCGGTAACCAGTGCAACTTTACCTTGCAGGCTCATGCAGGCTTCTCCTAGTTTCAGGCCTTCGCCGCCGCGACAGCGGCAGCGAAGACGTCTGGGGTATTCAGGTTTTCAGTGCTCACGCCCTCGGCGCAGCGCTTGTTCAGGCCGGCCAGGACCTTGCCCGGACCGCATTCGACCAGGCGCGGCGCGCCGTTGGCCGCCAGGAACTGGACCGACTCGACCCAACGCACCGGCTTGTACAACTGCTCCAGCAGGTCGCGCTTGAGGGTGTCCAGGTCGGCAGGCACGGCGGCGCTGACGTTCTGCACCACCGGGATCTGCGGGGCCTGCCAGTCGATGGCGTTGATCGACTCGGCAAAGCGCTCGGCAGCAGGCTTCATCAGCGCGCAGTGCGACGGTACGCTGACCGGTAGCGGCAGGGCGCGCTTGGCGCCGGCAGCCTTGAGCAGCTCGATGGCACGCTCCACGGCAGCCGCAGAGCCGGCAATCACCACCTGGCCTGGGGAGTTGAAATTCACCGCACTGACGACGTCGCCCTGGGCCGCTTCGGCGCAGGCATTGACCACGACGGCATCGTCCAGGCCCAGGATCGCCGCCATGGCGCCCTGACCGGCCGGCACGGCCTCTTGCATCAGTTGGCCACGACGCTCCACCAGCTTGACCGCCTCAGCCAGGCTCAGGCAGCCCGCGGCCACCAGGGCGCTGTACTCGCCCAGGCTGTGGCCGGCGACGAATGCCGGGCGCTCGCCACCTTCGGCCAGCCACAGGCGCCACAGGGCCACCGAGGCTGCCAGGATGGCAGGCTGAGTCTTGTCAGTCTGGTTGAGGCTTTCGACCGGACCTTGCTGAATCAACGCCCACAGGTCGTAACCCAGCGCGTCGGAAGCTTCCTTGAACGTATCCAGCACCAGCGGGTACTGGGCGCCCAGCTCGGCGAGCATGCCCAGGGACTGGGAACCTTGCCCTGGAAAGACAAATGCGAGGGATGCAGACATTTAACAAGCCCTTATTGATCTTGTCGTCGGAGAATTGACGTGCAACCGAAGTTGAACGCAAGAAACTGACAGTTGGATGACAGATAGAACCGGGTGGTCACATTTAAGCATTCCTTGGCGGATATGCCTAAAGCAACAGGTCTTCCAGCCGCCCGTGCAGGCGCTGCGGAAGGTTTTCCTGAATTTCGATCAACGCACGGGAAATGGCGCTCTGGAAGCCCTGCACTCCGGCCGAACCATGGCTTTTCACGACAATGCCCTGCAAGCCAAGAAAGCTGGCGCCATTGTGCCTAGCCGGCGCCAGGTCGGCCTGCAGGCGCTTGAGCAATGGCATGGCCAGGGCCCCCACGGCACGCGCGGCCATGCTGCCCTTGAACAACGCTTCGATGCGCGCGCTGATCATGGTCGCCAGGCCTTCGCTGGATTTAAGCAGGATATTGCCGACAAAACCGTCGCACACCACCACATCCGCCTCGCCGCGATACACCCCATCGCCCTCGACGAAGCCGATGTAGTTCAGCCCACGCGCACCCTGCAACAGGCTGGCCGCCAGCTTGACCTGCTGGTTACCCTTGATGTCTTCGGTGCCGACATTGAGCAGCGCCACCCGCGGACGGGTCACGCCCAGCGCCTGCGCCGCTACCGAGCCCATCACGGCAAACTGGAACAGGTGTTCGGCACTGCAATCAACGTTGGCGCCAAGGTCCAGCAACTGGCAGTAACCGGTCTGGGTGGGAATGGCAGCCACCATCGCCGGCCGGTCAATGCCCGGCAGGGTCTTGAGGATGTAGCGCGACAAGGCCATCAGCGCACCGGTGTTGCCGGCACTGACGCAAGCCTGCACCTTGCCATCACGCAATAACTCCAGCGCCACGCGCATGGAAGAATCCGGCTTGCCGCGCAATGCCTGTGACGGCCGCTCATCCATGCCGATGACTTCGCTGGCCGCAACGATTTGCAGGCGCGCGCGATCCACACCGGGTTGGCTGGCGATCAATTCTTCAAGGAGTAGAGGGTGACCGACGAGGGTCAGGTACAGCGAGGGGGTCGCAGACAGGCAAGCAAGGCTGGCCTGAACAATGCTGCGGGGACCGAAGTCCCCGCCCATTGCGTCAATCGCGATGACTTGAGCGGACAAGGATTACTCGTCAGCGCCCTTGTCGATCACTTTACGGCCACGGTATACGCCTTCTGGCGAAACGTGGTGGCGCAGGTGTACTTCACCGGTGGTCTTTTCGACCGACAGGGTGCTAGCCGACAGGGCGTCGTGCGAACGGCGCATGTCACGGGCAGAGCGGGATTTTTTGTTCTGCTGAACAGCCATAATTGATTAACTCCTAAACGTTTGGGTCACGCTTTAACTGCGCCAATACACTGAACGGGTTGGACCGCGTTACCTCGTCCTCGCTCGGTTCGGGCTCATCTGCGCCCGCCGGCTGCTGGCATTCTTCCGGATGATGAGCAGGCACAATGGGCAAGGCGAGCAAAAGCTCCTCCTCGATCAGTGCCTGAAGATCCAAAGGATCTTCGCCCAGTTCCAGCACGTCATAACCTTTCGGTAACGACTGGGTATTTGCACCCTCTTTCACCACAGCATAACTGCTTTCGCTGTGGATCGGCAGGGTGACCAGCTCAAGACAACGCTGGCATACCATCTTGACTTCGACGTCGAGATGGCTGTGGATAACCACTGCCTTTCGCTCGTCTCGTTCGAAAACGAATTTAACCTGCACCGTACCGAGATTATCGGAAAGCGGGTCGCAGAGTCTCTCCAAATCGGACAATGGCAGCGAACCTTCAAGGGTTACGCCACGATCGGCCAATTTGCGCGGGTCAACGTGAGGTGGAATCGGGTCATTCAACATAGGCGCAGCATTCTAGGGACGACCCCCTCCCCTGTCAAAGGAAATTCGGCGCTAAGCCAATGATAGAATGACCATTCATCTACAGGAGACCGTCATGCTGCCCTTGCTTCTAGCCTCAAGCTCGCCCTACCGCCGGGAATTGCTGGGCCGACTGCGCCTTTCGTTCACCTGTGCCAGCCCCGACATCGACGAAAGCCGGCTGGCGGACGAACCCGCCGAAACCCTGGTCAAGCGCCTGGCCGAGCAGAAAGCCCGGGCACTGGCGGCCAGCCACCCCGGCCATCTTATCATCGGCTCCGACCAGGTGGCCGTATTGGGCGAGCAGATCCTGGGCAAGCCCCACACCTTCGACAAGGCCTGCACGCAACTGCTGGAGGCCAGCGGCACCAGCGTGACCTTCCTGACCGGCCTGGCGCTGCTCAACAGCGCCACAGGGGACTGCCAAGTGGACTGCGTGCCGTTTACCGTAGAGATGCGCGAACTGGACCTGGCGACCATTCAGCGCTATCTGCAGGCCGAGCAACCGTATGACTGCGCAGGCAGCTTCAAGGCGGAGGGGTTGGGGGTGAGCCTGTTCAAGAGCACCCATGGGCCGGATGCGACCAGCCTGGTGGGGCTGCCGCTGATCAGGCTGGTGGATATGTTGTTGCAGGAAGGGGTGCAGGTGCCTTGATTTGTGGCGCCTGGTTCCCGGGCAGAGCCCGGTCCTACACCGATCGCGGCAGCGGTGTCAGAGAGGCAAAGCTGTCCACCCCTGGTGACACCACAGATTGACCTGCAGCGCACCTAAAAGCGGACCGTTTTGCACAACTGACACCCATGGCCCGACCGGTGTAGGACCGGGCTCTGCCCGGGAACCAGGCGACACCGATTTCAGCGCAACGACGGCCCATTGAAGCCCATGTACAACGCCAGCTTCTCGGCCACGCTGGCACCCAGCTTCTTGGAGAAGCGATCCAGCGCCGAATCCTCGACAGTGAAGTCGACCAACTCTTTCTCGCCGACCACCTCACGCGCCACGTAGCTGGAGTTACCCAGCCCGTCGATCAGCCCCAGTTGCAGCGCCTGCTCGCCCGACCAGATCAGGCCGGAGAACAGCTCAGGATGCTCCTTGAACTTCAGACGATCGCCACGCCCCTGCTTCACCACATTGATGAACTGGTTATGCGTGGTATCGAGCACACCTTGCCAGAACTGCGTTTCCTCCGGCTTGGCCGGCTGGAACGGATCAAGGAACGACTTGTGCTCGCCCGAGGTATAGGCACGACGCTCCACGCCCAGCTTCTCCATGGTGCCGACAAAGCCGTAGCCGGCCGCCGTCACACCGATGGAACCCACCAGGCTGGCCTTGTCGGCGTAGATCTGGTCGGCGGCACTGGCGATGTAATAGGCACCCGAAGCGCCCAGATCACTGATCACCGCGTACAGCTTGGTGTCCGGGTGCTCCTTGCGCAGGCGATGGATCTCGTCGACCACGTAACCGGCCTGCACCGGGCTGCCACCCGGGCTGTTGATGCGCAGCACCACGGCCTTGACCTTGGGATCTTCGAAGGCGGCGCGCAGACTGCCGATCAGGTTGTCGGCACTGGCCGCCTCCTGGTCGGCGATCACCCCGCGCACCTCGATCAGCGCCGTGTAGTGGGAGCCGCGCGTGGCACTCTTTTCCATATCCATCAGCGGTGTGAACGCCGCCAGCGCCAGAAACAGATAGATGAAAGTCAGCGACTTGAAGAAGATCCCCCAGCGACGAGTGCGCCGGTGCTCGATCACGTTGGCCTGCAACGTCCTTTCCAGTAACTGCCAGCTTTTGTCATCACCGCGCTTTTCGGCGTCGGGCGCTTTCCATTCATCAGACATCGTTCAGCTCCCTACGGAAAAATTCAATTCGCCGAAGCGTCCAGCCATGCCTGCAATTGCGTGAACTGCTCAATGGCCAACACCGGCTCGTGCACTTTCAAGGCGTCCAGCGGCATCGCCCCGTAACCGACCGCCACCGCATCCATGCCGGCATTGCGCGCCATCAACAGATCGAAGGCTGCATCACCGACCATCAGCGCGCGCTCACGCGGTACCTGACAATGGGCCAGAATCTCCTCCAGCATCAGCGGATGCGGCTTGCTGCGGGTTTCGTCGGCGGCGCGGGTGATATCGAAATACGTCTCCCAGCCATGGGCCTTCAACACCCGATCCAGCCCGCGACGAGCCTTGCCAGTGGCCACCGCCAGACGGTAGCCCGCCGCACGGAACGCCGCCAGCGACTCGACCACGCCCGGGAACAGCGCCGAGGGTTCGGCGTCCATGGCCATGTAGCAATCGGCATAGTGTTGACGAAAAGCGACGACTTGGCTGTCATCCATTTCCGGATACAACGTAAGAATTGCCTCAGGCAACGCCAGACCGATGATGCCCTTGATCGCCTCGTCATCGCGCTCGGCATAACCAGCCACTCGCGCCGCCACTTTCATGGCCTCGACAATCCGACCAATGGAGTCGGACAAGGTGCCATCCCAATCGAAGATCAGCAGATCATAGTCACGGCGCACTGGCGAGACGCTCCACGGTCTTGGCCCACATTTCGTCCACCGGCGCTTCCAGCTTCAGCACACCACCATCGGGCAGCGGCACATTCAGCGCATAGGCATGCAGGAACAGGCGCTTGCCGCCCAGGTCGCGAATCTCGCGACTGAACTCTTCATCGCCGTATTTGCTGTCGCCGGCAATGCAGTGCCCGGCATGCAGGGTGTGCACGCGAATCTGGTGGGTACGGCCGGTAATCGGGCGCGCCTCGACCATGGTGGCGTAGTCACCGAAGCGGCGCAGCACCTTGAACAGGGTCAGGGCCTCCTTGCCTTCTTCGTCGATCTCGACCATGCGCTCACCGGAGCGCAGGTTGCTTTTCTGCAACGGCGCGTTGACTTGCTTGCGCGCCGTATCCCAGCGCCCACGCACCAGGGCCATGTAGCGCTTGTCCACGCCATCGCCACGCAGGGCAGCATGCAGGTGGCGCAACATGCTGCGCTTCTTGGCGATCATCAGCAGCCCGGAGGTGTCACGGTCCAGACGATGCACCAGCTCCAGCTCCTTGGCATCGGGGCGCAGCTGGCGGAAGGCTTCGATCACGCCGTAGTTCAGGCCGCTGCCGCCATGCACGGCGATGCCGGCCGGCTTGTTGATGACCAGCAAGGCCTTGTCCTCGAACACGATCGAGGCTTCCAGGCGCTGCAACAAGCCCTGGGCCAGCGGCACCGGCTCGTCGCGCTCGGGCAGGCGCACGGGTGGAATACGGATGATGTCCCCGGCCTGCAGCTTGTATTCGGGCTTGATCCGGCCTTTGTTCACACGCACTTCGCCCTTGCGAAGGATGCGGTAGACCAAGGTTTTCGGCACACCCTTGAGCGCGGTGATGAGGAAATTATCGATGCGTTGGCCGGCATATTCCGGCGCAACCTCGAGCAGCTGGACGCCGGAGGTTGGAGGGGTTGTAGTCGTCATTTCCCCATAATAACAATTTTTTATGGATTTGAAGCACTTAATGATTACTGCTATAGTCGCGAACGCCGCCAAAAGTGGCGGGCAAGTGGATATGCGGTAGTAGACCGGCCCTTGCCAACGCAATTCATGAGGACGCGAGGCCGTCCGACGGGGTTTTTGCTTGATTACGGGTGGTAAGCAACGTAACCGGCGCAGATGTGAGAAGACCGAGAAAAAGTTAAAAAGAGCGGTGTTTTTGCACTCATTTTCAGTTTTTTTTCGATGCCACTCTCATCCAACGCGGTCGTTGTAATCCGGTATCGGCGAATGCTTCGGAAACACAAAGCCTTAGCCATAAAGGCGCGAGCACCTCGTCGGTGCTTGCGATAAATGCCAACCCGTTGCGGATTCAGCGCGCGGCAGCACCCGAATTATCAGGGATACGTGTAGGGTGGAGATGCACAATCGTCGGACCGTGTAGCACCGCGTCATGTCGAGAACTGCCACAGGCGCCTCACGACAGGACCCGGGCTTGATCAAGACGCTTACGGGCGTCCACGCAAGGCAATTGATTCCTCCTCCTGACTGAGTGCTTTTGACACCACAGCAAGCAGGAAGCGTCGTCGCGACTTCATCCCCGTTGGATGGACCTCGCTGGACACTGCAGTGGCCTCGCCCCTGCTGACGCACCTGACACCGACCGTGAGAAGTCGTGTGTGCCGAACGCCGTTTCCGGCAGCCCGGAAACCGACGGTACTACATGAAAAGAATGCTGATTAACGCAACCCAACCTGAAGAGTTGCGCGTTGCACTGGTAGACGGCCAACGCCTCTATGACCTGGACATCGAGTCCGGCGCCCGCGAGCAGAAGAAGGCCAACATCTACAAAGGCCGGATCACTCGCATCGAACCGAGCCTGGAAGCCGCCTTCGTCGACTTCGGCTCCGAGCGTCATGGCTTCCTGCCACTGAAAGAAATCTCCCGCGAGTACTTCAAGAAGTCCCCCGAAGGTCGCGTCAACATCAAGGACGTCCTGAGCGAAGGCCAGGAAGTCATCGTGCAGGTGGAGAAAGAAGAACGTGGCAACAAGGGCGCCGCCCTGACCACCTTCATCAGCCTGGCCGGTCGTTACCTGGTGCTGATGCCCAACAACCCGCGTGCCGGTGGCATCTCGCGCCGCATCGAAGGCGAAGAGCGCAACGAACTGCGTGAAGCGCTGAACGGCCTGGTGGCCCCGGCCGACATGGGCCTGATCGTGCGCACTGCCGGCCTTGGCCGCAGCAGCGAAGAAATGCAGTGGGACCTGGATTACCTGCTGCAACTGTGGACCGCGATCAAGGAAGCCTCCCTGGACCGTTGCGCGCCTTTCCTGATCTACCAGGAAAGCAACGTGATCATCCGCGCCATCCGCGACTACCTGCGCCAGGACATCGGCGAAGTGCTGATCGACAGCGTCGAAGCCCAGGAAGAAGCCCTGACCTTCATCCGCCAGGTGATGCCGCAGTACGCCAGCAAGATCAAGCTGTACGAAGACAGCGTTCCGCTGTTCAACCGCTTCCAGATCGAAAGCCAGATCGAGACCGCCTTCCAGCGCGTGGTCGAACTGCCGTCGGGCGGCTCGATCGTGATCGACCCGACCGAAGCCCTGGTGTCCATCGACATCAACTCGGCGCGCGCCACCAAAGGCAGCGACATCGAAGAAACTGCCCTGCAGACCAACCTGGAAGCGGCCGAAGAGATCGCTCGCCAATTGCGCCTGCGTGACATCGGCGGCCTGATCGTGATCGACTTCATCGACATGACCCCAGCCAAGAACCAGCGCGCCGTGGAAGAAAAAGTCCGCGAATGCCTGGAAGCCGACCGTGCCCGCGTGCAGATCGGCCGCATCTCGCGCTTCGGCCTGCTGGAAATGTCCCGTCAGCGTCTGCGTCCGTCCCTGGGCGAAAGCAGCGGCATCGTCTGCCCACGCTGCAACGGCACCGGCATCATCCGTGACGTCGAATCGCTGTCGCTGGCCATCCTGCGCCTGATCGAAGAAGAAGCCCTGAAGGACCGTACCGCCGAGGTGCGCGCCCAGGTGCCAATCCCGGTTGCCGCGTTCCTGCTGAACGAAAAACGCAACTCGATCACCAAGATCGAACTGCGCACCCGTGCGCGCATCGTGATCCTGCCGAACGATCACCTGGAAACCCCACACTTCGAAGTACAGCGCCTGCGTGACGACAGCCCGGAAGCGCAAAGCGCCCAGTCGAGCTACGAGATCGCCGCTGCCGAAGTCGAAGAAGTCCAGCCAGTGGCCGCCACCCGCACCCTGGTTCGCCAGGAAGCTGCGGTCAAGACCGCCCCGGCCCGCGCTTCGGCACCGGTACCGGCCGAAGTCGCCGCCCCGGCCCCGGCTGCAGCACCGGCCCCAGTGGTGCCAGAGCCAAGCCTGTTCAAAGGCTTGGTGAAGTCGCTGGTCAGCCTGTTCGCCACCAAGGAAGAGCCTGCCGCCCCGGTTGTGGTCGAGAAACCAGCCACTCCCGAGCGCCCACAGCGCAACGAAGAGCGCCGCAACGGTCGTCAGCAAAGCCGCAACCGCAATGGCCGTCGCGACGAAGAGCGCAAGCCGCGCGAAGAACGTGCACCGCGTGAAGAGCGCGCCCCACGCGAAGCCCGCGACGAAGCCCCGGCCGCCCGCGAAGAACGCGCCCCGCGTCCAGCGCGCGAGCCGCGCGCCCCGCGTGAAGATCGCCGCAGCCGCGAAGATCGTCCGGTCCGCGAACTGCGCGAGCCGCTGGATGCCGTAGCCACGGCCGTGCGTGAGGAGCGTCCTGAGCGTGCTCCTCGCGAAGAACGTGCGCCGCGTGAAGAACGTGCGCCGCGTGCACCGCGTGAAGAGCGCGTACTGCGCGACGAAAACGTCCCTCGTGAAGAGCGTGGGCCACGTGAAGAGCGCGCCCCGCGCGAAGAACGTGCACCGCGTGAAGAACGCGCACCACGCGAAGAACGTGCCCCGCGTGAAGAGCGCGCACCACGTGAAGAACGTGCGCCGCGCACTCCTCGCCCTGAGCAGGCCGAGAACGAAACCGTCGCCGCTACTGCTGACGAAGCGCTGCCGAACGAAGAACTGCTGCAGGACGAAAACCTGGAAGGCGCCGATGGCGAGCGTCCGCGTCGTCGCTCCCGCGGTCAGCGTCGCCGCAGCAACCGTCGTGAGCGTCAACGCGATGCCAACGGCAACGTGGTCGAAGGCAGCGAAGAAGGTCAGGAAGAAGGTCAGGAGCCCTCGGGCGCCGAACTGGCTGCCGGCCTGGCGGTAACCGCCGCCGTCGCCAGCAGCGTGATCAGCGCGCCTGCCGAAGCCGAAGCCGCCGTTCAGGCCGAGCGCGCCACTGCCACCGTGCAGGAAGCCGCCCCTGAAGTGACCGAAGCTGCACCGGTTGTCGAAGCCGCTCCTGCTCCGGCAGAGCACATCGAAGCTCCCGCCGTGCACGCTGAAGTGGTAGCCGACCAACCGGTTGTCGTGACGCCCGTGATCGAAGCTGAAGCGCCAGTGGAAGTGACCCCAGTGGTGGAAGCCGCGCCGGTCGTGGAAGCAGCTCCGGTTGTCGAAGCCCAGCCTGAGCCTGAAGTGTTCGCCGCCCCGGTGGTCGAGCAGCCAGCGCCAGTGTTTGAAGCTCCTGCGCCGAAGTCCTTCGAAGAAGCGGCTGCGCCAGTGGTCGACATTCAGCCTGAGCCAGCCCCTGAGCCGGTAACAGCCGAAGTGGTTGAACAAGCCGCGCCAGCGCCAGTGGTCGAGGCCGCTCCAGTCGAGCCAGCCCCGGTGGTTGAGCCGGTTGTAAAGGCAGCGCCTGAAGTGGTTGCCGAGCCGGTGATCGAGGCCAAGCCTGAAGTGGTTGAGGCACCGGTGGCCGAAGCGCCAGCGGTCGCCCTGACCAGCAACGGCCGCGCCCCGAACGACCCACGTGAAGTGCGTCGCCGCAAGCGTGAAGCCGAAGCTGCAGCAGCCGCTGCTGCTGCCCATGCCGCAGAAGCCGAGCCGGTCATCGAGCACCAGCCCCGCGCCGTAGAAGAACAGCACGAGCACAAGCCGTTCGTCTGATCTTGAAAGCATGAAAAAGCCCCCGCTGCAGCGATGCAGCGGGGGCTTTTTTATGGAGCAGTCTGTGGGAGATTCTATGGTGTTGGGCAACCTGTAGCAGCGGCCGCCAGGCCGCGTCACGGACGCCGCTACTGGCTGACACACAGCATCGCCTGTGACGCAGCCTTCGGCAGCTGCTACAAAGGTGCGGGGTAAACGCTGTGGGAGCAAAGCTTGCTCGCGAGGGGCCGGCACTGACGCCATCGCGAGCAAGCTTTGCTCCCACAGTGTTGAGCCAACCACAAGTGCAAGGCCTTGCATCGTAGGAGCGGGCTCTGTGTATCAGGTGGACCGCAGTGCCGGCAACGCAGTTCTGTTGGCCCACCGCACAGGCTCAGTACAGATTCGGCTCCATCTCCAACGCCACACCAAAACGCTGCGCAATGTCCGCCTGGATACGCATGGCCAACGCATGCAATTGCGCGCCCGTGGCCGATCCGTAGTTGACCAGCACCAGCGACTGCAAACGATGCACGCCGGCATCGCCGTCGCGGAAACCCTTCCACCCTGCCCGCTCGATCAACCAGCCCGCCGCCAATTTCACTTGACCGTCAGCCTGGGGGTAACCGACCAGGTCAGCGTGCTCGACCTTGATGCGCTCGGCCACAGCCGCCGCCACCACCGGGTTCTTGAAGAAGCTGCCGGCATTGCCCAGCTCGGCGGGATCCGGCAGTTTTTCGCGACGAATGCTGCAAATGGCCGCGCTGACGTCCGCAGGCGTAGGCACTTCGACGCCCTGCTCTGCCAGGCGCTGACGCACCGGACCGTAGTCCAGGTGCAGATGCGCCGTGCGCGTGAGGTTGAAACGCACCCGCAGAATCAACCAACGCCCCGGCTCGCGCTTGAACAGGCTGTCGCGGTAACTGAAGGCACACTCAGCCAGGTTGAAGTCACGCAACTCACCGGTTTCACGGTCCATTGCGGTCAGCCCGTGAAACACGTCCTTGATCTCGACACCATAGGCGCCGATGTTCTGCATGGGCGCCGCACCCACGGTACCGGGAATCAGGCTGAGGTTTTCCAGACCCGCCAAGCCCATGCCCAGCGTCTGCAGGACAAACGGGTGCCACGGCTCGCCTGCCTGGGCCTCGACCACCACCGTGTGACCATCATCCGCCAGCACCCGCACGCCCAGGCTGGCCATGCGCATCACCAACACATCCAGATCACCGGTCAGCAACAGATTGCTACCGCCCCCGATGGGCAACACGGGTACCTGATGCTCACGAGCCCAGGCCAGGGCGGCACGCACCTGATCATCGTCGCTGACGTCGACGAACCAGCGCGCGCTTACATCAATACCAAAGGTGTTGAACGGCTTGAGCGACACCCGCTCGCGGATCTGCAAGCTCATAGCCGCCCCTTCAATTCAATCACCAGGCCGTGGCACGCCTGTTCGATCAGGTCCAGAACCTGCTCGAAACCCTGCTCGCCGCCGTAATAAGGATCCGGCACTTCGTCCACCGCGCCATCGTACCGACGCAGGAACAGGTCCAGTTCGGCACGGGCACCTGCAGGTTGCAGGCGCTTGAGGTTGCCCAGGTTGCTTTCGTCCATGGCCAGGATCAGGTCATAACGGCCGAAATCCGCCGCGCTGACCTGCTGCGCCCGCTGGGCCGACAGGTCGTAACCGCGCCGCAGCGCAGCCGCACGGGTGCGGCTGTCCGGCGGTTTGCCCACATGCCAGTCGCCCGTGCCGGCCGACGCCACTTCAATCTGATCGGCCAGGCCGGCTGCGCGCAATTGATGGCGCAGCACGCCCTCGGCGGTGGGCGAGCGGCAGATATTGCCCAGGCACACGAACAAAACCCGCATCAGGCCTCCAGCAGGCGCTTGACGCGCTCAAGGTCCTGCGGGGTGTCCACGCCGGCCGGTGGCGGCTCGATCGCATCCGCCACATGGATGCGCACGCCGTGCCACATGGCACGCAGTTGCTCCAGGCGCTCGGTCTCTTCCAGCCAGCACGGGCCCCAGGCCACGAAGTCCTGCAGGAATCCGGCACGGTAGGCGTAGATGCCGATATGACGACGGAACGGCACACCGGCAGGCAGCGTGTCACGGTCAGACGCGAACTGATCACGCGCCCACGGCAACGTCGCGCGGCTGAACGTCAGCGCCAGGCCATTGAGGTCGCTGACCACTTTGACCACGTTGGGGTTGAACAACGACTGCACGTCCTCGATCGGCTCAGCCAGGGTGGCCATGCCGGCTTCGGCGTGTGCCGCCAGGTTGGCAGCCACTTGATCGATCACCGACGGCGGGATCAGCGGCTCGTCACCCTGCACATTGACCACGATGGCATCGGCAGACAAGCCCAATGCCTGGGCCACTTCGGCCAGACGGTCAGTGCCCGACTCGTGATCGGCACGGGTCAGCAGCACCTGGGCGCCGAACGCCTGGCACGCATCGACGATGCGCTGATCATCAGTGGCCACCACCACGCGCTCGGCGCTGCTTTTGCAAGCCTGCTCCCACACGTGCTGGACCATCGGCTTGCCGGCGATCAGTTGCAGCGGCTTGCCGGGCAGGCGCGTGGAGGAAAAGCGCGCCGGAATGACAACGGTAAAGGCCTGGCTCATTTATCCAGACGCTCCTCGTCGGTCAGGGTGCGCGCTTCGCTTTCCAGCATCACCGGGATGCCATCGCGAATCGGGTAGGCAAGGCCGGCGCCTTTGCTGATCAGCTCGGTCTTGTCGGCGCTGAGTTTCAGCGGGCCCTTGCAGATCGGGCAGGCGAGGATATCGAGCAGTTTGGTGTCCATGATGGGTCCTTGGCAAAGATGCAGCGTGAAAGCGAATAGGGTCAGGTGCGCGCCAGCAACGCCGGCAAGCGGCCGTCCAACCAAGTAACGAACGCCGGCGACGGCTGCGCGTCGACCGCCAGGTACCACCAGTCATCACGGGCGAAGGCGCGGCATTTGACGGCGTCCTTTTCGGTCATGACCAACGGCAGCGACGGCGAAAACGTCAGGGCCGCCAGTGTGTATTCGGCATGGTCGGCGAAGGCGTGGGCCTGTGGGCGCCAGTGTAGCGCCTGCAGGGTATTGAAGAAACGTTGCGGGTTGCCGATACCGGCCACCGCGTGCAGGGCCTGGCCAGCGGGGAACAGGTCCAGGCCACGGCGCTCGCCGGTGCGCACATTGATCAGGGCAGTGGGCTGCAAGGTGAAGGCGTAGCCCTCGTCGCTATCACCGGCAGCGCCGTTGAACAGCACCGCGTCCACCGATTGCAGGCGCTCCACGGGCTCACGCAACGGGCCGGCAGGCAGGCAGCGGCGATTGCCCAGGCCGCGGGCGGCGTCGATCAGCACCAGCTCCAGGTCACGGGCCAGGCGGTAATGCTGCATACCATCGTCAGACAGGATCAGGTCCAGCGGCTGGGCATCGATCAACGCCTGCACGGCGCGGCTGCGATCGGGGTCGATCATCAGCGGCACGCCGGTGCGCTGCACGATCAACAGTGGCTCATCCCCAGCCTGGCTGGCGTCCTGATCGGGCAATACCCGCCACGGCAACTGCGGCGGCTTGGCGCCATAGCCACGACTGACCACGCCCACCTTCAGGCCCTGGCGTTGGCAATGCTCGATCAGCCAGAGAATCAGCGGGGTCTTGCCGGTGCCACCCACGGTGACATTACCCACCACCACCACCGGCACGGGCGAGCGATAGATCGTGCCCTCGCCACGCAGGAAGCGCTGGCGCTTGCCCTGCACCACGCGGCGGTACAGGCATTCCAACGGGCGCAGCAGCGCCAGCGCCGGGTGCCCGGCGTACCAGGCCGCCAACAAGCGATCGGTCAGGGCCATCAGTTGTTCGCCTGCGCCTCGACGGTGGTCATGCTCAGATGGCTGAAGCCCAGCTTGCCGGCTGCGTCCATGGCGGTGATGACCGCTTGATGCGGGGTCTTGCCATCGGCGCTGATGGACAGCGGCAGCTTGGTGTCGCCGGCCGATTCAGCCTGCAGGGCATCCATCAGGGTGCTGAGGTCACTCTTGGGCAACAGCTTGTTGTTCACCGAGTAGACGCCGTCGGCGCTGATGGCGATGTCCAGGGTCTTGCCGGCGTCCTGCTCGGGGGTGCCGCTGACGGCTTCCGGCAGGTCGACGCGCAACTGGGTCTGCTTGGTGAAGGTGGTGGTTACCACGAAGAACAGCAGCAGCACGAACACCACGTCGATCAGCGACACCAGGTTGATGTCGATCTGCTCTCGTTGCTTGCGGCGGAATTTCACGCTTTGTCCTCGGCCAGATCGACCTCGCGGTCACCCTGCACCATTTCCACCAACTTGATCGCTTCCTGTTCCATGCCCACCACCAGCTCGTCGATGCGACGCTGCAGGAAACGGTGGAAGAACACCGCCGGGATACCCACGATCAGGCCCGACGCCGTGGTCACCAGCGCCTTGGAGATACCGCCCGCCAGCACCGCAGGGTTGGTGGCCATGTTAGTGCCCATGAACGAACTGAAGATCTCGATCATGCCCAGCACGGTACCCAGCAGGCCCAGCAGCGGCGCCATGGCAGCGATGGTGCCCAGGGTGCTGATGTAGCGCTCCATTTCATGAATGACGCGGGCCGCAGCCTCTTCGATGCATTCCTTCATGATTTCGCGGCCGTGACGCGAGTTGGCAAGGCCCGCGGCCAGGATTTCACCCAGGGGCGAGTCGGCGCGCAGCTCCTTGAGCTTTTCCTTGTCCAGTTGCTTGTCACGGATCCAGCGCCATACCTGACCCAGCAGGTGCGGCGGCGTCACGCGGCTGGCGCGCAAGGTCCACAGGCGCTCGGCGGTAATGCCCAGGGCAGCGATGGAACTCAGAATGATCGGCAACATCATCCAGCCACCGGATTTGACCAATTCCCACACAGTAAGGACCCCCTCGAAAAAGTCCGCCACTCTAACATAGGGGGGCTGCGGGTCGTAGACCGTCATGTCGGGTCACGCCAGAAGCGTCGCCGCTCGCGCTCGCCGAC
This sequence comes from gamma proteobacterium L18, assembly GCA_000497835.1. Taxonomy (GTDB): domain Bacteria; phylum Pseudomonadota; class Gammaproteobacteria; order Pseudomonadales; family Pseudomonadaceae; genus Aquipseudomonas. The sequence continues at coordinate 901,122 of KI547164.1, read as the reverse complement.
CACCCCCTCGAAGCGCCCCAGACGCAGGTGCAAGGCGCCGTGCAATGCATTGTCGTGCACCTGGATGCCTTGCGCCCGATACCGCGCCAGCACCTGGGGATGAGGGTGGCCGAATGAGTTGCCATACCCCCGCGACACCAACGCCCCCTTTGGCTGCATGGCGTTCAGCAGCGCCTGGGACGAGGACGTTCGGCTGCCGTGGTGAGGTGATTGCAACCAGTCAGCGCGCAGATCCAGGCCGCTGGCGATCAGCGCACGCTCGGCGGCCGCGTCGATATCCCCTCCCAGCAGCAGGCGTTCGCCATTGGCCTCCACCAGCAACACGCAGGACGACGGGTTGCTCTCCCGCGCATCGGCCCAGCGCCACACGGTAAAATGCACGCCATCCCACTGCCACTGCCGACCGGACTCACAAGGCAGTGCACCCAGGGAAGCCGGGAGCTGATCCGCCTCCCCGCTCCAGACCGCCCCGACCGGCAAGCCACGCATTACCGCCGGGGCGCCGCCGGCGTGATCCAGGTGGACATGGCTGATCAGCATCAAGTCCAGCCTGCGCAGCCCCTGCCCCCGCAGATTGGGCAGGACGATGCGCTCGCCCGCATCCTGCCCCGGCGTGCGCGGGCCTGCGTCGTACAGCAGGGCGTGGTGACGGGTGCGCACCACCACCGCCAGCCCTTGCCCTACGTCCAACTGCATGACCTGCGCTTGCCCATAGGGCAGCGACGCCTGTCCCGGCAGCGCCGCCAGCAGCACCATTGGCCACCCTAGCGGGCGCAACGGCACACCACTGGGCAACAACGCCAACAGCACGCCGATGGCCACCAACAACCACAGGCCCCAGGACAAGGTGGGCGGCACCCACGCTGGCAACCAGGCGGCCAGCCAGCCCAGCCCGTCGAACAGCCAGCCTAGCGAACCGCCCACCAGCCACAGCAGGCCCTCGCCCAGCCAAGGCACCGGCAGCAGCAAAGTGCCCAGCAACGTCGCGGGTAACACGGCAATACTGACCCAAGGCACCGCCAGCAGGTTGGCCAGGGGCCCACTCAGACTGATCGGCAGCCCCAGCGCCAACAACGCCGGCAGCAGACCCACAGCCATCAGCCACTGGGCCCGCGTCCAGGCGCGCCACCACGGCCAGGCCCCCAGCCGCCCGGAAAACACCAGCATCAGCACCGCCACTGCCACGAAGGACAGCCAGAAACCGGGCAACAGGCTGACCAGCGGATTGATCAGCAACACCGCATTCAGCGCCGCCAGCAATGGCAACCACACCCCCAGGTGACGAAAGCGCAGGCGCCATAGCAGCACCAGCCCAAGCATGATCAACGCCCGTCGGACCGGCACCTGCATACCGGCCAGCAGGCCGTAGGCGCACGCCGCAGCAAAGGCCAGCGCGCAAGCACACGGAAGCCAGGGCAGCGCTTGAGGCCACAGCCCCAGGCGCGCCAAACCCGCCACCAACCCGTACATCAGCCCGGCGAGCAGGCCGATATGGGTGCCGGAAATCACCAACAGGTGCACCGTGCCGGTTGCCTGTAGCACCTCCCACTGCTCGCGGCTGATGCCAGATCCATCACCCAACACCAGGGCAGTCACCACCCCGTGATAACCCTGGGCATCAACGGCCATCAGGCGCTGGCGCAGGGTGTCGCGCCAAGCGCCTTGCGCTGCCGCCAACCGCTGACCGTCCTTGACGCTGCCGGTTGCACCAATGCCGCGGGCCAGCAGCCAGGCTTCGGCATCCAGCCCGGCAGGATTGACCACACCGCGAGGCCGCTTGAGCGTCACCGCCAGCCGCCAACGCTCACCGCTGTTGACCTCAGGCCCATTGAACCAGGAGAGGCGCAAGGTGCGCGGCAGTTCATGACGCCGCGACGCCGGATCACTGAGCTCGAAACGTACCGAACCACCCTGATTGTCGGGCAGGCCAGTCACCTGCCCTTCCACCCACAGGGTCTGGCCATCCAGTTGAAGCGACAGACGGTCATCCAGGGCGCGCTGACCCTGAATACAGGCCCAGGCCAGCCCCAGCATCAGCAACCCCACGCGCACCCAACGCAGCCACAGCAACCCGACACCGATGGCCAGAACAGTCAGCAACAGCCCTGTTCCGGGCAATGCAGGCAAATAGCGCAGGGTGATCAGGCCAGCCGCCAGGGCCAGCATCGCGGTACGCATACACTCATCCTTGAGTCATGGGCCCGCCAGCATCCGCGCAAAGGGCAATGAACGCCGCTAAATATTTGTCACAAAGTCTGAACCTGGCTGTCAGGCAATCGCAGGCATACTGCCGCCACCCCTTATTCGCTCACGAGAACCCGCATGCCGCGCAGCCTGTTCAAACGCTACATGCCCGACCCCGAGCTGTTGCGCCGACACAAGTCCTTACGCTTTCTCGGGCGTCTGTTGCACGACCCCAACCTGTGGCATCTCAACCGCCATGGCGTTTCGCGGGCGATGGGCGTGGGGCTGTTCGCCGCTTTTCTGCCTATCCCGTTGCAGATGCTGGTGGCCGCCCTGCTGGCGGCGGCGGTGCGGGGCAATTTGGCGATCGCCGTGGCGCTGGTGTGGTTGACCAACCCGCTGACCATGGCGCCGGTGTTTTACGTGACCTACCAAGTGGGTGCCTGGTTGATGGGCACGCCGCCGCGCAGCTTGCCTGACGATCTGAACTGGGAATGGGTGAGTGGGCAGTTGGCCACGCTATGGCAGCCCTTTCTGTTGGGGTCGGTGGTGACAGGGGTGGTGATGGGGGCGCTGGGGTATGTGGCTACCCAGGGGTATTGGCGCTGGTGGGTGTCGCGCCGATGGCGGCGCCGGCACCGGAATGCTCGCCGATGATTGACACTGTGGGAGCGGGCTCTGCCCGCGAAGAGAGCACCGTGGTGTTTCAGATACTTCGCGGTGTTCTTTTCGCGGGTAGAACCCGCTCCCACAGATTGTTCATCACCATAGAACCCCCCACAGCGTACGTGCAGGGCAATTTACAACATCAGGAGCGCATACCACGGCCGCTGACCAGCAGGCGAGCGCAGCCGATGTACAGCACGATGGTAGCAATGACCATGAACGCCACCGCCACGCTGATGCGGATATCCGACACACCCAGAATGCCGTAGCGGAAAGCGTTGACCATGTGCAGCACCGGGTTGGCCAGCGACACGGTCTGCCAGAACGGCGGCAGCAGGGTAATCGAGTAGAACACGCCACCCAGGTAGGTCAGCGGGGTCAGCACGAAGGTCGGGATAATCGAGATATCGTCGAAATTGCGCGCAAACACGGCGTTGATAAAGCCCAGCAGCGAAAAGATCGTCGCCGTCAGCAGTACCACCAGCAAGGTGATGCCCAGGTGATGCACTTGCAGATGGGTGAAGAACAGCGACAGCAAGGTCACGATGATGCCGACCATCAACCCGCGCAGTACGCCACCGATCACGTAGCCGGTGAGAATGATGTGCGGCGACACCGGCGACACCATCAGCTCTTCGATGGAGCGCTGGAACTTGCTGCCGAAGAAGCTCGATACCACGTTGCCATAGGAGTTGGTGATCACCGACATCATGATCAGCCCCGGCACGATGTACTCCATGTAGCTGAAGCCGCCCATGCCGCCGATCTGTCGGCCGATCAGGTTACCGAAGATCACGAAATACAGGACCATGGTGATGGCCGGGGGCAGCAGGGTCTGCGGCCAGATGCGCATGAAGCGGCGCACTTCGCGGTAGACAATGGTGTTGAGCGCCACCCAGTTGGCTTTGACTTCGAAACTCATACGGCCACCTTCGCCAGGTTTTTCTCGACCAGGGACACGAACAGCTCCTCCAGGCGGTTGGTTTTGTTGCGCAGGCTCAGCACATCGATGTGCTGCTGGGCCAGCTGGCCGAACAGCGAGGTGATGCCCACCTGCTTGTCCACCTGCACTTCCAGGGTATGGCCGTCGATCAGTCGGCAGGGGTAGCCGTCCAGAATCGGCGGCTGAGCCAGGTCAGCTTTCAGGTCGAGCAGGAAGGTCTCCACGTGCAAGGTACCCAGCAGCTTGCGCATGCTGGTGTTCTCGACGATGGTGCCGTGATCGATGATGCCGATGTTGCGGCACAGCTGCTCGGCCTCTTCCAGGTAGTGGGTGGTGAGGATGATGGTGGTGCCTTTCTCGTTCAGCTCGGTGAGAAAGCTCCACATCGAGCGACGCAATTCGATGTCCACGCCAGCGGTGGGCTCGTCGAGGATCAGCAGGCGCGGGTTGTGGATCAGCGCCCGGGCAATCATCAGCCTGCGCTTCATGCCGCCCGACAGCGAACGCGATGGCACGTCGCGCTTGTCCCACAGGCCCAATTGGGTCAGGTACTGCTCGGCGCGCTCCTTGGCCTGGCGCGGCGGGATGCCGTAATAGCCCGCCTGGGTGACGACGATGTCGAAGGTCTTCTCGAACTGGTTGAAGTTGAACTCCTGGGGCACCACGCCGATGGAGCGCTTGAGTGCCGCCGGGTCGCGGTCCAGGTCGTGACCGAAGATGTTCACCGTGCCGCTGGTCTTGTTCACCAGGGTGGAGAGAATGCCGATGGTGGTGGACTTGCCGGCCCCGTTGGGGCCCAGCAAGGCGAAGAAATCGCCTTCGGCCACGTCCAGGTCAATGCCCTTGAGGGCCTGGAAACCGTTGCCGTAGGTCTTGGTCAGCTGCCGGATGGACAGAGCAGAACTCATAGATAAACCATGCACCGAGTAATAAAAAGGGAGGGTCGATAAACCTTAATAAAGACGCCCTGGGGCACCACAATGTGCGCCGGGCATGACCAATGGTGCTGGCACTCGGCGCACATGTACAGTGATGGATATCGATATTACTTATCAGGTCAACGCGGTCATGACCGCCTTGCGGTAGGCCGGGCGGCTTTGCAGGCGCTGGTACCAGGCGTACAGATGCGGCATCGGCGGGCGTTCGATAGGCATTTCGAACCAGGCGTAGATGAACGAGCCCAGCGGGATATCGCCCATGCCAAGTTCACTGCCGGACAGGTACGGCTGGTGGGCCAAAGCTTGGTCGGCCACGGTCAGCACGTCGAGCACGGCCTTGAGGGCGGCGTTGATCTGCACCCAGTCCTGCTGCTCGGGCGGGGTGCGCAGCACGCCCCAGAACAGCGGCTTGAACGGGTCGGCCAGGGACGAGGTGGTCCAGTCCATCCACTTGTCGGCCTGCGCCCGCTTGGCGGCATCGGCCGGGTACCAACCCGCTTCGGCACCGTACTGTGCGCACAGGTAGCGCACAATGGCGTTGGATTCCCACAGCACCAACTCGCCGTCCTCGACCATGGGCACGCGACCGTTGGGGTTCTTGCTGCGGTAGGTCGGCTCGTTGACCACCCCGAACGCGCCACCGGCATTGATGGATTCATACGGCACCTGCAGTTCTTCCGCGCACCACAGCACCTTGCGCACGTTGGACGAATTCTTTCGCCCCCACACCTTGAGCATCATGAGTCTCCTGACGGGAATGTGGGAGAAGTCTACTACCTGGTCAGGAATCGGCGTGCGCTGCTGCCTGATTTTTTTGGGTTAGGTTGTGGGACCAGGCAATAACACCCTGCAACGAACTCCCGAGGTTCAAGGGGGTCACTACTCTGGCAAGCGGTCTACGCTGTTGCAGTACGCCGCATTCGTCATCATGGAGGACTGAATATGCTGTTGTTGTGGATCGTGGTGCTGATCATCGGCAGCGCCTGGTTGGCCCATCGCCGCATGGCGCCCCTGCCCGCCATGGCCATCATCGGCGTGTACCTGCTGGCCATGGGCATGTTCAGCCGTACGCCGGGCTGGCTGCTGGCGATCTTCTGGGTAGTGCTTGCGGCCGGCGCCCTGCCCCTGCTATTACCCGATCTGCGCCGCAAGCTGTTCACCGCCCCCTTGTTTCGCTGGTTCCAGCGCACCCTGCCGCCCATGTCCCAGACCGAGCGCGAAGCCATCGACGCCGGTACCGTGTGGTGGGACGGCCAGCTGTTCAGCGGCCGCCCCGACTGGAACACCCTGCTGGACTACCCCAAGGCGCAACTGACCGCCGAGGAGCAGGCCTTCATTGATGGTCCCACCGAAGAACTGTGCGCCATGGTCAGCGACTGGCAGATCGGCCAGGACCTGGACCTGCCGCCCGCCGCCTGGGCGCATATAAAGGAACACGGTTTCTTCGCCCTGATCATCCCCAAGGAATTCGGCGGCAAAGGGTTCTCCGCTTACGCGCACTCACAGGTGGCCATGAAACTGGCCACCCGCAGCGGCGACCTGGCGTCCACCGTCATGGTGCCCAATTCCCTGGGCCCGGCCGAACTGCTGCTGCACTACGGCACCGATGAACAGCGCAACCACTACCTGCCCCGCCTGGCACGCGGTGACGACATCCCCTGCTTCGCCCTCACCGGCCCACTGGCAGGCTCGGACGCCGGGGCCATGCCCGACACCGGCGTCATCTGCAAAGGCCAATGGAACGGCGAGGAAGTCATCGGCCTGCGCCTGAACTGGCAAAAGCGCTACATCACCCTGGGCCCGGTCGCCACCCTGCTGGGCCTGGCCTTCAAGGCCTTTGACCCCGACCACCTGCTGGGCGAGGAAGAAGACCTGGGCATTACCTTGGCACTGATCCCCACCGACACCCCTGGCGTCACCATCGGTCGTCGTCACCTGCCCCTGGGCGCAGCGTTCATGAATGGGCCCAACTCGGGCAAAGACGTATTCGTGCCGCTGGACTACCTGATCGGCGGCCAGGCCATGCTCGGCAAGGGCTGGATGATGCTGATGAACTGCCTCTCGGTGGGCCGCTCCATCTCCCTGCCGGCGGTAGGGACCGGCGCTGCCAAGTACACCAGCCTGGTCACCGGCCAGTACACCCAGGTGCGCGAACAATTCAACGTGCCGCTGTCGGCCTTCGAAGGCATTCAAGCCGCCATGGCCCGCATCGGCGGTAACGCCTGGATGATGGACGCGGCGCGCATGCTCACCGCCAACGCCGTGGATCTGGGGGAAAAGCCGTCGGTGCTGTCGGCCATTCTCAAATACCACCTCACCGAGCGCGGCCGCGAGTGCATCAGCCACGCCATGGACGTGCACGGCGGCAAGGGCATCATCATGGGCCCCAACAACTACCTGGGCCGCAACTGGCAGGGCGCACCGATCTTCATCACGGTGGAAGGTGCGAATATCCTTTCACGCAACCTGATGATCTTCGGCCAAGGCGCCATTCGCTGCCACCCGTTCGTCCTCAAGGAGATGGCCCTGGCCGCCCGCGAGGACAAGGACCGCGCCCTGGTGGAATTCGACGCCCTGCTGCTCAAGCACATCGGTTTCGCCATCGGCAACGCGGCCAGTACCTTCGTGCTCAACCTGGGGCTGGGGCGCTTCGAACACGCGCCGGGCGATGCCATCAGCCAGGGGTATTTCCGCGCCCTCAACCGCCAGGCCGCAGCCTTCGCCCTGCTCGCTGACCTGAGCATGATGCTGCTGGGCGGCGAGCTGAAACGGCGGGAGCGCCTGTCCGCCCGCCTGGGGGATGTGCTCAGCAACCTGTACCTGGGCTCGGCGGCGCTCAAGCGCTATCACGACCTGAGTTCACCCGAGCACTTGCGCCCCCTGGTGCACTGGGCCATGGAGGAAAGCCTGGGCCAGGCCGAGCGCGCGCTGGATGAACTGCTGAAAAATTTCCCCAGCCGCCTCCTGGGCTGCCTGATGCGCGTGGTGGTATTCCCCTTCGGCCGCCGCCACACCGGCCCCTCGGACCGCCTGGATGCAGAAGTGGCTGCCGTGATCGGCCGTGCGAAAGGCGATCCCGCCCTGGAAGAACTGCTGGCCGGTTGCTACCGCCCGCAAGGCGCAGATGACCCGGTGGGCGCACTGCAGGTGGCCTGCGACTTGCTGGCTGCCAGCGACCCGCTGCAGAAGAAGCTTCACGCGGCCTTCAAGGCCGGCCAGTTCACCCCACTACCCGAGCAGAGCCTGATCGATGCCGGGCTGGAGGCGGGTGTACTGCAAGCCGGCGAAGCCCAGACGCTGCGCAAGGCCGAAGCTGCGCGGCGCAAAGTGATTGATGTGGATGACTTCGACAAGGAGGAGCTCAAGGCCAGCGAAGGCCACGTGCGATGACACACTTGATCCCGGGCGCGTATACTCCCGCGCCCGTTTTGCTCAAGAGGACCTTCAACATGGCCACCCCTTACATTGACCACCAGCTTGTGCTGCTCGATCACCTGCGTGGCATCCTGGTCGCCCTGGGTGAAGCCGAACAGGTACCCGAAGAGAGCCACGAGCTGTTTCTGGAACGCTACGACGAATTGCGCATGGAATTGCCCATCGACCCGGTCGCCAGTGCTTACCTGGGCCAGGACCTGATGTGTCAGATCATCCAGCGCTACCCGCAAATCGCCCACCTGATCCCGCGCGACCTGCTGTGGTTCTTTGGCGGTGATTGCCTGCATTACATGCCAGACGAAGAAATCGACCTGTACCAGGCCTTGGAAGAGCGCCGCTTCGAGGCTGAAGAGAACGAAGAACCGTTTGACTGGAACCAGGAAAAGCAATTGCTGGCGATGTCGCTGCAGGACAGCAGCAAGCATTGATGGCGCGCTAACCGAAAAAAACCGCTCACTGAGCGGTTTTTTTTGGATTACTTTTCTCGGGACAAACAAAAACGCCGCTCAATGAGCGGCGTTCTTGATTTAATTTGGAGCGGGAAACGAGACTCGAACTCGCGACCCCGACCTTGGCAAGGTCGTGCTCTACCAACTGAGCTATTCCCGCAGAAGACAACTTCGTATAGCAGCCATCTTGTTGAAATCGTTAATGTTTATCAACGTTTCGATGGGGCAGATTTTGAAGCCATTCGAGCTTCTTGGCAAGTGCTTTTTTCAAAAAAAGTGAAATTTTTCACGCACTTACCAAAAACATCCCCCCTACCCATCTAAAGCGGGCAAACAAGGCTGGCAACTCAATCTGACAGGCCATGGTACGTTGCAACAAACGTGGGAGCGGGTTCTACCCGCGAAGCGCCGCGCGGGCGGCGCTCGATCTCGAGAGCGCCAAAACAATCAAGGCATGCACCCCCAGGCCCTACCGCAATCCCTTGACCTGGCGGAAGCGGCTACAGATCGCATGATGGCCACCAAGTGCCAGTCGACGCTTTTCTAGCGTTCTCGAGATCGAGCGCCGCCCGCGCGGCGCTTCGCGGGTAGAACCCGCTCCCACGTTTTGTTGCAACGTGCCATGGCCTGATGGATAGGCGTTGCCAGCCTTGGAGGCTCGACATCAGAGCCATGTGGCTTTTTTCAGCACAAACAAAAACGCCGCTCAATGAGCGGCGTTCTTGATGAATATGGAGCGGGAAACGAGACTCGAACTCGCGACCCCGACCTTGGCAAGGTCGTGCTCTACCAACTGAGCTATTCCCGCAAATGGCGTCCCCTAGGGGACTCGAACCCCTGTTACCGCCGTGAAAGGGCGGTGTCCTAGGCCACTAGACGAAGGGGACACGCTGCCCGGAACACATGGTGTGTGTTTCGGTGCCCAGATCCGCGTCCGAAGACTGGGTTCTGGTTTCACTCAGCCTCGCCCGAAAGCAAGACTGTTTAAAAATGGAGCGGGAAACGAGACTCGAACTCGCGACCCCGACCTTGGCAAGGTCGTGCTCTACCAACTGAGCTATTCCCGCATTGGCGTCCCCTAGGGGACTCGAACCCCTGTTACCGCCGTGAAAGGGCGGTGTCCTAGGCCACTAGACGAAGGGGACACGCTACAGCATTCACTCCCTGCTGCGTTTCGCTGTGTGCTTTACGCTGCAAGTGGCGCGCATTCTAGGGGTGGTTTGAGAAGTCGTCAACCCCCAATGATAAATTTATTTAAATCAATGACTTCCCTGCCGATAACCTGACTGGCGCGGCGCTGTCAGGCAACGTGCGGCTGCCCTGCGGGGCAAACGCTACTATCCGGCCTGAGGCGAAGCCACTACACTCAAATGGAAGACAACCCGACGAGGCTTACACGGTGACACCACTTCTGATCACCCTGCTTATAGTAGCGGGCATCGTTATTTTGATTGCCATCGGTTACCTGAACAATGTGGTGGAGAACAACAAGCTGGAAAAGACCAAGCTCAAGCATGAGCTGGCCGACCGCTTGCGCCGCTGCGGCGAAATCACCGAAACCTTTCCAGGGCAATTGATGACCCCTGCGCTGAAGCTGCTGCTGACGCGCCTGGAGCTCAACCTCAACCAGCGCATCCTGTCCCAGGACAAAGGCAACGCCGGGGTCAAGGCACGTCTGGTGGAACTGGAGGCCGAAATCGCCAAGGGCGAAGGCATCAAGGTCACCAATGCCCCGGTGCCGATCCAGACCGAGGTAAAGGCCAAGGACGTGCGCTTTCTACTGGAAGCCTTGCACGCCCAGGTCACCCGCGCCGCCCAGGACGGTTTTCTGCCCGCCAACGAAGCCAAGCACTGGATCCGCGAGATCCGCCATATCCTGGTGCTGCTGCATATAGAGTTCTTCAACAACCTGGGCCAGGCGGCGCTGCAGGCTGAGCAGCCAGGCCAGGCACGGCTGGCGTTCGAACGTGGCGTGCAGTATTTGCGCAAGCAGCCGGAACCGGCGGTTTACCAGGAACAGCTCAAGTACATGGAAAAGCTGCTGGCACGCGCCAACGCCCAGGTGCTGGACAGCACCGCGCCCACCGAAGACGATCACAACGAATTGACCGAAGGGCTGAAGGAAGTCGAGCCCGAATGGAAGAAGAAGGTTATCTACGATTGATCGGTAAATCCCGATCCTTGTAGCAGCGGCCGCAAGGCCGCGTCACAGGCGCCGCGGTACAACCTCTTGTACCGCATTAACCTGACGCAGCCTTCGGCTGCTACACGCCCTGTGGGAGCGGGTTCTACCCGCGAAGAAGATAACGCGGACGTCCTGGCATACCGCGGCATGCTTTTCGCGGGTAGAACCCGCTCCCACATAGACAGTTGCTGCGACAGGATCGCCTCGTCTGCATCGCGGCCAAGGCCGGCTCCTACCACGGTCGGTGTAGGAGCCGACTTTAGTCGCGATGCAGGCGACGCGGTTTCAAGACAGTTGCCGCCACAGGGAACTCAGCAATCGGTGGAACGCAGGAAAATCTCCACCATCTTCTCCATCCCCGCCTGATCCGCTTCGCTGAAGCGCGCAAGCCTGGGGCTGTCCAGGTCCAGCACGCCAATCAGGCGCCCGTCCTTGACCAACGGAATCACCAACTCACTGTTCGACGCACTGTCACAGGCAATGTGGCCGGGAAACGCGTGCACGTCTTCCACGCGCTGGGTTTCACGGGTAGCTGCCGCCGCACCGCACACGCCCTTGGAAAACGGAATGCGCACGCAGGCCACCTGGCCCTGGAACGGGCCCAGCACCAACTCTTCGTTGCGGTTGATATAGAAGCCGGCCCAGTTCAGGTCATCCACATAGTTGTAGAGGAACGCCGAAAACTGCGAGGCGTTGGCGATGAAGTCGCGCTCGTCAGCAAGCAGCGATTCCAGTTGCGCCGTCAGCATCGCGTAGCCTTCGAGGCCCTGGCCGGTGCTGTTCAAATCGATCATTGCGGTTGCTCCAGTAATTTGAGACCCACCCAGTAACGGGCAAATTGGTAGGCACACCGGCCATTGCGGTTACCGCGGCCGGTGGCCCAGCGAGCGGCGAGGATGTCCAGCTCCTCGGTACGCTGCCAGACAAGGCCGGCCTGGCTGGCGAATTGGCCAATCCAGTGCTCGACCACGTCGAGAAAATGCTCCTGATTGAACGGGTAGAACGACAGCCACAGGCCAAAGCGGTCCGACAGGGCGATCTTGTCTTCCACTGCCTCGCTGGGGTGGATTTCGCCCTCCACATTCTGCCAGTGGGCGTTATCGCTCTGGTTTTCCGGCACCAGGTGCCGGCGATTGGAGGTGGCGTACAACAACACGTTGTCCGGCGCCGACTCCAGCGAGCCATCCAGCACACTCTTGAGAATACGGTAATCGCCCTCGCCCGCCTCGAACGACAAGTCGTCACAAAACAGCACGAAACGCTGGGGCAATGCGACCAACTGCTCGACCACCCGCGGCAGGTCCGCCAGATGGTCGCGCTCGATTTCGATCAGGCGCAGCCCCTGCCCCGCATGCTCGGCCAGCAGCGCCCTCACCAGCGACGACTTGCCCGTCCCACGCGAACCCCACAGCAACGCGTGGTTGGCGGGCAGTCCCTGAAGAAACTGGCGCGTGTTGGCGCCCAACTGGTCGCGCTGGCGATCCACGCCGATCAAGTCGGTGAGCCGCGTGTCGAGACTGACCTGCAACGGCATCAGATACCCACTGCGACCGTCGCGCTGCCACCGCGCCGCCAGGCTCTGCGACCAGTCGACCTGCGGGCGAACGGCCGGCAGCAGCGGCTCCAGCCGCGCCAGCACCGACTCGGCACGCTGCAGAAAAGCGTCCAATCGCGCGTCCATCTCTTCTCCTTCAAGCCATTTCAAAGTAAAAGGCGCCTGCGCGCTGTCGATATAGTGACACGCGCTCATCGAACAGCGCATGACATCGGCTATGCTTGCCCAGCGCGCACCAAATGGAACACCGGCCCGGACTATATGGATATAAAGTTTACCCATCGACTGTCATACAAGCAGGCTCGACTGACAGTCGTGGTCGGGTTCATTATCGGGACATTGCTGAGCATTGTGCAGATCGGCATCGATTATGCCAACGTCGACCAGGCCATCAACCGCGAGATGGTCTCGTTGCTGGAAATCAGCCACAACCCGGCTTCACGTATCGCCTACAACATTGACAGCGAGCTGGCCAAGGAACTGACGGCAGGCCTGCTGCACTCCGAATCCATCGTCGGCGCACGCCTGTCCGACAACAATAACACCGTGCTGGCCGACGTAAGCCGGCCGCGCACCGAAAGCCGCTATCGGGTAGTCAGCGATTTTCTGTTCGGCGAGCGGCGCACCTATGACGATCCACTGCTGCTCAGCCACATGCCCAGCGAACGCCTGGGCACCCTGCATCTGGACGTGGACACCTTCGCCTTCGGCATGCGCTTTCTGAAGCGTGCCGAAATCACCCTGTTTTCAGGCTTCCTGCGCAGCCTGCTGTTGGCCGGGATCATGCTGGCGCTGTTCTACACCATGCTGACCCAGCCGCTGGTGCGCGTGATCAGCGCCTTGAGCAATTCCAACCCCCATGCCGGCAAGCCGACCAAGCTGGAATACCCGCCAGGCCACGAACATGACGAGATCGGCGTGCTGGTGCGTGCTGCCAACCAACAATTCGTCAGCATGAGCACTGAGATCCAGCAGCGTCGCGCTGCCGAAAACCGCCTGACCGAATACCTGGCCGAACTGGAGAACATCGTTTCGGCCCGCACCACCGAACTCAAGGCCAGCAACATCCGCCTCAGCCTGTCCAACGAAGAATTGGAAAATGCCCGGCGCACCGCCCTGGACATGGCCCAGGCCCGCGCGGCCTTCCTGGCCAACATGAGCCACGAAATCCGTACCCCCCTCAATGGCCTGCTGGGCATGATCGCGCTGTCGCTGGACAGCCCGCTGAACGCCGAACAGCGCCAGCAACTGTCCATTGCCCACGACTCGGGCAAAGTGCTGGTGGAACTGCTGAACGATATCCTTGACCTGTCGAAGTTCGACGCCGGCCAGTTGGAGCTTGAGCGGATCCCGTTCGACCTCGGCGCCCTGGTGGAAGACACCGCCAACCTGCTGTCGCAAAACGCTGCACCCAGCGTGGAACTGGCCTGCCTGATTGCCCCGACATTTCCCTCCATGGTGCTGGGCGACCCGACCCGCGTGCGTCAGATCGTCAGCAATCTGCTGTCCAACGCCCTCAAATTCACCCGTTTCGGCCGCGTGGACGTGCGCCTGAGCACCTACCCCGGCGGCGTCAGCATCGAGGTGTGCGACACCGGCATCGGTATTGCCCAGGAAGCCCAGGTCAAGATTTTCCAGCCGTTCACCCAGGCCGGCGCGGGCATCACCCGCCAGTACGGCGGTACCGGCCTGGGCCTGGCCCTGACCAACAATTTGTGCGAAGCCATGCAGGGCCGCCTGAGCATCAGCTCCGAGGCCGGTTTTGGCAGCCGCTTCAGCGCCGACCTGCCACTGCTCACCCACACCCCGGCCATCGCCCCGCCGCCACTCAAGGGCAAGGTCATTGCCATCAGCCCCGCCAGCAGCGGCCTGGCTGAACTGCTGGAAAACCTGCTGCCCACCTGGGGCCTCGACTATCAACGCTTGAGCACCGATGCGCCGTTGGAGGGCCTCAACCCAGACTTGTTGATTACCGATTGCCTGGATTGCCTGTTCGGCCTGCGCCCCACGATTAGCGCACCGATCCTGCTGGTGACCGCCTACGGCAACTTCCTGCCCACCGAACAGGCTACCGCCCTCAGCCCACTTCAGCAGCAAGCCCGCCCCCTGGCGCGCAACGCCCTTTACCAGACACTGCGGCGCACCCTGATGGGGGACGAGCCCAACCTGCACCAGGCCCTGGAACGCGGCGAGTCACCGCAACGCCGGGCGCGGATACTGCTGGTGGAAGACAACCCGGTCAACCAGTTGGTAGCCAAGGGCATGCTGGGCAAACTGGGGTGCGAGGTGACGGTGGCGGCGCATGGCGGCGAGGCATTGGCGGCACTGGAGGACAAGGAATACGACTTGGTGCTGATGGACTGCAACATGCCGGTCATGGACGGCTACGAAGCCAGCCGCCGCATCCGCCAGAGTGGCCGCTGGCCCCAGCTACCGATCGTCGCCCTGACCGCCAACGCCATGCCCGAGGAGCGCGAGCGCTGCAGGGCGGCGGGCATGAGCGACTACCTGGCCAAGCCCTTCCGCCGCGAAGAACTGATCACGCTCATCGATCACTGGATACCGGTCACGCTCGTGCCGTGAGCTGCGCCAGCAGATGCTCCAGGCCTTGTTGCAGGGGTTGCAACTGATTGAGGTCCAGCCCGCTGGCGCAGATCAACCGCTCGCGCAACACCGCCGCCTGGTCGCGCAACGCCAGGCCCTGCGGGCTGAGACTCAGGTGCACTTCGCGTTCGTCATGCACGGCCCGGCGCCGCACGACCAGGCCCAACTGCTCAATGCGTTTGAGCAAGGGTGTCAGGGTGCCGGAATCCAGCATCAGCCGCTCGCCCAAGGCCTTGACGGTGGGCTGTTCGGGCGCGGTGGCCTGCCATTCCCACAGCACCAGCATGGCCAGGTACTGCGGGTAGGTCAGGCCCAATTCATCCAGCATCGGCTTGTAGCCACGGGTGACTGCCCGCGAGGCGGCATACAGTTTGAAACACAGCTGGTCATCCAGCAGCAGGCCGGTCATTTGAGCAACGCTTTGATCTCGCCGTCCAGGGCCGCAGGCTTGGTGGTGGGGCCGAAGCGCTTGACCAGCTTGCCGTCCTTGCCGATCAGGAACTTGGTGAAGTTCCACTTGATGCCCTGGGAGCCCAACAGACCCGGCGCACGCTTTTTCAGTTGCACGAACAGCGGATGAGCATCGCCACCGTTGACGTCGATCTTCTTGAACAGCGGGAAGGTCACGCCAAAATTGAGCTCGCAGAACTGCGAAATCTCGCCCTCGTTGCCTGGTTCCTGATGGCCGAACTGGTTGCAGGGGAACCCCAGCACCACCAGCCCCTGATCCTTGTAGTCCTGCCACAACTGCTCCAGGCCCTTGTACTGTGGCGTGAACCCGCACTTGCTGGCGGTATTGACCACCAGAATGGCCTTGCCATTGAAGTCGGCCAGGGTCTTCTGCTGGCCGGTAATGGTGGTGCAAGGGATATTCAGCAAGGCGTCGCTCATGGCAGGTCCTCCGTGGGTGAAGCACAACCATAGCGTGCAATTGAATTGCACACAATCCAAAAACACAAACCCTACCCTCCCTGTGGGACCGGGCGAAGCTCGGGAAAAGGCCACCGCGCACCACCTGACACACCGCAGCGCGACCTTCCCGAGCTTCGCCCGGTCCCACAGAGCGGATTCGATTAGCCGCGCGGCACCAGGTCCAGGCACACCGAGTTGATGCAGTAGCGCAGCCCCGTCGGCGGCGGGCCGTCCGGGAACACATGGCCCAGGTGGGCGTCGCACTGGGCGCAGGTCACCTCGGTGCGAATCATGCCGTGGCTGGTGTCACGGATCTCGATCATGGCGCTGTCTTCGATCGGCGCGTAAAAGCTGGGCCAACCGCAACCGGAATCGAACTTGGTGGTCGAATCGAACAGTGCGGCATTACAGCACACGCAATGGTACACACCGTCAGTCTTGGTGCTGTTGTACTTGCCCGTGAAGGGCCGCTCAGTGGCCTTGAGGCGGCAGACGTTGTACTGCTCGGGGTCGAGCATCGCCTTCCATTCTTCTTCAGTCTTGGTGAACTTGGTCATCGGGTTACCTCGGCAGCTGAAAAACCCCGATCTGTCCCTTTTCCGGGGATCGGGTGGCACGTATGATTGCGCCTTGTTCAGACCCCAGTCTGTCACCCACGCCAGGCGCATTCAATTTCATTTTCACCGCGCCATCTCGCGGCACTTTTTTTCCTTGGGATTCCATCATGCAGGTCAGCAAATCGAACAAGCTCGCCAACGTCTGCTATGACATTCGCGGGCCGGTGCTCAAGCACGCCAAACGCCTGGAAGAGGAAGGCCATCGCATCCTCAAGCTGAATATCGGCAACCCGGCCCCCTTTGGCTTCGAGGCGCCGGAGGAAATCCTCCAGGACGTGATCCGCAACCTGCCCACAGCCCAAGGCTACAGCGACTCCAAGGGCCTGTTCAGCGCCCGCAAGGCCGTGATGCAGTACTACCAGCAAAAGCAGGTGGAAGGCGTCGGCATCGAGGACATCTACCTGGGCAACGGTGTGTCCGAGCTGATCGTGATGGCCCTGCAGGCCCTGCTCAACAACGGTGACGAAGTGCTGGTACCGGCACCCGACTACCCGCTGTGGACCGCCTCGGTGAGCCTGGCCGGCGGCCACGCCGTGCATTACCTGTGCGACGAGCAGGCCAACTGGTGGCCTGACCTGGACGACATCAAGGCCAAGATCACCCCCAACACCAAGGCCATGGTGATCATCAACCCGAACAACCCGACCGGCGCCGTGTATTCCAAGGAAGTGCTGCAGGGCATGCTGGAAATCGCCCGCCAGCACAACCTGGTGGTGTTCTCCGACGAGATCTACGACAAGATCCTCTACGATGACGCCGTACACGTGTGCACCGCCTCCCTGGCCCCCGACCTGCTGTGCCTGACCTTCAACGGCCTGTCCAAGTCGTACCGCGTGGCGGGCTTCCGTTCCGGCTGGATCGCCATCTCCGGGCCCAAGCACAATGCCCAGAGCTACATCGAAGGCATCGACATCCTGGCCAACATGCGCCTGTGCGCCAACGTGCCGAGCCAGCACGCCATCCAGACCGCACTGGGTGGCTACCAGAGCATCAACGACCTGGTATTGCCCAACGGCCGCCTGCTGGAACAGCGCAACCGCACCTGGGAGTTGCTCAACGACATCCCCGGCGTCAGCTGCGTGAAACCCATGGGCGCGCTGTATGCCTTCCCGCGCATCGACCCCAAGGTCTGCAAGATCCACAACGACGAGAAGTTCGTGCTGGACCTGCTGCTGTCGGAAAAACTGCTGGTGGTGCAAGGCACCGCGTTCAACTGGCCGCACCCGGACCACTTCCGCGTCGTGACCCTGCCGCGGGTGGATGACCTGGAACAGGCCATCGGCCGCATCGGCGGCTTCCTGAAGAACTACAAGCAGTAATCCACTGCCCTGTGGGAGCTGGCTTGCCAGCGAGCTTTTTGCCCCAAAAGCTCGCTGGCAAGCCAGCTCCCACAAATCTGGTAACACATCTTCTCGCAACCACTGATCCCGCCACCCCACGGCGGTAGCGACCTGCTGTCTAGAATCATGGTTGTGACACTTTTTGAAATAGTCGCCCTGTTGAATCGGCAGTGCTCGCACCTTATATACCGAGCATCGCGACATTTTCTTCCGTCAGGAGTACGTAACAACCATGATGCGCATCTTGCTGTTCCTTGCCACCAACCTTGCGGTCGTGCTGATTGCCAGCATCACCCTGAGCCTTTTCGGCTTCAACGGGTTCATGGCGGCCAACGGCGTGGATCTGAACCTCCAGCAGTTGCTGGTCTTCTGCGCGGTATTCGGCTTTGCCGGCTCGCTGTTCTCGCTGTTCATCTCCAAATGGATGGCGAAGATGAGCACCAGCACGCAAATCATCAGCCAACCCCGCACCCGTCACGAACAGTGGCTGATGGCGACCGTTGAACAACTGTCCCGCGAAGCCGGCATCAAGATGCCCGAGGTGGGTATCTTCCCGGCTTACGAGGCCAACGCCTTCGCCACCGGCTGGAACAAGAACGATGCCCTGGTGGCGGTCAGCCAGGGCCTGCTGGAGCGCTTCTCGCCCGACGAAGTGAAAGCGGTACTGGCCCACGAAATCGGTCACGTGGCCAACGGCGATATGGTCACCTTGGCGCTGGTGCAGGGCGTGGTGAACACCTTCGTGATGTTCTTTGCGCGCATCATCGGCAACTTCGTCGACAAGGTCATCTTCAAGAATGAAGAAGGCCAGGGCATCGCGTATTACATCGCAACCATCGTAGCCGAACTGGTGCTGGGCATCCTGGCCAGCATCATCGTCATGTGGTTTTCGCGCAAGCGCGAGTTCCGGGCCGACGAAGCCGGTGCCCGCCTGGCCGGTACCGGCGCCATGATTGGCGCCCTGCAACGCCTGCGCTCCGAGCAAGGCGTGCCGGTGCACATGCCCGACACCCTGACCGCCTTCGGCATCAACGGCGGCCTGAAGCATGGCCTGGCCGGCCTGCTGATGAGCCACCCGCCGCTGGAAGACCGCATCGAAGCCCTGCGCCGCCGCGGTTGAATCATGTGGGAGCTGGCTTGCCAGCTCCCTCATCTTCGCAATTACAGTTTCAGCCGATAGGCGCGCTCGTCCAGGCGCTGGGCGCCGGCGCTGACGAACTTGCCGCCTTCGTCGAGAATGTCTCGACACTCCACCTGATCGACCTGCCATCCCCCACTCCACAACGCCCTTACCTCTTCATCCGGCACCGAAAACGGTGGGCCGGCGAGCACGCTCTGATCGTAATCCAGGGTCACCAGCAAACCGACGCAACCGGCTGGCAGGATGGCCGTGAGATGGCGCACATAACGCTGGCGCATGTCGGGCGGCAAAGCGATCATCGCCGCACGGTCATACAGCGCCGTGCAGTCTGCGACGTCGTCAGCCGTCAGCGCGAAAAAGTCACCGCACCACACCTCCAGCGCGCCCGCCGAGTAACAGTCGAAAGCGCCACGGCGAACAACCGCAGGCTGCAAGCCCTGTTCGGCAAAGAATGCCTCCACCGCCTGAGGCGCCAACTCGACGCCCAATACCCGCGCCCCCTGCCCCGCCAGCCACACCAGGTCCAGGCTCTTGCCGCACAACGGCACCAACACCCGACTGCCCGGCGGCAGCACCGGCCAATGACGCTGCAGATAAGGGTTGACCACCGCCTGATGAAACCCGATCTGATTGCGCTGCCAGCGCTCCTGCCAAAAATCCGCCTGCATGGAAACTCCCGAAAATATCGATCAAATGGCACTAAAACTTATATTAGATTTAGATCAATCAGTGGCCGAAGATAATCCCATCTTAACGCTCAGGACCTCAATCATGCTGCCTAGCCTGTTCATCTCCCACGGTTCGCCCATGCTCGCCCTGGAGCCCGGCGCCAGCGGCCCGGCGCTGGCCAGGCTTGCGGCCGAACTGCCGCGCCCCAAGGCCATCGTGCTGGTCTCGGCGCACTGGGAAAGCCGCGAGCTGCTGGTGGCCAGCAGCCCTGCCCCGGAAACCTGGCATGATTTCGGCGGCTTCCCCGCTGCATTGTTTGCCGTGCAATACCCGGCACCCGGCGACCCCGCCTTGGCGGCAGAGATTGCCCAGCGCCTGACCGATGCCGGCCTGCCCGCGCACCTGGACCCGCAACGGCCGTTCGACCATGGCGCCTGGGTGCCGCTGTCGCTGATGTACCCGGCGGCCGATATCCCGGTGGTGCAGGTATCCCTGCCCAGCCGCCTGGGCCCGCAACTGCAGCATCGGGTAGGCGAGGCACTGGCGGGGCTGCGCGAGGAAGGCATTCTGCTGATTGGCTCGGGCAGCATTACCCATAACCTGCGCGAGCTGGACTGGCACGCCGGGCCTGAACACGCCACCCCGTGGGCACAGGCGTTCCGTGACTGGATGCTTGAGAAGCTGCAGGCCGATGATCAGCAGGCGTTGTTTGATTACCGCCAGCAGGCGCCGTTTGCGGCGAAAAACCACCCCAGCGATGAGCATTTGTTGCCGCTGTATTTTGCGCGCGGAGCGGGGAATACCTTTGGGCTGGCCCATGCGGGCTGGACGCTGGGGGCATTGGGGATGGATATTTATCGCTTCGATTGAGTGTTGCGCCGCTCTTTTCCCGAGCTTCGCCCCGTCCCACAGGGAATCTGTGGAAATCCCAAGGCAAAAAAATCCCCGGCACAGGCCGGGGATTTTTTATTTCAGATCAGCCGCAAGGCAGGATCAGTCTTCGCGATAACGGCGCAGCTTCAGCTGCTTACCGGCAACGCGAGTGTCCTTGAGCTTGGCCAGCAGCTTTTCCAGACCTTCCTCAGGCAGTTCAACCAGGCTGAAGCTGTCACGTACCTGGATACGACCGATCGCTTCGCGGGCCAGGCCGCCTTCGTTGAGGATGGCACCCAGCAGGTTCTTCGCGGCGATACCGTCGCGAGCACCCAGGGCGGTACGGCAGCGAGCACGGCCTTCACCCAGAGGCATTGGCGCGCGACGCTCGCGATCACCACGCTCAGGACGATCACCGCTGGTACGCTCACGCGGCGCGCTGGTCGGAACCAGTGGCTGCTCGCGCTCTACCGCTTCCAGGGTCAGCGCCTGGCCGTTGGTGGCCTTGCGCAGCAGGGCTGCAGCCAGGGCACGCGGGGTGCAGCCGATGTCGGCGGTCAGACGGTCCAGCAGGTCACCGTGGGTGGCCTCTGCATCGCCAACCAGCGGCGCCAGGCTGTTGGTCAGCTTCTTGATGCGGGCATCAAGAACGGCCTGGGCGTTCGGCAGGCGAACTTCGGCAACCTTTTGACCGGTTACACGCTCGATCACTTGCAGCATGCGGCGCTCGCGCGGAGTTACCAGCAGCAGGGCGCGGCCTTCGCGACCGGCACGGCCAGTACGGCCGATACGGTGAACGTAGGACTCCGGGTCGTACGGCATGTCAACGTTGAACACGTGAGTGATGCGCGGTACGTCCAGACCACGGGCAGCGACGTCGGTGGCGACGACGATGTCCAGGCGGCCATCTTTCAGCGAGTCGATAACGCGCTCACGCTGGTTCTGGGCAATGTCGCCGTTCAGGGCGGCAGCCTTGTAGCCTTTGGCTTCCAGGGCGCTGGCCAGGTCCAGGGTGGCTTGCTTGGTACGCACGAACGCGATCAGAGCGTCGAACTCTTCCACTTCCAGCAGACGCAGGACAGCGGAAGTCTTCTGGTCAGCGTGAACCAGCAGGTGAGCCTGCTCGATCGCGGTAACGGTCTGGGTCTTGCTCTGGATCTTGACGTGTTTCGGGTCTTTCAGGTGACGCTCGGCGATCGCACGGATGGACTGCGGCAGGGTAGCCGAGAACAGTACGGTCTGACGCGACTCAGGCATGGCCTTGAAGATGACTTCCAGGTCGTCCATGAAGCCCAGCTTGAGCATTTCGTCGGCTTCGTCCAGAACCAGGTGGTTCACGGTCGCCAGCACTTTCTCGTCGCGACGCAGGTGGTCGCACAGACGGCCAGGGGTTGCCACGACGATTTGCGCGCCGTTGCGGATTGCTTTCAGTTGCGGGCCCATCGGGGCACCGCCGTACACGGCCACTACGGTTACGCCAGGCATTTGCTTGGCATAGGTTTCGAATGCAGTGGCTACTTGCAGCGCCAACTCACGGGTTGGCGCCAGGATCAGGGCTTGCGGCTCGCGCTTGCTCGGGTCGATGCGATTCAGAATCGGCAGTGCGAAGGCAGCGGTTTTACCGGTACCAGTCTGCGCCTGGCCGATCATGTCATGACCTTCCAGGATGATTGGGATCGATTGCTGCTGAATAGCCGACGGCTCTTCGTAGCCAGTCGCGATGACGGCTGCAACAATATTCGGGTTAAGTCCGAGAGCGGCGAAGCCGCCGGTTTCCTGGGTCATGGGTCTGCCTCTAAGTGCATCCGCAAAGACCCATGCTCCAAAGCTGCACATGCCTTGTAAGACTCGAGAGTCACCCTGGCAGCTTTGTCGGCGGGGATTTGCGAAAACGATTGAATGAAAAAAAAGAATCGTTAGGGAGAGTCCGCGGAACGGACATGCATTCGAAGTTGTCTTCGGGGGATTGCGCTACCTAAACGCGGCCTGATTAAAGACCGGCGCGCACTATACCTGAAAACGGCGTGCACGTGAGAGTTTTTTATCGTTTCCAGACCGTTGAACCCACGATTGTCACAGGCTTTGCGCAACCTCGGCGACAGGTCTATTTTGCTACTGACCCGCGCGCCTGGCGCCCAGGCTTAATCGTTTCACCCTTTGCCCCCGAGGATGCCGAGATGAGCCCACCCTGCCCTGGCCACGTCAGCCGCGAATTGCGTGGCGCCGTCATGCTGATCGGCCTGGACCGCAGCGCCAAGCGCAACGCCTTCGATCTGTCCCTGCTCGAGCAATTGAGCCTGGCGTATGGCGAATTCGAACGCGAACCGGGAGCCCGGGTGGCGGTGTTGTTCGGCCATGGCGAGCATTTCACCGGTGGCCTGGACCTGGAGGCCGTAGGCCCCACCTTCGCCCAGGGCTGGCAACTGCCACCTGGGGGCCTGGACCCGTGGCGCGTAGGCCTGGGCCCCACCCTCAGCAAGCCACTGATCGTGGCCGCCCAAGGCTACTGCCTAACCGTCGGCATCGAGCTGATGCTGGCTGCCGACATCAACCTGTGTGCCAGCAACACCCGCTTCGCGCAGATGGAAGTACAGCGGGGGCTACTGCCGTTCGGCGGCGCCACCGTGCGACTGCCGCGGACAGCAGGCTGGGGCAACGCCATGCGCTGGCTGCTGACGGGGGACGAGTTCGATGCCCATGAGGCCCTGCGGCTGGGCCTGGTGCAAGAGGTGATGGCCAGCGAGGACCTGCTGCCCAACGCCATCCACTTGGCAGAACGCATCGCTGCCCAGGCGCCGCTGGGCGTTGCCGCCACGCTGGCGTCGGCCCGCCAGGCCGTGCAGGAGGGTGAAGCCGCCAGCGTCGCCGCGCTGCCTGGGCATACCCAGCGGCTGTTCGCCAGCGACGATGCCCGCGAGGGGCTGGCGTCCCTGAAGGAGCGCCGCCCCGGGCACTTCACTGGCCAGTGATTCAGGAAGCGGGGCGCAGTTGCCCGATCAACGCCTGCAGCGAATACCCCAGGCGCGGCATCAGTTCATCAGCGCGGGCCTTGAGTGCTTCCAGATCCAATTGCTGGTCCAGGTCGGCCGGGATGATCAGGATAACGTTGCCCTCGGTCACGGGCAGCTCCCAGTAATGACGGTGGTACAGCCCGCGCAGCAAGGCGGCGCCCAACGGCTTGCCATCGTCGCCCGCCCACTGGTTGATCACCAGCCAGCCACCCGGATTCAGGCGTTTCTGGCAGTCTTCCAGAAAGCGCCAGGCCAAGTGGCCAACGCCCGGTCCGTGATCGGTATAAAGGTCGACGAAGATCAGGTCCGCAGGTTCGGCGGTAGGCAGCAGCTCCAGGGCGTCACCGGTACGTATATAGAGGCGCGGATCATCGTCCAGGCCCAGGTACTCGATGGCCAGCCGCGGCACATCCGGGCGCAGCTCGATGGCTTCTACATCTTCCAGCGGCAGGAACTTGAGGCAGGCCTGGGTCAGCGTGCCGGCCCCCAGGCCCAGGAACAGTGCGCTTTCGGGCTGCTCGTGGCACAGCGCGCCAATCAGCATGGCGCGCGTATAGTCGTACTCCAGCCAGCTGGGGTCGGCGGTGAACACACAGCTCTGCTCGATGGCATCGCCAAATTCCAGGAAGCGGTAATCCTCCACTTCCAGCACACGGATCATGCCGAACTGATCATGCACTTCGGCCAGCAGACGCTCAACGCGCTCGCGGGGTACTTCGGGTTCGTTGTCTTGCACCACGGGCGCTCATCAAGCCTGAAAAAAAGCGATTGTCGCATTTATTTGGGTTTTGTGGTGGCTGGTTCCAGGGCAGAGCCCTGTCCTACACCGGTCGCGGCAGTAGTGTCAGGAAGGCAAAACGGGCCGTCTTGGCATTCAAAGGCGGACCGCTTTGCCTTCCTGACACTCATGGGCCGACCGGTGTAGGACAGGGCTCTGCCCTGGAACCAGCCACCGCAATTCCCAACCCTGATACCATCAACCCACCCATCAACAACTACAAAAAAGAGCCTGTCATGAACCACCCCTGGAGCCCCGACAGCTGGCGGGCCCTGCCCATCCAGCAACAACCCGCCTACCCCAACGCCGACCACCTGGCCCGGGTGGAACAGAGCCTGGCCAGTTATCCACCGCTGGTGTTTGCCGGCGAGGCCCGCGAGTTGCGTCGCCAGTTCGCCGAAGTCACCCAGGGCCGCGCCTTCCTGCTGCAAGGCGGCGACTGTGCCGAAAGCTTCGCCGAGTTTTCCGCGGCCAAGATCCGCGACACCTTCAAGGTGCTGCTGCAGATGGCCATTGTCATGACCTTCGCCGCTGGCTGCCCGGTGGTCAAGGTGGGACGCATGGCCGGGCAATTCGCCAAGCCGCGCTCCAGCAACGACGAAACCCTGGATGGGGTGACCCTGCCCGCCTACCGTGGCGACATCGTCAACGGCATCGGTTTTGACGAAAAAAGCCGCGCCCCGGATCCCGACCGCCTGCTGCAGGCCTACCACCAGTCAACGGCTTCGCTGAACCTGCTGCGGGCCTTCGCCCAGGGCGGCTTTGCCGACCTGCATCAGGTGCACAAGTGGAACCTGGACTTCATCGCCAACTCGGCGCTGTCCGAGAAATACCATCAGTTGGCGGACCGCATTGATGAAACCCTGGCGTTCATGCGCGCCTGCGGCATGGACAGCTCTCCGCAACTGCGCGAGACCAGCTTCTTCACCGCCCACGAAGCGCTGCTGCTCAACTACGAAGAAGCCTTCGTGCGCCGCGATAGTCTGACCAACAACTATTACGACTGTTCGGCGCACATGCTGTGGATCGGCGACCGCACCCGCCAGCTGGACGGCGCCCATGTGGAGTTTTTGCGCGGGGTGCATAACCCCATCGGCGTGAAAGTTGGCCCAAGCATGAAGCCCGAGGACCTGATTCGCCTGATCGACACCCTTAACCCGGACAACGACCCTGGGCGCCTGAACCTGATCGCGCGCATGGGCGCCGGCAAGGTCGGCGATCACCTGCCGCAGCTGATCCGCGCGGTGCAGGCCGAAGGGCGGCAGGTGCTGTGGAGCTCGGACCCGATGCATGGCAACACCATCAAGGCCAGCAGCGGTTACAAGACTCGTGACTTTGCCCAGATACTCAGTGAGGTGAAGCAGTTCTTCCAGGTGCACGAAGCCGAAGGCAGCTACGCGGGCGGGATTCACATCGAGATGACCGGGCAGAACGTGACCGAATGCATCGGTGGGGCGCGGCCAATTACCGAGGATGGCTTGTCGGATCGATACCACACCCATTGCGACCCACGGATGAATGCCGATCAGTCGCTTGAGCTGGCGTTCATGATTGCCGAGACGTTGAAGCAAGTTCGGCGCTGAATTGGCGTTGCGGCTTTCCCGAGCTTCGCCCGGTCCCACATGGGGGGGCGTGCGCCCTATCCCTGAGGGACCGGGCGAAGCTCGGGAAGGGCGCTACGCAATGCCAAAGCCAGGCACACGCCGGCACTCCAACACCACCGCCCCCAGCCCCAACCACCCCGCCATCGCCCGCAACTGCTGAGCCAAGGCAACCAGGGCTTCTTCATCCAGCCGGCCCTGCTCATCATGCACCGCCACTACCCTCAACTCCCCCGTAGCCCGCGCGGCCCGCACATCCACCCGCGCCACAATCCGCTCGTTATGCAAAAACGGCAGCACGTAATACCCATACACTCGCTTGTGCGCAGGCGTATAAATCTCCAGCCGATAGCGAAAATCGAACAACCGCTCGGTGCGATCGCGCTCCCACACCAGCGAATCGAACGGTGAAAGTAGCGCGCTGGCCGTCACCTGCCGGGGGATGCGTACCTGGCGCAAGGTATAGGCCGGCTGCGACCAACCCTCGACCTCGCAGGGTTGCAACTGCCGGTCCTCCACCAACTCAGCCAACCGAGCCCGGGCATCGCCGGGGTCCAGCCGGAAGTAATCGCGCAGGTCTTTCTCGGTGGCCACGCCCAAGGCCATGGCGGCGTGCAGCAGCAAATCGCGCTGGGCCTGCGCCGCACTCAGCACCGGCTTTGCCAGCACAGCTGCCGGAATCACCCGTTCGGGCAAATCGTACAGCCGCTCAAAACCACGACGCCCCGCCACCGTCACCTGCCCGGCGGCGAACAGCCATTCCAGCGCATGCTTTTCCGCGCTCCAGTCCCACCAGGGGCCGGCACGCACTTGACGCGTCGACAAACTGCCGGCGCCCAGCGCGCCCTGTTCGCGCACGGCATCCAACACCCGTGCCAGCACCGGCTTCTGCTCCTGCCCAAAGCGCGCCAGCTCTTTGTAGATACCCTTGCCCTGTGCGGCCCTGGCCATGCGCCAGGCCATCGCCGGGTACAGTTCAAGCGGCAACAGCGAAGCCTCGTGCCCCCAGTATTCGAACAGTTTGCGCTGGCGTCCGCGCCCCCAGGCCATGTCATCGAGCATGGCCTTCGGGTAGTCGCCCAAGCGGGAAAACAGCGGCAGGTAATGGGAACGCACAACGGCGTTCACCGAGTCGATCTGCAGCACCCCGAGGCGCTGCACCATCTGCAACAGATGCCCGGCGGCCAAGGCGGTGCGCCGCGGCCGGGGGACGAAACCCTGAGCCGCCAGCGCAAGGCGCCGCGCCTGGGCAAGGGACAGTGACTGGGGCATGCACGACTCCTTGTAACCCTGCCCTACACTAGCCCCGGCGCTGGCGCCTCGCCACCGTTCATTTCTTCAGCGGATCATCCCAGAATGGCCGCTCCACCTCTCCACTGACATCGGCCCGCGACATACCGATGTCCTTGAGCATGTCGTCACTCATTGCCGCCAGCTGACGCCGCTCCCAGGCCAACTGCCGCCAGCGCCGCACACGCTGCCACAAGCCTTTGAACGACACACCGTGAAACGGCACCCGCACCACCAGCACGTAACCTTTTTGACCTTTCATCATCCGACCCTCCAGTTGGGGATGACTCAGTCTCGCGCCAGGCCTATGATCAATCCAACGAATGTTTCTTATGCTTCACATCTCGGAGATTGATGAAATGTCCCAGTACCAGAGCATCGACTCGGAGGTGTTGCGCACGTTCGTGGCCATCGCCGACGAAGGCGGCTTCACCAAGGCCGGTGAACGGGTCAATCGCACCCAATCGGCCGTCAGCATGCAGATGAAGCGGCTGGAAGATGACATTCTTCAGCGCCAGCTGTTCGAGCGCGACGGCCGCCAGGTACGCCTGACCGCCGAAGGCCAGATTCTGCTGGGCTACGCGCGGCGCATCCTCAAGCTGCACAGCGAGGTGTTCACCACCCTGCGCCAGCCACACATGGTCGGCACCGTGCGCATCGGCACGCCGGACGATTACGCCATGCGTTTCCTGCCCGGCATCCTCTCGCAGTTTGCCCAGGCCTACCCGCTGGTGCAGGTGGAAGTGCATTGCGAGAGCTCGAAACAATTGATGCAGCGCCAGGACCTGGACCTGACCATCGTCACCCGCGAGCCGGGCAACGAGATCGGCCAAATGCTGCGCCACGAGCGTTTTGTCTGGGCCCAGGCCCAGGGCTTCACGCCCCATGAACAGAACCCCATGCCGCTGGCGATGTTCAACACCGACTGTTTCTGCCGCATTTGGGCCTGCAACGCCCTGGATGCCCGGCAAAAGGCTTACCGCGTGGCGTACACCAGCCCAAGCCTTGCGGCAATCATGGCCGTGGTCAGCGCAGGCCTGGCCGTGACCGCGCAACTGCAAAGCCTCATCACCCCGGACATGCGCATTCTGGGTGAAGCGGAGGGCTTGCCTCAGTTGCCCATGGCCAGCGTGATGCTGCTGCGCAACGACAGCACGCAAAACCCGATCACCGAATGCCTGGCCGAGCACATCGCCGACGGGTTCAAGCTGTAATTTAACGAACTATGGGCGCCATGCTGCGCTCAAACCTTTCAAGAAGCCGCACCTACGGCCATGATGAATTAGCTGGCGCGTTAAACACCTCGACGCTAAATTCGCCCGCTTCATTGAATCAAGGATCAGCATGAACGCCGACCGCCCCACTTCCAGCGCTGCCGAAGGCCATTGCGACGATCTGCTGCTCGACAGCCAATTGTGCTTTGCCCTGTACTCCACCTCGCTGCTGATGACCAAGGTCTACAAGCCTCTGTTGCAGGCACTGGACCTCACCTACCCGCAGTACCTGACCATGATGGTGCTGTGGGAAAAGGACGGTCTGACGGTAGGCGAAATCAGCACCCGATTGCTGACCGATCCTGGCTCGTTGACCCCGTTGCTCAAGCGCCTGGAGGCCGAGGGGTTGCTCAGCCGCACGCGCAGCCGCGAAGACGAGCGCGTGGTGATTGTCGAGTTGACGGATCGTGGGCGGGCGCTGCGGGAAAAGGCCAAGACCATCCCGGGCTGCATCCTGGCGGCCACGGGGGGCTCGGTAGAGCGCCTGAAAAAACTGCAAGTCGAACTGCTGGAACTGCGCGGCAGCCTGCACGAAAGCCTCTAGCTCGACACTGTTGTACCAAAA
>KI547164.1:840220-870789 GCA_000497835.1 gamma proteobacterium L18 | reverse complement strand
ACGACTCAAGGTCGGGCTTTTTGCTACGCAGGAAGGGCCAGAATTACTTGGCGCGACCTTTGTAAGAACCGCCTTCGCGGGTATCGATCTCGATCATGTCGCCGATTTCGATGAAGTCAGCAACGCTCAGCTCGGTGCCGTTCTTCAGTTTGGCAGGCTTCATGACCTTGCCGGAAGTGTCGCCACGAGCCGAACCTTCGGTGTAGTCAACCTGACGCACGATGGTGGTCGGCAGCTCTACGGAAACCAGGCGGCCTTCGAAGAACACAGCTTCGCAGACGTCAGTCATGCCTTCTTCAACGAATGGCAGAACCGATTCGATGTCTTCGGCGTTCAGCTCGTACATGGTGTAGTCAGTGGTGTCCATGAACGTGTAGGAGTCACCGCTGATGAAGGACAGGGTGGCTTCTTTGCGATCCAGGATCACGTCGTCCAGCTTGTCGTCGGCGCTGTAGACAGTTTCAGTCTTGTAGCCGGTCAGCAGGTTCTTCAGCTTGGTCTTCATGATCGCGCTGTTACGGCCCGACTTGGTGAATTCAGCTTTCTGAACCAGCCATGGGTCGTTGTCGATACGGATCACGGTACCGGGTTTGAGTTCTTTACCAGTTTTCATTGCGAATATCCGAATTTGGATGGATTTACAAAAATCTAGGCCGCGTATCATATCCAATTTCGGTAAAACTGTACCAGCGCCGTCGCAAGATCAGGCTGAGCGGCCTGTCGCGCGCACCACAGCTCGGCATTGGCGGCCAGTTCATCCCAGTGCGCCAGCACGTGGCGCCAGGCCTGGGCCATGCCCTTGCCCTGGTTCCAGGCGCGCCACAAATCGGTCAATGCCTGGCCGGCCGGCGGGCTTGCACCCTCGATATAGAGCGCCAGGAAGGCCTCCAGTTTTTCCCAGTGGGCATACTCTTCCTGCTCGTAGATGTGCCACAACAGCGGTCGGCCGCTCCACTGGGCACGCACGAACGAGTCCTCGCCGCGCACGGCATTGAAATCGCAGCACCACAGCAGCAGGTCATACTGGTCCTGGCGGACGAACGGCACGACCTGCACCGACAAGGCGCCGCGCTGATGAACGGTGCCTTCCTGCAACTCGTCCACGCCCAGCCATGCCTGCACACCGCCCAACACTCGGCCACGGGGTACCAGCACCTGGCTGGGCAAATCATCGGCCGCCAGCACGTCCAACCACTCAGCCAGGCTGGCGTTTTCGTAGGCGAACAGAGAAATCAGCCGCGCACCTGGCACGGCGGTGACGCCCAATGTCGCCAGAAAGGCCCGTTGCGCATCGGGGTCCGCCTGGAAAGCACGACGACGGTCGGTCAGCCCCGCCTCGCGCAGCAGGCCACCGGTCTTCTCGGCAAAGCCTGGGAAGAAAAAGTATTTGTGCAGACGATCCGGTTGCGGCGACGGCAGCCCGTGGCAACCCGACACCCAGCCTTCGGCACTCAGGTACTCAAGGTTGAGCCACAGCGCCGGCAACGGGCGCGCGGCCATGGCCTCACGGTAAGGCGCGGGCAGCTTGCAGCCAAAGGCCTCGATCACCACATCGGCCGCCGTGACCTGCGGCCACACCGCTGGCCACTGGCAGATTTCCACGCCTTCCTGCCACTGGCTGTCGAGTGCCGGTTGCACGGCCGGCCACAGGCGTTCGAAGGATTTCAGGTCGTCGACCCACAGGCGTACCGACACATCGTGCTCGGCCACCAATTGCCGCGCCAGGCGCCATGTCACCCCAATATCGCCGTAGTTATCGACCACACAGCAAAAAATGTCCCAGGAGGCTTTCACGTCCGCGTCCATCACCGCCCTCCAGGCAAAGGCAGCCATTGTAGAGGCAAATTCGCCGACAGCGGCCACACTCGTGAGACAATCATAACCCTGCCCACGCCGCCAGGAGGCCGTCATGCCCTACCGCCCCAACCATCGCCAACTGCTGGTTACCCTCAACCCCGCGCAACTGGTGGGCTGCATTGCCCTGGGCATCTGGCTGGGTTTCCTGGCCATCGCCCTGACCACCTGGCTCGGGTACAAGGTGTTCTTCAATGCGCCGCTGCCCATCATCACGCCAGCGCCGCCACCACCGGCCATGAAAGCGCCCGATGACAGCTCGGCCATGTTCGATCAGTACAAGGACAACCTGCGCCGCCAGGAGCAGAGCCAGGGCGAGGTGCAGAACCACAATCAAGACCCCAAGTGCCAGTTCTGGCTGCAACAGGACCGCACCGCCCCGACCGACAAGAGCCGCACCAATGTACTCAAGTTCTGCAACTGACATGGACAAGCACGCCCTGCGCCAGCTGATCGTCGAACGCCTTGCCGAGGATTTCGACGTGCTGCAGCGTGCCGCCCAGACCGCTTACGAAACCGCCACGCACGAAGAGAACGTCGCCGAGAACAAGTACGACACCCTGGGCCTGGAAGCTTCCTATCTGGCCACCGGGCAGGCGCGGCGCATGGAGGAAATCCGCCAGGCGCTGGGGCTTTATCAGCAATTGACCTTGCGTGATTACGATGAGCAGCGTGGGATTCAGGTGGGGGCGCTGGTTACCCTCGAAGCTGAAAACGGCCAGGTGCAATGGCTGTTTTTGGGCCCCGAAGCGGCAGGTTTGAAGATCATGCTGGGTGAATGCCTGGTCACCGTGATCACCCCGCGCTCGCCACTGGGGCAAAGCCTGCTGGGCAAGTTCGAGGATGATGAAGTGAGCATCGTGGTGGCCGGGGTGCGGCAGGTGTATGCGGTGACGCAGGTAGTTTGATGCACCGCGTCGCCTGCATCGCGGCCAAGGCCGGCTCCTACCCCGTACTGCGTAGGAGCCGACCTTGGTCGCGATGAGGCCCTAAGCAGTAAACCGCCCCGCCAAATCCTGCACCGCGAACTGCTCCATCAGAAAATCGATAAATGCGCGCGTCTTGCCCGGCAACAGTTTGTGCTCGGCGTAATACAGCCAGATATGCCCATCATCCACATACCAGTCCGGCAGCACCCGCTGCAGGCTGCCCGCCTGCAGATAGGGCACGGCAAACGGCATACTCACCAGCGCAATCCCCAGGTCCTGCTGCGCCGCCACGCAGGCCGCGTCTGAATCACTGAGGGTCATGCGCGCCGGCAACCGCAACTCGGCCTGACCCTGATTGCGCCCCGTCAGCGGCCAGCTGCGCACCCGCCCCGTCTGCGGCGAGCGGATCAGGATGCCGTCCTGACGCTCCAGATCGTCCGGCGTGACTATCGGCCCTCGCTGCTCAAGATAACCAGCCGAGGCCACCAGCACCCGATGCGCAGGCGCCAGCTTGCGCGCCACCACACCCTGAGGCAGTTCAAAGCCGCCGCCAATCGCCGCATCGAAGCCCTGCCCGATCAAATCCACCTGCCGGTTATCGAAATGCCAATCGGGTGCAATGTCGGGATAGCGCCGCAGGAATTCTCCCAGCAGCGGCACCACGTACAAGCGACCAAACACGGTGCCCATGCTGACCCGCAAGGTGCCCGCCGGCTGGCCCTGGGCACCGGCCAGGTTGGCCACGGCGTTCTGGATCACGCCAAAGCTGGCACTCACCTCGGCCAGAAAGCGCTGGCCGGCCTCGGTCAGCGTCAACCGCCGGGTGCTGCGCAAAAACAGCCGCACGCCCATGCGCGCTTCCAGCCGCGCGACATTCTTGCCCACCGCCGCCGGGGTCAGGCTCAGGCGCCGCGCCGCCTCGGCAAAACTGCCGGCTTCGGCGCTGCGAACAAAACACTCTATGCTGCTGAAGGTTTCCATGGCTGCGATTCGATACCATTCGTTTACACAGCCTATCTCAACCATGGTCTACCGGCAGCATAATCGCAGGTCGATACTTAGCCCCATCAACCACGGCATCCCGCCCTGGCGCACTTGGAGCATCACCATGTCGAATCAACAGAAACTCAGCGGTAAAGTGGCCTTGGTACAGGGCGGCTCACGCGGCATCGGCGCCGCCATCGTCAAGCGCCTGGCCGCCGAAGGCGCCGCAGTGGCCTTTACCTACGTCAGCTCCCAGGGCCCTGCCCAAGCGTTGGCCGACAGCATCAAGCAGGAAGGCGGCAAAGCCCTGGCCATCAAGGCCGACAGTGCCGACGCCGAGGCCATCCGCGCTGCCGTCGAACACACCGTGGAAAGCTTCGGGCGCCTGGATATCCTGGTCAACAACGCCGGCGTGCTGGCCATTGCCCCCCTGGCCGAGTTCACTCTGGAAGATTTCGACCGCACCTACGCCATCAACGTGCGCAGCGTGTTCATCGCCACCCAGGCCGCCGCCAAGCACATGGGCGACGGCGGACGCATCATCAACATCGGCAGCACCAACGCCGAGCGCATGCCCTTCGAAGGCGGCGGTGCGTACGCCATGAGCAAGTCGGCGTTGGTCGGCCTGGTCAAAGGCCTGGCTCGCGACCTGGGGCCACGGGGCATCACCGTCAACAACGTGCAGCCAGGCCCGGTGGACACTGACATGAACCCCGCCGACAGCGATTTCGCCGATAGCCTGATGGGCTTCATGGCGGTGAAACGCTACGGCCACGCCGACGAGATCGCCGGTTTCGTCAGCTACCTGGCCGGCCCGGAAGCGGGCTACATCACCGGCGCCAGCCTGACCATCGACGGTGGCTTCGGCGCCTGATCGTCCAGGGTCTGTTCGAGCATCGCGACAAAGGCCTGGGCGGCCGGCGTCGGGGTGTTCGACCAAATGGCGTACAGACGGCGCCTCGGCGCATCGCTGACCGGCACCGCCACCACACCTTGGAAGTCCCGCGCCACGGCGGCCGGCACCAAGCCGACCGCCAGCCCGCGCTGAACGAACTGCTCCACCAGGCGGATCTCGCTGATTTCAAATTGCACGCGATGTACCACGTGGGCGGCGGCGAAGGCTTCATCGGTCTGGCGACGAGCCCCACTGCCAGCGGCGAAATCCACCAGCGGCTCATCGGCCAACTGCGCCAGGCGCAATTGGGCCAGAGCGGCCAAGGCATGCTCGGGATGGACGACCGCCACCAACTCCTCGTCGGCAACCATGCGCAGCGCCACACCCTGTACCGCCTCGCCTGGCCATACGCCGATGAGAGCCACGTCCATGCGCCGCTCCCGCACCTCGTCCAACAGCCACTCGCTGCGTCCCACGCTCAAGCGCACATCTACCTGGCTGTACTGGCGATGAAACGCCGCAATGCCTTCCACCAGATCCAGGCCGGTCAACGACGAAATCATGCCCAGACTCAGACGCCCGCGCACCTGACCACAAGCGGCAGCGACTTCATCACCGATCTGCCGGGCCGCCTCCAGTGCGGTACGGGCGCTGCGTACGAAGGCCTCACCCGCCGGGGTCAGGTTGACCCGCCTGGATGTGCGCTCGAATAACTGCGCGCCCAAATGACGCTCCAGGCGCGCCACCTGATGGCTGAGCGCCGACTGCACCGTATGGCAGCGCTCCGCCGCCCGCGTGAAACTGCCCTCCTCGGCCACGGCCAAGGCGTATTCGATCTGCTTGAGGTTCATGCCAGCCATCTCATTTCACGATCCTGTCGATGACAACAATACATTGGTGTCATGGATAAGCCATCCGGATACTGGCCCCATCGACCATCCACCTGGGACCCTTGCCATGCCCACCTCTCGTGAACCCGCGCTCAGCCGCGCCCTGATCCTGCTCATGGCCATCGCCACCGGCCTTACGGTAGCGAGCAACTATTACGCCCAGCCGTTGCTGCACACCATCGCCGGGCAATTAGGCCTGGATACTGCCAGTGCTGGCACCATCGTCATCACCGCACAACTGAGCTATGGCGCCGGGCTGTTCCTTCTGGTGCCACTGGGCGACCTGCTGGAACAACGCCGCCTCATCGTCGGCATGACATTGCTCAGTGCCGTCGGCCTGCTGGTGAGCGCCTATGCACCGAACCTGCCAGTGCTGTTGCTGGGTACGGCCATCACCGGCCTGTTTTCGGTGGTCGCCCAGGTGCTGGTACCCATGGCCGCCAGCCTGGCCAACCCGGAGCATCGCGGGCGCGTGGTGGGCACGCTGATGAGCGGAC
Organism: gamma proteobacterium L18; assembly: GCA_000497835.1. Lineage (GTDB taxonomy): Bacteria > Pseudomonadota > Gammaproteobacteria > Pseudomonadales > Pseudomonadaceae > Aquipseudomonas. The sequence goes on along the minus strand of KI547164.1, from coordinate 864,740 downwards.
TGCTGCTGGGCATTCTGCTGGCGCGCACGGCTGCCGGGCTGGTGTCGTCCCTGGCCGGGTGGCGCGCCATCTATTTATTGGCGGCGCTGCTGCTGACCCTATGCGCGCTAGCCCTGGCCCTGTCGCTGCCCCGGCGCCAGCAATCGGCAGGCCTGCGCTACCCACAATTGCTGGCGTCGGTGCTGACGCTGTTTGTCGAAGAACCCGTGCTGCGCTTGCGCGCCCTGCTGGGGCTGCTGAGCTTCTGCTTGTTCGCACTGTTCTGGACACCGCTGGCGTTCGTCTTGTCGGGCCCGCCCTATGGCTACAACGATGCGACCATCGGCCTGTTCGGGCTGGCGGGGGCTGCGGGCGCGCTGGCCGCCAGCGCCGCCGGGCGTCTGGCTGATCGTGGCAGGGGCAGCCTGGCCACCTTGGTCGGGCTGGCCACAGTGCTCGCCGCCTGGCTGCCCTTGGCCTTCGCCAGCCGATCACTGTGGGCATTGCTGGCCGGCGTATTGCTACTGGACCTGGCCGTGCAGTTGGTCCACGTCAGCAACCAGAACGCCGTCTACGCCCTTCGCCCTCATGCCCGCAACCGCCTCAATGCAGGCTACATCACCTGCTATTTCATTGGCGGCGCCCTGGGCTCAACCCTCGGCGCCCAACTGTACGACCACTTCGGCTGGCAGGGGATCGTTTGCGCGGGGGCACTCATCAGCGCCCTCGCCCTGATGACCTGGCTCACCCATGGAACAACCCCCGCCCACACCGCTAGCAACTCGTCAGCCGACATTGACTTGCGCCGGGAATAGGCTATTCCGAAGGTTTGGAAATCATGCATTCAACCTGGAAATCCCACGATGAAACTGACAATAAAAGCGGGCGATTTCTTGCAGTGTGAAGGCGAGTACAGCAATGGATCGCTCACACTCAAGACTGCCAACCACCCTTCGCCCGGCGAACGGATCCCCCTCAACCGCATCAAGGACATCACCGTCGCCAACCACGAAATCAGCCGAAGCCTGGGCGGCGCCATCGGCTGGGGCATGGCTGGCGCACTGGTTGCAGGCCCCCTGGGATTGGTGGCCGGATTGTGGCTGGGGGGCAAGGAAGAAGAAGTCACCTTCATCGCCACCTTGAAAGATGGCCGCAAGTTGACGGCGGTGGCGGACAGCCGCACGTTTTCGAAATTGAGTGGGCGGATGCAGAAAGGGGCGTGAGGCGCCCATACCCAATAACCATGTAGCCGCTGCCGACAGGCTGCGCTGACCTTCGTGTGCGCTGCAGATCTTCAGTGTGTATCGAGGCCAGTGCAGCCTTCGGCAGCGGCTACAGCGCAATCAAACGGATAGCTGCACGAAGTGTTACGACGGCAGCGGGCTAAAATGCAGTTTCAGACCCAATGCCTTGATTACCTTTAGGATAGTACCGAGTTCGGGATTCCCCTCTCCCGACAATGCGCGGTACAGACTTTCCCGAGACAACCCCGCATCTCGCGCGACCTGCATCATTCCCCGAGCGCGAGCGATGGTACCGAGTGCTTTGGCAATAAAAGCTGGATCGTCGCCGGCCTCCTCAATACACGCGTCCAGATAGTCGGCCATATCTTCTTCGGTCTTTAGATACTCCGCCGAGGCCCACCGAGTGAAAGCTTCTGTCATCGTTGCAACTCCTTCCAGCGCTGGCAACCAGCCTGGCTTGGTGGATATCGCGGGGTTGGCTGCTTTTATCGCTGCCACACTGCAAGACGATCAGAAGGCCCTGCTGAATGAAGTAGAGGCGGTAGCCCGGTCCGTAGCCTATTCGTGCAACCGTAGCTCATGAGCTACACACGATCAATGCTCTATTAATCTCTTGAAACAGAACACATGCATTGGACTTAGCGTTTTCCTGACAAAACAAAAAGCCCCGGGACCTGAGGTCGCCGGGCGCTTTTTGCGTATCGAATATGACGGTGAAGAAGGCATTCGAGCCCAATTTGTCGCCCCTACAGCCCGCCCCAGTCCACGTTTAGCTGGAGTTTTCCGGAACTCGCGAGGACAGAAACGGACATTGAAGGACTGGGCTTTGCCCTAAGCAACAGTCCAAAGCCATGGGTCTGGAAGTGCCCGAACTCTCTGGGTGGGGCGCTCGGGCAGCGGCTGCACGAAGCATGCACGACATTTCTTGGGCAAACCCTGACCGACGTTAGATTGTCATCGAGGCACACGAAAACAATTCGATTAAGGCGACCGGTTACACATTAGCCCAGCTGGGGCTGGGCTATACGCGTGACGAGTTGGACGGTTGCTACAAGGAGAATGCCGGAGTTAGTTCCATCTGGCCCTGCACTGCTCCAGCCGACGGCGTAGGCCTCATGGATAAACCAGTCTCGTACGGACTGACTGAAGTTCTTAGCCTCCTTGTTATCAGAATCCTGGTTATAAAGATTTAAAACTAAATCGGCAGGAACAAACATGGTTGGGTTGCCAATGGTTACGCTTTGCGGCGTAGGGAAGTTGAAAGGTCTTGCCATTAGGTCCATCTCCTCATGTGGTTAAAAATCAAGCATCACGGCCAACCAGGGTTGGATCCAGTGCCAGCCATAGTGTGCCTGTATCGCAAACCAAAAAAAAGCGTACACATTGGTAATGTTTGTATGGCTGGTTACCTATTGGCGCACACTAGGGCTCCCTGGCATTTGGCATAGTCCTGCAGCGCCTTCAGGGCTGAGCGCTCGCGGATGAGGTCGGCGCGGAGATCGAAAACAGCTTGTCCAGCTTCTCCACTGAGGTCGACTGTTCCTGCATTGCCCAGGCCGGCGGCGCAGGGCCCCCCGCCGCCACCGGTCCTGTTTGCGACACAGCGACCCGCGATCCGCCGCCACCGAGTGCGAGCAGCAACATCAGCACGCAGAGTGTCATCGGGAGCCTGGGTTGAGCTGCTGTTGCACCAGCCGAGCCTTCTGCCACTTGTCGCCGTAGCCACGCAGGGCTGCCGCCTCCTTGCCCGCGCGCCAGGTGTCAGGATTGATGGCGGCCAGTCGATCTGGACTGGTCTGCACCCTGGTCTTGAGTACGGTCAGCTTGACCTTCAGGCATCACCATTGATGGGCGTGCCATCCATATAGGCCGGCGGCTCAGCGCCCAGGGCACCTGGATCATCGCCTGCCAGATGCTGGATCAGCAGATCCACGCGCTGGGCTATCAGCCCCATTGCCTTGTCTGGCGCTCAACCGCTGAAGCCATCCGCTCCGGAAGTTCGTTAGGGTCAGTGATGACTGCACCGCCTGGGCATCGTCAGCTTCGACCACCTCAGAGTTGACCACCACGGGTTGGATGACCTTGGGCAGCACCGTGATGGTTACTAAACACTCCACCAGCCTTTGCTGTCAGCGTGAGGCCGGTGATGCCCGTCGGCTCACTCCCGTCGCCCAGGATCACCTTCGCCCCTGGGCTGGCTGGGCCTGGTCTTGGGTCTGCCTCCGGCGCGAGCAGTATCGTCACCACGCTCAAAGAGCTAGCTTTCTCGCTCATAGGCCACCTTGCTCCACTTGGACACCCATGCGCGCCGAGTGGTGCATCCTGAACACCTGCCAACAATCATTTACACTCGCTTTCATTTTTTCGGTCCATGGAGGACTTGATGTCGGATTCACTACAGCCAACACCCATGCGCCCAAAGATCACCATCGCGGTATGCTCCTTCGTGGTTGGCGTTGTGACGACGTGTGTGACGGCCGGCGTGCACTACGGAGAGCTACGCAGCGATCTGTCGAATGGGAAGGAGAAACAAGTTGAGCTTCAGAGAAAAAATGGCGACTTAGCGATTGCATTGAAGAGCTGGCGGGAGGCGTACGACGCCCAATCAACAGCACTAAGGAAAATGGAAGCGAGGGCACAAAAACTCGCCCAAGACCGCTGCAACCCTATCAAGAGCGATATCGACGATCTGCGCCGGTCGATAGATATAGCCGAGCAGTCTAGTTGGACTGAACGAGTAGCATCCTTGAAAGAAATGCTTCAGGACTACCAGATCACGTTACGGACTTGTTACTCGTCGAGAACGGCCTTAACGGGCGGTTAGCACTAATAAGCCTTCTGCGACGGGGCTACTAAGTGTTCCAACTCGCCTTCTACATCGTGGCACAGAGCGACCAGCAGCGCCTTCTGCTTCTAGGTGTGGGTGGTGGGGGGGGCGGGATGGTGGTGGCTTCAGGAGTATCAGCCGTGACTGGCTCCTTCTGGTGGTTGGCACGGCGAACCAGGCGCTGATGTATTCGACAATAGTACGAATGGTCATCAGATTCCTACTTTGCGCCGCCCCTGACGCCTTTGACGATGGAGTGATCCGTGCGCCCCCCTTGATCGGACTCGAAATATCGAGCGGAACAACGACGAGGACAGCCCAGATCCGATCGCCAGGGAGGAGATCGAGAAACTCGGCAAGACCAAGGCATTACGCGCCCAAAACGCGAACATGATCCTGTTCGACTGCTGGGCCGGACTTTCAGTATCTGAGCTGATTGCGCTTAGTTGGGATGATGCGGATCTGGAGGGAGGCACGGCTCATGTCCGCCGAGCCCGGGTGAACACGGAATTCAAGAGTCCAAAAGAGAAGAGTCGCGCTAGGACGCTAGAACTTATCGACCCGGCAATTGAGTATCTGCGCAAGCAGTGGCAATACACCGGCCACTTGCCGCCGATTGCAGTCGATGTAACTCAGCGGGACAACATCACGATAAAGCGCGAAAACGTGAAGTTCGTATTTCGGGATGGCGTCAGCGGCGAACCGTGGTACGGCTCGAGTCTCGGCCGCTGGTTTACCAGCCACTTGAAGAAAGTTGGAGTTCGCCATCGTGGCCCCAACCAATGTCGGCACACATTTGCCAGCCAGGCACTGTCGAGTTACGTACCAGTTGAATGGGTATCGCGCCAGCTTGAGCACACCGATACCACCATGGTGAAGAAGCACTATGGTCGCTGGATTCCCAGCGACACGAAAAGCCTGGCCGGGGTTGTCTCACAGATGATAGGGTTCAGAGCAACGCCCGACCAAGATACCTCCGAAGAGGAGTCATATTTATAGTTTATTTTTCAGTACGCCGGAGAAGACTAGGCACGGCTTTGACCATCTGCTGCGCAATAGCGTTCGACGCTTTGGCCTTTTCCAGCTCCACCGTTGTCTGGCCTTTCTCCAAAACAAAGTTACGCTCTGTCTTTGAAAGCGACTTCAGCGCATCACCCAATGCTTCCTCATCGTCACGAATCCATGCAACGTGCACGGGGATCATCTTGGCTTCAATGTTGGTAATTTCGTTTTGGATATACTTTATCTCCCATAAGCTGGAGCGATAAAGCCTCAGAAAGAAATAAGCAAAAAACTCAACAAACAAAACCAAACCCATTCGTGGGATAAGGGAAATAAATGCATCCCTAGCAGATATAGGGGATACACCATCCGGCACCACTGAGGAATGATAACCAACATCAAAAAATCTAGCCGGATCGACCATGGATATACTCCACCACAAAAAAACCAGCCCAGAAACCGCCATAAACATACCGAACACAAGATTAAGGTTAGACCTCAAGCGCATATCAGAAATTTCGCGAGCCAGTCTATAAACTATATCAGTGGAAAGATTTGACAATGTGTCGCTGATTCTCTCGCGCTCATCATTCTTGACTGCTAGCACTGCATCACTAGCTATCTTCTCTTTAACCACCTCGAGATCTAATGCATCCTCAAAGAGCTTGGATAGTTCCTCATCGGTCCCACGAGTTGCGCTTAGTTCTTCAACCCTATCCGAGAGCAACGCCAATTCAGCTCTAAACTCCAGTATCTTGGAAGATTCCTTCCCGGAACTGCCAGACTGAAGATAGTTTAAAAAAATCAATACAAATAGCGCCGCCCCACCACCGACCATCAGATATTGAAAATTGATCACCCCCTTTAAAGTAGTCGCCACGATTGCCATTGAGAGAGCGAGAGCAACAGCAACTACCCCCAAAAGCATCAGAAGCACCCTTGAGTTTGATATCCCTTTCATCCAACACCTTGACTAAATTATGGGCCCGGGGGATCCGGAAATTCTTGTAGAGCCTCAGAAGACAGCGCTCAAAGCGATCGCATATTGCCACCTAGCCATGAATAGGGAAACCCAGGTTTGGCGCAGAGGTAGGAAAAATCAGGAACTGAGAAGGACTGGGGCGGACTGGAAAACCCCGATTTGCCCTAAATTTGCCCTAAACCACGGGGGCCAGAAACCAAAAACCCCCGGAAGCCTAGGCTAACCGGGGGTCTCTGACGTATCGAATATGGCGGTGAAGAAGGGATTCGAACCCTTGATACAGTTTCCTGTATACACACTTTCCAGGCGTGCTCCTTCAGCCACTCGGACACTTCACCGTTTCTCTTCAAACATGTTCTGTCTGTCGAGGCGCGCTAATGTAGTCGAAAGCTTTTTGAATGGCAAACATTTTTTTCAGATTTTTCATACGTTTAAGCCATCCGGCGAAAATCGCCCCGTTCCGGGGCAAACCGGCCAGGCAAACCGCTACGTGACCGCCGAGTCAGTCACGGCGCTTTACCTGAACGCTCGTGCTAAGTAACGTCAGCACCAAATCCAACAAGGAACACCCTCATGAGCGAGTTGATCGATTACCAACTGGACGATGGCATCGCCACGCTGACCCTGAGCAACGGCAAGGTCAACGCCATCTCGCCGGACGTGATCGCCGCCTTCAATGCAGCGCTGGACCGCGCCGAGCAGGACCGGGCCGTGGTGATCATTACCGGCCAGCCCGGGATTCTGTCGGGCGGCTATGACCTGAAGGTAATGACCGCAGGGCCGCAGCAGGCCATGGGCCTGGTGACGGCAGGTTCCACTTTGGCCCGTCGACTGCTGTCGCACCCCTTCCCTGTCATCGTTGCCTGCACCGGGCATGCCGTGGCCAAGGGCGCATTCCTGCTGCTGTCGGTGGATTACCGCATCGGGGTCGAAGGCCCGTTCAGCATCGGCCTGAACGAAGTGCAGATCGGCATGACCATGCACCATGCCGGTATTGAGCTGGCACGCGATCGCCTGGGCAAGGCGGCGTTTCATCGTTCGGTGATCAATGGCGAGATGTTCACGCCCGCGTCTGCCGTCGATGCCGGCTTCCTGGATGTGGTGGTCAGCGCCGAGCAATTGCGCGAGCAGGCACTGGCGGCGGCGTACCAATTGAAGAAGATCAACATGCTTGCCCACCGCAAGACCAAGCTTAAAGTGCGCAAGGCGCTGCTGGAGCTGCTGGATGACGCGATCATTCGCGATCAGGAGCTGCCGCTTTAATAGCCCTATCGCCCGTGGGAGCGGGTTCTACCCGCGAAAAGGACACCGCGATATGCCCGCCAATCCGTGGCGTGCCTTTCGCGGGCAGAGCCCGCTCCCACGAACTCGCTCCCACGAAGCCTATTGTTGCCATGGGGTAGCAGTGACAGGGTGTGGTCCATTTAGTTAATTGATCCAATCCTTGACTCGCCCTTAAACTCCAGCGCTCTGCCAAAGGTGAGTCGCTGGATGCTTTACATCGTTCGCATGTTCTTGATGGGGCTGCACTTCATTGCAGTCGGTGCCTTGGGGTTGCTGATCGGGCTATGCCGCCCCTTTCACCCCGACAACAGCCGGGTATTCGCCCGCCTCTATTCGCGACCGGCCATACGGATTCTTGGCCTGACGCTGGATGCCCAGGTGCAGCCGCTGTTCAATCAGCCACCGGGCTGCGTGATCATCGCCAACCACCAATCCAACTATGACCTGTTCGTACTGGGCCAGGTGGTGCCGCGCCGCACCGTGTGCATCGGCAAGAAGAGCCTCAAGTGGGTACCGTTGTTTGGTCAACTGTTCTGGCTGGGTGGCAATGTACTGATCAACCGCAGCAACGCCTACCAGGCCCGCCGCGCCCTGCAGACCACCACCCGCACGTTGCAGCGCGATACCTCGATCTGGGTATTCCCCGAGGGCACCCGCAACCAGGCCGAAGACTTGCTGCCCTTCAAGAAAGGCGCCTTCCAGATGGCGATCGATGCCGGCGTGCCCATCGTGCCGCTGTGCGTCAGCCGCTATGCCCGCAGCGTGCGCCTGAACCGCTGGCGCGCCGGGCGTGTGGCAGTACGCTCGCTGCCGGCGATCTCCACCCAGGGCTTGACCAGCAAGGACATCCCCCAACTGATGCAGCAATGCCGCGAGCAGATGCAACACTGCATCGACGATCTGGAGCGTGATGCGCAGCGCGCCTGAACCCCGCGCGGCTTGCCGACTCTCAACAGTGGGACCAAGCTGCATTCACTGCCACCAGAACAAGAAGCCAAACCATGGGTAGAGTCGTTGCCGCGGCGGTGTACAGCGCCGGAAAAAAAGTGGTTGATATCAGCCTCGATGAAGGCGCGGCCTGGGCGAAGAAGCCTGGGCATTTCGTGTGGATTGGCCTGGAGCAGCCCAATGCCACCGAGCTGGCCAAGCTGCAACAGCAGTTCGGGCTGCATGAACTGGCGATCGAGGATGCACTGGAAAAACACAGCCGGCCAAAACTGGAAACCTTCGGTGACGCACTGTTTATCGTCACCTACTCGCCGGTGCGGCTAAACGGCACGCTGGAATTCATCGAAACCCACATCTTCGCCGGCAAGGGCTATGTGATTACCGCACGCAACGGCCATTCGGCATCCTACTCGCTGGTGCGCCAGCGCTGTGAGGCGCGACCGTTGCTGCTGGAGCATGGCGAGGATTTCGTGCTGTATGCCCTGCTGGACTTCGTGACCGAGAATTACCAGCCGGTGAGCGAGGCGATTCACGCCGAGATCGAACAGATTGAAGCCAACGTGCTTGCGGACTGTCTGCGCGAAGCCGACGTGCAGCGCCTGCACGGCCTGCGCCGGGAACTGCTGCGCCTGCGCCGCTACGTGGCGCCCATGGTGGAAATCAGCGAAGAGTTGCAGCGCCTGGACTTCCCCTTTATCGACAAGAACATGCGCCCCTACTTCCGCGACGTGGAAATCCACGTGACCCGGCAGATGGAGGACTTGGGCACCATGCGCGACATCGCCAGCCAGACCATCGAAGTGGGGATGCTGCTGGAGTCATCGCGGCAAAGCATCGTGCAGCGCAAGTTTGCTGCCTGGGCGGCGATACTGGCCTTCCCCACGGCGGTGGCGGGGATCTACGGGATGAATTTCCAGAACATGCCGGAGCTGCATTGGCAGTACGGCTATTTTGCGGTGCTGGGGGCGATTGCGGTGGGGTGCGGGGCGTTGTATGCCAACTTCAGGCGTGCAGGCTGGTTGTGATCACACGATTCTGTGTGGGAGCGGGCTCTGCCCGCGAATGGACACCGCGGTTCATGAGGTAATCCGCGGCGAACGCTTCGCGGGCAGAGCCCGCTCCCACAAAAACAGTCACTTGCACCCCATCAATGTAGGTACGTATCAGCGGCCTTGCGCCACGAAACGCATCATCCACTCGCCCACCAGGCTGCCCTGATGCTCACGCTCCAGGCTGGCCACCGCCTTGCCGTGCACCTCGGCGCCCAGGCTTTGCACCCGCAGGTCCAGCAACGCGCGCGAATAGTCGTGCATAAACTCCGGGTGACCCTGGAAGCACAGCACCTGATCACCAATGTGATACGCCGCATTCGGGCAGAACGCGCTGGAGGCCACCACCGTGGCGCCTTCCGGCAGCGCCGTGACCTGGTCCTGGTGGCTGATCAGCAGCGCCAGGTCCTTGGCCGGCGGGTTCATCCATTCAGCCTGGGTGTCCACCTGATAGTCATGCACGCCCACGCCCCACCCCTGGGTGGCACGCTCGGCACGACCGCCCAGCAGCAGCGCCAGCAACTGGTGACCGAAGCACACGCCCAACAGCTTGTCGCCACGCTTGTAACGCTCCAGCAGGAACGTCTTGAGGGTCTGAATCCAGGGGTCGGTGCCAAAGGAGTCGGCCTTGCTGCCTGTCACCAGGTAGGCGTCGAACACCTCGTCCTCGGCCGGGTAGTGACCGTTGAGCACGTTATAGATGGAGAACTGCGCAGCCACGGGCTGGCGCGCGAACAGCTGTTCGAACATCCGGCCGTAGCCCTGATATTGATCGACCAGTTCCGGCCGCAGGACATCGGTTTCCAGGATGCAGATGCGTAACGACATAGAAAAAGTACCCGACACGATTAGAGGCAACAGTGCACGGCGCTGAGACTGCGCGAATCGAGCCGGGCTTGCAAGCCCACAGCCGCTGATCCGGCTTAATGAAGAGCCCTTCAAAAGCGCCTGACGAACGGTCATAAGCGACCAAACCTGACTTTTGCGGCAACCAGCCTCTCTAGCATGGGAATGACTGTACCGTTCCACCGTTAGCTAGACGGTTTTGCGATTGTTACGCGATAAACTCAGATGAAAGGGTTCTAAACCAACTGCCACGCGGGCCCTACTGTTAACCATATCGCTTCGGTGTCCCGATTATTTCCGGGCTGGAGGCGATCCGCGGTATAGGTGCACGTCTTCGCCCGGCCAATCAGGCCCGCAGTCGGCGCAAAGGAAGAATAACAAGAAGGCAGCCAACCATGTTCAAACAAGACAAAGTACGTCAGGCCGGCATCATCGTAGCCATCACCACCCTGCTGTTGATACTCCCCAACCTTACCCGACTGTTTGGCTGAGCGACGCCAACAGCCGCGCTTGAGAAAATTTGCCAGCCATTGCTTCCGGCCCCTGCGCATCTGTGCCAATCTTGCCTGTGAAAACCTTGGAGATTGGCCAATGCGCAGATGGATCGCCCCCCTTTCACTGGCGCTGCTTGTCAGCACCCAGGCCAATGCCTACGTGGATGTGGATCACGCCGTCGATGAAATCGAAAACGGGGTGATGATCATCGACGCCCGCAACGACAACGACTTCAACGCCGGTAACGTGCACAACTCGCTGCAGGTCGACATGACCATCCGCCCCCTGTCCGATGAAATCGACACGCGCTCCCTGGCGTATCAGTTGCGCCGCGTGGTGGACGACAAGAACCAGACCGTGGTGATTTACAGCGACACCGACGAAAACGCCAACAAAGCCGAGGCAGCCCTGCGCAAGGTGGGTTTCCTCGACATCGTCAATGGCGGCAACTACGAAGGCCTGAAGGCAGCACTGTTTAGACTATGCCAAAAAGAATACTGGTTCTGCTGAGCAGCCTGCTGCTGGCCGCACAGGCCACGGCAGCCGAGCTGAGCATTGACGTAGGCCAGGGCGCGCGCACCTGGCACACCGACGAACTGCTGAAACTGCCCCAGGTACGCACCCTGCGTATCCGCCAGGACGTTTCCTATAAACGCGACATGACCTACCGTGCCGTGCCCTTTAAGGTGCTGCTACCGGGCGTGAGCGCCGATGATCACCTGCAGGCGGTGGCGCTGGACGGTTTTGCCGCCGAGCTGGCCGCCGGGCCCTTGCTGAACACCGGCAAGCCCCAGGCGTGGCTGGCCATCGAAGACCCGGCCCACCCGTGGCCGCCACTGGCTGCGGGCAAGCCAAGCGCGGGGCCTTTCTATCTAGTCTGGACTGACCCCGCTGCAGGCCCCATCAGCCCCGAGCAGTGGCCCTTCCAGGTCAGGCGCATTCGCAAGCTGTCGTCCGTGGCCGAGCGCTTTCCGGCCATGGTGCCCGACCCTGCGCTGAAACCCGATGACCCGGTCAACCAGGGCTTTGCGCTGTTCCAGAAAAACTGTTTGGCGTGCCATCGACTCAATGGGCAGGGAGACGCGCAGTTTGGCCCGGATTTAAATATTCCCTTCAGCCCTACCGAGTATTTCGCCGACGGTTTTTTGAAGCGCTATATCCGCGATCCGCAGAGTTTGCGGCAGTGGCCGCAGGCGAAGATGCCGGGGTTCAGTGCGCAGGTGTTGCCGGATGGCGACCTGGATCTGTTGGTGGGGTATTTGAAGCATATGGCGGAACGGCGGGGCCATTAGACCGCAACTGATGGGGCGGCAGTTCCGGCCTCTCGCGAGCAAGCTTTGCTCCCACAGTGTTGAGTCTCCCACCGTGGTTGGCTCAACACGGTGGGAGCAAAGCTTGCGCGCGATGCAGGCGACGCGGTTACTGGACCTGAACCTGCAACCCCGGCGTCACGTGCACCTTGGCGTGCATCTGCTCGAAGCCACCACCACGACGCATGCCACGCACCGGGCAGGCATCCAGGTAATCCAGCCCCACCGCCAGCTTCAGGTGCCGCTCGGGCCGCGCCAGCTGGTTGGTCACGTCAAAGCTGTACCAGGCGCCATCCACCCAGGCCTCGGCCCAAGCATGGCTGGCCAGGTGCGAGCTATCGCCATTGAACAGGTACCCCGACACGTAACGCGCCGGCACCTCCAGGCTGCGCACGCAGGCCAGGAATGCGTGGGTGTGATCCTGGCACACGCCGGCACGGGCAGCGAAGGCCTGCGCCGCGCTGGTGTCGACTTCAGTGGCGCCCGGGCTGTAGGTGATGTGCTGGTTGAGGGCGTGCATCAGGTCGATCAGTGCGGTGCGGTCGGCACGCTGCCCGCATTCCTTGGCCGCAAAAGCACGCAGGGCCTCGTCGGCTTCGGTCAGGCGGGTGAAACGACGGAAAGGCAGCGGCGATTGCGACTCGTGCTCGGCCTCGCGGGTTTCGTCGATGTCGACTTGGCCGCGCGCCCCGATGATGATGTCGTGGTGCGGCTCGTCCAAGGTCAGCACGTGGAGGATATTGCCGAACGGGTCCAACTGCGCACGCACCTGGCGGGGCAAGTCCAATTGCCAGCTCAGCACGTGCTGGCGCTCGCTGTCGTGGGGCGTCAGGCGCAGGTACTGGATGCTGGCACGCACTTCATCATCGTAGTGGTACGCGGTCTCGTGACTGATGGAGAGTCTCATACTGCCTCCAGGTAGGAACTGTGAATGGCATTGCCCAACTGGGCCACCAGCGGGATGAAGTCGGTCAACCAGGTGTGCAGCCCTTCATCCAGGATCTCGGCGATGCCGGTGTAGCGCAGGCGTGCGTCCAGCTCGGCGGCCAGGCGCTGGGCCGGGCGGCCGTTGAGGCCGGGCAGCGAGGCCAGTATCTGGTCGATTTCTTCGGTGCAGGCGCGCAGCGAACGCGGTACGTCGGCGCGCAGCAGCAACAGTTCCGCCACGTTGTGGGCCGAGGGTGCGTCGCGGTAGATCTCGGTGTACGCCTCGAACGACGACAGGGCTCGCAGCAAGGCGCTCCACTGGTAATAACTGCGCGCCGAATCCTCGTCCACCGACTCGGCCTCGTCACCCAGCATTTCGTAGCGGGCGTCCACCAGGCGCAGGGTGTTGTCCGCGCGTTCGATAAACGTGCCCAGGCGGATGAAGCGGAAGGCGTCGTTGCGCATGATGGTGCCGTAGGTGGCGCCACGGAACAGGTGCGAACGCTCCTTGATCCATTCGCAGAAGCGGCTCAGGCCATAACGGCCCAGGCCCTGCTCGGCAATACCGCGAATCTCCAGCCACGTGGCGTTGATGTTTTCCCACATGTCGGCGGTGATGCGCCCGCGCACCGCATGGGCGCAGGCCCGGGCCGCGCCCAGGCAGCTGTAGAGGCTGGCCGGGTTGCTGGCGTCCAGGGCAAAAAAGTGCAGTAAGCGCTCGGCGTGCAGCTTGCCGTGGCGCTCAAGGTAATCATCCAGGGTGCCGGTGATCAACAGCGGCATGGCCATTTCTTCCAGGCCGTCGCCACGGCCGTCCTGGGGCATCAGGGACAGCGAATAGCTGACCTCGAGCATGCGCGCCAGGTTCTCCGCGCGCTCCAGGTAACGCGACATCCAATACAGGTCAGAGGCAGTTCTACTCAGCATTTGGCAGGCATCCTTAATCCTCGACCACCCAGGTGTCCTTGGTTCCGCCACCCTGTGACGAGTTGACCACCAGCGAGCCTTCGCGCAGCGCCACGCGGGTCAGCCCGCCAGGTACCACACGGGTTTCGCGGCCAGCCAGCACGAACGGGCGCAGGTCGATATGGCGCGGGGCTATGCCGTTTTCGACGAAGGTGGGGCAGGTCGACAATGACAGCGTCGGTTGCGCGATATAGGCGTGGGGCCGGGCCTTGAGCCGGGCACGGAAGTTCTCGATCTCGGCCGCCGAGGCCGCAGGGCCCACCAGCATGCCGTAGCCGCCCGAGCCCTGGGTTTCCTTGACCACCAGGTCCGGCAGGTTCGCCAGCACGTGGGACAGCTCGCTGGGGTTGCGGCACTGCCAGGTGGGCACGTTCTTGAGGATCGGCTCTTCGTCGAGGTAGAAACGGATCATGTCAGTGACATACGGGTACACCGACTTGTCGTCGGCAACGCCTGTACCGATGGCGTTGGCCAGCACCACGTTGCCCGAGCGGTAGGCCGCCAGCAGGCCGGGCACGCCCAACATTGATTCTGGGTTGAACGCCAGGGGGTCGAGGAAGGCGTCGTCCAGGCGGCGGTAGATCACGTCCACCGCCTTGGGGCCATCGGTGGTGCGCATGAACACGCGGTCATCACGCACGAACAGGTCGGCGCCTTCCACCAACTCCACGCCCATCTCCCGCGCCAGGAAGGCGTGTTCGAAAAACGCGCTATTGAAGCGGCCCGGGGTCAGCACCACCACACTGGGGTTGTCCAGGGGGCTGGAGCTTTTCAGGGTATCCAGCAGCATGCTCGGGTAGTGGTCGATAGGGGCGATGCGCTGGGCCGCGAACAGCTCGGGGAACAGGCGCATCATCATCTTGCGGTCTTCGAGCATGTAGCTCACGCCGCTGGGCGTGCGCAGGTTGTCTTCCAGCACGTAATAGCTGCCATCGCCGTCGCGCACCAGGTCCACGCCGGAGATGTGCGAGTAGATGTCGCGGTGCAGGTTGAGGCCCTGCATCGCCAACTGGTACTGCTCGTTGGCCAGCACCTGCTCGGCGGGGATGATCCCGGCCTTGATGATGCGCTGGTCGTGATACAGGTCAGCCAGGAACATGTTCAGCGCCTTCACGCGCTGAATGCAGCCGCGCTCCACCACGCGCCATTCACTGGCCGGGATGCTGCGCGGGATGGTATCGAACGGGATCAGCCGCTCGGTGCCCTGCTCGTCGCCATAAAGCGTGAAGGTAATGCCAGCCCGGTGGAACAGCAGATCGGCTTCCCGGCGCCGCTGGGCCAGGAGCTCTTCGGGGGTGTCGGCCAGCCAGCGCGCGAACTCCCGATAATGCGGGCGGACAATACCCCCGGCATCGTACATCTCATCATAAAAGGTGCGGATCATGCCGTACTCCTTGTCACCCGGACACCAAGCCCATCGCAAGGCCCGTGCCAGCGGCAGAAACGCTTAAAAAACAACAGGTTGGATTATTGGATAATCAGGCACGCACCATTCCTGTGCATGACGTGGCCCAACCGGTTCCCGTACGCTTCATTGCGAAGCGGTCCTAGCAGGTTATTGCTAAGACCAGCATAGACAGAGATGATTTCAGAAACCCGGCGCAACACAGATTTTTTCGTCGTCCGGAGGACCGCGTCGCCTGTATCGCGACCAAGGTCGGCTCCTACACCGGACGGCGTAGGAGCCGACCTTGGTCGCGATGCAGACGCCGCCATTTCAAGCACCAACACCCAGAAACCAAAACGGCCAGCCTTGTGGGCCAGCCGCTGTGTACAGCACTGTCTGTCTAAGCCTGCAGGCGCTGAACCTGGTGTTTCACGCCCCACCCTTCTATCTCGCCGCCCAGCGGCTCGATCACGGCTTCAAAATCCTGCTCGAACTCACCGATGCCGCCATAGGTGGCGTACATCACCTTGCTCAACTCCAGGTACCAGGCCCCATCGTCCCGTTCACTGACCTGGGCATTGAGTGATTCGCCCTGAAACTTTCCCGCCGCCGTACGCGCACGCTTCTCGTCCGGAAACACGGCATAAAACTCGATGGGGTGGATGCTGGCAAAGTCGAAACCGCCTTCTTTCATGCGGCGCAGCACGTGGGTGCTGATGTCTTCTTGATAGGCTGTGCTCATGGATCGTCCTCCTCATCATTGATGGATAGACTTTCAGTACTTCCAGGACCTCCGTTGACAGATAACTGCAATGGGAATGCGCGACCGTAGGGTCACCCGGAAACAAGCATGGAGCTGACAAGACAAGGCGCGGGCCAGGCAGATGGCCGTCCTCGGTTGCAGAGTAGCGCGAAGGCAGCGCCTGTGCCAGAGGGCCAGGCGCACGCAACGCAGATCAGGCGACTTGCGTCACGGAAACGATTTCCATGGCGTTGAGTTCCTTGAGGGCCTTGGCCGCAGGTTCCGCGGCGCGGTTGTCGAAATCATTGAGGTCGGCCTTTTCCAGCACCGGCCGGTAATAGGCGCGCACGTGGCGGGCGGCTTCTTCCTTGTCCGGACGTTGCTCGGCGTCTATTTCAAGGTTCAGCTTCTGACCGTGCTCATCGATAAAAGCGATTTGCCACTTTTTCATCAATTTCTCCTCGGCAGAACGGAGTTGCAACGCAAGGCATCAGCCTCACTTAACTTGACCGGCCTTGCGCCGCATCGTTCCGTCGGGGTAACTGCTAGTTGGGGGGGGCCACACTGTGGGAGCAAAGCTTGCTCCCACAGTGTACGCCCCCTCCCGCGACGGGTCAGGGTTTGGACTCGACCACGCCGGCGGTGTTGTCCAGCAGGCTCTTGGTGGCTACCTGGATAAACGAGTCGAGTTTGTGCAGCAGGTCGGCCTGGTCAGGCTGATCGGCAATCGACTCGGCTTTCGGGTCGCCGCCCAGCTGGAAGCGGAACATGCGCGGTGGCATGTCCTTGGGCTGAACCAGGATGCGGTCGCCGGTGATGATGGCCACCGTCTGCTCGTTGCCCGACGGCTTGATCACGCCGAAGCCCTTGTCGCCTTCGGGCAGGTTCAGCAGGTCGCGGCCCCAGCACTGGTTGCGGGTTTCACCGCCCAGGCGGCCCATGATGGTCGGCACGATGTCGATCTGTGTGCCGACGGTGTGGTTGACCGCACCGAACTTCTCCTGCAGGCCTTCACCGATCATCAACATGGGCACGTTGAAGCGGCCCAGGTCCATTTCGGTGATCTGCTGGTCGTTGCCGAAGCCGTGATCGCCGACGACGATGAACAGCGTGTCCTTGAAGTACGGCTCTTTCTTGGCCTTCTCGAAGAACTGGCCCAGGGCCCAGTCGGAGTAGCGCATGGCGGTCAGGTGCTGGTTCAGCGAGCCGCGGTCGGTCACTTGCGGCACCGGCAACGGCGACGGGATGGCGTACGGGGTGTGGTTGGACAGGGTTTGCAGCAAGGCATAGAACGGCTTGCCGGCCTTGTCGCGCTTGGCCAGTTCCTGGGCGCCACGGTCGAACATGTCCTGGTCGGACACGCCCCAGGTGGGGTCGGAGAACACCGGATTGACGAAGTCGTTGCGGCCGATAAAGGTGGTCATGCCCTGGTTGGCGAAGAAGCCCGACTGGTTGTCCCAGGCGAAGTCGCCGTTGTACACGTACACATCATCGAACTTGCGAGCGCTGAGCAGCTCAGGCAGGCCCGACAGCTTGTGCGCGCCTTCCGGGGTCTGCATCAGGTATTCAAAGCCTGGCAGGTTGGGGAAGCAGCCCATGGTGGCGAACATGCCCTGATGGGTATGGGTGCCGTTGGAGAAGAAGTGGTCGAACAGCAGACCCTCTTTCGCCAGCTTGTCGAAGTACGGGGTGATGTTGCCCGGTGCCCCCAGCGCGCCCACCGAGTGGCCGGCGAAGCTTTCCATCAGGATCACTACGACGTTCTTGTAACCCAGCACGTTCTGCGCTGGCGGCGTGTTATCACGGCGCACGGCAGCGGTGTCGGCGTCGACCAGCTTGTCATTGGCGGTCAGCAGCATGTTGCGCACGGTCTGCTGGGCGTCATCCTCAGGGATGGTGGCCTTCCAGATGTTGTCACGCTCGTCCGAGAAGCTGCTCTTGGCCGCGCCAATCAGGCTCAGGGTGCCGTTGAGGCCCAGCTGGTTGGCGAAGTTGGATTCAGTGGTGTAGGCATCACCCCAGCGCAGCGGCGGGCCTTGGCGCAGGGTGCCACGGGCGGCAACCACGGCCACGGCCAGCAGTACCACGAACACGGCAACACGGGCGTACCAAGGCGCCACTGGGCGGCGGCCACTGGCCACGTAATCCACGCGCGGGCGGGTCATGCGGTCGATGCCTTTGAACACCAGGCTCAGCAGCCAGGTGACCAGGGCCCAGGCCAGCAGATAACGCACCACCGGGTAGCCGTACCAAAGCATGCTCAGTACGGTCTTGGGGTCTTCCTTGACGTACTGGAACACCAGGCCATTGAGGCGTTGGTGGAATTCGCGGAAGAAGTCCAGTTCCATCAGGCCCAGGAACATCATCACGCTGGAGGTGACGGTCAGCCAGAAACGCCACAGCCCGCGGCGCGCCATCAGCCAGGGGCTGAGCAGGGCCAACAGCAGCGGGATCAGGGTGTACACCACCAGGCGCAGGTCGAAACGCAGGCCGTTGACGAATGCCTCGACAAAGGTCGAGGCCGGGGTGTCGAGGATCATTTCCCGGTTGTAGATCAGCAACGCCAGGCGCAGCAGGCTGAGCAGGACCATGATGGCCAGGCCGCTGAGCAACGAATAGGCAAGATGGGATTTGACGGTCGGTTGCCGGCGTTTGTACGCCTGCGCCGAACTCAAGGCGTCCGTGTTGGCCATGTCGATAGGGAATCCGTGGAAGTTTATTGGAATCGTGAAACACGAGGCCGCAAATGGTGCACCAAGATGAAAATTGATGCACAGCTAATTTAGGCAAAACGCGAGGGCAGCCGGGTGTGGGACCGGGCGAAGCCCGGGAATGGGGCCACCGCGTTGTTTCAGGTAAACCGCGGCGGGCCGTTCCCGAGCTGCGCCCGGTCCCACAGGGGGAGAGATTTATTGCGTAACAATTTTATAGGCGCACATTGCCCCGCGGGCCGGCGATGGCCCAGATGATCAGGCCCAATACCGGCAACAGCAGGATCAACAGCACCCAGATCACTTTCATGCCGACTTCGGCGCTGCTTTTCACCACATTGATGATGGCCCAGATGTCCAGGGCCAGAATGATCAGGCCGACCAGGCCGTTGAAGGTGGAACCCATGGGAGGATACTCCGTGGAAGGGACTCCCCCTAGAGCTTAGCCTTCACTGGCCTCATCGCGAGCAAGGGCTAGGCGCCCCCCTTTCTCCCACAGTGCCAAGGCTCGCATCGGTGTTTACCCTGAAACTGTGGGAGCTGGCTTGCCAGCGAGCTCTTGAGGCCCTAAAGCCTTACACGTGAACAGCGATTTTCATGGCTTCCAGGGACGGCATCGCCGCAATGTTCAGGGCTGCACACAGCTCCAGCACCCGCTCCACATCCTTGCCGAACACCAGCACACACTGCATTTCATCGTCCAGCGGCTGGCTGAAGTTGACCAGCGTGTACCCGCCATCTTCCTTGGCCAGGCTGCTCATCTGCACCTGAATGCGGTTCATCGCCGTCAGCGGCTCGACCTTGGCCAGTTGCTTGGGCTTGAAGTTGAAGGTCACGCCAGCGCCGAACGAATCGGTGATCTGCTGGAACAGGTCCTGGCAGGTATCGGCCTGGAACAGCACGGTGTCAGGCAGGCTACCCACCACTACCCACTCGCCCAGAGCGATGGGGAAGGTGTCGTCGTAGTTGATGTCCGGGTTGGCGGCCAGGAACGCAGCAGGGTCGGCGTAAGCCTGGGCGGCTTCGTCGGCAATGCGCGCGATGTCGTCGTCGGCCAGGCAGCCCGAGCTGATCTTGGTGATGAGTTCAATCAGTTGGTCTTTCATGGGGGCAGCCTGCAGCGGACGAAAAAAGGGCGCAAAGGATAGCCGCATTCGCGCCCCGAGGGTATCAGGCCGTCAACTTGGCCAACTGCGCGGTGGTGTCCTGGGCGCCCATGGTCTGGGCGGCAGCCAACGCCGTGGCGCCATTGGCGTCCGTGGCATGCGGGTCGGCGCCCTGGGCCAGCAGGTAATCGACGATGGCCGTGCGGTTGAACATGGCCGCCATCATCAACGCAGTACGGCCGTCGCCACCGGCGCCTTCAACACTGGCGCCGCCCTCGATCAGCAGCTGCACCACCGCCAGGTCGCCCTTGAACGCGGCACCAGCCACCGGGCTCTGGTTGTTGTCGTTGCGAATCTCGGGGTCGGCGCCGTGGGCCAGTAGCACGCGCACGGCGTCTTGGTGGCCGTGATAGGCAGCCAGCATCAGCAGGGTGTCGCCCTTGTGGTTGCGCAGGTTCACCGGCAGGCCTTTTTCCAGCAGGCGGCCAAGCATGTCGGCGTCACCGTTGCGGGCCACGTCGAACACTTGGGCGGCGAACTCGGCGGCTTCGTCCGGGGTCATCTGGCGGGCGGATTGGGTGTCTGTCATGGGTACCTCCTGGCTGGCTAATGGCGATCAGTGTCCGGGGCGGGCGACAGGCGGTCAACAGAACCTGCCTATGGCACGGGACAAGGGAATTAATTGGCAATCTGTTGTCATAGACCATAGGGACGGCCGAAAAGTCGCCCCGCCCTCCCCCGGCTTTGCCCTGAAGCCGTCGCGCAAAATGCCGTGCAACAAATGACCACTCATGCAAATTGCACGAATCCGAAATTTGCCTTTTCGCTGATGTGCCCGGTTTCATTGGGTTTTCCCGTGATGGCAAAGCTGGCACGCACGCTGCACTCCTTACTCACAGGTTTGCCAACCAAAGAGCCAGGAGCTGACATGAACTTCATTCAAGAAAAATTCGCTTCCGTATTCGCAGGCTACGAAGTCACCACCCAGCCACGTCCTGATGGCGCGGTGCTGCTGACCCTGCGTGACAGCGAAGGCAAAGTGACCCGCCGGTCGATCTCCTACGCGCAATTGCACACAGCTGAGCAACTGACCTGGGTGATCAGTGCCATTCGCCGTGACCTGGCCGGGGCGGCCAGTGAGTTGCCAGCGATCAACAATCTGCAGAGCCAGAATCGCTTCGCCCTGCCGACTTATCATTCGGCTTGAGCGCACCTATACCGCTTCCCGAGCTTCGCCCGGTCCCACAGTCGAACACGGGTTTTGATGTGGGACCGGGCGAAGCTCGGGAAGCAGGCGCCGCCAATCAATCGTTCAACCGCGGAAAAAGGCTGGCAATCTGCGAGCCAGTGTACTGAGCGTCCTTGCCGAATAAGCGAACAACCACCAACCGCGGCTGCTCGCCCATATCGAACCAATGGCCCATCCCAGCCGGCACCGTGACCAGATCTCCACGCTCGCACAACAGTGCGTACACGTAACCCGCCACATGCAAGGTCAACAACCCCCGCCCCGCCACGATCCAGCGCGCCTCATTCGACTCGCTGACCTGCTCGTCCAGTAACCGCGCACGCAACTGCTCTTTGAGCGGGTGGTCGCTGTCCACACTGATCACGTCCAGCGCCCCAAGCCCATGCTCGGTCATCAACTGATCGATTTGCCCCCGATACGCCTCGCTCACTTCCTCAAGGCTGGCCCCCGGCCGGATCGGTGCTTCAGCCGGCCGACGCTGCAGGCCCACGCCGTGCTCGGCCAAGGTGGCAGCGATATCCTCCAGGTGAGTCAGGACTTTGTTGGGAATGTCCGGCGTGGATGAATGGTAAACGCTCAGGATGCTCATCGATGGCACCTCCTCTAGATCAATTCACGTTCAGGACTGATGGTCCTGAACCCGGGTAACCATAATCACCGCCGCAGCCAGCGCCGCCAGGCTGGCCAGCCCGAAGGTCACGCCAGGCCCCAGGCTGTTCCAGCTGTACCCCGAATACAAGGCGCCCAGTGCCCCGCCCGTCCCGGCCAGCGCGGCATACAGCGCCTGGCCCTGGCCTTGCTGGCCTGGGCCGAAGGTGCGCTGCACGAAGTGAATGCAGGCGGCGTGGAAACTGCCGAAAGTGGCGGCGTGCATGACCTGGGCAACGATCAGCAGCCCCAGGTTATCGGCAAAACTGCCCAACAACCACCAGCGCACGGCCGCCAGCACAAAGCTCGCCGTCAACACCCGGCGCACGGAAAAACGCCCCAGGATCCGGCTCATGGCCAGAAACATCAGCACCTCGGCCACCACCCCAACCGACCACAGCACGCCGATCACCCCACGGCTGTAGCCCAGGTGCTCCAGGTGCAGGCTGAGGAAGGTGTAGTAAGGCCCATGGCTGACCTGCATCAAGGCCACGCACACATAGAACGCCAACACCCCAGGGCTCAGCAGGCGCCGCACAAAGCCATCGCCGGCCACGCGCCGGGCGTCCGCCGCAGGCGCCACGTTGGGCACCCAGAAACTGCTGACTACAATGCCGGCCATGATGGTGACCAGCGCGTACGGGTAGGCATCCAGACTCCACCACTCATACAGCCGCCCCATGATCACCACGGTGAGAATGAAGCCAATCGAGCCCCACAGCCGAATCTGGCTGTAACGCGCCGGCTGGCCTTGCAGGTGGCCCAGGGTGATGGTTTCGAATTGCGGCAGCACCGCGTGCCAGAAAAAGGCATGCAGGGCCATGACCATCGCCAGCCAGGCGTAGGTCTTGCTGACGAAAATCAGTGAGAAGCACGCCAGGGTGCAAATGGCGCCAAAGCGCACGATCGCCAGCCGCCGCCCGGTGCGGTCGCCCAGCCAGCCCCACAGGTTGGGGGCGATGCAGCGCAGGTTGGGGGCGATGCAGCGCATGATCATGGGGATGGCCACCAGCTCGCCGATGCGCGCGCTGGCAAAACCCAGATGATCGAAGTACATCGCCAGGAAGGGCGCGGTGGCGCCCAGCAAGGCGAAATAGAACAGGTAGAACCCCGACAGCCGCCAGTAGGGAACCCCGGCGGCGCCGGGGGCGGGCGACATTACAGCTGGCCCAGTACCGGCGTGGTGACGCGCACGTCAGCGTTCTGGCCGCGGTGGCGCAGCAGGTGGTCCATCAGCACGATGGCCATCATGGCTTCGGCAATCGGCGTAGCGCGGATGCCCACGCACGGGTCGTGACGGCCCTTGGTGATGACGTCCACCGGGTTGCCATGGATGTCGATGGAGCGGCCCGGGGTGGTGATGCTCGACGTCGGTTTCAACGCCAGGTGCGCGACAATCGGCTGGCCCGAGGAAATGCCGCCCAGGATGCCGCCGGCGTTGTTGCTGAGGAAGCCTTGCGGGGTCATCTCGTCACGGTGCTCGGTGCCACGCTGGGACACGCAGGCAAAGCCGGCGCCGATTTCCACGCCCTTCACCGCGTTGATGCTCATCAGCGCGTGGGCCAGCTCGGCGTCCAGGCGGTCGAAAATCGGCTCGCCCAGGCCGGGTTTCACGCCCTCGGCGATTACGGTGATCTTGGCGCCCACCGAGTCCTGGTCACGGCGCAGCTGGTCCATGTAGGCCTCCAGTTCCGGCACCTTGTCGGGGTCGGGGCAGAAGAAGGCGTTCTCCTCCACGCTGTCCCAGGTCTTGAACGGAATTTCGATGGGGCCCAGCTGGCTCATGTAGCCGCGGATGACGATGCCCTGGCTGGCCAGGTATTTCTTGGCAATGGCACCAGCGGCCACGCGCATGGCGGTCTCGCGTGCCGAGCTGCGGCCACCGCCACGGTAGTCGCGCTCGCCGAACTTGTGGTGCAGGGTGTAATCGGCGTGGGCCGGGCGGAACAGGTCCTTGATGGCCGAGTAGTCCTTGGACTTCTGGTCAGTGTTGCGGATCAACAGGCCGATGGCACAGCCGGTGGTGCGGCCTTCGAACACGCCGGAAAGGATTTCCACCTCGTCCGGTTCCTGGCGCTGGGTAGTGTGCCGGCTGGTGCCGGGCTTGCGCCGGTCCAGGTCGCGCTGCAGGTCTTGCAGCGACAGCTCCATGCCCGGTGGGCAGCCATCGACAATGGCGACCAACGCCGGGCCATGGCTCTCGCCAGCGGTGGTGACAGTGAACAGCTTGCCGTAGGTATTGCCGGACATGCAGGACGCTCCGCGAATTCAGCCAAAATCAAGTCAGGCCAGCAGTATACGCAGGCTGGCCCCTTGATTCATCCTTGGATGTGCGAACCTTCGCCGTTGGTATAAGTCCAACGGCCACCCCATGGATACTGGCTTGATGATGCTACGCCTTGTTGCCCTCCTCGCTTTCTTCGTATGCCCCCTGCTGCAGGCCGCCCCGGTGGTGTCCCAGCGCCCCATCGACCTGGACACGGGCACCGGCGTGCTGCACGGCTCGCTGCTGATGCCGGTGTCGGACAAACCGGTGCCCATGGTGCTGATCATCGCCGGCTCCGGCCCCACCGACCGCAACGGCAACAACCCCCAGGGCGGCAACAACGACAGCCTGCGCAAGCTGGCCATGCTGCTGGCACGCAACGACATCGCCAGCGTGCGCTACGACAAGCGTGGCGTGGCCAGCGGCCTGGACCTGGCCCCCGATGAGCGCGACCTCAGCGTGGAAGGCTACGTGTCCGACGCCCAGGCCTGGGCGCGCAAGCTCAAGGCTGACCCGCGGGTGGGCAAGTTGATCATCCTGGGCCACAGCGAA
>KI547164.1:826423-839821 GCA_000497835.1 gamma proteobacterium L18 | reverse complement strand
CGGCGTGGGCGCCGACGCCGTGGTGTCGCTGGCCGGCAGCGGCCGGCCGCTGGACCAGATCATCCGCGAACAGCTCAAGGGCCGCCTGCCGCCGGACCTCGAAGCGCGCAGCGATCAGTTGCTGGAGCGCCTCAAGGCCGGCCAGTACGACAGTGATGTACCGGCGCCGCTACACGTGATCTTCCGCCCCAGTGTACAACCTTACCTGGTGTCGCTGCTGCGCCAGGACCCGGCCGCCGCCTTCGCCAAGGTGAAGGTGCCGGCGCTGATCGTGCAGGGTCGCAACGACATCCAGGTCAACGTCGCCGACGCCCAGGCCCTCAAGGCCGCCAAGCCTGATGCTCAGTTGGTGCTGGTGGACGGCATGAACCACGTGCTGCGCATCGTGCCCGACAACCTCAAGGCCCAGGTGGCGTCCTATAACGACCGCAACCTGCCGCTGGCCGATGCGCTGGGGCGCGCCTTGGTAACGTTTATCACCTCGATTCGCTGATTCGCGCAAATTAGCACGCAAGTATCAGCCAGGCCTGCCGATACGCCGATGCGGGTATCCACTTTGATACCCGCAACGCTGCGCGAAAGAGGATCGCCGTGATGACCGAGACGCAAACCCCAGGGTCACCCGAAGTGGCCGTGGAAACTGAGCAGGCCCTGGCCCCCGAACCGGTTGAAAAACCGTGGGCGGACGTTGTGCCTGAACACTTCAAGATGCTGCGTCTGGTGCCTTTGCCGGTGGACCGGGCCACGGGCTCCAGGCCCCTGCGCTTCGTGCAGTACGGCCGCGCCGAGCGCCACAACCGCGATTACAGCCTGTTGCGCATGGACATCCGACTGCCGTCGCAGAAGGTACGCAAAGACCAGAATCACCTGGAAGTGTGGGTAGACCACCACGCCCGCACCGTCACCTTCGGCCCCGAGTCGGGCTTGAGCATGGAGCCGCTGAACCGCGGCCTGGGGCGTTTCCTGATCGCCCAGGCGGTGATCTGGGCCCAGCGCAAATGGGCGCACTACCGTCTGGAAGGCGGCACCCTGGGCAACAAGGACGCCCTGAGCGAAGACACCCGCCTGCGCCGCGACCATGTGCTCAAGGCCCAGGGCCTGACCGTCAGCTACACCGACGCCCAGCACCTCAAGGGCAGCTATGCCGATGTGCAGGTAGGCGAGCTGATTGCCCTGTGGAATGGCGACAAGGTGCAAGTGGTGGAGATTCTGGACACGGCCAACATGCTGCAACTGGCCGAGCAGAACCTGCAAGAGCAGGAAGTGAAGATGCGCCAGCAGGAAGAGCGCATCAGCAAGTTCAAGCGCGAAGACAGCGGGCTGCGCTTCACCATCACCTGTTTGGTGGCGTTTGCGGTGTTTCAGGCAGGGTTGTTGATTTGGATTGCGACCCATCGGTGATGGGGGGTGCCTGGTTCCCGGGCAGAGCCGGATGGCCGGCTCTGCCCGGGAACCAGCCAACACAAATCTAAACGCGAGAGGCAAATACCGCCTGATGCTCACGGCACTGCGCCGCGCTCAACATGAACACGCCATGCCCGCCACGCTGGAACTCCAGCCAGTGGAACTCCACCTCCGGGTACAACGCCTCGACGTGCACCTGGCTGTTGCCCACCTCGACAATCAGCAAGCCCTTCTCGGTCAGGTGATCGGCCGCTTCGGCCAGCATGCGCCGCACCAGGTTCAAACCATCGTGACCGCAGGCCAGGCCCAGCTCCGGCTCGTGCTGGTACTCGTCCGGCATGTCGGCGAAATCTTCGGCGTCCACGTACGGCGGGTTGGACACGATCAGGTCGAAGCGCTGGCCCGGCAGGCCGTCGAAGCCGTCACCCTGCACGGTGTACACCCGGTCATCCACGCCATGGCGCTCGATGTTCTGGTTAGCCACTTCCAGCGCCTCGAACGACAGGTCGGCCAACGCCACTTCAGCCTCGGGGAACACGTCGGCGCAGGCAATGCCGATGCAGCCCGACCCGGTGCACAGGTCCAGGATGCGCGACGGCGGGTTGGCCAGCCATGGGCTGAACCCGTCTTCGATCAGCTCGCCAATGGGCGAACGCGGAATCAGCACACGCTCATCGACAATGAACGACATACCGCAGAACCAGGCTTCATTGAGCAGGTATGGCACCGGCACGCGGTCTTCGATGCGGCGTGTCAGCAGGGCCTGAATGTGCGCGATCTCGTCTTCTTCCAGCGCGCAGTCCAGGTAGCTGTCGGCGATCTGGTACGGCAGGTGCACGGCACCCAGTACCAGCAGGCGGGCTTCGTCCCAGGCATTGTCGGTACCGTGACCGAAATACAGGTCTTCCCCATGGAAGCGGCTGACAGCCCAACGGATGTGGTCGCGCAGGGTGCGCAGGCGGGAAGTGATCACGGCAGACTCCTTTGAATACAGCCGCGCATTCTACCAGCGAAGCCCCGCCAATGGGGGCCTTGCTGGCATTTTGCGCAACCGTCGCACCCGGCTACCGCCCAGATTCTGCACGCCAGATGCGTGAAGCGATTCACAGAAGGGCGCAAGCAGTGGACAATGTGGCAAAAGCCCTATCCAAAGGAGCCCCCGATGTCCGATACAAAGACGATGTTCCAATTGACTGGCCGCGGCCATCCCCCTGCCGATCTCAGCCGTGCCAGCCTTGTGATCATCGACGCCCAGCGCGAGTACCTCAAAGGCCCCCTGGCCCTGGTTGGCATTGACGAGGCGGTGGCCAACATCGCCCGCCTGCTCAAGGCTGCCCGTGCCGCGCACCGCCCTATCGTGCATGTGCGCCACCTGGGTACCGTGGGCGGCCTGTTCGACCCCCAGGGCGAGCGCGGCAAGTTCATCCCGGGCCTGGAGCCGGTGGGTGACGAGCCGATCATCGAAAAGAACATGCCCAACGCGTTCAACAACACCGCCCTGCACCAGACCCTGCAGGACAAAGGCCCGATCGACCTGATCGTCTGCGGTTTCATGACCCACTCCAGCATCAGCACCACCGTGCGCGCCGCCAAGGACTATGGTTACCGCAGCACCCTGGTGGAAGACGCCTGCGCCACCCGCGACCTGCCGTACAAAGATGGCGTGGTGCCTGCCGCGACCGTCAAGCAAGTGGGCATGGCCACCATGAATGACAACTTTGCCTGTGTGGCCCAGACCGACGAGCTGGTCTGAAACCGCTGAGCCAAGGCGGCCCGACGCGCGGCCGCCCATCCGATAAACGCATTCATTTTCCCTAATTGCTCCGTGTGTCGGAACCCCGACGCCCCAGGCGAGTCGAAGGCCCGATATTCACTGAGGAAATCGGAATGAAGTTATCCGATGGTTTTGACGCTCGCCGCCTGCGTCCACGCGGCCCCCGCAACTGGGGCTCGCGCCTGGGGCAGGCCTTCGCCGCCCTGCTCGCGGCCCTGGGCGTACTGCTGGCCATGGCCGGCGCTGCCAGCCTGCTGGGCCACCCGCCCGCCCTGGGCGACCTGAACGCCAGCAAGACTGGCGCCGCCCTGCTGGTGGTGTTCGGCCTGCTGGCACTGTACCTGGGTGTACGCCTGTGGCGTCGCTGCCGCCTGAGCCGGCTGCGCAACCGCGAGCTGAACCTGGCGCCGCACTTGATGAAAAAACACGATTGACTCGCGTAAACTAGGCCTCCGTAGTGGAGGCTGACATGCAAGACGACGATTTTTCCCTGTTCGCAAGCCAAATGCAGGGCGTGAAGCCCATCAAGCATGACCGCGCCGACACAGGCAAACCCAAGACTGACCGCAAGCACCTGGCCACCGCGCGCCAGGCCGCGACCGTGCGCCAGGACGCCACCACCGTGGATGGCCTGTCCGACCAGTTCGTCATCGACGTCGGCCCTGAAGACGACCTGCACTGGGCCCGCGACGGCGTGCAGGAAAGCCAGATGCGCAAGCTCAAGGTGGGCCAGATTCCGTTCGAAGGCAGCCTGGACCTGCACGGCATGAGCGTGGAGAAGGCCCGCGAGACCCTCTGGGCCTTCCTGGCCGAGGCGGTGAAGTTCGAAATCCGCTGCGTGCGCGTCACCCACGGCAAGGCCGTGCGCCTGGACGGCAAGCGGCCGATGATCAAAAGCCACGTCAACACCTGGCTGCGACAACATGCCCATGTGCTGGGCTTCACCTCGTGCCAGGCCCGCCACGGAGGCGCTGGCGCGGTGTATGTGATGCTCAAGCGCACCATGCTGGAAGGTCGCGACGAATAAAGCTGGCGCTTGCAGCCACGCGGCTGGCGCCGTACCCTTCGCGTTTGCGAAAATTCCCACAGGTAGATCCATGTCCCTGGAACAGCATTACACCGCGATTCTCGGCAAACTCGGCGAGGACGTTTCCCGCGAGGGCCTGCTCGACACGCCAAAGCGTGCCGCCAAAGCCATGCAGTACCTTTGCCGCGGTTATGATCAAACCCTGGAAGACGTCACCAACGGTGCCCTCTTCAGCTCCGACAACAGCGAAATGGTGCTGGTCAAGGACATCGAGTTGTACTCGCTGTGCGAACACCACCTGTTGCCGTTCATCGGCAAGGCCCACGTGGCCTACATCCCGAGCGGCAAGGTGCTGGGCCTGTCCAAGGTTGCGCGCATCGTCGACATGTACGCCCGTCGCCTGCAGATCCAGGAAAACCTCAGCCGCCAGATCGCCGACGCGATCCAGCAGGTGACCGGTGCCCTGGGTGTTGCCGTGGTGATCGAAGCCAAGCACATGTGCATGATGATGCGTGGCGTGGAAAAGCAGAACTCGTCCATGATCACCTCGGTGATGCTCGGCGAATTCCGTGAAAACGCCGCCACCCGCAGCGAATTCCTCAGCCTGATCAAGTGATCCCGAGTACACCGACATGTTGATGAAAGCACTGCGCGTGGGCCTTGGCCAACTGATCGTCATCGGCGATCTGCTGACCCGTGGCCCCAAGCGCAAACGCAGCGCCCAGGCCCAGGCCGACGTAGAGCAGCAGGCCCGTGGCCTGAGCCTGTACCAGTTCCACGCCTGCCCGTTCTGCGTCAAGACCCGCCGCACGCTGCACAAACTCAACGTGCCGGTGGCCCTGCGCGACGCCAAGAACGACGAGCAGGCGCGTCAGACGTTGCTGGCCGAAGGTGGGCGCATCAAGGTGCCTTGCCTGCGCATTGAAGAGAATGGGCAGACCACCTGGATGTATGAGTCCAAGGTGATCATTGCCTACCTGCAGCAGCGGTTCGCCTAATAGGTGATCGGCCTTAAGGGCCCTATCGCGAGCAAGCTTTGCTCCCACAGTGTTGAGCCAACCGTCGATGTTAGGCTTCACCTTGTGGGAGCAAAGCTTGCTCGCGATGAGGCCAGCAGCCTCACCCCAGCATAGTGACATGACCAGGCTGCGCAGCCACCCGCTTGAGCCACGCCTCGATGCCCGGGTAGCCCGACAGGTCAAAGCCACCCTCATGGGCCACATGGGTGTAGGCATACAGCGCAATATCAGCGATCGAGTACTGGTCCCCCACCAGGAACGGCGTCAGTTGCAACTGCCGCTCCATCACCCGCAGCGCCTTCTTGCCGCGCACCTGGCAATCTTCGTATTCCTTGAGGCGATCCTCGGGCATGTTCAGGTAGAACTGAATGAACCGTGCCACGGCAATGTACGGCTCATGGCTGTACTGCTCGAAGAACTGCCACTGCAACACCTGGGTGCGCAGACGCGGCTCGGTGGGCAGGTACGGCGTGCCGTCGGCGAGGAAGTTGAGAATGGCGTTGGACTCCCACAGGCAAGTGCCGTCTTCCAGCTCCAGCACCGGGATCTTGCCGTTGGGGTTCTTGGCCAGGAACTCCGGGGTCTGGGTATCGCCGCGCAGAATGTCGATGTCCACCCACTCGTACGGCAGGCCCAGCAAGCTCAGCATCAACTTGACCTTGTAGCAGTTGCCCGAACGGTAATCGCCGTAAACCTTGTACATGAGCCTCTCCTTTACGCCGCCGTCTGTGCGGCCTGCGCCTTGCGGATAACATGGGCCAACCGCGACAACCCTTCCTGCAGGCGGTGCGGGGCAACGTGACTGAAATTCAACCGCAGGCAACCCGGGTTGGCGTCGGGGTCAGCAAAAAACGGCTCCCCCGGCATGAACGCGACATCCTGGGCCATGGCCGGGCCCAATAAGGTGCGGGTATCGATCGGCTGTTTCAAGGTCAGCCAGAAGAATAGGCCGCCTTGGGGCAGGTGCCAATCGGCCAGGTCGGCGAAATGCTCCAGCAGCACGGCCTGCATGGCGTCGCGCCGGCCGCGATAAAAATCACGCAGCTGGCCCAGGTGGTCGCGGTATTTGTCGGTGCCCAGCCACTGCATGGCCTGCCATTGGCCCACGCGGTTGGTGTGCAGGTCAGCGGCCTGTTTCAGCCGCAGCAGGTGCGGGAACAGGTCGGGGCTGGCGATCAGATAACCCACGCGCAGGCCGGGCAGCAGGGTCTTGGAGACGGTGCCGGTGTAGATCCAGCTAGCCTGGCGCAGGCGGGCGGCGATGGGCTGGGCCATCCCACCGTCGTAGGTCAGTTCGCGGTAGGGTTCGTCTTCGATCAACGTCAGCTTGAACTCGTCCAGCAACGCCGCGACCTGCGCGCGGGCGCTCTCGCTGTAACGCACGCCCGAGGGGTTCTGGAAGGTCGGGATCAGGTAGGCGAAGGCCGGCGCATGCTGTTCCAGGCGGGCGCGCAGCGCAGCTATGTCCGGGCCGTCGGCGGCCAGCGGCACGCTCAGGCATTCGGCGCCAAACAGCTGAAAGGTTTGCAGTGCCGCCAGGTAGGTCGGCCCTTCCACCACCACTTCGGTGCCCTTGTCGATGTACAGCTTGGCGGCCAGGTCCAGCGCCTGCTGCGAGCCGCTGAGCACCAGCACCTGGCTGGCCTGGCAGTCCAGGCCCAGGGCGCGCGCTTCGGCGGCCAGCAATTCGCGCAGCTGGGGTTCGCCCTCGCTGGTGCCGTACTGGCCCATGGCGGCGGGCATGTCGGCCCAGTCCAGGGCTGGCAGCATGGACTCTGCCGGCAGGCCGCCGGCAAACGACATGACTTCGGGGCGCTGGGCCGCCGCGAGGATCTCGCGGATCAACGAACTTTTGAGGCGTGTGACACGTTCAGAGAAAGCCATGGGACCACCGCTGGCAAAGTCATCGGGAAATACGTCAAACTGCTTGACCGAACTTACGACGCCGAGCACGGATACGTCAATATGCTTGACCTTAAAAACACCACCACCCAGCAAGTGGCCATGGAAGCGTTCTTCTACGGCTACCAGGCCTTCACCGCCAAGGCCGACGAAATGCTCGCGCGCCGGGGCCTGAGCCGGGTGCACCAGCGCATCGTGTTTTTCATTGCCCGTTACCCGGACATTGGCGTCAGCGAACTGCTGGAAAAGCTGGGGGTGAGCAAGCAGGCGCTGAACATGCCGTTGCGCCAGCTGGTGGAAATGCAGCTGGTGACCAGTACCGCGCCGGCCAGTGACAAGCGCAAGCGGCTGCTGGGCTTGAGTGACGAGGGGGTGAAGTTCGAAGCAGCGTTGCGCAAGGAGCAGGTGAAACTGTTGCAGCGGGTGTTTGCCGAGGCGGGGGCGGAGGCGGTGGATGGGTGGTTGGCGGTGAATGCGGCGTTGGGCCAGACCCTGTAACCGCAAGGCCACGTCACACTGTCAGAACCGGCCTCTCGCGAGCAAGCTTTGCTCCCACATGGTGTAGCCAAATATTGATGGTTGGCTCAACTCTGTGGGAGCAAAGCTTGCTCGCGATGACGTCAGCTCCGGCGCCTCGCGATGAGCACCTCCACAAGACAGTTGCTGCTACAGCTGTATGGCCAAATGTTACGGTTGCTGTACTGCAATAATCCATGGGCGCAGGTTTAGGCTTGCAACCCTGCCCTCACCCCCGCTCAAGGATTTGCAGCATGACCGACGCCTCCCCTGCGCACCTGCGCCCGCTGGCCGACACGTCCCCCTCCGCCGTGGTGGCCGGCTTCATCGCCATGATGACCGGCTACACCAGCTCCCTGGTGCTGATGTTCCAGGCCGGCCAGGCCGCCGGCCTCACCACCGCGCAGATTTCATCCTGGATCTGGGCCCTGTCGATCGGCATGGCGGTGTGCAGCATCGGCCTGTCGCTACGTTACCGCACGCCCATCACCGTGGCCTGGTCCACCCCCGGCGCGGCACTGCTGATCACCAGCCTGGGCCACGTAAACTACAGCGAAGCCATCGGCGCCTACATCACCTGCGCGGTGCTGGTGGTTATCTGCGGCCTGACCGGCAGCTTCGAGCGCCTGGTCAAGCGCCTGCCCTCCTCCCTGGCCGCCGCGCTACTGGCCGGCATCCTGTTCAAGATCGGCAGCGAAATCTTCGTCGCCGCCCAGCACCGCACCCTGCTGGTACTGGGCATGTTCTTCACCTACCTGCTGGTCAAGCGCGTGTCACCTCGCTATGCCGTGCTGTCGGCGCTGGTGCTGGGCACCCTGCTGTCGGGCTTCATGGGCCTGCTGGACTTCAGCCAGTTCCACCTGGAAGTGGCCACGCCGGTATGGACCACGCCGTCGTTCTCGCTGGCGGCGACCATCAGCATCGGCATCCCGCTGTTCGTGGTGGCCATGACCTCGCAGAACATGCCCGGCATCGCCGTGCTGCGCGCCGACGGTTATCAGGTGCCGGCCTCGCCGCTGATCTCGGTCACCGGTTTTGCTTCGCTGCTGCTGGCGCCCTTCGGCTCCCATGGCATCAACCTGGCCGCCATCAGCGCCGCCATCTGCACCGGGCCACATGCCCATGAAGACCCGAAAAAGCGCTACACCGCTGCGGTGTGGTGTGGGGTGTTCTATGGCATTGCCGGCGTGTTTGGCGCGACCCTGGCGGCGCTGTTCGCCGCCCTGCCCAAGGAACTGGTGTTGTCGATTGCCGCGCTGGCGTTGTTTGGCTCGATCATCAATGGCTTGAGCATCGCCATGAACGAGCCCAAGGAGCGGGAGGCGGCGTTGATTACCTTTATGGTCACGGCGTCGGGGTTCACGCTGTTCTCGGTGGGCTCGGCGTTTTGGGGGATTGTGGCGGGAGTCTTGACCCTGTTGATTCTCAACTGGCGTAAGGCTTGAGGTTGGCGGGGTCTGGTTCCCGGGCAGAGCCCGGTCCTACACCGGTCGCGGCAGTTGTGTCAGGGGTACAAAGCATACCGTCTTTGGAGTACAGCAGGTTTGCCTGGAGAGCCACAAAAGGCTATGCGCTTTGCCTGCCTGACACAACTGCCGCGACCGGTGTAGGACCGGGCTCTGCCCGGGAACCAGACACCACAAAATCACAACCTGAAATGCCCCACCATCCCCCGCAACTCAGTCCCCAACTGCGCCAACTCAATACTCGACGCCGCATTGCCCCTCATCGCCACCGCCGACTGATCGGCGCTGGCGCGAATGCTGGTGACACTGCGGTTGATCTCCTCGGCCACCGAGCTCTGCTGCTCGGCTGCCGCCGCAATTTGCTGGTTCATCTGCTGGATCTGCGACACGGCGCTGGCGATGCTGCCCAGCGCACTTTCGGTTTGCAGCGCATCGCCCACCGCCAGCTTCACCAGCTCGCCGCTGTGCTGGATCTGCGCCACCGATGAATCGGCGCTGGCGCGCAGGGTACTGACCAAGCGTTCGATCTCGGCCGTGGACTGCTGCGTGCGTTGGGCCAGCGCCCGCACTTCATCGGCCACCACGGCAAAACCACGCCCCTGCTCGCCGGCCCGCGCCGCTTCGATGGCAGCATTGAGCGCCAACAGGTTGGTCTGCTCGGCAACGCTTTTGATCACCGCCACCACGCTGCCGATGCTCTGGATCTCGTCACTGAGTTGCACAATGCTCTGGCTGGCCGAGTCCGCAGCGCCAGCCAGTTGCTCGATGCGCTGCAGGCTCTGGCGCACCACCTGGTGGCCGCTGTCCACCGTGCTGTCGGCCGTCTGCGCCGCCTGCGCGGCCTGTTCGGCGTTGCGCGCCACATCGTGCACCGTGGCAGTCATCTGGTTCATGGCCGTGGCCACCTGCTCGGTTTCCTGCTGCTGGCTGCTGACTTCCAGGTTGGTCTGCTCGGTGACCGCCGACAGTGAATGCGCCGAGGTCGACAACTGCTCGATGCCGGCCTGCAGGCCACTGACGATGCCGCTCAGGCCTGCGCCCATCTGCTGCATGGCGGCCAGCAACTGACCGATCTCGTCACGACGATCTACCTGGATGCTGCCACTCAAATCGCCCGCTGCAATCTGCTGGGCGCGGTCGATCACCCGGCGCAGGGGCCGCACGATCAAGCGCGTGATGCCCCAGGCGGCAATGACACCCACCAGCAATGCGAGCAGTGAAGCGCCGATGATGAGCATTTCGTTTTTCGCAAGGTCCGCCTGCATGGCCTGGTCCTGGGCGGCGGCGGCCTGATCGACGCGGCTGACCACCTCGTCGGCACGCGCCTTGAGCTGGGCATACACGCCCTTCTCCTTGGCCAGCAGGTCGGTGTACTCACCCAGCTTGTCGCTGAAACTGGCGATATGGTCGCTGACCTCGTTGAGTACGGTTTGATAACCGGCGTCCTGCACCTCGGTCTTCAGCGCATTGGCCTGCTTGAGGGCGTCTGCGGCCTGTTCGATCTTGCCGGTAGTACTGTCATCGTCCACGCCTTTGCGGCTCTGGTCCAGGCGCACGCGTGCGGCGTCCATGGCCTGCAGCATCAGCCGCGCCACCTGTGCCACCTCGTTGGCCTGGGTGATGAATTCGCTGCCTTTCTCGCCTTTGCTGTCCTTGAGCGCATAAGTGCCGTCATCCGACAGCCCGGCCTGCAGCACATCGAGGTTGTTGGCCACGGTGCTCACCGACCAACTGGCCATGTCCAGGGCCAGGTCCTTGGCCTGGCTGATGTCCACGAACTGATCGAAGGCTTTGCGGTAGGCGGCCAGCGCCGGTTGCACGCCCTCCACATCGGCAGCGCTGGCGGCCAGTGTTTCAACGCCCTTGCGCAGGGCGTCGGCGGTTTTGGGGTCGGCGTGCAGGGCAAAGTCCTGCTCCAGCAGGCGCACCCGCAGCAGGCCACTGTTCAAAGCGGACATGCGCTTGAGACCGTCGAAACGCTGGCTGATGGAGACCTGCGACCATACGCCGATGGCGGCCACCAGCGCGGTCAGCAGCAATACCAGGGCAAAGCCCAGGCCCATCTTTTTCGCCATGCCCAGGTTGGCGAAACGTCCACTGCCGGCCGAAGTCATTGCGTGCTCCCCCAAGGTCGATAACCGGAGAGTGGCAATGGTTAATGCCGAGGCACAAGATCCTGGCGTCGGAATAATGGCAAAAAGCTATGCCGATGTCGCAATCAGCAAAGTAAGCGCCGCTTTGTAGCCGCTGCCGCCAGGCTATAGTCAGATGGCTGTGGCGCCGCCGTCTACCAGCAGGGAATGGCCGGTGGTGAAGGCTGCGCCATCGCTGCACAGGTACAACACCGCGCTGGCCACCTCCTCCACCTTGCCCACGCGCCCTACCGGGTGCATGGCGGCGGCAAACTCAGCCTTGCGCGGATCCGCCTCGTAGGCGCGGCGGAACATGTCGGTGTCGATCACGGCCGGGCACACGGCGTTCACGCGGATGTTCTTTTTCGCATACTCAATGGCTGCCGATTGCGTCAGGCCAATCACCGCATGCTTGGACGCCGCATAGATGCTCATCTTCGGCGCCGCCCCTACGCCCGCCACCGACGCGGTGTTGACGATGGCCCCGCCACCCTGGGCCAGCATCACCGGCAGCTGGTACTTCATGCACAGCCACACGCCCTTGACGTTCACGCCCATGATGGCGTCGAACTGCGCCTCGGTACCTTCGGCCAGTCGGCTGTTCTCGATCTCGATGCCGGCGTTGTTGAACGCGTAATCAACGCGACCGTGGAAGGCCACCGCCTGGTCCATCATCGCCCGCACCTCGGCTTCCACGGTCACATCACAGCGCAAAAAATCCGCCTGGCCACCGGCCTCCCGGATCAACGCCACGGTGCCCTCGCCCCCTGCGCTGTCAAGGTCGACCACAACCACCTTCAACCCCTCGGCGGCGAACGCCAGGGCAGTGGCGCGGCCAATGCCCGCCGCCGCGCCTGTCACCAGTGCCACTTGTCCGGAAAATGCCAAGCCCATGAATCGATCCCCTGTGAACAGCCATGAATGGGATCAGTCTAGCCAAGGCCGGACGCCGCCACGCAGGACTATAGATGGCCTGTATCGCGGCGTATTCGGCGCAGCGGTGAGGCTTGCACACCCGCGCGGCGGCGCCTATCAACAATCCACTGTGCCCACTTGCGAGTCACTGCCATGAGCCAAGACAACCGCCAATTCCTGCTGGCCCGCCGCCCCACCGGCGCTGCCAGCCGCGAAGACTTCACCTTCCAGACTGTGCCCCTGGGCGAGCTGCAAGCCGGCCAGATCAGGGTCAAGAACCACTACTTGTCACTGGACCCCGCCATGCGCGGCTGGATGAATGAAGGCAAGTCCTACATCCCGCCCGTGGGCCTCGGCGAGGTGATGCGCGCCTTGGGCGTGGGCCAGGTGGAGGCGTCCAACAACCCCGCCTTTGCCGTGGGCGACTACGTCAATGGCGCCTTGGGCGTGCAGGACTACTTCCAGGGCGAGCCGAAAGGTTTCTACAAAATCGACCCCAAGCTAGCCCCGTTGCCGCTGTACCTCTCGGCCCTGGGCATGACCGGCATGACCGCCTACTTCGCCCTGCTGGAAACCGGCGCGCCCAAGGCCGGCGACACCGTGGTGATCTCCGGCGCGGCGGGGGCGGTGGGCAGCGTGGCCGGGCAGATCGCCAAAATCAAAGGCTGCCGCGTGATCGGCATTGCCGGGGGCAAGCAGAAGTGCCAGTCGCTGATCGATGAGCTGGGCTTCGACGGTGTCATCGACTACAAGAGCGAAGACGTGGCCGCCGGCCTCAAGCGCGAATGCCCCAAGGGCGTGGACGTGTATTTCGACAACGTCGGCGGCGACATCCTCGACGCCGTGCTCAGCCGCCTGGCGCCCCATGCGCGGGTGGTGATTTGCGGGGCGATCAGCCAGTACAACAGCAAGACCGGCGTGAAAGGGCCGGCCAACTACTTGTCATTGCTGGTAAACCGGGCACGCATGGAAGGGTTTGTGGTCATGGACCACGCGGCCAAGTTCGCCGCGGCCGGGCAGGAGATCGCCGGGTGGCTGGCCAAGGGGCAGCTCAAAAGCAAGGAGCATGTGGTGCAGGGGCTGGAGACGTTTCCGGAAACGTTGCAGAAGCTGTTCAGCGGGGAGAATTTTGGGAAGTTGGTGTTGCAGGTTTGAGAGTGGCGGTGGCTGATTCCCGGGCAGAGCCCGGTCCTACACCGTTCGCGGCAGTTGTGTCAGATGGGCAAAGCGCACCGCCTTTGTT
>KI547164.1:822466-826181 GCA_000497835.1 gamma proteobacterium L18 | reverse complement strand
CCGCCTTTGTTTTTACGGCGATGTTTCTGCGCTGCATCCAAGGGCGGAATGCTTTGCATCCCTGACACCACTGCCGCGACCGGTGTAGGACCGGGCTCTGCCCGGGAACCAAACACCACACATCTCACCCCTGCAACTGCGCCACCACATCAGCCAGCGCTTGCGCCGGATCCTTCGCCTGGCTGATCGGACGGCCGATCACCAGGTAGTCGGAACCGGCATCCAGCGCCTGGCGCGGGGTCAGAATGCGGCGCTGATCGTCCTGAGCGCTGCCCGCCGGGCGAATACCCGGGGTCACCAGTTGCAGCGACGGGTGCGCAGCTTTCAGCGCCTGGGCTTCCAGGGCCGAACACACCAGGCCATCCATGCCGGCCTTGGCAGCCAAACCGGCCAGGCGCAGCACCTGCTCTTGCGGGTCGATGTCCAGGCCGATGCCGGCCAGGTCTTCACGTTCCATGCTGGTCAGCACGGTCACGCCGATCAGCAGCGGCTTGGCGCCAGTGCGCTGGTCCAGCACTTCGCGGCAGGCCGACATCATGCGCAGGCCGCCGGAGCAGTGTACGTTGACCATCCACACGCCCATCTCGGCCGCGGCCTTCACTGCCATCGCGGTGGTGTTGGGGATGTCGTGGAATTTCAGGTCCAGGAACACTTCGAAACCCTTGTCGTTCAGGGTTTCGACGATGCCCGACGCGCTACTGGTGAACAGTTCCTTGCCCACTTTCACACGGCACAGTTTAGGGTCCAGCTGGTCAGCCAGTTTCAGGGCGGCGTCGCGGCTAGGGAAATCCAGGGCGACGATGATGGGAGTCTGGCAAGCGGACATGGGCGGGCTCTCAGGGGGCAAGTCGAAATCGGCGCGTATTGTAGCGGATTTTGCCTTGCATGGCGCCTGTTTCCCGGGCAGAGCCGGATGGCCGGCCCCCCGGTCCTACACCGTTCGCGGCAGTTGTGTCAGGGATGCAAAGCGCACCGCCCTTGGATGCAACGCAGGAATATTGTCGTAAAAACAAAGGCGGTGCGCTTTGCCTATCTGACACAACTGCCGCGAACGGTGTAGGACCGGGCTCTGCCCGGGAACAGGCCCTACAAAACGCCCCAAAAACGGGCATTCCCAACCCACCCAGCATCCCACCAACGACCCCATTCCCCCCTTTACGACCCCTTCCGCCCAACTGGCACGCCCACTGCACGCACTTCCTGCACGAACGTTCCAATCCACACAAGGAATCCGTCATGACTACGCAACTTAAGCCCACGCTGGGCACGCTGCACCTGTGGGGCATCGCGGTTGGGCTGGTGATTTCCGGGGAGTATTTCGGCTGGAGCTACGGCTGGGGCGTGGCGGGCACCCTGGGGTTCCTGGTGACCTCGTTGATGGTTGCCACCCTGTACACCTGCTTCATCTTCAGCTTCACCGAACTGACCACCGCCATCCCCCACGCCGGCGGGCCGTTTGCCTACAGCCGTCGCGCGTTCGGGGAAGCCGGTGGGCTGATCGCCGGGCTGGCAACGCTGATCGAATTCGTCTTCGCGCCACCCGCGATTGCCCTGGCCATCGGCGCCTACCTCAACGTGCAGTGGCCGGCCCTGGACCCGCGCCACGCGGCACTGGGCGCCTACATCGTGTTCATGGCGCTGAACATCCTTGGGGTGCAACTGGCCGCTACCTTCGAGCTAATAGTGTGCGTGCTGGCGGTGATCGAACTGCTGGTGTTCATGGGCGTGGTGGCGCCGGGCTTCAGCGTCAGCAACTTCGTCGCCAACGGCTGGGCCGGTGACAGCACCTTCAGCCTGGGCGCGGTGAGCGGCATGTTCGCCGCCATCCCCTTCGCCATCTGGTTCTTCCTGGCCATCGAAGGCGCGGCCATGGCCGCCGAAGAAGCCAAAGACCCCAAGCGCACCATCCCCAAAGCCTACATCAGCGGCATCCTCACCCTGGTGCTGCTGGCCATCGGCGTGATGTTCTTCGCCGGCGGCGTGGGCGACTGGCGCGCCCTGGCCAACATCAACGACCCGCTGCCCCAAGCCATGAAAACCGTGGTGGGCGCCGGCAGCGGCTGGCTGCACATGTTGGTGTGGATCGGCCTGTTCGGCCTGGTGGCCAGCTTCCACGGCATTATCCTGGGTTACTCGCGCCAGTGCTTTGCCCTGGCCCGCGCCGGCTACCTGCCCAAGGGGCTCGCCAAGCTGTCGCGCTTTCAGACCCCGCACCGCGCCATCATCGCCGGCGGCGTGGTGGGCATCGCCGCCATCTACAGCGATGGTCTGGTCAACCTGGGCGGCATGAGCCTGACCGCCGCCATGATCACCATGGCCGTATTCGGCGCCATCGTGATGTACATCATGAGCATGCTCAGCCTGTTCAAACTGCGCCGCAGCGAACCCAACCTGGCCCGCAGCTTCCGCGCCCCCGGCTACCCCATCGTGCCGGGCATCGCCCTGGTGCTGGCGGTGGTGTGCCTGGTGGCCATGGCGTGGTTCAACGCGCTGATCGGGCTGATCTTCCTGGCGTTCATGGCGGTGGGGTTCGTGTACTTCCTGCTCACCGGCGCTGCCCGCGCCAGCGCGCCGGCAGACACCATGCTCACAGGCCTGTAGGCAACGCCCTATAATGGAACCACTGCCGAGCGCCTGGGCTCCAACGGAGAACAAGCACGTCTTTCGCCGCCAGCCGGGCGGCGAGCTCGGTGCTCAAGGAGAAGTGGTCATGCCCTGGTACGCCTGGTTGATATTGGTAGTGGCGATCGGCTCGATCGTCGGCGGCCTGATGATGCTGCGCGACAGCGCCAGCAAGGTGGAGTTGACCGACGAGCAGCGGCGCAAGGTGGCGCAGCGTAATGCCGAGGCGGATGCCAAGGATGCGCAGAATCGCTGAAGTTGCGCACCTGTAGCCGCTGCCGCAGGCTGCGCTGGCCATGCGTCCCACTTCAGATATTCAGGGGTCACACCAACCAGCGCAGCCTGGCGGCAGCGCCTACGCGTTGTTCATTACAATCTGATAAAATGATACCCACCATCCCACCGCAGAAGGCCCTCCGCCCGTGCGCTACTCCGCCGACCACAAAGCCCAGACCCACGACCGCATCGTCAAGGAAGCCGCCGCCCGTTTCCGCCGTGACGGCATCGCTGCTACCGGCCTGCAGCCGCTGATGAAAGCGCTGGGCCTGACCCACGGTGGGTTCTACGCGCACTTCAAGTCCAAGGACGACCTGGTGGAAACCGCCCTGCTGTCGGCCACCGAAGAACTGACCCAGGTCTGCGAAAAGGCGTTCGCCAATCCCCAGCCGCTGCACAGCTTCATCGATACCTACCTGAGCCCCACCCACCGCGACAGCCCCGAGCGCGGTTGCCCGCTGCCCACCATGGCGGCCGAACTGGGCCAGCGCGGCCAGCCCAGCCCGATTACCGATCAGGGTGTGGAGGACCGCCTGGCGCGCCTGGCCGCGGCGCTGCACAACGCCCCCAACGCGGATGAACAAAGCGTGGTCATGCTCTCCACCCTGGTGGGGGCACTGTTGCTGTCGCGCAGTGTCCAGGATCCGCAACTGTCGCTGCGCATCCTCGACACCGCGCGCAAGGCGCTGAAGCAGCAGGCTGACGACGTCCTGTAAAAGCACCTGCCTTGAAACCGCGCCGCCTGCATCGCGACTAAAGTCGGCTCCTACACCGCCCGTGGTAGGAGTCGGCCTTGGCCGCGATGCAGACGCCGCAA
>KI547164.1:775817-821994 GCA_000497835.1 gamma proteobacterium L18 | reverse complement strand
CCGCCTGCATCGCGACTAAAGTCGGCTCCTACACCGCCCGTGGTAGGAGTCGGCCTTGGCCGCGATGCAGACGCCGCAATCCAGTAGCAGCAACTGTCTTGTGAAGGTACACACTGTGGGAGCAAAGCTTGCTCGCGATGGCGTCAGTGAGGGCCCCTCGCGAGCAAGCTTTGCTCCCACAGTGTGTACCCGCCTCTGTAGCAAGCTGCCGAAAGCTGCGTCACAAACGCCGCGTT
Source organism: gamma proteobacterium L18 (assembly GCA_000497835.1). Taxonomy (GTDB): domain Bacteria; phylum Pseudomonadota; class Gammaproteobacteria; order Pseudomonadales; family Pseudomonadaceae; genus Aquipseudomonas. The sequence goes on along the minus strand of KI547164.1, from coordinate 821,758 downwards.
GGCCCAGCCAGTACGCGGCGCCTATGACGCGACCTGACGGCCGCTGCTACAGAACGCCACTCCCCTCACCCCAGCGCTTGAACAGCACGCTGGCATTCACCCCGCCAAAGCCAAAACCATTGGACAGCGCATACTCCATGGCCATCGGCCGCGCCTGGCCGCTGACGATGTCCAGCCCCTCGGCCGCCTCGTCCGGGTGCTCAAGGTTCAAAGTGGCCGGCGCTATCTGATCCCGCAGCGCCAGCACCGTAAAGATCGCCTCCAGCCCGCCGGCTGCGCCCAGCAAATGCCCAGTGGCCGACTTGGTGGACGTGATGGCAGGGCCTTGGCCCGCACCAAACACCGAACGAATCGCCGCCAGCTCGCCCTTGTCGCCCACCGGTGTAGAAGTCGCATGCGCATTCAAATGCTGCACCTGGGCCGGCGTGATGCCCGCCTGCGCCAGCGCTTGCGTCATCGCCCGCCGCGCACCGCTGCCGTCCTCCGGCCCGGCCGTAAGGTGATAGGCATCAGCACTGGTGCCATACCCCACCAATTCGGCCAATGGCGTAGCTCCCCGCGCCAAGGCATGCTCCAGCGTCTCGATCACCAGCACCCCGGCGCCCTCGCCCATCACGAAGCCATCGCGGTCCCGATCAAACGGCCTTGACGCCTTGCTGGGCGTGGCATTGAAGCCGCTGGACAGCGCCCGCGCCGCCGCAAAACCGCCCAGGCTGACCCGGTCGATGGCCGCCTCGGCGCCGCCGCACACGGCAATGTCCGCCTCACCGGCTCGGATCATCCGCGCGGCATCACCAATGGCCTGCACCCCTGCGGCGCAAGCCGTGACCGGCGCGCCCAGCGGCCCCTTGAAGCCATGCTGAATGGACACATGCCCCGCCGCCAGGTTGACCAGGAACGCCGGGATGGTAAATGGCGACAGTTTGCGTGGCCCGCGGCTGTCGGTGGTGCGTACAGCGTCGACGATCGTGCCGAAGCCGCCGATGCCGGACCCGATGACCGTGGCGGTGCGTTCGCGGGCGCGCTTGTCGGTGGGCGCCCAGCCGGCCTGCTCCAGCGCCTGTCGGGCAGCGGCGAGGGCGAATTGGATGAAGCGGTCCATCTTCTTTTGCTCTTTGGGTGGGGCAGCAAGGTCGGGGTCGAAGCCCGCCTGCGGATCCTGCTCGATGCCCTGCACCACGCCACCGACGCGGGCGGGCAGATCGGCTACCACAGGCTCGGGCAACTCACGCAGGCCCGATTGACCGGCCAGCAGGCGTTGCCACACCGGCGCAACGCCTGTGCCCAACGGCGACACCACGCCCACGCCGGTTACCACAATTCTATGGTTGCTCATGACTCACCTTTCTCCAGATCGCGCATAACATTACGACTGCAATCTAACACATGGAATTATAACCATCATACAAAAACCATCAAAGACGCCTACTCCAACCTACAGTGATAGCAATTTGACCCTGGGATGCTACCAATGGAGAATGTATCAATTAGTCACAACGCTGAAACAATTATCCGGTAGCGCCACCCTCCTTCCAGGTGGCTTGCCCCCACGCCGGGCGTAAGCCATGCCTGTGTCAAAGAATGGATTCAATGCTGACCCCGATTTTTCTTTCCGATGACCTGTCTACCGCCGAGCAGCAGGACCTGACCCGTTTCCTCTCGCACCCAGAGAGCTTCAAGGCGCTGAACCCCCGCGGTGATGAAACCCAAGTGTGGGCGCGTGAAAGTGGCGCCCTGGTGTTCAAGGTGTTCGCCATCAACCGCTTCAGACAGCGCTGGCGAGCCCGCTGGAAACGCGAGTGTTCCCTGCACGGCAAACGCTTTGGCTGGGCAGAACGCAGCAACGCGGAACGCTTCCACGCCATGGGGCTGCCAGGCATAGGGGTACGTGCCTATCTGGAAAAACGCAGTGCCTTGCTCTGCAGCCAGCAAATCGTCGCTTACCCCTACCTGCGCAATTTCCAGACCCTGCACCAGCGGCTGCAGCAGCACCACCCGTTCACGGCACTGGAAACGGTAGTGCCGGTGATGCTGCGGCTGGCGCAGGCCGGCGTGTTCCACCTGGACCTCAACACCCGCAATATCATGCTCGATGACCAGGGCCAGGTCCGGATCATCGACTTCGAGTACATGGCCTGGGAGCAATCGCGCACCGGCGAAATGTTCAGCTACTCCCTGGGCTACCTGTTCCAGAAATGGGCCAGGGAGTTCATCGACGAGGCTGCCTACGACCACTGGGCGCACTCGATATTGCAACGTCATACAGACCTGTTCACCGCGCCCGCACCTGACTTGCTGAGCAACTACACGCTCGGCAAACAGATCGAGTTGTCGCGCGCCAAACGCTATCGGATCTTCGCATGAACCTGTGCAAACGCTTATTGGCGCGCCTGCGCCTGGCGCGCTGGCGCAAAAAACTCAAGGCTGACAAAGGCTTCAGCTTGCGCCTGCGCAACCCCACGCGCTTTCTGCAGGGGCTGGCCCGGGAAAACGTACCCTATGTAGTGCTGCGCTGGTATGACGAAGTACCGCAGGTGCTGGCCGGCCGATTGGTCGATGACATCGACATCCTGGTGCAACACGGATCGTTGCCAGGCATCGCCGCCGCCATGCCGCTGTTCAACTTCGGACGCAAGGCCAGCAAGGTCAAATTCGATATCTACAGCGACTCGGGTCGCAGTGGCCTGTCCTATCGGAAAATGCCCTATTACCCCCCCGTGCGCGCCCGCCACCTGCTTGATACCCGAGTCGCGGATCCTCGCGGCTGGTACCGCATCGCGCCGCAGTACTATATTCCTGCGCTGGTGTACCACCTGACCTACCACAAGCGCCAGGCCAGCGGCCTGCGCCTGCAGCCCGGGGACAGCGACGCCAGCCGCCGGCCGGCCAAGAAGGACTATCGCCAGCGCCTGCTGGACGAAGCTGCTCGCGAAAGCGTGCAACTGCCCGCGGTGGACAGCCTGGTCGAAGCGCACCACTGGCTGCATCAGCAAAGCTGGGCCATGCCCTTCGACCTGATCCGGCGCTGGCCCGACCAGGACGCCTGGCTCAACCACCTGTTCGACCTGGAGTGCGCGCGCCTGCAAGCCGGTGCCGACCTGCCCGAGAACCTGGTCATCCTGGTCACCCGGCAGGAAACCGCCGACCACCAGCACGAACAGACCATCGTCGACACCCTTGGCCGGCACGGCACCGTGCTGGCTCGCAAGCGCCTGACAGCAACCCAGCGCCAACAGCTGCTGTGGTGGGCCCGTGGCGGGAATTGGCTGGCCACCAACCAATACACCCTGAGTGCGCCGGGCACGGTCATTACCTGCCTGCTGCCGGCCACAGCCGCCGCTGCCATCAAGCTGGAACTGCGCAAATCGCTGTCTCGGCAGCACGGCAAGCACAACTGGCTACACGGTACCGACGACCTCAGCGAAGCGCTGTACTACCAACAATTGATGACGGACGACGGCTACCCGCCGGCGCCCATTACCGCAGGACAGTGACATGAAACTGCTGATCGTCAGCCGTCAGGAGCGCGCCCGCTCCTTCGACACCCTGTTCGCCGGCCTCACGGCCCGATTCGCTCACGTGGATGTACACAAACTGAGCAAGCTACAGGTCCATGACATTCGCCCCTACCTCAAGCAAACCGACTTCAGCGCCTGGGACCGCGTGCTGTTCGACATCCCCCTGCGCCGCATGGGCAAGGCCGCCAAAGCCCTGCGCAACGTCCAGGGCCTGGTGTTCTACGAAGAAGATGCCTGCCAGGAACTGGTGGCCGAGAGCAAATTCCGCAATCAGTTTGCCACCGGTTTCAAACAACTGAGCAATGCTCGCATCATCGTCACCAGCTATTACATGCGTGACTACTTCAAACAGCGCGGCATCGATGCCTGGTGTATTCCCAAGGCCTACGACGACGCCGTGCTCGATGACCTGGGCGCGCAGCGGGACATACCTCTGGGCTTTATTGGCCGCACCAAGAGCCAGGTGTACAACGAGCGCCGCAACCTGCTGGAAAACATGGGCGCACGCTGCGGCCTGCAAACCCTGCGCACCCAGACGCCAGACGAATACCTGCGCCTGCTCAACCGCATCGCCGTGTTCCTGAGCGCCGACATCGGCTTCAACGAATACATGGCCAAGAACTTCGAAGCCATGGGCTGCGGCTGCCTGCTGATGGCCAAGCGCCAACCTTCCGAAGATGGGCCGCTGGGCCTTATCGACATGCACAACGTGGTGCACTACGACAGCCTGGACGAAGCCTTGGCCAAGTACCAGCAACTGCAAGCCGACCCGGACGCCCTCAAGCGCATCGCCACAAACGGCCTGGCCCTGGTGCGCGAGCGCCATCGCCTGTCGCAACGCACCCCGGACTTTGCGCAGATCCTGCAAATGCCCGCGCTAAATGTGCCCCACACGCGACGCACCTGGTACCAGCGCATCACCGAGTGGTTGCCCGGCAAATTTGCCTGAGCCCCGAACGCCCCATGTCTCATCGCACTTTACCCCCACAGGACACCCTCGTAATGGACGCCAATACCACCCTCATCAGCCGCATCAACAACCGCGAGGCCGTGATCGGCATCGTCGGCCTGGGCTATGTGGGCTTGCCGCTGATGCTGCGCTACACCGCCGCAGGCTTTCGAGTCCTGGGCCTGGACGTCGACGCCCACAAGGTCGACATGCTCAACGACGGCATGAGCTACATCGAGCACATCAGCGCTGACAGCATCACCCAAGCGTGCCAGGCTGGCTTCCGCGCCACCCTGGATTTCAGCCGCGTGGCCGAATGCGATGCGCTGATCCTGTGCGTGCCTACTCCCCTCAATGAATACCGCGAACCCGACATCAGCTACGTCACCAACACCGCTGATGCCATCGCCCCTTACCTGCGTCCAGGCCAGGTGGTCTCGCTGGAAAGCACCACCTACCCCGGCACCACCGACGAAGAAATCATCCCGCGCATCATTCACCAGGGCCTGACCGTGGGCAAAGATGTGTTCGTGCTTTACTCCCCCGAGCGCGAAGACCCGGGCAACAAACACTTCGACACCCAGACCATCCCCAAAGTCGTCGGCGGCGCCACCAAGGCCTGCCTGGAAGTGGGCATTGCCCTGTACCAGGTGGCCATCGACCGCGTAGTGCCCGTCAGCTCCACCAAGGCCGCCGAACTGACCAAGCTGCTGGAAAACATCCACCGCGCCGTCAACATCGGCCTGGTGAATGAAATGAAGATCGTCGCCGACAAAATGGGCATCGACATCTTCGAAGTCGTCGACGCCGCCGCCACCAAACCGTTCGGCTTCACCCCCTACTACCCCGGCCCCGGCCTGGGCGGCCACTGCATCCCCATCGACCCGTTCTACCTGACCTGGAAAGCTCGCGCCTACGGTCTGCACACCCGCTTCATCGAGCTGTCTGGCGAGATCAACCAAGGCATGCCCGAATACGTGGTCAGCAAACTGGTGGACGGCCTGAACGACCACGGCAAGGCGCTGAAAAACAGCAAGGTGCTGGTGCTGGGGATTGCCTACAAGAAAAACATTGACGACATGCGCGAGTCACCGGCGCTGGAGATCATCAAGCTGATCCGCGAACGCGGCGCCTTGGCGGCCTACAGCGACCCGCACATTCCCGCGTTCCATGGGCATGGCGTGTATGACTTCGTGATGGATAGCGTGGCGCTGACGGCTGACGCGATTGCGGGGTATGACGCGCTGGTGCTGGCCACGGATCATGATCGGTTTGATTATGGGTTGATTGCCGAGAATGCACGGATGGTGGTGGATAGTCGTGGGCGGTATCGGGAGGATATGGGGAACTTGATCAAGGCTTGATACAATTTTTTGCTCGCGGGGTGGGTAGTGAGAGGGGCCGCTTCGACGTAGGGTCGCTGTTTCGGCGACTGTTTGGTGCCAATACAGGGAGTTTTATATGAAGCCATTGTTTGTGGTTGGCGTTGCCCTGCTGCTGAGTGGGTGCGGCAGCATTATTACCGTGCTGCGCCATGACAGCGTCACAACCGACTACCTGAGCAAAGGCAGATCCTACTGCGGTGCGGTGTATAGCGGGGTGATGTTCGATTTCTGCGTGTTGAACGCGGGACCGGCGAATGAGCACAACTACAGTACCTCGCCGCCGATTGCCGTCGTGCTGGACTTGACGCTGCCCGGGGTAGTGGACACGGTTGTGCTGCCCTACACACTGGTTCGTCAGCACCAAGACGGGAGCATAGAAGTAAACTGAGCTTCAACCTGTAGCCGCTGCCGAAGGCTGCGCTGGCTCCCAAACCCAATCATGAAGCGCAAAAAAGGCCGGACTCTCCGGCCTTTTCCTTACCCTAAATTACTCCACCGTCAACCGGTCGCGGTTCTTGTCCAGCAGCGACTTGCCGATGCCTTTCACTTCAAGCAGCTCATCTACCGAGGTGAACGCGCCGTTGGAGTCCCTGTGGGCAACGATCGCCTGCGCCTTGCCGGCACCAATACCGGAAAGTTCGCGCTGGAGGGTGTCGGCGTCAGCGTTGTTCAGGTTGGTTTTGGCGGTTTGGGTGATCGCGGTAACGGGGGCTGGCGTTGGCGTTGCTGGCGCGGCAGTTGCGGCAACGGAGACAGTGAACAGGAGGGTGGCCAGGAGGGCCGAGAGGGACAGGTTACGCATGGGTGAAGCTCCTTGACATCAGTGGGTTCGAAGGCGGCATTCCTGAGCCGCCTCTACAACCTAGCGGATGCAAACCTTTTGTCCAACGTGGGCTAGTGAGAGAATATTTCCATCGGACATAGGGGGGTCGAAAGCGGAACCAAGACTCTCCATGAAGACCTGTATAAGCTTCAGTTTATCTCGATGACCTATTCCTGGGTCATTTGCGGCGCCAATACCTATCAGCTCATCCTGCGAGGCGTTGGCATCCGCTGTATTCAGGCTAATACTGATTAGCTGGACCACCGTTATGGGGTTTAGTTGATCAGCCACTCCCGGCACGGTGAATGCCGCCAAAGGAAAGGGTACACGGGAGGAATTCCACAATGGATGAGAGAGAGTTTACGCATGCCTAGCTCCTTGAAGGTGTTGAGCTTAAACTGCTCCTTCGCCGCTCTAGTGCCTTAGCTCAACGAAAACGCACCAGTGTCAACGCATCATGGGTTATCTCCGCGCGCCGATTGATCCCTGCCGTACTGACCCCAAGGCTGTGGATGCTTACATAAGTACCGTCCGCGTACCTCACGCTTAAAAAATGTCCACTTACAATTTTAGGCTAATCTGTGGTTTGTCCTTACTAAATTCAACATTGGTCCAGCAGGAAACCACCATGCAAAATCGACCTGAGCACTTAGGGTTAGGATGGGGCCGCTGGCGCTATGTAAAGGCTGCCCTCCTTGAGGGTGCATTAGAGCGCGAGAGCAACGAACAGGAGCGTGCGAATCACTTGGCACTCGCTTTCGAGCAAAAGCTTTCTGAAAATGCAGCACTCAAGTCCCAACTTGAGGCGACACAGGCCAAATTGCACCTTGAACAAGAAAGGCTGCGACAAACTACCGACCGTCTTGCTATTGGCTCAACCGAAGCCATGACTTCCGACATCCGCATGATCCTGGGGAAGCAGTACTTCGAATGCGCTCCAATCGCTCGCTACCTACGCGCTATGGGGCAGACGATTGGATTCCGTCCAGCGGATGAGCAGGCAGCCGCGATCTATTGGCAATTACAACAGCACATCATGCACGGCTCGACCTGGATAGACCATGTACATCGTGCTCTGAAGGGCGGGGTACTACTCTCTGCCGCGGAAGATCTGGAGTAGCTTGCCCCATCGAATCCACCTCGCCCACTCCACAGGCCCTAGCCACCAGTAAAAGTATTGGTAATACTCTGTCACAACCAACGTTTTCTTGGCATACTCGGCGCCGCTCGTTGATTAGGCTCTGTATGAAATGTATTCCAGCGAAGGCCAGGCAAGGCGAAAACAGGCGAGGAAGCGGAGTTTACGGGTTGTAAATGAGCATTCCGAGCCTGTTTTCAACGCAGCATGGGCGAGCTGGGATGCATTTCGTACAGAGCCTAACAGGGATGTTCAGATGCTACGTTACCGTGCTGATATTGATGGGCTCAGGGCACTCGCGGTGCTCGGAGTAGTTATATTTCATTTGCAGATCGGAGTACTACACGGAGGTTACTCTGGCGTTGACATATTTTTCGTAATCTCAGGATACTTGATTTCAAGAACGATTTACGAAGAAATACTTGAGTCACGCTTTTCGATAGCTGAATTTTACGTACGCCGGGCGAGGCGCATTCTCCCAGGTTTTTTTTCGGTAATCATCCTCACATCAATCATCGCCTGCCTTACACTTTACCCAAGCGAGCTAACAGCTTACGCTAAATCAGCGATCGCTTCAGCGCTTTTTTCGGCAAACATCTACTTCTACTCAGCCCTCAATTACTTCTCCCCCAACGCCACTGAAATACCCCTACTACACCTTTGGTCCCTTGGTGTAGAAGAGCAGTTCTACATATTTTTTCCACTCATTGCCGTCGCGAGTATGCGGCCAGGAAAAATCTGGCTGCATATAGCGATTGCTGGCACCCTCGTTAGCTCCCTTGCCGCATCCCAAGCGTATCTTTATATTGATCCCACGAACTCATTTTACTTATTGCACTCACGAGCTTTTGAGCTATTAATTGGCAGCATTATTGCTCTACCCACGTTTCCGACAATCCGAAATAGCCTAGCTAGTGCAGCAACGGCATTTGCCGGCCTAGTGGCCATTTCCATGTCGTTCTTACTTTATGATGACACCATCAGGTTTCCTGGCATGGCTGCGCTGCTACCATGCATTGGAGCAGCGTGCATTATCATTGGATGCAAACAGCAGAATCCTATCAGCAACTTACTATCCGTAAAACCACTGAACATTATAGGCAGGATCTCGTACTCACTGTATCTCGTACACTGGCCACTGATCGTATTTGCAAATCGCTTTTACCCAGACGCAGACATCTACAATAGAGCAATCGCAATCTTTATCGCAAGCCTATTGCTAGCATGGATCAACTATACAATCGTGGAACAACCGTTTCGCAAGGTCAAACCTCAGTGGAAGTCGTTTAAATTACTCGGGATTTCAGCGGCCTCACTAGGTTGTGTAATTGCGATTTCTGGGTTCGTTGCAGTGAATGATGGCTTTCCGAGGAAGGCATCAACGCGGACTGCAAACGCTCTTGCAATGCTTCAATACAACCCTGCGCATGATTATCTATCGAGGACCTGCTTTCTGGACCCAGACCAGCCACCACTAGAGTCAGATCGTGCAGGATGCTTGCCGGATCCCACTAAAAAAACGGTTATGCTTTGGGGGGATAGCCATGCGATACACTTGTACGGTGGTTTAAAACCGCTGCTGGCCGAGCGTGGCTATTCCCTAGGAGCACTCACAGCATCAGTCTGCGCTCCGATTCTAGATGAGGATGTTATCGGCCGCCCATTCTGCAGTGCTTCGAACGATCAAGACTTTGCCATTATAAAGCAGCTTCACCCCTCAATACTGATATTGAGTGCCGGTTGGAATTACACCGTTCCATCAGTCATGGAGAGCCTGAAAAAAACCGTCACCAAGCTAACAGACCTTGGATTAAAAGTTGTAGTCCTCGGAGAAGCCCCTACATACAAGCAACGGGTACCACTTTTGGTGATCAAACGCATCGAGGCGGGAACAACCGAAATGTCTTCAGGTCATGACCTTGATCTCCAGAAAATCATTGGATCAGAGGAAGCCGTATCAGCAGCACTGAAGGGTACCTCTGCGAAATACATATCTGTATACCAGGCAGCCTGCCCGAAAGGTGTATGCCCAATGGCAAATGCAGAAGAAATACCTTACCACTATGACAACGTTCATTTGACGCCTGCTGGGTCTCGCTATTACGCAAAGGAAATACTTCCGCAAATATTGCGGTAACACTACAGTCCAACCCCAAGAGGAAGCTCTACAGCGGATACGGAATTTAGCGCTTATACTAAAGTATTTTAGAACTGCGCCAGCAGCTTCACGGCTCTTGGCGCTGTTGTAAATATTTCCAATCAACGATTTCCCCATCCGGCGCGTACCCACTTACCGTCTCACGTAGCAGCTGACGCACCCGTGTGTAATCATCACGTTCCACGGCTCCAACCAGATCCTGTAGCCGCTCCTTGAGCAAATCCCAATCAAAACAGTCTTCATGGGCGCTCATGATCATTGGATGTTCAGTGGCCACCACGTTATCGCCGATCAATAACTCTTCATAAAGTTTCTCGCCCGGCCGCAACCCCGTGAACTCTATTGAAATATCACCTTGCGGGTTCTTTTCCGACCGAATACTCAGGCCAGACAGATGCACCATCTTCTCAGCCAGCTCGGCAATTCTTACGGGCTCCCCCATATCCAAGACAAACACATCGCCACCCTGCCCCATGGACCCCGCCTGAATAACTAGCTGAGCCGCCTCGGGAATGGTCATGAAATAACGAGTGATTTTAGGATGGGTGACGGTCAGTGGCCCGCCGCTTTTGATCTGTTTATGGAATAACGGAATTACCGAGCCTGACGAGCCCAGTACGTTACCAAAACGGACCATGGTGAAGCGGGTCTTGTTGACCCGTGCAACGTTGCCTGGATCACCAAAAAGCACCGGTGCCAACTCGGCGCTCAAGGCTTGCAGGATGAGCTCCGCGAGGCGCTTGGTGCTACCCATCACGTTTGTGGGGCGCACCGCCTTATCGGTCGAGATCAGGACAAAGTTAGCCACCTGTGCTTCCAGCGCTGCCTGAGCCGTATTGAGCGTACCCACCACGTTGTTCAACACCCCCTCAGCAATGTTGTGTTCGACCATGGGGACATGCTTGTAAGCAGCGGCATGATAGACCGTGTTGATCCCCCAGGTTTTCATGACATCGAGTAGCTTCCGCGAATGGCGAACGGAACCCAAAATTGGCAGCAGTCGCACGGATAGTGATTCACGTAGCAAGCGTTGCTCAAGCTCCGCCATGATGCTGTAAAGATTGAATTCACTGTGCTCGAATAACACCAGCGTGGTGGGTTTCAGATTGATAATTTGGCGGCACAGCTCGGAACCGATCGATCCTCCTGCACCAGTAACCATTACTGCCAATCCCGAAACGCAATGCTCAAGCAACTCCGCTTGGGCTGGTACCGCATCACGCCCGAGCAAATCGGCGATATCGACCTCTTGAATGTCATCCACCTTCACGCTGCCATTCGCCAAGTCAGTGAAGTTCGGGACACTCCGAACATGTAGCGGAAAACCTTCCAGAAAACCAAGGATTTCGCGCCGACGGGCTCGAGTTGTTGAAGGCAATGCCAGCAGCAGCTCTTGCGCACCGGTGGTATCTATCATTTGTTGGATACGCCGGGACTCATACACTTGCAACCCGGAAATAATCCGATCAGCAATGCTCGCGTCGTCGTCGATGAACGCCACAGGCCGCATCGTCCTGCCCATGCGAAGCGCAGCCACCAACTGGTTGCCTGCAACGCCCGCGCCGTAGACGGCCACTTTTGTCAGACCGTCATCCCGGTTTGCAAATGGCACGTGCTGGACGGCGCTGAACCAGTCCCCCATAAAATACTGCCGCATTGCCAACCGCAGACCGCCAATAATTACCAGGCTCAACCACCAGTAATTGAAGATAATTGAACGGGGCACCACGGTTTCATGGTTGCTATACCAATAAACGACTACCGCCAGGATCAGCGAGGAAAGGCTGACAGCTTTGATAATCGCGACCAGCGCATCGTTCCCAAAATAACGCATCACCGCACGATACATACCAAAGCGAATGAATAATGGAATTGCCACCAAAGGCGCTGCAATGAACAACCAGAAGTGCACCTTTATCGGGTTATACATATCCTCGATGCCCAGGCGGACAATGAACGCCAACCACAATGCCGACCACACCAACGCAACATCGGTAAAAACCTGGAGCAGACGTTTCTGGTGCCTGGGCATCGCCAACAGGAAAGCTCGAATTTTGTCCATTAATCCTTTGACCATTAAGCTTCGCCCTTGGTTAGCATCTGAGCCATCAACTCGACGACTTTCCATTTCCACTCAAACGGTGCGTTCCTTGCTACCCGCCCCGTAATAAATAGCGGCCACAATCAGCGGACAATAGGCCACCATAACACCTACTAGGCCATCCATCCTCTGGATCACAACGCAGTAAGCCATTGGCAGCAACCAAAGCACGTTGATGAGCCCGGCTGCAGCCGTCACCGGCCAATGCGCCCGACATGACCGGGCAGCATACTGATACGCATGGCTGCGATGTGCCTCATATATACGGTCGCCCCGCAGCAACCGTCGCAGTAGCGTAAAACTGGAATCCACAATAAATACGCCTAGCAGAATGACCCACGCCCAGAAATAAGCAGGCTTCACCCATGCTGCTGCAATAGAACTACCGCCCAGAACAAACCCCAAAAAACCGCTGCCTACGTCGCCCATAAAAATTTTTGCGGGCGGAAAGTTCCAGATCAAAAAACCAGTAACCGACAATGCCAAAGTCATGGGAACCCAGATCAGATGAACGTCTCCCGCCAGCCAATATAGTAGTGAGATGGCCAGGCAAGTCGTGACCGCTTGGACTGCAGCGAGCCCATCGATGCCATCCATGAAGTTGTACAAATTCAGTAGCCAGACCAGATACACAATCGCAAGCGAGGCTGAAAGCCACCCGGCTGCGAGCTGGAAGCCAAACAAATCGACAGCTGGAAAACCGCCCAGGCTGAAAATCATCCAGGCAGCAGCTGCGAAATGTCCAAGTAACCGCCATTTGGCTGGTACATGGCCTTTGTCATCGATGAAGCCCAACACTGCCACTAAAGTGGAGGCCCCTACCAGTGAAAATGTACCAAGTGGAGAGATCATACCCATGCCAATCACTGCTGCCAGCCCAAGCAAAAAGGCAACAACAATTGCGCCCCCACCACCTCTAGGCGTCGGGACAGTGTGGGAGCTCCTTGCGTTGGGCACATCGATAAGGCTGTGGGACAGAGCATAGCTCCGCAGGCCTGCCGTTACGACAAAGGAGATTGTGAACACAGCGCACGCGGCAAAAAACACAATCATTGATGCGTGCCTTTTTTGAAGTGCCTGGCTGTATGATCTATTGCCTCATCGGCGCTCATCGAGGGCACCCACCCTAGCAGGGTGGCATTCTTCGTAATATCAACCTGCAAAGAGCCCATAAGCCGCTGGGCCTGCGCCCCTTTTCCCATCAACCTTGCTAAATAACTCAAGAAGGTAGGCGGCACACTGAACAGTCGAGCCCGGACGCCTAAGGCACGTGCCACACGATCAAGCAACTGAGGGGTCGAAAGGTCAGCGCCATCGCTGACCAGAAAGATCTGGTTCGCCGCAGCCGCCTGTCGCGCGCACACCCAAATGAAATCCACTAAATTATAAACCGATACCAAGCTGCGGCTGTTGTTAATAGAAGCTAAAGGCAGAGGATAACGGCGACTCACCCACTTCATCATGTTGGAAAAATTGCCTTTGACCCCGGGCCCGTAAACCAGTACCGGCCGAATAATGACGACTTCCATCCCCGTATCCGTTGCCAACTGCTGTAACGCTGCCTCGGCTTCGGCCTTGGAAATACCGTACGCATCCACCGGTGCCGCAGGATCTTCGGCAGTGAACGCTTCCCCTGGGAATGTAGCCTCACCATTTACCTTGATAGAGCTGAGGAAAACGAACCGTTTCACCCCGGCAAAGGCAGCACTGCGCGCCAGCTGCAGTGTGCCTTTGAGATTAGTTTCACGAAAACGGTCAAGCGCCCCTTCCGCACTTTCATGCATGACATGAACACGTGCAGCGGCATGAATCACTACGCTCACCCCCCCAAGCAGCGGGCTCCAATCGGTATGCTCATCAATTGAAGGCAACTCAGAGAAATCGACTCGAGGCGCCCTGCTCAAAATACCGCCCCGAAGCACACGCACTGGGGCCCGCACCGTTACATGGAGCTGCCTACTCAGCACAGCCACCAATTGGGAACCGACAAACCCCGACCCGCCGGTAACCAGCACAATCATGGGAGCAGCATCAATTTCAGCGTCAACAAAAGGCTCGACCACGGGTACGCTCTTAACTTGCTGATTCCGGCCGGCAGCTTTGTTAGCAGCCGGCACCTCTTGGCACGATAGCGCGTCAGCATAAAGGCGGCAAGTTCAGCTATTCTGAATAGGGGGCAGAACCGTTTGAATGCCAAGAAAAAATAAGGCTTGCTCTTAATGAAGATTTGCATGGCAATTCAGAGCGGCTTGTAAACTCGTCGGACCTGAAAATATTTTCATCAAGGCCACCAAAACGCCACCACCACAAAGTGCTAGCACAATACTGGTGTGCAAGGATGACAACCCCGACCGCTTAGCGGCTCTGAGATATTTTTTGACAAAAATCAATTGGATGAGCCAATGCAGGGTGGACGGATAGCACTTAAGTAAGTAATTTTACCCTATCAAGCTCAGGTTTTTGCTCACGCACAAACAGACGAGCCGTTAACCAGGAGGGCCGCCCAGTGCAAGCGCTGGATCTCTTCTGTGGGGATCAATAAAATCTACTTCGTCCGTGCAAGCGGTCCATCGAATGGGTGTATTGTACGCCAATGCCTATCCATCACACTGATGAGGCATGGGAACGCTGAGAGGGCACCACATGGTGCGTTCTATTGAGGCTGCGACCGAGGTCGCAGCTGTCCAGCGACTATGAAAGGCACCGAAGGGATGCGGCACGCAGGTGGGGGCGGATTTGCGAAGCTTTCTGAATATTAGGATGATCAAATGTCTGTAACAATCAACAAGGCATCTGCACAGGGCTCTGCATCACGCTTCGCAGGAAAGAAGGTCTGGATCACAGGGCACAAGGGTATGCTTGGCTCCGCAGTGGTTCGAAATTTCGACGGCGAGGACGCGCAACTTCTTCTCACCTCGCGAGCAGATCTTGACCTTACAAACCAAGCTGACGTGCATGCGTGGATGGAGGAATATCGACCCGACTACGTCTTTCATGTCGGGGCCAAGGTAGGTGGAATCCATGCTAACGCTACACTGCCTGCATCCTTCATTTATGACAACTTGATGATTCAGGCGAACGTAATTTCAGGTGCCCACAAGGTCGGCGTCAAAAAGTTGTTATTCGTTGCTACTAACTGCACCTACCCAAAAAATGCAGAACAACCTATTGTTGAAGAGGCCCTTCTAACCGGCCCCCTCGAGGACAGCATCCGAGCCTACGCGGTGAGCAAAATTGCCGGCATTGAAATGTGCCGCGCTTATCGCAAGCAGCACCGCTGCGATTTTATTTCGATTATCCCGCCAAACCTGTACGGGCCAGGCGACAACTATCACTCTCAACATAGTCACGTAGTGGCTGGAATTATCCGCCGCACTCACGAGGCCAAAACCTTAGAGAAAGAAGAGTTTGTTGTTTGGGGCGATGGCACCCCGCGGCGAGAGTTACTGCATGTCGATGACCTTGCGGATGCAATGAAATGCGTCATGCTTGCGCCTACAACCCATGACTTATACAACATTGGTTGTAACCACGACCTCGCGATAGCAGATTTGGCGGCAATGATTGCTGAGACAGTAGGCTATAAAGGGAAAATCGTATACGACACAAGTAAACCAAATGGCACCATGCGCAAACTGCTGGATAGCAGCAAAGTTCGAGCGCTTGGCTGGAAACCAAAAATCGATGAGAAGGACGGATTGAGGAGTGCCTACGAGGACTTCTTACGCCTGCTCGATTCGCCGACCCCTGGGGCGCGAATCGATCTATAAAGCCCCCCCGGCAGGCTCGATCAGTCTTTCCTTTTCGTCGTTCCGTACATTTGGATGCAGTAGTGATGAGTAATGTTTTTTCCTTGCCCGAGGGCGTTTTCGGTCGCTTCGGCGTTGTTAAGCTATGGCCTGGCATCAAAACCGCTGAGGATGAGTGCATAGCCCGCCTTAAGCTCGCGGCAAAAGCGATTGGCGTGGAGTGCGTCGAAATTCACGCTGATGGGGGGTTTATCTCCGCACCGGATATCAAAGTTTCCAAGGCGAACGTCGACTTTGTGATCCATTTGCACTATGACACGCCCAAGCGCTACGATGCGTTTTCGTTTGTCGCACTGTGGAATCCGCTGAAGTTCTATCACGAGTGGGGTTACCAGCGTTGCTCGCGGAATCTGACTACTCACGATGACTTCATCAGTTGCAGTTCCGATGCAGCCGATGATCATGTAGCGCGCATGGTGCGTGGGTCCACAACTCACTTGCCAGCACACTTTAAACTCTTCCACTCCACACCTGGTATTGTCCACGGGCCTACCTTGGGTGACGGCAAGCTGTTTTATGCTGGTATTAACTGGGAAGCTATCGTCAGCAGCCGCCAATCTCGACAGCAGGAAGTGCTTAAACGCCTTGATCCTACCGGCTTACTAAAAATCTATGGGCCTACCATTTTCCAAGGCGTCCGAGTCTGGGAAGGCTATCAAAGTTATGTCCGAGAGATTCCATTCGATGGTTTCTCGATGATCAACGAAATCGCCAAAGCCGGTGCCGCCCTGGTTTTGTCCTCACAAGCGCATCGTGACTCGGAGCTGATGTCAAATCGCCTGTTCGAAACGATCGCAGCAGGGACCTTGGTTATTTGTGATGAAAACCCTTTTGCACGAAAATTTTTTGGCGACTCGTTGTTGTATATCGACAGCCGCTCCCCGATGGAGCAGATCTACAGCGACATCACCACGCATCTGAGCTGGATAAAAACCCATCCGGAAGAAGCGTTGGCCAAAGTCACGAAGGCACAGGCGATCTTCAATGATCACTACACGCTAATCGGCAGCTTGAAGGATCTCTATAGTGGTCTAGCAGAGCGGAAACAGAAACTGACTTCACGACACCTTAACCACGCAGGTGAACGTACTCGAATCAGCTTGAATTTGTTGATGCTTGACTACTCTACCGCCACTCTGAAGGCTCACGTAGAAAGCGTTAGACAACAAACGTATGGTAATTTTACCGCCAAACTGATCGTAGATAGGGTCGTGGCTGAGAACTTCCATCCGGAAATCGCGCGCATTCTGGAAGGCTCACCTGTCGAAATTCAGTTGAAGGTCATTGAGGCATTTAAGTACGGAATTCACCCGGAAATCAAATCCCGACGTCGCTTGGGCGACATTATTCAGGAGTTGATTGGGGACGCATCAGACTCCGACGGGATCATCTTTGTCGCCCCGAATGAAAAGCTGATGTCCAATCACCTAACTGTCTTGGCCGGTGCCTTGCAGAATGATGATCAAGTTAACTGCGCTGCCACTGCAGCTGTTCTAGAGGACGGGCAGTCCCCCGTGCATACCGTCCATGAATTGATTGACTTTGGACATGTCGACGCGGCAGGGCCACCCGGCTATGGCAGGTTCATCTTCCGCACCTCTGCCTTGCCTGAGGACCTGCCCATCGCCCTGCCTTACCTTGAGGGCAGACCGCTTGCTACATTGGTAAACGGGAGGATCAAACACCTACTACCAGCTACTGTCCGCCTAGACCTGCGCCAATGTTTCCCCGAACGAACGTGGGACGAAGCGGCGGAAACCGAGCTCATCAAGGATTTCAATCCGAGCGTGCTAAAGGTATCCGCTGGTTTCTATCTAGCCGATACACCGACGCAAATAGTGGTGGAGTCACCCAAGCTGAACATAGCCAGGCTGTTCCTCAACAAAGCTTGGGTGAAGGCTCAGATCCAAGCCATCAGGACCCATGGGTTTGGTGCCCGCTTTGAAGTGCTGAAGCGGAAACTGGGGATATGAATCCTCACGCGCCTGCCCCCATATCTCCGGTGTCATTGGTGCGCAGCCTTTGGGCCAATCGTCATCTGATAAATCAGATGACGCGGCGCGACGTGGTCGGACGCTATAAAGGTTCGGTAATGGGGATCTTGTGGTCATTCACGAATCCCATCCTGCTCCTAATCATCTACACCTTGGTATTCTCGGTAGTCTTCAAAGCCCGGTGGGGCACGGGCGAGCCTACTAGCAAAGGTGAATTTGCGATCCTCCTGTTCACCGGGATGATCGTCCATGGCCTATTTGCTGAAACGCTCACGCGCGCACCAACGCTTATCCTTAACAACATCAGCTACGTGAAGAAAGTAGTGTTCCCCCTAGAAATCCTTCCAGTCATTGCAATGGGCACTTCGTTTTTTCACGCGCTGGTCAGCGTAGTTGTCTTGCTGGTGGCTCAGCTCATTGTGCACGGGGGGCTCCCGTGGACAGTCATGCTATTACCGCTGGTCATTGCGCCGCTGATTGTGCTGTCACTCGGATTTGCCTGGATTCTAGCGTCGCTGGGCGTGTACCTGCGGGACGTAGCGCATCCTATAGGGCTGATCATGACGTTGCTGCTCTTCGGATCCCCTGTGTTCTATCCAATCTCCGCCCTGCCTGCCAATATTCAGCCGTGGTTGATGCTCAATCCACTCACGTTCATCATCGAGCAGGCTCGAGATGTACTGATCAATGGGGTGCTGCCCAATTTTTCAGGATTGGGAATCTATGCCGCAGTTGCCTTGAGTATCGCGTGGCTTGGGTATAGCTGGTTTCAGAAAACCAGAAAGGGGTTTGCGAATGTCCTCTAATGAATTCGCAATACGCGTAGAAGCGGTCTCCAAACGCTTCGAAATATTCGAACACCCGCGCGACCAGCTCAAACAATTCATCTACCCCCGTATTCGCCGTTTATTGCGGTTACCTGAGCGCCAATACTTCAAGGAATTCTGGGCTCTCCGGGAGATTTTCCTGGAAGTCCGCAAGGGCGAATCTTGCGGGATTGTCGGCCTCAACGGTAGCGGTAAAAGCACGTTGCTGCAGATCATTACCGGCACCCTTACGCCTACCGCAGGTAAGGTGTCGGTCAATGGCCGCGTGGCAGCATTGCTTGAGCTTGGGTCAGGGTTCAATCCCGAATTCAGCGGGCGTGAGAACGTCTACATGAACGGCGCTCTGCTTGGCTTCAACCGACGAGAGATCGATGCTCGAATTCCCGATATTGAGGCTTTCGCCGACATCGGTGACCACTTTGATCAGGCACTGTCATCCTACTCAAGCGGGATGCAGATGCGCGTGGCCTTTGCCGTATCAACTGCGTTCGAGCCGGATATCTTGATCATCGATGAAGCGCTGGCAGTGGGAGATGCGTACTTCCAGCAAAAATGCTTTCAGAGGCTTGAGAGCTTCCGTGAACGCGGGGGGACCCTGCTCTTTGTATCGCATGACGCCAACACCGTTAAACACATCTGCAACAAGGCACTGTTGCTCAGTCATGGGAAAACTATCAGCTTTGGCGCCCCCCGCGACGTGATCGACCTGTACCAGGGTCTGGTGGCCAAAAAGACCGACATGAGCAACGGTGAAGTATCGGTTGACCAAAGCTACGCCCCGACGCCTGAAACCCTAGTGGCGATCGAGCAGCCCAAGGCCTGGACCAAAGCCACCACCGTCACAACCAACGGTGATGCAGAAAT
Source organism: gamma proteobacterium L18 (assembly GCA_000497835.1). GTDB lineage: Bacteria > Pseudomonadota > Gammaproteobacteria > Pseudomonadales > Pseudomonadaceae > Aquipseudomonas. Next base: position 802,192 of record KI547164.1, on the reverse strand, counting down.
GATTGACTTCGCCTTGCTAAACGCTGACAACCTACCGGTGACCCACCTGGAGAGCGAAACACAGCTGACGGTGCGCTATGTGGTCAAGCTGAATAAGCGCTTTGAAAGGCCCGCATACGGCCTCATCGTACGCGATCGCATGGGCCGCTCCATCTTCGAAACCAGTACCTTCGCACTGCAAATGCCAGAAGAGTCAATTGATGAGGGGGCGCAGGTCATGGTTCGATTCAACCTGAACCTCAATCTGAAAGCCGGGCAGTATTCGTTTTCAGTCGGCGTTGCCAACAAAGGGTTCTCCCGCAGCGAATTTGAGGAGTACAGTTTGTTGATGCATGACGTGGAACAATTGCAGGTCACCGAGTCGCCACTGGCTGCCTTTTATGGCGGGATCTTCAACATGCACCCTGTGGTATCGGTGGATTTACTCGAGGAAAAACAAAATGCCTGATCTCGACCTTATATCTGCACAGTTAGATGAGGCCCTCCAGGCCATTAAATCCCTCACCGAGCGCCAGCTCCACTTCGAGAAGATTCTGCTCGACAAATCATTGTCCCCCACCGACATCGCAGGCTTGAATCCTTTGCTGCATCGTAACTTCATCGGCAATGCCGATGCGGCCCAGCAAAAACAGCTTATTCAGTCATGGCAGCGCTATTCGCCCGTGGTGCTGAAGCATGCGGACTTGGTGGGAAGTGGGTTTCGCGCCTTTTCGCAGAATGACGAAGATGGCATTCTGCTGCGCCTATTCAGCCACATCGGCCACACCAATCGCTATGTGGTAGAAATTGGCAGCAATTGCAGCGACTCGGATGTAGGAATTCCTGAAAACCTATCCACCAATCTGCTGGTCAACCACGGTTGGCATGGCACTATTTTTGAATTGGACGCCACAGAATGCAGCAGGATGCGCTACTTCTTCGCCAGAACCGCTTCCACTCGCCATTATCACTGGACCAGAGAGGGGATGACCGAGTACTACTCTCCGATCATCATTCAGCAAGCCGTCAGCCCGCAGAACATCAACTCATTGCTAATGACCGCTAATGCTGAGCCCGAACCAGACCTTTTCATCATCGATATCGACGGTGGAGACTATGCCGTCATGGAGGAGCTCTCGGCAATACGCCCACGTGTCATCGTTGTAGAGTTCGAGAAACGCTTCCGCGAACATTACAGCGTGGTGCAGCGCGACCGTGAGCAGTTCAGTCGCCGTTGGCAACAGTCCGGCGCCGCTAGCCTAACGGCCTGGATTGCCCTGCTTGAATCCAGGGGCTACACGCTGTGCACCGTCGGCACCTGCTGTTTCAATGCTTTTTTCGTTCGCGACGATGTCGCCGAGGGGAAATTAGCCCGAATGCTGCCCGAGGCAGCGTTCAATAGCCACCCGGTTTTTTCCGTCATCGACGAGGCCTTCTGGCTCGCTCCTGACGAAAGCTGGCACACCATTTGAACGTCTGCTAAGCGGACAGGGCCTCATTGAACGGAGACATAGAGGTGCAGCCAAAAATTTTGGTAGTTGGTGGGGCCGGCTACATAGGCAGCCACATGGTCAGGATGCTGATGGATCAACACATTCCGGTCACAGTCCTGGATGACCTCAGCGCGGGCCACGCAGGATCAGTTAGCGGAGCAGACCTAGTCATCGGCGATATGGGCGACGAAGCGCTTCTTGACCGATTGTTCGGTCAGCATGCCTTTGATGCCGTGATGCACTTCGCATCGTTCATCCAGGTGGGGGAGTCCATTGGCGCCCCTGCGAAATACTTTCACAACAATGTCAGCAAGACCATCAACCTACTCAATAGCATGGCGCGGCACGACGTGAAAAATTTTATTTTTTCATCTACCGCTGCGATATTTGGCAATCCCCAAGCTGGGCACATCGACGAACATCATGTAAAGGCCCCCATCAATCCTTACGGGCGCTCGAAACTAATCGTCGAACAGATGCTGCCTGACTATGAAGCCGCCTATGGCATCCGCCATGCCTGCCTTCGTTACTTCAACGCTGCCGGCGCCCATCCGGACGGTAGCCTGGGAGAACGTCATGACCCCGAAACACACTTGATTCCGTTGGCGATCAGCGCAGCACTGGGCAATACCGGGGGATTGAAAGTTTTTGGCGATGATTACCCGACCCATGACGGCACCTGCATCCGGGACTATGTACATGTGTGTGACTTGGCCAGCGCTCACTTGCTGGCTCTTCAGCACCTTCGTGCACAAGGGGAATCGTTGAAGCTAAACCTGGGCAACGGGGAAGGCTACAGCGTGAAACAAATTCTAGATGCCGTAGCGGCGCTGGTAGGCAAGCCAGTTCCACATACCGTTGCTGGTCGCCGTGCGGGCGACCCTGCAGTGCTGGTTGCTGATTCTAGAAAGGCTAGGGATGTCCTAGGCTGGCAACCTGCCTATAGCAGCCTGGACGATATCGTGGGTCATGCGCTCCGCTTTTACCAAGCAACACCAATGGCCTCGGCACATTAATAATAGAGTCAGCTTAAATGACGTCATTCAGAGGGGTAGGTATGGCAGGGCTAAAATTATCGGTTGTAGTTCCTTGCTATAACGAAGAAGAAGGCATCCACGAGCTGCACCAGCGCGTAACTGCCGTGTGCCGCGAGCACGTCGGGACCGATTATGAGCTAGTGTTGATAAATGACGGCTCGAAGGACAAGACTTGGTCGATCATGCGCGAATTAAGCGCCGTTGATCCCAACATCGTGGCCATCAATCTTTCCCGCAATCACGGGCATCAGCTAGCGCTGTCTGCCGGATTACAGATGACCCGAGGTGAACGCGTCTTTATCCTTGATGCGGATCTGCAGGATCCACCCGAGCTACTTCCAAAGATGATGGCAAGGATGGACGATGGATGCGATGTGGTTTTTGGCCAACGCGTCAAGCGCGAAGGCGAAACCGTGTTCAAAAAAGCTTCAGCACACTTCTTCTACCGCCTACTGGACCGCATGGTGGATATCGACATTCCAACCGATACAGGCGATTTTCGTCTGATGAGCCGGCGCGCCGTGGAATTGCTGAACAACATGCCAGAACACCATCGTTTTATCCGCGGCATGGTCAGCTGGATCGGACTTCGTCAGGAAGCGCTGCCGTATGAGCGTGCCGCCCGCTTCGCTGGCGAAACCAAGTACCCGCTGTCGAAAATGATCAAATTCGCCATTGACGCTATCACTGGATTCTCGGTACGCCCCCTGCGAATGGCATCCTATTTCGGTATATGCTTTGGGATCGCCACACTATTGCTGTTAGTTTACGTGTTGATCCATTACTTCACTGGTAGGAGCGTTGATGGCTGGACATCTCTGGCGGTGATTATGCTCGCGCTGGGCAGTATTCAACTATTTGTGGCCGGTGTCATGGGCGAATACATGGGCAGACTGTACATGGAAGCTAAAGGTAGACCACTGTTTATCATCCAGGAAGTAGTGTCTTCCCCGGAGAAAGCCCCCGCTGTGTCGCCAACGGAGAAAGCCAGCCATGAATGACCAAACTACTCAAGATTCTGCGGATACCAAGCGCCGGGCAGAATTTGACTTGCTGGCCGATGAATATCATGATCAGCATAAATCGAACATCGCCATTACCGGTGAAGATCCAGAATTTTTTTCTGAATACAAGATCGCTGATGTAGCCGAACTGGTCAGACTGAAGAAACTCAAGCACGATTCAATTTTCGATTTCGGCAGTGGGATTGGTAATTCATTGCCTTATTTTCGGAAGCATTTCCCCTCCAGCAGAATCACGTGCGGGGATGTTTCGGAGCGCAGTATTGAAATCGCTAAAACACGGTTTCCGGGTGATGAACATTATGCATCGATCACCTCAAGCATCCCGCTGGACGACAATACCCAGGATATCGTGTTCACCGCATGCGTCTTCCATCATATCCCACACGAGGAACATGATTTCTGGTTGCAGGAGCTGCGCCGCATTACCAAACCAGGTGGCATGCTGGTAATTTATGAACACAACCCTTTCAACCCACTGACAGTACGAGCCGTGAACACGTGCCCACTAGATGTAAATGCGAAGTTGATCACAGCCGCCACCATGTGTAAACGAGCAGCTAGCGCTCACTGGAAGATGCCGTCAGCTCAATACCGACTGTTCTTTCCATCTGTATTGCGTAAACTTAGACCTTTTGAAAAAAACCTGACGTGGTTACCCCTCGGAGCACAATACCGTCTGGCAGCCTTCAAATAGCCATGAGAGCATTACTACCGGAAATTATAAAATTTGGTATTGTGGGCTGCCTAAATACACTCGTAGGACTAGCGGCGATCTATTCGCTGATGTACTGGGGAGGTTTCAAGCCTGCCTCAGCCAACGCCTGCGGGTACGCACTTGGGATGATCATCAGTTTCGTTCTAAATAAAATTTGGACGTTTCGAAATAATGCATCACTTGGGAAATCAGTTTACAAATATTTGCTGAGCGCTGCCATATGCTACCTCGCGAACTTGGCGGTCATGACCTTTTTTGTAGAATTGTTACAGGTCAATGCCTATGTTGCTCAGCTAGGTGGCGTATGCACCTACACAGTTTTGATGTTTATTGGTTGTCGATGCTTCGTATTCACGCACAAAACGGCTTAAATCCTTGAGGGCATACCACAGCATGACGCTTACCCAACCCCAAAAAACAACCATTGCGTTGCTGTTCCTGATCGCAGCACCGCTAGTCATCGCCTACAACGTATTGGGTCTTGGAGAGTCTGACCTCAGCCACCCGTTCCTTTATGGTCATGGGGATGACATTTGGCAGTTCACCCTCACCAAAGTACTAAAGGACACCGGCTGGGTATTATGGAACCCCTATTTAGGCGCTCCAGAAGTGGCAAGCTGGCACCACAACGCAGCAGCGCAGTCAAGCGCCTTACACTCAGTAATAATGCTGCTCATGAGCCCTTTTTTCGAAAGCCCCTTCACACTGCAACAGACTTACTATCTGATTAACTTTCCGCTCATCTGCCTAACCACCTATTGGGCATGTCGCTTATTGTCGATTGCGAGACTGCCTGCCATATGCGCAGCCCTGTTGTTTGGTTTCAACTCCATGCGGTTTAATTTCATAATTTATTCATTTCTACCAAACTACTTCGCTGTACCGCTTATTTTCGTTTCAATAACTTGGATTATTCAGGGAAAATTTGACGAACTATTACAGAACCTACCCAACCAACGTTTCAAACTCATAACTCTAATGAAAAACAAGTCCTTTCTACTGGGACTTAGCTTTGCAGTACTAATGGCAACAGCCGATGGCTACTACGCATTCTTTTCTTTACTACTACTTGGATTTGCGCTAGGCGTTCGCCTACTAACCGGCGGATGGAGTTCCCCGAAACTGCTTATACCTGGCGTCATCTACCTGGCAACACTGACTGCCACCTCCTTATTTGTCCAGTTCCCTCTATATGACTACAAGCACTCTCATCACTCCGAATTTTATCCAAACGGGGTGGAGGATCCGGCGTTATCCAAGCACGCTTTCGAAGCTGAAGTATATAGCAGCAGCCTGAAATTGCTTATCGCCCCCCTGCCTCAGCACCATATCGCTGCGATAGGAAAAATTGGCAGCGCGATGTTCAATACGAGCAATGACGCGCGAAAGTTCCCGGCAGCTCCAGCCGTCTCCTTAGGTACAGTTGGTTCTTTGTTGCTTTTAGCGGCCCTCGTATTGCTTATAATTCCAAAACTTCGCACGACCTGGCTCTCTGGGGGGGAGCAGGTGAAGCAAACAGACATTAACAGCATCGGAGTTGGCGAAGCGCTCCTGGCGATTACACTATTTGTTTTCTTAGCGTCTATCTCAGGAGGGATCGGCACGTTAGTAGCCCTCGTATTCCCCACGATCAGAGCATATGATCGATTTGCAATATTCCTCGTACTCGCGTTGCTTTTACTCGGAGCCTACCTAGCGACGCTTGCGATGAACCGCCCTCAACGAAGGCATAAATTAGTAAGCATCGTGCTTGTGGGTATCACTGCGTTCGGTCTCTACGATCAAATTCCGAAAAACTATACAGTCAGGCCGCAAGAAATTGCGCCATTAGTGGCCTCCGAGTCAACCTTTGTCAAAAATCTTGAGTCCAAACTCCCAAAAGATTCAATGGTGTATCAATACCCTTACTCGCAGTACTTAAGGGACAACAAGTACTATGGCTGGGGATCGTTTGCGCATGTCCGCCTATACCTATACTCACACAATATCCATTGGAGTAATGGTGGCGCCAAAAACAGCCCCGGGGATGATTGGAACTACCGTATTTCGCAACTCCCGCTAAGCGAGCTTCTGGATGAAGTTCGGGGACTCGGATTTAAAGCTTTTGTAGTGGACAGAACTGTCATTAGAGGCAATGAATACAGCGAACTGAAAGACTCGCTTCACCAGCAACACTTAGAAGTCATTGAAGACCCATCTGGCGAGTTTGCGTACGCATTGCTGCCGACGCGTGGTTACCAAGTCGCCTATGCAAAAGACTATAAGAATATTGACAGCATTGATATCCAGTCAAAAGATACCTTGGACATCAACCACCTTCCTGCGCTGATCAATGGCAAAAAAATGCAGACTTACCTCACTGAAAATGATTCACCACTTCCGTTGCGAATTACTCGTGCCGAGCACCCTGAACTTTTCATAGATGGTAGCGCGCTCATCAGGGGCAACGGCGATAGTGCAATTGTTCCCATTACAGATATGAAAGCGCAACTAGTTTGCACACAGGTACATCCGGGATCCCAAACCCTGGAAGTATCGCTTGTCAACGGCGGCAATTTTAACTTGACGCTCGGCCAAGGATCATTTCCTATCAAGATTGGTGTTCATACGCTAGACAAAAGCGGCCAAATGCTATCATGGGATTCAGGATATCGCCTTCCCGCCGAGTCGGTTGTGAAAATTGGCGAAACAAAAAAGTTCCTTTTCGACCTCAAAAATTTTCCTGACGCAGCCAAATACTTGGCCGACCCCGCAAACGTGCTGCAATTCCAGCTCGTGCAGGATGCAAACGCCTGGTTCGCCAATGTCAGTTGCTCGGCCAAACCATGAAAATGACCTCCGGAGATGCTATGAATCAATTTTCGGACAGGCTACGGGGCAGCTCGCATCTGCGCTTGTTGAGAAACACGGATGATTGAGGCAGTATAGAAAATTCAAGGGGTTAGGCATTCCCAAAGCCACTTTAAAATGTACGTGGAATCTTCCTACATCGAACTTCCACCTACTCAAAATGATTTTTGAACAGTGACGTTAAGAGAAGCATATGAAAAAAGTTGCGCTTATTACTGGAGTAACAGGTCAAGACGGATCCTACCTGGCCGAGTTGCTTCTCGAAAAAGGCTACGAAGTACACGGCATCAAGCGCCGGGCTTCTTCTTTCAACACTGATCGAATTGACCACCTGTACCAGGACCCCCATGAGTCGAACCGCCGCTTGGTGCTGCATTACGGCGACATGACCGACTCTACCGGCCTGATCCGCGTCATCCAGCAGGTGCAACCCGACGAGATCTACAACCTGGCCGCCCAGTCTCACGTTGCGGTCTCCTTTGAAGAGCCCGAGTACACCGCCAATTCCGATGCCCTGGGTGCACTGCGCATCTTGGATGCCATTCGAATTCTTGGTCTGGAAAAGAAGACTCGTTTCTATCAGGCTTCTACCTCTGAGCTCTACGGCCAAGTTCAAGAAACGCCACAGACAGAAACCACTCCCTTCTACCCGCGCTCACCGTATGCCGTAGCGAAGCTGTACGCTTACTGGATCACCGTCAACTACCGCGAAGCTTATGGCATTTATGCGTGCAACGGCATCCTGTTCAACCACGAAAGCCCGGTTCGCGGCGAAACATTCGTGACTCGAAAGATCACGCGTGCGCTTGCTCGTATCAAGCTGGGCCTGCAGGACTGCTTGTACCTCGGCAATCTGGACGCACTGCGCGACTGGGGCCATGCCAAGGACTACGTGGAAATGCAGTGGTTGATGCTGCAGCAAGAGAAGCCAGAAGATTTTGTGATTGCCACCGGAAAGCAATACAGCGTCCGTGACTTCGTAAATGCCGCTGCAACTCATGCAGAAATTGCCATCACCTGGAAGGGCGAAGGGCTCGACGAGAAGGGCTATGATGCCAATGGCAAGTGCATTGTCGCTGTCGACCCACGCTATTTCCGCCCTACCGAGGTGGAAACTCTGCTGGGCGACCCGACCAAGGCAAAGCAGAAGTTGGGCTGGACGCCTAAAATCAGCTTCGAGGAACTGGTCACCGAAATGATGACCGAGGACCTCAAGTCAGCCACCCGTGATGAATTGGTCAAAAAACACGGTTATTCCGTTTACGATTACCACGAGTAAAAGCTAGGTGGATAAGCGCGCCAAAATATACATTGCAGGCCATGCCGGTATGGCTGGCTCTGCAATCCAGCGGCGCTTGCGCGCCGCTGGATTCAGCAATTTCGTCACTCGCTCGCACGCTGAGCTCGATTTGACCGATCAGGCCGCTGTCGAAGCTTTCTTCGAAGCAGAGAAGCCTGAAATCGTCTATTTGGCCGCGGGTAAGGTCGGCGGGATCAAAGCCAACAATAATTTCAGAGCTGAATTTATATACCAAAACCTCATGATTGAGGCGAACGTCATCCACAGTGCCTGGCAACATGGCGTGCAACGTTTATTGTTTCTGGGCTCTAGCTGTATCTACCCACGAGACTGCGCTCAACCGATCCACGAGGATTACTTGCTCACTGGCCCACTGGAGCAAACCAACGAACCGTACGCGGTCGCCAAGATTCTGGGCGTGAAACTTTGTGAAAGCTACCACCGACAATATGGCGCCCGGTTCATTTCGGTAATGCCGTCAAACCTCTACGGGCCGAATGACAGCTACGACTTGGATAACTGCCACGTTTTGCCAGCCCTTATTCGCAAGACTCATGAAGCCAAGGTCAATGGTGCGCCAGAATTGGTGGTATGGGGTTCTGGTAAACCGCGCCGGGAGTTTCTATTCGTAGAAGACATGGCCGATGCCTGCTTGCACTTGATGGAGTCCGAGATCGACAGCGGGCTTTATAACGTCGGAATGGGCAGTGACCTTCCGATCAAGGAACTGGCTGAACTGATCATGGACGTTGTCGGGTATAACGGACAAATCGTCTACGACGAGAGCCAACCGGATGGCACACCGCGTAAAGTGCTGAACATTGATAGACTCAAAAGCCTTGGCTGGGCGGCGAAAACTCAGTTACGTGAAGGCATTGCTATTACCTACAAAGACTTTCTCAGCCGACGGGATCAAGATTAATGTCTGAGCCTTTGGTAACAATAGCTGTCCCCTCCTTTAATCAAGGGCGTTTTCTCAATGACGCCCTCACCTCCATTTTTGAACAAGATGTCCCAGTTGAGGTGTTTGTTCTGGATGGTGGGTCCACTGATAACTCGATTGATGTGATCCGCACGTGGGAGCACAAACTTGCCGGTTGGCGCAGCCACCGTGACGATGGCCAGGCAGCGGCCATCAACGAGGGCATTTCTAAAGGGTCTGCACCTTTTGTATGCTGGCTCAACAGCGATGACTGGTTCATGGCTGATGGCTTGAAACATTTGCTAGAGGCCCTCCAAGTCACCAAGAGCGCACCGGCAGTGTACGGAAAGTGCTGGAATGTCATCGAGAAAACCGGCAAGCGAGCCCCTGTTTGGGTCGAACACTTCAGCGAGCGCCGACTCTCCGTGCGGTGCATTATTTCACAGCCAGCATCGCTAATTCGCCGCTCGGCCTGGGAGGCTATCGGAGGGGTGGACGGTTCGCTACACATGGCAATGGATTACGACTTATGGTGGCGCCTGTACAAACTCTCCGGGCCACTAGAGCATATTGATGCCTTCGTCGCGGTGAACCGGGAACATGAGGAAACCAAGACAAAGACCTTGCGTCGGCGACACTACTCCGAGGCCATGGCCGTCGTTCGAAAATACCATGGCAGCGTACCGTGGAAGTGGTGGCTGTTCCAACCCTATGCAGTCTGGTTCAAATCTATTTTTCCGTAGCTGGAAGTCCGTATGCGTATTCTGCATTTTTTTAAAACCGCGCTTCCAGATACCATGGGAGGCGTAGAGCAGGTCATCCACCAGATATGCCAAGGTTCCCAGCGTTTTGGTGCGACCTGTGAAGTGCTTGCGCTGTCACGCAACCCAAGCCCCGCAATTATTGAGCTGGGAGGGTATAAAGTTCACAGGATCAAAGAGACCTTCAACATTGCATCAACAGGCTTCTCGTTACAGGCATGGTCGAAGTTTAGGGAGCTTGCCGAGCAAGCAGACCTGATCAACTACCACTTCCCGTGGCCCTTCATGGACGTCATTCACTTTGCCAGTGGCACAAAGAAGCCAAGTGTCGTTTCATATCATTCTGATATCGTCAATCAGAGACAGCTTCTCAAGCTCTATCGCCCTTTTCAGAATAGGTTTCTGCGGAGCGCGAATCGTATCATCGTTGCTTCGCCCAATTACCTGGAGTCAAGCCAGGTACTGGCGCCATTACGCGAAAAAATCAGCATCATCCCCATCGGGCTCGATAAGAGCACTTACCCTACTCCGTCCGCCAATCGGCTTGACGACTGGGCCGAAAAAATACCTGGACGCTTTTTTTATTCATTGGCGTGCTGCGTTATTACAAAGGTCTGCATATTTTATTAGAGGCGCTAAAGGATACTGGATTTCCGCTGGTCATCGTTGGTGATGGTCCTAAAGAGCAGGAGCTCAAAAGCCAAGCCCAACGCCTGAATCTACAGAACGTCTATTTCCTGGGAAGGTTATCTGATGATGACAAAGTAGCATTAATCCAGTTATCTACCGCAATTGTCTTTCCTTCCCATCTGCGCTCGGAGGCATTTGGCATTACTCTGCTGGAGGGGGCGATGTACGGCAAGCCAATGATTTCCTGCGAGATAGGAACAGGCACTACCTACATTAACATTGGCAACCAGACCGGCCTGGTGGTCCCGCCTGAAGATCCAGGCGCATTACGAAATGCGCTGCGGTTCCTATGGAGCCAACCTGAGGAGGCATCGGCGATGGGGAAAAAGGCACAGGCCCGCTATGAAGCGCTGTTCACAGGTGAGCAGATGGTTCGAGCCTACACCCGTGTATATGAAGAGGTACTAGGCCGATAACAGCGTCAGCCCGAAGTTACCTTCGGGCTGAAAATTGGCAAGCTATTTGGCGGTCTCTACACGGCCGTAATTGTCTTCAAACCTGACAATGTCATCCTCGCCCAGATAGTCACCGCTCTGGACTTCGATCAGCACCAGATCAATGACACCAGGGTTTTGCAGACGATGTCGGTGCCCCGCACGGATGAATGTGGATTCGTTGGTGTTGAGCATGAACTCCTGCTTGTCATTTACCACAAGCGCCATACCACTGACCACAATCCAGTGCTCGCTCCGGTGGTGATGCATCTGCAGCGAAAGCGATGCTTGCGGCTTGACCACAATACGCTTGATCTTAAAGCGCTCACCATTTTCAAGCGTCGTATAGGTACCCCAAGGACGGTGCACTGTATTGTGCAACAGGTGCGCAGGATGCCCGTCAGCTTTGAGGGTGGCCACGATGTGCTTGACGTCCTGAGCGCTGTCCTTGTGAGCGATCAGCAATGCATCAGGTGTATCCACGACCAAGAGATCTTCTACACCCACCAGAGCTGTCAATCGACCCGAACTGGAGACAAAATTGTTGCGTGCCGAGTGGGCAAGGACCTCCCCCTCAAAGCGGTTGCCATCAGCGTTTTGCGAAGTAAGTTCGCTCACGGCAGTCCAGGAACCGATGTCACTCCAGCCAATGTCGCAGGGGATAATGGCGACATTTTTTGATCGTTCCATCAAAGCATAGTCGATTGAAATGTCCGGCACCTTGGCGAAATGCTCGGCATCAAGAGTCAAACAGCGGTACTGCTTGCCCTCTGTCGATCTTGATGCCGTGGCAGCAGACTCTACCGCTTCCAAGACATCAGGGGCATGGTCACGTAATTCAGCGAGCACTGTTCCCACTTGGAAGCAGAACATACCCGAATTCCAGTAGAAGTTTCCTTCGGAGAGGTAGGACTCTGCGGTAGACAAATTCGGTTTTTCAACGAAGCGCGCTACAGCAAAGCCATCGCCGAGCGGCGAGCTGAGCTTGGCTTCAATGTAGCCAAAGCCGGTTTCAGGGTATTGTGGCTGGATGCCGAACGTTACCAAACGGCCCTCCTCTGCCAAGGCAGCGGCTTGGACAACCGCCCGAGCAAAGGCCGCTTCATCCTGAATCAAGTGATCCGCGGAAAGCACCAGCATGGTAGCCTTCTCTCCATAACTCTCCTTGAGTTGCAGGGCGGCGATAGCTATTGCTGCAGCCGTATTACGACCGAATGGCTCTAGAATATAGGCCAAGGCCAGAGGAGAAGGAGCTACTGCACGATAATCATCTTCGGTCTTGAACAGCAACTCGCGGTTGGTCACTGTAAGCACTTCAGCCACGCCCTGGAGCTGAGAGGCCCTAAGGAAGGTTTTCTGTATAAGGTTCTGGCCGTCGGGCAGCGCCATGAATGGCTTGGGATGAGCCTGACGTGACACAGGCCAGAGACGGCTTCCAACGCCCCCAGAGAGAATTACAGGAATCAGTTCCATACTTAAGTCCTTACCGCCGCTTGTTATAGTCAAGTGAAGGGCATTTGCATTTCTAGTAATTATAATTAAAGAAAAGCTGATCAACAGTGCAGGCATATAGCCATACAGAGGCACACCCCCGCACCGTTCAACCAGCGTATCAAAGATGTTTTATCGAAAGATGAATTATCCGCATTCTGCACCGGTGAACGCGGGTACAAGTGTTTCAAATCGCAACCGGCGGCGGCCAGTACTGAAGCTTTCGCAAAAGTATCAGACTCGGGATGCTCTAAGTTTAAGCCGACGCCCGCGCCGGATACTTACCAGCACCGAAAGGATAGGCCCTACGATCAATCCCATCAGAAAAGCTAGCGCGAGCAGGACCGACACAGGCAATTGCGGCGCGTTGAACCCGAAGACTACTAGCGAAACCAAGGACTGGTTTTCAAGCGTGAATAGCAGTACAACCGCAACGATCGCCAAAACGATCAAAATCACTACCAGCGCTTTAAAAGTACGCACATTGGGCTCCTTTAACTGCGCACACCTCAAGCATGCTCATGCTCTTCATCTTCATTAACCCGATCCCGCAGCTCCTTGCCCGGCTTGAAATGAGGAACAAATTTCCCATCCAGGCTGACCGACTGCCCAGTCTTCGGGTTACGCCCCACCCGCGGTGCGCGGTAGTGCAGCGAGAAGCTACCAAAGCCCCGAATTTCGATACGGTCACCCGTGGCCAAGCACTGTGACATCTGCTCAAGCATGGTCTTGATCGCCAGCTCCACATCCTTGGATGAAAGCAGGCCTTGATGGGTGACAATACGGTCGATCAGTTCAGATTTCGTCATATTTTTCCCTTCTTTATCAAGAAGCTAGACAATCGCTTGAAAGGTTTTAGCATGGCTGGAAGCATTTGAACAGCCCATGTATTGACTTGTTGCAAAGGTTTACGGTAGATCCGTGACGCGCAGAGCCTCAGGAATGCCGGCACTTTACAATCAAGCTCCTGCTGGACAGGCCTGCAGGATTGATACCAAACGGGTAATCCGGGGTGTCGTCCTTCAGGTCGGTACTTTTGGCCAGCACGCTGTAGCCGGAGACGCCACATGCGCTTTCTGCCTTTTCGTAGCATTTGTCCCATGAAGACGTGACGCCAGAGCAGTTGATATGGAGGGTGGCGATGCCTTTGATGTCGTGTGTCGACATGGTTGCCTCGCACCCCGCCAATGCCATCAGCGCTACCCCCAGCCATACACCCTTCATTGCCGATCCCTCATGCCGCCCTTGAATCGATCAGTAACCATTCCCTCAGGCTACCGCTTGCCCTCTTTTGGGTAGACAACTGATTTAACTGGAGATTCTGCGAGCCTGAAGGATTTCCCCGCTGAGGCTCAGGGTGGCGGTTGTATATGACTGTTTAATGTAGCCCGAATGAAAGCGCCTGCACGGCGGCCGAGCAAAAGAGCGGGCCACTGGGGCCCGCTCGCTTGAATGGGTGGGTCAATAGGGGGCGAGCGTCACGCGAGCTGCACGCCTACGGCCTGATCACCCTTCGGGGTGCGCTCCACATCAAAGGTGACCCTCTGGCCCTCTGAGAGGCTTTTGAAGCCCTCAGCCTTGATAGCCTTGTAATGGACGAACAAATCCTTGCCGCTTTCCGCTGCGATGAAGCCAAAACCTTTGTCGTTGTTGAACCATTTGACGGTGCCGGTTGGCATGGTGGTTTCTCCTTGAAATGTGGGTGGGCAGGTTATTGAGGTCTGCCTGCGTCCTGCTGAGGCCTGGTGGTGTGGCCAAGCCTTGGGATAGTGCGGGAGGGGTGGCGAGGGGATCAAGGGTGGGTGTGTTTCAAAAATGGGCGAAGGCGCGGCGCTACTTCCTGGGCGAGGTTGTAGGTAGCCGCTGCCGAAGGCTGCGCTGGCAGAGGTGAAACCCTGAAGACTTTCCGTGAGTCACTGGGCGGGGCGCGTGGCTTGTTGGGGGTTGGCTGGGCTTTTTCCGAGCTTCGCCCGGCCCCATGGCTTCTGCTGGGTGGGACGCCTGAGATAGCAGCAACTGTCTTGAAACCGCGCTGCCTGCATCGCGACCAAGGTCGGCTCCTACGCCGTGCGGGGTAGGAGCCGGCCTTGGCCGCGATGCTGGCAACGCGGTCTTTCTGAGCTACGGCGTCGATGCAATCGCGAGCAAGCTTTTCTCCCGCAGTGTCAAGCCTGCCACGGCGGACGGCACACCACTGTGGGACCGGGCGAAGCTCGGGAAGGGGCCCGCCAGGTAATCCGCGTTGCCTGTTTCCCGAGCTTGCGCCTGGTCCCACAAGCATCAGGCTCAGTTCAAGGTGATTCGCGTGACTTAAAATCCCACATACAGGTGCGGGCCAAATCGCGCCCACAAAAAAGGGCGACCGAAGTCGCCCTTTTTCTAATGGTCAGTCAGAACTTAGTTCTGCTTTTCCATTTGAGCACGCAGCAGGTCACCCAGAGTGGTTGGACCAGTTGCGATGTCCGAAGCAGCTGGCTTGTCGCGCAGGCTCTGGATTGCTTCTTTCTCGTCTTCAACGTCTTTCGACTTGATGGACAAGTTGATCACGCGCGACTTGCGGTCAACGCTGATGATCTTGGCTTCGACTTCTTCGCCTTCCTTCAGGACGTTACGCGCGTCTTCAACGCGGTCACGGCTGATTTCGGAAGCTTTCAGAGTGGCTTCGATGTCGTCGGCCAGGGTGATGATGGCGCCTTTGGCGTCAACTTCTTTAACGGTACCGCGAACGATAGCGCCTTTGTCGTTGACAGCAACGTAGTTGGAGAACGGATCGCTTTCCAGTTGCTTGATGCCCAGGGAGATGCGCTCACGCTCTGGATCAACAGACAGGATCACAGTGTTCAGCTCATCGCCTTTCTTGTAGCGGCGTACTGCTTCTTCGCCAGCTTCGTTCCAGGAGATGTCGGACAGGTGAACCAGACCGTCGATGCCGCCGTCCAGACCAATGAAGATACCGAAATCGGTGATCGACTTGATGGTGCCGGAGATTTCGTCGCCCTTGTTGAACTGGCCAGAGAAGTCTTCCCATGGGTTCGACTTGCACTGCTTGATGCCCAGGGAGATACGACGACGCTCTTCGTCGATGTCCAGAACCATGACTTCCACTTCGTCGCCGACTTGTACGACTTTCGAAGGGTGGATGTTCTTGTTGGTCCAGTCCATTTCGGAAACGTGTACCAGACCTTCAACGCCTTCTTCCAGCTCAGCGAAGCAGCCGTAGTCGGTCAGGTTGGTCACGCGCGCCATGACGCGGGTGTTCTCTGGGTAACGAGCTTTGATAGCAACCCATGGGTCTTCGCCCAGTTGCTTGAAGCCCAGGGAAACACGGTTGCGCTCGCGATCGTACTTCAGAACCTTGACGTCGATCTCGTCGCCAACGTTGACCACTTCGGAAGGGTGCTTGATGCGCTTCCAGGCCATGTCGGTGATGTGCAGCAGGCCGTCCACGCCGCCCAGGTCCACGAAGGCGCCGTAGTCGGTGAGGTTTTTGACGATACCTTTGACTTGCTGGCCTTCCTGCAGGGATTCCAGCAGAGCTTCGCGCTCGGCCGAGTTCTCTGCTTCCAGGACGCTGCGACGGGAAACGACAACGTTGTTGCGCTTCTGGTCCAGCTTGATGACCTTGAATTCCAGCTCTTTGCCTTCCAGGTGCGTGGTATCACGAACCGGACGGACGTCGACCAGGGAACCAGGCAGGAACGCACGGATGCCGTTAACGTCGACAGTGAAGCCGCCTTTAACCTTACCGTTGATAACGCCCTTGACCACTTCCTCGGCGGCGAAAGCTGCTTCCAGAACAATCCAGCACTCGGCGCGCTTGGCTTTTTCACGGGACAGCTTGGTTTCGCCAAAGCCGTCTTCGACCGCGTCCAGCGCAACGTGAACTTCGTCACCGACCTTGATGGTCAGCTCGCCAGCTTCGTTGTAGAACTGCTCGAGCGGGATGACGCCCTCGGATTTCAGACCGGCGTGGACAGTAACCCAGTCACCGTCGATATCGACAACGATACCGGTGATGATCGCACCTGGTTGAAGGTTGAGGGTTTTCAGGCTTTCTTCAAAGAGTTCCGCAAAGCTTTCGCTCATTTTAATTCCTGTAGATTTGGGCGGTAGAAACGCCCATCAGCCGCACTCCAGACAATGCGGGTTCGTTCATAGTAAAGAAGGCATACGGGCTAGGGACTGGTTTCCCGTATGCATTCTGGTCACCCGGCGATGTCGCGTAGTGCGACTTCGCTCATGATGCGTTCCAACACCTGCTCGATGGACAATTCCGTGGAATCCAGCTGTATGGCGTCAGCCGCCGGCTTGAGCGGGGCTACCGCTCGCTGGGTGTCACGCTCATCGCGCGCACGTATCTCATCTAGCAGACTCGACAGACTAACATCTTCGCCCTTGCCCTTCAACTGCAAGTAACGTCGACGTGCACGCTCTTCAGCGCTGGCCGTCAAAAAGATTTTCAGCGGGGCATCGGGGAACACCACGGTGCCCATGTCGCGACCGTCGGCGATCAGGCCCGGGGCCTCGAGGAAGGCGCGCTGGCGCTGCAGCAGGGCTTCGCGCACGGCCGGCAGGGCGGCCACTTTCGAGGCGCCGGCACCGGCGGTCTCGGTGCGGATGACGGTGCTGACTTCGTCACCTTCCAGAATGATGCGTTGCAACTGGCCTTCGGTGGCGGCGATGAACTGCACGTCCAGATGAGCGGCCAACTGCGCGAGCAGGGCTTCGTTGTCCAGGGCCACGCCGTGGTTGCCGGCGTTGAATGCCAGCAGGCGATACAGGGCGCCCGAGTCGAGCAGGTTCCAGCCCAGGCGCTTGGCCAGGATGCCGGCCACGGTGCCCTTGCCCGAGCCGCTTGGGCCGTCGATGGTAATTACTGGCGCGTGGGAAATCACGACTTGCCCTCTTCTGTTACACGGATCCCGACCTGGCCACACAGCGCCAGGAAGTTGGGAAAGGAGGTGGCGACGTTGGCGCAATCCAGGATGCGGATAGGCGCACTGGCACGCAGCGAGGCGATGCTGAAGGCCATGGCAATGCGATGGTCGCCCTGCCCCTGCACTTCGCCGCCTTGCAGTGCGCCGCCGTCGATGATGATGCCGTCCTCGGTTGGCTGACAGTTTACACCCAGGGCCTTGAGGCCGTCGGCCATGACCTGGATGCGATCCGATTCCTTGACCCGCAGTTCCTGGGCGCCGCGCAGCACGGTACGCCCTTGGGCGCAGGCTGCGGCGACGAACAGCACGGGGAATTCGTCGATGGCCAGGGGTACCAGTTCCACCGGGATATCGATGCCTTTTAGCGTGGCCGAGCGCACGTACAGGTCCGCTACCGGCTCGCCACCGACTTCACGGCGGTTTTCCAGGCGGATGTCGGCGCCCATGAGTTTCAGGATGTCGATGACGCCGGTACGGGTCGGGTTGACGCCTACATGCTCCAGCACCAGATCGGCGCCTTCGGTGATGGACGCGGCCACCAGGAAGAACGCAGCCGAGGAGATATCCCCTGGCACTTCGATGCGCGTGGCAGTGAGCGTGCCGCCCGAGGTCAGCGACGCCGTAGCGCCCTGGCTGACGACCGGATAGCCGAAGCCGCGCAACATGCGCTCAGTGTGATCGCGGGTGGGCGCAGGCTCGGTAACCCGGGTTTCGCCCTGGGCATACAGGCCCGCCAGCAGCAGGCTGGATTTGACCTGGGCACTGGCCATCGGCAGCGTGTAGTCCAGCGCTTTCAGCACCTGGCCACCTCGAATGGTCAGCGGCGGCAGGCCGTCGGCGCCGGTGTCGATCTGCGCGCCCATGTCCCGCAGCGGCTTGGCCACGCGGCTCATGGGGCGCTTGGACAGGGAGGCATCGCCGGTCAGCACGCTGTCGAAGCGCTGGGCCGACAGCAGGCCGGCCAACAGGCGCATGCTGGTGCCGGAGTTACCGACGTAGATCGGCCCCGGCGGTGGCTGCAGTCCGTTAAGGCCGACGCCATGAATGGTCAGGCGACCGTGATGCGGCCCCTCGATGACCACGCCCATGTCGCGGAAGGCCTGCAGGGTCGCCAAGGCGTCCTCGCCTTCCAGGAAGCCTTCCACCTCGGTGGTGCCTTCGGCCAGCGAGCCGAGCATGATCGAGCGATGGGAAATCGACTTGTCGCCCGGCACGCGGATGCGCCCCGAAACGCTGCCACCCGGCTGCGCGATGAAGTTCAGGTCACGGGCTTCGCGCTTGTCGACGTAGGCACGACGGGCGAGGATCTTGCCGAAGTGCTCGCGAGCCATGCGCGCGCGGGTGAACACGCCGAGCATCTTCTGACCGTCACCGGCATCCACCGCGTCGCGCAGGGCGTCAAGGTCGCTGCGGAAGGTGTCGAGGGTGCGCAATACCGCGTCGCGGTTGGCCAGGAAGATGTCGTGCCACATCACCGGGTCACTGCCGGCAATGCGGGTAAAGTCACGGAACCCGCCCGCGGCGTAGCGGAAGATTTCCAGGTTTTCGTTGCGCTTGGCCAGCGAGTCCACCAGGCCGAAGGCCAGCAGGTGCGGCAAATGGCTGGTGGCGGCGAGCACTTCGTCATGGCGTTCGATGGCCATGTGTTCGACGTCAGCGCCCAGGGCACGCCACAACGCGTCGACGATGGACAGCGCGCGCGGCGCGGTCTGCTCCAGCGGCGTGAGGATGACCTTGTGGCGCTGGAACAGCTTGGCGTTGGAGGCTTCCACCCCGCTCTGCTCGGAGCCGGCAATGGGGTGGCCGGGCACGAAGTTGTGCAGCGCTTGCGCGCTCAGCACTTCGCGTGCAGCCCGCACCACGTTGCCCTTGGCGCTGCCCACGTCGGTGAGGATGGCGTCGCCCAGGTCGAGCGTCGCCAACTTGCCCAACAACTTTTCCATGGCCAGAATCGGCACCGCCAACTGGATCACGTCGGCGCCCTGAATGGCCGCCTCGAGGTCCGCCTCGCAACGGTCGACCACACCCAGCTCCACGGCCGCCACGCGCGACTGCGGGTCCAGGTCCAGGCCAACCACTTCGCCACACAGGCCACTTTCACGGATGCCCTTGGCGAACGAGCCGCCAATCAGGCCCAGGCCGACAACGACCAGGCGACCGATCAACGGCTTCGGCGCCTGTACAGGGGTAAACTCAGGCACTGGCCAAAACCTTGCTCAACGCTTCCAGGAAACGGGCGTTTTCGGTAGGCAGGCCAATGGTCACCCGCAGGTGGTTGGGCATGCCGTAGTTGGCCACGGGACGCACGATCACGCCTTCCTGCAACAGGCCCTGGAACACCGGCGCGGCCACGCGGCCCAGGTCGATGCACAGGAAGTTACCCTTGGACGGGATCCAGCCCAGGTCCAGTTCGCGGCAGCCTTCCTGCAATTGCTGCATGCCGAACTCGTTCAGCTCGCGGCTCTTGGCCAGGTAGGCGGCATCGTTCAGCGCCGCACAGGCGGCCGCCAGGGCCAGGCTGTTGACGTTGAACGGCTGGCGTACGCGGTTGAGCACGTCGGCGATGACCGGCGACGACAAGGCGTAACCCACGCGCAGCGCTGCCAGGCCGTAGGCCTTGGAGAAGGTGCGCGAGACCAGCAGGTTGGGGTGCTGCGCCAGGTAGTCGAGGCCGTCAGGCAGCTCGCCGCCCACGGCGTATTCGATGTAGGCCTCGTCCAGTACCACCAGTACGTCCTGCGGTACGTCGCGCAGGAAATCGCCCAGCGCCTGGGCATTGAACCAGGTGCCGGTGGGGTTATTGGGGTTGGCGATGAACACGATGCGGGTGTTGGCGTCGATGGCCGCCAGCATGGCCGGCAGGTCGTGCCCCCACTCCTTGGCCGGCACCACGCGCGACTCGGCGCCCACGGCCTGGGTCACGATCGGGTAGACGGCAAAGGCGTGCTCGCTGAACACCGCGTTCTGGCCAGGGGCCAGGTAGGCGCGCGCCACCAGTTCGAGAATATCGTTGGAGCCATTGCCCAAGGTGACCTGGTTGGTCTGCACGCGGCAGCGCTCAGCCAGTTGGGTTTTCAGCTCGAAACCGTTGCCATCCGGGTAGCGGGTCAGCTCGGCCAGTTCGTTGGCGATGGCTTCACGCACCTTGGGGCTGGCGCCCAGCGGGTTTTCGTTGCTGGCCAGCTTGACGATGTTGGCCGGGTCCAGCTTCAGCTCACGGGCCAGCTCATCCACCGGCTTGCCAGGGACGTAAGGCGACAGCTTTTGGACGCCCGACTGCGCGAGGGCGAGAAAATCACTCATCACTAAACCTCAGAGAACGGCTTTCGGGTAGGAACCCAGCACCTTCAGTGCCACGGCTTCCTGACTGATTTTTTCCAGCACGCCCTTGATCAGCGGATCACGGTGGTGGCCGACGAAATCAATGAAGAATACGTAGGTCCATTTACCGCTGCGTGACGGCCGGGTTTCGATGCGGGTCAGGTCGAT
The DNA here is from genome assembly GCA_000497835.1 of gamma proteobacterium L18. Classification (GTDB taxonomy): domain Bacteria; phylum Pseudomonadota; class Gammaproteobacteria; order Pseudomonadales; family Pseudomonadaceae; genus Aquipseudomonas. Next base: position 781,069 of record KI547164.1, on the reverse strand, counting down.
GCCGTTGTCGTGGAACGGCACCAGCAGCTCGTGCAGCGCGCCAGGACGGTTGCTCATGGAGACGATGATCGAAGTCTTGTCGTCGCCAGTGGGCGGTACTTCCTGGTTGCCGATGATCAGGAACCGGGTGGCGTTATCCGGACGGTCTTCAATCTTCTCGGCCAGACGCTGCAGGCCGTAGAGGTTGGCCGCCATGTCGCCGGCAATCGCTGCCGAGTTCCACTCGCCCTTGACCCGCTTGGCCGCCTCGGCATTGCTGGATACGGCAATGCGCTCAACGTTGGGGTAATGGGCGTCCAGCCACTTGCGGCACTGGGCCAGCGACTGGGCGTGGGAGTAAATACGGGTGATGGAATCGGTCTTGGTGCTTTCGCCGATCAGCAGGTGATGGTGGATACGCAGCTCCACCTCACCGCAGATGACCATGTCGTGTTCCAGGAAACTGTCCAGGGTGTGGTTGACCGCACCCTCGGTGGAGTTCTCCACCGGCACTACGCCGAAGTTGACCGCGCCAGCCACCACTTCACGGAACACTTCGTCGATGGCCGCCATCGGTTTGCTGATCACGGCGTGACCGAAGTGTTTCATGGCCGCCGCCTGGGTGAAGGTACCTTCAGGGCCCAGGTAAGCGACTTTCAGTGGGTTCTCAAGGGCCAGGCAGGAGGACATGACTTCGCGGAACAAGCGCGCCATCTCTTCGTTGCTCAGCGGGCCCTTGTTGCGTTCCATGACGCGCTTGAGCACCTGGGCTTCACGCTCGGGCCGGTAGAACACCGGCACCTCGCCTTCGGCCAGGGAGGCCATTTTCACGCGGGCGACTTCTTCGGCGCAACGGGCGCGATCGCTGATCAGTTCGAGAATCTTCTCGTCCAGCGCATCGATGCGAACCCGCAGCGCCTTCAGTTCCTGGTCGGACATCAGGCGTTTTCCTTCTCGAACTCAGCCATGTAGGCAACCAGCGCTTCAACCGCGTCCAGGCCCAGGGCGTTGTAGATGGAGGCGCGCATGCCACCCACCGAGCGGTGGCCCTTGAGGTTCAGCAGGCCACGGGCGTCGGCACCGGCCAGGAAGGCCTTGTCCAGCCGCTCGTCAGCCAGGCGGAACGGCACGTTCATCCACGAACGGGCGTTGTGGGCGATCGGGTTGGTGTAGAACGCGCTGCTGTCGATGAAGCCGTACAGGCGGTCTTTCTTGGCGCGGTTGCGCGCTTCCATGGCCTCGACGCCACCCTGCTCTTTCAGCCATTCGAACACCAGGCCCGACAGGTACCAGGAGTAGGTGGCCGGGGTGTTGTACATCGACGCGTTGTCGGCGGCGATCTTGTAGTCGAGCATGGTCGGGCAGGCACTGCGGGCGCGGCCCAGCAGGTCTTCGCGAATGATCACGACCACCAGGCCGCTTGGGCCGATGTTCTTCTGCGCACCGGCGTAGATCATGCCGTACTGCGACACGTCGATGGGGCGCGAGAGGATGTCGGAGGACATGTCCACCACCAGCGGCACGTCACCGGTCTGCGGAACCCAGTCGAATTCCAGGCCGCCGATGGTTTCGTTGGAGGCGTAGTGAACGTAGGCGGCGCCTGGGGTCAGGTTCCACTCGTTCTGGCCAGGGATGGCCAGGTAGTCGTAAGGCTTGGCGCTGGCGGCGACGTTGATGTTGCCGTAGCGACGGGCTTCTTCGATGGCCTTTTTCGACCAGATGCCGGTCTCGATGTAGTCGGCGGTGCCGCCTTCGGGCAACAGGTTCAGCGGGATCTCGGCGAACTGCTGGCTGGCGCCGCCCTGCAGGAACAGCACTTTGTAGTTGGACGGAATGGACAGCAGGTCACGCAGGTCCTGCTCGGCCTTCTCGGCAATGGCCACGTAGTCGTCGCTGCGGTGGCTCATCTCCATCACGGAGAGGCCCTTGCCACGCCAGTTCAGCATCTCGGACTGGGCGCGCTGCAGTACAGCTTCGGGAAGCGCAGCGGGACCTGCGCAGAAGTTAAAGGCTCGGTTGCTCACATCCACTCTCGCTCTGCATTGAATTATTTGCCTGGCTTGGGAGGGGTGGTGGCTGCTTCCCGGGCAGAGCCCGGTCCTACACCGGTCGCGGCAGTGGTGCCAGATAGGCAAAGCGCACCGCTTCTGGAGGTTTCACAGACAGACCTGCTGTACCTTCAAAGGCGGTGCGCTTTGCCTCGCTGACACCACTGCCGCGACCGGTGTAGGACCGGGCTCTGCCCGGGAATCAGACACCCCAAAACCCAAGCCCAACCTACAACAATTTATTCCTGCGGCAACTCGTCGTCGCCCGCCACGTCTTCCGGTGCCTCGGCACCTTCCACCGGCGCCTCGAAACCTTCTTCACCCTCGAGCAATTCCTCACCCTCGACTTCCGATGGCTCCTGCACGCGCTCAAGGCCTACCAGCGTTTCATCGCTGGCCAGCTTGATCAGCGTCACGCCCTGGGTGTTACGGCCCAGGCTGGAGACTTCGTCGACACGGGTACGCACCAGGGTGCCCTGGTCGGAAATCAGCATGATCTCCTCGCCGTCCAGCACCTGTACAGCCCCGACCAGACGGCCGTTGCGCTCGTTGCTGACCATGGCGATCACGCCCTGGCCGCCACGCTTGTACTCGGGGAACTCGTCGATGGCGGTACGCTTGCCATAGCCACGCTCGGAAGCGGTGAGGATCTGGCTGCCTTCTTCCGGGATCAGCATGGAAATCAGCTTCTGACCTTCCGGCAGACGCATGCCGCGCACACCGCGGGCGGTACGGCCCATGGCCCGTACGTCGGATTCCTTGAAGCGCGTTACCTTGCCGCCGTCGGAGAACAGCATCACTTCACGCTCGCCATCGGTAATGGCAGCCGAAATCAATACGTCGCCTTCGTCCAGCTCCAGGGCGATCAGGCCCACGCTGCGCTGACGGCTGAAGGATTCCAGCGGGGTCTTCTTCACGGTGCCGTTGGCGGTGGCCATGAAGATGTAGTGACCTTCGGTGTATTCCTCGACCGGCAGCATGGTGGTGATGTACTCGCCATCGTCCAGCGGCAGCAGGTTGACCAACGGGCGACCACGGGCGGCACGCGAGGCCTCCGGGATCTCGTAGGTCTTGAGCCAGTACACCTTGCCCTTGCTGGAGAACAGCAGCAGGGTGGTGTGGCTGTTCGCTACCAGCAGGTGAGCGATGTAGTCTTCGTCCTTCACGCCGGTGGCCGACTTGCCCTTGCCGCCGCGGCGCTGGGCCTGGTAGGCAGCCAGTGGCTGGGTCTTGGCGTAGCCGCCGTGGGAAATGGTCACCACGCGCTCTTCTTCCGGGATCATGTCACCCAGCGTCAGGTCCAGGCGCGCGTCGAGAATCTCGGTACGACGCACGTCGCCGAAGTCGGCGCGGATCACTTCCAGCTCTTCGCGGATCACTTCCATCAGGCGCTCGGCGCTGTTGAGGATGCGGATCAGCTCGCCGATCTGGTTGAGGATCTCCTGGTACTCGGCCAGCAGTTTTTCGTGCTCAAGGCCGGTCAGGCGGTGCAGACGCAGGTCCAGAATGGCCTGGGCCTGTTCCGGCGACAGCCAGTACTTGCCGTCACGCAGACCGAACTGCGGGTCCAGGTTCTCCGGGCGCGAGGACTCGGCACCGGCCGCTTCCACCATGGCCACCACGGCGCTGGATTCCCAGGCGGTGCTGATCAGGGCTTCCTTGGCTTCGGACGGGGTCGGCGAGGCCTTGATCAGGGCGATCACCGGGTCGATGTTCGACAGGGCAACGGCCTGGCCTTCAAGGATGTGACCACGTTCGCGCGCCTTGCGCAGTTCGAACACGGTACGGCGGGTCACCACTTCGCGACGGTGGCGAACGAAGGCTTCCAGCAGGTCCTTGAGGTTGAGAATGCGCGGGCGGCCGTCGATCAGGGCGACGATGTTGATACCGAACACCGCCTGCATCTGGGTCTGGGCGTAGAGGTTGTTGAGAATCACCTCCGGCACTTCACCGCGACGCAGCTCGATGACGATACGCATGCCGTCCTTGTCGGACTCGTCGCGCAGTTCGGTGATGCCTTCCAGCTTCTTCTCTTTGACCAGCTCGGCGATCTTCTCGATCAGGCGGGCCTTGTTCAGCTGGTACGGCAGCTCGGTGACCACGATCTGCTGGCGGCCACCGACCTTGTCGATGTCCTCGACAGTGGAGCGGGCACGCATATAGATGCGGCCACGACCGGTACGGTACGCCTCGATGATGCCGGCGCGACCGTTGATGATCGCGGCAGTCGGGAAGTCCGGGCCCGGGATGAACTGCATCAGTTCATCGACCGTGATGTCGGCGTTGTCGATCAGCGCCAGGCAGCCGTCGATGACCTCGCCCAGGTTGTGCGGCGGGATGTTGGTGGCCATGCCCACGGCGATACCGCTGGAGCCGTTGACCAACAGGGCCGGGATACGGGTAGGCATGACCGCCGGGATCAGCTCGGTGCCGTCGTAGTTGGGCACCCAGTCCACGGTTTCCTTGTGCAGGTCCGAGAGGATCTCGTGCGCCAGCTTGGTCATGCGCACTTCGGTGTATCGCATGGCCGCGGCGTTGTCGCCGTCCACCGAACCGAAGTTGCCCTGGCCGTCTACCAGCAGGTAGCGCATGGAGAAGGGCTGGGCCATACGCACGATGGTGTCGTAGACCGCGGTGTCACCGTGGGGGTGGTACTTACCGATCACGTCACCGACCACACGGGCGGATTTCTTGTACGGCTTGTTCCAGTCGTTACCCAGTTCACTCATCGCAAACAGAACGCGGCGATGCACGGGCTTCAAGCCATCACGCGCATCAGGCAGTGCACGCCCGACAATCACGCTCATCGCGTAGTCGAGGTAGGACTGTCTCAGCTCGTCTTCGATATTGACCGGGAGGATTTCTTTGGCCAGTTCGCCCATGAGAAGCCTGATTCCTTTTTCTGGTGAAACTCCGTCACATCCGATGGGACGAACGAAGCTTGCCGCCTTGCGGCGACTTACGACAAATCAACGAGATACATTGTGGATCTGCGCAGTGGGGGCCGCGACAAAGGGCGGCCCTGGAAACCGTCGGATGTTACCACAAAGGCCGTCAGGGACCTATCCCCTGGCAGGCTTGCAAACCCATTAATTGACGGGTGATCGGGCTTGAGGTGGCTCTGAGGGGCTTTTGCGGGGATTTCAGGGGATCTGCGGGTATGGATTTGGGGTGGCAGGCGTGGTTGGGGGTTTGCGGTGGCTGGTTCCCGGGCAGAGCCCGGGT
>KI547164.1:757840-775400 GCA_000497835.1 gamma proteobacterium L18 | reverse complement strand
CACCGGTCGCGGCAGTGGTGTCAGATAGGCAAAGCGCACCGCCTTTGGATGCCACGCAGGTCTATCGCCGTAAAGACAAAGGCGGAGCGCTTTGCATCCCTGACACCCATGGCCCGAATGGTGTAGGACCGGGCTCTGCCCGGGAAACCAGCCACCACAAATCACAAACTGAAACCATTCCCCACACCCGAGGCAAAACCCTGTCCTAACGTCTTAAAAATCACCGACAAAAAAGGCAAAGGACATGCCCCTATACCACCAAAGCAACCTCCGCCGAGGCCGCATTTCGGAAACCGGCCGCATCTACCTGATCACCACCACGACCTATGATCGCACCCCCTTCTTTACCGACTGGAGGATCGGACGCCTGGTTGTTCACATAATGATGCAGGAGCACCTGGAGGACAGGGTCCGAAGCGTCGCCTGGGTTGTGATGCCCGATCACTTGCATTGGCTGCTTGAGTTAAAGGAAGCCAATCTATCCGCCGTCATCCGGCGCGTGAGATCCGTTTCCGCGAAGCAAGTCAACGCCGCACTGGGACACCGCGGCTGCGTGTGGCAAAAATGCTTTCATGACCGGGCGGTGCGGCGAGAGGAGGATTTGAGGGCGATTGCGCGTTACGTCATTACCAATCCGATCAGGGCCGGGATCGTGGATCGAATTGGGGATTATCCGCTTTGGGATGCGATGTGGTTGTAGGTGTTCACGGTTGGGATTTGTGGGGCGCCGTTCCCGGGCAGAGCCCGGTCCTACACCGCCGGATGTAGGACCGGGCTCTGCCCGGGAACCAAACACAACAAATCTCAATGCAACCGCTTGCGACACATCAACTGCGCCAGCTTCGCCGCATCCGGCCGCTCCACCACGCCCTTCTCCGTCACGATCACATCAATCAAATCTGCCGGCGTCACATCAAACACCGGGTTGAAGGCATCCACCTCCGCCCCGACCCGCACCCCGCCCACTTCCAGCAATTCACGCCCGTCACGCTCTTCGATGGGGATGTCCTCGCCACTGGCCAGGTTCATGTCGATGGTGGAACTGGGCGCCACCACCATGAAGCGCACGCCATGGTGCATGGCCGTGACGGCAAGTTGGTAGGTGCCGATCTTGTTGGCTACATCACCATTGGCGGTGATGCGGTCGGCGCCGACGATGACCCAGGTGATGCCCTTGGTCTTCATCAAGTGCGCAGCGGCCGAATCAGCGTTGACGGTCACCGGGATGCCTTCGTTGGCCAGTTCCCACGCGGTCAGGCGCGAGCCCTGCAACCAGGGGCGGGTTTCGTCGGCGTAGACGCGCTCGATCATCCCTTCGATAAACGCACCGCGGATTACGCCCAGCGCCGTGCCGAAGCCGCCAGTGGCCAAGGCACCGGTGTTGCAGTGGGTCAGTACGGTCTGCAGGTTGCCCTGCTGGCGACGAATCAGGTCGACGCCCAACTGGGCCATGGTCAGGTTGGCTTCACGATCGCTCTCATGGATAGCGGCCGCCTCGGCCTCCAGCAGGTCGAGCACGTCGACGTGGTCCTTGACCCGCTCGAGGCGCTCGCGCATGCGGTTCAGCGCCCAGGACAAATTGACTGCTGTGGGTCGCGCCATGGCCAGCACGGTGAAGTCCTGCTCCAGTGCCGCCAGCCAGTCGCCACCCTGGGCATGGCGCTGCCGGGCACCCAGCAGAAGCCCGTAGGCGGCGGTGATACCAATGACCGGCGCGCCGCGCACCACCATCGACGTGATGGCCTGGGCGACAGCGGCCGCGTCGGTGCACGCCAGCCAGGTTTCTTGGTGGGGCAATGCGCGCTGATCCAGCAGATGCAGGGCACCGTCACGCCAGGCGATGGCCTTCACTTTCTCTGCTGCCAATAGACGATCGCGCATTGCCCACCCCTAATCTGAAAGCCGACACCAAAAGCGGTCGATTATAGCGAGCCCCCGGCCAAGACGCTCGGGTATACTTCGCCATCACCGTCCCGAAGCACTGGATTTTCCGCCATGCCCAACGCCGCCCAGCCCCTTGACCTGTTGCTGCTGCCCAGCTGGCTGGTGCCTGTAGAGCCCGCCGGGGTAGTGTTGAAGGAGCACGGCCTGGGCATTCGTGATGGCAATATAGTGTTCATCGGCCCTCGAACGGAAGCCCTGGCCCTGCAAGCCACCGAAATCCGCGAGCTGCCGGGCATGCTGCTGACCCCCGGCCTGGTCAACGCCCACGGCCACGCGGCCATGGCGCTGTTCCGTGGCCTGGCGGACGATCTGCCGCTGATGACCTGGCTCAAGGATCACATCTGGCCCGCCGAGGCGCGCTGGGTGGACGAGGACTTCGTGCGCGACGGCACCGACCTGGCGATTGCCGAGCAACTCCAGGGCGGTATCACCTGCTTCTCCGATATGTATTTTTACCCGCGCATCGCCGCCGAGCGCGTGCATCACAGCGGCATGCGCGCGCAGATCAGCATCCCGGTGCTGGATTTCCCCATCCCGGGCGCCCGCAACGCCGACGAGGCCTTGCACCAGGGCGTCGAGCTGTTCAATGACCTGAAGCATCATCCGCGGCTCTCCATTGCCTTTGGCCCCCATGCCCCTTATACCGTGGGCGACGAGAACCTGGAGAAAATCCGCGTGCTGGCCGACGAACTGGACGCCGCCATCCAGATGCATGTGCACGAAACCGCCGACGAAGTCGCGCAGGCCGTGGCCGAGCGCGGCGAGCGCCCGCTGGCGCGCCTTGCCCGGCTGGGCCTGCTGGGGCCGCGCCTGCAAACGGTGCACATGACCCAGATCAGCGACGACGACCTGGCCCTGCTGGTAGAAAGCAATACCAGCGTGGTGCACTGCCCCGAGTCCAACCTCAAGCTGGCCAGCGGCTTCTGCCCGGTGGAACGCCTGTGGCAGGCCGGGGTCAACGTGGCCATCGGCACCGACGGCGCGGCCAGCAACAATGACCTGGACCTGCTGGGCGAAACCCGCACCGCCGCGCTATTGGCCAAGGCGGTGGCGGGCAACGCCACCGCCCTGGATGCCCACCGCGCCCTGCGCATGGCGACGCTCAACGGTGCGCGCGCCCTGGGCCTTGAAGCCTGCATCGGCTCGCTGGAAGTGGGCAAGGCGGCGGACATCACCGCCTTCGACCTGTCGGGACTGGCGCAGCAACCGGTGTACGATCCAGTTTCACAACTGATTTATGCCACCGGCCGGGACTGCGTAAAGCACGTCTGGGTTGCGGGCAAAATCCTGCTCGACAACCGGCAGCTCACGCGCCTGGACGAGCAGGACCTGGCGGCCACGGCCGCCCGCTGGGGCCAGCGCATTGGCGCCCGGCACGAATAACACGCACGGCGGCCCGCGAGCCGCCGGCCACACACCGAATTCAAGCAAGTTTCAGAGGACACCCCCATGAGTAACGTCGACCACGCCGAAATCGCCAAATTCGAAGCCCTGGCGCACCGCTGGTGGGACCGCGAAAGCGAGTTCAAGCCGCTGCACGACATCAACCCCATGCGCGTCAACTGGATTGACGAGCGCGCCAAGCTGTCCGGCAAGAAAGTGCTGGACGTAGGCTGCGGCGGCGGCATCCTCAGCGAAGCCATGGCCCTGCGCGGCGCCACCGTCACCGGTATCGACATGGGCGAGGCGCCGCTGGCCGTGGCCCAACTGCACCAACTGGAGTCCGGCGTGCAGGTGGAATACCGCCAGATCACCGCCGAGGCTCTGGCCGAAGAGATGCCGGGCCAGTTCGATGTGGTCACCTGCCTGGAAATGCTGGAACACGTGCCCGACCCGTCGTCAGTCATCCGCGCCTGCTTCAAGATGGTCAAACCGGGCGGCCAGGTGTTCTTCTCCACCATTAACCGCAACCCCAAGTCGTACCTGTTCGCGATCATCGGCGCCGAGTACATCCTCAAGCTGATGCCACGTGGCACCCACGACTTCAAGAAATTCATCCGCCCTTCCGAGCTGGGCGCCTGGGCGCGCACCGCGGGCCTGTCGGTGAAAGACATCATCGGGCTGACCTACAACCCGCTGACCAAACACTACAAGCTGGCCGCCGACGTGGACGTCAACTACATGGTCCAGACCCTGCGGGAGGAGTGACCGATGCGCTTGAGAGCGGTTCTTTTCGACATGGACGGCACCTTGCTGGACACGGCGCCGGATTTCATCGCCATCTGCCAGGCGATGCTGGCCGAGCGCAACCTGCCGGCCGTCGATGACCAACTGATTCGCGACGTGGTCTCGGGCGGCGCCAAAGCCATGGTGTCGGCAGCGTTCGCGCTGTCGCCCACGGCGCCGGAGTTCGAAGCCCTGCGCCTGGAGTTCCTGGAGCGCTACCAGGTGGGCTGCGCCGTGCACAGCCGCCTCTACGACGGCATGGCCGAACTGCTGCTGGACATCGAACGCGCGGGCCTGCGCTGGGGCGTGGTGACCAACAAGCCGGTGCGCTTTGCCGGGCCGATCATGCAAAAGCTGGGGCTGGCCGAGCGCTCGGCACTGCTGATCTGCCCGGACCACGTCACCCACAGCAAACCGGACCCCGAGCCGCTGACCCTGGCGTGTAAGATGCTCGACCTGGACCCGGCCAGCGTGCTGTTTGTGGGTGATGATTTGCGCGACATCGAGTCGGGGCGCGACGCCGGAACCCGTACCGCTGCCGTGCGCTACGGCTACATCCACCCGCACGACAACCCCAGCCATTGGGGCGCCGATGTGGTGGTGGATCACCCGCTGGAGCTGCGCAAGGTGCTGGATCAGGCCATGTGCAGTTGTTGAGGTAGATTTGTGGTGTCTGGTTCCCGGGCAGAGCCCGGTCCTACACCGGTCGCGGCAGTGGTGTCAGCGAGGCAAAGCGCACCGCCTTTGTTCTTAAGGCAATAGACCTGCGTAGCATCCAAAGGCGGTGCGCTTTGCATCCCTGACACCCATGGCCCGAACGGTGTAGGACCGGGCTCTGCCCGGGAACCAGACACCACAAATCCCAAACAGGATCCCCCAAATAAATGTTCGACTACACCGCCCCACCCGCCCTGCTCAAGGACCGCGTCATCCTGGTGACCGGCGCCGGTCGTGGCATCGGCGCTGCCGCGGCCCTGACCTACGCCGCCCACGGCGCCACGGTGCTGCTGCTGGGCAAGACCGAAGCCAACCTGACCCAGGTCTACGACCAGATCGAAGCTGCCGGCCACCCGCAACCGGTGGTCATCCCCTTCAACCTGGAAACCGCCCTGCCCCACCAGTACGACGAACTGGCGGTGATGATCGAGAACGAGTTCGGACGCCTGGACGGCCTGCTGCACAACGCCTCCATCATCGGCCCGCGCACCCCCGTCGACCAATTGTCGGGCGAGCATTTCATGCGGGTAATGCACATCAACGTCAACGCCACCTTCATGCTGACCAGCACGCTACTGCCGCTGCTCAAGCTGTCGGCCGATGGTTCGCTGGTGTTCACCTCCAGCAGCGTCGGGCGCAAGGGTCGGGCCTACTGGGGGGCTTATGGGGTCTCGAAATTTGCGACCGAAGGCCTGATGCAGACCCTGGCTGACGAACTGGATGGCATGGGCACGTTGCGCGCCAACAGCATCAACCCGGGCGCCACACGCACCAGCATGCGCGCCCAGGCGTATCCGGCAGAAGCGCCGGAGAAAAACCCGCTGCCCGAAGCCATCATGCCGGTGTATCTGTACCTGATGGGCCCGGACAGCCAGGGCGTGAACGGCCAGGCGTTCAACGCCCAGTAATCACCCTCAGTGCTGGGCGGCCACGGCCGTCAGGCGCTCGCGACGTACGCTGCGCTGCTCCACTTCCAGGGCCATGCAGCGCTCCAGGAAGGTGTACATGTAGTCATAGCTCATGCACACCGCGCGGCGCACCTCGGCCTGCAGCGCCTTGCTGGGGTTGTGCCCGGCCAGGGTGCAGATGATTTCCAGCGCTTCCCACGGGTGGGCGTCATCGTACTGGGCATGCATCTTCAGCCACTTCATGGCGCGCTTGCGACCTTCCTCGGGGAAGGAGTTGGCGTACACGTCATTGGCGCACACCACCGCCGCCCACTCACCGGTGGCACCTTCGATAGCGTAGTTGGTGGCGGCCATGGCCACGATCAGCGAGTCTGCCGAAGTGCTCTGCCAGCACCAGTGGCTCAACGCCAGAAGCTCTGCAGGCACATCCTGGTTTTGCAGGTCTTCCAGGGTCACGCCGTGGGCATTGCACCAATGCACCCAGTAATCGGCATGGTTGAGCTCCACGCGAATGTTACGCATCAGCCAGCGGCGCGCCATGTCCTCGCCCGGGCTGCGGCCAAAGCGGGTCTTGGTCAGGCTTTGGGCCATGTACAGGGCAAACTGCTCTACCACCGGCCAACCGCCAATCAGGTACTGGCGCATGGTCTTGGCACTGAGCGTGGCATCGCGCATGTTGCGATACAGCTCATGCTCCACCACGCGGCGCTTGCTGTCGCTGCAATCACGAATCAGCTGTTGGGCCCAGAGCGGGTAACTGGTGGCTTCCATGAGGGGGCCTGTACGGACGAACGCCTCGATCACTTTTCAGATTCCTTCTTTTTGGAGTGACGGTCACAGCTACAGGCATCAACGGAATGTGCCCGGCGCCTTGAACAACAGGGGCCGCGGCCGTACCTCGTGACGCTGCAGACTTTCGCAGGTGAATACCTGTGGACGTTCTATCAGATAACCCTGGGCATAATCTACCCCGATTTCAAGCAAGGCTTGCTCTATCAAGGGGGTTTCCACGAATTCGGCGATGGTCTGCTTACCCATGACGTGACCTATATGGTTAATCACTTCGACCATGGCGCGGTTGATGGGGTCATCGAGCATGTCTTTGACGAAGCTGCCGTCGATCTTCAGGAAGTCCACGGGCAAGTGCTTGAGATAGGCAAACGAGGACATCCCGGCACAGAAGTCATCCAGCGAGAAGCGGCAGCCCAGGCCCTTGAGCTCGTTGATAAAGCGAATGGCACTACCCAGGTTGGAGATAGCCGCCGTTTCGGTAATTTCGAAGCAAATCAGCTCTGGAGGAATGGCAAAACGCTGGAATTGCTCGCGCAGGTACTCCAGGAATGCCTCGTCGCCGATACTGGTGCCCGACAGGTTGATGGCACAGATCGCCAGCGGGCCCTTGGCGCCTTCGCTCATGCACTGCTGAATGATCTTGAACACATTCTGCACCACCCAGCGGTCCAGGGCGGTCATCAGGCCATAGCGCTCGGCGGCCGGAATGAAGTTTTCCGGCATGATCATGCGCCCGGTTTCATCGTACAGGCGCAACAGAATCTCGATGTGGCCGCCGGCGTTCTCGGTACGCCCCAGCGAGGCAATCTCTTGGGCGTACAGCACAAACCGGTTCTCTTCCAAGGCCATGTGCAAGCGCTGCACCCAGGCCATTTCGCCGAAGCGCATGGACAGCTCGGTGTCGTCGGCGTGGTAGATCTGCACGCGGTTGCGGCCCTTTTCCTTGGCCATGTAGCAGGCCATGTCGGCGGCCCGCAGGGAGGCTTCCAGGGTGGTGGGCACCTGGGAGATATGCACCACGCCCAGGCTGACCGTGGTGACGAACGGACGACCCTTCCAGACGAAATGCAGGTTCTGCACGGTCTGGCGCAGGTTTTCGGCGATGCGCTCGGCCACGTCCGGCGGGCAGTTTTCCAGCAGGATGCCGAATTCATCACCGCCCAGCCGTGCCAGGGTGTCGCCATCGCGCAGGCCCGACTGCAGCAGGGTGCAGATGTGCCGCAGCAGCTCATCGCCCGCCGCATGGCCACAGGTGTCGTTGACCAGCTTGAACTGGTCCAGGTCCAGGAACATCAGCGAGTGGCGGGTCTGGCTGCGGCCGACATTACCCAGCGCCTGCTCCAGGCGGAATTCGAACTCGCGGCGGTTGGCCAGCCCGGTGAGGGCGTCGTGGGTGGCCTGCCAGGACAGATTGGCGATGTACTGGCGCTCCTGGGTCATGTCGTGCAGCACCAGCACGGTACCGCTGATACGCCCCTCGGTGCGGATCGGCGCGCCTACCAGGGTCACCGACACGGTGCTGCCGTCCAGGCGCTGGATCAGCTTGGCGTGCTCGCTGCCGCCGGTCAGCTGGCCGCCCAGGATGTGCTCGATCAGGGTGAAGCTGTCCTTCTCGGCGTTCTCGTCCAGCAGGTTGAACAGCGACGCCAGCGGCAGGCCGGCGGCCTGGTCGGCGTTCCAATGGGTGAGCTGCTCGGCAGCCGGGTTCATGTAGGCGATGCAACCCTCGAAGTCAGTGGCGATCACGCCGTCACCGATGGAGGCCAAGGTTACCTGGGCGCGCTCCTTTTCCAGCTCCAGGGCGTTGGCAAAGGCATGACGCTGGCCCAGCAGACGATGCACGCGCCACAGCGCCAGCGCAATCAGGAACACCGCCGTGCTGAGGTTGACCACCATCAGCAGCCGCCACAGGAAGCGTGAGCCCTCGCCCAGGGCGTCACTGAAGGCCTTGGCCGCCGGCGTGACGCCGTCGTTGATGGCCAGGATCTGGTCCTTCCAGCGCATGATGTCTTCTTCGCTGGCAGTACCGGCGCTGATACCTCCGTGCATCTGCTGCGCCACCGAGTCCAGTTGCACCAGGTAGCTGTCGCCGACGGTCCAGCGCTCAATGGCGCGCTCCAGGTAGCTGAAATGGCGGAAGTTGAGGTACAGCCAGATCAGGCTGGAGACGTCATCGGGGTGGTTACCGCCCTGCAGGATGCCCTGGCGCGCGGCCACAAGATCAGGGGCCGGACGATCCAGGGCCACGCGCAGGTCGTGACTGCCCTGAGGCACGGCGATGGCGGCCTGGTACTTGGCGAAAATACGCTCGTCACGACTGTCAGCGTACAGGTTCAGATAATAGATGGCGTCCTTTTGGCCCTTGGACCACAGACTCTCACCGGCCACATAGCCCCGCACGGCCGACAACGCGTATAGGCTGATGCACCCCAACAATGCCTGAAACAATACAACTGCGATAAATGGCCAGACGATGCCTAATAATCTCGGCGTTTCGAGAGTCCGATTTTGCTTCATGAGGTCCCTTGCATCAGCAGAGCCAGACAACCACCCAGTAAAACTCCACTCACATCCGAAAATACTAGGCCAAAACAGCGCGAATGGAGAGTTCTTGGTGATCAGGCATCACATTTCGTTCAGGGCGGCACTTTACAGGCCTATCCAAACGAATGGCTAGCGTTGAGTTTGGTACAAATGTACTGGTTGGCCCCGCCCACAACCCCGATCTGACAGGCCATGGTACGTTGCAACAAATGTAGGACCGGCCTTTGGCCGGGAAGCGCCGCGCGGGCGGCGCACGGTCTCAAGAACGGCAGACGAATATCGACTAGCACCTGGCGCCTCCCCTATTCCTGTGGGACCGGCGAAGCTCGGGAAGCGAACGACGCGAAATCGCGCCGGCCGCTTCCCGAGCTTCGCCCGGTCCCACAGGAGATTGCGTTACGGCAACCAGGTGATTGGCTTGGGGAATGTGTCGTTCTCGAGATCCAGCGCCGCCCGCGCGGCGCTTCCCGGGTAGAACCCGGTCCTACATTTGTTGCAACGTGCCATGGCCTGAGATACCGAGGTTTTAGCTTTGTGTGCAAGGCTTTTAGACCTGCTGCAGGTGCCCATACAGCCGCGCATACAGCCCGCCATCGGCAATCAATTGCTGATGGTCGCCATCTTCGGCAACCCGCCCGCCATCGAACACCAGCACCCGATCCGCCTGCTTCACCGCCGACAACCGATGCGCGATGACCAACGTGGTCCGCCCGTTGAGGAATTGCGCCATGGCCCGGTGCAGGTTGTATTCGGTGGCGGCGTCCAGGGCCGAGGTGGCTTCGTCGAGGATGACCACCTTGGGCTGGGCCAGGATCATCCGGGCAATGGCCAGGCGCTGGCGCTGGCCACCGGACAGGCGCACGCCGGAACGGCCTACAACGGTGTCCAGCCCCTGCGGCAAGGTGCGGATGGTGGCGTCCAGCTGGGCGATCTCCAGCGCCTGCCAGCAGGCCTCGTCGTTGCGCTCGCGGCCCATGGTCAGGTTGGCCCGCACCGTGTCGTTGAACAGCGAGGGATGCTGCAGCACCACCGCCACATTCTCGCGCAATGTGGTCAGGCCGATTTCCTGCTGGGTGGAGCCACCGAAGCGGATCACGCCGCTTTGCGGGGTATACAAGCCCAGTAGCAACTGCACCAGGGTGCTTTTACCACCGCCACTGGCGCCGACGATGGCGACCTTCTCGCCCGGCAGGATGGACAGGTCCAAGTGCTCCAGCACTTTGTCCTCGCCATAGCCGAAACTCAGGTCGCGCACTTCGATACCAACGGTGTCACGGTTGCGGAACGGGTCGATGCCGCCGGGGTACTGAGGTTCATCCGCGCGCGCCAGCAGTTCGTTGATGCGCGTCAGCGCACCGCCGGCCGCGTAGTAGGCGTATTGCAGGTTGAGCAATTGCTCTACCGGCCCGATCATGAACCACAGGTAGCTGAACACCGCCAGCATCTGGCCGATGGACAGGTCGGAGAACAGCACGGTGAGCATGGCCACCGCGCGGAAGATGTCGATGCCGAACTGGAACAGCAGGCCGCTGGCGCGCCCCGAGGCATCGCTTTTCCACTGCGAGGCCACGGCAAAGTCGCGCACTTCGCGGGCGCGCTGGCCCAGGCGGCCAAGGAAGAAGCCCTGGCGGTTGCCGGCGCGCACTTCCTGGATGGCGTCCAGGGTTTCGGTCAGCGCCTGGGTGAAACGTGCAGTGCTGTCGTTTTCCAGCTTTTTCAGGTGTTTGACGCGCTTGCCCAGCTGCACCGTGGCAAAGATCACCAACGGGTTGAAGCACAGGATCAGCAGCGCCAGTTTCCAGTTCATCCACATCAGGATGCTGGCGGTGCCGACCAGCGTCAGCATCGCCACCAGGAACCGACTGAGGGTTTCGCCGACGAATTTGTCCAGGGTATCCAGGTCGGTGACCAGGTGCGTGGTGACGGTGCCACCGCCCAGGCTTTCGTATTCGCTGAGCGAGATGCGCTTGAGGCGCTCGATCAGGCGGATACGCAGTCGGTAGACGATGTCCTTGGCCAGCCCGGCGAACAACCGGGCCTGAACCACGTTGAACACCAGCGCCATGCAGCGCAGACCGAAAGTGACCAGCAGCATCAGGCCGATGTAGCCCGCCGCTTTCTGCCAGGCGCCCGGCAGCACATGGTCCATGACCTTGAGCGCGGTGTCGCCGTGGCCCAGCAGCACTTCGTCCACCAGCAGCGGCAACAACAAAGGAATAGGCACGCTGCACAGCGTTGCCAGCACGGCCACGCCATTGGCAATCCACAGGGCCTTGCGGTGCCTCAGGGCCAGTTGCCGAATGTGCGCCCAGCTGAGCCGGTCAGGGACAACCGGCTCGGGCCGCAGGGGCAGGTCGGTCGGCCCGGGCAGGTCAAGCATGGGCAGCCCTTTCCAGCCATCGGGCAAACAGCGGCGCCAGCGCGTCCAGCGGCTGGTAGCCGTTGGTCAGCAGGGCCATCTGCCCGCCACGCTGGGCCAGCAGGGTGGGGAAACCGGCGATGTTGAGGTCGCGCACCCAGTTGAAGTCGTCCGCCGTGGCGGTCAGCTGTTCGGCGCTGTCGAAGGCGGCGGCGAATTCGATGCGCGGGATACCGGCTTTTTCGGCCAACTCCACCAGCACCGCCACCTGGGTCACGTCGCGGCCTTCAGCGTAGAAGGCGTTCTGGATCAGTTTGGCCATCTGCCAGGCCGCGCCTTCGTCCAGGCTGCGCACCGCCACCACGGCCCGGCAAGCGGGCTCGGTGTCGTAGACAAAATCGTCAGGCAGCGCACCGTCGAACTTGAAGGGCTGGCCAGTGGCTTCGTGCACCGCATGCCAGTGGTGCAGGATGCTGGCGCGCAAAGACGACTCCAGTGCCGCGCCGCCCCCGGTACGCAGGCCACCCATTACCAGGTGCACGCCTACGCCGGCGGCTTTCGCCTGCTCGATCAGGGCCTCGGCGACCGGGGCAAAACCCCAGCACCAGGAACACATGGGGTCCATCACGTACAGCAGGCGTGTTTGCATGGCTTCAGTCCTGGGTGGCAGCGGCTTTGCGGTAATTATGGCCTATCGGGTGAGGAAGGTTGCGCGCCTTGGCCAATTCGATCTGCTTTTGGCGGTCGATGGCGCTCTTGCGGGTTTTCTCGCTCAGGCTGTCCCAGCAGTGCGGGCAGCTGATGCCGGGGGCATAGTGCTCGCTGGCGCGGTCTTCGATGCTGATCGGCGTGCGGCAGGCGTGGCACTGATCGTAGTCGCCTTCGGTCAGGTCGTGACGCACGGTGACGCGGTTGTCGAACACGAAGCAGTCGCCCTGCCACTTGGACTCTTCCTGTGGCACCTCTTCGAGGTACTTGAGGATGCCGCCCTTGAGGTGGAACACCTCGCCGTAGCCTTCATTGAGCATGTAGCTGGAGGCTTTTTCACAGCGGATGCCGCCGGTGCAGAACATCGCGACCTTTTTGTGCACCGCCGGGTCGAAGTTGGCCTTGATGTAATCAGGGAACTCGCGGAACGAGGTGGTCTTGGGGTCGATGGCGCCTGCGAAGGTGCCGATGGCCACTTCGTAATCGTTGCGGGTGTCGATCAGCAGCACTTCGGGGTCGTTGATCAACGCGTTCCAGTCCTTGGGCTCCACGTAGGTGCCGACGGTACGGTTGGGGTCGACACCCGGTACGCCCAAGGTCACGATCTCTTTCTTGAGCTTGACCTTGGTGCGGTAGAACGGCTGCTCGTCGCAGTACGACTCTTTATGGTCGATGTCCACCAGGCGCGCGTCGCTGCGCAGCCAGGCCAGCAGGCCGTCGATGCCTTCGCGGGTACCGGAGACGGTGCCGTTGATGCCTTCTTCGGCGATCAGCAGGGTGCCTTTGATGCCGTTGTCGACCATGGCATTGAGCAGGGGCTCGCGCAGGTCAACGTAATCTTCCAGGGTGACGAACTTGTACAGTGCCGCCACGACAATGGCTTGTGTCATGGATAAAACTCCAGGTGGTTGTCCTCGTAAAGGACGGACCGGGTTGATGTTGGATATATAAAACAACTGTGGGAGCGGGCTCTGCCCGCGAAGAAGACACCTTGCAATGCCTGATGCATCGCAGTGTTCGCTTCGCGGGCAGAGCCCGCTCCCACAGACCCCTCTCAATGGAGGGAAGCTACTTCTGAACCAATTCTATCAAAAACCGGCCCAGGAAGTATTGCCTTGGATCAATGCCCGCCCGCGCAGGTAGGCGAGGCAGGCGCGGCGCCTACCTGTGCCCACTCGTCAGGAGTGTAGGTGTGCTGGGCCAGGGCATGGAACTGCCCCATCAGCTCACCCAGGCTGGCGTAAACCAGTTGCTGGCGCTTGACGCGGCTCAGCCCGACGAACTGCTCGGTCACCAGCACTACCTTGTAGTGGGTTTCCAGCCCGCGGCTGTGCATGTGGCTCTCGTCGAGCACCTGCAAATGGGCCGGGTGCAGGGCACCCAGCGCCTGTTCAATGCGTTGCTGCATGGACATGGGCGGCCCCGCTTACGGCTTCTTGGCCGGTGCGGCTGGTGCGGCGGCTTTCGGCGGCGCCAGCTCGTTGGTCATGTCAGACAGCAGCTTGTTGACCACCGGCACGGCACTTTCCAGCTTCTGCTGGGTGATCTGGGCGGACTGCTGGGTGACCGATGGCATCTTCTCCAGCACTTTCTTGCCCAGTGGCGACTGGTAGAACTTGACCAGGTCCTTGAGCTCCTGCTCGGTGAAGGTGTCGGTGTACAGCTTGACCATGTCCGGCTTCAGCTTGTTCCAGCCGATGGCCTGGTCGAGGGCGGCGTTGGCCTTGGCCTGATAGGTTTCCAGCACGGCGCGCTTGGAGTCCGGGGCCTTGGTCTGTTCGAAACGCTGGGCAAACATCTGCTGCACCTGCATGTAGACCGGTGTACCGAGCTTGTCGGCGTGCGCCATCATCAGGAACGATTCAGCACTGGCGTTGTGGCTGGCGGTGTCGGCGAAGACCTGGCCGCTGGCGCAGACCAGAGCAACCGCGGTACAGATGGCACGAAGACGGGTCATCGAGTTTCCTTAAGTTAGCAGGCGAGGTAGTACCCCGGAATCAAACATTCTGCGCCCAAGCACGGCGTTGGCTCAACCCCGGACGCACGGTCGGCAGATGAAACCTGATGGAACCTGCAAGGCGATACACAGCCTAAACTGCGAATCACACCCTTGCAGAGGACCGTCGCATGAGCCGAACAGAAACTGACAGCCTGGGCCCGATCGAAGTTCCCGAGCAGGCCTACTGGGGCGCACAGACCCAGCGTTCGCTGATCAACTTCGCCATTGGCGACCAGCGCATGCCCCTGGCGGTGCTGCACGCCCTGGCGCTGATCAAGAAGGCGGCGGCGCGGGTCAATGACCGCAACGGTGACCTGCCGGCCGATATCGCCCGATTGATCGAGCAGGCCGCCGACGAGGTGCTGGACGGCGAACATGACGACCAGTTCCCGCTGGTGGTGTGGCAGACCGGCAGCGGCACCCAGAGCAACATGAACGTCAACGAGGTGATCGCCGGGCGCGCCAACGAACTGGCCGGCAAGGGCCGCGGCGGCAAGGCGCCGGTGCACCCCAACGACCACGTCAATCGCTCGCAAAGCTCCAACGACTGTTTCCCCACCGCCATGAGCATCGCCGCCGCCCAGGCCGTGAACCAGCAACTGCTGCCGGCCATCGCCGAACTGTCGGCCGGCCTGGCCGAGCTGTCGGCGCGCCACACCCACCTGGTCAAGACCGGCCGCACGCACATGATGGACGCCACGCCCATCACCTTCGGCCAGGAAGTGTCGGCCTACGTCGCGCAGCTGGATTATGCCCAGCGTGCCATCCGCGCCGCCTTGCCGGCGGTGTGCGAACTGGCCCAGGGCGGCACGGCGGTGGGCACCGGGCTGAACGCCCCGCACGGCTTTTCCGAAGCCATTGCCGCAGAACTGGCGGCGTTGTCGGGCCTGCCGTTCATCACCGCGCCGAACAAATTCGCCGCCCTGGCCGGCCACGAACCGCTGACCAGCCTGAGCGGCGCACTGAAAACCCTGGCCGTTGCCCTGATGAAGCTGGCCAACGACCTGCGCCTGCTGGGCTCCGGTCCGCGCGCGGGGCTTGCCGAAGTGAAGCTGCCGGCCAACGAGCCGGGCAGCTCGATCATGCCGGGCAAGGTCAACCCCACGCAGTGCGAAGCGCTGTCGATGCTGGCCTGCCAGGTGCTGGGCAATGACGTGGCGATCGGCTTTGCGGCCAGCCAGGGGCACCTGCAGTTGAACGTGTACAAGCCGGTGATCATCCATAACCTGCTGCAATCGATCCGCCTGCTGGCCGATGGCTGCAGCAACTTCCAGGCGCACTGCATTGCAGGGCTGGAGCCGGACCCGGCGCAGATGGCCGAACACCTGGAGCGCGGCCTGATGCTGGTGACCGCCCTCAACCCGCACATCGGCTACGACAAGGCCGCGCAGATTGCCAAGAAGGCCTACGGCGAGAACCTGACCTTGCGCCAGGCGGCGCTGGACCTGGGCTACCTGACCGATGCCGAGTTCGACCAGTGGGTGCGTCCGGAAAACATGCTTGAATCGGGTAAAAGCGGCTGACCCGTCCCCCCTTTTCTTGTGGGACCGGGCGAAGCTCGGGAAAGGCACCACGCGAAGTCAGCGGTGCCCCGTTCCCGAGCTTCGCCCGGTCCCACAGGGGGTAGCGTGGGACTGACCGGCGGTAGGTGCCAGGGTCGGCGAACTGGATAAGATAACGGCAACCAGCCTGGGAGAATTTCCATGTACGGCAAGCGTGCGCAAGACCCGGTGGATACCGTGCACTACCGCAGTGACCGGGTGATCCTGATCAACGGCGAGTTTTTCTTCACCACCCGCGAAAACACCCAGGAAGGCCCCTACCCTACCCGCGAACGGGCGGCGCAGGAGACCCAGGCGTATATCGAGCGCATGCAGCGTCGTGCCTGATGGTTTGATGTGATGCTGATGGCCTCATCGCGAGCAAGCTTTGCTCCCACAGTGTCAAGCCAGCCACCGAGGATGGCACTACACTGTGGGAGCAAAGCTTGCTCGCGATAGCGGTCTAAAGGTCAAACCGCCTCAAACAACCCCGCCGCACCCATCCCGCCGCCCACGCACATGGTCACCACGCCATAGCGCAATTTCTGCCGCTGCAGCTCGCGCACGATATGCCCCACCTGGCGCGATCCGGTCATGCCGAACGGGTGGCCGATGGCAATCGAGCCGCCGTTGACGTTGTACTTGGCGTTGTCGATGTCCAGGCGGTCACGGCAATACACGCACTGGGACGCAAACGCCTCGTTCAATTCCCACAGGTCCACGTCCTGTACCGCCACCCCCGCCGCCTTCAACAGCTTGGGCACGGCGAACACTGGGCCAATGCCCATTTCATCCGGCTCGCACCCGGCCACGGTGAATCCGCGGAAAATGGCGCGCGGTTTCAGGCCCAGCGCCTGGGCCCGTTCAAGGCTCATCACCAAGGTCATGGACGCACCGTCCGACAACTGCGAGGCATTGCCTGCGGTCACCGAGCCATCCTCGCTGAACGCAGGCTTCAGGCTGGCCAGGCTTTCCAGGGTGGTATCGGGCCGGTTGCAGTCGTCACGGTCGACCACGCCGTCCAGCCATTTCTGCTCGCCGGTGGCCTTGTCTTCCACCAGGTAGCGGGTGTTCATGGCCACGATTTCATCGTCGAACCGCCCGTCGGCCTGGGCCTTGGCGGTGCGTTGCTGGCTTTGCAGCGCGTAATGGTCCTGGGCCTGGCGGCTGACCTGGTAACGCTTGGCCACCACCTCGGCGGTCAGGCCCATGGGCATGTAGATGCCCGGCGAGCTTTCCTGCAGGGTGGGGTTGAGCAGGCGGTCTTGGTTGACGCTGCGCAGGGTCAGGCTGATGGATTCCACGCCGCCGGCCACGATCACATCACTGAAGCCCGACGCGATCTGGTTGGCCGCAATGGCAATGGCCTGCAGGCCCGAGGAGCAGAAGCGGTTGAGGGTCATGCCTGCCGTGCCGGTGCCCAGTTTCGACAGCACCGCCACGTTGCGGCCGATGTTGAAACCCTGTGCGCCCTCGTTGGACGCCGCGCCCACAATGCAGTCCTCGACACTGGCCGGGTCGATGCCATTGCGTGCCAGCAGCGCGTTGACGCAATGGGCCGCCAGGTCATCGGGGCGGGTCTGGTTGAATTTGCCGCGAAAGGACTTGGCCAGCCCTGTCCGCACGCTGTCGACGATCACCACTTCACGCATGCCGCACCTCCTTGATGTCATTGTCCGAATGCCCCCAAGCATAGGCGCGGGTGCGCGGTGTCGCGACAATCATCGAGCCGCTTGATGGCAGGCTATGGCTACCCACTCATCCAAAGCGAACCAACAAGGCGGACCAGGCGATGGCACTGGCATAACTGGCCCGAAACAAATGTAGGACCGGCCTCTGGCCGGGAAGCGCCGCGCGGGCGGCGCTCGATCTCAAGAGCGCC
>KI547164.1:753668-757437 GCA_000497835.1 gamma proteobacterium L18 | reverse complement strand
GGGCCTGAAGGGGGTCGGTGGATTCAAGAGGTGCATGTCTTGGGTGTTTGCGTCGCTTTTGAGATCGAGCGCCGCCCGCGCGGCGCTTCGCGGGTAGAACCCGCTCCCACGTTGGTTGCAACGTGCCATGGCCTGTGGGATTGGCGTTGTCAGCCTTTTGTGCTCGCCATACAACCTATTTCTTGTCGCGCTTGAACGCGGCTTCCAGCGCGTCGTTAATGGTGCGCAGCACCTTCACCCGCGCCCAATGCTTGTCATTGGCCTCGATCAGGGTCCAGGGCGCGATCTCGGTGCTGGTGCGGTCGACCATGTCGCCCACGGCCTGGCGATACTGGTCCCACTTCTTGCGGTTGCGCCAGTCGTCCTCGGTGATCTTGAAGCGCTTGAACGGCACTGCCTCGCGGGCCTGGAAGCGTTCCAGCTGGGTCTGCTTGTCGATGGCCAGCCAGAACTTGACCACCACCACGCCGGCATTGCTCAACTGCTCCTCGAAGTCGTTGATCTCGCCATAGGCGCGCATCCAGTCGGCGTCGCTGCACAGGCCCTCCACCCGCTCCACCAGCACGCGGCCGTACCAGGAACGATCGAAGATGGTGAACTTGCCCCGCGCCGGAATCTGCCGCCAGAAACGCCACAGGTACGGCTGCGCCAGTTCGTCCTGAGTAGGCGCGGCGATGGGCACGATGTTGTACTGGCGCGGGTCGAGGGCGGCGGCCACGCGGCGAATGGCGCCGCCCTTGCCGGCGGCGTCGTTGCCTTCGAATGCCGCCACCAGGGCGTGGCGGCGCATGCGCTTGTCGCGCAGCAGGCCGGACAGGCGTGCCTGCTCTTCCACCAATTGCTGCTGATAGTGGTCCTTCTTCAGCTGCTTGCTCAGGTCGAGGCTGTCGAGCAGGTTCTTGCCGTCGAGGCTGTGGCCCAGGGGCGCAACGCTCTGGTGCACCGGCTCGGTGGGCGCTTTCAACGCGGCCTGCAAACCTTCGAGCAGCAACTTGCCCACGGTGAGACTGCGGTAATACGGGTCAACGCCTTCGATGATGTGCCACGGCGCATACTCGCGGCTGGTGCGGCGCAGCACCCGCTCGCCGAAGCGCACGAAACGGTCATAGGTTTCCGACTGCTGCCAGTCCAGCGGGCTGATGCGCCAGCTGTGCAAGGGGTCATCCCTGAGGGCCTTGAGCCGCGCCTTCATCTGCTTCTTGGACAGGTGGAACCAGAACTTGAAGATCAGCGCGCCTTCGTCGCACAGCATCTGTTCCAGGCGCTCGGCGCCGTTGATGGCCTGGTCCAGCACTGCGTCCTTGAACTCGCGATGTACGCGGCCCTGAATCATCTGGCTGTACCAGTTGCCGAAGAACACGCCGATCTTGCCCTTGGCCGGCAACTGCCGCCAATAGCGCCAGGCCGGTGGCCGCGCCAGTTCTTCGTCGGTCTGCTGGTCGAAGGAACGCACCTCGATCAGCCGGGGGTCCATCCACTCGTTGAGCAACTTGACCGTCTCGCCCTTGCCCGCCCCTTCGATGCCATTGATCAGCACGATCACCGGGAAACGCGCCTGGGCATGGAGTTCGTTCTGGGCTTCCAGCAGGGCTTCGCGCAGGGCGGGCACCTGGGCTTCGAAGGTTTCCTTGTCGATGGCGTGACCGATTTCGGCGGACTCGAACATGGGCAGCTACTCCTTGACCAATAAGGCCTAGAGGGTAGCGCATCCGCACCGGTATCATGACCCCCTGTCTGTAGCCGAGCCGAACATGAGCACCGAAACACTGCACGCCCAGATCGACTGGGACGAACTGGGCCGCCCCACTTCCCGCCAATACGGCGACGTCTACTTCGCCGCGTCAGGTTTGGAAGAAACCCGTCACGTATTCATCGACCAGAACGATTTGACCGCGCGCTTCAGCGCCCTGGGCGATGGTCAGCGGCTGGTGATCGGCGAGACCGGTTTTGGCACCGGCCTGAATTTTTTCTGTGCCTGGCAACTGTTCGATCAACTTGCCGCCCCCGGCGCGCGCCTGCACTTTATCAGCGTCGAAAAATACCCGCTCAGCCACGCTGACCTCAGCCGCGCCCTGGCCCTGTGGCCGGAGCTGGCTACCTTCACTGCACCGCTGCTGCAGCAGTACGTGGGCATTCACCCGGGCTTCCAGCGCCTGGTGTTCGACGGCGGCCGCGTGACCCTGACGTTGATGATCGGCGATGCGCTGGAGCAATTGCCGCAACTGGATGCGCAGATCGATGCCTGGTTCCTGGACGGCTTCGCCCCGGCCAAGAACCCGGAGATGTGGACCCCGGAACTGTTCGCCCAGCTGGCGCGCCTGGCCGCGCCCGGCTCCACGCTGGGTACGTTCACCAGCACGGGCTGGGTGCGCCGCGGGTTGATCGCGGTGGGCTACAAGATGAAGCGTATCCCTGGCATCGGCAAGAAATGGGAGGTGTCGCGCGGGGTGTTCCAGGGCCCGACCGAAGCCGTGGTGTCGACGGTCAAACCCTGGTTTGCGCGCCCCACGCCGCCTGCGGGCGAGCGCCATGCGCTGGTGATCGGCGCCGGCCTGGCCGGCTGCGCCACGGCGGCCAGCCTGGCCGCCCGGGGGTGGCGGGTGAGCCTGCTGGAGCGCCATGCCGAGGTGGCCCAGGAGGCGTCCGGCAACCCGCAAGGGGTGCTCTACCTCAAGCTGTCCGCCCACGGCACCGCGCTGTCGCAACTGATCGTCAGCGGCTTTGGCCACACGCGCCGACTGCTCGAACAGCTGCAACGCGGCCGCGACTGGGATGACTGCGGCGTGCTGCAACTGGCCTTCGACGCCAAGGAAGGGCAACGCCAGGCGCAACTGGCCGGCGCCTTCGATGCCCAACTGCTGCACCTGCTGGACCGCGACGCTGCCCAGGCCCGCGCCGGTGTGGAACTGGCCAGTGGCGGCCTGCACTACCCCGAAGGGGGCTGGGTGCACCCACCGGCCCTGTGCCAATGGCAGGCCGGCCAGCCTGGCGTGCACGTGCTTACCCACCATCACGTGCTGGACCTGCGCAAGGTCGACGGCCAGTGGCAGGCGTGGGACGGCGATCAACTGCTGGCCAGCGCACCGATGGCAGTACTGTGCACGGCCGCGCAGGTGCGGGAAACCGCGCAAACGGCAGACCTGCCGCTCAAGCGCATTCGCGGGCAAATCACCCGCCTGGCGCAAACGCCGGGTAGCGCGGTGCTGGGCACCGTGGTGTGCGCCGAAGGCTACGTGGCGCCGGCGCGTCTGGGCGAGCACACCCTGGGCGCCAGCTTCGACTTCCACAACGACGACCTGACCCCGACCGTGGCGGAGCACGAAGGCAACCTGGCGATGCTGGAGGAAATCTCCGCCGACCTGACCCAGCGCCTGGGTGCCCGACAGTTGCCGGTTGAGCAACTGCAAGGCCGCGCCGCGTTCCGCTGCACCAGCCCCGACTACCTGCCCATCGTCGGCCCGGTGGCCGACCGCGAGGCGTTTTCCCACGCCTACGCCATACTAAGCCGCGATGCCCGGCAGGTGCCGGACGTGGCTTGCCCGTGGTTGGAGGGGTTGTATGTGAACAGCGGGCACGGCTCGCGCGGGTTGATCACGGCGCCGCTGAGTGGCGAGTTGATTGCGGCGTGGGTGGATGATGAGGCGCTGCCGCTGCCGCGGGGGGTGGCGGAGGCTTGTCATCCGAATCGGTTTTGGGTGCGGGGGTTGGTGAAGAACAAGGGGTAGGGGTGGGGATGTGTGGTGTTCATGAGATCGCGCGCCGCCCGCGC
>KI547164.1:733359-753462 GCA_000497835.1 gamma proteobacterium L18 | reverse complement strand
ATTTGATGAACACCAAAAATCTAACGCCCTACACCCCAAAACCCCAACACCCAGGCCCCCATGCTAACCATCCACCAACTCCACAAATCCTACCCCACCCCCCAAGGTCCACTCCCCGTACTGGCCGGGGTCGACCTGCAACTGCCCCAGGGCCAGAGCCTGGCGCTGATGGGCGAGTCCGGCAGCGGCAAAAGTACCCTGCTGCACCTGGTGGCCGGCCTGGACCGCATTGACAGCGGGCACATCGAAGCGCACGGCCTGGCACTGGAACATCTCAACGAACGCCAACTGGCCGACTGGCGCCGCACCGGCATTGGCCTGATCTTCCAGCAGTTCAACCTCATCACCAGCCTGACCGTGGCCGACAACCTGGCCTTCCAGGCACGCCTGGCGGGGCGTCATGACCCGGCCTGGAACACGGAGCTGGCCGAACGCCTGGGCCTGACCGCGATGCTCGACCGCTACCCTGAACAACTGTCCGGCGGCCAACAGCAACGGGTGGCCCTGGGCCGTGCCCTCGCTTCGCGCCCGGCGCTGTTGCTGGCCGACGAGCCCACCGGCAATCTCGACGAACACACCAGCGCCCAAGTGCTCGACCTGCTGCTGCAACTGCAGGCCGATACCGGCTGCAGCCTGCTGATGGTCACCCACAGCCCGGCGATTGCCGCCCGCCTGCAACGCCAGGTGGTGCTGCATGCAGGCCGGGTGCAGGAGCACTGACATGACCCGCCTGCGGTGGACGCTGGTCGCCCTGCTCAGCCATTGGCGCAAGCACCCGGTGCAATTGGCCAGCGTGCTGGCCGGGCTGTGGCTGGCCACCGCACTGCTGATCGGCGTGCAGGCCCTCAACGGCCAGGCCCGCGCCAGCTACGCCCAGGCCAGCGAACTGATCGGTGGACGGGCCCAGACCAGCCTGGCACCCGCCCAGGGCCAACGCTTGCCACAGCAACTGTTCATCGAGCTGCGGCGCCAAGGCTGGCCGGTGTCGCCGGTGCTGCAAGGCAGCGTCACCCTCACCGGCCAGCGCCTGCAAGTGACGGGGATCGACCCGCTCAGCCTGCCGCCACACACCTCACTGGCCGGCCAGGTGCCTTCCCCGGACCAGCTGTACGCCTTCATCGGCGACCCCGGCCAGACGTGGATTGCGCGGCAGACGCTCAAGCGCCTGGGGTTGAGCGACGGTGCCAGCCCCCTGCCCGGCCTGCCCCCCATGCAGGCGCGCGACGACATGGCACCCGGCGTACTGCTGATGGACATCGGCCATGCCCAGCACCTGCTCGGCGCCCCCGAGCAACTGTCGCGCCTGTTGCTGCCGGCTGAATTCAAGGGCCAACTGCCCGGCAACCTGAGCAGCCAACTGCGCTGGCAACACACCGACCCGGGCCAGGACATGCAACGTCTCACCGAGGCCCTGCACCTGAACCTCTCCGCCCTCGGCCTGCTGGCATTCGTGGTAGGGCTGTTCATCGCCCAAGCCGCCATCGGCCTGGCCCTGGAGCAACGCCGCAGCCTGCTGCGCACGTTGCGCGCCTGCGGTGTGGCCCTGGGCGTGCTGATCAGTGCATTGCTGCTGGAGTTGACCCTGCTGGCGCTGATCGGCGCCAGCGCCGGCGTGGTCAGCGGCTACCTGCTGGCCAGCCTGCTGTTGCCGGACGTCGCCGCCAGCCTGCGCGGCCTGTACGGTGCCGAGGTGGGTAGCCAGCTCAGCCTGAGTGCCGGCTGGTGGCTGGGCGCAATCGGCCTGGGCCTGGTTGGTGCCCTGCTGGCCGGCGCCCAGAGCCTATGGCGCGCAGCACGCCTGCCGCTGTTGGCTATGGCCGGGGCTCACGCCTGGGCCGGCGCCCACCGTCAGTGGTTGCGCCGCCAGGGCGCAATCGCGGGCATCATGGCGGTGGCAGCCTCGGCGCTGGTGGTACTGGGGGACAGTCTTGCGGCTGGATTCGCCCTGTTGGCGTGCCTGCTGCTGGCGGCGGCCCTGGCCCTGCCGGTACTGCTGGACTGCCTGCTGGCCCTGCCACGGCCGCAGTCGGCTATCGGCCAATGGTTCCTGGCCGACTGCCGCCAGCAACTGCCCGCCCTGAGCCAGGCGCTGATGGCGCTGTTATTGGCCATGGCCACCAATGTCGGCGCCTCGTGCATGACCGAAGGTTTCCGCCAGACGTTCAGCCACTGGCTGGAACAACGCCTGGTGGCCGAGTTGTATGTGCGCCCCATGGACGCCGCGCAAACTGCCCATATGCAAACCTGGCTGGCCCAGCGTGGCGAAGTCAGCCGGGTGCTGCCGGGCAACCAGCAGGACATCAGCGTGCAGGGCTGGCCGGTGGAGGTGCATGGGGTGATCGATGATCCGCTGTACCGTGAACACTGGCCGCTGCTGCAGGGTATTTCCGGCAACCCATGGGATCGTCTGTTCGGCAGCGATAGCCTGATGCTTAGCGAGCAACTGGCCCGCCACCTGCACCTGAATCTGGGCGACGCGTTGACCTTGCCCGGCCAGGTTGCCGGCCCGCCGCTGACCGTGGTGGGCATTTATGCCGACTACGGCAACCCCAAAGGCCACGTGCTGATCAGCGCCCAACGCTGGCAACAGCTGTGGCCGGGCCAGCCGGCCACGCGCCTGGCCCTGCGGGTGCAAGCCGACGCCGTGCCCGCGCTCAAGACCGCCTTGCAGGCGCAGTTTCATCTGGACGACAGCCGCGTGGTCGACCAGGCTCAACTCAAGGGCTGGGCGGTGCAGGTATTCGACCGTACCTTCAGCGCCACCAGCGCCCTGGACAGCCTGACGTTGACGGTGGCCGCCGTGGCGCTGTTCATCAGCCTGCTGACCCAAAGCGACAACCGCCTGGGCCAGCTCGCGCCGTTGTGGGCCCTGGGCGTCAACCGCCGGCAGCTGGTGGCCCTGAACCTGGCGCAGACCTGGCTGATGAGCCTGCTCACCCTGACACTGGCGCTGCCCCTGGGTGTGCTGCTGGCGTGGTGCCTGGTGGCCGTGGTCAATGTCCAGGCGTTCGGCTGGCGCTTGCCGTTGCAGGTATTCCCCCAGCTCATACTGATGTTGATGGGCTGGGCATTGCTGGCCACCGCCCTGGCCTCGGCCTGGCCCATGGTGCGTCTGCTGCGCAGCCGTCCCACCGACCTGCTGCGGGTATTCGCCGATGAACGTTAAACCCTGGCTGTTGGCGTGTGTGCTGCTGGCCGGCTGCGACGCGCCAGCACCGCCGCCCCAAGGCTTCGCCGGCCTGGGCACGCAGGTGGACGGCTTTGCCCAGGTACGCCCCGGTGCGCCGCTGGTCTTCCCCCGCGATCACGGCCCGCACCCTGATTACCGAATCGAATGGTGGTACGTGACCGCCAACCTCACCGCCACCACGGGCGAGTATTTCGGTGCCCAATGGACCCTGTTCCGCAGCGCCCTGGCCCCTGGCGCCGAGGCCCCCGGCTGGAGCCATAAAACCATCTGGCTGGGGCACGCCGCCCTCACCGGTAGCGATTTCCAGCACAGCGCCCAGGCCCTGGCCCGCGGCGGCACCGGCCAGGCCGGCGTGCAGAATGCGCCCTTCGCCGCCTGGATCGACGACTGGCGCATGGAGGGCACGGGCGCCAGCGGCGCCAACCTGGGCCAATTGCACCTGACTGCCCACGGCAGTGACTTCGCCTACGACCTGACCCTGAACACCGACCGCCCTCTGGTGCTGCAGGGTGATCACGGCTACAGCCGCAAATCCCTCCAGGGCCAGGCCTCGTGGTACTACAGCCAACCGTTCTACCAGGCCCAGGGTCACGTCAGTGCCCAGGGCCGACAGTGGCACGTCAACGGCCAGGCCTGGCTGGACCGCGAATGGAGCAGCCAACCCCTGGCCGCCAACCAGCAGGGCTGGGACTGGTTTTCCCTGCACCTGGAGGACGGCAACCAGGTGATGCTGTTCCGTCTGCGCCAGCAAGGCGGCGCCGACTTCATCAGCGGCAACTGGATCAGCGCCGACGGCCAGGGGCAGGCACTGAGCGCCGAACAGATCGAGCTGAAACCCTTGCCCGGCTCATCCACCCTGGACGGCCACGCCGCCCCTACCCAGTGGCAGTTGCGCATAGCCGATCACGGCCTGGACGTACGGCTTGAGGCGCTGAATCGCGATGCCTGGATGAATGTCACGCCACCGTACTGGGAAGGCCCGGTGCGCATGGTGGGGAGTCAGCGGGGGTGGGGGTACCTGGAGATGACCGGCTACTGAGTCGAGCGCCGCCTGCCTCGCGGCCAAGGCCCAGGACGATGTAGGAGCCGACCTTGGTCGCGATGCAGACGACACCGTTTCAAGCGCCGCTACGGGCAGCGCTTAGATCAACCCCGACAACACCGTCTTCACCACCGCCGACAGCTTGTTGCACACCCCCAGTTTCTCGATGCAACGGGCGATATGGAAATTGACCGTACGCTCGCTCAGCTTCAGCACCTTACCCACATCCACTGATGTCAGCCCCTGGGCAGTCCACTTCAGCACTTCCAGCTCACGGGGCGACAGCGACGCCTGGGCGACGCTGTCAACGATCTGCTGCTGCACTTGAGCTTCGATGCGCGGTACCAGCGCGGTGTGCACCAGGTTCGTCAACCACAGCACGTCCCCGGTCTTGTCGTTGAACTCTTGCGTGCTGATCACATCCTGGCTGCGCGCCAGGCTCAGTAGGCAACTGGTCCCACGTCCGCTGTGCACCGCCTGGGTAAGGCCATAGCGCAGGCCGTGTCGCTGATAATGCCCCCACAGCGCGGGATTGGCGTCGAAAAGTTCATCCGTCCACAACATCGGTAGTTGCGCCAACAGGCTTTTTTGCAACATGGGATCGGTTTTCGAATAATCGTTATCGCGATAAAAACAATTCCAGGCCAACGAGTAATTATTGCGCTTGTACACTTTGTTTTGAGCCAGCGGCCGGCGTACAAAAATATTGATACTGCATTGCTCGTAGCCCAGTTCACGGGCTGCCCAGAGCACGGAAGCGAAGATGTCATCCTCGGAATTGTGGGGAGAAAAACGGTCGAGGCAGGTCGGGGTCCATTGCATGTTTATTCCAGTCAGGATTTCGGATCCAATTATTTAAATTGACTATAGATCACCACCATCCAGGATCCAATATTTTCTGGCGCCCACTCATCTGATTGGAGTTACAGCTCTAAATCCATTGATTATTAAGGATTACTCAGAAACAATTTGGCACCGTCCGCACAAATCATCCGTCGATAAAAAATCGCTTTATAACCTTTTGATCTAAAACTCCTGCAACCTTCCCCGGTCAGTTCCTTAAGCGCGCCTGCACTGGGCGCCCCTCCCCAACGGAACAACCGGTAAGGAATTATGTGCGGATTAGCAGGTGAACTTCGTTTTGACCATCAACCGGCGGACCTCGCCGCCATCGAACGCATCACCCATCATCTGGCCCCTCGTGGCCCGGATGCGTGGGGCTTCCACAGCCAGGGACCCATTGCCCTAGGTCATCGGCGCCTGAAAATCATGGACCTGTCCGATGGCTCGGCCCAGCCCATGATCGATCAGCAACTGGGCCTGTCCCTGGCCTTCAACGGCGCCATCTACAACTTCCCGGAACTGCGCGCCGAACTTGAAGCCCTGGGCTATGCCTTCTACTCGGGCGGCGACACCGAGGTGCTGCTCAAGGGCTACCACGCCTGGGGTGAAGCGCTGCTGCCCAAGCTCAACGGCATGTTCGCCTTCGCTATCTGGGAGCGCGACAGCCAGCGTCTGTTCATCGCCCGCGACCGCCTGGGCGTCAAGCCTCTGTACCTGTCGCGTACCGGCAGCCGCCTGCGCTTCGCCTCGGCCCTGCCCGCCTTGCTCAAGGGCGGTGATATCAGCCCGATGCTCGACCCGGTGGCGCTCAATCACTACCTCAATTTCCACGCCGTGGTACCCGCGCCGCGCACCCTGCTGGCCGGCATCGAGAAACTGCCGCCCGCCACCTGGCTGCGCGTGGACGCCAACGGCAATACCGAGCAGAAAACCTGGTGGACCCTGCCCTACGGGCCACACGCCGACGAAGCCAACCTGACCCTGGAAGACTGGCGCGACCGCGTGCTGGACAGCACCCGTGAAGCGGTTGCCATTCGCCAACGCGCTGCCGTTGACGTGGGCGTGCTGCTGTCAGGCGGCGTGGACTCCAGCCTGCTGGTGGGCTTGCTACGCGAAGTGGGCGTGGATGACTTGTCGACCTTCTCCATCGGCTTCCAGGACGCCGGCGGCGAACGCGGCGACGAATTCCAGTATTCGGACCTGATCGCCAAGCACTACGGCACCCGTCATCATCAATTGCGCATCGACGAAGCCGAAATCATCGAGCAACTGCCCGCCGCTTTCCGCGCCATGAGCGAGCCCATGGTCAGCCACGACTGCATCGCCTTTTACCTGCTGTCGCGCGAGGTAGCCAAGCACTGCAAGGTGGTGCAGAGCGGCCAGGGCGCTGACGAACTGTTCGCCGGCTACCACTGGTACCCGCAGGTAGACGGCGCCAGCGACCCGTACGCCGCCTACCGCGAAGCGTTTTTTGACCGCAGCTACGCCGACTACGCGGCCACCGTGCAACCGGCCTGGCTGACGAAGAACGACGCTGCCGGTGATTACGTGCGCGAACATTTTGCCCAACCCGGCGCCGACGCCGCCGTGGACAAGGCCCTGCGCCTGGACAGCACGGTGATGTTGGTGGACGACCCGGTCAAACGCGTCGACAACATGACCATGGCCTGGGGCCTGGAGGCGCGCACACCGTTCCTGGATTACCGTCTGGTTGAGCTGTCGGCTCGCGTGCCGGCGCGGTTCAAGCTGCCTGACGGCGGCAAGCAGGTGCTCAAGGAAGCCGCGCGCCTGGTCATCCCCAGCGAAGTCATCGACCGCAAGAAAGGCTACTTCCCCGTACCGGGCCTCAAGCACCTGGAGGGCAACACCCTGAACTGGGTGCGCGACCTGCTGCTGGACCCCAGCCAGGACCGTGGCCTGTTCAAGCCGGCCATGCTCGATCAGTTGCTGACCAACCCTCAAGGCCAGCTGACCCCGTTGCGCGGCTCCAAACTGTGGCAACTGGCGGCCCTCAACCTGTGGCTGAGCGAACAAGGAATCTGACCAATGAAACCTCACGCCACAGCCTATAACCAGCGCCTGCTGCGCGGCCAGTCGCCGACCTACGAGCGGCTGCAGGCACGCTTCGCCGAGGACGGCAGCGTGCCCGACGAGCATCCTCACGCCGTGCATTGCGGCTGGGGCCGCTTGCTGATCGGCCACACGTTTCCCGACCCCGCAAGCCTAGCTGCGGAACTGGTGCACGAACAACAGGGCGAGCGCGACATTGCCCTGTACGTGGCCGCGCCGCAGCAAGTGCTGGCCCAGGCGCCGCACCAATTGTTCCTGGACCCCTCCGACACCCTGCGCCTGTGGTTCAGCGACTACCGCCCGGCCCAGCGCGTGTTTCGCGGGTTTCGCATTCGCCGCGCCCAGAGCGAAGCCGACTGGGAAGCCATCAATCAGCTGTACCTCAAGCGCCGCATGCTGCCCATCGATCCCACCCGCCTGACGCCGCGCCACCAGGGCGGCCCGGTGTACTGGCTGGCCGAGGACGAGGACAGTGGCCAAGTGATCGGCAGCGTCATGGGCTTGAACCACCAGAAGGCCTTTCACGACCCCGAGAACGGCAGCAGCCTGTGGTGCCTGGCGGTGGACCCGCGCTGCACCCGCCCCGGCGTGGGTGAAGTGCTGGTGCGTCACCTGATAGAGCACTTCATGAGCCGTGGCCTGAGCTACCTGGACCTGTCGGTGCTGCACGACAACCGCCTGGCCAAGAACCTCTACGCCAAGCTGGATTTCCGCACCCTGCCCACCTTCGCCATCAAGCGCAAGAACGGCATCAACCAGACGCTGTTCCTGGGCCCCGGCCCGCAGGCCGAGCTCAATCCGTACGCCCGCATCATCGTCGATGAAGCCTTGAGCCGCGGCATCGAGGTGCAGATCGATGATGCCGATGCCGGCCTGTTCACCCTGATCCATCGCGGCCGACGCATCCGCTGCCGCGAATCGCTGTGTGACCTGACCAGCGCCATCAGCATGAGCCTGTGCCAAGACAAGAGCCTGACCCACAAGGTGCTCAGTGCCGCTGGACTACAAATGCCAGCCCAGCAACTGGCGGGCAGCGCTGATGACAACGAGGACTTTCTGCAGCAGCACGGGCGCATCGTGGTCAAGCCGGTGGACGGCGAACAGGGCCAGGGCGTGGCCGTGGACCTGGACAACCTTGACGATGTGCAGCAAGCCATCGAGCACGCCCACCGGTTCGACAGCCGGGTGCTGCTGGAGAGTTTTCACGAGGGCGCCGACCTGCGCATCGTGGTGATCGGCTTCGAAGTGGTAGCCGCGGCCATCCGCCGCCCCGCGCAGGTTGTAGGCGACGGCAGGCACAGCATCGGCGCCCTGATCGAAGCCCAGAGCCGTCGACGCCAGGCCGCCACCCAAGGCGAAAGCCGCATCCCGCTGGACCACGAAACCCAGCGCACGCTGCACGCTGCGGGCGTGGACTACGACACCGTGCTGCCTGCCGGCCAGGTACTGGCCGTGCGCCGCGCTGCCAACCTGCATACCGGTGGGCACCTGGAAGACGTCACTGACATTCTCCATCCCACCCTGGCCGAGGCAGCCGTTACGGCGGCGCGCGCCTTGAACATCCCCGTCGTGGGCCTGGACCTGCTGGTGCCCGCTGCCGATCAGCCGGAGTACGTATTCATCGAAGCCAACGAACGCGTCGGCCTGGCCAACCACGAGCCCCGGCCCACCGCGCGCAAGTTCATCGACTTGCTGTTCCCCCATTGCCAGGTGCTCACCTGACCGCTTGTGGGACCGGGCGAAGCTCGGGAAGCAGCCACCGCGAATCGCTCGCCGAACCGCGCCGCCTGCTTCCCGAGCTTCGCCCGGTCCCACACACCTGATACCTCAGGAGGTTTCATGACCATCCCCGAACCGGACACCCAATACCTGCAAAAAGTCCTGCTGGAAATGCTCGCCATCCCCAGCCCCACCGGCTTCACCGACACCATCGTGCGTTACGTGGCCGAGCGCCTGGAAGAGTTGGGCATTCCCTTCGAACTGACCCGTCGCGGCACCATCCGCGCCACCCTCAAGGGCCGCCAAAGCTCGCCCGACCGCGCCGTGTCGGCGCACCTGGACACCATCGGCGCCAGCGTGCGCGCCGTGCAGGACAACGGTCGTCTGTCGCTAGCGCCCGTCGGCTGCTGGTCCAGCCGCTTCGCCGAAGGCAGCCGCGTCAGCGTGTTCACCGACAGCGGCGTGATCCGCGGCAGCGTGCTGCCGCTGATGGCCTCCGGGCACGCCTTCAACACCGCGGTCGACCAGTTGCCCGTCAGTTGGGACCATGTGGAACTGCGCCTGGACGCCTACAGCACCACCCGCGCCGACTGCGAAAGCCTGGGCGTCAACATCGGCGACTTCGTGGCCTTCGACCCGCTGCCCGAATTCACCGACAGCGGCCACATCAGCGCCCGCCACCTGGACGACAAGGCTGGTGTGGCTGCCCTGCTGGCCAGTCTCAAGGCGATTGTGGAGAGCGGCCAGCAACCGCCCATCGACTGCCACCCGCTGTTCACCATCACCGAGGAAACCGGCTCGGGCGCTGCCGGTGCACTGCCGTGGGACGTGAGTGAATTCGTCGGCATCGACATCGCCCCGGTCGCCCCCGGCCAGCACAGCAGCGAGCACGCGGTGAGCGTGGCCATGCAGGACTCCAGCGGGCCCTATGACTACCACCTGTCGCGGCACCTGCTGAAACTGGCCGAGGAGCACGAACTGCCCGTGCGGCGCGACCTGTTCCGCTATTACTTCAGTGACGCGCATTCAGCGGTGACGGCAGGGCATGACATCCGTACGGCGCTGTTGGCGTTTGGCTGTGATGCCACCCATGGCTATGAGCGCACACACATCGACAGCCTGCAGGCGCTAGGGCGGATCCTGACCGCCTACATCCTCAGCCCACCGGTGTTCGCCAGTGATGCCAAGCCGGCGCATGGGTCGCTGGAGCGGTTCAGTCATCAGCTGGAGCACGATGCGCAGATGGAGAGCGAGACGCGGGTGCCGGCGGTGGATACGTTGGTGGGGCAGAAGTAAGGTCGGTGGTGTCTGTTTCCCGAGCTTCGCTCGGTCCCACACGGTCGGCGTGCGCGCACGCCCTCACCTGTGGGACCGGGCGAAGCTCGGGAAGCGGCCTCCCCCATCTAAAGCCAGACCGCATCCCACAACACATAATCCCCAACCCGCTTCACCAACCCCGCCCTTACGGGATTGGCAATCACGTACCGCGCAAGGCCCTTCAGATCTTCTTCCCTACGCACAGCCCTATCATGAAACCCCTTCTGCCAAAGGCTTCCAGACCTGCCCAGCGCAGCATTGACCGCCAGAGCCGAACGCGCTTTGACCCGGCAGACCATTTCTGAAAGGTTGCCGCTGACCAGTTCGACCAGCCAGTGCAGATGATCAGGCATCAAGACCCAGGTGATGCTGCGTACGTGACCCCGCTGCTCTTCTCGCATGATTTCACGTACTACCAGCCGTCCCGTCGGCCAATGGGCAAAAGCCGGTTCCCGATGCACGGTTCGGGTGGTGATTAGGTAAATGCGGCCGGGTTCGGAAACTCGGCCAATACGGAGGCGGTTTTCCTGAAAGATTGGCATTCCTTTGCCCTCTCTTGGTGGGGAAGCAATACCTTACTCCGCGCAACTGTCGTAGGGGCTTTGGATGGTTTTCGGGATGTGTCTGGTGGAAGGGGGTGGCCTTTTCCCGAGCTTCGCCCGGTCCCACAGGTTAGAGCGTGCGCGCCCTAACCTGTGGGACCGAGCGAAGCTCGGGAAGCAGTCACCGCGGTCTCAGCGATCGTTATGCCCCAGATCCCGCTGCGGATCGATGCAATCTCTCACACGCTGCTTCAGCATCTTGGCCTCCGGGAACCCGCCGTCAGCCTTGCGCTCCCAGATCTGGACGTCGTTGCAGGTAATGCGAAATACCCCGCCCGTGCCCGGTTCCAGGCTGACGCGGCCCAGGTCGTCGGCGAAGGTGCTGAGCAGTTCCTGGGCCAGCCAGGCCGCGCGCAGCAGCCACTGGCACTGGGTGCAGTAGGTGATGACCACGTGCGGGCGCGGGGTGTCAGTCATGGGCTGGCTCACGCGATTTTCGACAGTAGTTGGCGGGCAGCCTGCTTATAGGCATCGTCGCCTTCACGCAGCAGTTCATGCAGCAGGTCCGAGGCGCTGCTCAGGTCGCCCTCCTCGATGCAGGTTTGCGCCTGCTCCAGCTTCTGCGCTGACTCTTCCGCACTTTCCTGGGTATCAAAGTCCACGGTCAGCGAGTCCAGTTCGGGCAGGTCAGCGCCGGCCACGAAGTTATCCAGGAAGGCGTCATCCAGACCGTCATCGGCTACCGGCGGCTCCTCCTCGGCGAAGTCGCTGAGAAATTGCTCGTCGGGCATCTCGAACACATCCGGGAATTCCTTGAGGTTGCTGGCGAATTCCAGGTCGACCGGTTCAGCCGCCTCGGCCGGGGTTTCACCGCCCTTGCGCGTCGGGGCCGGGTCGAAAGGGCTGACCAGATCCCAGTCAGCATCCAT
This sequence comes from gamma proteobacterium L18, assembly GCA_000497835.1. Taxonomy (GTDB): domain Bacteria; phylum Pseudomonadota; class Gammaproteobacteria; order Pseudomonadales; family Pseudomonadaceae; genus Aquipseudomonas. The sequence continues at coordinate 741,810 of KI547164.1, read as the reverse complement.
GGACAGGTCGTCGAGGTTGAGCTGGAAGTCATCCATCGGCTCGTCCACCGGTGCCGGTTTGTCGACAATGGCTGGGGCCACGGCGGCAACCGCAGCTATCGCAGCCGCCGCAGCGGGTACGATCGGCGACGGCGCAGGCGCGGGGGCTGGAGCCGGCACAGGCGCCACGGGCTGCAGCTTGGGATAATGGCCGCGGATGGCGTCGATCTTCTCGGCGCTGAAGTCCTGCGCCAGCAAGGCCCGCTCTTCCTCGGCAAAGCCGGCCACATCACCCTGCTGCCCCAATACTCCGAGCAAGCGCATGCGCAGGTCGGTGCGCTGGGGTTCCTTCTGCAGGCCTTCACGCAAAATGGCGCAGGCCTCGTTGAAACGACCGTAGGCGATGTAAATGCTGGCACCGTCCATGGCGTCGGTGGCCGGGCCACTTTCACGACGCGGCGAGGCACTGCCCGATTCTTCCCCGGCCAGTTCGAGCGCCGGCGCAAGGCCGGTCTGTGCGGGTTTGATCAGCACCTGGTCATCGACCGCCAGCGACGGTTCGACGGCGACCAGGGCAGCGGCCTGGCGACGGCGGTTATACACCAGCCCGCCCAGCAACAGCAGGATCAGTACAACGCCCAGGATCGGCAGCCACGGTATATCGCTGCTGTCATCGACCACAGGGGTCACGGGTACCGCGGGGGCGACCGGCGCTGCAGGGGCAGCCGGTTTGCTGACCGTGCGCGCCTGGGCCAGTTGCTGCTGCAGTTGCAGCAGTTGCTGGTCCTTGCTGTCCATCTGCGCTTGCAGGGCCAGCAGCTTGCCGTTGAGCTCGTCGACGTCCTTGTGCAGCGCCAGGTCGTCCGCCGGAGGCGGCGCGGCGGTCGGCGCATCGGTGATCGGCGCCAGGGCAGGCGGGGCCGCACTGGCCACCTGGGCAGGCAACGGGGCAGGCGCGGCGCTCGGCAGCACGGCGCTGTCAGGCAGCAACAGACTCTGGCCAGCCTTCAGCTTGCCCGGGTTCAACGCCCGCAGCTCGCGGGACAGGGTGTTGGGTGGTGTGGTGGTACCGGCTGCCTGCAGGCGCTTGCTGATGCTCCACAGGGTGTCGCCCTTCTGCACCTCCAGACGCTTGTTCTGGGTGGCGGGCGGCAAAGCCTCTGGCGTGCGGGGTGCAGCGGCGCGGGGTGCTGGCACCGGGGTAGCAGCCGTGCTGGCGGCACTGGCAATGCTGCTGACCGGCGCATCGTCGAACTTGGGCGCCGGCGGCAGGCTCACGGCACCTGGCGGGTCGATCAACACGGTGAACTCACGCAGCAACTGCCCGCTGGGGCGGTTGAGCTGCACCAGAAAGTCCACATACGGCTCGGTGACTGCCTTGCTGCTGGTCACGTGGATGAACTTGTTGGGCCCCGTGAGCACCGGCGTAAAGCGCAGGTCATTGAGGAAGAACGCCCGATCTACCCCGGCGCGCGCAAACTCTTCGGCCGTGGCCAGGCTCACCGACAGGTCGGCGGCGGCCAGCCCTTGGGCATCCACCAGGGCGATATCGGCGTTGAGCGGCTGGCCCAGCGAGGAATGCAGGGTGATGTCACCCAGCCCCAGGGCCTGCGCGTTGCCGGCCAACGCGGTCAGGCAGGCAGCCAGCAGAAAAGTGGTGGTCGATGTGGAAAAGGCCCCGAACATGGCCCGTGAACGCTCTAGCATGAGAATCCCTTGAGGAACCTGCTTCCTGTCTTTCTGGTTATAGACTGCGAACCCGCGTTTCTCAAAGTACCGGGCACCTGCGCGCTCAGGCTTTCTTCTCGAGGTTGTCCAGAATCTGGCGATGCACGCGCATGCACGTGCGCATTTCTTCTTCGTCCACGCCCACGAACAACTCTGCACGCAAGGCGTTGGCAATGGTTTCGATCTGTTCGATCAGCGGCAAGGCCGGTTCGCACAACACGATCTTTTTCGCGCGACGGTCTTCCAGCACCGCCTGGCGCTGCACCAGGCCCTGGGTTTCCAGGCTGTCGAGCAAGCGCGCCAGGGTTGGCCCTTCCACGCCCACGCTCTGCGCCAGTTCGCGCTGGGTGGGGGTTTCTTCGAACCGGGCCAGGTGCAGCAGCACCAGCCAGCGCGCCTGGGACAGGCCCAGGCCCGCCAGGCGGCGGTCCAGTTCAGCACGCCAGCCACGGGACATCTGGGCCAGTTGCATTCCGAAACGGTGTTGATCAGTCAACGGCATAAGCGACTCATGGTTAAAAGACAGAACTAATTATTAGTGAGCTAATCATGACCCTCACCAAGAGGCAATACTCATGCCGGAACGTTTTTGTATTACGTCATAAACAAATGTCAGCCTGGCGCTGCTCACATTTCAAACTCGGACTGCAAGGCAGCCCTGACACAGTACAACACACCTTCCGGCACTCGGCCGGCGAACTGGCCCGCCACTTCACTGACCGGCGGCAATTCACCCTCGCCGTCCAGGAACGCGTCCTGCACTTCACCCATCAATTCTTCCGGCAGGTCCAAAGCCTGTTCCAACGACAATTGCTGCTGGCCGATGGCCTCGGCGAGCATCGAGTAGACATTCTTTTCGCTGCACTGCAACTGGCCGGCGATCTGTAGCGGCGTCATGCCGGCGCGGGCCAGGCTGATCAGCTCGTGGCGAACATCGGCCACCGCCCGTGGCGCCTCTTCCGCGCCACCGTTGAGCACGGCAAGGAACGCTTCGCCGTAACGCTCCAGCTTGCGCGCACCGACACCGCTGACGCGGGCCATCTCGGCCATGCTGCCCGGCTGGCTGCGCAGCATCTCCAGCAAGGTGGAGTCGGGGAAGATGACGTACGGCGGCACGCTGTGCTCCTCGGCCAGCTTGCGCCGCAAGGTACGCAGCGCTTCCCACTGTTCGCGCTCTTCGCCGCGCACCAATTGGCTGGCGGGGCTGCCGGAGCTGCTGCGCGGGGTGCTGCCCTTGGCCGGTTTGGGCTCCAGACGCAGTTCCAGGGTGACCTCGCCACGTAGCAAGGGACGACAGGTGTCGCTCAGGCGCAAGCCGCCGTAGCCTTCCAGGTCGATGTCGGCCAGGCCGCGGGCCACCAGTTGGCGGAACAGCGAACGCCATTCGTGCTCGGTGCGGGCCTTGCCCACGCCGAATACCGAGAGCTTCTCGTGGCCGAAATTGCGCACCTTTTCAGTGTCTTTGCCCAACAGCACGTCCACCAGATGGCCCACGCCGTAGCGTTGGCCGGTGCGGAAGATGGCCGACAGGGCCTGGCGGGCAGGCTCGGTGGCGTCCCAGGTCTGCACGCCATCGATGCAGTTGTCGCAATGGCCGCAGGGGTTGGGCAGGTCTTCGTCGAAATAGGCCAGCAGCGCCTGGCGGCGGCAGCGGGTTTCTTCGCACAGGGCCAGCATGGCGTCGAGCTTGTGCTGTTCGATGCGTTTGTGGCGCTCGTCGCCTTCGGAGCTCTGCAGCATCTGCTTGAGCATCAGCACGTCCTGCAGGCCGTAGGCCATCCAGGCGTCAGCGGGCAGGCCGTCACGGCCGCCCCGGCCGGTTTCCTGGTAGTAGGCTTCCAGCGACTTGGGCAGGTCCATGTGGGCCACGTAGCGCACGTTGGGCTTGTCGATGCCCATGCCGAAAGCGATGGTGGCGACCATGATCAGGCCCTCCTCGTTGAGGAAGCGCTTCTGGTTGGCGGCGCGCACGTCCGACGGCAGGCCGGCGTGGTAGGACAGCGCCGGGAAGCCCTGTTCACACAGGAACGCGGCGGTTTCATCGACTTTCTTGCGCGACAGGCAATAGACGATGCCGGCGTTGCCGCGGCGCTCGGCCAGGAAGGTCATGAGCTGCTTGCGCGGGTTTTCCTTCGGCACGATGCGGTAGAAGATGTTGGGCCGGTCGAAGCTGGACAGGAAGCGCTCGGCGTCCTGCAGGTGCAAGCGGTTGACGATCTCCTCGCGGGTGCGCTTGTCGGCCGTGGCCGTCAGGGCGATACGCGGCACATGGGGGAACTGCTCGGCCAGTTGCCCCAGTTGCAGGTATTCGGGGCGGAAGTCATGGCCCCATTGCGATACGCAGTGGGCTTCGTCGATGGCGAACAGGGCGATGTCCAGGGTGCGCAGGAAGTCCAGCATGCGCGGTTGCACCAGGCGCTCGGGCGCCAGGTAGAGCATTTTCACCTCACCGCGGCGCAGGCGCCCGGCCAGGTCGCGCTGCTGCTCGGCACTGAGGGTGGAGTTCAGCGACGCGGCAGCCACGCCCAGCTCTTCCAAGGTGGCCACCTGGTCGTCCATCAGCGCGATCAGCGGCGACACCACCACCGCCAGGCCCGGTCGCAGCAGCGCCGGCACCTGGAAGCACAAGGACTTGCCACCACCGGTGGGCATCAGTACCAGGGCATCGCCACCGCTGGCCACGCGTTCGATAATGGCACCCTGGCGACCCCGAAAACTGTCGTAGCCGAAGATGTCCTTAAGGACGCGTTGAGCCTGTTCGAGCATAAGAACTCCAAAAATCGCAGTACCATCCAGGCCCACAGGCTGGATGAAAATCGCGCGCGTTTCACGCAAAAATGCGTAAGCGCCCTTTACCAGGGCAACCCTTCAGGGCGTGAAACGGCCAAAGCGGCGCATTATACCCGAGCGCATGCCTGCGCAGGGCACCACTGATAAGGCCATGTTTTTCAGGCTTGGGTGGCGCGGGGGGCCTAACAAGGCCTAGAATTCACTATCGTAAATTCTTCAAGGTAGCCTTTTAATGTCCTTCGCTGAGCAACTGAACCGCCTGCAAGCCTTCCTCGACGCCGATGAGCTGCACGAGGAAGCGCTGGACTACGTGGCCGCTCACGGCTATCTGACCGCCCTGTCGATCTGTTCCGAGGAAGTCCCGGAGCGCGAGTGGATCGACGCCCTGTTCGCCGAAGAGCCGCATTACACCGATGCCGCCCAGCGCGAAGAAATCGAAGGCACCCTGGTGGCCCTCAAGGCGCACATCGCCCGCCAACTGGCCAGCGACGAGGAATTCGAACTGCCCTGCGACCTGGACCTGGGCGAGGAGCCGGACGATTCCGAGCTGCGCGGCTGGTGCATCGGCTTCATGGAAGGCGTGTTCATGCGCGAAGCGGCCTGGTTCGAGACTGCCGAGGATGAAGTCAGCGAAATGCTGCTGCCAATCATGGTCGGTTCGGGCCTGTTCGACGAGCAGCCTGAGTTTGCCGACATCGCTGCCGACGCCAACCTGCAGGACGACATGATCGTGCAGATCCCCGAGGCGCTGACCGCGCTGTACCTGCTGTGCAACGCTCCGGACGAGAAGCCGGCGATCCTCAAGCCGCGCCACCACTGATTCAGCCTTTGGATATGGGATGACTGTCAGGCCCTCATCGCGAGCAAGGGCTCGGCGCCCCCTTTGCTCCCACAAGTTGATGCCTCAAGTGGGACGTACTCTGTGGGAGCAAAGGGGGGCGCCGAGCCCTTGCTCGCGATGAGGCCAGCAGCTTCCCCACATAAGTCCGCCCGCTTGTACAAAAATATATATCCCCCTCCCCTGTGCTGTCCGTTCGCCATCTCCTAAACTCTGTCGATTGATCCCAGAGTGCCTTTGGCATGCCCCACCGCCCGCGTCGACATGGATGGCTTTCGCCCCGGCTGTGGCGTTGCTGTGGCTGGATGGTGCTGTGCCTGTCATTGACCGTGGCGGGCGACAACTGGCCCGAATGGGACTTTGCCCAAATCATCAACAAGGCCGACCAGCACTACGGCGGACTGGGCTCGGCGCGCGAGCGCCTGGAAGCCTGGGGCAGGCTGCTGCAGACCAACCAGGACAAGCCCGAGCTGGAAAAGCTGGCCATCGTCAACGCCTTCTTCAACCGGCAGATGGCGTTCAAGGACGACATGACCGTGTGGCATGTGGAAGACTACTGGGCCACGCCCCTCGAGGCCTTGTGGAAAGGTGCCGGGGACTGCGAAGACTACGCCATCGCCAAATACTTCAGCCTGCGCCGCCTGGGCGTGTCGGCCGACAAATTGCGCATTACCTACGTCAAGGCGCTGGAGTTGAACCAGGCGCACATGGTACTCACCTACTACGCCACCGATCGCGCTGACCCGCTGGTGCTGGACAACCTCAAGCCCGACATCCGGCCTGCGTCCCAGCGCAAGGACCTGCTGCCGGTGTATGCCTTCAATGCCGAGGGCGTGTACATGCCCGGCGCCTCAGCCAAAGCCCGCACCAGCGACAGCAAGAAGTTGTCGCGGTGGCAGGACGTGTTGCAAAAAATGAAAGCCGAAGGCTTTGCCATTGGCGACGGATAGGAGTGCCCGATGTCATTACTCAAGCAACTGTTCCTGGCGATCTGCCTGTTCCTGGTGGTGGCCTTCAGCGGCAGTTTTTTCGTGGGCCTGGAAAACTCCCGCGAGCAACTGCTCAGCCAACTGCGCTCCCATGGCCAGGACGCGGCCACGGCGCTGGGGCTGTCGCTGGCGCCCCATGTGGACGACCCGGCCATGGTCGAGCTGATGGTGTCGTCGATTTTCGACAGTGGCTACTTTTCCAACATTCGCGTGGTCAACCTGGCGGATAACAGCACGCTGGTTGAACGCGCCGCCGAACCGGGCTTTGGCGAGGTGCCGGGTTGGTTCGTACGCCTGGTCAACCTGCAACCCCAGGGCGGCGATGCGCTGGTGATGCGCGGCTGGGAACAGGCCGCGCGTGTCGAGGTGCTGAGCAACCCGCAGTTCGCCCTGGCCAAATTGTGGGAAACTGCCATCGGCAGCCTGGCGTGGCTGGCCCTGTGCGGCCTGCTCAGCGCCGTGTTCGGGGGCTGGCTGCTGCGCAAGCAACTGCAGCCGCTGGACAGCATGGTCAACCAGGCCAATGCCATCAGCCAGCGCGAGTTCCTGACCCTGCCGCGCATTCCCCGCACCCCGGAACTGCGCCGGGTGGTGCTGGCGATGAACCAGATGGTGGAAAAACTCAAGGCGCTGTTTGCCGAAGAAGCCGCCCGCAGCGAAAAACTGCGCGAGGAATCGTACCAGGACAGCCTGACCGGCTTGGCCAACCGTCGCTTGTTCGACACCCAACTGACCAACCAACTGATGGTGACCGAGCAGAACAGCGAGGGCTTCGTGCTGATGCTCAGGGTCAACGACCTGGCGGGCTTGAACCAACGCCTGGGAGGCCAGCGCACCGACGCCCTGATCGCCGAAATCGGCACCGTGCTGGGCCAACTGCTGCAGCACCCGCGCCGCAGCCGCTGGATGGCGGCGCGCAACCGGGGGGGCGAGTTCAGCCTGCTGGCACCCGCGCTCAGTGCCGAGGACGCTGAACGGCTGGCCGAAGACCTCACTACCCAGTTGCAGAATTTCTACCTGACCGGCGCCAGCGACCAGTCGCCGGTGGCGCATATCGGCGCGGCCGCCTACAAGCCGGGCGAGGCGCTGAATACGGTGTACATGCACCTGGACCAGGCGCTGACCGAGGCGCAGAACCATCCGCAGCAACCCTGGACGGCGCTCGCGCATTTCAACGGCGCGCCCATCCAGAACCCGGCGCAGTGGCGCACCTGGATCGACGAAGCGCTGGAGCAGCGCAAGCTCAAGCTGTATTTCCAGCCGGTGGTGCCGTGTGCCGAACCGGGGCAGATTCTGCACCACAAAGTGCTGGCACGCTTGCTGGACCCGGCCGGGGAAGCCGTGGCCGCCGCCCACTTCCTGCCCTGGATCGAGCGCCTGGGCTGGTCGGCGCGCTTTGACCTGGCGATGCTGGAACACACCCTGGAGTACCTGCAGGAACACCCTCACCCACTGGCTTTGAGCCTGTCGGGCACCACCCTGCGCCGCGAGGAATACCTGGGGCCGATCCTGGAACTGCTGAAAGCCAGCCCCGGCCAGGCGCATTTGCTGACCCTTGAAGCGGACGAGCATCACCTGCCACCGGCCGACCAGCTACAAGCCCTGAGCCAGACCATCCGCGACACCGGCTATCGCTTCGGCCTGCAGCATTTCGGTGGACGCTTCAGCCAGATCGGCAACTTCACGCACCTGGGCCTGGCGTACCTGAAAATCGACGGCAGCTACATCCGCGCCATCGACCAGCAGAGCGACAAGCGCTTGTTCATCGAAGCCATCTACCGGGCGACCAACAGCATTGATATGCCGTTGATTGCGGAGATGGTGGAGACGGCTGGGGAGTTGGAGGTGTTGAAGGAGCTGGGGCTGCATGGGGCGATGGGGCGGTTGATTGGGGCGCCTGCTGCGCAGATTTGAGGTCCCTAAGGCTAGGCGTGAGTTTTGGGGTGTTCATGAGATCGCGCGCCGCCCGCGCGGCGCTTCCCGGGCAGAGCCCGGTCCTACATTTGTTGCAACGTGCCATTGCCTGTGAGATCGCCTAGTCCGCCTAGCGTGTTCACTGCAGATCCGGAGTGAAAAAACAAGGCGGACGAGGTGATGGCACTGGCATAACTGGCCCGAAACAAATGT
>KI547164.1:672477-732641 GCA_000497835.1 gamma proteobacterium L18 | reverse complement strand
GCCCGGGAAGCGCGCCGCGCGGCGGCGCGCGATCTCAAGAACACCACACACCCAAAGACATGCACTTCAATGCCCCCCACAAAAAAAATCCCGCCAAAAAAGGCGGGATTTTTTTCATCTAACACCCCATCAAGCCACATCCACCTTCAACGAATGATCCCCCAGCATCCCGCTGACGATGGTCGCCGTGTCATGCGCCGACACCACGCCACCCGCCGTTGGCGTCACACCGTAGTGGCTGGCCAGGTCGACGCCTTTCAGGTCGATGGTCTGGGTGGCCGCACCGCCTGCGGTGGTGCTGACGTCGATGCTGGAGACCAGCCCCGAGCCACTGCCAGTTACCTTGAAGTGCAGGTAATCGTCCAGGGTCGACGCCGTGGCGCCATCACCTTGCAGCAGTTGCGACAGGTCCAGCTTGTCGGTGCCCAGGGTGAAGTCGGTGATGGTGTCGTGGCCCGAGTTGCCCGCCAGGTACTGGAAGGTATCGGCCCCGGCGCCGCCGGTCAGGGTGTTGTCACCCAGGCCGCCGATGATGGTGTCGTTGCCGCCACCGCCATTGATCACGTCATTGCCCAGGCCGCCGTTGATGACGTTGGCCTGGTCGTTGCCGGTCAGGTGGTCACCATAATCGGAACCCAACAGGTTCTGGATGTTGATCAACTGATCGTGCCCGGCACCCACCGTGTCCTGCACCCCGGTATTACTCAGGTCGACGGTTACCGCCGACTTGGCGTTGTGGTAGCTGACGGTGTTGACACCGGTGCCGCCGTCGAAGACGTCATTGCCGGCACCGCCGATCATGAAGTCATTGCCCGCCTTGCCCAGCAGCGTGTTGCCGCTGTCGTCACCCATCAGGATGTCATCGCCCGAGGTGCCGGTCAGGGTGTGCCCGGCCTGGTAGCTGATCACCGCGGCCGCGGTGTCGCTGCCACCGTGGTTGTCGCTGACGGTGTAGGTGGCATTCAGGTCAGGTGCGTCCGCAGCAGCGCCGGCGTAGTTGATGTTCATGCCCAGCGTGTATTCGACATTGCTGCCGCTATAGCCGCTGGCATGGGCCACATGGATGGTGTAGTCGCCCTCGGTGGTGGCCGTCAGCGTGCCGCCATCACCCAGGCCGTTGGATTGACCGTTGCCCAATGACCAGCTCAAGTTCAGATGACTGTTGCTGTTGTCGGTGATGTTCAGACTTTCGCCGGCTTTCAGGTGCACGGTGATGTAGTCATTGGCGTTGGCAGTGTTACCGTTGGCCAGGTAGCCGGTGACCAGCAATGCCGCCGTCATGCTGGCAGCCGTGGCCTGGAACGAACTGCGGTCGAGGCTGATGGCCTGGTTGCTGTAGCTGTTGCCATGGCCAGTGAAGCTGACGGTCTGCTTGCTGGTGGCCGTGAAGTCCGTGCCCTTGCCCCAGCCGGTGGCGAACCCGGTATTGGCCACCGTCAGCGGATCCCCATTGGCATCGGTGTCGTTGGCCGTCAGTGCCTCGCTGGGCACGATGATGGTCGAGGACAGGATGTTGGTGATCACATGATCGGCTGCCGCCACCGGTGGCGAGTTCGGGGTCACCGTCACGCTCAGGTTGGCCGGGTTGGACAGGTCGCCATCGTTGTCCGAAAGCTGGAAGGTGACCTTGTCGGTGTAGGCGGTGGTAGCGCCGTTGGAGGTGTAGGTGTACGCCCCGTTGTCCATGTCCACCACCACGGTGCCGCCTTTGCTGGTGGTCACGGTGATGCTGTTGGTGCTGGTGTCGAAGGTGCCATGGCTGGTGCTACCCGCCGAGACGCTCATGCCCCCGGCACCACTGTTGGCCTTCGGATCGTAAGTGTAAGTGACGCCGTCCACCGTGATCGACTTGACGAAGCCACCGTCGGCGCCAAAGGTGCCGTTGGACAGCAGGCTGCCGGTCAGGGCCACGCTCTGCACGGTGCTGCTCAGCACGCCATTGAGGTCGTTGAGGTTGGTGACCACCACGGCGCCGGTGTTGGTGCCGGTGGTGCCGTCGAAGGCGATCGGGTTCAGGTACTGCGCCTGCACGCCGGTACCCAGGCCGATTGCGTAGGCCTTGATGTCATTGGCGACCAGGAAGTTGGTCCACACCGTTTCTTCACCGGCGTCGATGCCGTCACCCAGGTTGGTGTTGGTCTGCGAGCTGGACTGGCCGTTGCCCGAGGTGGGGTGGGTATCGGACAGGGTCGGGTTGCCGTCGGAGAAGAAGTAGGTCACGTTCTGACCATCCACCAACTTGCCATTGGCGGCGAAGGCTGCCTTGGCGGCCGTCAGCGCGTAGTCATAGTTGGTACCGCCGCTGGCGCTCAGCCCGGCGATGTACGCCTTGGCCGTGGCCACGTCGACCCACACATTGCTCTCGGTCTGGGTGGCGTTGTTGAACGCGACCACCTGGACCTTGACGTCACCCTGGGCATCGTACTTGTCCAGCAGCGCGATGATCGACTGCTTTGCCAGCTCCAGCCGCGTCAGGCCATTGACCCCCGAGGCATCGTTCATGCTGCCCGACACGTCGATCACCAGCAGCAGGTTGGTGTTTTCCTGTGGCGCGATGACCGCACGGTCGATGGAACCTGCCTGCGGCACGTCGTCGGTGATGTTGATCACCAACTGGCTGGTGACCGAGTTGCCTTGGGCGTCGGTGCCACGGTAGGTGATGGTGTCGGTGGTGGTATCGGCACCGTTGTTGGTCGACGGATCGGTCTTGGGTGCCGAGGTCAGGGTGTAGGTGAAGGTGCCGTCGCTGTTGAGCTGGATGATGCCGTGGGCCGTGGTGTACAGGCCATTGGTGGCGCCGTCGATGCTGTAGGTGATGCTGCCTGAAGCACCCACGATCGAGCCCGCCACGGAACCGGTGGCGGTCTCGGCCGTGGAGTCGGGGTTGCTGCCCACTACGGTACCAGCCGCCAGGTCCTTGCCATCCTGATTGAGGTCCAGCGCCGCCTCGGCCACGGTGATGCCCGGGCCTACACCCGGCACGATGTGCAAGCCCGAGTCGGTCACCGTGATGGACACGGTGGCGGTGCTGATGTCGCCGTCGTTGTCGACCAGCGAGTAGGTGAATTTATCCACCACGTCACCGTGAGCGGCCACGTTGGGGTTGGCGTGGTAGACGCTGCTGCCGTCGGCGTTGATGACCAGTTGGCCATAGGTGCCGACGATGATGCTGCCCACGTTGCCGGCCACCGGCTGGATCTGTGCGCCAGCCTTGACCCCGATGACCTGGTAGATGCCATCGGCGCCCGCCACGTCGTTGGCCAGCACGTTGCCCTGGGCATACTGCCCTTCACCCACGGTGATGGCGTCGTGCACGGCCACTGGCTTGTCATCGACAATGTTGATGGTCAGCTGGCTGACCGCGTGGTTGCCCGCGCTGTCGGTGGTCAGCACCACAAAGCTTTCGGTGGTGCCAATGCCGGCGACCTTGGGCGCACTGGTCAGGGTGTAGGTGTAGGTGCCGTCGGCGTTCATGTGGATGAGGCCGTACTGCCCTTGAATGTTGCCGTTGGCGTCGACGGTGCCGTTGATGCTGTAGGTGAGCGTGCCCACCCCGCCCGTGACCGAGCCGGCCACGGTGCCGCTGGCGGTTTCAAGGGTCCAGTCACCATGGCTGCCGGTGACCGTGCTGGCCCCCAGGTCAGCACCGTCCTTGACGGTGTCCAGACCGGCTTCGAACACCACCACGCCATTCACGTCGCAGGCCTGCAGGCCAGCGTCCTTGATGGTGATGGTGATATTGGCGGTGCTGGTGTCCCCGTCCTTGTCCACGACGGTGTAGCTGAAGGTATCGGTGACGGTGCCGCTGTAGGCTGCATCGGGGTTGGCGTGGTAGATCGACGAGCCGTCGGCCTGGATCACCAACTGGCCGTAGGTGCCCTGGATGATGCTGCCGACCCCACCGGACAGGCTATCGGTGCTGGCACTGGAACCCGCCTTCACGCCTACCACACTGCCAAAACCATCGGCGCCGGCAATGTCATTGGCCAGCACGTTACCGGTGCCGAACAGGCCTTCGGTCACGGTGATGGCGTCGTGGACGGCGATCGGGCTGTCGTCGACGATGTTGATGGTCAACTGGCTGACCGCGTGGTTGCCGGCGCTGTCGGTGGTCACCACCGCAAAGCTTTCGGTGGTGCCGATGCCTTCGACCTTGGGCGCATTGGTCAGGGTGTAGGTGTACGTACCGTCGGCGTTCATGTGAATGAGGCCGTACTGCCCTTGCACGTTGCCATTGGCGTCGGCGGTGCCGGCAATGCTGTAGGTCAGCGCGCCGACGCCACCGGTGACCGAGCCCGCCACGGTGCCATTGGCCGTCTCACCCGGCAGGAACGCCAGGCTGCCGTTGGAAGTGCCGGGGGCCAGGTCGCCAGGGTTCTGCACGGTGTCCAGCGCCGCTTCGAACACGGTAACGCCATCGGGGGTGTGCGCCACCAGCCCGGCGTCGTTGATGGTGATGGTGATGTTGGCCGTGCTGGTGTCACCGTCCTTGTCGACGATGGTGTAGCTGAACGTGTCAGTGACTTGCCCGTAGGCCGCCGAATCCGGGTTGGCGTGGTAGACCGCATCGCCATTGGCCTGGATCACCAACTGGCCGTAGGTGCCCTGGATGACGCTGCCCACCCCGTGGGTCAGCAGCGCGGTAGAGCTGCTGGAGCCGACCTTGACCCCGATGACCCCGGCGATGCCGTCGGCGCCGCCCACGTCATTGGCCAATACGTTGCCTTGGGCGATACCGCCCTCGATGACCGATTGGGCGTCGTTCACCGCCACGGGGCGGTCGTCGACAATGGCGATGGTGATCTGGCTCTGGGTCTGGTTGCCGACGCTGTCGGTGGTCACCAGGGTGAAAATGTCCAGCGTCCCCAGGCCAACGATGTGCGGCGCATTGGTCAGGGTGTAGGTGTAGGTGCCGTCTGCCCCCAGGTGCAAGGTGCCGTACTGGGTAGTGACGTTGCCATTGGCATCGGCGCCCGCCAGGGTGTAGGTCAGCGTGCCAACCCCGCCACTGCCAGCGTTCAGCACGCTGCCGCTGACGGTTTCCAGGGTGGAGTCGGGGTGGGTGCCGGTGGGCAGCGCCGCTTCGAACACGAAGCCGCCCAGGTCGGTGGCCTTCAGGCCCGAATCGCTGAGGGTGATGGTGACCGTGGTGGTGCTGAGGTCACCGTCGGCGTCGCGGATGGTGTAGGTGAAGGTATCGGTCTTGCCGTCGGTATTCACCGAGTTGGGGTTGGCCTGGTAGGTGGCCACGCCCTGATCATCAATGGTGAGGGAGCCGTAAGTGCCCGCAATGGAGACACCGACGTTGCCACTGACGGGGGTGGCATCGCTGCCGATGCCAGCCCGTACGCCCACCACAGTAGAACCGTCGGCGCCCACCTTGTCGTTGCCGATGACATTGATGGTGATGTGATCGCCTTCGACCACGTCGCCGGTATCGGCCACGGCTTTGGGCACGTCGTCGACAATGGTGGTGACCAACTGGCTGGTCGCAGTGCTGCCGTCGGTGTCGGTGGCCACCACGGTGAAGCTGTCAGTGAGGGTGTTGGTGCCATCGCCGGTGGGGTGGGTGTCGGCATGGGTCAGGGTGTAGGTGTAGCTGACCACGCCGGTAGCCGGCACGTAGCTGTTGATGGTCAACGTGCCCAGCGCGGTCTGGATAGTGACGGGCGAGCTGATGCCCACGCCGCCAGTGACGATGGCAGCACCGCCGATGGTCAGGGTTTGCAGGCCGTCGGGCGCGGTGACGGTGAACTGGCCGTGCTGCACCAGGGCGGTTGCGTCCGGGCTGCTGCCATTGATCAGGTTGGCTTCATTGACAGTGGTGGTCAGGCCGCCGACGTCGGGCGCAGTGATGACGACCGGGTCGTTGACGTTGGTGATTCGCAACGTCAGCGTGGCGGTGCTGGTATCGCCATCGGCGTCATTGAGCGTGTAGGTGAAGGTGTCCAGGCCCTTGCCGCCGCCGTGCAGGTCGTAGAACGCCTGGCCCGCCGCGTCGAGCGTATAGGTGTAGCTGCCGTCAGCCGCCAGCACCAGCGTGCCGTAAGTGCCGGTGTAGGTACCGGGGCTGATCGGGCCGGTGCTGTTGATGATCGAAATACGGTCGGCGCCCTGCACATCGTTGGTCAGCACGTTGCCGGTCAGCACCAGGTTGTGCTCGGTGGCCGCCGTGGTGGGGCGATCGTTCACCGCGTGCGGTACGTCGTCGACGATGGTGGTGGTGAGCTGCGTGACCGCGCTGCTGCCATCGGTGTCGGTGGCCACCACCTGGAAGGTGTCGGTCAGGGTGTTGCGGCCCTGGGCGTCAGCGTGCACATCGTTGTGGGTCAGGGTGTAGGTGTAGGTGACCAGACCGGTGGTGGGGTCGACCGGGTTGACGGTCAGCGTGCCCAGCCCGGTCTCGATGACCACGGGGGCGGTATTGCCCACGCCATTGGTGACGATGGAAACGCCGCCAATGGTCAGGTTCTGCAGGCCATCGGGCGCCGTAATGGTGAACTGACCGCTCTTGGTCAGTGCCGCCTCGTTCGGACGGCTGCCCAGCTCCAGGTTGGCTTCGTTGACGCGGGTGTTCAGGCCACCCACATCCGGCGCGGTGATGGTCACCGGGTCGTTGAGGTTGGTGATCTGCAACGTCAGCGTGGCGGTGCTGGTGTCACCGTCGGCATCGTTGAGGGTGTAGGTGAAGGTGTCCACGCCCTTGCCGCCGCCGTGCAGGTCGTAGAACGCCTGGCCTGCCGCGTTGAGGGTGTAGGTGTAGGTGCCGTCGGCCGCCAGCACCAGGGTGCCGTAGGTACCGTTGAAGGTACCGGGGCTGATCGGCCCGGTGTTGTTGATGATGGAAATGCGGTCGGCGCCCTGGACGTCGTTGCCCAGTACGTCACCGGTCAGCACCAGGTTCTGCTCGGTAGCCGCAGTGGTGGGATTGTCGTCCACCGCCCGGGGCACGTCGTCGACGATGGTGGTGGTGATCTGGGTGACCGCGCTGCTGCCGTCGGTGTCGGTCGCCACCACCTGGAAGGTGTCGGGCAGCGTATTGATGCCCTGCCCGTCCGGATGGACATCATTGTGGGTCAGGGTGTAGCTGTACGTGACCACGCCGGTGGTGGGGTCGACCGGATTGATGGTCAGCGTGCCCAGCCCGGTCTCGATGATCACGGGGGCGGTATTACCCACGCCGTTGGTGACGATGTTCACGCCGCCGATGGTCAGGTTGTTCAGGCCATCGGGGGCGGTGATGGTGAACTGCCCGCTTTGCGTCAGCGCCCCAGGGTTGGGGTGGTGCCCAGATCAAGGTTGGCTTCGTTGACCGTTGTGTCCAGCCCGCCCACCGCCGGCGCGGTGATGGTCACCGGGTCGTTGATGTTATTGATGTTGAGCGTCAGTTGCGCGGTGCTGGTGTCGCCGTCGGCATCGTTGAGGGTGTAGGTGAAGGTATCGGTGGCACTGCCGCCGCCATGCAGGTTGTTGAACGCCTGGCCAGCCGCGTTGAGGGTGTAGGTGTAGCTGCCATCGGCCGCCAGCACCAGGGTGCCGTAAGTGCCGTTGAAGGTACCGGGGCTGATCGGCCCGGTGTTGTTGATGATCGAAATGCGGTCGGCGCCCTGCACGTCGTTGTCCAGCACGTTGCCGGTCAATACCAGGTTCTGCTCGGTGGCGGCCGTGGTGGGATTGTCGTTCACCGCCTGGGGCACGTCGTCGAGGATGGTGGTGACAATCTGGGTCGACGCGCTGCTGCCGTCGGTGTCGGTGGCCACCACCTGGAAGGTGTCGGTCAGGGTGTTGGGGCCTTGCACGTCAGCGTGCACATCGTTGTGCGTCAGGGTGTAGCTGTAGCTGACCACGCCCGTGGCGGGGTTGTAGGGGTTGACGGTCAACGTGCCCAGCGCGGTCTCGATGACCACCGGCGCAGTGTTGCCCACCCCATTGGTGACGATGTTCACGCCGTTGATAGTCAAGTTTTGCAGGCCGTCGGGCGCGGTGACGGTGAACTGGCCATTCTGGGTCAGGGCAGCCGGGGCAGGGTTGCTGCCCAGCTCGAGGTTGGCCTCGTTGACCACCAGGTTCAGGCCCTCCCCGGTGGACGGGGTCAGGGTCACGGGGTCGTTGATGTTATCGACCTTGAGCGTCAGCACTGCGGTGCTGGTGTCGCCGTCGGCATCGTTGAGGGTGTAGGTGAAGCTGTCGGTACCGCTGCCGCCGCCATGCAGGTTGTTGAACGCCTGACCAGCCGCGTTGAGGGTGTAGGTGTAGCTGCCATCAGCGGCCAGCACCAGGGTGCCGTAGGTACCGGTGTAGGTGCCGGGGGTGATCGGGCCGCTGGTCGCGGTGATGGCGATCCGGTCGGCGCCCTGGATGTCGTTGGTCAGCACGTTGCCGGTCAGCACCAGGTTCTGCTCGGTGGCAGACGTGGTGGGGTTGTCGTTGACGGCCTGGGGCACGTCGTCGACCACGGTCACGGTGAACGAGCCGGTGCTGTTGGTGCCGTTGGAATCGGTGGCGCTGACCGTCAGGTTCTCGGTGACGGTGTTGGCACCGCCGCCGGCCGGCTGGGTGTCGGGGCCGGTGAGGGTGTAGGTGTAGCTGACCTGGCCGGTGGTGGGGTTGTAACCGGTGATGGTCAGGGTGTTGCCCAGGCCGGTGGTGATCGACTGGCCAACGCCCACCAGGTTGCCGTTGTTGATGACGGTGATACCGCCGACCGTCAGGTTGCTGAGACCGTCAGGCGCGCTGACGGTGAAGCTGGCGGTTTGGGTCAGGGCGGAGCTGGAGGGGCTCGAACCGTCGGCCAGGTTGGCCTCGTTGACGCTGACGCCATCACCCAGGCCGCTCAGGGTCACGCCATTGTCCACGGCCACCAGGGCGGCGTTGGTGTTGGTCAGGGGCGCCACTTCCTGGGTAACGAAGTCCGGCACGCCGTTGAAGCCTGCCGTAGGGAAGCCGACCACGGGATCAATCGCCCCCGCAGTCTCGGTCAGCAGCACGAAGCTGTGCCCACCGCCCGCCTCGCCACCCGCGCCCGGCGTACCGGCTGCTGCCGGGCCTGCGGCCGTGGCTTCAGCGGCCTGGGTCGGGTCGGCGCCAGCGGCGATGGCTTGCTGGATTTTCTGCACGTCGGTCAGCTCGGCCTGGCTGGGCGCGGTCGACTCCTGCACGGCCACGTGCGGCGCCAGGTCGCCATTGAGCATTTGCTGGCTGAGGGTCACTTCACTGCCACGGCCCAGGGTCAGTTCCTTGCCGTTCTGCAAGTGCACGGCCACCGCGCCATCGGCACCGGTGTCCAGCTGCTCGCCGACGAACAGCCGATCGCCCTGATGCACCTCGCGGCGGCTGCCGTCGGCGCCAATCGCAATAACGTGTCCGATTACCTGACTGACTACACCAATCAACGTGGCCATATGCACTCCTCATCTGCCCTGTGGGCGTGGGGTTTTGCAGAAAAAGTGCTAATGGCTTCGCGTGTGGTCCGGCTGTGGTCTGCTGAGGGCTCCCGGTGAAGGAGCACTGCCCGGCGCTAGATGTCAGGCCCTACCTAATCCTGGAACCGTTTCACAGTGAAAAACCTAAATAAAATCAAAGGAGTTCGTGAAATCGTGTACCAGTGAAGTTGCAAGAAGGTGTCTGGCAGTGCATGTGACAATATTTTGTCGCCAAAATCCTTCTTGGTTCTCCCCTTCGCTACTTCCCCGCCCAGTGCTGCAAAATTTTGTTGAACTTTTGGTCATCGCCCGTAACTCTTGGGTTTAAGGGGTCATTCGGGCGACCTGAGGAGAACAATGTCTCGAAAACTGTACACTGCATAAGTTTTTTTTCGCATAAGTTTTATTCCAAAAAGTTCTTAGATTTCTCTAAAGATGTTCTTAGCTCTCATGTTACAAGCCTGAAACGGTTTGACCCATATTTTCGCCATTTTTTTGGCGATTGCGGCACCACTTAGGACTCCAGGGAGATTCACCCCATGCGCGTTTACACCCCCATCTGCAGCGCGGTCTTGATCGCGATGGCTTGCGCCCAAGCCCACGGCATGACGCTGACAGAGGCGATTCAGAGCACGATCAGCTACCACCCCGAAATCCAGTCGAATCTGAATAACCGCCTGTCCGCAGATGAGGACGAGAAGGTCGCGCGCGGGGGCTACTACCCTACCGTTGACCTGGTGGCCGCCTACGGGCGGGCGCGCACAGACAGCCCCACTACCCGGGCCATCGAAGGCAGCAACACCGAAACCCTGAACTACACCCAGTCCGAACTGCGCCTGCGGCAGATGCTGTTCGACGGGTTCAACACCTCCAACGAAGTGGCGCGTACCTCGCAAGTGGTCAACTCGCGTGCGTACTACCTGCGCGGTACCGCCGAAACCCAGGCCCTGCGCGCCATCGAGGTGTACCTCAACGTGCTCAAGCAGCGCGAACTGGTGACCCTGGCCAAGAACAACCTGCAGGCGCACCTGCGCGTGAATGACCAGATCGGCCTGCGCAGCGAGCGCGGTGTGGGCAGCACTGCCGACGTCGACCAATCCCGCGCCCGCCGGGCCCTGGCCGAGAACAACCTGTACACCGCCCAGGTCAACCTGGCCGACGCCGAGGCCAACTTCTTCAGCACCGTGGGCCGCATGCCCGACGAGCTGGAAGCCCCGCCCAGCATCCGCGGCGAAGTGCCGACCGACATCATTGCCGCCCGTCAGGCCATGCTCGAGAACAACCCTTACCTGAAATCGGCCCAGGCCGACGTGGCCGCCGCCGAAAGCCAGTACGAAGTGGCCAAGTCGCCCTTCTACCCACGCTTCGACGCAGAGCTGGCCGTGGACGCCAACAACAACATTTCCGGCGAGCAGGGCCGCGACAACGAATGGCGTGCCGGCGTGGTGATGAACTACAACCTGTTCAAGGGCGGCAGCGACAAGGCCCGCCTGCAGTCCGACGCGCACAAAATCAACCAGGCCATGGACATCCGCAACAACGCCTTGCGCATGCTCAACGAAAACCTGGCCCTGGCCTGGCACGCCATGGACAACGCCCACGTCCAGACCCCTTACGCCCGCGAATACGCCGAGACCACCACCAAGGTACGCGCCGCCTACCAGGACCAGTTCGGCCTGGGCCAACGTACCCTGCTCGACTTGCTGGACAGTGAAAACGAGCTGTACACCGCCAACAGCCGCTACACCGAAGTGCGCTACACCGAAGAGTTCTCCATGTACCGCGTGCTGGCCAACATGGGCGTGCTGCTGGAGAAGGAACGCGTGGTACTGCCCCACGAGGCCATTGCCCAAACGGAAGTGAAAAACGAAGCACGCCTTCCGGAAATGAAGTAACCGTTTTGGGTAACTGCCCCTTGGCTTTGGAGTACCGCACGTGACCAGCATGCAACCTGCGGGGCCGGCAACGGACCCGCGCCTGAGTTTCGATGACCCGCTGCTGGATGGTTTGCTGATCCTGTGCAAACTCCATGGCTGCGCCGTGAGCCGGGCCAGCCTGAGCGCCGGCCTGCCGCTGGCGCAGCAGCGCATGAGCGCGGAGTTGCTGCCGCGCGCCGCCGCCCGGGCCAGCCTGGCGGCGCGCTTGCTGCGACGTGAACTGAGCACCATCTCGGCGCTCAACCTGCCGGTGCTGCTGATGCTCAAGGGCGGCCGTTGCGCCGTGCTGCGGCGCCTGGGCGAGGACGGCCGCGCGCTGATCCTGCCCAGCGAGGCCGAGGGCGGCGAGCAGTGGGTAAGCCTGGAAGAACTGACGGCCGAGTACAGTGGCGAAGCCCTGTTCGCCCGGCCCCGCCACGAACTTGAAGACCTGCGCCAGCCCCTGATGCCCCGGGTGCATGCGTGGTTTCGCGACACCCTGAAACTGTCGCGCTGGCTGTACAGCGACGCCATCCTCGCCAGTTTGATGATCAACCTGCTGGGCCTGATGGTGCCGCTGTTCGTGATGCAGACCTACGACCGCGTGGTGCCCAACCAGGCTACCTCGACGCTGTGGGTACTGGTGATTGGCTTGCTGGTGGGCACCCTGTTCGAACTGGTGCTGCGGGTGCTGCGTGCGCACCTGCTGGACACTGCGGGCAAGAAAACCGACCTGATCCTGTCGGCGACGCTGTTCGAGCGCATCACCGGCATGGCCATGAAAGCCAAGCCGGCCACCATCGGTGGCTTCGCCCAAAGCATCCACGACTTCCAGGGCCTGCGTGAATTCCTTACCGCCGTGACCCTGACCAGCATCATCGACCTGCCCTTCGCCGTGCTGATGCTGGCGGTGATCGGCCTGCTGGGTGGCTGGCTGGTACTGGTGCCAATCGTCGCCTTCCCGCTGACCATCCTCTTTGCCCTGATCATCCAGAGCAAACTGCGCGACACCGTGCAGAAAAGCCTGACCCTTGGCGCCCAACGCCAGGCCCTGCTGATCGAAACCCTCAGCGGCCTGGAAAGCATCAAGGCCTGCAGCGCCGAGAGCGAGCGTCAGTACCAGTGGGAAACCACCCACGGCGCCCTCACCCGCCTGGACAGCCACGCCCGCAACCTGGCAGCCCTGGCCACCAACGGCACGATGTTCATCCAGCAGTTCGCCGGCATGGCGGTGATCGTCGCCGGGGTGTACACCATCATCGCCGGCAACCTCAGCGTCGGCGCCCTGGTGGCCAGCTACATGCTCAGCAGCCGCGTGCTGGCGCCCCTGGGCCAGATCGCCGGGCTAATCACCCGCTACCAGCAGGCGCAATTGACCATGGTCAGCACCGATGCGCTGATGGCCCTGCCGCAAGAGCGAGACCCCGGCCAGCGCCCACTTGAGCGCACGCAATTGCAAGGCGCCCTGGCCGTCAGCCAGGTGACCTTCCGCTACGCCAACCAGAACGCACCGGCACTGGCGAATGTCAGTTTCGCCATGAAGGCGGGCGAACGCATTGGCATCATCGGCCGCAGCGGTTCGGGCAAAAGCACCCTCGCCCGCCTGGTGATGGGTTTCTACGAACCCGAGGAAGGCCAACTGCTGCTGGACAACCTGGACCTGCGCCAACTGGACGTGGCCGACCTGCGCCAGCAGATTGGCTACGTGGCCCACGACCTGCCGCTGCTGGCCGGCAGCCTGCGCGACAACCTGACCATGGGCGCGCGCTACGTCAGCGACGCGCGCATGCTGGAAGTGGCAGAAATGACCGGTGTCACCGAGCTGGCCCGCCAACACCCGCAGGGCTTCGACCGCCCCGTGGGCGAGCGTGGCCAACTGCTCAGCGGTGGCCAGCGCCAGGCCGTGCTGCTGGCTCGCTCACTGCTGCTGGACCCGCCCATCATGGTGCTGGACGAACCCACCAGCCACATGGACAACGCCAGCGAAGACGCTTTGCGCCTGCGCCTGCACAACTGGGTGGAAGGCAAGACGCTGCTGTTGGTCACCCACCGCACCTCCATGCTCAGCCTGGTTGACCGCCTGGTGGTACTGGACAACGGTCGCATCGTTGCCGACGGTCCCAAGCAAGCGGTTATCGAAGCCCTGCGCCAAGGCCGTGTCGGCCAGACACCTGTTTAGGAGTGTTGTTGATGTCAGCTTCCCAAGGCTTGCGCGGCTATTTCAGCAGTTTCGGCAAAACCGCCGAGAGCGAGTTCATGCCCGAGCTTGCCAGCGCCGCGCTGCAGGATTCACCGCGCCTGACGCGCATCACCGTTTGGCTGTGCGCCGCCCTGCTGGTGGCGGCGCTGATCTGGGCCAAGTTTGCCGTATTGCAGGAAGTCACCATGGGCGAAGGCAAGGCCATCCCGTCCAGCAAGGTGCAGGTTATCCAGAACCTTGAGGGCGGTATCGTCACCGAGATCTTCGTGCGCGAAGGTCAGGTAGTGAACAAGGGTGACACCCTGCTGCGCCTGGACGACACGCGTTTTCTGTCCAACAAGGGCGAAAGCGAGGCCGACCGCTACGCGCTGATGGCCCAGGTGGAACGCCTGCAGGCCGAGACCGACGGCAAGCCGTTCGTGGTGTCCGATGAGGTACGCACCAAGGCCCCGCAGGTGGCCAATGATGAGATGGGCTTCTACCAGTCGCGCCAACGGCGCCTGGCCAGTGAACAGCAAACCCTCAATGAACAACTGCGGCAGAAAACCCAGGAGCTGGCCGAGTTCCGCTCCAAGCAGGAGCAGTACCGTTCCAGCCTGGCGTTGCTGCAACAGGAATTGAACATGTCCACCCCGCTGGTGGGCACCGGGGCGATTTCACCGGTGGAAATCCTGCGCCTCAAGCGCAGCGCCGTGGAAGCGCGAGGCCAGATGGACGCCACCACCCTGGCGATCCCACGGGCGGAGGCCGCGATAAACGAGATCAAGAGCAAGATGAACGAGTCGAACCAGCAGTTCCGCTCGGACGCCGCCAAGGACCTCAATACCAAGCGCACCGACCTGTCGAAAATCACCGCCACCAGCATCGCTATCGATGACCGCGTCAGCCGCACCACCGTGGTGTCGCCGGTGCGCGGCATCATCAAGACGCTGAAGGTCAACACCATCGGCGGCGTGGTGCAGCCGGGTAGCGACATGGTCGAGATCGTGCCGCTGGAAGACAACCTGCTGATCGAGGCCAAGGTACGGCCCCAGGACGTGGCGTTCCTGCACCCCGGGCAGCCGGCGATGGTCAAGTTCAGCGCGTATGACTACACCATCTACGGTGGCCTGAAGGCCAAGCTGGAACTAATCAGCGCCGACACCATCACCGATGACAAGGGCAACAGTTTCTACCTGATCCAGGTGCGTACCGACAAAAACCACTTGGGCGGGGATGCCAAGCCGCTGGTGATCATCCCGGGGATGACCGCGACGGTGGATATCATTACCGGGGAGAAGAGTGTGCTGGATTATCTGCTCAAGCCAGTCTTGAAAGCGCGCACGGAGGCGTTGCGCGAGAGGTAGACCGCGTTGCGCCCTTCGCGGGCAGAGCCCGCTCCCACGATGACAGCGCCAGGCGCGCCATCTGTGGGAGCGGGCTCTGCCCGCGAAAAGGACAACACCAGAATCAGACCAAGGACGGATCGATGACCAACACCACCTTGCCCGACACCTGGTTCGTCGCCAATTCGGCAAACGCCGCTTCGGCATCACGCACCGGGAAGGTCCGCGCCACCTGTGGCTTCAAGCGCCCTTCCTCGAACAGCGGCCACACGTGCTGACCCAGGTCGCTGAGCAGATCCGCCTTGAACTGGTCGCTGCGGCTGCGCAAGGTCGAACCCAGCATCTGCACGCGCTTGCCCAGCACCTTGCCCAGGTCGATGTTGGCCTTGGTGCCGCCCATCAGGCCGATCAGCACCCAGCGCGCATCCACCGCCGCCACCTTCAGGTTCAGGTCGGCGTAGTTGGCACCCACCGGATCCAGGATCACGTCGAAGGGGCCGAAATCGTTCAGCGCTTCCAGGCCATCGCCACGCACCACGCCCGCCTGGGCGCCCAGGGCTTCGCAGTAGGCCAGGCGCTCGGCCGAACCGACGCTGACCCAGGTCGGGTTGCCGAACGCCTTGCACAGCTGGATGGCGGCCGAGCCGATGCCGCTGGCACCGGCGTGCAGCAGCACTTTTTCACCCGGCTTCAGGCCGGCCAGCTGGAACAGGTTCAGCCACACCGTGGCGTACACCTCGGGGATGGCCGCCGCTTCGATCAGCGACAGGCCCGCCGGCACTGGCAGCACGTGACGACCGTCCACCACCACTTCCTCGGCCATGCCGCCACCGGCCAGCAAGGTGCACACCCGGTCGCCCACTTGCCAGGACGAACCCGGGCCCACCTCACTGATCACGCCGGCGCACTCAAGGCCCAGAATGTGGCTGGCACCCGGCGGTGGCGGATACAGCCCGGCACGTTGCAGCAAGTCGGCGCGGTTGAGGCCGGCGGCAGCTGTCCGAATCTTCACTTGACCCACGTCGCAAACCGCGCTCGGATGGTCTACCCACTCCACATGTCCTTCAACGCCTTGCAATGCCTTCACAGTGCCTCCATAGTTGACTCATGACTGAGCCCGGTGCGTAGGTACCGGGCTTGTTGCATTATGCGACCGGTTTCAGTGAAACCGGCGAATTCAAAGACGGTCTAATATGCGTGATCAATTGTCCCCACGTCGAATCAGCATGAAGCATCTACTGCCCACGTCCGCCCTTGCACTGTGCATCGGCCTCGGCGCTCTGTCGATGTCCGCCCGCACTTTCGCAGCCAACAGCTGGGATAACCTTCAGCCTGACCGTGACGAGGTGATCGCCAGCCTCAACATCGTCGAGTTGCTCAAACGCCACCACTACAGCAAGCCGCCGCTGGATGACAAACGTTCGGTCATCATCTACGACAGCTACCTGAAGTTGCTCGACCCTTCGCGCAGCTACTTCCTGGCCAGTGACATCACCGAGTTCGACAAGTGGAAGACGCAGTTCGACGACTTCCTCAAGAGCGGTGACCTGGACCCCGGCTTCACCATCTACAAGCGCTACCTGGACCGGGTGAAATCGCGTCTGGACTTCGCCCTGGCCGAACTGGGCAAGGGCGTCGACAAGATGGACTTCACCGGCCACGAGACCCTGGCGGTGGACCGCAAGGACGCCCCGTGGATCACCACCCAGGCCGACCTGGACAACCTGTGGCGCAAGCGCGTGATGGACGAAGTCCTGCGCCAGAAGATCGCCGGCAAGGACAACAAGCAGATCCAGGACACCCTGACCAAGCGCTACAAGAACCAGCTTGCGCGTCTGGACCAGACCCGCAGCGAGGACATCTTCCAGGCGTACATCAACACCTTCGCCCAGTCGTATGACCCGCACACCAACTACCTGTCGCCCGACAGCGCGGAAAACTTCGATATCAACATGAGCCTGTCGCTCGAAGGTATCGGCGCCGTGCTGCAAAGCGACAACGACCAGGTCAAGGTGGTGCGCCTGGTACCAGCCGGCCCGGCCGACAAGACCAAGCAGATTGCCCCGTCCGACAAGATCATCGGTGTCGCCCAGGGTGACAAGGAAATGGTCGACGTGGTGGGCTGGCGCCTGGATGAAGTGGTCAAGCTGATCCGCGGCGCCAAGGGCTCCGTGGTGCGCCTGGAAGTGATCCCGCATACCAATGCGCCGAACGACCAGACCAGCAAGATCGTGTCCATCACCCGTGAAGCGGTGAAACTCGAAGAGCAGGCCGCGAAGAAATCCATCCTGCACCTGACCGAGAACGGCAAGGACTACAAGCTGGGCGTCATCGACATCCCGGCCTTCTACCTGGACTTCAAGGCCTTCCGCGCCGGTGACCCGGACTACAAGTCCACCACCCGCGACGTGAAGAAACTGCTGACCGAATTGCAGAAAGAGAACGTCGACGGCGTGGTCATCGACCTGCGCAACAACGGCGGCGGCTCGCTGCAGGAAGCCACCGAGCTGACCAGCCTGTTCATCGAGAAAGGCCCGACCGTGCTGGTGCGTAATGCAGACGGCCGTGTCGACGTGCTGGAAGACGAGAACCCGGGCGCCTTCTACAAAGGCCCGATGGCACTGCTGGTCAACCGCCTGTCGGCCTCGGCTTCGGAGATTTTCGCCGGCGCCATGCAGGACTATCACCGCGCGTTGATCGTCGGCGGCCAGACCTTCGGCAAAGGCACCGTGCAGACCATCCAGCCGCTCAACCATGGCGAACTGAAGCTGACCCTGGCCAAGTTCTACCGTGTGTCCGGCCAGAGCACCCAGCACCAGGGCGTACTGCCTGACGTGGCCTTCCCGTCGATCATCGACACCAAGGAAATTGGCGAGAGCGCCCTTCCCGAGGCCATGCCGTGGGACACCATCCGTCCTTCGATCAAGCCGGCGGTGGACCCGTTCAAGCCGTTCATTGCCCAGCTCAAAGCTGACCACGATGCGCGCACCGACAAGGATGCCGAGTTCATCTACATCCGCGACCGTCTGGCCCTGGCCGAGAAGCTGATGAGCGAGAAGACTGTCAGCCTCAACGAAGCCGATCGCCGTGCCCAGCACGCCGACATCGAGGCCAAGCAACTGGCGCTGGAAAACGCCCGTCGCAAGGCCAAGGGTGAAGCGCCGCTCAAGGAAATGAAGAAGGAAGACGAGGACGCCCTGGCGGCCGAGCCGGACAAGACCAAGCCTGAGGACGACGCCTACCTGGCCGAGACCGGTCGCATCCTGCTGGACTACCTGAAGCTGAACTCGACGGTGGCGAAGCACTGACGAATTGATGGCCATTTGTCATCAAATGGTCATCCATCTGTCGTGAAATAAGGGGCTGGGCACTGTAATAGGTGCCTGGCCTTTTTTTCGCCTTGTGGGACCTGGCGAAGCTAGGGAAGAAGACACCTCGGTACTCCTGAAGTATGCGGAGCGGCCTTCCCGAGCTTCGCCCGGTCCCACAGTGCCCCCCCGTGAGCCAACGATATGACCATCACCGAACAGCTGGGCGCATTGGCCACCACGTTGGCCCTGGGCAACCTGCACACCCTGTTCCAGCCCATCGTCTCGCTGTCGGAGCGACGCATCCTGGGGTACGAGGCGCTCAGCCGCGGGCCATCCAACAGTGCACTGCACTCGCCCATCAACCTGTTTGCCGTGGCGCGCCAGGCCGGGCGGCTCAGTGAACTGGAAATCGCTTGCCGCGAAACCGCCTGCCGCCGTTTCAGCGAGCAAAAGCTTTCGGGCAAGCTGTTCCTCAACGTATCGCCCGAATCGTTGCTGGAGCCCAGCCATCAGCCCGGCATGACCCTCAAGCTGCTGCAGGCCCACGGCATTCCGCCCAGCGACGTGGTGATCGAGCTGACCGAGCAGACCCCCACCGACGATTTCCAGCTGCTGTACAACGCCCTTCATCATTACCGCGCCATGGGCTTCTCCATTGCCCTGGACGACTTGGGCGCCGGTTACTCCAGCCTGCGCCTGTGGTCGGAACTGCGCCCGGACTACGTGAAGATCGACCGCCACTTCATTGATGGCATTCACCAGGACGCCCTCAAGCGCGAATTCGTCGGTTCCATCCTGCAGATCGCCAAGGCCTCGCGCGCGCAAGTCATTGCCGAAGGCATCGAGCTGCCCGAGGAACTGGCGGTGCTGGCCGAAATGGGCGTGGACCTGGTGCAGGGCTACCTGCTGGCCCGCCCGCAGGAGCAACCGCCCCACGACGCCCGCACCCTGCTGCCCAAGCTCGACACCAGCGCCCAGGTGCTGGGCGAGGAAGGCAGCGACCTCAGCGCCTTGCTGATCGAGCAGATTGCCGTGCAGCAGGACATGCCCACGGCGGCCGTGCTGGAGGCGTTCCGCAGTCAGGCCAACCTGCATTCGCTGGCCGTGCTGGACGCCCAGCAGCAGCCCTGTGGCATTGTCCACCGGCATTCGCTGTCCGAAGCCCTGCTCAAGCCCTACGCCACCGATCTGTTTGCACGCAAGCCCATCAGCCGACTGATGAGCGAGGATTACCTGGCCGTGGAGCTCAGCCAGTCGCTGCAGCAGGTCAGCCGCCTGCTGACCAGCCGCGCGCGCCAGCGCATGGAAGAAGATTTCATCATTACCCTGGACGGCCGCTACCTGGGCCTGGGCCGGGTGATCGACGTGCTCAAGCTGATCACCGAAATGAAGATTCAGCAGGCCCGCTACGCCAACCCGCTGACCCTGCTGCCGGGCAACGTGCCGATTCAGCAATGCCTGACACGGGTGCTGCAACAGGGGCGCGAGGCCGCCATCTGCTACGTGGACATCGACAGTTTCAAACCCTTCAACGATATCTACGGTTACGGCCGTGGCGATGAAGTGCTGCTGTGCCTGGCGCAGTGCCTGAACGAGCGGGTAGACCCGGCCCGTGATTTCGTCGGGCACATTGGCGGCGATGATTTCATGCTGGTGCTGGGGTCGAGCGACTGGCGCAAACGTTTGACTGAGCTGCTGGAGGACTTCCAGGCTCAATGCCGGCGCCTCTACCGGGCCGAGCATCTGGAGGAAGGTTGCTTCGTGGCGCACAACCGTCAGGGGCAACGTCAGGAGTTCGCGCTGTTATCGCTGTCGATTGGCGTGGTGCACCTGCACCCTGAGGACTGTGCGCAACTGGACGCCAGCCTGCTGGCCGAGCTGGCCTCCCAGGCCAAGCACCAGGCCAAGGTGGTGCCGGGCTACAGCATCCATGTACTGGATATGCTCAGCCCTGAGCTTGCTGATAGTGCGCTGCCCGTTCAAGGTCTGGCGCCAGGCCTGGGCCGCCCTGACGGTACAACTGCGCAAGCTTGAACGCCGCCAGGGGATGGCCCCCCGCCAGCGCCACTTCCCACCAATGCACGGCCGCCACGGCGTCCGGCGCAGTGCGCAGGCTGCCCGCCAGGCTGACCACGCCCATCTGGTAGGCCGCCCTGGCCTCGCCCTGCTCCGCCGCCAGGCGCAACAGGCGCAACCCCTCGTCGCGGGCCGCCAGGCCTTTGCCACGAAACATCAGGATGTGCCCGTAGAAACCCATGGCGCCGGGATCACCCAGGTTGGCCATGCGTGAAAACTGCCCTTCCAGCCACTGCCAGCCGCGGGGCTGGCGGGCGAACCAGGGCCAGTGGAACAGTTGGCGAGCGACCCAGTAGCTGATCCGCGCACGGAGCAGCCACACCGTGCGTGTCACGATGCGCATTCTTCCGGGTAGGAAAACTCGAACACCCGTACCACTTCCGAGGCGTGCCAGGAAGCGGCAGCCACGCCGTCGGAAGGGCCGGAGAACCGCCCCAGGCGCTCCACGCATTCAAAGAACCCGGTGCGCGGCAGGCGGCTTGCGCCCTGGCTGATCACCAGCGAGCTGCGCAGCGGCTGCTCGGCGCGGGCGTCGATGACGGCCAGGTATTCCAGCGCAGCCGTCAGCGTCTGCATAGCCGGGGTGGGCAGTTGCAGACGCTCAAGCAGCGCGCGGTAGGTCAGCAGATGGCGCTGGCGGCGGGCATGGTCCAGTTCGCTCAGCAGGCCATCCCACTGCTGGCGACTGATACGCACGCTCACGAGGCTTCTCCCCAGCCGGGAACCCCCAACTCCCATGCCAGGCTTCGTCGGATGGCCGCGTCGGGTTCGCGTTCGCCCGATTCGATCATGGCCAGGTAAGACGGGCTGATGCCCACGGTACGCGCCAGTTTATCCAGGGCCAGGCCCTTGTCCTGGCGCAATTGCGCAAGGCTCGACAATGCCGGCAACGGCTCGTTGGCGGGCGCCGGCGCTGCTTGAGTCACAGCGGGCTGCTCGGCAACCGGTTGCCCGGCAGCGGCCAGCAACGCTTGATATTGTTCCCACGGCAGCACGGCATATTCCGGCTGGCCGTCACGACTGATGACCTGAACACCCATTACAACCCCCTGTAGGATCACCATATGTAATCTGTAGGCATAATCCTTATGCCGAATATAGTAACAGTAGGCGGGATGGAACGGGATTTCCTATTTCAACTTGCTTACAAACCACGCTGTTCGCCGCTGTTGTGTTCAAGTTGCAGCGCCTTGGGACTGTCTGGCAGGCGTTCTACCACTCGCAATTTCTCTGGCCGCAGGCTGTCGCGCCAGGCCTTGAACGCATTCAACTCTTTCTCCAGGCTGTTGACCACCCACGCCAGCACGGCAATATCGTCGAGCAAACCGATGCCGGGGATCCAGTCAGGAATGGCATCGATGGGGCTGACGAAATACAGCAGGCCGGCGACGATCATCACCAGCGATCGCGGATTGACGTGACGGTATTCGCCCCGCCAGTAGGCCAGGCACAGCTCTTGAAGCAGCTTGGCGTTGCTTTTCAATTCGCTGAAATGACCAGCGGTACCTTGGCTCTTGCGCACCACGGCAAAGATCAGCGTCGGCAGCTTGCCGCGCTTGAGCAGGCGTTCGGCCAGGGGCAGGAAACGGGCAAAATTCCAGGGTGCTTTCATGGCCCCTCCGGGGGAGACAGGGTCGAAGGGTTATCCACAATTATTGTGGATAACCTTGTGAACAGGGGACGTTTTACTGGCTGAAAGCCACGTTTTGCAAGGCGCGAGCTTAGATCGGGCGTTTTTTACACACCTTGAAAGGTTTGGGTGAATCGTTTGCGCGACTGCATGGGCAGTGCATGCAACTGTGACTGCCCAAGACCTGCACAGTTTCATCGCGTTTCATGTGGGACCGGGCGAAGCTCGGGAAACAGACAACTCGGTGTTTTTGATACTACGCAGCGCGCCCTTCCCGAGCTTCGCCCGGTCCCACGAGGGGGAGGGTTATGAACGCAAAAAAAAACGCCCGCTGGGCGGGGCGTTTTTTGTGCACAGGGCTGTGAATTACTTCGAAGCAGCCTTGTCTTCCTGGGCAGCGTCAGCCTTGTCGGCGTCAGCAGCGGCAGGCTGTTGGTCGGCTTTGGCCGGGTCCTTGATGGCCAGCAGCTCCAGGTCGAATACCAGCACCGAGTTAGCTGGGATTTTCGGGCTTGGGCTCTGGGCACCGTAGGCCAGGTCAGCCGGGATGAACAGCTTGATCTTCTCGCCAACGTGCATCAGTTGCAGGCCTTCGACCCAACCTGGGATCACGCCGCTTACTGGCAGGTCAATCGGGCTACCGCGCTCGATGGAGCTGTCGAAGACAGTGCCGTCAGTCAGCTTGCCTTCGTAGTGAACGGTCACGACATCAGTCGGCTTCGGCTGGGCGCCGTCGGCTTTCTTGATGATCTGGTACTGCAGGCCCGAAGCGGTGGTGACCACGCCTTCCTTCTTGCCGTTCTCTTCCAGGAATTTCTTGCCCGAAGCTTCGGCTTCGGCGTTCATTTTGGTCATGCGCTCTTCAGCACGCTTCTGCAGGGCTGCAAAGGCTTCGACCAGTTCGTCGTCCTTGAGCTTCTGAGGCTTTTTGCCGACGGCATCTTCGATGCCCTGGGCTACAGCTTTGGAATCCAGATCGTCCATGCCTTCCTGTGCCAGGCTCTTGCCCATGTTCAGGCCGATGCCGTAGGAAGCTTTCTGCGCCGGGGTTTTCAGTTCCACGCTGGAATGATTGTCGCAACCTGCGAGTACCAGAGTGACCAAGGCAACCGCCGCCGCCAACCGATGCTGTTTCATGCTATTTCCTTGTTCATGCGCCAAATGGGCAATCGAGTAAAGCCGCGAGCTTATCAGGCGGCCACGACCAATGGCTACCGGCATGAGAGCCGGAAAATACAGATAAGTTCAGGTGTTTAAAGGGTTTCATCTGAATGATGGCAAACCTTACCAAAATCTTACATTTGGAAGAGGAAACCGCTTCCCGCTGTGGGACCGGGCGAAGCTCGGGAAAAGGCCACCACAACTCTCAAGCCTCGCGGTAACTGGCCGCTACCTCACGCACCACATCGCACAACCACTGCGCCGGCAGCGGCAAGGCCAGCGACGCATTGCTGCAGATACCCACCGAGCCACCCGGCTCACGCACGCCCAGGTCGAGCTCGAACAGCGCCTGCTCGCGGATATCCAGCAGCACCGCATCACGCGGCGCCACCCAGATGGCATCACTGCTGAGCACGTAACGCCGGCTCAGCGTAGGCGACAAGGTTTCCAGGCGCTGGGAAGGCGGCTCGATGGCGCACTGCACGAACAAACTGTCCGCATGCTTACGGATGGTGGTGCCGGCCAGCGGCAGCACCAACGGGTAACGGTTGACCCGGCTGCGGTCGGTGGGTACCTGGCCCAGCAGCGGATGCCCAGGGCGCACCACCAAGGTCATGGCTTCGCTGTACAGGTGTTCGAACATCAGGCCCTGGATCTGCGGGCTGTCGGTCATGCGGCCGATCACCAGGTCCAACTCGCCCACGTGCAATTGCGACAGCAGGTGCGCGCCGGGGCCGGTGGCCACGCTGACCACCAGCGCCGCGTGGCGCTGATTGAGGCGGCACAGCACTTCGGGCATCAGCAGGCTCTCGACCGTGGACAGCACGCCCACCTTTACAACAGGCGCTGCGTGTTCTTCGGTGCGCAGGGTGCTGACCCCGTCACGCAACGCCTGCACGCAGGGCGCAGCGTAGCGCATGAAGCGCACGCCGGCGGGGGTCAGCTCGACGCCACTCTTGTCGCGTTCGAACAGGCGCGTCTGCAGCAAGTCCTCAAGCTCCTTGAGGGTCTTGGAGATGGCCGGCTGGCTGATGGCAACGGCGTCTGCGGCCTTGGCGAAACTGCCCTGGCGGGCAATTTCGAGAAAGCACAGCAGGTGGCGGAATTTGATGCGGGTGTCGAGGTTCATGCGGCGATATTACCACCCTGCAACACCACATCGCCCACAGTGTGTAGTGGGAGTGGGCTCTGCCCGCGAAGACAGCGCCTTGATCTTTGAGATACTTCGCGGTGTTCTTTTCGCGGGTAGAACCCGCTCCCACAGGTTGCTCAACACCCTGGAATCTCGCAGAAAGCAGGATTAGTTCAGGGCTATCTGGACTTCGTCGCCGTGCAGGCGCACCGGCCAGGTGCGCAGGCGCTCGGCGGGCGCTTCCAGGCAATGGCCATCGGCCAGAGCGTAATGCTGCTTGTACAGGGGCGCCGCCACCACCAACTGGCCCTGCAACTGCCCCACGATACCCCGGCCAATCACGTTGGCCCCCGAGCGCGGGTCATGGTTGTCGATAGCGTGCAGCACCCGCCCCTGCGGGTCGTCGGGCAGGTAGAACAGCGCCACCTGGGCGCCGTCGAGCCACACCACTACGCCACTGTTGGCCACAAGATCGCGGCGCTGGCACACCGGCTGCCAGGTCTGGGCATGCACAGCTTGATTGGCATTGTTCATCACAGGGCCTCCTCGGCGAGCGGGATCAGTTTCAGTTCATGGTGGTTGGCAGGACGGCGCTGGCCGCGCTCCTTGACGAAGTGCACGCCGGGGTCGTCGCGACGGTCGTTGACGAAGGTGCGGAATCGCTTGAGCTTTTCCGGATCCTTCAAGGCGTTGGCCCACTCGCACTCATAGCGATCAACCACGTGCTGCATCTGCGCCTCCAGCTCGGCGCCCAGGCCCAGGCTGTCGTCGATGATCACCTGTTTGAGGAAATCCAGGCCGCCTTCCAGGCTCTCCCGCCACACCGAGGTGCGCTGCAGCTTGTCGGCGGTGCGGATGTAGAACATCAGGAAGCGGTCGATGTAGCGGATCAGCGTTTCATCGTCCAGGTCGGTGGCGAACAGTTCGGCATGGCGCGGGCGCATGCCGCCGTTGCCGCTGATGTACAGGTTCCAGCCCTTCTCGGTGGCGATCACGCCCACGTCCTTGCTCTGCGCCTCGGCGCACTCGCGGGTGCAGCCCGACACGGCGAACTTGAGCTTATGTGGCGAGCGCAGGCCCTTGTAGCGGTCTTCGATGAACAGCGCCATTTTCACACTGTCCTGCACCCCGAAGCGGCACCAGGTGCTGCCCACGCAGCTTTTCACCGTGCGGGTGGACTTGCCGTAGGCGTGGCCGGTCTCGAAGCCGGCGTCGATCAGTTCGCCCCAGATGTCCGGCAGTTCATGCAGTTGCGCGCCAAACAGGTCGATGCGCTGGCCACCGGTGATTTTGGTGTACAGGTCATATTTCTTCGCCACGGCGCCGATGGCGATCAGCTTGTCCGGGGTGATTTCGCCGCCGGGGATACGCGGCACCACCGAGTAGGTGCCGTTCTTCTGCATGTTGGCCATGAAAGTGTCGTTGGTGTCCTGCAGGGGCGCCAGCGACGGGTCCATGATCGGCTGGTTCCAGCACGAAGCCAGGATGTTGCCCACGGTGGGTTTGCAAATGTCACAGCCCACGTGACCGCGCCCATGCTTGGCCAGCATCTCTTCAAAGCTGTGAATGCCTTCTACCCGGGCCAGGGCATACAGTTCCTGACGGGTATGGGCAAAGTGCTCACACAAGCTTTTGTCCACGGCCACGCCGCGGGCTACCAGTTCGTGCTCGAAGACCTGCTTGAGCAACGCCGCGCACCCGCCGCAGCCGGTGCAGGCCTTGGTCTGCGCCTTGAGGCTGGGCAGGTCGCCGCAGCCGCTGTCGATAGCCGCGCACACCGCGCCCTTGGTGACGTTGTGGCACGAGCACAGGGTGGCGCTGTCCGGCAAAGCATCGGCGCCCAGGGTGGGGGCACCGTCGCTGAGCGGCAAAATCAGGCTGGCCGGATCCTTGGGCAGGGCAATGCCGTTCTGCACGTATTGCAGCAGGGTGTCGTAGTAGCTGTTGTCGCCCACCAGCACCGCGCCCAGCACCTTGGTGCCGCAGGGCGATACCACCAGGCGGCGGTAGCTGGCGTTGGTTTCGTCGATGAAGCGATAGCTTTTGGCGCCGGGCGTGGCGGCGTGGGCGTCGCCGATGGAGCCCACGTCAACGCCCAGCAGCTTGAGCTTGGTGGACATGTCGGCGCCGGTGAACAGCGCGCCGCCCTGCCCCGCCAATTCGGCGGCAACGTTGCGGGCCATGCTGTAGCCGGGGGCGACCAGGCCGAACACGCTGCCGTTCCAGGATGCGCATTCGCCGATGGCGAAAATCGCCGGATCGCTGGTACGGCACAGCTCATCCACCACCACCCCGCCACGCGCGGCGATGTCCAGGCCACTGCTGCGGCCCAGGGCGTCCTGCGGGCGGATACCGGCCGAGAACACGATCAGGTCGGTTTCCAGGGATTCGCCGCCGTCGAAATTCATCCGATAGCGATACTCGTCGCCCGCCACGATGGCCTGGGTGGCGCGCGACACATGCACGCCCACGCCCAGGGCTTCGATCTGCGCACGCAGGGCCGCACCGCCTTCGTTGTCCAGTTGCACCGGCATCAGGCGCGGGGCGAACTCCACCACGTGGGCTTCCAGGCCCAGGGACTTGAGCGCGTTGGCCGCCTCCAGGCCCAGCAAGCCGCCGCCCACCACCACGCCACGGCGGGCGTTGGCGGCGGCCGCGCGGATGGCGTCCAGGTCATCGAGGGTGCGGTACACCAGCCGGGCATTGCCTTCAGAGCCGGCAATCGGTGGCACGAAGGGATAAGAGCCAGTGGCGAGGACCAGTTGATCGTAGGGGTAGCGCCCCTGGGCGGTGACCACCTGACGATTGTCGCGGTCGATCTCCAGCACCGCTTCATGCAGGTGCAGGGTTACCCCGTGTTCGTCGTAGAAGCCGGCGTCAGCCATGGCCAGGGCCTCGGCGTCCTTGCCGCCGAAGTACTCGGACAGGTGCACGCGGTCGTAGGCGCGTTGCCGTTCTTCACCGAACACCCGCACCTCGAACTGCGCCAGGGCCCCGCGTTCAATCAATTGCTCGACACAGTGGTGGCCGACCATGCCGTTGCCGACGATGATCAGTTGCTGGCGCGGCTTGATCGTCATGATTGCGTTCATGCGGTTTTTCCTCGAACAAAAAAAAGACGCCTGGAGCCGTTAAGCTCCAGGCGCCTTTGCCTGGTATCTGTGTGTGTGGCCCCTGGGTGCGATCGCCGTTGAACGCGGGTGGGCTGATAGTCTCAAAGCAGGTTGCATGCCAGAATCGGAAATGCCTGACCTCCAATCATTCCTGATGGGAGCAACTGACCTTTGTGGGAGCGGGTTCTACCCGCGAAGGCCACACTGCTGGGGCCTCTGACAAACCGCGTCGTTCTTTTCGCGGGCAGAGCCCGCTCCTACAGAAAGCAATCAGTCCCATCCAGGCAAGGTCCGGTCGCACCGGGTCTGTGCAGTCGAGGCGCTTGTGCCTCGTTTCAGTACACATCGCGCAGGTAGCGCTTGTCCTTGCTCATCTGCGCCACGTACGCCTCGGCGTCCACGCCGCCATGCTCGGCGATCACCGCCTTGAGGGCGGCGTCCACGTCCTTGGCCATGCGGCTGGCGTCGCCGCACACATAGAAATGCGCACCCTGCTCCAGCCATGACCACAGCAACGCCCCTTGCTCCAGCAGGCGTTGCTGCACATAAATCTTCTGCGCCTGATCACGGGAAAACGCCGTATCCAGTCGCTGCAAATGACCTTGTTCAAGCCACGCCTGCAGCTCCTGCTCATAGTAGAAATCCGTGCCCTGACGCTGTTCACCGAACAGCAGCCAGTTGGGGCCAGAGGCACCGGTGGCCTGACGCTCTTGCAGGAAGGCGCGGAACGGCGCCACCCCCGTGCCCGGCCCAACCATGATCATCGGCGCGGTGGGGTCGGCCGGCACTTTGAAGTGCCGCGACGGCTGCACGAAGATCGACACCAGACCCTGGCTGGCGCGGTCGGCCAGGAACGCCGAGCACACGCCGCTGCGCGCCCGGTCGTTGTGGCGGTAGCGCACGGTGGACACGGTCAGGTGCACTTCATCCGGGGTGGCCTTGGGGCTGGAGCTGATGGAGTACAGGCGCGGCTGCAAGGGTTTGAGCAGCGCCAGCAGCTCTTGGGCGCTCAGTTCAACCGGGAACTCGTCCAGCAGGTCGAGCAACTGCCGCCCCCACAGCCACTCGATCATTGCCTGCTTGTTGTCCGCCGCCAACAGCTCGGCCAGCCGTTCGCTGCCGCTGCGTTGGACCACCAGCGCGAGCCACGCCGGGGTGATGCGGGTGATCTCATAGTGTTTGTGCAGCGCCTGGGCCAGGGCCATTTCACCGTGATCGGCTACCTGCACGTGCTGGCCGCTGTCCAGGCCCAAGGTGGCCAACAGTTCTTCGACCAGGGTCAGGCAGTTGGTGGGCCACACGCCCAAGGCATCGCCGGCCTCGTAGACCAGGCCGGTGTCCTGGAGATTGAAGACGATCTGGCGGGTCTCCTTCTCGGCCCCCGCGCCGTTAAGCACGGTATTGTGCTTGATGCGCACCTGGCACGGGCGCTGGCGGCTGTAGGCGGTGTAGTCGGGCGCTGCCTTGACCGGCGCCTCGGCGCTCAAGGCACGGCTGACGGCCTGCAGCCAGCCTTCGGCGGGTTGCTGATAATCGGGCTCGCAATCCACCCGCGGCACCAGCGGCGTGGCGCCCAGGCGTTGCAAGCGCTCGTCGAGCTTGCGGCCGAAGCCGCAGAACTGATCGTAACTGCTGTCCCCCAGCGCCAGCACCGCGTAGCGAACCCCGGCCAACTGCGCCGCCACATCGCCCTGCAACGCCGTCCACAGACCGCTGCCATTGTCGGGCGCATCGCCGTCGCCAAAGGTGCTGGCGATCATCAGCACGCTGTCGGCCTGGCGCAGTTGCGCCAATTCCACGTCATCCATGCAACTGACCTGCACCTCAAGCCCCGCAGCACGCAGTTGCTCGCCGCATAGCCCGGCCAGCGCCTCGGCGTTGCCGGTTTGCGAGGCCCACAGTACCCACTGCTGCGGCTTTTGCGCCGCGGGCTGGGCATTGACGCTGGTGCGGGAGAACAACCCTGCCAACAGGCCATCAATCAATACACGCTTGCGCCCTTCGATGGGCGCCGAAGCCGGCAACACCGGCACGCCCTCGTTAGCCTTGCCCAACACGCTGGCCAACCCGGTGAGGTAGCCCTGCATATACAGCTGCTCATCGGCCCCCAGCTGCACATCGAAACGCGATGGTACGCCCAGCAGGCGGCTCAGTTCTTCGGTGGCCATGGGCACGGCTTCCTCGGTGGGCAGGTCGACGGTGGGGATACGTTCGCCGCTGACGCGGGTCAGGGCCACGGCGCTGTGTTTGAATTCCGGCTGCCAGGACACCGGGTCGATGGCGTCGCTGGTCATCGCGTTGACGGCCAGGTTGTCGCCGTACAGATCGTTCCAGTGAAACGGCGCGAACAGGTTGCCCGGCAGTACCCGGTCACTGACCCGTGCGGGCAGCACAGCATGGCCACGCCGACTTTGCAGGCGCACCTCGTCGCGTTCGGCGATGCCCAGGCGTTCGGCATCGTAGGGGTGGATTTCCACAAAGGGGCCGGGGTTGAGCTTGTTGAGGCTGGCGACCTTGCCGGTCTTGGTCAGGGTGTGCCACTGGTGCTGCACCCGGCCGGTGTTGAGTACCAGTGGGTAGTCGTCATCAGGCAGCTCGGCGGGGGCCATGTGCGGGCGCGGGAAAAACCGCGCACGGCCCTCTTCGGTGGGGAAGCGCGGACCGTCGGGCGTCAGGTAGCGCATGGGGTTGCGGTCGTCGTCACGGCCGGGTTCGCACGGCCATTGCAGTGGCGTCCGGCGCAGGCGCGAGTAATCGGCGCCGCGCACGTCGTAACCGGTGTCGGGGTTGTAGAAGCCCTTGATCTCCTCGAAAACGGCTTCGGCGTTGGGGTAACTGAACGCGGCTTCAAAGCCCATTTCACCGGCTACGCGGGCGATAATCTGCCAGTCCGGCAACGTCTCGCCGGGCGCGTCCACCGCCTTTTGCATCAATGTAAGGTTGCGCTCGGAATTGATCATCACCCCTTCGGCCTCGGCCCACAGGGCGCCGGGCAGCAGGATGTCGGCATAGCGGTTGGTTTCAGTGTCGAGAAAGGCGTCCTGGGCGATCACCAGTTCGGCGGCCTGCAGGGCGTCGATCACCCGCTGGCGGTTGGGCACGCTGGCCACCGGGTTGGTGCAGATGATCCAGCAGGCTTTGATGGCGCCGTTGCGCATCTGTTCGAACAGGTCGATGGTACCGGCGCCGGTATCGCTGCGCAGGGTGCCGGGCGGCAACTGCCATTGTTGCTCGACGAAGGCGCGGTCGCGTTCCACCAGCAGCGAGCGCTGCCCCGGCAAGCCCGGCCCCATGTAACCCATTTCGCGACCGCCCATGGCATTGGGCTGGCCGGTCAGCGAGAACGGCCCGCTGCCGGGCCGGCACAGGGCGCCGGTGGCCAGGTGCAGGTTGCACAGGGCGTTGGTGTTCCAGGTGCCGTGGGTGCTCTGGTTCAGGCCCATGGTCCAGCAGCTCATCCAGTTTGGCGCCTGGGCGATCCACTCGGCGGCCTTGAGAATATCGGCCTCGGCCAGGCCGGTGATCTGCGCCACCATGGCAGGCGTGTAATCGGCCAGGAATTCCGGCATCGCCGCCCAGCCCTGGGTGTGGCTGGTGATGAAGTCGTTGTCGACATGGCCATTGCGATGCAGCAGGTGCAGCAAGCCGTTGAGCAACGCCAGGTCGGTGCCGGGACGGATCTGCAGGAACAGGTCAGCCTTGTCGGCGGTGGCGCTGCGCCGAGGGTCGACCACGATCAGCCGCGCCCCCGCCTTGACCCGGTCAAGCAGGCGCAGAAACAGGATGGGGTGACAGTCGGCCATGTTCGCGCCGCTGACGAAAAACAGGTCGGCGTGATCAAAATCCTGATAGGAGCCCGGCGGCCCATCCGCCCCCAGCGACTGCTTGTAGCCGCTGCTGGCGCTGGCCATGCACAGCCGTGAATTGGACTCGATGTGGCGAGTGCGGATGAATCCCTTGGCCAACTTATTGGCCAGGTATTGGGCCTCCAGCGACATCTGCCCCGATACGTAAAACGCCACCGCATCAGGACCGTGCGCCTGGATCAGCGCTTTTAGTCGCTCAGCCGTGGCACTGATGGCCTGATCCATGGGCACCCGCGCCGGGTCGCGCTGGCGTTCGCGGCGCAGGTAGGCGTGCTCCATGCGCCCGCTGTCGGCCAACGGCTGATGGCAACTGCTGCCCTTGGTGCACAGGCGGCCGAAATTGGTGGGGTGAGCCTTGTCGCCGCTTACCTTGGTAACGCGATTGTCGGTGACACTCATGATGATGCCGCAGCCAACACCGCAATAGGGGCACACACTGCGAACCGTGGTACTGCTCATGGGCCTGCCTCGACCTGGAAAAACAAAAGGCGCCG
Organism: gamma proteobacterium L18; assembly: GCA_000497835.1. Taxonomy (GTDB): domain Bacteria; phylum Pseudomonadota; class Gammaproteobacteria; order Pseudomonadales; family Pseudomonadaceae; genus Aquipseudomonas. The sequence goes on along the minus strand of KI547164.1, from coordinate 700,995 downwards.
GTTGCCACCGCGCTCTTGCGAGCGGGGGCAACACGGCGCCTTTGTCGTGATGGGGGGCAATCGACGTTGATTGCGGATACGAGAGTGACTGCAAAGGGCGCGCCAGCTTGGCGCAGGGGCCTGTTTGCGGGGTGGATTGTGCAGGGCGGCCTTCAGGGGCGCACTGCCTTGCAGCGCACGCACCAAAATGTAGCCGCTGCCGCAGGCTGCGCTGGGCCTGTGCCTCGCTGGAGATTTTCTGGGTGCACACAGGCCGGCGCAGCCTGGCGGCAGCGGCTACGGTGTCCAGGGGCAGAAAAATTTCGTGTTCAAAAAACTACAAAGCGTACGTGAATAGCCACTTGCCACTGTATATTTAATCAGGCATAAAAGCGCATCGTTTCCCTGATATGGATGTCTGCCGTGAGATTCGTCTACCGCAGCCTGCTGGTGCTGCTCTTTGTCCTTTTCGTCGTATTGGCCGTGGTGCTGTACTACACCGCACGCCCCAACCTGCCCCGTTACGAGCCGGTGCAAAGCCTGCGCTACCTGGACCAGTGGAGCGCGGCCGACCGCCAGCTGTACTACTTCACGCCCCAGGGCACCCAGGTCAAGGGCCTGCACTACGACTGGTTCACGGCCCTTGAGCTGCCATTCTCCCAGGACCGCTTTGCCGCGCCCGAGTACATGGCGCGCTTCGGCTTTCTGACCGAGCCCCATCAACAGCCCAGCGCCGCCAACCCCGGCAACCTTCCGGTGGGCTTCGCCCGCCACCGCAACGACGGTGACAATGCCGAGTACCTGGACATCACCTGCGCCGCCTGCCACACCGGCGAGCTGCGGCTGAACGGCCAGGCAGTACGCATCGACGGCGGTACCGCCCAGCACGTGCTGCCTTCCAGCGTACCCACGCTCAAGGGCGGCAGTTTTGGCCAGGCGCTGGTGTCGAGCCTGGCGGCTACCTACTACGTGCCATGGAAGTGGAGCCGCTTTGCCCACCGCGTGCTGGGCGATCGCTACGACAGCGACAAGGACACCCTGCGCAAACAGTTCAAGGCCTCGCTCGACACCTTCGCCCATACCGCCTGGAACGACTGGCACCGCGGCCTCTACCCCACCGAGGAAGGGCCGGGCCGTACCGATGCCTTCGGGCGCATCGCCAATGCCACCTTCGGCGACGCCATCTCGCCGGCCAACTACCGCGTGGCCAACGCGCCGGTGGACTACCCGCAGCTGTGGGACATCTGGACCTTCGACTGGGTGCAGTGGACCGGCTCGGCGCAGCAGCCCATGGCGCGTAACGTCGGCGAATCGCTGGGCGTGGGCGCTACCTTGAAGCTGCTCGACGAACACGGCCAACCGGTGATGGGCGACGATCGCTACGCCTCCAGCGTGCGCATCAAGGACCTCTACAGCATCGAGGAGACCCTGCAGCACCTCAAGCCGCCCGCCTGGCCCGAGGACATTCTCGGCAAGGTCGACCTGCAGAAAGCTGCCGCCGGCCGTGCGCTGTTCACGGACAACTGCGCGGGCTGCCACGTACCGCCCATGCATAAGGAGGGCGAACGCCCAGTGCGGAAGATGGTGCTGGTACCGACGGAAACCATCGGCACCGACCCCACCGCCGCCAACAATATCGCCACCCACCGCTACGATGTCAGCAGCCTGAAGTGGACGCCTGAAGACCTGAAGGGCCTGAACGTGACCATTGAGCCCAACCCGGGCCCACTGGACCTGACCAAGGTGTCCGTGGCCCAGGGCCTGGCCTACGTCACCGCGTTCGTCGAGCGCCACGCCTACAAGGCCGCCGGCATCAGTGAAGCCGACCAGGCCCGCTACAACGGCTTCGGCCTGCCGATCGGCGTGCTGGAAGTGCTGGCCTATAAAGCCCGCCCGCTGGACGGCGTATGGGCTACCCCACCGTTCCTGCACAACGGCTCGGTGCCCAGCGTTTACCAATTGCTGTCGCCCCAGGACGAGCGCCAGCGCACCTTCTACCGCGGCACCTTCGAGTACGACCCGGTCAACCTGGGCTACCGCACCGAGCGTTTCGACGCCGGCTTCCTGTACGACACCGCCATCACCGGCAACCACAACAGCGGCCATGAATTCCGCGACGGCCCCCGTGGCCGTGGCGTGATCGGGCGCTACCTGCAACCGGACGAACGCCGCGCCCTGATCGAGTACTTGAAAGTGCTGGGCGGCCCGCTCGAGGAGAAATTGCCATGATGTTCAGTGATTCGGCGCGCCTGCCGGGCTTCTTCGGCCGTCTGTGGCTGCGTCTGGGCCGTGGTCTGTTCAAGCTGCTGCTGATCGTGCTGGTGCTGGGCGGCCTGGGCCTGGGCATCGGCTATGCCTATTACGCCTGGAAGTTCTCCGGCCCCGTGCCGGCCGAAGAGCAGATCCCGCCCGGCGAGGCGGCCATGACCCAGGACATCATCCAGACCGCCATCCGCATCGTCGACCAGCACCGCGAGCCCACCCGCTACCTGCGTGACGCCCACGCCAAGGCCCACGGCTGCGTGACGGCGCAGGTCAGCGTGCCGCAGAACCTGCCTGCCGACCTGCGCCAGGGCGTGTTCGCCGAACCCGGCAAGGTGTGGCAGGCCTGGATACGCCTGTCCAACGGCAACGCCTACCCGCAGTTCGACCAGTTGCAGGATGCCCGCGGCATGGCCATCAAGCTGCTGGACGTACCGGGCACGCAGTTGATGGCCGACCAGGCCGACCGTCACGAACAGGACTTCGTGATGTTCAACCACGCCAACTTCTTCGTCAGCGACGTGGCCGAGTACCGCCAGAACATCAGCGCCCAGGCCGACGGCAAGCAGGCGATGGCCTTCTTCCCAAGCTGGGACCCACGCAGCTGGCAGCTGCGCCACTTGCTGATCGCCAAGGCCACCCTGGCCAAGGCGCCGCTGAGCCCGACCCTGGCCACCTATTACTCGGTGTCGCCGTACAAGTTCGGCAGCGCCAATGCCAAGTTCCGCGTGGTGCCCGACCCCAACAGCTGCCCGCCCTACACCGTGGCCAAGCAGAACCAGGAGCTGCCCAACTTCCTGCGCACGGCCCTGCACCAGCAACTGACCACCGACCAGCAGCCGGCGTGCTTCATGCTGCAGATCCAGCACCAGGACCCACGCAAGTACATGCCCATCGAAGACACCAGCGTGGAATGGAAGGAAAGCGATGCGCCGTTCCAGACCGTGGCGATGATCCGCGTGCCGCCCCAGGACTTCGACACCCCGGCGCAGAACCTGATGTGTGACAACCTGTCGTTCAACCCGTGGCATGGTGTGGAGGCGCATCGGCCGATTGGCGGCATCAACCGGCTGCGCAAGGCGGTGTATGAGGCGGTGAGTGGCTATCGGCATGCGCGTAATGCTGCCACTACCGCGAATCCGTAGCAGCACTGCCTTGTGGAAGTACACACTGTGGGAGCAAAGCTTGCTCGCGATGCAGGCGACGCGATTTTTCTGGACTAAGCGTCGATGCCATCGCGAGCAAGCTTTGCTCCCACAGTGTACGCCTCGCCTCTGTAGCAGCTGCCGAAGGCTGCGTCACAGGCGACGCGGTAGATCAGACAATACGCGGCGTCAGTGACGCGGCCTAACGGCCGCTGCTACACGAGTGCGTGTCACCATCGCTTACGGGGTTGGCGAAATGTCGAAAAATATTTTCGGACTTTTTTCAGACGCCCAGAGTCGGACTTATTAAGCCGTCACGTTTTTCACTGACGCTAAAAGCCTGCACCCCAAAAGTCGAATAAAGGAAAACGCCATGGGCACCATACTTATCGTCATTCTTATCCTGCTGTTGATCGGTGGTCTTCCCGTGTTCCCGCACTCCAGAAGCTGGGGCTATGGGCCATCGGGTATAATCGGCGTGGTGCTGGTAGTGCTGCTGATTTTGGTATTGCTCGGCAGGATATAAAGACACTGCATAACAACAAAGGCAGCCCTAGGGCTGCCTTTGTTGTTAGCGCTTTATGACTTAGTGAGCCACCGCACCGCTGGCACCCAACCCGGTTTGCGAACGCACGAACTGTGGCAGGAACAACGCCCGTTCGTTTTCCGCTGCCTTGGATTTGTCGGTAATGGAGAAGAACCAGATGCCCACAAACGCGATCGCCATGGAGAACAACGCCGGGTATTCATAAGGGTAAATGGGTTTCTCGTGGCCCAGGATCTGCACCCAGATGGTTGGCCCCAGAATCATCAGGCCCACGGCACTGATCAACCCCAGCCAACCGCCGATCATGGCACCGCGGGTGGTGAGTTTTTTCCAGTACATGGAAAGCAGCAGCACCGGGAAGTTGCAGCTGGCAGCAATGGAGAAGGCCAGGCCCACCATGAACGCGATGTTCTGCTTCTCGAACAGGATGCCCAACCCGATGGCCAGGATACCGAGGGCGATGGTGGTGATTTTCGAGACGCGAATCTCTTCTTTCTCGTTGGCCTTGCCCTTCTTGATCACGCTGGCGTACAGGTCGTGGGACACCGCCGAAGCACCGGCCAGGGTCAGCCCGGCAACCACTGCCAGGATGGTGGCGAAGGCTACGGCCGAAATAAAGCCCAGGAAGATACTGCCACCCACGGCATTGGCCAGGTGCACCGCCGCCATGTTGTTGCCACCCAGCAACGCGCCCGCAGCATCCTTGAACGCCGGGTTGGTGCTGACCAGCAGGATCGCGCCAAAGCCGATGATGAAGGTGAGGATGTAGAAGTAGCCGATGAAGCCGGTCGCATACAGGACGCTTTTACGGGCTTCCTTGGCGTCGGAAACGGTGAAGAAGCGCATCAGGATATGCGGCAGGCCAGCGGTACCGAACATCAGCGCCAGGCCCAGGGAGAACGCCGAGATCGGGTCTTTGACCAGCCCACCCGGGCTCATGATGGCCTCGCCTTTGGGGTGTACCTTGATGGCTTCGGCGAACAGGGTGTTGAAGTCGAAGTTGACGTGCTTCATCACCATCAGCGCCATGAAGGAGGCGCCCGACAGCAACAGCACGGCCTTGATGATTTGCACCCAAGTGGTGGCCAGCATGCCGCCGAACAGCACGTACAGGCACATCAGGATACCCACCAGCACCACGGCCACGTGATAGTCCAGGCCAAACAGCAACTGGATCAGCTTGCCGGCGCCGACCATCTGCGCGATCAGGTAGAAGGCCACTACGACCAGCGAACCACAGGCCGACAAGGTGCGAATCTCGGTCTGCTTGAGGCGGTAGGAAGCCACGTCGGCAAAGGTGTATTTACCCAGGTTGCGCAAGCGCTCGGCGATCAGGAACAGGATGATCGGCCAACCCACCAGGAAACCGATGGAGTAGATCAGGCCGTCGTAGCCCGAGGTGAACACCAGCGCCGAAATGCCCAGGAAGGACGCCGCCGACATGTAGTCACCGGCAATGGCCAGGCCGTTCTGGAAACCCGTGATGCGCCCGCCCGCCGCGTAGTAGTCGGCCGCCGATTTGTTGCGCTTGGAGGCCCAGTAAGTAATGCACAGGGTGGCCCCCACGAACACCACGAACATGATGATGGCGGAGACGTTGAGGGGTTGTTTCTGTACCGCACCGGTAATGGCATCCGCTGCGAACAGGGCGGGGGCGAACCCCGCGAGGCCAAGGCTGGCCAATAATCGCTTGATCATTGTTGTGCCTCCTTGAGGATCTCTTTGTTCAGGTCGTCGAACTCGCCGTTGGCGCGACGCACGTAGATACCGGTCAGTACAAACGCACTGAGAATCAGCCCGACACCAATGGGGATGCCCCAGGTGATGGACGATTCAGGCGTCAACTTGGCCCCCAGTACATGAGGTCCGTAGGCGATCAACAAGATGAAAGCCGAATAAAGCCCGAGCATGATCGCCGAGAGTATCCAGGCGAATCGTTCCCTTTTTTGCACCAGCTCCTTGAAACGCGGGCTGTTTTGAATCGAGAGGTAAATGCTGTCGTTCATTGTTTTTATCCTCGCAGCACAGATGGGGTGGAACGGTTCCACTTTAGGCTGCTGCGCAACAGCCTCCAGACGACCTTAGTATTAGATCGACATTACTGTTTCGCCAGTTTGCATAGTTGCGTAGCTAACTTATGACAGAAATAAAACTTCCCAACACCGCTGTCCGTGGCCCGCCGCGGTGTGATCATCGCGACCAAGGTCGGCTCCTAGGGGTTTGATGGGGTATCGGGGAAAGGGTGTTACATATTCTGGGTTACAATAAAAAACCGCCGAGGCTATTAACCTCGGCGGTTCTGTAAGTTGCGGTCTAGAGCGGTTTTTCGATTACTTTGCAGTCCACTCCGCCACGCGATCCGGGTGCTTGGCAACCCACGCCTTGGCAGCAGCTTCAGGCTTGGCGCCTTCCTGCACAGCCAGCATCACTTCGCCGATCTCGTCTTTCGAATTCCAGTGGAACTGTTTCAGGAAAGTCGCCACTTCAGGCGCCTTGGTGTCCAGTTCCTTGCTGCCGATGCTGTTGACGGTCTCGGCGGCGCCGTATACGCCTTTAGGGTCGTCCAGGAAGCGCAGTTTCCACTTGGCGAACATCCAGTGCGGCACCCAGCCGGTCACGGCGATGGATTCATGCTTGTCGTAGGCGCGGCCCAGTTCGGCGGTCATGGCGGCGCCCGAGCTGGCCTGCAGTTTGTAGCCGGTCAGGTCGTAGTCCTTGATGGCCTGGTCGGTCTTGAGCATCACGCCGGAGCCGGCGTCGATGCCGACGATCTTGTCCTTGAAAGTCTTGTCGGTTTTCAAATCTGCCACCGACTTGGCCGCCACGTACTCCGGCACGATCAGGCCGATCTTGGCGTCCTTGAAGTTGGGGCCGTAGTCGACCACCTTGTCTTTGTTTTTGGCCCAGTACTCGCCGTGGGTCACGGGCAGCCAGGCCGAGAGCATGGCGTCGAGCTTGCCGGTGGCCACGCCCTGCCACATGATGCCGGTGGCCACGGGCATCAGTTTCACGTCGTAGCCCAGCTTCTGCTTGATCACTTCGGCGGCCACGAAAGTGGTGGCGACGCTGTCGGACCAGCCATCGACGTAGCCGATGCTCAACGTGGGCTTGGTATCGGCGCTGGCCAGGGTGGAACTTGCAGCAAGTGCCAGAGCGGCGGCCGCTCCCAGGATTTTCTTCATCTTCATCCAGACTTCCCCAAAAGGCTGCGCTCGACGGGTGTCGAGCATCGATCGTGTGCACGGCGCTGGCAAATCGCCTTGTAGTGCCCGTTGATCATCAACCTCACGCGGGGAGCATCCTGCTCTGGCTGCGACCTTGAGGCAGCGAGAAACGACATCACCTTGCCATTAACGATGGCGACCAACGGTCGTCTGCTCGAACTTTGCATGGTGAATGACTAAGCCGGGGGCAAATACAGGTAACATGCGCGGCTTTGTTGCCTGACGAAAATAGCCAATGCCCGCCACGTCCCGTTCCATTCTGCTGCCCTACCTGCTTGCCTGTGTCCTCGGTTTGCTCGCCCTTGCCGGTTTCTGGTATGGCCTGGGCAAGCCGGTGGTGCTGCCCGATGCAGCCAGCGCCACGCACAAGCTGCAATGCGCCTCGTACACCCCGTTCGACAAGGACCAGTCGCCGTTCGACCAGCCGTTCAAGCTGCGCCCCGAGCGCATGGACGCTGACCTGGCCCTGCTGGCCACGCGCTTCCAGTGCATCCGCACCTATTCCATGACCGGCCTTGAAGGCATCCCGGCGCTGGCACGCAAGCACGGCCTGAAAGTGATGATCGGCGCCTGGGTGAACAGTAACCCGGTGGATACGCAGAAAGAGATCAAGGCGCTGATCGAGGCCGCCAACGCCAATCCGGACGTCGTCACTGCGGTGATCGTTGGTAACGAAACCTTGCTGCGCAAGGAAGTCACCGGCAAGCAACTGGCCACGCTTATTCGCCAGGTGAAAAGCCAGGTCAAACAACCAGTGACCTATGCCGATGTCTGGGATTTCTGGCTGCAGTACCCGGAAGTGGCGCCGGAGGTGGACTTCCTGACCATCCACCTGCTGCCCTACTGGGAAGACAACCCCAGCGGCATCGACAAGGCACTGGCCCACGTGGCGGAAGTGCATGACCGATTCGCCAAGCTTTTCGCCCCCAAGGACATCCTGATCGGCGAGACCGGCTGGCCCAGCGAAGGCCGCCAGCGCGAGACCGCCCTGCCCAGCCGCGTCAACGAAGCGCGCTTCATCCGCGGCGTGGTGGCCATGGCCGAACAACGCGGCTGGCACTACAACCTGATCGAGGCCTTCGACCAGCCTTGGAAGCGCGCCAGCGAAGGCGCCGTGGGCGGCTATTGGGGCCTGTTCGACGCCGACCGCCAGGACAAGGGCGTGTTGCAAGGGCCGGTGACCAACGTACCGTTCTGGCCGCAGTGGCTGGGCGCAGGCGTGGTGCTGTGGCTGGTGACCCTGGCCTTCGCCGGCCGCGTGGCTGAGCGTCGCAATGCGTGGCTGTTGCCGCTGCTGGCCGCCGTTGGCGCGGGCAGCCTCGGTGCCTGGGGCGAACTGATGCGGATCAACGCGCGGTTTGCCGAGGAGTGGGTCTGGGCAGTGCTGCTGGCCGGCCTGAATTTTATTGTGCTGGCCTACGGCGTACTGGCGCTGGCCAAGCGCGAAGGCTGGCGCGAGCGGCTGTTTGCCTGGCTGGAGCGTCGTGGTGGCTGGTGGCTGGCGGCGGCGGGCTTTGCGGCGGCCGTGATGATGCTGGGGTTGGTGTTCGATGCCCGTTACCGCAGCTTCCCGAGTGCAGCGCTGGTGTTGCCAGCGCTGGTGTACCTGTTGCGGCCGGTGAGGGTGCGCCGGCCCGAGGTGCTGTTACTGACGGCGATCGTGGGCGTGGGGATACCGCTGCAACTGGCGATTGAAGGGGTGCAGAACCAGCAGGCGTGGGCCTGGGCGATCGTCAGCGGGTTGATGGTGTGGGCGATGGTGCGCAGCCTGCGCATTTCGCGGTGACCTTTTCCCGAGCTTCGCCCGGTCCCACAGGTGATTACAACCCCCTGTGGGACCGGGCGAAGCTCGGGAACCAGACGCCGCAGTCTCAGCGCCGAACCAAGCGCAACCCGGCAATCACCACCGCAAACACCGCCAGGCTGGCGCTGTACAGCACCAGCCCCGGAATCCCGATCACCAGCGCCAGCGCCGCAATCCACCAGCCCAGGCAACGCGGCACGAAAAAGCCGAGTACCGCAGCCACCAGGGCCGCGATCGAAATCATGCGGAAATGGATCAGATAGCCCAGCGCCGAACGCAGTTGGCACTGCCACACGCCGGCCTCGTCGCTGCACAACCCTACCCAGCGGGCATCCTCCATCAACTCGTAACGCACGCCATAGCTGGCCGCCAGACTCAGGGCAACCAGGACGAACAGCACAATCAGCGACGCACGGCGGGACATGACACACTCCGGAAAGGAAAACGGCGCCAAGAATAACCACACCGACTCGTTATGCAAGGCGAAAACCACCCTTGTAGCTATTGTGTCCGTTGGTGTATCACGTCCGTACAATATTTTGCGTGTCAAAAGCAGTCATACTGGGCAACTTGCCACCAACGCGGTGGTCAGAGCCTGCGTACTTCACTCAAGCTTCGCCTTTTAGGGACACCGTCATGCTTCGAATATTGCGCTTCGCTGCCTTGCTAGGCGGCCTCATTCTGAGTGCGTCAGCGTTGGCCAAGGACGTCGACGTCGCCAGTTATGGCTACCCGTTGACCAACCCCTTCGAAGCCACCATCGCCTCGACCCCTCCGGACCTGCGGCCCAAACTGCCGGCGGATGAAGACATCAAGCAGTCGGATCACACCCTGAACCTGCGCCCTGATCGCGACTTCACCCTGCCCGACAACTTCTGGGCCGTGAAGAAACTGCGCTACCGCCTGGCCTACCAGGACCACGCCGCACCGCTGATTTTCATCATCGCCGGCACCGGCGCGCCCTACACCAGCAGCCTCACCGAGTACCTGAAGAAACTGTACTACCAGGCCGGTTACCACGTGGTGCAGTTGTCGTCGCCCACCAGCTACGACTTCATGAGCGCCGCCTCGCGCTTCGCCACCCCGGGTGTTTCCAAGGAAGACGCCGAAGACCTGTACCGGGTGATGCAGGCCGTGCGTGCGCAGAACCCCAAGCTGCCGGTCACCGACTATTACCTGACCGGCTACAGCCTGGGTGCGCTGGACGCCGCGTTCGTCAGCCATCTGGACGAAACTCGTCGCAGCTTCAACTTCAAGAAAGTGCTGCTGCTTAACCCGCCGGTCAACCTGTACACCTCGGTCAGCAACCTGGACAAGCTGGTGCAGGCCCAGGCCAAGGGTATCAACAACACCACCACCTTCTACGAGGTGGTGCTGCAGAAACTCACCCGCTACTTCCAGCAGAAGGGCTACATCGACCTCAACGATGCCCTGCTGTATGACATCCAGCAGTCCAAACAGCACCTGTCCAACGAACAGATGGCCATGCTGATCGGCACCTCGTTCCGCTTCTCGGCGGCCGACATTGCCTTCACCTCCGACCTGATCAACCGCCGCGGGCTGATTACCCCGCCCAAGTTCCCGATCACCGAGGGCACCAGCCTGACGCCGTTCTTCAAGCGCGCGTTGCAGTGTGACTTCGATTGCTACCTGACTGATCAGGTGATCCCGATGTGGCGTGCCCGCACCGACGGTGGCAGCCTGCTGCAACTGGTGGACGAGGTGAGTCTGTACGCCCTCAAGGACTACCTGCACGACAGCCCGAAAATCGCCGTGATGCACAACGCCGACGACATCATCCTCGGCCCTGGCGACCTGGGCTTTTTGCGCAAGACCTTTGGCGACCGCCTGACCGTCTACCCTCACGGTGGCCATTGCGGCAACCTCAATTACCGCGTCAACGCCGACGCCATGCTGGAGTTTTTCCGTGGCTAAGACATTACTCCTGGCCGCCGCACTGCTGTGTGCCGGCACGGCCTATGCCGACGACGCCCCACATGCTGACCTGGACGGCTTTACCCAGCCGCTCAAGCAGCTGAAGTTCAACCCGGGCCTGGACCAGCGCGAGTTCGAGCGCAGCACCCTGACGGCGCTGAACGTGTACGACCCGATCGAAAACTGGAACCGTCGCGTCTACCACTTCAACTACCGTTTCGATGAGTGGGTGTTCCTGCCGGTGGTCAACGGCTACCGCTACGTGACGCCGGGCTTTTTGCGCAGTGGCGTGAGCAACTTCTTCAGTAACCTGGGTGACGTGCCCAACCTGGTCAACAGCCTGCTGCAGCTCAAGGGCAAGCGCTCACTGGAAATCACCGGGCGCCTGCTGCTCAATACCACCGTGGGCGTGGCCGGCCTATGGGACCCTGCCACCCTGATGGGCCTGCCTCACCAGAGCGAAGACTTCGGCCAGACCCTGGGCTTCTACGGCGTGCCGGCCGGGCCGTACCTGGTGCTGCCGGTGTTCGGGCCGTCGAACCTGCGTGACACCACCGGTTTGCTGTTCGACTACGGCGCCGAGTCGCAGATCAACTTCCTCAACGTGTCCCACGAAAGCAGCCGCCACCCGGAGATCTGGGCATTGCGTGCGGTGGACAAGCGCTACACCACCAGCTTCCGTTATGGCTCGCTGGACTCGCCGTTCGAGTACGAGAAGGTGCGTTACATCTACACCGAATCGCGCAAACTGCAGATCGCCGAGTAACCGCCTAAAACCTGTGGGAGCGGGCTCTGCCCGCGAAAAGAACACCGCGCAGTTTCTGACAAAACGCGGTGTTCTTTTCGCGGGTAGAACCCGCTCCCACAGAGCAGCAATCAATTTTATTGATAGTTACTAGCCGGATTAAGCGCTATTCGTTCGAATTATTCCGCGCAACAATAGAGCCATTCCCACCCCTTTTACAGGAGTTGTGCAATGACTCAATTTCGCAAAGTCATCGGTATCCAGGCTGGCCAAGCCACCAGCGACGGCGCAGGCGTAAGCCTGACCCGCGTCATCGGCGGCCCCGGCATCGAGCGCTTCGACCCTTTCCTGATGCTGGACGAGTTCGGTTCGGACAACCCCGACGAATACATCGCCGGCTTCCCGCCGCACCCGCACCGCGGCTTTGAAACCATCACCTACATGCTCGAAGGGCGCATGCGCCACGAGGACCACCTGGGCAACGTCGGCCTGCTGCAAGGCGGTGGCGTGCAGTGGATGACGGCTGCACGCGGCATCATCCACAGCGAAATGCCCGAGCAGGAAGAAGGCGTAATGCGCGGCTTCCAGTTGTGGCTGAACCTGCCGGGCAAGGACAAGCTGGGCACTGCGGGCTACCGGGATATCCAACCGGAGGACATTCCTCGGCTGACCACACCCGCGGGCATCGACGTGGTGGCCATCGCCGGCACATTCGACGACGGCGAGGTGCAACAGGTGGGCGCGGTGGAGCGGCCACACACCGAGCCGCACCTGTTCGACCTGCACCTGCCCGCCGGCGCCAGCATCAGCCCGCGCCTGCCTGAGGGGCATCGGGTGATGCTGTATGTGTACGAAGGCGCGGTGCAGTTGCCAGGGCTTGCCGACAGCGTTTCGGCCAGTCGCCTGGTGCGCCTGTCCGACAGTGGTCAGCTGCAGATCGACAGTGCCGATGGCGCCCGGGTGCTGGTGCTGGCCGGCAAGCCGCTGAACGAGCCGATCGTGCAGTACGGCCCATTCGTGATGAACAGCCGCGAAGAGATCGAGCAGGCGCTGCGCGATTTTCGCGATGATCGGTTGACTGCCTGATAGACCGCGTGGTCTTCATCGCGAGCAAGCTTTGCCCCACAGTTTTACACCTCAGGTACGGTGTACCCTGTGGGAGCAAAGCTTGCTCGCGACGAGGCCATCCCTGGCACTACATCATCCCAGAAACGCCAAAATCTCAGCCTTCTTGGCCAACGCATCCCTGCGCCCCAACTCAATCAACTCCCCGCAATACCCCGCCTCGAACAGCAGATAACTCAACAACCCCGCCCCACTGGTTTTCGTCGCCCCCGGCCCGCGCAGAAACAGCCGCAACGCCGGTGGCAATTCATGCCTGTGCCGCGCCGCGATCTCGTCCAGCGGCTGGCTGGGTGACACCACCATGACCTCCACCGGGCTTAGGCCCAATGGCGCACTGGCGACATCAGCTGGCAGCAATCGCCCCAACTGGTTAAGCCGCTGCAACAATTCGAGGTCATCTTCCAGGCTGTCGATAAACGCGCTATTGAGCAGGTGCCCGCCAATCTGCGCCAAGCTGGGCTGCTGCTCACTGCCCGCCGCCACCCCGGTATCCGGGCCACGCGGGTTGCCGCTGACGCCCACCACCAATACCCGCGTGGCTCCCAGGTGCAGCGCCGGGCTGATGGGTGCCGACTGGCGCATGGCACCATCGCCGTAGAAATCCTCGCCCAGGCGCACGGGCGGGAACAGCAAGGGGATCGAGGCGCTGGCCAGCAGGTGCTCGACGGTCAGTTGCGTCGGCACGCCAATACGCCGATGGCGCAACCACGGCTGGATGGCGTGGCCGCCTTGATAGAACGTGACCGCCTGGCCGGAGCTGTAGCCGAAGGCGGTGACGGCCACCGCATGCAGGGCGCCCGCCGCCAAGGCAGCGTCGATACCGGCAAGTTCCAGCCGTTCGCGCAGCAGGGTGCCCAGGGGCGAGCTGTCGACCAGCGCCACCGGCACGCTACCGCCGATGCCCAGCAGACTGTGGCGGATGAAGCGGCTGGCCTGGCGGATCACACCAGGCCAGTCGCTGCGTACCACCTGGTGGCTGGCAAAGCCTCGCCAGAAGGCTTCCAGGCGCTGCACAGTGGCGACGAACTGCTGGGCACCGCTGGCCAGGGTGACGGCATTGATCGCGCCGGCAGAGGTACCGACGATCACGGGGAAAGGGTTGGCGGCATCGGCGGGCAGCAACTGGGCGATGCCCGATAGCACGCCCACCTGGTAGGCAGCGCGGGCGCCGCCGCCGGAGAGGATCAGTCCTGTGATCGCCTGCATTGCCCCCTCCTGACCTAAGGGGCGCACTGCCCCCTGTAGCAGCAACTGTCTTTGTGGGAGCGGGTTCTACCCGCGAAAAGCACACCGCGTCGTATCAGGAAGTCCGCGTGCCCTTCTTCGCGGGTAGAACCCGCTCCCACAGGGAGTGGTGTAGCAGCTGCCGAAGGCTGCGTCTGGTCCACGCGGTACTCAGATAGACCGCAGCGCCTGTGACGCGGCCTGGCGGCCGCTGCTACAGGGCTACCGGCGGCGTTTTTCGTAGAGTTTAGGCGAGCCTGGTGGGCGCGACTTGAAGCGGCGGTGCGCCCACAGGTACTGCTCGGGGCACTCGCGAATGGCAGCCTCCACCCACTGGTTGATGCGCAGGCAATCGGCCTCTTCGCTTTCGCCCGGGAAGTCGTCCAGCGGCGGATGGATCACCAGGCGGTAACCGCTGCCATCCGCCAGGCGCTGCTGGGTAAAGGGAATCACCCGCGCCTTGCCCAGGCGGGCAAACTTGGTGGTGGCCGTGACGGTAGCCGCAGGAATGCCGAACAGCGGCACGAAGATGCCCTGCTTGGCGCCGTAGTCCTGATCCGGCGCGTACCAGATCGCGCGGCCCTTGCGCAGCAGCTTGAGCATGCCGCGCACGTCCTCGCGCTCCACGGCCAGGGAATCGAGGTTATGGCGCTCGCGGCCCTGGCGCTGAACGAAGTCGAACAGCGGGTTGCCATGTTCGCGGTACATGCCGTCGATGGTATGACGCTGCCCCAGCAACGCAGCACCGATTTCCAGGGTGGTGAAATGCAATGCCATCAAAATGGCGCCCTCACCGGCCTGTTGCGCGGCCTGCAGATGCTCCAGCCCTTCGATGTGCGCAAGCCGCGCCAGACGGGCCTTTGGCCACCACCAGCTCATGGCCATTTCGAAGAAGGCGATGCCGGTGGAAACGAAATTTTCCTTGAGCAAACGGGTTCTTTCGACGAGCGGTAGTTCAGGAAAACACAGCTCAAGGTTTCGCGCCGCAATACGGCGGCGCTCCCCGGCAATGCGGTACATGCCAAGGCCCAGCAGGCGGCCGATGACCAGCAGCGCGCGGTACGGCAGCTGTACCACCAGCCACAACAGCCCCAGCCCCAGCAGCAACGGCCAGAAACGCGGGTGTAGAAAGGTTCGGTTAAAACGCGGGCGATCCATTACAGATTCCGGACAGACAACAAGGCCGCGCATTCTACATGGGTTCGCCCGGCTTGCGGCTGGCGGGCGTTCTCGTTATAAGTCTCGGCACTTTTCGTTACAAGGCGCCTTTTTGCCGACCATGAGCCAGACCGAACCGCTAGACCAGGAAAACGTGTTCCAGCTGAAGGGCAGCATGCTCGCCATCACCGTGCTGGAACTGGCCCGCAACAACCTTGAAGGCCTGGACCGCCAGTTGGCGGCCAAGGTTGCCCAGGCCCCGAATTTCTTCAGCAACACCCCGCTGGTGCTGGCGTTGGACAAAATGCCGGCCAGCGAGGGCGCGGTCGACCTGCCGGGCCTGATGCGCGTGTGCCGCCAGCATGGCCTGCGCACCCTGGCCATCCGCGCCAGCCGTATCGAAGACATCGCTGCCGCCATCGCCATCGACCTGCCGGTGTTGCCGCCGTCCGGCGCCCGCGAGCGGCCGATCGAGCTGGAAGCGCCCAAGCCGCCGGAAAAACCTCCGGCGCCGGTGGTCAATCCGACTAAAATCATCACCCTGCCGGTGCGCAGTGGCCAACAGGTCTATGCTCCTGGCGGTGACCTGGTGGTCATGGCCACGGTCAGCTCCGGCGCGGAACTTCTGGCCGATGGCAACATCCATGTGTACGGCCAAATGCGCGGCCGGGCCCTGGCCGGTATCAAGGGCGATACCAAGGCACGCATTTTCTGCCAGCACCTGGGCGCCGAGCTGCTGTCCATCGCCGGCCAGTACAAGGTCTCGGAAGACCTGCGTCGCGACCCCTTGTGGGGGGCCGGCGTACAAGTCAGCTTGTCCGGTGATGTGTTGAACATCACCCGCCTTTAACGGATACTGCCGCCATTTTCCGTACAACTTTTAAACTTGTCGGCAAAAGGCCATTACCACGGCCCGTCGGCTGCAGTTGTTTACAAGTCATGCTTTCATTCAGGGACTAGCAATCCTTTTTCATTAGGGGTGATACACCTTGTCCAAGATTCTCGTGGTTACATCCGGCAAAGGTGGTGTGGGCAAGACCACCACCAGCGCCGCCATCGGTACCGGCCTGGCCCTGCGCGGCCACAAGACCGTCATCGTCGACTTCGACGTGGGCCTTCGCAACCTCGACCTGATCATGGGCTGCGAACGCCGCGTGGTGTATGACTTCGTCAACGTGGTCAACGGCGAAGCCAACCTGCAGCAAGCCCTGATCAAGGACAAGCGCCTGGAAAACCTGTACGTGCTGGCCGCCAGCCAGACCCGTGACAAGGACGCGTTGACCAAGGAAGGCGTGGAAAAGGTGCTGATGGAGCTCAAGGAAACCTTCGAGTTCGTGGTCTGCGACTCCCCGGCAGGCATCGAGACCGGCGCGCACCTGGCCATGTACTTCGCTGACGAAGCCATCGTGGTGACCAACCCCGAAGTGTCGTCGGTACGTGACTCGGACCGCATGCTGGGCCTGCTGGCCAGCAAATCGCGTCGTGCCGAGCGCAATGAAGACCCGATCAAGGAACACCTGCTGCTGACCCGCTACAACCCCGAGCGCGTGAGCAAGGGCGAGATGCTGGGCGTGGAAGACGTCAAGGAGATCCTGTCGGTGACCCTGCTGGGCGTGATTCCCGAGTCCCAGGCCGTGCTCAAGGCATCCAACCAGGGCGTGCCGGTGATCCTCGACGACCAGAGCGACGCCGGCCAGGCCTACAGCGATGCCGTGGACCGTCTGCTGGGCAAGAACGTGGAACACCGCTTCCTCGAACAGCAGAAGAAAGGATTCTTTGAGCGGCTCTTTGGGGGTAACTGATGAGCATTTTTGACTTCTTTCGTTCCAAAAAGGTCAATACCGCGTCGGTAGCGAAAGAGCGTCTACAGATCATCGTGGCGCACGAGCGCGGCCAGCGCAGTACCCCGGACTACCTGCCAGCCCTGCAGAAGGAACTGGTGGAAGTGATCCGCAAGTACGTCAATATCGGCAACGAGGACGTGCAGGTAGCGCTGGAAAACCAGGGCAGCTGCTCGATCCTGGAACTCAACATCACCCTGCCTGACCGTTAATTCGGCCTGGCAGCACCCACGGCGATTGCCGGTATTCCCAGGTGGGAAGACCGGCAATCGCCGTTGGCGTTTTTACCGAGACAACTTCAATGCCGCTGTCCAACATCCATATCCTGCACCAGGACGACGCCATCCTGGTGATCAACAAGCCCACCCTGCTGCTGTCGGTGCCCGGCCGCGCCGAGGACAACAAGGACTGCCTGATCACCCGCCTGCAGGAGAACGGCTACCCCGAGGCGCGCATCGTGCACCGCCTGGACTGGGAAACCTCCGGCATCATCCTGCTGGCCCGCGACGCCGACACGCACCGTGAGCTGTCACGCCAGTTTCATGACCGCGAAACCGAAAAGGCCTACACCGCCCTGGCCTGGGGCCAACCGGAACTGGACAGCGGCAGCATCGACCTGCCCCTGCGCTACGACCCGCCCACCAAGCCGCGCCACGTGGTGGACCACGAGCAGGGCAAGCATGCCCTGACCTTCTGGAAAGTGCTTGAACGTTGCGGCGACTGGTGCCGTGTGGAGCTGACGCCCATCACCGGCCGCTCACACCAGCTGCGCGTGCACATGCTGTCCATCGGTCACCCGTTGCTGGGCGACGGCCTGTACGCGCACCCAGAGGCCCTGGCGGCCTATCCGCGCCTGTGCCTGCATGCCAGCATGCTCAGCTTCACCCACCCCACCACCGGCGAGCGCGTGCGCTTCGAGTGCCCTGCGCCGTTTTGATCGGTGGCGCCCGGTTCCAGGGCAGAGCCCTGTCCTACACCGGTCGCGGCAGTGGAGTCAGGTAGGCAAAGCGGTCCGCCTTTGGCGTTTCATCGACGGACCTGCTTTGCCTCCAAGGCTATGAGCTTTGCATTACTGACACCCATGGGCCGAACGGTGTAGGACAGGGCTCTGCCCTGGAAACAGGCAACACAAATCCAGACCTAATACGTTAAACTCGCGCCACTGCTGTCTGGAGCCACTTATGCGCGAAGCTTTGAACCAGGGCCTGATCGACTTCCTCAAGTCCTCCCCCACGCCTTTCCACGCCACCGCCAGCCTGGCCATGCGCCTGGAGGCTGCCGGTTACCAGCGTCTCGACGAACGTGACACCTGGGCCACCGTCGCCGGCGGGCGTTACTACCTGACCCGCAACGACTCCTCGATCATCGCTTTCAAGCTGGGCCGCCATTCGCCGCTCATTGGCGGTATCCGCCTGGTGGGCGCCCACACCGACAGCCCGTGCCTGCGCGTCAAGCCGCAGCCCGAGCTGCAGCGCCAGGGCTTCTGGCAACTGGGCGTCGAGGTGTACGGCGGCGCCCTGCTGGCCCCCTGGTTCGACCGCGACCTGTCGCTGGCCGGCCGCGTCACCTTCCGCCGTGACGGCAAGGTGGAAAGCCAGCTGATCGACTTCAAGCTGCCGATTGCGATCATCCCCAACCTGGCCATCCACCTGAACCGTGAGGCCAATCAGGGCTGGGCGATCAACCCGCAGACCGAACTGCCGCCGATCCTGGCCCAGGTGGCCGGTGACGAGCGCCCGGACTTCCGCGCCCTGCTGACCGAACAACTGGCGCGCGAGCACGGCCTGAACGCCGACGTGGTGCTGGACTACGAGCTGAGCTTCTACGACACCCAGAACGCTGCGGTCATCGGCCTGCACGGTGAGTTCATCGCCGGCGCGCGCCTGGACAACCTGCTGTCGTGCTACGCCGCCCTGCAGGCGCTGCTGCACGCCGACAGCGAGGAAACCTGCGTGTTCGTGGCCAACGACCACGAAGAGATCGGCTCGTGCTCGGCCTGCGGCGCCGACGGCCCGATGCTGGAGCAAACCCTGCGCCGCCTGCTGCCCGACGGCGACGATTTCGTGCGCACCATCCAGCGCTCGCTGCTGGTGTCGGCCGACAACGCCCATGGCGTGCACCCCAACTACGCCGACAAGCACGACGCCAACCACGGCCCGAAACTCAACGCCGGCCCGGTGATCAAGGTCAACAGCAACCAGCGCTATGCCACCAACAGCGAAACCGCCGGCTTCTTCCGCCACCTGTGCATGGCCGAAGAAGTACCGGTGCAAAGCTTCGTGGTGCGCAGCGACATGGGTTGCGGCTCCACCATCGGCCCTATCACCGCCAGCCACCTGGGCGTGCGCACCGTGGACATCGGCCTGCCGACGTTCGCCATGCACTCGATCCGCGAGCTGTGCGGCAGCCAGGACCTGGCGCATCTGGTCAAGGTGCTGGAAGCCTTCTACCGCAGCCGCGAGCTGCCCTAGGCAAACACTGGAGGTAACCACTGCGGGAGATTCCATGGTGTTGGGCTACCTGTAGCAGCGGCCGCCAGGCCGCGTCACTGACGCCGCGCGCTTACTGAAGCACCGCGCCGCCTTGGACGCAGCCTTCGGCAGCTGCTACAGACGCGGGGTACACACTGTGGGAGCAAAGCTTGCTCGCGATGGCGTCAGTGATGGCCCCTCGCGAGCAAGCTTTGCTCCCACAGCGTGTCCCCCCGGGGATGTTTCATGATCCGGATCAAGCTGCGTTGCGCCGGCGGGCCTAAACTTAAAACAGGCCCCCTCGCACAAGGACAACGGTCATGGACGAATTCACCTCCCTGCTCATCCAGGTCAGTGCCAGCCTCGGCTTGCTGACCTTCGGCTTCAGCCTGCGCGAACGCAATATCGGCATCCTGATGCTCTGGCTCGGCATGCTCTGCCTGCTCGGTATTGTGCTGTATAAAATCCTGGTGCGAATCGGCGCATAAGCGCTCGCCTTGCCCCCCAACGCCTCGTACACTCCCTCGATCAAGAATTACCCTGGGTTTATCGTCGCGTGCCTGTCATTTTTCGTCTGCCTGCCTTTTTCACCCTGATGCTGATCTGCCTGCTGGCCGTGCTGCCACCGGCGCAGGCGGCTGGCTTGCCGAGCCTGCTGGCCGGCTCCCAGAAGGCCCAGCCCGAATCCACCGAACCGCTGGGGCAATCGCTGGACCAGGTCATCAATTCGCTGGAAAACGACCAGCAGCGCACCAAGCTGCTGGCTGACCTCAAGCGCCTGCGCGACACGACCAAAAAAGCCCAGCCGGCGGCCGATGAAGGGGTGCTGGGGCTGATCGGCAGCACCCTTGGGCAGTTCGAGAAAAAATTCGCCGGCGAAGACAGCCCGCTCAACCGCTGGGGCGACGAATTCGACCAGGCGGGACAGGAACTGTCCGACCTGATGCTGCCCATCACCCAGTGGCCGCCGATCATCTTTGGCTTCGTGCTGATCATCCTGGTATGGAGCCTGCTGGCCTACGCGCTGAACTGGATCAGCCATCACATCCGCATGCGCTTCGGCCTGAGCGAGGAACTGCCCCAGCACCCACGCACCCTTGACCTGCTGCGCTTCGCCCTGCGCAAGCTGGGGCCCTGGCTGGTGGCGCTGATCATCACGGTGTGGGTGGGCTACGCCCTGCCCTCCTCGCTGGGCAAGGACCTGGCCATGGTGCTGGCCTACGCGCTGGTGGTGGGCACCTGCTTCTCGGCCATCTGCGTGGTCGCGTTCTCGCTGCTCGACGGCCCCCATCGCCATCGTGCCCTGTATATCCTGCGCCACCAGGCCTTCCGACCGCTGTGGCTGATCGGCAGTTTCGCCGCCTTCGGCGAGGCCCTGAACGACCCGCGGCTGGTGGCCAGCCTGGGCTCGCACCTGGCGCACATGGCGGCCACCCTGGCCAACATGCTCGCCGCCCTGTGCACCGGCATGTTCGTGCTGCGCTTCCGTCGCCCGGTGGCCCACCTGATCCGCAACCAGCCGCTGGCGCGGCGCCTGACCCGGCGCGCCCTGAGCGACACCATCGATATCCTGGGCAGCTTCTGGTACCTGCCCGCACTGGTGCTGGTGGGCATCTCGCTGATCGCCACCTTCATCGACGCCGGCGACACCAGCACGGTGTTGCGTCAGTCGCTGGTGTGCACCGTGCTGCTGGTGCTGTGCATGGTCTGCAACGGCCTGGTACGCCGCCACGCCGTGCGCCCGCCCAAGCGCATCAAGCGTCACGCGGTGTACTTCGAACGCCTGCGCAACTTCGGCTACACCCTGGTGCACCTGGCCATCTGGCTGTGCTTCATCGAGCTGGGCCTGCGGGTATGGGGCATGTCGCTGATCCGCTTCACCGAGGGTGACGGCCACGACATCAGCGTCAAGCTGTTCAGCCTGGCCGGCACGCTGATCCTGGCGTGGCTGGTGTGGATTCTGGCCGATACCGCTGTGCACCACGCGTTGACGCATTCGCGCAAAGGCCTGGCCAATGCCCGCGCGCAAACCATGATGCCGCTGATCCGCAACGTGCTGTTCATCGCCATTTTCATCATCGCCGCCATCGTCGCCCTGGCCAACATGGGCATGAACGTCACGCCGCTGCTGGCCGGTGCCGGTGTGATCGGCCTGGCCATCGGTTTCGGCGCCCAATCGCTGGTGGCCGACCTGATCACCGGCCTGTTCATCATCATCGAGGATTCGCTGGCCATCGACGACTATGTCGACGTGGGCGGTCACCTGGGCACGGTGGAGGGCCTGACCATCCGTACCGTGCGCCTGCGCGACATCGATGGCATCGTGCACACCATCCCGTTCAGTGAAATCAAGAGCATCAAGAACTACTCTCGTGAGTTCGGCTATGCCATTTTCCGGGTCAACGTGCCGCACACCATGGACATCGACACGGCTATCAAGCTGATGCGCGACGTGGGCCAGAAAATGCGTACCGACCCGCTGCAACGACGCAATATCTGGTCGCCGCTGGAAATTCAGGGCGTGGAAAGCTTCGAGTCGGGCACCGCCATCCTGCGGGCGCGCTTCAAGACCGCGCCCATCAAGCAGTGGGAAGTGTCACGGGCATTCAACCTGGCGCTCAAGCGCCAGCTCGACGAGTCGGGCCTGGACCTGGCTACCCCGCGCCTGAGCGTGCAGGTGGTGACCAGCGCCGGCGGCACGGTAGCCAGCGACACCAGCGTCGCGGCAACCTGAGGTGTGTGTGTGTGTCCAATCTGACCATAGACCGCAGGCGCCCCAGGGGTTAGCGTGCGGTTTCCACGGATGACAATGCAGTAGAGGAACAGAGCAATGCTTGGCCCCGACTTAGCGAGCCGGCTGCTGGAGATAGACGAGGCCTACTTCAGGCACACCGGCAAGCACCTGCCCATGGCGATCCCTGGCGCGTCACTGGATTTGCTGTGGGTACACGAAGAAGCGCCCTACGGCCTGCTGGCCCATGACGGCAGCGACACGCCGCGCTTCATCTACGCCAACCGCCAGGCCCAGCGCTGCTTCGACTACCCGCTGGAAGATTTCATCGGCATGGTCTCCGAACTCAGCTCGCCCCCCGAGCAGCGCGCCTCGCGCCAGTATTACCTGGACCGCGTGCGCAAGGCGGGCTACAGCTTCAACTATCAGGGCGAGCGCTATTCGCGCAGTGGCCAGACCTTCCAGATCTACGATGGCGAAATCTGGGAGCTGTCGCCGCCTGGCACATCGGTGCGCGCGGGCCAGGCCTCGCTGTTCTGGCTGACCGAGGTGGAAATCAAGGCGGCGAAATATCGGCACTCAGGCGAATAGCATCGTGCCGCCAGTATTCCAGATCGCAGTCGATCAGCCGTCCCTGCTGGTCATGGTTGACCCGGGTGATGCGCAGCCCCGGGCTGCCCAGTGACACCTTCAACGCACTGGCCGCTTCGGCGCGCAGGGCGGTGGGGGCCATTTCAAAGCGCACGCGGCCGTACTCGATGCCGTAGTGGCGGGCGTAGATCTCGGTCAGCGGCTGGTTCAGGTCCAGCTCCAGGATGCCCGGAAAATACTGCGGGTTGAGGTAATGCTCCACGTACAGCACCAAACGCTGGTCGATGCGCCGGGTGCGGCACAGCTGGATGACGCTGGACAGCGGCGGCAATTGCAGGCTGGCGCAGATGGACGCCGACGCCGGCAGCAGCCGCCCTGACAGCAATTGCGTGGACGGCTCGCGGCCCTGCTCGCGGACCATGGCGTGGAAGTGGCTACGCTTCATCAGGTCGTAGGTCAGGCGCGGCGGTGAAATGAACCAACCACGCCGCTCCTCCCGGTAGATCAACCCTCGTGCCTCCAACTGCACCAGCGCCTCGCGCAGGGTGATGCGCGTGGTGTCGAACACTTCGCTCAGCTTGCGTTCAGCCGGCAGCTTGCAGCCGGGCGCCAGCAAGCCATGCTGGATCTGTTCCTGCAGGGCCTGGCAAATCGCCGTCACGGCTCGGGGCGCACTGTTACGCATCATTTCAACCTGTCTGGTCTAGTCCAGTTCCAAAAAGGGGCACCACTGCCAGCGGTGGCCCAGCCTGCAGCCTAGGCAAGATTGATGACCATGGGATGACACGCATTTGGGAAATGCCCTACGCACTGCGTCCCAAGCCTTTGCAGATCAGTCAGTTAAATCTGAACTACGCTTGTTTCCCACGGCCCTTGGCACTGCCGCTGCAAGGCGCGCGCCACAGCGCCTACATCAAATTGTCATCAGGCCATCCTAGATTGGCTCAGGTCTTGCTGATCTAGACCACACCCGCCACACCGACCAGACAAACACCAGCGTTCGCTGAACGCGCCCAAGGAGCTTCGGATGAAAAAGCTTTTCCTGGCATCACTGGTAAGCATGGGCATCGCCATGAGCTTCAACGCCATGGCTGCCGACGTCGACTTGAACACCCTGGAAGCGGCCGCCAAGGCCGAAGGCGCGGTCAACAGCGTCGGCATGCCCGATGACTGGGCCAACTGGAAAGGCACCTGGGCGGGGCTGCTGGCCAAGTACGGCCTGACCCACATGGACACCGACATGAGCTCGGCCCAGGAAGTGGCCAAGTTCGCCGCGGAAAAAGACAACGCCAGCGCCGACATCGGCGACGTGGGCGCCGCCTTCGGCCCTATCGCCGTGAAGCAGGGCGTGACCCAGCCGTACAAACCCACCACCTGGGCCCAGGTGCCTGACTGGGCCAAGGACAAGGACGGCCACTGGGCCCTGGCCTACACCGGCAGCATCGCCTTCATCATCAACAAGCAGCTGGTCAAGGATGAAGACGCGCCCAAAAGCTGGGCCGACCTGGAAAAAGGCAAGTACAAGGTGGCCATCGGTGACGTGAGCACCGCAGCCCAGGCCGCCAACGGCGTGCTGGCCGCCGCCATCGCCCGTGGCGGTGACGAAAGCAACCTGCAGCCGGGCCTGGAGCTGTTCACCAAGCTGGCCCAGCAGAAACGCCTGTCGCTGGCCAACCCCACCATCCAGACCCTGGAAAAGGGTGAAGTGGAAGTGGGCGTGGTGTGGGATTTCAACGGCCTGAGCTACCGCGACAAGATCGACCCCAAGCGCTTCACCGTGCTGATCCCCTCCGATGGCTCGGTGATTTCCGGCTACACCACCATCATCAACAAATACGCCAAGCACCCGAATGCGGCCAAGCTGGCGCGTGAGTACATTTTCAGCGACGAAGGCCAGTTCAACCTGGCTCGCGGCCATGCCCGGCCGATCCGTGCCGAGCACCTGAAACTGCCTGAGGATGTGGCCGACAAGCTGCTGCCCAACGAGCAGTACAAGAACGTCAAGCCGATCAAGAACCCGGATGCGTGGGAGAAGAGCTCCAAGGAGCTGCCGCAGAAGTGGAACGAGCAGGTCATCATCGAGATGAATTGATCGGCGTTGTCCGCTTCCCGAGCTTCGCCCGGCCCCACAGGTTTGATATTCCCCTGTGGGACCGGGCGAAGCTCGGGAAGGCCACCCCACGATCCACAAGGCGAGCACCATGCCCCACAAAACCCTCCTGGTCCTGCTCGACGGCCTCAACTACCAGGTCGCCGAACATGCCATGGGCCATCTGCAGGCCTACGTCGGTGCCGGCAAGGCCGCGCTGTACCAGCTTGAATGTGAGCTGCCGGCGCTGTCGCGACCGCTGTACGAATGCATCCTCACCGGTGTCGCGCCCATCGACAGCGGCATCGTGCACAACAACGTCACCCGCCTGTCCAACCAGCGCAGCGTGTTCCACTACGCCAGCGAGGCCGGCAGGGTCACGGCCGCCGCGGCCTACCATTGGGTCAGCGAGCTGTACAACCGCTCCCCCTTCAACGCCGCTCGCGATCGCCACACCGTGGCCCCGCACCAGCCCATCCAGTTCGGGCATTTCTACTGGTCGGACCACTACCCCGATTCCCACCTGTTCGCCGACGGCGAGGACCTGCGCCTCAAGCACGAACCGGACTTTCTGCTGATCCACCCCATGAACATCGACGATGCCGGCCACAAGCACGGCCTGGACAGTGCCCAGTACCGCAACAGCGCCCGCGGTGCCGACGTCATTCTGGCCGACTACCTGCAAGGCTGGCTGCAGGCCGGCTACCAGGTCATGGTCACCGCCGACCACGGCATGAACAACGACCGCTCCCACAACGGCCTGCTGCCTGAAGAGCGGCAAGTGCCGCTGTTCGTGCTGGGCGATGCCTTCAGCCTCGACCCGGCGGCCCGCCCGCGCCAGACCGAGCTGTGCGGCACCCTGTGCGAACTGCTGGGCGTGCCCCACGACAAACCGCTGTGCCGGGAGTTGCTCAAGTGAGTCAGCCAAGCAGAGGCAAGGGCATGGCGATCCTGTGCCTGGTGCCCTTCGCCGTCGTCTTTTTCGTGTTTCAGATCGCCCCGCTGTTGTGGGTGGCCATCCACAGCCTGCAGACCGACAGCGGCTGGAGCCTGGACAACTTCATCAGCGCCTTCAGCTCGCGCTTCTACCGCCAGGCCATGCAGTTCAGCCTGGAGATCAGCTTCTGGTCCAGCGTGTTCGGCCTGATCATCGCCGTGCTGGGTAGCTATTCACTGCGGCGCGTGGATTCGAAGCTGCGCGACTTCGTCAGCGCCTTCGCCAACATGACCAGCAACTTCGCCGGGGTGCCGCTGGCCTTCGCGTTCATCATCCTGCTGGGCTTCAACGGCTGCCTGACCATGATCCTCAAGCAGGCCGGCATCATCGAAGACTTCAACCTGTACTCCAAAACCGGGCTGATCATCCTCTACACCTACTTCCAGATCCCCTTGGGCGTGTTGCTGCTGTACCCGGCGTTCGACGCCCTGCGCGAAGACTGGCGCGAATCGTCCGCACTGCTGGGCGCCAGCCCCTGGCAGTACTGGCGGCACATCGGCCTGCCGGTACTGACCCCGGCGCTGCTGGGCACCTTCGTGATCCTGCTGGCCAACGCCCTGGGCGCCTACGCCACGGTGTATGCACTGACCACCGGCAACTTCAACGTCTTGCCCATCCGCATCGCCGCCATGGTGGCCGGGGACATCAGCCTCAACCCCAACCTGGCCGCCGCCCTGGCGATGATCCTGGTGGGCATGATGACCCTGGTCACCCTGGTGCATCAGTGGCTGTTGAAGAGGAGCTACCATGTCGCGCGCTGAACACGGCCCTGCCGCGCTGTACCACCGGGTGGTGGTGTGGCTGCTGTTCCTGATCCTGCTGCTGCCCCTGGCCGGCACCCTGCTGTACTCCCTGGCCACTAGCTGGTCGGCGACCATTTTGCCCAGCGGCCTGACCTTCCACTGGTACCTGGACCTTTGGAGCGACGCCCGTTTCCTGCACGCCTTCGGCCAGTCGCTGATCGTCTGCGTGGGCTCACTGGCGCTGTCGGTGGTGCTGGTGCTGCCGCTCTTGTTCGTGGTGCATTACCACTTCCCGCGCCTGGACGCGCTGATGAACATCCTCATCCTGCTGCCCTTCGCGGTGCCGCCGGTGGTGTCGTCGGTGGGCCTGCTGCAACTGTATGGCTCCGGCCCCATGGCCATGGTGGGCACGCCGTGGATTCTGATCGGCTGCTACTTCACCGTGGCGCTGCCGTTCATGTACCGCGCCATCACCAACAATTTGCAGGCCATCAACCTGCGCGACCTGATGGACGCCGCCCACCTGCTGGGCGCCAGCACCTTCACCGCCGCCCTGCTGGTGGTGCTGCCCAACCTGCGCAAGGGTTTGCTGGTGGCGTTGCTGCTGTCGTTCTCATTCCTGTTCGGCGAATTCGTGTTCGCCAACCTGCTGGTGGGCACCCGCTACGAGACCCTGCAGGTGTACCTCAACAACATGCGCAACAGCAGCGGGCACTTCAACAGCGCGCTGGTGATTTCCTACTTCCTGTTTGTGCTGGTGCTGACCTGGGCCGCCAACCGTTTGAACAAGGACAAAGACTGACCATGAGCTTCGTCAGCGTCGAACAACTGCAAAAACACTACGGCGACACCCCGGTGTTCAGCGACATCAATTTCACCATCGCCCGTGGCGAGTTCGTCACCCTGCTGGGCCCGTCTGGCTGCGGCAAGTCGACCCTGCTGCGCTGCATCGCCGGCCTGACCCCGGTCAACAGCGGCCGCATCCTGCTGGACGGCCAGGACCTGGTGCCGCTCAGCCCGCAGAAGCGCGACATCGGCATGGTGTTCCAGAGCTACGCGCTGTTCCCCAACATGACCGTGCAACAGAACGTGGCCTTCGGCCTGCGCATGCAGAAAATCGCCAAGGACCAGGTGCAGCAACGCGTGGACGATGTGCTGCGCATGGTCGAACTGACCGACCTGGCCAGCCGCTACCCGCATCAACTGTCCGGCGGCCAATGCCAGCGCGTGGCCCTGGCCCGCTCGCTGGTCACCCGTCCGCGGCTGTTGCTGCTGGACGAACCGTTGTCGGCGCTGGATGCACGTATCCGCAAACACCTGCGCGAGCAAATCCGCGCCATCCAGCAGGAGCTGGGGTTGACCACGATTTTCGTTACCCATGATCAGGAAGAGGCGCTGACCATGAGTGACCGGATTTTCCTGATGAACAAGGGGCGGATTGTGCAGAGTGGTGATGCGCAGAGTCTGTATACCGCGCCTACGGACGCTTTTGCCGCAGGCTTTATCGGCAATTACAACCTGCTGGATGCCGAGCAGGCTGGCAAGCTGTTGCAGCGACCGGTGAGCACCCGCCTGGCGATTCGGCCGGAGGCGATCAGTTTGAGCTTGAGTGGGGAGCTGGAGGGAGAGATCCGCAGTCATAGCCTGCTGGGCAACGTAATTCGTTATCGCGTGCATGCCCGTGGTGTGGAGTTGGTGGTGGACGTGCTTAACCGCTCGGCGAGTGATTTGCTGCCCAATGGGCAGAGGGTGTCATTGGCTATCGATGCACAGGCACTTTGTGAGGTAGCCTGACGAACAAGCGCACTTTTGCTTTTGCTTTTGCTTTTGCTTTTGCTTTTGCTTTTGCTTTTGATCTTGCTTTTGATCCTAGGCCCCGTTAAGCGCCAGGGCCGACTGGAGGCGTT
>KI547164.1:669461-671945 GCA_000497835.1 gamma proteobacterium L18 | reverse complement strand
AAGAGCAAAAGCAAAAGCAAAAGCAAAAGCGGTGTAATTGGCTTTTTTACGGATTATTTTGAGGGAATATTGGTATGGCACTGGCAATCTTCGACCTGGATGAAACCCTCATCCACGGCGACTGCGCAACCCTCTGGAGCGAACAAATGGCCCGCCTGGGCTGGGTCGACCCCGAATCATTCATGCGCCGCAACAACGACCTGATGGACGCCTACAGCCAAGGCAAACTCGCCATGGAAGACTACATGGCCTTCAGCCTCGAACCCCTGATCGGCCGCACCCCGGAAGAAGTCGATCACCTGGTAGGCCCCTGGGTCGAAGACTTCATCGAACCCATCATCTTCAGCGAAGCCACCAAAACCATCGCCGCCCACCGCAAGGCCGGTGACCGCATCCTGATCATCTCCGCCTCCGGCACGCACCTGGTAGGCCCCATCGCCGACCGCCTGGGCGTGGACGAAATCCTCGCCATCAACCTCGACGTACAACACGGCGTATACAGCGGCGCCACCGTGGGCACCCTCACCTACCGCGAAGGCAAAATCACCCGCCTGCTGGAATGGCTGGACCAGGAAGAGGAAAACCTGGAAGGCGCCACCTTTTACTCCGACTCACGCAATGACCTGCCACTGCTGCTCAAGGTCGACCACCCCCACGTGGTCAACCCCGACCCGGTACTGCGCGAGCACGCCGAAAAGGCCGGCTGGCCGATTCACTCCTGGACGTGATTACGCCGGTAGACGTCCTCGCCCATGGCCTCGATCTGGCCTTCGATCAAGGCGTCGAAGGGCTTGAGCAGCGGCTGGAATGAGGCTGGGGCTTCGAGGATTTCCAAAGCGTGGGTGATGGCCTCTACGGTCGACAGCGCCCCGGGGCCCGGAGCCTTGCGCAAGCGATAACGCGACGGCGGCGCGCCGTCGAGGGTGACGCGGGGCAAGGCGGCCAGCGCGGGGTTAAGGTGCAGCAGCTTGCGCGCCTTGCGCCAGGTGCCATCGGGGACGATCAACAGCATGGGCTGATCCACAGCAGCCGCCGCTATGGGCTGGGCCTCATCACCGGGAAACAGCAGGCAGGCACGGTAGCCTGGCGGGCTTAGCAGGGCCTCATCGAACGTCTCACCCACCACCAATTCGGCGTTGAGCAACCCCAAGGCAGCAAGACGCGCGGTGTTGAGGGCGTGGTTGACCTCGCTGGGGTGTTGCAGGATCAGCACGCGGGTGCGGCTGGGCAGGCTGGGGATCAGCGCACACAGGCAGCGGGGTTCGGGGCGGTTGCAGCGGGGGCATAGGATTCTGGGCATTCGCCATTTTGCCACAGACCAGAAACCTTCATGGACCTTACCGGCCTCATCGCGAGCAAGCTTTGCTCCCACGGATGTACGCTCAAGGTACAGTTCACTCTGTGGGAGCAAAGCTTGCTCGCGATGAGGCCATCAGCCCCACAAAGAATCAGCGGCTAAAACGCTCGGCCAAACTGTGCAGGTACTCAGCCATGCGCTCCAGATCCTGGCTGATCTGCGCCCCCTCACGCGCCTGGTTAGCACTGCGATCGCACAACTGCGCAATGCGAGTGATCTGCTGATTGATGTCCTCGGCCACATGACTCTGCTGCTCGGACGCCGTGGCCATCTGCTGGCTCATGCCGGTGATGCGGCTGACCGCCTGGGTAATGCCCACCAACGCCGTTTGCACCGCCTCGACACTTTGCACGCTGTCGCGGGAAATCTCTTCACCGCGGCTGGCGGTGTGCACGGCGCGGTCGGCGCCCGATTGCAACGAGGCAATGATCTGATGAATCTGCTCGGTGGAGGTACGCGTACGCATGGCCAAAGACCGCACTTCATCGGCCACTACCGCGAACCCACGCCCCTGTTCCCCCGCCCGCGCCGCTTCGATCGCGGCGTTGAGGGCCAGCAGGTTGGTCTGTTCGGCAATGGCGGTGATGACGTCGGCGACGCTGCCGATGGACTGCGTCTGCTGGGCCAGGTCGTTGACGGCCTGGCCGATTTCACTGACCGCCGTGCTCATCGACCCCATGGCCTGCAAGCTCTGCTGCGCCAGGGCGCTGCCTTGCTGGGCCAACTGGTCAGCGTCGGCCGCGGCCACGGCGGTGTTCTGCACGTTGTGCGCAACTTCCTGAATCGTGGCCGCCATTTCGGCAATGGCGGTAGCCGATTGATCGGTTTCGCTGCGCTGACGGTCCAGCAACTCTGCCTGGGCGCCACTGAGCCCCGAGGACTGCGAGGCGCGTTCGCGCACGCTGACGCCAGCGTCCACCAGGCGGGTCAGCGCTGTCTGCAGGCGCGCTTCTTCGCTGAACATGGCCAGGTCCAGCTGCCCCTGGGCACCCGGGGTGTCGCTGTAGGTCAAGGCCACCAGCGGGCTGGTGAATGACTTGGGGTGTTCGCCCAGGGTGCGTTCGATATCACGCACCTGACGCCGCTCGGTCAAGGCCCAGGCGCCGACCAGGCTGGCCAACACCACC
>KI547164.1:658613-668818 GCA_000497835.1 gamma proteobacterium L18 | reverse complement strand
GCTGGAAGGACTTGCCGAGCCGTGCCAGCGGCGACACCGGCGACTTGCCGCCGCGCAGCCGCGCGTACAAGTCAGTGGCCCGGCGAATCTGCTCGGGGGTGGGTACCGAGCGCACCGACTCGAAGCCGCTGATGCGGCCGTTCTCGTAGATGGCGGTGACGTAGGCGCTGACCCAGTAGTAGTCGCCGTTCTTGGCGCGGTTTTTCACCACGCCCATCCACGGCTTGCCCTGCTTGATGGTCTCCCACATGTGGGCGAACACACCTGGGGGCATGTCCGGGTGGCGTACCAGGTTGTGCGGCTGACCGATCAACTCGTCGTAGGTAAAGCCGCTGATACTGACAAACGCCTCATTGCAATAGGTGATGTGGCTGTTCAGGTCAGTGGTGGAGATAAGCCGCTGTTCGCTTGAAAACGTGCGTTCGCGTTCAGTAACGGGCAAATTCATGCGCATCGGGCGATCCCTGCTGTAGATGAAAAATGTCATCAAGCCCTGAAAGGTGTAGCAGAGCCTTCCAGAGTTGTAGGGCCGTTAGACGAACGAAGTTTCAGAAAACGCACAAATACTGGCGTTAGGCCGCCGCGACCAATCGCCGCAAGCAATAATCAGGCGGGCAGCAGCTGCGCTTTCAGCAGATCGCGGAACGTCTGGATCAAGGGTTCACGGCTGCGGCCCCGGCGGGTGATCATGGAAAACGGCGCCTGGTAGCCGAACGTCGCCGGCGACAGCACGCGCAGGTCGCCCTTGTCGGCCCAGGGCTGGGCATAGTGCTCGGGCAGGTAGCCGATATAGGCGCCGGACAGCACCAGAATCAGCTGCGCCTCCATACTTTCCACGGTGGCGGCGCTGTGCTTGAAGCCGTGGCGCGCCAGTTCGGCCTGGCTCCAGTAGCCGCGGCCCACCATGCGCTGCTGGGTAATCACTTGTTCGGGGATGCGCCGCTCGGCGTACAGCGGGTGGCGGTTGCTGCAGTACAGCCAGTGCTGCTCGCGGTACAGCGGCTGGTACACCAGGCCGCTCATGCGCGTGGAAAAAGCACCGATGGCCAGGTCCAGGCGGTTCTCCTGCACCCCCAGTTGCAGCTCATAGGGGCTGGAGACTGACAGGTGCAAGTGCACCGCCGGGTGCTCCTGGCAGTAGGCGCCGATGGCCTCGGCGAATGGCAACGCCCGGTCGCTGACCGTGGAATCGATCACCCCCAGGTTGAGCGTGCCACGCAGTTCGCCCTTGAGCGCGGCGGCGTACTGCTCGAAGCCTTCCATCTCGGCCATCAGCCGCAGGGTTTCCTGATGGAACAACTCGCCCTTGCTGGTCAGGCTGAACCCGCCGCGGCCGCGATGGCACAGCACGATGCCCAGGGCGGCTTCCAGCTGGCTCATGTAAGTGCTGATGGCCGAGGTGGACAGGTTGAGTTCCTGCTGGGCATTGGCGAAGCCCTGGTGGCGGACGACGCTGACGAAGATACGCAGCAGTTTCAGGTCGGGGAGTGCGTTGGCCATGGTCTCTGCCATTTACTGGAGGTATGGAATGTGGGACCGGGCGAAGCTCGGGAAAAATGCGCCGCGGTGCACCTGGTAAAACGCGGCGTTCCTTTCCCGAGCTTCGCCCGGTCCCACATGCGAGAGAGTGTAACGCCATTACTTCAGAAAAATCTGAACTAAGTATTTCTCTGTAGCGATTCTTCCACGTCACTACCTTTATGCAGACTCCACCTCAACAGTGCCGGGCCAGTCCCGCGCCCAAGAAAAAAGACAAACGATGAGGTAACCCGTGGACAAGATTCTTCACCAACCACTGGGCGGTAACGAAATGCCGCGTTTCGGCGGCATCGCCACCATGATGCGCCTGCCGCACCTGCAAACCGCAGCCGGCCTGGACGCAGCCTTCGTCGGTATTCCGCTGGACATCGGCACCTCCCTGCGCTCCGGCACCCGCTTCGGCCCCCGCGAGATTCGCGCCGAATCGGTGATGATCCGCCCCTACAACATGGCCACCGGCGCCGCGCCCTTCGACTCGCTGTCGGTGGCCGACATCGGCGACGTGGCGATCAACACCTTCAACCTGCTGGACGCCGTGCGCATCATCGAAGAAGCCTACGACGAGATCCTGGAACACAACGTGATCCCCCTGACCCTGGGCGGCGACCACACCGTGACCCTGCCGATCCTGCGCGCCATCCACAAGAAGCACGGCAAGGTCGGCCTGGTGCACATCGATGCCCACGCCGACGTCAACGACCACATGTTCGGCGAGAAAATCGCCCACGGCACCACCTTCCGCCGCGCCGTGGAAGAAGGCCTGTTGGACTGCGACCGCGTGGTGCAGATCGGCCTGCGCGCCCAAGGCTACACCGCCGAGGACTTCAACTGGAGCCGCAACCAGGGCTTCCGCGTGGTGCAGGCCGAAGAGTGCTGGCACAAGTCGCTGGCGCCGCTGATGGAAGAAGTGCGCGCCAAGGTCGGCGACGGCCCGGTGTACCTGAGCTTCGACATCGACGGCATCGACCCGGCCTGGGCGCCTGGCACCGGGACCCCGGAAATCGGCGGCTTGACCACCATCCAAGCCATCGAGATCGTGCGCGGCTGCCAGGGCCTGGACCTGGTCGGCTGTGATCTGGTAGAAGTCTCGCCGCCTTACGACACCACCGGCAACACCTCGCTGCTGGGCGCCAACCTGCTGTACGAAATGCTCTGCGTATTGCCGGGCGTGGTGCACCGCTGAGGACATGGCCATGAGCGAACAAGAACAAGTACTGCAAGCCGCCCGCGACCTGGTCACCGCCTTTGCCAGCAACGACCGTGAGGCCTATTTCGGCGCCTTCACGGCCGATGCCACATTTGTGTTCTACACCCTTGCGCAACCGTTGCTGTCCCGCGATGCCTATCGTGAGGTGTGGGACGGCTGGCGGCGCGAGGATGGCTTTGAAGTGATCGAATGCACTTCGAGCAACGCCGTGGTCAGCCTGCAAGGTGACGTGGCGATATTCATGCATGACGTGGCCACCCAGCTGCGCCTGCAAGGGGAGATGTGCTTTAGCCAGGAGCGCGAAACCATTGTGTTTCGCCAACAACAAGAAGGCCGCTGGCTGGCCTGCCACGAACATTTATCCGCTGCACCCTCGACACTGCCCTCCCCTTGACCGCCGCGACGCCCGCGTAGACGGGCGCCCGCAATGATCGGAGCAGATCATGAACAATAACAACAGCACGACCAGCATTAGCCAGATAGAAACCTTCGGGGTCGAACAGATCCCGGACCACGAAAGGAACGCCAAACCCCTTGACCTGTTCCGCCTGATCTTCGGCGGCGCCAACACCTTTTCCACCGCCGTGCTGGGCAGCTTCCCCGTACTGTTCGGGCTGTCGTTCCAGGCGGGCCTTGTGGCCGTGCTGCTGGGCACCCTGGTGGGCGCGCTGATCCTGGCCCCCATGGGCCTGTTCGGCGCCATCAACGGCACCAACAACGCCGTGTCGTCCGGCGCCCACTTCGGCGTGCACGGGCGTATCGTCGGCTCGTTCCTGTCGCTGCTGACCGCCATCGCGTTCTTCTCGCTGTCGGTGTGGAGCTCGGGCGATGCCCTGGTAGGCGGCGCCAAGCGCCTGATCGGCCTGCCGGAAACCGACCTGACCCTGGGCCTGACCTACGGCCTGTTCGCGGTGCTGGTATTGGCCGTGTGCATCTACGGCTTCCGCTTCATGCTGTGGGTCAACAAGATCGCCGTATGGACCGCCAGCATCCTGTTCCTGTCGGGCATCGCCGCGTTTGCCGGTGCCTTCGACGTGAACTACGCCGGCACCGTCGCCCACGGCCAGGCCGGTTTCTGGGCCGCGTTCATCGGCGCTTCGCTGGTGGCCATGAGCAACCCGATCTCGTTCGGTGCGTTCCTGGGCGACTGGTCGCGCTACATCCCGCGCAGCACCTCGCGGGCACGGATCATGGGCGCGGTGATCTTCGCCCAGCTGGCCACCCTGCTGCCGCTGATGTTCGGCCTGGCCACGGCGACCATCGTTGCCACCCAGGCGCCGGACTATATCGCCAACAACAACTACGTCGGCGGCCTGCTGGCGGTGTCGCCGGGCTGGTTCTTCCTGCCGGTGTGCCTGTTGGCGGTGATCGGCGGCATGTCCACCGGCACCACCTCGCTGTACGGCACGGGCCTGGACATGTCCAGCGTGTTCCCACGGCTGCTGTCGCGGGTACAGGCCACCCTGCTGATCGGCCTGATGTCGATTGCCTTCATCTTCATCGGCCGTTTCGCCTTCAACCTGGTGCAGAGCGTGTCGACCTTCGTGGTGCTGATCATTACCTGCACCACGCCGTGGATGGTGATCATGCTGATCGGCCTGCTGGTGCGTCGCGGCTGGTATTGCCCGGATGACCTGCAAGTGTTCACCCGTGGCGAACAGGGCGGGCGCTACTGGTTCCACCATGGCTGGAACTGGCGCGGCCTGGGTGCCTGGATTCCCAGCGCGCTGGTAGGCCTGTGCTTCGTCAACCTGCCGGGGCAGTTTGTCGGCCCGCTGGGCAACCTGGCCGGGGGTATCGACATCAGCCTGCCAGTGACCCTGGGCCTGGCGGCAGTGGTGTACCTGATGCTACTCAAGCTGGTGCCGGAAGCGGCTGAGGTGTATGGCCCAAACGCTGCACGCGGTAACACCGCAATCCCCAAAGGCGCAGTCGCCTGATGTTGTGGGACCGGGCGAAGCTCGGGAAAAGCGCAATACGGTTTTGATCACTGACCGCATCGCCTGCTTCCCGAGCTCCGCCCGGTCCCACATCCACCAATAAGAAAAAAAGTGGAGAAACTCCCCATGGCTCTGGATATTTTCGTCGTCGCGATCTACGCGGCTGGCATGCTGCTGCTCGGCTGGTACGGCATGCGCAAGGCAAAAACCCATGAAGACTACCTGGTGGCCGGCCGCAACCTGGGCCCGTCGCTGTACATGGGCACCATGGCCGCTACCGTGCTGGGCGGTGCGTCCACCGTCGGCACCGTGCGCCTGGGTTATGTACACGGTATTTCCGGCTTCTGGCTGTGCGCCGCACTGGGCCTGGGCATCGTCGCCCTGAACCTGTTCCTGGCCAAGCCGCTGCTGAAGCTGAAAATCTTCACCGTCACCCAGGTGCTCGAAAAACGCTACAACCCCATGGCCCGCCAGGCCAGCGCGGTGATCATGCTGGCCTACGCGCTGATGATCGGCGTCACCTCGATCCTGGCCATCGGCACCGTGCTGCAAGTGCTGTTCGGCCTGCCCTTCTGGCTGTCGGTACTGGCCGGCGGCGGTGTGGTGGTGGTGTATTCGACCATTGGCGGCATGTGGTCGCTGACCCTGACCGACATCGTCCAGTTCGTGATCAAGACCGTGGGCCTGATGTTCATCCTGCTGCCCATCTGCCTGTATCGCGTGGGCGGCTGGGACGAACTGGTGGCCAAGCTGCCGGCGTCCAGCTTCAGCTTTACCAGCATCGGCTGGGACACCATCATCACCTACTTCATGATCTACTTCTTCGGCATCCTGATTGGCCAGGACATCTGGCAACGGGTGTTCACCGCCAAGAACGAGAAAGTGGCGGTATACGCCGGCACCACCGCCGGCCTGTACTGCATCGTGTATGGCCTGGCCTGCGCCCTGATCGGCATGGCTGCCCACGTGCTGCTGCCTGACCTGGACAACGTCAACAACGCCTTCGCCGCCATCGTCAAGGCCAGCCTCCCCGATGGCATCCGTGGCCTGGTGATCGCTGCGGCCCTGGCGGCGATGATGTCCACCGCCAGCGCCGGCCTGCTGGCCGCCTCCACGGTGCTGACCGAAGACCTGCTGCCCAAGCTGCGCGGCGGCAAGCAATCGAGCCTGGGCATCAATCGCCTGTTCACCCTGCTGACCGGCATCGCCGTGCTGGGCATCGCCCTGGTGGTGAATGATGTGATCAGCGCCCTGACCCTGGCCTACAACCTGCTGGTAGGCGGCATGCTGATCCCGCTGATCGGGGCGATCTTCTGGAAACGCGCGACCACCGCCGGCGCCATCTGCAGCATGACCCTGGGCTTCATCACGGCGCTGGTATTCATGTTCAAGGACGGCCTGGATGCCAATACGCCCATCTACTACAGTCTGGCAGTCGGATTGGTGAGCTTCGTGGTTGTCAGCCTTTTGTCACGTCGGCCTGCATTGGCCGCGAAACTGGCCTAAGCTACTGAAAAACGCCGCATCCCATGCCGATGCGGCGATTTCACAGGAAGGCCCGCTGTTGTTCTGACAGTACCGCAAATGAATTGCCGAACGCCGCGTGAACGCATTCAAGGTCTGCCATGAACCACACCGATATCCAGCTCTACATCCACAGCACCATCGAACAACAACTGGCCGCACAGCATTGCGACACCCCGCGGCTCGACCTGACCGAACTGTTCCGTCGCCTGGAATCGGTATTCGGCATCCCTCTGGACCCCGACCGGGTCCTGCCATACGTCAGCACCATCAATGATCTGAGCCGCATGATTCATCGGATGAATCCCCATCACCGCGCGCAAGCGTAGGGGCCTCGCCATGCCACGATTCGGTATCCGCAAGACCGTGCACAATTTCATCACTGACTTTCTGGGCGACGGCGATTTCGACGATGACGTCAGCCTCGAATCCCTTGGATTGGACAAGAAGGACATCATGGAATTGATTACGCGGCTGGAGGATGAGTACGGATTGACCGCCTTCACCAGTGAAGAGGACAAGCTGCTGGAGCAGTCGGTGACGGCCAATGACCTGTGGCGTTTCTTGCAGGAAATATCGCGGAAATGAGTATCGCGTCGCCTGTATCGCGGCCAAGGCCGGCTCCTACGCCGTCTATTGTAGGAGCCGGCCTTGGCCGCGCTGCAGGCAACGCAGGCCTGGCGGCAGCGGCTGCAGGTTAGCGGCGCGGCTGGCGGCGATTTTTGTCTTCGGTCGGGATGGGGATCGGCTGCAACGGCGGCGGAATCAGGCCCAGGGCAACGCCAAGGTCGTGGAGCCAGTTATACAGAGTGCGGTTCATAGAGCCCCCCTTAGGGTAAACCTGAGCGACGGGTCAAATCTTTCCCCGCCTAGTTCAGATCATAGTCCGGATTGCCATCATGCGCATCGGGCAATGTGCGTCAAAACGTCTCAACTACCGGCAAATTTAGTCGGTGTCCGATAAATGGCGTCATTACACCGAACCACCGGCAATCTGCGCCTTGCCGGCCACCTCATCGAAGATATCCGGCAACAACGCGTCTTCCTGTTCGTCCAAGACCTGGCGCGGGTGATCGTGCCCGGGAATACTGCTGTCGATCAGGCTCAGCAGGCTGGAACCGCGCGGTGTCAGTACATAATTCTCGCCGTTGCCGCCTTCTTCCGGCGGCCGCGGTTCGATGTACCCCCGCCCCAGCAACAATTTCTCGTACTCGCCCGCCACCGCCTTGAGGTGATCAAGGTTCCCCGGCGCATGCCCCTCGGCTGCCAGTTGGGCGGCGTGCTGTTCGGCGTAGGGCCGCGGGGTAAAAATGCGGCCAGCGCCGTTCTGCACCTCGTGGAGCAGGCGTTCGATCAAATCCCAGTTATACGTTGTCATCCTTAGCAACCTCCAACACCAGAGTGAAAGGGCTCACACAGGTTGTGACCTGTGCGCCGTGCAGCCGTTCACGCTGAACTTTAGCCCAGCCGCCAGGCTCCACCGGATATTGCGCCAGGAGGTCAGGGATCGAGTTGCAAGGGATGAACACCATTGCCCCCTCTTTGTGGGACCGGGCGAAGCTCGGGAAGGCAGCAACGCCAATTTCACAGGGAAATTGCGTCGCGCGCTTCCCGAGCTTCGCCCGGTCCCACAGGAGGTGGGGGGTTATTCAGCGGCGGGGGCTGGCTTGCGGCGCTTCAGCGGAGCCATGCCATCGGCGCTGACCAACTGATCAGACTTGGGCTTGTTGACCGTCTTGCGCTTGGTCGGGCCCTTGGCGGCGGTTTTCTTCTCGCCTTTTTTGCCGTCGGTCTTTTTCTTCTTCACGCCCACGGCCTTGCCCGAGGCCTTGACCTTCTTGGGACCTGCGTAGGTGCCCTTCACTTCCTTGATCACTCGGCGCTCGAATTTCTGCTTCAGGTAGCGCTCGATGCTGGACATCAGGTTCCAGTCACCGTGGCAGATCAGCGAGATGGCCAGGCCTTCGGCTCCCGCGCGGCCGGTACGGCCGATACGGTGCACGTAGTCATCACCACTGCGCGGCATGTCGAAGTTGATCACCAGGTCCAGGCCGTCAACGTCCAGGCCGCGGGCGGCAACGTCGGTGGCTACCAGGACCTTGACGCCGCCCTGCTTGAGGCGGTCGATGGCCAGCTTGCGATCTTTCTGGTCCTTGTCGCCGTGCAGCACGAACGCCTTGTATTCCTGGGCCACCAGGCGACCGTAGATACGGTCGGCCATGGCGCGGGTGTTGGTGAAGATAATGGCCTTCTGGTAGGTCTCGTTGGCCAGCAGCCAGTTGAGGATCTGTTCCTTGTGCACATTGTGGTCAGCGGTGACGATCTGCTGACGGGTGCCTTCGGCCAGTTGGCTGACGTTGTTGATCAACAGGTGCTCAGGGTCTTTCAGCACTTTGCTCATCATGTCGCGCAGGCCGGCGCCGCCGGTGGTGGCGGAGAACAGCAGGGTCTGGGCGCGGTCCTTGCACTCCTCGCTCAGGCGCGTGACGTCTTCGGAGAAGCCCATGTCCAGCATGCGGTCGGCTTCGTCCAGCACCAGCACTTCAACCTTCTTCAGGTCCAGGTTGCCGGCGTTCAGGTGCTCCAGCAGGCGGCCCGGGGTACCGATCAGGATGTCCGGCACCTTGCGCAGCATCGCAGCCTGCACCTTGAAGTCTTCGCCGCCGGTGATCAGGCCGGACTTGATGAAGGTGAACTGCGAGAAGCGCTCCACTTCCTTCAGGGTCTGCTGGGCCAGCTCGCGGGTCGGCAGCAGGATCACGGCGCGAATTTCCACGCGAACCTTGGCCGGGCCGATCAGGCGGTTGAGGATGGGCAGTACGAAGGCGGCGGTCTTGCCGCTGCCGGTCTGCGCCGTCACCCGCAGGTCACGCCCTTGCACTGCCAGCGGGATAGCCGCTACCTGCACCGGTGTAGGCTCGACAAAATTCAGCTCGGCCACGGCTTTGAGCAGGCGTTCATGCAAGGGGAATTGGGAAAACACGGGTGTTACCTCGGCGAAGTGCATAAATTCAACTGCATAGCGTAACGGTTTGTGGCGCAATAAGCCGAATTTCTTTACGTCCTGTAACGTACTTATCGTCATTTTTTTTGGCGATGGGCTTTAATGGTCGGCCGATTCGACACTGGACACCGGCTGCAACCCATGGATATTCAACACCTCTGGCTCCAGGCGCAGGCCTTGTGGGGCGCTCTCGACCAACATCCGCTGCTGGACGCCGGCATCAGTTTGACCCTGCTGCTGGTCATCGCCCTGGTACTGGGCCGCCTGGCGCGCTTCCTGGTGCTGCACGCCATGAAGCTGCTGGGCCGACAGCCGGCGCTGCACTGGCTCAACGACCTGCTGCACAACAAGGTCTTCCACCGCCTGGCCCAGGCCGTGCCGTCGCTGGTCATCCAGTTCGGCCTCAACCTGGTGCCGGTACTCAGCGACAAGACCCAGCATTTCATCGGCAACCTGGCCCTGGCCGTGACCATCCTGTTCATGGTGCTGGCCCTGGGCGCCCTGCTCAACGCCCTGCTGGACATCTACGCGCGCACCGAACACGCCCGCACCCGCTCCATCAAGGGTTACGTGCAACTGGCGAAGATGATCCTG
Source organism: gamma proteobacterium L18 (assembly GCA_000497835.1). Classification (GTDB taxonomy): domain Bacteria; phylum Pseudomonadota; class Gammaproteobacteria; order Pseudomonadales; family Pseudomonadaceae; genus Aquipseudomonas. The sequence goes on along the minus strand of KI547164.1, from coordinate 659,010 downwards.
TACATCTTCGCTGCCATCATCATCGTCGCCACCCTGATCGACCGCTCGCCGCTGTTGCTGCTGTCGGGCCTGGGCGCCATGTCGGCGGTCATCCTGCTGGTGTACAAGGACACCCTGCTGTCGTTCGTCGCCAGCGTTCAACTGACCAGCAACGACATGCTGCGCGTGGGCGACTGGATCGAAATGCCCCAGGTGGGCGCCGATGGCGACGTGGTGGACATCACCCTGCACACCGTCAAAGTGCAGAACTTCGACAAGACCATCGTCAGCATCCCCACCTGGCGCCTGATGTCCGAGTCGTTCAAGAACTGGCGCGGCATGCAACAGGCCGGTGGCCGCCGCATCAAGCGCAGCCTGCACATCGACGCCAGCGGCGTGCGTTTCCTGACCGACGAAG
>KI547164.1:657371-658441 GCA_000497835.1 gamma proteobacterium L18 | reverse complement strand
GGCCCAGGGCGAAGTCGCCGACCTGCCGGCCAACCGCCGCCGCCTGACCAACCTGGGCACCTTCCGCGCCTTCGCCCTGGCCTACCTGAAAAGCCACCCCGACATCCAGCCGAACATGACCTGCATGGTTCGCCAGATGGAGACCAGCGGCGAAGGCGTGCCGCTGGAGATCTACTGCTTTACCCGCACCACGGTGTGGGCGGAGTACGAGCGGATTCAGGGGGATGTGTTTGACTATCTGCTGGCGGTGATGCCGGAGTTTGGCTTGGGGGTGTTTCAGCAGCCTAGTGGGGCGGATATGCGGGTGGGGTTGGCGCGGGGGTAGCTGCTGACGGCAGGTTGCGCTGGCCGGAGATAACCCCCAAATACTCTCACCTGACTCCGGTTAACTTCCGCTTAAGGCCTTGCTGCAGTGTCCACTTTGGCAACAGGGGAAGCAGCTGCGCGCCTGGAAACTTCCTTCCAGTTATTCCAGTCGGTCAGCGCAGCCGGCAGTCGGTCGTGGGTTTTGATCCACGTGCAGAGAGCAGGGTCAATCCACTGTACGATTTCCGTGATATCACGATGCAAAGGTGCATCAGATACGGTCCCTGCACATCCACAGGGCACGTCCATATCGCCCCTTGGAAAAGCACCGAAAAATTTCGCGCTCAAATCCAAGGCTGGGGTTTCGAAAGCAAAAGCGTTTCGCTAAACTAGCCGTGCAGCCCTAGGAACCTCCACTCCCGCGCTACACGAAGCGGTGAAGAGACTAGGTTATGTGACGGCCCCGCTCTGCGGGGCCTCCTCTTTTCTGGCGTTTGATTTTTTCCACGCCGGCATTCCTTCGTGCCGTATCCCTGACCAACCTTGATCACTCCCTCAGCGAGATGATGAAGAGGGCGTTTGGATGCCTTTTCCACGCATAAATGAATTACGGAGCTTTGTGCCCAACATCGCTCGGCATTCAGATGATTTACCGCAATAGGCAGCAACCAATTTTCATTGGTATAGGAATATCTTGGCCTCTTTGCCGATCAAGCGCAGCCTGCACATCGACGCCAGCGGCGTGCGCTTCCTCACCGACGAGG
>KI547164.1:634106-657308 GCA_000497835.1 gamma proteobacterium L18 | reverse complement strand
AACAACAGCACCTGGCCCGCGTCCACCTGCTCACCGACTACGTGGGCCGCAAGCAAGCCGAAGTCAGCAGCTGGAACCAGGCCCAGGGCGAAGTCGCCGACCTGCCGGCCAACCGCCGCCGCCTGACCAACCTGGGCACCTTCCGCGCCTTCGCCCTGGCCTACCTGAAAAGCCACCCCGACATCCAGCCGAACATGACCTGCATGGTCCGCCAGATGGAGACCACCGGCGAAGGCGTGCCGCTGGAGATCTACTGCTTTACCCGCACCACGGTGTGGGCGGAGTACGAGCGGATTCAGGGGGATGTGTTTGATTACCTGCTGGCGGTGATGCCGGAGTTTGGGTTGGGGGTGTTTCAGCAGCCTAGCGGGGCGGATATGCGGGTGGGGTTGGCGCGGGGGTAGCTGCTGCCGGCACTACAGATCCACTGCCAGGCCAACAGGGCTGGCAACCCCAACCTACCAGGCCATGGCACGTTGCAGCAAATGTGGGAGGGGGCTCTGCCCCCGAAGCGCCGCGCGGGCGGCGCTCGATCTCAAGGACGCTAAAAAAACATCGGCTAGCACAGTGTATACCTCCACAAGACAGTTGCTGCTACAGGAAAGTGTGCACCTCGTTGATTGCGGCGCCTGTATCGCGGCCAAGGCCGGCTCCTACCACGAACGGTGTAGGAGCCGACCTTGGTCGCGATGCGCACTTCTCGATGGTCGAACATCTCCAGCGAGGTACTGGGCCAGCGCAGCCTTGCGGCAGCGGCTACATCCCTTCCCCCACGCTTTAGTAAATTTCACTAGCCAAAGGTTTTTTTTCAAACTGCCCAGCCCCCGCCCCGACGCATAGCATTCACGCCCATCGATCTTCGGACCTAAGGCGTCAATGATGTTACGGACAACCCCACTTACCAGCGAAACCGTCGACACCCCGCGCGACGAGGATATCCAAGCCCTGCTGCAGTTCAGCGGCGGCCCGGCCTTCGCCCAGCCGCGCTCGTTCTACACCAGCCACCCGTACCAGCGCCCGCTGCGCCCACAGGACGTTACCCCGGCGCTGCTGGACGTGCCGATGACCAGCGACAAGCTGGACACCCCGGAACACCTGCTGGCCCAGCGCCTGCTGCTGAACATCTACGAGCAGGACCTGGTGTTTTTGCCCAAGCCACCCAACCGCCTCGACATGAAGGCATTCAAGGGTTTTTACGACCCGGCCACCATGGCGCTGGGCAAGCAAGTGCGGCCACTGCTGGAAGAACACACCTACGGCTGGCTGAAGGATGACGTGCACATCAACGGTTCCTGGTGCGAGGAGTCCTTCATCGCCCACACCGACAAGGTGCTGGAGGACATCGGCCATTCGCCGTCCCGGCTGCACGAGGTGCTGACCGGCAGCCGCGATCCGCAGCGCGCAGCCCGCTTCTTCCTGATCCAGTGCGCCGGCGATTTCCTCAGCGAGGCCTCGGCCATGGCCCGCAACGTGCTGGGCAATGCCGGCGCGCACACCAGCGAGCTGTTCAAGATCCTCATCGACGAATACGGCTACGGCATCGACAAGAAGAAGCACAGCAGCCTGTTCGAGGCCCTGCTTGATCAAGCCGGGCTCAACAGCCAGGTGCACCATTACTGGCAGTTCTACACCGCCAGTTCGCTGTCGCTGACCAACTATTTTCACTACGTGTCGGCCAACCACGGCGAATTCTTCCGCTATATCGGCGCCATGTACTACACCGAGGCGTCCCTGGCGCTGACCACCGGGCACCAGTCGCGGGCACTGCGGGACATTTTTGGCGACACGGTTTCCACCGAGTACTTCGACGAGCACCAGCACATCGATGTGCACCACGGGCGCATGGCCCTGGAACGCTTGATCATTCCGATGATTCGCCAGTACGGCAAGCAAGTGATTCCCGACCTGATCCGCGGCTTTGAGGAGTTCCGGCTGCTGCAGGACCAGGCCGACGAGGAGCTTTACGCCCACATCAAATGGCACGACGAGCTGGACGCCTGCCGGGCCCGCGCCGCCATGCTGCATGGCAGCAAACCGGCCGACGCGCGCTTCACCGAGCCCCAGGGCGAGGTGTCGGTGCTGCACAGCCACGCCAATAACGAGCTGTTCTGGGTGGAAAGCGGCGAACTGGAGTTCGTCGCCACCCCGCAACTGTCGCTGAAGCTCTGCGCCGGGGAAGGCGTGATCATTCCCAAGGGCATGCTCCACGGCACGCAGATCACCAGTGCGTCCTGCACCTACACCGTCACCGCGATTTGAGAGGCCAGCCCGTGAAGTCCATCACCCTGGATGCCGACCACACGCCGTACCTGGCGGTGGGTGGCAAGACCTATTTCCTCAACCGTCAGCCGCAGTCCACCTACCTGCTGCCGACCCAATGCCCGCACCGGGGCGGCCCGCTGCATTTGGGCCATGCCTCGGACAACGGCCAGCGGGTGATCTGCCCCTGGCACGACAACGCCTACCCCCTGTGCAACCTGGAGAAAAAAGCCCTGCCCACGGTTCGCGTGGGCAAACGCCTGAGTACCGTCATCCCGGCGGCAGAACACTGCACGCCCTTGCTGCGCATCCTTCGTCACGGTGATACCCATGAATAACAAGAAAATCACGCTACCGGCGTTCTACACCCTGGTCACCCTGTTCACCGGCCTGGACATGGCCATCGTCATCGCCATGGTGTGGTTCGGCCTGGAAACCACCGGCTCCACCTTCCTGGTAGGCGCCACGCTGTGCATCGCCACGGTGGTGCCCTATGTCTTGGAGCAGTACCTGAGCCGCCATTTCGTGGTAGAGATGAGCATGAAGCGGCTGCTGTACATCCGCCTCACGGTGTTCACCGCCATCCTGGCCCTGTCGTTCACCCACGTGGCATTGATGCCTATCGGCTTCCTGGGTATCGCGTTCCTGGTCGGGGTCACCGACTACTTCACCATCAGCACCCTGGAATCGAAGAACACCAAGCTGGTACTGGCCGGGCACACCACCAGCGACACCTCCGCGCGGTTGATGCAGACGGCCATCCAGATTGGCGCCTTTGGCGGCGCACTGCTGGGCGGCATGATTGTCGACGTGTTCCCGGTCAACCAGACGCTGCAGATCATCAGCATCGCGGCCATTGTCTCGCTGGGCGCGATCGCGCTGTTGGCAGCCACACCCGCCGACGTTCAGGAAACCCCTCAGCCAACGGCCTCACAGGCAGGCGCCGTCAGCCTGGGCAGCCAGCTGTACCTGCTGATCGTGGTACTGAGCATGATCGGTTTCCACATCGGCGCCTTCAACAGCCTGGTGCCCATCGTCTTCCAGAAACTCAACGGCTGGAACGCCACGCTGTTCGGCACCGCCAGCGGCCTGGCCGGGCTGGGCGCCTTCTGCGCCGCGGTGTTGCCGCGGGTGCGACTGAGCAGCCATGCCGCGGTGGCGCTGATCGTCGCCGCCGACGTGGCCATCGTCTATTTCGCCCATGAGTGGGTAATGATGGCCGCGGCCTTCGTGCTGGGTTTCTGCATCAACAGCCTGCGCATCCAGTTGCGCCGCCAACTGATCGACGCGGCGCCGGACGCGCGTACCGCCGACGTCATCGCCGCCAAAAGCTCGCTGTTCTACCTGCTGGTCAGCGGCGCTGCGCCCATGCTGCTGACCCTGTTCACCACCCACGCCCTGCTGGGCTTCGAAGGTGCGCGCGCCCTGATGGTCGCCTCCGCCCTTCTGCTCGGCAGCGCCGTTTTGCTGCGCACGCTCTGGCCTGCACAGCGCACCGCCGTCGCGGCGAAGTAGGAACCCGCAATGAACCATATCGTTATTGTCGACCCGTTCTCCACCGGCAGCCTGTATGCCCCGCTGTTCAATGCCCGGGGCCTGAACTGCATTGCCGTGATTTCCCGGCCCGACCTGCCGACACACTTCACCCACGACCTGGTGCCCGAGCACTTCACCCAGGTGCTGGCCTGGAGCCCCGAGGTGGCCCAGACCCTGGACGCGCTGGGCGTACTGGCCGTCATCGCCGGTTGCGAAACGGCCATCCACCTCGCCGACCGCCTCACTGAACACCTGGGCCTGAAGGGCAACAACCCCGCCAGCAGTGATGCACGGCGCAACAAGTTCACCATGCAACAGGCCCTCACTGTGCGCGGCCTGGCCCATATCGACACACGCCTGGTGACGGCGCCCGAGCAGATCGCCACGGTGCTGGAGGCGGTAGACGACACGCGCCAGTACGTGATCAAGCCGATCAATTCCGCCGCCACCCAGGGCGTGGTGTTCGCCACCGGCCGCCAGGCCGTGGCGCAGGCCCTGGACAGTGCCGGCTGGCAGCAACGGAATGACCTGGGCGAGATCAACCTGGGCTTTGTCCTGCAGCCCTTCATCAGCGGCCCGGAATACGTGGTGGACATGGTGGCGTTCAACGGCAGCTACCACATCGCCTCGGTGTGCAAATACACCAAGATCCAGCGCAACGGCAGCCCTTTCGTGTACGACAGCCTGGACACCCTGGACCCCGCCGACGCGGCGCTGGCGCCCCTGATCGATTACGCCCGCCAGGCGGCCGCGGCCCTGGGGGTCAGCGTCGGCCCGGTGCACATGGAAATCATCTGGTCGGCCGATGGCCCCGTGATGATCGAGGCCGGTGCGCGCCTGCACGGCGGCATCGCCCCTCGGCTGTTCCAGCAGGTGTACCAGCCAGACCTGCTGTCGCTGGCCGTCGACAGCTACCTGGGACGACCCGCGCTCGCAGGTCCTGGCCATTCACGTCAAACCCACCACGGCAAGATCGGCTTTTTCTGGGCCGACCGCCACGCCACCTTCGAAGGCCCCGGTTACGAGCGCATGGTGGCGGCAGGCCGAGTGCCCGGCTACGGCGGCCATCGCTATTTCATCAGCCCGGGCGACGACGTACCCGCCACCATCGACTTCGCCACCTGCCCGGGGCTGTTCTGGCTAAGCCACGACGACCCCGGCCAACTGGCCCACCACGCCGAACAGATCCGTGCCCTGCTCTGGAACCAGTGAGAACCCCATGACCGCTCGCCTCGTCATCAACTCATGTGCCGCCGCCGTCGGTGCAGGCAACGCCTGCGCCGTGGTGATCGAAGACATCGAAATCAACCGCGACAGCTGCTTCGTGCCGCTGCTGACCCACAACCTCAACGAAGTCGCCTCACGCCTGGGCGATTTGGCCGCGAACCCTGTCTACCAGGGTTTTGCCCGCCAGATGCAAGAGATGGGCTACCCCACCACCACGGCGGCCAACGAAAAGCTGCTGCGCTCGTTCATCGCCAAGGGCGTTCGCTCCATCAACAACGTGGTGGATGCCTACAACGCCATCGCCATTCGCCACGGCGTGAGCATCGGCGTGCACACCTACGAGCAGGCCGAGGACATCCATGTGTTTCGTGCCCAGGCGCCCATGAAGTTTCGCCCGCTGTTCGCCAAGAAAGACGCGGCGGTGCCGGTGGGCGACCTGGTTTACACCTGTGCCGATGACCTGCTGGCGTGCATCGGCAAGACCGACGCCGATGCCCACGACTACCGCCTGACCGAGTCTTCCCGCCGCGTGGTGGCGGTGGTGTTGGGCCATCGCGATACGTCAGCGGACTTCAATCAGAAGGTGCTGGAGGAGTTGGTAGATGCGCTGCGCGAGGCCATGCCTGGCTTGCGTCATCACTTCCTGCAACGCACGGCCGCCTGACGCTCAGCGCCAGGCGGTCAGCACGGGGTTGATCACCACCTCGCTGACTTGCTCAAGGCCCAGGATACGGTCCTTGAGCGCCATCAGTTCTTCGAAGGTGTGGTAGCTGACCTGCAGCAACATGTCGGTATCGCCGAACAGCGAATAGGCGTGGATGATTTCGGCGTGCGCCTGGATCTGCGGAAACACCAGGTGGCAACTGTTGCCCACCAGTTGCAGCATCAGGAACGCCGTCTGGTCACCCCGGTCCTGCTCGGCCACATTGATGGTGAAACCGAGGATCACGCCGCTGTCGACCAGTTTCTGTACCCGCGCCTCCACGGCGGTGCGTGATTTGTGCACCTGCCGTGAGAGCTGCGCCAGGCTGACCCTGGCGTCTTCTTTCAATGCTGCGATGATCTGCTTGTCGACCTTGTCCATTCTCACGCCCCCGCAGACACACCCCACAATTCGGGGCTTGATTGCCCGACCCGGCGATTCTGCCACAACTAGCGAGCAGTGACCGCGCCACGGCGGCTGATCCACAGCGACGCCAGAATCACCGTGCCGCCCAGCGCCAGGCGGCCCAGCGGCTCGCTCTGGTTCCAGATCAGCAGGTTCATCAGCAGCCCCGTGGGAATGTGCAGGTTGTTCATCACCGCCAGCGTGCCGGCGCTGACCTGGCTGGCGCCCTTGTTCCAGGCGTACATGCCCAGCGCCGTGGCCACCAGCCCGAGGAACACCAACACGCCCCACTGCGTCGGGGTTTGCGGCAGGTGCTGGGGATTGCCGAAGGCCAGGAACGCTGGCAACGCCACCAGCAGGGCGCCGACGAAAAAGTAGCCGAAGCGGCGGTACTGCGGCTCGTCGCTGGGGTAGCGAACCATCAGGCGCTTGTACAGCACCTGGCCTGCGGCGTAGGTGAAGTTGGCCAGTTGCAGCAGCAAGAAGCCGATGAAGAAGTCCGGCGCAATGCGGTCGAAGCGGATGATCGCCGCCCCCGCCACCGCCACCAGCGCCGCCAACAGTGCCCAGGCGTTGAAACGCCGGTTGAGGGCGTCTTCGATCAGCGTCACGTGCAGCGGCGTGAGGATGGTGAACAGCAGCACCTCCGGCACCGTCAGCACGCGGAAGCTCAGGTACAGGCACACGTAGGTGACGCCGAATTGCAGCGCGCCGATCAACAGCATCGAGCGGATGAACCCTGGCTCCACCCGGCGCCAGTGAGTCAACGGAATGAACACCAGCCCGGCAATGACCACCCGCGCCACCACGGCGAAATAGCTGTCCACGTGGCCGGCGAGGTAAACGCCGATAAGGTTGAAGGAAAATGCCTGAATCAGTGTGACGAGAAGTAAATAGCCCATGGGTGCCCCTTGCGTAAGGCGGCGACCTTAATCAATTGCCAGCCCCCCGGCAACCCGCGGGCCTCTGTAGCAGCTGCCGAAGGCTGCGTCACAGGCGGCGCGGTGGATCAGCCCGTGCGCGGCGCCTGTGACGCAGCCTTCAGCTGCTGCTACAGGCCCTGTGGGAGCGGGTTCTACCCGCGAAGAAGGTAACGCGGACATCCTGGCATACCGCGGTGTGCTTTTCGCGGGTAGAACCCGCTCCCACATAGACAGTTGCTGCTACAGATTTGCATAAAAAAACCCGGCACGCGTGGGGGCGCGGCCGGGTTGAAGCACCAAGGAGCGGGAAGTGCAGAAAAACGAGCGGATAAATCGATGAATCAAGCCACCTGGGCCAGCTGAGCCTTGGCCTGGTTCAGGCCCTTCTCGCTGAAATCGCCGCCCAGGTTCATGCCCTCGGCATGGATGAACTGCACGTCATGGATGCCGATGAAGGCCAGTACCTGACGCAGGTAGGGTTCCTGATGGTCAGCGCTGCTGCCGGCGTAGATGCCGCCGCGGGCGGTCAGCACGATAGCGCGCTTGCCGGTCAGCAGGCCCTGAGGCCCGGTGGCGGTGTACTTGAAGGTCACGCCGGCACGCAGCACGTGGTCGAGCCAGGCCTTGAGGGTGCTGGGGATGGCGAAGTTGTACATGGGCGCGGCCAGTACCAGCACGTCGGCGGCCAGCACTTCGTCGGTCAGTTCGTTGGAGCGGACAAGGGCCTGTACTTCCTCGGCGCTGCGCTCGGCTTCGGGCTTCATCCAGCCACCCAGCAGGTCGGCGTCCAGGTGTGGCACCGGGTTGATGGCCAGGTCACGCACGCCGATGATGTCAGCCGGGTGGGCCGCTTGCCATTGGGCGATGAATTGCTCGGTCAGCTGACGCGAGATGGAGCCGTCTTTGCGGACACTGCTTTCGATGATCTGGACGCGGGACATGGGCATAGCCTCCATCAGGCTGCGTTGAGTTGATGGAGGCGATGTTAGGTGACGAATACTTGATAAAAAAGCGCAAAAAACCGCTTCAATCCATCAAATAAGTTGATTTAGCAAGCAAATCCTCTACGCTGACAGTGCGCGCTTACGCCGACGTGCAGGTTACGGTCAGGCGCAACTTGAGGATGTCGCGGTTGAAGCGTTGCAGGACACTCGCCGTCTTGCCCGGTTCGACCCTCACCTTGCGCGTGCGCGGGGCCTCGGGGCCGTTGCGGAACACCACCTTGCACTCGGCGGCCTGCGGCCCGTCGTTGCGCAGATCGATCGAACCCATGTCACCGGCGGTGTCATACGTGGTGTAGGAGATGTCAGTACCCGCCAGGTGCTTTTCCACCTCGATCGGGTAGGCAAAGGCGGTCAACGGCAACAGCGTCAGCAAGAGCGCACAGAAACTTTTCATTCGGCAGTCTCCAGATAGGAATTGCCAGCTTAGGACATCAGGAGCCGATGATGAAAGCGCCCCGCGTCACCCTGGATCAGTGGCGAACCCTGCAAGCGGTGGTCGACCATGGCGGTTTCGCCCAGGCCGCCGAAGCCCTGCACCGTTCCCAGTCGTCGGTCAGTTACACCGTGGCGCGCATGCAAGACCAGCTGGGCGTACCGCTGTTGCGCATCGATGGCCGCAAGGCCGTGCTCACCGAAGCCGGCGGCGTGCTGCTGCGCCGCTCGCGGCAATTGGTGAAAAACGCCAGCCAGCTCGAAGACCTGGCCCACCACATGGAACAGGGCTGGGAAGCCGAAGTGCGCCTGGTGGTGGACGCCGCCTACCCCAGCGCCCGCCTGGTGCGCGCCCTGACCGCCTTCATGCCGCAAAGCCGCGGCTGCCGGGTGCGCTTGCGCGAAGAGGTGCTGTCCGGGGTCGACGAAGTGCTGACCGAAGGCGTGGCCGACCTGGCCATCTGCAGTTACAGCATCCCCGGCTACCTGGGGACCGAGATGAGCGCGGTCGAGTTCGTCGCCGTCGCACACCCCGACCACCCGCTGCACCGTCTCAACCGCGACCTGAGCTTTCAGGACCTTGAAAGCCAGTTGCAAGTGGTGATCCGCGACAGCGGCCGTCACCAGCCCAGGGACGTGGGCTGGCTGGGCGCCGAGCAACGCTGGACCGTGGGCAGCCTGGCCACCGCCGCCACCTTCGTGGCCAGCGGCCTGGGGTTCGCCTGGCTGCCACGTCACCTGATCGAACGCGAACTGCGCGAAGGTGTGCTCAAGCCGTTATCACTGGAACAGGGCGGCAGCCGCCACCCCACCTTCTATCTTTACTCCAACAAGGACAAACCCCTGGGCCCGGCCACGCAGATCCTGGTGGAGCTGCTGCGCCAATTCGATACCGCGCCCCTGGATGCGCCCTTCGCCGCCCCTCAACAAGCCTGACAGGACAGTCGCCCATGGCCTTTTTCGAACATGACGGTTGCGCGTTGCACTACGAAGAATACGGCCAGGGCGACCCCCTGCTGCTGGTCCACGGCCTGGGCTCCAGCGCCCCGGACTGGGAATACCAGATACCCGACCTGGCCCCGCATTACCGCGTGATCGCGGTGGACCTGCGCGGCCACGGCCGCTCCGACAAACCCCGCGAGCGCTACAGCATCGCCGGTTTCGCCGCCGACCTGGCGGCGCTGCTGGAGCGCCTGGGCACCGGCCCCGTGCACTACGTGGGGCTGTCCATGGGCGGCATGACCGGCTTCCAGATGGCGGTCGACTACCCCGGCCTGCTCCAGAGCCTGACCATCGTCAATGCCGCCCCCGAGGTCAAGCTGCGCAAGCCTGACGACTACTGGCAATGGTTCAAGCGCTGGGCACTGATGCACGTGGTCAGCATGGGCGCCATCGGCAAGGGCCTGGGCGGCAAACTGTTCCCGCTGCCCGAGCAAGCCGAACTGCGGCGCAAAATCAGCGAACGCTGGGCGCGCAACGACAAACACGCCTACATCGCCAGTTTCAATGCCATCGTCGGCTGGGGCGTGCAGGAACGCATCGGCCAGATCCGCTGCCCCACCTTGATCATCAGCGCAGACCGCGACTACACCCCGGTGGCGCTCAAGGAGCAGTACGTCAAGCTGATCCCCAACGCAAAACTGGCAGTCATCGCCAATTCGCGGCACGCTACGCCACTGGACCAACCCCAACTCTTCAACCGGACACTCAAGGACTTCCTCGCCAGCGTGTCCGCCACCCACAAGGATCAACGAGTCCCATGCTGAAAAAAATCGCCCTCGCCGCCTGCTCCCTGATGTTCGCCAGCCAACTGATGGCCGCCGACGCCCAACACCCCCACGTGTTGATGGACACCAGCTTCGGCAAAGTGGAAATCGAACTGGACATGGTCAAGGCCCCGATCAGCAGCAAAAACTTCCTGGCCTACGTGGACAGCGGTTTCTACAACAACACCATCTTCCACCGCGTGATCCCGGGCTTCATGGTGCAAGGCGGTGGTTTCACCGCGCAGATGAACGAGAAAGAAACCCGTGACCCGATCAAGAACGAAGCCGACAACGGCCTGAAAAACGTGCGCGGCACGTTGTCGATGGCGCGCACCAGCAACGTCAACTCGGCCACCAGCCAGTTCTTCATCAACGTCAACGACAACGAAATCCTTGACCACGGCAACCGCGACTTCGGCTACGCCGTATTCGGCAAAGTGGTCAGCGGCATGGACGTGGTCGACCAGATCGTTCACTCCCCCACCACCACCAAAGGCGGCATGCAGGACGTGCCTTCCGACCCGGTACTGATCAAGTCGGCCAAACGCGTCGACTGACCGCCTGAAGGCCAGGCCCAACACAGGAGTTTTCGCCCCCATGCTGTACCGCCGTTTTGAAAAGTGGATCGATATCTTCCGTGAGGCGCCCACCGAGTCGCCACCCACCCGGGTGCTGGCCTTCTACGCGTACTACCTGCGCCAGGTCTGGCCCAGCTTCGCCACCTTGCTGGTGGTGGGGCTGGTGGGCGCGCTGATCGAGGTGGCGCTGTTCAACTACCTCAGCCGCATCATCGACCTGGCCCAGGGCGCGCCCAACGTGCATTTCTTCAGCGACCACGGCTGGGAACTGGCGTGGATGGCGGTGGTGGCCCTGGTGCTGCGACCGATTTTCGTCGGCCTGCACGACCTGCTGGTGCACCAGACCATCAGCCCGGGCATGACCAGCATGATTCGCTGGCAAAACCACAACTACGTGCTCAAGCAGAGCCTGAACTTTTTCCAGAACGACTTCGCCGGGCGCATCGCCCAGCGCATCATGCAAACCGGCAACGCCCTGCGCGACTCGGCGGTGCAGGCGGTGGATGCGCTGTGGCACGTGCTGATCTACGCGATCAGCGCCCTGGTGCTGTTCGCCGAAGCGGACTGGCGGCTGATGATCCCGCTGATCAGCTGGATCGCTGCCTACATCATCGCCTTGTATTACTTTGTGCCGCGGGTGAAGGAGCGCTCGGTGATCTCCTCCGACGCCGGCTCCAAACTGATGGGCCGCATCGTCGACGGCTACACCAACATCGCCACCCTCAAGCTGTTCGCCCACACCAACATGGAACAGCGCTACGCCCGTGAAGCCATCAGCGAGCAGACCGAGAAGTCACAGCTGGCCAGCCGCGTGATCACCAGCATGGACGTGGCCATCACCACCCTCAACGGCCTGCTGATCGTCGGCACCACGGGCCTTGCCCTGTGGCTGTGGACCCAGTCGTTGATCTCGGTGGGCGCGATCGCCCTGGCCACCGGCCTGGTGATCCGTATCGTCAACATGTCCGGCTGGATCATGTGGGTGGTCAACGGCATTTTCGAAAACATTGGCATGGTCCAGGACGGCCTCCAGACCATCGCCCAGCCGGTCAGCGTCACCGACGTGAAAAGCGCACCCCAGCTGAAAGTGGACCGCGGCGCCGTGCGCTTCGACAACGTCGATTTCCACTACGGCAAGGGCAGCAAGATCATCGAAAGCCTGACCCTGGACATCCGCCCCGGGGAGAAAATCGGCTTGATCGGCCCCTCCGGCGCCGGCAAGTCGACCCTGGTCAACCTGCTGCTGCGCCTGTACGACCTGCCCGGCGGGCGCATCCTGATCGATGGCCAGGACATCGCCCACGTCAGCCAGGAAAGCCTGCGCGCACAGATCGGCATGATCACCCAAGACACTTCGCTGCTACACCGCTCCATCCGCGAGAACCTGCTGTACGGCCGGCCCGGCGCCAGCGAGGCGCAACTGTGGGATGCGGTGGTCAAGGCCCGCGCCGACGAGTTCATTCCGCACCTGTCCGACGCCCAGGGTCGCATGGGCCTGGACGCCCACGTGGGCGAGCGCGGGGTGAAGCTGTCCGGCGGCCAGCGTCAGCGTATCGCCATTGCCCGGGTGCTGCTGAAGAACGCACCGATTCTGATCATGGACGAAGCTACCTCGGCGCTGGATTCGGAGGTTGAGGCGGCGATTCAGGAAAGCCTGGAAACCCTGATGCAGGGCAAGACCGTGATCGCCATCGCCCACCGGCTGTCCACCATCGCCAAGATGGACCGGCTGGTGGTGCTGGAGAAAGGGCGCATCGTCGAGCTGGGCAGCCACAAGGAGTTGCTGGCGCACCAGGGGTTGTATGCGCGGTTGTGGCATCACCAGACGGGTGGGTTCGTCGGCATCGATTGAAGCCTGAGTCGTCCGCATCGCGGCCAAGGTCGGCTCCTACGCCGACCGTGGCAGGAGCCGACCTTGGTCGCGATGCAGGCGACGCGATTATCGCGAGCGCTACGGAGTATCTGCCTGGCGATAGGGCAGTGCCGCCCGCGCCTCTTCGGCGTAGGCCCTCACCCCGGCACGCTCTTCGTGCAGGAACTCGGCCACGGCGTTCTTCAACCCCGGATGGCTGAGGTAATGCCACGAGCGGGTGATCACCGGTTCAAAGCCGCGAATCAGCTTATGCTCGCCCTGCGCCCCGGCATCGAAGCGCTTGAAGCCCTGGGCAATGGCATAGTCCATGCCCTGGTAAAAACAGGTCTCGAAATGCAGGCGGTCAAATTCTGCCAGGCAGCCCCAGTAACGCCCGTAGAAACTGTCGCCCCCCACCAGGCTGAACGCCATGGCCACCGCCCGCCCCGCCTGACGCGCGAACACCACACGGATGGCCTGGGGCATGCGCTCAGCCAACAGGCTGAAGAATTCACGGGTCAAGTAAGGGGATTGGCGCCGCACCGCGTAGGTATTGGCATAGCAGGCGTAGACAAAGTCCCATTCGGCTTCGGTCAAGGCGTGCCCTTCACGCCAGTCGAACTCGAAACCCTGGGCGGCAACCTGTTCGCGCTCCTTGCGCATCTGCTTGCGCTTGCGCGACGCCAGGCTGTCGAGAAAGTCTTGGAAGTCGCGGTAGCCGCGGTTATGCCAGTGGTACTGGCAGCCCAGGCGCTCCAGCCAACCCGGCTCGCCGGCAATCAATGTGTCCAGGGCGGGATCAGTGAAATTGATGTGCGCGCCAGATAGCCCTTCCACTTCCACATACCCCGGCACCGCCTGCAGCAACGCCTGCCCATCACCCAGCACTCGTGGCCCCGACACCGGGCTGAACGGCACCGCGCACAACAGCTTGGGGTAGTAATCGATACCGGCCCGACGACAGGCATCGGCCCAGCCATGGTCGAACACGTATTCGCCGTACGAATGCCATTTGCGGTAGGCGGGCATGGCGGCGATCAGCTTGCCGTCTTCCAGGTGCAGCAAATGCTCGGGGCGCCAGCCGGAGTGCTTGCCCAGGCTGCCGCTGTCTTCCAGGGCGCTGAGGAAGGCGTGGCGCAGGAAGGGCTGGTCGATGGGCAACAGGGCATCCCAGTCGCTGGCGCTGACCTCGCCCAGACTGTGCGCAACGTGCAATGGCATGGCATTCCCCTCATTGGAAGGGCCAAGCATGCCATATTCGCCCCGCTATCTGTAGCCGCAGCCTGGCGACAGCGGCTTCAGATAGCGGGGATGAAAAAAAGCCCCGCACGGGGCGGGGCAAGAGAGAGCTTTAACGGATGAGGAAAAAGCGGTTACGCATTCAACCCATTACAACAGCGGGATCGAGTAGCTCAGGATCACGCGGTTTTCGTCCTGGTCGCGCTGGCCCGGGATGTCGTTGCGCCACATGCCGTTTTTCCAGGTGAAGCCCAGACCTTTGAAGGTACCTTCCGGCACCACGTAGGCCAGGGTGATGTCGCGTTCCCATTCCGAACGACCGGAGCCAGCCACGGCGCCGCCGCTGGTGACGGTGTCGATGTTGTCGCCACGCAGGTAGGTCACGCCGGCGGTTGCGCCAGGGAAGCCGATGGCCGCGAAGTCATACGAGTAGCGCGCCTGCCAGGTACGCTCGCCGGCACGGCCGAACTTCTGGATCTGGGCGTCGGTGATGGTGTAGTTGGACGAGCCGTTGCCCTGGTTCAGCCATGGGAAGTCGCTGTCGCCGTTGCTGACCTGGTAGCCGCCACCGAAGGTGTGGCCGGCCACGGTGTAGAGGAACAGCGCGCTGTACAGGTTGTTGTCGACCTTGCCCTTGCCGCTGGCCTGGCCCAGGTAGTTGCCCGAGCTGTAGTAGGTTGGGTCGTTGGCGTTTTTGCCATCGTCGCGGCTGTTGAAGTAACGGAAGTCCGACTTCAATACGCCCGGGCCGATCGACCAGTTATGTACCAGGCCCAGGAAGTGCTGTTTGTAGAAGTCATCCAGGTTGCCGTAGTAGTACTGGAACAGCAGGTCCTTGGTGATCTTGTAGTCACCACCGGCGTAGATGAACTTGTTGCTGCGCCCGCCGATGTTGCTGTTGCCGCTGCCGTTGGCGCCGCCAATGGACAGGTCCTCGTTGTTGCTGGAGTTACGGTCCTTGACCTTCTCGATCTGACCGGCCACCAGGGTCAGGTCCTTGATGTCGCCGGAGGTGATCTGGCCACCCTGGAACGTTTGCGGAACCAGGCGGCTGTCGTTGTACTGGATGACTGGCAGCTTAGGCATCAGGGTGCCCAGTTTCAGCTCGGTCTTGGAGATCTTGGCCTTGGCGGTCAGGCCCAGGCTGGCGAAATCGTCGGCGGCGTGATCACCGTCGCTTGGGAACACGTTGCCGCCGTCCAGCAGGCCGGTTGGGTTGCCGTGACGACCGGCGCCGGAGTCCAGCTTGATGCCCAGCAGGCCGATGGCGTCCAGGCCAAAGCCCACGGTGCCGGCGGTGTAGCCGGACTGGAAGTCCAGCTGGAAGCCCTGACCCCATTCGGACTGGTAGTTGGCGTTCTTGGCGGCGCCCGAGTCGCGGTTGTCGTTGTTGATGTAGAAGTTGCGCAGCTTCAGGGTCGCCTTGCTGTCTTCAAGAAAGCCTTCGGCCATAGCCTGCTGCGCCATGATACCCAGAGCCATGGTCAGGGCCACGGTGGACTTGTTCATTGATTTACTCCTTTGAGTACTGCTTTTTTAAGTTTTTTCAGCGGGCGCCGCCTGGTATGCAAAGGCAAGTCCGGCAAGCTTTATGGGAGGGCATCTTGAACAGCGGATATTTCAGCGAGGTGGCTCGTTTATTAAGATTTGATGACAGCGGAACTTTTGGAAATGAAGGTTTTGTCATTCAGCGACGTGAAGACGAAGAGATTTTCGAAGGCAGCCTGCAACCAGCATGAAACTTTGTTAATCAAGGAATTATACAAGGCAGATGTGGGACCGGGCGTAGCTCGGGAAGCAGACGACGCGGTTTAGGGGCTAGACCGTGTCGTTTGCTTCCCGAGCTTCGCCCGGTCCCACAGCGTGTCTTGGGGGTGGGTTACAGCTTGCGCAGGATCACGCTACCAATCGAATAACCCGCGCCGAACGAACTCAACACCGCCAGGGCGCCCTTGCCCAGGTCGTCCTGGTGCTTGTGGAAGGCAATCACCGAGCCCGCCGAACTGGTGTTGGCGTAGGTGTCGAGAATCACCGGCGCTTCTTCCACCGAGGCATCACGGCCCAGCAGCTTCTTGACGATCAGGTGGTTCATGCTCAGGTTGGCCTGGTGCAGCCAGAAGCGCTGGACGTCGTTGACGTCGATGCGGTTCTCGCCCAGGTGCTGGCCGATCAGCTCGGCCACCATGGGGCAGACCTCACGGAACACTTTGCGGCCTTCCTGCACGAACAGCTTGTCGGAGGCGTCCACGCCCTCCTCAGCTGCGCGGTTGAGGAAGCCGAAGTTGTTGCGGATGTTGTTGGAGAACTGGGTCAGCAGCTTGGTGCTGACGATCTCGAACTGGTGCGCCGAGGTGGCCAGGTCGGCGCGCTCGACGACCACCGCAGTGGCGGCGTCGCCAAAGATGAAGTGGCTGTCACGGTCACGGAAGTTCAGGTGGCCGGTGCAGATTTCCGGGCTGACCACCAGCACCGCACGGGCCTGGCCCAGGGCGACGCTATTGTAGGCGGTCTGGATGCCGAAGGTGGCCGAGGAGCAGGCCACGTTCATGTCGAAGCCGAAGCCCTGCACGCCCAGCGCCTGCTGCACTTCGATGGCCACGGCCGGGTACGGCCGCTGCAGGTTGGAGCAGGCAACGATCACCGCATCGATGTCGGCGGCGGTCTTGCCGGCGCGTTGCAGCGCCTGTTCGGCCGCCGCCACGGACATCTGACAGAGAATCGACTGTTCGTCGTTGGAGCGCTCCGCCAGGCGCGGCTTCATGCGCTGCGGGTCGAGAATGCCGGCCTTGTCCATGACATAGCGACTCTTGATGCCCGAGGCCTTCTCGATGAAGGCGGCGCTGGATTCGGTCTGCGCCGCCAACTCGCCACGCTCGATGGCCGCCGCATTGTCGGCGTTGAACTGCTGGGCCCAGGTATTGAAGGACTGCACCAGTTCTTCGTTGGAGATGCTGTCGGCCGGGGTGTACAGGCCGGTGCCGCTGATGACGACGTTATGCACGCTCGTTCCTCTATTATTAGGTGGCCGGTGCAAGGCAGCGGCAGAGTGAGTCGCAATCAATATGGCACCAACGTGCCAACTTGCAATAAGCACTGTCACGTGCGCGAAGGCGGTTGGCGACCTTGCCTTCACGGGTGAAACGGTGGCCAATTGTGCCAGATTTGCCGAACAAGTGCCCTTTTCACGATAAAGGGCAACGTGGGATCGCATGAACCTCATGGGGAATGGGGGAGCTGCTACAGGACGGCGTCGCCTGCATCGCGGCCAAGGCCGGCTCCTACCACGGACGGCGTCGTCTGCATCGCGACCAAGGTCGGCTCCTACGCGGTTCGGGGTAGGAGCCGACCTTGGTCGCGATACAGACGACGCGGTTTCAAGCCAACTCCCTCAGGTTCATCAGGCCTCTACCTGGCTCCACTGCTTGCTCAGGCGCTTGTCGGAAATCGGCACCTTGGTGCCCAATTGCTGACCGAACAGCGAGACGCGGTATTCCTCGATCAGCCAACGGTACAGCTCAAGTTCCGGGTCTCGCTTACCCTCTTGGGCATGCTTGGCCTGGCGCGCCTGGTACTGCGCCCAGACGTTGCCCAGCTCGATGCTCCACACGCGGTCCTTCTGCACCTGGCTGCCCAGCTTTTCCAGGCGCAGTTCGATGGCCTTGAGGTAGCGTGGCAGCTCTTTGAACCACAGCGAGGGCGTCTGGCGCACAAAGCCTGGGTACACCAGTTGGCTGAGTTGCGCCTTGATGTCGTTGAGCGCCACGGCCTGGGCCAGGTCGATCTTGCCCTTGAAGCGCTTCTGCAGGCCATGCCACAGCTTGAGAATGTCCAGGGTCTGGCGTGCCAGGCGTTCGGCGTGCTCGGCCCAGGCGCCGCGCTTGCGCTCGGCCAAGGCGCCCAGCCCTGCACCGTCACGCGGCAAGGTGGCTTCGCCTTCAAGAATGCAGGTGTCCAGGCTGGCCAGCAGAATATCTTCCACCAGTGCCTCGACACGGCCCAGGTCACGATATAGCAAGCCCAACTCGGTCTGCCCCGGCAGCTTGCCACGCAGGAACTTGGCAGGCTCCGCCAGTTGCTGCAACAGCAGCCGCTGCAGGGCGCGACGGTGCTGGAATTCGGCTTCGGCGGCGGTAGAGAAGCGGCCTTCCTTGACGGTGCCGTTCTCCTCTACCAGCGCGGGGTAGACGGTCATCGAGAGCCCGGCAATCTTCTGCTGCGTGGTCTCGGCCACGGCGGCGAAGGCCTTGGCCTCCACTGGCTGCTGGCTCTTGGCCGACTGTGGCGCTGCCAATGCAGCCTGGCTGGCTTGCACAAAGCGTGCGGTCAGTTCGGCCAGGTCGCGGCCTTCGCCGAGGAACTTGCCCTCGCCGTCCAGCACTTCGATGTTCATGCGCAGGTGGCTGTCCACCTGCTGCTCGGACTCGGCCCAGGCCTCGTCGCTGCCCCGTGCACCGGTCATGCGCAGCAGTTCACGACCCAGCGCCTGGGGCAGCGAGCCGTCGCCAAAGGTGATGCGCGCCATGGCCGCGCGGACGAAGTCCGGCACCGGCACGAAGTTCTTGCGCAGCGCCTTGGGCAGGTTGCGCACCAGGGCAATGCACTTGGCTTCCAGCAGGCCGGGCACCAGCCATTCCAGACGCTCGTTGGGCAGCGCCGGCAGCAACGGCGCCGGCACGCTGACCGTCACGCCGTCACGGGCATGGTTGGGTTCGAAGTGGTAACTCAGGGCCAGGGTCAGATCGCCCAGGCGCAAGGTGTCCGGGTACTGGCCGGCGGTGACTTCACTGGCTTCGCGGGCCAGCACGTCTTCCTCGCGCATGATCAGCAGCTTCGGGTTTTTCTGACTTTCGGTCTTGTACCAGTGATCGAACGTCGCCGTCTGGTGGATCTCGGCCGGCACGCGCGCGTCGTAGAACGCGTACAGGGTTTCCTCGTCGGCCAGAATGTCGCGACGACGCGCCTTGGCTTCCAGGGCGTCCAGCTGTTCCAGCAGCTCGCGGTTGGCGGTCAGGCACTTGGCCCGTGACTGGATCTCGCCACGCACCAGCGCCTCACGGATAAACAGCTCGCGCGACACCACCGGGTCCACCGGACCGTAATGCACGGGCCTGCGGCCGACCACGATCAGGCCGAACAGGGTGATCTGCTCGTAGGCCACCACCTGGCCACGCTTCTTCTCCCAATGGGGCTCGAAGTGGTTTTTCTTGATCAGGTGGCCGGCCAGCGGCTCGATCCAGTCGGCGTCGATCTTGGCCACCATGCGCGCGTACAGCTTGGTGGTTTCCATCAGCTCGGCGGTCATCAGCCACTGCGGGCGCTTCTTGCCGATGCCCGACGAAGGGTGAATCCAGAAACGCCGCTGACGCGCGCCCAGGTAATCGCCTTCCTCGGTCTTCTGACCGATCTGGCTAAGCAAGCCGGACAGAATCGCCTTGTGGAATTTGGGGTAGTCGGCCGGTTCCTTGTTGATGCTCAACTGCAGGTCGCGGCAGATCAGGCTCAACTGCCGGTGCGCATCGCGCCACTCGCGCAGGCGCAGGTAGTTGAGGAAGTTTTTGCGGCACCAGTTGCGCAGCGGGCTGGCGGTCAGGGCCTGGCGCTGCTCTTCAAAACCGCGCCACAAATTGACCAGGGCGGCGAAGTCGGAATCGGCGTCCTTCCATTGCGCGTGGGCCTGGTCGGCGGCCTGCTGGCGCTCGGGCGGACGCTCGCGCACGTCCTGCACCGACAGCGCGCTGGCGATGATCAGCACTTCCTGGAGGCTGCCCTGCTTGGCCGCTTCCAGCAGCATGCGGCTCATGCGCGGGTCCACAGGCAGGCGCGCCAGCTGGCGGCCGATGGGCGTCAGCTGGTTCTCGCGGTTGACCGCCGACAGCTCCTGCAGCAGGTTGAAGCCGTCGGTGATGGCCTTGCCATCCGGCGGCTCGATGAACGGGAACTGGTCGATCTCGCCCAGGCGCAGGTGCAGCATCTGCAAAATCACCGCGGCCAGGTTGGTACGCAGAATTTCCGGGTCGGTGAATTCGGGGCGGGCGATGAAATCCTCTTCGCTGTACAAGCGAATGCAGATGCCCGGCTCCACCCGTCCGCAACGGCCCTTGCGCTGGTTGGCGCTGGCCTGGGACACCGCCTCGATGGGCAGGCGCTGTACCTTGGCGCGGTAGCTGTAGCGGCTGATGCGCGCGGTGCCGCTGTCGATCACGTAGCGGATGCCCGGCACGGTCAGCGAGGTCTCGGCGACGTTGGTGGCCAGCACCACGCGACGGCCCGGGTGGCTCTGGAAGATTTTCTGCTGCTCGGCCGGCGACAGGCGCGCGTACAGCGGCAGAATCTCGGTGTGCTTGAGCTGGGCCTTGCGCAGCATTTCGGCGGCGTCGCGGATCTCGCGCTCGCCGGGCAGGAACACCAGCACATCGCCCGGGCGCTTGCCTTCGCTGCGCTCGAACGCGGCGATTTCATCGAGGGTGGCGATGATCGCCTGATCCACCGTCAGGTCGTCCTCGACGCTGTTGCCCTCCTCGTCCTGCTCGCTGGTCAGCGGGCGGTACCACACGTCCACCGGGTAGGTGCGGCCGGACACTTCGATGATCGGCGCATCGTTGAAGTGCTTGGAAAAGCGCTCCAGGTCGATGGTAGCCGAGGTGATGATCACCTTCAGGTCCGGGCGGCGCGGCAGCAGGGTCTTGAGGTAGCCCAGCAGGAAGTCGATGTTCAGGCTGCGTTCGTGGGCTTCGTCGACGATGATGGTGTCGTAGCGTTCCAGAAAGCGGTCGTGCTGGGTTTCGGCCAGCAGGATGCCGTCGGTCATCAGCTTGACCAGGGTGTTGGCGTCGCTCTGATCCTCGAACCGCACTTGATAGCCGACCAGCGCGCCCAGGGGCGTGGCCAGTTCTTCGGCGACGCGGGTGGCAACGCTGCGTGCGGCGATGCGGCGTGGCTGGGTGTGGGCGATCAGGCCGTGCTGGCCGCGGCCCAGTTCCAGGCAGATCTTGGGCAACTGGGTGGTTTTGCCCGAGCCGGTTTCACCGGCGATGATCAGCACCTGGTGCTCGGCGAGGATCTTCTTGATCTCGTCACGCTTGGCCGCGATCGGCAGACTGTCGTCGTAGCGGATGGTCGGCACGCTCTGCTTGCGCGCGGTGACCTGGGCCATGGATGCCTGCGCCCGCTCGACCCACTGCCCAAGCTTGACCTCGTCGGGCTTCTTGCGCAGCTCGTGCAATTGCCGACGCAGGCGATGGCGGTCGCCGATCATGGCCTGGTCGAGGTTCTTGAACAGTGTGTCGATAACGGGATTGTGGTCAGTCATCAGGTACGCAAATGGCTACGCGGCAATAAGAATGGGTGCGATTGTCGCAGATTTGCGGGGGTTTATCATATTGGCCATGGCTGATGGCCTCATCGCGAGCAAGCTTTGCTCCCACAGGGTTGGCAGCACCTGAGGCGTACGCTTGTGGGAGCAAAGCTTGCTCGCGATGAGGCCGGTATGTTTAACCAAACCCTAACTGAAGGTACGACATTCTCGATTTAATCATCCAACAGTGCCATGCAACCATCCAGCCACCATGAACGGCACCCCGCTTCCCCCCGCCAGCACCGAACCGCGCACCCCGCGCCGTGCAGTGTGCCTGCGCCCCGGGGAAAATCCCCTGTTCAACGTCATCCTGGCCTTTTGGGCCCTGTGGCACTGCCGCCACGCGCGCCCGCCGGACACCGCCCTCGCTGCCTGACCCAATCTTGATCCCCGTCACCCCCGACGGGCCTTCACGCGTGCGCAAGCGAGAGCCACCATGCATTTTGCCCCCCTGCATCAGGCCCAGGCCTTCCTGGACCAACACCCCCATATCGACATGATCGAGCTGTTCAT
This sequence comes from gamma proteobacterium L18, assembly GCA_000497835.1. Classification (GTDB taxonomy): domain Bacteria; phylum Pseudomonadota; class Gammaproteobacteria; order Pseudomonadales; family Pseudomonadaceae; genus Aquipseudomonas. Next base: position 635,517 of record KI547164.1, on the reverse strand, counting down.
CCTCGACGCCAACGGCGTACCGCGCGGCAAGCTGCTGCACCGCGATGAACTGCTGGCCGTGTACGAAAGCGGCCGCCCGCTGCCCAGCACCATCCTGGGCCTGACCCTGAACGGCGACGACGTGGAAAACTCGGGCCTGGTGTGGGACGTGGGCGACATCGACTGCCGCGCCTACCCGCTGGAAGGCAGCCTGGTGCCCCTGCCCTGGCGGCAGATCCCCACCGCTGCCGTGCAGGTCAGCATGCACCCTGTCGAAGGCGCGCCCGCGTCGGTGGCCGACCCGCGCCATGTGCTGATCCGCGCGATCGATGCGCTGAAGGCCGACGGTTTCCACCCGGTGATGGCCTGCGAGCTGGAGTTCTATTTGCTGGACGCCAAGCGCGACGCCCATGGCCGGCCGCAGCCGGCGCTGGACGCCGACGGTGGCCGCCCGCGCAGCACCCAGGTGTACGGCTTGCGTGAGCTGGAGCAGATCGAACCGTTCCTCGCCGACCTTTATGCGGCCTGCAAGCAGCAAGGCATCCCTGCTCGCACGGCGATTTCCGAATACGCCCCCGGCCAGGTCGAGATCACCCTGGAGCACGGCGACGCCCTGCAGGCCATGGACCAGGCCGTGCGCTACAAACGCATCGTCAAGGGCGTGGCCCACCGCCACGGCATGCAGGCGTGCTTCATGGCCAAGCCCTTCGATGACCTGGCCGGCACCGGCATGCACATGCACGTCAGCCTGGCCGATGCGCAGGGCCACAACCTGTACGCCAGCGAGGACAAGGCCGGTACGCCGCTGCTGCGGCATTCGGTGGGCGGCATGCTCGCGCACCTGCTCGACAGCCTGTTGCTGTTTTGCCCCAACGCCAATTCCTACCGGCGCTTCCAGGCCAACAGCTACGCGCCGCTGGCACCCACCTGGGGCGTGGACAACCGCACCGTCAGCCTGCGGGTGCCGGGTGGGCCGGCCAACACCCGGCATATCGAACACCGGATCTGTGGTGCAGATGCCAATCCGTACCTGGCGGCGGCGGTGATATTGGCGGCGATTCATGACGGGATTCGCCAGCAGCTCGACCCGGGGGCGCCGGTTGAGGGCAATGGGTATGCGCAGGCGACGACGTTGTTGCCGACTGACTGGCTGACGTCGCTGACGGCGCTGGAGCGCTCGGAATGGGCGCGGGAAGCGTTGGGGGACGGGTTTGTGAAGGTTTATCTGGCGGTGAAGCGTGCCGAGTATCGGCAGTTCATGGCAGAGGTGGGCGAGCAGGATTGGCGCTGGTACCTGACCAACGCTTGATTTTTGCGGCGCCTGTTTCCCGAGCTTCGCTCGGTCCCACACCGTTCGCGGCAGTGGTGTCAGTAAAGCAAAGCTCATAGCTTTGGTAGCACTGCAGGTTCACTTGTAGAGCACCAAAGGCTG
>KI547164.1:612730-633965 GCA_000497835.1 gamma proteobacterium L18 | reverse complement strand
CCAAAGGCTGAAAGCTTTGCCTCACTGACACCACCGCCGCGAACGGTGTGGGACCGAGCGAAGCTCGGGAAGCAGGCAACACAAAACCTACAGAGAACACCTAAAATGACCCAACGCATCAACTCCTACTACGCCGCCACCCTCACCCAGGAAACCGACTTCCCGATCCTGCAAGGCACCCACATCGTCGACATCGCCATCATCGGCGGCGGCTTCACCGGTGTCGCCACCGCCGTGGAGCTGGCGGAAAAAGGCCTGAAGGTGGCCCTGCTCGACACCCACAAGATCGGCTGGGGCGCCAGCGGTCGCAATGGCGGTCAAGTCACCGGCAGCCTGTCCGGCGACGAAGCCATGCGCAAGCAGATGCGCCGAACACTGGGCAACGAGGTCGACGACTTCATCTGGCACCTGCGCTGGCGCGGCCACCAGATCATCAAGCAACGGGTGGAGAAGTACGGCATCGCCTGCGACCTCAAGCACGGCCATCTGCACGCCGCCATGAAGCCCTCGCACCTGACCGAACTGCGCGCCTCGCTGGAAGAAGCCCAGGCCCGCGGCATGGGTGATGAGGTGACATTGCTGGACCAGGCCGGCGTGCGCCAGCACCTGGACAGCCCGCTGTACCTGGGCGCGCTGAAGAACACCCGCAACCTGCACCTGCACCCGCTCAACCTGTGCCTGGGCGAGGCCCGCGCGGCACAGTCACTGGGCGCACTGCTGTTCGAACACAGCGAGGTGCTGGAGATTGTCCACGGCCCGCGGCCGGCCGTGGTCACCGCCCAGGGCCGCATCGAGGCCAAACAGGTACTGCTGGCCGGCGACGTCTATCACAGGCTGGAACCGGGCAAGCTCAAGGGCAAGATCTTCCCGGCCATGGGCGGCATCGTCACCACCGCGCCCCTGGGCGAACTGGCGCGGCAGCTCAACCCCCAGGACCTGGCGGTATACGACTGTCGTTTCGTGCTGGATTATTACCGCATGACCGCCGATGGCCGCCTGTTGTTCGGCGGGGGCGCCAACTATTCGGGCAAGGACTCGCGCGACATTGCCGCCGAACTGCGGCCGTGCATCGAGCGCACGTTCCCGCGCCTCAAGGGCGTGGACATCGAGTTTGAGTGGAGTTGCGCCATGGGCATCGTGGTCAACCGCATACCACAACTGGGCAAGCTGTCGGACAACGTCTGGTACTGCCAGGGCTATTCGGGGCATGGCATCGCCACCAGCCACATCATGGGCGAGATCATGGCCAACGCCATGACCGGTACGCTGAGGCAGTTCGATACCTTTGCCGGGTGCCAGCACATCAAGGTGCCCATGGGCGATGTGCTGGGTAACCCGTTGCTGGCGGTGGGAATGTGGTACTACGGCATGCTCGAGAAGCTGCGCTGATTATGCGGCGCGCCTTTCCCGAGCTTCGCCCGGTCCCACAGGGGGATGCGATTCCCCTGTGGGACCGGGCGAAGCTCGGGAAGGCCTCCCCGCCAATCAAGCGATCTTCTTCAGGCCCAGCTTTTTCAGCTCTTCGTCGCGCAGTTCGCGGCGCAGGATCTTGCCCACGTTGGTGGTCGGCAGCGCCTCGCGGAACTCCACCGAGCGCGGCACCTTGTAGCCGGTGACGTTGGCGCGCATGTGCTCCATCACCTGGTCCTTGGTCAGCGTGACCCCAGGCTTGGCGACGATGAACACCTTGATCGCCTCACCGGATTTCTCGTCCGGGATGCCGATGGCCGCGCACTGCAGCACGCCCGGCAGGGTCACCAGCACGTCCTCCAGTTCGTTGGGGTACACGTTGAAACCGGACACCAGGATCATGTCCTTCTTGCGGTCGACGATGCGCATGTAGCCGTCGTCCTGAATCACGGCGATGTCGCCGGTTTTCAGCCAGCCGTCGGCGTCCAGGATCTCATCGGTGGCGTCCTGGCGCTGCCAGTAGCCCTTCATTACCTGCGGGCCCTTCACGCACAGCTCGCCCACTTCGCCCAGGGCCAGCTCGCGGCCGCTGTCATCGGTGACCTTGCAGCGGGTGGACGGTACCGGGATGCCGATGGTGCCTACCTGGATGTTCTGGATCGGGTTGACCGAGGCCACCGGGCTGGTTTCGGTCATGCCATAGCCTTCGCAAATGGCGCAGCCGGTGACGCTTTTCCAACGGTCGGCGGCGGCCAGTTGCAGGGCCATGCCGCCCGACAGGGTCACCTTCAGGGCCGAGAAATCCAGGGCGCGGAAGTCGGCGTTGTTGCACAGGGCCACGAACAGCGTGTTCAGGCCCACGAAGCCGCTGAACTTCCACTTCGACAGTTCCTTGACCATGGCCGGCAGGTCGCGCGGGTTGCTGATCAGGATGTTGTGGTTGCCGATCAGCATCATCGCCATGCAATGAAAGGTGAAGGCATAGATGTGGTACAGGGGCAACGGCGTGATCAGGATCTCGCAACCTTCGTTCAGGTTGGAGGCCATCAGCGCCTTGCACTGCATCATGTTGGCGATCAGGTTGCGGTGGGTAAGCATCGCGCCCTTGGCCACGCCCGTGGTGCCGCCGGTGTACTGCAGCACGGCCACTTCTTCGGCGCCGGGGTTGGCTTCGCGCACCGCCTGGCCGCGGCCTTTGGCGAGCACGTCGTTGAAGGCGACGGCGGTGGGCAGATGATAGGCCGGCACCATCTTCTTCACGTACTTGATCACGCTGTTGACCAGCAGGCGCTTGACCGGCGGCAGCAGGTCGCCCACCTGGGTGACGATCACGTGCTTGACCGAGGTCTTGGGTACCACGTTCTGCGCCAGGTGCGCCATGTTGGCCAGGCACACCAGGGCCTTGGCACCGGAGTCGTTGAACTGGTGTTCCATTTCCCGGGCGGTGTACAGCGGGTTGGTGTTGACCACGATCAGGCCGGCGCGGATGGCGCCGAACACCACTACCGGGTATTGCAACACGTTGGGCAGTTGCACGGCGATTCGATCGCCGGGCTGCAAATCGGTATGCTGTTGCAGGTACGCCGCGAAGGCGCCCGACAATTCGTACAGTTGACCGTAGGTGAGCGTCCTGCCCAGGTTGCTGAACGCCGGCTTGTCGGCGAAGCGCTGGCAGGACTGTTTCAATACAGCCTGTATGTTCGGGTACTCATCAGGATTGATGTCCGCAGCAATACCCGCTGGGTACTTATCCTTCCAGAAATTTTCGATCATGGAAGCCCACTCCTCCAGCACAGCGAATTCATCACCGCTTCATATGCGATTATTATTGATAGGTGATCACGGTACGTGAAGCACCGATCGATCGAAAGCGCGCCGAGAGTAGCAGCTTTGGAAAACGTCGCATAGGGGCCGAATCGGGTCGAGCGGTCACGAAAATGACTCTATGAATTACTGCAGTCATTTTTAGAGTAAAAATACTATTCTCCGGAAATGGTGGTGTCTGGTTCCCGGGCAGAGCCCGGTCCTACACCTTTCGCGGCAGTAGTGTCAGTGAGGCAAAGCGGTCCGCCTTTTGAGTCACCGCAGGCCTACCTCGGAGCACCAAAGGCGGTGCGCTTTACCTATCTGACACCCATGGGCCGAATGGTGTAGGACCGGGCTCTGCCCGGGAAGCAGCCACCGCCGATCTCAGGCGATGTCGCGCAGCTCGCGCCGCAAAATCTTGCCCACCGCCGTCATCGGCAACGACTCACGCAATACGATGTGCTTGGGCACCTTGTAGCCGGTGAAGTTTTCCTTGCAGTAGGCCTTGAGTTCTTCAAGGCTGACCCCGGTCTCCCGCGGCACCACGAACAGCTTCACCGCCTCACCGGAACGCTCATCAGGGATACCGATGCAGGCGCAATTGGCCACCTTGGGATGGGCCATGACCACGTCCTCGATCTCGTTGGGGTACACATTGAAGCCCGAGACGATGATCATGTCTTTCTTGCGGTCGACAATGCGCACGAAGCCGTCCGGGTCGATCACGCCAATGTCTCCGGTGCGCAGCCAACCCTCGGCGTCCAATGCCTCGGCGGTAGCCTCGGGGCGCTGCCAGTAGCCCTTCATTACCTGCGGCCCCTTCACGCACAATTCACCGCGCTCGCCGGCCGGCAGTTCATTGCCGTGGTCATCGATGATCTTCAATTGCGTGCCCACCACCGGCAGGCCGACGGTGCCCAGGCGCGCGGCCGCGCCGTAGGGGTTGGTGCTGACCACCGGCGAGGTCTCGGTCAGGCCGTAACCTTCCACGATGCGGCAGCCCGTGAGTTTTTCCCAACGGTCCGCGGTGGCCTTGACCAGCGCCGTGCCGCCGGAGTTGGTGACCTTGAGGTGGGAGAAATCCAGGTCCTTGAACTCGGGGTGCTCCATCAGCGCCACGAACAGCGTATTGAGGCCCAGCAGCGCGCTGAATTGCCACTGCTTGAGCTCCTTGATAAAGGCCGGAATGTCGCGCGGGTTGCTGATCAGCACGTTGTGGTTGCCGGTGACCATCATGCCCATGCAATTCGCCGTGAAGGCATAGATATGGTACAGCGGCAGCGGCGCGATCATGACTTCCTGGCCTTCGCGCAAAATCTTCACGCCGTGCTCGTCGGTCTGCTCGAAACAGCACAGCACCTGCTGCATGTTGGCCACCAGGTTGCCGTGGGTCAGCATCGCGCCCTTGGACACACCGGTGGTGCCACCGGTGTATTGCAGCACCGCCACATGGTCCAGGCTCAGTGGCACGGGTGTCGGCGTATGGCCCCGGCCCAGCGCCAGGGCGCGCTTGAGCTGAATGGCCTGGGGCAGGTCAAAGGCCGGGACTTTCTTCTTCACCTTGTCCACCAGGGTGTTGACCAGCCAGCCCTTGGCGGCCGGCATCAGGTCGCCCAGTTTGGCTTCGATCAGGAACGCGATCTCGGTGTCGGGCAGCACTTCCTGCACCAGTTTGCCGAACATGTTCAGGTACACCAGGGCACGGGCGCCGGAGTCCTTGAACTGGTGGCGCATTTCGCGCGCGGTGTACAGCGGGTTGGTGTTGACCACGATCATCCCGGCGCGCAGGGCGCCGAACACCACGATGGGGTATTGCAGCACGTTGGGCAGTTGCACGGCGATGCGGTCGCCGGGTTGCAGGTCGGTCTCATTCTGCAGGTAGGCGGCGAAGTCGGCGCTGTAGCGGTCCAGCTGGGCGTAGGTCAGGGTGATGCCCAGGTTACTGAACGCCGGGCGGTCGGCGAACTTCCTGCACGAACGCTCGAACACCTCGACCACTGACCGGTAGGCGCCCAGATCCAGCTGGGTGGGCACCCCGGCCGGGCGTTTATCGTTCCAGAATTCAGCCTGCATTATTATTATCCTCTTGCCTGAGCCGTTCGGGCCGCCAGTTCCATGAGTGATGGCGGTGCTTTGCCGACGTTAGCAGTTAAGCAACAGCTGGCAAACACGCCAGGCGCCGTCATTAACATCATGAATCTAAATGCTGCGCCGCGCCCGATACGCACCATGGGCTATACAATGGAACCACCCCTTCACCGCGCAAGGAATCGCCATGCCCACCGAGGCGTTCTGGCTAGAAGCCTGTGACCACACGCAGCTGTACGTGCATGCCTGGCAGCCCGCCGAACCGGCGCGGGCCGTGGTGCTGCTGGCCCACGGCATGGCCGAGCACGGCGGCCGCTACGGGCGGCTGGGCCAGGCGCTGAGCGACGCCGGCGTCGCCCTCTACGCCCCGGACCTGCGCGGCCACGGGCGTACCGCCGAACACGGCGTGCTGGGGCATTACGCCGACCGTAACGGCTGGAACACCGTGCTGGACGACCTGGCCCTGCTGGCCCGGCACATTCGCCAGGCCCATCTGGCCAGCCCGCTGTTTTTGCTGGGCCACAGCATGGGCAGCTACCTGGCCCAGGGCTACTTGCTGCACCACAGCGCCAGCCTGCAGGGTGCGATCCTCAGCGGTTCCAACTACCAGCCCGCCTCGGTGTACCGCCTGGCACGGCTGGTGGCCCGCCTGGAACGCCTCCGCCAGGGCCCCCACGGGCGCAGCGCGCTGATCGAATGGCTGTCCTTCGGTACCTTCAACAAGGCCTTCAAGCCCACGCGCACTTGCTTTGACTGGCTGAGCCGCGACCCGCGGGAGGTGGACGGCTATATAAATGACCCGCTGTGCGGCTTCCGCTGCACCAACCAGTTGTGGCTGGACCTGCTGGCGGGCCTGGCACAGATCAGCCAGCCGGGCAACCTGGCACAGATCGATCGCAGCCTGCCGGTGCTGATCATCGGCGGTTCATGTGATCCGGTGAGCCAGGGCAAGCGTCTCACTGATTTGGCCCGGGCATTGGGGCGCACGGGCAACCCGCGCATCACGCTCACGCTGTACCCCCAGGCCCGCCACGAAGTGCTCAACGAGATCAACCGCGAGCAGGTCACCGCCGACCTGCTCGCCTGGCTGCACCAGGCACTGGCCATCCAGCGCCCGGCGCGCAGCGAATAACCGCTTACATTGACGACCACAAGGAACAGTCACCCATGACCCAGGTTACCAACACCCCGTACGAAGCCCTCGAAGTCGGCCAGAAAGCCACCTTCAGCAAAACCGTGGAAGAGCGTGACATCCAACTGTTCGCCGCCATGTCGGGCGACCACAACCCGGTGCACCTGGACCCTGAGTTCGCCGCCGCCACCATGTTCAAGGAGCGTATCGCCCACGGCATGTTCAGTGGCGCGCTGATCAGCGCCGCGGTGGCCTGCGAGCTGCCTGGGCCGGGCACCATCTACCTGAGCCAGAAGATGAGCTTCCAGAAACCGGTGAAAATCGGCGATACCCTGACCGTGCGCCTGGAAATCCTGGAGAAGCTGCCTAAATTCCGCGTGCGTATTGCCACCCAGGTGTTCAACCAGCGTGACGAGATGGTGGTGGATGGCGAGGCCGAGATCCTGGCGCCGCGCAAAGAGCAGACCGTGAAGCTGGTGGCGCCGCCGGCCATCACCATCGGTTGATTTGCGTCAACCTTTTCCCGAGCTGCGCTCGGTCCCACACCTTTCGCGGCAGTTGAATCAATGAGGCAAAGCTCTTAGCTTTTAGTGGCAACGCAGGTCCACCTAGTGGACGCTCAAGGCTAAGAGCTTTGCCTTACTGACACCACTGCCGCGAATGGTGTGGGACCGAGCAGAGCTCGGGAAAAGGGCAGCACAAATCCAAGGCAAAAAAAATGGGCGACCGAAGTCGCCCTAAATGCCTTGCGTGCTCTGTTGAAGCGCAAGCGGTGCTTGCGTTCGATGGAGCAAAGATTATCGAAGGCCCGCCCTGCGCAAACTGACGCAGGTCAAGGTTTCAACGCTTCTTGGGCTTCTTCTTCGGTTTTTTCTTCGCCGCACCCAGCGGCATGGCCTGCTCGAACTGCTGGCGCATGTCGTTCAGGCGCTTGTCGTTGAGGTCGTGCACGCGCTTGGCGCGCTCGGCGGAAAAGTCGATCAGCTTGTCGTCCTGGCTCATGGTCACTACGTCAGGTGGGGCGAGGGTCAGCCTGCATAATGGCGGCAGACGCGTCGCGGATCAAACCTCAATGTCCACCCACAGGCCCTGACGCGGCTCGTTGTCGATCAGCGGCGCCACCGGCACGGTGTTGTCGGCGTTCAACTCATGGCCTGGCACCGGCAGGTGGGCTTCGGTGTCGTTCTCGGCTTCTTCGCGCTGGCGCTGGCGGCGGCGTTGACGCTCTTCCTCCTCGCGCAGAAGCAACGCCGCGGTTTCCCGATCGCGCTGGCGCAGGTCGATCTCGCTCTCGTCCGAGGACGGCTGGGTCGGGGTGACCGGGGCCACGATGGGTGGCGTGGGTCGAACCGGGTCCAATTGCGACGTCACCGGGACTACGCTTAGGGGAAGGATGGGTGGCAACATGGTGGTGGGTTCTCCTGTTGCCGGGGTAACGGCGGCAGGTGGGGTGGCTTGAAGTTTTTCTCCTTGAAGTATCGACCCTGTCACAGATTGTAGGTTCGATTGGTGGTGTGCCGTTCCCGGGCAGAGCCCGGTCCTACACCGTTCGGGCGATGGGTGTCAGGTAGGCAAAGCTTTCAGCCTTTGGTGGACCAGCAGATGAACCTGTTGCGCCTCCAAGAGCGGAATGCTTTGCATTCCTGACACTACCGCCGCGACCGGTGTAGGACCGGGCTCTGCCCGGGAACCAGGCAACACAAATCCCGACGAGACTCTTTGGCCCTCACGCCCATCATCCGGTACCATAGTCGGCTTTTTCATGGCGGGAGTCAGGCAGCATGGCGCAGCAGTATCAACCGGGGCAACGCTGGATTAGCGACAGCGAAGCAGAGCTAGGTCTTGGCACCGTTCTGGCACAGGACGGTCGCTTGTTGACCGTGCTCTACCCGGCCACTGGCGACACCCGCCAATATGCCCTGCGCAACGCGCCGCTGACCCGGGTGCGGTTCTCTCCAGGTGACCAGATCACCCATTTCGAGGGCTGGAAGCTGACCGTCCAGGAAGTCGAGGACGTCGACGGCCTGCTGGTGTACCACGGCCTGGACGCGCAGAACCAACCCTGCAGCCTGCCGGAAACCCAGCTGTCGAACTTCATCCAGTTCCGCCTGGCCAGCGACCGCCTGTTCGCCGGCCAGATCGACCCGCTGCCGTGGTTCTCGCTGCGCTACAACACTCTGGAGCACACCAGCAAGCAGCTCACCTCGTCCCTGTGGGGCCTGGGTGGCGTGCGTGCGCAGCCCATTGCCCACCAGTTGCACATTGCCCGTGAAGTGGCCGACCGTATCGCCCCGCGCGTACTGCTGGCCGACGAAGTGGGCCTGGGCAAGACCATCGAGGCCGGCCTGGTCATCCATCGCCAGTTGCTGTCGGGCCGCGCCAGCCGCGTGCTGATCCTGGTACCGGAAAACCTGCAGCACCAGTGGCTGGTGGAAATGCGCCGCCGCTTCAACCTGCAGGTCGCCCTGTTCGATGCCGAACGCTTCATCGAAAGCGACGCCGGCAACCCCTTCGAAGACGCGCAACTGGCGCTGGTTTCGCTGGAGTGGGTCACCGAGGACGAAAAGGCCCAGGACGCGCTGTTCGCCGCTGGCTGGGACCTGCTGGTGGTCGACGAAGCCCACCACCTGGTGTGGCACGAAACCAAGGCCAGCCCGCAGTACGCGCTGGTCGAGCAACTGGCCGAGGTCATCCCCGGCGTGCTGCTGCTCACCGCCACCCCGGAACAGCTGGGCCAGGACAGCCACTTTGCGCGTCTGCGCCTGCTGGACCCCAACCGTTTCCATGACCTGGCCGCCTTCCGCGCCGAGAGCGAGCACTATCGCCCGGTGGCCGAAGCCGTGCAGGAACTGCTGGACCAGGGCCGCCTGTCGCCCAAGGCCCACGAAACCATTCACAACTTCCTCGGTGCCGAGGGCGAAGCCCTGCTGACCGCCGTCAATGACGGCGACACCGAAGCCGCCGCGCGCCTGATCCGCGAGCTGCTGGACCGCCACGGCACCGGCCGCGTGCTGTTCCGCAACACCCGTGCCGCCGTGCAGGGCTTCCCGCAGCGCAAGCTGCACCCCTACCCGCTGGCCAACCCAGACCAATACATGGAACTGCCACTGGGCGAAGAGCCGGTGCTGTACCCGGAAGTGGCCTTCCAGGCCCAGGGCGAGACCGACGAGTCCGGCCGCTGGTGGCGTTTCGACCCGCGCGTGGAGTGGCTGATCGACCAGCTGAAAATGCTCAAGCGCACCAAGGTGCTGGTGATCTGCGCCAACGCCGAGACCGCCATGGACCTGGAAGACGCCCTGCGCGTGCTGTCCGGCATCCCGGCCACGGTGTTCCATGAAGGCATGAACATCCTGGAGCGTGACCGCGCCGCCGCCTATTTCGCCGACGAAGAGTTCGGCGCCCAGGTGCTGATCTGTTCGGAAATCGGCAGTGAAGGCCGCAACTTCCAGTTCGCCCATCACCTGGTGATGTTCGACCTGCCGGCCCACCCGGACCTGCTGGAACAGCGTATCGGCCGTCTGGACCGTATCGGCCAGAAGCACGTCATCGAGCTGCACGTGCCGTACCTGCAGGACAGCCCGCAAGAGCGCCTGTTCCAGTGGTACCACCAGGCCCTCAACGCCTTCCTCAACACCTGTCCTACCGGCAACGCCCTGCAACAGCAGTTCGGCCCGCGCCTGCAGCCGTTGCTGGAAGGTGGCGATGACGACAACTGGGACATCCTGGTGACCGAGGCACGCACCGAGCGCGAGCGCCTGGAAAGCGAACTGCACACCGGTCGCGACCGCCTGCTGGAGCTCAACTCCGGCGGTGGCGGCGAAGGCAAGGCGCTGGTCGCTGCCATCGAGGAGCAGGACGACCAGTTCGCCCTGCCGATCTACATGGAAACCCTGTTCGACGCCTTCGGCATCGACAGCGAAGACCATTCCGACAACGCGCTGATCCTCAAGCCGAGCGAAAAAATGCTCGACGCCAGCTTCCCGCTGGGCGACGACGAAGGCGTGACCATCACCTACGACCGCCACCAGGCGCTGTCGCGTGAAGACATGCAGTTCATCACCTGGGAGCACCCCATGGTGCAAGGCGGCATGGACCTGGTGCTGTCCGGTTCGATGGGCAACACCGCCGTGGCGCTGATCAAGAACAAGGCGCTCAAGCCCGGCACCGTGCTGCTGGAACTGCTGTACGTCAGTGAAGTGGTGGCCCCGCGCGCCCTGCAACTAGGCCGCTACCTGCCGCCGCAGGCCCTGCGCTGCCTGCTGGACACCAACGGCAACGACCTGTCGTCGCGTGTCTCGTTCGAGACCCTCAACGACCAGTTGGAAAGCGTGCCCAAGGCCAGCGCCAACAAGTTCATCCAGGCCCAGCGCGACGTGCTGACCCCGCGCATCAACGCCGGCGAAACCAAAGTGCTGCCGCGCCACCTGGAGCGCGTGGCCGAAGCCAAGCGCCGCCTGGCGGCCGAGACCGAAGAAGAACTGGCGCGCCTGACCGCTCTGCAAGCGGTCAACCCGACCGTACGCGACAGCGAACTGGATGCGCTGCGCAAGCAGCGTGAACAGGGGCTGGCGATGTTCGAGAAGGCGGCGTTGCGCCTGGAAGCGATTCGGGTGCTGGTAGCGGGCTGATCTCCGGGGAATTCACATTGTGGGAGAAAGGGCTGTCCCCCTTCCTCCCACAGCGTTGAGCCAACCGCCTAGGGTTGTGGGCAACCTGGACCGGCCTCTCGCGAGCAAGCTTTGCTCCCACAGTGTTGAGACATGCATCTGTAATCGGCTTAACACTGTGGGAGCAAAGCTTGCTCGCGAGAGGCCGGTACTGATTGCCCAAACATCTGGCTACACGCCTACCGCCAGCCCGGGCGCTGCCTGAACCACCACCATCCCCTCCTTCATCCGCTGCGCATCGCGCTTGAAGCTGCGCGCCGCCAGCGCCAGAAACACCAGCGTCAACACCAGCGCCACCGGTATCGCCAGCATCGCGTCATGCAAGCCCTCCGCCTTGAACACCTCGGTCATCTCACTGGCCCCGGCCGCCGCCATGGCCTGATGGGCAAAACGATCACTCAGCAACCCCGCCACCACCGGCCCCATCGACCCACCCAGCAAGTACAGCCCGGCAAAGAACAACGCCATGGCGGTGGCGCGCATGCGCGGGTGCACCACTTCCAGAATCGCCGTGTAGGCACAGGTATAGAAGGCATAACTGAAGAACCAGCCCAGCCCGAATACCGTGACGAACAGACCAATGTCGATGCGCCCCGCCATCAACGCCCAGGCCGTGGCGCTGGCGGCCACCACCATGCAACTGGCCGCCAGCACCAGCCGGCCATTGGCCAGGCGCTGCTGGACCTTGTCGGCCACCCAACCGCCCAGGGTCAGGCCCACCAGGCCGGTGACGCCGACGATGACACCCGTGGACACGGCGGCCTGATGCAGCGGCAAATGAAAGTAGCGCTGCAGCAGCGGCACCATGAAGCTGTTGCACGCGTACGTGGCAAAGTTGAACGCCAAACCGGCCAGTACCAACCAACAAAAGGTAGGAATGGCCAACAAACGGCGCAAGGGTTTATCCAGTGGCTGCTGGGACACCGGCTCGGCTTCAGCCGCGCCACGGGCCGGCTCGCGGATGCCGAACATGAACAGCGCCAGCAACAGTCCCGGCACCGCCGCCACGAAGAACGGCGCGCGCCAGTTGCCGAAGAACTCGACCATGGCACCGATGGTGAAGAACGCCAGCAGCAGGCCCAGCGGCAGCCCCAGCATGAAAATGCCCATGGCCCGGCCGCGCCGCTGGGGCGGGAACAGGTCGCCGATCAATGAGTTGGCCGCGGGCGCGTAGCTGGCCTCGCCAATGCCGATGCCCATGCGCACCAGCAGGAAGGTCCAGAAGCCGCCGACAAAGCCGTTTACGGCGGTCAGCGCGCTCCACACCGCCAAGCCCCAGCCCATCATCTTGCGCCGCGAACCACGGTCGGCCATGCGTCCCAGCGGGATACCGGCCACCGCGTATACCAGGGTGAATGCCGTGCCGACGATCCCCAGTTCGAAATCGCTCAGGTGCCACTCCATGCGCAGCGGCTCGATGATGATCGCCGGGATGGTGCGGTCGAAGAAATTGAACAGATTGGCCAGGAACAGCAGGAACAGAATGCGCCACGCATGGGGCGCCTGGGTGGAGGAAGACATGGTGGGCACTCGCTGTTTTTGTTGTTGAGGGCCAGATGAAAGCTAGAAGGTGAATGGGCAAATGTCGGCAGCATCAGCTAGCGTGATGGTAGGGCATAGCCGCGTGACGGACACTCGGCACTGTGGGAGCGGGTCCTACCCGCGAAAAGGACATCGCGATACAGCAGCCGGTTCGCGGCGACCTTTTCGTGGGCAGAGCCCACTCCCACAGTTATTGCGATTGGCTATGAAACCGATTCCGAAATGATTGGCAGCACTTTGCCAGTAGTCAAAGGCAGCATTCTATAATGGTCCCAACTCGCCGCCCTCGGGTGGCACGGGAGTGTTCGTCCAGAGGCACGCTATGGATTGGCTTGGTTTACATTTCATCGGGGACCTGCCAGACCACGGGCAGATCCTGCTCAACTGCAGCCACAGTCCGTTCCTGGTCCTGCTGGCCTACCTGGTGGCCTGCTGCGGCAGCTTCGCCACCCTGGACATGGCCGAACGCATCAGCCATGTCGAACGGCCATCGGCCCGCCATCAATGGCGCTGGATTGGCGCCCTGTGCCTGGCCGGCGGCATCTGGGCCATGCACTTCATCAGCATGCTGGCGTTCCAGACACCGGTGGAAATGCATTTCGACCTGCCAGTGACCGTGGTGTCGCTGCTGATCGCGCTGGTGGCCGGTCTACTGGCCATGAGCACCCTGAGCCGTGAAAACATCAAGCTGTTCGACTATTTCAAGAGCGCCATCGGCATCGGCATGAGCATTGCCGGCATGCACTACGTGGGCATGATGGCCATGCGCTCCAATGCCACCCAGTATTTCGAGCCCTGGCTGTTTGGCCTGTCGATCGTGGTGGCCATCGCCGCCAGTTTCGCCGCGCTGCTGCTGGCGCGGCACTTTCGCGACGGCAGCGGCACCTTCCACAAACTGCTTAAATACAGCGCCAGCCTGCTGATGGGCGCCGGCATCGTGGCCACGCACTTCCTGGGCATGTGGTCGCTGGTGATGGCGGTGCCGCAAGGCAGCGCCCTGCATGCGCCGATGGTGGACAACAGCCTGGAACTGGGCCTGACCGTGGCCTTCATTACCCTGCTGATCATTGCCAGCAGCCTCAGCGCGGCGCTGGCCGACAAGAAGCTGCAAAGCAAGGAACACGACCTGCGACGGGTCAACGCCCTGCTCAGCCAGCTGGACCAGGCACGGATGTCGCTGCAGCAGGTGGCTCACTATGACGCCTTGACCAACTTGATCAACCGCCGCGGTTTCAACCAGCTGTTCGGCGAAAAGCTGATCGAGCAGAAGCTCAGCGGCGGCATGCTGGCGGTGATGTTCCTGGACATCGACCATTTCAAGCGCATCAACGACAGCCTCGGCCATGACGCAGGCGATGAATTGCTCAAGGTGATCGCCAGCCACATCAAGGGCGCTACCCGCAGCCATGCCGACGTGGTGGCGCGGTTCGGCGGCGACGAATTCTGCATCCTGATCACCATGAACAACCGCGACGAGGCCCGGAACATGGCCCAGCGCATCATGCACAAGATGAAGGAGCCCATCGACCTGGCCGGCCGGCGCATGGTGATGACCACCAGCATCGGCATCAGCGTGTTCCCGGACGACGGCGACACCTGCGACGAACTGCTCAAGCATGCGGACCTGGCGCTCTATCAATCCAAGGGGGCCGGCCGCAATTCGCTGCATTTCTTCAGCGCCAACCTGCGCACCAAGGCCACGCTGGAACTGCAACTGGAAGAAGAACTGCGCAACGCCCTGCGCGCGGGCAACGAGCTGGAACTGTTCTACCAACCGATTTTTGACCTGCGCAGCGGGCACGTGGCCAAGCTCGAAGCGCTGATCCGCTGGCGCCACCCCGAACACGGCCTGCTGACACCTGATCGTTTCATCGCCATTGCCGAAGCCAACGGCCTGATTGCAGAGCTGGACCACTGGGTGCTCAAGCGCGCCTGCCGCGACCTCTCGCACCTGGGCCACAACGGCTGCGAACAGTTGAAGATTACCGTCAACTGCTCGGCCCTGAACCTGGCGCGCGAAGAGCTGGTGGCCGAAATACGCGAGGCCCTGGCCGACGCTGGCGTGGCGCCGCACCGCCTGGAGCTGGAGGTGACCGAGAACGCGCTGATGGGCAACATCGCCACCACCATCAACCTGCTGTCACAAATCCGCGCGCTGGGGGTTTCGCTGTCCATCGATGACTTCGGCACCGGTTATTCCTCGCTGGCCTACCTCAAGCGCCTGCCGCTGGACACGCTGAAGATCGACCGCTCGTTCATTCAGGACATCCCGCGATCAGCGGCCGACATGGAGATTGTCCAGGCCATTATCGTCATGGCCCACACCCTGCACTTGCAGGTGGTTACCGAGGGCGTGGAGACCGTGCAGCAGTACGAATTCCTCAGCCGCTACGGCTGCGACTTCGTGCAGGGCTACCTGCTCAGCCGCCCCGTGCCCCTTTCCGAGTTGCGGCCCATCCTTGATCACTTGAACGAGCGGCGTACCACCACCGGGGCCGAGACTAACTTCCCTGTACCAGTGCGAACCACCGACGAACGCGTGGTTCGCGACCTGTTCGCCGACGTTCCCAACGCCCGCCCCGCCAGGTAACCCCCTAGAGGGGCCACGAGAAGAAGTACCGAGAGCTGATCAACGACAAGAGCAAATTTGTGTCGATCAATGACATTCGCTTGTCGCGTGAATGCGTGAAGAAGGCAGTGAAGTATTTGCGCGAGATCTATCGCCACCGCATTGGCAAGACGCGGGTGATCTCGCTGAACAACCACACCGGTAAAACCGATTACATCGATTAAACACAACCCCTGTAGCAGCGGCCGCCAGGTCGCGTCCAGACGCACAGTCGCGGTGATGCCGGACGCCGCCTGCGGCAGCTGCTACAGAGCACCAAATAGGTGCACCAATTACTCCGATGCCCTTTCCTGGATCAGCACCCACGGCGACACCACCACCGCCCACAGCGTTGGCTCGCGCCCCACGCAGTCCAGCGCCTGCGACTCAGACACCTTGCCGAGCAAACCGGCATCCATCCATTGCTTCACTTTGGCCCCATCATCCGTGGCCACGGCTTCGGCAGCAGCGACCAAATCCAGCGCAGGCTCGACCCACAACAGGGCACCGCGGGCAAAAAACGGTTGCAGCTCCTGCCATCCGATTACGGCAGTCTCGCCGAGCAGCTTGGCATAGAGGGTGCTAGGTTGTTCAGTCATGGGTTTCACCAAAAAGAAATTCTGGGCCAATGATAACGCCCGGATTCACGCGGAAAAACCCGGTTTCAAATATGTGATTGATTGGCAAGTTCGGAAAGCCAAGGATGACGACCCGCTGCAGGGGTTTGCGCCGCCGTTTTTCTGTAACTTCCTGTCGATAAAGCGACACCCTGGCCATTTGCCCCCAGGCGCCAGCTTTTCAATGGAACAAGCGGCGCTCTACACTGTACCGGTACAGTTGACGGGGGCTGATCGGGGGTGTTTGCCGTTCGCCGGCAGTCGTGGACACACACGGCACCGGTATCGACATGACCCGGTCCTGCAGCTTTCGCGGCAAGACTATAAAAAATACAACAGTTAGAGTGGAGCATTATGACTAAGCAGATTTCCAAGCTGTTCGCCGCACTGGTTCTGGCGGGGGTTGCCAGCCATTCGTTCGCCGCAGACACCATCAAGATCGGCATCGCCGGCCCTAAAACCGGCGCTGTGGCCCAGTACGGCGACATGCAGTTCGCTGGCGCGAAAATGGCCATCGAGCAGATCAACGCCAAGGGCGGCGTCGACGGCAAGAAGCTTGAAGCCGTTGAACACGACGATGCCTGCGACCCGAAACAAGCGGTAGCGGTGGCCAACAAAGTGGTCAACGATGGCGTCAAGTTCGTGGTCGGCCACCTGTGCTCCAGCTCCACCCAACCGGCTTCGGACATCTACGAAGACGAAGGCGTGATCATGATCACCCCTGCCGCCACCAGCCCCGACATCACCACCCGCGGCTACAAGATGGTATTCCGCACCATCGGCCTGGACAGCGCCCAGGGCCCTGCAGCCGGCAACTACATTGCCGACCACGTGAAGCCGAAAATCGTTGCGGTCATCCACGACAAGCAGCAGTACGGTGAAGGCATCGCCACCGCGGTCAAGAAGACCCTGGAAGGCAAGAACGTGAAAGTGGCCGTGTTCGAAGGCATCAACGCCGGCGACAAGGACTTCTCGTCGCTGATCGCCAAGCTGAAACAGGCCAACGTCGACTTCGTCTACTACGGCGGCTACCACCCTGAGCTGGGCCTGATCCTGCGCCAGGCAAAGGAAAAAGGCTTGAACGCCAAGTTCATGGGCCCTGAAGGCGTGGGCAACGACTCCATCTCGCAAATCGCCCAGGGCGCTGCCGAAGGCCTGCTGGTGACCCTGCCCAAATCCTTCGACCAGGACCCGACCAACGTTGAACTGGTCAAGGCGTTCAAGGACAAGAAGCAGGACCCAAGCGGCCCGTTCGTGTTCCCGTCCTACTCGGCCGTGGAAGTGATCGTTGACGGCATCAAGGCCGCCAAGAGCGAAGACACCGCCAAGGTGGCCGAGGCCATCCACGCCGGCACCTTCAAGACCCCGACTGGCGACCTGAGCTTCGACGCCAAGGGCGACCTGAAAGACTTCAAATTCGTGGTCTACGAATGGCACTTTGGCAAGCCGAAGACCGAAGTCAGCCCTCAGTAAGCGCTGTTTCACACGCCAACAAGCCCACTGCGCAAGCAGTGGGCTTTGTTTTACGAGGTAATGGGGCGCGCTTTCCGCGATCCGGAAGGCGGCTCACCTGAAAATCTTAAAACCGTCACCAGCGGTTCGCTGGCATAAAGCTCTGCACCTGCGCCCCGGCCAGGCGTGCGAGCGGGAAAATGACTCCACCAGTGAAATGCGTATCAGGTTTTTAGGAGCGCGCGGTAATGCCTGACATCTATCACTTTTTCCAACAGCTGGTTAACGGTCTGACCGTTGGCAGCACGTATGCCTTGATCGCCATTGGCTACACAATGGTTTACGGCATCATTGGAATGATCAACTTCGCCCACGGCGAGGTCTACATGATCGGCTCGTACGTGGCGTTCATCGCCATCGCCGGCCTGGCCATGCTGGGCCTGGACAACGTGCCATTGCTGATGACCGCGGCGTTCTGCGCCAGCATCGTCGTCACCAGTACCTATGGCTACAGCATCGAACGGATTGCCTACCGCCCCCTGCGCGGCAGCAACCGTCTGATCCCGCTGATTTCGGCCATCGGCATGTCGATCTTCTTGCAGAACACGGTTCTGCTCTCGCAAGACTCCAAGGACAAATCGATTCCCAACCTGATCCCGGGCAACCTCAGCTTCGGGCCAGGGGGGGCACAGGAAGTGCTGATCTCCTACATGCAGATCGTGGTGTTCGTGGTGACCCTGGTCGCCATGCTGGGCCTGACCCTGTTCATCTCCCGCTCCCGCCTGGGCCGCGCCTGCCGCGCCTGCGCCGAGGACATGAAGATGGCCAACCTGCTGGGCATCAACACCAACAACATCATCGCCCTGACCTTCGTCATCGGCGCGGCCCTGGCCGCGATCGCTGCGGTGCTGTTGAGCATGCAATACGGGGTGATCAACCCCAACGCCGGTTTCCTGGTGGGCCTGAAGGCCTTCACAGCAGCCGTGCTGGGCGGTATCGGCAGCATCCCGGGCGCCATGCTCGGCGGGCTGGTATTGGGCGTGGCCGAAGCCTTCGGCGCCGACGTGTTCGGCGACCAGTACAAGGATGTGGTGGCGTTCGGCCTTTTGGTATTGGTGCTGCTGTTCCGGCCAACCGGGATTCTCGGCCGTCCGGAGGTTGAAAAAGTATGACTCGGAATCTCAAATCGGCGTTTTTCAGCGCCTTGCTGGTGTGGGCCGTGGCCTACCCGGTGCTGGGCTTGAAACTGTCCATCGTCGGCATCAACCTGGAAGTGCACGAAACCAGCACCACCACCCTGGTGGTGATTGCCCTGTGCTCGGCCCTGATGTTTTTGCGCGTGCTGTTCAACCAGCAGATCAGCTCGGCCATGAAATCAGCGCCGCGCCCATCCCTGCTGCCCGCCGGTGCCGGTGACTTCCTGACCCGCCCCAAGACCCAGCGCTGGATCATGCTGGCGCTGATCGCGGCAGCGTTCGTGTGGCCGTTCTACGGCTCGCGCGGGGCGGTGGACATCGCCACCCTGATCCTGATCTACGTGATGCTGGGCCTGGGCCTGAACATCGTGGTGGGCCTGGCCGGCTTGCTGGACCTGGGCTACGTGGGCTTCTACGCGGTGGGTGCCTACACCTACGCGCTGCTGTCACACTACTACGGCTTCAGCTTCTGGATCTGCCTGCCGCTGGCGGGCCTGGCGGCGGCCACCTTCGGCTTCCTGCTGGGCTTCCCGGTGCTGCGCCTGCGCGGTGACTACCTGGCCATCGTGACCCTGGGCTTCGGTGAAATCATCCGCCTGTTCCTGCGCAACCTCACCGACCTCACCGGCGGCCCCAACGGCATCAGCAACATCCCCAAGCCGACCCTGTTCGGGCTGTCGTTCGACCGTTCCGCCGCCGATGGCGCGCAGACGTTCTACGAGTACTTCGGGCTGACCTATAACCCGGTCGGCAAGGTGATCTTCCTCTACCTGGTGGCCCTGCTGCTGGCCCTGGCTGCGCTGTTCATCATCAACCGTCTGCTGCGCATGCCCATCGGCCGTGCCTGGGAAGCGCTGCGGGAAGACGAGATCGCCTGCCGTGCGCTGGGCCTGAACCCCACCATCATCAAGCTCTCGGCCTTTACCCTGGGCGCCAGCTTCGCCGGTTTCGCCGGCAGCTTCTTCGCTGCGCGCCAGGGCCTGGTGACACCCGAGTCGTTCACCTTCATCGAGTCGGCCATCATCCTGGCCATCGTGGTGCTGGGTGGCATGGGCTCGCAACTGGGCGTGATCCTGGCGGCGATCGTGATGATCCTGCTGCCGGAAATGATGCGTGAGTTCAGCGATTACCGCATGTTGATGTTCGGCGCCATGATGGTGCTGATGATGATCTGGCGTCCTCAAGGTTTGTTGCCGATGCAGCGCCCCCACATGGAGCTGCGAAAATGACGCAGAACATTCTCGAAGTAAGCGGCCTGAGCATGCGTTTCGGCGGCCTGCTGGCCGTCAACGGCGTGGGCCTGAGCGTCAAGGAAAAGCAGGTGGTGGCCCTGATCGGCCCCAACGGCGCCGGCAAGACCACGGTGTTCAACTGCCTGACCGGCTTCTACAAGCCCACCGGCGGCACCATTCTGCTGGACGGCCAACCCATCCAGGGCATGCCCGGCCATCAGATCGCCCGCAAGGGCGTGGTGCGGACCTTCCAGAACGTGCGGCTGTTCAAGGACATGACCGCCGTGGAGAACCTGCTGATCGCCCAGCATCGCCACCTGAACACCAACTTCCTGTCGGGCCTGTTCAAGACCCCGGCGTTCCGCAAAAGCGAGCGCGAGGCCATGGAGTACGCCGAGTTCTGGCTGGAAAAGGTCAACCTCAAGGAGTTCGCCAACCGCCCGGCCGGCACCCTGGCCTACGGTCAGCAACGCCGCCTGGAAATCGCCCGCTGCATGATGACGCGCCCGCGCATCCTGATGCTCGACGAGCCCGCCGCCGGCCTCAACCCGCGCGAGACCGACGACCTCAAGGCGCTGATCGCCACCCTGCGCCAGGAACACAACGCCACGGTGTTGCTGATTGAGCACGACATGAAACTGGTCATGAGCATTTCCGACCATATCGTGGTGATCAACCAGGGCACGCCGCTGGCCGATGGTACGCCCGAGCAGATCCGTGACAATCCTGAAGTGATCAAAGCCTACCTGGGGGAAGCGTAAATGCTGCAGTTCGAAAACGTTTCCACTTTCTACGGCAAGATCCAGGCGCTGCACAGCGTCAACGTCGAGGTGAAGCAGGGCGAGATCGTGACCCTGATCGGTGCCAACGGCGCCGGCAAGTCGACCTTGCTGATGACCCTGTGCGGCTCGCCCCAGGCCCACTCCGGCAGCATCCGCTACATGGGTGAGGAGCTAGTGGGCCAGGACAGCGCGCAGATCATGCGCAAGAGCATCGCGGTTGTGCCCGAAGGCCGCCGGGTGTTTGCCCGCCTGACCGTGGAAGAGAACCTGGCCATGGGCGGGTTCTTCACCGACAAGGGTGACTACCAGGCGCAGATGGACAAGGTGTTGCAACTGTTCCCGCGCCTCAAGGAACGCTTCAACCAGCGCGGCGGCACCATGTCCGGTGGCGAACAGCAGATGCTGGCCATCGGTCGTGCGCTGATGAGCAAGCCCAAGCTGTTGCTGCTGGACGAGCCATCGCTGGGCCTGGCGCCGATCATCATCCAGCAGATCTTCGATATCATCGAACAGCTGCGCAAGGATGGCGTGACGGTGTTCCTGGTGGAACAGAACGCCAACCAGGCGCTGAAGATCGCTGACCGCGCCTATGTGCTGGAGAACGGCCGGGTGGTGATGCAAGGCACTGGCGAAGCGCTGCTCAACGACCCGAAAGTGCGCGACGCCTACCTGGGCGGCTGATTCGTCTGTACGCGGCGTCCAT
>KI547164.1:549592-612158 GCA_000497835.1 gamma proteobacterium L18 | reverse complement strand
AGGAGCGGGTTCTACCCGCGAAAAGCACACCGCGGTATGCCAGCAAGTCCGCGTTACCTTCTTCGCGGGTAGAACCCGCTCCCACAGGGCGTGTAGCAGCAACTGTCTTGAAACCGCGTCGTCTGCATCGCGACCAAGGTCGGCTCCTACGCCGGACGTGGTAGGAGCCGGCCTTGGCCGCGATGCAGGCGACGCCGGCCTGTAGCAGCTGCCGAAGGCTGCGTCCGCTTCACGCGATGCACCAGTAAACACCGCAGCGCCTGCGACGCGGCCTGACGGCCGCTGCTACCGGTTGGCCCACGCCGTCAGGTACTGGGCCAATACCTCGACCCTGCGGGGCAATCCGCCTTGGTAGGGATGCACCAGGTATAAAGGCGTGCTGGCTGTCTGATAACTCTCCAGCAACGCCACCAACCGCCCTTCCCCCAGTTCCGCGTGCAGCATGTAGGACGGCAGCCGCGCCACCCCGGCGCCGATCAGCACCGCCTTCTTCAGCAAACTGTAGTGATTGCTGGCAAACGGCCCCGACACCGCCACGCGAATCAGCTCGTGATGCTGGTGGTAGCGCCATTCCTCACGCCCCCGGTAATGACTATTGAGCAGGCACGCGTGGGTGCTCAAATCCTGCGGCGTGACCGGCGCTGGATGCCGCGCCAGGTACACAGGGCTGGCACAGGTGATTTCCTGCATGGTCAGCAACGGCCGCGCCACCAGACGCTCATCGTTGGCCACGGTTTCGCGGATGGCCAAGTCGAAGCCCTCGCGCGCCAGGTCACGGTAGCCGTTGCTCAGATCCAGTTCCAAGCTGATCTGCGGATAGTCACGGGCGAACTCCAGCAACAGCCCCTCGAAGAACGTTTCGCCCAATGACACCGGCACGGTCAGGCGCACGGGCCCTGCCAGTTCGTCCTTGAGCAGCGCCAGGGCCTGGTGCGCCCGCTCCATTTGCGCCACCAGCGCCCGCGCTTCGGGCAGCAGGGCGGCACCGGCCGCCGTCAGGCTCAGGCGCCGCGTGCTGCGGTGCAGCAACTGCACACCGTGACTGCTTTCCAGGCCGCTGATGCGCTTGGACAACTGCCCTTTGCTCCAGCCCAAGTGCTGGGCGGCGCGGGTGAAGCTGCCCGCCTCGATCAGCACGGCGAAGGCCGCCAGGTCATCCAGCTCGCTCATGGATTGTTTCCATATGAAAACCAAAGGTTGCCTATTAGAGGGATTATCAGAAAAAAGCAATTCCCTACACTGACAACACACCCACTCAAGGACACCCGCCATGAAGATTCTGTTGATCGGTGCCAGCGGCACTGTCGGTTCTGCTGTTGCCACTGAACTCGCCCAACGCCACGAGGTGATCCACATCGGTCGCAACAGCGGCGAATTACAGGTGGATATCAGCGACCCGACATCCATCCGCCGCCTGTTCGAGCAGACCGGGCGCTTTGACGCCCTGGTTAGCGCCGTGGGCAGTGTCACCTTCAAGGCCTTGGGTGAAATGACGAGCGATGATTTCACCCTCGGCCTGCAGAACAAGTTGATGGGCCAGGTCAACCTGCTGCTGATCGGCCGGGAGTTTGCCAACGATGGCGCGTCGTTCACCCTGACCTCGGGCATTCTCAATCGCGACCCGATCCGCACCGGCGCGTCGGCGGCGATGGTCAACGGGGCGCTGGATGCCTTCGTCAAGGCGGCGGCCATCGAGTTGCCACGCGGCCTGCGGGTGAATGCCGTAAGCCCCACGGTGCTGGAGGAAGCCATGGGCAGCTACGCGCCGTATTTCCGTGGTTACAAGCCGGTGCCGGCGGCCGAGGTGGCGTTGGCCTACGCGAAAAGCGTGGAGGGCCTGCAGACCGGCCAGGTGTTCATCGTCGGCTAAAGCCTCGTCACCCACGCTGTGGGACCGGGCGAAGCTCGGGAAAGCCACACCGCGAACTGCCTTGGGAACGCGTCTGCCCGTTCCCGAGCTTCGCCCGGTCCCACAAAGCGCATGCGCACAATTTTCACTTCTGCTGTGCTACGGTGGCCTCCACTTACCAGGAGGCCCCCGATGCGCGTTGCCCGTTCTCTGCTGTGCTTTGCCCTGTTGCCGCTATTCGCCGGCTGCCAACTGTTCGCCTCCGCCCCCAGCCAACCGTCCACTGCCGGCATGACCCGCATGCAGGGCGTACTGATGGGTGACAACGGGCGGCTGCTGTTCCAGCCCTGCGGGGAGCAACGCCACTACGCCGTCACCGACGTCGGCCAGACCGGCGTGTTGCAGGAGGCCGCAGGCATCGTCGGCAAATCCGGCCA
Source organism: gamma proteobacterium L18 (assembly GCA_000497835.1). GTDB lineage: Bacteria > Pseudomonadota > Gammaproteobacteria > Pseudomonadales > Pseudomonadaceae > Aquipseudomonas. The sequence continues at coordinate 609,872 of KI547164.1, read as the reverse complement.
GGTGTACGCCGATGTGCGCGGGCGTTTCGAGGCCAGCAAGTCCAAGGGCATGGACGGCACCATCGACCTGCACCAGTTTTATCGCCTGGAGCGCTCCACCGCCTCCTGCAACGACCCCAACTTCAAACTGCTGACCCTGCGTGCAGCGGGCACCGACCCGAGCAAATGGGAGCTGCGCGCCAGCGGCAAGGGCCTGGAACTGAGCCGCGTTGACCAGCCACCGCTGGCGGTGCCCTTCGTCGAGGAAACCCTGCCCGACGGCCGCCTGAGCCTGAGCACCGAGGCCAACGGCCTGCATGTGGAACTGTGGGTGGCACCACAGCGCTGCGTAGACCCGACCACCGGCAGCGTGCAGCAGATGACCGCCGAATTGCGCGTCAATGACCAGCCTTACCGGGGCTGCGCCTACTTCGGTGGCGCCCGCAACGACTGAATGTTGTGCCGTCAGGCGGTTAAAACCTGACGGCAACCCCTCGCAAGCGCTTATAATGGCCGGTTAGTGCAAAGCTGCCGGGTCAACCCTGTGGCCCGGATATTGGACCCTGTCATGTTACGAATCACCGAACTCAAACTGCCCCTGGACCACGCCGACGAGGCCCTGCGCCCGGCCATCGTGCAGCGCCTGGGGATCGCCGACGCCGATCTGCTGGACTTTACCCTGTTCAAGCGCAGCTACGACGCGCGCAAAAAGAACAGCGAGCTGCAATTCATCTACACCATCGACCTGAGCGTGCGTGATGAAGCCGCCGTGCTGGCGCGCTTCGCCGAAGACCGCAACGTCGGCCCCGCGCCGGACGTCAGCTACAAAGTGGTTGGCCACGCCCCTGAAGGCCTGACCGAGCGCCCACTGGTGGTGGGCTTTGGCCCATGCGGCATCTTCGCCGCCCTGCTGCTGGCGCAGATGGGCTTCAAGCCGATCGTGCTGGAACGCGGCAAGGAAGTGCGCCAGCGTACCAAGGACACGTGGGGCCTGTGGCGCAAAAGCGTGCTCAACGCCGAGTCCAACGTGCAATTTGGTGAAGGCGGCGCCGGTACCTTCTCCGACGGCAAGCTGTACAGCCAGATCAAGGACCCGCTGCACCACGGCCGCAAGGTGCTGCACGAGTTCGTCAAATCCGGCGCGCCGGAAGAGATTCTCTACGTCAGCAAGCCGCATATCGGTACCTTCCGCCTCACCGGCATGGTGGAAACCATGCGCAAGGAGATCGAGGCCCTGGGCGGCGAGATCCGTTTCGAGCACAAGGTCACCGACCTGCTGATCGACAACGAACAGCTGCAAGGCGTGGTCCTGGAAAACGGCGAGCAATTGATGTCCCGCCATGTGGTCATGGCCCTGGGCCACAGCGCCCGCGATACCTTCCGCATGCTGCACGCCCGTGGCGTGTTCATGGAAGCCAAGCCGTTCTCCATCGGTTTCCGCATTGAGCACCCGCAAGGACTGATCGACCAGGCGCGCCTGGGCAAATACGCCGGCCACCCGAAACTGGGCGCCGCCGACTACAAGCTGGTGCACCACGCCAAAAACGGCCGCTCGGTGTACAGCTTCTGCATGTGCCCGGGCGGCACCGTGGTAGCTGCGACCTCTGAGCCAGGCCGCGTGGTCACCAACGGCATGAGCCAATACTCGCGCAACGAGCGCAACGCCAACTCGGGCATCGTGGTGGGCATCACCCCTGAGGTCGACTACCCGGGCGGCCCGCTGGCCGGCATCGAGCTGCAGGAAAAGCTGGAGTCCACCGCCTACCTGCTGGGCGGCAGCAACTACCAGGCACCGGCACAGCTGGTCGGCGATTTCATCGCCAACACGCCGTCGACGGCACTGGGCGATGTTGAACCTTCCTACAAGCCCGGCGTGTCCCTGGGTGACCTGGCGCTGTCGCTGCCTGACTTCGCCATCGAAGCCATCCGCGAGGCACTGCCGGCGTTCGACAAGCAGATCCGAGGCTTCGCACGTCCGGATGCGATCCTGACCGGCATCGAAACCCGCACCTCGTCGCCGCTGCGCATCACCCGCAACGCCGAGTACCAGAGCCTGAACCTCAAGGGCCTGTTCCCGGCCGGTGAAGGGGCCGGTTACGCCGGTGGCATTCTGTCGGCGGGCGTGGATGGCATCCGCATTGCCGAAGCCGTGGCGCGCAGCATGCTGGGCCTGAACGCTTAAACCGCAGCGTTGGCGTTGTCAGCACCTACGCCATCGCGGCCAAGGCCGGCTCCTACCCCGGATGGTGTAGGAGCCGACTGTAGGAGCCGACTTTAGTCGCGATACAGACACCACCAATCCCCCTCAGTGGGAAAAGCCCTACAACCGAATCAGACACGTCCTATCCCCTTCCCTCCAACGTCCTGCTACTGTCCCGCCCCCTGCCAAACCGGCACTTTCCGTTATAACAAAAACGAATATAACTTTTGTTTTAACAACCGCCAGTACGGGTTAGGGTGTGCCCCTCGAACACCAGGATGGAGAGCGACCGTGCCTCTGCGTAATACTCTGACACGATTTTTCCAGCTCGAAGCGGCCAGCGGACTGCTGCTCATCGCCGCCGCCGTGCTGGCCTTGATCATCAACAACTCGCCGCTGTCCGGCCTGTACAACAGCTTCCTCGACACGCCCGTGGTCGCCCAGGTGGGCGCGCTGAAAATCGCCAAGCCGCTGCTGCTGTGGATCAACGATGGCCTGATGGCGCTGTTCTTTCTGATCATTGGCCTTGAAGTAAAACGCGAGGTGCTGGAGGGGCAGCTGTCCAACGTCTCGCAGGTGGCCCTGCCAGGCGCGGCGGCGATCGGCGGGATGGTCGTGCCGGCGCTGATCTTCTGGGCGCTGAACAAGGACGACACGGCGGCTTTGGCCGGCTGGGCCATTCCCATGGCCACCGACATCGCCTTTGCCTTGGGTGTACTGGCGCTGCTGGGCAAGCGTGTGCCCGTGTCGCTGAAGCTGTTCCTGATGACCCTGGCGATCATTGATGACCTGGGTGCCATCGTGGTCATTGCGCTGTTCTACTCGGGTGCCCTGTCCAGCCTGGCGCTGATGCTGGCCGCTGCCTGCCTGGTGGCACTGATCGCCATGAACCGCCTGGGCGTGGTGCGCCTGGCGCCCTACCTGATCGTGGGGGCCATTCTGTGGGTGTGCGTACTCAAGAGTGGCGTACATGCCACCCTGGCAGGCGTCACGCTGGCGTTCTGCATCCCCTTGCGTACCCGCCACGCCGAAGCCTCCCCGTCACGCACCCTGGAGCACGCCCTGCATCCGTGGGTGGCTTACGCGATCCTGCCGCTGTTTGCGTTCGCCAATGCCGGTGTACCGCTGGCCGGCGTGACCTTGGACAGCTTCACCCATCACGTGCCCCTGGGCATCGCCGGTGGCCTGCTGATCGGCAAGACCGTGGGTGTGTTCGGGCTGACCTGGCTGGCCATCAAGGTTGGCCTGGCGCGCCTGCCACAGGGCGCCAGCTGGATGCAGCTGCTGGGGGTGTCGATACTGTGCGGGATCGGCTTCACCATGAGCCTGTTCGTGGGGTCGCTGGCCTATGTGCCGGGGCAAAGTGTGTTTGCCGGTGAGGACCGCATGGGCATTTTGACCGGGTCGATCGTGGCGGCGTTCGTGGGGTATGCGGTTACTGCGTGGGCCAGTCGGGTTCGGCGGTGAGGTTTTCCCGAGCTTCGCCGGTCCCACAGGGGGGAGGTTTGCATAAACCCATGTGGGACCGGGCGAAGCTCGGGAAACAGGCGACACGAATCCCAGACAACAAAAAACCGGCCGAGGCCGGTTTTTTGTTGCAGCACGGATCAGTGCGAAACGCGGCTGGTGCCATCTACCGTCATGATGCGAACACGTTCGCCCACACGGAAGATTTCGTTTTCCTGAACCTGCTGGACGTAGGCGCGCATGCTGCCGTCGTCTTCGCGCACGGTAATCTCCACGCCCTGGGCGCGGGTCATGCCTTCTTCAGCGGCCGAACCTACCAGGCCACCGGCCACGGCGCCGATCACGGCGGTGATGATGCTGCCGCGACCACCACCGATGGCGCTACCGGCCACGCCGCCGACCACGGCACCGGCGCCAGCGCCGATTGGGGTCTTGGTGCCTTCGAGCTTGACCGGGCGCAGGGACTCGATGGTACCCATACGCACGGTCTGCACACGGCGAGCTTCATCACGCGAATAGGTATCGCCCGTCAGGTTGGAGACACAGCCGCCCAGGAACAGGGACGTAGTCGTGAAGCAGGCAAGAAGCAGTGCAGATTTACGCATGAAATTTCTCCGAGGGGCGTATGTGCCCATTAAACGCTGACGATCGCGGGCTGTCACGACGCCAGCTTCGATAATTTGTGTCCATTCAGCTCGAGTACAGCCGCTTTACGGGCTTTGAACGAGCGACGGCAGGACATAGTCACTTAAGCGCAACTATGCCATATCGTCTGGACAACAGAGGAGAGCAAAAGGTCGAACGCGATGATCAGGGGGCCAGGCGTTCGCGCAGCCAGGCCTGATCAGACCGACGATAGTTGAGGCGATCGTGCAGACGGCTGGACCGCCCTTGCCAGAACTCGATGCGCTCGGGTACCAGCCGGTAACCGCCCCAATGCTCAGGACAGTCGGGTTGGGTGTCGCTGAAACGCTGCTCGGTGGCCTTGAGCAGGCCCTCGAGTTCGGCGCGATCGGCGATCACCCGGCTTTGCGGCGAAGCCCAGGCCCCCAGGCGGCTGCCCAGCGGGCGCACCTGGAAGTAGGCGTCCGACTCGGCATGGCTGACTTTGCTGACCCGCCCTTCGATGCGCACCTGGCGCTCAAGGGTTGGCCAGAAAAACGTCATGGCCGCAAACGGGTTGGCATCCATCTGCCGCCCCTTGGCGCTTTCATAGTTGGTGAAAAAGGTGAAGCCCTGAGTATCCAGGGCCTTGAGCAGCAGCACACGGCAGTGTGGCCGCCCCTCGGCGTCGACGGTGGCCAGCGTCATCGCGTTGGCCTCCACCGGCGCCTGCTCGGTCTTCAACGCTTCTTCGAACCAGCGCGTGAACAACTCGAACGGCTCGGCCGGGGCATTCGCCTCGGTCAAGCCGTCACGGGTGTAGTCACGGCGCATATCGGCCAAAGCCTGGGTCATTGCGCGCTTCCTTGACGATCAGTTCTGGGTTTGCGCGACGGCATCAGCCTTTTTCTTGGCCGGCGCTGCCGCCTTGGCTGGGGTCACTTTTTTCTTGGCGGCTGGCTTGGCCGGCGCTTTTTTCGCGGCGGTTTTCTTGGCAGCGGCTTTCTTGCCAGCCGGTGCGGCGGCCGGCGTTGGCTTGACGTCCTGCACGGCAACCATCTCGGCCACTGGCGGGGTCGGCGCGCTGTACTTGGCCACCAGGGCAACCATGGTTTCCTGCGGGGTCAGCACGATTTCGATACGACGGTTCAGGGCACGGCCCTGGACGCTGTCGTTGGCGGCGCGAGGCATCAGCGAACCCATGCCGCGTGCAGCCAGGCGCTGGCCCTTCAGGCCGCTGAGGCGGAAGATGGCGCTGACCGACTGGGCGCGCTGCAAGCTGATTTTTTGCACATCGGCAGCGCCGGTGGCATCGGCGTGGCCCAGGATCAGTACGGCGGTCTTGGGGTCAGTCTCGACGGCCTTGGCAATGCTGGTGATCGGGCTCAGGGTAATGGGCAGCAGCAGCTCGGGGCGCTTGGGGTTGAAGCTGCCGTCTACCGGCGCGACCACCACCAGCACGTCCTGGCGACGCTCGACCTGGAAGTTGGAGCCCTTGACCGCTTCACGCACTTTCGGCTCATAGCTGTCCAGCCAGGCCTGGGTCATCTTGGCGTCGATTTTCGGCACGGCGGCCACGGCAGGCGCTGCAGGTTTGGCGGCGCTGTCGCTGGAACCGCCGAACGGCCAGTACCATTTCTTTTCAGTGGCAGCCGGGGCAGCGGCGGCTACTGGAGCAACGGCCGGCTTGGCCTCATCCTTGTTCACCTTGTCGGTGATTGCGCCTGCCACATCCTTGTCTACCGCCTTGTCGGAACTGCCGAACGACCACCAGTGGGCGCCGCCGTTGTCAGCCGAGTTATTTTGTGGAGTCTGGGCGCAGCCGGTAACAGCCAGGCACAGGGCAAACGCAATGGATTTATTGGTGTACATAAGCTTTCCACAAGGATGAGGTTGATACAAATCGGGTTAGAAAACCCGTTTAAACCGTTGATTGAATAGTAGTTGAATCGGTTCGATTCAGCGTGCCGCCGGTCGATCCGCGCAGTTTATAGACAAGTGGCAAGCACTCGCACCAGCTTTTGTGCACGCGGGTCCATCAATACGTAAGGGCCCAGGGTGTTGGTGACAAAACCGAAGGCCACATCGTGCTCGGGATCGGCGAAACCGACCGAACCACCGGCGCCCGGATGGCCAAAAGCACGGCTACCCAGGCCGAATGTGGCATTGGCCACATGCGGCTGATCCAGCATGCACCCCAGGCCGAAACGGGTGGCGGTCAGCAGGGTCTTGTCCTGGCCGACGCTGTGTTCGCGGGTCAGTTCGTTGAGCAGTTCCGACTCCAGCAGGCTGCCGTCCAGCAAGCCGGCGTAGAAGCCCGCCAGGCTGCGCGCGTTGCCATGGCCGTTGGCCGCCGGCTGCTGCATGCGACGCCATTCCGGCTTGTTGGTGCTGGTGAGCACCGAGGGCGGGTTGGTGAAGGCGCGGGTGCTCATGGCAGAGGGTTCGCGCATGGTCACTTGCAGCAGGCGCTGGGCCGCTTCGTCGCCCATGTTGCCCTTGCCACGGGCGATATGGGCCACGCGATAAAACTCTTCATCGGCCAGGCCGACATGGAAGTCCAGGCCCAAGGGTTTGGCCACGCGGGCGACGATGGATTCGCCTGGGCCACGGCCGTCGGCACGACGCAGCAGTTCGCCGATCAGCCAGCCGTAGGTAATGGCCGCGTAACCGTGACCGGTGCCCGGCGTCCACCAGGGCGCCTCGGCGGCCAGGGCATCGACCATGACCTGCCAGTCGTACAGGGCTTCGGCGGGCAATACCTCGCGCAGCGCCGGCAGGCCGGCCTGGTGGCACAGCAGTTGGCGCAGGGTGATGCTGTCCTTGCCGGCAGCGGCGAATTCAGGCCAGTAGCGAGCGACCGGCACGTCCAGGTCGAGCTTGCCCTCGCCCACCAGTTGCAAGGCGGTGACCGCCGTGAAGGTCTTGGTGCAGGAGAACAGGTTGGCGATGGTATCGCTGTGCCAGGCCTGCTGGCCGTCCTTGTCGGCAGTGCCGGCCCACAGGTCGACGACCGTGTTGCCACCTACCTGGATGCACAGCGCGGCGCCACGCTCCTGGGGATCGTCGAACAAGGCGGCGAAGGCCTCGCGCACCGCCTCGAACTGAAGCTCGTAATGACCCTGAATCTGCACCCACTCACTCCCTGCACAGCATTGAACAAAGTGGGGGGCATTGTTCCAGCCCTTGGGCCATTTGTGAACACATGCATGCCCGGCGGTAGGTATCTTTCTGCATACAGGGTGTGAGCCGTGGGAGCGGGTTCTACCCGCGAAGGGCACACCGCGAAACACCTGGCGCTGGGCGGCGCGCCTTTCGCGGGCAGAGCCCGCTCCCACGCAGAGCCTGCTCCCACACGGCTATTTGTGCGCGGCGCCGCCCTTGGCGTGGCCGCCGGCCTTGTCGCCTTTTTCGACAGGGGCCGCTACGGTGAGGCCTTTGGCCAACTGGTCGAGGCTGTCCTGGTTGCTCTTGCGTACCGCCGCAACGAAGCCCTGGTACGGCACGTCGGTGATACCCACCAGGCCGAAATGACCATTCTCGCCATCCAGCAGTCGGCCGGTCACCGGCTGGTCCAGGTACTGGAACCAGTGCACACCGACGATGGTTGGCTCTTGCAGCGCAGCCTTGAGGAAGGTGGCATAGGCTGCGCCACGATCCTCTTCCTTGGCCACTTCCATCGGCCCCGGCCAGAACGGGCCGCGGTCACGGGAGCCGAAGGTGAACTCGGACACCAGCACCGGCTTGTCCAACTGGCGCAGACGGGCGAAGTCATAACCGTCCTGGGGCTTGGGCGTGTAGAAATTGAAGCTCAGCACGTCGCAGTACTGGGCGCACGAGTCCACCGCTTCGGGGCTGGAAACGGCGTAGCGGCCACCCAACAGCAGGTGGTTGGGCGCATGCCACTTGAGCGCATCGGCGATGGTCTTGAAGTAAGTGTCGGCGAACGCCCGCTGGAACTGCTTGAGGTCAGCCTCGATTTCCGGGTGCTCGGCGTTGGGCAGCGGCGCTTCGAAGCCCGGGTCTTCCATCAGTTCCCAGGCCGGCAGGTTGATGCCCCAGGCCTTGGACAACCCTTCCTGGTTGCGGTATTTGTCGCGCAGTTGCTTGAGGAGCGCGCGCTTGGCCGGTACGTCGGTGGTCTGGCGCAAGGTGCCGTAGGCCAGCGCGTAACGGGATTTTGGGTCAGTGCCGGGGCCGGCCCAGGCCAGTTCGTTGTCGGCGAAGTAGCCAATCAGGTAGGGGTCGTCACGGTGATCACGGGCGGCGATGGCCACGGCACGCTCGGTGGCCATGGCAAAGCGCGGGTCGAACGGGTCGGGCATGCGGCCCCACCAATCCATGCCGGTGCTGATGCTGGCGTAGTCACCCACGATCGACAGCGGCAACACATACGGTACGCGCTGGTTGCCTTCCAGGGTCGACGCGCTCCAGTTACCCAGGGTATTGAAACCCCAGGCCTGCAGGCGGTCCAGGGTGTGCTTCTGCCAGCGAATGGCATCGAACGGCTGCGCCGCGCAAGGCGCCTGGGCAGTCGGGGTGCAGGGGGCGGCGTAGGTGCGCTGCAGGTTGGCGCCGTAGAAATCGAACCAGCGGCCGCTGCCGAAGCCACGGCCCACGGACGAACCGTTGCCGTCTTGATTGTTGCTCTGGCCATAGTATTGCGCGCCCGCCTCATCGGCCTTGGGCAGGCTGGTGAACATCCACTCGCGTCCCTGCACGTAGGTACGGTCGTTGTCGGCAGCCACGGCATTGACGCCCAGGGAGTAGAACGGGTGCCCTTGCGGGGTGACCAGGTACCAGCGGCCATCGCGTTTTTCGGTGCGGAAGAACCCGCTGGCGTTGAACGCCGGGCCCTGGGCCAGGCCACCAAACTTGTCCAGTGGCGCCTTCTCGCGTTCGGCCAGCCAGCCCTTGAGCTGCGCCTGCTCGCGGGCGGCGGCTGCCTTGAGCTGATCGTCGCTGCTGACCTTCTCCGGCCAGCGGCCACGGTTGAACTGGCCGTATTCGTCGACCAGATCGGCGTAGGCGGCTTTCTGCATGACGTCGCCTTCCACCACGCCAAAACGCTCCAGCAGGATGTTTTGCGCAGCGGCGGGTTTGTCCATGGACAAGGTCACGGACACCACCTGGCTGGCGGTCAACTCGCCTTCACTGCTGGTCAGCAGCGTGCGCTGGCCGTCGTGCATCCATGGCATCGGCGGGCCGGCGCGCATGCCCTGGCTGAGCGGCGAATTGGCCACCAGCGGGATCACCAGGGTCTGCGCCGGGCCTGCGGGCAGGTCGATGCGGCTGGTGAGGGTCTTGCCGTCGTTGCTCTGGATTTTCACGTACAGGGTCACGGCCCAGTCCATGGCGCTTTGCGCCCGCAAGGTCATGGCGCTATCGGCGGACCAGTCCCACACGCCGGTCTGCGGCTTGAGGGTCAGGCTGGGGGCGGCGACCGGGTTGAACGTCACCCGGCGCAACACCTCCCCTTCGGCCGTCTGTTCGGCGTTGTACTGCGGCAGGCTGGCATCGGCGGTCGTCACCTGCACCACATCGGCGGGACGAACGAAGTTGAACAGCGTCTGCTGCGCGCCAGGCGCCGCCAGCAGCGGGGTGGCAACCAGCAATGCGAATACAGCGGGTAACGAACGGCGAATCATGGGGTTCCAGCTCTCCTTGATGGCCGGTGTCGGCCTCGATCAGGTGTATAGACAGTTAAGCAGGGCAATGTTGCCCTGCTGCCTCAGGATATTTCGCGACGGAACGGCGGCAGGGCGTTGAGGATCGCCTTGCCGTAGCGCTGGGTAACCAGGCGGCGGTCCAGCAGGGTGATGATGCCGCGGTCCTGTTCGGTGCGCAGCAGTCTGCCGCAGGCCTGGATCAGCTTCAGGGAAGCATCGGGCACGGCAATTTCCATGAACGGGTTGCCGCCGCGCGCTTCGATCCATTCGGCCAACGCCGCCTCGACCGGGTCGTCCGGCACGGCGAAGGGGATCTTGGCGATCACCACGTGCTCGCAGTAGGCACCGGGCAAGTCGACACCTTCGGCGAAGCTGGCCAGGCCGAACAGCACGCTGGAATCGCCACCGTCGACCCGGGCCTTGTGCTTGTTCAGGGTTTCCTGCTTGGACAGGTTGCCCTGGATGAACACCTGCTTGCGCCAGTCACGGTCCAGCCCGTCGAACACGTCCTGCATCTGCTTGCGCGACGAGAACAGCACCAGGGTGCCCCGCGAGCCTTCCACCAGGCCGGGCAGGTCGCGGATGATGGCGGCCGTGTGCGCCGTGGCGTCGCGCGGGTCGGCGCGCAGGTCGGGCACGCGCAGCAAACCGGCATCGGCGTGGTGGAACGGGCTGGGCACCACGGCGGTAACCGCCGTCTTGGGCAGGCCCGAGCGCATGCGGAAGCGGTCGAACTTGCCCAGTGCGGTCAGGGTGGCCGAGGTCACCACGGCGCCGTGGGCGACGTTCCACAGGTTGCGCCGCAGCATCTCGGCGGCCAGGATGGGGCTGGCGTTGACCTCGATGTCGAACATGGCACCGGCCTCGGCCAGGGTCAGCCAGCGCGCCATGGGCGGGCTGTCCTCCGGGTCTTCGGCGGTGAATGCGGTCCACAGCTCCCAGTTGCCCTGGGCACGGGACTGCAGGCCGCCGAACAGCGGGTACCATTCCTCGGCCTGGTGGCTGGCGATGCCGATGCTCTTCTCGGCGTCCATGCCTTCCTTGAGCAGGTCGGCCAGGCGGGTGAACAGGTCGTTGAGGCGGGCGAAGCCCTTCTTCAGCTCGATACCCATTTCGCGCATGTGCTCGGGCACCACGCCACCGACAAAGCGGTGGCGTGGACGCTCGCGCCCTTCCATGTCCTCGCCGGCGCGGAAGTCGGCCAGTTGCTCGCACGCGCTGAACATGAACTGCTGGTGGGTCTTGATCTCGCGCGCCAGCTCCGGCACCTGCTCGATCCACTTGCCCAGGTCGCCGGGCAACGGGTTCTGGGCCAGCAGCTTGGTGAGGTTCTTGGCCGTGGTTTCCAGCCAGTCGGCGGTGGAGCGCAGACGCGTGTAATGGGCGAAATGGCCGATGGCCTTGTCCGGCAGGTGATGGCCTTCGTCGAACACGTACATGGTGTCGCGCGGGTCGGGCAACACGGCGCCGCCGCCCAGGGCCAGGTCGGCCAGTACCATGTCATGGTTGGTGACGATCACGTCGACCTTGCCCATGCCTTCGCGGGCCTTGTAGAAGGCGCACTGCTGGAAGTTGGGGCAATGACGGCTGGTGCACTGGCTGTGGTCGGTGGTGACGCGGGCCCAGTCCTTGTCTTCCAGGGCAGTGGCCCAGCTGTCACGGTCGCCGTCCCATTTGTTGCCGGCCAGCTTCTCGATCATGCTGGTGAACAGCTTCTGGCTGGCCTCGTCCACCTCGATGCGGAAGCCCTCCTCCTCGAACAGCTGGGCGGTAGCGGTCTGCGCGTGGCCTTCCTGCAACAGCACGTCCAGCTTTGACAGGCACAGGTAGCGGCCGCGGCCCTTGGCCAGCGAGAACGTGAAGTTCAGGCCGCTGTTCTTCATAAGGTCCGGCAGGTCCTTGTAGACGATCTGCTCCTGCAGCGCGACGGTGGCCGTGGCGATGACCAGGCGCTTGCCCGCTTCCTTGGCAGCCGCGATCGCCGCCAGGCTGTAGGCCACGGTCTTGCCGGTACCGGTGCCGGCTTCGACGGCCACCACGGCGCAGTCGCCCGAGCGACGCCCTTCGTCGTCACACTCGATGTCGCCCAGTACCTTGGCGACTTCGGCGATCATCAAGCGCTGGCCATAGCGAGGCTTGAGGCTCTTGGCTTCGAGGAAACGCGTATAGGCGCCCTGTATCTGGGTTTTGAGTTGATTGCTGATCATGATTCTGGGGCGTGAACGCCTGGATAAATTTTCAGTGTTTCATTAAGGGCCGCTATCATACCCCGCTAAACCCTCGCGCGCTGAACGGAGATCCACATGGCAGCCTTTGCCCCCCTCTACACCTTGCATGTCTGGGCAGCCTTCATCTGGGTGGGCGGCATGTTCTTCGCCTGGCTGGTGCTGCGCCCGGCGGCGGTTACAGCCTTGGACGCACCCGCGCGGCTGAAGCTGTGGCGGGAAGTTTTCCGACGCTTTTTCATCTGGGTCTGGGTGTCTGTGCTGATTCTTCCGATCAGTGGCATCGGCATGATCCAGATCAGCTTCAGCGGTTTCGAGACCGCGCCGCGCTATGTGCAGGTGATGATGGGGCTGTACGTGGTGATGGTGGCGCTGTTTCTGCGCATCACGGCGCTGCAACTGCCCACCTTCAACACCGCCGTGCAGGTAGAGGACTGGGCAAGCGCCGGCACCCAACTGGCGCAGATACGCCGGCTGGTGGGCATTAACCTGATTATCGGTTTTCTGCTGGTGGCGGTGGCCGCAGCGCGACCACCGCTGTAGGCGCGGTTACAGGCGCTGGAGGGTCAGCGCACCCGGGCGACCGGCCACGCCCGGCTCACCCGGCTGGCCAGGACGGCCGGCCTTGGCACCCGCGGTGCTGTAGACGAAACAGCCCTTGGACTTGCCACCGGCGCCCGCCTTGCCGGCCTTGCCCGCCAAGCCGCCTGCACCGCCGTCCAGTTCGACCTTGATCGCGTTGGCCGGGTAGTCGCGTGGCACTTGCAGGTGCACCTGGGCGCCGGCAGCGCCGTCATGCCCGTTGCCGCCATTGAGGCCATCGTGGCCACGGCCGGCCTCCCCCCACAGGCAACCCGGGGCATCGCCATTGGCACCGTCCAGGCCGAAATAGCCCGGCGCACCCGCACCGCCGCGGGCATCAACCGACAATAGCGGGCCGCTCAGGGACTGCAGTTGCAAGGTCAGGTCGCGACCGGGCAATGCCTCTTTCTCGTAGGTACCGGGCGCCCCGCGGGCCAGGATCTGGCTGCCCTCGCCCAGTTCGGCGTGACGCGCCTCGATACGCAATTGCTCACTGCCCGGCACGATGGCGATGCGCGCCTCATGCCCCAGGCGCAGCTCACCCACTTTCAGTTCCACCAGATTGTCCGGCACCAGCAAGGTGGCGTAGTCCTCCACCACCAGGCGGTCGAGGGTCAGCACGCCGTCCTTGCCGGGCAGGCGCATCAACGAATGGGGTTCGACACTCAAGCTTTGGGCCATTGCCAAAGGCGTGAACAACGCCGCTACCAGACACAGCCTACGCATTGTTGCTCTCCTGCACCGACCGGGTCGGAATTGAACGCACATGAAATATACCCACCAGCAGGATCTGCAGGCGGTCAAACCAGGGATGGGTGCGGCCACGCAAGCTGGCGTGGAACAGCAGGACTTCAAGCAGATGCAACAGCATCAACGTCGCGCCGGTCAGGTTGATCAGCGATCTAAACGGATGCGTCATGGGCATGAACAGATTGACCAGTACCACCCACCAGAACAACACCGTCAAGGCCTTGCCCAGGGTCCACAACCACGCCATGCCCGCCCCCAGTGATTATTCTTTCCCCGCACAGTAACGCCGGGGTGGTGTTTGTGCCATATCTGCATGAACAAAAAATGACATCAACACGTAATAGATACCCTGTGGGAGCGGGCTCTGCCCGCGAAGCAGCCACCGCAACCTGCCAGGGAGTGCGCGGCGCCACCTTCGCGGGCAGAGCCCGCTCCCACAAAAAGTACTACCTATTGATGTGCAGTTCGACGCGGCGGTTTTTTGCCCGGCCTTCGTCCGTGTCGTTGTCAGCCACCGGCTTGCGCTCGCCATCGCCTTCGCTGGTCACCTTGTTGGCGGGCAGCCCCTGACTGATCAGGAACTTGGCCACGCTGTCGGCGCGCCGCTCGGACAATTTCTGGTTATAGGCGTCGGTGCCCTTGCTGTCGGTATGACCCACTACCTTGACGCTCACCACATCGGCCGCCTTGAGCTTGCTCATCAGGGCCAGCAGCTGGCTGCGGGCTTCCTGGGTCAACGCCGAGGAATCAAAGGCAAACAGCACATTGCCGGCATCGCTGAGGGTAATCACCTCTTCAGGCGGCGGGGTCGGCTCGGGCGCCTTGACCGTTGCCGGGTATTGCGGCAATGGGCAACCCATGTGGTCGACCGGGGTATTGGGCGGCGTGTCAGGGCAATGGTCGCGGCGGTCGAACACCCCGTCGCCATCCTCGTCGCCATCCTGCGCGTAACAGATCAAGCCACCGGTGACTGCGCCCAGAACGCCCAGGCCACCGGCCCAGGATGAGCTTTTGATGGCGCCGAGGCCGCCACCCACCACACCACCGATAAGGCTGCAGATAGGCCAGTTCTTTTGATTGAGCGGGGCACTGCCATCGCTGGTAGTGGCGCAACCGGTGAGAACACTGCTGACCAGAAGAACGGGTAACGCTGCCCGCCAGATTGATCTCATAGAAATGCTCCTGTGTCACCGGCCGGTGCCGGTAACACAGGAGTAAAGACCGGCCTGTGAAATTCACAAGCCGCGCATGGCGAGGTTTTCAGCGGTCGATGCGGATTTCCACCCGACGGTTCTGGGCACGGCCATCAGCCGTTTTGTTGTCTGCCACAGGTTGGGTCTCGCCCGCGCCCGTGACGGACACGAAGCTTGAGCGTGGAATGCCGGCACCTACCAGGTAATCCACTACCGAGTGAGCACGACGGTCGGATAGCTTTTTGTTGTAACCAGGCTTGCCGACGCTGTCGGTGTGACCGGTTACGGTCAGCTGGGTGGACGGTGCTTCGGTCTTGAGTTTGGTGGCAACCTTGTCCAGTTGCGCCTTGTCCGGACCGGTCAGGCGCGCCGAGTCGAACTCGAAGTGCACGTCACGGATGACGATGACTTCCTGCTTGGGCAGCGGTGCCGGCTCGGCAACAGGCGCAGGCGCCGGTGGCGGGAATGGGCAACCGGTGGCATCGACAGGGGTGCCATGCGGGGTATGCGGGCACTTGTCGACGCTGTCCATCACGCCATCACCATCTTCGTCGCCATCGCCATGCACCCAGCAATAGGCCGCCGCGACGCCGCCACCTACCAGCACGCCCCAACCGGCCCAGGTCGAATTCTTGATCGAACCCAAGGCCGCACCCGTCACGCCCCCGACGGCAGCGCACTTGGGCCAGTCGGTTTTCTGCAACCCTGCGCAACCAGTCAACACACTGGCTAGCAGTACCAAAGGTAGCGCCTTACTCACTATGCTCATCAGGTTTCTCTCCAAATGGGGGGGAATCGGCGGACAACCGACTGCATTGGGAGTAAAGACGGCAGTTTGCAGATGCGCCAGCAATAAGCCATACAGGCTAGGTTTCGGCCCGGAACAAGGCTAGTCTTGGAAGTTCTGATCGAGGATGCTCAATGACTGCAAGCTTTTCTACGCGCACGCCGCAACAGGCGCTGGCCGCCCTGCTGGATCGCTATGCCCCCCAGCGCCTGCTGGTGGTAGGCGCCAGTGATTTCCCGGCGCTGGCCGCCTTCCGTGAAGCCCACCCGGACAGCGTCGTCGCCCAGGCTGCGCCTGGCGCTTTGCCCGCTGAGCTGGCCAGCCAGCGCTTTGACCTGGCCGTGGTGGTCGACTGCCTGGAACACCTGCCCAAGCGCCCGGCGCTGGAACTGTTGGCCGGCATCCGCAACCTCAATGCCAGCCGCATCGCCGTGCTGGCGGACCTGGCCGCCTGCGGCTGGGCGGAAACCGATTTCTATGCCTTGGCCCTGCAGGCCAGCGAGCGCTTCCAGCGCGATGAGCAGGTGCTGACCCTGTTCACCTATGATCTGCGTGAATATAAGCAGGTGCCTGACTGGCTCAATTCGCGTTTCTGGGCCAACCCGGAGAATTTTGGCAAGTACTGGTGGTAACCCGATGAGTACAAGCATTTGCCCCTGCGGCAGCGGCAACCTGCTGGACGCCTGCTGCGGCCACTACCACGCCGGCCTGCCGGCACCCGACGCCCAGGCGCTGATGCGCTCGCGCTACAGCGCCTACGTGCTGGGCCTGATCGAATACCTGGTCGCCACCACCTTGCCGGTGCAGCAGAGCGGCCTGGACCGTCAGTCCATCAGCGACTGGAGCGCCCAGAGCACCTGGCTGGGTTTGACGGTGGAAAGTGCCGAGGTGTTCGGTGGCCAGCCCGAGCATGCCTTCGTGACCTTCGTCGCGCGCTGGCATGACGCCGCGGGCGAGCACAGCCACCGCGAGCGTTCTTCGTTTGTACAGAATGCCGGGCGCTGGTATTTCATCGACCCGACGGTGCCACTGAAGGCCGGGCGCAATGATGCGTGTCCGTGCGCCAGTGGGCAGAAATTCAAGAAGTGCTGCGCCAGCTATCTCAGCGCGTAACCTTGAGGTGGCTGGTGTCCGGCGGCGGCGGTGCGGCGGGCCTGGCCTGCTGACCCAAGTCGCTGCCAGGCGGGGCCAGGCTGAATTGCGCCAGGTCCAGGCGCGGCGGCGGTACTTGGGGCTTTGTCGGCTGCAGGTCGCTGCCGACTTGCGCCACGTCGTAGTCGGGCGCCTGAACCTCGACGAAGGCCGCCATGTAGCAATCGCGCGCCACCCAGGGCTCGGCCATTTTTGCGGGCTTGCGGACAAACCCCGGCGCGTCGGGCGGAGGCGCCATTTCGATCTCCTCCACTGACACCGGCACCGCCTCAACCGTGACCACGATCCCGGCGCGCTCAAGTGTCGAGCGGTATTTCTCCGCTGCCTGGGGATCCAGGTCACTCTTGAGCACCAGCCGCCGGCCGCTGAACAGCGCGTCGATCCGTGCGCCATCAGACTGGAACAACTTGGCCAGGTTGGCCTTCACCAGCGCCAGCTGCGCACCCGGCACCAACTCACCGCGGAAGACAATTTCGAACAGTCCCATCGCTATGGTCCATCGAGAGTAATGGCCACAGTATGGCCCATTCAGGATTTTGCCAACAAGCCAGGTGTGGGTTGTAGACTCAAGGCAACGCGAGGGACTGACCATGCATAAATGGACACTGCGCCTGATTACCACCTGCCTGTTGCTGGGCCTGAGCGGCTGCGCCAGTTGGTTTGCCGATGACAGCCGTACGCCCCAGGTGCGCCTGCTGTCCGTGCAAGTCGTAAAGGCCAAGCTATTGCAGCAGCAATTCATGCTGCACTTTCGCATCGACAACCCCAACGACAGCACCCTGACCGTGCGCGGCCTGAAATACCGCGTGCAACTGGCCGGCTTCCTGCTGGCCGACGACGAATACGACGAATGGCTGCGGGTGGATGGACATTCCAGTGCCCGTTATGACGTGCCGGTGCGCACCAACCTGTGGGAGCACCTGCGCGATGTGGTGAAGCTGTTGAAGCACCCGGATCGGCCGATTCCCTATCGGCTGGAGGGCGAGTTGAAGACGGGGGTGGTGGATTGGGATGAGGTGATTTTGCGGCGTAGTGGGGAAATCATGCCGGGGGAGTTGATGCGCAAATAGGTCTGATCATCGACGCAACGCCGCAAGGACATGCTCGGGATCATTGTAGATGGCACGCAGTAACGCCCTCGCAGGCCCATCAGGCTCACGACGCCCTTGCTCCCAATTGCGCAAGGTGCCCACCGCCACATCAATCGTGCGAGCAAAACCCTCCTGCGATAGACCTGTCGATTGACGTATCTCCTTGACCTTCAACGCATCCACATAAAACACCCGGGACGGCTCGCATACACCGCGATGAATCTCGTCCATTTCCTGCATGCCTTGCAGAAGGCGATTGAATAGCTCTTTTTCCATTACGACCAACCTCGATTCAGCGCTTTGAGCTGACGTTTTTCTTCCTCAAGCAGATCATCCTTGATCCCTTTCTGATAAATCAGGATCAGCCGCAACTGATCCATGGGCATCAAGTAATAATAGATGATCCGCACCCCTCCCCTTTTTCCCCGGGTTGCGACCGACCAGCGAACCTTTCTCAGTCCACCGGTGCCCGGGATTCTATCGCCGGCCTCCGGATCGCGAGCCAAATAGACTTGAAACGCACGGTACTCCTCATCAGTAAGGTACTTGGGCAAGTCCTCGGTAAATACCCGCGTTTCTACAAAAATCATCAAGATTCCAGCTGCGTCATTGGCGTACAAAAAGCCTAAGAGGTCAAGCCCTTCCGCGACCATCAGCCGTTTCCGATTCCCACGCAGGATATTTCTTTGTTTGCCGCCCTCCACTCCCCCCACCCGCAATGAGATAATCCCCCCCGATCTAATTCGGAGACACCCAGATGACCCAGCAACCCCATGTCCATGGCCCTGACTGCAACCACGATCACGACCATGATCACCACCACGACCACGGCCATGTACACGGTCCGCACTGCAACCACGAGCCGCAGGAGCCCGTGCGTAACGCCCTGAAAGACGTGGGCCGCAACGACCCGTGCCCATGCGGCAACGGCAAGAAATTCAAGAAGTGCCACGGCGCCTGATTGAATGATCCAGGGCTGGGCGCATGCGCTTCCGGCCCTGGAATGCTGAAATTCCTTGAAACAAATTAGCAGGGGAGTAAAACAGTCGGTCCGGCAAGACGTTTGAGACTTTGGAGCGTTTCATGATCGATCTGCATTACTGGACTACCCCCAACGGCCACAAGATCACCCTGTTTCTGGAAGAAGCCGGGCTTGAGTACCAGGTCCACCCGGTCAATATCGGCAAGAACGAACAGTTCGAGCCGGCCTTCCTGAAGATATCCCCCAACAACCGCATCCCGGCAATCGTCGACACCCAGCCTGCCGACGGTGGCGAAGCCATTTCGCTATTTGAGTCGGGCGCGATTCTGCTGTACCTGGCGGAGAAGACCGGCCAGTTCATCCCCCGCGACCTGCATGGCCGCGAGCAGGTGCTGCAATGGCTGTTCTGGCAGATGGGTGGCCTTGGCCCGATGGCCGGGCAGAACCACCACTTCAATGTGTTCGCCCCGGAAAAAATCCCCTACGCCATGAAGCGCTACATCGACGAGACCGCCCGCCTCTACGGGGTGCTCGACAAGCGCCTGGCCGACCGCGCCTTCGTCGCCGGTGATGACTACAGCATTGCCGACATGGCCATCTACCCCTGGGTAGTGCCCTACGAGCGGCAAAGCCAGAACCTCGATGATTTCCCCCACCTCAAGCGCTGGTTCCACGCCATCAAGGCGCGCCCGGCCACCGAACGCGCCTACGCCTGGGTAGACCGGATCAACCCGCCGAAAGCCTGATTTGCGTTGCGCCGCAGGCACTTGGCCACCCGCCTGCGGCGCCCGCCGACCTGCGGTGCAAATAAAGCTGGCGGCCCGCTTGCGTGGCGTGTGCGCGCTCACTAACGTAGCGCCTTTTACACGCCAGCCCCGCAGGAGCCTCCACCATGGCCTCGCCAGCCTTTACTCAATTTCTTCCCCGGTTCGGCGTCGCCGCGACCCTGGCCGGGCTGATCAGCCTGACCGGTTGCCAGTCATGGCTGGACAGCCGTTATGCCGACAGCGTGCCGCCCGACAGTGGCGTGCAGCCGCTCAAGGGGCTGGCCCAGAACGTCTCGGTGCGCCGCAACGCCAGTGGCATGCCGCTGATCGAGAGCAGCAACTTCCACGACGCGCTGTTCGCCCAGGGCTATATCAATGCCAGCGACCGCATCAGCCAGATGGTGGGCATGCGCCTGCTGGCCCAGGGTCGCCTGTCGGAAATGGCCGGCCCAGGCATGCTCGACGTCGACCGCTTCATGCGCGCCGTCAACCTGAAGAAAAACGCGGAGGAGATGTACGCCGCCGCGTCGCCGCGCCTCAAGCGCTTCTTCGAGGTGTACGCCCGTGGCGTCAACGCCTACCTGTTCCGCTACCGCGACAAGCTGCCGATGGACCTGGCCGAGTCGGGCTACAAGCCCGAGTACTGGAAGCCGGAAGACTCGGCGCTGATCTTCGCCCTGTTCAACTTCAGCCTGTCGGCCAACCTGCGCGAAGAATTGGCATCGCTGACCCTGGCGCAGAAAGTGGGCGCCGACAAGCTGGCCTGGCTGATCCCCACCTACCCGGATGAGCCACTGCCGTTCGATGAAACCGACAAGCTCAAGGGCGTCAGCCTGGCGCAGATTCCCGGCCTGGCCAACGTCGACAAGGCCACCAGCGATCTGGCCGGCCTGAACCTGACAAACCTGACCAGCGCCGACAACTGGGCCATCACCCCGGCCCGCGCACGCAGTGGTCGCAGCTTGCTGGCCAGCGATACGCACCAGCCGCTGAGCGCCCCGTCGCTGTGGAGCTATGTGCAGATCCGCGCGCCCAAATACCAGGCAGCGGGCGTGTCCCTGGCCGGTATCCCTGGCGTGATGGCCGGCTTCAACGGCAAGGTGGCCTGGAGCATGACCCCAGCCATGGGCGACAATCAGGACCTGTTCCTGGAGAAGCTGCAACGTCAGGGTAACCAGTTGCAATACCTGGCCGATGGCAAGTGGAGGCCGGTGGGCGTGCGCCAGGAAACCTTCTTTGCCAAAGGCCAGGCGCCGCTGCGCGAAGCCGTGTTTGATACCCGTCATGGCACGCTGCTCAACAGCATGCTGGGCGGCGCCCCCATCGACAGCGGCCTGGGCCTGGCCCTGCAAACCCCGGACTTCAAGGACGACAAGAGCCTGGATGCGCTGTTCGACCTGTCGCGGGCCAAGTCCGTGGACGCCGCGTCGGACGCCAGCCGGGAAATCCGCGCCATCGCCGTCAACATGGTGTTCGCCGACGCTCAGCACGTGGGCTGGCAAGTCACCGGCCGCCTGCCCAACCGCCGCGAAGGCCGTGGCCTGGTGCCTTCACCGGGCTGGGACGGCCGCTACGATTGGGACGGCTTTGCCGACGCCATGCTGCACCCCTATGACCAGGACCCGCCGCAGGGCTGGCTGGGCACCGCCAACCAGCGCACCGTGCCCAAAGGCTACGGCATGCAACTGTCCAGTTCCTGGTACTACCCGGAGCGCAGCGAGCGCCTGGCGGAGCTGGCCGGCGCCGGCAAGCAGGACACCCGCAGCCTGATCGCCATGCAGTATGACCAGACCACCACCTTCGCCGCCAAGCTCAAGGGCATGTTCCAGGCGCCGGGCATGGCCCTGCCGCTGAAACAGGCCATCGATGCCCTGCCCGCCGCCGACCGCGCCAAGGCCCAGGAAGCCCTGACCCGCCTGCTGGCGTTCAACGGCAACCTGGCGGCGCAATCGTCGGACGCAGCGCTGTACGAACTGTTCCTGCAGGAAAGCAGCAAGCAGATCTTCCTCGACGAACTGGGCCCGCAGGACAGCCCGGCGTGGAAAGCCTTCGTGGCCGCCGGCAACCTGTCGTACTCGGCCCAGGCCGATCACCTGCTGGCCCGCGAGGACAGCCCGTTCTGGGATGACGTGCGCACGGCGCAGAAAGAGGACAAGCCGGCTATCCTGGCGCGCAGCCTGGCGGCGGCCGTCAACGAGGGCGAACACCAACTGGGCGCCGACCACAAGGCCTGGCAGTGGGGCAACCTGCACCATTACCAGTGGGCCATCAAGGGCGCTGCGCAACCGGTGCGTCAGGCGGGGGGCGATCACACCACCCTCAATGCCGCGGCGTATGCCTGGGGCCAGAGCTTTGATGTGACGCAAGCGGCGACCATGCGCTTTATCGTCGACTTTGCGCAGAACGAGCCGCTGATGGGGCAAAACAGCCCAGGCCAGTCGGGTAACCCGGCCAGCCCGCATTACGCTGACGGCATCGATGGCTGGATGAAGGGGCAGTACGTCAGCATCCCGCTGCAGCCGCAGAACTTCGACCGCGCCTACGGCACCAAACGCCTGACCCTGACCCCCGCCAAGTAAAGTTCAGGAACGCCTGTCTGTTGTGGGAGCGGGCTCTGCTCGCGAAGCAAGCACCGCGCATCTTCAGTTACACCGCGCGCCCTTCTTCGCGGGCAGAGCCCGCTCCCACAGTGGCCCTGCCTAGTGGCCCTGCCTCGCGAATCAAAAAATACAGACGAAAAAAAGCCTGCACAAGGCAGGCTTCTTTTTTGGTACCAGGCGTTCAGTGTTCCTGGTACCGAATATGGCGCAGCGGACGGGACTCGAACCCGCGACCCCCGGCGTGACAGGCCGGTATTCTAACCGACTGAACTACCGCTGCGCGATACACTGTGAGCGAGTGGTGGGTGATGACGGGATCGAACCGCCGACCCTCTGCTTGTAAGGCAGATGCTCTCCCGGCTGAGCTAATCACCCTTCGTCTCTCGGTGTGGCGCGCATTCTACGCATGGGTTTTGCATATGGCAAGCAACAAAATGACAATTATTGCATCGCAGCCGCAATCATTTATTGCAGACGAAAAAAAGCCTGCACTAGGCAGGCTTTTTCGTTGGTACCAGGCGTTCAGTGTTCCTGATACCGAATATGGCGCAGCGGACGGGACTCGAACCCGCGACCCCCGGCGTGACAGGCCGGTATTCTAACCGACTGAACTACCGCTGCGCGATACACTGAGTGGTGGGTGATGACGGGATCGAACCGCCGACCCTCTGCTTGTAAGGCAGATGCTCTCCCGGCTGAGCTAATCACCCTTTGTCTCTCGGTGTGGCGCGCATTCTACGGATGCACCTATAGCCTGGCAAGCTCTTTTTTATTTTATTTTTCCAAGCCTTCCAAAGACTTAGCGCAGGGTTGGCCTGCGCCCTCACACGGGACAATAATGCGCCCCTTATGTGCTGAGGAGTGATTCACCCCATGTGGTTCAAAAACCTGCTTGTCTACCGTTTGACCCAAGATATTCCTTTCGATGCCGAAGCACTGGAAACCGCATTGGCCACCAAGCCGGCCCGCCCCTGCGCCAGCCAGGAGCTGACCACCTACGGTTTCGTCGCCCCCTTTGGTAAAGGTGAAGACGCCCCGCTGGTTCACGTCAGCGGCGACTTCCTGCTGATCAGCGCCCGCAAGGAAGAACGCATCCTGCCTGGCAGCGTCGTGCGCGACGCCGTCAAAGAGAAGGTCGAAGAGATCGAAGCCGAGCAGATGCGCAAGGTCTACAAGAAAGAGCGCGACCAGATCAAGGACGAGATCATCCAGGCCTTCCTGCCGCGTGCCTTTATCCGTCGCTCGTCGACCTTCGCCGCCATCGCCCCCAAGCAGGGCCTGATCCTGGTGAATTCGGCCAGCCCCAAGCGCGCCGAAGACCTGCTGTCCACCCTGCGCGAAGTGATCGGCTCGCTGCCGGTACGCCCGCTGACCGTGAAAACCTCGCCGACCGCGGTGATGACCGAGTGGGTCAAAACCCAGCAGGCCGCGCCCGATTTCTACGTGCTGGACGAATGCGAGCTGCGTGAAGTGGAAGAAGACGGTGGCATCGTGCGCTGCAAGCGCCAGGACCTGACCGCCGACGAGATCCAACTGCACCTGAGCACCGGCAAACTGGTGACCCAACTGTCGCTGGCCTGGCAGGACAAGCTGTCGTTCGTGCTGGACGACAAGATGGTGGTCAAGCGCCTGAAGTTCGAAGAACTGCTGCAGGACCAGGCAGAAGAAGACGGCGGCGACGAGGCCCTGGGCCAACTGGACGCCAGCTTCACCCTGATGATGCTGACCTTCGGCGACTTCCTGCCGGCGCTGTTCGAAGCCCTGGGCGGCGAAGAGCTGCCGCAGGGTATCTGATGCGGCCCTGACGCGGCCTGCGGCCACTGCTACACAAACCTGTAGCAGCGGCCGTAGGCCGCATCATTGCCACCGCAATCCATAACAAGGAAACACCCCCATGCGAGCCCTGGCCGCTCTCAGCCGCTTTGTCGGCAACACCTTCGCTTACTGGGTCTTGCTGTTCGCCGTCCTCGCCTTCCTGTTCCCGCAGTGGTTCATTGCCCTCAAGGTGCTGATCGTGCCGCTGCTGGGCCTGGTGATGTTCGGCATGGGCCTGACCCTCAAGCTGGACGATTTCGCCGAACTCAGCCGCCACCCCTGGCGCGTGCTGCTGGGCGTGGTCGCGCACTTCGTGATCATGCCGGGCATGGCCTGGCTGCTGTGCCAGCTGTTCCACCTGCCGGCGGAAATCGCCGTGGGCGTGATTTTGGTCGGCTGTTGCCCAAGCGGCACGGCTTCCAACGTCATGACCTGGCTGGCCAAGGGTGACCTGGCGCTGTCGGTGGCCATCGCCGCCGTCACCACCCTACTCGCCCCGCTGCTGACCCCGGCGCTGATCTGGCTGCTGGCCTCGGCGTGGTTGCCGGTGTCCTTCATGGAGATGTTCTGGTCGATCCTGCAACTGGTGATGCTGCCGATCGTGCTGGGCGTGGTCGCCCAACGCTTGCTGGGCGCGCGCGTGCATTACGCCGTGGAAGTGTTGCCACTGGTGTCGGTGGTCAGCATCGTGATGATCGTCTGCGCCGTGGTGGCCGCCAGCCAGGCGAAGATCGCCGAGTCGGGCCTGCTGATCATGGCCGTGGTAATCCTGCACAACAGCTTCGGTTTTGTGCTGGGTTACTTCACTGGCCGGGTGTTCAAGCTGCCGCTGGCCCAGCGCAAGTCCCTGGCACTGGAGGTGGGCATGCAGAACTCCGGGCTGGGCGCCGCCCTGGCCAGCGCGCACTTCTCGCCGCTGGCAGCGGTACCCAGCGCGTTGTTCAGTGTGTGGCACAACATTTCCGGCGCGCTGCTGGCCACCTTCTTCCGCAAGATGAAGGACCGCTCGTAACGGGCATCTTGTCTGGGTGATGGGACTTGGGCACTATAATGCGCAGTAACGGGACGACCTGTTACTGCGCATTTTTCATTCGGGGACGGCCCCATCACTTAATTGGATGATGGAGGTTGCCATGTCCTGGTTGATTCTGTTTTTCGCCGGCCTGTTTGAAGTGGGCTGGGCCATCGGGCTCAAATACACCGATGGGTTTTCCAAACCCCTGCCTACCGTGTTGACCGTTGCCGCCATGGCCGCAAGCCTTGGGCTGCTGGGCCTGGCCATGCGCGATTTGCCGCTGGGCACGGCGTATGCGATCTGGACGGGCGTGGGTGCGGTGGGGACGGTGATTGCGGGGGTGGTGCTGTTTGGCGAGTCCGTTGCCCCAATGCGGATCGCCAGTGTATTGCTGATCATCACCGGTTTGATTGGCCTGAAGATCAGCGCCTGATTTGAATCTGTTGCTGAATGTTCCGGCCTCACCAACAATTAACGACCATCCCCCCGCAGTTCGCTGACCCGCGCGCGCAATTGCGACGGCACCGCCTGCTCCGCCGCGATCGGCGCACCGGCAATCACCGTCACCCGCGACCACAACCGACGGAAAAAGCCCTTCTGCGGATCCCGGCTGAAGAAGCTGCCCCACAGCCCCTGCAACGCCAGCGGAATTACCGGCACCGGGGTCTGCTGCAGCACCGTGGTCACGCCGCTCTTGAACTCGTTGATCTCGCCATCGGCCGTCAGTTTGCCCTCGGGAAAAATGCACACCAGCTCGCCCTCGGCCAGGCTTGCGGCAATGCGCTTGAACGCCTGATCGTAGATCTGCAGGTCTTCGCCACGCCCTGCGATGGGGATGGCCCCCGCCGTGCGGAAGATAAAGTTGAGCACCGGCAGCTGGAAGATCTTGTAGTACATCACGAAGCGAATCGGCCGCCGCACCGCGCCGCTGATCAGCAGCGCATCGACGAACGAGACGTGGTTGCACACCAGCAAGGCGGCGCCCTCATCGGGAATCTGCTCCAGGTCCTGATGCTTGACCCGGTACATGGAATGGCTGAGCAGCCAGATCATGAAACGCATGGTGAACTCGGGCACGATCTTGAAGATGTACGCGTTGACGGCGATGTTCATCACCGACACCACAAGGAACAGCTGCGGGATCGACAGCTTGGCCACGCTGAGCAACACGATGGAGACGATGGCCGACACCACCATGAACAAGGCGTTGAGGATATTGTTGGCGGCGATCACCCGCGAGCGCTCGTTCTCGGCGGTGCGCGACTGGATCAGCGCGTACAGCGGCACGATATAGAAGCCGCCGAACACGCCCAGGCCAAGGATATCCAGCAGTACCCACCAGGTGTGGCCAATGCCCAGCAGGGTCAGCCAGCCGTTCTCCACCGGCGCCTGGGCGAAGGTGCCCGAGTGCCACCACAGCAGCAGGCCAAACAGGGTCAGGCCGAACGAGCCGAACGGCACCAGGCCGATTTCCACCTTGCGGCCCGACAGTTTCTCGCACAGCACCGAACCCAGGGCGATGCCCACCGAAAACACCGTGAGGATCAGGGTGACCACGGTTTCGTCGCCATTGAGCCAGTCCTTGGCGTACGCCGGGATCTGCGTCAGGTAAATGGCCCCGACAAACCAGAACCACGAGTTGCCCACCACCGAGCGCGACACCGCCGGGGTCTGGTTCAAGCCCATCTTCAGGGTGGCCCAGGACTGACTGAAGATATTCCAGTTCAGCTTCAACTGCGGTGTATCGGCGGCCGCACGCGGAATGGCGCGGCTGGCCAGATACCCCAACACCGCCACCAGCACGATCGCCGTGCTGACGATGGGCGCGTAGTGAGTCTGGGACATCATCACCCCGGCGCTGATGGTACCGGCCAAAATGGCCAGGAACGTGCCCATTTCCACCAGACCGTTGCCGCCCACCAACTCTTCCTCGCGCAGGGCCTGGGGCATGATCGAGTACTTCACCGGGCCGAACAGCGCCGAGTGGGTGCCCATGGCGAACAGCGCCGCCAGCATCATCCACAAGTGATTGAACATGAAGCCGGTGGCGCCGACCGCCATGATGCCGATCTCACCGATCTTGATCACGCGGATCAGGCTGTCCTTGTTGAACTTCTCGCCGAACTGCCCGGCCAACGCCGAAAACAGAAAGAACGGCAGAATAAACAGCATGGCGCACAGGTTGACCCAGATGGAGCGGTCGCCCTCGATGCTCAGCTTGTAGAGGATCGCCAGAATCAGCGACTGCTTGAATACGTTGTCGTTGAACGCACCCATGGACTGGGTGACGAAAAACGGCAGGAAGCGCCGCTTGCCCAACAGAGTGAATTGCGAGGGGTGACTCATCGTCCTTGCACCTTGGTGGCGCCGATTTGGCTTAGGCTTTGGCTTTGGATGCAACCGGCGACCCTGCAGGCCACATCCCAGGCCATAGATTACCTAAACTTTGCGTGCCGCCGCGATGCACGGCGACACAAACAGCTCGCCGCGCCACGCCCCGCGCAGGGTGCGGGTCATCACCACGGCCCAGAGCATGGCCAGGCACGCCACCAGGCCCTGCCCACACAGGGTGAAGAAGCCCAGATGCAGCACATTGCCAAGGCGCAAGGTGGCCAGGGTGTAGACACCCAACGGGAAGATGAACGCCCACCAGCCCAGGTTGAACGGCATGCCGCTGCGCAGGTAGCGCACGGTAATCAGCACCGCCAGCAGCATCCACCACAGGCCCATGCCCCACAGAATCAAGGCGCTGACCACGCCCAGACCATCGATCATGGTGCCCACGCCCGGCAGCACGCCTGCGGCAGTGAAGATGGCCGGTGCATCGCTGCCCAGCAGCAACATGCCCAACGCCCCCGTACCGATGGGGCCCAGCGCCAGCCAGCTGGAAGCCGCCATGCTTTCATGGGGCAGTTTGTGCAGGGCCATGCGCAGCATCAGGATGGTCAGGATGGCAAACGCCACCGGCACCGAGAACGCCCACAGCACGAAACTGGTAATCAGCATGCCGAACTGTGCGGCAGGGTCGATCAGGTGCGGCGCCAGCAAGCCGCCGCTGGCCGCCGCCACTTCGGCGGCCACCACGGGCAGCAGCCACACGGCGGTCATCTGGTCGATGCTGTGCTGCTGGCGGGTGAACATCAGGAACGGGATACCCACGCCGCACAACAGCGACAGGCCCAGGTCCAGCCACCACAACCCTTGCAGCCACGGCAACGCGCCATCGCCTACCTGGGGCAAGGCGAACAATACGAAACCGTTGATCAGGGTGGCCAAGGCCATGGGGATGGTGCCGATGAACATCGACACCGTGGAATGCCCGAAAATACGCCGCGCCTCATCGAAAAACAGCACCCAGCGCGCGCCATACAGCCCCGTGAACAGGCAAAACAACAGCGCCGCCAACAGCCACAGGCCGTGCGCCAGGCTGTGCATCAGCGTCCAGCCGGCCGGCAGTTGCGCCAGCGCCAGGGCGAGCACACCGGTGCCCATGACCACGGCGAACCAGTTGGGGGTGAATTGACGGATCACTTCGCGGGGGTGCTGCAAAGCGCTGAACGGCCGGGTGGCCGGGGGAATCGGGCGGTGCATGGGGGGTCTCCTGTCCTCGTGTGAGGTCAGGCCATGCTAGCCGCCTTTGCCTTATCTGCTAAACGGGTAGTTTCGCTATAGGTCATCGATTACGCCGATATACGCGCAGCACTGCGGCGCAGCCACATGCCCAGCAACGCCACGCCACACAGGGCGATCTGCAGCAGGCCGTAACCGTCGCTGGTGGTGACCAGCCCGACATTGCGCACAAGAAACCCGGCCAAAATCGCCGGCACGCAGAAGGCCAGGTAGCTCAGCACATAGAAGGTCGACATCAGACCAGCGCGCTCATGGGCGTGAGCCAGGGGCAGCACGCTGCGCGCCGACCCCAGGAAACCACTGCCAAAACCGGCGCCGGCAATCACCGCGCCGATGAAGAACAGCAACAGCGCCTGCTGGTTCGCGGCCAGCAACACCAAGGCAATGCCGATGGCCAGCAGCACTGTACCCAGGCGTAGCACCTTGTCGGCGGCGCTGGCGCGCAGGGCGTAGATGGCCGCGGCACCGCTGAGGGTCAAGGTGGCCACCAGCGCCCCGCCGATCAGGTTCGACGTGGTGCCGGTCGCCGCGCGCACCAGCGAAGGCGCCAGCGACAGAAAGAAGCCACCGGTCATCCACACCGCCGTGTTTACCGGCAACATGCGCCATACGGCGGCGCGTGCTTGAGGCGGCACACTCAGGCGGGGGCGCAACGAAGCCCAGGCGCCCGGCTGGGCACTGACGCTTTCCGGCAGCCATACCAGCAAGCCAGCCTGCGCCACCAACAACGCCAGCAGCACGATGTACACCAGTTCCGTCGGCATGGGCGCGTATTGCACCAGCAGGCCACTGCCCAGCGCACCGAACGCCATGCCCAGCAAGGGCGCCAGGCTGTTGAGCAACGGGCCTTTCTGCCGGTCATTGTCCAGCAGGGCTGCACCCAGGGAACTGGTGGCCATGCCGGTGGCGAAGCCCTGCAGAATGCGCGCGACCAACAGCCAACTGACATCGCGGGCGTAGATGAACGCCAGCATCGACAGCATGTTGATCAGCAACGCTGCACGCAGCACCGGGCGCCGGCCGATATAATCGGACAACGAGCCGACGGTCAGCAGCGCCGCCAGCAGGCTCAAGGCAATAGACGCCGAAGATCATGGTCAACATGCCCGGCGAGAACTGCCAGGTTTCCTGGTACAGGTGGTACAGCGGTGTCGGCGCACTGGAGGCCGCCAGGAAGGTCAGCAGCACCACCGACAGGTAGGTCAGGCTGTTTCTTGCAGACAGGACGTTGGACATGTGGCACGCTCCGCAAAAGCTAAATCATTGCATTAGCGGAGTCTGCACCCGCTTCGCGCTTAAAGCAAACGCTTTGTGTTAAGGTCGTTGAATGGCTATTAAAGAAGGTATTCGCACGGGCGGCCGCAGTGCCCGCGTGCAAGAGTCGGTACACGCCGCCGTGCGCGCCCTGCTGCAAGAGCAGGCGCGTGACAGCCTGACCGTGCCGCTGATTGCCAGCCGCGCTGGCGTGACCCCGTGACCATCTACCGCCGCTGGGGCGAGCTGGCCGCGCTGCTGGCCGACGTCAGCCTGGCCCGCCTGCGCCCCGACAGCGACCCGGCCGACCTGGGCAGCCTGCGCGCCGACCTGCTGGCGTGGGCCGAGCAGTACCTGGACGAGATGAACTCGGAGCCGGGGCGCAACATGATGCGCGACTTCATCGCCAGCGGTTGCTCGTTCCAGTGCGCCACCGTGCTGCGCGGTCAGTTGCAGACCATTCTGGAACGCGCCCGTGGCCGGGGGGAAAGCACGCCGGATGCCGACCACCTGCTGAACCTGATCGTGGCGCCGGTGGTGTACCGCATCCTGTTCGCCGAGTCGGCGCCCAGTGTCGAGCAGATGCACACGCTGGTGGACCTGAGCCTGAAGCCGTAACCCCCAGCAGCTACAACCTTGGTCGACACTGACGCCGCAGCCTGCGCCATGCGAGACTGTGCACCGAACCCGTACCGACCCGCGACCAAAAACTGTGGGACCGGGCGAAGCTCGGGAAGCGGTCAGGCAGTTTCTGCGAGGTGTACCCTTCCCGAGCTTCGCCCGGTCCCACAGTTTTGGTCGCCGCCGTGACAGGTTCGCCGTCCACTTTGCACCGGAGCCTTTGATGTCGCTGTCCAGCGGGCTGATCGCCGCCGTCGCCCTGGCCTACATGGCCGTCATGTTTGCCATTGCCTTCTACGGCGACCGTCGCGGCACGCCGCTGTCGCCGCGCGTGCGTGCCTGGGTGTACAGCCTGTCACTGGCGGTGTACTGCACCAGCTGGACCTTCTTCGGCGCAGTGGGCCAGGCCGCCGAACAGCTGTGGGCGTTCCTGCCCATCTACCTGGGCCCGGTGCTCCTGATGGTCTTCGCACCCTGGGTGCAACAGAAGATGATCCTGATCAGCAAACAGGAAAACATCACCTCCATCGCCGACTTCATCGCCGCCCGCTACGGCAAGTCCCAGGCCCTGGCCGTGGTGGTGGCGCTGATCTGCCTGGTGGGCGTGCTGCCGTATATTGCCTTGCAGCTCAAAGGGATCGTGCTGGGCGTGAACCTGTTGATCGGCGCCAGCGCCGACGCCTCGGGTACACGGGTGCAGGACACCGCACTGGTGGTGTCGCTGGTGCTGGCGCTGTTCACCATCGTCTTCGGCACGCGCAGCCTGGACGTCACCGAGCACCATCGCGGCATGGTGCTGGCCATTGCCTTCGAGGCGCTGGTGAAGCTGTTTGCCTTTTTGGGCGTAGGCGCCTTCATCACCTACGGTCTGTACGACGGCTTCGATGACCTGCTCAGCCAGGCCAGCCTGGCCCCACGCCTGGACAGCTACTGGCAGCAAACCATCAACTGGCCGTCCATGGTGGTGCAGACCGGCGTGGCCATGATGGCGATGATCTGTCTGCCCCGGCAGTTCCACGTCACCGTGGTGGAAAATATCGAGCCCCAGGACCTGCGCCTGGCGCGCTGGGTGTTCCCCGCCTACCTGATCCTGGCCGCGCTGTTCGTGGTGCCCATCGCCCTGGCGGGGCAATTGCGCCTGCCGGCCTCGGTGATCCCCGACTCGTTCGTGATCAGCCTGCCCCTGGCCGAATCCCACCCTGCCCTGGCCTTGCTGGCGTTTATCGGCGGCGCCAGCGCAGCCACCGGCATGGTCATCGTCGCCAGCGTGGCGCTGTCGACCATGGTCTCCAACGACATGCTGCTGCCTTGGCTGCTGCGCCGGCAAAGCGCCGAGCGGCCATTCGAGGTGTTCCGCCACTGGATGCTCTCGGTGCGCAGGGTCAGCATCGTCGTTATCCTGCTGCTGGCCTACGTCAGCTACCGCCTGCTGGGCAGCACGGCAAGCCTTGCCACCATCGGCCAGATCGCCTTCGCTGCCGTGGCGCAACTGGCCCCGGCCATGCTCGGTGCGCTGTACTGGAAAAAGGCCAACCGCCGCGGCGTGTTCGCCGGGCTGGCGGCCGGTACCTTCCTGTGGTTTTACACCCTGGTACTGCCGCTGGCGGCCCACAGCCTGGGCCTGTCATTGCACCTGTTCCCGGGCCTGGCCTGGCTGCACGACGACGCCATGGGCCTGCCGATCACCCCGCTGACCCTGGGCGTGGTGCTGTCGCTGGCCGGTAACTTCACCCTGTTTGCCTGGGTTTCGGCGCTGTCGCGCACGCGGGTGTCGGAGCACTGGCAGGCCGGGCGCTTCATTGGCCAGGAAACCAGCGCCCGCCCCGGCGGCCGGTTGCCGTTGTCGGTGCAGATCGAAGACCTGCTGACCCTGGCCTCGCGCTTCGTCGGCGAAGAGCGCGCGCGCCAGAGCTTCCTGCGTTTCGCCTACCGCCAGGGCATCGGCTTCAACCCCAACCAGAGCGCCGACAACGACTGGATCGCCCACACCGAGCGGCTGTTGGCCGGCGTATTGGGCAGCTCATCAACCCGCGTGGTAGTGCGCGCCGCCATCGAAGGCCGCGACATGCAGCTGGAAGATGTGGTCAAGATCGCCGACGAAGCCAGTGAAGTGCTGCAGTTCAATCGCGCCCTGCTGCAAGGTGCCATCGAGAACATCAGCCAGGGCGTGAGCGTGGTCGACCAGTCCCTACACCTGGTGGCCTGGAACCGGCGCTACCTGGAACTGTTCAACTACCCTGACGGCCTGATCAGCGTCGGCCGCCCCATTGCCGACATCATCCGCTACAACGCCGAACGCGGCCTGTGCGGGCCTGGCGAGGCCGAGGTGCACGTGGCCCGCCGCCTGCACTGGATGCGGCAGGGCCGTGCGCACACCTCCGAGCGGCTGTTCCCCAATGGCCGAGTGATCGAGCTGATCGGCAACCCCATGCCCGGCGGCGGCTTCGTGATGAGCTTCACCGACATCACCGCGTTCCGCGAAGCCGAACAGGCACTGACCGCCGCCAACGAGGGCCTTGAGCAGCGGGTGGCCGAGCGCACTCATGAACTGTCGCAGCTCAACCAGGCACTCACCGACGCCAAGAGCATTGCCGAGGCCGCCAACCAGTCGAAGACACGCTTCCTGGCCGCCGTGGGCCACGACCTGATGCAGCCGCTGAACGCAGCACGGCTGTTCTCCGCCGCGCTTTCGCATCAAGGTGACGGCCTGTCTGCCGAGGCGCAGCAGTTGGTGCAGCACATGGACAGTTCGCTGCGTTCGGCCGAAGACCTGATCAGCGACCTGCTGGACATCTCGCGCCTGGAAAACGGCAAGATCACCCCCGATCGCAAAGCCTTTGCCTTGGGCGATCTGTACGAAACCCTGGGCGCCGAGTTCAAGGCCTTGGCCAACGACCAGGGTCTGGCGTTTCACCTGCACTCCTCGGCGGCGCGCATCGACAGCGATATCAAGTTGCTGCGGCGCATCCTGCAGAACTTCCTGACCAACGCCCTGCGCTACGGCAAGGGCCCGATCGTGCTGGGCGTGCGGCGCAAGGCCGGGGCGTTGAGCCTTGAGGTGTGGGACCGCGGGCCGGGCATCCCCGATGACAAGCTGCAGGTGATTTTCGAAGAGTTCAAACGCCTGGACAGTCACCAGACCCGCGCCGAAAAAGGCCTAGGCCTGGGCCTGGCGATTGCCGACGGCCTGTGCCGGGTGCTGGGCCACCGCCTGCAGGTACGCTCCTGGCCCGGCAAGGGCAGCGTGTTCAGCGTGCGCGTGCCGCTGGCCAGCGCCGAAGCGCCGGCACCGACGGTGGCTGCGCCCAGCAAGGGCCAGGACCTCAGCGGCTTGAGCGTGCTGTGCGTGGACAATGAAGACAGCATCCTGATCGGCATGAACAGCCTGCTCAGCCGCTGGGGCTGCCAGGTGTACACCGCCCGCGACCGCGCAGACTGCAGCCGCCTGCTGGAACAAGGCATGCGCCCCAACCTGGCGCTGGTGGACTTCCACCTGGATGAAGGCGACACCGGCCCGCAGTTGATGGCCTGGCTGCGGACGCATCTGAACGCGCCCATCCCGGGCATGGTGATTAGCGCCGACGGCCACCCCGAAGTGCTGGCCCAGGTGCACGCCGCCGGCCTGGACTACTTGGCCAAGCCGGTGAAGCCGGCGGCGTTGCGCGCGTTACTGAACCGGCACCTCAGCCGGCAGTGAAGCGCCCTCGGCATCGGTCATGGCGCGCTCCAGCAGGTCGGCCGGCAGGCTCTTGCTGGCCCGCGCGCCCAGCAGCTTGAGCTGCTCGGTACGGCTGACCAGGTTGCCCCGGCCTTCCACCAGTTTGTTGCGCGCCGCGCCGTAGGCCTTGTCCAATTGCTGCAGGCGGTTGCCCACCTCGTCCAGGTCCTGAATGAACAGCACGAACTTGTCGTACAGCCAGCCGGCGCGCTCGGCGATTTCCCGGGCGTTCTGGCTCTGGCGCTCCTGCTTCCACAGGCTGTCGATCACCCGCAGGGTGGCCAGCAGCGTGGTGGGGCTGACGATGACGATCTGCCGGTCGAAGGCTTCCTGGAACAGGTTGGGTTCGGCCTGCAACGCCGCCGAAAACGCCGCCTCGATGGGCACGAACAGCAGCACGAAGTCCAGGCTGTGCAGCCCCTCCAGACGGTTATAGTCCTTGCCCGACAAGCCTTTGACGTGGTTGCGCAGCGACAGCACGTGCTGCTTGAGCGCCGCCTGGGACACGGCCGGGTCATCGGCGCTGATGTATTGCTGGTAGGCGGTCAGACTGACCTTGGAGTCCACCACCACTTGCTTGTCGCCTGGCAACAAAATCAGCACGTCGGGCTGGAAGCGTTCGCCATCAGGCCCCTTGAGACTGACCTGGGTCTGGTATTCACGCCCCTTCTCAAGGCCGGCATGCTCCAGCACTCGCTCTAGAATCAGTTCGCCCCAGTTGCCTTGGGTTTTCTGGCCCTTGAGGGCCTGCGTCAGGTTGGTGGCCTCATCGCTCAGGCGCTGGTTGAGCTGTTGCAGGCGCTCAAGCTCCTTGCCCAGGGAGAAGCGCTCGCGGGCCTCCTGCTGGTAGCTCTCTTCCACGCGTTTCTCGAACGACTGGATGCGTTCCTTGAGCGGGTCGAGCAACTGCCCCAAGCGTTGGTTGCTGGTCTCGGCGAAGCGCTGTTCGCGCTCATCGAAGATTTTGCCGGCCAACTCGGCGAACTGTGCCCGCAGCTCGTCACGCGAGCCTTGCAGGTCGTTCAGGCGCTGCTGATGGCTGTCCTGCTGTTCACGCAGTTCAGCCTGCAGACCGGCGCATTGGGCATCCAGACGACGCAGCTCCACCTCCTTGCCGCTGCGCTCCAGATTCCAGGCATGGGCGGCGTCACGGGCGTTGTCGCGTTCAATCTGCAGCAGGTCCAGCTCGCGCGCCTGCGCGGCCAGTTCCGCCTGCTTGACGGTGTTGGCCTGGGCCAGGTCGCTGATCTCGTCGCGGCTGGCCTCCAGTTGCGCACTCAAACCATCCTGGGCCAACTGCGCCGTGGTCAGGCGCTCCTGCAGCAATGCCGTGTCGGCATTCAACGCACTCAGGCGCCGCTGTATCTGCCAGGCCAGCGCCAGGCTGGGGGCGCCGGCCAACAACAGGCCGAGCAGAAGGCTGGTGAGGTCAAAGGCCATTTCAAGTTCCACCGCAGACAATCAAAGGCCACAGTCTGAGCGATGCGACGACCGGCGGCAAACTGACGACCGTGTTTGCCTCCGGTCGGGCGATAGCCGCACGATTTTGATTCTGCGAAGAAAAAAATATCGGCATGAGCCTGGAGCAAAAAGTGCTGAGCCGTCGATTGACAAAACCGGGTGAAGAGTTACTCAGAAACATGAAATAACCGGGTACGCCCGTGCTAGAGCAAGCGCTCGGGACAATCCACAGAAGCTGTGGATAACTCAGTGGACAACCGTCCTCCAATGCCCGCAAACCCTTGTAGAATAGGGGCTCCAGTCAAACTGACGATTTTTTCACCAGTAAAAAAAAGACGTTTTTTTCTATTGACTTAAATTTTCAATCCGGCGTAGGGGCCCCTTCGGCAAGGGCTTTGCAGGTGCATGACAATCCGATGGCACTGTGTGCACAACTGCCCCGAATGGAGGCGCGGGTGCGCACCATTTTTGCACTGGCGTCAATTTTCAGGGCAGATACCGCGTTTTCAGGGGCTTCCCAAGCAGGTCGTGAAGAGGCAAACTGGTCTGCTGGCGATCGAGCACAGGCCATACATCGCCTACATTGAAATAGTGCTTGCAAGTCACCCACACTATCGATTAGCCTTGGCATCGTTAGTACCAAGCTGAAAGTCAATTTATTGGTCGAAACAGTCCTCCAGCACGTCGTTCGCAGCAAAGCGAACCCCCTGCTGACACAGCGGACCGACCTACTCGATGGTTTCCAGGTAAACACTTCACGCGCCGTGGCAATAGCCAGGTGTCGATGCCAAGCCTCTTTACTCTGACCTAACCAACCTGCTGATTGATCAGGATCTTCACCCACGGGCAGCGAACCTTTGCCCCGGTGTGTTGCCTGTCCTCCTAAGTACCTACCGGTCAGCCCAAGCGCCACATTTGAATGCGCTCACACTGGCTGCTTTGTTCCAGTCAGGTTCTTCGTCCGGCCAATGGTGGCCCGCGTTACTGGAACGTTTTTAGTGTGCACGGATCTTATCCGTGTCTTTTGCAGGAACATCCAATAACTATGAACACTATCCATACTCAAGATGCCATGCGCACCCTGACTGACGCCTTTGCACCACTGAACTGCCTGATCATGGCCGCTCGCAAAGGCTGCTTCAGCTTTACCGTCGTCAACGAGCACGGTATTGCCCGCCACAGCGAACGCCTGTACCCGGAACAATACTCCAGCGCTGAACCGCTGCAAGCCGTTATCGACCGTACGCGTCAGGCACTGGTTGCCTGATCGGCACCCAGGCGACACCCAAGGCCCCGCTGATGCGGGGCTTTTTTATGCCCGCGATTTGTGGTGTCCAGCCCGTGGCTGCATTTGTTCTGTGGGAGGCTCTATGGGGTTGAGCAACCTGTGGGAGCGGGTTCTACCCGCGAAAAGAACACCGCGCAGTGCCTGAAACACCACGGCGCTCTCTTCGCGGGCAGAGCCCGCTCCCACGGTGCAAGGGCTTGCTGGTGGTTGACCCCCACCAGTGCAGCCCGACGCTTATCACTACCGGGTATATGCTTGCACCTTCCCCTCCCACAAATAATTTAAAAACAGCCCTTTACAGCACATATATCACACTACACTTCAATTCAAGCGGCTCGCGCCGCTTCCGGCGGAGCCCCTTCGATTCACTGCTGCCAAGCACCCAGGTTCCGTCGGCCAGACAGGAGAGGTCGCAGGGTTTATGGGGATCGCCGCACGGGAATTGAGCCAGTACGTGATACGTCCGACGTTGATGTACCTGGGGCGTCACTGCCCCACGGCCGAGGCCCTGTTGCTGGGCGTGGCCGCCAGCCAGTCGGCGTTGGGCACTGAACTTCACGGGCGCCGCGGTCATGGGTTGTACCGCATCGGCGCCTTGCGCCACCAGGCCTTGTGGGATCGCTACCTTGCCCTGGACCCGGATCTGGCCAGCCTCGTCAGGGGGCTGGCCAGCCAACACGCTTTTTTAAGTGGCCCGCATCAGGAATTGACCGTCAACCTTCGGTACGCCACCGCTATTGCGTGGCTTTTGATCGAAGAGCAGAAAACGCCCTTGCCACAGGCCGATGATGTTATCGGCATGGCCAGAATATGGCGCCAAACCTTCCAGCCTCAGGGGCGCATAAGGGACTTCACCGCCGCCTGGGCAACCTGCATTACCGTCAGTGACAGATTAGCCAGCTGAAGATCGTGGCATAACGCCAGCTTATAAGCCGCAAATCTGGTCGGATTGTCCTACAAAACCGCTCTATCTCCAGCGATACGGGCTATAGCGCCGCAGCGAAAATGTTGGTAGTTTTCGCTTCGGTGATCACATGGAGTTCTAATAATGAAAAAAGTAATGCTCAAGACCACAATCAGCATCGCCGTCACACTCGCTTCCACCCAGCTGTTCGCCAGTGGCTTTGCCATTAACGAAACCAGCATCAGTGGCATGGGCACCGGCTTCGCCGGCCGCTCTTCTTCTGCCGATGACGCCAGCACCATCTACGGCAACCCTGCCGGTATGTCGCGACTCAAGCAGGCCCAGGCCACCGTGGGCGCGGCCGTGATTGACGCAAAAACCGACATCAGCAACTCGCGAGCCACCCTGGGGGGCAAAGAGGGTGGCGACATGGTGCCGATGACCACCGTGCCCATGGGTTATTACGTGCAGCCAATCGACGACCACTGGGCCTTCGGTGTCGGCTTTTACGTGCCGTTCGGTCTGATCACCGACTACCACAGCGATTTTGCCGGCCGTTACTACGCCAACAAGAGCAAGGTCTCGGTCATCACCTTCCAGCCTACCGTCAGCTATGCGTTCAACGATATCGTGTCGATCGGTTTCGGCCCGACCATCAACCGCATCGACGGCGAACTGAGCTCCATGGTGCCCAACTCGTTCACCCCCGGCACCAACGACGGCAAGGTGAAAATCAACGGTAACGACACCGCCATCGGCTTCAACGCCGGTATCCTGGTGCAAGCCACGCCAACCACCAGCCTGGGCCTGACCTACCACTCCAAGGTGGATTACCACCTGGACGGCGACACCAAAGTCACCGGTGGTACCTTCAGCCTGCTGGGCCTTAGCGGTCGCAGCTTCGACGCCTCGCTGGACCTGGACACCCCGGAATCCGTGGACTTCTCCATCACTCAGAAACTGGGTGACGACTGGACCGTGTACGCCGGCAGCACCTGGACACGCTGGAGCCGCCTGAAGGACATCACCGTGGAAAACTCGGGTGTGCCTGCACTGCTGGCCGGCTCCCTGGGCACCATCACCGAAGAGCAGAACTGGCACGACACCTGGGCCCACGCCATTGGCGCCGCCTACCAGTTGAACAAGGAAGTGGTACTGCGCGCCGGTTACTCGGTTGACCAGTCCCCGACCAACAACGTCAACCGCTCGCCACGCATCCCGACAGGCGACCGTCAGGCCGTCAGCTTCGGTGTGGGCTGGACCCCGGTGGACAACATCACCCTGGACTTCGCCTACTCCTACCTGTGGGAAGAAAGCGTGAAGATCAACGAAGTGTCGGCTTCCAAGCTGGCCTACAGCTCCAAGTACAAGAACAGCGCCAGCGGTTTCGGTACCTCGATTACCTACCGCTTCTGATTCGCGTACCTGCTGCAAAAAAACCCGCCTCGGCGGGTTTTTTCATGGACGAATGCCTTAGCTCTACAACGACTATCCCTGTGGGACCGGGCGAAGCTCGGGAAGCGGCAAGCAGGATCATCGAGTCGTTCGCTTCCCGAGCTTCGCCCGGTCCCACAATGGCAACTGCTGCTACGGCTTGGAGGCGATGGCTTTCTCCACCGCCGCAATCAGGTCAGGGTCATCGGGCTTGGTAATGCTGGAAAAACTGGCCACCACATTGCCCTGCCGGTCCACCACGTACTTGTAGAAATTCCACTTCGGCGCACTGCTCTGCTCGGCCAGCACCTTGAACAAGTGGGTGGCGTCCGCACCGCGTACCGCCGCCGGCTGGGTCATGGTGAAGGTCACGCCATAATTGGCGTAGCAGACCTTGGCCGTCTCCACCGTGTCCTGGGCTTCCTGCTTGAAGTCGTTGGACGGCACGCCAATCATTTCCAGGCCCTGGCCCTTGTAGCGGCTGTACAGGCCCTCCAGCCCGGTGAACTGCGGGGCAAAGCCGCAATAACTCGCCGTGTTGACCACCACCAACGGTTTGCCGGCGAAGCGCTGGCACAAATCGATCGACTCTTTGCCACGCAGCTTGGTCATCTGCCCCTGCAACAGCTCGGGGCAGTCCGCCAAGGCAGTGCCTGCGGTGGCGAGCAACAGCAGCGGTACCGTTATCCAGCGCAGTTTCATGGCAGGCGTCCTCTATGAGTTGAGTCTTAAACCTACCCCTACCGCCTACAAATTGCGAACTTCCCCGGTTCGCGGGGCCTCTGAAGTTTAAGCCCCACTGCACAGGCCGCCCCCCATGGACCTCGTCATCGCCCGCCCCGAAGGCCTGTACTGCCCGCCCGGGGATTTCTACATCGACCCCTGGCGCCCGGTGGAGCGCTCGGTGATCACCCACGGTCATGGCGACCACGCGCGCACGGGCAACCAGCATTATCTGGCGGCCAGCCCCGGCGCCGGCATCTTGCGGGCACGGCTGGGTGCCGACATCAATTTGCAAACCCTGGCATACGGGGAGCGCCTGGTGCACCACGGTGTCACTCTCAGCTTCCACCCGGCTGGCCATGTGCTGGGCTCCGCCCAGGTGCGCCTGGAATACCAGGGCGAGGTGTGGGTTGCCTCAGGGGATTACAAAGTGGAAGCCGATGGCACCTGCACGCCGTTCGAGCCCGTGCGCTGCCACACCTTCATCACCGAATCCACCTTCGGCCTGCCCATTTACCGCTGGCAACCGCAGCAGGAAATCTTCAGCGAAATCGACACTTGGTGGCGCGCCAACGCCCAGGCCGGCAAGGCCAGCGTGCTGTTCGCCTACGCCTTCGGCAAGGCACAACGCATTCTGCACGGCATCGACGCCAGCATCGGGCCGATCCTGGTGCATGGCGCCGTCGAACCGTTGAACCGGGTGTACCGCGACGGCGGCATCCACATTCCCGAAACCCATTACGCCGGCGACTTCAAGAAAACCGATCCCGCCCTGCGCCAGGCACTGATTCTGGCCCCGCCCTCCGCCGGCGGCAGTACCTGGATGCGCCGCTTCGGTGACTACAGCGATGCCTTCGCCAGCGGCTGGATGCGCCTGCGCGGTACCCGCAGGCGGCGCGGGGTGGACCGCGGTTTCGTGCTGTCCGACCATGCCGACTGGCCCGGCCTGCTATGGGCCATCGAGCAGACTGGCGCCGAACGAGTGATGGTCACCCACGGCTCGGTGGCGGTGCTGGTG
This sequence comes from gamma proteobacterium L18, assembly GCA_000497835.1. Taxonomy (GTDB): domain Bacteria; phylum Pseudomonadota; class Gammaproteobacteria; order Pseudomonadales; family Pseudomonadaceae; genus Aquipseudomonas. Next base: position 568,944 of record KI547164.1, on the reverse strand, counting down.
CGCTACCTGCGCGACCTGGGCCTGGACGCCCAGGGCTTCACCACCGAGTACGGCGATGAAGACCAGGAGCAAGCCAGCGCATGAAAGCCTTCGCCGAACTGTACGCGCGCCTGGACGAAACCACCTCCACCAACGCCAAGCGCGATGCCCTGCTGGACTATTTCAGCCACGCCCAGGCCGATGATGCCGCGTGGGCCGTTTACTTCCTGTCTGGCGGCCGCCCCAGGCAACTGGTGCCCAGCCGGGTGCTGCGTGATATCGCGGTCAGCACCAGCGGGTTGCCGGAGTGGCTGTTCGAAGAAAGCTACCAGGCCGTCGGTGACCTGGCCGAGACCTTTTCCCTGTTATTGCCCGAATCTTCCCACAGCAGTGATCAAGGCCTGGCCTGGTGGGTGGAACAGGCGCTGCTCCCCCTGCGCGGGCTGCCACCTGAAACCCTGGCCGAACGCCTGCCAATGCTGTGGGCGCAACTGGATCGGCAAAGCCTGATGGTGTGCCTGAAGCTGATCACCGGCAGCTTTCGCGTGGGCGTGTCGAAACTGCTGGTCACCCGCGCCCTGGCGCAACTGGCCGACATCGACAGCAAGCGCGTGGCCCAGCGCCTGGTGGGCTACACCGACTTGTCCCACCGCCCCACGGCAGACAGCTACCGCAGGCTGATTGCCGCCGAGTCCGCCGACGAACACGCCCAGCGCGGTGGCCAGCCCTACCCGTTCTTCCTGGCCCACGCCCTGCAACACCCAACCGACCAGTTCGAAACATTGCTGGGCCCGGTCAGTGACTGGCAGGTGGAGTGGAAATGGGACGGCATCCGCGCCCAACTGGTAAAGCGTGAAGGCCGCCTGTGGATCTGGTCACGGGGCGAAGAGTTGGTCAGCGATCGCTTCCCCGAACTGATGGCCCTGGAGCACAGCCTGCCCGATGGCACTGTCATCGACGGCGAAATCGTGGTGTGGAAAGACCAAGTACAACCCTTTGCCCTGCTGCAGCAGCGCATCGGCCGCAAGACCCTGAGCAAGAAGCTGCTCGAAGAAATACCCGTGGTGGTACTGGCCTACGACCTGTTGGAATGGGAGGGCCATGACTGGCGCAACCGCACGCAAGGGCAGCGACGCGAGCAACTCGACACCCTGGTTGCCGCCACCGCCACCCCGGTGCTGCGCCTGTCCCCCCTGGTGGAAGGCAGCGACTGGCTGGACCTTGACCGCCAGCGCGAGCACTCCCGCCGGCTGGGTGTGGAAGGCATGATGCTCAAGGCCCGCGACGCCCTGTACGGCGTGGGCCGTACCAAGGACATGGGCACCTGGTGGAAATGGAAGGTCGACCCCTTCAGCGTCGACGCCGTACTGATCTACGCCCAGGCCGGCCACGGCCGCCGCGCCAGCCTGTACACCGACTACACCTTCGCCGTGTGGGACGGCCCGCCCGACGCCAGCGAGCGCACCCTGGTGCCCTTTGCCAAGGCCTACTCGGGGCTGACCGATGAGGAAATGCGCCAAGTTGATGCCATCGTGCGCAAAACCACCGTGGAGAAATTCGGCCCCGTGCGCAGCGTGCGCCCCACCCTGGTGTTCGAGCTCGGGTTTGAAGGCATAGCCCTGTCAAAACGTCATAAAAGCGGCATTGCCGTACGTTTTCCGCGCATGTTGCGCTGGCGGCATGACAAGCCGGTGGAAGAAGCCGATAGTCTGGCTACGCTGCAAGACTTGCTGGGCTGAACGCCCACTTTTGGGGCGCGTTTTCGGGCTCGCCCTTTTTTGGGCAGGCGGCTGCGCCAGAGCCTTTGCAGTGCCCCATTTAAACGCTCGTTCGGGGACTGTGGTGCGAAAATTGCTATCACAATGATGTCTGGCATCCGCCGGTAACGAATGTCGCGTACCCCTGTACGCTCTTCTCAGGTTCTAAGGACTGCACAATGAAAAAAGCATTGCTGACCCTTTCTGCTCTGGCCTTATGTTTGTCTGCTGGCGCCGCAATGGCCAAGGATTACAAGGTACTGCGCTTTGGCGTGGACCCGTCCTACGCACCTTTTGAATCCAAGGCCGCCGACGGCAGCCTGGTGGGCTTTGACATCGACCTGGGCAACGCCATCTGCAAAGAACTGAAAGTGCAGTGCAAATGGGTCGAAAACGACTTCGACGGCATGGTGCCTGGCCTGAACGCCGGTAAATTCGACGGCGTGATCTCGTCCATGACCGTGACCGAAGCCCGCGAGAAGGTCATCGACTTCTCCAGCGAACTGTTCTCCGGCCCAACCGCGCTGGTGTTCAAAAAAGGGGCGGACTACAGCACCCCTGAATCGCTCAAAGGCAAGACCGTGGGCTACGAGCAAGGCACCATCCAGGAAGCCTACGCCAAGGCCAAACTGGAACCGGCCGGCGTGAAGATCCAGCCATACGCCAACCAGGACCAGGTGTACGCCGACTTGACCAACGGCCGTCTGGACGCCTCGATCCAGGACATGCTGCAGGCGGAACTGGGCTTCCTGAAGTCGGACGCCGGCAAGGACTACGAAGTCAGCAAGCCAGTCAACGACCCACTGCTGCCGGCCAAGACCGCCGTCGGTATCAAAAAGGGTAACAAAGACCTCAAGGCCCTGCTGGACAAAGGTATCGAAGCGTTACACAAGGATGGCACTTACGACACCATTCAGAAGAAACACTTCGGTGATCTGAACCTGTACAGCGGTAAGTAACATTTGGTGACAACGCCTTCCTCCTCCAGGGGGAAGGCGTTTTTTCTACCTGCACAGGCCTGATCCATGTTCGACGACCTATTACAAAACCTGGGCCTTTCGGCACTCAGCTTGAAGGGCTTCGGCCCGATTCTGCTGCAAGGCACCTGGATGACCATCAAACTGGCAGTGCTGTCACTGCTGGTCAGCGTGTGCCTGGGCCTGCTGGGCGCCACGGCCAAGCTTTCAAGCGTCAAGCTGCTGCGCGTGCCCGCCCAGCTGTACACCACCCTGATCCGCGGCGTGCCCGACCTGGTGCTGATGCTGCTGATCTTCTACAGCCTGCAAACCTGGCTGACCAATCTCACAGATGCCATGGACTGGGACTACATCGAGATCGATCCTTTCACCTCTGGTGTGATCACCCTCGGGTTCATCTATGGCGCCTATTTCACCGAAACCTTCCGTGGCGCGATCCTCGCCGTGCCGCGCGGCCAGGTGGAAGCGGCCACCGCCTATGGCCTCAAACGCGGCCAGCGCTTTCGCTACGTAGTGTTCCCGCAGATGATGCGCTTTGCCCTGCCGGGCATCGGCAATAACTGGATGGTGATGCTCAAGGCCACCGCGCTGGTGTCGATCATCGGCCTGGCCGACCTGGTCAAGGCCGCGCAGGACGCCGGCAAAAGCACCTACCAGCTGTTCTATTTCCTGGTCCTGGCGGCCATCATCTACCTGCTGATCACCAGTGCCTCCAACATCGTGTTGCGCTGGGCCGAACGGCGTTACAGCGCAGGCAGCCGGGAGGCGGTGCGATGATCGAACTGTTGCAACAATACTGGCGCCCGTTCCTGTATTCGGACGGCCAGCACATCACCGGCCTGGCCATGACCATGTGGCTGCTGACCGCGTCAATCGCCATCGGCTTCGTGGTGTCCATCCCGCTGTCCATCGCCCGCGTGTCCAGCCACTTCTGGGTGCGCTGGCCGGTGCAGTTCTACACTTACCTGTTCCGCGGCACGCCGCTGTATATCCAGCTGCTGATCTGCTACACGGGCATCTACAGCATCGAGGCGGTGCGCAACCAGCCGGAGCTGAACGCGTTCTTCCGCGATGCGATGAACTGCACCATCCTGGCCTTCGCCCTCAACACCTGCGCCTACACCACGGAGATTTTTGCCGGGGCGATCCGCAGCATGAACCACGGCGAAGTCGAGGCCGCCAAGGCCTACGGCCTGACCGGCTGGAAGCTCTACACTTACGTGATCATGCCGTCAGCCCTGCGTCGCTCGCTGCCCTTCTACAGCAACGAAGTGATCCTGATGCTGCACTCCACCACCGTGGCCTTTACCGCCACCGTACCGGACATCCTCAAGGTGGCGCGCGACGCCAACTCGGCCACCTTCCTGACGTTCCAGTCGTTCGGCATCGCGGCGCTGATCTACCTGACCATCACCTTTACGCTGGTGGGCCTGTTTCGCCTGGCCGAACGCCGCTGGCTGGCCTTCCTCGGCCCTGCGCACTAGGAACCTGACATGCTGCATCGCACCCATGACCTGATCAGCCCGGTGCCTGGCACCGGCCGGCAGATCCACAGTTTCCACTTCGGCCCCACGGACGGCGCCGGCAAAATCTACATTCAGGCCTCGCTGCACGCCGACGAGCTGCCCGGCATGCTGGTGGCCTGGCACCTCAAGCAGCGCCTGCGCGAGCTGGAACAGACCGGACGCCTGAACCACGAAATCGTGCTGGTGCCGGTGGCCAACCCGGTCGGCCTGGAACAGGTACTGATGGACGTCCCCCTGGGCCGCTACGAGCTGGAGAGCGGGCAGAACTTCAACCGTCTGTTCGTCGATGTCAGTGACCAGGTGGGCGACGAGGTGGAGCCGCACCTGGGCGACGACCCGCAGCACAACGCGCGGCTGATCCGCGCCAGCCTGCGCCGCGCCCTGGAAGCCCAGGTGCCGAACACCCAGTTGCAGTCCCAGCGCTTGACCCTGCAACGCCTGGCCTGCGACGCCGATATGGTGCTGGACCTGCACTGCGACTTCGAAGCCGTGGCGCACCTGTACACAACCCCCGAGGCGTGGCCCAAGGTAGAGCCGCTGTCGCGCTACCTGGGCGCCCAGGCCAGCCTGCTGGCCACCGACTCGGGTGGGCAGTCGTTCGACGAGTGCTTCACCCTGGTGTGGTGGGAGCTGCAGCAGCGCTTCAACCACCGCTTCGAGATCCCCCAGGGCAGCTTCTCGGTGACGGTGGAGCTGCGCGGCCAACTGGACGTCGACCACCATACGGCCAGTGCAGACGCCGATGCGATCCTGGACTACCTGACCGATTTTGGCGCCATTGCCGGCACTGCTGCGCCGCAGCCCGAGCTGCTGTACCCGGCCACGCCGCTGGCCGCCGTGGAGCCGGTGACCACCCCGGCCGGCGGCCTGCTGGTGTTCCACGTGCTGCCGGGCGAGCAGATGAGCGCCGGCCAGCTGATTGCCGACGTCATCGACCCCATTACCGATCGCATCACGCCCGTGCGCTGCACCCAGCCGGGGTTGCTGTACGCCCGCTCGCTGCGGCGCATGGCCACCGCTGGCATGGTCGTGGCCCACGTGGCCGGCCATGAAGCCTACCGCAGCGGCTACCTTCTTTCGCCTTGAGACCTGATTGCCCATGTACAAACTGACCATCGATGGCCTGCACAAACGCTATGGCGACAACGAAGTGCTCAAGGGCGTTTCGCTCAAGGCCAAGACCGGCGACGTCATCAGCCTGATCGGCGCCAGCGGCTCGGGGAAGAGTACCTTCCTGCGCTGCATCAACTTTCTGGAAACCCCCAACGACGGCGCCATGAGCCTGGACGGCAAGCAAGTGCGCATGGTGCAGGACAGCCACGGCATGCGCGTGGCCGACCCGGATGAACTGCAGCGCATCCGCACGCGCCTGGCCATGGTGTTCCAGCACTTCAACCTGTGGAGCCACATGAGCGTGCTGGAAAACGTCACCATGGCCCCGCGGCGGGTACTGGGCGTGAGCAAGCACGAAGCCGAGGAGCGTGCCCGCCGTTACCTGGACAAGGTGGGGCTGCCGGCGCGCGTGGCCGATCAGTACCCCGCCTTTCTGTCCGGCGGCCAGCAGCAACGTGTGGCCATTGCCCGCGCGCTGGCCATGGAGCCTGAGGTGATGCTGTTCGACGAACCCACCTCGGCGCTGGACCCGGAGTTGGTGGGCGAAGTGCTGAAGGTGATTCAGGGCCTGGCCGAGGAAGGCCGCACCATGATCATGGTGACCCACGAAATGAGCTTTGCCCGGCAGGTGTCGAGCCAGGTGATGTTTCTGCATAAGGGGCTGGTGGAGGAAGAAGGTGTGCCGGCGGAAGTGCTGGGCAACCCCAAGAGCGAGCGGCTGCGCCAGTTCCTCAGCGGCAACCTGAAGTAATTTGTCGTTTGTGCTGGCCTCATCGCGAGCAAGCTTTGCTCCCACAATGCTCAGCCGTCCACCGTGGTCGGCTCAACACTGTGGGAGCAAAGCTTGCTCGCGATGAGGCCAGCCCAGACCACACTAAACTAACCTGCCCGCCCCGCTGTCTCTGGTTTAACCCCCACGGACAGCGCCGATGCCCGACCACGCCAAACACTGGTTCGCCGACCGCCACTGGAAACCCTTCGCCTTCCAGAAGCAGGTCTGGGCCGCCGTGAAGGCCGGACAATCAGGCCTGCTGCACGCCAGCACCGGCGCCGGCAAAACCTACGCCCTGTGGTTTGCCGCCCTCAATCGCTTTGCCAAGCCAGGCAGCCGTACAGCCCCCCTGACGGTGCTGTGGATCACCCCCATGCGCGCCTTGGCCGCCGACACCCATCGCGCCCTGCTCGCCCCAGTGGACGACCTGCAGCTGCCATGGACCGTTGGCCTGCGCACCGGCGACACCAGCAGCGCCGAACGCGCCCGCCAGGGCCGGCGCCTGCCCACCACGCTGATCACCACTCCGGAAAGCCTGACCCTGCTGCTGGCACGGGAAAATGCCAAGGCAGAATTCGCCAGCCTGGCCATGGTGGTGGTGGACGAATGGCACGAACTGATCGGCAACAAGCGCGGCGTGCAACTGCAACTGGCCTTGGCCCGCCTGCGGCGCTGGCAACCTGCATTGATCGTGTGGGGCATCTCGGCCACCCTCGGCAATCAGGCCCACGCCCAGGACGTGCTGCTGGGCGTCGACCAAGGCATCACGGTGCAAGGCGCCGAAGCCAAGCGCATCGAAGTCGACACCCTGTTGCCGGCGGCCATCGAACGCTTCCCCTGGGGCGGACACATGGGCCTGCGCATGCTCGACCAGGTGGTCGCCGAAATTGATTCCAGCAGCAGCTGCCTGGCGTTCACCAACACCCGTTCCCAGGCCGAAATCTGGTTTCAATCCATCCTGGATGCACGCCCCGACTGGGCCGGCATCATTGCCTTGCACCACAGTTCGCTGGCCCGGGAAACCCGCGACTGGGTGGAGCGCGCCCTCAAGGATGGCCAGCTCAAGGCCGTGGTGTGCACCTCAAGCCTGGACTTGGGCGTGGACTTCCTGCCCGTGGAGCGCGTGCTGCAGATAGGCTCGGCCAAGGGCGTGGCCCGGTTGATGCAGCGCGCGGGACGCTCGGGTCATGCGCCCGGTCGCCCTTCGCGCGTCACTCTGGTGCCCACCCACAGCCTGGAGCTGGTGGAAGCCGCTGCCGCCGAACAGGCCGTGGCGGCACGGCAGATCGAGCCGCGTGAGTCGCCGCGCAAACCGTTGGACGTGCTGGTGCAACACTTGGTCAGCATGGCCCTGGGCGGCGGCTTCCTGCCCGATGAGCTGCTGGAAGAAGTGCGCAGCGCCTGGGCCTACCGCGAGCTCACCGACGATGAATGGCAGTGGGCGCTGGCCTTCGTCCGTCACGGCGGCCACTCCCTCACCGCCTACCCCGACTACCGCCGTGTGGAACCGGACGAGCACGGCATCTGGCGCGTGCCCGACGCGCGGCTGGCGCGCCGCCATCGCATGAGCATCGGCACCATCGTCAGCGACGCCAGCCTGCAACTGAAATACTGGAGCAAGGGCGGCGGCGGCCGTTCGCTGGGCAGCGTCGAGGAAGGCTTCATCGCCCGCCTGCGCCCCGGCGACGGCTTTCTGTTCGCCGGCCGCCAGCTGGAGCTGGTACGGGTGGAAAACATGACCGCCTACGTCAAGCGCAGCACCGCGAAGAAAGCCGCCGTGCCGCGCTGGAATGGCGGGCGCATGCCGCTGTCCAGCGAGCTGGCCGATGCACTGGTACGCCAGTTGGGCCTGGCTGCCCAAGGCGAATACCAGAGCCCGCCCATGCGCGCCGTGCAGCCGTTACTGGAAGTACAGCAGCACTGGTCGGCCCTGCCCACGCCCACCACGCTGCTGGCCGAAACCCTGAAATCGCGCGAAGGCTGGCACCTGTTTCTCTATCCTTTCGCCGGCCGCCAGGTTCACTTGGGGCTGGGCAGCCTGCTGGCCTCGCGCATGAGTCAGCGCCAACCGCTGACGTTCTCCATCGCCGTCAACGACTACGGTTTCGAACTGCTCAGTGCCACCCCCGTAGACTGGCCACAGTGGCTCAACGGCGCCCTGCTCAGCCCGGACCAATTGCTGGCCGATGTACTGGCCAGCCTTAACGCTGGCGAGCTTGCGTTGCGACGCTTCCGGGAAATCGCGCGCATCTCGGGGCTGGTATTCGGTGGCTACCCAGGCTCGCAAAAAAGCACCCGCCAGGTGCAGGCCTCCAGCGGGCTGTTCTTCGAAGTGTTCAAGCAATACGACGCCGGCAACCTGCTGCTGACCCAGGCCCAGGAAGAAGTACTGCGCCAGGAACTGGACGTGGAACGCCTGGAGCAGACGCTGGTGCGCATGCAGGCCCAGCGCCTGGACATTCACGTCCTCAAACGCGCCACGCCACTGGCCTTCCCGCTGATGGTGGAGCGGTTTCGCGAAAGCCTGAGCAGCGAGAAGCTGGCCGACCGCATTGCGCGCATGGTCAACGATCTGGAAACGGCGGCCGGGCCATGAGCACTCATCACGCCGTCGACTTTCACGGCACCACCCTGTGGCTGCTGCCCGACAAAGCCATCTATTGGCCCGAGCAGCGGGCGCTGCTGATTGCCGACGCCCACTTCGGCAAGGCGGCCGCCTATCGCCGCCTGGGCCAGCCGGTGCCCCATGGCACCACGGCCAGCAACCTGGCGGTGCTGGATCGCCTGCTGGGCGCCCATGACTGCCAGCGTCTGATCTTTCTCGGCGATTTTCTGCATGCCCCCGGCTCCCAGGGGCCGGCGACCCTGGCCGCGCTGCAGCAGTGGCGCGAGCGGCATCAGCAACTGGCAGTGACGCTGATCAGGGGCAACCACGACCGCCGCGCGGGCGATCCACCGGCAAGCCTGGCGTTCGAGGTGGTGGCAGAGCCGTTGCTGTTGGGGCCGTTCGCGTTGCAACACGAACCCGACGCGCACCCGCACATGCCGGTACTGGCCGGGCATGTGCATCCGGTGTATCGGCTGCACGGCAGAGGCCGGCAGAGCCTGCGCCTGCCATGTTTCAGGTTGGGTGGTGAGGTCAGCCTGTTACCGGCGTTCGGTGCCTTTACCGGCGGCCATCCGGTACACGCTGGCCGCGACGAGACACTGTTCGTGGTCGGCGACGGCCAGGTGTGGCCAGTGCGACGTCAGGCGACGGGCGCCGGTGGGGGTTGATCGGGAATGGTCGGCTCGCCGGGTTCTTCAGGCTGCGGGTAATCCGGGTTGGGGTCGGGATCCGGTTGGCCCGGTACGCCACCTGCCAGATGGGCCATGGGGTTGGCCAGCAAGGTCCAGGCAAGCACGCCAATCTGATTGGGCTCCAGCCTGGCCAGTTCAGCGCTGATGGTCGGGTCGATTTTCATAGGCACTCCCTGGTCAAAGGCCCGTTTCGCGCAACGCGAAACGGAACTGTTCACCTGGATAGAGTGCCGATTTGCCGACTAATTCCTTGCGCCTGTCGGATTATGTACGCGGCAGGGTCACGCCGCGCTGGCCCTGGTACTTGCCGCCGCGGTCCTTGTAGGACACTTCACATTCTTCGTCCGACTCCAGGAACAGCATCTGCGCCACGCCTTCGTTGGCGTAGATCTTGGCCGGCAGCGTGGTGGTGTTGGAGAACTCCAGGGTCACATGGCCTTCCCATTCCGGCTCCAGCGGGGTGACGTTGACGATGATGCCGCAGCGCGCGTAGGTGCTCTTGCCCAGGCAGATGGTAAGCACGTTGCGCGGGATACGGAAGTATTCCACGGTGCGGGCCAGGGCGAAGGAGTTGGGCGGGATGATGCACACGTCGCTCTTGACGTCGACAAAGCTCTTCTCGTCGAAGTTCTTCGGGTCGACGGTGGCCGAGTTGATGTTGGTGAACACCTTGAATTCGTCGGCGCAGCGCACGTCGTAGCCGTAGCTGGACACACCGAAGGAGATCAGCCGGTCGGCGCCTTCGCCACGCATCTGGCGCTCGACGAAAGGCTCGATCATGCCGTGCTCTTGCGCCATGCGGCGAATCCACTTGTCCGATTTGATGCTCATGGCGGGGTGTCCTGAATAGCGAGGTGGTGAAAATGATGCCCGCATCTTACCGGACCACGCGCCATGGCTCAAAGCACCTGGGACATTTAGCTGGACCGCCCGGTCATTCGGTGCCCTGCAAGCCCCGAAAACTGCGACTTTTCGTCACTTGCCCACACCGTCAGTCATGATTTGGGATATTCGTGTGTCAGGGCATTGGCAGGCCCCTGAAAAAGGGTTAAGGTGGCGTCACTGTGTTGCTTGTGTCACTGAGAATCTCTACCCGATGTTTTACATCTTCATGAATTTTCCTGCTCTTTGCACTCAGTCTCGGCCAGGGCATTTCCTGAACCGCAGTTAACTTTGTCCAAGGAGATTTACCATGTCCAATCGCCAAACCGGTACCGTTAAGTGGTTCAACGATGAAAAAGGCTTCGGCTTCATCACTCCACAATCCGGTGACGACCTGTTCGTACACTTCAAAGCCATCCAAGCTGACGGCTTCAAAAGCCTGAAAGAAGGCCAGCAGGTTTCTTTCGTCGCTACCCGCGGCCAGAAAGGCATGCAAGCTGAAGAAGTTCAAGTTATCTAACTTGTACTGAACAGTTCAAAAGAACCCCGCTCTCGAGCGGGGTTTTTTTATGCCTGCAATTTGGGGTGGCTGGTTCCAGGGCAGAGCCCTGTCCTACACCATTCGCGGCAGTAGTGTCAGTGATGCAAAGCGCACAGCCTTTGGATGCCCAGCGATGTACCTGCTTGCCTCCAAAGGCTGATCGCTTTGCCTAACCGACACCCATGGCCCGACCGGTGTAGGACAGGGCTCTGCCCTGGAACCAGCCACCGCAAATCTCAATCTTCAGAGATGGTAATGCTCGGCATCGCCGGCGCCGCCGCTTCCTGCATCACAATGCGCGCGCCCACGTGGCGGGCCAGCTCCTGGTAGACCATGGCAATCTGGCTTTCCGGCTCGGCAATGGCTGTCGGCTTGCCGCTATCGGCCTGCTCGCGAATCACCATCGACAACGGCAACGACGCCAACACCTCCACGCCGTACTGCGCTGCCAGCTTCGCGCCGCCGCCCTCGCCAAACAGATGCTCGGCATGACCGCAGTTCGAGCAGATGTGCACGGCCATGTTTTCCACCACGCCCAGCACCGGGATGTTGACCTTGCGGAACATCTCCACGCCCTTGCGTGCGTCCAGCAGGGCCAGGTCTTGCGGGGTGGTGACGATCACCGAGCCTGCCACCGGCACTTTCTGCGCCAGGGTCAGCTGGATGTCACCGGTGCCTGGCGGCATGTCGATGACCAGGTAATCCAGGTCGTCCCAGGCGGTCTGGGTGATCAGTTGCAGCAGCGCACCGGACACCATCGGGCCACGCCACACCATCGGCGTGTTGTCGTCGGTCAGGAAAGCCATGGACATCACTTCCACGCCGTGGGCCTTGATCGGCACGAACCACTTCTGGTCCCTGACCTGCGGCCGGGTACCTTCGGGGATGCCGAACATCACGCCCTGGCTGGGGCCGTAGATGTCGGCGTCGAGAATACCGACACGGGCGCCTTCGCGGGCCAGCGCCAGGGCCAGGTTGGCGGCGGTGGTGGATTTGCCCACGCCGCCCTTGCCCGAGGCCACGGCAACGATGTTCTTGACGTTGGCCATGCCCGGCACCTGGGCCTGGGCCTTGTGGGCGCCGATCACGCAGTCGATGCGCACAGTGGCGCGCGTCACGCCTTCCAGGCCTTCGACGGCCGTCTGCAGCACCTGGGCGAAGCCGTTCTTGAACAGGCCGGCAGCGTAGCCCAGTTGCAACACCACGTTGACCTGCCCGCCTTCGATATCGATGGCGCGCACGCACCCGGCGCTGACCGGGTCCTGGTTCAGGTAGGGGTCGGTGTACTGGCCAAGTACGGCTTCGACGGCGGCGCGATTGACGGCACCCATGGGTTCTCCCGTTATAAAGACTGAGCAAGACAGACGGCTATCCTAGCGCGTCCGACGCCGCGTTTGGAAAAACAGTGTGGGACCGGGCGAAGCTCGGGAATGGCCCAACGCGGTCTGCCGGTTTACCGCGGCGGGCCATTCCCGAGCTTCGCCCGGTCCCACAGGGGGATGAAGGAAGCCTGGGAGGGTGAAAAAAATCCGCCAGGCCTTTATAGTGGCCGATCTTGTTTTGACTTCTAAGTAGCCGAGCCCCATGTCCGAGCCCCGCAAGATTCTCGTCACCAGCGCCCTGCCCTACGCCAACGGTTCGATCCACCTTGGCCACATGGTGGAGTACATCCAGACCGACATGTGGGTGCGTTTCCAGAAGCACCGCGGCAACCAGTGCACCTACGTCTGCGCCGACGACGCCCACGGCTCGGCCATCATGCTGCGTGCGGAAAAGGAAGGCATCACCCCTGAACAGCTGATCGCCGGCGTGCAGGTCGAGCACAGCACCGACTTCGCCGACTTCCTGGTGGAGTTCGACAACTTCCACTCCACCCACGCCGAAGAGAACCGCGAGCTGTCCGCGCAGATCTACCTGAAGCTGCGTGACGCCGGGCACATTTCCCAGCGTTCGGTGACCCAATATTTCGACCCGGACAAGCAGATGTTCCTGGCCGACCGTTTCATCAAGGGCACCTGCCCCAAGTGCGCGGCCGAAGACCAGTACGGCGACAACTGCGAAAAATGCGGCGCCACCTATGCGCCCACCGAACTGAAGAACCCCAAGTCGGCGATCTCCGGCGCCACCCCGGTGCTCAAGGATTCCCAGCACTTCTTCTTCAAGCTGCCTGACTTCCAGGCCATGCTGCAGGAGTGGACCCGCAGCGGCACCCTGCAGGACGCCGTGGCCAACAAGCTGGCCGAGTGGCTGGACAGCGGCCTGCAGGAGTGGGACATCTCCCGCGACGCGCCTTACTTCGGCTTCGAGATTCCAGACGAGCCAGGCAAATACTTCTACGTGTGGCTGGACGCGCCAATCGGCTACATGGCCAGCTTCAAGAACCTGTGCGCGCGCCGTCCGGACCTGGACTTCGACGCCTACTGGGCCAAGGATTCCACCGCCGAGCTGTACCACTTCATCGGCAAGGACATCATCAACTTCCACGCCCTGTTCTGGCCCGCCATGCTCGAAGGTGCTGGCTACCGCAAGCCTACCGCAGTGAACGTGCACGGCTACCTGACCGTCAACGGGCAGAAAATGTCCAAGTCGCGTGGCACCTTCGTCAAGGCACGTACCTACCTGGATCACCTGTCGCCTGAGTACCTGCGCTACTACTACGCTTCCAAACTGGGGCGTGGCGTGGACGACATGGACCTGAACCTGGAAGACTTCGTGCAGAAGGTCAACTCCGACCTGGTGGGCAAGGTGGTCAACATCGCCAGCCGCTGCGCAGGCTTCATCCACAAGGGCAACGAAGGCGTGCTGGTGGCCGAAAACGCCGCGCCAGAGCTGACCGACGCCTTCCTGGCCGCCGCGCCAAGCATCGCCGAAGCCTACGAGAACCGCGACTTCGCCCGCGCCATGCGTGAAATCATGGCCCTGGCCGACCGCGCCAACGCCTTCATCGCCGACAAGGCCCCGTGGGCCCTGGCCAAGCAGGAAGGCAAGCAGGCCGAAGTACAGGCCGTGTGCGCCCTGGGCGTGAACCTGTTCCGCCAGTTGGTGATCTTCCTCAAGCCGGTGCTGCCACAACTGGCCGCCGACGCCGAGGCGTTCCTCAACGTTGCGCCGCTGACCTGGGCTGACCACGCCACCCTGCTGGCCAACCACCAGTTGAACCCGTTCCAGGCGCTAATGAGCCGCATCGACCCGGTGAAAGTGCAAGCCATGGTTGACGCCTCCAAGGAAGACCTGGAAGCCGCCCAGGCCACCAGCGCCCCGGCCGGCAATGGCGAATTGGTCAAGGAGCCCCTGGCGGCCGAGATCGAGTTCGACACCTTTGCCGCCGTCGACCTGCGCGTGGCCCTGATCGTCAAGGCCGAGCACGTGGAAGGTGCTGACAAGCTGCTGCGCCTGACCCTGGACATCGGTGACGAGCAACGCAACGTGTTCTCGGGCATCAAGAGCGCCTACCCGAACCCGGCCGAGCTGGAAGGTCGCCTGACCATGATGATCGCCAACCTGAAACCGCGCAAAATGCGTTTTGGCATGTCCGAAGGCATGGTCATGGCTGCCGGCCCTGGTGGCGAGGAGATCTACCTGCTGAGCCCCGACAGCGGCGCCAAGCCGGGTCAGCGGATCAAGTAAGCCTTCGCACCGCGTCGCACCGATCGCGAGCAAGCATTGCTCCCACAGTGTAACGGCATGCATTTATGCCAGGCTCAACACTGTGGGAGCAAAGCTTGCTCGCGAGAGGCCCGTAGCCTCACCATCAATACCTCTGGCCCCACGAATCCCGCCCATGAGCCTGATCCAACGCATCGACGCCCTGCTGCCCCAGACCCAGTGCGGCAAATGCGGCCACGGTGGTTGCCTGCCCTACGCCCAGGGCATCGCGGCAGGCGAGGCGATCAACAAATGCCCCCCCGGCGGCACCGAGACCCTCAGCGCCCTGGCGCAATTGCTCAAGCTGCCCGTGATCGCGCTGGACACCAGCCGCGGCAGCGCCCCCGCCCAAGTAGCCCATATCCGTGAAGCCGAGTGCATCGGCTGCACCAAATGCATCCAGGCCTGCCCGGTGGACGCCATTCTCGGCGCGGCCAAGCTGATGCACACCGTCATCACTGACGAATGCACAGGCTGCGACCTCTGCGTGGCGCCCTGCCCGGTAGATTGCATCGAACTGCGCCCGCTGCCCGATGCCACCCTGGCCATTGTCGGCGGTCTTGCCCACAACGAAGCAGAACGCCAGGCCCGCACGCTCAAGCGCGACCGTGCCCGTCGCCGCTTCGAGAACCGCACGGCTAGGCTCGCCCGTCAGGCCGCACGCAGGGAGACCCAGCGTGCCGCCCCCATGGTCGCGCCAACCCCGGCACCCGCCGCAATCAGCGACCCGGTACAAGCCGCACTGGCGCGTATCAAGGCGCAAAAGGCTGCCAATGTCGATGCCCAGCTCAAGCAGGCCAAGATCGCCGCCGCCATGAGCCGTGCCCAGTGGAGCAAGACCCTGCGGGCCTACACCACGCCGCCTACGCAAGAACAGTTCGAACGCCTGCAAACCCTGGACGACGAAGCCAGGCAGGCGGAGGCGCATCTGGCGGGCCTGCTAGGCCAGCCTTGACCCCGTGCAATTCAGGACACCGTGACCGATGAACAACGTCAAACGCCGGGAGATCTTCCGCCGGCTGCATGAAGACAACCCCGAACCCAAAACCGAGCTGGCCTACAGCACGCCCTTCGAATTGCTGATCGCCGTGATTCTGTCTGCCCAGTCCACCGACGTGGGCGTGAACAAGGCCACTGCCAAGCTGTACCCGGTGGCCAATACGCCGGCGGCCATTCATGCCCTGGGCGTGGAAGGGCTGTCCGAATACATCAAGACCATCGGCCTGTATAACAGCAAGGCGCGCAACGTGATCGAGGCCTGCCGCATGCTGGTGGAGCTGCACGGCGGCGAAGTCCCGCAGGACCGTGAGTCACTCGAGGCCCTGCCCGGCGTAGGCCGCAAGACCGCCAACGTGGTGCTCAACACGGCCTTTCGGCAACCGACCATGGCGGTGGACACGCATATCTTCCGCGTCGCCAACCGCACCGGCATCGCGCCCGGCAAGAACGTGGTGGAAGTGGAGAAGAACCTGCTCAAGTTCGTACCCAGGGAATACCTGCTGGACTCGCACCATTGGCTGATCCTGCACGGCCGCTACGTGTGCCAGGCGCGCAAGCCACGCTGCGGCAGCTGCCGTATCGAGGATTTGTGCGACTACAAGCACAAAACCTCTGACGATTGAAGGACTATTGAAAAAATCCATCAGACGATTGAAAAAATCTTTTTTACGCGCTGCTGATTTACCGATATAAGGTGCGCCAATGGCATTCCAAGCCTGGAGTTGACTTTATGAGCACCGGTAAAGAAGAACTGGATGTGGAAGACGAGTTTGCCCCTGTCGACAATGATGAAGCTGACGCGCCGGTAGAAACGGCGAAAACCAACCTGAGCAAGCGCCGCACCATCGACAATCTGTTGGAAGAGCGTCGCCTGCAGAGGCAACTGGCCGACTACGACTTCGATCTGTAGCCCCTCGCTGTAGCCGCTGCCGCAGGCTGCGCGGGCCCTTCGTATCACCCCGAGACCTTCAGCGCACACTCTGGCCAGCGCAGCCTGCGGCAGCGGCTACGGCTGCGTTCACGCCAGGCCATTGCGCTGGGCCAGTTCAATCAGGTCCACCAACGAGCGGGCGTTGAGCTTGAGCAACAGGCGGGTCTTGTACGTGCTGACGGTCTTGTTGCTCAGGAACATGCCGTCGGCGATTTCCTTGTTGCTCTTGCCCCGCGCCAACTGCTGCAACACCATCATCTCGCGCCCGGACAGACGTTCGATCATCTGTGCTTCCGAGGCATTGCCCAGGCTTGAGCGCACCGAGTGCAGTGCCTGGTTGGGGAAATAGCTGTAGCCTGACAGCACGGCCTTGATGGCACTCAGCAGCTCGGTCAGTTCCTGTTGCTTGCACACGTACCCTGCGGCGCCGGTTTGCATGCAACGCATGGAAAAATGCCCGGGTGATTGGGAGGTCAGCACCAGCACCTTGGCCGCGCGCTTTTCACTGGCCAGGCGGGCGATCACCTCCAGGCCATCTAGCTTGGGGATGGCGATATCCAATATGACGATGTCTGGTTCATGCTCACGAGCCAGTTGCAAGGCATCCACGCCATTGTCCGTCTCGCCGACCACCTCGTAGCAGTGGCGCTCCATCAGCATGCGCACCGCCAGGCGAACGACAGGGTGATCATCCACGATCAGCACTTTATTCATGGCAAATCCAATTTTCGCTGTTCGAATTTTTAGAGCCCGCACAATAGCCTAGTCACCTGGCTCTTTGCATTGCATCGCCGCCAGCCACCTAGCAGCAAAGACAAAACCTACAGCCAAGAGAGACATTTCCTACAGAAAACCTCACTCCTTGAAGTTCTCTCCAGATTTTTCCGACAATTGGTAGCCCTGCATTGACAAATATATGACGTGTTTGAGCATTGCACATTGATTTATGGACAGCAATTGAGTATTTCCTTACAAGCCAGTCAACCTGTTTCAAACTGCCGTGCGCATCCCGCAACTACCCATTGACAGATTTCCACCCAGGCATTTGTACTCTTTATAACAGCCTGTAAATGGCCCCGAACCTGGGAGATCCCGCCAGAAGCCCTGACCGACCCGCACCCCGCGTATTCAGGAGGGGCCAGCACTTCCACGGGCAGGAGCGCGGGCACCTGCGGCCGTCATATTCACAAACAAAAATAACTATGCATCGAGTGGCTACTGCCGTCGAAACTCTAACATTCCAAGGACAGATGCCGGCCTGCACTCAAGCCGCGCCAAGGAGTTTCGATGACCAGCCCACCCGCGCACACCAAAAATCCGCTGACGATCATTGCCATATTTGCAGCAATAGTCGAAGCCTCTGCATTGGCATCATTGCCGTTTCTCAAAGATGACAGCCAGGACCTGTATACGTGGTTCCTGATCGGCTTTCCGCCATTCCTTACGTTGTTGTTTTTTGTAACATTAAACTTCAATTACAAAGTGCTGTATTCGCCATCCGACTTCAGTAATGAAAACGACTTTATGCAGATAGCCAAGGGGCCAATTGCCGAAGGCGGCGCCTGCACCCACGCGCCACCTGCCGCCGAAACACCCGTGGCGCCTCCCGTCGCGCCGGTGCCGCCGCCACCCAGCCCGGCCCAGGCACCTCCCGCCGCCCCGCTGCACAGGCAACGCGTTGGCGAATCGAAGGCGCTGTACATCCTCGACTGTCAGCATTTCGCGACTGAAGAGGAAGTGGGCGGCACCATCAGCCAGATTTTGTGCCCCGAAAGGAGCGGTGAACGCCACCTGATCATCCTGTACCGCACGTCTCAACGGCTCAACCCCATGGGGGTGCTGTTGGACCATGCCTTGAACCTGGCCCTGCCAGGCAGCAACGAATGCATCATCAGTGCCTATGACCTGGACGAAGCCGCGCTGACCACCCTCACCCGACGCCTCAACGCCCTTGCCGAATACCGCCCCACGGCCAGCAAATGATGCGGCACCCGGAAAATACAAAGCCCCGGACAGGCCGGGGCTTTGTGGTTCAACCAGGGTGCTGTCAGAACAGCTTGCGACCCTTGTTGGCCGCGATGCGCATGCGCAGGGCGTTGAGCTTGATGAAGCCCGCCGCGTCGGCCTGGTTGTAGGCACCGCCGTCTTCTTCGAAGGTGGCGATGTTGGCATCGAACAGCGAGTCATCGGACTTGCGGCCGGTGACGATGACGTTGCCCTTGTACAGCTTGAGGCGAACCACACCGTTCACGTTGACCTGCGAGGCGTCGATCATCTGTTGCAGCATCAGACGCTCCGGGCTCCACCAGTAGCCGGTGTAGATCAGGCTGGCGTACTTGGCCATCAGCTCGTCTTTCAGGTGAGCGACTTCGCGGTCCAGGGTGATGGACTCGATGGCACGGTGGGCGCGCAGCATGATGGTGCCGCCTGGGGTTTCGTAGCAGCCACGGGACTTCATGCCCACGTAACGGTTTTCCACGATGTCCAGACGGCCGATGCCGTGGGCGCCGCCGATCTTGTTCAAGGTAGCCAGGACAGTGGCCGGGCTCATCTCGACACCGTCAAGGGCGACGATGTCACCATTGCGGTAGGTCAGCTCCAGGTACTGAGCGGTGTCAGGCGCGTTCTCTGGCGAGACGGTCCAACGCCACATGTCTTCTTCGTGCTCGGTCCAGGTGTCTTCCAGCACGCCGCCTTCATAGGAGATGTGCAGCAGGTTGGCGTCCATCGAGTACGGGGACTTCTTCTTGCCGTGACGCTCGATCGGGATCGCGTGCTTCTCGGCGTAGTCCATCAGTTTTTCGCGCGACAGCAGGTCCCACTCACGCCAAGGGGCGATCACTTTCACGCCTGGCTTGAGGGCGTAGGCGCCCAGCTCGAAACGCACCTGGTCGTTGCCTTTGCCGGTGGCGCCGTGGGAAATGGCGTCG
>KI547164.1:543723-548877 GCA_000497835.1 gamma proteobacterium L18 | reverse complement strand
CGGTTTCGTTGGCGATCTCGATCAGGCGCTTGGCGATCAGGGGACGGGCGATGGAAGTACCCAGCAGGTACTCGCCTTCATAGACGGTGTTGGCGCGGAACATCGGGAACACGAAGTCACGCACGAATTCTTCGCGCAGGTCGTCGATGTAGATCTCTTTCACGCCCATGGCTTGCGCCTTGGCACGTGCAGGCTCTACCTCTTCGCCCTGACCCAGGTCAGCGGTGAAGGTCACCACTTCGCAGTTATATGTGTCCTGCAGCCACTTGAGGATCACCGAAGTGTCCAGGCCGCCGGAATACGCCAGAACGACCTTGTTTACGTCCGCCATGCCATCACTCCACGGGGTTGTACGGAAAGCCGATTAGTCTACCGCTCAAACCCGCAGAATTACAGAGGCGCGACAGCAAATGACGATGAAGCGACAATAACTTTCGCCCGGGCGACCCTCATCCCGGACGTTTTCTCTGCAGTGGGAGCGGGCTCTGCCCGCGAAAAGGGCGCTGCGGTAGATCCGTTAATCCGCGTCGTCCATTTCGCGGGCAGAGCCCGCTCCCACACTATGTGGAAATACAGGGGTTATAGCTGTGCCGGAGGCTTGGGTTGGGCCGGGCCGGGCTGGGAAGGCGCCTGCTGCACCGCCTCGGGCGCCACCGCCGGCTTGTCGACCATCGGCACCCGCGACAGCTGGATGTTCACCCGGCGGTTCAGCGCACGGTTGGCGGCGTTGGTGTTCGGCGCCACCGGATACTGCTCGCCATGGAAACGCATCACCATGTCGGTCTCCGGTACACCGGCCGCTTTCAGGTAGTCCAGCACCGCCAGCGCCCGGCGACGGGACATGTCGCGGTTGGTCAGGCGGTTGCCGCTGTTGTCGGAATGGCCATCGAGCTCTACGTGGTTCACCGTGGGGTCAGCTTTCATATACGCCAGGATCGTGTCCAGGCGACGCTTGTCGGCGGCGTCCAGATCAGCACCGCCCCCCGGGAAACCGACCTGGGTACGGCTCACTTGATCGAAGTTCATCGGCAGCAATTTGGTGGTGCACACCTGGAAATCGCTGTAGCCCTGGCTGAACTTGACCGGCAACAGGCGCACTTCAGTGGGCCGACCGGTTTCGCCGGAGAACGTGCGCACCACGGTGCTGCGCCCCTCGATCAGGCCGCCGATCAGCCGACTGGCCTGGCCCTGGGAACTGCTGAACAGTGTACCGCCACCGCCCATGCGCACCGCGCCCAGGTTGATGTCGCCCCGGCCAGGCTGCCACGGTGCGGCGGCGGCCAGCAAGGTGGCCGAGCCACGCCCCAGCAGCCGGCTGGTGGTTTTGAGGCTGAACACCGCGCCCTCGCCCGCGCGCTGGACGAACTCGCCCGAGCCGAAATCGGTGATCGGCTGGACAAGTCGGCATTCGAACTGGTCGCCCTCGACCTTCCACTCGACGTTCTCCAGACGGGTCTGGAAAGTGATAGCCATGGCGGGCAGGCTGGCGAAGATACTGAACAGGGCTAGATAACGCTGGCGCACGGGAGGCTCCACAGATTTGTACCACATACCCCCGGGCTATCGGACGTCGTCGGCAAAACTTGATAGCGGGTGCCTGCCGAGGCCATTTGCGGTAGCATTCCCCCGAGTTCGAACCGCCTGGAACCCCCCAATGTCCGACCGCCTGACCCTCCTGCGTCCCGATGACTGGCACATCCACCTTCGTGATGGCGCCGTGCTGCCCCACACCGTCGGCGACGTAGCGCGCACTTTTGGCCGCGCAATCATCATGCCCAACCTGGTCCCACCGGTACGCAACGCCGAGGAAGCCGACGCCTACCGTCAGCGCATCCTGGCCGCACGCCCGGCCGGCAGCCAGTTCCAGCCGTTGATGGTGCTCTACCTCACCGACCTGACCACCCCCGACGAGATCCGCGCCGCCAAGGCCAGCGGCTTCGTGCACGCCGCCAAGCTGTACCCGGCCGGCGCCACCACCAACTCCGATTCGGGCGTGACCAGCATCGACAAGATCTTCCCGGTACTGGAAGCCATGGCCGAAGTGGGCATGCTGCTGCTGGTGCACGGTGAAGTGACCCGTGGCGAAGTCGACGTGTTCGACCGCGAGAAGCAGTTCATCGACGAGCACATGCGCCGTGTAGTGGAACGCTTCCCTACCCTGAAGGTAGTGTTCGAACACATCACCACCGCCGATGCCGTGCAGTTCGTCAACGAGGCTTCGGCCAACGTAGCGGCCACCATCACCGCGCACCACCTGCTGTACAACCGCAACCACATGCTGGTGGGCGGCATTCGTCCGCACTTCTACTGCCTGCCCATCCTGAAGCGCAACACCCACCAGGTGGCGCTGCTGGACGCGGCTACCAGCGGCAGCCCCAAGTTCTTCCTGGGCACCGACTCGGCGCCTCACGCCCAGCACGCCAAGGAAAACGCCTGCGGCTGTGCGGGCTGCTACACCGCGTACGCGGCCATCGAGATGTACGCCGAGGCGTTCGAACAGCGCAACGCCCTGGACAAGCTGGAAGGCTTTGCCAGCCTGTTTGGCCCGGCGTTCTACGGCCTGCCGGTGAACACCGACCGCATCACCCTGGTCCGCGAAGAGTGGACTGCCCCGGCCAGCCTGCCGTTCGGCGAGCTGTCCGTCATCCCGCTGCGCGCCGGTGAAAAACTGCGCTGGCGCCTGCTGGAGCAAAACGCGTGAGTGAAGACCAATTCGACGAAGACCTGGACAGCGGCAGCAACGCTTCGCGCCACCCCATGGCGGCGCGTTTCCGCGGCTACCTGCCAGTCGTGGTCGATGTCGAGACCGGCGGCTTCAACAGCGCCACCGACGCCTTGCTGGAAATTGCCGCCACCATCATCGGCATGGACGAGACGGGCTTCCTGTACCCCGAGCACACGCTGTTCTTCCGTGTCGAGCCGTTCGAGGGCGCCAACATTGAAGCGGCGGCGCTGGAGTTCACCGGCATCAAGCTGGACCACCCGCTGCGCATGGCGGTCAGCGAAGAGTCGGCGCTGACCGAGATCTTCCGCAGCATCCGCAAGTCGCTGAAGTCCAACGGCTGCAAACGCGCGGTGCTGGTGGGCCACAACGCCAGCTTCGACCTGGGGTTCCTCAACGCCGCCGTGGCGCGCAACGACCTCAAGCGCAACCCGTTCCACCCCTTCTCCAGCTTCGATACCGCCACCCTGGCGGGCCTGGCTTACGGCCAGACCGTGCTGGCCAAGGCCTGCCAGGCCGCTGACATCGACTTCGACGGCCGTGAGGCGCACTCGGCGCGTTACGACACCGAGAAGACGGCCGAGCTGTTCTGCGGCATCGTCAACCGCTGGAAGGAAATGGGCGGTTGGGAAGATTTTGATCGTTGATTGAAATGGTGGTGACTGGTTCCAGGGCAGAGCCCTGTCCTACACCGATCGCGGCAGTTGAATCAGATAGGCAAAGCACACAGCCCTTGGCAGCACTTCAGGAATACCTGCGGTGCCTCCAGGGGCTGTGTGCTTTGCATTCCTGACACAACTGCCGCGATCGGTGTAGGACAGGGCTCTGCCCTGGAACCAGTCACCACCAATCCCTCCCACATGACCACTCATCACCCCTCACATTTATAATGCGAAGTTGTTTTGACAAGCATTCTCATTACGATTAGTCTCACCGCATCAAGACGACACAGCGACGGTGTGTACCCCTATGTATGTTTGCCTCTGCCAAGGTGTGACCGACGGTCAGATCCGTGACGCGATCTATGAAGGATGCTGCAGCTACAAGGACGTGCGCCAAACCTTGGGTGTGGCTTCACAATGCGGTAAATGCGCGTGCCTGGCCAAGCAGGTGGTACGCGAAACGCTCACCGAACTGCAAGCCACACAGGCCGCCCTGCCCTACCCGGTAGAATTTACCGCCGCCTGAATCACCCTATTTAGAAGAACCGGACCCAGCGTCCGGTTTTTTTATGCCTGTAATTCAACTAGTTACGCGCTGGATGCAGAACTCAAACATTCTTATTCCGATTAATTTTTATATATTATTCAATAACTTAGGTTTGACAGCGGAAGTGGCCGGGCTCAAACTTCCGTCATTGGCACCACATAACCAGGACAGGACCCCATCATGAAAGGCGATATCAGCGTCATCCAGCATCTCAACAAGATCCTCGGGAACGAGCTCATCGCCATCAACCAATACTTCCTGCATGCGCGCATGTACGAAGACTGGGGCCTGAACAAGCTGGGCAAGTTCGAGTACAAAGAGTCCATCCAGGCGATGAAGGACGCTGACAAACTGATCAAGCGCATCCTGTTCCTGGAAGGCATTCCCAACCTGCAGGAGTTGGGCAAGATCCTGATCGGCGAGCACACCCGCGAAATGCTGGAATGCGACCTGAAGATCGAGCGCAAGGCTCACGGCGACATCAAGGCCGCCATTGCCCACTGCGAAACCAGCGGCGACTTCGGCAGCCGCGATGTGCTGGAAGACATCCTGGAAGACCAGGAAGAGCACATCGACTGGCTGGAAACCCAGCTGGGCCTGATCGACAAGGTCAGCCTGGAGAACTACCTGCAGTCAGGCATGGGCGACGACGAATAAGACGCCTCGCCCTTGGCCATGTGGGAGCGGGCTCTGCCCGCGAATGGGCCACCGCGGTGTTCTTTTCGCGGGCAGAGCCCGCTCCCACGTTGATGACAGCCCCGCGCAGATGCGGGGCTTTTTTTGTTCCGTAAAAGCAATATGAAGATACTTTCATGTAGTCCGCACAAGGTGCGACAAACCGCCGCAGCCCGCCTAATACGGGCGTTTCAGCCATTCACACAGTTTTCGCAAAAAACCCTTGCAGAAATAACCTGTTTACTTAGGAAGCTAACAAATTCTATAAAAGAGTCCTGCAGAGCCTTGCTGCAGAACTTGAGAAATTGGAGCTTTCAAATGACTGTTAAAGTAACCGAACGCGACGATTCACATATGTCCCATGAGGGTGTTGCCGCGGGCATCCGTATCTGGGACGTGTACCAACAAGACCTGCTGGTTGGTATGTTCCACAACGAGAACGACGCCCAGAGCTATAAGGCCGAGCTGGAAAACCTGGAAGCGCAGCGTACCCAGCAATAATTATTGTCAGACATTACTGCCTTCAACAAAAAACCCCGCCTCGGCGT
>KI547164.1:513387-542561 GCA_000497835.1 gamma proteobacterium L18 | reverse complement strand
GCCTCGGCGGGGTTTTGTTTAGCTGGCGTGGCTTACCACATCAGGTCATCCGGGATGACATAGGCGGCGTACGGGTCATCCGCATCCGGCTCTTCAGTCACCACGTTGAGCAGCACGATGCGCTCCGGGGCGCGCTCCTGGATCTTCAGCGCAACCTCGCGCGGGATCACTTCGTAGCCGCCAGCATGATGCACGATGGCCAGCGAGCCCGAGCTCAGCTTGGCGCGCATCAGGGCGTTGACCGACAGGCGCTTGACCTTCTTGTCATCGACGAAGTTGTAGTAGTCCTCGGTGTTCAGCTTGGGCAGGCGCGATACTTCGATCAATTGCTTGACCTGGGCGGCGCGGGCCTTTTCCTCGGCCTTTTCCTGCTGCTGGCGGTTCAGCTCCTGGTCGCGCTTGACCTTTTCGGCCATTGCTTCCTTGGCCAGCCGCTGCTGGGTGTCATCGACTTCCACCTGGCCCTTCTGCTCCAGGCGTTTCTGTTTCTGCTGATTCTTGCTGACTTGCTTGACCTGTTTCTGGTTGACCAGACCGGCTTTCAGCAATTGGTCACGAAGAGAGATGCTCATGTACGGGCTCACTTATGCAACGGGCTCAGCCACAGCTGGGCAGGTTCTTTTCCTGACGTTTGGCTTCGCCCCACAGGGCGTCCAACTCTTCCAGGGTGCAATCTTCAATGGGACGGTGGGTGTCGCGCAATGCCTGTTCGATAAAACGGAAGCGTCTTTCGAATTTTCCATTGGCGCCACGCAGGGCATTTTCCGGGTCGACCTTGAGGTGACGGGCCAGGTTGACCACGCTGAACAGCAGGTCACCGACCTCCTCGGCCACTGCTGCCTTGTCGTCGCCGGCCATGGCTTGCAGCACCTCATCGAGCTCCTCGCGCACCTTGTCCAGCACCGGCAAGGCTTCGGGCCAGTCGAAGCCGACGCCGGCGGCGCGCTTCTGCAACTTGGCCGAACGGGCCAGGGCCGGCAAGGCGTGGGGCACGTCGTCAAGCAAGGACAACTGCTCGGGCGCCCCGGCCTTCTCGGCGCGCTCCTGGGCCTTGATCTCTTCCCAGCGGTGCTTGACCTGTTCTTCGGTCAGGCGTGGGGTGTCCACGGGCGCGTAGAGGTCGCCGGTGGGGAACACGTGGGGATGGCGACGGATCAGTTTGCGGGTAATGCTGTCGACCACGCCCTCAAACTCGAACCGGCCCTCTTCGCGTGCCAGCTGGCTGTAATACACCACCTGGAACAGCAAATCGCCGAGTTCGCCCTGCAAATGCTGGAAATCACCACGCTCGATGGCGTCGGCCACCTCATAGGCTTCCTCCAGGGTGTAGGGGACGATGGTGGCGTAGCTCTGCTTGATGTCCCACGGGCAGCCGTACTGCGGGTCGCGCAGACGGGCCATGAGGTGCAGCAGGTCTTCAAGTGAATACATCGGAATGTTCCTGTATGCCTCAGTGGAGAGTCCCCACTGTGGGAGCAAAGCTTGCTCGCGATGGGGCCCTTGAGGACGCCATCGCGAGCAAGCTTTGCTCCCACAGTGTGAGTCTCCCCGCAATGCAATCCCCAGGGATCAGGGAAAATCACTCATGGGGTACGGTTACGGCGGGTCTCGATGATATTCGGCAACTGCGAGATGCGCCCCAGCAAGCGCCCCAGGGCGTCCAGCCCGGGAATCTCGATGGTCAGCGACATCAGCGCGGTGTTGTCTTCCTTGTTCGAGCGGGTGTTCACCGCCAGCACGTTGATGCGCTCGTTGAGCAACACTTGGGAGACGTCACGCAGCAGGCCGGAACGGTCGTACGCACGGATGATGATGTCCACCGGATAGGTGAGCACCGGCACCGGGCCCCAGCTGACCTGGATGATGCGCTCAGGCTCGCGGCCAGCCAGTTGCAGCACCGAGGCACAGTCCTGGCGGTGAATGCTGACGCCACGGCCCTGGGTGATGTAGCCGACGATGGCGTCGCCCGGCAGCGGCTGGCAGCAGCCGGCCATCTGCGTCATCAGGTTGCCCACGCCCTGGATCTGAATGTCGCCACGCTTGCCCGGCTTGTAACCGGTGCTGGACTTGCGCGGTATCAGCTCCAGCTGCTCGTTGCCGCGCTCCGGCTCCACCAGTTGCTGGGCCGAGTTGACCAGGTGCGCCAGGCGCAGGTCGCCCGCGCCAAGTGCCGCGAACATGTCCTCGGCGGTCTTGTGGTTGGCCTTGTCGGCCAGTTGCTCGAAGTCGACCTGAGGCAGGCCCAGGCGGCTCAGTTCGCGCTCCAGCAAGGTCTTGCCAGCGGCCACGTTCTGGTCGCGCGCCTGCAGCTTGAACCAGTGCACAATCTTGGCCCGGGCGCGCGAGGTGGTCACGTAGCCTAGGTTGGAGTTCAGCCAGTCGCGGCTCGGCGTGCCGTGCTTGCTGGTGATGATCTCCACCTGCTCACCGGTCTGCAGGCTGTAGTTGAGCGGCACGATGCGCCCGTTGATCTTGGCGCCCCGGCAGTTGTGGCCGATCTCGGTGTGCACCCGGTAGGCGAAGTCCAGCGGCGTGGCGCCCTTGGGCAGGTCGATGGCATGGCCGTCGGGGGTGAACACGTAGACCCGGTCTGGCTCGATGTCCACGCGCAGCTGTTCGGCCAGGCCGCCGATGTCGCCCAGCTCTTCGTGCCATTCCAGCACCTGGCGCAGCCACGAGATTTTCTCTTCGTAGTGGTTGGACCCCGACTTGACGTCGGTGCCCTTGTAGCGCCAGTGCGCGCACACGCCCAGCTCGGCTTCTTCGTGCATGGCGTGGGTGCGGATCTGCACCTCCAGCACCTTGCCCTCAGGGCCGATCACGGCGGTGTGCAGCGAGCGGTAGCCGTTTTCCTTGGGGTTGGCGATGTAGTCGTCGAACTCCTTGGGGATGTGCCGCCACAGGGTGTGGACAATGCCCAGCGCGGTGTAGCAGTCGCGCATTTCCGGCACCAGCACGCGCACGGCGCGCACGTCATAGATCTGGCTGAACTCCAGGCCCTTGCGCTGCATTTTGCGCCAGATGGAGTAGATGTGCTTGGCGCGGCCGCTGATGTCGGCCTTCACGCCCGTGGCCAACAGCTCGTTCTGCAACTGGGTCATCACGTCGCTGATGAAGCGCTCGCGGTCCAGACGCCGTTCGTGCAGCAGCTTGGCGATCTGTTTGTACTGGTCGGGCTCAAGGTAGCGGAAGGACAGGTCCTCCAGTTCCCACTTGATATGGCCGATGCCCAGGCGGTGGGCCAGCGGCGCGTAGATGTCGAACACCTCGCGGGCCACGCGGTTGCGCTTTTCTTCGTCGGCGTTCTTTACCGCACGGATGGCGCAGGTACGTTCGGCCAGCTTGATCAGCGCCACGCGTACGTCGTCGACCATGGCCACCAGCATCTTGCGCAGGTTTTCCACCTGGCCCTGGCTGCCCAGCACCAGGGACTGACGCGGGCTGAGGCTGGCGCTGATGGCGGCCATGCGCAGCACGCCGTCGATCAGCTTGGTGACCACCGCCCCGAAGCGCTCCCCCACTTCGGTCAGGGTCACCCGGCCTTCGCGCACCGCGCGATAGATGACGGCCGCCACCAGGGTGTCCTGGTCCAGCTTGAGGTCGGCGAGGATTTCGGCAATTTCCAGGCCTGCCTGGAAACACGAGGTCCCGTCGGCCCATGAATGCTTGGCCATGTTGCCTTGCTGCTCGGCCTTGAGCGCGAACTCGCAGGCCGTCTTCAGCGCTTCACGGTCCAGCGCCAGATCGACGCTGACAATATGGTCGAGCCATGCATCGAGATTGATACTGCCGTCGGTGTTGATCGGCTGGTGTGCTCTCACCTGTACCATCTTTTACCTTCCCTAGGACGCGTTGCTGACGCGCCCACAGATCGCTGGCTTTGACCTTCGCTGGGCCCGGCGAAGGTCTTGCTTTCAAGCACCAGTCGGATTAGACGGACCATCCTGGTCCGCTTCAAATAACGCCATCGCCTCGACATGCGCTGTCTGGGGGAACATATCGAGGATTGCGGCACGTTTTAACCGGTAGCCCTGCTTGATCAATTCGACCGCATCGCGGGCCAAAGTTGCCGGGTTGCAGGACACATACACCAATCGCTTGGCACCCAGTGCCGGGATGTTCCTGACCACCTCGAAAGCACCGTCGCGCGGTGGGTCCAAGAGTACCGCAGAAAAGCCCCCGGCGGCCCAGTCTGCCCCAGCCAGCGGCTGCGACAAATCGGCCTGAAAAACCTTTACGTTATGCAGATTGTTGCTGAGCGCATTGGCTGCCGCCCGGTCGACCATGACCTGCACACCTTCCACTGCCACCACGTCCTTGACCCGTGTCGCCAACGGCAACGCAAAGTTGCCCAAGCCACAGAATAGATCCAGTACGCGCTCTTGGGGTTGCGGGTCGAGCCAAGCCAGGGCCTGTTCGATCATCGCGGTGTTGACCGCCTCGTTGACCTGCACAAAATCGCCAGGGCGATAGGCCAGGGTCAGGTTCCACGGCGCCAGGGCAAAGCCCAGCACTGCGTCTTCCTGCACCGGCTGCGGCGCGCCTTCGCCCTGTAACCAGAGTTGCGCATCGTGCTGGGCGCAGAACGCCAACAAGGCCTGCAGATCGGCGTCAGGCAAGGGCGCGGTATGGCGCACCAGCACGCACAACGCGGTACCGGCGAACAGCTCCACATGGCCGATGGCCTGAGGCTTGTTCAAACCTTGAAGCACGGCAGGCAAGCCACTCATGATCGGTTGCAAGGGCTGTACCAGCACCGGGCAATCGGCAATGGCGACGATGTCCTGGCTGGCCGCGGCGCGGAAGCCGACGTCCAGTTTGCGTGCCTTCACGTCCCAGCGCACGGCCACGCGGGCGCGGCGGCGGTAGCCGAATTCGGGCCCGGTCAGCGGCGCATCCCACTGTGGCGGGGCAATGTTGCCGGCACGCTGCAGGTGCTCGGCGAGCATGCGCTGTTTGAGTGCAAGTTGTTCTTCGCGCGGCACGTGCTGCACGCTGCAACCGCCGCAGCGGTCGGCGTGGGCACAGGGGGCGGGACGGCGCATGGCGCTGGCCTTGAGCACCTTTTCGGTGCGTGCCTCCACCACCTTGCCGTGGGCATTGAGCACGCGCGCTTCCACCTGCTCGCCGGCCAGGGCGCCGAGCACGAACCAGGTGCGGCCTTCCAGGAAGGCAATGCCGCGGCCGTCGTTGCTCAGGCGTTCGATATCCAGGCGCTGCTTCTTGCCCGTGGGCACCTGCACGGCGCGCTGACCGCCCGCAGGCTGAAAGCGCAGGCCGACATTCTTCTTAGCCATCAGTTGGGCGCATCGAAAATGCCGCTGGACAGGTAGCGGTCGCCGCGGTCGCAGATGATCGCCACGATGGTGGCGTTTTCCACTTCCTGCGACAGGCGCAACATGGCGGCCACGGCACCACCCGAGGACACGCCGCAGAAGATGCCTTCCTCACGCGCCAGGCGGCGGGTGACGTCTTCGGCTTCGGCCTGGGCCATGTCGACAATGCGGTCGACGCGGTCGGCCTGGTAGATCTTGGGCAGGTATTCGGTAGGCCAGCGGCGGATGCCGGGGATGGCCGAGCCTTCCATCGGTTGCAGGCCGACGATCTGCACATCGGGGTTCTGCTCCTTGAGGTAGCGCGAGGTGCCCATGATGGTACCGGTGGTGCCCATGGAGCTGACGAAATGGGTGATGGTGCCGTGGGTCTGCCGCCAGATTTCCGGGCCGGTGCTGGTGTAGTGCGCCTCGGGGTTGTCGCCGTTGGCGAACTGGTCCAGCACCTTGCCGCGGCCTTCGGCCTGCAGGCGTTCAGCTAGGTCGCGGGCGCCTTCCATCCCCTGCTCCTTGGTCACCAGGATCAGCTCGGCGCCATAGGCCGTCATGGCGGCCTTGCGCTCGGCGGTGGAGTTGTCAGGCATGATCAGGATCATCTTGTAACCCTTGATCGCCGCCGCCATGGCCAAGGCAATACCGGTGTTGCCGGAGGTCGCTTCGATCAGGGTGTCGCCGGGCTGGATCTGCCCACGCGCTTCGGCACGGGTGATCATCGACAGCGCCGGGCGGTCCTTCACGGAACCTGCCGGGTTATTGCCTTCAAGCTTGAGCAGCAGAATATTGCTGGTTTCACCGGCCAGGCGCTGCAAGCGCACCAGCGGCGTGTTGCCGACGCAATCGGCGATGGTTGGGTACTGCAGGGTCATGGCGTCTTCGCAATCCGGACTGCGGGGGCGCCTATCATACCGGCAAACGCCCCGCGGCCATATCACGCAAAGTGCGGGCGTAATTCCTTTCAGCTATAAGCAGCATTAACACGCAGGTTCAAACGCAAACCGATGCCGGTATTTTGCGCCCACAAGGCCCCACCCTGACGGGTCAGGGCGTTGCGGGCGATGCTCAGGCCCAGGCCAAAGCCGCCGTCGCCGGGGCGCGCGCCGTCCAGGCGGATAAAGGGGTGGAAAATGCGTTCCAGGTCGCCTTCGGCCACGCCGCCGCCCTGATCTTCCAGCGACAGCAGCCACTGGTCGCCTTGGCGCTGACCATGCAGGCTGATCACCCCGCGTGCCGGTGAATGGCGGATCGCGTTGCGCAAGATGTTCTCCAGCGCCTGGGCCAGGGCATTGAGGTTGCCTTGCACCCAGCAGTCGGCACTGACCGTGCAGTGCAACTGGCTGGCCGGCCAGCCGCTTTCGTAACACGCGTTTTCAGCGAGCATCTCCCACAGTGCCTGCACCTGGATCGGCTCCAGGGCCGGGGCCTTGCGCTCGGTGTCCAGCCAGGCCAGTTGCAGGGTGTCGTCGACCAGGCGCTGCATGCCCTGCACCTCGCGCTGTACGCGGTCACGCAGGCGCGCACAGTCCTGCTCGCTGTCGCTGGCCACGCGCAGGCGGCTCAGCGGCGTGCGCAGTTCATGGGACAGGTCACGCAGCAACTGGCGTTGCAGGGCCACGGTGCTTTGCAGGCGCTCGGCCATGTGATCGAAGGCACGGCCCAGTTCGCCCAGTTCATCGGCGCGGCTGGTGGCCTGGGCGGTCAGGCGCCCCTGCAACGGGTCGGCGCGCCAGGCGTTGGCCTGTTCCCGCAGACGGTTGAGCGGCGCGATCAGCAATCGATACAGGCCCACGCACAATAGGAAGGTAAACAACCCGGGGATCAGGCCGGTGATGGTCACGTGCCACAGCAAGGCAAACCGGCCCGGCATCAGGCGCTCGGGCAATTCGATCACCAGGCTGCCGGCGGCCGGGTTGTGCGGGAACGGAATGCGCAACCAGGGCAAGCCCATGCTGCGCCGGCTCACCGGCCAGTCCAGGCCGCGCAGGAAGGTCATGCGCTGGGCCTGGGCATCGGTCAGCTGTCGGCTGCCCAGGGGTTGCAGATCGCGGCCGATCACGCCCATCCAGCCCTGTTCCTGAGCGGCCATGCTGGCCAGCCAGGCGTCGACGCCCGCTGTGCCGCCCTGCTCCCAGGCCTGCTCGGCATCTTCGGCATAGTGGCTGAGCACCGCCTTGGCAGGCTCGGACAGGAAGGCGTTCTGGGTCTCCATGTAGCGCCCCCACGACCAGCTCAGCCAGATCATCAACAGGCAGAAACCAATCAGCAGCACCACCAGCTTCCAGAACAGCGACTGACGCCCAGGCATCACAGCGCCTCGCTGGCGCTGAACACGTAGCCCTTGCCCCACACCGTGCGCACCTCGCGGGCCAGGTAGCCCACGGCCTTGAGTTTGCGGCGGATCTGGCTGACATGCATGTCCAGGCTGCGGTCATGCTGCACGTAACCGCGCTGCAGCACGTGCTGATAAAGGAAGGCCTTGCTCAGCACTTCATCGGCATGGCGGTTGAGGGTGTCCAGAAGGCGAAATTCGCTGCGGGTCAAGCCACCGGCCCGGCCACCGAAGCTGATGTCGGAATGCTGGTCGTGGAAGCACAATTCGTCACTGGCCGCCTCCACCCGCGCAGGCGGCTGGACACGGCGACGCTCCAGGGCCACCCGACGCATGATCGCTTCTACCCGCACCTGCAGTTCATCGACGCTGAACGGCTTGGGCAGGTAGTCATCGGCGCCACGGCGAAAACCGCTGATGCGGTCGGCCTCAGCCCCCAGCGCCGACATCAGGATCACCGGCGTGGCCGAGTGCTCGCGCAGGTGCTGCAGCACGTCCAGGCCGTTCATGCCCGGCAGCAGAATATCCATCAGCACCACGTCGAACCCCTCGCCACGGGCCAGGGCCAGGCCATCGCTGCCGTTCTGGCACCAGGTGACTTGGAAGCCGCAACGGCCCAGCTCCTGGTGCACATAGGCGCCCAGCACCGGGTCGTCTTCGATGGCGAGGATATTGCCGACACAATTGCTTGCAGTATTCATTGGCATCTAGAAGTGATTATCAATAACTAATTATTCAGGATGTTTCATCTTCTAGGCAACCATTGTCCGACGCCGCGCCAGGTATGGGGTGCATAAGTGCCCTGATCGGGGTATTTTCCCCGGATGAATCACCTACAGGCCTCGACGGAGAAACAGGCGTGCTGAAACGACTCGGGATCAAGGGCCGCGTGCTCATGCTGGCCCTGCTGCCCGCCACCTTGATGGCGGTGCTGCTGGGCGGCTATTTCAGCTGGGTGCAGCAGGCCGAGCTGCAGGCGCAGTTGCTGCGCCGCGGGCAGATGATTGCCGAGCAGTTGGCGCCGCTGGTGGCCCACGGCATGGCGCGCAACGACTCGCCACTGCTGGAGCGCATCGCCGCCCAGGCCCTGGAACAGGCCGACGTGCGCGCCGTGTCGTTCCTGGGCGCCGACCGCACCTCGCTGGCCCACGCCGGCCCGAGCATGCTCAACCCGGTCCCCATGGGCAACAGCACCCACCTGTTGCAACGCACCGGCAACGACGCCACCCGCTACCTGCAGCCGGTGTTCGGCCACCACCGCGACCTGGCCGGCGATGCAGTGCCCGGCGAGTCCGACCGCCTGCTGGGCTGGGTGGAACTGGAGCTGTCCCATGACGGCACCCTGCTGCGGGTGTACCGCGGGCTGTTCGCCAGCCTGATGCTGATCCTCGGTGGGCTGATGGCCACCACCCTGTTGGCACTGCGCATGAGCCGCAGCATCAACGGCCCCATCAGCCACATCAAACAGACCGTGCTGCAGCTCAAGGACGGCAACCTGGAAAGCCGCCTGCCCGCCCTGGGCAGCCACGAGCTGGATGAGCTGGCCGCCGGTATCAACCGCATGGCCGAGACCCTGCAAGGCGCCCAGGAAGAATTGCAGCACAGCGTCGACCAGGCCACCGAAGACGTGCGCCAGAACCTGGAAACCATCGAGATCCAGAACATCGAACTGGACCTGGCGCGCAAGGAGGCCCTGGAGGCCAGCCGCATCAAGTCCGAGTTCCTGGCCAACATGAGCCACGAGATCCGCACGCCGCTCAACGGCATCCTGGGCTTTACCCACTTGCTGCAGAAAAGCGAGCTTACCCCGCGCCAGCTCGACTACCTGGGCACCATCGAAAAGTCCGCCGACAGCCTGCTGGGCATCATCAACGAGATCCTCGACTTCTCCAAGATCGAGGCCGGCAAGCTGGTGCTCGACAGCATCCCGTTCAACCTGCGCGACCTGCTGCAGGACACCCTCAACATCCTCGCCCCGGCCGCGCACGCCAAACAGCTGGAGCTGGTCAGCCTGGTGTACCGCGACACCCCGCTGTCGCTGATCGGCGACCCGTTGCGGCTCAAGCAGATACTCACCAACCTGGTCAGCAATGCCATCAAGTTCACCCGCGAAGGCACCATCGTCGCCCGCGCCATGCTGGAAGACGAGAACGACGACGGCGTGCAACTGCGCATCAGCGTGCAGGACACTGGCATCGGCCTGTCCAACCAGGACGTGCGCACCCTGTTCCAGGCCTTCAGCCAGGCCGACAACTCGCTGTCGCGCCAGCCGGGCGGCACCGGCCTTGGGCTGGTGATTTCCAAGCGCCTGATCGAGCAGATGGGCGGCGAAATCGGCGTCGACAGCACCCCGGGAGAAGGCTCGGAATTCTGGATCAGCCTGCGCCTGCCCAAGGCCCGCGACGATGCCGAGGACTTGCCCACCGAACCACTCAAGGGTCGCCGCATCGCCATCATCGAGCAGCACGAACTGGCTCGCCAGGCCTTGCAGCATCAGCTGGAAGACCTGGGCCTGATGGTGACCGCCTTCCCGTCGGTGGAGAAACTGGTGGCCGGGGTGAGTGCCGCGCAAATGGCCGGCCAGCCCATCGACCTGGCCGTGCTGGGCCTGACCCGCTACGACGTGGGCCCGGACCGCCTGACCACGCAGGTGCGCGAGATCGAGCAACTAGGCTGCAGGGTGCTGGTGCTGTGCCCCACCACCGAGCAGACACTGTTCCACGACACTGTGCCCAACCCCCATAGCCAACTGCAGGCCAAGCCTGCGTGCATGCGCAAACTGCGCCGCGGCCTGAGCGACCTGATCAACCCCAAGCGTCTGCGCCACGACACCAGCGAACCGCTGGGCAACCGCGCGCCACGGGTACTGTGCGTGGACGACAACCCGGCCAACCTGCTGCTGGTGCAAACCCTATTGGAAGACCTGGGCGCCGAAGTGCTGGCGGTGGACAGCGGCCTGACCGCCATCAAGGCCGTGCAGGATGAGGAGCGCTTTGACCTGGTGCTGATGGACGTGCAGATGCCCGGCATGGACGGCCGCGAGACCACCGAAAAAATCCGCCTGTGGGAAGCCACGCAGACCGGCCCGGCACTGCCCATCGTCGCCCTGACCGCCCATGCCATGGCCAACGAAAAGCGCGCCCTGCTACAGAGCGGCATGGACGACTACCTGACCAAGCCCATCAGTGACCGGCAACTGGCCCAGGTGGTATTGAAATGGACCGGCCTGGTGCTGCGCACCCGCACCACCGAGCGCAGCGACTGGGCGCCCGAGGACGACGTGCTGCACGTGCTGGACCCCGAGGAAGGCCTGCGCCTGGCCGCCGGCAAGGAAGACCTGGCCGCCGACATGCTGGCCATGCTGCTGGCCTCGCTGGAGGAAGAACGCAAGGCCATCAAGGCCGCTCGCGAGGCCCAGGACCAGACGCTGACCATCGAGCGCGTGCACCGTCTGCACGGCGCCACCCGCTATTGCGGCGTGCCGCAACTGCGTGCGGCATGCCAGCGCAGCGAGACCTTGCTCAAGCAGGACGATGGCGAGGCGCAGGAAGCGCTGGATGAGCTGGATGCGGCGATCCAGCGGTTGGCGGAGCATGCCCGCGTTTCTGCCTGAATACCGTATCGGCCCCATCGCGAGCAAGCTTTGCTCCCACAGTTTCAAGCCTGCCCGCGGCGGTTGGCTCAATACCGTGGGAGCAAAGCTTGCTCGCGATGAGGCCGGCAGCTTCAGCACAGTTCCTTGACCTGCAGCACACACCCAGCAATCCGCCGCTACTACAATCAAGGGCCTTGACCTCAAGGAAGCCCCCATGCGCACCCTCCTGTTCAGCAGCCAACACTACGACCAGGACAGCTTTCTGTCCGTACCCCGCGACCCGGCCATCGACCTGCATTTCCAGCCCGCCCGCCTGACGCAGGACACCGCGCCCCTGGCCGCCGGCTTCGAGGTGGTATGCGCCTTCATCAACGATGACCTCAGCGCCCCGGTGCTGGAACAACTGGCCGCCGGCGGCACGCGCCTGATCGCCCTGCGCTCGGCCGGCTACAACCACGTCGACCTGGCCTGCGCCCATCGCCTGGGCCTGGACGTGGTGCGAGTGCCCGCCTACTCGCCCTACGCCGTGGCCGAACACGCCGTGGCGCTGATCATGGCGCTCAACCGCCACCTGCACCGCGCCTACAATCGCACCCGCGACGGCGATTTCACCCTGCACGGCCTGACCGGGTTCGACCTGGTGGGCAAGACCGTCGGCATCATCGGCACCGGCCAGATCGGCGCCGCCTTCGCCCGCATCATGCACGGCTTCGGCTGCCAGTTGCTGGCCTATGACCCCTACCCCAATGACGCCGTACTGGCCCTGGGCGCCCGCTACCTGCCGCTGGACGAAGTACTGGCCCAGGCGCAGGTCATCAGCCTGCACTGTCCCCTGACCGCCGACAGCCATCACCTGATCAATGCCACCACCCTGGCCCGCCTGCAACCCGGGGCCATGCTGATCAACACCGGCCGCGGCGCCCTGGTGGACACCCCGGCGCTGATCGACGCGCTGAAAAGCGGCCAATTGGGCTACCTGGGCCTGGACGTCTATGAAGAAGAGGCGCAACTGTTCTTCGAAGACCGCTCCGACCTGCCCCTGCAAGACGATGTACTGGCGCGCCTGCTGACCTTCCCCAACGTGATCATCACCGCCCACCAGGCGTTTTTGACCCGCGAGGCGCTGGCGGCGATCGCCAGCACCACGCTGAACAATATTTCCGACTGGGGGCGCGGTTCCCCGAGCAATCGGGTCGAGGCTTAGCGGGCGGGCCGTGCTAGCATGTCGCGCAGATTTGGAGGACCCATGGTCGAACACGATTTTCGCTACAGCCTGCTCAACCCGCACCACACCCTGATCGAATGCCGCGCCTTGGCGCCGGGCCGTTATCAGGTCACCGGCAACGGTGGTTCGATCCACAACGACGACGTTTTGCTGGTGACCCTCAAGGGCAGCAAGACCTTGTCCATGCGCCTGACCATCGAGAAAGTCCGCCACCTGATCAACCCGCCCGGCCAATGGGTGGCCGTTGCCCGTGGCCCGGTGTTCGGCGAGCTGGCCATCCACCAGTGGCACGTGCAGTGCGACGCCTGTGAAGCGGACCTGGAGTTCGAATTCGCAGTAGACGCCAAGCTGGGCACCAAGGCGCAGAAGCCTGCCGCCACGGCGCGCATCGCTGAACTGGGCTGGAGCACCACGGGCGACAAGCACCTGTGCCGCAAATGCCAGGAGTCGCGCCCGTGAAACAAGCCCTGCTGCTGGCGGCCATGACCGCCACCCTCGCGGGCTGCGCGTCCGGGCCCAAGCTGCAACAAGAGCAGGCGTACACCCTGGAGTGGATCGGCGACAAACCGCTGATGGACTACAGCCACATCAGCCTGACCCTGGGTGACGACGGCCGCGCCTATGGCAACGCCGGCTGCAACCACTGGTTCGCGCCGTACACGCTGTCGCACCACCACCTGACCTTCGGACCGGTGGGCAGTACGCGCCGGATGTGCGACCCAGCCACCATGGAGCAGGAACAACGCTTCCTGCAGGCCTTGGGCGGCGTGCAGCGCTGGAGCGTGTCCAAGGAAGGCCAGATTCGCCTGTGGCCCGAGGAAGGCAAGCCGCTGCGCCTGTGGCCTGACGAGGGCTGATGGTTGTGTGGTGGGCTTTCGGGCCTCATCGCGAGCAAGCTTTGCTCCCACAGTGGTGTTGTCATCCACGGTGCATGGCTTGGCACTGTGGGAGCAAAGCTTGCTCGCGATGAGGCCCGAAAGCCCACCCCACAATCAGGAACTCTTCAGCTTCGCCAACTTCTCGCTGATCCCCGCCGCTGTCTGCTCGCCCACCAACTGCTCGCGCACCTTGCCCTTGGCATCGATGATGTAAGTAATCGGCAACGCATCGTTCTGCGGCAAATCAAAGCGCGGCGCCGGGTCATCGGCCAGCACCGTGAAGGTAATGCCCAGCTCCTGGACGGCCTTCTTCAGTTCATCGCCGTGCAGCCCATCGAAATTCACCCCCACCACCGCCACGCCCTTGCCCTTCATCTGCTCGGCCAGGGCATTGAGCTGCGGCACTTCGGTGCGACAGGGCCCGCACCAGTCGGCCCAGTAATTGACCACCAGCCATTGATCGTCCAGTTGCCGCGCCTTGACCAGCTTGCCGTTCTGGTCGACCCCGTAGTCGGCGCCGCAGCCGCCGAGCATCACCAGGGCAAAAAACACCACCACGCGCCATGCCATGATTGCTACCTTCCTTAAAGTGCTGCCAAAAAGGTGGCGCACGGTTAGACACCGCACGCCACAGGGTTAGAATAGCCCCCACTTGACTCAAGGTGCGACCGCAAATGACCGACCTGACGCTTTATCACAACCCGCGCTGCTCCAAGTCCCGTGCCGCGTTGGAACTGCTGCAGGCCCGCGGCCTGGAACCCACCGTAGTGCGCTACCTGGACACACCGCCCGACGCCGCCGCCCTCAAGGCCGTGCTGGCCAAGCTGGGCCTGCACGCCCGCGCCCTGCTGCGCACCGGCGAAGACGAATACAAGGCCCTGAACCTGGCCGACGCCAGCCTGGGCGAAGACCAGTTGATCGCTGCCATGGCCCAACACCCGAAACTGATCGAACGGCCGATCCTGATCGCCGGCGACAAGGCCGCCATTGGCCGGCCGCCCGAGAAAGTGCTGGAGATTTTGCCGTGAGCCAACCGTACATCCTGGTGCTGTATTACAGCCGCAGCGGCGCCACCGCGCAGATGGCCAAGCACATCGCCCGCGGCGTGGAGCTGAGCGGCATCGAGGCGCGCCTGCGCACCGTGCCGCCGGTGTCGGCCGACCACGAGGCCACCGGCCCCAGCATCCCCGACCACGGCGCCCCGTACGCCAGCATCGACGACCTGAAAAACTGCGCCGGCCTGGCCATGGGCAGCCCCACCCGCTACGGCAACATGGCGGCGCCGCTCAAATACTTCCTGGACGGCACCAGCAGCCTGTGGCTGAGCGGCGCGCTGGTGGGCAAGCCGGCCTCGGTGTTCACCTCCACCGCCAGCCTGCACGGCGGCCAGGAAACCACCCTGCTGTCGATGATGATGCCGTTGCTGCACCACGGCATGCTGATCAGCGGCATCCCCTACAGCGAATCGGCGCTGCTGGACACCCGCGGCGGCGGTACCCCGTACGGCGCCAGCCACCACGCCGGGGCCGACAGCAAGCGCGCCCTGGACGAGCACGAGATCACCCTGTGCCGCGCCCTGGGCCAGCGCCTGGGCGGCATCGCGCAGAAACTGGAAACCCCACGTGGCTAAAAAGCCGCTGCCCAGCATCGAGTGGCTGCAACCGCGGGTACGCCTGGCACGCGGGCTGAGCCTGGCGTGCTTCCTTGGCTTCATGGCGCTGCTGGGCGTGTACACCCTGTGGGTCGCCGACCTGCACGGCGCACGCCCGTGGGTGATCCTGCTGATCGAATGGGTGCCGCTGCTGGTGCTGGCCCCCGGCATGCTCACGGGCAGCGCCCGCGGGCATGCCTGGACGTGCTTTGTCATCAATCTGTACTTTATCAAGGGCGCATTGGCCGCCTTCGACCCCAGCCGCCACCTGTTCGGCATGCTGGAAATGGCCGCCAGCCTGGCGGTGTTCACCAGCGCCCTGCTGTATGTGCGCTGGCGCTTTCAATTGACTCGAAAACTGGCCGGAGAGGGCCTGGCGTGAATGCAGGATTACAAGTGGCTCAACGAATACTGCCTCAACCGCTTTGGCTCGGCCAAGGCACTGCAAGACCACCTGCCCGAGCCGAAAACCCCGGCGCAACTGCGCAACATCCCCGCTGATCGCTACCTGTCCACCCTGGCCCTGCGGGTGTTCCGCGCCGGGCTCAAGCACAGCCTGGTGGACGCCAAGTGGCCGGCATTCGAGCAGGTGTTCTTCGGCTTCGACCCGGAAAAGGTGGTGCTGATGGGCGCCGAGCACCTGGAGCGGCTGATGCAGGACACCCGCATCATCCGTCACCTGGGCAAACTCAAGAGCGTGCCGCGCAACGCCCAGATGATTCTGGACATCGAGCACGAGCACAACAGCTTCGGCGACTTCATCGCCGACTGGCCGGTGACCGACATCGTCGGCCTGTGGCAGTACCTGGCCAAGCACGGCAACCAGATGGGCGGCCTGTCGGCGCCACGCTTCCTGCGCATGGTGGGCAAGGATACCTTCATCCCCACCTGGGACGTGGTGGCCGCGCTCAACGCCCAGGGCATCGTCGACAAGGTGCCCAGCAGCAAGCGCGACCAGGCCAAGGTGCAGGAGGTATTCAACCAATGGCAGGCCGAGAGCGGACGGCCCCTGTGCCAGCTGTCGGCGATGCTGGCCTACACCGTCAACCATTAAGGACAATGATGAAGCTCAAATCGCTGCTGTTACTGGCGGGCATCCCCGTGGCATGCGGGCTCGGATTTCTCGCCTGGCAACACTACTGGCCGGTGCAGGCCGCCGCAGGCTGGAGCACCCGGCTGGTCTACGACAACGTCGAGAAAGCGGCCGGCCTGGGCTTCGATGGCGCCAACGTGCTGGTGACTCAGGAGCTGCGCAACGACACGGGTAGCCTGATCAGCATCGCCCCCGATGGCACCCGCACTACCCTGGTGGCCAACCTCAGCAAACCGGACGGCCTGGCGCCGTTCATGGGCGGCCATGCGTTCAGCCAGGAATGGGAAAACAAGCCCGTACAACTGCTCAAGGACGGCAAGGTCACGCCGCTGTTCATGGGCACCGACGTACAGGGGCTCAAGCCTGACGGCGATAAGCTGTACGCCATCGAAGACCGCCACGACCACGGCCGGCTGATGCGCTACGACGCCGCCGACGGCTCGCTGACCGTGCTGCGCGACAACCTCTCGGAAAGCGAATCGGTGGAGATCTGCCCTGGCGGCCAACTGCTGTACACGGCGAAGAAGCAAGGTGTAGTTCGTCAGTTCGACGAATCAGGCAAAGACCCGGTGTACGTGGACGGCATCACCAACCCCACGTTCATCCTGTGCGACAAGCGCGGGCTGTGGATTGTCGAAGACCAGACGCACCTGGCACGGCTGTGGCTGCGCACGCCGGATGGCAAGTTGCAGGTGATTCTGTCGCACCTGCGGGCGCCGCAGGAGTTGTTGCCCAGTGGTGACAACACCTATCTGCTGGCCGAGGGTGGGCGTAACCGGGTGATTGAGCTGAAAGCGCAGTGACCCCTGACGCGGCCTGACGGCCGCTGCTACAGAAATCGCGTGTAGCAGCGGCCGTCAGGCCGCGTCAGGGTTTGGTACGCTTCAGATATTCAGTACGTTCAACACCCGCGAAGGCGCGCTTTCATCAATCGCCAAATTGACGAAATCAAACAGATTGCGGTCCGCCAGCTGCGACGGCACCACATTCTGCAAACCACGGAAAATGCTCTCGGTACGCCCCGGGTGCTTGCGCTCCCACTCCACCAGCATGTCCTTCACCACCTGGCGCTGCAGGTTCTCCTGCGAACCACACAGGTTGCACGGGATGATCGGGAACTGCTTGAGGTCCGAGTAGGCCTGGATGTCCTTCTCGTTGCAGTACGCCAGCGGGCGGATCACCACGTTGCGGCCGTCGTCGGCACGCAGCTTGGGCGGCATGGCCTTCATGCTGCCGTTGAAGAACATGTTCAGGAAGAACGTCTCGACGATATCGTCGCGGTGGTGCCCCAGCGCCATCTTGGTGGCGCCGATCTCATCCGCAAAGGTGTACAGCGTGCCACGGCGCAGGCGCGAGCACAGCGAGCAGGTGGTCTTGCCTTCCGGGATCAATTCCTTGACCACCGAATAGGTGTCCTTCTCGACGATGTGGTACTCCACGCCCAGCTCTTTGAGGTAGGCCGGCAGCACGTGTTCGGGGAAGCCTGGCTGCTTCTGGTCCATGTTCACGGCCACGATGTCGAACTTGATCGGCGCGACCTTCTGCAGGTGCAGCAGCACGTCGAGCATGGTGTAACTGTCCTTGCCGCCCGACAGGCAGACCATGACCTTGTCACCGTCCTCGATCATGTTGTAGTCGGCGACGGCTTCACCGGCCAGCCGACGAAGGCGTTTCTGCAGTTTGTTCTGGTTGACCGAAAGGGTGCCCATGGCGCTTGAAATCCGCGTGGTGAGACGAAAAGCCGGGCATTTTACCTGTAAAGACGGCGCACGGGTACGGTATCTGGTCAACTCGCAGAGCCGCTTCGGCAAATACTGCAAAGTCATTACAACCCACCCCCACAGCACCATTTGCTCTAAAACTGCAGGGATCTGCCCCCTATACTGCCGTGTGAAGCTGTAACTTGCGTAGGAGTGACTGGCATGATCCATCACGTCGTAGGGTTGTTCACCCATCCAGATCAAGAATGGCACCAGATACGTGGCGAGGAAGAAACCATCGGCCACATGTACTTCACCCACACGCTGATATTGGCGGCGATACCGCCCATATCGGCATTTATCGGCACAACGCAGGTGGGCTGGGTGATCGGCAACCGGGCACCGGTGATGCTGACGCTGGAAAGCGCGGTCTGGATGACCATCATGTCCTACGTTGCCATGCTGGCCGGGGTGGCAGTGATGGGGGCGTTCATCCACTGGATGGCCCGCACCTACGACGCCAGCCCCAGCCTGGCGCGCTGCATTGCCTTTGCTACGTATACGGCCACGCCGCTGTTCATCGGCGGGCTGGCGGCGCTGTACCCGCACCTGTGGCTGGGCATGCTGGTGGGCACCGCAGCCATTAGTTACACGGTGTACCTGCTGTATGTGGGGTTGCCGACCTTCATGAACATCGATCCGGACGAGGGTTTTCTATTCTCAAGCTCGGTGCTGGCGGTGGGCCTGGTGGTGCTGGTGGCGATCATGGCGTTCACGGTGATCATCTGGGGACTGGGCGTAGGCCCGGTCTATACCAACTGATCCCGGGCAGCCGCCCGGCGACGGGCGGCTCGGCATGCCCGTGTGGTTGCGGCATAATCCGCGCATATGGAGTGTCGTCTAGCATGCCCGAGTTACTCAATTCCCGCGTCGAATCCTGTTTCCAGCAAGCCGAAGCCTTTTTCAAACGTTCCTTCGTTCGCCCCGAGGTGAGCTTCAAGCTGCGCGGGCAGAAAGCCGGCGTGGCGCATTTGCATGAGAATCTGCTGCGTTTCAATCCGCAGTTGTATCGTGAGAATGCCGAAGACTTTCTGCGCCAGACAGTGCCCCACGAGGTAGCGCATCTGGTGGCCCATCAGCTGTTCGGTGACCGCATCGCACCCCATGGTGAAGAGTGGCAGTTGATCATGCGCGGCGTTTACGAACTGCCGCCCAATCGCTGCCATACCTATGAGGTGAAGCGCCGGCGGGTGATGCGCTACATCTACCGCTGCCCGTGTGCCGAGAGTGATTTCCCCTTCAGTGCGCAGCGCCATAGCCTGGTGCGCCAGGGGCGGCGTTACCTGTGCCGGCGGTGTCGACATACGCTGGTCTTCACCGGCGAGACGCGGGTGGAATAACCACCACCTCCCACAAGGGAGGAAGGGGTTGTGCAGGCATAAAAAAACCCATCCGAGGATGGGTTTTTTATGCTTCAGCGCTTAGCGCGGGGCGTCTGCCACCACGGCTTCATGGGCTTCAGCCACTTCGATCGCGGTAGGCCCGGCGGCCAGTTGCGTCTTCAGGGTGTCTTCGTCCAACTCACCTACCCACTTGGCGACTACCAGGGTGGCCACGGCGTTGCCCACCAGGTTGGTCAGGGCGCGGGCTTCGGACATGAAGCGGTCGATGCCCAGGATCAGCGCCAGGCCCGCCACCGGCAGGTGGCCAACGGCCGACAGGGTGGCGGCCAGCACGATGAAGCCGCTACCGGTCACGCCAGCGGCGCCCTTGGAGGAGATCAGCAGCACAGCCAGCAGGGTCAACTGGTGGAACAGGTCCATGTGGGTGTCGGTCGCCTGGGCGATGAACACGGCGGCCATGGTCAGGTAGATCGCGGTACCGTCCAGGTTGAACGAGTAACCGGTCGGGATCACCAGGCCAACCACGGATTTCTGCGCACCCAGGCGCTCCATCTTCACCAGCATGCGTGGCAGTGCCGATTCCGAGGACGAGGTGCCCAGCACGATCAGCAGTTCTTCACGGATGTAGCGCACCAGCTTGAGGATGCTGAAACCGTGGAAGCGGGCGATCGAGCCCAGCACCAGCAGCACGAAGAGGATGCAGGTGATGTAGAAGCAGATCATCAGCTGGCCCAGCTGCACCAGCGAGCTGACGCCGTAGGCGCCGATGGTGAAGGCCATGGCACCCAGCGCGCCGATGGGCGCCAGTTTCATGATCATGCTGATGA
Organism: gamma proteobacterium L18; assembly: GCA_000497835.1. GTDB lineage: Bacteria > Pseudomonadota > Gammaproteobacteria > Pseudomonadales > Pseudomonadaceae > Aquipseudomonas. The sequence goes on along the minus strand of KI547164.1, from coordinate 522,530 downwards.
TGTTGAACATCACGTGGGCGAAGCGATCAATAATGTCCAGCAGCGGCTTGCCGTAGGCGCCCAGGCGGTGCAGGGCGAAACCGAACAGCACGGCGAACATCAGCACCTGCAGGATATCGCCGTTGGCGAAGGCGCCGACGATGGTGTTGGGGATGATGTTGAGGAAGAACGCGATCACGCTCTGGTCTTTACCGGCGGCCACGTAGGTGGCGACTTTCGAGGCGTCCAGGGTGGACGGGTCGATGTGCATGCCGTTGCCCGGGCCGATGATGTTGACCACGACGAGGCCGATCAGCAGGGCAATGGTGGAGACGATTTCGAAGTACAGCAGCGCGTAGCCACCGGTCTTGCCCACGGCCTTCATGTTCTCCATGCCAGCGATGCCGCTGACCACGGTGCAGAAGATGATGGGGGCGATGACCATTTTGATCAGTTTGATGAACCCGTCGCCCAGAGGCTTGAGGGTTACCGCGGTGTCAGGGTAGAAGTGCCCCAACGCGATACCGATGATGATCGCGACGATCACCTGGAAATACAGCGATTTGTACAGTGGCTGACGAGTCGTCATTGCAAGTTCCTCAAGTGCATCGCTTGGCATCCATTTCCCTGATGCACACGACACCTAAAGCACGAACCCTCCTGTACTGGAGGGATTTATTGTCGAGCTGCGCGGGGCAGACCTTGCAAGATGTATCGCAAGGGGCGTGCCAGAATGCGTGCCTGGGCTAATGGTCAATGAATGCGGGGGTGGGTGCCATCATGTTAGCCACCATGGGAAATTATGCATGGCGGATATCCGCCATTTAGGCTGGGCGAGTTCCGCCATGTGGCGGATATCCGCCTTTGTCTTGAGGGCCTCATCGCGAGCAAGCTTTGCTCCCACACGGGTGAGCCAACCACGGTGCATGGCTCACCCCTGTGGGAGCAAAGCTTGCTCGCGATGAGGCCCGCAGCCTCGCCACCATTGCTTGAAGGTATAGCGCAAATCAGAACGGTTTGAAGCGCACCCGAAACGCCGCCCCGCCCAGGGACGAGTCATCCAGGGTCAACTGGGCGTCGTAGCTCTCGATGATGTCCTTGACCACCGCCAAGCCAATCCCCTGCCCCGGATTCTGCCGATCCAGCCGCTCACCCCGTTGCAGGATGCGCGCACGCTGGCTCTCGGGCACGCCCGGGCCGTCGTCCTCGACGCTCAGTTGGGTGCCGAACTCGCCGAACGCCAAACTCACCTTCACCTCGCCCAGGCACAGGCGGTAGGCGTTCTCCAGCAGGTTGCCGAGCATCTCCAGCAACGCCGCTTCTTCCATCGGCACCTGGGCCAGCTCCGGGATGTCGAACACCACGTGCACGCGCTTGTCGCGGTACACCTTGGCCAGGGTGCTGCACAGGCTGTCCAGCAAGGGCTTGAGCAGCACCTGGTGGCGCACCAGGCCGCTCTTGCGCAGGCTGGCGCGTTGCAACTGGTAGCCGATCTGCTGGCTCATGCGCTCGATCTGGCTTTGCAGAATGCGCGCCTGCTCCAGATTCTCGGGGCGCTGGGCGATGGTCTCGCTGACGCCCTGCAATACCGCCAGCGGGGTTTTCAGGCTGTGGGCCAGGTCGCCCAGGGAGTCGCGATAACGGCCGCGCTGTTCGCGCTCGCTGCTGAGCAGGCGGTTGAGCGAGCCGGTCAGGCGCAGCAGTTCGCGCGGGTGGGTTTCGCTGAGGCTTTCACGCTCGCCGGACTCGATTTCGTCCAGCTCCGAGCTCAACTGGCGCAGCGCCCGCAGGCCCCAGGTCAGGCCCGCCCACAACAGCACCAGCAGGGCCAGCAGGGCCGCGCCGAAGCCCAGCGAAAGCTTCTCGCGCAGCCCGGACAGAATCTGTTTGTACTCTTTCACCGGTTGCAGGGCGACGATGCTGTAGGCCGCGTTCTTGCCGCCCAGCAATTTCACTTCCACGTCATAGACGAAAAACTCATCGCCGTTGTGCTCGTGGATGTGCGCGAACTGCGCGCCCAGGCCATCGTAGCGCGGGGTGTAGTTGATGCTCTGCTCGGTGGTGGCCCGCGAGCGCCACACCAGGTTGCCCTGGCGGTCGTAGATGTAACCCAGCAGGCGGCTGTCGGGCAGGTTGAAGCGCTCGTCGGGCAGCAGGTCAGGCATTTGCAGCTTGCCGTTCTCCACCCGGGCGGCGGAGATCAGCGTGGTTACGTCCGAGGCCAGGCGCTGCTCGATGGACTCGCGCAACGCCAGGCTGAAGGTGCTTTGCAACGCTGGCAACAGGCCGAGCATGAACAACACCGCCAGAATGAAGGCGGCCAGCATCAACCGTACGCGCAGCGATCGGATCATTTACAGCGCTCGGTAAACAGGTAGCCCAGGCCGCGCACGGTCTCGATCGGCTTGAAGCCGTTGGTGCCCTCCAGCTTGCGGCGCAGACGGCCCACCAGCACTTCGATCACGTTCGGGTCGCGCTCGTCGTCGTCCGGGTACAGCTGCTCCATCAGGCGGTCCTTGGCCACCACCTGCTGGTGATGCCGCATCAGGAACTCAAGGATGCGGTATTCGTAGGCGGTCAGCGCCAGGGGCTGCTCGTCCAGGCTGGCCTGCTTGCGGTTGAGGTCCAGCAGCAGCGGGCCGGCGACGATCGTCGACTGGATGAAACCGCTGGAGCGGCGCAGCAAGGCATTCAGGCGCGCTTCCAGCTCTTCGAACTGGAAGGGCTTGACCACGTAGTCGTCGGCGCCGGTGGCCAGGCCTTCGACCTTGTCCTGCCAGTTGCCGCGCGCGGTCAGGATCAGAATGGGGAACGACTTGCCTTCGGCACGCAGGCGGCGGATCAGGTCCAGGCCGCCCATGCCCGGCAGGCCCAGGTCCACCACGGCCAGGTCGTGATTGTACTGCGAGGCCTGGTACAAGGCTTCCTCGGCATTGGCCACCGCCTCCACCACATGACCGCTCTCGGTCAGGCGGGTAAACAGGTGGTGCCGCAACAACGCCTCATCTTCTACCACCAGCAGTTTCATAGTGCTCCCCGATTGGTGCCCTGCGTTGCGGGACGCCGTATTACCTCATGCGAATGACGGCACCGGCGCTTGCCCAAGCAAGCGCCGGCGCCAAGAGTGTACCTGTAACAAGCTTAGTCAGGCAGCGCTGAACCCTGACTGAACCAGCTTTGGTCTAGGCTGAGCTGACTGGTTATTCAAGGAGTCATGACGATGCGCGTATTGCTGATGTGCCTGCTGCTGGCGGCCAGCACCCTGGCCCAAGCCGAAATCAAGACCCAGGAACTGCATTACAAGGACCTCAAGGGCACGCCGCTGGTGGGCTACTTCGCCTACGACGACGCCATCCAGGGCCCGCGCCCGGGCGTGGTGGTGGTGCATGAGTGGTGGGGCCTGAACGACTACGCCAAAGGCCGCGCCCGCGCCCTGGCCGCCCTGGGCTACAGCGCCCTGGCCATCGACATGTACGGCGACGGCAAGAACACCGAACACCCGAAAGACGCCATGGCCTTCATGCAGGAAGCCTCGGCCAACGCCGAGGTGTCCAGCGCGCGCTTCGATGCCGGGGTGAAACTGCTCAAACAGCAACCGCAGACCGACGCGAAGAAAATCGCCGCCATCGGTTACTGCTTCGGCGGCACGGTGGTACTCAACGCCGCCCGCCACGGCGCCACCCTGGCCGGTGTGGTCAGCTTCCACGGCGGCCTGGCCGCCAAGACCCGCGCCACCAAGGGCAGCGTAAAAACGCCGATCCTGGTGGAACATGGCGAACTGGACAGCATGAGCACGGCCAAGGACGTGGCCGACTTCAAGACCGAGATGTCCACCGCCGGGGTGAATTACCAGTTCGTGGTGCAGCCGGGGGCCAAGCATGGGTTTACCAACCCGGATGCGGATCGGCTGGCGCATGGCGATCATGGGGGGCCGGACATTGGCTATAACAAGGAAGCCGATGAGAAGTCGTGGGCGGATATGCAGGTGTTTTTGAAGAAAGTGTTTGAGTGAGAGTGGTGGCGCCTGTTTCCCGAGCTTTGCTCGGTCCCACACCTTTCGCGGCAGTGGCGTCAGTGAAGCAAAGCTCTTAGCCTTTGGCAGCTCCGCACAAAAACCTGCGCTGCCACCAAAAGCTGAGTGCTTTGCCTATATGACACAACTGCCGCGAAGGGTGTGGGACCGAGCAAAGCTCGGGAAACAGACAACGCGGTTATGGCACACTACCCCCATGAACCCACCGATCGCCTGCTGCACCGCCCCCCATGCCCACTGGCCCCTGCCCTTCGCCCTGCCCGGCGTAGTACTGACCAGCAACCGCTTCGACCCCAAGGCCCTGGCCGTGGACGACTTTCAGCGCGCCGGCATCCAGCCGCCCGCCAGCATCCAGCGCTCGGTAGCCAAGCGCCAGGCTGAATTCCTGGCCGGCCGCCTGTGCGCCCGCAGCGCCTTGCAGCAGTTGGCCGGCCTTGATCACGTCCCCGCCATCGGCGACGACCGCGCGCCCATCTGGCCTGCCGGCATCACTGGCTCCATCACCCACGGCACCGGCTGGGCCGGCGCCATCGTCGCCCGCAGCAGCCAGTGGCAAGGCCTGGGCCTGGACATGGAAACCCTGCTGGGCGATGAGCGCGCCACGCGGCTGGCCGGTGAAATCCTGACGCCCGATGAACTGGCGCGCCTGGACCCGGCGCAGGTGTCGCTGAGCGTGACGCTGACCTTTTCCATCAAGGAAAGCCTGTTCAAGGCGTTGTACCCCATCGTCGGCAAGCGCTTCTATTTCGAGCATGCCGAGGTGCTGGAGTGGGACAGCACGGGGCGGGTGCGGATGCGCTTGTTGACGGAGCTGTCGCCGCAGTGGGGCCATGGGGTCGAGATCGACGGGCAGTTCAGCGTGCAGGATGAGCACCTGCTGAGCTTGATCGCGATCCCCTGCTGATACCGTTTCCCGAGCTTCGCCCGGTCCCACAGAGCCCCCCCCTGTGGGACCGGGCGAAGCTCGGGAACCAAGCACCGCAAATCCATCAGACAACCAACGGGCAATGCTCACAATGCCCCACCCACCCCACCTTGTACGCCAGGCAGCAACTGCGCCGCTGCCGCTTGCCATCCGGCAAATACCTGACCGGCTCATATAAAGGATTACTGCGCCCATCCGCCGCCTTGCGCGAATGCAGCAACGCCAACGCCGGGCCCACCGCCACCCCCAGCGCCTGCAAGCGCACCGTGGCCTGTTCCAGGTAATCCCCGGCATTACCCCACAGCACCGCTGCCGGCACCTCGCCATACGCGCTCAGCCGCTCGATGAAAGGCCGCAGGCTGGCCTGCACCACCGGCTCCAGCGATTCATCGGCGTCGCCTGCCTCGCCCTCCTCCAGCAGCTTCACCCCCAGCGGCAAGCCGCGCTCATTGAGCACCAGCCCCACTTGGTCTAGCTGCAACGGCAGATACCAGCCATGCACCAACTGCGTCACCAGAATCGCCGGCAACCAATGCATGAAAAAATACTTCGACCACTGGGAAACCAACACCGGCTTCTGCTCATCGAACAGCGGCTGACCGTAAATGCGCAGCAAGGCTGCATCCAGTTGTGCCGGCTGCAAGGCATCGTGCAGCGACTGCGCCGGGCGTGGGTCGTCCACCGGCAGCAAACCTTGCAGCAAAGAGGCGTAAGGGCCACTGGCCCATGGGTGATTCATCGACACTCCCGAGGGCGCCCGGGGACACCAGCGGGCGCGCGAAACAACAGCATGCCAAAAACGCCTCGGTGCCTGTGTTTTTTTGTGTTAGGGTGCGCGCCCGCAAAAAACCGGACTCAATTTTTACCCCGTAAAAATGCCGGACAAATGGTCACAGGGGTGTGGGACACGTCCTACATAGCCTGCACGAATTCGCACACAAATTACCCACACGTTATCCACAGGAGAGTGTGTTGCAATCCTCCCACAGGGGCCTTATCTTGTATCGCCGGCGCGTTGAACCACTACATGTTGGGTTTTGACGAAATTGCCAACCACATTTTTTACGCTAACCTCAAGCCTGTCTTGAGGATTTTTTTGACCGATTCACACTTTTTTTTTGCTCTTTAACGCTCGTGATCAAATCCAGCACGGCCCAGGCCGCTTGCTGGATTTTTCATTTCGAGCAGTAACGCCCCAGGGACGGTCAGTAAACCCGTTTCCGATCGTTGCAAGCTATTCAAAGACTACAGGTACCTACCAGGTCCTAACCCATTCCGATCGTGGAGACACAGATGCAGACCGACACAACTCGCGAGAATCCCGCAGGCAAGGCGCCACTGGCCACAGAATCCAACCAGGATCTGAACGCCACCGCACCGGGCCAACTGCGCGTGATCAAGCGTAACGGCACCGTCGTTGCTTACACCGACGACAAAATCACCGTCGCCATCACCAAGGCATTCCTCGCAGTTGAAGGCGGCACCGCTGCCGCCTCGTCGCGCATCCACGACACCGTGGCGCGCCTGACTGAACAAGTCACCGCAACCTTCAAGCGTCGCATGCCTTCGGGCGGCACCATCCACATCGAAGAAATCCAGGACCAGGTTGAACTGGCCCTGATGCGTGCCGGCGAGCAGAAAGTAGCCCGCGACTACGTGATCTACCGCGACGCCCGCTCCAAGGAGCGCGCCACCCGCACCACCGCCGAAGCCCCGGTGGTTGCCCACCCAAGCATCCGCATCACCCTGGCTGACGGCACCCTGGCGCCGCTGGACATGGGCCGCCTGAACACCATCATCACCGAAGCGTGCGAAGGCCTGGCTGAAGTCGACGGCGACCTGATCCAGCGCGAAACCCTGAAAAACCTGTACGACGGCGTCGCCCTGAAAGACGTCAACACCGCCCTGGTGATGACCGCCCGTACCCTGGTAGAGCGTGAGCCGAACTACTCGTTCGTCACCGCCCGCCTGCTGATGGACACCCTGCGCGCCGAAGGCCTGGGCTTCCTGGAAGTGGCCGACAGCGCCACCCACCACGAAATGGCCGACCTGTATGCCAAGGCCCTGCCTGCCTACGTGGCAAAAGGCATCCAGTTCGAACTGCTGAACCCTGTGCTGGCCACCTTCGACCTGGAAAAACTGGGCAAGGCGATCAACCACGAGCGCGACCAGCAGTTCACCTACCTGGGCCTGCAAACCCTGTACGACCGTTACTTCATCCACAAGGATGGCGTGCGCTTCGAACTGCCGCAGATCTTCTTCATGCGCGTGGCCATGGGCCTGGCCATCGAAGAGAAGCAGAAAGAAGACCGTGCAATCGAGTTCTACAACCTGCTGTCCTCGTTCGACTACATGGCGTCGACCCCAACCCTGTTCAACGCCGGTACCCTGCGTCCACAGCTGTCCAGCTGCTACCTGACCACCGTGCCGGATGACCTGTCGGGCATCTACCACGCCATCCACGACAACGCCATGCTGTCCAAATTCGCTGGCGGCCTGGGCAACGACTGGACCCCGGTGCGTGCGCTGGGTTCGTACATCAAGGGCACCAACGGCAAGTCGCAAGGCGTGGTTCCGTTCCTGAAAGTGGTGAACGACACCGCCGTGGCCGTCAACCAGGGTGGCAAGCGCAAAGGCGCTGTGTGTGCCTACCTGGAAACCTGGCACCTGGACATCGAAGAGTTCATCGAACTGCGCAAGAACACCGGTGATGACCGTCGTCGTACCCACGACATGAACACCGCCAACTGGATCCCTGACCTGTTCATGAAGCGTGTCTTCGATGACGGCAAGTGGACCCTGTTCTCGCCAAACGAAGTACCGGACCTGCACGACCTGACCGGCAAGGCCTTCGAAGAGCGCTACGAGTACTACGAAGCCCTGACCGAGTACAACAAGATCAAGGTGTTCAAAACCATCCAGGCCAAAGACCTGTGGCGTAAAATGCTGTCGATGCTGTTCGAAACCGGCCACCCATGGTTGACCTTCAAGGACCCATGCAACCTGCGTTCGCCACAGCAGCACGTAGGCGTGGTCCACAGCTCGAACCTGTGCACCGAAATCACCTTGAACACCAACAAGGACGAGATCGCCGTCTGCAACCTGGGCTCCATCAACCTGCCGAACCACATCGTGGACGGCAAGCTGGACACCGCCAAGCTGCAGCGCACCGTGAACACCGCAGTCCGCATGCTCGATAACGTTATCGACATCAACTACTACTCGGTGCCACAAGCCAAGAACTCGAACTTCAAGCACCGCCCTGTCGGCCTGGGCATCATGGGCTTCCAGGACGCGCTGTACCTGCAGCACATCCCGTACGGCTCCGACGCTGCCGTCGAGTTCGCCGACAAGTCGATGGAAGCGGTCAGCTACTTCGCCATCCAGGCCTCTTGCGACCTGGCCGACGAGCGCGGCGCCTACGAGACCTTCCAGGGTTCGCTGTGGTCCAAAGGCATCCTGCCACTGGACTCGCAACAGATCCTGATCGAAGCCCGTGGCCAGAAGTACATCGACGTCGACCTGAACGAAACCCTGGACTGGGCCCCGGTCCGTGCCCGCGTTCAGAAAGGCATCCGTAACTCGAACATCATGGCCATCGCACCGACCGCCACCATCGCCAACATCACTGGCGTATCGCAGTCGATCGAACCGACCTACCAGAACCTGTACGTGAAATCGAACCTGTCGGGCGAATTCACCGTGATCAACCCGTACCTGGTACACGACCTCAAAGCCCGTGGCCTGTGGGACTCGGTCATGATCAACGACCTGAAGTACTACGACGGTTCGGTGCAACAGATCGAGCGCATCCCGCAAGAGCTCAAAGACCTCTACGCGACCGCCTTCGAAGTGGACACCAAGTGGATCGTCGACGCCGCCAGCCGTCGCCAGAAGTGGATCGACCAGGCTCAGTCGCTGAACCTGTACATCGCCGGCGCCTCGGGCAAGAAGCTGGACGTCACCTACCGCATGGCTTGGTACCGTGGCCTGAAAACCACCTACTACCTCCGTGCCCTGGCTGCCACCAGCACCGAGAAATCCACCATCAACACCGGCAAACTGAACGCCGTGTCGAGCGGTGGTGACAGCGCGCCTGTTCAGGCAGCGGGCCCAGCGCCAGTGCCTAAGGCTTGCGCGATTGATGAGCCGGATTGCGAAGCTTGCCAATAAGGCTTAGCTAGCAACACGAAAAAGCCAACCTTC
>KI547164.1:509234-512096 GCA_000497835.1 gamma proteobacterium L18 | reverse complement strand
AACCTTCGGGTTGGCTTTTTTGTGCCCGGCAAACGCCACTTTCTGTACCGCTACTGCTCATTTTTGTGGGAGCGGGCTCTGCCCGCGAAATCACCGTCGAACGGCATACCCATAAAGCCGCCGTTACACCTTGCCAACCCGTTTCCGCTACAATATCCAAACCTACGATTCAGGAGGCGCCATGGAACCCCTGTCCTTTCAAGCCAAGAAAGCCTATTACGCTAAAGTCCGTCGATCCAACTACACCGCCAGCCTCCGTCTGGAGGGGTTTGACGTAACTCGCGAGGATGCCGAGCGCCCACTGCCTACCCGCGAATCCGTCATAAACCGCTACCGCAAGACAGCTGACTGATGGTCGACAAGTACGGCGTAGGGCAAGACCCGTACTGCTATCCAGGCACCACCATCCTGCGCAATAAGCTGAATATCCGCTGCGAGATAGAATTGGATCAGGCCGAGCGTGAGCTTTCCGATATCGCTGCAAGCCAAATTGAGTTCTGCCTCCCGCCTTACGATTTCCCCTATCTGAAAAAAATCCATCATCGACTCTTCTCTGACCTCTATGACTGGGCAGGCGAAATCCGGCACGTGGATATTTCAAAGGACACCACACGATTTTGCAGGGCCGATCGGGTCCTTCCCGAAGCCGAAAAACTACTGGCCTTTTCTGCACAAGCCCAATGGTACGAACACCTTCCACTTCCAGAACTGATTCGGGCCTGCGCCGAGGCATTCGGGGATCTGAACATGGTGCACCCTTTCCGTGAGGGCAATGGGAGAACGCAGCGAATATTCTTCGAACATATCATTGTGAACGCGGGGTACGAAATTACATGGTGGGAGGTCGAAGCTGTTGAGTGGACCCAGGCAAACATTGCTGCGGTCAACTGTGACTACTCGCTGCTCGCCCATATTCTGACTCGATGCATCGGGTTGCCAATCCCTCGACAGTAATGCTCACCGACGGTCACAGTTGATACCCAGCCAACCCACCCCGCAACTGATGCCGTAGCTCCGTGCGACTCCAACCCCGTGGGACCGGGCGAAGCTCGGGAAAGCCCCACCACCGCTCCCGCGCCCTAACGCCACACCCCCAGAAACTTCTCGCAATCAACCTTGCGAACCCGCCCCCAAAACACTATATTTAGTGCCTGCAAACAACATCAAACACCACATACGCGATTAACCTGCGTAAGCGGTCAACACCCGTTTGCAAACCAGGGGCTCCAAAAAGCCCACCCAAAATAGCGAATTGATTGCGCTACGATGAACACGGACGCTGCAATATTCCGTATAATCGCGTCCCCCACACAGGGCAAAAACCATGATGACTTGCGTACCTGATTTCGGCCTCAACCCTGCCGTCCACCGCAAGCGTCACTGCTGATTTCGATCATCCGCAGCGGTTGCCACAGCACGTAGCAACCGGGCAAATCCGAACCAATTAGAAATGCCGTCCGTTAAGCCTTCGTGCACTGTAACGGCCAATGGCAACCTCATCTTAAAATCCATCCGGTCGCCCGCGGGCAGACCCAAGCAGGAGCCTTCATCACCATGCTGAGCTGGGACGAATTCGACAAAGAAGACGACGCGCAACCCGCCAAAGGCGCCAACGCCGGCCACGCCGCTGAAGCGGCCATGGACAAACTCGACAGCGCCGGTGCCGGTGCTGCCCAGGAAGCCCGCGCCGTCACCGCCAACGACTCCGCCGCCGTAGCCCGCGCCAAGGCCGCCCTCGACAAACTCGACGTCGCCGAAGGCCTGGCCGAGCTGGAAGGCTCCGCCGCCCGCGTCGCCGTTGACGAAAAGCGCATGATCAACTGCCGCGCCGACCTCAACCAACTCGTACCCTTCAAGTACGACTGGGCCTGGCAGAAGTACCTGGACGGCTGCGCCAACCACTGGATGCCGCAAGAAGTCAACATGACCGCCGACATCGCCACCTGGCGTAACCCGGAAGGCCTGACCGACGACGAGCGCCGCATCGTCATGCGCAACCTGGGCTTCTTCAGCACCGCCGACTCCCTGGTTGCCAACAACCTGGCCCTGGCCGTGTACCGCCTGATCACCAACCCCGAGTGCCGCCAGTACATCCTGCGCCAGGCCTTCGAAGAGGCGATCCACACCCACGCCTACCAGTACTGCATCGAATCGCTGGGCATGGACGAAGGCGAAATCTTCAACATGTACCACGAGATCCCATCGGTCGCCAAAAAGGCAGCCTGGGGCCTGAAGTACACCCGCGCCATCTCTGACCCGGAATTCAACACCGGCACCCCAGAGACCGACAAAGAACTGCTGCGCAACCTGATCGCCTACTACTGCGTACTGGAAGGCATCTTCTTCTACTGCGGCTTCACCCAGATCCTGTCCATGGGCCGCCGCAACAAAATGACCGGCGTCGCCGAGCAGTTCCAGTACATCTTGCGCGACGAGTCGATGCACCTGAACTTCGGCATCGACGTGATCAACCAGATCAAGATCGAAAACCCGCACCTGTGGGATGCCGAGCTGAAGGAAGAAGCTTCGCAGATGATTCTGCAGGGTACTCAACTGGAGATCGAATACGCGCGTGACACCATGCCTCGCGGCGTGCTGGGCATGAACGCGGCGATGATGGAAGATTACCTGAAGTTTATTGCCAACCGTCGTCTGTCGCAGATTGGGTTGAAGGAAGAGTATCCAGGGACTACTAACCCGTTCCCTTGGATGAGCGAGATTATGGACTTGAAGAAGGAGAAGAACTTCTTTGAGACGCGGGTTATTGAGTATCAGACTGGTGGGGCGTTGAGCTGGGATTGAGGTCTAACACCGTAGGTTTTCACCACCGCTTGAAATTTTTTCACCAACACTGAACCGAAG
>KI547164.1:499462-508755 GCA_000497835.1 gamma proteobacterium L18 | reverse complement strand
CAGGTTGAGTGCACGGCGAGCCTATCCGGGCCCCGCGCACTCAATCCGCACAAATTTTTCCTCACCGTAAACCCCGAGCCAAGGCCCCAAGGTACAATCCTGTTAATACCATGACTTGCTTAACCTTGCAGTTGACTAGTTAACCACAAAAGGTTAATCTAACTCTGCAAATGGTTGATAAGAGGTTTACGGGAGAAAAGAAAATGTTCACACAGTTCGGTAAGCTGCTTAGAAAGATCCGCATCGATCGCGGGATGCTTTTGAAGGACATGGCCGCTGGCCTGGACGTTAGCTCGGCTTACCTGTCTGCCATTGAAACCGGCAGAAAGGCCGTCACGGATGACGTCGTTGCAAGAGTAGCTGAATACCTCGGCTACCCAACCCAGTCAGATGAATACCAAGAATTGTACGAAGCCGCGCAGATCACGAAGGGTGAGGTCTCGATAAGCACCATAGGCGCCTCGCCACTCAAGCAACAGGCAGCACTCGCTTTCGCACGTCAATTTAACGAACTAGAGGGAGACGACATGGAAAAAATCCTATCTCTTCTGAAGGCAGCCAAGAAACCACGAGGTTAAGAGAATGAGCGGACCATCTTACGAGGTGCCGCCCCTGAGCCTGATGAACATCATGGGCTCGTCCAGCGCGATAAGGGATTACTTTAAAACGCCGGATGGGTCTTTTCCGATTATTCAAATACTTGAATGGGTACTACCAGAGGTGATGCCTGGCTTCGAATTCATTCAAGGTACGAAAGCGGAGATGGGGGCAAACCACGGCCTAACGATCCCGAGCCAAAAACAGATTTGGCTTCGAGAGGATGTTTATGATCGCGCGGTTGACGGGCATGGAAGAGACAGATTCACAGCCGCCCATGAACTAGGACACCTCCTACTTCATGGCTCGGTCAACCTGGCATTTCACCGAAGCAGCCAAGGGCTACCTAAATACAAGTGCAGCGAATGGCAAGCAGATAGCTTTGCAGGCACACTTCTCATGCCACTTGAGGGCGTGAAAAAGTGTTCGTCAATCAATGAAATAGCTCAGAGCTTCGGCGTATCCGTCAAAGCGGCGGAAACCCAAAACAGCATCTATGCCCAAAAGGCATTGATGAGAAAACTTCCATGAATCAGTCGCCACTGGGACATGGTAGATGGGGGCGTCCCTGGAGGGGCCCTCACTTGTGCGTCATTTGCGGGCCGTATTCTAGTCGACTCACCGCATATTGCAAGAAAAATTTCCTTCAGGAAGGAGGTGACTTATGAATGGAACGTAAGCCAGCACCCCCAGGGTTCAAATGGGTGTTCACTCGCTACCGTCGAGTCAAAAACTCTGATCGGGTTCTCGACGCGCACGAGTACGGTTACGAAGCTTGGGCCTTCCTGGTCCGTGGCTGAATAACCACACCCAGCTCGTAGACTAGAAACGAGCTGACTAACAGAGGTCGAGCTATGAGGTTAGGTTGCAGCCTAATCTCTAGCCGCCAGCGCTGTGAAACCTTCGATGCAGCGCAGCACAACAGGTGTTTCTTAAGGAATCTGTTTTCAACCTTAGCACACCGATTGGCGACCGCACCAGAAGGGAGGCTCTCAAAGGTAAGCTTTCATGAAAACCTGCCCTATCAATCGGCCTGTCCATGTCCGTCAGTACGTCCGCCTTCGCCGCGGACGCACTGAGGTTGTGCGCCCCCATTGCCGACGTCGACGCAGACGCTAAATGCTAGGATGGGCGCCAAAATGGCGCCCTCCGCCCCTCCCCCGCTTCCAGCAATTGCCGCCCGCCCATGCTGGCCAATTGACTGCGCTCCCGTTTTCATCATAATGCCCGCATTGGAATGCAATTAAAGCGGGCAGGGATGACTACGAATGTAATTTGCCGCATGCAAAAAATGCTCGCCAGCGATTCACGCTGGTCCTTCGCCCTCCCCGGATCTCCAAACCTGCTTGCCTACGTGGATGACACAGGGTTTGACAAGCTGGCAATACGTGGCGATCACGCTATGGTATTTGCCGGAGATGGGCTTTTGGTGGAGAAGTGGAAGCAGTGGTTCACTCAACTCGAGCTAGATTTCGAGCATCTTCCACCGGTGGAACGTGAGATCGAAGGTCTTCTTGAACCTGAACCAGTGCTCATTAGTCTGATCCGGACATCCTCCTGCGAGATTCTGTATGAGACTGAGGATTTTCTGGCGCACGGTGAATCTGCCACATTCGCGGGTAGCGGCGCTTCGTTCGCTATGAACTGTTACGCTGAGAACGGGTGCTGCAAGACGGCCGTCGCGACGGCTGGCAAGCATGACCCTGCCACTGGTGGCGAAACGAAATTCATAGATCTGAGCACGAGGCAGCACAACCTGTCGCGAATCTCAGCATCGCTGCGAGAAGCAACACAGGCTTTCATGGAGAGAGGAATCGTTATGGATATCACGACCAAAGAGAAGACAGCTTTCCGCGACCTGATTGGAACCTCTTCAGCTATCGATGTCGGCGACGCCGGCTTATCAGCCCCGATAGGGAAATCTGGCCATCGCTGGACAGAACATGAGAAGGGTAAACTTTTTGCAGCGCTTCAAGATATGAAACGCTACGAGGAACAGCAGTCCCACGTTACCTGCTAAGCCGCTCAAATTGATTTAGACAATATTTAAGATATATCTGGCTAGCGCCCAGAGTCTATATCAAATCCCGAAGAAGCCAGACGATCTTGACTATGTAATCTCGGCGAGCATCTAAAGCACTCCGTACATACACCCAATGCTTCCACCAAGATCTCAAACTACTTGGTGGAAGCAATAGTGTTAGACATGGTCGCACCCGCAACCTACGAGTCAGCAAACGGCAGTTGCTTAATTATTTATCACTCTAGATCAAAGTCCAAATACCCTTGCTTTGAAACCTGGGCGTTTCTGTTAGCAATATAATCAATAGCCGAGTTATATTCTCGCCGATACAGAACCCCCAACGACAGCATTAAGCTATGTTCGACATCAGCTTCAGCCACCTCAATATAAGGCAGCATCGCTTTAAGATCTATTTCGTAAAGCCCTTCACCAAGCGCCTTAGCCTTAGTAACAATGCTTTTTATCACACTATCCGACGGATGCTTCATCTGGATGAAGGTACATGCTGTTGAGAAGAGCTTGTACGAAAACGTATTTCTAACGCTAGGACTAACCTTAGCTGAATAGACTTCCGCAACTACTGTTGCCCCACCTCGCCGATCAAAGCCCTCCTCGTATCGCACGACGTACGTCACGCCAGCCATGTATTCTTCTATGAGATGCCGACCAACAATATAATCATCATTTATTGATCGCATATCTAGCCCAAGAATTTTGCTGACCGCCGGCGCTACAAAAAATGCGAGATAATCAAATGAATCGATTTCCCTCATAAATAGCAGGGTATTCGAAAAAACATTATAGAACCCTATTTCCTCAGCACACTTACGATAAAAGCTTTGTTTCTTTTCCGTATCTAAACCAGCAGCCAGGAAGGATGCACAATAAAACTCCTGTATCGACTTATGGATGAATTTATATTCATCATAGCCATCCTTAATCAGCAAATTTGTGATTTCAATCAACTCCGAGGCAATAACATCAGCAACAGCTGACTCCTTGCTAAAGTAACTCAACGACTCCGAAATCAGCCCTGACAACTCAATAAAACTAAAACTAGCCAACGACTTCCGCTGCGAAATAAAGCAAAAATAATCAAAAACATTACGATAGATGCTTCTATCGTCATTCCAATGACGCGCCCGAGAAACACTACCCTTCAAGTTATCATGCTTCAAGAAAACCGTGTCGAATATATTCTTGTAAAATTGAGACAATGACTCCGGTATTGATATCCCTAAATTATAGCTAACACAGAAAAGAACCACTAGAATCGGCGACCTCAGAACACTGTCACTTTCTTTATGGAAATGGCTTCTCTCTAGCGCACCACACAACTCTTCTGCCTTGCTGGGATCATTGCATGCTTTATGAATAATTGATCGTATTTGCCTTGGCTTTAAAAATTCCACCCGATATATATCAACCCCGACCAAGGCATCAAGCTCAGTATCTGGGCGGGTCGTACAAATAATATTGCAATTATACTTCCTTACAAGCTTATCAATCTCCTGAAACAAAGAAGCCTTATGATCCGAAGGACACTCATCAAAAGCATCAAGAAATAGCCGAACGTTGCTATCATTTAAAATTTTCTTCAAACCACCTGAGCTAAACTCAATACCCTGGGCAGACAGGTTATCGGAGATAGCGGCCTCAATCTCTCCACCTGAATAATGCTTCAGCTCGTAAAAAAACGGCAGCCGACTGATTTTAGATATATTATTGGAAAGCAGCTTTCGCAAAATTGTTGACTTACCCTGACCTGCAAGACCAACAATCAATGACGCTCGACTTGAATTGTCTAGCGTAGTCCCGCTCTCAACTTCAATTCTTGAGTGCCCTGACAGTTCTAAAGGAACATAAATCTCGTCCACATGAACATAACTATCTGGAGAGGCGATCGTTTTAATCAACAAATTGCCGGCACAAGACTTTAGATACTTCTCTTTAAAGTCCGAGAATGACGAAAGCTTATACTTCAACACCAGCGAATCGAATACATCTGATACGATTTTACTGTCAACTATTTTTTTTGGAGCACCGGTGGCATTCACCACAGAAGCGCCTACAGCCATTGGTTCCATTAAAAATGATTTCCTGTTCTAAAAAAGCCACTAAGGCGCATTAGCCAATATCAATTTAGCAAAAAAATTACTGAATTATCAAGTCACTGCAAACGTGCGATTCACAACCGACCATTGGAAAAATCGATCAGCAGCCAAGATAGCGCTACCCTAACAAAAAAGACACATCAAAAGTAAATGCCTTCAGGGTTTCCAGTATAGTTATCGCTTGCTGGTAGCCATATCACAACCAGAGCTTTCTCACATTATTTTATTGGAGAATCAATCCCCCCACTCGTTTGCCGACGCAGAAGGCGAGTGAGATCGAGCAGTTGCTACCGCATAGTGGATGCCAAGCTGATGGGCGAAAGGTGTATCTCCCACGCTTACAAATACAAAGAGAGACCTTGCGCCTTTCCAGAACCTCACAACGTCCGACCTTCTGGCACCCGAATAAAAAAGCATCTACCGAGAGCGGCTTTTTTCGCTATTACCCCCCCGTTTTATGCTTATGGGTTTTCAGATCAGGATGCTCTTTTTGCTTTTCAGGCGTAACTCTCTGTCTTTTATCTGGGGTGCCATCTTCGTTTGTTCTTTTGGGGCCTGGTTTGATACTCATACTTGATCTCCTATCGTCTGGGTTGCGAATCCTACTTTCGAAATAGTCCAAGTCCTGTCGAGCGTCAAACAGAAATCGGACAAGACCTTGCCGGATGACGGACAAATTTTGTAGCCGCTAGTCGGCTTCCGCGAAGATTTTTCCGTGATCAACGGGGCAGATTTAGACTGTCGTAATGTAGAATCGAGAATATTGATCATGTCGCGGAGACTGTAGCCATAGCCGCTCCAGCGACACGCGCAGTTTGCTTTCAAACTGCACTCGGTCTGGATAGCAGAATCACCCTTCATGGATTCCAGCTCAGCCCCTCCAGCCATTTAAATCATTAACAGTTCCCTACCCCCTCCTAAATACAATCCCGTACATCAATACTGACGTACCTAGACTCTCCACCAAGTGTCGAAAAACATGAGCACCGATAGTGGTTTTCCCGACTCCTCTCTTCATGTTTAGTATCGAAACTATAGGAACTTTAGCAGTTTTCTTTTCTTGAGCCATTGGCCACTCCATAGCGGATTCCTTTTCCGGCGAGACACGTCTAAAAATTGGATCCAACTAGCGCAGGTAAATTTTTATACCTCAAAAAATAAATGGCATCAAACAGGCATCACCAAGACTCGTTTCCAATCTAATCAGGCGCAGTATTCCCTAATCCAAAAAGTCGGCGTCAGGTATGGAAATATCTTGAAAACAGGTGGGGACCATTTCTTGTTCTCAGCTCATTAAAATCCCTCTATCTTCACTCTGCGCCTAAGAAACGCCTCAAGTAGCGGCCAATCCGCTCCCGAAAATGCGGTATTTTGTGCCTGCAGCCCCCGGCTGCACGTCTCAAAAGCTCTGCTACGTCGGGAGTGGACTAATACAAGACCCGCAAGGGGAATACGTCCGGCCTTCTACTTGAGGTTTCTTAACCCCCGACACCTAGCCCTAAGAAAGCTATCAAGTAGAGATGAATGCACATGCCAACCAACGAAGCCGGCAGCAACCGAAGGCCCAGCGGCGAACGAGCACACCAATCCAACGACGCTCCCCACACGCCAATCGTCTTCACCCGCCACAACCGCCCGCTCCACGCCCTCTGGCTAGAATCCCAAATCTGGTTCTCCGCCCGAGACCTAGGCCGACTCATCGGCCGCCACCTAGAATCCCACGCCCTCCGCAAGCTAGACCCCGACCAAACCCGCACCCTCTCCCTGCTCTACAATGGTGAAATCCAGCCCACCGTCATGATCAGCGAATCCGCCGTATACATGACCCTGGTCCACCACTTCATCCCAGAAAACCGCAGCCTGCGACGCTGGCTCACGCACGAAGTCATCGCCGTGATGCGCGACGAACGCGCTGACCACGACACCCACGCCCCGAGCCTCAGCCTTCTACGCTGGGCTAACTTGTCCCTCAGCATGCTGCACTGGCAAAGCGAGCCCTGGATTCGCCTCCGGGACGTACCCGAGATTCTGACTCACCCTCACCTCGCACAATCTGGCCGACGCCCACTCCCCTCACGTTGGCGACAGTTCGTCGGCAAGCTGATCGGGCGCTAGCCGATCCACATGGAGGTCTGCCCTCAGGCCTCCATATCAGGGCAGTTCGATACCACGCAAGGCTCAATGCCTACTTTGAAACGGCACGCTGACCACATCGCCAGCCACCAACTGCCCTAACTCCAAATTAAACGGTACCACCCACAGCCTCAGCCCCGCGGCATATTCAAAAACCGGCAAGGCCTGCTGAAACCCAGCCCGCCGCGGATAGATCAGCACCATGTCCCCTTCCCCCTCCAGGTACTTATGCCCATACGCAAACATCTGGTAGATGTCCGTTTGGCTGATCCCATAGTGTTTGCCTACCAGCTCGCCATCCAGCCGCTTCCACTTGGTATCCATCACCCAACGCTTGCCATCCAACTCGGCCATCAAGTCAGGCCGCAACTGAAAAACGTGCTTGTCCCGATGCCAGCAAAGATGCTCACCCGTCACCTGCGTACTCAAGGTTGCGCCTGGCACTAACGTGTCCCGCAGGCAAGCCGCCACGTAGTTCTCAAACAACCGCTCCATTGGGAACAACAGGCTCATCCCTCGCCACTCGCCAGCAACGGCCAACGGCGTCTGTTGTTGAATGATCAACTCAACCCACGGCTTGACCGGTTGGTAGTGGGCCATCAGCCGATCATTACGCCACTGTTTGAAGTCCTGGGCCGTGTCGCGGCTGCTAGGTATCTCCAGCAACACGGTGCGCAGTTCGTGGGATAGGCGCCAGCTGCTGGGGTCTTGGGTTGTCTTGCAGACGATCTCCAGCGCCGTCTTGAGCAGTCGGTTTTCGGGCCGATCCGGCAAGAACACGTCATGACGAATTTGAAAGTGGTGTTGGCGCGCCGGTGACTGTCTTACCTGGCGGGCGGTATTCAGTTGCCCGAGTAGAAATGGCTGTTCCTCTTCGATCCGTTGGTAATCAAACCGAATGCCTCGCTTGATCAAGTGATCCAGCGCATCAAGAAACCGCGCCATCACCCATTCAGTCAGGGGCTCATCAAAACGCTGCAGTGAGGTAGCGCCAACCTGCCGAGTCGGTAGTTTCAACGAGGCTTGGATCATGCGGCGCAGCAAAGCCCGGCTTTGCTGTATGCAGTCACCCTGCTCAAAGTGTTTGGGCAGTATCTCGATGCGCGTACCGCACGGGCTTTCCAAGGCGCCGACGTAGTTATCGAGTTTCAGGCAACGTCGGTCTTGGAGTTGTACCAGGGCTGCGCCGCCCTGGCTGAATCCGGCATTGAGCTCGCATAGCCAGTCGAACGCCGAGGCACTGATTTGGGCGAAGTCCAAGGTCGGGTGCTCGACGTGACTGGTGGTCAACCGCGCGTATTCACGCACGGTGACAGTCATGCTCACGGCGCTTGCACGATCAAGTAGCTGATGATCTTCCTACCTAGCCGGCGAGTGGTTTGCGGGGTGCCGGTGGATGTCAGCAGAGAGATATCGTGCTCCTTCGCGATCTCTTCCAGTACCGGTCTGGCATCAATCACTTGGCCGTTACGCAGCAGCTCGACAGCGCCTGAGGTGGATTGGCGTAGTACTACATCCCCCCACTGCGCCTCTTTTGCTTCGTACTTGGTGGATGCTGGCGCTTTAGCGGTGTGATCGATGATGCCCAGGTAGGACTCGACGCGCTCAAAAGCCTGCGCATTGATATCCCAGCGCTCGTTGTTTTGGTTGACCACGACGGCATCACCGAACAGCACGTTGAGGTCCTGGCTCGGCTGCAGCAAGAAGCGGTGCTCCAGTGGTTTTCGCTGGTCGTTGAGCACCCACTGGATTCGCTGCCAATCTTCAAAGAAGTACTCCTGCAGCAGGGGCAAGATCTGCTGTTTGAATATCTCCGCAAGGCGCGCCAAGGTTGGTTCATCCTTCAGTGGGATGAAGTAAGCGTGGCCAAGGCAGTGATCGCGATCAAGCAAAGCGGCAATACGAGCGTTCATAACGCTCAGCAGTTCATCAACCGCGATGCCTTCAACCTCGACATCTTCCAGCAGTTGAGGCTGAGGAGGGACCTCAATGAAACTGAAGCGGCGGCGCAGCGCGATATCCATCGATGCCAGCGAACGGTCAGCGGTGTTCATGGTGCCGATGAGATACAAGTTGTTCGGGACGCTGAAGCGCTCTTTGGAATAGGGCAGCGTGATTTCCAACGCTTCGGGATTCCCTGCGCGCTTGGAGGGTTCGATGAGGGTGATGAGCTCACCGAATATGCGCGATACGTTGCCACGGTTGATCTCATCAATGATCAGGACTTTTTTGGGGGTGTCGCTTGCTTTCACTTGCTCCTGTTCGAAGAGACCGGCTTCCTGTGCCCCGATCATGTGTTCAACCATGGACGGCAGGAAGTTTTTGTAGCCGTTGACCAGGAAGGGATCGAACGTTGAGTTCGGGAGTTTGCTATCCCAGGTTTGGTTGCGCAGGTCGTTGATGGTCAGTTGGTTTGAGGCTACAGC
>KI547164.1:488306-498163 GCA_000497835.1 gamma proteobacterium L18 | reverse complement strand
GCCAAGCCGTTGAGCATGCCCATGCCGATTTCCAAGTGGTTGCCTTTGGGCTTTTCCAACTCTACGACGTCGGGGGATGCGTAGATGACCTTGTAACCAGTCCCGTAGGTGTCGCCAATTTGGAAAGCGCGGTACTTGGGTTGGTCCGGTCGGCATAAGGTTTTGAACACGCCTGGGACGACGGTGTAGCGGAGCTGGCCGTTGTCGTCGGTGTCGGCGCGTAGGCCTTCTACGAAGTCTTCGTAGCTGAAGCTTTGGTGGAAGGTGACGAAGCGGACGTCGCCTTGGGCTACCAGCTGGTCGAAGCGTTTTTTCAGGGCTTCGCGGTTTTGGGCGTTGGCCTCGAGGTGAGCGGGGTCGAGGATTTCGAGAGTGGCCGCAATGGTCGCGTAGGTTTTCCCGGTGCCTGGTGGGCCGAAGAAAATTTGGTTAAGCGGGGCCATTGCGGAACGTCCTTGTAGGAAAATTCCTAGCACGGTAGCCAAATCGCCAGTATTGGTAAAGACTGCTCGCCGCTACGAATGTCCAGCCTCCGAGGTCTGGGCCGCACCTGCGATATGAAATGGACTTTTGCCTTCGATGAAAAAACGCAGAAACCTCGACGCTCCTGACCTTCACTTTTCAGAACTGGGCGGTGGTGACCTCTATTGTGGGCGGGGTGATCATGGCGATGGCCATGATTTATATCTACCACCGCTCAGGCTCTTTTTTCTTTTTGAGGGACCGAGTCTGGAGATTTTTTGACGGCAAACAAACGTTCGACGATCCCCGTTTTGAGAAAATGCGCAAGCGCGCCAGAGAGCTTGAGTTCTTCCGATTTGAATTCAACATTCCAGTAAAAAGCTTCTCGGACGCTGAGCGGGCTGAAAAATGGATCACCCAGCATCAACTGCCTATCAACGATGTGTCCCTGTCGAGAAGCATCATTAATTGGGATGATTTCGCGGATATTCGGCTTAGGACCTACCTGACGACGCAGAACATATTTACCTTGCTGCGGGTGTGCGTGATCGCGCTTTTTCTGCTGACCATCGCCTCAACGCTGCTGATTGCCAATCCTTTTGTGGTGATGCACTTCAAGCAGAACGGCCCCAGCTTTTATGTCGCAAAAAACCAGGTGTATTTGGAAATAGGGGCAGCACCGTTGACGCTAGCGGATTGCAGCTCCTCAGAAAAGCTTGCTCCCTTCATCACCAAGGACTTCACCAGCAATCGGCTGGATGTGTTGTGCCAGATCCTTCTGCCGCCGTTCAGCGACGGGCATGAAGGCAGAATTGCTGACCAGCGAGAGATTTCGGCCTTATTGACCGCAGAAATATTTGCCGGCCTTGCGTTCGCCATTCGCCTGCTTGCCAAGGTGAAGGCTGCGAGGAGACTTGAGCGGCAAATCAGCGTTAGAAATGGTTGTGTGGCTTGTGCGGTGCGTAGGCATGGTATTCCGGAATATGAAGCGAAGAGGCTTCTGCGGCAGCATCCGTGAATGCGGTGCCACTCGGCTGGAGGGCGCTGGCTCGCGCAAGTCCATTCCCGAGCTTCGCCCGGTCCCACAAGATTTGTGTGCCATCCATGACCCGGTCTGGACTTCTGCCGCAGCTCCAAGAGTTTCACGATTTTCAATGTGGGAGCGGGCTCTGCCCGCGAAAGAGTTGCGGGCAGGAATTCTCCACAATAGAAGGGATTGGTTTATCGGAGCCAGGGTTAACCTGGTTGAGAGCCGGGGAAAAGGCCCCCTTGGTAAACCTCCTGGGCTGGGGGTTGGCGGGGCCAGCGCAGCCTATTGGCAGCGGTTACGGGTGCGAGACAAGGCTCAAAATGAAACGCGCTGTCACACTTCACCGTTTGCAGTGATCCGCGTAAATACCCAAAAATCATCCGGTTATTTTACGGAAATCCTCCAATGCAATCGGACGCGCCCTGCCACTACCGAGGCAATCACGGTATCTGCTTCTCCATCTTCCGCTACGTGATAACCAGCAAGACCCGCGAGCGGTTGCAGATTCTCCAACTGCCAGTGCCCGCAAAGGCACGCTACAAAACCTGTCGGCTTTTGACGGATGCCTACGATCGCATGCAGGCTGGGGATCGGGATTGCAATGTGACGATTACGGTGTCGGCGCCGCTGACTCGCGAGCAGGCGGATACGCTGAATGCACAGCGCGCCACCGTGGCAGGTCTGTTAAGGGGGGCCGCAGGAAGCGTTGCAACGGCATTAACCAGAAACAGGGTCGCGGGTTTCGCAGTCGGGCAAGAGGTAGGCGGGATGATTGGCAAACACCTGCCTACTTTTCACTCAGGCGATGTCATTTTTTCAATCGAGCTATCAGTAAACGGTGGAATCGGGCCGCAACGGACATCTCAGGCAGTAATTATTCCTGAGGGGTGCATGCCATGAATGATTTCATGGAGCTTGCTCTAATGGTAAGCCTTGGTTGCGCTCTGGATTACTCCATCCGACCCTACTGCTTTAGAAAGTGGGGCGGATTGCTGATGTTCTTCGCAGGATGGGGGACCATTTTCATACCGATGAATACTTTGTACGGCTTAGACATCGGCTGGTTGTCCCTAGTGCTGATCATTACAGGGATGACTCTATTTTCGACAAGACGTAAGTTTGAAAAAGACCAGGACGAGGATTAACGCAACAAGTCCAGCTGCGCTCGCCAAGGCCAGCGCAGCCTCCAGAAACGCCTACACCGGCGCCACCACCATCCCCTGCCCCAAATCCACCTCATCCATGTCCACAATCCCATCCCGCGTAGCCTGCGCAATCAACTGCGCCCGCACATTGCGCGAGTTGGCCTTCCTGCCGCTGGCCGCAATCGCCTCCCACCACAACGCCGCCACCCCCGCCACATGTGGGCAGGCCATGCTGGTGCCGCTCAGGGTTCTGAACCCGCCCCCTGGCGCGGCCGAGGTGATGCCCACGCCAGGCGCAGCCAGGGTGGCGAAGGTGTTGGAGAAGTCCGCCACCCGATACTGCTGCCCATCACGCCCCACGGCAGCTACCGATAGCACGTCGTCGGCCGCAGCCGGCAGCGAGGCGGCGATGCGGTATTCGGCGTTGGTCTTGCGGCGGCTTTCGTTGCCAGCGGCGGCGATGACCAGCGGGCTGGTGCCGAAGGCACTGCGGGCTTTGATGATGGCCATGATGGCGTCGAACATGCGCAGGTTGCCGCGGTAAGTTTCCAGGGTGTTGGAGGTGGCCAGGGGGACTGGCCAGCCTTGGCCGCTCAGGGTTTTGACCATGCCGGGGAAGTCGAAACCCAGGGATAGGGAAATGATGTCGGCGCGCTGGTCCAGGGCCCACAGCAGGCCGTCGAAGATCATTTCCGAACTGCCGGTGCCGTCGTTGGCCAGTACCTTGCCGATCAGGGCGCGGTTGACGCCCGGCGCCACGCCGATGCGCTGGCCGGGACCGCTGCCGAATATGGTGCCGGCGCAGTGGGTGCCGTGGCCGTCGAGGTCACCGTTGCCGGAGCCGCTGAAGTCTTTTTCGATCAGGTCCATGCCGCTGAAGGCGGGGTGGCTGGCGTCGATGCCGGTGTCCAGTACGGCGACGCTGACGCCGTCGCCGGTGTAACGGCTAGCCAGGGCGCCCACGGCTTCGATGCCCCAGCAGGGGGCCAGGGTTTTGGCCCGGACGGCTTTGGGCTGGATCAGGCGGGTGGGCATTTTCGGCGCCACCAGCGCTACTTCCGGTTCAGCGGTGAGTTCGGCCAAGGCGTGGGCGGGAATGCGCTCCACGCTCAGGGTGGGGTCGGCTTCTTCGTGGCGGGCCAGGCTGGCGAAGCCGTAGGTGGAACGGGGCGCCTCGCGGCGCAGCACAATGTACTCTCTCATGGTTACGGTCCTTGTAAGGGCGGCGGGGTTGCCTTCGCGACCATAGGCCGCGTGAACCGGACGAGGTAGAGGGAAAGCCTTGATGGTTCACCAATAGCCCTGCGTACAGGCGCTGGCCACGATCAGCAGGCCGATGAAGGGCACGATCAACAGGGTGCTGATGGCCATGGCGATGACGTTAGCCACGAAGGACGGCAGCCACGAGGGCAGTTTTTGCGCCAGCCCGTCGGCCAGGGGCGCGGCCACCAAGGCGCCCAACACTGCGCTGAGGGCCACCACCAGCGGGCTGCCGCCATGGGTGAGCACGGCAGCGGGTACCACCGAGACGATGGGGATGTAGGTGGGGTACCACCCCTTGGTCATCCAGTGCCCGCGCCACAGGTAGATGCCGATGGCTGAGCTCAGGGCCTGGCCGATGATGATCGGCAGCAGCAGGCCGGTGCCGTAGACCGGGCTGTCGGGGTTGAGCCACCAGGCCAGCAGCACCCCGGCCAGCAGGCCGAGGCTGGCCAATTCGTTGCCGAAGAACGGCGCTTCGGAAAAGTCGGCCAACACGCGACGAACGCCCCAGATCAGGCCGTGATGCTGCGGCGCGGCGGGCGTTTGCGGCGTCAGTGGCTCGGTGCTGGTGGCCATCAGGGCCGGAAACCATTTGCACAGCACACAGGCCACGAGGGTGGCCAGGGCCATGCCGGAAACAGCGCCTGCCACGGCAGGAATATTCCACCGCAGGCAGACGAAATTGACCATCAGCAGGCTGGCGGGGGTGACCAGCAACGCGCCGAACACGGCGCCGTTGAGGGCCACTTTCCAGCCGGGGCCGTACATCAGCACCAGGGCGGCGGGCAGCGAGACGAAGGCAACAAAGGTGGGCTGCCACGTGTCGGCATCCAGGGTCCAGCCCCACAGCAGGTTGCTCAGGACGAGGCTGATGACCGAACTGGTCACCAGCCAGGGCCACAGGCCTGTGCCATAGGCAATGGCGAAGCCCTGCCAGCGTTTGCCGGTCACATTGGCCCACCAGGCAAGGCCGGCACCGGCCAGCAGGCCCAGGGCGGCGAACTCGTGTTTGTAGAAGGCGAATTCGCTGATGTCACCGATCACCCAGCGTAGCCAGGCGCCGGGCTGGTGCAGGTTGCCGACCATGTCCGCGTAGGAGGGCCAACTGGCCTCGGGCAACAAGCCATGGGACAGGCTCAGGCCGCTGATGAAGCTCAGGGCTGCCACGGCCAGCAGCAGGCAAAGCACGGTGCGGGTCTGGATGGGGAGCGCGGGGGTATCGGGCGACATGGACGGTCCTTTTGATCACTCGTTTGGATTGCCATCAAATGAAAAACCACCCACGGAAGTGAAAAAACCGGCCGTTTCCGGTTTCCTTGTATGAAGTTTCCCAAATGCCATTTGCGCCGCGGCACCCGATGCATAAAGCGCGCCCGCAGGCGTATGCACAGCGGTACACGCATTCATGTTGCAGACAGGTGAAAAGGATTACTGTTAAGTCATGCCCTCGCAGCCGTGACGGGGGCCGGGGCGCCATCGCCGCTGGGCGCCCGCACGGTTTGGCGCATCGGACTTGGTCTATTATCAAGTGGGATGCATGGGTGTTTTCCGGCCACCACGGCGACCGGATTCCCTGGACGCAAGACGTCCATTTCCCTTCCGGGAACGGTGCTCAACCGCCCACGCGAACAACCGCCGTAGGACTTTTCATCTGGCAGGCATCATGAACATCAATCGGATCAAACGCAGTGTGCTCGTTGGCGTCCTGGCCGCCGCTACCGCGCTGTCGGCCCCGGCCTTTGCGGGTGGCTGGCATGGCGGCGGTGGCGGTTGGCATGGGCGGGGCGGTGGCTGGGGTGGCGGCGCGGGCTGGTGGGGCCTGGGGTTAGGGCTGGGGTTAGGGTACACCGCTGCGGTGGTGTCCAACTCTTACTATTACCCGCGCAGCTACTACTACCCGGCGACTACCTATTATTACCCGGCGACCACGTATTACGCGCCAGCGCCGGTGTATCAATATCAGCCAGCGCCCGTGTACCAGGCAGCCCCCGTGCAGACCTCGGCCGTGCCGCCACCGCCGGCGCAGGCCAGTTCGGATTGGTACTACTGCCGGACTACGCAGGCCTACTACCCGAATGTGCGCACCTGCAATGTGCCGTGGCAGCAGGTGCCCGCTACCCCGCCGGGCCGTATCAACTAATTTCGATCATGATGTGGGACCGGGCGAAGCTCGGGAAGGGGCCACCGCGGTGGTCTTTTCCCGAGCTTCGCCCGGTCCCACATTGGGAATTGAGGTATAGCGCAACGGCAGGCAATAAAAAACCCGCCGAAGCGGGTTCTTTGTGGCCTTCCAACATCCTGTCAGAGCGCGTCCGTGCTGGCCTGTCTTCCGTGACTGAAGCACTTCCTGCGCTTCACCTGTGTAGCTAGATTAAGCCCGTGGCCGGGGTGGCAACAGAGGAGATCGTAGGCAACGCGTGTAAGCCTTTCGCTATTAGTGGTGTAACACGGCTCTGAAGACGGCGCAGGACGGGGCCGAGTTGGGGCGTTTCCATTTCTGATACGGCTGAAGGACAAATCTGACAGCAGTGCGTGATTTTTCTACCGTGTGGGCAAGATCCCTGGGCTAGAGCGCTTTCGCTGATGGATGTGTTGGCCAACCTAGCCTTTTGCCTGCCTATTTAATGGCTGGAGAGCCTGTCGACTCGCCCCCTGCGTGCCCCTATCGTCGCTGGTCTTTCCAGACATCGAGCAGCGATCGACCATGAGCAAAACGTCCAACGACCCAGCCCTGCATACCAGTTTCACCGAAGTGGCGCAGTTGATCACGGGGGCACGGTTGCGTACGGCGCAGGCGGTGAATACGCAGTTGATTGAGCTGTATTGGCAAGTAGGTGCTTATATCTGCACAAAATTGGAAAGCGCTGAATGGGGGGAAGGCGTAGTCGCTGACCTGGCAGCTTATCTGGCCAAGCATCAACCGGGCCTGCGAGGTTTCACCCGTGCCAGCCTGTTCCGCATGCGTCAGTTTTACAAAACCTACCATCAGGACGAATTAGTCGCACCGCTGGTGCGACAATTGCCATGGACCCACAACCTGATCATCCTCGGCCAAAGCAAAAGGCCTGAAGAGCGCGAGTTTTACCTGCGGATGTCGATCAAGGAACAGTGGTCCAAACGCGAACTCGAACGCCAATTCAAAACCGCCCTGTTCGAACGCACCGTACTGGAACCCGCCAAAACCACCCCCAACCCTCGCAACCACCCACCCCGCCGCCCTGGACGTGTTCCGCGACGCCTACGTGGTGGAATTACTCGGCCTGCCCAAGCAACACGGTGAAGCCGAGCTGCACACCGGCCTGATCAACCGCCTGAAGGACTTCCTGGCCGAGCTGGGCCGCGACTTCTGCTTCGTCGGCTCGCAATACCCGCTGCAAGTGGGCCATCGCGATTTCACCCTCGACCTGCTGTTCTTCCACCGCGGCCTCAACTGCCTGGTGGCGGTAGAGCTCAAGGTCGGCCGGTTCGAGCCTGAATACCTGGGCAAGTTGGAGTTCTACCTGGAGGCCCTGGATCGCGACGTGCGCAAGCCCCATGAGAACCCGGCCATTGGCGTGCTGCTGTGCGCCAGCAGCGATGATGAAGTGGTGGAGTACGCGCTGAACCGTTCACTGTCGCCGGCACTGATCGCTGAATACCAGGCGCATCTGCCGGACAAGCGCCTGTTGCAGGCCAAGCTGCAGGAGTTCTACAACCTGGACGCGCCCCTGGCCGAATGCCAGGCAACAAAAAACCCGCCGAAGCGGGTTTAGTGTCCTGGCCATTCCAACATCCGTGTCGGGCTGCGTCCTTTCAATGGCCAACCATCCATGGCCCTGAAGCGCCTCCTTGGCTTCAGTTGTTGGATCCAGAATATCGATTGGGCCGGGTGTGGGAAAGAGGAGATTGCTGCGTAGTCGTGTAAGCCTTTGGCTATAGGACGGCGTAACAGGGGTCGTGGCAGCACACATCGCGGACGTCAAAAACCCGCCGAAGCGGGTTCTTTTGTCGCCTTCCAACGCGGCTATGCTCAGCGGCCGCAGCACTGCTTGAATTTCTTGCCGCTGCCACACAGGCACGGATCATTGCGCCCTACTTTCTGCTCAATGCGCACGGTACGCGAGTCGTCCGGCTCGTCATCCGTGCGCTGCTCGGCCCAGTAGGTGTGCAGTTCACGGGCGGCATTGGTCAGGGCATCCGCCAGGTCAGCCGGCTGCTTGGCCGAGGCCTTGTCGGCATCCAATTGGCTGAAGATAAAGTTCAGCGCCGCCGTCGGTGCCTCGGGCATCGCGCTCCAGCCGCTGACCAGCGTGGTGGCGCCGCGCAGGTAACCCACGCACCAGTCCAGGCAATCCAGGCCTTCGCCGTCTTCGGCCTGGTTGAAGATGGGGTGATAGTCCTCGGGGTGGTCGATCAGCATCAGCGAAATCTGGTTCATGTGCTGAATCAGCGAATCGAAGAAGGTCTGGTAAGCCTGCTCGCTTTTCCACTTGGGCAGGTCACCACCGCCCCAGAACGACAGGTACCAGGCGTCAAACGGGATAGCGTCCTTGTAGGACACCACGGCCGTGAAGAAGCCGTCCATTTCCGACACCGTGCGCACGCTGGACTCGATGGCGAACGCGTCCAGTTGGTCCTGGATGAAGTGAAACTGTTCGGCGGTCAGCGGATCGTTGCTGATGGTGTAGGCCATGGCGGGTGTCCTGTAGGGCGAGTGGGCACATTCAAGGGTATCAGGGTGAAACGTGAGGCAACAAAAAAGGGCGACCCTTTCGGATCGCCCTTTTCTCACCGCCCAGCAGAGCGGATTTTGTTTGGTAGGCGCGATTGGACTCGAACCAACGACCCCCACCATGTCAAGGTGGTGCTCTAACCAACTGAGCTACGTGCCTGCTGTGGGGCGGCATTCTACGGATTTAAGCGAGGCTGTCAACACGGGCGTGCGCAAATGTGACAACTGCCCCCCTCACGCGGCTACACTCAGTACCTGGAACGCTGACTCAGGGAGCTGTCTCGTGAAAAAAACAACGGCATCACTTGCCCTCTGCTCTGCCCTTTTTGCGCTTTGCGCCTGCTCGCCCGACCCCAACGCCCCGAAGGTGGATTACCGCACCTTGCTCACCGCCAACCGCCAACTGGACGCCAACAAGGTGCAGGAAGCCCGGGCCAAATGCGCCGCCATGCCGGCCAGCCAACAGAACGACAACGACTGGTGCGCCGCCGTACGCAAGGCTGCCGACTGCGCCAAGGAAAACCTCTGCCCGGATAACTGATGGCGCGCACTTGCGCCCCGCAGGCAGTTGCAGCACCCTTGCCGCCTCGCGCCGCGCCCGGCCCCTTCTGGCGCGGCAGGCCAGGAGTATTCGATGTTGTTGCGCACCCTTTCCCACGCCGCGCTGATCGCCGCGGCCCTGGCGCTGGCCGCACCGGCCATGGCGCAAACCCATGCCCACCCCAGCAAGCACGCAGCGCCGGCGAAAAAGCCAGCGGCGGGCCCCAAGGTGTCGCTGCTCAAGGGCAAATTCAGCTTCACCCTGCCCGCTGGTTACGTGGCCAGCGCCATGGACGCCGGTGACGAGCAGGAGGGCACCAGCGGCGCCAAGGGCACGCTGTACCAGAGCGAAAAGGAAAAACGCGTGGTGATGGCCAGCGAAGGCCCCACGCCGCAGCAGGTAAGCGTGAGCGACTACGACGCAGACTTCCTCGACGGTGCAGTGAAGGACTTCGTCAAACAGCAAAGCGCCGGCCTGACCGACTTCAAGCAAACGGGGGAGAAGGAATTCACCATCAAGGGGCTGGGCGTGCGTGAAATCGACAGCACCGCCACCCAGGGCGGCGGCCCTACCCTGTCCACCACGTTCCTGGCGGGGTCAGGAACCAGCATGTCGATCGTGCAGGTGATTTCGCGGGCTGATGACCAGAAGGGGCATGAGGCGCTAGTGAAGAAAATCGTCGCGGGTAAATAGGAAACGAACTAA
>KI547164.1:474826-487565 GCA_000497835.1 gamma proteobacterium L18 | reverse complement strand
TCCGCGCGTTAAACACCCTGAGGCCGTATCGGGGAATGACGCTATCAGCGGTGACTAGCTCGCAACCTTCCGCCTGGGCCTGTGCGATTAGCATGCGGTCAAAAGGATCTTTGTGAATCAAAGGCAATCTGCCTGCCTGTTGTGCATGGAAAAGTCCAATAGGCAGCGCAGTGAAACCTTCGTCAGCGACGATACTTTCCAGGTCATCGTCAACGCTTAATAGCCCTTTGGCTTGTTTGATCGACATTTCCCACAGAGACGCTGCGCTGACAACGACTTGGTTGCGCGGGTCTTCGATGATCAAGCGCGTTTTTTTACCAAGCTGATCAGCGTCCTGTAACCACCATATCAATGCATGCGTATCCAGCAAGACCCGCCTCACAGGGGGCCCTCAAAGTCGGTGATGATATCTTCGGTGGTGGCATCGAAGTCGTCTGATACCACCAACTTACCCTTCAGCCTGCCGGGTCTCCTAGGCTTGTCCTGAACAACATGCGGAACCAGGTCAAGATAAGGTACCCCGTCCTTCATGATGACGACCCGATCGCCGTTCCAGACGCTCGCGGCTAACTGCGGAAGCTGATTGATTGCATCTTGCATACTCACCCTGATCACCTTAACCATGTAGAACCTCTGGCTCACCGACAAGCCAGATAGGGCTCCGGCGGACAACAGTATTGAGCTGCCACGCCGAAGGTCCTCGATTCAACCATTAAAGTCGCTTCAGCGTTTCCCAAGATCGTGTAGGCAATTTCCCAGATTGACGCATCGACACCCGTGATCAGTGCAAACAGCACTGCTTGAACTTCTTCCCACTCCCACAAGGGCAAGGGTCGTTACGCCCCACCTTGTCACCCACCCGCACCGGCTCGCTGGGCGCGCGCTTGGCCAGCCAGTAGGCGTGCAGGTTGAGGGCACCTACGCACACCATGTCGGCGGCTTCTTCGACGTCGATGGCTTCTTCGTCTTCGTCGTCGTAGGTGTGCACCAGAATGCCGGCCAGCAGTTCCTGTTCTTCTTCCGGCAGGCCCGGCCAGCCGTCGCCCATCACCACACCGCGCTCGTAGCCGAAGCACCAGTCTTCGACGCTGAGGGTGAAGTGGCCGTCTTCGTGCTCGTCTTCCATGAAGATGGGCGAGAACTCTTCGGGGTTTTCGATCAGCTTGCCGGCGATTTCATTCATGTGCTGCACCACCAGGCTGATGAAGCGGTCGCACTGCTGGTCGCTTTCCCACTTGGGCAAGAATTCCATGCCGCCCCACAGGGCCTCGAACCACTCCTCGAACGGGATCACCGTGGGGCCGGACACCAGGGCGGTGAGGTAGCCGTCCAGCTCCGAGGTGTTCCACACGCTGGTTTCGGATTTGTATTGCTCAAGCATCGACTCGAGGAAGTCCCATTGGGCGTCGGTCAGGGGTACAGCGCTTGGAGTGTTCATTGAATAGGGCCGTGGGGAGATGAATAACAGTGTAAGTCGATTTACCGCCCAGCGTAGTCCGTTGGGCTTGGTGTAGCTCGCCATTATGACGGCCCAATGCGCCAGCCTCGCTGGCTGGCGAAAATTTATTTCACGGAATCAACAAAGTGTCATAAAGCCATCATGGAACGCGAGTACAAGTTTTGGCGTAGTTTTCATACGAGTCAGCCGCCGTGAACCTTCGTTTTGCCCTGCGTCGCAAGCCTTCCAACCGCCCTCCTCTGTTACGCCGCATGAGTATCGGCAAACGCCTGCTGGCCAGTTTCGGCCTATGCGCCGTGCTGATGGCGGCCATTGGCGAGCTTTGCCTGGCGGCGGTGCAGCACATCCGCCATCAGGGCGAATTGATCGAGCAAGGGCCGCTGTCCAGCATCGCCCAAGCCGATGCCATCGCCATCGACCTGGCCAAGATGCGCACCGAGGCGGCGCTGTTGCTCGTGTACGCCAACGACCCAGCCGAGTTGGTGAACCGCAAGATCAACCTGCAGCAACTCAGCGGCGAGGTGGATCAGTACTTCAGCC
The DNA here is from genome assembly GCA_000497835.1 of gamma proteobacterium L18. Taxonomy (GTDB): domain Bacteria; phylum Pseudomonadota; class Gammaproteobacteria; order Pseudomonadales; family Pseudomonadaceae; genus Aquipseudomonas. The sequence continues at coordinate 485,566 of KI547164.1, read as the reverse complement.
AGTACCTGGCCAAGGTGCCCGAGGGCACCGAACGCGATTCGATCAAATTGCTGCAGGACGCTTCCCAACAGTTTGTCAGCCTGTTCAAGCAGGCCATTGATCTGGTGGAGCACAAGCAACTGAGTGAAGCGGCCAACCTGTCCAACAACGACCTGGCCAACCAGGGCTCGCTGATGGACATGCAGGTGCAACTGCTGCGTGAACTCAACAAACAGACCAGCGCCCAAGCCCTGGAGAGCACCGCCAGCACCTCCGCGAAGGTGCAGTGGGTGCTGCCGATCGCCGTGGGCGTGGCGCTGATATTGATGCTGCTGCAAGCCTGGCGCCTGAGCGTGAGCATCACCCGCCCGCTGCGCCAGGCGCTGGACGTGGCCAAGACCGTGGCGGCCGGTGACCTCAGCCAACCCGTGGTCGCCCACGGCCAGGACGAGGTGGCGCAGTTGCTGCAGATGCTGGGGCATATGCGCGACCAGCTTCACGCGGTGATCCACCAGATCGGCGGCGCGGTAGGACGACTGAACTCGGCCACGCAGGAAATGGGCGCGATCATGCAGGACAGTGCCCAGGGCCTGCAGCTGCAATACAGCGAGATCGAACAGGCCGCCACGGCCGTTACGCAGATGAGCCAGGCGGTGGAAGAAGTGGCTGGCAATGCGGTGGAAACCTCCACCGAGTCCCGTAGTTCCAGCAGCGCGGTGCGCGAAGGCCAGCAGCAATTGGATGAAACCATGGCCGACATCGGCGCCCTGGCCGACCAGGTGGAGCAGGCCAGCCTGCGCGCCCAGGCCCTGGCCACCGAAACCCTGGGTATCAGCAAGGTGCTGGAGGTGATCCGCAACGTGGCTGACCAGACCAACCTGCTGGCCCTCAACGCGGCCATCGAGGCGGCGCGGGCGGGCGAGGCAGGTCGCGGCTTTGCGGTGGTGGCCGATGAGGTGCGCGGGCTGGCCCATCGCACGGGCGCCTCGACCCGTGAAATTGAACAGATGATGGCGGGTATCCACGCAGGCACCGGGCAGACCGTGCAGGCCCTGGCCGAAAGTGCCGCCCAGGCCGGGCGCACGCGCGAGCGGGCGCAGGTGGCCAAGGATGCCTTGGGCAGTATTTCCAAGTCGGTGGCGGGGATTGATGAGCGCAACCAGGTGATTGCCACGGCCGCGGAACAGCAGGCCCAGGTGGCGCGGGAAGTGGACCGCAACCTGGTCCGTATCCGTGACTTGTCGATGCAGACCGCCAGCGGCGCGGCGCAGACCAGCACGGCCAGCCAGGAGCTGGGACGCCTGGCGGTGGAGCTGGATGGGATGCTGGGGCGGTTTTCGCTTTAAGCCGTGCGCGCGCCCATCGCGGCCAAGGCCGGCTCCTACGCAGATTGGTGTAGGAGCCGGCCTTGGCCGCGATACAGGCGCCGCGGTCCCGGGCTCAATTCACCGGCAACGCCAACTTCACCCCACCCGGATGCTGCGCAATCACGCTATACGGCAGCACCGACCACTCCGTCCCCTCGCACATGCGCGCCACCCGCGCAAAGCTCGGCCCAAAGGCAATGCCCTTGTCGGTGAAGTGCCACGTCGGGTAATTCCACACCTCAGGGTCGGTGTAGTCACAGTCATTTTCATCCGCAGGCTTTTTCATCTCGTTGGGGTACAACTGTGTGAACTGCTGCACCAGCCACGGCGCCAGCAACTTCTGCCGGTAGTCCGAGAACTTGTCGAAGTCCACGTCAGCCTCTTCCGACTGCTGCGCGCCTTCCCGGTCGTCATAGTGGAACGCCGGCCCTTGGCCTACCCACAGCACGTCCTCCAACGACAACGGCTTGCCATGGGCCACATCGAAGTTGATCGGCGCATCGCCAAAGTCCGGGTGCGCGCCGCCGCAGTAGTAGCTGGTGTACACGCTGACACTCACGACTGCCGGTGACAGGAAGGTCGGCGTCACGGTCTGGTCGTACTCACCTTCGCCGAAGCGGGTGCTGCCCAGCATGCATTCGTGGTAACTCACCACCTCGCTGAACAACCGCGCCCGCAGGGCCTGGTTGACCTGGCTCAACTGCGGTTCCGGGTAGCCGGACTGCACTTCGAACAGCTGGATCTTCGAATTCGGCTCGCCACGCCACTGCAAGGGGTAACCCATGAAGGTGTCGTGCTTGCCGTTGACCAGCGGCAACTGCAGCAGGCGCAGGTAGTCGTAGGGGGCGTTGTCGTGCAATTGCACCCAGAACGGGTCGCTACCGGCCGGCGCGTCGGGAACCTGCGCCGGCTTGAGCTGCACTTTCAGTGCCTTGCCGTCGGGCTTCTGCCATTGACCTTCCCAGCCGTCGCCGCTGCGGCGTTTGAGCTGCAACTGCGGGCGCGGGGTGTCGCTGTTGTCATCCAGACCTTCGTTCAAGGTCAGTTGACCGTCGTCCAGGGTGCCGGATAGCGCCAGGTCGCGGTGGTATTTCTCGTAGAAATAGCGCCCGCTGACCTGCTCCGGATTGGTCATGTCCAGATCGACGACGATCGGCATGGCCCCCAGGGTGCCGGTGTAGACATCAGCCTGCACAGCGCTGGCCAACAGGCTCAGGGACATCAGGCAGGGGCGCAGCCATCCATGGGTCATGGAGAAAATCCTTACAAGACGATGTGCCCATTATGGCTGAAGGCTGGCAGTACCGAACAGCTGCACGGCGATCAGTTCGCCTGCCTCGGCCACCAGCTTCAGCGGCGCGGTGCCGCCGGGCATCTGCACGCGGACCTCACCCGCCGCAACCAGCCCTACCCGCCAGGCTGCGCAGGCCACCGCCGTGGCACTGGTGCCCGAGGACTCGGTAGCGCCCTCGCCACGCTCGAACACCCGCGCCGCCAACTGTTGTGGGGCAAGCCAGGCAGCCCATTGCAGATTGATACCCGCCGGGCACGGCAGCCCGAGCCCCTGACCACCGTCCTGCGCAAACGCGATCAGCGTCAACGCAGCGTCGAGTTGAGCTGCACGCAGTTGCGCCATGCTCGGCAACGCCTGAGGGCTGTCGAGCCACGTCACGCAGTGCGGGTTGCCGATGCGCACGAACACGCTGCGCGACCACTGATCGTCAATGCCCACAAGCCCCGGCACTTGATACACGGGGCGTTCATTGAACATTTGAGGCTGCACGTCGCGCGCGCCCACCGCCAGGCTGCCGAACGCCGGCCGTCCCAGGTCAAGCCAGAAGCCTTGCACACCCTCCACCAGGGCCGGCTCGACGCTGACCGGTACTGGCGACAGGGCATCGCTTTTGTCATGGTGCACGTTTAGCGTAAAGCCCTGCCCTTGCGCGATCTGGCCCTGGTCATGCAACGCCTGGGAAAAGATGGTCAGGCCATTGCCGCTGCGTTCGGCCAGGGTACCGTCGGTATTGACGATCAACAGGTCAAACGGCGCCTGGGCCTGGAACGGCCCCACCAGCAGGCCATCGCTGCGGTGCGCCTTGGCATCGCTGGGCCGTGCGCCGGCAGGCCAGTCACACAGCGCCGCCACCGCCGCCGCTGCCCACTGGCCGCGCTCGCGGGCGGCCTGGGCGGCATTGTCGGGAATGGCGATGCCCAGGCCACGCAGGTGCTGGGGGGAACTCACCACGTAGCGATTGCCACGCGCGTCATACAACATCGGACAGCCTCGCAATGACTGGAAAAACTTCGACATTACCGGGAAATGCTCCCAGTGAGTACACTCGTCACTTTCCTGCCGCCCCACACCAGGAGGCGCCATGCCCTCATTGATCCGTCGCCGCTGGCGCGCCCTCAGCGCGCTGATGCTGCTTGTGCTTGCCCTGACCATCGGCGTCTCGCGCCTCGGCGTGAAGGAACGCGAACTGCTGTACAGCATCCAGCCGGGCACGGCCAGCTGGTTCAACGGCATCCCCGCTGGCGTGCAGCAAATGAACATCCCCGTGGACAACGCCCAGCACCTGCACGCCTGGTGGTGGCCGGCGGCGCAGAAAAACGCGCCCACGGCGCTGTACCTGCACGGCACGCGCTGGAACCTCACGGCCCAGGTGCGGCGTATCACCGAACTGCGCAACCTGGGCTTCTCGGTGCTGGCCATTGATTACCGTGGGTTCGGCGACAGCCCGGGCGGGCTGCCCTCCGAGGCCAGCGTTTACGAAGACTCGCAGGTGGCCTGGCAGCGCCTGGTGCAACTGCAGCCCAACGCCGACAAGCGCTTTATCTACGGCCACTCGCTGGGTGGCGCGATTGCCGTCGATCTGGCCCGGCACATCACCGAAAGCGACGCCCCGCAGGCCGCTGGGCTGATCATCGAATCCACCTTCACAGACCTGGGTGATGCGGCGGCAGCCGTGATCCACACCTCGCTGCCGGTGCGCTGGATCATGTCCGAGAAATACGATTCCATCGACAAGATCGGCGCCATCGGCATGCCGGTGCTGATCGTCCACGGCCTGGACGACCGCTACGTGCCGTCGCGCTTCAGCCAGGCGCTGTACGAAGCCGCCCGTGGCCCCAAGCAATTGTTGCTGGTGCCCGGCGCCACGCACCTGAACAGCATGACCCTGGGCAGCGCCGACTACGCCCGGGCGCTGCATCAGCTGTTTGGCCTGAAGGCCACGCAGGGCGCGGGCTGACGCAACTAAACCGGGGGCGGTAGGGTCATTGCTATAGGCATTTGCCGTCCCCGTGAAGTCGCTCAGGAGCCCCATGGACAATCAGCAGGGCAAGACCCCGGGCCTGTCGCCCGACGAAGAGCAGGAAGTACAGAAAAACCAGCCGCCCCGCGCGGCCGTGCTGCACGAAATCATCCGCGCCCAGGGCGATCACGAACTGGAGCGCAACGTCGCGGCCCTGTGGTGGTCGGCGCTGGCGGCCGGGCTGACCATGGGCCTGTCGCTGATGGCCATGGGGCTGTTCAATTCCCGCTTGCCGGAGGCCGAAGCCAGTAAGGTGATCGCCAGCCTGGGCTATTCGGCGGGCTTCCTGGCGGTGATTCTGGCGCGCCAGCAACTGTTCACCGAAAACACCCTGACGGCCGTGCTGCCGCTGATGACCCACCCTACCCTGGCCAATGCCGGGCGCTTGTTGCGCCTGTGGGGCGTGGTGCTGCTGGGCAATCTGACCGGCACGCTGCTGGTGTCCTACGTGATGCTGCATTTGCCGATTTTCGACAGCAAGACCGACGTGGCCTTCCTCGACATCGGTCGCAAGCTGATGGAAAACGACCCCTCGCAGATGTTCGCCAAGGGCATCGTCTCAGGGTGGATGATCGCCACCATGGTGTGGATGATCCCCTCGCAGGAAAGCGCGAAGATGTGGATCATCATCCTGATCACCTACCTGATGGCGCTGGGGGACTTCACCCATATCGTCGTGGGTTCGGCGGAGGTGTCCTACCTGGTGTGGGCCGGCGAGCTGGGCTGGAAGGATTTTCTGATGACTTTTGCCGGGCCGACGCTGGCGGGCAACATCATTGGCGGCAGCTTCATCTTCGCCCTGATCAGCCACGCGCAGATCCGCAGCGACAGCGGTACGCCGCCGCCCAAGAGCGATCCCAAGAAGCGTCCGGAACAATAACCAGCGAAGCTTCACCTCTGTGGGACCGGGGCGGTTCCCGGAACTGCCTCCTCCCACCAGGCCGTGCCCTGCTGCGGCCCCCGCATATTCACCCGCTCGCCCATCTGCGGCGTGCTGACAGGCACGCCCTTGGCCTGGGACAGGGCAACGATGCGCTGGAAGGGCTCTTCCCAATCGTGCGAAGACAGGTCAAAGGTGCCGTTGTGGATCGGCAACAGCACCCGTCCGCGCACATCCAGGTGCGCCTGCAGGCTTTCCTCCGGCTGCATGTGCACGCTGGGCCAGTTGACGTTGTAGGCACCGGTCTCCATCAGCGTCAGGTCAAAGGGTCCGTAGCGCTCGCCAATCTGCCTGAAGCCGTCGAAATAGCCTGAGTCGCCGCTGAAGAAAATCCTCAGGTCAGGCTCCATGATCACCCACGACGCCCATAACGTGCTGTTGCTGTCGAACAGGCTGCGCCCGGAAAAATGCTGAGTGGGGGTGGCGGCAAATCGAGTCCCGGCCACTTCGGTCTCCTGCCACCAGTCCAGTTGCCGTACCTTGGCTGCGGGAATACCCCACTGGATCAGGCGATCACCTACCCCCAGGGTGGTCAGGAAGCACTCGGTCTTGTCCGCCAACTGGCGGATGGCGTCTTCGTCCAGGTGATCGTAATGGTCATGGGAAAGGATCACGGCCATGATCGGCGGCAATTGCTCAATACCCAGCGGCGGTTGATGAAAGCGCTTCGGGCCCGCCCACTGCACCGGGGAGGCGCGTTCGGAGAACACCGGGTCGGTGATAAAGAACCGCCCCCGCAGTTTCATCAGCAGCGTGGAGTGGCCCAGCCGCCACAGACTGTCATCAGGTGATACAAGCAACTGCTCCCGGTCCAAGGCTTGTACAGGTATTGCCTGATGCGGCCGGGTGCCCGGCGGCTTGCGCAACAGCAGGTACTTAACGCCGATGCGCAGTTTCTTCAGGAAGCCGTCCTTGGGCAGCACCGTCTGATTACGGAACTGACCTTCGACACGGCGGGAGGGCGAAGCCGCGACATTGGCCGGACGTTCCCCGGTGTTCAGTGACGTTTCACTCATGATCAGCAGTACTCCGGCGGTCGGAGCACGCAGCCCCGGCCGCTGTCAGGTAGCCATTTGCCATAGAGAATACCCCTACAGCCTCCTACGGAAAGTTCTTACATGCTACAAGGCATGTCCTTAGGCGCTCGGCGGAACGAATAACCGCTGAAATGGCTTGCAAGGCCACTGCCACTGTCCACATTATTTATGCGATAAACCGCCTAAATCCTACAAATCTGCCAACCCTGTACAAGGAAGCGGCTGCGTTCAGCCGGGTAACTCGATCTATGGAAAACCGCACCGGCAAAGGGTTGTCGTTTGCCAAACGCATCTATGCACCGCGAGTGTTGGGCACCGCCTTGTGCTTGATCAGCGTGTTGGCGGGGGTCTACCCGCTGTCGCCGCCCGCCTGGCTGCTGGCCCTGCTGGCCGTGAACGGCCTGGTGTGGCCACACATTGCCTATCAGCTGGCGCTGCGCTCGGCCGAGCCGTTCGAAGCCGAACGCCGTAACCTGCTATGCGACGCCCTGTTCTGTGGATTTTGGGTCGCTATCCTGCATTTCAACCCGCTGCCCTCCATCACCTTGCTGTCCATGGTCACCATGAACAACGTCGCCGGTGGCGGCCTGCGCCTGTTTATCCGCGGGCTGGGCGCACAACTGCTGGGCATGCTGACCGCCATCACCCTGTTCGGCCTGGGCTGGGCGCCGCAATCCACGCCCCTGCAGGTGCTGGCTTGCCTGCCCATGCTCACCCTGTACCCGCTGGCGGTCGGCTGGGTGTGTTACCGGCTGGCAATCCAACTGTCCGAGCACAAGCGCACACTCAGCACCCTGAGCCGTACCGACAGCCTCACCGGGCTGCTCAACCACGGCGCCTGGAAAGACGCGCTCAACAGCCGGTTTCGCAGTTGCCGACGCGACCATAGCCAGGCCGTGCTGGCGCTGATCGACGTTGATCACTTCAAAGGCATCAACGATACCTTCGGTCATATCGTGGGTGACGAGGTGCTGCGGCATTTGAGCTTCCAGCTGCGGCGCAACCTGCGCGACACCGATCTGGCCGGACGCTACGGCGGTGACGAGTTCTGCGTCATCCTGCCGGGGCTCAACATGGCCCAGGCCAGCGATGTGATGGAGCGCCTGCGGCTGGTGTTCTGCGACTATCGCCATCATCAGGTAGAGCCGCTGCGGGTCAGCCTCAGCATCGGCCTGGCCGCCTGCCGGCTGGAACTCGACGACCCGGCCGCCTGGCTGGATGAGGCAGACAAGGCGTTGTACGTGGCCAAGAACACCGGCCGCAACCGGGTCAACATCTGCGCAGCCGACCTCCTGCTGCTCAATTAGCCATTCATTCGGACGACCGGCTGGAACGTTCTGGATCCATCTGCTTCTATAGATCAGGACGCTTTCATGCTATGTGGCCTACCGCCATGGGCGTGTGTCTCCAAGGATGCACCCGAGTATGGATAGCACCGTCACCGCGCCACGCCACTTGACATTCACGCGCAAGCTGCTCGGCGTTCTGGCGGGGCTGTTTGCCCTCGCGTTAGTGGCCGCCATGGCCATGCTGGTGCAGATCGCCAATGGCTGGAACGCCAACCAACTGCAGCAAACCCGGTTTTATGCCCAGAAAGCGCTGGAAACCCGGCAAACGAGCGCTGCCAACCGGGTCAGCAGCTACGGCGTATGGAACACCGCCTTCCAACACCTCAACGGTCCAATCGATGTGCAGTGGGCTTACACACAGCACAACCTCGGGCCATCGCTTTACAGCCAGATGGGCTATGAAGGGGTGTTCGTGGTCGACAGCCACAGCACCAAATACAGCCTGTACCAGGGGCAATTGAGCAACGCCGAGATCGGCGACTTCATTTCCACCCCGCTACGGTCAATGATCCAGGCCGCGCAGGCGGCGATGCCCGGCGGTGCCGCCATCAGCCAGGTGGTGCTGTTCAATGGTTGGCCGGCACTGCTCAGTGCCTCGCCGATACTGCCCGACGATGATGGCCCGCAACCCGCCCCCGCCGATACCTCGGTGCTGCTGTTCGTGGACAGCCTTACCCCTGCCAAACTGCAGGCCTTGGGCGAGGGTTACGGCTTGCAGAACCTGGGTGTACAAAGCCATGCTACAGGCCCCCCCGACCAGGCGCGACAGCCCCTGGGAGACACGGGCTACGACTTGACCTGGGCCGCCCCGCGGCCCGGCAACCAACTGCTGTGGCAAGTGCTGCCGACCCTGGCGGCAGCGTTCGTGGTGCTGGCGGTGTTGATGAGTTGGTTTTTCCGCTACGCCCTGCGTACCGCGCGCCAGATCGAGGAAGGCTACGGCAAGCTGCATCAGAGCAATCAGGCCCTGGAAGCCAGCGAAGAGCGCTTCCGTGCGGTGGCCGAGGCAGCCTCGGACTGGATCTGGGAAACCGACGAGCACTACCGCCTCAACTATCTGTCGGGCCGCTTTGCCGTAGTCACCGGGTATGCCAGCCAGGACTGGGTGAATCAGACCATCGATCATCTGCTGCAGTGCGAAACCATGCCCCTGCAGGCATGGTTGCGCAGCCTGGGTGCCGCCGCCTCGGCCAGCAGCCTGCGCTGTGCCTACCGCGATCACGGCGGGCAATTGCGTTACTGCCGGGTATCGGCGCGGCCTATCCTGTTCGATCAGCAGGTGGTGGGTTACCGCGGTACCGCCAGCGACATCACTGACGAGGTAGCCGCCCATGCGCAGATTCATCACCTGTCCATGCACGATGCACTAACGGGACTGGCCAACCGTAACCAGTTGACCCTTTACTTCGAACAACTGCGCTTGCAGCCCACGCCGCCGGCAGTGACGCTGATCATGCTGGACCTGGACAGCTTCAAGCCCATCAACGACTCACTGGGCCACCCGGCCGGCGATGCGGTGCTGCAGGAAGTGGCTGCCCGGCTGCGCGACTCCACCCGTGAGAAGGACCTGGTGGTGCGCCTGGGCAGCGACGAATTCGTGCTGGCGTTGTGCGGCATGGACAGCCACCCGGAAATCGATCGGTTCTGCGCCCGCCTGATCGACAGCCTGCACCAGCCCATCGACTACCAGGACCAGCCACTGCATGTAGGCGCCAGCCTGGGCATTGCGCAATCAGCCCAGCAGGGGCTGGACCCGGACGAGTTGATCCGTTGCGCCGACATTGCCCTGTACCAGGCCCAGGCCGACGGCAAAAACACGTGGCGCTACTTTTCCGCGCAGATGCACGAGCAGATCCAGCATCGTCGACAGCTGGAAACCGACCTGCGCCTGGCGCTGAAGAACCAGGAGTTTGTGCTGCACTACCAGCCCCGCTACCGCCTGCGTGGCATGGAGATTGTCTCGGTGGAAGCCTTGATCCGCTGGCAGCACCCGATCCACGGCTTGCTGGGGCCCGACACCTTCATCCCCCTGGCCGAGCAGACGGGGCTGATCGTGCCCATCGGCCGCTGGGTGTTGCGCGAAGCCTGCGAGGCCGCCCGGCAGTGGCCGGTGTCGGTGATGATTTCGGTCAACCTCTCACCGGCGCAGTTCACCCACGGCGACGTGGTGCGCGACGTGCGCGATGTGCTGGTGCAGACCCAGTTGCCGGCCCAACGGCTGGAGCTGGAGGTGACGGAAAACGTGATGATGAACGACATCGAGAATGCCCTCGGCACCCTCACTGCGCTCAAGGAGTTGGGGGTGAAACTGAACATGGATGATTTCGGCACCGGCTATTCGTCGCTGGGCTACCTGCGTACGTATCCGTTCGACAGCCTGAAGATCGACAAACGCTTCATTGCCGCGCTGGGTTGCACCGACAGCGACCGCGCGGTGGTGCAGGCCATCATCAACCTGGGCAAGGCCATGGGCTTGACCGTGACGGCCGAAGGGGTGGAAACCGAGCAGCAACTCCAGGCGTTGAGCAACGACCACTGCCATGAAGTGCAGGGCTTCTTCATGAGCCGCCCCATCGAACGCCAGGCGCTGACCCACCTGCTGGTGGGCACCCCGGTGGCAACCCTGTAGCAGCGGCCGCCAGGCCGCGTCACCGGCACCGCGGTACAACTAATGCACCGCGTGCGCCCGACGCCGCCTTCGGCAGCTGCTACAGGCCGGCGTCGTCTGCATCGCGGCCAAGGCCGGCTCCTACC
>KI547164.1:442407-474388 GCA_000497835.1 gamma proteobacterium L18 | reverse complement strand
GCTGCTACGGGGAGTTGGCAACCTGCCAAAAATTTTCAAACTCCGCTCGACTTGCTGGCCATACTTTGGGAAATTCCATCCATATTCTTATTCAACCCCGGACTGTCCATGGGCACTAACATCGCCGCCGATATCGCCACCATCGGCCGTATCGACGCCGTCCCGGCCATGCTGCAGGTGGTGTGCGAAACCACCGGCCTGCGTTTCGCCGCGGTGGCGCGGGTCACCGACACTCACTGGACCGCCTGCGCCGTGCGCGACAACCTGGGCTTTGGCCTGGGCGTGGGCGACGAGCTGGAGCTGGCCACCACCCTGTGCGACGAGATCCGCGGCAATCACCAGACCATCGTCATCGACAAGGCCAGTGATGACCCGCTGTACCACGACCATCACACCCCACGCATCTACCAGTTCGAGAGCTACATTTCCGTACCGGTGTTCCGCACCGATGGCAGCTTCTTCGGCACCATCTGCGCCCTGGACCCCAACCCCGCGAAGCTCAGGCAAAGCCCCATCCAGCCCATGATGGAGTCGTTCGCGCGGGTATTGGCCATCCAGATGGAAAACGACGAAAACCATCAACGTACCAGCGTCGCCCTCAACGAGGCGCGCCAGCTGGCCGACGTGCGCGACCAGTTCATCGCCGTGCTGGGCCATGACCTGCGCAACCCGCTGTTCGCCATCAGCGCAGGCGCCGAGCTGTTGCTGCGCAAGGCGGCTGACGACAAAAGCCGCAGCCTGATCCAGCACATCCTGACCGCCGGCCGGCGTGCCACCCAGTTGGTGGAGGACGTGCTGGACTTCGCCCGTGGCCGCCTGGGCAGCGGTATTACCGTCAACCTGCAGCCGCACCCGGACCTGGCGGAGGCGTTACGGCACGTGGTCAGCGAGGTGCAACGGGTACACCCGCAACGCCAGATCGATGTGCATATCGCTGAGGTGCAAGGCGTGCATTGCGACCGTGATCGCATCGCGCAGTTGCTGTCCAACCTGGTGGCCAATGCCATTCATCACGGCGCCGACGATGGCATCGTGACGGTGCGCGCCGAGGTGATCGCGGGCCATTTTGAGCTCAGCGTGCACAACCAGGGCGACGCCATCGAGGCGGCGATCCAGGCCCAACTGTTCCAACCTTTCGCCCGCCGTGCCGGCTCATCCCCGCAAAGCGGCCTGGGGCTGGGGCTGTACATTGCCAACCAGATCGCCCTGGCCCACGGTGGCCACATGGCCGTGGTGTCGACGGCGCAGGCAGGTACCCTGTTCACCCTGCACGTGCCGCCACGCTGAGCCGGCGGGTCACCAGTTCCACCAACCGGTCCAGGCTTTGCCCCCAGCCATCGTGAAAGCCCATTTCATCATGGGCCTTGCGGTCGGCCTCGCTCCAATGCAAGGCACGCGCGGTGTAGCGGGTTCTGCCACCGACATCCTCGAAGGTGATGACCCCCGTCATGAATGCCTTGGGTGACGGCACCCAGCCGGGGCCGAAGGCGTCGGTGAAAACGATACGGCTGGGCGCCTGGATGTCCAGGAACACGCCCTGATTGGGATACTCGGTGCCATCGGGCGCACGCATCACGGTGCGGAACAGGCCGCCCACCCACAATTGCATTTCACACACCGGGGTGGTCATGCCGTGAGGGCCCCACCACTGGCGCAACAGTTCAGGTTCGATCCAGGCGCGAAACACTTCGCTGGGAGGGGCATCGATCAGCCGGGTGATCGACAATTCGTACTCGCCAGGCGGCGTGTCGAGGGGGTGAAGGCTCATATTATTATTCTCCTTCGCGGGCAGGTAGTTGCTGGCCAACGCGCAACTATGGCCATAAAACCGTCGGTTCGCGAAAGCGCAATTGGGAATAAAGTCGCAGTTATTAAGATCCGATGCTGCACCGACGTGCCAAATCGACGACGATAGCGCCCATGAACATTCAAACCGCAACGACTGACGGTTCCCCGCGCCTGGTGTGCTACAGCCACCTCACCGCCGCCCAGGGCGCGCACTTGCGCGAGCTGCGGGTGCGGGCCGACCAGCTACCCTACTGCGGTGACATCGACAGCGCGCTTTACACCCTGCTGCATCGCCCCAGCCCCAGCGTGCGCGGCTTCGCGTTGCTGGTGCAAGATAGGCCGGTGGCGTTCCTGCTGCTCAAGCGCCCACCTTTCCTGCCGCCGTGGGCCCGCGACGATGCGGCTACCTTGCACGCCTTGCAGGTGGATCAACAGCACCAGGGGCACGGCTACGGCAAAGCCTGCCTCGCGGCACTGCCTCAAATGGCGCAACAGGCGTGGCCGGGCGTGAGACAACTGATGCTGTCAGTCGATGCCAGCAACGAGGTTGCCCTGGCGATGTACCTGCGCCAGGGCTGGGTGGATTGCGGCACGGGCTATCGCGGCCGGGTGGGCTTTGAGCGTTGTCTGCGCCTGGCGCTGCCACCTACCTGAACTATGTTACAGGTTCACGTTTTTTTGACGATTCGCCCGCTAGATTTCCCTGCCCCCAGGGGCACTCAGGTCGGATAACAACACGTAGAAGCGAGGAGCGGTGAAGATGCTGGCAAGTCAGGGCAGACGGTTTCAAATCAGTTCAACACGTCTGGTGTTGCTGTTCTCATTGGCCATGGTACTGCTGTACAACCTCGCCACCTGGCAGGCGCTGGGCAATCTGGTGACCCTGGAAGGCGCCAAGCGCGCCGGTTTCTACCTGTCCTTCGGCCTGTTCCTGTGGGCCACCTTCACCGTGCTGCTGACCCTGGTGTCGTTCCGCCCACTGCTCAAGCCAGTCATCACCGTGGTGGCGCTGGCCTCGGCGGCTGCGGCCTACTTCATGAACAACTACGGCATCGCCATCGACACGGTGATGATCCAGAACGTGGTGGAGACCAACCCTGGCGAGGCCAAGGCCCTGCTCAGCCCGAAACTGTTCGGCTACCTGCTGGTGCTGGGTGTACTGCCCTCGGCGCTGGTGTGGTGGCTGCCGGTGCAGTACCGCCGCTTCTTCCCCGGGCTACTGAACAAGGTGCTGGTGATTGTGGCTGGCCTGGTGGTAGTGGCGGCCTCGGTCGGTGCCTTTTACTCCACCTACGCGCCCATCTTCCGCCAGGAAGACAAGCTCACCCATTTCATCAACCCCACCAACTACATCTACGCGGTGACCAAACTGGTCAAGTCGCGCTACTCGGTGAAACAGGACGTAGTAGTGCAGCCCATCGGCACCGATGCGGTGATGAGCGCCGACGCCAAGGCGCGGCCCAAGAAGAGCCTGATGATTTTCGTGGTGGGTGAAACCGCCCGCGCCGACCACTTCTCGCTCAATGGCTATGCCCGCGAGACCAACCCGGAACTCAAGAAGCAGGACATCCTCAACTTCACCCGCGTGGCTTCCTGCGGTACCTCCACTGCCGTGTCGGTGCCGTGCATGTTCTCGAAGTTCCCGCGCAGCGATTACAGCGACAAGAAGGGCAAAACCTACGAAGGCCTGCTGGACATTCTGCAGCGCGCCGGCGTGCAGACCGTGTGGCTGGACAACAACAGCGACTGCAAGGGCACTTGCCTGCGCATCCCTCACCACGACATTCCCAAAGACCAGAAAAGCGCTTTCTGCGACGGCACAAACTGCCTGGACGAGTCGCTGCTGGTGGGCCTGCAGGACTACATCGACGGGCTGAAGGACAACGCCATCATCGTCCTGCACGCCGACGGCAGCCACGGCCCGGAGTACTACGATCGCTATCCGAAGGACAAAGAGGCGTTCCAGCCGGTGTGCCGTACCAACCAGCTGGGCAGCTGCAGCCATGACGAACTGGTCAACGTGTACGACAACACCATCCTGTACACCGACTTCTTCCTGTCCAAGGTGATCGACCTGCTCAAGCAGAACCAGGACAAGTACGACACTTCGATGATCTACGTATCGGACCATGGCGAATCGCTGGGTGAAAACGGCATGTACCTGCACGCCGCGCCGTACGCCATCGCCCCCGAGGCCCAGACCCACGTGCCGATGGTGATGTGGTTCGGCAAGGACACCCTGGCCCAGGACGGCATCGACCGCGCGTGCCTGAAAGCCAAGCAGGACGAGGGCGACCTGAGCCACGACAACATCTTCCACTCGGTGCTGGGGCTGTTCCAGGTGCAGACCGGCGTGTACCAGTCTGGCCTGGACATGTTCCATGACTGCCGCCGGGCGCTGACCGCCGGCCAGTAAGCGATCAGTCCTTGATCGGCAGCCAGATTTCCAGCCGGCCGTTACCGGTGGCCGGCTCGTAATCATCGCTGTAGCGCTCGAACTCGGGCGCATCGGCCGCTTCCAGGCCGCTATTGGGCAGCCACACCTGCCAGATGGCCTGGAAGGTCTGGCCCAGGCCGGAAATATGACCCTGGTGCTCGAACACCGCGTAGCGTTGGGGCGCCAGCTTGATCCAGCGAAATTCCTGGGGCAGCTCGCGCTCGGTCTCAACCTCGACACCGGCGATGTACTCGAAGCCGCCGATGCCATCCGGATTGCAGCACACCCCGTAGCTTTCATGGCCCAATTGCCCTGGAACCTTGCCCAGAAACGGCACGAACTCGCGCCACAGCGCCTCGATGCCGCTGGTGGTGTCTTGGGTAAAGCGGTCGGACAGGCCGGCGATGATCATCGCCCGCCCCTGCTCATAGCGCACCGGCTCGATGGCGGTGGGTTCGATTCCAGTCATGAATACCTCGCGTCCTGTGTTGAACTGCACTCACCGTAGCAGCAACTGTCTCTGTGGGAGCGGGTTCTACCCGCGAAAAGCACACCGCGGCGTATCAGGGAGTCCGCGTGCCCTTCTTCGCGGGTAGAACCCGCTCCCACAATCGCACTACGAAATACGGGGCTGCCTTGCAGGCCATTTGCCCCTTGCGTTAACGTTCTGACCTCCCAACCCCCGGAAAAGTCGGCATGAACCTGATTACCGAAGACTGGCACGCCGGCGCCGTGGTCGAGGCCTCGTGGGTGCGCGCCGAAGCGGCCAGCTTCCCGCGCCACACCCATGACGAATATGTACTGGGCACCAACCTGACCGGGGTGGAACACATCTGGCTCGACGGCCTCGCCCTGGAAGCCCCTGCCGGTGCCATCACCCTGTACAACCCCCAGGCCATGCAGGCGTCGCAATTCAGCCCGCAGGGCGTGGAATACATCAGCCTGCACCTGGCGCCCCACGCCATCGAACAGGTGGTGCGCGACAACAACCTGGCCGGCAGCACCTTCGAGCAGGGCGTGTTCCACCACGTCGGCCTGCACCGGGCCATCCTCGACTTCGCCGCCACCCCGGCCAGCCACCGCGCCGAGCAGGAAGAGGCATTCATCCAGTTGCTGTGCCAGTGGATGGAGCCGGGCCCCGGCAAGGCCGGCGAGCAGCACATCGGGGTGCAGCACAGCCTGGACTACCTGCGTGACAATCTGGGGGCGAAGATCGAACTGGACGCCCTGGCCGCCGTCGCCGGGCTGAGCAAATACCACTTCGTGCGCTGCTTCAAGAAGCACACCGGCCTGGGCCCGTTGCAGTACCAGATGCAACTGCGCCTGCTGGAAGCGCGCAAACGCCTGCGCCGCCAACAACATTCACTGCAGATCGTCGGGGAGTTGGGGTTTTACGACCAGAGCCACTTCATCAACGCCTTTCGCAAGGTGATGGGCGTGACCCCGCAGGCCTATGCCCAGGCCTTCAAGACAAAAGCCCGCAACGGGACGGGCTTTTGTCGGTAACGGCCAAAGGGTCAGTGGCCGAAAATATTCGATTTCTTGGCGCGTTTTTCAGCGCGTTTTTCTTCCGCAGTACGGGTGGGTTTTTTCTTCGCTGCTTTCTTCGAGTCCATGCCTTTCATGCCGAGCACTCCCCTGGTTGGGTGGATGGTTCTATTAGGTATAACACCTGTTCCACGGGGCGACGGACTATTTACGCCGATGCCTGCCCCACAATGAACTCCTGATAACCCGAACCGATCACGTAAACCGCAAACCAGGCAAAGATCCCCGCCGACGCCAGGTAGCTATACCGCAGCAGACGATCGCCCAGCAGCTTGCCGCCCTGGCTGGCCGCCGTGCAGATGGCCACGCACCACAACACCCCGGCGCAGAAAAAACCGGCCAGGAACTGCCCGGCGCTCAGTAGCCCGCCCCCACCCGAACGGGAAATCAGCGTACCGCCCACGGCGGCAAACCAGAGGATGGCGCTGGGCGAGGACATGGCCAGGAAGATCCCGCGGAAGAACTCCTTCACCCCCGAGCCGGCCCCCGCCACCTCCCCTGCCTGCAAGGCACTGTCATGCCGCCAGGCGCTGATCAGCATCTTCGCCGCGAAATACACCAGCAACAGCGACCCGCCCACCCACAACACCCAGCGCACCCAGGTGTACTGCAACAACACCGTCATGCCCACCAGCGCCAGAATCGCGTAGGCCAGGTCGCCAAAACAGGTGCCCAGCCCCAGCCAGAACCCCTGCAAATACCCGCGCTGCATCGCCAGGGTGATCATGGCGATATTGGCCACGCCAATGTCCAGGCACAGGGAAAGGCTGAGGAGGAAACCGCTGGAGAACTGCATGGCAAAGCATCCGGTTGAAAAAACGAAAACCGTATTGGGCCAAAACCTGCACTGAAAGTATTGGAAAAAATTGCGCATGCCATTCAGCGCTCGGCCCCTCCATGACACATCCAGAAAATATAACGCGAAGCAGCATATGACGCGCCACGGTAAAGTGCTAACGTACTCACTCAGGCATGGACCGATGATCGTGCCGGCCAACACAGCATTCGCATCAATGCCCAATGGCGCGTCTGTTTTCGCTGGATCGATGGCGACGCCTACGACGTGCAGATCGTGGATTACCACTGAGGAACTGACCATGACGATACGAGCCGATTTGGTCGCCGAGACCTCTGGCGAACAATTGCCCAATATTCACCCAGGCGAAATCCTGATGGAGGAATTCATTATTCCCCTCGGGCTGACCAAAAATGCCGTGGCGACGGCAATTGGCGTTCCCGCGACCCGAATTGGCGAGATCGTGCGCGGTGCTCGCTCAATCAGCGCCGACACGGACTTGCGCCTTTCTCGCTTCTTCGGTACCTCCGAAGGCTATTGGCTTGCACTGCAATGCAGTCATGATCTGGAAGCAGCCAAGCGTGCAGGGCATTACGAGAATATTCCCCGCTATGCAGCCTGATGCTCCAAGCCGCTGGCTGCGGCAGCGACGATGGAGGGTGGGTTGATATTTGTGGGGCTCATGTCAGTTAGCCGTCCGGGTGGGTTTATTAATACCCCGGCGGCTTCTAGGATGCTGCGATGGACACTGGACTCGAGGGCCGCATCATGACTGACGCACACACGCTGCTGGGCATCCGCACTCCCATCATTCAGGCGCCGATGGCCGGCACCGCCACGCCGCAGCTGGCGGCCGAGGTCAGCAATGCCGGGGGGCTGGGTTCCATTTCGATCGCGGCGGCGGACGCCGAGGCCGGGCGGGCGATGATTCGTCAGTTACGGGCGCTGACCGATCGGCCGTTCAACATCAATGTATTCTGCAACCGCCCTTCCCGGCCTGACGCTGCCGTTGAAAGCACTTGGCTTGCGCATCTCAGACCGTTCTTCAACGAGTTCGGCGCGCAGCCTCCTGCGACTATCCACGACATCTACAAAAGCCTGTTCGATGACGAAGCGCAGCTCCAGGTGCTGCTCGAAGAACGCCCGCCCATCGTCAGCCTGCACCTGGGCCTGCCGCCCCAGGCGCGCATCGATGCGCTGAAGCAGGCCGGTATCCTGTTACTGGCCAGTGCCACTTCCCTGGCCGAAGCGCTGCAAGTGCAGGCCGCTGGCATTGATGTGGTGGTGGCTCAAGGTGCCGAAGCCGGCGGCCACCGGGGTATCTTCGATGAGCATGGCGCCGATGAGCAGTTGTCAGTGCGGGATTTGCTGCGTCAATTACGTGAACATGTGCAGGTGCCGATCATTGCCGCTGGCGGGCTGATGGACGGCGCCGACATTGCCGACGTGCTGGCTCTGGGCGCGGTGGCCGCGCAGTTGGGCACCGCGTTCGTGCTGTGCCCGGAGTCCGCCGCCAACCCGGCCTATCGGCAGATGCTGGCCAGCGAACGCGCCCGGCGCACCGACTTCACCCGGGTGATCTCCGGTCGCCCGGCGCGGGGTATCGTCAACCGTTTCATGGTCGAAGTGGGCGCCGCCGGGCACCCGCCCGTGCCCGGCTTCGGTATCGCCTACCATGCCGGCAAGGAACTGATCGCCGCCGCCGGCAAGGCCGGCTCGCCCGAGTTCGCCGCCCACTGGGCCGGCACCGGCGCCGCCCGCGCGCGCAGCCTGCCCGCCGCCGAACTGCTGGCCGTGCTGACGGACGAATACCACGCGGCGCGGTCTACTCTCTGACAGGACAATGTCTTGAAGGAGTCAGGCATGACCACGCACTCGTCACACCCCCTTGGCATCCGCACCCTCGCCGTCCACGCAGGGCAAGCCCCCGACCCCAGCACCGGGGCGGTGGCCACGCCGATCAGCACCGCCTCGGCGTATTCCTACGGTGACTTCGACACCGGCGAACAACGTTTCAGCGGCGAAAGCCCGGGCTATCTCTACAGCCGCTTCGCCAACCCCACGGTCGCCGCGCTGGAAGGCAAGATGGCGGCGCTTGAGGGAGGCGAAAGCGCCGTGGCCTTCGCCAGTGGCATGGCGGCCATCTGCTCCACCGTGCTGGCCTTGGTGTCGGCCGGTGACGAATTGATTCACGTCGGCACCTTGTACGGCGGCACCGAAGGGGTGATGCGCAACCTCTTGCCGCGCTTCGGCGTGCGGTCGATCCACGTGGCGGGCGTGGAGCAACTTGAGGCTGCCATCACCCCCAAGACCCGGCTTATCTTCGCCGAAACCCCGGACAACCCCATGCTCGGCATAGTGGACCTGGCACAAACCGCGCGCATCGCCCGCGCCCACCAGATCGTCACCGTGGCCGACAACACTTTCGCCACCCCCTGCCTGACCCGGCCGCTGAGCCTGGGCATCGACGTGGTGGTGCACTCGGCGACCAAATTCATCGGCGGCCACGGCGATGCCACCGGCGGAGTCGTGGTGGCCGGCAAAGCCTTGATCGAGAAAATTCGCGGGGTGGGCCTGAAACAGTTCGGCGGCTGCCTGAGCCCGTTCGAGGCCTCCCTGCTGATCCGTGGCCTGAAAACTCTGCCACTGCGCGTGGAAGCGGCCAGCCTGAGCGCCGAGCGCATCGCCAGGCTGCTGAACGAACACCCGGCCGTGACCACGGTGTTCTACCCAGGCCTGCCCAGCCACCCCGGGCATGCGGTGGCCAAACGGCAGATGAGCCGGTTCGGCGCGTTGATGGCGTTTGAACTCAAGGGCGGCAAGGCGGCGGCGCGTGCCTTCCTCGACAGCCTGACGCTGGTGACCCAGGCCGTGTCGCTGGGGGATACCGATTCGCTGGCCTGCCACCCGGCGTCCACCACGCACAGCGCGGTGGCCGAAGACATTCGGCGGCAGTATGGGGTGACGGAGGGATTGGTGCGGTTGAGCGTGGGAATCGAGGATGTCGAGGACCTGGAGCGGGATATTACCCAGGCCCTGAGCAACGTGAACATCGTCTGAAATCGGCGTCGCGCTTATCGCGGCCAAGGCCGGCTCCTACGCCGTTCGGAGTTGGCCATGATCGCCAATCGGTGTAGGAGCCGGCCTTGGCCGCGATAAGGGCAACGCGAGGGTTCAGGCCGATCGGCGGAGCAGAATCACCGCAAAAATCGCCGTCCAGATCGCCGAGACAAAGGTGTTCACGCGCTCATACAAGCCATGCCCCACCAGGTTCTTCGCCGAAATAACCACCATCGGGAAGGTCACCAACGCCGCCAGGGTAAACACCATAGAGAAGAACGCGAGCCCACGGAAACCCTGCAGGCGCAGACCCAACCAGGCCCAAATGCCGCCCGCAACAATCAGGCTCCAGGCCATGACCACACCGGCAATATGATGAATCTGCTGCGCGGTAGAAGGATCTTCAGGCGAACAACCGGCATCGCACGAGAAATCTCCAGTTACAAAACTGGCCAAACCATGCAACACAATCAACAAACCGCTCACGCGCGCCAAAGCCGATTGCGGGAAAGTCTTGTAAACACTTACCCCGAACAAAATGAATAACAAACCAAGCGGAAAGTTATTAATCAACGGCGCAATAAAATGGGTGGGTGCATCCACTGCGCCCAACACACTCATGGACTGTTCGAATTGGCTGTAATCGGGGTACAGGCTGCCCAGAATCAGCAGCGCAATGGCCAACCAGAAAGGGATGGCCACGCCGGCCACATACAGCGGTTTCAACGGTAACGATTTCAAGCGAACACTCCGGGGGCAGTCAGTGGCGTGGACCATACTACAGGCGACATGGCCACGTCACGGCCCGCAGCCGTTCAGTTGTTCTCGCAGCCGTTGCCCATCACGCGGTATTCGATGGTGTGGCGTTCGCCCTGATGGTCCAGGTAGGTCATTTTAGCCGGCACCACTTCGCACACATCGGGGATGCTGGTCATGCTGACCACCTTGGCAATATCCAGATGGGTACCGTAGCTATATTCCTGAACACTGTTGTTCTGGGCGGCAGGCAAGGTGGCAGCGCCGGCCACGGCCGAGAAAGAGACCAGTGCGGCAATTAACAGACTTTTCATGATAGAGGGCCTTTAAAGCAATCACGCTGATTGACTTCATTTGCCGTGTTGGGGCTGGAAGAAGTTGTTACGCTCTTGGAACTTTCCACGTAACACGAAGTACCGGTCCCGGCTGTGTTTTATATGTCAGCGGGGACACACTTAGAATACAACTTCCCCGCCAGGAATAAAGATCAAGACAGGACATGAACTGTTGCACAGCCTGCAACAATCAGATTTTGCTGTGCACGGCATTGCTCAACTCATCGCGAATACGGCCTAGGTGCTCGCGAATGCGCGGATGATGCTGCTCGATCCGCCACGCCGGCCCTATAACGGTCAAGGCGTAGTTACCTTGAGGCGTCTGCAGCAGGCTGGCGACGCCGCCGACGCCCTCAATATGCTCCTGGCGATCATAGGCAAACCCTTCTTCGCGGATTTGCGGCAGTTGCGCCAACAACTGCGCCAGGTCCAGGGTGAACGGCGTGAGGGGCTCGGTCTGCCCGTCCAGCAGTTCGCGGACTGCGTCATCGCTCTTGCTGGCCAACAGGATTTTGCCGCCCGAGGAAGCATGCATGCGCAGGAAGTTGCCACTGCCGGGCGCCACGCGCAGTTCGTTGGCCGACACCACCGAATGCAGCAACAGCAGTTCGGTCCCGCTGGCGTGCAGCAGGACGGCGGTTTCCCCGGTCAGGCGCGAAAGGTCTTCCATGAAGGGGCGCGCCATCTGCGAAATGTCCACATGGCTATGGGTAGCCAGGCGCATCAACGCCGGGCCCAGGCATACGCCCCCTGCCCCACGCACTTCCAGCAATTGCTCCAGCGCCAGCGCATCCACCAGCCGCTGCACCGTGGAGCGCGGCAGCTCGATGCGCTTGGCGATGGCGCCAAGGCTCAGCCCCGCCGGTTCGTTTTCCAGGCAGCGCAGAATGGCGGCAGCGCGGGAGATCACCTGAATGCCACTACGGTCGTTGTCGGTCGTCACTGGATTGCCTCATGTATCGCTGATCAGTACACTGTACCGATTATCGCATTCTTACTCGCTCGCGTCTCGGGAAATCTTTCGTGTCGGCACCTCCACCTCCTCCCGCCCCCACTCCCTTTGGCTGGCGCCTGGCCTTGGGCCTGGTGGGCGTATTGATCGCCGCGCTGACTTCGGGCATCAACGACCGCGCCACCGATATCGCCCTGGCCGATGTGCTGGGCGTGTTCGGCCTTGGGCATGACGAAGGCACCTGGATCAGCTCGGCCTACAGCGCCGCCGAAGTCTCGGCCATGCTGATTGCGCCGTGGCTGGCGGTGACCTTCTCGCTGCGCCGTTTCGCCATTGTCGTCACCCTGCTGTTCAGCCTGTGCGGCGCGCTGTGCCCGCTGGCGCCCAACCTGGAAAGCCTGCTGACCTTGCGCGTGCTGCAAGGCTTGGCCGGTGGCTGTTTGCCGCCGTTGCTGATGACCGTGGCACTGCGCTTCCTGCCCTGGCACATCAAGCTGTATGGGCTGTCGGCCTACGCCCTGACCGCCACTTTCGGCCCCAACGTGGCCATGCCCCTGGCCTCACTGTGGACGGAGAATTCGGACTGGCGCCTGCTGTTCTGGCAGATCATCCCCGCCGGCCTGATCGGCGCGGCGCTGATCGCTTTCGGGCTACCCCAGGACCCGCTGCGCCTGGAGCGCTTCAAGCAAGTGGATTGGCGCGGCGCCCTGCTGGGCTGCGGCGGCATCAGCATGCTGGTGGTGGCCGTGACCCAGGGCGAGCGCCTGGACTGGCTGGACTCGCCACTGATCTGCTGGCTGTTGTTGGGCGCCGCCGTGACCCTGCCGTTGTTCCTGCTCAACGAATGGTTCCACCCGCTGCCGCTGTTCAAGCTGCAATTGCTGAAACGCCGCAACTTCGCGTTCGGCATCACCACCCTGACCCTGTTCATGTTCGTCAGCCTGGCCGGCAGCGCCATCCCTGCGGCGTACCTGGCCGGCGTGCAGGGCTACCGCCCGTTGCAGACCATGCCGCTGGCCCTGAGCATCGCCTTGCCGCAACTGCTGTTGGCGCCGCTGGTGGCCACGATCATCAACCGCAACTGGGTGGACGCGCGCTATGTCATCGCTGCTGGCCTGGCGATTCTTACCGTGGCCTGCCTGGGCGGCTCGCTGGTCACCAGCCAGTGGATTCGTGACGATTTTTACTGGCTGCAAGCGCTGCACGCCATCGGCCAGCCAATGATCGTGGTGCCGCTGCTGATGCTGGCCACCGGGGTGATCCACCCCATGGAAGGGCCGTTCGCCTCGGCCATGGTCAACACCCTGCGCGCACTGTTCTCGGTGCTGGCAGCGGTGGCCCTGGAGAACTTCGTCACGCTGCGCGAACACCTGCATTCCAATGTACTGCTCGACCGTCTGGGCAGCGTACGCCAAGGGCTTGCGCCCTTACTCGACGACAGCGGCCTTGCCCACCGCGTCCACGCCCAGGCCCTGGTGCTGACCGCCAGCGATGCTTTCCTGGCGCTGATCGCCGTGATCGCGGTGCTGCTGCTTGTCCTGTTGACCCTGCCCAAACGTGCCTATCCACCGCAACCTCCGGTATCCCCATGAAACATAGAACCGCCCTTTCACTGATCACCCTCGCCGTTATCGTGTGCGGCAGCTACGGGGCTTACCGGCTGCTGCGCCACGGCGCGGTGGAAAGCACCGACGACGCCTTCATCAATGCCGACTCCGTGCTGGTAGCGCCCCGCGTGGCCGGGCAGATCACCCAGGTAGCCGTGGCCGACAACCAGGCAGTAACCGCCGGGCAACTGCTGGCGCAGATCGATGATCGCGACTACTTGGCGGCCCAGGCGGCGGCCACCGCCAACGTCAACGCCGCCCAGGCGCAGTTGAAAAACCTCAGCGCCGGCATCGACCGCCAGGCCGCCGAGATCGACCAGGCCACGGCAAAAATCCGCGCCACCGCGGCTTCGCTGGCCTTCGCCCAGGCCAACGCCCAGCGCTATCGCAACCTGTCCAACGCCGGCGCCGGCACCCAGGAAGAACGCCAGAAGGCCGAGTCCGACCTGCAGGGTTGGCAAGCGGCGCGCGACCGCGATGACGCCGCCAAAGTCGCCTCGCAGAAAACCCTGGACGTACTCAAGGCCCAGCGCGAAGTGGCCCAGGCGGCCCTGGCCAAGGACGAGGCCGCCTTGCAACAGGCCAACCTCAACCTGTCCTACACACGCATCGTCGCCCCCCGGGACGGCATGGTCGGCCAGCGTTCGGTGCGCGTGGGCGCCTACGTGGCGCCCGGCAAACCGTTGCTGGCCGTGGTGCCGTTGAAAGACGCCTACGTGGTGGCCAACTTCCGCGAAACCCAACTGGCGCACATGCACCTCAAGCAAGCCGTGCAGATCGAGGTGGACAGCTTCCCCGACCGCACCTTCACCGGTCATGTGGACAGCGTGGCGCCCGCCACAGGCTTGTCGTTCTCGGCGATTGCCCCGGATAACGCCACCGGCAACTTCACCAAGGTGGTGCAGCGCATCCCGGTTAAAATCGTCTTCGACGCCGGCCAGCCGGAGCTGGACAAACTGCGTGTCGGCATGTCGGTGGTGACCCGCATCGACACCGCCCAGGAGCTGCATTGAGATGAAACGAGCCCTGCTTGTGCTGGCCTGTGCCAGCCTCGGCGCCTGCAGCGTCGGCCCCGACTTTGAAAAACCCCAGGCGCCGTTGCCGGCCCAGTGGCCGCAGCAAACTCAGGCCGCCGCCATCGACAGCCAGTGGTGGCAGGCCTTGGGCGACCCACAGCTAACTTCGTTGGTGGAACGTGCCGCCAAGGCCAACCTCGACGTGCGCGTGGCCAGCAACCGTCTGGACCAAAGCCGTTCGATGCGCCAGGTCAGCGCCGCCGCACAGGCGCCCAGCGTCGGCTTGGGCGCCAGCTACCAGCGTGAACGCAACAGCGCGGTCAGCCTGCTGGATGCCTCCAACCTGAGTGGGCAGGCGCCGTTCGAGCTGTGGAACACGGCCGCCGACGCCAGCTGGGAAGTGGACCTGTGGGGCCACGTACGCCGCGCCGTGGAAGCCGCCGATGCCGAAGTGGACCTCAGCCAGGCCCAGCGCAACGGCGTGCTGCTGAGCATCAGCGCCGAAACTGCCAGCGACTATCTGAAACTGCGCGGCGTGCAGACCCAATTGCAGGTGGCCCGGCAGAACCTGGAGATCGCCAAGCGCAGCCGCGACCTGACCCAGACCCGTCTGGAAAACGGTGTGACCACCCACCTGGACACTGCCAACTCGGCGGCCCAGGTGGCCAGCATCGAAGCACTGCTGCCGATGCTGCAAGCCGATCAGGACCGGTTGATCAATGCCCTGAGCTACCTGCTAGGCGAAGCCCCCGGCGCCCTGGCCAATGAGTTGAACACCCCCAAGGCCATTCCCGCGCCGACGGCAAGCGTGCCCCTGGGCCTGCCCTCGGAGCTGGCCCAGCGCCGCCCCGACATCCAGGCCAGCGAAGCGGCGCTGCACCGCGCCACCGCCGCCATCGGCGTGGCCAAGGCCGACTTCTACCCGCGTATCAGCCTGGGCGCCAGCTTCGGCTTCCAGGCCCTGGACGGCTCCAATTTCGGCGCCTGGAACTCGCGCCAGTGGAGCTACGGCCCCAGCCTGTACCTGCCGATTTTCCAGGGCGGACGCCTGACCGGCACCTTGCAGCTGCGCGAACACCAGCAACAGGAAGCTGCGCTCAACTACCAGAAGACCGTGCTGGGCGCCTGGCATGAAGTGGACAACGCCCTCACCGACTACCGCGCCGAACAGCAGCACCACGCGGCGCTGGCCGAAGCCGTACGCCAGAACGACATGGCCCTGAGCGTGGCGCAGGAGCGCTATCGCCAGGGTGCAATCGACTTCATCAATGTGCTCAACGTGCAGCGCATTCGACTACAGAACCAGAGCGCGCTGGTGAACAGCACCACCCAGGTGGCGTTGGACCGGGTGCAGTTGTATCGCGCCTTGGGCGGTGGATGGCCTTCGGCATGAGCATCGATTACGGCCCGTTGGCGGCGGACTTGTGGCCGCTGTTGAACAAGTTCTACCGCGAGCAGCGTTCGTCCATGCGTGGCGACAAGGCGGCCCAGGCCTGGGTGGCGCGCCAGGGCGATATCGTCGCGGCGCTCAACCTCACGCCTGTGGCGGACGGGCATTGGCTGACCGGTTTGCTGGTGGCCCAGGCCTGTCGTGGGCAGGGCGTTGCCAGCGCACTGGTACAACACGCAGCGGCCAGCGTGGCCGGCCCGGTGTGGCTGTTCTGCGACCCAGCGCTGGCCGGCTTCTACCAGCGGCTGGGATTCACAGAGCACTACGACCTGCCCCAGGCCCTGGCCGACCGGCTGGTGCGCTACCAGCGCACCAAAGCCCTGATCGCCATGCTTCTGAAACCGTAGCAGCGGCCGCCAGGCCGCGTCACTGCCGCCGCGTATTGCCTGTCACACCGCATGGCCCGTGACGCAGCCTTCGGCAGCTGCTACGTTGGGTGAATCGTCTTTTCGCCTACAGGGATTGTCATGAAACGTCTGCTGCTTGCGGCCCTCGCCTGCACCTGCGCCGCCCCCGCCTTTGCCCTGACCCTGGCCGCCGTGGCGCCCGCGTCCAACATCAGCACCAAAACCTTCGACAGCGTGCTCAAGGGCACCTGGCGCGACCCCGCCAACAGCGCCCGCGACCGCTACCGCCATCCGCGCCAGACCCTGCAGTTCTTCGGCCTGCGGCAAAACCAGACCGTCATCGAGATCACCCCCGGCAACGGCTGGTACAGCGAAATCCTGGCGCCGCTGCTCAAGGACCACGGCCATTACATCGCCGCCGTACAGTCGTCCGGGAGCGCCGACACCCTCAAGCAGAAATTCGATGCTGACAGCGCCCACTACGGCAAGGCGCAACTCCTGAACTTCGATCCCAAGGCGCCCAAATTCGGGCCTGACGATTCCGCCGACCTGCTACTGACCTTCCGCAACGTGCACAACTGGGTGATGGCCGACAACGCCAAGGCGATGTTCCAGGGTTTCTATCAGGTGTTGAAGCCAGGCGGCAGCCTGGGCGTGGTGGACCACCGCGGCAAGCCGGGGGAAAACGTAGAGCAGATCAAGAGCAGCGGTTACCTGCCCACCGCCTATGTGATCAAGCTGGCAACCGATGCGGGCTTCACGCTGGTGGGGCAAAGCGAGATCAACGCCAACAGCAAGGACACCAAGGATTACCCGCAGGGGGTGTGGACGTTACCGCCCACCTACAAGCTGGGGGATCAGGACCGGGCCAAGTACCAGGCCATTGGCGAGTCGGATCGGATGACGTTGCGGTTTATCAAGCCGGTGGCGGTGGCCAGGGAGTGAGATCGGTGTCGTTCTTTTCCCGAGCTTCGCCCGGTCCCACAGGTTGAGCCTTGAGGCTGAGCCCTGTGGGACCGGGCGAAGCTCGGGAAAAGAGCGACGCGATTGTCAGTCATCACTCGCCGGATCGAGCCCCGGAAACAGAATTTCGGTAAACCCGAACCGGCTGAAATCGGTGATCCGCGACGGGTACAGCCGCCCAATCAAATGATCGCACTCATGCTGCACCACCCGCGCATGGAACCCCTGGGCCACCCGCTGAATCGGCTGCCCCTGCGGGTCAAACCCTTCATAACGAATGTGCGAATAACGATCCACCACGCCGCGCAACCCAGGCACCGACAGGCACCCTTCCCAGCCCTCCTCGGTGCCGGGGTTCAGCGGGGTGATCAGCGGATTGATCAGAATGGTCTGCGGCACGGCCTCGGCATCCGGGTAGCGCTCGCTGCGCTCGAAGCCGAAGATCACCAACTGCAGATCAACGCCAATCTGTGGCGCCGCCAGCCCCACCCCACCCACGTGTTCCATGGTCTGGAACATGTCGGCAATCAACTCATCCAGTTCGGTACTACCGAACATTTCGCTGGGTACGGGCTGGGCCACGCGCAGCAAGCGCTCGTCGCCCATTTTCAGAATGTCACGAATCATGATGTGGATCGTCCCCGATCAGGCCTGCTCAGGGCCCGGCTTGATCGAGTGATCGCGTCCCAGCCCCGAAACATGCTTTTTATCATTTTCGGCTTCGTCTTCGGGAAATTCCTTGTGGCCCGGGTCCTTGCCTTCCACGGACATGTGCTCAATGACCGCGTTCATCTCGGCACCCAGCAACAGCACCGCTGACGAGATGTAGAAATACAGCAACAGCACGATGATCGCGCCGATGCTGCCGTACATGGCGTTGTAGTTGGCGAATGTCTTGACGTAGAAGGCAAACCCCAGCGAAGCAATGATCCACACCACCACGGCCAGCACCGAGCCTGGGGTGATGAAACGGAATTTCTGCTTCACGTCCGGCATCACGTAGTAGATCAAGGCCACGGCGACCATCATCAAAATGACGATGACCGGCCAGCGCGCCACGGTCCACAAGGTGACGATAAAGTCTTCCAGGCCGATCTGCCCGGCCAGCCAACCCATCACCTGCGGGCCCAGCACCATCAGCGCGGCGGCGGCCAGCAGCATGCCGGCGATGCCCACGGTGTAGAAGATCGACAGCGGAATGCGCTTCCAGGCCGGGCGCTCCTCGACCACGTCGTAGGCCGCATTCATGGCGCTCATCATCAGCCGCACGCCCGCCGAGGCGGTCCACAGGGCGATGACGATACCAAAGGACAGCAAGCCGCCCTTGGACTGCTGCAACTGGTCGATCACCGGGTTCACCGAGTCCAGGGCCTGGGGCGGCAGCACCAGTTCGGCCTGCAGGCGCAGCCACGAGAAAAAGTCGGGCAGGTGCAGGAAGCCGATCAGGGCGATCAGGAACAGGATGAAGGGAAACAGCGAGAACAGCATCTGGTAGGCCAATGCGGAGGCGTAAGTCGACATTTCATCGTCGATGAACTCCTTGACCGTGCGCATCAGCACCGTGTGCAGAGGCAAATCACGCATTTCCTGAAAAATCATAGCGTCTCCTTTCGCCGCCATTTGGGGGGGAGTACAACGAGTGAAACGCCGGGCCTGGCCCGACACCGGGGCGCAGGTTTTACCTTAAAATAGCCGCAAACACGATGGTGCAACGGTTACCGGCAATGTCCAGACAGCACAGCGGCCATCCGAGGATGACCGCTGTATTGACTCAGACCGCGCACAAGCCGATTAGTGCTTGTCCAGCTTGTCCTTGGCCTTGCCAATGGTTTGCTGAACTTTGCCCTTGGCCTTGTCGGCAGCGCCTTCGGCACGCAGCTTGTCGCTGCCTACCACCTTGCCGGCGCCTTCCTTGACGTTGCCCATGGCCTCGTTGGCCATTCCTTTCACTTTGTCTTTAGTGCCACTCATGGTATTTCTCCTTTCAGGAAAGT
Source organism: gamma proteobacterium L18 (assembly GCA_000497835.1). Lineage (GTDB taxonomy): Bacteria > Pseudomonadota > Gammaproteobacteria > Pseudomonadales > Pseudomonadaceae > Aquipseudomonas. The sequence continues at coordinate 455,339 of KI547164.1, read as the reverse complement.
ACAGGTGTCTAAAGTCGACATAAGGTTGACTGACCGCTTTGCGCCAGAGTTTCAATTTTTTCTCGGCAATCATCTTTACCCGATGAACTGCACTGGGCGAATATCGACCGCAACCACCCGCACTGTCCGCCGACCGCGTTATGCATCTACTAGAATCATGCCGCGTTGCGCCACCGAGCCGGCGAACGCGAAAAAACAACAGTGTTTTCCCGGAATCGATACTCATGCGTGTTTCTCCCGTACTGGCAGCCCTGCTGCTGGCCTTGCCCGTGGTCACAGCCCACGCGGACGAGCCGACCCCGACCGCGGATGCGCCACAGACCCTGGTGGTCAACAGCTACGCCGACGACGGCAAGGATGGCACCCTGCGCTGGGCCATCGAGCAGAACAACCAGAACCCTGGCCATTACCGCATCGAGATCCAGGCGGTGGGCAGCGCGCCCTTCGTGATCAAGCCAGCCTCGCCCCTGCCTGACATCAAGGGCCCGGTGGTGATCCAGGGCGCGGCCTGGAAACACACCGGCGACTTCATCGCCATCGACGGCTCGGCCTATGTGCAGGGCGACACCGCCAAGGCCTGCCCGGGCGCAGTGGCTGGCCAGTCGGGCGCCAACGTGCGCACCCTGAGCAACCCCGGCCTGACCGTACGTGACACCCAGGGCGTGGACATCAGCGGGCTGGAAGTGCGCAACTTCTGCATCGGCATCTTGCTCAACCGCGCCGGCACCAGCACCGTGCACGACAACCGCATCCTCAACAACCGCGGCGGTGCCGGCATCATGCTGACCGGCGACGATGGCCAGGGCAACGCCACGGCCAACACCACCAACAACAACCGCATCCTGCGCAACCAGTTGATCGACAACGGCGACGGCCTGGAACTGACCCGTGGCGCAGCGTTCAACCTGCTGGCCGACAACCTGTTCCGCGCCAGCAAGCTGACCCCCGAGGCGTCCCAGGGCGTCGAGATCATGCAGGCCAGCGACAACACCCTCACCCACAACCGTTTCGAGGGCTACTCGGACGGCGTGCAGATCAACGGCGGCGACCGCAACTACCTGGGCGGCAACGTGTTCAGCGGCAACTCCATCGGCATCAGCGTGACCGGCGCCGACAACCTGCTGGACGGCAACCTGATCCACAGCAACCGCATCGGCATTGCCCTGCGCCCAGAGGCCGCCAGCCACAACACGCGCATCACTGCCAACCGTATCTGGGACAACAGCCAGGACGTGAAGCGTTGCCAGAGCGGCGGCGCATGCATCCCTACCCAGCGCACCGGCGCCATCGTGATCGGCGTACCCGGCCCCGACAACGCCAGCTTCGTGGGCAGCCGCGGCGCAGGCGTGGAAGCCGGCAAGGCCGTGATCTGCGCCGCCAAGGGCGCGGCCACCGTCGACTGCCAGCAACTGCCCAACCACAACCAGCCCACGCCCAAGCTGCGCGCCATTGCCGCCGGCCGCCTGCACGGCGAAGTGACCGGCGAGCCCAACGCCCGCTACCGCGTGGAAGTGTTCGGCAACGCCAAGCCGACCGAAACCGAAGCCGCCAATTTCCTGGGCGAGGTGTACGTGTCCACCAACGGCCGCGGCGTGGCCAACTTCAGCTTCCCGCTGGATGTGAAAGAGCCCAACCGCTCGTTCACCGTGACCGCCACCAGCCCCGACGGCGCCACTTCCGAGCTGAGCAAGGCCCTGCCTCGCTGACCCCTGGCCTGCGCCCTGCCCGCTTTTGGCGGCAGGGCGCAAGGTTTGCCTTTATGTTTGCGCGTTTTACCTTGAGAATGCACCGCGTATTCAGCCACGGCGCTGACGCTTCATTTGCGTAGGACTTCTATGAAACTCGACAAACCCCTGGCCATCGCGCGCCGCAACAAAGAACTCGGCGGCGCGGTGCTTGGTGTCAACAACTGCCACTTCACCCTGCACGACGCCCGTCGCAACATTTTCTGGTTCGACATTCCGGTGGGCCGCCTGGCGATCGGGCAGTACGAATGGATTCACATGCTGATGCATACGCCCAGCACCGACCAGTTGCTGCACCTGAAGGTGCCGACCGCTTATTTCCGCGAGAAAATGGAAGGGTTGGTGGTGCGCAGCGCGGGCAAGCGCAAGTCCACGGTGAGCCTGGAGTTGAGCGCCGACAAGGATTCGTTCCTCAAGGACGTGCGGCCGCTGGGCGCTGGCGTGGGCTTTGTGCAGTTTCTGCAAGGCTGATTGTTGGCCGTGAAGCGGCTGGCCTCATCGCGAGCAAGCTTTGCTCCCACAGTGTTAAACCTACTTGAGGTGTACACCCGTGGGAGCAAAGCTTGCTCGCGATGAGGCCGGCACAGTCACCCAGCAAATCGCCCGGTGACCCACACCCCCACCGCCGCTGCCAGGGCCGACACCACCACGCCCCAGGCCATGTCGATGAACACCAGCAATGGCGGCCACGCCACAATCGTCGCCCAGTTGGTCAGGTCATAGGTGCCATAGGCAATCAACCCCAGCATCGCCCCCAGCCCCAGGCCGCGCCAGACGCTGCCTGCATTCACCCCCGGCCATACGGCAAACACCACCACACCCAGTGCATACAGCAGGTAAAACCCTGCCGCAGGCCCCAGCAGCGGCTTGTCGCGCATCAGCGAGCCGAGCAACTGTCTGTAGGTTGGAGTCATGAGCACGCCCAGCCAGAGGGCGTCGAGGATAAGGATGACCAGCAGGGTGCTGCCGTAGGCGATCAGGGCTTTTTTCATCGGTACACTGCCTCGAAGGGGGTTCTTACAGTGTAGGCCCAGGCCCGGCGCAAAAAGTTCACGCCGGGTGTCTAGCTCAAGGGCTTCAGGTCAATTCAATGCGGTCGGCATGAATCACCAGCTTGCCTTCCTTGTAGAGGGCGCCGATGGCCTTCTTGAAGTTGCCCTTGCTTACCCCGAACAGGCCGCTGATCACTTGCGGGTCGCTCTTGTCGCTCACCGGCAACACGCCGTTGTTGTCGCGCAACTTGCTGAGGATCTGGCTGTGCAGGCTGCTCACCAGTTGCTCACCAATGGGTTGCAGGCTGAGGGCAATCTTGCCGTCGCTGCGCAACTCCTTGATGAAACCTTTTTCCTCTTTGCCCGAACGCAGGAACTTGAACACTTCGTTCTTGTGGATCAAGCCCCAGTGCTTGTTGTTGATGATGGCCTTGAAACCCATGTCGGTTTCTTCGGCCACCAGCAAGTCCACTTGCTGGCCGACGCTGTAGTTGGCCGGTAGCTTGTCCAGGTAGCGGTCCAGCCGCGCGGTGGCGGTGATGCGCTTGGTGCGCTTGTCCAGGTAGACGTGGACCACGCAGTAGTCGCCCTGCTTGAGCTCGCGCTTTTCTTCCGAATACGGCAGCAACAGGTCCTTGGGCAGGCCCCAGTCCAGGAACACACCGATGCTGTTGATCTCGACCACTTTCAGGCTGGCAAACTCGCCCACCTGAACTTTCGGCTTTTCCGTGGTGGCCAGCAACTTATCTTCGCTGTCCAGATAAACGAATACATTCAACCAGTCTTCATCTTCACTGGGAATGTCTTTGGGAATATAACGGTTGGGCAGCAGAATTTCGCCGTCGGCGCCACCGTCCAGATATAAACCGAAGTCCGTATGTTTAACCACTTGCAAACTGTTGTAGCGACCGACTAAAGCCATTTCGAAAAACCCTCGTTACGTGGGCGCATTCTACCTCAGATCCCCGGTTGCCGCTGCCTCGCCGCGCCAGGCCTTGATTTTCAAGGGCCTGGCGCCCCGTTCGTCAGACCACTGGTCGCCACGCCGCCCTCCGCGTATACCGACAGCCTTGTCGCCCGGCAAACTTTCCCGTTAAAACAAGCGCTTACGGCTGAGTATTTAAAATTAAACGCATGATTGACAAATTACTATTCACGGCTTTTCCGGACAATATTAGCCCAGCAATTAAGAGGGCTTTGCGGTATAATCACCGGCCGTATTGAATATTGCACAGGTGAATGGCAGCCATGCGTGTTAAAGCCTCCAACAGCAAAGCCAAGCCCGCTCCGGCCGTGGAAACCAGCGAATCGATCAACGACCAGATCGCCGCTTTCCTCAAATCCGGTGGTGAAATCCAGCAGATCGCCAAGGGCGTCAGCGGCCAGACTTTCACGCCGTCGCGCCACATCAGCCTGGGCAAGAAGTAACCCGCGCTGCCTCCCAAGGCTTGTGGGCCGCCCGGCCCACTGCCTGCGCTGTACCCTCCCCCGCTTAGCCTTTCTGCCAATCGGCGCACATAAAGCCGATGAACGGTATGAAACGGAAACGTTTGCCCGGTATGCTTGGCCCCTCTAGATCAAGCCTTCCAGACAGGGAGGAGCATGATGCTCAAGCCCACCCTTGTTCTTGCCGCCACTTTGATGGCGTCCCAGAGTGCGAGCGCGCAACTGTTGCAGCGTGACCTGGGCGACTACAACCTGCAATTCGGCACCAGCCCCGCCCGCACCATGGCCCAGGGCCTGGTCAAGCCGGCCACCTCCGACACCGTGCACGGCGGCCTGGACCTGAGCAACGACAGCGGCTGGTACTTCGGCCAGTGGACCCCCAGCATGGGCCTGACCGCATCCACCAGTATGGAAATCGACACCTACACCGGCTTCAAAAGCTCGCTGACCCCGGCGCTGGGTTACGAAGTGGGCGTGATCCACTACACCTTCCCCGACCTTGCCACCAACGACAGCCACGAGGTGTATGCGGGCCTGACCGTGCTCAGCACCCGTTTCGGCGCAGCCTTCAGCGACGACCCCGGCCGCCGCGACAGCACCCTGTTCGCCGATTTCGGCCACGTGCCCCTGCTGGACTTCGGCGTGCGCGTGAAGGTGGGCGACCATCAGCTCGACACCCCGTACACCATCGGCGACGGCAGCGAAGTACGTGGCTTCAGCGACTGGTCGGTGCAGCTGTCGCGTGCGTTCATGGGCGTGGACCTCAACCTGATCTACAGTGGTTCCAGCCTGGGTGGCGCCAGCTGCGAGGCGTATTCGGGGCAAAACAGCTGGTGCGATGGCAGCCTGGTGTTGCAGGCCCAGCGTTCGCTGTTTTAGGGCCTATTCATTGTCACGCTGCTGACGGCGATACGGAAACACGTCGATCACCTTGCCGTCCATGATGGCCCCCTGCAGCCCCTTCCAGTAGTCAGCGTCATACAGCTCGCCATGCAACTGGCTGAACAGCTTGCGCTGCCCGGCGTCAGCGAACAGGAACGGCGGGAATTCTTCGGGAAACACGTCGTGGGGCCCGATTGAATACCAGGGCTCCGAGGACATTTCGTCTTCCGGAAAGCGCGGCGGCGGGATGACGCGGAAATTCACCTCGGTGAGGTAGCTGATTTCGTCGTAGTCGTAGAACACCACGCGGCCATGGCGGGTGACGCCGAAGTTCTTCAGCAGCATGTCGCCGGGGAAGATGTTGGCCGCGGCCAGTTGCTTGATGGCCAGGCCGTAGTCCTCCAGCGCCTCGCGTACCTGGGGCTCGTTGGCGCTTTCCAGGTAGAGGTTCAGCGGGGTCATGCGCCGCTCGGTCCAGCAGTGGCGGATCAACACCGTGTCGCCTTCGACCTGGACGGTGGACGGCGCCACCTCCAGCAATTCGGCCAGGCAATCGGCTTCGAACTTGCTCTTGGGAAAACGAAAATCGGCGAACTCCTGGGTGTCGGCCATGCGCCCCACGCGGTCGACGCTTTTCACCAGACGGTATTTCTCGATCACCGTGTTGCGGTCGACGTTCTTGGACGGGGAGAAGCGGTCTTTGATGATTTTGAACACCGTGTTGAAGCCCGGCAGGGTGAACACCGACATCACCATACCGCGCACGCCGGGGGCCATGATGAAGCGGTCGTCGGTGCTGGCCAGGTGGCGGATCAGCGCGCGGTAGAACTCGGATTTGCCGTGCTTGTAGAAACCGATGGAGGTGTACAGCTCGGCAATGTGCTTGCCGGGCAGGATGCGCTTGAGGAAGCCGATGAACTCCGCCGGTACCGGCACATCGACCATGAAATAGGAGCGGGTGAAGGAGAAGATGATCGACACTTCGGCTTCGTCGGTGATCAGCGCATCGACGCGAATGCCCTCGCCTTCGCGGTGCAGAAAGGGGATCGCCACTGGCCACTGCTCGTCGCGAGTGTACAGACGGCCCACCAGGTAGGCGCCCTTGTTGCGGTATAGCCCCGAAGAGAACAGCTCCAGGTGCAGCTCGCTGTCCTTGCACACCCAATCGGGCAAATGGCTGCGCAAATGGCCTTCCAGGCGGCGGATATCGCCTTCAAGATCAGCGTAGGGCACGTCGAAGCGGTAATCGCGAAACACCTTGGCCAGCATGCCTGCCAATTGCCCATCGGGCTTGTAGGTGCGCGTCTGCGCAGCCCGTTCGCCGCGCAGGGACGGGCGCGTGGTGTGGATGAACATGCAGCCGTCGGTGATCAGGTCGTGACTGAACAGGCCGCAGAAAATCGAGTTGTACCAGGTTTCCGCCAGTTCATCGTCGAAACGCAGGTCGATCAGGCGAATGTAAGCGCTTTTGACCAGCGGCCATTGGCCGACGTCCATCAGCAGGGCTTCGTCGAAGCCTTCGCGCAGGGCGCTGATGGTCTGGCTGACTTTGGCTTCATACAGATTGATGCGCGCCGCCGAGGCTTCCTGGATGGCCTGCCAGTGCGCCTGCTCGAAGCGGGCGCGGGCACCGTCGGTGATCAGGCGGAAATGTTCGCGATAATCGTCGAAACCATCAAGGATAGTGCGGGCGATGTCGGCGGCAGGCCATTGTTGCTCCATGGGTCTCAAGCCTCTGCGGTGGGCGAAACCAAAGCGTAGCAGCAGGGATGGCGGTGTTGTTCTGGAGGGCCTCATCGCGAGCAAGCTTTGCTCCCACAGTGTCAATCCTACTTGAGGTGTACACCCGTGGGAGCAAAGCTTGCTCGCGATAAGGCCAGCAGCATCCCCCCACAAAGCCAAGTTGCCAATGCCAACCACCTCATGGACACTTGCGCCCCGCCCAACCGGATCAGGAGATCTGCGTGAAACCTGCCTCCCTCATGAACATGCTGTTACTGGCCGCCGTCTGGGGTGCCAGCTTTCTGTTCATGCGCGTTATCGCCCCGGTGCTGGGCGCCTTTCCCACGGCCTTTTTCCGCGTGGCCATCGCCGCCACCGGCCTGCTGGTGATTCTGGGCCTGATGCGCGTGAAGTGGGCCTTCAACGGCAAGCTCAAGACTTGCCTGCTGCTGGGCATGATCAACTCCGGCCTGCCCGCTACCCTGTACTCGGTGGCCGCCCAGGTGCTGCCCGCTGGCTACTCGGCGATCTTCAACGCCACCACGCCGCTGATGGGCGTAGTGATCGGCGGCCTGTTCTTCCACGAACGCCTGACGCCGATCAAGCTGCTGGGCGTGTTTGCCGGGCTGTTCGGCGTGGGCATCCTCACCCGTGCAGGCCCGGTGGCGTTCGATCTGCAACTGGCCATGGGCGCCCTGTCCTGCCTGCTGGCCACCACCTGCTACGGCTTCGCCGGCTTCCTGGCGCGCCGCTGGCTGGACCAGCAAGGCGGCCTGGACCCACGCCTGTCGGCGCTGGGCAGCATGCTGGGCGCCACCTTGCTGCTGGCGCCGCTGTTCGCGGTCAGCGTGGCCGTCGCGCCGCCGGCCAGTTGGGGTGGTTGGGAGGTGTGGGGGTCGTTGCTGGGACTGGGGCTGTTGTGCACGGCGTTCGCGTACATCCTGTACTTCCGCCTGCTGAGCGACATCGGGCCGGTGAAGTCCAGCACCGTGACCTTCATGATCCCGGCGTTCGGGGTGTTGTGGGGGGCGATGTTGCTGGGTGAGCCGCTGTCGTGGGCGCACCTGTATGGCGGGGTGTTGATTGGGGTGGCGTTGTATCTGGTGTTGCGGCCGGTTAAGGCTCCATAGCATCCATGGGGCCCTGACGCCGCCTTCGGCAGCTGCTACAGGATTGTGTAGCAGCTGCCGAAGGCGGCGTCAGAGGCGACGCGAATCAGCCGAGGATTTCCTTGAGGCGGTACCAGGCCATGCCCAGCGCCAGCAGCGGCGAGCGCAGGGCCTTGCCGCCCGGGAAGGTCATGTGCGGCACTTTGCTGAACACGTCGAAACCATGGCTGTGGCCGGCATGGATGGCCTCGGCCAGCAGCTTCGCCGTCCAGTGAGTGACGTTCACACCATGCCCGCTGTAGCCCTGGGCATAGTAGACATTCGGGTGCTGGCTCAAGCGCCCTACCTGCGGGAAACGATTGGCGGTGATGCCGATCATCCCGCCCCACTGGTAGTCCAGCTTCACGTTGGCCAACTGTGGGAACACCTTGAGCATCTTCGGCCGCATGTAGGCGCCGATGTCGGCCGGGTCTTTGCCGGAATAGTGGCAGGCGCCGCCAAACAACAGGCGGCGATCAGCCGTCAGCCGGTAATAGTCCAGGCCGACTTTCTGGTCGCATAGAGCCAGGTCCAGCGGGATCAGGCTCTGCGCCACTTCGCGGCTCAGCGGTTCGGTCGTGATGATGTAGCTGCCCGCCGGCAGCACCTTGCCCGTCAGGCGCGGCTCCAGGTCATCCAGGTGCGCGTTGCAGCCCAATACCAGATGGCCGGCGCGCACGGTGCCACCGGCGCAACGCACCTGCACCGTGCTGCCGTGGATGATTTCCAGCGCCGGGCTGTTCTCGAAGATGCGCACGCCCTGGGCCTGGGCCAGCCGAGCCTCGGCCAGCACCAGGCGCAGCGGGTGCAGATGCCCCGAGCCCATGTCGATGAAGCCGCCGGCGTACTGGTCGGACGCCACCACCTCGTGCATCTGCCCGGGACCGACGATGCGGGTTTCATGGCCGTAGCCAATGTCACCCAGCCAGCGCTGCTCATCAGCAAACGCCGCGAACTGTGCTGCGGTGTTGGCCAGTTCGCAGAAGCCCCAGCGCAGGTCGCAATCGATGTTATTGGCCTCGATGCGCTCGCGCACCACGGCCACCGACTCGATGCCGGCCTGCTCCAGATAGCGCACGCCGTCATTGCCCACGTAGCGGGCAAAACCGTCCACCGCGTGGCCGATGCCACGGATCAGTTGCCCGCCGTTGCGGCCACTGGCGCCCCAGCCGATTCGCCGCCCTTCCAGCAGCACCACCGACAAACCGCGTCCGGCCAGTTCCAGGGCCGTGTTGACGCCGGTGAAGCCACCGCCGATCACGCACACATCAACCACCAGTTCCTCCCCCAGGCAGGGGTAGTCAGGCATCTGGCCGGCGGTGGCGGCGTAATACGACCGGGCATGTTCTGATTGCATCACCATCACACTTCTCGCTGTCAGCGGTTTGACTTGATGTCGGTCCAGTCGCGGGTCATCAAGCGCATGATGGCCGGCGTCGGGGCGGTGGAAATGTACAGCTTGTCCAGCACTTCCTGAGGCGGATAAACCTCGGGGTTGCTCAGCAGGTCCTTGTCCATGTACTGGTTGGACGCCGGGTTAGGGTTGGCGTAACCCACGGTGGCGCTGACCTTGGCGATGACCTGCGGGTCGAGCAGGTTGTTGATGAAGGCGTGGGCCTCTTTCACGTCAGCGGCGTCGGCAGGGATGGCCAGCAGGTCGAACCACAGGTTGGCGCCTTCCTTGGGAATGGCGTAGGCGATGTGGACGTTGTTCTTGGCTTCCTTGGCGCGGTTGGCGGCCTGGAACACGTCACCCGAGTAGCCGAAGGCCACGCAGATGTTGCCGTTGGCCAGGTCCGATACGTACTTGGACGAGTGGAAGTAGGTCACGTACGGGCGCACGGCCTTGAGCTTGGCCTTGGCCTTGGCGTAGTCCTTGGGGTCGTTGCTGCGCGGGTCCATGCCCATGTAGTTGAGCACCGCCGGGAACAGTTCGTCGGCCGAGTCCATCATCGACACGCCGCACTTGGACAGCTTCTTCATGTTCTCGGGTTCGAACAGCACGGCCCACGAATCGATGTGGTCCACGCCCAGCACTTCCTTGACCTTGTCGACGTTGTAGCCAATCCCGTTGGTGCCCCACAGATAGGGGACCGAGTGCTCGTTGCCCGGGTCATTCTTTTCCAGCAGGGCCATGAGTTTGGGGTCCAGGTTTTTCCAGTTCGGCAACTGCGAGCGGTCCAGTTTCAGGAACGCCCCCGCCTTTACCTGGCGCCCCAGGAAATGGTTGGAAGGCACCACCACGTCGTAGCCGGTGTGGCCGGCCAGCAACTTGCCTTCCAGGGTTTCGTTGGAGTCGAACACGTCGTACACCACCTTGATGCCGGTCTTGGCGGTGAAGTCCGCCAGGGTCGTGTCACCAATGTAGTCCGTCCAGTTATAGACACTGACACTGCCTTCAGCGTGCGCGCCGGTGGCGCACAGCAGCGCCAGGGCTGCGGGAAGCATGGATTTCAGTAAACGCATTCGACTCACTCCGTTGGTACTTTTCTAATGGTTTTTTAACTACACGCTCAGCAGCAGGAACTCGCGCTCCCAGGAGCTGATGACCCGCTTGAAGTTTTCATGCTCGGCGCGTTTCACCGCCACGTAGCCACGGACGAACTTCTCGCCCAGGTACTTGATCACGGTGTCGCACTCTTCCATGTGGGCCAGTGCGTCCTCGATGGTGATCGGCAGGCGCAGGTTGCGGCGCTCGTAGGCGCGGCCTTCCACTGGCGCGCTCGGCTCGATGCTCTCGACCATGCCCAGGTAGCCACACAGCAGGCTGGCGGCGATGGCCAGGTACGGGTTGGCGTCGGCGCCCGGCAGGCGGTTTTCCACGCGCATGGCTTCGGGGCTGGCGTCCGGTACGCGCAGGCCCACGGTGCGGTTCTCTTCGCCCCACTCCACGTTCACCGGTGCCGAGGTATCGGGCAGGAAGCGGCGGAACGAGTTGACGTTGGGCGCGAACATCGGCAGCAGTTTGGGGATGTACTTCTGCAGGCCGCCGATGTGGTTGAGGAATAGCTGGCTCTTGCTGCCGTCTTCGTTGACGAAGATCGGCTTGCCGGTGGCGATGTCGATCACGCTCTGGTGCAGGTGCATGGCGCTGCCGGGCTCGTCGCCCACCGGCTTGGCCATGAAGGTGGCGGTCACGTTGTGCTTGAGCGCCGCTTCACGCATGGTGCGCTTGAAGATGGTGATCTGGTCGGCCAGGTCCAGGGCGTCGCCGTGGCGGAAGTTGATTTCCATCTGCGCCGGGCCGTCTTCATGGATCAGCGTGTCCAGGTCCAGGCCTTGGGCTTCGCACCAGTCGTAGACGTCTTCGAACAGCGGATCGAATTCGTTGGCGGCGTCGATGGAGAACGACTGCCGGCCGCTTTCGGCACGGCCCGAGCGGCCCAGCGGCGCGCGCAGGGGCAGGTCCGGGTCTTCGCAGCGCTGGGTCAGGTAGAACTCCATTTCCGGCGCGACGATGGGCTGCCAGCCTTTATCGGCGTACAGCTTGAGCACTTTCTTGAGCACGTTGCGCGGCGACAGTTCCACCGGGTTGCCGTGCTTGTCGAAGGTGTCGTGGATCACGATGGCGGTAGGCTCGATGGCCCACGGGATCACGTAGATCGAGGACGGGTCCGGGCGGCAGATCATGTCGATGTCGGCCGGGTCCAGCAGGTCGTAGTAAATGTCGTCGTCGACAAAGTCCCCTGTTACCGTTTGCAACAGCACACTTTCCGGCAGGCGCATGCCTCGCTCATGCAGGAATTTGTTGGTGGGTGCTATTTTGCCGCGGGCGATGCCAGTCAGGTCGCTGACCACGCATTCAACCTCGGTAATCTTGTGATCTTTCAGCCAACTGGACAGTTGGTCGAAGGGGGCATTCATAAAGACCTCGTAATGGTTTTGTCTGGGTCGATCTTGCATGTTTTTTGCACGGCGTGCATGGGGCATGTCTTCCCCTGTTACGCGTTCCCTTATATCTTGCTTAAGCGTCTTATAACCATCTATCCATTTTACGCACGCCTAAATGCACCACAATGGTGCGCCAGGTTATCGCATGAAAGAGCCTTTTTCACTTAACGTCCAGGCCTTCCACACCGGCAGTTTTGCCGAGCAGATCCGCGCCACCCCAGGGTGGGTGCAGGATTACCAGCAGATGTCGCCGGGGCATTTCCGTGGCCAGATCCGCTACCTGGACCTGCAGGGCGTGGAAATTTACGAAGAAGGCATGAACACCCGGGTGGAGCAGCACTTCAACGCGCCCAAGGGCTCGCTGGCGTTCTGCTTCGATTTGAGCGAACAGTCGCTGTACCTGCTCAATGGCGAAAGCCGCAACATCTGGATCACCCCGGAAAACTATCGCGAGGTGGCCGTGGTGTTCGGCCCGCAATTCGTGCGTGACCATGGACTGGACAGCGCTCGCTTGCAAGGCCTGTTCATGGCCCCGCTCAGTTGCCGGCAGAACAGCCTGTTCACCCGCTGGCTGAGCAGCACCCTCACCCGCCTGGCCCAGACCGAGCAAGCGCCCGACCGTGAAGCACTGATGGCGCAACTGCTCGACGACTGCCTGTTCATTCTCGACAACGCCTCGCTGGGCCTGGACGGCAGCGCCCTGAACCGCCGCGCGGCCGAGCGGCGCATCATGAAGCGGGTGTTCGAGTGGGCGGCCGATGTGCCCGATGAGACGCTGAACCTGGTGGAGCTGGCCAACGTCGCGGAAGTGTCGTTGCGCCAGTTGCAGCAGGCGTTCAAGGCCTACACCGGGATGGCCCCGGCGCAGTGGCTGAGGCTCAAGCGTTTGAATAACGCGCATCGCGAATTGCTGACGGCCCAAGGCAGCGCCACCACGGTGGCCGAGGTGGCGATGCATTGGTCGTTCTGGCATTTGGGGCGGTTTTCCAGCAGCTACCGGGCGTTGTTTGATGAGTTGCCCAGTGAGACGCTGAAGCGCAAGGTTTGAATGCTTTGCTGGTGCTGCTGGCCTCTCGCGAGCAAGCTTTGCTCCCACAGAGTACACC
>KI547164.1:431777-441064 GCA_000497835.1 gamma proteobacterium L18 | reverse complement strand
GTTCAACCTGTGGGAGCAAAGCTTGCTCGCGAGAGGCCAGCAGCCTTCCCACTACCCCTTGCGGAACACGAACACCAGCCCCAGCACGATCAAGCCCATCCCGCCGATGCTCAGCAAAGCCAACCGGTTACCAAAGATCAGCCAGTCCATGATCGCCGTCACCGCCGGCACCAGGTAGAACAGGCTGGTCACGTTCACCAGGTTACCCCGCGCAATCAACCGGTACAGCAGCAAGGTCGCCAGCACGGAAATCACCAGCCCCATGTACAGCACCGGCACGTAGAACCCCAGGCTGTGCTCGATATGAAACGGCTGGCTGGGCGTGAACACCGCGCACAGCAGCATCCCCGCCGCATACTGCACCGGCAGCGTGCCCAGCGGCTCGTGGGTGATGCGCTTCTGCATCATCGAGCCCAGCGTCATGCACAGCAGCGCCAGCACCGCGAAGAGCATGCCGAGCATGGACATGCCGGCCATGCTGATGCTCTGGAACACTACCAGCACCAAGCCAGCCAGGCCCATCACCAGGCCGAGCAGACGGCTCGGGGAAAACCGGCGCTCCATCAGCACCACGGTGAGGATCGGCTGCACCCCCATGACCGTGGCCATCACCCCTGGGGTGACTTTCGAGCTCAAGGCCAGGATGTAGAAGCTCTGGTAGGCGCCCAACAGCACCAACCCCGTAGCGAAGGCATACCCCAGGCCCTTGCCGGTGGTGGGCAAGCGCAGCTTGAGCACGGGGATCAACAGCACCAGCGCCGTCAGGGCGATGGCGAAGCGGCACAGCAGGAAGGCAAAGGCCGAGGCGTGGGTCAGGCCCCATTTGGAGAAGATGGCTGCACTGCTCCACAGCAGCACGAACAGCGTCGCAGTGGCCGCCGAGGCCACGGAGTCTTTCGAAAAGGCAAACATGTGATGCACCTGTCATTCGGGCCAATCAAGGCCAGCGCGGCTAGATAGCCGGGTTCAGTGTTTTGGTGTGCGGGTCAGACCGCAGAAACAACGCCAGCAACGTGCGCAACGACTGCACACACGGGCGTCTGAACGACAGGAGGGGGGTATTGGCCGAGCATGGCTGGCTGCTGATTCACGCGCGGCACGCCGACAGCGTGAGCTGTGCGGGTAGTGCGGGTGAGGAAGCAGGAGGTGGCCATGGGTGACTCGTGTTCAAAGGTTGCAGGACTATAACCATGCCGGGCTAGTACTGACAAGCATGACTTCGTGGCGATTGGCCCTGCAGCAACTGTCTTAAAACCGCGTTGCCTGCATCGCGACTAAAGTCGGCTCCTACGCCGTCCGTGGTAGGAGCCGGCCTTGGCCGCGATGCAGACGACGCGATCGATGAGGTCTTGTGGTGGTGCACTGTGGGCTCACACGGTGCATCGGGTGGACCGCAGCGCCTGTGACGCGGCCTGGCGGCCGCTGCTACAGATTAATCCCTTGAGGCGATGGCGCTAGCCTAGGCCATCGCGACTGCAGTGATAAGTCTTCATTCATGGGACAAAGCAGCCTGCCCCGTGTGAAGATACCGGCCGACGCCTCACCCAACAAAAGGACTGATCGATGCGTACCAAAGCAGTACTGGGACACACTGAAACCACGCGAATCCTCGCCGCTGCCCGCGCCGAAGCACAGCAGAACAACTGGGCGGTGAGCATCGCCGTCGTCGACGATGGCGGCCATCTGCTGGCCTTGGAACGCCTGGACGGCGCCGCCGCCAGCACCGCCTACCTGGCCCCGGAAAAGGCCCGCACCTCGGCCATCAGCGGCCGTGAGTCGAAGTACTACGAAGAGCTGGTCAACAATGGCCGCAACTCGTTCCTGTCGGTGGACATCATGACCTGCCTGGAAGGCGCGGTGCCGATCATCCATGACGGCCAGGTGATTGGCGCAGTCGGCGTGTCAGGGGTGAAGTCGGAGTTTGACGCTCAGATCGCCCGCGCCGGCGTCGCCGTGCTGGGTTGAGCAAAGAGGCCCCGGCCGAATGGCCGGGGCACAGGGCTTAGCCGAACAGCCAGTAGCCCAGGGCAGTCAGCACCACCACCGCCAGCACAGGCCGCATCACGCGGTAGGCCTTGGGGTTGGCGCGCTTGAATTTCTTCACCTTGCCGGCAATGCCATCGCTGAAGCGCTTGCTCCAGGCATAGGCCTGGTTGATGCCACCCACGCGTTCTTCATCAACGTTCTGCGGCGCCGTGGCGCGGCCCAGGAAGGCGCTGACGGCGCGGTTGACGCGGCCCATCAAGCGGCTGCTCAGTGGACGTTCGACGTCGCAGAACAGGATCACGCGGGTGAAATCGGTCTCGTTCTTGACCCAGTGCACGTAGGTCTCGTCGAACATCACGTCTTCGCCATCGCGCCAGGCGTATTCCTGGCCATCGACAAAGATGCGGCAGGCGTCGGAGTTGGGCGTGGACAGGCCCAGGTGGTAACGCAGGGAACCGGCGAAGGGGTCACGGTGCGGGTTCAGGTGGCTGCCGCCCGGCAGCAGCGCGAACATGGCGCCCTTGACGTTGGGGATGCGACTCACCAGCTCGACGGTCTTGGGGCACAGGGCCACGGCCGACGGCAGGGGTTGGTCGTACCACTTGAGGTAGAAACGCTTCCAGCCCTTCTTGAAGAACGAACCGAAACCGGCGTCGTTGTTCTTTTCGGCGGCGCGGATGTAACCCTCGTCGAACAGGTGCATGGCCTCCTCGCGAATGGTTTCCCAGTTGTCCTTGAGCAGGTCCAGTTCAGGGAACTTGCTGCGGTCCAGGTAAGGTTTGGACGGCACGGCGGAGAACAGGTACATCAGTGCGTTGTACGGCGCAAAGAACGCGGAGTGGTTGACGAACTGGCGCAGCACCGGCAGGCGCGCCTTGCCGCGCAGGTGCACGTAAAGGATGCTGCAGACGAACAGCATCAGCACCGCAAGCTTGACGGTGAGTGAAAGGGTCATGCAACAACTCCTGGAATGGGCAGTCCGCCATGATAAACCCTGGGAGGCTGGCTAAACAGCCGCTCCGGACGAGATTCATTATTGCGCGGCGCGCAAGGACGGCACTTGAGGCAGATCAATGACCTGAAACAACTGTGGGAGCGGGCTCTGCCCGCGAAAAGAACACCGCGGTGGCCTTTTCGCGGGCAGAGCCCGCTCCCACAATTTGAATCGAGGGCGGTGCAGCTTTATTGCTGGTTCTCAGCCTCGGTGAACAGGTCGGCGAACAGCATGCTCGACAGGTAGCGCTCACCCGAGTCCGGCAAAATCACCACGATGGTCTTGCCCTGCATCTCCGGCTTCTCGGCCAGGCGCACGGCAGCGGCCATGGCGGCGCCGCAAGAGATACCACACAGAATCCCCTCTTCCTGCATCAACCGCAGGGCCATGGCCTTGGCTTCGTCATCGCTGACCAGCTCCACCCGGTCCACCAGCGACAGATCGAGGTTTTTCGGCACGAAACCGGCGCCGATGCCCTGGATCTTGTGCGGGCTGGGCTTGATCTCGTCACCGGCCAGGGCCTGGGTGATGACCGGCGAGCCGATGGGCTCCACGGCCACCGACAGGATCGACTTGCCCTGGGTTTTCTTGATGTAGCGCGAAACACCGGTGATGGTACCGCCGGTCCCTACGCCTGCCACCAGCACGTCCACCGCGCCGTCGGTGTCGTTCCAGATTTCCGGGCCGGTGGTTTTCTCGTGGATCGCCGGGTTGGCCGGGTTGCTGAACTGCTGCGGCATGAAATAGGTGTCGGGGTTGGCGGCCGCCACTTCCTCGGCTTTCTCGATGGCGCCTTTCATGCCCTTGGCCGGTTCAGTCAGCAGCAACTCGGCTCCCAGGGCCTTGAGCACCTTGCGGCGCTCGATGCTCATGGACGCCGGCATGGTCAGCACCAGCTTGTAGCCACGGGCGGCGGCGACGAAGGCCAGGCCGATGCCGGTGTTGCCCGAGGTGGGCTCGATGATGGTCATGCCCGGCTTGAGCTTGCCGCTGCTTTCAGCGTCCCAGATCATGTTGGCACCGATGCGGCACTTGACCGAATAGCCGGGGTTGCGCCCTTCGATCTTGGCCAGCACGGTCACACCGCGCGGCGCGATGCGGTTGATCTGCACCAGCGGCGTGTTGCCGATGGAGTGCGCGTTGTCAGCGAAAATACGGCTCATGGCAGGAGGTCCTTATGCACCAGCGTAAAAATCCAAGGGTAAGCCTGGCAGCCGGGTGAGTCCAGTGCGAACGGATGCGGCCGCCGCAGGTCAACCGCTGTATATGGTCCTGGACATGCGCATCATGAAATCTCGCTACAGTTGGCCCCTGGGCGTGCTGGCCACCCTGGTAGTGTTGCTGATCGCCCTGCACATCGCCCTGCCCTACGTGGTGCGTAACTACCTCAACGACAAGCTGGCGGACATGGGTGCCTATCGCGGGCATATTGCCGACGTCGACCTGGCGCTGTGGCGCGGCGCCTACAGGATCAACGGCCTGGAGATCGTTAAAGTCGACGGCAGGGTCCCGGTGCCGCTGCTGACCGCACCGTTGATCGACCTGTCAGTGAGCTGGTCTTCACTGTGGGGAGACCACGCGGTGGTGGCCGAGGTGCTGTTCGTCAAACCCGAGCTCAATTTCGTTGACGGTGGTGTCAACAAGCAGGCGTCGCAAACCGGTGCCGGCACCGACTGGCGGGCACAATTGAACAAGCTGCTGCCGTTCACCCTCAACGAAGTGCGCATCGATGACGGCACCATCACCTTCCGCAATTTCAATTCCAAACCACCGGTGAAACTCTCCGCCAACCAGGTCAACGCCAGTCTCTACAACCTCACCAATGTGGACGCCAAGCAAGGCAAACGTGATGCCCGCTTCGAAGGCCACGCCCGGCTGTTTGGCCAGGCACCGCTGGAAACCACCGCCACTTTCGATCCGTTCAGCAACTTCGAAGACTTCCAGTTCCGCCTGCGCGCCACTGGCATCGAACTGCGCAAGGTCAACGATTTTTCCAGTGCCTACGGCAAATTCGACTTCAATGCCGGCACCGGCGATGTGGTGATCGAGGCCCAGGCCAAAAAAGCCCAACTCACCGGTTACATCAAGCCGCTGCTGCATAACGTCGAGGTGTTCAACTGGCAGCAGGATGTGGAGAACAAGAACAAGGGGTTTTTCCGCTCGGTATGGGAGGCCGTCGTCGGCGGCACCCAGGCGGTGCTCAAGAACCAGAACAAAAATCAGTTTGCCACCCGCGTGGAGCTCAGCGGCAACGTGCACCGGCAGGACATCAGCGCGCTGGAGGCCTTCTGGGAAATCCTGCGTAACGGGTTTGTGCAGGCCTTCAATGCCAAGTACGAGCAGGCGCCGCCAAAAGAAGGCTGAGGGTCTGTAGCAGCAACTGTCTTGAAACCGCGTCGTCTGCATCGCGACCAAGGTCGGCTCCTACGCCGGACGTGGTAGGAGCCGGCCTTGGCCGCGATGCAGGCGACGCCGGCCTGTAGCAGCTGCCGAAGGCTGCGTCACAAGCGGCGCGGTGGGGCAGCCAGTGCGCGGGCGCCTGTGACGCAGCCTTCGGCAGCTGCTACAGAGCGGCGGTGAGCACCTGACACCAAAAAACCCAAAGGCATTCATTCAGCGACTGAATAATGCTGCTGCGTTCACATTCGACCAGATGCCGCGTTATAGTCGCGGCAATAACAAATCGTTCAGATTGAGGGTAAGCAGAATGAAGTTCGAAGGCACCGCGGCATACGTCGCCACAGACGACCTGAAACTGGCGGTGAACGCGGCCATCACCCTGCAGCGCCCCCTGCTGGTCAAGGGCGAGCCCGGCACCGGCAAAACCATGCTGGCCGAGCAACTGGCCGAGTCCTTCGGCGCCCGCCTGATCACCTGGCACATCAAGTCCACTACCAAGGCCCACCAGGGCCTGTACGAGTACGACGCGGTCAGCCGCCTGCGCGACTCGCAGTTGGGCGTGGACAAGGTGCACGACGTGCGCAACTACCTCAAGAAAGGCAAGCTGTGGGAGGCCTTCGAGTCCGAGGAGCGGGTGATCCTGCTGATCGACGAAATCGACAAGGCCGACATCGAATTCCCCAACGACCTGTTGCAGGAACTCGACAAGATGGAGTTCTACGTCTACGAAATCGACGAGACCATCAAGGCCAAGCAACGCCCGATCATCATCATTACCTCCAACAACGAGAAAGAGCTGCCCGACGCCTTCCTGCGCCGTTGCTTCTTCCATTACATCGCCTTCCCCGACCGCACCACCCTGCAGAAGATCGTCGATGTACATTACCCCGACATCAAGAAAGAGCTGGTCAGCGAAGCGCTGGACGTGTTCTTCGACGTGCGCAAGGTGCCGGGCCTGAAGAAAAAGCCCTCCACCTCGGAGCTGGTCGACTGGCTGAAACTGTTGATGGCCGACAACATCGGCGAAGCGGTGCTGCGCGAGCGCGACCCCACCAAGGCCATCCCACCGCTGGCCGGCGCCTTGGTGAAGAACGAACAGGACGTGCAATTGCTGGAGCGCCTGGCGTTCATGAGCCGTCGCGGCAACCGCTGAGGGCCCTGCCATGCTGCTCAACCTCTTCAACGAGATGCGCGCCGCCAAGGTGCCCGTCTCGGTGCGCGAACTGCTGGACTTGATCAACGCCTTGCAGGCGCGGGTGACGTTCGCCGACATGGACGAGTTCTACTACCTGTCGCGGGCGATTCTGGTCAAGGACGAGCGCCATTTCGACAAGTTTGACCGGGCGTTTTCAGCCTATTTCAACGGCCTGGAAAAGCTCGACGATCATCTGCAGGCGCTGATCCCCGAAGACTGGCTGCGCAAGGAATTCGAGCGCAGCCTGAGTGACGAGGAGCGCGCGCAGATCCAGTCCCTGGGCGGCCTGGACAAGCTGATCGAGGCATTCAAGAAGCGCCTGGAAGAACAGAAAGAACGCCACGCCGGCGGCAACAAGTGGATCGGTACCGGCGGCACCAGCCCGTTCGGCTCCGGCGGCTACAACCCCGAGGGTATCCGCGTGGGCGATGCCGGCAAGCGCCAGGGCAAGGCCGTCAAGGTGTGGGACCAGCGCGAGTACAAGAACCTCGATGACCAGGTGGAACTGGGCACGCGCAACATCAAGGTGGCCCTGCGCCGCCTGCGCAAGTTCGCCCGCCAGGGCGCGGCCGACGAGCTGGACATCGATGGCACCATCGACCACACCGCCCGCGACGCCGGGCTGCTGAACATCCAGATGCGCCCCGAGCGGCGCAACACCGTGAAGCTGCTGTTGCTGTTCGACATCGGCGGCTCGATGGACGCCCACGTGAAGATCTGCGAGGAATTGTTCTCGGCCTGCAAGACCGAGTTCAAGCACCTGGAGTACTTCTACTTCCACAACTTCGTGTACGAGTCGGTGTGGAAGAACAACATGCGCCGCACCTCCGAGCGCACCTCTACCCAGGATCTGCTGCACAAATACGGGCCGGACTGGAAGGTGATCTTTGTCGGCGACGCGGCCATGGCCCCCTACGAAATCACCCAGCCGGGCGGCAGCGTGGAGCATTGGAACGAGGAAGCCGGGTATGTGTGGATGCAGCGGTTCATGGAGAAGTACAAGAAGCTGATCTGGATAAACCCGTACCCCAAGGATACCTGGGGGTATACGGCGTCGACCAATATCGTGCGCGAGCTGATCGAGGATCAGATGTACCCGTTGACGTTGCGGGGGCTGGAAGAAGGGATGCGTTTTCTCAGCAAATAAACGCTAACCTCCTAGTTGCAAATGTATTGTGGGGGTACACACTGTGGGAGCAAAGCTTGCTCGCGAGGCGCCGGAACTGCCGTCATCGCGAGCAAGCTTTGCTCCCACACCGGCGAGCACGACCTAACGCCAATGCTCAGGCACTTCGCCCTTATACTTGCGCACGCCGTACAACGTCCAGGCCGGCAGCATGATCAGGCATTCCAGCACCAGCGCCAGAATGAACGCCACCGCCACGCCCCAGCCAATGGCCTCGGGCACCAGCAGCACCTGGTAGGTATAACCGTTGAGGGTTTCCTGGCTGATCTGCGGGTCGGCGGCGCTGATCACGTGCCAATCGCGCACCCACCACGGCCCTTGCAGGGCCATCCATTCGGCGTCCAGCGCCTGATGACGGGTAATCAGCGCGCTGACGCTCTGGCCGTCGTTCTGGAACACCGGGTCCGTGCTTTCGCGGTAATGCGCCACCAGCGCCTGCAGGTCGCCATTGAAGAACTTGTCGGCACTGTCCTGGAAGCCGCGCAGGCTCTGCTGGGCTTCCATCAAGTGCGCTTCCACGCGGTGCGCGTAGTCGTTGATCAGGCCGGGCACCTGAACGCCCAGCAATAAACCGACAGCGAACAACACCAATCGCAGGTAACTTCGCAGCATGTGAGGGGTTCCTAGTCTGTGGTGCCCTGGAGTACGCACTCACCGCGACGCCACAAGGCCCACTGGCCCGGTTCGTAGCAGTTCCAGGTTTCGTTGGCGGTCAGCGGCTCGGTGGTGATCACCGACACCACGTCGTTGGGGGTGGTCTCGGCCTGGAAGTCGACGGTCACGTCCACGTCCTTGAGCCGGGCCGGGCCGAACGGCGCGCGCCGGGTGATATGGGCAAGCTTGGTCGAGCAGAAGCAGAACAGCCAGTCGCCATCGCTGAGCATGCCGTTGAACACGCCTTTGGAGCGGTAGTGGGCGCAGGCTTCGACCAGGGTGGGCAGCAGCGCTTCGATCTCCACCGGCTCGGGGAAGGCTTCGCGCACGCGGTTGAGCAGGTCGCAGAAGGCCGCTTCGCTGTCCGTGTCGCCCACCGGGCGGTAAAACGTGGCGGCTGGGTTGAAGTCCGCCAGCTGGCCGTTGTGGGCGAAGCACCAGTTGCGGCCCCACAGTTCGCGCACGAAGGGGTGGGTGTTGGACAGGCAGACCTTGCCCACGTTGGCCTGGCGAATGTGGCCGATCACCACTTCGCTCTTGATCGGGTAGCGCTGCACCAGCTCGGCCACCTGCGACTCGCTGCTGGCGGCCGGGTCCTGGAACAGGCGCAGGCCGCGGCCCTCGTAGAAGGCGATACCCCAGCCGTCACGGTGCGGGCCGGTGCGGCCGCCGCGCTGCATCAGCCCGGTGAAGCTGAAGACGATATCGGTCGGCACGTTGGCACTCATGCCCAGCAGTTCACACATGGCGGCTCTCTCGCAGGATTACAGGCGTGGCTCGACGCGCATGCGCCCGGCCGGGCTGGGCGGCGTGGGCGGCGTGCGGCCATAGCGGTCGCCAGCGCCGAACGGCTCGTCCGGCTCGTCACGCCG
>KI547164.1:402845-431179 GCA_000497835.1 gamma proteobacterium L18 | reverse complement strand
GCTGCGTTCGATGGGCCAGCGAATCAGGGCGTAGATGACGTACAGCACCAGAGCCACCAGGCTGTACATGGCCAGGTCCGACATGGCCGGCAAGGCGTGGCCGGCATCCTTGAACAGGATGTCCAGGCCGGTCATGGCCACGGCCGGGGCAAACATGCCCTTGCCCGGGTCGACGACGGTGGGGGTAAACAGCACCACCGCCATCACCAGGCGCAGTGGCTGGCGCAACCAGCGCCAGATCCAGGTGGTCAGGCGCAGCCATACCATCAGGCAACCGAAGGCGGCGAAGGCGTAAATACCCCAGGCGAGGAAATAGTCGTTCTCGGTCATGGTGTCCGTGGCAAGGCAGGCAAATAGGCGCTTATGATAACGACTTTTCGCCGCGCAGGCGCCCCCTATGCCAAATGGCCCACCGGGCGCCGCCACATTTCATCTGCCGAGTGAGTTGCCCATGTCCCCATCAGCCACTGCCCCACGCGCCCCGATCGCCCGCAAGGCCGACGGCGCCGACCCGTACGCCTGGCTGCAAGCGCGCGACAGCGACGAGGTGCTGGACTACCTGAAAGCCGAAAACGCCTACCAGGAAGCGCAACTGGCCGACCAGGCCGAACTGCGTGAACAGCTGTTCGAAGAGATCAAGGGCCGCATCCGCGAGACCGACCTGTCCCTGGCCTCGCCTTGGGGCCCGTACCTGTATTACACCCGCACCACGGCCGGCGACGAGTACGCCCGCCACTACCGCTGCCCGCGCCCGGCCGACGACAGCCCTACCGTGGATGAAAGCCACGAAGAACTGTTGCTGGACCCCAACGTGCTGGCCGCCGGCGGCTTCCTGTCCCTGGGCGCCTTCAACGTCAGCCCCGACCACCGCCTGCTGGCCTACAGCCTGGACACCAGCGGTGACGAGATTTACCGCCTGTACGTGAAAGACCTGACCAACGGCAACGTCAGCGAGCTGCCCTTCGACGATTGCGACGGCAGCGTCACGTGGGCCAACGACAGCCGGACGCTGTTCTTCGGCGAGCTGGACGACACCCACCGGCCGCACAAGCTGTACCGCCATGTGCTGGGCAGCGACGATGCCGAACTGGTGTTCGAGGAAACCGACGGCCGCTTCTTCCTGCACTGCTATCGCTCAAGCTCCGAGCGCCAGCTGATCCTGCTGCTCAACAGCAAGACCACCAGTGAAGCCTGGGTATTGGACGCCGATCACCCGCAGCAGGCCTTCCAGTGCCTGGCGCCACGGGTGGAAGACCACGAGTACTACCCCGACCACGGCCAGCTTGACGGCCAGTGGGCCTGGTTTATCCGCAGCAACCAGGACGGCATCAACTTCGCCCTGCTGCAAACGCCCGACGACGGCCAGGTGCCGACCCGCGAACGCTGGCAGCCGCTGATCGCCCATCGCGATGACGTGATGCTCGAAGGCGTGACCCTCAACGCCCAGGCCTTCACCCTGAGCCTGCGAGAAGGCGGCCTGCCGATTATCGAGGTGCACCCCCAGGGCCTGCCGACGTACCGCGTGCAACTGCCCGACGCCGCCTACAGCCTGCACGTGTCCGACAGCCTGGAATTCGTCAGCACGCGCATCCGCCTGCGCTACGAGGCCCTGAACCGCCCCGCCCAGGTGCGCCAGCTGACCCTGGCCGACGGCGCCCAGGCGGTGCTCAAGGAAACCCCGGTGCTGGGCCCGTTCAACGCCGATGACTACGTCAGCCAGCGCCTGTGGGCCACGGCTGCCGACGGCACGCGCATCCCCATCAGCCTGGTGGCCAAGCGCGACACCCTGGGCCAGGCGACGCCGCTGTACCTTTATGGCTACGGCGCCTACGGCGAAAGCCTGGACCCGTGGTTCTCCCACGCCCGCCTGAGCCTGCTGGAACGTGGCGTGGCCTTCGCCATTGCCCACGTGCGTGGCGGCGGTGAACTGGGCGAGGCCTGGTACCGCGCCGGCAAGCAGGAGCACAAGGCCAACACCTTCAGCGACTTCATCGCCTGCGCCGAACACCTGATCGCCCAGGGCCTGACCACCAGCGACCAGTTGGCGATCAGCGGCGGCAGCGCTGGCGGCCTGTTGATTGGCGCCGTGCTCAACCAGCGCCCCGACCTGTTCAAGGCGGCCATCGCCGAAGTGCCGTTCGTCGACGTGCTGAACACCATGCTCGACCCCGACCTGCCCCTGACCGTCACCGAGTACGACGAATGGGGCAACCCCGAGGAGCCTGAGGTGTACGAACGCATCAAGGGCTACGCGCCCTACGAGAACGTCAGCGCCCAGGCCTACCCCGCCACCCTGGTGGTGGCCGGCTACAACGACAGCCGCGTGCAGTACTGGGAAGCGGCCAAGTGGGTGGCACGCCTGCGCGACACCAAGACCGACGACCACCTGCTGCTGCTCAAGACCGAGCTGGGCGCCGGCCACGGCGGCATGAGCGGCCGATACCAGGGCCTGCGCGACGTGGCGCTGGAATACGGTTTTGTCTTCAAGGTGCTGGGCATCGCCTGAGCGGGAACTTCGCCAGGCAATGATGTCTGAGTGGCACCATTGATTTCACACACCGCACGGTTGCCGACGCCTACACTTCAGTCGGGAACCGTGCGTATAACAAGACCGTGATGCCATGCCAGAAAAAACCTACCTGAATAACGAAATCCGCGACATGCTGATGGACTGCGGATTGTTCAACCAGCTGCAGGCGGCGGACTTTGCCGCCGCGTCCGGCTATTTCATCATCACCAGCATTGCCCAGGGTGAAGAGATATTCCACGAAGGCGATGCCGGCACCTTCATGTGCATCATTCACCGTGGCACGGTGAACGTGCAGAAGACCGACAACGACGACCGCCCCATCCTGGTGGCCAGCCTGCGCAAGGGCCGTGCCTTTGGCGAAATGGCCGTGCTGGACGGCGAACGGCGCTCGGCCACCTGCGTGGCGGCCGACAGCTGCGTGCTGATCAACCTGGGCAAGGACTCGCTGGACAAGATGCTCAACGACGCGCCGAAGATCGCCGCGAAGATCATCCGCGCGCTGGCGGTGTCGATGTCCAAGCGCCTGCGCATGGTGGATGGGCAGCTGCTGTCCCAGCAACCTTGAGGACGGCTACAGGGTTGGCGGTTTGTTGGGGGTTTCCATCGCCGGCAACGGCTCATCCTTCGGCGGCCCCGGCACCTTGATCGGCGGCAGCAGCGGCGAGCTGCCATCCACCCCACCCGCCTTGGGCACAATCGGCGTCGGCACCTGCGGATACGGCGTGGGCGTAGGCGTGCCGGGCGCGCCCGTGCTGGCCGGCAACACATTGGATTGCGTATCTGCTGCCTGCGCTGACGCAATGCCAAGCGCAAGGGCGGCAATGCCCGATACAATAAGCGACTTCATCGGCGGCTCCGCGGCCTTGTAGTCCCCCAAGGCTACTCCCTGGCGCGCCTGCTGTCCCCTCCCCTTGCGAGATCCCCATGAAACGTTTTGTACTGCTGGACACCACGCCGATCCCTGACAACGGCGGTGCCTTGTGCCTGTTCGAGTACGGCGAGGATTTCGTCATCAAGATCCAGGGCGGCGACGGCGGCCAATTGATGAACACGCGCATGCACGGCTCCGAAGACGCCCTGGCCGAGATCCCCTGCCGCAAGGTGGCCGGGCGGCCCAACTCGCGGGTGCTGATCGGCGGCCTGGGCATGGGCTTCACCTTGGCCTCGGCGCTCAAGCACCTGGGCAAGACCGCCGAGGTGGTGGTGGCCGAACTGGTACCCGGTGTGGTCGAGTGGAACCACGGCCCGCTGGGCGAAAAAGCCGGCATGCCGGTGCTGGACCCGCGCACCACCATCGTCCAGGAGGACGTGGCCAAGGTGCTGCAAAGCGAGCCCCAGGGCTTTGACGCGATCATGCTCGATGTCGACAACGGCCCTGAAGGCCTGACCCAGAAGGCCAACTCCTGGCTCTACTCCAGCGGCGGCCTGGCGGCCTGCGCCCGGGCGTTGCGGCCCAAGGGCGTTTTGGCGGTATGGTCGGCCAGCGCCGACCGGCAGTTCAGCGAACGCCTGCGCAAGGCCGGGTTCAAGGCCGAAGAGGTGCAAGTGTTTGCCCATGGCAACAAGGGCACGCGGCATACCATCTGGATCTGCGAAAAACTCAAGGCCTGAGGTTGCCTGTACTGGCCTCATCGCGAGCAAGCTTTGCTCCCACAGTGTCTACCACGCCTGAGCCGTACACTTGTGGGAGCAAAGCTTGCTCGCGATGAGGCCAGTACATCCACCTCCGCACCTTCAGGTAGAATGAAACCTGACCGTCATTACCCCCCGAGGTGAACCCATGAGTTCGTCCACGCCCCATACCGCCAAGCTCGACCGCATCCTGGCCGAAACCCAGCGCGAGCGCGAAAACGGCTACCGCGACAAGGCCCTGAAGATGTACCCGCACGTGTGCGGCCGTTGTGCCCGTGAATTCGCCGGCAAGCGCCTGAGCGAGCTGACCGTGCACCACCGTGACCACAACCACGACAACAACCCCCAGGACGGCTCCAACTGGGAGCTGCTGTGCTTGTACTGCCACGACAACGAGCACGCTCGTTACACCGACCAGCAGTACTTCGGCGAAGGCTCGCTGAGCACCCCGACCATCGCCAAGGCCACCCACAACCCATTTGCGGCCCTGGCCGGCATGTTGAAGAAGGACTGATCCGGCGTGGCCAACAAGCGTTACAGCTGCATCGGTCTGTTCAACCCCAAATCCCCTGAAAACGTCGGCTCGGTGATGCGAGCCGCCGGCTGCTACGGCGTGAATTCGGTGTTCTACACCGGCAAGCGCTACGAGCGGGCACGGGATTTTGTCACTGACACCAAGCGCATCCATTACGACATTCCGCTGATCGGCATCGACGACCTGCAGAAGATCATCCCGCTGGGTTGCACGCCGGTGGCCGTGGAACTGGTGGAAGGCGCCCGGCCGCTGCCCGAGTACACCCACCCGGATCGCGCCATCTACATCTTCGGCCCCGAAGACGGCTCCCTGGACCAAAGCGTGCGCGACTGGTGCGAAGACACCATCTACATCCCCACCGAGGGCTGCATGAACCTGGCGGCGACGGTCAACGTGGTGCTGTACGACCGCATGGCCAAGGGCCTGAACACCCGCTCGGGGCCAAAATTCAAGTAAGCCGATGGAACAGCCGCAGGCTTTGGCAGTCAGTACAGAACAGCGCCCCTTCAGGAGAAAGACAATGAGCGATAACCAGCATCTGGACGTTTTCGACACCATCCCCCGTTCTGCCCCGTCGGCTGCGCACAACGTGCAGGGCTGGGAGCGTGCAGGGTCGGTGGCCACCGGTATCGTCATGGTCGGCAAGGGGCTGCGCCGCGGCGGGCTATTTGGCCTGATCCAGATCGCCATTGGCGGCGTGGCCCTGGCCCGCGGGCTGACGGGTCACAGCGCCACCAAGGCGTTGATCGAGCAGAGCCGTCAGGAATTCGATGGCGTGCGCGCCAAGATCGAGCGCGCTGGGGAAGAGTTGAGCAAGTTGCAGGAAAGTGCGCTGAAGGCAACGAAGACGGCGACCATTACCGGGGATGAAGACCTGAAGTCTCCCAAAGCTTAATCAGTTCCCCTGTAGCAGCGGCCGCCAGGCCGCGTCATGGACGCCGCGTATTGGCTGACACACCGCGCCGTCTGCGACGCAGCCTTCGGCAGCTGCTACAGCCCTCTGTGGGAGCGGGTTCTACCCGCGAAAAGAACACCGCGTAATAGCTGGCACCCTGTGGCGTCCTTTTCGCGGGTAGAACCCGCTCCCACAAAGACAGTTGCTGCTACAGAGGTAAGCGTTGCCTGGCGCCTCACCCCGCGCGGAAGATCAGATAGTCTTCCCAGTCATCCTCATCCACATCCTTCTCGCTGATCATGCGCCCCGACTGGGAGATGTGCTTCTTGTGCACTTTCTTGCGGTCGCCGCTGACCAGATGATGCCAATTGGGCAGGTCCTTGCCCTCGCTCACCAGCCGATAGCCACAGGTGGGCGGCAGCCATTTGAATTCATCCGCCTGCCCCGGCGTCAGCTGGATGCAGTCCGGCACCTTGGCCTTGCGGTTGGGGTAGTCGGTGCACTGGCAGGTCTTGAGGTCCAGCAGCTGGCAGGCAATGCGCGTGTAGTAGACGCTGTTGTCTTCCTCGTCTTCCAGCTTCTGCAGGCAGCACAGGCCACAGCCATCGCACAGCGACTCCCATTCCACGGGGTTGAGCTGGTCGAGGGTCTTGGTCAGCCAGAAGCGGTCGACGGGTGCGGGCATGGTGCGGGATGTCCTGTCTCTGAAATGCGTTTCCGCCGGCAGCCGGCTGGAAAAGGCCGCCAGTCTAGTGCTGCGCGGGCGTAAGGCCAAGCGCGCGCGACATCCGGTCAACACTTCACTTGTCAGCCGGGCCCCTGGCGCAGTAGTTTCGCTGTTTTCCGCACACTTCACAGGAAGCGTTCATGAGTGCAAATCCGCGTATCGCCGAGCTCGGTATCAACGAGCAGTTCATCAACCGCTGGTCGCCGCGCGCGTTCAGCGACGCCACCATCCCGGAAGAAACCCTGCTCAGCTTCCTGGAAGCCGCGCGCTGGGCGCCGTCGGCCTACAACTCGCAGCCTTGGCGCTTTTTGTACGCACGCCGTGGCACGCCGAACTGGGAGCGCTACCTGGGCCTGCTGAACGAGTTCAACCGCAGCTGGGCGCAGCACGCCGCAGCCCTGGTGATCATCATCTCCAAGACCACCTTCACCGCCCCTGGCGCCACCGAAGAAACCCCGGCGCTGTGGCACACCTTCGACACCGGTTCTGCCTGGGGTCACCTGGCGCTGCAAGCCAGCCTCAGCGGCTGGCACACCCACGGCATGGCCGGTTTCGACAAGGAACTGACCCGCAAGGAACTGAAAGTGCCGGAAGGCTACGAGCTGCACGCCGCCATCGCCATCGGCAAGCTGGGTGACAAGGCTACCTTGGCCGAGCACCTGCAGGCCCGCGAACTGCCAAGCCCGCGTCGCCCGCTGAGCGAACTGGCTGCAGAGGGTGATTTCACCCTGTGACAGCCACACATACCTCCCTGTAGGAGCGGGCCGTGCCCGCGAACCAGGCGCCGCGGTGCATCAGTGAATCCGCGGTGCGACATTCGCGGACACGGTCCGCTCCTACAGGACTGGTGTGTGGCCAAATCAATAGCCGCGGGCGAAGTCCACTTCGCCGCGCAATGGCTGCTTGGCGTTATACGCCGCCAGGTTGTCGACGAACAACCGCACCATCGCCTGCGGCGAAGTCGGCGCCGAACTGTGCCCCGTCAGCAGCAATCCCCACGCCGTCCAGAACGGATGACGCTGCGGCAACGGCTCCTGCCGGCACACGTCGATCACCGCACCCGCCAGGTGCCCCAGCTTCAGCGCCTCGACCAGATCGGCATCCACCACCGCCACGCCCCGCCCGGCGTTGATGAACAACGCGTCGGGATTGAAACGGGCAAACAGCGCCGCATCGTAGATATCCTGGGTGGCCGGGGTGTCGGGCAACAGGTTGAGCACGTAATCCACCTGCCCCACCTTCTCACCCAACGCGTCCATGCCCAGCACTTCGACGAATGGCGCCTGCTGCCGTGGGCTGCTGGCAATGCCGTACAGCGTCACGCCAAACGGCATCAGGAACTCGGCCACGCGCTGGCCGATGTCACCGGCGCCCACGATCAGCACCCGGCGGCCTTCCAGGCTGTGCCCGGGGCGTGGGTCCCACTTGCGCTCGACCTGGCTGACCAGGCGCGCCATCACTTCACGCTCATGGCCCAGCATGTAGGTCAGCATGTACTCGGCCATCACCTGGCCAAAGATGCCCACGGCGCGGGTCAGGCGGTAATGGCGTGGCAGCCCGTGCATCAACAGGGGCGTGATGCCCGCCCAGGTCGATTGCAGCCACTGCGGCTTGTGCCCCTGGCGCAGCAGGCTGGCCAGCAGGTCGGGCTGGCCCAACCATACCGGGCAGTCGGCGGCCAGTTTCGACAGTTCAGCCGAGTCACCGCTGGTCAGGACGTCCACGTCCGGCGCCGCTTCACGCAGCAGCTGCGCGTAAAGGGCGTAATCCTGTTCTGCAATCAGAACACGCATGCTTGAGAAACCCTTGAAAACCCTGCCTGCGCCAGGCGCGACTGCAGGGTGTGGCGGTCAGACCGGATCGTTGCGACGCAACAGCTCTTCGGGCAGGTGCTCGATGTATTCGTCTTCGGGCGGTGGCATCTGCAGGTGGTAACCCTGGCTCTCCAGGTTGGCCAGCACCTGGGTGATGTCTTCGCGCGCCAGGGCGCGCTCGGGGGTCAGCACCAGGTCGAAGGCGTGCACCGGCTTGCCGAATACGCTCAGCAGCCCTTCAGGCACGCGTTTCAGGGCGTCGGCCTTGAGCACATACAGGTACATTTCGTTCTTGCGCGGGCTTTTGTAGATGGAGCAAATGCGTTTCATGGTGTCTCTCCTGCGCTGGCCAAGGCGTCGAGCAGGGCTTGGCCCATGAGCTCGCGGCGCCAGCCACGCAGTGTGTCAGGCAATTGATAGGGACCGTCGGGGTAGCCGCTTTTGAGCAGTGCTTCCAGGGTCTTCTTGCGCAGCATCACCTCGGGGGCGATGCCCAGCCGCTCGCCTTCGGCCTGGCCGATGGCGCGCAGCTGCTTGAGGATGCCCGAGGCTTCGATCGGCAGTGGCTCGGGCAGCGCTGGCGGCCATTGGTCGGGCGGTATGCTGCCGGCTGTCTTGATCAGCTTGAGCAGGTAGTCGCCGTCCTGGCGCACAGTGCGCGGGTGCATGTCTTCGATCTTGGCCAAGGCGCCCAGATTATCCGGTTGGGTGCGGGCCAGGGGCCACAGCGAATGCTCGCGGATGATGCGGTTGCGCGGCAGGTCACGGGCACGGGCTTCGCGCTCGCGCCAGGCGCACAGCTCACGCAGCACGGCCAGTTGCTGAGGGGACAGCTTCCAGGCCAGCTTGGCCTCGCGGTAGATCTCGTTGGGATCGACCTCGCGGCGTAGTTGTGCCACCAGCTCGGCGCCGTCTTCCAGCACCCAGGCGTAGCGCTCATCCGATAGCTGCGGGCGCAGCTTCTCGTAGACTTCGGCCAGGTGCACGGCGTCTTCGGCGGCGTAGCTGACCTGGGTGTCGGACAGCGGGCGCTGCAGCCAGTCAGAGCGGGTTTCGCCCTTGGGCAGCTCGATGTCGAGCACGGCCTGCACCAGGCGCGAGTAGCCCATGGAGAAGCCCAGGTTCAGGTAGGCGGCTGCCAGCTGGGTGTCGAACAGCGGCGCAGGCAGGCTGCCGGTCAGGCGCAGCAGCACTTCCAGGTCTTCGCTGCAGGCGTGCACCACCTTGACCACGGCGGGGTTTTCCAGCAGTTGTGCCAGGGGCTGCCACTGCTGGATGGTCAATGGGTCGATCAGCCAGGCGCTCGCGCCGTCGCCAATCTGGATCAAGCCGGCTATCGGGTAAAAGGTGTCGACCCGCATGAACTCGGTGTCGAGTGCAACGTACGGCAGACGCTGCCACTCGGCGCATTGCCGAGCCAGGCTTTCGTCGTCGCGAATCCAGTGAATATCGATGGCCACAAGGCTCTCCCCTGAAGAATGGCGCGCAGTATATATCGACCCCGACATTTACTGGGCATTCCATCGACAAAGGCGCCGCGGATCAGACCTTGCGCAGCACGTAGGTACGCCACATCGAATAACCGGGCACCCGATCATGATGGTCGACGATTTCGAAACCTGCCTGAACAAACTCGCGTTCGATCTGGTTGCGCGCCACCACGAAGCGGTTTTGGCGGCCAGGGTTGGCCCGCCGCTGCTCCATGCGGCGCCGTCGCCAGGCGAAGTAGTTGCCGTCCACCCACAGGGAGATGATCACCGTATCGCGGCTGACGCGGTGAAATTCATGCAGGATGGCCAGGCGCTGCTCGCTGTCGGACACACGATGGAACACCTCCATGCAAAAGATGCAGTCCACGGCGTTGTTGCCCAGGGTGATGGCGTCCACCGAAGCCTGCAACGGGGTGATGCGCGTCGCCAGGGCCGGGTTGAAGCCACGCATGGCCCGGCCCAGGGTGTCGGCATTGTGGCCGCCGGCCAGGATCACGCGGTTGGCGTGTTCGGTCAGCACCGGCCAGAAATGCCCGTTGCCACAGGGCAGGTCCAGGACCAGCCCCGGCTCCCCGGCAGCGCGCAGGGCATGCCGCACCAGTTGCGCCTCGCGCCAATAGGCCAGGCGCGCGCCGAGGCCGCAGGGCACAGGGGAGGCCTGGGCTACGGACACGTCACGCTCAGCAGGTGTCGAGGGTGGCAAAGGCATGAAGCGCAACTTCCCGAGGGGATAAGGTAGGTATGAACGTTAACGCCGGCCGGGTTAAAGACCGGTCAATCCATCGTGAAAAAAATGTTAGATAGGGTGCACAGCACTGTAAGCAGAACCACATCAATATTTTGTGAAAAGCCAGCCTTTGTAAGCCCGGTGAAACACCCCATGCCCGCGCAGGTCCAAAACGCTAATCGGGGCTATCCTCAATAGTCTCAACCTAGGCCCACAAACCCAGCAGAGGTGACGAGATGCCGGTCAAACACAATCTGTTCGAGGACTTGAAACTCACTCGCGAAGAGGTCGACACCCGCAGGAGAAGCGATGACAGGCTCAGCAAGCTGCTGGACGACTACGACGCCATCGATGCAGACGTGCTGAAGGCCGAATCCGCCGCGGCAGCGGATGACGAGGTGAAGAAGCTCAAGGAAAAACGGCTGCTGGCCAAGGATCGGATTGTGCAGCAGTTGGAGTATCCGGGGACGCGGGGGGCGGGGAATGGGTTTGATGCCCAGTAAGGCATAGCCGCTGTCGACAGGCTGCGCTGGCCCTGTGCTTCACTGGAGGTTGCTGGTGGTAGTAAGGGCCAGCGCAGCCTGGCGGCAGCGGCTACAGAGAGGGTAGAACGCGGGCCCATGGTGAAGACACTGTGGGCTTTTTCGTTCAGGTTGAAGGGGATTTGCCTGACATACAGGCTGGCTCGACTTAAGGCATGCTCCGCATCCAGCATTTGTCGTGAGTACGCTGAACAGGACAGCCCTAATGACCCAGCGCGATCTGTTTACGGAGTTGATGCAAGGAATAGCGGAC
This sequence comes from gamma proteobacterium L18, assembly GCA_000497835.1. Lineage (GTDB taxonomy): Bacteria > Pseudomonadota > Gammaproteobacteria > Pseudomonadales > Pseudomonadaceae > Aquipseudomonas. The sequence continues at coordinate 420,034 of KI547164.1, read as the reverse complement.
ATGACTGCCCACCGTCTGGGGCAGATAGCCGTGCAACAAACTACGCGAACCCTCTCAGAATCAACTGCAACAGCGGCTGCCCTTGTGGGACCGGGCGAAGCTCGGGAAGCAGGCAACACGGCTATCGAGTCGTTCGCTTCCCGAGCTTCGCCCGGTCCCACAGACGAAAGTTGCGACTGAAATTCGAATCGTCACATCGCCGTATGGAAAATCGCCTCAATCTCTGCTTGCGTCGCCACCCGCGGGTTGGTGAACCCGCACGCATCCTTCATCGCGTTGGCCGCCAGTGTCGGGATGTCGTCGGCCTTGGCGCCCAGCTCGGCAAGGCCGCCGGGGATGCCGATGTCGGATGACAGTTGGCGAATGGCGACGATGGCCGCAGCGGCGCCCTTTTCATTGTCCAGGCGCTGGGTGTCGACGCCCATGGCGGTGGCCACGTCCTTGAGGCGGGCCGGGCAGACGCTGGCGTTGAAGCTTTCCACATGGGGCAGCAGCACCGCGTTGCACACCCCGTGTGGCAGGTCGTAGAAGCCGCCCAACTGGTGCGCCATGGCGTGCACGTAACCCAGGGAGGCGTTGTTGAAGGCCATGCCGGCCAGGAACTGGGCGTAGGCCATGTTCTCCCGCGCGGTCATGTCGTCGCCTTGGGCTACGGCCGTGCGCAGGTTGGCGGAGATCAATTCTACGGCTTTCAGTGCACACGCATCGGTGATCGGCGTGGCGGCGGTGGACACGTAGGCTTCCACGGCGTGGGTCAGCGCGTCCATGCCGGTGGCGGCAGTCAGGCCCTTGGGCATCTTGGCCATCAGCGCCGGGTCGTTGACCGACAGCAGCGGCGTGACGTTGCGGTCGACGATGGCCATTTTCACGTGGCGTTCTTCGTCGGTGATGATGCAGAAGCGGGTCATTTCACTGGCCGTGCCGGCCGTGGTGTTGATGGCGATCAGCGGCAGTTGCGGCTTGGCCGACTGGTCCACCCCTTCGTATTCGCTGATGTGGCCACCGTTGGTAGCGCACAGGGCGATGCCCTTGGCGCAGTCGTGGGGCGAACCGCCGCCCAGGGAGATGATGAAGTCACTGCGCGACTGCTTCAGCGCGGCCAGGCCATTCTCGACATTGCTGACGGTGGGGTTGGGCTGCGCGCCGTCGAAAATCGTGGCATTGATGTCTTGCTCGGCCAGCAGCTTGGCGACCTTGTCCGCCACACCGGCCTTGGCCAGGCCTGCGTCGGTGACGATCAAGGCATTGCGAAAACCGTACTTACGAATGGCGACCACCGCCTCGTCGAGGCTGCCGATACCCATCATGTTCACAGACGGAATAAAGAAAGTGCTGCTCATGATTGATCCTCTTTTATTGTGGTTGGCCCAAGGGCGGACCGAGGTTGCGGTTCATCAGGCGAGCTTGTTGCCCGGTCCATGCTAGGCGCGGGGCGGCGGGGGCAGAATGGTGCTTTGGGGGGGCGCGAGGGGGTCTTTGGTAGTAGGCCGGGCGGCGCTCGATCTGCAGAGCGCCATAAATGCCCAAGGCATGCGGCGCTACCACCTGTGGGACCGAGCAAAGCTCGGGAAGCGGCCAGTCGAGATTCCGAATCGCCTGCTTCCCGAACTTCGCCCGGCCCACAGTCCTGGTGCATGTCTTGGGATGCTTTGCGCCCTGGAGACCGAGCGCCGCCCGCGCGGCGCTTCCCGAGGTTCCCTCGGTCCCACATTTATTGCAACGTACCATGGCCTGTGAAATCGGCGTTGCCAGCCTTCTGTTTTTCTCCTGACGGTCCAGTTACTCACACACCCTGCCGACTGTTAGGATAACCCCCACCAAACGATCTAACCCGGCGCGATCCTTGTAGTCCCCCGGATGGAGGCACTTTGAACGCCCAGAACGACTCGTTGCATCACCTTCCCCAGCGCACCGGCTGGCAGAGGCTGGCCAACGCCCCCGCCGGCCTGTGGTTTTGGCCGATCATGCTGCTGGCCACCGTGGCGCGCCTGTATCAGCTGACCGCCTCGGCCATCTGGTGCGACGAAGGATCGAGCCTGGTGATCAGCCAGTACGCCCCCGCGCAGATCTGGCTGCACGCCGGCCACGACGTGCACCCGCCCCTGTACTACCTGATTCTGCACGGTGGATGGCGCTGTTCGGCGATGGCCTGTTCTCGATCCGGGTGATCAGCGCCCTGCCCGGCATTGTCAGCGTGGGCCTGGGGGTATGGCTGCTGCACCTGACGGCCGGGCGGCGCGCGGCGCTGCTGGGCGGGATCCTGCTGGCGCTGCTGCCGATTGCCGTGCACTACAGCCAGGAAATCCGCATGTACCCGCTGATGGGCATGTGGCTGATGGGCGCCACCGTAGCCCTGGTGCACTGGGCAAGGCAGCCGCACCGGCACCGCTACCTGGTGATCTACGCCCTGCTGATGGCCGCCAGTTTCTACACCCATTACTTCACCAGCCTGTGCGTGCTGGCCCACTGGGCCTGGCTGGCCTTGCTGCGCACCCGCGGCAATCGCCTTGTGCAGCGCCCGGCCTGGTGGCTGGCCAACGTGGCCATCGTGGTGATGTACCTGCCGTGGGTACCCAGCCTGATCGGTCTGGTGCAGCATCTGCCCGAACTGGAAGCGGGTAACGACGTTGGCTGGATCGGTGCGGTGACGCTGGGGTCGCTGCCGTCGATGGTGTGGCAGTACCTGATTCTCAGCGATGGTTTCGACCTTCCCGTGGCGCTGTTCGTCAGCGTGCCGGTGATCCTGGGGGCGATTCTGGCATGGGTGCTGTACAGCGACCGCCATGCCCTGCGGCTGCCATCGATGCTGGTGATCTACTGCGTGCTACCGCTGCTGGTCATCTTCCTGATTTCGTTCAAGACGCCGCTGCTGGTGGACCGCTACATGATGTTCTCCGCCATGGCCCTGCCGCTGGTGCTGGGCGTGGCGGCCGACCGGCTGGCGCGCTACTCGCGCGCGCTGGCGATGATCGCGGTGCTGGTCTATGTGTCGATTCAGGGCGTGGGACTGCAACGCAATTACAACGTGGACGATGATCAGTTCGACAAGATGGTCGACTTCGTCAACCAGCGCTACCAGCCGGGCGACCGCATCGTGGTCAGCGACCTGTTCTGGTATTTCGGCTACCTGTACTACAACACCACCGGTGCCGAGCCGCTGCTGTACACCCCGGCCAAACCGGACGGCAGCTCGGGCCGCCCCACGGACTACGGCTTCGGCAACCTGGTTGACGAGCACGGCGATCAGATTTACGTCGACACCCTGACCGCGCTGCCTGCCAACCACCAGCGCGTGTGGCTGATCAGCGGCACCGAGGATATCGACGATTTCGCGTCGATACCCAGCCAGTGGCACAAGGTGGACCAGAAGGTAGTGGGCGACACCCAGGCACGGCTCTACATCACGCCCTGATCAGGGCAGGTAAAGCTTGAAGTTGCCGCCGCCCAGGCTGCCGCCGTTGGCCAATTGCACATGGCCCAGCACGCCGTTGCGCTCATGGCGCTCGGCAATGCGTGCGGCAAAGTACAGCCCCAGGCCGGTGCTGCCGCTGACCGGGTTGATGCCCTGCACGTAGTCAGACTGCGACTCGATCAGGGCCGGTGGGTAGCCGGGGCCATCGTCGTTGACGCTGATGACCAGTTGACCGTCTTCCTCGCCGGCGGTGATATGGATGGCTTCACGGGCAAAGCGGATGCCGTTGATGATGACGTTGGCCACCACCGACCCCACCAGCTCGCGATCAAAGAAACCCAGCGGGCACAGCACGTCCACGTCATAGGTGGCAATGATGCCGCGGCTGGCCAGCACTTCCTGGTGCCACGCCACTTGCGACTCGATGAAGTCGTCCATCTCGTGGTATTCGGGACGCAGCGGCAACTGATTGACGCCCAGCTTATACAGGCCCAGCAACTGCACCATCATGCCGTTGAGGTTGGCGAACTCGTAGTCGATCACGCCGCGCTCGGCGTTCTCGCGCGCAGCTTCGGGCAGGCTCTGCGCCCATTTGCCGTGGGCGGTCATCACTGACGCCAGGGAGTTCTTCATGTCATGCACGATGGAGGCGATGACCATGGAGAAATCCAGACCCGCTTTTTCGTCACTCATGCGCCAAACGCCCTGTTTCGCAGTTTCTGATAACGCTCGAAGCGCGCATCGCTTTCCGGCATGTGGCCGACCATGCGCAAGGCGTCCCGGCACTCGGCCAGCCCCGCAGCGGTGATCGGCACACCCTTGGCGTGCAGCAACCCCTGGGCCAGGTTCAAGGCGATACTGATGTTCTTGGGCTGCAGGGCCATGGCCTTGCGGAACAGGTCCTGCGCCTCGGCAAAGCGCCCTTCACGGTAAGCACGCACGCCCTGCTGGTTGATGTCCACGGCCACGGTGTTGGCGCCCAGGATGGCTGGGTCATCGGTATGCTTGGCGATGTTCTGCATCACCACCGGATCGTCACCGTAGATCTCGGCGCAGCTTTTCAGCACGCCGACACTCGCGTCGGCCTGACCCAGGTTCTTCAACTGCGACGCGACCGACAACGCGGCCTCGGGGCTGAGGAACTGGTCCATCTCCTGCAGACGGCCCATGGCCTCTTCGGTCAGCTTGGCGGCGGCTTCCGGGTCCGAGCGCTGCAGGCTGGTGGCCTTGATCAGGCGCGAACGCACCTGGATGCCCTGGTCGTCACTATTGTCCTTGGCCACGTCCACCAGGGTCTGGTTCAGTTCCACACGGCTACGTGCATCCAGACCGGCGTCGCCGCCCTTGTTGATCAGTGCCTGGGCAAAACCCAGGTTGGTTTCAGGGTTCTTGAACCGCGAGTACTGGCCTTGGTTGACCGCCTGGCGATAGGCGCGGGACGAGGTGTCGAAGTCTTCGTTTTCCATGGCCAGCTTGCCCAACAGGCTCTGCCGGCGCACCGCCAACGGCGACAATTTTACCGCGTCTTCCAACACTTGCTGGGCACGCTTGCCGTCATTGCGCGCCACCAGCACTTCGGCCAGGCCGTCGTACAGGGCGGGCAGCATGGGGAAGGTCTTCAGCGCACGCTCATACACATCCTGCGCCTCGGCCAGCTTCTTGCGCTTGAACAACTGGCTGCCCAGCAAGCCAAACGCCCACGGCGTGGGACGGTCGGCGAGGATGGTCTTGAGGAAGGCTTCCAGCGGCTCGTGCTGATTCAGATCGCGCAGCGCCTCGGCCTTGTAGCGATGGCACAGCGGCGCATAGCGGGCGTCTTCCTGGGTCAGGCGCGTGCAGGCGGCCAGCACCTCCATCGGCAGGCCTTTGTCCAGGGCTTGCAGGATGGGCTTGAGCAGCGTCTTGCGCTGTACCAGCTTCTCCAGGCGCTGGGCCAGGCCGGCGCGGTTGAAGGGCTTGGTCAGGTAAGCGTCGGGCTCCCATTCCAGCGCGCTCATCACCATGGCCTGGCTGTTTTCGGCCGTGACCATGATGAACACGCTTTCGTGGCTGAGCAGCTTGTCCAGCATCAGGTCTTCGAGCACCTGCTGGCCGTTCTTCTTGCCGTCGCCCAGGTTGAAGTCGTGCAGCACGAAATCGTAGCGCTTCTGCGCACACGCCTTCAGCGCCTGCTCGCCGGTGTCCGCCGTGTCCACTTCCTTCACGCCCAGCTCGCGCAGCATGGAGCGCACCGAGCTGCGGAAGTCAGAGAAGTCATCGACGATAAGAAACGATTTTTGGTTGTACGCCAGCATGCGCGATCCCGTCAGGGGAATGAATATGAGCCCGGTGGGGCTTTCCAATACGTGGGCTATCGGCATGGCCTGGAATTTCTAGAGGTGCCCACCCCATGAAAAACGTGCCTTTGCGCCATGGTGTGGGACCGTGGGAAGCGGGGGCGGGTCACACCTTGGTTGCCATTATTTAGCCACTAATGCGTGGATTGTGTTCGATTATCGTGAGGGTTTGGCAAGGGTAGGCGAAAAAATGGGGATTTACCGGGGGGGGGAGGCTGAAAAATCGGCAGGTCGCTGCGGGGACGGACTGGAACACCAAAGGCGGACAACGCCAATCTGACAGGCCATGGTACGTTGCAACCAATGTGGGACCGAGGGAACCTCGGGAAGCGCCGCGCGGGCGGCGCGCGATCTCAATGGCGCCGCTGCAACATCGGCTGGCGCCTGGTGGCCGTTATTCGATCTCGACCCATTTGAAAAAACCTAAATACCCGCCGACACACCGCATCAAGGCTTCCAGGCGCTTGCCGTGTGATCTCTGGCGTCCTTGAGATCGCGCGCCGCCCGCGCGGCGCTTCCCCGCCTCACGCGCAAGCCCGGTCCTACATTCGTTGCAACGTACCATGGCCTGTGAGATAGGCGTCGCCAGCCTTGTGCGCCAGGCGCTAGACCTGCTGGGACCCGCCAGAGGTCCTGTCCATCAACTCGGAACGGTCCTACCTGTGAATCGCCGCTTTCCTAACGACTCTGTGGTTAGTGAGCCCTACAGTCAGCCCCCCGTCCACTCGACCAAGGACCAGCCACATGGCCAAAGCTCGGCCTTTCAATCCAGAAGCGATGCCAATCATCAAAATCGATGAATCCACAACGGTTCCATTCGAAGCACACCGCCACCTGGATAACGCTGAAACCATCAGCGCTTACCTCTCCGCCAGCCTGCAGGAAACAGATCCAAACGCATTCCTGAAAGCCTTGGCGCAAGTAGCCAAGGCCAAGCAAATGACACAGTCGCCGAAAGAGTCGTGAGAGCCCGCACCAAGCAGTGCAGCAAAGCGATACGAATATGCACGACCAAACGCTGTAGCCGCAGCCTAACGGCAGCGGCTACAGGCCGTTATCCATTCATCATCCGCGATCGCTTCGCGGCCACTGCTCTGTCCAATGTCAGGTTGGCGCAATCGATGAAAATATACGCCAGGTAGGTCAGCGCCTCTTCATCGTGAAGATCACTCGCCTGTGGATCGAGCCCCAACAGTCGACGATTTCGTTCGGGCAGCTGTTTCCAGCCATCCAGCAGGTAGCTGTGCAGCGCATCAACGATGCGTTGGCGGGAATTGAAGCAACGGGGGGACATGCGGGTGCCGGGTTTGCGCCTGATTGAACGGGCACTGGCTGGGCGCTTGAATTGCCCTTTGCTGCGGGTGAAACGTGGTGATTGGTGTTCCATAACCTGATCCTCTCTGCCTGAGACGCATTGAGGGTCTATCCTAAACCAAATATCCCATTTTGGGATAATCCTAAAATAGGTTTATTGAAGGTGTCGACTTCTCGAATCGGCAATCTCATGAAAACCATCTACAAGGAACGGTACCAGCAGTTGCTCACGCTGCTGGTCGAGGCCAGGAAAACGGCCGGACTGACACAGGCGCAGGTTTCAGCACTACTCGACAGGCCACAATCTTTCATCGCCAAGGTGGAGAACGGCGACAGGCGTCTGGATGTGATTGAGTTCATGGCGCTTTGCCAAGCGCTGGGGCAATCGCCGGCAGAAATCGTCGCACAGATATCCTGACGCCTGGCGCGGCCATTGCCCCACTCACAACATCGTTTTTACCTGGTAACCGGGTCGGCAGGGATTGAGAATGGTGAGCTCGCCACAATTCTGATCCTCCGATTGGGTGCTATAAATCACGAGCCACCAGCCGACTACCGGCTTCAAAAGGAAGAAAAAACGTGCTTAAATACGCTTTAAGAAGATCAGTGCTCGGAGAGCCATATGTCGCTAAAGCAAGAGATTTTGCGTTTTTTGCGGAAAGAAGCTACGAAAGGTCAGGTCGAGGAGCTCGTAGACGCCATTCATCTCGCGTATGAGCGTGCTTACGAGCAAAGTAAAAGTATCCATAACCTCCCAACCCATCGGAAGCTTGCCCAAGACCGAAATTTCTTTGTGCAGGATGTCTTGATCGGCCAGAGCTCTTGGAGTGGTAGCTGTGTTTCGGCTTCCCATAATGGTGAACAATTTGCTTTGCTCAAGGCAGGAAATACGCTTATCACTGCCTCTGTGATTCCTTGGCGCAAGAAAATCCGACCATCGAAAGGAAGGCTCAAAAACTCAAGATTGAACGCTTATCTTGAGCATCTTCAGAAAAACCCAGATCTGTTTGATGGGAAAGATCTGCTAGGCAGCCTCCCGACAGACACACTCAATATCATTATTGCCCCTCTATCTCCGGCGACCAAAAGCACTCTTGATCAATCTAGACCTCAAGGGCTGATGATCGCAGTACCTTACGCAAATAATTTGGACAGATTTCACTTGTGGTGTCCCGTTCAAGATCTTCTCCTGGCGTATGACGACGAAGTGGAAGACGAGTCAGCCGACGTATGGCCAAAACTTCGTATTCGGATGCGGAGCGAGGAAGAGAAATCCGATTTAGAAGATATTTAATAGTTAAACCGAGGTACTTTTATCATGCGCCTAGGTATTCAAGGTTTCAAACCTGAACGCCTTAAACAGCTCCGCCTTTCTGCCGATATGACGCAGACTGACCTAGCGGAAAAGTTGGAATGTGCTCCCGGCAACATATCGAAGTGGGAGAAAGGCGACAGCTGTCCATCTGCGCAAAGCTTTAATCGGCTTTGCGAGATATTCTCGACTTCAGAAAAATGGTTAATTGAATCACCACTTAACGATCAAGATGCCAAACCAAGTTTTTATAGAAGCCAAGTGAGCACACATAAGTCTTCTTGGGACATCGCAAAAATCAGACTAAACTGGCTTGAAGAAATCTCGTACAAACTTCAAGAAAGTCTTGAATTCCCGCCCACTAACATACCGATATTCGAAGGCAATGATGCGCGCTTGATTGATGACGCAGAAATTGAACAGCATGCATCCAAGTGTAGAGGTCTCTGGCGCCTCGGAAACGGCCCTGTCAAAGATGTGATACACACACTTGAGAAATCCGGTGTAGTTATCGCACGAGACGAAATCGGGTACGTAAAAATGGATGGAATTTCCAAATGGTCCGTAGTTGATAATCGCCCTTACGTACTACTTGCAGCAGATAAAGCAAACCCGGTTCGAAACCGCTTTGATGCCGCTCATGAGCTTGGCCACATTGTACTTCATAGCAAGATATCCCATGAGCAGTACATAAGTCACTACGACCTGATAGAGCGGCAAGCCCACCGTTTCGCAAGTGCTTTCTTGATGCCCGCAGAGAGTTTCAGCCACGAGGTCACCTACGCAACGCTAGACACACTCCATTCACTCAAGCCTCGATGGAACGTTTCGATAGCTGCAATGATAAAACGATGCATTGACTTGGAAATAGTGTCTGCCGAAACAGGCACTCGACTCTGGAAGGCCCGGTCCGCTCGCGGATGGGTCAAAGCAGAACCTCTGGATAATGCTACTGCTTTCGAGCAACCTAAACTTCTGTCTCGTAGCATACAGATGCTCATAGAAAACAAGATCCTCTCTAAGGATCAATTGAGAAATGAGCTAGGCATTCCACAAGATAGACTTGAAAGGCTATGCAATCTTCCAAATGGATATTTTTCGAGCAATAGTAGCGAACGAATTCTGGAGCTTAAACTGCGCTCCCCTGGGAAAAACAGTTACACAACAGACCGAAATCCCACACAACAAAATATCTTAAATTTCCCTAAAAGATAGCCCTCCCCTAGTTACGGTTTTATGGAAAATATCAAAACACCACAAAACCGTAGCTACACTCTAGCCACTTGCACCTCCAAGACTGCAGCCCCTGCCACATCCGGCGCCCAAGGATTATTCCACACGTTCAAGCAGCCGGAATGAAGCTGTTAAGAGCTTCCCAAAAAACCGCTTCCGCCAAATTTCGCTAACTTTTCCCCGCGCATCAGAGAAAACCAAAACTCTGGATCACTGCCCATCGTCTTGGGAGTTGAGATAGTTGGCGATTACATCACCATGACATGCCGCAGGCTTGCAGTGGCAACCGAGCGTTTTACCTCTGAGCTTTTCGATGTTCTCATCGAATTTTTCAGGCAATTTCAAAAACCGTCGTTCGAAATCATAAGCAAATTTTGCTATAACTTCATCGCGAGTGCCTTCTTTGCCCATTTGGTAAGGGTTGCCCCACAGGGTTCCTCTACCTATGTAAATATCATAGCTATCACCGGCATCTTTATTGGATACTTTGGTAATTTTTAGGTTTATCACCCTTGTCGGTATCTTTTTTTTGTGCAGCTCATCGTACAACGTGAAAAAGCAATTTCTTTCCTCATCTTGAAAAAGGATGGCATGCGTGACTAACGCTAACGCCTCCTTTTCGGACTGGACAGCGGCTGTCTGCAACCCCTTGGAGGCTGAATATTTCCCGATAAAGCCGTTGTCGTCATGCACAAAAATAAGCTCTACCTGTTTTATAGAGCTGATTATTTTATCGACTTTCCTTTCAAATTTTGAGTAAGAAAGGAAGTCAATAGGGTATGCAATCAGAACTTTTGCGTTACTAATCATATTAAATCTTTGACAACCGCATCAGGCTTATCCCACGCTTGCTTGAGATATTCCACCACCAACCGTCTATGACACTGGTGTGGCTTGTGTTCACTGCACAGCAAGCATCCCTCATCAATCATCTCTGGCTTTACGTGCTTTTCAATGCTTCGCGTCGCCATCAGATTTAGAAACTTATCCTCATACTGCTGCCAAGAAATTTCCTTTTTTGGTATAACGATAAAATCTCTTTCGTTGGTGCCAGTTCTGGCAGATGCACGTATTCAACGCCACATAGTTCTTTTAAAAAGTACTTCAAGTCATCTTTTTTTGCAAAACCCGAAAGCTGAGAAATATTATTCAATCGAACGTCAACAATACGCTTTGCTCCTGATAATCTTATCAAGGAGAAAAAGCGTTCTGCTTTTTTCTCCGTAAAACCTATGGTGAAGATTTTCATATTACCCCCTGAAAATTTCTGCGACAATTTTCGTGGTATTTCCGTTAGCGAATGGTTCGCCCAAACTAATTGTCATTGCTTGGATATTTTGCATTTCATAATTACCAATACCACGACCACGAAAATGATCTTGCGCCCAAAGATCAGTGGTTGTTAACGCATATTTAACACGATTGTAGTGAAAATGTAGACGTATTTTAGTTTTATCATCTCGCTCTTTTGCAACGGATACATTCAACAGACCGCCATCCGGTTGAACCATCACGAGAGACGAAGGTCTGTCCAAGGCAATACGGTTCCCTAAAACTTTATCGTTAGTACCGTATTCACTACTGTCGCCATTACTCCAAAGAGCGTTTGGCGCATCAATCCATTGATGAAGGTTTCGCTGATCGAGCCTATCCAATTTCACCCATCTTGTGCCCGAGATAATTAAATTTTCATGCTGAAATGTATCAGGCTCACGTCCGGTAAATTCAATACGAATGACATCCAGTACTCGAGCAAATTGATTTTGTCCATAATGCATTTGAGCAGGTGTAATTTGTCTGTGGCCCACGGTTGGACTAACCGGCCTTATCCATTCGCCAGAGCGGTTCCCTCTGTATATTTTTCCCGCAATACATCTGCCCCCATGCTTCCACGAGCTTGCTAGACAGACCATATCTAATGTGTGCGGCATTGGCGCTCCTCCTCCGTGATGGCTATGTGCCCCATATACTCACTTCGCCACCGCCGCAAATCAACCCTCCTTTGGTCGATCTTTTCCTGCATCTAAGCAGATGCCGCAGCACGCCAAACGGTCTGTAACCCGACACAGGGGCTTTTAATCCACATTGCTCGCACAAGCATCGCATGGTGAGGCGAATCCCACTGTTTCGCACCTTAGGTGGTTACACAGGGTGCTGACCGATGAGAAGTTACGGTACCTACTTCATCATCCAATCAAAAAATGCAGACGAAAAAACAGCGATTTTTTCACTGCAGGTAGGCATCCATTTCCTCCAGATAGCAAAACGCCCATGGGGTCAGCCAGTCCGGGATAGGTAGGACCGCTTACAGCCATGGGCGGGATGCGAGCAGGATAGAGACGCCCTCTCACTGGGTCAATCAATCGATTGTTCCTGATTGTAAGCTCCAGCGAAGCCGCCGATTGAAAACAACGTACAAACAAAAAACCCCGCAGCTTCTCAGCTGCGGGGTTCTTCGATATATGGCGGAGAGATAGGGATTTGAACCCTAGGTACTGTCGCCAGTACAACGGATTTCGAATCCGTCCCGTTCGGCCACTCCGGCATCTCTCCAATGGCGCGCATCATACCAGCGTTTTCTGAAAAGTCGAAACCTTTTTTGAAAAAAATTTGCGTGGTATCAAACGCTTGCGTGAGCTTGCTGGATTACAGCGGCACGCCCAGGCGTTTTGCAACTTCTTCGTAGGCTTCGATCACGTCGCCAAGACCCTGGCGGAAGCGGTCCTTGTCCATTTTTTTCTTGGTGTCCTTGTCCCACAGGCGGCAGCCGTCCGGGCTGAACTCGTCGCCCAGCACGATCTGGCCGTGGAACAGGCCGAATTCCAGCTTGAAGTCCACCAGCAGCAGGCCGGCGTCGTCGAACAGCTTGTTCAGCACGTCGTTGACCTTCAGGGACAGCTCTTTCATCTTCGCCAGTTGCTCGGCGGTGCCCCAGCCGAAGGCCACTACGTGGGATTCGTTGATGAACGGGTCGCCCTTGGCGTCGTCCTTCAGGAACAGCTCGAAGGTGTACGGGTTCAGCTTCAGGCCTTCTTCCACGCCCAGACGCTTGACCAGGCTGCCGGCGGCGTAGTTACGCACGACGCACTCGACCGGGATCATGTCCAGCTTCTTCACCAGGCACTCGTTGTCGCCCAGCAACTTGTCGAATTGGGTCGGGATGCCCGCTTCTTCCAGCTTCTGCATGATGAAGGCGTTGAACTTGTTGTTCACCATGCCCTTGCGGTCCAGCTGTTCGATGCGCTTGCCGTCGAACGCCGAGGTGTCGTTGCGAAACAGCAGGATCAGGCGATCGGCGTCGTCGGTCTTGTAAACCGATTTGGCTTTGCCACGGTAGAGTTCTTCACGTTTTTCCATGATGGGCTCCGCTTGCTAAGTAGATGGGCTAGGCGATAAGTCGCCAGTCGAGCCCTGCATCTTGATCGGCCAGTTGCAGCCAGTCCGGGTCGCACCCCAGGGTGTCGACGAAACATTGCCGGGCCAGCTGCGGCAGGTTGTTCTTGCTGCTCAGGTGGGCCAGCACCAGGTGTTGCAGGTTTTGCCAGCCCAGCTCGGACACCAGGTTTGCGGCCTGATGGTTGTTCAAATGTCCCAGGGAGCCCCCCACCCGCTGTTTCAGAAACATCGGGTAGTGGCCCCGGGCAAGCAGGTCGCGGCAATGGTTGGACTCGATCACCAAGGCATCGAGGTCCTGGTAACTGTCCATGACACGCCCGCAGTACGAGCCCAGGTCGGTCAGCACGCCCAGGCGCCGCTGACCATCGCTGAACACATACTGGGTGGGCTCCAGCGCATCGTGCGCCACGCCCACCACGTTGATTTTCAGTGCGCCGACTTCCAGCACGTCGCCGCAGGCCACGAAACCCGTGGGTTCCAGTGGCTTGCGCAGCGCGCGCAGGGTGCCGCGGCTCAGGTACACCGGGATATTGTAGCGCCGAGACAGCAAACCCACGCCATGCACGTGGTCGGCATGTTCGTGGGTTACCAGGATGGCGCTCAATTGTTCCGGGGCTACACCCAGGCGGGCAAGTCGGCGTTCGGTTTCGCGCAGGGAGAACCCGCAGTCGACCAGGACATAGGTGTCCTGGTGAACCACCAGCGTGCCATTCCCTTGGCTCCCGCTACCGAGAATGGCGAAGCGCACTTAACCCAGGTTGTCCTGGATCACGCTCAACACGCGACGGGCCACATCGGCCGGTGCCACGGTATTGATGTTCTTCTCGACGGTGACCTGCACGTTTTCGCCGACCTTGCTCAGGCGAACCTGGTAGCGCTCGGCGCGGGCTTCGATCTCTTCCTTGGACGGCTCGCTGCCGAACAGGCTGCTGAAGAAGCCAGGCTTCTCATCCTTCTTGACGGGTTTCTCCGCCAGGTTGATGTAGTACAGGCCCAGGCTGCGGTTGATGTCTTCCACCTTCCACTGGCCATGGTCCAGGGCGCGACCCACGCTGGACCAGGCACGGTCCAGGTCGCTGCCGACGTTGAGCACCGGGTTGCCGCTGCCGTCTTCGCTCAGGGCCACACGGCTCGGGGCGTCGAAGTCACGCGCGGCCAACAGCGACACCGAACCACCCTTCTGGGCGCTGCGGGTCATGCTGGCGAGCATTTCGTCGACCAGCGCCAGGTCGGTGCCGGAGTTGCTCGGGTTTTTCGGGAAGTCGACGTTGTCGGTGCTGCCCGCAGGGCGGCTGACGGTGGTCAGGTAGACTTCGCTGGTGTTGCGCTGCACGCCCGGCTCGATGCGCACGCGCACGCGGGTTTCGGCATCGCCGCTGGCGGCGGCGCCCTGCAGGCGCTTGGCCATGGAGGCGGACAGACCGTCGTAACGCTGCCAGGCAGTGGTGAATTCACCGGTCTGCGGGCGCTCGTCGGCAATACGGAAGCCGTTGTCTTCAAAGAACTGGTGCGCCACCGGCCAGGTTTCGGCCGGCGGGTGCTCGGACAGAATCCAGCGAGCGTCGCCGCTCTTCTGCAGGGTGTAGTCAGTGGCTTCCTGGGAAGCCTGCAGCGGCAGCGGACGCGGTACCTGGTACTCGCCGCTGGTCTGGGCTTCGTCGGCCACGTTGCGCGGGATAGGCAGCAACGGGTCCAGACGCTTGTCCAGGCTCACACCTTCAGGGGTTTGCATCGGGGCCGTCTGACGGGCCTCCAGGTAATCGCTGCCACGGTCACGGAAGTAACCATTCTCGCCCCACAGCCAACTGCAGCCGCTGGTGCTCGAAATCACCAGGGCAAGGGCGGAAAGACCGGCCAATCGCTTCATGCGTTGTACTTCCTCAATTAGACCAGGACGCCGGTCTGGCGCAGGGCCTGACGCAGCGTTTCGTGATAAGGGGCGCTCAACCAGGTGAGCGGCAGGCGAATGCCTTCAGGCATCAGGCCCATTTCGTGCAGTGCCCATTTCACGGGAATCGGATTGGCTTCCAGGAACAGGTTCTTGTGCAGCGGCATGAGTTTTTCGTTGATGGCACGGGCCTCGGCGGCTTCGCCACGCAGGGCAGCGGCGCACATTTCGTGCATGGCGCGCGGCGCGACGTTGGCGGTGACCGAGATATTGCCCTTGCCGCCCAGCAGGATCAGCTCGACAGCGGTCGGATCATCGCCGGACAGCAGCAGGAAGTCGCTGGAGACGCCGGCCAGGATGTCCTTGGCGCGTTGCAGGTCGCCCGTGGCTTCCTTGATACCGATGATGTTCTTCACGGTAGACAGGCGGATAACGGTCTCGGCCTTCATGTCGCAGGCAGTGCGGCCTGGTACGTTGTAGAGGATCTGTGGGATATCCACGGCCTCGGCCACGTGCTTGAAGTGCTGGTACAGGCCTTCTTGGGTCGGCTTGTTGTAGTACGGGGTCACCAGCAGGCAGGCGTCGGCGCCGGCTTCCTTGGCGTTGCGGGTCAGTTCGACCGCCTCGCGGGTGGAATTGGCACCGGTGCCGGCGATGACCGGGATACGACCGGCCACCTGCTTGACCACGTGGCGGATCACCTCGATGTGTTCCTTGTAGTCCAGGGTCGCGGACTCACCGGTAGTACCCACGGCGACGATGGCATCAGTGCCTTCCTTGAGGTGGAAGTCCACGAGTTTGCTGAGGCTGTCCCAGTCGAGACGACCTTCTGCGTCCATGGGTGTGACCAGTGCCACCATACTGCCCGCAATCATGCAACCGCTCCTGCCGGAAAAAGAGAGCGGTAATGGTACTGGGGCCATGTGCCTTGCACAAGCGAAGTACCACGTTGCGAGCATTCCCCTTGGCGCTGCTTTTCGCTACCCTTCAGACTTTGATCGGTACCCATGGGTGTGTTTGTCCGGTTTGCTACGTGCAATTAGCAGTGCAAACCCCTGTTCCTGAGCCGCCTATGCCCTGCCAACGGGCGTTTTGACGCCGTTGCCGGTACAGTGCCCGTGCATGTCGCGGGCACACGGCGCAGCCGCCATGTCCATTTTCGGTACCGACCGCTCATCGCTTTAGGAATGCTGCATGTCCACCCCCACAGTTCGCGAACAATTCCTTGTCATCAGTGCCCTTGGCCCTAACCCCATGGAGCTGACCAACGTGCTGTGCCGTGCCAGCCACGACAGCCGCTGCTCGGTCGTGACCTCGCGCCTCACCCGCCACGGTGAGTGCAGCGCCCTGGTGCTGCAGGTATCGGGCAACTGGGACGCCCTGGCGCGCCTGGAAACCAGCCTCGGCTCGCTGGCCAAGAAGCACGGCTTCACCGTCAACCTGGTCCGCAGTGCCACCCTGGAAACCCGCCCGCTGTCGCTGCCCTACGTGGCCTACGTCAGCTCCGTGTACCGTTCGGACATCATCAACGAACTGTGCCAGTTCTTCATCGACCACCACGTGGAACTTGAGAACCTGACCTGCGACACCTACCAGGCGCCACAGACCGGCGGCACCATGCTCAACGCCACCTTTACCGTGACCCTGCCGCCGGGCGTGCAGATCAGCTGGCTGCGCGACCAGTTCCTGGACTTCGCCGACGCCCTGAACCTGGACGCGCTGATCGAACCGTGGCGCCCAACCAACCCTATGTAAGAAGGATGTGCGACATGGCAGTTGAAATCGGCAAGGCGGTCGCGGACTTCCAGGCCCCGGCCACTGGCGAGCAGTCGGTCAGCCTGAGCGCCCTGAAGGGCCGCCAGGTGGTGATCTACTTCTACCCCAAGGACAGCACCCCGGGCTGCACCACCGAAGGCCAGGGTTTCCGTGACCAGCACGCAGCCTTCAAGGCAGCCAACACCGAAGTGTTCGGCGTATCGCGCGATGGCCTCAAGAGCCACGAGAACTTCAAAGGCAAGCAGGGCTTCACCTTCGAGCTGATCAGCGACAAGGACGAGGCGCTGTGCCAGCTGTTCGACGTGATCAAGCTGAAAAAGCTGTATGGCAAGGAATACCTGGGCGTTGACCGCAGCACGTTCCTGATCGACAAGGATGGGGTGCTGCGCCAGGAATGGCGTGGCGTGAAGGTGCCTGGGCATGTGGATGCGGTGTTGGTGGCGGCGCAGGCTTTGAATAAGGGCTGATTGCGTTATGGCGGCCAGGGGTTCGCCGGTGGTTTTGTGGTGTTCATGAGATCGA
>KI547164.1:388714-402487 GCA_000497835.1 gamma proteobacterium L18 | reverse complement strand
CGGCGCTCGATCTCATGAACACCCTAAAACCACCGGCGAACACCTAGCCGCCACAACCCAATGCCCCCCTCAAAGAATCGGCGCCACCTGCGGCTCATTCCTCGGCCACGCATCCAGCACCGCCTTGAACAACGTCGCCAGTGGAATGGCAAAGAAAATCCCCCAGAACCCCCACAACCCGCCAAACAACAGCACCGCGCAAATAATCGCCACCGGATGCAGGTTCACCGCACCGGCGAACAGCAACGGCACCAGCACGTTGCCATCCAGGGTCTGGATGATGCCGTACACCGCCATCAAATAGATGAACTGGTCGCCCCAGCCCCACTGGAACAGCGCAATCGCCGTCACCGGCACGGTCACCACCACCGCGCCCACATAGGGCACCACCACCGACAGCCCCACCAGCAGCGCCAGCAAGGCGGCGTAGTTCAGCCCCAGGGCAACGAAGGCGATATACGTGGCCACGCCACAGATGATGATCTCGATCACTTTGCCGCGTATGTAGTTGGCGATCTGGCGGTTCATTTCCTTGCCCACGCGGGTGATCAACGCACGCTCGCGGGGCAGGTAGCCCTTGACCCAATTGGCGATCATCACCCGGTCCTTGAGGAAGAAGAACACCAGGATCGGCACCAGCACGAAGTAGATCATGATGTTCACCAGCAGCGGCAGGCTGGACAGCGAGAACGTCAGCGCCCACTGCCCGAACTTGCCGATTTCACCGCGTGCCGCTTCGATGGCTTGCAGCACTTGCTCGTCCGAGACCAGGTGCGGATAGCGCTCCGGCAACAGCAACAGCAGTGACTGCCACTTGCCGAGCATGCCCGGCAGTTCGTTGAACAGGGTGATGAACTGGTGCCACAGCAACGGCACCAGCACCAGCATGAACACCGCCAGGGCGCCCATGAACAGGGCGAACACCAACCCCACGGCCACCCCGGACGGCACCCGCAGACGCTCCAGGCCACTGACCAGCCCCTGCATCAGGAACGCCAGCACCATGCCCGCCAGCACCGGCGCCAGCATGCCGCCCAGGGTCAGCACGGCGGTGAACGCCAGCACCAGCAATACCGTGAGCACCACCGCCTGTTCGTCCGAGAAGTAACGCTGTATCCAGTCGCGAAGCACTTTGAACATCAGTTTTCCTTGTTATGAAAGCGGGCACGCACGCCGCTCAGGCCTTCTTAAGCCAATAGGTATAAACCCCGTCCCGAACAGTTTCATGTAACAGGGCATGACCTGCCAAGCGGGCAAAGGTATGAAAATCACGCTGGGAACCCGCATCGGTGGCGATCACTTTCAGCACCGCCCCGGCGGTCAATCCGTTGAGGGCCATCTTGGCCTTGAGCAACGGCAATGGGCAATTGAGACCGCTGGCATCGAGTTCCGCGTCACACTGTACAGCGTCAGTCATGGCTTTTTTCTCCAGCGCAGGGCAAGCCTTGGGGTCAGCCGCCTAGAATACCCCATGCGCAGGCGCCTCTGGTCGCCGACGATTCACCCGGCTACAGTAAGGCCTTTATCGACTCAGAGCCCAGTGCATGTCTTTATTGCGCCCCACCCTGCTGACGCTTGCCTGCCTGCTGGCCCTGCCGGGCCACGCCGACGACCTGCCGTCACTTGGCGATGCCAGTTCGGCCATTGTCTCGCCCCAACAGGAACATGACCTGGGCCGCGCCTGGCTGGGCATGTTGCGTAGCCAGGTCGGCCAATTGTCCGACCCGCAGCTCAAGGATTACGTCGAAAGCACCGTCTACCGGCTGGCCGAAAGCAGCCAGTTGCAGGACCACCGCCTGGAATTCATCCTGATCGACAGCAAGGAGCTCAACGCCTTCGCCGCCCCGGGTGGCATCGTCGGGGTCAACGGCGGCCTGTTCCTGAACGCCGACACCGAAGGCCAGTACGCCGG
This sequence comes from gamma proteobacterium L18, assembly GCA_000497835.1. Lineage (GTDB taxonomy): Bacteria > Pseudomonadota > Gammaproteobacteria > Pseudomonadales > Pseudomonadaceae > Aquipseudomonas. Next base: position 400,575 of record KI547164.1, on the reverse strand, counting down.
CGTCATGGCCCACGAACTGTCCCACTTGGCGCAACGCCACTTCGCCCGGGGCGTGGAAGAACAGAAACGCATGCAGATGCCCGTCATGGCTGCCCTGCTGGCCGGCATCGTGCTGGCCGCCACCGGCGGTGGTGAGGCCGGCATTGCCACCATCATGGGCAGCCAGGCTGCGGCCATCCAGTCGCAGCGCGCGTTTTCCCGGGAGAACGAAGCCGAAGCCGACCGCATTGGCCTGGTTACCCTGCAAAAGGCCGGTTACGACCCGCGCAACATGCCCGACATGTTCGAGAAGCTGGCGCGCCAGTACCGCTTTGACGCCAAGCCGCCCGAGTTCCTGCTGACTCACCCGGTGACCGAGGCGCGTATCGCCGATACCCGCAACCGCGCCGAACAGTTCCCCAAGGGCGGCACCGAGGACAGCCTGCGCTTCCAGCTGATCAAGAAGCGCGTGGAGCTGATCTACGAAGATACCCCCGGCATGGCCGCCAAGCGTTTCCGTGCCCTGCTGGACGAAAACCCCAAGTCGGACCCGGCGCGCTACGGCCTGGCGATCGCCCAGATCAAGGCCAGCCAGTTGAGCGAGGCGCGGGAAAACCTCAAGCCGCTGCTGGCCAAGGCGCCCAATGAAATCGTCTACAACCTGGCGGCGGTGGACCTGGACATTGCCAGCAACAAGCTGGCCGACGCCCAGTCGCGAGTGGATCGCCTGCTGGGCCTGTACCCCGACAACTACCCGCTCAACCAGGTGCGGGTCGACCTGCTGATCAAGCAGAGCCGCACCGCCGACGCCGAGAAGGCCCTGGAAGACCTGCTGCGCTCGCGCCCCAACGACCCGGACGTGTGGAACCAGGTGGCCGACACCCGCGGCGCCAACGGCAACATCATCGGCCTGCACCAGGCCCGCGCCGAATACTTCGCCCTGGAAGGCGACTTCCGCCAGGCGCAGCAGCAGTTGGACTTCGCCAAGCGCCGGGCGGCCAATAACTTCCAGCTGGCCTCGCGCATCGACGCGCGGCAGAAGGATTTGGCCGAGCAGGAGCGCATGGTCAAGGAAATGATGCGCGGCTGATCACGCGTCAATGGCTTCACACAACCTGTAGCAGCGGCCGTCAGGCCGCGTCAGGGGCGCCGCGCGTTTACTGAACCACCGCGCTGCCTGTGACGCAGCCTTCGGCAGCTTGCTACAGGCCGGCGTAGTCTGCATCGCGGCCAAGGCCGGCTCCTACCGCGGACGGTGTAGGAGCCGACTTTAGTCGCGATGCAGGCGACACCATTTCAAGACAGTTGCTGCTACAGAGAGTGCGGCGCATACCGTGGATGTTAATTGGCGCCTTTTACAATCAGCTATACTTTTTTCCCCGCCCCGGAAGGAGTTAGCCGCCCCAACTGTTTTTTTCGTTGCACGATCGACAAATTTTTCACCATTGACGGCCAGCGTCTAAGCTTCAGGCAGGTACGGTGAATTTACCTGATCGGGCTGACGACTATGGGCGCTTTGTGGCAAAACGAACCCACCAAGACTGCGGTACCCACCGACAGTCCCGCTGAGCCCCCAACGCCGAAAAGCCCGCGCCAGCGCCGTTTGTGGCGGCGCCTGTTCTGGCTGTTGGTGCTGATTGCGCTGGTGGCCCTGGCCTTTGCCATGCGCGCCGAAATGCGCACCTCCAAGCTGCAATCGCGCGAATTCAGCCGTTACGCCAAAGACCTCACTTACACCCTGGAACCCGGCCCCAGCGACTCCATCGCCTACCCCGGCGACGGCCCCTTCGACAAGCGCCTGGGCTACAGCGACCTAGACCAGTTCCTGCCGCGCTTGATCAAGCGTAACTACAGCATCAAGGAACAGACCCGCTTCTCGCCGTCCCTGATGGCTTACTACGATCGCGGCCTGTTCATCCCCTATTCCGAGAAGATTCAGGCCGGGCTGTCGATTACCGACTGCAAGGCCGATGTGCTCTACCACTTCGACTACCCGCAACAGCTGTACGCAAAATTCGAAGATATCCCGCCAGTGGTGGTCAACAGCCTGCTGTTCGTGGAAAACCGCACCCTGCTGGACAGCCGCGAGCCACTGCTCAATCCCGCCGTGGACTGGCCGCGCTTCGGCAAGGCGGCTTATACCCAGATCGCCAAGGTGTTCTCCCTGCCGGGTCAATCGGCCGGTGGCAGTACCCTGGCCACGCAACTGGAGAAGTACCGCCACTCTCCCGACGGCCTGACCGTATCGGGCGGGGAAAAGATTCGCCAGATGATTTCCGCCAGCGTCAGGGCTTATCAGGACGGCCCGCAAACCCTGGAGGCGCGGCAACGTATCGTGCGTGACTACCTCAACAGCGTGCCGCTGTCCGCCGTGCCTGGGCATGGCGAGGTGCACGGCATGGCGGAAGGCCTGAGGGTGTGGTACGGCGCCGACTTCCAGCGGGTCAATCAGGTGCTGTCCTCGACCGACACCAGCGCCAAGGTCATGGCCGAGCGCGGCCTGGCATTGCGTGAAGTGCTGTCGCTGATGATCGCCCAGCGTCGCCCCTCGCACTTCCTGTCCAAGGGCCACGACGAGCTGGCACAGCTGACCGACAGCCATATCCGTCTGCTGGCAGCCAATAACGTCATCGACCAGCCGCTGGCCGACGCCGCGCTGGCCAGCAAAGTCAGCTACCGCGACTGGGTACAGGAGCCCACCATTCAGCCCATCGAAACCAACAAGGGCATCACGGTGGCCCGCACCCGCTTGTCCACCCTGCTCAACCGCCCCCTGTACGACCTTGACCGCCTGGACCTGTCGGCCACCAGCACCCTGCAGAACGACCTGCAACTGCAAGTTACCGAGTACCTCAAGCACCTGGCCGACCCGGCGTTTGCCCAGCAACTGGGGCTAATCGGCGAGCACCTGTTGACCCCGGCCAGCACGCCCGAGGTGAAATACAGCTTCACCCTGATGGAACGCACCGCCGACGGCTCGCGCGTGCGGGTGCAAACCGACAACACCGACCAGCCGTTCGACATCAACGAAGGCAGCAAGCTGGAGCTGGGTTCCACCGCCAAGATGCGTGTGCTGACCAGCTACCTGGAAATCATCAGTGAACTGCATGACCGCTTTGCCGGCCAATCGCCGGTGGCCCTGAAGAAAGTCGACATCAACGAACAGGACCGTCTGAGCCGCTGGGCCGTCGACTACCTGATCCAGGCCAAGGACCCCAGCCTCAAGCCCATGCTCGACGCCGCCCTTGAACGCAAATATTCCGCCAGCCCCGGCGAAAGCTTCTTCACCGGCGGCGGCATGCACACCTTCAAGAACTTCCGCAACGAGGACAACGGGCGCATCCCCACGCTCAAGGAAGCCCTGCGCGAGTCGATCAACCTGCCCTTCATCCGCCTGATGCGCGACATCGTGCGCTACACCACCTACAACGCGCCCAACAACAGCGCCGAACTGCTCAAGGACGACGGTGACCCTCGTCGCCAGGAATACCTGGCCCGTTTCGCCGACAAGGAAGGCAGCGACTTCCTGCTGCGCTTCTACAAGCGTTACCAGAACAAGACTGCCCAGGAGCGCCTGGACACCTTCCTCGACGGTTTGCACCCCACCGCCTCGCACCTGGCCGCGGTACACCGCTACCTGTACCCCACCGCCAGCCAGGCGACCTTCACCGCCTTCGTGCGCTCGCACCTGGGCAAGGGCGAGACCGTCACCGAAAAACGCCTGGGCGAGTACTACGACAGCTACGGCCCCGGCCACTGGGACCTGCCCGACCAGGGCTACATCGCCCGCGTACACCCGCTGGACCTGTGGCTGGTGGGCTACCTGATGCAGCACCCCGACGCCAAGTTCAGCGAAGCGGTAACCGCCAGCCACTTCGAGCGCCAGGAGGTGTACGGCTGGCTGTTCAAAAGCCGTCACAAGAGCGCCCGCGACAGCCGCATCCGCACCATGCTGGAGATCGAAGCCTTCCTGGACATCCACCGCCGCTGGGCGCGCCTGGGCTACCCCTTCGACCACCTGGTACCGTCGTTGGCCACCGCCATCGGCAGCTCCGGCGACCGCCCGGCCGCGCTGGCCGAGCTGATCGGCATCATTCAGAACGATGGCGTGCGCCTGCCGGTGCTGCGCATCGACAGCCTGCACTTTGCCGCTGGCACCCCCTATGAAACCGAGGTGATTGCCGCGCCCGACAAGGCCCGCCAGGTGCTGAAACCGGAAATCGCCCAGGCCATGCGCGAAGCGCTGTCGCAGGTGGTGGATGCCGGTACCGCGCGGCGCGTGTCCGGCAGCTTCAAGACCCCGGATGGCACGGCGCTGGTGATGGGCGGCAAGACCGGCACCGGTGACAACCGCATCGAAAGCTTTGGTGCCCGCGGGCGGGTGCTGGGCTCCAAGGCCATCAACCGCACGGCTACATTCGTGTTCTATATCGGCCAGAACCACTTCGGCACCCTGACCGCCTTTGTCCCAGGCCGCGCCGCCGAGGGCTTCCGCTTTACCTCGGCCTTGCCGGTGCAGGTGCTCAAGGGCATGGCGCCGATGCTGACGCCGTATGTGCAACCCGGGGCCGACACCCAGTGCAAGCCACCCAGCCAAACCGCAGCCCTGTAGCAGCAACCGTCTTGAAATGGCGTCGTCTGCATCGCGACCAAGGTCGGCTCCTACCCCACTCGTGGTAGGAGCCGGCCTTGGCCGCGATGCGGACGCCGCCGCCCCCACAGCCAGATGAGAACCATTCGTCTTTTCCCCTTGCATTACCAACAAGATATATCTTAAGGTATATCTTAAGTAACCAAGCGAAGAGAAAAGACGATGAGAGACCACCATCACCCCCGCCGTGAACTCGGCGACGGCCATGACGGCCTGGAACGCCGCCCCGGCCGTGAACGCGGCGGCCGCGGCCCCCGTGTGTTCGCCCCCGGCGACCTCAAATTGTTGCTGCTGGCCCTGGTGGCCGAGCAGCCCTGCCACGGCTACGACCTGATCCGCCAGATCGAAGGCATGTTCGACGGCGCCTACAGCCCAAGCCCCGGCGTGATCTACCCCACCCTGACCTTCCTGGAAGAAAGCGAACTGATCCAGGGCGATGCTCAGGGCGGCAAGAAGCTTTACACCGTGACCGAGACCGGCCGCACCTCACTGGCCGAGCAGGCCATCGCCCTCGACGGCGTGCGCACCCGCATCGACGTGAGCAAGCGTTCGCTGCGCGGCCACGACCGCCCGGCCGAGATTCACGAAGCCGTCCATAACCTGCGCCATGCTCTGCAATTGCACCATGGACGCTGGAGCCTTGATGAGATCGTGCGGGTCCGTGACCTGCTCAACAGCACCGCCAAGGCCATCGTCGATGGCCCTGTTACCCCTTATCCCGCTCAGGAGAAGTCCGTATGAAGGCTGAGAACACCCAAGGCGTACACCGCGTGATGCACGAGATCAAACGTCGCCGCCTGGAAGTGCTGCGCGTTACCGACCTTACCCCGCGCATGCGCCGCATCACCGTGGGCGGCCCGGAACTGGAAGGCTTTCTGAGCCTGGGCGCCGACGATCACATCAAGCTGATGTTCGCCCGCAACGCCGAAGAGCAGGCCGCCCTGCAAACCCTGAAACTGGGCGGCCCGGGCGCTGACGGCCCAAAACCGGCCATGCGCGATTACACCCCACGACGCATTGACCTGGCGGCGGGCGAGCTGGACATCGACTTCGTGATCCACGGCGACGGCCCTGCCTCCACCTGGGCCGAGCAGGCCGCGCCGGGGCAGTACTTGTACATCGGTGGCCCGCGCAGCTCCACCATCGTGCCGGACATCTTCGACAGCTACCTGCTGATCGGCGATGAAACCGCCATCCCGGCCATCGCCCGCCGCCTGGAAGAGTTGCCGGCCAACCGCACGGCGCTGGTGGTGATCGAGATCGAGGACGCCCGCGAGCAACAGGTGCTCAACAGTGCCGCGCAGGTGGAAGTGATCTGGGTGGAGCGTCACAGCCGCGAGAACGCGCTGGTAAGCGCGGTGGCTGACCTGACCATTCCCCAGGGCGAGCTGTACGCCTGGGTGGCCACCGAGGCGGCTTTGTCGCGTCAAGTGCGCAAGGTGTTGCTGGAACAGCACCAGCTGGGTGAAACCGCCCAGGTCAAGGCCGCGGGCTACTGGCGCCTGGACGAGAACGACGAAGGCTGATTCCACCTGCTTGCGGTGGAGCCTTTCAGGGCCTCATCGCGAGCAAGCTTTGCTCCCACAGTGGTGAGGCTACCCACAACATTGGGCTCACCAACTGTGGGAGCAAAGCTTGCTCGCGATGAGGCCGACACTATCCTCCTGATATCACCGGCGGCCTTGCCATCGATCCACCGCCACCAGCCCCAGCGATATCATCACGAAGCCCAGCAGAATCACCAGCGCATTGACCATCACCCGGGCATACCCAAGATGCCCCACGTCGATGAACGGATACGGGTACACCCCGATCTCGCTCCCCCGCAGCAGGCAATAGCCGAAATACACAATCGGGTACACCATCCACGCCAGCACATGCCGCGCCCGCAGCGCGCCCTTGGGCACGCACCACCACCAGAAGGCAACGAACACCGGCGGCAATATGTCGTGCAGCAGTTCGTTGACCACCCACTGCACCCCTTCCGGGTGCCAGGCATTGCGCAGCAGCAGGCTGTACGACACCCCCACCAGAATGATGCTGGCCGTCACCCCTGAACTGACCCACGGCCTGAGCCAGAAAGACACCGCCTCCCCGCCTCGCGCCGCCACGGTCAGCACAATGGCCACCAGGGTATTGGTGAGGATGGTGAAGTAGCCGAAGAAATGCAGCACCCCACCCATCAGGCTGGCCTGATCAGCCAGGCGTCCTTGCAGGATCAGCAGCAATTGCACCGCCAACGCCAGCCAGGCGGTGAACGCCGCCACGACGACAAAGGCTCGCACGGGTCGCGATTGCACGGGGTAATACATACGGGTCAGTCCTCGACGGGCCGCTTGGTGCGCGCCAGCTTCACGTACAGGCGCTCGACCTTTTCGCGTGCCCATGGGGTTTTGCGCAGGAAGGTCAGGCTCGACTTGATGCTGGGGTCGCTCTTGAAGCAGCGGATATCGATGCGCTCGGCCAAGCCTTCCCACGTGTAGTGGGCGACCAGCGCATTGAGGATCTGCTCCAGCGTCACACCATGCAGCGGGTTGTTGTTGGGTTGGGTCATGCCAGGCTCCAGCCAAGTGAGAGGGTGCGCACCTTAACGGAGCTGTCCGGCAGCGGGAAGACCTTACCGCCCTGCCTGACCCTGCCGAATCAGCATTTGCTGCGCACCTTGTAGGATATTTCCTAAATCTACCATTCCTACCCCGCAGCCGCTGCCGCCAGGCTGCGCTGGCCAGCGTGAACCCTGAAGATCAGCAGCGAGGCACAGGGCCAGCGCAGCCTTCGGCAGCGGCTACAAGTTGCCGTTGCTTATAAAGATAAACACGCCGTCATCGTTCCTTCCCTGAACGCTGAAGAAATCTTCACGGCTGTAAACGGTCGGTATTCCGGCGTGCAGGAGTTGCATGAGGCATTGTTACGCCATTAGTAACTATCCATGTTGAAGATGTATCTTTTAATAACAAAAAAACCTCTATATCCTCCGCCCCCCGCAACTGAATCGATTTTTTTTGCGTAATAAAACCTACATTTTCCAGTGACATTAAGCTCATCACAAAATGTACCGTTTGGTTAATAATTAAAGATCCTTAATAAATGCCAAAATTCGAACTTCGCCGCGCTCGTGCCGCCGGCCGTTTCACTGTATCGCCTACCCTGCGTCTGCTGGGGGGCGTGACTGCCATTGGCTTGGCGTCCTGTGCCCAGGCCGCGCCGGCGTTCGACGCCGACTCGCCTTACATGAGCGGCGACTGGGGCGGCAAGCGCACCGAACTGCATGACCTGGGCTACGACTTCAAACTGGAGTACGTGGGTGAAACGGGTTCGAACCTGCACGGTGGCTACAACCACGACCACGCCACCCGTTACAGCGACCAGTTCGCTCTGGGCATGCACATGGATCTGCAAAAGATCCTGGGCTGGCACGACGCCGAGTTCCAACTGACCCTGACGGACCGCAACGGTGACAACATCACCAACGACCGCGTGGCCGACCCGCGCACCGGCGGTATCAGCTCGTCCCAGGAAGTGTATGGCCGTGGCAGCATCGTGCGCATCACGCAGATGTACTACGAGCAGAAGTTCCTGGACCGGAAACTGGACATCAAGGTTGGCCGTTTCGGCGAAGGCGAAGACTTCAACACTTTCCAGTGCGACTTCCAGAACCTGGGCTTCTGCGGCTCGCAGGTGGGTAACTGGGCCACCGGCATCTGGTACAACTGGCCAGTCAGCCAATGGGCTGCGCGGGTCAAATACCACCTGAACGACGAAGTGTACGCACAGATCGGTGCCTACGCCCTGAACCCGTCGAACCTGGAAAATGACAACGGCTTCAAGCTGAACAACGCCGGTACCACCGGTGCCGTGCTGCCGGTTGAGCTGGTGTTCACGCCGAAAATCAACAACCTGCCGGGCGAATACCGCGTGGGTTACTACTACAGCACCGCCAACGCCAAGGATGTCTACAAAGACACTAACGGTCAGCCTGCGGCCCTGAGCGGCGGCGACTATCGTTCCAGCTCCAGCAAGCACGGCTACTGGCTGACCCTGAACCAGCAACTGACCGCCCAGGCCAGCGACAACTCGCGCGGCCTGAGTGTGTTCGGCAACGTCACCGTGCACGACAAGAAGACCAACATGGTCGACAACTATGTCCAGGCCGGTGTCGTTTACAAAGGCCTGTTCGATGCCCGTCCAAAGGATGACATCGGCTTCGCCCTGGCGCGCATCCACGTAAACCCGGCGTACCGCAAGAACGAAGAAGCGACCAACGCCGCCAATGGCGTGACCGACTACAACGACCCTGCCTACCTGCCAATCCAGCGCACTGAAACCAGCGCCGAGCTGAACTACGGCGTGCATGTCACCAACTGGCTGACCGTGCGCCCGAACCTGCAATACATCAAGCACCCGGGTGGTGTCGATGAAGTCGACAACGCGCTGGTCGCCGGCATCAAGGTGCAAAGCTCTTTCTAACAACAATCGACTTTACGGAAGAAGTAACCAGATAACGGGCGTAGGACTTTTCTGTCCTATGCTCGACACACTCAAACGTAACGGAGAAACCACACTATGAGCACTGCAAGTGCTTCGAGTCGGTCTCGCCTCGCGCCGAGCTTGCTCGGCCTGGTGATGCTGCTGATGGGCCTCGGCCTGCTGGCCGGGGGCGTAAAACTTGCCACCCTGGGCGGTTCGCTTTACTACGTGATTGCCGGCCTGTTCCTGGTAGTCACCGGCATTCTGCTGCTGACCGGCCGCTCGGTCGCCATCGGCATCTACGCGGTATTCCTGCTGGGCAGCACCGTCTGGTCGCTGGCCGAGACGGGCCTGGACTGGTGGCAACTGGTGCCACGCCTGTCGCTGTGGTTCGTGCTGGGCCTGCTGCTGTGGCTGCCATGGTTCCGCAAGCCACTGGTACAGCGTGAGCCTGCTCCCAAGGCTACCTCGGTACTGGGCGTTGCCGTAGTACTGGCCGGCGCCTGCGCCGTTGCTGCGCAATTCACCAGCTACGGTGATGTCAGCGGCGACCTGGGCCGCGACGGCACCGACATGACCAGCGCCGCCCCTGCCCAGCCTGATGGCGAGTGGCAGTCGTACGGCCGCACCGAGTTCGGCGAGCGCTACTCCCCGCTCAAGCAGATCACCCCGGCCAACGTGGGCAATCTGACTGAAGCCTGGCGCATCCGCACCGGTGACATGCCGACCGACAAAGACCCGGTCGAGCTGACCAACCAGAACACCCCGCTGAAGGTCAACGGCATGCTGTACGCCTGCACCGCCCACAGCAAGGTGCTGGCCCTGGACCCGGACACCGGCAAGGAAATCTGGCGCTACGACCCACAGATTCAGGGCCCTGACGGCAATGACTTCCGTGGCTGGGCGCACATGACCTGCCGTGGCGTGTCGTACTACGACGAAGCTGCCTACAGCAAGTCGGACGTGCCTAGCGCGCCGGCTGCCCTGTCCACCGCCGGCCAGGCCGTGGCCACCAGCTGCCCACGCCGCCTGTTCCTGCCTACTGCCGACGCTCGCCTGATCGCGCTGAACGCCGACACCGGCAAAGTCTGTGAAGACTTCGGCGACAAGGGTGTCGTGAACCTGCGCGCCAACATCGGCAAGTTCACCCCGGGCGGCTACTACGCCACCTCGCCTGCCGCCATCACCCGTAACCTGGTGATCATCGGCGGCCACGTGACCGACAACGAATCCACTGACGAGCCTTCGGGCGTGATCCGTGCGTTCGACGTGCACGACGGCCACCTGGTATGGAACTGGGACGCCGGCAACCCGGACGACACCGCTCCGATCGCCGAAGGCAAGTTCTACACCCGCAACTCGCCGAACATGTGGTCGCTGGCCAGCGTCGACGAGAAGCTGGGCATGATCTACCTGCCGCTGGGCAACCAGATGCCTGACCAGTGGGGCGGCAACCGCACCCCAGAGTCGGAGAAATTCAGCGCCGGCACCGTGGCCCTGGACATCGACACCGGCAAGCTGAAGTGGAACTACCAGTTCACCCACCACGACCTGTGGGACATGGACGTACCTAGCCAGCCTACCCTGGTGGACATCAAGACCGCCGAAGGCGTGAAACACGCCCTGGTGCAGCCTACCAAGCAAGGCAGCCTGTACGTGCTGGACCGCACCACCGGCTCGCCGATCGTGCCGATCCAGGAAGTGGACGCGCCGAAAGGTGCCGTGGAAGGCGACCACACCTCGCCAACCCAGGCCCGTTCGGAACTGAACCTGCTGCCGCCTGAGCTGAACGAAAAAGCCATGTGGGGCGTGACCCCGTTCGACCAACTGCTGTGCCGCATCCAGTTCAAGTCGCTGCGTTATGAAGGCCAGTACACCCCTCCGTCCACCCAGGGCAGCATCATCTACCCGGGTAACGTCGGTGTGTTCAACTGGGGCGCCGTCTCGGTGGACCCGGTTCGCCAGATGCTGTTCACCAGCCCCAACTACATGGCGTTCGTCTCCAAGCTGGTGCCTCGCGCCCAGGTTGAAGCCGGCAGCAAGCGTGAAAGCGAAACCAGCGGCGTGCAGCCCAACAGCGGCGCCCCGTATGCCGTGATCATGCACCCACTGATGTCGCCGTTCGGCGTACCGTGCCAGGCTCCGGCCTGGGGCTACGTGGCCGGTATCGACCTGACCACCGCCAAAGTGGTCTGGAAGCACAAGAACGGCACCAGCCGCGACAGCTCGCCGATCCCGCTGAACCTGACCCTGGGCGTGCCTAGCATGGGCGGCTCGATGGTCACCGCCGGTGGTGTTGGCTTCCTGAGCGGCACCCTGGACCAGTACATCCGCGCTTATGACGTGAAAAACGGCAAGAAGCTGTGGGAAAGCCGCCTGCCGGCTGGCGGCCAGTCGACGCCAATGACCTACACCGGCAAGGATGGCGCACAGTACGTGCTGTCCGTGGTGGGTGGCCATGGTTCGCTGGGCACCAAGATGGGCGATTACATCATTGCGTACAAGCTGTCCAAGTGATGGTGTGATGTAGTGGTATGAAAAACGGCTCCCCTTGGGGAGCCGTTTTTTTTATGGGGTGGTTTTTTGGGGGGATTGGGTTGGGTTTTGGGGTGGCCAGGGTTGGGTTTTGGGGTGTTCATGAGATCGCGCGCCGCCCGCGCGGCGCTTCCCGAGGTTCCCTCGGTCCCACATCTGTTTCGGGCCAGTTATGCCTGTAAGATCACCTCGACCGCCTTGTTGGCACCACCCCAAATCTGCAGTAAAA
>KI547164.1:262160-388524 GCA_000497835.1 gamma proteobacterium L18 | reverse complement strand
CGCCAAAAACCTAAAGCCTTACCCCAAAGGCCACAAAAAACCCAAACCCCTACTTCTCAATCACATCCCCCCGCATCGGCGCCAACCGCGCAATCAACCGATTCTGCGCCGTCACCGGTACCCCCTGATCCTCCATCGCCTTGATCAGATCCTCCACCAGCGCATTGAAATCGCTGCGCGTCAGGTGCTGCCCCTTGTGCGATTCGGCCATGGTGTCACCGGTGTATTTGCACGGCCCGCCGGCCTCCACGCAGAACTGCTCGATCAGCTTGTCGCGCAGGCGTGTGATGTTGACGTTGCGAAAGTGCTCGACGATGCGATCGTCATGGGCAATGTGCAGCAGCATGCCCTCCACGATTCGGGTGATCCCGGGCTTGGCGCCCAGGTCGCTGTACAGGCTGTCATCCTTGGGCGGCTGGGTGTTGGACGCGCAGGCGCCCAGCAACAAGGCAGAGGCAAGCAACAGACGACGCATATCAGTAGCTCCCCTGAATCGACAGATAGGTGCCGTTCTGATTGTCCAGGGTGGCAATCGACCCCAGCCGGGCGTAGGCCAGCACCACGGCGACGTGCTTGTTGGGGAACCAGCCGACGAACAGGTCGGCCCAGTCGCTTTCACCGGCGAACGACAGGTTGTCGGGCTTTTCCTTGTATTCCAGGCCCACGGCCCAGCGCGGGTTGAACAGCACCGCTACCGAGCCTTCCTTGAGCACGCTGCGGCTGTCGCGGCGGTCGCCGCCGAAGCCCAGCACACCGAGTTCGTTGGCGCGGCTGTAGCGCAGGTTGCCGTTGACCAGCAGGTCGTAGCCGAAGGCCCCACCCAGGAACAGACGGCTGGCGGCCAGGTAGCCCTCCACGTCCGAGTCACGCTGGGCGCCCACCAGTTGTGGTATCTGGAAGTTGTTGTCGTGCTTGTACTCAAGGCCCAGGGACACCTGGGGCAACTGGTCGTAGATCAGGTCACCGAACAGCCGCACCTTCACGCCGAAGATGTCCTGGCCCAGGCTGTCCTGGGGCAGGCCGAACTTGTGCACCAGGGTACCCAGGTCGAAACGCTGGTGGGCGTAGGACACTTCCACGCGGTTGTCGTAGCTGGCCGCCAGGCCCACCACGTCCAGATGGTAGTCGGGCAGGTCGACATGGGTGCCGAACGCTGTAGCGCCCCACTCGCCCTGCTCACCGTAACCGGCCAGCACCGCCCAAGGGTTGATGCCGCCGCCGGCCGGGCCGTCCAGGCTGGAGGCACCGCCAGTGGCCAACAAGCGCCCCTGGTCAGCAACGGCGACCGAGGACAGACACAGGGAACAGAGCAGCAGGGGCAGTTTTCGCGTCATATCTCAGTGAACCATTGCAGACAGTGATGGCAGGGGTAACTTGAGCCAGGCCTCGAAGGCCACGGCGGTCAGCGGCCGGCTGATCAGGTAACCCTGAGCCGTGTCGCAGTGCCAGCGCTCCAGCAGGCGCAGGCTGTGTTCGTATTCCACGCCCTCGGCCACCACCTTGAGCCCAAGGTTGTGGCTCATCTCGATGGTGGAGCGCACAATGACGGCGTCTTCGCTGGTTTCATCCAGGTTGCGCACAAAGGATTGGTCGATCTTGAGCTCTTGCACCGGCAGCCGCTTGAGGTGCGCCAGCGACGAATAGCCGGTGCCGAAGTCGTCCACCGACAGGCTGATGCCACACTCACGCAGGCGGTTGAGCACCTTGAGCGCCTGCTCCGGCTCACGCATCACCGCGCTTTCGGTGATCTCGAAAATCAATTGCCCGGCCGGTACCCCATACAGCGTCAGCAAACGCGAGACGCGCTCGGGCAGGTCCTGGCCCAACAGGTCATCGGCGGAGATGTTCAGCGACAGTTGCACGCGCAGGCCGCGGCCGTTCCACTCGCTGAGCTGGCGGATGCCTTCCTCGATCACCCAGCGGGTCAGCAACTGAATGCTGCCGGTGCGCTCGGCCAGCTCGATGAACTCACCGGGCGAGACGATGCCCAGTTGCGGGTGATGCCAGCGCAGCAGGGCCTCGGCCTGGCGCACATGGCCCTGGCGGATGTCCAGCTTGGGCTGGTAGTTGAGCAGCAGCTCGCCGTTGTCGGCGGCGCGACGCAGGTCACGGATCAGGCGGATCTGGCGCTGGTGGGCCAGGTCGCGGCCGTGCTCGTACACCTGCAAACGGCCGGGCATCTGCGAAGCGTCCTTGAGGGCCACGGCGGCGCGGCCCAACAGCTCCTCGGCATCGGCACCGTCGGCCGGGTAGGCGGCGATGCCGATGCGGCAGTCCAGGGCCACGTCGTGGGTGCCAAAACGGTGTGGTTTGAGCAACAACTGCTGGAGTTTGTCGGCCCGCGCCACGGCGGAATCGGCGTCGGTGTTTTCCAGCAACAGCAAGAATTCGTCGGCCAGCAGATGCGCCAGCGTGTCGCCGGGGTTCAGGGTGGCGGACAGGCGCGTCGCCACCTGCCTGAGCAAGCCATCGACAAAAGCCGGGCCTGCGCCTTCGCTGAGCGCCCGCAGATTGTCCACGCCCAGGTACAGCAACGCCATGGGCCGCTGGGCAGAAATGGCACTGCTCAAGCGCTCCATCGCCAGCGTGCGGTTGGGCAGGCCGGTCAGGCTGTCGTGCAGGGCGTTGTGGGCCAACTGCTGTTCGCGCTCGGCAATCCCTTCGCGCATGTGGTTGAAGGCCTTGGCCAGTACCCCCAGTTCGTCGTGGCGCACCAGGGTCACCGGCGTCTGGTAGTCGCCATCGCCGATACGTTGCGCCGCCTGGGCCAGCACCTGCACCGGTTGCGACACGCTGCGCGCCAGCAGCAGCGCGCCGGCCAATGACGCCGCCAACGCGCCCAGGGCGATTATCAGGAAGGTCTTGTCCAGCGCCGCGAACGCGTGCAGGGCATCATCCAGCGGGCTTTGCAGCAACGCGATGACCTGGCCCGCATCGGTGTCGGCCAGCAGCAACGACTGGCTAAGATAGGGGCGCTTGCCGATGATGGCCAGCGAGACTTCATGGCGGTTGGCGTTGGCCAATATCCAATCGTTGATGGCTGGCTGCAGGTCCGCCGACTGGGTGCTGACCAGTTGGCCCTTCTTGTCCTGGTCCCGCGACAGGAAGGACACCTGCAGGTTGGTCAGCGTGTGCAGTTCCTGGGCCAGCGCGGCGTCCATCGCAAAGCCCACCACCACTCGGCCGATAGGCAAAGGCGCCATCACCGGGGCCTCCACCAGCAAATGCGGCTCGCCGCGCAGGGGCACAATCAGCATCGACTGGTTCTGCCTGCGCGCATCACGCAAGGCCTGGTCGAACGCGAACTGGCTGCCATCCTCCAACCCGGGCATGGTACTGGCCATAACCTTGCCATCCATGCCCAGCAGGATCATGTCACTGGCGCCGATGCGCGAACCGTGGTTGGCCAGGGCCGAGCGGATGGTGGCCGAGTCGCCACTGGCCACCGCGTCGCGGAAGCCGAAGTCGGCCGCCAGCAGTTGCGCAGCGTCCTTTTGGCGCTTGCCGCGCACGTCCAACAGGCGCTCGAATACCCGCGCGCCCACCTGCAACTGGTTGCTGGCTTGGGCGCGCACCGCATCCGTGGTCGCCAGCTTGACCGACAGAATCAAGGCGGCGACGACCACCAGCAGTAGCAGAATCAGGACGCAGGCGATGCGTGCCTGGAAACTACTTCTCAGTTTCACGGACAGCTTTATTGAAGGCATCGCCGAAGCCACTCGTTTCAGGAGCATGGGGGGCATCAGCCGCAGGCGACTGCACCGTAAGGTTCCAGGAACGCTGCAGGCCGCTGGCGGCAACGTCGATGGCGCCGCCGGCGATAGCCTGCATGTCGGGCAACTGCGGGTGCCACAGGGTGACCTGATAGTGGCCTGGCGGCACGTCCAGGCTGATGCTGCCGTCGGCACCACTGACGGCAAACCACGGATCATCGGTCACATAGATATAACCCAGCATCCAGTCATGGATATTGCAGCCCAGCACCACCACGCCCGGTTTGTCGAACAGCAGTGGGTTGGTCGGCGTCCCTTCGTACAAGCGTAGCTCGAAACGCTTGGGCGCCGAGAACGAGTACACCTGGTGGCGGATGTTGTCGCTGTTGGGGAATTTGATGTGGGTGCCGGTGTGCACGGCCAGCACGTGGGGCACGAACTCCTGCTTCACCTGGTCCATGTTGGCCGTGGGCGTCGCGCTGCCTTGGCCCGCTTCACCCTGCAGGCTCACCACGGCACCGGCCAGCGGCTTGCCTTGCGGGTCGAGCAGGTGGGCGGTAAGCGGCGCAGCAGCGCACCAGGCCGGGGCGCCGAGCCCCAGGATCAATGCTGCAATGTAGTCATGCACTTTCGCCATACCGGTACCCAAGGTCAGAAAACAGAACTCGCCGGCCTTGGCTATCCACTGTCCGCAGATTAAACGCAGTGGGCGCAGAGAGCACGCGGAAAGATGAGGCAAATTGCCATCATCTGATTTTCCCGACGAAATGCGACGCTCGAAGCCGCGAAGGATAGCAGCAGACGCTCTACCCCGCTGTGTCCATACAGATACACAGCCTGTGCTTTCGCCTTGTATGAAGGTTATCGTCAGGTTTAGGTAAAGCTGGAGTGCCGCCATTGAAACCACTGCCCACCTGCCCCATCTAACCGGCATAGTCATTTGCGCAGGTGCCCCATGAGCGACCAGCAGGATTTCCCCGAACACCCGTCCGACCCCGTGGATCACGAACACATCGAGCATTCCCCCCACTCCAGCACCGAACTGACCCTGCCCGGCCAGAACCTGCCGGACAAGGTGTACATCATCCCGATCCACAACCGGCCCTTCTTCCCGGCGCAAGTGCTGCCGGTGATCGTCAATGAAGAGCCGTGGGCCGAGACCCTGGACCTGGTGGCCAAGGAACCGCACCACTCGCTGGCGCTGTTCTTCATGGAAACCCCGCAAGACACCCGCCACCTGGACACCTCAAACCTGCCGCTGTACGGCACACTGGTGAAAATCCACCACGCCAGCCGCGAGAACGGCAAGTTGCAGTTCGTGGCCCAGGGCCTGTCGCGGGTGCGCATTCGCTCCTGGCTCAAGCACCACCGCCCGCCGTACCTGGTGGAAGTCGAATACCCGCACCAGCCGGCCGAACCGACCGACGAGGTGAAGGCCTACGGCATGGCCCTGATCAACGCGATCAAGGAGCTGCTGCCGCTCAACCCGCTGTACAGTGAAGAGCTGAAGAACTACCTCAACCGCTTCAGCCCCAACGACCCCTCGCCGCTCACCGACTTCGCCGCCGCCCTGACCTCGGCCACCGGCGCCGAGCTGCAACAGGTGTTGGACTGCGTGCCCATGCTCAAGCGCATGGAAAAAGTGCTGCCCATGCTGCGCAAGGAAGTGGAAGTGGCGCGCCTGCAGAAAGAGATTTCCGCCGAGGTGAACCGGCAGATCGGCGAGCACCAGCGCGAGTTCTTCCTCAAGGAACAGCTCAAGGTGATCCAGCAGGAGCTGGGCCTGACCAAGGACGATCGCAGCGCCGATCTGGAACAGTTCCAGCAACGCTTGGAGGGCAAGACCCTGCCCGCCCAGGCGCAGAAGCGCATCGACGAGGAAATGGGCAAACTGGCCATCCTGGAAACCGGCTCGCCGGAATACGCCGTCACCCGTAATTACCTGGAATGGGCCACCGCCCTGCCCTGGGGCATCTACGGCAAGGACAAGCTGGACCTCAAGTTCGCCCGCAAGGTGATGGACCAGCACCACGCCGGCCTGGATGACATCAAGAGCCGCATCCTGGAGTTCCTCGCCGTGGGCGCCTACAAGGGCGAGATCAGCGGCTCCATCGTGCTGCTGGTGGGCCCGCCAGGCGTGGGCAAGACCAGCGTCGGCAAGTCCATCGCCGAGTCCCTGGGCCGGCCGTTCTATCGCTTCAGCGTCGGCGGCATGCGCGACGAGGCCGAGATCAAGGGCCACCGCCGCACCTACATCGGCGCCCAGCCCGGCAAGCTGGTGCAGGCGCTCAAGGACGTGGAGGTGATGAACCCGGTGATCATGCTCGACGAGATCGACAAGATGGGCCAGAGCTACCAGGGCGACCCGGCCTCGGCGCTGCTGGAAACCCTGGACCCGGAACAGAACGTCGACTTCCTCGACCATTACCTGGACCTGCGCCTGGACCTGTCCAAGGTGCTGTTCGTGTGCACCGCCAACACGTTGGATTCCATCCCCGGCCCGCTGCTGGACCGCATGGAAGTGATCCGCCTGTCGGGCTACATCACCGAAGAAAAACTGGCCATCGCCAAGCGCCACCTGTGGCCCAAGCAGCTGGAAAAGGCCGGTGTCGACAAAGCCAAGCTGAGCATCAGCGACAGCGCCCTGCGCCTGGTGATCGAGGGCTATGCCCGCGAGGCCGGTGTGCGGCAGTTGGAAAAACAGTTAGGCAAGCTGGTGCGCAAGGCCGTGGTCAAGCTGCTGGATGAGCCCGACGCCGTGATCAAGATCGGCCCCAAGGACCTCGAAGCCTCCCTGGGCATGCCGGTGTTCCGCAGCGAGCAGGTGCTGTCGGGCAAGGGCGTGATCACCGGCCTTGCCTGGACCAGCATGGGCGGTGCCACATTGCCCATCGAAGCCACGCGCATCCACACCCACAACCGCGGCTTCAAGCTGACCGGGCAGTTGGGCGAGGTGATGAAGGAATCGGCAGAGATCGCCCACAGCTACATCAGCTCCAACCTCAAGCAGTTCGGCGCTGACGTGACCTTCTTCGACGAAGCATTCGTGCACCTGCACGTACCCGAAGGCGCCACGCCCAAGGACGGCCCCAGCGCCGGCGTGACCATGGCCAGCGCCCTGCTATCCCTGGCCCGCGACCAGGCGCCGAAAAAGGGCGTGGCCATGACCGGCGAGCTGACCCTGACCGGGCACGTGCTGCCCATTGGTGGGGTGCGCGAGAAGGTGATTGCGGCGCGCCGGCAGAAGATCAATGAGTTGATCTTGCCGGAGGCCAACCGTGGGCATTTCGAAGAACTGCCTGATTATTTGAAGCAGGGGCTGACGGTGCACTTTGCCAAGCGCTTTGCCGATGTGGCCAAAGTGCTGTTCTGAGTCTGCGTCGGCTGCTTCCCGGGCAGAGCCCGGTCCTACACCGGTCGCGGCAGTTGTGTCAGTGAAGCAAAGCTCTTAGCCTTTGGAGGCACTGCAGGACTATCTGGTGCCTCCAAGGGCTGAGTGCTTTGCCTCACTGACTCACATGGCCCGAAAGGTGTAGGACCGGGCTTGCGCGTGAGGCGGGGAACCAAACACCACCAATCTTCAGTTATGCTGACGGCCATCCCCTTCACATGGAGCCGCCCATGACCGCTGCCCGCCTTCTTCTGCCCGTCGGCATGGCCCTGCTGGCCGCCTGCGCCCAGCAGCCTGCGCACAACGTCGACCTGGCCAAACAGAGCGACTGCCCCCTGAGCCTCACCACCGGCCAGACCCTGACCCTGGCCCTGCCCAGCAACCCCACCACCGGTTACCGCTGGCTGGTACAGAACCCGGCCTCCAGCGTGCTGCGGGTGCTGAGCCCCGAGGTGTACACCAACCCCGAAGACGCAGGCCTGGTAGGCGCGGCGGGGCAATCGGTGTGGCGCTTCCAGGCCAAGGCGGCGGGCGATGGGCATTTGTTGCTGGTGTTGCAGCAGCCGTGGGCGCCGGAGGTGAAGCCGGTGCAGGTGTTTGATTGTTCCATCAAGGTCAAGTGAGCGTGGCGTTGACCTTTTCCCGAGCTTCGCTCGGTCCCACACCTTTCGCGGCAGTGGTGTCAATGAAGCAAAGCTCTTAGCCTTTGGAGGCACTGCAGGACTGTCTGTGGGGCCTCCAAGGGCGGAATGCTTTGCCTCACTGACTCACATGGCCCGAAGGGTGTGGGACCGAGCGAAGCTCGGGAAGCAGACAACACAATTCATCACCCGACCATGCAACCCCCCGCCAATCCCGGTAAAATCCCGCCCTTCGTTTTTTACCGACCCCGCCGGAACCGCCGTGAGCAAAGAACCCGACCGCATTTTCGCCCAGCCCCTGGCCCAGGTGCCCGACTTTGTCTTCAACGAAGACGTAGTGCGGGTGTTCCCGGACATGATCAAGCGCTCGGTGCCCGGCTACCCGACCATCGTCGAGAACCTCGGCGTGCTGGCCGCCCAGTTCGCCCAGCCACACACCGCTTTATACGACCTGGGCAGCTCGCTGGGCGCCGTCACCCAGTCGCTGCGCCGCCACGTGCGCACCGACGACTGCCGGGTGATCGCCATCGACAACTCCAGCGCCATGGTCGAGCGCTGCCGTGAATACCTGAATGCCCAGGACTCGATGTTCCAGGAACTGCTGCCGGTGCAGGTCATCGACGGCGATATCCTGACCCTGGACTTCGCCCCCGCGTCGGTCATCGCCATGAACTTCACCCTGCAGTTCATCACCCCCGACCAGCGCCTGGGCCTGCTGCAACGTATCCGCCAGGCCCTGGTGCCGGGCGGTGCGCTGATCCTCTCGGAAAAGCTGCGCTTTGCCGATGAACAGGAACACAATCTGCTCACCGACCTGCACGTCGCCTTCAAGCGCGCCAATGGCTACAGCGAACTGGAAATTGCCCAGAAACGCAGCGCCATCGAAAACGTGATGAAGCCCGACAGCCTGGAAGAACACCGCGAGCGCCTGCTGGCCGCCGGGTTCTCCAAGGTAGTGCCCTGGTTCCAATGCCTTAACTTTGCCTCGTTGATTGCCCTGCCATGATTGATCTAGCCCCCCTGGTCCGCCGCATGGCGGGCACGCCCCTGGCCAGCTGGAGCGAGGGCCTGCAAGCCCAGCTCGACGCCAAGATGGAAAAAGGCCACGGCGATCTTGCGCGCTGGCAAGCGGCCCTGGACGCCCTGCCCGCCCTGGCGCCCACTGACATCGATTTGACCGACAGCCTGACCCTGGACTGCGCCTGCGACGACGCTACCCGCAGCCAGATGCACAACGCGCTGATGGGCCTGTCGCCATGGCGCAAGGGCCCGTTCAACCTGTTCGGCGTGCACGTGGACACCGAATGGCGCTCGGACTGGAAATGGTCGCGCGTGGCCCCGCACCTGGACCTCAAAGGCAAGCGCGTGCTGGACGTGGGCTGCGGCAATGGCTACTACCAGTGGCGCATGCTCGGCGCCGGTGCCGACAGCGTCATTGGCGTAGACCCCAACTGGCTGTTCTTCTGCCAATTCCAGGCGGTGCAGCGCTACCTGCCGGACCTGCCGGCCTGGCACCTGCCCTTCGCCCTGGAAGACCTGCCGGCGAACCTGGAAGGCTTCGACACGGTGTTCTCCATGGGCGTGTTCTACCACCGCCGTTCGCCCATCGAACACCTGCTGGCGCTGAAAGACTGCCTGGTGAAGGGCGGCGAACTGGTGCTGGAAACACTGGTGGTAGAAGGCGACAAGCATCAGGTGCTGGTGCCGGAAGACCGCTACGCACAAATGCGCAACGTGTGGTTCCTGCCGTCGGTGCCGGCCCTGGAGTTGTGGCTGCGCCGTGCGGGCTTCACTGACATCGAATGCGTGGACGTGAGCCTGACCACGGTGGAGGAACAGCGCAGCACCGAGTGGATGAAATACCAGTCGCTGGGCGATTTCCTTGATCCCAACGACCATAGCCGCACCATCGAAGGGCTGCCGGCGCCGATGCGCGCGGTGATCAAGGCTCGCAAGTAAGGGGTGGGGCTACTGGCCTCATCGCGAGCAAGCTTTGCTCCCACAGTGTTAAATCAGCCATAGATGTTCGGCTCAACACTGTGGGAGCAAAGCTTGCTCGCGATGAGGCCCGCAAGCCCTACACCAACCCGTCGATCATCACCTGGGCAGTGCCTTGCGAGCAGCGCTCCACCCGCCCACGCACGCCATACACCGCCGCCAGGCTGTCGCCATCGATCACCTCGGCCGGCGCCCCATGAGCGATCAAGCGCCCACCCTTGAGCATCAGCACCCGATCGGTCTGCCGCAGGCTGATGTTGATGTCGTGCAACACGATCAACGTCACCATGCCGCGTTCGCGGGTTTCCTGGCCAATCACTTCCATCACGTGGAACTGATGGTTGAGGTCCAGCGCGCTCAGCGGCTCATCCAGCAACAGCAGCACCGGCTTGCGGATCAGCGCCTGGGCCAGGCCCACCAGTTGCTTCTGGCCGCCTGACAGCTGGTCAAGAAAGCTCATGGCCAGGTGCGCGATACCCAGCTGCTCCAACAGCGCCCGCGCCTCGTCGATGTCCTGCTGGCGCGGGGTATTGCCACTGGCCCGGCGCGCCACCAGCAAGGATTCGAACACTCGCAGGTGCACGCTGGCCGGCAGGCTTTGCGGCAGGTACACCACGCGCTCGGCACGGGCGGCGTAACTGGCCTGAAGCAGGTCGTCGCCGTCCAGCAGCACCTGGCCGCGGGCAGGCGTGAGGCCGGCGATGGCCTTGAGCAGGGTCGACTTGCCGCAGCCGTTGGGGCCCAGCAGGGCCGTCACCTGGCCGCGACCGATGCCCGTCAGGCTCAATTGCTCGATGATCGGGCGCTTGCCGTAGCTGACGTCCAGTTGCCGTATTTCAAGCATCAATGGCCTCCGGTGCGGCGCAACACGATCGACAGGAAAAACGGAATGCCCACCAGCGAGGTGACGATACCCACCGGGATCAGCACGCCGGGGATGATGTTCTTCGATGCTACCGAGGCCAGCGACAGAATCAGCGCACCCGCAAGGGCGCTGCCGGGCAGGTAGAAGCGATGGTCCTCGCCGAACAGCAGGCGGGCGATGTGCGGGCCCACCAGGCCGATGAAACCGATGGTACCGACAAAGGCCACCGCCAGCGCCGACAGCACGCTGACCCGCAGCAAGGTGCCCAGGCGCAGGCGCTTCACGTCGATGCCGAAACTGGCGGCACGGTCCTCGCCCAGGCGCAGGGCCGTCAACTGCCAGGCGCGACGCAGGGCCAAGGGCAAGGCGATGCCGACCGCCAGCGCCAGCAGGCCAACCTTCAGCCAGCTCGCCCGGGCCAGGCTGCCCAAGGTCCAGAACACCAGGGCCTGCAGCGAGTCCTCGGTGGCCACGAACTGAATCAGCGACACCAGCGCACCAAAGGTAAAACCCAAGGCGATGCCGAACAGCACCACCACGCTGGTGTCAGCCTTGCGCCAGCGCGCCAGCAGGTCGAGCAGCAGGGTGGCGATCAGGGCGAAGATGAAGGCGTTGATTGCCACCAGCCACTCGTCCGGCACGCCAGGGATGCCCAGGTTGAGCACGATCGCCAGCGCCGCCCCGAACGCCGCCGCATGGGACACGCCCAGGGTGAACGGGCTGGCCAGCGGGTTGTTGAGGATGGTCTGCATTTCGGCGCCAGCCAGGCCCAGGGCAGCGCCCACCAGCACCGCCATCAGCGCCTGGGGCAGGCGAATGCTCCACACGATGACTTGCTGGCCGGGGTTGACCGACGCCTTGTGCAGCAGGGTCTGCCACAGGTCATGCAGGGTCAGCCCGGACGGCCCGAGGGTGAAGTCCAGCAGCAACGACGCCAGGATCGCCACCGCGAACAGCGCCAGCAACAACAGGCGGCGACGCAGCACGCGGCGATAGTCGTCCATGATCGCCTGCTCGTGCATCACGGCGGTGGTCATTGCCCGGCCTTGAGGTCGGCCCAGAACGCACCGCTGATGTCCTCAGGCAGCATCTTCTGCAGCTCGGCCTTGCTTTGCTGCGGGTCCAGGTCCTTGAACTGCTGCGGGTAGAACCACTTGGCCATGGCCTCTACCGCCAGAATGTTCAGCGGCGAGTTGTAGAAGTTGTGCCACACACCATGCACCCGGCCTTCGCGCACGGCGGTCAGGGTGCTGATGCCCTCGCGCGACACCAGGGTCTGCAGACTGGCCCGGGCATTGGCCTCGCTCACGCCGCCACCGGCCTTGTAGCCGGGGTCGGTGGCGGTGTTGTCGCGGGTGCCGCTGACCAGGTAGAAACGTGGGTCGGCAGCGATGAGTTTCTCCAGGTTGATGTCGCCGATCACGCCCGGCAACAGGCCGGCGGCGATATTGTTGCCGCCTGCCGCTTCGATGAAGTCGCCCATGTTGCCGTTGCCCGCGGTGTGGCAGCAGGGAATGCCGCCCTTGCCGACGCCGGCGAGCATTTCAATGAACACGCTGGGGCGCTGCTCGCGGGGGATCTTGCCGACCACGTCCTGCACGCGCTTGAGGTGCTGCTGGTAGAAGTCGATGTAGGCCTGTGCCTGGGGCTCGCGGTGCAGCACTTTGCCCAGCAGACGGATGCTGGGCACGGTGTTCTGCATCGGGTGCTGGCGGAAATCGATAAACACCACCGGGATGCCGGCGTCCTGCAGTTGCTTGACGATGGGGTTGTCCAGGCCCGGGCCGTGGCCGGCGATGCCGAAGATGGCGACGTCGGGGTTCAGCGCCAGGACCTTCTCGGGGCTGACGCTGGCCTCGGAGGTGGTGCCGATGGTCGGCACCTTGCCGATGGCCGGGTAGATGGCCTTGAAGGCGTCATAACCGGGCTTGTCCACGGAGCTCAATTCACCCTGCCAACCCGCCACGCGCTGGAACGGCTGCTTGCCTTCCAGCAACGCCATGGCATAGATCATCCGCCCCTCGCCCAACAGCACGTGCTGCGGGTTGTCCGGCACCTGCACCGTGCGCCCGGCGATGTCGGTCACCGTCTGGGCCAGCACCAGCGGGCTGAACAGGCTGAACGCCAGGGCGGCGAGCAGGCCCTTGGCACGGGTGGAGCGGGTTGCGCGGCGTTGCATCGGGACACCTCGGTGGGGTTCAAAACGCCGCCGATTTTAACTGCCAACCATTCCCACTTACGTGAAACCTGCTTCAGGTGGGTTTCACACCAGCACGCTGCGGTCGAACACGAAGACCTTGCCCGGCTGCGGACGATGCTCCAGCAGGTTCTGCGGACGGCCCATGGGTGGGCGGTTTTTCTCGCCGGTATCAACGATCCAGCCCTTGTCCTTCATGCGTTCCAGGCGGCCGCGCAGGGTGGTGTGCTGCACCGCCTGGCCCAGGCTGGCCTCAAAGGCGCCCAGCGCCTCGGTGACCGTGAAGCGCGGTTGCAGCAGGTGCAGTGGCAAGGCCGTGTACACCGCCTTGGCCGCCAGGCGCGCGTGGGCCTGGGCCACCAGTTCGGTATGGTCGAACGGCAGCGCGGGGATGGCGTCCAGGGCGAAGAAGCGCAGGTCATCGCCTTCCAGGACCGTGGTCGGGCACAGCAGCGCCAGGTAAATGGTGCTCATGGACCAGCCACGCGGGTCGCGGCTGGCGCTGCCGACGGTGGCCACCTGCTCCAGGTGGCGCGGCACTACCCGCGCCTTCTCATCCAGGGCGCGGGTGGCGGCGGCGTCCAGGCTGGCGTCGGCACAGCGGCCGTTGACCAGCACGCCGGGCAGCGCCCATTGGTCGATGAACGGCTCGCGGGCACGGCGGATCAGCAGCAGTTCCAGGCGCTGCTGGGGGTGAGGCGCAGGGCGACGATGTCGACGCTGGCCAGTATCTGGGCGTTGCTCATGGGGGCAGGTCCTGTTGGGGGCTGCGGGCCTCATCGCGAGCAAGCTCGGCTCCTACACCGGTCGCATTCCATCTGTAGGAGCCGAGCTTGCTCGCGATGACGCCCGCAGCCTCAATGCAAATTTCTGCTTGACCACATATTACATCAGGTGGAATATGTAGTCACGCACAGCGAAGCAAGGAATTGCCCCCATGAAGATCGCCAGTTTCGACATCGACGCCCAAAAAGGCTTCACCCCCCTCTGCCCGGCCGAACTGCCGGTGCCCGAAGGCCATCTGATCGGCGCGGCGCTCAACCATCTGGCCAGCTTCGCCAGCCTGCGCCTGGGCAGCAAGGACGCCCACTCGCCACAAGCCGCCTGGGTGGTGGACAGCCCCGTGCAGATGCTGCAACCGCTGAACCTGCCCAACGCCGACATCACCTGGGTCAGCCACTGCGTGCCCGGCACCGCCGGCTTCGAACTGCTCGACGAACTGCCCAAGCCGCTGGACTACGACTTTTTCGTGTGGAAAGGCATCGAGCCCGACCTGCACCCCTACGGCGCCTGCTTAGTGCTTAACATAGACAGATTGACAGAGCCGTTTATCGCTTAAGATTGACATAGGATTGACGCAGTCCGCGTGTCCTGAGAGATTGACTCTTGTCGGTTAATCGCTCAGGTGATCTCAATGCCCCCGTTTGAGAATCCCAACCACTCCGGACGCTTGGTGATTCTTCCCCACGTCGAGAATGCGTTTGACGAGGTCTACCTAACAGACGCCCCACCTGGAGCGCATGAGCGAGCACTGATAGGTAGTAATATCAATGTCTATCACGTTCCCGAGTACGGCGACCAAGTATTAAAATCTGCTTACAACTATCCGTTTCTGTTCAAGAGTGATGGAACGCCTTGGCTTGAGGCCAATTCTTATATTTATCACTTAATTATCAACAAACATCAACAAGACCGCCCTACTGACGAAGCGCGACGCCAAGCACCAATTTTAATAGAATATCAAGCCTTCTGCGAAAAGAACGGTATTGACTGGAAGGATTTCTCTGGCAAACGACCAGCACATCGTCCTTATGGCCGTTACTTCAACCACCTTAAAACTCTTCCGGGCCTGACTAGTACGGGTATTAATGCAAGAACCAAAGTAATTTATGACTTCTACTTGCACGCATCTAAATACTGGATCGATCTCAACATTGAGCTTGTTGATAGTACTACACCGTATAAACGGTACGTAAACTCTAGAAATGGTAAAATCCCTGTTGAAGGCTTGAAGAGAAGCATGACTGTGCGTACGGCCCCAGCATCTTCTGTGCCCGAAGGCTTTGTTCGTGACGATGGAGAAGATCTTACACCGCTTAATAACGATCAACTCTCAAAGCTCCATATCGCAATCACTAGCAGAGAATTTAGCGTACAAGACCGACTGATTATCGAACTGGCAGTGGAGACTGGAGCCAGAAAACAAACGTTACTCACAATCCGGCTAAAACATCTGATAGGGTTTACCGAAGACAAACTAAAGCGGAATGGAAAATACAAATTACATATTGGCCCAGGAAGTGGCATTGATACAAAAGGAGGTAAAAATCATGCGATTTACATATCTAAGAAGCTTGCTGAAAAATTGCTGATCTGGGGCTCCTGCGCTACCGCAAAAAAACGTCAGCGTAAATTTCTAACAAACTTCTCCACTCACCACCCAGACCTCCCATTACCTGCCGAAGAAAACATTTACCTCTTCCTTTCTGACCAAGCAAACTGTTACTACATGGCGCAAGATGATCTTCGCTATCCTATCTTGAAAACGGTGCCACGAGGCCAAGTAACAGGAACATTTAAAAAGAGGCTTGCTAGACTGATGGGCAATAGTCTGCCCAAAGACTTCACCTTCCACTGGCTCCGGGCAACTTTCGCATACCAAACCTGGCAACACCTTCAGATTGGGATCGAGAAAAAATACCTTAAGTACGGCGAAGATATTTCCATAATTCAATCACTACTCGGGCATAGTGACCGCGAAACCACGGAAAATTATCTTAAATTGTTTAAAATGATAATTGACACTTTTGAGTCGCAAAACTCCTACGAAGAATGGCTTTTTGAAACGGTGCGCGAAGATGAGTCAGTTAACGTCAGCTAACTCGCTCGTAATCCGTGAAACAGTTACTCTCACGCCCAGCCAGCTGCTGAAGGATTTCGAGCACCCTGAGCTTATAAGGGTGCTATTGAAAAAGGCCCAAGTAAGCGCAATTGATATTGGCTCACTCGCTTATACTGAGCGAAAAATGGTGTTTAACAACAGTATGATCGCAGCCCGGCTACCGACTCCTGTGCGCCTGGAAACCTTGAGACTGGAGAGACGGGAAGTATTGCTCGAAATCCTAAACCTCATTGCGATGAGCAATAACGAGATATCCGCAAATTCCGCTCTTAAACAATTCAAGTATGCTCTCAATTGGTGCGACTCAAACAACCACAGCGACTTATTTAGGTCAGCCGAAGATGCACGAAAAGCATACCAAGCTTTTACTGAAAGCTTAACCCATAGACTGCTCGTACTGAAGAATTGCAAAATCTGCCTTTGTTACCGTGCACAGCTAGCACTTAAACAACTCCTAAAGATGAAGTTTAAAAATAACTACATCCAGATCATAGCGGGCATCAAGACATTTAAGCTACCAAAAGGAAGCTTTGGAAGCATCCCACCCGAGGAGCATATACGCCAGGCAACGCGGACAGCCAGAGACCTTTCCGAAAAATTGTCATCTACTGTTCTGGAGAATAAGCAACTCCCGTTATCGATTGAAATCAACGGTTCACTTTGCTCTTTTACCCCCGTGCTGGGCCGTCCATATTTAACACAATACAACAGGCACCAAATTCTTGCTTACAACAGCGAGACTAATACCCTTCTTACCCCGTTAGAAATAAGCAAAAAATTTGGTCTTTGCAAAAGCACAGCACAAAAGCGCCATGATGGGTTCGCTACCACCACGCGCCTTGCAAACGACCCGCGATCTCCAATTAGAATGCGATTGGC
This sequence comes from gamma proteobacterium L18, assembly GCA_000497835.1. Taxonomy (GTDB): domain Bacteria; phylum Pseudomonadota; class Gammaproteobacteria; order Pseudomonadales; family Pseudomonadaceae; genus Aquipseudomonas. The sequence goes on along the minus strand of KI547164.1, from coordinate 371,938 downwards.
GATGCTCGCAGCAGACGCATATGCACAATTATTTCTCTATCTCACAGGCGCAACGCCTTCCGAATTTATAAAATTCGATTTTGATAATGCAGTAGCGGTGGCCGAGAACTCCATCACAAAGCAGTTAAAATCAGTAAAGTTCAGAGCAGGGGGAAAGCTGACTCGTTACTCGATCTCAGCAAAAATCGGAGTCCCTTTGCTTAGAAAATACTTGCAGCTTCGGAACTGGATAATTGACGGGCAGGAATCACCATATTTATTCTTAAAATTGAGCAGCAAATCGGGCACACCGGTACAACTGCCCCCAAATTTTCAAGCCCACTATTTCAAAAAACTGCATGGAACCTTCTTGCCCGATGGCATCACAAACATCCCACCCTTAACTAGCCGAAAAATTAAAAACATTATCCTCCACACGTTAAATGAAGACCCGGAAATTATTGCCAAGTCCTTAAACCACACGATCGAAACCAACCTGAATAGTTATTCGCACCAGTCCATTGACCGCCAACGAAATGAGTTCAGTGCGTATTGGTCAGCAGTACATAAAGCTGCATCACTTATAAATAGTGATGGCACAGGCCTCTCAGTTCCATCTGGACGGTGCAGCGGCTATCTGCATCCACGTGGCAAGAGTGAAGAAATCAGTATACAGCCATCCTGCACGAATCAACTTGGATGCTTTTACTGCATTCATCACTCCTGCCATGCGGACGAGGAGGACACCTTCAAACTCTTAAGCGCCCTGTACGTGATTGATGCCCTGCAATCTTGGTCATCAACACCGCAAGATAAGAGCAGCATTCTCCACAATATAGACGAAAGAATTTGTGAGATAATAGACGCTATTGCGGCAATCTCTAATAATCACAAACAGATGGTTGACCGTATTAGACACAAGGTTTTCACACTTGGCATCCTAACCCCGTTTTGGGAAAGCAGGATGGCTCGGTTCGAAAGCGTAGGACTTATAGTATGAGCGAAGAAAACTTGTACAGCCAAAGCAGCACTCCAGGGTCTTCACAGACTTTGTACGGCAGTGATGGTCAAATGAAGAGTATCCCTCCGGCGGACTATGTAATATTCAAGGATACAAATGATCGACCGACGGCGGTCTACGGCGACGACAAATGGGATCCAAACACTGCTCGCCTAAGTGGAAGAAAGCTTGGCCAGTGGCGATTTGATAGGTTATTTCATGTTGTACATGGGGACGCTGTTCAGTCCGAAATCAAGGAAAGCCTGAAATACATAGTCTTTTGCCTTTTGAATTACTCTGTCGGTGGTTATGCCGGCGCACTTTCCGTAACAACCATCAGCACCCACTTCACTTTGTTCAAACTAGCAGCAAACTTTTGTTACTCCCAGATTGACCACCCTTTCATCGGAAAGATTTCTCTAGAGCAACTCTTCAGTAATCCGGCATACCTTGAGCGCTTCGTAAAATCTCTAAAGAACGATAGAAGAAGCCAGGGGCTACTGATGGCACTTCTTTTAAATTTATCCAAAATTTCGCCGCGCCTCTTAGGCTTTACTCCGGTTACAGATTTCTCAATTTTTGAGCTGAGTGACAAACCTAAGAAAAACCAATTTCCAATACTACCTACCGGCCTGTATTTAAAACTCATAGATATTTTACAGCGAGAGCTAAACCATTTAGAACAATTCCTCCCAGACCTAGAGCGCTTTGTTGCTGCATTTTCAGATCGAGCCTATGGAAACTCTTTGGATTTTCAAGAGAGAGCACTCAAATTTGCCCCTCATCAAGAACTACCATGTTTCACCGAGGCTGTAGAGTGGCATTATCTTACAGATTTGTTTATCGGCGACTATGCATGCGAGTACCGACAAAACCTGTCAATGGCACTTGCCAAGATACAGTACTTACTAAAATATACAATTCACACGTACACAGGCATGCGCGATCAAGAGGTCGTTAGACTCCCATACGACTGCCTTCGTAATGAAGAGATAGTCCCAGCAATCCTTGACAGCGAAGGCAAGCAACGTCGCCCACCTCAGACAGTTGATGTCATATCGACAACTACGAAGTTTACCGGATATCAAGCCAGCGAGTCCTGGCTAGCCCCAACGGAGGTGATCCGGGCCGTCAGAGTTGCACAAGCAATATGCAGAGGCCTTTCTAAAATTTACGGCACTCCCGTAGAACAAATGCCTTTATTTTCATCACCTTCCATCATCAAGCTACCAAATAAGCTCCTAGAGCCTACCTCATGGATGCCGGAAAACAAACCTCGTTGCTTACAAGAACTCGTCATCCTGCCTTCCCATATGGAGGAGCTCCAACTCTCAGATCCGCAGCGTGAATTTAGAGCAGGCGATGGATTTGCCGTCGGCGCTGCGTGGCCACTTACATCCCACCAACTGCGTAGATCGCTTGCGTATCATGGTAGCAGCAGTGGCTTCATCTCACTCCCTTCACTCGCTAAGCAATTCAAGCATCTTGCGCGGCAGATGACAAAATACTATAGGAATAACTTTGAGAAAATAAAATCAATATTTGGATACTACGACCCAGAAACCAATGAATATATTCTCCCTGACAATCATTTTCTATTCGAATTTCAGATGTCCGTGCCCATGCAAGCAGCTTACGAACTCATTTCAGCCGTATTAAGCGAAACCGAACTCATGGGGGGGACGGGCGTCCAAATAAATAAGCAGCGTCAACGCTGGGCAGCTGGCGATATTATCATCACCGACTTAAGAGCAGAGACTCAGAAGAGGGCTGTCGCGGGAGAGATCAGCTATCGAACAACCTTTCTCGGCGCCTGTACCAAAGTCGGTGACTGCCAAGAATACATGCTAGGCAACGTCCTACCTTGCACCACGTGCGATGGTTCAATCATTCATCCAGACTCTCTAAATGCTCACATCGCAAGCCTGGAAGAGGAGCGAGCCCGATACGCCAGCGACTCGGGTGAATACCAGGTGCTTACCTATGAAATCACATCACTGCAAGCGTTTGCTAAGAAAGGGCCTAAACAATGAATATGCGAGCAAGCGATGACGGTTTGGAAAGATGTTATCAAGGCTTTGACCGCCTCAAGATTGGTACGCCCCTCCTTCCCCAGCATAAGAACTTACCCAAACACAAAATAACCCCAGGAATTGTGAGCGTTGAATCTGGATTCGATCGAGGGTACTTAAAAAAATCGCGCCCGCATCACAGGGTTTTGATCGATGAAATTAACGCTTATCGAGAACTGCACAGACACACGCCCACTCAAACTACAGCACTATTAGCTAACGCTTCGGAACAGGTCGTTGCCAGTCAAGCCCGGAATGACCTTCTTACCCAGCAATTACAGCAAGTAGTCGCACAAAATCTCCAGCTTGCGGAGCGGGTGAGAACACTGGAGAAAGAACTGCTGAGCTTGAAATCCAATCCAAATGTCTCCCGCATTCGATAGACTCAGCTAGCAGCAATTAACTTAATTCCCCCAAGAATCCGGGACTTCATCAACGATATTCTGTCTTAAATGGGGAGCGACTCGACAACAGTCCTGGATCACTTTCCGTCGCCTCAATCTCCTCTAGCCTTGGCTAGTACACAGACCACGCTTGAGCAATAGTCTAGGTCAGATGCCCCCAGCTCCGTTGCACCGTGCGCTTCTTAGTCAGAACGACGGAAGCGGCGGCAGCACTATCCAAGCAGAGTAGTCGCAGATATCTTGACGATGAACTTTCGCCCCCACACAAACTAGGTAGAGCAATGCCCCTTAAGACTCTCTACGTCATCGGAAACGGCTTCGACCTCAACCACCTCATGCCCACCGGGTACGGCCATTTCAAGGCCTATGTGAAGGCATACGATCGCGATGTCTATGACTGGCTGGAAGACTACGTGCCCGCCGGTGGGCTTTGGGCTGAGCTGGAGTCAGCACTTGCCCACCTAGACACTGATCACATCGTCAGCAGCCTCGAACATTTCATGGGATCGTACTCAGACGAGAATTGGAGCGACGCTGGCCATCATGACTTTCAATACGAGGTCAAACGGGTGGCTGAAGGGTTATCACAGACACTCCAGATGCTTTTCGCCCAATGGGTCAGGACAATCGAGATTCCAGACGCATCCAACGCACAGAACCGCTTGGCGGAACTGGATGTGAACGCCACCTACCTGACGTTTAACTACACAGGCACGTTGAGCAGTGTCTATCACGTGCCCTCCTCGAACGTTCTGCACATCCACGGCGAATCAGCTGATGCCGACTCTGAGCTTGTGCTGGGCCACGGGTGGGTACCAGAGGAAAGGACATCGCTGTTCAAGGCCGTGGATCATGAAGACTCAGACCATCGCTTCGTGGAAGCCATGAGCACTTTGGACGACTTCTTCTCTGCGACCTTCAAGCCTTCGAAAGAGATCATCGAGCGCAATGCCAGCTTCTTCGCAGGCCTCAGCGATATCGACCAAGTGGTGGTGCTTGGCCATTCGCTTGATCCAGTCGACGCCCCTTACTTCATAGCCTTAATGCGTGCGCTAAATGACAACTCTTTACCTTGGACTGTGGCGGTGCGGCCTGATGATGACTTGGAGAACAAGACAAAACTCCTTGGTGCATTCGGCGTGGCCTCCTCGATGATCCGTTACCGCTTGTGGAGCGAGCTTCACGCTGCTGCGCGCGACTCACCGGACTAACATCCACCCTTCCCTTTCAAGGCTCCGAGATGGGAGAGGTAATTTCAAAACTGCTGACCTCCCCCAGCCCATCAGCGCTGCTTCAATCAAGACGCCGTTTCTGGGAGTACCTGTACAATCCGACAAGCCACTCCCTATCCTCACCGCTCCCTGCCTGGTCAAGGTAGCGGCGGCCTAGATCCGTTATCGCTATTTGCTCAACGCCGTGCTCCAAGACATCGGCCTGCGCTATCAAGTCAAAGATCTCTCCGTCCTTAGCCTGACTGACCGTCCCCGCCTCAGGCTTTGAGAATGTCTCGGCAATCGCTGCTTTCGCCTGGCTCTTGGTATCGAACAGTTCGAGGATGCGAACATCCTCAGATTGATGCCGAGCGTAGACAAGTTCAGGCGTACCAGGCACGCCAATAAAGAATACCGAGCGCTTCTTAAACCCGAGCACCTGAGGGTGTTTAGGCCCGCGCCGAATGAGCCAGATGCCATTCGGGCCTCGTGCAGTGCGGTGAGGGATCAGCATCAGCTGGCGATTTTTCATGCTCTCGAAGCAACGGAGTGACAACGTAGGCTTACCGACATGAATCAACGTGCTCCCGCAACGGAGCGTGGCGCGCTCAGCGACGGCCTTACTCCATGTCCCATTGGGTTCAGTCAGGTTGGCAACGCGCCAAATGGCAGGCACCAGATCACGAGTCTTTTGGGTCATGTCAGCCGCGATCGAGATCAGCCTGGAATCTCTTCGAGACAAACCTGATTCAGGGATGGGGCTCAGCAACTCCTCGTCGAGAGGGAAATAATCCCATTCGAGAAAACCTTCCTGATAAAGCTTTGCAGCACGGATGAAATCATCACCGTGAGTACGCAACTGTTCCGAGCGCAACGGGATGCAGTCTGTTTCACGCGGAGCCCTTCCGGCATCGGCATCAGGCACGATCGAGTCGATTCTCGTCCTCCACGGGTTCTCATCGTGGCCGCCTTCCCAAATGAGCACCGCGTCAGAAATCTCAGCACCGGAGCTATTCTCGTGGGGATCCCCATCGTAGAACCTGACACCTGGATTTGAGCCGAAAAAAGCACGTGTGTAGACCTTTGGCATTGGCTTACCTCCCAACGCCTTCGTGTACTTCACGACAACATCTAAATCCCCGCACGTCAGAGCTCCGCGTGCGTAAGAGCCAAACACCCAAAGCTGGCTGACTGTCATGCGACAGACGCGTGGCTCATCGAACAACGTGTACTCCAAATCACGCGTCGATACCTTGTCCAGCGCTTCACACATCCGGATCAATTGCTTTGTGAACCGCTCCCTCGGGTACCGCTTTTCCTCTGCGCCCACCGCAATGCCTCCAAGCAAATAGGCTCAGGTTGCCCATCAATGAGCCGTGTGGCAATAGCGATGAGCCACTACTTCGTATCTGCCCCGGGGACTTGTGTGCACTGTCCTCAACCATCTAGATGGCGTTGCGCCACTGTCGTATAACCATCATGCTCCAAGGCCAGTCACATTTGGTTTACCGCACGCGGACGAGGTCGCCGGGCAGGAAGGCCTCAGGTTAAACAGGGTTGCAAACCTCGCGGCTTCAACCGACTTAAACATAGGTAAATACGATGCGCACAAGAGTGGCGGCCATTTTGATGGCTGGTTTGTTGATTGCCGGCTGCAGCGATCCAAAGCAGGCGAAGCTCCCGACTGACATGGCCAAATGGTCGGAAGACCATCGGCCTGCGCTATCAAGTCAAAGATCTCTCCGTCCTTAACCTGACTGACCGTCCCCGCCTCCCCATGCCATACCTAATTCCGACAGGGCGAAATATGCAATGCCCTCGCCACGTCGCCCCTCCCTTCTTGAACAAACAGAATCAGTTACCGAATTTTATTCATCCGCTCCGACGCTGCGAGCATAAAAACCACTCACTTCTTGGGTCTGGTATAGACTTTACTTCTTGAGATTTCTCCAGAGAAATTTGGCATTTTTTCATCTAGGAATTTCTTAAGCTCTTTTTCATCGTCTCCAGATGTCGATGGGCCCAGCATGATTTCAGCCGCCAGCATTTTGCTAACGTCATACTCCATGTCGATAAAATTTATATTTGTAGAAAGAGAGTTATCCATAACCTCTTGACAGCATGTGTAGAGCAACGCACCACGCCGTCTTACTACTTGTGATTTAGGTACACCCTGAACAATAAATCTTACTTCCTGTTGAAATTTCCAGTATAAACTTTTAGTCAAGCCATAACTAGATATATAGCCCTCATCAAAACATCCACGATAATCCTGAACAATTCGAAGCCTAGGCTCATCTGTGTAGATGACGTCCGAAAAAAACTCCATACCTCTTGAGCCGCCACGATGCATCAAAAAAACATGAGCATCGTTATTTTTTTGGTTGGCTACAAAGTATTGGTCAACAAGTTTTGGGACTAAAAGGTCGGGCGAAACCCCGATCCTTACGGCAAAATCAGAGTCAACATACATTTTCCATAACGGTATGTTCTCTTCAGAGTCTTTCGTCCAGCAACTCACAAACGTATACGGCGCCTGCGAGGCGGTGTCAAGTAAAAAACCCTCTTCCGCATCATCAACGTTAGCCAGCGAACCCAATCTAAAGGTGCCAAATTCAATTATCTTCTTGAACGTTTCAAAACTTGTGTAGTGATATATTTTTTCCATATTAACTCGACTTATGCTTGACCTTTTAAACAGACGCAAAATAGTGCGCACCCACGTCCAGCTGTGCGGTCAACATTCCCTGCTACTCTCACGGCTCGTGCCTAGGCGTAGAATTTCAGCCTTCTGGCCACCCCATACGGATGTGCGGACATTCACATGGATGGAATGCTTCATAAGCTCAACCTAGTGCCCAAGTAAATTGGGCTGAAATTACAAGATTCACACGAAATGTGCCTACTATTAATAAGTTAGAGGGATCTTTCCCTTCACTGAACGCCACGAATGGGCCTGCTAAGGCTGTAGATTCTTATCCCAACTTACGACGTGGAGCGATCCGAGCTAAGGCTGACCTCAGTGAGCAAGCGCGTCTGGCCGTAAGCCGCTCTCCATAACAAGCGGCTTTAGATCGACAGAGACAGTTCACCATCACATGGACATTTTGCGCTCAAAGCGGAACATCACCTCGTCCAACCAATGACGGTATGCCGCCGGCGTGGCAGGGATCAACAGAGTCCGCTCCTCCAGATTTTGCTGAGAGCGATGCGGCATCGAGATGCTGTTGGTCGCAGTCGTGGGAGACTCTTTGAAGACCTTGTGATCAACACCATACAGGCCAATTTGGAACCAGCCCCCCTTCCCTTCGCTCAGCAAGCCAAACGCAGCCTCGGCGCCTTTTCTGACCAAGGAAGGCGACAGGTAGAAGGAGTCCATGATGTTTCGCGAGGTGGATGCATTGGCCAGGGAAACAGAGACCGAGCAGAGTCCGCTTTCATGATGCCGCCACTTGACCTCTGGGGTATCGATCCCCGTCTGCTCAGCAGTGTCGAAGTCTTTGTAGCCGTCTTTGAGCAAACCCAGGCCGGTCTGGCAAATCTTCATGAAAAACGCCTCGTGCTGTGCATGCGCGGAACGAAGCGTGCCGGCAGTTTCAGGCTGTGGAAGGAAGGCTACCTCCAGACGGGCCTGGTGATCATAACCACTCCACCGACCATTGCCATTCCTTTGCTGCAGGCGCTGCACGAACTCTTGTTCAGAGATGGCGTTACGGTTCACGGACATTTGATTCAACCCCTGAACAATGCCGTCCGAGAGTTGGTATTGATCGATGAAGGTCACCCGGAACAGACCATCAAGGTAGTCCGATACCTCCCAGGAAAATACTTTCTGGCGCTCCTCCATTTCCACGGTTTCGAGGAAGGCCAGGATCGGTTTGCCAGCAGCCTTGGCACGCCGAAACTCCTGCTGGGTCACAGACTCACCTGTATCCGTCTGATAGCCAAAATTCGCGCCCAGGATCAACACGACGATATCGGCCTGGTCGACCTCAGTCATGCACGCATGCTGTGAGGAGTACGGGCGCGCACCAAAGTCTTCGCACATGACTGGCGTGTGCCCCAGCAATGTGATGGCCCTCCTAGCTGCTGCTCGGTACTGCTCAAACCCATTGACGACGGAGCTTACAAACACCTTCATTGTGATCCCTCAGAGCTGACGACTTTGACAGAACCACTGTATGTTCTCACAGGCGTAAATGCCAAGCACCCTCCCCAGCAAAATGAGCACTCACTACACCTGGACGGTTTATACCTTCTCACAACCGGCAGTAGCTTCAGCAGGCATAACCGTGCTCGATCCGGGCCAGCACCTCAATCACCAGCTCCAAGTATTCCTTGTTTTTCACATAGTCGATTGCGGTCATGCCACCAAACAGATGGTTAGGCGTCGACAGCCATACAGCCGCTTTGGCTTTGTCACCAAACACCTGCTCCGCCTTTTGCCACACTAGGTCAAAATTTTGGACATCCCCGCCTTCGTTGCCAGGCCATCAAGGAGTAGTTTAAGCGCACCTTCAGGTGAGTCATAACGAACAGCCTGGGATCAGTGTCCCAGGAGCGCCCTGGCGGACTGGCCGCTTGGCCCGCTCGCGACACAAAAACGGAGCTACTCATCGTCGTCATCACTTTCGTCATCGTCGTCCGTGGCTGAGGAGTCGCCGCTGCCACGATTCTCTTCGATGTAAGCTGCGCAACCTTCATTAAAGGATTGTGAGGGGGTGCTGCAGGAGGACTCATCTTCAATTCCGTGCTGCTCAGCCCACTCATAACCAGCCCTGTGTCCCGAACAGTCAGAGGTACACCCATAACCTGCAAAGGTATCGGCATGTGCGAACTCTACTACCATCAGCCCGGCTGCCAACGTCAACGCTATCCTTGCTTTCATGAACAAACCTCCTGGAGTTCAAAGAATCATAGGCTACGCTGCACAGTTCGCCGATGAGCCAGGTTGCAGCCAGCCCTCGGCGAGCACCACTACACCCTAATGTCCTTGATCTCAGATCACCACAGCCACCTTCAGGGTGTTCGCTGGCTTGGGCAGGTGGATCTGCCAGTTTCCCAATACCCCGACCTCTTTCACTGTATCCTGCAAGCCCTGGGCATCGCTATGCCCCAGCAATGATCAGGCTCCCCCGATGTCCGTGAAATTCATTCTCTTCGACGCATTTGGCACACTCCTCACGATCCCCAAGGGCCGGCACCCGTACCGCCAAATCTTAAAGGAAGGTATCCGCCAAGGCCGTAGGCCCAAGCCTGACGACCTGCGCCAAATCCTCACTCGCAATCTGAACCTGGCCGAGGCAGCAGAGCTATTTGGAATCAAAATTCACCCCGCTCGGATGGCTGATATCCAAGGTGACCTTGCCGCAGATTTAGCGTCCATCAAGGCGTTCGACGATGGTCTGCTCGCCGTTGAAAGGCTGCAGGCCGAGGGCATTCGAGTCGCAATTGCCTCGAACCTGGCCGCTCCATATGCCAGCGCTGTTCGGCGCTATTATCCGACAGCAGATGCCTTCGGGTTCAGCTTCGCGCTGGGCGCCATGAAGCCAGAACCCTTTATGTTCCGAGCCACATGCGAATTACTGGGTGCATCCAGCGACTCAATCGATAGCGGCGAGGTGGTGATGATCGGTGACTCGAAGGAGTGCGATTGCGACGGCCCCCGGGAGATTGGGGTACGGGGTTTTCTGCTTCACAGAGATGGCCGGGGAGATTTTTCCGACCTGACCCAATTTACGGAGCGCGTGCTGGGGAGCGGCATTAATTTGAGCTGATCATCGGCCCCATCTTTGGAAAGCGCCTTGAGCCCCACTCACCGCCGATCAAATCCGCCTAGGTTGACGGTGATGGCTTTGCAGGTTGGCGTGATCATATCCAGGGATTCACGTTTTCACTGTGTGATACAAGCGGTGCCGGCAAAATTCCACCGGACTCTGCCAAGGCTGATATCACCTGTTGGGGCGGATCGCGACCTACATGCCGATGCAGGACTGACCCACTTCTAAAGGGACACAAGCCCAGCACAGGTAACAGTTCACGAGGACTCAAACTTGGTCTGTGGCATCTCGGCAATTAAGTCAGTTCAGTATCGGCACCAAAACCTAGCATCACTTGGAGATCATGAGGAGGCGTGCCCGAGCGACGCCAGCCGGGTAGGCAATTTTTGCACCTCGCACCCGTGGCTAATCTCTGGTATCAAGAAAGCTCCGCAATCACGAGGTCGAACCATGGAAGTCGTACTGCTTGCTCATATCACCTTTAACCGAATCGGCTCTGCCAGTTCAGGCGGCGGCTTCAGCAGTGATCAGCATCGCCAGAAAAAAATCTCCGTGGAAGTGGTCACAAAAGATCATGATAACCTGCGCAACTTGGTGATCGAAATCGCAGAAAAAAATGGGGAAGCGCCTGGCAGCCTTGAGTACCTTCAGCTAGAGCATCAACATTATCTCGGTGACGAATATATTTTTAACATCCATAGTAGAAACACTTTCTACGGCAATCCATACGTTGTCTGCCAGCTTCTACCTGCCCTCAAAGCCAATGAAAAGTACTATCAGCTCAATGAGTTAGACGTGCGGGACTTCTCACCGTACACCCCCTCCACGAAATAGCGCCGGGCAGCCATGGGTCAGGCTTCGGAGACACGCACCGAGGCCTGTCCACAAGCAACATTTTCAAGCGGCAGACCTAAGGATGCTCTGAAGTAGGCAGCTATTTCTCAACTGCTGAGCCATGGCGATTTCAAAAAACGGCAGCCGTTCAAAATCGATCAAGTCTGCCGCTTATTTCAACCATTTTTTCCGCAGCAAGCGCCTTGCAGCGGCTATTTTCCTCATTACGGGCGCACCTCTCCCGCGTCGGAGAGCAAATGTCGACGTGCCATCCACAGGTTCGACAGGACGAACAACGTCACCATCTGAGCCGTATTTTTCACCAATCCTCGAAAGCGCACTTTCGTATAGCCAAACTGGCGTTTGATCACTCGAAATGGATGCTCAACCTTAGAACGAACCTGAGCCTTGGCTCTTTCGATCTTGCGTATCGCTTTGTACAACACGCTGCGTTTTCCGTGCTTCTTGTAGGTGCTGCGCCGGGCCGCAACCTGCCAGATGACTTCGCGTCCAGCATGTTCTTTGCGCTTCTCGACGCCGGTATAGCCTGCATCGGCGCAGACCACGTTCTCAGCACCGTGAAGCAATTTGTCGACTTGGGTCACGTCCGCCACGTTGGCCGCAGTGACCACCACGCTGTGCACCAGCCCCGAGTCATCGTCGACACCAATGTGCGCTTTGGCGCCGAAGTAATACTGATTGCCCTTCTTCGTTTGGTGCATTTCCGGGTCGCGTTTACTGTCCTTGTTCTTGGTCGAAGTGGGCGCATGAATCAGCGTGGCATCGACGATGGTGCCTTGTCGCAGTGACAAGCCACGGTCGCCCAGATAGCCATTGATCACGCCGAGAATGCCAGTGGCCAACTCGCGTTTTTCCAGCAGGCGACGGAAGCTGAGAATGGTGGTTTCGTCTGGGATTCGCTCCAGGCTCAGACCGGAAAACTGGCGCAAGATCGTCGTCTCGTACAGCGCCTCTTCCATCGCCGGATCACTAGGCTGCCAGACATTTGCAATCGCCTACTTGAAAAAGCGCATCTGGTCGGAAAACCGGATAAAACCTGAGCCGAAAACCGCGATCAGCACCCGTTCTTACTAGCGAGGCGTCCTCATTGTGGTGCCTGACCTCAGGCAGGCACCCGCAAATTATTGCTGAGCCATAATTTGAAATAATCCCGAAAATCCAGCGTGGGATGAGCCCTCACCTGGCTTTAGCCACCCAAAGCTGGTCAAGCTTGGTGATGAAGCTCACTGGAACGTCGTTATGGTAGGCAAAGTCGACTCAAACGGCGATTAGCAATCACCCTTCATCGCGATGCAATCCTTTGTGGTGCCTGCCCTCAAGGCAGGCGCAGACAAAAGCTAGTTACGCTTGGTAGTGAGGCTCAGGATCATCAAATCGCTTCGCATTGCCCAACCCAGGTCAGAAACGTTTGCCGCTGGAAGCGTCCACCTGAGTAAGTGGGCGAATTCCACTACCCCGGACGACCGCTATTTCCTCGTCAAAGTGCCTGTGGCGCTGCACAATCCGCCGCACAGTCCGCTCTGCCCCTAGGAGATAGCGGTCGAGACGGCTTACCGGACGATTACGAAAGGCAACGCAATGAACTGGTTTAAGCAACATAGAAAAATATGGGTGGGCTGCGGCTTGCTGGTAGCGGGCGCTATAACTTGGGCATCCCAAGTCGCATCCATAGTAGGGCTTTTTTTGCCTTACACTATGCCCCCGAAATCTCAGGACGGCGTCAACCCTGCGCTACTGGGGAATTGGTACGAGGAGTTTGAATACCCGGATCGTGACTGCGTCTTTCGGTTCAAGGGGACTATTCAATATTTCTCAAACAAGACATACAGGCTGACTGGGGAAATGCAATCTGTCAGCACAAAGCCCGGCACGTCTTTTAAGGCGGTGTACGCATTCGACGGGAATGGTGAGTGGCAGGCCACCGATGATGAGTTGGTGATCAAGCTGGAGCATGCCCAAGCACCGCTCACCAGCACCACCTTGGGCAGCCGTACCGTATCAGCACAAGCACTCAATGCATTCGGCACAATGCCAGGCATGGATCTTGGGCCTAAGCTTGAACTGGCGCAGTCTCAACGCTACGACATCCGCAGCACTTCCAAGGACAAGGTAGTACTGGAGACGAATGGCATTTACGGCGACGCGTTCCAGATCGCGATGCTTCGAACTCAAAAGATGTACCTGAGGTGACCTCCATCTAAAGTGGGGGGTAGAAAATCCGCCGTGGCTCAGCAGTTCGAAGCCCCCCCATTCTAGGGTGCCTACCTTCAAATCGCTGATGACATAGGCCATGGGCCAGAGCGCTGGGCTGAAGGGGGTTGGCCCAAGGCGATAGCGGCATCTCTACACAAGACGACTTCGTGCCAGCCAACGAAGTGAAACGGAAACGTCTGTCGTTCGGTCTGGCTGCCGGTGGCAGCAGGCTGAAGACAAGAAGCTGCTATGAGTTGCTTTCTGAGGCCCTAGGCTTCGCTGGTAACCACGGAGAGATCCGTGTGTCACAGCCCCAGGTCGCCTGCAAAATGATGATCCCTCAGTGTATCGCTCGCATGGCCACCATCAATCAGCGATCTTCGCAGATGGCCGATGAGATGCCAGTGCAGTGGCACCCTGATTTCCACACATCCCGACAGCTCGTGAAAGCCGTGCGGCAGAGTCGACTTCAAAGCCCCCACTAGCGCGGCATAGGCTCCATGCCCCACGATGCTCTGATGGATGCGCACGGCATCTTCTAAACCAGGGCGACGTCGGTACGTTGAGAGAATCGCTTCAAGCATGCCGCGCAGCCCCTGGCCGTGAGCTGAGTAAGCCATGGCCCAAACCTGTTGTTCAATTGAGAACGTACTCATGGCCTCACGCAGGCATCAAAATGCTGGGGTAGCAGCATCCAATTAACACTTAAAGAGCGAATAATGCTGATCGAACTCGACCTGAATATCAACGACTGCGAAGCGCTCCTGCGGCACTGCGAAAGCTTCAAGGCGGCTACAGGCGACACGAGAGAGGACAGTCGACTAAATGATGCCCTTGAGACGGTGGCGGAGGCCATTCAGCAAGCGATCGCCGTATATCCACCCAAGACACGCGACTGAGCACACAACTCCTTTACAACGCGCTTCAGGGCTCCGTGGCGGCGTTGTCTGACACGGGCACAATTTCAGACGGAATTATCCCGTCAATCAAAGCATTTTCTGTTTGTGATCAAAATCGAAGCAGCATCCTTCGGATGCAAAAGGAGCGCGACCTCCCCCCCTGCCCTAAAGGGCATAGTCACTACCAGAACCGTGTGCAAGGTTCGAAATCTTGAACCGCAAAAGCAGAGCACAACGGAAGACAAACCGTGGAGGATCTGACACATAGAGCCGGCTGGGACGCCGCTGCTTTTTCTTTGCCCTCAAATATATAAACTCCGTAGTCTTTAAAATTTTTCAAGGGGGTGGGGGTCGATTATTTTCAGGATTGCAGACGAACGGTCGTCGGGCTGAAAAATTGGCAACGCGTCTGCAGGCCCTCCCTAGCAGTTCTCAACATAGCTAGACCGTCCCGCCTGCTAAAGACAGGCCCTCTCCTCTCCCCATTCTGAAAGCGTTCAGCATAAATGGTTGCGCGCAGCGGGAGGTCGTTTCTGGTCGACCATGCATAAGCCGAAAAAAGTATAGCCGGACTGAAATTGGGATCAGGCAAGCGCTTGCGGATGCGCAGCCAATCCACGGCTGTACAAGGGCTGCACCCAGCTGCCTGCGTGACGCAAAATGCCCCCGAGCTGTAATATCATGATGCCAGCGTGTACTGTATGTGTTTAGCATGTGGCCGAATCGAAAGTGAATGGCATGCTTTTGGCATTTTCTTCGACAGCCACGCGCAAGGCGAACCGAGCCTACGGGAACCGATATAAATCTCCGCAATCATTCACTACCGCCGAGCAAGGACATCGCTCATGTATTTAGGCTTCGAGATCAACGAATACCTTCCTTTGGGCACAGTGCTCGACTCAGACGTCACTCGCTTCAAAAACCAGGCGAAGGGTCAGTACCAAGATTTGTCGACTTACCTTGTCGGACAGGTGAAGGGAAAAGACGTCATTGATGCGGAGAAAATAGCCCAGCACCTTTTCCCCTCGCAAGACGCACACATCTTCCTTTCCCACTCGCACGCTGATGAAGCCGATGCCATCAGGCTAGCGGTTTTGCTTCAAAAGAAGGGGTTGAGCGTCTTCGTCGATTCATGTGTTTGGGGGTACTTCCAGAACCTGGTAGACGACCTGAATCAGCAGTACTCCAACCCTGAGCGCGTAAACGGCATCACTCATTACGACTACAAAAAAGCCACTCAGGTGTCCGTGAACGTACACATGATGCTGGTGGGCGCCCTTCAAGCGATGATCGATCGCACCGAAACCTTCATCTTTTTGAACACCAGCAATTCCGCCCCTTTGAAGAATTACGACAGCTTTGATCGCACCTTCTCCCCCTGGATTTACTCGGAACTTCAGTTCAGCCAGTTCGCAGAGCAGCGCATCCCGAAGCGGGTATCGAATGAGTCGGGGATCGCTCTGGATAGCATTCAAGAGCGGCGCATTAAGACCATTGCTCGTGCTGACATGGCGATGGCCTACAAAGCTTTCAATAAACACCTACCCAAGGTGAGTGGCGACAGTCTGAGGCAGTGGTATACCGAGCTGTCGAGTCGGGGCTTGGCTGCATTGGACAACCTGTACGAAACGACGAACCTCGCAAATGAATTCAAGAAAGCTCGTACGGCCACCTATAGAGATAGGTAGCCGCCGCTGCGCCATATCGAAAATATCCAGGAGGAGTAGACCATGGCTAGAAACGTTTTCTTCAGTTTTCACTTTGATAATGATTGCTGGCGCACTCAGCAAGTGCGGAACATGGGGGCGTTGAACGGGCAAAAGCTGTACACCCCTAATGCTTGGGAAGAGGTCAAACGCAAAGGCAGCGCGGCGGTTGAGCGCTGGATCGATGAAAACATGCAGGACAAGACCTGCGTGGTCGTCCTTGTGGGCACTCAGACCTCACAGCGTCCATGGGTCAGACAGGAGATCATTAAAGGCTGGAACGCGGGCAAGGGGGTTCTGGGGATCCGGATACATTCATTGCTTGACGAAAAACAGAGCCCTTCGCTCCTCGGAGCAGACCCTTTCAGCCTAATCACGTTGGGTCAGCAAAAACTGTCATCCCAAGTCAAGCTCATCAATCCGCCAGGGGCGGATAGCAAAGCCGTGTACGCATCAATCCAGCAAAACATCGAGTCATGGATTGAGAACGCGATCCAAGTCCGTAAGGCATACCGGGGCTAGGCTCATTTCGTCATCTACCGTATCGCACCAGTCACAGGGATTTGATCGCATGACCCAGTCACCCAAGGCCCGCTTTTTGAGCGAGTTTCCCAAATCCATTCATGAAGGAAACGGCGCCATATTCGTAGGAGCTGGTGTGTCGATGGCCGCTGGTTACCCAGGGTGGTCGACCCTGCTTCGGGACATCGGAACACAGCTCGGCGTGAGCTCCAAGGATGTCCACGATCTGGCAGCGCTTGCTCAGTGGGCTATTGGTGCACACGGAGAAAACCGGGTTAGGGACATTATCCGAAAGGAGATACTCCCCGAAAAGGAGATCCCGGAAGCAGTGCGCGTGATCGCGCAATTGCCCGTCAAGCACATCTGGACGACTAACTACGATTTGTTGGTGGAGCGGGCATTTCGGGAGATTAATCGCCCCATTGATCCGGTATCGTCAGCCAAGGGGCTATCGCAAAAACCTCTGCCTGGTGCGACGCGACTGTACAAGATGCATGGGTCGGTTGAGCGGACAGACGACATCGTGATTTCTACAGACCACTACGAGCTGTTCCGGAAAACACGTCGAGCGTATCTCCCGCTGTTCGAAGCCCATCTGACCAGCATGTCTATGCTTTTCATCGGTATCAGTTTCACGGATCCCAATGTCAGACACGTACTTTCCCTGATCAGGGAAAGCTTTCTTGATGAGCCCCCCGAGCACTTCGCGATAGTGAAGCCGCCTCAACGAAAAGAGTTTGCTAACGCTGCGGAATATAAAGCTCGGCTGAGCCAGCATAAATTGTGGGCGGCTGACCTGAAGCGCTATGGGCTGATAGCGGTGGAGGTAGACAGCTACGAAGAGATACCGCAGCTTCTCCGTAAAGTAGAGCGGCAGGTGGCAGCTAGACGAATCTGGGTGAGTGGCAGCTGGCCCCTAGAGCATGGCGGGCCACAGAATGTCGAGATGCATGCGTTGGCCGAGTCAGTTGGCAACAAGATAGGGCAAACAGGCCGCGACTTGGTGACTGGGGCAGGCCTGCTGGTTGGATCCGCTTCCTTATCGGGATTTCTGGCAGCGCTGCGTGATGCCGGGGAATGGAACATGGAACGCAGGCTGATTGCTCGACCCTTCCCTCAGCCCCTCGCTGGCAAGCCACCTAATGAAGCCCAATGGGCGGCCCTTCGGTCTGAAATGGCTAGGCAAGCGGGGATCGTCATTTTCTTGGGGGGGCCAAGCTTGAGAACGACACCTTGGTCGAAGCCAGTGGCGCCCTGGAGGAGTTTGAACTTGCAGTAGAAACCCCGGCATTCGTCATACCTGTCGGCGCCAGTGGGGGAGCTGCAAAGGCGATCAGCGATCGCCTCATTGGATCGAAAAACTCTGTAGTGAAGGCTGGTTTTCGGCCAACCGATGCGGAACTGAAAAAACTTTCGAATCCCAAACTCATGACATCCTCGCAGGGGCGGGAAACGCTCATGGAGGTAATCTTCAAGATCATTGATCGGTTCTCACAGCAGCCCTGATACCACTCCACATGACCCGTCCAGTGGCAGACGCACAATCATTGGCGGGGGTAGCGACTGCAAGTCCGCTTTTTAGGCAACTCGGGATCAGCCGCCATCCCCCTTGGGGCTGAATGCCTTTGGCGCACTGAATGAGGTGTATTAACGTACTGGGCGCGCTCACTCTTGGGGCCCTTGGGCCGTTGCGATAGGATCTTTGGATTGATTACGGAAAGGAGTTCAACATGGCGCCACAGCGTCCAGCATCTCGATTCGACCCGGCCAAACTTCGCGACAACGCACTGACATCCATTCGGCTGGGCATCGAGGATTTCGAACGTTGCCGAGTACTTGGCGACGGTGGTGACCCAGCCCGAGCTCTTTCTGCTATCCGGAACCTATTCGCAGGCGTGCTGCTCCTTTTTAAATACAAGATTACGACCTGTGCTGACGATCCTGCTGACGCTGAGGCATTGATTTTCAACGCACAGGAGGTTCTGCCCCATTCTGATGGAAATGGTGGGATCAAATGGATTCCTGTAGGCAAATTCAAATCCACGACCATTGATGTGGCAACTATAAGGAAACGCTTTGAAGCCTTTGATATCCAGGTCGATTGGAGAGTGCTGAACAAGCTACAGGAGTGTCGCAACCACTTGGAACATCTTCATCCAGCACACACGCTTGGTGAAGTGGCCGACTTCGTAGCGGAGCTGTTTCCGGTACTCCAGGATTTTATCGAGGAACAATTGAGTGAGTCACCCGCAGGGATTCTAGGCGATGCGTGGCATACCATGCTGCTCCATCACAACTTCTTCATCGACAACAAGAATCGCTGTGATGACGGTTGGGCGGAAGCTGATGTACCCGAGGGAATGATGCCGTGGTTGGAGAAATGCAGATGCCCTAGCTGTGCGTCCATCCTCCTAGCGCCATCGCAGGAAGATCTAGATGCTGGCAACGGTGTTATGAATGATGACCTCCGTTTTATGGCCACGTGCATTGCCTGTGGCGAGTCGTTTCTGATAGCTCCACTGATGGTAGAAGCGCTAGAAAGAGCCCACGACTTCGACCCAAGAGATGGTGACGAAGCAACTTTGGAGGGCTGTGATCAGTGCGGTCACAGCACGTTTCTGATTATCGAACAGCAGTGTCTGTGGTGCGGTGCTGAGCTGGATTATGATGAGTGCGAAATGTGCGAGGAACGCTTGAACCAGGACGATCAGGACAATGGAGGGCTGTGCTCGTATCACGCAAACGCGTATGAAAAGTTCATGCGAGAGGACTAAATCAACACGTGACGGGGATGGGAGGAATCGCTCGGCTCAGGGGAGGAATGTGCAATATTTGTACACTACATTACGGGTGTCCCTCCCCTGCCTTAAGGGCTGTAGGCCCTGGAATAGATCAAAGTTTTCCAGATGCCCATCAGATTCGTTCTCTTCGATGCCTTCGGCACACTCCTCACGATCTCCAAGGGCCGGCACCTGTGGCGTGGCGCAATCCAGTCCTGCTCTTAGACAAGAAAGCCGCCATAACAGCGGCTTCGATGGCCTGGATTACTGTGAGCGCCAGGACTCAACGGTGTCAGAGCCGTGCTCAGTTTTCCAAGCTTTCAGCAAAGCGTGGTTGCCACCTTTGGTTTCGACGGTTTCGCCGGAATGGGGGTTCTTGTAAATCTTGACCTGGCGCGGCTTGCGAGTTGTCTTTTCCTGAGCTGCCACAGCGCCTGCGCCACGGCTGCCAGACTGAGGATCCAGGATTTCGACTACATTGCGCAGGCTGTAACCGTACTCGCCCAACAGCGCTCGTAGTTTGTTCTCAAATTCCATTTCGGTTTTGAGGGCAGTGTCATCCTTCATGGCTTCGAGTTCAGCCATCTGGGCGGCTAGTTGCTGTTCGAGCTTGCGGTATTCGGCGAGGCGCGACATGGGGGACTTCCTTACTGTTATCTAGTGGAGAAACCCTATGACAAGGCCTTTAAAAACTCAAGCGTCAGACCCGTCAACCGATGGATAATTTCGATACGCGTCAAACCCGAACGACGGACACCACTTGTATGTATTTAAACTTGCGTTTTTTGGCGATGTCTTTTGCTTCCTGCTCCGCGACAAGGGTGCTTAGCGAGCGAGAGTCGTGGACAAGAGTTTCAACTTCACCCTCGAAAACCTTGGACGCGTGGATCGTCACGCGCAGCTTTGGGAACAGTGACTGGCTTACCGACTGTTTCGGCTCTTCAAGCTTTTTCGAGCGAGCCTTGGTAGGCACATACTGGCCTACGGAAGCCTCAGGCTCGGGAGCTTTCGCTTCAACGGGAGTGCCAAACAGTGCCTCCCGCATTTGTTCTTCTGTTAGAGATTCACTCATTAGTACAGTTCCATCAATTGGTGCGTCAGGCTGGGCTTTTCGGGTAGGGAAAACGCATCTTACATGAGACGGGGCGGTCGCAAAAATACTCACACGTAACGCGCTTGGAAAGGCCACCGCAGGCTCAATGAGCCCGCCGGGCAATCCAAACGTAGAAGCATCGGTGAAGCTCGCCCAACGCCAGAAAGTACCAGAACTCACCGAAGTACATCAGATACTCCAGCGCACGACCAAAACCATGGTCGGGAAGGCTCGCATGGACATACACAACCAATGTCGCGCCGAGCGACCAGATTATTAGCGCGTAACTCCATGCTCGACGTCGGCATTGACGCTCCTCGGATTTGCTCATGGCAGCGTTTCCTGCAGGGTATGCAGTTTGGATACCTGGGCAGGCAGGATGGTTCTATTATCGTTGGTGCGATGCCCTCTAGCAGGCCGTATCGATTTGCTGTGGCAGGACTAATGAACCTCGACGCTGATAGCTTTGATGGCAAGCGGAGCGCACAAGCAGATGTCTGCGATGATGCAGCGCGCCGCTCACTTTGGGCATCTGCTGCTTTACGCTCTCGCCCTCACGGCATTACCGATCTCAGGGTGGGTCTGGAGCTCGATCGCGGACAAACCGATCATGGTGCTGGGCCTTATCCAGCTTCCTCCAGTCACAACACCTGACCCAGATGCCTACGATACCGCCAAATGGGTGCATGTCACCTTCGCCTGGAGTTCGGTGGCCTTGGTTCTCGGCCATATCGCCATGGCGCTCAAGCATCATTGGTTCGATAAAGACCATGTGCTCACCAGCATGCTGCCGAACTCAAAAGCTCGCAGTTGAATGATCGGCTCGGTAGGCTAGGGGAGGATGATAATAGGCTGGCATCAGGAAGGAGCGTGATGAGGGTGCAGCTACCACCTAGGTACGTTCAATTAACGGCGCGGAAGGGAGCGCATGTGCATGCACACGATCTCCCATTGCCCCAGCCGGAAACGGTTGTACTGGCGAACCAGGACAACTTTTCCATGATCGGTCATGGCGTATTCTCCATCTGATCTCAGCGGGCCGCTGATAGCCTTTACACGCCACGTGCAAAGCGAGCAGATGAGTGCCAGGCAGGAAGGAGAGCCCTTTGGTGGTAGCTGCAGGCGCAATGCTATCAGTGCAGCCAGGCTCTGGAAAGCCCAGCGAAAGGGTAAAACGATTCACTCTCGGCACGTTGTCAGCAAATGAATTTCTGGGCTAGTTGTTGATCTGAAAAAAACTCAGCAAACGGCCACGCACGTCGTCCCCTATGCCCAGGCTCAAGAGATAAGCGAGCGCTACTCCATCATCTTGTCGTAATGCTCCTGAAATTTCGTTCTGACAAATACCTCGCGGAAACGCTCGACGTACACCGCTGGGTCGATCTCACCAAAATCGGTGATGTTTACGGCATCAGCATGGGACTCGCGGTTGATGTACCGGTACAACGAGCGGAACTGGGGATTTTCGTCGCTCAGGTCTTCGAGCGCCTTGGCGAGCCTGTCCTGGCGGTGCACGAACGTGAAGTAGTACTCCAGGATATTTCGCATCATGTTCGGTATGACGGTGGCCGAGGTGCGGCCACTCAAGGCGTCCTTGATGGCCTGCCAGAAAGACTGGTAGTCGTTCTGGATCTCCTTGGGCTGCATCGCAACCACTGCGCTGTAATCGGACTTGGTGATCCGGAATAAGGCCAACTGGCCTTCCTGCTGAACACCGCTACCCCGGCCACGTCCTCCGTCTTCATTCATGAGTTTGACCATTTCATGAAAGAAAAACAGGTTGTGGGTCAGGATGATCACCTGCTTGAAGCGGGTAATCGGGCTGATTACATGGCGCTTGATCAGGGATGCTATGTCATACACGTAATTGTGGGACAGGCTTGAAATAGGATCATCGATCACGATGATGCGGTCGCTGATCAACCGTCCCGCAGTCCCGTTCAGTTCTCCATTGCAGACTTCCAGAAAGTACAAAAACGAGATGAGTGTTTTCTCGCCCTCACTCAGCGTTTTGAACACACCGGCGCGCTGCTCGGGACGCTGCAACCTGTATTGAGGAACATCTCCTTCTTCCTTGGTCAACTCAAAACCTTTGAGGCCGAGGATGCGCAACCAGCGGTTGATGCTGTCAATCGACTGGTCGATATTCGTGATGGCTGCCCTGGACTGGGCGATGATTTCGCGCTCAGCCCTGGCCTTAACCCTAAGCGCCTCAATGGTGTCCCTGGCTTTTTGCTGAGCCTGGGCCAGCTCCTGATCCACTTGAGCGTAATGATCCAGCAATGCACCAGCTGAAGTCCTGAGCACGCCCCAGAATCGATCCTTGATCTGAGCCAGATGAACTTGCTTGTTTTTGACCTTGAGGTTGAAGGCGTCGATTTTTTCCTGTTCGACTGCAATGCACTCATTCAAGGACTCAACCAACCCTGCGCTGGACTCAAGCTCAACCACGATCGACGGGCTGGCTATCTTTTTCTCGATAGCCTGAACGTTGCGCTGAAGCGCTGCAGTTAGGTTTGAGATGGCCAGTTGAAACGAAGGTTGCTGATAGCTCGAACTACGCAGGCGCTGCAGCGTTTGCTCAACAGCTCCGACGTAACGGCGTTGCAAGTTCGCTAGGTCACGTATGCGCTGCTCGTAGGTCTTATCGAAGATTTTGGCAATCTCGCCATGAAAACCTTCCGGCAACGGCTGCTGACAGAAGGGGCATAAATCGCCATCGATGGGGGGGAATGTCAGCGCATGCTGAACCCAGTCCGAATGGCCGAGCGCGTGGATGAGACCTGCCAAGTAGGAGTTGTCGGTGCCCGTGATGATCTCCCTGAAAATAGGGTTGGGCTCAAACTCGGAGCTTGGGAAGCCGACAAGCGAAATTGAGGGCAACTGTGCGTCCGTTGCCGTCTGAAGCTCAGTGGCCTCTGCCATCAATTCGGCAGTGGTAACAGTATCCGAGACTTCAGAGGTGGCCTGGATCCTCTCCAGCAGACGCTCTTTGGTGTTCACACCTTGAAAGCAATAGGCCAAGGGTGAGCCATCGAATGGTGTTTTGAGCTTCCACAGGCCGTCTTTCAATGCCTGCTTCTCTGTGTCTCGGGCTACTTTACTCGCCTTGCCCTTGGCCATCTCCTCCTCTTGTTGGGTCGACAGCAGCTTGATTTCGGCCTGCGCAGCATTCAGAGCATTCTCGGCCTCAATGTTGCCAGCGTTGAGTGTAAACACCCCAGGCTGTGCTACGTCTTCGTGGAAATTCTTCTCCATGAAGGTGTGGTTGTAGACCAAGATTTCGCGTTCGGGGTCAGCAGGCGCCATGCTACAACTCTGGTAGCACGCCTCACCTGGCGTTTGCAGGTAGTTGCCGATCGTGCTCTTACCGGTGCCGTTTTGCCCGTAAAGCATGCTCACACGCTTTAGAGGGCCGATGAGGGTCGGGGCGTTAGGCGAATAACTTGATACGCCGCGTATAAGCAGATTCTCAATCACAAGGGCTGTCCGTGGCACACAGAGATTCCGAGATTAAGCCCTCTGCCAAAAATTGCAATGTGCCACCACAGAACTCTTCTGCCTCCAGAACGACTCCCCCTACCAATCCACCAGTGCCCCTTCGGGTACCAGTAGTACCTTGGACGTGGTGAACGCTGTAATCGCTCAGTACAAGACAGTACGTGAGGCTTGGGTTGACCTCGAAATCCACTAAAGAAACGTCCGACGAAGCAGCGGCAAAGGTAGCTGCTGACAAAAAACTAGCCGCCCAAGAAAAAGCCGATGCAAAAGCAAATGCTGACGAAAGAGCAGCCGGCAAAGCACCTGCTGGTCGATAGCCATCGAAGGCCAAGCGCACCCTGTTGCCCCGAATGATCAGCAGCACGCCCCGCCATGGCTAAGCATGCGTGCTCCGCCTAGGCTGAGAGTATTCATCGATTTCATGACCAACGCAGCAGCCGGCCTTTTTCAAGCATGAACTACCCGTCGCGCACTCTGAGCTCAGAACAACAAACTCAAGGAATCAAATTCCGCTCGCTTACGTCTTCCAGGGCCGAGCAAGGCATACACCGTGTTGTTCGTGATGAAAAACGGCCCTTCGTCTCGCGCCGCCAAGAACGATGTCCGTACACCTTTGCCGGGGCTGAAGCGATCTCGACTGTCGTGCAATACATCGACCTCCGCCGTGCAGATGTTGAGCGAAGACATGTGCAAGCTTGAACGTATCATGGCGGCTCCCTCCCAATTGCTGGATGGCTTAGGCTACCGATCCGTTCAAACCCCATGTCCTGCGAGATCGTTCCGCAAGGTGTTGCGGCTTAGCATCCCTGGTACTTTGAACACGAACCGATACCCAAACCACAGGCCAAACGGGATGATCAAGAGTCCAAGGCCGAAGGTGGCGGTGGCTACGATCAGTCCGGCGGGTATTGAACCGAGGCCGTAGACGACCCCCTTGAACACGGTGGATCGGGCAATGTCTCGAAGGTCATCAAGATCGTATTCAACCTTCCCAGTGCTCGTCTCAAACGCAATGATAATGATTGAATTCTTAGCTAGCCTTTTAAAATACCAAGTTCTCGGCACGTCATGAGCGAATGCTCCTTTACTTTGCAGATACTTGGGTACTACGACATGCTTAAAATAAAATGTGTTACCCGCTGGGTCTTCCAAACGGACTCGTTTATAAAGGCGATCAAGGCCTTCGCCTTCAAAATCCTTATAATTTTTTACAACAACTTTCATCTTCGTAAGATCAGACATGCATTTCCTTAAGCACAGTGAGCCAACCCGATCGAAATACCGAACGCTTCCATTGAGCGTGAACTTGGAACGAATACCTTCTTCAACTCGCGCGAAATATCAACATCTGCGGCACGCCGCCAAAATTTTCCTCAACGAACATCAAGTGACTCACAGCGACGTAGCACGAGCCAGCTTCAGTACCGAACAGCGTATACCCATGCTCGTACCACGTTTCCTGTATGCGGCTGGTGGTGAACGTATCTCCGTCCTCGTAACGCTGAAGGGTGTCTTTGAAAATCGCCCCCCTGACCCCGTCCCCCCTCATTCGAGCATCGAGGAGAAACCCTGTGACTGGACGACTGAAAGTTTTCAGGGCAGCGTCCGACAAATTCTTTTCGTAGTTATTCATTTAAACCAAGGCAATCAATTAACTTCAATCGTAAAACTTGGATCGAACCCGCACTCCTCACTCGGATAACCTTTGGGGTTACTGACAAGTCGGCAGCCGCTCACTATTTCGTCAACGTGGCTATGCGTATGACCAAACACCCAATAGTCGGCTTGACCCACAAGTTCGGGCCAGTTATTTGAATACGCTGGCATGAGCGACGAACCTTGCTCTGGGCCGCAGTACTCGACCAAAGGGCAATGGTGAGTCACCACCATTGTTTTGCCGGCAAACTTTTCCGATAGCGCCTGCTTCAGCCAGTGATAGGTTTGATGATTCCGGTCGATTACGTCACTGACGCTCAAGGCTCGGTAGCCCTCACCGGCCCGGATTAAGCGGAAGTCGTTCATACCCCTCCTCGCTTCTTGCGACGACTGAAAAACGTGCCCGCCCGTTGAGAAGTCTGTCCAGGCCGTCGCGCCTAAAATTCGCAAGTTCCCGATCAGGAGGGACTCGTTTTCCAAAACATGCACGTTGGTACCCGCAGCCAGCTCCTGCATGGACTGGAGGGTTCGGTCAACGTGACCTTTATAGAATTCGTGGTTCCCCGAGATGTAGGCGACGGGTACCTCAAAATTTTGCTGAGCCCAACTCACGCCACGTGAACGGGTATGGATATCACCGGCCAGGATCACTAGATCCACATCATTTGCCAGTCCTTCGAGCACAGCAGGTCGTGGATCTATCTCAAGGTGCAGGTCGGAGTAGATCCGGACTCTCAACAGCTTTTCTCCGATTCATGGTTGTTAGGAGGATCAGGCAGATTCTTCCCTACAGACTGGTACCGCTCCGAAACGCCGGCCTCCATCACCGAAGCAGTGAGTCTTTAGGTGGATATTGGGACTTACCGCTTCAAAATTCAGCACACCGCAGGCGCTAGGATGGCCTCAGCGGCTCGCAAGGCCGCAAAAGACCACTCATATGAATATACGTGTTTGTATCGCACCGCGCAAACCCGGCATACAGTGCAATTTATTGGTATCGGTCGCTCATGCTCCGTTCAGCCGTTGCACACGTCCTGCGCTTCATGCGTCGTCATCACTCCGTAAACCAAGCGGATTTTGGAGGTGGCGTCTCACAGGCTCATATCAGCCGGCTAGAAAAAGGCGAGACCAGCGTGACGTTGGAGAAGTTGGAAGAGATCGCCGCGCACCTAGGGATGCACCCCCTATCGTTGGTCACTCTCGCCTTCGGAGCGAGCGAACAGGTTGCGCCAATACAGTTGCTGGAACGCATCAAGTCGGAGCTCGAATCAGTAGATGGTCTGGCGCAACCTCTCGTGGTTGACAACCAACCAGCGGTGCATCCGCGAATTATTGAGGCGGGGAAAGTGCGTGATGAGGTGCAGCGGCTGAAAGCGCTGGGCCACAGCAAGGCGGAGGTTTCCAGGATCATGGGGATTGCCAAGTCCACAGCGGCGCGCCATTGGTAAATGGCTCCAATCAGCTTCGTTGGAAAGCTTGCACGTGCAAGGCCACCCTAACGGCCATGCAGCTCAAACCCTCTCCGGCCACCTGATCTTAAACGCTCACGGTCGGCGTCAAAGACTTCTCAGACCTTCAACGTCGCAGGTTAATTGAGTACGGCTCCGCAGACAGCAAGATGATTGACGATCAGATGGCCCACAATTTGGGTCTGCGACGTTCGCGATTTAGGGGTGTTTGCAGGAATGAGGGCGACTTATGGAGGTTGTTCAGGAGGAGGCTTTTTTGAGCAAGATGAAGGATCATTTTTTCGAGCTTGAGCAGGAGCGGTTTCTTGAATGGGCGCGTGCTCGCCATGGGGGTGATTTCCTTGATGAGGAGTCTGAAGCCTACGAGGCGTTAGCCCAAGAATACTCGGACATGAACGATGCATTCGAGCAAGAGGTTGAATACCAATGGCTACAACGCCAATCCTTCCACGAGCAGTACATTGAGTTCAGTGCTGAGCTTGATCGCGCTCGCGTATTGCTCAGGGATAGCGCGAATGGCCCGCACACCCAGACGACCTGTAAGCTCGTGTACTCCCATAGCGTCACCTTGCTTGAGACCATGATCGGTACTTCGGTCAATGCGCTGGTGCTGGTGGGCAGAACTTTTCTGCTGAACATGGCCAGGCAGATCGAGAACATCCACAGGGGTAAGAAAATCTCCTTGGTGGAAATCGCGGAGCACCCCCGAGGCGTGGAGGGGGTGATCCTGAAAGCCCTTTCCGAAATCACGTTTCACAACCCGGCCACCATCAAGACTGTGCTCGTGGCACTGATAGGCGACGGCATGAAGGATCTGGACGTTTCAGGACTTGGCCCAATCTGCAAAGTGCGTCATGACATCGTTCATCGAAACGGGAAAACCGTTGAAGACGAGCCGATTAGGCTGACGCCAGAGCAGGTGTACGAAGCCATGGATACCATCGACGATCTGGCTTCAAACATCAGCCGCAGGATTTTCGACGCGCTCAACGATACGGACGATGGCTTCTGAGCAGGCCGGCGGCGGTGGTGGAGATGCGGGGGGTCTCCGTTTATGCCGTTGATGTGACCCTTGCGAAATCAGATCGGGCCAGCACAGGCGATCACCTATGCAGTGCCCCCGCATACACAGGGCTTTTATTCAGCTTGATCCACATTTTTCATCGCGGCTTTCATACTCTCGAAATATCGCTTTTCGAGTATACCCAAAGCTTTAAATGCCTTGACCCGCTTAGTCGGATCATCAATGTCTAAGTTCTCGCCAGCCTTATCCAACTCAGCATGTGCGAAGTCAGCAAATTTATCGATGATTTCGGGCATCGTCATTAGCATGCTTGCGTCGTATTGCTGTAACGCTTTGGACGTGAAATAAGATCGCACAGCATGCGCCCGCTCCGAAACTTTGAAGCTCCATATCAGCTGCGCGAGGCCAACGCCTTGCTGAATTCCTCCAAGCATTACTTCAATAAACTGTATCAAGCCGACGTGGCTAATCATGAGCTCAGCAGAATCATGATATTTCGTGTTAACCAACACATTTTTTAGCCGCCGATCTGCTGTCACGAAAATTGCTTTTTCGCCCTTTTCAAATTCGCTGCTGAGCACCGAGACCTGAATAGCATCATGTTCAATCAGCAAGGGCGTTTTACCATGAGACAGGGAATTGGCATACGCCCGTTCCATGATGCTGTAGAGCTCCGAAAATACGGTGTTTTTAGGTATTGAAACGACTTCAAAACCTTGTTTGATCAACCAGGTCTTAAGCTTGGACTCATTGCTGAACGGAGCAAACCGAGCTAGATACTCCGGGAACGTGATCTCCTGGTTATTGGCGATCCAATTGGCGTAGCCAGCAATGAATACGTTCGTGTTTGTAGAACCGCTGTACATTGCATCACTCATGGCGATGGCTTTGAAGTCATCGCCAGCCTCTCTGAAATAAGCTTCCGCTTTGGCCTTATGATTAATTATTTCATTGAGATAAACGTCTGCTACGAGGAGCTTTAAGCTAACTGCTGCGGAGCTGGAGGCTTCCTTGAGCTTCGCAATAGCCTGTTTATAGAGTGTGGTGTAGGCATGCCCTTCCGCGATAATCGGGAGCACAACGCTGGCGTCGAAGTAAATCTTCCTCGGCAGGATAGCCTTGCTGAGCAAGATCGAATGAGGGGATTTGAATGCCAGTTCAATCGCAAAGCTCAATCGTCCCAACTCGGAAAGGATTTCGGCCTCCTCAATGGTCGGATGGGCAAACTGATTCTGAAGCACTCGCAGCAGCCGTTCTTTGTCAAACGTGAAGATGTCATGGGCGCACTCGTTCATTAACGACGCCACTGATATGGCCTCAGGCACTCGCCCCGCCGAGAATGCTACGCCTAAGTCCCACCCACGGCGATTAATAATACCGTCAAAGAATCGACTGATTACGGTGCGTACGTTCTCAGGCACATCCCAGCCTTCCGACACGTAAGCGCGGCTGACGGTACTTTCAACCAATCGTGCCATTACAGTACCCAAGAGATCTGACTCTTCTTGATCCCCAACCCACACATATGTGCCGTCAGCTTGGCAGGCACACAGACCAGAGTCCATTAGTGAGCTCAATGCGGATTCAAGTAGGTAAATTACCTCCCCACTGTTAACGCCGAGCGTGAGCCGCATTTTCTCAGTTAGCTCAGCGATACTGATTGACTGTGGAGCGCATTCTTGAAGAAGGGCGGATACGACTCCCTCTGCCACCGCGACTCTCAGAGCCTTAGAAGATCCTGCGTGCGCCCTAGCATAGCATGTGGCCAAAAATTGCTTGGTGAAGCTGAACGGAGAGTTCTTGTCAGCTTCGGCTGTAATACTATCCTTGGCGCTATTAAACTGCGCCAATCCAGACCATAAGGCCGCGTGATTATCTTTGGCGTCATACCTGACAACCTCAATATTCAAATGGTGGGCCTTTTGGACGAACTCTGAGTCTATGTCGGAGGGGAGCAAAGCCAAATGCCGGCCAGCTGAGGAGCTTCCGAATTTCTTATCAAGCTCACCAAATACGTGGCGGATGGCTGGATCGTAGAAGGAAAAACCAAGAAACAGGACGTTTCTGTGCGAAAAACATGTGCGCAGCAATTCCAGATACGTCTCATCCTTTAACAAGCTCTCAAAATGCTGCTTGGATAATACTATGCATTCCGGGTGCTCGACAGCACCATGGATTCTCGCAACGAATTGCTTTTCTTCCCACTGAGCCTGTTTAAAGGATGCGTCCCCGTATTTGTAGTCTCTCGGACGTTTACCTTTAGCGGCCCCGATGGCTTGAAGAATACTCTCGTCGAAGTTTGTAGTGAGACACCCTTTGAATGGAAGGCTCGCTACGTCAGAGATTGCATTCGCATCGTATTCTGACAATAGACTGGATAACAAATTGTACTTGTCGCCTGTATTCATGTCATCGCTCAACATGAAATAGTCTACTGCCGTGGTGAGATCGCCTTTTTCAGCACGCTTAGTCATCATGTCCGCTGTGGCGGAATCGAAAGGCCTGATCCCCGCGGCGAGGTCACGAATGAGTCCCCGCCACGTAGGTAAACCCGCTTTGACCGATACACCTGCTCCTGTGAATAAAATCGGATCAGTAGCCTTATCAAAGAATTTTTTCAAAGCTTCAGCGATGACATCGGTCATGTACTTCAATCTCCTTTTGGCGCTCAGACTTCCCGACGAATCTGATTATTGGCGAATGCCTAGCCTTGATCAGATGGTGTTTACCTGACTGTCAAAGCCTCCTTATTGGCACAATAATGTCACAGGGCATTGGCAATTTGCCATTACCTGAGGTGGATTTTTATGACACTAGTCTCCTGACGTGCATCCGCACGAACGTGAGTGCCATAGCATCACTTTTCCACCGCAGGATCGACTCCGGCGTATCTGAGCGGGCATAACCGCCCTGTCGCGTCCCGCTACTGGCCGTTAGTTTCTCTTCTGGCAGCTATGGGTCGGCAGTGGCCCTGAGGTGATTCCGCCTAGCGGATTCGGTGGGGCCTAGACCGCTTCGCGAACTGAGCCAGGGGGGCATGCTCACCTGGCCGGTTTTTGCCGATCAAGAACGAGTAGCGTGTTGGCCAGGTGCGATGTACACGCTTGCACAGGTCGAATGCAAATACGTGGTGAAATTCACACAAATACCCCACCTGTTGGCAGGATGAGAAGGATCAACGCCATACTGCTTGAGCAGTTGTCGCTCAGAATCCGTTCTGGTGGAAAATGATATGGGGCGTTAGCTCCGGTTTCCCTGGGCACAACTGGAGCCGCAAGGGGTTACGTTCTATAGCAATCAGAGGCAAGCGCGGGCGCCCTGCGATTGGGTTGTCGCGCATGCTGCGCATGTATGTCGTGCAGCAGTGCCTCGGCTTCTCCGATGAAGCTACCGAAGATGCCGTCTACGACAGCCACGCCATTCGTGGTTTTATTGGCGTCGATCTGGGCCGTAAGTCTGCACCAGATACCACGACCTTGCTGCGATTTCGCCGCTTGCTAGAAACCCGTCAGCGGACGCGAGCGCTGTTTGAAACGTTTAACCAGCACCTGGCCAGCCAGGGTCTGCTGCTGAAGGAAGGCACCATTGTCGATGCCACCCTGATTGCCGCGCCGCCCTCGGTCAAAAACCGAGAAGGCAAGCGAGATCCTGTGATGCATCAGGCGAAGAAAGGCAATCAGTGACACTTCGGGATGAAGGCCCACATTAGTGTCGACCCCACGTCGGGGCTGGTACACAGCTTGGTAGGGACGGCTGCCAACGTGGCGGATATCACACAGGTCGAGCAGTTGCTTCACGGTGCCGAAACCCATGTTTCGGGTGACGCTGGATACACCGGTGCGGCCAAGCGACCAGAGCAGGCTAAACGGGACGCTATCTGGTCGATTGCAGCACGGCCAAGCAGTTACAGGCACCAGGGCAAAGGCAGCTTGCTGTTCCGGGTCAAGCGCAAGATCGAATACGCCAAAGCCCAACTGCGTGCCAAGATCGAGCATCCCTTCCAAGTGATCAAGGTGCGTTTCAGTCATCGAAAGGTTCGCTACCGTGGGCTGGAAAAGAATACCGCGCAGCTGTTCAGTCTGTTTTGGTTGGCCAATCTGATGCTGGCCAAGCGGCATTTGCAACGGTCGGCAGGATAAATCCCCCTGAAAGCCGAGGCAGGCTCGCAAGTCAGCAAAACGAGGGCAGAAATCGGCCCCAGAAACGCAGAGTCAGGCCGATGGATTGAAAAAGACGGTTCGAAAACAGAGGATGGCGCTAATGGGTTAATTGTTCCGCGCCTCCCAGATACCTCTTACCCCGGAACCCCAACTCTGAAACAAACCATCACATCCAAAATCAGAAACACAGAAACACAGAAACACAGAAACACAGAAACTATCAATTATTCAAAATCCAATCGACGATTATCTTATATATTGAAGCCACCTTGCCCCGCCAAAACTTTCGCACATGTAGCAGGATCAGAGATCCATGCTAACCTGTATTCATCCATCGACATCTAGCCCACCTCTCCCTGAGCACGAGGCAACACTAGAATGATCACACTCACGCAAATCAAGCTTCATGATATGGGCATACCTCATGAAACTCGGAAGCTTCATGGCATAGCCGAACTTCATGAAAAAACCTTCAAACACTATGACAATACTGGCAGTGCGGAACTGGATGCACGGGATAGCTTGTTTGCCTTCAACGCCTTCTTCATGATCACTAAAGGGCACAGCAACGCAAGAGTTGACCTGAAAAAACTGATAGCTTTCCGGGGGTTTCTGAGCATCGAGATGAAGATGGATGACAATGAAGCCAGGCATCTCCTGCAACCGATCGCAGGGGCCATTTTCCAACCCACTGATGAAGCGATCCAGGCAACTCATCAGATATTTGATACACCGATTGCACTATGCAAGGAGAGATATTTAGCGCTCTCACCCTCCAAGCAGAAGATTGAAGAGTACCTTTCAGTATTTGAATGTCAAGAGCCCGACATTGGGATCTATCTAGATTTCGGGCATCTCCGCACCATGCTCGCCGAGGCTGACCTAACTTACTTCAGCGAGCTGCTAGCGAAGCACCTGAAAACAACATCGCACATCTACACCCAGGGTTTTGGGAATAGCATTTGCGGCATCATGCAAGGGCTCGTGTACGAGAATCCTGGGAAGCCATTACCGGAACTGCGTCTGGGCAAAGAAAGAACTAAGGCCTTCGTAGGGCAGGTGGAATATCAGGCGGTTGACCAAGTGCTAAAAGCAGGGTACTCGATCGAGCAGGCGTTTGAAAATCGTGAGGTCATCAGGGATTTGATTTCAAATTTTTTTGTTCGCAATGGATTTCTGACAATCTAAGAGACCATGAATTCAGCGAGTTGAGCCTGGCGCGAAATTTTTCAGGTTACTGTGCCTCGATGCTTCAGGATAGCCGAAACTGCTAAGCACTAGGATCTTCAGGCAGCGGATCATCGTCAACCGTCTCCTACCATTTTGGCATTCGCTACCTTTCGAACAGTGAGAAGAGCTGATTATGTCAAACAAAAAAATTCTTACTCAAGCGCAACAAATTAGAGCCGCATGTTCAAATCCGGGAGTACCACCTGCGCAAATATGGACAGGGCATCGTAACTTTTCGCCTTGCATCAACGCCCAGTATTTTCCTTTTACACACGGCCTTATCCATTCGTGAAACACCTGTCAGCCCCCTCGCTCCGGTTCGACCTGCAAGCCACATTGTCAATTCTTCGTGCTGCTGTGTCACTTAAAACCCCAGCCGTCATCTGTGATGAAATCAATAACTGCGTATCCGCGCCGGATTATATTTACCCTTCAGCCCCTTTAATCCAGTTCTCCGTCCATCAAGGGCGCACAGTAGTAGAACGTCTTATCATGCGTTCGCTGCGACGCTCACATGAGCGCGGTAGTACATTATTAGGAAACTGGAATTTGCGCAGAATGGTTCGGATACCTGAACCTGTATGGGAGGTTTTTCTTTTGGCAGCGCTGCGATGGTGGATTGATGAAGGAACTGCCCCGCCGCTGTTGGCAGAAATTATCTTCGGGAGGGATCTTGGCTTATAGTGATACAGGGCTTTAAAGGCAGGGGGGCTTGAAGGAGCCCTCCCAAGACCAAATACAAGATAGAACAATCTCAGTTTTGTGCTATTCCCCTCCCCTTCAAGCTCCGTAATGCCCCCTCAACGTGGATGTTCGACGTTCGCTTGCTGCAGCGTATGATCCTCCCTGACTGAGGGTAATCAGCGTCTTCGTCGCTTTGCAGAGAGGGCAGTTGATGCGTTTCCGTGCTGCTGATCGGGCGGGCCGGGCTGTCAATCTTCCTGGGGAAGCTGGATTTTTTAAGATTTGATGTGTCAATCGAAGGGTCAGCTACGGAACCAACTGTCAATGTTGAACGCAGGATCTGCTGTCAATCAAAACCAGTAAAATTTTGCCTTTAACGCCTCTAGAATGGGCATTACGGAGGTGTCAATGAATGGTGTCAAACCCACCGCCTGCTACCACGACCTGGCCGACACCCGCAGCACCGGCGCCATCGAGTTCCTGCGCCAACAGGCGGTGGACTTCGTGCTGGTGGGCGGCCTGGCCCTGGACTACTGCGTGAAAACCACCGCCCTGCAGTTGCGCAACGCCGGTTTCCGCGTCGGCGTGTACCTGCCAGCCTGTCGCGCCATTGCCGAGGCCACCGCCCAGGCCGCCTGCCAGCAGATGCAGGCCGCCGGCATCGAACTCTACGCCAGCGCCGCCGACCTGGCCGCTGCCGTCAACAAGGAGGCCTGACCATGGCCGAGAGCGTATTCGCCGACCGCATCGTGCAGAACCTGCTGGACACCGACTTCTACAAGCTGACCATGATGCAGGCGGTGCTGCACAACTACCCCAACGCTGAGGTGGAGTGGGAGTTCCGCTGCCGCAACGCCGAGGACCTGACCCCCTACCTGGCCGAGATCCGCTACCAGATCGAGCGCCTGGCCGACATCTCCATCACCCACGATCAGCTGGCGTTCCTTGAGCGCATCCCGTTCATGAAGCCGGACTTCATCCGCTTCCTGAGCCTGTTCCGCTTCAACCTGCGTTACGTGCACACCAGCGTCGAAGACGGCCAGTTGTGCATCCGCCTGCGCGGGCCATGGCTGCACGTGATCCTCTACGAGATCCCGCTGCTGGCGATCATCAGCGAAGTGCGCAACCGCCAGCGCTACGGCCACATCGTGATGGAGCAGGCCAGCGAGCAACTGTACAAGAAGCTCGACTGGCTCAAGGGTGAGGCCAGCGCGTCGGAGCTGGCGGGCTTCCAGCTGGCCGATTTCGGCACCCGGCGGCGGTTCAGTTACCGGGTGCAGGAAGAGGTGGTGCACATCCTCAAGCGCGACTTCCCCGGGCGTTTCGTGGGCACCAGCAACGTGCACCTGGCGCGCGAACTGGACGTGAAACCCATCGGCACCATGGCCCACGAATGGTTCATGGCCCACCAGCAACTGGGCCCGCGGCTGATCGACAGCCAGATCGCCGCGTTGGACTGCTGGGTGCGCGAGTACCGCGGCCTGCTGGGTATCGCCCTGACCGACTGCATCACCATGAATGCCTTCCTCAAGGACTTCGACCTGTACTTCGCCAAGCTCTTCGACGGCTTGCGCCACGATTCCGGCGACCCGCTGCAGTGGGCCGAAAAAGCCATCCAACACTATGAAACCCTGGGCATCGACCCGCTGAGCAAAACCCTGATCTTCTCCGATGGCCTGAATATGCCCAAGGCGCTGGAACTGTATAGAGCGTTGCACGGGCGGATCAATGTAAGCTTCGGCATCGGCACCAACCTGACCTGTGATATTCCAGGGGTTGAGCCCATGAACATCGTGATCAAGATGACCGCCTGCAACGGCCATCCGGTGGCGAAGATTTCCGACACGCCAGGCAAGACCCAGTGCCTGGACGAGAACTTCGTCACCTACCTCAAACATGTATTTCGCGTCTGAATTGCACCCTCAGGAGTTCGACATGAGCAATCGTCAAATCGAGATCGCCGCGGCCCTCAACGTGGTCCCGCCCTTCGCCGACACGGCCGCCCTGGTGGCGGAAGTCGAACGTCGCAAGGCCTTCATCAAGCAGTGCCTGCGCAACGCCCACGTCAAGGTGCTGGTGCTGGGCATCAGCGGCGGCGTCGACTCGCTGACTGCCGGCCGCCTGGCCCAGCTGTCGGTGGAAGAACTGCGCGCCGAAACCGGTGACCAGGGCTACAAATTCATCGCCGTGCGCCTGCCGTACAACATCCAGCACGACGAACACGATGCTGCCGCCTCGATGCAGTTCATCCGCGCCGACGTCGAAGACACCGTGAACATCGCCGGCGCCGTGCTGGGCCTGTCCGAGCAGGTGGCGCACCTGCACGGGCTGACCGACGCACGTCGCGACTTCGTGATCGGCAACACCAAAGCGCGCATCCGCATGGTGGCCCAGTACACCATCGCCAACGCCAACAACGGCCTGGTGATCGGCACCGACCACGCCGCCGAAGCGGTGATGGGCTTCTTCACCAAGTTCGGCGACGGCGCCTGCGACCTGGCCCCGCTCAGCGGCCTGGTGAAGAATCAGGTACGCGCCATCGCTCGCCACTTGGGCGCACCGGAAAACCTGGTGGAAAAAGTGCCCACCGCCGACCTCGAAGAGCTGCGCCCCGGCAAGCCGGACGAAGAAGCCCACGGCGTTACCTACGCGCAGATCGACGCCTTCCTGCACGGCCAGCCGGTGAGTGAAGAGGCCTACGCCATCATCGTGCGCACCTACGACAACAGCCAGCACAAGCGCGAGCTGCCGTTCGCGCCTTAAGGCTGCAGCAGCTGCTGGCCACGCTCCTGCAGCAGGGCCAGCAGCACCCGCGCCGCTGGCGACAGGTAGCCATCGGTGCGCACGGTGACGCCCATGGTGCGCGTCACCGTGGTGTCGGCCAGCACCACCTCGCGCAGCAGGTTCATGCCGATGCCGTGGGTCAGTGACTCGCGGGAGAAGAAGCTGAGCAGGTGAGTGTGGGCGATGAGTCGCGGCAGCACCGACACCGTGTTGCTTTCGATCTGTGCCACCGGTGGCGGCAGTTCGCGCGAGGTGAACAGGTTGTCCAGCCAGCGCCGCGACGCCACTGTCGGGCCGGGCAGTACCCAGCGGTAACGGGTCAGGTCCGCCAAGGTGTAGGGGCCGTCGAAGATCGGGTGATTGACGCTGGCCACCACCACGGCCTCGTCCCGCAGCAGCGGGTAGCTGACCAGCGAGCCCTCGCTGGCAATGAACGAACTGATGATCAGGTCCAGGCGCCCCGCCACCAGGGATTCGCGCAGCACGTCGTCCTGGCCGATCACCAGGCTCAGGGTGATGTCCGGGGCACGCGCCAGCAAGGCGGCGGTCAGTTGTGGCAGCAGGTGGTCGGCCATCGACGCCGCGCAGCCCAGGCGGATGATGCCCACTGCGCCACTGGCGAAATCCTTCACCTCGCGCTCGGTCTCGGCGATGCTCTGGCGCAGCTCGCGGCCACGGGCCAGCAGCAGCTCGCCGACGTCGGTCAACTGGATGCCGCGGCCTTCACGGCGGAACAATTGGGTGCCCAGGGACTCTTCCAGGCGCTGGATGCTTTTGCTCAGCGCCGGTTGGCTGCGATTGAGCTTGTCGGCGGCGCGGCCAAGGTGGCCGAGCTCGGCGATGGTTTCGAAATAGGTGAGGTCACGCAGGTCCATGATTCATAACTGCCAGTTATCGTTTGATCATTATTAGAAAATAGACTTGATTGATCCACGCGTCGATAATTCTCTGGTGCCCCGCCCTGACCGGGGTACCTGGAGAATCCTCGACGTGTCCCCTTCCCTCGCTCTTCGCTACTGGCCACCCCTGCTGCAGTGGCTGGCATTGATCATCCTGGCCGGCAGCGCCGGCCAACTGCTCAACTCCCTGCAACTGCCCGCCGGGCAATTCGTCGGCCCCATGCTGGTGGCCATCGGCTTCGGCGTGTGCGGTACCACCCTGCGTATCCATCGCCAGGCGTTCCGCCTGTGCCAGGGCACCATCGGCCTGCTGGTGGCGCATTCCATCAGCATGGCAGTGCTGACGGCCGTGGTGCAGTCCTGGCCGGTGATGCTGCTGGCCACTGTGCTCACGGTGCTGCTGAGCACGGCCGTGGGGCTGGTGATGGCCCGCTACGGCGGCATCGGTGCCCGCACGGCGGCCTGGGGTACTTCGCCGGGCGCGGCGTCGGCCATGGTGTCCATGGCTGAAGACAACGGCGCCGACGGTCGTGTCGTTGCCACCATGCAGTACGTGCGGGTGGTGTGCGTGGTCATGATCGGCGCGCTGGTCAGCCGCGTGCTGGGCGCCGACGGCACCGGCACCCAGGCCCATGGCGCGGTGCTGAGCCTGGCGGCCACGCCGCTGCCGGACCTGGCCATCAGCCTGGCGGTGATCGTCATCGGCGTGCTGCTGGGTGCGCGCCTGCCGGCCGGGGCCTTGCTGGGGCCGCTGCTGATCGGTGGCGTGCTGCAGTTGTGCGGCTTGATCCATATCGTCTTGCCGGCGCCGGTACTGAGCCTGGCCTACGCCACGGTGGGCTGCTACGTGGGGCTGCGCTTTGATCGCACCACCATTGCCTACGTGTTCAAACGGCTGCCGGCGATGATCAGCGGCTCGCTGTTGCTGATTGTGCTGTGCGCGCTGTCGGCGTGGCTGGTGGCGGATTTGCTGGGCAAGGATTTTCTCTCGGTGTACCTGGCCACCAGCCCGGGCGGGTTGGATTCCATGGCGATCATTGCCGTGGATACTCACTCGGATGTGGGGCTGGTGCTGGCGATGCAGACGTTGCGGTTGTTTGGTGTGATCGTCACGGGCGCGTGGCTGGCCCGGCTGGTGATCCGCTGGAGTGAACGCGCCTGACACCTGTAGCCGCAGCCTGCGGCAGCGGCTACGTAGCGATAACGATCCACCGCAACGAAATCATTACAAAATGAGTCGTTCGTCCGGCTTTCCTGTTCAAACCCTGGATACGCCATCATCACCATGTATTGAATTCGTTCCACCCCTATCGTCACGATCAACACAACCAACTGATTTATATAGATTTTATTTTTGGCACTGCCTTTGCTCTGTTCAATCTCATACCAAACAGAACACAAGGACCCGCCATGTTCTCCAAAGCCCTCACCCTCGCCGACTTCGACCCCGCCCTGAACGACGCCATCGCCCTGGAGGCCACCCGCCAGGAGCAGCACATCGAGCTGATCGCTTCCGAGAACTACACCAGCCCGCAAGTGATGCAGGCCCAGGGCTCGGTGCTCACCAACAAATACGCCGAGGGCTACCCGGGCAAGCGTTATTACGGCGGCTGTGAGCATGTCGATGTGGTCGAGCAGCTGGCCATCGACCGCGCCAAGGCGCTGTTCGGCGCCGACTACGCCAACGTGCAGCCGCACTCGGGCAGCCAGGCCAACGCTGCGGTATTCCTGGCCTTGCTGCAACCAGGCGACACCGTGCTGGGCATGAGTCTGGCGCACGGCGGTCACCTGACCCACGGTGCCAAAGTGAGCTTCTCGGGGCGGCTGTACAACGCGGTGCAGTACGGCATCGACGACCAGGGCCTGATTGAATACGACGAGGTGGAACGCCTGGCGGTGGAGCATCAACCGAAGATGCTGATCGCTGGTTTCTCGGCCTATTCGCGCACCCTGGATTTCGCCCGTTTCCGTGCCATCGCCGACAAGGTGGGTGCCTACCTGTTCGTGGACATGGCCCACGTGGCCGGGCTGGTGGCAGCAGGGCTTTATCCCAACCCGTTGCCCTTTGCCGACGTGGTCACTACCACCACCCACAAGACCCTGCGCGGCCCGCGTGGCGGCCTGATCCTGGCGCGCAGCAATCCGGCACTTGAGAAGAAGCTGGATTCGGCGGTGTTCCCCGGCGGCCAGGGCGGCCCGCTGATGCACGTCATCGCCGCCAAGGCGGTGTGCTTCAAGGAAGCATTGGCGCCCGAATTCAAAGCCTATCAGCAGCAGGTGATCGACAACGCCCGGGTGATGGCCCAGGTATTCGTCGATCGTGGTTATGACGTGGTCTCGGGCGGCACCGACAACCACCTGTTCCTGGTCAGCCTGATCCGCCGCGGCCTCACCGGCAAGGACGCCGACGCCGCCCTGGGCCGGGTGCATATCACCGTCAACAAGAACGCCGTGCCCAATGATCCGCAGTCACCGTTCGTGACCTCGGGCCTGCGCATCGGCACCCCGGCCGTGACCACCCGTGGCTTCGGCAAAACCGAGTGCACGCGCCTGGCCGGCTGGATCTGCGACGTGCTGGATCACCTGGGTGACGCCGACGTCGAAGCCGAGGTGGCGGCGCAGGTTGCGGCACTGAGTCGCGACTTCCCGGTATACAGCCGCTAGTCGCGCCGGGTTGCCCTCTGGCACACTTCACGCAAAGAAGTGCCCAGCAGGGCAACCTAACAGGCCCACGGGCCGATGTCGGGAATATCAATGAAACTGCATCAACTCCGCGCGTTAGTCTCCATCCATGAAACCGGCAGCCTGCAAGACGCCTCGCAAGTGCTGCACCTGACCCAGTCGGCCTTGAGCCGGGCCATCAAGGAACTCGAAAACGAGCTGGGCATCACCTTGCTGGTACGCTCCAACAAAGGCATGACCCTGACCGAATACGGCCAGCGCATGCTCGGCCATGCCCGCCAGGCGCTGGAAAGCGTGCGCCGTGCACGGCAGGAAATCGAAGACATGAAGGGCCTGGTGGTGAGCGAGATCACCATCGGCGTGACGCCCGTCACCGCCCTGCTGCAGCCGCTCAAACAGACCTTGCTCAGCTTTCAGCAAAGCTACCCCAATGCTACGTTGAAAGTGCTGGAAATGCGCCCCACGCAACTGCTGCAGCACCTGCGCGATGGCTTGCTTGACTTTGCCCTCACCTCCCAGGTGCCGACCAATGCCGTGGGCCTGGACTGGCAGCCGCTGTGCCGTATCCCTGGCGTAGTGGTGGTGCGCAAGGACCACCCGTTGCGTAATGTGCGCTCCCTGCGCTTGCTGCAGCAGGCGCACTGGATCAGCGTTGATCCGTTGACGGACAGCCAGTCGCAGTTCAACCAACTGTTCGAAGGCAGCGCCCTGGGGCGGCCGCGCAAGGTGTTCGAATGCACGGCGATGAACCTGGCGATCAAGATGCTGATCGACAGCGATGCGGTGATGATCATGAGCCAACCGGCGCTGGGGCATGACCTGGTGGGCTTGAGCGACATGTCCAAGCACCTGCAGAAAATCGATATCCAGGAACCGGTGCCCGAGTACTCGGTGAACCTGGTGTGCGTGAACCGCAGCTACCTGACCAAAACCGCCGGGCAGTTGTTCGCCCACCTGCACGAAGAATTGGCGGGCAAGCCCGCCGCTGTCTGACCTTTGAGCGCGAAAAAAGCTCCTGTGGGAGCGGGCTCTGCCCGCGAAGGCAGCACCGCGAACTGACCGATGACTCACTGTGCCCTTTTCGCGGGCAGAGCCCGCTCCCACAAAGACAGTGCAATCAGCGCCACTGGCCGGAGTATTGCGCAAGGGGTTTACCGTTGCGCCGGGTGAGCATCGGACGGCCTGTGTGTCGGGGCTTCCTATCGGGCTGCACGCCCCGCTCACCTGACTTTCAGGCTCCGCGTTACCCATCTGCCCACCTCCCCAGCACCACATTCGCGCATCGCGAGTCGAAAATGCCCACAACCACTGTTCCCCCTGACGTACACCGGTAGTCATCGGCACCAACGGTTGGGGCCTTGCATAAAAGGGATGTGCAGTTTGCGGCCCGCTGTTCAACACTCCGGCTCACCACGATCCCGGGTACAGGAACATCGCCATGAAGAGCACCCCCGCCAGTGATTTGCCCCTCCACCCCAGCCCGGCCGCGGCCTCGCTGCAAGCGCGCAAGATGCGTCGCGTGGTCATCGCCTCGTCGCTGGGCAACGGCCTGGAAATCTACGATTTCACCGTGTACAGCTTCTTCGCCGTGATCATCGGCAAGCTGTTCTTCCCCGGCGAGTCGGCGCTGGCGTCGTTGCTGATGTCCTTGGCCACCTTTGCCGTGGGCTTTCTGATGCGTCCGCTGGGCGCCGTGTTGATCGGCCGCGTGGCGGACCGGCGCGGGCGCAAGGCGGCACTGTCGCTGACCATCGCGCTGATGACCGTGGGCACCGGCATCATCGCCTTTACCCCGACCTATTCGAGCATCGGCATCGCCGCCACCCTGCTGCTGGTATTCGGCCGCCTGCTGCAAGGCCTATCGGCCGGCGGCGAGGTGGGCAGTGCCTCGGCCTTCCTGATGGAATCGGGCAGCACCGCCAACCGCTGCTTCATGGTCAGCTGGCAGGGCGCCAGCCAAGGTGCCGCGGCTTTGCTGGGTGCACTCACCGGCCTGCTGCTGAGCAGCAACCTGAGCCCCGAGGCCCTGGAAAGCTGGGGCTGGCGAGTGCCGTTCGTGATCGGCCTGTTGATCGGCCCGGTGGGCTGGTTCATTCGCCAGCACCTGGACGAAACCCACACTGAAACCGCCGATACCCCGTCCCTGGCGCAACTGCTGCGTGAACAAAAAGGCACGCTGTTGCTGGGCATCATGTGGATGGCCGCCTCCACCGTCAGCATGTACATGGTGGTGTTCTACATGCCCACCTACCTGGTGCGCACCCTGCACTACCCCAGCAGCTTCGCCTTCGCCCTGGTGTGCCTGGCCAGTGCCCTGCTGGCGGTGATCCCGCCGGTGGCCTCGCGCTACGCCGACCGCCTGCCACGGCGCAAGCCCCTGTTGTACTGGATTGCCGGGCTGGCGCTGGTGTTCGCCTACCCCGCGTTCCTGCTGCTGGGCCTGCAGAGCACCTGGCTGTGCATGCTGGCCATCGCTCTGCTGATCATGCCCATGGCCGTCGGCGTGGGTGCCAGCTTCGCCATGCTGATGGAGGCTTTCCCCCGCGAGCAACGCGTGACCGGGCTGTCGGTGATCTACAGCTTCGGCGTGACCCTGTTCGGCGGCTTCTCGCCCCTGCTGGTGACCTGGCTGATCGGCCTCACCGGCAACCCGCTGACACCGGCCCTGTACCTGATCGCCACCCTGATCCTGAGCCTGATCGCCCTGCGCCTGTTCCCGGAAAATCCCGGCCGCGCCTGAGCCCCCTCTTTACTGCCAGAAAAAGGAAGCAACCGTGAGCAACCTGATGATCAACCAGAAACTGCAAGCCAGCGCTGAACATTTCGCAACCATCCGCCGTGACATCCACAGCTTCCCGGAGCTGGGCGGCGACGTACCCCGCACGGCCGGTCTGGTGGCCGAGATGCTCGGTGCCTGGGGCTATGAAGTGCACACCCACGTGGGCGGTCACGGCGTGGTGGGCGTGCTCAAGCGCGGCACCGGCACACGCAGCCTGGGCATCCGCGCCGACATGGACGCCCTGCCGATTCTGGAAAAGAACGGCCTGCCCTGGGCCA
Source organism: gamma proteobacterium L18 (assembly GCA_000497835.1). Taxonomy (GTDB): domain Bacteria; phylum Pseudomonadota; class Gammaproteobacteria; order Pseudomonadales; family Pseudomonadaceae; genus Aquipseudomonas. The sequence continues at coordinate 328,298 of KI547164.1, read as the reverse complement.
GCCAGCACCAAGGGCGCATGCACGCCTGCGGCCACGACGGCCACACCGCCACCCTGCTGGCCGCTGCCGAGCAACTGGCCCTGCACGCCGAATTCGACGGCACCCTGAACCTGATTTTCCAACCGGACGAGGAAGGCCTGGCGGGCGCCAAGCAGATGATCGACGATGGCCTGTTCACCCGCTTCCCGTGCGATGCGGTGTACGCCTACCACAACATGCCCGGCGTGCCGGTGGGCAAGGCCGTGGTGCAGGCCGGTGGTTTCATGGCCTCGTCCGAGCGCGTCACCATCACCCTGACCGGCCGTGGCGGCCACGGCGCCATGCCGGAGCGGGCGGTTGACCCGGTGCCCGCGCTGGCCAGCATCATCACCGCCCTGCAAACAGTGATTTCACGCAACCTGTCCACCGATGACGCGGCCGTGCTGAGCGTGGGCATGGTGCAGGCGGGCACGGCGTACAACATCATTCCCGAGACGGCCAAGGTGATGCTCAGCGTGCGCACTGCCGACCCTGCCGTGCGTGCGCGGGTAGAGAAGCGCATTCGCGAGATCGTCGAAGGGCAAGCGATCAGCTTCGGCGTGAAGGCCGAGATCGACTATCAGCTGCTGGCGCCGGTGCTGGTCAACAGCCCGGCCGAAACCGAACGCATGCTGGGCGTGGCCCGTGATGTGCTGGGCGCCGAGAACGTTATGGAGAAAATGCCGGTGCGCATCATGGGCAGCGAGGACTTTGCCTGGATGCTGGATGAGAAGCCTGGGTGCTATTTCATTCTGGGCAACGGCACCGGGGAGTTCACCGGATGCTCGGTGCACAATGATCACTATGACTTTGATGACGCCGTGATCCCGCTGGGTGCGGCGTGCTGGGTGGGGTTGGTGGAGGGGTACCTCAAGGGTTGAGGTCGGCGCCGTGCTTTTCCCGAGCTTCGCCCGGTCCCACAGGTAAGGCACATTATCCTGTGGGACCGGGCGAAGCTCGGGAAGCAGACGCCGCGGTTAGCGAGCAGCCGCCACAATCAATTGCTTCATCTCGGCCACGGCCGATTTGAAACCAACGAACAACGCATGGGCCACCAACGCGTGGCCAATGTTGAGCTCGTTGATGCCCTTGATCGCCGCCACGGCCTCGACGTTGTGGTAATGCAGGCCATGGCCGGCATTGACGATCAGGCCTTGGGCCACGCCAAAGGCCACGCCGTCGGCGATGCGCTTGAGTTCTTCGGCGACTTCAGCCGGCGTTTGCGCATCGGCGTAACGACCGGTGTGCAGTTCGATGGCCGGCGCACCGACCCGCTTGGACGCCGCAATCTGACGCTCGTCGGCATCGATGAACAGCGACACCTCGCAACCGATCTTGCTCAGGCGCTCCACCGCCGCCTGAATCCGCGCTTCCTGGCCAGCCACGTCAAGGCCGCCCTCGGTGGTCAGTTCCTGACGGGTTTCCGGTACCAGGCACACGTGGGCCGGGCGGATGCGCTCGGCGAAGGCCAGCATCTCTTCGGTCACGCCCATTTCGAAATTCATGCGCGTCTGCAGCACGTCCTTGAGCAGCAGCACATCACGTTCCTGGATGTGCCGGCGGTCTTCGCGCAGGTGCACGGTGATGCCGTCGGCACCCGCTTCTTCGGCGTCCAGCGCGGCCTTGACCGGGTCAGGGTAGCGGGTGCCGCGGGCCTGACGCAGGGTAGCGACGTGGTCGATGTTGACGCCGAGAAGAATGCGATTGCTGGTGGTCACGGGAGCGCTCCTTGGAATTGAGACCCCAAGGATACGTGGTGCTCACGGCTTGCGAAACAGTTCCCGGCTGACCAGCGGACGACCGCCCAGGTGTACGGCCAGCGCCTGGCGCATCAAACGCTTGGCGGCGCTCAATGCGCCGGGGATGTTCCAGTCGGCATCGGCCATGGCCAGCAGCGCGCTGCCGTTGAACAGGCCCGGCTGCACCAGCCACACCCGCTCAAGCCCGGCGTCTACCTGCAAGCGGTACATGCCGTCGGCTTCCACCGGGTCGCCGTTGATGTCGGTGTCCAGGGCAAAGCTGTAACCCAGCTCGTCCAGCAGCCGCCACTCGAAGGCGCGCAGCAGCGGTTCCAGCGGTCGGCCGGCAGCCAGGGCCTGGAGGGTGGCGGCGTAGGTGTCGTAGATCACCTGGTTGGGGTCTTCGGCGGGCAGCAGGCGGATCAGCAACTCGTTGAGGTACAGGCCGCTGAACAGCGCGTCACCGACCATCCAGGCCGCCACACCCACGGTTTCCATGCGGCCGACGTTCTTCAGCTCGCCCTTGCCGCGAAACTCGGCTTCCAGCGGCACGAATGGACGTGCCTGGGTGCCAGCCTTGCTGCGCGCGCTGCGCAGCACGGCGCGCAGGCGACCCTGGGGGGTGAGGAAGTCGACCAGCGCGCTGTTCTCGCGATAGGGGCGCGAGTGCAGGACGTAGGCGGGTTGCAGGATGGGGGGGTGGGCATGGATGAAATGTCTTTAGGCTTGCTGTGATGCGAATGGCCTCATCGCGAGCAAGCTTTGCTCCCACAGTGTCACGCCAACCACTGTGGGAGCAAAGCTTGCTCGCGATGAGGCCCTGAAGACCATCCTATCAAGCAAGCCGTGCCACAGGGAATCAGAGGTCGCCGTAACCCAGCGAGCGCAGGGCGCGTTCATCGTCGGACCAGCCGCCTTTGACTTTCACCCACAGGTTGAGCATGACCTTGGAGTCGAACAGCAGCTCCATGTCCTTGCGCGCTTCCATGCCGATGCGCTTGATACGCTCGCCCTTGTCGCCAATGATGATCTTCTTCTGGCCATCACGCTCCACCAGGATCAGGGCGTGGATGTGCAGGGTTTTGCCCTGCTGCTTGAACTCTTCGATCTCGACGGTGATCTGGTACGGCAGCTCGGCGCCCAGCTGGCGCATGATTTTCTCGCGTACCAGCTCGGCGGCCAGGAAGCGGCTGCTGCGGTCGGTGATCTGGTCTTCCGGGAAGAAGTGATCGTTTTCCGGCAGGTGCTTGGCGATCAGGCCTTCCAGCGCATCGAGATTGTGCCCCTGCTGGGCCGACACCGGGACGATCTCGGCGTTGGGCAGCTGTTCCTGCAACCAGGTCAGGTGCGGCATCAGCTCGGCCTTGTCCTCGATGCGGTCGGTCTTGTTGATGGCCAGGATCACCGGGCCCTGCACGTACTGCACGCGCTCAAGCACCAGCTGGTCTTCGTCGGTCCACTTGGTGCGGTCCACCACGAAGATCACCACGTCGACGTCTTTCAACGCCGCCGAGGCGGTCTTGTTCATGTAGCGGTTGAGCGCCTTTTCGTTGCTCTTGTGCATGCCGGGGGTGTCGACGTAGATCGCCTGGATCTCGCCCTCGGTCTTGATACCGAGCATGTTGTGGCGAGTGGTCTGCGGCTTGCGCGAGGTGATCGCCAGCTTCTGACCCAGGATGTGGTTGAGCAGCGTGGACTTGCCCACGTTCGGGCGGCCGACGATGGCGACGTAGCCGCAGCGGGTTGGGGTTGTATCAGTCATTGCCATTCTCCACGCCCAGGGCAATCAGTGCTGAAGCGGCCGCTACCTGTTCGGCAATGCGACGGCTCACGCCCTGACCCCGGCTTTTTTCGTTCAAAAGGGTCACTTCACATTCGACGAAAAACGTCCGGCAATGCGGTTCGCCCTGGATATCCACCACTTCGTAGCGCGGCAGTTCGCAGCTACGCGATTGCAGGAATTCCTGCAGGCGGGTCTTGGGGTCCTTGTTGGTGTCCACCAGCGTCAGGCTGTCAAACTCGCTGGTCAGCCAGGACAGCACACGCTCGCGGGCCACTTCCATGCCCGAATCCAGGTAGATGGCACCAATCAGCGCTTCCAGGGCATCGGCCAGAATCGACTCGCGACGGAAACCGCCGCTCTTCAATTCACCGCTGCCCAGGCGCAGGTATTCGCCCAGGTCGAAACCACGGGCCAACACGGCCAGGGTCTCGCCTTTCACCAGCCGGGCGCGCAGGCGCGACAGCTGGCCTTCGCGGGCCTGGGGGAAACGTTCGAACAACGATTCACCCGCCACGAAGTTGAGGATGGCATCACCGAGAAACTCCAGGCGCTCATTGTTGCGCCCGGCGAAGCTGCGGTGTGTCAAGGCCAGCACCATCAGGTCCTGGTCTTTAAAGGTATAACCGAGCTGACGCTCGAGACGACTTAGGGAAACACTCACGGTTTACGCACGCTGAATTCGTGGTCAAATTTCACCACCAGATCGACATTGCCAATCAGTGGCTCACGCTGTTCGTATTGCAAATGGGCGGCGAACACGTCGTCGTCCAGTGTAACGGTCATGATCTTCCTGGCGTCCAGGTCACGGATATTGTTGACCTGCATGCCGGCGTCCACGTGTTCGTAGAACGCCCGGACGCTATCGATGGGCTGCGCCTTTTCAGCCGGTACCGACTCGATGATCTTCTTCATCGTCCAGTAATCGAAATAATGCGGCAGCACCTTGAAAGCCGTGCTGGCTGCAAACCCCAGCACCGCCAGGATCACCAACCCTCCCAGCAACGATACGCCTTTTTGCGAAGCGGCTTTCATCATCTCAAGCTCCCTTCCCTGCTGATGCCTGAAAAGCATTCGGCGCTGTCCATTGGACAGCGCCGCCTGGTGTTACTTGATCAGCCCGACTCGCGAGAAATTCGGCAAGTGGCTCATCTTCGGTTCCGGCCAGCTCATCCAGACCGCGAAGGCCTTGCCGACGATATTGCGGTCCGGGACCATGCCCAGCAGCTCCTTGGGAATACGCGGATCATCCCAGTAGCGGCTGTCGTTGGAGTTGTCACGGTTGTCGCCCATCATGAAGTAGTGCCCGGCAGGCACGGTCCATTGATTGTCCGGCGGCATGTGATAACGGCCCATTTCCTCGCGGATCAGGTGCTCGACGTTGCCGAGTTTTTCCTGATACAGCTCGACGTTGCCCAGGCTGCCCGGCTCGGTACCCAGCAAGGTTTCCGACACCAACTGGTCGTTGATGAACAGTTGCTTGTCCTTGGTGTAGCGAATCTTGTCGCCCGGCAGGCCGATCACCCGCTTGATGTAGTTGACGCTCGGGTCGCTCGGGTAGCGGAACACCATCACGTCGCCACGCTGCGGGTCACCGATCTCGATGACCTTCTTGTCGATCACCGGCAGGCGGATCCCGTACGAGAACTTGTTCACCAGGATGAAATCACCCACTTCCAGCGTCGGTTTCATGGAACCCGACGGGATCTGGAAGGGCTCGACCAGGAACGAACGCAGGAACAGCACGATGAACAGCACAGGGAAGAACGACTTGCCGTATTCGACCAGCGTCGGTTCCTTGTTCAGTTGCTCGAGCACAACCGGGTCCGGCTCGTTGACACTGCCCTGGTAGTTGGCGATCGCGGCCTTGCGGCGCGACGCCAGGAACACCAGGTCAAACAGGGCCAGCAAACCGCACACGGCTACAGCAATCACCAACAACAGCGGGAAATTTAGAGACATAGGACCTAACTATCCAACCTGAGCACGGCGAGGAAGGCTTCTTGTGGAATTTCCACGTTACCCACCTGCTTCATGCGTTTCTTACCGGCCTTCTGCTTTTCCAACAGCTTGCGCTTACGGCTGACGTCACCGCCGTAGCATTTGGCCAGTACGTTCTTTCTGAGCGCCTTGACAGTGGTTCGGGCCACGATCTGCCCGCCGATGGCGGCCTGGATCGCAACGTCGAACATCTGGCGAGGAATCAGTTCTTTCATCTTCTCGGTCAGCGCGCGGCCCTTGTAGTGGGCGTTGTCGCGGTGAACGATCAGGGCCAGGGCGTCGACCTTGTCACCGTTGATCAGCACGTCCAGCTTGACCAGGTTGGCCGACTGGTAGCGATCGAAATGGTAGTCCAGGGAAGCATAGCCGCGGCTGGTGGATTTCAGACGGTCGAAGAAGTCCAGTACCACTTCGTTCATCGGCAGGTCGTAACGCACCTGCACCTGGCTGCCGAGGAACTGCATGTCGCGCTGCACGCCACGCTTCTCGATGCACAGGGTAATGACGTTGCCCAGGTGCTCTTGAGGCACAAGGATAGTGGCTGCCACGATAGGCTCGCGGAAATCTTCAACCGACGACACGTCCGGCAGCTTGGACGGGTTGTCGACGTAGATGGTCTCTCCAGTCTTGAGCACCACTTCAAAGATTACGCTTGGCGCGGTGGTGATCAGGTCCAGGTCGTACTCGCGCTCCAGGCGCTCCTGGATGATCTCCATGTGCAGCATGCCAAGGAAGCCGCAACGGAAACCGAAGCCCAAGGCGTCGGAGCTTTCCGGCAGGTACTGCAACGACGAGTCGTTGAGGGTCAGCTTGGACAGTGCGTCGCGGAAGTCTTCGAAGTCTTCGGAGCTGACCGGGAACAGGCCGGCGTAGACCTGCGGCTGGATGCGTTTGAAACCGGGCAGCACGGCCACGTCGGGGGTGCTGCTCAGGGTCAGGGTGTCACCGACCGGTGCACCGTGAATGTCCTTGATGCTGGCGATGATGAAGCCCACTTCGCCGGCTTTCAGGTCGGCGGTGGCGGTGTGCTTGGGGGTGAACACGCCCACGCTGTCGACCAGGTGCACCTTGCCGGTGGACTTGACCAGAATCTTGTCGCCCTTTTTCACGCGGCCATGGCGCACGCGTACCAGGGACACGACGCCCAGGTAGTTGTCGAACCAGGAGTCGATGATCAAGGCTTGCAGCGGATCTTCGATGTTGCCGGTAGGGGCCGGGATGTCCTGTACCAGGCGCTCGAGCACGTCGAGCACGCCCATGCCGCTCTTGGCGCTGCACGCGACGGCGTCGGTGGCGTCGATGCCGATGACCTTCTCGATCTCGTCCTTGACGCGATCTGGGTCGGCCTGGGGCAGGTCCATCTTGTTGAGCACGGGCATGACTTCCAGGCCCTGCTCGATGGCGGTGTAGCAGTTGGCAACCGACTGGGCTTCTACGCCCTGGCCAGCATCGACCACCAGCAGCGCGCCTTCGCAGGCGGCCAGCGAACGGCTGACTTCATAGGTGAAGTCGACGTGGCCGGGGGTGTCGATGAAGTTCAGCTGGTAGGTTTTACCATCCTGAGCCTTGTAGTGCAGCGTGACGCTGTGGGCCTTGATGGTAATGCCACGCTCACGCTCCAGGTCCATGGAGTCCAGCACCTGAGCTTCCATCTCGCGATCGGCCAGGCCGCCGCACATCTGGATGAACCGATCGGCCAGCGTCGACTTGCCATGGTCAATGTGGGCGATGATGGAGAAATTGCGGATATGACTCAAATCACTCACGGATCAACACTCGAAAAGGCTGCGGGCTGGACGCCCAACGAAAAATAGCCGGGAATTGTACCTGATTATCCGTGGTGTGGGGAAATTGGGGTTATTGCCGGGTGTTTGTTCATGTTGGATCGGGGGTGCCGGTTCCCGGGCAGAGCCCGGTCCTACACCGATCAGGCCACGCTTTGCCTCCCTGACACAACTGCCGCGACCGGTGTAGGACCGGGCTCTGCCCGGGAACCAGGCGCCACAAAACCAAAAAAGGGCGGTCAGTGACCGCCCTTCCCTGCTTCAGGCTACAGCAATCACTCGCTCAGTTTGAAGGTGATGAAGCTCGCACGGCCCTGGCGCAGCACGCGCATGGACACAGAGCGGTTCTTCGGCAGGCCCTTGGCGATGTCGGTGAATTCCTTCGCCGAACCGATGGCCTGGTTGTTCAGGTGGGTGATGACATCACCCGGTTGCAAACCGATCAGCGCGGCCGGGCCGTCCTGGACGTCCTTGATGACCACACCGCTCTGCAGGTCCAGCGACTTTTTCTGATCAGCGGTCAGGTCGGCCACCGAAACACCCAGGCGGTTGCTGTTGCTTTCGGCCTGGGCCTTGCCACCGGCACCGGCGACGATGTCGTCGTCATTGGCCGGCATCGCACCGACGGTCACGTCGATGGTCTTGCGCTTGCCTTCGCGAACCACTTCCAGGCTGGCCTTGGCGCCGGCCTTGAGGCCGCCCACCAGGTGCGGCAGGTCGGCCGACATGATGATCGGCTGGCCGTTCATGCTCAGGATCACGTCGCCCACCTGCAGGCCGGATTTGGCCGCCGGGCCATCTTCAACCAACTGGGCCACCAGGGCACCGGCCGGCTTGTCCAGGCCAAACGACTCGGCCAGGTCCTTGTTCACTTCCTGAATGACCACGCCCAGCCAGCCGCGGCTGACCTTGCCGTCTTTCTTCAGCTGGTTGGCCACGTCCATGGCCACGTCGATCGGGATGGCGAACGACAGGCCCATGAAGCCACCCGAACGGGTGAAGATCTGCGAATTGATGCCCACAACCTCGCCGTTCATGTTGAACAGCGGGCCACCGGAGTTGCCCGGGTTGATGGCTACGTCGGTCTGGATGAACGGCACATAGGCGTCGTTGGGCAGCGTACGGCCCTTGGCGCTGACGATGCCCTTGGTGACGGAGTGATCAAAACCAAACGGCGAGCCGATGGCCAGTACCCATTCACCCACCTTGAGTTTGTCGGAATCACCCAGCTTCACGGTCGGCAGGTTCTTGCCGTCGATTTTCAGCACCGCCACGTCAGTGCGCGGGTCCGTGCCCACCAGCTTGGCTTTCAGCTCGCTGCGGTCAGACAGGCGCACGATGATTTCATCGGCGTCGGCGATCACGTGGTTGTTGGTCAGCACATAGCCATCATTGGAGATGATGAAGCCCGACCCCAAGGACTGGGCTTCGCGCTGGCGATCACCGCCCTTGGGGCTGCGTGGCGAGCGCGGCATGTTGCGGAAGAAGTCGCGGAAGGCCGGCGGCAGGTCATCCAAGTCCGGCATGTCGCCGGCGGCGGCGCTGCGGTCGGGCAGCTTCTGCGTGGTACTGATGTTGACGACGGCGGGTGAGGCCTGCTCCACCAGGTTGGTAAAGTCAGGCAGCGCCTCGGCCTGGGCGGTGACAGCCTGGCCGAGCATCAGCACGGCGGCGCACACGGTCAGGTAGTTCTTCAAGCGTAGTATCGACATACGGCTCCCGTATTTAACGAGCAAGGTTTAGCAAAGGGGTTCGCCAGACGCACAAAACCCGGGCACTGCCGCAGGGCAATGTCCGGGTCCGGGTTAGTCGGCAGTGGCGATCCTGAAACAGCAGACAAGGCCAGACCCTTGAGGGTCTGACCTATAGAAAAATTCAAGGGATTTTGCAACCTGACTGACAGAAGTTTCATTTCGACATCCCTTGTAATGGATGCCGTGGCGCACTCCCTGCACGCCCTTTCCTGCTCAGCATTGCTGCCTCAATTCTTGGCCTGGGCGTCTTGGGCACGCATCGACAGGGCGATGCGCTCGGCCGTGCCGATCGGGATCTCGCCCACTACCGTGACCATGACCTCACCTGCCGGTGTGGTCAGGCGTCGCGAGACGGCGGAGGTAGGCCCCAACTGGGTGCGCGTGTCGGTGCCCACGGAACCGTTGAGCGGCTCCAGGAATACCGAAAAGCGTGCCAGGCCATCGTCATACATCAGGCTGGTGACGGTGGTCTTGCTGTCGGGGTCCTTGCGCGCCGAACTGCCTGCCAGCTCGAAGCCAGGCGGCAGCCAGTCCGAATGCCAATGGCCGGCCGCCGGTGCAGGCGCAGCCGCCACGACCGAAGGTGCCAACGGCTTGCAGTTATCACTGGCAGCCAGTTCGGCATCGGTGGGCACGGCGGTATCAAGACGGGTGAACTGGAAGCGTTCCAGCAGGCGCCCCTTGTCGTCGAGCAGCAACGACTTGAGCGGCAGGCCAGTTTTGCTGTCCAGGTGCAATTCGAAACCGTAGCGATGCTGATCCTTGGGCGTCAGGGTGACGATGGTGGCGTCACGCCCGGCGACCCGGGACTGCCCGGCGACCGCAAGGTCGTACCAGGACATCAGTTTGAGTGGGTCCAGCACGCGGCCGGATGAATCAGGCGCCTCGCTCACACCGGGAACCAGGGTCCCACTCACGCATTGGGTGCGTCCATCCACACGCACGACTTCCTGGGCCGAGCCATCGAGCTGCAGAAGCCGCTCGCTGACCTTGCCGTTCTGGGCGCGATGCCAGATGTCGTGGGTGGAGAAATTGCCGCTGCGCTCGTAAACGAAAGTACCCTGGAAGCTCTGCTGTTGCTCGGCCTGGGCCAGGCGGTTAAGCCATTGGGAAGCGTCGGTGGCCGCGAAAGCCGGGACGCTCAGGCAGGAACCGAGCAATAGCGGTAGTAACGGTATGGCGCGCATGAAGCTCCCTTAATGGTTTTCAAGGCTCGCTGCACGTGCGTAAGGCAGCGCGCTTTCAGTGCCCTTCAACGCCGCTTCCTGGGCGTGCTGGCGCAGGTAGCCTGGCAAACGCTGGTCGTGCGCGCCGGCCTGACCTTGCAGAACGCCGTTGGCCATCGGGCCGGTGCTCTGGTCGGTGCTTTCAGTGTAGCCTGCCAACACGGCCGGGCCCTGCACTTGCGGCATGGAAGGCGCCTGCTGGGTGGCCGGTTGCTGCTGGGCCAGCTGGTTGCCAGCGATCTCGTCCTGGTTGTACAGGCGCACGCCGGCCAGTACCGCAACGGTAACCGAAGCAGCCACGGCCAGACGGCCGATGCTGCGCCACGGGCCGCGAGAGGCCTTGACCGGTGCGACTTCCTCGGCAATGGCAGCCGACACGGCGGTCGCCAGGTCCAGGCGTGGGTCAAGCAAGTCCTTGTGCATTACAGCACGGGCAATCTGGTAGCGATTCCAGGTTGCACGTGTTTCCGGATCTTCCAGGGCGTTGATGACCCTGCGCAGTTCCAGTTCGTCCGCTTCGTTATCCATCACCGCGGACAGCGATTCCTGCAAAGCTTCACGACTCATGGCGGTTCCTCTCTTGGCTGTCGCCGCTGTCTCAGGTTTCCTGCAACAAAGGCTGCAGGGCTTTATCTATGGCCTCCCGAGCGCGGAAAATCCGAGATCGCACGGTACCCACCGGACACTGCATGACACTTGCAATGTCCTCGTAACTCAGACCATCGAATTCACGTAAAGTTAACGCCGTACGCAAATCTTCTGGCAGTTGCTGGATGGTCCGGTGGACGGTGCCCTCGATCTCATCGCGTAACAGGGAGCGCTCCGGAGACTCCAGATCCTTGAGGCCATGATCGCCGTCGTAGAACTCAGCGTCCTCGGAACTCACATCGCTATCTGGCGGCCTGCGACCGCGGGATACCAGATAGTTTTTCGCCGTATTGATGGCGATGCGGTACAGCCAGGTGTAAAAGGCACTGTCTCCGCGAAAATTTCCCAGCGCTCGGTAAGCCTTGATAAAGGCCTCTTGCGCCACATCCTGGGCTTCATGGGTGTCGTGCACGAATCGCACGATCAACCCGAGAATCTTGTGCTGGTATTTCAGCACCAACAGATCAAAAGCTCGCCGGTCGCCGCGTTGAACACGCTCGACCAGTTGCTGATCCTCTTCCTGGGTTAGCATGAACACTCCTCGTTGTACCTGGAGGAGCATCGTTCAGGCTTGCAAACATAGACTCGGGCTTTTCGCAAAAGTTCTCCCCTCCAAGCAAGTTTCCTGCGGGCCATACTTTGACCTGCACGAAAACCGCAGCGCGGTCATGGCCGGCTGCGTCACTAATCTTGTCGTCGAATCCGCTTGCAGTGGCCAGCGACTTCAGCCCCACATAAAGCCGACGCCGTTTCCCTTCTCATGGGCGACCGTCTATGGATACCGGGTGAATGCATAAAGTTCCCGGTATTTGCAGGGATCGCCCGCGGACGTTGCGCGATTGCGTAGGTAGTACAGGTGTTTCAGCCGTGTAACAAGGCTCAAGACCGGTAACCTGCGCGCAATTCGCCCCATCCGTCGGTTCATGTATCTGATATCCCGACCAACGGTATAGTTCCACAACGCCATGAAGGCGCTGCTATTGTGCAGCCGGGGGCGTTCTTATACTAGTAGGTGGCTGCGAGTTCACCTGCCCCACAAACCAGAAGCCCTACAAACAAGGCGGACCAGGAAATGCCACAGACATAACTGGCCCGAAACAAACGTAGGACCGGGCTCTGCCCGGGAAGCGCCGCGCGGGCGGCGCGCGGTCTCAAGAGCGCCGAAACCCTCAAGGCATGCACATCCAAGCCACGCCGCTTTCCTGTAGTCGCTGTGGAAGGCTGGGGATTGGGTGGGCCTGGGATGTTCACTTGGGACTTTTCGGCGCTCTCAAGACCGCGCGCCGCCCGCGCGGCGCTTCCCGAGGTTCCCTCGGTCCCACATTTGTTTCGGGCCAGTTATGTCTGTGGGGTTGCCTGGTCCGCCTTGTTTGTTTGGCTTTTGATTTTTGGGGGGCTACCAAGTGAGGATTGCGTACACAGGCCCCCATGGAGGAGACTGCGCCGAAAACAATAGTCGTACCCGCGGAAATACAGACATGAGCCAGCAGTATCAACACGACGTTCTAGTGATTGGCAGCGGTGCCGCAGGCTTGAGCCTGGCCCTGACCCTGCCCGGGCATTTGCGCATTGCGGTACTGAGCAAGGGTGATCTGTCCAACGGTTCGACCTTCTGGGCCCAGGGTGGCGTGGCCGCAGTCCTGGACGACACGGACACGGTGCAGTCCCACGTCGAAGACACCCTCAATGCCGGCGGTGGGCTGTGCCACGAAGACGCCGTGCGTTTCACCGTGGAGCACAGCCGCGAGGCCATCCAGTGGCTGATCGACCAGGGCGTACCCTTCACCCGTGACGACGACCCGGCCCACGACGAAAACAGTTTCGAATTCCACCTGACGCGCGAAGGCGGCCACAGCCATCGGCGCATCATTCACGCCGCCGACGCCACCGGCGCCGCCATCTTCAATACGCTGCTGGCCCAGGCACGCCTGCGTCCGAACATCGAACTGCTGGAACAGCGCGTGGCCGTGGACCTGATCACCGAGCGCCGCCTGGGCCTTGAGGGCGATCGCTGCCTGGGCGCCTACGTGCTGGACCGCAGCACCGGCGAGGTCGACACCTTCGGCGCGCGCTTCACCATCCTGGCCACCGGCGGCGCGGCCAAGGTCTACCTCTATACCAGCAACCCCGACGGCGCCTGTGGCGACGGTATCGCCATGGCCTGGCGCGCCGGCTGCCGGGTGGCCAACCTGGAGTTCAACCAGTTCCACCCCACCTGCCTGTATCACCCCCAGGCCAAGAGCTTCCTGGTGACCGAGGCCCTGCGCGGCGAAGGCGCCCTGCTCAAGCTGCCCAACGGCGAACGCTTCATGCCACGCTTCGACCCGCGCGCCGAGCTGGCGCCGCGGGACATCGTTGCCCGTGCCATCGACCATGAAATGAAGCGCCTGGGCGTGGACTGCGTGTACCTGGACATCAGCCACAAGCCGGCCGAGTTCATCACCAGCCACTTCCCCACTGTTTATGAGCGCTGCCTGACCTTTGGCATCGACATCACCCGCCAAGCCATCCCGGTGGTGCCCGCAGCGCACTACACCTGCGGCGGGGTGATGATCGACCAGCACGGCAGCACCGACGTGCCGGGCCTGTACGCCGTCGGCGAAACCACCTTCACCGGCCTGCACGGCGCCAATCGCATGGCCAGCAATTCGCTGCTCGAATGCTTCGTGTATGGCCGCTCGGCCGCTGCGCACATCGTCGAGCAACTGCCCCACACCGCCCTGCCCGAGCAGTTGCCGCACTGGGACGCCAGCCAGGTGACCGATTCGGACGAAGACGTGATCATCGCCCACAACTGGGATGAGCTGCGGCGCTTCATGTGGGACTACGTGGGCATCGTCCGTACCACCAAGCGCCTGCAACGCGCCGAGCACCGGGTGCGCCTGCTGCTGGACGAGATCGATGAGTTCTACAGCAACTACCGAGTGAGCAGAGACCTGATTGAACTGAGGAACCTTGCTCAAGTAGCAGAGCTGATGATTAGGTCAGCCATGGAACGCAAGGAATCTCGGGGTCTGCACTACACGCTGGACTATCCAGAGATGCTGCCAGAGGCGAAGGATACGATCCTTACACCCGACAAATGAGGCACGTTAGGAAGCCTCAGCGTAGCACGGTAAGGCCCCGGTTTGTAACAGCTTTGGCGCATCTTTGTCCCATCGCTGGGGTCCTTATCGCCTGCCCGCGAGGGTCCTTAACGCGTCCACGGGCACCCACGCGAGGGCCTACGGGGGAGCCTGCGCGGGAAGTCTTGTAATGGTGACCGTTCAGATTTTTCTGTCAGATTCTCAAAGGGCCTGCTGTGAGCTGGGGAGCAGCTAACGGTGCGACCACAACCAGAACCCCAGTTGAACGGCCAGACAGACCCAGTAGAGGGCCTGTAGGTGGTCCATGGGGTTCTCCTATAGGTTGATGGTTATTTGATGACCCTGCCCCACTGGTCGATGCGTGAAGCCTTTGAGACTCGCTTGGCTTTAGCCTTGAGGGCCTTCGTCTCGGACACGTTGAGGTTAATCTCTTGGGCCTTCTCACGGAGCCAGTCGAGACCACGGGGTTTTACCCGCCATCCTTCACGGTTACCGAAGTCCGATGAGACCTTCACAAAGGCACCCACCTCAAAGCCCTTCTTGTGTGGCCGTGGCGAGCCGTCTCGGGTCCCGAAGTTGTCTAATGGGTACACGAAGGCTTTCATGGCGACCAGAGCCTCAAGGGCAAGGCGTGGTTGTTGAATACCAGCAACCCGGCAAGCCTCAGTCCATGTGAGGCCAGCGCCTCGGGCTTTCATATCGAGGGTCGAAGCCTTGGGCATGTTGGCGTCTAAGAGAGCATCCTTATGGCGAAGCTCACTGACAGCGTGGTTACGCATGGCGACGAAGGCGGAGGCCACCATCAGGTAAAACTCAGGGGAGACCCACATCGCGTAGGCAATGGTTCCAAGCTCATCAGCGAATGAGCCTACCTTGTCCACCTTCACGAAATTTCGGGAAGCTTCGAGGGCTCTTGAGATTTCATTGTCCCACTTCGATGGGGACTTGCTGTCTGGCAGGTCGAGACCCTTATGGATCTCGTTGAGATGCCACATCCGGTCCTGATTCGCAGTGAAGGTCTTACCCATGAGGGCTACGGGGATTGGGTTGTTGTTCATGTTCATTGGTCTTTTCCTCTTGTTTGCTCCCTCAAGTTCGCTCCCACGGGCAGCCGAAAGACCCGACCAAGGGTTCTGCCGGTGGCATGAAGGAACAAACAGGAAGACTTTCGATTAGGTGGATGCCCAGCGACGGGCGATGATGCGGATAGGTGAAGCTGTGCCCCTGCCGGTCCCTCTTTAGGTCCGGCCTTACGGGGTTCTTTACGATCAGCTCAGGGCAATACGAGTGACCAGCGGGAACGGCACTTGGACAGTCTGAAGACCATCGGTAGTGAGTTTCACCTTGACCATGCCATTGGCGATGATGTCCACCACAGCCATGATCTCAAGGTCCCAGCCTTGGGCGTTCGGATTGCGGGTCGCTTCGATGCGCCACACGCTGCCGTCTTGGCGCTCACGGTAGCTCAGTGAGGTGAACAGCTTGGGCAACATAAAGATGCCATGGTCAGTCCCAGTGTACGGCTGGATGCCTGCTCCAATGAGGGCCTCGACATCATCTCCAAGACCGGCACGGTTGGCAGCACGTTCCAGAGTGCTCAGGAGAGCAGCAGGCAGCAGGACCACGAAGTCGCTCAGCGAGGTGCCTACGGTGTGGTTGATGTTCATGACCATGATGTCAATGAGGTCCTCAGAGACCTCCATAGGCTTGCCTGTTGGCATGGTCTCAGAGACCACTTCGGTGCTTGGGGCAGTCGCCAAGATGGCAGCGACCTTACCGGCTGCGCTGTGCTCAATATCACGAAGCATCTTGTCAGCGGTTTGCTCCATAGACTGGACGGTGAAGCCTGCCATCAGGTTGTGGTCAAGGATGGTGGCACGGTGGCTGATGACCAATGCCGTGTCGGTGGCCTCAGTGAAGATCACAGAACCGGCCAGGACTTCACCCTTGTCGATGGTCTCGTTATCCCAGTTCTTGCGGGGATCGAAGGCGACAGAGCGGTCGGCCATGGTGATGATTTGTTGCCCAGTGGCCTCAGAGCCAGCCGGACGGAACTCGCAAGGGGTTGCCTCCATGGCAGCCTCTCGCCACTCATCGCCGTTCAAGTAGTCCTCAGCGGCTTCCACAAGGGCCTCCACATAGACGGATACATCGGTGGCCGCTTGGGTCTCTGGGCGAACATCAGCAGTGTTGAATCGAATCGACCCGGTGTGCTCATCGGTGATGGCGGTGGTGTAGGTCGAAGGTTTGGTGTACTGGAATGGCTTAGTCATGGTTGTTTCTCCTGAATAGATGAATGAAGTGGTTGTGTGTCGAGGTGCTGTTACCAGCCAGCGCTATTGGCACGGGAGGCAGCACGGATACGGGCACCATGCTCACGAATGGCAGCGGCTCGGGCTTCCTTATCGGCCTTCGCTTGGGCGATCTCACGGGGCGTGTACTCACGGCAGCGCTCTTGATGCCAACGGGCCTCAGCCTCTCTCTGAGCCTTCTCTTGGGCCTTCTGGTATTGGTCTTGGCGGTACTCTCGGGCAACTACGGGAATCGCTTGGAGCGACAGACCGGCCTCATCGAACGCCTTAACGATCTCGAATTGCTGGCCCTTAACGGTCCCGCATTGGGCGACCAGCATGGGCAGCATGATGTTCTCGACGTACTCACGGTTCAGGGTCTGGCCCGACACGGTGACTTCGTTCTTCAGGACTTTCGTGATAGTGATTTTCATGGTTTGGGTTCTCCTATTGGGGACCCTTTGATTCGTCCTTGCGCCATAGACGCGCACGACCAGACGGCCAAGGAGAAAGCCTTCGCGGGCATCTTCAAGGACGATCAAAAGGTTCTGGGTTTCAAGTGGTGTTGATGACGCTGATTCAGGACATGGCAAGCCTGAAGGGCATCGAAGGGATCAACCGTGGCGACGGTCAAAGTTGGAACTTAGCGACGGGCTGTAAGAACCACAGGCACGGCGTTAATGACGTGGTAGAAACGGATCAGGTCAAGGCCCGTAGCCTTAAGAACTTCTTCAAGGGGACCTAAGAGAAACGCTCCCAGCTTGCCCGACACATACTCAAGGCAGCTCTCATAGCCTTTACTGGTCCGTAGACCGATGTTCTTGAGGTTGAAGACAGCGAGACGATGGCGACCAGTGGGCATAGCTGACTCAATAAACAACAGGGTCTCTTGGCGTCCTTGTGGAATGCCGTCAAGTGCAAAGTGGAATTTCATCTGGCCCTCCTTTGAGGTGGTTGATTGAACGGGGTGTCATGGTCGCAAGACCAATCCCTAACTTAGAGAGTTCTATGAGATTTTCTTTAAGGCTTAATTGTTGGATTGATTTAAAGATAATAATGATAGAGTTGCTCTAAGAGTTATCTTTAAGTTAAAGGCCCCCGTACAACTTGAGCGATACACGGTGGCCCCAATCCCGTGCATGGTCTCCCCAACGGTGCCCTTCGT
Organism: gamma proteobacterium L18; assembly: GCA_000497835.1. Classification (GTDB taxonomy): domain Bacteria; phylum Pseudomonadota; class Gammaproteobacteria; order Pseudomonadales; family Pseudomonadaceae; genus Aquipseudomonas. The sequence goes on along the minus strand of KI547164.1, from coordinate 310,806 downwards.
GGGCATCGGTTCATGGATCGACAATATCAAGCTGTACTCCTTCCTACTGGAGCCAGACGCTGGGGTCTGCTTATCGGGGACTGTTGGCGCTGGCTCACATCACCGCAATGGTGGCTGGTCTCTTATCGCTTGGTCGTCTCTGATCGGCATCGCAAGGATGTCCGGTAGGTGGCGAGAGATTTTTTCTTATTGTTCCCTGCCTACTGCAATAGTGAGGGTATTTGTCCTCCCTATTGACTCGCTGGGAAAAGCCTGAGCGAATTAATCGTTGCGTGCATATTCGCCGTGGTAGCGCTTGCGAATCTGATCCACATATCTCGTTGCCGCTCGAACGTTTGCAAACCAGACCACGCCGGGCTTGTCGTCCGCAATAGAAAGCCTAACGCCGAATTGACGGCCCTGCTGGAAGATACCTTTGGGAAGTCCATCGGCTTTCTCACGACACTTGGAATTCCACAGGTTCTCCTGCTGGGTACAGGCGCGTAGGTTCTCAACCTTGTTATTCAACTGATCGCCGTCAATGTGATCGACAACAAGCTCATCAGGGTCGATGCCGGTGTGCATAAAGAAGATGACTCGATGGGTACGGTAGAACTGGCCATCAAACTTCATTCGAAAGTAGCCGTCGCTGCCCATGCTCACGACTGGGCCGACTCGACCGTTTCGACCACGGGTGGCCTTGATGCGGGAAAGGCCCGAGGGACTCGCCGGGTCGATCTTGTAGATTGCTTGAAGGGATTCGAGGGATGGCATTGCGGTGTAGCGGGACATGGTGTGGTCCTCCTATGGCTATGTGTGGGTGTGCCATAGTGAGGGTCTATATGTAGTGTTCGACCTCTCCATTTGGGTACTACATATTGTTTTGGTCGCCCATATTTACAAGCTGATCCTCTGAGTCGCGATGAACATGCCCGGTGAGGACATCCAACTCGATGCCTGTGGAGGACGCCATACAGGCCACCCTCCAGAGGCTTTGGTCCTTACGAACCGGTGTAGCCATTGCGTTGAGCGTTAGACACGCAGTCAACACGATTCACATAGCCTTGCGAAGAGGCACCCACGATACGGCCATTGGAGGCTGTACGGGTCCAGCGCCATTCACCCGCTTTGTCTTTGTAAATCTCCCAAGTATCGTTCATATCAACTACCTTTTGATCTATCAAACGCCATGTCCTCGGAAATGGATACTGGCGACACGATGGACCTCCAACGTGCGATACCTAATATGGATCCAATAATGGCCTTTTCAAGGCATATTGCCAGCTTTTTGCCAAGGGCTTTCCCGAAAGCGTTAGTCAACCAAGCTCTCCACGCGATAGAGGTCATAACTGATTGACCCCGAGGCGTGCCCCAAGACCGAACCAGCAGTCACCATAGGAATCTCAGCGGCTCAAGGTTTCACAAACGAGAACGCCTTTACAAGCGCCTCATGGAGTGTTCCCACAGGAACCCTCTGAGACCCCGCGTAGGAGCTACGAGGAAAGGTTCCTACGTAATCAACGCAAGGCTGCTTGCAGCGCTTCAGCCATACGCCCCACATCAACCCCGCTCCCCGCCCCGTATAGGTCATAGCTGATCGACCCCGAAGCGTGCCCCAAGATCGACTCAGCGGTGCCCACAGGAATCTCAGCGGCCTTCAAGGCTCCAGCCAGAGAGTGCCGTAGCGAGTGGAAGGTTTGGGTGCGATCAGCCTTCAGGTCCAAGACATCACGGATAAGCCCATTGAGCAACTCAGAGAATCGCCCAGCGCCCAAAGCGAACAGGCGAGAGTCCGCTCTTTGGACAAACTCAAGGAAAGCCTGAAGATCAAACCCATAGGCCCCATCGGTCAACGGGATGACCCTCAAAGCATTCTTGGTCTTGGCCGTCTTGCCATCGTTCCTATTGATGTCGATAACCCAGACATCCCCGACCTGCTTAACGTCAGCCTTAGTCAACTGCCTAAGTTCCTCAATACGGGTCCCAGTGATGACCCCAAGGGACAACGCCCAGCGCTGCCATGCGTCCACTCGCAGGGTCTTAGCGTGAGCCATGAGGGCCTTTACCTGATCCTGAGAGAACGCCTCACGGGAGCTATCAGCGCCTTTGGTTGGCTTCAGCCCCTCAGTCAGGGCTTTGGCAATGTAGTCGTTGTTCACCGCCCACTTCATCACTGTTGATAGCCGGGTCAGTATCTTCTTCACCGTTGAAGCCTTGCGCCCCTCAAAGAGCTTCTCTCGAAGCTTCTTCATATCGTCCCGTGTATGGGTCTTCAGGTCCAAATCACCGAGAATCTCAGCGATCTCCTTACAGGATGACTTGGCATCTCGCATGGTTCCCGGCGTCACGTTGTCCTTGAGTTCGTCCAAGTACAGCGCAGAGAGAGCCTTGAAGGTCAGCCGTTCAGATGAACTTACAGATAGGGACGGAGTCAGGGCCACTGACGTGCCACAAGACTCATCCTTGAGACCCTTTACGATCTCCACCAGATTCCCCGACCTGCCCTTCATGCGCTCCTGAGACGCCTCAATGATCTCCAGTGCCTTACTCACAGCCCGTTGCTGATTGACGCTCAGGGGCAGCTTTGCGCTTGCCTCACGGAGGGCCTGATGGTGCTCATCGTTAATCATCTCGTAGGCGACCAGTGAGCTATCACCGTGGGCCATCGTCAGGCTGTACTCAGCGATGTCCAAGAGACGCTCTCTCAGCTCATCCCATGACGCCTCTGGGTTGTCCAGATGGTATGCCTTGAGGGTCGAGAGGATGTCTTGCGAGATGGTCATAGCGGTAGCCTTGTCGGTGGTCCTGAGTGACAGCGTGAAGAATCCCTTAGCGGTGCCTTGAGGGCGAAGGCGAAGGTAATAGCGACCAGACCGGCGATAGTGGTATGGCTTGGCGAGGGGAGTTTGTAACAGGTTTGTCCCAGTTTGGGAGCGTGGATTGATGGTCATCGGCTGAAACCCCTGTATCCATTGGGTTTAGCCTCATCACGTCGAGTTCTACAGCAACTACAAGGTCAGCCGCGACCTGATCGAGCTGCGCAACCTGGCCCAAGTGGCCGAGTTGATGATTCGCTCGGCCATGCAGCGCAAGGAAAGCCGCGGCCTGCACTACACGCTGGATTACCCGGACATGCTGCCCGAGGCGCTGGACACTATTCTGGTGCCGCCCACCTACGACGACTGAACTTGAGGCGCACCCGCAGGCGCCGCTGTTCGTCGGCGCCCTGGGTGTCGCCCGGCAGGCACAGGCTGCGCGGCCACCATTGCCCGGGCAGGCGAAAGCGCAGCACGATCAGCCCCGGCAAGGCCATGCTGTCGGGCAGCAACTGCACGGCCTGCCAGCCGTTGGCGCGATTCCACAGCGCCCAGCCGCCGGCATCGCGGCGCAGGGCCTGCCAGGCACGGGGGTGGCTGAGCAGAATCGTGCGGGGCAGGTGCCAGGCCGCGTGGGCCAGGCATATCAGCATACCTAGGCAACGCCACGCGAAGGGGGCGTCGAGCGCCAGCAGGCTGAGCATTGCCAACCCCTGTGCCGCGAGGTAGGCCACTAGCAAACGCCTGGAGGCGCGCCAGCGGCACTGGAACAGCTTACTTGGGCTGGACACGATCCAGGATCATGCGGACCATGCGTTGCAGCTCCGGGTCCTCGGATTCGGTGCGCTCCATGAACCAGCCGAACATGTCCTGGTCTTCACATTCCAGCAGGCGGCGGTAGCATTCGCGGTCCACGTCATTGAGGCTGGGGTACACCTCCTTGACGAAAGGCACCAGCAAGACGTCCAGCTCCAGCATGCCGCGGCGGCTATGCCAGTAGAGCCGGTTGAGTTCAATATCTTCGACCATGGAGCGCTCCTCAAATAGGCGGGCAGTATACAGCGGCTGGCGCTGCGCGGCACTTGGACGCATGTCTATAAATTGCGGTGGCCTTTTCCCGGGCAAGCCCGGTCCTACAACACTGCCGCGAAAGGTGTAGGACCGGGCTCTGCCCGGGAACCACACACCACAATCCAAAGCCCTACAACCATGGTCAGCTACCCATTTGCCCACCACCCCTCTATGATGTGGACCAGTCTTTTTGCCTTTGCGATGTCCCATGGCCGATTCAGCTTTTTTCTGCGTGCTGTCCCACGAAGGTGTTCTCGCCGTCCGCGGCTCCGATGCCGGCAAGTTTCTGCAGGGTCAACTGACCTGCAACATCAACTACCTCAACGAGCACTACGCCAGCCTGGGCGCGCGCTGCACCCAGAAGGGCCGCATGCAATCCAGCTTCCGCATTGTGCTGCAAGGCGACGGCGTGCTGCTGGCCATGGCCCGCGAGCTGGTCGAGCCGCAACTGGCGGACCTGAAGAAATACGCGGTGTTCTCCAAGTCCAAGCTCACCGATGAAAGCGATGCCTGGGTACGCTTCGGGCTGGTCAACGGCCAGGCCGCACTGACGGCCCTGGGTCTGGAACTGGGCCAGGACAGCAACGTCGCTGCCCGTCATGAGGCACTGGTCGCCGTACGCGTGTCGCCCGAGCGCGCCGAGCTGTGGGTACCTGCCGAACAGGCCGAAGCGGTACAGCAGCAGTTGCAACAGCACCTGGCCGCCCAGGACCTGAATGCCTGGTTGCTGGGCCAAGTGCGCGCCGGTATCGCCCAGGTGATGCCCGAAACCCGCGAATCCTTCATCCCGCAGATGCTTAACCTGCAGGCCGTTGGCGGCGTCAGCTTCAAGAAAGGCTGCTACACCGGCCAGGAAATCGTCGCGCGCATGCAATACCTGGGCAAACTCAAGCGCCGCCTGTATCGCCTGTCGCTGGCCGGCGAACAGCTGCCCGCCCCTGGCACCGCGCTGTTTGCCCCTACCCATGCCAGCGCCATTGGCGAAGTGGCCCTGGCGGCCCGCGCCGAACAGGGCATTGAACTGCTGGCCGTGCTGCAGGCCGACGCCGTGGAAGACGGCAACCTGCACCTGGACAGCCTGGAAGGCCCGCGCCTGAGCCTGCTCGACCTGCCCTACGAACTGGATCGCGATCGCGAGATCCAACGCTAAGCCTGCCCCGGCAGGCGACCACCGCGACCGCGTTCCTGGAAGTCGATATGAGCGAACTGGCCGAAATGGTTCAAGGGCATCTGCTGGCAGCCATCGAAAACGATGACCTGGTCCTGCCGACGCTTCCCGAAGTGGCCCTGCGCATCCGCGAAGCTGCCGAGGACATGGACATCAGTGTCCCCGGCCTTGGCAAGGTCATCGGCCGCGACCCGGCCCTGGCTGCGCGCTTGATCAAGGTGGTGAACAGCCCCATGCTGCGCGCCACCCAAGAGATCACCGACCTCAACGGCGCCATCAATCGCCTGGGTATCAATTACAGCAGCAACCTGGCGATCGGCCTGGTGATCGAGCAGATCTTCCATGCCCGCTCGCCGGTGGTGCAGGCCAAGATGCACGAGGTGTGGTGCCAGAGCCTGGAAGTGGCAGGCGTGAGCTATGAAGTGTGCCGCCGTCACACCTCGCTCAAGCCCGACCAGGCGGCCCTGGCGGGCCTGGTGCACCAGATCGGCGTACTGCCCATTCTGACCTATGCCCAGGATCACAACGAACTGCTGTCCGACCCGATCTGCCTGAACCATGTGATCGAACGCATCCACCCGCTGCTAGGGGGGAAGATTCTCAGTGCCTGGGAGTTTTCCCAGCCGTTGGTGCTGGTGCCTGGGGAGTATCTGGACTTGGCGCGCCGCACGCCCGAGGTCGATTACGCCGATGTCGTGCAGATAGCGCGCCTGGTGCGCCAGCATGACTACCATCGCTTGCCCGACCTGCCTGCCTATCAGCACCTGAATCTGGGTGAGGAAATGCCCATACCGGCATCAGAGGTCAATATGGCCCTGGGCATGTTCCGGTAGCGTCCAACCGTGCACGCCATGTCCCTGTAGCAGCCACGGTCTTGAAATTGCGCCGCCTGCATCGCGACTAAAGTCGGCTCCTACCCCGTCCGTGGTAGGAGCCGGCCTTGGCCGCGATGCAGGCGACGCTGTCCTGTAGCTGCCGAAGGCTACGTCCGGGGTTGTGCATTGGGTCAGCCAGTGCGCGGCGTCGGTGACGCGACCTGACGGCCGCTGCTACAGACCACACCTATGACACCGGATCAGCCACAAAACTGACCCGCACCTTCAACCCGGTCTGCGCGCCATCGTGCAGGCTGATCTGCGCCAGGTGCGCCTTGCAGATTTCACCGACGATGGCCAGGCCCAGCCCGGCGCCCTTGGTGCTGCGCCGGTAGAAGCGTTCGAACACGCGATCGCGTTCGCCCAGAGGGATGCCCGGGCCATCATCCTCCACTTCCAGTATCGCCGGGGCGCTGACGCGCATGATCACGTTGCCCCCGGCCGGCGTATGGGCCAAGGCGTTGTCCAGCAGGTTGCTCAGCAGTTCGTTGAGCAAGGTCGGCTCGCCGCGCAGCCACACCGGCTGGTCGGCTTCCAGCGCCAGTGCCACGCCGCGGGCATGGGCCAGGGGCGCCATGGCCATGCCCAGCTCGCGGGCCAATTGGCTCAGGTCCAGGCGCTGGGCACCGCCTTCGGCAATGGCCCGGGCGCCGTTCTCGACGCGGGCCAGGGACAGCAACTGATTGGCCAGGTGGGTCAGGCGATCGGCGTCTTGCCCTGCGGCATCCAGGGTGTGGCGCCACACCTCGCCCTGCTCGGCGCGCAGGCCCAGGGCGATGCGTGCCTTGAGCGCCGCCAACGGCGTGCGCAGCTCATGGGCAGCGTCGGCGATGAACTGCGCCTGGCGCTCGAACTGCGCGCGCAGGCGCTCGGTGAAATGGTTGAGCGACAGCACCAATGGCACCAACTCATGCTGCACGCTGACCACCGGCAACGGCCGCAGGTCATCGGGCTGGCGTGCTTCCACTTCGGCACGCAGGCGCTCCAGCGGGCGCAGCGCGGCGCTGACCGCGAACCACACCAGCATCAGCGCGCCCAGCCCCAGCATGCCAAGGCGCAGCAAGGTGTCGGCCATCAGGCTGCGGGCCATGCGGATGCGCGCTTCCTCGGTTTCGGCTACGCGGATCTCGGCCATGCCGTTCATGTCCGGCTCGCTGACTGCCTTGAGCAGGCTGACCACGCGTACATCCTGGCCCTGATAACGGCCGTTGTAGAACCGCGCCAGCGCCGGGTAATCGTCGGTGCGCGGCGTGCCCTTGGGCGGAGCGGGCAGGTTTTCGTAACCGGAGATCAGTTGCTGGTGAATGTCGTTGACCTGGTAGTAAATGCGCCCGGCACTGTCATAGGCGAACGTATCCAGCGCCACATAGGGCACATCGGCGCTCAGGGTACCGTCGCGCTGGGACAGGCCGGCGGCGATGGTGCGCGCCGAGGCCAGCAGTGTGCGGTCGTAGGCGGTATCGGCGGCCTCGCGGCCATTCCAGTAAGCACTCAGGCCGCTGGCCAGCATCAGTACCACCAGCAACAGCGCCAGGTTCCACAGCAGGCGGCCGCGCAGGCTGGGCAGGTTACGCATCGCGGCTCTCGAGCAGGTAGCCCAGGCCGCGGAAAGTGACAATGGCCACGGCCTGGCCATCGAGCTTCTTGCGCAGGCGGTGCACGTAGATCTCGATGGCGTCAGCGCTGGCTTCCTCGTCCAGGCCGAACACCTGGGCGGCGACCTGCTCCTTGCTCATCACCCGCCCCGGGCGGGCAATCAGGGCTTCAAGAACGGCCTGCTCGCGAGAGGTCAGCACCAGCAACTCATCGGCCAGGGTGAAGCGCCGGGTGTCCAGGTCATAGACCAACGCCCCGCAGCGCTGCTGACGCTCGCCGCCCAGCACGCTGCGGCGCAGCAGGGCCTTGACCCGTGCTTCCAGCTCGGTGAGTTCGAAGGGCTTGGCCAGGTAGTCATCGGCACCCAGGTTGAGCCCGTGGACGCGGTCCTTGACATCGCTGCGGGCGGTCAGCATCAGCACCGGCAGGTGCTTGCCCCGCCCGCGCAGGCGCGCCAGCACTTCAAAGCCGTCCATGCGCGGCAGGCCCACGTCAAGGATCGCCAACGCGTAGTCTTCGCTGGTCAGTGCCAGGTCGGCGGCTACGCCATCCTGCAGCACGTCTACCGTCAGGCCGCTGTTTTTGAGCGCCTGGGCGACGCTTTCGGCGAGGGGGAGGTGGTCTTCGGCAAGTAGCACGCGCATTTTGGGGGGCTCTTTTTTTGGTTTTGGGGGCTTTGGGGTGGCTGGCTTTGTTTTTGTGGTGTATTTGAGATCGAGCGCCGCCCGCGCGGCGCTTCCCGGGCACAGCCCGGTCCTACATCTGTTTCGGGCCAGTTATGTCAGCGAGATCACCACGACCGCCTTGTTGGTTCACTATGAGTCTGCAGTGAAAAAACAAGGCGGACCAGGTGGTATTACAGACATAACTGGCCCGAAACAGATGCAGGACCGGGCTCTGCCCGGGAAGCGCCGTGCGGACGGCGCTCGATCTCAAGAACGCCAAAAACCTCAAGCCAAGCCCCCCAAGTGTACCCCTCAAAAATCCCCCCAAAACCCAATTTTCGCTTGAAAGGTTAGCGAAAGGTTGCTGACCTAGGATCACCCCACGGCAGGTCCATACCCACGATGCTGCCCCGAAAAACGCCACGATGCGTTTTCACCAGAACAAGAACAATAAAATGGAGTTACCCATGCTATCGATCCGCTTGCCGGTCTTTGCCCTGGCGTTGGCCGCCAGTTGCCTGACCCTCTCCCAAGTAGCCTTCGCCGCCGAGCCCAAACGCCCGGAATGCATCGCCCCCGCCTCCCCCGGTGGCGGCTTCGACCTGACCTGCAAGCTGGTGCAAAGCGCCTTGGTCAACGAGAAAATCCTCAGCAAACCCATGCGCGTCACCTATATGCCCGGCGGCGTCGGCGCGGTGGCCTACAACGCGGTGGTCGCCCAGCGGCCGGCCGATGGCGGTTCACTGGTGGCCTGGTCCAGCGGCTCGCTGCTCAACCTGGCCCAGGGCAAGTTTGGCCGCTTCGACGAGCACGCGGTGCGCTGGCTGGCAGCGGTTGGCACCAGCTACGGCGCCATCGCGGTGAAAAACGATTCACCCTACAAGAACCTCGATGACCTGGTGCAAGCGCTGAAGAAAGACCCCAGCAAGGTGGTCATCGGCGCCAGCGGCACAGTGGGTAGCCAAGACTGGATGCAGACCGCGCTGATTGCCAAGGCGGCCGGCATCAACCCGCGCGAACTGCGCTATGTGGCGCTGGAAGGCGGCGGTGAAATCGCCACGGCGCTGCTCGGCGGGCATATCCAGGTGGGCAGTACCGACATTTCCGATTCCATGCCGCACATCCTCAGCGGCGACATGCGCATGCTGGCGGTGTTCGCCGACAAGCGCATCGACGACCCGGAAATGAAAGATATCCCCACGGCCCGCGAGCAGGGCTACGACATTGTCTGGCCCGTGGTGCGCGGCTTTTACCTGGGGCCAAAGGTGAGCGACGCCGACTACGACTGGTGGAAGGCCGCGTTCGACAAGCTGCTGGCCTCCGAAGACTTCGCCACCCTGCGCACCCAGCGCTCGCTGTTCCCATTCGCCATGACCGGGGCCGAGCTGGACACCTACGTCAAGAAACAGGTCACCGAGTACAAGGCCCTGGCCAAGGAATTCGGCCTGATCCAGTAACCTGACAAGGAGTTCCGACCATGGTTGTGCAACGACTGTTCACCCTGGCCTTGCTGCTGGCCTGCGCCGCCCTGGCGGTAATGGCCTGGCCTTACCAGGCAGCGTTTTCCTACGAACCGGTGGGCCCTCGCGCCTACCCGCTGCTGATGCTGGGCCTGATGGCCGCAGCCCTTGCGTACATGAGCATCCGCCCCAGCGCCATCCCCCACAGTGACGAAGAGCCACCGCTGGACCGCGCCACCCTGGGCAAGATCGGCGCCTGCGTGGTGCTGTTGCTGGTGTTCGCCGGCACCTTCGAAAGCCTGGGATTCATCCCCGCCAGCCTATTGGCAGGCATACCCATGGCCCGGCTGTACGGCGGGCGCTGGCTGCCCGGTGCGGTGGTCATCAGCCTGCTCAGCGTCGGCCTGTACCTGCTGTTCGACAAGGCCATGGACGTGCCTCTGCCCCTGGGCCTGCTGGCCTTTCTGGAGAACTGAACATGGATACTTTCAGCTATCTGGGCCAGGGCTTCGGCGTGGCCCTGAGCCCCTATAACCTGGTCACCGCCTTGTGCGGCACGCTGATCGGCACCGTCGTCGGCCTGCTGCCCGGCCTGGGGCCGATCAATGGCGTGGCGCTGCTGATCCCCATCGCCTTTGCCCTGGGCCTGCCGCCCGAGTCGGCGCTGATCCTGCTGGCAGCGGTGTACCTGGGCTGCGAGTACGGCGGGCGCATCAGCTCGATCCTGCTCAACATCCCCGGCGAAGCCTCCACCGTGATGACCACCCTGGACGGTTACCCCATGGCCCGCCAGGGCCTGGCCGGGGTGGCGCTGTCGCTGTCAGCCTGGAGCTCGTTCATCGGTGCCTTCATCGCCACCTGCGGCATGGTGCTGTTCGCGCCGCTGCTGGCCAAATGGGCGATCGCCTTCGGCCCGGCGGAGTACTTCGTGCTGATGGTGTTCGCCATCGTCTGCCTGGGCGGCATGGCCGGCAATCGGCCACTGAAGACCTTCGTCGCCGCGCTGATCGGTCTGTTCCTATCCAGCATCGGCATCGACGCCAACAGCGGTGTGTACCGTTTCACCGGTGACAACGTGCACCTGGCCGACGGCATCCAGTTCGTGGTGCTGGTGCTGGGCCTGTTCTCCATCAGCGAGATTCTGCTGTTGCTGGAAAAAACCCACCGTGGCCAGGAAGCGGTGAAGGCCACCGGGCGCATGATGTTCAACGTCAAGGAAGCGGCCTCAGTGTTCGTGGTCAACCTGCGTTGCGGCCTGCTGGGCTTCATCATGGGCGTACTGCCCGGCGCCGGCGCCACCCTGGCCAGCGCCGTGGCGTACATGACCGAGAAGCGCATGGCCGGGGCCAGCGGCACCTTCGGCCAAGGCGACAAGCGCGGCCTGGCCGCGCCGGAAACCGCCATCGGGGCCTCGGCCTGCGGCGCCCTGGTACCGATGCTGACCCTGGGCGTGCCCGGCTCCGGCACTACGGCGGTGATGATCGGCGCGTTGTCGCTGTACAACATCACCCCCGGGCCACTGCTGTTCCAGCAACAGCCGGACATTGTCTGGGGGCTGATCGCCTCGCTGTTCATCGCCAACGTGATGCTGGTGATCCTCAACATCCCGATGATCCGCATTTTCACGCGCATCCTGTCGGTGCCCAACTGGGCGCTGGTGCCGGTGATCGCCATCATCACCGGTATCGGTGTGTACGCGGTGCACGCCACCACCTTCGACCTGTTCCTGATGGTGGGCATCGGTATCTTCGGCTACATCCTGCGCAAGCTGGACTTTCCGCTGTCGCCGGTGTTGCTGGGGTTCATTCTGGGTGGGTTGATGGAGCAGAACCTGCGCCGGGCGCTGTCGATCTCCAACGGCGCGCTGGATATCCTGTGGTCCAGCCCAATCACGGCGGGGGTGTGGGGGCTGACGGCGATCATGCTGATGCTGCCGTTGGTGCGGTTGTGGCGGCGTCGCGCGGTGTCGGCTGTAGCCTAGACCGCGTTGCCTGCATCGCGGCCAAGGCCGGCTCCTACACCGTCCGTGGTAGGAGCCGGCCTTGGCCGCGATGACGTCACACGGGCGGCAACTGCCAGTCGATCGGCGTCAGGCCGCTCTGCTGCAGAAACTTGTTGGTACGGCTGAAATGGCCATTGCCAATAAACCCGCGATACGCCGACAGCGGCGATGGATGCACCGAGGTCAGCACCAGGTGCTTGCTGCTGTCGATCAGCTTCTGCTTGCTCTGCGCATGGGCGCCCCACAGCAGGAACACCACGCTGGGCTGCTGCTCGCTGACGGTCTGGATGATGCGGTCAGTGAACGGCTCCCAGCCCTTCTTGGCATGGGACGCCGCGTTGGCGCGCTCCACGGTCATGGTGGTGTTGAGCAGCAACACGCCCTGCTCGGCCCAGTGCTGCAGGCAGCCGTGGGGGGCGATGTCGATGTTCAGGTCGCGCTTGAGCTCCTTGTAGATGTTGACCAGCGACGGCGGCGTGGCGATGCCCGGCTGCACCGAGAAGCACAGGCCATGGGCCTGGCCAGGACCGTGATACGGGTCCTGGCCGAGGATCACTACTTTTACCTGCTCCAGCGGGGTCAGGTTCAGCGCATTGAAAATCAACGGGCCCGGCGGGTAGATTTCCTTGCCGGCGGCGTGTTCCTGGCGCAGGAATTCACGCAATTGGGCCATGTACGGCTGGTCGAATTCGGCGCGCAAGGCGTGCTTCCAGCTGGGTTCGAGTTTGATGCGGTCGTCGGAGGTCATGGGGCGGTGCCTGGCAAACAATGGGGCGGACGTTAGGAAAGCCCACCCCGATTGTCAATCGATGTGACAGAAGACTGACGGGAAGCCGGGTGCAGGCCATACTGCTTGTTCAACCACTGCCCAACTCGCGTCACCCAAGAGGTCAGGATGAATCTGCAATTCGAAGAGCTTGTCGGTGTCGATGGCGCCCGTATTGGCGTTGCCACCCTGGACGCCGAAAAATCCCTCAACGCGTTGTCGCTGCCCATGGTCGAGGCCCTCAACGACCAACTGGAGCGCTGGGAACAGGACGACCAGATCGTTTGCGTACTGCTGCGCGGCAGCGGCGCCAAGGCCTTCTGCGCCGGCGGCGATGTGCGCAGCCTGGTGCAGGCCTGTCGCGCCCACCCTGGTGAAGTGCCGCCGCTGGCCGCGAAGTTCTTCGCCGGCGAATACCGCCTGGACTACCGCCTGCATACCTTTCCCAAGCCGCTGATCTGCTGGGGGCATGGCTACGTGCTGGGCGGTGGTCTGGGCCTGCTGCAAGGTGCCAATATTCGCATCGTCACCCCCAGCAGCCGCCTGGCCATGCCGGAAATCAGTATCGGCCTGTACCCGGACGTGGGCGCCAGCTGGTTCCTGTCGCGCCTGCCAGGCAAGCTTGGCCTGTTCCTGGGGCTGACCGGCTCGCACATCAACGGCCGTGACGCCCTGGACCTGGGCCTGGCCGACCGCTTTTTGGGCGACGACCAGCAACCGGCGCTGATCGAGGGCCTGTTGCAGCTCAATTGGCAGGAACAGACCTCCGTGCAGCTCAATAGCCTGCTCAAGGCCCTGGAGCATGAAGCCGCCAGCCAGCTGCCCGAAGCCCAGTGGCTGCCGCGCCGGGCACAGATCGACAGGCTGCTGGATGTCAGCGACGTGGCCGGCGCCTGGCGGGCCCTGGCGCACCAGCGCCACGGTGACGATGCGCTGTTCGCCAAGGCTGCACACACGCTGGGCGAAGGGTGCCCGTTGACGGCGCACCTGGTGTGGGAGCAGATCGTGCGGGCGCGGCATCTGTCGCTGGCGCAGGTGTTCCAGATGGAATACACCCTGAGCCTGAACTGCTGTCGTCATCCCGAGTTCAGTGAGGGGGTGCGCGCCCGGCTGATCGACAAGGACCAGACCCCGCGCTGGCACTGGCCGGACGTGGCGGCTGTGCCACCGGCGGTGGTGCAGGCCCATTTCAGCAAGGCCTGGGAAGGCCGCCATCCGCTGGCGGACTTATCCGATTATTGAACACGTGTAGCCGCAACTGCCTTGAAACGGCGTCGTCTGCATCGCGACCAAGGTCGGCTCCTACGCCGTCCGTGGTAGGAGCCGACCTTGGCCGCGATGCAGACGACACCGTCCTGTAGCAAGCGGCCGCAGGCTGCGCTCAACGACGTCCGCCGCCATAACCTCCACGACCATGATCACCACGGTCCCCATGCCCCTGCCAGTCGCCCCGTCCAGGCCCGCGGCCCGGTGGTGGCGGTGGGCGATGGCCGTCCCAGCCCGGCCGGCCCCAGCCAGGGCGATAACCCGGCCCAGGGGCGGGGCGGTAGTAGTGCGGCGGCGGCGCATAGTAACGCGGCGGTGCGTAGTAACGCTGCGGCCGCACGTAGTAACCGGAGTTGTAATACACCGGCCCGGACGGGTAATAACCGTAGGGGTAAGCACTGCCGGCATAGACGTCCGTTCGGTAGTAGGAAGATCCCTCATAAGGTGCACACGCAGCAGTCAGCAGACCCAGCAACACTATCAGCAAAAGTCTTGATTTCATGGCGGCCTCCCGGACCGCTGGACAGCTCGAACCAGCGACGCTGGTCGGCGCCGAGCAAAATGTAGCGATCGGCATAGATTCAGACAGCGCAAACCCGACTCAGTGCCGTCACGGACATAATTTGCTACAAGTTCGAAACACTCCCAATCATATCGCCACTTTCTTTACCGCCAGCCCCCCGCAGCCCCTTGCACTCCCCTAGAATGACGCACCGGTCACCAGCCAATGGACTAGCTATGCCGCCCCGCCTCACCTCGTTGCCCCAGCGCTACCTGATCCTGACCCTGGTCGCGCTATTGACCAGCGGCTTCGTGCTGACCTCGCTGCTGAGCTACTACGCCTCGCGCAGCTCCCTGCGCGACAACATCGTCAACACCGAACTGCCCCTGACCAGCGACACCGTGTACTCGGAAATCCAGAAAGACCTTGTGCGCCCCGTGCTGATCTCCTCGATGATGTCGCGCGACACCTTCATGCGCGACTGGGTGATGGCCGGCGAACGTGACCCGCAGCAGATGACGCGCTACCTGCAGGAAGTGATGAGTCACTACGGTGCCTACACCGCCTTTTTCGTCTCGGACAAGACCCTCACCTACTACCAGGCCAAGGGCGTGCTGAAGAAGGTCGGCGCCCGCGAGCCACGCGATGCCTGGTATTTCCGTGTGCGCGACATGCAGACGCCCTACGAGATCAATGTCGACGTGGACATGGCCAACCACGATGCCCTGACCATCTTCATCAACTACAAGGTGTTCGATTATCAGGACCGCTTCATCGGCGCCGCTGGCGTGGGCCTGACCGTCAACGCCGTGGTCAAGCTGATCGAGGACTACGAACAGCGCTATCAGCGCCGCGTGTACTTTGTCGACCGCCAGGGCCGCGTGGTGCTCACCGGCGCCCAGGGCGGCCCGCTGGGTGCCCACAGTGGCCAGCGCCTGGACGCGCTGCCGGACATGCACAACCTGATAACCCTGATGCCCACGCCGAAAACCGGCAGCTACGAATACGCAGCCCAGGATAAGAAGCACTACCTCAACGTGCGCTTCATTCCGGAGCTGGACTGGTACCTGTTTGTCGACAAGCGAGAAGACAGCGCCCTGGGTGACCTTCGCCAGTCGCTTTACCTGAACCTGCTGATCTGCCTGCTGGTGACCGCGCTGGTGCTGGCGCTGCTCAAGCGCGTGATCAATCGCTACCAGCGGCGCCTGGAAGTGCTGGCCACCCGCGACATGCTCACCGACCTGCCCAACCGCCGCGGCTTCGACCTGCTGGCCAGCCAGGCTATCAGCGAAGCCGAGCGCGACACCCAGCCCCTGGCCGCCCTGCTGCTGGACCTGGACCACTTCAAGCAGCTCAACGACAACCACGGCCACCTGGGCGGCGACGAGGTGCTCAAGGGCTTCGCCCAGGTGCTGCGTGACAGCCTGCGCCACTCCGACATCCTCTGCCGCTGGGGTGGCGAGGAATTCATCGTGCTGTTGCGTGCCACCCCGGGGGCCGACGCCCTGCAGATCGCCGAGAAGATTCGTCGGCGCACCGAGGAATACGCCTTCACTTACGCGGGCAAATCGCTGAAAATCACCACCAGCGTCGGCGTCACCGGCCTGCAGGCCAACGACACCCTGCACAGCCTGCTCAACCGCGCCGACCATGCGCTGTATCGCGCCAAACAGAGCGGACGCAATTGCGTGCGCAGCGAGTTGCCCCAGTCCCATTATGAATGACGCCACCCTGTGCCCTGCCTGCGGCGCCAGCAACGCCTGCAGCCTGGCCGACCCGCGTACCGCCACCCAGGCCTGCTGGTGCTATGGCGTGAGCATCGACGCCAGCGTCCTGGCCGCCCTGCCGCCGGCCCTGCGCAACAAGGCCTGCCTGTGCCCGCGCTGCGCCCAGGTACTCGATCAACTGCCCCCCGACGAGCCGGCATGCGCCTCGACCGATTCCTGAGCAACCTGCCGCAGTTCAATCGCAAACAAGTGCGCCTGCTGCTGGTGGAGCGGCGTGTGCGTGTGGATGGCGTCGCGGTGGGCGACCCGCACCACGAAGTGCGCGAGTTCAGCCAAGTACTGCTGGACGATCAAGTGCTGCAAGCCGGCCGCCCAGCCCGCTACTTCATGTTGCACAAGCCAATGGGCTGCGTCAGCGCCACGGTCGACCCGCAGCACCCCACAGTGCTCGACCTGCTGGACGAGCCGGACAAGCACGACCTGCACCTGGCCGGTCGCCTGGACTACAACACCTCGGGGCTGATGATCATCACCAACGATGGCCAGTGGTCACGTCGACTGACACAACCACAAACCAAGTTGGGCAAGGTGTACTACGTTGAAACCGAACAAGTGATCAATGCGCAGTACATCGAGACCTTCGCCCGCGGCATTTATTTTTCCTTTGAAAACCTGACCACCCAGCCCGCCGATCTGGTGCTGTTGGGTCCGCGCAGCGCTCGCCTTACCATCGTCGAGGGCCGGTACCATCAGGTGAAGCGAATGTTCGGTCACTTTCAAAACAAGGTGTTACGGCTGCATCGTGAGCAAATGGGTCCGCTGACCCTTGATCCAGAGCTGTTGCCGGGCCAGTACCGCGCCCTGACGGCTGAAGAGATTCAGCAAATCTAGGCGTCTTACCGCCGGGCAGAAACCTTACTGACATTGTGCCAACGGTACTTGCGCAGGCGTCGGATGCCTGCTTGAATCCAATCGTCGGTCCACATGTGACTCGGCAGTCACCACCGTATTCTAAGAAACCTTTTTGTTGGTCACCGGTTGCTCCACACGGGCCGGGACCAGCGAACTGCCCCCCCAGAACAACAATACCCGTCGACCAGATTGTACGGATCGACATGGGCAAAAAATTCCAAGGCTTATGCCTACCTGTCACAAATAACGTGCAGAGTCGATTGCGCGAGTACCCGTTTTTTTTGCCAGGAGTCTTACGACATGAGGCCAGAAATCGCAGTGCTGGACATACAGGGTTTGTATCGGGTTTACACGGAGTTTTACCGCGCGGAGGGTGCTGAAAAGACCATCATTCTGGTCAACGGCTCGCTGGCAACAACCGCGTCTTTCGCCCAGACAGTGCGTAATCTGCATCCTCAATTCAACGTGGTGCTTTACGATCAGCCGTACGCCGGCAAGTCCAAGCCCCACAACGTGCACCAGCGCTCCCTCACCAAGGAAGAGGAAGGTCTGATCCTGGTCGAGCTGATCGACCACTTCAACGCCGAGCACGTCATGTCTTTCTCGTGGGGCGGTGCCTGCGCACTGCTGGCGCTGGCCCATCAGCCCAAGCGTCTCGAAAAGGCAGTGATCAGTTCGTTCTCGCCGGTGCTCAACGAAGCGATGCGCGATTACCTGGAACGTGGCAAACACTACCTGGGCCGTTGTGACCGGCACAAGGTGGGCCACCTGGTGAACGACACCATCGGCAAGCACTTGCCGTCGCTGTTCAAGCGGTTCAATTACCGTCACGTCAGCAGCCTGGACGACCACGAGTACATGCAGATGCACTTCCACATCAGCGAAGTGTTGCAGCATGACCTGGGCAACGCCCTGGACGCCGCCAAGCGCATCAATGTGCCGGTGCTGTTCATGAACGGCGAGTGGGATGAGTACACCACAGCCCACGAAGCCCGACACTTCGCCAATCACGTGGCGCGTTCCGAGTTCTCCACCATCCAGAGCACCGGGCATTTCCTGGACATGGAGCACAAGGCCGCCTGCCGTGACACTCGCCTGGCGCTGATGGACTTCCTCAAGCCCGCTGCCCAGCCAAGCCGCCTGCACTACCGCCCGTTCGACGGTCACCATGCATTGGCCATCTGAACGACGGGCCAGCGGGCCGCTGCGCTTGTACATCAAAGCCACCTGACGGGGCCCGGAAGATGAACAACCGCAGCGACCTGCCGGCAAATACGCCTGCGTGTGCAATTAAGGCTTCAATTGGCGGGCGACTTCTGGTAAAAAGTGAACCGCGTTCAGCGGGTGTCGTATAATGGCATTACTCCAGCTTCCCAAGCTGATAACGAGGGTTCGATTCCCTTCACCCGCTCCAACTTCTTCTGCTTCGTAGATCGTCCTGGTTTACGAAGCGCGGCCAGCAGGCTGCTTCGTGTTTCCCTCCTTATATTGCCCCCAACGCCCAGCCTTGTTCTGCTGCGCGAGCTATGCCCTGTAGCCGCTGCCGAAGGCTGCGCGGGCCCGGTAGCACACTGAAGATCTACAGCGAACCCGAAGGCCAGCCCAGCCTGGCGGCAGGGGCTACAGCACCTCAGGGCAGAGAGGCGAATCACCTTCCGCCAAAAACGACAAAGGCGCCTTTCGGCGCCTCATTCACAAGCAGGTTGGCTTGTCATCGCCTTGTACCTGCCCGGCTCTGCGATTGCTGGTTTCCCAGGATCCTCAGAGTCTCACAAGCCCCTTTCGGGAACCCTTAGACTCTAACACTTCGGGCCTTGAGAAAAAATCAGTCAAGCTCTTTTCCGACCACCATTTTGTAAGCCCATGTCACAGCCCTAGTGCTGACTTTACCCCTCGCTGGATAGCGACAAACAGGTCCGCAGGCAATGGCAAAACAACATAGTCACGGCGCCCAGTCGCCCGGTCTCGCGTCTTGATACGGTCGAGCCTGGCACAGCCGACTGTATAAACCATGTCGCATTTTGCCCAGCACCGTATCTGTGAACCTGGGATGAGAGAGTCAAATTCGACGTGGCAGGACTCCGGTCGCAGGGGAGCGGTAGTGCTGAGTGGAACGACTGTAACAAGCGAAGAGTTTTGCGAATTGCGCCTCAACACCACCACCGGCCGCGTTTTAACCATTTCAGGTCGCTCATGGCCCCTGAAATCGCACATGACAATCGTCCCAGCCTTGGGTTGATAAAGTAACGGCATCGTCTTGCTCGGGCTTTCAATGAAGGTGCATTTGATACCGCACATCGTTCGCGAGGAATGTAGGACTAATCAGCTGAGGTCGTAAGGATGGGCTTTTTTCGCAACCTACCACGTAGCTGGTACGGGAGGCTGCATTTTCCTAGGACCTCATGGCGCAGTATCAGCACGCCGAAATGCGAGCGCAGCCTGGCGGCAGCGGCTACAAATTGGGTGCTGCTAGCCCTCCCTGCAATGACGAGCGTTAAAATCAAACAGGGCGAGTATCCAACAGCCGCCCCACCTCCCGCTCCACCACCCAAGCCAACGGCAACGTCAGCAACAACACCCCTGCCACCACCATCAACGCCACGATAATCCCCGTCACATCCCCCAACCGCCCGAACACCACAGGCGCCAGCGCCCCTGCCCCGATGGTGCCGGTGTAGAACAACGCAAACGCCTGCTCACGCCGCCCTGGCGCAGCCAGTTCCGGTACCGCGCCGTACAGCACCGAAGACGTGCCATTCAGCGCCAGGCCCAACAACGGCAGCAAAGCCATCAGCCCCCATTGCGGCAGGAACACCGCCAGCACGATCAACGCCGAGGTGCTGGACTCGGTGAGCCACACTGTCTTCATCATGCCAATGCGCGCCCCCAGGTAGCCGCACAGTAACTTGCCGAAAGCACCGCCAATAAACAGCAGCATCAACGCCAGGCCGATACCCGCGGTGCCTGCGCCCTTGGCTTGCAGCAAAAATGGCAGGAAGGTCAGGAAACCCATGCGCACGGCGCTGTCCAGGGTGCCGGTCAGCAGCAGGGCCCGCAGGCCAAGCGCGGAGCCTTGCCCAGTCGCCGTACTGGCTTTGCTCCCGGCGCTGGCCATGACGTGCGAAGGTATTAGCCACCAGAGCAAGGCCGCAGTCCCCAGGCCAAGCGCCCCCACCCATGTGACACTGGCGCGCCAACTGATCACGGTCAGCAGCAGCCCCACCAGCCCGGGAATCAAGGTTTTGCCAATGTCCCCGGCAAAGTTGTACTGCGACAGCGCTTGCTTCACCCCGCCGCCCGGCTCATGGCTATCGGTAACCAGCGAGGACGCCAGCGGGTGCTGCGTACTGGCCCCCAAACCGCCCAGCATCAGCGCCAGCAGCAACACCCCCAATCCGCCAGCCTGCCCCACCAACAGATACGCCAGCCCCGCCAAGGCCGTGCCGCCTATCAGCAACCGCTCCCTGCCCCAGCGGCGCGCAGCCCGGCTAGCCAGCAATTGCAGGCTGGCCATTACCCCTGAATACACGCCGCGCAGCAGCCCGACCTGGGCAAAACTCAAGCCGAACTGGGCCTGCCAAATCGGCAACAGCACGTAGATCAGGTCAGTGAGGCCGTCATGCACGGCATGGGCGCTGCAGGCGGCGAGCAGTGAACGGCGGCGTGCTGAGCGCTGATTGACATCGGGGAAGGCTTCGTTGGCTATATTCATGATCAACACAACAGTGGATAACTAACCCATAGCAGGCTATTTATAGAGCATGGCCACGACATTGCACATCCTATCCGCCGCGGTCGTTCGTAACGTCCAGCGCACGATTACAGTCGTCCGGGGTCAGTACCCTTGATGACTTATTTTCCTGCCTGCACTCAGGAGCCCGGCATGAAGGAACCGCTACTACAACCGCTGCTGTTGGACAAACTGTACGAAAACCAGCTGGCCATCGCCGCCGCCGTCGAAGAGCTCGCGCTGTGGATCGAAGTTCGATGGCAGGCCGGGGACATTGCCGACAACGTTCGCAGCGCCTTGGAGACGTTGGATCGCAATGCGGATTACATAAACCGCACCATTACCAGCCTGCGCGAGCCTCGCACTGAGCTGTAGCCCGTCCGCCCCGACCCTTTGAAACAGAATAAAAGCCTGCCACTGCGGCGGCTTTTCTGCGCTTAAAGTAATTGTGCATATATTATTTTCGACGCTCGCACAGCGCGGTGAGACATTAAAAAATGTACGGTGGAAAAAGGGATTCAAAAAAAACGCTCTAAAAACAATTGCCTCGCAAAAGTTCCCTGCACAGCAACGCCTTTGATCCGCCAAAAACACCCCGCCAATATTCCAGCGTCAACCCCTTAGCCTGCGCAGGTCATTGACATAAAACAACTTGAGTCCTAATTTCTTGCCTCAGTGAATCGCTCTGACAGCGCCCCAGATTCATTTTCCAATAAGACGGGATTCATCCCCGCCCTGTAATCAAAACATCAAAAAAGTAGTTTTAGTCTTTTTTGCTTCATTGCCTTCTGACTGCCGTGATCAATGCAGGGACGGGTGCTGCGTGCCCGCCTGCCGGGTTATCTGCAACCGCACGACTCGGGAGTGCCGGAAAATGGCCGAAGTAGTAGAAGCAAAACGCTTTTCCTTATCGCTGTTACCCCGCCTGGTTGGGTTCGGGGTGTTGTCCTTCATCGTCTGGTTGTTGTTCTCCACGCTGTTCATACCCTTGATGTCATCCTCGGCCACCCGCGCCATTCTCAATGCGCCGGTGATCCTGTTGACCACCCCGATCGACGGTGTGGTGCGCACCCTCAATATCGCCCCCGGTAACACCTTCACCACCGGGCAGGACATCGCCACCATCGAAAACCCCCGCGCCAATCAGGAAACCTTGCTGACCCTGCAAACCCGGCGCCTGACACTGGAACAACAACTGTCGTCGCTGGCCAGCCAGGCCGAGCATGACCAGCAGTTCTACGACGCACTGGAGAAAACCAGCCAGCAGTACCAGAGCGCCTACCAGACCCGACAGTTGTACGCGCAAAAGGCCCTGCAGGCTGAAAGCAGCGCCGCCAGCGCGCGCCTGGCGGACGCCCGCGAGACGGTTGATCGCAACCTGGAACTGTTCCAGCAGGGCGCAGTGAGCGAAGCGGTGGTAGCCAGTTCCAAGGCGCAACTGGCGTCGTTGCAGGGGGCTGCGGAATCGGTGCGCTCGCGGCTGCGCATCAACAGCGGTGACCTGTCGGCGGCCAAGGACCAGGTGTACCTGGACCCCGATCAGTTGCGCATGTTCGACCTCAAGTCGCAGATGACCACGCTGCAACTGAGCCTGGCCAACCAGGCGAAGAACCGCGCTACCCAGCAACAGGAACTGGACAACCTCAAGCAACTGATCGACACCGAACAGAACCGCGTAAAAATGATGGCCGCCTACGAAGTGGTGGCCTACTCCCCTGGCACCGTACAGGAACTGGTGGCGCCGCAAGGCACCCTGGTGCGCGCCGGGGCGACGCTGCTGCGCGCCACCAATTGCAGCCAGAGCTACGTGATCGCGGTATTCCCCGAACGCATGGCCAGCAAGATCACCCGCGACACGGAACTGCAGGTGTCGATCCGCGGCCTGGACCAGCCACTCAAGGCGCGGGTGACGCAATTGCTGTCCAGCCCCACCGACATCCAGGCCAGTAGTTACAGCGTGCCCTTCCCCTACGCCGAGCAGAACTCGGTGTACGTGGTAGCGGCCTTCGACACTGACCTGGCTGACAACGAACGCGCGCTGACCTGCAACCCCGGCAACTGGGTCACCGCCACGGTGTCACGATGAGGGCGCTGTTGTTCATCGCGCTGTTGTGGCTGACCCAGGCAGGCGCCGATGAAGCACGCCCGCGCCTGGCGCAAATGACCTGCGCCGCCCTGGGCCAGGCCGTGCACGCGCTGGGCGAAGGCCCGGTACTGCTGGCCAGCTATCCGCCGCTCAACGGCCAGCCGCCACCGATCCTGGCCTTGCGCGGCGTGGCATTCACCTATGACAACGCCTTGGCCAGCATCGCCCTGTTTGGCTGCGGCAACGCCAGCGCCGGGCGGCAGATCGCCGATGCCCTGGCCTACGCCACCGATCATGACCCCGACTACACCGACGGTCGCGTGCGCAATGCCTACGCCGCCGGGCCCCTCAAGCACGGCGCCATTACCCTGCCCGGCTACTGGAGCACCGAACGTGGCGCCTGGAATCAGGACGCGTACCAGGTCGGCAGCGCCACCGGCAACCAGGCCTGGGCCGTGCTGGCGTTGCTCGAGGCCTACCGACAGAGCCAGGAACAACGTTACCTGCAGGCCGCCCGGAGGATTCTGGACTGGACCCAGGCCAACACCTACGACAGCCAGAACCCGCCCGGCTTCATCGGCGGTTTCTACGGTTACCCACCCACGCCCCAGCGCCAAGGCTGGAAGTCCACCGAGCACAATGTCGACCTGGTGGCCGCCTGGGAGGCGCTGGATCGTCTGCATGCCAACGCTCAGGCCGCCAGCCAGGCACAGATCGCCCGGCGCTTCGTGGACAGCCAATGGGACGCCACCCAAGGCCGCTTCCTGATCGGCACCCTGCCCGACGGCCACACCCAGGAGCGCGAGAAGTCCGGGCTGGACGCGCAGATCTGGCCGCTGATCGCCGTGCGCGACCGCCCCGCCGACTGGCAGCGCAGCCTGGCTTTCATCGATCACGCCCACCGTTTTGCCGAGGGTTATGGCTTCAACCGCGCCCCCGATGGCCTGTGGACCGAAGGCACTGCCCAAGCTGCGGCCGTGGCCCAGCTCAGCGGCGCGCCGCAACAGGCCAAGCCGCTATGGGCGGTACTGGTGGCGCAACAGGCCGGGGATGGTTGGCTGTTTGCCACGCCACAGGCGCAAATCAGCACCGGGCTGGCCATCGGCCCTACCTCCACCACCAACGATTTTTTCTACTACCACCTACCCCACCTGGGCGCTACGGCATGGGCGGCCATCGCCGCCACCGGCGTCAACCCCTTCACCGGTGCTCAAGAGGCGAACTGACATGCATACCCTGGACTCGATGCAACTGTTGCAGGTCAACTTCTGGACCCTGGCCATGGTGGTGCTGTTCAGTTGCCTTACCCACCGTAACCAATGGGCGGCACGCGCCCTGTTCGGCGGCATGACCGCAGCGTTGCTGGTGAACTATCTGCTGTGGCGTATCCATTACACCCTGCCCGACAGCCACTCGGGGTTCGCCACGGTGTGGTCCTACAGCTTTCTGTTCTTCGAAATGTTGGCCATCGGTTACACGCTATTCTCCATCGTCGTCATGCTGTGCCGCAGCGACCGCAGCCCTGACGCCGACGCCGGCGAACAGCGCCTGCGCGCCATGGGCCACCAGGCGCCGGAGGTGGACGTATTCATCTGCACCTACAACGAAGGGCTTGAGGTGCTGGAGAAAACCATCATCGCTGCGCAGGCCATGGACTACCCCAACTTCACTATCTGGGTGCTCGACGATACCCGTCGCGACTGGCTGCGCGACTACTGCCAGCGCATGGGCGTGGAATACGCACGCCGCGACGACAACCTGCACGCCAAGGCCGGCAACCTCAACAACGGCCTGCGCCAGTCAGCCGCCCGCAGCAATGCCCCGTACATCCTGGTACTGGACGCCGACTTCGCCCCGCAACAGCCGATCCTGATGCGCACGCTGGGATTGTTCCAGGACCCGAAAGTCGGGCTGGTGCAGACCCCGCAATTTTACTACAACCCCGACCCCATCCAGCACAACCTGGGCTCCGCCACTTGCTGGGTGGACGAGCAACGGGTGTTCTTCGATGTGTTCCAACCAGCCAAGGACGGTTGGGATGCAGCCTTCTGCGTGGGCACCTCGTTTGTGGTGCGCCGTGATCTGATCGAGCAAATGGGCGGTTTTCCCACCGGTTCCGTGTGCGAGGACATCTACACCACCTATCGTCTGCTGCAGCATGGCTACGTCACCCGCTGGCTCAACGAGCGCCTGTCGATCGGCCTGTCGGCGGAAGGCCTGACCGAGTACATCAACCAGCGCGGCCGCTGGTGCCTGGGCACCGTGCAGGTCGCCTTGCTCAAGGATGGCCCCCTGCGCGGGCGCGGTTACAGCTTTAACGACCGTCTGCATTACCTGCACGGGCTGCTGCATTGGTTTTCCAAACCCTTCATTCTGATGATGCTGGTGTCGCCGGTGCTGTACTGGTACTTCGGCGTCGCCGGTTTCTATGCCAAGCCCATGGACTTTCTGGCCTTCGGCATGCCTGCGCTGATCGCCTTCTGGGGCTACGGCACCTGGGTCACCGACCGGCGCACCTTGCCGATCTTCACCGAGGTGACGCAGATCGTCGCGTCACTGGCGGTGACCGCCACGCTTGCCGGCGCCCTGCTGCGGCCCTTCGGGCGACCGTTCAAAGTCACCGCCAAAGGGATCGACCGCTCCAGAACCCTGGTGCACTGGAACCTGTTCGGTTTTTTCCTGGCCCTGACGACATTCGCGCAGATCGGCGCCTTTACGGCCATCGTCACGGCGGACAGCCTGGACGGCAACATGGTGTTCAATCTGTGCTGGACCGTGGTGGCGCTGATCTACAACCTGGCCACGCTGGTGGCCTGCGTCGACCGCCCGCGCCTGCATGGCGAAGAGCGCTTCCCCTTCGATCGGCCTGCCGGCTTCCGCCTGGGCGGGCGGACGCTGAGCGGACGCATCATGGATATTTCCATCACCGGTGCCGCCTTCGCCTGCCATCACGCCGGGTCGATTCGCATCGGCGCGCGCGGAAAAATCTGGGTCAATAAAGTGGGCTGGGTGGGCGTGCAGGTGATGCGTCAGCAACAAGGCGTGCAGTTGGGGCTGCGTTTCATCGACATGGACGAGGCGCTGCGGCGCAAGCTGATCGGCCGCCTGTTCAGCGACGCTAATGCCAACGTCGCCGGCAAGGCGCACCCGGGCATCGCGTTTGGCAGCTTGCTGCGCCGTGCGCTGCTGGGGGAGAAACGCCTGGCACCGTTGCCGACACGACGGCCACGTCGCCCCCCTGGCAGTACGCGTTTCCCCACGCTGCCAACCCGTCGCCAGCCGCTGCACCTGATGC
This sequence comes from gamma proteobacterium L18, assembly GCA_000497835.1. Classification (GTDB taxonomy): domain Bacteria; phylum Pseudomonadota; class Gammaproteobacteria; order Pseudomonadales; family Pseudomonadaceae; genus Aquipseudomonas. Next base: position 284,890 of record KI547164.1, on the reverse strand, counting down.
AGGCTTCCCACGGCAAAAGCGGCCTGCTGGGGCTGCTGATGTCCCAATTGCGCGCCTTGCTCGGCACGCGTCTGTAGGAGTGCGACCATGAGTAACCGCTTGCGTGGCACCTGCCTGGCGTCGCTGCTGATGGTCAGCGGCTGCTCGCTGGAACCCACCTACCAGCCGCCAGAGCCGCCCTTGGACCAGGCCTGGCCGGCCAATGCCAGCGGCGCCTGCTGCGAGGGTCGCCAGGCCTTTGAGCAGGATTGGCACACCTTCATCAGCGACCAGCGCCTGCGTCAGTTGATCGACCTGGCCTTGGCCAATAATCGTGGCCTGCGCCGGTTCGCGGCCAGCGTCGACGAGTCCCGGGCCTCCTTCAACGGCGCCAGCGCGGCGCTCTACCCCAGCATAGGCATCGACACGTACGCCGGCCGCAGCAAACTGCCCGCCTTGGTGCAGACCCCAGGGGGTGGCTCCAGCCCCGGCAGCATCGCCAACACCTTCCAGGCCACGGCCGGGTTCACCTCCTACGAGCTGGACTTTTTCGGCCGCGTGCGCAGCCAGAAACATGCGGCGGGGGCCCGCTACGAAGCCAGCCAGGCCGATTACCAGACCGCACGCCTGGCGCTGATCGGTGAGGTGGCCAGCACCTGGCTGACGCTCAAGGCCAACCAGACCTTGCTGGACCTGGCGCAGAATACCTACGAGTCACAGCACCATTACGGCGAGCTGCTGCGCTCCAGTTACAACCTGGGCTCCACCGCGCGCATCGACGTGCACCAGGGCGACGCCATGACCAATACCGCCGCCGTGCAGGTCAATACCTACCGCATGCAGGTGGCGCAGAACCTCAACGCGCTGCGGGTGCTGGTCGGCCAGCCAGTGCCTGAGGCGCTGTTGCCCAAGGGCCAACTGGGCCAGCAACTGGCCACGGCCGACGTGCCGGCGGGCCTGCCATCCAGCCTGGTCACCCGGCGCCCGGACATCATGGCGGCCGAAGCGCAGATGCGCGCCGCCAACGCCGAAATCGGCACCGCCCGCGCGGCCTACTTCCCCAGCTTCTCGCTGACCGGGGCGCTGGGCAGCCTGAGCGGCGACTTCTCGAAACTGCTCAGCGGCCCGGCGGCCTTCTGGAACCTGGCGGCGGCCGGCTCCCTGACCCTGCTGGACGGCGGCACGCGCAAGGCCGGCGTCGATGCCAGCCATGCGCGCTACGACCAAAGCACCGCCGCCTACGAAGAAACCGTGCTGAACGCCTTTCGCGAAGCGGCCGATGCGCTGAATGCGCGTCAGGAGATGCTGGCACAGGTCACGGCCCAGCAGCGACTGGTGACCGACTACCAAGAGGCCTACCGCCAATCGCGCCTGCGCTTCGAGGCGGGGCTGGACAGTTATTTCTCCACCATGGACGCTCAGCGTTCGCTGTTTGGGGCGCAGCAGCAGTGGCTGCAGCTGGAGCTGGCGCGGGAGATCAATCAGGTGAACCTGTATAAGGCGTTGGGCGGAGGGTGGACACCGCCTGATGTGAAGATGGCAGGCAAGTGAAGTGCATGTAGCCGCTACAGATATTGCGTTCCCCCGCCCCGTTGAAATCGCGTCGCCTGCATCGCGACTGAAGTCGGCTCCTACCCGTTCGTCGGTAGGAGCCGACTTTAGTCGCGATGAGGCCAGTGATGCCTGCCTTAAGCTGACAATCCCCCCTACCCCAACTTGCCCTCAGTACCCATTGGCCTTGAGGATGTCATCAACGCTGCGGCTCGCCGGGCGGTGGTAGAACTTCAGCAGTTCGCTGCTGCGGTTGGTGAAAATGCCATCGACGCCCGCGTCCATGACCTTTTGATAGTCCACCGGGTCATCGACGGTGTAGACGTGCACCAACAAGCCCTTGGCGTGGGTCATCTGGTTCATCCAAGGTTGTACCAGGTCCATGTAGCTCTGGTCGCCGCCCTGGGTGAGCGCAGCCGAGGGGCCGGTGCCGATGGCGCCGTTGGCCTTGGCGAAGTCGAGCCAGCGTTCAAATTCGGCGTGATCACGTGGGGTCTGGCGGGCGTAATAGGCGGCCTTGGTTTCGCCGCTGGCGGGGTCGTAGGCGACCTTGGAGGTCGGCTCGATGCTGCCTTCGCCGACCCACAGCAACAGCACTTTCGGGACCTTGGGCATGAACTGGTTGAGCAGGGTCAGGCTGCTTTTTTCGAAGGTCTGCAGCACTACCCGGTGTTGCGGCGCGACGTGACCGTCCGCCGTGAGCCAGCCACGCTGGATCAGCTTGGCCGTCAGGTCTTTTTCAATGCCGGGGAACAGCAGCGGCGCCTTGGTTTCGATGTATAGCCCCGGGCGATGCGCCGGGTCCTGGTCAGCCAGGTCGATGATTTCGTCCAACGTCAGAATCTTCAGCCCTGCATACGCCGACCGGGCACGGTCCGGGTAGGCCTTATTGAACCAGCTGCCCGCATCCAGGGTTTTGAGTTGCGCCAAGGTGAACTGGCTGACGGGCTGGTCCTTCTGCTCGGGAAACTTCGTGGCGACGTCGGTGGTACGCCCAAGATTGGTGTCATGCAGGGCAATCAGCTGACCATCGCGGGTACGCTGCAAATCCATTTCCAGGTAATCGGCACCCAGTTCGCGGGCCAACAGGTACGACGCCTGGGTCGACTCTGGCGCATCGAACGAAGCGCCGCGATGGGCGATGACCGCCGGCCAGGGAATGCCCGCCGCCTGGGCCAGCGCCTGGCCCTCCGGGGCCTTGGCCTGGGCGGTGACAGCGAGGGCCGACAGCCATGCGGCGGTGAGCCAGGTGATGCGCCGGGGTAAAGACATACACGCTCCTTGCGGGATCAAAACGAAAGACCAGCATAGTCGGCCATGAACATGACAAGACGGTTTACCCCGGCCCGGCATGGTACAGTCGCGGCCTGTAACCGATCCCGAGCAAGACGCATTTCATGGAACTCGACGCTTTCGACGCCAGCCTCGGCCAATGGCCGCAACTGCCTTTCCAATGCACCGGCCTGCTGCTGGGCAACGGCGCCAGCCGGGCGGTGTGGCGCAACTTTGCCTACGACTCACTGTTCGAGCGGGCACAGAAGGTGCGCAACAAACCGCTGGGCCAGACCGACCTTGCGCTGTTCAAGTCCATGGGCACCGAGAACTTCGAGCAGGTGCTGAGCGCGCTCAACCTCACCACCCGCGTCAACGCCGCGCTGGCCATCAGTGCCTCGGCGCCGCTGAACCGCTACTACGCCATCAAGGAAGCGCTGATCCACGCCATGCGCAGCGTGCACATCCCCTTTCGCATGGTGCAGCCCGACGCCTTGCGGGGTATTGCCGAACACTTGCGCAGTTACGCAACGGTGTATTCGAGCAATTACGACCTGCTGGTGAGCTGGGCCGTCGAACACGCACCGGACGGCTTCGATGATCTGTTCGACGTGGACCTTGGCTTCGACGTGCGCCGCACGCGCACCCAGGCCACCCGCATCCTGCACCTGCACGGCGGCCTGCACCTGATCCGCCAGGCCGACGGCACCACCCGCAAGCGCAATGCCACTGGTAGTGCCCTGCTGGACGGTTTCGCCATCAACCAGCCCGGCGAGGTGCCGCTGTTCGTCAACGAGGGCCGCCGCGAGGACAAATTGCGCGCCATTCGCCAGTCCGATTACCTGAGCTGGTGCCATGGCCAATTGGCGAACCACCAGGGCGCACTGTGCCTGTTCGGCCATAGCCTGGGCGAGCAGGATCGCTACCTGTTGGAGGCGATCGAGCAAGCGGGCGTGCAGCAGTTGGCGGTGTCGGTCTTCCCGTTGAGCGATGCCTGGGTGCTGAGCCAGAAGCAGTATTTCACTGCCCTGTTCCCAGGCCGCGAGATCGTGTTCTTCGATGCCACCAGCCACCCGCTGGGTGTGCCCAGCCTGAATGTGCCGGTGCCCAAGCCTGCGGTGAAGCGCAAGCGCTAGATCGTCGGCAGGCCCTGCTCCAGCAGGTCGAGTGCTGGCGCCTGGGCCAGCCACTGCCAGTCGCGGTCGCTCAACTGGGCGACGTTGACGTTGTGCAGGCTCACGAACTGCCCCTGCGGCAGCGTAACCAGGGTGTGTGGCCCTACCTGTACCAACAAAGGTTGCGTGCCCTCGGGAAAACCGCTGAACAGCACCCGGTCGATGCCCGGCTGGAAATCCAGCAGGGTGTCGCCGGCCTGCGCCTCAGCTCGTATCACAAAGCGATCGCGCCCCGCCCCACCCATCAAGGTGTCGCGGCCCGCACCGCCATCCAGCCAATCATCACCCGCGCCGCCTTCCAGCCGGTCCCCCGCATGGCCACCGAACAAGGCATTGTCCGCATCATTGCCAATCAGCGTGTCGGCGTAATCCCCGCCAATCAGATGCTCGATGTCGGCAGGGTTCTCCACCCGCAGGTCTACGCCCGCCAGTCGCGCCGAACCACTGCCCAGGTCAATCAGCGAAGCACTGCTGATGGCTGCTGCGTTCAGCGTGTCGACGCCACCGTCGAGGTCGCTCAAGGAACGTCGCTCGGCTGCATCCATCTGGGCGAATTCGTTGGTGTACACGTAGTGATCGTTGCCGTTGTCCAGCCGACCGAAGATGTTCATGCGCCAGCTGTTCAAGGTGCCGGTCTTGCCTTGGGCGTTGTCGACCACCTGCAACTGCCATTGGCCGTTGGCCGGTTCCCCGCGCAACCTCGCAGAGTTGAAGATGAAGTCGAGCGAACGGCGCTTGTCGAAGCGCAGATCACCCGCCCCGGCACTGCCGGGTGTCTTGCCGGGGCGATCCATCAACACTGAGCGCGTGCCCGAGGGCGAGACCAGCACCATTTGCAGGTCACCGGGGCGCTGATGAGTGAGTTTCACCTGCACCAGCACGTGCTCGATATTCAGACGGGCACTGTCCAGGCCCATGCTGTAGTTGAGGCCGATGGGATCGTTGTCGGGAATGGCGAAACTGCCCTGGGCACTGGCCAGCGGCGTTTGCAGCATGGCTTCGTTGGTGTAGCCCTGCCGACCCGGCCAGTCCTGGGCCAGGCGTACCGCCGCGTGGGCGTCCACCTCGCCATAGCCGTAGTCATGGCTGACGTGCATGCCGCCACCATTCCAGGCCCGGCTGGCGTTGAATTGCCATTGGGTGGACGGGTCCCGCACCTGCCGTGCAGTCAGCGCCAGGATGTCCTGCACATCGCGATACCCCAGGCGTGGATTGGCCTGCAGCATCAGCGCCACCACGCCACTGATGATGGGCGCCGCCAGGCTGGTGCCGGTTTGTGGTTGACCGACACCGGTGACCACGCCAACGCCTTGCGCACTGACCAGCAGGTTGGCCCCGGGGCTGGAAAAACCCGGCCCCGCGCACGGCTCGGTGCGCGGCGGCGGGCACGTGGCGGCCACCATGATGTTGCCGCGCATGTTGCTCAGGCTGGAATAGTTGGCATTGCCACCGCCCTGCCGGGCGTTGCCGGCGCTCATCACGATCACCGTGCCCAGGCCATCGCGCCCCTCGCTCAGGGCCAGTCGGTATTCGACCGGAATCGCGCCAATGGCCGGCACCTTCAGCACGGGTTCGAAGCGCCCGTGGGCGCCCCAGCTGAGGTTGGCCACATCGTAGCGCTTGAGCGCCCCCAGGCTTTCCATGCGTTGCCCCACCCAGTGCCCGCCGATGGTGGCCTGGGGCGCCACGCCCACGGTGCCCTGATCGTTGCGCGCCGCCACCATCACCGCTGCCACGCTGTTGGCGTGCTCGGCATCACGATCGACGCTGGCCTTGCTGGTCATGAACCAGGACGACGTGCTGGCCAGCCATTCGGGATCGACATTGGGCAGCAGGTCCTGGTGGCGATAGGCGAAAGCCACCTTGTGCCCCTTGCTGTGCGCCTCGAACTGGCCAATGCGCACGCCCAGGCCGGTATAACGCGCCCACACCGGCGGCACATTGGCCTGCTGCAGGTAGGTCTGAAAGGGGTAGTCGGGATCGCTGGGCGCCTGTTGCGCCAGTGCCTGGGCGACGCAGAAATACGCCGCCATCAGGCTGAGGATGAACTTGCTCACGTGCCACACTCGCCCATGGAATGATGGGGTAGTGTTGCCCCGGGCGACGTGCGCTGCCTACCCGTTCACGGCGAAATAGACCTGTCCTACGCCGCCGTGGGAATGGTCTGACTCAGATCAACCCGTCGGCTTTGAGCAGGGTTTCCAGGCAATGCTCCTGAATGGCATAGAACGCCTTCAGCGCCTCGATCTTTTCCAGCAAGGCGCGCGGGTCCTGCGGCTCGGCACGCTTTACGGCCAGGATCATCTTGTTCTTGTTGGTGTGTTCCAGCGAGATGAACTCGAACACCTTGGTCTCGTAGCCGCAGGCTTCCAGGTACAGCGCGCGCAGGCTGTCGGTGACCATCTCGGCCTGCTGGCCCAGGTGCAGGCCATACTGCAACATCGGCTTGAGCAACCCTGGGCTCTGGATCTGCAGGCGGATCTGCTTGTGGCAGCACGGCGAGCACATGATGATCGCCGCACCGGTGCGGATGCCCGTGTGGATGGCGTAGTCGGTGGCAATGTCACAAGCGTGCAGGGCGATCATCACATCGATGGCGCTGGGCACCACGGTGCGCACATCGCCATGTTCGAACACCAGGCCGGGGTGCTCCAGGCGCGCCGCCGCGGTGTTGCACAAGGTGACCATGTCTTCACGCAGTTCAACGCCGGTCACCTGCGCTTCGCGGCCCAGGGTGTTGCGCAGGTAATCGTGGATGGCGAAGGTCAGGTAGCCCTTGCCCGAGCCGAAGTCAGCCACGCGCACCGCTTGCTGGCCAGGGATGGGCGCACCGGCGAAGGCGTGGGAAAACACCTCGATGAACTTGTTGATCTGCTTCCACTTGCGCGACATGGCCGGGATCAGTTCGTGCTGCTTGTTGGTGACACCCAAATCCACCAGGAACGGGCGGCTGAGTTCCAGGTAGCGCTTCTTCTCGCGGTCATGCTCGGCCGACGCTGCCTGGCGTGGCTGCTGCGCGGCATTGCGGTGCAGCATGGGTTTGTTCTTCTTGCTGAACTCCAGTTGCACCTCGTCGGTGAGGGTCAACAGGTGCGCATTCTTGAAGCTGGCCGGCAGCAGGTCGGCGATCAACGCCTGGGCCTCGTCCAGCGGCAGGTTCTTGGTGATGTCGCGGGTCTGGTAACGGTACACGAAGCTCAGGCAGGCCTGCTCCTTGACCATCACCGGCTTGATGATGACTTTCTGCAACTGCGCCTCGGCGCCCACATGGCGGGCCAGCACCAGCTTGACCAGGGCGTTCTGGGCCAGGCTGTCGCCCAGCAGGTCGAGGAAAGTGGCACGCGGGTCCGGCGCGGTCTTGGGGCTTGCGGCAGTGGCAGACATCGAAAAAGGGCCTGGAAAAAGGAATGTGCGCATTTTACGGGGGTTTGGCCTGCCAGGGCACGGACTTGTTCACCCGGGACGACGACACGGGCGTGACGCCCACCTCACCAGGCAGCGGCAGCCATGCCCCCCAGCCCCATCAGCAAGGCCGAATAGAACACCACCACCCTTCGCAGCAGCAACTCCTTGCCCAGCAGCGAGCCCGAGCCGATGCGCACCACGCAGACCGCGATCACGGCAATGGCCAGCATCAACCCGCCCATCAGTAATAACTGCATTTTTTGTGCACGCCCTGTTCCGTCGGAAGCGGCACGATAATTAGGCATTCCGGGAAACACAATGACGGGAAACAATTGTTTATGAAACAGTCTGCCCCAGCGATTGGCATACAAGAATTGCGGAAGATTCCGATAATAGAATCAGATAAAGCCTACAAGTTAGCTCGAACTAACCCGACCAAACTTCAGCACTTTATCGTACGCAACAATCCGCGATGGGATGCCCGCCCGCAGCGTCAGGCACGGGCGAAAAGCGACGCAGGGCAAAACAACTCTGGATTGCCGCGACCCGATGGGCTAAAAGATGCCCGCACATTACAAAAATATTCGTTCCACCTTTTAGGCGGGCCAGTTCGACACCCGAACCGTTGCACGCCGTACGAGAGCAATTTCATGAAGAAGCTGTGTTTGCTGGGCCTGTTTGCAAGCCTGGCCTTCCAACCGGTGCTGGCGGCCACTGCCCCCTCGCCCCTCAAGACCAAGGACGCTTTCATCGCGGACCTGATGAAACGCATGACCCTGGACGAGAAGATCGGCCAGCTGCGGTTGATTTCCATCGGCCCGGAAATGACCCACGAACAGATTCGCGAAGAAATCGCCGCCGGGCGCATCGGCGGCACCTTCAACTCGGTGACCCGCGCCGAAAACCGCCCCATGCAGGACGCTGCCATACAACGCAGCCGGCTGAAGATCCCGATGTTCTTCGCCTATGACGTGATCCACGGCATCCGCACCGTTTTCCCCATCAGCCTGGCCCTGGCCTCCAGCTGGGACATGGACGCCATCGGCCGCAGCGCCAGCGTCGCGGCGGCCGAAGCGGCCGCCGACGGCATCGACATGACCTACGGGCCCATGGTGGACATCGCCCGCGACCCACGTTGGGGGCGCACCAGCGAGGGCTTCGGCGAGGACACCTACCTGGTGTCGCGCATCGCCAAGGTGATGGTCAAGGGCTTCCAGGGCGACAACGTCGCCGCCCCTGATCACATCATGGCGGCGGTCAAGCACTTTGCCCTGTACGGCGGCGTGGAAGGCGGACGCGACTACAACACCGTGGACATGAGCCCTACGCGCATGTACCAGGACTACCTGCCGCCCTACCGCGCCGCCATCGACGCCGGTGCCGGCGGGGTGATGGTGGCACTCAATTCCATCAACGGCGTGCCGGCCACCTCCAACACCTGGCTGATGCAGGATTTGCTGCGCAAGGACTGGGGCTTCAAGGGCGTGACCATCAGCGACCACGGCGCCATCCACGAGCTGATCAAGCACGGCGTGGCCCGCGACGACCGCGAAGCGGCCAAGCTGGCCATCAAGGCCGGCATCGACATGAGCATGAACGATCAGGTGTATGGCAAAGAGCTGCCGGGCCTGGTGAAGTCCGGTGAAGTCAGCCAGGCCGACATCGATAACGCCGTGCGCGAAGTGCTGGGCGCCAAGTACGACCTGGGCCTGTTCCAGGACCCGTACCGTCGCATCGGCAAGGCCACGGATGATCCGGCCGACACCTACGCCGATAGCCGCCTGCACCGCGAGGCCGCCCGTGAAGTGGCGCGCACCAGCATGGTGTTGCTGGAAAACCACAACCAGACCCTGCCGCTGAAAAAACAAGGCCGTATCGCCCTGGTCGGGCCACTGGCCGACGCGCCCATCGACATGATGGGCAGCTGGTCGGCCGCCGGCAAACCCGACCAGTCGGTGACCTTGCTGCAGGGCCTGAAGAACGCCGTCGGCGACCGCGCCACCGTCACCTACGTGAAGGGCGCCAACATCACTGACAACCAGGACGCCATCGCCTTCCTCAACCGCATCATCTTCGACCGCGAAGAGGTGCACATCGACAAGCGCCCCGCGCAGGACATGATCGATGAGGCCGTCAAGGCGGCCGAGCAGGCCGACGTGATCGTGGCTGCCGTGGGCGAGGCACGGGGCATGTCCCACGAGTCCGCCAGCCGCACCACCCTGGCCCTGCCCAATACCCAGAAGGCACTGATCAAGGCACTGAAGGCCACCGGCAAACCCCTGGTGCTGGTGCTGATGAACGGCCGGCCGTTGTCGCTGGTGGAGGAACAGAAACAGGCCGACGCCATGCTGGAAACCTGGTTCTCCGGCACCGAGGGCGGCAACGCCATTGCCGATGTGCTGTTCGGCGACTACAACCCGTCCGGCAAGTTGCCGATCAGTTTCCCGCGTTCGGTGGGGCAGATTCCGGTTTACTACAGCCACCTCACCATTGGCCGGCCGTTCACGCCGGGGCAGCCGGGCAACTACACCTCGCAGTATTTCGACGAGGAAACCGGCCCGCTGTACAGCTTCGGCTATGGCCTGAGCTACACCGACTTCAGTGTCTCGGACGTCAGCCTGTCCAGTGCCACGATGAAGAAGGGCGGCAAGGTGGTGGCTTCGGTGACGGTGAAGAATACCGGCAAGGTGGCCGGGGCCACGGTGGTGCAGCTGTACCTGCATGACGTGGTCGCGTCCATGGCCCGGCCGATCAAGGAGCTCAAGAACTTCGAGAAAGTCACCCTGCAGCCGGGCGAGGAGAAGGTGGTGCACTTCACCCTGACCGAGGATGACCTGAAGTTCTACAACCCGCAGCTCAAGTATGCGGCCGAGCCGGGCGAATTCCAGGTGCAGATCGGGCTGGATTCGCAGGATGTGAAGCAGAGCAGCTTTACCCTGCTGTAATCGCTCACGCTGTGGGACCGGGCGCCAGCTCGGGAAGCTGACGCCGCGGTCTGGCTGACGGCCCTCTTCCCGAGCTTCGCCCGGTCCCACAGGTTTTGTGGTGCAGATCGGTTTGGATTCGCAGGATGTGAAGCAGGGCAGCTTTACCTTGCTTTAATCGCGGCGGTCGTTGCTACAAAAACCGCGTTGCCTGCATCGCGACTAAAGTCGGCTCCTACGCCGTCCGGGGTAGGAGCTGGCCTTGGCCGCGATGCAGGCGCCGCCGGCCTGTAGCAGCAACTGTCTATGTGGGAGCGGGTTATACCCGCGAAAAGCACACCGCGGTATGCCAGGAAGTCCGCGTTACCTTCTTCGCGGGTAGAACCCGCTCCCACACGGCGTGTAGCAAGCTGCCGAAGGCTGCATCCCGGCCCCCGAGGAAGCATTACCCATGACGTGCAGCAACGCCCCCACGCTGCCCATCATGGTATGGTCTTGCCCCCAAAACTGTCGGCCCTCCCCCATGCGCCCCAGACTCCGTGCCCTGCGCCTGCCCCTCATCACCCTGCTGATCGTTGCCGGCACGCTGGCCTCGGCCTTTTGGGCCATGCGCCACGCCCAACGCCTGGCCATGGCCGAGGATGCCGCGCGCGCCCAGCAGCAATTGGGCTTGTACGCCAACTCGCTGCACACCCTGATCGAGCGCTACCGTAGCCTGCCGGCGGTGCTGGCCCTGGACCCGCAACTGATCGACGCGCTCAAAGAGCCGGTCACCGCCGTGACTCAGGATCAGCTCAACCGCAAGCTGGAGCGCATCAACCTGGCGGCCCAGTCCTCCACCCTGGAACTGCTGGACCACAGCGGCCTGGCGGTGGCCGCCAGCAACTGGCAACTGCCCACCAGCTACGTGGGGCAGAACTACGGCTTCCGCCCCTACTTCCTGCAAACCCGCAGCCAGGGCAGCGGGCGCTTCTATGCCGTAGGCGTGACCAGCGGCGTGCCGGGGTACTTCCTGTCCAGCGCGGTAAAGGATCAACAAGGCGAGTTTCTAGGCGCCATGGTGGTCAAACTGGAATTCCCCGAGCTTGAACGCGAATGGCGGCAAGGCAGCGACACGCTGCTGGTCAGCGACGCCCGCGGAATCGTGTTCATCGCCAATCAGCCGGGCTGGCGCTATCGCCAGCTCAGACCGCTGAGCGCTGCCGACCGCAGCGAACTGGCCGCGACCCGCCAGTACGATCGCCAAGCCCTTACGCCGCTGGCCATGCAACCGTTGCAGGCCTTCGAGGGTGACAGCCTGCTGGCCCGCGTCGAAGGCCCCGAGGGCAGTGCCGAGTACTTGTGGGAATCGCTGCCCCTGGCCAGCGAAGGCTGGACCCTTCACCTGTTGCGCAAGCCGCCCGCCGCCACCGAAGAAGCCCGCAACGCGGCACTGGCCGCCGCCGGGGCGTGGTTGAGCCTGGTGTTCCTGGCGCTGTTCCTGTACCAGCGCTGGCGCCTGGCCCGGGTGCGCCAGCGCAGTCGCGAGGAACTGGAAGCCCTGGTCGAAGTGCGCACACGCGATTTGCAAACGGCCCAGGACGGCCTGGTACAAGCGGCAAAACTGGCGGCTCTGGGGCAGATGTCCGCGGCGCTGGCCCACGAGATCAACCAGCCGCTGACGGCCCAGCGCATGCAGTTGGCCACCCTGCGCCTGCTGCTGGACCACGGCCGGGTGGACGACGCCTATCAGGCGCTGCTGCCGCTGGAGCAGATGCTTACGCGCATGGCCGCGCTCACCGGGCACCTGAAAACCTTCGCGCGCAAAAGCCCGGCCGGGCTGCGTGAACGTCTGGACTTGGCCGACGTAGTGGACCAGGCCCTGCAATTGCTGGAGCCGCACATCCGTCAGGAACGCGTGAGCACCGTGCTGCACCTGACCCGGCCGGCCTGGGTGCGCGGGGACGCGATCCGTCTTGAGCAGGTATTGATCAACCTGCTGCGCAACGCCCTGGACGCCATGAGCCAGAAACCCATACGCCGCCTGGAGGTGCGCATCGATCCCGACCCGGCCGGCTGGCGCCTGTCAGTGGCCGACAGCGGCGGCGGCATTGCCCCCGAGCTCCTGGCCACGGTGTTCGACCCGTTTTTCACCACCAAGCCGGTGGGTGATGGATTGGGCCTGGGGCTGGCGGTGTCCTACGCTATCGTTCACGAAACCGGCGGGCACCTGAGCGCCGCCAATCAGGGCAACGGTGCCATCCTGAGCCTGGTGTTGCCTGCCGAGAATGAACCCTCATGACCTCCCCTTCCCTGCCCCAGGTCATTGTCGTCGACGACGAAGCCAGCATCCGCGACGCCGTGCGCCAGTGGCTGAGCCTGTCAGGCTTCGAGGTGGCCACCCATGAGCGCGCTGAAGACTGCCTGGCCACGCTGCCGGAAGACTTCCCCGGCGTGATCCTCAGCGACGTGCGCATGCCCGGCATGGACGGGCTGCAACTGCTGGCGCAGGTGCAGGCCCGCGATCCGCAACTGCCGTTGATCCTGCTGACGGGCCACGGTGATGTGCCCATGGCGGTGGAGGCCGTGCAGGGTGGCGCGTATGACTTCCTGGAAAAACCCTTCAGCCCCGACACGCTGATGAACAGCCTGCGCCGCGCGCTGGACAAGCGCACGCTGGTGCTGGAGAACCGCCGCCTGCTGGCCCGCGCCAGCCATCAGGACCGCTTGCAGGCCGACCTGCTGGGCCAGTCGCCGACGATGCAGCTGTTGCGTCGACGCATCCTTGATTTGGCAGTGCTACCGGTCAATGTATTGATCCGCGGCGAGACCGGCAGCGGCAAAGAGCGTGTGGCGCGCTGCCTGCACAGCTGCGGGCCACGCGCGGACAAACCCTTCGTGGCGCTCAACTGCGCAGCCATCCCCGAAGCGCTGTTCGAAGCCGAGCTGTTCGGCCATGAAAGCGGCGCGTTCACCGGCGCCCAGGGTCGACGAATCGGCAAGCTGGAACATGCCGACGGCGGCACACTGTTCCTCGATGAAATCGAAAGCCTGCCGCTGGCCCAGCAGGCCAAGCTGCTGCGGGTGATCCAGGAGCAGACGCTTGAGCGGCTGGGCTCCAACCACAGCATCAGCATCGATGTGCGCATTGTCGCCGCCACCAAGCCGGACCTGTTGCAGGAGGCTCGCGCCGGGCGTTTTCGCGAGGACCTGGCCTACCGCCTCAACGTGGCCGAATTGCACCTGGCGCCGTTGCGAGAACGACGCGAGGACATCCCGCAACTGTTCGAACACTTCGCCCGCCTGGCGGCTAACCGCGCGGGCCGGGACGTGGCGCCCCTGGCGACCGCGCACCTGGCCCATCTGCTGAGCCACGACTGGCCCGGCAACGTACGCGAACTGGCCAATGCGGCCGAGCGCCATGCCCTGGGCCTGGAAGCCCCGCAAGCCGACGCCGTCACCGGCACATCGCTGGCGGCGCAGCAGGAAGCCTTCGAGGCGCAATGCCTGCGGGCGGCGCTCACCCGGCACCGGGGCGACATCAAGGCAGTGCTGACCGAGTTGCAACTGCCGCGCCGCACCCTCAACGAAAAGATGCAGCGTCACGGCCTGCTGCGCGAAGACTTCCTGCCCTGACGCCGCCCAGCCCGCTTTTTGTGGGACCGGGCGAAGCTCGGGAAAAGGACACCGCGGTCCTCCTGCCAATACGCGGCGCTCGCTTCCCGAGCTTCGCCCGGTCCCACAAGAGGCGGCGGGCACATCGGCGGTTTTTTGCCTAGCCGCTGATCGCAAATGAGCGGATTCTTGCTTATCAAAGTGACGCAACCCCTCTAAACCAGCCACCTCCAATCTGGCACGCCCCCTGCTATATCCCTGCCAAGGCACGTATTCCGTTGCCATACAAAAACAACTAAAGGGACTCTTCATGGAACACTCCACACCCCTGCCCGCCGGTGCGCAGGCGCCGGCTGTCACGAAAACCACCAGCAGCCGCCTGAAGTCGATTTTCAGCGGCTCGGTGGGCAACATGGTCGAGTGGTACGACTGGTACGTGTACGCCGCCTTCTCGCTGTATTTCGCCCAGGTGTTCTTCCCCAAGAACGACCTCACCGCGCAATTGCTCAACACCGCCGCGATCTTCGCCGTAGGCTTCCTGATGCGCCCCATTGGCGGCTGGCTGATGGGCCTGTACGCCGACCGCAAGGGCCGCAAGGCGGCGCTGATGGCCTCGGTGCTGCTGATGTGCTTCGGCTCGCTGATGATTGCCCTCACACCCAGCTATGAAACCATCGGCGTCGGCGCGCCGATCCTGCTGGTCATCGCGAGGCTGATGCAGGGCCTGTCGGTGGGCGGCGAATACGGCACCTCGGCCACCTACCTCAGCGAGATGGCCACCAAGGAACGTCGCGGCTTTTTCTCCAGCTTCCAGTACGTGACCTTGATTTCCGGGCAGCTTATCGCCCTGGCCGTGCTGATCGTGCTGCAACAGACACTGACTGAGGAACAGCTGCTGGCCTGGGGCTGGCGTGTGCCCTTCGTGATCGGCGCGATGTGCGCGGTGGTGGCCCTGTGGCTGCGTCGCGGCATGGAGGAAACTGCGTCCTTCACCCAGAAGAAAGAGGCGCCCAAGGAAAGCCTGATGCGCACCCTGATGCGCCACCCCAAGGAGCTGCTGACCGTAGTGGGCCTAACCATGGGCGGCACTCTGGCGTTCTACACCTACACCACCTACATGCAGAAGTACCTGGTGAACACCGTGGGCATGAGCAAGGCCGACTCGACCATGATCTCGGCCGCCACGCTGTTCCTGTTCATGTGCCTGCAACCGGTGATCGGCGCGCTGTCGGACAAGATCGGCCGGCGCCCCATCCTGATCGCCTTCGGCGTGCTGGGCACCCTGTGCACCGTGCCGATCCTGACCACCCTGCACACCATCGAGACCTGGTGGGGCGCGTTCTTCCTGATCATGGCGGCGCTGATCATCGTCAGCGGCTACACCTCGATCAACGCGGTGGTGAAGGCCGAGCTGTTCCCCACTGAAATCCGCGCCCTGGGCGTAGGCCTGCCCTATGCGCTGACGGTGTCGATATTCGGCGGTACGGCCGAGTTCATCGCCCTGTGGTTCAAGAGCATCGGCATGGAGAGCGGCTACTACTGGTACGTGACGGCGTGCATCGCCTGTTCGTTGCTGGTGTATGTGTTCATGAAAGACACTCGCACCCATTCGCGTATCGATACTGACTGAGGACCGCGTCGCCTGCATCGCGGCCAAGGCCGGCTCCTACCACGGACGGCGTAGGAGCCGACTTTAGTCGCGATGCAGGCGCCGCATTTTCAAGACAGGTGCTACTACCACACTGTTGGAGATAGGGGGACGCCATTGAGCCTTGCACAGCCAACCGCCCCACCGGCACACTGGCCTCCCCCCACCTCGCCAGGATCGTGCAATGCCCGACGACATCCACTTCTACGAACCCTCCCAGGGCCACGGCCTGCCCCACGATCCGTTCAACGCCATCGTCGGCCCGCGGCCCATCGGCTGGATCTCGTCCCACGACGAGCACGGCCGCCTGAACCTGGCGCCCTACAGCTTCTTCAACGCCTTCAACTACATCCCGCCGATCATCGGGTTCTCCAGCATCGGCCGCAAGGACAGCCTGAACAACATCGAGAAAACCGGCGAGTTCGCCTGGAACCTGGCCACCCGGCCGCTGGCCGAGCAGATGAACCAGAGCTGCGCCGCCGTTGCGCCCGAGGTGGACGAGTTCCAGCTCAGCGGCCTGACCCCGGTGGCGTCGAAGGTGATTGCCGTGCCGCGGGTGCAGGAAAGCCCCGTGTCGTTCGAATGCAAGGTCACGCAGATCATCCAGCTGCAACGTGCCGACCAGCAGGTGGTGCCCAGCTGGCTGATCCTGGGTGAGGTGGTGGCGGTGCACATTGCCAAGTGGCTGCTCAAGGACGGCGTCTACGACACCGCCGCCGCCCAGCCGATTCTGCGTGGCGGCGGCCCGGCCGACTACTTCCAGCTCGGCCCCGAAGCGCTGTTCAAGATGTACCGCCCACAGTAAAGCGTTACCACACCAGCTCGCCGTCGGCGTCGACATCGGCCAGTTTGGCCAGCTCGTCGCAGGCGGCCTGGTCAGCGCTCATGGCGGTGCTGAAGGTGCTGCCGGGCAGTATCTTGTGGAAGCGCGGCGCGCCACCGGCGCCCAGTTCCTTGACGGCAATGGCTGCGCTGTAGCCGCCCTCGCCTGGTACTGCGGCCGAAACGGCCTCGAAGTGCTGAAACTCTCTGCGTGCCATTGTGTGCCCCGGCCATTGATCGAAGCCGGGCATTGTAGCGGCTCAGCTGGCCAGTTTGTGCACGGCCGCGCAACCGCGCGCCTCGACGTCGCTGAAGGTGTGGAAATCCAGACTGGTGACCAGCAGGTCGCTGACCAGTGCATCGAACACCTGCATCACCGGCGAGGCAAACCACACCGACATCGCTTGCTGGTTGACCCAGAAGCCGCTGATCAACCACAAGTCCTCGTCGCACTGGGAGTGTTGCAAGGCGAAATGCAGGCAACCCGGGGTGTGGCGCGTGGGCAGCAGCAGGCGTTCCAGACGCTGGCCCAGTTCCGCCGAACGCCCGGCGCGGGCGCGGATGAATGCACAATGGCTGACGGGGGTGGATACAGACATGGGATGGCTCTCCGTAGTCGACTGATTCTGGTGGTACGGCAACAGAGATTAAGCGCTCACGCCAACCGGCGTTAGTCGATTCCTGCCTGTGGCTTGCCTGATCCTGCGCAAGGCATCTTCCACCGCAAACAGGCGGGGAAAGTATCGGACATTCGGTACCCGCCAGGCAGGCCCGCAGCAATGGGGCCACTGGGTAACATCGGCAGGATCAGGCAAGCATCCGGCAGGATCGGACTGGCGCTTGCGATTGCACAAAACTATCCTCGGCACATTCGCCCACCGAGGCTTTGCCATGACGGATTTCGAGCGTCTCCACGCCCAGCTGGACCCTTTCATGGAAAGCCAGCGCGCCACCCTTGCCGAACTGATCGTGCGCCACACCGAGGGCAACGGCAGCTTCGCCTCGGCCGTGCCTTCGCTGTTCCTCAGCCGGCAGGAGCAATGCAGCCAATCCTTCCCGGCCTTGATGAGCCCGGCCCTGTGCATCCTGGCCAATGGCAGCAAGCGCGTGCGCCTGGGCGCCGAGGACTACCTGTACGACCCGCTCAACTACATGGTGGTGTCAGTGGCCATGCCGGTCAGCGGCGCCATTCTGGAAGCTTCGCCCGAAAGCCCGTGCCTGTCGTTGCGGCTGGACATCGACCCGGGGGAAATCAACGCGCTGATTGCCGCCGCCGGCCCATTGGGCGTGCCGGCCCGGCCGACCGAGCGTGGGCTGTATGTGGAGCAGTTGGATGCGCCGCTGCTGGACGCCGTGGTGCGCATGGTGCGCTTGCTCGATACCCCGAAGGATATCGCCATGCTGGCGCCGCTGGTGCGCCGCGAGATCCTCTACCGTCTGCTGCGCAGCCCACAGGGGCATCGGCTGTATGAAATCGCCGTGGGCAACAGCCAGATGCATCGCGTGACCCAGGCGATCAAATGGCTGAACAACCATTTTG
Source organism: gamma proteobacterium L18 (assembly GCA_000497835.1). Lineage (GTDB taxonomy): Bacteria > Pseudomonadota > Gammaproteobacteria > Pseudomonadales > Pseudomonadaceae > Aquipseudomonas. The sequence continues at coordinate 266,980 of KI547164.1, read as the reverse complement.
ACCAGCCGCTGCGCATGGAAGACCTGGCCCGCGAGGTGAACCTGAGCGTGTCCACCCTGCACCATCGGTTCAAGGCCATGACGTCGATGAGCCCGTTGCAGTATCAGAAGCAGCTGCGCTTGCAGGAGGCCCGGCGGTTGATGTTGAGCGAAGGGCTGGATGCCTGCGCGGCGGGGTACCGCGTGGGCTATGAAAGCCCCTCGCAGTTCAGCCGCGAATACAGCCGGCTGTTTGGCGCGCCGCCAGCCCGGGATCTGCAGCGCCTGCGCATGAGCGTTTGACCCGCAGATCGCGGCGCCTACATCGCGACCAAGGTCGGCTCCTACGCCAATCGTGGTGGAACACGACCGGTGTAACCGCCTACCGTGGTGGAACACGACCGGTGTAACCGCCTACCGTGGTGGAACACGACCGGTGTAACCGCCGACCGTGGTGGAACACGATTGGTGTAGGAGCCGGCCTTGGCCGCGATAGCCACAACACCGAACTCAGCAGGCGCGTACGATGTGCTTGATCTCCTGGAACGCCTGCAACCCCCACGGCCCCAGCTCACGCCCCAGGCTGCTCTGCTTGTAGCCACCCCACGCGGTCTGCGGGAAGATCACCTGCGGCGCGTTGATCCACACCAACCCGGCTTGCAAGGCATTGGCCACCTCGCCGGCGCGCTGCACGTCAGCGCTGACCACACTGGCCACCAGGCCGAAGTCACTGTCATTGGCCAACTCGATGGCCTGCGCATCGCTGTCGAAAGCACGCACGCACAACACCGGCCCGAAGATTTCCTCGTTCCACAACGCGCTGTCCAACGGCACGTCGGTGAACACTGTGGGCTGCACGAAGTAGCCCACCGGCAAGGCAGCCGGGCGCGCACCCCCGGTGACCAATGTGGCGCCTGCAGTAATCCCCGCGTCGATATGCCCCAGCACACGCTGGAACTGCGCAAGGTTGACCAGTGCACCCATCTCGGTGCCGGGCTCGAACGGGTCACCCTGCACGATGGCCTCGGCGCGGGCCTTGAGCCGTTGCAGGAACTCGTCGTACAGCGGCTGGGCCACCAGCACCCGGCTGGTGGCGGAACACATCTGCCCGGCGTTGAAATAACCGCCGCCGCTGGCCAGTTCCACCGCCAGGTCCAGGTCAGCGTCTTCCAACACCAACAGCGCCGACTTGCCGCCCAATTCCAGGCTCACGCCCTTCACGGTTTCCGCCGCACGCTGCATCACCTGCACGCCCACCGCGTTGCTGCCGGTGAAGGAGATCTTGGCGATGCGCTTATGCGCCGCCATCGGCGCGCCAACCGCCAGGCCGGTGCCGCACACCAGGTTGAACACACCGGGGGGCAGACCGCAGTCGGCGATGATGGCAGCCAATTCCAGCTCGGCCAGGGGCGTGACTTCCGAGGGCTTGAGCACCACGCAGCAACCCGCCGCCAGGGCCGGCGCCAGCTTCCACGCGGTGGTGACCATGGGGAAGTTCCACGGCACGATCAGCCCCACCACCCCACATGGCTCGCGACGCACCTGGGCGCTGAACTCGTCGGTGGGCAGCGGTACTGGCGTGTCACGCTGCTCGTCCAACTGCTCGGCCAGGCCGGCGTAATAGTTGAAGGTACCGATCACGTCGTCCACGTCGATGCCGGCTTCGAACAGCGGCTTGCCGTTGTTGCAGGCTTGCAGCTGCACCAGGCGCTCACGGCGTGCCTCGACGCCATCGGCGATGGCGCGCAGGTAAGCGGCGCGCTGGCGCGACGGGGTGTGCGACCAGGCGGCGAAGGCGCGGTGGGCAGCGGCCACGGCCAGGTCCACGGCGCTTTCGTCGGCGCCATCGACCTGGGCCAGCACCTGCTCGTTGCTGGGGTTGATCACCGTCAGGGCCTGAGGGCCGTGGTGCCATTGGCCGTCGATGAACAGGCCGGCCAGGTTCTGCGGGAAATTCAGCATGGGTGGAACTCGCTCATCCAGGTGGTTTGGTCGATTTCGATCAGGGTGGGCACTTGCCGCTCGCAAGCGGCGTGCAGTGCCTCGCGCAGGCTGGGCACAGTGTTGGCCACCTGGGCGGCGCAACCCATGGCGCGGGCGATGGCGACAAAGTCCGGGGTATGGATGTCGACACCCACGGGCTCGATGGCGCGGTTGACCATGTATTTCTTGATCTCCTCATAGCCCTGGTTATTCCACAGCAGCACGATCACCGGGATGCGCGCTTCCACGGCGCTGGCCAGCTCCGGCAGGGTGAACTGCAGCCCGCCATCGCCAATCAGGCACACCACCGGCCGCCGCTCGGCACGGCTGGCACCGCCGCCCAGCCAGGCACCGATGGCTGCCGGCAAGGCGTAGCCCAGGGTGCCGTAGCCGGTGGAGGCGTTGAACCAGCGGCGCGGATGGTCCATGTCCAGGGTCAGGTTGCCGGTGTAGACGGGCTGGGTGGAGTCGCCGACCAGCACCGCCTCGGGCAGCACGGTGAGCAGCGTCTGCAGCATCAGCGTCTGCGCCTGAGTGGGCGCGTCCCATTCGCTGGCCAGCGCGGCGCGCAGCTCACTGACACGCGTGGCACCCCAGCTGGCCTGCCGCGAAGGCAGGCTCTGCAAGGCATCGAGCAGGGCCTGTGCGGCGCTGTCGGCATCGCCCACCAGCGCCACCTTGGGCAGGAAGTTGCGCACGGTCTGGTCAGGGTCGATATCCACGCGCAGCAGGGTGCCGGGGATGCGGAATTCGCCTTTGAAGGTAATGTCGTAGTCGGTTTCGGCCAGTTCGGTGCCGATGGCCAGCACCACGTCGGCCTCGTCGATCAGTTGACGAGTGGCCGGTAGCGACTGGGTGGAACCGATCAACAGCGGGTGGGCCGCCGGCAGCATGCCCTTGGCGTTGATGGTCAGCGCCACGGGCGCCTGCAGCCGCTCGGCCAGGCGAGTCAGCGCCGGGGCGGCATCGATGGCGCCGCCACCGGCAAGAATCAGCGGCCGCTGCGCGGTGCGCAGCCACTCGGCCATCTGCGCCACCGCCGCTGGCGCGGCACCGGCGCGCTGCACCCGCACGGGCTCGCTGGTCAACAGGGCGTCGGCATTCTCGACCAGCACATCCAGCGGGATCTCGATATGCACCGGGCGCGGTCTCGCGCCGTCGAACACCGCGAAGGCGCGGGCCAGCACGGCGGGCAGGTCGGCGGCGGCCATCAATGTATGGGAAAAGGCGCACACGCCGGCCACCAGGGCGTTCTGGTTGGGCAGCTCATGCAGCTTGCCCCGCCCGCCGCCCAACTGGCTGCGCGACTGCACGCTGGAAATCACCAGCATGGGGATCGAGTCGGCGTACGCCTGGCCCATCGCGGTGGTGATGTTGGTCATGCCCGGGCCGGTGATGATGAAGCACACCCCGGGCTTGCCGCGGGTGCGCGCATACCCGTCAGCCATGAAGCCGGCACCTTGCTCGTGGCGCGGCGTCACGTGTTCGATGGGCGAACGCGGCAGCCCGCGGTAGAGTTCCACGGTATGCACACCGGGAATGCCGAAGACCTGCTCCACGCCATAGCCTTCCAGGAGCTTGACCAAAACTTCGCCGCACGTCGCCATTGTTTCGCCGCCTTTGTATTGTTGTGCAATCGGCGGTCATTTCAACGGTGATAGGGGATGCGCACAAACCAAAAATAGTCATACTAGCCATGTCCCCAGATCATGGCTGAACGCACATGAAACGCCTGCCCCCCCTCCCCGCCCTGCACACCTTCCTGGTCACCGCCCAGTGCTGCAACTTCACCCGTGCCGCCCAGCAGTTGCACATCACCCAGGGCGCAGTCAGCCGACAGATCGCCGGCCTGGAAAGCCACCTGGGTTATCCGCTGTTCATGCGCCAGGCACGCGGGTTGAGCCTTACGCAACAGGGGCGCGAACTATTCCCGCGCATCCAGCAGGTGTTCGGCCTGATCGAGGAGGCGGTGGAAGTGGCCGGTGGCCGGCGCCAGGCCTTGCAGCTCAAGGCGCCCACCTGCGTGATGCGCTGGCTGTGGCCGCGCCTGATGCGCTGGCAGGCCGAGCGCCCGGACTTGCCGGTAGAGCTGACCACCACCGTGCAGCACGGCGTGGACTTCCGTCATGAGAGCTTTGACGCGGCGATTATCTATGGCCCTGAACCTGCGGCCGGGCAGAGCCCGCGGCACCTGTTCGATGAGCAACTGACGCCGGTGTGCGCGCCGTCGCTGCTCAAGGGTGCGCAACCCTTGCAACAGCCCACCGACCTGCGCCAGCACATGCTGCTGCACCCCACCCGCGACGAGCAGGACTGGGAGACCTGGCTGGCTGCCGCAGGCGTGACCTTGCCCAACCTGAGCCAGGGCCAGCATTTCGAAACCCTGGACCTGGCCATGTCGGTGGCCACCCAGGGCACGGGCGTGGCCATCGGCGACTGGGCACTGATTGCCGAAGACCTGGCGCAGCAGCGGCTGGCGATGCCTTTCGAGCTGAAGGTGCGCACGGGGTTGGCGTATTACCTGGTGCAGCCGCCGCGCAGCACGCCGACCGAAGGGACACTGGCGTTTGCCGATTGGCTGGCGCGCCAGGCAGCGCAGCGTTAAAACCGCGTCGTCTGCATCGCGGCCAAGGCCGGCTCCTACCCCGGACCGTGTAGGAGCCGACCTTGGTCGCGATGCAGACGACGCGGTTCCCTGTAGCAGCGGCCGCCTTCGGCTGCCACACCACTTCCTGTGGGAGCGGGTTCTACCCGCGAAAAGAACACCGCGTAATACCTGGCACCCCGTGGCGACCTTTTTCGCGGGTAGAACCCGCTCCCACAATGTCTGCGGCTCCTACCCCGGACCGCGTAGGAGCC
>KI547164.1:245913-260614 GCA_000497835.1 gamma proteobacterium L18 | reverse complement strand
GACCTTGGTCGCGATGCAGACAACGCGCAATCGCGAGTCCAAAAAAAAGGCGAACCCACCGGGTTCGCCTTTTTTTGCATCAGGTCGATGCTTTCTGCCAATCATCCCCTACACGCCGCTGCGGCCAACCATGCGCCACCTCCAGTTCCAGGTGCAACACCGCAGCCGCCCCCGCCAAATCCGCCAGGCGCTGCAACACCGCATCGATCACCACGCGGCTGGCATCATGGTGGAACTGCCACACCCCATAGATCCGCCCGCTGAACGACGGCTCGCTGCCCAGCAGCGGGTCCACCCCCAGCCCCGACCCCAGACCAAACAGGTGCAAACCGTGCATACGGCGCCCCTGCTCGTCGAAAGGGCAGCCGCTGGCATCTGAATCCAGCCCGCCCGTCACCTGCCGCAACTGCACGGGGGTGCCGTCGGACCAGCGCAACAAGGGCAACAGCGGCTGGTAGCCGGTGCACTGCATCACCACCGCAGCATTGCGCAGCACCTCGCTGGCACTCCACATCTGCTCAGGGTTGCTGCCGTCGGTCTGGAACAGTCGAGCGCGTACCGAGGTAGTCCCGACATAGCCGCGCTCCAACACTTCACGCCCCACCGACAGCGCCCGGTAGCGCAGGCCGCCGGACCGGTTGACGCGCCCGGACACGGGGCACACATCGGCCACGGGGTCGAAGGCGTAGCCGTTGACCTGGGCCTGCTCGACGCTTTCATAAAACAGGCGGATGGGCGAGCGGTGGATCAGGTTCACTTGCTCAAGCCCGATGGGCTCCAGCGCCACGGCAATGTTTTCCAGCATCGAGAAGGCACTGTGCGAGCCGCCGATCACGGTGAAGCTGCCGCCGTCGGCCACCACCGGCGCGAAGGCGTCGCGCAGTGCTTGAGGCGACATGCGCAGCAGGCTGTCGGCACTGCGGATTGATTGCATGGGCGGCAGCGCCAGGCCTTGGGCCTTGGGCCTTGAGGCCGTCGAGCAGACGCTGCGGGTCCTGCCGACCGCCCAGGTTGAGCACCAAGGCGCGACTGCAGATGCGCTGTACCTTGCCGCGATGCTCCACCCATATATGGTATTGATCGCGCTCGCAGATCACCTCGGTGATCAGGGTTTCACTCCACAATTGCACGCTGTAATGGGCGACGATGTAGTCGAGCACCAGCTGCGAGGCTTCGAACAGCAAGGTGCCGACTTCCGACAGCAGTGGCGCCTCCTGGGCCTGATCGCGAATGCGCCAGTACGCGGCGGAGGACTGCAGCGGGGCGAACACCTTGGCCATGGCCGGGTCGCGCAGGCAATCCAGGAACACATCGCCCACCGAGTTGGCGGTGATCTGATAATCACCCAGGCGGCCGATGCCCGGCGCCGGGCTGGCGTCGACAATGATCAGGCCATAACGGGCCAATTCGGCGATAGTGCCGGTGCGCAAGGCGTTGAACAATAGCCCCATGCCCGCGGGACCGGCGCCACCCACTACGCAGCCGGTGGTGGTCTGCAGATAGTTTCCGAACATATTTGACTCCAGTGCGATGGATCGCCGCCAGGTTTACACCCGGTCAACTTTTTTTGGACGAAGAAGCAAGCGTCGCCAACCGCACGGTCAGGCGGGGCGATTGAGCATCAGGGAAAGTAAGGCGAGACGCAGCGCGGGGCATGGCTACCGCACAGAAGCTGGTCTGGAGAGGCTGGGTAATGAGGATAAACAGGTGGCGGCAAAGAAGGCGCAACGCCATGACACGATAGTTCCAGAGAACACCTGCGGCGTCAACTTACTGTAACTTTTCCGCACGCAACCGTTTGGCAGTCATAACCTACTGTTTATAAAAGAAATAAAAAAATCCTAATTTCGAATCAGTCTATCCAGGCGATTCTTAAGCATGAAACATTTCGTATCAAACCGCTGACATTCCGGCTTGTTCCATTGCCCTCGCACACCTTGTTCTAGACTTGTTTATAAGAGTTGAAGCCTTACATGCCGAAGGTGAGCGTGATGATCATTACAACAAGAAAATGCGTGATGCCGCTGTTGGTCATTTTAGTGACAGCCCTGTATGCCACCGCTGCCTGGCGCGTGGAACAGGCCCGCAACGTGCCGCGCCTGGAGATCAGTTGCAGCACCACCATGTGCCTGCCCCACTCCGGCGCCTTCAACGCCCTGCGTTGAACTCTGGCTGCGCGCTGCCCACCTGGCGGAATGCCCGCGGGGACAGGCCGGCCAGGCGTCGAAAGAAGCGGGAAAAATAGGCCGGGTCGGCAAAGCCCAGGCTGTCTGATACCTGGCTGACCGTCATGCTGGTGTAGATCAGGTTGCGCTTGGCTTCCAGCAACAGGCGCTGATGAATGATCTGCAGGGCCGACTGCCCCGCCATATCGCGGCAGACATTATTCAAGTGCGCCACGGAAATACCTGTGGCATAGGCCAGTTGCTCGACACTGGGCTGGCTGCGGAACTGCGCCTCCACCAGCCGGGTGAACCCATTGAAATAGTCCCGCCCGCGCTCGACCGTCTGCGCCGCGCTGCTGCGCTGAATCATTTGCCGGCTGACCCACACCACCAGCACGTTGATCAAGGAGTGCAGCGCCAGGTCGCGGCCCGGCAGGCTCTGCGAGTACTCACACTGCAAGGCCGACACCAGGCCATTGAGGTAGTCGCGGTCGGCGCCGGCCGGGAAATTGGCCGGGCTGGCCAGCACTTCGCCGCTGGCGCCCAGCAACGCCTTTAGCTCGCTGACCAGGGGCGCGGCCAAGGTAATGACGTGGCCGTCGATATCTTCGGAAAAACGAAAGCCGTGCACGTACAACGGCGGCACTACCTGCAACGCCGAATCGGTGATCAGCCGACGCTGGCCCTCTACCTCGATTTCCGCCTGCCCGGCATGCACGTACAGCAATTGGCAAAGGTCGGCATGGCGGTGTGGCTTGATTTCCCAGTGGTACAGGCGGCTGCGCTTGGGAATGGTCTCGCAGTGCAACAGGTCAGGCGTCAGCCAGTCCTGGCCTTCGCCATACAGCTTGAACACCGGAATGGGTGGCGCGAATTCCCGCGACATCATGACGCACTCCTGAGTGACCGATACCGCTCGATAATCGCACCGATTAGCCAAAAGTACAAAAAAACGCGGTTTTTTCACCTTCCGAAGGCCACGTTTCAAGCGAAAAATGCAGGCACTCCAATCATAAAAACTATTCGCCAGTGGCCCGAGGGCCCAGCGAAACATGCCTGGGACAATAACAATGAAGACTCAAGTCGCGATTATCGGCGCCGGTCCCTCCGGCCTCCTGCTTGGCCAGCTGCTGCATAAGGCCGGCATCGCCAACGTAGTGCTCGAACGCCAGACCCCCGACTACGTGCTCAGCCGCATCCGTGCCGGCGTGCTGGAGCAAGGCATGGTCGACCTGCTGCGCAAGGCGGGCGTCAATCAGCGCATGGACGCCGAAGGCCTGGTGCACACCGGCTTCGAACTGGCGTTCAATGGCCGCCGCGCCCACATCGACCTCAAGACCCTGACCGGCGGCAAGACCGTGATGATCTACGGCCAGACCGAGGTTACCCGCGACCTGATGGCCGCCCGCGAAGCCTGCGGCGCCCAGACCCTCTATGAAGCCGCCAACGTTCGCCCCCACGACATGAAGGGCGAGCAACCGTACATCACCTATGAGAAAGACGGCGAAACCCATCGCCTGGACTGCGACTACATCGCCGGCTGCGACGGCTACCACGGCGTGGCACGGCAGTCGATTCCGGCGGATTCAATCAAGGCCTTCGAGCGTGTTTACCCGTTCGGCTGGCTGGGCATCCTGGCCGACACCCCGCCCGTCAATGAAGAACTGGTGTACGCCAACCACGAACGCGGTTTTGCCCTGTGCAGCATGCGTTCGCAGACCCGTACCCGCTACTACGTACAGGTCAGCGCCGAGGAAAAAGTCGAAGACTGGTCCGACGAGCGCTTCTGGGATGAGCTCAAGGCCCGCCTGCCCGCCGACCTGGCCCAGCGCCTGGTCACTGGCCCCTCCATCGAGAAAAGCATCGCGCCACTGCGCAGCTTCGTGGTGGAGCCCATGCAGTACGGCCGTCTGTTCCTGGTTGGCGACGCTGCGCACATCGTCCCGCCTACCGGCGCCAAGGGCCTGAACCTGGCCGCCAGCGACGTCAGCACGCTGTTCGACATCCTGTGCAAGGTGTATCAGGAGGGCCGCACCGACCTGCTGGCCAAGTACTCCGAAGTCTGCCTGCGCCGTGTGTGGAAGGCCGAACGCTTCAGCTGGTGGATGACCTCGGTGCTGCACAAATTCCCCGACACCGACGACTTCAGCCAGCGTATCCAACAGACCGAACTGGACTACTACGTGGGTTCCGAAGCCGGGCGCAAGACCATCGCCGAGAACTACGTGGGCCTGCCCTACGAAACAATCGAATAGAACGCATAGCTAGCTATCGAGTAAACTGAGGGGACTTTTCCCCTCGGTGCCGCCGGGGGTTTCTCTGCCTTGCAGGCCTGCCCCCGTGACCAACTTGAACCACCCCCAACCTGCCCTGCGCAGCGTTCTGATCTCATTGATGCTGGCGATTTTCCTGGGTGCGCTCGACCAGACCATCGTCGCCGTGTCGATGCCGGCGATCTCCGCGCAATTCCACGACATCAACCTGCTGGCCTGGGTCATCTCCGGCTACATGGTGGCCATGACCGTGGCCGTGCCTATCTATGGCAAGTTCGGCGACCTGTACGGCCGGCGCCGCATGATCCTCATCGGCCTTGCGCTATTCACCGGCGCCTCTCTGTTCTGCGCCTTGGCGCAGAGCATGGAGCAATTGGTGCTGGCACGGGTGATCCAGGGCATCGGCGCCGGCGGCATGGTGTCGGTGAGCCAGGCGATCATCGGCGACTTCGTGCCGCCGCGTGAACGCGGGCGCTACCAGGGTTACTTCAGCAGCATGTACGCGGCCGCGAGCGTGGCCGGGCCGGTGCTGGGCGGCTACATGACCGAGTACCTGTCGTGGCGCTGGATATTCCTGCTCAACCTGCCGCTGGGGCTGGGCGCCTGGCTGTATGCCCGTCACGTGCTGGTGGGGCTGGCGGTGAAGCGTCGCCAGCCGATTATCGATTACCTGGGCACGATGCTGATGATCGTCGGCCTGACGTCGTTGCTGGTGAGCATCACCGAACTGGGCCAGGGCCGCGCCCTTGGCACCCCGGCGGTATGGGGGACATTGCTGGTTGCGGTGCTGGCCCTGGGGCTGTTCGTGCGCCACGAGCGTCGCGCGCCGGAGCCATTGCTGCCCATGCATCTGTTCAGCATCAGGCCGGCGGTACTGTGCTGGTGCACGGTATTCTTCACCTCGTTCCAGGCCATTTCGCTGTCGGTGTTGATGCCGCTGCGTTTCCAGACCGTGACCGGCGCCGGTGCCGACAGCGCGGCGCTGGACGTGCTGCCGCTGGCCATCGGCTTGCCCATTGGCGCCTTCCTGGGCGGCCGCCACACCGCGCGCAGCGGACGTTTCAAACCGGTGATCCTGACGGGCACGCTGTTGATGCCGCTGGGTATCTTGGGCCTGGCGTTCACTGCGCCCAATGCCTTGTGGTGGAGCGGTGTGTTCATGCTGCTGACCGGCTTTGCCGCCGGGCTGCAATTCCCCACCTCGCTGGTGGGTGCGCAGAATGCCGTACAGCAGAAGGACATCGGCGTGGGCACCAGTACCACCAACCTGTTCCGCTCGCTGGGCGGGGCGATGGGCGTAGCGTGCATGTCGGCGCTGTTGCTGGCGTTGCTGCATGGGCTGGATCTGGGGGCTGACGGGGCTTCGGGCGATGCCTTGCTGGCCAGCCTGAACGCCAGCACCGGCGCGGCGCAGGAAGCCTTGCGCGGGAAGTTGCTGGAGACGTTTCGGCTGCTGTTGATGGGCAGTGCAGCGGTGTCGGTGCTAGGGCTGGCGGCGGCGCTGGCGATGCCCAACAACATCCTGCGCGGCCGGTAGACCGCGGTGCCTGCTTCCCGAGCTTCGCCCGGTCCCACAAGGTTGGAATGCGCTCTTACCTGTGGGACCTGGCGAAGCTAGGGAAGCAGGCGACGCGGTTATAGCTAACGACTGTAATACCCCACCGCAACCATCACCTGCCCCACCTTGCGCACATACACATGCTTGTCCTCCACATGGCTGGTCACCGGGTTGCGCCAGCGGTAGTCGTACTCGCCACTGTCCTGCTTGGCCATCATCGCCAGAATCGGCTCGCCCACCGGTTTGCCGTCGGGGTCACGCACGGTATTGAAGTCGACGTTGACCAACCGCTGGTTGGTGCCATGGGCCAGGTAGCGGTGGCTGTCCAGGTCGACCACGAACACATACAGGTCATCCTGCAGGTAACCGCCCTTGAGGCTGTTGATGTCCTGCAGCGTCTGTTTCTGATTGGCCTTGATGCCCGCCACCGCCTTGTCCAGCAGGGCCTGGGCCTGTTGTGCGGAAGCGCGTGGCAGGTAGTAGCCGACGGCGATGATGCGGTCGCCGATGCGCTGGTAGAACACGCGCTTGCGCTCCACGCGACCATCCTGCCAGTTCTGCCATTTGTATTCGGCCTGCTGGATACCGTTGCCTTCAGGCACGTTCAGCGCCTGTTTGAACGCCTGCTGCAGGTCGGGCCCGATGACGTCATTGACGTTGCGCCCGATCAGCGCCGCGGAGGGCCCGCCGCTGGCCAGCATGACGCCCTTGGTGTCCACCACGAACACGTAGCGGTCGTCGTCAATGAACTGCCCTTGGCGGCTGAACGCGGCCAGGGCCTTGTCGCCGTTGTCGTGATAGTAGGCCAGGGCCTTTTCCAGCAGCGCCTTGGCGGCTGCCGCCTGTTTTGCATCATCGTTGGCGGCGGCCAGCACCATCGGCGACAGCATCGCCAACAGCAGCAGCGCCCAGCACCTGCGTGCAATATCCTTCATGGGGCCACACTCTCTTGTTGTTAGGTCAACAGAGCGTAGCCGCCGATTCAGCGTTTGCGTTGCGCCCAGGCCACGGCCAGGCCGCTCATGCAGATCACCGCAATGCCCGTCAGCGCCCAGGCATCGGGCGTGTGATCGAAGATCAGGTAACCATAAATGCCGGCGAACAGGATCTGCCCGTAACTGAAGGGCGCCAGCATGGCCGGCGGCGCGTGGCGGAAGGCCTGGGTCAGCAGCAAGTGGCCTAGCATGCCGCAGGTGCCAAGGCCGATCATGAACAGCGCATGCAGCCAATCGGGGCGCACCCAGAAGAACGGCAACAAGGCTGACATGATCAACGTGTTGAATATGCCTGCCAGGAAGTTGCTGGTGGTGGGGCTGTCGATGTCGCTGAGTTTACGCGTGATCAGTTGATAGAAACCGAAGCACAACGCCGACCCCAGCGGGTACAGGATGGCCGGCGTGAACAGATCGCCCCCCGGCCGCACCACGATCAGCACGCCGATGAAGCCGGTCAGCACCGCCAGCCATTGGCTGCGGGTGACCTTCTCGCCCAGCACCACCACCGACAGCGCCGTGACCAGCAGCGGCGCCAGGAAGTTGACCGAGGTGGCCTCTGCCAGCGGGATATAGCGCAGGCCGGTGGTAAACAGCAGGCTGGTGCCGATCAGGCAAATCGCCCGCACCAATTGCAGCCCGGGGCGCTTGGTGCGGATCACGTTGGACAGCCCCGCGCGCGGCACGAACACCACCAGCATCAACAAGGTGTGCACCAGGTAGCGCGCCCATACCACCATGACAATCGGGTACAGGCCGGAGAGGAATTTGGACAGGGCATCATGGCTGGCAAACAGCAGCACCGACAAACAGATCAAGCCGATGCCCTTGAGGGGCTGGTCGTTGCCGTTGAGCAGATTGGTCTGCGAAGTCATTCACACGCTCGGCGTAAAAAGCAAAAAAATACTTAGGCAACTAACTATTCAAGCAAGGCGTGCGCGTGGATAATGGCACACAGCCAATGCGCGTCGATTCTGCTATCAGCTTATACGTTGATACAACCGGTATTACACTTTCATTTGCGAAGGGCCGGGCTCAAGCGCAGCATATCGAAACATGCGTCAACCCATTTCTCGGCCTGCAAATTCAGGTCGAAACTGTCGGGCACCAGCAACCACTGCCCCAGCATGCCGTCAATATAGGCATGCAGAACCACCGCAGCACGGGCGGTATCCAGGTTCTCGGGCAACTGCCCGCGATTGACTGCATTACGCAGCGATACATCGATGCGCACATTGCAGTCCAGGCTGGCGGCTTGCCGCTGGCGTCGAATGTCACACATTTCGTCGGTGAACTCGCACTTATGGAACATGATCTCGTTAATGCGCCGCGTACTGGGATCCAGTGCAACTTGCTGGAACAGATGTACCAGCAACTTGTGCATGCAGCCCAGCGGGTCGAGTTCCGCCTCGCTTTCACTGGCGCGTGCCAATTCATCCAGCGGCTCATGCAAGGAATCGAGCATTGCCTGCACCAGTTCAGCTTTATTGCTGAAGTGCCAATAGATGGCACCCCGGGTCACGCCCGCCAGGGCCGCGATGTCGGCCAGCGTGGTACGCGCCACCCCGCGCGAATAAAAGGCGTTCTGGGCGGCTTCGAGAATCTGGTTTCGCGTCTCCTGAGCTTCCTCTTTCGTGCGTCGAACCATGGCAGTAAAACCTCTATCAGGGGCCACGCTGCGCTGGGCAGTCGCGGTCGAATCGGGGCGGCGCTTGTAATGCCTGCTCCCGGGGTGCGAATCAATGCCCGATGACCCTGTGGCGGGTCGAATCGGGTGTTTACAAACAACCGTGAATGTAAGTATATTCGTTAGTAAGCTACTTATCTAGTAGCAACCGTTTCCTGCCATTCCACTATTCTTGAGCATTCACCTGTGCTCCTGACCCGAGGATTTTCATGCAATTCAAGCCAGCTGTTACCGCTCTGGTTTCCGCCGTCGCCCTGGCCACTTTGCTCAGCGGCTGTAAAAAGGAAGAGGCGGCTCCCGCCCCGCAAACTCCTCAGGTCGGCGTCGTGACCCTGCAACCCCAAGCCTACACCCTGACCTCGGAACTGCCCGGCCGCACCACCGCGTTCCGCGTAGCTGAAGTGCGCCCTCAGGTCAATGGCATCATCCTCAAGCGCCTGTTCACTGAAGGTTCAGACGTGAAAGCCGGCCAACAGCTGTACCAGATCGACCCGTCGGTGTACGAGGCGACCCTGGCCAGCGCCCAGGCCACCCTGCAGGCGTCCAAGTCTCTGGCTGATCGCTACAAGCAGTTGATCAGCGAGCAGGCCGTCAGCCGTCAGGAGTACGACAACGCCCGTTCCACGCAACTGCAGAACGAAGCGGCGGTGATGAACGCGCAGATCAATATGAAATACACCAAGGTGTACGCGCCGATCACCGGCCGTATCGGCCGTTCCGACGTGACCGAAGGTGCGCTGGTGACCAGCGGCCAGACCAACGCCATGGCCACCATCCAGCAGCTGGACCCGATCTACGTGGACGTGACCCAGTCCTCGGCGGAAATCCTCAAGCTGCGTCGTGACCTGGCCAGCGGTGCCCTGCAGAAAGCCGGCGACAACGCCGCCAAAGTGCAGCTGACCCTGGAAGACGGCAGCACCTATGGCAAGGAAGGCAAGCTGGAGTTCTCGGAAGTGTCGGTTGACGAAACCACCGGTTCCGTGACCCTGCGCGCCGTGTTCCCCAACCCTGACCACACCCTGCTGCCGGGCATGTTCGTGCACGCCAAGCTGGAAGCCGGTGTTGCCGCCCAGGCCATCCTGGCACCGCAACAGGGCGTAACCCGCGACCTGAAAGGCACCCCGACCGCGCTGATCGTGAATGCCGACAACAAGGTCGAACTGCGTGAGCTGAAAGCCAGCCGCACCGTGGGCACCCAGTGGCTGGTGGAAGACGGCCTGAAAGCCGGCGACCGCCTGATCACCGAAGGCCTGCAGTACGTGAAACCGGGCGTGGAGGTCAAGGCGACCGAAGCCACCAACGTCAAGCCTGCAAACCCTGCCCCCGCCACGAATGCGTCCGCAGGCGGCAAAGGGGAGTAAACCATGTCGAAATTCTTTATCGACCGTCCGATTTTCGCCTGGGTAATAGCCCTGGTGATCATGCTGGTCGGCGCCCTGTCGATCCTGAACCTGCCGATCAACCAGTACCCGGCGATCGCCCCCCCTGCCATCGCCATCCAGGTGACCTACCCGGGTGCGTCCGCGCAAACCGTGCAGGACACCGTGGTACAGGTGATCGAGCAACAGCTCAACGGTATCGACAACCTGCGCTATGTGGCCTCGGAAAGTAACTCCGACGGCAGCATGACCATCACTGCCACCTTCAACCAGGGCACCAACCCTGACATCGCCCAGGTACAGGTACAGAACAAGCTGAACCTGGCTACCCCGCTGCTGCCCCAAGAAGTGCAGCAACAGGGTATCCGCGTCACCAAGGCGGTGAAGAACTTCCTGATGGTGGTGGGCCTGGTGTCCACCGACGGCAGCATGACCAAGGACGACCTGAGTAACTACATCGTCTCCAACATGCAGGACCCCATCTCCCGTACTGCCGGTGTGGGTGACTTCCAGGTGTTCGGTGCCCAGTACGCCATGCGTATCTGGCTGGACCCTGCCAAGCTCAACAAATACCAGCTGACCCCGGGCGACGTGTCCACCGCCATCTCGGCGCAGAACGTGCAGGTGTCCTCCGGCCAGCTGGGCGGCTTGCCTGCCGTGGCCGGGCAGGAGCTCAACGCCACCATCATCGGCAAGACCCGTCTGCAGACCGCCGAGCAGTTCCGCAACATCCTGCTCAAGGTCAACACCGACGGTTCCCAGGTACGCGTAGGCGATGTCGCCGA
Source organism: gamma proteobacterium L18 (assembly GCA_000497835.1). Taxonomy (GTDB): domain Bacteria; phylum Pseudomonadota; class Gammaproteobacteria; order Pseudomonadales; family Pseudomonadaceae; genus Aquipseudomonas. The sequence continues at coordinate 249,775 of KI547164.1, read as the reverse complement.
AGTGGGCCTGGGCGGTGAGAACTACAGCATCAACGCGCAGTTCAACGGTGCCCCGGCCTCGGGCCTGGCGATCAAGCTGGCCACCGGCGCCAACGCGCTGGACACCGCCAAGGCGATCCGCCAGACCATCGCCGATCTGGAACCCTTCTTCCCGCCTGGCGTGAAGGCCGTGTTCCCGTACGACACCACCCCAGTGGTTACCACCTCGATCCATAACGTGGTGGAGACCCTGGTCGAGGCGATCATCCTCGTGTTCCTGGTGATGTACCTGTTCCTGCAGAACTTCCGCGCCACCGTCATCACCACCATGACCGTGCCGGTGGTATTGCTGGGTACCTTCGGGATCCTGGCCGCCGCAGGCTTCACCATCAACACCCTGACCATGTTCGGCATGGTGCTGGCCATCGGCTTGCTGGTGGACGACGCCATCGTCGTGGTGGAGAACGTGGAGCGGGTGATGGCCGAGGAAGGCCTGTCACCCAAGGAAGCCACCAAAAAGTCCATGGGCCAGATCCAGGGCGCCCTGGTGGGTATCGCCATGGTGCTGTCGGCGGTACTGCTGCCGATGGCGTTCTTCGGCGGTTCCACCGGTGTGATCTACCGTCAGTTCTCCATCACCATCGTCTCGGCCATGGCCCTGTCGGTGATGGTGGCACTGATCTTCACCCCGGCGCTGTGCGCCACCATGCTGTCGCCTATCAAAAAGGGCGAGGATCACCACAAGCACGGTCGTTTCTTCAACTGGTTCAACCGTACCTTCGACAGCGGCGTGCAGAAGTACGAAGCCGGCGTTGGCCACGTACTGCGTCGCAAGGCCCCGTACCTGCTGGCCTACGTGCTGATCGTGGTCGGCATGGCCTGGCTGTTCACCCGCATCCCGACCTCCTTCCTGCCCGAAGAAGACCAGGGTGTGATCTTCGCCCAGGTACAGACCCCGCCCGGCTCCACCGCCGAGCGTACGCAGACTGTCATCGACAACATGCGCAAGTACCTGCTGGACGAAGAGAAAGGTGCGGTCAGCTCGGTGTTCACCGTGAACGGCTTCAACTTCGCCGGTCGCGGCCAGAGCTCGGGCATGGCCTTCATCATGCTCAAGCCATGGGATGAGCGTAACGAAGACAACACCGCCGCCGCCCTGTCGGCCCGTGCCCAACAGCACTTCTTCAGCCTGCGCGACGCGATGGTGTTTGCCTTCGTACCGCCTGCGGTACTGGAGCTGGGTAACGCCACCGGTTTCGACATCTACCTGCAGGACCGTGCCGGTATCGGCCACGAAAAGCTGATGGAAGCCCGTAACCAGTTCCTGGGCATGGCCGCACAGAGCAAGATTCTCACGCAGACCCGTCCCAACGGCCTGAACGACGAGCCGCAGTTCCAGCTGGAAATCGACGACGAACGCGCGAGCGCCCAGGGCGTGACCATCGCCGACATCAACACCACCCTGTCGGTGGCGTTGGGTGGCAGCTACGTCAACGACTTCATCGACCGTGGTCGGGTGAAGAAGGTGTACGTGCAGGGCCAGCCTAACTCGCGCATGAACCCTGAAGACCTGAACAAGTGGTACGTGCGCAACAGCGCCGGCACCATGGTGCCGTTCTCGGCCTTCGCCAGCGGCAAGTGGATCTACGGCTCGCCGAAACTGGCCCGTTACAACGGTGTGGAAGGTGTCGAGATCCTCGGCTCCCCTGCCCCGGGCTACAGTACCGGTGAGGCCATGGCCGAAGTGGAGCGCATTGCCGCCAAGCTGCCAAAAGGCGTGGGCCTGTCCTGGACCGGCCTGAGCTACGAGGAACGCCTGTCGGGTTCCCAGGCGCCGGCGCTGTATGCCATTTCGATGCTGATGGTGTTCCTGTGTCTGGCCGCCCTGTATGAAAGCTGGTCGATCCCGATCGCGGTCATGCTGGTGGTGCCGCTGGGTATCATTGGTGCACTGCTGGCCACCAGCCTGCGCGGTCTGTCCAACGACGTGTACTTCCAGGTGGGCCTGTTGACCACCATCGGTCTGGCGGCGAAAAACGCCATTCTGATCGTCGAGTTCGCCAAGGAACTGCATGAGCAGGGCCGCAGCTACACCGAGGCGGCCATCGAGGCGTGCCGGATGCGTCTGCGTCCGATCATCATGACCTCGCTGGCGTTCATCCTGGGTGTTGTGCCGCTGGCCATTTCCCATGGTGCAGGCTCGGGCAGCCAGCACGCCATCGGTACTGGCGTGATCGGCGGTATGCTGACCGCCACCACGCTGGCGCTGTTCTGGGTGCCACTGTTCTTCGTGTCGGTATCGTCGCTGTTCGGTGACAAGCGCAAGAAGGATGAGCACGCGTCGCACGAGTCGATCGAATCGACCCAAACTCCACGTAACGAGGCTGGGCAATGAGCAAGTCCCTAGTGTCCATCGCGGTCGCCGCGGCCATCCTCAGCGGTTGCTCGCTGATCCCGGATTACAAGCAGCCGGCCGCGCCTGTGCCGGCCCAGTACCCGCAAGGGCAGGCCTACTCGCCTGCCCAGGCAGCCAGCATGGCCGCCGCCGAGCAGGGCTGGCAGCAGTTCTTCCACGATCAGGCATTGCAGCAGTTGATTCAGGAATCGCTGGTCAACAACCGTGACCTGAAAGTGGCGATCCTCAACGTGCAGGCCTACCAGGCGCAGTACCGCATCCAGCGTGCGGACCTGTTCCCGGCGGTCAGCGCCAACATGACCGGCACCCGTGCCCGTACCCCGGCCGACCTGAGCTCCACCGGCAAGGCGGCAGTGGGCGGCGAGTACACGGCCAACCTGGGTATCAGCTCCTACGAGCTGGACCTGTGGGGCCGGGTGCGCAGCCTCAGCCAGCAGGCGCTGGAAACCTATCTGTCCAGCGAGGAAGCGCGTCGCTCCACGCAGATCAGCCTGGTGGCCAGCGTGGCCAACGCCTACTACACCTGGCAGGCCGACCAGAGCCTGCTGAAGCTGACTCAGGAAACCCTGAAGGCCTATGAGGAAAGCTACCGCCTGACCTCGCGCAGCAGCGAAGTGGGTGTGTCCTCGGCGCTGGACCTGGCCCAGGCGCGTACCTCGGTGGAAACCGCCAAGGTCAGCCTGAGCAAGTACCAACGCCAGGTAGCCCAGGACGAAAACGCCTTGGTGTTGCTGCTGGGCGGCCCGCTGCCGGCCAACCTGGCCAAGCCGCAGCCGCTGGACGGTGACCTGCTGACCGAAGTACCGGCCGGCCTGCCGTCCGACCTGCTGCAGCGTCGTCCGGACATCCTCGAAGCCGAGCACTCGCTGAAGGCGGCCAACGCCAACATCGGCGCTGCCCGTGCGGCGTTCTTCCCCAGCATCACCCTGACCGCCTCGGCCGGTAGCGCCAGCTCCCAGCTGGGCAACCTGTTCAAGGGTGGCCAAGGGGCCTGGACCTTTGCACCGGCCATCAACCTGCCGATCTTCAACGCCGGCAGCCTGAAGGCCAGCCTGGATTACGCGAAGATCCAGAAGGACATCAACGTCGCCAACTACGAAAAAGCCATCCAGACGGCCTTCCAGGAAGTCTCCGACGGTTTGGCGGCGCGCAAGACCTTCAAGGAGCAGTTGCAGGCGCAGAAAGACCTGGTGCAAGCCAACCAGGACTACTACCGCCTGGCCGAACGCCGCTACCGCATCGGCGTGGACAGCAACCTGACCTTCCTGGACGCCCAGCGCTCGCTGTTCAGCGCCCAGCAGTCGGCGATCAGCGATCGCTTGTCGCAGCTGACCAGCGAGGTCAACCTGTACAAGGCGCTGGGGGGTGGCTGGTATAAGCAGACGGGTGAAGCGCAGGCCAGCGAGCAGCAGGCTGAGGCACCGAAAGGCTGATTGAGTTGCACGCTGGAAAGCCCGCCCTTGTGGC
>KI547164.1:197234-244159 GCA_000497835.1 gamma proteobacterium L18 | reverse complement strand
ACGTTGCAACAAATGTAGGACCGGGCTCTGCCCGGGAAGCGCCGCGCGGGCGGCGCGCGATCGCAAGCACCCCACAAAAACCAAGCCATACACCCGAAACCACCCCAAAACCCAAGCCCTGCAGTCATACGACAACTGACGAATAACTGTCATTCCCGTCAGAAACAATGTTATAAAACACACGCGCTAACAAAATAAAGGGGGTTGATCGGAACTAACAAGTTAGTTAGTGTTCGCTTATCGCCCCGTTTAGGCTGCGACAGATTGATTCACCCCTTGCGACCAAGCACCATCCGCTCAACAGGACAGGTGAAGGAATCGCCAGACCCTGAACACAAAAAACACAATAACAACAGGTAACGCCACCATGCACACCCTCTCTCCGCTGACCAGCTGAACCTCCAACGCTTGTACCGCTGCATGAATCACGACGACTTGAACAACCGTCGCGACGGCACCCTGTTGCTCATAATTAGAGAGACCACAACAATAATGAAAGCCATCACTCGCTCGTCCTGCACCCGCAGCCTCATCGCCCTGGCCATCGCCGGCTCTTCCCTGCCCGTGATGGCAGACGGCACCGGTGGCTTCGTGGAAGACGCCAAGGTCAACCTGACCCTGCGCAACTTCTACTTCGGTCGCAACTTCACAGACAGCGCCGCACCACAAGGCACCCAGGCCGAGTGGACACAGAACTTCATCCTCGATGCCAAATCGGGCTACACCCAAGGCGTGGTCGGCTTCGGCGTCGACGTGCTGGGCACCTACTCGCAGAAACTCGACGGCGGTGGCGGCACCAGCGGTACCCAACTGCTGCCACTGGACCATGATGGCAAGGCCGTGGACAACTTCGGTCGCCTGGGCGTGGCGCTCAAGGCCAAGATCTCCAAGACCGAGCTGAAAGTGGGCGAGTGGATGCCGGTGCTGCCGATCCTGCGTTCGGACGATGGCCGCTCGCTGCCGCAAACCTTCCGGGGTGCGCAGATCACCTCGAAGGAAATCACCAACCTGACCCTGTACGGCGGTCAGTTCCGTGACAACAGCCCGCGTAACGACGCGAGCATGCTGCCGATGCAGATGACCGGCAACACCACGCACGAGTCCGATCGCTTCAACTTTGTGGGTGCCGAGTACACCTTCAACGACAAGCGCACCTTGGTCGGCGCCTGGTACTCGCAGCTGGAAGACATCTACAAGCAGCAATACCTGCAGTTGATCCACTCCCAGCCGGTAGGCGCCTGGACCCTGGGTGCCAACCTGGGTTACTTCCACGGCAGCGACGACGGCAGCGCGCTGGACGGCAAGCTGGACAACAACACCTACTCGGCCATGCTCTCGGCCAAATACGGTGGCAGCACCTTCTACGTCGGCCTGCAGAAATTGACCGGTGACAACAACTGGATGCGCGTCAACGGTACCAGCGGCGGCACCCTGGCGAACGACAGCTACAACTCCAGCTATGACAACGCCCAGGAAAAATCCTGGCAGCTGCGTCATGACTACAACTTCGCCGCTGTCGGCGTACCGGGCCTGACCCTGATGAACCGTTACATCCACGGTGACAACATCCACACCGCCACCATCGACGGTGGCAGCGAGTGGGGCCGTGAATCGGAAATCGCCTACACCTTCCAGGAAGGCACCTTCAAGGACCTGAACCTGCGGTGGCGCAACTCGACCATGCGTCGTGACTATGGCACCAACCAGTTCAACGAAAACCGTGTGATTGTGTCGTACCCGATCAGCATCCTGTAATTCGGGTTGGGACTGCGGCGCCTGGTTCCCGGGCAGAGCCCGGTCCTACACCGGTCGGCCCATGGGTGCCAGTGAAGCAAAGCGTTTAGCCTCTGGAGGCACAGCAGGTCTATCTGTAATGCCACCAAGGCGGATCGCTTGGTCTGCCTGACCCCCATTGGCCGAACGGTGTAGGACCGGGCTCTGCCCGGGAAGCAGACAACGCAAATCCAAGCAAAAAAAGGGCGATGATTTCTCATCGCCCTTTCTGCTTTTCAACCGTCGCGATTATTCGCGCGATTCGACGCCCAGCTCATCCCACACCGACTCGGCCAAGTGGAAGGTGGCGTTGGCTGCCGGAATGCCGCAGTAGATCGCGCTCTGCATCAGCACTTCCTTGATCTCGGCACGGGTGACGCCGTTGTTGGCGGCGGCACGCAGGTGCAGCTTGAGTTCTTCATTGCGGTTCATGCCGATCAGCATGGCAATGGTGATCAGGCTGCGGGTGTGACGCGGCAGGCCCGGACGGGTCCAGATGTCACCCCAGGCGTGACGGGTGATCATTTCCTGGAACTCACCGTTGAACTCGGTGATGTTGGTCAGGCTGCGGTCCACGTGGGCGTCGCCCAGCACCGCGCGGCGAACTTTCATGCCTTCGTTGTAGCGTTCTTTCTCGTCCACGGATGACTCCTCGACTATCAGTGTTTGGCCAGCAGGAAATCCAGCACGCGCTGGGTGAAGGGTTCGCCAACCTGTACGTTGGACAGGTGCGCCGCGTAGAACTCGGTGTACTCGGCGCCCTTGATGTTTTCTTGCAGGAAGCGACCGTCAGCCGGGGTGGTGACCGCGTCGCCCGTGCCGGCGATGACCAGGGTCGGGACCTTGATGGCACCCAGCTGCTCGCGGAAATCGGCGTCACGCACGGCGCCGCAGTTGGCGGCGTAGCCTTGCGGCGAGGTGGCCGCCAGCATGTCGGTGATGCGCTTGGCTTCGGCCGGGTTGGCCTCGGCGTAGTCCGGGGTGAACCAGCGGGCGATGGATGCATCACGCAGCGAGACCATGGCGGCCTGGCCGTCGCGCAGCACCATCTCGATACGTGGGTTCCACACGTCCGGGTTGCCGATCTTGGCTGCAGTGTTGCAGACGATCAGGCGGTTCAGGCGCTCACCGGCGTTGATGCCCAGCCACTGGCCAATCAGGCCGCCCATGGACAGGCCGCAGAAATGCGCGCGTTCGATGTGCAGGGCGTCCAGCAGGGCAATCACGTCGCCGCCCAGTTGCTCGATGCTGTACGGGCCCTCGGTGACCAGCGAACCGCCATGGCCACGGGTGTCGTAGCGCAGCACGCGAAAGTGCTGGGTCAGGCCGGCGATCTGCGTGTCCCACATTTCCAGGGACGTGCCCAGGGAGTTGGACATCACCAGCACCGGCGCATCTGCCGGGCCATCGAGTTGGTAGTTCAGTTCACCATCAGCGAGTTGAATCTTGCCCACAACGGTTCTCCTCAGGCACTAAAACGGGAATGTTCAGCCACGGCACGCTCGACCCAGGCTTGTGCCTGGCCCAGGTAGTGCGCGGGGTCGAGTAGACGATCAAGCTCGTCCGCGGAAAGTTCGGCAGTCACCTTCGGCTCGTCGCCCAGCACCGCGCGCAGATGGCGCTTTTCGGCCACGGCGCGTTTGCAGCACTGTTCCAGCAGATGGTGCGCGGCATCGCGACCCAAGCGCTGGGCCAGGACGATGCTGACCGCTTCGGCCAACACCAGGCCCTGGGTCAGGTCGAGGTTCTTGAGCATGCGCGCGGCGTCCACTTCCAGGCCGTCGGCGAACAGTTGCGCCTGTTCCAGGGCACCGGCCACCAGGCAGCAGATGTCCGGCAGGGTGTCCCACTCGGCGTGCCACAGGCCCAGGCTGCGCTCGTGTTCCTGAGGCATGGCGGCGAACATCGTCGACACCAGGCCCGGTACGCGGGTGGCGGCGCCGATGAGCACGGCGGCGCCCACCGGGTTGCGCTTGTGCGGCATGGTGGACGAACCGCCCTTGCCGGGCGCCGACGGTTCGAAGACTTCGGCGGCTTCGGTCTGCATCAGTAGGCTCACGTCACGGCCCAGCTTGCCCAGGCTACCGGCGATCAGGCCCAGCACCGAGGCAAACTCCACCAGGCGGTCGCGCTGGGTGTGCCAGGGCTGCTCGGGCAGGGTCAGTTGCAGCTCTTGCGCCAGGGCTTCGGCGACTGGCAAGGCGTTGGCACCCAATGCGGCCAGGGAGCCGGAAGCACCACCGAATTGCAGCACCAACAGGCGCGGCTTGAGTTCTTGCAGGCGTTGGCGGCTGCGGGTGACAGCTCCCAACCAGCCGGCGATTTTCATGCCCAGGGTCACGGGCGTGGCATGTTGCAACCAGGTGCGACCGGCCAGTGGCGTGGCCTTGTAGCGTTCGGCCTGGCGGGCCAGTGAGTCGCCCAGCACGGCCAGGCGAGTTTCCATCAGGTGCAGCGCGTCACGCAATTGCAGCACCAGGCCCGTGTCCATCACGTCCTGGCTGGTGGCACCCAGGTGCACATAGCGTTCGGCTTCGGGCGCCTGGCTGGCGATCTGCTTGCCGAGCATCTTGACCAACGGGATGGCCGAGTTGCCCGCGCTGCAAATGGCCTGGCCCAGCGCCTGGTAATCGTAGAGCGAGGCCTGGCAGGCCGCTTCGATGGGCGCCACGGCATCAGCAGGAATCACCCCGGCCCGGGACTCGGCACGGGCCAGGCCCGCTTCGAAGTCGAGCATGCCCTGCAGACGGCCACGGTCGCTGAAAATATCGCGCATGGCATCGGCGCTGAAGTAGGCATCGAACAGCTGGTTGCTCGGTCTCTCGCTCATAAACCTTCCTTAAAGGCGCGCGCCCACTTTGGGCGCGCGCTGGCTGGATCAGTGATCGTGATGCAGGTACGACGGCTGCTTGGGCAGGCGCAGACTGAACAGGAAGGCAATGGCCATCATGATCGTCACGTACCAATAGAATGCGTTTTCGTTACCGCCGGACTTGAAGCTCAAGGCGACGAATTCCGCCGAACCGCCAAAGATGGCGTTGGCCACCGCGTAGGCCAGGCCCACGCCCAGAGCGCGCACTTGCGGGGGGAACATCTCGGCTTTCACCAGCCCACTGATCGAGGTGTAGAAGCTGACGATGGCCAGGGCCAGAGTAATCAGCACGAACGCCAGGAACGGGCTGGTCACGGTTTTCAGTACCAGCAGGATCGGCAGGGTGAACAGCGTGCCCAGGGCACCGAACCACAGCATGGATGCACGACGGCCGATCTTGTCCGCCAGCATGCCGAACAGCGGCTGCATGCACATATAGAAGAACAGCGCGCCGGTCATCACGAAGCTGGAGGTCTTGGCGGTCATGCCGGCGGTGTTCACCAGGTACTTCTGCATGTAGGTGGTGAAGGTGTAGAAAATCAGCGAGCCGCCGGCGGTGTAGCCCAGCACGGTGATGAAGGCCGGCGTGTGATTGCGGAACAGCCCGACGATACTGCCGGCGTCCTTGTCCTGACGGGTTTCGGCGCTGGTGGTTTCCTTGAGGGTGCGACGCAGCAGCAGCGAAATCACCGCGGCGATGGCGCCGACCACGAAGGGAATGCGCCAGCCCCAGGCACGCAGTTCGTCTTCGCTGAGCACTTGTTGCAGGATCACCACCACCAGCACGGCCAGCAACTGGCCGCCGATCAGGGTCACGTACTGGAACGAGGCGAAGAAGCCGCGCTGGCCGCGCAGGGCCACTTCACTCATATAAGTAGCCGTGGTGCCGTACTCGCCACCCACCGACAGGCCCTGGAACAGGCGCGCCAACAGCAGCAAGGCCGGGGCCCACAGGCCGATGCTTTCATAGCCCGGCAGGCAGGCGATGACCAGGGAGCCGGCGCACATCATCAGCACCGAGATCATCATGGAGTTCTTGCGCCCGTGACGGTCCGCCACGCGGCCAAAGATCCAGCCGCCGATGGGACGCATCAGGAACCCGGCCGCGAACACGCCTGCGGTGTTGAGCAACTGCACGGTGGCATCGGCGGACGGGAAGAAATGCGGTGCGAAATAAATCGCGCAGAAGGCATACACATAGAAGTCGAACCATTCGACCAGGTTGCCCGAGGAAGCGCCGACGATTGCAAAGATGCGTTTACTGCGCTCTTCGCCGGTGTAATGAGTTGTTGTCATGTTTTTATCACTCGATAAGGTTGGAACAGTCTAGACATATACCGTAACAACCCCATCCAACAAAACAATTACCCGAAAGCCCAACGGCCTTGCGTGGAGGCCGGTGGGCATTTCGGGTAACCGGACTGCTCTGTATCAGACGCGTTCGATGGCCAGTGCCAGGCCTTGGCCGACGCCGACGCACATGGTCGCCAGGCCTTTCTTGCCGCCGGTTTTTTCCAGCTGGTGCAAGGCGGTCATGACGATACGCGCACCGCTCATGCCCAGCGGGTGGCCCAGGGCAATGGCGCCGCCGTTAGGGTTGACCTGCGGGGCGTCGTCGGCCAGGCCCAGTTCGCGCATCACCGCCAAACCTTGGCTGGCGAAGGCTTCGTTGAGTTCGATCACGTCAAAATCGTTGACCGCCACGCCCAGGCGCTCGATCAGTTTGCGTACCGCAGGCACCGGGCCGATACCCATCACGCGCGGAGCCACACCGGCGCTGGCCATGCCCAGTACGCGGGCACGTGGCGTGAGGCCGTGTTTCTTGACCGCCTCGGCCGAAGCCAGGATCAGCGCTGCGGCACCGTCGTTGACGCCCGAGGCGTTGCCAGCGGTGACGGTCTTGTCCGGGCCATTGACCGGTTTGAGCTTGGCCAGGGTTTCCAGGGTGGTGTCGGCACGTGGGTGCTCGTCGGTGTCGACGATGGTTTCACCCTTCTTGTGGGCAACACGCACCGGCACGATTTCTTCGGCGAAGTAGCCGGCGGCCTGGGCGGCGGCGGTGCGCTGCTGGCTGCGCACGGCGAAGGCGTCCTGGTCAGCGCGCGAGACTTTATAGTCGTCGGCGACGTTGTCGGCGGTCTGTGGCATGGCGTCCACGCCGTACTGGGCTTTCATCAGCGGGTTGATGAAGCGCCAGCCGATGGTGGTGTCTTCCAGCTTCATGTTGCGCGAGAACGCCGCGTCAGCCTTGCCCATCACGAACGGGGCGCGGGACATCGACTCGACGCCGCCAGCGATGGCCAGCTCCATTTCGCCGCTGGCGATGGCGCGGAAGGCGGTGCCAATGGCGTCCATGCCCGAGGCGCACAGGCGGTTCAGGGTGACGCCGGGGATGCTTTCCGGCAGGCCCGCCAGCAGCAGCGCCATGCGCGCCACGTTGCGGTTGTCTTCGCCGGCCTGGTTGGCGCAGCCCAGGAACACTTCGTCCACCGCGGTCCAGTCGACTTGCGGGTTGCGTTCCATCAGGGCCTTGATCGGCGCAGCCGCCAGGTCGTCGGCACGCACGGTGGACAGGCCACCGCCGAAACGGCCAATGGGGGTGCGAATCGCGTCGCAGATGAATACTTCACGCATCAATCTTCTCCTGGTAATGGCCGTGAGCGGTGGCAGCTCAGAATAAAAAAGGCGCGAGGGGCACGCCAGAATGGGTAGCAGATTAAGCTGCCGGTTTTGGTGAAACAATCCGATAATCGACCTTGTGTGCGATCACCGAACCAATCCTTGCCTTGCTATCTCATGCTGACAACACCCTCTGTGTAGGAGCGGGCGGTGCCCGCGAAGCAAACGCTGCGGTGTATCAGGGACACTGCGGCGATGCATTCGCGGACACAGTCCGCTCCTACAGAAGCCCTGCTCGGCTTACGTGGCGTCAGCGTGGCTGACCATGCCTTTGATGACCACGGCCGTGGTGGCCAACGCCGCCGGGATCACCAGGGCGGTCAGCACCTGCTCGAAGTTCCAGCCCAGGCCCAGCAGGGTCGCGCCCATCCAGGCACCCAAAATGGCACCGAAGCGGCCAATGCCCAGCATCCACGATACGCCGGTAGCGCGGCCCTGGGTGGGGTAGAAGCGTGCGGCCAGCGACGGCATCGCCGATTGCGCGCCGTTCACGCACATGCCCGCCACCAGTACCAGGGTCGCCAGCACGGTGATGTGGCCCAGGCTCTGGCCCACGGCGTAGGCGAACACGCCCGCCAGCAGGTAGAAGGTACCGATAACCTTGTGCGGGTTGAAACGGTCCATGGCCCAGCCCACGCCGACCGCGCTCAATACGCCACCGAACTGGAACAGCGCGCCGATGAAGGCGGCCTGCTCCATGCTGGCGCCGCTGTCGCGCATCAGGGTAGGGAGCCAGCTGGTCAACAGATAGACGATCACCAGGCCCATGAAATACGTCAGCCACAGCAGCAAGGTGCCGACGCTGTAGGTGCCCGAAAAGATCACCGCCAGCACGTTGCGGCCCTTCACGGTCTTCTGCTCAGGCACGCTGAAGCTGCCGGCCTCGGCCACCACGGCCGGGGCGATGGGGGCCAGGGTCTTGCGAATGCGGTCCGTGCCGCGGTTGCGCACCACCAGGAACCGCGCCGATTCAGGCAGCCACACCAGCAGCACCACGCCCAGCACGATCGGCAGCAGGCCACCGATCAGCAACAGGCTATGCCAGCCGTAGGCCGGGATCAGCTTGGCGGAGATGAAACCACCACCGGCCATACCCAGGTTGAAGCCGCAGAACATGCTGGTGACCAGCAGCGAGCGGAAGCGCTCGGGGGTGTATTCGGACAGCAGCGTGGTCGCGTTGGGCATGCCGGCGCCCAGGCCCAGGCCGGTGAGGAAGCGCAACACCAGCAGTTGGTCGACGTTACCGCTGTAGGCCGAGGCCAGGCTGAAGGCACCGAACAACAGCACCGCGCCGACCAGCACTACTTTGCGGCCGAAACGGTCGGCCAGCGGGCCGGACCCCAGGGCGCCGAATACCATGCCGATCAGCGCGGCACTCATCACCGGGCCAAGGCTGGCGCGGTCGATGCCCCAGTCCTGGGACAGCGCCGGGGCAATGAAGCCCATCGCGGCGGTGTCCAGGCCGTCGAGGAAGACGATCAGGAAACACAGGATCACCACCCGCCACTGGTAACGCGACAGGGGTTGGTTATTGATGAAGGACTGCACATCAAGGCAGTTCCCTACAGCAGCGTGTGGACTATTCATTGTTTTTATTCCGCAAAGGACGCGCAGGAGCACGTATGCCGGTACTGGACCTGCACACTCAAAAGCATAGTGGTTGGACGGGGATCAGGCTCTGCGAGTAGATCGCTGGAGCAGGTGCGGGCGCACGGAAGGGTATCGAGTCATGGGTCAACCTCTGCACTTTATTATTGGAAGGTCGAGGCGGGCTCGACCTGTGCGGGCGACATTAATCAGCGCCGCAACGCGGCGCAATTCGCTATTGGTATATCTGTGCGTTTATCGCACAGCAACCGCCGAAGGGTTCACGAGAACAATTGCGCGCTCAAGTCGCGGCTGGCGTTGAGCATGATCGGCAGGATGCGCTGTTCCAGCTCCGTGCGGCTGGCGCGGCCGGCGTGGGTGCTGACGTTGAGCGCGGCCAGCACCTGCCCCGAGGCGTCGTAGACCGGCACGGCGATGGAGCGCAAACCCTGCTCCAGTTCCTGGTCGACGATGCACCAGCCCTGCTGGCGCACCAGTTGCAGGCATTCGAGCAGCGCTTCGCGGGTGGTCAGGGTGCGGCTGGTCTTGGGCTTGAGGTCGACGTTGTCCAGGTAGTCCTTGAGGGTCACGTCGTCCAGCGCCGCCAGCAGGATGCGGCCCATGGAGGTGCAATAGGCCGGCAGCCGCCCGCCCACCGCCAGGTCCACCGAGATCAGGCGCTGGGTGGTGGCCGAACGAGCAATGTAGAGGATGTCGTCACCTTCCAGCGTGGCCATGTTGCAGGCTTCGTGCAGCTGCTCACTCATGCTGTCCAGGTAAGGCTGGGCGGTCACGGCCAGCGGCGTCGACGACAGGTAGGCGTGGCCAAGGGTCAGCACCTTGGGCAGCAGTGAATACGTGCGCCCGTCGGTGGTGGCGTAGCCCAGCTTGATCAGCGTGTGCAGGCAGCGGCGCACGGCGGCGCGGGGGATTTCGGTGCGGTGGCTGATCTGGGCGATGGTCAGGTGGCGCTTGCGCTCCTGGAACGCCTGCACCACGGCAAGGCCGCGCGCCAGCGAGGTCATGAAGTCCGGATCGCCGGCGAACGCCTGGATACGCTTGGCCGGGGACGCCACGATGGGCGGGGCCAATGAGGTGAATGAATTGCGCAGTTGATCGTTCATTCCGGGTCCTTTGCATGGTCAATCTGTACGCGGGAGCATCCTGCCAGTGCGCGACAAGCGTCCGTCAAGGGCGATTATCGAACGATTGGCCGATAATCGCAATTGACCATTCGCCTGGTTGCTTATACCTTTCCACTGCCACCATGTGGCTTCTTGGAGAGACTGGTCAGGTACCCACCAAAGAAGTCCCAGGCACGGCCTTGCCTCGGGGCAAGGCCGTTTTTTCTTCCCCGCCCCCGCACCTGTCACGCGCGCTGTAACAAAACTGGCTGCCAAGTTGATACAAGCGACGCATTCGGTTGATAGTCTTATTGGCGAGTATTGCTATAATTAGTTTGCGTGGGTCTGGTAACAGTTTAGTTCACACAGGCGCACACTCTGTATCGGCCAACATTCGGCGCCGGTACGAGGCTTGGCGCAGCATCGCCGGCCTCCCGACAATAAACAGACTGTTGCTACGACAGCCCCTTTTTCCGGTGACGTGGCCGTGAGCCTGGACGGGTATCGCGCAAACACCGGAAACAAATAGAACCATTAGGTAACAATGTGACGAAAGATGAACTGCGCGCGGAACTTGAGCGCCAGGAACAACGTTACAAGGAAGTTTACGGCGGCGAAGTCACTACTTACGCCGCGCAACCCGAGCCGGAACGCAAGCCTTGGCGCAAGCGTGCCAGCCTGCTCGACCAGGCCTTCGCCCAGGAAATCCAGAAGATCGAAAAGGATCTGAAGGGCGAGGAACCTTGAGCGCTGATTGCACTCTAATGGCATTGAACGTCGTCCTGATCACCATGACCGGTCGATGACAGCCTGATGACGGAAAATTTCATACGCTCGTTTGAGACATTGAGAACAGCCTGAAAAGCGCTGTAAAACCCGTCAAAGCCCGCCATTTTGCGGACTTTCCCCGCCTGTTCCCCCAGGCGGGTTGCCCTTGGTCGTCCTGACCGAATTGTCGAAATTTGTTACCGACCGGCAGCGAGGGCATCGATTTGCAGGGTTTTCTGGCATAATCGCGCCCCCTTATGACCGGGTCAGAAAACCTTCATGATTGATTTATTCCACGGAGTCGACGCCTGGGTACTGGTGAGCCTTTTCTTCGCTCTCGCCTTTGTCCTGGCTTTCGAGTTCATCAATGGCTTTCATGACACCGCCAACGCGGTCGCTACTGTCATTTACACCAAAGCCATGCCGCCGCACCTGGCCGTGTTCTTCTCCGGCGCCTTCAACTTCCTGGGCGTGCTGTTTGGCGGCGTAGGCGTAGCCTATGCCATCGTTCACCTGCTGCCGGTCGAGTTGCTGATCAACGTCAACACCGGCCAGGGCCTGGCCATGGTGTTCTCGCTGCTGGCGGCGGCCATCGCCTGGAACCTGGGTACCTGGTATTTCGGCATTCCGTCGTCCAGCTCGCACACCCTGATCGGTTCGATCCTGGGCGTGGGCCTGGCCAACGCCATGCTCAACCACATCCCGCTGGGCAAGGGCGTGAACTGGCAGAAAGCGATCGACATCGGCGCCTCGCTGGTGGTCTCGCCCATCGTTGGTTTCCTGGTGGCCGCGCTGGTGCTGATTGCGTTGAAGTGGTGGCGCCCGCTGTCCAACATGCACAAGACCCCCGAGCAGCGCAAAAAGACCGACTCCAAGAAGCATCCGCCGTTCTGGAACCGTCTGGTGCTGGTGGTATCGGCCATGGCCGTGAGCTTCGTGCACGGCTCCAACGACGGTCAGAAGGGTATCGGCCTGATCATGCTGGTGCTGATCGGCATCGTGCCGGCGCAGTTCGTACTGGACCTGAGCAGTACCACCTACCAGATCGAGCGTACCCGCGATGCCACCCAGCACCTGAGCCAGTTCTACCAGCGCAACGCACCGACGCTGGGCGAATACCTGGCCCTGGGCAAATCCCAGGCCGGCGACCTGCCGGACCAGTACCGTTGCGAGCCGCAGCAGACCGAGCCGACCATCAATGCGCTGCTGACCACCCTGAACGGTGTGTCGGACTATCATTCGCTGGCCCCGGAAAAGCGCATCGAAGTACGCCGCTACCTGCTGTGCCTGGACGACACCGCGCGTCAGGTGGGCAAGCTGCCAGCGCTGGACTCGCGTGAAAAATCGGACCTTGAGAAACTGCGCAAGGACCTGACCACCACCACCGAATATGCACCCTTCTGGGTTGTGGTGGCGGTAGCACTGGCCCTGGGCCTGGGCACCATGATCGGCTGGAAGCGCGTGGTATTGACCATCGGCGAGAAGATCGGCAAGCAGGGCATGACCTACGCACAGGGCATGTCGGCGCAGATCACTGCCGCGCTGTCGATTGGCCTGGCCAACGTCTTCGCACTGCCGGTGTCGACCACCCACGTATTGTCGTCGGGTGTGGCCGGCACCATGGTCGCCAACAAGAGCGGCCTGCAGGGCGGCACCATCAAGACCATCATGCTGGCGTGGGTGCTGACCCTGCCGGCGTCGATGGCCTTGGCGGCGGGGCTGTTCTGGTTGTCGTCGAAGTTTGTGGCCTAAGGTCACTGCTGTGGAAAAAGGCGCCTTCGGGCGCCTTTTTCTGTTTTTGATCCATGAGCTTCACTGACTTTATGGGCCTCATCGCGAGCAAGGGCTCGGCGCCCCCCCCCTACACAATCAACGGCGTTTCTTGCCGCCCAGCAGCGACCCCATCAACCCCCGCACCAACTCACGCCCCAACTGACTGGCCGCCTGGCGCATCGCCGACTTGATCGCCTGGCCCGCCACCCCGCCCAACAACTCCCCTGCCCTGTCCGCCAGGCTGCCACCCGCCGGCGCGGGCGCGGCCGTCTCGTCCACCGGCGGCGCCTTGCGCGCCAGCAGCATCTCATACGCCGACTCGCGGTCGACCGGCTTGTCATAGCGCCCCTGCAACGGCGAGGCGGCAATGATCGCCGCCCGCTCCGCCTCGCTCAGCGGCCCGATGCGCGACTGCGGCGGCGCCACCAGCACGCGCTGGACCATGGCGGGCGTCCCTTTGTCCTGCAATGTACCCACCAGTGCTTCACCAATGCCCAGTTCCGTCAGCACCGCCAGGCTGTCGAAGGCCGGGTTGGGACGGAAGCCATCCGCCACCGCCTTCAGCGACTTCTGTTCCTTGGCCGTGAACGCCCTCAGACCGTGCTGCACCCGCAGCCCCAGTTGCGCCAGCACGTTGTCGGGCAAATCGGCCGGCGACTGAGTGACGAAAAACACGCCCACCCCCTTGGAGCGGATCAGGCGTACCACCTGCTCCAGGCGGTCCTGCAAGGCCTTGGGCGTGCCGGCGAACAGTAAATGCGCTTCATCGAAAAACAGCGCCAGCAGCGGCTTGTCGGCATCGCCGCGCTCGGGCAACTGCTCGAACAGCTCAGCCAGCAACCACAGCAGGAAGGTCGCGTACACCTTGGGTGCCTCATGCACCAGACGGCTGGCATCGAGCAAGTGAATGCGCCCACGGCCGTCGGCGGCGGGCGCCAGCACATCTTGCAATTGCAGCGCGGGCTCGCCGAACAGGGCCTCGGCGCCTTGCTGCTCAAGGCCAGCCAGCCTGCGCAACAGTGCCTGGACCGAACCACTGGTCATCAGGGCACTGTCATGGCCCAGCGCCTGGGGCGTGTCGCGCAGGTAACCGAGCAGCGCCTTCAGGTCCTTGATGTCCAGCAACAGCAACCCTTCACGGTCGGCCACCTTGAACGCAGCGTACAAGGCCGCCTGCTGGCTGTCGGTCAATTCCAGCAGGCTGCCCAGCAGCAGCGGGCCCATTTCGCTCAAGGTGGTGCGCAACGGGTGGCCGCTTTGCCCGTGCACATCCCACAAGGTAACGGGGTAGGCCTGCGGCCGATGCTGCAACCACGGCATGCCGGCAATGCGCTCGGCCACCTTGCCGCTGGGCGCGCCCGCAGCACCCAGCCCGCACAGGTCACCCTTGATGTCCGCCGCAAACACTGCCACCCCGGCATCACTGAAGGCCTCGGCCAGGCGCTGCAAGGTGACGGTCTTGCCGGTGCCGGTGGCTCCGGCTATCAAGCCGTGCCGGTTGGCCAGGCGCAGGTCCTGGCCAATGGGCTGCCCTGTCAGGTCGGCCCCTATGAGCAATTGCGCAATGTCAGGCATTTCGTCACCTCGCTTAATCTTTTCCCCGGCACGGTCGATAGAACAGGTGACAGACCTAACTTTAAAAAACGTTCGCCCCCGCCTTTTAGGGATGAAGGCACTGCTTAATCACCTGCCCCGAATTAAGACCTTAGCGGATCGTATCCCCCATGAATAAAAACCTGAGATTCAGCCACAAGATTCTCATCGCGGCCTCGTTGATTGTCCTGGCCGCCTTTGCGTTGTTCACCCTGTATAACGATTACTTGCAGCGCAATGCGATCCGCAAGGACTTGGAAAGCTACCTTCATGAGATGGGCGATGTCACATCGACCAACATCAGCAACTGGCTGGGCGGCCGTATCCTGCTGGTGCAGAACGTGGTGGAGAACATCCGCCTCAACCCTGAGCCGTCCAACGTCAACCATGTGCTTGAACAGCCAACTCTGGTCAACAACTTCCTGGCGGTATACCTGGGCGACAACCAAGGGCATTTCTACAACAAGCCGGAAACCACCATGCCCGCCGGTTACGACCCTCGCGTGCGCCCCTGGTACAAAAGTGGCCTGGCCACCAACGGGCCGTTGCTGACCGAACCCTATATCGACATGGCTACCGGCAAACTGGTGATTTCCGTCGTCGAAGCCGCTAACCAGGGCGGCACTAACCTGGGCGTAGTAGGCGGCGACCTGAGCCTGGACACCATGGATCAAATCATTCGCTCGCTGGACTTCGGCGGCATGGGCCATGCTTTCCTGGTCAGTGCCGACGGCAAGATCCTGGTACATCCCGAGCGCGATCTGGTGATGAAAACCCTGGCCGAGATGGCCCCTGGCAGCGATCTGAAAATCGACACCGCACTGCACGAAGTGGACATCGGCGGCAAGACCCGCATCATTACCTTCGCACCGGTCAAAGGCCTGCCCTCGGTGAACTGGTACATCGGTCTGTCCGTGGACAAGGACAAAGCCTTCGCCATGCTGTCCCAGTTCCGCACCTCGGCCATCATCGCCACCGTGGTGGCCGTGGTCATCATCATCGCCCTGCTGGGCATGCTGATCCGCGTGCTGATGGGCCCGCTGCACACCATGATCCGCGCCATGGAAAACATCGCCGAGGGCGAAGGCGACCTGACTCGCCGCCTGCAAGTCGACAACAACGACGAGTTCGGCATGCTGGGCCGCGCCTTCAACCGCTTCGTGGAACGTATCCACGGCTCGATCCGCGAAGTGTCGTCGGCCACCGAGCAGGTCAATGAAGTGGCCCTGCGAGTGGTGGCGGCCTCCAACTCGTCGATGCTCAACTCCGACGAGCAGTCAAACCGCACCAACAGCGTGGCCGCAGCCATCAACCAACTGGGCGCCGCCGCCCAGGAGATCGCCCACAACGCCGCCCAGGCCTCGCAACAGGCCACCAGCGCGCGCCGCTTGGCCGAGGAAGGCCAGCAAGTGGTGGAAAACAGCATCCAGGCCATGAACCGTCTGTCGGACCTGATCAGCACCTCCAGTGGCCATATCGAGACGCTGAACAGCAAAACCGTGAACATCGGCCAGATTCTGGAAGTGATCACCAGTATTTCCCAGCAGACCAACCTGCTGGCGCTCAACGCCGCCATCGAAGCCGCTCGTGCCGGCGAGGCAGGCCGTGGTTTTGCCGTGGTGGCCGACGAGGTGCGCAACCTGGCCCACCGCACCCAAGAATCGGCGCAGCAAGTGCAGAACATGATCGAAGAACTGCAAGTGGGTGCCCGCGCCTCGGTGACCACCATGGGCGAAAGCCAGCGTCACAGCCACGACAGCGTGTCCATTGCCAACCAGGCCGGCGAGCGGCTGGGCAGCGTGACTGTGCGCATCGGTGAGATCGACGGCATGAACCAGTCGGTGGCCACCGCCACCGAGGAACAGACTGCCGTGGTCGATTCCATCAACATGGACATCAACGAGATCAACACCCTTAACCAGGAAGGTATCGAGAACCTGCAGTCGACCCTGCGTGCCTGTTCTGACCTGGAGCAACAAGCCACCCGCCTGAAGCAACTGGTGGGCAGCTTCCGCATCTGAGCCGCAAACCTGTGGGAGCGGGTTCTACCCGCGAAAAGAACACCGCGGAATACCTGACGCCACGTGGCGTCCTTTTCGCGGGTAGAACCCGCTCCTACAAGGACAGTTGCTCCCAAAGTCCTGTTACATGCCGATCGAACAACTGTTCCTGCCAGCGGTCAACCTTATGGAATGACACTGAGCAGGGATACCGATCGTGCATATCGCTGACATCACCATGTTCTACGCCCCCGCCAGCGGTGGCGTGAGAACCTATCTTGATGCCAAACACCGTCGCCTCAAGGCCACGCCTGGCGTGCGCCACAGCCTGTTGATTCCGGGGCCGGCGCTCAATGAAGACAACGGCGTGTACCAGGTACCCGCCCCTGCCCTGCCGTTCGGTAACGGCTATCGCTTCCCCTTGCGCCTGGCGCCCTGGCGCAACGTGCTCAAGGACCTGCAACCGGACCTGATCGAAGTAGGCGACCCCTACCTCACTGCCTGGGCGGCCCTTGACGCACGACGTCAACTGGACGTGCCGGTGATCGGCTTTTATCACTCCGACCTGCCGCTGCTGGTGAGCAACCGCATGGGCAACTGGTTCACGCCTAACGTCGAAGCCTATGTCAGCAAACTGTATGGCAACTTCGACCGCGTGCTGGCGCCCAGCCAGGTCATGGCCGACAAACTGCGCAGCCTGGGGGTAGGCAATGTGCATGTGCAGCGCCTGGGGGTGGATCTGACCACGTTTAACCCGCTCCATCGCGACCCCGGCCTGCGCGCCGAACTGGGCATTGCCGAAGATGCCCGCCTGCTGATCTTCGCCGGGCGCGGCTCCAAGGAAAAAAACCTGCCCGTGTTGCTGCAGTGCATGAAACGCCTGGGTAGCCGGTATCATCTGCTGTTGGTGGGCTCGCACATGCCGGCCAATGTGCCGGCCAATGTCACGGTGATGGACCACTTCCGCCCGGCCCACGAGTTGGCCCGTCTGCTGGCCAGCGCCGACGCTCTGCTGCATGCCGGTGATCAGGAAACCTTTGGCCTGGTGATTCTGGAAGCCATGGCCAGCGGCATTCCCGTGGTAGCCGTGGCAGCTGGCGCCTTTACCGAGATCGTGCAACCGGACTGCGGGCTGCTGTGCCGGCCCAACGACCCCTCGGCCATGGCCGAGGCTGTCCGCCAGTTGTTCGCCCAAGGCAATGACCTTGGCCTTCGCGCCCGGGCCCACGCCGAACAGCATTACGCCTGGGACACCGTGGTGGCCGGGCTGCTGGATCATTATCGCGCGGTGCTCGGCACCAGCGCCCGCAAGGTGGTGCGCCATGGCTGAAGTGTTACTGGTATTGCACGATGTGTCTCCCGAGAGCTGGGAGCATTACAAACCCTTCGTCGACGCCGTGGATGCCATCGGCGAGGTGCCCATGACCCTGCTGGTGGTGCCCGACTTTCACCACCACAATCACCTGCACAACTTCCCGGCGTTCCGCCGCATGATGGACACGCGCCTGGCCCGGGGCGACGAACTGGCCCTGCATGGTTTCTACCACGCCGATGACGGCCCGATGCCCCACACCCCGCGCGAGTACTTCATGCGCCGGGTCTATACGTGGGAAGGCGAGTTTTATCAGTTGTCCGAGGCTGAGGCGCTGATGCGCCTGGAGGCAGGCCTCGAGGTGTTTGCGCGCAACGACTGGCCGGTGCAAGGCTTCGTGGCCCCGGCCTGGCTGATGAGCGAGGGCACGCGCCGCGCGCTGCAACGCGTGCCGCTCAGTTACACCAGCAGCCCCCAGCACCTGTACCGCCTGCCCGACTTCAGCGAAATACCGGCGCCGGGCCTGGTGTGGAGCGCCGGCAGCGCCTGGCGCCGCGGACTGTCGAAAGTGGTCAACGACTGGCGCCAGCAGAAATGGCAGCAGGCCGACTGCATTCGCCTGGGCCTGCACCCCGTGGACATGCAGCATGACTACGCGCGCCAGTACTGGCTCGATACCCTGCAACGCCTGTTGGACCAAGGGCGCACGCCGCTGACGAAGTTTGCGTGGGTGCAACGCCAGGCACTGGCCCGCAACGCCGCATGAAACGCTGGCCGTGGCTGGCAATCGGCATCCTGGTGGCGGTGCTGATTCCGCTATGGCTGGGCGGCAGCGACATGCTCGGCCGCCTGCAACGCTTCCCCGCTGGGCTATGGCCGGTAATGTTCGCCATGATCGGGCTGTGCTGGTGCATCAACGCCCTGCGCTTGCGCCTGTTGCTGGGCAACCTGGCGGGCCGCCTGAACCTGCGCCGCTGCCTGGGTACGGTGATGGCCACCGAATTCGCCATCTGCGCCACGCCCGGCGGCAGCGGCGGGCCGCTGACGCTGCTGGCCTTGCTGGGGCGTCACGGCGTGCGACCGGCAAGGGCCAGTGCGGTCTTTGCCATGGATCAGCTCAGCGATCTGGCGTTCTTCCTGTGCGCGTTGGCGGGCATCTTTCTGTACGCGCTGTTTCATCACCTCAACCACAGCCTGCAATGGCTGCTGATGCTCAGTGGCCTGTTGATGCTCGGCGGTCTGGCACTGGGCATCGCCTTGGTACGCTGGCACCGCCAGGTGATTCGCGGCAACGGCAAACTGTTGCGGATGATGGGCGTGAGCAAGCACAAACGTCGGCGCTGGGCGCGCAAGCTGCTGCATTTCCTGGCAGCGTTCAAGGATACCTGCGCCTTGCCGCGTAGCACGTTACTCAAGGCCTTCGCGCTGACCTGCCTGCACTGGGGCGTGCGCTATAGCGTGCTGTACATGGCCTTGCAGGGGTTGGGGGCAGATGTGCGCTGGGCTTGGACATTCCTGATTCAGATGCTGTCGCTCAGTGCCGGGCAGTTCAGCCTGTTGCCGGGCGGCGCGGGTGCTGCGGAGTTGACCTCGGCGGCGCTGTTGGCGCCCATGGTGGGCAAATCGACGGCAGCGGCGGCGATTCTGATCTGGCGGGTGGTGACGTATTACTTCTATCTGTTGGCGGGGGCGCCGGTGTTTGCGGCGATGGTGGGTGGGCCATTGTTGCGGCGGATCAAGCAGCGGGTGTATCGCTGAATGGGGTATGACCTGTAGCAGCGGCCGGCAGGCCGCGTCACAGACAACGCGATACTGCAGGCTCACCGCTGACGCAGCCTTCGGCAGCTGCTACGGGGTGTCGTCGGGATGGGTTTGTTTCCACAACGCCTCGGCGTCGGGGAAATCCGTGCCATCCTCGTCGCTCAGCGCGTCCGGGTCATAACGGGCCAGGCAGCCTTCGCCCAGGGTGGGCGGCGGCGTGGCAGCCGCCTTGTCGCGGGGATCGCTCATGGGGCTGCCTCGCTTGCGCAATGGTCAGTTGAAGACGACGGTCTTGTTGCCGTGCACCAGCACGCGGTCTTCCAGGTGGTAGCGCAGGCCGCGGGCCAACACCATTTTCTCCACGTCACGACCGAAGCGCACCATGTCCTCGATGCTGTCGCTGTGGCTGACACGCACCACGTCCTGCTCGATGATAGGCCCTGCGTCCAGCTCCTCGGTCACATAGTGACAAGTGGCGCCGATCAGCTTCACGCCACGCAGCGAGGCCTGGTGGTAAGGCTTGGCACCCACGAACGACGGCAGGAAGCTGTGGTGGATGTTGATGACCTTCTGTGCGTATTCCTGGCACAGCTGCGGCGGCAGGATCTGCATGTAACGCGCCAGCACGACCACATCGGCCTGGTGATGGTTGACCAGACGCGACACTTCGGCGAACGCCGGCTGTTTGTCTTTCGGGTCGACCGGCACGTGGTAGTACGGAATGCCGTGCCACTCGACCATGCTGCGCAGGTCGTCATGGTTGGAGATCACGCAGGCAATCTCGCAGTCCAGCTCGTCGCTGTGCCAGCGGTGCAGCAAGTCAGCCAGGCAGTGGGACTCGCGGCTGGCCATCAGCACCACGCGTTTCTTCTGTTCGGTGTCGGTAATGCGCCACACCATGGAAAATTCTTCGGCAATCGGGGCAAAGGCCTCGCGAAATGCCTCAATACCGAACGGCAGCGTATCGGCACGGATCTCGTGGCGCATGAAGAACCAGCCGCTCTGGTCGTCAGAGTGGTGGCTTGCTTCATTGATCCAGCCGTTATGGGAAGCCAGGAAATTACTGACTTTGGCAACGATGCCAACGCGGTCCGGGCAAGCGATAACCAGCCGAAAAGTGCGCATGTGGGGAAACTCCAAGACTTCGCAAAGGCGGCTATTCTAGCGGCAACCGGGCAAAACTGCAGTATTCGTTGCAGCCGCGACGACGAGAGCACGCATGACCTTGCAGTGTTCAGGGTTAACCGTACGCACTGGCACAGACAATAGCCCAACGGCCAAAGATATCAGTGTGTTCGAATTTAAATCGCTGCCGTCGGTCACGATTAAAATAACGTCATTTGCAAAATGTTATGAGGTTTAATGTTTACTTGAACAAGGGCTATGACTATTATTGAGCCAACAGTCTCCGACACAGCATTCATAAGGTCCTGCTCATGTCCCTGATCAACGAATACCGCGCCACCGAAGAAGCCATCAAAGAACTGCAAGCCCGTCTGAAAAACCTGTCGCAAGACGACAAACTGCAAACCGAGCTGGAATTCGAAGGCAAACTGCGCACCCTGATGGGTGAATACCAGAAATCCCTGCGTGACATCATCGCGCTGCTGGATCCTGAAGCCAAGCTGAACAAGGCCCCACGCGGCGGCGCAGTTAAAGCCACTGGCACCAAGCGTGCTCGTAAAGTTAAGCAGTACAAAAACCCGCACAACGGCGAAGTCATCGAAACCAAAGGCGGCAACCACAAGACTCTGAAAGAGTGGAAAGCCAAGTGGGGCGGCGACGTGGTTGAAGGCTGGGCAACTCTGCTGGGCTAATTGAATGGGCCAAGGCCCTTCAATAAAAAGAACGCCAGCACAATGCTGGCGTTTTTTTATGCCTGCGATTACAGCGCCAGGCGCTGCTTGAGCGCCGTGACATAGTCCTGCCACTGGGCCAGCACCTGCCCTTGCGCAGGCGTAGCCTGGGTTTGCCACTGGGCCAGCGCCTCGGCGAAACCGGCCAGCGTGTTGGGCGCGCCCAGCGCCGGGTCCAGCAGGCGCTGACGACAGAATTCATTCCAGGTGCGTGACTCTTCTTCGCTCAAGGTATCCGGAAAGTTTCGAGCTCGATAACGAAACAACAATTCGGGCAAACGCTCATCATCGAACATCCAGGTTTCGCGACTCAGCAGCTGCGGGTCCAGCGTGCGAACCCGTTCACATAAACGCCGATCACGATCACCTATAAAGCCATCGTATAACTGCTGTTCAGGGTCATCGACCCCGGCGAATGCTTCTTCACCATACAGTGCTGGCAGTTTGTCCTGCCACAGCGCCTGCGCCTGCTGCAATTGCCCGATGCGCTGCTGATAAACCGTCATATCCAGTTGCAGACGCTGGCAATCTTCTTCGCGCAATACGCCCAACGGTGCCAACACCGGACAGCGATTGACGTGTACCAGCTTTAGCGGTACGGGTAATTGCCCTTCGAGCAGTTGGTCGCGGCGGGTATACAGACGTTCGCGCAAAACTTCGGCGGGTTCGTCAATCAAGACTTGCGGGTCAAAATAAAGGTCGCAGACAATCAACGCGTTCCGGTTGCGCGGATGCCACGCCAATGGCAGCACCACGCCCACATAATTGCGCTCCGCGGAAAAACGCCCGGAAATATGTACCAACGGCTGTAATAAACGAACCTGGTCCATTACTTTCTGTTTGCTGCGCAACTGGTACAGCCAATTATAGAGTTTGGGCTGCCGGTCTCGAATCAACCGCGCCAGGGCGATGGTAGCGCGCACATCCGACAAAGCGTCGTGGGCCTGGCCGTGGTCGATGCCATTGGCAGCGGTCAGCAATTCCAGTTTCATGCTGACGCGGCCGTCTACCTGGGGCCATACCATGCCGTCAGGGCGCAGGGCGTAAGCCGTGCGAACCACGTCGATCAGGTCCCACCGGGTATTGCCCCCCTGCCACTCGCGGGCATAGGGGTCGAAAAAGTTGCGATACAGGCTGTAGCGGGTCACCTCGTCATCGAAGCGCAAGGTGTTGTAGCCGGCGCTGCACGTACCGGCACGGGCCATCTGGTCGTTGACCCGGGTCATGAACTCGGCCTCGCACAGGCCACGCTCGGCCAGACGCTGAGGGGTGATGCCGGTGATTACGCAGGCCGCCGGGTGCGGCAGGATATCGTCGCTGGGCTGACAATAAAGGTTGATCGGTTCTTCGATCTCGTTGAGATCGGCATCGGTGCGAATACCGGCAACCTGCAGGGCCCGGTCATTGCGCGGGTTGATGCCGGTGGTTTCGTAGTCGTACCAGAAGATGCTGGAATTCACGGGTTGTTCCTGTACACAAAGTCGGCGAAGTCTAGGCGTTGCGGCCGCCCACGGCCAGTGATGGCGATGCGACCTCGCCCTTGCTGCAGTTGCTGTTGTGGGAGCGGGCTCTGCCCGCGAAACATACACCACGGTGCATCAGGAAGTCCGCGTGCCCCTCTTCGCGGGTAGAACCCGCTCCCACAAGAGTCGAAGGCTGTGTCAAGAAGATCATGGGTTGCTTCGCGCCCCGGCGATAGCTACGATCCGAAGGCAACCCCTACCTTTAAGGCTTACATGCCCCATACCTCAGCGACGCGACGGAATGCAATGCTGGTCCCGCCAGTGGACACCCGCTACCAGATTGAAACACCCGAAGGCATCGACCTGGGCCTGCTACCTGCCGGCCTTGTGGTACGCAGCCTGGCGTTTGCCATCGACCTGGGCGTGCGTGGCCTGCTGCTGGGCGTGGTGTTCCTGACCCTGGGCTGGCTGGGCCACCTGGGCATGGGCCTGGCGGCGATCCTGCTGTTCCTGGTCAACTGGTGGTACATGGTGCTGTTCGAAGTGCTCAACCAGGGCCGCTCCCCCGGCAAGCAACTGATGGGCCTGCGGGTGGTGGAGGATGATGGCACCCCGGTGGGCTGGTCGGCCTCGCTGTTGCGCAACCTGCTGCGCTTTGTCGACATGCTACCCTTCGGCTATTTCCTCGGCGCCGTCAGTTGCCTTCAGCACCCGACGTTCAAGCGCCTGGGCGATTTGGCCGCGGGCACCCTGGTGGTGTATCGCGACCTGCCCCATCAGCGCCCCCGCCTGCCGGCCGCCGAGGCCATCGCTGCGCCTTTCGCCCTGACCCTGGCCGAGCAGCGGGCCCTGTTGAGCCTGGCCGAACGTCAGGATGAACTGTCCGCCGAACGTCTGGCCGAGCTTGCCGCCATTGCCGCCCCCGCCCTGAAGGTAAGCCCGGCCATGGCCATGGCGCGCATCAATGGCATCGCCCGTGGCTTGTTGGGCCCGGTATGAAGCAGAGCCAGTTCGAGCACCTGCACCAGGCCCAGTGGCTGGCCTTCGAGCACCTGCTGGTGCTGCTGGAAAGCGGCAACGCGCGGCCTGATGCCAGCGAAACCTTCGCCCGCGACTACCGGCGGCTGTGCCAGCACCTGTCCCTGGCGCGCCAGCGCGGCTACAGCAGCCACCTGGTGGACAGCCTGCAGCATCTGGCCATGCGCGGCCATCAACAACTGTATCGACGCCGACATGCCGTGGGTGCCAGTATCCTGGTGTTCGTTCTGGCCGGCTTTCCGCGCCTGGTGCGTCAGCAATGGCGATTCGTGGCGCTGGCGGGCCTGCTGTTTTTCGGCAGCCTGCTGCTGACCGGGGTGCTGGTGTACAGCTTCCCCGACCTGGTCTACAGCCTGATGGACCCACAACGGGTGGCGCAGACCGAGGCCATGTACGACCCCGACCTGACGCGCCTGGGCCCTGCCGCCCAACGCCTGCCCGATCAGGACTGGATGATGTTCGGCTACTACATCATGAATAACATCGGCATTGCCTTCCAGACTTTCGCCAGTGGCCTGTTGCTGGGGGTTGGCAGCCTGTTTTTCCTGCTGTTCAACGGCCTGACGATAGGTGCCGTGGCGGGCCATTTGACCGAGATCGGCTATATCCAGACCTTCTGGCCGTTCGTGATCGGCCATGGCGCTTTCGAACTGACGGCCATCGCCCTGTCCGGTGCCGCCGGCCTGAAACTGGGCTGGGCGCTGGTAGCCCCCGGGCGCCTGAGCCGCGGCCGGGCCCTGCGCGAGGCCGCGGGCATCGCCATACAATTGGTGTATGGGGTCATTGTCATGCTGCTGATCGCCGCCTTTATCGAGGCCTACTGGTCGTCGAAAACCAGTTTCAGCGTCGAGGTCAAATATTCGGTGGGCGCCCTGCTGTGGCTCTTGGTGATCGCTTATCTGACCCTGGGTGGACGCCAGCATGCGCCTGACTGACGCCAGCATCGCCATCCGCCCGCGTACGCCCTGGGAAGCCATTGACCTGGGCGTGCTGTTGGCCGCCCGGCACCGCCGCCTGCTGATGCTCAGTTGGGCGCTGCTGACGCTGCCCCTCTACGCCCTGATCAGCCTGTTGCTGTGGGACTCGCCGTCAGCGGCGATGTTGCTGTTCTGGTGGCTGAAGCCGGCGTTCGACCGCCTGCCGTTGCACATCCTGTCCCAGGCCCTGTTCGAGGAACCGCCTACCCTGGGCCAAGCCCTGCGGCAGTGGCCACGCCTGCTCAAGGTGCAACTGCTGCCCAGCCTGCTGTGGCGCCGCTTCAGCCTGCGTCGCAGCTTCACCCTGCCGGTGCAGCAACTTGAAGGCCTGGCCGGGCCGGAACGCCAGCGCCGCCTGGCCATCCTCAACCAGCGCAGCGGCAACACGGCCCGCTGGCTGACGCTGGTGGGGGTGCATCTGGAAGGGGCGTTGTGGATCGGGCTGCTGACCCTGTTCTATTTCATGGTGCCCCATCAGGTGGAAGTGGACTGGGGCTGGCACCGCCTGATCGAAGCCGCCAACGGCCGCTGGTTGTGGCTGGAACACCTGACCAACGCGTTGTATGCACTGGTGTTGGTGTTCTGGGAACCGATATACGTGGCGTGCGGCTTTACCCTGTATTTGAACCGCCGCACCGAGCTTGAGGCCTGGGACATTGAACTGGTGCTGCGCAACCTGCGCCAGCGCGTGGCAGCCCTTACCCCCCTGGTGCTGGTGATCGGCCTGGGCGTGATGGGGCTTGCGCCGCGCAGTGAAGCCGCCCCCGCCCCCAACCCGTTCGACAGCCCGCGCCTGGTGCACCAGAGCGTCACCAGCCAGACGGCGCGCAGCGACATCAAGGGCATCCTCGACCAGCCGCCATTCAGCAACAAGCAGACCCTGCACCGCTGGCGGCTGGACAAACCCGAGGACAAACCGGCAAAGCCTGCCGACCTCAAGGCACTGCTGCAACACCCGTGGCTGAAGTGGCTGGGCAAAGCGCTGGAGATCCTGCTGTGGGGCGCGGTGGTAGCGCTGGTCAGCCTGGTGCTGTGGCGCCACCGTGAGTGGCTGCGCACTTTCGTGGGCCGTCGCCGTAGCGTGGCGCCGCCGGCGGCCCAGCTGCCGCAGCAGCTCTGGGGCCTGGCCGTGGATGGCCAGAGCCTGCCCGACGACATCGCCGGCCACGCCCGGCAATTGTGGACCAGCAACCCGCGCGAGGCGTTGGGTGTGTTGTATCGCGGGTTGCTCAACCGTCTGCTCAACGACTATCGCCTGCCCCTGCACGAGTCCGACACCGAAGGCCAGGTACTGGACAAGATCGCCCGCCTGGAAGACCCGGCGCTGCAAGCCTTCAGCCAGGTGCTGACGCGCCACTGGCAAGCCCTGGCCTATGGGCATCGGCTGCCCAGCGACGAGTTGGCCATGCAGCTGTGCAATGACTGGGGCGCGCTGTTCGCCGCCCGGAAGACCTCGTCATGAACCGCCGCAGCCAATGGCTGCTGGGCCTGCTGGTGGTCGTGGTGCTGGGGGCCATCGGCTATTACCTGGCGCGCCATCTGCATCCCTATGACGAGGTGATCGACCGCGGCCCCTCGCCCCAGGTACGCGCCAACCCATGGTTGGCGGCCGAGACGTTCATGCGCCATCGGGGCCTGAATGTGCAAACCGTCAACGGCCTTGAAGTGCTTGAGCAACTGCCGCCCAAGGGCCACAGCCTGCTGTTGCTGGGTGACCGCGACCGCATGAACGCCCGGCAGGCCGAGGACGTGCTGACCTGGGTCCGCGCTGGCGGGCGGCTGCTGTTCGTGGCACAAGCGCTGTGGGATGACGACAAGCTGATGAGCGGCGATGTGCTGCTCGATCGCCTGCAATTGCGCCAGTTCCTGGCCAGCGACTTGCCGTCGCTGCCCCAGGCCACGCCGGACAACTATCCGCACTTGACCAAGCTGTACCTGGAAAACGAGCAGAAGCCCGCCTATTTCAGCTTCGACCCTGACTTCCACTTGGAAGACCCGGCCAACAAGGCGCAGTCGTGGGCCAACAGCGCCAATGCCACACACCTGATGCAACTGAGGTATGGCGACGGCCTGGTTACCGTGGTCACCGACGCCGACCTGTGGACCAACGCCGCCATCGGCCGCTACGACAATGCCTGGCTGCTGTGGTATCTCAACCAGGGCACCGACGTGACCCTGGTGTTCCGCAGTGCCCGCGACAGCCTGGCGACCCTGCTGTGGCGCCATTACCCGCAAGCCTTGGCCAGCCTGGGCGTGCTGTTGCTGCTGGTGATCTGGCATTTCGGCCTGCGCCACGGGCCCCTCCTGCCTGAGCCCGCCATGGCCCGTCGGCAACTGCGTGAACACCTGCGCGCCACTGCCGCGTTCGTGCTGCGCCATGCCGGCCAGGACCGGCTGCTGCGCGCCCTGCAACAAGACATCCTGCGCCGGGCGCGGCGCCGCCACCCCGGTTTCGACCGCCTGGCCGTGGCCGAGCAATGGCAGGTGCTGTCGCGCCTGACCCGCCAGCCGACTGCCGCCATTGGCCAGGCCTTGCGCCCGCCACTGAAACAGCGCCTGGGCGCGGCTGAATTCAGCCGCCAGGTGGCCCACTTGCAAACTCTCAGGAATGCCCTATGAGCGACCCGACCCACGACGAAGTGCCCGACGACCACGGCGCCAGCGCGCCGCCCCCGGTCAACCCGTCGCCCGAACACCTGGCCCAACAGCGCCACCGCGCCAGCCTGCTGGCCCAGGCACTGCGCAGTGAGCTGGGCAAGGCCGTGATCGGCCAGCCGGCAGTGATCGAGGACGTGCTCACCGCGCTGATCGCCGGCGGCCACGTGCTGCTCGAAGGCGTGCCGGGCCTGGGCAAGACCTTGCTGGTGCGAGCGCTGGCACGCTGCTTTGGCGGCGACTTCACCCGTATCCAGTTCACCCCCGACCTGATGCCCAGCGACATCACCGGCCACGCCGTGTACGACATGCAGACCGAGCAGTTCAAACTGCGCAAGGGCCCGCTGTTCACCCACCTGCTGCTGGCCGACGAAATCAACCGCGCCCCGGCCAAGACCCAGGCCGCCTTGCTTGAAGCCATGCAGGAACGCCAGGTCACCCTGGAAGGCCGCGCCCTGCCCATCGGCCAGCCGTTCATGGTGCTGGCCACGCAGAACCCGTTGGAGCAGGAAGGCACCTACCCGCTGCCCGAAGCCGAACTCGACCGCTTTATGCTCAAGCTGCGCCTGGACTACCCCGAGGTCGATCAGGAGCTGGAGATGGTGCGCCAGGTGAGCCGCTCGGTGCGCGCCGACATGCTCGATGTGCAACCGCTGCGCACACTGCTGCAGGCCAAGGACGTGGTGGCGTTGCAGCGCATCGCCGGCGAACTGCCCATCGATGATCAGGTGCTGGACTACGCCGTGCGCCTGGCGCGCGCCACACGCACCTGGCCGGGGCTGTCGATTGGCGCGGGGCCGCGGGCCTCCATTGCCTTGGTGCGTGGCGGACGTGCGCGGGCGCTGCTGCGCGGTGGCGACTTCGTCATCCCCGACGATATCAAGGGCTGTGCCCTGGCGGTGTTGCGTCACCGCGTGCGCCTGTCGCCAGAACTGGACATCGACGGGCTGTCGGTGGATCAGGTGCTGCGGCAAATGTTCGACCAGGTGGCGGCGCCGCGCCTGTGATCAAACCGTCGCGGCTGTTGCTGGCCTGGGCGGGTGCCCTGCTGCTGGCCAACCTGATCATGGGCAGTGTCGACGCGCTCGGGCTGTTGCTGCCGCCGGTAGTGCAGTCGGTGGCCTGGGGCATGCTGCTGGCGCTGGTGCTGCTCAGTGCGCTGGATGCCACGCTGGTGCGCCGTCAGCCCTCGCCGCAGGTACGCCGCCAGGTGCCGGGCAGCCTGCCATTGGGGCGCTGGAGCGAAGTGCGGGTGGACATCAGCCACACTTTCGGGCGCCCGCTGAGCTTGCAGGTGTTCGATCACGTGCCCGATGGCTTGAGCTTCGAAAACCAGCCCCAAACCATCGACCTGCACCCGGGACACGACAGCCAGCTGGGCTACCGCCTGCGCCCGTTGCGCCGTGGTCATTTCCAGTGGCAGCACCTCGAATGCTTGCTGCCCAGCCCCTTGGGGCTGTGGCAACAACGCCGACTGCTGGCGCTGGACGACACCACCCGCGTGTACCCGGACTTCGCCCGCCTGTACGGCGCACGGCTGCTGGCGGTCGACAACTGGCTGAGCCAGATGGGCGTACGCCAACGCCAGCGACGCGGCCAGGGCCTGGAGTTCAACCAGCTGCGTGAATTTCGCGAAGGCGACAGCCTGCGCCAGATCGACTGGAAAGCCACCGCCCGCCAGCGCATGCCGATCACCCGCGAATACCAGGACGACCGCGACCAGCAGATCGTCTTCCTGATCGACTGCGGACGGCGCATGCGTAGCCAGGATGGCGAACTGGCACACTTCGACCATGCCCTCAATGCCTGCCTGCTGCTCAGCTACGTGGCCCTGCGCCAGGGCGATGCGGTGGGGCTGGCCACCTTTGCCAGCGAACAGGAGCGCTACCTGGCGCCGGTCAAGGGCGCCGCGCAACTCAATGTGTTGTTGAACGCCGTGTATGACCTGGAGAGCAGCCAGCACCCGGCTGACTATGCCGCGGCAGCGGAGCGCTTGCTGGCCCGGCACAAACGCCGGGCGCTGGTAGTGCTGGTGACCAACCTGCGTGACGAGGACGATGATCAGTTGCTGGCGGCGGTTAAGCGGCTGGGTCGCCATCACCGTGTGTTGATCGCCAGTTTGCGCGAGACGGTACTGGATGAGCTGCGCCAGGCGCCGGTGCAGACCTGGCAGCAGGCGTTGAACTACTGCGGCACCATCGATTACCTGAATGCCCGGGCGGAGTTGCATGAGCGACTGACCGCCCATGGCATCCCGGTGCTGGATGCGCGGCCGCAGGAGTTGGGGTCGCAGCTGGTGACGCGCTACCTGAGCTGGAAAAAGGCTGGCACGCTTTAAGTTCGGGATTCGTGGTAATCGTGACGCGGCCTGCGGCCGCTGCTACAGGGTGTTCGTCGATCGCCTGTAGCAGCGGCCGTCAGGCCGCGTCACGGCCACCACGGGATCAGGCGGATTCGTTCATCGGGAAGCTGAAGTAATCACGCAACGCCTGCACCAACTGCTCGTACTCGGCATTGGCGTGCAGCAGCTGAAAGCCGGAATCGTAATGCCCCGGCGTCACGTCTTCGTGGCACCACAGGCACGCGGCGGTCAGGTTGATGACCTGATCGGGAAGTTTGATCTGCAGTTCGAAATCCGGGCCAACCAGCAACGGCAGGTTGCTGATCAGCATTAATCCCTCTTCGTCAACATTGCCCAGAAACCCTATGGGCTGACCCGTAAACCGGTTGAAGACTTTCAGATAACACGGCAGTTGGTGACGCTCGATGCGGCGTTCGGTAAACATGTTCTCATCGCAGTTTATAAATCATCGCTCATGATCTCACCCGGCCACCGCGGCTAAAAGTGAAGAACGACCAAGCGTGAAGGCACCCGACGAACAGTCTGTGGGAGCTGGCTCGCCAGCTCCCACAGGGTCAGCGTGCGACTTGCGGCTGCGCGGTGACTGCGGCGCTGCGGTAGTGCCCCAGCTGCTGCAGCGTGTCCAGGCGCGCCCGCGCCCGGTAGGCGTATTCGCTGTACGGGTACTGGGTAATGATGAATTCGTAGGTCTGGCCGGCATCCAGGAACAGGTTCTGGCGCTCCAGGCACAGGCCGCGCAGCATCGACACCTCCGGCTGCACATAAGGCCGGCTGCGGCTTTTACGGTCGACCTGGGACAACTCCAGCATCACCTTGTTGCAGTTGCCGTAGTCGTACTGGCGGTACGCTTCATCCAAGTGATGGTCCATCGACCAACGGGTACAACCGACGACACTGGCCGCCAGGGCTAAAACGATGAGGATTCGCATGGGTATCTCCTGTCCTGAGCGGTTTATCGACCAGCCTGCGGAAATCTTCAGTGACAAACGACCACCGTCACGTGAGTATCGCCCAGTCCTCTGCCACCAAGGTAGTGCAGAGGAACAATGACTACAGCGCGTTTCAGGAGTAGCCTTTCGCTGCGCTTCAATAAAGGAGTCAGTGCATGACCGTTCGCCGTACCAAAATCGTCGCTACCCTTGGCCCTGCCAGCAACTCGCCGGAAGTGATCGAGCAATTGATCAAGGCCGGCCTGGACGTGGCCCGTCTGAACTTTTCCCACGGCACGCCGGACGAGCACAAGGCTCGCGCCCGCCTGATCCGTGACATCGCCGCCAAGCTGGGCCGCCATGTCGCGCTGTTGGGCGACCTGCAAGGTCCAAAGATCCGTATCGCCAAATTCGCCAACAAGCGTATCGAGCTGAAAGTGGGTGATGCCTTCACCTTCTCCACCAGCCATCCGCTGACCGAAGGTAACCAGGAAATCGTCGGTATCGATTACCCGGACCTGGTCAAGGACTGCGGTGTGGGCGACGAGCTGCTGCTCGACGACGGCCGCGTGGTAATGCGCGTGGAAACCGCCACTGCCGACTCGCTGCACTGCTCGGTGCTGATCGGTGGCCCGCTGTCGGACCACAAAGGCATCAACCGTCGCGGTGGTGGCCTGACGGCCCCGGCCCTGACCGAGAAGGACAAGGCCGACATCAAGCTGGCCGCTGAAATGGACCTGGATTACCTGGCCGTTTCCTTCCCGCGTGATGCCTCCGACATGGAATACGCCCGTCGCCTGCGTGACGAGTCCGGCGGTACCGCCTGGCTGGTGGCCAAGATCGAACGCGCCGAAGCCGTGGCCGACGACGAAACCCTGGACGGTCTGATCCGCGCCAGCGACGCCGTCATGGTGGCCCGTGGTGACCTGGGCGTGGAAATCGGCGACGCCGAGCTGATCGCCATCCAGAAGAAGATCATCCAGCACGCCCGCCGCAACAACAAGGCGGTGATCGTGGCGACCCAGATGATGGAGTCGATGATCCAGAACCCAATGCCTACCCGAGCCGAAGTATCCGACGTGGCCAACGCCGTGCTGGACTACACCGACGCGGTGATGCTGTCGGCCGAAAGCGCCGCGGGTTCCTACCCGATCGAAGCCGTGCAGGCCATGGACCGCATCTGCAAGGGCGCTGAAAAGCACCCGATGAGCATGAAGTCCAGCCACCGTCTGCACACCCAGTTCGAACGTTGCGACGAGAGCATCGCCCTGGCGGCGATGTACACCGCCAACCACTTCCCTGGCGTGAAGGCGATCATCGCCCTGACCGAAAGCGGCTACACCCCGCTGATCATGTCGCGTCTGCGTTCCTCGGTGCCGATCTACGCGTTCTCCCCGCACCGCGAAACCCAGGCCCGTGCCGCCATGTTCCGTGGCGTGGTGCCGGTAGCCTTCGACCCGGCTGCACTGCCGGCCGACAAGGTCAGCCAGGCTGCCGTCGACGAGCTGCTGAAACTGGGCGTGGTCGAGCAAGGCGACTGGGTCATCCTGACCAAGGGCGACAGCTATCACACCATCGGTGGCACCAACGGCATGAAGATCCTGCATGTCGGTGATCCGCTGGTCTAAGGCCTGCGCTTCACACCCAAGCCCCCGGCGTGCAAACGCCGGGGGCTTTTTTGTGGCCGCTGCCGGGTCACCTGTCAGTTCTTACAGTTTCGCCTCCTGGCGCAAAAGCGCTGAATAGGGATCGACGGCGCCCCTCCCGGGTGCCTGTTTCCATGAGGCACATCAGCATGACCACGGACAAAAACCCCGCTGCCTACTCGCCCCTGCTGCAAAAAATCCAGCAACTGCGCCAACGCACCCGGCGCATCGCCGCCGACAGCGTCGAAACCCTGGAAGGCGAGATACTGGCAATCACACCCTTGGACGACGGCAAAGCCCTGCTGGGTATCCAGCTGTGGGATGGCTTCGCCTTGGCGCGAGTCGACGCAGACCTTGAACTGGACACCACGTTCGGCAGCGATGGCAGCGGCTTTATCGAAGATGTGTTCGGCGACCCGGACATCGGCTTCTCTGCACCCTACGGTGTGCTGCTGCGCGGCGATCGCATTCTTTTGACCGGCGAATATTTCGACTTCTGGGAATACACCAGCCAGGCGGCCTTGGCGCAATACACTCTCGATGGCCAGGTAGACGCCAGTTTCGGTGACAGCGGCAAACTGATTCTCAACCTGCCTCAAGCCCGATCGGGGCAGGATTGGCGCAGTCTGTTCAATCGTTCGCGTCAGCAACTGGCCAAAGCGCTGCAACGCTCGGCGGCGGGCCACTTCACGCTGGACGATGACAAGATCGTACTGGTGCTGCTGGCCTCGACCTTCGATAACTCCGATGGCACCACGCAACTGATCCGCCTCAATGGCGACGGCTCGTTCGACACCAGTTTCAATGGCAGCGGCGTGGCCCATGTGCGCCTGCTGGATCAGGAAATCACCCCCGGTGGCGTGCACCGCCTCGACGATGGTGCGCTGCTGGTGTACGGCGGCACTCAACCACTGGAGGACAGCACCTACGCCGTGGTGGCCTGCTACACCCGCGATGGCCAACTCGATGCCGGCTTCAACGCCGACCTGTCGCCGGGGTTCATCCTGATCGGCGAGACCTATGAGCGCGCACGCTTCGGCACCCTGCAAGTGGATGCACAAGGTGACATCTTCGCGTTTGGTGATCTGGGCAGCGATGTCCTGATGGCGCACCTCAAGCCCCAGGGCCACCCGGCACCGGAGTTCAACGGCGGGCGGCCGCTGCGCTTTCTGCTGGCCAATGCCCCGCTTGACCGGTTGTATGCGGTGCAACCCCAAGGCGCCCACCTGGTGGTGGCCGGTACCGCCTTCCAGGCCGGCAAACGCCATGGCGTGCTGATGCGCCTGGACCGCCAAGGTGATCTGGACCCGGCTTTTGCCGGCGGGCAGGGCTACAGCGTGGCACCCGAGGTATCGGAGTACTTCGGCCTGGTCATCGAGCACGATGACAGCATTCTGACCGCCGGTTACTTCGCGGACCCAGAGGACAAGGCGTGGCTCAAACGGCATGGCGTGGATGGCGAAGGGGCAATTGCCGTGGCGCAGGGTTCGCCCCTGCCGACATGCTCCGCGGGCCGACGTCCAGCCTGACTCAGGCTCGGACAGCGGCTACGCATCGTGTAGCCGCTGCCCTGACTGGACGCCCGATGTAACGCGAACACGCATAGCTGCCTGACGGCAGCGGCCGCCCATTGGCTACTGGTAGAACTGACAGGTCCGCGCACGCCCCTGATGCGCTGAAATGGCGTCCTCCATTCCAGCCCACCAGGACGGTGCCCCATGCACTCACGCTTCACGCTCCACCATGAACGCCCTACCCCAGGCTCCATCGCCCTGCACCAGGCCTTCGACGAACAGATGCTGGAGATCGACGGTGACATCAAAGCCGTTGTCCAGGTGCCCGGAGAAGAACAATGGTTGCTGGCCATCGATTCGGGATTCGAATTCTGCGTGGCGCGGGTGCACGCGGACCTGAGCCTGGACCGCTCGTTCGGCGCGCCGGGGGCAGGGTATTTCTATGACAGCTTCGACCCCACGGGGCCGGGCCTGAACGCGGTCAACCAGATCAGTTGGCAGGACGGCAAGATCCTGGTGGTGGGCGCTTTCTTCGACTTCGACGTGGACCGCATCGCCATCGCCCGCTACCACGCCGACGGTAGCCCGGACCTGGCGTTCAATGGCACGGGCAAGTGCATTGTCGACCTGCCACATTCACCACGCCGCCCCGGCAGGCTGCGCAATGGCAGCCTGCATTCGGGCATTTCCACACCCCAGGTACCCGTGGTGCAGGCGGATGGTCGGCTGTTGCTGTTCTTCCACGAGGTGGACGAGCAGCATCGCGACGGGCGCGCCTACCTGGTCAGGCTGCTGGCCGACGGCACGCTGGACAGGGATTTCAATCAGCAGGGCTTTGCCCACGTCATGTTCGAAGGCCAGCAGCTCATCGCCAAGGGGGTGGTGCTGCAAGGCAGCGATATTCTGGCGTACGGCGCCACGCAGCCAGGCAGCGACCACAATGGCCATGGCGTGATCGCCCGTTTCGACCGCCACGGGCACCGCGATACCACCTTCAATGGGTCAGGCTTCGTGGTGGTCGGCGATCAAGGCAACCGCACCGAATTGACCCAGGTGGTTGTCGACGCCCAAGGCGGGATCTGCGCCGCAGGCACCTGCGGCAGCGAGCTGTTGGTGACTCAACGAAGCGCTGATGGCAGCCCCGCACCGGACTTCAATGGCGGCGCACCGTTGCTGGTGGGCTTGCCGTTTGAAGTGGACGCGGTGAAAGCCATGACGGTTCAGCAGGACGCCTTTTTACTGGCCGTCAGTGCCGGCACCCGGGGACACAAGGGCGTGTTGGTGCGCCTGGGGCGCGAAGGCCTGCTGGACCCGGGTTTCGCCGACGGCGCCGGTTACCTGATGGCAGAACACGAATCCGAATACCTGGCACTGAGCCTGGCCGAACGGGGCGAGATCATTGCCGGGGGCTATGTGTATCAGGACGGCTATTACGCCTGGGTTCGACGCTTCGCCGCTGACGGCGGGGGCACGCAACGCCATTCGCCACGCCGTAACAAACGCGCTGGCGGGCGCTGACGTCAGGCGTGCGCCACGAACACATCGGCCAGCAATTGGCTGCGCGGCAGCCCGGCCATGAACAACTGCCGGGCAAAAGCCTCCACTGCGGTGGCGCCACCACAGGCCAGCGCCGTGGTGCGACGCGACTGCACCCGCAGACCGCGCAGGGCTTCGGGCGCCTCGGCGGACGTCAGCAGGTGCACCTGCAGGTTGGCGTGCTCGACCTGCAGGGCCTGCACGGCCTCACGCAAATAATGCTCGCCGGCGTCGTGGGCCACGTGCACCAGCCGGATCTCGCCATGATGCCCCTGGCGCAACGCTTCGCGCAGCACGCCATACAGCGGTGCCAGCCCCGTACCGGAGGCCAATAGCCACAGCGGCTGGTCCTGCCAGTCCGGATCATAGTGCAAGGCGCCGCCGCGCAGTTCGCCCAGGCGCAAGGTGTCGCCCACCTGCATGCCGCGTGCTTGATCGACGAAGGCGCCAGGCTGGCGACAGTCGATGTGGAACTCCAGCCAGCGGTCTTCCTGGGACAGGCTGGCCAGCGAATACGGCCGGGCCACACCAGTGTCCGTCCATAGCACCACATGCTGGCCTGCCTGGTAGCGCAACGGGCGTTGCGGTTCCAGGCGCAGGCGCAGCACGTGGGTGCTTAACCAGTCGCAGGCCTGGACCTTGGCGGGCACACCGTCGCGGGCGGGGTCGAACACGGCGACTTCAAGATCATCGAGCACCTGGCACTGACAGGCCAGGCGCCAGCCTTCGGCGCGTTTGAGGCTGTCCAGTGCGTCGGGATTACGATCAAGGGGTTCACCGCGCAGGCAGTGCACCAGGCACACGTGACAACTGCCTGCACGGCAGCTGTAGGGCACATTCAGCCCTTGGGCGTTGAGGGCGTCGAGCAGGTTCTGACCGGCAGCGACTGGCCAGCGCTGCTGGCCGACAATCAGCTCAGGCATCGACGGTTTCCCAGGCGGCCGCACACTGGTTGCGACCGTTGCGTTTGGCGCGGTACAGCGCCTGGTCGGCACGATGCAGGGCATCGTCCAGGTCGTCGCCCTCCAGCAGCAGGGTCATGCCTACCGACAGGCTCAGGTTCTGCACCTCCAGCCCTTGGGGCTCGGCCGTGGCAAACGCCAGGCGCAGCCGCTCGCAGCACACGCTGAGGCGCTCGGTATTGGCATCGGGCAGCAGCAAGACGAACTCCTCGCCGCCGTAGCGGGCCAGCACATCACCTTCGCGCAGGCAGGCGCCTGCCACCTGGGCAAACACTTGCAGCACCTGGTCGCCTGCGGCATGGCCGTGCACATCGTTGATGCGCTTGAAATGGTCCAGGTCGATCAGCGCCAGGCCATGCTGCGACCCCGCATCCATCGACAACAATTCACGGCCCGCCAGGCTCAGAAAGTGTCGGCGGTTGAATAGCCCGGTCAACTCGTCGGTGGCCACCAGGTCTTCCAACTGGCGCATCATGCCGCGCAAGGTCTCCTGGTGCGCCTGCAGGGCGTAGCGGCGCTGGCGCATGCGCTGGCGTGAAGCCTGCACGTAGTTGGCGTACAGGCACAGCCACACCAGGGTGACGAACAGCACGCACACCTGGATCGCCGCCAGCCCCGGGTCCGCCAGTTTCATCTGGTAGCCTTCGTACAGGTTGAGGCCGGCAAAGCTGAAAAACACCAGCACCGCACACCGCACGAATACCCGCTGGCCCAGGTGGAACAATCCGAACAGCAGGATCAGCAGGTACAACACCAGGAAAGTGCCGCGCGCGCCGTCCAGGTTGGCCATCAGCCAGGTCTGCCAGACAATCGCCAGCAATACTTGAAATTCGGTCAGGCTGGGGTCGCGGAACCGTCGGTTCCAGCCCTTGAGAAACACCATCGCCAGAGCGCACTGACACAGGCCGACCAACACCGTGGTGACGACGGTGGTGGTGATAGAGGCGCGAAAGTAGTCGCTGAGTGCTGCCACCCAGGTCAGGATCAACACCAGCACGTAGGTGCCGGCGGCTAGGATGAAACGCTTGATCAGCAGTTTCTGTAAGAGTTTGTCGGTCACTCGTTGACTCACCGTGCTCAAAGGGATTCCTTCCCGTCCTGGCACCGAACGGCGCTATGGCCAGATGCCACTTTAGTGCTACCTGTCAAAAATAACTATCACTTTTGCATTGGTTGTATAACTGTTCTGTACAACTTTTAACCAGTCCGCCACGCCGATAACCGCCCTACCTTTGTCTATCGTCGTGTGTCGGCAGCCCGCAGGTGCGGTATACTGCCGCGCCTTTTTTGCGTCGGCGGCAGCTCGCCGGCGCGTCCTGAAAGGTCGTTTCGATGGTCGCTCGACGCGTCGAAATACCTTAACGAATGTTCCCGTCTTTAAGAGGAGCGCGCCGCATGACCGTGATCAAGCAAGACGACCTGATACAGAGCGTCGCTGACGCCCTACAGTTCATTTCCTACTACCATCCGGTAGATTTTATCCAGGCCATGCACGAAGCCTACCTGCGCGAAGAGTCGCCGGCGGCCCGTGACTCCATCGCCCAGATCCTGATCAACTCGCGCATGTGCGCCACCGGTCACCGTCCGATCTGCCAGGACACCGGTATCGTCACCGTATTCGTACGCGTGGGCATGGACGTGCGTTGGGATGGCGCCACCATGAGCCTGGACGACATGATCAACGAAGGCGTGCGTCGCGCCTACAACCTGCCCGAGAACGTGCTGCGCGCCTCGATCCTGGCCGACCCGGCCGGTGCCCGCAAAAACACCAAGGACAACACCCCGGCGGTCATCCACTACTCCATCGTCCCGGGCAACACCGTGGAAGTGGACGTGGCGGCCAAGGGCGGCGGTTCCGAGAACAAGTCGAAGATGGCGATGCTCAACCCGTCCGACTCGATCGTGGACTGGGTGCTGAAAACCGTTCCAACCATGGGCGCCGGCTGGTGCCCACCGGGCATGCTGGGCATCGGCATCGGCGGCACTGCCGAGAAAGCTGCGGTGATGGCCAAGGAAGTGTTGATGGAGTCCATCGACATCCACGAGCTCAAAGCCCGCGGTCCGCAGAACCGTCTGGAAGAGATTCGTCTGGAGCTGTTCGAGAAGGTCAACCAGCTGGGCATCGGCGCCCAGGGCCTGGGCGGCCTGACCACCGTGCTCGACGTGAAGATCATGGACTACCCCACCCACGCCGCTTCGCTGCCGGTGTGCATGATCCCCAACTGCGCCGCCACCCGCCACGCGCACTTCGTGCTGGACGGTACCGGCCCGGCCGAGCTGGAAGCGCCGGACCTGGACGCCTACCCGGAAATCGTCTGGGAAGCCGGCCCGTCGGCCCGCCGCGTGAACCTGGACACCCTGACGCCCGAAGAAGTGCAGAGCTGGCAGCCAGGCGAGACCATCCTGCTCAACGGCAAGATGCTCACCGGTCGCGACGCCGCGCACAAGCGCATGGTGGAAATGCTCAACCGCGGCGAAACCCTGCCGGTGGACCTCAAGGGTCGCTTCATCTACTACGTCGGCCCGGTCGACCCGGTACGTGAAGAAGTGGTTGGCCCGGCCGGCCCTACCACCGCGACGCGGATGGACAAGTTCACCCGTCAGATCCTCGACCAGACCGGCCTGCTGGGCATGATCGGCAAGTCCGAGCGTGGCCCGGTGGCCATCGAGGCGATCAAAGACTACAAGGCCGTCTACCTGATGGCCGTCGGTGGCGCGGCGTACCTGGTGGCCCAGGCCATCAAGAAATCGCGCGTAGTAGCTTTCGAAGAGCTGGGCATGGAAGCGATCTACGAGTTCGACGTGAAAGACATGCCAGTCACCGTTGCCGTGGACAGCAAGGGTGAGTCGGTACACATCACCGGCCCTGCGATCTGGCAACAGAAGATCAGCGAAAGCCTGGCGGTGGAAGTGAAGTAAGGCGCAACGCCTTGCGGTGAAGAGCCCGGCCTGTGTGCCGGGCTTTTTATTGTCTCCTCGGTC
The DNA here is from genome assembly GCA_000497835.1 of gamma proteobacterium L18. GTDB lineage: Bacteria > Pseudomonadota > Gammaproteobacteria > Pseudomonadales > Pseudomonadaceae > Aquipseudomonas. The sequence continues at coordinate 204,997 of KI547164.1, read as the reverse complement.
CCCCAGGCCATGGCACGTTGCAACGTACCATGGCCTGTAGGAGCGGCGTCGTCAGCCTCAGGCATGCGCGGTCATGGGCACCACCGTCGAGGCGCGCGGCACCGGCGTCACGGCACGCCCTTGACTGAGGTAACGCATGCAGCTCACGCGCAAGAAGGAGGCGAAGTTCACCACCTCGCCCCGGTAGTCCATCACTTCCTCATACAGCTTGGTGATCAACTGGTTGGTGCTCATGCCATCGCCATCGGCAATCTCGCTGAGGATGTCCCAGAACTGATTCTCCAGGCGCAAGGTGGTCACCACCCCGCGAATGCGCAGCGAGCGCGTGCGGGACTCGTAGAGGATGGGGTCGGCTTTTACGTAGAGCTCGCACATACACAATGCCTCACAGGATGATCTGGGTACCCAGAAGCTTGAGAAAGCCCGCCAGCCAGGCAGGGTGGGCCGGCCAGGCCGGGGCGGTGGCCAGGTTGCCCTGCACATGGGCGTCGGTGACCTCGATGTCGATGAAACGGCCACCGGCCAGCTTCACTTCCGGGGCGCAGGCCGGGTAGGCGCTGCACTCGCGACCTTCCAGCACACCCGCCGCAGCCAGCAGCTGCGCGCCATGGCAGACGGCGGCGATGGGCTTGTCGGCCTGATCGAACGCCTGCACCAGTTCCAGCACCTTGGCATTCAGGCGCAGGTATTCGGGAGCGCGTCCGCCGGGAATCACCAAGGCATCGTAGTCACTGGCACTGACCTTGGCGAAATCGAAGTTCAGGGCGAAGTTGTGGCCCGGTTTCTCACTGTACGTCTGGTCACCCTCGAAGTCATGAATGGCCGTGCGCACGCTTTGCCCTGCCTGCTTGTCCGGGCACACGGCGTGTACCACATGGCCAACCATCTGCAGTGCCTGGAACGGCACCATCACTTCATAGTCTTCGACGTAGTCGCCCACCAGCATCAGGATCTTTTTCGCGGCCATGCTGTAGTACTCCTCTCAATGGGGTGAATTACCTTTCCCTTATCAAGGTAGTCCTGCTGCTGTCCCGGTGGGTAATACGTGGGTACTACTCATCGGATCGTGCTATTGCCGCCGTCCAAACAGCGCGATGGACAACCGATCCATCCAGCCAAATATGCGCTGCTGAACCCTGCCCCACAGCGGCCGCCGCTGCCAGTCGGCCAGGGTGATCTGCACACTGGCCTGAAAGTCGCGCAGGAAGCTGTCGCGTACGGCGGCGCTCAAGTTCACGTCCACAGCTTCGAGGTTGGCCTCCAGGTTGAAGCGCAGGTTCCAGTGGTCGAAATTGCAGGAGCCCACACTGACCCAGTCGTCCACCAGCACCATCTTCAAATGGGAGAAGCACGGCTGGTATTCATGGATGCTGACGCCCGCCTTCAACAGCCGTGGGTAGTAGTTATGCCCCGCAAAGCGCACCGACGGATGATCGGTACGCGGCCCGGTCAGCAGCAGCCGCACATCCACACCGCGACCTGCCGCGCGGCGCAATGAACGCCGAACTTTCCAGGTAGGCAGGAAATACGGCGTGGCCAGCCAGATGCGCTGCTTGCCGCTATTGATGGCCCGTACCAGCGCCCGCAGGATGTCGCGGTGCTGACGCGCATCGGCATACGCCACCCGGCCCAGCCCGCTGCCGCTGGCCGGTACCCGTGGCAAACGCGGCAAGCCGAAATGCGTGGCCGGGCGCCACGCCGTGCGCCGCAGGTTGGCCCGCCACTGACGGTCGAACAGCATTTGCCAGTCCGCCACCAATGGCCCCTCAATCTGCACCATCACCTCATGCCACTCACTGGTGGGCTGGTCGGGTTGCCAGAATTGATCGGTCAACCCGGCGCCGCCCACCGTGGCCCACTGCTGATCGACGATCAGCAACTTGCGGTGATCGCGACGCAAATTGCGCAGCCCGCGCCGCAGGCGCATGGGGTTGTACCAACGCAGCTCCACGCCCGCCTCGCTCAGGCGCTGGCGCAGCTCGCTGGACAGCGCCAGCGAACCGTAGTCGTCGAACAGGCAACGTACCGTCACGCCCCGCCCTGCCGCCTCGGCCAGCGCCTGGATCACCGCCTGGGCGCAGCGGCCGGATTCCACCAGGTACAACTCCAGGTCCACCTGCTGGCGCGCGTTGGCGATGGCGTCGAGCATGCGCGGGAAAAACACCGGGCCGTCGATCAGCAGTTCGAACTGGTTGTCGGGGCGCCAGGGGAAGATAGGGCCGGCCATGTCAGGTGGCTCGCAGGAATAGGAATTGGAGCATGCAACCTCCGGTTACAGATGGCGGGTCAACCTTAACCGGGAGGTTGGAGGCTGGCAAACAGTGACCCCGATGGCGAGGATTCATCTTGATACACACTCACCATCCCGCGATCGGTCGTGGGCCTTTATCATCTTGATCCGGGCGCATCACTGCGCGATACTTTGTCCCAACAACTAACCCTCCTAACCGGCGTGGCACGATCATCTGGTTTGAGGGGGAAAAAGCCGGCGAAAGTCGGTTTTTTCGTTTCTGGAGCCTGGCCAATGCAAGGATCTGCCGCGCTGGAGCCTTTGCGAACTCGAATTTACATCGACGGTTACAACTTTTACCACGGTTGCCTGCGCCACACATCGCTTAAGTGGCTTGATCCCCTGGCGTTATTCGAACGGCACATTCTTCCCTCCATCAATGCGACTGATTGCTCTGGACGTACCCGCCATTCACGAGTTGCATGCGCGCCAGCACTCAAGTTCTTCACTGCCAAGATCGTTGCAAGCGTGGCGCAGGACGCTGACTCGGTCTCCTCTCAGGCCCGCTATCACTCCGCGTTGCGCAAATTCCACGGCCCGAGAATCGAGCTAATCGAGGGCTATTACGCAGTCAACCCGATGAAGGTGCGACTCATATGCCCTTCTGCTCCGAAACGGCCGCCCAAGGAGTGTGCAACGGGGTTGGCGTGGAAGGTCGAGGAGAAGCAATCCGATGTCAACCTTGCGTTGCACGCTTACCACGACGCAATAAGCGGCGATGTGGACCAGGTGGTCATCGCCACCAACGATACCGATCTGGCACCTGCGCTGGCGATGATCAGGAACACCACCAAGGTACGTATCGGGCTGGTTATCCCTTCAACCAGCGCGCACCGTCAACCCAATACCGAGCTGGTCAATCTTGCTCATTGGACCCGGATGAGGATAGCCACCGAAGAGCTGGAAGCCTCTCAGTTGCCGCGAATTGTATCCGGAGGAAGACAGGCCACACTGAAGCCAGAGTCCTGGTATCCCTATCCACAACAGTTGAAGCAGGTGCTTGACCTGACCATTCCGATTAAAGGGAGCAGAGGGGCCGCGTTTAGATGGCTCGAAACACCGAACGACTACCTCGCAAACCAGACCCCAATGAATATGCTGGCGACCCCACAAGGACTGGCGCAATTGCTGTCCTACATCGAACGCTGGCTTGAGCAGAAGCGCACTGAATAACTGCGCTTCGCGGCTTCACGGCAGCAACCGACACCCCTGCCGCGGCCCCACCCATACGGCCGTCGCGCTTTGCCCCAGGCCACGCGCCACCACCCTGGCATGCGCCGCATCATCCCCAAGGCTACTCAAGGGTAACCACTGCTTGACGTAGCCACGGCAGTAACCGTCCGACTGGCCCATCACATACCGACACGAGCAATACTCCTTGGCGCTGTAGGCGCTGAGAATGCCGGGGAAGGAAAACAATGCCACGCGCTCATGCCAGACCGACAGCGCCACCGCCAGCACGATGAGGGTCGCCACGCCGCGCTTCATGGTTGCACCGCCGGGGCGAACGCGGCCAGGGCGCGCTTGAGCAGTTCGTTGTGCAGGTAGCTGCCGTCGCGGTCATCGCCGTAGCGCACGATCACCAGTTTCTGTTCGGGCAGCACGTACAGCGCCTGGCCCCAGTGGCCAAGTGCTGCGAAGGTCTGTGCCGGGGCGTCGGGCCAGGGCGGAGGCGCATTGCCGACGGGCTGGTTGAGCCACCACTGGCCGCCACCGGTGGCTTCGCCCGGTTCGGCGACGGCGTGTTCGAAGGGACGGCGGTTGAAGGCGATCCACTCCCTGGGCAGCAGTTGCTGATCGTGCCAACGACCGTCGCGCAACATCAGCAAGCCCACGCGTGCCAGGTCCCGGGCACGCAGGTAGGCGTAGGACGAGGCGACGAAGGTGCCACGGGTGTCGGTTTCCCAGACGCCATGGTCGATGCCCAGCGGCTGGAACAGGGCCTGCCAGGGGTAGTCGGGGTAGTCGTGGGCGCCGACCATGTGTTCCAGGGCCGCAGACAGCAGGTTGCTGTCGCCGCTGGAATAGCGAAACACCTGGCCAGGCGCGGCGAAGGTGTCCAGCCCGGCGGTGAAGGCCGCCATGTCGCCACGCCCGCGGGTGTAGAGCATGGCCACCACCGAGGAATACAGCGGGGCATACTCGTAGTCTTCCTGCCAATCCAGGCCCGAAGCCCAGTGCAGCAGATCGACCAGGCGAATGCCTGGGTGGCGGGCCATGGCGGGGTAATGCTCGGCCACCGGGTCGTCGAGATCAAAGCGCCCTTGGCCGAAGGCCACGCCGAGTACACAGGCCATCAGGCTTTTGCTGATCGACCAGGTGGTGTGCAGGGAGTCGGCGGTGAAGGGGGCGGCGTAGCGTTCGTAAATCAGTTTGCCGTCGCGGATGACCACCAGCGCGTCAGTGCGAACACCGGCGCGGGTGTCGTCGTTACGGGGTGGGAAGGCGTAGTCGGTCAGGGCCTGCAAGGCAGGGCTTGGGGCTTGCAGGTCTTGCGACCACTGCTCGCCGGGCCAGTCTTCGGCGAAGGCTGGCAGGGCGAATACGGCAAGTAGAAGTAACCAGGGTTTGCGCATGCGGCGCAGTGTAGACAGCCAATGTGACAATCCTTTGCACGCGCAATGCCCTGTAGCAGCGGCCGCCAGGCCGCGTCACCGGCGCTACGGTTCAGTTGATGGACGGCGTGCGCCAGACGCCGCCTTCGGCAGCTGCTACAGGCCGGCGTCGTCTGCATCGCGGCCAAGGCCGGCTCCTACCACGGACGGTGTAGGAGCCGACTTTAGTCGCGATGCAGACGACACCATTTCAAGACAGTCGCTGCTACAAAGGGGATGTGTGTAGTGCCTGCAAGGCCTTTTCCAGGCGTTTGTGGCGGGCGCCGCTGGCCAGGGTCAGCAGGCCGCGGTCGCGCTGCCAGGTGGTGAGCAAGTCTTCCGGCCCCTTCGCGAATGCTGACTCCAGGTCCGCCGACAGCGCCGCGAACTGCTCGAAGATCCCCGCCAGCAACACATGGCTGGTGGCCGCGTCCGGGCACTGGCGCGTGGCCTCGGCACAGCTGCCCAGCAGCCCCACCAGCCGCAACTGCAACGCTTGCGGCCAGGCATTGTCCTGCCCCCGGGCATACAACCAGGCAATCATCGCACTCAATACATACAGGTCTTCCAGGCTACGGAACGGCTTTACATAAGCATCCCAGCCATCCCCCGCCAGGCGCTCGCACAGGGCGTCATCCAGATGCAGGCGACTGTGGCTGATCTCGGGCATCAAGGCGATTGGCGGCAAAGGCTCAAGCCGCACACCCGGCTCGCCCGGGTAAACCACCACCAGATTCAGACGCGGTGCCTGCCCCGACGCCTCGCTGCGCGCCGCTACCAGCAACCAGTCGGCCGCGTCGCCCGCGGTGACGAAGTCCTTGCGCCCGTTGACGCGTAGCTCGCTCAGCCGGGTTTGCAGGTCGGCCGGGCGCAGGCTGTGCTGTTCAGTGGCGCAGATGGCCCCCAGGCTGGGCGGCGCGCTGGGCCACAACACCCGCAGCGCCGCCTGATAACCGACCAGAAACGCCAGGCCCGGACTGTCCACGGCCTGCCCGCCCAGCACCGCCAGTTCGAAAGGTGACACCGGCCCCAAGCGTTCGAGCAACGCCGCGTAGGTATCGGTCAGGTTGGCCGCCGATGGCAACCGTTCATGCACGTTGAGCAACTTGAGCCAGGACATGGGCACTCCTTGGGGGCTGTCATACAAGCATCACCAAAGCTTAACGGTGATGACACCGGGCCTACCTAGGCTGAGATTGCCCAATAAAGTCGACCGGCCGCAACCCCAGGGCTGGCTTTTGGAGACTCGCAATGACTCAGATCGCTCTATCTGGCGTTACACGCACCGAACGTCGCCTGCAAGCCGAACGCCTGACTGGCCAAGAAGCCCTTCGCGAAGCCCAGAGCCTGCGCTTCAACGTGTTCAGCGGCGAGTTCGACGCCAAGCTCAAGGGCGCCGAACTGGGCCTGGACATGGATGACTACGACGCGCACTGCCGCCACATTGGCGTACGCGACCTGAGCACTGGCGAGCTGGTGGCCACCACCCGCCTGCTCGACCACACCGCCGCCCACAGCCTGGGGCGTTTCTACAGCGAAGAAGAATTCAGCCTCCACGGCCTGGGTGGCCTGCAAGGCCCGATCCTGGAAATCGGCCGTACCTGCGTGGCCGCCGACTACCGCAACGGCGGCACCATCGCCGTGCTGTGGGGCGAGTTGGCCGAAGTGCTCAACGAAGGCGGCTACAGCTACCTGATGGGCTGCGCCAGCATCCCCATGCAAGATGGCGGCGTGCAGGCCCGGGCGATCATGCAGCGCCTGCGCGAACGCTATCTTTGCACCGAGCACCTGCGCGCCGAACCCAAAAAGCCGCTGCCCGAGATGGAGGTACCGAGCAACGTCATCGCCGAAATGCCGCCGCTGCTCAAGGCGTATATGCGCCTGGGCGCCAAGGTGTGCGGCGAGCCGTGCTGGGACGAGGAATTCCAGGTGGCCGACGTGTTCATCCTGCTCAAGCGCGAGAACCTGTGCCCGCGTTATGCCCGCCATTTCAAGGCAGCGGTCTGATGGCACGCCTGCGCGTGTACGCGCGCATTGCCCGGGTGCTTGTGGTAGTGGCGCTGGGGCTGGGCATGGCAGCGATCTTCACCCTGTACGAGCGCCTGCGCATTCGCAATTCCATGACCCGTCGCCAGCGCTGGTCACGATTTTTCATGGGCCGGCTGACCAACGCCCTGCCCTTCCGTGTCACCGTTCACGGCCAGTTGCCGCAGCAGCCGATGCTGTGGGTGTGCAACCACGTGTCCTGGACCGACATCGCCTTGCTGGGTCAACTGGCGCCGCTGTCGTTTTTGTCAAAGGCTGAAGTGCGCACCTGGCCTGTCGCCGGTTGGCTGGCGCTGAAGGCGGGGACACTGTTCATCCGCCGTGGCTCGGGCGACAGCCAATTGATTCGCCGGCAGATGACCCAACACCTGGGTAGCCGGGCCTCGTTGATGATTTTCCCGGAGGGCACCACCACTGACGGCCAAAGCCTGCGTACCTTCCACGGGCGCCTGCTGGCGAGTGCCATCGAAGCCGAGGTGCCGTTGCAGCCGGTGGCCATTCGTTACCTGCGCGACGGGGCGATTGATTCGCTGGCACCGTTCATTGGCGATGACGATCTGCTTTCGCACCTGATGCGGCTGTTCAGCAATGACGTGGGCGATGTGGAAATTCACCTGCTGGCGCCGATTGCCAGTGCCGGCATGGAACGCGCGGCGTTGGCGTATCAGGCGCAGGAGGCCGTGCGGGTGGCGTTGTTTGGCGAGGCCGTCGAACAATCCAAAGCCGCCTGATCCCGTAGCAGCGGCCGCCAGGCTGCGTCCGCAGGCAACGCGGTGGTGTGGCTGGACGCAGCCTGGCGGCAGCTACAGAATTAGGGGACACACTGTGGGAGG
>KI547164.1:190296-197026 GCA_000497835.1 gamma proteobacterium L18 | reverse complement strand
ATGTGAGCCGCACCACTGTGGGAGCAAAGCTTGCTCGCGATGGCGTCAGTGAGGTCCCCTCGCGAGCAAGCTTTGCTCCCACAGTGTGCACCTCCACAAGACAGTTGCTGCTACGGATCCGCGAAGGATTGGAGGATGGGGTAGAACTCACGAAAATCCTCGGTCAACGGCTCGTATAACGCGCGCACCTCACCCATCGCTCCCAGTATCCCCTCAGGCTTGGACAAGCGCCGGGAAATCCCGTTGAACACCTGCTCCAGCACCGCGAACTCCTGGTACGAACCCAGCCAGTCATCGGCAATCATGTACGGCGCCATGCGCGCCAGCCGCCCCGGTAACTCAGGTTCGGCCGCCAACACGCGGTAGACCCCGGCGGTGTAGTGACGCAACGGTACGTCCGAATAATCGGCCCAATGCCGCGCCAGGCAATGATCGAAAAACACATCGACAATGATCCCGGCATAGCGCCGCCGCTGCGCCGGAAACCGCCCCAGCGCACGCAACACCACGGGATGGCTGTCGGTGAACGCATCGATCTGTCGATGCAACTGAATGGCGTCCAGCAGTTTCGGCGAATAGCGCCCCTCAAGCCGCCCCTTGACGAAATCGCCGTACAGGCTGCCCAACAGTTGCTCCGGTTCCTGGCCGCCCAGGTGCAAATGCGCAAGATAGTTCATGGGTTCAGCGTATCACCTGTGGGCCATATCGTTATAACCCGATATAGCGATTTAGCCTGTGCATAGCACTCGATCATATTTGTATATCGCAAAATACAGATATATATTTCGTCCCATCGCGATATAACGCTACACCAACCGAGCCCTGCCGCCATGCCACTCGATCTCGACGAAATAATAAAAGCCCTGGCCCATCCAGTACGGCGAGAAATCCTCAACTGGCTGAAAAACCCCGAGGCCGAATTCCCCGACCAGCAGCACCACAGCACCGACATCGGTGTGTGCGCCGGCCAGATCGACCAACGCTGCGGCCTGTCGCAGTCCACGGTCTCGGCACACCTGGCGACGCTGCAGCGCGCCGGGCTGATCAGCAGCCGCAAGGTGGGCCAGTGGCATTTTTTCCAGCGCAACGAGGACACCATCCAGGCGTTCCTCAAGCAGATGAGCCAAGAGCTCTGAGCGCCCCCCGATCACGTTTGCCAACTCAATCCTTGTGAGGCTAGACCCATGACCACGATTTTCGACCCGATCAAACTCGGCGACCTCGAACTGCCCAACCGCATCATCATGGCCCCGCTGACCCGCTGCCGCGCCGACGAAGGCCGCGTGCCCAATGCGATGATGGCCGAGTACTACGTGCAACGTGCCAGCGCCGGGCTGATCCTCAGCGAAGCCACCTCGGTAACGCCTATGGGCGTGGGCTACCCGGACACCCCCGGCATTTGGTCCAACGACCAAGTACGCGGCTGGACCAACGTCACCAAGGCCATCCACGGTGCCGGCGGGCGTATCTTCCTGCAACTGTGGCACGTGGGCCGTATTTCCCACCAAAGCTACCTGAACGGTGAAACCCCGGTAGCGCCAAGCGCCATCAAGCCGGCCGGCCACGTCAGCCTGGTGCGCCCGATCGCCGAGTTCCCCACCCCGCGCGCCCTGGAAACCGCTGAAATCGCCGACATCGTCGACGCCTACCGCCAAGGCGCGGAAAACGCCAAGGCCGCCGGTTTCGACGGCGTGGAAGTGCACGGCGCCAACGGCTACCTGCTGGACCAGTTCCTGCAAAGCAGCACCAACCAGCGCACCGACCAATACGGTGGCTCGCTGGAAAACCGTGCCCGCCTGCTGCTGGAAGTGACCGACGCGTGCATCGACGTGTGGGGTGCTGGCCGCGTGGGCGTGCACTTGGCACCGCGTGCCGACTCCCATGACATGGGCGACGCCAACCGCCTGGAAACCTTCAGCTACGTAGCCCGTGAGCTGGGCAAGCGTGGCGTGGCGTTTATCTGCGCCCGTGAGAAGGAAGCTGACGACAGCATCGGCGCGGCCCTGAAAGAGGCCTTTGGTGGTCCTTACATCGCCAACGAGCGCTTCACCAAGGCGACTGCCAACGCAGCACTGGCAGCGGGCACGGCGGACGCGGTGGCATTTGGTATTCCGTTCATTGCCAACCCGGACCTGGTGGCCCGGCTGGCGGCGGATGCGCCGCTGAACGAGCCTAACCCGCAGACCTTCTACGGCAAAGGTGCCGAGGGGTATCTGGACTACCCGACGCTGTAATTGGCGGTAAAGCCTTCGCGGACACGGTCCGCTCCTACAGGACTGCGCGGTGCTGTAGGAGCGGGCCGTGCCCGCGAAGCAGGCGCCGCTTACTGGCGGGTATTGATCTGCTGCTGCAGGTTCTGAATCTGGCTTTGCAGCGTGGTGATGTTGCGCGTGGTCTGCCCGCGGAACGAGTCGAACTCGGCGGTGTTGGCCCCCGCAGCCGGCGTCGGGCGGTTCTCGACTTCGCTTTTGAGCACCACCAGGTCCTGTTCCACACTGTCCAGGCGGCCGCCGAGATTGCCCTGCTTTTTCAACGTCGCGATATCGGCCGCCACCGCCTTGATCTGCGCGTCCAGCTTGCCTCCATCCACCTGGCTGGCCTTGAGCTGAGCCACATCGCCGCTCAACGTCTTGAGCTGCGCCTGCACCTGCTCATTCGCTGCCTGCTGCGCAGCCGCCTGGGCCAACGCCTGATCCAGCCGCTTGCCCAGATCCCCCTGCTGACCGGCCACACCCTGCTGCTGGCGGCTCTGGTCCTGAAGCTGGCCCTGTAACTGCTTGATCTGCAACTTCAGCGCCTCGCTGCCGCTGTTGGCGCTGGACTCGGTGGCGACCACCTTGCCGCTGATGTCCTGCAGACGCCCTGCCGCTTCCTCGCTGATGCGCGCAAAGCTTTCCTGGGTGGCCACCAGTTGCTGCTCCATCAGCGAAATCTGCTGGAAGCTCCACCAGCCCAGGCCCACCAAGGCAATGGCCAGGGCACCGCTCAGCGCCCACAGCGCACCGGTGCTGGGGCCCTTGACCTTGATCACGGGCGTGGTGCGCGAGTACACCGTGGTGCGGTCGCGCTCGGCGGCCGTCGCGGGGGCGAAGTCGTCGTCATCGACGTCCTTGGCGCTCAGGCGCGGCACATTGTCGAAATCGTCGTCACGGGCATCGTTACGCATCGGGAAACCTTTATATGAAGCACAGTGATGGCTGAACAGGGGTGCGAGTATACCCGCCGATTCGCCGCTGTGATCGACCGCGAAAGCGCCGGCCGGTTCAACGGCTGCCGGTGCGATCCTGGGCTTTCCACCAGCCACAGAACTCGTCCAGCGCCGCCCACAGGCTCACCGTGGGCTCGTAATTGAGATAATGCCTCGCCCGGCTGATGTCGAGGGTGAAATCCTTGTTCATGATTTGCATGCCCAGGCGCGACAGGGTCGGCTGCGGCCGGCCCGGCCACAGCAGGCAGGCGCCTTCGTTAAGTGCGGCAGCGGTGTAGGCCAGCTTGTAGGACCGATAATTCGTGGCCTGGGGCAGGTTCATCTGGCGCATCACATAGTTGACCACGTCCCAGATCGGCACAGGCGTGCCGTTGCTGATGTTGTACGCCTTGCCCAGTGCCGACTCGTCGGCCATCAGGGCGCTCATCAGCGCTACGTTGAGATTCTGCACGCTGGTGAAGTCGACCTTGTTGAGGCCGTTGCCGATGATTTTCAGGCGGTTCTTCTTTTGCATCTGCAGCAGGCGCGGGAAGATGCTGACGTCACCTGCGCCAGTGACGAAGCGTGGGCGCAGGGCCAGCACCTCCATGCCGAACTCGGCGGCACCAAACACCTTCTGCTCGGCGAGAAACTTGGTCTTGGCGTAATGATCGTGGAAACGTCGTGGCACCTGTTCTTCACGCAGGTTGAGGCGCGAACGGCCATCGAAATAGATGGACGGCGACGACAGATGCACCAACCGCCGCACCTGCTCCTTCAGGCAGGATTCAACGACATTCTCGGTGACCTCGACGTTACCGCGATGAAAATCCTGATAGCGTCCCCAGTTGCCCACCGCACCGGCGCAATGCACCACGGCCTCGACACCGATGCACAGGCGGCGCACCAAATCCGGGTCGGTCAGGTCGCCCTGGACGAACTGCGCGCCGCGGCGCACCAGGTGCTCGACGCCTTCCGCCCTGCGGCCGCTGACCCGTACTTCCAGGCCCTGTTCCAGCGCGTGGCGGGCAAAACGCCCGCCGATGAATCCGCTTGCGCCGGTTACCAGAATTTTCATGAAGCGCTCCGCGTCGTTGCCATCAGATAAAAAATACGTTGTCGCCGCTACCAACAGGCTGCGGCTAGGTGACTAGCCAGGTGCCGGCCTGGCGGGCCAGGTGGCCGGTCAGGTCAGTGAGCAATTGCCCGCCGTGGCGCCAGTGATGCCAGTACAGCGGCACATCCACCCAGCGCTGCGGTGTCAATTCCAGCAGGGTGCCAGCGGCCAGTTGTGGCTGCACCTGCAACTCGGGCATCAACCCCCAGCCAAGCCCGGCCTCGGCCATGCGCATGAAGCCTTCGGAAGACGGGCACAGGTGGTGGGTAAAGCCACCTTCAATACCCAGCCCCGCCATGTAGCGATGCTGCAGCAGATCGTCCGGGCCAAATACCAGGGCGGGGGCGCGGGCCAATTGTCCCGCATCGAAGCCGTCAGGGAAATGCCTGGCGACAAACCCGGGGCTGGCCAGCGCCCGGTAGCGCATCGCCCCCAGCAGCACACTCCGCGCCCCCGCCACCGGCCGTTCACTGGCACACAGACACGCCGCCACTTCACCGGCTCGCATGCGCTTGAGGCCCACCTCCTGGTCTTCCACCACCAGATCCAGCAGCAAACCGCGTTCAGCACAAAACTCGCCCACGGCAAGCGCCCACCAAGTGGCCAGGCTATCGGCGTTCAGGGCAATGCGCAGACGCTCCGGCAAGCCCTCTTCGTCCAGCGCCGGCACCTGGCCCTGCAGGTCGCGCTCCAGCAACCGCACCTGCTGCACGTGGTTGAGCAGGCGCCGGCCCACCTCGGTGGGCGTGGGCGGCGTGGCGCGCACCAGCACCGGCTGGCCGACGCGCGCTTCCAGCAACTTGATGCGCTGGGAAATAGCCGACTGCGAAAGGCCCAGCACCTGGGCGGCGCGCTCAAAGCCACCCTGTTCGGTGACCGCCGCCAAGGCGGAAAGCAATTTGTAATCGAACATCATTTTTCCTAATGAGCGATCAGCATTATTGGTTTTTCTTATACAGCAAAGGGCGACACACTCCAACGCATGACCTGGAGTTTGAAATCATGTGGAACAGTTATCTGAACGGCCTGCTGGTGGCAGCGGGATTGATCATGGCCATCGGCACTCAGAACGCCTTCGTACTGGCCCAGAGCCTGCGCCGCGAGCACCACCTGCCCGTGGCCGCGCTGTGCGTGTTGTGCGACGCGCTGCTGGTGACCCTGGGCGTGTTCGGCCTGGCCAATGTGCTGGCGCACAGCCCACTGCTGCTGGGCGTGGCGCGCTGGGGCGGCGTGCTCTTTCTGCTGTGGTATGGCGCCAAGGCCCTGCGCCGCGCCTGCTCGCGGCAAAGCCTGCAACAGGGCGACGGCGACGGTCAACGCTCACGCCGGGCAGTACTGCTCAGCGCCCTGGCCGTCACCCTGCTCAACCCCCACGTGTACCTGGACACGGTGCTGCTGATCGGCTCGCTGGGCGCCCAGCAGACCATGCCCAGTGCCTACGTGGCCGGTGCCGCCAGCGCTTCACTGCTGTGGTTTTTCACCCTGGCGCTGGGGGCGGCGTGGCTGGCCCCGTGGCTGGCCCGGCCGGCCACCTGGCGGCTGCTGGACCTGATGGTGGCGGTGATGATGTTCGCGGTGGCGGCGCAGTTGATTTTCACGTAAACGACGCGCGGCATCAGAAAGTACCCAAGCGCTCTGGAACCTCTATCCCACACAGTTGTTGCGTGGTTATGCCTGGGTCCCGGTGCTATGATCCAAACCCTGCGCCGCAAAGAGTAAAAACTCGCCGGCGTATCTCTGGCCGCCCGTGATCGGCCTTGCGCTCACCGCAACAGACCTGATTAGGAGAATCACCATGGCTTTCGAATTGCCGCCGCTGCCCTACGCTCACGATGCGCTGCAGCCGCACATCTCCAAAGAGACGCTGGAATACCACCACGACAAGCACCACAACACCTACGTCGTGAACCTGAACAACCTGGTGCCAGGCACCGAGTTCGAAGGCAAGACCCTGGAAGAAATCGTCAAGACTTCCTCGGGCGGCATCTTCAACAACGCCGCTCAGGTCTGGAACCACACTTTCTACTGGAACTGCCTGGCGCCAAACGCCGGCGGCCAACCTACCGGTGCCCTGGCTGAAGCCATCAACGCCGCGTTCGGTTCGTTCGACAAGTTCAAGGAAGAGTTCAGCAAGACTTCCATCGGCACCTTCGGCTCCGGCTGGGGCTGGCTGGTGAAGAAAGCCGACGGCTCCCTGGCCCTGGCCAGCACCATCGGCGCCGGCAACCCGCTGACCAGCGGCGACACCCCGCTGCTGACCTGCGACGTCTGGGAACACGCCTACTACATCGACTACCGCAACCTGCGTCCGAAGTATGTCGAGGCGTTCTGGAACCTGGTCAACTGGAAGTTCGTGGCCGAGCAGTTCGAAGGCAAGACCTTCACTGCCTAAGCGTCGCGCTTGAAAAAAACCCGGCTTGTGCCGT
>KI547164.1:117435-189205 GCA_000497835.1 gamma proteobacterium L18 | reverse complement strand
GGCTTGTGCCGGGTTTTTTTTGTGCTATGGGAGCTGGCTTGCCAGCGAGCTTTTGAGGGCCTCCACAGCTCGCTGGCAAGCCAGTTCCCACAGTACGGAAGTCGTCGTCGGCCATGGGGGCTTGCCTGGATCCGTGATAAGGCTAAGATCTACAAAAGGGAAAAATACCGGGCAGCATTCAAGTGCAAGCCGGTTCCAACCGACATAGGAAGAAGGGACTCGCCCCAGGTGCTCCACCTTCCGCATACTGCCCCTTGACTGCCCACCGGGATTGCCAACCATAATGGCATAATGATGCCACTTGCACGCAACAAGGAATGGCCCTTTGAAGCTGGAACTCAAGAACAGCTTGTCGGTGAAGTTGCTACGCGTGGTGCTGCTGTCGGCGTTGATCGTCGGCGTGGTGCTCAGCTGTGCCCAGATTGTCTTCGATGCCTACAAGACCCGCCAGGCCGTGGCCAACGACGCCGCGCGCATCCTCGACATGTTCCGCGACCCCTCCACCCAGGCCGTCTACAGCCTGGACCGGGAAATGGGCATGCAAGTGATCGAAGGCCTGTTCCAGGACAATGCCGTGCGCATCGCCTCCATTGGCCATCCCAACGAACCGACGCTGGCCGACAAGTCGCGCCCGCCGCTGCAAACAGCCACCCGCTGGCTGACCGATCCTATCCTGGGCGAAGAAAAGACCTTCACGACCAAACTGGTGGGCCGCGGCCCCTACAGTGAATATTACGGCGACCTGAGCATCACCCTCGACACCGCCCCCTACGGCCAGGGCTTCATCATCAACTCGGTGATCATTTTCATCTCCGGCGTGCTGCGCGCGCTGGCCATGGGCCTGGCCTTGTACCTGGTCTATCACTGGCTGCTGACCAAGCCGCTGAAGCAGATCATCGAGCACCTGACTCACATCAACCCCGATCGCCCCAGCCAGCACAAGTTGCCGTTGCTCAAGGGCCACGAGCGCAATGAACTGGGGCTGTGGATCAACACCGCCAACCAACTGCTCGAATCCATCGAACGCAACACCCACCTGCGCCATGAAGCCGAGAACAGCCTGCGACGCATGGCCCAGTACGACTTCCTCACCGGCTTGCCCAACCGCCAGCAGTTGCAGTCGCAGTTGGACAAGATTCTGGTCGACGCCGGGCGCCTGCAACGCCGGGTGGCCGTGCTGTGCGTGGGCCTGGACGACTTCAAGGGCATCAACGAGCAGTTCACCTACCAGATCGGCGACCAGTTGCTACTGGCCCTGGCCGACCGCCTGCGCGCCCACAGCGGCCGCCTGGGCGCCCTGGCGCGGCTGGGCGGCGACCAGTTCGCGCTGGTGCAGGCCGACATCGATCAACCCTACCAGGCCGCCGAGCTGGCCCAGAGCATCCTCGATGACCTGGAGGCACCCTTCGGCCCCGACCTGCAAGAGATCCGCCTGCGCGCCACCATCGGCATCACCCTGTTCCCCGAGGACGGCGACAGCACCGAGAAGTTGCTGCAGAAAGCCGAGCAGACCATGACCCTGGCCAAGCTGCGCTCACGCAACCGCTACCAGTTCTACATCGCCAGCGTCGACAGCGAGATGCGTCGGCGCCGCGAGCTGGAAAAGGATTTGCGCGAGGCCATCGCCCGCGGGCAGCTGTACCTGGTGTACCAACCGCAGGTCAGCTACCGCGACCACCGGGTGGTCGGCGTCGAAGCGCTGCTGCGCTGGCAGCACCCTGAATACGGTCTGGTGCCGCCGGATCAATTCATCCCCCTGGCCGAGCAGAACGGCAGCATCATCGGCATCGGCGAATGGGTGATGGACCAAGCTTGCCGGCAGCTGCGCGAGTGGCTGGACCAGGGCTTCAGCGAGCTACGCATGGCGGTCAACCTGTCCACCGTGCAACTGCACCACGCCGAGCTGCCACGGGTGGTCAGCAACTTCCTGCAGATCTACCGGCTGCCGCCGCGCAGCCTGGAACTGGAGGTGACCGAGACCGGCCTGATGGAAGACATCAGCACCGCCGCCCAGCACTTGCTGAGCCTGCGCCGCTCCGGCGCGCTGATCGCCATCGATGACTTCGGCACCGGCTACTCGTCGCTCAGCTACCTGAAGTCGCTGCCGCTGGACAAGATCAAGATCGACAAGAGCTTCGTCCAGGACCTGCTGGAGGACGACGACGATGCCACCATCGTGCGGGCCATCATCCAGCTAGGCAAGAGCCTGGGCATGCAGGTGATCGCCGAAGGCGTGGAAACGCTGGAGCAGGAAAGCTACATCATTTCCGAAGGCTGCCACGAAGGCCAGGGGTACCTGTACAGCAAGCCATTGCCAGCCCGTGAGCTGACGGCTTTCCTCAAACAGGCCCAGCGCAGCCAGGCCGTGAGCCTCTGATCGGCCGCCCCAGCGGCCTGTCGAATTTGCTTACATCTTCATTGTTTACAGGAAATGCTTCTGCTTCGCATCATTGCGCCGGTTGCGCGTGGCCATCGCCCCGCCCCTCTCCCGACGCAGGATACCGCCATGACTCACATGCCCCTGGCCACCGCCAGTCTGCTGGCCCTTGCCGTTTCGCTCGCCGGTTGCGGCGACGGCAAGGACGACAAGGCCGCCGCGCCGCCGGCCACCACGGCCACCAGCAGCGCGCCAGCTTCTGGCAACAGCGGTGTCGACGAGGCGGCGGCCAAGGCCGTGGTCGCTCATTACGCCGATATGGTGCTGGCAGTTTTCAGCGACTCCCACACCAGCGCCCTCGCCTTGCAGCAAGCTGTCGAGGCCTTCCTGGCCAAGCCGGATGACACCACGCTCAAGGCCGCTCGCGAGGCCTGGATCGCAGCCCGCGTGCCCTACCTGCAGAGCGAAGTGTTCCGTTTCGGCAACCCGATCATCGACGAATGGGAAGGCCAGGTGAATGCCTGGCCGCTGGACGAAGGCCTGATCGACTACGTCGACGCCAACTACGAGCCGGCGCTGGGCAACCCGGCGGCCACGGCCAATATCATCGCCAACCCGCACATCCGCATTGGCGAGGACAAGGTCAGCATCACCGAGATCACCCCCGAAGCCCTGGCCAGCCTCAATGAATTGGGCGGCTCGGAAGCCAACGTCGCCACCGGCTACCACGCCATCGAATTCCTGCTGTGGGGCCAGGACCTCAACGGCACCGGGCCGGGTGCCGGCAACCGTCCTGCCTCCGACTACCTGCAAGGCCCCGGCGCCACCGGCGGCCACAACGACCGCCGCCGCGCCTACCTGGGCGCCGTGACCCAGTTGCTGGTCAGCGACCTGGAATCCATGGTCGCCCAGTGGCAACCGGGCGTTGCCGACAACTACCGCGCCACCCTGGAAGCCGAGCCCGGCACCAATGGCCTGCGCAAGATGCTCTTCGGCATGGGCAGCCTGTCACTGGGCGAATTGGCGGGCGAGCGCATGAAGGTCTCGCTGGAGGCCAACTCGCCGGAAGACGAGCATGACTGCTTCAGCGACAACACCCATTTCTCGCACTTCTACGACGCCAAGGGCGTGCGCAATGTCTACCTGGGCGAATACACCCGGCTGGACGGCAACCGCCTGACAGGCCCAAGCCTTTCGTCGCTGGTGGCCAAGGCCGACCCGGCAGCCGACGCCACCCTGCGCGCCGACCTGGCGGCCACCGAGGCCAGGATGCAGGCCATCGTCGACCGCGCCAGCCAAGGCGAACATTACGATCAGCTGATCGCCGTGGGTAACGACGGCGGCCAGCAAGTGGTGCGCGATGCCATCGCCGCCCTGGTCAAGCAGACCGGCAGCATCGAGCAGGCCGCAGGCAAGCTGGGCATCACCGACCTGAACCCGGAAACCGCTGACCATACGTTCTGATCAGCCGTGAGCCATTCACAATCGCATCGCGACCAAGGTCGGCTCCTACACCGCCCGGGGTAGGAGCCGGCCTTGGCCGCGATACAGACGCCGCCGCCCGTAGCCGCAGCCTGCGGCAGCGGCTACGGTGGGGATCCATAGCGAAGCATTTTTTGTATCAAACATTGACCTCGGGCATTTGCGCAGGGGGCCCCTGCTAAGCTTGCCCGCCCAGCCCCACTGCCCCCGGATCATTGATGTCAGTCATCCCCTCCCGCCTTGGCGCCACGCTGCTTGCCCTCTGCCTGGGTGGCTGCGACGACGGCGTGCGTCTGGGGGAAACGGAGCCCGATGAGGCGCTGGCAGGCGGCACCACCACGGTCTGGCGCGACGACCTCAACGCCTTCGCCCAGCCGTCCGCCAACCTGTCCCATGAACGCAAGGTCGACTTCAGCGTCGGCAACAGTTTCTTCCGCAGCCCCTGGGTGATTGCCCCTGCCACCACCACGGCGCGCGACGGCCTGGGCCCGCTGTTCAACGCCAGCGCCTGCCAGAACTGCCACATCAAGGACGGTCGGGGCCATCCGCCCGGCCCCGATGCGCCCAATGCAGTATCGATGCTGGTACGGCTGTCGATACCCGACACCGCACAACAGGCGGCGATCATCGAACGTGTCGGGGTCAATCCAGAGCCCAGGTACGGCACCCAATTACAGGACATGGCCGTGCCCGGCGTGCGCCCGGAAGCCAAAGTGCGCGTGGAATACGACACGCTGACCGTAACGTTTGACGACGGCACGCCGGTGGAGCTACGCAAGCCTCGCCTGGTCATTACCCAATTGGGCTACGGCCCGCTCCACCCCCAGGTCATGCTGTCGGCGCGGGTAGCACCGCCCATGATCGGCCTGGGCCTGCTGGAGGCCATCCCGGAGCAGGCAATCTTGGATAATGCTCAGGCCCAGGCTGCGGCCGACAAGGGTGTACGGGGCCGGCCCAATCAGGTGTGGGACGACACCCTGGGCAAAGTGGTGATTGGCCGCTTCGGCTGGAAAGCGGGGCAGCCCACCCTGGAGCAGCAGAACGCCCATGCCTTCGCCAACGACATGGGCCTGACCACCCACCTGCAACCGCGTGACGACTGCACCGCAGCCCAGTCCGAGTGTCTGTCGGCCGCACACGGTGGGCGGCCGGAAGTCAGCGACAACATCCTGCGCACCGTGCTGTTCTACACCCGCAACCTGGCGGTGCCGGCGCGTCGAGACGTCAGTACACCGCAGGTGCTGGCGGGCAAGCGGCTGTTTCATCAGGCCGGCTGCCAGACCTGCCATGTCCCGCAATACACCACGGCTGCCCGCACCGCCGAGCCGGAGCAGGCCAACCAGAACATCCGCCCCTATACCGACCTGCTGCTGCACGACATGGGGCCCGGCCTGGCCGATGGCCGCAGCGAATTCGCCGCCGGGCCCCAGGACTGGCGCACGCCGCCCCTGTGGGGCATGGGGCTGAGCGAAACCGTCAGCGGCCACACCCAGTACCTGCACGATGGCCGCGCCCGCAATGCCATGGAGGCCGTGCTGTGGCACGGCGGCGAAGCGGCAGCCTCACAGCGTCACGTGCTGTCGTTCAACGCCGGGCAGCGCGCCGCGCTGCTGGCCTTTCTGAATTCACTTTGAGATTCCCCCGGGAGCCCCGCATGTTTCGTCCCACGCTGCTGTTTTCCAGCCTCGCTGCCTTGTTCCTGGGTGCCTGCGCGCCCCAGGACCGGCAGGCGGTCACCAGCGCCGCCATTGCCAACCAAGTGATCCTGCCCACCTACAGCCGCTGGGTGGAGGCCGACCGGCAACTGGCGATCAGCGCCCAGGCATTCTGCAAGGGCAGTGAAAGCTTGGCCACCGCCCGCGCCGATTTCCTCCACGCACAGCGTGCCTGGGCGCAACTGCAACCCCTGCTGATCGGCCCGCTGGCCGAGGGCAACCGTACCTGGCAGGTACAGTTCTGGCCCGACAAGAAGAACCTGGTCGGTCGCCAGGTGGAACAACTGGTGGCCGCAGCGACGCCGGTGGATGCTGCCAGCCTGGCCAAGGCCAGCGTGGTGGTGCAGGGCCTGTCAGCCTATGAATACATCCTGTTCGACGCCCGCCTGGACCTGGCCGATGCCGAACAGAAAGCGCGCTACTGCCCGCTGCTGATGGCTATCGGCGAGCACCAAAAGAGTCTGGCCGAAAGCATTCTTGGCCAGTGGAACAGCAACGAAGGCATGCTCTGGCAGATGAGCCATTTCCCCAACCCGCGCTATGCCGACGCCAATGAGGCCATCGCCGACCTGCTGCGGGCCCAGGTCACGGCCCTGGACACCCTCAAGAAGCAACTGGGCACGCCCATGGGCAGGCAGAACAAGGGCGTCGTGCAACCCTTCCAGGCGCAGGCCTGGCGCAGCCAGGACTCGTTGCAGAGCCTGCAGGCCAGCCTGGCCGCCGCCCAGACCGTGTGGGCCGGGGTGGATGACCAGGGCCTTCGCGGCCTGTTGGGCAGTGACCACAAGACGCTGGCCGAGCGTATCGATGGCGCCTACGCCGCCGCGCAGAAAACCCTGGCCGACAATCAACGTCCTTTGCCCGACCTGCTGGCCAACGCCGAAGGCCGCCAGCAACTGGAAACCCTCTACGACCAACTCAACACCGTGCACCGCCTGCACGAGGGCGAGTTGGCCAAGGCCCTGGGCATCCCCCTGGGCTTCAACGCCAACGATGGTGACTGAGCATGGGCCTGGCACAGTGGTTTACCTCTCTGTTGCGCCCGGCGGCGAATAGCAGCCTGCTGTTGTCCGCCCGCGACGACGCTGACGGACGACACTACGCAACCGGCCACCGGCTCGATGGTAGGCAGGTATTCGCCACGCCCGTGAGCCAGCGCTGTCACGCCGTGGTAGAGCACCCGGGCAGGCAGCTGGCACTGTTTGTCGCCCGGCGGCCCGGCACCGAGTGCTACCTGCTGGACCTTCGCGATGGCCGGCTGCTGCAGACGTTGACGGCACGCGCTGACCGGCACTTCTACGGACACGCCGTGATCCACGCCAGCGGCGAATGGTTGTACACCACCGAAAACGATACCCGCGCCCCTGGCCGTGGCGTGATCGGCGTCTACCGGTTCGACGGCAACCAGCTCGTACCGGCCGGCGAGTTGCCCAGCCACGGCATCGGCCCCCACGAGCTGGCCTGGCTGCCCGATGGCGAAACCCTGGTGGTGGCCAACGGCGGCATTCGCACCGAGGCCGAGAGCCGCGTGGAGATGAACCTGCACGCCATGGAGCCGAGCCTGGTGATGATGAACCGCGACGGCGGGTTGCTGAGCAAGGAAAGCCTCGACCAGCCGATGAACAGCATTCGCCACCTGGCCATTACCGCCGATGGCACGGTACTCACCTGCCAGCAGTTCATGGGGCCTGCGGACGACCTGGCACCCTTGCTGGCCATCAAGCGGCCCGGCCAGGCATTCCAACCCTTTGCCGTGGCGCCGCGGCAGCTGCAGGCAATGGCGCATTACAGCGCCAGCGTCGCCGTACACGATGAGCTGCGGCTGGTGGCCCTGACGGCGCCGCGGGCCAACCGTTTTTTTGTCTGGGACCTGGACACGGGGGCCGAACGCCTGGAGGTCAGCATGCCTGATTGCGCGGGCGTGGCGGCGGTGCCCCAGGGTTTCGTGGTGACCTCGGGCCAGGGGCGTTGCCGCCTGTTCGACTGCCGCACGGCAACGCCGGTGGGCACGCCGCTGGCGTTGCCGCCGGGGTTCTGGGATAACCATGTGCACAGCAGATGATGCACAACCCTGTAGCGGCGGCCGCCAGGCCGCGTCACCGACGCCGCGTATTGCCTGACACACCGCGCCGCCTGCATCGCGGCCAAGGCCGGCTCCCACCTCGGTCGGCGTAGGAGCCGACCTTGGTCGCGATGCAGGCAATGCGGTTTCAAGACAGTTGCTGCTACACCGCTCCCACAAAGACAGTCGCTGCTACAGAGGTTGTCAGGATAGGCGTAATATCCAGCAATAAAGCGCAGTAGCGTACCGAGCCCGACAAGCATACTGTGCTCCAACTCTTAGGTTTGCTTTCCAGGGAAACGGAATATGCTGCGCCGCCGCATGCTGATAATGCTGGGAATTGTGTTGGTCGTCGTCCTGCTGCTGGGTGGTTACAAGGCCTGGTCGATCTACCAGCAGGTTCAGATGTTCTCGGCTCCCAAGCCGCCCGTCGCCGTGGCCGTGGCCACCGCCACCGAGCGCGCCTGGCAATCGCGGCTGCCGGCGGTAGGCAGTCTCAAGGCGCTGCAGGGCGTCAACCTCAGCCTGGAAGTAGCCGGCACCGTGCGCAGCATCCAGTTCGAGTCAGGCCAGCAGGTCAAGGCCGGGCAACCCCTGCTGCAACTGGACAGCGATGTCGAAACCGCCCTGCTAGGCACCGCACAGGCCGACCTGGGGCTGGCCCAGGTCGACTACGGCCGTGGCGCGCAACTGGTGGACAGCCGCGCCATCTCCAAGGGCGAGTTCGACCGCCTCAACGCCGTGCTGCTCAAGAACAAGGCCACCGTCGCCCAGCTCAAAGCCAGTCTGGCAAAGAAAACCATCATCGCGCCCTTCAGCGGCACCATCGGCATCCGCAAGGTGGACGTCGGCGACTACCTGGCCAGCGGCACCGTGATCGCCACGCTGCAAGACCTCAGCAGCCTGTACGTGGACTTCTCCGTAGCCGAGCAAGCCATCCCCCAGCTTCATCTGGGCCAGCCCCTGCTGGTCTCGGTGGCGGCCTACCCCGGCGAAACCTTCCAGGGCGTGGTCAGTGCGCTCAACCCCAAGGTGGAGGACACCACCCGCAATATCCTGGTACGCGGCACGCTGGCCAACCCCCAGGGGCGCCTGTTGCCGGGCATGTTCGCCAACCTGCAGGTGGTGCTGCCGCAGCCGAAGAATGAAGTGGTGGTGCCGGAAAGCGCGGTGGCCTACACGCTCTATGGCAACTCGGTGTATGTGGTGGCGGAAAAGAACGACGCCGACGGCAAAACCACACTGACCGCCGAACGGCGCTTCGTCGACACCGGCGAACGCCGCGATGGCCTGGTCATCGTCAGCAAGGGCCTCAAGGCGGGCGAACAAGTGGTCACCGGCGGGCAGCTCAAGCTCACCAACGGCGCCACTGTCAGCGTCAGCCCCGACACTACCGTCAAAACCCGCTGACCCAGGAGAACGGCCATGGCCTTTACCGATCCGTTCATCCGCCGCCCGGTGCTGGCCAGCGTGATCAGCCTGCTGATCGTGCTGCTGGGCTTCCAGGCGTGGAGCAAATTGAGCATCCGCCAGTACCCGCAGATGGAAAACGCGCTGATCACCGTGACCACCGCGTACCCCGGTGCCAATGCCGAGACCATCCAGGGCTACATCACCCAGCCCCTGCAACAGAGCCTGGCAAGCGCCGAAGGCATCGACTACATGACCTCGGTCAGCCGTCAAAACTTCTCGGTGATTTCCATCTACGCACGCATCGGCTCCGACAGCGACCGATTGTTCACCGAGCTGCTGGCCAAGGCCAACGAGGTCAAGAACAAGCTGCCCCAGGACGCCGAAGACCCGGTGCTGAGCAAGGAGGCCGCGGATGCTTCGGCACTGATGTACATCAGTTTCTTCAGTGATCAGCTCAATAACCCGCAGATCACCGACTACCTGTCGCGGGTCATCCAGCCCAAGCTGGCGACGCTGCCGGGCATGGCCCAGGCGGAGATTCTGGGCAACCAGGTGTTTGCCATGCGCCTGTGGATCGACCCGGTAAAGCTGGCCGGCTATGGCCTGAGCGCCACCGACGTGACCGATGCGGTGCGCCGCTACAACTTCCTCTCGGCGGCAGGCGAGGTGAAGGGCGAATACATCGTCACCAGCGTCAACGCCACCACCGACCTTAAAACCACCGAAGGCTTTGCCTCCATCCCACTCAAGACCGACGGCAACAGCCGCGTACTGCTGGGCGATGTGGCGCGGGTGCAGATGGGCGCGGAAAACTACGACACGGTCAGTTCGTTCAACGGCACGCCGTCGGTGTACATCGGCATCAAGGGCACTCCGGGGGCCAACCCCCTGGACGTGATCCGCGAAGTCCGCAAGATCATGCCCGAACTGGAATCCCAACTGCCGCCCAACCTCAAGGCCTCCATCGCCTACGACGCCACGCTGTTCATCCAGGCGTCCATCGATGAAGTGGTCAAGACCCTCATCGAGGCGGTGCTGATCGTCATCGTCGTGGTGTTCCTGTTCCTGGGGGCCCTGCGCTCGGTGATCATCCCGGTAGTGACCATTCCGCTGTCGATGATCGGCGTACTGTTCTTCATGCAACTGATGGGCTATTCCATCAACCTGTTGACGCTGCTGGCCATGGTGCTTGCCATCGGCCTGGTGGTGGACGACGCCATCGTGGTGGTCGAGAACATCCACCGGCACATAGAAGAGGGCCGCACACCCTTCGACGCCGCCCTGGAGGGCGCCCGGGAGATCGCCATGCCGGTGGTCTCGATGACCATCACGCTGGCGGCCGTCTACGCGCCCATCGGGTTCCTGGAGGGCCTGACAGGTGCGCTGTTCAAGGAGTTTGCCCTGACGCTGGCCGGTGCCGTGGTGATTTCCGGCATCGTCGCCCTCACCCTTTCGCCAATGATGTGCGCCCTGCTGCTGCGCCCCGACGCCAACCCCAAAGGCCTGGCCCATCGCCTGGACCGGCTGTTCGAAAAACTCAAGCAGCGCTACCAGCGCATGCTGCACGGCACGCTCAACACCCGTCCGGTGGTGGTGGTATTCGCGATCATCGTGCTGTGCCTGATTCCGGTGTTTCTCAAGTTCAGCCAGTCAGAGCTGGCACCTGCCGAGGATCAGGGCATCATCTTCATGATGGCTACGGCGCCGCAGCCCACCAACCTGGATTACCTGAACACCTACACCGACCAGCTCCTGACCATCTTCAAGGACTTCCCCGAGTACTACTCCTCGTTCCAGATCAACGGGTTCAATGGGGTGCAATCGGGTATCGGCGGCTTCCTGCTCAAGCCCTGGAACGAACGCAGCCGCACGCAGATGCAGTTGCTGCCCGAGGTGCAGGCGCGCCTGGCGCAGATCCCCGGCCTGCAGATCTTCGGCTTCAACCTGCCCGCCCTCCCCGGCACCGGCGAAGGCCTGCCCTTCGAGTTCGTCATCAACACCGCCAACGATTACGAGTCGCTGCTGGAAGTGGCGCAACGGGTCAAGGACCGCGCCCAGGCCAGCGGCAAGTTCGCCTTCCTGGACATTGACCTGGCCTTCGACAAGCCAGAGGTGGTGGTCGACATCGACCGCGCCAAGGCCGCACAGATGGGGGTATCGATGCAGGAGCTGGGCGGTACCCTGGCCACGTTGCTGGGCGAATCGGAGATCAACCGCTTTACCCTCGATGGGCGCAGCTACAAGGTCATCGCCCAGGTGGAGCGTACCTACCGCGACAACCCCGAGTGGCTGAACCAGTATTACGTGCGCAACAGTCAGAACGAGCTGTTGCCGCTGTCGACATTGATCACCGTCAGTGAGCGCGCCCGCCCGCGCCAGCTCAATCAGTTCCAACAACTGAATTCGGCGATCATCCAGGGCTTCCCCATCGTCAGCATGGGTGAAGCGGTGCAGACAGTACGGCAGATCGCCCGTGAGGAAGCACCGGCCGGCTTTGCCTTCGACTACGGCAGCAGCGCCCGACAGTACGTGCAGGAAGGCAACGCGCTGTGGGTGACCTTCGGCCTGGCACTGGCGATCATCTTTCTGGTGCTGGCGGCGCAGTTCGAGAGTTTCCGCGACCCGTTGGTGATTCTGGTGACGGTGCCGTTGTCTATCTGCGGGGCGCTGATACCGCTGTTCCTGGGCCTGTCGAGCCTCAACATCTACACGCAGGTGGGGCTGGTGACGCTGATCGGGTTGATCAGCAAGCATGGCATCCTGATTGTCGAGTTCGCCAATCAGTTGCGACGTGACAAGGGGCTGAGTGCGCGCGAAGCGGTGGAAGAAGCCGCCGCGATCCGCTTGCGTCCGGTATTGATGACCACGGCGGCGATGGTGTTCGGCATGGTGCCGCTGATCCTGGCCACCGGTGCTGGCGCGGTAAGCCGCTTCGACATCGGTACAGTGATTGCCACGGGGATGTCGGTGGGCACGTTGTTCACGCTGTTCGTGCTGCCGTGCGTGTACACCCTGATCTCCCCGGATCGCAAACCCGCTGCCGCGTAACTGCAACGGTCTTTAAATCGAGGTGCGAACACCGCCGATGCAACAAGCAGACAGCAAAAGGCCCCGTGAGTGACGAGGCCTTTGGGCACAACGCGGATTCAACCGTTGGCACGAACGCCTTGGGTCATGCCGAATAGAAACAGCAACAGATCATGATCCGGCTTGGCCGCCGTATGCGGCTTGGGGGCACGCGGCATGGGGCAAGCGGCCTGAGAGCTGAGCACCCCAGGACGAGGCTGGTCCCACGCGGCCATGGCAGCGGTGGTCACACCCAGGGCGGCAAGCAAAAACAAACCTCTAGCTATTTCTAGTTTCATCACTCTAAACCTTTGATCGGGCTGCCAAACGCCGTCTTGTAAAAATAGAGCAGTTTGTTCCAGTTAGCTTCGCCGAACGACGAGTGGCGACGCAGTTGCTTCATGTCGTGCACGGCAGCGCTGCTAGCGCTGAAACGCTGACGGCATTTTTCCAGGTCCAGCAAGGCCACCTCGGGACGGGCACTGGCGCCCTCTCCCACCACGCGCACGAAAATATGCTTGGGGTACAGGCAACTGTGCTGCCAGCGGCCTCGGTGCATGCGCGCCAGGGTCTCGCCAAGCTCCTTGAGTATGGCCTCATGCACCGTATTTCCCCACTGTTGGGGACCGCCCTGGGCATACCATTGGTCGATTTCCTGGAACCCATCGAGGGCCTCGGTGACCAAGAGGGCCCGCCATTGATGCACAGGATCGCGCTGGGCACCGCAGAACACCAACTTCGGCACGCCTACGTTCAGGGCGCTCAAGCTTGCCAGCGCATCGCGTTCACGCAGCACGGTGGGACGACCAAAGGGATGCATCAGGCTTCGGTAGGTGTGACCGGTCTGCCGTTTCACGTACAGCAGTTGACCATTGGCGGCGTGCAGACGCTGCACACCACTCTCGCCGCCCCGGCGGACGTTGGGCTCTTCCACCCATTCGCCCTGCTGATTCCAGAAATAATCGAAGCGCGTCTCGGGCGCCGCCGTTGCCTCAGTCGTGTAGTCGACTGCCATCCATTACTCCTTGCCTGACGTCTGAACAAGCCATACCGCGTACGAATTGGCGCTCACCTTAGTAAGGGGTATGTGAAAATTATGTAGGAAACTTCAGCAAGGAGTTTTACAGCGCAAGAACAGTGTCAAAGGGCCATCATCTCAAGCACCCGTTGCCAGCTTCACTTGAAAGCAGCAACCATTGGGTTCGCGGGGGCTAAGGTCTACCTGCCACCCCTGGTCGTCACAAATACGCTGTACCAGTGACAAGCCCAGGCCAAGGCCCTCGCCACGCTTCTCGGTGGCCCGCACGAAAGGCTGGAACACCGCCAGGCGTTTTTCTTCGGGGATGCCGATGCCGCTGTCCTCGACCTTGAAACCATGAGGCTCAAGCGTCAGGCAAATAAACCCGGCATCGGTGTAGTGCAAGGCATTGCGCAGCAGATTGCCCATTACCGCCAACAGGAAAGTGGCGTTGTAGCGAGTATCAGGCAGCTCGCCCCGCACCACCGTCAGGGTCAGGCCTTTCTTCTCGATCGGGCCGCGCCACAGGCCCAGCAGGTTGTCGGCAACCTGCCCCAGCGTCAGCTGTGCACTCATGTCGGCGTCGTTGCGCTGGGCGCGGGCCAACATCAGGAAGGTCTGCACCAGCTCGCGCATTTCTTCGCACGCACGGGCGATGCGCTCCACCTGGGCACGGGCTCGGGTATCCAGGGCCGGGTTCTCCAGCAACAGTTCGCAGGAGGTGGCCAGCACCATCAAAGGCGTGCGCAATTCGTGACTGACGTCGCTGGTGAACAGGCGCTCGCGGTTCAGTGCATCGCGCAGGCGCCCCAGGGTGGCATCGAAGGCCACTGCCAACTCGCCCACTTCATCGGCGGCATAATCAGGCGCCAGCGGCGGCGCCAGGCCCAACAATTGATCGCGGTGGCGAACCTGACGGGCCAGGCGAACCACCGGGGCCATCACTTTGCGCGCCAGCACCCAGCCCAGGAACACCGCCAGCGCCAGGCTGAGCACGAAGCCCACCAGCACCACGGCGAACAGCACGCGCTCGCGCTCCTCGAAATCGCTCTGGTCTTGCAGCAGCACGTAACGACGACCGTCCACTACCTCGACCATGGCATGGTAGGACAGGTCGCCACGGAACACTTCGTGGAACCCGGGGCTGAGGTGGTGCAGATCCTTGGGCAGCGCATAGTCGCCGCGGCCGCCACTGTAATAAAACAGCTGATCAGGCTCGGGGCGATGATTCCAGTCACTGACGTTGTCCATCAGCAACAAGCGCTGCAAGTCGCCGCCCAGCCCGGCAGAAATCAGTTTTTCTTCTACAAGGTGCACGGTTGCCACGATGCCGACGGCAAAAGCGCCGGCGACCAGTGCACTCATCAGCGCAAACGCAATGATGATGCGTTGCGCCAGGCTTTGCTTAAACTCCATCTTTGCCCTCGGCCAGGCGGTAACCCACGCCATGCACCGTTTGCAGCAGCGGTTTGTCGAACGGTTTGTCGATCACTTGGCGCAGTTGATGGACGTGGCTGCGCAGGCTGTCGCTATCCGGGCAATCATCTCCCCACAATGCTTCTTCGAGCACTTCGCGGCGCAGCACGTGCGGGCTCTTCTGCATCAGCACGGCCAGCAGCTTGAGGCCCACCGGGTTGAGTTTGAGGGCGCGCCCCTGGCGCGTGACTTCCAGCGTATCCAGGTCATAGCTCAGGTCACCGACCTGCAGGCTGCGACGGCCGCCACCCTGGGCCCGGCGCAGGACAGCCTCGATACGCGCGGCCAGTTCCGACAGGGCGAATGGCTTGACCAGGTAATCGTCGGCGCCTGAACGGAAACCCTGCAGGCGGTCGTCCAGCTGATCCCGGGCGGTGAGCATGATCACCGGGGTTTCCCGACGAGCGTCTTCACGCAGGCGTTTGCACAGGGTGTAACCATCGATGCCAGGCAGCATGATATCCAGCACGATCAGGTCATAGTGCTCGGTGGCAGCCAGGTGCAAACCCGACAGGCCATCCTGGGCGCAGTCGACGGTATAGCCCTTCAGGCCCAGGTAATCCGCGAGGTTGGCCAGGATGTCGCGGTTGTCTTCAACCAATAGAATTCGCATGGGCAGGTTCTCCCTCCAGTGTGTTCGCCCGTGGGCGCAGGCAGCTTACGGCGTTCGGGCAGCAAGGGCCAGTGATGGCTAGCGCCTGACCTGGAATCGTGTGGCCCTTTTCCCGAGCTTCGCCCGGTCCCACAGGGAAAGCCATAAAAAAACCCCGCGCAAGGCGGGGTTCTTTTTGAAGCGGGGTAAGGCTGGCTTACATCATGCCGCCCATGCCACCCATGCCGCCCATGTCAGGCATGCCGCCGCCTGCTGGAGCGTCTTCCTTGATCTCGGCGATCATGGCTTCGGTGGTGATCATCAGGCTGGCGATCGAGGAAGCAGCCTGCAGTGCCGAACGGGTCACTTTGGCTGGGTCCAGGATACCCATTTCGATCATGTCGCCGTATTCGCCAGTGGCAGCGTTGTAACCGAAGTTACCTTCGCCTTGCTTGACCTTGTCGACAACGACGCTTGGCTCATCACCGGAGTTGGCAACGATCTGGCGCAGAGGTGCTTCAACAGCACGACGCAGCAGAGCGATACCGACGTCCTGATCGGCGTTGTCGCCTTTCAGGCCAGCGATGGCTTGCAGGGAGCGGACCAGAGCCACGCCACCGCCAGGTACCACGCCTTCTTCAACGGCTGCACGGGTAGCGTGCAGGGCGTCTTCAACGCGGGCTTTCTTCTCTTTCATTTCAACTTCGGAGCCAGCGCCAACCTTGATCACTGCAACGCCGCCGGACAGCTTGGCCAGGCGCTCTTGCAGTTTTTCACGGTCGTAGTCGGACGAAGTGTCGGCCACTTGCTGACGGATCTGGGTAACGCGAGCCTGGATGTCAGCCTCAACGCCAGCACCGTCGATGATGGTGGTGTTTTCTTTCGACAGAACCACGCGCTTGGCGTTACCCAGGTGTTCCAGGGTAGTGCTTTCCAGGCTCAGGCCGATCTCTTCGGAGATAACGGTACCGCCGGTCAGTACGGCGATGTCCTGCAGCATGGCCTTGCGACGGTCGCCGAAGCCTGGAGCCTTGACGGCTGCAACCTTGACGATGCCACGCATGTTGTTCACAACCAGAGTCGCCAGGGCTTCGCCTTCAACGTCTTCAGCCACGATCAGCAGTGGGCGGCCGGCTTTGGCAACGGCTTCCAGCACTGGCAGCATTTCGCGGATGTTGGAGATCTTCTTGTCAACCAGCAGGATCAGCGGGCCGTCGAGCTCGGCGACCATGGTGTCCGGCTTGTTGACGAAGTAAGGGGACAGGTAGCCGCGGTCGAACTGCATGCCTTCAACAACCGACAGTTCGTTTTCCAGGCCCGAGCCTTCTTCAACGGTGATCACGCCTTCTTTGCCGACTTTTTCCATGGCTTCGGCAATGATGTCGCCGATGGAGGAATCGGAGTTGGCCGAAATGGTACCGACCTGGGCGATGGCTTTCGAATCAGCGCATGGCTTGGCCAGGCCTTTCAGCTCTTTGACGATGGCGATGGTCGCCTTGTCGATACCGCGCTTCAGGTCCATCGGGTTCATGCCGGCAGCGACGGCTTTCAGGCCTTCGTTGACGATCGACTGAGCCAGAACGGTAGCGGTGGTAGTACCGTCGCCAGCGTCATCGTTGGCACGGGAGGCAACGTCTTTGACCAGCTGCGCGCCCATGTTTTCGAAGCGATCTTTCAGCTCGATTTCTTTGGCAACGGAAACGCCGTCCTTGGTGATGGTCGGAGCGCCGAAGCTCTTCTCGATGATCACGTTACGGCCTTTCGGGCCCAGGGTCGCTTTTACAGCGTCAGCCAGGACGTTAACGCCAGTCAGCATTTTCTTGCGGGCGGAGTCGCCGAATTTAACTTCTTTAGCAGCCATGATCGTTTTCCTTGAATACTGGGTAGTAAAGGGTGAACAGCGGGTTATCAGCCTTCGATAACGGCGAGGATTTCGTTCTCGCTCATTACCAGCAGGTCTTCGCCGTCTACTTTCACAGTGTTGCTGCCGGAGTAAGGACCGAACACGACCTTGTCGCCCACTTTCACGGACAGAGCACGCACTTCACCGTTGTCCAGCACTCGGCCGGTACCGACCGCGATGACTTCACCATTGTTGGCTTTCTCGGCAGCCGAACCTGGCAGAACGATACCGCCAGCGGTTTTCTTTTCTTCTTCGCTGCGACGGATAACGACGCGGTCATGCAGAGGACGAAGCTTCATTGTCGATCTCTCCTAATTATGGTTTTCAGCGGCCGGTGTCTGTACCGGCGTTGTGGTTCATCCGGCGGGGCCGGTCGCGGCTCGCTGTGCGAGACGCGGAATATTGTCTGGCAATGCCAGAAACCTTGCGGTGACCCATACATGAGGTCGCCCGTGGCGATTACAAGGGCGCCCCAAAAAAAATTTGCAAATTGCACGACCGTAGCCTGCGGCAGCGGCTACAGGTGTGCGCCAATAAAAAACGGCCCCTGAGGGCCGTTTGTTGGAAAGCAGGTCGATCAGTCGCGCTTTTCGAACTCGCCTTCGATCACGTTGGGCTCACGCCCCACTGCATGGTTGGCCGCCGGGCGGGCGTGACCTTCGTAGGTACGCCCGCCACCCTGCAGGTCCTCGGCAAACGAGCGCTGGCGCGACGCCTGCTCGCGGGCCTTGGCCTGCAGCTTGCCGGCAATCAGCTTGCGAGTGAACGGCAGCAGGCACAGCAGGCCCAGCACGTCACTGATGAAACCGGGCAACAGCAACAGGCCGCCGCCGATGGCCATCATCAGGCCCTGGAACACTTGCTCGGCCGGCAACTCACCGCGTTGTAGGCTTTGACGGGCATTGAGGGCGGTGGCCAACCCGGCCACCCGCACCACCAGCACGCCAATGGCGGAGCCGGCAATGATCAGCGCCAGCGCCGGGAAGAACCCGATCGCCACGCTGACCTTGAAGAAGACGAAGAGCTCCAGCACCGGGAAGAGCAGGAACAACAGTAAAAAGACACGCATCAAGGGTTTCCTCTGCGGAAGAACGACTTCCAGTAAACCTTAGATGACGTCGATGTTTCGTGAATTCAAGCCTCGACCTGTCCAATCGTCGGCCAGACCTCGGCATGGGCCAGGGAAACCAAGGCCTGCCGCACTTCCAGGGGAGTGTTACAAGGCTTTTCAAAGGCCAGCCAGTACAGGGCCTGGCCGATGCGCAGGTGCATGCCCTCGCTGTCCACCCCGGCCAGTTGCGCCGGTACGGCTGTGGGCAAGCCGGCCAGGTCGACGTAGTGTGCGATGGCCTTGGCGTGGTCGGCGTTCATGTGCTCGACCATGCCGGTTTCGGCCTGGCCGACGAAAGGGTTGGCCAGGGTGAGCTGGTCCAGCCAGTGGATGGCGCCGAAGCCGCCGATATAGCGGTGGCGCACCGGCTCCAGCACCCAGAAGTCGAAGTCATGGGCGCTGTGGTAATTGGCCGAATCGGGAAAGTAACGGTAATAGCGCTGGGCGGCGGCTTCGATGGCCGGCTCGTTCACCAGCTTGCGCGCTTCGGCCAGCACGGTGAGACGGCCGACGGCCTGCACGTCCTCGGCACCGCGCTCGCCCACCAGCAGCGAGCACTTGGGGTCTTTGAGCAGGTTATGGGTGTGCTGGGCGATGCGGCTGATGAGGATCAGCGGCTGGCCGCTGGCGTCCAGGCAGTAAGGCACCACCGACCCGAAGGGGAAGCCCGGCATGGACTTGGAGTGGGTGGACAGTAGGCCGCGGTACTCCTTGAGCAGCAGTTCGCGGGCCTGACGCTGGGCTTTGGCAGTCACCTTGGGCACCTTTGATCGATCTATAAGGAAAGCTCAAAGGTAAACATTGGTGGTGGGGTTGTCACGCATGGATCGGTGGTGCGGCTTTCCCGAGCTTCGCCCGGTCCCACAGGTCGTACGCCTGTGGGACCGGGCGAAGCTCGGGAAGCGGACAACGCCGATTACCAGGCCACACCGAAGCCTGCGGTATAGCGGCTGGTATTGAGGTCAGCATTGCTGGACCCTGTCACCATGTCCTTCTCGTACTTGAGGTTCAGCGACGCCCACTGGGTGACCTTGTAGCGCAGCCCCACTTCCGAATCCAGGCTGTAGTCGGCCACGCCGCTCAGCGGCTTGCCCACTTCGCCGTTGGTGAAGAACTCCACGGTCTTGCCGATCAGGAAGCGGTTGTAGGCCCACTTCACACCCACAGAATAGAAGTCCGACTTGGCGCCGTCGGAATATTCGTAGGTGCTGTGGTTGAGCAGGGAACCCAGCGAGAACGCGCCCAGTTCATCATCCCAGAACTGATAGCCAGGGCCGGTACCGACGGTGCGTTGCTTGGACAGGTCTTCGACGAAGTCGCGCTTGACGTTGACGCGGCCCTGCCAGTACCACTTGTCGGTGATGAAGCGGTCCAGCGCGTATTCGGCGTTCCAGTTATTGGTGCCGATCACGCCATCGGTGGCTTCGCGGTTGTACTCGGCATCCGCCGTGTGGCGCCAGCGGCCACTGCGGGCGCTGGTCTTGAAGGCCAGGTTGTAGTCATCGGTGTTGCTGTCGGCGCGTTTGAAGTCCAGCGCGGCATCGACGTTGCCTTTCCACACCAGGTCTTCGACCACAGGCTTGGGCTTGATGATCTGCTGGATGCTGGCCAGTTCCACGGTCTTGGGCGCTTCACCGTTCTGCAGAGTGACCTTGCCGTCGTCCGAAGCCTTCAGCGACTTGGCCTTCTCGCCGGTATAGGCGTCCTGCTTGACCAGCAACTCCTGGTCACTCTCCAGGGTCTTGACCTGTTTCCAATCCAGGGCAACGGAGCCACCATAGGGTGTATCCAACATCAGTTTGCCGCCGTCGAACACCGTGATCTTGCCGGTCAGGCGGTCGCCGTTCTTCATCCAGACCGTGTCGGCGAGGGCGGTGGTTGAGGCGCTGGCAATGGCAAGGCACAGTAGGGTTCTGGACAACATAAGCGGATTCGGGCTCGGCATTTTGAAAGAAGGCGGGCAATCATCCGGATGAGAAGCCCTCGCGCAAGGACAGACCGACAGATGACAGATGAGTTCAGTGAGCAAATGCAACCGTTTGGTGACATTGGGCCCGCGGATGCGGCTGCCGAGCGGCGCACGGCGCTGTACGTCGTGCTGTCGCAAGTGCCCGAAGGCAAGGTGGTAACTTACGGCCAGCTCGCGGAAATGGCGGGCTTGGGGCGTGCCGCACGGTGGGTGGGGCGCACCCTCGGCCAGCTACCCGAAGGCAGCCAGTTGCCATGGCACCGGGTGATAGGTGCCGGTGGTCGGATAAGTCTGGCGGCGGGTACCGTCGGGGGTGAGGAGCAGCGGGCCCGGCTGCGCGCCGAGGGTGTATATTTCATGAATAATCGCGTGGATATACGTCGTCATGGCTGGCGCCCCATGGACCCTAACGGTTAGAGTGCGCGCTTTGTTTTCGTAAACTGAGGCAGATTCCAGCCCATGCCCCGTAAAACCTGGCGCGCCGCGCTCGCCGCATATGCCAGCCCTTCGACGCTTGTCCTGTTGCTGCTCGGTTTCGCCGCCGGCCTGCCGTACATGCTGGTGTTCTCTACCCTCTCCGTCTGGCTTCGTGAAGCGGGCGTGGCCCGTGAGACCATCGGTTATGCCAGCCTGATTGGCCTGGCGTATGCCTTCAAGTGGGTGTGGTCCCCGCTGCTGGACCAATGGCGCCTGCCCTTCCTGGCCCGGATGGGCCGTCGCCGATCCTGGCTGGTGCTGGCGCAATCGCTGGTGATCATCGGCCTGATCGGCATGAGCTTCTGCGACCCGCAAAAACACTTGTCCTGGCTGATCGCTATTGCCGTGATGGTGGCGTTCGCCTCCGCCACCCAGGACATTGCGGTGGACGCCTACCGCCTGGAAATCGCCGAAGACAACACCCAGGCAGCCCTGGCTGCCAGTTACATGGCCGGTTACCGCATCGCCGCACTGCTGGCCACGGCCGGCGCGCTGTTTTTCGCCGAGGCCTTCGGGTCCACCGGTTACGCCTACATGCACAAGGCCTGGGCCGGCACCTACATGCTGTTCGGCGTCCTCATGGTGCCGGCGCTGATCACCACCCTGGTGATGCGCGAGCCATCGGTACCGCTGCGCACGCAACTGTCAGCCGGGCGCTACAAGTTCGGCCACCAGCTGGTCTCCGTGTTCGTGCTGATCATTCTGCTGATCTCCGTGCCAGCCATGTTCACCCAGCTGTACAACACCGACTTCGCCAGCGTGATCTTCCACGGCGAAAGCCTGCTGGACCTGCTGCTGACCGACCGCGCCTTCCTGCGGGCCATTCTCTACATCACCCTGACCGCCCTGTGCCTGTCGTCCATGGGGCGCCGCGGCCTGGCACCGGTACTGACCCCGGTCAGCGACTTCGTGCTGCGTTATCGCTGGCAGGCGCTGCTGCTGCTGGGGCTGATCGCCACCTACCGGATGTCGGACACGGTGATGGGCGTGATGGCCAACGTGTTCTACATCGACCAGGGCTTCACCAAGGACCAGATTGCCAGCGTCAGCAAGATCTTCGGCCTGGTGATGACCTTGCTGGGCGCAGGCGTCGGCGGTCTGCTGATTGTGCGCTTCGGCATCCTGCCCATTCTGTTCATTGGCGGCGTGGCCTCGGCGGGTACCAACCTGCTGTTCCTGATGCTGGCGGACATGGGCCCGAACCTGAAGATGCTGATCGTGACCATTT
The DNA here is from genome assembly GCA_000497835.1 of gamma proteobacterium L18. Taxonomy (GTDB): domain Bacteria; phylum Pseudomonadota; class Gammaproteobacteria; order Pseudomonadales; family Pseudomonadaceae; genus Aquipseudomonas. Next base: position 167,316 of record KI547164.1, on the reverse strand, counting down.
CCCTGGACAACTTCAGTTCAGGCATGGCCACATCGGCGTTTGTCGCCTACTTGTCCAGCCTGACCAACCTGAAGTTTTCGGCCACCCAGTACGCACTGTTGAGCTCGATCATGCTGCTGTTGCCGCGCCTGATTGGCGGGTATTCGGGGGTGATGGTGGAGAAATTCGGGTATCACAATTTCTTCCTGATTACCGCTGTGCTGGGCGTGCCGACGCTGTTCCTGATTGCCTTGCATTGGCATCAGGAGAGTCGTGGTAATCGGATGGAGGCGGTGGAAGAGGAAGTGGCAGCAGAGAAGCCTTGATACCGTGTTGCCCGCTTCCCGAGCTTCGCCCGGTCCCACATCGAACCCTGTGGGACCGGGCGAAGCTCGGGAAGCGGGCAACACAGATCCCAGCCAAGAAAAAGCCCCTTCAACAGGGGCTTTTTTTGTTACTGGGCGGCTTCGGACACCACCCGCACCACACGCTGCGGGAACGGTATGTCGATGTTCGCCGCACGCAGGCGATCACGGATCTCGGCGTTGATCATGTTGGTCACGCCGCCCATGTCGGGGGTGTTCACCCAGCAACGCAGCGACACGGTGATCGAGCTGTCACCCAGCGTGGTCACCACGGCTTCGGGCGCCGGGCTTTCCAGCACGCGCGGGTCCTTGGCCAGGTCCAGCAGGATTTCACGGGCCTTCTGCAGGTCGGCGTCGTAGTCCACGCCGATGTCGTAGGTGATCTTGCGCGTCGGCTGGCGGTTGGTGTTGGTGATGATGCCGTTGGACAGCGGGCCGTTGGGCAGGATCACGGTCTTGTTGTCACCGGTGCGCAGCACGGTGTGGAAGATCATGATGTTGTCCACGGTGCCCTGCACGCCCTGGGCTTCGATCCAGTCGCCAATGCGGAATGGACGGAACAGCAGAATCAGCACCCCACCGGCGAAGTTCGCCAGGCTGCCCTGCAACGCCAGGCCCACGGCCAGGCCGGCGGCACCAATGGCGGCGACGAAGGACGTGGTCTCGATGCCGATCATCGACGCCACGCTGACGATCAGCATGATCTTCAACGCGATGTTGGCCAGGCTGCTGATAAAGCCTTGCAGGGCCAGGTCGGCGTTGCGCAGGGCCAGCAACTTGCCCACCCGCTGGGTCAGCTGGTTGATCAGCCACCAGCCGACGGCCAGGGTCACCACGGCCAGCAGCACGCGGCTGCTGTACTGCATGATCATCGGAATCCAGGTCTGGGACTTCTGGACGAGTTGGTCCACTTCTGCGTTTACATCCATAAGGGCTCTCCTATTGCCGGTGGGCGAATCGTTTCACCCGCGCCACGGGGGTGGGACGCCGCAAGCCCCCGTCAGGTTCCCTGCGACGCCCCCCCGGGCACTCAGTCGCGGAAGTTGTTGAACTGCAGCGGCATGTCGAATTCCTTGGCGCGCAGGGCAGCGATGGCTTCCTGCAGGTCATCGCGCTTCTTGCCGGTGACGCGCACTTGCTCGCCCTGGATAGCGGCCTGCACCTTGAGCTTGGCGTCCTTGATGTGCGCGACGATCTTCTTCGCCAGCTCCTTGTCGATGCCTTCGCGCAGGGTGGCTTCCTGCTTCATCACCTTGCCCGAGGCATAGGCGTCTTTGACTTCCAGGCACTTCACGTCCAGCTTGCGCTTGACCAGCGCCAGCTTGAGGATCTCGATCATGGCTTCCAGCTGGAATTCGGCCTCGGCGGTCAGGGTCACGGTCAGTTCCTTGAACTCGATGGTACCTTTGCCTTTCAGGTCGTAGCGGCGGTCCAGTTCCTTGACGGCGTTTTCCACCGCGTTGGTGACTTCGTGCTTGTCCAGCTCGGACACTACGTCGAACGAGGGCATGTAAAATTCTCCAAAAAAAACGGCGCAGCTCGGTACAGATGGAGCACGCCTGGCTTGACGGTTAAAATGCCGGGTCATTATAACGGTTGCCAGCACTGCACAACGCCCCTTCATGCGCGAAGTTCGCCCCATGCAGCGGCAGATTGTCCTCCCATCACGTGAGACGCGTATGCCGAACCCGAATCTGAGCCTTGTGCTGGTCCACGATGACGCCGCCCGCGCGGCGCAGCTCACTGCGCTGCTGCACGAGGCCGGCTGCCGCGACGTGAGCCTGTGCAGCCACGCCGAGGCACTGGCGCGCCAGGCACAGCGGCCCGCCACCCTGATGCTGCTCGAAGGCGGCGCCGGCCTGGCCCTGGCTTCGCGGGTGCGACAGTTCGACGAGATGGGCGAGCACTACACCTACATCCTGCTGATCAGCGGCCAGGACGCCCGCGAGCTGCTGGACGAAGCGGGCGACCACGGCATCGACGACGTCATCGCGCCCGATGCCCTGGCCCGGCAACTGCCCGGCCGACTGCACGCCGCCGAGCGCCTGTACAACATCGTGCAGCGCCTGCGCCAGGAAAACAGCCTGCTGCGTCAAAACATCGCCAGCCTGGAACAGCGCAACCTGGTCGACTCGCTGACCGGGCTGGGCAATGCACGCTACCTGCGCCAGAAGCTCAACGACAGCCTGCGCCAGGTGCAGGCCCGCGGTGGCGCGCTGTGCTACCTGCTGATCGGCCTGCAGAACGCCGAGCAGTTGCAACGTGAACAGGGCAGCGACCTGTACGACGAATTGCTGCAAGGGGTGGGTCGCCGCCTGCAACAGATGGTGCGTCCACTGGACGTGCTCGGCCGTCTGGACGACCAGCATTTTGTCTTGCTGACCCTGCCGCCCGACCTGCAGGAATGCGCGCCCAGCAGCTTCAAGCGTCTGCACGACGGCCTTAACCTCAAGGCCTTCATGACCAGTGCAGGCAGCTTCGACGTGGTGGCCGGCATCAGCCTGATCGGCGCCGACGGCAGCAGCCTGCCCGACACGCCCCAGACGCTGTTCGATGAGGCCCGGGCCCTGCTGGCCGACTCCTACGAAAGCGGCCTGGTCAGCGCCAAGCGCCTGCCGGTGCGCGCCTGATGCAACGTACCCCCTGGCATATCCTGGGCGCTGGCAGCCTGGGCACCCTGTGGGCGTGCCGCCTGGCGCGCCAGGGCTTGCCCGTAACCCTGATTCTGCGTGATGCGGCAAGACTGGCCAGCTATGAGACTGCGGGCGGCCTGACGCTGACGGAGCAAGGCACCGGTCACCTCTACCCCGTACCCGCCGAGACGTTCGACAGCCAGGTGCCGATCAAACGTCTACTGCTGGCCTGCAAGGCCTATGACGCCGAACAGGTGGTCACGCGCCTGGCACCTCGCCTGGCCGAAGGCGCCGAGGTGATCCTGCTGCAGAACGGCCTGGGCAGCCAGGACGCCGTGGCCGCCGCCGTGCCCCACGCCCGCTGCATCTTCGCGTCCAGCACCGAGGGGGCGTTCCGCAGCGGCGACTGGCAAGTGACCTTCGCCGGGCATGGCTTCACGTGGCTGGGCGACCCGGCCAACCCGGTGCAGCCATATTGGCTCAATGAACTGACCGACAGCGGCATCCCCCATCAGTGGACCGCCGACATCCTCACCCGCCTGTGGCGCAAGCTGGCGCTCAACTGCGCCATCAACCCGCTGACCGTGCTGCACGACTGCCGCAACGGTGATCTGCAGCAGCACCCGGCCCAGGTCGCGACCCTGTGCGCGGAGCTGGCGGAGTTGCTCGAGCACTGCGGGCAGCCGGAAGCGGCGGTGAATCTGCTGGAGGAAGTACAGCGGGTGATCCAGGCGACGGCAGCGAACTTCTCCTCCATGCATCAGGACGTGGCCCGCGGCCAGCGCACCGAGATCAGCTACCTGCTGGGTTACGCCTGCGCCGCGGCCGATCGTCATTGCCGCAGCCTGCCGCACCTGCAACGACTGCACAGGCAATTGGTCCAACACCTGCAGGCCCTGGGCCTGCCCAGCACCTGAAGCCCTGTCGCGCTTTGATACACTCAAGGTTGAACACCCTTTCCAACGAGACGGATTCGTCGATGCCATTGCGCCAGCGCCTCGAAAACCTGCCGGTGGGGCAGAAACTGCTCGCCGCCCTGCTGGTGTTGCTGACCACCGTGCTGCTGGTCGCCAACCTCACCTTCATCAGTGCCGCCTACTGGATCTCCCAGGAAAGCATGGCGCCCCAGGCCCTGCAGACCATCGGCAAGCTGGTCACCAACCCGGCTTTGGCCATCGAGGCGCTGGACTCGCCGCAAAGCGCCCAGGCGCTGCTCGAAGAGCTCAACAGCTATTCGCCCCTGCGCGCGGCAGCGGTGTACGACAATGACGGCAAGCTGCTGGCGCAGTTGCAGCACGGCCAGTCGCTGAAGGTGCCCGAGCACTACCGCAACATGGACAAGTGGCGTCAGACCGAATTTCGCAGCACCCAGTTGGTCAACCTGCCCCGCAGCGGCAAACCGCCCGGCCACCTGTTGCTGGTGGCCAGCAGCGAACTGCCCATGGCGTTCTACACCGGGACCCTCACCGCCAGCCTCGGTATCCTGGTGTTCAGCGTGCTGCTGTGGCTGATCATCGCCCGGCAGATCAAGCGCCTGATCACCCAGCCCATCTACCAGCTTGAAGAGTTGTCGCGCCAGGTCACCCGCGAAGAGAACTACGCCCTGCGCGCCGCACCCGGCAACCACGACGAGATCGGCAGCCTGGCCGAGGCCTTCAACACCATGCTGTCGCGCATCGAAGCCCGCGAGCAGCAGCTCAAGCGTGCCAGGGACGACTCCCAAGCGGCCTACGACCAGGCCCAGGGCCTGGCCGAGGAAACCCGCCACACCAACCGCAAGCTCGAACTGGAAGTGCAGGTGCGCAGCAAGATCGAGAAGAAGCTCACCGGTTTCCAGAATTACCTCAACAGCATCATCGACTCCATGCCCTCGGCGCTGATCGCCCTGGATGAGCAGCTGTACGTGACCCAGTGGAACCAGGAGGCCAGCGCCCTGTCCGGCACGCCGCTGGACGAAGCGCTGAACCAGCCGATCTTCCTCGCCTTCGAGCCACTCAAGCCCTTCCTGCCCCAGCTCAAGACCACCGTGGAACGTCACACCGTGGCCAAGATCGAGCGCGTGACCTGGGTCAAGGACGACGTCGCCCACCACTACGCCCTGACCTTCTACCCGCTGATGGGCGGTGCCGGGCGCGGCGTGGTGATCCGTATCGACGACATCAGCCAGCGCCTGTCGCTGGAGGAAATGATGGTGCAGTCGGAAAAAATGCTCTCCGTAGGCGGCCTGGCCGCCGGCATGGCCCACGAGATCAACAACCCCCTGGGTGCGATCCTGCACAACGTGCAGAACGTGCGTCGCCGGCTGTCCGCCGACCTGCCGCGCAATCTCGAGGCCGCCGCCGAAGCCGGCATCGACCTGGCCACGGTCAACCTGTACCTGCACAACCGCGAGATCCCGCAGTTGCTGGATGGCATCCAGCAGGCCGGCGCACGCGCGGCGAAGATCGTCACCCACATGCTCAGCTTCAGCCGCCGCAGCAATCGCCAACTGGCGCCGTGCGACCTGCCCGCGCTGATCGACCAGGCGGTGGAAATCGCCGGCAACGACTTTGACCTGGCCATCGGCTTCGACTTCAAGGGCCAGAACATCATCCGCCAGTTCGACCCCAACCTGGGCCCGGTGCCCGGCACGGCGAACGAGTTGGAACAAGTGCTGCTCAACCTGCTGAAGAACGCCGCCCAGGCCATCCACCAGCGCCCCGAAGGCGCAGAGCCCGGGCGCATCACCCTGCGCACCCGGCTGAACCCACCGTGGGCGGAAATCCAGGTGGAGGACAACGGCGTGGGCATGCCCGAGCAGGTGCGCAAACGTACCTTCGAGCCGTTCTTCACCACCAAGGAAATCGGCCAGGGCACTGGGCTTGGGCTATCGGTTTCCTATTTCATCATCACCAACAACCACAAGGGGCAGATGGAGGTGCAGTCCACCCCCGGCCTGGGCACCTGCTTCACCTTGCGCCTGCCCCTGATCGCCAGCACCGTGCCGGCCACCCTCTTGACCTCGGAGACATAAGACATGGGCTTTCGCCTGTCAAAGATCTACACCCGCACTGGCGACAAAGGCGAGACGGGCCTCGGCGACGGCCGCCGCGTGGGCAAGGACCACCCGCGCGTAGAGGCCATTGGCGAGGTCGATACGCTGAACAGCCAGCTGGGCCTGCTGCTGGCCGGCTGTGCCGAAGATTCGCGCCTGGGCGAGGTGGTGGAGGCCTTGGCGCCGTGCCAGCATCGGTTGTTCGACCTGGGTGGCGAGTTGGCGATGCCGGCTTATCAGGCGTTGAACGCGGCCGAGGTTGAGCGCCTGGAGCAGGTGATCGACCTGTGGAACGAGGAACTGGGGCCGCTGGAGAATTTCATCCTGCCGGGCGGTTCTGCGCTGATCGCCCAGGCGCATGTGTGCCGCAGCCTGGCGCGCGGCGCCGAGCGCCGGTGTCAGCATTTGAATGCGGTAGAGCCGTTGGGGGGTGTGGGGCTGGCCTACATCAACCGGTTGTCGGACCTGTTGTTTGTGGCGGCGCGGATCATTGCCCGGCGCCAGGGGGTGGCGGAGATTCTCTGGCAACCTGCGGCGAAGCCCTGAGGAGTGGCAGGGCCGGCCTCATCGCGAGCAAGCTTTGCTCCCACAGTGTTTACCTCACCTGAGACGTACACCTGTGGGAGCAAAGCTTGCTCGCGATGAGGCCCTAAGCTACCCCATCAAACCCCAGGCCAGAACGCGCGGATACCCGCAACGCCCTGCGCACCAAGGTCCCACGCACGCTGCTTGTCCGCCGGCCCCACGCCACCCAGCAGAAACACTGGGTAGTTGAAGCCTGCGATCAACTCGGCAGCCTTTTCCCAACCCAACGGCTGGGCATCAGGATGGGTCTGGGTCGGCTGCACCGGCGACAGGGTGACAAAATCGGCGCCCATCTGCTGCGCCAACGCCAATTCTTCAGCGTTGTGGCACGAGGCCGCCAACAGCCGCTCACGCGGGAACGGACGGCCCTTGCTGGCGTACTTGCGCAGTTGCTCGGCCGTCAGGTGCCAACCGGCCGAGGGGAAGTCCCCCAGCCATTCCAGCGGCCCCTTGAGCATCAGCTGCGCCTTGCCGGCGCACAAACCCACTGCATCCACCGCCAGGTCGCGGTATTTGGGGTCATAGCCGTTGGGCGCCCGCAGTTGCACCAGGCGCGTGCCGTTGGCGATGGCTTTTTGAATGCCGCGCAGCAGCTCTGGGGTTTCCAGGCCGTCGGGGGTAATCAGGTATTCGCTGGCCAGGCCGGCCGCCTTGACGATCGGGCGGTTGGCTTCGGGGAATTCGTAGTTGGGCAACTCGCGGGCGGTGACCCAGGCCAGCGGCTGGCCCTCGGCACCGTGGGGCTCGCCGGTGAAGGCCGAGACTTCCCAGACGTCCAGCAGTACCTGCTTGTCGGGGTAGTCGTGTTGCACCTTGATCAGCGGGCGGGCCGCAGTGACGGTGATTGCCAGCTCTTCAGCCAGTTCGCGGGCCAGCGCCGCACGCACGCTTTCGCCCTCCTCCACCTTGCCACCGGGGAACTCCCACAGGCCGCCCTGGTGCTGAGTGTCGGCACGCCGGGCGATGAGGATACGGTTGTCTGCGCCGCGAATGACGGCGGCGGCTACATGAATGCGTTTCATGGGTACTCCCTAGGACCGCGTCGCGCTTTTCCCGAGCTTCGCCCGGTCCCACAGGTGTTCACCTGTGGGACCGGGCGAAGCTCGGGAAAGCGGCGCCGCGGGCATCAAGCCTTACGTACGGTATTCGGCGTTGATTTTCACGTACTCGTGGGACAGGTCGGTGGTCCAGATGGTTTCGCTGCAGTCACCACGGCCCAGCTCGATACGAATGGTGATTTCTTCGCGCGCCATCACCGCCGAGCCCTGCTCTTCGGTGTAGGTGGCCGAACGGCCGCCACGGCTGGCGATGCACACTTCTCCCAGGTACACGTCGATCTTGCTGACGTCCAGGTTCGGCACGCCCGCGCGGCCCACTGCGGCCAGGATGCGCCCCCAGTTGGGGTCGGAGGCGAACAGTGCGGTCTTGATCAGCGGCGAGTGAGCCACGGCGTAACCGACGTCCAGGCACTCCTGGTGGTTGCCGCCGCCGTTCACCTGCACGGTGACGAACTTGGTGGCGCCTTCGCCGTCACGGACGATGGCCTGGGCCACTTCCATGCACACGTCGAACACGGCTTTTTTCAGCGCATCGAACAACTCGCCACGCGCTTCGGTAACTTCCGGCAGGTTGGCCTGGCCGGTAGCGATCAGCATGCAGCAGTCGTTGGTGGAGGTGTCACCGTCGATGGTGATGCGGTTGAACGACTTGTTGGCGCCGTCCAGGATCAGGTCCTTGAGCACCGCCGGGGCGACCTTGGCGTCGGTGGCGATGTAGCCGAGCATGGTGGCCATGTTCGGGCGGATCATCCCCGCGCCCTTGGAAATACCGGTAACGGTGACGGTCACGCCATCAATCACGAACTGACGGCTGGCGCCCTTGGGCAGGGTGTCGGTGGTCATGATGCCGGTGGCGGCAGCCGCCCAGTTGTCGACCGACAGATCGTCCAGGGCTGCCTGCAGGGCCCCTTCGATCTTCTCGACCGGCAGTGGCTCACCGATCACGCCGGTGGAGAACGGCAGTACCGCGCTGGCGTCAACACCCGCCAGCTTGGCCAGGCTGGCGCAGGTGCGCTCGGCCGCAACCAGGCCTGGCTCGCCGGTACCGGCGTTGGCATTGCCGGTGTTGGTCAGCAGGTAACGCACGGTGCCCTGCACACGCTGCTTGGCGATGATCACCGGCGCGGCGCAGAACGCATTCAAGGTGAAGACACCGGCCACGCTCGAACCTTCAGCGCAGCGCATCACGACCACATCCTTGCGCCCAGGGCGCTTGATGCCCGCCGAAGCGATGCCAAGCTCGAAACCAGCCACCGGGTGCAACGTTGGCAAAGGACCCAGACCAACAGCCATGTGAACACTCCTGCTAAGACGGACGCCGTGTTCCAGCACACGGCGCTAACGATGGAAAAACGCCGCGACGGCTGGAAGCCGGTCGCGGCGCGGATGTTTCAGGTCAGAGCCGGATCGTCAGTTGATCTGGCCGTGACAGTGCTTGAACTTCTTGCCCGAACCACACCAGCACAGCTCGTTGCGGCCCAGCTTCTGGTCGTTGCGCACGGGGGCGGCGGCCAGGGCGACGTCTTCGCCTTCCTCGGCTACCAGCTCGGGGGCTTCAAGGCCAGGGGCTTCGGCGTGTTCGAACTGCATGCGCGCAGCCAGTTCCTCGGCTTCGCGGCGCAGGCGTGCTTCTTCCTCGACCGGGTCTTCGCGGCGCACCTGCACGTGCGACAGCACGCGGATGGTGTCGCGCTTGATCGACTCCAGCAGTTCCTGGAACAGGGTGAACGACTCGCGCTTGTATTCCTGTTTCGGGTTCTTCTGGGCGTAGCCGCGCAGGTGGATACCGTGACGCAGGTGATCCATGGTCTGCAGGTGATCTTTCCACAGGTCGTCCAGCACGCGCAGCAGGATCTGCTTCTCGAAGGTGCGCAGGGCATCGGCGCTGGCCTGCTCTTCCTTCTCGTTGTAGGCCGCCAGCAGCTCGGTGAGCAGCTTCTCGCGCAGGGTTTCCTCGTACAGGTGATCGTCTTCGTCCAGCCACTGCTGGATTGGCAGTTTCACACCGAAGTCGCTCAGCAGGGCCGCTTCCAGGCCAGCCACGTCCCACTGCTCAGGCAGCGACTGTGGCGGGATGTGGGCGCTGACGGTGCTGTCCAGCACTTCCTGACGGAACTCGGCAATGGTATCGCCGATGTTCTGCGCAGCCAGCAGGCTGTTGCGCATGTGGTAGATCACTTTACGCTGTTCGTTGGCAACGTCGTCGAACTCCAGCAATTGCTTGCGGATATCGAAGTTGCGGCCTTCAACCTTGCGCTGCGCTTTCTCGATGGCGTTGGTCACCATGCGGTGCTCGATGGCCTCGCCGGACTGCATGCCCAGGGCCTTCATGAAGTTCTTCACCCGGTCAGAGGCGAAGATGCGCATCAGGCTGTCTTCCAGCGACAGGTAGAAACGGCTCGAACCGGTATCACCCTGACGGCCGGCACGGCCACGCAGCTGGTTGTCGATACGGCGCGATTCGTGACGCTCGGAGGCGATCACGTGCAGGCCACCCGATTCCAGCACTTGCTGGTGGCGCTTCTGCCAGTCGGCCTTGATCTGGGCGATCTGCTCGGGGGTAGGGTTTTCCAGGGAAGCCACTTCCACTTCCCAGTTGCCGCCCAGCAGGATGTCGGTACCACGACCGGCCATGTTGGTGGCGATGGTCAGCGCACCCGGGCGACCGGCCTGGGCGATGATCTCGGCTTCCTTCTCGTGGAACTTGGCGTTCAGCACCTTGTGCTCGATGCCTTCCTTGTTGAGCAGGTTGGACATGTGCTCGGAAGTTTCGATGGTGGCGGTACCCACCAGCACAGGGCGGCCCTGGGCCATGCTTTCCTTGATGTCGGTGACGATGGCGGCGTACTTCTCGTCCGCGGTCAGGTAGACCAGGTCGTTGAAGTCCTTGCGCGCCAGCGGCTTGTTCGGCGGGATCACCATGACCGACAGGTTGTAGATCTGATGGAACTCGAACGCCTCGGTGTCAGCGGTACCGGTCATGCCGGACAGCTTGTTGTACAGGCGGAAGTAGTTCTGGAACGTGGTCGATGCCAGGGTCTGGCTCTCGGCCTGGATGTTCAGGTTTTCCTTGGCCTCGATGGCCTGGTGCAGGCCTTCGGACAGGCGACGCCCCGGCATGGTACGGCCGGTGTGCTCGTCGACCAGCAGGATCTGGCCGTCCTGGACGATGTATTCGACGTTGCGGTTGAACAGCTTGTGGGCGCGCAGGCCGGCGTAGACGTGGGTCAGCAGGCCCAGGTTGTGCGCCGAGTACAGGCTTTCACCCTCGGCCAGCAGGCCGACGCGGGTGAGCATCTCTTCCACGAACTGGTGACCGGCTTCGTTCATTTCCACCTGGCGAGTCTTCTCGTCCACGGTGTAGTGACCGGCCTTGGTGACCTGGCCTTCCACTTCCTCGATGTGCTGCTCGAGGCTTGGGATCAGGCGGTTGATCTCGGTGTACAGCTTGGAGCTGTCCTCGGCCTGGCCGGAGATGATCAACGGGGTACGGGCTTCGTCGATGAGGATGGAGTCGACTTCGTCGATCACGGCAAAATTCAGCTCGCGCTGGAATTTCTCTTCCAGGCTGAACGCCATGTTGTCGCGCAGGTAGTCGAAACCGAACTCGTTGTTGGTGCCGTAGGTGATGTCGGCGGCGTAGGCAGCACGCTTTTCTTCAGGCGGCGCGAAAGGCGTGACGACGCCCACGGTCAGACCGAGGAATTCATACAGCGGACGCATCCAGTTGGCGTCTCGACGAGCCAGGTAGTCGTTGACGGTGACCACGTGCACGCCCTTGCCGGACAGTGCGTTGAGGTACACGGCCAGGGTTGCGACCAACGTCTTGCCTTCACCGGTGCGCATTTCGGCAATCATGCCTTCATGCAGCGTCATGCCACCAATGAGCTGGACGTCGAAGTGGCGCATTCCCATGACCCGCTTGCCAGCTTCACGGCAGACCGCGAAGGCTTCCGGCAGAAGCTTGTCGAGGGTCTCGCCTTTTGCCAGGCGGGCCTTGAACTCTGCGGTCTTGGCGCGCAGCTGCTCGTCCGAGAGGGCCACCATCTGCTCTTCGAAGGCATTGACGATCTGTACCGTCTTGAGCATGCGTTTGACTTCACGCTCGTTCTTGCTTCCAAAAAGTTTTTTTAACAAAGGCGCAAACATATCGGCAGGATCTTCCACACGTAGGGATGGAGGGCGGCCCCGTGAGTCGCCCGTGCAGCCCTCATGGCCGCATGCGAACGAGCATTCTACCCGGAAACGGCGAGGAGGAAAGTGGCGTTATTTCCACGATGCTGGCACAGCGCTTTGACGGGGCTTTTGTACAATAAGGCCTTTTTTCTCAACTTCAACCCATCCGGTGAAGAAGTTATGTAACCGAACGGGTGATTGCGGCTCGAATCAGGCGGTTTCTGCTACCATGGCGGCTCTGTAACTTCAGGTTTCCCCTATGGCCTTCCGCCCCCTCCCCGCCCGGGCGCCCGGCGTTCTGCTGCGCGAAGCCAAGCCCCTAAAGGCCTTGTTCAGCCAGGCCCAGCGCCTGTCGCACCTGCAGCGACTGTTCGAAAGCCAACTGCAGCCAGCCGCGCGCGAACACTGCTATGTGGCTTCGTGGCGTGAAGGCTGCCTGCTGCTAATTGTCACTGATGGCCATTGGGCTACACGCTTGCGCTACCAGCAGAAGCGCCTGTTGCGTGATCTGCAGGCGTTGCCTGAATTCGCCAACCTGACGCGCATCCAGTTCAAGGTGCAGCCGCCCACGGTGCAGCGCAGCACGGGCAGCCGCAGTATCGACCTGTCGGTGCAGTCGGCGGAGAACATTCAGTCCACGGCTGAGGGCATTACTGATCCTGGCCTGCGGGCGGCGCTGGAGCGCCTGGCGGCGCATGCGGGGAAGCCAAAGGGGTGAGATGGGTGGTGTCTGGTTCCCGGGCAGAGCCCGGTCCTACACCGGTCGCGGCAGTGGTGTCAGTTACGCAAAGCGGTCCGCCTTTGGCGTTGCAAGGATAATCCTGCGGTGCTACCAAAAGCTGTGCGCTTTGCCTACCTGACACCCATGGCCCGATCGGTGTAGGACCGGGCTCTGCCCGGGAACCAGACACCACAAATCAAAAATAAAAAAGGCCACCCGAAGGTGGCCTCAAGAACATCTAGAGAAGAGAGTGTTCGACTTACACTGCCGCCACGGGACGCATGTAAGAGATCGGTGCCGTACTGGCATCTTCGAAAGTCACCACTTCCCAGGCATCCTTCTGCTCGATGAGCTTGCGCAGGAGCTGGTTGTTCAGCGCATGGCCGGACTTGAAGCCACGGAACTCACCAATCAGGCTGTTGCCCAGCAGGTAGAGGTCACCGATGGCGTCGAGGATCTTGTGCTTGACGAATTCGTCTTCGTAGCGAAGACCGTCTTCGTTCAGCACGCCGTCCTTGTCCACGACGATTGCGTTTTCAACGCTGCCGCCGAGTGCGAGGTTGTGCTTGCGCAGGTACTCGATGTCACTCATGAAACCAAAGGTGCGGGCGCGGCTGACTTCCTTCACGAAGGACGTGCTGGAAAAGTCGACGCTTGCACTTTGGGTGCGGTTGCGGAACACCGGGTGGTCGAAATCGATCTCGAAACTCACCTTGAACCCGTCGAAGGGCACGAAAGTGGCGCGCTTGTCGCCATCTTCCACGGTCACTTCGCGCAGGATGCGGATGAATTTCTTGGCTGCGTCCTGTTCTTCCAGGCCGGCAGATTGAATCAGGAATACGAAGGGTCCTGCACTACCATCCATGATCGGGACTTCGGACGCGGAGAGCTCGACGTAGGCGTTATCGATGCCCAGGCCAGCCATGGCCGAGAGCAAGTGCTCAACCGTGTCTACCTTGGTATCGCCGTTGACCAGAGTGGTCGACATCGTGGTCTCGCCGACATTTTCCGCTCGCGCAGGAATCTGCACCATTGGATCCAGGTCGGCACGACAGAAAACGATGCCAGTATCCACAGGTGCTGGCTTGAGGGTCAGGTATACCTTCTCCCCAGAGTGCAGGCCTACACCGGTGGCACGGATAATATTCTTCAGGGTGCGTTGTTTAATCATGGCATTGGCCGCTTCAGCGCAAATTGCGAACTGGTATCAACAAAGGCTGGCGATAATAGCAGACCCGGCCTTTGCTGAACACCAATCACCTTCATAGCCCTGATAAATTCCATCAATCAGCCTGACGACGCAGGAATGCCGGGATGTCCAGGTAGTCCAGATCGTCTTGTGGGTTGAGCTTGGCAGCCTGTGCCGCGCCTGCGTGTGCCTGATTGCGCATCACGGTAGGACGGTCCAGGTCGCGGTAGTTCACCGACGGCTGTTCCTGACGAGCGGGCGCCTGTTGGGCGACTGCTTGCTGGGAAGCGGCTTGCAGGGTGTTGTCGATGACCTTTACAGGCTTCTCGATCTTGGCACCCAGGCCGGTGGCAACCACGGTCACGTGCAGCTCGTCGCGCATGTCCGGGTCGATAACGGTACCCACCTTGACCATCGCGTGGTCGGAGGCGAACGCTTCGATGATGCTACCCACGTCGGAGTACTCACCCAGCGACAGGTCGGGACCGGCGGTGATGTTCACCAGGATGCCGCGGGCGCCCTGCAGGTTGACGTCTTCGAGCAGCGGGTTGCGGATGGCCGCCTCGGTCGCTTCACGCGCACGGTTCGGACCGCTGGCGCAGCCGGTACCCATCATCGCCATGCCCATCTCGCTCATCACGGTACGGACGTCGGCGAAGTCGACGTTGATCATGCCTGGGCGCTTGATGATGTCGGAGATACCGCGAACGGCACCGGCCAGTACATCGTCAGCCTTGGCGAAGGCCGACAGCAGGCTGGCGTCTTTACCCAGAATGGTCAGCAGCTTCTCGTTGGGGATAGTGATCAACGAGTCGACGCTTTCCGACAGCGCGCGGATGCCTTCATCGGCGATCTGCATGCGCTTGCGGCCTTCGAACGGGAACGGACGGGTCACGACCGCAACGGTCAGGATGCCCATTTCCTTCGCCACTTCGGCAATGATCGGCGCAGCACCGGTACCGGTACCGCCACCCATGCCGGTGGTGATGAAGACCATGTTGGTACCGACCAGTACTTCGGCGATACGCTCGCGGTCTTCCAGGGCCGCCTGACGGCCGACCTCAGGGTTGGCGCCGGCGCCCAGGCCCTTGGTCACGCCGGTGCCCAGTTGCAGGATGGTACGTGCGCCAATGTTTTTCAGGGCTTGAGCATCAGTGTTGGCGCAGATGAATTCGACGCCTTCGATGTTGCTCTTGACCATGTGGTTGACCGCGTTGCCGCCGCCACCACCCACACCGATAACCTTGATTACCGGGCTTTGCGGGATGTTGTCTACAAGTTCGAACATGTTCCCTCTCCTTTCTCTAGTTTTAGCGCCTACTACAGCCAATGAATCTGAAACTCAGAAATTGCCTTGAACCCAGCGTTTCAATCTTTCCAGCACGGGTGCCTTGGGTTCTTCGCCATAACTGTTGTTGCTGTTACCCAGACCGGTCAGGGTGGTGCCATCGTTCTGCTTCTGCAGCCCGTACATCAGCAAGCCCACGCCGGTGGAGTAAATCGGGTTGCGCACTACGTCGGCCAGGCCGCGCACCGAATGCGGCACGCCCAGGCGTACCGGCATGTGGAAAATCTCCTCGGCCAGTTCGACCGCGCCTTCCATCTTCGACGTACCACCGGTCAGCACGATGCCGCCCGGGATCAGGTCTTCGTAGCCGCTGCGGCGCAGTTCGGCCTGGATCAGGGTGAACAGTTCGTCGTAACGCGGCTCGACCACTTCGGCCAGGGCCTGGCGCGACAGCTCGCGCGGCGGACGGTCGCCCACGCTTGGCACCTTGATGGTTTCGCCGGCACCGGCCAGCTTGGCCAGGGCGCAGGCGTAGCGGATCTTGATCTCTTCGGCGTACTGGGTCGGAGTACGCAGCGCCATGGCGATGTCGTTGGTGACCTGGTCGCCCGCGATCGGGATCACCGCGGTGTGACGGATGGCGCCTTCGGTGAAGATGGCGATGTCGGTGGTACCGCCACCGATGTCCACCAGGCACACGCCCAGCTCTTTCTCGTCGTCGGTCAGCACCGAGTAGGCCGAGGCCAGTTGCTCGAGGATGATGTCGTCGATTTCCAGGCCGCAGCGGCGCACGCACTTCTCGATGTTCTGCGCGGCGTTGACGGCGCAGGTCACCACGTGGACCTTGGCTTCCAGACGCACGCCGGACATGCCCAGCGGCTCGCGCACGCCTTCCTGGTTGTCGATGGAGTAGTCCTGCGGCAGGGTGTGCAAAACCCGCTGGTCAGCCGGAATGGCCACGGCCTGGGCAGCGTCAAGCACGCGCTCAAGGTCAGCGCTGCTGACTTCGCGATCACGGATCGCGACGATGCCGTGGGAGTTGAGGCTGCGGATGTGATTGCCGGCAATGCCGACGAACGCCGAGTGGATACGGCAGCCCGCCATCAGCTGGGCCTCTTCCACCGCGCGCTGGATCGACTGCACGGTGGACTCGATATTCACCACCACGCCCTTCTTCAGACCGCGCGAGGGGTGGGTACCGATCCCGACGATATCCAGCGAACCGTCATCCGCGACTTCGCACACCAGCGCCACCACCTTGGAGGTGCCGATGTCCAGACCGACGATCATTTTCCCGCTTTGCACGTTTGCCATGGTCCTGCCTCTTCTTAATTCTTCGCGACGGCGGCTTGGGCCGTCGGCTGCGCATTCGGATCACGCCAGGCCACGGCCAGGCCGTTGGCGTAGCGCAGGTCGATGCTTGCGATATTCGTGATCTGGTCTTTCAGTGTCTTGTCGTAAATGGCAATGAAACGGCGCATTTTCTCGACGAGGTGGTCACGCCCCAGCAACAGTTCGATGCCAGGACCTGCGCTCCCTGCGCCGGTCGTAAGGAACCAGCTGCCACGCTCACGCAACTCCAGGCGCACGATGGAGAACCCCATTGGCCGCAGCATCTGGCTGAGCACCTGATACTGCTGCATCACCTGTTGCTGCGCCCGCTGCGGCCCCACCAGTTGCGGCAGGTGCTCGTAGTTGGCCAGCTCGCGTGGCGCGAACGCCTCACCCTGGTTGTTGAGCAATGCCGAGTCCCCCCAACGGGCCACGGGCAATTGCTCTTCCAGGCGGATCACCACCTGATCGGGCCATACGCGACGAACTTCGGCGTGGGCGATCCACGGCATCTGTTCAAGCTCGGAGCGCATGCTGGTCAGGTCGATGGTGAAAAAGGTCGAGGCCACGTACGGCGCGATCCGCTGCTGCACCGCCTGCTGGCTGATGTAGCTCAGGTCGCCCTGCACGTTGATCTTGGTGATCGGCCGGTCGGCGTAGGGCATCAGGTAGATGGCGCCCTCGTAGGTACCGACGCCCAGCACCACCAGCAACACCGGCCAGAACAGCTTCTTCAGGAAGCTGAAATTGGCCTTGCGCACCCGTGCGCCCATGGGCTCGGCGGCCACCATACGGCTGGCGCCACGGGGCACCGGCTTGTTGCGGCCGGGTGCGGGTTGCTGATGACGAAGCGTCGCGCCGTTCATGGGTTTACCCTCGCGCCTCTACGCTGTCGGCCAGGATCGCCAGCACCAATTGCTGGAAATCCAGACCGGCAGCGCGAGCTGCCATGGGGACCAGGCTGTGGTCGGTCATGCCTGGGGCCGTGTTGACTTCAAGCAGCCAGAAACGCCCCTGCTCGTCCTGCATGACATCGACACGAGCCCAGCCGGCAATGCCGACGGCTTCACAGGCACGCGCCGTGAGGTCGATCAGCTCTTGTTCGCGGGTGGCGTCGAGGCCGCACGGGATTCGATACTGGGTGTCGTTGGCCACGTATTTGGCGTCGTAGTCGTAGAACGAGTGCGAGGTGCCCAAGGCGATGGGCGGCAGGACCTGGCCACGCAGGGTCGCGATGGTGAACTCCGGACCTTGAATCCATTGCTCGACCAGAACTTGCGAATCGTAGGTGCTGGCCGCTTTCCATGCGCCGATCAATTCTTCGACGCTGGACACTTTGGCCATACCGATACTTGAACCTTCATGGGCCGGTTTGACGATCAAAGGGAAGCCCAGTTCCGTGCCTGCAGAAATACAGTCGGCTTCGCTGGCCAATACCGCGTGAGCCGGGGTCGGCAGGCCCAGGCTTTGCCACACCTGCTTGGTGCGCAATTTGTCCATCGCCAGCGCCGAGGCCAGGATGCCGCTGCCGGTGTACGGAATGTTCAGGCATTCCAGCAGGCCTTGCATGCTGCCGTCTTCACCGCCACGGCCGTGGAGGATCACGAAGGCACGGTCGATCTTCTCGCTTTGCAGGCGCGCCAGCAGGTCGTCGCCCACATCCAGGCCGAAAGCGTCCACGCCCGCGCTTTGCAGGGCTTCAAGCACGGCTGCGCCGGACTTCAGCGAAACCTCCCGCTCGGCGCTCTTGCCGCCGTAAAGCACGGCCACGCGCCCGAAGTCTTTCGGGGCAATGGTCGATAGCAGGGAGGATGAGGTACTGGCTGTCATTTCAATTTCCCCTCGCCAGCCTTTTCAGCGGCGAACAACGGACTTTTCAGTAATTGCGGAGCGAGCCCGCCAATGTCGCCGGCACCCTGGCACAGCAGGATGTCGCCGGCACGCAGCAGTGGCTTGACCAATGGGGCCAGTTCCACGCCGCGCTCGATGTAGATCGGGTCCAACTGGCCGCGCTGGCGGATGCTGTGGCACAGCTGGCGGCTGTCGGCACCCGGGATAGGCTCTTCGCCTGCGGGGTAGACTTCCATCAGCAGCAGCACGTTGGCGTCGGCCAGCACCTGGACGAAATCGTCGTACAGGTCACGGGTACGGCTATAGCGGTGCGGCTGGTAGACCATCACCAGGCGGCGCTCCGGCCAACCGCCACGCACGGCGCGGATCACAGCCGCCACTTCGGTGGGGTGGTGGCCGTAGTCGTCGACCAGCATCACGCTGCCGTCTTCCACCGGCAGTTCGCCGTACACCTGGAAGCGTCGGCCCACGCCCTGGAAGCCCGACAGGCCCTGCACGATGGCCTCGTCGCTGACGCCTTCGTCAGTGGCGATGGCGATGGTGGCCAGGGCGTTGAGCACGTTATGGTTGCCGGGCATGTTCACCGACACGTTCAGCGGCTCGCGGTCGCGGCGCAGCACGGTGAAGTAGGTCAGCATGCCTTCCTGACGGATGTTGATGGCGCGCACGTCGGCTTCTTCGCTGACACCGTAGGTCAGGGTCGGACGGGCGATCTGCGGCAGAATCTCGCGCACCACCGGGTCGTCCAGGCACACCACGGCCAGGCCGTAGAACGGCAGGTTGTGGAGGAAGTCGACGAAGGTTTTCTTCAGCTTGTTGAAGTCGCCACCGTAGGTCGCCATGTGGTCGGCGTCGATGTTGGTGACCACGGCCACCAGCGGCTGCAGGTGCAGGAAGCTGGCGTCGCTTTCATCGGCTTCGGCAATCAGGTAGCGGCTGGTGCCCAGCTGCGCGTTGGTGCCGGCGGCGTTCAGGCGGCCACCGATGACGAACGTCGGGTCCAGGCCACCGGCGGCGAACACCGAGGCGATCAGGCTGGTGGTGGTGGTCTTGCCATGGGTACCGGCCACCGCGATGCCGTGACGGTAGCGCATCAGTTCGGCCAGCATTTCAGCGCGTGGCACCACGGGGATGCGACGCTCAAGGGCGGTGGCCACTTCCGGGTTGGAGGTGTTGACGGCGCTGGACACCACCAGCACGTCGGCAGTGGCAGCGTTCTCGGCGCGGTGGCCGATGAAGATCTGCGCGCCGAACGACTGCAGGCGCTCGGTGACGGCCGACGCCTTGAGGTCGGAGCCCGACACCTGGTAGCCCAGGTTCAGCAGCACTTCGGCGATGCCGCACATGCCCACCCCGCCGATGCCGACGAAGTGGATGCGACGGATGCGGCGCATTTCCGGTTGTGGCATGGCTTTCTGATTCTCAACCATGGGCCACCTCCAGGCAGACGTCGACAACGGTACGGGTGGCATCGGGTTTGGCCAGGCGGCGTGCGGTGCTCGCCATGGTGTTGAGTTTTTCCGGTTGCATCAAAACCTCGTTCAGGCGTTCAGCCAGCTCGGCTGCGCCGGTTGTCGCTTGTGGCATCAGGAAGGCAGCGCCTTCGCGGGCCAGATATTCGGCGTTTCGCGTCTGGTGGTCGTCGATCGCGTGGGGCAAGGGCACCAGCACCGAGGCCAGGCCGGCCGCGGCCAGTTCGCTGACGGTCAGGGCGCCTGCGCGGCAGACCACCATGTCGGCCCAGCCATAGGCCTGGGCCATGTCCTTGATGAACGGCGCCACCTGCGCCTCGATCCCCGCCTCGCGATAACGCTGGGCAGTGATTGCATCGTGCTGCTTGCCGCTCTGGTGGAACACCTCGGGGCGAATGGCCTCGGGCACCAATGCCAGGGCGGCAGGGATCAGCTTGTTCAGCGGCTCGGAACCCAGGCTGCCACCGGTGATCAGCAGGCGCGGCTTGCGGCCCGCCAAGGCTTGGCGCGGGGTTTCCAGGAACAGCTCGGGGCGCACCGGGTTGCCGGTGGTGCGACGCTTGGCCGATGCCCCGAAGGTGTTCGGGAAGGCCTCGCAGATACGCGCAGCCAGCGGCGCCAGCAAACGGTTGGCGGTACCAGCCACGGCGTTCTGCTCGTGGACGATCACCGGCACGCCGCACAGGCGCGCCGCCAGGCCGCCGGGGCCGGTGACGTAGCCGCCAAAGCCGACCACGCACACCGGCTTGAGCGTGCGCATGATCGCGCGCGCCTGCAGCAACGCGCGCACCAGCACGAATGGCGCCTTGAGCAGCGACAGCTTGCTCTTGCCACGCAGGCCGGCGACGTTGATCAGGTGCAGCGGCAGACCAGCCTGCGGCACCAGTTCGTTTTCGATGCCACGCGGTGTACCCAGCCAGTGCACGGTGTAGCCGCGGGCCTGGAATTCGCGGGCGCAGGACAGCGCCGGGAACACATGCCCGCCGGTGCCGCCTGCCATGATCACTACGTTACCGGCCACGGGCTGGCTCCTCTGCGAAGTCGCTCTCGTTGAACTCGGTTTCCTCACTGCCCAGGTGCGTGCGGCTCTCCCATTCGATGCGCAGCAACAACCCCAGGCAGGCGCAACAGATCACCAGCGAGCTGCCCCCGTAACTCAGGAACGGCAGGGTCAGGCCCTTGGTGGGCAACAGACCGACGTTCACGCCGATGTTGATCAGGAACTGGCCGATCCACAGGAACGACAGGCCGTAGGCCATATAGGCGGCGAAGAACTGCTTGCTGCGCTCGGCCCATACGCCGATGTACATGCCGCGAATACACACGAACACGAACAGCGCCACGGTGCACAACGAACCGACCACACCCAGCTCTTCGGCCAATACCGAGAACACGAAGTCGGTGTGTGCTTCAGGCAGGTAGAACTGCTTCTGCACGCTGTTGCCCAGGCCGGCGCCCAGCCAGCCACCGCGACCGAAGGCGATCAGTGCCTGGGTCAGCTGGTAGCCGGAACCGAACTGGTCGGCCCACGGGTCGGTAAACGTCGTCAGACGCGCCATCCGGTAAGGCTGTGCCTGCACCAGGATGAATACCGCAGCCACCGCCAGCACCACCATCAGGGCAAAGCGGAACAGGCCCACGCCACCCAGGAACAGCATGGCCGCCGCAGCGCCCATCATGACCACGGTGGCGCCGAAGTCGGGTTCCATCAGCAGCAGCACGGCCATGGGCAGCAGCACGATGAACGGCTTGAAGAAGCCCATCCAGGTTTCGCGCACTTCCTTCTGCTGACGAATCAGGTAGCCGGACAGGAAGATCACCACGAACACCTTGGCGATTTCCGAGGGCTGCACGTTGAACGCGCTGAAGCCGATCCAGCGCATCGAGCCGTTTACCTCGCGGCCGATACCGGGCACCAGCACCAGCACCAGCAAGCCGAAGGCGCCCAGCAGCATCAGCCAGCCCAGGCGTTGCCAGGTGGCGATTGGGATCATCATGGTCACGCCACAGGCGCCCAGGCCCAGCACCAGGTACACCAGGTGACGGATCATCATGTACAGCGGGTTGCCCGATTGCACGGCGGCGACTTCGGAGGAGGCCGAGGTGATCATCACCAGGCCCAGGCCCAGCAGCGCCAGGCAGCCGGCCAGCATCGGGAAATCGACGTCAATGCCGCGACCGGTGATCAGCGGCGACGGGTATGGCTTGATCACGCCAAAAATCATGACAAGCCCTCCACGGCCTGGGCGAACAGGCGCCCACGCTCTTCATAGTTCTTGAACATGTCCAGGCTTGCGCAGGCTGGCGACAGCAGCACGGCGTCGCCGGGCTGGGCCAGGGCGGCGCATTGTTCAACGGCTTCGTCGAGGGTCTTGACCCGTACCAGCGGCACGTCGTCGCCCAGTGCAGCGGCGATCAGCTCGGCGTCGCGGCCCAGCAGCACCACGGCGCGGCAATGGGCCGCCACCGGTGCTTTCAGACCGGAGAAATCGGCACCCTTGCCATCGCCACCGGCGACCAGCACCAGCTTGCCGTCGATGTCAGCGCCCAAGCCTTCGATGGCCGCCAGGGCGGCACCGACATTGGTGGCCTTGGAGTCGTCGTAATAGCTCACGCCATCACGCTCGCGCAGCCATTGGCAACGGTGGGCCAGGCCTGCAAAGGTACGCAGGGTGGCCAGCATCGGCTCGAACGGCAAGCCCACGGCGTGGCCCAGGGCCAGCGCGGCCAGGGCGTTGGCCTGGTTGTGCGAGCCACGGATCTTCAGCTCGCTGACCGGCATCAGGTTCTGGAATTCGAAGGCCAGGTATTTCTGGCCGTCTTCTTCGCGCAGGCCGAAGGCCTTGAAGTCCGGCTTGTTGAGGCCGAAGGTCCAGCACGGCAGGCCCTCGCCCATCAGCGGCCGGGTCAGGGCGTCCTGGCGGTTGTACACCACCTGGCGCGCGCCCCGGAAAATCCGGTGCTTGGCCAGGTGATAGGCCGGCAGGCCGCTGTAGCGGTCCATGTGGTCTTCGCTGATGTTCAGCACGGTGGCCACTTCGGCGTTGAGCTGGTCGGTGGTTTCCAGCTGGAAGCTGGACAGTTCCATCACGTACAGCTCGACGTCGTCGGCCAGCAGGTCCAGCGCCGGGGTGCCCAGGTTGCCGCCCACGGCCACGCGCTTGCCGGCCGCGGCTGCCATGTCGCCCACCAGGGTGGTGACGGTGCTCTTGGCGTTGGAACCGCTGATGGCCACGATGGGCGCCTTCGCGTTACGCGCGAACAGCTCGATGTCACCCGACAGCTTCACGCCACGGGCCGCGGCTTGCTGCAGGGCAGGCGTGGCCAGGGCCAGGCCGGGGCTGACGTACAGCTCGTTGGCCCGGCACAGGAAGTCCACGTCCAGCTCGCCACAACGCACTTCCACCTGCGGGTAGTCACGGCGCAGCGTCGCCAGCTCCGGCGGATTCTCGCGCGTGTCGGCCACGGCAAAGGCAACGCCCCGGCGCGCCAGGAAGCGCACCAGGGACATGCCGCTCTTGCCGAGGCCGACAACGATGCGGAATTGGTCAGAAGCGATCAGAGACACTTCGTTCTACCTCAGTTTCAACGTGGCAAGGCCGACCAGCACCAGGATCACGGTGATGATCCAGAAACGGACGATCACGCGCGGCTCGGGCCAGCCTTTCAATTCAAAGTGGTGGTGGATCGGCGCCATGCGGAACACGCGGCGACCGGTCAGTTTGAAAGAGGCCACCTGAATGACCACTGACAAGGTTTCCATCACGAACACGCCGCCCATGATGAACAGCACGATCTCCTGACGCACGATGACCGCGATGGTGCCCAGGGCCGCGCCCAGGGCCAGCGCACCGACGTCACCCATGAACACTTGCGCCGGGTAGGTGTTGAACCACAGGAAGCCCAGGCCGGCACCGATCAGCGCGCCGCAGAACACGATCAGCTCGCCGGCGCCCGGCACGTAGGGGATCAGCAGATAGTCGGCGAATTTCACGTTGCCCGACAGGTAGCAGAAGATGCCCAGAGCACCGCCCACCATCACCGTCGGCATGATCGCCAGTCCGTCCAGGCCGTCGGTGAGGTTCACCGCGTTGCTGGAGCCCACGATCACGAAATAGGTCAGCACCACGAAGCCCACGCCCAGGTAGATGCTGGCGTCCTTGAACATCGGGATGATCAGGGTGGTTTCCACCGCGCTTGGTGCAGTGGCGTACAGGAAGATCGCCGCACCCAGGCCGAACACCGATTGCCAGAAATACTTCCAGCGGCTTGGCAGGCCGCGCGAATTCTTCTCGATCACCTTGCGGTAGTCGTCCACCCAGCCGATGCCACCGAACAGCAGGGTCACCAGCAGCACGGTCCACACGTAACGGTTGGTCAGGTCGGCCCACAGCAGGGTGCTGACACCGATGGCCGACAGGATCAGGGCGCCGCCCATGGTCGGGGTGCCGGATTTTTTCAGGTGCGATTCAGGGCCGTCGTTACGCACGGCCTGGCCGATCTGACGAATCTGCAGGGTACGAATCATCCAGGGGCCCAGGAACAGGGCCAGCGACAGCGCGGTCAGCACACCCAGAATCCCGCGCAGGGTCAGGTACTGGAAGACCGCGAAGCCTTTGTAGAACTGTTGCAGATACTCCGCCAGCAGCAGCAGCATTAATGTTTCTCCCCGCTGGAACCGCACAAGGCCGCCACGACGTTTTCCATCGCAGCGCTGCGCGAACCCTTGATCAAAATAGTGGTGTTTTTGCCCTGCTCGGCGCCAAGCGCTGCGATCAGGTCAAGCTGTGTACCGAAATGGCGAGCATTGGCGCCGAATGCGTTCACTGCGTGAACCATGTTCGGCCCAACGGCGTACAGGACGTCGACCTTGCCCAGGGCATATTCGCCCACCTGCCGATGCCCTTCTTCCGCCCATTGCCCCAATTCGCCGATGTCTCCGAGCACCAGGACGGTGCGTCCGGAAAAGCCGGCGAGTATATCAATGGCGGCGCACATTGAGGTGGGGTTTGCGTTATATGTATCGTCGATTACACGCACACCGCTGGGCGCGATCTGCGCCACGGTGCGGCCCTTGACCGGTTGCACGCTTTCCAGACCCAGGGCGATGTCGCCGATGGCCAGGCCAAAGGCATGCGCGGCGGCCGCGGCGGCCAGTGCGTTCTGCACGTTATGGGTGCCCAAAAGGTTCAGCTGGACCCGTGCCGTGCCTTGCAGGCCATGCAGGTTGAAGCTTGGGCAACCGCGCGCATCCGCCTGGATGTCGCTGGCGTGGAAGTCGGCAGCGGAGTTGGTCAGGGCGAAGCTGAACACGCGACGCTGGCCGGCGCGGGCATGCCAGATGCCGTAGGCCTTGTCGTCCAGGTTGAGCACAGCGGTACCATCGGCGGCCAGGCCATCGATGATCTCGCCCTTGGCCTCGACGATTTTCTCCGGGCCACCGAACTCGCCCACGTGGGCGGTGCCGGCGTTGTTGAGAATGGCCACGTGCGGCTTGGTCAGCCCCACGGTGTAGGCGATTTCGCCCAGGCGCGAGGCACCCAGCTCGATGACGGCAGCGGTGTGCTGCGGCGCCAGTTCAAGCAGGGTCAGCGGTGCACCCAGATCATTATTCAGGTTGCCACGGGTAGCCAGGACTTCGCCCTGGGTGCGCAGGATACCGGCCAGCAGTTCCTTCACCGTGGTCTTGCCGCTGGAGCCGGTGATGGCTGCGACGGGGCGGGTGAAACGGGCACGGTTGAGCGCGCCCAGTTGGCCCAGGGCCACGCGGCAGTCGGCGACCACCAGTTGCGGAAGGTCGACACCTGGCACTTCGCGCTCCACCAGAGCAGCCACGGCGCCCTTGGCGGCCACGTCGGCCAGGTAATTGTGACCGTCAAAATTCGGCCCGGTCAGCGCCACGAACAACTGACCCGCCGCGATGGCGCGGCTGTCGATGCTGACACCGTTGAATGACACGTCCTGGCCTTGCAAACGCGCAGCCAGTGGCTTGAGCAGTTCCGCCAGGGACATGGGCTTAAGCATGGTCCACCTCCCAGGTGGCCAGAGCCGTGGCAGCCTCTTCCAGGTCGGAGAAGGCCAGGCGCTGGCCGTTGATTTCCTGATAATCCTCATGCCCCTTGCCAGCCAGCACGATCACGTCATCGGCCTTGGCCTGGGCGATCAGTTGGGCAATGGCCGGGCCACGACCCGAAACGAATTCCACCCGCGCCGCAGCGCTGAAACCGGGGCGGATGTCGGCAAAAATCTGCAGGGGGTCTTCACTGCGCGGATTGTCGTCGGTCACCAGCACGCGGTCGGCCAGGCGCTCGGCCACCTCGGCCATCAGCGGACGCTTGCCACGATCACGGTCGCCGCCGCAGCCGAACAGGCACAGCAGTTCGCCCTTGGCATGCGGGCGCAGGGCCTGCAGCACTTTGTCCAGGGCGTCCGGCGTGTGGGCGTAATCGACCACCACCAGCGGCTGCTTGCCGCCACCCAGGCGCTGCATCCGGCCCAACGGACCTTCCAGTTGCGGCATCACCTTGAGGATGTCGTCCAGGGGGTATTCCAAGGCCATCAGGGTACCGACGGCCGCCAATACGTTGCTGAGGTTGAAGCGGCCCAGCAGGCGGCTGCGCAGCACGTGCTCACCCTGGGCGGTGACCAGCGTGGCGCGCACGCCGTGGTCGTCGAACCGGGCTTCGCGACAGAACAAGGTGGCCGCCGGATCGAGCAGGCTGTAGGTGATCAGCCGCGATTCGTGAATTTCCTCGGCCAGGGTGCTGCCGAAGGCGTCGTCCAGGTTCAGCACGCGGCAGCGCAGGCCGGTCCAGTTGAACAGCTTCGCCTTGGCGGCCGCATAAGCCTGCATGCTGCCGTGATAATCCAGGTGGTCGCGACTGAGGTTGGTCAGCACCGCCACATCGAATGCCAGGGCAGCCACGCGACCCTGGTCCAGGGCGTGGGACGAGACTTCCATGGCCACGGCCTTGGCGCCGGCCTTCTTCAGGTCCAGTAGGGTCGATTGCACGGCAATCGGGTCCGGCGTGGTCAGGCGGCCGCTTTGCAGCGCCTCATAAAAGCCGGTGCCCAGGGTGCCGATCAGACCGCAACGCTGGCCGAGCAGGTCCAGGGCCTGGGCCACCAGTTGGGTGACACTGGTCTTGCCGTTGGTGCCAGTGACACCAACCACATTGAGCAGGCGGCTCGGGTCGCCATAGAAGCGCCCGGCAATGTCCGACAGCTGACGGATCAGGCCCTTGACCGGAATCAGCGGCACGTCGGTGATCGGCAGCACCGTGGCGCCTTCCACTTCGTAGGCCACGGCGGCAGCGCCACGGCCCAAGGCATCGGCGATGTGCGCGCGGCCGTCGACCTTGGCGCCCGGCACAGCCAGGAACAGGTCACCCGGGCGCACGGCACGGCTGTCCAGCGCCAGTTCGCGGATCAACGGATCGCGGTTGGCCTGGGCGAAAATCTTGCTCAGTGGCATCGTCATCAGCCACGCCCTCCCTTGCTGGCCGCAGGCTGGGCCTGGGCTTGTTCCTGCGGGGTGCTTGCCAGGTTGTCCGGGGTCACGTTCATCAAACGCAGCGTGCCGGACATGACCTTGCTGAATACCGGTGCCGATACCAGACCACCGAAGTAACCGGCCTTGCTCGGTTCGTCGATGACCACCACGATGGCGTAGCGCGGATCGCTGAGCGGGCCGAAACCGGCGAACAGCGAGCGGTAGGCATTTTCGGTGTAGCCACGCGAACCGATGGTGGCCTTACGGGCGGTACCCGACTTGCCGGCCACGTGGTAGCCCGGCACCCGTGCACGGTAAACGCCGCGCGAGTCCTCGATCACTTCCTTCATCATGCCTTGCAGGGTCTTGGCCACCTGCTCGGGCATCACGCGCGTGGCCGATGGCTTGCCGTCGACCTTGAGAATGCTCAGCGGCACGATTTCGCCGTCGTTGGCGATGGCCGAATAGGCGTGCACCAGTTGCAGCGCGGTCACCGACAGGCCGTAGCCGTAGGACAGCGTAGCGGTCTCGGCCTTTTTCCAGTCGCGGTGGTTGGGCAGGTTGCCCACGCGCTCGCCCGGGAAGCCCAGGCCGGTGTACTGGCCAAGGCCCACGGCCGACATGGCGCGGAAGATGTTCTCGCCGCCGACGTCGAAGGCCACCTTGCTCATGCCCACGTTACTGGAGTTGATCAGGATGCCGGTCAGGTCAAGGATCGGGCCCTCGGTCTTGGTCACGTCCTTGATGGTGTAGCGACCAATCTGCAGGCTGCCCGGGTACACCTCGACCTTGTCGGTCGGCTTCCAACGCCCGGTTTCCAGCGCCGCACTCATGGAGATCGGCTTCATGGTCGAGCCCGGCTCGAACACGTCGGTGATCGCCCGGTTGCGCATGGACGCCGGGAACATGGTCTTGCGGTTGTTGGGGTTGTAGGTGGGCTGGTTGACCATGGCCAGCACTTCGCCGGTCTTCACGTCCATGATCACCAGGCTGCCCGCCTTGGCCTCGTTCTCGACGATGGCATTGCGCAGTTCGCGGCTGGCCAGGTATTGCAGACGCAGGTCGATGGACAGGGTCAGGGTCTTGCCCGCCTTGGCGTTCTTGGTGACCTGCACGTCCTTGATCAGACGGCCGCGACGGTCCTTGATCACTTGGCGCTTGCCGGGCACGCCGGCCAGCCAGTCTTCGTAGGCCAGCTCCACGCCTTCGCGGCCATGGTCGTCTAGGTCGGTGAAGCCGACCATGTGGGCGGTCACGTCACCGGCCGGGTAGAAACGACGAAATTCCTCGATGCCGTAGACACCAGGAACCTTGAGATCGAGCACGGTCTGGCCCTGCTCGGGCGTGAGGCCGCGCACCAGGTAGATGAATTCCTTGGTGGCCTGGGCGTCCAGGCGCGCCGACAGCTCCTTGGGGTCTTGACCCAGGGCGGCGGCCAGTGCCGGCCACTTACTCTTGTCAACCTGCATTTCCTTGGGGTTGGCCCACAAGGTGGTGACCGGGGTACTCACCGCCAACGGCTCGCCGTTGCGGTCGGTGATCAGGCCGCGGTGCGCCGGGATAGGGATATGACGAACGCTGCGCGCATCGCCCTGCCCCTTGAGGAAGTCATGGTCGATGACCTGCAGGTCGACAATACGCCACACGATCGCGCCGACCATGATGCCCAGCAACGCCACGACCACCCGGAACCGCCACGGGTACAGGGCCCCATCGAGCTTCATCATGGCGCCACCATCTTGATTTCAGCGGCGTCGGGAATACGCATTTTCAGTTGGCCACTGGCCAGCGCCTCGATGCGGCTGTGGGCCGTCCAGGTGCTTTGTTCCAGAATCAGGCGGCCCCATTCGGCCTGCGCCTTGTCGCGCTCGCTCAGCTCGTTGTACAGGCTGTTGAGCAACTGACGGTTCAGGTGCGCGCTGTAGGACACGGCGATGGCCGAAACCAGCACGCCGATAAACAGCAGCAGCATCAGGAAGCTGCCGCCTGGCAAAGGCTTGGCGTAGAGCTTGCTCACCGCAGCTTCTCCGCCACGCGCATGACCGCGCTGCGCGAGCGCGGGTTGGCCTTGAGCTCAGCCTCGGAGGCGAACTGCGCCTTGCCGTGAATCTTGATTTTCGGCTCGAAGGCCTGGAAGCGTACCGGCAGGTTGCGCGGCAGGTTGTCGGCTTCGCCCTTGGCCAGCTTGCGCATGAACAGCTTGACGATGCGGTCTTCCAGCGAGTGGAAGCTGATCACCACCAGACGGCCGCCCACTTCCAGCGACTCCAGCGCAGCCTCAAGGCCCGCTTCAAGGTCGGCCAGCTCGTTATTGACGTGGATACGCAAGCCCTGGAATGCGCGGGTAGCCGGGTTCTTGCCCTTCTCCCACGCAGGGTTGGCCACTTTCAGCACTTCAGCCAGATCAGCGGTGCGCAGAAATGGCGTGATTTCGCGACGGGCGACCACGGCATTGGCCATGCGCTTGGCGAAACGTTCTTCACCGTACTCCTTGAACACGCGAGCAATTTCCTCGGCCGGTGCGTTGGCGATGAACTCGGCAGCGCTGACGCCACGGCTCGGGTCCATGCGCATGTCCAGAGGGCCGTCGTTCATGAAGCTGAAGCCGCGCTCGGGGTCGTCCAGCTGTGGCGAAGAAACGCCCAGGTCCAGCAATACGCCGTTGACCTTGCCGGCCAAGCCTTGGCTAGCAATTTCGCTACCCATTTCCGCAAAACTGCGCTGCACAATGACAAAGCGGCCGTCTTCGGCCGCCAGCGCTTGCCCCGTGGCAATCGCTTGTGGGTCCTTGTCGAACCCCAACAATCGTCCGTCGGCCCCCAGGTGCTTGAGGATCAATCGGCTGTGACCACCCCGCCCGAAGGTACCGTCCACGTAGCAGCCATCGCCCTGTATGGCGAGAGCCTCGACGGCTTCGTCAAGCAATACGGTGATGTGGTTAAAGCCGCTATCTATAGTCACAGAATCAAATCACGCAGTTCTTCAGGCATGGCGCCCGGTTGTTGAATAGCTGCCAGGTCCGCATCAGCAAGCGCGTTCCAGGCATCCTCGTCCCACAGTTGAAACTTGTTGAGCTGGCCTACCAGCATCACTTTCTTGTCCAGCCCGGCGTACTCGCGCAGCCGCGGCGGAACCAGAAAACGCCCGCTGCCGTCGAGCTCCAGGTCAACCGCATTACCAATCAGCAACCTTTGCAGACGGCGGTTCTCTTCCCGGAGCGACGGCAGTGCGCGCAGCTTTGTTTCAATTAATTCCCATTCGTCCAGCGGATACACACAAAGGCAGCGGTCGACAGCGTCGATGGTCACGATCAACTGGCCGTTGGAGCGCGAAACCAGCTCGTCACGGTACCGGCTCGGCATGGCGAGACGACCCTTTGCATCGAGACTGACGGCATTAGCTCCGCGAAACACAGAGGCGCTTCCCCAAGAATTTTAGTTTTTTGTGCCTAAAAACCCACTTTGTGCCACTTTCCGCCACTTGCGCACACTATAGGAATGCCCCTGTACCACCGTCAAGGCACGCCCGTAAGGAAAACCCTTACAGATCGGCGATTTAGGAGATAAAAGGAAGGAGATAGGCTAATTCGAGGGAAACGCGGGGGTATAAAGCCAAGTTAACTCAAGGGTCTACGGCTCAAACTTAAAGTGATTTATTAAGAGTAAGATTTTTTCGGTATTACCAGGGCCGCTTCTGCTATTGAATTGATGCAGAAGGGAAAAGAGGTGGAGAGTCGATCTGTAAGCCGGGTTCTGTCGAGGACAGTCATTCCTCTACGATGGCCATCACTGGACACCTTTAGCAACCTACCCGGTTCCAACGCGGGCCGCGCCATATGGAACCCTATTTGGTCTTGCTCCGAGTGGGGTTTGCCTAGCCACGCACTGTTACCAGACGTGCGGTGCGCTCTTACCGCACCTTTTCACCCTTACCGGCACCGAAATGCTTAGGCGGTTATTTTCTGTGGCACTTTCCGTAGGCTCGCGCCTCCCAGGTGTTACCTGGCACTCCGCCCTATGGAGCCCGGACTTTCCTCCCCCCGCTTTTGCGGAACAAAAGCAGGCAGCGACTGTCCAATCGACTCTCCGGCGACAAGGTTAATGGTCTGAGGGGGTTAGGACAAGCTTTATTGTGGCTGGCTTTAGAGTTTCGGCGCTCTTGAGATCGAGCGCCGTCCGCACGGCGCTTCCCGGGCAGAGCCCGGTCCTACAGTTTGTTTCGGGCCAGTTACGCCTGGGAGGTCACCTAGCCCGCCTTG
Organism: gamma proteobacterium L18; assembly: GCA_000497835.1. Classification (GTDB taxonomy): domain Bacteria; phylum Pseudomonadota; class Gammaproteobacteria; order Pseudomonadales; family Pseudomonadaceae; genus Aquipseudomonas. Next base: position 135,883 of record KI547164.1, on the reverse strand, counting down.
GTGGCACCAGCACAAATCTGCAGTGAAAAAGCAAGGCGGACCAGGTGATGCCACTGGCATAACTGGCCCGGAACAAATGTAGGACCGGGCTCTGCCCGGGAAGCGCCGCGCGGGCGGCGCTCGATGTCATGAGGCCCGAAGATCCCCAGGCTTGCACCTGATGGCCATACCCGCAAACCTCGACATGCACATGGCGGCCATCACCCTACTCCCCCGCCATGCAACCCCCTTCACTCCCCCTTCTGCCGCTCCAACGCCACCTGATACAACACATTCTTCCGCGCCCCGGTAATCTCCGCCGCCAACGCCGCCGCACGCTTCAACGGCATCTCCTTGAGCAGCAGGTCCAGCACGCGCATCACCTCGGCGCTCACCACCTCATCGTTCTCCGGCGGCGTCCAGCCCGCCACCAGCACCACGCACTCGCCGCGCTGCTGATTGCTGTCGCCTTCCACGAAAGCCCGCAATTCAGCCAACGGCGAGCCTTTCAGGGTCTCGAAGGTCTTGGTCAGCTCACGCGCCAGCAACGCCGGGCGATCCGGGCCAAACACAAACTCCATGTCCTGCAGGCATTCCAGGATCCGGTGTGGCGCCTCGTAGAAAATCAACGTGCGCGGCTCTTCGCGCACCTGCTCCAGCCGCGAGCGGCGGCCCACGGTCTTGGCCGGCAGGAAACCTTCGAAGATGAAGCGGTCTGACGGCAGGCCCGCCGCCGACAACGCAGCAATCAGCGCACACGCGCCCGGTACCGGTACCACCGGGATACCCGCAGCACGCACCTGACGCACCAGATGGTAGCCAGGGTCGGAGATCAAGGGCGTACCCGCATCGGAGATCAACGCCACGCTTTCACCGGCCAGCAACTTGTCGAGAAAACGCCCGCCTTCATCGCGCTCGTTATGCTCATGGCAGGCCGCCAATGGCGTATTGATGCCGAAGTGTTGCAGCAGGCGGATGGAGTGACGGGTGTCCTCGGCCGCGATCAGCGCCACGTCGCCCAGGATCTTCAGGGCGCGAGCGCTCATGTCGTCCAGGTTACCGATGGGCGTGGCCACCACATAAAGTGTTCCCATCGCGGAATTCGAAGCACCTGCAGCAGTCACAGCACACACCTGTCGTTGGCAAAAGCGGCATTGTAACGCGTGCTTTCGCCCAGCGGCCAAAAAGCCCTCGGTAAAACCCTGAATGACCTTTGGTACGCCTTTCACACCTGTGACATCGCACCGGGGCCCATGCTTGGGTACAATTGCCGGCCTAACCGATCGAGTATCAGGAAGATATACATGACAGCTTGCCTGAGGCTGCTCTCAGCCCTATGCCTTGCCGCACTGTTGGCCGCCTGCGCCAGCTCGCCCTCCAGCAGCCTGGGCGAACTGCCGCGCACCCCTGACGCCAGCATCGAGCAACTGCTGGGCCAGGCCGCGTCCGCCAAGACCCCGGCCGAAGCCGCGGCACTGCGCCTGAGCGCCGCCGACCTCGCCTACCGTCAACACGCCAATGACCGCGCCGGGCAGATACTGGCGCAGGTGCAGGTGGAGCAGCTCAACGTCGGCCAGCAGATCATCGCCAGCACCCTGGCGGCTGAACTGGCCATGACGCGCAACCAGCCCAAGCAAGCGCTGACCGCCCTCAACCACCCCAGCCTGCAGCGCCTGAATGAAGCGTCGGTGGACACCCAGGTCCGCGCCCACACCGTACGCGCCCGCGCCCTTGAAGCCGACGGGCAGATCCTGCCTGCCGCCCAGGAACGCGTGTTCATTGCACCGCTGCTGACCGGCGATGCCGCCGCAGCCAACAGCGAAGCGATCTGGACCCTGGTCAACAGCCTGCCCGTCGACCAGCTGCAACCCACCGGCACCGACGACCTGGCCGGCTGGCAGAGCCTGGCGCTGGCGGTGAAAAGCGCCGGCACGCTGGACCAGCAGAAAGCCGCGATCGACAACTGGCGCAGCGCCCACCCCGACCACCCCGCCGCCAAGCAGCTGCCGGCTGCGCTGGTGAAGCTCAAGGAGCTGACCAGCCAGCCGCTGACCAAGATCGCGCTGCTGCTGCCGCAACAAGGCCAGCTGGCCTCGGTAGGCAAGGCCCTGCGTGACGGTTTCATGGCCGCCTACTATCAGGCCCAGCAGTCCGGTCAGAAGCCGCCAGTGGTCGAGGTGTTCGACAGCTCGCGTGTCACTTCCATGGACGACTTCTACCGCCAGGCCCAGGCCGCCGGCGCGCAACTGGTGGTTGGCCCGTTGGAGAAACCCCTGGTCAAGCAACTGGCCGGTCGCCCGCAACTGCCCATCACCACCCTGGCGCTGAACTACAGCGACGGCACCCAGGCCAACCCGCCACAACTGTTCCAGTTCGGCCTGGCCGCCGAAGACGAAGCCCGCGAAGTGTCGCGCCGTGCCCGTGCCGACGGTCTGCACCGCGCCGTGGCCCTGGTGCCACGTGGCGAGTGGGGCGACCGCGTACTGGCGGCCTTCCGCCAAGACTTTGAAGCCAACGGCGGGCAACTGCTGGGTTCCCAGCGCGTCGACCAGCCGGTGGCACTGGCCCAGCAGATCGGCGATCTGATGCAGGCTCGCCAAGGCGCCAACGGCAGCAACGGCTCGCGCCGCCAGGACGTGGACTTCATCTTCCTGGCCTCCACCCCGCAACTGGCCCAGCAAATCAAGCCGACACTGAATTTCCAGTACGCCGGTGACGTGCCGGTGTACGCAACGTCCAATGTCTACAGTGCCAGCGGTGACCAGGCCCAGTACAACGACATGAACGGTGTGCGCTTCTGCGAAACCCCATGGCTGCTGGACAACAGCAACCCATTGCGCCAGCAAGTGGTGCGCCAGTGGCCGCAGGCCGGTGGCAGCCTCGGCCGCCTGTACGCCATGGGCGTGGATGCGTTTGGCCTGGCGCCGCGCCTTGGTCAGTTGAAGGCACTGCCGGACAACCGAATGCAGGGCCTGTCGGGCAACCTGAGCGTCAACGCCAGCCAGCGCATCGAGCGTCAGTTGCCATGGGCGCAGTTCAATGGCGGCCAGGTACAGCGCCTGCCGGACACTGCCCAGTAATGCCCGCGGGCTCGTCGCGCCAGGCCGGCCAGCAGGCCGAAGCGCAGGCACTTGCACACCTGCAACAGCACGGTTTGCAGGTGCTTGCGCAGAACTGGCTGTGTAAAGGCGGCGAGCTTGATCTGGTCATGCTTGATGGCGATACAGTAGTATTCGTCGAAGTTCGTTACCGTCTGCATGCACAATGGGGCGGCGCGCTCGAAAGCATCGATGCGCGCAAGCAGGCCAGGGTGGTCAACGCCGCCCAACAGTTTCTACATCAGCAAGCGCGCTGGGCCAGTCATCCCTGCCGCTTCGATGTCATTGCCCTGGAAGGCAGCGCCAGCAAGGACATGCGCCTGAACTGGCTACGCAATGCCTTTGACAGCTGAACAAGCGGTCGTTGGCGCTGCCGGACAACCCCTTATTTCAACGATTTTCGCTCTTTGCTTTGCGGGCTGCACATTCATGTGCCGGGACGCTGAACCGCGCCCGACCAGCCGCCCTAATTAAGGTCACACTGATGGACATGCAATCCCGAATTCGCCAGCTTTTCCAGGCCAGTATCGATACCAAGCAACAGGCGATGGAAGTCCTTGCACCGCACATCGAGCAAGCCAGCCAGGTCATGGTCAACGCCCTGCTCAACGAGGGCAAGATGCTGTCGTGCGGCAACGGCGGCTCGGCAGGCGATGCGCAGCATTTTTCCTCGGAACTGCTCAACCGCTTCGAGCGCGAGCGCCCGAGCCTGCCTGCCATCGCACTGACCACCGACAGCTCCACCATTACCTCGATCGCCAACGACTACAGCTATAACGAAGTCTTCTCCAAGCAGATCCGCGCACTGGGTCAGCCTGGCGATGTACTGCTGGCGATTTCCACCAGCGGCAACTCGGCCAACATCATTCAAGCGATCCAGGCCGCACATGATCGCGAAATGGTTGTCGTAGCTCTGACCGGACGCGATGGTGGCGGCATGGCGTCGCTGCTGCTGCCGGAAGACGTCGAGATCCGCGTACCGGCTACTGTCACCGCACGCATTCAGGAAGTTCACCTGCTGGCGATCCACTGCCTTTGCGACTTGATCGACAGCCAATTGTTCGGGAGTGAAGAATGACCCCTAATCGCCTTGGCCTGATGGCCCTGACCCTGTGCCTGAGCCTGACCGGCTGCAGCTCGTTCCTGACCGCTACCCGCGACAAGCCGATCGAAGACGACCGAGGCACACGCACCTTCGGCAGCAAGATCGATGACTCGCTGATCGAGACCAAAGTGTCGGTGAACGTGGCCAAGGCCAGCCCGGACCTGGACCAGAACTCGCACATCGTCGTCAGCAGCTTCAACGGCATCGTCCTGCTGGCCGGCCAGACCCCGCGCGCCGACCTCAAGGCCATGGCCGAACAGGCCGCCAGCAGCGTGCAGCGCGTCAAGCGCGTGCATAACGAACTGCAGGTGATGGCGCCCTCCTCGATCCTGGCGCGCAACAACGACGCCTGGCTGACCACCAAGATCAAGACCCAGATGCTGGCCGACGCCACCATCCCCGGCTCGCGCATCAAGGTGATCACCGAGAACGGCATCGTCTACATGCTGGGCCTGGTGACCCAGAAGGAAGCAGCCCAGGCCGCGTCGCTGGTGCAGGGCGTGGGTGGCGTGCAGAAGATCGTGAAGCTGTTCGAATACATCGACTGACGATCGCGCGCCCTGTAGGAGCCGACCTTGGTCGCCATGGGCGCAATGCGTTAACCCTGATTCACCGCAGCGCCCCCATCGCGACCAAGGTCGGCTCCTACGGAGGGTGTAGTGCAGATACAAAAAAGGCGATCCGCATGGATCGCCTTTTTTATTACTTGACCACTTTCAGGCTTGGCCGCCCTGCAGGGCGCTGCGGCCGGCCACCGTCAGGCGGCAGGTCATCGTCATGCCCATCGAGCACAACCTCGTCTTCCTCGAGCACAGGCGACTCCAGGTCGAAGACCATACCCTGGCCATTCTCGCGGGCGTAAACACCCAGGATGGCGCCGATAGGCACGTACAGGGTGTGTGCGACGCCACCGAAGCGACCTTCGAAGCTGACCGCGTCGTTGTCCATGTGCAGATGGCGGACGGCGCTGGGCGACACGTTGAGGACGATCTGGCCATCACTGGCAAAGCCCTTGGGCACTTGCACCGAACGGAATTCGGAATTGACCAGCATGTGGGGTGTGCAATCGTTGTCCACGATCCACTCGTAGAGTGCACGCACGAGATACGGACGACTGGAGTTCATCAAAGGCTCCTTCAAACCTGGCGCATTTCACGTTCAGCTGCCGAAAGGCTGGCCTGGAAGGCTTCGCGGGCAAACTGACGGTCCATATAGTCCAGCAGCGGCTTTGCAGGCCGCGGCAATTCGATACCCAGAACTGGCAAACGCCAGAGTATGGGCAGTAGACAGCAATCGACAAGACTTTGCTCATCACTGAGGAAGAAAGGCTTGTCGGCAAACAACGGCGAAACGCCGGTCAGGCTCTCGCGCAGCTCCTTGCGGGCCTGTACGCGAGCCGGTTCCTTGGTCCGCGCATCAAGAATCAGGTCCACCAGCCCGCACCAGTCGCGCTGAATCCGATGGATCAGCAGGCGGCTGTTGGCCCGGGCCACCGGGTACACCGGCAGCAGTGGCGGATGCGGGTAACGCTCATCCAGATATTCCATCACGACAGTGGATTCGTACAGCGCCAGATCCCGATCGACCAGCGTCGGCAGACTGCCATACGGGTTCACTTCGATCAGTTTGGCTGGCTGCGAACCTGCCGGCACGCTGATGATCTCAGCGCTTACACCCTTCTCGGCGAGCACGATACGCACCCGATGAGAATAGTGGTCAGCGGGGTCGGAGTAGCAGGCCAACCGGTTGGTCACGCCCATGGCGGTCCTCCTCGCGTATAAAAAACATGAATAACACAAAAACGAGCGCGCCCCTGAAGCACTCCATTAGCGAATGTGACCGGAACAACTTCCAGGTCCGCTACGCAGGGTTGCCGAGGGGCGCGCGCATTTAACAGCAAATCTTACCGCATATTCAATGAACGTCTTTCCAGTATTCACGTTTGAGCAGGTAGGCAAAGATGAACAGAACCGCCAGATACAGCAACACATAGGTGCCAATGCGCTCGCTGGCGAGCTTGTTGGGGTTGGCCGAATAGGCCAGGAAGGTCACCAGGTTGTGGATTTTTTCATCGAACTGCTCGGGCGTCAGGGTACCGGTCTTGGGCACCAGGGTCAGCTGATCACAGGCCTCATGGGTCAGCGGCGAGCCGGTCAGCGGGTCGTACTGCTTCTTGCCCTCGGTGACCACCTGCACCTGCTTGCAACCCATCACCTGACGCCCCTGCAGGCCGCCCAGCACATTAGGCATGCCTACGTTGGGGAAGACCACGTTATTCACGCCCCACGGCCGCGCAGGGTCCTCGTAGAAGGAGCGCAGGTAGCCGTACAGCCAGTCAGTGCCGCGTACCCGCGCCACCAGGGTCAAGTCGGGCGGCGCTGCGCCGAACCAGGCCTTGGCGTCGGCCGACTGCATGCCGATGGTCATGTGGTCGCCGATCTTGGCACCAGTGAACACCAACTTCTCCAGCATCAGGTCATGGGGGATGCCCAGGTCATCGGCCACGCGCTCGTAGCGCTGGAACTTGGCGCTGTGGCAGCCCATGCAGTAGTTGACGAAGGTACGCGCGCCATCCTGCAGGGCGGGCTTGTCGGCCAGGTCGATGTCCACCTTCTCCAGCTCCGGGCCACCCTCGGCAGCCCAGGTCATCATGGGCAGTAACGCAAGCATGAAAACCGCAATTATTCTTTTCATCAGCCTGTCACCCTTTCCGGTACTGGCTTGGTCTTTTCGAACCGCGTGTAGAACGGCATCAGGATGAAGTAGGCGAAGTACAGCACCGTGCACACCTGCGACACCAGCGTTCGCTCAGGTGTCGGCGGCTGCACGCCGAGGTAGCCCAGAATCATGAACGACAGACAGAACAGTGTCAGCGCGACACGGCTGACCCACCCCTTGTAGCGCATGGACTTGACCGGGCTGCGGTCCAGCCAGGGCAGCACGAACAGTACGGCGATGGCCGCGCCCATGGACATCACCCCCAGCAGCTTGTCGGGCACCGCCCGCAAAATCGCGTAGAACGGCGTGAAGTACCACACCGGGGCGATGTGCTCGGGGGTCTTGAAGGCGTTGGCTTGCTCGAAGTTGGGTTTTTCCAGGAAGTACCCGCCCATCTCCGGGAAAAAGAACACGATGGAACAGAACACGAACAGGAACACCACCACGCCGACGATATCCTTGACCGTGTAGTACGGATGGAAGGCAATGCCGTCCAGGGGGATGCCGTTTTCGTCCTTGAGCTTCTTGATCTCGATGCCGTCGGGGTTGTTCGAGCCTACTTCGTGCAGCGCCAGGATATGCAGCACCACCAGACCGAGAATCACAATCGGCAGGGCAATCACATGCAAGGCGAAAAAGCGGTTCAAGGTGATGCCGGAAATCAGGTAGTCGCCGCGAATCCACTGGGTCAGGTCATTGCCGATCACTGGAATGGCGCCAAACAGAGAAATGATCACCTGCGCGCCCCAGTACGACATCTGCCCCCAGGGCAGCAGGTAGCCCATGAACGCCTCGGCCATCAGTGCCAGGTAGATCAGCATGCCGAAGATCCACACCAGTTCCCGCGGCTTCTTGTAGGAGCCATACAGCAGGCCGCGGAACATGTGCAGGTAGACGACGATGAAGAACGCTGAGGCGCCTGTGGAGTGCAGGTAACGCAGAATCCAGCCGAATGACACGTCACGCATGATGTACTCGACCGAGGCAAACGCCTCTTCGGCCGAGGGCGTAAAACTCATGGTCAGCCACACGCCGGTGACAATCTGGTTGACCAGCACCAGCAGCGCCAGCGAGCCGAAAAAGTAGAAGAAGTTGAAGTTCTTCGGGGCGTAGTACTTGGTGAGGTGTTCTTCCCACATTTTCGTCGCGGGGAAACGGGCATCCACCCAGGCCATGAACTTGCTCATCACGCTTTCTCCTGATCAACGCCGATGACAATCACATCGTCCGACTCGTACGAGTGCGGCGGCACCGCCAGGTTGAGCGGCGCAGGCTGGGACTTGTAGACACGGCCGGCGAGGTCGTAGTGGGAACCGTGGCAGGGGCAGAAATAACCGCCTACCCAGTCCTTGCCCAGGTCGGCCGGAGCCACCTCGGGACGAAACGTGGGAGAGCAGCCCAGGTGCGTGCAAATACCGATCAGGATCAGCACCTGGGGCTTGATGGAGCGCAGCTTGGGGTCGACGTAGGCAGGCTGGGTGGAGTTCTTGGACTCGGGGTCGGAGAGTCGGTCTTCGATCTTGCCCAGGTTGGCAAGGATCTCGTCGGTGCGGCGCACCACGAACACCGGTTGACCGCGCCATTCGGCGATCACTTGCTGACCCGGCTCGACCTTGCTGATGTTGAACTTGACTGGAGCGCCTGCCGCCTTGGCCTTGGCGCTGGGGAACCACGACCCCACGAACGGGACCGCAGCCCCTACCGCTCCTGCCGCGCCGACCACGGATGTGGCCGCTACGAGGAAGCGACGCCGGCCTGCATTCACGCCGTCATTGCTCATTGAGTCCTCTCCCATCGGCTTTGTGTGCCCTGTTGCAACGGGCATCTACATTGTTGGTTCCATCCGCACAGGTAGGGTCAGTACCTGAAAATGTGACGAATGGTAGTGAAAGCCATTTACCTAGACAAGGAAAATACCCGTGGCAAACGGCTGCACCCCTTGTCTTGCGTGGTGTGCGCAGATGCAGCAAAGCGCTGCATGAAAACTTCGCACCCCACGGTATTCATCGTAGCCGCTGCCGCAGGCTGCGCTGGCCATTTGCATCAACACAATGGCAGTGAACATTCGGGCCGGCGCAGCCTGGCGGCAGCGGCTACGCGCCCACCGTAGTCTAGTCGACATAAAAAAAGCCCGGTTCCAAAGGAACCGGGCTTTTTTTTGAACGGAGTCGCGAAGCTTGAATTAACGCTTCGAGTACTGCGGACGCTTACGCGCTTTACGCAGACCGACTTTCTTACGTTCAACTTCACGAGCGTCACGAGTAACGTAGCCAGCTTTACGCAGGGCGCTACGCAGGGTCTCGTCGTATTGCATCAGAGCACGGGTGATACCGTGACGGATTGCACCGGCTTGACCGCTGACACCACCACCGATAACGGTGACGTAGATGTCGAACTTCTCGGTGGTCTCGGTCAGTTCCAGCGGCTGACGAACTACCATGCGGGCAGTTTCACGGCCGAAGAACGTGTCCAGAGAACGGTTGTTGATGGAGATGTTACCGGTGCCCGGACGCAGGAAAACGCGTGCGGTAGCGGTCTTGCGACGGCCAGTGCCGTAATTTTGAGTCGCCGACATAATGAACTATTCCGTTAAATCTTCAGTTCTTGGGGCTGCTGAGCAGTATGAGGGTGAGCAGCGCCCGCATAGACTTTCAGCTTACGGTACATGTCGCGACCCAGCGGGTTCTTAGGCAGCATGCCTTTAACCGCGGTCTCGATCACGCGCTCAGGGGCCTTGGCGATCAGTTTTTCGAAGCTGATCGACTTGATGCCGCCCGGGAAACCGGAGTGGGAGTAGTACATTTTGTCAGAGGTTTTTGCGCCAGTGACACGAACCTGCTCGGCGTTGATGACGACGATGTAGTCGCCGGTGTCAACGTGAGGGGTGTATTCTGGTTTGTGCTTGCCACGCAGGCGGCTCGCGATCTCAGTAGCCAGACGACCCAGGGTCTGACCAGCAGCATCAACGACGAACCAGTCGCGTTTTACTGTTTCCGGTTTAGCAGTAAAAGTTTTCATTCTTTATAGCCTCGAAGGCCGTCCAGCAAAAAGAGACGGCAGATCTTACTGAATAGTGCGTACTTTGACAAGTCAAAGGCAGCCGGATACAGACGCTATCGGGGGCTCGGGTCAGCGCGTCCAATATACGGCAAGATTCTTCGGCGAGCGGCGCATCACTTCCACTGCTGAGAGAGGGGCCGAATTATCCAGATTGCGAAAAAAATATCAACCTGCTTTTATGATTCCTTTGCCTTGAGGAGCAGCAGATGGAATTTCGCCGATTGGGTCGCACCGACATCAACGTCAGCGCCCTGTGCCTGGGCACCATGACCTGGGGCGAGCAGAACACCGAGGCAGAGGGCTTCGCGCAGATCGAACGGGCCAAGGCGGCCGGCATCAACTTCATCGACACGGCGGAAATGTACCCCGTGCCCCCTCGTCCGGAAACCTACGCCAGCACCGAACGCGTCATCGGCAATTACTTCGCCAGCCGCGGTGACCGCGCCGACTGGGTACTGGCCAGCAAGATCGCCGGCCCCGGCAACGGCATCGCCCATATCCGCGACGGCCAGCTGCGCCACAACCGCGAGCATATCGTGCAAGCCCTGGACGCCAGCCTGGCGCGCCTGAAGACCGACTGGATCGACGTGTACCAGTTGCACTGGCCCGAGCGCAGCACCAACTTCTTCGGCAAGCTGGGCTACCAGCACACCCAGGACGAGCTGATCACCCCGCTGGAAGACACCCTGGAAGCGCTGGACGAGCAGGTCAAGGCCGGCAAGATCCGCCACATCGGCCTGTCCAACGAAACGCCGTGGGGCACCATGAAGTTCCTGCAGTTGGCCGAAAGCCGCGGCTGGCCGCGCGCCGTGTCGATCCAAAACCCCTACAACCTGCTCAACCGCAGCTTTGAGGTGGGCCTGGCGGAAATCGCCATTCGCGAGCAATGCGGCCTGCTGGCCTATTCGCCGATGGCGTTCGGCATGCTGTCGGGCAAGTTCGAGAACGGCGCCAAGCCGGCCAATGCCCGCCTAACCCTGTTCAGCCGCTTCAGCCGCTACTCCAACCCGCAAAGCGTGGCGGCCTGCAGCCGTTACGTGGCCCTGGCGCGCGAGCACGGCCTGGACCCGGCGCAGATGGCCTTGGCATTTGTCACGCAGCAGCCGTTCGTGACCAGCAACATCATTGGTGCGACGTCGCTGGAGCAGTTGGACGCCAACATTGCCAGTTTCGACCTGAAGCTGAGCGATGAAGTGCTGGAAGGCATCGAGGCGATCCACAAGGACCAACCCAACCCGGCGCCGTAATCCATCACCCTGTGGGAGCGGGCTCTGCCCGCGAAGCGTACACCGCGCAATCCAGCCAGCACCGCGTCGGTTTGTTCGCGGGCAGAGCCCGCTCCCACAGAGCTCTTGTGCAGCCCGATCACATCAAATCACCGAGCGGGCGATGATCTCTTTCATGATTTCATTGGTCCCGGCATAAATGCGCTGCACCCGCGCATCCGCCCACGCCCGGGCAATCGGGTATTCCCACATAAAGCCGTAACCGCCGTGCAACTGCACACACTCGTCGAGCACCTTGCACTGCAGGTCCGAGCCCCAGTACTTGGTCATCGCCGCCGTAGGCACGTCCAGCTCGCCCTTGAGGTGCAACTCAAGGCAACGGTCGATGAATACGCGACCGATCTGCACTTCAGTGGCGATTTCCGCCAGTTTGAACCGGGTGTTCTGGAAGTCGCTGATGGCCTTGCCGAATGCCTTGCGGTCGCGGGTGTAGTCCAGCGTCCACTGCAACGCCGCCTCGGCCGAGGCCACAGCACCAATGGCCACCGTCAGGCGCTCCTGGGGCAGTTCCTGCATCAGGTAGGCGAAGCCCTGGCCCGCCTGCCCCAGCAGGTTGTCCTTGGGAATGCGCACGTTCTGGAAGAACAGTTCGGAGGTGTCCTGGGCCTTCATGCCCACCTTCTCCAGGCGCTTGCCCTTGTCAAAGCCCGGCGTGCCTGCTTCCACCACGAACAGGCTGGTGCCCTTGGCGCCGGCCTTGGGGTCGGTCTTGGCCACCACGATCACCAGGTCGGCGAGGAAGCCGTTGGTGATGAAGGTTTTCGAGCCATTGAGCACGTACTCGTCGCCGTCCAGCACCGCCGTGGTCTTGATGCCCTGCAGGTCGGAGCCTGCGCCAGGCTCGGTCATGGCGATGGCCGATACCAGCTCGCCGGTGGCCAGGCGTGGCAGGTAATTGCGCTTGAGGGTTTCGCTGCCGTAATGCAGCAGGTAGGGCGCGACGATGTCCGAATGCAGGGAGAAGCCCAGGCCACTGAGGCCCAGGCGGCTGATCTCTTCGATCACCACGGCGCTGTAGAGAAAATCTGCACCGTAGCCGCCGTACTCCTCGGGCATGTGCGAGCACAGCAGGCCCGCCTCCCCGGCCTTGTTCCATAGACGCCGGTCTACATGACCCTGCTTTTCCCATTGGGCATGGAAGGGCGCGGCCTCTTTTTCCAGGAATTTTCTGACGCTGTCGCGGAAAAGTTCATGGTCTGAGCTGAACACTGTCCTAGGAATCATCCTACACCTCTGCCTGTGCGATCCATGTTAGATAGCACAGCCTAGGCCGCATGCTGTGTAGCGGCACTGGACACAACCGCCAAAAAATAAGACGATCCAGCCGCTTATTGACCACTATCCCTTATAAGAATAATGAACATGATGTTTACCCCGAATACCCCGTCATTACGGCGCGTGAGCATTCTGGCGATCGACAAGGTCTTTGCCTCGACGCTGATGCACGCCAAGGATTTCTTCCACCTGGCCAGCCTGCGCTACGGCAAGCAACTGGGCCAGGGCCTGACGTCGCTGTTCGAAACCCGCCTGATCAGCCCCGACGGCCAGCCCGTGCTCACCTTCAGTGGTGTGCAGGTGCCGGTGGACGGCACCCTAGAAGACGCCGATATCATCGTGCTGCCAGCCTTCTGGGACGACTTCGACGCCCTGTGCCTGCGCTACCCGCAGGTAATCCCCTGGCTGCGCGCCCAGCACGCCCGTGGCGCGGTGTTGTGCGGCGAGGCCAGCGGTGTGTTCTGGCTGGCCGAAGCCGGCTTGCTGGACGGCAAGGAGGCCACTACCTACTGGCGCTTTTTCGGCCAGTTCGCCGAGCGTTTCCCGCAAGTGATACTCAACCAGGACAAGCACCTCACCGACGCCGACAACCTGTACTGCGCCGCCGGCACCACCTCGGCCTGCGACCTGTACATCTACCTGATCGAACGTTTCTGCGGCGCCAGCGTGGCGCAAGCCGTGTCGCGGGACATCCTCTATGAAGTGCAGCGCAACTACACCCCGGGGCGCATGGGTTTTGGCGGGCAGAAGCTGCATCAGGACTTGAACATCCTGCAGATCCAGCAGTGGCTGGAAGAACACTTCGCCGACAAGTTCCGCTTCGAGGATGTGGCGCGTGAGCATGGCATGAGCATTCGCAACTTCATGCGCAGGTTCCAGAACGCGACCGGGGACAAGCCGCTGCATTACCTGCAGAGGCTGCGCATCGAGACAGCAAAGGGATTGCTGTCGGGCTCGCGCAAAAGCATTAAGACGATCAGCTATGAGGTGGGGTACGACGACGCGAGCTTCTTTGCGCGCTTGTTCCGCCAGCACACGGCGCTGTCGCCGAACCAGTATCGGCAGCAGTTTTTGCAGGAGGCCTGAGAGCACCTTCCCGAGCTTCGCCCGGTCCCACAGAATTCATCTGCATCCTGTGGGACCGGGCGAAGCTCGGGAAAAGGGCGACGCCGATCTTAAGGCTTGTGCGCGCGCGACAGGAATTCGTGCGACTGCATCTCCAGCAGACGGCTCAGGGTACGCTGGAACTCGAACATCAGCCGGCCGCCGGTGTACAGGTCCTTGAGCTCAACCTCGGCCGAGATGATCAGCTTGACGTTGCGGTCGTAGAATTCGTCGACCATGTTGATGAACCGGCGCGCGATGTCATCGGTGGCCACGCCCATCTGCTCCACGCCACTGAGCAAAACGGCATGGAAAATCTTGCCCAATTCGATGTAGTCGTTCTGGCTACGCGGGCCGTCGCACAGTTCACGGAAGTCGAACCAGGCCACATCATCACAGGTCTTGAGCGCGCGAATTTCGCGGTTCTCGATCATCAATACATCGTTTTCCACCGCCGCCGTGCATTCGGGCGTCAGCGCCTTGAAGCTCTTGCGCAGGCTTTCGTGAGCCGCCTCGTTCAACGGGTAGTGGAACAGTTCGGCCTGCTCCAGGTGGCGCAGACGATAATCCACACCACTGTCGACGTTGACGATATCGGTGTTCTGCTTGATCAGCGCGATGGCCGGCAGGAAGCGCGCACGCTGCAGGCCATCCTTGTACAAGCCATCGGGGACGATGTTGGAGGTGGCCACCAGCGTCACACCGTTCTTGAACAGCTCTTCCATCAACGTGCCCAGGATCATGGCGTCGGTGATGTCCGAGACGAAGAATTCATCGAAGCAGATAACCCGCGCCTCATCGGAGAAGCGCTTGGCAATTACCGTCAGCGGGTTCTTCTCGCCCTTGAGGGTGCGCATCTCTTCGTGCACGCGCTTCATGAAGCGGTGGAAGTGGGTACGCACCTTCTCCTTGAAGGGCAGCGCTTCAAAGAAGGTGTCCACCAGGTAGGTCTTGCCCCGCCCTACGCCACCCCAGAAGTACAGGCCCTTGACCAGGGTCGGCTCTTTCTTGCCGAACAGCTTGCCGAACAGGCCTGGCTTGCTGTCGTGCGCCGCAATCAGATCGTCGTACAGACGCTGCAGGTGGCGAACCGCAGTTTCCTGCGCAGCATCATGGAAGAACTCGGGGCGTTTGAGGTCAGCTTGATATCGTTCTAGAGGCGTCATATTCGTGAGCAGGGCAACAAAAACGGGTCGTCACTGTAACGACGACCCTGGGTTATGGCAATTAGACTTGCGACAGTTGGTCGCATTAGTCCTGTTGAGGCTGCAAGGCCAGGCGCAGAGCCTCTACGGCGGCGTCGCGGCTGGCGACGTCGGCGAACTCGGGGCTGTCGCCCACGCAGGCGTCGTCCAGCCACAGGGTAAAGCCGTTGCCTTCGCTGCGAACGTCCAGCGCTGCGCCACTTTGCAGTTGCTTGCTGACTTGGCCGGCGGCCTTGCCATCGGCAAAGCTGCGCGACAGCAGCAGTTGCTCGCCATCAGCGGCCAGCAGGCGGAAGCGGAAGCTGCCGTCCTCGTCGCGGAAGCTGACGAAACGTGCGGTCTTGGCAGCCTTCTTCTTGGTGGCGGTGGCGACTTGCGCCTGCTCGCGGAACGAACGCAGGCCCACGGCTTCACGCAGCTCGCCGAGGAACGGCGTGGCCACCTTGCGGGCCTTGGCAGCGCCGGCCAGCAGGATGTCTTCCAGGTCGGCCGGGCGGGCGATGAACTGGTGGTATTTCTCGCGGGCTTCGCCCAGTTCGGCGTCCAGCAGGTTGAACAGGCGGTTCTTGGCTTCGCCCCAGCCCAGGCCCTGCAACAGCTCTTCGCGGAACTCGGCCTGTTGCGCCGGGGTAGCGAAGGCCTGGAACAGGGTGAACAGGTGCGAGTTGTCCGGATCCTTCGCCTCACCCGGGGCGCGGGAGTCGGTGACGATGCGCGAGATCGCATCCTTCATGTCCTTGGCGCTGGTGAACAGCGGGATGGTGTTGTCGTAGCTCTTGGACATCTTGCGGCCGTCCAGGCCCGGCAGCGTGGCGACGCTTTCCTCGATCAGCGCCTCGGGCATCACGAAGAACTCGCGGCCGTGGCCGAACAGGTGGTTGAAACGCTGGCCGATGTCGCGGGCCATTTCCACGTGCTGGATCTGGTCACGCCCCACCGGCACCTGATGGGCGTTGAACATCAGGATGTCGGCGGCCATCAGCACCGGGTAGCTGAACAGGCCCATGGTGATGCCGGCGTCCGGGTCTTCGCCATTTTCGACGTTCTTGTCCACCGAGGCCTTGTAGGCGTGCGCGCGGTTGAGCAGGCCCTTGCCCGCCACGCAGGTCAGCAGCCAGGTCAGCTCGGGGATCTCGGGGATATCGGACTGACGGTAGAAGGTCACACGGTCCACATCCAGGCCGGCGGCCAGCCAGGTGGCAGCGATTTCCAGGCGCGAGCGCTGGATGCGCAACGGGTCATCGCACTTGATCAGCGCATGGTAGTCAGCCAGGAAATAGAACGAGTCGGCATCGCTCTGGCGGCTGGCGACGATGGCCGGGCGGATGGCGCCGGCGTAGTTGCCCAGGTGCGGGGTGCCAGTGGTGGTGATACCGGTCAGGATACGAGTGGTCATGGTCGGATTCTTGTCAGTCTGCAATCAGTTCGAAAGGCGTGGCAGGACCAGATCTTTCAGGTCGGTCAGCTTGCCATGAAAAAAGTGTCCGCATTCTGCCACTTTCAGCAGCTCATGGGGGCGTTGCAGCTGCTCGGACCAGGCGTACACCAGGGCCGGCTCCACCACTTCGTCCGTTTCGGGCTGGATCACGGTCAGCGTGCCGCCCAAAGGCAGGCTATGCTCCGGCGTCAGGCGCATGACCGCAGGCGCCACCATGAACAGGCGCTGCACGCTCTGGCCCGATGCTTCCAGGCGACCGCCGAGGGCCGAGGCGACGAAGCCGCCGAAGGAGAAACCCAGCAGCGTCAATGGCAACTCAGGGTGTTGGGCACGCAGCCAGGCGGCTGCTGCCTGGGCATCATCGATTTCGCCGTTGCCCATGTCATGGCTGCCGGCGCTTTGGCCGACGCCACGATAATTGAAACGCAACGTAACAAGACCGGCATCCCGGGCGGTGCGCTGCAAGGTCGAGATCACCTTGTTGAGCATGGTGCCACCCTGTACTGGGTTGGGGTGGCAGATCAGCGCAATGCCGCGTGCGTCGGCGGTGTCCAGGTACAGCGCTTCGAGCTGGCCTTGTGGGCCATCAATGAAAACGGGGGTTTCGCGGATCAGCAAGGGGGTACTCCGTGACCTCGAAAGGGGTCGACTCGTCTAGTCGAAGGATTCTGTCTGACATATTTGCGATTGCTCGCGGTATACAGCGCAGGTTAGAGCCGTTAACGTAAAGCAAAGCCGTTTATAGAGGAAGGACTCGTGGAACACTCGCTCTTAGTTTGGTTGTTGCCGACTATCGCCCTCGTCGTGGGTGTCGTGATTGGCCTGGTCGTCGCCCGCCTCGTGCCCAATGCCGCCCCCAGCAGCACTCAGCGCCAGCTGGACGAGATTCAGGAACGCTTCGACAGCTACCAGAATGACGTGGTCACCCACTTCAACACAACGGCCTCGCTGGTCAAGAAAATGACCCAGAGCTACCAGGAAGTGCAGGAACATCTCGCCGAGGGCGCCAACCAGCTGGCCCTGGACGAGCTGACCCGCCAGCGCCTGCTGGCCGCCCTGCACGCCGAAAGCGCCAGTCCGCGCGAACGCCTCACCCCACCCCGCGACTCCGAGCCGCCACGCGACTACGCGCCCAAGGCGCCGAACTCGCCGGGGATGCTGGATGAGCAGTATGGGTTGAAGCGCAAGTAAACTGCGCGTTAATGCCGAAGGAGCCTTAAGGGCTCCTTTTTTATTGGCCGAAAAATATTCAAACGAATGGCATTTGCATTCTTTGATACTCACACGGACTATCGACGGCGCTCACTCAAACACTGCGACCGCAGACTTTAAACTCATTATCGGAAGTATCCCACAGTAAATCTGGAAGTGGCCGACAGAAATTAGCACCCTTCAAATCCATGATGAGTCTACAGCTCAAGGAGACCTGTATGACTCAGAAGCCACCCCCCATAGAACTGGATGCAACCATCATCACACCGGGTCCCGACCCGATACCGCTGCCATCGCCCAATATTGGAGCTGGCTTTGGTGGATTACCATCTATCCCCTCATTCAATCAAGGACATGCAACAACAAACCGGCCGTTTGTGATAACGCCAGGAATGATCGCACTGCCGACGTATGAGCAATTCAAATCCTTCGACAAGCTCAACAAGCAACCCGGCCCACTCATTTACATAATGGAGGCAGAAAAAACTCAGCGCGCAGCTTTGGAAGAATCATTCACACTGGTCACTCAGAGCTTCCCAGCAACATTTTCAACTTATGTAAACGGCCAACTTGAGGCCAACCTCCCCGGAGGCGCTGAAAACTTAGCAAGCCGGCTTCAGCGCGAAAAAAACATTGTGGAGTCAGCCCTACAGTCTTATCGCGGCCAGCTCCCAGAGCAAGTAGCACAAGCAAATAGTTTTTTCGGCTCAGACCCTATAGCAAAGGGACGGAATGATTTAATCAAGGCAGGCTTGAACAGCAAATCGCGACCTACTGACTTTGAAGCAGCTCGCGCTGCTTCACTGAATGCTGCCTACGCTGCCAAAACGACCACGTTTTACATTGAGCATTTAAACGCGCAGTTGGCTGGGATTGAGACGGCCATCAACAACCGGGTGGCTCAGCAACAAGCTGAAGAAGCCGCACGTGTTCTCGCTCAGCAACAAGCCGAAGAAGCCGCACGTGTT
>KI547164.1:107144-116583 GCA_000497835.1 gamma proteobacterium L18 | reverse complement strand
AAGCGGCACGCGTTCTCGCTCAGCAACAAGCCGAAGAAGCGGCACGCGTTCTCGCTCAGCAACAAGCCGAGGAAGCGGCGGAACAGGAGAAAGCTATTTCACCGAACACCTATTCCTTCAGTGCTGCCGGATCACCATTGCCGGGTTTCGCATTGGCCGGGGGAGGGCAGTTGTTAATTTCCGGTGCCCGATCCGCAGCTCTGCAAGCGGCCATCAGAGCCGCAGTGACCGGAATTGCCGCAGGATCTGCAGGGGCTCTATCAGTGGTGGGGTCACCTATAGTTTTGTTAGGGCTTACGGTGGCCATACTCACTATAAACAGCCACTCAAACTCTGAATCAATTGACAAAGATTTAGATCTATCTCTCAACATACCTCTGTCAGACCTAACAATTCTCGAGGGTGTCGATCTACAAGCGATAGGAGAATCGGAAGGTTTTATTGACCTGCCATTCACACTTGTACCAGATACACATGGAAGCGAGACGCGGCTTTCTGTTGTGAAAACCGACGGTGTAGCAGTGCCCTCTACTGCAAAAGTCCACCTTGCAAAATTTGATGACGCTAGGAACATTTATACTGTATCTATCGAGGTTTCAGGCCGAAACTTTTTATTCAATCCTGCTCACACCCCCGCCCAAGAACTGCCGTCGAACACTTCGGCACCCGCAGTACCTACAGCCACCCTTGATTACCGGGGTGTAGCGCTTACTCCCCTACAGCCAGACGCCTATGAATCCCCTATTGTAAATCTGGCCGATCTGTCTCAAATTGTGATTGGATTCCCTGCCGAGTCCGGTCTAGCACCGCTATTATTAGTTTTCAAGAAAAGAGAAGGCCCCAGGTATCAGTCCGGAGTCGCCTCCGGCAAGGGCGGTGACGTCTCCGGAATTTGGCTGGGAGCCAACGCAAGCGCCGAAGGATCAGTTGTTCCGAAATCTGTCGCAAGTACGCTGGTAGGTAAAGACTTTACTTCCTTTGGCTCATTCAGGAGAAGCTTTTGGAAAGCGGTCTCCCGCGATGAGGTCTTGCAGACCCAATTCAGCCCTCAAAATCTTGCACTCATGAGTAAAGGCAAGGCCCCGCGGGTGCGGCAACGAGATGTACACTTATCAAAAGACAAATACGAAATCCATCACACCATCGAAATACAAAATGGCGGAGGCGTTTATGACATTGACAACTTGCGTATAATCACCCCAAAAGCGCACCAAGCTATTCATGGAGGCACCACCCAATGAACAAAAAAGAAAAGATCTCAGACTATACAGAAACAGAATTTCTAGAATTTATCAGAACAATATTTCGGGAAAACTCCGCACCCACAGACACTCTTCTTGATCCGCTTTTAAATCAATTCAGAAAAATTGTCGAGCACCCGGACGGGACTGACTTAATTTACTACCCCCCCAGTGGCGACTGCACACCCGAATCGATCGTAGCTGATTTGAAGTCATGGCTGAGCACGCATGACAAGCCTGGATTCAAGGTTTGAGAGAAGGCGCTCATCGAGCAGTCAGTAGCCTCAAGCTCAGCATTGCCCAAGGCTATATCGCGAGCAGTTCTGATAGCCCTTCACACGCCAGGATTCGAAAATGCTCAAAGCAGACGAAATGTTCAAAAATGAATCCGCAGAAGACATCATAAAGATGCTTGCCACCCTGAAAAACGCGCCAGGCTTCCCTCAAATGGATCGACTATTTTCCAGACACAAATGGCCCAATACCTCCAGTTATGAGTTGATCCTGACCTATCAGCGGTTACTCGACACCGGGGTGATCCAAACAGACACGTCTTTGGGAAGGATGAGAAAAGGCCCAAACTGGACAGAGCCTCCCTTCATGACTGACAAGCGCTACGGCTAGCCCCCCCTCCGGTGCGAGTAACTTGCCGGACAAGACTGTGCAGGTCCTGTGCCCACATAAGAATTTTCAGTGAGGCGCAGGGCCAGCGCAGCCTGGCGGCAGCGGCTACAGGTCAGGCAGGCGCCTGTGCAGTGGGGCGTGGGCGCTGGCGGATGAACGGGCGCTCGATGCCCCAGTAGGTCGCCACACTCACGCTCGCCACCAGCCACAGCACCAACGGCAGGTACCACACGTAATGGCGGAAGTCGGCTGCCTGGAAGTCGTAGATGCCGAACACGCTGAACAGCAGGTAGATCACGATGCCGTGCAGCAGGTAGATGCTGAAACTGGCCTCGCCGAGAATCTTCAAGCCGCGGTGCTCCAGCAGGCCGTTCAGGCTGTTACCCAGCACGAACAGGGCAAACGGTATTGCCAGGATAACCATCTGGGCCTTGGAGTACGGCTTCAGCGCCAGGCACAACACAAGCACGGCCAACGCCACCAGGGTGCACTTCCAGCCGCCGTAATTGATGGCTTTGGCCTTGAGCCAGTCCTCCAGCACAGCCACGACGATACCGGCCACGAACAGCTTGATGAAGCTGTTGCTGAAATGATGACCGTACAAAGGCCACAACGCTGCCAGCGCCAGCACCGAGACCAGTACCGCAGCGATGGCCAAACGGCGACGCAGCAGGCAATACAGCAGCGGCAGGGCCAGGTAGAACACCGCTTCGTACAACAGCGTCCATTGCACGCCGGCGTTGATGCGGCGGGTATCGTCGATATCGTTGAATGGCACGCCGATGAAGACCAGCCATTGGCCAAGCGACTTGCCGAAGTCGGCCAGCGAACCCAGCTGACCGCCTTGCATATAAAACGAGATGGCGACGATCAGGGCGACACTGGTCAGGTACATCGGGAAAATTCGACGAATCCGCGAGGATGCAATGGCTTTCCACTGCGGCGCGCCACGGTACACCTTACCGCCGAACAGGTAGCCGGTGATCATGAAGAACAGCGATACGGGTACTGCCCCCAGGTTGTTGATCAGCCGACTGTCCGTCATCTGCCACACCGAGGTGACGTGCCAGTAGTAGCTGACCGTGAAGTGGTGCGCCAGCACTGCGGTGGCCAGTACGCCGCGCAGCCCGTCCAATGACGAAACGCGGTGTTGTGCCTCTTCGGAGAGGATTGGCAGGCGGCTTGAACCCACGCAAAAAATGGCCATCGCCGCTAAATAGAGCGCGACCAGAAGCAGATTTTCCATCATGCAGGTAATTTCGTGTCCAGAGATAGGCGGGAGTGCTGTCAGGCGTATTTCGCTGTGCAGGGCAGAAAAGGTGGCGCCTGACGCGACATTCTAAACGGGTTCGATGAATCTGGCGCACCTTGGCGCGGGTGAATGGCAGAATGTTCGCCCTCCCCTCAAGGAACGCAATATCGAGATGGACATCCCTTCCCCCTGGCTGCGACCCGCCTTGCTGGCCGCCCTGTTGTTTACCTGGCTGTGGACCGCCCTCACCTGCATGGGCCCGGGCCATCAATGGGGCCTGCAAATAATGGCCGAAGCGGGTGCCACCGGCTGGTTGGCGACACTGGCTGTGATCGGCGGCGCGGTGTGCGACGCAGTACTGGGCATCGGCCTGCTGTTCAAACGCTGGCGCCGCAACGTGCTGCTGGCGCAATTGGTGTTGATGGCGGGGTACACCCTGTTCATTACCACGGTACTGCCACATTACTGGTTCGACCCTTACGGTGGGGTCTCGAAGAACCTGGTGCTGATCATCGCCACCCTGTGGCTGTATGGCCAGGAGGCGCGCCCGTGAGCTTGTACCTGATCCTCAAGACGCTGCATATCCTGTCCTCCACCGTGCTGTTCGGCACAGGCCTTGGGTCTGCCTATTACGCCCTTCGGGCATGGCGTAGCGCGAACGTCGCGGTGATTGCCGCCACCTTTCGTCACCTGGTGTTCGCTGATTGGGCGTTCACGGCCACGGCGGCGGTATTCCAGCCGCTCAGCGGGCTGGGCTTGATGCATTTGGCCGGTTGGCCGCTGATGAGTCCGTGGCTGCTGTGGAGCATGGGGCTGTATGTGTTTGCAGGGGTGTGCTGGTTGCCGGTGGTGTGGCTGCAGATTCGCGTGCATCGGCTGGCCGATGAGGCGTTGGCCCAAGGCACGGCGATGCCGTTGAGTGCACGCCGCTACATGACGTGGTGGTTTGGCCTGGGGTGGCCGGCGTTTCTGGCGTTTATCGTGATTTTTTATTTGATGGTGGGCAAGGGCGCTTGAATGGTGGTGCGCCCTTCCCGAGCTTCGCTCGGTCCCACACCCTTCGCGGCAGTGGTGCCATTTAGGCAAAGCACTCAGCTCTTAGAGGCAAAGCAGGTTCAACTGCATGGCCACCAAAGGCTGAGAGCTTTGCCTGGCTGACACCACTGCCGCGAAGGGTGTGGGACCGAGCGAAGCTCGGGAATGGAGCACCACAAAAACAAAAAGCCCGCCGCTCTTGCGAGGGGCGGGCTTTCGCGGGGCTAGGCGCTTAGATCGCGCCGCGCGAACGCAGCAGGTCCAACACTTGCTTGACGCCCTCTTCCACCGAAACGCTCTGGGTATCCACCACCAGGTCAGCGTTCAACGGCACATCGTACGGGAAGGACTCACCCGGGATGTTGTCGCCATCGGCCGCATACAGGCCCTGTGGATCACGCTCGCGGCACACCTGCGGCGAGGCCTGCACGTAGACGGTCAGCAGACGGTCGGCGCCGATCAAGGCCTTGGCCTGTTCACGGCCTTCGGCGTCCGGCGCCACGAAGGCAGCCAGGGTCAGCAGGCCGGCTTCGTTGAACTGGCGCGCCACGTGAGCGGCACGGCGCCAATTTTCGGTACGTCCGGCACGGTCCTGCGGCAAGCCCTTGTTCAGGTCGTGACGCAGGTTCTGGCCGTCGAGTACGAACACCGCACGGCCCATGTCGAACAGCTTGCGCTCCACAGCGTAGGCCAGGGTGCTCTTGCCTGCGCCCGACAGGCCGCTGAACAGCACGGTGGCCGGTTGCTGGCCGAAGCGCAGGGCGCGCTCTTCGGTGGCTACATGGGCTTGCTTGCCGTGATGGCCCGACGAACCGTGTGGCACTACCGGAGGGGCGATGATCATGCCGGCGCCAACGGTGCCGTTGGTCAAGCGGTCGATGACGATGAACGCACCGGTGGTGCGGTTGCTGTCGTAACCGTCCAGGGCGATGGCCGTATCCAGCGCCACTTTCACGCGGCCGATTTCGTTCAGCGCCAAGGCGCTGCCCGGGCCCTCGGCCAGGGTATTGACGTCAACCTTGTGAACGATGCTGGCGATGGAGCCCGGCACGTAGCTGGTAGCGCGCTTGATGTCGTACTTCTTGCCCGGCAGCATCGGTTCTTCGGCCATCCACACCAGCATCGCGTCGAAGCTGTCGGTGACAGTCGGCACGTTGTCGGCGTGCACCAACAGGTCGCCGCGGGAGATGTCGATCTCGTCTTCCATGGTCAGGGTCACAGCCTGACCGGCGCCGGCCTGCTCCAGCTCACCTTCGAAGGTGACGATGGATTTGACGCGGCTGCTCTTGCCCGACGGCAGCACCACGACTTCATCGCCCTTGTGCACGATGCCGCTGGCCAGGGTGCCGGCGAAACCACGGAAGTTCAGGTTCGGACGGTTGACGTACTGCACCGGGAAGCGCAGATCGGTGAGGTTGCGGTCGCCCGCCACTTCCACGGTTTCCAGGATTTCCATCAGCGACTGGCCGGTGTACCACGGCGAACGCTCGCTGCGGTTCACCACGTTGTCGCCCTTGAGGGCCGACATCGGCACGAAGTGCAGGCTGCTCGGCTTCAGGGCAATACCTTCGGCGAACTTCAGGTAATCGGCCTTGATTTCCTCGAAAACGCCTTCATCGAAGCCCTTGAGGTCCATCTTGTTGATGGCCACAACAATGTGCTTGATGCCCAGCAGCGAGGCGATGTAGCTGTGGCGACGGGTCTGGGTCTGCACGCCGTAGCGGGCGTCTACCAGGATGATTGCCAGGTCACAGGTGGAGGCACCGGTGGCCATGTTGCGGGTGTACTGCTCGTGGCCCGGGGTGTCGGCAATGATGAACTTGCGCTTGGCGGTCGAGAAGTAGCGGTAGGCCACGTCGATGGTGATGCCTTGCTCGCGCTCGGCCTGCAGGCCGTCCACCAGCAGCGCCAGGTCGATGTCTTCACCGGTGGTGCCGACCTTCTTGGAGTCACGGGTAATGGCTTCCAGGTGATCTTCGTAGATCATCTTGGAGTCGTGCAGCAGGCGCCCGATCAGGGTGCTCTTGCCGTCGTCGACGTTGCCACAGGTCAGGAAGCGCAGCAATTCCTTGCGCTCGTGCTGGCCCAGGTAGGCGAGGATGTCCTCGCTGATCAAATCAGATTGATGCGACATGGTTCGACCCTAACTTAGAAATAGCCCTGACGTTTCTTGTCTTCCATCGAACCGGCACCATCGTGGTCGATGACCCGGCCCTGGCGCTCGGAAGTTCGCGTCAGGAGCATTTCCTGAATGATGTCGGTCAGGCTCTCGGCCTCCGACTCCACCGCGCCCGTCAACGGGTAGCAGCCAAGGGTACGGAAACGCACTTTCTTTTTGACGATCTGCGCTTTTTCTTCCTCGCTGAGGTGCTCGAGGATGCGATCGTCGTCGATCATGATCAGCGTGCCGTTCTTCTCGATGACTTCACGCTCGGCGGCGAAGTACAGCGGGACGATCGGGATGCCTTCCAGGTAGATGTACTGCCAGATGTCCAGCTCGGTCCAGTTCGACAGGGGGAACACGCGAATGGATTCGCCCTTGTTGACCTTGCCGTTGTAGACGTTCCACAGCTCCGGGCGCTGGTTTTTCGGGTCCCAGCGGTGCTTGCTGTCACGGAACGAGTAGACCCGCTCCTTGGCACGCGACTTCTCTTCGTCGCGGCGCGCGCCACCGAAGGCGGCGTCGAAGCCGTACTTGTCCAGCGCCTGTTTCAGGCCCTGGGTTTTCATGATGTCGGTGTGCTTGGAGCTGCCGTGGGTGAAGGGGTTGATACCCTGCGCCACGCCTTCGGGGTTGACGTGCACCAGCAGGTCCAGGCCCAGTTCTTCCACCATGCGGTCGCGGAACTTGTACATCTCCTGGAACTTCCACTGGGTGTCCACGTGCATCACGGGGAACGGCAGCTTGCCGGGGAAGAACGCCTTGCGTGCCAAGTGCAGCATCACGGCGGAGTCTTTGCCGATGGAATAGAGCATCACCGGGTTATCGAACTCGGCGGCCACCTCACGGATGATGTGGATGCTCTCCGCCTCCAACTGTTTCAAATGCGTCAGTTTGTCGACCATGGCTACTCACGGGGATTACATTCGTTATGGACGGCCTGCGGGCCGTGTTCGAGCCGCCCACTCTAGCACAGCGGCCTCTTCTATCTAATTGGGTGGTTAGAACGAAGCAGTATAAGAATATGCCCGGGAGTTTGGGCAGCTCCAAGGCCCACAGGGGCGGCGTCAGATCGGGTTGGGGATGTCGATGAAGATATGCTCCAGCGCGAAGCGCCGTGCCAGGTAGTCGCCCAAGGCCTGCACGCCGTAGCGCTCGGTGGCGTGGTGACCGGCGGCAATGAAGCTCACGTCGTTCTCCCGTGCGCTGTGAAAGGTCTGCTCGCTGGCCTCGCCGCTGATGTACAGGTCGACCCCGGCAGCGATGGCCTGGTCGATATAGCCCTGCCCGCCCCCGGTGCACCAGCCCACCCGACGAATCATCTCGCTGCCTTCGATCACCAGCGGCTCGCGCCCCATCACTTCCTGTACCCGACGGGCGAAGTCACGGGCGGTGACGGGTTCTGCAAGCGACCCCACCAGCCCCACAACGCGCGGGTTGGCCGGATCCAGAGGCCCTTCCACAGTAATATCCAGCTGGCGCGCCAACTGCACGTTGTTGCCCACTTCCGGGTGCAGGTCCAACGGCAAGTGATAGGCCAACAGGCTGATGTCATGCTTGAGCAAGGTCTTCAGCCGACGCTGCTTCATGCCCACCACGCAGGGGTTCTCGCCCTTCCAGAAATAGCCGTGGTGCACCAGGATCAGGTCGGCCTGGGCCTCGACGGCCGCATCCAGCAAGGCCTGGCTGGCGGTGACGCCGCTGACGATGCGCATCACCTGCGGGCGCCCCTCCACCTGCAAGCCGTTGGGGCAATAATCCTGGATTTTCGCGCTGTTGAGGTAGCGGTCGGCTTCTTCGACCAGGGTGCTCAGGGCAACAGCCATAAAAGACTCCTAAATAGCAGTTCAGAGCGGCTAAAGCACTCGTATAATGGCGCCCATTATGAGCCACCCGACCGGGTTTGGCTCACGCTCCGTGAAAACTCCCAGGATCCGTTCAATGTTCAAGGCACTGCGTTATTTTGGCTGGCCGCTGCTGACTGGTTTACTCATCGCAATGCTGATCATCCAGCGCTTCCCGCAGCTGGTGGGCCTGCCCAGCCAGGACGTCAACCTGCAGCAAGTGGCCCCCACGTCCTCCAGCGTGGTGCAGGGCCCGGTCACCTACGCCGACGCCGTGGTGCTGGCCGCCCCGGCCGTGGCCAACCTATACACCACCAAAGTGGTGAACAAGAACAACCACCCGTTGTTTGAAGACCCGCAGTTCCGTCGTTTCTTCGGCGACAACCTGCCCAAGCAGAAGCGCATGGAGTCCAGCCTGGGTTCGGGCGTGATCATGAGCCCTGAAGGTTACCTGCTGACCAACAACCATGTGGTGTCGGGTGCCGACCAGATCGTGGTGGCCCTCAAGGATGGCCGCGAGACTTTGGCGCGAGTGATCGGCAGCGACCCGGAGACTGACCTTGCGGTGCTGAAGATCGACCTGCAGAACCTGCCGTCCATCACCATCGGCCGCTCGGACAACATTCGCATCGGCGACGTCGCCCTGGCCATCGGCAACCCCTTCGGCGTGGGCCAGACCGTGACCATGGGCATCATCAGCGCCACCGGCCGCAACCAGCTGGGCCTGAACACCTATGAAGACTTCATCCAGACCGACGCGGCCATCAACCCCGGCAACTCCGGCGGCGCGCTGGTGGACGCCAACGGCAACCTGACCGGCATCAACACGGCAATCTTCTCTAAATCCGGCGGCTCGCAGGGTATCGGTTTCGCCATACCGATCAAGCTGGCACTGGAGGTGATGAAGTCGATCATCGAACATGGCCAGGTGATTCGTGGCTGGCTGGGCATCGAGGTGCAGCCTCTGACCCAGGAACTGGCGGATTCGTTTGGCCTGAAGGATCGCCCGGGCATCGTCGTGGCCGGCATTTTCCGGGACGGGCCTGCACAGAAAGCCGGTCTGCAACTGGGTGACGTGATCCTGAGCATCGACGGCCAGCCAGCGGGTGATGGGCGCAAATCAATGAACCAGGTGGCGCGCACCAAGCCCAATGACAAGATCAGCATTCAGATCATGCGCAATGGCAAGGAAATGAAGCTGACGGCCGAAGTGGGGCTGCGACCGCCACCGGCGCCTGCGGCGACTGAAGAAGTGCAGTAACGAAAAGCCCGCGGAAGCGGT
>KI547164.1:105010-106087 GCA_000497835.1 gamma proteobacterium L18 | reverse complement strand
GCGGAAGCGGGCTTTTTCATGTAGCCGCTGCCGGCAGGCTGCGCTGGCCCTCATGTGCACTGGAAATCTCCAGCGAGGCATCGGGCCAGCGCAGCCTGGCGGCAGCGGCTACAGCTTACGGCGCGTCCAGCAGCTCGATAGCATTTGGCCAACTGTCAGTTCTAACAGTTGAACCCTGTAGGCAAGCGGCCCCATGCTCTTCAGACAAAACAGATCTGGAGCAGTAACTATGTCCACTCAATATCCGACGCGAGATCAGTCGAAGCCATTCGGCGAGCGATTCGAAATTGACAATCTGATCAAAAATAGCTCTTTCGAGGGCACGTTTACTTACTGGGAAGTTGATAACCGTGGAAACCCCGAGAATTGCAAGGCCGGACCTTCCTCTGCCGAATTGGCCAACGGCGGCAATATCACCCAGACGGTACAAGCTGAGCGAGCAACACCCTACACCCTTCGCTTTAGAGGGACAGGCGCCGGCTGGTCAGCGGGTGTCGCGCATGTACTGGAAGACGGGGTGATTACCCAAACCATCCGCGCTGAATCATTCGGAGTAAAACGTAGCTTCGTCACGCTTGAAAACACTTCCACAACCCAGGTCCGCTTCACGGGGAATGATGCCAAGCAGCTTTTTGTCACGAATATTTCCCTGGTAAAGGATGTGCCGGACCCGGATGAAATCATCAAGAATGGTGACTTTGATTTTGGCGAGGAAAGCTGGGAAACAACGAGCGGCGTATTAATCCATGAGGGCCGCTGCGAGCTGATTATCCGCGACGCTCGGGCCTATCAACCCATCACAGGGCTGACCCCTGGAGCCACCTACAGAATCAGTTGCACCGCCACCGCACTCCCGTCATTTTCATACGGCTCTGTCTATCTTCGAACTTCGGAAGCCCACATTGAGGTGATCAAAGTGGTGGAGGGTGTCCAGGACTACGTTCACGAATTCCAAGTAATGGACGAAACCTTGACCCTTGAGTTGGAGGGAACCAAGGTAGCGTATGACAGGGTCTCCATGAAACGGATCAGTGTGGCTTTCTAGCGCAGAGACAAGAAAAAAGCCCGCGAAAACGT
>KI547164.1:88206-103752 GCA_000497835.1 gamma proteobacterium L18 | reverse complement strand
GCCCGAAGGCGGGCTTTTTCATCCACGGATTTCCCCGCCCGTAGCAGCAATTGTCTTGGAACCGCGTCGTCTGCATCGCGACTAAAGTCGGCTCCTACGCCGACCGCGGTAGGAGCCGGCCTTGGCCGCGATGCAGACGACGCCGACCTGTAGCAGCAACTGTCTTTGTGGGAGCGTCACGGCCGTGCGGTACAACAGGCATTACGCGGGGCCAGTGACGCGGCCTCACGGCCGCTGCTACAGATAATGCGGGGTATTTCTGACTTACAGCGCGTCCAACAGCGCCTGGTTCTGTTCCGGCGTACCGATACTGATGCGCAGGAACTGGGCAATGCGCTGCTGCTTGAAGTGACGCACGATCACGCCCTTCTCGCGCACTTTGGCTGCAATGGCCGCCGCGTCCTGCTGCGGGTGGCGGGCGAAGATGAAGTTGGCCGCCGACGGCAGCACTTCAAAACCGCGCCGTTCCAGCTCGGCAACCAGCTTCTCGCGGCTGTCGATCACCAGCTTGCAGGTGTGCTCGAAGTACTCGCGATCCTTGAACGAGGCCGCACCGCCGACGATGGCCAGGCGGTCCAGCGGGTAGGAATTGAAGCTGTTCTTGACCCGCTCCAACGCCTCGATCAAGTCCGGATGGCCCACGGCCAGACCCACGCGCAGGCCGGCCAGCGAACGTGACTTGGACAGGGTCTGGGTCACCAGCAGGTTGGGGTAGCGGTTGACCAGGCCAATGGCCGTCTCGCCGCCGAAGTCGATGTAGGCTTCATCGACCACCACCACCGAATCCGGGCTGTTCTTCACCAGTTGCTCGACCGCATCCAGCGCCAGCAGGCAGCCGGTGGGGGCGTTGGGGTTGGGGAAGATGATGCCGCCGTTCGGACGGGCGTAGTCTTCGACGCGGATCTGGAACTGCTCGTCCAGCGCCACTTGCTCGAAGTCGATGCCGTACAGGCCGCAATACACCGGGTAGAAGCTGTAGCTGATGTCCGGGAACAACAGCGGTGCGTCGTGCTGGAACAGGCCATGGAAGATGTGCGCCAGCACTTCGTCCGAACCGTTGCCCAGGAACACCTGGTTGGCCTGCACGCCATAGAACTCGCACACCGCCTGCTTGAGCAGGTCGCTGTTGGGGTCCGGGTACAGGCGCAGGCTGTCACCCAGCTCGGCGCGCATGGCTTCGATGGCCTTGGGCGACGGGCCGTAGGGGTTCTCGTTGGTGTTGAGCTTCACAAGGTTGGCCACCTTGGGTTGCTCACCCGGCACGTAAGGCACCAGTTCCTTGACGAAGGGGCTCCAGAATTTGCTCATGTCTCAGTTCCCCTGCTTGTCGTCGGCGAGAATGCGGTATTCGGCACTGCGGGCGTGGGCGCTCAGCGACTCGCCGCGGGCCAGGATGGAAGCGGTCTTGCCCAGCTCGGAAGCCCCCTGCTGCGAGCAGAAGATGATCGAGGAGCGCTTCTGGAAATCGTACACGCCCAGCGGCGAGGAGAACCGCGCGGTGCCCGAGGTAGGCAGCACGTGGTTGGGGCCGGCGCAGTAGTCGCCCAGCGCTTCGCTGGTGTGGCGGCCCATGAAGATAGCACCGGCGTGGCGGATTTTCGGCAGCCAGGCCTGCGGGTCGGCCACCGACAGCTCCAGGTGTTCCGGGGCGATGCGGTTGGCCACTTCGATGGCCTGGTCCATGTCGGCCACCTTGATCAGGGCGCCACGGCCATTGATCGAGGTCTTGATGATTTCGGCGCGGTCCATGGTGGGCAGCAGCTTGTCGATGCTGGCAGCCACTTTATCGAGGAACTCGGCGTCCGGGCTGACCAGAATCGACTGGGCGTCTTCGTCGTGCTCGGCCTGGGAGAACAGGTCCATGGCGATCCAATCCGGGTCGGTCTGGCCGTCGCACACCACCAGGATTTCCGAAGGGCCGGCGATCATGTCGATACCCACCTGGCCGAACACGTGGCGCTTGGCGGTGGCCACATAGATGTTGCCCGGCCCGACCACTTTGTCCACTTGCGGCACGCTCTCGGTACCGTAGGCCAGCGCGGCCACGGCCTGGGCGCCACCGATGGTGAACACGCGGTCAACGCCGGCGATGCAGGCCGCGGCCAGCACCAGTTCATTGACCTCGCCACGCGGGGTTGGTACCACCATGACCACTTCGGTCACGCCAGCCACTTTGGCGGGGATGGCGTTCATCAGCACGGACGACGGGTACGACGCCTTGCCGCCTGGCACATACAGGCCGGCGCGGTCCAGCGGGGTGACCTTTTGGCCCAGCACGGTGCCGTCGGCCTCGGTGTAGCTCCAGGAATCCTGTTTCTGCTTCTCGTGGTAGCTGCGCACACGGGCGGCGGCGGTTTCCAGGGCCTGGCGCTGTTCGGGAGTGATGCGCGTCAGGGCCAGTTCCAGGCGTTCACGGCCCAGGATCAGGTCGGCCATGGACGCCACTTCCAGGCCGTCGAAACGCTGGGTGAACTCCACCAGGGCAGCATCACCGCGCTCACGCACGGCCTTGATGATATCGAGCACGCGCTGGTTGACCGAGTCGTCGGACACGCTTTCCCAGCTCAGCAGATGATCCAGATGGCGCGCGAAGTCCGGATCAGTGGCGTCGAGTCGGCGGATTGCAGTGGACGTGGTCATAGCGGGCCTCAATAGTTGGCGAATGCTGAAAATAGCAAATCTCAGGCGCCGCTAGACTACCAAGCCATCCGCGTGGGCACCTGAGAATTCTGGCTATGACACGGATAGATGGGCGCGGCTCAAGGCCGCGCATGTGGGTCAGTCGTGGTGTCGGGACTCTACCGCTTTGCGCAGGGTGTCGATCAGCGCCTGGATACGGGCGTGCTGCATCTTCATGGACGCCTTGTTCACCACCAGGCGGGAGCTGATGGTGGCGATCAGTTCCTGGGGTTCCAGGCCGTTGGCGCGCAGGGTGTTGCCGGTGTCCACAACGTCGATGATCTTGTCGGCCAGGCCGATCAGCGGGGCCAGCTCCATGGAGCCGTACAGTTTGATGATGTCGACCTGACGGCCCTGTTCGGCGTAGTAGCGCTTGGCGACGTTGACGAACTTGGTGGCCACGCGCAGGCGACCCTTGGGCTCCACGGCACCGATGGCACCGGCGGTCATCAGCTTGCACTTGGCAATCTGCAGGTCCAGCGGCTCGTACAGGCCCTGGCCGGTGTATTCCATCAGCACGTCCTTGCCGGCCACGCCGAGGTCGGCCGCGCCATGCTCGACATACGTCGGCACGTCGGTGGCACGCACGATCAGCAGGCGCACATCGTCCTGGGTCGTGGGGATGATCAGCTTGCGGCTTTTATCCGGATTCTCAGTGGGCACGATGCCCGCCTCTGCCAGCAGTGGCAGGGTGTCATCGAGGATGCGGCCCTTGGACAGCGCGATGGTCAACATGGAAAACGTCTTTCCTTAATCAGGATTGTGCCCGGTCGCAATCGGCGCCGGGCCACTGCCGAGCCCCGAAGGCCCGGCTGGACAGATTCATGGGGCGCATCCGTGCGCCCGAAAGCAGGTTAGCCCGGCACGCGACGAATTTTCGCGCCCAGCATCTGCAGTTTTTCCTCGATGCACTCGTAACCACGGTCGATGTGGTAGATGCGGTCGATCAGGGTGTCACCTTCGGCGACCAGCGCCGAGATCACCAGGCTGGCAGAAGCACGCAGGTCGGTGGCCATCACTGGCGCGCCCTTGAGTTTTTCGGTACCGGTGACGATGGCGGTGTTGCCTTCCACCTGGATGTGCGCGCCCATGCGGTGCATTTCGTACACGTGCATGAAGCGGTTTTCGAAGATGGTCTCGATGACCGCGCCGGTGCCTTCGGCAATGGCGTTCAGGGAGATGAACTGCGCCTGCATGTCGGTCGGGAACGCCGGGTACGGCGCAGTGCGCACGTTGACGGCCTTCGGACGCTTGCCATGCATGTTCAGCTCGATCCAATCCTCACCTACGGTGATTTCGGCGCCCGATTCCTTCAGCTTCTCAAGTACTGCTTCGAGAATGGTAGGGTCGGTGTCCTTGACCTTCACGCGGCCACCGGTGGCGGCAGCGGCTACCAGGTAGGTGCCGGTCTCGATACGGTCCGGCATCACCTTGTAGGTGGCCGAGTCCAGGCGCTTCACGCCATCGATGGTGATGGTGTCGGTACCGGCGCCGTGAATCTTGGCACCCATGGCGATCAGGAAGTTGGCCAGGTCGACCACTTCAGGCTCGCGCGCGGCGTTCTGCAGCACGCTGCGGCCATTGGCCAGCGCTGCGGCCATCATGATGTTCTCGGTACCGGTCACGCTGACGGTATCGAAGAAGAAGTTGGCGCCACGCAGGCCGCCTTCCGGCGCCTTGGCCTTGATGTAGCCGCCTTCCACGTCGATGACCGCGCCCATGGCTTCCAGGCCACGAATGTGCAGGTCAACCGGGCGCGAACCGATGGCGCAACCGCCAGGCAGGGCCACTTCGGCCTCACCGAAACGGGCGACCATGGGGCCCAGCACCAGGATCGAGGCGCGCATGGTTTTCACCAGTTCGTACGGCGCAACCAGGGTTTTGATGGTGCGTGGGTCGATTTCGACCGACAGTTTCTCGTCGATCACCGGCTCGATGCCCATACGACCGAACAGCTCGATCATCGTGGTGATGTCGTGCAGGTGCGGCAGGTTGGCCACGGTAACCGGGCCATCGGCCAGCAGCGTTGCAGCGAGAATCGGCAGGGCAGAGTTTTTTGCCCCGGAGATGCGGATTTCGCCATCAAGACGAACGCCGCCAGTAATAATCAGTTTGTCCATTAGAATCTCGACGCCTTTAGGCTCAGGTGCGCTCAGCCCAGGCTGCGCTGCTGAAAAATTTCATTGTGACCGCATGGATGCTGCCATCGACGATCCAGGGATTGAGATGAGCATAGATCTGCTGCTGACGCTTCACTGGGCTCAATGCGGCCAGTTCGTCACTGATCACGTTCAATTGGAAGTTGCAGCCTTCGCCTTCAACTTCGACCTGGACATTTGCCAGCTGTGCTTCAAGGAAGCTTTTAACTTCTACGGCCTGCATGCTCAACCTCGATCGGCGCCCTGTGCGCGCGGGTCGGCCATCATACAAAAAAAGCCCCTCGCCTGCGAACCCCGGATGCGAGGACTCTGACGGAGGGGCTGGTTCATTGTGCCTGAATGTTCACGCTGCGGACAAAATACCGGTCAGTTGGCACACTTCGGCAATTTGTTGCATGTCACGGGGCAAGGCCCGGAAGGTCAGGCTTTTGCCCGCAGCGATGGCATCGCGCTGCAGGCACAGCAACAGGGACAGGCCCACGCTGCTGGACTTGACCACGCCGGCGCAATCGAGCACCAGCGCCGAACCGGTGCTGGCCTTGACCAGCGCCTGGCCCTGCTTGCGCAGGGCGCTGCCGGTGCTGTAGTCCAGCACACCGCTCAGCA
The DNA here is from genome assembly GCA_000497835.1 of gamma proteobacterium L18. GTDB lineage: Bacteria > Pseudomonadota > Gammaproteobacteria > Pseudomonadales > Pseudomonadaceae > Aquipseudomonas. The sequence goes on along the minus strand of KI547164.1, from coordinate 98,308 downwards.
GCAGCTCGCCGCCAGCGCCCTGGCTGATGGCGGCCTGGCTCATTGAGCTTCCTTGGCGGCACCCGTGCCGTTCTCGGCCTTGGCCTTGGCCACTTCACCGGCCCAGTTGTTGATGGTGGTGTCCAGGTTGTTGCCGTTGCGCTGCATGGCGTCGGCGAACTGGTCACGGAACAGCTTGCCGATGTTGATGCCGTTGACGATGACGTTACGCACTTTCCATTCGCCATTGAGTTTGACCAGGGTGTACTGCACGGGGTAGACAGCGCCATTGTTGCCCTTGACGGTCATGTCGACACTGGTGCGGTCGCCTTCGTCACCCTTGGCCGGGCCCACGGTGATGCCCTGGTTGTTGTATTCCAGCAGGGCGTTGCCATAGAACTGCATCAGGCCGCGCTTGAAGTTTTCTTCAAAACGTTTCAGCTGATCCGGGGTGGCGCCGCGCGAGTACTTCACGGTCATGATGCTCTTGGAGATGCCGTCGGCATCCACCACAGGGCCGATGATGTTGTTCAGCGCGTCATAGAACTTGCTGGGGTCAGCCTTGTACTGATCCTTGTGGGCAGCCAGGTCGGCCAGCAGTTCCTTGGTGGTGCGATCCACCAGGTCATGCGCGCTTTGGTCGGCAGCATTGGCCAGCAGCGGCACACAGGCCAGCAGTACCAGCAGGCCACGTCGCAGGATGGACATCATGGAGTAACTCCTCATTTGGCGTCTTTGCTAACGGTATTGAGCAGGAATTTGCCGATCAGGTCTTCCAGTACAAGGGACGACTGGGTGTCGTGAATGGTTCCGCCGTCCTTGAGCAGGGTGTCTTCTCCCCCACGCTCAGGCCGATGTACTTCTCGCCCAGCAAGCCCGCAGTGAGAATAGAAGCCGTGGAGTCGGTCGGCAGGTTATTCACGTTCTTGTCGATCTGCATGGTGACGCGACCGGTGAAATTGTCACGATCCAGGTCGATGGCGGTGACCTTGCCCACGGTGACGCCGGCCATGGTGACCTTGGCGCGCACGGTCAGGCCGGCGATGTTGTCGAAATAGGCGTAGAGCTTGTAGGTGTCGTTGGCGGAACTGGTCGACAGGCCACTGACGCGAAGAGCCAGCAGAATCAACGCCAGTATCCCGGCCAGCAGAAACATGCCGACACCGACTTCCAGGGTGCGGTTTTGCATCAGAAATCTCCAAACATCAAAGCGGTCAGAATAAAGTCCAGGCCCAGGATGGCCAGCGAGGCGTACACCACGGTCTTGGTGGTGGCGCGGCTGATGCCCTCTGAAGTGGGCTCGCAGTCGTAGCCCTGGAATACGGCGATCCACGTCACGACAAAAGCGAACACGATGCTTTTGATCACGCCGTTGATGACGTCGTCGGTGAAGTTGACACTGTTCTGCATGTTGGCCCAGAACGAGCCGTCATACACGCCCAGCCAGTCGATGGCTACCCAGGAACCGCCCCAGATCCCCACGACGCTGAAGATAATGGCCAGAATAGGCAAGGAAATGAAACCTGCCCACAGGCGCGGCGCGGCGATGTACTTGAGCGGGTCGACCCCGATCATTTCCAGGCTGGACAACTGCTCGGTTGACTTCATGTTGCCGATTTCGGCAGTCAGCGCCGAACCTGCACGACCGGCGAACAGCAACGCGGTAACCACCGGCCCCAGTTCGCGCAGCAAGGTCAGGGCAACCATCTGCCCCACCGCCTGCTCCGAGCCGTACTTGGTGAGGATGCTGAAGCCCTGCAGGGCCAGCACCATGCCGATGAACATGCCCGACACGACAATGATCAGCAGCGACATCACGCCGACCGAATACAGTTGCTTGACCAGCAGTTGAAAACCGCCGCCCACACCACGGCGACCGACCAGTGCGTGCATCAGGAACAGCCCGGAGCGCCCCAGCACCGCCACCATGTCGATGGCCGCGCGGCCAAACAGGCGAATGCGTTCCAGTAGTGATTTCTTGCGCATCAGCGCGTCCCCAGAAGATCGGCGCGGTAGTCCGGCGCCGGAAAGTGGAAAGGTACCGGCCCGTCGGGGTCGCCTTTCATGAATTGACGGATGCGCGGGTTGTCGGCCGCCATCAGTTCCTGCGGCGTGCCCTGCCCCAGCACCTGGCCGTCACCCACCACATAGATGTAGTCGGCGATGCTGGCGGTTTCGGCGAGGTCATGGGACACCACGATGCTGGTAATGCCCAACGCGTCATTGAGCAGGCGGATGAGGCGGACCAGCACGCCCATGGCGATGGGGTCCTGGCCGACGAAAGGCTCGTCGTACATCAGGATCTGCGGGTCCATGGCGATGGCCCGTGCCAATGCCACGCGACGTTTCATGCCACCGGACAGCTCGTCGGGCATCAGCTCGACCGCACCGCGCAGGCCCACGGCCTGCAGCTTGAGCAGCACGATGTCGCGAATCATTTCATCGGGCAGGTCGGTGTGCACGCGCAGCGGGAACGCGACGTTCTCGAACACGTCGAGGTCGGTGAACAGGGCGCCGCTCTGGAACAGCACGCCCATGTGCTTGCGGGCGTCGAACAGATCGCTGCGCGACAGGGTCGGCAGGTTCTGGCCGTTGACCCAGACTTCGCCGCCGCTGGGGCGCAACTGTGCGCCCATCAGGCGCAGCAGGGTGGTCTTGCCGCAGCCGGAAGGCCCCATGATACCGGTGACCTTGCCGCGTGGAATGCGGATATCGACATTGTTGAAAATACTCCGCGAACCGCGCTTGAAGGAAACGCCCTTCAGCTCGACCGCGTAGTCATTATCGGCACTCATCTAAACTCCTTGCGATGCAGCCCATCCTCGGACGCTTCCCCCCGTCACGAAGACACGCACGCTTCTGGCGGGCCAACTGGCGGCGAACTATATCACCCCTGACACACGCGCCCCAAGGCTGTTGCGCGGACGTTTAAGCAACAAGACATTTAAAGGATGACGATCGAAGGTGAGGGTTTCCCTCAATACGGCTATAATCGCCGCCTTTTCATCAGGCAATACGTTTTCGACATGAGCCAATCCAGCGACCTGATCCAATCGGCACACCGCACCATCCGCCTGGAACTCGAGGCGGTTGAGGGCGTGCTGGCCCATATCAACGCCGATTTCGTCCGCGCCTGCGAGATGATCCTGGCCAGCAAGGGCCGCGTCGTCGTGGTCGGCATGGGCAAGTCAGGGCACATCGGCAACAAGATCGCCGCGACCCTGGCCAGTACCGGCACCACGGCGTTTTTCGTGCACCCGGCCGAGGCCAGCCACGGCGACATGGGCATGATCACCCGTGACGACATCATCCTGGCCCTGTCGAACTCCGGCTCCACCGCCGAGATCGTCACCCTGCTGCCGTTGATCAAGCGCCTGGGCATCCAGATGATCAGCCTCACCGGCAACCCGGATTCGCCCCTGGCCAAGGCCGCCGAGGTCAACCTGGATGCCAGCGTCGCCCAGGAAGCCTGCCCGCTGAACCTGGCGCCCACCTCCTCCACCACGGCCGCGCTGGTGATGGGCGACGCCCTGGCCATCGCCCTGCTGGAAGCCCGCGGGTTCACCGCCGAGGACTTCGCCTTCTCGCACCCCGGTGGCGCGCTGGGCCGCCGGCTGCTGCTCAAGGTCGAGAACGTGATGCATTCGGGCGACGAACTGCCGCGGGTCAAGCGTGGCACGCTGCTCAAGGAAGCGCTCATGGAAATGACCCGCAAGGGCCTGGGCATGACCGTGGTGGAAGAAGATGACGGCACCCTGGCCGGGATCTTCACCGACGGTGACCTGCGCCGCACGCTGGACCGCACCATTGACGTGCACAGCACCCGTATCGAAGAAGTGATGACGCCCCACGGCAAGACGGCCCGCGCCGAGATGCTCGCCGCCGAGGCCTTGAAAATCATGGAAGACCACAAGATCAGCGCGCTGGTGGTGGTCGACAAGCAGGATCGCCCCGTGGGCGCCCTGAACATGCACGACCTGTTGCGTGCGGGAGTAATGTAATGACCCAGGACCTTCTGCAACGCGGCCAGGCCGTGAAATTGGCCGTTTTCGACGTGGATGGCGTGCTGACTGACGGCCGCCTGTACTTCTGTGAAGACGGCAGCGAGATCAAGACCTTCAGCACCCTGGATGGCCAGGGCATCAAGATGCTGATCAACTCGGGCGTGGCCACGGCCATCATCACCGGGCGCAAGAACCCGATCGTCGAGCGCCGGGCCAAAAGCCTGGGCATTGCGCACCTGTACCAGGGCCGCGAAGACAAATTGGTGGCGTTGGACGACCTTCTGGCACAACTGGGCCTAAGCTATGAACAGGTAGCCTACCTGGGCGACGACCTGCCGGACCTGGCGCCCATTCGCCGCGTCGGCCTGGGCATGGCCGTGGCCAACGCCGTGCCGTTTGTGCGCGAACATGCCGACGGCGTCACCCAGGCACGTGGCGGCGAAGGCGCTGCTCGCGAGTTCTGCGAGCTGATCCTGCGCGCCCAAGGCAACCTCGAAGCGGCCCTGGCCGCCTATCTATAGAGTTTCCCATGCCGAGCAAAAAACTGCGCAATCTTCTGATGCTCTGTGTCGTGGTGGCGATCTTCGTCTCCGTCGGCTACTGGAACATCAACCCCGACACCTTCCTCGAGAAGCCGGCTGCGGCTATCGACGATAGTGCCATCGACTATTACGCGATCAACGCCCACAGTGTGCAGTACCTGCCTGACGGCGGCGTGCAGTACCGCATGACGGCGGACAAGGTCGAGCACATGCAGGCCAGCCAGATCACCAAGGTGACCAACCCGGACATGAACCTGTACCGCGGCACGGTCTACCCCTGGCACGTCACCAGCGACCACGGCGAGGTCAACCCGGACGGAACCCAGGTCGAATTGATCGACAACGTCCGCATTGCCCGCACCGACCAGAAAAACCGGCCTACGCTGATCACCAGCACGCGCATGACGGTATTCCCACAACAGCAATATGCGCAGACAGACCGAGACGTTAGAATCGACGGCGCCGGTGGCGTCTCTACGGGCAAGGGCATGAAAGCATATTTGAAAGACAGCAAGATCAACTTGCTGTCCAACGTAAGAGGATTGTATGAGGCTCGTTAATACCCTTCCTTTATTGCTCACCCTGGGCACGGCACTGGGAAGCGCGAGCGCCTGGGCACTGCCGACCGACCGTGATCAGCCTATCCACATCCAGTCCGACGACGCTCAACTGGATGACAAGCAGGGCGTGGCCACCTACAAGGGCAATGTCATCATTACCCAGGGCACCATGAAGATCACCGGCAACACCGTGACCATCACCCGCAACGCGCAGGGTGACGTCGACGTGTTCACCTCGGTAGGCAACCTGGCCTACTACGAGCAGAAACCGGCCATCGACAAGCCGATCGTGCAGGGCTACGGCAAGACGATCCAGTACTTCTCGGCGCAGAACCGCATCATCCTGATCGACCAGGCCAAGGTGGTGAACGACGGCAACACGTCCGAAGGCGAGAAGATCGTCTACGACACCGTCAAGCAGGTGGTGAACGCCGGCCGCGCCACGGGCGCCAAGGTCACGCCACGGCCACGGATCGACATGGTCATCCAGCCCAAAAGCAAAACCGACCAGCAGCAGGGCAAGTAATGGCTATTCTCAAAGCCCAGCACCTGGCCAAGGCCTACAAGGGCCGCCAGGTTGTGCGGGATGTCAGCATCTCCATCGAAAGTGGGCAGATCGTCGGCTTGCTGGGGCCTAACGGCGCCGGCAAGACCACCTGCTTCTACATGATCGTGGGCCTGGTGCGCGCCGATCAGGGCCGCGTGCTGATCGACGACCTGGACGTCAGCCACCAGCCCATGCACGGCCGCGCACTGTCGGGCATCGGCTACCTGCCGCAGGAAGCCTCGATCTTCCGCAAGCTTTCGGTGTCGGACAACATCATGGCCATCCTGGAAACCCGCAAGGAGCTGGACAAGGCCGGGCGCGTGAAGGAGCTGGAAAGCCTGCTGCAGGAGTTCCACATCACCCACATCCGCGACAACCTGGGCATGAGCCTGTCCGGTGGCGAACGCCGCCGGGTGGAAATCGCCCGCGCGCTGGCCACGGCGCCCAAGTTCATCCTGCTGGACGAACCATTCGCCGGTGTCGACCCGATCTCGGTCGGCGACATCAAGCAGATCATCCATCACCTCAAGAACAAGGGCATCGGCGTATTGATCACCGACCACAACGTTCGCGAGACGCTGGACATCTGCGAAACCGCTTACATCGTCAACGATGGTCAGCTGATCGCCGAAGGCGACGCTGAAACCATCCTGGCAAACCAACTGGTGAAAGAGGTTTACCTCGGTCACGAGTTCCGCCTGTAACAGGCGAGGTGTTGGCTGGTTGCCCGAGCCTGCCGCAAGTTTTTTTAGCCCTTTGAAGGGTTTTATTGCGGCATCGCTCTAGGCAAACACTTCCGTTTCAGGCATATAATTTGCTTACGACAAAAGCCGAAAGCCTCGGCGCCCTGTAGTGGATGGCGCTCTGCGCCGGCGAATAAGGTGTTAAGCCCCTGCCATGAAACCATCGCTCGTCCTAAGAATGGGCCAGCAACTGACGATGACACCGCAGTTGCAACAGGCCATCCGCCTCCTCCAGCTCTCCACCCTGGACCTCCAGCAGGAGATTCAGGAGGCCCTGGAATCCAACCCGATGCTCGAGCGCCAGGAAGAAGGCGACGACTTCGACAACAGTGACCCCATGGCGGACAAGGCCGAACAGCAGGTCACGCCGGAAATCCAGGAACCGAGTTACCAGGAAACCTCGGCACCGACCGTCGACAACCTCGAGGACGGTGAATGGAGCGAACGCATTCCCAATGAGCTTCCCGTGGACACCGCGTGGGAAGACATCTACCAGACCAGCGCCAGCAGCCTGCCCAGCAACGATGACGACGAATGGGACTTCACCACCCGCACGTCGGCCGGCGAGAGCCTGCAGAGCCATCTGCTGTGGCAACTCAACCTGGCGCCCATGTCCGACACCGATCGCCTGATCGCGGTCACCCTGATCGACTGCATCAATAACCAGGGCTACCTGGACGAGACTCTGCAGGAAATCTGCGACTCGTTCGACCCGGAACTGGACATCGAGCTCGACGAAGTCGAAGCCGTGCTGCACCGCATCCAACAGTTCGAGCCAGCCGGCATTGGCGCCCGCGACCTCAGCGAGTGCCTGCTGCTGCAACTGCGCCAGATGCACGCCCGAACCCCTTGGCTGACCGAAGCGCAGCGCCTGGTGGCCGACTACATCGACCTGCTGGGCAGCCGTGACTACAGCCAGCTGATGCGGCGCATGAAGCTCAAGGAAGACGAACTGCGCCAGGTCATCGAACTGGTGCAAAGCCTCAACCCGCGCCCCGGCTCGCAGATCGAGTCCAGCGAGGCCGAGTACGTGGTGCCCGACGTGATCGTGCGCAAGGATAGTGATCGCTGGCTGGTGGAGTTGAACCAGGAAGCGGTGCCGCGCCTGCGCGTCAACCCGCAGTACGCTGGCTTCGTCCGCAGGGCTGACACCAGCGCCGACAACACCTTCATGCGCAACCAGTTGCAAGAGGCGCGCTGGTTCATCAAGAGCCTGCAAAGCCGCAACGAAACCCTGATGAAGGTGGCCAGCCAGATCGTCGAGCACCAGCGCGGTTTCCTCGACTACGGTGACGAGGCCATGAAGCCCCTGGTGCTGCATGACATCGCCGAAGCAGTGGGCATGCACGAGTCGACCATTTCGCGGGTGACCACCCAGAAATACATGCACACCCCTCGCGGCATCTACGAGCTGAAATACTTTTTTTCCAGCCACGTCAGCACCTCGGAGGGCGGTGAATGCTCGTCCACGGCGATCCGCGCGATCATCAAGAAACTGGTTGCGGCCGAAAATCAGAAAAAGCCATTGAGTGACAGCAAGATCGCTGGTTTACTGGAGGCACAAGGCATCCAGGTCGCCCGCCGCACTGTCGCCAAGTACCGCGAATCCCTCGGGATCGCGCCTTCGAGCGAACGCAAGCGGCTGATGTGATTCTCCTGGCAGCGTCAAGGCGCTGCCAGTGGGCGTACCGGATGTGCCACAGCGTTCCAGTGGCAGGTTATCCAACCTGTCTCTTTATGCACTGGCAATAAGGAGAAAGCGGTATGCAAGTCAACATCAGTGGACATCAACTGGTTGTGACCGACGCCATGCGCACTTACATCGGTGAGAAACTCGACCGATTGGAGCGCCATTTCGACAAGATCACCAACGTGCAGGTCATCATGGAGGTCGAGAAGCTGAAACAGAAAATCGAGGCCACCCTGCGCGTACCCGGCGGCGAGGTAGTGGCCAACGCGGAACATGACGACATGTACGCGGCCATCGACCTGCTGACCGACAAGCTTGACCGCCAACTCAAAAAGCATAAGGAAAAACAGCAGAGTCTGCTGCAAGGCGCGACTGCCCGCTGACACTCCCCACCCATGATCCGACTTGAACACATCCTGACCCCCGGCCGTTCCCTCGTGAACGTGCCGGGCGGCAGCAAGAAAAAAGTACTCGAACACATCGCCAACCTGATCGCCCGGGAGGTTCCGGGCCTTGAGATGCAGGTGGTGTTCGACAGCCTGATCGCCCGTGAAAAACTGGGCTCGACGGGCTTTGGCAACGGTATTGCCATCCCCCATTGCCGCCTGGCCGGCTGCACCACGCCGATCAGCGCCCTGCTGCACTTGGAAAACAAGATCGACTACGACGCCATCGATGGTGCGCCGGTTGACCTTGTCTTCGTGCTCCTGGTACCTCAGGAAGCCACCAACGAACACCTGGCCCTGCTGAGCCAGATCGCCGGCATGCTCGACCGCGCCGATGTGCGTGAGCGCCTGCGTTCGGCGCCCAGCAACGAAGCCCTCTATCAAGTGGTTCTGGACGAACAGAAAGGTCATTGACCATGCGCCTGATCATCGTCAGCGGCCGCTCCGGCTCAGGCAAAAGCACTGCGCTGGACGTGCTGGAAGACAACGGTTTCTATTGCATCGACAACCTGCCCGCCGGGCTGCTGCCTGAGCTGGCCGAACGGGCCTTGATCCGTACCGAACTGGCGCAGCCGCTGGTGGCCGTGTCGATCGACGCCCGCAACCTGCCCAGTGACCTGTCGCAGTTCCCGCAGTTGCTGCAGCAAGCCCGCGACAAGCACATCCAGTGCGATGTGCTGTATCTGGACGCGGACGAGGAAACCCTGCTCAAGCGCTTCTCGGAGACCCGTCGCCGCCACCCGCTGAGCACGGCCAACCGCTCGCTGGCCGAGGCCATTCGGGTGGAGACCAACCTGCTCAGCCCGATCGCCGACCTGGCTGACCTCAAGATCAACACCACTCATCTGAATCTGTACCAGCTGCGCGACTCGCTCAAGCTGCGGCTGCTGAACAAGCCGGAGCCTGGCACGGCGTTTCTGGTGGAATCCTTTGGCTTCAAGCGTGGCATGCCGGTGGACGCCGACCTGGTTTTCGACGTGCGTTGCCTGCCCAACCCTTACTGGAAGCCTGAACTTCGCGACCATTCGGGGCTCGAACAGCCGGTCATCGATTACCTGGCGGCGCAGCCTGATGTCGAAGAGATGTACCAGGACATCGCCACTTACCTGCAGAAATGGTTGCCACGCTTCGCTGCCAGCAACCGCGCCTACGTCACCATTGCCATCGGCTGCACCGGCGGGCACCATCGTTCGGTCTACCTGACCGAACGGCTGGGCCAGGCGCTGCAGCAGACGCTCAAGAATGTCCAGGTTCGCCACCGCGACCTCAGCTGAAAGGATCCCCAACGCGATGCCTGCTCGTGAAATCGAAATCATCAACAAGCTTGGCCTGCACGCCCGTGCTGCCGCCAAGTTCGTCGGCGTTGCCGGCAAGTTTCCCGATTGCCAGGTGCGTATCGGCCGCAACCCGCAGAGCCTGATCGACGGCAAGAGCATCATGGCAGTCATGATGCTCGCCGCCGGCAAGGGCACCCAGGTGCACCTGCAGACCGAAGGCGCACAACAGGACGAAGCCATGGCGGCGATTGTCGAGCTGATCAACAACAAGTTCGACGAAGGCGAATGACCGCCCTGCCCCACCCAACAAAAAG
>KI547164.1:84366-87532 GCA_000497835.1 gamma proteobacterium L18 | reverse complement strand
GCTTGTGGGCAACCTGTAGCAGCGGCCGTCAGGCCGCGTCACTCACGCCGCGCACTGTCTGATCCACCGCGCCGCCTGTGACGCAGCCTTCGGCAGCTGCTACACCCCTCTGTGGGAGCGGGTTCTACCCGCGAAAAGAACACCGAGTAATACCTGGCACCCTGTGGCGTCCGTTTCGCGGGTAGAACCCGCTCCCACATAGACAGTTGCTGCTACGAAGGTGCGGCGCACGCTATGGGAGCAAAGCTTGCTCGCGACCACGTCAGCTCAGGCGCCTGGCAATCAGGCTTCGCCACATCGTGTACCCCGCAGCAGCGTTGCAGCCACTAAAGGGGAGCGAAGCGGGCCATGGCTTCGGCGACGATGATCGCCGCGCCCGCCAACAGCAGGGCCGTGCCCAGCATCAGGCGCAGCCGGGTGAACAACACACGCCGGTTCATCAGGCAACAGCTGCCCGGTAGCGGCGCTCTACTTCGGCCCAGTTGACGACGTTGTAGAAGGCGTTGATGTACTCGGGGCGACGGTTCTGGTACTTCAGGTAATAGGCGTGTTCCCACACGTCCAGCCCCAGGATTGGCGTATTGCCATGCATCAGCGGGCTATCCTGATTACCGCTGCTTTCCACCACCAGGGTTTTCTGCGGAGTCACGCTCAGCCAAGCCCAGCCGCTGCCGAAGCGGGTCAGTGCGGCCTTGGTAAAGGCATCCTTGAAGGCGTCGAAACCGCCCAGTTGCTTGTCGATGGCCTCGGCTACGCTACCCTGCGGCAGACCGCCGGCGTTGGGCGCCATGACTTCCCAGAACAGTGAGTGGTTGGCGTGGCCACCACCTTGGTTGATCACGGCCGCGTGCAGCTTCTCGGGCAGTTGCTTGACAGCGCCTACCAGCTTCTCCACCGGCCATTCGGCGTATTCGGTGCCCTCGACGGCGGCGTTGAGGTTGTTGATGTAAGTCTGGTGGTGCTTGGTGTGGTGGATCTCCATGGTCGCCGCATCCAGGTGCGGTTCCAGGGCATCGTAGGCGTAAGGCAGTGCAGGCAAGGTGTAAGGCATTGTCAGTGAACTCCGTAGTGAGGGGCCGCACGGCCCCGTGGCTCCTGGCCAAACAGCAGCCGGCTGGTACGCGGGTATTCGCCGTGCTCGCTGATGAAGGCCAGCAACTCGGCGTAGGTCTTGCTGCTATGACGCAGCGCGGCTTCGCGCAGTGCGGGCGTCAGGCGCGCGTCCTGGGTGGCCTGCAACAGGCGCTGGTGGATGGCGCACAGGTACTCGGCGCTCTCCTCCGGCTGCGACAGGCGCAGGTGCAGGTCAGCCAGGTTGTGGTGGGAAATCACGCAGGCCGCCACCGCTTCGTCGACATCCGACCAGCGTTCGAACAGCACCTGGGCCAGCGCAAGGGCTTGCAGATAAAGCTCCCGCGCATCCACCAGCTCACCGCGGGCAAAGCAGGCGTTGGCCATTTCGATGGTGCGTTTCCAGTGCTGCATGGTGTGTCTCCGAAGCGATGAAAGCGGATCAGATGCCGCCGGCGGTAAGCTTTTCCGGGTCCAGCAGGGTTTCCAGCTGGCTGCGCGACAGGTCCGTGTGTTCCAGCGCCACGTCGATGATCGGACGGCCTTCCTTGTAGGCGGTCTTGGCGATCTCGGCGGCCTTCTGGTAACCGATGATCGGATTCAGCGCCGTGACCAGGATCGGGTTGCGCGACAGCGCTTCCTTGAGCTTGGCCTCGTTGACCTTGAAGCTGGCAATCGCCTTGTCCGCCAGCAGGCGGCTGGCATTGGCCATCAGCTCGATGCTCGACAGCAGGTTCTGCGCAACGATGGGCAGCATCACGTTGAGCTCGAAGTTGCCCGACTGGCCAGCGATGGCGATGGTGGTGTCGTTGCCGATGACCTGAGCGGCCACCATGGCGGTGGCCTCCGGGATCACCGGGTTGACCTTGCCCGGCATGATCGAGGAGCCCGGCTGTAGGCCTTCCAGCTCGATCTCGCCGAGGCCGGCCAGTGGGCCGGAGTTCATCCAGCGCAGGTCGTTGGCGATTTTCATCAGCGACACGGCCGCGCCTTTCAGCTGGCCAGACACGGCCACGGCGGTGTCCTGGGAGCCGATCAGGGCAAACAGGTTCTGACCCTGGGTGAATTCCACGCCCGTCAGCAAACTCAGCTGATGGCTGAAACGCCCGGCAAATTGCGGGTGCGCATTGATGCCGGTGCCCACCGCAGTGCCGCCCTGGGCCAGGGATTGCAGGCTGGGCAGCAGGCCGCGCAGGTGGGCGATGTTGGCGCGAATCTGCGCCGACCAGCCGTTGAGCACTTGGCTCATGCGCACCGGCATGGCGTCCATCAGGTGGGTACGGCCGGTCTTGACGTAGGCATGCACCTGCTCGGCCTTGCACTCGATCACCTGCACCAGATGCTCCAGCGCCGGCAACAGTTGCTCATGCAGGGCCAAGGCGGCGCTGACGTGGATGGTAGTGGGAATGATGTCGTTGCTGCTTTGGCCGCAGTTGACGTGGTCGTTGGGGTTAACGGTTTCGCCCAGGCCACGGGTGGCCAGGGTGGCGATCACTTCGTTGGCGTTCATGTTGGAGCTGGTGCCCGAACCGGTCTGGAAGATATCCACCGGGAAGTGCTGCATGAAATCGCCGGCCAGCAGGTCCTGGCAAGCCTTGACGATGGCCTCGCCCTGGGCTGCGCTGATCTGCTCAAGCTCGACGTTGGCCTTGGCCGCAGCGGCCTTGGCCAGCACCAGGGCGCGGATGAATTGCGTCGGCATGCGTTGCTGGCTGATCGGGAAGTTGTTCACCGCGCGCTGGGTCTGGGCACCATACAGGGCCGCCTCCGGCACCTGCAGTTCGCCCATGCTGTCACGCTCGATTCGGGTATTACTCATCAGAATGTCCTTGCAGCAGATCGGAAAAGGAAATCGATGGCAGCAGCGTGCACACGGCCAGTTGCCGCCCGTGCTGGTGCCACAGTTGCAGGTGTTCGGGGTTGCGCGCGGCCACGCGCATGTCGCGCAGCGGGCGGTAGGCCTGGTCCAGACACAGGCAGCGCCAGTGCCACGGCAGCGCCGGGTCGGTGGCGGTGTCCAGCAACAGGCGGAAGCAGGTGCGCGCCACCGTCCAGGCCGAGGTGGCGCTACAGCTGATCAGGAAACGGCCTTCGG
>KI547164.1:72752-84148 GCA_000497835.1 gamma proteobacterium L18 | reverse complement strand
CGTCAATCCGCAGCGGATTTGCCGGCTTAACCAGCGCCAGTTTTCCAGGTAGGACTGCTCTTGAACGGCGGACTTCATCGACGCGGCCTCATGGCGATAATGATATTTATTATTAATTGATATTGAGAATCAAAACAAGGGCGAACAAAAAAGGCGTGTCGCCTGGGGGGGCGACACGCCTTTGGATTTGTTGGGGGCCGTTCCCGGGCAGAGCCCGGTCCTACACCGGTCGGGCCATGGGTGTCAGGGAGGCAAAGCGTTTAGCCTTAGCAGCTACGCAAATAAGCCTGCGGTGCCTTCAGAGGCTGATCGCTTTGCATCACTGACACCCATGGCCCGATCGGTGTAGGACCGGGCTCTGCCCGGGAAAAGAGCGACGCCGAATCAGCTACCTGCCACGGTCATACGCTCAATCAGCACAGACCCCGTACGCACATTGCTGCGCAACTCCAAATCGCTGCCAACGGCCACGATCTGGCGGAACATGTCCTTCATGTTGCCGGCAATGGTCACTTCCTGCACCGGGAACTGGATCTCGCCATTCTCGACCCAGAAGCCCGCCGCGCCACGCGAATAATCGCCGGTCACCATGTTCAGGCCGTGGCCCATCAGCTCGGTCACCAGCAGGCCGCGGCCCATTTGTTTGATCAGCGCGGCCTGGTCCTGGTCGCCGTGGGTGACGAACAGGTTGTGCACGCCGCCGGCGTTGGCGGTGCTGGGCATGCCCAGCTTGCGGCCCGAGTACGTGCTGAGCACGTAAGAGACCAGGCGGCCATTTTCGACAAACGGTTTGGCGTAGGTGGCCAGGCCGTCACCGTCGAACGCGGCGCTGCCCAAGGCGCGCTGCAGGTGCGGGCGCTCATCAAGGGTCAACCATTCGGGGAACAGGGTCTGGCCCATGGCGCCTTCCAGGAACGACGACTTGCGGTACAGGTTGCCGCCGCTGACCGCCGACAGGAAGCTGCCGAACAAACCGCCCGCCAGTTCGGCGCTGAACAGCACAGGCACTTCGCAGGTAGGCACCGGGCGTGCGCCCAGGCGGCCGGCCGCACGTTGGGCGGCGCGCTGGCCGATCACGGCAGGGTCCAGCAGCAGCTCGCCCTGGCGGTTGACGTCGTACCAGTAGTCACGCTGCATCTGGCCGTCGGCCTCGGCGATCATCACGCAGCTCAGACTGTGACGGGTCGAGGCGTAGCCACCGATGAACCCGTGGCTGTTACCGTACACCCGGCAGCCCTGGTGGCTGCTCAGGGTAGTGCCATCGGCATTGAGGATGCGCGGGTCGGCGTCGAATGCGGCGGCCTCGCAGGCCAGGGCGCGTTCGATGGCCTGCTCGGGGCTGATATCCCAGGCGTGGTACAGGTCGAAGTCCGGCAGGTCGCGCGCCATCAACGCAGCATCAGCCAGGCCCGAAGCCTCATCTTCCGAGGTGTGCTTGGCGATGGCCAGGGCGGCCGCCACGGTTTCGCGAATGGCATCCGGGCCGCTGGCCGAAGTGCTGGCCGAGCCTTTGCGCTGGCCAACATACAGGGTAATCCCGAAACCCTGGTCGCGATTGAACTCCACGGTTTCCACTTCGCGCTGGCGCACCGAGGTCGACAGGCCCTGCTCCAGCGACACCGCCACTTCACAGGCGCTGGCACCCTGGCGCTTGGCTTCGGCGACAATCTGCTCGACCTGTTCCTGCAGGGCCGGCAGTGCCGCGGGACCGACGCTTTGAATTGCGTTCATGGTGTTCTCCACTCAAATTCTGCTGTCATCAGGGGGTCAAGCTACGACCGGGCCGGACAAGCGGCCCCTGACTGGTTATCATGGCGGCGTTTATTAGCGGACTGCCCCCATGGTTGATTCTTACGACGACTCCCTCGACGAGGGAAAAAGCAAATCTCAGGTCAAACGCGAGCTGCACGCGCTGGTTGATCTGGGTGAGCGCCTGACCACACTCAAGGCCGATGTATTGGCCAAACTGCCCCTGACCGACGGTTTGCGCCGTGCCCTGGCCGATGCGCCGAAGCACACGGCCAATATCGCTCGCAAGCGGCATATCCTGTACATCGGCCGCCTGATGCGCGACCAGGACACTGACGCGATCCTGCAATTGCTCGATCAACTCGATGCCTCCACTCGCCAGTACAACGAGCGTTTCCATAACCTTGAGCGCTGGCGCGACCGTTTGGTCACCGGTACCGATGAGGTTCTGGAGAAATTCGTCAGTGAATACCCTGACGCCGATCGCCAGCACCTGCGCCAGCTGATCCGCCAGGCCCAGCACGAGACCGCACAGAACAAACCGCCAGCGGCCACGCGTAAAATCTTCAAGTACATCCGCGAGCTGGACGAGACTCAGCGCGGGCTGCGCTGATAGCAGGTTTGGCCAGTGTGTGGCCTTCCCGAGCTTCGCTCGGTCCCACAGGGTTTATGCAGGCCTGTGTGGGACCGGGCGCAGCTCGGGAAAAGGCCCCCGCTATGCCCCTGTCCCACCCACGGTAATCGCATCAATCTTCAGCGTCGGCTGCCCAACCCCCACCGGCACCGACTGCCCATCCTTGCCGCACGTGCCCACGCCGCTGTCCAGCGACAGGTCATTGCCCACCATCGATACCTTGCTCATGGCCTCAGGGCCATTGCCGATCAACGTCGCGCCCTTCACCGGGGCGGTGATCTTGCCGTCCTCGATCAGGTACGCTTCGCTGGTGGAGAACACGAACTTGCCGCTGGTGATGTCCACCTGACCACCGCCCAGGTTGGCGCAGTAGATACCGCGCTTCACCGAGGCGATGATTTCCGCCGGGTCGCTCTGGCCGCCGAGCATGTAGGTGTTGGTCATGCGCGGCATGGGCAGGTGCGCGTAGGATTCGCGACGACCGTTGCCGGTGGCGGCCATGCCCATCAGGCGCGCGTTGAGCTTGTCCTGCATGTAGCCGGTGAGCACGCCGTTCTCGATCAGTGTGGTGCACTGGGTGGGGGTGCCCTCGTCGTCCACGCTCAGCGAGCCGCGGCGGCCTGCCAGGGTGCCGTCGTCGACGATGGTGCACAGCTTGGAGGCGACCATTTCGCCCAGGCGGCCGCTGTAGTTGGAACTGCCCTTGCGGTTGAAATCGCCTTCCAGGCCGTGGCCCACGGCTTCATGCAACAGCACACCGGACCAGCCCGAACCCAGTACCACCGGCAAGGTGCCCGCTGGCGCCGGGATGGCCTCCAGGTTCACCAGCGCCTGGCGCAAGGCCTCGCGGGCGTAGCCCATGGCGCGGTCGTCCTGCAGGAAGTAGCGGTAGTCGGTACGCCCGCCGCCGCCGTGGCCGCCGCGCTCGCGACGGCCGTTCTGCTCGACGATCACGCTGACGTTGAAACGCACCAGCGGACGGATGTCAGCGGCCAGGCTGCCATCGGCTGCGGCCACCAGGATACGTTCCCACACGCCGGCCATGCTCACGCTGACCTGCTGGATACGCGGGTCCAGGGCACGGGTGGCGACGTCAATACGCTTGAGCAACTCGACCTTCTCGGCGCGGCTCAGCACGTCCAGAGGGTTGTCAGGCGCGTACAACTGGGCCACGTCCTGGCTGCTGAACGCCTGCACGCGGCCGTTCTGGCCGGCACGGGAAATCGAGCGGGCAGCACGGGCGGCCTGCAGCAGGGCATCCTGGTTGATCGTGTTGCTGTAGGCGAAACCGGTCTTCTCGCCGGACTGGGCACGCACGCCCACGCCTTGGTCGAGGTTGAAACTGCCTTCCTTGACGATGCCGTCTTCCAGCGACCAGGACTCGGAAATCTGCCCCTGGAAATACAGGTCGGCAGCGTCGATGCCTGGCCCCGCGAGCTCGCCCAGCACCGATTGCAGGCTGTCCAGGGTCAAGCCGCCGGGGCTCAGCAGGTGTTCGCTGACGGTGGATAACATCTCGCTCATAATCACTCCGCGATAGACGCAGGCCGCGTGGCGCCCTGCGAGAAAAAGCGCCGGTGACTGGACACCGGCATCCGCGCCCTGATGGACGCCTGTTCGCTGCTGTCCCGTTCGGCCAGCAGCACGGCTTCGCCTTGATCCTGTTCGGCGACAATGCGCCCCCACGGATCGACGATGGCCGCGTGCCCGTAGGTCTCGCGCGGCCCAGGATGGGTTCCGCCCTGGGCCGCCGCCAGGACGTAGCATTGGGTTTCGATGGCCCGGGCGCGAATCAGCACTTCCCAGTGCGCCGCCCCCGTCACCGCCGTGAAAGCCGAGGGCGCGGTAATCAGTTCGGCCCCCGCCTTGCGCAATTCGCTGTACAGCTCGGGGAAGCGCAGGTCGTAACACACGGTCAGCCCCAGGCGCCCCACCGGCGTGTCGGCCACTACCACCTCCTGCCCATGAGCATAGTCGTCCGACTCACGGTAGCGGCCGCGACTGTCGGCCACGTCCACGTCGAACAGGTGCAGCTTGTCGTAGCGCGCCACTTGCTCGCCGCGTTCATCCACCAGCAGCGAACAGGCGCGCACCTTGGCGTCGGGCTGGCCCTGCGGCGGCAGCGGCAAGGTGCCGGCCACTATCCATAAGTTGAGGTCACGGGCGGCCTGTTTCAACCATGGCAGGATAGGGCCCCGACCAAGGGCTTCATTGCGACCGATGTCGGCGCTGTCACGACGGCCCAGGGCGGAGAAGTTTTCCGGCAGCACCGCCAGCTTCGCGCCACCGGCAGCGGCTTCTTCCAACAGGCGTCGGGCGCTGGCCAGATTGGCGAGCACGTCGCTCTGGCTGACCATTTGAATCACTGCCACCGTCATGACCGGCTCCTGCTGTCAGTTGGATTTCTGAAAAGGCTTGTCGAACGTAATCTTAGGCTCTTTCCACGGCCCTTCGACCTTGTATTGCACGCTGGCGAAGCGGGCCACGCGATCACCCAACAGCTTGTCCACCAGGAACAGCGCGCCGCCCACCGCCGGGGCGCCTACCAGCAGCGCGGCAATCGGCAGGTTGGTGGTCAGCGGCAAGGTCACCAGCAGCTTGGCGTCGACCCGGTCCTGGTTCATGTCCAGGGTGCCGTTGAGCTCCAGGTTGGTGGAGGGGCCGGTCATGGTGATCGGCTCGCGGGTCACGAACACGCCGTTGCTGGCCACCAGCAGGCCCTTGACCTTGTCATAGCTCAAGCCCTTGCCCACCAGGTCCGAGAAGTCCAGGCGCAGGCGGCGGCCAATGGAATTGAAGTTCAGCAAGCCGAACACCCGCAGCGCCTGGGCGCTGCCGTCCACTTCAACGAACTGGCCGTGGTTGAGGGTGGCGTCCAGGCTGCCAGAGAAGCGCTTGAGCGCCGCCCACGCCGGCGAGCCCGGCCAACTGCCGTCCACGTTGAGCTGGAAATCCTGGCTGGTGGTGCTGGGCGCATAGCCCCAGGCCTTGAGTACATCGGCCAGGTTCTTGCCCTTGAGATTGCCCTTCAGCCAACTGGCTGACGCACCGGGCGCACCTTCCCAACTGGCATTGCCCACCAGGCTGATGCCCTTGAGGCCCAGGTCCAGGTCATTGAGGGCAATGCCCTTGCCGTTTGGCCGGATCTTCAGCGACCAGCCGCCCATCAGGTCGTCGCCCTGGTACAGCTTGATGATCTTCACGTCCACGGCCGGGATCTTGCGCGGATCCACCGAGGCCAGCGGGTCGGGCGCATTTTCGTCGGTCACGGCCTTGGGATCAGGTGCGGGCAGGCGCACGGTCTGCATGTCGACCAGAATCGGCACACCCTTGGCGTCGGGCAGGCTGGCGGTGCCGGTGAGCTGCTGGCTGGCCACGGACAGGTTCCAGGCGCTGGAGCTGCGGTTGAGCAGCACGCGGGCCTGATCCAGGTCGAAGCCGAAGCCAGTGATCTTGCCGACTTTAAGGTCAATGCTGTTGATGGTCTGGCGTGCACTGCCGCCCGGATCGTCACCGGCGTAGCGGTCCACCTGCGCCTTCCACGGCGTGACGTCGAGGGTGTCGAGGCTGCCGCGCACCCGCAGACCCTTTTCGCCGGGCAGTTGCGGTGTACCGGCGCCCAGCAGCAGTTCGCCACGGCCGTCAGCCAGCTTGCCCCCAGGGGCCAGGTAGCTGAGGGTGGCAAGGTCGGCATAGCTGACATCGATTCGGCGATCGGCGCCTTTGAGGTTCATCTGGAACTGGGTATCGCGGGCATCGCCTGCGGCCTTGCCGAAGGGGGCCGGCAGATCAATGGCCAAGCCCTTGAGATCGCTTTTGATGTTCAGTTGATTGGTACTGCCCAGGCTGACCTGCAACTGATACGGCAAGTCCCCCGAGGCAGGCAGATTGCTGCTGACCTGCAGCCAATCAGTCAGGCGCTTGAGGGCAATGGTGCCCTTTGCGGTGATCCGGGTCAGCGGGCTGCCAGGCTTGCCCTCGGCGAAAATCTGCGCGTTGACCGGGCGATCGAAAGCCTGCACGGCGATGTTCTGCCCACTCAGCCCCTTGTCGTAGTCGAAACGGAAGTTGCCCTTGAGCTGGCTCAGGTCCAGGGCCGGCTCCTTGATCTTGAGGTCCGCGCCTTCGGTGTTGAAGTCGACCACCACCTTGGGCTCCTCGCCCTTGACCAGCGGGATATCAAGATCGAGCTTGCCGTCCAGCGGGCCGGTGCCCTGCCAGCCGGCGAAGATCGGCCCGGTGCCGATGGGCGCGTCCTGCAGAATCTTGATGCCGTCCCCCAGCGAGCCATCGAAATCGCCTTTCACGTAGAGGTGCGCATGCTGGTCGGCAGGCACATGCGGGACGGTGACCTCGACATTACTGACCTGGGTATCGAGCAACTGGCCCTTGCTGGCCTCGATACGCACGTCGCCGTCCTGGATGAATACATCACCCGCCACCTGAGACAACTCCGGCCAGCCGGGCTGGAACGCCAGACGCGTGTCATGCACCTTGAAATACAGGGTGATGCTGCGCGAATGGTCAGGCGCCGCATGGCTGAGCGAACCCTGGTACTGGAAATAGCCTTGGTCCACTGCACCAGCCAGGATCGCCGTGCGCAGCCAGTGATCCACGGCCGGGCTCAACACCTGGGGCAGGTATTTGGCGGTGTAGCTGCCGTCGCCGTGGGTCAGGCCCACGCGCAGGTCCATGTACGGCTCGACGTCCTCGTGGAACGGCAGGCGAATCAGGAAGTCACCCGCGATGTCCCCCTCGTCGCCTTTCACCTTCAGGTAAGGGGCGAGCAGGGTGAAGCCATCGGCATTGAGCTTCCAGGTCAGGCGCGCATTGGCCTGATGGTAGTCCCACGGGTTGGCGAAGATCGGGTACAGGTGCAGCATGAACTTGTCGGTGGCCAGGCGCAGCTCGCCCTGGCCCAGGTTGCCGCTGATGGCGCCACTGACACCGCCGGCCGCTGGCGCACCATGGGTGGCCTGGAAGCCGACATTGTCGAGGTTGGCGGCAAAGCTCAGGCGTTCGTCGCCCGTGGCCTGGGGGCGATAGTCCAGCAGCACGTTGCGCAGGCCACCGGTGACCTTCAAGGCATCGATGACCGCAGCGACCTTGTCCGGGATCGGCACCAGGGCGTCGAGCACCGGGGTAACCGGCGTCAGGTCCAGGCGATCGGCTTGCAGGTGGTAGGTCTGCTGGGTGGAATCAGTGGCATCGGCCTGATGCAATTGCAGGTGCGACTCCCAGCGGGTCTTGCCCAGGCTCATGGCCAGGGAATCCAACGTCACGTCATACCCTGCGCCCGTGCGCTGGAACCAGCCATTGAGGGCCAGGTTGTCGATGCTGATCGGCTTGCGGTCGGCATAAGCGCCCTTGAACGCCGGGGCGTTGAGGCGCACGGCAGCGCTTTGCAGCGTGCCCTTGCCCCACTGCGCCCACACCTCACCGCCGGCCTTGAGCAGGTTGAGCTTCCACTGTTGGGTCAGTTGCGGCGGCAGCCAGCGCGACCAGTCGCTTTGCGGCAGGCTCAGGTAGGCCTGGGCCTCGGCGTCCTGCCAGTGGGCGGCGTCGATGCGCGTGCGCAGGTTCAGGGCCAATGGCTGGCCATCGGGCAGGGTCAGGCGCAGGTCCAGGCGCTGGCGGCTGACGCCGGTGGTCAGGCTGGCGCCCACGTAGGTCAGGGTCATGGGCGCACGGTCGTAGGGTTCCAGGGTCAACTGGCTGTCCAGTACCGACACCTTGCTGACCTGCTGCATGCGCGACAGTATCTGCCCCGGGTCCAGCGGCGCGTCATTGTGTTGTACGGGAATGCCCTTGAGCGACCACTGGCCACCCTCGGCCTGCTCGGCGGTCAGTTGCAAGCCACTGACTTCCAGGTGGGCAATGCGCACCGAACGCGTGCGCAGGCTGGCCCACAGATCGGGCACCACGCGCACCTGGTCCAGGCGCAGGGCGCTGTCGCCCTCGCCCACCGTCACGTCGCGCGCCAGGAAGATCGGTGCCAGGCCGCTCCAGCGGCCTACCAGGCTGCCGATGCTCACAGGCTCGCCCAAGGCCTGGGTGGCCTTGTCCTGTACGTCGTAGCGGTATTGATCCACCAGCGGCACCAGTTGGCGCCCCAGGCTCACATACACGGCCACCAGCACGGACAGCAGCGCACACAGCCCCAACCCCCAGCGGGTGAGTGCGCCCAGCACACGGGTCAGACGCTGCATGGGCAATGCGTCCGGGAACAGGCAGTGCAATCAGTGGCGCGCGGCCACAGGGGGGTGAACGAAATCAGAGCAGCACCACGTCATATTGTTCCTGGGAATACATGGACTCTACCTGAAAGCGAATCGTTCGCCCGATAAAAGCCTCCAGCTCCGCCACATTGCCGGATTCTTCATCCAGCAGGCGGTCCACTACCTTCTGGTTGGCCAGTACTCTATACCCTTCAGCCTGGTAGGCACGCGCTTCCCGGAGGATTTCACGGAAAATCTCGTAACAGATCGTCTCCGGGGTTTTCAGCTTGCCGCGGCCCTGGCAGCTGATGCAGGGCTCGCACAACACCTGCTCCAGGCTTTCGCGGGTGCGCTTGCGGGTCATCTGCACCAGGCCCAGCTCGGTGATGCCGATGATGTTGGTCTTGGCGTGGTCACGTTCCAGCTGTTTTTCCAGGGTGCGCAGCACCTGGCGCTGGTGCTCTTCGTCTTCCATGTCGATGAAGTCGATGATGATGATGCCGCCGATGTTGCGCAGGCGCAGTTGCCGGGCAATGGCCGTGGCCGCTTCCAGGTTGGTCTTGAAGATGGTCTCTTCCAGGTTGCGATGGCCCACGAACGCGCCGGTGTTGACGTCGATGGTGGTCATGGCCTCGGCCGGGTCCACCACCAGGTAGCCACCGGACTTGAGCGGCACCTTGCGGTCCAGGGCGCGCTGGATCTCGTCTTCCACGCCGTACAGGTCGAAAATCGGCCGTTCGCCGGGGTAGTGTTCCAGGCGGTCGGCGATCTCGGGCATCAGTTCGGCCACGAACTGCGTGGTTTTCTGGAAGGTTTCCCGCGAGTCGATGCGGATCTTCTCGATCTTGGGGCTGACCAGGTCGCGCAGGGTGCGCAGGGCCAGGCCCAGGTCTTCGTAGATTTCGGTAGGCGCGCCCACGGTCTTGATCTGCAGGCCGATCTGGTCCCACAGGCGACGCAGGTAGCGGATGTCCATCAGGATTTCATCCGCACCAGCGCCCTCGGCGGCCGTGCGCAGGATAAAGCCACCAGCTTCCTTGATGCCTTCCTGGGCCACGCAGTCGCTGACCACTTTCTTCAGGCGCTCGCGCTCGGCTTCATCCTCGATCTTCAGGGAAATGCCGACATGACTGGTACGCGGCATGTACACCAGGTAGCGCGACGGGATCGACAGTTGCGTGGTCAGGCGCGCGCCCTTGGAACCGATGGGGTCCTTGGTCACCTGCACCACCAGGCTCTGGCCTTCGTGCACCAGGCCGCTGATGGTTTCCACGGCAGAGCCTTCGCGCAGGGAAATCTCCGAGGCGTGGATGAACGCGGCGCGCTCAAGGCCAATGTCGATGAATGCTGCCTGCATGCCCGGCAGCACCCGCACCACTTTGCCCTTGTAGATATTGCCGACGATGCCGCGGCGCTGGGTGCGCTCGACATGGACTTCCTGCAGAACACCGTTCTCTACCACCGCCACGCGCGATTCCATCGGCGTGATGTTGATCAGAATCTCTTCACTCATGGCAGGGTCTCGTCAAAGGTAGTCACCGAAAATGATGGATTACGCCGCACTTGTCGACGTTTCCATTCTCGCACGCTGGCGTCAGAGGCTCAGTGTGCCTGTTGGCCTTGCCAACAGGGTATGCCGAAATGGCCCAGCAGGTCTGCGGTTTCGCACAGCGGCAGGCCCACTACCGCAGAATAACTGCCGGCCAGGCTTTCGACGAAGATCGCCGCCAGGCCCTGGATGGCATAGCTGCCGGCCTTGTCGCAGGGCTCGCCGCTGGCCCAGTAGGCGTGGGCCTGCTGGGCACTGATAGGGCGAAAACGCACGTGGCTGGTAACGCTGCGCACTTCGCAGCGCTGCTCGTCGGCCAGGGCAACGGCCGTCAGCACCTGATGCTCGCGCCCCGACAGGGCGACCAGCATGGCCAGGGCATCGGCTTGATCCAGCGGCTTGCCGAGGATGCGGCCATCCAGCACCACTGCGGTGTCGGCGCCCAGCACCACGGCACCGGCGGCCATGCCGTTGGCGCGCAATTGCGCCAGGCCAGCCTGGGCCTTGCCGCGCGCCAGGCGCTCGACATAGGCCAGCGGCGCTTCGCCGGGCAACGGGGTTTCATCGATGGAAGCGCTCAGTGGCGCAAAGGGAACGCCGATCTGGGTCAGCAGTTCGCGACGTCGGGGGGAGCCGGAGGCCAGGTAAAGCGAGTTCATGCAGACGTCTCCCTGTCGAAATTCGGATACCGGGCGTCAGCCCACGTCACGCTCAGTTGATGCCCAGGCGGCGACGCAGGCCTCGCAGGGCAAAGCTGACCCACGGCCACAGCAAGGCACTCATCACTGCTGGCAGCAGCAAGGCCAGGGTAGGCTGGCGATTGCCGGTCAGGGCGCTGAGCCACAGCTGCGCCAGCTGGCCCAGGCCGAACACCACCAGAATCACCAGGCACTGCTGCCACACATGGAAGGTGCGCATGCGCTGGGACAGCGACAACACCAGGAAGCTGATCAGGCTGAGGATCAGGGCGTTCTGGCCCAGGTAGGTGCCGTACAGCACGTCCTCGGCCAGGCCCAGCAGGAACGCCGTGGTCATGCCCACCTTGTGCGGCAGGGCCAGGGTCCAGAAGGTCAGCAACAGGGCCAACCACAGCGGGCGCAGGATTTCCATGAACTGCGGCAAGGGCGAAACGCTCAGCAGCAGGCCGATGACGAAGGTGAACCACACGAACCAACCGTTGCGCGGGCGGGTGCTGTTGACCATCAGTGTCTCTCCCGGGAGGTGCCGTGGGCAGCCGGTTTGGCCG
>KI547164.1:36923-72020 GCA_000497835.1 gamma proteobacterium L18 | reverse complement strand
GAACGGCTGTCGGAGAACACCAGCAACAGGTAGCGGCTGCGGTTCAGGGCAGCGGTGGGCACGGCACGGACAATGGCGAACGGCTGGCCGGAGTCATGGATCACCTCCTTCACCGTGGCCACCGGGTAACCGGCCGGGAAGCGCTGACCCAGGCCGGAGCTGACCAGCAAATCACCTTCCTTGATGTCGGCGGTGTCGGCCACATGCCGCAACTCCAGACGCTCCGGGTTGCCGGTACCGCTGGCGATGGCACGCAAACCGTTACGGTTCACCTGCACCGGGATGCTGTGGGTGGAATCGGTCAGCAGCAGCACACGCGAGGTGTACGGCATCAGCTCCACCACCTGGCCCATCAGCCCACGGGCATCGAGCACCGGCTGCCCCAGGAACACACCGTCGCGCTCACCCTTGTTGATCAGGATGCGCTGGGTGAAGGGGTTGGGGTCCATGCCGATCAGCTCGGCCACTTCGACTTTCTCGTTGACCAGCGCCGAGGAGTTGAGCAACTCGCGCAGGCGCACGTTCTGCTCGGTCAGGGCCGCCAGCTTCTGCAGGCGACCTTGCAGCAGCAAGGCTTCGGTCTTGAGTTTTTCGTTTTCGGCGACAAGCTCGGTACGGCTGCCGAACTGGCTGGACACGCCCTGGTACAGACGCTGAGGCAGATCCGTGACCCAGTAGGCGCGCATCAGCACCAGCGACATCTGGCTGCGCACCGGCTGCAACAGCGTGAAGCGCGCATCCACCACCATCAGGGTGATGGACAGCACGACCAGCACCAACAGGCGCACGCCCAGCGAGGGGCCCTTGGAGAAAAGCGGTTTAATAAGCCGCTCCTCCCAGGCTGATGTTCATTGGCTCATTCATACGGCTTCAAACCGGCCCGGATGCAGATTGACAGAAAATGCGCCAACGACAGGCGCAGGCCCGAGGTCGACAGCGCAAACTGTAGACCGGGCCCCGTGGTTGCCGCCAGCGAAGTTATTCGCTGGAGAGCAGGTCCATGGTGTGCTTGTCCATCATTTCCAGGGCACGACCACCACCGCGAGCCACGCAGGTCAGCGGGTCTTCGGCGACGATCACCGGCAGGCCGGTTTCCTGAGCCAGCAGTTTGTCCAGGTCACGCAGCAGTGCGCCACCACCGGTCAGCACCAGGCCGCGCTCGGCGATGTCGGAAGCCAGTTCCGGCGGCGACTGCTCCAGGGCGCTTTTCACGGCCTGAACGATGGTCGCCAGCGACTCCTGCAGAGCCTCCAGCACTTCGTTGGAGTTCAGGGTGAAGGCACGTGGCACGCCCTCGGCCAGGTTACGGCCGCGCACGTCGACTTCACGCACTTCGCCGCCCGGGTAGGCAGTACCGATTTCCTGCTTGATGCGCTCGGCGGTGGATTCGCCGATCAGGCTGCCGTAGTTGCGGCGCACGTAGGTCACGATCGCTTCGTCGAAACGGTCGCCGCCCACACGCACGGACTCGGCGTACACCACGCCGTTCAGGGAGATCAGGGCGATTTCAGTGGTACCACCACCGATGTCGACCACCATCGAACCGCGCGCTTCCTCAACCGGCAGGCCGGCACCGATGGCGGCTGCCATTGGCTCTTCGATCAGGAACACTTCACGGGCACCGGCGCCCAGCGCCGACTCACGAATGGCACGACGTTCCACCTGGGTGGACTTGCAAGGCACACAGATCAGCACGCGCGGGCTTGGCTGCAGGAAGCTGTTCTCGTGAACCTTGTTGATGAAGTACTGGAGCATCTTTTCGCACACGCTGAAGTCGGCGATGACGCCGTCCTTCATCGGACGAATGGCTGCGATGTTGCCCGGTGTACGGCCCAGCATGCGCTTTGCCTCGGTACCGACGGCAACAACACTTTTCTGATTTCCGTGGGTCCGGATGGCCACAACCGATGGCTCATTCAGGACGATACCGCGCTCACGCACGTAAATAAGGGTGTTGGCAGTGCCCAGGTCGATGGAAAGATCGCTGGAAAACATGCCACGCAGTTTCTTGAACATGGGAAAGTGACCCTAGGCAACGCGTGGGTAAAAAAGTGCGGCAAACTCTAACAACGGCGGGGATTTTGGGCAAGGCGCCAATATGTTAAATTGGCTGTTTTTCCGAGCAGGCCCTCACTCAATCGCGGCCATATGACCGTAGAATTGGCGTTCTGTTCCGACAATCTAACACACGGACCGGCAGTTGATCCGCTTCCGTGCTGTTTTCCACTGGAGATACCCATGGCGCTTGAACGCTGCGACGTGGAAAAAATCGCTCATCTGGCCCGTCTGGGCCTGACTGAGGCAGATCTTTCGCACACCACCGATGCACTCAACAGTATCCTGGGTCTGGTCGACCAGATGCAGGCGGTCGACACCAGCGGCATCGAGCCCCTGGCCCACCCCCTGGAAGCCAGTCAGCGCCTGCGCGCCGACCAGGTCACCGAAAGCAACCATCGCGAGGCCTACCAGGCCATCGCGCCTGCGGTCGAGAACGGCCTGTACCTGGTTCCGAAAGTCATCGACTAAAAGGGAAAAGAGCCTGCCATGCATCAAATGACTCTGGCCGAGATCGCCCGCGGTCTCGCCGACAAGAAGTTTTCCGCTGAAGAGCTGACCCGCACCCTGCTGGCGCGCATCGCCCAGCTGGACCCGCAGCTCAACAGCTTCATCACCGTGACCCCGGAGCTGGCCATTGCCCAGGCCCAGGCCGCCGACGCCCGTCGCGCCGCCGGTGAAACCGGTGCCCTGCTGGGCGCGCCACTGGCCCACAAAGACCTGTTCTGCACCCAGGGCGTGCGCACCAGCTGCGCCTCGAAAATGCTCGACAACTTCACTGCCCCCTACGACGCCACCGTGGTGTCGCGCCTGGCCAAGGCCGGCGCGGTCAGCCTGGGCAAGACCAACATGGACGAATTCGCCATGGGCTCGGGCAACGAAAACAGCTTCTACGGCGCGGTGAAAAACCCCTGGAACCTGGCCCACGTACCGGGCGGTTCGTCGGGCGGTTCGGCCGCCGCAGTGGCAGCTCGCCTGCTGCCAGTTGCGACAGGTACCGACACCGGTGGCTCGATCCGACAACCGGCAGCTTTTACCAACCTGACAGGCCTGAAACCGACGTACGGTCGTGTGTCGCGCTGGGGCATGATCGCCTACGCGTCCAGCCTTGATCAGGCCGGCACCTTCGCCCGCACCGCCGAAGACTGCGCCCTGCTGCTGCAAGGCATGGCCGGTTTCGACCCGCAGGACTCCACCAGCATCGACGAGCCAGTGCCTGACTACAGCGCCGGCCTGAACGGCTCGCTGCAAGGCCTGCGCATCGGCGTGCCGAAGGAATACTTCGGTGCCGGCCTGGACCCGCGCATCGCCGACCTGATTCAGCAGAGCATCAAGGAGCTGGAAAAACTGGGCGCCACGGTCAAGGAAATCAGCCTGCCGAACATGCAGCACGCTATCCCTGCGTACTACGTGATCGCCCCGGCCGAAGCCTCGTCCAACCTGTCGCGTTTCGACGGCGTGCGCTTCGGCTACCGCTGCGAGAACCCGGCCGACCTCACCGACCTGTACAAGCGCTCGCGTGGCGAAGGCTTCGGCAGTGAAGTGCAGCGTCGCATCATGGTCGGCGCCTACGCCCTGTCGGCCGGCTACTACGACGCCTACTACCTGCAGGCGCAGAAAATCCGCCGCCTGATCAAGAACGACTTCATGGCCGCGTTCCACGACGTCGACGTCATCCTGGGCCCGACCACGCCGAACCCGGCCTGGAAAATCGGCGACAAGAACGCCGATCCGGTCGCCGAGTATCTGGAAGACGTGTACACCATCACCGCCAACCTCGCCGGCCTGCCGGGGCTGTCCATGCCCGCCGGCTTCGTCGACGGCTTGCCGGTGGGCGTGCAACTGGTGGCGCCGTACTTCCAGGAAGGCCGCCTGCTCAACGTCGCGCACCAGTACCAGCAGGCCACTGACTGGCACACCCGCTCGCCCGAAGGCTTCTAAGGAGAAACTCACATGCAATGGGAAGTCGTCATCGGGCTGGAGATTCACACCCAGCTCACCACCCAGTCGAAGATTTTCTCCGGCAGTTCCACCACGTTCGGCTCCGAGCCCAACACCCAGGCCAGCCTGGTAGACCTGGGCATGCCCGGCGTGCTGCCGGTGCTCAACCAGCAAGCGGTGCAAATGGCGGTCAAGTTCGGCTTGGCCATCGACGCCGAGATCGGCCAGCACAACGTGTTCGCCCGCAAGAACTACTTCTACCCTGACCTGCCCAAGGGTTACCAGATCAGCCAGATGGAGCTGCCGATCGTCGGCAAGGGCCACCTGGACATCACCCTGGAAGACGGCACCGTCAAGCGCATCGGCGTCACCCGTGCGCACCTGGAAGAAGACGCCGGCAAGAGCCTGCACGAAGACTTCAACGGCCTGACCGGCGTTGACCTGAACCGTGCCGGCACGCCGCTGCTGGAAATCGTTTCCGAGCCAGACATGCGCAGCGCCAAGGAAGCCGTGGCCTACGTCAAGGCCATGCACGCACTGGTGCGCTACCTGGGCATCTGCGACGGCAACATGGCCGAAGGCAGCCTGCGTTGCGACTGCAACGTCTCGGTTCGCCCCAAGGGCCAGGTCGAGTTCGGCACCCGCTGCGAGATCAAGAACGTCAACTCGTTCCGCTTCATCGAGAAGGCGATCAACAGCGAGATCGCCCGTCAGATCGAACTGATCGAAGACGGCGGCAAGGTCATCCAGCAGACCCGCCTTTACGATCCGAACAAGGACGAGACCCGTCCGATGCGCAGCAAGGAAGAAGCCAACGATTACCGTTACTTCCCCGACCCGGACCTGCTGCCCGTGGTGATCGAGGACGCTTTCCTGGACACCGTGCGCGCCACCCTGCCCGAATTGCCACCGGCCAAGCGCGAGCGCTTCCAGAGCCAGTACGGCCTGTCGGCCTACGACGCCAGCGTGCTGGCTTCCAGCCGCGAACAGGCCGACTTCTTCGAACAGGTGGTGGGCATCAGCGGCGACGCCAAGCTGGCCGCCAACTGGACCATGGTCGAGCTGGGCAGCCTGCTGAACAAGCTGGGCGTGGAAATCGAACAGTCGCCGGTCAGCGCCGAGCAACTGGGCGGCATGCTGGTGCGCATCAAGGACAACACCATCAGCGGCAAGATCGCCAAGATGGTCTTTGAAGCCATGGCCAACGGCGAAGGCACTGCCGACCAGATCATCGAAGCCCGCGGCCTGAAACAGGTTACCGACAGCGGCGCCATCGAGAAGGTGCTGGACGAAGTGCTGGCTGCCAACGCCGAGCAGGTCGAACAATACCGCGCTGCCGACGAAGCCAAGCGCGGCAAGATGTTCGGCTTCTTCGTGGGCCAGGCCATGAAAGCCTCCAAAGGCAAGGCCAACCCGCAACAGGTGAACGAATTGCTGAAAAGCAAACTCGAAGGCTGATCCTGGCCGCGATGGCGCTCTTGCGGGCGTCATCGCGAGCAAGCTTTGCTCCCACAGTGAGCACCTTCGATGGGGTGTACGCCTGTGGGAGCAAAGCTTGCTCGCGAGAGGCCCGTAGCATCACCGCCCCCTCCGGAGCCCTTGCATGCCTCGTATCGCCCTACCCCTCCTGCTACTCACCTTCCTCGCCGGCTGCGCCACCCACGACATAGACCCCCGCGGCTACGATGAAACGGGCACCGCCAGCTTCTACGGCGCCAGACACCAAGGCAAACGCACCGCCAGCGGCGAGCGTTTCGACCAACACGCCATGACCGCCGCCCACCGCCAACTGCCCTTCGGCACCCGCGTGCTGGTGACCAACCTCGCCAACAACCGCAAGGTCGAGGTGCGCATCAACGACCGCGGCCCGCATACCCGTGGCCGGCTGATCGACCTGTCCAAGGGGGCCGCCGAACAATTGGGCATGATCGGTAGCGGATCGGCGCGCGTACGGGTACAAAGTCTGAGCGACTGAGCCCTCATACCGGAGCTTCAACCATTTTCGACCTGGACACTTTCACCGTCTTCAGCCTGCTGCAATTGGCCGCCGGGCTGGTGCTGCTTATCCTCGGCGCCGAGCTGATGGTGCGCGCCGCCGTGCGCCTGGCCGCCAGCTTCAAGGTGCGCCCGCTGATCATCGGCCTCAGTGTGGTGGCCCTGGGCAGCAGCGCACCGCAAATGGCGGTCAGCCTGCAGGCGGCCTTCACCCACGCCCCGGATATCGCCGTGGGCAGCGTGTTTGGCAGCAACATCTTCAACGTGCTGGTGACCCTGGGCCTGTGCGCGCTGATCATTCCCTTGCGGGTGTCGCGCCAACTGGTGCGCCTGGACATCCCGCTGATGATCAGCGCCAGTGCCCTGGTGTTCGCCCTGGCGCTGAACCAGACCATCGGTCGGCTGGAGGGCGTGGTGCTGTTGCTGGCACTTGGCGGGTATTTCGCCCTGCTGTTGCGCCAGTCACGCCGCTACCACCGGCCGCGCGTGCACACCCACGCGGTTGAGCGCCATGGCCCGCCACCCTGGCTGAGCAGCGTGGTGATGACCCTGGCCGGGCTGGGCCTGCTGGGCTGGGGTGGGCACCTGATACTGGGCGCCGCCGTGGACCTGGCCACCGACTACGGGTTTTCCGACCGCATCATTGGCCTGACCATCGTCGCCGTCTGCACCTCGCTGCCGGAACTGGCCACCTCACTGATCGCCGCCGTGCGCGGCGAGCGCGAGATCGCCGTGGGCAACGTGATCGGCAGCAACCTGTTCAACCTGCTGGGCGTGCTGGGCCTCACCGCCGTCATCGCGCCCATGCCCCTTTCGGTCTCCCCCAACGCCCTGGACTTCGACCTGCCGGTGATGCTCGGTGTGTCGGTGCTGTGCCTGCCACTGTTCTATTCCGGCTACCGCATCACCCGCGCCGAAGGCCTGGTGCTGCTGGGCTTGTTCGCTGCCTACGGCCTGCACGTGATCACCTTCACCACCGGCATGGCCCTGGCCGGGCGGCTTGAACACCTGATGCTGTTTTACGTCCTGCCGGTGCTGGGGCTGTTCGTGCTGGTCAGCACGGTGGTTGCCTGGCGCCGCCAACATTGAGAAAGGAGAAGGCCATGAGCGACAACAACATCAACAAGCCAGGCGTCGAAATGCGCCGCCAAGTCATGGGCGACGCCTTCGTCGACCGCGCCCTGGGCAATGCCACCGAGTTCAGCCAACCGCTGCAGGACTTCGTCAACGAGCACGCCTGGGGCAGCGTGTGGAACCGTCCGGGTCTTGAGCTCAAGACTCGCAGCCTGATCACCCTGGCCGCGCTGACCGCGCTCAAATGCCCGCAAGAACTCAAGGGCCACGTGCGTGGTGCCTTGAACAACGGCTGTACGGTGGAGGAGATCCGCGAGGCGCTGCTGCACTGCGCGGTGTACGCCGGCGTACCGGCGGCCATCGATGCCTTCCGTGCCGCGCAGGAAGTCATCGACAGCTATCAGCCGGCTTAGGCCTTGGCGCGGCGCTTGAACAGGTAGGCAAGCACCAGCACGATGACCCAGGCGGGCATCAGCATCACCGAGATGCGAATGCCCGGGGTCAGCCACATCACCAGCACGATACCGGCCACGAACAGCAGGCACAGGTAGTTGGTGAACGGGTAGCCCCAGCTTTTGAACAAGGTGGCCTCGCCAGCCTGGCGCTTGGCCTTGCGGAACATCAGGTGGGTGATGCTGATGATCACCCAGTTGATGACCAGTGCCGCCACGGCCAGCGCCATCAATAGCCCGAACGCCTGGCCCGGCATCAGGTAGTTGATCAGCACGCACAGGCCCGTGGCAGTGGCCGACACGCCCAGCGCCGTCAGCGGCACGCCGCGCTTGTTGACCTTGAGCAGCGCCTTGGGCGCATCCCCCTGGCTAGCCAGGCCGAACAGCATGCGGCTGTTGCTGTACACGCAGCTGTTGTACACCGAAAGGGCGGCGGTCAGCACCACGGCGTTGAGCAGCGTGGCCACCAGGTTGCTGTCCAGGGCATGGAAGATCAGCACGAACGGGCTGCCGCCAGTCACCACTTTCTGCCACGGGTACAGCGACAGCAGGATCGCCAGCGCGCCCACGTAGAACAACAGGATGCGGTAGATCACCTGGTTGGTGGCACGCGGGATGCTGCGCTGCGGGTCATCGGCCTCGGCGGCAGTGATACCCACCAGCTCCAGGCCGCCGAACGAAAACATGATCACCGCCATGGCCATGGCCAGGCCTTCGATGCCGTTGGGGAAGAACCCGCCGTGCTGCCACAGGTTGGCCACGGCAGCGTCAGGGCCGCCGTTACCGCTGGCCAGCAGCCAGGCACCAAAACCGATCATGCCGATGATGGCCGCCACCTTGACCAGCGAGAACCAGAACTCCATCTCGCCGAACACCTTCACCTGGGTGAGGTTGATCAGGTTGATCAGCACGAAGAAAATCGCCGCCGACACCCAGGTCGGCACACCGGGCCACCAGTACTGCACGTAGATGCCTACGGCCGTCAGTTCGGCCATGCCCACCAGCACGTACACCACCCAGTAGTTCCAGCCCGACACAAAGCCGGCCATGCCGCCCCAGTAGCGGCTGGCGAAGTGGCTGAAGCTGCCCGCTACCGGCTCGTCCACCACCATCTCGCCCAGCTGGCGCATGATGAAAAACGCCATCAGGCCGGCGATGGCGTAGCCGAGGATCACCGACGGCCCGGCCATGTTGATGGTCTGGGCAATGCCGAGGAACAGCCCGGTGCCGATGGCACCACCCAGCGCGATCAGCTGGATATGACGGTTCTTGAGGCCCCGGTGCAAACCCGTGGGCGTCGTTTGTTGGTCCATTGAAGCTTCCTTGAGCTCGGATGACTGCATGAGGGCATGCGCAAAGGCGCACAGGATCTAGATCCAGCCGCCCCACTGCAATAGGAAAATGCCGATATTGGTGGTAATCGCGGCACCAACGGTCGTCATCACGATGATCGCCGCGGCCAATTGATGGTTGCCGTTGGCCGCGCGGGCCATGACATAGCTGGCTGCCGCCGTGGGGCTGCCGATGTACAGGAACAGAATGCCCAGCTCGGCACCACGGAACCCGCACAGCCAGGCGCCCAGGGTGCCGAACAGTGGCAGCCAGACCATTTTCACCAGGCTGGCGCTCAGGGCCAACTGGCCACTTTCGCGCAGGGCTGCCAGTGACAGGGTGCCACCGATGCAGATCAGCGCCAGGGGCAGGGTCATCTGCGCCAGGTAATCGCCACTGGCCAGCAGCCAGTTGGGCAGACCGATCTGCAGGTAATTCATGGGCGCGGCCGCCAGCACGCTGATGATCAGCGGGTTGGCCAGCACGCTCTTGAAGATGCTCCAGGGGTCGGACTTGATGTTGGGGCTGTAGATGGCCAGCACCACGGTGGACAGGCTGTTGTAGAGCACAATCACCAGGCCGGCGAGGATCGCGCCCAGGGAGATGCCGTAGTCGCCGTACATGCTGGCCGCCAGTGCCAGGCCCACCACACCGTTGTTGCCGCGAAAAGCACCCTGGGTGTAGATGCCACGATCAGCCAGCGGGCTGCGCCAGATGGCCATGCCCCAGGCGGCGGCAAAGCTGGCGAAGGTCACCACCACGAAGTAGATCAGCAGCCCGGGCTTCATGGCGGCGTGCAGGTCGGCGTGGTAGATACCCAGAAACAGCAGCGCCGGCATACAGACGTTGAACACCAGGGCCGAGGCGATATGGATGAAGTTGTCGTTGATCCAGTCGATGCGTTTGAGGAACACACCGAGAAACAGCATGGCGAACACCGGTGCGGTGATGTTCAGCGTCTGTATGAAAATGGCCAGCATGCCAAGGGAACCTGATTGCCCGTTTTAGGGGGCTAATGATAAGCCTTGCGAGAGTTGGGTGCTGGTAGATTTTTGGGGCTGCTGCTGGCCTCATCGCGAGCAAGCTTTGCTCCCACAGTGTGAAGGCCTTGCACCTGTGGTTGGTCCAACACTGTGGGAGCAAAGCTTGCTCGCGATGAGGCCAGCAGCATCACCCCAAAATCAGGTAATCGGCGCCGGGTTGAACAGCACGATGTCGTTATGCAACTTGTGCTTCTCCGCCCAGGTCTGCTGTTTGCCGCTGGCCACGTCCAAGTAGTAGTGGAACAGCTCCCAGCCCAGATCTTCGATGCTGGCCCGCCCGGTAGCAATGCGCCCGGCGTCCACATCGATCAGGTCCGGCCAGCGCTGGGCCAGTTCGGTACGGGTCGACACCTTGACCACTGGCGCCATGGCCAAGCCGTAAGGCGTGCCGCGACCGGTGGTGAACACATGCAGGTTCATCCCCGCCGCCAACTGCAGCGTCCCGCAGACAAAGTCACTGGCCGGCGTGGCGCAGAAGATCAGGCCCTTGCGCTGCACCCGCTCACCCGGCCCCACCACGGCATTGATCGCGCTGTTGCCGGATTTGACGATGGAACCCAGCGACTTCTCGACAATGTTCGACAACCCGCCTTTCTTGTTGCCCGGCGTGGTGTTGGCGCTGCGGTCGGCCTCGCCCTTGGCCAGGTAACGGTCGTACCAGTCCATCTCGCGCACCAGCGCATCGGCCACGGCCGGGGTTTCGGCACGCGAGGTCAGCAGGTAAATGGCGTCACGCACCTCGGTCACTTCCGAGAACATCACCGTGGCACCAGCACGCAACAGCAGGTCGCTGGCATAACCCAGCGCCGGGTTGGCCGTGATACCGGAGAACGCATCGCTGCCGCCGCACTGCATGCCCAGGATCAACTCGCTGGCCGGCACGGTTTCGCGGCGGCGCTCGTTGAGTTTTTTCAGGCGCGTCTCGGCCAGTTCCATGATCTGCTCGATCATTTCCGTGAAGCCGTGGCTGGCATCCTGCAGGCGGTACAGCCAGGGCTCGCTGAGGTCCACCGAACTGTCGTTCTCGTGCATCACCTGCCCGGCCTGCAGCTTCTCGCAGCCCAGGCTGATCACCAGCGCTTCGCCGCCCAGGTTGGGGTTGCGCGCCAGGTTGCGCACAGTGCGGATCGGGATATAGGCGTCGGTGGCGGTGATGGCCACGCCGCAGCCGTAGCTGTGGGTAATGGCGACCACGTCATCGACGTGAGGGTACTTGGGCAGCAGTTCATCACGGATACGCTTCACCGCATGGTCCAGCACGCCGGTCACGCATTGCACCGTGGTGGTGATGCCGAGGATATTGCGCGTGCCCACGGTTCCGTCGGCGTTGCGGTAGCCCTCGAAGGTAAAGCCTTCCAGCGGCGGCAAGGCCTGGGGCACCTTGTCGGACATGGGCAGGCTGTCCAGCGCCGGCGCCGTCGGCATGCGCAGTAGGTCTTCGCGCACCCAGGTGCCGCGCGGGATGGGCTTGAGCGCATAGCCGATCACCTGGCCATAGCGGATCACTTCGCCGCCTTCGGCGATGTCCACCAGGTTGACCTTGTGGCTTTGCGGCACATGCTCAAGGGTGATCAGACCGCCGGGCAGCTCGGTGCCTTCCGGCACGCCCTGGTCGTTGACGATGACTACCACGTTGTCGCGCTCGTGCAGGCGGATCACCCGCGGCGAGTCAGCGTGCTCAATTAACTGCATGGAACGCGCTCCTCAAATTTTGGCTGGGGCCAGCTGGTCCACCGGCTTGCGCGAGCCTTTGCTCGGCGGCTCGGTCAGCTCGACCCGTTTGATCTGGCCAACAATCACCAGGTAACTGATCACCGCCACCAGCGCGTTGGCGCCGACGAACACCAGGGCCCACTTGAACGAGCCGGTGGTGCTGATGATGTAGCCGATGACGATCGGCGTGGTGATAGAGGCAATGTTGCCGAACATGTTGAACAGGCCACCGCTCAGGCCGGCGATCTGCTTGGGCGAGGTGTCCGATACCACGGCCCAGCCCAGCGCGCCCACACCCTTGCCGAAGAAGGCCAGGGCCATGAAGCCTACCACCATCCATTCGATGTCCACGTAGTTGCAGGCCACGATGGTGGTCGACAGCAGCAGACCGCCGATGATGGGCGCTTTGCGGGCGAAGGTCAGGGAGTGGCCACGGCGCAGCAGCCAGTCGGAAATGATGCCGCCCAGCACGCCGCCGATAAAGCCGCAGATGGCCGGCAGCGAAGCGATGAAACCCGCCTTGAGGATGGTCATGCCGCGCTCCTGCACCAGGTACACCGGGAACCAGGTCAGGAAGAAATAGGTAATACCGTTGATGCAGTACTGGCCCAGGTACACGCCCAGCATCATGCGGTTGGTCAGCAGCTGGCGCACGTAGTCCCATTTCGGGCCTTCGCGCTTGCCCTTGGGCTTGTCGTCCATGTCGACCATGCCGCCGTTGTTGGCGATGTGTTCGAACTCGGCGCTGTTGATGCGCGGATGCTGGCGCGGACTGTGGATAACTTTCAGCCAGACCAGCGAGAACACGATGCCAATGCCGCCCATCACCATGAACACATGCTGCCAGCCGAAGGTGAAGACAATCCAGCCCATCAGCGGTGCGAACAGCACGGTAGCGAAATATTGCGCGGAGTTGAAAATCGCCGACGCGGTGCCGCGTTCGGCCGTGGGGAACCAAGCCGCGACGATGCGCGCGTTGCCGGGGAAGGACGGCGCTTCGGCCAGCCCCACCAGGAAACGCAGCATGAACAGCGCAACCACGGCAGTAGACACGCCGAACTCACCGACGAAGCCTTGCAGCACGGTGAACAGCGACCAGGTGAAAATGCTCAGGGCGTAGACCTTCTTCGAGCCGAAGCGGTCCAGCAGCCAGCCACCGGGGATTTGCCCGGCCACATAGGCCCAACCGAACGCGGAGAAGATGAAACCCAAGGTGACGGCGTCAATGCCGAGGCTTTTTTGCAGGCTGGAACCGGCAATAGCGATGGTCGCGCGGTCGGCGTAGTTGATCGTGGTCACCACAAACAGCATGAACAGGATCAAATAGCGGACGTGCGTCTGCTTGGCGGCTTGCATGAAGGTGTACTCCCACTGATTATTTTTTTTAACGCGGGTTTTTCACAAACTGTATCAGCGGGGACGTCAGGCTGGCGCCACGCTTGTTGCCCCACCCACCGCCGGGTCCCTCGGCGGTGGGCAGGTGCGGTAAATGCTTACTGCGGGCCCATCTTGTCCATCAGGGCAGCCAGCATTTCGTACTCTTCACCGGTCAGGTCGGTCAGCGGGGTACGCACCGGGCCTGCGTCGTAGCCGGCGATCTTGGCGCCCGCCTTGACGATGCTCACGGCGTAGCCGGCTTTGCGGTTACGGATGTCCAGGTACGGCAGGAAGAAGTCGTCGATGATCTTGCCGACGGTGGCGTGATCTTCCTTGGCGATGGCGTGGTAGAAGTCCATCGCGGTTTTCGGGATGAAGTTGAACACCGCCGAGGAGTAAACCGGCACGCCCAGTGCCTTGTAGGCAGCGGCATAGACTTCAGCGGTCGGCAGGCCGCCCAGGTAGCTGAAGCGGTCGCCCAGGCGACGGCGGATCGACACCATCAGTTCGATGTCACCCAGGCCGTCCTTGTAACCAATCAGGTTAGGGCAGCGCTCGGCCAGACGTTCCAGTTGCACGGCGTTCAGGCGGCAGACGTTGCGGTTGTAGACGATGACACCGATGTTCACCGATTTGCACACAGCTTCGACGTGAGCGGCAACGCCGTCCTGGCTGGCTTCGGTCAGGTAGTGCGGCAGCAGCAGCAGGCCTTTGGCGCCCAGGCGCTCGGCTTCCTGTGCGTATTCGATCGCTTGGCGGGTAGCACCACCGACGCCGGCGAGGATTGGCACGCTACGGGCGCAGGTGTCGACGGCAGTCTTGATGACTTGCGAGTACTCGCTGGCAGCCAGGGAGAAAAATTCACCGGTGCCGCCGGCGGCGAACAGCGCGCTGGCGCCGTACGGGGCCAGCCACTCCAGGCGCTTGATGTAGCCAGCGCGATCGAAATCGCCCTGGGCATTGAAATCGGTCACCGGGAAAGACAGCAGGCCGGCGGAGAGGATGGACTTCAGTTCTTGTGGATTCATTATTCGAACACCCTGGTTTGCGTGGAATGTGCGCTCAGCCTTCGCTGATGTCGTACGTCATCGTACAACTGAAATTATGAATGCTCAATAGGGGGGGCGACGAAATGTCATGGGTTGCGTAAATGAAGCAAAAATGGAATTGACGGACAGCATGTGGGAGCGGGCTCTGCCCGCGAAAAGAACACCGCGCAGCACCTGAAGCGCCGCGGCGCGCTTTTCGCGGGCAGAGCCCGCTCCCACATATGCTTACTAAGAACCAACAGGATCAGGCGGTTGCCTGCGCCTCTTCATGCGCCTGGCGCAGTCGCTCGCGGCTGTTGGTCAGGTGCAGGCGCATGGCGGCGCGGGCGGCGTCGGAGTCCTGGCGGGCGATGGCCTCGTAGATTTCCTCGTGCTCGCGGCTCAGGCGGTTCATGTAGTGCTGCTGGTCATCATGGGCCAGGCGCGCCGAGTTCAGCCGCGTGCGCGGGATGATGCTGGTGCCCAGGTGGGTCATGATGTCGGTGAAGTAGCGGTTGCCCGTGGACAGGGCAATCTGCAGGTGGAACTGGAAGTCCGACGCCACGGCATCCGAGGCATGGGCCGCGCTTTCCGCCAGCGCATCGAGTGCTGCACGCATGGCCGCCAGTTGCTCGGGCGAACGACGCTGGGCCGCCAGGCCCGCCGATTCCACTTCCAGGCTGATGCGCAATTCGAGCACGGCGAGCACGTCACGCAGGGTGACGATGGTCGCCGGGTCAATGCGGAAGCCACTGGGGCTGGGCGTGTCGAGCACGAAGGTGCCGATACCATGGCGGGTTTCCACCTGCCCCGCCGCCTGCAGGCGCGAAATGGCTTCGCGCACCACGGTGCGGCTGACACCCTGCTCCTGCATGATCGCCGACTCGGTGGGCAACTTGTCGCCGCGCTTGAGTTCACCCTTGAGGATGCGCTCGGTCAGCACGGTGACCAGTTCCTGGGCAAGGCTGCGCGGTTTGCGGCGGCCGCGAGGCGGGGCGATTGGCGTTTCCATGGCGAACTTCTTATCTCGAAATCACGTATATAGGCGCATCATAGCGCATTCCAGTCGTACGACCACATCACACCGCAGTAGGTGCCCCGGTGATTTGATTCACCAGATGTCCGCCCTCGATCCGCACATGACGCGAATGGAATCGCTTGAGCGTGCTGCGGTGGCCGACGCTGATGATGCTCAAGCCTGGAAGCTGCTCGATCAGCGTCTGGTACAGCGCCGCTTCGTCCTCTTCATCCATGGCCGACGTCGCTTCATCCATGTACAGCCACTTGGGCGCGAATAGCATGGCACGGGCAAACGCCACCCGCTGCTGCTCACCCGGCGACAGCATGCGCTGCCAGTGGTTACCCTCGTCCAGGCGAGCAATCAGGTGGGGAAGACGGCAGGCCTGCAGTACTTGCCCGTAGCGATCTTCACTATAGGCGTCGCCCGGCTGTGGATAACTCAGCGCGTCACGCAGGATGCCAATGGGCAGGTAAGGCTTTTGCGGCAAAAACAGCGCACGGCCTTGGGGCAGGCGGATATGGCCATGGCCCGAGGGCCATAGATGGCCCATGGCACGCAGCAAGGTACTCTTGCCGCTGCCCGAGCGGCCGCTGAGCAGCACGCGATCGCCCGCCGCCACGGCCAGGCTGGCACCGTTGAGCAGGTGCCGTCCATCGGCCAGATCGAGGCTGAGGTTCTCGACGCTGAGCGACTCGCCCTGCTGGTTG
The DNA here is from genome assembly GCA_000497835.1 of gamma proteobacterium L18. GTDB lineage: Bacteria > Pseudomonadota > Gammaproteobacteria > Pseudomonadales > Pseudomonadaceae > Aquipseudomonas. The sequence goes on along the minus strand of KI547164.1, from coordinate 56,282 downwards.
ATCGCAATCGCTGGCGCCCGCTGCTCATTGTCGAGCATTGCCTGGCGGAAGCTATTGAGACGATCACAGGTGGCTTTCCAGCCAACGATGGTCGTGTAGTTGTCGATGAACCAGCTCAGGTCGCCCTGGACGTTGCCGAACGCTGAGTTGATCTGCATCAGCTCGCCCAGTTCGATCTTGCCGGCAAAGTAACGCGGTGCCGCCACCACGAAGGGAAAGATCACAGCTGCCTGGCTGTACCCGGCTGTGAAGAACGTCAGGCGCTTGGTTACCTTCATCAAGGCCCAGTAGTTGCCCCAGATCTTGCCGAAGCGGGTGGTCAGACGTTCTTTCTCGTTTGGCTCGCCGTTGTAGAGCGCAATGCTTTCGGCGTTTTCACGCAGGCGGATGAGCGAGAAGCGGAAGTCAGCCTCGAAGCGTTGCTGTTGATTGTTCAACGGGATCAGGCTGCTGCCGATGATGCGCGTCAACACACTGGCAACCACGGCGTAGACCAGCGCACACCAGAACATATAGCCGGGGATAGTGAAGCCGAAGACTTCAATACTGCCCGACACGCCCCACAGGATGACGGAGAACGACACCAGGCTGACCACCGTGCGCAACAGACCAATGAACAGGCTCAAGGTGTCGGAGGTAAAGTTGTTGAGGTCTTCGCTAATCCGTTGGTCAGGGTTGTCGGTGTAGCCACCCTGCTCCATCTGGTAATAATTTTTGCTGTCGAGCCAGCGCTTGAAATGCTTGTCCGTCAGCCACCGGCGCCAGCGGATGGTCAGCATTTGCGTCAGGTACAGGCGGTAGACCGCGCCCAGGATCGCCACGGCGGCGATGCCGCAGAAGTACAGGATCAGGTGGGTAAAAGCGGCGAAATCCTTGTTCTGCAGGGCGTTGTAGAAGTCACGGTACCAACTGTTCATCCACACCGAGATCCCCACGCTAAACAGCGACAGGCCGATTACCGAAGCCAGCAGCAGCCAGGCCTTGCCCTTCTCTTCACTGCGCCAGTAAGGCCAGATCAAATGCCATACCCTTCGGAAGAAGTGACCGCGCACGGCATCGTTGACCGCGGAATATTCAGCGTTCTGATTCATTGGACAGGCTCGACGGTAGGAGGCCACGCAGGGCAGATCGATCCCGATCCACCCGCGCGGAAAAAAAACTCATGGGTTCGGCGACTCAGCGACGAACCGGGCGCTTCTGGAGTTTGCGCTGCAGGGTGCGCCGGTGCATGCCCAAGGCGCGGGCAGTGGCGGAGATGTTGCCTTCGTGCTCGGTCAGCACGCGCTGGATGTGCTCCCACTGCAGGCGGTCCACCGACATCGGGTTCTCCGGCACCAGGGTGTCCAGGTCAGCGTGTTCGGACAGCAAGGCGGCCAGCACGTCATCGGCGTCGGCCGGCTTGCACAGGTAGTTGCAGGCGCCGCGCTTGATGGCCTCCACGGCGGTGGCAATGCTGGAGTAACCGGTCAGGATCACCACGCGCATTTCCGGGTCCAGCTCCAGCAGCTTGGGCAGCAGCACCAGGCCCGAGTCGCCTTCCATTTTCAGGTCCAGGGCGGCGTAGTCGGGGATGTCGTCCTGGGCCAGCTTCAGGCCTTCCTCGGCGCTGGCGGCGGTGCTGACGCGAAAGCCGCGACGCGCCATGGCGCGGGCCATCACGCGGGTAAAGGTCGAATCGTCGTCGACCAGCAACAGATGCGGCAGCTCTTCGCCTTCGACCTGGTTTTCGTCACTCATGTCTGTCTCCTCGGGCGTCACGGGGCAGGCGCAGCTCGGTCAGTGTGCCGCCCTGTTCATGACTATAGAGTTTTACCGAGCCGCCTGCGCGTGTCACGCTGGCCTTGCTCAAAAACAGGCCCAGGCCGAAGCCTTTGCCCTTGGTGGTAAAGAAAGGTTTGCCGATTTGCTCGGCGATTGCCAGAGGCACGCCGGGGCCGTGGTCGCGAATCACGATGAAGATATCTTCAGCGTTCCAGTCCAGGTGCACCTGCAGGCCTTCGGAGCAGGCGTCGGCAGCGTTGTTCAGCAGGTTCAGCAGCGCCTGGGTCAGGTCTGGCGGTGGCGCCAGCTCCGGCACCTCGCCCTGGCCCAGACGCTGGAAGCGATAGGTGGCTTCCGGGCGCATCAGGTGCCAGCGGTTCAGCGCCTCGTCCAGCCACTGGGTGACGGGCTGCTCCAGCACCGCCATGCGGCGGTTGGCCTCGGCGGCACGTACCAGCTGCTGCAAGGTTTCCTTGCACAGTTTGACCTGGTCCTGCAGCACCTGCAGGTCTTCCTGCAGGGCCGGGTCGTGGTGGTCCTGGCGCATTTCCTTGAGCAGCACGCTCATGGTCGCCAGCGGTGTGCCCAATTCATGGGCCGCGCCCGCGGCTTCGGTGGCTACGGCCAGCAGTTGCTGGTCACGCAGGCCCTCTTCGCGGCGCTGTGCACGCATCTGCTCCTGACGGCGCAGCTCCTCGGCCATTTTCGCGGCGAAGAAGGTGATCACCCCGGCGGCCAAGGCAAAACTCAGCCACATGCCGTAGTTCTGCAGAATGGCCCGATCGATGGGGAAGGTGGGCAACGGATAGAAGCGCACCAGCAGCACCGAATAGCAGGCCAGGGCGATGCCCGACAGAATCACCGAATACAGCCACGGCAGCGTTACCGCCGCAATGGTCAGGGGCACCAGGTAATACGAGACGAACGGGTTGGTGGAACCGCCCGAGTAATACAGCAGTGCACTGTGCAGCAGCAGGTCGCAGGTCAACTGCAGGGCGTATTCCTGCTCGGTCACCGGCAGCGAAGCGCGTACGCGCAGCGCGGTCACGGTGCACAACAGCAACGATATCGCCAGGGTGATGCTCAGTTGCAGCCAAGGCAGCGGCAACAGATGCGTCAGGTAGGCAAAGCCCACCGAACCGGCTTGCGCGGCCAGCACCAGAATGCGGATAAAGGTCAGGCGCCAGAGGTTCTGGCGTGTAGCGGACAGCGGCATGGATGGGGCGAGCATGAGCTCTCCTGATGAGCGCTCCAGGTAGATCTTTACAAGTGTAACAAACTAGCGCTGGGCGCAGACAAAACTGCGGCAAAGCGCCACAGCGATGCTGGCGCGCCCCCACGCCAAACAAACAAAAGCGGACCAGGTGACCTCACAGACATAACTGGCCCGAAACAGATGTAGGACCGGGGGGCCGGCCATCCGGCTCTGCCCGGGAAGCGCCGCGCGGGCGGCGCGCGGTCTTCAGAACGCAGCAGAACTCAAGACATGCACCTATCAACAACACCACATCCCCCCGGAGCAGCGGCCGCCAGGTCGCGTCACAGGCACTGCGGTCCGCCTGGGATACCGCCGACGCGGCCTGGCGGCCGCTGCTACAGGGACCGCGTTGTGGTTTGGAGGTGCATGTCTTGAGTTCTGCTGCGTTCTGGAGATCGAGCGCCGCCCGCGCGGCGCTTCCCGGCCAGAGGCCGGTCCTACATCTGTTTCGGGCCAGTTTTGTCTGTGAGGTCACCTGGTCCGCCTTTGTTTTTCTGGCTGGAGGCATTTGTGGCGGCATAAATGGTTACATATCCATGATGAACCGCCGCCCGGCAGCTACAGTCTCATCGGTTTGCCTACAAGGAGTCCCCCATGCACACCCTCCGCCGCAGCACCGCCCTCCTCCTGGGCGCCGGCCTGCTCGCCAGCCTGTCGGCCATGGCCGACGAGCCTCGCTACAACCAGATCTCGCTGCGCGCCGAGGTCAGCCAGGAAGTGCCTCGTGACCTGATGCTGGTCACCCTGTACAGCGAAGAACAGAACGCCGACCCCGCCAAGCTCGCCGCACAGGTTACCGAGGCCATCAACAAGGCGCTGGGCAAGGCCCGTGCGGTGAAGGAAGTGAAGGTCAGCCAGGGCAGCCGCAACAGCTACCCCATCTACGATGACAAGGGCCAGAAGATCACCGGCTGGCGCGAGCACGCCGAGCTGCGTTTGGAAAGTGCCGACTTCCCGGCCCTGTCCACCCTCACCGGGCAATTGCTGCAAGACTTGAAGATGGGCGGCATGAGCTTCACCATTTCGCCCAAGACCCGCACCCAGAGCGAAGACGCCCTGCTCAAGGACGCCGTGGCCGCGTTCAAGGCCCGTGCCCAATTGGCGACCGAGGCGCTGGGCGGCAAGGGCTACAAGGTGGTCAGCATGAACCTCAACAGCAGCGGCTATCAGCAGCCGTTCCCGCGGGCGGCGATGATGATGAAGTCGGCCATGGCTGATTCGGCGCCAACCCCTGAGGTGGAAGCCGGCACCAGCCAGGTCAGCATGAATGCCGACGGCACCATCGAAGTGCAGATGCCGTGATTACGTAGCGCCTTGACTCCGCGGTGAAGCTTTCCCGAGCTTCGCCCGGTCCCACAGGTTAACCTGACAGCCACACTTTCTTCACCGAGGCTTTCATGGACAAAACCGCCTTCACCCCACTGCTGCTCGCCGCCGCCCTGCTGGCTGGCGCGCCCCTGGCGCAGGCCGCCAGCACCCTGGTCTATTGCTCGGAAGCCAGCCCCGCCGGCTTCGACCCCAGCCAGTACACCAGCGGCACCGACTTCGATGCCTCGGCCGAAACCGTGTTCAACCGCCTGACCCAGTTCAAGCGCGGCGGCACCGAGGTTGAACCGGGCCTGGCAACCTCCTGGGACGTGTCCAAGGATGGCCTGACGTATACCTTCCACCTGCGCGACGGCGTCAAGTTCCACACCACCGACTACTTCACGCCCACGCGCACCTTCAACGCCGACGACGTGCTGTTCACCTTCCACCGTCTGTTGGACCCGCAGCAGCCGTTCCGCCAGGCCTATCCGTCGGAGTCGCCATACTTCAACGACATGGACCTCAACACCACCATCAAGTCGGTCACCAAGACCGACGACCACACCGTGGTGTTCAGCCTCAACCACATCGACGCCGCCTTCGTGCAAAACCTGGCCATGAGCTTCGCCTCCATCCAGTCCGCCGAATACGCCAACCAGCTGCTAAAGCAGGGCAAGGCCGCCGACATCAACCAGAAGCCCATCGGCACCGGTCCGTTCGTGTTCAAGCGCTACCAGAAGGACGCGCAGATCCGTTTTGTCGGCAACAAGGACTACTGGAAGCCCGAGGATGTGAAGCTCGACAACCTGATCTTCTCCATCACCCCGGACGCCGCCGTGCGCCTGCAGAAGCTCAAGCGCGGCGAGTGCCAGGTCAGCGGCTACCCGCGCCCCGAAGACATCGAAGTGGCCAAGCAGGACCCCAACCTGAAGGTGCTCAGCCAGCCCGGCTTCAACCTGGGCTTCCTGGCCTACAACGTGACCCACAAGCCGCTCGATCAGCTCAAGGTGCGCCAGGCCCTGGACATGGCCATCGACAAGCCGGCCATCATCAAGGCGGTGTACCAGAGCGCCGGCCAGCTGGCGCAGAACGCCATTCCGCCAGGCCAGTGGTCGTATGACCCTACGGTCAAGGACGCCCCCTACAACCCCGACAAGGCGCGCGCCTTGTTGAAGGAAGCCGGGGTCAAGGAAGGCACCAGCATCGACCTGTGGGCCATGACCGTGCAGCGCGCCTCCAACCCCAACGCGCGCATGTCGGCGCAGATGATCCAGAGCGACTGGGCCAAGGTGGGCATCAAGGCCAACATCGTCAGTTATGAATGGGGCGAATACATCAAGCGCGCCAAGGCCGGCGAGCACGACGTGATGATCTACGGCTGGACCGGCGACAACGGCGACCCCGACAACTGGCTGGGCGTGCTGTACAGCTGCGCGGCAGTCAAGGGCAGCAACTACGCCAAATGGTGCGACCCCGCCTACGACAAGCTGATCCAGCAGGCCAAGCTGAGCAGCAACCGTGACGAGCGGATCAAGCTGTACCAGCAGGCCCAGCACATCCTCAAGGCGCAGGTACCGATCACCCCGATCGCCAACTCCACGGTATTCCAGCCGATGCGCAAGGAAGTCCAGGACTTCCGTATCAGCCCGTTCGGCCTGACGCCGTTTTATGGCGTGAGCATCAAGTGAGCTCACGCTTGGTGTAGCAGCAACTGTCTTGAAACCGCGTCGTCTGCATCGCGACTAAAGTCGGCTCCTACGCTGTCCGTGGTAGGAGCCGGCCTTGGCCGCGATGCGGTCGTATAGCAGCTGCCGAAGGTGGCGTCACTGCCGGCGCGATGTCTCAGTCACTGCGCGGCGTCTGTGACGCGGCCTGACGGCCGCTGCTACAGATCCCGCACAGCGCACCACAATGGTGCGCAATCCTGACCAAATGATCAGTTTTTGGGCGCGCAACGCACCAAATAAAACGTACGCAAACGTTCAAATGAATAGTTTTTTATATCCATGCGACATTCTTGTACGCCAGTTCCACAGTTTGTCCTTTCGCTGACGCCAAAGTATTGCTTTGGGTATGCCGCCTGCATAAGTATCGGCAGGTAGACCCACAAGGTCCTCCTCAATCAAAAAACACAACAACTGAGGCCACCATGCTCAAACACGCGGTCATTCCGTTTCTGATCGGCGCCGGGCTGCTTGCCAGCGCTCCTTTTGCCCTGGCAGCACCCACCAGCCTGGTGTTCTGCTCCGAAGGCAGCCCGGCGGGCTTCGACCCGGGCCAGTACACCACCGGCACTGACTTCGACGCCTCGGCCGAAACCATGTTCAACCGCCTCAGCCAGTTCGAGCGTGGCGGCACCGCTGTCGTTCCTGGCCTGGCCACCAGTTGGGACGTGTCCCCGGACGGCCTGACCTACACCTTCCATCTGCGCGAAGGGGTCAAGTTCCACACCACCGACTACTTCAAGCCGACGCGCGACTTCAACGCCGACGACGTGCTGTTCACCTTCAACCGCATGCTCGACAAGGACATGCCGTTCCGCAAGGCCTACCCCACCGAATTCCCGTACTTCACCGACATGGGGATGAACGACAACATCACCAAGGTCGAGAAGCTGGACGACCACACCGTCAAGTTCACCCTCAAGACCGTCGATGCCGCGTTCATCCAGGACATGGCCATGAGCTTCGCCTCCATCCAGTCGGCCGAATACGCCGCTCAACTGTTGAAGGAAGGCAAGCCCCAGGACATCAACCAGAAACCGATCGGCACCGGCCCGTTCGTGTTCAGCAAGTACCAGAAGGACGCCCAGATCCGCTTCAAGGGCAACAAGGACTACTGGAAGCCTGAGGACGTGAAGGTCGACAACCTGATCTTCGCCATCACCACCGACGCCTCGGTGCGCATGCAAAAGCTGAAGAAAAACGAGTGCCAGATCACCGCCTACCCGCGCCCGGCCGACATCGAGCCGCTCAAGGCCGATCCGAACCTGAAGATGCCTGAGCAGGCCGGCTTCAACCTGGGTTACATCGCCTACAACGTCACCCACAAGCCGTTCGACAACCTCAAGTTCCGCCAGGCGCTGGACATGGCGGTCAACAAGCAGCAGATCATCAAGTCGGTGTACCTGGGCGCCGGCCAGCTGGCCGTCAACGCCATGCCGCCGACCCAGTGGTCTTACGACACCACTATCAAGGACCCGGCCTACGACCCCGAGAAGGCCAAGGCCCTGCTCAAGGAAGCCGGCATTCCCGAAGGCACCACCATCAACCTGTGGGCCATGCCGGTGCAGCGCCCATACAACCCCAACGCCAAGCTGATGGCTGAAATGCTGCAGTCGGACTGGGGCAAGATCGGCATCAAGGCCAACATCGTCAGCTACGAGTGGGGCGAGTACATCAAGCGCGCCCACAACGGCGAGACCGATGCCATGCTGATCGGTTGGAGCGGTGACAACGGTGACCCGGACAACTGGCTGGGCACCCTGCTGGGTTGCGATGCCATCAACGGCAACAACTTCGGCAAGTGGTGTGACGCTGACTTCGACAAGCTGGTCAAGGCCGCCAAGGCCACGGCTGACCAGGCCAAGCGCACCGAGCTGTACAAGCAGGCCCAGCATCGCGTGAAAGACCAGGTGCCGATCACCCCGATCGCCCACTCCACGGTCTATCAGCCAATGCGCAACAGCGTCGTGGACTTCAAGATCAGCCCGTTCGGCCTGAACTCGTTCTACGGCGTGGGCATCGACGAAAGCAAGAAGTAAACCTGTGTGGGACCGGGCGTAGCCCGGGAAAGGCGCACCGCAGAATTCGCGTGGTGCGGCCTTCCCGAGCTTCGCCCGGTCCCACAGACATCGTGTTGCGTGTGGGAATTTCCTGAAGACAACGATTACTGCATTTTCACGCAGGGACTTCGTGCATTTCAGAAAAGTCCTACAAGCCCCAGGGAAAACGCGCATTTACGGTCAAGGCTGGCGCCCCTAGTTTCGAACCTCGCCCCCAAGCAATACCCGGGCACTTCGATCCAGACACCAAGGAATAGACCGTCATGCGTCAACACCATCTGGTTGCATCGCTACTGAGCCTCGGCCTGCTGGCCGAGATACCGCTGAGCCAAGCCAACAGCAAGAGCCTGGTGTTCTGCTCGGAAGGCAGCCCGGCCGGCTTCGATATCGCCCAATTCACCGGCGGTACCGACAACGACGCCGCGCACCCACTGTACAACCGCCTCACGGAGTTCGAGCGCGGGGGTACCGCCGTGGTCCCGGCCCTGGCTACCCGCTGGGACATTTCCGAAGATGGCCTGACCTACACCTTCCACCTGCGCGAAGGCGTGCGTTTCCACAGCAACAAGGACTTCACCCCCAGCCGCGACTTCAATGCCGACGACGTGCTGTTCACGTTCAACCGCATGCTCGACCGCAACCACCCGTTCACCAAAGCCTACCCCACCGAGTTCCTGTACTTCGGCTCCATGGGGCTGGACAAGAATATCGTCAGCATCGCCAAGCAAGACCCCATGACCGTGGTCTTCACCCTGCGCAGCGTGGACGCGGCATTCGTGCAGAACATCGCCATGGAGTTCGCCTCCATCCTCTCGGCCGAATACGCCGAGCACCTGCTCAAGGCAGGCAAGCCCAGCGATATCAACCACAAGCCCATCGGCACCGGGCCCTTTGCGCTGCAGCGCTACCAGAAGGACTCGCAGATCCGCTACAAGGCGCATGAGCACTACTGGGAGCCCGAGCAGGTCAAGATCGACCAACTGATCTACGCCATCAATGTCGACGCATCGGTACGCGTGCAGAAGCTGCGCAAGAACGAGTGCCAGGTCACCCTCAACCCGCGCCCCGCCGACCTCGCCGCGCTGAAAGCGGACAGCAACCTCAAGGTGCTGGAAGCGCCGGGCTACAACCTGGGCTACATCGCCTACAACGTCGAGCGGGCGCCGTTCGATCAGCTCAAGGTCCGCCAGGCTCTGGACATGGCCGTCAACAAACAGGCCATCGTCGAGTCGGTGTTCCACGAGTCAGGGCAACTGGCGGTCAATGCCATGCCGCCCACCCAATGGTCCTATGACGAGAGCATCAAGGACGCGCCCTACAACCCCGACAAGGCGCGCCAGTTGCTGCGCGAAGCCGGGGTCAAGGAAGGTCATGAGATCACCCTGTGGGCCATGCCAGTGCAGCGCCCCTACAACCCCAACGCCAAGCTGATGGCTGAAATGCTGCAGTCGGACTGGGCCAAGGTCGGCATCAAGGCCCGCATCGTCAGCTACGAGTGGGGCGAATACCTCAAGCGCACCAAGAATGGCGAGCACGACGTCGCGCTGCTGGGCTGGACCGGCGACAACGGCGACCCGGACAACTGGCTGGGCACCCTTTACAGCTGCGACGCCATTGGCAGCAACAACGCCGCGCGCTGGTGCGACCCCACCTACGACGCCCTGGTGAAAAAGGCCAAGACCCTCACCGACCGCGAGCAGCGCAGCGAACTGTATCGCCAGGCCCAGCAGATCCTCAAGGCCCAGGTGCCGATCACGCCGGTGGCCCATTCCACCGTCAGCCAACCCATCAGTGCCAAGGTGCAGGGTTTCATGGTCAGCCCCTTCGGCCGCAATTCTTTTTCCGGGGTGTCCGTCACCGAGTGAGCCCAGGCGCATCGATGCGCAAGCCCAGGCTTGCAGGCATCAACGCACGGCAAACTGCGGCCACTTGAACAAGGCCAAACGTTTGCAAACACAGTTGTACCCAGTTGACCGCGTACCTGAAGGTACCGGCATAAAAAAAGAAAAGACCAAGGAGCTTCACCATGAGCATGACAAGAAAAACAATGCTGGCCTTATCCATTAGCGGGCTGTCGACCCTGGCGTTTGCCGATGACGCCAGCCAGGCCTTCACGCCCACCACGCTGAAAACCACCAGCGCCCAGGCCGATGCCAAGGGTTTCGTCGAAGACCAGAGCCTGTCGGGCAACACCCGCAACTGGTACGCCCGCGAACAATCCAAGCGTGGGCCGCTGTTCACACACGCCAAAAACGGCGACCGTGAACCGATGAATAACCGCACCAACTGGCTGCAGAGCACCACCCTGAACTACACCTCCGGGTTCACCCAGGGCACGGTGGGCTTCGGCGTGGAAGCGGCGCTGTACAACGAAGTGGCACTGGAACGCGGCAGCGCCCGCAACGGCGGCTCCAACAACCGCACCCTGGCTGACAGCAACGGTGATGCCGTGGGCCAGTGGAGCAAGCTGGGCCTGGGCAACCTCAAGGCGCGGGTGTCCAACACCACCCTGACCCTGGGCCGCCAGGCCATGGACACACCCATGGTCGCCACCATCGGCAACCGCGCGCTGCCGTCCAGCTTCCAGGGCGTGTCGATCGACAGCAAGGAGTTCAACAACCTGTCGTTTCAGGTCGGCACCTTCGATCGCGTGTCGCCACGTACCGAGCAGAGCCTGAGCAAGTTCCGCTCCGAATACAGCAACACGGGCGTGGAAACCGACCGCGTCAGCACTGCAGGCGTGAACTACCAGCCGTTCGAAAGCGTCACCACCACGCTGTTCGCCACCCAGGTGGAAGACTTCTGGAACCAGTACTACTTCGGCGCCACCCACGTGCTGGGTGACAGCGCCGTGGTCAGCCTGACCACCGGCGTCAACTACTACAAAACCCGCGACACCGGCGCCCGCAAAATGGGCGAAATCGACAACCAGGCCGGCAGCCTGTCGCTGACCGCCACCCACCAGGCCCACAGCCTGACCCTGGCCTATCAGGAGATCAACGGCAACGAGTACTTCGACTACCTGCATGAAACCAACGGCATCTTCCTGGCCAACTCGCTGCTGTCGGACTTCAACGGCCCCAACGAGAAATCCTTCCAGGTGGCCTACGGCCTGAACATGGCCCAGTACGGCGTGCCGGGCCTCAAGTTCAACGTGTACACCGCGCGCGGCTGGGGCATCGACGGTACCCACTACACCGGCACTGCCTACAAAGTGAACCAGATGGACGGCGAGCATCACTATGAATACGGCGTGGGCACCTCCTACGTGATTCAGAGCGGCGCCCTGAAAGACACCAGCGTGCGGGCCACCTACACCGCCCACCGCGCCAGTGCCAACCAGGCTGATGGCAGCCTGGACGAACTGCGGATCGTTACCACGGTTCCGTTCAACATTCTTTAAAAGCGGCAAGCTTCAAGCTGCAAGCTGCAAGCAAAGGCCTTACGCGGCGTGCTTCCACTTGCAGCTTGAAGCTTGAAGCTTGAAGCTCAAACCTACAGCTCCCAGAGGGACTACATGAAAACGCTTCCCCTACGTGCCGCAATCGCGGCAGCACTGTTCAGCGTCGCCGTTGGCGTCTCGGCAAAGCCCTTGGTGGTGTGCACCGAAGCCAGTCCCGAAGGGTTCGACATCGTGCAGTACACGGCCGCCGTCACCGCCGACGCGTCCTCGGAAACCCTCTTCAATCGCCTGGTGGGCTTCAAACCGGGTACCACCGACGTCATCCCGGACCTGGCCGAACGCTGGGACATCAGCGACGACGGCACCACCTACACGTTTCACCTGCGCCAGGGCGTGAAGTTCCAGACCACTGACTACTTCAAGCCCACCCGCACCTTCAACGCCGATGACGTGTTGTGGAGCTTCCAGCGCCAGCTGGACCCCAAGCATCCGTGGCACGACAAGGCGCCCATGGGCTTCCCGTATTTTGAAGCCATGGGCATGAAAGACCTGATCGCAGGCATCGACAAGGTGGACGACTACACTGTCCGTTTCACCCTCAAGCGTCCCGAGTCACCCTTCCTGCGGGATATGGCCATGGGCTTTGCGTCGATCTACTCCGCCGAATACGGCGACCAGCTGCTCAAGGCCGGCAAGACCGGCGACCTCAACAGCAAGCCGATTGGCACCGGGCCGTTCATTCTGGTGCGCTACAACAAGGACGCCATGGTCCGTTTCAAGGCCAACCCCGATTACTACAAGGGCGTGGCCCCCAGCGAAGCGCTGGTGTTCGCCATTACCCTGGACAGCAACGTGCGCCTGCAGAAACTGCGCGCCAACGAATGCCAGGTCGCGGTCTACCCCAAGCCTGACGATATCCCCGCCATCAAGGCCGACCCCAATCTGCGTGTCGACGAGATGGAAGCCCTGATGACCAGCTACCTGGCCATCAATACCTCGCACAAGTACCTGAGCGACGTGCGCGTGCGCCAGGCCATCGCCATGGCCGTGGACAAGCCCACCCTGGTCAAGACCCTGTTCGGCGCCGGTGGCGCCACCTCCGGCACCGGGCCGTATCCGCCTACCCTGCTGGGCTTTGACAAAAGCATCGTCGATCCGCCCCACGACCTGGACAAGGCGCGCACCCTGCTCAAGGAAGCAGGCGTGCCCGAGGGCACATCATTCACCGTGTTCGCCCGCAACGGTGCCGGCCCCACCAACCCCAACCCCACCCTGGCGGCCCAGTTGTTGCAAGCAGACCTTGCCAAGATCGGCCTCAAGCTCGATATTCGCGTGCTCGAATGGGGTGAAATGGTCAAACGCATCAAACAGGGCGAACATGACCTGGCCTTTTATGGATGGGCCGGCGACAACGGCGACCCCGACAACTTCCTCACCCCCAACCTGAGCTGCGATGCAGCCAGCAGCGGCGAAAACGCCGCACGCTGGTGCAACAAGGACTTCGACGGGTTCCTCGCCAAGGCACGTGCCAGCAGCGACCCGGCTGAACGCGAACAGGCCTACAAGCAGGCCCAGGCCATTTTTGCCAAGGACGTCCCCTGGCTGAGCCTGGCCTACCCCCGCTTGTTTACCGCCGTGCGTAAAAACGTCGAGGGTTATCACATTAACCCCCTGACCAATAACAACTTCGCTACAACCCTGGTGAAGTAACAAGAAGAACGCCTGCCCGCATCCCACCCGGGCTGCGGGCAGGAAATGCCTAACCGGCTGATGAGGTACCACACAAGATGTTTAGTTTTATAGCCCGCCGCGTGGGGTTGTTGATCCCCACCTTCTTCGGCATCACGTTGCTGACATTCGCACTGATACGCCTGATTCCGGGCGACCCCGTGGAAGTGATGATGGGCGAACGGCGCGTCGACCCTGAAATGCACGCCCAGGCCATGGAGCGCCTGGGCCTGAACAAACCCCTCTATGCCCAGTACCTGGATTACATCGGCAACCTGGCGCATGGCAACCTGGGCGAATCGCTGCGTACCCGCGAAAGCGTCTGGCACGAATTCCTGTCGCTGTTCCCGGCCACCCTGGAGCTGTCGATCGCCGCGCTGATCTTCGCCGGCATCGTCGGGCTGCTGGCCGGTGTGATCGCCGCGCTCAAGCGGGGGTCTTTATTCGACCATGGGGTGATGGGCATCTCCCTGGCGGGGTATTCGATGCCGATCTTCTGGTGGGGCCTGATCCTCATCATGTTCTTCTCGGTCAGCCTGGGCTGGACGCCGGTGTCCGGGCGCATCGACCTGCTGTACGACATCGAGCCGAAAACCGGCTTCATGCTCATCGACACGCTGCTCAGTGACGAGCCGGGTTCGTTCGTGGATGCGCTGCGCCACCTGATTCTGCCGGCCATCGTGCTAGGCACCATCCCGCTGGCGGTGATCGCGCGCATGACCCGTTCCTCCATGCTCGAAGTGCTGCGTGAAGACTACGTGCGCACCGCCCGCGCCAAGGGCCTGTCGCCTGCGCGCGTGGTGTTCGTGCACGGCCTGCGCAACGCGTTGATCCCGGTACTGACCGTGTTCGGCCTGCAAGTGGGCACCCTGCTGGCCGGTGCGGTACTGACCGAAACCATCTTCTCCTGGCCCGGCGTGGGCAAATGGCTGATCGAAGCCATTGGCGCCCGGGACTACCCCGTGGTGCAGAACGGCATCCTGTTGATCGCCTGCCTGGTGATCCTGGTCAACTTCGTGGTGGACATCCTCTACGGCCTGGCCAACCCACGCATCCGCCACCAGCGCTGAGGTACCGCACATGACGACTCCAAATAACGCGGTCACCGTTGACCAAAGCCTGCTGTACCCCTCGCCGTACAAGGAGTTCTGGCAAGCCTTCGCCAAGAACAAGGGCGCCGTCGCCGGCCTTGCCTTCATGCTGCTGATCATCTTCTGCGCGCTGTTCGCGCCGTGGGTGGCCCCCCATGACCCCAGCGAGCAATTTCGCGATGCGCTGCTGACCCCACCCGTGTGGCTGCAGGGTGGCCAATGGCAATACTTGCTGGGCACCGACGAGCTGGGCCGTGACCTGCTGTCGCGCCTGATCCATGGCTCGCGCCTGTCGCTGCTGATCGGCCTGTCGTCGGTGGTGATGTCGCTGATCCCGGGCATCTTCATGGGCCTGCTGGCCGGTTTCTTCCCGCGCATCATGGGCCCCAGCATCATGCGCCTGATGGACGTGATGCTGGCCCTGCCCTCGCTGCTGCTGGCCGTGGCCATCGTTGCCATCCTCGGCCCAGGCCTGATCAACACCGTGATCGCCATTGCCGTGGTCTCGCTGCCGTCCTACGTACGCCTGACCCGCGCCGCAGTGATGGGCGAGCTGAACCGCGACTACGTTACCGCCGCGCGCCTGGCCGGTGCCGGCCTGCTGCGCCTGATGTTCGTCACCGTGCTGCCCAACTGCATGGCACCGCTGATCGTGCAGGCCACCCTGAGCTTCAGCTCGGCGATCCTCGACGCTGCGGCGCTGGGCTTCCTGGGCCTGGGCGTACAGCCGCCTACCCCTGAGTGGGGCACCATGCTGGCCTCGGCCCGCGACTACATCGAACGTGCCTGGTGGGTAGTGAGCCTGCCTGGTTTGACCATTTTGCTCAGCGTGCTGGCAATCAACCTGATGGGCGACGGGCTGCGCGATGCGCTGGACCCCAAACTCAAGAATGCCGCCTGAGGGGACGACCATGTCACTGTTGCAAATCAAGAATCTGAACGTGCGCTTTGGCGATGCCAAGGCCGTGCCGGTGGTCGACGGCCTCGACCTGTCGGTGGACAAGGGTGAAGTACTGGCGATCGTCGGCGAATCGGGCTCGGGCAAATCCGTGACCATGATGGCGCTGATGGGCCTGATCGATCACCCCGGCATCATCACCGCCGACGCGCTGAACTTCGATGGCCGCGATATGCTCAAGCTCAGCGCGCGCCAACGTCGGCAAGTGGTGGGCAAAGACCTGGCAATGATTTTCCAGGACCCCATGACCGCCCTGAACCCCAGCTACACCGTGGGTTTCCAGATTCAGGAAGTGCTGCGTCAGCACCTGGGCATGAACAACAAGCAGGCGCGCCAGCGTGCCCTGGAACTGCTGAAGAAGGTGGAAATCCCCGGCGCAGAAAGCCGTCTGGATGCCTACCCGCATCAGTTGTCCGGCGGCATGAGCCAGCGCGTGGCCATCGCCATGGCCATTGCCGGCGAGCCTAAGCTGCTGATCGCCGACGAACCCACCACCGCCCTCGACGTGACCATCCAGGCGCAGATCATGGAGCTGTTGCTCAACCTGCAGAAAGAGCAGGACATGGCGCTGATCCTGATCACCCACGACTTGGCCGTGGTGGCCGAAACCGCCCAGCGCGTGTGCGTGATGTACGCCGGCCAAGCCGTTGAAGTGGGCCACGTGCCGCAACTGTTCGACCTGCCCGGCCACCCGTACAGCGAAGCGTTGCTGGCGGCGATCCCCGAGCACAGCGAAGGCGCCGCGCGCCTGGCCACCCTGCCGGGCATCGTCCCCGGCCGCTACGACCGCCCCCAGGGCTGCCTGTTGTCGCCACGCTGCCCCTACGCCCAGGACAACTGCCGCAGCCAGCGCCCAACGCTGGACCAAAAGGCCCATAGCCTGGCCCGTTGCTTCTACCCGCTGAACCAGGAGGTGGCTTGATGGCCGTCGTACTTACTGCCCGCGACCTCACCCGTCACTATGAAGTGTCCCGTGGCCTGTTCAAGGGCCACGCCCTGGTGCGTGCGCTCAATGGCGTGTCGTTCGAACTGGAGGCTGGCAAGACCCTGGCCGTGGTCGGCGAGTCGGGCTGTGGCAAGTCCACCCTGGCGCGCGCCCTGACCCTGATCGAGGAACCCACTTCCGGCTCGCTGAAAATCGCCGGCCAGGAAGTGCACGGCGCCACCAAGGCCGAGCGCAAGCAACTGCGCAAGGACGTGCAGATGGTGTTCCAGAGCCCGTACGCCTCGCTCAACCCGCGGCAGAAAATCGGTGACCAACTGGGCGAGCCACTGCTCATCAACACTAACTTGAGCAAGGCCGAGCGCCGCGAGAAAGTGCAGGCGATGATGCAGCAAGTGGGCCTGCGCCCCGAGCATTACCAGCGCTACCCGCACATGTTCTCCGGCGGCCAGCGCCAGCGTATCGCCCTGGCCCGCGCCATGATGCTGCAGCCCAAGGTGCTGGTGGCGGACGAGCCGACTTCGGCGCTGGACGTGTCGATCCAGGCCCAGGTACTGAACCTGTTCATGGACCTGCAGCAGCAGTTCAACACCGCCTACGTGTTCATCTCCCACAACCTGGCGGTGGTGCGCCACGTGGCCGATGACGTGCTGGTGATGTACCTGGGCCGACCGGCGGAAATGGGGCCCAAGGAGGACATCTACAAGCGTCCGCTGCACCCTTACACCCAGGCGCTGCTGTCGGCCACACCGACCCTCAAGCCGGATCCGGCGAAACCGAAGATCAAGATCGTCGGCGAGCTGCCCAACCCGCTCAACCCGCCGCCCGGCTGCGCCTTCCACAAGCGCTGCCCGTACGCCACCGAGCGTTGCGCCAGCGAAGTGCCGGAACTGCGCCAGGTTGATACCCGGCAAGTGGCCTGCCACTATGCCGAGCAGTTCTTGAACTGATGTAACCACCTTGATCGCGATGGCGGCTGTCCTACCGCTATCGCGAGCAAGCTTTGCTCCCACCGTGCCAACCACAACCGAGGCGTATGCTTGTGGGAGCAAAGCTTGCTCGCGATGAGGCCATCAGCCCCACCACCGGAGCATCGATGCACAGCGACTCCAGCCTCACCCTCGCCACCGTCACCCGCTACCACCTGTGCTGGAAACAGCGCGACCTCGACGGCATCATGGCGCTCTACCACCCCGACATCCAATACCACGACTTCTTCCAGCACCTCACCCTGGGCCTGGCCCAATTGCGTGACTACGTGCAGGCCAACCTGCCGCGCAACGCCGGTGAAGCCCTGGACCACAGCGATCGCATCCGCGTCGACGGCGACACCGCTTTCATTCAGTACACCCTGACCCTGCGCGGCGCCGCCAACCTGGTGTCATTCCGCGCCAGCGAAGCCATCGTGGTGCGTGACGGGCTGATCTGGCAGGTCAACGAATACGCAGCCCTGGTGCGTGAAAACGTCACCGACGCGCCGCGCCCGGCCACCGCGCGCCTGGGCCTGTCGCCGCGGCAATTGGGCATCATGGCGCAAGACCTGCAGCACTATTTCCAGCACCAGCAACCCTACCTCAACCCCGACCTGGACCTGCAGGAAGTGGCCCGCGCCTGCGGCTACAGCCGCAACCAGATGTCCTACCTGCTCAACCAGGTGCTGGGCCAACGCTTCTACCCCTACGTCAACCAGGCCCGCCTGCAGCACCTGCTGCGTGCCCTGGAGCAGACGCCCAACGCGCGCATCGACGAACTGGCCTTTGCTGCCGGGTTCAACTCGCTGTCGGCTTTCTACAAATGCTTCCGCCAGCACACCGGCCTGTCCCCCACCGCCTACCTCAGGCAGCGGCAGCATGCCATGTAGGCCAAGGTGGCTTATGCTGTAGCAGCCCACTCCGCCAAGGCTTGCCCGATGCTGCGTCCCCTGATTGCCCTTCTGCTGCTCGCCACCGGCGCCACCCAGGCCGCCGAGACGGTCAAGGTCTACAACTGGTCCGAGTACATTGCCCCCGATACCCTGAAGAACTTCCAGGCCCGTACCGGCATTGTCTCCACCTACGAGCTGTACCACAGCAACGAAGTGCTGAACGACAAGCTGTCGGCGCGCAACTCCGGTTACGACGTGGTGTTCCCGTCCACCCACTACATGGCGCGCCAGGTGCAGCACCATGACCTGATGGAGCTGGACCGCAGCAAACTGCCCAACTGGGACAACCTCAACCCGGTGCTGCTCAAGCTGCTGCAAGTCAACGACCCCGGCAACCGCCACGGTTTCCCGTACCTGTGGGGCAGCACCGGCATCGGCTACAACATCGACAAGGTCAAGGCCGTGCTGGGCGACAACGCACCCGTGGACAGCTGGGACCTGGTGTTCAAGCCCGAGAACATCAGCAAGCTCAAGGCCTGCGGCGTGGCCTTCGTCGACAGCGGCCCGGAACTGCTGCCCATCACCCTCAACTACCTGGGCCTGGCGCCGCACAGCAAAATCCCCGACGACTACAAGAAGGCCGAAGCGCTGCTGCTGAAGATCCGCCCCAACGTGGCCTATTTCGACACCGCTCGCTACATCGACGACCTCACCGACGGCAAAGTCTGCGTGGTGGTGGGATACAACGGCGACGTGCTGCAAGCACAGACCGCCGCCCGCGCCAAGAACAACGGCGTCAACATCGCCTACTCCGTCCCCCGCGAGGGTGCCCCGCTGTGGTTCGACATGGTCGCCATGCCCGCCGATGCTCCCAACCCCAAGGCCGCCTACGCGTTCATGAATTACCTGCTGGAGCCCAAGGTGATCGCCGGCATCAGCAACTACGTGCATTACGCCAACGGCAATGAAAAGGCCGATGCGCTGATCGACCCGTCGTTGCGCGGCAACAGCCTGGTGTACCCGGATGAAGACACCATGAGCCGGCTGTTTCCGCTGGAGGCGATGCCGGCGGATATTGATCTGGTGCGCAAGCAGGTGTGGGGGAAGGTGGTGGCGGGGGGGTGACACTCACCTTTAACTCAATCAAATGCCAGGCGCACAAGGCTAAAACCTCGGTGTGTCAGGCCATGGTACGTTGCAACAAATGTGGGACCGGGTTCTACCCGGGAAGCGCCGCGCGGGCGGCGCGCGGTCTTAAGAA
>KI547164.1:32873-36679 GCA_000497835.1 gamma proteobacterium L18 | reverse complement strand
GCGGTCTTAAGAACAACAACAGCCCCCCAGACAAGCCCCCCAACGCCCCACCACGGACCCGCAGCCTAGCATCAGCGGCTACAGGTCCGTGGTGTGTCTGAGAAATGCATGTCTTGGGCTTTTTTGGTGCTCTTGAGATCGCGCGCCGCCCGCGCGGCGCTTCCCGGGCAGAGCCCGGTCCTACGTTTGTTTCAGGCCAATTATGCCAGTGGCATTACCTCTTCCGCCTTGTTGGCTCGTCTCAAGGCCGGTGCCCCCCGCGCGCAACCCCGCAATCACCTCCAGGCAATACCCCACCGCCGGCGACACATCCCCCACGCGCCGGCTGAGGATGATCGGCGAGGTGGCGTTGGCCTCCTGCAACGGGCTGTAGCCGATATCGTCACGATGCAGAATCTGCACCGACTCCGGCACCAGCGTAATGCCGATACCCGCCCCTACCAGGCCGATGGCGGTCTGCAGCTCGTTGGTCCATTGCGCCACCTTGATGCTCAGGCCATGGGCCGCGAACAGTGCCAGCACATGGTCGGCATAGCTGGGGCGCGGGTTGCCGGGGTACAGCACAAAGGGCTCGCAGGCCAGCTGCGCCAGGCTGGCGGTGTGGCCCAGTAGCGGGTGGCCGGTGGGCAGCACGGCGATCAGGCGGTCTTCGCGCAGCACGGTCTGGACGATGGCCGGGTCGTCGATGTGGATACGACCAAAGCCCACGTCGATGCGCCCGGCCTTCAGGGCTTCCACCTGCTGCACCGTGGTCATCTCCGACAGTCCCAGTTCCAGCTCGATCTCGGCGTCTTCGCTGCGCAGGCGGCGGATCATTTCCGGCAGCACGCCGTACAGTGTCGAGGGCGCAAAGCCGATGCCCATCCAGGTCTTCTTGCCCAGGCCGATGCGCCGGGTGTTTTCACACAGGGTATCGAGCTGGTGGAGCAATGCGCCGCTGTGCTCGAAGAAATAGCGGCCCGCTTCGGTCAGGCGCAACGGTCGGCCGCGTTCCATCAGGCTCACCCCCAGCTCATCCTCCAATTGCTGGATTTGCCGGCTCAACGGCGGCTGGGCGATGTGCAGGCGCTCGGCGGCGCGGGTGAAGTTCAGGGTCTGGGCCAACACCTGAAAATAACGAAGATGCCTGAGTTCCACGGCGCGCCTCCACGCTGACAATACCCGACAGGTATCAAACCAGACCAATTCTATATTGGATTGCAGGAAAGCGCCGTATCACTATCGGGTCATACAAGAACATAACCTGACGGGTATCGAAATGAGTCACCCCACGATCCAGTCCCTCGAGACGATCATTGTCGATCTGCCAACCATCCGCCCGCACAAGCTGGCCATGCACACCATGCAGAACCAGACCCTGGTGCTGCTGCGCCTGCGTTGCAGCGACGGCATTGAAGGCATCGGCGAGTCCACCACCATCGGCGGCCTGAGCTACGGCAATGAAAGCCCGGACAGCATCAAGGTCAACATCGACACCCACATCACCCCGTTGCTGATTGGCCAACCGGCGGACAACGTCAACGCGGCCATGCAGCGCATCGAACGCAGCGTGCGCGGCAATACCTTTGCCAAATCCGGTATCGAAAGCGCCCTGCTGGACGCCCAGGGCAAGCGCCAGGGCCTGGCGGTGAGCGAGCTGCTGGGCGGGCGCCTGCGCGACAGCCTGCCCGTAGCCTGGACCCTGGCCAGCGGCGACACCGGCCGCGACATTGCCGAGGCGGAAAAAATGCTCGACGTGCGCCGCCACCGCATCTTCAAACTGAAGATCGGCGCCGGTGAAGTCAGCAAGGACCTGGCCCATGTCATCGCCATCAAGAAGGCCGTGGGCGAACGCGCCAGCGTGCGGGTGGACGTCAACCAGGCCTGGGACGAAGCCGTGGCCCTGCGCGCCTGCCGTATCCTGGGCGACAACGGTATCGACTTGGTGGAACAACCGATTTCGCGTTACAACCAGGTCGGCCTGGCCCGCTTGAGCGCCAGCAGCCCGATCCCGATCATGGCCGACGAGGCCATCGAGTCGGTGGAAGACGCCTATAACCTGGCGCGCCTGGGGGCTGGCACCATCTTCGCGCTGAAGATCGCCAAGACCGGCGGCCCGCGCGCCGCCCTGCGCGTCGCCGCCATCGCCGACGCGGCCGGCATCGGCCTGTACGGCGGCACCATGCTGGAAGGCGGCATTGGCACGCTGGCCTCGGCGCACGCGTTCATCACCCTGCCGAAGGTGGCCTGGGACACCGAGCTGTTCGGCCCGCTGCTGCTGACCGAAGACATTCTGGCCACGCCGCCGGTATATCAGGACTTCCAGTTGCACGTACCGAATACGCCGGGCCTGGGCCTGGAGCTGGACGAAGACCGCGTGGCGTTTTTCCGCCGCGACAAGGCGACCAAAGCCTACAGCCACAGTTGAGGAGACACCTGCCATGCTGTTTCACGTAAAAATGACCGTGAACCTGCCGGTCGACATGGACCCGGCCAAGGCCACCCGCCTCAAGGCCGACGAAAAGGAACTGGCCCAGCGCCTGCAGCAAGAGGGCAAATGGCGGCACCTATGGCGCATTGCCGGGGCGTACGCCAACTACAGCGTGTTCGACGTGGCCAGCGTGCAGGAACTGCACGACACCCTAATGCAACTGCCGCTGTTCCACTACATGGCGATCGAGGTGGACGCGATGTGCCGCCACCCGTCCTCCATCCACGAAGACGACCGTTGATTCACGCCTGAACCTGGCGCGCTGACTAATAAATATAAAATGAGGCCACAACCATGACTGTCCACATCTCGCAAACCGAACCGGTACAGCAGTTTCTGAAAGAAGCCAGCGGTGTGTTCAACGACGCTGGCAACCCGCGGGT
This sequence comes from gamma proteobacterium L18, assembly GCA_000497835.1. GTDB lineage: Bacteria > Pseudomonadota > Gammaproteobacteria > Pseudomonadales > Pseudomonadaceae > Aquipseudomonas. The sequence goes on along the minus strand of KI547164.1, from coordinate 33,826 downwards.
CAAAACCTTGATCCATCGCGTACTGAAGGACTCGGTGAAGATCATCGAGGACCTGAACGTCACCCCGGAAGAGTTCTGGGCCGCAGTGAACTACCTCAACGTGCTGGGCGCACGCCAGGAAGCCGGCCAACTGGGCGGCACCCCGCGCACCATCGAAGGCCCGCTGTACGTGGCCGGTGCACCGCTGAGCCAATACGAAGCGCGCCTCGACGACGGCAGCGATGCCGGCACCGCGTTGTTCATGCAGGGCCAGGTAAAGGACGTCGACGGCCAGCCCGTGCCGGGCGCCATCGTCGATGTGTGGCAGGCCAACACCGGCGGCACCTACTCCTACTTCGACCCCTCACAGTCGGAATTCAACCTGCGCCGCCGCATTCAGGCCGACAGTGAAGGCCGCTATCGTTTCCGCAGCATCGTGCCCTCGGGCTACGGCTGCCCGCCGGACGGCCCTACCCAGCAGTTGCTGGACCAGTTGGGCCGCCACGGCCAGCGCCCGGCGCACATCCACTTCTTCATCTCGGCGCCAGGGCACCGGCACCTGACCACACAGATCAACCTGGCGGGGGACAAGTACCTGTACGACGATTTCGCCTATGCGACGCGTGATGAACTGGTGGCCGAGATCCGCTTCAGTGAGGATCAAGTGAAGGCGAAGCAATACGGGGTGAGCGGCACATTCGCCGAGATCGACTTTGACTTCACCCTGCAGGCCAGCGAAGTGCCGAAAGCCCAGCAGCGCGGCGAGCGTGTGCGCGCTTTGGAAGACTGACTGATCTGAACGGTCATGGTGTCAGTGCTGGCCTCATCGCGAGCAAGCTTTGCTCCCACAGTGTTGAGACATACACCTGTAATCGGCTCAATACTGTGGGAGCAAAGCTTGCTCGCGAGAGGCCAGCACTGACACCATGACCAGCAAGCCTGGCGGCGTAATGAAAAAGGGCAGCCCGTGGGCT
>KI547164.1:0-31933 GCA_000497835.1 gamma proteobacterium L18 | reverse complement strand
GTGGGCTGCCCTTTGTTTTAGTGATGCTCGCGCGTGGCGCGGAATTTCACGTCCGGCCAGCGCTCTTCCATCAGCGCCAGGTTGACCCGGGTAGGCGCCAGGTAGGTCAGGTGACCACCGCCGTCCACGGCCAGGTTTTCCACGGCCTTGTTCTTGAATTCCTCGAATTTCTTCTTGTCGGCGCAATCGATCCAACGGGCCGACCACACGGTGATTGGCTCGTACGAGCATTCCACCTTGTACTCCTCCTTCAGGCGGCTGGCGACCACGTCGAACTGCAGGACACCCACGGCCCCCAGGATGATGTCGTTGCTGCGCTCGGGGAAAAACACCTGGGTGGCGCCTTCCTCAGCCAGTTGCTGCAGGCCCTGGCGCAGTTGCTTGGACTTGAGCGGGTCACGCAGGCGCACGCGGCGGAACAGTTCCGGGGCGAAGTGCGGGATACCGGTGAAGCCCAGCGCTTCGCCTTCGCTGAAGGTGTCGCCGATCTGGATGGTGCCGTGGTTGTGCAGGCCGATGATGTCGCCGGCAAAGGCTTCTTCCAACTGCTCACGCTCGGAGGAGAAGAACGTCAGGGCGTCGCCGATGCGCAGGTCCTTGCCGGTGCGCACGTGGCGCATCTTCATGCCTTTCTCGTACTTGCCCGAACAGATGCGCATGAACGCGATACGGTCGCGGTGCTTGGGGTCCATGTTCGCCTGGATCTTGAACACAAAGCCGGTGAACTTCTCTTCCACCGGTTCCACGGTACGCTCATTGGCCACACGGGCCAGCGGGCGTGGCGCCCAGTCGACAACCGCGTCCAGCACATGGTCAACACCGAAGTTGCCCAACGCAGTGCCGAAGAACACCGGGGTCATCTGGCCATTCATGAACTCTTCCTGGTTGAAGGTGTGGCATGCGCCCTGCACCAGCTCCAGTTGGTCGATGAAACGGTCGTACTCGTCGCCCAGGTGAGCGCGGGCCTCGTCGGAGTCCAGCTTCTCGATGATCTTGGTCTCGGTGCGCTCGTGGCCATGGCCCGGGGTGTAGACGATGATGTAGTCGCCGGCCAGGTGGTACACGCCCTTGAAGTCACGGTAGCAACCGATCGGCCAGGTGATGGGCGCGGCCTTGATCTTCAATACCGCTTCGATTTCGTCGAGCAGCTCGATCGGATCGCGGATGTCACGGTCCAGCTTGTTGATGAAGCTGACGATGGGCGTGTCGCGCAGGCGGCACACGTCCATCAGGGCGATGGTACGCGGCTCTACGCCTTTACCGCCGTCGAGCACCATCAGCGCCGAGTCCACCGCGGTCAGGGTGCGGTAGGTGTCTTCCGAGAAGTCTTCGTGGCCGGGGGTATCGAGCAGGTTGACCATGTGGTCGCGATACGGGAACTGCATCACCGAGGTGGTGATGGAGATACCCCGTTGCTTCTCCATCTCCATCCAGTCGGAGGTGGCGTGACGGTCGGACTTGCGCGACTTCACGGTACCGGCGACGGCAATGGCCTTGCCCATCAGCAAGAGTTTCTCGGTGATGGTGGTTTTACCGGCGTCCGGGTGGGAGATAATGGCGAAAGTGCGGCGTTTCGCGACTTCGGCGGCCTGTTGGGTCATGGGAGATCGCCTGGAGGGAGATTCGAAAAAAGGGCGGCGAGTATAGCCTAAAGCCGCCCCAAGCTGAACCCGTGGGTGGACGCCCGGTCTGTCAGCCCATCTTCAGCACGTACAGGTGCCCGACCAGCTCTACATCCGTCGGCCCACCGTCCGCATCAACCGTGGCCCACCAATACTTGCCGCTGTTCTTGCGCCCCACGGCGGTCAATCGGCCGTTCTTGCGGCGCTGCCCCAGATAAGTCCAAGGGATCTTGCTGCTGGCGGGTTTCATGGTAAACCCGCCATAGACGCCCTTTTCATTGGGGACCTGGGTTTCACCATCAAAGCTCAGGCGCCAGAACGCCCGGGACTCGTTCACGGGATAGAAGCGCAGGGCGCCAAACTCCTGGGTTACATCCAGTTGCAGATACCCATCGCCGTCCCGAACGTATATCTGGTAGGCCGGCGATCCGTCGTCCATGGCGTAGCACTTGAAAATGAAGCGGCAACGCTCACGTTCAGGCACGTCCGCAGCGTTGTAAAAGTTGTTGATGGTCAGATAGGACGACACTGTTCGCAGGCCCTCCAGGTCATTTCCGCCTGGGTGAGCTTCGATCTGGTGGCGGTCCCAGAACCCTTCGAAACCTTGATTTTGGCACTTGATGTTTGCAGTGAAGGAGTGTTCGGGCACGAGTGTGGGCATGATATTGGCTCCCTGCCAATGAATGGAGCCGCCACGGTACAGAGCTGTTTTCAGGGGCATAAACAGGAATCCCTCCCCCGCGCAACGCCCTGAAAACCAAGAACCCCAAATGACCGCTCACCTCATAAAGGGTGGCCAAATGCTGTCGTCCATGGGAACCTTTTAAGAAGTGGAGACGTCCACTCCCCTGATTCGACCATTCGTCAGGGTGTTGCATTACCGGCAACTGTAGCCTGACGAGGCTGCGCTTATGGCTCGCGTCGACCCTGTTTTCACAGGTGTCCGCGAGCTGCTTCTCGCGAACTCACCGTTGACCGCCAGGCATGGCTGGTCGCCACCGACGGTGGGTGCGCCGACTGAAAAAATAGGAGTCCGCCTGTGGCTATTCGCTATGGCAAAGGGCTGATGGGGTGTGCGGCAGTTGTCGTCATCCTGGCCCTGCTGGTCCACTGGATCGGCATCAGTACCATCGAGCAGTACCGTGAAGATTTACTGTTTTACCTGCAAGCGCATTTGATTCTGGTGGTGGCCTCCATGGTTGCCGCGCTGGTGGTGGGGATCCCCGCGGGCATTGCCCTGAGCCGACCGAACATGGTTGGCCGCGCCGAACGCTTCATGCAGATCTTCAATATCGGTAACACCGTCCCCCCCTTGGCCGTGCTGGCCATCGCCCTGGGCATACTGGGCATCGGCAGCGGCCCGGCCATCTTCGCCCTGTTCCTCGCGTCACTGTTGCCCATTGTGCGCAACACCTATGAAGGCCTGAAAAACGTTCAGGGCTCACTCAAGGAAGCCGCCACCGGCATCGGCATGACGCCGCGCCAGGTGCTGTTCCAGGTCGAACTGCCCAACGCCGTACCCATCATCGTCGGTGGCGTGCGCGTGGCCCTGGCCATCAACGTCGGTACCGCCCCGCTGTCGTTCCTGATCGGCGCCAACAGCCTGGGCAGCCTGATCTTCCCCGGCATCGCCCTGAACAATCAGCCGCAACTGCTGCTGGGCGCGGCCTGCACGGCGCTGCTGGCGCTGCTGCTCGACGGCCTGGTGTCCATGGCCAGCCGCCTGTGGCTGGAACGCGGTCTGACTCGCTGAACAAGGGATCCTTCATGAAAGTAACAAGCATGCTGCTGGGCCTAGCCCTGCTGTGCGCGGGCGTTGCCCACGCGGCGGAAAAACCGGTGATCCGCCTCGGCGCCCGGGTGTTCACCGAACAGTCGGTACTGGCCGCCATCACCGCGCAATACCTCGACACCAAGGGCTACAACGTCCAGGTCACCAGTGGCCTGGGCAGCAACCTGGCGCGTAGCGCGCAGGAAACCAACCAGCTGGACATGGTGTGGGAATACACCGGCGTGTCACTGGTGTCCTACAACCATGTGGACGAAAAGCTCGACAGCGCCGCCACCTATCAACGGGTCAAGGAGCTGGACGCCAAGAAGGGCCTGGTGTGGCTGACCCCGTCGAAATTCAGCAACACCTACGCCCTGGCCTTGCCGCAAAACATCGCCAAGGCGTACCCACAGGTCAACACCATCAGCCAACTCAACCAGGTGCTGCGGGATGAACCGAACAAAGGCCACGTACTGGCGCTGGACACCGAGTTCGCCAACCGCTCCGACGGCCTGGTGGGCCTGACCCACACCTACGACCTGAAATTCACCCGCCGCGATATCCGCCAGATGGACGCCGGCCTGGTCTACACCGCGCTGCGCAACGGCCAGGTGTTCACGGGCCTGGTGTACACCACCGACGGCCGCCTGAACGCCTTCCACCTCAAGCTGCTGGAAGACGACAAGCACTACTTCCCGGACTACACCGCAGCGCCGGTGGTGCGTAAGGACTTTCTCGACGCCCACCCGGACCTGGCCGCCGACCTCAAGCCGCTGGCCGAACTGCTGGACGACGAAACCATGCGCCAGCTCAACGCCCAGGTCGACGTCGAGCACCTGAGCCCGACCGCCGTGGCCACGCAGTTCCTGCGTGATCACCCCGTGCCTGCCGCCGCGAAGGAGCAACCATGAGTTTCCTCGATACCTTCTCTCATCTTGACTGGGCCCAGGTGCTGCACCTGACCGGCCAGCACATCGCCCTGGTGGGCGTGGCCGTAAGCCTGGCAATTCTGGTGGGCGTGCCCCTGGGCATCGTCATGACGCGCTTCCCGTCCGCGGCCGGCGTGATGCAGGCCAGCGCCACGGTGCTGCTGACCATCCCGTCCATCGCCCTGTTCGGCCTGCTGCTGCCGTTCTATTCCAAGTTCGGCCAGGGGCTGGGGCCATTGCCGGCCATCACCGCCGTGTTCCTCTACTCGCTGCTGCCGATCATGCGCAACACCTACCTGGCCCTGACCGGCGTGGAGCCGGGCATCCGTGAGGCCGCGCGCGGCATCGGCATGACCTTCGGCCAGCGCCTGCGCATGGTCGAGCTGCCCATCGCCGTACCGGTGATTCTGGCCGGCGTGCGCACTGCCGTGGTCATGAACATCGGCGTCATGACCATCGCCGCCACCATCGGCGCCGGCGGCTTGGGCGTCCTCATCCTCACCTCCATCAGCCGCAGCGACATGTCGATGCTCATCGTCGGCGCCGTGCTGGTGAGCGTATTGGCGATCATCGCCGACCTCGCCCTGCAATGGCTGCAACGCGCCCTGACTCCCAAAGGATTACTCAAATGATCGAACTTCAGAACCTGACCAAGACCTTCACCAGCAACGGCAAAGACGTCAAGGCCGTGGATTCAGTGAGCCTGATCGTCAACGAAGGCGAGATCTGCGTGTTCCTGGGGCCTTCGGGCTGCGGCAAAAGCACCACGCTGAAGATGATCAACCGCCTGATCATGCCCACCTCGGGCAAGGTGCTGATCAATGGCGAGGACACCACCGGCCTGGACGAGGTGACCCTGCGCCGCAACATCGGCTACGTGATCCAGCAGATCGGCCTGTTCCCCAACATGACCATCGAAGAAAACATCACCGTGGTGCCGCGCCTGCTGGGCTGGGACAAGCAAAAATGCCACGAGCGCGCCCGCGACCTGATGAGCATGATCAAGCTGGAACCCAAGCAGTACCTGCACCGCTACCCGCGTGAACTGTCGGGTGGCCAGCAACAGCGCATCGGCGTGATCCGCGCGCTGGCGGCCGACGCGCCGCTGCTGCTGATGGACGAGCCGTTCGGCGCGGTCGACCCGATCAACCGCGAGATGATCCAGAATGAATTCTTCGAGATGCAGCGCGCGCTGAACAAGACCGTGATCATGGTCAGCCACGACATCGACGAGGCCATCAAGCTAGGCGACAAGATCGCCATTTTCCGCGCCGGCAAGCTGCTGCAAATCGACCACCCCGACACCCTGCTGGCGCACCCGGTGGATGACTTCGTCAGCAACTTCGTGGGCCAGGACAGCACCCTCAAGCGCCTGCTGCTGGTGAAGGCCGAGGACGCCGCCGACAACGCCCCGTCGGTAAGCCCCGAGACGCCGGTGGCCGACGCCCTGGAACTGATGGACGAGCACGACCGCCGCTACGTGGTCATGACCGACGCCGCCAACAAGGCCATGGGCTACGTGCGCCGCCGCGACCTGCACCGCCAGCAGGGCACCTGCCAGGACTACCTGCGCCCGTTCAACGCCACGGCGGCCTATGACGAGCATTTGCGCATCCTGTTGTCGCGCATGTACGAGTTCAACCGCGCGTGGCTGCCGGTACTGGATGCCGAGAACGTGTTCCTGGGCGAAGTCACCCAGGAGTCGATTGCCGCCTACCTGAGCTCGGGCCGCTCGCGCGGCATGAAGACCAATATCGTCTCCCCGCCGAACTGGTGGAACAGGCCACTGCCTGACACCCCTTGGAGGGGCAACTTGTTTGTGTGTGTGTGTGTGTGGATGGATGGGTGAGTGAGTGAGTGTGGGAGCGGGCTCTGCCCGCGAAAAGGACAACGCGCAAAGTCTGACACTGCGCACCGCCTTCTTCGCGGGCAGAGCCCGCTCCCACACAGCCCTCCCACACAGCCCACACACAGCTCCCCACACGGACCTCTGGGGAACATCAGCCTGTCATGCAGGTCGGTTAATAAGGGTATGCCCAAGGCTCAGCGACGAACGCGTGTAAAAACGCGACATTTTTAGTTGATCTTGAGCCCCTCACGTCCTAAAGTTCGCGCCGACCGTCCATGCTGGAAACGATCCATCCGGCTCAAGTACTGACGACGAGACAGCAAGGCCATGAGAAGCAACGCTTTCTATGGCCTTTTTGCTTTCGGCGACATGCCTTGGGAAGTAGGCGAACCAAAGTGGGGATACGGAGGGCGGTCAAGAGAGGTGTGCACCGGGTGCCACCTTCACCCATGAATACTTTCAACGTTTGCCAGCAGGAGTCCCAGCATGTCGATCCAGGTCGAAGACTATTTCGCGCGCGATACCTTTCAGAAAATGAAGGCGTTCGCCGACAAGCAAGAAACCCCTTTCGTACTCATCGACACCCAGATGATCAGCCAGGCCTACGACGACCTGCGCGCCGGCTTCGAATTCGCCAAGGTGTACTACGCGGTCAAGGCCAACCCTGCAGTCGAAATCATCGACCTGCTGCGTGACAAGGGTTCGAGCTTCGACATCGCCTCCATCTACGAGCTGGACAAGGTCATGGGCCAGGGCGTTGGTCCTGAGCGCATCAGCTACGGCAACACCATCAAGAAGTCCAAGGACATCCGCTACTTCTACGAGAAGGGCGTGCGCCTGTTCGCCACCGACTCCGAAGCCGACCTGCGCAACATCGCCAAGGCCGCTCCGGGTTCGAAAGTGTATGTGCGTATCCTCACCGAAGGCTCCACCACGGCCGACTGGCCTCTGTCGCGCAAATTTGGCTGCCAGACCGACATGGCCATGGACCTGCTGATCCTGGCACGCGACCTGGGCCTGGTGCCTTACGGCATCTCCTTCCACGTGGGTTCGCAGCAGCGCGACATCAGCGTGTGGGACGCCGCCATCGCCAAGGTGAAGGTGATCTTCGAGCGTCTGAAAGAAGAAGACGGTATCCACCTCAAGCTGATCAACATGGGTGGCGGCTTCCCGGCCAACTACATCACCCGTACCAACAGCCTGGAAACCTACGCTGAAGAAATCATCCGCTTCCTGAAGGAAGACTTCGGCGACGACCTGCCGGAAATCATCCTGGAGCCGGGCCGTTCGCTGATCGCCAACGCCGGTATCCTGGTGAGCGAAGTGGTACTGGTTGCCCGCAAGTCGCGCACCGCCGTCGAGCGTTGGGTATACACCGACGTGGGCAAATTCAGCGGCCTGATCGAAACCATGGACGAAGCCATCAAGTTCCCGATCTGGACCGAGAAGAAAGGTGAAGTGGAAGAAGTGGTCATCGCCGGCCCGACCTGCGACAGCGCCGACATCATGTACGAAAACTACAAGTACGGCCTGCCGCTGAACCTGGCCATCGGTGACCGCCTGTACTGGCTGTCCACCGGTGCCTACACCACCAGCTACAGCGCAGTGGAATTCAACGGCTTCCCGCCGCTGAAGTCGTTCTACATCTAAGCGGTTGCCACAATGAAAAAGCCCGGGCCATGTGCCCGGGCTTTTTTTGTGGATCGGAAAACCAACCTGTGGGACCGGGCGAAGCTCGGGAAGGCCGCACTGCACATCTACCGACAGATCGCGGTGCTGCTTTCCCGAGCTTCGCCCGGTCCCACATCATGGGTCACGCCAAAGCCTGGGCCTTGGCGGCGTATTGGCCGGCCATCGCGCGGATGCGCGCATCGCTGGCCTGCAACAGCGCCGGCCCGCTGACCCGCAGGAAATTCAGGTTGCCGCCCTCCAGCGCCACCTGCAGCCAGTGCAAGGCCTCATCCACCCTGCCCGCCTCGGCCAGCACCGCCGCATGGCTGAACTGCCCGCGAAAATCCCCCGCTTCGGCCGAACGCCGATACCAGTCGTGGGCCTGGGCCTGATCGGCCTCGCAGGCCATGCCGTTTTCCAGGTAACGCCCCAGCAGGTTCATCGACTTGGCGTGGCCCATCTGCGCCGCACGCCGGTAGCACACCAGCGCCAGCTCCTGGTCCAGGGCCACGCCCCGGCCGGTACCCAGCAGGTTGGCGTAGTTGTAGAGCCCCCAGTCCAGCCCCGCTGCCGCCGCTTCGCGATAATGCATCGCCGCCTGTGCGGCATCGGCCGCCCCACCCCAGCCATGCTCATGGCAGCGGCCAAGCATGTTGCGCGCCATCAATTGCCCGCCATTGGCGGCAATCTCGAACCAGGTACGCGCCAGCGCCGGGTCGCGTTCAATGCCTTGGCCATCAAGCAGGATCTGCCCCAGCAGCGCCTGGGCATCGGCCATACCGGCACGGGCCGCGACCAGGATCGCTTGGGCAGCCCGCGCCGGATTCTCGGTGAGCATGGCGCTCAGCCGATCAGCATCGAGGATCTCTTCGCGGCGCAGCTCGAAAGCCATGTCAGACGTCCACCCAGCGGCGCAGCAGGTTGTGATACGTGCCGGTCAGGCGCACCAACGAAGGGTGATCGGGCACGTCGCGCGTTAGGGCCTGGATGGCGCCGTCCATCTCAAACAGCAGGGCCCGCTGGCTGTCTTCGCGCACCAGGCTCTGGGTCCAGAAGAACGAGGCATAGCGGGTGCCGCGGGTGACGGCGTTGACCTTGTGCAGGCTGGTGCCGGGGTACAGCACCAGGTCGCCGGCCGGCAGCTTGACCCGCTGGGTGCCGTAGGTGTCCTGGATTTCCAGCTCACCGCCGTCGTACTCCTCAGGGTCACTGAAGAACAGCGTCGATGAAAGATCGGTGCGCACCCGCTCCGGGTTGCCACGGGCCTGGCGCACGGCGTTGTCGATGTGGAAATCGAAATTGCCCCCGGCCGTGTAACAGTTCAGCAACGGTGGAAACACTTTGTGCGGTAACGCCGCCGACATGAACAGCGGGTTTTTCCACAGCCGCTCCAGCATCGCCGCGCCGATTTCCACCGCCAGCGGGTGGCCTTCAGGCAATTGCAGGTTGTGCTTGGCCTTGGCCGACTGGTGCCCGGCCGTGATCTTGCCGTCGGCCCAATCAGCGGTTTCCAGGGCCTGGCGTATGCGGGCCACTTCCTCCGGGGAGAAGATGGCGGGGATGTGCAGCAGCATGGCAGTGGCACCTGAAAACGGAGGGATGCCAATGGTATTGATTCTTATTGACTGTGTACAAGTGCCTGACGTACGAAAGTGTAAAAACCGTAAGGCAAAAGTGTAAAGAACGTAAATTCAGTGCGGATAGCACCGTGTCGCAATTGATACCGAATTTCATTTACCCTACATTCCGCCGCCTCGAACACCTTGGGGAAGGCCAAAAACAATGTCACGCCAACACGTTTACGTTCCTGTCAGCTCGCCGCGTTTGCTGGTGTCCGCCATCGGCATGGCCTTGGGCGCCGCCTCGGTTGCGCAATTTGCGCAGGCCGCCGAAGACACCGATGCCAAGCAGACCGGCGCTATTTCGCTGGGTGCTACCAGCATCACCGGTGAGGCGCAGGAGCCTTCCTATCAAGTCGAGAAATCGGCGTCGAGCAAGTACACCGCGCCGCTGACCGACACCCCACGCTCGGTCACCGTGATCCCGCAGCAAGTGATCAAGGACACCGCAGCCACCTCGCTGCAAGATGCCTTGCGCACCGTGCCGGGCATTACCTTCGGCGCGGGTGAAGGCGGCAACCCGCAGGGCGACCGCCCGTTCATTCGCGGCTTCGACGCCCAGGGCGACACCTACCTGGATGGCGTACGCGACACAGGCGCCCAGACCCGGGAAATCTTCGACATCGAATCGGTGGAAGTCAGCAAGGGCCCGAACTCGGCCTTCGGCGGCCGTGGCTCGGCCGGCGGCAGCATCAACCTGATCAGCAAGCAGCCCAAGGACCATGACTTCCTCGACGGCGGCTTCACCTATGGCTCCGACCAGACCCGCCGCTACACCCTGGACGTGAACCGCAAGTTCCTCGACACCGCAGCGTTCCGCCTGAACCTGATGAGCCACGAACAGAATGTGGCCGGCCGCGACTCGGTCAACTACGATCGTTGGGGCGTGGCGCCGTCGGTGACCTTCGGCCTGGGCACCGAGAACCGCCTGAACCTCAGCTACTACCACGTGGAAAGCAACGACCTGCCCGACTCCGGCATTCCGTACGGCTATAGCTCTGCCACCGCCACCGCCCACGTGCACGACAAGCCCACCGACGGTGGCGACAGCAGCAACTTCTATGGCCTGAAAGACCGCGACTTCCGCAAGACCCGCGCCGACATCAGCACCATTTCGTTCGAGCACGATTTCAGCGACACCATGACGCTGAAAAACACCTTGCGCCACGGCAGCACCGGCCAGGACTACATCCTGACCCAGCCCGACGACAGCCAGAAGAACGTCAACAAGTACGGTACCGTGTGGCGCCGCGCCAACGCCCGCGTCAGCACCACCGAAACCACCACCAACCAGACCGATCTGTTTGGCGAGTTCAACGCACTGGGCTTCAAGAACAACTACTCCACCGGTGTCGAATTCACCCGTGAAGTCAGCCATGTCACCGGCTACACCTTCGCCAACCCGGCCAACAGCAACCCGGGGGCTACCTCCCCAGGCGGTACCGGTTGCCAGCCAGGCGAGACCAATGGCGGCACCTGTACGTCGCTGAGCGACCCGAACCCGAACGACGATTACACCGGCACCATCACCCGCAACTACGCGGGCACCAAGACCACCGCCAACACCCGCGCCATCTATGCCTTCGACACCATCGAACTGGACCCGCAATGGCTGCTGAACCTGGGCGCGCGCTACGACAGCTTCGACACCAAGGCCGACAACACCACCACTGGCAAAACCAGCAACGATTCCAACTTCTGGAACTGGCAGGCCGGCCTGGTCTTCAAGCCGACGGACAACGGCAGCATCTACGCCTCGTTCGCCACCTCGGCCACCCCGCCGGGCGCCATGCTCAACGAAGGTGTGGACGGCAACCCACTGACCGCCGGTAACAGCACGCTGCAGAGCGATCTGGAGCCGGAAACCACCAAGAACTACGAAATCGGCACCAAGTGGGATGTGTTCCAGGATCGCGTGTCGCTGACCGCTGACATCTTCCGCACCGAGAAAGAAAACACCCGGGTGCTGACCGCCAACAACACCTATGAAAACGCCGGCAAGACCCGCGTCGACGGTTTCGAATTGTCGGCCACGGGCAAGATCACCGAGAAATGGCAAGTGTTCGCCGGCTACAGCTACCTGGACAGCGAGATCGTCAGTGGTGGCCTGGCAGGCCGTAACGGTACCGTCACCGGCGGTGCTGCCACCGATGGCAAGGAACTGCCGAATACCCCGAAACACAGCGCCAGCCTGTGGACCACTTACCAGGTGGCACCGAAGCTGACCATCGGCGGCGGCGCCTTCTATGTGGGCGAAGTCTGGGGTGACACGGCCAACACCGTGTACGTACCGTCCTACACCCGCTACGACGCCATGGCCGCGTACAAGCTGAGCAAGAACGTCGACTTCCAGCTCAACGTGCAAAACCTGACCGACAAGGTCTACTACGACAAGGCCTACGCCGCGCACTTCGCCAACCAGGCAGCCGGCCGTACCGTGTTGTTCAGCACCAACTTCCACTTCTAACCCCATAGAAGTGGTCCCAGGCCCCACTCACTGGTTGAGCGGGGCTTTTGCGTGTTTGGGACGTATTCGCAACCGATCCGGCATACTACCCGCCGCGTTCTGCGCCCGTTTTTGGCAAGGTGATCTCAAGTGTTGAAGAAAACACTGTTTCAAGTGCACTGGTTTTTCGGTATCACCGCAGGGCTGATCCTGGCTCTGATGGGCGTGACCGGTGCGCTGGTGTCGTTCCAGGATGAAATCCTGCAGGCCCTCAACCCCAACACCCTCAAGGTGCAGGTGCAGGACAGCGGCGTACTGCCGCCTTCGCAACTGGTGCCCAAGCTTGAGGCGGCCAAGGGCAAGTCGATCTCGGCGCTGTGGGTGGAGAACGACACCGGGCTGGCCTCGCGGGTGTTCTTCACCCCGCCACCGGGCGAGCGTCGTGGTGAGCTGCGTTACTTCAACGCCTACACCGGTGAGCTGCTGGGCCGGGTGCGCGGCGAAGGCTTCTTCGGCTTTACCCTGCAACTGCACCGTTTCCTGGCCATGGGCGAGTTGGGCAAGAACATCACCGGTGCCTGCACGCTGATCCTGGTGTTCTTCTGCCTGTCGGGCCTGTACCTGCGCTGGCCGCGCCAGGCGCTGAACTGGCGCGCCTGGCTGACATTGGAGTGGGCCAAGAAAGGCCGCGCCTTCAACTGGGACCTGCACGCGGTCGCCGGTACCTGGTGTCTATTCTTCTATCTGTTGCTGTCAGTGACGGGCCTGTTCTGGTCCTACGACTGGGTGCGCGAAGGCTTGAACTCACTGCTGGGCGAGGCTCCCAAAGGCGGCCAGCATGAGCGACCACGCGGACGCATGCAGCGTCCCGCCCCGCCCAGCGGCCCGGTCGAGGTGAACTACGATGCCGTATGGGACAGCATCCGCAACCAGGCCGGGCCGGACTTGAGCGCCTACAACCTGCGCCTGGCCCCGCAAGGCCAGCCGTTGACCGTGTTCTACCTGCTCAAGGACGCGCCCCATGAGCGCGCGTTCAACAGCCTGATCATCGACCCGCTGACCGGCAAAGTGCGCCACCAGGAACGCTTCGCCGACAAGGCTCTGGGTGGCCAGTTGCTGGACAGCGTCTACGCCCTGCACGTGGGCAGCTACTTCGGCATCATCGGTCGTATTCTCAACACCGCGGCGGCCCTGTGCATGCCGCTGTTCTTCATCACCGGCTGGCTGCTGTACCTGGACCGCCGCCGCAAGAAACGCCAGGCGCGCGCTGCTCGTCAGGGCGTGGACGGCGCCAAGGCCGCAGGCGATGCCTGGCTTATCGGCTTCGCGAGCCAGAGCGGTTTCGCCGAGCAACTGGCCTGGCAGAGCGCCAGCCAACTGCAAGCCGCAGGCCTTGCGGTGCGGGTGGAACCGCTGGCGCGGCTGACCGAGCAGGACCTGAGCCAGGCGCACAACGCGCTGTTTGTGGTCAGCACCTTCGGTGACGGCGAAGCACCGGACAGCGCCCGTGGTTTCGAGCGCAAAGTGCTGGGCCAGCCTTGGTCGCTGACGCACCTCAACTATGCCCTGCTGGCCCTGGGTGATCGCCAGTACCAGCACTTCTGCGGCTTTGGCCTGCGCCTGCACCAATGGCTGGGCGAGCGCGGTGCGCAAAGCGCCTTCGCCCCCGTGCAGGTGGACAGCGCCGACCCGCAGCCGCTGCAACACTGGCAGGAACAACTGGGCCAGCTCACCGGTGCGCAGCCGATCATGGCCTGGCAGGCGCCACTGTACGAAGACTGGACCCTGAGCGAGCGCCGCCTGCTGAACCCCGGCAGCCAAGGCGGCCCGGTGTACCTGCTGGGCTTGACGCCACCGGCGCCGCACACCTGGCAAGCCGGCGACCTGATTGAAGTGATGCCACGCCTGAGCAGCGACGTACCGCTGCAAACCCAGGCGCGGGAATACTCCATCGCGTCCATCCCGCAGGATGGCCGCCTGGAACTGATCGTGCGCCTGGAACGCCACCCGGACGGCACCCTGGGCCTGGGCTCGGGCTGGCTGACCGAGCATGCGCCCCTGGGCGCGGCCATCAGCCTGCATGTGCGGCGCAATGCTGGCTTCCATGTGCCCGCAGACGATGCCCCGGTGATTCTGATCGGCAACGGTACCGGCTTGGCCGGCCTGCGCAGCCTGCTCAAGGCGCGTGCCGCCAAAGGCCACACACGCAACTGGCTGATTTTCGGCGAGCGCCACAGCGCCCACGACTTCCTGTGCCAGGACGAACTGCAGGGCTGGCACGCCAATGGTCACCTGCAACGCCTGGACCTGGCGTTCTCGCGTGACCAGGCCAGCAAGATCTATGTGCAGGACCGTCTGCGCGAGCATGCCCGCGAGGTCCGTGAATGGGTGGCCGATGGCGCGCTGATCTACGTGTGCGGCAGCCTGCAAGGCATGGCCGGCGGTGTGGAAGCGGCACTGCGTGAGGTACTGGGCGGTGACGCGCTGGCGTCGCTGAGCGAGCAGGGGCGCTATCGTCGGGACGTTTACTGACGGGGGTACCTGTCAGTTCTTACAGTAGACGCTCAAAGGGGATAGGGATCCAATCAACACTTCGTTGACGCCGGAGCCCTACCCCATGACAGCTTCCTCAAGTACCCGAAGAGCAGGTGAACTGGACCCCGATTTCGGGGTGGATGGCGTGCTGACCATTGAACTGGGCAGCAACCCACTGCTCAACATAAAGGTTGTGAAACGCACCGCGCAGGGCGAGCTGTATGTGCTGTGCAATTCCCTGCAGACCTATGGTGCCTTCCTGGCCAAATACAGCGCCGCTGGCGTGCAGGACCGCACCTTCGCAGGCGGCAAGGGCTACATCATCAATGACGCCCCGAACAGTTCATCCAGCGCCGACTTGCAATTGCAGGGCGATAAACCGCTGATTTTCTCCGAAGATATCGGCCACCTCACCATTGACCGTTTTCTGGCAAACGGGCTGCCTGACCCTGGCTTCGGCACGGGAGGACGCATCAGTATCCCCTTCGACGGCTTCAACCCGCCCCACCCTGACGCCAGCAAGGTGGCCGGGAAAGTCCCCGGCTATTCAAAAGGTCCGATGCTCACGGTGCAGCATGGCAACCGCTGGTTTGTCGCCTTCGCAGCTCGCTGGTTCGGTGACCGCTATCTGTCAGTGCTGGTGTGCCTGAATGAGCAGTTCGAACTCGACCTGACCTTCGATAAAAAAGGTTACACCGTCATCGATCTGGCGGGAGAGGCGATCATCTGGAACACCCCCGCGCGCCTGATTGTGCAAACCCATGGCGCCAACGCCGGCAAGCCCGTGTTATTTGTGCGCAGAAGGGCCTTGCTGACGGGCGACACCGATGCTCTGTCCGACTTCATCGTGCGGTTGAATGTGGATGGCAGCAACGACTACACCTTCGGCGACATCAATTCAAACCGGGTGGCCCTGCCCGCCGACGACATCCTGGATATCCAGGAAGTGATTGCGGACGAAAACGATGATCTGAAAGTCATCGGCGTGCAGTGGGACTTCGAGGGCGCGGCGCGGGGCTACACCGCGAACGGCCGCGTTGACGTGAACTTCAACGGGGGCAACCTGTGGACCTCGCGCCCCCATGATTTTTGGCTCAGCGGCACCTCTACCGACACGTTACTGAACTACCGGCTGATGACCTGGGGTTACAACACCAGCCATGAGCGCCGCGTGTACGTTAACCGCGTGAATCGCGATTGCGAGCAGGATGAAGGCTTTGGGATCGACGGCATCGCCCGGTTTTTCTACAACCTGCCCAGCGGCTATTCCGCCGAGAAGAAAACAACGCTGCTGACCGATGACGCCTATTGGCTGGGCCTCGGCCCTGTGCTGATCAAAGTGCTGCGCAACTGAACCCTTGGTTCTCCATCAGAGGCATACGACCTTGAGTTCTCACGTTGATATCAATGAACCAGGTGACCTGGACCCCTCGTTTGGGCTGGGCGGGATTCGACTATACCGCCGGTTGCAGCTGCTGACTGAACACCGCCACGCCGTCCAGGTCGCGCAGGGTCACGGTCAACTCGCCGCCCTGCCCGTCAATGTTCACCTCGCCAAAAAACTGGAAGCCTGCCAGCGGCGAGGTGTTCTGTGCCGGGGGCGCCTTCTGGAACACCACCTGCGGGCCGAAGGTGGCATCCAGCGGATTGGGCCCGAAACTGCCGGCGTTCAACGGCCCTGCGACGAATTCCCAGAACGGCTCGAAGTCCTGAAACGCCGCCCGGTCGGGGTGGTAATGGTGAGCC
This sequence comes from gamma proteobacterium L18, assembly GCA_000497835.1. Taxonomy (GTDB): domain Bacteria; phylum Pseudomonadota; class Gammaproteobacteria; order Pseudomonadales; family Pseudomonadaceae; genus Aquipseudomonas. The sequence continues at coordinate 15,745 of KI547164.1, read as the reverse complement.
GCGCAGTAATGCACGTCGGCCGTCAGCCACACATGGTTGCGCACCTTGTGCTCACGTAGGAAGGCCAGCAGTTCAGCCATCTCCAACTCGCGGCCCTTTGGCGCGCCCGGGTCGTTGTTGGCGATGGCCTCCCACCGAGGCACGCCAGGGCTGACCTCGCCGTCAGGCACGCCGAGACCGATGGGCATGTCGGCGGCTACCACCTTCCACTGCGCGGTGGAGGCCTTGAGCTGTTGCTTGAGCCAGTCCAGCTGCGCCCGCCCCATGAAGGCACTTTCGGCGCCCATGTGGGTTTCCAGGTTGGCACCGTTGCCACCGCGGTAGCTGCGCATGTCCAGCACGAACACGTCCAGCAATGGCCCGTAGCTGAGCTTGCGATAAATGCGCCCTCCGTTGTCCGCCTGCTGACGGCGCATGGGCGAGTACTCAAGCCAGGCCTGGCGGGCGTGATCCACCAGCACGTTGATGTCGCGGGTCTGGTAGCGGTTATCCAGTTGCTTGCTGGGCGACCAGTTGTTGATCACTTCGTGGTCGTCCCACTGCCAGATCTGTGGCACCTCGGCATTGAAGCGCCGCACGTTCTCGTCCATCAGGTTGTAGCGGTAATTGCCGCGGTACTCATCCAGCGTCTCGGCGACCTTGCTCTTGGCCGGGGTGGTGATGTTGCGCCAGATGCGCCCGTCCTCCACGGTCAACTGCGCCGGCACTGGGCTGTCGGCGTAAATGGTGTCGCCGCTGTGGATAAAAAAGTCCGGCAGGCGCAGGCGCATGGCTTCATAAATGCGCATGCCGCCGATGTCCGGGTTGATGCCGAAGCCCTGCCCCACCGTATCGCCGCTCCACACAAAACGCAGGTCGCGGCGCTGGCTGGGGGCGCTGCGCAAATGGCCGAACCAGGGCTCGCTGCTGACCCCGGTTTGCGCATCTTCGAAGCGCACCCGATAGAAGATCGCCTGGTCCACCGGCAGCCCGGTCAGCTCCACCCGCGCGGTGAAGTCAGTGCGCGCATCGGCCAGCGGCGACACCACCCGGCGCGGGTTGCCGAACACGCTGCGCGTGTCCCACTCCACCACCATGCGCGCCGGCCGGTCGGTGCGGCTCCACACCATGGCCCGGTCACCCAGCAGGTCGCCGGACTGCACGCCGTCAGTCAATTGCGGGCGGTCGTTGGCCGACGCGATCACGGCCGGGGCCAGGCTGGGCATCAGCAGGCTGGCGCCGGCGGCTTGCAGCAGGCGTCGGCGGCCTAGGGTGAAGTGGGTCATGGGGTAGCGCCTCCCTGTGCGCGGAAAAGCATCAGTAGAGCGGGGGGAGGTTAAGGGGTAATGACAGGGCGGTCGTCAATCGAACACCGTGGTGTAGTGCATTAGTACATTCATGGCCAGCGTCACGATGATCGACAGGGTCATCATGTTGAATGGGTACTGAACCCATCGGTACAGCGAAACAGGCATTGCTCGAATTGTATCACTGGCCCCTGGGTCGTCCTTTCGCAAGCGGCTGTAACTCATCAATGCGCTGATGGCGATGATGCGCTGGCACCGACCGCTAAAGCGCTTCAGAGAAATGAACTGGTTGTCTTCGATCGTTTTCAGCCCCCTCAGGTGGGATTCGACCTCCTCCAGTTTGAACATTGCCGCCCAAGCCATGCCGATGAAGCCAGCGATGCCCACGGCGAAAACTGGGATGGCGACGAAAAGGTATAGCCACTTGCCGGGGCTCATCTTGCATCCTCTTAGATGACTTCGCCTAAACACTCACACGTCTCGCTCATCGAAGCCAAGATGTGAGGTGAGTCGATCCATACCAGCAAACCATCAGCAATGCGCCCCACGTCAGCAAGGCATGCGTGATGTAGATCCAGAGCTTCATCGATATAGGCAGCGCCAAAACAGCGCTGCCAGCCGCTGGCATTCGCTGCCGGGCTTCTCGACTGATCAGCAACGTGTACAGGTGGTGCAACTTGTAAGTCCCGCCAATGAGATCAAGCCTTGTCAATAAAGCGCTCTTGATCGCTTGGCGTTCAGTCAACTTGGCTTCGATAGAGTCAAGCTTGGAGTAGCGGAAATACGCAGCGGCGAGGAGGCCTGCGACTGTTAACCCTGCCCCACTGAGGAGTAGGATCCACTCAATCCATTCGGCTGGAGACATGTCCAGTACCTTCATAAATTACCTCACCAATCCGCTGCCCGCCCTGGCCAACTGCTTCTCCAACGAAATAGCTGACACCAGCACCGATGACGAGCAGGCAGGCAATATGTCCCCCCGGATGCGGGATCCCAGCACAGAGTTGGACGGAAGCTGTTGTTCCCAGATATCCACCACCTAAACCGCCAGCCAGCGTACCAACCATTTTCCCCCCCTCCGAATAGCGGACCTTGCGGCAGGCAATACTTTCCCCCCACCTGCACACCTCGTGAATTTTCACTGCTGAGGCTCCAATTCCCAATCCGATCGCCACATACCCCCCAGCTTTCATCACGCGCACGGATTTCGAGATCTGGCCTATCTGGGTGGCGTATCCCGGCAAGTAATCTCGACCGCCCGCCATGGCCCACCTGTGCACCAGTTTGCGATCACCAATCCCCAGGATTGTCTTTATCTCGGGATAGTCTGGTAAACCAACACCCCTGACCACCAATGCATTCATACTTTTCTTCAGGTAGCCCAACAGCCTTTGCCGCTGGGCCATGAAGCCAGCATCGCGAATCACACCCATGCTTCGGAACGACTCGATATGCAACCTTTCCAACTCCTTGAGGGTGTGCTGCAAGGTCTCAAGGTGTGCCCCCGCCAAGTATGAAAGTGCGCCACCGACGGTAGAGGCGTCCCCCAGAAAAGTACTCAGCGTCTGATGATTCACCACCAAAAACTCCGCCTCCTCATCCGACAGATCCTTCAGCACCTCATCCACCTCCCGCGCCGCCTGCATTAGCTGTGCGTGCTCGCGCCGGCATTGAAAACTGCGCGGGTCGCTGAAGATCAGCATTTGCCCTGGCCGCACGCTGGGCTTGAGGTGCGGGTTGAGGGCCAGCAGTTGGTCGCTGAACGCCGGATCGATCTGCTCGCGGAAAATGGAACGCAGCAAGGCGTCGCGGCTAATGGGTTTTTCAACGATGTGAAAGCCCGACTCGAACGAAACGGGCTGTTCTGGGAAGGTGGGGCGCACGGAAGCCTCGCATTTGGCAAAACGCGATTTCTACGTGGGAATCAAGGGGGGTGAAGCCAGCTGGTTCTGAACGACTAGTAGGAAATTTCCGAAGGGCAGTGCTGATCGCGATTTACTGCATGGCCTCCCCACGTTGCAGCCGTTGCTCACACAGGCTCAGCGCATCGCAACCGGTTTCCAGCAACAGGTAACAGCCGGTGGCAAAGCTGCCCAGGTCTTCGTCATCCAGCGAACGGTAGCCCATGCACGCCAGGCTCTTGAGCATGTCGCGCACGGCGCGCACGCGGGTGTCGGCGAACTGGAACAGGTCGGGCAGGGGCGCGGTGGTGTCGATGTAGAGCACGGGGGTGGAGGTGCAGTTGCTGCTGGAGGGGATGAAATCAGTCATGGAACATTCCTTTGAAGTGGTGACCACGCCCGGAATGGGTGGTGGCTGTGCGCGGGTTGACAGACCGAAGTCCTCCACTAACCTCCAGCGCGCCCGAGGGCGCCCCACGCACAGTCACCATAACGTGCAAGGTAAGCAGAGGGGTTGTTCGAGCTGTCAAACCCGGCCATCCGTTTGGATGACGGGGGGCAATATCCCCCTGTTTGCGGGCGCCGACAACCCCGGAAAAGCAACTTGGGAAACGTCCTACAGGAATGGATTCTTGGGGGCCTACAAGCGGGGAACAAAGGTCTTATGCCATGCAAACAAGGCTGGCAACTCAATGGGACAGGCCATGGTACGGTGCAACAAACTGTGGGAGCGGGCTCTGCCCGCGAAGCGCCGCGCGGGCGGCGCGCGATCTGAAGGGCGCTGGAAAAACTTCGGCTAGCACCTGGTGGCCATGATGCAATCTACAGCTGAACTCATTCAGAACCCCCCGAATTTCCTGCCTTGAAATTGCAGTGACGCTTACAGGAGCCAGCCTGGATTTTTTCGGTGCCCCTGATACCGCGCGCCGCCCGCGCGGCGCTTCGCGGGCAGAGTCCGCTCCCACAGTTTGTTGCACCGTACCATGGCCTGTCCCACCGAGTTGCCAGCCTTGTCTGTATGGCTGGGGACTTGCGGGGACATTATTCCACATCAGATTCCTCGCGCCTGGGCCCGCCGGTTCCAGCATGCGCCTATGCCCAACACAAACAGCGCCCCCACCGCACTGCCCACGTAATGCTGCAGCCCGACGTAACCCGGCAACCACCCTGCCACCACCGGGTCCGCCACTGCCATGCTGCCCGCAATCCAGCCAATCAACGCTCCGCCCAGCTGGATCACCACCGGGAAGCGCTCCATGGCCGCCAGCACCAGCCGGCTGCCCAGCACAATCACTGGGATGCTGATCAGCACACCAAAACTCACCAGGTAGATATTCCCGGCGCCAGCTGCGGCGACCGCCAGCACGTTGTCCAGGGACATCACGGCGTCGGCGACGATGATGGTCTTGATGGCGTTGAACAGGTGCACATCACCGCGAATCTCGCCGTGGCCGTCATCCTGCTGCACCAGCAGCTTAATGCCGATCCACAACAGCAACAACGCGCCCACCAGCTTCAGGTAAGGCAATGACAGCAACTGCATGGCGAAGAACAGCAGCACCACGCGCAGCGCAATGGCCCCCACCACGCCACCGAAGATCGCCTTGCGCCGCTGCTGACGCGGCAGGTTGCGGCACGCCAGGGCGATGACCACGGCATTGTCACCGCCCAGCAACAGGTCGATGGCGATGATCTGCAACAGGGCCGTCCATACGGCAGGGTCGGTCAACCAGAACATGAAAAAAACTCGCAGCGGCTTGAATAGTCATTGACCATTGTCGCAGGGAATCGGTCAATGGGAGGCCGCGCCCTGTGCGCCTGACTTTATTGCCCCCGGAGGGACCCCATGAGTGCAACGGTGTTGGTACTGGTAGAAGCCGTGAACGATTACCTGCATATCCTTGAGGACAGCGGTTTCAACCTGATCCTGGCGCCCACCCGCGAGCTGCGTGCAGCGGCGATCAAGGAGCATGGCCAACGCATCGATGCGGTGCTGACCCGCGGCCCGCTGGGCTTTTTCGCCGATGAGATGGCCGCGCTGCCGCACCTGAAGATCATCTGCGTGATCGGCGCCGGTTACGAGCACGTGGACCTGGCCGCCGCCCATGCCGCCGGCATTACCGTGACCAATGGCGCCGGCGCCAACGCCTCGTCGGTGGCCGACCACGCCATGGCGCTGCTGCTGTCGCTGGTGCGCGACATCCCCCGGGCCGATGCTTCGGTGCGTCGTGGTGAGTGGCGCAAGCTCAGCCGTCCGACCCTGGAAGGCATGCGCCTGGGCGTGTTGGGCTTGGGCGCAGTGGGCCTGGCGATTGCCAAGCGCGCAGCACGCGGTTTCGACATGTCGGTGAGCTACCACAACCGTCGGCCGCGCACGGACGTGGACTATCAGTACTGCGCCTCGCCGGTGGAGTTGGCAGCAGCCTGTGATTTTCTGATCATTGCCACGCCCGGCGGCGCCGACACCCGCCATGCGATCGACAAGGCTGCCTTGCAGGCACTGGGCGCGGACGGGTTCGTGGTCAACATCGCGCGCGCCAGCGTGATCGCCACCGACGACCTGATCCAGGCCCTGCGCGACGGTACCATTGCTGGCGCGGCGCTGGATGTGTTCGATGACGAACCGTCGGTGCCCGATGCCCTCAAGGCGCTGGACAATGTGGTGCTGACCCCGCATGTGGCCGGCCTGTCTCCCCAGGCTTCGGAGGCCACGGTAAGCCTGGTCAATCAGAACCTGCTGGCCTTTTTCGCCGGCCAGCCGGTGCTGACGCCTATCCGGTTCGCGCCTTGAGCGCTAAGCCTCATTGGGGCTGAAGGCAGTACGAGGTGCGGGCACTGTAGTCCTCGCCCCAGGTGCGGTAGCCGGTGGTGTCCAGGTGCACGCGGCCGGAGGGGTAGCGGCTCAGGCCCAGTTGCCACTCAGCGCCGTGCCGCTGCCAGAATTCGCACAGGCGTTGCGGGTCGGCGCTGCCCTCGGGGAATTCCAGGTCCACGGCGAAGGCCTGGACGTGGGCGCTGTGGGCGGCGCCGCCAGCGCAGGTGTTGAGGCGCTTGTCGCGGTACGCGGACACCACCTCGAAGCGGGTCAGCACGCCTTGTTGCCTGAGGGTGTCGAGCAGCTTGAGGGTCGATTCCACGGCGGGCCAGTGGCTGGCCGGGGGGATGGCGAAAGGTTGGGCCTGGCATTGGCGCCAGTCGCTGGCGGTGCGCAGCAGTTGGTACAGCGGCACCACGGTGTCGATGTGGCGCAGCACCAGGAAACGCTCGAAGCGGGCGGTGTCGTGGTGGCGAAACCACTGCACGAATTGGGCTTCGTCGCGGTCATCGCTGGCGCTTGCCCCCGCGCACAGCAGCACCAACATCATGATCAAAGGCTTCATACGGTAAATGTAGCAGCGGCCGCAAGGCCGCGTCACAGGCGCCGCGATATCCCGTCGACCGCGTCGTCTGCATCGCGGCCAAGGCCGGCTCCTACCACGGACCGCGTAGGAGCCGACTTTAGTCGCGATGCAGACGATGCGATTTCAAGATACGGGGTCGATGATGTCTTGTTTTTTTTATGCGCTGGCGCACTATGCCCGCTCCCACTGACAAGGAGTTATGCATGTTGAAAGCATCTGCGCTCGCGACCGTATTGGCCGGCCTGACCCTGGCCGGCGCGGCACAGGCCGATATCCAGATCGACCTGGGCAGCACTCAGCGCGTCACCCAGCTGTTCGCCTACCCCAACAACTGCAATGTCATCTGCTACCAGAACTGGACACTGGAACAGACCGTGGAGCACTACCTCAACCAGAGCCTGCAGCGCGACGGTTACACCAACGCCACGCTCAAGGTCACGGTGGACAACCAGCAGGTGTTCGCCACCCTCAAGGGTGTGCCGGACAACTACGACCAGCCGCTGATCCAGTTGCTCAACGCCGGCGACCTGGCCTACAAGGGCGCCAGCCAATTGCTGGCCGACAAGAAGTGGGCGTACAACTGGTACCTGTTCCTGCCGCTGGGCATGGCGTTGGAGAACCGCCGCAGCGTGGAACTGCTGCACTTCCCGCCGGACTATTCGCTGACCCAGGCCCAGGACTACCTGAAATCCAATACCACTGACCGCTGGGCCGAGCTGTTGACCACCAACGGCGTGGCCGCCGCGCAGACGCCGGGCTACCAGACCATCATCGACATCGCCCCGATTGCAGCGCCTGCCACGGCGGGCAGCGACCTGGAGGGCACCTACAGCTACTTCAACGATTACCAGACCACCATGGTCAAGCAGGTCAGCCAGAGCCTGGCCGGGCAGACGCTGCCGATGGTGGCCTTCGGTGCGCCGGTGCGTAACTGGATCAAGACCCAGTACGGGCCTACGGTGTCGGTGCTGGGCCTGGCGACGATCAGCCCTGTGCCGGGCAAGAACGTACCGGTGTTGGGGGCCAACCACCCTAGCTATATCTGGTACGCGGCGGACCCGGCCAACCATGACAACAATCAGGCGCAGGCTGATGCGGCGGGTGTGAAAGTGATGGAGCAGGATCTGACCGCCGCTTGCTGGCAGGCGGGCATGGGGGGCAACCCGAAGGCAGATCCCAAGGCGACGCTGAGCGCGTGCACGCAGAAGTGGCAGGTGACGGACAAGCTGCAGAGCTGCGAGTTGTTCTACACCACGATTCGCAAGGACACGCCGGAGCAGGCGAAGCAGCAGTGCACCACGGCGAAAACCCTGAAGGCCCCCGCGACACTGCCGCCAAGCACCCTGTAACACGCGCACCCATCCTGTAGCAGCAACTGTCTTTGTGGGAGCGGGTTCTACCCGCGAAAAGCACACCGCGGAGTATCAGGAAGTCCGCGTGCTCTTCTTCGCGGGTAGAACCCGCTCCCACAGGGAGTGGTGTAGCAGCTGCCGAAGGCTGCGTCACGGACAACGCGGTGCATCAGCACCAACGCGGCGTGAGTGACGCGGCCGGACGGCCGCTGCTACATGGAACGTGTAGCCTGCTTAGGACTGCGGGTCGATCGGGCGCAGGCGGTATTGCGGCGGCAGTTGCTCGAAGCCGCTGATGTTGGCGCCCAGGCTCTTCCAGCGACCGTCCTTGATGCCGTAGATGCAACCATGCACCGACAGCGGCTGGCCACGGTGCCAGGCGTTCTGCACGATGCTGGTGTGCGCCACGTTGGCCACTTGCTGGATCACGTTGAGTTCGCACAGGCGGTCGACCTGCTCTTCCTCGGTGGGCAGCTCGGCCAGGGCCACGCGGTTTTCGTAGTACAGGTCACGGATCGAACGCAGCCAGCCGTCGATCAGGCCGAACTGGCGGTCTTGCATGGAGGCGCGCACGCCGCCGCAGCCATAGTGGCCGGTGACCAGGATATGTTTGACCTTGAGCACATCCACCGCGTACTGGATCACCGACAGGCAGTTGAGGTCGGTGTGCAGCACCACGTTGGCCACGTTGCGGTGTACGAACAGATCGCCCGGCAGCATGCCGACGATCTCGTTGGCCGGTACCCGTGCATCGGAGCAGCCGATCCAGAGAAACTCCGGCGTCTGCTGGCGTGCCAGCTTGGCAAAGAAATCGGGATCCTTCTGCTTGATGGCTTCGGCCCAGCGGGCGTTGTTATCAATCAGTTCCTGTAGATCGTTCATGTTCTAGCCTCGAAATTGGTGCGCAACCTATGACTGGCGCCAGGCGCCCCAGGTCACGCCGTCGCCGCGATGGCTGGCGCGAAACCGGGGGGAATCTTCATAAAGGCCATGGGTCCACCCTATTAAGGCCCCAAAACATGAGGAATTGCCATGACCGAGTCACACCGCCCGATGCACGCGCCGCAACCGGCGCCCATCGATGACAACGAAGACCGCATGGGCTCCATGGAAGAGCTGCACCTGGACCAGGATGAGCCTACGGCGAAAATTGGCGATGAAATGACCACCCCGGAGCTTGAGCAGCAATTGCCGCCTAGCCGCGCCCGTGAGGCGGGCATGACGGGCGCGTCGATGGATGATCACGAACCCACCGACGACGACATGAGCCCTGAAACGCTAATTGATGAGGATGGTGCGCGTTCGCCCAACGAGGCAGGCCGTGGCCGGGCAGCGGATGCCAGCCTGAGCGTGGTGGATGAGGATGAGATTGGTGGCGGGGATGGGCTGGATGAGGCCGAGTGGGCGCAGGTTGATCCGTTGGATGGCAAGCCTGGACGTGGCTAGGACCTGATACCGCGGTGCTGCCATCGCGAGCAAGCTTTGCTCCCACAGTGGAGTGCCATCCGCCGTGGCAGGCTCACCACTGTGGGAGCAAAGCTTGCTCGCGATGAGGCCCTGGAGTCATTCGAACAGGGTGCAGGCCATCACCAGCGCATCTTCCCGGCCGCCAGCAATCGGGTAGTAATCGCGACGCCGTCCAATCTCGTTAAAGCCGAAGCGTTCATACAAACGGTACGCCGAGCGGTTACTGTCACGCACCTCCAGGAAGCACTCGCGGCCGTTCATTTCGTAGGCGCGGCTCATCAGGCGTTCCAGCAGACGCAGGCCCAGCCCACGCCCCTGACTTTCCGGCTTGACGGTAATGTTGAGCAAGTGCGCCTCATCGATGATCACATTGATCACCCCGTGCCCCACCTGCTGCTCACCCTCGAACATCAACCAGATTTCATACGACTTGAGCCCGTCGAGAAAGATGCCGCGCGTCCACGGATGGCTATAGGCGGCGTATTCGATCTTCAATACAGCTTCAAGGTCCGCCTCAGTCATGCGGCGGAAAGTTACGGCATCACTCATTATTCGATTTCCAGCGCGCCATCAGGTGGCGCATGGCTTTCCAGACGTCCGCCTTGCGCTGCGGCTCGTCCATCAACAGTTCCAGGCTTGGCAGGCACCAGGCGCTGCCCAGGCCCTCCACCTGCAATTCGCGGTTGTAGTCTTCGGCATTGGCTTCGCCGGCAAAGCGCACGGCGGGCAGGCCCACCAGCCACAGGCACTCGCAGGGCGCCTCCTCCAGGCGGGCCAGCACGAAGCCCTGGACGAAATCACGCGCCGCTTCCGGGCCCTGGTCCAGGTTGCCGCGTACCAGCAGCGGCCAGCGCACGGGCTCGCCAACGATTTGCGGCGCGTCCGGCAAGCCGGCGGCGCGCAGCATGTCCTTGAGCAACAGGTAGGCCGGGTCGCGGCTCTGGAACGGCTCGCCGGTTGGCAGTTCCACCAGGATCAGGCAGGCACCGGCACGCAGCAGTTGCAAGGCAAAGCGTGGCGGCGGGGCTTGCACCACCTTGGGCGCCACGGGGGCGGCTTCAGGCTCGATGGCCGGTTTGCTGACCGCCTTGGGCGTGGGCCGTGGCACTTCGATTTTCGGCCGCTCGGGCGAACGGGCCACCGGGGCGGCAGCGGCGCCTGCGGGCGGCTGCACGGCGGCCGGCGGCTCCACCGGCACTGGCGGGGCCAGCAGTTCCGGGCGCGAGGGCGCGGCGAACGGCAATTCGGTGCGCGGCAGCCATTGCACCACTTGCATGGCGGCCAGGTAAGCGCGGCGACTGGATTCGATCAACAAAGCGCGGCCATCTGTGGATAAGTTAAACGCCAATTCTACCGCCGTTCTGTGCGCCGTGCCGCAGTTGATCATCACAAACCTGCGCCAAGTCGATCAGGGGCTCAATGAAGGGGCGGTTGATGCAGTACAATCGCCGCTTTTATTTGGCAACGAGTCGGCCATCCAATGATCGAACCCAAGCGCGTCTTGCGCGCACTCGCCGAACACTGGGCCTTGCTGGAACCGCTGTGCGCCCATTTTGACCAGGGTACGCTGAGCCTGAGCGAGCTTCGCCAGCAGGTGGCGGCCCAGCAACTGGACAGCACGCCGCAGGAAATCACTGCGGTGCTGGACGTGTGGATCCGCCTGGACATTCTGGTGCCGGTGGCCAAGAGCCCCAACCGGTTTGAGCTCAATGCGCAGATCCACGACTTCCTGGCTTACCTGCGGCGCGAGCACCGCCTGGGGCTGTGCCTGGAAATCGAAGCCTACCTGCGCCACCTGGAGCGGTTGGCCGGGCACATTCAGGACGCCTTCGATATTCGCGATGGCAACGACCTGGCCCGCCAACTGCGCCTGCTGGACATGCGTATCCGCGACGTGCTGAAGAAGCTCGACAACGACGAGCAGGCCCTGGTGGCCGTGGCCGAGCGCGCCAAGACCAGCGACCGGCAGATCCCCCTGCGTCAGCGCTACGCCGAAGTACTGGCCACCTGGGACGAATACGTCGAACCGATGATCCAGTTGGTGAACGCCGACGGCGCCTTCGAGCAAGGCGTGCGCAAGGTGGAGAACGTGCTGCTGCGCATGCTTACCGAGCAGCAGCGCCTGGGCCACCTGGTGGACGATGACATGTTGCTGCGCACCCACGCGCGCATCCTCGAAATGCAGACCCGCGCCCAGCTGACCCTGCGCCATGCGCGCGAGCTGCTGTTGCCGCTGCGTGAAGAAGCGCGTCGTCACAACGCCGTGACCCGTGGCGCCGCCCTGGCCCTGTCGGCCATCCGCCGCAAGGGGCTGGATGCCGTGCCACAGGCCGCCATGCCGATGTTCACCCGGCCGCAAAGCACCTTCCTGGGCAGTGCCAGCCAGGTGGAGGCCTATGTCTACGCCCTGGCCCGGTTCGAGGCCAAGCCGGCGCAGTTCCCCAAGGCGCACAAGACCCGCGTGGGCGAGCCGCCGAAGGCACCGCGTACGGTCAAGGAAATGCTCGACCGTTGCGAAGACGCCCTGCCCCTGCCCGACCTGATGGTATGGCTGCTGGAACAGGAGCCCGAGGGCGCCACCGACGAACTGCTGTACTGGTTCTCGCGCCTGTCGCGTGACAAACGCTTTGCCCGCGAGCGCCTGGAGCGCCGCGAATATCACACCCTGGAGCACCGCGTCAGCCTGCGCTCCTTCGCCCTGCTTTCCAGCGCCGATACGCCCATCGCGGCGCCGCTGGAACCCTCTGCGAGCACTGCACATGAATCTTGATCTGTCCGAAATGTCCCAGCTGGCGCCGATCTTTCGCGAGCTGTACAAGGGCTTCCACATCAGCCGCCGGGACCCGGAGCTGTACGCGCAACTGTCCAACCTGCAAGACCAGTACCGCGGCCTGTTCCGCGCGCTGGGCTTTGAGCTGGTGTGCGACACCCGCGGTTTCTACTATTTCGTGCCCGAGCAGGCGGCGGCGCAGGTCAACAAGACCGCCCAGCGCCTGTCGCTGTTCACCTTCATTCTGGTGGAACACTTGGCCGACCAGGGCCGCGACCCGATGGCCGTGCTGGACGGCGGCAGCATCGGCCGTGACGAGCTGCCTTCGCTGCTGGAAAAGTACCGCGACCTGTTTCTGCAGGCCGAAGTGCAAACCCCCGAAGAGCTGGAAGAAAAGATCATGCGCCGCATGACCCAACTGGGTTTCGCCGGCGAAGAAAACGGCGTGTTCCGCTTCCTGCCGCCCATGCACCGTTTCCTCGACGTGTGCCTGTCGGTGCAGCAGGACCGCAACCTCGCCGCCAGCCTGCACAGCGACCTGCCACTGCCTACCCCGGTGCTGGTGGATGACGACGACATCATCGTCATCGATGACGCCGACGAGTCGGAAGAAGAGGCCCTGGCGCGCGCCATCGCCGAAGAACAGGAGATCGATGCATGAGCCAGGAACGCTACGGCATCAGCCGCTTCGCCCTGCTGAATACCGCTGGTTACAGCCTGGGCCTGTTCCCGCTGGAAAACCCGCTGTCGGTGTACGGTGCCAACAACCTGGGCAAGTCGGCGTCGATCAATGCGCTGCAGTTCCCGATTCTGGCGCGCATGTCGGACATGAGCTTCGGCAAGTACAGCCTGGAGCAGTCGCGGCGCTTCTACTTTGCCAGCGACACCAGCTACATCCTCTGCGAAGTGTCGCTGCCCCACGGCAAGCATGTGATCGGCGTGGTCGGTCGCGGCCCGGGTGGTGGTTTCGGTCACCAGTTCTTTGCCTATAAAGGCGAGCTGGACCTGGCGCATTACCAGAAGAACGACACCTGCCTGCGGCAGAAAGAGCTGTTCAGCAACCTGGAGCGCAATGGCCTGAAGGCCTATGAGCTCAAGCCCGACGAACTGCGTCGGTTGCTGGTAGGTGGTCACACCTCGGTGCCACTGGACCTGACCCTGATCCCGCTGCGCTCCACCAGCGAGCAAAGCCTGAAGACCTTCCGCGCGTTGTTCATCAACCTGCTGCACATGCGCGAAATCACCGCGGCCAAACTCAAGCAGCTGTTCCTTGATGCCTTCGAGCACAGCCTGCGGTCGGGCAGCGTCGACTACATTGCCGCGTGCGAAGAAGCCTTCCGTGATGTGCGCCGCATGGAGCAGGACTACAACTCGCTGGTGTCCGCCGGCCCGCTGGTCGAGGCCCTTGCCAACGGCGTGCGTCAGCGCGACATTCTGCGTGGCAAGCTGCACCGCATCTCGCCGGTGCTGGATTCGCTGCTGGGCACTTGGCAGGACTACTCCGGTGCGCGCAAGGAAGAGCTGGTCATCCAGTCCGAGCACTACCGCAAGGAACAGGACGCGCTGCAGAACAACCAGCGTGGCGGCACCCAGGAGCTGATGCGCCTGGAGCGTGAAATCACTGGCGTGCAGCGCTGGCTGGGCGAGTTGTCGGTGCTCAAGCATCGCTTCGCGCTGGTCACTGACGTGAAAGTGCTGGAGCAGCAACTGCTGGCGGCCAAGGATGCTCACGACGAACTGGCGGGCGCCCTGGCGCAGTCGCGTCAGTTCAGCGCCGAAGACCTGGAAGAGCGCCTGCGCGATCTGGAGAAACGCCTGAAGTCGGTGCGTCAGCAACTCGACCATGCCGACAACAACAGCTACGCCCGCCTGCGCGAAGAGTTCTCGCAGCAGGACGTGGAGCGCCTGATGCGCCTGTTCAACAGCGCGCTGTTCAGCCTGCCGCTGGGTGAGCAGGGCATTGCCCTGGATGACAGCGACGCCTGGGTCAAATCCCTGGAAGCGATCCTGGACAGCTTCAAGGGTGAGCGTTTCGAGGTGCCGGGTATTTCCATCGACCTGTCGCACATCGAGCCCCCTGCACTGCAGGCCCTGGCCGACCGTGCCGCCTTGCGCGAGCAGAAGGAGCGCCTGGAGAAAGAGCTCAAGCAGCTCAAGACCCAGCAGGCCGTGGCCTCCGACCGCGCCGCCAGCAAAGAGCAAACCGAGGCGCTGTACCAGCAGGTACTCGATGCCCAGAAGGCTTTGGAAGATTTCCGCCGTGCCCAGACATTGAGCGCCGAGGAAGAAGACAAGCTGGAGCAACTGGCACAGATGGAAGCCGCCCAGGACGAACTCAAGCGTTCCAGCGACGCGTTCACCGAACGCGTCCAGCAACTGTCGGCCAAGTTGCAACTGGTAGGCCGCCAGATCGCTGACATGGAAGCCAAGCAACGCACGCTGGACGACGCCCTACGCCGCCGCCAGCTGCTGCCGGCCGACCTGCCGTTTGGCACGCCGTTCATGGAAGCGGTGGACGACTCCATGGACAATCTGCTTCCGCTGCTCAACGACTACCAGGACAGCTGGCAAGGCCTGCAGCGCGTGGACGGTCAGATCGACGCGCTATACGCCCAGGTGCGCCTGAAGGGCGTGGCCAAGTTCGACAGCGAAGACGACATGGAGCGCCGTCTGCAGCTGCTGATCAACGCCTATGACCACCGCAGCGAAGAAGCCATCACCCTGGCCAAGGCCCGCCGCGCGGCGGTGACCGACATTGCCCGTACCCTGCGCAACATCCGCAGCGACTACGACAGCCTGGAACACCAGCTGGCACTGTTCAACCGCGAGATCAACAAGCGTCAGGTGTCCAACCTGCAGAGCTTCCGTATTGTGCTGGCCCCCAACAAGGAAGCGCTCAAGCACATCGACCAGATCATCCACAGCGCCGGCCAGTACGAAGAAGGCGAGACGCTGTCGGTGTTCGACCTGAGCCAGAGCGCCGAGCAGGACAACAAGAACGAAGAGGCCAAGGAATACCTGGCCCGCCTGGTAGCCGCCAACCATAACCAGTTGGGGCTCAAGGACCTGTTCGAGCTGGCGTTCGAGATCACCAAGGTCAACGGCCAGCCGATCATCCACACCGACATCGACGGTGCGGCGTCCAACGGCACCACCATGACCATCAAGGCGCTGACCAACATGTACTTGTTGCTGCACTTGATGGACCGTGACCAGGCTGGGCGTATCCGCCTGCCGTACTACCTGGACGAGGCAGCTGACATCGACGAGCGTAACCAGTCGGCGCTGTTGGAAACCAGCCAGCAACTGGGCTTCGTGCCAATTCTGGCGAGCGTGAAGCCACAGGTGTCGGCCCATGTGGCCATCGACCTGGAAGGTGGTAGCGGGCCTAACGGCATCTACATTGACGAGTCGGACTGGAAGTACATCCGTCGTCATGATGCGGTGAAGGCGGTGGTTGTGGATGATGAGGCTGAAGAGGTTTCGGCTTGATCTGAGTTGATGAGTTGCAAGGAAACCACCCGCGATGGGTGGTTTTTTTGTGCCCCGTCATTGGGGTGAGTCAGGT